>CAWKBR010000023.1:0-261319 GCA_963847875.1 uncultured Planctomycetota bacterium | reverse complement strand
CGCCTCCTCTTTAGAAAAATACCGGGTGCCGCCCGTCTTGGTGTTTTGATACGAGAAAACCTCGAGCTTCGGATCCACCAACGCCGCGAGCAGCGACCAGCTTTGGTCGGCCGACTCGGCGAGCGAATTGCGGATGGCGATCGTGCCGGCCTCGATCGTCGAGCGGATCGAGCTCGACGCCGCCCTCGCCGCCGACGTGGGCCTCGGGCTGCATCACGAGCTGGTCGCAGGCGAGGGCGACGATCGCCGCACCGCCCGGCTGCTTCCAGCGGCACGTAAGCCACGGTGCGGACTTCGTTGCCGTCGAGTTCGGCGAGCGTGTCGGCCAGTTGCAGGCAGTTCTCCAAGTCGCCGCCGCTGCTGTCGATCCGCAGGCCGATCCAATTCACCTGGTGGTCGTCGATCTCGCTGCCGATGAGCGTCTGCAATTGGCGGACCTTACGCGGCGTGATCGGGCCTTCGAGCTCGAGCATCACCGGTCGCCAATCGCCCACCAGCGACTGGTCTTCGATCACGGCTTCCGGCGGGACGCGCGAGTCCACGGGCGAGCGCGTCGGGATCGGAGGCGAGCAACTTCACGAATCCGATACTCGCGTCCCTCGCGGCCGGTGAAACTGCCGAGCGAGCCGAGCGGCACGAGCACCTCTTCCGACACGATCGTTTGGTTCTGCTTGAGCGCGTCGAGATCGTCGCGGAGCACGAACTCCGTGCCCCGGTCAGTCTCGACCTTGAGCACTTCAGCACGACGGTCGAGCATCCCCAACGCGATCGCTTCCGGCACGGTCCGTCTGGCGGTGGCGATCTGTTGATACGAGCTCACGAGGCCTTCGTCGACCGGCCGGCGCTGGTCCTCGTCGACGCCGGCATCGCCAATCTCGGCGTCGGGGGCCATCACGATCTCTTCGCAAGCCAGCGCAATCAGGACGCCGTGGCCTTTGATCGAGCGGGGAACGTAGGCCACCGTTTTGACGGCCGACAATTCTGGGCTGCTCGTGAGATAGCGGGCCAGGGAGAAGGCCCGCTCGAAATCGGTCCCTTCGCCGAAGCTGCCTTGTTTGCGGGCCGGCACAAGCTCGAGGATCAGAATCGGTCGGCGACCGTCGCTCGTGCGGCGATTGCTTGAGTTGAGCCAGTGCCCTCGCGATCGCGCTCTTGATGTGGGCGTCGGCGTTGCCCGCTAGCGGCAGGCGGACGCGTATCAGGCGGCCCTCGCCCAGTTTGGCGGAAGCCGCCTGCTGGCGATCCGACGCGGCCGCCCCGACCGGCTTTTGCGCCGGGTCGTCGCTGGATGCTCCGGCTGCCAACAGCGCGGCAATCGCCAACCAGCCGGCCAGCGGACGGCTCGAACGCAGACGTCGCGATCGTTGCAAGATGCGGCCCATTTCCCCTCGATCCCCGTGTCCAAATTCCTATCGCACCCTCACCGACGCCGTCAGGTCGACTGCGTCCCACCACGGGCTGCGTACGAATTATAGGACGATCCCACAAATCGGGCAAAAGCCGCTGCCGGCAGCGATGCAAGCCGCCGAAATTGCCCAATTTGGTGCGAATACATCTGGACTGATTTACTGTATTTGCGTACAGTATCGCTAAAAAGGCTCCGTGGCGGCGAGGCTCCTACTGAGCCATTTCGGCAAACAAGTTCGGCGGGAACCCCGCCATCCCGGAGGTTGAATCAAACATGCTTAAGGTTGGTGTGCTTAATGTCAAGCCGGCCAATCGCTTTCTCGCCGTGCGGCGCGTGGACCATTCGAGCACCTGGCGGAGGACGAGATTCCTGGACGAACTCGACCGCCCTCCGACCGAGTACCTTCCCGACCGCTCGCAGTCGATCGTCGCCGAGAACGACAGCCCCGACGTCGGCTTCCGCTACAGCATCAACCCCTACAGAGGATGCGTCCACGGCTGCAGATACTGTTACGCAAGACCCACCACGAATATCTCGGTTTCAATGCGGGGCTCGATTTCGAGTCGAAGATCATGGTCAAGGATGCGCCCCGGAGTTGTTCCGGGAGTTCCTGGCCCGCCGACTGGAGACCCGAGCCGATCGCCTTTCGGGAGTGACCGACTGCTATCAGCCCGCGGAGCGGACGTATCGACTGACGCCGTTGCCTGGAGATCGCCGCCGAGTGCCGCCAGCCGATGACGATCATCACGAAGAATGCCCTTGTGCTGCGAGACGTCGACCTCTTGCGGGCGCTTGCTGCTCAGGAGAACTGATTCATGTTTACGTCAGCATCACCACGCTCGACGCCGAGCTTGCCCGCTCGATGGAGCCTCGCACCAGCACGCCGGCGGCGAGCGGCTCCGCACGATCCGCGAGCTGTCGGACGCGGGCATCCCGACGCAATCGATGCTCGGGCCGGTGATCCCGGGCCTCAACCACAGCGAGATTCCGGCGATCCTACCGGCCGCCCGCGACGCGGGCGCCGACGAAGCCGGCTACGTGCTTTCTGAAGCTGCCAACCTCGGTCCGCGAAGTGTTTCTCGATTGGCTCCAGCGAACAATTGCCTACCCCGCCGGCGCCGGGTCCGAGTGCTTATTTGCGCGATGCGCAACGGCCGGCTGCACGACAGCCAATTCGGCCGTCGCCAACGCGGCGCCGGCAACTTCGCCGACCTGATCGCCGACACCTTTGCACTTTGGCGTAAGCGGCTACGCTATCCCGAAAAGTCGGAGCCTCTCTTAAGCCGCACTCGCCTTCCGACCGCCGTCGCCTACCACCGGGCAACTCCGGCTGTTTTGAGAACAGCCGACGCGTCGTTTGATGTCCGTGATTCGATCCGAAAATCCCCAAAACTTTCACGGTAAAATTGTGGCACCGTACAGCCCGAAGCAGCTTGCAGTTATCTTCCACTGGGAAAGTTGCTGGCAGACTACTCACTCGGGATTTGGAATATTCTAGCCGAGAATAAGTGCGTGGTAGAAATTGTCCCGGACCCCCGGCCTTCCGACCTGGTCCTTGCCCACATTCTTTGTCATTGAATCGTGTCAGCGAGTCCCGCGCCGCGGATCATGAGATCAAACGATCCGCAGCGGCGAAGTGATTTTGTCGCTTGACGCTCAATATGCTAAGATAGAACTTGTTCGCTGGCAGGTCCCGATTGGCCATTTCTAACCGGTCCGATTCGATCGATGTCATCTCTTCCCACCACATCATCTCCTGAGCCGGAATACGCTTGGGAAGTAGCCACTCTGTTTCCCGAACAGGGCGAGTGGTCTGAGGAGGCGTATCTTGAGCTGACCGACGAAACCAACCGGCGGATCGAGTTCACCGATGGGCGATTGGAGTTTCTGCCGATGCCAACTGAAATTCACGAATCGCTGGTCCAATATCTGTTACTTGCACTGCATCAGTTCGTGGATCGTCAGAATTTGGGCAAGGTGTATTCCAACGGGATTCGGGTACGGATTCGTCCACGCAAAGTGCGGCTGCCTGACGTGCTGTTCCTGCATAAGGATCATTATGACGTTCGGCACAATCGCGTCTGGGACGGTGCCGACTTAGTAATGGAGGTCGTGAGCGACAATCCAAAGGATCGTCAACGCGACTACGAACAAAAGTTATTCGACTACGCAGAGGCGAGGGTTGCCGAGTATTGGCTTGTCGATCCCGAGCGGCGGGTGGTGATTGTGCATCAACTCCAAGGCGACAAGTACACGGTCCATGGCGAGTTTGCGGTCGGGTCGCAGGTAGATTCGGTTCTGCTGCCGGGGTTTGGAGTCGACGTCGCGGCCCTCTTCGCCGTGATGGATAGCATCCCCGATTGATCCAAGCTGCATGACCGAACGGTAATTCCGCAATTGGCGGGCGGCAGTGGCGACGTCTTACGCTTGGTCGAGGTGCTCAAGCGCCTGGAGATTCAGTGGTGCCTGACGACGGGTGTTGTCGATCGGATCGATCATTGCTCTCTACTGCACGTGGTCCGCGTCGAAGAGTTGCAGTCGGCACCACGAGGCGATGGAAACGGTCGCGGGCATTAGCCGACGTCAAACTGCCGCAGGATGACGCCGGCGACGTCGACGTCGGTCACCGTTGGGCCCTGGAAAATGCCGGCCTCCGAAGAGAGCAGCACGCCGCGTTGGGCAGGCGTGGTCGCCGGGGCGCCGTGTGAGCCCTTCACCAGCGTCGCGTCGAGCGGGACACCCTTTGTCTTTTTGTCGAAGAACAGCTCGACCGGGTCGTAGCCGGGTTTGCGGTGGATGTCGACCTTGTGAGCAAACTTCGGGGCTCGGGCGTCGTCCTCCCACCAGTAGTACGCCTGCCAACTGTTCGGCTCCGAAATGAGAACCACGTCGCCGCTCCGCGCGTGGTTGAGGCCATACTTGGCGAGCGCGTCGCCCGTGACGACTTCGGCGATCCCCGTCTGCTTCTTGAACAGGTTCACGATTTTCTTGATCGTCTTGGGCTCGGGATCCTGCACGAAGACGTGCGCGTGCTGATGGTCGGCCAAGGCGAACGCACGGCTTTCGGCGAAATCGAGCGACTCGCCGTCGGCGTTTTCGATGACCTTGAGCAGCTTGGCGTCGCGGAGCAAACGGTTCGGATACACAACGTGGTCGACCGGCACGATCGCATACTCGCTGGCCACGAGCCACAAGGGCGACTCGCGATACGCGTGTTCAAAGCCCTCGACCAGCTTGGCGATTTCCGCGTCGAGCTCGCGGAGCGCGGTGCGGGCGGCGGGGCTGTTGGGACCCTCTTTTTGGGCCGCGTAGTCGAGGTGCGGCAGGTAGATAAAGAAGAAGTTCGGGCGGTACTTTTCGGCCGTATGAACAGCCGAGGCCACGATCCATGCCGTCGACTGGATGCCGGCGAGCGGACCCCAGAAGTGCTGCAAGGGAAAATGGCCGAGCTTGGGCTGCAGCTCGGTGTAGATCATCTCCGGCCGCGTCTCGCACCACAGCGACTCGCTGCCATCGGGGTTGTGTACCGGTGCCGGAGTGCAGAGGTAGTCGGCGCCGCAGCCACGACTATGGAGCGCGAACCAGACGGCCGAGGTGATCGACCGGTCGTGGTTGTGCAGCACGTCCCAAATCTGCGGCTGGAGAATGCAGTCGTTCCAGGAGGTCCACATTTCCACGCGCCGCTGATCGCGCCAGTAGAAGCCGTTGGCCACGACGCCGTGCTCGCTGGGGAGCTTGCCGGTCAGCATGTTGGCCTGCACCGGACAGGTGACGGCCGGGAAGCTGGGGACCAGGGACGCATAGCCGCCGCCGAGTGCCAATCGGCTCAGGTTCGGCATCGAGGGCAGGTCCCGCTCGCGCAGACCGGGAATCGAGAGCAGGACGACGTGTGAATTCATCAAATCGCTTTCGGGAGGGCGAAGCTCCGGCTGAGCCAATCTCAGCGGAAAAATCAAGCTCGGCGGGAGCCTCGCCCTCCCGCGCCGGCGGCGTCCAACAGAGGCCGCAAGAAATTGTATGCCTGCCGGGCCGCTTGGGGGCCCACGTGGGCATGCCGCGTCAATTCAACGGCAATTATCCCAGAATATCCGATTTCCGCCAGGGCTGCGATGACCGGCGGAAAAGCGATTTCCCCGTTGCCGAACATCAAATGCTCGTGGACGCCCGAGCGCATGTCCTCGATATGTACGTTCGCCAGGCGGCCGGCCCAGTAGCTGAGCTTTTCGGCGATCGGCAACTCGCCCTGGCAATGGAGATGGCCGACGTCGATCGTGAGTTGAAGATCCCCGGAATCAACCCCTCGGGCGTCGATCTCTTCCAGGAGTTCGGCGAATCGGTCCATCGTGTCGATGAACATGCCGGGCTCCGGCTCGAAGGCGAGCAGGACGCCTTTGGCGCCGGCGTAAGCGAGGACCCGTTCCAGGCCATCCACGAGCCGGTCCATGACCGCGCGCCCCCCTGCCCCATCGCGGACGGCGCCCGACCAGAGCGAAACGCAGTCGGAACCGAGCGCCGAGGCAACGTCGATCGCCCGACAAAGGAAATCGACCCGCCTCGCTCTGCCGTCCGGGTCGGGCGACACCAGCGTCGGCTCGTGCTTCACGGTGGGGTCGAGCAGAAAGCGCGCGCCGGTTTCGACGACCGACCGCATGCCACGCTGCTGCAATCGACCGGCAGCCTGTTGCAACTGCGCGTCAAAATCTGCCGCGAAAGGATTGAGCAGCCTACGATCAAGTGAGAGAGCGATGCCGCGATAGCCGATCGAGTGGACCAGTTCGATCGCCTGCACCGCATCGACGTCGGCTAGGCCATTGGTGTTGTATCCGAGCAGCATTACGATCTGGATTCCAACGGCGAGGCAATTCAAATCGTCTCGACGGAATTTCGTACAGCTTCCCACATGTCAGCCACGCCGAGCCGCTGGGCAAATTGCTCCACGTATTCGCGATCGATCATTCCGTCGCTGAATTTCAACATGCCCGCAATATCACGCAGATGCTTCTCCGATCCTCCCTCGCGGTAGTAAACGAGTTTGCCGAGAATCACGTCCTCTGGTGCGGCAACTTTTGCGTCCTGGTCCGGAAAGAGTGCCACGCACTTGCTGCGATTCAACTGCGCGACGGCCCAATCGGTTTGTCCGGCAACCATGAAGTCAATTTTGTTGCCCGACGATGGATTGATGACGTTGAACTGCCCGGCACTTGCCACGGCTTCCTCCGCAGCTTTCCGGCTAACGTAGAACTCCGGATCAGGAAACGCGTCGCAGATCGACGCGACATGCAGCGGCTTCAGGTCAACGACGACGTCGATGTCTTGCGTTAGCCGTGATTCTCCCCAAACACTGCTCGCAAACGAACCAACAATGGCGTAGGGGATTTTGAGCCGCTCAAGATTCTTGACCATCAAACGGAGCAGTTCACTTTGATCCACCGGTAACCCGCCTTATGACTTCAGCCTGGATTTGGGCGTCGTTCCAGTCCGGATGCTGAAAGCGGACGCCGGCTGCGGCCAGGAGCCGCGCCGTCCGATTTGCGGCTGCGACCATTTCCACCTTTTCGGCTGGCGACTTGCGGCGCAAGACTTCCGCCAACTGATCGTCGACGACCTCGACGTCCCTCGATTTGACGATGCGCGACATGCAAAGAGCTCCTTGCGATCGGACACGTGATTATATCGCGCGCGATGCCCCACGTCTTGGCTCGCAGTTCAAGAAGGCGTCAACAGGGGACCAAATTCGGCAACCGGCGTCCTGGTCGATCGCGTGACCTCGCAATTTACCGAGTTTCGCACGGGCGTCGCGACAGCCGGGCGGAGTCTTTGACTGGGCATCGAAAACGACTTCCGAAATCTGGTAGGATAGTAGATAGCCGCCGAAAAAAGGTGATTCGCGTCGTTGGTGAGCAACGCTGAAAATGACCGTTTGGCAGGTGCGGTCCATCGCTCCACCAGCGAGTGTGCCTGTCCGCCCGTCGGGCAAGTCTCGATAATTACGGAATCTTGCTGGTTGCAAGTGGCGCGAGAAAAAGAGCTATGAGAAAAAGTGATTGCACGACGACGTACCGGGCTCAGGTCCTGACTCGCCTCGCCAGCCGATCGCTGGGAATTGTCGTTGGCGTCGGCCTGGCGGCTTGGTGCGCGCCGGCGGGGGCGATCACGTCGGACAGCCCGGAGGTGCGGCAGCTTGTCGAAGCCGGTCTTGCCGCGATCGACAAGCCGGGCAGCCCGACGGACGATTTTTACGCGACTCGTCTGGGTGCGCGTTGCATCGTCGGACTCGCCTTCGTGAAGGCCGGCAAGCCGCACCATCCTCGTGTCGATGAAGCCATGAAGGCGGTTCGGGCCGCGATGACTTCCGGCGAAAAGATCGATGTCTACAGCAATGGCATCGCGATTGTCTTTTTGTGCGAGCTTTCCCCCGAGAGCTATCGGCGGGAAATCCAGTGGTATCTCGACCTGCTGCGAAAACGGCAAAAAGAGCACGGCGGCTGGGGATACGACGGCAACAGCCCGGAAGGATACGAGTTGCGGACCGGCGACACGTCGCAAACGCAATATGCGTCGTTGGGCTACTGGTCGGCATATCGCCACGGCTTCGCGATTCAGCCGGAATCACTCGAACGATTGACTCAGTGGATGTTGCGCACCCAGGATCCGGAAGGCGGCTGGGGATACCAAGGCATCTTGGCTCAGAGCTCGCAGCGCGTCGAGCAACAACAAGTCAGTTGTTCCATGCTGGCCGCCGGTCTGAGCAGCGTCCTGATCTGTGCCGATTTGCTCGATGCCGCCCCCGCCGGTCTCGACGACGGGTCGGGCTGGACGGCCGAAGACATGCTGCTGGAAGACCTGCCGCCCGCGCTCAAAGCGGCCCGGGCCGAAGCCGACAAGAACCGCCGCCCGCCCGTGAAAATTCACACCGGAAAAATCAACTTGTCGGAGATTCTTGAGTCGATCGATTTGGCCCACAAGTGGATGGGAACGCACTATACCATCGAGATCGGGAAGTACCAGTACTACTATCTCTATGCGACCGAGCGATACCAAAGCTTCTACGAATTGCTCGAAGGGACGGCAGAAGAAGAGCCCCAGTGGTACACCGATGGCTATGAACTTCTGCGGGCCAAGCAGCAGCCCGGGGGCGGCTGGAATGAGGGGTGCGGGCTGAGCGTCGACACTGCATTTGCCGTATTGTTCTTGCTGCGTTCGACGCAAAAGAGCATTCAGTCGACGCTCGGCGAGGGGACGCTCGTCGGCGGGCGGGGAATTCCCGCCAACGTGGCCCGCGCCGGTCTGCGCGGCAATCAAGTCGTCGTCGAGCAGGTGCAGACGAAGCTCGAAGAAATGCTCTCGATGATCGACGACGACGATCAATCCCGGCTCGACGAGCTCGCGCGCGATCCGACCAATCTGGTGGTCGGCAAAGTCGACGAGGCGAGTGCCCGGCGGTTGCAGCAATTGGTGCGGGGCGGCGAGCCGGCGGTCCGGCTGCTCGCGGTGCGGGCGCTCGGGCGAACTGGCAATTTGGACTACGTGCCCACGCTGATCTTCGCGCTGACCGATCCCGATCGGGACGTGGTGCTCGAAGCCCGCGACGGGCTCGAGTTCGTAAGCCGTCGCTTCAACGGATTCGGCCCGCCCAACGGCTTCACCGATCGACAGCGGTACGACGCCGTCGACGCTTGGAAGAACTGGTATCGTTCGTTGCGTCCCGGCGCGCTGCCCGAGTAGCGGCCTGCGCGATTCTCCGTCGCCAAACCCCATCCAATTCGACGATGAGCACTGTTCCCACCAGATCCCAACTTTCGCTTCGTGTCAGCGCGTACGACCGCGTATCGAGTTGGCTGGTGTCGCTCTTGTTGATGTCCAGCGTGATGGTGGCTTCGCTGTTGATGATCTATTTCGCGCGAAAGCTGGCGATCGTTCAGGTGGCGATTCCGGTGAAGCCGGTTACGCTCCCAACTCAAGGCGGCGGTGGCGGCGGTGATAGCCGGATGGGCACCGGCGGCGACGCTTCGCTCCCCGAGTTTTCAGGCTCCGACGAAGCGAGCGAGGCGACGTTGCAGAGCACGCTCGACAACATTGCCAGCGCGGTGACGCGGACCGAGCCGCTGCTGTTTAACG
This sequence comes from uncultured Planctomycetota bacterium, assembly GCA_963847875.1. Classification (GTDB taxonomy): domain Bacteria; phylum Planctomycetota; class Planctomycetia; order Pirellulales; family Lacipirellulaceae; genus DASYDU01. The sequence continues at coordinate 251,793 of CAWKBR010000023.1, read as the reverse complement.
ATCAAATTGCAGCCGACGTGTCGCCGGCGGTCACCCAGGATTACATTGATACGCGGCGTCCGGGCACGACCGGTTCCGGCGGCGGTCGGGGCACCGGCTTTGGCACCGGCGTCGGCTCCGGGCGCGGGCCAGGTACTGGCGGCGGCACCGGCGGCGGCATCGGCCGACACGAACCGGAACGTGAAATTCGATTCGAGCCCGAGAACTTGTTCGAGTACGCTCAGTATCTCGACTTCTTCAAGATCGAGCTGGGCGTGTTGGGGCAGGACAATAAGATTTACTATGCTTATAATCTAAGTCAGAAGGAACCGTCGGTCCGCGAGGGCACTCCGACCGACGAGCAGCGGCTGTACATGAATTCGGCTCGCGGTCGGTTCGCAGCGCTCGACCGACGACTCGCTCAGCGGGCCAAGATTGTCGACCGCGGCCAGATTATCCTGCAGTTTTATCCGGAGGAGACGTCGGCGATTCTGTACCAATTGGAACGCGCGCGAGCCCAGTCGGCAAATCGCCAGCCGGAGGAGATTTCGCGGACGGTCTATCGGGTCACGCACACCGGGAGCAATTTCGAGATCGCCGTGGAGGAGCAATCTTACAACAAATAACAAATAACTTCGTATATTTGGCGGTTGGGATACCCGCGCAGCCTGGTGCGCCACGTAGCTCTCCCTCGGGCAGGCCGAATTCATCATTCATCCATCATCACTAGTCCGCTGGGAACATCATGTCTGCAGAACGGCTGATCTCGCTGATTGAAGCGCAGCGGATGCTGCCCGATCGGTTGTTGGTGAAGCTGCGCGCAAGATCGCCGAGACTCCGCAGCCGATGACTGCGGCGACGCTGGCGAAATTTCTCGTTCAAAAGCGGCATCTGACGTCGCGGCAGGCGACGGACTTGCTCGGTGCCCTGCCGGTGGAAATTCCGGTCGACACGCCGACGCGTCGCGAGACTCCGTCCACGCCGCCGCCGCCATCGACGCCGGACGTCATCCTGGAGGAAGATCAGCCGGGCCAAAGCTCTATCTTCGCGCCCTTGCTGTCGCGCGATCGCGCCGACGGCGAAGACGTGTTCACGTTGACTCCGATTGATGAGGAGGAAGCGGAAGACCCGGAGCAGGCGCAGCGGCGGGCCGCAGAACTGAGCCGCTTGAAGCTCACTCCGGTGGTCGACTTGGAAGAGCTCAGCGCGACGAAGCAATCGTTGCCGGACGTTCCCCATTCGATGGACGAGGCGCTCGATCCCGACGTCTATCTCACCGCCGGATCGGGAGTGCTGCGGGCGGCGCCCAGCAGCGTCATTCGTCGCCGCACGGAGGACAAAGTCAAGAAAGAGGTTGCCAAGCGGGCCGCCGCCCGGACCGGAGTTGCCGCTCCGACATTGCGCAAGAAAACCAAGCGGGCGAATCAATGGGATTCGCCGCTACTGTTGATCGGCGGAGGGCTGCTGGTGCTGCTGGTCCTCTGCGGCGGAACAGTGGCGCTGATCCTGAATTGGAGAGGAGGCGACGACAAGCTCAGCGAAGCGCGGAGGTTCCGAGACGCCGGTTCGTTCCCGCAAGCGATCGGCTCTTACCAGGAATTCGTCGACAGCTATCCCAGCCACGCACTGTGGAGCACCGCCCGGGTCGAGTTGGCAATGACCAAGCTGCGTCAGGCGGTGGAAGGAGGGGGCGGCTTCGAGCCGGCCCTCGCAATGGCTCAAAGCGAACTGCAATCGCTGGAGAACGACCGGCATTTTGATCAGGAAAAGATGGCCGGCGCCCGGCCCGAATTGGCCGAGTTCTTGCCGAAGATCGCCAGCGGTTTGGCCAATCAGGCCGACGCCGAGGCCGGCAATCCGGAAGCGGCCGAGCGGCTGACCAAAGCCGCCCACCAAGCGCTGGATTTGTGCCGTAACCCAAAATACGTGTCGAGAGAGTTTCGCGACGACGTCGCTCTCGCCGACGTCGAGGAGTTGTTGGCTCGCGTCGAACGCCGACAGCAGACTCGCGGCGACCTCGAAGCCGGGCTCGCGGCGATGAAGACGGCGGTCGCCGCCGGAGACACCCGCACAGCCTACCTCCTCCACAAACAACTCCTCGAAAACCATCCCGAATTGGTGGCCAACGACGAGCTGCGGGCGATCATCGTTGCGACGTCGGCCGCCGAGCGGGCCGGCGTCAAGTTTGTGGCGGACGAACAAGCGGCGAAAACCGCCGAGAGGCCCACGCCCTGGATCTCGACGCTGGCGACCGGCAACCGACACGCAACGGCCGCTGCCCCCGCGACGGGCACGTTTTGTGCCCGCGTCGATGGGGCGCTCTACGCCTTCGACGTGGCCAGTGGGCAGTTGCTGTGGCGGCGCTATGTTGGCTTTGCCGCCGGCCTGCCGCCCGTGATGGTCGGCGAAAACGTCCTCGTGATCGACTCCAAGCATCTGGAGCTGCTGTGCTTGGAGGCGCGGACTGGAAATCTCGTCTGGCGACAGGAGTTCGGGGAACCGATCGCAGAGCCGCTGGCCGTTGCCGATCGTGCGTTCGTCGCGGCACAGTCCGGCAAGCTGTTCCTCGTCGACCTTCGTTCCGGCGAACGGATGGGTTATCTGCAGTTCGCCCAGCCACTCGACGTCGCGCCGATCGTCGACCGCTCCGGCCAGCGCATGTATCTCACCGGCGATCACTCCAGCATCTACACCATCTCGCTCGAAGACCTTACGTGTTTGGGTGTGTTCTATCTCGGGCATTCGAGCGGCAGCATCCGCGTTCCGCCGACGCAGATTCTCGATCGGTTGGCGGTGCTCGAAAACGACGGCGTCTCCACGTGCCGACTGCGGCTGTTGTCGCTTGACGACCAGGGCGTAGTGACCAAAGTAGATACCGAACGGCGTCTGAGCGGCCTGGCCACCTCGCCGCCGCTGGTCACCTCGCGTCGATTGATCGTCGTCACCGACCGCGGCGCGCTCGATGCCTTCGACGCCGGATCCGGCGGCGGCGAAAAAGCGCTCACGCGGGTTGCCACGCGCGAGGCGACGTCGCGCGTGCCGCTCGTACGCCACGCGCTCATGACCCAAGGCGCGATCTGGATCGGCGACACGCAGCTTACGAAATACGCCGTGCTGCCGACCGGCAACCGCTTGCCGGTGCAGAGCATCGACGACAGCTTCGTGCATTCGACGTTCGATCACCCGCTCGCGCTGTTCGGATCGGTGCTGGTGCACGTCCGCAGGCTCGACGATCGGGCCGGGGTGGTGGTTACCGCGATCGACGCCGATTCGGGCAAGACGTTTTGGGACAACGAGCTGGCCGTGCCGCCCGCCGCGACGCCGGTCGTCGACGAAGCCGATCGCACGCTCGCGTTTGCCGACGTGAACGGCCTCGTCTACCGCTTCGACGACGCGGCGATGCATTCGCGCGTGCAGGACCAGCCCCTTTCCGCTGGACCAGCCATCAGCAGTGCTCCGAAACTGACCATGGGGGTCGACCTGGGCGGTGGCCGGGCCGCGTTCGCCGCACCTGGCGAGTCGAACCAACTGTTGCTGTACGATCCTGCGAACGAGCGGAAACCAATGCACGCCGTGAAGCTCCCCAGCACGATCGTCTGCGCGCCGTCGCCGCTGGGCCGGGGCGTACTCGTGCCGCTCGAAGTCGGCCAAGTGTTTTACCTCAATCCGGCAGACGGCCAGCCGCTCGCTTTGCCGTTCCAGCCGCGGCTCCTGCCGCGGATGAAGGTGCCCTATCAGCCGGCTGCTCAAACGGACGACGCCGGCCGGCAATTTGTCATCTCGGATGGACACGAGAAGATGTATCTCGTGGAACTTGCCGACCAGCCGCAACCGCACTTCTCGACGGTCGCCGAGGCAAACGTCGGGGCGTTTCCGATCGTGTCGCCGATCGTCGTCGTGGGAAAGACGGCGCTGGCGGTGACCGACGGCGGACAACTAGCGCGCTTCGAGCTGCCGTCGCTGAAGAGCGCCGGCCAGACTGTTTTGCCGGGCGACGTGGTCTGGGGGCCGTATCGCGTCGGCGACTTGCTGCTCTTGGTCACGGCCAACGATCAATTGGTCGCGGTCCGCGCGAGCGGCGAAATCGCCTGGACCGACGCCGTCAAAGGCGGCGACCTCGCCGGACCGCCGCTGGCCTCCGGCGACAGCGTGCTGCTCACCTATCGGCAGGGAATCCTCGAGCGCCGCACGCTGGCAGACGGTCAACCGGCCGGAAAGCTCGACGTCGAGCATCCGCTCGCTGCCGGACCCGTTCGTTTTCTCGGGCACGTCGTACTCACGGCACACGACGGCACGCTGTTCGTCGTCGATCAGCCGTAAGGTGAAACTTCATGCGGACGGTCGGCCTCCTATTGCGACGTGCCTTCAGCTGCCACTGGCTCGGCCCGTGCCTGCTGGCGATCGCATTTGCGGCGCCTTCGCTCGCAGACGAACAGCGGCTTTGCGACATGCCGCCGTTCGACCAGATCTTGCTCGATGAGACCAATAAAAACGCCGTGCTCAACGTCGAGCCGCTCGACTTCCCCGGTCACAAGGTGCCGGCGCAGCCGCAAGGCGTGCTGACGATTCGTCTGGTCGCGGATCCCACCCGGGCGTTCGACGTCTCGTGGCAGAACATCCGCAAGGTGTTATTGTTCCAGGAAGTCCTGCTGGCGGAGGCCCAGCGACTCACCGCGGAGAAGAAATTCGACGACGCGTTCGACTACTACGCCCGCCTGCTCCGCGAATATCCCGACACGCCCGGCCTGAATGACGCGGCGAACGACTATCTGCTTCGAAACGCGCTCGCATTGGTCGAAGCGCAGCAGCTCGACCAGGCCCTGGCGGTGCTGGCGGCGTTGTACGAGCGGCAGCCGAGTGCTCCGGGCTTGCTCGCCGCCGTCGACGCCGTGTGCGACAAAATGATCAACCAGCATTTGCACGATAAGGACTATGCCGCAGCTCGCGCGGTGCTCGACCAGTGGCAAAACCAGTTCAGCGCGCTCAAATCGCCGGCAGCCGCTGAATGGCAGCAGCGATTCGCCACTGCCGCCGAGCGTCAGGTGAGCGAAGCCCGCCAGAGCATTACCGACAAAAAGTACGTCGCGGCACGCAAGGCGATCGGCCGGGCCCGCGACATTTGGCCGGAATCGGAACAGGCCCGCGAGCTGCTTGCCGAGCTGCAGCGAGAGAATCCGTCGGTGTCGGTGGGCGTCTTCGAGGCTTCGCCGCGGAAACCGGTCCGCCGCATCGACGACTGGGCTTCGCTACGCGATAGCCGGCTGTTGGCGCCGACGATCAGCGAAATCATGGCCTTCGGCTCCGAAGGCGGCATCTATCGATCGCCCTACGGTGAGTGGGTGCCCGATGAGACCGGCTTGCGGCTGACGCTGAAGCTGAAGAGACCAGCCAGCCCGAGCGCCGCCGACGCACCTTCCGCCGACTTCATGGCTCGTTTCTTCTTGCACATGGCCGATCCGTCGCGGCCCGAATATCGGCCGGAGTTTGCCGCTTTGCTCGCTGCCGTATCCGTGGAAGGCACCCAGTTGGTGCACCTCGATTGGAAACGCCCGCACGTGCGACCGGAATCGCTGCTGCAGATTCCGCTCACGAAGTTGACGGTCGACGACGCCGGCGCGGAGGTCCTGGAGTCGATCACTCCTCCGCAGTTTGACGTCGCAGACTCCGAGCCGGAGAGCGTGTCGTTCGTCGCCAACCCGACCGGCGGAGGGCCGCAACCTTGGCTGCACACGATCGTCGAACAATCCATGCCGGACGACCAAGCGGCCGTCGCGGCATTGCTGCATGGCGAGATCGACGTGCTCGACCGCGTGCCGCCCTGGCAAATCGATCGGCTGCGAAAGGCGAAGGACATTCGCGTCGATCACTACGGTCTGCCGACCGTCCACGTGCTCGTGCTGAATCCGGCGAAGCCGCTCTCGATGGAGCGCGAGTTTCGCCGCGCGCTGTGCTTCGGCATCCAGCGCGAACGCATCGTCCAGCAGGTGCTGCTGGGTGGCGCGGCGCTGCCGGGGTTCACCGTGCTCAGCGGGCCCTTCCCCGCGGGTCTGTCGTTCAGCGACCCCCTCCGCTATGCGTACAATAATCAGATCGACCCGCGTCCGTTCGAACCGCGTTTGGCGGCCGTGCTGGCGTCGGTCGCCTGGTCGAAAGTGCTCGATCCGACCGGCCGGGGAAACATCGAGCTTTCCCCGTTTCCGACGCTCGTCCTCGCCCACCCGACCGATCCGGTGGCGCGAGTCGCCTGCGAGACGATTCAACTGCAACTGGGGAAGGCCGGCATTCCCATCAAACTCGTCGAGTTCACCGCAGACGAGTTGCTGGCCGGCAAGGTCGACTACGATCTGCGGTATGCCGAACTCGCGGTGTGGGAGCCGATCGCCGATGCTCGCGCGTTGTTCGGGCCGGGCGGACTCGCCGGCGCGCTCGCCAGCCCGTATCTCACGGCAACGCTCAGTGAGCTCGACAACGCGACGAATTGGAACGACGTCCGCGCGAAACTCTCCGAGATTCACGACGTCGCTCACCACGATTTGCCGCTCGTCCCGCTTTGGCAAACGGTGAACTATTTCGCCTATCGTGCGGCAGTCCATGGCATCGGCGAGTCGCCCGTCTCGCTGTACCAAAACGTGGATAACTGGCGCGTCGGCGAAGACGGCGCCGTCGCGCGAAGGAACTAACGGCCATGCGTTTGGCTCCACTTAACACGACGATACTCAGCGTCCTGGCAGTCGCCACGGCATGTGGTGCGATCGTCGGCCGCGCGGCGGAGCGCGAAGACGTGTGGGAGGGACAGCCCTACCGCATCCACGCGCAGCTCGCCATCGACGCGCCGGGCGACCTGGCGGAGCAATTGACCGAGCAGTTGCCCTCCTATTTGCTGGACCGCGTCAATGCGTCGATCGGCGTCGTCTGGCGGCTCAAGACGGATTTGGCCACCGGACCGCTGCGTCACCAATTGCTCGACGGCATCGACTCGTTCACCGCCGCCGACGTCGCCGAGGGCGCGGCTGACGAAGACAAGCGGTTGCTGCTCTCCGTGCGATCAACGCCGTGGGGATACGAACTGGCGGCGCGCGAATACGACCGCTACGTGCAGCGCTGGGGACAGACGATTCGCCGCACGACGCGCCAACGCGAGGCGCTCGCGGAGCAATTGTTTCAACTCGTGGAGCAGGCCGTGTCGCCGCTGGCCCAAGTCCGCCCCGACCCGGACGATCCGCAGCACGTCGTGTTCGATCTGCGCGGCAGCGATTTACCGCCCAGCGGCGCCGATTTCAGTTGGGCGAGGCCGGGCGACGTGTTTCTGCCGATCGTCCGCCGCACGACGCGCGACGGCACGCTGCTGCCCGACGGCGCGACGGTCGTGCCGTGGACGTATCTGGAAGTAATCGACCCGCCCGCGGGCGCGGCGCAGCCGATTGGTCGCATTCTCAGCGCGACGCAGCGTCCGTTGGGCGTCCGCCGCGGGCGGACGGCGCTGGTGGCCATCGGCGTACGATCCGATCCGGGCGACTCGACTCTTCGCCTGCAGGCGCGCACGTCGCCCGACAAACCGCTCGTGGGCTACGAGGTGTTCGCTCAAAACGTCGACGAGAAGCCGATGCGGCCGGTGGGGCTAAGCGACGCCGCCGGCGAAGTGACCGTGACTCCCGGCAAGAGCCCGATTCAGATGCTGTTCGTCAAAAGCGACGGCACGTACCTCGCGCGGATGCCGATCGTTCCCGGCGCGGAGCAGCGCATCGTCGTGCCGCTGCCGGACGACGACGAGCGACTGCGCGTAGCGGCTCGGCTCTCAGCGCTCCGCGAAGACATGGTCGACCTGGTGGCGCGTCGCAACATTGTCATGGCCCGGGTGCGACAGCAGATCGAAGCCAAGAACTTCGCCGAGGCGCATAGCTTGCTCGATTCGCTCGACAGCTTGCCGGGGCCCACGCAATTCGGCCAAACGCTCGATCGAGAAGCGCGGCGGCATCGGACCAAGGACGCTCAAGTGCAGCGGCGGATCGATAGTCTGTTCTCGCAAACTCGCACGGCCTTGGGCAAGTTTCTCGACCCCCAGCCGATCGGCGAACTGCACGACGAATTGCAGCAAGCTGAGACGCCCGCCAAGGAGCCAACGAGCGCGGGAGACAAGACCGCGAGTTGATTCGCCGTCGCTTGTCCGTCGTTCATCTCAATATCGCCGTGAGGGCCACGACGAACGCCACGATCAACAGCGCGAGCGCGGCGCCGAACAAGAGCCACGCCCGTGGGCTCGCACCCGCGCTTTCGTTCGGATCGGTCGCCGTTTGTTGCGACGGCTGGCGTTCGTGTGCCAGCGTGTCTTCCGATTCGGCGGAGATCGGGGTCGTGCTCTGCGAGATCTGGCTGGGGCTCTCGGTCGTCGAGGGACTATGTTCGTAGTCGTCGAGCACAAACTCGGCGGTCTCCTTGAGCGGCGGCGCGGCAGGCGCCAGCGACCGAGCCGAGCCGCGCACAAAAATTCCCGACGGCGGCGGATACTGCTCGGCCAAGTGCTGCGTCGCCGAGGGATCGCACCACGGCGCGAGCGCTTCGACGACGGCGGCGGCCGTGGGAATTCGCCGGTCGGCGTCCTTGTCCATCATCGCGGCGATCAAATCGCAAAACGCCTCCGCCAAGTCCGGATTGAAATGCAGCGGGTTGAGGGGCGTCTCGCTGAGGTGCCGCTGCATCTTCTCGGCCGTGCTGCCGCCGGGAAACGGCACTTTGCCGGTGACCGCGTAGTACAGTGTGCAACCCAGTGAGTAGATGTCGCTCACGGGGCGAACTTGGTCGGGATCGGTGATGGATTCAGGAGCCATGTAGTCAGCCGTGCCGACGAGGCTCCGCGATCGCTCGGGGACGGCGCCGGCCAATTCCTCCATCAGTCCCCAAGCCAGGCCGAGGTCGGTGACCTTGGTGTGGCCGTCCGGCGTGACGAGCAAATTGCCCGGCTTGACGTCGCGGTGGACGAGCCCTTTGCGGTGGGCGTAGTGCAGTCCTTCGGCCGCTTGCGAGATGATGGTCGCCGCGATCGCCGGTGGGAGCGGGCCGTTGCGGCGGACCAGCTTGCGAAGGTCGGTGCCCGGCACGTACTCGGTGACGAAGTAATACGTGTCGCCCTCGTGGTCGGCGTAGGTGGCGCGGACCAGGTTCGGATGATCGAGCTGCGCCTGGGCGCGAATCTCGCGTTGGAAGGCGGCGATGGCGTCGGGCGTGCTGCGGTTCTTGGGGAGCACCTTCAGCGCTTCGGTGCGGCCGAGCATCTTGTGCTCCGCCTTGAAGACGTGGCCCATGCCACCCTGGCCAATCGCGTTGACGATGCGATAGGGGCCGAGCGTGAATTTGGTGCGGCCTTCCTTCAGTTGCTCGACTTGCCAGCGATTGAGATAGCCCAGCTCGACCAACCGGCGGCCGAGCTCCTCGTCGAGCACTTGAGCGATCGTCTGCGCGCCGCCGGGCGCGGAAGTCACGAGCCCGGTGAGCGCATCGTCCAATTGCTGCTGGGAAAGCAGTCCGCTGGCGAGCGCCGCGTTTTGGAACATGGATTCGGACACGTTATTTCTTCAGCCGAATGTTGCGGCGAGCGGCCGATTCGCCGGCCGTCAGACAAGCGGTCATCCATCCAATACTCACGCGATCTGTTAGTTAACTCTACCTTGGGCGTTGGGCCCGCGCCAAGACTCCCGAACACCGATTTTCCGTCGTAAGCCTCGTAGCTGCCGGCGTTTAGGCTGCGGTGCGTTGCCCGCAACGCATTCATCGAAACGTCTCCCAGGCTGCGGGAAACGGCGCCTCGATCTCGATGGGCAACTTCTTGACTGGATGCTCGAACGCTAGCCGCCGGGAATGGAGCGCGATGCCGTGGGGGAACGCGCGGCGACTGCCGTACTTGCGGTCGCCGACCACCGGCGAGAAAGCGTCGGCGAGTTGCACGCGGATCTGATGCTTGCGCCCGGTGAGGAGCTCGATTTCCAGCAGCGTATTTCCCTTCACCGGTGCGAGCGTACAGTAATTCAGTTCCGCCCGCTGGGCATCGGCACTGCCGGCGGTGGCGACGAGTACCTTGCGGTGCCGCTCGTCCTTTCGCAGGTAGTGGACGAGTTTGCCCGCCGGCGGCTCGACGCGGCCTTCGACCAGCGCCCAGTAGGTCTTTTGCACGTCGCGCCGCTTGAACATTTCCGTGAGCCGCCCGGCCGCTTTCGACGTGCGGGCGATCAGCACCACTCCGGTCACCGGCGCGTCGAGCCGGCTGACGATGCCGAGATAGACTTCGCCCGGCTTGGCGTACTTGCGACGGATGTACTCCTTCGCCAATGCAAGCAGCGACGGCCTGTCCGCGGCAACGCCCATCGTCGGCAGCATGGCCGGCTTGTTCACGGCCAGCAGATGGTTGTCTTCGTAGAGGACGTCTAACATGAGCGGACGGCGAGCATCGGATCGAGAGGATTCAGGAAGTGGAAGCCGGGAGCCAGCGATTTAAGGACTAAGTTTACAATAGTAGTGACCTAGCACGACTCCTTATTCTTCCGTTCCGCTCGTCAGCGAAGGCTCTCTGATTGCGGGGAAGGCGACGGAGCGGGAATCGCGCGAACCTAGAGATTCTGCGAAGATGACAAGTTTCTGACAAGTTGTTTGCGCCCCCCCCTTCAAATGAGAACCGCCAAGCACTCGAGCGATTCGGCATTGATCAACACACCAACATACAAGGTTGCCAAGAAATGTCGACAAGCAAGCTGATCCCGGTCAGCCCCTTCCCAGAATCAGCGTGCTTTGCGGTCTGCGGCTGGGAATCGCAACTGAGAGAACCTTGGCGTTCTTGGCGGCCTAGCGGTTTCCTTTCCCCTCGGTCTCCTTGGCGCTTCGGTGGTGAATCGTCTCCCCGGCCGAAAATCGCTACTTTACATCCGTCCACTATCTGGTAGAAACGAGCATGTACTGAGACCACACGTAGGCGTGCGAGGCCATCCTCCATCGGCGGTCGTCCAGGTGCGTTGTTTATTGGCAACTTGAAACGAAGCGGTTCGCTCTTAGACATCCGCGTTCAAGGCTCCGCCGCAAGATGTGATCACCTTTGAGCCAATCTCGTGGAATACGTGCGAATCTCGGGGGCGCGGGGTGTGATCATCTATGCTCGCTTGGCGACGTGGCGGTTTTTCGTTTGGAGAGGGCGATCGTCCCAAGGCGGGGCCACGTCCCGGCACGATTCGGCTCCGGAGCCCCAAAAGCCGCGGGAAACCTGGGCCGAGCGGGGTTTCGGCCCCCGGCGCTGGCGTCTTTTGCAGTCCTCAATCACAATGGAATCGGAGCGCGACGCCGCCCGGAACGGCTCGCGCGGCAATCGGGGGCAGGCTCCATCCCGAAGAGGCGTCGAACGATGAATGCTCGAACGTGGCGGAAACCTGCGGCCGCGGTGCGTGCGGTTTGTCGCGTACTGGTCGCGTCGTTGGGCACGCTGGTGCTCGTCTTGCCTGCGTGGGCCGGCGACTTTGCGATCATCGCCCAATCGGGCCAGGCCTCGCCCGACGGCAATGGCTCGCTGATCACCTTCACGGTGCCCGCGCTGAGCGACGCCGGCCAGGTCGTGTTTCTCAGCCAACTGACGGGAACGAACGACGCCGAGCTGGATGACAGCGCCATCTATCGCGGCACGACGGCCGGCCTCACCGTCGTCGCTCGCAAGGGCATCACCGACGTCGACACCAACCCGATTGCCGGCTTCGTCGGCAGCAACCCCGCCATCAACGCCGCGGGAACGGTCTCGCATTCGGCCATGTTGACCAGTCCGACCGAAACAATCGACTTCCTCGGCGATGGCGGCCCGATCGCCGTGCTGCCTCGCATCGGCACTTCCACTCCGGACGCAATCAACCAGCTCGCCACCCGCTCGATTCCGGTGCTCAACAACGCCGGCGTCACCGCCTATCGCGCCACCTACACGGGAATGGATTTCCAGACGGGCATCTACTCGCGCGCCGCGGACGGCACCGTCACCACGCGATTGACCGAAGGGGTCGATGTGCTGGGCGTCGGCACGTATCTCTCGATCGCCGGCAGCTTGCCTACGCTCAACGAGTCGGACCAAATCGCGCTCACGGCCAGCGTCGACGACGGCATTTTTACGCACAAGGCGGCCTTGCGCCTCGACGGCGCCACGGTCGTCGAACTCGCCCGCGACGGCAGCACGGCCACCAACGAATCGACGACCATCAACAACATCGTGTCGACCGCCCTGCCGCTGAACGACGCTGGCCAAATCGCCTTCGCGGCCACCTACTCGCAGCCGTCGGGGAGCGGCCAAGGCGTATTCCTCGCCGGCGATGCGGGCGCCACGCTGATCGCCCCGTCGATGCTGCCAGGCGCGGCGACCGCCGCGACGAACATTCGCCTCGCGGCCATCAACAACGCCGGCCAAGTTGCGTTCTCGACGGAGTTTGCCGGCAGTGGAGATCTCGGCTCGGGAATCTATCTGGCGGATGCCGACACGCCGACGCTCGTTGCAATGGAAGACACCGCGATTCCCGGCGGCGGCAAGTTTTTCCGCCGCTTCCTCGGCGAATCCCTCTCGCTCAACAACGCCGGCCAACTCGCCTTCGTCGCCGAACTTTCCGATACCGTCGACGGCCCCGCCGCGGGCCGCGGGCTCTATCTCTACAGCCCGCTCAACGGCTTGGAGCAAATCATCCGCACCGGCGATTCGTTCGCCGGCGGCACATTGCTCAGTCTCGGCTTCACCGGCGCCGGCTACAGCATGACGCAGGCCCACGACGTCGATAAATCGCCCGACCCCAACTTCAGTGGTCTCAACAGCGCCGGCCAACTGGCATTCAACTTTGCAATTGCCGGCGTGAGCGGCGTCGCCATCTGGTCCGAAACATCGACGCCACTGCTGGGCGATTACAACCACAACGGCCGAGTCGACGCGGCCGACTACACCGTGTGGCGGAATTCGCTCGGCCAAATGGGCAGCGACCTCGACGCCGACGGCAACGGCAACGACGAAATCGACGCTGGCGATTACGACGTCTGGAAGATGCACTTCGGCGAATCCGGTGGCAGCGGTTCGAGCGCCACGACGAGTGCAGCCGTTCCCGAACCGACGACCGCCATGTTGATCGTCTGGGGCATGCTGGCGATTTGCGGTCCGCGCGCGGTCGGGACATCGGCGCGTTCGCGGAATCCCTAGTTGATCCGCCGCCCGGCTGCGTCGCCCGCAAAAAGGTGATATGCGCCGGGACGGACGGCGAGGGCCAATTGATCGCCGGGGCGGGCCGGCGTATCGGCGCCGAGGCGGGCGATGTGTTGCTGGCCGGCGAGCTCGAAGTGGGCGATGGTTTCATGGCCCATGTGTTCGACCACGTCGAGCGCGACCGTGGCGAGCGGGATGCCATCGCCGTCGGTGAGCAGGTCTTCGGGGCGAATGCCGAGGATGGCCGGACCTACGGGAGGCGTAGCGTCGACCGGGACCTTGCCGCCGCTCGCCAGTTGAAACTGCCCGTCGACAACTTCGCCCGCGAAGAAGTTCATCGCCGGGCTGCCGATGAACGAACCCACGAAGCGGTTGGCCGGCTGCTGATAGATTTTCATCGGCGTGTCGACTTGTTGGACGACTCCGCGGTCCAAGAGCACGATCCGCTGGCCGAGCGTCATCGCCTCGACCTGGTCGTGTGTCACGTAGATGATGGTGGTCTTGAGACGCCGGTGGAGCCGGGCGATCTCGGCACGCATCTGGACGCGGAGCTTGGCGTCGAGATTGGAGAGCGGCTCGTCGAACAGAAAGACCTTCGGCTCGCGGACGATCGCCCGGCCCAGCGCCACGCGTTGCCGCTGGCCACCGGAGAGCTCGCGCGGACGGCGGTCGAGGAGCGATTCGATCGAAAGAATGTCGGCGGCCTCCGCGACGCGGCGATCGATTTCCTGACGCGGGGTGCCACGCATCTTGAGGCCGAAGGCCATGTTCTGGCGGACGGACATGTGTGGGTAGAGGGCATAGTTCTGAAAGACCATCGCGATGTCACGGTCGCCCGGCGCGACGTCGTTTACGAGCCGGTCGCCGATGAGAATTTCGCCGGCGGTGACTTCCTCGAGCCCGGCGATCATGCGGAGCGTAGTACTTTTGCCGCAGCCGGAGGGGCCGACCAGCACCATGAACTCGCCGTCGGCAATCTCAAGCGAGACGTCGCGGACGGCGTGGAAGCCGCTGGGGTATTTTTTGTCGAGATGTTTCAGAACGACGTTGGCCATGAATACGACTATTCTTTCACCGAGCCGAGCGTCAGGCCAGAGACGAGGTACTTGCTCAAGAGCAAGAAGACCACAACCACCGGGATGCTCACGAGGATCGACGCGGCGGCGTACAGGCCCCATTGCGAGGAGAGGCTGGCCTGGAAGCTCTTGATTCCCAGCGGCAACGTGAACATCTCTTCGTCCTGCATCACCTGGGCGGCGACGATGTATTCGCTCCAGGCGGTCATGAAGCTAAACAGCGCGGTGATCACCAATCCGGGAACGGCCAGCGGCACGATCACCGACCAAAACGCTTGAGCTCGCGAACAGCCGTCGATGCGGGCCGCCTCTTCGAGCGACACGGGGATCGTATCGTAGAAGCCCTTCATCTGCCAAACGCAAAATGGCAGGGCGGTCGAGGTGTAGAAGACCATCAGGCCGAGGTAGGTGTTCACCAGGCCCAGCTTGGCGATCAGGATGTAAATCGGCAGCAGCAGCATCGTGGCGGGAAACATTTGCGTCGTGAGGATGGCGAGCATCGTCGCCTTGCGGCCGACGAAGCGGAAGCGGCTGAACGCATAGCCGCCGATCGCCGCCAGCGCGACGCCGGTCAGCGTGACGAGCGTCGCCACGATCAGTGAGTTGCCGAGCCAGCGCAGAAACGGCTGCTCGGTGAAGAGCTGGACATAGCTCGAAAAAGTCCAGTCGGCCGGGATGATCGCCAATTCGGTCGAACGCAGGCGGTTGCCGGGGCGGAGCGAGATCGAGAACACGTTGAGCGCCGGGTAGACCGAGATCGCCACGAACACGAGTAGCACCGTGTGCCGGAGAGCGGTGATACGTTTTGGTTCACGCATGGGGAACGATCGTCAGTTGTAGACGCCTTCGGTGGCTTTGGTGCGATGGAGGAACAGTATCGAGAACACAAGCAAAATGACGAACATCACCATGGATAGGGCGGCGCCGTAGCCGTAGCGGTACAAGTTGAACACTGCCTTATAGACGTAGGAAACGAGGATGTGCGTCGAATCTTGCGGTTCGCCGCCGTTGGAGACCAGCCAGATCACGTTGAGGTTGTTGAACGTCCAGATCGCACCGAGCGTGATCGCGGGCAGCAGCACCGGCTTCAACAGCGGCAGCGTGATGTGCCAGAACTGCTGCCACCGCGAGGCCCGGTCGATGCGGGCGGCTTCGTACAGTTCGGCGGGGATGCCCTGCATGCCGCCCAGCGCGATCACCATCATGAACGGGAAGCCGAGCCAGACGTTGGTAATGATGCAGGCCTCAAAGGCGTGGAGCGGCTGGCCGAGCCAGTTGACCGGCGTCAGGTGCGCGAACTTCGTCAGCAACAGATTCACCGCGCCGTATTCGTAGTCGAACATGCCACGCCAAGTGAGGGCTGTGATGTACGCCGGCACCGCCCAGGGGATGATCAACAAGAGGCGGTAGATTGCCTTGCCGCGGATGGGATTGTTGAGCGCGACGGCCAGCATCACGCCGAGGCCGACGTGCAGCGCGACGTTCACGACCGTCCAGACGAGCGTTTTCATGAACACGCCCCACGGCCCCCAAAGCATCGGATCGCTGAGCACTTCGGCATAGTTCTGTAGACCGACGACGCGCCAATCCTTGAACCGCACGAGCGACATGTCGGAGAGCGAGAGCACGAGGTTGTAGAAGAACGGAAAGACGATCACCGCAAAGATGACAACGACCGCCGGCATGGCGAAAAGATAGGCCAGCCGGTTGCGACGCCAGTCGCGGCCGAATGAGAGGAAGTTTGGGATCTGCCAGATCAGTGCGGCCGCGAGCGCGAGGCCGATGAGCACTTCGAGCACAGCGACCGAGCGGCCCGGCTCGATTTCGCGGTGCATCAGGTCGATGTTCCGGATCGCGTCGCGTTGCATCCGCGCGGCGGCGGCCTCGGGCGTCATCGTGCCGCCCAACAGCGCTTGGTAGCTGGGCCGCATGCCGTCCCAAACGGCCCGCAGCTCGGTGTCGACCGGCATCAGGCGACCGTTTTCCAGCTGGGCCCGCGAAACCGCAAGCGTTGCGTCGGTCTCGAAGAGCGGGTCGTCCCAAGCGGAGCGGCGGCCGGGGAGCATTTTCAACCGCTGCACGAGCCGCCGCTGCACTTCGTCGCTGGTCATGTAGCGGACGAAATCCATCGCCGCTTCGGCCGTCCCGCCTTGGGCGTTCACGTTGAGCGAGTAGCCTTTCGGCGCGACCATCGGCCGCATGGGCTGGCCGGTCGAACTGACGATTGGCAGCACCGCGACCGCGGCGTCGATCTCGGGGTTTTCGAGATAGTCGGCCCAGCTCCAGTCGCCGTTGATGATCATCGCCGCCCGGCCCGTCTTGAACAGCGAATCGGCGAGCTCGTAATCACAATTCGCCGGCACGACGCGGTGCACCTCGCGGAGCGACTTGATGAAGCGGTAGGCCGCGATGGATTCGGGCGTGTCAAGAGCGGGCACAGGCGGATCGGCCGTCGGCTCCGCGAACACCCACGCGCCGAAGCCCGTGAGAAACGGCACGGCAAAAAACGGCTCGGTGAAATTCCAAACCAAGCCGTAGCGGTCGTTGCGGCCGTCGCCATCCTCGTCGATCGTGTTTTCGACCGCCAGATGCACCAGTTCGTCGGTCGTCTTAGGGGGCGTTTTGATGAAATGACGGTTGTAGACGAGTGCCAAGTGGTTGCCGAAGCGATCGCCCACCTGCACCAACTCGCGCTTGGTCGGATCCTTCAGCGCGGGCAGGTAGGTAAGCGCTCCGTCGACGAACTCACCGCCCACGCTCTCGGGGAACCAAGGCGCAAGGTCCTGAATCAGCCCCATCGTGTGAAACGTGTCGAGCACGTCGGACGGGCCGTAGACGAGCTCCGGCCCGGTGCCGGCCAGCGCCGCGGCCTGGTAGCCGCTCCGCAGTTCCTCAGTCTCTTTGTAGAGCGGCCGGATGCGGACGTCCGGATGGGCCGCCTCGTAGCGTGTGATTTCGTCGCGAAGCACCGCCCGCTCGGCCGGGCGGACTTGGTGCCACATCGTAATCACGCGGCGATTGTCATGCGAACCGCAGCCACTCAAGAGTGCGATGAGCAAGAAAAGAACCGTGTTCCCTTTTTGCACGGTCGCTCACTCCCCGTGGCTGAGTGCGAGCACGACGCCATCGCAGGCGGGTACCGTGACGACGGCGGTCCCCGCTTCGCGTTTAATCGGGAAGTTCTCGACGTCGCCCGACGCGGTGAACACCTGGGCGACCGACTCGCCCTCGCCGAGTGGAAGATTCCAAAGGTAGGCGGCGTCGCCACGATTAAAGCCCACGAACACCGTGTCCTTCTCGTCGGCTCGCTTGAAGGCGAGAAAGTGTGCCTTGTCGTCGGTCTGCAACGTTTCCATCGTTCCGTGGCGCAGCGCCGGCAACTGCTTCCGCAATGCGATTGCCGCGCGATAGTAGTTGAACAGCGCTTGGTCGAACTCGACTACGTCGGCCGCGCGCGGCCGGCCACGCGGATCGGACTGCTGCGGCTGGTAGGTCATGTCGGGCCAGACCATCGGCATCCGATCGCAAGGGTCGTCGCCGCCCCACATGCCGGCCTCGGTTCCATAGTAAATCATTGGTGCGCCGACGTAGGTCATTTGTAGCAGCGCCACCATCCGTTCGATTCGCCGCTCGGCCGCGTTCGGCTTACGGACGTCGTAATCGGCCACGTACCGCGGCGAGACGCCGACGTCGTAGTCGAACCGGTCGGGCTGCTCGTACGGCCTCCGGCCCGCGTTGACGATCATCGACGCGAGTCGATCGGTGTCGTGCGAGTCGATCAGATTCAACAGCGCCCGTTGCTGCGGCTCGGCGTAAGCGGTTCGTCGCCCGTTGAGTTGCCGGGCCGCCGCGCTCGGCGCAAGCACGTTGTCGATGAGAAATCCCTTAGCTGGAAAGGAGAATCCATAGTAATTCATCGAGGCGGAAAAGCCGCCCTCGGCAAGAAATTGCCGCGCATCGTCCCAAACCTCGGCCACGGTGTAGGCGTCGGGATTGATCCGCCGCACGTGCTGGTGCCAATCCTGCCAGAATCCTGTGGGCACTTCGGTGGCCACGTCGAGCCGCCAGCCGTCAATGCCGTCGCTCGGATCGCCGTTGCCGTCGGGGTCCATCCACCGCGACGTGATGTCGAGGATGTACTGCTTCGGGCCGGAATACAGATCGTGGCCCTCTTTGGCGTTGGCAAACTCAGGCAGCGTGTCGACGCCCCACCAACCGCGGTAGCGAAATTCGTTCTGCGGTGTGGCCGGATCGTCGAACGATTGCACGATGTACCATTCCTTGTAGGGCGACGCCGCTTGCTTCTCGCGCAGGTCGGCAAAAGCGAAGAAGTCGCGGCCGGTGTGATTGAACACGCCGTCAATGATCACGCGGATGCCGTGGGCGTGGGCCTGCTTTAACAGATCCAAGAACAGCTTGTCGGCCGCCGTCCAATGCCAAGTCTGCGGGTCGCTTGTTTCGGCGGCCATCAACTGAAGGTCGCCGGCTGGATCGGGACCAAAGTACGGATCAACATGATGGAACGAATTGCCGTCGTATTTGTGGAGTGAGCGGGCGTAGAACACGGGGTTGAAATAGATCGCGTTCACGCCCAGGTTCTGCAAGTATTCGAGTCGAGCGATCACACCAGCGAGGTCGCCGCCGTAACGGCGATCGAACACGCCGTTCTCGTAGAAATCGGGGCCCAGCTCGCGTTCCCAATCGGCGCGGGCATACCAGTCGCCGGTCCAGGGCGAAAGTTTCCACGACGCAGGCACGCGGTCGGGCGCTTCGAGCGAGTCGCGAGTCGGGTCGTTCGTCGGATCGCCGTTGGCAAACCGCTCGGGGAAAATCTGGTAGAAGATAGCATCGGTGGCCCAGGTGGGAACGGCCGCGGCGGCTGACGGCGGCGGCGCTTCCACGCTGGAAAGCGCCGCCGGACGGACCGCAGCATCGACGCGGACGGTGGAAACCGCCACCTCAACATGCGCGTCTGTCGACGAGTCCCCCTCTCGTGCACTCACCGCCGGAGAGCAGCCAGTCGCGGCCAACCCAAGGACAGCCAGCGCAGCCCAGCCCATCGATCTTTTGCGCAAGTCGAGCATCGTCCTCGTTCCCCGTCTCGAATTCCTTGCTACGACGAACGGCGACGAACCGCCGCCGCACCAACGAGCAGGCCAACCAACACGATTGCCAAGGAGCCCGGCTCCGGCACAGCGCCGGCTGCAGCGCCACTTCCATCCAAGTAGACCCGCCACCGTCCATTCGGCAGATCAAGCTCAAAATGCCATAGCTCGCTCGTTGAGTTGACCGTAAACGAATCATTCCCTGCGGCATTTCCAAAGTCGTCGCCGATCGAAATGTTCCACGCGTTCGTCGGGTCGAGATGGCGGAACTTGAACTGTTGGTCGCCAGTCGTGTCGAACGTGAACGCTCCCGTATACAGACCGTCACCCTGATCGGTCAACGCATAGAGAGGGTCGTTCGAGCCAGGCCAAGCATTGAACGAGCCGACAATTTCCCAACCGAACTGACCTGGGTCATCGTACCCGACTCGATCCGCATTTGCCGGCGACCAGCCATCGGCCCACGAGCCAGATGTCAGCTCAAAGAAATTCAGCTTGATATTGCCGCTGGGGTTCGCGCTGACCCTCATCAGACTGCCGGGAACGGACGCGGAAAGATCGCTGCGAATGACCTTGAAGTCGTAGTTGTCCGCGGGCGTCAGGCCGGTTAACTGCAGTTCGTACTGCGCCTCCTCCGAGGCTGGTCAATTGTTGGTCAGGAAGTGGAGTTTGTGCTCCGATTGCCGTATTACGGGCAATCCATGTCTTGGCGGTGCCCATGCCGAAGTTGGCTTTCCAAGTGTTATACTGCGATTGACCGATCACGCCGCCATCCGTGTCATTGGGCAGTGTGCCAGCGGGCGCGCCGAGATTGTTACGCCACGTGGTGTAGTCTGCGGCGTTGGCGATGCCATCGTTGTTGTAGTCTCCCGCCTGTCCAGGGGGCGCCGCATCGGTATATGCACGCCAGCGACCATTGGGCAGGTCGAGTTCAAAATTCCATAGATCGCCGTTGGATGTGACGGCAATCGTGTTGTTGCCGGCCGTGTTGCCGAAGTCGTTGCCGATGGCTGTGTCCCAAACTCCGTTTGGAGGAGGCGTGGGAGTTTGGGGCACAAGGCCGCGAAACTTAAAGTCGTAGAAACCGGCGTCAAGTGCGAACGAGCCGCGATACAGGCCGCTGCCCATGTCCGTCAGTTCATAGTTCGGATCAAACGTTCCCGGCCAATTATTGAAGGAACCGACGATTTCCCAACCGAATTGCTGAGGATCGTCGTAGCCGACGCGGCGCGAATTGTTTGGGAACCAGCCGTCGTCCCAGCTGGTTTGGTCCCAGAGATGGAGGTTGATATCGCCGTTGGCGTCGGTGTAGACCCGGCTATCGCTCGCAGGCATAGAGGTCGCCCAGTCTGCCGTGCCGACCTTCCAATTGTAGGGCTGGTTGTCGAACAGGCCCGTAATACTGGCCGTGTAGTGGCCGCCGCCCTGGTCCACCATTTCGTTGTCAGTGCTCCAACCGTTGAACTCACCGCGGGCATACCACGGTTGTGCTGTCGCCGAGACCGCAAACAACGCCACGAATAACACTCCAGAAAGAAATCTCATCGCAATTACCCTCCAGAAACCAAAAACTCGCCCACCCGTAAATTGAAAACTAGCCACGCGACCGGTTGAACGGTCGACACATGGCCGACAGACCACTTACAAATACACAAAGACACAACATTGAAGGCTCGGGCACCGTGGAGACCGCTGCCGCACCTGCGGTGAGCGGCCCGCGCGCGAACCCGAACGCCATCTTCCACACAAGATAATCGTCGTTGTCCACGTCGCCGTCGAAGTCGCCGTCGGCCACCAGTCCGCTCCCCACCTGTCCCACCCGATTACGCCACACCGTATAGTCGGCGGCGTCGACGACGCCATCGACGTTGAAATCACCAGGCACGCTGCGCGCGATCTCAGTAACAAACGTCTCTGCGTCGAGAGCGTCCACCGTGCCGTCGACGTTCAAGTCGAACAGCCAAGTCGCCGGCCCAAAATTCGCCAATAGCGTCTCAAAATCGGCAAGGTCAGTCACGCCGGAACCATCCAAGTCGCCACGCTTCAAGAGCAGTCCGGTGTAGGCGTCGAGGACGGCCTGGCTGGCTCCGTTTGCAACTAGTTCGCTTCCCAGCAGGAACAAATCGCGGTCATCGCCAAGGCCGTCCCCGTTTACGTCGAACGCCGAGCTGTACTTGCTATTCTGGCTGTAGAGGACATCCTCGACGGAGCCGACGTTGGTCAGGATGTCGCCGACCACATACGAGTTGCTGAAATTCATGTCGCCGAAGCCGCGGCCTTTGTTGTTGGTCTGGGTGAACAACCCGACAAACCGCTGAATGTTGTGGTTACCCGTTACTTCGTAGGTGACGATTGTCGCCACGTGGTTGCCGTAGTTCACGCCCTGGCCGCGGATGAACTGGTCGCGGTCATAGTAGCCAGCCAGGTTGCCGGAGTTCACCTGGGCGAGGATCTCTGCGTCGGTGAGGTTCGCCGGCAGATCCAAGAGGACATGCATGCTGCTGGCCGTTTGATCGACCGAGCGGACAATCAGATCGCGGTTATTGGGATTGGTGGGATTGGACGCATAAGGATCGAAGCTGACGATCGCGGCTTCGGGCGGCAGGCGATCGACGTAAATCGTCTTCTTAAAATCGGTGAACACGGCCGGGCCGCCATCGCCGCCAGTGGCCGCGTCGCGATGCCGGAAGGCTCGCACCGTGATGTAATGCCGGCCTTCCGAGAGCTGCGTGGCATCGATCGACTGGGCAAACGTGCCAGACCCCGTACCGACGTTGGCTCCGCCGCTCCAGACGTAGCCGGGCGAGTTTTGTGTGGTAAAGTTCTCGAAACCGTAGCCAGCGTCGCCGAGCGTGACGTTATCAATTCCCGGCACGCCGTTGACGTCCAGACCATCGTCGATGCGTATCATGGCCAGGTCGCCGTCGGCGTGCACGTCGCGGACCGGATTCACCTCGCCCATCGGGGCCGGCAACGTGACGGGCGTCGTATTCAGCTCGACGGTGAACGAGTCCGAGGCGACCACGTCGACATCGGCCAGCCGGGCGGTGCCGTTCGTGGCGAGCGCCGGTGTGGCGCCGGCCAGCACCTGCGATACGTTGGTAAGCGAAAGTGCCCCTTGTGGCGTCGCCAGGCCGTAAATCACGTAGCCCAGGCCGTGCGTCGAGTTCCGCGGGATGCGCATCGTGACCTGCCCACTCGCGTTGACGCGAATGGCTTCCGGAATGTTTCCGCCCGGATCGACGATTGAATTAGCCGCATTGCCGGTCAATTCGACGAGCACCGAGTTGGGGGCGAAACCAGTCTGCACTGGCGTCCGCTCGTCGTAACCGGCGTCGAGTCGGCTGTTGAGCCCTACGACCGCGGAATTCTCCCGCTCGTAGATGTAGATGTTCGAGAAGCCGTTCGGGTTAAACGCATCATCAATCCAGCGTTCCTGAAAATCGCCGCGACCGTGCGTGTTGCGGATGTCTACCAGTTTAGCAACGTCGTCGCCGTGGTAGCCGCCCAGGGCGTCGTTGCTCATGGCATACGAGGAGCCGCCGACGTCTTTTGGAAAGTCTCGGCCTTCGCCGAATTCCTTTGCATTCAAATAGACGATGGCGTTGCCCGGCTTCATTAACGTGTAGGCGTAAGCGACCTTGTATAAATAGGGACGAAGTCCGCTTTGGTCATCGTGGCTGTCGACAAACGTCACGCCCTGGCTGCCATCGCTGTCCCAAACCTCGCTGCCTCCCGGCCGATCGTTATTATCCAAGCTTGCACCGCGGATACTGTGCCAATTGTTTTGCGTGCCATTGCTGGATAAGTTGTCGACCATTTTCCAAAACAGCGGGAAATCCAGCGCGTCGCGATTGCCGTGTACCGTCGTGTCGCTGGTGCTGATGCCAAGGTCGTTGGGCAAGTCGCGGCGAATGTAAGGCTGCACGTTTCCCGCGTAGCCGTCGGCGACCTCCGAAAACATGTAAATCGGCTGGATCGTGCCGTCGAGATTGGTCCGCAAGCTGGCGCGAAACACGGCGTTGTCGAAATAGTTCATCACCCAGGTGGGCATGTGGCGGGCCGCGTCGATGCGAAATCCGTCAACGCCGATCGACTGGATCATGTATTGCATGTTCCGCATCAACAGGCCGGTGGCGTTCTCCTTGACAGGATCACCGGCGAGAGGAGTGTCGAGGTTGAAGTTGTATCGCGTAAACGTCGCGACGCCCAAGGCAGGATCGGTCAGCTCGACGCCGCCCAAGTCCTGGTCCGTGTAGAATCGCGCTTGTTCGGATCGGGCTTGTTCCAAATCGT
This sequence comes from uncultured Planctomycetota bacterium, assembly GCA_963847875.1. Lineage (GTDB taxonomy): Bacteria > Planctomycetota > Planctomycetia > Pirellulales > Lacipirellulaceae > DASYDU01. The sequence goes on along the minus strand of CAWKBR010000023.1, from coordinate 228,145 downwards.
ACCGGTCGGAATGTTGTCCGGATCTCCCGCCGCGATGGGCTGGCGAATGAATTGGTAATTCTTCTCCTGTGCGATGTCGATTAGTCCGAACAGGCTGCCATTAATCGCATCTTGCTCGTAGCTCAACGAGGGATTGTGAAAGTCGCCATACGTGTCTCCCGCCGTCGAGAGGACAAAACCGGGGTAGCCGCCTTGCGCGGCAAATTGGTCGTGTTCTTATTTCGGAACCCGTCGTGGTTCGGAACAAAATCGGTGTAGATCTTGACGCTCGCATTGTGACCGCCGCAATGCTCGACTTGAGCGACGTCTCGGTGCCGTAGAGCGTCTCGTTCCGTGGAGAGCCAAGATCGAAGCGGTCGAATACGTCGTAGCCGACGGATTGGTCGCCGCTGTCGGCCCGCTCGGGCGGCGGCAGCCACATCTGCCCGTAGCCGACCTCGAAAATATCCGCCATGCGATCCTCGATCGTATCCCAACGCGCTTCGAACATTTGCAGAATTGCCGGTTCCGAAACGGCTTCCGCCATGGCGTGGGCGCGGCCGCCGTCGCGAAAACGGCAATCGCTACCCCGGCCGCGATCGCGCGGCATCGCCAACTTGTCAACCAACCGAACATTCCTCTCTTCCGACTGTTCCGCGCTCTCATCGCCGCCGACCTGTGTTCCAACCTGCCGGCGGCTGAGATGTCAACTCGAAGTTGATCTCGTTCGTCCCTGGTTCGACCTTACTTCAGTCCGGATGTTTCCTTTGATCGGTACCACACTGGCGTGATCGCTTTACCGGGTGGCGGTGGTCCCCTGAAGCGGATTGCTTGCGGTGGGCGCTCGTTGGCGGATACCGTCACTTGGTATTCTCCCGATGGCAGTCCTTCTCGCGGCCAGTGTGAATCGCGTAGGAGCCGCTTCCTGGATTGCGCGCATAAGCGGCTGGACCACTGGCCGTCGGATGGAATGCAACCGTGCCGCGCGGCACGGGGGTTCCATCGAGCGTCACGGCGCCCGACACGTGCCGTCGTATACGCCTCCACAACCGCTGGCCAATCACCAGCAAGAAGCGATCGCACCAGCTTGTAAGCAGCGATCCGTCATGGCTTTGGTGCTCTCCGCACTTTTCTCGACGGTGCTGTCCCTGTCGCTGTCGGCTCCTCCGGTGCCGCTCGGGGGGGGAGTGCATGGGCCGGTTCTTCCGTCGCGGCTCCACCACTCGACTCGGTGGCGGGTCCGTTCCCTGCCGCGACCCTTCCTTGCCGTCTTCCGTCGGCGGCGATTCCGCACGCTCTAATTCCAGGTTGACGACTTGCTTCCGGCTTTGACGGTGCGTTTCAGATCGCTGGTTTCCTTGGTGGCATATTTGGCGGCCATCAGCGATGGCCCGGATCGCGGTGCGCCGGGATGCCTCCCGCTTTCGACCGGTGGCCCCGTGATGGAAACCGTGACGATGTACTCACCCGGCACGACGGTGCCACCGTCCTCCTCGCGCAAGTCGCCCTGGCCGGTTCGGAGCGAATAGCTGCCATCCGGATATATGCGGCCGATCGCCATTTTGCCCTCTTTGGCAACTGGATGAAACAATACGATGCCGGACTTGGCCAGTTCGCCGTCGATGGTCACTGCCCGTGACGACGGCATCGTATTCGTATGCCGGGCCGCCGCAGCCGGCGACGACCAGCACCAGTGCCATGGTGAAATTCGTGTTTCATGGGTTCCCCCACACTCGTCGTTTATTGGATCCCGACCGTCTCGCCACCGGCGCGTGGAGAGTCCGCGGTAAACGTCGTGGTCGATCGATTCGTTGACGAAATGAACCGACCCGTCGGCCATCACGAACTGCGGCACCGCCCGGATGAAGGCTCTTGAAGCCGCGGGCCGCCTGCCAATGTTGTCCGTTTAATCCTAGATGTTTCGTCCGCAGGGATCACGAAAAATTGAGCGGATTGCCGCAGGTGGCCCAGTCACCATCGGCAAACAATGCCGCCGAGTGGTAATCCTGCTCGACCACGCATTCGCCGACCATAAATGTCTTGCTAGTCCCGTCGACCCCCCACCTTCCGGAGCGAAACAGGTCGGTAGTAATTTGCCCGCCAAATCAGACCATTACACCCGAGGCCGTGTTGTGGCAATCGGGCTTTGACCCGAGATCTGGGGTAACGGCGAATCCGAGTTGAAGACTCCCTGCGAACTGATCGCGGCGTCACCAATCCACTCCCTTGTAGCACGTGGTGGCGGTGGTCACCTTGCCGTTAAAAGTCCAATACCATTGCTCTCGTCGACGGGACGGGAGTAGGGATCCGATGGGCAAGAAAGCCACGGCAGTTGCCTTTCGAGCATCTCGTGAATCGTGGGGGCTCCCATCCCGAACCCCCTTGGTTGGACCTTGAATTGAAAAACCGCCCTTATTAATCAACTAGCGCTTTTCGTAATAGCGTCCGCCATTGCGTTTTTCTTCCATCGCTGGCAGGAATATCGACGATCCACCCCTTGCCGTTGTAGCCCGGCCCGCCATTGTCCAGAACATCCAACTTGCCCTGGCCCGGTTTCGGATCTGGAGTCACTTCACCCTGATCGATGGTTCCATTCCCGTTCTTGTCAATGAATTCTCTGTCTTCCATCCACTGGCTGATCGAGGTCGGCAGGTGCTTTGCCGAATCATGGTGAAATTCAGGCACGCCAGGCCAATGTTGTGTAGATTGTTCGAGCAGCTCATCCGGCGAGCCGCTTCGCGGGCGGCCTGGACCGCCGGCAGCAGGAGCGCGACCAGGATGCCGATGATGGCGATCACCACCAACAGCTCGACGAGTGTGAATGCCCTGTTTCGCAGATTCGAAGCCGGCCGCCTCATATATCCGCCCTTTCACTTGATCGAAAAGATATTACGAGAAGTCAAAAAACTCGGCAGAGTCACTTAGCCCCCGGTCGAACCCCCAGTTCGGTGACCGGAGGCTAAGTGCACTCATCCGACAAGCCCCCCCGTACCCACTCCACCCCCGCGTTACTTCCGCCGCCGCACGGCTCCCACCAGCGCGAATCCCGCGACGCCCAGGAGCATGATGCTCTCATGCCCCGGGAATCGTAGCGAGCGGAATCCGCGGCTCTGGCCGACGTCGAGCAGGAACGTGACCGGCTGATTCGCCACCGTCGTGTCCAAGGCCCAGTTGCCCGCGTCGCCCAGTCGACCGTTCACGCCCCACTGCCAGGGCCAGTCACCGGCGGTAGCTTTGTACTGATAGCTGCCCGGCGTCGAAATGATCGTGTCGACGGACCACAATCCACCGCCCTGATCGGTCATCGTGAACATCGGGTCACCTGGGTTCCAGTCACCGGCTCCGCCCGCCTCGTCCATCCAGTCGCCAGTGGCGAAGAAGGCGGAGAATTCGGTCGAGTCGGTCGAGACGACGATCCGGTCGGTGGCCGGCAGGAAGCCATCGCTATAAGTGTTGCGATCGAGCATGATCGTGGCTTCGCCGCTGCCGTTGGTCAGGAACCAGCTGTTGGGACTTCCAGGGCCGTTGTTGGGAACTTCCGGGTCGCCCCAAGCGGCCGGAGGAGTTCCTTCATCATCGAGAATCTTGAATTCGTAACGGAGCGCTTGCCCCCAACGCGGAGAGTGGGAGGTCATACATCCCGCCAGTCAGGTCGTTCATCAACGGGGCGTTTTCCGGCGACCAGTCGCCGCCGAACCCGCCTGCGGCTTGATAGCCGCCTGGCACCGCCAGGTCGGCCCAAGCGGCCGGAGTTGCGCAGGCCGCGAATCCAGAACTAGCGGATTCGTCAGCAGCCAAAGTCTTGCTCTTACCATTAGTCGTTCTCCTAAAAATAAAAGCCAATCTGATTGAAGCCCCGCCCTGCTTTCGCCAACCTGGGGCACTAGGTCGGCCTGCTCACCTGTTCTCCAATCCAAACAACTAGGAAAAGAAACCTACGTAACGCACAAATCTCGCCGATCTCGAACCTGCTTATCCGCGACGATCGGTCAACAATAGTATTAATCTGTCCCGCACAGCCATGTCTGTACGTTCTCGCCCGACTCGCCAAGGACCGATGGCAGCCCCTTCGGCCAACCGATCCGCGGCCGATGCGACGCCCGCCCCAGATGGCGAGCCCGACACGTCGAGCACCGCCATCCGCCGCATCAACCGGTCGGGCCCCCGCGATCGACGTCCCGTCACCGCCAGGAACGTCGTCCCCACGCGAATCTCGTCCACCTCATGCACCTTTGTGCCGTTGAAGTTGCCCAAGCTGATGCGGTCGAACGCAAAGTTGCCGACCAACTCCGCATCTGTCGACGCAGGCATTTTCGTCGACCAGCGATTCCGGATTGCGGTACACCACGACGCGGTCGCGATTGCCCGGGCCGTAAGTGATTTTGACCACGATAAAATTCGTGTCCGTGTTCTCTTCGCCCAGGGAGGGAAAATTCTGCAGGCCGTAAATGTTGAAATTCGAGGTCACCCCATAGCCACATTGCTCGGCGCCATTGCCGATGCACAGCACGCGGTTGCCGTTGCCGTCGGCACGATGCAGTTCCAGGCCGTAGAACACGTCGTCGGTCTTGTCGACGCGCTGCAAGAAGCTCAAGTATACCGTCGTGCCTTCGTGTCCGATCAGCCGCATGCCGTCCTGGTTTTCGACCAACCCGGCCGCGTCGAACACGCCGCCGATCGACGTGCTGAGCGAGCGGCGAATCCGATTCTGCTGCCCCGACTGGACGGCCCGACCGCTGAGCGGAACCATGCCCTTGTATTCAAGTCCGCCGGACACCACGTGGTTGGTGTCACCGGCCGGATCGACCGACTCGACGTTGAACCACGGCCCTGCCCAGCCGAATCCGCCGTTCTGCTCGGAGAGCGGTCCTTCCGGGTAGTTGAAGTCTTCGTAGGCGTAGAGCCCGTCGTGCGGACCGGTCGCCGATCGAGAGCGAACGCACGAAGGCATCGTCGCGCGCCGGGATCCGCGCCACCATCGAAGAGGCGGGCGTGATGCGGGCTGCCTCGGAAGTGTTCAACTCGACCGTGCGGACTGACTGCCCCTGGGCGTCGAGCACGTGGGCCATCACCAACCCACGAAACACGTGGACCTCGGTATCTTCGCCATCGGCTAGCACGCCAAACTCGGTACCCAAGTCGACGACGTTCAAACCATTCGTGGCGATCTCGAAACCGCGCGCCCGCTCGGGCACCACGGCGGCGATCCGGCCTTCGTGCAATTCGCCCAGTCCGGCGTCCTGTACGTCGAACTTGGCCGGACCTTCAAGTACGACCTGGGCACCGTCCAGAAACGTAACTTCGATCAAACCGGCCGCCAATGAAAGTTGCTGCCCGGCATAAAGCGTCGATCCGAACCCGACGTCGCTAAGCGGATCATTCCAAAGGCAGTTGCGCGTGGCAGTAATCTTGGCGACCGGCAGCGAACGATCGGCGCCATTCTCGGTCGACTGCGCGACCGACGAATTGGCGGGTCCAGACGTGGCGGCCCAATACGTGAGCCAACTGCTGCCAATCGCCACGCCCACTAGCGTCGCAGCGATCGCCAGCCAGGGAAGTCGCGCCGGCCGAAGTAAGAATGCGAATCTCCCGTAAATTCCGCTGCTCGCCGCTCCAACGACTCGAAAGCGGTTTCGCAGCCCAGCTTCGCGTGCTGCGCGTAGAGCTCGGCATGCAGGAACATGTAGTTGTTGTAAAATCGCCGCGCTTCGGCATCGCTTTCGAGCACCGCATCGAGCAGCTCGCCGTCCGATTCGGCCAGCGTGCCGTGGCAAAATTCGCCAACCATCCGCTGCAGCTCATATTGCAAACCGGGGGGGTCACGAAAGCCCCTCCACGGCCAGTGTCCGCTCGATGCATTGATAGAGCGCCCGACGGATGCGGTTCAGCGCCTTGTAAACGGTGTTCACAGGACGGCCCAGTTGCTCGGCGGACGTCTTAAACGATCGCCGGCTGTCGCCGTAACATTGCTCGACCAAGTGCCGATCGGATCGGGCTAAGCTTCTGGAGGCAGCCGCGGAGCGCATCGCGCCGCGATTCGAGCAGGTCGACTCGCTCGACTGCGTCGCGCGAAAGCATCTCGACGACCGTGTCGCTTAACTGCGGACCGATACGGTGCCGTTCGCGCCGGTAGCGTTGGACTTGATGGTGCGCGATCACGCTGACCCACTTCACAAAATCGGTTCCCAGCTGAAACGTGTCATGTTCGCGCCATAGGACGACGCAAACCTCCTGAAAGACTTCTTCCGCCGCGGCAGAGCTTCCCAATAGCGAAACGAGATAAGCAAACAGCCAGCGATCGTGTTGGGCAAAGAGCCGGGCGAACGCATCGCGCTGCCGGTCGTTGTCGCTCGACCGCTTATCAGGGAATCTTCCGAATCGCCCGCCATGAGCACTGCCCCAAACGTCTGACGCGATTCCCCCATTACATTAAGGCGCGCGGCGGACGGATTTGGTATCGAAAAGTCTCACGGCGCGGAAATTAATCGCCAGATCGCCTCACGGAGAGCGATTCTCAAGGGCATCAATCCGTTGACAATTAACAACTTATGGCGACTCGCCCTGCCGAATACTGTCACTGAATTCCAGCCGTCCAGCTTTCGGCAATTCAGCCGAGCCAGCGACCATGAGCACCAAGAAAGCTGCCTCTTCCACCGCCCGCAAACCCACCCCGCCTGCCAGCGGCAAATCGTCCGCCAACGGCCGGCCGGAGAAAACGCCAGCAAAGCCCGCGGTAAAGCCTGCCAAGCCCACCGTCGCGCCGTTAGCGGCCACTCGCGCATCTGTACATCGGCGAAGTGGCCGGCGAGGTCTGGGGTTTGCTCGCCAACGGCGACGGCCAAACTCTGGCCGCGATCAAGAAACGGGTCGACGCCCCAGCCGACCTGGTCGTCGCCGCCGTCGGCTGGCTCGCCCGCGAAGACAAGCTGGAGTTCACCACGAGCGGCCGAACCGTGAAGCTGTCGCTCAAGCCGTAAGCACGACCGTCTGGTCATGTACTTCCTCTCTTTGATCAACTAACTGGCCAAATCACTTCGGCCAGTTCGCCGCCGAGTCGTAGAGTAATTTTGGATTTTTGGAACACCTTCGCGAAACACGATTCCCTGTTCCAAAAATCATCTGTTTTGTCACCCTTGCGTTGCGATCGGCTCTGCAAATCTAGGCAATTCAAGAACATCCGTGTTCCAAAAGACCTCGAATTTGGCTTCATGGGGTAAGTTCCAAAATTCGCCCTGACAGCAGGACCCGGTGGGTGACAAAAGTCGGTACCCCGACTTTTGTCACCAACCAGCGGCCGGCGCACGCCAAGCGCGAGCCGCGACGATTCATCGCGTGCCTCGGAGCGGAAGATCAAATTGCCAAACAACTGCGCAGGCTGACCGCCAACGGGCGCCGTCGCCACGTGTTCATTTGTAACCTATGGCTGGGCGGTGCCTAGCCCCAAATTTCGGCCAGCCGCTGCAAAGATCAGCAGCACCAGCGTTGTTGGTTCTGGGACGGCGCGGCGATCTCAGCCGATCGCGTCGAGTGCGCAGGTCATTCGCGGCAGTTTGGTAAGCCGTGTTGACGTCGAGAACAGCGTCCATGATCCCGCTCCCGCCGCGCCAATGGCCCGCCTGCGAGCCATCGCCGTTGAGCGTGCCGGCGGCGAACGCAGCAATCGCGCTCGCCCCGCCGTCGAGCGAGAAGAAGGCGTCGGCACCGGGCGACAGGTTCATCAGACCACGGCTCGCCGCCGACTAGCGAAGCAGGTGGAGCGCTTGGAGCTCGACATAATGGTTGATCTCCTCCGGCGTCGGCAAACCTTCGGCCTGGTCCGGCGGAATCGGCTGCACGTGGAACACCAGATCCGGCGTATCGACGCCGCATTTGAAACCCAGGATATGCCCGATCTCATACGTGGCGACGCCGGTGAAGTCGAATCCCTGGACCCCGATGTTCGGATCGACGTCGAAGTCGTCGTCGTCGAGAAGCACCTGGTTGAACCAGATTTCACCGTCCGACGCCAACTCGCCCACATCGAGCCCCAGAGCCTTCGCGTTGGCGGAGGATAGAACCGCGTACTCGTTGATCAAATCGCCGCCCACATTGACGCTTGGCGAGGGATCGGCGCGAGCATGCGGAACGAATGGAATGGCCCGGGATGCAGCTGGGCCGTCGCGGCCGCATCGTCGCTTATGGTGACATCGGCCGCGAGCGCATCGCGCAATTCGTGATAGGGAAGCAGCCCTTCCACCATCGACGACACGGCCCTGCTGAAGAAATCCAGCTCGTTGCTCACGTGCATGTCGATCGCAACTTCGATCGGATCGGCAAACGTCGATTCCCAGTGGTGCGCGGCTGCTTCGATCGCCAGCTGCGCACCCGCTAGGCCGCAAAGCCGCTGTCGAACCGCAGTTTGAATTCAAATGCCGCTGCCGACCGCTCGCCCGCGAGCGTAAAGACGACAATCGCCGACGCAATTGCATGTGAACGACAGTTTTCAACAAGCTCATGGCCGAGCTTTGGTACGCGTTAACGAGCCCTTGTCCCAGCTTCAAACGAGTTTCGAAACTTGCTTGGTGGATCGACGTCGCCGAAGGCGGCACCCGGCCACCGCCACCAGCACCAGCATCAGCGCCGCGGGTTCGGGGACGGCATTCGCACCGTCGCCCGAGTCGCTGCGGGCATGGTTGCCGAAGTTTAGTTTCCACACGTCGTAGTCGGCTTGGTCGACCATGCCGCTGTTGCCACCATCGGCCGCCGAATTGTTCATTGAACCGAGCGAGTTACGCCAAACGGTGTAGTCCGCCGATCCAATGAGTCCGTCATAGTTGCCGTCGGCGCCGCTGCCGTAAAGGATAGTCGCCGTACCAAAAGCATTCCGCCACGCAAGGTAATCGTCCGAATCAACGTCGCCGTCGGCGTCATAGTCGCCTGCGGGTGCAACAGTGTCGAGCAGGGAAGTGGCTTGATCGACCTCAAGCTGAGTCAATAGTGTCGATACCTGGTCGAGTTGAGCTTCAATCGGGACCGAGCCGGCGTACTTCTTGCGAGCGAGATACAGCCGGTAGACGAGTTGCAGCTCGTCCTCGCCGTAGGAAACGCCGGTGAACTGTTGGATTTGCTTGAGATAGTCGAAGCCGGTTTCCACCGTGGGCTCGAACATGGTGCCTTCGCCGTAGTCGTTAAACGTCGCCAGTTGGAGAAAGTCCAAATTCGATTGGTAGACAGTGTAGAGATCGAGCATGTCGCTCAACGTCTGTCCGTCGTTCTCGGGAATGTAGAACAGCGTGTTGCCGGCACCCCCCGGTTGATAGAAGTCGTTGAACCCCGGGTAGGCCACGCCGCCCGCCGTGGTCATCGAGGGTGCCCGCGAAGTGTAAAACGATCGCACGTGACTCAAATGGTTCGACGTGTTTGGATCTTGATAAGGCCAGGAGTATTCGCCGTCGGCGTTGGTGCCGGCCTCGCCGCTCTGGTAGGGCAGCGTCAGAAACTCTGGGTCGGTGCCGGTTTCGGGCAGAATCTGGCTCCATTGCGCAGGAGACTGGAAAGTGATTGGTCCAAAGATGGGCAGCAATGGGCTATTGTTGGGGCCCGCCTTGAGGTAGTTCGACTTGTTGAAATAGTTGTCGCGCAAATAGTGCATGTTGGCTTGCTCATCGCCAATGTTGCGGGCAAAGCGGTCTTCGAGCACGACGCTGAAACCAAGGCCGAACTGAGAAGTCTGATTGACGATTGCGTTGGAAGCGGTGAGCAGCGAGCCGACGTCACCGTTCGAGCCCTGCACGCCGTACCAATCGATCATCACGCCGTCGACGCCTGCAAATTTCATCAACAGCATGTGGTACTCAAGCACGTCCGGGTCCGTGGAATCGTACGTCCCAATCTTTGGGTAATAGTGGGAAGCGATTTGCCGCTTTCCGCTGGCATCGACGATGTTCGGGTTTTGTGTATTCATCCGCCAATGCCAGCCCCACTGCGAACCGCTTGTGCCACCCTGACTCGCAGGTGTCTGGAACCAGGGCATGTAGTGCATGTAGACCTTGGTCGGATTCGTCTTTGCCACAGACACGCTCTGCGCGACACACAGTCGCGCCGCACAGCGTCGGGAGCAAAGCAACGACAAAAATCACCAGAAGGATCCGCATAAAGGGACTTCGAACGTAAAGGAAGCGCAATTGGCGGCGCGACGGTTCCGAATCGTCGGTCCGCAGCTGGAATTGGCAGCGAACGGAAGAATCCTGCCCTGAGCTGCTCATGTTCATTGTATCCAATAACTGCGGCGCTGCATCGACTCGTTGATTGTCGCCCGGCCTACGGCCTTCGTCCTCGAAGAGAGATGGGTGCAGGGGAAACCAGCCAATGTTGTACTCGTTCCTGCCGGGCTGGACGGAGCATGTGAGGCCGGACGTCTTGGCGTTGGCATACTTGGGATCGGTGATCCGCCGCGCTCCCCCTTGCCCAGGGACCAGTCGGCTGGCGGAGCAGCTCACCAAATAGTCACCGGGTGGAATGCCTGTCTTCGCGCCAGTCCCGAGTGTGTAGACGCCATTTTCGTCGGCCAGTCCGATCGCTGAACTCCCCGTGCCGTTGGCCGGCTGGAACTGCACCGTGACTCGAGTGTCGCCCGCCCCACCACGCAGCGGCTGACCGTCGACAGTGACCACACCGGATACCTGAGCCAATCCGCTGCCGCATCCCGAGGCCCCGGCGGCAATCAGAATTGGGCAGAGCAAACGGGCGAATCGCCACTTCCATTCGCCTGTCGGAGTCACCGGCAATCTCATCCGTTCCACCCTGTCACGCTCGGTTCCGTGCCGCATCCTATTTACTAGGCGTACTCTCGGTCTCGACGGCTCCATCCGTCTGGACAGGAGCGTCGGCCGCCGGAGCCGGTGTTTCGATCGGCTCCTCAACCGACGACAAATCAAATTTGAAGTTGTTTTCGCCAGGTACGACATCGGCTTGCAGCCCCGAATCGATGGCCGAGGAATACTTCGCAGGCGTCACGCGTTTGCCCCCTTGTTCCGAGTTTTCCGAGGGCGGCAATAATTGAACGACCGAGATCGCAACTTGGTATTTGCCGGGCGCGAGTTCGGACAGAGCACCGGTCGCCAATTTGAAGTGTCCTGTCGCGTCGAGCAGACCGGTTGCCATCGCGCCTTGGCCGCCGACCGGTTGGAAGACAACAGTTCCACGCTTATCCGAGTCGAGTTTCAACGTCTTCCCATCGATGGTTACAACTCCCGTGACTGTGCTCGTCGTCGGGCCGCAGCCAGCGCAAATCATAATCCAGACGATTGTCGTACCGATTATATGTTTTCGAACGAACAACTTCGTATCTCGCTTCGAACGTGTGACGGAACCGTTCATTTCAGTCACTGATCCAACGAGCCAGGCTCGCTGCCATTTCGCGTACAGGCAACTCGATAGGTCTGATTGTCGATGCTATCCGAGACAAACCGAACCGAACCGTCCACGAGGCAGAATTGCGCCACCTGGGTGAACGCTACGAAAGCTCTGTTGATCCCACCAGAATTCCAGATTGAGGGTCGACGGATCAACATTCAGCAAATTGTTGAGCGGCAGATTGCAGCTACACCAATCTCCGTTGGCGTAGAACGCGGCCGAATGATTGTCGTAGTCGGGCAGCGACTCGCCGATCATCAGCGTGTGGCTCGTCCCGTCGGTGACAGACGAAATCTTAACGGGTCGCTGGAATGACTGACGGAAGAAGATTCCACGACAGCGCAAATTGTTGTGGCAATCACGGGTTGCTCCGGCATCGTAACTCGGCGGCGGCTCGGTGTATTCGCCGCTACGATATGTGTAGGCATCGTTGGATATCGTGCCGCCAAATGTTTGACCAAGAAACGTGTCGTCGAGCACACCCTTGTAATTTGTCACGGCAACAGGCACGGCTCCGCCGCCGTGGATGATATCCCATTCCGATTGATTGTCGCGGACGCGATTGTCCGAAGGATCGGACGGACATCGCAGGATCTGCAGCTGTGTTTGCATGAGCAGGGGCACGGAATTGCCGTCTTTGACCGAATACAGACCGTTGCCGGCGAGCCCAGCACTGTCTTTGCCTTGACGCATGTGACCTTCGAATGCCCCGTACGCTTTAAACTGGTCGAAGAGAGCTTGTTCCTCAAGCTGAGGCAGCATGTTGAGAATCCAACCCGCGCCGGTTTGGGCGACGGGTGCTTCCTGAGCGTACGGGCCACCATTGCTGACGGGGAAGTGCTTCATCACGTCGTGATGATTGAGTGCGGCCAGGCCCAGATTCTTGAGATTATTGCTACAGGCGCTGCGGCGGGCCGCTTCGCGGGCGGCCTGGATCGCCGGCAACAAGAGGCGCACTAAGATGCCGATGATGGCAATTACCACCAACAGCTCAACGAGTGTAAAACCGTCCGAATGTCTGTGAGGTTGTTGGCTGTCCATCGCATTATCTTCCGGTTCATCTGCCGATAGATCGTGGAGTACGTCGCATCGGCTTGGATGCCGCGGATCTGCCCATCGTGTCACGTCGCGACTCCTCCATAGGATTCTCTGACACTTTCTCCGTCATCGTTTTGCGAGTCGCCGGCGCGAATCAAGCGGTGGCCATGAATCGGCGCGGCGGACAACCCCCGTCGGGCTCGCGATTTATCGGCGGCTTCGCAGGACCGCGATCCCAACACTCGCTATCAAACACATGCCCAGGTTCCCGGTTCGGGAACAGCCTGCCCCGGCACTGCGCCTCCCCAGCTGGCAACGCCTCCGCCGCCAGACGTCATGCCGAAGTGTGATTTCCAGTTGTCGTACTGATCCGGACCGATAGTTCCGCCGACCGGATCATTCGACAACACATTCGTAGTCCCCAGGTTGTTGCGCCACACGGTGTAGTCCGCGGCGTCCACCACGTGGTTGTTGTTGTAGTCGCCGATTAACACAGGCGCGGCGCCACTCTCGATCCGCATCGCGTTCAAATACCCGAATAAACCTGTTGAACCGACAAAATCCAGATACAAATTGCCGTCGGGACCGGGCGAGAGGCCGTCGATTGTGGCGACGGTATCCCTGTTGTATTCCGTCCTCCAATTTGGGTGTCGGCTTCGTTTTCCGGTTGAGGATGATGGATTTGAAGATCGACTTGTCCCACCAAATCCGTATAGTCGCCATCGGAGTAAACCGAGTAGGTAGTGAGCGCGTTGTTGTTGTAACTGTGCGCGCGTAAAACGAGAGACTATACGTCTTGGCCGGGTCCAAACCGATCAGGTCGAACCGGGTGTTGTTTGCCGGGCCAGGAACTTCGTCGCTACCTTCATTGGGTCCGGTGGCAAAGTCAAAGGCTGCTTCCTTCACGCCGAAGTCGCCCAGCGCGACCTCGTCGACGTCGGTGTACGGCACGTTGCTGGCCGGTGATCCGAAGCTTGTATCTCCAGCGGGGCCATTGTAGCTGTCGGTGCCCACTTCCGTGATCCAACCGAGTTGCATCCCCGTCGCAGCGTTGTTGACGTCGACTAGATCCATTAACATGCCCGGCTGGTTGCTATTCCAATAATTTCCGTTGGGATCCGGGTTTGGCACGTCGATTCCGCGATAGGAAGTACTGCTACCGAAATCGATCAGAATCTTCTGTTGTGCGTTAACAAAAGTTGCCTGCCCCACCAGTAACACGAATGCGGAGACCAAGCAGGCATGTCGCTTTGAGCAATGAGTCACGTTCATGGGGGTCCACCTCAACCGATTGAAAAACCGAAGTACTGGTTGCATATAGACGTGATCATCTTTTCCAATAGTTACTTGCGTCGCCGGAACGCTAGAACTGAAGCGGCAGCTCCAATCAATAGCAGCACCGAGCTGGGCTCGGGAACGGTTGTGAGCTCCATCGAGTTCAAGTAGCCACCGCCCCGCGGGGAACCGGCAAAGCCGACGTACAGAATGTTGTCGGGTTGCGGCGAGAGGCCCGTCAGTGTGGCGACCTGGCCCTGATTCCAAAAGCCGTTGCCGCCAACGACGAGATCCACTGACGTAACCGGAGTGGCAAAGGTGCCGTCGGTATAAATCGTATATCGCGTTGTGTCATTGTCGTCGTTGTACTGATGCGAACCGAAGAAAGTCAGATTGTATTTCTTGCTCGGGTCCAAATTCTGAATCTGCATATTTGAACCGGTGTAGTAGTCGAAGGCTGCCTCTTTGACGCCCAAGTCGCCCAGCGCTGCCGCGTCGATAGTCGTGAGAGGCAGATAGTCCAGGAACGGCGGCGGGTCGGTAGGGCCAGCCGGTCCGTTGTAACTGTCATTTCCCGATGCCGAGCTGAAACCAAAATTCACCGATGTTGCGTTACCGTTCGTGTCGAGGAGATTCGGGAAATAGCAACACGAACCAACGCTGTTCCAATAGTTCCGTTTCAATCCGATTGGGCACGCTGACGCTGCGGTAATCTCCCGTCGCCCAGATCAAACAGAATCTTTTGTGCGTCGGCCGAGGCGACAAGCCCGACCACCAGCACGATTGCCAGCGCCGAGCTGGTCATGTTTCTCAAACACAGATTCACATTCATGAGTCTTTCTCCCAGTTGAACGAACGGGTGGCCAAAGAAAGCGATACAACCAGGTGCAAACAAAATGCGTCCGATCGGCACGGCCGATCCGCTCGGCATTTGTTCCCGCCTTCCATTTGAGTGCCTGCGAAAAAAACCGGGAAACGACTGAGTTGCGCAGCGGCACCGCGTTGCGCCCTGCGTTTTAGACCAGGACCAAAAGAAGGACCGCCCTCAATTTGATCGTTGCCGAGTCCAGAAGTCCGCCTTCTGCCCGCCGACAAACAACGTGGCTTGACCAAACACTTGCAACCTGTAGCATTTATGCTATAGTATCCGAAAGGCGCGTGTCAAGCGCTTTGTGATGATTGTTTGCTGCGTGATTGGAAAAAAATTTCTAGAAATCTGCCCGCGACCCATCGGGGACGCAATAGCTCACCGTGCGCAAGCACAAGTAAACTAGACTACCGCCCGTTGATGCTGCCCTTTTCGATATGATGCGATCGGCGGCGGATCGACCAACTACCTATTAACCACACTACATCGTAGTCAATATGGCAGCTCCGGCCAAATACACCGAAGTCATGAGCGTCATCAAGCGGCGAATCCGCGAAGGTGACTATTTGCTCGACAGCATCCCCGGTGAGCGGAAAATTGCCGAGGAAACTGGCGTCAGCTACATGACCGCGCGGCGGCCGTCCAAGAACTGCTCGACGAGGAGGTGCTCATCCGCCAACCGTCGGGCTCGCTGGACGTCCACCCGGGATTCACGAAGCAGAACAAACCTGCCGAGGTCGTGTTGCTCTGCCCGTCGTATCCGTCGAGCTATCTGACGCAGCTGCGTGGACTGGTTTCGGAGTTTGCCGACAAGCGTAACGTCCGTCTTCGTCCCGCGCAGTTCGTTCATTGGGACGAGAAGACCGTGCTCGAAGCAGTCGATCAGGCCAAGGGGACTTTCATCATTCCCTATGGCCCAGATATCCCCGCTCGGCTGCTGGAACCGTTTCGATCAAACAAAGTAGTGATTCTCGATGGCGATTTCGCCAGGGATGGTCTGCCATCGATACGCTTGTTCTCCGATCGGTGCATTGAGCGGGTGTTAGAGCACTTGTATCGGCTTGGCCATCGCCATGTCGATTGCATCAACACCCAGAACCATAACCCCGAAATCGATCGCCGCATCGCGATTCGGGAGGGTTGGCTCCGCCGACGAGGTCTCAAGGGCGATTTGCGCGACGATCCGGCCCCCGTCTTTACCGATCCGACGATTTTCGCCTACCGACTTATGTCGTGGCTCATTGACGATAAGCAATCCAAGGCGACGGCATTTGTTGGCACCACATGTCCCGCGGCCATTGGAGCGATCCGCGCCTGCTGGGAGCGCGACTTGCGAGTCGGCAAGGACCTCTCAATATGCACGGTCAACATCGAGCCGCCGGCCGAATTCTTTTGCCCGTCGATCACAGGGCTCAATACGCCCGATCTCTCCGGCGTAATCGGAAATTGTTTCGACTGGTTCGCAAGCCGAATGTCGTGGCGCGGACCGCAGCTTCTGGAACCGAAGGAATCGAGTCTGTTTGAAGGCGAGTCCACTGGAAGGCCGCGTTGACATCTGTGATCTAATCCATGAATCGACCTGCGGCTATTGGGATTTTGCCTGGCGGCAATCAGCGCCGTCTTGCTTCTCGCGCCTCCGATCGGTGCGCAGACGAACAGTCGGTGACTTCGCCGGACGGAAGCCTGAAGGTCGTGTTCGCCCTGCGCGACGGGGCGCCCGACCTATTCGCTGTCGCGTTTCGGCGGTGACCTAGTCCGCGAGTCGCGGCTCGGATTCCTGTTAGCCGACGCCCCCCCGCTCGATGGCCAATTCAAAGTGGCGTCGGTCAAGCGGTGCTCGCTCTCGGAGAAATGGGAGCAGCCGTGGGGAGAAAAACGCGAAATTGAAAACGTCTACAACGAACTCCGTGTCACGCTTCGGCAACAGGACGAAATGGCCCGCGAACTGGTGATTGTCTTTCGCGTCTACGACGACGGCATCGGGTTCCGCTACGAATGGCCCGAGCAGCCGAACCTCAAGCAGCTCGTCATCAAGGACGAGCTGACCGAGTTCAACCTGGCCGAAGACTGCTCGGTTTGGTGGATTCCCGCCTACCAGCCGGAACACTACGAATACCTCTACAAGAAGACGAAAGTCAGTGAGGTCAAGCAAGCCCATACTCCCGCCACTTTCGAGACCGCCGACGGCATCTCGCTGAGCATTCACGAGGCGGCGCTGGTGGACTTCGCCAGCATGGTCCTCGTGGGAAGCGGCGACTCGAAGCTCAAAGTCGATCTCGTGCCTTGGTCCGACGGCGTCAAAGTGCGGGCCGCTGTTCCCCATCGCTCGCCTTGGCGGACGATCGAAGTCGGCGACAATCCGGGCGACTTGATCACGTCCCATTTGATTCTCAATCTGAACGAGCCCTGCAAACTCAAGGACGTGACCTGGATTAAACCGGGCAAGTACGTCGGCATTTGGTGGGAGATGCATCTCGGTAAGTCGACTTGGGGTTCGGGTAATAAGCACGGGGCCACCACCAAAAACACCAAACGCTACATCGATTTCGCTGCTGCGAACGGTTTCGACGGCGTCCTGGTCGAAGGCTGGAACAAGGGTTGGGACGGCGACTGGACCAAGCACGGTGACCAATTTAGCTTCACCGAGCCGTACGCCGATTACGACCTCGCTGGTCTCGCGGGCTATGCCGAGTCGAAGGGCGTCTATCTCATCGGACATAACGAAACCGGCGGCGCGGTCCCCAACTACGAACGGCAACTCAGCGACGCCTTCACACTCTACGAGAAGCTCGGCATCCCGGCCGTTAAAACCGGCTACGTCAATTGGTCCCAAGGACTACAGCGGCTTGACGAAACCGGCAAAATGAGCGGCGAATGGCACTATGGTCAATACATGGTGCGCCACCACCAACACGTGATCGAAGAAGCAGCCAAGCATCACATCATGCTCGACGTCCACGAGCCGGTGAAGCCGACGGGGCTCTGTCGCACGTATCCCAATCTGATGACCGGCGAAGGCGCCGCGGACAGGAGTACAACGCCTGGAGCGCCGACGGCGGCAATCCGCCGGAGCATGAGACGATATTGCCGTTTACTCGGTTGCTCGCCGGACCGATGGACTTCACGCCCGGCATCTTCGACTTGACATTCGAAAAGCTCCGCCCGAATAATCGCGTGAACACGACACTCGCCAAGCAGCTGCGCTTTACGTCGTGCTCTATAGCCCGCTGCAGATGGCGGCCGACCTGCCGGAGAACTATCTTGCCCATCCGGATGCTTTTCAATTCATTCGCGACGTGCCCACCGATTGGGAAGACACCCGCGTGCTCAATGCACGCATCGGCGATTACGTGACGATCGCCCGCAAACAGCGCGGCGGCGAAGATTGGTTTCTGGGAAGCGTCACCGACGAAGTGGGTCGGTCACTCGAGGCACCGCTTTCGTTCCTCGACCGCAACCGAGAGTACACAGCCGAGATCTACCGTGACTCCGACGATGCCGATTGGAAGACGAACCCAGAGGCCTATTGCATCGAAAAGCGGGCGGTCGACGCGAACACAGTCCTTCCACTACGGCTCGCACCCGGTGGCGGCATGGCAGTTCGGTTTCGTCCGCTCGATCGATAAGCCGCTGCGACCGCGGTTTGGCCACGATTCCTGCCGTTCAGTATACTGAAGTTGTTCGTTGCTCCGCGCCCTACTTGTGACGCAAGCGTTCTGCTCATCGCGCCGCTGCCACGCGAGGTTTCGTTTCAGTATGACTCCGGACAATCGCAAGTCGCGCTGGAACCGTGCCGGCGTGTTGCTATTTGGCGTGCTCGTGCTCGCTACCTGTACTGCATCCATCCACGATTGGTCGCCACACGACACACGCCGCACCGTCACCATCTGGCACCCCATGCGCCAGACCGAACGCGATCTTCTCTATGAAGAGTTTGAGCGATTCGAACAGCTCAATCCGGGGATCCATATTCGCGGCCTCTACAAAGAAACGGAGGAGCTGCGTAGCGGATTCCAGGCCGCGGCGCTGGCCGGCGAAGGGCCGGAGTTGGTCTATGGGCCGTCCGACGTGCTCGACACCTTTCACACGATGGGTTTGCTGCAGGACATGGCTCCTTGGTACTCAGACGTTGAGCGGGCCGATTTTATTAAGGGCGCGCTCACCTATCTGCCGGCCTTGGTCGATCCCACGAAACATGAGCTGGTGCAGGTCGGCGACCGATTCGGCAATCATCTCTCGCTGATCTACAATCGTCGTTACATCAAGGAACCGCCGAAAACCACCGACGAGTTGATTGCGCTCGCTCAGGCCAACACGATCGACGTCGACGGCGATGGCCGCAAGGAACGTTATGGCCTGGTGTGGAGCTTTGTCGAGCCGTATTTCGCAATCCCGTTCCTCACCGGTCACGGGGCCTGGGTCTTTGCCGAGCCAAGTCGTGCGTCGACCGGGAAGCGGCCGGTCCCCGCCCTCGACACTCCCGAGTCCGTTGCCGCCTTCCGGTTCATGAAATCGCTCCACGACCAGTATCGCGTCGTGCCGGGCAACTGCGACTACGAACTGGCCGACTCGCTCTTTAAAACGGGCCGCGCCGCAATGATCATCAATGGCGATTGGAGTTGGACCGACTACCTCTCCAGTCCCGGCCTCGACGCCGCGGTGGCCGTCTTGCCGATCGTCAGTTCCACCGGCAAGCCGATGGAATCCATGATCATGCCCAAGGGTTACTCGCTCAACGCCAATGCGTCGCCGGACGCGGCCGCTGCGGCGATGAAGTTCGTCAAATACATGACCAGTTACGCCGTGCAACAGCGAATCGTCGATCGGCTGCGAATGATTCCTACACGGCAATCCGTTTACGACCAGTCGCTCGCGTCGACCGATCCAACCTACCGCGTTTCCCGTGTCCAAGTCGAGCATACCCGACTGATACCCGTCGCCACGGAGCTCCGAGCCGTGTGGGACGCGATGCGGCCGCAGTACCAGGCCGTGCTCAGCGGCGGGACGTCGCCGGCCGCGGCGGCCGCCGCCATGCAGCGCGACGCACTCGACAAGATCAGCCTGATGCACCGCCAAGTTGCGCCAAGCCTTTCGGGGCTGGCGCTGCAGCTGCTCGGTTTGCTGCTGATCGTTGGCTGGGTAGTTTGGCAGCGCGACGCGTTCGTCCGCTTCGTCCGCGATTGGCGGCACAATCCGACCGCCTACCTCTGCGTGCTCCCGGCCGCTGCCCTGATTTTTGCCGTGGTCATCTTTCCGCTCAGTTACAATATCATGCTCTCACTCTCCAACATGTCGCTCACTCACTTCCGCGACTGGCAGATCGTGGGCCTGCAAAATTACGCCGAAGTGCTCACCGATCCCAAGCTTGGACCGGTATTCTTCAAAACGCTCGTCTGGACCGCCGTGAGCATCTCATTTCATCTCGCGCTGGGGCTGCTGCTGGCGGCGCGCTTTATCACACCGTGCGCGGCCGGAGACTCTACCAACTGCTGTTAATCCTTCCCTGGGCGATTCCGGCTTACATCACGGCGCTGACGTGGCGCGGCATGTTCAGCTACGAATACGGTGCCGTGAACTTGATTCTCGTCAAGTTGCAACAGATTCCGGCGTTGGCCTGGCTGCTTGAGATCTTCGGCTTCAAAGCGCCGGTCAACTGGCTCGGCGATGCAGCCCACGCCTTCGAGGCCTGTATCGTTGCGAATGTTTGGCTTGGCTTTCCGTTCATGATGATCGTCGCGCTGGGCGGCATGCAGGGCATCCCCCAGGAAATGTACGACGCTGCCCGTATCGACCGCGCCGGCCGCTGGCAACAGTTCTGGCACATCACGCTGCCGCTGCTCCGGCCGGTACTGATTCCAGCAGTCACACTTGCCACCCTCTGGACTTTCAACAATCTGAACGTCATCTGGCTCGTCTCCAACGGCGGAGATCCACAGAATTCAACTCACATCCTCGTCTCCTACGTTTACATGGCCGTGTTCAACCTGTATCGCTACGGCTACGGAGCCGCTCTGTCGATGGTGATGTTTCTCCTGCTCTTGGCCTTCGCGCTGCTGTTCATCAGCCGCACCGCGCGGCGGAGAATGTTTACGGCTAAAACTTCGGCCACTCACTAATGCGCGAACCGAAACTCATCACCGTTCTCCGGCACACCGTGCTCCTGGTGTTCGTGGCGATCTCGGTCTACCCGGCGCTCAATGTTTTTTCGATCTCGCTCCGCCCTGGCAATCGGCTCCGTTCCACGGACCTGGCGATTATTCCAACCGATTGGACGCTGGAGAACTACACGCAGCTCGTCACCGAACAGCCATTCTTACGCTGGCTCGGCAACTCGCTCCTCATCGCTGCGGTCGTGACGCTCACCGGAGTGGCGCTGGCCTCGATCGCCGGCTACGCCTGCAGCCGTTTCCGCTTCGTCGGTCGGCAACCACTGCTGGTGGCGATCCTCACGACGCAAATGTTCCCTGCCACGATGCTGCTGCTGCCGCTCTACATCCTCGTCGCCAAACTGAATCTGCTGAATACGTACTTCGGCCTGATGATCTTCTACATGTCGACGGCATTGCCGTTCTGCATCTGGCAGATGAAGGGCTTCTACGACACGATTCCGACCGCGCTCGAAGACGCGGCTCGCGTCGACGGCTGCAGCCAGCAGATCTGTTCTGCCGTGTGACGCTACCGCTGGCCGTCCCCGGCTTGGTGATCACCGCGCTGTTCAGCTTCATGACCGCCTGGAGCGAGTACATCGTCGCGGCCCAGGTGATGCAGGACGAAGAGATGTTCACGTTGCCGCTGGGAATCAAGAGCTTTCAGGCCAGCCTCTCCTCGCAATGGGGCCTGTACGCCGCCGCCTCGATCCTCGTGAGCATCCCGGTCGTCGTGGTCTTTTTGCTGCTGAGCAAGTACCTTGTCTCCGGCCTGACGCTCGGCTCGGTGAAAGAATAAACGCATCCATGGCCAACGTCGCTCTAAAACATCTCGACAAGAAATACCCTAGCGGCTTCCACGCCGTCCGCGCCACCGTTTCTAAATGCCCTCAAAAACTTGCGTTGGAGTCATCAGCGGCCGCAAGTACGCTGCTGAATCTTGCCCGAATTAGGGTGAATTGGTCCGGCACGGCGACTGAATTGGCAAAGAAACTGAGTATCTTCGATTCGTTGACACGGTGACAAGGCAATCCGCGGGCACTTTCAAGTGAAATTCGGAATCTGGAACAGAACCTACGAGCACTTGGCGTAATCATTGTTTGCGAGCGTCTTGGGCAGGGCCGGAAGAGAACGATTCGTTTGGAATGGACACGAAAGAAACGCGGCAATCGTGCGTCGTCGCTACCCAAGTGCGCAATGACTTGGTGGCATTCTTCGGCGCCGACAAGTCCTTGCCCGACGTGATGGAAGGGGACGCAGACGATTTTCGAGAGTTCCCGCAGAAGCGGCTGGCGGAAGACACCGTGCGTCGCCATTGTGGTCGGGCGCCGCAGTTGTTCCGGGCGGCCATCAAGCATCGGTTGACCCAGCGGAATCCGTTCGCGGAACTGAAATAAGTGGCCGTCCAGGCCAACAGCAGACGGCTGTACTTCGTCGCTCGCGGTGACGCTGCTCAAGTGCTGGTAGCCTTTCCCGACGTGCAGTGGCGGCTCCTGTTTGCGCTAAGGCGGTACGGCGGGCTTCGCTGCCCGTCGGAGCATCTGGCGTTGCGGTGGGGGCGACGTAGATTGGGCGGCGAACCGAATCACGATCCACTCACCTAAGACGGAACACCATGACGGGAAGGAATCCCGCGTGAGACCGTTGCTTCCGGAGCTACACCCGCACTTGGAACAAGCGTTCGACGAAGCCGAGCCGGGCACCGAATTCGTCATTTCCCGCTACCGTGACGCGAATTCCAAACTGCGGACGCAACTCTGTCGCATCCTCAATCTGGCCGGCCTGAGACCGTGGCCAAAGCTGTTCCAAGATCTTCGCAGTACGTGAGAAACGGAATTTGCTGAGCGATTCCCGATTTACGTCGTCTGCGAATGGATTGGCAACAGCCAAGCTGTGGCAGCCAAGCACTATCTACAGACGACTGACGCCCACTACGAGGCCGCGGCAACCGAGCCGATCGGCGCGGTGCAGAATCCGGTGCAGTCGGCCGCCGTAACGCCACGCAACACGTTGTCAGCAGAAACACGAAATCCAATTGTTCTCGGGAATCTTGCTACGTCCAGCGAGTTTGCAATTAATCTAGCACCCCGGGCAGGACTCGAACCTGCGACCCTGGGATTAGAAATCCCATGCTCTATCCAGCTGAGCTACCGGGGCATATTCCGTGTATAATCCAATTCTCGCCAAAGTCGTCGTTCCCAGCAACGCCACACCTTGAAGGACCCCAACCATGTTCTGGCGGCTCGCGTTTTGTACTGTAACTTGCGTCGCAACGATGGCTTTGGTGGCCCAAGCGGCGGAACAAATCCCGCTTTGGCCCCAGGGGCGCCCGGCTTCGAGTCGCGCCGCGACGAGCCGGAAGAGGCCAAGGACTATTGGGTCCGCAATATTCACAATCCGTCGCTGACGGTGTTTCTCCCTCCGGCCGACAAGGCGACGGGCGCGGCGGTCGTTGTGGTTCCCGGCGGTGGGCACCGCGAGCTGGTGTTCGACGCCGAAGGACGCGATGCCGCGGAGTTTCTCAATCAGCTGGGCGTGGCCGCGTTTGTGCTCAAGTATCGACTCGCCCGCGAGCCTGGGTCGCCATACAAAATTGAGACGCACGCCCGACAAGATGCGTATCGGGCGATGCGGCTGGTCCGCAGTCGCGCCAGCGAGTGGCACGTCGATCCGAAGCGCGTCGGGATTCTGGGCTTTTCGGCCGGCGGCGAAGTGGTCGCGCTCGTGGCCTACGATTCCGGCGAAGGCGATCCGCAAGCCGCCGATCCCATCGATCGATTGAACGGCCGGCCGGACTTCCAGATGGTCGTGTACCCGGGCCCGCTCGGCATTCCGAAAGACAAGGTCCCCGCCGATTCGCCGCCGCTGTTCATTGTTTGCGCGAACGACGACCGCGGCCACATCGAGCCGACGGTCGATCTGGTGAACAAGTATCGTGCCGCCGGCGCCCCGGTGGAGGCTCACATCTTCGCCCACGGCGGCCACGCCTTCAACATGGGCCACCGCTCCGAGCTGGCCACGCTCAAAGGCTGGCCCGATCGCATGGCCGACTGGCTCAAGGACAACGGTTGGCTCGATCCGCAGCATCGGCCTGAGAAATAGCGTCGGAACAACTCCGCCGCCAATCTCGGTGTGATAGAATGGCGTGGCCGAGACCCAATCGATGGGAGTGTGATGATTCGACGCCGACTGCTCATTGCGATCGCTCTGATTGCGAGTGTGTGCTCGCGCGCCGATGCCCAAATCGTGCCTCCCGGAGCCACGCCAACGAAACTGACGCCCAACGTCGTCGACGGTTTCAGTCTCCGATTCACCGAAGGACCGCTTTACGACGGCGCGGGCGGCGTGTTATTTACCGATCTCGGTCCCGCCAATCAGCCGGCAACGAATCCCAGCCGCATCTTTCGCTACGACATTGCCAGCGGCCTGACTTCGCTGGTCGATGGAGCGTCTGGCGGCGCGAACGGATTGTTCATGGACGGCAACGGCCAAGTCGTTGCCGCAGAACGCGAACGACGCCAAGTTGCGCGTCGTTCGGCCGCGAACGTCAGCGTCGTCGAGACGGCGCTGGCTACCGATTTCAATGGAACGATGTTCAACGGCCCCAACGATCTGGTAATCGACGCCGCAGGCGGCATCTATTTCACCGATCCCGACTACGATGGTCGCGGGAAGACGAAAGCGGTTTACTATCTGAATCCGCTCGGATCGTTGGCGCGGATTCTCACCGGCTTCAACAATCCGAACGGAATCATACTCTCGCCCGACGGACAGACGCTGTACCTGGCCGTGGAAGGCGAGAAACGGATCATGGCCTACGATGTCGCCACTGATGGCACGCTCTCGAACCAACGCCAATTCGCCACGATGGGCCCGAACAATAGTCCCGACGGGTTGACGATCGATCGCGCCGGCAATCTGTATGCCGCGGCAAACCGCGCGGTTTGGGCCTGGAACCCCGCCGGCCAGGCGCTATTCCAATTGGCAATGCCCGTGCTCGCCCCCGCCACGACCGCCGAGGATCCGACAAACGTCGAATTTGGCGGTGCCGATGGCCGAACACTGTTCATCGCCGCGGGCAAATCGCTCTACGGCATCGAACTCAATGTGCCGTCGCCCGCGCTCGGCGACTACAACGGCGACGGCACGGTCTCGGCCGCCGACTACACCGTTTGGCGCAACTCGTTGGGCACCACGACCGATCTCTCCGCCGACGGCAACGGCAACAAAGTCATCGACGCCGACGACTACGACGTTTGGCGAGCGCATTTTGGCACGACGCTCGGCAGCGGCGGCGCTTCGATTAGCCGCGCGGTTCCCGAGCCAAGCGGAATCGCATTCGCGTGCCTCGCGGCCTTTGGCGGCCTGCTCTGTCGGAAACGCCGATCGCATCGGTGAATCATCGCGACAACACGCCGCTCGGCCCCACGCTCACTGGAATTCCTTCGGCATCGGCGCGTGCAGGTCCTTCGCTCGCGGGAGCGGCGTCAGCGTGATGTTGCGGAAATCGATTGGCGTGCCTTCGGCTTGCAGGGCGATCATCCCCGCCGCTGGCACGACGCCAGTCATCCGGTTCACTTCCGTGCCGTTCACCCAAACCGCGAGCGTGTCGCCCTGGGCGACCACTTCGAGCGAGTTCCACTCGCCGAGCGGCTTCTCGGCGGATGGTCCCCTTTTCGGTAACCGGCCAGTGCTATAGCCCGACGGGTTTCGGCTGACGATTTCTTCCTTGCTGCGGGCATCGACGTACGAAGCGAAGTCGCCCGCCCGCCCGCTGGCCAATTGGCATTCAAACCCTTTCGGCCAAAGCGCGTCGCCGTTGACGATGTTGAGCATCACACCGCTATTGCCCGGTCCCTTCGGCCAGCGCCATTCGAGCCGCAGCTTGTAGTCGGCGTAGGGTATGTCGGTGCGAATGTATCCCTTGCCGACGCCCGTCGCCCGCAACATCCCTTCCTCCACCCGCCAAATGTCGGCCGCATTGACCGACGCTTCCTCGAAATAGATTTTGAGCCCGTCGAAATCCTTGCCGTTGAACAGCTCGATCGTGCGGATCGGCGGATCGGCCGTCGCTTGAGCGATAGCGGCATTTGCCGTCAATAGCGAGAGCGATGCGATGCCAAATATCAGTCGGTACACTGTTTGGGGCTCCTACGGCTTTGGCGAATGACCGGAATATCGGACAATAGCCACATAGTATGCATTGTATTGCTCATTGGCTCGCGTCGCATCTACGAATCCCGGCTGAGAGATCGCGACTACCCTCGGTCGGCGTCACATTGGCTGTCGTCGAGTTTCCGACTCGTAAATATGTTCGCTGTCTCCCAATATTCGTTGTTGCTCGGCGAATACCCGCTTAGCCGACCGTGCGGTCGGGATTTGCGTCCCACCTCGCCATTTCAGCAAAAGGAGGAGATTATGTCCCCGTTTTCGTCTTTCGCGGCTCGCCGTGCTGGCACGCTGGGTGCCTTCGCGGCGGTCCTGCTGTACGTCGGCGTCGCCGCGGCAAACGCCGAGGAAACCGCGCCGAAGTCGTCCGACACGCTGGGGCGCATCGAGTTCAATCACCCCGGCTCGGCCAAGAAATACGTTGAATTCGACCTTGGCGCCGCCATGTTCGGCGATCTGTTCGGCATTGGCGACGCGGCCCTGGCCGGCGTCGTCGACGCACTCGGCCAATCGCCGCAAGCCAAAGAGGGCTCCCAGGCAGTTCAGATGGCCGCCGAGAAAGCGGCTGCCGCCCGCGAGTTCGTCGGCATCGCCAGGGATGTGGTCAAGAGCGTCCGCGTTCGCGCCTACGACGGCCTCGAGAACGCAACCGAAGAGCAGGCGAGCGTGAGCGCCCACTACGATCAGCAATTGCAGTCGGGCGGGTGGGAGAGCTTGTTGCGCGCTCACGACGGCGACAAGAGCGTGCAAGTGTCGGCCGTCCGCGCCGACGGCGCGATCAAGGGCGTGTTCGTCATCGCCTCAGAGCGCGACAAGCTGGTGCTGGTCAACGTGATCTGCGACGTCTCGCCGGAAAACGCCAAGCGGCTCACTACCGCCGCCGTGACGGCCGGCCTGCAAGCGGGGCTCGACAAGCAACTCGAAAAAGCGTTGAAGCACGTCAAATAGCGTGCCGGTTTTGTGCCCACTTACCGAACGCTAGCAACCATTCGGCGATTGCGGGGCCATCGCGGCCCCCAATCGCCGTAATTTCTCTGGGCGGGCCGCTGCCGAATTGCTAGTCTCCGCCGAATTGCTCTCCCTCACGCCCCAGCGGAGTAATCTATGGCCGGCACTTGGCTGCGGTTTTTCTTGACTACCGCCGTAGTACTTGGGGCGACTGAGATCGGCGTGCGCTCAATTCCACGAAGCGACGCCGGCTGAGCAACAGTTCGCGACCCTCGAACAACGCTATGCGCCGCCTGCAACAGCGGTCCAACAGGCGGCTTATGCCGGCCTGCCAACCACCACGG
Organism: uncultured Planctomycetota bacterium; assembly: GCA_963847875.1. Lineage (GTDB taxonomy): Bacteria > Planctomycetota > Planctomycetia > Pirellulales > Lacipirellulaceae > DASYDU01. The sequence continues at coordinate 200,984 of CAWKBR010000023.1, read as the reverse complement.
CACCGATGGCCGGACCAACCGTGATTCCGCCGGCGAATGCGGCCTCGAATTACCCCTTGCCGCAAGGCCCGACCGAATTCGTCGCTCCGCCGCCAAACGACGGCTGGTGCCTGCCGCCCCATGAGCCTGGCCGCACGAGCAGTTGGACAGCCGCCGTCGAGTTGATTCCCACCGTCACGCGAATTACCGACGGGCAATTCGGCCGATGGGATGACAAAAGCTCACTCGCCATACGGCTGATCCTGGGATACGAAGATCCCGAGGGGATTGGAATTCGCGCCCGGTTTTGGGGCCTCGCGCAAGATGCCGAAACGCCGGCCGACGACGTCCAACTCAACATGGGCACGTTCGACCTCGATCTGTACAAACGGGTGTTCGTTGATCGCACGGAGTTCGCGTTCGGCGGCGGACCGTCCAGTGGCGTGCTCGAGTTTAAGTTGTCGGACGACACCTACTCAAGATTCGAAGGCGCCGGGGCAACGATGTTTCTCGATGGCTACTATGGCCTGATCGAAACCGAGAAGGCCGAGCTGGGCGCGATTGCCCGTGCACGGTACTCGATCTTGCTCGGCGACTGGCGCGACACGACGGGAGTCCTCCTCCCTTCGACCCACAACGACACGATGTCGATCGCCGAGCTGGCTTGGGGCTTGGAATACCGCCGTCGCTTCGGCCCTTGCGAGGACCACAGCTGGTTTATCGGAGTACTTGCCGAATACCAACGCTGGCAGAGCGATTGGATGGCCTACTTCTCCGGCACCTCCGTCGGCGCGAGCGGGGTCAATATCTACACAGGCCTCAACTGGTGACGCCACTGCCAGCACATCACGTGACACGCTGGCGATGTTGATCGCTCCGTCGCCGGATTTAGCAACTGCCGGCAAGTGCATCCGCGACGCTGGCAACCCTTTTTTATGCCGATGCTTTGCCGGACTGGGTAGGAGTTGCCGGTCAGCGAACCTCTGCCGGTCGCGGCGAGCTGGCTGATTGTTTCGCAGAAGCCAAAGTGAGCGAAGAATACCACCGATTCGATGGTAGGGACTGGAGTTGAACGAATCTCCCGGCCAGGACTAGCCGCCGCGGCCGCAAATTCTGTCGGGGCAGAACCACGACGCAAGGAAACTCAACATGTCACGCTTTACCGGATTGAACCGCACGGTTTCGCAATGCGTTGCCGTCGCCATCTTTGTCGCAGGTCAACAACTGGTCGCCTCGGCTGAGGACGGTCTGCAACTGCACGTCCCGCAGACTTTCTCGAGCGCCGCGTCGGCCGCGCACATGGACGACGACGCGGTCAGTGCTGCAGCCGACCCTCACCGCCGGTGACGTGGTCGAAGTCATCCGTGAACGGTATCCCGACGGCAAGATCAGGATCGAGCGCCAAGTGACGCTCGACGCCAACGGCAACTACGTTAACCACGGCGTGTGGAGACTTCACTCGCCCACCGAGACGATCGTCGCCGAAGGGCAGTACGACATGGGCCAGCGCGTCGGCAGCTGGACCCGCTGGCTTGGCCGCAACGACTCGCCCATCTTCAACCAGTTTCCGTTCAACAAATTCAAGCCGCCATTCACGTCGCAGGCGAACTTCACCGACGGCGTGATGGACGGCGAATGGCTGATTGTCGACGCCGACAACAACAAGGTCATGCAGGTCTCGCTCACCGAAGGCAAACGCAACGGATTGGTGATGACCTGGCTCCCCAACGGCAAAATCTATCGCCAGGCGAGCTACGATCACGGCGTACCGGTCGGCGACGTGCTCGAAGCCGACAGCAAGACCGGCGAGCTGAAGCGGATCGCCACTTACGTCGAGGGCCGCCGGATCATTACCAAGACGGCCTATTATCCTCGCCCCAGGAATCGCAAAGGCGAGAAGACCAAGCAGTCGGAAGAAATGTTCCTGGCCGCGACCACCGTCGAGAAAACGCCGGATAATTTCTGGAGCGTGCAGCTCGCCGAATACGAATCGCAAGGCAGCGACCTCCACCACGGGCCGTCGAAAATGTGGTTCGAGAGCGGACAATTGCAGGTCGAAGGGTTCTACCAAATGGACAAACGCTCCGGCACGTTCACTTACTGGTACGCCAACGGCCAAGTGGCCGCCACCGGCGAATTCGTCGACGACTTGCCCAGCGACGTCTGGGTCTGGTGGCACGAGAACGGCCAGAAGGCCGCGGTTGGCAATTACCGCGCAGGCTCGCTGATTGGCGACTGGCGCTGGTGGAACGAAGACGGCAAGCTCGCCCAGGCAAAGTCCTACAACGGCAACGAAGCCACCGCGTCGAACCCGAAGGAAGTGCTCGAGCTCGGCCGGGCCCCCAACGAAAAGACCGAAGTCGCCGCCCGACAAACCAGCGGTGTTAAGACTCGCTAACGTGCCACGCGACCAGGTCGCAGAATCAGGACAAAATCACGTGCCCCGTCGGCTCACCGGTCGTCGGGGCAATTTTCATCTAGCAGCACTGTGTCAAGCGGTGTGTTTCGCCACGCGGTCCCGCGTGATACGGTTGACCGTCCCACCTACTCGATATTCGGCGAATTGCCCCCATGTCGAACGAAAACACCTGGAAGGCGACGTTTGCCAATTGGCCCGCGGGCATTCCGAAACGCGGCGTGATGGTCAACTCGCTCAACGAGGCGAACCCGTTCAAGAGCTTCATGATCAAGGACGACCAGCTGCTCTTGGAGCGGACGAACCCCGATTCGCTCGGCTCCCGCTACATCCTGATGAGCTACGACTCGATCAGCGCGGTGAAATTCATCGATCCGATCAAAGAATCGGTGTTCACCACGGCGGGCTTCATCGGCAAATTGGCACCTTAATCGCCGTCGCTTCCCCGTCATTTCCGGTGGGCTTTTTCTCGGCAAGAGGCTGGAGTCGCGGTCGGCGTGTGGTAGAATCGTACCGCCGACCAACGCCGCGCCCCGCCGTACGGGTGTGGCTGCCCCCTCCATTCTCTTGGATCCACAAACGAGGAATTGCATGAACGGCGGGCGATTCATCCCGGTGGCGGTGTTGTTGCTGCATGGCGTGCTTTCATTGATTGCTACGGCCGAAGAAGTGGCCGACGCGGCGAAATCCGTTCCGGTCGATCCGAGCGGTTCCTGGAAGTGGGAGTATGCGCTGAACGACAACCCGGCTGAATTCTCGCTGCAACTCAAATGGGACGGCAAACAGCTCACGGGCAAATACACCGCCTTCAACAACACGACCGACGTCGAAGAGACCAAGTTCGCCGACAACCGGCTCTCGTTCATTTCCAAGCGCGAGTTCAACGGCAACCAGTTCACCGTGCACTTCGACGGCAAGGCCGAGCCGGACGACATTGTCGGCAAGGTGGGCGTCGATTTCGGCGACGGGCCGCGCGAGTTCGAGTGGCACGCCAAGCGCACTGTCGACGTGGCCGACGTGCTGGGCGTGTGGAAACTTAAGCTCGAAACGCCGCAGGGCGTGATCGAGCCGCAGCTCACCATCACTAAGGAGGGCGACAAGCTGCACGGCGACTACGTCAGCCCGTTCGGCGAGCGCGCAGCGAAGGACCTCACGCTCAAAGACGGCGAGCTCTCCTGGGAAATCTCCTCGGGCGAAGGCGACGACTTCGACTTCAAGGTCGTCTACCACGGCAAGCCGCGCGGCAACAAGATCGCCGGCAGCAACGAATTCGACTTCGGCGGCAACACCGGTACGATGGAATTCACCGGCGAGCGGACCCCGCCGGAAGCGAAGCAAACCGACAAACCCGCGGGCGAAGCGAAAGCAGTCGAACCGCCGCCCGCCAGCAGCACGTTGAGCGAGTGAGACAGAACTCTCTTGAAACAGCGACTACGCGCGTCGCCGACCAATCAGCCCGACCGAAACGAGCGCGAAGAATCCGAGTGCGATCGTGCCCGGCTCGGGCACCATCAGGAACACGTTGCTCTGGATGTTCGTGATCGACGTGTTCAGGCGGATGACGTCGGACAACCGCAGCGAGTCGAGCCAGGCGACGTCGTCCGGCGATAGGGCCGAGTCGTTTCGATACCAGAAGCGGTCGCCGTCGCGGAGTCGAGTGAACTGTTCGCGCAAACCGGTCAGAATCAGCTCGCCCACCGCGGCGCCGGGCACATGATCTTCGGCAATCGCTCCAACCCACAGGTCGACGTCGTTCACGTCGCCGTAAAGCGACGCGAGTGCCGACTGGATGGCCGGGTCGGCGTGATGTCCGCAAACGACGTTGCAGCATCGAGCCCAAAGGCCGTCCGCACGCTGTTGTAGTCGGCCAGCCCATGATCGCGGCCGCGCTGGATGTTGAGCGTCGGCCAGGTCGAACCCACCGGCCATCGGATCGCCAAAGAGAAAATTGCGGACCTCGTCGACCATGTGCATGTCGACTTCCTGCTGCTGGTCGGAAGCCAAGCCCTTGAGGAAGTAATCGAGCTCATTTGTCCCGGCCAGGTTCTGCGGCTGAAAGAACGCGTCCCGTAACGCGACGTCTCCGCCGGGGGCGGGCGTCCCGTCGTTGGTCATCCGCATCAAATGGGGCGAGAGCATCGTGTGGCCGACGCGGTAAAGCGCCGTCGAGAACTCATTGAGTATCGACGCGTCGACGTTGGGGTCGTACGTAGCGTTCGCGTCTGGCGCCGTCGGGCCCAACAGCGTCGGCAAGAACTCGTGATACGTGATCGATTGAATCTCCGCTCCGACGAGCTTACGGGCACGCTGATAAATCTGCTCATCCGACCAGAGCGGGTTCGCCGCGGCAATGTCGTCGGCCAAGCGATTGTGCTCGCGCATCATCAACGTCTGAATAGCGGTTAGGCCGATTTGCTCATTCGCGCGTACGTCGCCCGCCACGTAGAAGTCGGCAGGACTGCCCGCGCCGGCGCCGTTCGGCAGCCCCATCGTGTTGAGCGGCAGCAAATTGCCCGGGCTCGTCAACAGTCTGCCACCGCTCAGCTCGCGCAAAGCCAGCGCCCGCGCCGCGTCGGAGCCGTAAACCACGGATCCATCCAGATAAGAAGTGATTTCATTGACCTGTTGCCGCGGATTGCCAAGTCCGGTTCCGGTGGCCGGATCGTAATGAGACCGCTGATAACGGCATGATCTGCGTGCCGGTGCTCGCCGGATCAAACATCGGGTCGCCGGTAGGGATGCTGACGTTGAAGCTCTCGGCCGGACTAGCGGCGCCGGTCAGGTCGATGTCGTGATCGACGAACTGGCCCCATTGAAACACCCAGTCGGTCATTTCGTGGCTGTTCGGCAACATCACGGTTTGCGCGATCGCGACGTTGCTGATCTCGCGCGGATTAGGCCGGCTGGCGCCTGCCGGCGACGATATCAGGTCGCCGTATCCGATCGGCGAGATGCGCGGACAGTTGCGTGCCCGCGGCGCCCCAACGTCGAGTGAACCAAGTTATTTCCGATGCCATCGATGGAGCGATCTTCTGCCGACGCACCGGCTGGCAACAGCGCCGCGAGAAGGCACGCGAGAATCAGAGCACACTCAAATTTGCGAATCATAGTACAGCGTTTCTAGGCAATGTCTCTAGAGGGAGATTCCGATGTCTGGAATGGGTAGCGCCGCCGCCGCGAGAAGAACCCCCACTGTGCCGCGGCGGCCGGACGGAGCGAAGATGTCGGAACGCGTGATTAGCGATACCCAAGGAAGGTCAGTTAATCGAGCGCCACGAAACGCATCGTGGCACCCACCTCCTAGCATGAGGGAATGTCGGCAAAATGTCAATGATTTCGGCTGAATTTCCGGCAGATTTCGGTCTGTTTCCCCGGGCGTTTTCACGTTGCCAGTCGTCACAACAGATACAACTCGGCGAACGAGAAATAGATCACGATCCCCGTCACGTCGACGAACGTCGCCACGAACGGGCTCGACGCATAGCCGGGGTCGACTCCGAGCCGCTTGAACACCAGCGGCAGCAACGAGCCCAGCAGCGTTCCCCACAGGCAGATGCAGGCGACCGATTGGCTGACCACCAGCGCCGATCAAGAACGGATCTGGCCCCGTCGAGCACCGACTTCGGGGTCAGCCAGGCTCGGCCAAAGCCGATCACGCCCAGCGTCGACCCCAGCGCAAGCCCCATCAACAGCTCGTGCCGCAGCACGCGCCACCAGTCGGTCAGCTTGACGTCGCCCACGGCCAGAGCCCGCGTAATCAGCGTGGCCGCCTGCGACCCGGAGTTGCCGCCCGTCGAGATCACCAAGGGCAAAAACATCCCCAGCACGACGACCGCTTTCATCGCCGTCTCGAATTGCGTCAGCGCGGTGAAAGTCAACAACTCGGCAACAAACAAACAAGCCAGCCAAACCGCCCGCTTCCGCCAGATGGTGACAAACGGCGCTTCAAGGTAGCTTTCAGTGATCGCCGACACGCCGCCCAAATGGAGCGCGTCCTCCGTGGCCTCTTCCACGACCACGTCGATCGCGTCGTCGTGCGTGATGATCCCCACCAACCGGTGCTGCTCGTCGACCACCGGAATCGCCAGGAAGTCGTACCGCCGCACGGTTTTGACGACTTCCTCGCGGTCGGCATCCACTCGGACCGAGATCACCTCGGGCTGCATGATGTCGTCGACCATCGCTGCCGGCTTGGCCAGGATCAAATTCCGCAACGAGACGAAGCCCAGCATCCGGCGATTCTCGTCGAGCACGTAGATGTAGTAGATCGTCTCCTTGTCCGACGCCTGTTTGCGCAAGTCCTCGATCGCCTGGGCCACCGACAAATCTCGCGGCAGCCAGGCGTAGTCGGTCGTCATCATCGCGCCGGCGCTGTCTTCCGGATACGACAGCAGCCGGCGAATATCTTCGCGATCGGCCTTGGCGACCAGCGGCAGCAGATCTCTCGACTACTTCTGAATCGAGCTGCCGCAGCATTTCGACGCGGTCGTCGTGCGGCATCGCTTCGAGCAGCTTCGAGATCAAGTGCCGGCCCGCGCCGGTCACCATTTCGACCTGCTTCGTGGGCGGATAGAACGAGAGAATTTCCGCCTGCCGCGCCACCGGCGCGTGGTCCATCAGCTGCCAGGTTTCCTCGACCGAGAGCCCTTCGCTAAAGTCGGCGATCGTCGCCGGGTGCAGCTCGGTGACCACCTGCGCAAGCCCCGCCGCGTCGTTCTCGGCGATCATCTCGCGCAGATCGGGCAGCACCAGCAAATTTGACATGACGCACCTCGGGACACTTACAAAGGTAGCTCAGTATGGGCGACGAATGCACGCGAGGGAACCGTCCCAGGACCGCCAGAAAGCCGCGACCGGTGGTCGCGGTTTTACTCCGCGACCAATGATTCCAACCGCGGCAAGTCCGCTTCCGTGACGCAAATTCGCCGCACGGCGGTTGCCCGGCCGGTCGCCGCGTCGACCTCGACGATCGTGCCGCAGAGCCGCACGTCTCTGGTCGCCACGTCGAACTCGGTCGGCAGGCCCGTGAGCGTAGTTTCCAGTACGCGGTCGATCCGCCGGCCGATGATGCTCTCGAACGGACCGGTCATGCCGACGTCGCATTGAAACGCGGTGCCGCCCGGCAAGATGCACTCGTCGGCGGTCGGCACATGGGTGTGCGTGCCGAGCACCGCGCTCACGCGGCCGTCGAGGTAACGGCCCATCTGCTGCATTTCGCTAGTGGCCTCGGCGTGGAAATCGACCAGCCGCACGCGCACGTCGCCGGGAATTTCGCCGAGCACGCGGTCGGCCGCGTGCCACGGGCTGTCGACCGGCTTCATGAACAGTCGCCCCAACGCGCAGAAGATCCCCACCCGCTCGCCGTTGCGGGCCGTGACGACGGCCCAATTGCGGCCGACCGATTCGGGCGGCAGATTCGCTGGCTTCACGATGTTCGGCTCGCCTTCGAGCACCGAATAAATCTCGCGGCGACGGTAAATGTGGTCGCCGAGCGTGATCGCGTCGACCCCGGCCCGCACGAGTTCGCGGTAGATCGCCGGCGTGATGCCGGAGCCACCGGCCGCGTTCTCCGCGTTTGCCACGACCAGGTCGAGCTGCTCTTCGCGCACCAAGCCCGGGACCGCCCGCTCGACGATCTCGCGTCCCGGTTTGCCGACAATGTCGCCGATGAAGAGGATTCGCACAGAGTCGTCCTTCGTCCGGTGTCCGTAGCCCGTTGTCAACTGACCACGGACGAGCGGACTGCGGACCATTACTTTGCCGTTTCGGTGAACCGGCTCTCGCGGATCATCGTCACCTTGATCTCGCCCGGATAAGTTAGCTGCTGCTCGAACGCGGTGGCGATGTCGCGGCAGATCTTGGCCGCGGACTCGTCGGTCGTGCTCCTGGTGCTGGCGATCACGCGAACCTCGCGGCCGGCCTGGATGGCAAACGCCTGCTCCACGCCTTCGAACCCGGTGGCGATGGTTTCGAGTTCTTGCATCCGCTTGATGTAACGGTCAAGCGTTTCGCGCCGCGCGCCCGGCCGCGACGCACTGCAGGCGTCGGCCGCTGCGACCAGCACGGTGTAGGGCATGTCGGGGCGGATGTCGTCGTGGTGGCCCAGCGCCGCGTGGACCACTTCCGGCCCTTCGCCGTAACGCTTCAACAGATCGGCGCCGATCTGCGGGTGGCCGCCCTCCATGTCGTGGTCGGCCGCCTTGCCGATGTCGTGCAGCAAACCGGCCCGGCGAGCCAGGTCGCCGTTGTAGCCCATCTCTTCCGCCATCATGCTGGCCACGAACGCCACTTCGATCGAATGCCGCAGCACGTTCTGGCTGTAGCTGGTGCGATAGTGGAGCCGGCCCAGCAGCTGAATCACTTGCTCCTTCAAACCATGCACCTGCGCTTCCTGCACCGCCTCCTGGCCGTAACGGCGAATGTTGTTCTCGACTTCCTTTTGCGTTTCCGCCACCAGCTCCTCGATCCGCGAGGGATGGATGCGGCCGTCGGCAATCAGCTTGTTGAGCGAAGCGCGGGCGATCTCGCGGCGGACCGGATCGAACGCGCTGACGATCACCACGCCCGGCGTGTCGTCGATGATCACGTCGACGCCGGTCGCCTTCTCGAAGGCGCGGATGTTGCGACCTTCGCGGCCGATGATCCGGCCCTTCATTTCGTCGTTGGGAATGTCGACCGTGCTGGTGGTCGCCTCGGCCGTGTGGGCGGCGGCGAACCGTTGCAACGAGGTGATCAGCATTTCGCGGGCTTTCGCGTCGCAGACTTCCGCCAGCTCCCGTTCCCGCTTCATGATCAGAGCTCCCTGCTCGTTGGCCAATTCGCGGCTCAGTTGGGCCAGCAGCTGATCGCGGGCTTCGTCGGCGCTCATGCCGCTCACTTTGTGTAGCGTCTGCCGCTGGATGTCGAGCAGGTGGTCGAGCTCCGCCCTGGCGACGATTGGCGTCCTCCATCTTCTCGGCCAGCTTGCGCTGGTTGCTCTCGACCATTTTCTCTTGCTTTTGCAGTTGGTCGCTCCGTTGGGCGACCATGTCCTGCTGCTTGTCGAGCTGCCGCTCGCGCTCGAAGATTTTTTGCCGCGCCTCATTGAGCTGCTCTTCGACTTTCGATTTCTCGCGGAGCGCCATCTCCTTGGCCTCGACCTCGGCCTCCTTGTGGCGGGCGTGGGCCTGGATTTCGGCCTTTTCCACGATCATCTGCGCTTCTCGTTCGGCGTCGCGCTTTCGCAGATACCCCAAGAGCTTGAACACGGCCATGCCCATCCCGGCTGAGATGGCCGCCACGATGACGATGGTCCAAGGACTCGCCGCATCCGACGGGGTTTGAGCAAACAATGACAAGGCAAAACTGGTGGGCACAGTGATGACTCCCTGGCGATGTACGCCCGCGAGCGCAGCCGGCGGATCGCCAAACCGCGACGACGAGCGCCAACGCGCAAAACACAACGGACAGCCCGCAAGCGGTTGGGCACAGAGGGAGCCTGCACGGCCCGACGGAGTCCGGGCCGAATACCTCCAAGTGGTCGGCCACTGGTCGACCACCGCAGACACGATTCAAGTGTTTGAGAAATGATGGCGGCAGCCGAGCGCTATCCAAGCGCGCTGCCCTCAGCCATTGGTCCACTTCGAGCGGCGAAATCGAACAAGGTGGCTGCGGCTTGCCGCCGTCCAATTCGGCCCTTCCTCGTTCCAATCGCGATCGCCCGTGACAATACTGGTTGGAATCCCCAGCCTTGTTGCAAACCCAGCCCAGGCACGCGCCCTCCGTCCGGCCCCGAAGGGATGGCCCACCCGGCGGACAACACGATGCCACGGTTCGAACATCAGGGGTTCCGTAGCCCGACGAACAGGATCGTCCACCAGAGCACCTGCCGCAAACAGTCGTCGCAACACGGCGCCCAAGGTCGCCCAGGCAGCTAACAAGGAGTGAAACCCACGCATGTCAAAAGTGGTCAATGACTGACTTGAACCCATTCACAAACTAACCTTCGTCGCCCTGCGCTTTGCCCAACAGCCATCGCTGACTGCCGATCAAAACACGTCGAATCAACTTCGCGCCGCACACGGCGCCAATCGCACGCCCAACCCAGCCGCCTGGCCCGGTTCGGCGTTCGGCCGCCAATCGCGGAAAATCTTCCGTCGATCGGCTGCCAAGATGAATTTCCGATGAATAATCCTATATGATATCAAATGTCGTTCCGCCCGCAACCGGAACTCATCGGCGGCGCGGCTTTGCCAATTCGCAGCGCCGGCGTGACCGCGCCGTTCGTCGTTTCTCCGAGCTGCTCAACCGGCAAAGTTTCCCGTCCGCTCGAACCGCCACGGTTCGCCACTCATGAGCCAGGAGCCGATGCATCTCGAAACTGCGTTCGCCCACGCTTGGCCGGCGGCCGAGTGGCGCGACGTGCACGTCGTGCTCGCCGTGTCCGGCGGAGCCGATAGCATGGCCCTGCTGCGGGCGGCGCTGGCCGCAAAGCAACATTACGGCGGATCGGGCCGGCTGTTTGCAGCCCATCTCAACCACGGACTCCGCCCGGCCGATGCCTCGGCCGACGAAGCGTGGCTGGCCGCATGTTGCGATCGGCTGAACGTTGCGCTCGAGGTCGGCCGCTGCGACGTTCCGGCCCGCGCCGCCGAGCAAGGCGACGGCCTTGAAGCCGCCGCCCGCGATGCCCGATACAGTTTCCTCCGCGAGACGGCCGAACGGCTCGGCGCACGGTTTGTTGCCGTCGCCCACACGGCCGATGATCAAGTCGAAACGGTGCTCCACCGCTTGATCCGCGGCACGGGCGTGGCGGGCCTGGCGGGAATGCCGCGAAATCGGCCGCTATCCCCATCGGTAACCTTAGTCCGCCCGCTGCTGGCGGTTCGCCGCGCCGACGTACTCAAGTATCTCGAATCGATCGGCCAAGATTACCGCTCCGACGAGACCAACGCCGACCCGCGTTTCACCCGCAACCGCCTCCGCCACGACCTGCTTCCCCGGTTGAGAGCGGAGTACAACGCCGACGTCGACCCGGCACTTCTACGACTGGCAGCCCAGGCGGAAGAATCCCAGCAGTTGATCGCTCGATTGGCTCGCATCCTCTGCGACCGCGGCATGACGATTTCGCCAGGTAACATCTTCGTCGACTGTTCTGCTCTGGCGGCGGAACCACCGATCTTGGTCCGCGAGGCCTGCAAATTCGCCTGGGACACCGCGGGTTGGCCGCTGCAAAACATGGGCTTCGACGAATGGTGGCAGCTCGCGACGCTCATTTGCAGGGAGGGCGACGGCGGTTTGTTCAATCTACCGGGCGGCGTAAGCGCCGGACGTGTCGACGGCCGAGTGCAAATCTCCCGTTCGACGTAGGTGCCGCAAACTTCCCTGACTGCGTAAGCCATCTTGACCCCCTTGGCGTCACGCTTCTACTCTCCGCGGCCCTAAATTGCGACGCGGCAGCAGGTTAAGGCATCCGTGTGCCCGCGCCAAATACCGACGCGCCTCGCGCTCGCGGTGCACCCTGCGCTCGCGGCGCGATTGGCCCATCGTCGACTGGTGATCGCCGGTTGATGGCAACGAACGCCGCCCCCAGCCGCAAAGGAAGCCAGACAATTTTTACCCGCCTCATCAACTGCTGTTGGTCGATGTTTCTGTGGGGCGCTGCCTCGCGGGGACAGTGGCAGCTATTGGCGGGGGTTACCTCTACCTGCATCTCGACGACCAGATCAGTCGTCAGGCCCAACGCCGCTTTGCCGACCACTACCGCAACCTAGCCGTCGAGGTCGGTTCCGCCCGCTTCGAGCAGGGCCGCGGCGTGTACCTCAATAATCTCGCGCTCTCCGAGCCGCGTGATGGCGGCGGCACGCAACCCGTGCTCTCGATTGACGAACTGTTCCTGTCCGGCAACGTGCGCATCGATGAGCTGTTCACCGGCAAAGCCCATTTCGACAAGATCGTCGTCCGTCGCCCGCGACTGCGTGCTGTCCGGCAAGCCGACGGCCATTGGAATGTCGCGGCCCTTTTCCCGCCGCCAAAGTTCGGCGACGAGACGCCGCCCATGATTCATCGAAGACGCGACGCTGATCCTCGAAGACGCCACGCGGCACGCCGTCGCTCCGCTCTCGCTGCGCGGCATCGACGTCACGATCTCCCCCAGCGAGCTCGCTTCAGCGAGTGGGCAACCTGCCTCCCGCTCGCTAAACGTCTCCGGCACCATCTCCGGAGCCCCGACGCGCGAACTCAAATTTACCGGCACCATCTCCCCGGACGACGGCATGCTCGATCTGGCGATCGACGTCCGTGCACTCGAAGTCTCTCCCGAGCTGGTGGCCGCGATTCCCGGCCCGCTGCCATCCGAGTTGCACGACGTCGAGCTTTATGCCCGCGCCGACGCCACGATCCATCTCGCCCGCAGCACTCCCGGCAACGGGCCATTGCAGTGGTCAGCCGCGGCGTCGCTCAGCCGCGGTCGGCTCCGACATCCGCTTTTGCCGCAGCCTCTCACCGAGCTTGCCGCCGCGATCGAGGCCGATTCGCAAAAGCTCATCGTAAAAAGCCTCACCGGCAAAATGGGCGCCGCCGACGTCGCGCTTGCCTGCCAGCGACAGGGTTGGGCCGCCAGTGCGCCGCTCGGCCTGGCCGCCCGCATCCAGGGCTTTTCGGTCAATAACGACTTGCAGGTTACGCTTCCCGAGGGGCTCGAGCGGTTGCGGCAGCGATTTCGCCCGAGCGGCATCGTCGACGCAAAACTGCAGCTCACCTTCGACGGCCACCAGTGGCGGCCCGAACTGACGGCCCATTGCCACGATCTCGCGCTTACCGATACCGAGAAGTTTCCATATCCTTTCGAGCAAGCGCGCGGTACCGTCTCGCTCACTCGCTCGACGGCGACGAACTCAATGCAGCTCGATTTGGACCTCGTCGGCATCGCGGCGGGCCGGCCCGTTCGAATTACGGCGAAGCTCGATCGGCTCGTCATGCCGACGATCTCCGTTGGTCCTGGTGGCGGCGCAGGGGCCGTCGCGTTTGGTGGCGATGGTCCCGCGGCCAGTGGCGTTCAACTCGCCAGCGCCGTCGGCAGTGTCGTCCGCCCGCTCCCCAAGCCGACCGGCTGGGTGGAAGTCGCCGGCAGCGGCGTCCCCATTCACGAGCGACTGCTCGCGGCACTCCCCGAGAAAGCCCAGCTATTCGTACGCTCGCTCCGACCCCAGGGACAGATCGACTTCCGCTGGCGGTACGAACGCGATGATCCCGCCGCCCAGCGTGGCGATAAATCGCTCGACCTGACGCTTGCCGACTGTGCGATCCAGTACGATCGCTTTCCCTATCCGCTTCAGCAGATTCGTGGAGTCGTCACCGGCCGCAACGACCACTATACGCTCTCGAACCTCGTCGGCCGCGATCGGCAAGGGGCGGGCGTCGTCACCTGCCAGGGCGAATCGGACGTCACCGACTCCGGCCTCGACGTAAAGCTCGTGTTCCAGGGCACCAACATTCCGCTGGACGACAACCTGAAGCAAGCGCTCACGCCGCAAGTGCAGCAAGTCTGGGCCGATCTCCGCCCGCAAGGCCGCGTCAACTTCACCGCCAACGTCAGCCGTCAGCCCGGCCAGGAAAAGCCGACGATCGAAGTCTCGCTGCAGCCGCAAGAACGGTCGGTCTCCGTCGAACCGACGTTCTTCCCTTACCGATTCGAGCAGGTCGACGGCCAGGCCAACGTCACCGATGGCCACGTCGTGCTCAAGCAACTCCGCGGCCTGCACGGCCGCACCGAGTTCGCTGTCCAGCAAGGCGATTGGCAAACCGCGCCCGGCGGTGGCTGGCAATTCCAGCTCGACGGCCTCAACGCCGATCGACTCGCGTTCGATCCGGATCTGGTCGGCGCCATGCCGCCCGGCGTGCAAAAGTTGATCGATCGGCTGCGACCGATCGGCAGTTTTGACGCCTATCGCTCGACGCTCCGCTTTGCCCGTCGTGGAGGAGGAGGAGAGCCAATCGCCGCCGCGTGGGACATTCAGCTCGCCTGCCACCAATCGGCACTACGTGGCGACTTGCCGCTGGAGAACATCACCGGTGGCATCCGGCTGATGGGCACCAGCGACGGACGAGCAGCCACCTCCTACGGCGAGCTGGCGATCGATTCGCTGATCTGGAACGACATGCAGCTGACGAATTTCCACGGGCCGTTTTGGAGCGACGACGCCGTTTGCTACTTCGGACAAGGCGCGACGGCCAAACTCGCCCAGCCGCCACGCAGTCTCACGGCCGACGCGTTTGGAGGCAGCATTGTCGCCGACGTCGCCCTGCAACACGCCGGCCAGCCGCGCTACCACGCCGACGTCTCCCTCGCCGCGGTCGACCTCGCCCGCTTTGCCCGCGAGCGGCTCGGCGGACCGAACGACCTCACGGGCACGGTCATTGGCACGCTCTCGCTCGACGGCGCCGGCAGGTCGACCTACGCCCTCAACGGCAAGGGAGAACTGCACGTGGTGAACGCCAACATCTACCAATTGCCGCCGTTGGTCGCGATGCTCAAGGTGCTCCGTAACCGTACGCCCGATTCCACCGCTTTTGACCGCTGCGATATGCAGTTCGACGTCCGCGGCGAGCACATCCATTTCAATCGATTGGATCTGCTGGGCGACGCGGCGAGCCTCTACGGCAACGGCGAAACGAATTTCGACCGCCGACTCAATCTTACGTTCTATACTTTGGTGGGTCCGGCCGACTTGCCGATCCCACTTTGGAAGACAGTCGCCGGTCACATCAGTGAGCAGGGCCTGCAAATCAAAGTCGACGGCACCTGGGACAATCCGCAAATACACCGCGAGGCGTTTCCCGCCGTCAGCCAAATGCTGGAACAGCTACGCACGGAGGCCGGACAGGGAGCGGCCGCTGTGGCCGCGCCGGGCAACCCTTGGGTTGTGCCGCCGCGATAACGCACGTCAGGCTTTGCGGCCTGACTCCTTGAACGAATGTCAGCCTGAGCGGCTCACGTACGAAAAAGGAGGTCGACCATGAGCGTCGGATCACTCGGAGGATTGATCGGCAGCGCCGCCGGAGTGCCCCTCTCGCAAACCAGCGGCAGCGAAACCGAACGCACCGGCCGCGAAGGCGCCGCGCGGGAGCGGGCCCTCGACGGCGTGGAGCGCTCCGAAAAGGCGGCCGGCATCGGCACCACGGAACAAGACCAGGAGGCCTCGGAGCGCGACGCCGACGGCCGCCGCCTGTGGGAGCATCCGCCCGACAAGAACCACGAAAACGACGAACACCCGCACCAAAGCCGCGATGCCACCGGCCAGTGCGGCACAAACCTTGATCTCACCGGCTGAGCCGTGAACTTGGTGTAGCGGACACTGTCTCTTACCGTCAGGCCAATGCCTGATAGAATCCAGATCCTCCTATCGGCGATGGCCGAATTCTCCCCTAAATCCTGAATCCCGACTCCTCCCCCATGCACTTCACCAAGATGCACGGCGCGGGCAACGACTACCTCTACGTCGATTGCTTTGCCGAGCCGATTCCGATCGACGCCGCAGGTCTCGCCCGCCGCATGTCTGACCGCCGCTTCGGCGTCGGCGGCGACGGCCTGATCCTGATCTGCCCCACCGACCGGGCCGACGCCGAGATGCGGATGTTCAACGCCGATGGCTCCCCCTCCGAGATGTGCGGCAACGGCATCCGCTGCGTCGCCAAGTACGTCTACGACCACGGCATTGCCCGCCGCAATCCGCTCTCCATCGAGTCCGCCGGCCGGATTTACACGCTTGAGCTGCACGTCAAGCGTGGTAGCGTCGAATCGGTCCGCGTCGACATGGGCGAACCGATCTTGACCCCAGGGCGAAATTCCGACGAATCTTCGCTCTCCCGCCGGGCCGGTGGAGCCGGTCGTCGACGTGCCGATCAACGTCGCCGGCCGCGAGCTTCGCGTGACCTGCGTCTCGATGGGGAACCCGCATTGTGTCACTTTTGTTGACGAACTGACCGACGACTGGGTGCTCGGCGTCGGGCCGAAGCTCGAAGTCGATCCGCAATTTCCCAAGCGCGTGAACTTCGAATTCGTGAAGGTGCTCAGCCGCAGCGAATTGCGGCAGCGGACGTGGGAACGCGGCTCGGGCGAAACGCTGGCTTGCGGCACCGGTGCCTGTGCCGTCTGCGTGGCCGGCGTGCTCACCGGGCCGGACGGACCGCAACATCGTCGATTCACCTTCGGGCGGCGACCTGTCGATCGAATGGAATGAAGAAAACAACCACGTCTACATGACCGGCCCCGCCGTCGAAGTTTTCACGCGGCGAGTGGCGCGATTGAATTTGGCCGCGTCGCAAGCGACGCGGCTAAGTCTACCCTGTACGGACGCGCATCCCATGCCTCGCCGCAAGAAAAAACGCCGATTCCCCCGCACCCGCGACTTCTTCACGAAGCTCGGCGGCCTGGCCGCGTCCAAAGGCATCGCGGCCTGGATGCAAACGCTCGACACGCGGGCCGCGTTCTACGACCGCACGGTCGACCCGGTGCTCGGCATCGCAGGGCCGCGAATCTACGTCTTCTGGCACGAGTACATCCTGCTGCCGCTCGCCCTCGCGCGGCCACTGCCACCTGTCGATGCTCTTGAGCCAGCACGGCGACGCCGACATCCTGGCCCGCATCGCCGGGCACTTCGGCTTCGACTGCGTTCGCGGCTCGACCTATCGCGGCGGGGCGAGGGCCGTCTGGGAACTCGAAGAGCGCAGCCGCACGCACCATCTCACGATCACGCCCGACGGCCCCCGCGGCCCGCGACGCCAACTCGCCCAAGGGCCCGTCTATCTCGCTTCGCGACTTGCAGATTCCGCTGGTGGTGATGGGCTTCGGCTACGACCGGCCGTGGCGGACCAATAGCTGGGACCGCTTCGCCGTGCCGCGGCTGTTCTCGCGGGCCCGCGCCGTCGTCGGCCCGCCGATGTGGATCCCCGCCAACCTGGACCGCGCCGGACTCGAAACGTGCTCGCCTCCGCACCGAACGGCTGCTCAACTGCCTGACGGCCGAAGCCGAAGCCTGGGCCACTGCCGGCACCGCGCAAAGCGGGCGAAGTCGTCGATCCGCCGCAATTCGCCCCGCCGCCGGTCCAGCAAGATCGTCCGCAGCTTGCTGAACCAGCGATTCGCCCCTTACGCGCCGCGTGAATCGACGCCGCAATCCGCGATTGGTATCCTGGCGAGATCGTCGCTTGGTGCCGCCAACCAATATCGCTTGCGGTTTAGTTTTCCACCGTGTCGATCCCCACCATCACCGCCGCTCCGCAGACGCTCACCGTTTCCGAGCTGACTGCCCGCATCAAGGACCTCGTCGAAGGCGGCTTTCCCTCGGTGTGGGTCTCTGGCGAGGTGTCGAACTTCTCGCGCCCGCAGTCGGGCCACTGCTACTTCACGCTCAAAGACGACCTCGGCGCAGATCCGGGCCGTGATGTGGCGCGGCACCGCGTCGAAGCTCAAGTTCGAACTGGCCGACGGGCTCGAAATCCTCTGCCGCGGCCATCTCGACGTCTACGCGCCGCGCGGCAGCTACCAACTTGTCGTCGACGAAATCGAGCCCAAGGGCGTCGGCGCGCTGGAGCTCGCGCTGCGCAAGCTCCGCGAGAAGCTCGCGGCCGAAGGGCTTGTTCGACCCGGCTCGCAAACGCCGGCTGCCACCTTTCCCGCGACGGCTCGCCTTCGTCACGAGCCCGACCGGCGCGGCGGTGCGCGATTTTCTCGAAGTGCTGCGTCGCCGCTGGCGCGGCGTGGACGTGCTGATCATCCCGGCTCGCGTCCAAGGCGAGGGCGCGGCGGCGGAAATCGTCGCCGGCATCCGCGCCGCCAACCGACTCGAACCGGCGCCCGATGTGCTCGTCGTCGGCCGCGGCGGCGGCAGCCTCGAAGACCTGTGGTCGTTCAACGAAGAAGCGGTCGTCCGCGCAATCGCCGCGTCGCGGATTCCGACCGTCTCGGCAGTCGGCCACGAAATCGACGTCACGCTCGCCGATCTTGCCGCCGACGTGCGCGCCCTGACGCCCAGCGAAGCGGCCGAGCGCGTCGTCCCCGCCGCGGAAGAGCTCGTTGCTCGGCTGACGCAGTACCGATCGCGATTGCGAGTCGCCAGTCTGCGCCAACTGACACTGGCCCGCTCGCGGCTGGAGGGCCTCGCGTCGCAGCGCCCGTTCCGCCGGCCGTTCGACATCGTCCACGATCGCAGCCGCCGGCTCGACGAGCTCGCCCTCCGCGGAGCCGCGGGCCTGCGGGACTGCTGCACGATCGCCAGCGCCGCTTCGCCAACCTTGCCGGCAAACTGCAATCGCTCAGCCCGTTGGCGGTGCTGGAGCGCGGCTATAGCATCACTCAAGACGCAAAGACCGGCGCCGTGGTCCGCTCCGCTGGCGAGCTGCGCGTCGGGCAATCGATCGCGACCCGCTTCGCAGACGGCACAGGTCACGAGTCGTCGTCGAAGCGATCGAGCTCGCTCGAAGAAGCTGTTGACAGAAGGATTTTGCACCGTGGCCAAAAAAAATCCAGCCGATGTCGACTGGCGGCCACGCCTTCGTTCGAAGAGTCGCTCGCCGAGCTCGAGGCGATCGTCGACGAGCTGGAGAGCGGCAAGCTGGGTCTCTCCGATGCACTCGCCCGCTACGAACAAGGCGTGAAACACTTGAAATCGTGTCACCATTTGCTCCAACGCGTCGAGCGGAAGATCGAGCTGCTCTCCGGCATGGACGCCGAGGGCAACCCGATCACCGAACCGTTCGACGAGCAGGAGCACGCTTCGCTCGAAGAAAAGGCCGCCGCCCGCGGCCGCCGCCGCACCAGCGATACAACCGCCGCAACCGGCGAAGCGCCAGCGGGCCGAAGGCGACATAGACGGCCCACACCGCCTGTTTTAGAATGGATGGTGAACCGTGTGCCCTTGGCTCGGCCAGTTTTTCACCGCCTTCTCGCTGCTCCCGCCTGAACCAACCAACGTGGCCACGCCCGACACCGCCGAAGTCGCCTCTGCTGCCGCTGCCGATCGGCTCGCCGCGCGGATCGACGCGGCGCTCGACCGCTACAGCCGGTTCGACGACGGCTGCCCGCCGGATCTCGGCGAGGCGATCCGCTACGCGCTGCTCGCGCCGGGCAAGCGATTGCGGCCCCGGTTGGTGCTGCTCGCGGCCGAGGCCTGCGGCGGCACGGTCGACGACGCCCTGCCCGCCGCGTGCTGCGGTCGAGATGATCCACGCCTATTCGCTGGTTCACGACGACCTGCCGGCGATGGATGATGACGACCTCCGCCGCGGCAGGCCGACTTGCCACAAGGTGTTCGGCGAGGCGACCGCCATCCTGGTGGGCGACGCCCTCTTGGCCCGAGCGTTCGAGATCCTGGCCGCCGGACGTGACGCCGGCCGACCGCGCTGCCCGCTCGTGTGCCGTGCTCGCGCATGCCGCGGGAGCAACCGCGCTGGTTGGCGGCCAGGCCTCCGACCTGGCCGGCGGCGTCACGGGCAGACGACATGCCTTCGCTCGAATCGATCCACCGCCGCAAGACGGGCGCCCTGATCACCGCGTCGCTCGAGCTGGGCGGCATCGTCGGCCGGCGCATCGGCCGAGCAACTCGCCGCGCTCCAAGCAATACGGCCGGCACCTCGGCCTCGCGTTCCAAATCACCGACGACTTGCTGGATGTGTCCGGCAACCAGGCCGACGTCGGCAAACGGCTCGCCAAAGACGCCGACCACGGCAAGGCGACCTACCCGCAACTGCTTGGCATCGAAGAGAGCCGCGATCGCGCGGCCGCAGCTCGTCGACCAGGCCTGCGACGGCACTCGCTCCGTTCGGCGATGCCGCCGAGCCGCTCGTCGGCTTAGCGCAATTCGTCCGCGACAGAAACCGTTAAATGTTAAATCGAGCCGTCCAATACGGTTGCAACCAATAGACATGACCACCCAGCCCATCCTGCCCACGATCCATTCGCCCGAAGACCTCCGCGATCTGTCGCTGCCGAAGCTCGAGCGGCTCGCCGCCGAGATGCGCGAGGTGCTCTGCAATCTGGTCTCCTGCCGCAGTGCCCATTTCGCCTCGAACCTGGGCGTGGTCGAGCTCTGCCTCGCCCTGCATCAAACGTTCGACTTCCGCCACGATCGCCTGATCTGGGACACCGGCCACCAGATTTATCCGCACAAGCTGATCACCGGCCGCTACCCGCAATTCGGCACGATCCGCACCAAGGGCGGCCTGATGGGCTACCCCAACCCGGAGGAAAGCGAGTACGACCTGTTCATGACCGGCCACGCCGGCGCGAGCGTTTCCACCGCCCTCGGCCTGGCCAGCGGCGACGCGCTGGCCCGCCCGGCCGACGACCGCTGGAGTGTCGCGGTGATCGGCGACGGCGCGTTCCCCTCGGGCATCGTCTACGAAGCGATGAACAACGCCGGCGAGTTCGGTCGCCGCCTGCTCGTGATCCTCAACGACAACAAGATGTCGATCTGCCCGCGCGTCGGCGGCATGGCCGACTATCTCGATCGGCTCCGCATGAACCGCATGTACTCCGGGCTCAAGGAAGAAGTCGTCAGAGCGTGCTGAGCAAGGTGCCGCTGTTGGGCGATCCCGCCGAGCGGTTCCTGGCCCAGTTGAAAGAAGCCGCCAAGGCCGGCCTGCACGGCGGCATGTTGTTCGAGGACCTCGGCTTCCGCTACTTCGGCCCGATCGACGGCCACAACATCGGCCTGCTGCGAAAATACCTGCGGATGGCCCAGGCGACCGACGGCCCGATCCTGCTGCACGTCGTCACCGAAAAAGGCCACGGCTTCAAGCCGGCCGCCGAAGACCCCGTGCTGTTCCACGCCCCGCCCCAGTTCGAGCGCCAGGCCGACGCGGTCGTCCGCATGCGCTCGGGCGGCAGTCGCACGTTCACGCACGTCGCCGCCGAGGCCATCTTCGACCAGATGACGGCCGACCCACGCGTCACGGTCATCACCGCCGCGATGTGCCAGGGCAACAAGCTCGAAAAAGTCCGCGAGACCTTCCCCGACCGCTTCTTCGACACCGGCATCTGCGAAGGCCACGCCGTCGCCTTCGCCGCCGGCCAAGCCAAGGCCGGCCTGCGGCCGATCGTCGACATCTACAGCACCTTCCTGCAACGCTCCTACGATCAGATCTTCCAGGAAGTCGCCCTGCAGAATCTGCCGGTCACGTTCATGCTCGACCGCGGCGGCCTGGCCGGCCCCGACGGCCCCACGCACCACGGCGTGTTCGACCTCGGCTACCTGCGCGTGCTTCCCGAACATGGCGGTCATGGCTCCCGGCGACGAAGCCGACCTCCAGCAATGCTCGCCCTCGCGCTGCGACACGACGGCCCTTGCGCCATCCGCTATCCCAAAGCCGCCGCCACGACGATCGCTCTCGAGCGAACGCCCGTCGAATTCGGCAAGAGCGAAGTCCTCTCCACCGGCGACGACGGCACGATCATCTGCGGCGGCGCGCTCTTGCCCGATTGCCTCGCCGCCGCGAGCGAGCTCCGCGGCGAAGGCCTCTCGATCGGCGTCATCAACGCCCGCTTCCTCAAGCCGCTCGACGCCGAGACAATCGTCCACGCGATCCGCACCAGCAGCTTCGTCGTCACCGTCGAAGAAGGCGGCGCTGATGGGCGGCTTCGGCTCGGCCGTGCTCGAAGCCGCGTCCGACGCCGGCGTCGACACCAGCCGCGTCCGCCGCCTCGGCATCCCCGACCGCTTCATCGAACACGGCGAGCGCGGCGAACTGCTGGCCGACCTCGGCCTCGACGCCGCCGGCATCGCCGCCACCGTAAGACGGGCACATGCTCAATCCTGTTCGGCCCAGGTCTAGCGCGAATGCGACCTCAGCTCGGAAGCAAGGGCTTGCTTCGTGGCCCCGTGACATCTCTCCAATCGGACCCGGGCGACGCCCTCCTCGGGCAGAATATAACGTCGGCGCCGCCGACATGGAATCACACCGAGAGCACGAGTATCGGCGTTAGCGAACGCACAGCATCAACGGCGGCGCATAGCGCCGTCCGCTGCATGTTGTTGTTCGGTGGCGCGCACGCACTTATTGCTCCTGCGAGGCCGCGCTGCCCATGGACAGTGACCAAGCGCATAGAACCGACCGATCCTGAGAAGAAAGGCGCGCCTCCGGATGAATTGGCAAGTAGAACCACAACGGCATCTCTCCCTCCTCAACCGTCTCCCAACTCTCATGCAAGGCCTTGATCTGCTTCTTGGTCGTCAGGCGATTCCAGGTCGAGAAGTTCATCTCCTCGCGGCCCTCGTGCACGTCGCGCGCGACCAGCCACGACACCGGAGCGATCCGGCTGTACCAGGGCCAGACCGTCTCATTGGAGTGACAGTCGTAGCATGCGCGGCGCAACACAGCCCGCACCTCGGCGGTGGTGGGAACCTCTGTTTCAACTGGAGGGTTCGTCCGATCGACCGGCACGAACTGAATCACCACAAGAGCGATGCTCAGTACGGCAATCGTCCACTTCGCGATGCGTCTAATGTGTCTCATGGCCGCTGTCGCCTCTCTCCCGCAGCATCGTCCGCCGAACGTGCAGCATTACCGGGCACGCGCGGGTGACGTTGATTTCAGTTTCAACCGGATCGCGTGCTCCGGTGCATGTGTTTGTTATCCGCCATCTGGCCGTTCTTTAGGTTTGGGCGGAGGCAGATGGTCGTTGGGGTCCTTGCTGCCAATATTGGTGCCGTAAGCTTCAATTTCCTGGGCGTCAACTACTTGGTCGCCATTTGTATCCGCAGAATCAAAATGCCACAAGAGACGCGGAGCATTTCGGTGTGGTTGCTGACTTCCAAACTTGACCATTTCATCGCGAGTTAGGATGCCATTGCGATCGTGATCTGCTGCATCCCACGCTCCACGTGGCCAGGCCCGGGGGCCCGGCATGAATGAATAGACCACGTAACCGCCCGTTAGTATCAGAACGACAACAACGACGGCAGTTCTAATTCTCATGCTTTGTGTTCCTCAAGACTTAGAGCGCCTAACGACAAAGCTCAGTTGCCCGCCGAAACAACGTGGCGGGATTGTACGCAGAATAAGCTTCTCAAACCCAAAACGCTAAGCTGCCCGCTGGGCCGGCGAGTCAACTGCAGCGACTTGTTAGGCGGCGAATTGCCAGCGAGGTACGCGAACCACGCCACAGAAATAACAACGACACCACGAACCACACCACGGCGAAAATCCCAGTAATCACCATCGAATTGTTGAGCCATCCCCAGGCTATCCAACAAGAGAACAGCATAAAGATCAGGCCCATGCCAAAGCACCGGTTTCGCCGCGATCGAAGTTTAGTAGTTTCAGAAGCCATGCTATGGCTGCCCAACTTGTTACTCGACACAACGATTGTAGATAAGCCCGGCCTAACGACCAAGCTCAGCGACCGCCGCCGGAAACGCCCGGTCGGCTGCAAGAATCGCTGACAAATTATCTGAACCGTCCGACTGCCCAGCGGGGCGGCGGTTCGCTGCAGCGCCCTGGTTAGGCATCAACATCGTCTTTGTAACGCTCTGGCTCTTGTAGCTCATATCCGGCGAGACGCATCGCGGCTCGAATGTCTGGGTGAACATCCTCAATGTCGTAGGTGTCCATGTCATCCCGGACGAAAACCTTCAGCAATTCCGCTGTGAACTCGACACGAAGGTCGCGCTCGGGAATGTGCTTCTCAATCGAGGGCCAGATCTCGATGAACAGTGAACTGCCTGATCTCCAACTCATAGTCGTAGTGTGTTGTGTGTGGTGCGGTGATGCCTAACGATTTAGATCACCGATGAGCGCCGCAAGCAAGGCCAGAAAACGCGAGGGAGGTCCGGTAAATCCGTCAATCCTCGACTGGCACGGGCGCTCATTCGGTGCATCGGCTGGTTAGCCCACGTCCTCATACCAAAACAAACTGTAACATCACGTAGCAGATCAACACTCCGAAAACAGCCACGCGGCGTGCTGGCTCATGCCGACGTACTGACATAATGACAAATGCAACACTGGCGAGTGCGAACGCAAGTCCAACGTAGCCGAGAACAGCTCCGCGAGTGGAATACCTGCTCGCCTCTGCTTTCGCGGCCGCTCGGTCTGGCTCTGGTGACGTGACCACACGTGCTCGAATCTGAAGGCCACGACTGATCTGTGACATCGCCGCGAGACGCAGCCCGACAGCGAGAACCGCCAGTGACAACGATAAAAGAAAGAACCTGCGTATGCTCACGGCGCAATCGAGTGGGCTAACTTGTTATTCGACACAAAGATTGTAGATAAGCCCGACTTATCTACAAAAACTGCGGATAAGGGCCTGACGGAGTTCTGCCATGCCCGTAACTTATCCTGCCGCCCCCGGCGATGCAACGAATTCTGCGTGCCCTCCGCGTAAACTTTTAGATCAGGTTCGCGATGCCTTGCGAGTGAAGCGGGTAGCCCAGGTTGCCTCAACCTGGGTCGCAGCGCGACAAGAGGCAGCGGGCTCGGTCGGTGCGCGATCATCCGTCAATATTGCGCCTCGGTGTCACTCCGCAATTCTTGGCCACCGCCACCGATCGCTCTCCTGCCGATCCCAAGTCCGCAAAAGTCGGGGTACCGACTTTTGCGGACGAGCCCACCAGCACCCCGCCCCCTGCTCTTCTCCCTGGAGGTGGCCATTTCTGAGCTTGCAAATCGCCCCCGGAATGAGAATAATGTACTTCTGTATATATAACCGCGATTGCGACAACATCGACGGCGACGCCGGTCGGCCCGATCGCGGCCGATGTTTGAGAATTCGATCCTCCGCTCCGACGCGCGAAACGGCTCCGCGCGGCGAAGTCTCACAGTCTGCCCTCGGCTCGGGCGTGTCAAAAGTCGGGGTACCGACTTTCGTCAATCCGCCGGGTGCCGCGGCGGCGGCGATTTTTGGAACTTACCCATGAGGCGCAAATTCGAGGTCTTTTGGAACGCGGGGAGTTTGAAATCGCCTTGTTTCGTAGCGCCGATCGCCACCCGAGGGTGCCAGAAGAGGCGATTTTTGGAACAGGGAATCGTGTTTTTCAAACGTGTTCCAAAAATCCAAAATTCGCCCCACGCGTGGCCCGCCCGACGTTCGGCTCGGGAAGTTGTTGACGCCGGAGACGACCTGCGACGTCGCGCCCCGTCGCACGCGGTGAACTCGCACGGAAACCACGCCGGCAGCGATTGCCACGACGGCCGGTGCTGCATTAACATCGTCCATGACGCGCGCCCGGCGGCTTCCATGCCAGCCGTTTCACGACGGCAGGATGATCGGCCCGGGGGCGCCTTCCCGATCTCAAACAGTGCCGGAAAGTACTCGAAGCAGTTTCAAAACCGAAAGGCGAGGGGGACAGTCCCATTTTCCTCCGACCACGCTGCGTATGGTGCCCGCTCGGGAGAATTGGGACAGTCCCCAACGGTTTTGAAACTGCTTCTCCATTCAGGTGATCGCATGGCAGACGACCCAACAGCCCGTGCGTTGATCCTCGCCGACGGCTCGCGCGATTCGATGCGGGCGACCGTCGAGCGGTTGCGGCCGGTCGTCGAGAAGCACGTCGAGGTTGTCGGCGTCTCGCTCGACTTCGAGGCCCCGCTCGACACCACGAACGTCGACCTGGCGATCGTCTTCGGCGGCGATGGCTCGATCCTCCACGCCGCCCGCCAGATGGGCCACCAACAAGTGCCCGTGCTCGGCGTGAACCTCGGCCGCCTCGGCTTCCTGGCCGCGTTGCAGCCGGAACAGCTCGACCAGGCCTTGCCAGAAATCGTCGCCAGCCGCCACCGCGTCAACGAACACCTAATGTTTGAATGCACGCACCTGCGGGCCGGCAAGCCGCTCTGCCAGGTGCTCGGACTCAACGAAGCCGAGGTGCTAGCAGGTCCGCCCTTCACAATGCTCGATGTCCAGCTTTACGTTGACGGCGAACTGGTCACGACCTATAGTTGCGACGGCCTGATCGTCAGCACGCCGATCGGTTCGACCGCGCACAGCCTGTCGGCCGGCGGACCCATCCTCCGCAACAACCTGCAGGCGTTCGTCGTCTCGCCGATCAGCCCCCACACGCTGACGAATCGGCCGGTGGTCGACTCGGCCGACCGCACGATCGAGATGGTCGTGCCGCAGCCGAACGCCGGGACGGCGCTGGCGGTCGACGGCTGCGTGCTCGGCACGCTCGAGTCGGACGACCGCGTGCGAATCGTCCGCTCGGCGGCGATGTTTCAAACCGTCGAAGTCCGTGGCCAAAGTTACTATCGCACCCTCCGCGAGAAACTCGACTGGGGCGGACAACTGAAAAAGAACTAAGCCCGCACAACTCCCGCTGGCGGCTTAGCGGCCGTCACAACCAGTTATTCCCCCGGCACACAGCAAGGAAGCGACCATGCCGCAGCAACTCGATCGCCTCGCCGTTTTTACCGCATTTGCCGCGATTCTCTTCGCCACCCAGGTCGCTCGCGCCGACGACGCTGCTACCGCCCCCGACGACGACACGAAATTTGACCTTCAGTTCAAATTGACGACCGGCGCCGTGTTGCGCTATGCCGTCGACCATCGCGCCGCGATTCGCAGCACGATCGACGAGACCACACAAGAAGCCCATACTAAGACCGAGTCGGTCAAAGCCTGGAAGGTCACCGACATCCTGCCCAACGGCGAAATCGAGTTCATGAACGTGGTCGAGCGCGTCCACATGTTCAATCGCTTGCCGGACCGCGCCCCCACGGAATACGACAGCGAAAAAGATAAAACACCGCCGCCCGGCTACGAAGACACCGCCCTCGCAATTGGCGTTCCCCTGTCGGTCGTCCGGATGACGCCCCGCGGCAAAGTGGTGAGTCACGACGTCAAGCACCACCAGCCGGCCGCCGATGAAGACGCCCAAATCGTGATCCGCCTGCCCGACGAGCCGGTGGCGATCGGCGCCACCTGGGACGAGCCGTTTGACGTCACCGTGCAGGTCGAGAGCGGCGGCACCAAGAGCATCCAAACCCGCCGTCACTACAAACTCACCGACGTCGCCAATGGCATCGCCACGATCGAAGTCACTTACCAGGTCCTCTCGCCGATCGACGCGAAAATCGAGTCGCAACTGGTCCAACGCCTGATGAAAGGCACGGTCCGCTTCGACGTCGACAACGGCCGCATCGACAGCCAGCTGTTCGAGGTCGACAAGAACGTGCTCGGCTTCGCCGGCCCCACCAGCAGCATGCACTACGTGATGCGAATGGAAGAGAAGCTGACGGAGTCAAAATCCGTGGCCAGTGCGCCGCTCAAGGAAATGTCGCTGCTCAAGAAGCCGACACCGCCGACTGCGGAGGACAAGACCACGCCGATCGCCGACGACGCAGCGCAGCCAAATCCGGAAGTCGCCCGCCGGCCCACGCCGCCGCGTCGCCCGCCCTCGCGCTCCGCCAACCGCACCGACTACGGCAAACCGACGCACTACCGTTAGGCAGCGTCGCCGGCAACATTTGGCCGCGTCGCTCGCGACGCGCGTTACCAAACAGTCGATCATTTTAGAGTTCCCGCGTACTGCGCGAAACGCATGAAGATTCGGACCTTCGTTGCGGTGGCAATTAGCGACGACGTGCGTGCTCGCGCGGCGAAGCTCATGGCACAACTTCTGCCCGCTGCTCCCAACGTCAAATGGGTCGAGCCACAGGGCTTGCACTGGACGCTCAGCTTCCTCGGCAACGTCGACGACCACGAAACCGGCGAAATCTGCGCCGCCGTCGCCGAGGCCGCCCTCGAACACGAGCCGTTCGATCTCGAAGTTCGCGGCGCCGGCGCCTTCCCCTCGCCCGACCGACCACGCACGCTCTGGCTCGGCGTCGGCGTGGGGCACGACAAGATCATCTCCCTACAAGCGTCGATCGAAAAGTCGCTTGAGCAACTCGGCTATCGCGGCGAGGCCCGCCGCTACACGCCCCATCTCACGATCGGTCGACCGGGCCGCGGCCAACCGTCCAGCGAACTCGCCAGCGAACTGGCCAACCTCTCCGACTTCCAGGGTGGCACAATGCTCGTCGACGAGGTCACGATCTATTCGAGCGAGCTCACCCGCAACGGCCCCATCTACGACCCACTCGGCTTCGCCCCGCTTGCGCCTTAAGGAGGTTTATCATTCGGCGTGTCCAGCAGAGCCCGTAGCGCAAGCAAGGGTGGCCAAGGCAACCGATTGCTTGCGCTGCGGGTTCTCGCCAAAACGGCGGCCTCGAACGCACTCTGGCGGTTGCATTACTCCGGATGTAAAAAGCTCAGGTGCAACTCCGCATGCCGCAGGTTGAGCTTGATCCACTCATCGTGCGTCATCTCGCCAAAGATCGGATTCGGCGCGGTCGGCGATTGCCGCGCCAGCCTTCCGAACGCCGTGCGCAGCTGGGCGACCGCCTCGTCGGCAGCCAACGGCTCGACGCCAAATGTTCCATCCGGCACGCCCGGGATTCGCGCCCCCGCGGGCAGCCGCTTATTGAGAAACCCGTACTTGAACAGCGGCAGCAGTTTTCGCAACAGCCAAGGCATCTGCGGCATCGCTGGATAGCCGTCAAACGGCGCCCGCGCCCAAAATGCCACGTGCCCAACGGCCTGCCCGAGCGTCCAATTACCGACGCACCGCAACGTCCCCCGCCGCTGGGCCTCGGCGAGTGCCTCAGCATCCCGGACCGCATCGTCGAGCGTCGCAAAACGCAGCAGTCGCCGATCCGATACTTTCTTCGTGTTGATCATGTCCAAGCCCGCCGCTCGTAAAACCCCCGCGACGTCCATGCAAAATGCTCGCCCCGCTTCGGACACTCATCGCCGCGAACACCCGCCGCGGCTGCCACTGGCTCCGCCAGTGCGCTGACCCATTTTGCGGTTTGCAGTTGTCGGCGTCCACCCAATCCACTTCCCGTTAATCGATCTTGCCGACCGCAGAGGTGGCAACTCGGTTTCCAAAAATCTGATTCCGAGACGGGCAACCTCTGTCAAAACTGGATGATCGCGATCTCCACTTCCTCCACTTCTTTTCAGCGAGTCAGCGCGATTGTATCGCGAACTCGCGCGGAGTGCCACTCTTTGCCTTCGGGCAAGATGTCTCGCGGGCTGACAGAGACGGCCTTGATTACCGCCGCGAAATTGACGCGCGGCCAGTGCCGACTCACTGACGTCCGGGCCGCCGTGCTGCAATTTTCTCGGCGCGCTGGAGACGTATCTTTTCCAGCTGTCTTGCGGTGTCGTCGTCGAATTTGGCGTCGCCCGGTAAATAGTCGAATTGGCCCGCAGCAATCGCCGTGTTGAACGACACGGCCTCGAATTCGATGCACTCTAGCGGATCGCTGCTGAGTTGAATCGGTGCTATCTGCTCGCCGGTCGCCGGCGGCGCGCTTTGCGGGTTGCGAAATTCGATGCGATAGGGAAACAAGTCGCTTTGGCCGAATAGTAGGAGAACTTCCTGTGGGATTCGTTCTGGCAGCTCGGCGAGTCGTTTTGAGAACTCGGCCGCGGCGACGTCTTTCATCTTCGGCTCGATAGCCGCCAGTGGCGCGGGCTTCCACTGTCCGACCACGGCGAACACCGGAATCGATTCCGGCATGCCCTCCAGGGGCGGATTCGGAGTCCAGCGCATCGATTGGGGCGCCGAGAACGCGAATGAGTCGCCAAGCGTCGAGAGCAAGGAGGAGAGGCCGCCGTAGCGCAACGACAGCGCAGGTGGCGGTTGCGGCCAACTGGTCGGGCCGGATTCCAGTTCGTCAAAGTTATCCGAGGCGCGCGTCGCTTCGTTGCGCAACTTACGCAAATCGAGTCGCGTGATCGAGCGACCGGTGGGGAGTCGCGCGTCGGTCCACAGGAATCTCCCGGTGCAGACTTGCAGCAGACTCGACTCTTCGCCGACGATTTGCAGCTCGAGTCGCACGAGCAATTCGTCGCTTCCGCCCTGCTGCCAATAGCCGCCAACGCCTCGGAACCGCCGATTTCGCAACGACGCTTGCTGACGGACGCGAGCGGAGACGCTGGCACGGCGCTCGAGCTGAATTCGCGCGTCGCGGATCAGCTGGTCGCCCGCAGTCGGCTGGTAGTTCGTAATCTCTGCTGTGTTATTGCTCGCGTTGGTGCTCGCAGTGCTGGCCTTGATAGCGGACGCTTTATCCGCCCAATAGCTGCGGCAAAGCATCGTCACGACGGTGATCAACACCGAGGCCACTGTCAACTCGGGTAATCTTTTCTTCATATGCCGGTTTTGCCGGTTTTGCCAAAGAAAGGGCTGCGGGGAAACCGAACTCTAAATGCCGGACGTTGCGTGTCGGTTCACGGCGCGTAGTGCTCGGCAAGCACATCGATCGGGGTGTGGACACGACTTCTCTGGGCGGCGAATTGTAGTTGCCGCTCCTAGGCTCCGTCCACGCCATTTGATGCAGGTAAGAAAACACGTGTGCTAGCATCGCGCGATTGGCGCGGCGTTGGAACCACGAAAATACGGTTCGTCGCTCCGCGTGACCAAACACGGCCAGTGGTCGGCCTTGGGGCGTGAGAGCCAGGCAAAGGGGGGAAAGATGCGATTAGAGCGTTCGCTCGTTGCGCTACTGGTTTCGGCAGCAGTTACAACCACGGGTTGTCACAACAACGTGTTTCAAGGACCGGATCCACATGGGATTGAACAGGGGCGGTTGGCTTACAACCTGCCGCCTGCACAGCAATTGATGGAACCGGGGCCCGGCGTGGGCGGCCCGGGACCAGGTGTGATACCGCCGGTGGGCGGAGGCATGGGAATGGGTATGGGTGGAATGATGGCCGACGGCGCCGTGATGCCCGCCAGCTTCAACGGCGGCTGCGGACCGTGTGGTCCCGGCTGCGGCGGTCCGGCGATGTCTGGCATGGGCACGTCGCAAATCGCCTTCCTTGGCGAAGACCACGTGCAAATCAGTTGGGACGTCAGCGGACCAGGCACGTTTGATTCCGCGCCGCTCGTGACGCCCGGCCGACAAGATTTCCTGCAAGGTGCGATCTATCGTTTGCGGCTCACAGGCATTCCGGGCCGCGATGGGGTCGAATTGTTCCCGACGCTCGAAGTCGGACCCGTCACGCCGCGGACCGACGCCTTCCTTGCCCACGCGCCGATCCCGGTGCAATTCACCACCGAAGATTTCGACCAGGTGCTGAGCGGCAACTTTGTCACCAAGGTGATTTACTTACCCGATCCGGAGTTCCAGGAGCTGACGCTCACGGGCGTCGAGACGTTGGTCAGCACGCGGCTCGATCCGGGCGTCGACCCGATTGCCGAAGCCGATCGGCGCGGCTCGATCTTGGCCATCGTCCGGATGGGCAACAAAGACCTTCGCGCTAATGCCGGCTCCTACAACTTTGGGCCGTATGGCCCGAACCGTTGTGGCGGCGTGATGTGTGCCGCTTACCAGGACGGGTCGATGCCGGCCGACATGGGGCCTCAACCGAGCGAATCGCAAGAGGGAGGCCAATTCGCACCGGCGGATGGCAACTACGACGGCGGTTATGACCAGGGTTACAGCGGTGGCGGGAACGGCCAGTGCTACGGTGGTTGTGGATACGGCGGTTGCGGCGGCGGCCCCGTGCCGCTCGGCATGCCAACGGCTGGATTTGCACCGGCACAAGTGCCGCCGAACATGATCGCCGGCGGCCCGACCTGGGGCATGCCGATCACCGGCACCCCGATTGGCCTGCCTGGTCCGCCTCACGTTCCGCTCGGCAGCCCGGCCGGTCTGCAGCGCCACGTGATGAATAACCGCACACGCATCCACCTACCGCCGCCTGTCACGCAAATGACGATGTCGGTCAAGCAGCGGCCGGGCATGAATTATCCGAATCCTGTGAATCACGTCACCGTCGACGAAGTGCATCGCGAACCGGGTGGGTTGTTCCCCGGGATTGCGGCCTTCTTCACCGGCAAGGCGGACGCAGGTCAGGGTGGCGGACCGCCGCCGGGTTGCGACCCGTACTGCCAGTAATAGCTAGAAGGATTGGGAAACACGTTTCGTGTGTTGAATGAAATTTTCCATGACAACGGTTTTGCCGAGCGATTGTCCGTCCTTGTGGCGGATGCGAGCCCCGGGCCTACTCAGATGGGCACTACTGATGGGAGTGGTCTGCAGCTCGACGGCTGCAGCCCAACAACCGCCGGTACACTGGCTTCACGCCGGTGCCATGCCTCCGGGAGCGATTGGTAGCCTAAGGCTCAAGCGCGGCGGACCGTTGTCAGGGTACTTCCAGCCAGTGCGGATCCGAGCTCCGAAAGGGGCTCGGATCTCACTGGCCGAGGAAGGCGGCTTTCAGGACTACGAGTCGGACAACGTGCTCGTGGGCATGCAAGTCGGACCAGTCTACCGATTGCGGGTTGCCGACTTCTCGCCCAACTCGAGCCAAGGAGTTTTTCCTACGGTCGAGGTGATCGACCGCCTCTATCCGCCGGCGGGTTTGGCGCTACGCTATCCAATTCCGATCGAATTGACGGCCGACGAATTAAAGATGGCCGCCGACGGCATGTTCGTGACCCGGGTGATCTACGTCGAGAATCCGAATCAGGCCCTGCCCGCTGACGAGCCCCAGGATGAACAACAATGGGTCGAAGCGCCGCACGGCGCCGATCCGCTCGCGGTGGCTGACGAAATGGGCCGGCCGGTGGCGATTCTCCGCATCGGCTCGCGGTGCCCGTCGCCTGCGAACACGACTCTCGACGGCTGTCCGCCGCCGTTGTTGCACTACAACGCGTACTGAAATCGCTCATGAACTTGGACGGAACTAGCTGCCGGTTGCCGGAATGGTGGCGCTGCCTATTGGTGGCGCTGACCCTGCTAATTCTTTGCTCCTGCCAATCACTGCCCTCGGACGTCGACCACGCGAGTCCGCTCGGCGACGCGACCTCGGAAGGGGAGCCCGCGATCACGGATGGTCCGGCTCCCATTCCGGTGACGCGCGACCAGGCCGTTGAGGTTCGCGAACTCGACGCCGAGCAAACGGCCGACCCGCGATCGTTGAGCCCGGAATGGCTCACCAGTTCATCAGCAATCCCCGCACCTTGCGCGTGTGGCGGCGATGGCGCATGCGCCGGTCCGTCGCTGGTCGGTCCACCGGACGAGTATCTTTGCGACGGCGGCGACTTTGGACTGCCCGCCGCCGTGCGTGCCGACTGGAGCGTCGATGGCCTGGAACAGGAAGACGCGATCGCCCACTACGACACGGTCGACGGTCGCGTCGTCGTGACGCCGAGTAATCGCGTCTGCATCTATGCGCCGCGTTTTGCCGCGGTACGGCGCGTCGAAAACTTGTTGGCTCACGAACGTCGGCAGTTGGTCGACCTGGCGATCGACGAAACAGCGCCGTCCAGCGCCGGCGAGATGCAGCCGGTCGTTACGTCGACGCAGCGCACCGGCGTGGCGATCAACCTCGGCGAGCGGCCGGCCATCCTGTTCCGCGCCCGGCAGCAAGCGGCAGAGTCTGTCAACCTCGTCAAGCCCGGCGAGTTCTACAACACGCTTGGTCCGTACGCTAATTTGGTGATCATTCGCACCGGCCAAATCGACGGCAGCGAACAAGCGATCATCAAGCGTGGCGTTCAGGCAGCCGTGGCCTGGAACGGCGATCAGGCGGCGCAGGTCGTGCTCTCGAATCGGCAGGCAGTCGCCGTCGTCGGCCTCAAGCAGCCGGGCGCCGTCTATCAAACTGACGAGCCAGGCGACCCGCGGCTGCGTCTCATCAAGCTCGCCTCGACAAACAATGCGTTGCCGGGTGAAGAGGTCGAGTTCACGCTGCGATTCGACAGCATCGGCGACCAGGTGATTGGCAACGTAACGATCATCGACAATCTCACCACGCGGCTCGAGTACGTGCCAAACACGGCCAAGAGCACGGTCGCGGCGAGCTTCTCGGCGGTGCCCAACGGGGCGGGATCGACCGTCTTGCGGTGGGAGATCAAAGACCCGGTCAAGCCCGGCGAAGGCGGAGTGCTGCAGTTCAAGTGCCGCGTGAAATAACCGTAAAGCTCTCGGAGAATCGCGGCCGGCTGCTTGTGGAGCGGCGATCTGCCCTGCCCTGACGTCGACCCAACTGCTAAAATTGCGGTGCGAACACATGGCACTCGTGCCGTGTCTTGTTCGCATCCCGCGAGTTCCCCCCTGCCCCGCTCCCGCAACTTCCGATTCGATTCATGGCGTATCTTGCCTTTGCCTTCGTGTGCCTGATGTGGGGCTCCACGTTCATTCTGCTGGAGCGCGTGTCGCATGCGCTGGGGCCGGTCGACGTCGGCGCCTGCCGCTTGCTCTTGGGGGCGGCAGCGCTCGGCGTGGTCTGGTGGTTCAAACGCGACGTCTATCGGCTCGAACGGCGCGACTGGGGGCCGATCTTGTTCTCGGCGCTCGTAGCCAACGTGCCGCCCTACGTCTCGCAGCCGTACGTGCTAGCGCAAGGGTTCGGCCACAGTTTTTTCGGCGTGGCGGTCGCGGCGATACCGCTGCTCACGATTTTGATGTCGATCCCCATGCTCGGCATTTGGCCGACGTGGCGGCAGCTAGCCGGTGTGATTGGCGGGCTATTCTGCTTGTGGTTTGTGGTCGAGGACGGCTTTCATCGCGGCATGTCGCCGGGCCTCTTGGGGATCGCGGCATTGGTGCCGATCACGTCCGCGTTCAACAATACGTTTGTGAAGCGCAAGCTGTCACACGCCCAAGCGCTGCCCATGACTGCCGCGATCCTCGGCAGCGCCGGATTGATGTTGTTGCCTTTGGTATTTTTCCGCCCGGCGATCGAAGCGCTGCACCTAGCCGGTCCGGCTCATCCGGTCTTCACGCCGGCAACCTGGTTCTACCTCGCCACCTTGGGCGTGGTGGCGACCGGCCTGTCCACCGTGGCGTTCTTTTATATGGTGCTCCAGCAAGGGCCGTTGTTTGCCGGCATGACGACTTACGTCGTGCCGCTGTTGGCGATGGCCTGGGGATTATTCGACCACGAACGAATCAGCACCCAACAGCTCGTGGCGATGGCCGGCGTGCTGGTGATGGTTGGCGTCGTGCAGACCAGCACCACGCGCCGGAAGAACTGATCGAATTGCTTCCGGAAGCGGCGACCGACGTGGTGCCGGTGCCGCTGGGACTCGGTAGCGACACTTCCCACTCGTCTCCGGCGACTTTGGTCGTCTCGGCTTCCGATTCCGCTAGCTTCAGTCCGTCCGTCACGAGCGTCTAAATCCCCCTATCCCATGTCGACACATCCCTGGCTCGCCGATCGCACCGCGAAGTTCGATAGCTCCGGCATCCGCAAGGTGTTCGATCTAGCGGTCAAGATGTCGAACCCGATCAATCTCTCGATCGGCCAGCCCGACTTTGCCGTGCCGGATTCGATCAAGGAAGCGGCGATCGCGGCGATCCTTGCCGATAAGAACGGCTACAGCGTCACACAGGGCATCGCGCCCTTGCGCGAGAGACTCCAGCAGCAGGTGGACGCCGAGTTGGGCCATGCCGATCGCCGCGTGCTCGTCACGTCGGGGACCAGCGGCGCACTGGTGCTGGTGATCCTGTCGCTCGTGAATCCGGGCGACGAAGTGATCGTGTTCGATCCCTACTTCGTCATGTACCCGGCGCTCGTGGGCATGGTCGGCGGCACACCGGTGCTGGTCGACACCTATCCCGATTTTCGCATCGACCCTGCGCGGGTAGCCGCCGCGATCACGCCGCGGACGAAGCTCATTTTGCTCAACAGCCCCGCCAACCCGACCGGCGCGGTGGCCGGCGAGGCCGAAGTTCGGGCCCTTGCGGAGTTGGCGGTGCAGCACAACATTGCGCTGGTGAGCGACGAAATCTACCGCGAGTTTTGTTACGACACGCCGCTCGTGAGCCCGACGCGATGGAACGACCAGTCGATCGTGATCGACGGGTTTAGCAAGACGTACGGCGTCACCGGTTGGCGGCTGGGCTTCGTCCACGGCCCGTCGGCCATCATCGACAAGCTCACAATGCTGCAGCAGTACACGTTCGTCTGTGCCCCGCATCCGCTGCAATTCGCCGCCCTGGCGGCGATGGAAGTCGACATGAGCCAGCATGTTGCCGAATACCGCCACCGCCGCGATTTAGTCGTCGACGGACTCGTCGATGCAGGCTACGAAGTCACCAAGCCGGGCGGGGCGTTCTATGTCTTTCCCAAAGCCCCGAGCGGCTCCACTGGCAGCGAATTCGTCTCCCGCGCAATCGCCAACGAGCTACTCATCATCCCAGGCAACGTCTTCAGCGCCAGCGACACCCACTTCCGCATCTCCTACGCGGCAAGCGAAGCGACAATTGAGAAGGGACTCCGCGTGCTGCAGAAACTCGTCGCCTGAAAAAAGGGTCCGACTAAATTGCGAGATTCGTTCAACCCGCTTGCGTATTCTGCGTTCTCGCAAGCGCCGCATTAGTCCGAAGGCAGGGGCCAAAAGCCGCGTTGCTCGTAGGTGGGAGCGCCTAAGCTTTCATATTGCTCCCGCGAACGACCGATGGGTACCGCCATCATTTCCACGGTCGCATCCGAAATGCCCTCCAGAAAGTCTCGCAATTTCGCCAGCGCGATTCGCAGTGCATTCAAATCGTGCGCTTGGTGAAAAAACCGCATGCGACCGGCGTTGATTGGACATAGCTTTACTTCGCACGATCGGATGTCGCTACGCTCGATTTCCAGGAGCGTGTGAGGCTCATGTTTGATGCGATCCAGCACGCCGTAACCAGACCAAAACGAGTATGAATGGGGATCATTGGGAAACCGAATTCCGGTGTAGAAATTGCTCCAGCAGCATTGCTTCGCCGCCTCAATTTCGCGCGTCGACAACACGACGGTATATCGATCTGGGCTAACGCAGCTGAGGACCGGATCCCGAATATTCATCACTATGCCGAATTCGACTGCCAGATCGTCACCGGTCGCCTGTATTTGGTCGATCAGAGAAACTACAGCGTGCAGCAACTCGGACGTGGTTCGTTGGACGATCGTCCCGATATTCGCGTGGGCAAAAAGGATCTCGCGGCGGGGCGGCTTCTTCGATCTGGAGTGACGCAGCAAAAGCCCGGTGCTCCCACTTCGAATTTCCTTGGTGACGGCATGACCGCCTCGAAAAGTCTTCAGCGAAAGTCGCCTTCGACGTCGACGAGCGTCAAGTGCCCAAATCGCATGCAACTCGACATCGCCAGCCGGGACGCTCACCGCCCCGTCACGCGTTCGATAAATGTAGGCGGTGTTAGCTGCGTCGGGCATCGATGACATGGGATAAAAAAGCCTCTCAATAGCGAATTCAGGCGATGAATGCGCGTGTCGACATTGCTTGGCGTTCCCTGAAACGAGGGATCATCCGCTCCCTACATGGACCTGCTTCCCAGCACGACGGCTTCGATCGTTACGCCCTGGCAATGCCAGCTCTCCAACAGATTAACGAGTACTTTGAATGCGAGATCCCAGTCGGTGACGCCCACGTCGCACCAAAACCGGGCTGAGGCCGATGGCTCATCGAAGGTTACCTTCCCAAATGCATGGAATCCACTGCTGCCGAATGCACCTAGGCTGCCAAGAGTTAGCCAAGACTCAAGCGATTGCCGGAACAACGTGCGCTCTTCGGCTGCGGGAAATTCCTCGAAATAGACGCTGGTCTCGAGGTTTTCGAGTTGCCAATCCGGCAACGCGAGAATGCGAAAGAGCTCGGATTGTTGCGACTCGTAAGACCGTGCCTCGAGCGGGACATGGCTATCCGAATCGGCAGGCTTGTCCATCTCATCCTGTATGCCGATTGAACGGGAAGATTGTTCGCCAGTTGAAGTGTCTAGGCTCCTCATGACGGAATTTTCGATCGGGATCGGCAACCGGATCAATTTAGGGTCTTGTTGAGAGTAGACTTCGTCAAGCAGGCGGCCGTCGTCGTTTCGACGCACCAAAAGTACGTCCGTGACAAGATTGACGGCGTTGAAATGTAGTATGCTCACAATCAGCCAATTGATGGTGTTCTGCCCGGAACGGCTGGCATCGATTTTGAAGCGAGCGCAGCGAGGGTAGTAGTCGATCTTACTCGATATTTGCCGAATCGGTCCTTCGTCAAATATTCCGGCGCCGCCGACCGACGACAACCAGTTGCTTACCAAGTCGGCAAAGCGTCGGCGCGAATCCTTGGAGAGGCGACGCAAGAAAATCACCGTCACGTGAAGATCGTCAATTGGGTTCTCTTCGACCGTGGGCCGCGACACTGGCAGAACGGGACGTACTCGCACGCAGCCGGTTTCATATTTTCTGACGAATTCGCCAAAGAAGCTGAGATCAATCGTCGTGAGTGGAAAAGGACTCAGGCTGACGTAGAATGCTCCGCCGAGGATTTGCTCACCGGACAATGGGTGCTTGATCCAAAATGCCCTCGAAACTTGTTCTAATCGCCGGATTCTCTCCTGTTCAATGGCTTCAATGCTCTGCTCTCCCTCGATTTGAATAGATCCGTCCGGATAACGACGAACAGTAGAATCCAGATTTAGTGCGATGCTGGCCGAGACCCTTTCGAGGTCGAGGCCTTCCTCGTGTAAGACCGCTAGAATCGACGGCGTGTAAATGAGGATTCTAGGAAAGTCGATCGGGTTTGATGCCATGTTGGAATCGTCCACGTTAAATCAAATCGTAAAATAATTAATGGCTGGGCGGAAGCCAATTTCGCCGCCAAAGGCTACTTGCCCAGTATTTCACCCTCCTTCACCTCCGGTGACCAGGACGATTATCAGCAGCGATGCAGCCCCGTGCCGGTTTCACCGCTCGCGTGTTGATAAACGTGGCGATGTAATTCGAAAGCGGATCGGCCGTGGTGTCGTCGTGACGGTCCTCGAAGAAGCCGGTGAGGATGAATCCGGCTGCCAGCTGACCGCCGATCTGGTCGTCGAGCGTGTGGCCGAACGTGAGCGGCTCCGACTCCGCGATCAAATGTTCCAGATCGGCCCGATCGAGGTCACGCTCGTCGGCAAAGGGAATCTTGTAGCGGACCGTGTAGTGGATGCGATCGGTCCGCTCCGCATCAAACAGGAAGCGGAGCGGGTTGAGAAACGCGGCCAGCAGCACGCCGCCCGGCTCCAGCACGCGATAGCATTCCCGCCACACCGGCCGCACCTCCGGCACGAAGCAGTTCGACGTCACGTTCACTACCAGGCCGAACGACTCGTCGGCGAATTGCGAGAGATCGGCCATGTCGCCCTCGATCGTTTCGATTGCGAGCCCCTCTCGATCGACGACCAAACAATCTTGCGCCAGCTGGGCCGGCGAATTGTCGAGCGCCGTGACGCGTGCCCCGGCCGCCGCCAAAAGCGGCACCTGCTGCCCGCCGCTCGACGCCAGGCACAACGTCTTCAAGCCGGCCAGCGGCGGAATCCATTCCCGCGGAACCGGCCGCATCGGCGACAGCAGCAGGTCGAACTCACCCTGCCGCGCCCGCGCGATCGCCTCCGAGCCGACCGGCACGGTCCAGCGAACGCCCGTCGACACTTGATGATCCCAGGCCTCGCGGTTGTAGGCGCGCACGTCCATGCCCCGATTGTAGCCGACGCCCAATTCCCGAAAATAGTCCCGAGAATAATTGTCCGGCTGGGATTGATTACCTCTATGCGATTCTCCGCGCCGACCGATCACGTTCGTTCCATGGTTCAAGTTGGTTGGCACTCCCTGAGTCTTCAGAGACTCGTCTGTGACAAAGGCCGGGGTATCGCCTTTTGTCAGCATTCTCTCAAGCGTAACCAGGCGACATCCAGCTTTCGGATTACAGTGGAGGAACCCGGCGACCAGCATTCGTTTCGCCGGCCGCCGCTTTGAATCGCAGCAGAATCCTCGGCCGGTTCGTTCCGCCTGATCGATGGCAACAGTATTGCCAGGTGGCCGAAAACCGGGGCTAGGCACGGGCTCTTGCTTTGATACAAATGAACACGTGGCGGAGGCGCTAGTTGGCAGGCGCTGGGCGCTAGTTGTTCGATAACTAGCGCCTGCCAACTGGCGCCTACGCACCTTCCCAGCTCTTTGGCATTTCAATCGATCGCACGCCGCAAACGCCAGGTTTGGCCGGCGCACGGTCGACGCTCGCCCCTTCGTTCGTACTTGAGCGTTCGTTGGTGACAAAAGTCGGGGTACCGACTTTTGACAACCAGCCGGAGGCTGCCGCCGGGGCGAATTTTGGAACTTTGCCCATGAGGCGCGAATTCGAGGTCTTTTGGGATGAGCACTACGCGAAATCGACGTGTTTTGCAGAGCCGATCGCCACCCGAGGGTGCCAAAAGAGGTGACTTTTGGAACAGGGAATCGTGTTTGCAAAGTGTGTTCCAAAAATCCAATTACTCCACATCTCGCAGCCGGACCTATTCTCGACTCGGGAAGCAGAGAACTGCGGCAGCGTTCGGGACACCTGCTTCCGCATCTCCGACGCGGCCAGCGAAGCGACGATCGAGCGCGGACTGGCCGTGCTAAGCAGACTCCGCTCCAAAGCAGCGGATGCGGCTGATCAATCTAGCGCAATAGCTTGGAATACTTCTTGCAATCGCTCCGAAAATGTGCATACTTGGCCGCCAGTGAGTGGGCCAGTGGGGCGATTGGCTGCCTGCAAAGATTTGAATCTCTGAGCAGGCGGCAGCGCAGTTCTCGAGCTTCTTGCCAATTTCTATTGGCATTTTTGCGCCGAGTGCATGCGCCTCGCTGAAAGGAAGGTCGACTCGTGAAAATCTTTCAATTGGTCTGCGTCTCGATCGTTGCTCTGTCGTTTGTTCAATCGGGAAGAGCCCATGAGCTCAAGTATCGCGCCTTCCTCGATGGTGCGAACGAATCGCCCGTGCAGGATACACCAGGTTTTGGAACCGCACTCGTCACGTTAGATTTGGATTTGGTAACGATGCGTGTGGAGGCCTCGTTCGCGGATCTCAAGCAGAACACCACTGCTTCCCACATTCATTGCTGCACTGCGAATCCGAATGTCTTGACGGCTGGCGTCGCAACAAATACGCCGAGTTTTACCGGCTTTCCATTGGGCGTGACGTCCGGTACGTACGACCACACATTCGACATGACGCTCGCATCCAGCTACAACGCGTCGTTCGTCACGGCCAACGGTGGCACCGTCGGCAGTGCGTTCAATGCTTTCCTGGCAGGAATCGCGGCAGAAAAGTCGTACTTCAACATCCACACCTCCTTTGCGCCCAGCGGCGAGATTCGCGGCTTCTTGCACGCCGTACCCGAACCCGGTTCGTTCCTGCTCGCGCTGTTCGGCGCTATTGGCTTTTTCGTGCGCCGCCGCCGGAGTTGATGTGGAGCGGAGACAATCAATCGGCGTACAGATGGGCCCGGGAAAAAGACGATTCCTTCCGGGCTCGCTCGTCAATTGGCGCGATCGTAGCGACGAATATTGCAGTGCGTGTGCTCTCGATCGTCCAAACAACGTCGAATTTACTGCGAAACGCCCTTATTTCAGGCAATCCCTCGAATGGCCACTGCGCCTGCGGGCCAAAATCTGTTACAATGAGAGCTAGCGTCGCCCCAGCGTTCGGCCGGTATGGACCGGGCAATTTCACTCGTCGGAGCCCTCGTGAGCATTCTCAAACCGGTCCCCATCGTGCCGCAGACTGTTAAGAAACTCTGTCCCATCTGTGGTAAGTCTTCTTATTCGCGCGACGGCATCCATCCGCAATGTGCACTGCAGCGGGCCGACGAGCCCCGCAACGTGAAGAACCGGGCCGCCAAGAAAAAGGAAGTCAAAGTCCCGACGGCGCAGCAGCGCCAGTGGAGCAAGAAGTGTCCCGGGTGCGGGATTCAGGTGCACGTGCGGCTGTTGGAATGCAGCTGCGGGCATCAATTCGGCGGCAATTGAGCGTGCGACTCTGGCGCGGCGATCCACTCAATTCAAGTAGTCGGCGACGTCTTCGCGCGACAGTATCGCGACAAAGTCGGCGCCTTGATTCTCGCCGGAATCAACCATAAGCGATCCGCCGCTTGGTTCCGTGCGATCTGGTTTCGTCCACCGCGGGTTGTTCGAATCGGCTCACCGCGTACGATGATTCTCAGGAGCCGTCACTTGCCCTGGTCGCAACACTTGTGGAGGAACTCGAGCACCTCATCGAGCTGCGCGGTGGCCAGAGCGAGGCATGTATCCGCGCCGCCATATTACATGCGAATCTCGCCACTGGGTTGGTCGAAAATCCAGCCGCAGGGGAAGACTGCGATAGCCCACCACTCTCCAATTCGACGCTAACGACCGGCCATCGCGATCTCGGCCGGCACTTCGTCGGTCCACACCTGAAACGACTGCAATGTGTTGACGCCGAACGTCGTCGTCAGCGCCACGTCGGCCGCGTCGCGGCCGCGGGCCATGAGCACGCGACCGATTCGCGGCGTGTTGTTGCGTGCGTCGAACGCCAGCCATCTGCCGCCCAAATACACCTCAAACCAAGCGCTGAAATCCATGGGACACGGTTGAGCCGGCACGCCGACGTCGCCCAAGTAGCCGGTGCAGTACCGCGCGGGCACGTTCAAGGCTCTGCAAAACGCAATGGCTAGGTGCATGTAGTCGCGGCACACACCAGTTCCCTCGCGATAAGCCTCGAGCGCCGTGCGATTGGCCCGCGCCATCATGTAGTCG
The DNA here is from genome assembly GCA_963847875.1 of uncultured Planctomycetota bacterium. Classification (GTDB taxonomy): domain Bacteria; phylum Planctomycetota; class Planctomycetia; order Pirellulales; family Lacipirellulaceae; genus DASYDU01. The sequence goes on along the minus strand of CAWKBR010000023.1, from coordinate 158,021 downwards.
AAACGGATGTGATCGTGGACGAAATCGCACACAGCTTGTACGAGCGGCCAGCCCGCGGGCAGCTTACCGAACGTCGACCAGGCAATGTCGCGGAGCTCGCCGTCGACGTCGCAGTATCGACTGGGAAGCAGAAACGTCAGCACGTCGTTGGGCAAGTCCTGCACCTGGTGTTGAAACGCGGTCATCACTTGAACATCGGGGAGACCATCGTCCTCCACCAAAGCAGAAGTGCGAAACGTAACGCGACCCGCGGGAACGACCGTTCGGCCGCAGAGGTTTCCGTATAGATCATAGTATTCGGGCACGAAAACCTGCGGCGTGACGCTCAGTCGGTCGAGCTGGCGAATCGTCGGTGCTCGTTCGGGATGGATGTATCCCATCAGCACCACGGCGGTTGGCTCGGCAAAATCAAAAGCTGCTTCGAACCCGACACGAATGATCATGATTTGGCATCGTCTTTCAACCGCCTGCAGAATTGTGGTCCAACAGCCGTAACGCGAATTGTCGCCATCGAGCGGCCCATCATCCGAACTAATCGCTGTATGCCGCGCGGTGCTTGGGTCGCTCGGCGCCTTGTTGCGGCTTGGCAGCCTGTCGTGCCGACTGCACGCTCTCCCACTCTTCGCCCGAATGCACGATGACGCCGGCCGCGACGTCGAACTTCAAGGTGACGCTATCGCCTTCGACGTCGACCACCGTGACTTTGAGCACTTGCTCGGAGCCGCCCGAGCCGGCAACGATCACCGACTCCTGCTTACTTCGTTTCAAAACAGCCATCTAAGATCCTCCCATCAAATCCAAATAGATCGAACAACAATCAAACGCATCGCATTGCCAACCGTACCGCGATGGGCAAAGGTTTGCGCCATGAGCAAAGCGACAATCGACGACAACGCCTACTGCCGTCTTGATGCCGACTCCACGCTGCAAGGTGGGTCAATCACATGGCAACCGCGACGCGCAATAGCGTCACTTCCGGAATGTCGCCCAACAATCTCTGGAGCTTGGTCAGCGACAACATGGGGCCGCATGGCACCTGAAACGTACAGAGCGCCGAGTTCGCATCTTGGCTGATCGGCTGAGAACTGCGAAATACAAACGACCTTCCCAGTTGATCCAGCAGCCAACGCGCATTTTCGACGCCGTCGACGCAGATCAAGTATTCGTATTCCAGCGGTCGTATCCAAACCCGAAAATCTTTCATCGATTTGCTCCGGACCCGCCTCCGCGGCGAGCCCCACCTGCTTGATCATGGCTTCTTATGGCGGCCGTTGGCGCCTTGCTTCTTCACTCGCGCGAGCTTCGGCGAGTCGCCCGCCTCGAACTCTTTGCAGCGCTCGCGCACGGTGCGGAACGGCATGCCCTGTGGCAGCTCGTAACGCTCAGCGCGAACGAACCAAAACGCCAAACCGCCGTTGTTGTGATTCGGCGTCTGCGGCGCCCTGACGCTGCGCACGCCGAGCGAGCCTTTCTTGCCCGACTTCCGCCAACCGCGGCGTTCCATGATCATCCGCACCAGAACGCCAATCGCCTGACGCAATCGCTGGCTGCGCTGGGCATGGAAGGTCGACAAAAACTGGTTGATCGGCGGCAGCGACTCCAGCTCACGCACGACTCCTGCCATTGGCGCTCGGTCGTGATGCGTTTCCGATTCTTCCATGCGTCGCTGCCGGTCGGCGTCGCTGAAGAATTCGAGTGCCGCGTCGAACGGCTGGTCGGGATCGTTCACCACGTCGGCAAAAGTTTTACCTTGGCGGTCGTCCAAAAAGTCTTTCCGCGTAATTTTCGCGCTGGCCATGTCTGATTCTCGCTTGGTCCTCGGTTGGCAAGGGCTGTCTGGAGCCTGCTTGCCGAACGGCACGTTGCCGGAAATGCATAAATTGCACCTACAAATATTGTAGGTCCAAAACCAGGCATTGGCAAGGCGGTTCCGACCGGGGAATCCGGAATCCACCCCGGAGGTCGATCAACGTCCTTGGCCGAAGGATAAAAGAATCAGCCCCGGGTGAACTCACCCGGGGCTGATGTGCAGATTCGACATGTCGTGTCGACTTCGTTGCGTGTCGTCACCACGCGACTACGCACTCTTTGTCTGCGGCTGCTCGAAGAGCGGCTGCCGGCCTTCGACTACGTCTTCGCTCACCAAGTAGTGGCTGCCGCGCGGCTGATCGGGCAGCTCGAACATGATGTCGAGCATCACCTTCTCGATGATCGAGCGCAGGCCGCGGGCGCCGGTCTCGCGAGCTTGGGCCTTCTTGGCGATCGCCTTGAGGGCCTCGTCGGTGAACTGCAGGTTGGCTTCTTCCATCGCAAAGAGTCGCTCGTACTGCTTGGTGAGCGCGTTCTTCGGCTCGGTGAGCACGCGGACCAGCGCCGATCTCATCGAGCGGAGTCAAGGCGCTGACCACCGGCAACCGGCCGACGAGCTCGGGAATCATGCCGAACTCGGTGAGGTCGTCCGGTGCGACGTGCGGCAGCGTTTCCGCCAGGTTTTTGTCGTCGCTGGTGATGCGCGTTCTGGTTGAAGCCGATCGATCGCTTGCCAAGCCGCTTGCGAATGATCTCGTCCAGTCCGGTGAACGTGCCGCCGCAGATGAACAGGATGTGCGAGGTGTCGATCTGGATGTACTGCTGCTCGGGGTGCTTGCGGCCGCCTTGGGGCGGCACGTTGGCCGTCGTCCCTTCGAGCATCTTCAACAGCGCTTGCTGCACGCCTTCGCCCGACACGTCGCGGGTGATCGAGACGTTCTGGCTCGTCTTGCCGATCTTGTCGATCTCGTCGATGTAGACGATGCCACGCTGGGCCGCTTCGATGTCGAAGTCGGCGGCGTGGAGCAGCTTCAAGAGCAGGTTCTCGACGTCTTCGCCGACGTAGCCGGCCTCGGTCAGCGTGGTCGCGTCGCCGATGGCGAACGGCACGTTGAGCGAGCGGGCCAGCGTGCGGGCGAGCAGCGTCTTGCCGCAGCCGGTCGGGCCCACGAGCAAGATGTTCGACTTGTCGATCTCGACTTCGGAGTCGTCCTCGGTGTTGTTCATCAGCCGCTTGTAGTGGCTGTGCACGGCGACGGCCAGCACGCGCTTGGCCGCTTCCTGGCCGATCACGTATTCATCGAGCTGGGCCACGATCTCGCGCGGCGAGGGAACACGAGTGAAAAGCTGTTTGCTGGTGCCGCGACGCTTGCGTTCCTGATCGAGAATCGACTGGCACAGCTCGATGCACTCGCCGCAGATGTAAACGTCGCCCGGTCCCTCGACCAGCGGTCCGACGTCTCGATAGCTCTTTCGGCAGAACGAACAGAAAGCGTTCTTCTTGGTCGTACCACCGCGGCGCGTACCGCTGATGTCCTTGGTTGGCATAAAATCGCTCCTTCCCGGTTGGCGACGCTCGCCCGCTCGAATGCGGTCACTATCGCCGGCTAATTCCTAGGTGTCATTCGCTGCAAATTCGAACCGCGCTCATCGAAAATGCCACTCGCCGTCGGAATTCATCCCGTTCCGGGGCGCACTGTGGCAAGCAACATTTTTTCGAACGGTTCGTACCGCTGCGTCCGGAGGAGCTTCCTTGTCCCCACACGTTTCGTTCCCAATCGCTTCGTTTCAAAATCGATTCGACGGAAGCTACGTCAACACTACGCAAACGTGAGTTCATTCGTTCACAACACCAAGGACCCGACGGGCGTCCGTCGTGCATGCTGCAGCCGACCCGCCTGCTGGCAGTATCGCGCCAAGCAATTTTATCCGCTTTGGATGTCTGCGCCGGTCCTAACTCGTCTCGTCGCTACTCGTTAACTCGCGTTCGACTTGCGCTGCTAGCTTCGTCTTAATTGTTCGGTATTCGTCGTCGCTCAGCCCACCCCGGTGATGCAATTCTCTGAATTTGGCGAGCAGTTGGTGGGCGGTCGGCTGGTCGTCGGCGGCACTACCGCGAAACCTTCTCAAAACCAAGACCGCGAGCGCCAATAGGGCAAAAATTGCCGCAAACCACAGTGCCGCCAATAGCAACGGATGACGGAATAGTTCGGTCATACTCCGGCGACAAACGGCACGTCCAATCTTGCCAAGCCCGACAGCTTTCCCCAACCCTTATATTATGCGCCCCGCTGAGAAATGCGTCCAGAACGCCGCAAACCGGCCCCACGCGGTCGTTTCCTCCGGCCACGGACGGATCGACACGTGGCAGCGGTTTTCTCGGACAGGAGAGGGATTCGACCGATAACGATATTGAGGCGCCGCGAGACGGCGGATCATCGCCGCCGGCGGGCGGCCTCCTGTCCTTTCGATCGATCGCTCCATGTCGTCGCCTTTGCCACTACCGACTTTCCCCCGTCGAGCCGCTCGCCGGCTCAGCGGTTGGACACCCGGCGGTCCCGGTGGCCGTGGGGTTCGGGCGATTCTGTTCGTGTGTGCTGCCGCGTTCGCCCTCTCATTGGTGGCGTCTGCACAAGTTGCGACCGCCGTTTCCCCGGAGCCAATCTATTGGCGGCAAAACTTGCTCACGGTTCCGTATCAGTGGAGTGGCGGGGACAACAGCGGCGCGGCGAAGTCGGTGTGGCTCTACGTGTCGAAGGACCGCGGCGCGACCTGGACCCAAATCAGTGATGCCCAGCCGCAAATCTTGGCATTCAACTATCGGGCCGAGGCCGACGGCGAATACTGGTTTGCGATTCGCACTCTCGACGCCAACGGACGCGACATGCGACTTGCCGCCGTGCCGGGTTCCACAGCTGCGATCGAGCCCGAGCTTCGCGTGATCGTCGACACGACGATGCCGCGATTCGATGGCCTCACCGGCACGCTGCACGGCGACGGTACGTTGGAGGTCGGCTGGCGCGTCGCCGACGCCAACCTGCAAGCGAATTCGTGCAATATCGAAGTCCTATGGAACGCGGCGAGCGATTGGCAGACGGTGCCGTTGGTCAGTGCGCTGGAAACGCGCCAGGGTGTTTGGGACGGGATCGCTTCCATGCGTATCGGCGCCCCTACCGCAGTCCGCGCGACGGTCGTCGACCTCGCCGGCAATCGGGCCTTGTATCAGGCGACGGTGACCGCCGCGCCGGCAACGGACGTCGACAGCCAAAGGCGGGCGCACGACTCGACCGGTAGCACGCCGTCCACCGCGCCGCCGTTCGACGTTGCCCCAGGTTGGGTCTCAAGTTCCGCTACTTCCCTGGTGAATCCGGCGCTCGATGGCCCCGCCATGCCGCAAGTTTGGCCGGTCGACCGATCGGCAAGCTCCATGCAGATCTTCGCCGAAAGTGACGACGCGCGACACGGCTCCGCCATCACCTACGGCGCACCGCTCAGTATCGATGCGGAGTCGCCTCATGTGCCTTTGCCCGTCGACGCCCTAAGCGGCATTCCCGCTCCGCAAGCCGACGATCAGCCTTTGGGCAACGTGCCCGCACAACACCATCAACCCTTCAAGTCACATGCGCCCTTTCGGCAAGTGTCGACGACTCACACGGCGGCGGCCGTTGGCGCCGGGTTGCCAATCGCACCGTCGGCTGCTCCCGCTGCAACTGTTGCCGCGCCTCCGGCAATCAAGCTTGTCAATTCGCGCACCTTCGCACTCGAATACGAACTAGCCGAGGTCGGTGGAAGCGGTGTCTCCAAAGTGGAACTGTGGGGCACGCACGACAACGGCCAGACTTGGCGGAGCTACGCAGTCGACGACGACAACCGTAGCCCAATTCCGGTCACGGTCGACGGCGAAGGCGAGTATGGCTTCCGCATCGTCGTCGAGGGTGCTGGCGGTCTTGGCGGCTTCCCGCCCCAGCCCGGCGACCGGCCCGAGCTTGTGGTCGGGGTCGATCTTGAGCCGCCGCACGCGCTAATCACTTCGGTCGACGTCGATGCGCATCGCGATGCGCGTCAACTGGTGGTGCACTGGGATGCCAAGGACGACAATCTGGAGCCGCGACCGATTTCGTTGTTTTACAGCAGTCGGTTTGCCGGACCGTGGACGGCCATCGCCACCAGTTTGGAAAACGTCGGCGAGTACGTTTGGCCGCTCGAACGATACGTCCCGCGGCAGATCTACCTGAAGCTCGAGGCCCGCGACCTCGCCGGCAATGTGTCGGCGTATCAGTCGACCGAGCCGATCACTGTCGAAAACGAGTCATCCGTGGCACGCATCCAGCGGCTTCCGCCTGTCGACGATTCCATTGGGCCGCTGCCGTGAGCCGCTGATTGACGCTATACTGTGCGTCAGGCTCTACGGTCTGACCCACGATGGCGAAATCGAGCGGCACCAAATCGGCGGTCGTCCCCGCGGCGACGTTTCTCGTCAATCCGGACAAGCATCCGGCCGGAGCTGTCTGCGCGGTCGTCGGCAACGAGGCGTTCCTCAAACGCGAAGTCCTGGAGACACTTCGCCGGCAGGTGCTTGGCAAAGACCAGGATGAGTTTTCGCTGTCGACCTTTGCCGGCCGAAACAACGTGCTGCTCCGCGACGTGCTCGACGCGCTGGCCACTGTATCGCTCTTCGGCAGTGGCCGGCGGATGGTGATCGTCGAAGAGGCCGACGATTTCGTGAGCGCGAATCGGGCCGAGCTGGAAGACTACGTCGCCAAGCCGCACCGCGATGGAGTCCTGGTGCTGGAGGCGAGCACCTGGCCGGCGACGACGCGATTGGCCAAGGCAGTCGTGGCCGGCGGGCTCACCATCGAGTGCAAGTCGCTCAACGAATCGCAAACCAAACGCTGGCTCGCCGAACGTGCGAAGTCGCACTACGAAGTCCGCCTCGATGCCTCGGCTGCCGAAGCCCTGTTGGAGTTGCTGCCGCCGGAGCTTGGCATCCTCGATCAGGAACTCTCGAAGCTCAGTCTGCTGGTCGGCAAGGCGGGCGCCATCGACGATGGGCTCGTCGCAGAGAACGTCGGCGGTTGGCGGACGCGGACCACTTGGGACATGGTCGACGCCGCAGCCGACGGCCGCGCGGCCGACGCCCTCCAGCAGCTTGGCCGGCTGCTGGCCGCCGGCGAAAAGCCCCAGGGGCTGCTACCGCAAATGAGCCACTCGCTGCGCCAACTCGCGTCGGCAACGCGGCTCATCGACGCCGCCGATGCGACGGGGAGCCGACTGTCACTTTCCTCTGCGTTACAGCAAGCTGGCGTTCCGCCGTTCAAATTGTCCACGGCCGAGCGACAGCTTCGCCAGCTCGGTCGCGAGCGTGGCCGCGAACTCACGGCCTGGCTGCTAGCAGCCGACCTGGCGGTGAAGAGCCACAACTCGGCCGACGCCCGGGCCCGCATGGAGTTGGAACGCCTAATCGTTCGACTTTCCGCCGAAAATAGCGGCCGCCGGCGATCGTCGACTCACGCCACGGCTCGTTAGTCCATGATTTTGGACGTCGCGGCCAGTGAACTTGCCGGCACGGGGCCCATTTTCTATCATCCGGCCCTACTCTGCCGACGGTCGGGCCGCATCGGCTGCCTTGCCGACAGACTCTTCCCCCAACGACTTTGCGCGCCGCTCGGGTTGCCGGCGCGTGGACTGACTATGCTCCGCCGGTTCCACAGATTGATCGCACATGGCTGCCGGAGTGCTGCTCGTCGGCATTGCGGGTTGCCAGGCGCCTGGTCGGCCAGCAGCGACTCCAAGCAACTCGAAACCGCGCATCACCGGGTCGCTGCGGAAGCCATCGAGGCTCCGGCGATGAAGTCCGCGTCGGCGGCTGCGGACGAAGCCACGATCGCCAACGTCATGAAGGAGGCCCGCGCGATCAGCGCGAAGAACCCGGCCGCAGGAAAGTTGCTGCTCGACGAGTTGAGCCGGTCGGAGCCCAAGCTCTGGCCGCTGGTCGTGCAGCAGTTCCGCTCCGAACAAGCGTACCACGATCAGCTCGTCGCCAAAGAAGCGGCGGCGAAGCCGAAGCCAAGTACAAAGACGGCTTCGGCCACCAGCGAGCCGCCGTCGGCCGAGGTCGGTCAGCTCGCCGATCCGCGTGGCGTCCGCTCGGACGCGGCGATCGAGCAAGCATTTGCCGCGGCGACGCCTGCAAACATGCCGGCGCCGCTCGATCGCGCGGCAATTCCGACCTCCGTTGTGGCACAAGCGGCTCCCAAAACATTCGTCGACGACGTCGCGGCCAAGCCGCTTGCAAGCGCCGCGTCCAAGACATCGACTCCGAACGCTGAATCCGCGATAAAAGCCAAATTTGTCGACCAACAGCCCTCTAGCAACCCGACCAGCGGCGTGCAACAAGCGCTGTTGACCACCAATGCCAAAGCCATCAGCGAAGCGCCGGCAAAAAGCGACTGGCAAGGACACGTCAATCTGGCGATCGACGATTTGAGGGCGCGCGTTGCGGACGGCCCGCGGTCGACGGCGGAAGTGCATCAACTGGTAAGCCTGCGGCTGCTCAACCTGTTGGCGGGCAACACCGAAGCTGCGCTCGAACCGATCCCAAACGTGTCGACCGAGGAACAAGACTACTGGTCGGGCCAGATCTTCGCGCTGGCCACGTTGCTCGACCATCATCGCCAGCCGGACGACAAACGCCGTGCCGCGGCCGGGGTCGTACATTTGGACGAAGCCGTGGGACACTTGCGCGAGTTGGGCACGCTGTCGTTGCGGAACCTGGCTTTCTGCAAGAACGTCTACGGTTACGGCGCGTACGAGCCGATCAACGATCCGACGTTTAGCCCGGGCCAACAGGTCACGCTCTACCTGGAAATTGAGAACTACCACAGCGAATCCACCGCCAAGGGTTACAAAACGCTCTTGGGCGCGAGCTACGAAGTGGTGGACGAAGCGGGCGAGCGGATCGCCAGCGGCGAGTTTCCGAACGTCGAAGACACTTGCCAGAGCCGCCGCCGCGACTTCCACATCCAATACGGCCTGGTTTTGCCGAAGACGGCCAAGGCCGGCCAGTACCAGCTCAAGCTCGCCATGCGCGACCGGCAGAGCGACAAGCTGGGCAGCGCGACGATCGCCTTCGACGTGCGTTAGCACGATTCGCCGGTTCCCATGCGACGAGTGCGGTCGAAATTCGCCGCCACTTCCGCGACCCAAGTTGGATTATCCAAGTACCAACGGATCGTTTGTTCGAGGCCAGTCGCCAGGTCGACGCGCGGCGTCCAGCCGAGGCCGCGAATCTTGGTCGTATCGAGCGCATAGCGAGCGTCGTGCCCCGGTCGATCGGAAACGTGCGCGATCTGCTTTGCACTTGGAGCGTGGGACAAGCCCGGCTTCAATCGATCGACCGAGCTGCAAATCTGCCGCACGAGTTGTTCATTTGTGTGTTCCATGCCGCTGGCCACGTTGAACGCGTCGCCTGGCCGCCCGTCTCGCAGCACGAGACAAATCGCCCGGCACAAATCTTCGCCGTAAAGCCAGTCGCGGGTCTGCCGACCGTCTCCGTAGATTGGGATCTGCCGGCCTTCGAGGGCGTTGAGAATCACCAGCGGCACGAGCTTTTCGGGAAACTGGAATGGTCCGTAGTTGTTCGACGGATGCACGAGCAACACCGGCAGGCCGTAAGTGCGATGATACGACCGCACGAAATGGTCGGCCGCGGCCTTCGACGCGGCATAGGGCGAGCTCGGCCGATACGGCGAGTCTTCGGTCGCCCGTTGGGGCGCGTCGATTGGGCCGAACACTTCGTCGGTCGAGATGTGCAGGAAGCGAAACGCCTGCTGAGCATTCGGGTCGATCCTGCGCCAGTAGGCCAGCGTCTGGTCCAGCAACTGCCACGTGCCGACGACATTCGTGGAGACGAAGGGGGCGGGTGCGTCGATCGAGCGGTCGACGTGCGTCTCGGCCGCAAAGTTGACGATCGCTTGGGGCTGGAATTCCGCCAGCAGCGACGCGACGAGCGAACCATCGCCGACGTCGCCGTGTCGGAACACCAGCCGCGGGTCGTCGGCGAATTCGGCGAGCGACGCCCGACTGCCGGCGTAGGTCAGCTTGTCGAGCACAACCACTCGGCCGCGGCCGTCGCCCAGCCAGCGGCGGACGAACCAACTGCCGAGAAAGCCTGCTCCGCCGGTAACGAGGATGGTTTCCACTCGACACGCTCAAGGGCTGATGCTAATAGTTGATGGTCCAGATTCTCGGAACGTTATCCGAATCGTCTACTATCGACCGATAACGCACTTTCCGCAACTCACACGCTCGCTGAAGCGAGCTCGCCGGCCATGCAAATCTACGATGTAATTGTGCTCGGGGCTGGCGGCGTGGGGAGTGCCGCACTTTGCGAACTTGCTCGGCGGGGCGTGCGGGCCGTGGGAATCGACCGCTTCCATCCGCCGCACGACCGCGGCAGCAGCCACGGCCAAACTCGCGTCATTCGCCAGGCGTATTTCGAGCACCTGGACTATGTGCCCCTGTTGAAAGAGAGCTACCGGCTGTGGCGCGAACTGGAGCAGACGGCGGGTCGGCGGCTGTTCCACGAGGTCGGGTTGCTCGAAGTCGGTGCGGCCGACGGCGAAGTGGTGCCCGGCGTGCTGCGAGCGGCGGTTGAACATGGTCTGGAGGTGGAGCAAATTGATCTCCAGCGAAATCCAACGGCGCTGGCCGGGGTTGCACGTGCCGGGCGAACTGGTCGGCGTGTTCGAGCGGAATGCCGGATACCTGCTTGTCGAGGATTGCGTGGCAGCGAATCTCGATGCGGCGCAAGCGGCGGGCGCGACGCTGCTGGCAGACACGATGGTCCACGATTGGTCCGCCGACGAGCGCGGCGTGGTCGTGCGCACCAGCGCGGGGGATTTCAGGGCTCATCAGTTGATCCTCGCGGCCGGTTCGTGGACTGATACGCTTTGGACTGGTCGCTTTGCTGGTCGCTTAAGCGACCAGTCCGAATTGTCGCCGCTGTTTCCGAAGCTCGTTGTGCGACGCAAATCGCTGTTCTGGTTCGAGACCGAGTCGCCGCGGTACGACGTTGCGGCGGGGTTTCCCGTGTATCTGTTTGAATTGCCCTCGGGTGTGTTCTATGGCTTCCCGCGAATCGGACGGCCGTAGCGTGAAGGTTGCCGAGCACACCGGCGGTCGGCCCGTCGACGATCCTGCTAACGTCGATCGAACGATCGACCCCGGCGAACAGCGCCGGTTGGAAACTTTTCTCGCCGCCCATTTGCCGGAGGTTTCGTCGCGGGTCGCCGACCATGCGGTCTGTCTCTATACGATGTCGCCGGACGAGCATTTCGTCGTCGACCGTCACCCGGAGCACGCCAACGTCGTCTTCGCCGCTGGCCTGTCGGGCCACGGCTTCAAGTTCACGCCGGTGCTCGGCCGCCTGCTGGCGGACCTCGCCCTCGATGGCGGCACCAGCCTGCCGATCGACTTTCTGTCGCTGGGGCGATTTGGGTAGTCAATAAAAACACCGTGTTTTTGCGAAGACGACGAGTTTCGCCGAAGGCGACAGGTTCTTCGCGCCCCCGCCCTCCTTTCCGATAGTCCCAGTTCAAAAATGGACGTTTGGTCGAACACGACGTGGGGTGAGGATGCGGGGTGCTGGGGGCAGGGTTGGAATCTTGTGCTGATTCTCGTAGACGCACAGCGGTAGCGCAGCCGTCGACTTTTTCAGAACGGCAAGCGCCGATCAACCGCCGGCGAGACCTCCGGTTGCGGCGCGCGATCATTCGAGATGCCAAAGAACGAGCGTACCTGCAGCGCTCGGGACGGAGGACCGCTGGCGGAGGAAATCGCCCCGACGCTATGCGGCTTGCGCCTCACACGCTCCGACCACGTGGATACGTGTTCATTTGTATCACAGCAAGGGCCGGTGCCTAGCCCCGATTTTCGGCCACCGCGCGTCGCTGCGAACCAGTTGGCCGGCAAATGCTCAGCAAAACATCAAACGGCGCGACGTGCAAGAGTGATTGTCCCCGGGGCGATCGGCCGGGACTACTACTACAACGACCAGTGGCAGCTGCTGACCGAGGTAGAGGACAGCGTAGTCAAAACGATCTACCAGTGGCACCCGTTCTACATCGATGCCCTAGCTACCCGGATGCGGGAAAGCGACACGCACTTTTTCCTGCACGACGCCAATTACAACGTGACGGCCGTGGTGAACGCCAGCGGCATACCCTGACAGAGCCGTTTGCCGTCTTTCTAACCCGTGCCGCCTTCATCCGGGGGATTGTGCTGCCGAAGCAGCAGAAGTTGCGCTACGTGCGGCGGAACTGGTGCATCACTCAGTCGAATGTGCTGAAGGCAATGCCGCAGCTTGTGCCCATCTGCCGAAAGACGCTATCGAGCTAGCCGAAGCGCAGGAAAGGTATAATGAATGTATTAAAGGAAAAGCTATCCACCAATAGGGCGAGGTTGATGCGAAATGACGTAGGATTTGCTTCCAAGTGGCCGTCGAAAACAGTGCGGGTTTTAGCTCTGCTTCGTTCTGATGAGTCATATGCACTTGCTCGGTAGGTTCGACGCCTTTAGGCGTGATCCGCTCGACAAAGGATATGGAGTGTCGACTATGAGAGATATTGTCAATAGTTGTGGATGAGAGATTTTTTCAGGCGGCGACTTGTTGGGATTTGACTCCGTCGATGAATTGAATTCCGGCGATGACGTCGGGGATTAAATTGGAACCGTTCAAGAGCCGCCAGCGTTTGCTGGCCGAAAGCATCAGTTGGTGGACCATGGCCAGGCAGGCCGCGCGCGAGCCGCTGCCTTTGGTGCGACGATGACGCAGCCGCACCGTGGCGAAGACGCTCTCGATGGGGTTGGTGGTCCGCAGGTGAATCCAGTGTTCGGCCGGGAAGTCGTAGAACGTGAGCAGTTCGTCACGATCCTTGGCCAGGCACTCGCAGGCTTTTGGGTACTTGGCGCCATAGGTTTCCAGGAAGGTATCGAACGCGGCTTGGGCTGCTTCACGAGTGTCGGCCATCCAGATCTCATGGATCATTTCTTTGGCCCGCGGCTGCAACCGCTTGGGCAAATTATCGAGCACGTTCGCCGTCTTGTGGACCCAGCAGCGCTGCGTGCGGGTAGTCGGGAAGACCTGCGGCAGCGCCTTCCAGAATCCCAACGCCCCGTCGCCGGTGGCCAGCTTTGGATCGATGATGAGGCCGCGTGACTTCACGTCCAATAAGAGTTCCTTCCAGCTCTGTTCGCTCTCCCGGTAGCCATCGTGCAGGGCGATGAGCTCCTTGTGGCCGTCGGCCGTGGCGCCCATCAGCACCAGGATGCACTGGCGATCTTCTTCGAGGCGGATGTTGAAGTGCACGCCGTCGACCCACAGGTAGACGTAGTGCTTGTCCTTCAGAGAACGCTTCGACCAGTCCTTGTACTCCTCTTGCCACTGGGTGAGGAGCCGCGTGATCGTCGAAGCCGACAGGCCTGGGCACTCCGGGCCCACCAAGGCTTGCAGCGCCTCGTTAAAGTCGCCCGTGCTGATCCCCTTGAGGTACAGCCAGGGCAGGAGTTCTTCGAGACTCTTGGTCTTTCGCAAGTAGGGCGGCAGAATCTTCGACGAGAACACTTCTCGTGCCTCACCGCTGCGGCGATCGTGTACCCGCGGCTGGCGGACCTTCAAGGGGCCGAGGCCGGTCGTGATCTCGAGCTCGGGCAAGTAGCCGTTGCGGACCACTTGCCGGTGGCCACGCTCGTCGGCCAGATGCCGATGCGAGTCAATCCACTCCGCCACTTCCGCTTCAATCGCCGCGGTGAGCATCTGTTGGGCTCCTTGCCGAAGAATGGCCGTGAGTGCGTCCCGGCTCGTGGATGGAAAAGCGACGCTCGTTGTGGTAACTTCCTGCATGGTGGCGTACTCCTGGGGGAATCGGGTCTAAAGAACAACCAAATTCAAACCCAAATACGCCGCCTACTTCAACTCCTCATCCACAACTATTGACCATATCTCCGACTATGAAATACATGATTTGTTTCGTTACGATGTTTTCCTCACACTTCGTATTGGCCGAATGGAAGGTTCCTGAAAACGCCGATCCATCACTCATCTTGAAGGAGGCCGAAGCGGACGCCGCCGCTGGTCGGTATCAGGATGCTTTGGAGAAACAACTGTGGTTTCATCAACATGCGTTGGAATTTCAGCCCTCGCTTGCTGGAGTGCGATTGTCGTTTGCGCTTGGCGACTGGTACAAGCTTGGGAAGGCGTATCCAGCGGCTATGGTTAAACTGAGAGGAATTCGCGATGACGCAGAACGACGAGTTCTCGGACAGACTGGCGACGTGCGCGACGCATTTCAGGATTTAGAGGCGATAAACCATAAACTCGGCGACGACGATAGGACGGTCAAGGTCTTTGTGCAACTTGACAGAGACTCGACTCAAAAAGCCACAGACGTCTACGACATTGCACAGCAAGCGTTGATAAAGGCGAAGAATTACTCACTGTGTGGAAAATACTTAGAGCCAACGGATGCCTTTGAAGAGATACAACAGTTACATCAATTTGATCGTAAGTGCGCGGAGGAGATGCAGTCACCTCGCCTACAACGTTTCGAACGTGAACACGCGGAGAAAGTCTACATTGCCAAATCGCACTAATTGCACTCCTAGTCCTTAATGGTAGAAAGGATGAAGCACGAAAGATTGCCCAAGCTGTGAATGGTGAGTCGAAATACCCTGGCGCCGACAAGATAATTTCGGCCGCCCTGGATGGCACGTTGCCAACATTGAAGATTGGCTGGTGAAGTAGTAGTGCGTCTTAACAAGCTCGCCCGCGGGAAAGTTCTCTATTTGGGCGAGGAATGAGTTGGGATGCGGTGTTGAGTGGTGTGCGCGCGACTTGGGTTGTATGGTGGCAAAGTCGTCGTGAACCGCGGAGCTTCCGAGCCAAGTTGTGCGGCGCGGTGGCAGCGCGACAGTGTGTTTTTGATGATCGCTACGCCGCTTAGCGGCAATAGCAGTGTTGGAGGCCACCAACCATCACATCGCCGCCCGCACCGTCACGCGGCTGACTTCCTCGACGGTCGTGAGCCCCTGTCGGATCCTCGCCACACCATCGTCCCGTAAGAGCCGCATACCGCGCGTGAGGGCTACGTCGCGGATTTCGGAGGCGTTCGAGCGGTCTTGAATTCTGCTACGGACGGGGTCATCGACCAACAATAACTCGAAGACGCCAACGCGACCGCGGTAGCCGGTCTCGCGGCAGTTGGAGCAGCCACGGCCGTGGGTGAGCAAAGGAGCCTCACCGCGACCCTCTCCCGGAGGGAGAGGGGGAGTATTGAGGAATTCCAACTCGGCGGGCGACGGGGGTCGCTGTTCGGCGCAATCGGGGCAGACTTTGTGGACCAGCCTCTGGGCCATGACGGCCAGCAGCGAGCTGCTCACCAAGTACGGCTCGATGCCGAGGTCCAAGAGCCGGGTGACGGCGCTGGCGGCGTCGTTCGTGTGGAGCGTCGAGAATACCAAGTGGCCGGTGAGGGCGGACTGGATCGCCATCACGGCGGTTTCGTGGTCGCGGATTTCGCCGACCATGATCACGTCGGGGTCCTGCCGCAAGACGCTCCGTAGGCCCGCGGCGAACGTGAGGCCCTTTTTCGTGTTGATCTGCGTCTGGCTGATGCCGTCGATCTGGTACTCGATTGGGTCCCAAACCTTTTGCGCCCGCTGCGCGGGACGGGGCAGCGTGACGATGTTCGACTCGCGGCTGTTGATCTCTTGCAGGGCTCC
Source organism: uncultured Planctomycetota bacterium (assembly GCA_963847875.1). GTDB lineage: Bacteria > Planctomycetota > Planctomycetia > Pirellulales > Lacipirellulaceae > DASYDU01. Next base: position 142,433 of record CAWKBR010000023.1, on the reverse strand, counting down.
GTAGAGCGTGGTGCTCTTGCCGCTGCCGGTCGGGCCGGTGACGAGGACGAGGCCGTGTTCGAGGCGGATCGCCTCGCGGAAGCGAATCAGCACCTCGCGGTCCATGCCGATCTCGGGCAGCGTGTAGAGCCGGGCCGATTTGTCGAGCAGGCGCAGCACGACCCGCTCGGCTGTCTCTTCAAAGACAGAGCTGCTGGGGCCATGTTCATTGGAAAGAGTGCGATGCGGAGTTCGATGCGGCGGTCGCCCACCTGGACCGTCGCCCGGCCATCCTGCGGCAGCCGTTTCTCGGCGATGTTCATCTTGCCGATGACCTTGAGGCGGCTCACGACTTCCTCTTGGAGCGGCTTGGGGACGTCGAAGGCGTCGAACAGGATGCCGTCGATGCGGAAGCAGACATCAGTCTCGACGCAGCCAGTACTCGCGGAAAGCCCTTAGTCGGGGCAGCGACTCGGCGTCTTTTGCCCGGCCGGTGGCTTCTTTGCTGGCGATAATATCGTCGATGTGGCAGACTGGGAATCCTTCCACCTCCACGTGCCGCTGCCAGGCGTCGGCGAATCGTTCGATGCCATCGGGAGCAAAGACCAGATCAAGATCGAACGGGCCGTTTTTCAGCTGGACGAAATCTTTGCAGCGCTCAATCTGAGCAGCTTGATCCGGAGTCAAAAGGAAGCCGAGATCCTGCAACGCAGCCACGGCCGCCTGCCCGTTCTCTGGCGACTTCTGCAAAAACAAATCGGCGTCCTGGGTCGTGTCGGGAAATCCCAAAAGAATCGCCCCCGACTTTCCCAGAAACAAATACCGCACACCTTGACGATTGAACGCGTCGCGAATCTCCTCCGCTTGGCGATATTCAAACGCGCCCATAACCTAACCAACTGGGTAAGCTTTCCTCACACCAGCGGCGATAGTCGGCCGTGGTGTCGAATGCACGAAAAGGGGCATCATCCAAAACCGGTTTGTAGGTCTTGATGAATGCATAGCGGAAACGATCCTGAAGCGGTCGGCGGGCGGCGGCTTCAAACTCTTCTAGCCATTCACGCGGAATGGTTTCATACGTTGTCGGGCTCGCGCTATGGCTGGGAGTCTGCGAGGTCATGGTACAAAACCACCGCATCGAGATCGGCAATAGAACCGTCCACCACCGTTCGATTATACCACATCGCGAATTCGAGGTGCGGGCGTAGAAAACAACAGCAGCCGGCAGTGGGCGTTGCCGGCTGCTGCGCGGGTCACCGATGAAGTGACCTAGCGGAGAGAGGCCAAATCGGAATGAATCCAGCCCCGACAATCAGGAAATGCAGCCGAGCACCGCCAGGCGGCGGAGGTCGACGTCGATGCCCGTCAGGTCGCGCGAGGCGTCGTGCGTCGGCTTTTGGCTGTTGGCGTGCTTGAACACGGCGGTCGTGGGTATGGGCTTCGTGTGCGGAACGTACGCGGCGAGCGGGATCCGCTCGGGTACGATCTGGGTCATCAGCGTCCCGGCGGCCAGCGCGCCGAGAATCAAGGCGAGCTGGAGGAAATACCTGCGGGATGACGTGGACTGAGAACGGTTCATCGTGACTTCTCCTGGCAGGCGGTTCACTTGCGACAATTGCAATTGCATGTGACGAAAACTGTGCCTGGAAAGGTGGAGCTGATGCTGAAACGCCACTCGTCGGTTCCGGTTCAAAAAATCATGGCCGGGCCACCGTGGCCCCGCGTAACGATTTTTCTAGTAACGCAACGTGCGTGCCGAAGGGCAACTGCCAGGGCCGACTAGCGCCGCTATTCGACGCAAACGGTTGTCGGTCAGGCAATTTGAACGGTACGGTTCAAATCTCGGCAAGCAGTTGGCCGCACCGCGCGGCCGCTAAAAGCGTCTCATATCGAGATGTCCGTGCTCGGTTTGAGACGGGTCTCGATGGTTTGGTGGGAAAGTTGCTGCCCGTAAACGCTAGGTCTAACTGCCGCGAATCGACGGGCGGACGGGGCGACATTCGTCGGCATCGCTCTCCGAGCGAGTAAGCCGCACCGCTTGGTCGGATTTTAACGAAGATCGCGTCGCAAAGCTAGCCGGTGATGCCGGTCGGACCGGCGCCAGAAATCCTAAACGCAACGCGATCAAGAAGTTACGCACTTCGGGCAACGCCGGCAGGGTCGCCCCGATCGACTCATTTGTGCGCAGCCGACAGGCCGCGACGGGTGGCCGCCCGCACGGAGAGTTCCTTCTGCTCCGCCTGCAAGACAAACCGGTGGGGATGTGCTGCGGTCGAGGCGGCCACCCTAACGGCTAGGCCGCCGCTTCTTCAAACTGTGCTTCTTCGGTCGAGCCGTCGAGGGCCGTGACCGACGTGCGGCCGCTGGAGATCGTCGTCATCAACTTATCGAAGAAGCCGGTGCCGACGAACTTCTGGTGCTTCACCGCCCGGTAGCCATGATCGCGCTCTTGCGCGAACTCTTCATCCTGCAGCCGGGCGTAGGCAGTCATCCCTTCGCGTGAGTAGGCCCGCGCCAAATTGAACATGCCGAGGTTCAGGACGTGGAAGCCGGCCAGCGTGACGAACTGGTACTTGTAGCCCATCGCACCGAGCTCGCGCTGGAAGCGGGCGATAGTGTCGTCATCGATGTTGAGCCGCCAATTGAACGACGGCGAGCAATTGTAGGCCAGCAACTTGCCCGGGAATTGCTGCTGGATTGCCTCGGCGAACTGTCGAGCCTCGCCCAGATCGGGATGCGACGTTTCGCACCAGATCATGTCGCAGTAGGGTGCGTACGCCAATCCGCGAGCAATCGCGCATTCGATGCCGCCGTGGATGCGGAAGAAGCCTTCCTCGGTCCGCTCACCAGAGAGGAACTTTCGATCGCGCTGGTCGACGTCGCTGGTCAGCAGGCCGGCGCTATCGGCGTCGGTGCGCGCCACAAGCACGGTCGCCGCGTTACAGATGTCAGCGGCCATCCGCGCGGCGACCAGCTTGGTGACAAACTCCTGGGTCGGCACGAGGACTTTACCGCCCATGTGGCCGCATTTCTTGGCCGACGAGAGCTGGTCCTCGAAATGGACACCGGCTGCGCCAGCGTCGATCATGTCGCGCATCACCTCGTAAGCGTTGAGCGGGCCGCCGAAGCCGGCTTCCGCGTCGGCCACCATCGGCACGAACCAGTCGATGCCGTCCGAGCGCTCCTCGAGCATGGAGATCTGATCTGCCCGCTGCAGGGCGTGGTTGATGCGCCGCACGAGGGAAGGCACGCTGTTGGCGGGATAGAGGCTCTGATCGGGATAGGTCTCGCCGGCCAGGTTCGCGTCGGCCGCAACCTGCCAACCACTGACGTAAATCGACTTCAGGCCGGCGGCGACCATTTGCACGGCCTGATTGCCAGTGACCGCGCCGAGCGCGTGGACATGGTCTTCGCTGTGGAGCATTCTCCAGAGCCGTTCGGAGCCGCGCCGGGCCAACGTGTGCTCGATGCCAACCGAGCCCCGGTAGCGAACGACTTCCTCGGCGGTGTAGGGCCGTGTGACGCCCTGCCAACGCTCGTCTTCCGCCCAATGGCGTTTGAGAGCCTCGATCGATTGTTTGCGGAGGCGTTCTTTGGATTCGGGTTCGAGCATCTGGTGGCGATGGGCGTCATTCATAAAACGGTCCTCGAATGGGTGGAAAGGAAAAGCTTGGGGGGGTAGCGGATCGCAAAAATTCTCAGTCCAAATATTGGTACGCGCGAAGCGTCAAAAACTCTTCGAGCTCGTCCTGTTCGATGATTTCTTGGAACAGCTTCGCGGCGAGTTGAAACTTGCCGTTTTGGTATCGTTCGGGCCCGACCTCGTCGGCGATTCGTTCGAGCTCTTCGTCAAACAGGCGGCGAAACAGCGCGAGCGTTACCGTGCGACCGTCGTCGAGCGGGCAGGCGTTGTGCAGCCACTGCCAGACCTGGGTCCGCGAAATCTCGGCGGTAGCGGCGTCTTCCATCAGGTTGTAGAGCGGCACGCAGCCATTTCCGCGGAGCCAGGCTTCCATGTACTGCACGCCGACGCGAATGTTGAGCCGAAGACCGGCTTCCGTGACCGTGCCCTCGGGTACTTCGAGCAAATCGTGGGCGGTGACGTGGACGTCGTCGCGGAGGCGGTCGATTTGATTCGGGCCGATCATCACCGCGTCGAACTCACGCTTGGCCACGTCGACCAGGCCCGGGTGGGCGACCCAGGTGCCGTCATGCCCGTCGTTGGCCTCGCGGTGCTTGTCGGCACGGACTTTTTCGAGTGCCAGTTCGTTGGCGGCCGGATCGTCCTTGATCGGAATCTGAGCCGCCATGCCGCCGATCGCCGGAGCACCACGCCGGTGGCACGTCTTGATTGCCAGCAGCGAATACGACCGCATGAAATGCGTCGTCATCGTCACCTGGGCGCGGTCGGGCAGGACCATTTCCGGCCGATTGCGGAAACGTTTGATGAAGCTGAAGATGTAATCCCAGCGGCCGCAGTTCAGTCCGGCCGAGTGTTCGCGGAGCTCGTACAGGATTTCATCCATCTCGAACGCCGCCAAAATCGTTTCGATCAGGACGGTCGCCCGAATAGTTCCCTGCGGGATGCCGAGGTCGTGTTGGGCCTTGATGAAGACGTCGTTCCAGAGCCGCGCTTCGAGATGGCTTTCGAGCTTGGGCAGGTAGAAGTAGGGTCCGCTGCCCTTGTCGATTAGTCGCTGGGCGTTGTGGTAGAAGAACAGGCCGAAGTCGAACAGCGAGGCGGAGACCAGCTTCCGGTCGACGCGAATGTGTCGTTCGTCGAGGTGCCAGCCGCGGGGACGCACCAGCAGCGTTGCCACCAGCTCGTTGAGCTGATACGTCTTGCCGCTCTCGGGCTGGACGTAATCGATTGTGCCGGTCACGGCATCGCGGAGGTTGAGCTGGCCGTCGAGTGTGCCGGCCCAGGTCGGCGAGTGGGAGTCTTCGAAATCGGCCATGAAGCAGTTCGCACCGGAATTGAGTGCGTTGATGACCATCTTGCGGTCGACCGGACCGGTGATTTCGACGCGGCGGTCGCGCAGGTCGGCCGGCAGCGGTGCGATCCGCCAGTGCTGCTTTCGGATTTCCTCGGTGTGCGGCAGAAAACCGGGCAGGCGGCCCGAATCGAATCAGCGCTTGCCGTTCGTGCCGCTGGGCGAGGAGAATGTACCGGCGGGCGTTGAATTCGCGCTGCAGACCGGCGACAAATCGCAACGCGTCAGGTGTTAGGATCGCAGCCTGTTCCGTCGAAACCGGCGCCAAGATGTCGATTCCGTCCAGAGTTCGACCAATAGCGTGCGCCGGCAAGCTGGTGATATGCACAACGAGTCCTCTCACGTTTCGCTAGTGGCATCGGCTCACGTCGGGCCGACGCGGAGAAAAGCAGTGATATGTTGCATCGTAACGCCATCCGAATCATTTGAAATAGCAATAAATATCAATTGTCATCATTGACACCAGTAAGTTCGTGTGTAGGATGCAAACTGAGGAATCTGCGATTTTTTCACGGCGCCGGAGGACCTGCGATGGCCGTTGGGAAGCCCCGTTATAAGCACAATCGCCTCCAGCAGCTGCGTGGGTTTTGTTGCGCAGCGCGGACGAAGAGCATCTCGCGGGCGGCCGAGAAGCTGCTGCTTAGTCAGCCCTCGGTGTCGCTGCAGATCAAGGCCTTGGAACAGGAGTTGGGGACCGAACTCTTCATCCGCCGCGGGCCGCGGATCACGCTCACGCACGACGGCCAGCGGCTGTGGGAGTTGGCCCGGCCGATGGTGGACGCGATTGACGGGATCGAAGAAGCGTTTTCGTCGCTCCGCGAGTCGGCCGACCGGGGCGTGGTGAACGTCGCGGCGGGTGGCTCGACGATTCAGTATTTGCTGCCGCCGTTCGTCGAGAAGTACACGCGGGAGCATCCGCAGGTCGACGTGCGATTGCACAACGTGACCGGCAAAGCGGGGCTCGAGCTGCTGCGCGAGGGCGAAGTCGATTTCGCCGTCGGCCCGATGCTCGACACGCCGCCCGACATCACGTTCCACCCGATCGTGACTTACGAGCCGATGCTCATCACCCGGCTCGACCACCCGCTGGCGAAGAAGAAGCAAGTGACGTTGAAAGACGTCGCGCAGTATCCGCTGATTTTGCCGCCTAAGAACTTGAGCACGCATCGTGTCGTGGAATCGGTGTTTGCCGAGCAAGAGCTTGCGCACGACGTCAAGCTGGAGGTCGGCGGTTACGACGTAATCAAGCGATACGTGGAGCTGGGCTTGGGTATATCGATCGTGATGAGCCACTGCCTCTCCGGAGCCGACCACTTGCATGCCGTGTCGATGCGGCGTTACTTTCCGACGCGAACCTATGGCGTCGTTTTGCGCAAAGGAAAGGTGCTCTCGCCGGCGGCGAGTCGATTCGTCGAGACACTCCGCGAAGACGCCAGCGCGGGCTCGAACGGCAAGCCGCAAAAGAATGGGCGGCGTGGGAGTAGCGGCGCGACGACCAATCTCGCCAAGCCGGCGACAAAGTAGCGTTTCCCTTGGTCGAATGCCGAGGTGTATCATGCCCGTCTCCCGCCACCTCTCGATCTGGGGCATTATTGCCGTGGCGGTGCTCGTGTTTGCGGTCGAGCAGGTCCGCAAAACTTCGTTTGCGGAGAGCGGCGGCACGATCCCCACGCAAGTCCGTGCCGCCGCCGGCGATTTAAGGGCGGGCCGCTTCGACCTGGCCGAGGCGAAAACTTTCTCGACGCTCGTGACCAGCATCTTTCTGCACGCCGACGTCGAGCACATCCTGTTCAACATGGTCTTCCTGTGGACGTTTGGGATCCTCACGTCCGAAGTGCTCGGCCAATGGCGAGCGCTGGCGGCGTTCCTGGTCTGCGGAATCGGCGGTGCGATCGTCCACGTTTGCTTGAACCCGGATTCATCCGTGCCGATGATCGGGGCTTCGGGTGCGATCAGCGGATTTGAAGGCTTGTACTTGGGACTCGCATTGCGATGGCAACTGCCGTGGGCGGAGGTTTGGCCGCTGGCGCATCCGGTGCCGCCGCTGCAACTCGGCGCGTTTGCGGTCGTGGGTTTCGTCGGTGACCTGTTGCTATTTGCGAATCACGAGCAGCACATCGCCTACGGCGCCCACCTCGGCGGATTTCTGTCGGGCGTGGCGATTGCGGCGGTGATCACGACCGTGTACCCGACGCACTCCGCCTACCAGCGGGCATCACGCAGGAAACGCATTTGACGAGCCGAAAACTCTAGCTCGGCTCATAACCCAAGTTCGGCGCGAGCCAGCGTTCGATCTCAGTGATGCTCATGCCCTTGCGGCGGGCGTAGTCTTCGACCTGGTCGCGCGTGAGGCGGTCGACGGCGAAGTAGCGCGAGTCGGGATGGGCGAAGTAGAGGCCGCTGACGCTTGCGGCGGGGTGCATCGCAAAGTGTTCGGTGAGTTTGATGCCGGCGGCTCGCTCGGCGTCGAGTAGTTTGAAGAGCGTTCGCTTTTCGGTGTGGTCGGGCTGGGCCGGGTAGCCGGGGGCGGGGCGGATGCCGCGGTATTTTTCTTCGACGAGTTCGTCAACGGACAACTTGTCGTCGCGGCCGTAGCCCCACTCGCGTCGCACCTGGGCGTGCAAGTATTCGGCAAAAGCTTCGGCCAGCCGGTCGGCCAGCGCCTTGGTGAGGATCGAATTGTAGTCGTCGAGCTCGCGGTCGAACTCGGCGGCTAGCTCGTCGCAGCCGATGCCGGCGGTGACTGCGAACACGCCGAGATAGTCTTGGCGGCCGCTCGTGACCGGGGCGATGAAGTCGGCGAGCGAATAGAAGGCCCCCTGCCCTTTCCGTTCCCACTGCTGTCGCAGGGCATGGAAGCGGCATACCTCCTTGGTGCGCGATTCGTCGGCGTACACGATGACATCGTCACCGTCGCTCGTGGCGGGCCAAAAGCCGTACACGCCACGGGCGGTGAGCAGCTTTTCGCGGATAATGCGGTCGAGGAGCCGCTGAGCATCGTCGAAGAGCTTGCGGGCCGCTTCGCCAAGGTTTTCGTCCTCGAAGATTTTCGGGTACTTGCCCTTGAGTTCCCACGTCAAGAAGAACGGCGACCAGTCGATGTAATCGCGCAGTTTCTCCAGCGGCACGTTCTCGAGTGTCCGCGGGCCGGTGAATCCCGGTTTCGGAATGTCGACGGTCTTCCAATCGGTTTGAAAGCGGCGGGCGAGCGCGTCGGCATAGGGCACCAGCGTCGCTTCTTGGCGGCGGGCGTGCGACGCGGCGAGCTGTTCGTGCAGCTTGCGGTTCTCGACGTCGAGTTTCTCTTTGGCTTGCGGATTGATGAGCTTTTCGACGACGCCGACCGAGCGCGAAGCATCGAGCACGTGGATCACGGTTTCGCTGCGGACCGGGGCGATCTTCACCGCCGTGTGCTTCGCGCTGGTCGTCGCGCCGCCGATAAGTAGCGGCAGCGTCACGCCGGTCCGCTTCATCTCGCGGGCGACGTGCACCATTTCGTCGAGGCTCGGGGTGATCAGCCCGGAGAGGCCGATGACGTCGACCTTTTCGCTGCGGGCGCGTTCGAGGATCGCCTCGCACGGGACCATCACGCCGAGGTCGATGACTTCGAAATTGTTGCAGCCGAGCACGACGCCGACGATGTTTTTGCCGATGTCGTGGACATCGCCTTTGACGGTGGCCAGGAGTATTTTCGCGCGGGCTTGAGGCGTGAGCCGCCAGCGGCTTTTTCGGCCTCCATGAATGGCGTCAGGTAGGCGACGGCTTTCTTCATGACGCGGGCTGATTTCACGACCTGCGGCAGAAACATTTTTCCGGCGCCGAACAGGTCGCCCACCACGCTCATGCCGGCCATCATCGGGCCTTCGATGATCGCTAGGCAGGAGGGCAATTTCTGTCGGGCTTCTTCCGTGTCTTCATCGATGTACTTGACGATGCCTTTGAGGATCGCGTGCTGGAGCCGCTCCTCGACCGGCGCGTTGCGCCAGGCTTCGTCGGCCTCGGTGGCCGCGGCCCCCTTCCCTTTCACCTTTTCGGCGTGCTCGACGAGCCGCTCGGTCGCGTCCGGCCGGCGATTGAGGATCACGTCTTCGACCAACTCCTTAAGCGTCGGCTCGATGTCTTCGTACACCGCAAGCTGCCCGGCGTTGACAATGCCCATGTCGAGGCCGGCCTGGATCGCATGGTAGAGAAAGACCGTGTGGATCGCCTCGCGGACTGCGTCGTTGCCGCGGAACGAGAAGGAGACATTCGACACGCCGCCCGAGATGTGCGTGCCGGGGCAGGCCTCTTTGATTCGAGGGATCGACTCGATGAAGTACGACCGCGTAGTTATTGTGCTCCTCGATGCCAGTGGCGACGGTGAGGATGTTCGGGTCGAAGATGATGTCTTGCGGCGGGAAGCCGATCTTCTTGGTCAGCAGCTCGTAGGCCCGGCGGCAGATGCGGACCTTGTCGTCGATTTCGACCGCCTGTCCCTTCTCGTCGAAGGCCATCACGACCACTGCCGTGCCGTACCAGTGGCACAGCCGCGCGCGGCGGAGGAACTCGGCCTCACCGTCCTTGAGGCTGATCGAATTGACGATCGATTTGCCCTGGAGCGACTTGAGGCCGGCTTCGATGACCGACCACTTGCTGCTGTCGACCATCACCGGCACGGCAGCCACTTCGTGCTCACCGGCGATGAGCCGCAAGTACTTGGTCATCACGGCCTCGCCGTCGAGCAAGGCTTCGTCCATGTTGACGTCGATCACGTTGGCGCCGCTGGCGACCTGCTGCGCGGCGACTTCCACCGCGGCTTCGTAGTTTTCCTCTTTGACGAGCCGGGCGAACTTGCGGGAGCCGGTGACGTTGGTCCGCTCGCCGATCATGAGGAAGTTGCTGTCGGGCCGTAGCGTGAGCGGCCGCGTGCCGCTGAGCCTCAGGTACGGCGCGATGGTGGTTCGGCGGTGCGGTTTATGGCGGCGGACAGCGTCGGCGACCGCGCGGATGTGGTCGGGCCCCGTGCCACAACAGCCGCCGACAATGTTCACCCAGCCGCGTTCGGCAAACTCGCCCAGCATTTTGCCCATCTCGGCCGGGCCGAGGTCGTACTGGCCCATCTCGTTGGGTAGCCCCGCGTTCGGATGGCAACTGATGAACGCGGGCGAAACTTCCTGGAGCCGTTCGAGGTGGGGCCGCATCAACTCTGGCCCGAGCGCAAGTTCATGCCGACCGAGAGCAGCGGGAAATGGGCGATCGCGTTCCAAAAGGCCTCGACGTCCTGGCCGGAGACGAACGTCGCCCCGCCGCGATCGAACGTGCCCGAGACCATTACGGGGATGCGGGCGCCGATCTCGTCGAAATACTTTTCGATCGCGAACAGGCAGGCCTTCAGGTTGAGCGTGTCGATGACCGTCTCGGGGAGCAGGACGTCGACGCCGGCCTCGACCAATGCTGCCACCTGGACGTAGTACGAATCGGCCATCTGGTCGAACGTGACGCCGCGGTAGCTGGCATCGTCGACCTGGGTGCTGATCGCCGTCTGCTTGGTAGTCGGGCCGATCGAGCCGGCGACGAACCGCGGCCGATCGGGCGTCCCCGCGTTGAACTCGTCGCGGGCCTGGCAGGCGAGCTTCACCGCTTCGTGATTGATCTCGCCCACCAGCTCGAGCGGCAGATCGAACTCCTCCATGCCGAGCGGGCTCGCGCCGAAGGTGTTCGTCTCGACAATGTCGGCCCCCGCGGCGTAGTAGCGGCGATGGATTTCGCGAATCGCCTCGGGATGCGTGAGGCAGAGGACGTCGGCGAAGTTCTTGAGGTCCTTGTGATGCGCGGCGAAGCGATCGCCGCGGACCTTTTGTTCGTCGAAGCCGAAAGCCTGGATCTGCGTACCCATCGCGCCGTCGAGCACGAAAATCCGCTCGGCCAGCAGCGATTCCAGCAGGTCGGTCTTATCGAGAATGGTGGGCTTTGTCATGCAAGCGTCCGAGGTCCGTGGTCCATTTCCAGTCAATTATGCGTTACGGCATAGCGGACGACGGACCATAGACTACTGACTATTGCCCAGCCCAACCAGTTCGCGGATTTCGGGCTCGTTTTTCAGCCGCTCGGCCGTCACGATCTGAACGTGCGTGTCGATGAAGGGTTCGACCGGTTCCTTCCGCAGATGCTTGACAAGCGTTTCGACGGCGAGGCGGCCCATGTTCTTGGGGTTTTGCACGACCAAGGCGTCGACTTTGCCGTTCTGGAGCTCCTCGACGAGGCGGGGCGAGGAGTCGAAGCCGACGAACACGGCGTCGCTCGAGACGCCGCTCTTGTGCAAGTCGTCGAGCGCGGCGGCCATGCCGAGCGTCGCGGTCAGATTGCAGGCGAAGATGCCGTCGACCGCCAGCTTGCCATTCTGGACGAAGCGTTCGAGCACGTTGGTGGCTGTCTTCTTGGCGCCGGCCACGGTGCCGTCTTCGATGTAGGCGTCGGCCACGACGTCGAAGCCAGCTTTTTTCATTTCGTCGAGGAATCCGCGGGCGCGGTCTTCGGTGCTAGCGGTGCCTTGGATGAATCGCAGCACGACGATCTTTTTGCCGCGGTCTTTGAGCTTCTCGATGAGGTGCTTCGCGCCGAGCGCCGCCGGCCGGATTGTCGGTGGCGACAAAGCTGACGTGCGCATGGCCGTCGACGGCGGAGTCGAAGATCACGATCGGGATGCCCGCCGCCGCGGCGTTCTCAACGTCCTTCTGCATTGCCTTGGGGTTGAGCGGCGCGAGCGCGATGCCGTCGACGCCAAGGTTGACCATGTTTTCGACGATCTTCTTTTGCTCGGCGATCTCGGTCTCGGTCAGCGCGCCCTCCCACTTGATGTTGACGCCGAGCTCCTTGGCGGCGTCGCGGCGCCGACTTCGACTGTCTCCCAAAACTCGCCGCCGGTGCTCTTGGGGATCACGGCCAGCGTGAGAGTCTTCTTCTCCGCACTGGCGCCGCCCGCGCTGTTCTGAGCGGCAGGCTCGGCGGTATCCACCTTGTGGCCGCAACCGGCGAGCGGCCAGAAAAGAGCCGACGACAACGCCAGAGCCGTCACGAGTCGCGCCTGTTGCATGGACTGTCATTCTCCGTCAACGAGCAAAATGCGTAAGATGAGCCAGCATGCAGCGACCGCAATCGGTGGTAAGTGCTGGCTGTCACTAGACTTCTGATAAGCCTAGCGTGTGCTGCATCGCCTCGCAAGACCTCGCCGATTTGCCGGCGCGGTCGGCCACGACTAGAGCTTGTATTTCTCGCGCAGCTCGATGAGTGCCTGCCGCTCGGTGCGAGGAAGGGGCTGCTGGTCGATGCCCAGGGCCGTGGTGATCAAGAGCGCCTCTTCGGCCTCGTTCTTGTCTCCCGACCGATCGTGTGCCATGGCGAGGTGCAAGTAAGCAGGTGCATTGAGCGGATCCTGCTCGGCCGCTTCCACGAGCGTCGGGATCGCCTCGCGGGCTTGATCCATTTTCAGCAGGTTCTGGCCCTTGGCGTTGAGCAACACTCCGTTGCGCGGGTGCTCGGCCAACGCTTTGTCAACGAGTCGAAGTGCTTCCTGCCTGCGCTCGGGGTCGTCGCTGATCAGCGTCGCCAAGTTGGCGGCAGCGATTTGATGGCTGGGATCGATCGTTAGAATTCGCTTGTACATGGCCTCGGCCCGGACAGCATTACCGCTCAACGCGGCCAGATCGCCCGCATCTTGCAGCAACAGCACGTCGTGGGGATTCGCAGCGATCGTGTCGTCGAGCAGTTTCTCCGCGGCGGCCACCTGAGCCGCATCATCCAGTCGATGTGCCATGACGGTATTGGCCAACAAGCGAGCCGCAAATGGCGGCGAGATTTTTCCCGGTGGACGACGGCACGACTCGACGGCTTGGTCGACGTGCCCTGCGTCGAGCAGCACGTACAGCACTCCGTAGAGCAGCGATTGGCTGGACTGCTCGTCGGCGAGCAATTTGGTCGCCCGCGGCGAAGCCCAGAGATCCGCGAGGATCGATTCCATCGGCGGCTTGCTCGTCGAGTTTTTGCCGCCAGCCGCTTGTGCCAACTGAATCTTCCATTGCAACATTTCGGGCAGCCCCTGCGGCAGGTCGCCGAGGCGTTCCAAAACTTCTTGCTCGCGATTCGCGAAGCGGCCATCGGCCTGAAAGTTCTCTTGCCAGAATCCCAAGTAAGCCGTGAGATCGCCGATACGCGGGGTCGCCGTCGATGCGACGTCGTCAAATAGATCATAAGCCGCGCCCTGTCGACCGATCCGCGCATAGTTGGACGCAAGCAAAAGTTTATCGTCGTTGTCTTTGATCGGCTTGGGCTCCAGCAGGCCGATCACAGCGTTTGCGTCGCCTGGCGAGTTTCGTTGGGTCAGCAGCCGCGCCAACAGCCGCTGAGCGTCGACCGCGGGCGCACCGGGGAGACGTGACGCTTTTTCTGCCAGCGCAATTGCCTCGTCCAGCATTTTTGGCTCGTCGCGGGAAGCGAGCAAATCAGCCAGTAGCGTCGCCGGCCCGGCACGCGCGCCGTCAAGTTCCAGTGCCTGACGAAAATAGCGTTCGGCGAGCGGCGAACTTACGGCCGCGAAGTACGCCGCCGCCTGAGACAAGGCTGCCAATTGCTTCGCGCGATCGGCCTGTTCGGCGGCCTGGCGAACGGCACGTTGCCAATGCACGATCGCCGTTGCCGGCTGTGGAATCGCGCCGTAGAGCCGGGCGAGCAACAGCTCCTTATCGACGGGGTCGAACTTCGCGTCGCGATCGAATTGTTGCAGCAAGGCGGCCGCGTCCGACGGCCGCTGCGATTGAAGCAAGAAGGCAAACAGACTGGTCCACGCCGATACGTCGGACGGCGACAGGCGGAGCGCAGTCGCGGAACGCCGCTTCCGACGCGGCGAGTTGCTTTGTCTTCTCAGTTTCGTCCGATTGAGTGCTAGCGTAGAGCAACAGCGTTCGGCCGAGGCGGACGTGGGCTTGAGCGTCTTGCGGGTTTTCGTCGACCCATTTGCGTGCCCGATCGACGGCCTGGCTGCTCCGCCCCGTCTGGAAGAACAGCGGCATCACGCGGTCGAACAGCCCCGGCGAAACGAGCGGCAAGTCTCCGAGCTGCGCGATGTATCGGTTGGCATCGCCCTTGCGCCCGACTTCGACGAGCAGGCTGAAAAGCTGGATGGCGACGTTGGCGCCATGATCTCCCAATTGCCACGTCCTTTCGAGATCGCGAATGGCCTCGTCGGTTTCCCCCCGCCGCATGGCGATCTGGGCGAGTAGGTATTGGCTCATCGCCCACCGTGGCCGAGCGGTGTAGATTTGTTGGACCAGTCGACCCATCTCGGCCAATTGTTCGCGGTCGAGCGGCTGATCGTCGGCCAGCAGTCGAATCACGCGATATGCTTTCCAAAGCGTTCCATCCTCGCCTTCGAGTTCCTTGAGTTTGCTTTCCCATTGGCCCAATTGCGGCCAGTCGCGGTCGTCGGCCGCCTGGCGCACGAGTTGCTCGACGGGCCCCTGCTCGTCGGGATGCGCCTGATGGGCTGCTTCGAGAATCGCGCGCGCCTCGGCAGAGTTGCAAAAACTGCCAGTTGAGCGTCGCGAGCATCCGGCTTGCCCGGAGCTGTTCGCTACCCTCCAATTGCGCTCGGGCTTTGCTGAGTCGCTCGATCGCCGATGGGCCGCGACCGGCGGCAACCAAAATGCTCGCCTCGAGTGCGGCCGCGTCCAATGCGCTGCCGCCGTGCGCGGCAAACTTCTCGGCTGCTCGCAAGGCGGCTGCATGATCGGCTTGATCGAGCTCGACGACGGCCAGGGCTTGCCAAAGCTGGGGTTGGTCCGCGTTTTTCTGGAGCGACTTTTCCAGAAGTTGTTGGGCGTCCTGCCAACGGCTCTGGGCCCGCAGCTGATCGACGCTGGTGAGCAACAACGGGATTTGCGCCGCAGAGAACTTCCAGGCGCGCGACAGCGAGCGACTTACGTCCGACAGATTGCGACGGTCCGGAGGCAATTGGAGCTGCTGCTGAAGTTGGGCAATCGCCAACGCGACCCAAGCGTCGCCAGACTCGGGCTCGCGTTTCACGCGGCTGAGGTTTTCCTCGATCGCCAGCGAAACGTCGCCAGCCAACAACGCTGTCTCGGCGAGCATTTGGCGATCGGTTGGCGACTCGGGATTGATCCGCAGTACTTGGCGGTACGCTTCCAGCGCTTGGTCTTGGCGTCCCAAGGCAGTGTAGAGATGCCCTAGTCGCCGCCACGCCTGCTCGACCTGGCCGGTGCCCGCGGCCGACCGCGCGTCCTCCGAAGCCCCGAGTGCTGCTTCTAGCGTTCGGACAGAGTCGGCCGACTGCCCATGGCGCTCCTGCCGAATCGATTCCGCGGTCGCGATGCCGATCGACAGATACTTGCGCAAGGGCTCGACTTCGACCTGTTCCAGCATCGTGCGAATCGGCTGGAGCACCTGCTCGGCCTCGGCTTCATCGCCAAATTCTGCTAGCGCCTCGGCGAGCGAGAGGGTCAACTCGAGCGAGCGACTGTCTGTCGCCTTGAAACCACGCCGCAGCACGGCGATGCTTGCCTGCGGGCCCGCCGAGCCGCCCGACCGTCGTTCGACGTCGGCAAGCACGAGATAGGGGCGCGCGTCAGCCGGCTGCACCGCAATGGCTTGCTGTAGGAACTCGCGTACGGCGTCGACAGCGCCAGCGCGCCGGCTGCGATCGGCTGCCGCCAGCAGAATTTCAACCTGTCGGTCGGGAGCCGCGGCGCTGCGGCGCTTGATGGCTTCGTCGAGGTCGGCGTCGGCATGATGCGAGTCGTCGTCCGACCAATACTGTTTGGCGTAACAATAGCGGGCATACCAGGCCTCGGGATCGGCCGCTCGCTCGACAACGAGCCGATTGATGAGCGCATCAGCCCGTGTCGCCCGCTCGTCCTGGGCGGGCTCGGTAAGATACTGGCGAGTCACCACGGCCAGTGCCGCCGCCATTTGTGTCGAGTATTCCGGCAGCGCGATGGCGGATTCGAGCGCCGCGCTCACGTCGGCCCACGTGTAGTTGCTTTGTCGCCCGCCTTGCGGCGAATTAAGGTAGCGCAACAGAACGCTGGCTCGCTTTGCCACGAGTTGGTTGTCGGATTCTTTGCCGGGCGGCTGCAACTCTGCGATCAAGTCCAGGGCCATGCGGTAGTTTTGCGTTTCCGCGGCCAAATCGATGGATTGAAACGCGAGGTCCCGCCGCTGTGGTTCGGCCTTGTAAGCCGCTCTGAACAACTCGGCGGCGCGGAGTTTGGCAGGGGGAGTCGTCGCCGCCTTGGCATAGGTCTCGGCCCAATGCACCAATTGCGCCGCGTCGTCGGGGCGAGCAAGATGGTAACGTCCCAAGTACTGTGCCGCCATCGACCAGTCGCCTTGATCTTCGTATCGACGTGCCGTTTCGACCAAGGTCGTCACGGCCTTTTCTCGTTGGACCACGTACCACCAGAAGAGTGCTGGCACCAGGATCAGACAGACGACGCTTGTCCGTAGCAGCCAGGCCCAAGCTCGTCGTGGGTCGTCCCGCCAACTGCGGGTGATGCGGTCGGCAAGCCACAGCAATCCGGCAAACATCATCACCGCGACCGGGATCGCGACCACGCCCGACAGGTCGTGCGTGAGACGCTGGGCCGGGTTGTTAGGGGCGTAAGTTGCGAATAATCCGGATGCCGTGATCCGCAGTACGTTGACCAGGATCGCCACCGGGGCAACCGCGACCAGTATGCCGATCGATTTTCGCCAACTGGGTTGCGCTATGAGAATCGTGGCAATGGCCACGGCCGTGATGCCGTAGAACATGCGCAGTCCGCTGCATGCCGTTTCCACCTCCAACGTCTGGTCGCCCAACAGGATCGTCGTGCCCTCCACGACGGCGGGCAAACCGAACAATTGCAACGCGATGCCGCTGCCTTGGGCGGCGAGTTGCTGCAAGGGTATCCGAATCACCGTGTCGACCGTGGCCGGCAGGGGCGTCGCGAACCAGAGGAAAGCGAGCGGCGGCAGGGACCAGCAGACTATCGGCCAACCGAGAAGCGTCCAACACACGCCGGCAATCCAAATCGGAATGCTCCAAGCATCGAATTCCGGCAGGTACAGCCGACCTGCCAAGTACCGTAGCAATCCACTGGCCGCCAGGAGCAGCAGGCCGGCAGGATGAAAGCCCGCCTGGGCGGCCGGACGAGTCGATCGCCGTAACCACAGGAAGAGGAGGACAAAGGGAACGACGAAGTAGCCGTGCGAGTAATCGGCATCAATCGCCCAAGTCGCCGCGACGCGGCAGATCGTCGGCCAATAGGCCCACAGACCGCAGATCGCCGCAAACAAGCCAATTGCCAGCAGTCGACGGTCCGTCAAATCCGGGCGCGAATCGCCGGGTTCCAATTCATCGTTCATCTGCCTACAACAATCGCCTAGACTGTCGGATGATGCACCTGCATGCGATCATCTCGAAGAGCAGCGTCTATTGTAGTCAGGCGGGGACGAGAAGCATAGCCGCGCGGTAAGAACACGCTCGCAATCGAGCTATCAACGCAGTGCCCCAACGCGCAGTTGCTCAAATGACGATATTGAGCGATAGCATTGAGCGACGACGACGCACCGCTGACCAATGATGGTGACTAGGCAGTAGCCGATCGGGCCACGGCATTGCGACGGTAGAGGACCAATCCAATGGCTCCGCCGACGAACGACGAAACGATCAGAGCAGATGCTTCGGGGACAGCCGTGATCTGAGTTACCTGATCTTGGAAGCTGCCGTTTTTCAACGTGACCAATTGTGTCTCGACGATGTCCGTCAGCGAACCACCAGTCACGTTGGCCAACCACGTCGTGGCTAAGGCGACCGCCGCGGCTGTGTAGGATCCACTCGAGGTCGTGGGAGGAGTGCTTAGGTCGCCATCACCCGGCGTAAGTTCCCAGGTCGCGAGTTGAAATGCACCAGCCTCTGTGTTGTTGCCTGGTTGAATCGCCGACGCGTAGTAATAATCGCCCAACAGGTCGAGTGGGCTTCCGGCAGCAACAGGATCAACCATATAGCTGTTCGACGAAGCGTTGCCAGGTACAGACTGGCTGGTTTCGATGCAGAACGTAAACAGGTCGTCCACCCCGTCCTGGCCTCCGGGCGCCACGCTGCTCGGGCTATCGTACTGGTTGAGCGCCCAACCTGCCGGCAAGCTCAGGCTGGCATCGTTCACGACATCGTAATCAAAGCGACCGCCGTTGCCCATGTGCGGCCCCGGTCGACCAAGGTAACCAAGGTCAATCGACCCAAATGTGCCAGACGCCATGACGGGCGACGACAACGCAACCGCCAAAATGATCGTGCTAAAAATCAAAGACCGCATCGTTTCATCTCCATCCAATGGCCGCTATCAAGCCAGTCCTGTTAATGGGCGCACTCTAGTCCGTCCTAGATATAGCAAGGTGCGTTCCATTCCCATCAAGCAGCCTGAATCCTTCCGCAGTTGGATGCGATATATTTTGTAAGTCGTTGTCACATAGTCGTTTGCGAAATAACGACAAATCTCGCCAACGCCAGTCGGCCGGAAACGACTCGCGCCAATGTCACCCCACGATCGGATAATATCAGGCCGAAATTATCAAAGTGATACGCGCATGTCATCATTGGCCAAACAGCTCTTCCAGGGCGCAGTCGATGCACTTCACGCCCGCCCATGCATCAGCCCCGTCGGCTGCCGTCGTCCGATCGATCGGAAAACCGAGATCCTGGCCGTCAAGTCCGTCGTCCGGCGTCACCAGGTCTAGCTCGGCACTGCCGTTCGTCAACGGTGGCTGATTCTCAATCGCAAGCAGTCCGGAAAGGGCATTTTGTGTTGACAGGGACAAACGCTGGGACGCTGCCGCCATCGGCTCGGTTGCCACGGGCAGCTGCGCAAAAACTGCCAAGAGACCTTCGGCCGATGGCCGAATATCTTCGCTCGAACCAGGCGCGGCGACGACTGCTGGCGCTTCGCCTCCCAAATCCGATTCGCTGCTAGGCGGAACCTCTGCCGCAGCCGAGCCACCACCGGCTGCCGCCACCGCCCCCAAATTATTTCGTTACACGGTATAGTCCGCCGCATCCACTCGGCCATTCCCATTGCCGTCTGCGAACAGGTTCGACGTGGAGCCAAAGTTTTGCTTCCACACGCCATAGTCGTCGGCATCGACGTCGTCGTCGTGATCGTAGTCGCCGGGCAGGAACGCCCGGAACTCGAAAGCGCCGACGTCGACTCGCAGTCCGCCGACGCCGCCATTTCTCACTCGTGCATGAGGCGCACCTCGCTGGTCGAAATCGGGGGGCGCGACAAAGGCCGGGTCGCCCGCGTCGATGGCCGGGCTGCCGGCAAGCAGCGCGTGGGTTTGAGTCGGCCCGCCGTTATCGGCGAGTGCTCCGATGAGCGGATCGATCGTGCCGTGGATCGGCCCGCCGATGAGATTGCCGTTGGCGTCGGGGCTGCCGACCGGTGCTTCCACGAGCGCCGATCCGAAGTTGTTTCCGACCAGGCTGTACGCCGCCGCAATGCTGCCGACGACGTCGGGCGCTGTGCCGCTGTTGTCGGTGTTTCCGGCGAGGATCGCGTCTTGCAACGTGATGCTGCCCGATGAGGAATGAATCCCGCCGCCGCTGCCGGCACCGCTCGAATCCGCATCGGCAATATTGGCTGTGACGGTGCAGTTCTGAATCTCCAGGGCACCACCGTTGTAGTTGTAGGACCAGACTCCGCCGCCGTCTCCATCGGATTGGTTGCCGGAAAGTGTGCAGTTCTCGATCGTCGTCGTTCCCGTGGTGATGTTGTGAGAGTCGATTGCACCACCGTCGAACTTCGCGGAGTTTCCCAAGAGGGTGCTGCCTTGGATCGTCACGGTGCCGAAATTGCGGGAATAGATTCCGCCCCCTCCGCCATTGTCGGCACCGTCCACTGCCGAATTGCCGGAAACCGTACACGACCGAATCGTCGTCGTGGCTCCTAGATAGGTTTGAACGGAAATCCCGCCGCCACGAAAGCCCGCCGAGTTTCCGGAAAACTCGCTGTTTTCGAGCGTCAGGCTGGCCCCCAGCGGCGCGCTGGCGAGCAGGCCCCCTCCGTCGATTGACGCGGAATTCCCCGAGACGGTACTGTCTAGAATCTCGAACGAAGCTCCCGTGTAGATCGCGGCTCGGATGCCTCCGCCCCCTCCCACTTCATTATTGGTAGAAAAGTTCCCCGAGACGGTGCTATTCTGGATCGTCGAGGTCCCGGCAAGCGCTTGGATGTGAATGCCACCGCCGGAGCCCGCCGAGTTGCCGGTGATCGCCGAATCGCGCACGGTCAAGATTTCCAGTGAAGCGATAGCGCCGCCCTGCCCAGCCGGTCCATTCCAGCCACCTTACCGCCGGTCATCGTCATTCCCGCGATCTCGACGGCCTGGTGAGTCGAACTGCTTCCATCATCGATGTTGAAGATGCGCGACGCCTGATTGCCGTCGATCGTCAATTTCGTCGCGCCCGTGCCGTGAATGGCGAGCGATGACGTGATCGACAATTGCCCCAGCGCAAGCGTGATCGTCTGCGGTGAGCCAAACGTGGCCGCGTCAAACTCGATCGTATCGGCCCCGTTTGCGAGCTGGCCGAGGTCGGTGACGCCGTCGGTGTTGGCCGCGACGATTGCTTCCCGCAGGGTTACCAAGCCGTCGCCAGCAACGACGTCGTCGAGCGGGCTATTAACGGTCAAAACGGCCAACAATCGCCGTTCTTCCAATGGCTCGATGCGGAGCCGGCGTTCGTGAGCCCGGGCCGAAGACTTCGACCTTGGGCGAGCGGTGAGGCGTGTCATTTGTTGTCGTTCCATCGTCAGATTCAACCACGCGTTGGATGGCGTTTGCAGCGCCAATTGCCCCAATTCCGCCACGATTCGACGCGATTCCGCGGACGAAGCGGAAGTTATTATAGCGGCGTTGGAAAGTTTTGTAATCAATCGTCGAATTTTTTCGGCGGCCAAACACAAGAAAGGTCTTCGCCGCGCCAGGGCCGCTCGATTGGCAAACGGTGTAAATCCAGAGTGCCGCCTCTGTACTCCTCGAAACGATAATCAAGCCGGAGTATTCGCTGACATTGCGACTGGCTCAAACTAGAATAGGGGCTAGGCATACAATTTGCTTTGTGCGGCCAATCCCTTTCGCCCGGGGACGCGAACACCTCAGCACGCGGCGCTGCACCTCGGTCGATACATGCCGATTTCGGCGGACGTGAAGCATGGCCAAACATCGAGCGGAGCGAAACGACACGGGTCAACATACTGAACAAGTTTCGCCCGGCAAGGAAGTGGAATCCCGGCGGAAGGACAATAGCCTCAACGGGCGACCGCCGTTGTCGTGGGTCAAGAAGTCGTTTTTTGCGGCAATCGTCACGGCAGTGTTTTTCGCCTGTCTCGAAGGATTGCTCTGGGGGCTGGGCGTGAAAACCGACCTCGACGCGTCGGACCGCTACGCCGGATTCGTGTCGCAAGTGCCGCACTTCGTCACGCGGTCCCAGGCCGGCTCGCCGACGCTCATGGAAGTTGCGCCCAACAAGAAGCACATATTGAACGACATTTCGTTTGCAAGGGAAAAACCGCCGGGGACGTTTCGCATCGTTTGCCTCGGCGGCTCGACCACGTTTGGACGCCCGTTCTTCGACCAGACTTCTTTTCCCGGCTGGCTGCGGCTCTGGCTTCCCGCGGCTGCGCCGAACCAAAAATGGGACGTCATCAACGCCGGGGCGATCAGTTACGCCAGCTACCGCGAGCTGGGGCTGATGCAGGAGCTCGCAAAGTACCAGCCCGATCTGTTCATCCTCTATCTTGGACAAAATGAGTTCCTAGAGCGTCGCACGTACGACGACCTATTGAAACAACCGGCCTGGTTTCGCGAAATCGCCTCTCTGCCCGGCCACACTCGGACTGCATCGCCGGTCCGTCAGGGGCTGGAAGGACTCGAGGCCCTTTGGGGATCGGCCGGGGCGGCGCCCGTTCTGCCGGGCGAGGTGCAGAGCATTCCAGTCGACGCGGTGGGACCGGAAGCGTACCATCGCGACGAGGCGTTCAGCCGCGAAGTCGTGGCGCATTTCGCGGCGAGCCTGGAACGCATGCTGGCGGTTGCTGACGAGGTCGACGCCCGCGTCATGCTGGTCGTTCCGGCCAGCAACTTGGCCGATTTCGCGCCGTTCAAGAGCGAGCCGGCGACGGAATTGACCGCCGATGAACGACGCGAGTGGCAGCGACATTTTGCTCAGGCATTGCAGCTCACACGGCAGGCGAAGTTTACGCGCGGCGCTTTCCGAGCTCGATCGAGCGGCCGCGATTGACGACGGCCGAGCCGACCTGCACTTCGCCCGTGGCCAACTTCTGCTAGGACTCAACCGCGACGACGAAGCGGCCAAGGCGTTTCGACGAGCGCGGGACGAGGACGTCTGCCCGCTGCGAGCAACCGAACCGATCCTGGCGGCGGTTCGCCAAGCGGCCGGGGTATCCGGTGTGCTCTCCGTCGACTTGGAAGGTTTACTTTCGCCGCACGCGCCACACGGCATCCCTGGCAGGACGGAGTTTCACGACCACGTTCATCCGACCTTCGACTCGAACCGGCTGCTGGCTTGGGCGATTATCCAGCAATTGGCTGCCGCGGGACTCGCTCACGTCGATCCGAACTGGAATTCCCAATTGGCCGAACAACTCGCGGCACGCTACGAAACGCAGTGGGACCGCCCACGAATGGCCCGCGAGCTGCTCCGCCTGTCGTCGCAATTGATCGGGCTCAAGCAACAGGTCATGGCGATCGAACAGCTGCAGCTGGCACTCCAATTGGCCGGGGAATCGACCGAAGTCGCCGACGCGGCGGGGAAGCAGCTCGAACGAGTGGCCGGGGGAAGCGTGACGCTGAAAGTATTGCGGCACTTTGTCGCATTGCACCCCGATTCCGCCACCGCGCGTTGCCAATTGGGCGTCGCACTCGCCCGGCGTCGGCAATTCAAGGAGGCTTTGTCGGAGGTTGACGCCGCGTTGGCGCTCGACCCAGACGAGCGGCAGGCGTTGAACTACGCCGGTTTGATGAGCGCCGAGTCTGGCGATTTGGCAAGAGCCGAAACGCTGTTTCGTCACCTGATCCTCGTCGCGCCGCAGCTCGCCAGCGCCCATGAGAATCTTGGATCGGTCGTGGCCAAGCAGGGTCGGCATGACGAAGCGCTCGCCCACTTCGAGTGAGCGTTGGAACTCGATCCGCGGTCCGCGTCGGCACATCGAAACGCGGCGGACGCGTGCGACCAACTCGGACGCACCGAAGAAGCGAATCGCCACCGAGAAATTGCCCAATCGTTGACGGCAGAAGCGACAGAAACCAGGGCAAGTGGGAGAAGTGACGAGGTTCCTCAGTAATTTCGACCCGTGGGCAACTTGGTTAATCGTCACTCACGTTGATTGCGGACAACTCAGCGGCTGCTTTCCCCACCCCGCCCAATTCACCAGGGCGTGAAGCGAAACCGTGGAAAAGTACTCCAAATCAGCGGCCGCTATCGAAAAAGCGTGATCGCGATCTGGAGCGAATTCGACTCTTGCCCTGCCGAAGATGCGACGATGTGACCGCTGATCGGACCAACGAGGTGCAGGGATTCACCACACTCGCCGCAGACTGGCTGGTTTGGTTTCAGCAGAATGCGATTCTCATGGCTGCAGCACAGGCATTCAACGTGGAGTTGGAAAGGGTACGAGCGTCGCATCGACACGCCTCGACCCACGTAGGTTTTCGGAATTGCCATGCGTCCACCTGCCCTCTCTGGTCCCCAACGACAATTAGAGAGCAAGTTTCGTACCGATTGCTCGATAGCGGGTCGCGGCAGTCCCTGTTTCCTTGCAGAATCACGCAAGACGCGGGGGCCGGACGATCGCAGACCGCCGAAGCCGTCGCGTCACTGCTATTCGGCCCGAGCAGTCTTATGGAGCGCCGAACGGCCAATGCGAACGGCGGAAGGCTCGTCCTCGGGCAAGGACTGGCGGGAAGTCCATGGCACGACTTCCCTATTTGAACTCTATGTCAGGGGGCAGGCCTGTCAAATGCAACGATCAGGAGAAGTACTCCTTAATGCCCTCCAGCACTTCGCTAGCAGCGACCGAGGCCAGGATCATGCCCATCACGCGGCTGATGATGCTCGCCCCGGCGTTGCCGATCGTCCGCGAAATCACGCCCGCACACCGCATCAGCAGGTAGGCGGCCGCGACCACCACGAACATCACGATGGTCGTCACCAATTGCTCGTTGAACGAGTACAGGTCGTTCTGAGTGAGCAGCACGACGGCCATCATCGCGCCGGGCGAGGCGATCGACGGCGTGGCCAGCGGGAAAATCGCCACGTCCTTCGACGCGCGGATTTCCCTCCGTTCTTCCTCCGGTTTGCCCTCGCCGAAGATCATCGTCAGCGCGAACAAAAACAACACGATGCCGCCCGAGATCTGAAACGCCAGCAGTCGCACCCCCATCGCATTCAGAACGAGCTCGCCGACGACGATGAAGAACAGCAAAATGCCCGCGGCGACGAGCGACGCCACCAACGCGATGTGCTTGCGATCGGCGGGCGTGTGTCCCTTGGTCGCGGAAATGAACACGGGAACCGTGCCGATCGGGTCGATCACGGCCCACAGGAGCACGAAGTCGCTGAGGATTTGCTGGAAGTCGTGCATCGGGCAAGTCGGCCAGGCTTGGCGGGCGCGGGCGGCGGCGCCGCCCCGGTAAAGTTGCTACGAAAGCATACAATACGGTCGCGCCCGCGGGCGACCCCGCTTACTCGGCCTTCTTTTCCGGCAACGGGATGATTTCGATCCCGTTGATCTGTGGATTCTGGACATCCGGCGTGAAGGTGATCGTCAGCTTGCCGTCGGTCACGTCGACGTCGACTTTCTCGACGTAGGCCCGCAGCACGCCGCCGGCCTTTTCCGCGACGTCGAAATCCTTGAACTCATGGCCATTCACGCTGAAGGAGAAGATACGGCCCCCGGGACCGGTGATCTCGTCGAACGTCTCGGCGAAGTGGAGCCGGATCTGATACTTGCCGTTGGGCAGATCCTGCGAGAAGGACTCCATGCTGTAGCGCTCGCTGCGATAGAGGTCTGGATCCTTGGTGTTTTCGATCTTGAGATCGGGGTCGCGGGCGATCGTTTCGCCACCCTCGAAGCCCTCGTCGGCCAGCCACTCATTGCCGGCCGAGTCGGTGTATTTCTCATCCGAGCCGGCCTTGATGCGAATCGTCGGCCGTTTGTCGGCGGAGTCGCCCTTCTCGGCGGCCTGGCAGCGGGAGATTTGTGATCCGGCCGCCAACGCGATGATCAACAACGCGACGACAGAACGCAGAGATGCCTTCGATTGGGTCATGGTTTCCTCGCTGGGTGGAAGAACGGGTGAGTGCGGGGTGACGCCGAGTGAGAGTGGGTATCTTAGCTCTACAGACCACGGGGGTCGAGTCGCTCGGGACAGTCGATCGCCTGGCCATCGAAGAGGATTGTCTTCTCGCGCCGCAGGTTGGCAACGGACGCGAGCGGATCGTGATTGGTGAGGATCATCCGCGCGCGGTGGCCGGGTGCGATTCGGCCGATCGGATCGGGGAAGTTGAGCAGGCGAGCGCTCGTACCAGTGGCGCTTTGCAGCACCGCCAGCGGCGAAAGTCCGGCCCGCTCCATGTGAACGAGCTCGTCGAGGAAACCGAGTCCGTGGGCGACGCCGCACGAGCCGGCGTCGCTGCCGGCGACGATCGGAACGCCAATTTCGTGGCCATGGCAGAGCATTTCGGCGTGGCTGGTCAGGATGCGGTCGACGTGTCGGACGACTTCCGCGTTCCACCCCAACTCGGCCGCGCGATCGCGTTGCAGCGCGACGGGGGCAAACGTGGGCACCCAGCCAATTTGCTCGTCGCGCATGCGAGCGAGCTGGTCGCGGGTGATGAAGAAGCCGTGTTCGACCGTGGTGACGCCGCCAAGAATCGCGTTCTCGACGCCCTCGGCGCCGGAGGCGTGGGCAAACGTCTGGCGAACGCAATCGCGGGCGGCGGCGACCAGGGCCGCGACCTCGTCGGCCGACATTTGCGGCGGAGCGGTCACGCGGCCGGCCTTGAAATTGATGATGCCGCTCACCAACAGCTTGATGCGGTCGGCGCCGGCGGCCACGCGGGCGGCGACGCAGTCGGCGGCCGTGCGATGGTCTTCGATCGGCTCGCCTATGAATGAGCCATAGCGGCCACGATGGTGGATCGCCGCGCCGGGGCTGTCGAGATGCGGTGTCGTGCGGCGACTGCCGTTTTGCAATTTGGCTTCGCCGGCGAGCGCGAGGCCGACGCCGTGCTTGTCGCCCGCGTCGCGGATGGCGCCGACGCCCGATTGCAGAAGTTTCGGCAAACGCGCGCGGCCGCGGGCCAGCAACCAATCGGCCGGATGTTTCAAGTAACTTTCACGTTCCGCGAAGTCGATCGGCTCGCCATCGAGAAACAGGTGGGCGTGGGCTTCGATCAGCGTGGGAAGCAGTGTCGTGTCCGGAAACGCCGCATCCGGCGTCGTGTGACCGGGCGCAAGGTGCGACGCATCCGGCAATTGGCTGTTCGTCCCCACGAAGTAGATGCAGTCGGCATCGAAAACGACGTTGGCGTCGCGGACAGCCGCGTCAGAAACGCCGTCGACGAGTTGACCGACGCGGACCCAAACGTGGCGCGTGCGCGAAGCCAACGCGACACGCGAAAGCGCGTCGGCGCTGGCAACGGACATGCTGGTCCGCGGCGGTTTAGTCGCGCTCGTGCTCATGGATCAACCCAATGATGGTGGCAGCTTGGCGGAAGCCGGCGTCTTCCTGCGTTTCGCCGTCGAGCGGTCGTCCCGCCTCGAGCGCCTCGCCGACGCCGACGATGAACTCGTCGTCGTCGGCCAACAAGCCAAGGTGCTTCTCCGGATTGCCGAGCACGAAGTCAAGCCCGGCCGCGATGGCCAGCGTAAGGTACGCGCTCTCGACCCGCTCGCGGATGCCGCGCGGCATGCCAAACGAAAAATTGGTCAGCCCCACGGAGAGGTGAACGCCGGCAAGGTCCGGGTCGCGGCGGATCAGCCGCATCGCGTCGAGGCCCATGTTCACCAGGCCATAGGTGTCGGCCCCGACCGGAGCCAGGCCGGGATCGAGGATCACGTCGTCGTTCGAGCGGCCCGATTTTTCACGCAACAGCTCCACCAACCGTTGGGCGGCCCCGTACACGTCGTCTGCCGAAAGACACTGCGCCGCCCCCTTCGACGAACTTCTCCGACGCCATGCCAATCACCAGCGTGTCGTACTCGGCCACCAGCTCGAGCATGGCGTCGAGCTCCTGGCGCGAGGCCGCGACGGAGTTGAGAATCGGCCGGCCGCTCCGCGTGGGGTCGTACACCGCCAGCGCCCGACGATGGAACTCAACCGACGGATTGTCGAACGCGATCGGGACGTTGGTCACCTCCTGAATCGCTGGGATCAGGTCGGGCAGGAAGTCGAACATTTCCTGCGGGTGGACGCGCATCGTCTGCGTGCCGTCGATGTTGAGCGTAAGGAAATCGACGCCCAGCTCGGCCTGGCGGACCGCGAGCCGTTGGAAGCCGTGCAGGTCGCGGTCGCTCCAGGCGCGGGCCGCCCGGGCGAACGAGTTGTTGATCAGCTCGCCGATCAATCTAAACGGTCGCCGACTCGGGAGCGGCGACGATGGCTTCGGGCGTGTGGGGTGGATGATGGACAAGGCCAGGGCTCTCGCTCGGTGAAGTTGGTGTAGTTGGTGGTGGCGGTTGTTGAATTTGTTGAAGTTGTGAACGGCGGGCGGCGTGGTCGCGGCCCAACAGCGCGTTGGCCCAGCTCGACGTGCCGCGGAGAGACTCGTCTTGAATCACCGGCGCGTGGTCAAGCATCTGCTGCTCATGCCCGGCGAATTTGAGCCGGTCGTAGACGCGGCTCCAGACGCACTCGAAGTCGTCGACCTCGCACAATCCGTCGCGCGTGCCGCCGCAGGGGCCGTTGCGCTGGTTCTTCGCGCACTGCGACTCGGGGCAGAGAAAGGCCATGTCGGGGAGCGAGCAGTCACCGCAGTCTTTGCAGCGGAACAGCGCGGCCTTGGTGGCGTGTTCGAGAATGCGCAGCACGAGCGGGCCCTGCGGCTGGTTCTTCGCCCGCCGATAGATCGCTTGGGCCCAACCGTGGAGCCAGCGGCCCGGCGTGAACACCAAGTCGTGAATCATTTTGCTGAAGCGGTAGGTGAGCGCGACGTTGGGCGTCGCCCGGCGATGGCGGAGCGACGCCTCGTCGGTCCCGTGGTGCCGCGCCGGGTCGGCCAGGCCAGTCGAGGGATCTGCCGCAAAGTAATAGAACTCGCCGTCGGCCGGGTACTGAATCTCGCGGGCGAAGTCGCGCCAGTCGTCCTCGGCGAAGCTGGCTTCGAGGTTGACGATCGCCTCGACGTCCTGCATCGTGTGGACGCCGCCCAGGTAGCCGCCCGCGAAACCGAGGCCGCGGAAAATGGCGAGCTGCTTCGCGGCCTGCTCGCGAAAATAGCCGGCGCCACGGTCCGGGCTAGCCACCTGCCGCTCGCATTCGGCAAACAGCCGATCGCTGATTGAGACGCCGGGGATTCTTCCCTTGCGGAAAAAATTGGCGACCGAAGCCGTGAGCAGGAATACGTTTCCAACCAGCGGCACGTGGCCCAGCCCGCGGCGACGGAGGTAGCAGAGCAACTCGTGGCTCTTGCGGGCGTCGAAGCCGATCTGGGCGATGATGAAACGGGCGCCGCAGGCGATCTTCTTTTCGAGCTTCAGCAGTTGCGGCACGACTTCGCTCTCGTGCCGTTTGAAATTGGTGGCGACCGCGCCGGCAAAGAAGGTCGTCCGTTGCATCCTCTCGCGCTGGCCATTGGCGCCGAGCTTGGGCCGCGAGAGACCGCGGTTCATTTCGTCGAGCATGGTCAACAGTCCGACCGAATCGATGTCGAACACCGGCTTGCCCTGGCCGTGGTAGCCGGCGGCTGGGTAGTCGCCGCTCAGCGCGAGAATGTTGTGAAAGCCCTCGCTCGAGAGTTCCCAGGCGGCGCTTTCGAGGCCGTTGCGGTTGAAGTCCTTGCACGAAAGGTGAATCAACACCTCTTTGCCGGCGTAGAGGATCGGCTTGCCCAGCGCCATCGGCGAGAGCTGCGGATTGCCGCCCGCGTTGTCGGTGATCGAGACCCAGTCGACCGCGTCGCAGGAAGTCAATTCCGTGGCGAAGGTCCGCGTGTGGATCGCCTGGCGATCGGCCATCGTGCCGCGCGTGGTCACCAGTTCGATGCCGAGCAGGAAGCGGTTTGGCTCGGAAAATCGTTCGCAGAGCGTGTCCATTTGGTCCACTCTACTGCAATTGCGCACGGCGACTCAACGTCGTTTATCCGGAAAAATATGTGATTTTTGCGATGCCATCGCCAAATGCTATATCCTAAAATGTTTATTTTGCGAACGCCGCGTGTGACGTTGCTTTACCTTTCTCACCTAAAAACCGACACCTCTGTTCGCATTTGCACAACTTATTTGCCTTAATACGACATTTGCTGGTTGTTCGTATTTACACAACAACGTACCGTATAAGCGCAGTCGTCGCTCGCTATCGGTTTCAGATCAGGCGGCATGCCCATGCGGGAAATCCCGAGAGTTGCTCTGTTAGTCGAGACTTCGCGCAGGATTCGGCCGCGAGTTGCTGCGTGGCGTGGCGCGATATGCCCGCATCCACGGGCCCTGGAGCTTTCACATCACGCCGGGCGACTTCGAGCAGGCCTTGCCGAAGATGAAGCAATGGGGCGGCACGGGGATTATTGCCCGGATTCCCAACGAGCGCGTTGCCAAGGCAATCATCGAAGCCGACGTGCCCACGATCGCGCTGGGGCTCACGGACGAACAGCAGCAGCCGGGCAGCCCCTTGTCGCAGTTGTCGGAGTTGAGTTCCGATCCCAAGGAAGTCGCCGACTTAGCGGCGGCTTACATGCTCGAACGGCAATTCCGACACTTCGCCTACGTGGGGCTGGTCGATCGGGCCTGGTCGCAACGGCGGGAGGACGCCTTTCGCGACCGGCTGCAAAAGGCGGGGTTCATGCCGTACGTTTACAATCAGCCCGTGAAGCTGCGCGATCGCGTGTGGGAAAAGGAGCAAGAATTTCTGGCCGAGTGGATTCGATCGCTGCCGACGCCGCTGGGTCTCTTCGCCTGCAACGACGACCGCGGCCGGCAAGTGCTGGAAACATGCCGGCTGGTGGGACTGCACGTGCCGGAAGACATCGCGGTGCTGGGCGTCGACAACGACGAGGTCTTCTGCGAACTGTCCGACCCGCCGCTTTCGAGCGTCGCGTTGAACGCCGAAACGGCCGGCTACCGCGCGGCCGAACTGCTCGACGGCATGATGAGCGGCCGAGTCCGCAAGCCGCGGCGGATTATGGTCGAAGCCGTCGGCGTCGTGACGCGACGATCGACCGAGGTCATCGCCGTAAAGGATGCCGACGTCGCGTCTGCGCTGCAATTCATTCGCCACGAACAAGGCCTCGGCATCTCGGTCGACCGCGTAGCCGACGAGGTGGCCATGTCGCGCCGCAGCCTCGAAAAGCGCTTCCGCGACACGATCGGGCGCACGATTCTCGAAGAGATCCAGTTGGTGCGGCTGGAGCGCGCCAAGCGACTGCTCTTAGAGACGACCTATCCGATCTCGAAAGTGGCCGAAATCTCCGGCTTCGGCTCGACCGGCTATTTCATTCAATTCTTTCAAAAGCGGGTCGGTAAAACGCCGCGGAAGTATCGCGTCGACCTGGCGACTTGAACACGTTATGGAACTTTGGAGCGCGTTTGAAAACACGATTCACTGCTCCACAATTCGACTCTTTTGTCACCTCGTGCCGGCCGGAAGCCCTGGAAAACAAGTCGACTTTGGTTGGGGTGCGTTCCAAAACGCACCGAATTCACGCCGCATGGGGTAAGTTCCAAAATTCGCTCCGCGCCGCTGGTGTCGCCGCGATAGCCTTGTCTCCTCGGTCGACTTGGCGACTCCCTTCGAAGGTGCCAACTTCGAGGGCTGTCGCCTTCACAAAACCTCGGAGTTTTTCTCGAAGGTGACACGCTGAGCCGAAGGCGACAGGTTTTTCGAGGGAGCAGGATTCTGGAGTCGGGAGTCAGGGGCGGAACTCCGTGCTTATTGCCGTCAGCGCGCAACGGTAGCGCGGCCGTCCGACATCTTGGCGGCGCAAAGCGACCGCTGGCTAATCGCGAATCGCTAAGAGCTAACCGCTTCGTTTTCGTTTGTCAAAGAACGAGTGTACCCGCAGCTTTCGCGACGGAGGACCGACGACGGAGGAAATCGCCTCGACGCGTTTATCGCGGAGGAACCGCCGGCAGCATATGCCTCACACGCCTCGACCGCGCAAGTACGTGTTCATTTGTATCAAGGCGAGCGGCCGTGCCTAGCCCCGATTTTCGGCCAGGGGACTCCCCGTGGCCAGAGCGATCGGGCCCGAGACGCTGCGACTTGCGCCGCGACACAACCACCGGATTGGCGGCGGGGGAGTTCGGATGCACCGAGTCGTTGGGCGGCAATGATTTAGCCGAATCTGAAACCAGAGTTGGACGAGGTGCCCTAGTCCCCGTGTCGCATCCCTGGTGGCGGCATCTCTCTGCAAAATGGCAGCCTGATCGTCATTGACAGCACGATCTCGGACAACATTTGCGCAATCTGGGCATTGGCGGTGTAGAAAAGTTGATTGACGGATTTCCCCGCGGATTGGGAGACTAAAGTAGTACACCAGCGTGGCAAAGGAGCGAACTCATGAGGCGGATCACTTGGCTGCTTGCGGCTTTGCTTGTTCTGAGCATGCGGGGATTTGTTTTGCAGGCCGTGGCCGACACGTTTGGCAGCGGCCCCAATTCGTTTGAGATCGAGTTCGTGACGATCGGTAGTCCGGGGAACGCGCCGGATGATGACCCTAACCCGGCCGGCGCGGTCGACTACGCCTACCGGATGGGGAAGTACGAAATCTCGGAGCAGATGATCGACAAGGCGAATGCGCTCAGCGTCGAATCGGGGACGCCGCTCGGGATCACCAAGGACACCCGCGGCCCGAACAAGCCGGCCACGAGCGTCACGTGGTTCGAGGCCGCCACGTTCGTCAACTGGCTCAATACTTCGACAGGCTCAGTACCCGCGTACAAATTCGACGACCTCGGCGCGTTCCAACTCTGGCAGCCGGGTGATGCTGGTTACGATCCAAATTACTTATATCGCAACAGCCTAGAGTAATTAAAGGGGACGGGAGTCGTTTTCAGATGAATTGACTCCCGTCCCCTTTAATTCATCCTCGTCGACAAAGTATTCGACGTGCTAGGCGACTATAACAACGACGGCGAGGCGGACTACGGGAGCGTCTCCGCGGCCGATTACACGATCTGGCAGAATCAGAACGGCTCGTCGGGCGGACTGGAGCAATTCTCGGCCGACGGCGATGATGATGGCGACGTCGACGCGGCCGACTACGACGTGTGGCACGACAACTACGGGCACACGTTGGAATTGCTGGACGTCGGCGTGTAGTCTGCCTTCGCATTCGAGGTCGAAGCCGGCACGTTTTGTGGTTTGTCGTGGGGTGTGCCGGCCGACGCAATCGCACAATTTCTCATTCGCAATCGCGGCTTACACGGGCTTTCTGCCGTAGCTATACTCAATTCGCGGTTTCGGGCGAGCTCTTTTCTGCCGCGGTCAGGGCGATTGGCTAGCACACGCCGGGACCGTGCTTTGATCGGCGTCGAAGACGCTTCGCACAAAGGAGTTGCGGGCAGCCTGCAACACTCGGTCTTGTCTCAACCAGGAGCGTTTGATGGCCTCGAATGCAGAGCAGCTTTCGGTTGCAGAGAAGATTGGCTACAGCCTGGGCGACGCGGCCGCGAATTTCGTCTTCATGACGATGATTCTGTTCCAGGCGAATTTCTACACCGACGTGATGGGCATCGCCGCGGCCACGGCGGGCATTATCATCCTCGCGGCCCGGCTGTGGGACGCCTTTTTCGATCCGCTGATGGGCGTGATGGCCGACCGCACGCGGAGCCGCTGGGGGCGGTTCCGGCCGTGGATTCTGATCACCGCGCTGCCCTGGGGCATCGTGATGTTTCTGGCGTACCGAACGCCGCAGGACTGGAGCCCCACCGCCATCGTGGCCTACGCGTTCATCACCAACGTCCTGCTGATGACGCTCTACTCGGCCAACAACATGCCCTACTCGGCGTTGGGGGGCGTGATGACCGGCGACGTGCAGGAGCGGGCCGAGTTGAACTCGTATCGTTTCGTGGCGGTGAACATCGCGCAATTGATCGTCGGCGGCTTCACGCTGCCGCTGGTGGCGAAATTTGCCCATCTCTATGGCGAGGACGACTCGGCGCGGGCGACCGGCTGGGAGATCACGATGGGCATCTGGGCCGTCGTCTGCGTGGTGTTTTTCCTGATCACGTTTGCCACCACGCGCGAGCGGATCGAGCCGGCGGTGACCCACAAATCGACTCCGAAGCAAGACTTCGGCGACCTCTTGCGCAACAGCCCGTGGATCGTGATGTTCGTGATGACGCTGGTGCACTTCACGATCCTCTCGCTCAAGGGCGGGGCCTTCTACAATTACTACCACTACTTTGCCGACAAGGCCGCGATGTACGACTGGCTGCACACGCTTGGCCTGACGGCGCCGCCGCTGGCGGCCGGTGCGCCCGCGCCCGGCGGCGTGCTCGAGTTCCTGGGCTACGTCGTCCACGCGGATCCGTCGAACCTGGCGAATTCCAACGTGGCGGACGTCGCCAACAGCGTGGTCAACATCATTGAAAAGGTTGTGTTCATCATCGTGATCGCCGGCTCGCCGCTGCTGACCAGGGTGTTTGGGAAGAAGTTCATTGCGGTTGTCGGCTTCGGGCTGACCGCTTTCGTGTCGGTGTTCTTCTACTGGCTTCAACCGACCGATATCTGGTGGATGGTGGCGTTGACGGTGATCGCGGCGATCACCTACGGCCCGACGATTCCGCTGCTGTGGGCGATGTTCGCCGACGTGGCCGACTATTCGGAATGGAAGAACGGCCGGCGGGCGACGGGCATTATTTTCGCCACGATCGGCTTTGCCTTAAAAGCCGGACTCAGCCTGGGGGCCTACGTACTGCTGACGCTGCTGGCCAGCTACGGCTACGTGGCCAATGCCGAACAAAGTCCGGAAACTCTTGAAGGCATCAAAATCTGTTGCAGCTACATCCCCGCCGGGTTGTTCGCAGTCTGTACGCTGCTCCTGATGGCTTACAAGCTCAACAAACAATTGACGATTCAAATCGCCGACGAATTGACCGAACGGCGGGCGCAGGCGGCGAGCGGATAGGCGCGCCAAATCTGGAGGATTTGTCTGTTCCGACAGCGACGACGCCCCATCACCTCTGGGAGACGACGATGATCGTTAAGTCATGCCTGCCCTTGATGCTGACCTGCGTAGGTTGCGTGGTGATTGCCATCCCCAACGCCGTTGCCGAGCGGCCGACGCTCAAAGGTGCTTTCCAAGACGATTTCCGCGTCGGCACGGCCCTCGGCACACGCCAGATCATGGGCGAGGAGCCGGCGGCGATGGAATTGGCGGCCCGCGAGTTCAACGCGATCACTCCGGAGAACTGCCTCAAGTGGGCCTTGGTTCATCCCGAGCCGGACAAGTACGACTTCGAGGCCCCCGACAAGTACGTTGCCTGGGGTGAGGCGAACGGCATGTTCGTCGTCGGCCACACGCTGGTGTGGCACAACCAGACGCCCGCTTGGGCGTTTGCCGGCGTCGGCGGCAAGCCGCTCGACCGTGAGACCGCGCTCGCCCGCCTCAAGAGCCACATCGACACCGTGGTCGGCCGCTACAAGGGCCGCATCAAGGGTTGGGACGTTGTCAACGAGGCGATCGACGACGAGGGCAAGTTGCGGACCGGGCCGGTCGGCGCCTGGCCGCGGCGCGGCGAGCCCTGGCACGCGGCCGTCGGCGACGATTACATCGAGCAGGCGTTTCGCATGGCCCACGCCGCCGACCCCGACGCCGAGCTCTACTACAACGACTTCAACGAGTGGTATCCCGCGAAGATCGAGGCCATCTCGAAGCTCGTCGCCGATCTCCAGGCCAAGGGGGTCCGCATCGACGGCCTCGGCCTGCAGGGGCACTGGGGAATGGACTATCCCACGCTCGAGGAGATCGACCACATGCTCACGGAATACGGCAAGCTTGGCGTGAAGCTAAAGATCACCGAGCTCGACGTCTCGGTGCTGCCCACGCCGGGCCAACAGACGGGCGCCGACATCACACGGAGAGAGCGGGGCAGCGCCGCGCGAATCCCTACCCCGACGGATTGCCTGCCGAGAAGCAGCAGGAATTGGCCCAGCGGTATGCCGATATCTTCAAGCTCTTCGTGAAGCACCGCGACAAGATCGATCGCGTCACCTTCTGGGGCATCTATGACGGCCAATCCTGGCGGAACGGCTGGCCGGTGGGCAGCCGCGTCGACTATCCGCTGCTGTTCGATCGCCAGTATCAACCGAAGCCGGCGTTCGACGCGGTGATCGAGGTGGCGAAGTAGATGATGCGAATCCTCAACGCCTGGGGCACTGGCAATTAATGCGGCACTGCGATCGATCCCGTCGGGCCCAAGTTGGAGCCGTGCCCGCGCGGCCGCTTCAGCGGCGTCGGCATCGGTCTCTAAGCAAAAGGTAGTCGCAAGCGATCTATCGCGCCGACCGACTTCGCCTGGTTCGACTACGAAGTCGACAAGCGCTGACACCGGCGAGCAGCAGCAACACGGCACTTGCCGGTTCGGGCACCGCGGCGGACGCCTGACCGCTGCCGCTGCCATAGTTCGTGCCGAAATACGATTTCCAAATCGCGTAGTCGGACTCGTCGATCATGCGGTCGCCATTGCCGTCGGCCCTCAGGTCGTCCGTCGAGCCGAGCGTGTTGCGCCAGACGGTGTAGTCACCGGCGTCGACGATCCCGTCGCCATTGTAATCGCCGGGGGCGACGATCAGGGAATACTGTTGCGTACCCTTGAGCAAATTGAGGTCGAACGTCTGGTCACCGACCGTAATCTCGTAATCGCCAAAGAAGCCGCTGAAGTCGATTGTACCGTCGGGTCCGACGGGAAGCGTGAAGTCGGTGTTCCATTCGCTCATCAAGGCATCGTAGGCGAGTCCTGGCAGCGTGGGATTCCAATTCGCGTCGACCAGCGCCGCGAGCGGGGCTTGACTCCAAATGTCGTTCGCCCAGAAACCCCATATGTCGAATGTCGTGGCGCCGGGCATGCCAAAGACCATGCGCATCGTGTCGGTGAGATAGGTCGCAGCTTGCTGGACCGTCGTGCCGCCGCTGGTTTGCACGCCGAACTCGGTCAGCGAAATCGGCAGCCCGGTCACCGCCAAATTCTGAAAAATCTGTTCGATCCGAGCCGGGCTGTGCGCATTGCTACCCGCTGCAGAGAACGGATAATACTGCACGCCCATCGCGCTGATGGCACCGCCGTTGTTGAGGATGCTTTCGGCGTCATGGCGGTACCAGTTACCGTAGCTGTCGGCGCCGAATTGGAGGACATTGTACTCGTTCAACGCGAGTCGAGTATTCGCTCCGGCACCAGTCACCGCGGCAGCCGTCTCGTTGAACACGTCCGCAATTCCATTGGCGCCATAGATGCTCCAATACTTCGGCTGGTGGACCTCTTCATTGAGCAAATCCATTTCAACGTATTTGTATTTGGAGGCCCGATCGTCGGTCGTGTTTGCATCGTTGTTGCCAATGTAATAGTCGATCCGCTCACTAATCTCTTGGCGTAACGCGTCTCTATTGGTTAATCCCTGCGGCTGCCCTGCCGTTGTGTCGATGGCGTTGGGATTGTTGAGCATCGCATTGACCCAGGCGGGCTGCTGCGAGCCCCAGATCAGATTGTGCTGTCGGACACGCAGATTGTGATCCACGGCATACTGGTCGATTCGATCGGAGGCGGACATCGTCACGACGTCCCGCGTCGACTCGTTGCCGTCCCATTTGCCGGCGTTGCCTTGCGTGACCGTATTGAAATGCGTGAGAAGGAAATTCGTATAGTTCGAATTATTGAGATATGTATTGACGTCGTATTTATTACCTCCGCTTCCGACGAATGTGCCTCCCACGGCCGTCCCGAAATTGAAATCGTGCTGCTTGAGCTTCACGTGGACCTCCGAACCAGGCGCGACGCCGCTCAGAGCCAACTGCGCTGGCCCTTTGCGAAAGTTCTCGATGTAGGTGTCCGCTGCCGCCAGCGCGTTAGAGTTGTTGGTGTTCGTGCTGGTGGTGTTGCTGACCGACGTGGCCCCCGAAATCGACAAGCTGCCAACAGTCAGTTGGCGGTTGGCGGCCGGCACGTCGTTGTTGAATTCGGTGCGGACGAAGTAGGTGCCGGCCGGTAGATCAAATGTATGCTGATAGTCGGTGAAGCTACTCGTGACGTCGAAGCCGGCCTTGGTATCAGCGACAACGACGTTCATGTGGGGCGCAACGGCATCGGTCGTAGATCCGGAGGCATTCACCGTCAGGGTGACCTGACCGGGTACGGCGAGTGTGAAGTAAGTGCCGACGTAACCGTTCTCGTCGAGCGTCCAATTCCCCGACCCGCCCCCGCTCGATTTATGCGACAAGCTGCTGCCAGTAAAAGTCTGCGCGGCCACCGTCGAAGTAAGGCAAATGAGGCACAATCCGCCTACAGAACGCCACCGCCTCAGCCTATTCATCCGTCTTTCCTCTCGCGCTTTCCAGGTGCAGCGACACGCACCGTCTGCTAGTTTGACTTGAGCTCGATGTCGATCGTGTTGTTGCCGGGCTGCACTTCGAATTCGAGGCCGGAACTAGTGGCCGAGACGTACTTCTCGGGGCTAACTAGTTTTGCCTCCTTCATACTGCGTTCGCCGGGCTTCACGTCGGTCGGTTGGTCGAAGATGGAAACCGACACCTTGTATTTGCCAGCCGATAACCCCTTATCTCGGCCGGTCTTCAGAGAGTAATCGCCGTTGAGATTAACTGCACCCGTCGCCGGATTACTTTGACTGCCCTCCGACACGAACACGACAACACCCGGGCCAGTTTGCTTGCCATCGAGAGTGACCTTGCCCGAAACCTGCGAATCCATTCCGCCGCGAGAACAGCCAACGAGCATGACTAATAGTAGCAACAGCCAATTGACCCAATGGCGGAGCACAGCAAAAAGCGCGTGAGGCAAAATGACCTCCATACTCTTTTTGGGATACGTTGATACGGCGGGCTCAATCGTTAGTCGCAATCGTTCAATAGTCGCCCTGGATGACTTCGCCAGAAGACTTGGTCGATAGCGCGCGAAAAGTATCATGGGCGATGCTGTCAGAAAGAAACCTAACCGAGCCATCGACAAGCGCGAATTGTACTCCGCCAGGGTGATAACTGCGGAAGCCTCGAATGAGCGGCCAGCAAGATCGCAGGCCCGGATTGTTCGCACCGGTCCCGTCTATACACTCGCCGGCTGTTTTCCAATCCCAGTTCAGAGCTACTCCGGCGACTGCCCAATCGCCGTCGCTCGACCAGGCAGCGCTATTTCCGTCTTCTGGCGAAGCTTCGCCGATCAGCAACGTCTTGCTTGTGCCGTCGGTGATCTCCCGCAGCTTCACCCCGCCTCGGTAATATGTGTATCGCCAAAAGATCCCGAAACAATCGACCCCCTCGTAACAGTTGATCAAAGGGTTGTAGGTCCAGAACCCCAGCGGTTGCTGCGCAGGACTCGGCTCAAATGCTCCGTCCCCGGAATTGCCCTTATAGCACGTCAAAGTAACTAGAACTGGGGCTCCGGCAGCTTGCGACGGATCGCTGAATGGATACTGATCATCTCTCGGCCCTCGCAGCTGATCCGATGGACACATCAGCACCTCGGGCTGAATCGCCAGCGCCGTCCGCAGCTCAGGCACGTTCGCGTTCAGGCCTTGCTTCAAAATGTACCAAGGTTTGTCGAGGTACGGGCTGAACTGATCATAGAGCGACTGCAATTCGAGTTGTGGAAGAACCTCGACGATCCAGCCAGCGCCGCTGACTTTGCGTGCTGCCATGAGCGGGTCGCTCGTCACTCCCGTACGCGCCCCGGTTGCCAAATCGACCTTTTGTACCGGATATCTGCCGTCGAAGTTCTCATCGACGGGGAAGTGCTTCTTCGATTGCTCGTAGTTGAGCGTCGCCAGCGCAAGATTGTGCAGATTATTGGAACACTGCGAGCGCCGCGCCGCTTCGCGTGCGGCTTGGATCGCGGGCAACAGCAGCGCGACGAGGATGCCGATGATCGCGATCACGACCAAGAGCTCGACGAGCGTGAAACCAAGCTTACGAGATTGCAGCTGTCGTTTCATGACATCACCTCCTGAAACGCGCTTGGCCGATTGTCCCGTTCGCGTCCGTTCATTTCGCAGTTCGAGCTACGCTTTGCGACGGCCCACGCAGAAAACAGAGAGCGCGGCGACCAGCAGGCCCCAAGTACTGGGTTCAGGCACAGCTGCGCCGGACACGCCACCGGCGCCCGCCACTGCGCCAAAATTGTTCTTCCACCGGATGTAGTCACCCTCGTCGACGCCGTTCATGCCGTCGCCGTTGCCATTGAGACTCGATTCGTTCGCCGCACCCAGATTGTTCCGCCACACGGTGTAGTCCGCCGCGTCGACGACGTGGTCGTTGTTATAGTCGCCCGCCAGACCTTCTGGTTCTGGAAGCATCACGCGAATGCTTTCAATCTCCATGTTCACCAGCCCGGCGTCCTGATCCGTATTAACACCCAGATAATACAAGTTAAAATCGGAGAGCAACCCATCGCCGGGATTCAAGAATTCGAAGCCCTGTTGGGCGGTGAACTGACTCAATGGAATCGAAACGGTCGTCATGCTGGTCGTGTTTAACTGATTCAGCGCGAGATTGTAATGGTATTCGTCGCCACCCAGCTCGCCCGTGTTGTCGTTGCCGTCCTTGTCTTTGATCACCAGCACAACGTGGTCGGCCTGGCCAGCGCCTTGCGGAACGGTCAGCTTGGCGCGGACGTCGACGGTCGCATTCGTCCCGTCAAACACGACGGATTGGGCAGGCTGCCAGAGGGCGATGCCGCCGGTGGCGTCAGAATCGTCGGTCTTGAGCACCAGATTAGTGAACCCGTTCTGATCGAATCGTGAGACCTGGTCCGTATTGTCGGGGTAGTAATCCGTACCGCCGATCGAGATTGGGGGATCGGTGTTGCGGGTGAACGGGGAGCCGAAGCGCAAGCTGATGCCGCTCTTGGCGTCGAGCCGGGCGACTTCGCGCGCGTCGGGAGCCAGCTTGACGATCCGCACTGCCTTGATTTCCCAGTTGTCAATAAGCTCCTCGCCAGTGCCATAGACGGTCTGCAGTTGCAACTGCACGACGCCGTTGGGGACCGCCAGCGGGGAACCCTCGAAGTTGTCAAAGTCAGGCAGATTGTCACCGGTTGGATTCCCCGCCGAATACATGTATGACTGCCCGTGGAAGAAGGAAGCCGCCTGGGTCAGTGCGCCCCCGTTATTGCGAACGGTGACAAAACCGTCTGCATCCTTCGCGAGCGAATCGTATCTGGTCATCAGATCCGTGAATCCCCATTGCCACTGCTCACCGGCGCGATCACCGTTACTAAAGCCGTCGGTCGTGTCAAGCGTCATATTCAGGCCGGTGGCGGTATTGCCAGCGAGGGGCTTATACACCAACTCCGCGACATATTGAGTGGGATCGAAATTCGCACCGAACGTGGCGCGATCCAATAGCGGGAACAAGTCGGCCGTTACGGGGCTGATCGTGCCAAGGAACGGATCGCGGGGCGAATCGATCGCCGGAGCGCCCAGCGTGTAGTTGACGCCGAGCCCGGAGCCGCCGGAGCCCGGCTCGGCGATGGTGAAGGCGCCATAGCGGCCGAGGGTGGCAGACGGCCCAACGGTAATCGCCCCATAGCTAAAGCTGCCGAACCCGCCCCAGTTTGGCTGACCGTTGCCCGAGGCGTCGTTGATAATCAAGGCATCCAATCCCATCACGACATTCCCCTGGGCGTGGGCGACGGTGGCACCGCAGGTCAACGTCAGTATTGTGTAAACACCAATCGCCGCAAGAATTGTTTCCGCACGCCTGATTGCTTGATACATTGCGAATTTCCCCGCGACTGCAGATTTGTTACCGATTCAAAATCAACGCCCCGGAAGGCCGCTGCCCCCCGGAGGGTTGAAACAATTTTCAATTCAGTCCAATCAATCAACCTCTGCGACGACGCGCGACCAACAGCAACATCGTCGGCGCCATGGCCAAGAGCGCCAGCGACGTGGGCTCCGGAACTGCCGCAACGAGGCGAACGTTGTCGATCGCTTTATAAATACGATTACTGTCGTTCGTGGACATCCAAAATTGCAGAGTCGTGAGCGACGCTCCACCCGGGATGGCATCCTTGAACATGCTGTAGTCAATCGTGACGTTCTGCACCATTTGGACGGATTCAGTCCCGGCTCCCCAGCCCGCAGACGTACCACCACCGCCGAATGAATTCAATGCCACACCGTCCGAATTATTCTGATAGGCAACTAGCGGGAAACCCCCCATGTCGTCGTTTCGCTGGAAGAGAACTTGATATACCTGGCTATATCCGCCGTCGGCCAGATTCGTGGCAGTGCCTCGATAGATCAGGTCGAACACAAGGTAATCATTTGCGAGGAAGTCAGCCGTCGTGCCAGCCGTGCTGAAGCTGTAGGCGAAGCTGTCGCTGAAGCCCGCGATATTCGTCTCCAGAGCTCCACCGTCACCCAGATCGGTCACCGTGTACACGCTGGCGTCGAGTGGCTGCACGCCGCCATTAAACCGGCCCCACCCCGGCCCCGCGACGCCTCCCGCAAAGTCTCCAATCACGACGTCGCCGAAACTGGGCGCCGCCACGCTAAGGAGCAGCATTAATCCCATCAGACTTAAGTGCCTGACATTCATTAGACATACCCTCCAAGGTGAAATGAGACCTAAGACAAAGCTGGCCGAATCAAAGCAGTCCTCATCGATCCTGATGAGACAATACCCGCGCTAGCGAATCCTAGCTATAGCCCAAGAAAAGTACCCGCCGTACCAAGCACTTAGTATAACGCGCCATGCCAAAAACAATGTTCTATTCACGCACA
The DNA here is from genome assembly GCA_963847875.1 of uncultured Planctomycetota bacterium. Lineage (GTDB taxonomy): Bacteria > Planctomycetota > Planctomycetia > Pirellulales > Lacipirellulaceae > DASYDU01. The sequence goes on along the minus strand of CAWKBR010000023.1, from coordinate 100,245 downwards.
AAAATGATGTAATTACGAATCCACCTCAATGGATCGACAGTCTCGCGCCGCGGCTTGTTCTTGCTGCACGACGCGGAGCGCGGCCTGCATATAGCCCAAGGTGTACGCCATGCCGGCGTGCCAGGGGGCGGCGCAGGTCATTTGCGGCGTGTGATCCGGGATGATCACGCCGTCATACTTGTTTCGCTTGAGGATTCGCAGGACGCGGAGCATGTCGACGTCGCCATCGTCGACAAACGTTTCGCGATAGTGCGGCACTTTGCCCGTCACGTTTCGGAAATGGACGTACGCGAGCTTGCCCTGGCGGCTGTATTGGTCGGCGGCGTCGTAGACGTCGCCATCGGCCATCTCGGCGAGCGTGCCGATGCAGAACTCCAGCGCGTTGGCGGGGCTCGGCCGCAGATCGAGCAGTCGCTGATACAGTTTCGGCTGATAAACCAGCCGCGGTTGGCCCCGCATCGTGGCGAGCGGCGGGTCGTCCGGATGGGCGGCGAGCGTGACGCCTGCCGCTTCCGCGACGGGGAGCACCGCGTCCAAGAAATCTTCCAGCCGCCGCCAAAGTTGGTCCGGCGTCGCCGACGGAACCGTCCCCGGCGGAGCGTGCTCATCGACGATCATGTTCCAGGCCATGCCGCGGGGCATCGGCACGTCGAGCGGGCCGTCCATGCCGACTGACACCGCCTCACCCCGCGCAAACGGTCCAGTCACGCGGCCGCACACGCCGGCGATGCTGAAGTTGTAGCCGAACACCGGAATGCCCGCTTCGCCGACGTGGCGGATGATCGTCTTGCAATTCTGCAGATGCTCGCGTTTCTTGGGGCCGTCGAGCAGGACGTCGTACCAATGCGCGGGGTCGAAATTTTCGATTGCTTCGAGCTGGAGGCCGGCGGCGTTGATCTCTCGCTTGAGCGAAACCAACTCGTCCACGGTCCACAGTTGGTCGGGATCACCGGCAACGCCCCAGCCTTGCTCGGCGCCGGTCGGCTGGTTGTCGCTGGGGTTGTGGGTGCCCGCCTTGAAATAGTCGACGAGGTGCGCCACAACATGGGTGGCCCCCGCCTGACGCGCAAACTGAAAGTTTTCGCGCGTCAACATGTGGCGATAGAGGCCGAGCCCCAGTTTCATGTTTCTTTGTCCCGTAGTGAATTGCGTAATTTTTCTTCGCGTTATCGACACCTCGTACTAGGCGACTTCATTATACTCAGTTGCTTCGTTCCACACACCCAACGGCGGACCCACGATGGCACGTTCGAACGACAATGTTCCGTATCGCGATGCAAAGCTTCCCGTCACCCAGCGCGTGGCCGATCTGTTGGGGCGAATGACGCTCGAAGAAAAGGCTGCCCAGATGACGTGCGTCTGGCAACAGAAGGCGACCAAGCTGCTCGATGATGAGGGAAACTTCGACGCGGCGAAGGCCCGCGGGAATTTCGCGCATGGCAACGGCTTGGGCCAGGTCGGTCGGCCGAGCGACGCCGGCGGCGGAAAGAACGCGCGCGACACCGCCGAGCTCACCAACGCCATCCAAAAGTTCTTCATCGAAGAGAGCCGGCTCGGCATCCCGGTCGTGTTTCACGAAGAATGTCTGCACGGCCAGGCGGCCGTCGACGCGACCAGCTTCTCGCAGCCGATCGGGCTGGGCGCCACGTTCGACCCCGACCTGGTCGAGCGGCTGTTCACGATGACCGCGGCCGAGGCCCGCTCGCGTGGCACGCACCAGGCGCTCACTCCGGTGGTCGACGTCGCCCGCGATCCGCGTTGGGGCCGGGTCGAGGAAACGTACGGCGAAGATCCGTACTTGGTCGCGCGGCTGGGGATCGCCGCGGTCCGGGGCTTTCAGGGCGACGGCACCTTTTGCGACGGCAAGCACGTCATTGCCACGCTCAAACATTTCGCCGCCCACGGCCAGCCGGAATCGGGCATCAACTGCGCGCCGGTGAACATCTCCGAGCGAGTGCTCCGCGAGACCTTTCTCTCCACGTTCTACGCGGCGATTCACGAGGGCGGGGCGATCAGCGTGATGGCCTCGTACAACGAGATCGACGGCGTGCCGTCGCACGCCAGCCGCTGGCTGTTGCGCGACGTGCTGCGGAAGGAATGGGGCTTCGACGGCTACGTGGTGTCGGATTACTACGCGATCCGCGAGCTGGCCGAGCGGCCGGAGCTTTACGGCCATCACGTGGCCCGCGACGGAAAGGAAGCGTGCCTGCTGGCGGTGCGGGCGGGCGTGAACATCGAACTGCCCGAGCCGGATTGCTACAAGCACTTGGTCGAATTGGTGCAGGAGGGTGCGCTGAAGGAGTCGGAGCTCGACGAGCTGGTCGCGCCGATGCTGGCGTACAAGTTCCAGCTCGGTCTGTTCGAAGAGCCCTACGTCGATCCGGCGGCGGCGGAGAAGCTGGTCGGCTGCGACGAGAATCGCCAGCTGGCGCTCGAGGCGGCCCGCAAGACGATCACGCTCCTCAAAAACGAAGGCGAAACGTTGCCGCTCGATGCGAAGCGGCTCAAGACGATCGCCGTGATCGGCCCGAACGCCGACCGCGAATTGATCGGCGGTTACAGCGGCCGGCCCAAGCAGCGCTCGACTGTACTCGAAGGCATTCGCGCCCGCGTCGGCGACTCGGTCGAGGTGCTCTACCACGAAGGCTGCAAGATCACGATCGGCGGGTCGTGGCAACAAGACGACGTGACGCCGAACGACCCCGTCGAAGATCGCCGCACGATCGCCGAAGCGGCCCAGCTCGCCCAGCGCCGACGTGGTGGTGCTCGCGATCGGCGGCAACGAGCAAACTTCGCGCGAAGCCTGGATGGGCAATCACCTCGGCGATCGTGCCGACCTCGACATGGTTGGACTGCAGGACGAGCTGGTCGACGCGATCGTCGCAACCGGCAAACCGATCGTCGCGGTCGTGTTCAACGGCCGGCCGCTTTCGATTTGCAACGTCGCCGAAAAGGCAGCGGGCATACTCGAATGCTGGTACCTGGGCCAGGAAACGGGGACGGCCGTCGCGGAGGCGCTGTTCGGCGACACGAATCCCGGCGGCAAATTGCCGATCACGATCCCGCGCTCGGTCGGCCATGTGCCGGCGTACTACAACTACCGCCCTTCTGCCCGCCGTGGCTATTTGTTTGATGATGTTTCGCCTCTCTTTCCGTTTGGCTTTGGGCTGAGTTACACGACGTTCGCGTTCGGTCCTCCGCGGCTGGAAAAATCGATCATCGCTCGGGACGAATCGACGCGGCTCGTGGTCGACGTGACGAACACCGGCTCGCGCGCCGGCGACGAAGTGGTGCAGATGTACGTCCGCGACTTGGTCAGCTCGATCACGCGGCCGGTGAAGGAGCTCAAGGGCTTCGCACGAATCACGCTCCAGCCGGGCGAAAAACGCACCATTGCCCTCGACGTGACTCCCGATCGGCTGGCGTTTTGGAATATCGACCGAGAGCTCCTTGTCGAGCCGGGCGAATTTGCGATCATGGTGGGACCGAATTCGGTCGACCTGCACACCGTGACGCTGACTGTCCGTTGACACATCATTTCACCGATCAATTGGCCGCTGCCGTTGGCTCGCTTGCCAGTCCCGTCGTGGTCGGGCTTGATCCGCGTTGGGAGCAGTTGCCGGACCTGTTTCGCGCGGGCGGCGACGATTCCTGGGAAGCGCGGGCTCGGGCCTACGCAGCGTTCTCGAACGGCGTCGTCGACGTGGTCGCGCCGCTGGTGCCGGCCGTGAAAATTCAGGCCGCGTTCTTCGAGGAGCTCGGTCCGGCAGGCATGACCGCGATGGCGGCGGTGATCGAGCACGCCCACGACCGCGGCCTCTTGGTGATTCTCGACGGCAAGCGGAACGACGTCGGCAGCACCGCCGTGGCCTACGCCCGCGGCTATCTCGGCCGCGGCGCGAGCGCCTGGCAGGCCGACGCGCTCACCGTGAGCCCGTATCTCGGCGACGACAGCCTGGCGCCGTTCGTCGAAACGGCCGCCCAGCGCGGGGCCGGCCTGTTCGTGCTCGTGAAGACGTCGAACGCCGGCAGCGGCATGTTACAGGACCTCGTCGCGGACGGGCGGTCGGTGTATCGCCGCGTGGCGCAGCTCGTCGAACGGTTGGCGATCGAGACCGAGGGCGACTGCGGCTACGGCAGCGTCGGTGCGGTCGTCGGCGCGACGTACCCGGAGCAACTCGCCGAGCTGCGGGCCGCGATGCCGCACACTTGGTTCCTGGTGCCCGGTTTCGGCAGCCAAGGCGGCACGGCGGCCGATGTGGCCGCGGCCTTCGACGACCGCGGCCGGGGTGCGATCGTGAACAACTCCCGTGGCATTATCTTTGCTTACTCCCGCCGCGAGTATGCCGACCGGTTCGGCGCCGCACGTTGGCAGGAAGCGGTCGACGCAGCGACCCGCGCGATGATCGACGAGTTGCGCTCAGCGGTGAAGGGCTTGCATCGCTAGTCGGCGAACGATCGACGTCGCTCCTTGTCTTTTGGCAGAGCTCACGCAAAGGCGCCAAGGCGCAGAGATCAAGAGCTTTCCCGTCGGGGTTGATCCATAGATGATCCAATTGCGTGACTCTGGTTTGGGCAAGAATTTCTCGGCGTTTGTGCAAAGGTGATCTAAAGTCGTGTCGGAATTTTGATCATCTATAGGCGGAGGTAAATTGGGGGTAATGGGAGTCAGGAGCCGGGAGTCGGGGCGGAGTTGCTCGGCGCAGTTGTTTTTCAATACTAGCTCCTCACATCTGCCAACTGGCGGCGGGAACATGGCTATCTGTACAGGTATCGTTGTAGCGAAACGGGTGGCCGAATTCAACTACTATTTTTGGGCAATTCGGACTTCACCGTGGAGGCACGGAGGACACGAAGAGCAACTGGGGCTTCGCCAGAATCTGTGGGTGAGATGGGGCGGTAGATGGGACCGTTGCGCTTGGGAGGGCATGGCAGGGCAAAAAGAATGGCGCTGGGGTGGGCGGAGACAAGGGTGGACGTGGGCCAAATGACTGCCCTCTGCTTGGCGAAACAGGGTCAGTCGCGGCTGGCGAGCAAACTGACCAGGGATAGCCAGGTCAGGGCGGGACGAAGAACCGTTCGGCCCCGGCGGTTTTCACCGTCGTGGCAGCTTTTTTGGGCACCAGATTCCCCCTCCTTTTGCTATGAAATGCCTAAAAAAGATGTCTTTCGATCCTCCTCAGAGGCCTCTTCGAAACCCACATATTTGGCGATCTTGCGAGGAGCCTGCTTTTTTGATTGTACCCACTTGGGGGTGGTGGTATGCTTGAGGCTCGTTGTCCGACGCCGGCCGTCAAACCCGATAAGAGTAGGCTAGCGAAAAGCCGTCCCGAATCGATGCATTGAACAGCAGACTTGCTGTTACCGATGCGCGATTCGTGACGGTTTTTTTTGCGCACTAACTTGGATACAAGCCCTGATGAATAGCCATCTTGGCAGTTACAACTGTCTATTGACATTCGTGTTTACGTGGGCAGTCGTGTCCGTGGCATCAGCGCAAACGACCGTCGGACCAGATGAAGTTTTCTCGATCAATTCTTCAACGTCAGAGGACTTTGTATTAAGCGGTGGGACCTTGGCACCCACGGCCGTTACCCTTTCTGGTTCGATCGAGCTGCAGAGCACTTCCGCTATCATTCGTTCGCAGAATCCGCTGATCGTGGACCGCGGCGGTTCCGTTGAAACGTCGCTTGGACCGACAAATATCGACGGGTCGATAAGCGGCCCAGGAGACGTGACGATCTTAAATCGTTCGCGAGATTCGCTCTACATCCGAGGCGACAATAGCTATAGCGGGCAAACATTTGTCGGCGCTGGTCAAATCTTCGCAACTACGCCGACAGCGTTTGGATCGTCCAGTGCCGGTACGACCGTCCAAGGTGGATATGTGACGATTCAGGTGCCGACGGACGAGCAGTTTCGAGTTGAGGGCGGCATACTCCGGTTCAACGCGGGCGATTTCGTGCCGGCGCTTCCCGTTACGATCGCCGGCGGTGAAGTCATCCTTCCAAAACGTGATCAACACACGATGCCAGCCGTCGTCGATGGCCCGGGTGGCACGCTGACATTTACTTCTGGCAACACCTCCTCGTGGACGGGTGGTTCTGTCGGTACCGGAACCCTGAGCCTTGGGGGACGAATCAACGTCGACGCGCCGTTAACGCACGACGGCGGATTGATCATACGTGGCGCCCAGCTCAACGTGGCGAATACGTACACCGGCGATACAGTGATCATGGGAGACGCCGTGATCAATCACCGCGATGCGCTTGGCACGGCGACCACGCCAATCGTCATGGAAGATGGCACCTTGGTCCTTAACGAAATTCCGACTGGAGATCGCCGCCTAGTCGTGAAGCGCGGCTCACTGACGGTCAATAGCACCACCTCTTATGACGGACCTCTGAGTCTGGGCGGAACATTTGACGTTAGCGTCGTCAGCAACGGTGCATTCAACAGACCGATCGACTACGTCACGACTCCCGGCGGCGGGTACGTGCACCTGCGCAAGGGTACGTTCAACGGACCGATTCGCGGGACGACTGAGATTCGACTCGGCTCGAACGCTGGCGACGTGGTTCTCAACGCGGCCAATGAGATTCATGGCCGGGCCACGGTTTTGGACGGCAAGGTAATCGTAAATCACCCCCAGGGGGTCAAACTGGCAAGTACGCAAATCCAGCGAGGTGTGCTGGAGATGAACGTGCCTGCGACGCAGTCTCCTTTTTTGACCGGCTATCAATTCGACAGTAGCGCTTCCGGTACGCTGCGACTAAATGTCGATCAGGATATTGATGACACTTGGATTATTAACGAAGGCATGGTCGAAGCAGCAGCTGACGTCAAACTTCGTCGTCTAGTGCTTCTAGGCGTCGGTGGTAAGGCCGTTGTCACCGCCACGAACAGCGGGAGCCTCGACATCGGCGAGGAACTGCTCGTCGTGTCGACAGGAGCGATCGACGGAGGCATTTCGGGAGATGGGGATATTCGGCTGGTCGGGTCCCGCTTGACGGTCGCAGGAGATTTGAACAACTTCACAGGCAATTACCACGTTCAAAGCGGATTCCTTACCTTCGGCTATTCGCCGTCCGGGTTTACCACGCCTACGTTTTCTAATCCAGACTCAGAAATCCACGTATATCCGGGAGGGACTCTTAGTTGGGCGACGAACACATCGTCAACCGAATTGATCATCGAAAACGACATTTACCTCCACAATGCCGGCGCGGCCAACGGATATCAAGGCGCTCTGCTTGACGGTACGGGCAATGGCTCACGTGTTTTGCGCGGTCGAGTTGACGTGGGCGATGAAGGATCGGCGATTGCCGGAAGCTTTCGCGTCGAGGGACCACTTACAGGGACAAATCTAACGCTAGGCAGCGGAAGCCTCAGGATCGTAAGCCCCCAGAAACAATTGCAGGGTCAGTTGCAGGTCGACGATGGGGCAGGATTCTCGCTGCTCGAAGAGGGGCAACTGCATGGCATCGACTCGATTCTGCTGAATAGAGGCAGCGTCCTGGGGATTGCGCCAGTGCTCAGTGGACCGCAGGACCGCCTCGGCGACGATATCGAGATCAAATCGCGCGGCGGACAAGTTTCCAACATCAGTATTTCGTACGACAACCGCACCACGACGGAAACACTTGGCAAGTTGCATTTGCTGTCCAGTCTAACGGAAATCTACGCGTACAACGATTCGGCGACGCCTAACCAATCGCTCAAATTTGCATCGCTGGAGCGTGAACGGGGCGCCATTCTGCGCTTCAGTTTGCACTCTGGCGCCGGCGGCACCGGCTTCACCGAACGACCGGTCCTGGAAAACGGCATGATCGGCCCGTGGGCAATCACAGACAACGGATTTGCGACACTCGACACGAATGGAGCATTTGCGACACTCGCGGCAACTTCCAACAATTTCGATACTGCCGGTCCGACCGATCACGTCGTCTTTAGCGGCAGCCATACTCTGACGCGAGACACAGCGATCGCGTCGCTGCAAGTCAATCCCACAGGCAACCCTGAGGATTTTGACCTAGGTGGTCACCAGTTGAGGATTCTGTCGGGTGGCATTTTTCGGGCTTCACCTGAAATTCGCAATGGTACGCTGACGGCCGGAGACGGTCAGAATGCAGAATTAGTGTTGCACCACACTAGCAACATCTCTGCCGATATTGTCGACAACAGCGAGTCAGGTTCGGTCAGCCTGGTTATTGGCAACAACGAGTTCACAACGCGCCTGAGCGGGCATAACAGCTACACGGGAGGAACCTGGATCAATGGCGACGGAGGCGGCACCTATTCAAGCTATCCTGGCCACGTCATTATCGAAAACTTCGAAGCGATTCCAGAAAACAATCGCGTTTACGTGCAGGGCGGCAACTACGATATGTTGGAGTTGCCCGCCGGCACAATCAATCTTGAGGAATTGCATCTGCTCGACGCGGGCCGAGTCAACGGATTCAACGCCGCCTTAAACATCCAGCAACTCTTCCTTGAGCAGGGCACCTTCAACGCCCCACTTGTCGGCGATGGATCAATCTACAAAGACTCAGATCAAGTCGTGCAGATCGGTAACGTAGCAAGTCCCGGCTTTACGGGCAAATTCGTCGTGCGAGGTGGCGTTGTCAACATGAACTCCGAACTGTTTTCGAACGCCCACTTCGAACTGGATGGAGGCCGCCTGGAAGTAACTGGCAGCCGCAATTTCACGAATCACGTAACGCTGAATGGCGGTACTATCGACGGCGGTCGGTTGACCGGCGATATCTTCGTCCAAGGTGATTCGACGCTCTACGAAGATGGCTTCACTACCATCTACGGCACGCTCACAGGGACTGGCAACCTCTCGATTCGTGGCACACTCGATAGTACTTATATCAGCAAATATGTCGGCATTTTTGGCGATGCCACTCAGTTCACGGGAGATATCGACGTGCAGTCAGGCGCGCTGCGTATCGGCGCTCCTGGGGGTGTTGGCGGGGGAGTAATCTCCGTCATGCCGGGCGCGCGTTTGATTTTGGGCAGCGACCGAGAAACCTCGCCGTCGACAACCGTTAGCAACACGATTCACCTCGAAAGCGGTACTCTTATTAGCACTCCGCCTCGCCAATCCTTCGACGGGGTGGCGCCTCCGAGCGTCGCCAGCGGCGATGTCTACGTCCACAAGGAAGCATTTATCGGCTCGATCTGGTTGGGCAGGGTTTTAGGCAATGCTGTACCCGGTCTCTCGTTGACAGGCCGATTGATCTTGGACGATTACGCACACGTGTATGGCGTGAGTGACGCGGGGAACACACCGTTCGAAGGTGAAGTGCCGCTCGTCGACATTTCAGGTCAGTTGCTTGTGGGAGAAAACACAACATGGAATCTGCAAACGTCGTCGTTGGCAGTCTCAGGTAGCATCCGGCCAGCAAGCCAAAATGGATCCATCGATTTCGTCGGCGTCGAGTCCTCTCTGAATCTTTCTCACGCAAGCTTCGAGGTACAGGCAGGTCAAAGCCTCGCGGTGACGATCAATGGAGAGATCCCGCATATCACACTTCAGGGATCAAATTCAGGTGTCTCTGGAGATGGTGCCGTGTCCGGAGATTTTGAATTGTCCGACGGGGCCATCATCGCTCCGGGCAATTCAGCCGGTATGCTCACGATTCATGGTTCGTCGACAATCGGAGAATCGGCTGTCTACAAATGGGAAATCGCCAGCGGCAACGGCGTCTCGGGAATGGATTGGGATCTGTTACATGTCGACGGTGAATTGTTGTTTGACGCCACCGCGGAGAGCCCATGGGTGCTGGAGATAGTCGGTCTGCCTGGGTTTGATCCTCGTCAGTCAGCCACGTGGCTCATCGCATCGGCAGACAGAATTATTGGATTCGATCCTAATGCTGTTGAGATCAGGCTATCCGAACTCGTAGGCGCATGGCAGACGCTCACATCGGATCGATTCATTCTGCACGCGCAGAACGGCGACCTGACACTGCAATTTGTCCCAGAACCCTCTGCGTGGCTCCTTGTTGGATTCTGCCTCGCGTGCACCGCTTCTCAACGACGTCGCTGGCATACAAGATCACGCTATTGACTCGCTGGACGCCTGATGTTTCGCATGATATTGGAGGCCAGTCGGTCGCAGCGACCGAAGCGGAACAGCGATCGGTTTGGCTTCGTGACCGGCCATTCCTATCGTCGCGCGTGATGAGCGCGGCGGCTCAAGCGACGAAATATTGCAAGCGGGATTAGCGGTCTTGGGTTCTGCCCACAGCAGGCGCACGCTGGGGCGGGGAGCAAGGCTGGGTGAGCGCGGGCGGCGGCGGCGAAGTCGCCCGAGCGAGGCGTGGGGCTGGCGTTGTCGGTCCGCTAAACCGCAAGCGATGGGATGAGCGGTGCGGGATGCTATGTGGTGGCGGCCAGCGAGTATTCGTCGCGGCGGTGGCGGGAGATGAAGGCTTCGGCTTGGGAGTCGCCTTCGAACTGTTCCTTCGTCGGGATCCCACTTCAGCTCGCGGCCGAGCATCAGGGCGATGTTGCACAAGTGGCAGCAGGTCATCGTGCGGATGATGCGATGCTCACGTCGGAGATCGGTTCGCCGCGGTCTTCGACGCAATCGAAGAAGTTGCCCATGTGGTTGCCCGGCTGCTTGCCTTTGTAGAGCGGGATCATCGCCTGCGAGCATGGCGGTGCGCTCGGCTTTGGTCATGTCTTCGACCGGCTTGCCGGTGAGCTTCTCGCGGTTGACGAAGATGCGGCCTTCTCGCCTTCGAACAGGATGCCGTTGGCGAACTTGCGTCTTGCCGTCCTCGCGAGACGTACTCGTCGCGGACGGTGATCGTCGAGCCGTCGGCGTATTCCATTTTGATGTCGAACTTGGTGGCGGTCTGGTAGCCGTTGGGGAGCTTCGCTTTGCCGGCGAAGTAAGCGTGCCAATCGAACTTGTCGGGCACGAGCGGTGTGAACTTGCTCGTCGCCGAGCTGACCTTCACCGGGCCGGTGTGATCGTGGCCGAGGGCCCATTGGGCGATGTCGATGTGGTGGGCACCCCAGTCGGTCATCTTGCCGCCCGAGTAGTCGAAGAACCAGCGGAACTCCTTGCGGCGCTCGGGCGAGTAGTCGGCCTTGTTGGCCGGGCCCGACCCACATGTCCCAATCGAGGCCTTCGGGGACGGCGACGTTCGGGAACGGCCCGCCGACCGGGCCGCCGCCGATGGCGACGTCGGCGTTGACCTTCTTGCCGAGCCGGCCGCTCTTGCACGATCGCGATCGCCTTCAGAAACAAGCCGTCGGTACTCGCTCCGCTGCTGCGTGCCGACCTGGAACACCTTGCCGGTCTCCTTCACGGCCTTGCGGATGCGGAAGCCTTCTTCGATCGTGAGCGTGAGCGGCTTTTCGCAGTACACGTCGCAGCCGGCGCGCAGCGCGGCGATCGCGATCGGCACGTGCCAATGGTCGGGCGTGCCGATCGTGACGATTTGCGGCTTTTCCTGCTCGAGCATCTCGCGATAGTCGGCGTAACATCGCAGCTTGTTGTCGAACTTGGCGTTGAACTCGTCCATGTGGACGTGCGTCGACGTCGCAGACGGCGATCATGTCGGCCGAGCTGCGAGGCCCGCATGGCGATCGCGCTGCCTTGCGAATACGCGCCGCGGCTGCCGCCGACGCCGATCGCGGCGAGCTTGCGTCCGGTTGCCGCGTCGGCTGGTTTGCGCGACGGCCATCGCGCCGGTCCAGACGTAGGGAATGGACAGCGGCCGCGCCGGCGGCCGCCGTGTGCTTGAAAAAATCACGGCGTGTTGTTTTCATGGATGGTCTCTCGCGTGTATTGGATTGGATGAGGAATGACCAAGAGATGGATGAGTGACTTCGCTAAGCCGCAAGCGGCGGTTCATTCGGCCGTGATTTGGTAGATGCAGGTGTGGGTGTACGTTTCGCCGGGCCGGAGCATCGACGGAGGGGAACTTCGGCTGGTTGACCGAGTCGGGATAGTGCTGCGTTTCGAGGCAGAGGCCGCTGCGGTAGGCGTATGTTTTGCCGCCCTTGCCGTTCGCCCCGGTCGAGGAAATTGCCGCCGTAAAACTGGATGCCTGGCTCGGTCGTGTATACGGTCAGCACGCGGCCCGACTTCGGATCGCGGACCTTGGCCGCCAGGGCGAGCTTGCCGGTCTGGTTGTTGAGCACGAAATTGTGGTCGTAGCCTTTGCCGGGCTTGTCGTCGAGCTGGTCGACCCGCTCGCCGATCTTGTGGAACTCGCGGAAATCGAAGCGGCGTGCCGGCGACCGGGCGCGATTTCGCCCGTGGGAATCAGCGTTTCGTCGACCGGCGTGTAGTGGTCGGCGGCGATCATCAGCTCGTGGTCGAGGATCGTCGGCGAGCCGGCGCCGGAGAGATTGAAATACGCGTGATTCGTCAGATTGACCGGCGTGGCCTTGTCGGTCGTGGCTTCGTAGTCGATGCGCAGCTCGTCCTTGTCGGTGAGCGTGTAGGTGACCTTCATGGCGAGGTCGCCGGGATAGCCCTCTTCGCCGTCGGGGCTGGTGTACGTGAACACGACGCCTTCGCCGGCGTGCGGACTTGAACGGCTTGCCGTGCCAAACGACTTTGTCGAGGCTCCGCTTCGCGCCGCCGTGCAGCGTGTTGGGGCCGTCGTTCTTGGCGAGCGTGTACTCTTTGCCGTCGAGCGTGAACTTGCCGCCGGCGATGCGATTGGCGACGCGGCCGGCGGTGGCGCCGAAGTAGCCGTTGGCGTTCGATTCGTAGCCGGCGACGTCGTCGAAGCCGAAGACGACGTCAGCCATCTTGCCGTTCTTATCGGGCACGTGCCATTCGGCGAGCGTGGCGCCGCGCGAGATGAGCTTGACGATCGCGCCCGCGGAATTGGTGAGCGTGAATTCTTCGACGGGCGTGCCGTCGGCCGTTTTGCCAAAATCGCTCACCTTCACCTCCGCATTTGCCTGGGTTGCGAGGCCTCCCCAAGCGAGAAATAGAACCACAAACCCGAATCGCCGCCACGTGGGCACCCAGGGGATTGATCGTAGTAGGCTGATATCTTGAAACTGCATTTGGCTGATCCTTCGACGGCTTCGATGAATTTACGACCACCTGTTGAACGGCTAGCCGAGGACTCAGCCGGCTACAGACGCGAGAATGAACGTCCATTCTGGCACAGTACCGAAAACCTCCGGTGTATGCCGATTTTAGCCACTCGCGGCGCGAATTGCTACCTGCCGCTCCCGGCCCGGTTCTAGCGGTCGCACGGGCCGCGACCGGGTCGAGCTGGGGCGATTGGCGACGCTCTGGAAAGTGGTTTTACTCGGCCCGGTCGGGCAAAGACGTATGGTTGTGAAGGAAGGGACGACGGTCGCGCGATGCCGACCCGTGCCAAGCGATTGACCGCCCGGCGAAATGAAACAGGGAGTCTTTCGATGCGAAGTCTTCGGCGCTGGTTGTTGGCCGGGTTGTTGACGGCGCTGGCGGTTCCTGCCGCGGACCAAGACATTACGACCGGTCTGATTGGCGACTGGAAACTGAACGAAACGAGCGGCACGATGGCGGCCGACTCGTCGCCTGCCGGCAACGACGGCACCTACCTGAGCGGCGTCAGCCTGGCGACGAGCGCGCCGCTGCCGGGCGGCGGCGCCGTCGGGGCGGTGTTCGACGGCGTGAACGACTACGTGGCGGTGGGCAACGAATGGGAGTTCGACGCCACGGGACCGATCACCGTGTCCGCGTGGATCAAAGTCGACGCCTTCACGAAGCCGTGGCAGGCGATCCTGACTAAGGGCAACACCGCTTGGCGCCTATCGCGGAATGCCAACTCGAATACGGTGTATTTCGGGTGCTCCGGCCTGAATCCCGGCAAGGTGACCGGCACGACCGACGTCAACGACGGCCGATGGCACCATCTGGTCGGAGTTTATGACGGCAGCTCGTTGACCTTGTACGTCGACGGAGTCGTGGAGAAATCGGTCGGCAGCACGGGCTCGATCTCCACGAACAACTACGAAGTGGAAATCGGCCGGAACTGCGCAGACCAGCGGGCGCGAGTTCGATGGCGCGATCTACGATGCGCGGGTTTACGATCGCGCGCTTTCCCCGGCGGACGTCCAGGCGCTATTTGCCAAGAACAGTTTTAAGGGAGTGCACATCATCAAGTGGGTCGAGATCCAGTAGACGTTTGGCGTCGGCGGCCGCGCCGAACCTACTTCCAATCGGGACCGCCAACTTAGTTTACCCCGCGAACCAACCGGCGACGTAGTCCCAAATTCCCTTCACGCCCAGCGCCGTGAGCACGACGCCGGAGACCGCCGTCAGCGCCCACAACAGCCAGGGCATTCGCAGCGCCCGCGGCAAGAATTGGCGGTCGGCCCAGAGCATCGCCAGGCACCAGAGGCCGCAGGTGAACACGCCGCCGATGAGCGCCGCGGGCGTGATGATCGACACGGGGTCGCGCATCGTCCAGAGAAACAGCAGCCCGAGCGCAGCGCAATAGAGGAGCATCCCGCGGCGAAATGTCTCGAACGGCATCGCTCGAAATCGCGAGCTGATCGGCGTTAGGCACTCGTATGCAGTACGGAAGTAGATTTCATACGCACCGTAGATTGTGCCGAAGAAGGCCATGAAGATGCCGAGTTGATAGACGTACAGCAGCAACGGATGGAGGTCGGTGAGAAACTGGGCCTGATAGCTGAGCAAATCCTTGTCGGCGGGCACCAGGTGCTGAGGGTGCAACGTACGTGCCCCCAGGATCACGAAGCAGATGGTGAACACCAGCACGCTGGCGAAGCAAATCACGGTGTCGACTTGCGCCGGCAGCAGCCAGCGGCGGGCGGTGCGCAGGTTCTCCGGGCTCTCGTCGATCGCCAGCGGCATCGCTGGTTCGTGAACGACGATTTCGTGGGCGCGTGGCGAACGCCGATTGCGCCCACAGCTTCTCACGCAGGCAACCGACGTAGCCGACGTAGTCGTAGGTGCCTCCGCCGACGGCGCCGACGCAGGTAATCACTTCGACCCAGGGCGGGCGGATGGCGATCGACGGATACTTCTCGAGGATCCAGGAATCGTAGTGGGGAATGATCGGCGAGATCATGCCCAGCAGTGCTGAGAGCCAATCGGGGCGGGCAGCGCCGACGGCCGCGAAGACGCAAGCGAGCAGTAGGCCAACGATGATCAGTTGCGATTTCTCCAGGAAGGCGTAACTCTTGAGCCACAGGAGGACGACCGAGACGACGATCGCCAGAGTTGCCCACAGTCGGGCGAAGAGCAGCATTTGGTCGGCGTTGCCATCGACGCCGACGATCCAATTCATGAATCCGCCGAGCACCAGCGGCAACGCCGCCTGCCAGAACGGGAAGCAAAACAGGCTCAGCAGGCCGATCGCCACGGGGACCCAATTCTTCGGGCCGGGCATGTAGCCCCAGTGGGTCATCGGGTGCTCGCCGGTGAGCACCATGTGTCGCATCCCCGAGTAGACCTGGACGCCTTTCATGATTGCGCCGGCCACGAAGCACCAGAGCAGCGTGTAGCCGAACAGCGCCCCGGAGCGGGCAGCGAAGATCGTCTCGCCTGAAGCGATCGTCACCGACGCGACGATCGCCCCCGCGCCAAAATACTTGAGCGAACGCCAACTGACGCCCTGTTGCAGGTCGTCGGGCAGCGGCGGATAGACGATCGGGCCGTGGGACATGCCTGGAAGTGACGAGACCGAAAAAAAGTTGGCGACGGAGCCTGCTCCGCGCGTAGAAGCCGCCACGAGGAGGCTGTATTATACAGGCCGTCGCCACGTTGCCTACCGTCGCATTCAATCTCTGGAGTGACAGGCCGATGATCTGCAATTGCGAACGCGAACTGTATCGTTTCCGCCAACTGGCTGGTTGCGTGATTCTGGGAATGAGTTGGATGCAAACGATGGGAAGACCTGTGGCGGCTGCCGAGCGGCCGACGATCGGCGAGATCGAGCGGCTGGATCCGGCGCTCGACGCGCTGGTGCCGCCGGACGCCAAGATGGAAATCATCGTCGACGGCCTCGATTGGTGCGAAGGGCCGCTGTGGATTCCGGCCGACGGCGGGTTCCTCATCTTCTCCGACATCCCGCAGAACAAGATCTATCGCTGGGACGCGAAGTCGGGCAAACAGGAGTATCTGCACCCATCGGGCTACACTGGCACGACGCCGCGCGGCGGCGAGAGCGGTACGAACGGCTCGACGCTCGACCGCGAGGGCCGGCTGATTCTGTGTCAGCACGGCGATCGCCGCGTCGCCCGCATGGACGCGCCGCTCGACAAGCCGGAACCGAAGTACGTGACCGTCGCCGGCAAGTACGACGGCAAACGCTTCAACAGCCCGAACGATGCGACCGTCCACTCGAGCGGCGCGATCTACTTCACCGATCCGCCCTACGGACTGGATGGCTATCAAGAAGATTTGTCGAAGATTCCCGGCAAAGAGCTGCCGTACCAAGGCGTCTACCGCGTGACGCCGGACGGCACGGTCACGCTGCTCACGAAGAAGCTCGAACGGCCGAACGGCATCGCGCTCTCGCCGGACGAGAAGACGCTCTACGTGGCGAACTCGCACGGACCGCGGCCGATTTGGATGGCCTACCCCGTGCTCGACGACGGCACGCTTGGCCCAGGCAAGGTGTTCTTCGACGCGACGGAGCTTTCCAAGACGCGGCCGGGTGCCGCCCGATGGCATGGAGGTCGACGAGCACGGCAACGTGTTCGGCGCGGGCCCCGGCGGCGTGCTGATTTTCTCACCCGAAGGCAAACATCTCGGCACGCTCAAGACCGGCCAGGCGACTTCCAACGTCGCGTTCGGCGAAGACGGCAAGACGCTGTTCATCACGGCCGACATGTACGTGCTGCGGATTCCACTCTCGACCAAGGGCAAGGGCTTTTAGGGGGCTCCACGGCGGCAGAACGCCGTCGGCTAACGCGCGTTCGACGTTTTGATTATCGTTAGCCGGCGGGCTTGTCCCGCCGAGAAAAACTCATGCAAGCGCTGCTGCTCACCGAATATCGCAAGCTGGAGCTCACGACGCTCGATCGGCCGGCGTTTGGGCCGGACGACGTGCTGGTGAGCGTCCGGGCTTGCGGCATCTGTGGCAGCGACGTGCATGGTTTCGACGGCTCGACGGGCCGACGGATTCCGCCGCTGGTGATGGGCCACGAATCGGCCGGCGTCGTCGCGGAAGTGGGCGCGAATGTAACCAGCGTCCGGCCGGGCGACCGCGTCGCGCTCGATTCGCTCCTCTCCTGCGGCGAGTGCGAGCTGTGTCGCAACGGGCAGACGAACATGTGCGCGGGGCGGCGGATCTTGGGTGTCGCTTGCCAGGAGTTTCGCCAGCAAGGCGCGTTCGCCGAGTATGTCGTCGCGCCCGAGCAGGCGATCTATCCAGTGCCCGTCGACCTGCCGTTCGAGCATGCCGCCCTGGTCGAGCCGGTGTCGGTCGCGCTGCACGCGGTCGGGCGTCTGCGGATCGATCTGGGCGATAGCGCCGCGGTGGTGGGCAGCGGCATGATCGGGCTGTTGGTGATTCAGGCTCTCAAAATTGCCGGCTGCGAGGAGGTGATCGCCATCGACTTCGACGATGATCGGCTGCGGCTGGCCGCGAAGCTGGGTGCGACGGCGACGATCAATTCGGCGAAGTGCGACGGGGTGGCGGGCGTGCTGGAACGCACGGCCGGCCGCGGCGTCGACGTTGCGCTGGAGGTCGTCGGCGCCGCGACGCCGCTCGCCACGGCGATCGGTGCGGTGCGCCGCGGCGGGCAGATCGGGCTGGTGGGCAATCTCGCGGCCGAGGTGCCGCTGCCGCTGCAGACTGTCGTCATGCGCGAGATCGCGTTGTTTGGATCGTGTGCCTCGGCAGGCGAATACCCACGGGCGATCGAGTTGATCGCCAACGGCGTGATCCAAGTCGCGCCGCTGATCTCGGCAGTCGCGCCGCTGGTCGAAGGGCCGCGGTGGTTTGAGCGGCTGTATTCCCGGGAGCCGGGGCTGTTGAAGGTGGTGTTATGTCCCGATCGCGCAGAGACAAGTCATGACCAGTCCGTTTGACTTGAGTGAATGTGTCGCGCTGGTGACCGGTGCGAGCCGCGGCCTCGGGCAGCATTTTGCCCGCGTGCTGGCGCGGGCCGGTGCGGATCTCGTGATCACCAGCCGCACCGCCGCGTCGCTCGATCCGCTGGCGGACGAACTTCGGTCGCTTGGCCGCACGGTGGCCTGCGTCGATCTGGACGTCCGCGAGCACGCTAGCATTCAGCGGGCCGTGGCCGACGCGCTCCGCGGATTCGGCCGGATCGACTTGCTCGTGAACAACGCCGGCTGCAACATCCGCAAGCCGGCGGCCGAAGTCACTTGGGCCGATTGGAACGAGATCGTCGACACGAACCTCCGCGGCGCGTTTTTCGTTGCCCAGGCGGCGGCGTGGCAGATGATCCCGCGCGGGTACGGGCGGATCATCAACATCGGCTCGGTGACGTGCGTCGCCGGTTACGCGGGCCTGGCCCCGTACGGCGCGAGCCGCGGCGGCATCAAGCAGATGACGATGAGCCTCGCCGCCGATTGGGGCCGGCACGGCATCACCGTCAACTGCCTCGCCCCGGGGTGGTTCAAGACGGCGCAGAACCGCGCGCTCTATGACGACCCAGGTTGGGTGGAATACCTGTGCGAGCGAATTCCGCTCGGCCGGCCGGGCGAGGCCGGCGATCTCGACGGGGCGCTGTTGCTGTTGGCATCCGACGCCGGCCGCTACATCACGGGCCAGACGCTGCTGGTGGACGGCGGGATTTCGGTGGGGGCGCTGCGAGCGCTGCCGAAAACCGGGGGTCAGCACTAACTCTGCGGGATCAAAACTGCAATCGCGAAGGTGAGGAATACGAGGACCAACGCAGTCGACAGCGCGGGCCACTTATTATGTTCGCTTCGGAGTATACATATTACACTCGCCACGAGTGCAAGCAATGCACACAACACTGCTGGTAGAATCGCGGCCATTGCGATTCCGGACTTGGGCGAACACTGGCCAAAGTAGACCACAAAAACAAACGCAATGCTCGCCGTAAATGCAAGTGCCCCGAGCGCCAGTGCCATGTAAGCAAAAACCTTGCGGCGACCGGGCCGCGTTTGACTCATTTCGTCAATCAGTAATCGCAAACTGACGGTTGAGTCCCGGAAAGCGGATTCTAGCGGTTCGGCGGCCGATTTCACATACGCGTCCCGAGTGGCCAGGCAACCGATCTTTATGGCTTCGGCCGCAATCGCCGCTTGGGCTTCGCCAAGTAGGACTTTTGCCCGGTTCACATTGCCCTGCGTCGCGAGCCGCTCCGTGGTTAGCGTCAACGCCCAAGCCTTGGTCACACCATTGAGTTGGCTTCGATGTGCACTTAGCAAGCGCCGGCACTGCGACTCCACATTGTCGTCATTACTGCCCAGATTGGCTTTGAATCGTAATACATCCACGCTACAGAGCCAATCCCGACGTGACGCTGCGAGCGATTGTTCCCAAAGCTGATCGAGTCGTTGTTCGTCGACAAGGTCTCGACCAATTCGCCATTCCTCGTGGAGGCAATCGATTGAGAACTCAGCGGTGGCATCGCCGGAACATCGATCTCGCGACATGGCGAGGATTTGCTCTGCATCATCAACATTATGACATACAGCGGTAGTTGCCTGAGCGAACGCGAAAAGTCTCATGTCCCCAGAAGACGGTTGAGCGTTACTGAGGCATTCGCGAGCCCCCGTCACGTTTCCCAATGAAGCCTGGATGATGCCGATGATCGATTGGTAGTAGGCAATGCCTGCTTCGCAGTTGATTTTTGTTAGCAAATCAAGTAGCGCCTGCATACTCGCGAGCGATTGTCCCAGTTCGAGTGGCGGGTTTTCTCTGCCACGGAGTAAAATCTCAATTAATTGATATGCATCATTCCCCACTCGAACCGCACCGGACGAAAAGACAAATGGCACCGAGGAAAGCAGGACAAACACTACCGACGCATAAGTCCATGATGCGAGAATATCCGACGATGCATACGATTCCATCAACAAGACACCGACCACGAAACCCAGCCCGCTGGCGACAGGGCCACCTAGTATCAAGATGAACTCGTGAATCGGCCGCCGCTCCAAGGAAGGACGAAGACAGAGCGTCAGACCACCGGTCAGGGGTCTACCAAGATAGAAAGTCGTGTTGGCAATTCGCCGGTAGAACCACGGGCTACGATAGCCGACACCCCACGCCGCGACCGGGATTCCCGCGCAAGTTGCTGCAACGACGTGACCTACTTCGTGCAGGATCACGGCCAAAAACATCGCTGGACCAATCGCGAGTCCGAACAGGAGCGGCGAGTCGATCGTCGGCATTGCACATCTCGGACCGTGAACATCACTGGGGCACGGCAGTGCACCAAGTACTTCCCAAAGACGGCACTGCCGGGTTAGCGTCGCGTCTCCATCCATCGGGCAAGGGATGCATCACTTTCCGCCGATCGCTTTCCCGCCAACAGCCCCTCGACGCTAATATCCTCGTCAAGTTGCGGCCAGTGGATGCCCTCGCCATCGCCGATCAGTTCGTATTCTTCTCGCTCTGGCTGCGTCCCGTGCAAAAGTCTTGGATACCATGCCAACGGGACAGAAAGCGTTCGCCCATCATCAAGCACGACGATCATCGCGTCTTCGGAGAAGCGGACCGACTCGGCGAATACGTCTCTTTCAGTGACTAAAGTGCTCATGCCAAGCCTCTATGATTCGGTCTCGATTCTCTTCCACCAATTTCTGGAGTGAACGTAGTTCGTGGTCGCCAAACCGTCGTGATCTCGCTACTCGAATAGGGTCCAACCAGAACTTTGCTGTTGCACGGCCTCGGCGCACGTGCATATGAGGTGGTTCGCTCCCTTCGGCAGAATAAAAGAACAGCTTGTATGGGCCGATGTCATCGATCGTCGGCATAGCAAATCTCTCGCCATCAACCAGCGAATGCCACGGCACTGCGCATAGTATAGCACATTGGCGAAGTGGGACGAACGAGATTCGACGGCCCGCCTACTGGCAGAACCTCGAATGTTTTAGCCCACCTTGGCGACTGCGTTGCGTTCCAGGTCGGGCACGGCAAAGGGCTCGCGTTGATGTTTGCGGGAGCGGAGTTCCGTGGCGGCGTCGTTGCCCGTGAACTGTTCGGTTGCGGGATCGAGTTCGAGCCAGGGGCCGAGCGTGAGTCCGCCTTCACTGCGGTCGACGTCGACGCCGTTGGCGCGGAGGTGGCCGGCCATGCGGTCGAACGAGATGCTGAGCAGCTCGTTGCCCTTGATCTGGTCGGCGATTTCGCCGGCGCGGACTTGCTTCCCAAGTTGATGCGAGATGCCGCCCAAGTGGCAGAGCGAACTCGAACGGTGGCCGACCTCGACGTCGGCGTTGAGCAGCGACGGATCGTTCGCGGCGACAGCCGATAGGAAGTTGTGGATGTGCCGGCCGAGCGCGTCGCCGGGAGATTGCCAGTGCTTGATCTCGTGGCCGTCGCTATCGTAGGCGATCGCTTCGGCGTAGTTGGGCACGAGCACGTAGCCCCGCTCGCACTGCACGATCACGCCGATCTGCGAGCCGCGATAGCGGTCCATGCCGTCACCCCAACGCCGCTGGGCTTCCTTCGAGCGGGGCAGACCGCGGGTCTCGAAGATCAGCGGGGCGGCCGGGTAGTCGAAGTAGACGACCTGCGTGTTGGGCGTGTTGCCGGCATCTTCGTAACCGAGTCGGCCGCCGATGCTGATCGACCGCGGGGCGAGCGCTGGTTCGCCGAGGAACCAGCGGGCGATGTCCATTTGATGGATGCCCTGGTTGCCCATGTCGCCGTTGCCGGTGTTAAAGTCCCAATGCCAATCGTAATGGAGTTGGGGGCGATAGAGGTCTACTTTGGCAGCCGGGCCGCACCACAGGTCGTAGTCGATCGTGCTGGGGATCACCAGCGGCTTGTCGAGCTTGCCGATGCTGGGGCGCGGCTTGTAGCAGGTGCCCAGCGCGTACTTGATCTTGCCGAGCTCGCCGCCGTGGACGAAAGCGACCGCGTCCTCGAGACTCTGGCTGGAGCGCGACTGCGTGCCGACTTGCATGAGGCGATTGTTCTGCCTTGCGGCCTGGATCATCTGCCGGCCTTCCCAAATATCGTGCGACGCCGGCTTCTCGACGTAGACGTGCTTGCCGGCCTGGGCGGCGGCGACGGCGACTCAGCGCGTGGATGTGATTGGGCGTGGCGATCGAGACGGCGTCGACGTCCTTCCGCTCGAGCAGCTTGCGGAAGTCGGTGTAGGTGTCGAGCTTGCGGCCGAATTTCTGCTTGAGCTTATCCGCCGTGCCGTGCAGCACTTCCTCGTCGACATCGCACAGCGCGACGAGGTTCGGATGGTTGTGCTGGATGTGGTTCTGGCCCTGGCCATGGAAACCGATTTGGGCGACGCGGACATCGGACGTGTTTTGGGCCAGCGCGCGATTGGCCCAAGACAGACTGAACGCGGCCGCCGACGCAGCCGCCGCCGAGGCGCCGAGAAACTCCCGTCGAGATACAGACATGATTGCTCCCCTTAACTGAACTGCACAACGGAATTTGATCCGATAGACATAATAAACCGAAGTTTTTCTACGAATTCAATTGGCCATTTGTTCGCCGCGCAGCACCACATTGTCGAAGTTGCCGTTGTCGTCGAATGTGCCGATGCCGATCTGGCCGGCGCCGAAGGTGGTGTCTTGGGCCGTCATCAGCGGCTTGGCCATGTCGTCGAAATAGACTTTCACGTCGGCCCCGTGGCGGGTGACCTTGAGGTCGTGCCAGCCGTCGGTCCAAGGCGTGCCCGCGGCCTGATCGCGGGTGATCATGGTGCGATCGGCGTTGTTGACAATGAAGATTTGGCAGGCGTGTGGATCGGGCTTTGCCCCGAAGTGGACGTAGTAAAACTCCGACGGGCTCTGCCGGCCCCAGAAGATGCAGAGGTCGCGGTGCGGGCCGCCGCTGGGGTTCGTGTTCTGCACGTGCGCGGTGATCTCGAAATCGCCCACCTTGACGTCCTTGAGCCAGGCGATGCTGAGCGGGCTGCGATAGGGTGGCTCGTACTTGCTCGCGCCCGTGACGCGGAGCACGTGATTGCCGGTTTGCCCCGGCTCAGTGGCGGCTTCGATCACTTCCCAAACCGAGTCCGACGGATCCGGGTCGGTGGTCTGCCAGCGGTCCATGCCATGTTCAAAGTCTTCGTTCACGATCAGGGGCAATGTGGGATCGGCGTCGGCCGCACGAGCGAACTGATTTGAATTAAGTTGTGCGAATGCGAACAGCACTAGGCCGACAGCGAATCGCTGAACACGAGGCATAGCCAGCTCTCCTCAGAACACGTGATAAAATATTTGAAACGGCCGCCCGCGCGGGAAAACCCATGGGAGATCGCGTGCGTACAAGCGATCCGGCGGGTTGTCGCGATCCCCTTATGATACCGACTGGCGCGGTGCGTCGCCACGGTCGCAGCCGGCCGCGGAGTCGCAGGGTGGAGATTTGTCCAAAAACAGGGGATGGCTGGTGCTCGCTGGCGTTGTTCTGTTCGACTCGACCTCAATTCAACCGGGGAAGTGAATTCTGATGCGTCTAGCTCTCCACACTTGTTACGGGGTGATCGCGATCATGGCCGTGCTGGTTTCGCCGCTGGGTGCGGCTTTTGCCGAGTCGCTGGGGCAGTTCGAGGGGCACGGCGACGTGGGGCCCGTCAAGAAGCCGGGCACGGCGAAGTATGATCCGGAGCACGAGCGGTACACGATCTCGGCGGCCGGCACCAACATGTGGGACACCAGCGACGAGTTCTACTTCGCCTGGAAGCGGATGAAGGGCGACTTCCAGATCGACGCTCGGGCGAAGTTCGTCGGCGCAGGCAAAGTCGCGCATCGCAAGATCGGCGTCATCGTCCGCAAGACGCTCGACGCCAATTCGCCCTACGTCGACATTGCGCTGCACGGCGACGGGCTGACGTCGTTGCAAGTGCGTCGGGCCGCGGGCGAGGTGACGACCCAGGTCATGGCGCCGATCGCCGGGGCCAACGTCGTCGAGCTCCAACGCAAGGGGAACAAGTACATGATGCGCGTGGCCTGGGATGGCCAACCGCTTTCGGCGCCGCGCGACGTGGAGTTGGACCTGGGCGACGAGGTGTACGTCGGCGTATTTGTTTGTTCGCACGATGCTGACGAGACGGTGACGGCCGAGTTCGACAACGTGCGAATCTCCGTGCCCGCGCCCGACGACTTCGTGCCCTACCAGGACTTCATCGGCAGCAACCTCGAGATCATGGATGTCGACACCGGCGTGCGGACGATCGTCTACCATGCCGACGATTCGATCCAAGCCCCGAACTGGACGCCCGACGGCAAGGCGCTGATCTACAACCGCAACGGCCGGCTCTATCGCTTCGATCTGGCGACCCGTGAGCCGACGGAAATCAACACCGACTTCGCCACCGCGAACAACAACGACCACGTGCTGTCGTTCGACGGCAAGATGCTGGTGACCAGCCATCGCCGCGACGCCGAGAGCAATTCGATCGTTTACACGGTGCCAGTGGAGGGGGGCAAGCCGAAGGAGATTACGCCGACCGGCCCGTCCTATGCCCACGGCTGGTCGCCCGATGGCAAGGAGTTGGTTTTCACCGGCGGCCGCGACGGCAATTTCGACGTTTACGCGATCGCCTCCGACGGCAGCGGCAAAGAGCGGCGGCTAACCACGACCGACGGGCTCGATGACGGCCCCGAGTATTCGCCGGACGGCAGCCACATTTATTTCAACTCGACTCGCAGCGGCCTGATGCAGATTTGGCGGATGCCGCCGGGCGGCTACGAGCACGAGCAGGTGACCGACGACGAATTCAACAATTGGTTTCCCCACATCTCGCCAGACGGCAAGCGGATTGTTATCATCTCCTACGGCCAGGACGTCGCGCCGGACCAGCACCCGTTCTACAAGCAATGCTATTTGCGGCTGCTGCCCTACCCCGACGGCCCGCCCAAAGTGATCGCCTACGTCTACGGCGGCCAGGGCACAATCAACGTGCCAAGCTGGTCGCCTGACAGCAAGAAGATCGCGTTCGTGAGCAATACGGCCGACGACTAAGGTTCGCCGCGTGGCTGGGGAGCGGAATGAACAGATTCTCGCTATTGATGCTCCTGCTGCTCTCGGCCGCCAGGAGTGACGCGAGTGCCCTGCCGCTCGAAATCGAGTCGGAGTCGTCGGTGTATGACCCGCTGACCAACCGTGTCGATTTCACGGTTTCGTTTAACCGGATTCCGAACCTGTTCACGGCCGATGCCTATGGGCGTCAAGCCGATGGCTTTCAGTATTGGATTTTCTACGACAACAATCCGTTTCAAATCCGCTTGCCGCCGGAGCTGAGTGCCCTGATTCGCGGTGTCGAGGTTTTTGTGCACGGTGATTTGCCGATCCGAAATGCGTATCCGCCGGCCGTGGGCGACCCGCACTATGGCGGCTGGGGAGGGATCCGGGCAGCCATTCCGTTCGCCTTGGCCGACGCCACGCTCACGTTTTCGGTCGATTTGAGCGAACTGGGCGATGACGACGGGAAGTTCTCGTATCGATTCGACACATTTGAATTCGGCGATACGACCGACTCTGTCGTCGGCGGCACCGCGGGCCCGTACAAAGAAATCCCCGAGCCCGAATCGTTCCTCTTGGCGACGACGGCGCTCCTTGTGGCGGTGCGGCAAAGATCGCAGCGAGAGCGGCGGCGCGGATTCTAGTTTTGTCGTCACGCTGCTCTCGGTCGATGTCCAGTTTTGCGACGCGGTCCCGATCAACGACGGCGACGGCGTGGTCGACGCGGCCAATCGGGCGGCGTGTTTGTCGGCCTCTTTTCCGACTTTTTTGCCAACCAAATCCGATTGCATCGCGTATGGCAGGGGATTCCGCGTTGTCTGGTGGTGTGCGCCGGGATATCCTGAGAGGCGACCGTAAGTTGGTTAGTTTGGGCTGTATTTCAAGGACTTTCCATGCCGAACACCGCATCGGACAACGCCATTGGCCGGGCCCGCGCGGCGCTCGACGCGCACGTGGTTGAGACGGTCGCCTGGCACTTTCACGAGTCGACGGGCTGTCCCTTCTGGCTCGATTTCAAGCGGAAGCTCAATTTCGATCCGCTCACGGAGATTCGTTCGTTCGACGATTTGAAGAAGTTTCCGCCGTTCGAGGACGAGTGGCTGCGGGGCGGGCCGGTGCGGCGATGGGTGCCGAAGGCGCTCGCGGATAAGCCCATCTACGTGTTTGAAACGGGCGGCACGACCGGCGTGCCCAAGAGCCGGGTGGCGGTCGATGATTTTCGCATCGACTATTCGCTTTTCAGCGACACGCTGCCGGACAAGTATTTCCCTCCCGGTTCGAATTGGCTGATGCTTGGCCCGTCGGGGCCGCGGCGATTGCGGCTGGCGGTCGAGCACCTCGCGCAGCATCGGGGCGGGATCTGCTTTTGCATCGATCTCGATCCGCGGTGGGTGATCAAGCTAATCAAGAAAGGCTGGATGGAGCAGCTCGAAGCCTACAAGCAGCACTGCATCGACCAGGCGATTACGATCCTCGGCGCGGGGCACGACGTGCGGTGCATGTTCGGCACGCCGAAGTTGATTGAGTCGCTGTGCCTCGCGCTTGAAGAGCGCGGCACGAGCCTCGCCGAAGCCGGCATCACGGGAATTTTTTCCGGTGGCACCGAGTTCACGCCGCAGTGGACGCGGTTTTGCGTCGAGGAGTTGTTTGGGGGCCCGCCCGAGGTGAGCGGGATCTACATGACGCCGACCTACGGCAACACGCTGATGGGGCTCGCCTGCTCGAAGCCAGTCACTGCGGCCGAGGGCTACAAGATCAGCTATTACGCGCCGCAGCCGCGGGCGGTCGTCGAGGTGGTCGAATTCGACAACACGGACAACTTAGTCGGCTACGGCGAAACCGGCCGGGCGAAGCTGACCACGCTGACCAAGGAGTTCTTCATGCCGGGCTTTTTGGAGCGAGACGAAGGCGAACGCGAACCGCCGTGCGAGCTGTATCCCTGGGACGGCATCAGCGGCACGCGGCCGTTCCGCCGCTTGGCCGAGGCGACGACGGTCGGAGTCTATTGAGTAACTATCATGCTAAAGCTACCCGTCATCCGCTGGGGCCAGCCGTACGATTCGTTGGAAGTTGCCGAGGTGACGCATTTTGCGACCGGCGAGCCGATCGCCACGGTCTGTCAGGCGGGCGGTGGGATCATCAAGCGCGACATGCGTCAGGCGCAACAGGCTCGCGACGCGCTGCAGGCAGATTCCTTGCCGCGAGCTCGATCGCCATGCTCGGCAAGGCGGCGGACCTCTATGAAAACAGCACGCTGCCAATGGGAGACGGCACCCAGTCGCCCGACGATTTCGTCCACCAACAGTCGGCGAGCACCGGCCTGCCCGAGCACATGTGCCGGGCCAACATGGCGAAGAACTCGTTCGTCTTGAAGAACATGGAGAAGATTCTCGACTGCCTGACGCGCGGGCTGGATCTCGACATTTTGAGCCGCGGCTACGGCGAAGAGTCGCGTGGCGTGACAGTCAGTTATCAGGCTCAGTCGCCGGTGCTCTCGGCGGTGCTGCCGTCGAACTCGCCGGGCGTGCATACGCTGTGGCTGCCGGCAATTCCGTTTCAGTTGGGGCTGGTGCTCAAGCCTGGTCCGCAGGAGCCGTGGACGCCCTATCGCATCTTTGCCGCGTTCACCGAGGCGGGCGTGCCTCGGGCCGCGTTCTCGCTCTACCCCGGCGAGGCGGAAGCGGGCGCAGCGGTGCTCGAAGCCTGCAAACGGGCGATGATCTTCGGCGGGACGGCCACCGTCGAGCGTTACCGCGGCAATCCGAAGGTGCAGGCCCACGGCCCCGGCTTCTCGAAGATTCTGCTGGGTGATGACGTGGTCGATCGCTGGGCAGACTACCTCGACCTGATGGCGGAGAGCATCTACATCAACAGCGGCCGCGGCTGCATCAATTGTTCCGGCGTCTGGGCGTCGCGGCACACGCGCGAGATTGCCGACGCGCTGGCCGAACGGCTGGGGCCCGTTGAAGCACTGCCGCCGACCGACCCGAGCGCCGGCCTGGCCGCATTCACCGTGCCTGGCCAGGGGGCGGCCGTGTGGAAGCAGGTCGAACGCGATCTCGAGGCCGACGGCGTGACGCACGTCACCGCCCGCTTCGGCGATCGGCTCGTCGAACAAGGTCGGGCCAGCTACCTGCGGCCGATGATCATGCATTGCCAATCTCCGGCGCCCGCCATCGCGCGGACCGAGTTCATGTTCCCCTTCGCGTCGGTCGTCGAGTGCCCGCAAGTGGAAATGCTCAAACAAATCGGCCCGACACTGGTGGGCACCTTGATCTCGAATGACGAATCGTTCCAGAAAGCGGCGGCCGACGCCACGCACATCGACCGCTTGAATCTCGGCCCGATCCCCACGACCAAGCTGAATTGGCTTCAACCGCACGAAGGCAACCTGTTCGAGTTCTTGTATCGGAATCGTGCGTTGCAGGTGGCGAACTAAATCCCCTCCTATTCATGGGGAGGGTTAGGGAGGGGTGGTCTCACGCAAGATGTATAAGAACCCCGAACAACGCGAGTTCGCGCGACAACTTCGCAAGAAAATGACGGACGACGAACGGCGGCTGTGGGGTGTCTTGCGATGCGAACAGTTACGGGGCTTCAAGTTCCGTCGCCAAGCGGCAATCGGCGACTATGTCGTCGACTTTGTCTGTTTCGCTCGCAGGCTGATTGTTGAGCTTGACGGCGGACAACACAACGAAGAAGTGGCGAAGACATGCGACGCTAATCGGACCGCGTGGCTGAAATCGCAAGGCTTTCGCGTGGTGCGGTTTTGGAATCACGTCGTATTCGAGGATTTAGACACGATAACGGATGTGATTTGGAAGTCACTCGAAGAAGGCGGCCAAACCGTAACGCCGCCCCCCTCCCCGACCCTCCCCGCCGAGGGGAGGGAGTAAGAACCATGCAACCGTTCGATTTCCAATTCCCGACGCGGATCGTTTTTGGTCCCGGCAAATTGTCGGAACTGGGTGCGGTCGCGGCGAGTTTGGGTGCCCGACGGGCACTCGTCGTGAGCGACCCGGGGATCATCGCTGCGGGGCACACGCCGCGCGGCATGGCGTCGCTCGAGCAAGCGGGCCTCAGCGTCGGACTGTTCGATAGCGTGGCCGAGAATCCGACGACGATTCACGTTGGCGAAGGTTTGGTTGTTGCGAAGGACTTTCGTCCCGACCTCATCGTCGGCATCGGCGGCGGGAGCTCGATGGACTGTGCGAAGGGAATCAACTTTCTCTATTCGTGCGGCGGGCAGATGCAGGACTACTGGGGCCAGGGCAAAGCGACCGGCCCGCTGTTGCCGATGATCGCCGTACCGACGACCGCCGGCACCGGCAGCGAAACGCAGTCGTACGCGCTGATCGCCGACGCGGAGACCAAGGTTAAGATGGCTTGCGGCGACAAACGGGCCGCCTTCCGCGCGGCGATTCTTGACCCCGAGCTGACGCTCACGCAGCCTCAGCGCGTGACGGCGCTCACCGGCATCGACGCGATCTCGCATGCGCTGGAAACCTATGTGAGCAAACGCCGCAATCCGATGTCGATGGTCTTCAGCCGCGAGGCGTGGCGGCACCTGGCCGCGAATTTCGGCCGCGTGTTGGCGGAGCCGGCGGATTTGGAGGCCCGGGCGGAGATGCAGCTCGGGGCTGCGCTCGCGGGTCTGGCGATCGAGAACTCGATGCTCGGCGCGGCCCACGCGCTGGCGAATCCGCTGACCGCCAGCTATGGCATTGTTCACGGCGAGGCGGTGGCTCTAATGTTGCCGCACGTCATCCGTCACAACGGCCGCGTCGTCGGTGCATGGTATGCCGAGTTCGTCGCCGGCAGCAACGACGTCGTCGGCCTCGCGGGCACCGACAGCCCGGCCCAAATGCTGGCCGCGTTTGTCGCTCAACTTTCCCGACAGGCGGGACTGGCTGGCACGCTCCGCGAGTTCGACGTACCTTTGAAGGACGTATCCGGGCTGGCCGCAGCGGCGGCCGAGCAGTGGACCGGCACCTTCAACCCCGTCGCCATGACGTCGGGGGATTTTCAGGAACTATATGAATTGGCGCTACAATAATCGTTTGAGCTGCAGTCGAATGTTCGTCATCGTCGGCATGACACTCGCGTTCGCGTCGCGTGTCCAGGCCGACAATTGGCACTTCGTTCGCCGCGACGCGTCGAGTTGCGGCGTCGCCGAGACGTCACTGCCCAAGCAGTTGGCAGTCCGGTGGACCTACCATACGGAAAAGGACGCCGGCTTCGAGGCCACGGCGGTGGTCGACAACGACATCATATACATCGGCGACAACAACGGGGTGTTCCACTCGGTGCTGGTCGACGACGGCAGGGGGATTTGGAAGCAGTCGTTCCCCGACACCGCGTTCCTGGCCGGGGCGGCGTGGGATGAGGGAACGCTCTACGTCGGCGACGCCAACGGCATGGTCAGCGCCGTTTCGATTGAAGACGGACACGAAATCTGGCATACCCAAGGCGACGGCGAAGTTTACGCCGGGCCCACCGTCCGCGACGACAATCTGTTCGTGACGTGCGAAGCAGGATCGCTCACTTGCTACGACAAGACGACCGGCGAGAAGCGCTGGGATTTCAAAATCGAAGCGCCGCTCCGCTGCACGCCGACCATCGTGGCCGGCCAGATTCTGCTGGCGGGCTGCGATAGCCAGTTGCACTTCATCGATGCGGCCACGGGCAAGGAAACCAACAAGATTGCCATCGACGCGCCGACCGGCGCCACGGCCGCCGTCCACAAAGACCACGTTTATTTTGGCACCGAGGGGGGCACGTTCTACGCGATCGACCATGCCTCCGGCCGGCGGCGTGCCCAAGGTGCTCTGGACGTATCGCGACTCCGAACGGGGCCAGCCGATCCGCTCCGCCGCGGCCGTGACCGACACGCTGGCTGCGTACGGCGCCCAGGGCAAAGCGATTTATGGTCTCGATCCGGCGACCGGTACGGTAAAATGGAAAGTGCCGACCCGCAGCCGCGTCGAGAGCTCGCCAGTGATTGCCGGCAATCAAGTGGTCGCCGCGACCGACCGCGGCGTGCTGTACGTACTCGACGCGGCCAGCGGCGCAATCGACTGGCAATTCGACGCGGGCGGCAGCTTCACGGCCTCGCCGGTCGTCGTTGGCGGGAAGATCATCATCGGCAACACGGACGGCACGTTGTATTGCTTCAGTGCGCCAAAGAATAAGGAAGGACTCGCCACAGAGCACAAAGAGAAGAGTACTGAGAAGAAGAAGTGATGAACTTGAATTGTTCTTATCATTTTTCTCTGTGAACTCTATGTCCTCCGTGGCAAAATGGTATTGATTGATGTCTACCAGCAGCACCAAGACTGAAGTCGGTAGTTATTTTATCAGCAACTACCCGCCGTTTTCCGCTTGGTCGGCGGACCAGCTCGATGCGGTCCACGGGGCGACGAACGCGCCGCCAGCCGACGTGCCGCTGGGGCTTTATCTGCACATTCCGTTCTGCCGCAAGCGGTGCAAGTTTTGCTACTTCAAGGTATTCACCGAGAAGAACTCCGTCGAGGTGGAACGCTATTTGGCGGCACTGCGCGCGAGATCGAGCTGGTGAGCCAACTGCCGGTGATGGGCGGTCGGCCGTTTCGGTTCGTGTACTTCGGCGGTGGCACGCCGTCGTTCCTCAGCTCGCGGCAGCTTGAGCGGTTGGTCGACCGGCTGCGGGCGAATGTCTCTTGGGACCTAGCCGAAGAAGTCACGTTTGAATGCGAGCCGGGCACGCTCTCCGAGGCGAAGGTGAAAACACTCCGCGAGATCGGCGTCACGCGGCTGAGTCTCGGCGTGGAGCATTTCGATGACGACATCCTCCGCGAGAACGGCCGGGCCCACGAGTCGCCCGAAATCTACCGTGCTTGGCCCTGGATCACCGCCGCCGGCTTCACAAATATCAACATCGACCTGATCGCCGGGATGGTCGGCGACACGACGGAGAAATGGCGCGACGCCGTCCGCCGCGCGATCGAGCTCGAACCCGACAGCGTTACGATCTACCAGATGGAGCTGCCGTTCAACACGGTCTACTCGAAGGACATCTTGGGCGGCACGATCGAAACGCCCGTCGCCGATTGGTCCGTTAAGCGTGGGTGGGTCGACTACGCCTTCGACGAGCTGGCCGCGGCCGGCTACAGCGTGTCGAGCGCCTACACGATGGTCCGGCATCCCGAACGCGTGAACTTCAGCTACCGCGACAACCTCTGGCAGGGGAGCGACTTGTTAGCCACCGGCATCGCCAGTTTCGGCCATGTGTCGGGCGTCCACTATCAGAATCATCCGGAGTGGGAACAGTACTGCGGTGCGCTCGAAGCGGGCAAGTTGCCGCTGTCGCGCGCGCTGACGATCACCCCCCACCAGCGACTGGTGCGCGAGATGATTCTGCAGCTTAAGCGCGGGTATCTCAATGCCGATTACTTCCAAAACAAGTACGGTGTTGATATCGTGGAGTATTGGCGGTCCGCTTGGTCGGGCCACGAATTGGACGGTCTGGCGGTGATCGACTCGAGTCGCCGTCGCATCGAGCTCACGCGGCAGGGCCTGCTGCAAGCCGATTCCTTACTCCCCGCGTTCTTCGAGCCGCAGTTTCAGGGCGTGCGATATACATGAGCAGAGGCTGTCAGCGTTCGGTGCGCGGGGTTCGTTGGGTTGTGCTAGTGGTCGTCGCCGTCGCGGCGATGTTTGGGGGCGGACGATTGCTCGTGGCCCAGACCACCGGCACGTTCGTCGACCGTGACCGCGCCACCGACCTGCGGGTACTGAGCTACAACATCTATCAGAGTTCTATCTTTGCGGATACGAATTCGACTCAGGCGGCCAAGTTCGCACGGGTCGTTCAGGCACTCCAGCCCGACGTCTTGAATCTGCAGGAAATCTACGATTACACGGCGGGTGAGACGGCAAGCTTGATGAATTCAATCTTGCCGCTCGGCAATGGGGCCACCTGGTACGCCCTCCAATCGTACGACAATGTTCTGGTCAGCAAGTATCCGCTAACGATGACCGCCACCGATGCGAATCCCGAGCCGAGCGCGACTAGCTACGCGATGGCCTTGGTGAATCTGCCGGACGAACAGTTCAGCACCGACTTCTACTTCATGGATAGCCATTTCAAGTGCTGCGGCAGCACCGGCAGCTCGGAAGACCAGAAGCGGCAACAGCAGGCCGACGCGCTAGTGAATTGGATGCGCGACGCAAAGTCAGCAGGTGGCCACGTCAACCTGCCGGCCGGCACGCCGATGGCAGTGGTCGGCGACTTGAACATCGTCGGCAGCCAGCAACCGCTCAGTACGTTGATCACCGGCAACATTATGAACGAGGGAACCTACGGCCCCGATTCGCCTCCCGACTGGGACGGAACGAGCCTCGCCGACGCCCATTCGCTGCAAAATGTCACCGGCCCCGACGACTACACCTGGCGAAACGATGACAGCAACTATTCCCGCAGTCGGCTGGATTACATTCTCTACACCGACAGCGTCGTCGGCATCGCAAACCATTTCGTCCTGAACACGGTCTCGATGACGGCTGCCGAGCGCACCGCGACCGGGCTGCAATCGAACGACGTCACGATCACGAGCTCCAACTACGATCATCTGCCAGTGGTGGTCGACTTTCGGTTTCCTTCGCAGGCTTTTCCGGGCGACTATAATTCCGATGGCCAAGTGGATGCGATGGATTACGATGCGTGGAAGCTCGCATTCGGCGCCATCGGCGGCGCCAGCGACGGCAACAGCGACGGCGTCGTTGATGCCGCCGACTACACGGTCTGGCGAAACAACCTGGGCGCCGGTTCGGCAGGAAGCGGTGGCGTGGCTGCGGTGCCGGAGCCGGCCAGCGCGGTGGCGATCGCCCTGATGGTGAGTTGGGGGGCGTGTTGCTGTCGCCGTCGGTGTGCTGAGCGCGCCGGATTCAGTCGACGCAGAAAGAGATGAATGAAATGAACAGGCAGGAAATGATCGACGCACTGAATCAGGATCTGGCCGGTGAGTTTTCGGCGATCGTTCAATACATCACCTATGCGGCCAAAGCGACCGGTCCCTATCGTCCGCAGCTCGCGCAGTTCTATCTGGCCGAGGTGCCGGACGAGCAGGGACACGCGCAATATCTGGCCAACAAGATCGTCGCCCTCGGGGGCGAACCGTTCACCAGGCCGCGCGAAGTGAAGTCGGCCAAGACGAATCGCGACATGGTTGAGGCGGTCCGCGAGGCGGAGCAGAGGGCAGTGACGGACTATACCAAGCGCGCCAAGCAGGCTGAAGAATTTGGCGACAAAGGCCTGGTTGTGCAGCTCGAAGACATCGTCCGCGACGAGACGGGCCATCTCGAAGAGACCGAGCGGCTGTTGCGCGACTGGCCGCTGTAGTCGTATGCGAGGTTGCCGTTCTGGTTGGGTGGCTGGGGTCGAGCCGACCAACCATCCTGCTTGGCGCCCGCGAGCTCCCCGAAACTCGACAAGCTGGGGGCTCGGCTGAGCCTCGACCCCAGCCACCTGCAGCTCACACCGGACGCAGTTACGCCGGCTGTGTTCCCTTGGGGATATCGCGGAGCCGCACCACGTCCCAGGCCAGGCCGATCTTCTCCATCAGCCAGATGCAGTAGTAGGTGACGTCGATTTCGTACCAGCGATGGCCTTGGCTGGCGACCCGTTGGTAGGCGTGGTGGTTGTTGTGCCAGCCTTCGCCGAAGGCCAGCAGGCCGACCCACCAGAGGTTTTTGCTGTCGTCGCTGGTTTCGTATCGGCGATAGCCCCAGATGTGGGTCACGGAATTGATCATCCACGTCACGTGCAGTACATAGACCATCCGCACGCCCAGCCCCCAGAACACCATCGAACAACCCCACCATACTCCGCCCATGCCTAGCGCCGTGCCAAAGTAGCCGACGAGGAACAGGATGATGCCCGTTGCGATGTGCGACGGCAGGAACAAGTAATGGATCGCGACCATCACCTTGTCCTTGAGGAGATCGGGTGCGTAGCGCTCGGCCACTTCGCGGTGCCAGCGCTGGCCAAAGTTCGGCATGAACCAGAACATGTGGCTCCACCACTTGCCGTCGCGTGGCGAATGGGGGTCGCCCTCTTTGTCGCTAAAGACGTGATGCTTGCGGTGATTGGCGACCCAGGTGAGGACCGAGCCCTCGCCCGAGAGGCCGCCCAAAAACGCCAAGAGCCAGCGAACCGGCCGATAGGTTTGGAAGGCGCCGTGCGTCAGGCAGCGGTGGTATCCCATGCAGACTCCAAACGAACCGGTGATGAAGATGAGCGCCAGGCAAGTGATCAAGCCGTGCCAACTGAAGTAGAACGGCGCGATCAAAGCCAACACGTGTACCGCCGCAATCCACGTCACGCAGGGCCAGTCGATGCCGCGGGCCCACAGCTCGGGCGTGTTCGCCTTGGGCATCGCCAGCTTCACGGCGACCGGGTCGGCCGGGTGACGCGAGTGACGCTTCTGCGCCGGATTCGACGCACTCTGATTCGGAATCGCCAAGCCGATGCCTGACGGGGATTCACAACCGGTGGAAAAATGATGGCGTGTGGTCATATAGTCACTCTGCCCAAATACCTGCAATGTTGAGTTGTTAGTTTGTTTCGGTCCGTTCCAGACCAAACTACGAGCAATTCGCCGCACCGCTGTTGAGACTCCATCTCAACGAAAGGCACCAATTGATCATACGGCGGAGGCGGCCCGTCTGCTAGCCCAGTCCAGTAACGAACGGTACTCAAGGGCGATCGAAAAAGGTCGATTTTGGCGAGGGGGGATACCTGGTCAAGCTTTGCCGACTTG
The DNA here is from genome assembly GCA_963847875.1 of uncultured Planctomycetota bacterium. Classification (GTDB taxonomy): domain Bacteria; phylum Planctomycetota; class Planctomycetia; order Pirellulales; family Lacipirellulaceae; genus DASYDU01. The sequence goes on along the minus strand of CAWKBR010000023.1, from coordinate 64,331 downwards.
TTGCAGCAGCCGCATGCGGGCAAATGGAATCAAGCCGCCAGCGTCAATCAAGGCCTGGCGTGCTGGAGGGTGGGGCACGATCGGGAAGGTCTTCCCCTGGGTGATATTAACGATTGCATCGGGCAAGATCTCGAATTCGTCTCCCTCGGCGCCCTCGATCGTTGGACAGAAGATCGTCGGGAGCCCGAGGTTGACGGCGTTCTGCAGGAAGATGCGAGCGATGCTTTGGGCCACGACAATCAGCCCATGTCCTTTGAGGCAGGAAGCGGCCTGCTCGCGCGACGAGCCGCAACCGAAGTTGTTGCCCGCCAACAACACGTTGCCTGGCGACACTTTGCCCGACGTCAACCGAGCGTTGAAACCCAAGTCGTCGGCGAACGCGAACTGCGGCGTTTCGGTCGGCATCACGGTGGCCATGAATCGGCCGGTGTAGATTACGTCGGTCGAGATATCGTCGCCGAGTTTGTAGACGACCGTCGCTTTCATGGCGAAGCTCCTTGGCGTGGATCGGTGATGCAGCCGGTGAGGGCCGAAGCCGCCGCGGTGGCCGGCGAGCAGAGATAGACGGCGGCGTTCGGGTTGCCCATGCGGCCCTGGAAATTGCGGTTGGTGGTCGAGAGCGCGGTTTCTCCGTCGCCCAGCGCGCCCTGATGAATGCCGAGGCAGCAGCCGCAGCCCGCGTTCATCACCACGGCCCCCGCGTCCATGAACGTCTTGATAAATCCACAGTCGAGTGCTTCGCGATAGATACGTCCCGAAGCGGGGAAGACCAGCATCCTGGTCGAGCGTGCGACCTTTTTCCCCTTCAAGATGCCAGCCGCCACTTCGAGGTCGTCGAGCCGCCCGTTGGTGCACGAGCCGATCACGACTTGCTGCACCAGCGTGCCCGCAACCTGGGAGATCGGCTTCACGTTGTCGACCGTGTGTGGACAGGCGATTTGCGGCTCGAGCCGTGCCACGTCGATCTCGCAAGTTTTTTCGTATTCCGCGTCGGCGTCGGGCAGCACGGCGGGCGCTGGGTTCGTGACGCCGGCCACTTCGCGGAGATAGCGGAATGTTTCGTCGTCGGCTGGAAAGACGCCGGCCGTCGCACCCGCCTCGACGGCCATGTTCGCCAGCACCAGGCGACCCGAGGTCGACATCGCCCGGGCGGTCTCGCCGTGGAACTCGAGCACGTGAAAGTTCGCGCCCTTCGCGCGAATTTTGCCGATCAGATGCAGAACAATGTCCTTCGGATAGACCCCATGCGGCAGCGAGCCGCGGAGGACGACCTGGATTGTCCGCGGCACTTCGACGTTCGGCACGAAGCCAAGCGCCCAGACGGCCGCCATCTCCGTGGCCCCGATCCCCCAGGCCAGCGCCGAGGGCGCCGTGGGTCGTCGTGTGCGAATCGGTGCCGACGACGATTTGCCCCGGCTGGACATAGCCGTTCTCGGGCAAGATCTGGTGGCAAATGCCCCCTTCGTCGCCGCGGATTTCGTGAAACTTCTCGATCCCCTGCGCGGCAATGAACTCGCGAATTCGCTTCTGGTTCGTGGCCGTTTTCGAGCTCTCGGCCGGCACGCGGTGGTCGAACACGATGACGATGTTCGCGGGCGCCCAGACCTTGGCTTCGAGGCCAGTGCCCTGGTAGATTTCGCGGAACTGGTTGATCACGAGCGCGGCGTTTTCGTGAGAAAGCGCGACGTCGACCGCCGGCTCCACGATGTCGCCCGGCCGGACGCTGGGGCGTCCAGACCGCGCGGGCCAGGATTTTTTCTGCGAGGGTGGCTCCCATCGGGTGTTCTCCTAGCAAATCGTTCCAGGCACGTGCCGCATCACACCTGGGCGTACTTCTTTTCAAATCGTTCTTTGGGCAAGAACTCGTTTTCCAACTCGCGATACTTCTTGAGACCGATGAAAGTTGTATATTCCTCGAATGATCCAACCCATTCGAGTTGACCGGGCAAGGTTCCGGTCGGCGAATTCTTGAGCGCGGTGAAGAATCGCTTCAGCGACTGATAGGCAACCATCACGGAGGCCACGGGGATCGACACGCGGCCCACGCCCATCTTCGCCAGCTCGGGGATCGGAATCAGCTCGGTCTTCACGCCGCTCACCGCGTCCATCAAGTTGACCGACAGCGGACCATCGATCGCCGCGACGGCCTGGGCGATGTCGTCTCGCGTGCGGATCGCGTCGATGAACACCAGGTCGGCGCCGGCCCGGAGGTACAGGTTGCAGCGGCGGACCGCCTCGTCGAGGCCCATCGCGGCAAAACAATCGGTGCGGGCGTTGATGATGAAGTCCTTGTCCAGGCGGTCGCGAATTTCGGCGCAGGCACGTAGCTTGCCGGCCATTTCCTCGGCCGAGATGACTTCCTTGCCGGCCATGTGGCCGCAGCGTTTGGGGAATTCCTGGTCCTCGAGGTTCATCCCGGCCGCGCCCATTTCGATCAGCCGCTCGGTAATCCAGGCCGCGTTGACGGCATTCCCGCCGCCGGTGTCGACGTCGGCCATCACGGGAATCGTGACCGCGTGGATGATCATCGACGTCAGGTCGAGCACGTCCTTCATCTGCATCAGGCCGACGTCGGGCTTAGCCATGTACGAGCCGGCCAGGCCGAAGCCCGAGACCTGCATGGCCTCGAAACCGCAGTCGTCGATCACCTTGGCGCTGAGCGCGTCGTGGCACCCGGGGAGCACGACGGCGCGACGTTCCATAATGGCCTTTCGGAGGATCGTTGTCTTCTTCATCGCTGTCTCTCCAACCGTTGTACTCTGTCGCGCGATCGGCGCGGCACTGTTCATGTCTTGTCGGCAATGGCCCGAGCCATTTCGAGCGTGGTGTTTTGCCCGCCCATGTCGTAGGTCCGCACTTTGCCCTGGCGGATCACTTCAGCGGTTGCCTGCTCGAGCGTTTCGGCCTTGTCTTTCTCGCCCAGCCAGTCGAGCATCATCTTCGCGGCGAGGATCGTGGCGATCGGATTCACCTTGTACTGACCGGCGTACTTCGGGGCGGAGCCGTGGGTCGGCTCGAACACGGCCAGCTTGCGTCGCCGATGTTCCCGGAGCAGCCGAACCCGAGGCCGCCGACCATCTGGGCGCACAGGTCGGAAATGATGTCGCCGTACAGGTTCGGCGCCACCAGCACGTCGTAATTGAACGGATTCTTCAGCAGCCACATGCAGATGGCGTCGATGTTGGCGTCGTCCACTCGATTTCCGGGATAGTCCTGGGCCACCTCCTTGCCCACTTCGAGAAACAGGCCGTCGGTGGCGCGAACGACGTTCGCCTTGTGAACGATGGTGACCTTCTTGCGGCCGTGCTGGCGGGCGAACTCGAACGCGGCGCGGACGATCCGCTCGCGAGCCGCGGCGGGTATTGATCTTGCAGGAGATGGCGTAGTCGTCGCCCGCCAGCCCTGGAAGGCCTTGAACGCCTTGGCGCAGGTTTCCGAGCGTACCGCGGACGCTCGGCCGGCAACGGGCGGAACTCCACCCCCGCGTACAAGTCCTCGGTGTTCTCGCGGAACACCACCAGGTCGATCCCTTCCTTGAAGTTCATCGGGTTGACCGGATAGCCCTTGCACGGGCGCAGGCAGATGTACAAATCGAACAGCTGCCGCATGCGGACGATCGGCGAGCGGTAGCTGAGCCCCTTGCCTTGCAGCTGCGTCGCCAGCTCGCGCCTCGCTGCTTTCACGGGCTTGGAGGTGATCGCGCCGAACAACGCCGCGTCGACGCTGCTTCAAGCAGTTCGATCGTGCGCTGCGGAAACGCGTCGCCCTCCTGGCGCCAGAAGTCCCAGCCGATATCGCCCGGCGACGTACTCGGCGTCGACTCCGAGCCGGTCGAGCACGATCCTGGCCGCCTCGAGCACTTCCTTACCGATCCCATCACCCGGTAGCCACGCGATCCGATACCTGGCCACGTACACGCTCCTCACCCGCCGCGGCAGCCAGCCGATCCAGACCAGCGAATACAGCCCCGTCGCCAGGATCGCCACGTTGAGCCCCGAAACCACGAGCAAGTGTACGGTTCCGGTCAAAAAGAACGGCATGGTCGCTTCGTACGGAAGCTCTTCGCGCACCCCCAGCAAGACGGCGGCCGCAAGTCCCGACTGCCGCGGGCCGACGTACGTGCGAAGCGTTCGCTTGCCGTATTCGCGGAGCGCGTCGACGACCCGGCCCGGCGACCAGTGCCGGCTGGGCGTGAGAACGGTGACGCATTCGGGCGAACGAGTGGCGAGCGACGCTAGGCGGCGATCCGCCCGCGCCGACGCGGCGAAGTCAAATTCGCCCGGGTTCATGGGCGGCGCCGGTCGGCGGAGCTGCGCGAAGATCTGCACTTGGTCGCCCGGTTCGACGGCCAGGAGATTGCCGTTGACCAGCAGCTGGCAACGGCCGTCCGCGGCGAGCCATTGGGTGCCGTCGCGGATGCGGCGGACCTGTACTGCAACGCGGCAGCGCTGGCTGCCGGGAATCGCGCGGAGCGGCGTGGTTGGCGGCGCCGGCAACAGCTCTGGAGCTGTCAAAACGACGGCGGTGACGCACGCCGGATTCGTTTCCTCGCTGGCGTAACGGTAGGCGTTATGACTCTCGAAGTAATTCCACTGCAGGTTGTGCCAAGCTGCTCCGAGCATCGCCGTCGTCACGATCAGAAGCATCGCCGCGAGCGCGGTCCGAGCGAAGTGCCACGCACACCACCATGCAGCCAGAGAACTAATCGTGACGAACCACCAAGAGGCGAATCCGACGCTGGCGTAAATGTTATCACTAGATCGATCGAGCGCGATGCCTGCCGCGAGTGCAAGCGCGACAACGACCAATGGCTGATATCGACGAGCGATTGGTGCGGAGTCTGCGGCCATAATGGCAAGGATCCGAACGAGTAGCCATCTCAACGACGTACGGCGGATTATACCTGGCTGGCCGAGCGATCAAAGTAAGTCGGAGAGAGCTACTGCGCGACGGCGTCGGATAAATGGCGGAACACAGGGAGTGGCTGCGGGTTTTATGAAGAATTTTGCAAGAATGGCAGCTAGGCTGCATTGTGCAAGTTGCATAGATTTAATCGAGTACTTGTCGGGTGACGGACTTTTCCAGCGGCTTTTCTGACTTTCTTTGGCAATTCTTGGCGGCGATTTCGGTGACGACGCGGTCGAACCCTCTTTTTTCGGCGCAAGGGGTCTTTTCGCGTAACAGTCTTTCGCTTTTTGTATCGGCCAGTCAGTTTGTCAGTGGGTCGGTAGTTGCCCGGTGAGAGTGGCTTTCTTGTTCAATGTGAGTTTCAGCTAATGAAGGGAACGACAATCATGAGTGCATGCAGAGATCGGATCGCGCTTTTCCTCGCGTCTGCATTGATCATTCTTGGATTCGGCATGTCGGTGCGGGCAGCCGACTATTTACTGGATCCTAACTACGCTGGTGTCGACGGAGCGCCGTTTGGCGGATATGCGGGCGCTTACAAGTCCATCGTGGCGGCCTTGAGCAACGACAGTGCCGTTCAAGTGCCGAATGGGGCGTCGGCCACCATGCCGAACCGCATCATTCTCGCCCCCGGCACCTACAACACTGCATACGACACCGGCGTGACGCTCGTCAATTTGCGCAGCAACATCGCGCTCTGGGAATGACGGGCAATCCCGATGACGTGGTGATTACTTCCACGCTCGACGCTGCCTACAATCCGGGCACGGGGGCAATCGGCACGACTGGCAGCTCAACGCTGCAATTGCGCGGCAATAATACGACCGCCAAGGCGATTACCTTCGCCAACAGTACCGACACGCCCTACATTGTCAACGTCGGCCACAAAGCTGTCACACCGCAGGGCGATTACACGGTTGGAAACGCCCAGACGACCAATTCGCAAGCCATCGCCCTGAAGATTCAAGGAGATCAACAGGCATTTGTGAACTGCAAGTTCCTCGGCTACCAGGACACGCTCTATGTCGATGGCGGCCGGGCATATTTCAAGGATTCGTATGTCAGTGGCGACATCGATTTCATTTTCGGCCAGGGGACGGGCGTTTTTGACAATTCGACCGTCAATATCGATGGCGACCACTCGGGCGGCACCATCACGGCCGCCAGAACCGACAAGCAAACGTCGAACGGGCTAGTATTCCTCAATAGCACTGTGACCGGGAGTTCGGTGAAAGGTAACCCGGTCATTGATCCGTTCAACGCGGCCAACGCTTCGGGGCCGGCGGCAAACGACATATGGCTCGGCCGTCCTTGGGGCTGGCAGCAACCAGGCGGCGATGCCGGCACGGTGTTCATCAACACGAAGTTCGACGACGTCATTCGGCCGCTCGGCTGGCTCAATTGGAATTCCAACGAAGTGAACCCAGCCAACGGCAAGAACGACGGCGATCCGGGCAAGGACACTCGCTATGCGGAATACAATAGCATGGACTCGGGCGGAACTCCGCTTGACGTGTCGTCGCGTGTGTTCTGGTCGAATCAGTTGAATGCCATCCAGGCCGCTGACTACACGGTCGAGAACATCTTTTCGCCGGAAGCCGATTTCGCCTGGTATGGTACCGGCTATGGCGGTTCGAGCGACCCGAACGACGCCAATTACAGCTGGCCTGCCTTCTGGGGCGACCGCAATAGCAACAACGATACGAACAATGCGACGGTATCGGCAGTCTATCCGCTTCCCGGCAATCCGTCGGCGTATTCCAATCCGCAGTGGAAGCTCTCTGGCGCTTGGAATCCAATGGACCAGATCATGGCCGCAATGGTTCCTGAACCGGCGACCGTCGGGCTGCTAGGGATGGCGTCGCTCCTTCTGTTTGGCTTCCGCGGACGCAATCGCCAAATTGGCTCCTAGACGCCACTGTGGTTAGCTCAGAAGTTTGTTTTCTGCATTGTTAGTTTCATCGCATCATCAACATCTTACGTTTGGAGACAGCATAATGAATCGCCAGATCAATTCAATCGTTGGCATTTCTTTTCAGATTGTTGGACTTGTCGCCGTCTCGTTGTTGACAGGTTCGATCGCTCAAGCGTCAAACATCTGGAACGTCGATCTTAATACGTCGAACGGGGTCGCGAGTGGGGCTGCGGTTGTGGGCTCCGCCGGCGACTACTGGAACGCGTGGGATACCGGCGACGTTGGCACAGATCTGGCCGTGGTGGACAGTAGCGGCGTCAGCGGCCTGAATAACATCACGCTCAATTTCACCGCGCCGGGAGGTAACATCTTTGGGTTCAATCCCTCTGGAGCCCCCAATCCTGCGGCCTTGATGGATGGATTCGGCTCAAGCGTCAACGGGGGTGGCGGATCTGCGTTCGCGCAGTTGAGCTTTGCGTTCTCCGGCTTGGTTCCCAATGCGCAGTATATGGTCTATGGCTATGGTGCCGCGCAGGACGGGACGGATCGCGGGACTTACTTTTTCGGTCCTGTGAATAGTCTAATCCTTGGCGTCACCAGCGGCGCGTCGACCGACATCGCGGCCGGCAACCAGGTGGCGTGGGACGACTTCGTGATGACGGCCGATGCCAGCGGGGCGTTCACCGTCAACACGAACTTCAACAGCAACACGTCCGCTCAAGGACCAGTCAACGGGTTCCAGATCGTGGGGCCAGCGCCGGTTCCCGAGCCTGCGTCGATTTGCCTCCTCGCCATGAGCGGCTTGCTGCTCACGGGCCTGCGTAAGCGGCTGGTTTAGTCGACGCGGATCAAGCGAATTGTTGGGGGCGCGTGAGCGGCCGAGACAACTCGGTCGCTGGCGCTTCCTTCCGTTCCTTGATCGGATTGGCGCAGACATCCGATGACGATCGAAAGCAAGCGCACGATCGTTCAGTTTGCCGCGGCGGCGCTGCGTCGGGCGAATACGATGACTACCAAGCCAACTGTGAACACCAGTAACCAGGTTGCGGGCTCGGGTACAACTCCGGCAGATCCACTGCCAATATCGGTCATTCCGAAGTTAGCCTTCCAGGCATCGTAGTCGGCCTGGTCGACGGTGCCGAGGCTCTCGGTCTCGTTGGTGAGCGCGATCGACTGGCCCAGGTGATTGCGCCAGACGGTGTAGTCGGCCGCGTCGACAACGTGATCGCCGTTGTAGTCGCCCGCCAGGGCGGGTGGAGTGACAGGTTGCAACAGTGCCTCGACCACCAGCTGCGGGGCGAGCAGAGAATCACCTTCCTTAGAATAGAAGCTCGCCGCCGATCCGTTATTGTTTTGCTGCAGTATGAGCGTCACGATTCCATTTTCAGGCGTGTCGGCAAAGTACGCTGCCAGGTTCAAGAATACTGCCAGATTGGGATTGTCGACGCTGACCGTGGTGCCAGCCGCGATCGCGCCGGAAAGATTGAGCTCGCCCAACCGCAACAAGTCGGGCGGATCTCCATAGGTCGAGGCATTCCCGTCGTCAAATAAATCGCCGACACCCAATGTGCCGCTGTTTCCGTCGAACGCCAAGCCGGGCGCGCCGTCGAATTCAATCGAATTCTCATTCCAATCCCATCCGGCAGCATCGTGCTCGAGACCGTAGACCGTGAAGTTGTGCGCACCGCTGATCGTCGTCGCAGCCGTCAAGTCGAGTCGCGTGCCAGTAACTGATCCTGGTACAATTTGGGCGAGGTCGAATTTCAAAACGATTGCCTGATTGGCCGCTCCGCCACTGCCGCTCCATGCTACATCGAGTGTTGTTCCGTTCCCGTTCCCGACGCTGGTGGCGGAGCCGCCGCCGTTTTCGCTGACGAACGCATCAGCGCCGCGCCCATACGCCGTGCCGATCGTGTGACTCACCGTATTGACCGCCGCAAAGGCGTTTGGCGTCAGCGTATGCAAATACGCTTCCAGCCAGGTATATCCGTCGCCGGAGTCGAGATGGTGGATATCGGTCACAGTGTCGAATCCGTGAGCGATCGCAAAGTAATCTGGAACGCCGTCGCTGTTCGCATCCGCCAGCGGCGTCCCGGACGGTAACGTCGGGTATCCACCCACTTGATTCTGCGAGTCGAGAATGGCGCCTTTCTGGTTGAGGACGTTTCGAATCACGCGGCGATCGGCTGGATCACGATAGTAATTCGCTCCGGCCCGGCTCAACACTTGAATGTACGCCTGAGCGGCATCGAATGTCGTGACTTCCGGCAAATTGAATCGCGTCGCGGAGTTAGTAAACGTGCCATTCATGAGCTGCGTCCCCGTCGCCGCCGTCCCGTTGAGGATGCCGTTCTTATTATTATCGAGAAAATTGCTGCCGGCAGGTACATAGATGTCGGTTGCCGCGGAGGCGGGAACGAACAGCGCGCTCGCCGACGTGCTCGGCCCCGAGATGCCGTAGTTACCGACATAGTCCATGTTGAAATCGTCGTTGCTGCTCACATCGTTGCCGCTGTAGCCGAATCGACCGCCGGGATTCTCGATTACGTTATTGACGAAATCGAGCACAAGTGTTCCCGGCCGGATAGACGAACTGCCGGCGCCCTCGGGTCGCGGATTGCGGCTATCGTTGCTGAAGTAGAGGTTGTGAGCGTAGGTGATATCGCCGCCATTGATGAGCGAACCATAGCTATGCGCCCCTTTGGGATGCCCCGCGTTCTTGAGCGCTTCCTCGACAGTCGACCATTGAACGGTGACGTTCGTCGAATCGTGAGTGACGGAAAGATTCTCGTCGATGCTCCATGATGCCGACACGTGGTCGATCATGACGTTATTGACATTCTCAATCCCGAGTGAATCGGGACCGTAGCCCGTGGGATTGGTCGGCTGGGTGTAGAGGTCTCCCACACGGAATCGGAGATACTGGACAATCACGTCGTGCGTGTCCTGCACGTGGAGTTCGTGGCCCGAAAGTGTGATCCCGCCCCCCGGGGCTGATTGGCCGGCAATGGTCAGAAACGGTTTGTTTACCTTTAGATCGGAAAGCAGCTGAATCGTGCCGCTCACGTTGAACAAAACTGTGCGACCGGATGCCGGTGCCCCGCTGACACCTGCGCGAAGACTTCCGGCGCCCGAATCATTCAAATTAGTAACGTAGTACACGTCGCCATTGCGGCCGCCGATCGCATTCTGACCGGCGCCTTCGGCGCCAGGAAACGCGGCCAGTTGTGCGTGGCTCAGCTGGCAGACGGATGTAATCCCAACTACGGCGAACGCAAGTAACAATTGTCGCATTGCTGTCTGCATCTCCGATCCATACGATCTGCCGCATTGGGCTGCCATCGGCGTGTTCGACACCTAACGGCGCTTCGTTGCCAGCGGCAACATCCCGAACACGAGCAACAAGACACTGCCCGGCTCGGGCACAACTCCGGCCGATCCACCGCCATCGGCCATACCAAAGTTCGCTTTCCAAGCGTCGTAGTCGGCCTGGTCGACGGTGCCAAGGCTCTCGGTCTCATTCGTGAGTGCAAACGACTGGCCCAGGTGGTTGCGCCAGACGGTGTAGTCGGCCGCGTCGACGACGTGATCGCCGTTGTAGTCGCCGGCGAGAGTGACGGACGCCGCAACTACGCTCAGCACGCCGTTGCTATTGAGCAGCGACGTGTCCCACTCCAGCGAGCCGGCGAGCATGGGGAGCGACAACATGTCGAACGCGCCTGACTGCGTGCTGGTCCAGTCGATCAGGTCGAACGTCGCCCCGGCGGCAGGCATGTAGCCGCCCAAGAGCACCAGCTCCAAGAGGCCGCCGTAATCGACGTCGCCGTTGACGACGAGTTTGTCGAAGCTCGCGGCCGAGGCAAGATCAAGCGACAAGACGCCGTCGACGGTTTGCGTGTAGTTGCCGTTCACCGTGAGCGTGCCGGGCGAATTGCCGGGCAGCACCACGCCGCCGTTGGTGACGTTGCCGGTGAGCGCGCCGCTGCCCTCGATCTTGCCGAGGAAGCCAACGAGCACTTCTGGAGCGGAGATTGCTCCGCCGCCCAAGCTCAACGTACCCTGGCCCGTAGCATTGGCGCCGACGACGAGTGTGTTGGCGACCTCGAGCCAGCCGCTGTTGACCTGCAAGTGGCCGTTCGAGCCAGGCGTGGCGCCGAGCTTGAGCACGCCGGCGTGCTGGCCGACCGCGTCGACGACCACTGTGCCGCTGTTGATCTGAGCTTCGTCGAACCGGGAGGGCTGCCAGTTGCTGCCGGCGGTGATGCCTCCGTCGTCGGTTTTCCAGTTGGTGATTTGGGCGTAGCGCGAATTCGTTGCGCCATTGAAAACGATGGGAGCGGGGGCGGGAAAGGCACCAACCTCGTCGAAGTATTCTTGAATGTTGACGTAACCGTCGTTGTCGAAATCCAACGTCATGTCCGCCGACGAAGCCGGATTCAGTCCATGCTTCATTTCCCAATCGTCGGGCATGCCGTCGTCATCGGTGTCCCAATTCGCCGGATGAGTTGTCGGCGCGTTGGGTAGCGCTGCTGGTAACATACGCCAATTCGCTGGCAATCGGATTTGTCTGCGCCAGGGGCGGCCCGGTAAAATTTAAGACATTGTCGATGACGCGGCTGTCAATGTCATCGCGCGCCCACCAAAAGTTCCCCGCATAGTTCACGGCCTGATTGTAGGCGTCAGGCGCGGATTGCGTCGTGACGGACGGCGCGGTAAATGGCGAGCCCACGAAGGAAAGGGATTGATCTGTAACCGGCGTTGTCACCACGAACATGGCAGTTCCGGTGTCGCTGCCGTCCAGCACGCCGTCTGAGGGTGCGCCGCCGGGGGCTTCATCGGTATCGATGTAATTTCCCGACTGATACACCTGGGCGGTGACGTTCTTGTCGACACGAAAAGCATACTCTCCACCATAGCTGTTCGGGACCGAACCAGTACCTGGGCCAGCGACGATGTAGTTGCCGACATAGTTCACGTCGGTGTATTCCTGTTCGGCTTCACTGCTGCCGCCGGTGTAACTGGCACGGTCTCGAAAGTTATAAATTACGTTGTTTCGGAAGTCGGCAGTAAGTGTCTCGGCGTTGTACGTCCCAAAGCGAGCCTGTCGGCTAGCATTGTTGGCATACAAGTTGTGATGATAAGTGACGTTAGAGCTGATCTTGGGACGGATAAGAGAGCCGTAGGCGTGGCCGGAGACCAACGCGTCGTTAATCATCGAATATTGGACCGTCACATTTGTGTTGTTGTTGGTTGTGGAGAGGATTTCGTCCTCGGCCCATGAGCCCGACACGTGGTCCAGTATCAGGTTAGTGCCCAGGCCGCTGCCGGCGAACGTAATAGCATCTTCCCCATCACCGGTTCCTTTGCGAAAGGTCATGTAGCGCAGAATGATGTTGCTTGTCTCTTTTCCGCTGCTGTGTGTGAGCTGGGTAGTATCGCCGTAGACGACGACTGGGCTTGGAGCCGTCTGGCCGGCAATATAGTAGTTCGAAATATTCTTAATGTCGAGACTGCCTTGCGTGAGCTCGAACGTCCCGCCGACGTCGAATACGACCACTACGTTGCCGCCCTGCTGTTTGCCTGCCGGATCGAGAAACGCGCGGCGCAGCGTCCCCGGACGCACCTTTGCCGTCGGTGCCCGGATCGTCCTGCGTTGTGGTCACATGGTAGATCCTCGCCCCCGAGAACCAACCGCCGGCGGGAGCGGATCCCGTGAACGTGCCACCGAAGCCCTCCGCGCCGTTGAATGAGGGCAACTGTGCCCAAGTGCTGGTCGCGCTGAGAGCACCCAATACCGAAGCGGCAAAAAACGCCCACGATCCCGATGTAATCGTCCATCGACTCTGCATTTCCGAAGTCCTCTCCCCAGCGTTCCCGCCGAGTTTCATAAATTGAGATGTCGGCCGCAACGCGCGCGTTCAGCCGACGCCGGTTTCCGAGCTAGCGATCGAGGATTGCTGAAATACTGCCCCAGCCAATTGCAAGATCGCGCCCCGCCATGCTCTCAACCGCCGAAAAGACCGCCTTCTGATCCCCTGTCCATCCACCTCGATTGTAAATGAGAAAGCAAAAACCGCCTAGCAATATTTTGCGGAAACTCTACCGTGATGTCCGTATTTGCGAAATCGCATGGGCTGAAATGCGAACGGTTAGCGCGTGGTGGCCAAAATGCGTCCCGCAGAGGCCGTCACGCGATTTGAACCCTGCCGAAGGGCGACGCGCCGTTGCCGGCGGCGAAAAATCGGCTGCGAGCTGCGTGCAAGCCCTGGCGGGCATCTGGTATATTTGAAGGATCACTTTCGTGCGGGCCGATCCGATCCGCTGCTCCAACGGTTCAACCGTGCTCGACATTGCTTATCGCCGTTGGCCCAATCTCATGCGTATTGAAAGCGCTTTCATAGCTCTATTGTTGGCATCCAGCGTTTCCGTCAGCACAAGTTTGGCGGCGTCCGCGGCGGTGCTTGACGACTTTAGCGACGCGTCGCGATGGGAAACGCTTACTTCGGACGGAGTGAAGCTGAAGTTGACCGTCGAGCGTGCGGGCGACTCGGATGCCGCCCATCCGACGAGCTTGCGGCTCGACTACGATTTCGCGTCCTCCGGCTACGCGGGGATTCGGCGTGCGATGCCGCTTGATCTGCCGCCGAATTTCGAACTGGCGTTTTCGGTTCGTGGCGATCTGCCGCCGAACAACCTGGAGTTCAAACTCGTCGACGAGACGGGCAACAACGTGTGGTGGGTCAACCGCCTCGCATTTGAGTTTCCAAAGGAATGGGCGCGGCTCGCGTCGCGGCGGCGGCATTTTCAGTTCGCGTGGGGACCGTCGAACGAGCCGCTGCGGAAAGCGGGCGCGATTGAAATTGTCGTTTCCTCTGCGGAAGGCGGGCGCGGCACGATCTGGCTCGACGACCTGACGTTTCGTCCGCTGCCGGAGACCGAGCCGTACGCTGGGACGCCGACACTCACTGCCAGCTCAACTGCTGACGACAAATCGTCGGCACCCTTGGCGATGGATGGCAAGCCTGCGACGCAATGGCGATCGGCGGCCGGCGACACGGCACCGACGCTCACAGTCGACTTTGGCCAGGTCCGCGAATTTGGCGGCCTGGTCGTGAATTGGGATCCCGCCGCGTTTGTGTCCCAATACGACGTGCAACTCTCCGATGACGACCAGTCGTGGACCACCGTGAGACACGTCGAACGGAACTCCGGCCGAGCGCAATTCCAGTCGCTGCCGGACGCCGAGGCCCGCGCCGTGCGACTCGTGATGCATGCTGCGCCAAACGCAGATCACGTTTCGATCCGCGAGTTAGAGGTCTTGCCGCTTGATTCGTCACGCGACCCGAACGCATTTGCCCAGGAGATTGCCCGCCGCGCACCTCGCGGCCGGTATCCGCGCGCGATCGGCGGCGAGGGCACGTTTTGGACGATTGTCGGTGTGCCGGCCGACGAACACGAAGCACTCGTGTCCGAAGACGGCGCCGTCGAGGTCGACAAGCAGGCGTTTTCGATCGAGCCGTTTCTGTCGGTGGACGGCCGGCTGCTCACCTGGGCGGATGCACGAATCACGCAATCGCTTGCCGACGGTTTTGCCCCCGTGCCGACGGTCACGCGCGACTACGACGGGCTGCGGTTGACGGTGACGGCGGCGGCCGATGGTAAGGCGGGTGCTTCCACACTCACGCAGCTCTACACCGTGACCAACACCAGTACAGCCGCGACCACAGGCGGACTGCTGCTTGCGGTGCGACCATTTCAAGTGAACCCGCCTTACCAGTGGCTCAACGCGCCTGGCGGCGTGTCACGAATTGCACGCATCGCGCTCGACGATTCGCGACGCATACTGACGGTGGACGACCGTGTTGTGGCGCTCGGCGACGCACCGGACGCTTTCGGTGCCGCAACATTCGACGAGGGCGACGTCGTGGCCATGCTGGGCGACGGCGAAATGCCCTCCGGCCAGAGCGTCGCCGATCCGCAGCGTGCGGCCTCGGCCGCATTGAAATACGACTTCCGACTCGCACCGGGTGAGAGTCGGTCGTGGGCGGTGTGCGTCCCGTTCGGCAGCGATCAGACGGCAACTCGGCAACTCTTAGAACCGCTGCTCGCGGCGGCCGATCCGGTGGAAAGCATTCGCGTGCGGCAGCAGGCAGCGGTCGAAGGTTGGTGCCGCGCGACCGACACGTTCGATCTGTTGGTTCCGCCCGAGGCGGCGGACGTGGTGAACACGATCCGCTCGACGCTCGCGTACATCCTCATCAATCAGGACGGCAAAGCGATTCACCCCGGCTCGCGGTCCTACGAGCGTTCGTGGATTCGCGACGGCTCACTCACGTCGGCCGCGCTGCTTCGGTTCGGAATGACACAGGAGGCCCGCGAGTTTGTCGATTGGTACGCGTCGTACCAGTTTCCTAGCGGCAAAGTGCCTTGCGTGGTCGATCGCCGCGGCGCCGACCCGGTGCCGGAAAACGATAGCCACGGCGAGTTCATCATGGCCGTGATGAACGTCTACCGCTTCACCGGCGACGTGGAGTTTCTAAGGCGGCATTGGCCTGGCGTCCAGAAAGCGGTTGCGTACATCGAAGACTTGCGCGCCAAATGCATGACGCCCGAATTCGCCGATGCGAACACCAAAGCGACACGCCAAGAACCGGACAAACCATCCGTCAGCACACGCGCTTTCTACGGCTTGATGCCCGAGTCGATCAGCCACGAAGGCTACTCCGCCAAGCCGATGCACTCGTATTGGGACGATTTCTTCACGCTCAAAGGGCTGAAGGACGCGGCCGAGATGGCCCGCGCCTTGGGCGAGACCGATGAGGCCAAGAAGTATCAGTCGCTGGCCGACGACTTTGCCCGCACGCTGTACGCATCACTCGACCTGGCGATGAAAGCACACCAGATCGACTACATTCCCGGGTGCGTCGAGCTGGGCGACTTCGACGCGACGTCGACGACGATCGCGCTCTGGCCGTGCGGCGAGGTCGGTCGCTTGCCGCAGCCCGCGCTCGATAACACGTTCAATCGGTATTGGGACCGCTTTGTTCAGCGCCGCGACGATCCGACGTTTGCCTGGGTCGACTACACGCCGTACGAGCTGCGCGGTCGGCAGCCTGGTGTTGTTGGGGCAACCGGAGCGGGCCCGGCAGGCGCTCGCGTTCTTCATGAACGACCGACGGCCGCGCGGTTGGAACCAATGGCCGGAGGTCGTGCACCGCGATCCGCGGACGGCGAAGTTCATCGGCGACCTGCCGCACACCTGGTGCGGATCGGATTTCGTCAACTCGGTGCGGATGATGTTTTTGTACGAACGCGATCGGGACGGTGCGCTGGTGCTGCTCGCGGGCATACCGGGCGACTGGGTCTCCGAAGCACCGATCGGTTTCCGCAACCTGCCGACGTATGGCGGCCGCATAAGCTGTACCCTCGCGCGGCCCGAGGGCGAGGCGAACCAACTGGTGGCTCACCTTGACGGCACCTGCCCCGTGCCCGCGGGCAAACTGCGGTTGACGGCGCCGTCGGGGCGGATCGCCGGCGCCACGGTGAACGGCAGTCCCGCGGAGATCGACGCCGACGGGCGTGTTGTCGTCGGCGTCCTGCCGGCCGAAGTCAAAATGACCGTTGTACCGGAAACAGCCCGATAGCACCGCGGCCGGGGCAGCGACGAGCGAACTTGTCGTCGCGGTGATGCGTAGGCGTAGAGGGCGGCAATTTCCCGACCATTCGGCGCCGGGCGAGTTGTAGTTACGTCACAACCGCCCGGCTGTTATACTGCCCCACTTTCCCACCCACCACGCGCGGCGTTGCATCCGCGCTCAACCGGAGTTTTGCGTATGTCCAGGCGCGCCGTGCTCACCTTTTCGGAACTGACTTTGTGGACACTCGCTTTGGCGATCCTGTTCGGCTGTAACGCCAAGCAGGCGGAGACGCCGAAGGTAACGCCCGCCGCGAACGAGAAGAAAACTTCGATGACCGACTCGAAAGCAAAGGCGAGCAGCGACAGCACGATGGCTGCCAAGTTGATCCCCCGCGACGTGTTGTTCGGCAATCCCGAGCGGGCCCAGGCTCGGCTCAGCCCGGACGGCAAGTACCTGAGCTTCCTGGCGCCGGTCGACGGCGTCTTGAACGTGTGGGTCGGGCCGGCCGACGACATCAAGGCGGCGAAGCCTGTCACCAGGGAAAAAGTCCGCCCGATCCGCAGCCACAACTGGGCATACGACGCGAAGCACATCCTCTATCCGCAAGACACGAACGGCAACGAAAACTTCCATCTGTTCGCCACCAACGTCGAAACCGGCGAGACAAAAGACCTCACGCCGATCGACGGCGTGCGGGCCGAGCTGCAGGAAGTCAGCCCGAAGTTCCCACACGAGATTCTGGTCGGCCTGAACGATCGCGACAAGCAACTGCACGACATCTGGCGAGTGAACATCGACACGGGCGAGAAGAAGCTCGTGCAGGAGAATCCCGGGCGTGGCCGGCTATCTGACCGACGATGACTTCAACGTCCGCCTGGCGATCAACTACACGCCCACGGGCGGGCAGGTGTGGCTCTTGCCCGAGGGCGAAGGCGACGCAAAGAAGTGGAAAGAGTTCCAAGAGTTCGGCCCCGAAGACGCCATGACCAGCGGCCCGGCCGGCTTCGACAAGACGGCCCGCACGCTCTACTTCGAAGACAGCCGCAACCGCAACACGGCCGGCCTGTTCGCCATGAATCTCGACGACGGCAAAGTGTCGAGCTGATCGCCGACGATCCGCGGTGCCGACGTGGGCGGCGTGATCGCCCATCCGACCGAGAAGAACATCCAGGCCGTTTCGTTCGACTACTCGAAGAACGAGTGGAAGATCCTCGACCCGGCGATCAAGGCCGACTTCGAGTTCCTGAAGAGCGTCGAGGACGGCGAGTTCATCGTCACCGAGCCGCACGCTGGACGACAAGCAGTGGACCGTCGCGTTCATGCTCGACGATGGCCCGGTGAAGTCCTATCGCTACACCCGCGAGCCGGAGCGGAAGGTCGACTTCCTGTTCAACAACCGCGACGACCTGGCCGACTATCCGCTGGTGAAGATGCACACGCCGGTGATCAAGAGCCGCGACGGGCTGAACCTGGTGAGCTACCTGTCGCTGCCGCCGGGCAGCGATCCGGACGGCGACGGCGTGCCGGACAAGCCGCTGCCGATGGTGCTCGACGTGCATGGCGGACCGTGGGCCCGCGATTCGTGGGGCCTCAATCCCTACCACCAATGGCTCGCCAATCGGGGCTACGCGGTGCTGAGCGTCAACTACCGCGGCTCGACCGGCTTCGGCAAGGATTTCATCAACGCGGCCAACGGCGAGTGGTCGGGCAAGATGCACGACGACCTGCTCGACGCCGTGAAGTGGGCCGTCGACCAGAAGATCGCCGACAAGGACAAGGTCGCCATCATGGGCGGCAGCTACGGCGGCTATGCCACGCTGGTGGGCATGACCTTCACGCCGGACGAGTTCGCTTGCGGCGTCGACATCGTCGGGCCGTCGAGCCTGGTGACGCTGCTGCAAAACATCCCGCCGTATTGGGCGCCGTTCATGCCGGTGATGAAGGTCCGCGTCGGCGACGTCGACACCGAAGAGGGCCGGGCCGAGCTCCTGAAGCGATCGCCGCTGACGCTGGTCGACAAGATCAAGAAGCCGCTGCTGATCGGCCAGGGCGCCAACGACCCGCGTGTCACGCAGCTCGAAGCGGACCAGATCGTCAAGGCGATGACAGGAGAAGAAGATTCCGGTCACCTACGTGCTCTATCCGGACGAAGGCCACGGCTTCGCCCGGCCGGAGAACAGCAAGTCGTTCAATGCCGTGACCGAAGCGTTCCTGGCCGAGCAGCTTGGCGGGCGCTTCGAGCCGGTGGGCGACGACTTCGAGGGCTCGACGATCGCGGTGCCGGCCGGGGTCGACGACGTGCCTGGGCTTGAGCGATGCCCTGGCAGGCAAAAGAAAGAAACGAAGCCGAAAAGCCGGCGGCCAGCACCAAGCACGTAGCGGCCGATTTCGGCCGCCAGATTTTCCGCTTGCATCTATCGCGGCTCCCAGGCCATAATACAGGCATGAGTCGCACCTTTGGTATTACTTCTGGTTTACCTTTACCCGCCTGGGTAGCGGGACCGGAGGTTGTGCGTAGCGGCTCACTGAACTACGAACAAACGATCCGACCCCCGAGACCCAGCGACTGGCTCTCGGGGGTTTTTTTGTTGGCACAATCCCTTCAAGAATCCCCGACGGACTGGTCGCTTAAGCGACCAGTCCAAACCGAAACCATTCGACAGGAGCTTTCCCATGATCATCGTCATGCGGCGTGACGCCAGCGAACAGGACATCCAACACATGATTAAGCAAGTGGAATCGGCCAATCTCAAGCCGACCGTGCTCCGCGGGCACCGAGCGAACCGTGATCGCGGCGATCGGCGACGAACGCAAGATGGCCGAGCATCGGCGCAATGGAAAGCGGGCCCGGGGTCGACGAAGTGCTGCCCGTGCTCGCGCCGTACAAGTCGCCAGCCGGGAGACGAAGTCGGAGCCGACGGTCGTGAGGGCCGGCAGCCTCACCGTCGGCGGCGGGCACTTCGGCGTCATCGCCGGCCCCTGCGCCGTCGAGAGCGAAGAGCAAATCATCGCCTCGGCGCACGCCGTCAAGAAGGCCGGCGCGACGGCCCTCCGCGGCGGCGCGTTCAAGCCGCGGACCAGTCCCTACAGCTTCCAGGGCATGAAGGAAGCGGGCCTCAAGCTGCTGGCCACGGCCCGCGCGGAAACCGGCCTGGCGGTCGTCACCGAAGTCGTCGCCAGCGAGGACGTGGCGATCGTGGCCGAATATGCCGACGTGCTGCAGATCGGCGCCCGCAACATGCAGAACTACCGGCTGCTCGAAGCGGTCGGCAAATCGACGCGGCCGGTGCTGCTCAAGCGCGGCCCGAGCGCGACGATCGACGAATTCCTGCTCGCGGCCGAGTACATTCTCGACGCCGGCAACCAGCAAGTGATGCTCTGCGAGCGCGGCATCCGCACGTTCGAGACGCACACGCGGTTCACGCTGCCGCTGGCGACGGTGCCGTACCTGCAAGCGAAGACGCACCTGCCGGTCGTGATCGACCCGAGCCACGGCACGGGCCACACGCCGCTGGTGCCGGCGATGGCCCGGGCCGCGATCGCCGCGGGGGCCGACGGGCTCATCGTCGAAGTGCACCCGAATCCGGAAAAGGCGCTCAGCGACGGCTATCAGTCGATGACCTTCCCCCAGTTCGAAGAGATGATGGCCGGCTGCCGCAAGATCGCCGACGCGATGGAGATGCAACTCGCCTAACGCTACGCGGATTAGCGTTTCGCCTTGACGACCACCAGCACGCCGTCGCGCTCGACGCAGGTGAGCTGGTGCTCCTTGAGGACGCCTGCGAACAGTTTGCCGACGGTGGTGCTCTCGCCCCGCACGGTGACGGTCGAACGCGTCGAGAGGCCGACTTCGCCGAGCACCTTGGGATCGAGCCGGATCGGAACCGCGGCCATGCCGGAAACCAAATTCACGAATTCGCCGATCGGCATCGCCGGCAAGTCGATCGACTCGATCGGCACGGAGAGTTGGTCGACCACGTTGGTCACCCGCGCGGGCGGCCGGGCCGCTGCCGGTTTCGTTTCCCTGGCGACAGTTTCCGCCTCAGTCGCCGTCGGATAGTTGGCGGTGGCCGTCGTAGTGTTCGCAGGCGGTTCGAGCTTGACGGGTTCGAGCGTCATCGTGCGCGATTGTTCTTTGGTCACCGTTGGAGCGGCGGCAATCTGTGGCGACGCAATGGCAGGCGGCTTTTTCTTGACAACGACTGCCGCCTGTTTCTCCGGCGGCGGTTGCATCGGAGCCGGCGGCGGCGTTTGCACCGTTTGCTCGTCCGCGTCGACTTCCATCGCCGGCGGCGCGTCTCTTTCCACTTCCTCGCTTGGCGCGGCAACCGTCTCTTCGACGGCGGCCGTAGCCAGTGGCAACGCAGCAACTCTTTCTTCGCCGCCACGCAGCGCCAAGAATGCCATTAGCCCGCTCATCACCACGGCGGTTGCGGCGCCCGCTGACCATAACACCGCATGTTCGCGCAATAACGTGAGGATGCGGACGCTAATTGTCGGCGCTGCCGTCGCGGCGACTTCCGCTGGCTCCGGCGTCGGAGCCGCTTCGCCCGTAGCTAGCCAGCCAGCCGGCGCGAGAATCTGCACCATGCTGCCGCACTTCGGGCAGGACTGCACCTGGCCGAGGAACCGCTCGTCGCGGACGCGGAGCCGGGCTTGGCAGGTTTCGCAGCGGAGGAAGAAGGGTTCCACGAAGTTGATTCTCGGCGGGCGGGGCGGACTATTGCAGCATTCTCTATGATACCATGCGAGGTGCGGTACGGACTGGTCGCTGAAGCGACCAGTCCATAGTGGGTCGGAAGGGTTGGAAGAGCAGCTATTTTTCCCTGAAAAACCGCAGGGAGTTTCTCGCCGCGTTCGGCGGCTGCGGCCCGGGTGGTGATGAAAATCGCCTCGGGCCCGACGACGTAGACCAGCTTTTGCCGCGGGTCGGCGGGTCCGGTGGCCAGCTTGTCGGGGTTCGCCCGTCGCAGAATCTCGACCAGTATTTCCTCGGCAGATCGATCGGTCATGTTGATCCCGAACAGCTGGTTCCGCGTGATGCCTTCGAGCTGGAGGTCGCGCCCGCGGATCGTGATCGTGACACCGACGTCCTGGGCGAGCATGTCGAGCGCGGCCTCCAGCTCCTCGCGTGCAAATCGCAGCGAAGTCATTCTTCTGAAGCCGCGAAGTGATCGATGCCGGCGAGCTCGCTTCAGCGAGCGGGCGACATCGGCAGGCTCACCTCTCCCCTGCCCTTCCGCCAGCGCGAGCTCCGCTCCCATCAACAGATTATGCCCCGCCGCCGCCGGTAGATAGCACCGCAGCACCGCCGCATCTTTGTCGTACCCGTGCCGCGTATACGCCGCCAGCCGCCGCACCATCTCCGGCAATCGCGCCACGACCCGCCGGCTGTACGGCGAGGAATCGAGCCCGAGCACGTAGTTCTCCACCAAGTCCGGCAACTCGTCCACCCGCGCCGCCAACTCGTCGCTCATCCGCTCGGGCGACGAATCGAGCGTCGGCAGGGCGACGAGCTCGATGAAGAAATTCTCGTCCCAATTCATGCTCAGCGCCGCGGCGCCGACGTTGTTACCAAGAAACCATTCGAGCGGACGGCGCAACGGCGCCATTTCTCCGCGAAAGGCATTGCTGGCGTCGCTCAACAGAGCGCGGGGCCGGACAAGCAGCGTCACCTCGCGCGACGAGTTGGTTTGGGCAAGTATTCGCTCCAAGTCCCGAGCGAGCGGTGGACTGTGCCCGTCGAGAGTTCGGACGTCGGCCAGCGCCGACGGTGCGCGCAACGACGGTCACACGGCCTTGGCCTCGCTCCGGTTGGTAACGGTCGCTCTTGGGTTCCAGCCGCGATCGGGTGCTCACGACTAGTGTCGCCAGGAACGAGCCGTCGCGCGCAACTTGCCAGCCGACGAGCAACCGCTCGATCTCGCCCATCTTTGCGCCGCAGGCCTGCTCGACCCGTTCGATAGCGTGCGTCCCCAATGGCCCCAACGCGGCGACGATCTTTTCGCCTTCGGGATGGGCGAGCAATTTCGCCGGCCGCAGGACCAGGATGATCTCGACCCCCGGCGGCAAATACGCGAGATCGAGCGGCGGGCCGTGCGTCGGCGACGCCCACAGCGTCTTGCCATCATCATCGATGAGATCGGATGCGGGCTCGGTCGGTTGAACGGTAGCCGGCTCCACTGCCGCTTGCGGTTTAGCTTCCTTGCACGGGCTCGTCCGCCGGCGCCGTCAACACGTCGCGGGCCGCGTACGCCAACACCCCCGCCAGCACCGCGAGCACACCGCCGACGACGATCCAATGATCGCGCCTCCTGCGGCGGCGAGATTCGACCGGTGTGCGTGGCGTTCCCTCCATGCGGATTGCCCCAATGCAGGTCGCAGGATGCGTGAGAAATCGGTTCGTCGTTACGATCACTAGTCTATGGTTGGCGACCCGGCGTGGCCAGTCGCGGCTTGTGCGGCGAGCGGCAGATATCTATCATCGCGACTGCCACGCGTCATTGGTGACGCGCGTCGGCAGTGCGTGTTTGCAGGACTTTCGTCGTGGCCGACGACGCGAAGTGAATTGTGCTGACTCCCGACCTCTGAATCCCGAGCCCTACGCTCCCCCGCCATGCGTGCCTTCGAAGCCGTGAATTTGTATTTTCAGCGGGCTGCCGACGAGATCGAGCTGCCCGACGAGATGCGCGAGCTATTGATGATGGCGGCGCCGCGAGGTGCAGGTGCAGATTCCCGTCGACATGGATAGTGGCCATCTGGCGACGTTCGTCGGCTACCGCGTGCAGCACAATCGAGCCCGCGGGCCGATGAAGGGCGGGCTGCGTTATCACCCGGAAGTCGACCTCGACGAGGTTCGCAGCCTGGCGTCGCTGATGACTTGGAAGACGGCGGTCGTCAATTTGCCGTTCGGCGGCGCGAAGGGGGGCATCGCGGTCGATGCCCGCAAGCTCAGCGTGATCGAGCTGGAGCGCGTGACGCGGCGATTCGTCGACGAGATTCACGACGTGATCGGCCCCGACACCGACATCCCGGCCCCCGACATGGGCACCGACCACCGCGTGATGGCCTGGATCATGAACCAGTACAGCAAGTACCACGGCTTCAATCCGGGCATCGTCACCGGCAAGCCGGTCGAGTACTACGGCATCCCCGGCCGCGAGGAAGCCACCGGCCGCGGCGTCGGCTTGCTGACGGTGAAAATGCTGCAGCGGATCAAACGCAAGAGCGAAGGTGCGACGATCGCCATCCAGGGCTTCGGCAACGTCGGCAGCCACACGGCGAAATACCTGCACGAAGCCGGCTGCCGTGTGCGTGGCGATCAGCGACTCGACCGGGGCCTACTACCGCCAGGAAGGCATCGACGTGCCGGCGGCGCTCCGCTTCTCGCTGCAGAACGGCAACTTGCTGCGCGATTACCCGGATGCCGCACCGATCACCAATGCGGAGCTATTGGAGCTAGCAGTCGACGTGCTGATCCCCGCGGCGATCGGCGGCGTGATCACGGCCGAGAACGCGCCGCGGATCAAGGCGCCGATCATCGTCGAAGGCGCCAACTCGCCGACGCAACCCGAAGCCGACGACATCTTGGTCGACCGCGGCACGACGATCTTGCCCGACATCCTGGCCAACGCGGGCGGCGTCACCGTGAGCTACTTCGAGTGGGCCCAAAATCGCCAGTTCTACCGCTGGAACCTCGACCGCGTCCGCGGCGAGCTCGACCGCACGCTCAACTCGGCGTTTGAAGAAGTCTGGGACACGGCCCGCGAGCACAAAGTCTCGCTCCGCACCGCCGCCTTCATGCTCGGCATCGGCCGCGTCGCCCGGGCGACGGAGCTGAGCGGGTTGGCGTGAGCCGGAGTAGTTCGATTTACTGTTCATCGGCAGCGACAATTCCCAATTGACGATTCAGGTGCAGGCCGTGAAAGAGCCAAAGAGTCGGTATCGCTGTCGTCTGCTGCTGAACGTTCTTACCGAATGTATCCAATTGCTGCTCGGCGGGCTTGGATTGTTGTGGGCATCTACCGAGTGGATTTGCATGATCGCCGAAGACTCGATAATTTCATCGGAACGATGAAGCTGCTATTCGTACCCATTCGCATCGCGTTTCTCTGTTCGGTACCGCTGCTCGCAATTTGTGCGTACGCGTATAGAAAGTGCAATTCGGAATTAACGTGCCAGCTCGAAAAGTGGATCATAACGTCGAGATAGCACGCTACGCATCCTTGGAGTCGTGATCATTCGCTGCCTGGAATGTTCTGCAATCATTAGGCTAAGATCAATCTCGGCATCGCCGCCTAACAGCAAAAAGCTCTTGGTAAATCGTAACTTGAGAGTTCACTGTCGCCGATCGTATTTCGGTCGCTGCTCGCCGCACTTGCTCCATCGTCACGTCCAAGTGCGTCACGGCGCGGATGCGGTAGCGGCCGACGGCGTACATGAGGACGCCTTGCTCGCGGAGCTTGGCGGTGAACTCGGCGGCGGTGCCGAGCTCCGGTGCGATGTTGAAGATGACGATGTTCGTGTCGACGACGTCGGGGTCGAGCGTGAGGCCGGGCGTCTGGCGGATGGCGTCGGCGAGCACGCGGGCCTTTTCGTGGTCTTCCGCCAGCCGCTCGATGTGGTGATCGAGCGCGTAGAGTGCGCCGGCGGCGATGATGCCGGCCTGACGCATGCCGCCGCCGAGGGCTTTGCGATGGCGGCGTGCCTTGCGAATCAGTTCTGCCGGGCCGCACAGCGCCGAGCCGACCGGTGCGCCGAGGCCCTTTGAGAAGCAGACGCTCACCGTGTCGAAGTGCTGGGCCCAATCGCGGAGCGGAATGCCGGTGGCGACGACCGCGTTGAACAGCCGCGCGCCGTCGAGGTGCCGGGCCAGGCCGTTCTCGGCAGCCCAGCGGCAGATCTCGACCACGCCGTCGTACGGCAGCACCCGCCCTGCCCCGCGGTTGTGCGTGTTCTCCAGGCACACCAGCCGCGTGCGGACCGAGTGGTCGTTGTCGGGGCGGATGCGATCGACGAGCTGCTCGAATCGCAGCACGCCGAAGTCGCCCTCGATCGGCTGCGTCGGCGACGCCGAATAGCTGGGCGTAGGCCCCCTGCTCGTAGTTGTAGATGTGGCAGTTCGCGTCGCAGAGAAACTCGTCGCCCGGCCCGCAGTGGACCCGCACCGCCGAGCTGGTTGCTCATCGTGCCGGAGGGGACGAAGACGGCCGCCTCTTTGCCGAGCATCTCGGCGATCCGCGTTTCGAGCGCGCTGACCGTCGGGTCCTCGCCGGCCACGTCGTCGCCCACTTCGGCCGCGGCCATCGCGGCGCGCATTGCCGGCGTGGGTTTGGTGACGGTGTCGCTACGCAGATCGATCGGCGGTGGCGAACATGGGTTTCCTTTTTCGGTCGTTTCCGGCGACAATGGGACCGACCGCGATTATCCCGCCCTATGCTCTCCCAGACAACGCCAGCCAGCGTCGATTCAGCGCCAGATAGTCGCCCGGAACTGCTACGAGTTCGCCATGCCACTGGCCATCGCCCGCATCGACACCCGCCAGGAAGGCTCTGCCGCCGAGATCGAGCAGCTGCGCAAGAAGCTCGCGCCGACGGGCGACGTGGTCAGCGAGGCCGGGCGGAAAAAGACGTCGAGGTGTTCGGCGTGCCGCTGTCGCCGGCCGAGGTGGTCGAGCGGATCTGTTCCGACGTGCGGACGCGCGGGCTCGAAGCGGTGCTCGACTACACGAACAAGTTCGACCAGGTGAAGCTCACGGCCGACTCGCTGCGGGTGCCGGCCCAGGAGCTGGCCGCCGCCCACGCCAAGGCGGGGCCGACCTTTCTGGAAGCGATCCGCCGCATCCGCGAGAACATCCTCCGCTTCCAGACGGCGATCCTGCACCACGACGTGCAAATCGAAACGCCGCACGGCGGCTACCTGCGGCAGCGGTATCTGCCGCTCGCGCGGGTCGGCATCTGCGTGCCCGGCGGGGCGGCCGCCTATCCGTCGACCGTGCTGATGACGGCCGTGCCGGCGCAGGCGGCGGGCGTGGGCGAGATCGCCGTCGTCGCGCCGCCGACGCAGTTCGGCTCCTACAACAGCGACCTGCTGGCCACGTGCCACGAGCTCGGCATCACCGAGGTCTATCGCATCGGCGGGGCCCAGGCGGTGGCGGCGCTGGCCTACGGCGTGACCGGACTCGTCGGGCGGCCCGCTGGTGAAGGTCGACAAGATCGTCGGGCCGGGGAACCTGTTCGTCGCCCTGGCCAAGAAGCACGTCTTCGGCGACGTGGACATCGACTCGATCGCCGGGCCGAGCGAGGTGATCGTCATCGCCGACGAAACGACGCCCGCCACGTTCGTCGCCGCCGACCTGATCGCCCAGGCCGAACATTCGCCCGGCTCGAGCGTCCTGATCACCTGGAGCCATTCGCTGTGGGACGCGGTGGCGTCGGAGCTCGAAGTGCAACTGGCGACGCTCGAGCGCGGCGACCAGGCCCGCGAGTCGCTCGAAGCGTTTGGGGCGCTGATCTTGGTCGCCGACCGCGACGAGGCGGCCCGGCTCGCCGACACGCTGGCCACCGAGCACCTGCACCTGGCGTGTGCCGACGCGGAGGAGCTGGCCGGCAAGATCCGCTGCGCCGGAGCGGTGTTCATCGGGCCGTACAGCCCGGTGGCGCTGGGCGACTACGTGGCCGGGCCGTCGCACGTGCTGCCGACCGGGGCGACGGCCCGATTCGCCAGCGGCCTGTCGTCGAACGATTTTCTGCGATCGAGCAGCGTGATTCATTTTTCGCCCGAGGGCCTGAACGCCGTGGCCGACGACGTTGTCCTGATGGCCGAAGACCGAAGGCCTCACCGCCCATGCGGCGAGCGTGCTCAAGCGGCAGAATTACGTGGGACGTAAGTGGACGCGCATTCGCGAGCGACTGCCGGCGACCGCTATTGAGTCGCTGATTCTCGACTTCCTGCATCCTATCCAGTGCAGCATGTCCTTACTTCCGCCCCAACATCGCCGCGATGACCGGCTACGTGCCCGGCGAGCAGCCGCGCGGTGAGAAGATCATCAAGCTCAACACGAACGAGAATCCGTACCCGTGTTCGCCGAAGGTGAAGGCGGCGATCGGGCGCGTGGTGCAGGCGGGGTTGCAGAAGTATCCCGATCCGCTGGCGACCGCGTTTCGCATCGCGGCGGGCGGGCTCTACGGCGTCGATCCCGATTGGATCCTCTGCGGCAACGGCAGCGACGAGCTGCTGACCATGATCACGCGGGCATTTGTCGACTCGGGCGACGTCGTTCGCTTCGCGAACCCCGGCTACATCCTCTACAAGACGCTGGCCGAGATTCAGGGCGCGCGGGCCGACGTCGTGAACTTCAACGCCGATTGGTCGCTCGGCGATGCGTTCGCCAAGCCGGTCGATCGGCTCAAGCTGGCGCTTCTTGGCGAACCCCAACAGCCCGTCCGGCACGCTGGTGCCGCCCGAGCGGGTCGCTGAGCTGGCCGCCGCCCTGCCCTGCCCGCTGGTGGTCGACGAGGCGTACGTCGACTTCGCCGACACCAATTGCCTGGCGCTGGTGCGCGAGAACGAAAAGATCCTCGTGCTGCGGACGCTGAGCAAGTCGTACGCCCTGGCCGGGCTGCGGTTCGGCTTTGTCATTGCCCAGCCGCAGATGATCGAGCAGCTTCGCAAGGTAAAGGATTCGTACAATTGCGACGCGCTCTCGATCGCCGGGGCCACCGCCGCGATCGACGACCAGGCGTGGCTCACAGGAAACGCGGGCCACGATCCTCGCCACGCGCGAGCGGATGACCGGCGCGCTCTGCGGCGAGCTGGGCTTTGCCAGCGTGCCGTCGCAGGCGAATTTCGTCTGGAATCCGCACCCGAGCCTGCCGGTCGAGCCGCTCTACCAGCAGCTCAAGGCCAGCGGCGTGCTGGTGCGGTACATGAACTACGCCGGCTGGGGCGACGGCCTGCGGATCAGCGTCGGCACCGACGAGCAGGTCGACGCCTGCCTGTCGCTTTGAAAACGCTTGTAAGAGGGAGGGCGAGGCTCCCGCCGAGCCTGTTCCGATCGGCTGCAGTTGAGCCTGCCAGCCATCGCGTGCTGCGTCGTCGCGGTGGCAAACTTTGCGTGCTGCGTAAGCTGTTCCGCAGGGCGCAGCGTGTTCTGTCGCCGCCGCGCCCCTCCCGCCGATTCTTTTCATGTGGTCGTTACGACCGGTCTGCGCGGTACGTCCGCTGCGACCGATCCCGCCGTTACGATCGAATCCACGTCTTGCGGCTGGGCGTTCCCGCAAAGCCCGGCCGCAAGGCGGACCCAGAACCAGGGTGTGCCCGGCGTGCGGAAACTCATTCACAATCCGGTTGCTCGACGGGCGGCGTCGCTTGCGTTATTGGCGGCGGGCCTCTGCTCGTTGGCGAGCGGCGAGGAGCCGGTCTCGTTCGTGCTGCCCGTGGCCAATTTCCAACCGGTCGCGGCCGATGCCTATCCCGCCGACACGGTGCCGACGCTCACCGTGCCGACACCGCCGTCTGCCGAAATTGCGCTGCCCGAGGGCACGGAGACCGAACAAACCATGCACGGCAGACATCTACGAGCCGCTCGCCTGCCCAAATTGCAACGGCGGTGGCAGTGGCGGTTGCAATTGCCTGCCGCCGCCGCTACCCAACGGCCAATACCCCGACGACTGGATGTGGGGCTGCGGCCAATGGCCCTACGCCAACGGCCCCGGCACGTGCGACGACTGGAAAGTCGGCTCCGCTGGCACGTCAAGCGTCGACGGCATGATGTTCCGACCGGGACACGCAATCTAAATGCCCTGCGTGACTGCCACGGATACAAATAGTGCCGGCGATCCGCAAGGTACGCCGCAAGTGTTCGACCAGTTCGACTATGCCGCCGGCGGCCGCGTGTTCTTCACCAGCGAGATCCCGCGACCGCGCCGGTTACCAAATTCAAGCGGGCTGGGAAGGCATTCCAGAGTGGAACGCCCATCGTATTGTCTACCCGAAGTTCAGCCCCTACCCGATGGGGCCGGTTGATTCGAGCGAGCAGCGCAGTGTGTTTTATACGTCGAACCTGCAGTCGGCCGAACTCAATTTCATGCGCCGCATTTACTCCTACTGTCAGCCCTATTGCGGCGTGCGGTACGTGAAGTTTAGCGATGAGATCAACGACTCGATCAATCAAGAATGTGCCGCCGCCGCTCGCGGGTCCCATATTGCTGATGACGTCGGAAACCGATCGCGTCAACATCATGGATCTCGACAATAACCTGATCGGTTTCCAACTCGGCAGCCGCTTCGACGTCTGGCATCCGGTCGAACGGTTAACATTCGAGGGCTTTCTTAACGCGGGAGTGTATTACAATCGCGTTACGAGAAGCAATTTGATGTCGGTGACGACGACGCAATTCACCAACGACGATACGACGACTCCTGCCACCGATGAAGAGCGGGTCGACGTCTCCACCTCTTCGAATCTCGACATTTCACATCCGTCCGAAGTCGCCACGATCGGCGAGGCATCGATCACAGGCGTCTATCGTTTGAATCGCTGCTGGGCTCCGCGGCGGCTATCAGGTACTGTGGCTGAGCGGCATCTCCACGGCCCAGGACGCTTTCCTCGGAACCGGCGTCGAGACCCGCGACTTGCTCTTCCACGGCTGCCACTTCGGCATCGAATGCCGACGGTAGTCCGGCATCGCATTGAAGCGGCTCCGCTCCCTCGTTTGCCGACGCCACTCTTTAAACGAATCGTCCGCGTGGAGTCTAAGCTCTTGCCTACGGGGAGTGCGAGCTTCGTGTTCGATGGCCGTTAACGAGTCGCGAGTTATCTTTCGCAGCCTTGCAGCGCAATGAAGTAGTACACCGGTATGCCCAGTACCGCGGCCAGGAGTCCTTTCTCCCACTCCAGCTCACTCGCCGACGCGAGGATTCCTGATTCTTGAAACCATGACAGTACGGCAAACATGACGCCAAATGAAGATAGATAAAGCCAGACGTGTCTCATTGCATTGCTCAACTTCGGCCGTGTTCACGTCGTTGATCTAGCCGCGTCGATGGCTGACCAGCCGGCCACCGGCGAGTTCTAGTCCGCCATCTTCTTGTTCCGCGTCCTGAAGAATGCCTTGGGAAACGTAGCTTACGGATTGGGGAGACGCCCGCCCGGGGTGCCGTCTTCTCGCCCAAGGAAGAACGCGGCGGCCTTCCCTGTGAGCCAGCGTCAACCTTGCAGCGTTTCCGACTTGCGTGTCCTGTGATATGCTTAGGTCATGGTGAGCCAATACGATTTCGACGTGATCGTGGTCGGCGCCGGGCACGCGGGGGCCGAGGCGGCGCTGGCGGCTGCGCGGTTGGGGGCGCGGACGGCGCTCTTGACGACCAATTGTGACACCGTCGGGCAGATGAGTTGCAACCCGGCGATTGGCGGCGTCGGCAAGGGGCAGATCGTCCGCGAGATCGACGCGCTCGGCGGGCTGATGGGCCGGGCGATCGACGCCACCGGCATCCAGTTCCGCATGCTCAACCGCCGCAAGGGCCCGGCGATGCACAGCCCGCGGGCGCAGGCCGACAAGCGGGCGTATCAGGCCGAGGTCAAGCGGATCATCGAAGAGCAGCCGAATCTCACGCTGCGGCAGGAAGTTGTCGAGGACTTGCTGGTAGACGGAGCAGGGAGCACGGAGCAGAGAGCACGGAGCGAAAACTCCCTGCTCCCTGCTCCCCGCTCCCCGCGTATCACCGGCGTCCGAGTCCGCGGAGACGCCATCTACAGCGCTCGGGCCGTCGTGCTCACGACCGGCACCTTTCTGCAAGCGCTGATGCACACCGGCGAAGTGCAGACGCCCGGCGGCCGGGCCGGCGAAGGTACGACGGCCGGCGTCAGTGGGGCGCTCGCTCGGCTCGGTTTCCGGCTCGCGCGGTTCAAGACCGGCACGCCGCCGCGGCTCAATGGTCGCACCATCGACTACGATCGCATGGAACTGCAACCGGGCGACGACGACCCCGTGCCGTTCTCGTTTCTCACCGACCGCGTCGACGTCGAGCAATTGCCGTGCTACATCACTTATACGAACCAAGCAGTGCACGATTTGATCCGTGCGAATCTCCACCGTGCGCCGATGTACAGCGGGCAAATCAATTGTGGCGGGCCGCGGTACTGCCCGTCGATCGAGGACAAGGTCGTGCGGTTCGCCGATAAAGATCGCCATCAAGTGTTCCTCGAGCCCGAGGGCCGCAACACGCGCGAAGTCTACGTGAACGGCATTTCGACCAGCTTGCCGCGCGACGTGCAAGACGGAATCTTCCGCCTGATCCCCGGCCTCGAACGCGCCGAGATCATGCGCTTTGGGTACGCGGTCGAGTACGACTACGCGCCGCCCGACCAATTGCAGCCGACGCTCGAAACCAAGCGAGTCGGCGGCCTGTACTTCGCCGGCCAGATCAACGGCACGACCGGTTACGAAGAGGCGGCTGGCCAGGGGCTGCTGGCCGGCGCGAACGCGGCGTTGGCGCTCTCCGGGCGGGAGCCGCTGGTGCTCGATCGCGACGTGGCCTACATGGGCGTGTTGGTCGACGACCTGGTCACTTGCGGCGTCGACGAGCCGTATCGCATGTTTACGAGCCGGGCCGAGTATCGGCTGCTGCTCAGGCACGACAACGCCGACCGCCGGCTCACTCCGCTCGCCTACGACCGCGGCCTGGTGGATGCAGTGCGCTGGTCGCAGCTGCAAACCAAGCTCGCACAGATCGAATGGGTGCGAGCGATGCTCGACGAAACCTGGATCGACGGCGCGCAGCTGACCAAGCACCTCCGCCGCCCGGAAGCCGAGTGGTCGGACGTGGTCGCACGGCTGCCGGAACTCGCCGAAGTCGATCCAGAAGTCGCCGCGCAAGTGCTGTGCGACGTGAAGTACGCTGGCTACGTGGCCCGGCAGCAGACGGAGGTCGACCGACAGAAGCGACTCTCCGCCAAGCGAATCCCCGCCCGCTTCGACTACGCGCGCCTCGACCAGCTCCGGGCCGAGGCCCGGGAAAAACTTTCCCGCGTACAGCCGATCAACCTGGCCCAGGCCAGCCGGATCAGCGGCATCACGCCGGCAGACATTGCCCTGGTGATGGTTCACCTGGAAGGCAAGCGCCCGGCCTCTCGCATGGGGTGATCCGACGGGGCAAGGTGGCGATTTGGAGCGACGCGCGGGACTACGATCTTCTGGAAAGCGACGCCGCATGGCCCGTCTCAACGCTTACCTATTCCACGATAGCGCTGCAAATACCCGCACGGAACGCGGTTTGATGGGAGTGTCCACGCAAGATGCCCCACATCTGTATCCCACCGGAAAAAAACCTGCCCCACGCCCGTCGATTGACGTAACCAATTGACACAAAACACTTTGCACGCCGGCGAACGATATTGACGCGGCGATTGGGTTCGTTATAATTCGCAAACACCCTGGCAAGCCAGGCAACCTCGGAAGCCGTGGTCAAGCCTGCCGATTGCAGCGCTCTGTAAGATTGTGGAAGTAATATCCATGTCAGGGTTCTGCGGATGCCAGGTGTTAGAGGCTAACTTCGTTAGACGTTCTCATACGACGCGGCCGGACGGTGATCAGGATGCACCAAGCCGCGGGTGTGAGACATGGATCGTCCCACCATCAACTAGGAAGAGGGGTGGTTGAGCGTATGAAAACCGTATTCACTACCGGCGAAGCAGCCAAAATCTGCAAGGTCTCGCAGCAGACGATTATTCGTTGTTTCGACTCCGGCCAATTGAAGGGATTCCGGGTGCCGGGTAGCCGCTTCCGTCGCATTCCGCGGGATCAGCTCTATTCGTTCATGCGCGACAACGGCATTCCGACCGACGCGCTCGACAGCGGCAAGCGCAAGATTCTCGTCGTCGACGACGATGAGGATTTGGTGGAGTTGATCGTCGATCAGCTCCAGCGCGACGGCCGCTTCGAGGTCCGCAGCGTCAACAACGGTTTCGGCGCCGGCATGTTGATCAAGGAGTTCCGCCCCGACTTGGTGGTGCTCGACGTGATGCTACCGGACATCAACGGCATCGAAGTTTGCCGTCTGGTCCGCAGCGAGAAGACGATGGACGACGTGCGGATCATCTGCATCTCGGGCATGGTCGAGCCGGACCGCATCCAGCAGCTCAAAGACGCTGGCGCGAACGATTTCATCAAGAAGCCGTTCGACGTGGAAGCCTTGGTCGACCGCGTCTGCCAATTGCTCGACGTGGAAAGCGCCACTCCGAGCTGACGGCACGGGCGGCGTCCGACCAATGAGCGATTCTTGCGATGAGCGACGCCGACGCGCGAGCCGCCGAGTTTGAACAGCGGTTGGAGCGCGAAAAGCTTGCCGCGCTCGTCGAGTTTGCCTACGGCGCCGGCCACGAGATCAACAATCCGCTGGCCAACATCGCGGCCCGGGCTCAGACGCTGCTCGAGGACGAGCCGAACCCGGAACGCCGACGGAAACTCGCCGCGATCCGTCGCCAGGCGATGCGGGCTCACGAGATGATCGCGGACCTGATGCTTTTCGCTCGGCCGCCGAAGCTCGAAATCGCGCCGGCCGACCTGCGGCAAATCGTGCGACAAGCCGTCGACGAGCACCAGGAGCTGGCCCGCGAGCGGTCGATCGAGCTGGCGTGTGAGTTGGGCGACTCGCCGATCGACGTCCGAGTCGACGCCACGCAGCTCGCGGTGGCCGTTGCCGCCGTGGTTGTCAACGCGATCGAGGCCGTCGGCAAGGAGGGACACGTCACGGTTGCCGCGCGCGAGTGGATCGAAGGCGGCGCTCGCTCGGCGGAGATCAACGTGCGCGACGACGGGCCGGGCATCTCCGATACGGTCCGCCAGCACCTTTTCGATCCCTTCTTCAGCGGCCGCGAGGCGGGCCGCGGCCTGGGCTTCGGTTTGTCGAAGTGCTGGCGGATCGTCACCGACCACGGCGGCCGAGTCGTCGTGAACAACGTCGCGGGCGGTGGTGCTGAATTCACGATTGCGCTGCCGCAGCGCTAAGCCGCCAGCGGCGGCGTCGCCTTGCACTTGATCTGTGACGTTTCGCCGGATTCGGCCGGCAGATTGCCCCCTGCTGAGCCAAGACCTATACTTTGGGCATGGGAGTCCACGACGCGATCAAGACGGCCAATAGCACGCTGCGCACACTGCTGGCGACCGTCGTCGTGGCAGCGGCAGGCTATGGCGGTTATGTCGGCTATGCTCTGTACAACGAGCCGCAACAGCAGCTCGCCGCCAAGCAGCAAGAACTGGAAAAAGTTCTCGGCGAGTTGAAGGCCCGCGACGCGCAGGTCGCGGAGCTAAACAATCAGCTTGCCCGCCTCGAAGTGGCGATGCGGCTGTTGAAGGTGCGGCATCGGCTGGCCAGGCTCACCGTGCTAAGCCAGCATCAAGACGTCGCGCTCGGCATGCCGATTTCGCAGATCGAGTTCGTCGAGATCAACGACGCCGGTGAGCCGATCGGGCCGCCGAAGGAGTTCGAGATTCAGGGCGATCTCGTGTACGTCGATTACCTCCGCGTGACGTTCGACGACAAATACGTCGAGCAGGCGGACCTCGACCGCGCGACGGCCATCTGTTTATTCCAGCGGATCTTCGGCGAGCATCAGCAAGCAGCCGAAGGATTTGTACTCGACGAAGTCGGCTCGCGTCCCAAGGCCTATGCTCGCGGCGCGCCGCTGTCGGAGTTCGAGCGCAACATCTGGAACGATTTCTGGCTGATCGCCAACGACCCCGAGCGGGCCGCCAAGTTGGGCATCTACGCGGCCCACGGCTCGGCCGTCTCGATGCGCGTCAAACCGGATGCGGTCTACGTGCTGGAACTGCGCTCGACGGGCGACATCACCATTCGGCCGGAAAAGCCGTCGCCGCCGGCGACGCAGCCATTGGGCTAGGCGGAACGTCGATTCGTTAGTCGGCTTCGTCCAATAGATCGTCGCCGTAGCCCGGCGGGAAGGGATCGTCGAAATCGTCGGCCGGAGCAATCTTTGGCGGCTTGGCCTGCTCTGCCGGTGCTGCATCGACGAACTGGCCTACCCAGTAGTCCACTTCACTCACGTTGGGATTCCCGGCCGGCTTCTGAGGGGGTCCAGGCAGTTCGGTTTCATTGCGTCGGCGATCGGTCTGTAAATCGGCCCACCACCGGTCGCTGTCGATGGCCGTGGCCCGCCGCCGTCGCGCGGCTCGCTGCACGCGATGGTCGCCCGACACTACGACGAGCTTTCGCGGCGTATCGTGGGCTTCGATCAATCGCTCGAGCAGCTCATCGGCGTTGCCCGGGTCGCGGGCGAACTGCACGTTGATTCCCTCGTACGAAAAACTCTGCGGCAATCCTGGCGGCGCTCCGGCGGCGTCGAACACGATCGTGGTTCGCGACCGCTCGGCCGGCTCGAGGGATGATGCGAGACACGCCAGCAGCGCTTCGCGCGAGCGGTGCAACTCGGTGAGCGCAGTTCCCCGCCCGAAGACGCCCGACACGTGCAGCAGGTTGTAACCGTCGATCAACAGTGGCATGCAGGAATTGTAGCACGCGATCGACTGGTCGATCAGCGTCAGTCGCCGTAGCCGCGCGGATGCGATTTATGCCAGCGCCAGGCCGATTCGATGGTTTCGCGGACGTCTTTGTGTCGTGCTTCCCAACCCAACTCGCGCTTCGCGGCCGCGGGATCGGCGACCAGCTCGGGCGGATCGCCTTCGCGGCGGGCCACGGCCCGCGTCGGGATTTCGTGCCCCGTCACCGACCGGCAAATGTCGACGACCTCCTGCACGCTCACTCCCCGGCCAGTGCCGAGATTGAGTTTGAGCGCCGCGCCGTCTTCGAGCTTCTCCAGTGCGAGCAAATGGGCCGAGGCCAGGTCGTCGACGTGAATGTAGTCGCGGATGCAAGTGCCGTCGGGCGTGGGATAGTCGCTGCCGAACACGTCGATCGCCTCGCGCTGGCCGAGCGCGACCTGCAGCACCAGCGGAATGAGGTGCGTCTCCGGATCGTGGTCTTCGCCGATCGAGCCATCGGCCGCCGCTCCCGAGGCGTTGAAATACCGCAGCGCCGCGTAGCCGATGCCGTAAGCGTGGGAGTAATCGGCCAGCACTCGCTCGATCGCCAGCTTGGTGAACCCATAGGGACTGATGGGCGCTTGCGGATGATCTTCGGCGATTGGCACCTTGATCGGAATGCCGTAGGTCGCGCAGGTGCTGGAGAAGACGATTCGCCGCACGTCGGCCGCCCGCATCGCATCCAATAGCGAGAGCGTGCCGACGATGTTATTCTGGTAGTATTCCGCCGGCTCGCGGACGGAGACGCCCACGTAAGCCAGGGCGGCGAAATGCATCACGGCCTCGATGCGATACTGCTTGAGCAGCTCGACGATTGCCGCCTGGTCCATGAGGTCGGCCACTACCAGCGGTAGTTTGCCGACCGCGGCCCGGTGCCCCTCGGCCAGATTATCGAGGATCCGAACCTCGTGACCGCTTTCGGCGAGCAATTTCGCGGCATGAGAGCCGACATAGCCGGCACCGCCGGTCACGAGCACGCGCATGGGATTTCGCCTTTGTGCAAGAATTCGGAGATATTGCGGAGTCTCTGCTTGCGTGTACGATATCACATACGGCGTTGTGCGGGAATCTGTGCTGCAATACGACGTTGTCGCACCGGGTACTGTAAGAATCTAGGTGAAATGCATGGCGAAATCGGCTGGCAGGAAGTTGTCGATCGGGGTCGACTACGGGACCAACAGCGTGCGTGCGCTGGTGGTCGACACGACCAACGGCGCAGAAATCGCCAGCCACGTCTTCGACTATCCCAGCGGCACGGCGGGCGTGCTTCTCGATTCCACAGACCCAAATCTGGCGCGGCAGAATCCGGCCGACTACATCCAAGGCTTCGACACGGCGGTCCGGCGTGCCGTCGCCGCCGCGAAGCGCAAGCCCGGTTTCAAACCGGAAAACGTCGTCGGCATTGGCGTCGACACCACCGGCTCGACGCCGATCCCGGTCGACCGGAAGGGCATGCCGCTGGCGATGCAGCGGAAGTTTCAGAACAATCTCGCCGCTCACGCCTGGCTCTGGAAAGATCACACCGGCCACGCCGAAGCTGCCGAGATCACCGACAAGGCCAGCCGGCATCCAGACCAGTACCTGTCCAAGTGTGGCGGCACCTATTCCAGCGAATGGTATTGGTCGAAACTGCTGCATTGCAAGCGCACCGCGCCGAAAGTGTTTGCCGCGGCCTACAGCTGGGTCGAGCTTGCCGATTTCGTGCCGGGCTACATCACTGGAAACACGGACCCGCATTCGATGAAACGGGGCATCTGTGCCGCCGGCCACAAGGCGATGTACAGCGACACGTCGGGCGGCTTGCCCGAGGCGAAATTCCTGGCGTCGCTCGACAAGGACCTCGTCGTCTTGCGCGAACGCTATGCGACCCACACGGCGCCATCCAACGAAGTTGCCGGCCATCTGACTGCGGCGATCGCAAAACAGGTCGGACTACCGGCGGGTATTCCCGTGGCGGTCGGCGGGTTTGACGCGCACATGGGGGCAGTCGGCGCCGGAATCAAACCGGGCACGCTCGTGAAGATCATCGGCACCAGCACTTGCGACATGATGGTCGCGCCGATGGACCGCGAGCTGCCCGACGTGCCCGGTCTGTGTGGCATCGTTCCCGGCTCGATCATTCCCGGCATGTATGGCCTGGAGGCGGGACAATCGGCGGTGGGCGACATCTTCAATTGGTTCGTGAACAATCTGGCCCCGGCCCGCTACACGGCCAAGGGCGACCCCCACGTCAACCTCACGCGCGACGCCGCGAAGCTCCGCCCAGGCGAGAGCGGCTTGTTGGCCCTCGATTGGAACAACGGCAATCGCACGATTCTCGTCGATCCGCTACTTTCAGGCCTTCTTATTGGACAAACGCTCCACACCACCGCGCCCGAAATCTACCGGGCCCTGGTCGAAGCCACCGCCTTTGGGGCGCTGACGATCATCAATCGCTTTGAGGAATATGGCATTGCGGTGGAGGAAGTGGTCAACTGCGGCGGCATTGCCGAGAAAAATCCCTTCGTGATGCAGATCTATGCCGATGTCTGCAACCGGCCGATGAAAATCAGCCGCTCGGCCCAGACCTGCGCCCTCGGCGCGGCGATATTTGGCGCTGTTGTCGGAGGCGTATACAGCCGCGTCGAGCAGGCCCAGAAGAAGATGACTGGGGTCAAGCCGCAGGGATATCGTCCGAACAAGGCCAACGCCGCCGTCTACGCCGAGCTCTATTTCCACTATCGGCAGCTACACGACGCGTTTGGCACCTCTGCCGCGAACGGCGAGTTACACGGTATCATGAAAAGGTTGATCGCCATCCGCAGCCGCGTTCGCAAGGACTGAATCCATGCTCGAAGCACTCAGAGAGCAAGTCTGCCAGGCCAATCTCGACCTGGTCGCGCATGGGCTGGTCACGCTCACCTGGGGCAACGTAAGCGGCATCAGCGACGACCGGCAGTATGTGGTGATCAAGCCCAGCGGCGTGCCCTACGACGAGATGCGGCCGGAGCAAATGGTCGTGGTCGATCTCAAGGGTCAAGTGGTCGAGGGAAACCTGCGTCCCTCGAGCGACACGCCGACACACGTCGTCTTGTATCGCCACTTCCAGGCCATCGGCGGCATCACCCACACTCACAGCCGCTCGGCCACCGTCTTCGCCCAGGCGCGGCTCGAGATCCCTTGCTTCGGCACCACGCACGCCGACCATTTCTTCGGCCCGATTCCCGTCACGCGCCCACTGACCGAACAGGAACTTGACGACGGTTACGAAGCGAACACGGGCGGAGTGATTGTCGAGCGGTTCCGCGATTTGGACCCGGCAGCAATGCCGGCGGTGTTGGTCGCCGGCCACGCCCCGTTTTCCTGGGGAAAAGACGTGTGCGAATCGGTAAAAAACGCCGTGGCCCTGGAAGCAGTGGCGGAAATGGCCCTCAGTGTGCTCGCGCTGCGCCCGCAGGCCGCGATCCTTGAACCTTTCGTGCTGAAGAAGCATCACGAGCGTAAACACGGTCCGAATGCCTACTACGGGCAGCGCTAGTGTGTCGCCGTCCAACTTTCGATATCCCGACGAGATTCTCAATGATTGACCTGAAGCCACTCGAAGTCTGGTTCGTGACCGGCAGCCAACACCTCTACGGCGAAGAAGTGCTGAAGCAAGTCGCTGCCGATTCCCAGGCGATCGCCGCTGGGCTGGCCAAATCGGCGGGGATGCCTGTCCAAGTTGTCTTCAAGCCCGTGCTAATTGGGCCGGAGGCCATCCACCAGCTTTGCCAGGAGGCGAACCGCGACCGAACTGCGTCGGCCTGATCACGTGGATGCACACGTTTTCGCCCGCCAAGATGTGGATCGCCGGGCTCACCTCACTTCAAAAGCCCTTTGCCCACTTCCACACGCAGTTCAATCGCGACGTCCCCTGGTCGACGATCGACATGGACTTCATGAACCTCAACCAGTCGGCTCACGGCGGCCGCGAGTTTGGGTTCGTCTGCAGCCGATTGCGGTTGGGGCGAACGGTGGTCGTCGGCCATTGGCAGGAGGAAGCGGCCGTCGCCAAGCTCGCCATTTGGGCCCGGGCCGCCTGCGCCTGGCACGACGCTCAGGGCGCCCGCATCGCGCGGATCGGCGACAACATGCGCGAAGTCGCCGTCACCGAAGGCGACAAGGTCGAGGCCCAAATCCGCTTCGGATACTCCGTCAACGGCTATGGCTTGGGCGACGTCGTAGCCCACGTCGACGCCATCAGCGACGCGGAAGTCGATCGCCTCTGCAATCGGTACGACGAGGAGTACGACGTCGCCGAGCCGCTCCGCAAAAACGGCGCGAGACGATCGTCGTTGCGCGACGCGGCACGAATCGAGCTGGGTCTGCGGGCATTCCTCGAGGCCGGGAACTTCAAAGGGTTCACCGATACGTTTGAGAATCTGCACGGGCTGAAGCAGCTTCCCGGCGTCGCGGCTCAACGGCTGATGGCCGATGGCTACGGCTTCGGCGCCGAAGGCGACTGGAAGACGGCCGCCTTGTTGCGCGCGATGAAAGTCATGTCGGCCGGCTTGAAGGGCGGCACGTCGTTTATGGAAGACTACACCTATCATCTCGATCCCGCACGACCGCTCGTGCTGGGGGCCCACATGCTGGAAATCTGCCCGTCGATTGCCGCGCGGCGACCGTCGATCGAGATTCACCCGCTGGGGATCGGCGGCAAGGAAGACCCTGTCCGGTTGGTGTTCGACGCTCCGCCAGGTCCCGCGGTGAACGCGGCCGTGCTCGACCTTGGCAACCGCTTCCGCCTGCTGGTGAACGAGATCGACGTGATCGCGCCGCCCCACCCGCTGCCGAAGCTGCCGGTCGCCCGCGCCGTGTGGCATACCCGGCCCAATCTGCCGACAGCGGCCGCCGCCTGGATCGTCGCCGGCGGCCCCCATCACACCAGCTTCAGCCAATCGCTCACGACCGAGCACCTCGAAGCGTTCGCCGAGATAGCCGGCGTCGAACTACTCGTGATCGGCAACAACACGAGCCTGCCGGACTTCAAAAAAGAAATCCGCGCGAACGAGGCCTACTACCATCTCGCCGGCGGTTTTTAGAATCGCTCCGACTATTTCTCTGTTGGCCGGATGTCGATGTTGGCTGTCACCGGCGCGAGGCCATCGCTCGACGCCGTGATCTTCACGTCGCCCCCCGGCCCTTCGTCGGCCTTCACGATCAGCATCGCCTTGCCAAAGAATAGCTTGCGATGGTCGGCCTGATACGGTTCGAGGGAGAGCGGATTGCCGTTGCCGACGCCGGCGATCTCGGCCGGACCGTCGATCTTGAAGTCGATCAGGTTGTCGGCGAGTGGGCAGAGATTTCCGTCCGCGTCGACCGCCTCCACCAGGACATAACACAAATCTTCTCCGGTCGCGGCGAGCTTGCTGCGGTCGGGCGTGAGCCGAATCGCCGCGGGTGCGCCGGCCGTTTTCATCGTGGCCTCGCCGATCTGCTTGCCATCCTTGTAAGCCACCGCCTTGAGCTCGCCGGGTTCGTACGGTACGTCCAGCCACCGCAGCCGATATTTGTCAGTGACCGCGTAGTACGACTGCGGATAGACCGCAAATTCGCGCACCGTGGCCCGGGCGCCGTTCCGCAAATCGGTAAAGGCGACGCGGATAAATCGGGCGTCGGTGTTGAGGCCGTAGGTGAACTGGTCTCCCCAACCTTCGTACCAATGGTCGTGATTCACGACGGTGCGCCACGTCGAGCCGTCGTCGGAAACGTCGATACGATAGAGATAGTTGCCTGGGTTGCCCTCTGTGCTGAGCACCGCGTCGGCGACCGGCTCGACGCCGCCTAAGTCGATCTGCCACCACTCGCCTTTGCCGCTGCTCGCGGCCACCCAAGGGCGTGCCGCGGTTGCCGTCGTTGCCGCGGTCGGGCGTCTGGTCTTGGCCGCGGCGGACGCCGATCGAGCTGGCGGTCGCCGGCTTGCCGACCGCAACGTTTACGGGCGGCGAGTAATGTTTGAGTTTTTCGCGGCGGCCGAGTGACTTGCCGTTGAGGAACAACTCGGCGCTGTCGCCGTTGGTGTAGACGAACACGGGCACGATCTGGCCGACGCGATCGGGCCAGTTCCAATGCGGCAGGATGTGGACCGTTGGCGTGTCCGGCCGCCAGTAGCTGCGATATAGATAAAAGCGGTCCTTCGGCATGCCGCAGGTGTCGACGATGCCGAAGTACGAGCTGGCCGCCTGCCGGTCGAACGGCGTCGGCTCCCCCAGATAGTCGAAGCCGGTCCAAACGAATTCGCCAGCCACGAACTTGTCTCGCTCCATCAGGTCGAACTCCACGTCGGCGATGTCCGACCAGCGAGCGGAATTGAGGTCATAGGAGTCGACCTGGTTTTGTTTCGAATAGTCGGTGCGAGCCCCGACCAGCGGCAGTTCGTAAAAGCCGCGGGTCGACAGCGCGGAGGCCGACTCGGAGTACAGGATCGGCTTGTCCGGGATAACGCTCCCGATAGTTGGCATAACGCCGGCCGTAGTTCCAGCCGCAGACGTCGAGTGTATCGAGAATGTGCGTGAAGGCGGTCTCCGGAATGCAATCCGCCATGCCGACCGGCCGGGTGTCGTCGTATTTCAAGACAAAGTCGCGCATGAATTTGACGCGCTCCGGCGAACGGCCCTCGGGCGTCTCCGGCTGATTCGGAATCTCGTTGCCGATCGACCAGACGACCACGCACGGATGATTGCGGTCGCGCATCACCATGCTGCGTAAATGCTTTTCGCCATGTTGTTCGAGCGGTGGCTGCCCATCGACGCGGTCGGCCTTTTCGTCCCACTTGTCGAAGCACTCGTCCCAGACGACGAAACCCATCCGATCGCAAAGCTCGAGTAGTTCGGGCGCCGGCGCGTTGTGACTGGTGCGAATTGCGTTGACGCCCATCTCGCGCATGATCTCGAGCTGCCGCTCCATCGCTCGCGGGTAGAACGCCGCACCGAGCGGCCCCTGATCGTGATGCAGGCAGACGCCCTTGAGCTGCACCCGCCGACCGTTGAGGTGAAAGCCGTCGTTGGCGGTGAATTCGAACGTCCGGATGCCGAAGGGCATCGTCTCTTGGTCGACGATCTTGTCGCCGACGCGGACGGTTGTCGTCGCCGTATAGAGGCTCGGGCTGTCGACGTCCCATCGCAACGGCTTGGCTACCCTGAGCGTTCGATCGAAGTCGTGCGACTTTGACGGCGGAATTGCCTGATCTGCCGACGCATTACCGACAACCTTTCCATCGGGGTCTCGAATGGCGACCGAGAAAGTCACGTTCGCGTCGGCTTCCGATTGATTGTCGACGGCCGTTCGAATTCGCACTGTGGCCGAATCGTCGTTCACTTTTGGCGTCGTGACGTACGTTCCCCAC
Organism: uncultured Planctomycetota bacterium; assembly: GCA_963847875.1. Taxonomy (GTDB): domain Bacteria; phylum Planctomycetota; class Planctomycetia; order Pirellulales; family Lacipirellulaceae; genus DASYDU01. Next base: position 20,945 of record CAWKBR010000023.1, on the reverse strand, counting down.
TGGGCGATGTGGATTGGATTGGCGACGACCAGCGTCACCTTACGATAGATGCCCGCGCCGGGATACCAACGCGAGCCATGCTTCGTCGTGTCGACTCGCACCGCCACGGTGTTCGGCTCGCCGAACTTGATGAACGGCGTGGCGTCGACGCGGAACGACGTGTAGCCGTAATCCCACTCGCCGGCGAGCTGACCGTTGACGTAGACCTTGGGAAAGGCCATCACGCCGTCGAAGTCGAGATAAACCTGCTGGCCGGCGTCTGCGGCCGGCAGTGTGAACTGCTTGCGGTACCAGCCTACGCCCTTCCACGGCAGCTTTCCGGTGTGGCCCCACTCGTCCGGATTGAATGGCCCGGCGATCGCCCAATCGTGCGGCAATCGCACCGACTGCCAAGCCGAGTCGTCAAACTTCGCGGCCTCGGCGCCCGGCACGTCCCCTTTGGTGAACTTCCAGCCGCGATTGAAATTTTCCGCGAGTGGCGTGGGCGAGGAAGTCTGGGCGATCGCGCTCGTCCCAGCCCAAATCGAGAGCGTCATAGCCATGACAATTCCGAACAATACCACCCGAGCCAACGTACTACGCATCACCGCGCTCCGCATCGTCAAAGAATGATTTGCCATCGTGCTCCCCAGGGGCCGCGGTCGAATCGACCGCTCGCATCGTCTCGTGTTGCGGACCCGTACCTTTCGATCATTTTAGCAAAGTCGCCTGACCGAATCGCGGGAATCCACACCCATACAAGTTTTATTACCAGTTGCCGCGGAATCTTACAGCTTATGTGGGCGGTCGGCCCGAAAACGGTTAGAATAGGCCTGGGTCGCAAAGCGTGGCCCTCCCCTTCCCGACGTCGCGTCCCCCGCGGCAAATCTCGATCCTCGAGTGACAAGATCGACGATGCGGTACGTCGCAACACTTCTGGTCGCGGTCCTCTTCCGTGCGCTGGTCGTTCCATCGGCCTGCGGAACGGAAGCGATCACCGCCGCCGACCGCTACCACGCGCGGGTCCAGCCGCTCCTCGAGCAGTATTGCTACGGCTGCCACGGTTACGGGTCGAGTGAAGGAGGTCGGACGCTCGACGAATTTGCTTCCGACGAGGCCATGCTCGCCGACACCCAGCTCTGGTGGGCGGTCCTCAAGAATGTTCGCGCACGCATGATGCCGCCGGCCGACGAAGAGCAGCCGACGCCCGAAGAGCGAGACGAGATCATTCGTTGGATCGAGACCGGCGCCTTTGGCGTCAACCCGGCAGACCCCGACCCCGGCCACGTCACGCTCCGCCGGCTCAATCGGGCCGAGTATCGCAACACGATCCGCGACCTGATGGGCGTCGACTACAACACCGAGGAAAACTTCCCGCCCGACGATTCCGGCTACGGCTTCGACAACATCGGCGACGCGCTCAGCCTTTCGCCTTTGTTGATGGAAAAATACATTCAGGCCGCCGAGACGATCGTGGCCAAGGGAGTGCCGACCAAGCCGAAGGTCGTGCCCATCCGCCGAGTCGCTGGCGACGAATTCAAGAGCGACGACGGCATGCTCGTTCGGAAGCTCTCGTTCTACGAGCCGGGCAAGCTCGCCGGCAAGTTTCGGATCGACGAACCAGCCGACTATCGCATCGTCGTCGAGACGCGGATCGACAGCTACTATGAGCTCGAGCCAGGCCGCTGCGAAGTGACCTGCAACTTCAACGGCAAGCAGTTGTTCCAGGAGACGTACGAATGGCGCGATGAGCTGGCGATCCGACACGAGTTGACGCAGCACTTCGACACCGGCGAGTACCCGGTCAGCTTCGAACTCAAGCCGCTGGAGCCGGCCGACCAGAAGAAGAAGTATCTCGACTATTGGGTCGACGCCATCCGCATCGAAGGCCCTCTCGACGAGAAGGCCTGGGTGCCGCCGCCGAATTACGCCCGCTTTTTCCCCGAGGGCCCCGCGCCGCCGAGCGGCCCCGAGCGCGACGCCTATTCCCGCAAGGTGCTGAATCGGTTCGCCACGCGGGCCTTCCGCCGACCGGTCGACGAGGCGTCGGTCGATAAGTTGGTCGCGTTAGCCAAGCTCGTGTACGATCAGCCGGGCAAGACCTTTGAAGAGGGCATCGGCCAGTCGCTGGTCGCCGTGCTCGCGTCGCCGCGGTTCTTGTTTCGCGTGGAAGAGGCTGGCCCAACGCCGCCGGGCAAGTCCTACCCATTTGTCGACGAGTACGCGCTGGCGTCGCGGCTCTCCTATTTCCTCTGGACCACGATGCCGGACGATGAACTGATGCACTTGGCCCATCGCGGAAAGTTGCGCTCGCAGATCGACGCCCAGCTCAAGCGGATGCTCGCCGACCCGCGCTCCGCGGCATTCGTCGAGAGACTTCACCGGCCAGTGGCTACAGGCCCGCGACGTGGAGACGATTGCGATCGACCCGGTGGCCGCGCTCGGATACCAAAAGGAGTGGGAGGCGCTACTCGACAAGTTCCGCAACACCCGCGAACAGCAGCTCGCCGAGGCGGAGAAGAACGGCCCCGAAGCCGTCGCGAAACTGAAGGCCGAACAGCAACGGCTGGCGGCCGAGGATGATCGCCAGCGGGACGCCCAGCGAGCGCAAGCCTTTGCCGAATTCGGCAAGTATCAGGCGATTCGCGACAAGTTTAGCGACGACGTCCGCCACGCCATGCGCCGCGAGACGGAAATGACGTTTGAGTACGTGATCCGCGAAGATCGCAACCTCGCCGAGTTGATCGACGCCGATTACACGTTTCTCAACCAGAAGTTGGCCGAGTATTACGGCATCCCGGGCGTCGAGGGCGACGAAATGCGCCGTGTCGAGCTCCCTGCCGACAGCCCGCGCGGCGGAGTGCTGACCGAGGGCACCACGTTGGTCGTCACGTCGAATCCCACGCGGACCTCGCCCGTCAAGCGTGGCCTGTTCCTGCTCGACAACATCCTCGGCACCCCGGTTCCCCCGCCGCCCCAGGCCGTTCCGCCGCTCGAAGCCGCTGCCGAATCGGTCACCGATCATCCACCGTCGCTCCGTGAGGCGCTCGACATCCATCGCAAGGACCCGCTTTGCGCCAGCTGCCACAACCGCATGGACCCGCTCGGCCTGGCGTTGGAGAACTTCAACGCCGTCGGCATGTGGCGCGACACGGAACACGACCGGCCGATCGATACGGCCGGCACCTTGCTGACCGGGGAACAGTTTCAGACCCTCGGCGACCTGAAAAAAGTGCTCAAGAACGATCACAAGCTCGATTTTTACCGTTGCCTGACCGAAAAGCTGCTTACCTACGCCACCGGGCGGGGATTAGAATACTACGACGAGCCGACGGTCGACGCGATCGTCCGCCAGCTCGACGCGAAGCATGGTCAGTTTTCGGTGCTGCTGCGGGAGATAGTCCTGTCGGCGCCGTTCCAGCAACAGCGGAATGTCACGGATTCGAATGCGGTAGCACCCGACGCTAAGCAGCAGGCTCGCCGGGAACCGCCCTCGATCGCGATCCAATAGGACCTCGATAAGGGACCTCGCCATGGCCAGGATCAGTCGAGAGAACCGTTCGCAAGCATTGGAAGCGCCCCCGCTTGGACGCGGCGCGGTTTCTTGAAGGGAGTCGGCGCCTGCATCGCGCTGCCCGCCTTGCCGTCGCTTCTGCCGCGGCAAGCACTCGCAGCCGAGGCGATGGCCAACGGGGTTGCATGGTCGGCCGCCCCGCTGCGAATGGCGTTCGTCACGTTCCCCAACGGCTGCAATCTCGACAAGTGGTGGCCGACCGGCGAGGGCACGGCGTTCCAGCTCAATCAGACGATGGCGTCGCTCGAAAGCGTCAAGCGGCACATCCAAGTCATCTCCGGCCTCGACCAGTTGAACGCCGAAGCCGGCCCGGACGGCGCCGGCGATCATGCCCGCGCCAATGCCACCTTGCTCACCGGCGTCCGCGCCCGCAAAACGGCTGGCGCCGACATCCATCTTGGTGTCTCGGTCGACCAGGTCGCCGCGCAGCACGTCGGCCGACAAACGCGATTCCCGTCGCTCGAGCTCACCAGCGATCCCGACCGTCAGGCTAAGGGTTGCGACAGCGGCTACGCCTGCGCGTACCAGTACAACGTCTCGTGGCGTTCCGACAACACGCCGATGCCGCCGGAGTCGAACCCGCGGCATCTGTTCGAGCGGCTCTTCGGCGAAGGTGCGCCGGGCGAGCGCAGCCGGGCATTCCAAACTGCGCCAGCAGACGCAGCGCTCGATTCTCGATTTCGTGCTCGACGATGCCCGCTCGCTGCGCCGCAAGCTCGGCGACCGCGACGATCGCAAGCTGGACGAATATCTCACCAGCATCCGCGAGATCGAACAGCGGATCGAGCATGCCGGCGGCTTCGGCGCCGTGCCCGATCCCGCCGTCGACACGCCGGCCGGCATCCCCGCGGTGGTCGGTGAGCACATGGACTTAATGTACGACCTGATGCTGCTGGCGTTCCAGACCGATTCGACGCGAATCGCCACCATGATGCTCGGCCACGACGGCGACAACCGGCCTTATCCGCAGCTCGGCGTCGCCGACGGGCATCACAACATCTCTCACCACCAGGAGAAGCCGGAGCTGCTCGAAAAGATCGCCCGCATCGACCGGCACCACGTCGAGCACTTCGCCCGCTTCCTCGGGAAGCTCGACGCGGCCCGCGACGTCGACGGCCGCTCGCTGCTCGAAAACTCGCTGATCGTGTACGCGGGCGGCAATGCCGACCCGAACCGCCACACGCACACCAACTTGCCGGTGATCCTTGCCGGCTCGGCGGGCGGCCGCATCGAATCGGGCCGCTACTTGAAGGTGCCCTCGCAGCCGATGTGTAACCTGTACCTCGACATGCTCGACCAGGTCGGCGTCGCCGGCGTCGAGCGAATCGGTGATTCGACGGGACGGAAAGTCATCAGCTAACCCGCGCGAGTAACCGGCGTCGGCCACGACGCCGTCCTTGCCAATTCGCGCATTTCTCTTTCCGCAACGAGTTACGCACAAACCAAGCGGAGGCGCCGGATGAACGACCGCGAAACAAGGAGACCGTCAAACAGTCGGAGGCGAATCGTGGCGTGCCGCCTTGAAGTTCCGCGACTACGACGTGGGCTTCGTCTACGGCGAAGGCGCCCACATCGGCAACTACGGCGGCGCGATCCTGCCGGATTCTCTCCGCTGGCTGAGGCGCGGCTACCAGCTACCAGAGTGACGTACTCGCGACTCCTCCGCGGCAACGCGAGCCGCCCGCTTTGGAATCGAACTTGTTGACACAAGTCATTGACAAGAGCGGGCTTGCGTTCACCTATCTCACGTCAGCAGCACTTGGAACACTCGACCCCCGCTGCGCCTTGTGTTAGCCTGATGGGTTTGAGTACTGCGTCCATTCACCAACAGGAGCACTCGCGATCGGCCGTCGCGACTTTATGGATTCGACCATCTCCGTCCGCGGGGCGAGGACGCACAATCTGAAGAACGTCGACGTCGACGTCCCGCGCAATCGGCTGGTGGTGATCACCGGCGTGAGCGGCTCCGGCAAGAGCTCGCTGGCGTTCGACACGCTGCTGGCCGAGGGGCAGCGGCAGTATATCCAGAGCCTGTCGATCTACGCCCGGCAATTCTTCGACCAGATGGAGCGGCCCGACGTCGACCGCATCGACGGCCTGCAGCCCACGATCGCCATCGACCAGCGGCTGGGGAATCCGAACCCACGGAGCACGGTCGCCACAATCACGGAGATTTACGACTACCTACGACTGCTGATGGCGCGGGTGGGCGACGTGGCATGCCCCGACTGCGGCGTGCCGATTGCCCAGCAAACGCCGGCCGAGATCGAAAAAGCGATTCGTTCGTTGCCGGATCAGACGCGGGTGATGATCCTCGCGCCATTGGTTCGTGGGCGGCGGGGAACGCATCGGGACGTATTCGAGGCGATTCAGAAGGCAGGGTTCGTGCGGGTGCGGGTCGACGGCGTCACCTACCCGCTCGACGAGGTGCCGCCGCTGGTGGCGCAGAAGACGCACGACGTCGAGGCCGTGGTCGACCGCGTGGTAATCCGCGAGGGGATCGAGCCCCGTTTGGCGGAATCGGTGCGGCTGGCGATCAAGCATGGCGACGGCGTGGTGCTCGTGGTCTATCAAACACCTGACGCGAAAGCTGCCGGCGACTCCGCTTCGGCGGAAGGGCAAGCCAAAGAAGTCGTTTGGCAAGAACGCCTCCTCAACACCCGCTACGCCTGCCCTCAGTGTGGCACGAGTATCGGCGAGATCGAACCGCGAACCTTCAGCTTCAACAGCCCGTACGGCGCCTGCCCGACGTGCCACGGGCTGGGCGTGGCCGACGGCGTCGACGCAGAGAAGTCGAACGGAGCATCGCCTGCCGACTTCGCCGACGCCACCCCCTGCCCCGCCTGCCAAGGCTCGCGTCTCCGCCCCGAGGCCCGGGCCGCGCGGCTCGGCGGCCTGGCGATCCACGAAATCGCCGCGCTCACGGTATCCGAGGCGGCCGACTTCTTCCGCCGCTTGCGGCTTAGCGTGGACCACCAGCAAATCGCCAAACCAATCCTCGCCGAAATCATCCGCCGGCTCGAATTCTTGCTCCGCGTCGGCACCGAGTATCTCACGCTCGACCGCCCCGCCGACACGCTCAGCGGCGGCGAGCGGCAACGCGTGCGGCTGGCCACGGGCATCGGCTCGGGGCTGGTCGGCGTGCTTTACTTACTCGACGAGCCGTCGATCGGCTTGCACCCCCGCGATAACGACCGGCTGATCGCGGCCTTGCGCGATCTGGAGCAGCAGGGCAACACGGTGGTCGTCGTCGAGCACGACGAAGCGCTGATGCGCGCGAGCGACTATCTGATCGACATGGGCCCCGGCGCGGGGAGCCGCGGCGGGACGGTAGTCGCTCATGGCGCGCCGGACGACGTGGCGAAACTCGAATCGTCGCTCACCGGCAACTACCTGTCGGGGCGTCAGACGATTCCGCTGCCGGCCGAGCGACGAAAACCGACAAAGACGCGGATGTTGCAGCTCACCGGCGCAACGTCGCACAACTTGCAGAGCGTCGACGTCGAGATTCCGCTCGGCCTGCTGGTGTGTGTGACCGGCGTGAGCGGTTCCGGCAAGAGTTCGCTGGTCGTCGAAACCTTGGCCCGCGCTGGCTCGCAAGCTCAACGGCGCCGAAGCGCGACCGGCGCCCCACCAGAGCCTGCGCGGCGTCTCGCAGCTCGATCGGCTCGTCGAGGTCGATCAATCGCCGATCGGCCGCACGCCGCGCTCGAACGCCGCCACGTACACCGGCCTGTGGGACGACATCCGCACCGTGTTCGCCGGCACGAAGCAGGCTCGGCAGCGCGGCTACGGCATCGGCCGCTTCAGTTTTAACACCAAGGGCGGCCGCTGCGAGGAGTGCGAAGGACAGGGCGTGCGGCGGATCGCCATGAACTTTCTGCCCGACCTCGAAGTGCCCTGCCCCGTCTGCCACGGCGCGCGATTCAATCGGCAGACGCTCGCCGTTCGCTATCGCGCAAAGTCGATCGCCGACGTGCTGGCAATGAACGTCGACGAAGCGGTCGCGTTTTTTGAAAACCACGAACCGATCCGTCGGATGCTTGCCACGCTCGCCGACGTGGGCCTCGGTTACCTCACGCTCGGCCAGGCGTCGACGACGCTCTCGGGCGGCGAGGCGCAGCGGATCAAATTGGCAACCGAACTGGGACGCCCCGTCGCGGGCCACACATTGTTCATCCTCGACGAGCCGACCACCGGGCTGCACAGCGACGACGTTCGCCGGCTCTTGGGCGTACTTAATCGCCTCGTCGACGCCGGCAACTCGATGCTAGTGATCGAACACAATCTCGACGTGATCAAGACGGCCGACTGGGTGATCGACCTCGGTCCGGAAGGCGGCGCGGCGGGCGGGCGGCTGGTCGCGGCCGGCACGCCGGAAGACGTCGCCAACTGCGCCGAGAGCCACACGGGCCGGTTTCTGCGATCGGTCCTAAACTAGGCGTCGACATTGGACCAATCTAATGATTAACGAAGAGCGAGATCGGTGCACGTACCGCGCAGCTTCTGTCGCGATCATTCTGATTATCGCTTTCGTCTTTCTACTCCATCTCGAAGCCCGGCCCGCGTGGGGCGCGACCGGCCTGGCGCTGTGGAGCCCGGCCTGGAATCGCTGCACTTCGCAGAATTTTCTTGATCCGTACTCTCTGTCGCACGTGCTGCATGGGGTGATCTTCTTTTGGCTGCTGTGGCCGTTTGCAAATCGAATGCCGCTCTCATGGCGATTGGTCGCGGCGCTGGCGCTCGAAATGGGTTGGGAAGTGCTCGAGAATTCGCCTTGGATCATCGAGCGCTATCGTCAGGATACCGCCGCGTTCGACTACACGGGCGACAGCATCCTCAACTCGATGGGCGACTTGGCGTCGGCAGCCATTGGCTTTGTGGTCGCTTCGCGCTTTTCGTGGAAAGTGTCCGTCGGGCTGTTTGTTGCTCTGGAGTTGTGGATGTTGTGGATCGCCCACGATAACCTCACGCTCAACGTGCTCATGCTTGTCCACCCGATCGATGCGGTTCGCGACTGGCAATTATCGGCGATCATGGGCAGCGGCGAGCTGCCGTGAACGATTGGCTCGTGGCGAACCATGCTTGCCGATACGCAAACGTCTGCAATAATAATAGACGTCGGGCAGCAGTTGGCGGAGCGAGAGGGGCCTCGTGGAGTCGGACGCAGCGGAGGGTCTTGCCCGCATCGGAGGGATTCGCCATGGCTACGGTTCGTCTGCTGGCACTGGTGGGAGTCGGGGCATTGTTCGTCGGCTGTTCCAGTGAATACGAAGGGTTTACGTTGCCGCCGGGCGACGCGGCGCGCGGCCAAGCGGCATTCGTCGCTTTCCGTTGTTACGACTGCCACCGGGTTGAGGGCGTCGACCTGCCCACCGGCGAAGAGCCGAACCAGGTGATCGTCGAGTTGGGCGGGAAAGTCAGTCGCATGCGCCATTACGACGATTTGGTAACCGCGATCATCAATCCGTCGCACCGCTTGGCGCAGGGCTACACGCCAAGCCTCGTGGCTCAGGACGGCAAGTCGCGGATGACCGTTTACAACGACGTGATGACCGTCGCGCAATTGATCGACATTGTGACGTTTCTCCAAGGTCACTACGAGCTGCAGACTCCGCAGCCGACGCCGTATCCCGTATATTACGGGCCGTGAACGCGGGGACAACGGGACGCGCCCGCCTATTTCGTTGGCCTAGCCTGACTGCGACGTCCAAGGTCTTTGCCGGTCAGGTAAGCAGTGCCGGTTAGCGAGGCAGCTCTGGTCGAAATGATCGCAGGCTTGGGACCACGGAATCTGAATGCAGGCTGCCTGCAACTGCCGATGAGCAACGAAAGTCGACTGGTCGGAAACGGGCCAACATGGACGATTCGCTCAGCCAAAGTCGACGAGGCAGGGAGGTCGACAGAATGCAGGCGGCATTGCACGCGGTTGGAATTGGTCTGCTTCTTTTGTGGGTCGGTGCCGCGTCAGCCGCAGCGCCGCTTGAAAGTGCCGTTTTCGGATCGGCGATGGCGGAACCAACTCCGGCCGCGGAGCCGGTCGACGCGACCGTGGATATCGACGGCAAGTTCGTCGCCCTGACTAGCTCCGACGAGGCGGAGTGGTGCAACTGCTGCGAGGCAGATTGCGGGCCAGTGTGGACGGCTCGTGTCGGCGCCGTGATCCTTGATCGCTCGAAACCGGCGGCCGACGTGCTGGCCCGGCCGATCGGGGGCATATTCACCGTCTCGGCAGGCGGCGACTTCGACTTCGGCTGGGACGGCGGCGTCGACGTCTATCTCGCTCGTCAGTTCGTCAGCGGCCTGGGCGTCGAGGTCCGCTACTTCGACGTCGATTCCAACGCCGGCTTCGACTACGGCGACACCGGCGACATTCGCATCGGCCACACGACAGTGACCAACCTGTTCGACGTCGACGCGGCCTACCGCTCGAAGCTACACAGCACCGAAGTCAACCTGCGGGTGCCCTCCACACAGCGTGTCACCTGGCTGGCCGGCTTCCGCTGGCTCGAGCTGGGCGAGCAGCTCAACTACGACATCGATTTGCTGTCGCTCGTGAACAACGATTTCAATTGGAATACGAACAACCACCTGTATGGCGGCCAGTTTGGCCTCGACCTGCAACTGTGGGACTTGACCAGTCCGCTTTCGATTAACTCGGTGCTGAAAGCGGGAATTTACGGAAACGTCGCCGACAACCACTTCCAGTATCGCATCAACGATTTCCCGGTGCTGCAAGGCGGCGCGAATCAAGGCGCCGTGGCATTTGTGGGCGACATCGGAGTCAACTTGTCGTATCAAGTGACGCGCCACTTCGCGCTCATGGGCGGCTACCAACTGCTCTGGCTCAACGGCACCGCCCTGGCGAGCGACCAGTCGGCCCTGACGCTCGCGCAGGCCAACGTCGACGTGATCACCACGCAAGGCGACCTGTTCTATCAGGGCGCCCAAACCGGGGTCGTGTTCGCCTGGTGAGCGCTGCGACGCCGATCCTGCTGCGTTGGGCCGACCACCAGACGATCACTCGCCGTCATCCTCTTCGGCTTCGAGGACCGGGCTCTCGGTTTCGATCTGGTGCTCGACCGACGGGCGGGCGAGCAACCGGTCGAACTCGAGCATCGTGCCGCCGACCGCGTTCGAGAGCCCACCGCCGCCGCCCGGGCGGTCGCTGGCCTTGTGGCGGAAGTGGCCGATGGCCGTCAACAGGAGCGCGATCGGAGCGATGATAAACGTCGCGAATGCCACCATCAGGAGTAAGATGACGTGAAAACTCATCTTGCGCCGGAACATCTCCGAATGAACTGGTTCGCCTCCCAGTCAATTCGCCCATTCGGCTGGCACTTTGTCAACGGGGCTCTCCCAGACGGCATCCGGTGCGAAGGCGGCAAGTTTCGCCGACGTGCCGATGGGAAAAATCCTCGGGATTCACTCGAAGACGTCAAGTTTCTGCCGAAGACGCCAAGTTGTTTGCGCGCCCTGCTTTGCGGAGCGCGAAAAAAAACGCTCCGCGCGCACCGGCAGCGCGGCCGCGCGGGGTTCCACGCCGGCTAGCATCGAGCGACCTCCGTCAAACAAGCGTTTGCGGTGTGCGCCGGTTCGAATTGCCATCCCTGAAAGAATTCGTGGGGTCAAGTCTCTTGGCGACGTACGTTCAGCGTTCCGCGTTGTGGCAGGCGGTGTTTTTTGTGTCTTTGGTGATCTCGGATTCGGTGGTGAATTCGGTTGTCGAGGTCTTTGGCGGGCTGTTCGCAGCCTTCTTTTCTGTGGGCTGCATCCCCATCCATCTCTTCGTGGATCCGTCCGCTCGTGGGCGGCCGTTCGAGCTTGCGACAGCTCGACACGGAATATTCTGTTGCGACCACCTCGCCGGCAACGGGCCGTCTCAATCAAATAGACGCTCGGCACATAAGCACCGAGCCATTGGCAATTTCAGACTGGCCCGTGCGGCGAGGGCTTGGTGCTTCTCGAAAGCAGCACCAGCCGATGCAACCTGCGCGACTGTCTTTTGGCTCCAAGGGGTTGTTCTGGAAAATGATTGGGTGGGCTCTTGGATGTGCCGGGGGGTTATGTGCCCGGACATGGCCCGCCGACAACATACGGCTCTTGATGCGTCACCATGTGCCACAAAATCGTGGCCAATCGCCGCATCACCGCCACCCGAGCGATCTTCGCTCCGCGGCGGCTCTTGATACGCCGATACCAATTCTTCATCCAGTGTTCCTTCCGCAGGACGTGCATCACCATCTGGCTGAGTTGGAACCGGGCCAGGCTGCTGCCTTGCTTGGTGATCGAACCAAGCCGGTCGGTCGCCTCACCGGAATTACGGCAAGCGGGAGTGAGCCCCCAGTAGTTGGCCAAGCTGCCGGGCGTCGGGAAGCGCTCGATCGGCCCCATCCGCGACGCCAACGCCAGGCTCCCCGAGGCACCCGCGCCGGGCATCGTGGCCACCAGCGGCGCGAGCGGATGGGCCGCTTGCCGCTCGGTAATTCGCTGCTCGATTGCTCGTAGCTGCTCGTCCCAGACGGTCCATTGCGCCAGTAGCAGATTCAACTCCAAACGATCGATCTCCGGCAAAGAAAGTTCTGCGAGCCACTGGCGAGCCCGTTTCGACTTGATCCCCTTGGTCGGGCACTCTTGTTGCAGGTTGTGTTTTAATAGAATGTGTTGCACCTTGTTGATCGTCTTCGTGCGCCATTGGACCAGTCGCTGGCGGAGGGCCGTCAACTGGCGATCCTGGGCGTCGCGTTCATTGGGAAACGTGACCCGCCGCAAGCCATGCACACTCTGGCCTGAGAGCAAGCGATGGCGGTTGAGCCACAGCTGCTCGCTCAGGAGGTTGGCGTCACGCCGATCCGTCTTCCTGCGAGATCGCCCGGCAGGTTGGACCAGCACGATCTGGCGACAGCCGTACTCGCCGAGCAGCTTGCGCAGCCAATCATTGAATCCGCAGACCTCGACCATCGCCAGAAAACCCCCGTGCGACTCCGCCGCAGCTTGTATCTCCCCCAGGAAGGCTCGCACTCGAACCCACTCTGTGCTGACCTGCCGGCGGACGAGCGTCGTCCCCTCTTCGTCTCGTAAATTCACGGTCAATTGCTTGCGATGCTGATCGATTCCAAGATACAACATGATCGGGTCCTCCTCGGCGTTTTGGTGAGTTCACGAAAACTACACCGTATTAAACACCAGGAGGACCTCTTCTTTCATGGAATCAAAGAGCAAAGGCAGGCGCTAGTTGTCAGTCGCGCGTTACGCCCAACCAGCACCTCCTGCACATGTTCATTTGTATCACAATGGGAGCGAGTGCCTAGCATCTATTTTCGGCCACCCGGCGTGGCCTGCCGCGAAACCCTTTCCGGCGCACAATTAGAAAAGAGACCTGCCCTTTGTTTGCTTGTTTGCTTCTGCCGTGATTGCCGAAGACAGTCCTTCGGCCATGTTCTCTCCCTAGTGCAGCTTCTGCAACCCGGCCGTTCCTCAGTGGGACTGTTTCGTCGCTCGGCGGTCATTGATGGCCCCGAACGAACGAATTCGAGAGATCATCCAGTTGCAAGATGCGGGTAATCGGACGGCCAAATCTGTCCGCATTGGGAGACGCGGCACTTTGCAGCGGTGGAGGTGAATGTAGGGGACATTTACCCGGTTATTTGCGCCGACTCGGCCCTATACCATTTCGTCGACTGTCGCGGCGGAACGCATTCGTGCCGGGCGCGGATCAACTTCGCTGGCGGCGCGAGTCACCGGCGGGTCGTGATCCGACTCACCGCTGCCAACTTCTCGCTGCCGTCGGTCAGAGTTGTTTCACGCAGCAAGCACCCCGCATATACAGCCTCACCGGCGGTCACTTCGTCCTCGGTGGCTCGGAATACGTCGCAACCCTCAACGCTGCCCGCTCCAGTCCGCCGCGCTCGCATCTGATCGTGACCTTCCGAGATCACCATGCCACCGCCGCCGCGGGAACTCCGGTGCCTCCGACCGTACCCACCGAGTTCGACTACAAGGTGAGCGACGTCGCGGCGAACTCCCGCATCTGGCCCACCATCTTCTACACCAGCGGTGTGTACGACGGCATCGGCTCGGTTCTCGGGGACCAGACCCTCGTCGTCCAGTCGGGCGCGATCAGCGGGGCCGAGTTCTTGGGAACGGATGGGAGCTGTTTCCCACTGGTGACACTCCGCTCACCGCAACGCTCTACGACCGCCGCTATGTGGATGGCGACACCGTCACGGGGAATGCCGGCGTGGCCGCCGGATCGTCGATGACGGTCACCGATCAAACGACGATACAGACGACCACTCTCCAGAACGGCGTCTTCTCGATACCCACGGGTGTCAGCGGACTCGGCTCCCCGCCGCCCTCGGCCGGCCATCAATCGATCCGGTGTCAGGGCGGCGCGGGCTCCTGTCAGGCGCAGATCAACTTCGCCGGCGGCGCACGCCGCCGCGAGGTCGTGATCGGACTCACCAGTAGAAATCTCTCGCTGCGGTTGGTCACGGCCGTTTCACGCAGCAAGCACCCCGTATATGGCCTCACCGGCGGTCACTTCGTGCTCGGCGGCTCGGAGTACGTCGTGACCCTCAATGCCGCCCCATCGAGTCCGCCCGGTTCGCATCTGCTCCTGACCTTCCGGGCGAAGGCTTGATCGTCGTCTAACGCTGAGTCGTCAGGGTTCGCCGCCCGCTCGCGTACAGGCGTTTCGACCGGGACCGTCCAGGGGTGCCGATCGTCCCAGCCCAACGTCACCTCATGATCTCGCGCAACTTATGCTCTCGCGGTTGCACTGCGTTCTTGGTTGTGTCTCGGGCCCGGTGCGACGTGACGGTCAACCGTAACTCAGTCCGCGTGCGAGTCCATCAGGTGTCGCCTGTGCGCAGGTGGTGCCGATCAACGTGCCGTCGTTTGGGTGGTTGGAGCCGGAGCTGAGCCTGGTCTATACATCCGGTGCGCCAAGCGGGTGGCTCGGCCTGGGGTGGAGCGTCGCGGGTTTGTCCCCGATCACAAGGGGAACTGTGGATCGGGGTGCCCGCGAGCGGATAACAGCGATGTGTTGTCGCTTGACGAGAGCGAATTGATTGGATGTCCGCAGTCGGCATCTGGCGACCCACTCGTGGCCAGTCCCAGCTGTGCCCACCCAGTGCCCGGACTCGTGGCGGTCACGACTAAGGTCGAGTCTTATCGACGGATTGCCTACGGCGGCGGGTCGACGGGCCGTTGGAGGAGGGGCGCGCGGCGTCCTCTCCCGATCGCGAGGTCGGGTTGATGTTCATGGGCTCACGGAGGCCACGGAAACGCTGGGCCCGCGACGCCATCTACGGCCCAGCCAGGAGGCGGTTACACGTGTGCGGCGCGTCGCTCGGCAGAATCCATCGCTCCTGGGCGAGTTCCGATTCCGGCCGCCGCGGATCTGGGTCCCGCGCGGCAAGGACAGGAGCGGCCAGCACGTGTTCACCAGCCGGTACAAGGGACAGACGGCGCGAATGGATCGAGTTGGCGGCTAGGGACTGGCCAGCTCGCCGATCGGACGACGAGAAGCGGAAGTGCGGTCGAGACTGCTCCTGCGGCGCGACGACGCAGCAGCCGTCCATTTAGAGCGCGAGTGAATCCGAGTAGCGATAGTCCCAGCACGGCGCGTGCCAGTCCGGCCGTATGGCGAGCGCGATCGCGAATACTGACGGCCACTCCGTACTTCGTAACGATGCGCGGAGCCAGGCCGCGCCCGTATGGTCGCAGGCGACCAAGGAGGTCGTTGCATGCCACAGACCACGGACCGTCACGCGCAGCGTCACGAGCTTCCGGCGGTCGTGCGCGATCGCCGTGGCAGCGGGATGCTCGGTGCCGTCTCCGCTGATGCGCGGGTGCTGCGCGCCGTATCGGTTGACGTCGCCCACGCCGCCGACCCGCGCCACATCGCGCACAGGCCGCCGGCCACGGATCCTTTCGAGCTGCGTGACCCCGAGTACATCGCGCGGACGCAGCCCGCGCTGCGCGTCATGGCCGACGTCTGGTTCCGCGCTGATGTGCGCGGGCTGGAGAACATCCCGCCGCGCGGGCCGGTGCTGCTTGTGGGTAATCACTCGGGCGGCACACTCATCGCCGACACGTTCATCTTCGCGCACGCGTTCTACGACCACTTCGGCCCCGAGCGCGAGTTCTTCCAGCTCGCGCACGACCTCGTGTTCAAGGTGCCTGGCATCCGGGCCATGCTCACGCCATACGGGACGGTGCCGGCCTCGCCGGAGAACATGCGGCGCGCGCTTGCGCGCGACGCCGCGCTGCTCGTCTATCCCGGCGGCGACCACGAGACCTACCGGGCCAGTTGGCACTCCGCCGAGATCGACTTCGCCCACCGGACCGGCTTCGTGCGGCTCGCGTTGAAGCACGGCGTGCGAATCGTTCCGGTCGTTTCGATCGGCGGCCAGGAGACGGCGCTGTTCCTCGGCCAGGGCGAGCGCATCGCCAGGCTGCTGCACCTCCACCGGCTGCTGCGGATCGACGTCGCGCCGGTCCAGGTCGCGCCGCCGTGGGGTTTCACGGTGCTCGACCTCCCGGGACGTCTTCCGCTGCCGGCGAAGATCTCGATCGAGGTGCTCCCGCCGATCGACCTGCGCGAGGAACTCGGCGGCGCCTGCGGCGATCCCGACGAGGGCTACGAGCTCGTCACGGGGCGGATGCAAGACGCGCTGCGCGAGCTCGACGAGGCGCGCGCGCTGCCGCTGATCGGTTGAGCGGAGCATCCGCGCCACAAGCACGTCTACGTGGCGCGACACCGGTATTGGCACGGGCTGCTACGGCGATGACCGAAATGTCGGTCCCGAGGGCAGCATCCCTCAGGAGCCGTTCCGCCCGTCGGTCGCGAAACCGCCCGCCGGGGCGACGCCGCGGCGGCGGTAATCTCCAACGTGCTGGTCGGAGACTCCATGGAGCTTGAACGCAGGCGTCTGACCGCTGAGATGATCGCGCCGGACACGGGCGAGATCGCCCACACGCCGATCGAGGTTCGCGTCGATCCGCTGACCGGGCACACGTCGCGGATCCTCCCGAACCGGGGGCTGATGCCGCCGAACGATTTCGACCTGGAAGCGTTCGCGGAGGAAAGCCAGCCGGGCTGCCCGTTCTGCCGGGAGCAGATCGGGAGGCTCACGCCGAGGCTGCCGCCGGCGGACCATCACGATGGCCGCATCACCCGCGGTGAGGCGGTGCTGTTCCCGAACCTACACGCCTATTCGTGCCACAGCTGCGTCTCGGTGTACTCGCCGCGCCTGCACTACCTGCCGCTTGATCGGATCACCGACCGTCTCATGACCGACAACCTGACCACCCAGGTGAGATACGACAAGGCCGTCGTGGCGGCCGATCCGGAGTCTCGCTGGGCCTCGATCAACGCGAACCACATGCTTCCGTCGGGAAGCTCGCTGTTTCACCCCCACCTGCAGGGCATCGTCGACTCCGAGCCGACGACGATGCAGCGCATGCTGGCCGCTGTGCCGGCGACGCGATTCGAGGCCTACCTGAAGGCGGAGCGGCGGGCCGGCGAGCGTCTCCTCGGCAACACAGGTCGTGTGGAGTGGCTCGTGAGCTTCGCACCGATCGCGCCGGCCGAGCTGCGGGCGTTCGCGGAGGGCGTCGCGTCGCCGGCGGAGCTCGAGGACGATCTGATCGAGGAGCTCGCGCATGGGTTGACGCTCACTCTGAACGCGTACGCCGAGATGGGCTTCGAGAGCTTCAACCTGGCGATCTACGGTGCGCCGCCGGGGAGCGCCGGGTATCCGCTCATCTCCGCATCGCCTGCCGCTCGAACCTCAAGCCGTTCTACCGGTCGGACTCGACGTTCCTCGAGCGGCTGCACTGGGAGGGCGCCATCGACCATGCGCCGGAGAAGATCGCGGAACGGATCGGTGAGCGATTTCGTGCGTGAAGTTCGCCGTATCACGCGGCGACGGTGGCCTCCGTGGTCCGACGCCCGAGACGCTCACGCCGGAGGACGACAGACCGCCGCCCAGTCAACTCGGACCGATCAGGTGCAGCACGTTCGCGATTGCTGGCCAATCTTCGCCTCCTCGAGGCCGCCGGAGCATGCGGCGTGATCGCGCGAACCGCGAGCGGGGACGGTGCGAAGGAGCCGCCCGAGTGCTGGGAGGGCCTTGGCACCTGCGCGCGAACATACCGCTCCGCGATCTTCTCGACGAGCGCGCAGGGATTCTCAGCCATCGAACACTGGTCGCAGTTCGAGGACTCGGCGACCGATGACGACCTCATCCTGGAGCGAGCGCGGTTACGCGCGAATTGTCCGTCTACGAGCTCCTCCAGCGTGCCGCGAATGCGCTCACCGAATGTCTCCCTCTGCCCGAGCATCCGGTCCGTGATGTGAGGAGGTTCGCGCTGCTGCCGTTCCCGCTCAAGGCCGGCTACGGTTCCTAACCGATGCCGTCGATATCAGTCGCATCGTGGCGCGCGAGATTCCGGCCCACATCGTCCATGAGGACTCTGATTTCCTGGCGTTCCTCGATATCCGCCCGATCCGAGAGGGACACACCCTCGTCATCTCGAAAGCCGAGGTTCCGGACTTGTTTGATCTCCCGGACTCGCTGCTAGGGGGGCTGCTCCTGTTCGCACGGCCGGTGGCGCGGGCGATTCAACACGTCAGCCAAGCGACCCGAGTTGGCATGGCCGTCATCGGGCTCGAGGTTCCCCACGCACATATCCACCTCGTGCCGATTGACCGGGTGAACGACATCGATTTTCGACGCGCCAGCCCCGCAGCCAACGAGGAGCTCGCGGCGACCGCAGAGCGTATTCGGGCTGTACTCGCGAGCTGACGACGGAGAATGGCGAACCTCGTCATGCCATCAGCCCGCTCATAGATTGCGCTCGGCCGGGCCGCTCGTCGGCAGCGCGACTCATGCCCACCGCATCCGCAGCTCGAGAACAACCACACATCGACCAACCGGGCACCTTACCCGCCGAGACATCATCGCCGATCTACCAGGGCGTGATCCTCGCGGTCAACGTCTCCCCAGATCGAACGTCCGACGATTGCTCTTGCTGCGAACGCGCGGGCGCCCGCTCACGATTGAGTCGGCGACATCGTCATCGCGCGGCCGTTGGCGATGCACGGATCGCAACGCCACGACCGCGATCTCCAGCTCGGCCGCCTGGCGGACCACTGGTCGTGGTTTGTTTGCGGATGGCCGTCTATCGTCGGGCAGGTGGCGAGCGGAGCAGCAGTGTCTGGTGGGCCGTGGTGGCGGGAGGCGGTGGTCTACCAGATCTACCCGCGCAGTTGGGCGGACGGGAATGGGGACGGAGTCGGTGACCTGGCTGGCATCTGCGCGCAACTGGATCATTGGCCGGCGCGCGGGAGTCGTTGGGCGTCGATGTGATCTGGCTGTCGCCGTTCTACGCCTCGCCGATGGTCGACTTGGGTACGACGTGAGCGATCACTGCGCGGTGGACCCTACCTTCGGCACGCTTGCCGACTTCGACGCACTGCTGACGGCAGCGCATGAGCGGGGGGTCCGGGTGCTGGTCGACTACGTGCCGAACCACACATCCGATCAGCATCCGTGGTTTCGCGACGCCCGCTCGAGTCGCTCGAGTCGGCGCCGCGATTGGTACGTGTGGGCCGACCCGGCTCCGGGCGGCGGAGTGCCGAACAACTGGCCGAGCGCGTTTGCCGCGACCGGGCGGGCCTGGACGCTCGACAGGTCCAGCGGCCAGTACTACCTGCATTCCTACGGCTCGGCGCAGCCGGACCTGAACTGGCACAACCCAGAGGTTCGTGCGGCGATGATCGGGGTGTTGCGGTTCTGGCTGGACCGCGGCGTGGATGGGGTCCGCATCGATGCGGCGCACCGGCTTGGCAAGGACTCGCAGCTGCGCAACAACCCAGCGGTGCTGGCCGGCCGGCGTACTACCTCGATCCGAACGTGCGTGGCCGCTTCCGGCACATCGACTACCCGCCGGTGCACGAGATACTGCGCGGGCTGCGTCAGACACTGGATGCCTACGACGATCGGGTCGCGGTAGGGGAGGTCGGCATCGCCGACTCGACCCGGTTGGGTTGCTACTACGGCGATGGCGACGAGCTGCACTTGGCCTTCTGCTTCCCTCTGTGGCAGCAGCCGTTCTCGGCAGTGGCTTACCGCGACACCATCGCTGCGATCGAAACGGCGCTACCCAGGCACGCCTGGCCGGCCTACGCCCTGTCTAACCACGACCTGTCTCGTGCCACCAGCCGGCTGAGCGGCCCTGGCGATTTCGTCGCCCGCGCCCAAGTCGCCGCCACCGTGCTGCTCACGTTGCGCGGCACGCCGTTCCTGTACTACGGCGAGGAGATCGGGATGACCGACGGACCCGTCCCGCCCGAGCAGGCAGCAGACCCAGACGGCAGGGACGGCTGTCGCACCCCCATGCAGTGGAACGGCAGCCCCGGCGCCGGCTTCAGCACCCGCGATCCGTGGCTGCCGATCCCCGCGACCGCAGCCACGGTCAACGTCGCCGACCAGCTGACCGACTCCAGCTCGCTGTTGAACCTCTACCGGCAGCTGATCCACTTGCGGCGCGACACTGCCGTGCTGCGCGCCGGCGAATACCGACCGTGCGCCGCTGACCCTTACGTCTACGCCTACCGCCGCCACGACCTGACCGATGACGTGCTGATCGCGGCCAACTTCAGCAACTCCGATTGCCGCTACACCGATCCGCAGCTAACCGGGCGCGGTGATCGACTGCTGTCCAGCGCAGGACCTGGCGGCGACGAGGTCGAACTGGAACCGTTGCACCTTCGCCCGCTCGAGGCCACCGTCATCCGTCTAGCTTCGGGTTAGCCCCACGGCCGGCCGCTCACTGGCAGCAATCGGCCTGAGTTTCCTTTGCCTTGTCGTTGCCACGCGGGAGCGGCGAGGACGGGGGCGGTGTTTGTCAGTCCGGCTGTCTATGGCCGGAGCATCTAGCGCCGGTCTTGGCTGGTTGCTGCAGGATGAAAACAGGCTCGGCGCACCGTCGTGTGTCGTCAACTTGACAGGCGCGACTGAATGGTGCCGCCGAACCTGGTCACGGATGCCGTTCCCGACCGTGTAAGGCCGGGGGAGGTCCCGCAGCGAGGTAAGCGTGAGGTATCGCCTGGTCGCGACGGGACGTTTGAGTGCAGCTTGTCGGTCTAGTTGTCCAAGTCGGTGGGCTGAGGCGTGCTGCTCGGCGGCGGTTGCTTGCGGGCGGCCGCATCTACAGGCGGCAGCCCAGAGCGCTGACGTTGACGCCTGCGCTCTGGGCTGACCGTGGATCTGCGGCGATCTGTCGGCTTTCGTTTCCTCTAGCCCAGACAGCCTCCTCGTGGTGCTTGTTTCTCGCTCAGCGGCTGAGCGGAAAGACCGGTAGCAGGTCCCGGCCGAAG
>CAWKBR010000022.1:0-410321 GCA_963847875.1 uncultured Planctomycetota bacterium | reverse complement strand
AAGCCTAACTGGGCAATCGTCCACTATCACTAAAATCGCCACATTCGCCTCGTGTTTCAGGCTTTTCTATAAGTTGGGCGGCTGACGCAAAACGGCCCAAAACGTACCGAAACGCGCGGTCGCGGAGTAGTACATACTACCAGCCCCCTGCCACATCCAACTCGCCAACACCCAACGGCAAGGTAGCGTTACCTTTTTGGTTACCTACAAAATTTTTCTGTGCTAGCCGGCTAGTTTTGCCGCATCTTTTGCACGTTACCTCACGGTTACCTTACTCCGTATTCTCCGGCAACAGCCCAAGGAGAAACGGCCATGTTGTCGGTAACAGCACCCGCAAAATCACGCTGAGTCGCCCACCTACTCGTTTGCGCTGCTGGAAATTAGCCGCGAGCGCAGGTGACTTTGAGCGAGCCGCCGAATGCAAGCGGCAGTTGCAACGGCTAGGCATCATCGTCGGATACGACAAGGCGCAGAGGGAGCCGTTGTCGCGATGACCTACAGCGTCAAGGACATCCAAGAGCGGTATGGCGTGTCGCAGCACACGGTGTTGCATTGGCTCGCCTCTGGCCAGCTCAGATTTTTGAACTGCGGTCGTGACGCTGGAAAAAAGCGGGCTCGGTATCGTATCACCGAAGCACACATCGCCGAGTTTGAGGCAATGCGAGAGTCCGCTCCACCAGCACCAAAAACGCGGCGTCGGCGTAAGCCGACCGACGTGATCGAATTCATTAAGTAGGTTTCCGCGTGCCCAAGTCCACATTCAAACTGAAGCCGGAAGAGCGAAACGGCCACGCGAACGCCGATACTCCCCGCCCCCAGTCGAGGCTACCGGTGCCTGTTCGCTTTACTAAGAGCGGGCAGGTGCCGGACCTCGCTTCTGACCCAAACTTGGTGCAGCGAATTTTGGATGACATAGCCGCCAACGGTGTCGTGGGAGAAGCAGACAATGCCCTGCTCGTTTACCTCGTGTTCACTAGCCGGTTGCTGCCCAGTCCCGGAGCAATCGTAACTCGTGGGCACACCAGCACGGGTAAGTCGTTTCTGTTGTATCGCGTCGCCGAGTTTTTTCCAGGCAGAGGCAAAAATAGAATCCATGACGTACACGCCGGCCTCTCTGTTCAATACGGACGAGAACTTCTTCCGGCACAAAATTCTAATCTCGGGTGAGCGTAAGCATTCCAACGACGACATCGTGCACAACCAGAACGCCATGATTCGCCAACTGCTCAGCGAGAAAAAGATATCTCGGATGGTCTCAGTGCCGGGTGGGGTAGGTGGCGGTCGGTGGGTTACTGAGCGTCAGCGCGGGAAGGACCGATTGCCTACGCTGAGAGTACGACTGCGGGGTCAATCTTTGAAGAAGATCTAAACCGAATGTTGCAAGTCTACTTGGACGAGAGCACCGAGCAAACTCGGGCCGTGATGCTGGCCACGGCGAGCAACTATGACCCGCGCCGCAGGGACACGGACCTGACGGACATCATCGTCGCCCACCACGAATTCCAGAACTCGCTCCGGCAGTGCCATGTCCGCATTCCGTATTGGGAAATCCTGGCATCCCGAATGCCCGCCAAGAAGGTAGAGTCCCGCCGGGTCATCCAACAGGTCTTGACGGTCGTTGAGTCTATCGTGCTGTTGCACCAGCATCGCGCAAAGAGAAAGACGGCTGCTTGCTGGCGACGCTTGGCGATTACGCCCTTGCCCGGAGCTTGCTCTTGGCTCCCATCCATTCGGCGATTGGTATCGGGAAGAAATTTAAGAAGGCAGAAAAGCTCGCAGCCGAAATTACGGCAACGACCTTCACGACGAAGGAGGTCGCCGAAGTCATGGGCTACAAGAGCAAGATGGGACCGCACCACCTACTGAAAGATTTGATGAAGGCCGAGTTGGTGACCTGTACTAATCCGGCGGCGAGGCAAGAGCCCGGCGATTTACGAGTGGGCTGACGGCCTTGAATGGGATGTCCTGCCCACCGTGGAGCAACTGCAAGGTAACTAGATAACTAAGGGTAACTGAGCCGCCCGTTACCCACAAACACCCATAAAACAAGCCAAAATCACCAAGAATCGGCCCAGGTAACTAGGTAACGGGTAGGCACAACACGACCGCCGTGTTATACCCCCGCGTTACCCCGTTACCCAACGGACAACCACTACAAAACAAGGCTATTTTGGGTAACCAGGCGATTTGGTTACCGACGGTTACCCGGTTACCCACTCGGCAACTACCGCGAACCATGACAACGCTACTGGAATTTATTTTGGCCGCTTACCTTGGCAAGCCGGTACGCACACTCGGCAACGGTGTGTCGTATTGGCCCTGCCCCTGCTGCGGTCATCGTAGCTTCCACACACTGCCCGATAAACCTTTATTCAAACACCGGGCCAAATGTTGGAACGCCGACTGCGGATTCCGTGGTGATGTGGCTGACATGCTCCGGGAGTTTCACCCGGACGAGCCCTACAACGAGCGACGAGACCGGCTACAGGTACTAGAGCGAGATTGGAAACAACAGTTGGACCAGAGAAAAGGCCGGGGAAGGCGGGGAGTATCAAGGTAATGCCATCAACCAAAACAACACGCGAGAAAGAGTTTTCCGAGTTCGTCGCTGGTTTCCATCGTGCGGGTAGAGGAAACCTTTCCCGATTGTACGCAGAGGCTACGGTCACAGTTTTCAAACATCGCGGCAGGATGTGGGGATGGTGCATCTCCGGTGATGACGACTTGCTCTATGCCCCCGAAGACTACGCAACCGAACGTGACGCGATGTTGTCGTTGGCCAAACAGCTAGACGTTTTAACCCCAGAATAATGACCCCCACTGGTAGGTTTAATGATAGTGAAAAAGATACGTATGTATACTACTTCTCAGCCCCTAAATCAAAACCCTGCAACCACCGGTTATTTGATAGGCACCGGTTATAACCACCGGCATCGCTTACCCAATAAATCACGGTATATATAGTGTATTATGGCCATTCCTTCTAAGGCACGCACTACCAACGGTAGTATAAACAGGCCCAAAAAGCCCTTGCGGGACACGGGTACGCCTACGGCCCATAGCCCCCGTACCAGATACCCCCACTAATGGTACGGCAAAGCACAACAGTGGCGGCAAAAAGGGACGCAGTGGACCGCCCGCATTCAACATCAATGCGACGAAAAACGGGGTGACTATCAGCCGCCTTACGCTCGGCGAGTTGCCCAACACGATGCGTCGGCAATTGCAAAACGCACAAGTACCGGCGCATACTTGGAAGACCTCTGCATACAAGCGCACGGCGAAGTCAATGCCACGCAAGCGCACCTAATAGACGAATGTGCCACTGCGGAAATACACGCGCGGGTGTGTCAGTGGTTGCTTCGTTCGAGGCTCTCCAAGATGAAGTCTAGTGACATCATCAAAGCCAGCGAACAAATCCTGCGGAGCAAAACCGTGCGGAACAAGGCCCTCATGCAACTGAAGATTGACGCACCACCACCTGACCCCTGGAACACGATAGACGCGCTACCATCATCCAATGGCAAAGCAGTGGACACCAACAATGATTGACACCAAGACCTATCAAAAGTATGCGACTGACCCCAGCGCTTTCCGTGACGACTTGCTGCTGGACGTAGACGGCGTAGCGCGTAGGTTCGGTGACGTGATGGAACCGTGGCAGCGTGATGACTTTGCCCGTCTTGATCCAGCGCTAATGCGTTGTACCGGACGCAGTGACGTGCAAAGCGCAAGATGCGCGCATTACTTGGAGCGTCCACGCGGTCATTCCAAAACTACAGACCTCGCCGTTACTTGTTCCTATGCTTTGGCGTTTTCCAACCGGCCCATCAGAGGTTATGCGTTCGCAGCGGATAAGGACCAAGCTGCATTGTTGCGCGATGCAATGCTTACGATTCTGCGTTTGAATCCGTGGCTCGGTCGCTTGTTGGACGTGCAGAAAACCAGTGTAGCCAACATAGCAAAGGTCATCCCGGCAACGGCAGCCGGATGGATACCTTTACATCCGACGTCGGCAGCTAGCTACGGAATCCTGCCCGATCTAATCGTGGCTGACGAACTCGTGCATTGGCAAGGTGACGGAAGTCTATGGCACTCCATCCTCAGTTCCGCAGCCAAGCGTGCGAACTGTCTGTTGTGTTGTATCAGTAACGCGGGATTCATTGACAGTTGGCAATGGGGTATCCGAGAGATAGCGCGCACTGATGAAGCGTGGCACTTCTCCCGCCTCGACGGACCAGTCGCATCATGGCTTACAGCCGCGCGCTTGGATGAGCAACGGCGCATGTTGCCTGCCATTGCCTACGCTCGTTTATGGGACAACCAGTGGTCCTCCGGTGGCGGCGATGCACTTTCCCCCAGCACCATTGACCAAGCCTTCCTGCCAGACCTACAACCCATGTCCGGCAATGAACGCGATTTCATATTCTGTGCTGGTGTTGATCTGGGGTTGGTCCGCGACTGCGCTGCGGTCGTCGTTTTGGCAGTGCCCAAGGGCGGCAAGGCAGGTCGCATCCGTTTGGCACAGAACAAACTGTGGCGTCCAACGTTGGGTGCGAAGATTGACCTACTCGCAGTTGAAAAGTATCTGCTGGATTTGGACCAGCAATTCGGGTCTGGAATTTGTTGGCTTTGACCCGTGGCAAATGGAACACTTGGCCCAAACCTTGGAAGCAGATTCCAGCCGCTACCGGCCGCAATCAACGGCGGATCTATGGCACCCAACCTTGGATGCGTGAACTACCTCCAACGCCCAGCAACCTGCGCGACACAAGCGACCCTCACGATCGAATGCTTCAATGACCGCCGGGTGCAACTGTACGACTGCGAGCCCTTACGCCGTGACCTCCATAAACTGCGCGTGGAAGAAAAGAGCTATGGCGTCCGACTGACTTCGCCCCGCGATGGCGAAGGTCACGGCGATACCTTTTCAGCATTCGCCTTGGCCTTGCTGCTCGCCCACGAGTTGGCCGGTAATGCGCCGGTCGTCCTTCGCCCGCTATTCGGTGCCGGTAACAACAGCGCACCTATTGATTGGTGGCAACTGCGATTGGCGGAGTACAAGCGCGAGGAGCAACGACTACAAGAGCCAGACGACGACCAAGAAGAGTGGAAACAACTGATGCGCTTGTCGGGCGCTGTTCGTAAATCTTTAACCCCATGACAAGGAGATAGAAAAATGGCCAAACGAAAACAAGAAGCTGAATTGGAAGTTGCTGACGCAGCAAGTGCCGTGACTGAGCAGTACAGCCAGATTGGATGAAACCACGCTGCGAGATTACCACATCCACGGAAACCTTTGCGTCGTTCTGCCGCCGACACGGCGACTACATCGTGGTTGAAGAAGACGCACGTGCTGCTTCGACCGGACGGACAGAACCAGCCGCATCTTGTTCCGGGATGGTGCCACTGTCGCAACAAACACGACATCGGCTTTGGTGGACAAGAACCGCCCTTCATCCGGTTGAAAATGGTAAGGCACGACGTCGGTACGTGGCGGAGAAGTTACGGCAGGAGCAAGATGCCCTCTATAGCTTTATGAAGGGAGTCCAGGAGCAAGCGCAACATCACCTAATGTCGCCCAGCTTTTGCCCGCCACCGCCAGCGGATTGGAAAGAACAGGAAGGGCGTGGCCGCGCACGCATCGCCAAGCTAGAGCAACGACTTGCCGAGCTAGATGAAATCTTGGAAAAGTTGGACCCAGAAATTGCTGCCCGACGGGCCAGGCAAGAAGCAGCCGCAAAACAGCAGCAGGAAGCCCGCCAACTCTTGGACGAAATATCCGCGCGCATTGCCACTCGTGATCCTTACACACCATTCCCCATCCCAAAACTGAAAGGAACCCTGAAACAATGACAAACAACTACCAACACCAAACCGTGAACCGCGTTGGCAGTTCCCGCCGTGCCACTCTTAACGGTCGGGAACACATAGTTGTACCCATGACTATGATCGTACCCGGTGTGTTAACGGCAGCCATGGCCCGTTGTTCCACAGCGAAGAAGAAATCGCACGCAATGCCGAGGACTGGAACGGCGTGCCATATTTGCTTGGCCATCCTCCCGGTAGCGGAAGGTCGCCCGACATTATCAACCGGTTTGGTGTGGGCAGGTGTTTAATGCCAAGGTCCGCGATGGCCGTCTGACGTGGCGAGGCTTGGCTGGACATTGAAAAGCTGAACGACCTTGCTCCCGGTGTCGCTATGGCAGATTGAGAGTGGTGACGCAGTTGAATTGAGTACCGGCTATCGCAGTGGCTACGATGACATCCCAGGAATTCACAACGGCAAGAATATACCGCTTCTGTTGTAGACATCCGCCCTGACCACTTGGCGATGTTCGTTGATGATCAGCGCGGTGCTTGTAGCGTGATGGACGGCTGCGGCATCAACAATGCCGATCTTGCAACTGCGACTGGCAACGGCGGACTTGACCTGCAATTGCAACCCACCAAGTCCACTTGGCCAGCCGTCGTGGGATGAGCACGGCGGAAGCCCAAGACGAACCCGAGCGTGTGTTGAACTGCAACCGCACCACGAACGGCAAGCCGTGCCTTGGCCAGCCGATTGGGATGATGAACCAGTGGCCGAGCCCGAGCCAGTGAGCAACTGCGATATCGGCAACGTGCTTTACTCTGACCGCCCGACTCCGTTGGGACAACCCGTGTGGGAGTTTTAGAATGAGGGGCGTCGAACATCTCCCGACGCGCGACTCCGCACCGGCAAGCTGTACAGCCGCTTGCCGGTGCGTGAGCCCCAGCCCGACTGGTGGCTTCCTCCTGTTTGGCCGCAGTCGGGCTGGCCCTTTATTTCGGTTTTCGACGATTAAGTTTTTCTGTCATTCCTCCGCGAATCGCTTGTACAAGTCATTAAGGGCAATTTCTGTTTCCGTGACCGATGCACTAAGACGCTTGATTTCGTCGGCCATGTTGTAGTCCGATTCCGCCTGCCGTTTTTCAACAAGGCGACAAATCCATGAGGATCTGCACGCCGGTCCGAATTTCATTAATCGCACTGGCAAACTCCGCAATGGATCGCTCCTTGGGATCGCCACTTTGCCGAAGCGTCTGAAAGTCGAGTGCCACGGTAATCGGTGACTCAATCTGTTCTGGAGGTTTGCCATCGACAGACTTGATCTGCCGTTCAATTTCCTCTACCGCCTTGTGGACACTGTCCAGATCATGGTGGTTTACGTCCACGGTACGCATTCCATGGATGTCGAAAGGAATGCGTTCGCCTTCCTGTATCAGTTGGACGAATGGCTTCTTTATGGCGTGACGAGATCGCGAATTCGTAAAACACATTGCCGTTGGAACCGGTGAGGTCCGCAATTACCATCGGATCCTCCAGCACGTGTTGAATCACTTGGCTAGTGATGTTGCCTGGTTCGGAAATCTTATCCGCTCGAACTGCCGTGTAGCCGCACTTGGCACAAGCCGGCTCTTGATCACGTACTTCAGAACTTGATCGGCTCGTCGGCCTGACGTCTGAACTAGTCTCACCGATTGGCGAGATCACAAAACAGGTTTTCTCTTCGGGCATGGGTGGCGCTCCGAGTTTGGTATTGATGGGGGTATTATTAAGCCCTTGGAGATTTGCGAGCCTACCTGCCACGCAATTTGATTTACCACTAGGTCCGGCGACGCTATACTAGGAAGTGGAAATAATTGTCCACGTCTAAGGGCCGCCAGCCCCAAGTAGTGGCCCGGCCTGTCCGGCCCGGTGGTTACACGCCGGGCTGTGAAGGATAGTGACCCGAACGGCGCCATTAGCCATGCACCCGCAAGCGCAGCGGCAACTCCACCTAGACCAGCCAGATAGAGCAATACCAGGCTCGCCGGCTCCGGCACGAAGGCCAGTCCCCTCAAATGCCAGGACGAGTCTACAGGCACCGACCCAAGTGAATTGCCTGTCACCGGGTCGATTCGATATATTCGCCTTGGCAAACCGATGTCTATGCCCGCCACATCGAGACCGAATAGCAATCCCGAATCAGTGAACGCAAGGTCAACGATATCGGTATCTGTAGAACCTATTGTGGCGAGGAGCGTTGTTGCTGGCGGACTCAAACTGACTGAACGGATTTCCGAACCGCACCTTGGAGAGCTTGCGTCGGCACCGAAGTACCTGCCTTGGCTGTCAACGGCCAAGCCGTCTAAATCGTCTTCGGGGACGACGTGACAGAATTGCTGATCGTGCCGTCGAGTGCAAGATTCCCAATAATGTTGCTTCGTGTACCAGCGCCACCGCCAGATGTCAGACCGTAGCTGACTACGAGCTGTCCACCGTATGAATCAAAGCCCTCAACAATCGGAATTGGATTCCCTGCCAATTTGATCTGGGTTGATGACAAGACCGCTCCACTAGATCGGTCAAGTTCAAGCAATTCCACAGGGTCACCTGCCGAAGTTGAATGTACGACAAACACACGTCCATCCAGCACAGCGAGACTGGGGAAATCTAGTTGCACATTGGGACCTAGCGACCCGATCACATCCACTTGCCCGGTCGTTGCGTCAACCTTCACAAGTTCATCATCGCCGTTCGGATCAACATTGAGGCTGAAAAAAATCGGCTGCCCTTTAGCTACTCCAACAGTAGCCATCGCAATGAAGCCCACAAGCATCCAGCATTTCATTCGTTGTCCCTTTCTAAAAGTGCGGTGAAGGGGAAATACGCTGGCCACCTTTGCTCGCCAGACGGTGCGCCTGACTGTGGCGTATAGACTGGCAATTAGCCCATTGTGGGAATTGCTGCGCCCCGGTCAAATAGCCGCGGGTACGCAGTCCTGGCCCAGGTGGACAGATACCACCCCTGCCGCCCAGATTGAAGTCGACCCGGCAGCGGTGAAGGAGACCGGCCCGAATCGCACTAGTCACTCGGGCATACGCACTTATTCGGACGGCGCGATCCCATAGCGCCATTTTCCGGTATGAATTTTTCTCTTTATCTGATTTGATACGAGAGTTATCCAATTTCCGGCCACTTCTTCCGACAAGCCACATTCATAACACTTGAATTCAACGTCACCTTTGAAATCAGCCGGAAATGGCAAGATTCCGTAGTCGCAATTGCGGCAATAGCTCTTTAAGTGTGAAACGTCGCCGTTGGGTGAGTAGCCCCATCGCCATTTGACGTTGTAGAAAACATCTTCATTGTATTGATGCCAGTCTGGGGACGTCGTACGATTCCGTCGCCGGTTGCTTCGCAGTGCGGTTGCACCAGACAGTCCAATTCTCAAGACGAACGCGGCCGTACATCCGGCTAGCATTGCGAGCAACCAGTTGGGAATAGAGGTTGTTTCGCCAAGCCACGCGGAAACATTTCTTGACCATTGAAAGATCTTGGGCCAGAAGCCAAGGGCATACGTTGCGACAGCCACTATCCCCTCGCCGAAAGCACCTGCAATTATGCTGACGGTCGTGTCGTGCCCAACTTTCTTAGCCCAGCCGAATGCGACGGTTCGCCAACGTTCCCAGCGCTGCATTACCGTTGTCTCCGCGAAGAGTGCTAACAAAAATCGCCCCACTGAACTTTGAGAGTAGGGTATTGGGGTGACGCCCGGTAGTAGCAGCGGCTCACCATAGCGCATTGGCGGCGGTACAAACCAAGCCGAGCTAAGCGACGGGGCGTGGGGCCAGCCAGTTTCCAACAATACCGCTTAGTCCGCTTAGGCGATGGCCACGCGGCTGGGTGATGCCACGGCCGCCCGCTGCTACCCGTCCCACGCCTCTACGTTGCCGTCCGAATCCTTGCTGCCGCGTCGCGTTGTCGGTTTTGCTTTGTAGGCGGCAATCGCATCCTTGAGTTTGGGACAACGCTTGGGGGTCAAGCTCTTGGCGTTGCAGCCCAAGTGTTCCGCAATTTTCTTCTTCGTCCAATCGGGATGCTCGATGAACACGGAAAGTGCCTTTGCGTCCAACGATATTCCTCTTGTAGGTTTGGTGGCATGCGATTCGCCGCCAGTAGGCTGCATATCGAAAAGGGCAATCGCCGCGCTCCCGTCAAAAGTCAACCGAACTCCTAGATGCGGCGGCAAAGGGACAACTTCGCCTTCAATTTCGAGACCCTCATCCACGATGCCAGTATTAAAAATGTGAACGAGCGGCGGTTCGGCAGCGAGTGCCACGACCAATGGTGCTTCAAACTCTTGTGGAAGTTTGTCCCGAATTGCTAACCCGCGATGCGAGAGCCAAGCCAAGAATTCATAAACCTGTATAGGCAGTTCAGGCTGATTCACTTAGCACCCCCTTCCCCAACCAACCAATGCCGCACGTGCTTCGTCACTGCCAGCAATCGGTCATCGCTGGGACCGGTCTCATCATAGGCAGAGAGCATATCCGAATGCGCGTGACCCATCAGCGATTTAACCGCGTCCCGGTCGCCTGTCTGCAATGCAATCGTCGCAAACGTATGACGCAACGAGTAGAAACCCAAGCCACGTCGGCCGTTGATTTTGAGCTTGCGCAGCAACGCCCCGAACTCGCGCGCCAGATAGTCGGTCCGAGATTTCGCCGATAGGCGCACGTATCGCTCGCCGCAAGTGTGGAGGAACACGCATTCGGCATCGGCCTCAGACTTTGGCGCAGGACGCTCCCCGATGGTGGCTTGTAGTGCCTCAAGTGTTTCCGGCCACAAAGGAACGCGACGACCGACTCCCGTTTTGGTGCGGGGAAAATCTAGCCAGCTTTTCTTCAGGTTGCGTTGCTGCAACGAGGCAATGTCCGTGTTGCCGAGCCCCGCATTGATGCCCAGCAGAATTGCAGCCCGTAGGCGAACCGACGCGGCAGCAAGCAATTGTTGGATTTCGGTCGCCTCAAATAGCTTCTTGTCGCTGGCGGCCTTGTGCTTCCGCATGGTGGCTTTGTCCGGCTTGACGAATTCGCTGCCGAATCGCACTTCGCGTTCAATCAGCGCGTTGGCCAGCGCGTACTTGAAGATGGTTTTGACGCGCGTGATTTCATTGGCTAGCCGCACCGGCCCCCAGCGTTTGGCCGCGATGGCCCGCAGCGACTCAAAGTCATCGCCAGCTAGGTCATCTACCCGGCGCGTCTTACCGAACGCTTCGGCCAGTCGCTTACACGTCTCGGTGTACTCCACAAGGCTACGCGGTGAAAGCTCGCCCGCATCTACCTTACGTTGCTTGGCCGTGAGGAACCGGTTGCACAAATCCTTGACCGTCAGCCCGTCGGTGCTACTTACGCGCGGAGTGCGGCCAGCATGTAGGTCATCCGCCTGAGCTTTGTAGAGCGCGAGGGCTGCCTGCCATCCGTCATCCGGCAGACGTTCCATCTTGCCATCACGGATGTGACCCCAGCGGCCAAAGTAACAAGTCTTGCCGCAAATCTTCTTTTGCCAAGCGCCGCTAGAATGCGGCGAGAGAGGGAAGGCAGGGTAGGGTTTCTTCGGCGGTTTGACCGTTTTGCTACCACGCCGTGGGCGGGTATACTTGGCCATTGCTGCACCTCGCTTGTAACTGGGTTAGGTGTGGCTCGCCTCGCTCGGTCTCAACCACCGGGCGGGGCAACTTTTACTACCAGGTAGTATACACGGTAGTACACAGTAGGTAAAGGGGCTGCTAGAACCAGCCCAAAATCGAAGAAAACACCTTATAAATAGGTGTTTGGTCGGGTGGCCGAGTGGTTGAAGGCACCGGTCTTGAAAACCGGCGTGCACGAAAGTGTACCGGGGGTTCGAATCCCTCCCCGACCGCTCCTAGGCTTGCGCGGGATCAATTGCCACCGCGTCTACCGCTTTGTCCGAATCACCAGCAGCCGTGGCTCGGTCATGCTGTCGATCGCCCAGCGGATCCCTTCTCGGCCCAGTCCACTGTGCTTCGTGCCGCCGTAGGGCATGTGGTCGACGCGCCACGAGGGCACTTCGTTTACCATCACGCCGCCGACTTCCAGTTCGTCCCACGCCTTTTGGATTCGGTACATGTCGCGGGTGAATACCCCCGCCTGCAATCCATATAGGCTGTTGTTGACTGCCGCGATTGCGTCGTCGAACTCGGCAAACCGCGAGAGGGCCGTCACCGGACCGAAGATTTCCTCGCACCAGGCGTCAGCGCCGTCCGGCACATCTTCGAGCACCGTCGATTCGACCATGACGCCGTGCCTTCCACCGCCGCAGAGCAGCTTCGCCCCGCGCTCGACTGCCTGCTGGATCGAGCGTTCGATGCGAATCGCTTCCTCCTCGCTGATGATCGGTCCGATGAACGTGTCTTCCACCTGCGGATCGCCCATTTTGAGGGCCCGCACTGCCGCGACAAATTCTTCGCGGAACGCCTCGTAGACCGACTCGTGCACCAGGATTCGCTGCACGCTGATGCAACTCTGCCCCGATTGGTAGTAGCCGCCGAAAATGCATCGCGCGACCGCATCCCCGACGTCGGCGTCGCGCTCGATGATCACGGCCGCGTTGCCGCCGAGCTCGAGCGTCACCTGTTTGAACCGCGCCCGATCGCGGAGCTGCCAGCCGACGTCGGGGGAGCCGGTGAAGCTGAGTTTTTTAATCCGCTCGTCGTCCACCAGAGCGCCGGCTGCACTCGACGGCATCGGCAGAATAGAAAACGCCCCTTCAGGCAGGTCGGTTTCGGCCAGGATTTCACCGATGACGAGCGCCCCGATAGGTGTCGCGGATGCCGGCTTGAGCACAAATGGGCAGCCGCAGGCCAGGGCCGGCGCGACCTTGTGAGCGACCAGATTGAGCGGAAAATTCCAGGGCGTAATGAACGCGCACGGCCCGATCGGCACACGCTTCCACATGCCGCGGTATTCGTCGGCCCGCTCGGAGACGTCCAGCGGCAGCACTTCGCCGTAGATCCGCGTCGATTCCTCGGCGGCGATCTCGACGGTGTCGATCAACCGATCGACCTCGCCGCGAGCGAACTTGATCGGCTTGCCGGCCTCGATCGTGAGCGTCTGCGCCAACTCATCGCCCCGCTCTCGGCAGCGGACCGCTAGATGCTGCAGCACTGCCTTCCGCTGCCATGCCGCAAACCGCCGCATCGGTATCGCTGCCCGCGTAGCCGCCGCGATCGCCTGGTCGAGCACCGTCGCATCCGCGAGCGCCACGCGTGCCGCCACTTCGCCACTGTACTTGTTCGTGACCGCGAGATCGGCGTTCGGTTGCTGGGGACGATTCGCCAGATAATAGGGATAGTGCTCGTGTCGCATCATCGATTTACCCCACGTGGCGCGCCATACTACCAACAATCGCGGTCGCTGATAAGCGGTGCCGCGGGTCGATTTCCCGCGGTCGACGTCATTTGGCATAGCGATTGCACGTCGCCAATGGCCTGCTCGCATGAATCCGCCGACATACAATTCAGTTGGAAGGCGCCGATGGGTTGCCGTACGTCGGCCTCTGGTTGAATGGCAACCGTCCGAGTCGACGTTAAAACTTGGACACTGCTGCTTTGCTGCCTCGGTCCCGTAGGGAAGGAGTGATTGCGATGGTTATGACTTATACCGATTCGGAACTCGAATTGAAGGCATCGCTCGTTCAATTTGAAACTTTTTTGGACACGCCGATGATGGCCGGCGAACTGGTCGATTGGGTCAGTGAGTTGCGGCGTACGTGGTCCGATTTCTCCACGTACGTCCGGCGACACCTAACCGAGCTTCACCCACGGCTCTATCAGCAGATTTCCAACCAAGATCCGGAACTGCTGCCAAGGACTGAAAAGCTTCAGGCGGAAGACGGGGAGATCGCGAAAGATAGCGATACATTCGACCGCCTGGTCGACCACTTTGCCGAGCACGCGCCGAGATTTGAACCGGATGAAGAAAAAATTGCGAATCACGCCAAGTCATTGGTCGAAAAGGGTATCGCGCTGGTGAACCGCGTTCGCAGGCAGGAAGTCGCGGTGCAGACCTGGTTCGTCGAAGCCTTCACCCGTGACTGCGGCGTGGCCGATTGAAGGAACGAACCGGCCGATTCTCGCAATTACGGTCCGAATTGCGACCTGCCGCCGGCCCTGGTATAACGGAAACGGGAGGGGCGTTTCCCCCCGCTGGCCCGCCGCGGCCAGGTGTCGCACCCGGCACGTTTCCCGAACGCGAGCGTGCTCATCTGACGTTCTCATCGCTCCCATGAACCAATTATCTGCGGACGACGCTTTCAGTTCGGTCGACTTCGCCGAAAATCCTGAGCCGCGCGTGCCCTGCGTGCTAATTCTCGACACCTCGCAGTCGATGCAGGGCAGCCGCATCAACGAGCTCAACGCCGGCCTGCGTTCCTACAAAGAGGAACTGCTCGCCGATCCGCTGGCGTCGAAGCGCGTCGAGGTGGCGATTGTGACGTTTGGCGGGGAAGTCAACCAGCCGGTCGACTTCGTGACCGCGGACAATTTCGAGCCGCCCACGCTGCTGGCCAGGGGCAATACGCCGATGGGGCAGGCCATCAACAAGGCGCTCGACTCGATCGAAGAGCGGAAGTCGAGCTACCGCGAGCATGGCATCGCGTACTACCGCCCTTGGGCTTTCTTGATCACCGACGGCGCGCCGAACGACCACTGGATGCCGACGATCCCCCGCGTCAAAGACGGCGAAGGGCAGAAGTCGTTCTCGTTCTTCGCGGTCGGCGTCGAAGGCGCCGACATGCACGTGCTGAAGGAAATCTGCGTCCGTGCACCGTTGCGGCTCCAAGGGTTGAAGTTCCGCGAGCTGTTCGGCTGGCTCTCGAATTCACAGCAGGCGGTTTCTCGATCTTCGCCCGGCGACGAAGTCCCGCTCCAGGATCCGACGGCTGGTCCGAAGGGTTGGGCTCAGGTTTAGGAAATTGCCGTGTGGCGACCGATTGCCCAAAGCCTGCAGGGGCCTAGTCACGTGGCGCGATCCAGCCCGTGTCAGGACAGCCATTCGCTGAATCTGCGCGGCGACGAGCTGGATCAAATCCTGATCGCTTGCGTTGCCGATGGCGCGGGGAGTTCGAGATACGGTGGCGTCGGTTCGAAAGTCACTTGCGCGTCGTTCGCGCAGAGTGCCGACTCGTTTCTCGACGCCGGCGGCCAGCTCTCCGATCTCACCCGCGACGACGTGCTCTGCTGGTGCGACGCCGCTCGAGCGCGAATCGACGAGGAAGCAGCGGCTCGAAGCTGCCAAGCCCGTGATCTGGCGACCACCTTGTGTGGAGCGATTGTCTCTTCGGCGAGCTCGTGTTTTTTCCAGATTGGCGACGGCGCCATCGTCGTTCGTCGCAGCCGAGTGTACGGCGTCGTGTTCTGGCCGCAATCCGGCGAATACGCAAACACCACCAACTTCCTGACCGCGGATCGTTATGCCGAGCAGCTTGAATTCGTCAAGACCGATGGCGGCTTCTCCGACGTGGCATTGATGACCGACGGCCTCGAGCGTTTGGCCCTTCGTTTCGACGTCCGCGCTCCCCATGTGCCGTTTTTCGATCCATTTTTCCATGCGCTCCGTTCGGCGGAAGATTACACAAGTCTCAACTCAGCTCTTCAAGAGTTCTTGGGGAGTTCTTCCGTTCGAGAACGTTCGAATGACGACAAAACCCTCCTCCTCGCAGCACACGTCGACGAGCGCCTCGAAGACGCTGTTTGACGCCATCGGCCAGGTGATTCAACTCGGCGACGAGTTGGGCCGTGGTGGCGAAGGCAGCGTCTACGAGGTGGCGAACGATCCGTCGTTGGTGGCCAAAATCTACCACGCGGCGCCGCTGAGCAATGAGCAACTGGCGAAGCTCCGCGCGATCACCTCGGCATGGACGTCCGAGCTAGAAAAGATCTCCGCTTGGCCTCGCACGGTGCTCTTTGATTCGATACGCCGCAAACCGTGCGGGTTGTTGATGTCGAAGATGGTGAGTGCCCGACCGCTGCACGAGCTGTATGGCACGACGAACCGCCGCCGGAATTTTCCCGACGTCGGCTGGCACCATCTGGTGCTGGCTGCGCGCAATGTCGCCGCGGCGTTCAATACGTTGCATTCGGCTGAGATCGTCGTCGGCGACGTCAATCAAGGCAACCTGCTGGTCGATCCGCAGATGTGTGTCCGCTTGATCGACTGCGACTCGTTCCAAATTTCGCGGAGCGGAACGACCTATAATTGCCCAGTCGGCTCGCCCCACTTTACTCCGCCGGAATTGCAGGGGCAGCGATTGCGCGACGTCGTCCGAATGGTGAATCACGATCGGTTTGGACTGGCGATCTTGATTTTCCATCTGCTGTTTGTCGGCCGGCATCCGTTTGCTGGGCGCTACCGCGGACCGGGCGACATGTCGATCGAAAAGGCGATCGCCGAACGCCGCTTCGCGTTTTCCAGGAATAGCGCCGCGACACTGGTCGATCCGCCGCCGGCGTCGCTGCTCTTGAGCGACCTGCCATCGCGAATCGGCGAACTGTTTGAAGCTGCGTTTCGGTCAGGAGCGGCCCAGGGAAGTTCGCGTCCTTCGCCGCAGCAATGGATCAATGAGCTGGAGCGCGTGATCCAGCGCCGGTGTGTCTGTAAGATCGACTCGATGCACGTCTATTCTCCGGAAGCAGGCCGATGCCCCTGGTGCCGGATCGAAGACGTCGGCGGCCCGTCGTTTTTTCTGGCGTCGGACGTGCCGACATCAGTCACTTCGCTCCGATTGGCGAAGCTCGACGAAACAGTGTTGCAACTGCCGGAAGTCAGCCTGCCGGCGCTATCCGTAACGCGATTGGCACTGCCGACGCTCGTTCCGCTGGAACGCGTACGACCGCTCCCCAAGCGGACGGCCGCGGATTTTGCGTCGGCCGTGCTGGCCATGTTGTTGATGGCAAGTTTGGTCGGAGCATTCGTCTCGACAGAAATGTTCGTTGGCGGAGTGGTGTCGTCGCTGGCTTGTGCCGGATTCGTTCTTTTGTGCAAACCGGTCCGCGACACGCGCCTACGCGCTGAAACGCTCTTCAACAAGCTGAAAAAGAACTGGCAGGCGTTGCGGGCGAAGGCCCGGACGGTCGACATCCAACATCGACATCAGTGTGCCGAATTCGAAACGGCCGCTAAAGACCTAAACCAGGAAAAGGTGAATTATCTGGCCGAAGGCGACACGCTGGCGGGCGTGGTCATCAAAAGCCGGCACACGCAACTCGACGACTTCCTCCGCAATCTGTCGATTCGCGATAATTACAGTCAAATTCCGGGCATGACGATGTCGCAAGTAACGCTGTTGGAAGCGTTCGGCGTGGAGAGTGCGTACGACGTTGAACGCGTCACGCTTTACGGCATCCCGACGGTCGACGACACAACGACGATCGGGCTGTTGAATTGGCGGGCTGCGATCGAGCGTCGATTCCACTTCAAACCCGAGCACGGCATCACGCTCGATAATTTGCACTCGATCGGCGAGGCCGCAACCAGGCGTTATAAGATGATTCAAGCTCGGAAGATTCTGATGGGCTACGAGCGGCTCAAAATGCTCGCGGAAGAAGGCAAGAACCGGCTCGCGCAAGCACTTGCGTCATTCGACGCGGACGTGCGCCGATGGCGAAAGCTGGCCGATGAATATCGCAACCATCAGCAGTCGCGTCGGCCCTTTGAGCGGCTCTTAAACCAGTCGTCGCAGACGGTTCTCGGATCGACCGCCGCCGTGCTGATCGTTGCCTTGCTGTTCTACCTCGCAAAGTAATCGCTTTGCAGTCAATTGGCGAATAGAGCTACCAGGCGGAGACCGATACCAGGTCGGCGTAGCTCGTGAGGCCGGCGAGCAATTTATCGGCGGCATCGTCGCGAATCGTTGGGACCTTCTGTTCGCGTGCATGCCGATTGATCGACGCCTCGTCGCAGCCTTCGACAATTTGCCGCGCAAGTGCCTCGTCGATGGGCAGCAGCTCGAAGATGCCGATCCGTCCGCGATAGCCGCGCTCATTGCACAGCGGGCAGCCCTTGGCGTCGTACACGGTCGCGCCTGCTGCGCCGGGGCGGCCGATGACGCCGGCCTCCGCGGCCGAAAGCTCCCGAGGCTGGCGGCAATGTTGGCACAGCCGGCGCACCAGTCGCTGGGCGATGCTCAGCTTGAGCGTCGCTGCGACCTGGTAGGGCTGCAAGCCCATGTCGATGAATCGCGTGACGACGCCGGCCGCCGAAGTGGTGTGAATGGAACTGAACACCAGGTGCCCCGTGAGCGCCGCCTTGATCGCTACGTCGCCCGAGTCGAAATCGCGAATCTCACCGATCATGATTACGTCCGGATCACTGCGCAGGATGTTTCGGAGCACCGTGTCGAAACGGACCTTGTCGGCCGTGTCGACTTCCGATTGCGCCACGCCGACGACGTCGAATTCCACCGGGTCTTCGACCGTGATGATCCGGCCGGGAAAATGCGCGAGCCGGTGCCGCAGTGCCGCGTAGAGCGTGGTCGACTTGCCGCTCCCCGTGGGGCCGGAAAGCAACACCATTCCCTGCTTCTGACTGGTGTGTGCAACGAGCGTCTTCATCGCCGCGTCGGACATGCCAAGCCGGTTGAGGGTCAGTTGCTCCGTTTCGGTGGCCAGCAGCCGCAGCGTCATTCGCTCGCCGTGCGTCGTCGGGAGTGTGGCCGTGCGCAGATGAATTCGGCGTTCGTCCGGTCCGAGTGTTTGCGCGAACCGACCGTCCTGAGCCATCCGGCGTTCGGCGATGTCCATCCGCGAGAGGACTTTGTATCGCCCGATCAGCGCGCCGTGGATCGACTTGGGAAGCTTCCGCAGTGTTTCCAGCTGCCCGTCGATCCGCAACTGCACGAGCACGATGTTCTCTTCCGGATCGACGTGGATATCGGAGGCATTGCGCGAATGCCGTTTCAAGGATATCGTCGCACAGCGCGACGATATCGGTCGGTTCAGTCGTCGCCGGCGGAGCTTGACCTTCGGCAGCCTCGCCGGCTTCGTTCGTTTTTGAGGGCGAGGCCGTCCTCTTGCGCGTAAGGCCGCGGACGAACGAACCGATCGACCTGCTGCCGGCCGCTGGATCGGCGCTGGAGTCCTCGGGCGGCGACGACCTCACCGTGGCGGCCATTGTTTGCTCTAGGCCGGGCACATACGCCGCGATCACCCATTCGGCCGATTCCGCGTGACGCACGCGATGGGTCGGCATCAAGTCGCCCGACGCGGCCCACTTCTGCAGCTTGTCCATGGAGTAGGGACCATAGGTGTGGCCGTCGCCGATTTCGAAGTACCATTGGTCCAACATGACGGCCATCATCTCCGCCGGGAGTGCGCCAGTCCATTCTCGCTAACACCGTTCGCCGTTCCCGCCGGCTGCTCGAAGGATTGCGACAAATCGACAAAGATAACAAGCGTGGCGGTGGTGGAACTTGAGCCCCTGACACGCAAATTATGATGCCGCAGACCCCACTTGGCAACACGTCGTCCGGATCGGACTTTGAGACCATCGTCCGGGCGACCGCCGAAAGGCAAGGGAACCACCCTCGAACTGATGGTCCAATAGGATGTTGCAGGGAAGTCGTTCGTTGTCAGGGAAATGCCGCAGGCCGATGCGACTCACTGACCGCCAATCGTGTGATCGCCGCCTAGCAGGAGTGCGGCTGGGAATGAACGGAGCACTTCCGACATAGGGAGCTGGCCATCAGTCGACGAACGCAGGGGTTCACGCGTCAAAGCGCAGGTCCACGTCCGACCGCTCAACTGATCGGGCAATTGAATCACGGTATCGGACCAGGCCGCTCCGCCGAACGGAGCCAACGCAGGCTCTGAAACCAATGTTGTCGTCAATCGCGGGACGACGACGATTGCAGCCGTGTGACAACGGTCGTCGGTCGAGGGTGATGCGGAGGAGGACGATACGTCCTGCGTGCATCCGACTCGAGCGAACGCCAGCAAATGATCCTTCGCTGGACCTTCGGCGAACAAGGGAATGTATTGGCCTCTTGAAAACAGATCGGGATGTTCACGGCGAGCCGCGAGGGCGCTGCGAACCACGTGGAGCTTGATGCGACCGTCCTCCGGTGAATCGACCAGGCTGCCAATGTACTCTCGCCTGGAATCGTCATTCCCTTCGATGCCAGTGACGACCTCGTCGAGCAAGATCTGACGCGTCTCGTAATCGACGGGGCGGCGGTTGTCAGGATCCACCAGCGCAAAATTCCACAGCTCGTCACCCTGGTACAAATCGGGCGTGCCAGGCACGGTGAATTGGACCAGCGTCCGCGCAATGCTGTTCCAGAACCCGGGCCGTGCGATGCGGGCGACCAGAGCCTGTACGTCGGCAAGGAACTGGTTTTTGCCCGCTTCGTCCGGCAGAAGCAGGCTGCGGATGAATGATGCCACGGCGTCTTCGTACGGCTTATTGTTGTTGGTCCAAGACGTGTGGGTTTTCGCTTCCCGCGTGGCTTTCAACATGTATTGCTCAACTCGCGCAGAGCTCCTTCCGTGCCTCAGTCGTCGGTAGTTGATCCGTTTCGTGGGGATTGGGCGCCGGCCAGATGCCGATCACCGTCTGGTAGATGAGATATTCGGTTTCCGCATCCGGCGCGCGGCCTCCGCCGACACGCGATTGGTGAGGCCGATTGAGTCGATGCCAGCGGCGAGCCAGCTCCGCCCAGCGCTGCG
Source organism: uncultured Planctomycetota bacterium (assembly GCA_963847875.1). Taxonomy (GTDB): domain Bacteria; phylum Planctomycetota; class Planctomycetia; order Pirellulales; family Lacipirellulaceae; genus DASYDU01. The sequence continues at coordinate 389,790 of CAWKBR010000022.1, read as the reverse complement.
GAACCTCCGAGAGCACGTCCAGCCGCGCCCGCACGTCGGCGGTGCGCTTCGTATCGTGGGTCGTAACACACAGCATCGATCGGGGGTGTGCTCCGGCGCGCTCGGTATTTGACTGATGGAGGCGGTCGACGTAGCTGACCGCGTTCACTGGCGACGGCGCTGAATCGCCGGGATCGGTCGGCGCTGGGCCGCTCGTGTGCCAGGGTTCGCCGCCCACTTCGTTCAAGGAGACCAACGGCACGTAGATGTAGAGCGCCGTGTCCTCGATGCCTTTGGCAGCGGCTGGTCCCGAGAGTTGTTGGAATCGCTGAACGAAATTCACGCGTTCGTAGAGGTCATGCTGCGGCAAGCTGCCGTCGTTTTCCAATAGCAGCACTTCGCCGAGATAATCGATCGCTTCGGGCGCGGCACGACCGCTTTCCCGGGCTGCGTGCAAGGCCGTTTCGACGTACCGCCGGTCGGCGTCGGTGACGGTGCAGGAATTGCTGTCGACATAGGTTCGATACACCGGCAGGGCCGTGATCACTTCGACGATCGCGTCGGCGAAATCGCGTTTCGCCGGCTCTTGATGGGCGAGCAACGTAACGGCCGTGCTGTCCGTTCCGTCTGAGGATTCCCCTTCGGCTGAGGCCGCAGCCAACGCGAATTCGGATCCTTGGACCGCGCCTGGCGGATTGTGCCTGCTCGTCGTGGCGAGGCGCAACAGCGTGTCGGCCAGCCTGCCAACCTGTGGCGAGAGATCGTTGCGCAGGACGCGGCGTTTGCCGCGAGTCGCGATCTGTTCAAACTGAACCGGGCGGCGGAGCATGTCTCGGTAATGTCGTTCAATCTCCGCAAAACCTGTGGGCGACACGAAAATCGCTTCCAACTCGTTGAGAAACTCATAGCCTGTCGTGCCAGCGACCGGCCAACTGCGAGGGCAGCTCTTCATCCGGCGCCAGGATCTTCTCGACGAACACCGGAACCTGCCCGCCCATGTCGCGAGACGGCAGGCAAGGCCTTGGCCAACCGCTGCAAATAGCCGAGCGGATCGCGCAGACCGTCGATGTGGTCGACGCGCAAACCGTCGATCAAGCCGTCGTCCACCCACCGCAAGACCGTCGCATGCGTCTCCTCGAACACTTGCGGATCTTCCTGGCGAATCGAGACCAATTCGTTAATGTCGAAGAAGCGGCGATAGTTGATCGTGCGTGCAGCGTCGCGCCAATGGACGAGTCGATAGGGTTGACGATCGAGAAACTTCTTCAGTCGGCGGCGGCCATCCTCGCCTTGGCCAAATCGCTCCGCCGTCTGTTCCGCCCACTGTTCGATTCGCGGCGACTGGATGACCAACTGAGCGAATTCGGCCAGCCATTGTTCTGTTTCGTCGCGATCGATCTTCACCTGCCGCCGCAATCGGCCCGAGAGTTTCGGAAGCTTTTTCAGTCGGCCCAGGATTTCGGCGGTCTTGGCCAGCGCCGGATGGTCTGCCGGCAGGTTTGCTTTGAGGTCGTCGAGGCCGAACTCGCAAATCTCCGGCACGGTCGAGGGATCGACGGGAAAGACGTGATCGAAATATTTCACCAAGAATCGGCCGTCCGACCAGAGCAGGCGGATCTGATCATTCTCCAGCACGCGCGCTCGCGGCTCACCCAATACGGGAACCAACACTCGGCCCCACATGTCCGGATCGGGCATCCGCCATTTGATGTCGAACCAGCGGGCGAACGGTGAGCTTGGGCCATAGGTCAGCACGTCGCGCCAGTAGGGGTTTTCGATACTGGCGGCCATGTGGTTGGGAACGACGTCGAGAATCAAACCCAGTCCATATTTTCGCAGGTCGGTGACCAGGTTGATCAGAGATCGTCTTGTCGCCCAGATCGGGATTAATCGTCTTGGGGTCGACGACGTCGTAGCCGTGGGTGCTGCCTTGCCGCGCGCAAGATCGGCGAGGCGTAAACGTGTGTGACGCCCAGGCGGCTAAAGTACGGCACCAGCGACTGGGCATCGGCAAACCGAAAGTCCTGGTTGAACTGCAGTCGGTACGTGGCCATCGGTCGAACAGTCGCGTTTCAATCATCTAACTGTCTCCGTCCGGTAGCCGGTTCATACCGTTTGCTTGCTGTTGCGATACTTCTCCTCGACTTCCATGCGGAAAACGGCCATCGAGCAGGGAGCGCACTTCGTAGGCGAAGCCCTCCGCGAATTCGTCTTGCGACGCCTCGGCCTCGTACGTGTCGATCAGTCGCTGCCAGGGCGATTTTCTTCGATGTTCGGCAACGTAAAAGGAACGGTCACGCTGTGGTCGGCATTGAACAGGATCAAGCATCGTGTCGCCGCTGATTTCCTCCCCTTCCTCGTCGACGTCGATGCTGTCGCCAAACAGCACGACGCCAAAGCAACGCACGTGCGGTGCGTTCCACTGTTCGCTCGTTCATTTCCGTGCCGTCGGGATTCAACCAGGCGATGTCGGCGCCTCGGCGCCGCCGATGGCTCGACCGGAGAAAAACTTGCGGCGATGGAACACGGGCTGCTCGTGGAAAATCCGCGATCAACTTGCGGACGAATTCCAGAGCTGCTTGTTGCGCTTGAGTTTGCCCGGCGCCCAATTCAGCCAGGTGATTTCGTTGTCCTGGCAATAGGTGTTGTTGTTGCCTTTTTGCGTTTGCCCGATTTCATCGCCGGCCAGCAGCATCGGCACTCCCTGCGAGAAGATCAGCGTCGCCAGAATCGAGCGCTTCTTGCGATCGCGCATCGCCAGCACGTCGCGGCTGTTGCGTCGGGCCTTCGACGCCGCAGTTCCAACTGATGTTGTGATCCGCGCCGTCGCGATTGCCTTCGCCGTTGGCGTCGTTGTGCTTTTCGTTCGTAGGAAACGAGGTCTTCCAACGTGAATCCGTCGTGGCAGGTGACGAAATTGATGCTCGCTCGCGGTCGCCGGCCGCTCCAAGCGTAAAGGTCGCTGCTGCCGCATAACCGCGTGGCGAATTCGGACACGACGCCGCCGTCGCCTTTCCAGAACGAGCGCACGCAGTCGCGGTATTTGCCGTTCCATTCGGACCATTGCGTCGGAAAATTGCCGACCATGTAGCCCCCGTCGCCCAAGTCCCACGGCTCGGCGATCAGTTTGACCTGCGAGATGATCGGATCTTGGTGGATGATGTCGAAAAACGCCCCGAGCTTGTCGACCGCGTGCAGTTCGCGGGCCAAGGCGCTCGCCAGGTCGAAGCGGAAACCGTCGACGTGCATTTCGGTGATCCAGTACCGCAAGCTGTCCATGATCAGTTGCAGCACGCGCGGGTTCATGACGTTGAGCGTATTTCCGCAGCCGGTGTAGTCCATGTAGAACCGCGGGTTGTCGGGCACGAGCCGATAGTAGGAGGCGTTGTCGATGCCGCGCAAGGACAGCGTCGGCCCCATGTGGCTGCCTTCCGCCGTGTGGTTATAAACGACGTCCAGAATCACTTCGATGCCCGCCTTGTGCAGGTTGCGGACCATGGTCTTGAACTCGCGGACGGCATCTTGCGGACGATCGGCCGGAGGCGTAGCCGATCGCCGGTGCGAAGAACGCCAGCGTGTTGTATCCCCAGTAATTGACCAGGCCGCGCTCGATCAAGTGACGATCCTGCAGAAAGTGGTGCACGGGCATCAGTTCGACCGCCGTGACGCCCAGCTTCTTCAAATATCGAATCGCCGGCGCCGATGCCCAACCCGGCGTAAGTGCCGCGCAGGTTCTCGGGGATCGTCGGATGCAGCTTCGTAAAGCCACGCACGTGCGCTTCGTAGATGACCGTTCGGTGCATCGGCGTCTTTGGCGGACGATCGTCGCCCCAGGTGAATGCCGGGTCGATCACCGCGGCCAACGGCGCGAAGGCAGCGCTGTCGCGCTCGTCGAACGAGAGATCTTCATTTTCAGAACCGATCGTGTATCCGAACAGCGAATCGTCCCAGCGCAGTGTGCGTCCGATCAACTTGGCGTAGGGATCGAGCAGGACCTTGTTGGGATTGAACCGATGACCGAATTCGGGTTGGTACGGGCCGTGGACGCGATAGCCGTAAAGCTGCCCCGGCGCGACTTCCGGCAGAAAGACGTGCCAAACCATGTCGGTTTGCTCCGGCATGGGGATTCGCTCCGATTCCTTCTTGGCGTCGGGCGAATCGAACAGGCACAACTCGACCTTGGTCGCGTGTTCGGCATAAAGTGCGAAATTGACGCCTCGCCCGTCCCACGTTGCCCCCAGCGGATACGGCTTGCCTGGCCACACTCGCCGCTGGCTCAGCGGCACGCCGGTCCGCTCTTCCTGCGGCCGCACTCCGCGGGATGCGTTTGCCCAATCCGATTACGGGCTTTTCGATCGTCACGTCGGTCATTCGGTTCTCCGTCAAAACAGACACAATTCTCCGCCTGCAACGATCACTTCTTGTACACAGCCACTGAATGAGGCTTGAGCGAGAGTTTCACTTCGCCCGACGATTCAATCCGCGCGGGCAGCGAACTGCCAGGTCCATTCCATTCGGCGTCGGCCGAGTCGAGCGCTTTGTCCCAAGCGCCCGGCGGGAATCTCGCGGTAACAACGACCGGTTCCGACCCGAAGTGGAATAGCGTGAGCACTTGTCCGCTGGCTGACCAGCGTCGCACGGCCATCGCTTCGCCCGGATTCCAAAACGATAACTTCCGTCCGTTGGCGATCGGGAAATGCCAGCGAGCGGCTCCGACTTTCGCAACTCGATGAGCCGCTTGTAGAAGTCGCGCAACACGCGGTGGTGCCCTTCGCTGCTTCAGCGCATGATTCAGCTTGCACCGCTGAAACGTGGCTTCGTCCTGCGGGTCGGGCGGTTCCTGCTGCCAGTGAAACCGCGCGAACTCTTCCTTGCGGCCTCGCCGTACGGCTTCGACCAACGCCGGGATCGGTGTGGCTGATGAAGAACTGAAAGCGGGCCGTCTCGCCGTACTCCTCGCCCATGAACAGCATCGGCTGGCAGGGCGAGAGAATCACCGGCGCCGCAGCCAGTTTGAGTTGCTCGAACGAAACCAGTTCCGTCAACCGTTCGCCCAACAGCCGATTGCCGACCTGGTCGTGATTCTGCGAGCAAACGACCAGCTTGATCGGATCGACTTGCCGCGCCGAATTGCCGTGGCGCCGGCCGCGATATTCCGAGTAGCCGCCGTCCTGCACGAAGCCATCGCGGTACGCTTTCACGACATCGTCGAAGCCGTGATAGTCGGCGTAGTAGCCCGAACTGCTCGTCGATCAAGCGCGGTGCGGATCGCGTGGTGCAAATCGTCGCACCACTGGCCGTCGATTCCGCAGCCCCCCAACTCTTTCGACGTGATCAGCCGCGCGTCGCTCAGGCTGCTTTCGGCGATCGTGTAGACGCGGCGGTTGAGACGTTCACCTTCGAGCCGCACGGCATCGGCCAACTCCTGCAAAAACGGCCGTGCGGAAAAGTCGAAAATGGCATGGACCGCATCGAGCCGCAGCGCGTCGACATGGTACTCGTCGATCCAATACAGCGCGTTCTCGATGAAGAACCGCCGCACTTCGTCGCTATCGCGGTCGTCGAAGTTGAGCGCCTTGCCCCAGGGCGTGTGATAGCGGTCGGTAAAGTAATGGCCGAACTCGGCCAGATAATTTCCCTCGGGGCCGATGTGGTTGTAGACCACGTCCATCACGACCGCCAAACCGCGTGGATGGGCCGCGTTGACCAGCCGCTTGAGGCCCTCCGGTCCGCCATAAGTGTTTTGCACGGCAAAGGGTTGGACGCCGTCGTAGCCCCAATTCCGCCCGCCGGGAAACTGAGCCACCGGCATCAACTCGATCGCCGTGATCCCCAAGTCTTTCAATTCCGTCGAGATACGCGATCGCCGCGTCGAACGTTCCTTCGTCGGTGAAGGTGCCGACGTGCAACTCGTACGTGATGTATTGGTGCAACGGGATGCCGTGCCAATGCTGGTCGGTCCAATCAAACTGCCGGTCGACCACCGCCGACGCTGCGATGGACGCCTTCGGGCTGGAAGCGCGACGCCGGATCGGGACGGTCGCGCTCGCCGATCGATCCGGTAAAAATACCGCGTGCCGCGGCTCGACGCCCTCGACCGTCAGTTCGAAGTATCCGCGGTCGCGCGGCTGCATCGGCAGCAGGCGTTCGGTCGGGTCGAGCAGTTTCAATTCCAGTTGCTCGACGTTCGGCGCCCAAACCGAGAATCGGCATCGGCCGTTGCCCAACAGCGTAGCACCAAGTGTGGGCGGGTAATCGGGATGTTCCACCATCGGTCGATCCTTCTCAGAGCAATGTCTAGCGTCGTGCCATCCGCGGCACATCGGCGACTTGCGTTGTTTCGCACTTGGATTGTGAGTTCTAATGTGCCTCAGATTTCAAAAAGACCACGCCCAACGGCGGCAACGTCAGATTCAACGAATACGGTCGGCCGTGATATCCAACGGGTTCGCCTCGACGCCACCGAGATTCCCTTGGCCGCTGCCGCCGTGTTCGACGGCGTCGCTGTTGAGGATTTCCCGCCAGAAACCGCCGCGCGGAACGCCGACGCGATAGTTTGGCCGCGGCACGGGCGTGAAGTTGCAGACGACGGCGATCACGTCGTCGTTCGTCTTTGCCTTGCGCAGGAAGCTCAACGCACTGTCTTCCCAGTCATTGGCGTCGATCCACTCGAAGCCGGCTGGGTCGCAATCCAATTCGTGCAAAGCCGGTTCGCCGCCGTAGAAGCTGGTTCAAGTTGCTGACCCAGCGCTGCATCGTCGAATGGGCCGGCTGCTCGATCGATTCCCATTGCAGGCTGGCGTCGTGCTGCCACTCGCTCCGCTGACCGAATTCGTCGCCCATGAACAGCAGCTTCTTGCCGGGCATGCCGTACATGTATCCGTACAACAGCCGCAAGTTGGCAAGTTTCTGCCAGTCGTCGCCGGGCATCTTCTCCAGCAGCGAGCCCTTGCCGTGGACCACTTCGTCGTGCGAGAGCGGCAGGCAGAAGTTCTCGTTGAACGCATAGATCATGCGAAACGACAGCTTGGTTGTGGTGGTACTTTCGATGGACCGGGTCCTGCGAGAAGTACTGGAGCGTGTCGTGCATCCAGCCCATGTCCCACTTCATGCCGAACCCCAGTCCGCCGATGTAAACGGGCCGCGAGACCATCGGCCAAGCCGTCGATTCCTCGGCAATCGTCTGCACGTCCGGGTGCCGCTGGTAGACCTCGGCATTGAACGTCCGCAGAAACTCGATCGCCTCGAGGTTCTCCCGTCCACCGTACTTATTGGGAATCCATTCTCCTTCCTTGCGTGAATAGTCGAGATACAACATCGACGCGACCGCATCCACGCGCAAGCCGTCGGCGTGATACTCTTCGAGCCAGTACAATGCGTTGCTGAGCAGAAAGCTACGGACCTCGTTGCGGCCGTAGTTGAAGATGTAGCTGTTCCAGTCCGGATGGAAGCCTTGCCGCGGGTCGGCATGCTCGAACAGATGCGTGCCGTCGAAATAGGCCAGCCCGTGCTCGTCGGTGGGAAAGTGCGACGGGACCCAATCGAGAATCACGCCGATGCCCTGCTGGTGCAGATGGTCGATCAGGTACTTGAAATCCTGCGGCGTGCCGTAGCGGCTGCTGGGCGCGAAGTAGCCGGTGGTTTGATAGCCCCAGGAACCGAAGAACGGATGCTCCATCACCGGCAAGAATTCGACGTGCGTGAATCCGCACCGCTGCACGTGATCGGCCAATTCGATGGCCATCTCTCGGTAGCTGAGCGATCGGTTTCCTTCGGACGCCACGCGCCGCCACGAACCGAGATGGACCTCGTAGATCGACATCGGCGCGTCGAGTCGATTGCGTGCCGCGCGAGTGGCCATCCAGTCGCCGTCGCCCCACTGGTAGTCAAGGTCCCACACGATTGAAGCAGTCTTCGGCGCCACTTCGTGAAACACGCCGAACGGATCGGACTTGTCAACGACGTATTTGTCGTCGCGAGAAACGATGTGATACTTGTACAGCGCCCCGTGTCCCATTCCGGGAACAAACCCTTCCCAGATGCCGGACGACCCGCGCGGTCGCAGACGATGGCTGTGCTCGTCCCAGTCGTTGAAATTACCGACGATCGAGACAGACCGCGCGTTCGGTGCCCACACGGCAAAGCAAGTGCCGGCGCTGCCGTCCTTTCCCTGGCACCGGTGCGCGCCGAGCTTGGTATGGATGTCGAAGTGCGTGCCTTCGTTGAATAGATGCAAGTCGTCGTCGGATAGCAAGCTAACATCGTAGCGAACAACGGCTTCGCATTTGTCGGTTGTCGTGTTCTTGGTCACGGTGGTGATTTCCATCAACATGACGGGATAGAATTCGCTCGATTGACTGCCGTATCTGGGCAATCGCCTGAAGCGCGGCCAACACGGCGGGACTCCGAGTGAATTCATCAAACGATTTCGCTGCCTTGCGTTTCCAATTGGGGCGTTCTGGTCCTGTGCCCGGCACGTTCTGCGGCCGATTCTCCAGCCACAAATCTTCCAAGTTTACCAAGACGACGCCGGCGTCGCTGGCCGAGAGGAACTTGAGCATGGCCAGCAGGATGGCAGATTCGTCCGATGCCAAACTATCGAGCCATCCGGCCGTTTTCAACCACGCTACGAACTCCGTCTTCGTTCGTTCAAATTCTTTTCGTTCACGGCGTGCACCTGCCTCGCTCAGCAAGCCGAGTTCCTGCCGGAGCGCGAATATCCTCTCCGCGCCACCAAGCCGCAAAGCTGGGCATGTCGTGCGTGTTGAGTGAAGCCAGTGCTCCCGCGGGAACAGCACTTAGACTGTTCGAGTTGTGCGACATGCTCGGTTGTTGGAGCATCCTTGTCCAAATCGACGTTGGCCGCCGCAATTTCGTATTGCACGACGTACATTCGCTTGAGACCGTGCCGATCCATCGCCTGGTCGACTTCGGGCGGAACCGTCCCCAAGTTCTCGCCAATCAGCGTGTCTGATGCCGGTGCGATTCGAGGCACAAGATGGCGTAAAGTTCGTCAGGCCGATAGCGAACATAAACTCCTTGGCTTGCCTCCATGCCCTGCGGAATCCAATACAAACGGTGCAGCTGCATGACGTGATCGATCCGCAATGTCCGCGCGAGTCGCATGTGGTGGGCCAAATAGTCGCGCACATGCCGATAGCCTTGCTCGCGAATCCGCTGGGGGTGCAACGGCGGAAAGCACCAATTCTGTCCGCTCGTCCACACGGCATCGGGCGGCGAGCCGGCCGACGCACCGCACGCGTAAGCATCCGTCCAGCGCCATACGTCGTAACCATCGGGACGAACCCCGAGCGGCAAATCAAGATACAGCCCGCCGCGCCTGCGTCTGCGAGCGACTCCAGTTGGCGCGTGGCAATCCATTGCGACGTACAAGTGATAGCGCTTGACGCGCGGATCATAGTCGCCATCTGACAAGCGGCCATCGCGCATCGGCTGCGGCCATCGGTCCCACGGTTCGTGCCGTCGTTCATACGTCGCCCGGAATGCGGCGTAGTTCTCCGCGTGCGGATGCTGACGCGACGAATTGCTCGAATTGGGCGAATCGTTGCGGCGGCTTTCGCTCGAAGAAATCGTCGGCGAGAATCTCCATAACCCGGCGCTTCAACGCCATGCTGCGGCGATAGTCGACGTGCTCGGCTTCGCGTAGCTGGGCCACTTCGTCGACGAAATCCGTGGAACGCACGAGTTCGGCCGCCTTCGGACACGCGGCTAGCTCCGAGACGCGTGTTACGTCAACGTAAAACTCGTTCCATGCCAGGCGGCTGGCGGGAGCGTACGGGCTGTATTCGCAGGGATCGTCCAGAAAAGCGGCCAACAACGGCAGCGTACCCGACACGCTGGCCCCCAGCTCTCCCGCCCACGCTGCGAGGCGGTGCAAGTCGGTGAAATCACCAGCCCCCCAATTCCGCTCGCTACGCAGTGCGTACAGCGGTAGAAAGCACCCCCAACCTCCGGTCGACGGATTCTCTTCATACGCCCGACGCGGCGCGGAGATGACCAAGGAAGCGGGAGCGCCTGGTTTGGCCTTTGCCGGCCGGTGGAAATCGCCGTGCGCCGTAAGCCGGTGGTAGCCCCAGGGCAGCCGCTGCTTCAGCCGCAAACGACGTGTCGCGAATCGTCCGCAGGGAGTTATCTTCGCAGGGACCCGCCCGAGGTCGAACTCTTCGGAAACCGAGGCGCTCCCGTCCTCAAGCTCCACGGTGACGTCGACCTGACCTGCCCGATCTTGCGTAGACAACGTCAAGTCGAACTCGACTGGTTCACCGTCCCAGGCGACGACGACCGGCTCCGATGCCTCGCTCGAGCTGCGCCGTGTGCTGCTCCGCCAAGACTCGCGGCACGTCGTCGAGCGACGTCAAGTCCACTCCGAGTGCATTCAGCACCGCCAGCAACGACTCGTCGGATGCGCCGACGATTCTTGAACGCGTCCTCGTAGGCGCACTGGACGCCGCAGATGCTGGCAAGTTGTTCGAGGGCAGGAGTCGTATGACCCATGGTTCGCTTCATCGTCAAGCAGTCAATCGGAGCGTAAATACCCGGCGCGCACGGCTACTTTGGTTCAATCAGATGCAGGATGCCTTCGAGGGGAATCCGCACCCAATCGGGGCGGTTGTTCAATTCGTAGCCCAGCTCGTACACCGCTTTCTCGAGCAAGTACGCGTTGAGTAGCATTTCCAATTCCTTGTGATCCGTGGGAAGAAAAGTCCCTCGCGTTGCCTCTGCGAGATACCCTTTCAAGTAGGCAGCAGAGCTCCAGACGTACCACACGTTCAGCCACGGCGCGATGCCGTCGCCATTCGCCGAAGGGTGCAAGGCTTTGTGATGCGGACTTTGGGCCGCTGCGTGCGACGCATAGTGAAACGAGCGGATCATTCCCGCCACGTCGCGCAGCGGCGATCGTTTGATTCGCCGCTCGCCGATGGGTCGGTCCGGCTCGCCCTCGAAGTCGATAATCACGAAGTCCTTGCCAGTGAACAAGACCTGGCCCAAATGGAAATCGCCGTGGCAGCGCGATACGCTGCGCGGTGACGCGGCTGTCGGCGACGTCGCGGTAGCGGCCAACAAGCAATTGCTCGTTCTGCAACAATCGATTCGCCAATTCGGCGGTCGCGTCGGGCAACGTCTTCAGTCGTTTCCCGAGCAGGCCAAGCGTCTTTCTCGCGTAGGCCCGCATCGATTGATACAGGCCGCGTTGATAGAGTTTGGTAAACGGCTCCGGCACGAATCCCTCTTCCTCTCCTGCCGCCAACGCCAAGTGCAGTTCCGCGGTTCGTTTGCCGAGCAGTTCCGCGGCGTGCAAATACGGGCCGATCGCGTCTTGCGCCGACGTCGGTGGAACCCGGTCCGCCATGTCAAGCAGCGAAGCGCCGTTTGGCAGAGCCTCGTTGGGTGGCAAGCTCGACAGCTCCGACTCGATGCGTTCCAGGTATCGACCGAGCTCGTCGAGCGTGTACACCCAAGCGTCGCCTTGGCTGGCCACGAACTCGTGCAGAATGGCGAGCGTGTAGCGATCGCCGCTCTTGTCGTGATACTCCAGCGCACCAGCCACCTGCGGCACACACGCCAGTCGCGTCTTGTTCGGTTAGGTAGCGCCCGATTTCTAGGTCGGGGTTCTCGCCTTCGCCGATCCTCCGGAACATCTTGAAAATCATCCGGTTGCCGATGACCGCCGACGTATTGCTTTGCTCGCCGCCATGCACGGACACTTCGAGGACGACAGGGACACTTCGGGAGGCGTGGGCTCTCGAATGCGGCTTTCCATCCGTTCCGGCCTGCGCCGCGTGCGGACCGTGTTCGAGCCGTGCAAACGCATCGGTCCGATGCGGCTCCACGGCGCCATGCCGGCCGGAGATGCTGCGGCCACGAGCGATGGCGTCAAAGAGCAGCAGCCAAAACTCACTTTCGTGCGTCGTGTCGCACAACGTAGCGCCTTCGCCGTCGTCGGACCTCGCAATCGACATGATTCCGGCGCCGGGCCGGTCGCCCAGGATGATTCTTCTCCTGCTCACCTTGCGCGAAGACCACGGGCAATACATATGTCTCCGGATCGCCTTCGACATACTCGACGCGTACGATCAGCATGCGCGTCGCGGCCAGCCCGCTCGGCGGGCGACTGAGTCGGCCGCTTGATCATTCGTCGTGATCTCCGGCACATCGTGGACTCGTCAGCACGTCCAGCAACTTGCTCTGCTGGATCGGTCGCGCCTTGCCGGCGAACCACCGGTGCCGCTTCAAGAACGCAGGCAATGCCGCTTCCAAACGAGCCAGCGACTTCCCTTCAAACAACGCGTCCCACCGCTTGGAAATGCTGCAAGTCTTCAAGTCGACGGCCTGCGGTTCCGCTTGTTCGCCGCTCCACTCCAGGCGGAACCAATAGAACGCATATGGTCCCAGCGTGAGGAAATAGGGCAATTCGCCGATCGGCGGAAACTGCGTGTGTCCGAACACTTCGACCGGCAGTCTGCCCGCGAAAACGCGACAAATCGAGCTCCGCACATTGCGCATACCGCGACAGGTTGGCGACGACCAGCAACGTCTCGTCTTCATACTGGCGCAAATAGGCGAGCACCTTGGAGTTGTCCGGCGTGAGGAACTCGATGGTGCCGCGGCCGAAGGCTGCATGTTGTTTGCGCAGGCCGATGATTCGCCGCATCCACCAGAGCATCGAATGCGGGCGGCTCTGCTCGACTTCGACGTTGCGCGACGCGTAGTGAAACGGCGCGTCGATGATGACGGGCAAGATACAGCCGCTGCGGGTTGGCCCGCGAGAAGCCGGCGTTGCGATCGTCGTTCCATTGCATCGGCGTGCGCACGCCGTCGCGGTCGCCGAGATAGATGTTGTCCCCCATGCGAATCTCGTCGCCGTAGTAGATGATCGGCGTGCCGGGCAAGCGACAGCAGCAGGCCGTTCATCAGTTCCATCTTGCGGCGATTGTCGCGCAGCAGCGGCGACAAGCCGACGGCGAATGCCCAGATTGACGCGGGCCTGCGGGTCGTCGGCGTAGGCGCGATACATGTAGTCGCGCTCTTCGTCGGTGACCATTTCCAGCGTGAGTTCGTCGTGGTTGCGCAGAAAGATACCCCATTGGCAGTTGTCGGGAATTTGCGGCGTCTGTTCCAGAATGTCGATGATCGGAAAGCGGTCTTCCCGCTCGATGGCCATGAACAGCCGCGGCATGAGCGGGAAGTGGAAGTTCATGTGGCATTCGTCGCCGTCGCCGAAATACGCGGCGGCATCTTCGGGCCACTGATTCGCTTCGGCCAGCAGCATCTTGTCGTCGTACTTCTCATCCACGTGCTGGCGGAGCTTCTTCAGAAAGGCGTGCGTCTCCGGCAGGTTTTCGCAGTTGGTGCCCTCGCGCTCGTACAAGATACGGCACCGCATCGAGCCGCACTGCCGTCCACGCCCATGTCCAGCCAAAAGTCGATCGCCTCGAACATCGCCTCGTGGACGTCGGGATTGTCGAAGTTCAAGTCGGGCTGATGATGGTAGAAGCGGTGCCAGTAGTAGGCTTGGCGACCGGGATCCCACGACCAGTTCGACCGTTCGAAGTCCTGAAAGATGATGCGGGCTTCCGGATAGCGCTCGTCGGTGTCGCTCCAGACGTAGAAGTCGCGCCACTTGTCGCCCGGCTTGGCGCGACGCGACTTCTGGAACCACTCGTGCTGGTCCGACGTGTGGTTCATCACCATTTCGGTGATCACCCGCAAATCGCGTTCGTGGGCTTCGCGGAGAAACGTCTTGAAATCGCGCAGGGTGCCGTAGGCGGGGTTGATGCGCGTGTAGTCGGCGATGTCGTAGCCATCGTCGCGCAGCGGCGAAAGAAAGAACGGCAGCAGCCAAATCGCCGTTACGCCCAGGTCCTTGATGTAGTCGAGCTTCTCCGTCAGGCCCTGAAAGTCGCCGATGCCGTCGCCGTTGGCGTCGCAGAACGCGCGCACGTGCAGTTGGTAAATCACGGCATCCTTGAACCAAAGCGGATCGTGCGCCGCGAGCGGCTTCGACGGTTAACGATGTTGCTTCTCGAGCATCCTGGTTGCCACGCTGTCACCCTTTCTTTCAATGTGTGCCGTGCATCCCTGCTGAATACGACTGCTGCTACAAGTAATATTCAAAGTCGCGTTCCGTCCGGACGCGCCGACGGACTTGGAAGATGTGTGCCGGAACGATTTCCGGATCGAGTTCGACGTAATTCCGCGGGCCTTCCACAGAAAACGCGAATCGCTCAACAGATCGTGGACCTGGTACGGGTGCGCCGGGTCCAATTGAGTTCATCCAGCGGCAATTCGACGAAGCCCGCATGCTTGTGATGCGGATCGAGATTGACCACCACCAGGATCACCTCGGAGCGATCGGCCGACGACTTGCTGAAGCAAATCAGCTGGTCGTTGTCGACTTTGTGAAACCGTAGGTTGTCGTTGGCTCTGCAGAACGCGTGCTCGCGACGAACTCGATTGACGCGACCAATGAAGTTGCTCAGGCTGTCGGGCCGGTTCAGATCGTGGTGGTGAACCTGGTACTTCTCCGAATCGAGATACTCTTCGCTGCCGGGCTTGCACGGAGCACTCCAGCAGTGCTCGAACGGAGGACCATAAATGCCGTAGTTCGGACTCAGCGTCGCCGCCAGCACCAGCCGCGCCATGAAAGCGCGGCGACCGCCGACCTGCAAGTACTCGGTGAGAATGTCGGGCGTGTTCGGCCAGAAGTTGGGCCGGAAGAACTCGCGCACGTCGGTTTGCGTCAATTCGGTCAGATATTCGGTCAATTCTTCCTTGGTGTTCCGCCAGGCGAAATAGGTGTACGACTGCGTGAAGCCCAGCTTCGCCAGTCGGTACATGATCTTCGGCCGCGTGAACGCTTCGGCCAAGAACAACACATCCGGATGCTCGCGCTTGATCGCGCCCAGGCACCACTCCCAAAACGGGAACGGCTTCGTATGCGGATTGTCGACGCGAAAAATGTGCACGCCCTGCTCGATCCAGTAATCGAAGATGCTCTTCAGCTCATCCCACAATGCCCGCCAGTCGTCGGTTTCAAAATCGAATGGGTAGATGTCCTGGTACTTCTTCGGCGGGTTTTCGGCATACTGAATCGTGCCGTCGGGGCGGTGGCGGAACCACTGCGGATGCTCCTTGACGTAAGGATGGTCGGGCGAGCATTGAAATGCAATATCGAGCGCAATTTCAATGCCGTATTCTTCTGCGGCGCCGACAAGCTGGCGAAAGTCCTGCAGCGTGCCAAGCTCGGGATGGATCGCTTTGTGCCCGCCTTCCTTCGCCCCGATTCCCCACGGGCTGCCCACGTCGTCGCGGGCCGCCTCCGGTGGCATTGTTCTTGCCCTTACGATACGACGTGCCGACCGGATGAATGGGCGGCAGATACAGCACGTCGAAGCCCATCGCCGCCACGTAGGGCAAGCGGGCTTCCACGTCCTTCAACGTGCCATGACGACCGGGCTCGTCCGCCGCCGATCGTGGAAACATCTCATACCATGTGCTGAATCCGGCACGCTCTCGATCGACCGTGACTTGCAGTTCGCGTTCATACGTCGTGGCAAGCTCGCGGCTTGCGATACGCAGCATGAGAGTCGAAAGCCCAGCATCCTCGCAGATCTGCTGCGCATGCGCAATTTCTTCCTCGCTTTGCAGACGCCGAGCCCACTCAGCAAGCCGTTGCCCGTCGTCTCCATCGGCTCGCTCGGCCGCCGCCCCGATCAGCTTTGCTCCGATCGCCAAGTCCACGGCAGTCACCTGCCCGGCTGCCAATCGTTTTTGGAGTTCTCGATGCCAAGTAAGAAATGGATCCACCCACGCGACGATCGTGTAATGGCACGTGCCGATGCGATCGACGGCGAACTCCGCCCGCCAGCGGTCGTTGACCAGCGGCGTCATCAGCACTTCGCGCCAGCCGCCCAACGTATCTCGTTTGAGCTGTCGACTGTCCGCGGGAGACTCGTCCGCCCGGTAGCACACCGCCGCAGCCATCGCGTCATGGCCGTCGCCGAAAATATCCGCTTCGACGACTACGCGTTCTCCCACGACACGTTTGATCGGAAATCGGCCGGCGTCGATCTCCGGCTGGACGCCTTCGATCACCACGCGATTCCGTCCCGCAGAGTCCGAATTCATGGCTTGTTCCAATCGGCTTGACGTAATCAATGCATCTGATTTCGCACGACTATTTCGCCGTCCGACGAAGGAGGCGATTTCCATCGGCGACGGAAATAGCACTCGCGAGCCCCCGGTTGCTGGCTGCTAATCTTGCCGATGTTCCCCGTTGAGGGCCGACTGTTCGATCATGTCGGCGACCTTCTTCAGGACTTCGCCGATCTGTTGCTGCTCGGCATGGGAGCAACGGAGCAACTTCCGGCCAAATGTCTCCATCAGCAGCGGTGGATTGCGCGCCAGGATCCGCTTGCCCGCCGCCGAAATCGTAATCAGCACCTGTCGGCGATCTTCCTTGCCCGGGACGCGCGTCACCCAGCCATGCCGTTCGAGGCGATCCACGACGCCGGTCACGGTCGGTGCGCCCAAATAGGTCGACTTGGCCAAAGCGCCAATCGGCGCCTGCCCGATTCGAGCAAGTTCCTTGAGCACGCCCAGCTGCGGCCCCGTGAGGTTGTGCTTTTGCAGCAATGCACGCGAATGCACGTCCAGCGCCCGCGTAATGCGGCGTAGCGCTTCGACCGACGACTGTTTGACGTCCACTGGGCCGAATTCCCTCAAAACGATTTGCTTGTGTTCAAGTCATACACCAAACTTTAGCATACGGAACAAGTGCTTGCAACACGAAATATTGCTGATGGAATATTTCGTCGTGAATGTTGAAATTCGTTCGCGGTTGTAGCATAATTTGTGGCGGGAGTCCGCCTTCCACGGTGGGAATGCGGTACGTGGAGCGAGGCGACTGAATCGTTACTTCACGAATCTGCGAACGCCGAGCCGACGGAGCACCGTATGAACGACGTTTTGACGATTGTCCTCGCGGGCGGTAAGGGAACGCGGCTGGAACCGCTTACGCAGGACCGAAGCAAGCCTGCCGTGCCGTTCGGCGGCGCCTATCGCATCATCGACTTCACGCTGTCCAATTGCATCAATAGCGATCTGCGACAGATCGTGCTGTTAACTCAATACAAGGCGGCGAGCCTCGACCGTCACATCGATCAAGGCTGGAGGTTTCTCTGTCGGCGGCTCAACGAGTTCATTGAGACCGTTCCGCCCCAGCAACGGATCGACGAAAGTTGGTATCAGGGCACCGCCGACGCCGTGTACCAGAACATCTACTCGCTCGAGCGCTACCAGCCGAAGTACGTTCTGATTCTTTCCGGCGACCACGTCTACAAGATGGACTATCGGCCACTCGTCCAGCAGCACGTCGATTCGGGGGCTGTGGCGACGCTGGCCTGTCTGCCGATGGAGTTGGAACACAGTCGACAATTCGGCGTCATCCGGATCGACGATGCTTGGCGAATCCGCAACTTCATCGAAAAGCCTGCTGTCACCGAGCCGATGCCCGACGACCCTCGGCGATTTCTCGCGTCGATGGGTATTTACGTCTTTGACGCTCGATTCTTGTTCGAAGTGCTCTGCGACGACGCGCGACGGCGAGAGAGTTCGCATGATTTCGGTACAGACATCCTGCCTGCGATCATCGACACGCACAACGTGCAGGCGTATCCGTTTCGCGATCGCAAGACGGGTGAGACTCGCTACTGGCGCGACGTCGGCACGATCGAGGCCTACTACGAGGCGAACATGGACCTGGTGGCGGTGGAACCGAAGTTCAATCTCTACAACCAAGCTTGGCCGATCCACACTTACAATCCACCCTGGCCGCCCGCAAAGACCGTGTTTACGACGATCGAAGGTCCCCAGCGGCGTGTCGGCGAGGTGCTCGGCAGCGTTGTCTGCAGCGGCTCGATCGTGTCGGGTGGCCGGGTGCGCCGCTCATTGCTATCGTACAACGTGCGTGTCAACAGTTGGGCCGAAGTGGACGATTCCGTCATCTTTGAAGACGTCACCATAGGCCGCAACGCCAAGATCCGCCGGGCCATCATCGACAAGCACGTTCGGATCCCCGATGGCGCGAGGATTGGCTTCGACCCAGACGAGGATCGCGCCAACGGCTATGCGGTTTCAGAAGGCGGAATTGTTGTAATTCCCAAAGCCGGCATCCACGCCGAAGCGGCCCCAACGTAGTTGGCCCGCTTCCGCACTTTTGGCAATGCCGCTGCAACACGCGGCAGCCGACGCTGCTGCTGGAAAGCATGGAGGGCGTTGCTTAGCAACGGACCGAAATGTCTCACTGTGGTTGAAACAATTCACTATTTGCTGGCTCTTGGAAAACAGTCCTGACCCTTTTGTTTGTCCCGGCACCTGATTCTGCGAGAAGTTGCCCGTGAAAGTGCTGCTGCTGAACAACCAGCACTTGGGCATGGTCGTGCAGTGGGAAGACCGCTTCATGCAAGGCAATCGGGCCCACACCTACCTCGGCCCGATCCATCACCCCGAAGCGGTCGGCAAAGGAGATGGTCTGGGACCGAAGGATCGCTACCCGGACTTCGTGCAAATCGCCAAAGGCTACGGCTGCGGCGCGGCGTACGTCCGCAACAAGGCCGACCTGGTGCCGGCGCTCAAGGAAATGATCGCCTACGACGGCCCGTACGTCCTCGACATCGAAGTCCCCTACCAAGAGCACGTGCTGCCGATGATTCCCACCGGCATGACGGTGCGGGATATTATTAAGGAGTAGAGAGCCAAAGGCCGGAATTCAGGGCCGGCGAGTTTGCTTCAGGGAGCGGGGATTAGGAACCGTCATCCGTTGCCCTTGTCATACCGATCAACGATCGCCGCGCCGACCATGTCTCCGTAGACGTTATTCACGGTTCGTAGGCGGTCAAGGAACCAGTCGATTGCCAAGATGAGACCGATGCCGGTAATCGGCAGGCCCACCGCCGTGAGCACGATCACCATCGTCACCAGGCCCGCTTCGGGGATGCCCGCCGCGCCGATCGCGGCGAGCGTCGCCGTGAGCACGATCACCACCAGGGCGCCGAGCGTGAGCGGCATGCCAATCGATTGGGCGATGAACACCGCCGCCACCGCTTCGTAGAGCGCGGTGCCGTTCATGTTCACCGTCGCGCCGAGCGGCAAGACGAAACCCGCCACGCGCCCCGACACGCCGTTGTTCTCCTCGGTGCATTCGATGGTGAGCGGTAGCGTGGCGGAACTGCTGCCGGTGCTCAACGCCGTGACGAGCGCTTGTGCGGAACCCAATAGGAACCGAAGCGGGCGGTGTCGGCCCAATAGCCAGAGGATTAAACAGAGGAACAAGAACTGCAAAAACAGCCCGATCGACACGGTGGCGACGTACTTGCCGAGCTTCGCCACTTCGCTGGCAAACGCCTCGCCGCCGCCCTTCTTGGCGATGTTGAACGCCACGAGTCCGAAGATCCCCACCGGCGCGAACCAAATCACCAAGTGGACCATTTTCATGATCGCGTCATTCACCGCGTTGAAGAAGTCGACGACAATCTTGCCGCGCTCGCCGAGCATCGTGACCGCGCCGCCGAACACCAGCGAAAACACAATCAGCGCAAGCACGTTCAGGTCTTTTGCCGCCGCCGCACCGAAAATGTTCGACGGGATCATGCCGGAATTCGGATCATCCGGCCGGCCACGCACCACGTTCAACAGCGTCCCGATCGCCGTCGACTGCTCGTTCGCATGCACGTTTTCGCTCACGTAGGCAAACGTGTCGTCGGCCCCGACGCCCGGCTGGATCGTCTCGACCAACACGATGCCGATCAGCACGGCCACCAGCGTGGTCGCCAGAAAGTAGAGCACCGTGAGCCCGCCGACACGGCCCACGTGCCGCACGTCGCCCAACGATGTGATCCCGCAAACCATGCTCGTCACCACCAGCGGAATCACCATCAGCCGCAGCGCCTGCAGGAACAGCTCGCCGCAGAACTTCGTGAACTCCCAAGCCGCCAGCGCCCAATTCGAAACGCCGTTCGCCGCGACTTGCTGCTCAAGCTTGCGAACTTCGTCGAGCCGGGCTTCGATCTTGGGAACATGGCCTCGCAGCCGCGCCGCTTCTTTCGGATCCGTCGCGTCGAGCGCCGCCGCCCGCGCGGCCTTCTGCTTCGCCGTCGCCTCGAGCCGCACGATCTCCTCGGCTGGCCCGCCCCCGGCCAGCCACATCTGCCGCCCGTAAAATGCGCCCAGCACCGCGCCCAAGATCATCGCCACGATGATCGCGATCAATCCGCGCAACTGGCTGCGACGGCGATTGGCGTCAGACGTATTTGTGGCATCGGAAATGCTCATGTTGACACTTGCTTATCAATATCAAAGGTCGTGGACGATAAGGGGATGCTAATTGCGAGTCTGCAGGCGCGACGTGCGTCAATGTGGCATACAACGAAAAATGTAGCAACCCAGAGAATTCTCTGCGCAGGATGTTATAATCCGCGATGCGGATTCCGACTCATTCGGTCGACTTGGCCGGGCGGCCCGCGGATTCACTTTTCAGAACGGGGCAGACGCAATGGCGGCATCGCAGATCGGCATTGGCAATCGCAGATTTGTTTGGTGGAGGCTCGTGCAGCTTGGAATCGCGGCAATCGCAGCCGACTGTCTGCTGCTCCATTCCGTGGTCCAGGCGACCGAGCGGCCCAACATCGTGTTCATTATGGCCGACGATCTCGGCAACGCCGATCTCGGCTACCGCGGCAGCGACGTTCGGACGCCGAACATCGACGCGCTCGCCAACTCTGGAGTGCGCTGCGAAGATTTCTACGGCATGCCGGTCTGCACGCCGTCGCGGGCGGCGCTCATGACCGGCCGCTACGCGATGCGCTATGGCCTGCAGACGCTGGTCATCTTCCCCAGCCACACCTATGGCCTGCCCACCGACGAACGCACGCTGCCCCAAGCACTCAGGGACGCCGGCTACAAAACGTGGATGGTCGGCAAATGGCACCTGGGCCACGCCGACCGCAAATACTGGCCGCAGAACCGCGGCTTCGACCATTTCTACGGCAATCTCGTCGGCGAAGTGGACTACTTCACCAAGGAGCGCGGCGGCATCGTCGACTGGCAGCGCGACGGCGAATTCCTCAAGGAGGATGGCTACTTCACCAATCTGATTGGCGACGAGGCGGTGAAGCTGATCGACGAGGATGATGGCAAGAAACCGTTTTTCCTTTACTTCGCGTCGCTCGCGCCGCATGCGCCTTACCAAGTGCCGCAAGCCGACGTCGACGGATACAAATCCATTCCCGATGCGATGCGGCGCACCTACGCGGCGATGATCACCGACCTCGACCGTGAAGTCGGCCGGATCGTCGCGGCCCTCGATAAGAAGGGCCTCCGCGATAACACCCTGATCATCTTCTCGAGCGACAACGGCGGTGCCACGAGCGCACTGTTCGCCACCGGCGCTCGATCGGAGGAGGAGCGATCTGAAAGCGGCGGCGTCGCGCTGGGTGCGAACCTGAGCCTTCGGCTCTTGAATTGCGCAGAGGCAGCACTTGACCGCGCTCCCCGAAAGGGGAGCGTCGGCTAGTGCTGTTCTGCGTGGGCCTTCGTCGGCCTTCCGGGAGCGGCCTAGTTCGGCGCTCCCTGTTTTTATGCGCTGAACGGAAACTGCGAGAGGGGAAACGATGGCTCTAGTTGAATGCCCGGACTGTCACAAGCGAATCAGCGAAACGGCGCTCGGATGTCCAAATTGTGGATATGTACTAACGCGCGAAGTTGTGGCGGCACAGAAAGCCGAGCAAGCCAGAATTGCAGTGGAAGAAGCAGAGCGGACGGCGGCGGCCGAAAGAGAGAGCAAGCTCTACAAACGTATTGCCATCTGTGCTACGGTCCTTGTGTTCGGCACTTTATTTGTCGCCGCACTCGTAAATGGCGTGCACACATCAGGATTCCAATACACGCCTGCTGCGCCGTCTGCACGTGAACGAGAAATCCGTCGCATATCGGACACCTACGGAATTGATATAAACGAGGTTCGCGCCGCAGCGCATCGGGTGGACGGTCGTGGCTATAGTGACTGATGAGGATGCTGTGAACAAAGAGCAAGAAGGAGAGTTCCTATTGCACATTGCCGCTGGCACTGACCCGCTCACGGCACTTGCGGCGTTTCCGCGCGATGAAGATTCAGAGAAAGAGACGGCATCCACGGTGGATTGGTGGTTCAGCGCGATCGCGTGGATCATTGTTGCTGGGATCGGCTTCGGAGCTTGGTTGCTGCTGTGACAGCGCGATCGCGGACGCGAACGCCGCGTCAGACCTTATTTGAATACCGTCACTAGCGTCGGAGGGACTATGTCCTTTTGAGTCGGCGAGACGCCGTATTCAACGGACGATTAGACCCTCCCCCCTCCCCGTCGAATGAGGTCGAGTTTCAGATACTCACAGAGCGTTGCAAACGTCTCGATCGAGATGCTGCGTTCGCCACGAACGAAGCGATTGAGATTGCCTTGGTCGATGGCCAGGGCGTTAGCAATTGAAAGCTGCGATTCGCCCGATTCGGCGATGGCTGTTCGTAGCTGGGGAGCAGGAACGTTTTTCTTCTTCCGCACTCGCGTGTTTGTGAATTCCATCGCTACACTTGGCGCAATCGTTGAGTTGTATTCGCATGAACTAGTCGGAGATTCGCGCTCACGTCCAAATCCATCGCAGAATTGAGAGTGACGGTATCTCTTCTCTGACTCAAATCTGCGAGCCTACCATGAATGACGCTAAGCGTGAAAAGATTCAGCGCATACTTCGCAACCTTGCCGAGTCCCATGCGGCAACAATTGGATTGATGGAGCAGACGCTCTCGCTTCTCAACGAAGAATTGGCAATCGACGCCATCAGTTTCTGGAATTCGCGCATTTCGGCGAAAGGTCGCCCGTCAAATCGCGTTCCGCGCGTTGATCACGACCGGTTGCAGGTGCATTTCCGTGGCAAGACATGTTCGTTGGGAAACACGTTGCCATTTCGCTTCCTAACGTACTTACTGCAGCGTCCCAACAAATACGTCACCTACGAAGAACTCCTGCACCACGTATGGGATGGGCGGCGGTCCGATGCAGCAGTGCGCAGCGTCGTCAAACGGCTCCGCCGCCGCCTTCGGTGCGAAGGCATGAACGAGTTGGCAAATGCCATTGATGGTTCCCATGCCGGCCGCTACGCAGTCCGCTTCAAGCCCTAGATTCTTGAGAATGCCACAGAAATGCCACAGCTTTGACCCCCGCCGTGACACATCAATGTCACACATTAGGTTCTTTCGGTTCGGCGACCACGCAACACGATGATTTGCTTTTGCTCCGACAAGGATGATCGACCAACATGTCCTCTCTCGCTTCCACTGCCCAGCCAACTCGGCGCACTGCACAATACGTGCGAATGTCCACAGAACATCAGCAGTATTCGACTGCCAATCAGACGGATGCCATTGGTGAATATGCAGCACAGCGTGGCTATGAGATTGTGCGAACCTATGCAGATGAAGGCAGAAGTGGTCTCACTGTCGCGGGTCGGCAACAATTGCGGCAATTGATCGACGATGTTCAAACGGGTCGAGCCGATTATGAGGTCATCCTCGTTTACGACGTGAGTCGATGGGGTCGCTTTCAGGATGCCGACGAAAGCGCCTATTACGAATACCTTTGCAAGCGAGCGGGAATCGAAGTCCACTACTGCGCGGAGCAATTCGAGAACGATGGCGGTCCCACTTCGACAATCATCAAGAGTGTCAAACGGGCGATGGCCGGTGAATACAGCCGCGAACTCTCATCGAAAGTGTTCAAAGGGCAGTGCCGCTTGATTGAGCTTGGCTACCGTCAAGGCGGTATGCCGGGGTTTGGGCTTCGCCGAATGCTCATCAACCAGTCTGGCGAGCAAAAGGGGACATTGACTCGCGGTGAGCAGAAAAGCCTGCAAACAGATCGGGTCGTACTTGTGCCCGGCCCGGATTCAGAACGGGTCGTTGTTCATTGGATTTACGACCAATTTACCAAACTTGGTCGCCGTGAAGCGGAGATCGCGGCGGAACTCAATGCTCAGGGAATCGTCACGGACTTGGGTCGGCCTTGGACTAGAGGCACCGTCCACCAGATTCTCACGAACGAAAAATACATCGGGAACAACGTTTACAATCGCACGTCATTCAAGCTCAAGAGAAAGCATGTCCGCAACACACCGGATATGTGGGTTCGCGCTGACGGCGTTTATCCATCGCTAGTGTCGCCGGAATCGTTCTTTACGGCTCAGGGAATCATACAAGAACGTTGTCGCCGATTGTCGGACGAAGAAATGATCTCTCGACTTAAACGACTGATGGAACAGCATTCAACGCTATCTGGACATTTGATCGACACTTCTGACGACTTGCCCACAAGCGCAGCGTATCGAAACCGATTCGGCAGTCTACTCAGCGCATACCGGCTCGCCGGCTACGATCCCGGACGAGACTTTCGGTATGTCGAGATCAACCGCGAATTGCGAATCCTCTATCCGCAACTGGTATCCGATGTCATGTATCGACTGGACGCAGTTGGCGCGACGGTCACTCAGGACACGACCAGTGACCTATTGCTTATCAACGGTGAGTACAGTGCTGCAATGGTGCTTTCGCGGTGCCGTCAAACCCCAGCCGGTTCCCTGCGGTGGTTGATTCGGATCGACGAGCGTGTCGCGCCCGATATTACGATACTGGTGCGGATGGACGCCGCAAACGAGAAGCCGGCCGACTATTATCTGCTGCCCATAATGGACATCGACGTTCCGCGCCTGCTGTTGTGTGAAATCAATGGGGCCAATTTAGACATCTATCAGTTCGAGAATCTGGATTACTTTGCTGCACTCGCGGCAAGGCGAAATATCGAGGCCGCCGCATGACTCCTAAGTTCGATCTCAAAGTTCGGATGATCCCGGTCGATCACATTACCGTGCTGAATCCACGCGAGCGCGGCAAGAAGAAATTCCAGCAAATTGTCTCCAACATTGCGAACCTTGGTTTGAAAAAACCGGTTACTGTCGCGCTTGTGAATGGAAGTAACGGAGACGCACGATACAAACTCGTCTGCGGGCAGGGCCGCTTGGAAGCATACGTACAGCTAGGGCAAAAGGAAATCCCGGCGCTCGTGGTTGAAGGCACGAAGGAAGATTTGCTGTTAATGAGCTTGGCGGACAACCTGGCACGTCGGCAGCATTCTACGGTCGAATTAGTTCGAGAAATCGCCGCACTAAAGAAGCGCGGCTACAGTCATACCGAGATTGCTCGCAAGACCGATTTGAACGTGACGTATATTCGAGCAATTTTGCAGCTTCTGGCTAAAGGAGAGGAGCGGTTGCTTCATGCGGTAGAGAAAGGCCAGTTGCCCGTAAGTATCGCAATCACAATAGCGACATCTGACGACAAGTCGGTACAACGCGCACTGCAAGAAGCCTACGAACGGAATGATTTGCGCGGGAAGTCATTGATTCGAGCGCGACGATTGATTGAAACACGCCGGGCCAAAGGAAAGGCTCCACACGGAGGTCCGCGTAAGGCGGTGGAAGGCGCGATGTCAACGGAGCAGCTCCTCAAGACATTTCAGGCGGAAACGACGAAGCAGAAGATGATCGTCCAGAAGGCGAAAATCTGCGAGACGAGACTGCTGTTTGCCGTCTCAGCAGTGAAGCAGTTATTTCAGGACGACCACTTCGTAACGCTTCTCCGCGCCGAAGGCGTGAACTCTCTGCCAGAGTATTTGGCGCAACAGATTTCTTAATCGGGGTAACCAATGAGCGATCCGGTCCGCATGGCTTGTGAGCCAGAAGTGCGAATGCTGTCGATGTCGAGAATCCTCCCGATGCGTATGCTCGGCCCCGGTGTACGCTCGTCGGTGAAATACAAGTGCATTGAAGCCTCGATCAAAGAAATAGGTTTGATCGAGCCGCTCGTAGTATTTCCGCAGCAGGACCAACCGGGAACATTCATGCTCCTGGATGGGCACATGCGTCACTTGGTAATGAAGGAACTAGGGCAAGCCAATGCGAAATGCTTGATCGCCACAGACGACGAAGCCTTCACATACAACCATAAAATCAATCGACTGACCGCGATCCAGGAACACTTTATGATTATGCGGGCAATTAGGAGCGGCGTCTCCGAAGAAAGACTTGCCCGTTGCCTTGACGTGGAAATCTCAGCCATTCGTCATAAGCGTGACATGCTTGAGGGCATCTGCCCAGAGGCAGTTCTTTTACTGCGGGATGGTCGTGCGACAAGTCATGCTTTCCGGGAAATGCGGAAGGTCAAGCCGATGCGGCAAATCGAGATCGCCGAATTGATGTGCGCAGCAAGTAATTTCTCTGTTGGCTACGTCAAGTGTCTTGTCGCTGCCACGCCAATGGAGCAAACCGTAGAGGGTGACAGACCGAAAGAATTTCAAACATTGTCACCCGAAGAAGCTGCCAGGATGGAGAATGAAATGGTTACACTGAGCCGCGACTTTCGTTTAATCGCGGACACTCACGGAGATAACACACTGCATTTGGTAATCGTCACCGGCTACCTACGAAAACTTCTTGAGAATAATCGAGTCGTGCACTATCTTGCTCAAACGTATCCTGAAATTCTCTCTGAATTTCAAAAGCTCGTTGACGTGCGGAACCTGACTGACGGAGTGTCGTCATAGTCTTAGGCAGTCTGCATCGGACGCGGGGCAAACTCATTGGAATCGGTTGATCCGCGAGTCGATCTTGCGCGTCGCAATCAGTTGCTGCACGATTTGCCAAATGCGCGGCAGGCTGAGTCCGACTTTCTCCGCGATCTCTTCATTCGTCAGTCCCTGCTTACGGTACTTTTCTACGAGAGCGGTTCGCTCTTTGGCGATTCGGAGCCGTTCCTTGGACGGATTCTGTGGACGGAGAGCGATCTTGCCTGCCCGGCGCAGTGCGCAGAGCTTGTTGTTGATCGTGCCCCTCGCCATCATTGCGCGATCGGCGATCTCCTGAACCAGCACGCCCTTGTTGTAGAGCGCGATTAGTTGTCTTTCCGTCATTTGAGCATCTTCGCAATCGTGCTTTTCGTGAATCGCTTGCCCCGTGGCGTGGTGAACGACTGCATGTTCAATTCGTGCGCGATTTCAGCATACGTCTTGCCGTCCTGTTGAAGCTCAACGATTTTGGCGCGGAAGAATTGAATGCGTTCATGTGACTTCGTGACGCGGACGGCCGTCGATCGTAAATTACCTTTGGCTGCACCTGCTCGTCGCCGATCTTCGTGATCTCTCCAATGGTCTGGGCGATGTGATCCAAGCAAAATGCCATCACGTTTCTTCTGCCGCAGAGCATCTCGCGTTCTGTCCCGAATCAACTTTGCTTCGTACTCGGCAATTGCCGCGAGCAAGTGTATCAACAGCGGCGTGGCTTCGGGGAAGTCACAAATGGCGAAATCAACCCCAGCCTCCATGAGACTCGACATAAAGTATACGTCACGCGCCAACCGGTCGAGCTTGGCGACCACGAGCTTTGCGCCACCGTACTTGGCGTGTTCCAGAGCGCTGAGGAGTTTCGGCCGGTTTCGATTTCGGCCAGATTCAACCTCCTTGTATTCCGCCACAACGACGGCACTGTGCGCGGCAGCAAACTTTTGGATGGTCTCTCTCTGAACGTCGAAACTCGTTGTCTGTCTCTTCGTACTGACTCTGTAGTAGGCCACGATCTTCATCTTTCATTGTCTCATTGGGTGACAACTCTATAGTGCATCTACATTATAGTCTACAATTGGACCTTCCGCCAACGAACCGATACCCTTTCGACGCGGCAAACCTATTTCGAGTTGCGTTATTAGAGCCAGAAGGGCTGGCCGACATTGCGGGATGCCAGGCTCGTATCGAATCCGAAATGTGACCCTCCCACCTCAACACCTTTGTGGTTGTTTTCACCGCAATGATCGCGAGCACCACTGAATTCGATTCCACCGGTGCAAACAACTTGGATTCGACGTTGTGAGTCGCTGCAAACAAGGGTTCCGTTTCGCTTGTCGTTCGTCAACGCAAATGGCAACATGCCATTTCGCTGACATTGACACGTGTTCGGAAGACGGCCAAGCAGCGCAGGTCTATGGCCGATTGTCGTCAATCAGGATGGCTTAGGTTGCTTCGCGGCGATCTGGGTGGAAGGGGGTTCGGTGTCGCCCATCGCGCGCCTAAGAGCGTCCTAGCGGATTCGGCAGTCTGCTTGCCGGAGGCCGACAACGTAGGCTCTGGACACCGGCCCGACCACGTGGACGGTCCGGCCATCGCGGAGTACCGCAATCCGCTCGTAGATGCGATACTCCGCGAATCGCAGCCCATCCGACACGCCTTGCCGGTAGTCCATTGGTACATCCCACCTATAGGCTATCGAGAAAAAGAAAATCCAGCCAGAATTGGCTGGCGACGGGACTTCTATCCTGCCGTCCGGGTCGGCCCGGTGTTTCGGGCGAGTGCGGACATTGCTTCCAGGAACGGTCCCAGCGCTTCGCTGTTGCCGCCCTGAAATTCCAGCGACTCGAAATTCTCAAATTGCAAGATCGGCGACTGGAAACTGTCCCCGCAAGAATCGTTCATCGCACCCGCGAAAGCAGCGATCATCGCATTGTAGTCGCCAAGCTCCCGCAGTAGCGTGGGAACACTGTGCGTAGCAGGGTGCCAAATGTAAGTCGGCTGGCGATTCGCGGCGCGAGCTTCGCGCCAATCGTCGGAATAGGTGGACGGTCCGTAGTGTCCTTCGTCTTCAATATCCACGGCGACAGTCGGCAGTACGCCAATTCGGTCGAGCAATGTCACCAGCGAAACGTGGCACCGCAGAAAATTGGCCAGGCCACCATAAGTGGAATCGGAGGCGTATTGCGTCTTGCAAAATGACTGCCATCGCCACCCGGAAAGCCGAGTGCGAATCGTTCGCGGCTCTTTCAGGTCCGATTCGGTGACGAAGCGGCCGGGGAACTTTCGATCGGCCCAACGTCGAAAGCTGGAATACGAATAGCGACCATCGCGGTAGAACCGCTGATCGTGTTCTGGCTCATACTCGACCACCATATCCGTTGGATACCGGCACAAGCCGAAATTGGCATCTTCGCATCCCGGCCCGGTGCGGACGTTGAACGCAACCACGCGAGTCGGCGCAACATTAAACGAGATATTCTCGTTCCACAGACACGGTGCGCTTTTCGTGACACTGGATCAACAGCCATCGCAGTGGATCGTCAGAACTGCCATCCGGGTTGAACTTGCAATCATCGCCGACAAGATCGGCGATTTCGGATACGCCGTCAAACGGCAAGTCCATTGCGAGTTGCCGCATATTCTCGACGTGTTCCCGCGCTTGCGCTCGCTCTTGGTGGTGCTTTTCAGTGTGTAGTGAATCGTGAGTCCCATCGATGTGCCTCAAAAAGAAAAGAGTAAGCCGGCCAGTCCGTTGGCCGGCTCGAAAGTGGGATCAGCCGGCAAGTTGGAGAGCGACGGCGAACGCGAGATCGTTGATGCGCCGCCCTTCGCCGTACCATGCGGCGCGGAGGCGAGAGTCGGCATTGCGACCGTATGCGTGAGTGACGTACTGGGTTACGCCGTTGTACGCGCTCCAGGCGGTTCGGCCATCGTTGCCAACCCCTTCGACACACAGCGAAACGACGTTATCGAGAATGTTGCGCTGCCGTGCCGAGTAGCCAGTTTCATCGTCTGCCAGTTCCAGAACCAGTTTGACGTACTTGCGAATATCGGCACGGCTGACGTGGCAGGCCACCAGCTTGCGGTATTGCGCCGCCGACGCCTCGAACGTTTCGTCTACCAAGTTGATCGTTTCACGAATCGTCTTTAGGGCGGACGCCTGGCTGGCAGTATGCTTCACTTTCAGCAGCGTGGACCGATCGTCGCGCAGTCCCGCCGACAGCGTGTTCCAACAGACCACGCGAATCGGGCAGAAACCGACACTGGTGGAACGGCTGCCATCGTGGCTGCTGGTTAGCAGTAGGTACTTGCGAATCCGATCATCGCTGGTAATCTCGGCATCAGCTCGATTCACTTTTGCCAACACCCAGACCAGCGCGCCACCCTTGAGCGCTCCGCACGTCTCGAATTGACATTCGCCCGATTCAAGAAAAGGTCGGAACCAGTTGAACTGGTCGCGGTTTTGCAGAGGTCGATAGCGGTCTCCCACCACGCCGAACACGTCGCCCGAATCACTGCGAACTACCGCCTTGTGGCCGGCAATTTCGCGGCCGTCAACGAACACCGGGCGAGTCTCGACCGACCAGTCCAAACCGCTGATTGCGATCGCGTCTTCGACGTTGTAACGAACGGGCGAATCTGTCGGCAGTGTCACGCCCAGACCGTGCCATGCGCTTTCGCCAAAGAAAAGTCCCGTTTGAAATTGATGAGCCATTGTTGATACCTCAATGTTGCGAGAAGAGATTGCATCGCACGTTTCGGTGCTACTCAACTATGATCTACACTCGCAAGAATGCAAATAAAAATCTTTTGGTAGCTCAACGAGACACCAGCAGGAATGAACAGTGCGCCGCGCAACGTGAACGTGTGCAACGATCGCGTGAAGTGATGCCAAGAAGACAGTCGCCGCGCCTAACTAGAGAACAGAGCAATTGCCGAGCTGGCCAACTCCACGATGACGAATAACGCCACGTTCGACTCAAATGCCATGCCGGTTGGACAGTCAGTCTACTATGCTGCATTCGCACTATAACGTGTGCCGAACAATTCGAGAAATCGACGAAATCAAGTCGTGCACTGCCAATTCAATTTGCTTTGATCGGCAGTCGCGAAACGTGACCGTGAAAAAGTGACTCCGTCTACCGCTTTTCGGCGACAATTCAACGGTCGAACACTCCAACTATCGGGCACGATTGTGGCATCAATGGTCGTGCCGCGAAGAAGTGAATTTTGCGTTGCCGTGTGGGTAGTTCGGGAGGTAGAAGAGCGAATGGAATGTGGTCGTCTGGTCAGCACGAAATGGCCTGCATTTTCCCCGTCTTCAAGACGCACGACTGGCCGTCAAATAATGTCCACAGTTGTCGTGTGAAAATGCCTGGAATCTGACTGCCGATTTGTCGTGCCGACAGCATAAGAAATGTCAACGATGAATCGCGATGAGCGATGCTGATGAGAAAGTCGATGTAACTATCTTAAGCGCCGACTGCCGTAAGCGCAAAGCGCGGGCAGGTGCGAGCGCCGATTCCATCACTCGGAAAAATGGAAATCCGCGTATTACTTTGAGACTGGCCGAACTGCTATGTGGAAATGTTCGGTACGGAGCGGCTATGGACAAGGAGATGTTCGGATATGCCGAATGGGACGGCATTTGAGCGGGGTTGACGAACCGCGCTCATCGCAGGACCGACGCGGGTGCGATTGAGTTACTGTAGTTACCGAAGTTACCCATCCAATAAGGGAGAGTTCGATTCGGGCCGTCTAACCTCGCGTGAAAATTGAGGGCTTGTCTCTGCGATGGGTAACTTCGGTAACTTGAGTAACTCCCCGACCGCGTCCGATCGCACCTAACTACGCCGCGTCCAATATGGGCCGTGTGCCCACACGCCGCGTGGAACGCTCCCACATGGCAATATGCGGTCCGGGCAGTCCACGTCGGTCCCTGTGATCGGCGAGGCCCCACGATCCTCAAATCCCTTATTTGTCAGGTATTCCCTACAACCGGTCCAGGCAGTCTAGGTAATTCTCACTACAAGTTTGAAGGAAGTGGTTGTAGTAGAAATAAGAATTATATCAATAGTGCCGGATACGGGAACGCGCTTTTGCCTGGACTGCCTAGACCGGCATGTGCGACGGCCGCGCGTTGGTACGGCATGGAGCGGTTTACAGGTGGTTGTAGCCGCGCAATGCCGCACGGCCCGAATCATCGGCACCGTCGGCGCGAAGAAGCAACGATTGCGAAGAATTTCTGCCCGTCTAGCTTGACTTCGCGCCAGCGTGGGGCAGTGTTCTAAACTGCGGCGGAGTCTGCGCATTGCGGGGACTTTGCCGACTGAGAAGCTGACGAGGTTATCAGCCGCTTCGACTTTTTTGATGTCGATGCCGGCCTGCTTGAGGGGTGCGCGCTAGCGCACCAACTGGCCACGTAACCCTCCAAGCTAGTATACGTCAAGAATCGGAACTTGGTTTCTGTCGCTCCGCCGATTTCTTGATAATTGGAAAATGTGAGTGGCAGGATATGGAAAGGGTTCAAGATGAACCAGTTTTGTAAGGAAAACGTTGTTCGTGCTCTCGACTTGCTGTGGCGTGATCGTGAATCTCCTATTGAGGTTCGGATTCTCAGCAAGAAGGGTATCTATTCGAGCTATTTCGATAGCGTCGAAGGGGTGGTAAAGGCAGCGGAGTGCTGGAATGGCCGTGGCCAAATCTATGTGACGCTGAACAAAGTGCATCCCGATTGTGCGGCACGGCGTCTCAACAAGTTGGAGTGGTCCAAGTCAGGCGATACGACCAAAGACTCCGAAATCGTTCGGCTTCTGAATGTCTACATCGACCTCGATCCCAAGCGACTTGCAGGGATTTCCAGCACGAATGAGGAACATGCGGACTCGCTGGCCGTTGCGACCGCTATTCGTGATTTTCTGGGAGAACTCGGCTTACCGGTAACGGTGCTGATTTCTTCCGGGAATGGTCACGGGCTGTTTCTCGGCATTAACTTGCCGGTTGCCAACAGCGGCTTGGTCAAGCGATTCCTGGAAGCCTTGGCGACAAAGTTCGACACGGATTGCGTCAAGGTTGACACGTCGGTGTGGAACGCAAGCCGGATCGCACGGTTGGCCGGAACGATGAATTGCAAAGGCGAGGATACGGAGGGGCGTCCGCATCGCCTGGCTCGCATCATCGAAGCTCCCGACGTGCTGGTGCCGGCGACGACAGAGCAATTGCAGGTGGTCATCGACACCATTTGTGGTGCGAAGCCGGCTTCGGAGTCCAGCGGCTCCGAAAAGCCTAGCGACCGTTTCGACGTCGCTTCTTGGTTGTCCGGGCTGGGTGTCGCGTTCACTGTCACGGAAAAGCCCACGGGAACGCAATTCAGCTTGGATCGCTGTCCATTCAAGACTGACGATCAACCGGCCGGTGGGTGCGCGATCTTCCAGCGTCCCGATGGGAGTATCGCCGCAAGCTGCTTTCATGCGAAATGTAAAGAAGCAGGCTGGGGCTGGGAAGAGTTGCGAGAAAAACTTGACCCCGGCTTCGATGCCCGCGCTGAAGAACGAGCGCTGTCGGGGCGGGAAGGGGTCCGCGATCCGCATCGGTTGGCAAGGGTCGTATTGGAGGAATTCAAACATCCTGAGCGGCCAACGATCGCGCTTTTGGACGGACTTTACTTCACGTGGCGCGACGGTGTTTGGACGGAAAAGAGAGTGAGTGACATCCGCTCGACCATCACACGATGCGTGAAGGCAGAGTTCGACCGATACGTGGCGGCGCGAGCAAGAAGTGGCGCGTCGTGCAAGACACCGGAAGTTACCGTCCCGCTGGTAGGCAACGTGCTGAACGCACTGTCGAGCATGATCGACGTGACTTCGATCGACGGACCGGGCTGGCTAAACGGCGATAGTTGGCCGGTGGACGAGATACTCGTCTGTCAGTCCGCAATCGTTCACTTGTCCGGCTTTCTGGACGGAAATGAGGTCTACACCATGCCTCACACGCCTAGTCTGTTCGTGACGACCAAGCTGGACTTCGATTTCGACCCGTCGGCACCGCTGCCGGTACGATGGCTCAAATTCTTACATGAAATTTGGGCCGACGATCCCGACAGCACAAAACTGTTGCAGGAGTATTTCGGATACGCTCTGACGCCCGATGCAAGCCTGCAAAAGTTCCTGATGCTGATCGGCAGCAGTCGCGGCGGCAAGGGAGTCGTTACCCGTCTGCTATGTGCATTAGTCGGCTCGCCGAACTACTGTGCGATTCGGATGAGCAAGCTGACGGCTCGGTTCGCGCTGGATAATGCGGTTGGCAAATCGCTGATCGTAGTCCCGGATGCGAACATGCCGAAGGCGGACAAGGCGGCAGAAGTTGTCGAATTGGTGAAGGCCATTGTCGGCCGCGATCCGATCGACGTGGATCGGAAGGGACGCCCGGTGATTACCGCACTCTTGCCGGGGAAGGTCGTGATCGCCAGCAACAAGATGATTCCGCTGCCGGATGAGTCGGCGGCACTTTACAATCGTATGCTGGTGCTGCGGTTCACGCAGAGTTTCTTGGGGAAGGAAGACAAGAAACTTGACGACAAGCTGCTTGCTGAACTCCCCGGCGTCTTGTTGTGGGCAATCGAAGGATTTCGGCGACTGCGCGATCAAGGACGATTCACAGAGCCGGCAACCGGTTTGTCGCTCAAGTACCAGCTAAAGGCGGCAGGCTCACCGGTTGCGTCGTTTGTGCAGGATCGCTGCATCGTTGGTCCAAAGTACATGATCGAACGAGGCGAGTTGTACGGCGAGTTTGTGACTTACTGCGCAGAACTCGGCTTCGACCCGTGCCACTCGTCAGTCTTCGGCCGAGAGCTTGTAGAGGCTGTACCTTCGGTCGATCAAAGTCGTCCAAGCAGCGGCGGAAAACGCCGGTACTTCTACAAGGGACTTGCGTTGCGACCTAGTGCGGTGGAGTGCGCACTATCGTCTGCAAGCGACGACGGCGCGGCTACGTTCGGCGATGACGACGATCGGTGTGTTCGTCGGGAACAGCCGATCGGAAAGCGAGATGCTCTCAGCGTCGATTCGCAAACCGCTGCTGTTTGAGAGTATGCGGATGTAAGTTGTTGACTGAAAGTTGTAACCTATGACACTCACGCGGCTCCTGCCGTGATGAGTGTCGTAGGATTTCCCAATTTGATTACCTTCAAGTATGAAAAGGGACGCACATTTTGGAAATCGATGTTGCGTGGTTCGATTCGTGTCATTTGATTTGGAGTATTGGATAGGAAAATGAAAAAGGAATTGTTGCATGGGAACGCCATGACCGAAGCGTTGTTGTTGTCGGTCGAGAAAGTGGCTGCGATACTCGATTGCTCCACACGTCACGTTTACCGGCTGGAAGAGAGAGGTCAAATGCCATCTGCCGTGCGTCTCGGCGCTTGCGTCCGATGGCCACGGGCGACTGTCGAGAAGTGGATCGAAGATGGCTGCCAGCCAACGATGGCGGTGTAGGCACGCGACTTAGATTCAGAAAACTTAGTTACAATGGTTGAGAAGAGTGTCGAAG
The DNA here is from genome assembly GCA_963847875.1 of uncultured Planctomycetota bacterium. GTDB lineage: Bacteria > Planctomycetota > Planctomycetia > Pirellulales > Lacipirellulaceae > DASYDU01. The sequence continues at coordinate 354,547 of CAWKBR010000022.1, read as the reverse complement.
CTCTGCGGAGTAGCAAAATAGAACGAGTACGCTGTTAATTCTCTGGCATTCACCGGTGTGAGGCAACGGAAGCGTCCTCAAGGCGTAAGTGCGCACCTGACACCATCGGTGAATGCCAAACCTTATTTTGTTGGAACCAATATCGTGGCAAGTATTTCAAATGATCCTGGCGGCCGACGCCGCATTCAATTTATCAATGCGAATGGCAAACGGAAAACGATTCGGCTCGAAAAGCTACCGATGCGCGATGCCGAGCGTGTGAAGACGTTTGTTGAACATCTTGTCAATACGCAAATCACTAAGCAGCCGATCGACGGCGAAACGGCGCGGTGGGTTGCGGGCATAGGCGACGTTTTGGCGTCGAAGTTGGCGGCTGCCGGCTTAATCAAACCACGGGCGTCGGCGATCCTTGCGGATTTTATCGACGGATATGTCGCCGGACGAACCGACCTCAAGCCTCGAACGATCACGAAATTTAGCGCAACGAAGGATTATCTGATCGAGCATTTTGGTGCGGAACGTCCGCTGCGAGAGATTTCATCCGGCGATGCCGACGACTGGCGAGTATTCTTGGTCGCCAAGGAAATGAGCGAGAACACGATTCGCAAGCACGTGCAAATTGCCAAGCAATTTTTCGCAGCGGCAGTCCGTAAGAACTTAATTGACTCGAATCCATTCTCAGACCTTCGTTCGACTGTCCAGCCGAATCCCGACCGCTTCTATTTTGTGACACGCGACGAAGCGGAAAAAGTTCTGGCAGCCTGCCCGGATGCCGAATGGCGATTGATCTTCGCGTTGAGCCGCTACGGTGGTCTCCGATGCCCGTCAGAACACCTTGCACTAAAGTGGAGCGACATCGACTGGGAACACGGTCGGATCGTCGTCGAATCGTGCAAGACCGAACATCACATTGGTGGGAAGAAACGGACGATCCCAATGTTCTGCGAACTGCGTCCCCATTTGGAAGCATTGCACGATGAAGTGAGGCCCGGCATTGATTGTCCGCTCAGTACGCCAGTCATCACTCGCTATCGTGACCCCGACCAGAACCTCCGCAGCGGCTTGGAAGACATCATTTACCGCGCCGGCCTGACCCCTTGGCCGAAGCTATTCCAAAATCTCCGCAGCACCCGGCAGACAGAGCTAGCCGATCAATTTCCTGCCCACGTGGTCTGTGCCTGGATCGGGAACTCCAAACCAGTCGCGGCCAAGCACTATCTTCAAGTGACCGACGTGCATTTTGCCAAAGCGGCGCAAAATCCGGCGCAGTCAGCGCTTGACGAGGGCGACTCTGATGGACTTGGTTCCCCCGACATTGCGAAAACGTCGGGGAAATCGAAACGTGACAAACGTGGTCAACTATGTGCAACAGGTATAGTAGCGGAGGAGGGACTCGAACCCCCGACACGCGGATTATGATTCCGCTGCTCTAACCAACTGAGCTACTCCGCCGAGCCTCTGCATATTAGGGGCAAGTCCTCGTGTCGGCAAGGTCCACCGGCGCCGGGATGATGGGGTGGAATTGGCACGCCGTGTGGCTTAGCATCGGGGCTCGTTCGCGTGCCGTTCGACGGCATCGCGCCGGTCGCTCCTCCCGCTCTGGCCCCAGGAACAAAACATGACCTCGCGTTCCTCCACCAAGACGCCGGCGATCGTCGACGCGTTTTTCAGTTTCGTTCACTCGGAAGTTTCCAGCAGCGTGGTGCTCTTGGCGTGTACCATCGTCGCGCTCGTCTGGGCCAATTCGCCTTGGGCCGAGACGTACTTCCATCTGCTCCACTTGAAACTCGGCCTGTCGTTCGGCGAGTGGAGCTTTGCGCTTTCGGTGCATCACTGGATCAACGACGGATTGATGGTCGTGTTCTTTTTTGTTGTCGGGCTCGAAATCAAACGCGAGCTGGTCGTCGGCCATCTTTCGTCGTCGCGGCAGGCGATGCTGCCGGTCGTCGCGGCCGCGGGCGGCATGTTGCTGCCGGCCGGCATCTATGCGGCGCTCAACCACGGCCAGCCTGGCGCGGCCGGCTGGGGCATCCCCACGGCGACCGACATCGCCTTTGCGTTGGGCGTCCTGGCCCTGTTGGGCAGCCGCGTTCCGATCGGGCTCAAGGTCTATCTCACGGCGGTGGCGATTGCCGACGACATTGGCGCCGTGCTCGTGATCGCGATCTTCTACACCAGCCAAATCGCCTGGCAGGGGCTGGCCATCGCCGCGGTGTTTCTCGCGCTGCTGTTCCTGGCGATCGGAGTGTTTCGCTGGCGAACTCCTGGTGTCCTGGCGATGCTGGTGATCGGAGTTTGGGTCGGCGTGTTTGCCTCGGGTATCCACGCCACCATCGCTGGTATTCTCATCGCGTTTCTTGTGCCGGTCCGCGCACGCATTGGGCCGCAGGAGTTTCTTGACGTCGCGAGGCTGCGATTGGGGAACCTCGCCGACGGTGAATTAAGCCGCGAAAGTATGATCATCGACCGCGACCAGCTCGCTTCGATTGAAGAGTTGTACGATGCCGTGACCGATCTGCGGCCGCCCAGCCTGTCGCTCGAACAGTACTTCCATCCGATCTCGGCCTTCATTGTGCTGCCGCTGTTCGCGTTGGCCAACGCCGGCGTGGCCTTGGGGGGCGACACCAAGGAGCTCGCCACCAGCCCGGTCGCTTTGGGTGTGCTGCTCGGCCTGGTATTCGGCAAGCAGATCGGCATATCGCTGTTCAGTTGGCTCGTGGTCCGTAGTGGTGCGGCATCGCTTCCAGAGGGCGTCGGGTGGGGTCAGATCTTCGGCGCGAGCTGCTTGGCCGGCATCGGCTTCACGATGGCGCTGTTCGTGAGCGATCTGGCGTTCGACGACGAAGGCTTGATCAACGCGGCGAAGCTTGGCATTTTGTCGGCGTCGCTGCTTTCGGCGGCTTGTGGCTACGCCGTGCTCCAATGGGTGCTGCCGGGTCGAGGAAAGTCCGACTGACCAACTGCATTACTCGGCTGTCGCCGGATCGAGCATTTCCAGCTTCAGATTGCGGAAGCGAACTTCCATCGGTTCACCGGAAAGAATCTGTAGGCCGAACATACCGCGCCGCTTGCCGTTCGGGTCGGGCGGCGCCGGATCCGCTTCCACCGCCGTGCCGGAGCCGAATACCGCGGGTCTGCTGATTGCCGCTAAGGGGAATGGCTCGATTCGTGCGTCGTCGCCGATAAACACGACGAGGCGCGATCGTCCTCAAGAGTGACCTGCCGCGCCAACGATCGTCGACAACCGTCGCTTCCTGGCTACGGCGAATCGGGCAGGTTTGAGAACCGAAGGCCGCGGCGCGACACGAAACACGCGAGCCCTAACGCCAGCAATCCAATAGCTGTCGGCTCGGGGACCTCGGATCGGGCCACGCCGGCCGAACCGCCGCTCCCGCTTCCAACGCCCGAGCCGAAATTGGCCTTCCAGTCGACGTAGTCGGCGGCGTCGATAGAGCGTGCCCAGGCCATTCCGCCACACGGTGTAGTCGGCGGCATCAACCACGTGATCGTGGTTGAAGTCGCCAGGGACAAATGTGATCGCGAAGGCATCAAGCGCGGGCAAGGCGTTGCGCGAAGCATCGAACAGCGCCGTCGCTCCGCCGTTGTAGATGCCGTAGCCCGGCACTTGCACCGCTTCGGGATACCACCAGACGATTCCCGCCCCCGCGTCGTTGTGCAGGTTGAGCAGCATGTCTCGCAGTTCGGTCAGAAACTGCAGCTGACCGGCGGGAGTCTCTGCCCATTGGTCGATGCCAACGCTCGAATTCTTCCAGGGGTAGTTGGTTTCCAGCACCATGATTTTCTTATCGGGATACGTGTCGGCAACCGCGTTTAGATTCGCTTCGAGCAAGTCGAAGCTGTGGTAATCCCTGGTCGTGGGATAGTAGCTGACGCCAACGACGTCGAAATCGCTGACGTTGCCGCCCGCCGGATTGGTCATGTTGCCAAAGTAGTATTGCGGGTGACCGTCCTGGTCGCCTTGGTCGATGTGGATCGCAATGTCGATCTTGGGCCCCTCGCCCTGCGCGGTGCGGACGCCCGCGATCGCCGAATTGAGCAGCGAGCCGACGTTTTTCCAACCACTCAAGCTGTTGAAATTGATGCTCCCGGTGTTCCAGAGCATCCCGTTGCTGATCTCATTGCCGACTTGCACCATGTCGGGCATGACGCCCGCGTCCTTGAACGCCATCAAGGTATCGTGCGTGTACGTTTGGACTTGCGTCTGCAGCTGCGACAGACTGAGGCTTGTCCAGGCGGCCGGCTTGAACTGCTTTCCCGGGTCGGCCCAGGTATCGGAGTAGTGAAAGTCGAGCAGCAACTTGGCGTTCGGCGCGTGGGACTTGATCTGCTGGGCCAATGCGAGATCGTACGCCAGCGACTGAATCGCGCCGTAGTTTGGATTAGGGCCGCTGTCCGTGTACGTCGTTTCCGGGTTCACAAAGATCCGCAAACGAAACAGATTGGCCCCGCGATCGTAGAGCAACTGATCGACCGGCTTGGCCACGCCGCCGTCGAAAAATTCGACCCCCTGTTGCTGCATGAAGGTCGCCAGCGAGACGTCCGCCCCCATATAGAACGGATCGGCAGACGCAAGGCGAACAAAACAGATGACGGACCACAGCGTGAATGCAGCTAGCGGCACCCAATTCTGCCCGGCCGGCCGGCACGACTCCGCGCAACAATTCCAACGCCACCTGCATCATCAAGTATTCCCGTTCCTATCCGACTAGCGCCGACGCCACCACTGTCGACACCACCGACGAATGGCCCCCCTCAAACATCACTCGTCGAGCTTGATCGAATACTTGTCGGCCAGATACTTCGTGGTCTGCGCCAACTCGTCGGGCGTGAGCGCCTTGTTGTAGATCAGCATTTCGGCGAGATCGCCGCCGAAATACAGGTCCATCCAAGCGTGCCGGCCGATGATTTTCCGCGACGTGATGCCTTGCGGTGCGAAGGCTCGGGCCTCGCCGTACTTCCGGCCGTTGATCACCAGGTACGACTTGCCGCGTTCGTATTCGTAGTCATACACGTAGGAGACGATTACGGGTTCGTTCATCCCGACCGGCGCCGCGTCGACGCGGCCCGATTCGACCGTGGCGCTGCCGATGAACCCGGCGAACACTTGCCCGGTGAGCAGCGAGGGCTTGAACTCTTCTTCCAGCAGCGGCTCGCCAATCTGCAGCACGCCGGGCTGCGACGTGTCGCTCAAATACCGGCTCGGCGGGCCGTCGTAGTTGATGATCTGCCCGCCCCACTTACGGCCCGGCCGGAACGCCTGCGGCCCGAACTGACAGACAAACATCACGGTCTGATCATCCGTCGTTTCCAGCGGCGTCGTAAGCAGGTAATCCGACTCTCCGTCGAAGCGGATGCCCGGCCGGCCGTGAATCGCGTCCTTCACCAACAGCGGCCGCGATTTTTCGTCGACCTGGATCGCATCCTCGCCCGACTTGTTGTCGCCGTAGACGATGTCCTGCCAGGAGATGACGCGGTTCGCCGCGTCGGTGGTCACGGCGACGTCGGCCGCCAGCCACAGCGCGAGCTTGTCTTCGACAAGGTGCCCCGCCTTCACGTCGGCCGCCCGCCGCAGCGCGATTAACCGCGAGAATTGCCCCCGGTCCATGGCGATGTCACTGGGCTCGCCGGCGGCCGCACGAAACTCCTTCGCGTTGTTGGCCGTCACGTGGATGACTTCGTTTCGCTTGCCCAACTGTTGTTTTGCCGGTTCGCTGCACAGCACTTCGCCTTCAAACACGTGCAGCTCCGTCCGACCACTGATCGCCCACTTCCACGCCGAACGACGTACCGAGATCGACCATGTCGACCTGGGGCGAAAGAATCGCAAATGAGAACGCTCGCCGCGGCACATTCGCGGTGATCCGCCCGGAACCGAGATAGCCTTCCATCGGAGAACGTATCCAGAAGTCGCAAGGACCCTGCAGCACGACCTCCGCGCCGCAATCAAAGGTGACCTTTGCCATGCCCGATTTGAGGGTCACTTGGTCGCCGACATCGCAGCAGTTGGCCGTGATGGAGCGTGGGGGCGCCCGCCGCCCAGACGCAATCGACGACTTGCGTGAGCGTGGCCGCCACCTTCGCGGCCGACGGATCCGCGGCTGCCTCCGCCTGTCGGGCCGAGGTGCCGTTCGATCTGGGCTGCGAGCCATCGGCCAATAGCCACACCACGCCGAGAACGATGGCACTGGCGATCGGCTGCCCAGCCGAGGGTCCGAAATCGGCCGTGTGCGCCCGTCCGTCCCGTTCCCGTGCGACCGCCGCTGACGACTCGCGCAGTTGTTTTACCGTCTCCTTCGGCAGGCCCGGAGCCGTGGCGACGAACTGATCCATCAAACGATGAAGCTTACTTTCCGTGAGCAATTCCGACACCTGGCGATGCGCCAGGCACCAGCGGGCGAACATGCTCGGCAAATTGCTCGTCGGCCGCCAACCGCGATTCCAACAGCGCAAGTTCATCCGCGGCGACGGAGCCGTCGAAATACCGGCTCAGGAGGCGGTCGAGTTCAGCATATTCGAGCATCGGATGGCCTCGCGCGACTCGCGGGATTAGGGTGTCCTGGCTTGCGCCAACTGTTTTCGGATGCACTCATGCAACAGCGTGCGGATGCGATGCAGCATCACCGACACGCCGTCGCTCGACATGTCGAGCTGCTCGGCGATCTCGCCGACCTTCGCGTTCTCGCCGTAACGCAATTCAAGCACTCGCCTCCGCCGTCCTTCCACTCGTTCAAGGCACACGTTCGCAGGCGCCGCACGGCGATCTTCCGCTTCGTGCTCTACGCGTTCCATGGCATCGCCCAATTGGGTCAGGGCTAACTCGCTCAGCACCAGTCGATCGCGCGAGCGCGTGCGGTAGTACTTCAACAACCGGTTCCGCGCGATCCCCAACGCCCAAGACGTGAAGGATCGCTGCCGATCGTACTCGTCGAACTTCTCGGCAACGACCTGGGCCACTTCTTGGACCAAGTCTTCGGCGTGGTGCACGTCGATCACGTTGGCCGTCAGGTACGCCGAAATGGCCGACTGCGATTGGACCCACAGCCGGGCCAATTCGCGCATCGACGAAACCGGCGATTTGTCGTCACGATCCTCGGGGTCTAATACCATCGGGGGATTCCGCCGCGGATTCCGGCTGCCGACCCGTCCGGCAGTCCCGGCTTCCGCCTGTTTCCCAATATATGTATTACCCGCCAGCTGCAAATGCTTACGGCGAAAGTGCTTGAAAACCGATGCCCATACTGCCACGCCCCACTCGGGGCGAGTGGTGTTCGCCGGACACCACCGATTTTTCGGTTAAGATTCGCACATTTGGAGGAAAATAATAAATACGAGATTGGGCATGCCAGCCAACGGGCGCGGAGCAGGCCGAATCGCAGGTGGACGGTACACTTTTCGCTTCGTTTTCCCGCACGATCGTCCGTGCAGCGAGCGATCGCTCGGTTCGGGCGCTCGTCGTTGCGTATCATTTCTAGCTACAGGAGTTGACGTCTAATGAGTTCAATCGCTCGATGCGTCGCCATTGCGGCCGTGGCCTTGGTGGTCATCTCGTCGGCGGTGGCCGACGCGTACACCGTCGCTTATCTTGACGGTGGCAGTTGGAATACCGTCTATGTGCAGGGATTTAACACTGTCACTGGGGGCCACTCCAAATCCAGGCGTGTCGAATGGCTCAGCGGTGAATCTCACCAAGTTCGAGTTCTTCAAGTCGGGCAACGCCGATGCGGCTTCGAACATTCAGTTGGCGATCCTCGACAGTATTTTTCCAGGTTCGCCGACCGTGGACAACACGACAAGCACGTCGCCGACCGTCGTCGGGCTCTCGACAAACACGATCGCCAGCACCGCCGGCATCGCCACGGGCGACCCGATTGCCTTTGATTTCGCCAATCTGCCGCTCAGCTACGGCAGCGACTACGCGGCCGTGTTGGTCAATGTCGGCACCGACGTCGGAAACGGCGCGCCGCTGACGCCCGTGCTCGTCTCCGCGCTCACCGCCAACTACGTCGACGTCGGCGGCGGCGACTACCACCCGGCGACCAACTATGGCACCGATTCGGAGTACAATTATGCCACGGGCAATTTCATCAGCGGCGGATACTTCAACACGTTTAGCTACGCCGGCGATGCCAACTTCCGCGCCACGCTCAACGCCGTGCCGGAGCCAAGCACGCTGCTGATTGGCTTGGCGGGCGCTTTGGGGGCAGGCATCTTCGCGCGACGCCGCAATCCTTAGCGACGGCGCGATCGGAGTAGGAGAAAGAAATCGATGCAAATCCATATTCGATCCAGCGCGATGCTCGTGGTCGCGCTCCTGTTGACAGCTGCAACCGTCCGGCCGGCGCATGCCGTTACATTCACCACGTCGTATACCGACGGCGGAAACTGGAATTCCGTCTACGGCCAGGGCTTCAAGGCCAGCTACACGCCTAACCCAGATCCCGGGCTCACCGCGACCGACACGGTAAGTCTGGATCGGTTTCAGTTCTTCAAATCGGGCAATGCCGACGTCACGGAAGATTTTCAGCTAGCGATTCTGGACAATCTCTTTGTCGATCTCGATACGCTGACGACCAGCTCGCCTGAGCTCGTTGGAATGTCGACAAACACGATCTCTGGCACCGCCTCGATTCTTACTGGGGCCCCGATTACCTTCGACTTCAGCGGCGTCGAGCTGGTCTATGGCGATGGCGAAGATTCGACGGACAACAATTACGCGGCCATTTTCGTCACGGTTGGCGAAGCAGGCACGCTCACGCCGATTCTCGTGCCCGCGTTGATTGCCAACTACGTGGAAACTCCGCCGGGCTTGGGGACCTACGTGCCCGAATCGGACTACGGCGACGTGCTGGCAAATTATTTCCTCACGACGACCAACTTCATCAGCGGCACTGCGGGCAGCGGCCGCTACTTTGCAGCATTCGATCCCTATCATGCCGACGCCAATTTTATTGCCACGTTCAATCTCGCCGACGCCGGCCTGACGGGCGATTTCAATGGTGACAATACCGTCTAATGCAGCCGACTACACCGTCTGGCGCAACGGCTTGGGATCGACGTATACACCGGGCGATTACGACGTCTGGAAGATGCATTTCGGCGAAACGGCTGGCTCCGGCGGAGTTGCTCTTGCGAGTTCTGCCGTTCCGGAACCGGCGGCCGTGGGCTTGATGATAGTTGCCGCCCTGTGCGCGCTGGCGATGCGATCGCCGGGGCGTGCATGATAGCAGGCTGGCGAACGAGGAGAGGCTGATCGATGAACAGTTTACTTGCGCGGCGCAAGCCGGGTGGTTTCACGCTCGTCGAGCTGTTGGTCGTGATTGCGATCATCGGCATCCTGGTCGCGCTGTTGCTGCCGGCAATCCAGGCCGCCCGCGAAGCCGCCCGCCGCTCGCAGTGCATCAACCAGATTCGTCAGCTCGGCCTCGCCACTCACAACTATGAGAACACAAACAAGCACTTTCCGCCGTCGGTGGCGGGGTCGTCGTTCAGCTATATCGCGATCATTCTGCCCTATATCGAAGGACAGAATATCTCCAATCTGATTCATTACGACACGCGCTTCTCGGCCGAGGAGAACGCCGCCATCCGCGAAATCGAACTGCCGATCGCACGCTGCCCGTCGCAAGACCGCGTCGAGCCGACGCAGATGTACGAGATCGGCTTGGATAACAATTACCAAATCGAAGAAAACAGCCTCCGCGGCCACTACTATGCAGTGTGCGGCGGCAAAATCGACGCCGCTTGTCCCGGCGTCGCGCCGTATGAACTGACGTCATGCGGGTTGAACAAAACAAAGCTGGGCGGACAGGCGACCAATGGCATCATGTATCCGCTCAGCGAGGTGCGGCACGATCAAATCACCGACGGCACCAGCAAGACATTCCTGATCGGCGAGTGCTCGTGGGACTTCTGGGCCTGGAACGGCAATCCGACCGCCGATGGAGCGGCCATCGGGCCTTGGTACGTCGGCAGCGATCGATGGGGCGCCACGTACGACGATCTTGCGAAGCTGAAATGGGCTATGACGACGCCGGGCGACGGCATTTGGGCCCACAATCAAGCGCAAATCTATTATGGAATTCGCCAGATCATGTATGCCGCCGCCGACAATCTGCCGGTCGCCATGCGCCAACGCAACGACGTTCCGTTTGGCAGCAAACACCCCGGCGGCACGCACTTCTGCATGGCGGACGGCTCGGTACATTTTGTCCGCGATGACACCGACGTCACTTTGCTCCGCGCTCTAGCCAACCGTCAGGACGGCGAAGTCGTGAGCCTCGAATGACCGGGACTTGGCACTGCAGGCGATTTCTCGCGTCGACACGCGGAACATTGGGAAAAATGCCGACTCACCGCGATTCATCATGGATCTGCCTCCGCGCGGGCTTCGCCGCGGCGCTGGCGCTAACCATGGGAATTTGCTGCCTGGCTTCCCCGGCATCGGCCGATGATTACGCCGTCGGCGCCGATCTTTCCTTTCTCGCCCAGGCCGAGCAGACCGGCACAGTCTTCAAGGACCACGGCCAGCCCAAGCCCGGCCTTCGCATCTTCAAAGATCATGGGTACAACTGGATCCGCCTGCGGCTGTTCCACACGCCCACCGAGCTGCCGAACGACCTCAACTACACCATCGCGCTGGCCAAGCAAGCCAAGCAGCTTGGGTACAAGTTCCTGCTCGACATCCACTATTCCGACACCTGGGCCGACCCGCAGAAGCAATTTCTGCCCCGCGCGTGGGAGGGCATGTCGCACGAGGAACTTGAACAGGCAGTGTTCGAGTACACCCGCGACTCGATCGCCGCCTTCCGCGACGCCGGCGCGATGCCCGACATGGTTCAAATCGGCAATGAAGTCATCGGCGGCATGCTCTGGCCCGACGGCCGGCTGCCCAAGAATTGGGACAACTTCGCCGACCTACTCAAGACCGGCATTCGTGGCGTGGATGCCGGGCTAGTCGACGCAGCAGGCGCTTCCGCCCAGCCGCCGAAGATCATGATCCACATCGACCGCGGCGGCGATCGCGGCGCGACCGAGTCGTTTCTCAACAACTGCCGCAAACGGGGCGTCGAGTACGACGTCATCGGCCAGTCATACTATCCCTGGTGGCACGGCAGCCTGGAGAACCTCCGCGACAACCTCGCCTTCATGGCCAACGAATACGACAAGGACATCATGCTCGTCGAAGTGGCCTACAACTGGCGTCCCGCCGAGTATCGCAAGGAGCCCGGTCCATTTCCCGAAACTCCCGAGGGCCAGCGGAAATTCCTGGCCGAGGTCGATCGCATCGTTCGCGCCACGCCCCACGGCCGCGGCATGGGCATCTTCTGGTGGGAGCCGGCGGTCCCGCGCGGCCCGATCGCCAGCCGAGGCATGTTCGACGACGAGGGCAACTCTCTGCCGGTCATCACAGTGTTCGATCCGCCGCTCCGCGTCGCCAGCCCGTCTGCCAGCGAATAGGTTCTTCATTCGCGCCATCGGTTTGCGTGTCTGGTCTGCATGCGCTCGATTGTCGTAGGCACGCTCACTGCTAGCGCTGCGCGCACTATCCATCCTCATTCGCCGCAACCGATTGAGCCGATAAGTCTGAGGCGCGTGCACACTTCTCCCGTTGCCGACCGAGCTCGTTTGGTTCGTCGTGAAGCATCTATTCGTTTACGTTGTCGCTACCGTTTCCGCCATGCTCTTGGCGTCGACCGGTGTCGCGCTGCGTGCTGAGGAGTCGGCGCCGCTGCCGCCAATTCGCTTCGCCCAAAGTAACGCCCGAGCCGATGCCGCTGCCACCAGTCGACGGCGAAGCGAACGACAGAGTCGTGACGCTCGCCGAGGCCGAGGCGATGGCCCTGGCCAACCATCCGGCGATGCGCGAAGCCGAGGGGCTCGTGCGGGCCGCCCGCGGCGAGTGGCTGCAAGTCGGCCTGCGGCCCAATCCACAAATCGGCTACATGGGCGACGAGATCGGCGACGACGGCCGAGCGGGCATGCAGGGCGGTTATGTCAGTCAGGAGTTCGTCACCGCCGGCAAGCTAGGCCTCAACCGCGCCGTTGCACTCCGCGAAGTCTCTGCCTCCGAGCAGCGACTCGAACGCACGCGACGGCAAGTCGTTACCACCGTTCGCACGTATTACTACGAGTCGCTAGCCGCCGAACGCTCGGTGGCGCTCGCGAGTGTGCTTCAGCAAATCGCCTCCCAAGCACTGCAATCGTCCGAGCTGCGGCTCAAAGCGCTCGAAGGCACGCAAGCCGCTGTGCTCCAAAGTCAGGTCGAGTCCGACAGCACCGAACTATTGTTGATTGAAGCCAACAACCGTCGCGATGCCGCACGACGCCGGCTTGCTTCGGTCACCGGGCTCGCTGAGTCGAACCAGACGCGGCTGGAAGACGTCTTCAACAACAAGCTTCCGATTATCGACTGGGAGTCGGCGCGCAGTCGCTTGATCGCCGAGAACCCGGACTTGGCCGCGCTTCGGTTTGAGGTGGATCGGGCCAAGTGGGCCGTCGAGCGAGCGGTCGCCGGTCGGATCCCGAACCTGACCGTCATGTCCGGCGCTCAATACAACTACGCCACCGAATTTGCCATGGCGAACGTGCAAGTCAGCATGCCGGTGCCGATTTTCGATCGCAATCAAGGCGGCATCACGCGCGCCGGTGGCGAGCTGACGGCGGCCCGATCGGCGCTCGACAAGCGCGAGTTAGCCCTGACGCAACAACTCGCCGCCGCCGTCAGCCAATACAACACCGCCAATCGCCGCGTCGCCAAATACTCCGAGTCGATCCTGCCGGCGGCGAAGCAGTCGCTCGAACTGGTCGCCCAGGCCTATCAGCAAGGCGAGGTCGCCTACCTCGACATCCTCACTACGCAGCAGATTTACACCGAGAAGAGCCTTGATTATCTCAACGACCTCGAGATCGCTTGGAAGCAGTGGGCCTTGATCGACGGCCAGTTGGTCGGCCCGCTGCCCGAAGGCTCCAATTGACCCCGGGCGCAGCGGAAAAATACCGAAAATGCCGCGATTACACCAGAAACACGCCGGCTTTCGCCCAAGTTGATTTGACCGGCCGACCGAAGATGGTAATGATTCACGGGCGCGTATGCACATCATCCTCACCAGTTTGACGGCGGCCATGCTGCTCCTCCAGGCATTGACTGGCTGGTGCTGCCATCGTCCGTACGTGGTCGGTTTGGGCCTGCCCGATGCCGAGCACGAGCAGGTCGCCTCCCACTGCACGCATTGCTGTCATCATCACTCGTCGCAGCCGCCGGCGCGCCCCGCAAAGTGCCAACAGTGCTTAGGCGTTTGCACGTACGTGCCGCCCGAGAGAACTCAAATCGACAGCCCGCAATTAGTTGTCCCCTTGGACATCGTGGCGGCAATTGGCGTGGCTGATCTTTCCCGGACAGCACGGTCCGATCCGTACGCGGGACAGCGCAAACTCGAACCGCCGCTGCGGCTCCATCTTTTGCATCAGATCCTCTTGGTCTGAGCGTGCGCGCGATGAAATCCCACATGGGATTCGTGCTGCGCGCGGTCGTCGGCGCAGCCGCTGGTTGCTTGGTCTGCGTTTCCGCCAGTAAGCCGCATCGGTTTGCATGTTTGACACCGATTCACGGGAGTATTGCTCATGTCGTCGGTCATCCGCCACGAAATGACGTCCCAACCCGAGCCGTCGAAATCTTCGCCCCCGACTTCATCGGCGGTCCCTAGCGATCCGCCGCGTGGCGTTGCGAGGCTGTGGCATGGGTTGCGCGCTGCGGCGCCGACTTTGGCGGTAATCGCCGCGCTGACCGGGCTGGGCGCGTGGGGCTATGGCAGCGATTGGACGCTGCCGAAATTCTCCGCGCTCGTGGGCCGCGACTCGGCCCACGCCGAAATTTGGTGCGAGGAACACAATGTTCCCGAGTCGATGTGCATCGAATGCAACGCGCAGCTGCTGCCGGTGGGCAAGGACTACGGTTGGTGCCGCGAGCATGGCGTCGCGAATTGTCCGCTGGAGCATCCCGAAGTTGCGCAGCTCAAGGCGGTTCCCAGCATCACGTCCGGCGGATTTGGAGCGGGCCAGCCGGGCCCTGGCGTTGCGTCCCCGTGCGGAGAACAATAGTCACTGTCTGCTTGACCAACGACGCATCCAGTTTGCTTCCGTCGAAGCCATCGAGAAGGCCGGAGTCGACATCGCGGTCGTCAAAGAGAGCCCCATCCTCGAAGCGGTGGCGGCCAACGGCGAGCTCGTCTACGACGCGACCCGCTCCGCCCGCTTGGCGAGCCGCGTGGCCGGCACCGTCTTGCGAGTGAACGCCCAAGTCGGCGACCACGTGAAGAAGGGCGACGTGCTGGCGCTGGTCGACGCGGCCGGCGTCGGAAAAGCCAAGGCGGAGTTTCTGCAAGCCATCGTCCAACTACGACTCAAACGAATCGACGTCGAGCGACTGAAGCCGTTGGCCGAAAGCGGCAGCGTGCCCGGCCGGCAGTTCCGCGAGGCGGAGTCCGCGCTCGAGGAAGCAAAAATCCGACTGTTCGGCGCACAGCAAGCGCTCGCCAACCTCGGCTTGGCGGTGCGGGCCGCCGACTTTGCCGACCTCGACACCGACGAGATCGCCCGGCGGATTCAGTACCTCGGGCTGCCTGCCGAAATCGTCGCCCAGCTCGACGAACTGTCGTCGACCTCGAATCTGTTCCCGCTCCGTTCGCCGCTGGATGGCATCGTGGTCGACTGCCAGGTCGTCCCCGGCGAAGTCGTCGACACGACTGAGTCGATCTTCGGCGTCGCCGACGTGCGGCAAATGTGGCTGATGCTCGACGTGCGACAGGAGGATGCCAAGTACATCGACCTGGGCCAGAGAGTCCTGTTCCGCGCCAGCGAACGAAGCGACGAGCCGGAAATCACCGGATCCATCAGTTGGATCAGCACGTCGGCCGACGACCAGACGCGGACCGTCAAAGTGCGAGCCAATCTGCCCAACGCCGACGGCCGGCTGCGGGCCAACACCTTTGGCACCGGCCGGATCGTGCTCCGCGAGGAGCCTCGCGCGATCGTGGTCCCCAGCGAGGCCATCCACTGGGACGGCTGTTGCAACGTTGCCTTTGTCCGCGACAAGAACTATTTCCAGCCGGACTCCCCCAAATTCTTTCACATCCGCAAGGTCCGGCTCGGCGTCCAGGACGGCGGCGCCACCGAAATCATCGCCGGACTACTGCCTGGGGAAGTGATCGCCAGCAAGAACAGCGTCGTGCTCGAAGCCGCAATTGCTCAAGAGCAACCTCGGCGCCGGCTGCGCGTGTTGCGCTGGTCCCAAGAAATAGCCCGTTCAATTTACGTCGCAGGAGGCGCCTCGTGCTCAACTGGATCATCGACTTTTCGCTGCGGCATCGCCTGCTGGTGATCCTGGTCGTGATTGGCCTGGCAATTGTCGGCGGCGTCTCGCTGCGCCAGCTCGACATCGACGCCTTCCCCGACACGACGCCGGTGCAGGTGCAGGTCAACACGGTCGCTCCGGCGCTCGGCCCGGAGGAAGTCGAGCAGCAGATCACGTTCCCGATCGAGCAGGCGATTGGCGGCCTGCCCGGCTTGGAGAATATGCGATCGGTTTCCAAGTTCGGGTTCTCGCAGGTGGTGGTGACCTTCGACGACAGCATCGACATCTACTTCGCCCGGCAGCTGATCAACGAACGCCTGGCCACGGTCGAGTTGTCCGACGGCATCGGCCGGCCCAAGATGGGACCCGTGGCGACCGGCCTGGGCGAGGTCTTTCATTACGTCGTGACCGGCGCCGGAAACGACGTCACCGAGCTGCGCACGATCCACGATTGGGTCATCAAGCCCAAGATGCGGACCGTCAAGGGGGCGGCCGAAATCAACACCTGGGGCGGCTACGAAAAGCAGTACCAAGTGCGGATCGACCCCGACCTGCTCGTCAAATTCGGCCTCACGTTCGACGAAGTGGTGCGGGCCGCGGAAGAGAACAACCAGAACGTCGGCGGCGGCACCGTCCGCGAAGGCACCCAGTCGGTCCTCGTCCAGGGCATTGGGCGCACCACGACAATCGACCAGATCAAAGGCATCGTCGTCACCGCCAAGCACGGCATGCCGATTCGCGTCGGCGACGTAGCCGACGTGACGATCGGCTCCGAAATTCGCCGCGGCGCGGTCACTGCCGACGGCCAGGGCGAAGTCGTGATGGGCCTGGGCTTCATGCTGATGGGCGAGAACACCCATCAAGTCACCACGGCCATGAAAGACCGCCTCGAGGAGATCAAGGCCACGCTGCCGGCCAACGTCGAAGTCCACTCGGTCTACGATCGCACCGAACTGGTCGATCACGTCATCGACACGGTCAAGAACAATTTGCTCGAAGGCGGCCTGCTCGTGATCGCCGTGCTGTTCGCGTTCCTGGGCAACCTGCGGGCCGCGATGATCGTCGCCCTGGCGATCCCGCTCTCGATGCTCTTCGCCTTCTCGGGGATGCTGCGGTTCGGCATCGCCGCGAGCCTGCTGAGCCTGGGGGCCATCGACTTCGGCATGGTCGTCGACAGCTCGGTCGTGATGGTCGAGAACTGCGTGCGGCACATCGCCCACGGCGACAACCGGCGCCGGTCGATGATCGACGTCGTCCGCGACGCCGCCGTCGAGGTCCGCAAGCCGACCATGTTCGGCGAGCTGATCATCATGATCGTCTACCTGCCGATCCTCACGCTCGAGGGCATCGAGGGCAAGCTGTTCCGCCCGATGGCCCTGACGGTGATCTTCGCCCTGCTCGGCTCGATGTTCCTTCGCTGACGCTGATGCCGGTTCTGGCGAGCCTCGTGTTGCCGCGGCGGATGAACGAACGGGAACCGGTCTTGATGCGGCTGATCAAGTGGTTCTACGTGCCGGTGCTGCGCGTCGCCATGCGGAATCGCGGGTTCGTCATCGGGTTTGCCCTCGTCGTGCTGTTCGTTGCCTTCGCGATCATCGCGCCGAATCTGGGCTCCGAGTTCGTGCCCCGGCTCTCCGAAGGCGCGATCGCGATCAGCGTCGTCCGGCTGACGGGCACCGACTTCGACGACTCGATCGAATACAACACGCAAATGGAAAAGGCCGTGCTGGCCGAGTTCCCCGACGAAGTCGAACACGTCTGGAGCCGGATCGGCTCGGCCGAAATCGCCACCGACCCGATGGGCACGGAACTGACCGACATGTTCATGACGCTCAAGCCGCGCGAGCGAGTGGAAAAAGGCGCACACGCAAGCCGAACTGACGACGCTGATCGAGCGGCACCTCCGCGACCTGCCCGGCCAGCGGCTGGAGTTCCTCCAACCGATCGAGATGCGGATGAACGAAATGGTGACCGGCGTCCGCTCCGACGTCGCCGTCAAGCTCTACGGCGACGATCTCGACGTGCTGGTCAGCAAGGCCGAAGAGATCGAAGGCATCCTCAACCAGATTCCCGGCGCCGCCGACGTCGCCACCGAACAGGTCACCGGCCAGCCCGTGCTGCAAATCAAGCTCAATCAGGAACAGCTCGCGCGGTACGGCGTGCCCGCCAAGGTCGTCACCGACGTCATCGAATCGATCGGCAGCAAGCCGCTGGGCGAGGTGATCGAAGGGCAGTTGCGGTTCCCGCTGGTCGTCCGCCTGCCGGACAGCATGCGCAATGGCACGAAGGGCATCGGCTCGATCTTGATTCCCACCGCGTCGGGCGAACGCTTGCCGCTATCGCGGTTGGCCGACATCCGCATCGTCGCAGGGGCCCGCCACGATCACCCGCGAATGGGGACAGCGGCGGATCACCGTCTCGGCCAACGTCCGCGGCCGCGACGTCGGCAGCTTCGTTGCCGACGCCGAACACCGCATGCAGGCAGACTTCAAATTGCCGCCGGGTCGCTATTTCTACGAATTCGGCGGCCAATTCGAGCATTTGCAGCGTGCCCGCACTCGATTGATGATCGTCGTGCCGCTGGCCTTGGTGCTGATCTTCGGTCTGCTCTACGTCACGTATCAAAACCTCGTCGACGTGGTGCGGGTCTTCAGCGGCGTGCCGTTCGGTTGGGTCGGCGGCATCTTCGCGCTCTGGCTGCGGGACATGCCCTTCTCGATCTCGGCGGCCATCGGTTTCATCGCGCTTTCCGGCGTGTCGGTGCTCGACGACATGATTCTGGTGAGCTACGTGCGGCAATTGCGCGAGAAGGGCCTGTCGTTGGAGCGCGCCGTCGAGGATGCCGCGATCACGCGCTTGCGCCCGGTGCTGATGACGACGCTCGTGGCCAGCCTCGGCTTCCTGCCGATGGCGCTGAGCACGGGCATGGGCGCCGAAGTGCAGCGGCCCTTGGCCACGGTCGTCATCGGCGGAGTCATCAGTGCGATGGTCATGTCGCTGCTGGTGCTGCGCGTGCTGTACCTGCTCTTCGATTCGCCGGTGAAACTGCGCCGGCAAGTCGCGGAGCCGAGCGAGCCGAAGCGATTTGCCGTGGTTGGTTCCGCCTGAGGCGGTACCATCGAAAACCCTTGAAAGGAGACTAGAATGTCTGTGAAGAAGCTCTCGATTTTGAGTGTATTGCTGCTTGCCGGTGCGAGCGTCGGTCTTGTCGGCTGCAAGCAGGAATCGGAAAACTCCGCCGCCGCCACGCACGTTTCCGCCGAGCACAGCCACGAGGGCTGGTGGTGCAATGAGCACGGCGTGCCGGAAGAAGTCTGCGCCCTGTGCAGCACGAAGGTCGCGGCCGAATTCAAAGCCAAAGGCGACTGGTGCAAAGAACACGACCGCCCCGAATCGCAGTGCTTCGTCTGCCATCCGGAAAAGGAAGCCGAGTTTGCGGCCCTCTACGAAGCCAAGTACGGCAAGCTGCCGCCGAAGCCGACGATGTAGCAAAACGGTTGCCGCCGACCATTTGACGGTTGCCAACTTCCGCGGCGACGATCACATTGGAGGTATCCACACCGTTTCTCGTTTCGGAATCCGGATCGACGGAAGGCACTCATGGCGCGGCAACTTGCCTACGCGATCTTGGCCGCGCTTGCGCTGTTGGCTGTGGCCGCGGCGGCGTACGATTGGTACACGCCGCTGCCGCCAGACGCCTATTGGAACGCCCAATACGTCGGCGGACAGACCTGCGCCGAGTGCCATCAGCCGGAGTACAACCTCTGGCACGGTTCGCACCACGATCGCGCCATGGAGGTCGCCACGGAGGAAACCGTGCTAGGCGACTTCAACAACACCACGTTCGAGCGACTCGGCGTCACCACGCGCTTCTTCCGCAGCGACGGCAAGTTCATGGTCAACACCGAGGGCCCTGACGGCGAGAACCACGACTACGAAATCAAGTACACCTTCGGCATCGATCCGCTGCAGCAGTACATGGTCGAGTTCCCCAAGGGCCGCGTGCAGGTGCTCCGCGTTTCTTGGGACACCCACAACAAGCGTTGGTTCGAAGTCACGCCGCCCGATGCCCCCAACGAGCGGCTCACCCCCGACGACCCGCTCCACTGGACCGGCGTCGCGCAGAATTGGAACACCACCTGCGCCGAATGCCATTCGACCAACCTGCAAAAGAACTTCGACCTCGCCACCGACACTTACCACACCACGTTTGCGGAGATCGACGTCAGTTGCGAGGAGTGCCACGGCCCGGGCAGCGTCCACGTCGCGCTCGCCAACCGCTGGTCGCCGCTCTGGGACCGCAACGTCGGCTACGGCCTGGCGAACCTCAAGAGCGCCGACACCACGGTGCAGATCGAAACCTGCGCGAAATGCCACTCCCGTCGGCACATGATCCACGCCGACTTCCGCCCCGGCGGACCACTGTTGGATTACTTCGAGCCGGAACTGCTCTCGGCCGGACTCTACCACGACAACGGCCAGATTCTCGACGAAGTCTATGAATACGGCTCCTTCCTCGAGAGCAAAATGTACGCCAACCACGTCCGCTGCACCGATTGCCACAATCCGCATTCGCTCCAGCTCAAGTTCACCGGCAATCGGCTCTGCACGCAGTGCCATGTCGCAGCCAAGTACGACACCATCGCACACCATCACCATCCGGCCGATTCGACCGGCGCATCCTGCGTCGCCTGCCACATGCCGATGCGGACCTACATGGTCATCGACCAGCGCCACGACCACAGCCTCCGCATCCCGCGTCCCGATCTCACGGTCACGCTCGGCACGCCGAACACCTGCAACGATTGCCACACGCTGCCCTTCGAAACGCCCGAGTGGGCGGCCGAGACCGTTCGCAAGTGGTACGGCGACTCTCGGCCCGACGATCCGCATTGGGCGCCGGCCATCGCCGCGGCGAATCGCGGACTGCCGGAAGGCGAAAAGCTGCTCGCCGACGTGATCCGCCGGGCCGCGACGCCGGCCATCGTCAAAGCGACCGCGCTGAGCCTGACCGGCCAGTACCCCACGCCGGACATCGTCGAGGTGCAACAGGCGGCGCTCAAGTCCGACGATCCGCTGGTGCGCGCGACCGCGGTCCGCGCACTGCTGCCGTATCAGCCGCTCACGCAATTCCTCGCCGACGTCTGCGACCGCCTCATCGACCCCAGCCGCACCGTGCGGATGGCAGCGGCGCGGCGACTGGCCACCGTGCCCAGGGCCGAGATCGATCCGCGCTATAATCTCGCTCTCGACAAGGCCCTCGACGAGTACCGTGCCAGCCAGCAAGTGAGTCCTCGAACGGGCCGCGTCGCACATCAATCTTGGCTGGCTTGCGCGGCAACTGGGCGACTCCAAGCAGGCTGCCGACGAACTGCGCACCGCCATCCGCATGGAGCCCTATCTCACCGGCCCGCGTACCGAGCTGGCGAACATGCTCGCCGAGCAGGGTGGCGACGCCGACGAAATCCGCAAACTGCGTGTCGAGGAGGCCGACCATCTCGACCGCGACGCCCGGCTGCTTCCCGAGAGCCCCGACGTCCAGTATCGGCTTGGCTTGATGCGTTACCTGCTAGGCGAATACGCAGCGGCCGCCAAGGCCCTGACCCAAGCTTGCGCGATGGCCCCCGCGAGCTACGAATACCGCATGGCGCTGGCCCTGCTGGAGGAACGTCGCTACGAGCTCGATGGCGACACGGCGCATTTCGACGCGGCCGAACAGTCGCTCGACGAAATGGCAAAGCTCCGCCCGCAGGATCCCCGCACAGAGCAAATCCGCCAGCGGCTCCACGTAACCGCGCCAGGCCAAACAGCTGCGTCGCCGCCTGCGCCTCCTTCCTCGTCGCCGTGACGGCAACGCTTGCCGCGCCGGCACTGCTGGCAGCGCCTGCGCTCGAACTCGCCGCGCCGCGCATCGTAATCAAGCAGGGTACTGCACTCGACCGATAAGCGTTGAGGGTGCGTGCGCGCGTTCGCCCGCCCGACTTGTCTCGGAAAGGACTTTCGATGCTCGCTTCTCTCTTGAGCCCGATTCGCCGTCTTGGTCGCAGCATTCCTGGCCCACGACGCACCGAGCCAACTCGCGGCCGGTTTCGCGCTCGGCATGGTGCTGGGGCTCGTGCCGAAAGGAAACCTCGTCTCGCTCTCGCTCCTGGTGCTGCTGTTTTCACTCCGCGTGAATGCCGGCCTGGGGCTTGCTCACCGCGTTCGCTTTTTCCTGGATCGGTCCCGCGCTCGACCCGTTCGCCGACAAGCTCGGCGCCTACGTCCTCACCGCCGGCTCGATGCAAGCCACCTACGCCGCGCTATTCCAACTGCCGCTCGGGCCACTGTTCAAGTTCAACAACACCGTCGTCGTCGGCTCGCTGCTGGTCGGCCTGTGGGCGATGTATCCGGCTTACTGGCTGAGCCTGCTCGCTTTCCGCCGGTTTGGGCCCCAGGCTATAGCCTCGCGGCACGTTGCGTCCCATGCACACGACGAACTCGAACGGAGGGCTGCCTGATGCGCCGCTCCATCGGTTGGCGAAACGTGCTGCCTTGGTCCGTCGGGCTGCTCGCGCTGTTGGTCGTCGCCCACTTCGTGATCGCCTGGGCAATCAAGTCGGAAGTCGTCCGCTCCGGCGAGCGGAGCGTCGGCGCTCGCGTCGAAGTGGGCGACGCCCGAGTCTCGCTCGTCGGCAGCAGCGTCTCGCTCCGCGGCATCCGCATTGCCAATCCGCAGTCGCCGCTCAGCAACCTGATCGAGGTCTGACCGCTGCGTTCTCGAACTCGAACCCAGCTGCTCTGCTCCACAAACAAACCATCATCCGCGACGGTGCCGTGACGGGCATCCGCTTCGGCACGCCCCGCGACACGAGCGGCGCGCTCCCGGGCGTCAAATTCGCCGCCGACAAATCGTCCGTTCCATGGCTCGACGAAGCCGCGGCCAAAACCGCCCGCGATTGGCTCGATCGACTCGACCAGAAGTTCGACCGCAAGCTTGTCGACCGGCTGGAGTCGATCCAGCTCACCGAGGATCTCCTTCAGCGCTGGCCGCAACAATCGGCCCAGCTCGAATCGCAGGCCGCCGCGTTGCGCCAGCACACGATCGACCTGCGTGCTCGGGTCCGCGAGGCCCGGAAGAACCCGTTGCGACACGTCGACTTCCTCGGCCACGTGCCCGATCAGGCGGAGACGATTCGCGCCGAAGTCGCCGCGCTCAGCCGCGACGTCGAGAATCTGCCCCATCTCGCCGAAGCCGACCGCCGCGCGATCGTCGCCGCCCGCGAACACGACGAACAGCTCCTCCGCGACGAGTTCCAATTCGACCCGATCGACGCCAACGTCCTCTCGGCCTACTTGCTCCAAGATCGGATGACCGGCCCGGTCGGCGAACTTTTGGGCTGGCTCCACTGGATCCGGCGGCTCGTCCCGACCGGCGACAACCAAATCGACCAACCCGCCGCCAATCGCCGCGGCCACGACATTCTCTTCACCGGTTGCCGGCCCACGCCGAATCTCTTCATCCGCACGCTGCACCTGGAGGGCAACATGGGTCTCGCCGGCCAGCAGCCGAATGATTTTTTCGGCACGCTCACCGACGTCACCGACCGCCCGGCCCGCCACGACCAGCCGATGCGGCTCAAAATCAACACGCGCGGCTCGCTGCCGCTCGAAGTGCAGGCCACGATCGACCGCATCGGACCCGTCGCCCGCGACGAACTGCTGGTCGATTGCGGCGGACTGATGCTGCCCAAGCTTCGCCTCGGCGGCTCCGACAAGTTGCGGCTCTCGCTCGCCCCGACCGCCGCCACGATCAACATCCGCATCACCCTCGATGGCGACAAGCTCTCCGGCGACGTCCGGCTCGTGCAGAAACAGGTCGAGATCAAGCCCAGCACGAGCGGCGAATTGGCCTACCTCCACGTCGACCAAGAGCTCGAGAAGTCGCTGGCCGACGTCCGCTCGATGGACACGCGAATCTCAATCGACGGCACGCTCGACGAGCCAAAAGTCCGCCTCCAATCGGATCTCGGACCCGCGGTCGCTTCCGCCATGGACCGAGCGCTGGCCCGCACGGTAGCCCTCTACACCCGCGAAATGCTGACTCAATCGCAGGAGCGCGTAAACCGCCGCCTCGCCGAATTCGATCGCCAACTCGCCGACGCCCAGGACGAGCTCCACCCACAATTGGCCGACTCTTCCCAGGCGCTCGACGAACTCGCCACCGGCGCCGATCCCGGCCCCCGCCTCACCGTCGAACACCTCGGCCGCCTCCTCCCGGCCGATTCGCTGTTTCGCTAGTGCGCAAAGCCGGGGTCTGGTCCATTTTTTCGGCGAACGAGCATTGCCTTGCCGCGTTCCCGTCGGCCGAAAACTTGGACCTGACCCCTTGGTCTGGAGACTTTGCAGTTCTCCTGTCGGCTCGCCACCTTCCTTTACCGACGGCAGTCAGCGTGGTAGCATCGAATAGAGTATGAAAACCGTCGAAGCCATCATCGAACCGAATGGCGAAGTGCGGCTGGTCGAGCCAGCGCATGTGTCGTCTCCGCGACGGCCCCTGGTGACGATTCTTGAGGAAGCGCCGACCACACAAGACGCGGCACTCTTAAGCGAACCTGCACTGGCAGAAGACTGGAATCGCGCCGAGGAGGACGCCGCATGGGCGCATTTGCAGCCGGGCAAGTCGTCCTAGTCCACTTCCCGTTCTCCGATCTCACCGCGTCGAAGCTGCGTCCAGAATTCGTCCGAAGGATCAAGACCGGATAAGCCGAGTGGGGTAAACAATACTGGTTCCTCACCAGAATACGTGGGTAGCATCTGACGTTGGAGGAACGTAAGATCCGCATTGGCAAAAGGTTTTCAGACAAGTTCCCGGTGTGTTTTTTTGGGACCGAGTTCCACCTTACGGGTTCCTCTTCTCTGTTCGCGGGTGCTCGGCGTGTCAGGCGTGGACTACCAAGCGGTGCGTTCGAAGGCGAGCCTCGCAGAGGTTCTGGAGTTGCTAGGATTTGTCGCCAGCGAGACCTCGGGCGATCAGGTTCGAGGGGCTTGCCCCCTCGAGGGATGCCCGTCGCGCGACAGCCGTTCGTTTTCAGCGAATCTCGGCAAAGACACGTATCGATGCTTCCGCCGCGGGTCCACCGGAAACCAACTCGATCTCTGGACAGCGGCGACCGGACAACCGCTTTACCAGGCTGCCATCGACCTTTGCCAACGCCTCGACCAGCCGATACCGCGACTCCCTCATTGACCGGATTGCCCGCGCTCGATTGCAATTTCGACGAAACAGAGAAGAGGAACCCGTACTTCTTACCCACCAGTTTTGGCGGGGAACCACCATTCTTGTCGCCTGAGGGATAGCAGGGAGTCCCCCTTCCCTTCCGCGATCGACTATTTCGCTTCCCAGCGAGTCCCATTCAGAATGCTCGATTTCCGCGATCTCCACACGTCGGCATTGACGCAGGCATCCCCTTCAATAAACCGGTCGAGCGCGCTCGAAATGCTCTGCATCGTTTCGTCTCGCTGCCTCTCCAATCGCGAATCTGTTTCTGGATCGCTGCTATATCCCGGCGCGACCACGTAATAGTGCTTGATGTACTCCAACATGTCCAGCGCTCGGCCCGCCTCGTTCGCGTCGCGCAGCGTCGAGTATTCCCGGCCCCATTTGGCCAGCTCAGAACGTGTTTTGAAATTGCCTGATTGAAGAAAAGCAGCTACGGCTCCTCCTTTTGGTTAGCAGCCTTTGGAAGGAGCCGTAGCATGAAAACGGAGGTCAAGTATTCCAGCGATTTGACGAATCGGCAATGGCAGTTGATGCGCCAGTTGTTGCCGCGGCGGTCGCGGCTGGGGCGTCGTCCCATCGACCGGCGACGGATTATCAATGCCATTCTGTATGTGGTGCGAACGGGCTGCCAGTGGCGGATGCTGCCCAAGGACTTTCCGAATTGGGGTACCGTGTACGGGATTTTCTGGCGTTGGCGCAATGACGGCACTTGGCAAAAGATTCACGACGCCTTGCGGGCCAAAGCGAGACGGGCGGTCGGCAAGAAGTCGACGCCCACGGTGGCGATTCTTGACAGCCAATCGATTCGCACGGCCGAAGGAGGTGAGGAAAGAGGCTATGATGCGGCCAAGAAGATCACCGGTCGCAAGCGGCACCTGGCAGTCGATACACTCGGGCTGTTGTTGGCGGTGGTCGTCCATCGAGCCGATTGGCAGGATCAAGACGGCGCGAAGTCGGTATTGGAAAAAATGGGAGAACAATTTTGTCGAATCAAGGTGGTGTTTGGCGATCTGGCCTATGGCCGCAATGATCTGCCCACTTGGGTGCAGCAGACTTTGGGCTGGGTCCTGCAAACCATCCTGCGGCCAGTGGATGTCAAAGGGTTCGTCGTCCTTCCGAAGCGATGGATCGTCGAACGTACGTTCGCTTGGCTCGCGCGCTATCGCCGCCATAGCAAAGACTACGAAAAAACCACCGCCTCCAGTGAAGCCCTGACCTACATCGCCATGATCGGACTCATGTCCAAACGGCTTGCAAACCTACAAAACTGAAATTCAAAACACGTTCTCAGTGGTTATCGATTGCTGATGCGCGGCCAGCGATTTCGCGACAAGGATGGGCCAAACGACCACTGCGCAAGTCGCTGCCACCGCAATGGCGGCAATCACCATCAAAATAATAATTCGGACCCGCATGGCTCACGAATCGCAGACTGCATCGCAAATCCGGTCAGAGAATATGTCACATCACGACAGGTATTATGACAAACAAAAGAAAATAGGTCCAATTAGCGGTTAGTTGGACTTATCCTCTTTTCCTGTTCGTTGAAAGTCCTGCCGTTCGCAATGCTGCAGAGTGCGCGGTTGAAAAGCATAAATAGCTGCCGTATTCAGCCGGACCGATGCACGCGCAATCCAAAATCGTCCTATCCCAGGCTGAATTTGACTTGTCAATCTCGCCCAACTACAATCACACCCACCAATAACGGGGGCCGTGTACTTTGACTGATTAGGAGACCAACATGATTTCTCTGTTCCAATTCGGTGTAATGTTGAGGGGAATGAATATGCGGTCTTGTTGGGTAGTCGGTCTGATTTGGTTGTCCATTTTGCACAATTCGCCGGTCCAGGCGATCGGTCCATATTTTGTGACCGATTTGGGTGACCTACCGGGAGGTAATGACTACAGTTACGCGTTAGGGATCAACGCATCGGGCCAAGTCGTCGGCGAGTCATCGATCGGTTCTGGTCACGACGGAGTCCGTGCGTTTCTTTGGCAACCGACGAGCACAAATGGTATTGCGGGGACAATGGTTTCGCTGGGTGAATCAGACACGGGTGCGCCTGCCAAAGCGACGTCAATCAACGATCTTGGCCAGATCGTTGGTCAATTGAGAATTGGTAGTCTGCCCCGGCCGTTTCTCTGGAATCCATCGACGCCCAACGACACTGTGGGATCGCTGGTCGACCTGGGAAAGCTCCCTGGGGGACCGGACGGCTTTGTCGATTCCGCATTCGATATCAATTCGCTCGGCCAGGTCGTTGGCGTGTCGACCGGCGCGGTAGGTATTCATGCATTCCTTTGGCAGCCGACGAATTCCAACGCGAACACGGGAACGCTTGTGGATTTGGGTGATTTTCCCGGTGGACTAAGTCACAGCTACGCCTACGGTATCAACGATCGGGGCCAAATTTCTGGTGGCTCGAACGCCTTTTTGAGCGCTTACGGCGATTCTTATTATCGTTCGTTTTTGTGGCAGCCTACGACGCCGAACGGGATGTCGGGATCCATGACCGATATTGGCGACTTGCCCGGTGGTTCTCCCGTGAGTTGGGGCGGAAATGACATCAATGAGGCGGGGCAAATCGTCGGACGTTCATGGGCAGAAAACCGCGATGGGCCATTCGTTTGGACCCCAAACTCATTGAACGGAAATGTCGGAACGCTGCTCGACTTGGGCTTTCTGCCTGGTACGAATGGTGATTTCGTCGCGAACGCCATTAATGACTTCGGGCAAGTCGTCGGAAACTCAGGCGCTCTCCCCTTCTATTGGGACGTATCAGCTGGCTTGGTCGACCTAAATGACTACCTATCGCCAGCCTCAGGTGAAGGATGGGTGTTGAGAGAAGTATATGACATAAACAATGCGGGACAAATCGTTGGATACGCACGTCACAATGGTGTCGATCACGGTGTTCTGCTGACGCCTATCCCGGAGCCCTGTTCCTTGATTCCCGCGATGATTAGCATCGTCCTCGCCAGCACGTTTTGGAGTCGTGCAGGCTGCATCCTAAAGGGACGGTCGAAATTGCGGCTGACGCCCTCACCTAATCCTTAAACAAGCCAAACGACCAAAAGGGGATAAGTCCAAATACCGGATAATTGGACTTATCCCCTTTTTGTTGTTTTCTTTCGCCATGAATTCGACAGTCCTTTCATCACTCCTGTACTCCTTGATCCCGGCGGCCGGAATGGCGATCGGCGGGTGGGTCGCGGTTTGGCGGATGCCGGGTGGATTGGCGCGCAGCTACATTCAACATTTCGCGGCAGGGGTCGTGTTTGCGGCCGTGGGCGTCGAGATTCTGCCCGACGTGATGCACCGCGATAGCCCGCTCGCCGCGGCCCTTGGCTTCGCCGTCGGTGTGGCGGCCATGCTC
This sequence comes from uncultured Planctomycetota bacterium, assembly GCA_963847875.1. Classification (GTDB taxonomy): domain Bacteria; phylum Planctomycetota; class Planctomycetia; order Pirellulales; family Lacipirellulaceae; genus DASYDU01. The sequence continues at coordinate 326,538 of CAWKBR010000022.1, read as the reverse complement.
GCCATCCGCGAGCTTGGCCGCCGTACTGCGCCTGCCGAGGGGCGTCGCTCAAGTTGGCCGCTGGTCGCGGCCGTCGCCATCGACGTGCTGGTCGATGGAATGTTGATCGGGGTCAGTTTTGCGGCCGGTCAAAGTCAGGGCTTGCTCGTCGCCTTGGCACTCACGGGATGCACGATCTCGCTCGGGCTGGCAACCGCAGTCGCCATGTTGCGCGACAACAGTTCGCGTCGCCGTGCCGGACTAGTAACGTCGGCCATCGCGATTGTCCCGGTCCTCGGCGCGGTCGGCGGCGCGGTTATCGCTAGCCGGTTGAGCGGAGCCTGGATGGAGGCCGTGCTCTCTTTCACTTGCGCGGCCCTACTCTACTTGGTCACCGAAGAGCTACTCGTCGAAGCGCACGAAGTGCAAGAACGCCCGGAGACGCCGCTCACGACGGCGGTGTTCTTCGCCGGATTCCTCGCGTTGTTGATGGCCGACATGTTGATCGGAAGCTGAAAGCCGCGCTGGTGCAGCCAGCGGGACCGGCGTCCGATCCACCACCGCGCGCACGAAGAACCGGCTTCCAAGTGGCCGATTCTGCGTACTGTACATCCGTTCACTATCTGGTAGAAACGAGGGTGTGGAACGCGAGGAAAGGGAGAACAGCAAAAGGAAGCCACAAAAAGGCACGACAAATCACAAAAACTCTTTTTTCGTGCCTCTTCGAACCTTGTCGTGGCCCCCTGAACCCTGAACCCTGAATGCTGAATGCTGAATGCTGAATGCTGAATGCTGAACCCTCTGCCTCGCCATTTCGTCAACCAAACAGCCAGCTCGCCTGTGACCCTTGAGGAGGTGCAAACAACTTGTCGCCTTGGGACAAAGGACGCCTTCGTGCTGGCTAACAGCTAATCGCTAACAGCTAACAGGTTCACAAACAATAGGAAACAAAATGAAAGCCCATTGTGTTGCGCGGCGAGCGCGGTTCGCCCTGGATTTCCGGGGCCCATCGCGCACGGCGAGCGACACGAGGAACGAATAATGTCGGCAAAAACCGGGACCCCCGCGGCGGCAACTAAATGCAAAGCAGAAGCACGTAACGACTTGCGAACAGGTCCTCCATGCTTCCCCCGACAAAAACCAAAAAACGCCCAGCGCCAGACCGATTGGTCGCAAATCGTCGGCGGCGACCAAGATAAAATGCATCGTGCATCGCGGCGCGAGGAAACGTCGGCGATGCCGCGCTGCAGGCTTGTCAAGCGGTAATTTAGAAGGTATAGTATACAGAAAAACACTACTCGGTCGCAGGTCCAAAGGAGCGGCCCGAAGATGCTTTCCGAAATCTCCGCTGACGAGTTCGCTGCCGCGCTCGACGCCTGTGCGGCCGAGGTGCTGTCGGAAGCTGGCGTTCAAGGGCCGCCGGTCGACGCCACGCTGGTCGCCGAGCGGATTGGATTGGTCGTCGCCCACAACGACGCGCTTGTCTGCCGCGGCCGGTTGGTGCAACTGGCCGATCCGCGGGGCGGCGCCGCGGGGCAGGGGACCATCGTCGTCGGACCGGCCGAGCGGCCCGAACGGCTCCAGTGGGCGGTCGCCCACGAAATCGGCGAGAGCGTCGCCTATCGCGTGTTTGCCGCCCTCGGCGTCCGGCCGGATGATGCGCCCGAGAACGCCCGCGAACAGGTCGCCAACCACTTGGCCAGTTGCCTGCTGCTGCCGCGCAATTGGTTCGCCGTCGACGGCCCGCCGCTTGAGTGGGACCTCGCCGCGCTCAAGCAGCGTTACACGACGGCCAGCCACGAGTTGATCGCCCGCCGCATGCTCGAGATGCCGCCGCCGATCGTCGTCACGCTTTGCGACTTGGGCCGCGTTCGCTGGCGGCGCAGCAATCTTGCCGCCCGCCCGGCAAAGCTCCTGCCGGAAGAAGCGGCCGTCTGGCGAACCGCGCACGAGTCGGGGGAAAGCGCATCGGCGATTCTCGATCCCGAAAGAACCGGCCTCGAGTCGGTCCACGCCTGGCCAATCCACGAACCAGATTGGAAACGGGAGATTTTGCGAAGTGTCGTCGCCGAATGGTAGTGAAATCTCAATTCGGCGAGACGCGGACTACCTATCTACGCAGCGTACGAGGCCCTCGGCTGAAACAGGTTCGATTTGCCGTAGCATTTCTCACCAAAGTCGACGTTCAACCAAGGCTTCCCCATCATCGCCGCCGCCCCGGCGTGCCGAGCCGCCTCGCAGCGATCGCGCCGCGGAAAATCCAGCAGTGCCAGCACCGGCGCGTGGTGCAGCGCGAGTTTCGCGCAGAACGCCGCTAGCCGCTCCAGCTCACGATCGTCAAGCTGCCCGCCCTCCCAAATCCCAGCCGTTACGCGATTCAGATCGGCCTCCCGCCCCGGTCGCACCCAAGTTGCTTCAGCACCCGCCGATTGCAATACGTCCTCGAGCGCCGCCGCCGTTCCCCAGCAAGTCGCCTCGATCGCAACACGAGCCGGTCTCAACTTCATTCCGCAACCCGCAATTCGCAATCCGAAATCGTCGAGCCGCGCCCATCCTGGACACAGCCCCGACGCGCGAAGTGCAACTTGCCGCCGCCACCAGCTGGGAAACTCATGCCAATACAACCGCGTGACGCCCGCCGCCGGCCGGCCACTGCGAGTTTCCCCCTCGCACCAACTGCCCAACAGCGCGACGACACCCGCCAGCGGTGGCGCTCCGCCGCAGCCGCTCGATCCCTGGCGCGGGAAAGGCCCCCGGTCGGCTTTGGGCGACCACGATCAACTCGGGCGGCTGCGGCCCGACGTTGGCCGTCTCGCGCAGCAGCGCCACGGCATCCGCCAAATCGGGATGCTCCACTTCGCCGACGAGCCAAACGATCGGACGTGTCACGGTTGCAGCGTGCATTAGGAATCTCCCGATTGGCGAATTGCCAGCTTCACGCTTCACGAGCAGTTCGCGGGCCGCGACCGCGTCCGGCGCGGCCCTCAATGCCGCCAAGAAATCGGCGTCGCTGATCACGCGGCTCAATCGCGCGAGGATCCGCAAATGTTCATGATCGCTGGTCGAACAAATGAGGAAGAAGATGTCGGTCAATTGCCCGCGGGCGCCGGCCGTCGCGCCGAAGGGAATGCCGCCCGGCGTGATCCCCAGCGCCAGCACCGCCTCGGCGAGGATGGCCGCCATCGGCCGCCGCGGATGCAACAGCGCCACGCCGTTGTCGAGCGCCGTCGAGTACATCGCCTCGCGGGCCCGCACGGCATCGGCCATCGCCCCGGCGTCCCACAACAAATGCGTCGCCGCCGCCAACTCGGCCATGTCCTTGATCACGCTGCCGCGGGTCCGCGCCAGCAGCGGCACGGCAACCGATTCGGGATGCAGCAGCGCCGGCGATCGAAACTTCATCCTCCTCGCCATGCCCGCCGGCCCGATGGAGCGTGCCCTCCACGACCGCCAATTCATCGTCGTCCGACAAGCCAATCCGGTCCTCCATCCAATGGTGGATCTCCGCGGCCGAGAATCGCCACGCACCGCCCACCCGGCGACCGGGCAGTTTGCCCCGCTCGGCCAGCTTGGCGACGTCGGCCGGCATTCGGTGCAAATACGCGGCCAGGCGATCGACGTCGAAGTCTTCGTCCGCCATGGGTCATACATTCTTGTGAAACTGATAGGAATCGCTCCTAATCAACGGTACGGCGGCGCTGCTGGCGTGGCAACCTCAACCCATGCGGGCACCCGCCGCTGGCACGAATCGCAAACCCGCCTTGACGCGACTTCGCAAATCCACCAACATCCCGCACCCTGATGGACCAGGGTGTGTCAATCCACGCAGATCAGCACGCCGCAGGCAAGGAGGCCTTCGCGTGACGCCCAAACCACTACGTGCCGCCGGAGTTTCGCTCCGGAAGGTACTTGCCGACGAACTATCCGCCCGTCCGCGCGACGTCCGCGCGACGAGCTGCACCAGCGAATATCGCCAGGTGCGCCGGGGCGACGTGTTCGTGGCGCTCGCCGGCGCCGAGAGCGATGGCCACGATTTCGCCGTCGAAGCCGTGCGCCGCGGGGCTGTGGCCGTCGTTTGCGAACGTGTGTTGCCCGTCTTCGACGTACCGCAGTTCGTCGTCCGCAACAGCCGCGTCGCCTACGGCAAACTCTGCCAAGCGCTGGTCGGCAATCCCTCCGAGCAGCTCAAAGTGATCGGTGTCACCGGCACGAGCGGCAAGACGACCGTCGTTCGGCTATTGGCCTCGATCCTGAACATTGCCGGTTTCGAAGCCGGCGCGATCGATTCGCTCGCCTACTGGGACGGTCTCGACTGCCAACACTCGCCCGATGCCGAGCTTTCGCCGCCAGTGCTCGCCCGCTGGCTGGGCCAAATGGCTGCGAACGGGCTGTCGCACGCCATCGTCGAAGTTTCCAGCCGCGACCTGATTCAATCCGCGCTGGCCGGCATCGAACTCGACGCCGCCTGCGTCACGCACGTCGGCCGCGACCACCTCGATTGGCACGGCTCGCTCGACAACTACCGCCAAGCGAAGCGGCGAATTCTCGATCACCTTCATGCGGACGGCATCGCGATCCTCAACGCCGATTGCCAGCCGTCGATGCGGATGCTCGCCGAGGTCGATGGCCCCGCGCTCACGATCGGCCTCCTCCAAAGAGCCGAGATCACGGCCGAAATCGTCGAGCAGCACGTCAACGAGCAGACGTTCGTGCTCACCGCCGGCGACGATTCGGCCGGCGTTCGCACCGCCATCGTCGGCGACCACCACGTTTACAATTGCCTGACTGCCGCCGCGTTGTGCTTGTCTTATGGCATCGAGCTCACGACGATCGCCCGCGGCTTAGAAGCGGTCGAAGAACTGCCGGGCCGGATGCAGCGGATTGCCTGCGGCCAGGATTTTGCGGTGCTCGTCGACGTGGCCAACACGCCGGATACGCTGCGGGCGTGCTTGAAAGCGGCCCGCAACGTGACCTCCGGCCGGGTGATTTGCATCTTCGGCGCGAATGGCGAAATGGAGCAGGATCATTTGCCGGCGCTCGGTCGCGTGGCCGGATCGCTGGCCGACGTGTCGGTCGTCACCACCACCGGCCCGCGCGAGCGGGGCAGCCGCGACTTCACGCGTCAAATCATTGCCGGTTTCGCCGATCCGCAGAAAGCCCATGTGATCCTCGATCGGGCCGAGGCCATTGCCTGGGGACTCGATCAAGCGTCGGCAGGCGACACCGTCGTCCTGGCCGGCATGGGCGACCGCTTGTATCCGAGCGGCAATACGAATGAATTACCATGGGACGACGGCGACGTGGCTCGCCGCGTGCTAACAGGGGCGTTTGGTTCCGCGCCGGCCTACCGAGTCGCCGCGTGAACCACGCCAACTTATCACTAACCATCCTTGTCACCATACACTGACTCACCGTCATCGAATCCCGCGGCAACGACACTGCGAGGCGTTGCCGCGAGCTTGTGACGGGCCGAGTCGAACGCCGAGGACATCGTCGCGGCAACCACCGCGTTCAAATTTGATACACGCTGAGGCTTCATCGTTGGTCGCGTGAGATTGCGGGGTCCCGCGGCCGCCCTCCCTGGGTTGGAGCATTAAGCCTGCCGAACGTGCGGTTTCTGGGTCAACCGCTTCGGCCGGTGCTTCACGATGAGGCCTATGTCTGAGCACCGGGGCGGCGATCATTCGCCGCTCCGGTTGCTCAGCGGATTTCCACCATTTAATCCACCCGCCTCCATGCGCAGCCGTTCCCCGATTCACGTCGTATTTGCTGGCGGCGGCTCCGCGGGCCGGCTCTATCCCGGCCTCGCCGTGGCAGCTCATTTGAAGGAGCAGCTGCCGGACGCGGCGATTACCTTCGTCGGCGGCGGCAGGCCCATCGAACGCCACCCGGTTCAGGCCGCCGGATTCAACTACGTTACGATTCCCTCGCAGCCCGTGCCGCGGAATCCATACCTGGCGATGCGGTTCGTCACCGACAACCTCGCCGGATATTGGGCCGCTCGTTGGTATCTCAAGGAGCACGCGGCGTCGCTGGTGGTGGGACTGGGCGGCTACGCGAGCGCGGCAACCGTGCGGGCGGCAGCGTCGCGGGAAATCCCCACCGTGCTGCTAGAACAAAATGTCGTGCCCAGACACGTGACGCGCTGGCTCGCCCAGTCGGCCGACGTCGTGTGTGCCGGGTTCGACGAGGTGCGAGCCCATTTTCCGCCGCCGACGCCGCTGGCGATTACCGGAAACCCGGCCCGACCCGCCTTTGAGCGAATGTATCGCGAGCAACGAGCCGGTAGTGCAGCCAACAGAGGATTGCTCCCTGCGGCGCAAGTGCGGCGGCTGGTCGTGATCGGCGGCGCCGATGGCGCGCGGACGATCAACGAATTCATGCCGCGGGCGCTGCGCGAACTGCGTGACCAACTTCGCGGTTGGCAGGTCGTCCATCAATCGGGCGAAGGCCAGCTGCAGCAGACCATCGACCGCTATCGGGCGGTCGGCGTGGAGGCGCTCACCGTGTCGTTTATCGACGAAATGGCGCCTGTGATGTTCGCCAGCGACCTGGTTGTCTGCCGCTCCGGCGGCACGACGCTCTCCGAGCTCGCGCTGGCCGGGGCGCCGGCCGTGTTGGTGCCCTATCCCCGCGACGTGGAAGCCTACCAACTGGCGAATGCCGAGGTCGTGGCCGCCGCCGGCGCCGCTACGGTCATCGACGAATCGTCGCTCGACGATCGCCTCGACCACGCCCTCGCGGACCAACTCGCGCCGCTGCTGGTCGACGATGCGCGTCGAGAGCGGATGGCAGAAAACATGCGATCATTGGCTCGTCCCGACGCGGCGGCCCTCATTACCGACACGATTCGTAGCGTTCTTGCCGCATCCGTCGGTTCGGTTCGTCTGGCTGCCTAATCGTGCGAACCGATTTACGCGGTACGATGCCGCGGCTATGTTATGTGGGGAGGCCAACGACCATGCCGCGACTCATCGAACGACCGACGCGCGTCACCGCCGCCGGTAACAAACCGAAACAGATCGAGGAATTCATTGGCCGCGTGAATTCGGGACACGAGGGCGTCAGCGTGGCCCGCATGAAGTCGCCCGGCGGCTGGGTCGAGCCAGGGCAGCGGCCAGAGTTCGAGGAAATCTCCGTGGTGCTCTCCGGCCGGCTGCGGGTTGAGCACGAGGGAGGCGTCATCGACGTGCGTGCCGGCCAAGCCGTCGTCTGCGAGCCCGGTGAGTGGGTTCGCTACAGCACGCCCGATGTCGAGGGCGCCGAGTACGTGGCGATCTGCCTGCCGGCGTTTTCACCCGCGACCGTGCATCGAGACGCGGATGGCTGACGAAGTCCGACGGCCGATCCCTAGCAGCAGGACCGTCGCCGCGACGAGCACCACTGTGCCGGGTTCCGGAACGGCAGACTGAGCGAGCGATCCGCCACCGGGTAGCGATTGGCCAAAGTGCATCTTCCACACGCCGTAGTCGCCCTCATCCACCGAGCCGGGAGTTTCGTCGTTCGGCAATTCGACACTGGTATTGAGATTGTTGCGCCACACCGTGTAGTCGGCCGCATCGACGATGTTGTCGCCGTTGTAGTCGCCCGGCAGGGCGGGGCCGGCCGGCACATACTCAAATGCGCCCAAGTCGGGTGCCAAGCCATTGTACGACAAGTTGTATGTCACGCCGTTAAACGTAAAGCTGATTGGCGTGCCCGCATCGATCAGGTCGCTGCCCGCAGCCAAATGCAAGAAGCCTCCCAGGTCGGGCAGGCTGCCATCCGCCTGTCGCGGCGCCTTAAGTAAATCGACGCCATCGACAATTCTGCTCAGCGATTCGAAATCGTCGTTGTTCAGCGAGACCCCACCGTTCCACGAATTGAACGAATCGCTTACTGCTGGATCAATGCTGTTAAAATTGTCGCCGAGATACGAGATGTTGTTCTTGAGGACCTGTGCGGATATAGGCTGGTCGAACCGCCAATTCCGAGAGTTGCGAAATGAAGTGGAGTTAAAGACTTTGACGGCGGCAACACTGCCGTTAATGTCCATGCCGTTATGAGCGTTGTCCACAGCCAGGGAATTGACGACGACGCTCGGCCCACCCGGATTGCCGAGTTTGTAGCCATTGCCATCGCCTTGATAGAATTCACCCACTCCCCATAGGTCGATTCCATTGTCAAACGTCCAGCAATTGTCGACTAGGATGCCGTAGTTCACTGTGTAGTACACATCAAAACCATCGTCCGCGTTTCCCCATGAACGGTTGCCGCGGAAAATATTGCCCGGACCGACGGATGACGACTTGGCCGCGAAGCCATCGGCGTTCTCCCCAAGATTTGGCGCATCGTAGTTCTCATACGAGTCGCAATTGAGAATCAGATTATACGAGGCCGAGTCATGAATCTGGAAACCTGTGTCTCGGTTGTAGCGGGTCACCATCTGTTCGAAGACGCCGTGGTTAGCCCCGGTATAGAATCCGTTGTCTCCCGCATGCTCAATCGTCAACCCCTTGATGTGCCACCAATCGGCGCCCGTTGACAATTTGAGTCCACGGCTGCTGCTTGAATAAGGCTGTGTTGAAAAATCTAAGATCGGTGTCTCTCCGGGATACGCCTGGAGATTGATGGGATTGTTGGTCGCTCCGGCCTTGGTGATTTCGAGCGTGCTGTTCAAGTTGTAAGTGCCACCCCGCGCGAAAATCGTATCGCCTGGGTTCGCGAGGCTGATGGCTTTACCAAAGGTTGCGAACGGGCTGCCGATCGAACCATTGTTCGAATCGCTGCTGCCCGTCGGGGCGACGTAGTATTCCATTGCCTCGCCGATGCGAGCAGCGCCGACTAGCCAGACTGCGAGACATACCGTCCAACCGCCCGTAATCCGCATTGCTTCGCCTCTCTCATTGACCAGTGTCGAGCGGAACGAGTGTCCGCCACGGCAACCCGCGCGGCATCGCCTCCGATCCGCACTGCAACGCCTTCAGTCTAGCTAGAAGTCGCAGGAACGGCCAATCGACCGCTGCAAAAACGACTCTGGACCCCGGCTTTGCAATGGGTGGGATGCCGGTGTGCAACGAGGCGGACGGAACCGCCAAGTCAGCGAACCGGCTCTTCGTCGCCCGAGTGGATCTGCACGTAGCTTTCATACCGACGCGCGTCGATCCAGCCGTCGGCCACCGCGTCTTTCACCGCGCACGATTCTTCGTGCGTGTGATTGCAATCGGGGAAGCGACATTGGCTCACATAGGGCCGCAGGTCGCGGAAGTAGCCCGCGACTTCTTCGGGGATCACGTCCCAAAGTTGGAACTGCCGGATGCCAGGCGTGTCGACCACGAAGCCGCCGTTCGCCAGCGGCAGCAGCTCGGCGGTTGTCGTCGTGTGGCGGCCCTTTTGCGTTTCCTCGCTCACCGATTCGACGCGGAGCTTGAGCCCGGGCTCGATCGCATTCAGCAGCGACGACTTGCCGACGCCGCTCTGGCCGGTGACGACACTCTCCCGTCCCGCGAGCCGCGCCCGCAATCGTTCGACGCCGAATCCGGTCGCCGCGGAAACAAACAACACTTCGTACCCAAGCTGACTGTAAACGCCCGCCAGCGGCATCAAGTCGGCCGCGTTCACCAGGTCGATCTTGTTGATGCAAATCACCGGCCGAATTTGTGCCTTCTCGGCCGAGACGAGGAACCGATCGACGAGGTTCGGCTTCAGCCGCGGCTCGGCGACGCTCGTGACGATGATCATCTGGTCGACGTTGGCCACGAGCACGTGCTGCCGAGAGCGACTCGTGCGGCTCAAGATGCCGTGCCGTGGCTCGACCCGCTCGATGATCCCCTGATCGCGGCCTTCCGGGCGGAACCAGATGACGTCGCCGGCGATCACGACGTGCCGTTGGTCGGTGGCGAGCGTCTTGAGCAGCCGGCGAACCGCACACTGATAGAGCGCGCCATTCTCGTCGCGGACGACGCTGTGCAACCCCTGCCCGCGGAGCACGCGGCCCAAGCGGCAAACCTCGCGGTCGATCTCCGGCAACAGCGACGTGCCCGACTCGTCTTCGACAATTTCCGCGCCGGCCAGGGTCCGTTTGCGAGAGATGTCGCCCTTGCCGCTGACGCGTTCGCCCTGCGGCGCGTCGCCGACCGATGATTCGTCGTCGGTGAGCTGGCCGATGCTCGGCTTCTGCGCGCGCGTACTTCGCGGTTCTTGCGAAAGTCGGCCCGGATTTTGCGCTTCTTGCGCGACATGGGCGGCTGCGCTCAGAGCGCCTGGTCGGGCAGCTTGACCTGCCCTTTGGCGTTGTTCGTCGGGTCGTAGCGCTTGCGGCTGTCGTCCCGAAGGCGGCCGGCAGTCCGGCTGTCGAGTCCGGCCCGAGCGAGGAGCGATTCCTTCATGATCTCGCGGTCCAGGTTGTCGGCCGGCGGCGGACCGACCGCGCCCAACTCGGCCGGATCGTATTCCACGCGGTAGCGATGCTTCGAGATCGCCAGAGTGTCGCCCGGCGAGAGCCGCCGTTCCGTCACCTTGACGTCGTTCACTTTGATGCCGTTGCGGCTCTGCATGTCGCGGATGTAGAGATATCCATTCTCGATCGACAGCGTGCAGTGGTGTGCCGAGACATTCGCAAACCGCAAGATGATGTCGCAACTCTCGCGGCGACCGACCAACATCTGCTGCTTCAAGAGCGGAATCGGATCGCCGCCGCCCAATGGAATTAGTTCGCCGTACATGGAGGCCTCACTTGCAGCGGTCAAAAGATTAGTTTTATGATGCCCAATGGCCGCCTACCGTACTCCTATTAATCTATGTTGCCACCCGCATGGCGTCAACTAAACCACTTCCGGCGAACGACTTGCTGCCAGCCTGGCGCGCGGCCAAATTGCCCTATTTCGCCGCGAATTTCCAGCTTCGCCAGCGGTTCGGCGTCCGCGTGCAAAAGGTCAGCGTCGATGCCGGCTTTACTTGCCCCAACGTCGACGGCAGCGTTGCCACCGGCGGCTGCACGTTTTGCGACAATCGCAGCTTCAGCCCCAGCCGCCGCTTGCCGCGGGCCGGCATTCGCGGCCAGATCGACCAAAGCCTTAAGCGGATGAAGCTCCGCTACCGCAAGTGCCGCGACTTCCTGGCGTACTTCCAGCCAGCAACTAACACCTATGCACCCGTGCAACGACTGCGAACTGTTTATGAAGAAGCGCTCTCGCATCCGCAGGTGGTTGGACTCGTCGTCGGCACACGGCCCGATTGTGTCCCGGATGAGGTGCTCGATCTGCTGGAAGAGCTGGCAGGCCGCACCTACGTCGCCGTCGAATACGGCATGCAGACGATGCACGATCGCTCGCTCGACTGGATGAACCGCGGTCACCACCACGACGCAATGGTCGACGCCATGGAGCGGAGCCGCGGCCGCGGTTTCGAGATCGGCGCTCACATCATGCTCGGCCTCCCCGGCGAATCGCACGACGACATGCTGGCCACGGCCCGCGAAGTCGGCCGACTCGGCCTCGACGCCGTGAAGATTCACAATCTCTACTGCGTCAAAGACACGTCGCTGGCCGACCAGGTGGCGAGCGGCGAGGTGCAACTCATGGAACGTGCCGAATACGTGCGGACGGTCGTCGACTTCATCGAGCTCTTGCCGCCCACGACGGTCGTCGATCGGATCAGCGGCGACGCCCCGCCCGACTACTTTATCGGCCCGAGTTGGTGCCTCGACAAGCCTGCGGTGAAGGCCGCGGTGCTCGCGGAGTTCGCCCGGCGCGGCACTTGGCAAGGGCGAAGCTCCCAATAATCCTCGGAAATTGACCGACCATTTGGTCTAAGAAAGCCAGTCGACGACCTGCAACCCAGGCACCTTTTGAAAATCCTGGGCGTTGCGACTCAACAGTTTGGCGCCGCTGGCCAGCGCTATGCTGGCGATCTTCAGGTCCATTGTGCCGATCCGAGTTTTCGCGGCCCTCAATTCACCAAATCTGTTCGCCGACTCCACCGTCCAATCAAGCACGTCCCACGTAGCAAAGAATCGGAAGAGCTGCCGCAACTGCCAGTAGGCGTTGACTTGGCGCACTGGTTCGCTCGTTCGCCGAATGGCTGCCATCCAGCCTCGCATCACTTCTTCTACCGAAATGATGGTCGTAGCGAAACGCTCTTCCGTCTGATCCAGTCTATCCTTCAATCGAAGCGCACCCGCGGACGTGCCTTTCTGGTACTCCGTCAGATGGTCCGTATCGAGGATCAGCACGCGCCATCCTCAGAGTTGGCCTGTTCTCGGTACTCTTGGCCCAGCCGGACGACCTCATCGAAATCTGGATCGTCGGCGAACAGGCCGAAGGTGTCCTTCACGTTGGCCAGCGGGCGCAACGGCCTAACCTCGCGCTGTAGATCTGCCACCTGGCGTTCCAAGTCGATGAGTCGCTGTTCCAATTGCTGAAGGGTCATGACGGATCACCTGGGCTCTCTCTTGGGCAATTTACACTTTAATTATACCATTCGCACTATCTCGGCCACTACGGCCAGTTTCACCGAACGGCTATAATGAATACTGTCTCCGTCGAGGGCCGGACGGTCGCCGGTGTGGTCCGCAGGATCGCGCGGGAGGAAAGTCCGGGCACCGCAGGACAGGGTGGTGGATAACGTCCACCGGGCGCAAGCCCAGGGATAGTGCCACAGAAAGTAAACCGCCTCTTGCTTCGTCCTCGCGAGGAAGCAAGCGGTAAGGGTGAAACGGTGCGGTAAGAGCGCACCAGCAGGCGGGGCGACTCGCCTGGCTCGGTAAACCCCACCCGGTGCAAGGCCAAACAGGGAGCAGAGTCGGTCCGGCTCGCGACGACTCCCGGGTAGGCTGCTGGAGGCGGCGGGCAACCGCCGTCCTAGAGGAATGGCCGTCGGCGACGCCTCTCCTCTCACCCCTCCCCGTCACTGGGGAGGGGCAGGGGGAGGGGCGTCGCGCACAGAACCCGGCTTATAGGCCCTCGGCGGAGACTCTTTTTCTCGCAAGCGTGGGCGCTGGGAGTCGGGAGTTGGACGCCGAACCGCAGACAGCAATTCTTCCCTATCCACAGGAATCGCTGCTTGTCGACGCCGTAGCCGAGATGGCGGGCGAGCGAATTCTTTGTACGTCGCCCGGGCTCGCGCAGTTTGCTGCGACTGCCGCCGCCGCGATGCCTCACGCCTCCGTCACTTGCACCTATCTCGATCTCTACCCCGCGCAGCTGGCTCTCGACCACTGGCCTGCACTGCCGACGAACTTGAAGATCGAGTGCGCCGCCGATTTACCCGATGGAACAGCCGGCATCATCGCCTTCCCCCTCTCGGCTACGGGCGAAGCCGACTTGGTGCGCGAGCTTCATCCAGCAAGGGCGCCAGCGGCTAACCCTTGGCGGCAAGCTCTACGCCACGACTCCCAACCGCGACGACACCTGGCTCGGCGAGCAACTCGGCAAAGTGCTGCGCCAGTGTAAACGTCGCGTGCTGCCCGCCGGTGTCCTCTACGTCGCCACCAAGACCGAGCCGCTTAGAAAAGTGAAGGACTATTCCTGCGAGTTTGCCTTCCGCGATCGCGGACGCCTGATCCGTGCCTACAGCCGGCCCGGCGTCTTCTCGCATCGACGCATCGACCCGGGGGCCCGCCACTTGATCGATGCGATGAGCGTCGAACCAAGCATGCGCGTGCTTGATATCGGCTGCGGCGCGGGCACGGTGGCGCTCGCCGCCGCCTGCCGCGACGCGAGCGTCACCGTCCACGCCGTCGACTCGAATGCCCGGGCGGTCGAATGTACCCGACGCGGCGCAGAGCTGAACGAGCTGTCAAATCTGACCGCCGAATTGACCGCCGACGGCAACTACGCCGGCGCGGGCCAATACGATCTGGCGCTCGCCAATCCGCCCTACTATTCCGGCTACCGCATCGCCCGCCATTTCCTCACTGCCGGCCGCGACGCGCTCCGGGCGGGCGGAAAACTGTTGCTCGTGACCAAGCATCCGACTTGGTACGAAGAGAACATGCCGAAATGGTTTGATGGCGTTTCCATGACCAAGCGAAAAGGGTACTTCCTATTTCAAGGAGTTCGGCCGACGGACGAATTAGCCTAATCCTCACAGCAGCCTGTATCGCGTGCGAGGAGATGCCTCGCATCGGTCCCGGCGCAACGAATCGACGGCGTCTTAGCCGCACGGGCTCTGTGTGCTATTCTTGTGCGGACGACGGGGACGTCGCCTGTTTCTCCCATTCCCCAAATCTCCGGAATTGCGTTCCACCATGAAGAGCTATCTCTGCACATTCCTGCTCTGCCTGTCGAGCGCGATGGCAAGCGCGGCCGGTGCACCACCTCAAAACCAAGTGACCCCCGAGCGCGTCAAGTTCGCGCTGGGCGAACTGGAGAAGCTGACCCACCAAACACTCGACACGATCGGCGTGCCCGGCATCGCAATCGCTGTGATACATCGAGACCAGGTTATTTACAAGCAGGGCTTCGGCGTCCGCGAGGCTGGCAATCCGAAGCCCATCGACGCCGACACCGTGTTTCAAGTCGCCTCGATGTCCAAGCCGATCACGTCGACCGTGCTGGCGGCGCTCGTGGGCGAGGACCAGATCGGCTGGGACGATCGCGTCATCGACCACGACCCCGCCTTCCGCATGTACCAGCCATTCGTCACGCGAGAACTGCGGCTCGCGCGATTTGCTCTGCCATCGCAGCGGCTTGCCCGACCACGCGGGCGATTTGCTCGAGGACGTCGGCTACAGTGCACCCGAAATCTTGCACCGCTTGCGGTATCAACCGCCCGCGAGCAGCTTTCGCACCGAGTTTGCCTACACCAACTTCGGCTACAGCGAAGCAGCCTACGCGGTCGCCAAGTCCCGCGGCGAGGAGTGGAACGACCTGGCCGCCAAAACGCTCTTCGCTCCCTTGGGTATGACCTCGACCAGCTACCGCTTCGCCGACTACGCCAAGGCCAAGAATCGCGCGCTGCTGCACGTTCGCGCGGGCGGCAAATGGATCGCCAAGAACACTCGCCAGCCCGATGCCCAAGCGCCCGCGGGCGGCATCAGCACCACGCTCAACGACCTGGTTCGCTGGGTGCGATTGCAGATCGACGACGGCAAGTTCGACGGACGCCAACTCGTTTCCGCCGACGCCCTGGCCGAAACCCACACGCCGCAAATCGTCACTGGCTTCACGCCGGCCCAAGGCCGACTCGTTTCTTACGGCCTCGGCTGGAACGTCAACATCGAACGCGGCGGCCGCGTGTTCTGGAAGCACTCCGGCGAGTTCTCGCTCGGCACGCGAACCGAGGTGGCTGTCCTGCCGTCCGAGCGGCTGGCCATCGTCGTTCTCTCCAACGCCGCACCGACCGGCGTGCCCGAAAGCCTCACCGAGAGCTTCTTCGACCTCGTGCTCGACGGCAAACTGGAGCGCGACTGGATCGCGTTCGCCCAGCGAATGTCCGACGCTGGCGTCCAGCAAGAACGAGCCCGCGAGCGCGACTACAGCCACCCGCCCGCCGAGCCTACCCCTGCCCTCGCCCTCTCCGCCTACACCGGCAAGTACGCGAACGAATATTTCGGCCCGATCGAGTTCGCCGAGAACGACGGCCAGCTCGTCCTGCGACTGGGCCCGAAGCCCATCGAATTCCCCTTGCGCCACTGGGACCGCGACACGTTCATCTACCAGCCGACGGGCGAAATGGCCGGCGGCCCGAGCGGCGTGTGCTTCTCAATCGCCCCCAACGGCCAGGCCGACCGCGTACTCGTCGAAAACCTCGACGCCCACGGCGAAGGGGCGTTCCCTCGCGTGAAGTAGCTGCGTCTCGACGGTGCCCCAGGTTGCCCCAACCTGGGTCGCGCAGCGACAAGAGACAGCGGGCAGATTCTCCAAGTGTTGACAGGTGTCCCACCACGAATCGGTTCCACACCGCAGCCCTGGGTCACGAACCCGCCATCATGAACGGGTGGCACGCCAGGAGCCGGGCACACGGCGACCGGTTTAGCCGGGTGCCGGGTCGGCAACGGGCGTGGTTGCACACGAACACGCAAAACCACGCCCTTCGCCGAGCCTCAGGGACGTACCACCCAAACTTCACGGGCACTCTTGGCTTGTCGAGCATTGCCGCTCGGGATAGGACGCCATGGGCGATGCGAATTTCTCCTCACAACGTCTTGCCGTTCAGCGGCGGGGCGCACCCCCGTACGCTGCAACGACTTGTTCGGCAGCGCATCGCCTAGTCTCCGAAGAATCGCACATAGGTGTGAACTTTCGCTTCGGTTGACGCAAGAAGTTTCAGGATGTCCTCTGCGTGCTGCTTGATTGCACGGTCCTGGATTATCTCGTGGCGTCGCCGAACCTCGCTGACCAGGAGCGGTAGCTGGAGTTGATTGAAGACGGCATCCCCGTACCGGTCGACGAATCGAAGACAGTAGGAATCGGAGTCTGAGTAGTTTGGAACCAGTGCCTTTGTTCGACCGTGAGGATCTAGCACCTCAGCGATTGCTTCGCCGCTTTCGGATTCAAGTCTGACGTTGATTCCCATGTTAACCTTCTGCCGAAATGACCAAAGGGGAATACTACTCTTGCGGAAGAGCAGAATGTCCCCGCTTCCGATCCCGCGGGCTCCGCACCTAGACTCAGCCTACCATTCTGCACGCGGCCAATCAATTGTCGTAACAGTGGCCATAGCGACGACGATAGCTTACCGGGGTCACCAACGTCCATCCCCGATTCTCGGCCACCGGCAGTGCGGCGAGACAAGGAGACAAGGAGACGCGGAGAGGGGGAGACAAGAACCTGGAATGTCGTCGGTGGGTGCTCCTGGCTCTCACGCTCCGCGCACCAATCGCTCCAGCACAGCGGCCAGGTCGCGCGATCGGTGGAGGACGGTCAAAATCTCGACGCCTTGTTCGATCGGACGATAGAAAATGAGGTAGTTGTGGAACGACGCCGGCATGCTCAGCACGCGAATGCCGGCCAGTTGGGGCAGCGGAGATTCCCATTCTTGGCCCACGAGCGGATTGGCCGCCAGATGCCGAAAACTTTCCTCGGCCACCTGTAGGAACCGCTCGGCAGGTTCGACCTTGTCCCGCGCGATGAACGAAAAAAGATCGACCAGGTCGCGTTCAACCTGCGGCTTCTTGAGAACGCGGCGAGTCATTTCTTGCCGCGCCTCGGATCCTTTTTGAGCGTCGGCGATTTACGGGACGGCGACTTGCCGGAAGACTGGGCCCGCTTCAGCCCTTCCGTGCGGATGCGCTGCCAGTCTTTCGCAGTCATCGGCGTCGATTCGCCGCTGTCGATCGCCTCGATCAGCCTCGCGTCGGCCGCCGCCCGCGCCGCCTGCTCCTGTTCACGCCGCAACACGTCGCGGACGAATTCGCTGGCAGTACTGTAGCCGCGCTTGTCGACCTGCTGTTCGATCCAAAGCTTCAGCGGAGCCGGCAGAGAGATGTTCATCGAGGTGCGCATAGAAGGAAGGATAGCCTGCCGGAATAGCTGTGTCAAGATATGGCAATTTGTGCCACAGATGCCTTACGCGGGGCCGGCCCCGATTCCGATCCATGCTCAATCAATCCCGCTCAAATCAAAAGTCAGAAGTACATAAGCGACGAACACCAACCAGAGACTGCACAGTGAAACAGCGACTGCTGCCAACCATCTCTGACCTCTGAATCGTGAACCTCTTGCGCTCCAAAGGAATACCAAAACTCGCTGGCAAACACAGTAATACCGAAAAGAACTGCGTCACATGAAATGAAGACTGTGGCCAACGAAAATGCTCTGCGAGAAGAATGCCTGGAGCGCAACCAAGCGCATAGAAGCCGGTGACCAAGAACAACCACCTAGATGACGCTGTAATGTTCATGGCGTGCGGTGTGGCCTAACGACCAAGCTCAGTCGCCCGCCGAAACAACGTGGCGGAATTGCACGCAGTATAGCCGACGCCGAAGAAAAATGCCAAACCGCCCGTGTTGCCGGCGGGTCAACTACAGCGACTTGTTAGGCGATTTCGTCGCCAATTATTTGCTTGTGACACGTTTCGCAGAGTATTACATACAAGTCACCGGCGGAGACCCAGCACAAGCTCATTGGTTCGATCGTCTCGCCACACCGCTTGCAGTGCTCGTGATCCCACGCACCCTTCTCGATCACGAACCGCGCAGAATCGTAGGGGCCTCCTTCATACGGAATTAGGACCTTGTGGCCGCCCTCTTCGGGATACCATCTGCTGAAGCCGGCACGAGCAGCAGCTGCTCGAACAATTGGGTCTTCGTCTTCATCGGTGACAAACGCCGAAAGCGCGTCCAGTGCGGAAATGCGGCTGGAGTGGTACGTGAGCTGCTTGAACTTCAAATCGTCTTCGTCGGACATTTGCAACCTCATCGCCTAACGTACCAGATCAGCGGACGACCTCCGCATGTATGTTGTGGCGATTTATCTATCACCGTCTGCTGCATCCGGTTGATAGGCGCTGGCACCACTCAGCGCTTTAGGCTCGCAAACCACTGCCGCCTCGCGTTGAAACATTAACTTCCGGCCAGGACGCATCAGGTGCGGCACATTTTCTCGCCACCATGCAGCGGCCTCGGGACTCTTCTCCGCAAGAACCGCGACAGCCGCTTGGGCGTCGACGGAGAATCCTGTTTCTCGCTTCAGCCTCCCGCAGACCAAAGCCCACATCGATGACAAAAGGCATTTTGGCCCGGAGAGGACACCCGCCGTAAGGGATGTATGCGCCGATTTGCTACTCTGTGCCAATGGCAAGGATAAACCCACCCACTTCTCGCGAACCCACAGAGGGGCCTCTCCGGCGGGAACTGTCACGATCCGTAACAGCAACGTTGCCATCGATAAGGCGCCTAACTTGTTATTAGAAAGATTCTTCTTCAGTAAGCCCCAAATATTGAAGGAGCTCTTCAGTAAGCAGGTTGACCGGCGAGCGGACGGCATGGATTCATGTGTGCAGTTGCCGCAAGTTCCACCTCGCGGGCTCCGCACGTAGCCTCAGACTACCATTCTGCACGCGGCCAATCAATTGTCGTAACAGTCGCCATAGCGACGACGATAGCCTACCGAGGGTCACCATCGTCAATCCCCAATTCTCGGCCACGCGCAGAGTGGAGAGTCGAGAGTCACCTCGTTCGCCTTTCCGCCCCGTCCGACCTAGCCGCAGGCCAACCGACTCCTGACTCCCGGCCCTTGGCTCCCAGCTCTTCCATCCGTGTCTCCGTAGTGAATTCCCAACTGGCCGAAAATAGTTGTTGAAATAGGCCGCTGCCCTTGATCGAATTTGTACATGCGTGCCCTATCGGCGGACCGGTGGGGCAGACGCTTGCGACGCGATACATACAACAAAAAGGGGAACTGCGATGGCAGGTGGCAGACCGCGGATTTTGGATGAAGTCAAGCAACGCGAGGTGTGTGCCTTGGTGTCGGCCGGTTGCAGCCTGCAGGCGGCGGCCGAATACGTCCATTGCGCGCCCAATACGATTCGCCGCGAAATCGAGCGCGATGCCGCGTTCGGCGTGCGGTTTCGCGAGGCCCGGCTGGCAGCCCAGCTCAGTCCGCTGCGAGCCATGCGCCAGGCCGCGGCGAACCATTGGCGCGCCGCGGCCTGGATGCTCGAACGCACTGATCCCGATCAGTTCGCCCGCCGACCTCCGCCAGCCTTTCGCCCCAAGCAGGCCCGGGGACTGATGCGCGACGTGCTGGCGATCCTGAGCGCGGAAATCGACAATCCCCAGGTCGCAGTCCGAGTCCGCAAGCAGGTCCGTCAGCTCATCGAATACTCGATCGACGGCGTGGTCAACGTCGAGCGGACCCATCGGCAATTGCGCGCCGTGCTGCGAACGATCGACCAGCTCCAACGGGAGAACGAAAAGTGCGTTGAATTTTATTCCGCCGAACAGTTCACGCCCAGGCCCGCGGAGCGAACGCCATCGCCTCCGAATGGGGCCGGTCGCCAGGCCGGTGGCAACGCGGTTGATCGCGCGGCATCGCCCGCGGGAAGCAACGGTGTTTTGGAAAAAAATGGAGAATCGTAAACTCGATGAGTTTTGGAGCACGACTTGTCGGCAACCATCGGCGATTGCGGCACTTGCCGCGACGCGACATGACAAAACTGAGCAGTTTTGGAGTGGTGAATCGCGTTTCGCGATCAGACTGCATCGCTCCAAAACTCCGAGACCCGCTCTCTTGCCGGCGAGCGAATGAGCGCGTCGCGGCCCTGGCGGATGGCGCACAAAAACACCCCGGTGCCAGGGCCGGGGTGTTGGGAATGGATCGGACTTTGTTGTTTACAGGCGGGCAGCCGCGATTGCTAACCGAGCCGAGCTTAGTAGGCCGTGTGCGCCGGTTGGTATTGCGGCGTACGCTGCGGCTGCGGTTGGTGCAGCTGGTGGTTCGTGCCGGGTGTCGAGATTCCAGGCGTCGAGATGCTCGGCGTTGGAATCGTCGAATTCGAGATCGTGGCCGCCGCCAGTTGAGGCTTCCGCTCCGGCGTGCTGCCGGCGCGCTCGGCAGGAATCAGGTCCTGCTCGATCACCTGCAGCAGCTTCGAGATGCAGAGCTTGTTCATGCTCGTCCGCAAATCGTGAGCTTCGGTCCGCAGGTATTCGTGCATGCTCTTCGGCAGCCGGACCGTGATGACACGGGTCGGCTCCGAATCGCTGTCAGTGGTACTGCGTTGTTCGCGCAGCTTGACCAGCCACTTTTGAATCTGCTCGAACTCCTGGCTCCGCTCGAAGGCAGCCAGTTCTTCCAAACTGGCAAACGAGCCACGGACCATTCCGTCGACTCCCAGTACCTCGCGGAAGAACGTGACCCAGTCGGGTTCCTGTTCGTAGAGCCGTTTGGCGGTGGTCAGGATCTGTTGATACTTCTCCGTCGATTGAGTGAGCACGGCGTTTGTCTCCTTCCAGTCGTGCGAATAACTTGAGGCCGCAAGGCCCCACAGAGGGCCCGCTTTTAGGAGTATTGTGAGAACGTGGCAAGTGCAGTCATGCATGTCGTTGCAGTGCAAGCACTTACGCCGCTAGCACGCACGTGCCTATGATCGTGCAGTCGATGCACAGAAAGCAGGCGGGGTCGGTGTGCCTAGTTGTTAGGCAGCAGGCCGATTCCCGTTGGACGCAGTGTCCTGTCCGGCCGCGACGCGGAAGGTGGGGAATGGTAAACCAGACAAGAAAATACTCGCGACGACGGAAAACGCGGCCGCACCGCGTCCGTCGAGCCGATCGAATGCCGTCCAGGTCGGACCCGCGAGCACTAAGAAAGCTCGTCCCGAACCTTTTTGAGCAGATTGACGGTGAGCCGGGTCCCTTCGACCTCGCTGGGAAAATCGCCTTCCCATTCCGCGCCGACGTACCCGTGGTAGCCGGCGTCGAGGACGATCTTGATCATCTTCCGGTAGTCGGTCTGGACCTCGTTGCCGGCATCGTCAAAGACGTGGCTCTTGGCGCTGACGCCCTTGGCATAAGGCATCAGCTCCCGGACGCCTTGGTAGCGGTCGTACCATTCGCCCGGGCTGAGTTGGAAGTTGCCGAAGTCGGGCAGCGTGCCGGCGTTAGGGAGGCCGACCTTCTGGATGACGGTCGAGAGCCACTTGCCGTTCGACGACAGGCCGCCGTGGTTCTCGACGATCACGTTGATGCCATGCTGGCCGCCAAACTCGGCCAGGCGATGCAGGCCATCGACGGCAAAGCCCATCTGCTCGTCATACGAGAGCTTGGCGTCGGAGCGGGCATTGACGCGGATCGAATGGCAGCCGAGGAACTTGGCCGCTTCGACCCATTTGTAGTGATTCTCGACCGCCTGCGTGCGCTTCGCCTCGTCCGGATCGCCCAGGTCGCCCTCGTTGTCGCACATGATCAGGCCGCTCCGCACATCGTTGTCGTCGCAGCGCTGTTTGAGCTCCGTCAGGTACTTCATGTCCTTGGCCTTGTCCATGAAGAACTGGTTGACGTACTCGACGCAATCGACGCCGAATTCCTTCTTCGTGAACGCTGGGAATTCGAGATTGTCCAGCTTGCCGTTGAAGAGCATGCGGTGCAGCGACCACTCGGCCAGCGAGATCTTGAACAAGGGCGTTTTTCCTTCTTCTGCGGCCAACAGTGCGGTGCTTCCGCTCGTCGCCAGGCCGAGGGCCGCGCCGGTCGCGGCGGCAGACTTCAGGAACGAACGCCGATCGAGAGAGCTGGTCATGGATCGCATCCTCTGCCAACAAAAATGGAGATGTCTCTTGAAAAAAACCTTGGCCTACGTGAGCCCGCATTATCGGCCGCTCAATCGCCGCGGGCAACTACGTAAGTCCGGCTTTCCGGCCCGACTTTTAGCGAATTCAAGTCGGGCCGAATAGTCTGTCGCACACCCGCGGGCATTGACCCCCACCGGCCGACCGCCGACAATCGGCGGCACGGCAGTTTGCACGGTTTTCCTGCCAAAAACAGCACTTGGAATTGCGGAGTCCGATTCATGTCCAGCGTCACCGGCGGCCAGGCAATTCAGAACCATCAAGGACGGCTCCAAGTGCCCGACCGGCCGATCGTCCCCTTCATCGAAGGCGACGGCACCGGGCCCGACATCTGGCGAGCCAGCCAAAGCGTCTTCGATGCCGCAGTCGAAAAGGCCTACGCAGGCAAGCGGCAAATTGTTTGGAAAGAAGTGCTGGCCGGGCAAAAATCGTTTGACAAAAGCGGCAATTGGCTGCCAGACGAAACGCTCGACGCGTTCCGCGAACTGTTGGTCGGCATCAAGGGACCGCTTACCACGCCCGTCGGCGGCGGAATTCGCTCGCTCAACGTCGCACTGCGGCAGGTCTTGGACCTTTACGTCTGCCTGCGGCCGGTCCGCTACTTCGAGGGCGTGCCGACCCCGGTTTGCAACCCGCACCACGTCGACATGGTCATCTTCCGCGAGAACACCGAGGACATCTACGCCGGAATCGAGTACGCCGGCGGCACGCTCGATTCGCAGAAGGTACTCGACTTCCTGGCCAAAGAGTTCCCGAAAGAGGCCGCCAAGATTCGCTTCGGTACCAAGGAGAAGAACGACGCCTGGTGCAAACGAACTGGAAACGATCGGTGCTCCGTCGCGCGACTTGCCGGTGCAAGTCGGCATCGGCTTCAAGCCGATCAGCTACCTCGGCACCGAGCGGCTCGTCCATAGCGCGATTGGCTATGCCATCAAGAATAAGCGCTCCTGTGTGACGCTGGTACACAAGGGGAACATCATGAAGTTCACCGAAGGCGGCTTCCGCGATTGGGGCTACCAGGTCGCCCGCGATTTCTACGGCGCCGAGCCGATCGACGGGGGCCCCTGGTGCCGCATCCCCGAGGGTAAGCCCGGCGCCGGCATCGTGATCAAAGACGTGATCGCCGACGCCTTCCTGCAGCAGATTCTCACCCGCCCCACCGAATACGACGTCGTCGCCACGCCGAATCTCAACGGCGACTACATCAGCGACGCGCTCGCCGCCTGCGTCGGCGGCATCGGCATCGCGCCCGGCGCCAACATCAACTACGTCACCGGCCACGCCATCTTCGAAGCCACGCACGGCACCGCCCCGAAATACGCCGGGCTCGACAAAGTGAATCCCGGCTCGCTGATCCTCTCCGGCGAATTGATGTTGCGATTTCTCGGTTGGAACGAGGCGGCCGACCTCGTGATCCGCGGCATGGAAGGCGCGATCGCCGCCAAGACCGTCACCTACGACTTCGCCCGCATGATGTCCGGCGCAAAGAAGTGAAGTGCAGCGAGTTCGGCGCCGCGGTGGTGAAGCACATGGGGTAGCCGCCGGCTACCGAGTGTTGTCGATTCGGAGTATAATTCTGATATGGCAACCGTCACCAGCACACCATCGCTGCCGGTCTTTACGGACCTTCCGCTCTTGCCAACCACGCCGGAGGGCCGTGTTCGCTTCTCGCGCGATGTGTATTACCGTATGTTTGAAATCGGCGTACTCAACCGCGATAAGCGATTGGAATTGCTCGACGGAGAGATTGTTGTGACGTCGCCGATTGGACCGGACCAGAGCGGGCTTATCGGTCGCCTGAATCGGTTTTTTATGACCAATTTGCCGGATTCGATCGATTGTCGAATTCAGTCGCCGATTGTCCTGAGCGATCGCTCGGAACCAGAGCCAGACGTGGCTCTTGTGCGGCGACAGTCGCACGACTATCGGGCGGCCCACCCTTATCCCGCTGACGTCTTTTTGGTGGTCGAAGTTTCGCAATCTTCGTTCGCACGCGATCGAGGCCAAAAACTGCAAATGTACGCTCAAGCAGGTATTGCTGAATACTGGATCGTCGACGTCGATTGGCAGATAATCGTCGTTCATCGCAATCCAGTAGCGACCGGCTACGAAAACGTCGAGCGATTCGCGGTCGATGCCGCCATCGCGCCGTTGGCCGCGCCAGATTGCAGACTGGATGTTGACTGGCTGTTTCGCTGAGTTGCTGCGGCTCGCGGCCGGCTGTCGTCGTTGCTGCGGTTGAGTGGTGCCCGTATTTCATGTCGCACGACCTCACACCACCGGTTCGCTCCAACGCCACCGCCAGTCAGCCCGGAACTCACGACGTGGATGACGACGAGCGGGCCCCGCTCGAGTCCGATCAAACGGTCATCTCGACCGAGCCGCTGCTTGAGCCGCACCCGCTCTTGCGGCGACAACCGACCAGCGAACTCGCGCGGACGCTCATCGGCCAGCAGCTCGGCGACATCCGGCTGGAAGAGTTCGTCGGCGGCGGCGGAATGGGGGCCGTCTTCCGCGGCGTCGACACGCGGCTCCATCGCACCGTGGCCGTGAAGGTGCTCGCCGCGCCGCGGGTCAGCGACGCCGACTCTCTCGGCCGCTTCGAGATGGAGGCCCGCAGCGCCGCCCGGCTCGATCATCCGAACATCGCCCGCGTCCACTACGTCGGCGAGGAGCGCGGCCATCGCTACCTCGTCTTCGAATACATCGAAGGCACGAACCTCCGCGATTTGGTCTACGCCAACGGCCCGTTCCCGCTCGCCGACGCGCTGCGCTACATGCTGCAAATCGCCGACGCGCTGTTGCACGCCTGGCAGCGCGAGGTGGTGCACCGCGACATCAAGCCGTCGAACATCCTCGTGACGCCCGATGGCCAGGCCAAGCTGGTCGACATGGGCCTGGCACGCGTCGAGCAGACCGACCCCTCCGAGCACGAGCTGACCACCAGCGGCGTCACGCTCGGCACGTTCGACTACATGGCCCCCGAGCAAGCCCGCGACCCCCGGCTGGCCGACGTCCGCAGCGACATTTATTCCCTTGGCTGCACGTTCTACTTCTTGTTCGTCGGCAAGCCGCCCTTCCCCGACGGCTCCGCGCTACAAAAACTGCTGCAACACCAATCCGGTGAGCCGCCCAACCTGGCCCAGTTTCGGTCCGACGTGCCCGAGTCGGTCGCCGAACTGGTCGACACCATGCTCGCCAAGCGACCGGAAGACCGCTTTCAGAACCCCGCCGAACTCCTGGCAGCCTTGATCGCCGTCACCGAGCAACTGGGCGTCGCCTATCCACAAATCTCACTCCCCGTCGACTGGTCAAGCCGCTCCGCCGAACTCGAGCTGGTTTCGACGCCACGCCTCCTGGCTGGTCCCAGCGACGTTGCTCTTGCTCTCGGTGCTCGCACTTGGGATCGTGTGGCATCGCCAGCAGCCGGCGCCGGCGTTTCCAGAACTGCGAATCGAACACGCCGACGGGAACCCGGCGGCGGCTGTCCCCGATTCTCTCGATGCACCTCCAGCGACGGACACTTATCCATGAGCAAATCGGCCAGCCGACCCGCGCCGACCGCCGGCAAATACCTCACGGCACCTGTTCCCTCGGCCGAGATGCCGAAGGGAATTCCGTACATCGTCGGCAACGAATCAGCCGAGCGGTTCAGCTACTATGGCCTGCTGGCGATTCTAGCCATCTTCCTGACCGAACATTTGCGGAATCTGTCCGGCGGCCTCGCGCCGCTCGATGAGAACACGGCCAATGAGTGGCAACACAACTTCATGGCGGCTGTGTATTTCTTCCCGATCGTCGGCGCCGTTTTGAGCGATTGGTTGTTTGGCAAATATCGCATGATCATCTCCGTGTCGATCCTGTATGTTGCCGGCCACGCGGTGCTCGCCTTGATGGACTTTCCGCAATTCACGGGCGTCGATCCGAAGCACCTTCTCATCCTTGGTCTCGCGCTGATTGCGATCGGGGCGGGCGGCATCAAACCCTGCGTGTCGGCTCACGTCGGCGACCAGTTCGGCGAGCAAAACAAGCACCTCATCACCAAGGCTTTCGGTTGGTTTTATTTTTCCGTGAATTTAGGCGCCACGATCTCGATGCCGCTCACGCCGTGGCTGTTGAAGCACTACGGACCGGGTTGGGCTTTTGGCGTGCCGGGCGTGGCGATGGCGATCGCCGCCGTCGTGTTTTGGATCGGGCGATACAAGTTCGTCCATATTCCTCCTGGCGGCAACGCGTTCTTCCGCGAAACATTTGGCAGCGACGGGCTCCGCGCGATCGGCAACTTGATCCCGCTCTATTTGTTCATCATTCCGTTTTGGTGCCTGTTCGATCAAACCCACTCGGCATGGGTACATCAGGCGAGGCACATGAACCTCGTCGGATTTGACCCCGACGTATTACCGGCCCAACTGCAGGTGGTGAACTCGATTTTTGTACTGGCATTCATTCCGCTGTTCACCTACGTCGTTTACCCATTTCTCGGCCGCTACTTTGACGTGACGCCGCTCCGCAAGATTGGAATCGGCCTGTTCATTACGGCACTGGCGTTTACGATCCCGTCGCTAATTCAGCAGAGCATTGACGCCGGTGGTGCCCCGCACATCGGCTGGCAAATCCTGGCCTACGCTCTGATGACCGCCGCCGAGGTGATGGTATCGATCACCGGCCTCGAATTTTCCTACACCCAGGCGCCCCGCAAAATGAAGTCGTTCGTGATGGGCGTGTTCTTGCTCTCAATCACGCTCGGTAACTTGTTTACCGCCCAAGTCAACGGCTACATAGCGGCGCAAAACAAGGCCGGAAGCTCCTTCCTCGAAGGCGCTAGGTACTACTGGTTCTTCACTGCCGTTATGGCGGTAACCGCCGGGGCATTCGTATTCTGGTCCCAGTTCTACCGCGGCCAAACGTACATTCAGGGAGAGCAGGCGGAAGACCCGTATGCCGCCATTGACAGTTGACAATTGCCGTCATTCAAGCTTTATTTGTAGGTTCTGTTTTAGGTCATCCCCTCGGAGAATCGATCGATGCGCACCCTCTGTTCGTTCCTCGTGGTTTGTCTGTTGCTTTCCGCGACGGCCCGCCCCGCCGCGGCCGTGCTCCAGTTCTACAAGGTCTGGGAGACCGAGTATCTCACCGATCATCCCGATCAGGACTACGTCGCGCTGGTGAAGAAGACCTCCAACCGCTGCTTCGTCTGTCACCAGGGCAAGAGCCGCAAGCATCGCAATGAATATGGGGCCCAGCTCGCGAAGCTGCTCGATGCCAAGAAGGACAAGAAGGACACGGACAAGATCCTCGCCGCCATCAAGCAGGTCGGCGACATGCACGTCGATCCCAACGACGACAAGAGCGATACCTTCGCCGCACGAATCGCCGCCAGCAAATTCCCCGGCGGCGAACTCGAAGACCTGAAAAAAGAACCGCCGAAATAGCGAGCCCAGCGAGCCGGGGCGTCCCCGCCCCCGATCAACACGCAGCAAGCTCGGGGACGTAACTGCAGCGATTACATGACGGTCAATGAAATCGTCGTTTCATATCCGTCCCCCGGCGCGAGCACCCGCAGCCCCGTCTCGTGTCCCTCGGCCGTAAGCCGAAACGAATCCGGCAAGCAGGTGTAAGGCTCGAGACAAATCGCCTCGCGGTGGGGAGGCGTGTAGACGATGCACTGCGTGAACGACGTGTCGAACAACTGCGTTAGCGTCCGGCCGCTCTTCGGCTCGCGCAGCCAGGTGTGAACGAGCCCGTCGGCGTCCGGCTTAAGATCCGTGTACGACGTGTCGAATTGCCGCCCGGCGAGCGGCCCGCCGCCATCGAGCTCCATCCCCGCGGGCACCGGCAAAATCTGCCCCGTCGCCAGCATGTCCTTGAGTTCCCAAATCTTCGACACCGGCGCGTAGACGAGCGTCTCATCCGGCGCGGCCCCTTCGGCAAGCGGCAGCCGAAAATAACTGTGCGTGCCGAAACCGCACGGCAACGGCCCATCGCCCGCGTTCTCAAACCGAACGTCCGACACCAGCTCGCGCCCACGCACTTCATAGCTCACGCGAATCCGAAAATCACTCGGCCAACGCTCAAGGATTGACGCATCATCGACCGACGCCTGAAACTCGCCGACGACCCTCTCCGGCCGCTCGTCGACAATCCGCCACGGCCGCTTGTGTACGAACCCATGAATCGCATTGCCAAACGGATCGCCCGGCTCGAGCTGATACTCGCGCCCGCCAAACGTGTACTTCGCCTGCCCGATCCGTCCCGGGAAAGGAAACAGCAGTGGAATCCCGCTCCCCGACGGCCGCTCATTCCCGCCCGCAAAATCCGGATGCGACCACAACATCTCCCGTGGCCCCTCGTCAAGCACCGGCTGCCAACTGAAACAGTTGAACCCCAGGCTGACCAAAACTTTCGCCGCGGCGCCGCTCGCCGGGTCGGCAATCGAAACGATCTGCGACGTCATGGCTTTTTCTTCGTCCGTTGTCGGTTGTCCCCGGTCCGTTGTATGATATATGGAAGCGACTGGCAACGTACCTTCAAGGAGCACGGTCGCGTTTCGGGCGATTAGCTCAGTTGGTTAGAGCATCTCGTTTACACCGAGAGGGTCGGCGGTTCGAGTCCGTCATCGCCCATTGCATACACTATTGGCATTCGAGAAGTAGCGCGTTCTCCGAGGTTTTCGCAATTCTGTTCCGACGTGTTTCGCTCGATTCCTACAGGTTGCGTTGTATTGTGCGCCGGATTCTGCGCCGCCTTGGCGAAGTGATCGTCGGTCACTTGCAAGTAGTGCTTCGCCGCGACTGTCGCGCTGTGGCCAATCCACTCGCAGACGACGTGCGAGGGGAATTGCTCCACCAACTCGGTCTCTCGCGTCGCCCGAAGATTCTGGAACAATTTCGGCCAGGTCTTGAGGCCAGCCCGCGCGATGATGCGCTCAAGCTGGGTCCGAAGGTTGGTGTTCGCGCACCGGTAGCGGGTAATGACTGGCTGGTCACTCAGCCGCTCGGCTTTGGGGTCGAAGTCTTCGAGCAATTCGTCCAGCACCGCTTGCAGGTAGGGACGCAGCTCAGGGAACAACGGTAATACGCGGCTCGCCTTCCCATCGTGATGGGCCGTCTTCGGGGAACGAACTGTGATTCTGGCGCGCTGCCAGTCCACGTCGCCCCAACGAAGGCCAAGGTGTTCGGACGGGCAGCGTAGGCCACCGTAGCGGCTCAGGGCGAACAGCAGCCGCCATTGAGCGTCCGGGCAGGCGTCCAGTACCCTCGCCGAATCTTCGCGGCTTACGAAATAGTCGCGGTCCCGCTTTGCCACCACGCCAACACTCTTCATGTCGGCGAAAGGGTTTTCGGCGATCAACCGCCGCCGCAGGGCCGACCGGAAAAACTGCTTGGCGATACCGCAACGCCGCCGGACCGTGTTGTCGGCCAATCCCTGTCCGCCGTCCGCCGGCCGCGAGAGCCAACGCCGCCAGTCGTCGGCGCCGGCGGGAGTAATCGACGCGAGCGGCCTGTCGGCGCCAAAGTATTCGACGAGGCATCGTTTGGTATGGCCGTATACGATGACCGTGGAGCGTTTCACGTCCGATCGGCTGGCGATGTAGCCTTCGAGAAATGGCCCCAGCGTTGTCTGCTCGAACTTCGCCCGCGCCGCCACTAATCCGTGCTCCGCGAGCTTGGCGTGCAGCTCATCACCAACGCTCGCGGCCCACCTGCTCGTATCAACGTCCGGGGCGGTGCCATTGATCTTGGCGGCGACCAGGAGTTCGATCCGCAGCTTCACCGCCTCCGCCTGCTGCATCGTCGCCCGGCCGAGCCGAATCGTCTTGCGCTCGCGGTCCTGGTTGAAGAATAGAATCCGCTTACGCCCGTTCGCGTCTTTGGAGATGCTTGCCATAGTTGTACCTACTCTTGTTGTCGTTCAGTCCGCGTCCAGTGCGGAGCGTCGGTCTCCATTGTAAACAGCGCCTCCGACTGCGCTCACATAGTCTGTTCCTTATCATCTCTCGGGCTCGACGCGGCGGCCACTGGGCAGCCAGCTTCGATCCATTCGTCGATGACGCGCCGCGGCCATCGTACCAGCTCGCCAAGTTTGACCGGCGGCGGAATGCGTCCATCCTTTCGGAGGTTGGTCACGTGTCGGTCGGAGCACTGAAGCATCTTGGCGATGTCCTGGGTGCTTAGCATGAGAGCGTCGTTTATCGCGTCGTATGATTGCGGTTTCATGGAATCACCATTGGGCCATCCAGCGAATTAGAATTCGAGAGCGGCAAGTACGTGGTCCTGGCCACGGAGCTTGGAGCCGTTCGCGATGTACGGCAATTCCTTGTCATTCTTGTCACTCTTGTCACCACGTCCGTCCGCTTCAGGAGCAACCGCCGGAGGTTCGTTGACGGGCGGCGCATCTGAGCGGCCATCGGCTGCGGCGGCGCCGGCGCTGCGGACGCGAGCCGCACCAAGCGACGCGTGCCAGTGCGCGGCGGATACGACACTTCAATTCCCACCTGCTTCAGCGCTGGAGTCAGCCGCTTGAGGCGGCCGCCCATCGCGTTCGGAGTCTTCGGCCAGCTCCTGGATAGTGGTCTTTGGACCGCCCATTCCCTCATCTTGAGCATTTCCAATAGCTCGCTGGTGGTTCCCTCCCATACATTTCTTGTGCTCATCCAATCCTGCAATGCCACTGCCACTTCATCGGCGTCGATCACAGCCTCGGCAATGCGGTCGCTCTGCCCGAGGTAGATCTCCAACGCGCGGCCGCCGGTCACCTTGTCCATCGCTGCCAACACTCGCGCGAAGTCGGCCATTCGCGGTGAACTTTTGACTACAATCAGAGGCAATTCCTTCAACACGTTGCCCACCAAGTCCAAGAGTGCGCCGAACATCTGCGCATGTGCCTTCTTGTACCGAGCGTCCAGCTCCGATTCCGTAGCCCGCTTCCCTTCGGGGATTGGCTCCAGGTCGACCAGCACGACTCGATCGCCCAAGTCCCCGCGGAGCGCTCCCGCGTCGATGCTGGTTAGCATTATGACGCGGCGAAACGAGAGCACGAACACGTCACTGTTCGTGTACAGACGGCGATCGAGCCATCCATCGCCAGTGACCGCCTTGCAGAGTGCGTCGCTCAACCAATCGGGGATGTAAGATACGTTGTCGATGCACACTCCCCATGAGGCGGAGGCGCTAATCATCCATTGCTTTGCCTCGCGCGGTTGCGTGCGAACCGGAGCGGGAGACGGGTCGAATAGACCGACCAGCGCTTTGGCAGTGGTCGTCTTTCCCGCGCCCTGTTCCCCTCCTAGAAGCAGAATCGCGTGCGGCATGTCTGGAAAGAAGGCCGCAACCAGCCAGCCCATCAGAACTGGCCAAGATTCATCCGTGACGTTCAGCAGGCCGCGTAGCTCTTGCAGGTCGCCGCCGGGCTCGGGCACTGGCAAAGCACCAGTCGCGTTGGTGCGACGGAACAAGACCGGTGACCGGCCCACGACTGCCCACGAGCCGGGGCTGACAACGACCGCGCGGCCGCTGGCGTCCCCAAGGTCGATAACGATATTTCCGTCGTGTTCCGCCACTCGGAGATGAACCGGCTCGGCCGCGGCTTCCAGTGCTTCCCCTCGCAACGACATCATCGCGTCGGATAGGGCAGCGTTGGTTGGTACTTTACCGTATGCACCTCGGTACTTGCGAGACAGAGCGGAGCGAAGCGCGTCCCTGGCCCCATCGAGCATCAACGCGATATTCGGGCCATCCTTTTCCACCGCAAACGCTTCGTCAGAGTCGGTTCGTCCGATGTAGTATTGGCTCAGCGCTAGCTCGACCAACTTGTCGGCCGTGCTTCGATCCTCCTTGGTTACCGCCTCGCGCCCGCTTGTCGGAGCCGCGGCAGGTTTCTGGCTCTCCGGCGCTCGGCTGGGCTTACGTCTTGAGGCGCGAGCAGATTCATCGGTCTGTTTGCTGACGGGACTGCGCCGTCGTGTAGGTGGATGTGCATTCTTGGCCTTCTTCATTTCGGTACGTCATCTCTGTTAGTGGGAAATAACTGTTGTGACTGTTGGCGGTCGGTCGAAGCCTGTCGTGCTGTCGCCGATGGACCAGCTACTAGTGACAAGCTGACAAGAGTGACAACGATTGGCAGCTCTTGTGAGAACTAGAAGGCGGGTATCCATACCCATGCATACGCAGCCTCACGGGCAGAACGCGGGCATGTGATTGCCCGTATTTTGCCCGTAATTTGCCCGGTTGCGGCCTTGACGCCCGCGAGCCAATTAGCCTTGCTCGGCGACGGGGAGCACTTCAAGATTGACAGTGCCTTGCTTGACTGAGACGAGCAAAGGGATGTCGTGGTTCTCGAAGTAAATGTTTGCCCGCTTTCGTAGAGAACTGATGGCGTTCTCCGTTACTTCGTGGTTGGGATCGCCATAGATTGGCTGGGCCAAATCGAAAATGTTGGCGGTGCCGGTCCTCAGGTGCCACAAGAAATGCACCAGTTTCCACGCCTTTGGTTGCAGAGTGACTTCTACCACTCTTCCATTGTGACGCCAACGATAGCCCTCAACCGGCCCATCAGGGTCGGCGTCGCCGCCGTTGGCCAACGCGCTCCCGTTAATCTGTGTGTCGACTGGCATGTCCTCAAGATTGCTGTCCGCCAGACGCCCTTCGACAACCGCTGATCGCACGAGAAGGTCGATTTCTTTCTCAAAATGTTTGATAGAGCTAACAAATTCGTGCAGCGACATTTGTTTTTGGCGGGCACCATCGTTGGACACCAGATAGGCTTTCGCCTCCAGATTTATTGCACTTCCCTCCGTCCGGAGGAAGCCGGCATGAGGCTTCAGATGCACATCGCAATACAGCGCGGCCTGCTTCACCTCCGACCAGAATGCTGGGAAGTTGTTGTTCGCCCACGTAGAGATATCGCTCTCGGCTGCGTTCCACTTCAGGAAAGCGCACCGCTGGCGTACCATGTTTAGCAGGTTCAGCAGCAGACTTTCGGACCAAGTTGTGGGCGGCTGCATGAGCACTTACCGCGAGCCATTTCGGAGGTGGCCTATTCGGCCGCGCTCTTGGACGCCACCAAATTATGGCTCACTGCCGGCCTACGGCGGCATGGAAATCCACAAGCATGTTCGTAACATCGTGGTCTAACATAAAGTGCTTAGGCCAAAGCACTTACGGCAAGAGATTGCGACCCTCAGTTTTTTTCGCGGCATCGGCGAGCCCCGGCCGCCCGCGATGTGTGCCCAGATGCTTCCTGCGGCCCTCCCACAACCTCTGCGGTCAAAGTCCGACTCTGGGGACTGTTGCGACGCTTACGACCAGGCAGCCAATACATGGTGCTCGACGCGAAGCGAAGAACGGCCGAATTGGACTCTGGAAATTTGTGCAGTATTCGGCCGCGGCGACCATGCGAATCACCTCTTCCTCAAGTTTTCCGAAGGCAGCATCCGCCGCTCGACCCGCCGCCGCCACGCTCGACGAAATAATGGAGTCCCCCGGCATGTCGTGTTTGAGCTGAAATCATGGTGATCTTACCGGACGCAACCCGTTCAAACGGTCATTGAAGCGGTATTTCCGAGGCCTGTTTCGGGCTATATAGCCCTATTTCGCCTCTCAAAAATCATTTGTTTTAGGCCGTTAGCAAAAAGTCGGTGCCAATTACTTGGCATTTATTTCCGTCCCGTAGGACGGGCCTGGGCGCGAGCCGGTGGCTGTCAGCGGCCCGAGTCCGTTTGGATAGGAGTGGTGCCTGACCGACGTGCAGTGCCCGGCGGAAGAATCGAGGGTGTCAGGTGGAATCGGTGGGGCGGCAAGTCGGTCACCGATCGAGACTCGACGACCAAGGACACGCCCATTGCGCCAAGCAAGCTTGGGAGAGGAGGATGAGATGTAATTGACAACTCTGAAACCTTTCAGCGGAACCGTGCGGGTGGAAAGCCCGTCCAGTAGAGCCTGACCAGCAACTGGAAGCGAGTCTTGCGTGGTGTAGGAGTAATCCGCACTGCGAAGCGTAGACAGCCAGTCCGAAAGCCATGCTATCGAGCGTCGAAAGTCCTAAACGTGGGAGCCTCTGCACTAGGGTGTTCAGGGGCCACGCTGCTGCACTGCAATGGTCTGGTGCAAGCAGTCCTGCCGGCGTCGGATGGGAACATGTGCAAACGGACAATCGTGGTTCCCCAGGAACTTGGGAGAACCCTGTTCGCTCCTCGGCGAGTTCCCGGTTGGAGATACCGGGTTACCAACTCCAGGCCTTGGCGGCGCACTCGTCCGCCAGAGAGCGAAATCAGAGTGCAACCGAGGTACCGCCAAGCGAAGGAAACGAAGTGCGGCGGGATGGCGGCAGGGCGTCATAGCGTCTTGATAGTACCCACGAAGTTGGCGAACAGCTCCCGGCTGGAGCCAGCGGAGGGAAGCGAGGCGCCGATTCATGGAACCGTTTTTGAGAAACACGACGAATGCATCGAAATTCGACCATCGTGTCCACGAAACAGAAACGGATAGCAGCGTTGGCGAAACAGTCGCCAGAGATGGCTTTCACCTCGCTCGCCTATCTGATGGACATTGACTGGCTCAAAGAAGCATATCGACGCACCCGCAAGGATGGCGCCGTAGGCGTAGACGGGGTGACCGCGGAGCAGTACGAACAGGATCTGGAGGGTAACCTTCATAGCCTGCTCGACCGCGCGAAGTCCGGCACGTATAAGGCGCCACCGGTGCGACGTGTGCATATTCCGAAGGGCGGATCGAGTACCGAGACCCGGCCGTTAGGAATTCCCACTCTGGAAGACAAAGTGCTCCAGCGGGCGGTCGTCATGCTGTTGGAACCCATCTATGAGCAGGACTTCTTGGACTGTTCGTACGGCTTCCGACCTGGGCGATCGGCACACCAGGCGTTGGCATCCTTTCGAGATCAGGCGATGACCGGACGGCCTAAAGGCGGCTGGGTACTGGAGGTCGATATTCGCAAGTTCTTCGATAACTTGGATCATCGACACCTCCGACAGTTTCTTCAACTCAGGGTGCGTGACGGCGTGTTGTTGCGCCTGATCGACAAGTGGTTGAAAGCAGGTGTCATGGAAGACGGGAACGTAAGTCACCCGGACTCCGGGACTCCTCAGGGCGGTGTTGTTTCACCACTGATTTCGAACGTGTTCCTGCACTACGTGCTGGACCAGTGGTTCGAGCAGGACGTGAAGCCGCGGACGCGTCAGTCTGTCTTCCTCATCCGCTACGCGGACGACTTCGTGATAGGGTTCCGTGATGAGCGTGATGCTCAACGCGTCCTGGAAGTCATCCCGAAGCGATTTGGCAAGTATGGCCTGACCATTCATCCCACCAAGACGAAGCTCGTGCGGTTCCGTCCTCCTTCCTCGCGGAAGGATCGGAACGAATCACCAGACGATCGTCCTGGAACGTTTGACCTCCTGGGCTTCACTCATTACTGGGCACGCTCCCGGAATGGGTACTGGGTGGTCAAACTCAAGACCGCCAAGGATCGCTTCACACGAGCGGTTCGCAGCATCGACCACTGGTGCCGAGACAATCGACACCTGCCGATCCAGGATCAACATAAGAAGCTCAACGAGAAGCTGCGCGGACACTACGCGTACTACGGAGTAACCGGAAACTCGGCAGCGTTGGCTCGGTTTCTCCACGAGGTCGGACCGCGGTGGCGGCGGTGGCTTAACCGCCGTAACAACATCCGCTCGATGACGTGGGAGAAATTTCTTGTCATCCTCCAGCGTTACCCGCTTGCTCCCAATTGCGCAGTCCGCTCGACTCTCAGGTGCGCAGCAAATCCATGATGAGAGGAACCGTATGCGCTAATGCGCGCACGTACGGGTCTGTGGGAGCCCCGGGGCGGTAACGCCCTGGGGCCACCCGGTCATGACGCAGCTCGGTGCGGCGGCGCTACCAATAGATGCCGGTCGCCAATTGAGCGAGCAAAGCGATCGAGAGACGCCGGGGATAGACGGTTGAGCACCGTCGCGAAATGCAGTGAAGGTTGTCTTGGCTCGCAGTTAAAGTGGAATCGGAGGGGCTGATTTTGTGAGAGACTTCCAACACGGTTTGAGTTTCCTTTTCACGCGCACGAGAAGGGGCTAGAACGAAATGAGCCCGTCGCGGATTGCCATTCGCGTCAGATCGATGGCCTTGTGGACTCCCAGCTTCTTCATCAAGTGCGACTTGTGGTTGTCGACCGTGCTGGGCGCGAGATGGAGTAACTCAGCGCACCGCTTGACAGAAGACCCCTGGGCAATGAGCTTCCAGACCTCGATTTCCCTAGGTGTTAGCGGCAGCGAAGAAGCTGTGCCCGAATCGAGTCGGTATATTCGGCCGCGGGGTGTCTGCTCAATGCGACTAGCTAGAGTGGAATCGAACGCGCTCTCGCCTCGACTCAAGCGGCGAATTCCTTCGGCCAGCTCGGCAAACGGTGCGCCGCGAGTGAAGTACCCCGCACAAGGTGCGTCGAGCAAGGCCGCCAGGCGCCCGTGATTCACTTTCACATCCAACACCAGGATGGGAACGTCGCCGAGTTGTTGCATCAACGAAGCGATGCTCTCACAATCTGGCAGGTCCACCAATTCGCCATCCAGCAACACAACGTCCAGACGACGGTGCCTGCCGACGGTCGAAGCCACCTCGACGCTCGTCGTCGCGCAGAGTACGCGGAAATCCGTTTGTGTCTGCAACAGCGCCGCAATCAGTTCGCCGTCGAGGCGGAGCCGCATCACGATGACGAGATGGATCAGTGGCGAGTGCGCGAGCTCGGGCCTGGCCATTTTCTTTCCGCCGAAGAAACCGTAGCCCCCCCTGCACCAACGACATCCGAGTACTATCAACGCATACTACCCCCGTTGACGGTTCTTGGATGTCGGCTGTTGAGCCGACAGCGCGCATTTAAACGAAGAGCGGTGGGGCCGGGCGATTTCGGCGGAGAAGGTGCTCGGAAGTGCCGCGAACTAAACCTCGCACATTGGACAGCTGCCGGTAGCGTGTGCGGCACAGATTGGAGGGAGCTTGCCTTGGGGCGATACCGTCAGCCTCACGAACTCTGCCATGACGCGGACGACCAATTGGACGCGATCGGCCACTGCCAGTTTGCGATGCAGGCGTTCGACGTGGGTGTGGACCGTGCGCGGCGCGATGCCGATGTCGGCGGCAATGGCGGATTCCGTGCGATCGTCGAACGTGGCGCGGACGATCTGCAACTCCCGTTCGGAAAGCCGGAGGCTGCGGGCGATTTCCCACCACGCCAAGTCGGACAGCATCGCGGCGCCCAAGGGACGGCGCGGTGGGCGGCGGTCCGGCGCTTTCTTTTTGGTGTGTGGAGACACAGCGGTTTTCGCCATCACGGCCTCCTTATCGGCTCTGGACCTCCCCGCAGTTCTTGCAGCCAACATTTGCAATTTCGACTGAGCTTAAAACGACATTTCCCATATGGCTTGAGCCTGAAGCCGATCCAGACTCGAAATCGCCGTTATTGTAACAACGCGCCCCCCCCGCGTCTCGCGCCCAGTGAATTTTTGTCCATTTTCTTGCCCACGGCTCCTGTTTCTGAATTCCCACGGCTGGAGCCATGCCCCGCAAGGTGCTTTTCAGCGATTCGGCACCGTCCGATAGCCGGAATTCTGTTCGCTTTGATCGCTTCACGGGATCGACGTAAGGAGACCGGCGGCTCCTGCAATCTATCGAGGTCGCTACGACCTAATTCGGCTCTCGCTATCTCGTTGCGCACACATGTCGAACCGACATTTCACTCAGAAAGTCAAGCGTAATGACACGCCCACCTTGTGCACCACGGCACCAACAAGATGGCGCCTCGGCGGCCGGGGTGTTGGCGCCATCAAAATGATTGTGAAGCTGCGGAGGTCTACCTCACCGCTGGCAGTTGGGAGAAACGGAAAGCTGCTGAAGTTTGTCCAGCCTCAGCGAATTGATGCAGACGCCAAACGCAGTCGGTGATTCTCACCTCGGCGCAAGGAGCCGGCAATTACGCGTCCCGGACACGCCCTATTTACGTAACTCGGCGCGGCGGCGCTGCCAATAGGCTAGGTCGCGATTTGAGCAAGAAACACGATCGAGAGGCGTCAGGGAAAAAGGGGAGAGGCGCCGTCGCGAGTTGCAGGGAAGGCTGTTCAACCTTGGGCTGGTCACCGCTGCGCGAGGGCACCGCCCATGGGTACCATCAAGCTCTGATTTTGGGTAAGCGTTCGCCGAATCCATACTTGTCGGTCTTGGTAATCTGAAGGCATTCACCTTCAATTTCCAAGGAGTCAAGTTGTGGGTAAACCTGGCAGGCCTGGTCCGACGCTGGATGACTATTTGTATTGGCAGGAGCGCCTTGAGGGTCGCGGTGCGAGCGGATTGAGCATCGACGAGTTCTGCCTCGACGAAGGCGTTTCCAAGTCGACGTTTTATCGTTGGGTGCAACGAATTCGCGACGGCATACCGGATTCGGTCAAGGAGGAAGGGGAAGCTCCCACGTTGGCCGACTTGGCGGCACCGAAGTTCTTGCCGGTGACACTGACGGCATCTCCCGTCGAGATCGAGTTGCCCAATGGCGGTTCGGTGCGAGTTCCCGTCGGTGTGGGCGAAGCCGTGCTGGTGAAGATCATCGAAGCGGTCGGAACATTACGTCCCAGATTGGGCCGATCATGACGAACATCAACCTTTCCGATGTGCGCATCTTTCTCTGCCTCTCGCCGATCAAGATGCAGTTCAGTTTTGATACCTTGATGGGCCTGGCTCAAGAGATCTTTAACCAAGATCCTTTGTCCGGCCATCTATTTCTGTTCTTTAATCGGAAGCGGGACCGGATCAAGATTTTGTTCTGGGACGCGGACGGTTTTTGTATTTGGTACAAGCGACTAGAGGTTGGCATTTTTCAATTGCCGGTGGCAACTGAAGGTGATCAAGGCGTCGAGCTGGATTGCCGCCAACTCAATCAACTGCTGGGTGGATTGGACTTGCGAAACGGACGTCGGCGAAAACGGTATCGCCGCGTTGGTTGAAATTTTTCCTGAAAGTACTCTTGCGCTATTCGTAGAAGTCGCTACAACAGTGGGCGTGATGGATGACGCCAACTTTCTACCGAACGACCTGGGCGAATGCCAACGTCTCTTGTTGGCTGCCTTTCGGCAAGCATCCGAGCTGGAACGTGTGCTCGACAAGACAGCTGCTTCGTATGAAGAACTGCAGGAGACGCATCAGGCCACACTGGATGAACTCAATCGGCTGAAGCG
This sequence comes from uncultured Planctomycetota bacterium, assembly GCA_963847875.1. Classification (GTDB taxonomy): domain Bacteria; phylum Planctomycetota; class Planctomycetia; order Pirellulales; family Lacipirellulaceae; genus DASYDU01. The sequence goes on along the minus strand of CAWKBR010000022.1, from coordinate 287,120 downwards.
CTGGATCTACGGACAACGTCGCGAACGGATCATCGAAGGCGATGGCCAGCAGCATCTGTTCGATTTGCAGCCACCCTCCGCGGCAACGTCTCCGTCAGAATTGCTTGGCGAAGCGACTCGACAACAAGTGGCTGCGCATAGCCGTCGTCGTCGTCGAGAGCTGGACCTTTCGAAGCTGCCCCATTATCGCCACGAACTCGACGTAACTTCCGCCGAGAAGACGTGCAGTGGTTGTGGGCGGACGAAGGATCGCATCGGCCAGGACGAGACTAAGATCCTCGATTACGTGCCGCCCAAGCTGGAAGTGCACGTGCATGTGCGGCCCAAGTACGCCTGCCGCTATTGCAAGGACGGTGTGGTAAGCCCACCGCCACCCGAGCGGCCGATCGTTCGTGGCATCGCCGGTCCAGGGCTCATCGCTCAAATCGTCATCAGCAAGTTCGGCGACCATATGCCGCTTTACAGACAAGAAGACTTCTTCGCCCGTCACGGCCTGCACATTGCCCGCAGCACGCAGTGCGATTGGGTCAAGGCGGCCGCGGAGCTGTTGAGGCCGCTCCACGATCGCCAGAAAGAATTGGTGCTTAAGTCGCCCGTGTTGTGGACGGACGACATCCCCATCACCGTGCTCACTGGCGGTGAAGACGGCAGTCGCAAGGGGCGCTTCTGGACCTACATCAGCGAGGAATATCCGTACTCGGTGTACGACTTCACCGAAAGTCGTGCCCGCGATGGACCAGCGAGGTTCCTGGCAGGATTCCAAGGCTATCTGCATGCCGACGCTTACGGCGGCTACGACCACATTTATTTGGGATCGAACGATTCCATTCGCGAAGTTGCCTGCTGGTCGCATGCACGCCGCAAGTTTTTCGAGGCACAGAACGGCTCGCCACGCGAAGCACACCAAATTCTCGAGTGGATCTGGCAGCTTTACGACATTGAGGATCGAGCGCGGCACGCTTTCGGTTCCAGCACGACTGTCGCTTCGTAAGGAAGAGGCGGAGCCTGTGCTCGATCGTATCGAGGCACAACTGGCCCAGTTGGGACGTCGCGTGCTCCCCAAAAGTGCTTTCGGCATGGCCGTCTCGTACGCCCAGAATCAGTGGCAGGCGCTGCGTCGCTACACCGAGGACGGACGTCTATCGATCGACAACAACGTGAGTGAGAGAACGTTACGGCACCAGGCCATTGGCCGGAAAAATTGGCTGTTTCTTGGCAACCAGCAAGCCGGGCCACGCGCGGCCATTCTGTTTACCATCCTGGCCGGGGCCAAACGTCATCGGATCGAGCCATGGGCCTACCTCCGTGATCTCCTCTTACGCTTACATGCCGACGATCCGCGTCTCGATGAAATGCTGCCCGATCGCTGGGCTGCCGATCACCCCGAGTCGATCCTGTCGTATCGCCTCGACGAATCTCGTCAGAAGGCGGCTCGCCAGCGCCAGCGACGGCAACGACGACGCACGATGCTGCGGACAAAGTAACGTCCGCGCGCACCCTCACTCATCTTGGATCGCCTCTGCACGGGCCCTTCAATTTAAGAAACAATATGTCTTGGCCGGACGCTTACCGGATTTGACGTTTGATGGCACTTTGATTGACGAGAAAAGATTTCAAATGGTGGCGTCCGAAGATTCATCGCCCACTAGACTTACGGCGACGAGTGCCGACAAAGGAACGTTTGCGGGATGGCACGGACTCTCGAACGTTCGCTCTCCGACATACCCCCGACTGCTAAAACTAGGGCGCCTAATTATATTTCCATATCAAGGCGGCATGATTGATGATTGCAATTCCCCAGACCTCGGAGGATAATGTCCGCACTGCTCCGGCTTTCTGGCCCCGCCCGTGGCTCATCGCACCGCTTGCCCGGTCACAGCCGCCAGGACAGATGGTCTCTTGGTCAGTGTTCTGTGGTGAATGGTTGTTTTGGCGAGAAATATGCTGCGCGATCGTCGTTGACGAAAGGTTGTGCCTTTCCCGAACGAAGCTGTCCTGTGGCCGTTCGCTGTGCGACGACAGCATAATTGACTCTCTCTGACGGGCAATCGTATGACGATCGTGTGGCCTAGTCTGGGGCGAATCATAGCCCCGGCAATGCTCGGCGTGCTGTTTCTCGTTTTCAATTCCGCGGCAGCTGTCGCCACCAGCTTCTCCTGGAACCTCAACACGGGCGGCGCTTTCGACGACTACACCAAGTGGACACAAAATGGCATCCTTGACCTCGACGGCGTGCCAGACTCCAACGACATCGTCACTTTCCGCCGCGGTAGCGGCGTCACGTACACCGTCAACTTTCCCGGAGTCCTTCTAACTCCGGTCGACTATGTCACCGACAGGCTGCTGGTCGGTTCCAACAGCGTCACGCTTGCCGATGTGAAGTTTGGCGCGGCCTCGACCTATGCCGTGGCCAACACGACCACCTCCGAAATAGGCCGCGCTATAATCGTCGGCGTCTCTGCCAGCGATACTGCGGCCGTCTTGACCAACCGCCTACCGATGTTTAGCTGCGCGGCCGCCACGATCGGCGATGCGGCGGGCTCCAGCGGCACGCTGGACGTTAGCGCCGGCACGTTTAACGTGACCGCGTCGGACGCCGCCAACGTCGAATTGATCATCGGCCGCTATGGCGGCGGCGCCATCAACGTCACCGGCGGCGCTGGCGTTAAGGTCACCCAGGATGCTATGCTGGGAGAGTACGCCGGTTCGAGCGGCACGGCCAACGTTTCCGGCGCCGGTTCGACCTGGACGAACGGCTTCAGCTCCCTCTTCGGCAGCGGTTTTCTGACCGTCGGCAGTGCAGGCGCCGGCACGCTTGCAATTACCGACGGTGGCTTCGTTTCATCCAACGCCGGATCCTCGATGGGGTCTGCCACAGGCTCCAACGGACTTGCGACCGTCGATGGCGCCGGCTCGACGTGGACCGTAGTTAGAGAGCTTTATCTGGGTGTCTCCGGTAGCGCCACGCTCAACGTAGCCCATGCAGGGCAAGTCAACGTCAAGCCGGATTTTGGCTTGTTTGCAGGCGATGTCTACGTCGGCGACGTCAGTGGTTCGACCGGGGAAATCAACGTCACCACCGGCGGCCAGATCAGCAGCGGACAGTTTGACAACGTCACGCCTAGCACCGTTCATGTTGGAACATTGGCCGGCTCTCTGGCGCAGTCACGGTCAATGGCGCCGGCTCGAAGTGGAACTACAGCGGCGGCCTACTGATTGGCGAACTTGGCAACGGCACACTGACGATTAACAACGGCGGCCAGGTCGACAGCACCAATCTACTCATGATCGGCGCCTATGGCTCCATCGCCAACGGCTCCGGCTCGACCGGCGTGGCCAACGTCGCCGGCGCCGGGTCGAAGTGGATCGACACCGGCGACCTCTATGTTGGCAATGCCGGCATTGGCACGCTCAACGTCTCGGCAGGCGGGCAAGTTAGCAATAGCACTGGTTACATCGGCAACCAAAGTGACTCCACCGGGATGGCCAGTGTCGATGGCGCCGACTCGATGTGGACTAACAACGGCAACCTCTATGTTGGCAACGCCGGCACGGGCACTCTATACGTCACCAACTTCGGGACGGTGACCGTGGGCGGTCAACTTGTTGTCGGAGCGCTGGGCGAAGTCCACGGTGATGGTTACATCGATGGCAACCTCTCCAATGGCGGCTTGGTCTCTCCCGGTAATTCGCCCGGCGCGCTCCACGTTGCCGGCAACTACGCTCAATCCAATGCCGGCAAACTCCAGATCGAATTGGCCGGAACCACTCCTGGGAGTCAGTACGATCAACTGCTCATCAGCGGGAGCGCCACGCTCGATGGCACGCTACAGGCCTCGCTCCTCGGAGGTTTTGCGCCACACGAGGGAGACAGCTTCAACGTCTTGGACTTCGCCAGCCGTACGCGACAATTCTCCTCCGTCAACTTGCCGACGCTGACCGGTTCGCTGCAGTGGGATACATCGCAGCTCTACGCTAACGGGGTGCTCTCCGTCGTGTTACCTGGCGACTACAACGGCAACGGAGCCGTCGACGCCGCCGACTACACTGTCTGGCGCGACACGCTCGGCTCAAACTTCGACTTGAACGGAAACGGGGACGAATCCGGCGGGAGTGCTGGCGTAGTCGACGCGGCGGACTACGAATTCTGGAAGCTGCACTTCGGCCAAACGGTCGGCAGCGGTCCCGGTACCAGTGCGAATACCGCCGTGCCCGAACCGACCACACTGGTGCTGCTGATGTTTGCGGCGGTTGGCTGGTGTCTCCGGCGGGATCGAATCGCATAGAACACTTCAAGAACTCGTCAACGCGTGGCAGAGCCGTTTATCGACCCTTTTTCGGCTTGGGAATCGTGTCGCAACCTGCTGAGGTGTCCCCACCGCTGTCAATTCGCCCTCGCTGAAACTCGCGTCGGTTGCATCAGCCTCGCTGAGTTGGGATTTCTCACAACGCGCAGCGGTGTCCTCGCCCAAGATAGACCGCTGCGACTTAGCCGACCGGCCAACCTGCTGGTGTTTGTCCATCCGCTGGCAGTTTCCGCTATGCCGAATTGCAGTCGGTGTGTCTCACCTCAGCAGTCAAGAAGCTGGCTGGAACTCGCTTCTTGGCCAATCGGAATACGACATCTGGAAGGCGAATTTCGGCGCGACCGCTGGTAGTGGCTCGTCATCGAACGCCGCTGTTCCGGAGCCGACAAGCGGTCTAGTAATTTTACTAGGGGCGGCAGGCTGGTGTGGTCGACAGGGGCGGGCCGCATCGAACCTGCCGAGAAGTCATCAGCGCATGACAGAGCCGTTTATCGACCCGTTTAGACACTGTGTGATTGGGCGATTCGAAATCTCCCTGTCGGCGGCGGACTCGTGTCCAGCTGCGCTGTCGATGAACACAGCAGCCAAATTTTGGTCGCGAGCTGGCTCTTCTTCCGATCGCGCTGCAAAATCGCCACAGCCGTTCCAAGGACGAGGGGCGCACCAGCCGCACCCAAATCGCGCTGACGGTTGACCTCCTATTCGCCACGACCGACAGATTCCCCCGTCGCGGCCGCAACGTAGCAGCAAACCTACGCTTATTAAGGCAACTCGGCTGCCGTGCCGCCGGCCGCTGCCACTCCAACCACAAGCGGCATGGGTTAATCGTAGTGAGGCTCTTAGCATGGAAATCAAAGCACTGGTCACCGACAGCTCCAGCAGGGTGCGGAACAACATCACCCGCTCGCTCAAGGAAATCGGCGTCCGCGACGTCGTCGAAGCGACTGACGGCGAACAAGCCGTCCAGCTCCTGGAAACCGGCAAGTTCGACATCTGCTTTGCCGAATGGAATACCCAGATCGGCCAAGGTGAAGAGTTGATCAAGTCGTTCCGCCGCACCAACGCCAAACTGCCGGTCATCGTGACGGCCCCGCAGTCGAAGCAGATCGACGAGCTCAAGAAGACGTACCCCACCGCTTCGAACTACCTCACCATGCCGTTCACCACGGAGCAATTGCGGAAGACGGTCGCGCAGTGCGTCCCGTCGATCGCCGGCTAAGTTTCGCACCGCCGACCATTCGGCTCATTGATTACAGATCCGGCCATCCACGTCTTCCGGCGCGGGTGGCCGGTAATTGTTTTCCTCGTCTCGCCACTCGTCTGTAGTCGCCAACCTTTTCTCGGAACACCGGCAAACCACCCTCGTGGCACACCCAAGGACGGCTGGTCGCCGGCTTGCCGCGAGCAATCCGGCACCCGTTTTTCGACGCATGGATTCCCGTGCCGAAAAACGTCTACTCGGAGGTTTTGGCACAGTCCTGGCGTGGAACCGCCCACAACGGCGTCATCAAACCAAGGTTTCTGCCGCAGGGAAGAGAGCCATTGCTAATTCTCCTACGGCGGAGGATAATACCCGCACTGGTCGGCTTTTAGACTTCTGGACGGCTTCTGCCGTCGCTCCGGTCACTGCCGCCAGGAACGTTTGATCTCTTGATCGGTGTTCTTTGGTGATCGGATTCCTTGGCCACGATTTCCCGTGACGCGCACATGTATCGTGTACCGCTATGCGCGGGTCTTTAATAGCGCATGCGTGTTCGCTGCGCCACCTGCTGCATACCACGTACCACGGATACCTACTTAGATCGTGTTTTGAAAATCATGTTTCGTAGTTTGCGAGGCGTTTTGTCATGAGGCTAATCCTTAAGCAAGCGAAGCTTTCACGCTGATTGCATAAAAATACTCGAAACCACCCCTGTTTTACGGGTATCATGGGCACACAGTGCAAGCCCACCCCACGACACAAGGAGGATTTCGAGTGAAACACAGTATACCGAAACGTCTGCGGCAAGCCCAGCGACGCATCGAGCAACGGTTGGCCGGGCCGCGTGCCGATCAGGGAACGCCCATGTTTACGGCGTCGAACATCCGTTTCGAACTGGCCGACAAGACCCGAGGGATCGGCGTGGGCGGCATCGGCGTGGTGCATCGACTCGCTCGGGAAATCGGGCTGATCGAGGCCATCGATCGCCGCCTGCACCTGCTGAAAATCCACAGGCCTTATCACGAGTCGGACCACGTGCTGAATCTGGCCTACAACGCCTTGTGCGACGGCACCCGGCTGGAAGACGTCGAGTTGCGCCGCAATGACGAGGCCTTCCTCGACGCCTTGGGCACGGAGCGGATCCCCGATCCCACCACCGCCGGCGACTTCTGCCGTCGGTTCGACGAAGGAGACGTCCGCTCGCTGATGCGGGCAGCCGACGACGCGCGGCTGAACGTTTGGGCCCAGCAGCCGAAGAAGTTTTTCGACCGCGCCACCATCGACCTCGACGGCACGCTGGTGGTCACCACCGGCGAGTGCAAAGTCGGGATGGACATCTCTTACAAGGGCACTTGGGGCTACCATCCCTTGTTGGTCACTCTGGCCGAAACCGGCGAAGTGCTCCGCGTGGTCAATCGCTCCGGGAATCGGCCCAGCCACGAAGGAGCCGCCGAGGAGGCGGACGGGGCCATCGCCTTGTGCCGTCGCGCGGGCTTCCGCAAGATCGTGCTTCGCGGTGACACGGCCTTCAGCCAGTCGGAGCAGCTCGACGCCTGGGATGCCGAGGAGGTGAGCTTCTACTTTGGCTTCAAGGCCCTGCCCAATCTGGAGGAAATCGCGGAAAACCTGCCGAACACGGCCTGGCAGAAGCTCCTCCGCGAGCCGCGTTACGAAGTGCGGACCGCAGCGCGGCAGAGACCCAAAAACGTGAAGCAGCGGATCATCCGCCGCCGCGAGTTCGAGGTTCTGCGGCTCCAGAGCGAGGATTACGCGGAGTTTGAATACAGGCCCACGGCGTGCGAGCAGTCGTACCGCCTGATCGTGCTCCGCAAGAACATTTCGCACGAGAAGGGCGAGACGCGGCTGTTCGACGAGATTCGCTACTTCTTCTACATCACCAACGATTGGGCCGTCGATGCCGAGGACGTGGTGTTCGAGGCCAACGACCGCTGCGATCAAGAGAACTTGATTGCTCAGTTGGCCGGCGGAGTGCGGGCGCTCTCGGCACCGGTCGATAATCTCTACAGCAATTGGGCCTACATGGTGATGACCGGCTTGGCGTGGAACCTCAAGTCGTGGTGGGCGTTGTCGTTGCCGGAGGATGGCCGCTGGGGCGAAGCGCATCGGCGCAGAAACAGGAAGTGCTGCGGATGGAGTTCAAGACGTTCCTCTGCGCCTTCATCAAGATTCCCTGCCAGATCGTCCGCACGGGCCGCCAGCTGATCTACCGCGTACTGAACTATCACCCACGCTTGCCGGTGTTCTTCCGCTTGTGCCGGACGTTGCGTTGTTGACGGAGCCGCCGATGAAGCCGGAGTCTGGATGCTCCGGTCCGCCGCCACCCTGAACCACACAGACGTGTCAACGAGTCGCGAAATGAAGCAACCCAGAATTCGACAACTCCCCCCCGACGCCGACCGCGTCAGGCCGGTCGTGCACGCACTGGCCAACCCCAAAAATACAACGCCAATTACCCATTAACGTTCGCTTGTTTAAGGGCTAATCATGGCCAGATAGGCCAATGCTTCGCTGGAGGCGGTAGTTTTTTCGTAGTCTTTGCTGTGTCGCCGGAAGCGTACCAACCAGGCGAACGTGCGTTCGACAATCCATCGCTTTGGCAACACGACAAACCCTTTCACGCCCACCGGTCGCAACACGGTTTCCAGGATCCAACCGAATGACTTGAGGGTCCACGCCGGTAAGCCGCTGCGACCATAGGCCGAGTCGCCGAAGAGGACTTTCAGTCAGCAGAATTTCTGGCCGAGTTTCTTGATCACTCCACGAGCTCCATCTTGATCTTGCCAATCGCCCCGATGCACCACCACGGCCAACAACAGCCCCAGCGTATCGACAGCCAAGTGGCGCTTGCGACCGGTGATCTTCTTTGCCGCATCGTAGCCTCGTTCCTCTCCTCCCTCGGCAGTGCGAATCGATTGGCTATCGATCATGGCCACCGTGGGCGTCGACTTCTTGCCGGCCGCCTTCCGGACTTTCTTGCGGAGGGCATCGTGAATTCTTTCCTAGGTGTCGTCGTTTCGCCAGCGCCAAAAGATTCCGTACACCGTACTCCAATTCGGAAAGTCCTTGGGCAGCATCCGCCACTGGCAACCGGTGCGGACCACGTACAAAATCGCGTTGATCACCCGTCGCCGATCAATCGGTCGGCGGCCCAAACGCGCTCGCGGTGGCAGCAACTGACGCATCACTTGCCATTGGCGGTTTGTCAACTCGCTGGGATACTTGCACTCCGTTTTCTTCGCTACGGCTCCTTCCTAAGGCTGGTACCAAAGGCTCTGAGCCGTAGCGATTTGGGGCAGAACAGGGCGCGAATGCGCGCGACGCGTGGTGGATTCCACTAATGCGGAATCGTTAATTCGACTATTGCGGATTGCTAATTAGTTAGGGAAATTGCGCTCGTTGGTTCACGAACGGGCTTTTTGATTGTGGAACGTTCCCTAGGTCGCACGTGGCGCCTGTCGTTCAGGGGCAACGAAACGCTAGGGGCGTTCATCTTTCATAGCGGGCGGGAAGATGTCTCATCAACTTCGCAGATTGATGCTGATGGTCCTACACAACAATGGCAGCCGAGGAGGCAATGAAATGAAGTTGAAATCCGCATTGTTCGGCTCAACTATGATCTTAGGATTATTTGTACTGGCGCCTCGATCGCATGGCGACACTATTTCTAGCCTTATACAGTATGACGTGGGCGGGGCTGTTGGCGGGGCCATCACGGACACAGGCAACTTTAACGAATCGAAATCAATATTCAGTCCTGAAGCAGATCCCATCTTCGCTAGCGTGGCGCACGCCGTGGCTGCAGGAGGAAACAACGGAGAGGTGAACAAGGGTTATGCCGATTATGCGTCTGTAAATCTCGATGCCCACGTGGAACCAGGGATCCTGGGCGTGAATATTGCCGCGCAGGCGATGTCAACGAACTCGACGGCAGTGCCGATTCGTTCAAATGCGCGTGTGGATGGAACCGTTACCGCCGGTTGGTCCGATACCGCAACCATTGAGACCGACCTATTACCATTCGGATTTCCAATCCGTGCTAACGGCTCGTTGCTTCTGGAGGGCAGCGTCGGTGCTACGTCCTTTGGTGAATTAGCAGCCAATTCCCATTTCACCCAGGGAAGTATTGGCGTACTACTCGATAGCTTTGGGGATGTCACCGTTCCGCAAGGAAAGGGCGCTTCTGCCAATGACAACATTGCCCATCAGTTTGTGTCCAATCAGCAACCCGAGGGGCTCATCCCGGTAACGATCGAAGCTGTTAACGGCGGCCGAACTATTATTGGCGCACGTCTGACGTTGACCGTACATGCCGAAGCAGAGACCATTTCCCTATTTCCGCCGGTGTTGGGGGAAGTCGGCACGTCTGTCTTTGGTAATTTGGGTAGTACTGTACGCTGGGGCGGGATTTCAAGCGTAATTGATCTGACCACCGGTCAACCAATCGAGAATTGGACCATCACTTCGGCGTCGGGCCTCGACTATTCTAAGCCGGCCCAGGAGTCAGTTCCCGAACCGACTGCGCTGCTGCTGTTGAGCACCGGTCTGCTTGGATTGGCCTCGTGGAGGCGGCGTTTCGCTAGCGATGCCCGGTCGTCACTTTCAATTCGTTGCCGTCCGGAGTGGGGGCGCAAACATTTCCGGCAACCTTAGTCTCGGAGCGGCGTCGCGTGTCTTCAACGTCGGCGTCACCGGCGCGCCTGTTGATATGACAGTCAGCGCCGCCGTTTCCGGCGATGGTGGTTTGACCAAGACCGGCGCGGGGCTCCTCACGTTGTCCAACGTTGCCAATATCTATGCGGTTGGCACGATCGTCCAGAACGGAACGCTGCGAACCGACGCCGCGGGGGCCCTGCCGGCGGGCGGTGGTCGAGATGCGCAACATTGACGGCAACGCAGTGGCAGGAATGAAGCTGAAAGTCGATTTCGCCGGTACAACCTACACGCTGACCACCGACAGCAATGGCATCGCCTGCACCAGTTGGAAACGCAATCTCTCCTCGGGTGCCTACTATGCGGACGCCTACGACCTGGTGCTGGAAGGTTTCATTTGGAGTCCGTTTGATATCGACCACGAAGACGACTCCAACGGCGACGGCAATCCAGACGACCTGCTCGTCGTCTGAATATCAGTTCGCAACCACGTTCCCTCCGGTAGGGCAAAACAGGATGTCGGGCCGTTGCTTCGGTGGCGCACACGAATGGCACTTAGATTTTGCGTAACATGTTGCCTTAGAATGGTATAGGTGGAAAAGGCCTCTCTTGCGTAGATGGAGCTGTCACACGCCCATCACTGGCAAGGAGGCCTCGCGATGTCGCTATTTAACCAGGGACGGTTCCGCCAACAAGTGCGTTTTCTGCAAAGGCAGTTCTTGCAAGACGGCGAGTTGCCGTTCACGGATGTGTTGTCCGAGGGGACGATAGCGCAGGCATTGAAAGCACTGGATGTCGTCTGGCTTGACCGGATTTATTCGCCGCTGGTGACGCTGTGGGTGTTCTTGAGCCAGGTGCTGAGCCAGGATCATTCCTGTCGTGCGGCCGTTGCCCGCCTGATCGCTCACCGCGTCTCACGCGGGCGACGTCCCTGCTCTGCGGAAACGGGCGCGTACTGCCAAGCCAGGAAGCGCCTGCCGGAGAAGTTCTTTTCTGGCGTCGCTCGCCACGTCGGGAAAGCGCTTGACGACGGGGTTGATCCCGCGTGGCTGTGGAAAGGCCGACCCGTTTACATGTTTGACGGAACGACGGTGTCGATGCCGGACACGCCGGAAAACCAGGCCGCCTATCCTCAGGTCTACAACCAGAAGCCCGGGCTGGGTTTTCCCATCGCGAGAGTCTGCTCGATCATCTCGCTGTCATGCGGGGCGATGCTTGATCTGGGGATCAGCCGTTACGCTGGCAAAGGCCAAGGCGAGTTGAGCCTCCTTCGGAGAATGTGGGACATTCTCTCTCCGGGAGACGTCCTGCTGACGGACGCCCTGATGTCGACCTGGTACGAGATGTTGACGCTCAAGCAGCGCGGCGTCGATTCGGTAAGCCGACTCAACAAGGCGCATCGGCACGCCGACTTTCGCCGCGGTCGGCGCTTGGGAAAAGACGACCACGTCGTCCGGTGGCCGAAGCCCAACCGGTTGATTGGCGGCATCACATGGGCGACCTACAAGAGCCTGCCCGACTACCTGGAGGTTCGCGAGACGCGCGTTCGCGTGGAACAGCCCGGGTTTCGCACGAAGGTGATCATTGTGGTCACGACCTTGCTCGATCCGGAATCGACGACCAAGGAAGACCTGGCGAGCCTATATCGAAGTCGGTGGAGTCAGAAACTCGATTTGAGGTCTATCAAGATCACCATGCAGATGGATATCCTGCGGTGCAAAACGCCGGAACTTGTCCGCAAGGAGATCTGGACGCACGTCCTGGCCTACAACCTGATCCGCACCATCATGGCGCAAGCCGCCAGCCAGCATGAACTTCAACCAAGAGAAATCAGCTTCAAAGGAACCGTTCAAACGCTCGAAGCGTTCCAGCCGCTGATCAGCTTCCAAGGCCACAAAGGCGCGACGTTCCGCGAAAAGCTCTACCTGCAGCTGTTAGAAGCCGTGGCAAGTCATCGCGTCGCAGACCGGCATGATCGATTCGAGCCTCGCATGCGAAAGAGGAACCCAAGGAAAGCAGAAATGATGACCAAGCCTCGCCATGAACTTAAACGCCTAATGCGAAAAGGAGTTACGGAAATCTAAGTGCCATTCGTGGGGGCGACCGATGCAGGTTCTCTGGAGGAAGCATTGCCTGGACGAAGCGTTTCAATAACGGTGGATAAACGGCATTGTCACGCGTTAACGAGTTGCTGGAACATTCTATTCGGCCCGGCGCCGGCGGAAATACCAGCCAGCCGCAGCAAACATGAACAGTGCCGGCGTGGCTGGTTCAGGCACGGCGGCATTCGCACCGGAACCCGAACCGCTGCCGGCGGATTGGCCGAAGTGGGACTTCCACAAATAGTAGTCGAGCGAATCAACGATGCCATCGGGCATGCCGCCAGGTCCCGTGCCGTCGGCAGCCAAATCCATTCCGACTTGGCCCAACGAGTCGCGCCAGACGGTGTAGTCCGCAGCATCGACGATGCCGTTGCCATTGTAGTCGCCGGCAAGCACGACACGCAGAGTTACCGACGTCAGACCGTACGAGACTTGCCACACCTGACCTGCAGACAGACTGGGCATAGCGACATCGCTATACTGGCCAGTAACGCCTTCTGCTGCAGAAAGTAATCGAAACTCCTCGTCGAACCCAGGAACAAATCCATCGGCGAGAGCGATCTCCAGGTGACCAGCAAGCGACGCCGTGCCGTCCACCTGCAGAACGTATCCACCAAGCGTGTTTGCTCCTATTTCCCAAGTCAGGGTTCCATTCGCAAGCTGGTTGTACGCGTCACGGACTTCGATTGCGCCATTGGACTCAAGTCGCAGCGTGCTGGCTGCGTCGCCGCCCAATTGCAGGGCCGCTACTGGGGCAACGGCCGAATCGACGGTCGTCGTGCCGCCTCCGTCCAGCCACACGTTTGGCCCGAGCGAGTCGTCGAGCGGTGTGGCCACCGTAACGACATAGGAAGCCCAATCGACTCCCGTGTGGCTGCCGAGCTGCACGTTCACAGAGCCACTCTGCATTTGGTCGAGCAACCCGCCCATGTCGACCACGCCGACCAACGTATCGTTCGGATTCAGTGCGGCGTTCCAGTCAAGTTCCGCAAACTCGAACCGATGCTCTGGTGCCAAATCAAACAGCCGCAGGAAATCGGCATCGGCGTCGCCGCCTCCCGCTTGCCGCAGACCGAGAGCGAGGTAACCGTGGACAACCCGTTCGCCGGCGTCGAGTTGATGCTGGATCGTAAATGCGACGTTTTGGTTGCCGGCAAGATCGTCGAAACCGGTGATTGGCAGGCCTGAACTGTTGCTGACTTGCGCACCCCACGCCGGATCGACGTAGGCATTGTCGACGCTGCTCGCGCCGTCGTTGGCAAAACTGTCGATGTCGCCGATCAGGTAGTCGCGCGAGCTCACTTCGTAGACTCCTGGGGCGATCTTTTGATCCCACTGCGCTGCGTCATTCCAATTCCCGTTTCCGCCCAGCGAATGAAATTCGCGGACGTCGGCCGCATCGTTCATCTGGGCCTCGTAGAGGCTGTTGGTGCCGCCGACGGTGACTGGCGTGCCGTGCGAATCGACGTACCCGGGCGGCTGCGGCCCGAACTCCATGTCGTCGATGATCGCACCGGTGGAGCCGATCAGCCAATTCTGGGCGGTCGGCGGATTCTGAATGATGAAACCGTCAGCGGTGGAATTCCAGACGACTATGTTCGCGCCGGACCAGCCATGGGTGGTGCCCAGGCTACCGCGATTGCGGGCGTCGATGTTATTTCCGTTGACGGTGATGTTGTCGAACAGCGTACCGGTGGCCCACCTTTGGTGCGGCCCGCTGTCGTTGAGTGCGTTGTTGGAAACAGAATTATAGAAGACGTGCGGTCCCGGAGGCCGCGTGCTGTTGTTGACGAAATCGTGCCGTCCACTGTTGGCCTGTGAGTTGGCAACCATGTCGAGCTGGCCGCTAAGGTCAAACGTGTACCGCCGCTCGCCGGTGACGATGCTCACCGGATCGAGATTGATCGCATCATCGACCGTGACCCACTTGGCCGTCGGATTACTGACGACGGCCGAATCGCCGAAATAGCGCGATGTCGTATGTTGCACCCACACGTGTTGTGCGTTTCCGATCGAGACAAACTCCCAGGCGTGGTCTTCGTCGGTCGCCGAAACGAAATCGGACTCGGCCCGCAAGTTCTCAATCCCCACATTCTCAATCCGCCCGTTCCAGGAATAACGCTGAATGGTCCCGCCGCCGTACTGCTGCTCGAACGAATTGGCCAGTGGCGCATCGAGGAATACCCGGTTTCCCTCGATCCGCGTAATCACGCGGTCGAAGCGGATGTTCATGGTTCCCGGTTCCCAGGGCGGATCGCCGTCGGGCGGATTGTCCATGCCGACTGCGGCAATCCACTCCGCCGTGCTGGGACGGTCGATGCGCACTGTATCCCCGACATTCAGGCCCGAGACGGAATCAACACGAAAGCTGGTTGCACCGACAGGCACCACATTGTCGATCATGTTTCGCTTAGGATTGCCGGTAAACGCCTGCGAACCACTGCCGAGCACCTGAACTAAGGGACGTTGCCCGGTGCCGCGGCCGTGGAGCACCGTATCATTCATTTCCCGTCCCACGCCGCGCAGAACGACGCCGCTGGCGGCGATGGTGAGCTGAGTGCCGACGTCATAGTCGCCGGCGTCGAGCAAGACCGCGCCACGAAAGCCATCCAGCCCCAAGGGCAGGCTCGAAACATAGTCGATCGCGCTCTGAATCTGGGCGGTGTCGTCGCCGGCGACGGGCGAAATCGTGATCACATTCGGTACGTCGTTCGGAAGCAACTTCGTGCCCTGGCCCCTGTAACCAACGCCGGAGAAGTCCATGACGCGATCTCCCTCGGCGTCCGGCACGTAGATCAGTCGGCCAGTCACGCCGGTGCGCACCCACTGGCTCTCGGCCGCACTCGTCGCGCCCACCGGCAGAGCCCCGAGCAGCAAGCCGATCAATACAGTGCCGCAGCACTTCGCCATATACCGCCTCTTCGTTCAGGAGCACACACGCTCAGCCAGCTGCCGACGATCCCTTCATTCTACTTCGGCGACTCGAGCTTGGACACGAATTCTCATGCACGCCGGCTAATCACCGAGCTAGTTGGCGGGGAACAGCAATCGAGTGTACTCAAACTTAGCAGGCCGCCGAGCGTCTTCCTTGAGCGCAGCGACGTACGCCGGCTCGTGATATCGGCTGGCTGCCAGGTAGAACAGCCCCATGTCCGTCGGCGAAATGTTCAATTTCTCGATCTGCTCGTGTTTCCACTTCTGTTTGCCCGCAACATAAGGCGTCACGAAATCGAGTGCGCGTCGAATGCTGCGTCCGTCCGACGTCTCGTAGCTCCACAAATCGACGTTGACCGACTCGCCAAGCCGAGCGAGCACGCTCATCGCGGAGAGGTTGAACACGCAGTAATGGAGCGACTTCGTGCGGGTCATTTCCGCCGGCTGGCTGCCGTCGGGCTCAATACAGCGGGCAATGCGGCCCTGCTTGGCTCGTTCGACGATCTGCTTCGCCAGCGCTCGATCGCCAACGTACAAGGCGATCGCCACTGTCTGGGAATCACACCAGGTGCCATGATTATTGCCGCCGCCGCGTTCTTCCTTGCCGCCGGGACTTGTCAACAGCCAGTGCAAGTACTGTTCCATCCACGTCCTTAGTTTGCCCGAGTCGTCCTCGCTCCAAGAGTCGCTTGTCTCCAATAGCCGCACTGAATCGAGTACGCGGATGAAATGCCGCGTGTCGATGATTCCGGAACCGCGCCCTTCCACGCGGCCGGGAATCGCCTGGCCGAACGTCAGGCTAGGGTTCATTCGCGAATTGGAATCGAGGAACCAATTGCGGATGAGCATCGCCGAATGGTCGCGGTAGCGGTCGTCGTCCAGCAGATAACCCGCCAGCGCCAGGGTCTCGACGTCGTCGTACATCGCGCCGATCGTCTCGCGGTCGCCCTGCTGGAGCAGCTTCTCGTTGGTACGTCCGTCGCGGCGAACGAAGGGCAGGCCATCGCGCGAGTCCGGATTGGGCCACCAATAGCGGGCGTAACTAAGGTAGTCGTGTTTGTCGCCGCTGGGAGCCGCTTCCTTCTTATCCATGACTGAATAGGGGCCGCGCTGGAACGCGATTTCTGCATTCTTGCGCAGGCGCTTGAGCACCTCTCTGTATTCAGGTTGTTTTTCGTCGCGGCCGGCGCGGACTTCGGCTAAGTGTGCTCCGTTCCAAAACGCAGTCGCAGGCGGCTCCGCAGTGTTCGCACCAGTGGACGTCGATGTCACCGCTAGCACGATCGCGATCAGCAGGCAGACTTGCATGAATTGTCCTTCGGCAGTGGCTAGCGATTGACGTGCCAGGCCGGCACAACGGACGCGACGGCGTCGACGCAACTGGCAGCGGGTGGCGGCAGCGTCCGCGCCGCTTCGGCACCGTTGTAGCCGAAGCCCGACCCACGAATTGTCGACAGATCGATCTGCCCGCCAAACCGGGCGTAAATCCCCGAGTGAATCCCCGCTTCCGGCACTGAGGCTTGCGGATAAAACTGCATCGCGTTGGTCTCGACTCCCATCACGGTCCCGGCATACGACGCCAGCAAGACATGCGGAATTTGCGCGAGCATCGGGTTGGTCAGATCCTGCACCATGACGTCCATGCCGTGGGCCTTCGCCCAACAGAGCGACAACAGCGCCCCGGTTTGCGTCTTGCAGGTTTTCAAAGCGACGCCGGTCCAACCGAGCGCCCGCCCGAGCCGTACTTGTTTCCAATCGTGCGCACTCTCATCCATAAACAGGGGCTTGCGCGCCGAAAGGCTCCTCACATCGGTCGGATGCTGATCGAGCTCATAAGGAAACGGCTGCTCGATATAGAGAACCAAGTCGTAAATCGCCGGCTCAGCGATGGCCAGCCGATCGAGAATACTGGTGACATACGAGACGTCGGTTACGGTGCAGTTGAAATCAGTCGACAAGAACTGCACACCGCGCGCAAGCGCGATCCGGCCAACTTGGACGATGCGATCGTAGTCCCACGCCGCGTCAGTCCCGCGCAATTTGATTTTGAGACAGGTCAGGCCGTCGCGCGTGATCCAGTCGTCCAAGACGACGGGCAAGGCGTCGTGCGGCTCGCCGTTGAATTCGGAACGGTCCAATAAATCGAGGCCGCCCACGAGATGCCAGGCCGCCAGGCGCGAATGTGGCGGCTCGTCGAAAAAGTCGCATGGATACTTGCCGCGAAAGTCGACATCTGCTCCTTCGGAGGGCTCGAGATAGTGCGACAGATCCCGATCCATCCAGGGCCGCTGGTACGTCTTGTACGTCGAGACCCCATGCAGCCTTCCATAGGCGTCGTGCAACGCGACGTCGAACGGCGAAAGGCACACTAACGAGGCGAGTAGAGGCAGCTGCCCCTCGGGCTCGCGGTTTTCGTTGACACGTTGCCGCAGCGCCGGCATGTGCGTCTCGAGGATTTCATGGCCGACTTCCATCGAATGGCCCCAAGAGTCGAGTTTCGCCAGGGTGGGGACGAGTTGACGGCAGAAGTCGATCATCGACTTGTGTCGCTTACTGTAACTCAGTTCGCTGGGCCAAGCCCACTGCACGCTGAGCGGCGTTTCGCCCCAGCCCCAGACCGAGCGACCGTTTCGATCGGTGACTCGGACCCGCACACGCGCACACGTGACCGAGGTAAGGGTCTCGGGCCCAAATTTGAGCGGCACCCGCGTCTGCACCGGCAGGAGATACAATTCTGCCCCGGTGATACGCACGTCGGTTCCCCGCGGCGCGGTTGTTCGGCCGTCGCGCGGCAAACTCGTACCGCGTCTTAACTTGTTGCCAGGCTGGGTTGCCACGAATTCATCTCGAAATAAAAGGTCAAAGGCCTGTGTTCACAAAGGTGCGGCAGTTGGTGCTGCACCGCTCGCCGCGCTCAGACTCTCCAGTCGCTGCGTGCAGGACGATTCAACATCGCATTCGCTTCCTCGCTTCGACTGCCGACGAATCGCTCCGACTTCGGATCCCATTTGAGCTTCGCTTCGAGTTTGATCGCAATGTTGCCCAAGTGGCAGATCGAAGCGCTGCGGTGCCCGATCTCGACGGGCGCTGCCGGGTCATTGCGCGATTTGACGCAATCCAAGAAGTTACGCACGTGGTCGTCGCCGGAGTGATACTTGTCGACGGCGAGCGCCGGCTTCGGCATGATGCGTGACGGAATAACCACGAAGTTTTGCCCCATGTTGTCGATCCGCACCACGCCGTCGGTTCCTTCGAACATGCAGCGGACGTCCGGCTTTCCGGTGACGCACTCGAGGGATACGCCGCCCGGATACTTGCAGCGGAAAAACGTATGGGTTGCCGCGGTGAACAGGCTCCCCTTGGGAAGGTAGTCGGCGTAGATATCCTCGACTTCGACCGGGCCAGTACCGTCCATGCCCAGGCCCCACTGAGCCATGTCGAGCGAATGGGCGCCGAAGTTCGTCACCTGACCGCCGGCGTAGTCGTAGTTGAAGCGGAAGTTGTAGAGGCAGCGGTCTTTGTGATAGGGCGCCTCCGGTGCCGGCCCAAGCCACATTGCGTAGTCGAAGCCGTCGGGCACCGGCATTGGCTGCCAACCCGGGCCGGGCCCCACCTTGTTGTGCCGGCCCACGTTGGCAACCACTCGTTTCACCTTACCGATCGCACCGCTACGGACGAACTCGCAAGCTTGCCGCACCAGCGGATTCGACCGCTCGTGGCTGCCTGTTTGCAGCACGCGGCCATATTGTCTCACGGCTGCGATCACCTTTTGTTGCCCGCCGATAGTGAGGCCCAACGGCTTCTCGCAATAGATGTCCTTTCCCGCCTCAGCCGCGGCGATCGTCATCACCTCGTGCCAGTGATCAGGGGGCGCGAGAAACACTGCGTCGACGTCTTGCCGTTCGAGCACGTCGCGGAAATCGTTGTACGCGTCGCAGCCGCGATACTTGCCGGTTCCCCGCTCGCGCGAATAAAACTTTTCGACTTCCTGCTGCGCCGGCTCGCGGCCGCGGACATCGCTCGGTTCCTTGTACCCGGTGCCGCCCCGATTCACGTCGCACACGGCGACCACCTGGCAAGCCGGCTGATTGAGGAATCGCTGCATCATCGGATAGCCCTGGTTGCCCACTCCGATACAGGCGACTGTGATGCGATTGCTCGGTGCATTGGCGCCGAACACCGAGGCGGGCACGTAGTACGGCGCTGCGAGTGTCGCCGCGGCGGCTGTTGTTTTCAGGAATCCGCGACGCGACATACCAGTGTTTTGCGAATGCGTGGCATTAGTCATAATGAACCTCCTCTTAACCCGGGCACATGCGAAAGACTGCGGGAGCGTTGTCGGTCGCAACTCACCGCTATCATTAGGAACATACCAATGCACGCACATGCAATCGGCGTCGGCTCCGGCACGGTCGACGCTACGGCTGAGGTGCCCCCTCGTGTCTGTCCGAAGTTT
Source organism: uncultured Planctomycetota bacterium (assembly GCA_963847875.1). Lineage (GTDB taxonomy): Bacteria > Planctomycetota > Planctomycetia > Pirellulales > Lacipirellulaceae > DASYDU01. Next base: position 267,449 of record CAWKBR010000022.1, on the reverse strand, counting down.
GACCGCCAAACGCCGTAGTCCGCCTCGTCCACTTCGCCGCTGCCGTCGCCGTCAGCGGCAAGTTCGGTCTGCGATCCGAGCGAGTTGCGCCAGACCGTGTAGTCGGCGGCGTCGACCTGGCCGTCACCGTTGTAATCGCCGGCCAACACAGTAAATAGATCGTCCAGCGCCGCTGCTGTCAGCGACGCACTCAGGTTGAGCACAATCGCGTCGATTTCGGCATTCGCCTCACGCATCCCCAATCGAAACTCCAGTGGCACGCCCGTGTTGCCGGCGGAAATCGTAAACGTGTGCGTATCCTTTTTCCAGAAGAACGTGCCGTCTTGATTGGTCGTGATCGAGTTGTCGGGATCGACGGCAAAGCCGTCGGGTGCATAAAAGCTGTCGCTCGAGCCATTGAAGCCGCGGACGCGATAATAGGCGGTGTACGTGCCCGTCGTGGCGAACTTCAACTCATAGGTGGCGATCGTCTCTTGAGACGCGGGGTCCGTGACCGTGCTTCCGCTGGGTGCTTTAATCACTTGCTCGCCGAGCGCGCTGGGCACTGAGAGTTTGGTCCAAATGCTGCCATCGCTATCGGGATCGAGAATCCCCGAGTAGCTCTCGGCCTGGACCGCGCAGCCAGCAAGATCGCAGCCGCCCCCTCCTGGCGGCGAGTGAGGATTCGTATCGAGCCATGCAGGCCCGACGTCGGCCGCTGTCAGCGGTTTGCGGACGAGGCTCGCCATTGAAAATTCATCCGCCCCTACGTCGTAGATTCCGATCCGCGGTTGACCATCCATGTCGGTCGTGATGAGACTACTGTAATCGCCGCTCGCACCGTCGATCGCGGGGCTAGTGGCCGCTGGCCGCCACAAGCCGTCCGCGCCATATTGAAGCTGCGGATCGACGACGGTTACGCCAGGATTGCCGGCCACCGGCCCCAAGCTGCCGCCATACGCGATGTTGCCGCCCCATGTCCAGCCGCTTCCCTCGTTTCCTTCAAAAATTGCCGGGCCGCTGCTCGTAAGCAAATTGTTGGCCACTGTCACGTTCTGGGCGAGCAGCGTCCGCCCGCTCGAACCGAGGCCGTCGTCAAACGTAATTGCCGGTCCAGCGACGTTGACGATCGTGTTGTGCGCGATCACGGCGTCCTTCACCTGGTAATACCCACTCAGCGCAGAATTCGGCACGCCGGCCGAGATTGAGATCGCCCCGCCGGCACGGTCGTCGACGTTTGCAATGTAATTGTTGACAATCGTCTGCCGCTCGCCAATCACGCGGATGCCCCCCGAGCCATTCACGTCGTTGCCGAGGAAGAAGTTTCCCTCGACGAGATTGTCGTTACCGTGCCGCAAAGTCAAGGTTGCCGAAGTCTCGCTGAACGTGTTGTAGCGGAACGTGTTGTGACCCGACTTGTTCGAAATCGTCTCGATCTCACCATTAGTCCGCTGGAAGAGATTGTTTTCGACCAAAGTGAATGAATCACTCAGCGAATTGTCGCTGGTGCCGATGCGAATCGTCTCGAAGCCATTCGGATCAGCTGGATTAACCGGAAGTGGCCGGTCGGCGAAGTAATTGTCATCGATTTGATGGTGGTCGGCCCCATTGTCCGGCCGCCAGACCACGACCGTGACGCCCGAGTGGTTCTGGCCTTTGAAATAGTTGTGGTCGACACGATTGTTCTCGCCATAGAGCGAGACCCAAAAATAGCGGGTGTTAACGTCGGCTGGGTTGTAATTGATGATCGCTGAATTGGTGAGCCGCGAATTGGTCGCTTCGCCGTGCGAGCCGCGAAACTCAACCACGTGATCGTCCGCAGCCAACGCTCCGCCTTCGAACTTAAGCCCGTCGACCACGAGCCAATCGCCGGAGATGTTGATCTTCGAGTTGCCGTTGAGAACGACCTGCCCAGGGGTCTGAGCGCGGAGCGTGATCGGAGCGCCGGACGTGCCGTTGCCCGCAAACTGAATTCGTTGATTGGTCCAATTGCCGTCGGTCATGGTCAGGACGTCGCCGGGCTGGGCAGTCTGCATCGCGGTGGTGACTTGTGCGGCGGAGGAAACGAAGTACTCCGTCGCCGTCGAACGATCGACGGTCAGGCCGGTAGCGAGCATTGCCGCGCCCGCCGCCACAAGCCGGCGCATTCCAAATGTATTGCACAGTATGTTCATTTTGGGCGACGTTACGAGCCGTCGACGTACGGCCCTCTTCTGCCGCCCCAGCTAAGCTCAATCTTCAGGTCATCGACCGGCTTGGTGACCTCGACTTCGATTTCTGACGTGCGAAAGTCGGCATACTTTTGCGGGGCGTACCATTCGATCTTGCTATCGCTGATAATGCGGTTCGACGATACTTGGACGCGATGCGTGCCCAACAATGCACCGTCGTTCCCGTCGTAGCACGTCAAACTGAAGCGGCCGTCCGCGCCGATTTTGCCCGCGGATGGCCTCCCACTCTTGGGAACGAACTTGATGTTGCCGCTAGTGAGCGGCTTGCCGTCGATGAGCACGATGCCGGCCACCGGCACACGCTCGGGCCGACCGTCGCTGCAGCCAGTAGCCGAAGCTGCCAACATCAGCGCGCAAAACCACGCCGTCAACGCACGTCGGCTGAAATCAACTCGCCTCATGAATCCACGGCCTCCGGTGACGCCGCCTGGGCCGGTGAATCGGGCGACGCGTCCGCTGCTGGCTCGGGGACTTCGTCTTCATCCGACTTGAGTTCAATCACCAAATCGGTGGTTGGCTTGGCGACCGTCACTTCCAAGCCGGAGGTGCGAAAGTCGGCGTAATGCTGAGGCGCCTTCCAATGAATCGTCGCGTCGTCGATTATTTTGGAGGCCGAGACCTGCACCCGATATTTTCCCGGCGCGATTCCACCTATGCTAACCTTGTCGACACTTGCCGTCGCCAGGTCGAAACTCCCATCTGCGAGAATCGTGCTGCTGGCCGGACGTCCCAGCTTCGGCACAAAGCGAATCGTTCCCTGATCGAGTGGCTTACCGTCGAGTAACACCTTGCCAGAAACAGGGATCGGCTCGACAGCTGAATCGGCGCACCCGGAGATGCCGGCCGCCAAAACGACGATGATCAGTCGCACAAAGCTGGAACGCTTAACGGGCATATTAACCATACGATGAACCGACGATCATCGCCGCACTGTATTAGAGGGAATCTCAGTACCTATAAGTATCGCGAAACAACTTATCTATCGCGTCTCGTTCCAATGGCGTGCCATCGATCGTGGAGAGATTCTGATAAGTGTCCAGATCGATGTCTTCGCTGACGAAATCTACATGCCCGTCCGCATACAGGAATTGGCTACCGCCTGGATGCCTGCTCGCAAACGCGCCATTAAAGCAACCCGGATTATCACCTGCTACGGCGCATTCCACGTCAGGCGGCGTGTTGAGAGCCACCTCGGTCACGCGATAACAATCACCGAAACGTAGCGTGTACGTCCACATGTTCGAACTGTCTTGTAAGTGTCCGTCGATGATTTCGCCGACCGAGAACGTCTTGCTCGTTCCGTCGGTGATCATGCGCAGCTTGATCGTCCTCCAGTACAGATGCATGCCGGTGTTGTGATGTTTCACCAGACAGGCGTCGACGCCAAACTTGTTGATGCCGCGGTGCCCCGCACAGAAGGCATAAGAACCCGTTGCCGGGATCTCGGACCATGACTGGTACTGCAGGATCTCAGTCTTCGGCGCCATCTGACTTGACGGACAGACAACGAACTCGGGCCGAGTGGCGATTGCCTTTTCCTTTTCCGGCGTCCGCCAATTGGGGATGTTAGACTTGGTGCTTGGCCACACGCCGTCCTGGTCCTTGATGCCGAATTGATCATAGAGCGCCTGATTCTCCATATACGGCAGCAGCAGCACGAAACCACTCACTCCGGAACGCTCCGCGCCTTTGCCATTTGGTGATGGCCCCGGAGGATCCCCCACATGGAGAACTTCGCGCGAAGTGGTCGAGTCAGGACCAGGCCGGGCCGGAGGGAACACCTTTTCCGCAAGTTCGTAATTGTGCTCCGCTACACCGATCTGTTTGAGATTGTTGCTGCACGACATCTTCCGCGCCGCCTCCCGCGCCGCCTGAATCGCCGGCAGAAGCAGCGCCACCAAGATGCCGATGATCGCAATTACCACTAGCAATTCAACCAGCGTGAAACCACTTCCGCGCTGCGCCGCGATGGTGCAGCGCCGAATTTTCTTCATGGCGACTCCTCCATACGATTGCGTCCAATCGAGCGTCATGGTTCTTGCCCTACAGGTTTGCGTCCTATCGCAACGTCGTGTCCGAATAGCCTTGTCCGCGCTAAACGCGACGCCGCCGTGTCGTATTCTGTGCCAGCGTCCCGATTGCGCCCAACAACGCCAGGCAAATGCTGCTTGCCTCGGGAACACCAGCGCAGAACTCGACTTTGATATTCGAGAAATCGATCCCGTTGTCGGCCGTGTCGGGAGTGTTCGACGAACCAAAATTATTCGAATTTGCCCAGAAAGCGAGCATGCCGAAACTGGCGGAGTCGAATGTGCTCGTCACGGAGTGAGTTGCTGAATCCAACGCACCCGCCAGCTCCATCTCCGTGGCACTGATCCGAGTGATCGTAAATGATCCTGTGTACTGCGTGTTGGGAGCGAACGCATACGCATTGTCGGGTCCGCTCGAAGGGACGTTGACGAAACCGGTATTTGTACCCAACAGGCGACCGGTAGCGGCTGCTACATCACTTTTGCGGAAATTCAAATCGTCGGTGCCGTCGTTCACGTCCATGTCCAGCATGAAGCCGGGCACCCCAGGGACTGCGTTGGCCGCGTTTCCATAGAGATCGTTCGGACTGCTCGAACTCGCAGAAATGTCCGCATCCAATGCGCAGTCCCAACGTGTCGAAGAGACCAACCTTAAAAGAAGCCGACGACCGTGAGCCCACGGTGTCAGGCGTCGTGAACGTGTAGGTTGCGGTGAGGCAGTCACCGACGTTGGCCAGTGTTTGAGTCGGAAAGACCGTGTGAATCCCGCGCCCAGATGATCCGGTGACCAATCCCAGCGAACCAGTCGAGACTTCAATGCCACTGGAGGAAGCGGAGGTCCACCAGTTACTGTCGAGTGCATCAGCGCCATTATCGCGGCCGCCGTCCGCCCAACTGTCGTCGACGATCAGCGTCGCCCGGGCCAGTGGCGCCAGCGCCAGCCAAGCGCCAGCCAGGATGCAGCCAGCCGCCCCAACAACACATACATGCTTCAAACCGTGGCACATCATTAGACTTTCTCCCAAAAAGAATGCTTCCAGGTAATCCTTTCGCAACGAATCCGACGTCGTTCCATACACTTAGTTCCCAGTCCAGTTCCGCGCACTCGGGTTACCTTTCCCAGTGCGATCGCCAAAATCCACATGCGCTAACAAGCGTCAACAACATGACGAGAGTGCCCGGTTCAGGCACCGCATTGGAGCCCAGGCCTCCACCGCCGGCTCCGGGATTTGAGTCTCCAAAATGTTGCTTCCAAAACGTGTAGTCGCTCGGCCCAACGTCGCCGCCATCGCCGTTGTTGTTTAGGCTAGTCTCGTCCGAATCGCCCAAATGATTTCGCCAGACCGTGTAGTCCGCGGCGTTGACGAATCCGTCGTTGTTATAGTCGCCCGGCAACCCCACAGCGTTGCTACCGAAGGCTTCCACCGTGAAATTGTCGATCAGCCAGTCGAAATCATCGGAGGTCGATTGACCGGCCGTCGACATCACGAAGTAGTCCCAGGAGTCGCTGCTAATTCCGTCGGGCAATAAAGTGGTGGGGTTAGTTACTGGATCGAAACCGCTGAAGCTCCACTGGGTGCCCGACGAGCGTTCAGTGACGGTCACTGTTGCGAAAATCGTGTCGCCCTGTGAGCCCTCCGTCGCCGGATCGTCGTACCGCTTGAGGCTCAGCGAAAGGTTGTACACTTTGTTGACGTCCATAAATGGAAAACCCACTGGAGCCGCCGCCACGAAGTCGGTGGAGCCGTTCAGGATGCGAAGATCGCTGGCAGATCCTTCGTTGGTCTCCTCATTGATGCGGCCGATACTCTCGGCAGGCAATTGGTCGAAACTAGAGTTTTGTGAATCGTCGATCGGTAGTCGCACGAACCAACCATGATCGCCGCTGGCGCCGACCGACCCCGCGTCACCGCGGAAGTTGCCGTTTTCCTGTCCCCAGACTGCCGAGGTTGAATCCACTGCCGCGACTGCATTCGTTTGTCCAAGCTGATTGTCGGTGTCCTGATACATACCGAAGCGGATCTCACCAATTGCCGGAATCTCGTTAATTCCCGTATTCGTGTTGATCGCCGACGCGCTGAACCACAGGCGGAAGTCGAAGTTCACCCGCACCTCGTCGCCGACTTCGGGCCCTAACTCGACACGATTATTAAAGAATCCTGCTGCTGCATTGCCGCGGCCTTTGCTGTCGAAGGCGAGCGCCAGCCCGTCATCGATTGCCTCGGAGTACCGGGTCCCCGGGCTGTCGGCCATGGAATGGTTGTAGCCGATCGACGGATTTGCTTCGGGCAGGGCACCGGCGGCGTCACTCAAAATGCCAACCGCCGCCCGAGGATCGGGCGTCGTTCCACTGGTCCAGCCGCCGATCGAATACCAACGGATGCCAGTGTCCGAGGCGTTCTCCACCGCTGTCACTTCGTCGACCATCGTATCCATCGGGTATACCAGCGGCGATCCGCCATTGCCCAATGCAACATACGGTCCGACCGTGCCGTCACCGGAACTACTGACGTCCACGTCCGCAGGTTCGAGGGGAATGCCGTTGTTGTCCAGGTCGGCGTCGCCGAAACCATCGAAGACCTTCACCAACGCAAATGCCGGCGACGTCATGACGACCGCGCTGATCATAAGAATAACGACGGACGCCGTGCGTACGCGCAACGATTTCCGTGGGAACCATGAACTGATCATCAGCAGGAACCTCCGCCCTTTAACAACACCAGGTGGAAAAGTAAATATCGAGGAGCGATCGAGGTGAATAGTCGATCGGGTTTCCGCTTAGTCGCACTTTGCGTGGCAGGCCAACACACACTGCCCCGCAAAACTGTGGCAGATTGTCGAATGACTTTCTGCACTCTTCATCCTATACGCTGGTTCAAATTCAGTGGTCCAGTTATTTGGATTTGTGTTCCGATTTTTCGACAACCGAAAGATGGGTATCGCCGAATCGCACTATTGGCGAAATTTCTTTCTGTAGGCTCCGGCGGTGAGTCCCTCGCTTTTGCGAAAGACTTCGCAAAAGTACTTGGGCTCGGAAAAGCCGGCGCGGGTTGCCACCTTGCCAATGGCTAGGTCGGTTTCCTGCAACAGAAGCTTGGCCCGGTCGAGACGTACGCGCGTGATCTCCGCTTTGATCGTCCGTCCGAGCGTCGATTTGAATCGCCGCTCAAGGGTGCTCGGCGACCGTTTTGCACTGGAAATCACGTCACTCGCGAAAATGCCATCGGTGGCATGTTCACGGACGTACCGCAGTGCCGCGGCCACGTCGTCGTCTTCTATCGCCAGGATGTCCGTCGATTGCCTCGGCACGACGCCGCGAGGCGGTCCCAGCAGCACTGGGCGCACCGGGCGTGCTGCCCCTTGCATAAGCCGCGTCAGAAGAGCCGCTGCCTCATAGCCGACACGGCTCGGATTAACGTCAATGCTGGTGAGCGGCGGCGTACACATGTTGCAGAGGTGCGAGTCGTTGTCGACGCCGATCACCGCCACGTCGTCGGGAACTTTGAGCCCGGCCCGCCGGCAGGCATCCAGCGCCTGATGCCCCCGATCGTCGTGGCACGTCATGATCCCCACGGGCTTGCGGAGTCCCCTGAGCCAGCGAGCGATTTGCTGCTGTTCTTGCTCCCAGGACATCGTTCCCCGCCGCCGCCGACCGCCGAGGAATACACTACACTTCTTTCCCGCAGCTTCGACCTGCTCCACAAACAAGTCGCATCGCCAATCTTGATTCGGGTTCTCACCGCGCGGCGTCCCGCAAAATGCAAAGTGTTTCAAGCCGCATTGTTCCAAGTGCTCGAAACCCAGTTTGGCAATCGGTCGATTGTCGAGGCCGACAAATGGAATCGGCAGCTCGGCGAGCGCGCCGCGGACGTCGACGGCTGGCAGCCTCGTCGCCAGGATCACGTCGGCCATCCGTTGGTCGTCGATCCGAGCGAGGATGCCGTCGCCGCGCCAGTGCTTGAGCCACGAAGGTGGCCGCTCGTTGAGGCCGTGCGGCTCAAAGTAAATCGACCAGGGACCGCGTTCCTGATGGTAGCGAGCGACGCCTCGCAATAAGCCGCGCCCATACTCGCGTGACGTTTCAATCAATAGCGCGATGTGCGGAATCTTCGCCACGTGAATTCCGATCGTCCGAAGAGCGTTCCAGGCGGAGGAACGTCACGAATCGGCGAACCCCGCTTGGGCCATTGCATCTTAAACAGGTTGGGAATGCTCAGGACAGCCCCGTCAATGGGTGGTGCAAAATCGGAGTTGGATTCTGATATTTCGGATTGCGAGAATTCGCCATGCCCGTCCTATTGAAGGTTTGGTTGTTCTCGTCCAATTTCATGCAGCGGCGTGGCGCGCTGTTCAGGAGCTCCGATGATGAACGAAATACTCCCCACAATCGACCGCCGCCGGTTTGCACTTGGGTCGCTCGCGGCCGTGGCGACCGCCGCGCTGCCCAAATATTTGCTTGCTGCGAACGAGCGGAAACGGCGCTACAAATACTGCGCCTTTACCAAGTACTTGGACGCATACGATTACGAACAACTGGCGACGTGCATCGCCGAGGCCGGGTTCGACGGCATTGAAGTGACCGCCCGTAAGAAAGACAGCTACATTCATCCCGAGCGCGCAGCCGACGAATTGCCGGCGCTGTGCGAAGTGCTCGCCAAACACGGACTCGAAATCACGATCCTGACAACCGACGTACTCCGCGCCGACGAGCCACATGCCGAGCCGATGCTCCGCGCGGCAAAGCAGCTCGGCATCCAACGATATCGACTCGGCTTCTACAACTACGACTTGAATCAGCCGATCTATCCGCAGCTGATGGAGCTGCCGCCGGTAATTCGCGACATTGTCGAGATGAATCGTGCAATCGGCATCGCCGCGATCTATCAAAATCATTCCGGCGCAAAGAACGTGGGCGCGACCTTATGGGATCTCCACAGCCTCATCAAAGACTACCCGAACAGCGCAATCAGTTGCGTTTTCGACATCCGCCATGCGACAGTCGAAGGGGGCGAGGCCTGGCCCGTGTACTTCGACCTCATGAAACCGCATCTCGGCGCGCTTTCGATGAAAGACTTTCGCTGGAACGGCCGCAAGAGCCAACACGTGCCGTTCGGCACCGGACAAGTCGATCCAAAGTTTTTCAAAATGGTCCGCAGGAGCGATTTCGCCGGTCCCGTCTCGGTCCACGTCGAATATCTCCCGAACGGCGACGCGGCCGCCAATCTTGCGGCCTTGAAGAACGACTTTGCCACGCTCCGCGGCTTGCTGGAAGCCTAGTTCCTTAGCCGGCGACAAACCACTGAGCGACACGGATGTTCCCCGCGTCCGCTAGATCTCACACGAACTTAACGTCACAATCGGCACTGCGCACGTCGGATTGAACGGACGTGGCATGTCCCCTTTTACCTCGTGGCAAGCGTCCCAATGGACGGTCCACGTGCCAGGAATGACAGAGGGCAAGCTATTCGGATTCGAGTCGGCCGATCAGATCGCTTTTCGAGACAATTGGGAGAAAACACTCCATGGCTGAACCGAACAAAGGTCTTCCGATGACGGCCAAGTGGGACCCGGAGAAGCTCCAAGCGGAGATCGTCCAGCTAGAGGCCCTGCAGTCCCAGCCGTTCCTTGCCCGAGCCGGTGGGTATCTCAAGCGAACCGGTCCTGGCCTACTCCAAAGCGCCATGACACTTGGCGCCGGTAGCGCTGCAGCCTCCGTAGTGGCCGGCGCTTTGTTCGGCTACAAGCTGCTGTGGATTCAGCCGGTGGCCATGTTGCTGGGCGTCTGCATGATGGCCGCGCTGAGCAACGTGGTGCTGACCACTCAGGAGCGTCCCTATCGCGCATTCGGGCGCGAGACAAGCAAATTTCTGGTGTTTCTCTGGGCGCTGGGTACGATCATGGCGTCGGTCATCTGGCACTTCCCCCAATACGGTTTGGCGGCGGGCGCGGTCCGAGACTTGGCCGACCTAGGGAGTATCCAGTGCCACGTCGCCGAAGGCCAAGCGGGCGTGTGGGGTGACTACACGACCGCCGGACTCATCATCAGCTTTGTCGCCGGGGGATCGATTTTGCTGGTGAATATCTTCACCACCTGGAGCTACGGCACAAGCGCGTTGGGAATCAGGCTCTACGAGTGGTTCCTCCGCGGAGTGATCGCCCTGGTTATTCTGGCCTTCGGTATCGTCGTCGTTGCCAATGCGGTGAACATCCAGTGGACCGAGTTGGGCAAAGGGTTCGTCGGCTACTACGGGATACCCAAAACGGAAGGCTCGGTCACGCTCGTATTGGGTATGCTCGGCGCGGCCGTCGGCATCAACATGACGTTTCTCTATCCCTACTCGCTGTTGGCCAAAGGCTGGGGTCCCAGTCACAAGAGACTGGCGCGCTGGGACCTCGGCATGTCGATGTTTCTGCCATTCGTGTTGGCTACTTCGTTTGTGATTCTGGCGATGACCGTCAGCGGCGTCTACGATCCGACCAACGAGACGGTCCGTACCGCCATGAGGCCCCTCGATGCCGCCGTGTCGCTGCAAGGCGTGGTGGGCGAAGGTGCCGGCCGCGTGATCTTCGATCTGGGGCTAATCGGAATGGCCTGTGGTGCGATCAGCGCCCACATGGTCGTCTGCGGCTTCACCGTTTGCGAAATGTTCGGGCTGGAGTACACCAAATGGCGGTTCCGCATATTCGCCCTGGTACCCGCCATCGGCATCCTGGGCGTCGTGACCAGCCTGCCCATCTGGTTCCCGATCGCCGCCTCGGCCGTCTGCTTCACGATGCTGCCGATCGCCTACGTATTGTTTCTAATCATGAATAACAAGCGGAGCTATATCGGCGACGCCGTGGGCAGCGGCCTGGGGCGTTTCGTGTTCAACGCGATTCTGGTCGTGGCCCTGGCTGTCGCCACGATCGGATCGGCCGTCAAACTCAAGAGCGGCGTGTTCGACCGAATCCTCAAGGCGTTCGCCGACACTCCACCCGCCGCAGCCCCGGACGAAGCCAAATAGGGGTCACCAAGTAGGATCAATTTGTCACTGCACTGGAATACTTAACCTCCACTTCCATGCGACGGCTCCTTCCTGTGGCTGGTATGAAAGGTGCGGAGCCGTAGCTGTGTTTTTCCTATTCAGGAAGTTTCAAGATACATACTCGTGTTAAGACAAGTCGACATGAGTCCGACCCAGACCTTGTGCTCGAGCGCGGATCGACCGGCGCATGCGTTGGGTGATGATCGGATTTGCGTTCTCTGCGACAGTAATCAATTATCTCGATCGCCAGACTCTCTCGGTCGTCGCGCCGGCTTTGCGCGACGAGTTCCACATGAGTAATGAGGCTTACGGCTACGTGCTCTCAGCCTTCATGCTCGCGTACACGGTTTCGAACGGCATTTCCGGACCACTGCTGGATCGTCTCGGCAGTCGAATTGGCTATGCACTTTGCATGGCCTGGTGGTCTACCGCTGGGATTCTGCACGCACTAGTCCTTAAACAAGCGAACGTTAATGGGTAATTGGCGTTGTATTTTTGGGGTTGGCCAGTGCGTGCACGACCGGCCTGACGCGGTCGGCGTCGGGGGGGAGTTGTCGAATTCTGGGTTGCTTCATTTCGCGACTCGTTGACACGTCTGTGTGGTTCAGGGTGGCGGCGGACCGGAGCATCCAGACTCCGGCTTCATCGGCGGCTCCGTCAACAACGCAACGTCCGGCACAAGCGGAAGAACACCGGCAAGCGTGGGTGATAGTTCAGTACGCGGTAGATCAGCTGGCGGCCCGTGCGGACGATCTGGCAGGGAATCTTGATGAAGGCGCAGAGGAACGTCTTGAACTCCATCCGCAGCACTTCCTGTTTCTGCGCCGATGCGCTTCGCCCCAGCGGCCATCCTCCGGCAACGACAACGCCCACCACGACTTGAGGTTCCACGCCAAGCCGGTCATCACCATGTAGGCCCAATTGCTGTAGAGATTATCGACCGGTGCCGAGAGCGCCCGCACTCCGCCGGCCAACTGAGCAATCAAGTTCTCTTGATCGCAGCGGTCGTTGGCCTCGAACACCACGTCCTCGGCATCGACGGCCCAATCGTTGGTGATGTAGAAGAAGTAGCGAATCTCGTCGAACAGCCGCGTCTCGCCCTTCTCGTGCGAAATGTTCTTGCGGAGCACGATCAGGCGGTACGACTGCTCGCACGCCGTGGGCCTGTATTCAAACTCCGCGTAATCCTCGCTCTGGAGCCGCAGAACCTCGAACTCGCGGCGGCGGATGATCCGCTGCTTCACGTTTTTGGGTCTCTGCCGCGCTGCGGTCCGCACTTCGTAACGCGGCTCGCGGAGGAGCTTCTGCCAGGCCGTGTTCGGCAGGTTTTCCGCGATTTCCTCCAGATTGGGCAGGGCCTTGAAGCCAAAGTAGAAGCTCACCTCCTCGGCATCCCAGGCGTCGAGCTGCTCCGACTGGCTGAAGGCCGTGTCACCGCGAAGCACGATCTTGCGGAAGCCCGCGCGACGGCACAAGGCGATGGCCCCGTCCGCCTCCTCGGCGGCTCCTTCGTGGCTGGGCCGATTCCCGGAGCGATTGACCACGCGGAGCACTTCGCCGGTTTCGGCCAGAGTGACCAACAAGGGATGGTAGCCCCAAGTGCCCTTGTAAGAGATGTCCATCCCGACTTTGCACTCGCCGGTGGTGACCACCAGCGTGCCGTCGAGGTCGATGGTGGCGCGGTCGAAAAACTTCTTCGGCTGCTGGGCCCAAACGTTCAGCCGCGCGTCGTCGGCTGCCCGCATCAGCGAGCGGACGTCTCCTTCGTCGAACCGACGGCAGAAGTCGCCGGCGGTGGTGGGATCGGGGATCCGCTCCGTGCCCAAGGCGTCGAGGAAGGCCTCGTCATTGCGGCGCAACTCGACGTCTTCCAGCCGGGTGCCGTCGCACAAGGCGTTGTAGGCCAGATTCAGCACGTGGTCCGACTCGTGATAAGGCCTGTGGATTTTCAGCAGGTGCAGGCGGCGATCGATGGCCTCGATCAGCCCGATTTCCCGAGCGAGTCGATGCACCACGCCGATGCCGCCCACGCCGATCCCTCGGGTCTTGTCGGCCAGTTCGAAACGGATGTTCGACGCCGTAAACATGGGCGTTCCCTGATCGGCACGCGGCCCGGCCAACCGTTGCTCGATGCGTCGCTGGGCTTGCCGCAGACGTTTCGGTATACTGTGTTTCACTCGAAATCCTCCTTGTGTCGTGGGGTGGGCTTGCACTGTGTGCCCATGATACCCGTAAAACAGGGGTGGTTTCGAGTATTTTTATGCAATCAGCGTGAAAGCTTCGCTTGCTTAAGGACTAGTTACTGGGCCTTGGTCGCTCGCCGGTTTTCGTTTCTTGCTCGGCATGGGAGAGGCTGGCAATTGGCCAGCCGGCGTGAAAATCGTTTCCGAATGGTTTCCCACGCACGAGCGCGCACTAGCCGCCGGCATCTTCAATAGCGGGGCAGCCATCGGCGCTGTTGCTGCTCCGCCATTGGTCGCGTGGCTCGTGTTGCAATTCAATTGGCAGACAGCGTTTGTCTGCGTCGGATTGGCTGGCTATGCTTGGTTGATCGCCTGGTGGTCTATCTATCACACCCCCATGAATGTGCGTTCCGAAGTGGCCGTACGTCCGAGCGCCGCCGTGGCGATTGCTTCGAACTAGGTTTCTCAGCGTGCTCATGCTGTCCAAAGCGTTTCTCGATCCCGTTTGGTATTTCTATATCTTTTGGTTTCCCCAATATCTAAAGAGCGTCCACGGTTTCGATCTTGCGAAAATCGGCATGACGGCCTGGATTCCGTTCGTCACCGCCGACCTCGGAAACCTTGTCGGGGGCTGGCTGACTGGCCACCTGATCCGCCGAGGTATGCCCAGTTCCATCGCACGGAAAACAGTATTTGGCATTTTCTCCCTACTGATGACCTCGGCCATTCCAGCGATCCTGGTCACGAATGTGTGGATGTCAGTGGCCTTGATTTCGGTCGCGACGTTTGGCTACACGGGGTGCAATAGTAATGCGCTGGCATTCCCACCCGACGTCGTCCCGAAGAACATGGTCGCTTCAGTCTGGGGGCTGGCCAGCATGGGATCTGGATTCGGATGGATGCTATTCAGCTGGTTGAGCGGGCGAATGATCGACCAATACGGCTACACGCCCGTGTTCATCGCCTACGGCGTCATGCCCCTTATTGCGGCGAGCCTCGTGCTATTCGTCATGGGGCCTTTACGGCCTTTACCGAAATTTCAACAACTCGACGTGAAGGAAGCGGACTGACATGGGGAAACTGCAGTCGAAACGGCGCTGGTAACCGGCGGCGGACAAGGCCTGGGACGGGAGATAGCCGAAGATTTGCTGCGTCAGGGCTGCGATGTCGCCATCCATTATCATACCAGTGTTGAAGGAGCTGAGGCTCTGAAGCAAATGGCTCCCGTTGGCGTGCGCAGAATGCTTCTCGGCCGACTTGACAAACGATGCGGAAGGCTACGACATGCTAGGCCGTGCGGTGGACTTTCTCGGCGGACTCGACATCCTGATCAACAATACCGGCGACTTGCTCGGTCGGCGCAAGCTGGCGGAGTTGGACCTTGTCTTTTGACAGCGTACGCTCGACGTCAATCTTACCAGCACGATGCTCGTCACTCGCTGTGCCTTGCCGAACCTAAGCGCAGTGAAGCAGAGCAGCATCGTCAACCTCGCATCTCTCGCCGGTCGCATGGGCGGCCATGCCGGCTCGCTCGCCTACTCGGCAGCGAAGGGTGCGGTGCTCACCTAAACTCGTTCACTGGCAAGAGAACTTGGACCACTCGGCATTCGCGTCAACGCGGTTGCACCCGGTTTGATCCTTGGCACCGCATTCCACGACACACACACGACGCCAGAATCGGCCGCGGCAACGATCGCTGATATCCCTCTGGGCCGCGCTGGATCCCCTGGTGATGTGGCGCGTCGCCGTGGCATTTCTCGCCAGCGAATACGATGGGTTCATCACCGGCGCAACATTGGACGTCAACGGCGGCGTCTATGGCAGCTGAACGCGGAGGTCTCGACGCACCTCGAGCCCCATTGGCCTTGTTGACTAACTCCACTCAAAATGAGACATTCCGAGTTGGGTGGAGCGATTGAGGATTCTGCTTCTGATTCGGACCTCGGCCCGCTGATTGGGAAGTTCTCGGTTTTTCAGTTTATCTCCGAAGCAACACTTGATGCGGAACATCGCGGTTTCCGCGAGGCTGCGGCGATGATAGCCAATATCTTTTTTCCACTGCTTGCGACCTACTCGCCGAAAGCCGCGGATCGCTTCGTCACGTACCAGCGCGGTCTGGCGGGCGTTGCCGTGCAGTTTGATCTTGGCATTTCGCCGCGGCGGAATGGTCGGTTGAATCTTTCGTTCGGAGAGCGAATCGTACACTTTCCACTGGTCGTAGGCGCCGTCGCCGTAAAACGCATCAATTGGCCCATGCACTTGATCGAGCAAGTCGTCGACTTGATCCGCGTCGTGACCGCTGTTCTCGGTGAGTACCTCCGCTTCAATCTCCTGCGTGTCGGGATTCACCGTCAGGTGCAGCTTTCGCCAGGTGCGGCGTTTGCCTTTGCCATGCTTGCGCATCTTCCATTCGCCTTCGCCGAAGACCTTCAGTCCGGTACTGTCGACCAACACGTCGATCGGACCTTTGCGAGCAGTGACGGACAGCGAAATGCTCAACTTGGCGGCCCGCTCGGCCAGCGACGAGTAGTCAGGGATTGCGACCTCGGCTTGCATCAACTTCACCAGCGAACGTCCCAACCCTTCGGTTTGGCGGTACGGCAGCCGAAACAGCTCTCGCAATGCCAGCAAGCATTCGACGGCCAAGTCGCTGTAAGTAAATGAGCGACCGACTTTCGGTTCGTCGTTGTCATGCTCCCAGGCAGCGATCACGTCCTCGTCGAACCAGAAAGTAATGTCGCCCCGTCGCATCAACGATTCGTTATAGGTTCTCCAGTTTGTGATCTTGTAACGCGCTTTGACTGTTGCTGTCATGAAATCGCTCCTTCAAATGAACAGGTGGATCCAATCCTCAACAAATTACGCCCGATTTGAAGGAGTTGTTCATCAAGACCAGCCCCATTTGCCATCCTCAGGACTGCAATGTCTCGAACAGTTAGAAAATGAGGCGGGCCAGGAGTAGTAGCAGCAACAAATGGAAAACTCGGCTGAAGATTAAAGGAAGGTGGTCCTCGCCATGGCAGGCGATGCCCAATTCGCTTGCTGCCGTGGATGTTTCCGAGCGGCTGCTGGCCGTCTCTCATATTGTTGATTTTTCCGCACCTCCGCAGCGCAAGTCCACTCGCCGTCAAGTTTTCTGGCTGCGGCATCAGGAGAACTGCAAAGTAGTTTTTCCCGAACCGGCGGAACCAAGGTGGCGTAGTTGAAAGCCGCAGGGGGCATCTTTTCTGTAGGAAGGAGCCTTCGATGCATGCAGCGACGTTGCTGGATGCCTTTTCTCGGTTGGACGATCCGCGTTCGGCACGTGGCGTGCGGCATCCGTTTGCCGGGATGGTCGTGCTGATGTTGCTGGGGATGCTGGCGCGGATTCGCGAAATGGAAGTGCTGGTCCGTTGGGCGACGATCCATTGGGACCGACTCCGCGAGCCGTTGGGCTTTGACCGCGACGACCCGCCCTGCGCCACCACCATCAGCCGCACGCTCGCCAAGTGCCGCGTGGCGGAGTTTCAAGCCGCGCTCTCCGTCTGGATGCAAGCCTGCTTGGCCGACAAGACGACAGAGGGGGTGGTCGCCGTGGACGGCAAGACGGCCAAACAAGGGCTCGACGACGCTGGCGATCCGCTGCACATGCTCAACGTGTTTGTGCATGATCTGCAAGCCGTCGTCGGCCAATGGTCGACGGGGGCCGAGAAGACCAACGAACCGACACTCCTCAGGCGACATCTTGAGGAGCTTCTCGATGCCTACCCGATGCTGCGGTTGTTCACCGGGGATGCGATCTTCGCTCAGCGCCCCTTGGCCGAGCTCGTCTGTGGTCACGGTCGCGACTATCTGCTGCAAGTCAAAGCCAATCAGGGAGACACGCTCGACGTGCTCGAAAACTGCTTTGCCCAAGCCACCGAGCGTCCACCGGCTGCGCACTCGACGAATAAAAGGGGGCTCTCGAAGAAACCCGCCGGTTATGGGTCGACCTGGAGAACGCCGACTACATCCGCGAAAGACTCGACCTGCCCGGTTGCCGCATAGCGCTGCGTGTTGATCGCGAGGTTTGCACCACCGCCGGCGAAGTTCTCTCGCGCGACGTGCGGTATTTCGTCTCAAGCCTCGATCCTGACAGCGTTACCGCTGCGGACCTCTTGCGGTACGTCCGCGACCACTGGCGGCTGGAAAACGGCCTCCACTTCTTGAAAGATCGGTGGTGGGACGAAGACCGCCACCACACCCGGCGGCCTGGCCTCTCCGCCTGCCTGGCAGCCATCAACAATGCCGCCCTCTCGATCCACCGACTCCGCTCCGACCCCAAGCTACCGGTCCGAGCTGCCGCCGACTACATCGCCTGGAACCCTGACCTCGGGCTCCGCTTGCTCAATTCGTGACTTTGCAGTTCTCCTGGCTGCGGCATACTTAAACTCATGGCGGAATTCAAAGTGTTAGACTGCCATCAATTGGGGAGCTTTTTGACATCACTGGACCGAGACCTTCGGCAGCCCTGACCGGCACAGACGAGATTCCAGGCGGTCCGCCAACGGCCGCAGTCTTGGACCGGAGCCTCGATTGCTCGACGCGCCCTTCTTGCGACCGCGATTCCTGCTGAGGTAGCGCACACGAATGGCACGTAGATCTCTGTAACTTGTTGGTAGATAGGGGTTAAGCATCGCTATCGAATCAACGCTGTCACAAGGAGTCGAATCGCGGTCGATGAAACGCGGACCAACAAACCTCGGACGCGGTTAAATCCAGTTGGTTCGCACACCGACGTAGCGCTACGAATGCAGTGCTATAGCAGCGATGCTTAACGGCGTGGCTGCAAAGGGTTACGAAGAACTACGTGCCATTCGTAGCGCACACCGACTGCAATTCGGCATAGCGGGAACTGCCCGCGGTTGGACAAACTTCAGCGAGTTTCAGCTTACGGAAACTGAAGGCGGTGGCGGCGACCTCTGCAGTTGCGCAATCACTTCGATGACAACATCATCGTTGCTACGAAAGCCCACTTTGGCTACACCCTTCGAACAGTAGGAGGGCGTGTCCTGGGCTGGCAACGGAGAGAACGCAGGACACTATCACGACGAACTGGCCGGCACGGGTCATTTCTTTGGCCAGGACACGCATGCCGCCGGACTTGCCGGCCCCGGTCCGCGAGAGGAAGGCAATCCGCTCCGTCACGAAGTCGATCGGCAGCTGCAGGGCGTTGTGGTTGGCGATGTTGAGGGTCACCGCGTTTCTACTCCGAGCGGCGATCGGTCACAGCTGGACCGTCCGAACGTGCTTCAACAACGCCTCGCGTGTCGCACCGCAGCCCAACATCGTCCACGTCGTTCCGGCGTCTGGCCGGGGATCCGCCGCCGTTGCCACGCCGATCCATTCTCGGCCGCCATCGTCTGTCCAGGAGCCGACCAGGACGTGAGTGCAATCGAACCGCTCGTGCACGGCAGTGACGACATCGGCGTTAGTGACGGGCTCAGTCATTGCTTTTGCCGGAAAAACTCGCTGTCGCTGAGGGCGTGCATTTGCAGCGACTTTTGAAGGTCGGCTAGGTCGGGGTAGATTTTCAGGAGGTAGCCCAAGAATCGCCAGATATCGCTCGGGCTGTGCCGCTTAAGCTCGCCACGGTCGGGGTCGAGCCGTTCTAGTATCTGCTTGGCCATTTCGTCCCACAAGCCGAGCCGCTTGTAGAAGTGAATGGCCGTCGTGGGAAGGCAGCCGATACGAGACTCGCCACCAAAGAACGTGGCGATCACGGCCAGCGTTGCCGAGGCGTCGTCCTCGCTTGGCTGGGCCGGACACTCCCGACATTTGCCGAACGTCTGCACCGCGTCGATTTACACGGCCAAGGTGGCAAGGTCGAATCCCATCGCCAGCCGATGCGTGAACGCAACACGGGCCCGCCCCTTTGCAGGCCGACCGGCGGCAATTTCACGCCGGACTCGGCGTTCTCGTGGGACCTGATTTGCTGCCGGTCCAGGGTGGCCAAATCCGCGCTTGATTTCACGCGCCAATTCGCTACCCTCAACTCAAGATACTATACGCATGAACACATTCCGGCCCCAGCCACCACATGGCGCTCGCGAAAGCCGTTTCGGGCAACAGGCGGCAGGAACTGAGTTTCCGACCTTTCCACTCCCTGCCACCGGCCCCTTGCTAACAGGAACCTCGACCGCATGATCCACGTTGCTGACCGGGGCGATCGCCCCTACAGCCCGTACACTTTCGTACGACCCACCAGCATCGCCGGCGTGATCAAGCTGGCCGACGTCGTCGCCGCGCCCGTCGACTGGCTCTGGCCGCGACGCATCCCCATCGGCCGGCTCACGCTGTTGGTGGGCGACACCGGGCTGGGCAAGAGCCTCCTCACGCTCGACCTCGCCGCCCGCGTCTCCCGCGGCACGCCTTGGCCCGATCACCAACTCGATTCAGCCCATTCGTTCGCGTCGTCGGCCACAACGAACTCCCACGATGCGAATCAACCGACCAACCAGGCGACGTCGCTCCCGTCCGCCCCCCTCTTCCTCCCGCTCCCGCCGTTCCCACGCCTCCTTCGTCCGTCGTGCTCCTCACCGCGGACGACAATCTCGCCGATACCGTCCGGCCGCGTCTCGAAGCGCTCGGCGCCGACTGCCGCCGCATCTACGCCATCCCGGCCCGCGTCGATCTCGACGCCGATCACGATGAGCCGCGTTCCGCCCGACTTCGCCGCGACCTCAAACGCATCGAGCAACTACTCGACGCGCTCCACAATTGTCGTTTGCTCGTGGTCGATCCCGTCAGCGCGTACCTCGCCGGCAGCGAGAATTCGAGTTCCGACGTTCGCCGATTGCTCCAACCGCTCGCCGCGCTTGCCCGCGAGCGCCGCCTCGCGGTCGTCGCCGTCAGCCACTTGCGCAAGAAGGACGGCAGTGTCCTCTATCGTGCCAACGGCAGCCTGGAGTTCGTCAATTCCTCGCGCGCCGCTTGGCTCATCACGCGCGATCCGCGCGACGGCAATCGCCGGCTCATGCTCCCCATCAAGAGCAACCTCGCCGCCGACACCACCGGCCTCGCCTTCACGATCGAGTCCGCCAGCAACGGCGATCCTGGCAAGGCCGACGCTGCCGGCCCGCCGATCCTCCGTTGGCACGCCGACACGTCCGCCCCCTCCGCCGACGAGCTCTCCGCTCCCAAATCCATCGGACGACCCAGCCACGAACGCGACGATGCCGCCCGCTGGCTCGTCCAGGCGCTGGCCCTCGGCCCGACGTTTCACCCATGTTGAAAACGAAACCGCTGCTTACGGCTTCCGCTTGATTACGGTGCGACGTGCCTTTCGCGACATGGGCGGCGAGGCCGTCCGGCTCGGCTTCGGGCCGCTCGGCCAATGGTATTGGCGGCTCCGCGGCATTGGTGTTCAAAACCCCGAACCGACTTTAGATCATCTTTGGCCAAACACCGAGGGTCCCACTCGAAAACCAGAGCCGCAGGATTAGATCATCGATGGCGATAATCCACGAAATGAAACGCAGATCGCGTCCGGACCTTGAGTCTCGACCCCGGCATGTCCGCTCCCACTCAGCGCGGAGTGAAGTCGGCGTCCGCCTCGATGCCGAGTGCAAACTCTGCAAGCAAGTCGGCCGCGTGGTCGATGTCCTCGAGCGAGATCATTTCCACCGCGCTGTGCATGTAGCGGTTGGGGATGCTCACCAGGCCCGCCGCGACGCCGGCCCGCGAGATCTGGATCGCGTTGGCGTCGGTGCCCGTGCCGCGGCCGCAGGCGGCCCACTGGCAGATGATCTCGGCCTTTTCCGCCGACTTCCGCAACCGCTCCACGACGACGTGGCTCATGTTCGGCCCGCGATAGATGACCGGCCCGCCGCCCAGCTTCACGTCGCCCTCTTGCGTCTTGTCGATCGTGGGGCAATCGGTCGCGTGCGTCACGTCGATCGCCACGCCGACGTGCGGCTCGACGCCATAGGCACTCGTCGCCGCGCCGCGCAACCCGATTTCCTCCTGCACCGTCGACACGGCATACAGCGCCACCTCGAGCCCGCCGCGCTTCTGCGCCCGTCGCAGCGCTTCCATCGCAACCCACAGGCCAGCCTTGTCGTCCATGCCGGGCGAGTTGGCGAAGCCGTTCCGCATTTCCTGATACCGCAGCTCCAGCGTCACCGGGTCGCCAACCTGCACGGCCGACACCGCTTCCTCGCGGTCCTTCACGCCAATGTCGAGCCACAACTCCTTGTGCTTCACGGCGACCTTGCGATCGTCCGGCTCGATGAGATGAATCGCCTTGCGGGCGATCACGGCCGGAATCGGGCCATTGGCCGTGTGGATCGTCATCCGCTGGCCGATCAGTTGTTGTGGATCCCAGCCGCCGATCGTGTTCGTGTAG
Source organism: uncultured Planctomycetota bacterium (assembly GCA_963847875.1). Taxonomy (GTDB): domain Bacteria; phylum Planctomycetota; class Planctomycetia; order Pirellulales; family Lacipirellulaceae; genus DASYDU01. Next base: position 245,636 of record CAWKBR010000022.1, on the reverse strand, counting down.
ATGTAGCCGTTCTCGTTGACGTGGCTCACGATCAGCCCGATCTGATCGGCGTGCCCGGCGTACATCACGCGGAGCACCGCCTCGGGATTGCCGCAGGCGATCACGTTGCCATGCAAATCGGTGCGGACGTCATCGGCGAAACCGGCGGCGTACTTCCGCACGATCTCCTGCACCGGCTGCTCGTAGCCGGAGGGGCTGGGCGTCTCGAGAATCTGCTCCAAAAACTTCTTGGCCGCTTGATCCATGGGGCTCGTTTTCCTCTGCTGTCACTGCCGTCTGATGGCAGCTCGTGGATGGAGTGGTCTGAAAATCGTCGAATCCTTTATCGGTCCGCCGGCAGAGGGTCGATGTTAATCATCGCACCGCGCGACGACTACCACTCGCCTGCGGAGAGAGACCGAACTCATGGCCAATCGCCTTTCCCTCATCTTGCTCGTGTCCGTGCTGCTGGCCGGACTGACCGGCTGCGCACGCGATCCGTTCGCTTGCTGCGACCAGCGCAAGAGCCTTGCCGACTGGTTCGACACGTACGGCCCCACCGGCTGCTATTGCTTGGACGGCACTCCGCGCTGCGCGAACGGCCGCTGCCGCTAACGCGAGTGCTTCTCTTGCATCGCGCACCGCCACTGGCGAAACCGGCAGTGCACGCGCTTGCATTGCCGTACGCTCCGGCCGGCCGCTGCTCGGCAAACCGGGTCGATTGTAACGGTTTTTCTCATCGCGCAAGATGCCGAGTCGATGATATCCAAGCCGTTTTGGCCTGAGACGACGCGCACCCGATGCGTCGCTCCAAGGGGGGCCATCTCGCGCAACACGCGCTGGCGACTCATCCGGCCGCAACTCTGCGGCCGCCGTCCATCGCCCAGTCGTACAAAAGGGGGAAACATGCAATTCAGCCTAAAGGCCATGTCGTTGTTCGTTGCGCTGGTGATTAGTTCCGCGAGCTACGGATTCGATTGCTTCGGGTTCTTGGGCACCGAGCCGTGCGGCTGCGGCAACGGGAATTGTTGCGACGGCTGCGAGCCCAATCGCTGGATCGACGGCGGCTGCGGTTGCCAGACCGGTTGCTGTGACGCTGATTGCGGCTGCGAGCCGAGCTGCGGATGCAGTAGCGGCTGTTGCGAGCCGTGCGGCTGTGGTAGTTATTGCACCGATGGCCGCTCGTTCGCCGGCCAAACGTACAATTGCGGCTGCGAGTCGTATATGCCCACCTGCGGCTGCACCGGCCCGTCGTGTAGCGCTGAGCCCAGTTGCGGCTGCAATAGTTGCTGCGAGCCGTCGTGCGGTTGCGACAGCGGTTGCAGAACGGGCGGATGCTGCACGGGCTTGTTCCATGCCTGCAAGCGAATGTGCAGTGGGATGTACCACGGCCTCTGCGGCGGCGGCTGCGGATGCAGCGGCGAAACCTATTGGAGCGAATGGCACAACGATCCGCCCTGCTGCTGCGATCCGTGCAATCGCTGTGGCCAATGGACCGGCCCGAGCGGTTGTGGCTGCGGCGGTTGCGGCTGTGGCAACTGCGGGTGCAACGGCGGACAAAGCGGCGCCTACAACAATGGCCCCGTCGGTGGCGACGATTACTATTCCAGCAATCGCCCGGCGCGACCCCAAGGCGCCAACACAATTGCCGCGAATCAACCGTCGAAGAAACCGGCGCATGCGTCGACGGCACATGCTCCAACAGGCTATTCCCCAAACGTGTCACGCAATGCCTCGAACCCGTACACTCGGGCTCGTTTGGCACGCGAGGCTCAGCCAATTATTACGCAATCATCGCAATCGCGCCGTTAACAAGAGGTCGCCAGAAACAGTCGCCGGGCGTTGGACGTGGTTTGAGCGGCAAGTGCGTCCAGACTCACACCGCGGACTTCGGCCAGGCAGGCCGCGGTGTGCCGCACGTGGGCCGGCTCGTTACGCTTGATCTTGCGAACCGGCTCCGGCGAGAGATAGGGGGCGTCGGTCTCGATGAGAATCCGGTCGTTTGGCACGATCGCGGCGACGGCCCGCAGCTCGTCCGACTTCTTGTACGTGACCATGCCGGCGAAGCTGACGTAGAGGCCCATATCGAGGCACTCATCGGCCATCGCCCGGCTACCGGTGAACGAGTGCATCACGCCAGAGAGCGGCCCGCGGGCATGGGCCTCGCGAAGCATCGCCAAGATCTCGTCGTCGCAATCGCGCATGTGAACCACAAACGGCAGGCCGCGCTCCGCGGCCAGCAGCATGTGCCGATCGAAATAATCCTGCTGCACGTCGAACGGCGTGAAGTCCCAATGGCGGTCGAGGCCCGTTTCGCCGATCGCCACGACGCCCGGCTCCGCGGCCAGCGCGACGATCCGATCCCAATCGCCCGGCTCGCCCTCAGCGATGTAATTCGGCTGCATGCCGACCGCCGCATGCAGGCCGTCGAATTCGACAGTGAGCCGCACGCACACGGCGCTCGTCGCCGCGGTGGTGCCGATGGCAATGACGTCCTCAACGCCGGCCGCACGTGCCCGTGCGATCACGTCGGCACGATCGGCATCGAAATCGGGCTGATCCAAGTGCGCATGCGTGTCAAAAAGTTGCACCATGCACCACCACACGGACAATTACACCACCGGCTTCGGCGGCACAAGCGCTTCGAGCGTCGCCAGATGCCGTTTGGCCATGTTGGCCGCCTCGTTCACCAGCGGCGCGGCCTGTGGCGCGAGATTCGGCGTGGCGGCCGCGGCTTCGAGATCGGCCACGTCTTGCTGGCAGTAGCCGACAGCTTCCCGCAGCATGTAGTCGATCGACAGGTCGTGCGTGTCGGTGAATTCCATGGGGAACTCGCCGGTGTCGGGCAGGCCGCCCAAGTCGTCGATCGCGTCGAAAACCCGTTCGGCGAGCGCGTCCTGCTCTTTCACCATTCGCTCGAGCGCTTCAATATCTCCCTCGTGCCCCGGCGGCACCCACGGCCGCGACCAGCGCAGGTATTGAGGAAAAGAGCGCAGCTCGACGCCGAGCACGGTGTTGAGCGCGGCAATCGAGTCGGCGGCAGGCATGGGCGGCTTGGTTAATACAGCGGACGACAAAGTGGACGACCTTTACATGAACAACTGCTGGGTGGCTTGATGCGCGATCTCCAATATCCGGCCCGGCTGAATGCCGTAGAGGAAAACCGGGATCGCCACAAGCAACACGTAAAGCGTGGGCAGCACGCCGAGGGTCACCGGACCCCGGGTTTCCGGCTCCGGGTCGATCGATACGATCTTGGCCACGCGAAGATAATAGATCAGCGAGATCACTGTGTTCAGGCCGGCGATCACCAGCAAGCTCATCATCACCGGCCCGCCGGCGTTCACCAGCGCCGCGAACACGCCAAACTTGGCGATGAATCCGGACATCGGCGGGATGCCGATCAGGCTGATCAGAATCACGACCAAGGCGACGGCCACGATCGGCGCCGAGCGAATCAGCCCGGCGTAGTCGGCGATTTCTTCGCTGCCCGATCGCGCTGCGGAGGAAGGCAACGATCGCGAACGCGCCGAGGTTCATGAACACGTACATGGCCAGGTAGAACACGAGCGCGGCGACCGCCTCTTGTGCCGAGACGGCGTTTGTGCCCGCGAGCTGCACGGCCGCGGCGACGGCCATGATCATGTAACCGGCGTGGGCGATCGTCGAATAGGCGAGCAGCCGTTTGATGTTGGTTTGGCCGTAGGCGGCGAGGTTGCCGAACGTGCAGGTCACCGCGGCGATGATGGCCAGCAGGTAGACGATGAACGTGCGGACCGGAGCGAGTGGTGAGAAGTCAATCGCGGTTGGTGGTTGCCCGCTCGCTGAAGCGAGTTCGCCGTCGGCGGCTTTGCAGGAAGGCGACCGTTTGGACGGGGGTTGGCGGATGGGTCGCCACGTGTGGCCGCCGGCGGCACGACCGTCACGCCGATCGCCACGCGGACCAAGCAGCGCCATCGCCGCTGCCTTCGACGCCACGGAGAGGAACGCGTCGACCTCGGCCGACGCGCCTTCGAACACGTCCGGGCACCAGAAGTGAAACGGCACGGCCGAGAGCTTGAACGCCAGGCCGACCATGATCATCAAGCCCGCGAGCACCAGCACCATCAGCGACCCGGCGTGCTCCGTGCCGGCTGCCATGCGCGGGAATGTCCATCGCGGCAAGTTTCGCGGCGATCGTGGGCAGATGGGCCGTGCCCAACAGGCCGGCCAACAGGCTGATGCCGTAGAGCATGACGCCGGCGGCGCCGGCGCCGTAGACCGCGTACTTGAGCGCCGCTTCGCTCGCTCGCCGCCGGCCTTTGAGGATGCCGGCCAGCACGTACGACGGCACGCTCGCCATTTCCACGCCAGGAAGACCGTCATCAAGTGGTTGGCCGACGCCATCAGGCACATGCCGAGCGTCGAGCCCAACAGCAGCGAGTAAAAGTCCTGGCCGTCTTGCTTGTCGGCCAGCCCAGTCATCCGCACGAGAATGATGAACCAGAACGCGAACGCCAGCAGGAACATGCGGAAGAAGACCGTCAGCGAATCGTAGACCAGCATGCCGGTGAAGATTTCTTGCCGCCCGACGTCGCCCAACTTATCGATTCCGCCCGTCGGCAAGTGCGTAGTAAAACGCGACGAGAGATCCAATGAGCGCGAAGCCAAAACGGGTCGATCTTCTGGCCGACGTGAACAACGCGAACCAGCAGCATCACGACGATCGTGGCGCAAATCGCCAGCTCCGGCCGGAAGAGCTGGAGGCTCTCGAGCGTGTTCGACTGCAGATTGTCGACGAGCGATTGAAAGTCCACGGATTATCCGCTATTCGTTGTGGGAAGAATTCAGCCACAGAGGGCACCGAGTTCACAGAGGAGAGTAAGATTGCGATTTTTCGGAATCGCGTCCGCGCCGAGCCTTCTGATCGATCCGACTTCTCAGTGTCCTCTGTGGTTAGATCCTTACCGTCTGCCTGCTGCAACAGCGGTCTCAACCGGTGCCGCTGCCTTTTGCAGCTTCGCCGGCTCGTTGGTCTTCGTCCAGTCGGCAAGCTCGACGACCGTCTTGATCGATCGACGGCTGCATGTATTTCAACAGCGCGTGCGGATAGACGCCGAAGTAAATCGCCAAGGCCAACAGCGGCACGGCGATCGCCAACTCGCGCGAGGTCATCGGCGTGAGCGCTTCGGGGTGCGGGCCTTTGTATTCGGCGCCCAGGTAAACCCGTTGAATCGCCCACAGGATATAGCCGGCCGTGAGGATCACCACGGCCGCCGCGATGACGGCCAGCGCCAGTGCTGTAGTTCCACACCGAGAGCACGACGAACACTTCGCCGATGAAGCCGCACAGGCCGGGCAGGCCCAGGCCGGCGAAGAAAATGCCGATCGCCAAGCCGCTGTAGACCGGCATCTTGGCGAACAGGCCGCCGAACTCGTTCAGATCGCGGTGATGCACGCGGTCGTACACGACGCCGACCATGAAGAACATGCCAGCCGAGCTGATGCCGTGGGCGATCATTTGGAACATCGCCCCGTTCATGCCCATCTTCCAGTAGTCGGGGTTGTAGGCCGTGCCGGCGACCGCGCTCCACACGCCGATGCCGAGCACCACGTAACCCATGTGGCTCACCGAGCTGTAGGCGACCATCCGCTTGAAGTCGGTTTGGGCCATCGCCGCGAACGCACCATAGACCATGCTCAACACGCCGACGCCGCAAACGACGTAGGCCAGGTCGTAGCCCGCCGTCGGGACAGATCGGGTAGCAAATGCGGAGAATGCCGTAGCCGCCCATCTTCAAGAGCACGCCGGCCAGGATCATCGAGATCGGCGTGGGGGCCTCGACGTGGGCATCGGGCAACCAGGTGTGGAACGGCACGCTGGGCACCTTGATCGCAAAGCCGATGAACAGCAGCACAAACGCCCACCATTCAAGCGATTTGCCCCACAGGATCTGGCTCGTGAAGAGCTCGGTGTGCTGGCCGATCTGCTGCAGGGCCAGGATGTTGAACGTGTGCTGCGGTGTTGCGGCCGCGTGAATTGCTTCGGCGGCCTGCGTCTGGCCGGCCGCGTCGAGCTCCCGCGCTCGATCGCGCCGGAGGTCGCGAGCTGGTCGGGCGTGAGCTCGCGCAGGTCGCTGTTGAAGTACAGCATCAGGATGGCGATCAGCATCAACACGCTGCCGAGCAAGCGTGTAGAGGAAGAACTTGATCGCGGCGTATTCCTTCCGCGGCCCGCCCCAGATGCCGATCAGGAAGTACATCGGCAGCAGCATGACTTCCCAGAACACGTAGAACAGGAAGAAATCGAGCGCCAGAACACGCCGATCATGCCGGTTTCCAGCAGCAGAAACAGCACGCAGTAGGCCTTCTCGTGCTTCTTGATCGGCCAGCTCGCCCCCATGGCGAGCATGCTCAAGAACGTCGTCAGCACCACCAGCGGAAAGCTGATGCCGTCGGTGCCCATCATGTAGTGGATGCCGAACGAGGGAATCCAATCGAAGGCGAACTGTTCTGCATGCCCGCCGTCGCGGTCGCAAACTGGACCTGGCTCCAGCCGAAGATCATGGCGAGCGACATCAGGAACATGACCCCGATCGCGCCAAGGAAATCCACTTGGCCTGGTCGCCGTGACGCGGCAGCGATGGCAATGAACAGCGCGACCACCGCCGGCAGGAAGACGAGAATGCTCAGAAACGCGGCGGGAGTTGATATGTCAAACATGGCGAAAATAGGATTCAGGATTCAGGATTCAGGAGTGGAGCGAGCCGGGTCGTCCTCGACCCCGGTTGGTCGGGGCCGGGGACGGCCCAGCTCGTTATCCCGCCACGGCATATCTCCACACGCTGGCAACCAAGAACAACACGATCGTGCCGACGACGATAAACATCACATATTGCCGCAGCCGGCCGGTTTGCACGTTTCGTAGCGCAAACCCGACGTTCCAAGTCTCCGCGGCCAGCGTGTCGACACCGTTGTCGATGATCAATCGATCGCCGACGACCGACACGATCGCGGCGATGCCTTGCCGATCGCCGCCAGCGAGTGGATAATGCCGTCGATCAGGCCGCGGTCGAGCACCACCGCGACCACGCGCCCGATCGCCAGCGTCGGCCGCACGAATACGAAGTCGTACAGTTCGTCGAACCACCATTTGTGCCACGACAGCGAGTACAGCGGCCGCAACCCACGTGCGAGGCTCTCGGCACTGATCGTTTTCGACCAGTAAATCACCGTGGCCAGCAAGATGCCGATTGCGGCCGCAGTGATCGCCGCCCAGCCCGCCGGCCACTTAACTTCGGCCAGGCATGGGCCAGATGCTCGTTGGGAATCGTCAGATTCGGGAACAGCACGCCGCTCGTCGTCCCAGCGTGCCGACCGGCCGGGCCTGCTCCAGCAGGTTCTCGACGCCGAAGTTGGCGAGCACGCTCGGCGCCAAGATCGGAAAATGCCAGCCCGCACAAGTCGCGAACACCGCCAGCACCACCAGCGGCCCGGTCATCACGCGCGGCGATTCGTGGGCATGTTCGTAGCGATGGTGGTCGCGCGGTTCGCCGGCAAACGTCATGTACCACAGCCGGAACATGTAAAACGACGTGATCGCGGCACCCACGAGCGGCACCACGAAGAACAACCACGAGAAACCGTTGCGTCGCGTTGGCACTCGCAGTGGCTCAGCGCCTGCTCGACGATCATGTCCTTCGAGTGGAAGCCGCTGAAGCCGGCCAGGAACGGCACGCCGACGCCGGCGATCGCCAGGCAGCCGATGAGCATCGTGTAGGCGGTGATCGGCATTTTCTTTCGCAGGCCGCCCATCTCGCGCATGTCGTTCGTGTGCACCGCGTGAATCACCGAGCCGGAGCAGAGGAACAACAGGCTCTTGAAGAAGGCGTGCGTGATCAGATGGAACAGCCCGGCCACCCAGCCGCCGAGGCCGAGTGCGAGCATCATGTAACCGAGCTGGCTGATCGTCGAGTAGGCGAGCACGCGCTTGATGTCGACCGCCGTGATCGCGATCGTCGCCGCGATGAACAGCGTGATGCAGCCGATCGTGGCGATCACGAGCAGCGCCTCGGGCGCAGAAGATCGGATACACGCGGCCGACGAGAAACACGCCGGCCGCGACCATCGTCGCCGAGTGGACCAGCGCGGAGACGGGCGTCGGGCCTTCCATCGCGTCGGGGAGCCACGTGTGCAGCGGGAACTGGGCACTCTTGCCGACGCAGCCGCAAAAGATGCCCACGCCCGGCGATGAACAACAGCCAATGGCCCCAGCGGCGTCGCCGCATCGCCCCGCAGCTCGGCTCACGACGCCGTTGCGACCGCAGCGCGCCGCGATCGTTGGGCGATCGCCGACCACTGCCGGTCGCCATTTGGTCGCGGCCTTCGAAGGCCACCATGCCGTCGGCCGGCGCGAGTTTGTAGTCGTTCGCTTCGTCGTGCGAGCTGGCTGAATATGCCGAGCGAACGCTGCCATCGGCGTTTGACATGTCGCCGAAGTGAACGTGCCCAGCGTCGACCAAATGGCCATCAGGCCGATCAGCATGCCGAAGTCGCCGATGCGGTTGACGATGAACGCCTTGTTCGCGGCCGTGCTCGCGCTGTGCCGCTCGATGTAGAAGCCGATCAGGAAGTACGAGCAGATGCCGACCAATTCCCAGAACACAAACACCATGGCCAGGTTGCCGGAGATGCAGATGCCCAGCATCGAGAACGAGAACAGCGAGAAGTATTGGAAGAAGCGATGGAACCGGCCGCGGCGGTGGAGGTGCTCGCCGTTTTCGAGTGTCACCTCGTGGTCGATGTATTCATGCAACTCGTCGTGCATGTAGCCGATGGCGTAGATATGGATGCAGGAGGCGATCAGCGTCACCATGCAAAACATCATGCAGCGTGAGCGTGTCGATGTAGTAGCCGATCGTGAGCTTGAGGTTGCCGAACTGGCAGAGCGTGTACCAATCGCCGGTGTAGTACGTCGGGATGGCCGTTGTTGTGTTCGGCGTGTGCTTCGCTTGCGTCTTCGCTTCCGGCGGCATGCTCGCTCTGCTTCCGCACCATGTTCGGCAGATTCTTCGTGCTCCGCCACCACCAGCGGATGCGCCGGCAACCAAACGCGGAACATCGCCACGGAGCTGAGCACAAACCCGGTGACGATCGCCGCCGATGGCAATGTAGGCGGCATACTTCTGCGTCGCATACGCCACGCGGATGCCGAGAACTGCGGCATCGAGTAGCCGATCGAGATCACGGCAAACGACACCAGCGGCAACAGCAAAGCCACCAGCAGCAATTTCGGTAATGCCGTTTCAGGAGTCATCGTCATCGTCAACCAATCCATATCATTCAACACAGAGGACACAGAGAGCACGGAGTGGAAAGACCAAGGCTCAAGTTTTCATAACGCAATTGCATTTTCGTCTCTGCGACCGCTGTGTTCTCGGTGGTAATCAATCTAACCCTGCAACTGGTCCGCGCGATCGACGTCGATCGTGCTGAAGCTGTTGTAAAAATTCAGCGCGATGGCCAATGCCACCGCCGCCTCGGCCGCGGCAAGCACGATGACGAACAGCGACATCAACTGCCCGTCGAGACCCAGTGTGTTGGCGTCGCCGCGCAAATACGGGCTGCCGAAGGCGATGAAATTCAAATTCGCGCCGTTGAGCACCAATTCGATGCCCATCAGGATGCCAAGTGCGTTCCGCTTGGTCGCCATGCAGAGCGCCCCGCAAACGAACAACACCGCGCCCGACGAGCAAGTAGTGCGACACTCCCACGGGCTCGCGTCAAGTCAAGCTGGCAAACAAGTCTGCCACAAGGAGAAAATTCATGCGATCGCCGAGCTCCGTTTCTGCCTTGCCCGGGCCAGGTAAGCCGCGCCGAGCAGCACCACCAGTAAATGCACCGAGATGATTTCAAACACCAGCAAGTAGCCGGAACGATCCGGTGCGTCGATCCGGGCGCCGAGCAGGCCCATGCCGATCGGTGCGGCCGTCGGCTGGAGCGGCAAGGCCTCGGCCGCCGCGCGATCGAGACCGTTCCATTCCGGCACGCTGATCGCGGCCCAAACCAGCACCGCGAGCAGGCAAGCGCGAACCAATAGCTGCGATCGACATTTCCTCGCGGCTGGTCTTCATCGAGACGAAGCGATCTTGCGACGTGAGCATCACGCCGAAGATCAACAGCACCAGCGTGCCACCGACGTAGATCAGCAATTGCATCGCCCCGACGAAATCAGCCCCCGCCAGGAAGAACAGCGCCGCAGTCGCTGCGAGCGAAATCACCAAGTAAAACGCCATCCGCACGATGTTCGCGCTCAGCACGACGGCGACCGCAAACGCGCAGGCAATCGCGCTGAAGAGCCAGAAGAACAGCGTCGGCCAGTAGAGCTGGTCCATCAGATGGCCCCCCGCTCAAGATTCGTCGTCGCCACGCTGGCGGGCGGTGCCGCCGCTGGCGTCGTGGGCCAATTCTCGCGCAGCTCGTAAACCGCCATCGGTGTTTTCAGGAAGAGACCGTTGGGCCACGTGAATTGCCACCACGTCGCGCCCAGGAAGCAGACCGCCGCGATCGGCACGCAGTATTTGAGGCACGTCGTGATGACTTGGTCGATCCGCAGCCGCGGCAGCGTCCAGCGAACCCACATCATGAGCGTCACGCCGATCACGCCCTTGGTGATGAGGTTGACGCAGCCCAGCACGTTGCCGAAGTAGCCCCAGACCGGTCCGTGGTCGAACGTCAGGCCCAGCCAATCCGCCACGGGAATCGGCCCATGCCAACCGCCGAGGAACAAGATCGACGCCAAGAGGCTCACCGCCAGCATCGAGCCGTACTCGGCCATGAAGAAGAAGCTCCACCGCAAGCCGGAGTATTCCGTGTGGAACCCGGCCACGAGTTCGCTCTCCGCCTCGGCCAAGTCGAACGGCGCCCGGTTCACGCTCGCCGTCGCACAGGTGAAATAGACCCAGAACACGATGAACGTGAACGGATCGTGAAAGACGAACCAATTCCAAAACGCCCCGGCCTGGCAGTCGCCGATGTACACCAGGTCCATCGACCCGGCGATCAACACCGGCACGACGGCACACATCCCCAGCGGCACTTCGTAGCTCACCACCTGGGCCGCCTCCCGCATCGCCCCGAACAGCGACCACTTCGACGCCGACGAATATCCGGCCAGAATCACGCCGAACACTTCGAGTCCGAGCACCGCGATGATGAAGAACACGCCGATGTTCAGGTGCTGAGCGACAAACGGCATGTCGCTATCCGCAAAGGGCAGGGCCACGAGCGCCATAAACGAGGCGCAGAAGCTCACGTACGGCGCGATCTTGAACAGGAACTCGTCCGCCCCCTCGGGCATCAAGTCTTCTTTGGTGATTAGCTTCAGCCCGTCGGCGAGCGTTTGCAGCCAGCCGAACTTGCCGCCCACGCGCGTCGGACCAAGGCGATCCTGAATCCGCCCGGCCACCTTCCGTTCGAGCCAAATGAAGACGAGCGCCCCGACCGCGATCAGATTGATCAGCAGGAAGATGTGCACCAGCGCGGCGACTGTATACGCCAACCACGCCGGAATGTACTGCAACAAAAACTCGGCCACTTGCGGTTCGTCCTTAACCCTTCACCAGGCCCACCTTGTGGTGCGGCCAATTGTTGTACGATTGTACGAAATCGAAGTGCTGCGACGGAAGGCCCTCCTTCGTCGGATTGTCGTCGACATAGTCAATGCGACCGCGAACTTCGTCTGGTGCGCGGAGGAAGACTTTGTACGGTCGCGCCGCCAAGACGGGGTGTTTCGCTCCGACATCCGAAAACTGTCGCAATTCCAACCTCACGGCCTCTGCAATCGCGTGCCAAATCGTCAGCGCATCGTCCCGGTGCCGACGAATCACCATGTGTACGTGATTCGATAGAATCGCGCACGCCCACAACGTATAGCCGCGTTCGGCCACAACCGGCGCGATCGCACCGCCGATGGCTTGCCTTTTCGCGTCGTCGATCCAAAACGTCGGAAACTCCATCAAAGGCTCGGCCTGCTTGTGAAATTCTCGCAGCTCCTTCCGCGTCGGCTGCAATGTCGCAGGCTTCCGCCCGTGATAAATCTCACCCAATGCCGCAAACTTGGGATCGCGTAGTTCCTCTGACCCACTCCCGCGCAGGTCGTTCGGGAGCCAGTGTCCGTACAGCGTCCAGATCAAATGGTGCGCGATGATCATGGGGCGACGTTGTGTTGACATAGCAAAATGACCCCCGCATCGCGAAGACGCAAGCGGTAAATTGGGCGAGTTCGCGCCCATCGCCGCTTGAGTCTTCGCGAATCGCTACCGATCGATCTCCCCCATCACGATGTCAAGCGACCCAACGATCGCCGGCACGTCGGCGATCAGGCAGCCCCTGCACAAAGCGTTGGTGATCGACAGGTTGCAGAAGCAACTGCTCCGCGCCCGCGCCCGCCAGGGAATCGAATCGCCCGAGCTCACGAGGTAGAAGCCCATCTGCCCCTTCGGGCACTCGGTTTCCAAATAGACCTCGCCCTTGGGGAGCTTCTGCGGTGAGCTTCATCGGTTCGCCGTAGCTGTCGGTCGAGCGGTTGTAGCGGTCAATCGCCTGCCGGCAGAGGTCGACGCTTTGCACGACCTCGAGCATCCGCACGTAAAACCGATGCCAACAGTCGCCGAGCACCGCCTCGTGCGGCACTGCGGGATAGTCGTGGTCGTTCGGATAGTGGCCGTTCCGCTCGCAGATCACCTCGAAGGCATAGCCGTCGTACATCGAGGTGTAGATTTCCTCGCCGTCGCGACGGAGGTCGTGGTCGACGCCGCTGCCGCGGAGCACGGGGCCGCTCGTGCCGAAGCTGATCGCCATCTCGGGCGAGAGGATGCCGATGCCGGCCGTCCGCTTCACGAAGATCGCATTGGTCGTGAGCAGCGTGTGGTATTCCTGGATCAGCGGCCAGAATTGATCGAGGAAGGCCGAGCACTTATCCGTCCAGCCGCGCGGCAAGTCGGCCGTCGCGCCGCCGGGCGTGAGATAGCTGTACGTGAGCCGGGCACCGCACGCCTCCTCGAACAGGTCGAGAATCTTCTCCCGCTCGCGGAAGGCGTAGAGGAACGGGCTGAACGTGCCGAGGTCGAGGCCGTAGGCGCCCATGCCGACCAGGTGGCTGGCGATCCGGTTCATTTCGCAAATCAGCACGCGCAGGTGCCGGCCCCGCTCCGGCACGCGATAGTTCGATCAGCTTCTCGACCGCGAGCGACCAGCCGAGATTCATGTTCATCCCGGCCAGGTAATCCATCCGGTCGGTGTAGGGAATCCACTGCCGCGGCGTGAGATTCTCGCCAATCTTCTCGGCGCAGCGGTGCAGGTAGCCGATGTGGGGCGTGACCTCGGAGACGATTTCGCCGTCGGTCCGCAGCACGAGCCGCAACACGCCGTGCGTGCTGGGATGCTGCGGGCCCATGTTCACGAGCATCTCGTCCGTGCGGACGTCGAACTCGATGATCCGCGGGTCTTCTACCGCTGTACTCATGCGTGCACCTGTTTACCGGCCTCGAATGCCGTGGTACTCGAGCGGCATCTCGTAGTCTTTGCGCAACGGGTGGCCGACCCAATCTTCCGGGCAGAGGATCCGCCGCAGATTCGGATGGCCGGTGAACTCGATGCCCGAGAGGTCGAACACCTCGCGCTCGTGCCAGTCGGCGGTGTCCCACAGCCCGGCGACGCTCGGCACCTGCGGGCAAGTCGCCCGGCTTGTCGTCTTTCCACCGCGGCAGGATCACCTTCAGCACCAGGCTGTGTTTGTGCTTCATGCTGAACAGGTGGTAGACGACCTCGGTGTGCGGCTGCCATTCGCTCTTGGCGGCCTTCTTTTCGTCGGTGTGCAGATAGTCGACGCCGGAGATGCAATTCAGATAGTCGAACGCCAGCGTCGGCTCGTCGCGCAGATAGCGGCAGACGTCGAGCAGCCCCTCCGGTTGTGACCTCGATCCAGGGATCGAGATTCTCCAGGTTGGCGCCGGCGATCTTGTCGCCGAACTTGGCCTGGAGCTGCTCAACTAATGTGGGACCGGCCATGATCGCAATCGAATGTTAGGAATTTCAACCACGCTTAAGCCGACAGAATCGACTGCGCTCGGCTCCAAGGGCCGCGCGGGCGGCGGCCGATGCACGGGCAATTTGTCCTGCCGCTTCACCGACCGCACCCAATTCAGGTCGCCCCGTTTCCAAACGTAAGCAAAACCCACCATCAACACGCCGAAAAACACGCCGATGTCGGCAAAGGAGATCAGTGCCATCTTGCGGGCCGTTTGATGCACGGCGGCCGCATTCCGCGCCAGCGGATCGTTCGACAGGTTCAGCTTGGCGGCCTCGTCGTCTGAAAGGGTCGGCAGTTTGGCGTCGGTAATCCCAAGTTCGCGCATGCGGGCCGCCAGAATACTGGACGGCTGATCGACGGGCGCCGACGGATCGAGTTGGGCAGCGATCACCGGCGTCGCCGGTCCGGCGAGTTGCGTCGCCTTGCCAAACACCACCGCCCAGGGGAAGAAGAACGCCACTTCCACGTCGAAAATGATGAACAGCAGCGCCACGACGTAAAACCGCAGGTCGAATTGCACGAAGCTCGAACCGATCGTCGGCTCGCCGCACTCGTACACTTCGAGCTTCTCGACGTTCGGCAGTCTCGGCCGCAAGAACCGGCCCAACAGCAAGTTCGCAAACAGGAACGCAAACCCCACGCCGGCAAATAGCGCCAGGTACGCCACGATTGCGGTTGGTGTTGCCATGTGGATGGGTCCAGTTCGCACGCCGCAAGTGGCGTGGCTAATTGGCCGCGTCGCTTGCGACGCGACTCTTTGCTTCTATTGATTCGGTCCGCCGTGGACCGGCTCGGTGATCACCTTCGAATCGGCCACCGCCGTCGGATTGAGCGTCGCCCGGCCCCAAGCCACGTCGAGCGGCATCCGCGCGAAATCCACGATGCATCCGTCGCGGCTGTAGCAGCTCAAGTCGTGCGTCGCGCCCATGAAGATGCAGTCCACCGGGCAGGGCTCGACGCACAACGCGCAGAACATGCACTTCGTGTAGTCGATCGTGTAGCCGGTGATCTTGAACCCCTTGCCGCCGTGACACCTTTTCCTTGCCGATGTAGATGCAATCGACCGGGCAGGCCTTCGCGCACTGGTCGCACGAAATGCAGGTCGTCAGATCGAAGCGGTGGAAACCGCGATACCGCGCCGCCACCGGCACCGGCAACTCCGGATACTCAAAGTGCTCGGTGAACGCCTTCCGCTCCGGCTGATACGTCTTGAACCAGGTTCGCAACGTGATCCCACATGCCGTGGGCGACGGTGTACACCGCCTCGACCACATTGCCGAACCACGGCCAGACGGCTTTCACTTGGTTGATCATTCCGGAACTCAAAATCCTGATGAGTCGGCCGCGGATTTCGCCGCTCGAAATGCTAGCAGAATGTTGTTGACCCATGATTATAGGGAGAGGCGGATCGTCCGCAACCGGCAATCGCGCGAGATGGAGAATCGGTCGCGAGACGCGCTGCGAATGCGCGCCGAGATTGCGAAGTGATCGCGTGCCGCGCGAATCTCCGCGCTCCGATTGAATCGGTCGACGTGGGTGGTCGCCGATGGCGAATCGAGTGCGAGTCGTCGCGGCGATGGTCTCGGGTCGGAGCTCGACCCTCCGTCACGTCGACCGCCATCGGCCAACTGACCCCGGCTCGGCCGCAAATCGACCGAATTTTTGCCCCAATTGCGCCGATCGGAGCAGTTGTAAGGGAAAGCCGCCATAAATTTCATGAAAAGCACTGCTACACGCAGTGTTATTCGCAGCAAGTCTTTATGCCACAATTACTTGCGGTCTATCGATGGCTCTGCGCACGGGAACTACGCAAACCAGCAAGCGTTTGCACGTAGGGTGTTTCGCTCCAAATCTCATGCCGAAGGCGGTTTACGACGCCCAAAAATCGCCGCCGGAGCTGCCAACTTTGCTTGACTAGGCCCCCGGACCACGTAGAGTGGATTGAAGGAGACCATTGGCCGGCAATCGCCGATCCTCCACCGATTGCAGTGGGTCGTCGCCCCCTGCCGAGTGTTTGGATGCGCTATTGGGTCGCTCTCGGCTTAGCTGGGATACGGCTCCGCGAAGGAAGCGAAAGATGCTAGTTCTATCACGGAAAAAGAACGAGAGTATCATCATCAACGATGACATCACCATCGTCGTGGTGGAAATCCGCGGCGACAAGGTCCGCCTGGGCGTGGAAGCGCCCAAGGAAGTGCCCGTGCATCGTAACGAAGTTTACGAGGCGATCCGGCGCAATCAGGGCCAAGCGAGCGCTCCTTCCGTCGAGGCCGTCGGGCCGGATGCCACCAGCGCCGCCGAGTAACTGCCGTTTGTTACGGGGGCACCGGCTTTTCTTTCGGCGATCAGGTCGTGCCGTCTTATTAGCATCATGGATCGTGCTTCCCGCTCTCGTCGCGGCTCCTTGCCGATACGACGACGCGGATCTGGTCGCCCGCCTTGACGCATCGTAGCGCTAACCCTATACAGCTAGGGAACGTACGTTGATCCTGCGCGCCGAATTCGCGGCGACTGGCTCACGTCGCGCGAACTCTTGCGCACCGTGGGCGGGTCGCTGTTCGCGCGCCGCTCGATTCAACTGGCCCCGTCGTCTAGCGGTCTAGGACACCGGCCTTTCACGCCGGTAACACGGGTTCGAGTCCCGTCGGGGTCACTTTGAGACTGGTTTTTGGGGAACAAGGGCGCGATTGAAAAATGTCGCTTTGCCGAAGTCGGGGCGTTGGCGAACAGCTCGGCGCGAACACCTGATTGCTCTGCGCGGCGTCCCTGCTGCTTGGCCAGGGGACGCGAGCGAGTCATCGCGGCCAAGAGAAAGACCGGCAACGCGATCTCGCCTGCCAGCCGGTTAAGACGATCGAGCGCTCAACAGACGCGCATTAATCGGATGGACACGCGTGGCGTTCGTGACGCCTTCGAGCAGCGCCACGAGCGTGTGGTATCGACCCATGTCCACGCGATGGGCTCTCGTCGGCCGGGCCGAGTCGTCGGCCACCGCAACCACTTTGCCTTGCTCGACGACGAGCGTCACGTCGCCGTCGTCGTACAAGAAAACGGCTGCGTCTCTTTGAACCAGCCGACATCGCTTCCCTTCGATCCGGCCGTGCAGCGTAAAGCGGCCCGACTCGCCTTCGAGAACGAATCCGTCATACGCTGTCGCCGCCTCGAATGACTCGCGGCTGCCGAAGAAATTCGGCTTCTTAAGATAGGGCCCGTCCCACTCGGGGCAGAACGTGTCGCAGTTACCGCAGTAGTTGCAGAAATCAGCGAAGTTGGCGATCTGCTCCATCCGCTCGATGACGAATTGCCGCTGCTCGCCGCACTCGCCGATCGTGCCGTCGGGCGCGACTTCGACGTCGTGGTAAAGCAAATCGACGGGCGGCGTCTCGTAGAGAAAATTCGCGTCGTTCGGGCAGACGGGCACGCACTTGTCGCAGGTGATGCAGTCGAACAGCACGAGGTGCGAGTTGATCCGCCGCGGCGCCATCTGATTTTTGGCGGCCGTGTATCGCTCGTCGGCCGCCGTCTCCGATGCAATGATCGACGTATTGAGCCACCCCGCCCGACGCACGTCGCCTCGGGCCGAGTCGCGCTGGCCGCGGGCGTCGAGAATGTAGTCGTCGATCGTCGTGGCGTCGACCGCCTGCATCGCCTTGGACAACTCGTCCAAATACGGCGGCAGCCGGCCGTAACCGCCGGTCTTGAGCAAATCGGTACACGTCGTCACCGGTATAATGCCGCAGGCCACGATATTGGCCGCGTTCTTGCGGTCGACCCCGGCCGAAAACGAAATCAGCAGCTCCGGTCCGACCGCTTGCCGGAACACGTCGGTGAGCGCCAGCGTGATCACATGCAGCGGCGGGCCCGACAGGTACATCACCTTTTCGATCTTCGGAAAGAACTCGCGGTGGTTGAGCACTTCAAGCGTGTTCGAGAACTTCGCCCCGAACGACAGTCCGCGCGAACTGGCCAACTCCGTTTGCCGATTGCACATACCGATCGACTCGTCGAACGTGAGGCCGCTCGCATAAGCCGACGGATTCACCACGAGTTCCTTGTAGCCGAGCACGTCGTGGAGCAAATGTTCGAGCTGCTCCTTGCCCAGCATTGGCGGATTCATCTTCACGATCGTGTGGACGCCCATTTCCGCGAGCAGGAATTCGCAGATCCGCTCGATTTCGTCGGCGGGACAACCGTGAAACGTTGAGAGCGTCACGCTGCGGCTTAGGTTGGTCGGGTAGTCGAGGTCGCGCAACCGTGCCAGCCGGTGCGGAATCTGGTTTCGCAGCCGCTCGACGCTCGGCGTCGCGTCGATCATGCCATCGATGAAGTTGCGGACTTTGTCTGAGCGGATGCCGGCCAGGTCGTAGCCGATCGACAAGTCGTAGATAGTCTCGCCGGCGATGCCGCCGAATTCTACATCGCCGAACGGCCGACCGAACACCTCCGGCGCCGAGCGGAGCATGTGCACGAGCATCGCTCCCTGCACGTACTGGTCGACCGAATCGCGGACCTTCAGCTCCTGCGACCACTCGATGTTGTAGCCGACGTTCGCCGCGTCGATGCAAGGCCGGCCGATCGTGAGGGCGTCGTTGATCTGGACCGTCTTGAGCTCGATGATCCGCGACCCGGCGAGCCAGGACAGCACCAGGTTCTGGGCCATCTGCGACTGAGGCCCCGAAGCAGGCCCGACCGGCGTCCCGGCCACGCGATCGTGAAACCGCACCGACAGATCCGGCCCGCCGCTATTCTTCTCCGGCAGCCACCACCGCCGGGCCGGCAAATCAAATATCGCTCCCTGCTTGGCAAACTCGAGCCGCATGCGGTCGATGAGTTCGACAAACGGGGCACCGTAGAGATCAACCATCGGACAAAACCAATCCTTTCCCTCGCGGCCTCGGCGTATTGCTATCCTCCCTCGCAATTCAAGACGAGTCAATTCGCATCGTGCAAGCCGATTTTGCGCAACCCGAGACGGTACTGAATCCGGAAGCGACGAGTCCCAGTGGCAGTCGTGGATGCTCGGGGATATAGTGGGAAGCGGAGAAACTTCATGCCGTCGTGCGTCCGCGAGTTGGTTTGCGTTCATTGCCAGGAGTCGTACCGGCCGACCGGGCGCGAGATGACCTGTCCCGCCTGCGGGCCGAACGACGGCATCCTCGAGATTCGCTTCGACCTGGACCGCGTACGAGCTGCGTGGCGGGCCGAACCACTCGCCAGCCGGCCGCTCAATCACTGGCGCTACCGCGAGCTTATGCCACTCGATCCGACCGCTATTCCGCAGGCCTGGCCCGTCGGCTGGACGCCGGTGCTCGATCTCGCACGCTTGGCCCGCGCGGTCGGCGTCGGGCAATTGCTGGTGAAAGACGAAGGCCGCAACCCGACCGCGTCGCTCAAGGACCGGGCCAGCTCGGTCGGCGTGGCGCACGCGATCGAACGCGGGGCGACGACGATCGCCACCGCCTCGACCGGCAATGCGGCCACTAGCCTTGCCGGCCACGCGGCACTCGCCGGCATGAACGCCATCATTTTCGTGCCACAGAACACCGCCGCGCCCAAGCTGGCCCAGCTCCTCGTCTACGGCGCTTGTGTCTTCGCGGTCGCTGGGCCGTATGACGATGCCTACCGACTCTGTTCCGCTGCCTGCGAGCGATTCGGCTGGTACAACCGCAACTGTGCAATCAACCCGGTGCTGGTCGAAGGAAAAAAGACCTGCGGTCTGGAGATCGCCGAGCAATCCGCCGCTTTCGGCGGCGTTCCGGATTGGGTCGTCGTGAGCGTCGGCGACGGCTGCACCATCGCCGGCATTGCCAAGGGATTGGCCGAAATGCACACGCTGGGAGTAATCGACTGCGTGCCGCGGATGCTCGGCGTGCAGGCTGCGAGCGTTGCGCCCATTGCCTACGCGTTCGACCACGGCGAATTGCCACGCGAAATCGGCGGCGCCACGCTCGCCGACGGCATCAACGTCGCCGTGCCACGCAACTGGCGGAAAGCGGTCAGCGCAATCCGCAACTCAAAGGGTGCGATCGTCGGCGTGACGGACGAAGAGATGCTCGCCGCGCTGGCCCAAGCCGGGCGACACGGCGTATTCGCCGAGCCAGCCGCCGCCGCAGGCATCTGCCGGCGTGAAAACGGCGATCGACCGCGGTATCATCGGCCACGACGAGCGCGTGCTGGTCGTCGTCACCGGCAGCGGACTCAAAGACACGGTTTCGGCAATGAAGGCCGTCGGCCAACCGATCCGAATCGACGCCAATCTCGACGCCGTTGCCGCGGGACTCGAATCTTTCCAGCAAGCGTAGCGAATAGGAAGTTGGACGGGATCGACGAGGTTGACAGGATGAAAGACAGATAATTCCTAATCCTGTTGACCCTGTAAATCCCGTCAAGTATTGGAGTGAATGCATGCAAGTGAATGAACAAGTCCTGGCCAGCACCGTGAAGCTGCTCCGCGAGCGAAACATCCTCGTGCCGACGTTCGCTCAGATGCGCGATCCGACCACCGTGCCGAAGAAAATCAAGGACCGCCTCGCAAAGGTTGGCCTGTGGGACGTCGATCCGGCAAATCTCTTCCGCATCACGTGGAAGAACGAGCCCAAGGAGCGCGGCGGCCTGTTCAACGCCGGCAACTGGGTCGAGTTTCCGTCCGCCTTCACCGGCACCGAGGCCCGCATCGTCGGCCTCGTCGGCAAGTGGTTCCCGACCGGGGCCCACAAGGTCGGCGCCGCCTTCGGCTGCCTCGTGCCGAAGCTCGTCTCCGGCCAGTTCGATCCCACCACGCAAAAAGCCGTTTGGCCCTCGACCGGCAACTTCTGTCGCGGCGGGGCCTTCGATTGTGCGCTGCTCGGCTGCCAGGCGGTCGGCATATTGCCGGAAGAAATGAGCCGTGAGCGATTCGACTGGCTCCGCGAAATCGGCGCCGAAGTCATCGCCACGCCCGGCTGCGAGTCGAACGTCAAAGAGATCTTCGACATGTGTTGGGAAATCCGCCGCACTCGGCCCGACTGCGTCATCTTCAACCAATTCGAAGAGTTCGGTAACGTGGTTTGGCATTACCATACGACGGGCCGGATGATCGACGAAGTCTTTACGCAGATCGCTTCCCCCGGCGACCGCCTTGCCGGCTTCATCTCCGCGACCGGCTCGGCTGGCACGATCGCCGCTGGCGATTTCTTGCGCACAAAGCACCCGCAGATCCGCATCGCCGCCGTCGAAGCCCTCCAGTGCCCCACGCTTTTGCGATGCGGTTACGGCGGCCACCGCATCGAGGGCATCGGCGACAAGCACGTGCCGTGGATTCACAACGTGCGGAACACCGACCTGGCCGTCGCCGTCGACGACGAGCAATGCTTGCAGCTAATGCGACTCTTCAACGAACCGGCCGGCCGCGAGTTTCTCGCCGGCGAAGGCGTCGCCCAGTCGCTTCTCGACGAGCTGCCGCTCCTGGGCATCTCCAGCATCTGCAACGTCGTGGCCGCGATCAAAACGGCCAAGCACTTCGAACTCGGCAAACGCGACGTGCTCTTTACCTGCCTGACCGATTCGATCGAGCTCTACGGCAGCCGGCTCGAAGAAGAGCGAAACCGTCGCGGCCCCCTCGACCGCACCGCGTCCGCCCGCACGCTCGGCCGCTACCTCGAAGCCATTGCCACCGACAACATGCGCGAGCTCAGCTACCACGACCGCAAGGCGATTCACAACCTGAAGTACTTCACCTGGGTCGAGCAGCAGCAGCGCACGGTCGACGACCTCAATCGACTCTGGGACCCCGACTTCTGGACGGAACAAGTTGCCCAAGTCGACCAGTGGGACCAACTGATCACGACACTCAACGAGCAAACCGGCGTCGCGAAGTCGCTCTAGCCCTTTCCCCAGAGGCATTTCGCAGCCATGTCGTGCGTCAGGCACTGTGTTGAACTTGGCCTGACGCACGAAGCTATCCTCAGCCGCTTCTGCCGCGAAGTCCCATCGCCGACGCACAGGCAATCAGGACAGAGATCGAAGCCAGCGCAGCAGGCTCGGGCACGGCCCCGTTCGCCGCGACACTGCCGCTGCCGGCCCCCGTTCCCGAAGCCACAGCGCCGAAGTTGGCCTTCCAGTCGTCGTAATCAGCGACCGTGTAGGTCGATCCGAGACCATTGCGCCACACGGTGTAGTCGGCCGCGTCGACCTTCAAATCCCCGTTGAAGTCGCCCAGCAAACCGGACGAACTCGGCACAAAACCGGGACTGCCGACGTCGCCGCCGGCGTGATCCGGGTTCGTCGCCATCACCACGTTTGGAATCACTCCGCCGCTGGAAAGGTCCCAGTATGCCGGATATGACTCGTCCAGATACGAAATCGAGAGGTCCGTAAGTTCGATCGAAGAATCCCCGTCGCTTTGAACCCATAACGGGCTCATTCCGCCGCCGTTGTCATAGTTCACCGCCGCGATGGCGCTAGCAGCCGTCCGTCGCGGGCTCATTGTTCCCGGTAGCGCGTCCGCTGCGTAGGCGGCGTCGGTATCCCAAATCGCCAGCAATTCGCCACCGTTGGTGAGATCGGTCCACGGCGCAACGGGAATAAAATTGATCGTGTTTCCCCAGGCCTCTTGCAGGTGTTCCAGCGTGTTGGCTGCCGCGTTGAACAGCACCGCAGTCGCTCCTTGTGCAATTGAACCCGACGTGATGTTGGGGCCTGCCAATGCGTTGTCGTCGTCGTCGTCAAAGTAGTACGCCTTTCCAGGCGCCGGCGATCCGAAATCGATCGTCGCACCCGTGTTGTTGTAAACCTCGACCCATTCCCAGGCCGCTTCCGAGGGCGTCGCGGAGCGCGGATTGTACATGACCTCGGTTATCAACAATCCGTTCGCTCTTCCGCCTGCCGGCACAATACCCGGATTGCCACGGTCGGTATCGCTATTGAGCGACGATTCGATGGTCGTGGCCAAGCTGGTGTGCGCCGATAATTCACCATCGACGCTTTTTACCCACTGCGTCGGGTCGGTCACCGAGCCGGTCCCTTTCCAAGCCAACGACTTGCCATTGGTCGCGCTAGGGTATCCGTTGGCCGTGGCGTAGTTGATATTCGTAATCGAGTTGTTGAACGTCCGACGCGTGCCGCTTGTGACGAACAGGTCGTCGGCATCGTATTTGGTGAAGTCGTCCCACAGCGCAAACGCATCGCCCGAGTTACCCAGACCACCGCCCAAACTTGCCGTTGGGCTAGTCGCGTTGACGCCAATCAACGTGATGCCGCTCCCCCAAGCGCTTGTAAAACGGGTCGTGTCAAATCCCAGCGTAGTGCCATTGTAGAGCACCGCGACGCCTCCGGCCGGCACGATCGTGTTGCCTGTGCCATTGCTGATGTTTGACGACAACACCGAATTGTCGTCGTCGTCGTCGAACACCCAGCCGTTGAGGTCGACCGGGGCAGCGGTCGTATTCTTAATCTCGACCCATTCCCAGCGGCCCTCGTCGGACGCCGTGTCGTACATGACCTCGGTAATGATGACGTCGCCCGGATTGGCAGCAACAGCAATCATGGGCACTGCCATCGAGGCTGCACTAATAAAAAATCTGACACAACAGCTCGTACGCTGGCATCGTTTCATGTTGGTCCAATCACTGCTCGCAGAACAAATCAACACACAACGTAAATACTAAACAGCCCGGAGCAAAAGCTCCGGGCTGTTTACCAATGTGCACCAAGAAAGGCGGGCCACTATCGGTCCACACGGCGGCCGAACCAAAATCCGGCAAGGCCCAATAGGAGTAGCATCGCGCTCGCAGGTTCGGGCACGGCTCCGCTGGCGGCCAGGCTGCCGCTGCCGGCCGTCGTCTCGCCGAAGTGGCTCTTCCAAACGTCGTAATCGGCGGGTGTATAGGTCGATCCCAGGCCATTGCGCCAGACCGTGTAGTCCGCGGCGTTGACGATGTTATCGCCGTTGAAGTCGCCAGCCAGGCCGCCGCCGCCCGAATCTGACACCGCCACGTCCATGCCGTCGAAGCTGGCGTAGTCAGGGCTAGTGTAGAACACCGCGACGTTGGCCTCGTTCCAGCCGGCGATGTTCGTCGCGTTCGGAAGCTCCATGATGATATTGTCGCTACCGCTGCCGGCATAGCCGGAGAAGAAGAGATTGCCATCCGCATCGAGCGCGATCTCCCGCGGTTCACGCAAGATTGGCGAATTGGGCACGTCCAACGTCGTATTGAGCGAGATGGCGCCGGTTCCCGGGTTGTAGTCGTACGCAAACAGTTTGGTCAAAAATGTACTAGCTGTCGTCACCGAAGCATAGATGTGATTCGGATCAACCGTTGCATTGTATTCGACGTCCGTAACCTGGGCAGTGAACGACACTTCGCTGTTGGCGATCTTCCAGTTTGTCATTTCCGCCGGCTGGAAGCCGGCCAACGTGCCGTCTTCCGTGCCACCAGCAACGCCGGACACGTCGACGGTGATCAATTCGCCGTAGCCGTTGAACGCGACGACAGTGGTGTTGCTGAGCCAAGCCGTGCCCGAAGTGGAAGCTGGAAGCAGTGCGGAATCCGAGCCGGGATTGCCGTTGCCGTCACCGAGTCCGGTGCGGCGCGGACCGGAGAGCGTGGCGCCGGAACCCGTGCCAGGCGTGGCACCGGCAGAATAGTCATGCACGTAGATTTGGCCAGTAGTGTAATCGGTCCAGGCCAAGTAGCTGTTGTCGGGGCTGATGCTGACGCCGCCGCCTTGCTCATTCAACCAGGCGCCCGCTGGATCAGTGCCTTCCAAGCCGGCCCCACCCGTGGCATCCGCAATACTCCAAACTTTTTCGCTGTTGGCGGAGCCATCGGTGGCAAAATTGTAGATCTTGACGCCCTGAAAACCGCTCGCGCTGCCGAAGTCGGCGCCGAACAAGTTGCCCGAGGCGTTGTGGCTAAACCCACCACTGTTGTCGAACTCGACGCTCTGGATGTAGTTGGTTGTCCAGCCCGGGCCGGGAGACCATGTACCGCTGCTTTTATCATAGACACGGAAACTGTCACCGTCTGGATTGCCTGCTGAGTTGGTCGCAGGCCCAACGCTGCGTCCAAAAACGATGTCACCGGCACCAAGTTGGGCGCAAGCCCGCTGTTGTGAAAACACGCCCAAAACGACAACGGCCACGGCAACCATCGCCAGCCGGATGGCGGAACCTGCATAATTCATGATGTCTTAACCTTCTTTACACGGTACTACGGACTGTGCGAACAGGCCTTGGACACTCGACGCGCCCGAGACAAACCCGCTCGAGATTTCAATCTCCCACGTGACGTCGGCAGATCGGAGGATATTGGGGACCTGCCTCTAACTTCCAGAGCCACTACTTCCTCAATACGATGATCGTCTCGCGCCGAGATTCCTGCCGCCCCACAGCGAGTCAAAACGTTCCGCCAATTCGGAAACGACCAGCTACCAATCCTGGATGCTTAGGCTATCACGCGACGCGAAAAAATGCAAGTATTTAGTGCAAATGATACAGATAAAAGATGCAGAGTGTGTGAACGAATCGTGAAAATTTGAACAAAATCATGCCACCCGAACAGGGAGGCATATTGCGTCGTCCCCGCCAGCCGTGTTGTCCGCGCTCTCGAAGATGGCGCCCGATGAATCACCGGAGTCTTCCCCGCCCGACGCCCTCTCGGCAGCGGCCCCACCGGCTCGGGAGAATGGCGGGCCGGCCAACGGCACAACTTTGCAGGGCCCCCGGCCGCCCTCGCGATTGTCTTCAAACGGTGCACGACTCCCAGAATCTACTTGCCAAAGGTGCTGGCAATCACTAGTCTGGTATTTGGCGAGATATTTGATTTACAGAACGGACAAGGAGCGACTCGACGATGGTTCGGCCGAGAAAACATCGCGGTTTTACGCTTGTCGAGCTGTTGGTGGTAATCGCTATCATCGGCATTCTCGTCGCCCTGCTGCTGCCGGCCATCCAGGCTGCCCGCGAAGCGGCCCGACGGACTCAATGCCAAAGCGGCCTCAAACAGCTCGGCTTGGCGGCATTAAACTTCGACAGCACATACCGGCATCTGCCAATGGGCATGGAGATGCATGACCCCGTGACCTTGACGGACGCCACGTTCTTCATCCGATTGCTGCCATACGTCGAAGAGAATGCCCTCTATGCGAGCTGGATATTTCCGGATCCGGCTTGGACGGGTGGGCGTCCGTCGAACGCTTTTAACGGGGACCCCAACGTGACGGCCGATCAAAACGGTCGCGCCGCTCAGGTCATTTCCGTATTCCTCTGTCCATCGGATCGGTTTGAGCAGAATCCGTTCGACATGCCCGTCCCCGGTAGCCCAGCCAACGGCGCAATCGCGGGAATGTACTCGGCAACTAGCTATGCGGGCAACTACGGAGAAGGCTCGTATTACTTCGGAAGTGCGCTTTTTCCTGTGATCCCCAACGGCGTGTTATTTATGTCGGGATCGAGCACTAGCCTCAAAAAAACCGCAGTCTGTCCCGCCACGGCAAAAGAGATGATCACTTATGACTGCAGCCACCAAAACCTTTCTGCGATCGGGCTGCGAAAAGTGACCGACGGAACGAGCCACACGCTGCTCATCGGCGAAAAATTCCACGAGGACCCTCTCTTCGACACTTGGACCGGTAACAACAGCGGTTTCAAGATGTATCAAGTTTCTGCCTGGGCCTGGGCCGGCGGCACCAAGGGCACGGCCCACCTGTTCGGTTCGGCCGCCGTGCCGCTCAACTCCCAAGTGAACGCCTTCATCACCAGTCCGACCAGCCAAACATTGATGGCACAGGATCAGCGATACAACGCCTGGGGTAGCGGCCATCCTGGCGGCGTCGATTTCGTGTTCTGCGATGGTTCGGCGAGATTTTTCAGCGACTCGCTGAGCCTCACCACGCTTGGGCAAATCTCGACTCGTGCTGGCGAAGAGGTGACGACCGGAAACGATTTCTGAAGGTCACTGGCATCATGAAGAATGCTCCAATCTCTTGTAGAATCTTCGCGCTCGGGTCGTTCTTGGCCATTCTTTGGCTTGTCGGTTGCGGTGGGAAGCCCTATCAAGTCGGGGAAGTGGACGGGGTCGTGCTCATCAACGGCAAGCCGGCCGACAACATCTTCGTGCAGTTCATCCCGGAAGTCGGCGGCGAAGCGAGTCCGCCTGTGTCGAATGCCCAGACTGATGAGAATGGGCATTTCGTGCTCCGTATCATCGAGCCGAACGGTTCGATGCAGCCCGGGGCCGCCGTGGGATCTCATCGCGTTGTCCTGCGCGACCTAAAGGCAGCCGCCTCGCCGAGCTCCAATGGCGCTGCCATTCGTGTGCCCGTCCAGTACACGATGCCAGGCGCCACGCCACTCACCGAAGAAGTCAAGGAAGGCAAGCAGACCATCGAAATCAAAGTTCCGCCAAAGTAAAAAGCTCGGTCGTTGCGAACTATGTCAGGCGCGGCTACGATTGGAGTCAATTGGAGTGTGGCTGACATGACTACCAACCCTTACCACAACAGCCGTGTACCATTCACCCGGCGCGGGCTACGTCACAATGCCTTTACGTTGGTCGAGCTGCTCGTCGTGATCGCCATCATCGGGGTCCTGGTCGCCCTGCTCTTGCCGGCGATCCAAGCCGCGCGCGAGGCGGCCCGGCGAACGCAGTGTGCCAACAATCAAAAGCAGCTGGGCCTGGCTGCGCTGAACTATCTTTCCGGCAAGAGGAATTTTCCGGTTGGCCTGCATGGACCGTACTTGCTGGCGACGGGACGAGTGAAGTTCAACAGCCCGGACTCGGCGTACACCAATGTAATGGTCGAATTGCTCCCTTTTATTGAGCAGGGGAACCTGCAATCCAACTTTGACAAATCCAAACCGACCGGCAACAGTGCCGGCCCCAACACAAGCCCGGCTGGCAGCTCGGACACGGTCGCTGCACAAGTTATCGAGAATTTTCTTTGTCCGGACACGCAACTGCCACGACAAAACACCGTGGATGGTTTTGTCTTCGGCACCAACGATTACGCCGGCAACGGCGGCACCCGCATCTATCATCCGGCCACCGCTGCCAAAAGCGGACCTTTGAAGGGACTGATGAATCCCGCAGCAAAGTCCGTCAACGACGGGCTGTTCAACCTCGTCGAACCCAACGAAGTCGGCGTTGCCATTCGTCAGGTTACCGATGGCATGAGCAAAACGCTCATGTTTGGCGAACGGAATCACGAGGATCCCGAATTCGACCGGCTCTATCCGAGTCAGACGTATCCGCTGGCCGGGTGGTGTGGCTGGGCTTGGACGTCGGCAACGAACTCGGTTGGCGACTACCTTGGTCACTCTGCGGTCCCCATCAACTATATGATTCCCGAGGGCTCTTCAGGCACGGACGTGGTCTGGGACCGCCTCAGCGCGTGGGGCAGTTATCATCCGGGCGGAGCGAATTTTTGCAAGGCCGACGGCTCGGTATCCTTCTATGCCGACTCGATGGAATTGGCCGTTTTGCAGGCCCTCTCGACCATCCGAGGGGAAGAAACGATTGGTCCGTAACCGCTCGTCGTTGCTGGGTTGCGAGTTTTCGATCCGTCGAAGCCTCCGCCTGCGTGGTCTGGCGCAACCATTGGGCGGAATTGACGCCGGGCTATGTCCTGCCCAACGAGTCCTCATCGAGGGCTGAGTGATCCCCGTCCAGCATCGCTTCGCTCCGGCACCACCCCAGCCGCCTATCGGCCGGCGATTCAACTTGCCGCGGCTGTGGTCTTATGGCAAACTAGTAGGCGTGGTGGAAGGATAGTCCCGGCGGGCCGAACTGACGCGTCGGGGCATGAGTTGGCCACCATCTGCGAGACAATGTGGCGCGGCGCGTGCTCCGGGTGAGAGGCGGCCGCCGGCCACGGAGCGCGGGAGGCCAACGATCGATGGCGTCGATTACTTCTACTGCTCACGCGAATTCTCATGTCGGCGGCACGCTCTCCTGCCGCGTCAACGACCAGGACGTGGAAATTCCGCTCGCCGAACCCGGCTGGACGCTCTTGGACGTGCTCCGCGACGGGCTCGGCATCACTTCGCCCAAGAACGGCTGCCAACCGCAGGCCCAATGCGGCTGCTGCACCGTGCTGATGGACGGCAAGCCGGTGCTCGCCTGTGCGCTCAAGGCCGAGAAGGCGGCGGGCAAATCGATCACCACGCTCGAAGGGCTCGACGACGAGCATCGCCAGCAGATCGCCGAGTCGTTCGTCCGCTGTGGCGGCGTGCAGTGCGGCTTCTGCATCCCGGGCATGGCGATGCGGGCCGTGGCGCTGTGCAGCAATGGGCACGAGCCGTCACGCGACGAGATCGCCCAGTCGCTCAAGCCGCACCTCTGCCGCTGCACGGGCTACCAGCAAATCGTCGACAGCGTCGAGCTCTACGGCAAGGTGCGGCATGGCCAGCCGATGCCGGAGATTTCGGCCGCCGACCGCTCGGGCAAAGTCGGCACCAGTCTGCCGCGGTACACCGGGCACGACGCGGTCCTCGGCGATCGCAAGTTCATCGACGACATGACCGTGCCGGGAATGCTGTTCGGGGCGCTGCGGTTGGCCGATCATCCGCGGGCGACCGTTCTCGAGATTGACTGCGACGGCGGCGCTCGCCATGCCGGGGGTGCATCGCGTAGTGACGGCGGCCGACGTGCCGGGCGAGCGGTACGTCGGGCTGATCGAAAAGGACTGGCCGGTGTTCGTCGCGCTCGGCGAGGAGACGCGGTGCACGGGCGACGTGGTGGCCGGCGTGGTCGCCGACTCGCAGCGGCTCGCCCGCGAGGCGGCGAGCAAAGATCGCCATCAAATACGACGTGAAGCAACCGGTCACCGACCCGCGCGAAGCGTTGCGGCCGGACGCGCCGCTGGTGCATCCGCAGCGGGGCACCAATTTGCTCAGCAAGTCGTCGCTCAAGCGGGGCGACGTCGAACGAGCCTTCGCCGAGTCGGCCCACGTGCTCGAAGACACCTACCGCACGCAGCCGATCGAGCACCTGTTCCTCGAGCCGGAGTCGTGCATTGCCGTGCCGCAATTGCGAGCCGGACGGTCCTCCGCCCCGATGACCGGGGTCGCGGACGACTCGGCTCGCAGCTCGGAAGTCGCGTCTCTCAAATTTACACCCAAGGCCAAGGCGTGTTCGACGACCAGCGGCAATGCGCCTCCGTGCTCGGCATCGACCGCGATCGGCTCGACGTCGAGCTGGTCTCGAACGGCGGGGCGTTCGGCGGCAAGGAGGACATGTCGATCCAGGCCCAAACCGCGCTGATGGCCTGGCTCGTGGGCCGACCGGTGAAGATGACGCTCACCCGGCCCGAGAGCTTCCGCATCCATCCGAAGCGGCACCCGATCGAGCTTTCCTACAGAATCGGCTGCGACGCCGACGGCCGGATCACCGCCGTGCAGGCGCGGATCATCGGCGACAAGGGGGCGTACGCCTCGGTCGGGGCGAAGGTGCTCGAACGGGCCGGCGGACACGCGACCGGCCCCTACCGCGTGCCGAACATCGACATGGAATCGCTCGCCGTCTACACGAACAATCCGCCCTGCGGTGCGATGCGCGGCTTCGGGGCGAACCAGGCCGCGTTCGCCATCGAAGGCCTGCTTGATCGGCTGGCCGAGAAGGTCGGCATCGATGGCTACGACATCCGCGAGCGAAACATCCTCGATCGCGGCGAGGCCTTCGCCACCGGGCAAATTCTCGACAAGCCGTTCGGCCTGCGCAAGACGCTCGAAGCGGTCAAAGACGTTTACAAAAGCGCGAAATACGCCGGCATCGCCTGCGGCATCAAGAACGTCGGTATCGGCAACGGCATGCCCGACGTCGGCCGGGCCGCGATCACCGTCGAAGACGCCCACACGCTCCACATCCGCACCGGCTTCACCGAGATGGGGCAGGGGCTGTTTACCGTTTGCATTCAGTTCGCGGTCGAAGCGACCGGTCTCCCGCCGGAGCTGTTCCGCTGCTCGACCGACACGTCGCTGCTGCTCGACTGCGGCCAGACGACCGCCAGCCGGGCCACGGTGCTCGGCGGCAACTCGATCGCCGACGCGGGCAAGAAACTCAAGGCGGAACTCGACGCCGGCAAGTCGCTCGCCGACCTGGTGGGCCAGGTGTTCCACGGCGAGTGGATCTGCAATTACACCAGCAAGCTCGGCAAGGACCTCGACAAGCCGGGCGGTCCGAAGACGCACCTCACCTACGGTTTCGCCACGCAGGTGGCGATTCTGGACGATGACGGCCGGCTGGCGAAGATGGTCGCCGCCCACGACGTCGGCCGCGTCATCAACCCGGTGCATCTCGAAGGCCAGATGTACGGTTCGCTCCACATGGGCATCGGCTACGCGCTGACTGAAGACTTTGAGGTCGAAGGGGGCGTGATCCAGGCGGAGAAAATGAACGACTGCGGCGTGCTGCGAGCCCATCAAATGCCCGAGATGGAATTGATCTTCATCGAGGAGCAGGACCCCGAGTGTCCGCACGGCGCCCGCGGCGTCGGCGAGATCGGCCTGGTGCCGACGGCCCCCTGCATCGCCGGCGCGCTCTACAAATACGACGGCATCGTGCGGACGCAGCTGCCGATGCGCGATTCGCCGGCCGCCCAGGCGATGCTCAAGCCGAATCGCAAGAAGTAAGAAATTGAACCACAGAGGACGCGGAGAGGAAGAATGAGATAAGAATTAGTTTGATTTTTTCCGTGCCCTCTGTGGCTCTGTGGTGAGTTCTTCCGATCATGCATCTAATCGGCGTACTATTGGCGGCGGGGCAGTCGACTCGAATGGGCCGATTGAAGCAACTCCTGCCGTGGCCGCCCACGAGTGAGAATCCCGAGCCGCTCGTGGCCGCGGCGTTTGATGCCATCGCCCCGACATGCTGTGCGATGGTCGTCGTGGTCGGGCACGAAGCGGAAGGCGTTCTAGCGGCTTTGGGCGAGCGGGCGTTTCAAGCAGTGCATGTTGATCCAAACGCCGAGATGTTCTCGTCGGTGAAGGCGGGCCTCGCGGCGGCCCGTGCAATTCAGCCCACCGCCGACGTCTTGCTCCATCCGGCCGATCATCCGGAAGTGAAACGCGAAACGATCGAGTTTCTGCTTCGAGCCGCGGCCGAGCAGCCTGGACGGGCGGTGATGCCAGAATACGAAGGCCAAGGCGGGCACCCCGTCGTCATACCAACAAGCATGGTTTCGAGCATTCTCGACTTCGCCAAAGCCGGGCGGTTTGCGGCAATTCTGGCTGGAACATGCCGAACGGTGCGTCCGCTTACCCATCGACGATTGTGGAGTAATTCTCGATCTTGACGTGCCAAGTGACTATTCTGCGCGCGTATAATTCGTCGACATGGCCATCAGCGTCTTTAATCTGTTCACGATCGGCATCGGGCCGAGTAGTTCGCACTCGATTGGGCCGATGCGCGCGGCGCGGCGGTTTGTCGAGCGACTGCGCGCCGAGGGGCTGCTTGATCGGTGTTTCGGGATCGACGTGCGGCTGTATGGTTCGCTCGCGCTGACGGGCAAGGGGCACGGCACCGATAAGGCGATGCTGCTCGGGCTCGAAGGGGCGACGCCCGAAGGAATCGATCCGGATGAAGTCGAGCCGCGGGTGGCGGCCATTCGCGCCAGCGGTCGGCTGACGCTCGCCGGCGGGCCGACAATCGGTTTCGACGAAGCGGCGAATCTCCTTTTTCTGCGGAAAGAGTCGCTGCCGCAGCATCCGAATGGGATGCGATTCGCGGCGCGCGATGCCGACGGCAAGACGCTGCTTGAATACACGTGCTTCTCGATCGGCGGCGGGTTCGTCGTCGACGAAGCGGATGCGGCCGCCGACCAACTCTCGCAGGACGAAACGACGCTCCCCTATCCGTACCGCACAGGCAACGACCTGCTTGCGATGGCCGCCGAAGTCGGGCTTGTCGGTGAGCGAGATGACGCTCGCCAACGAGCGGTGTTGGCGGAGCGAAGCGGAAATCCGCGCCGGAATGCTCGAGCGGTGGCACGTGATGCAACGCGGCGTCGAGCGCGGCTGCCGGCAGGAAGGCGTGCTGCCCGGCGGACTCAAGGTGCGGCGGCGGGCACCGGAATTGTTCGAGCGATTGTCGGCCGCACGAAGCAGATTCGGATCGTGACCCCCTTAACGGTGATGGATTGGGTCGACCTGTTCGCGCTGGCCGTGAGCGAAGAGAATGCGGCGGGCGGGCGCGTCGTGACGGCGCCGACCAACGGCGCGGCCGGCATCATCCCGGCCGTGCTCCACTATTACTATCGATTCGTGCCGGGTGCGAACGACGACGGCGTCGTGCGGTTTCTGCTCACAGCCGGGGCGATCGGCATTCTCTACAAGCTCAACGCCTCGATCTCCGGCGCGGAGGTCGGCTGCCAGGGCGAGGTCGGCGTCGCCTGCTCGATGGCGGCCGGGGCGCTCGCCGAAGTGCTCGGCGGCACCGTGCCGCAGGTCGAGATGGCGGCCGAGATCGGCATGGAGCACAACCTCGGGCTCACCTGCGATCCGATCGGCGGCCTGGTGCAGGTGCCGTGCATCGAACGCTGTGCGATGGGGGCGGTCAAGGCGATCAACGCCTCGCGGATGGCCCTGCGGAGCGACGGCTCGCATCGCGTGTCGCTCGACCGCGTGATCCGCACGATGCGCGAGACGGGCCGCGACATGCTCACGAAGTACAAAGAGACGTCGCGCGGCGGCCTGGCGGTGGCGGTGACCGAGTGCTGAAGGCTGATCTGAAGTTCCAACTTGCTGAGGTAGAAGTGACACAGAACTCATTCGCGAAACGTGCCTCGGGAGCGAATCGGATCGCGGAGACCACGGTTTCCTCAATGAAAACTACTCCGCATCTCCTGCGTTTAAGGTCGGAAAAATACCGGGACGAACTGTGTCTCCCGGCAAGCAGTGCCCCAAGCGCCCGTCGGCGCCCACAAAATGTCCAAAACTTTCCACGCGCTAGTTACGGTGGGGCGTATTGTTACAATGGCTACCATAACGAGCCTGGATCGGTTCCAGGTCAGTCCCTTGGCGATCCTGATTCTCCCGCCCGTCAGCCCGGGTGCCGACGAGCGGCACCCATGAGACTGTCCATGCGAGAACATTTGCTGCTCTACGTCAACGGCTGCCGGCATGAGGTCGCCGGCAGCGACGGCTTGCTGAGCCTGAGCGACTTCCTGCGCCAGCGGCTCGCGCTCACCGGCACCAAGCTCGTTTGCTCCGAGGGCGATTGCGGCTCCTGCACGGTGCTCGTCGGCCGCCCGGACGGCGACCGCTTCGACTACCGCCCGGTCGACTCCTGCATCCAATGGATGTTCCAGCTGGATGGGACGCACGTCGTGACCGTCGAAGGGCTCGCGGGCGGTGAGTGCGACTTGACGCCCGTCCAAAATGCGATGATCGAGTGCCACGGCTCGCAGTGCGGTTTCTGCACACCGGGCTTCGTGGTTGCCATGACCGGCCTCGTCGAGAAAAACCAGTCGCTCACAGACGAAGCTTGGCGGCTAGGCCTCACCGGCAACCTCTGCCGCTGCACCGGTTACCTGCCGATCGTCGACGCGGGCCGGTCGCTCGACGTCGGCGCCGTCACGCGGCTCAACGAACTGTACTCCGCCGGTCCGATGCTCCGCGATTTGGCGAAATCGGCCGGCGAGTCGATCGCCGTCGACGCAAAACAGAGCGATCGACGCCGTCGTTTTTTCAGCCCGACGACACTCGCACGAGGCGCTGGAGATCTTGCGCGACCACCCCGCGGCCAAGGTCGTCGCGGGGGCGACCGACGTCGGCGTGCAGTTGAACAAAGGCGTGATCGATCCCGACGTGTTTCTCGATTTGAACCGTGTCGCGGAACTGGTAGGGGCCGCGATCGAAACCGGCGACGAAGGCAATCAAATCGTCGCCGGTGCTCGCACGACCTGGACCGAAATCGAATCCCTCGCCCGCGACGCTGTGCCCGAGTTCCACGACGTCGTGTCGATCTTCGGCTCGCCTCAGATTCGCCACGTCGGCACGATCGGCGGCAACATCATCAATGCCTCGCCGATCGCCGATTCGCTGCCGTTTCTGCTGGTCGCCGAGGCGGACCTGGAATTAACGAGCGCGAACGGCACGCGGACCGTGCCGATCACCAGCTTCTATCAAGGCTACAAGAAATTCGATCTCCGACCGGGTGAGTTGTTGACGCGCGTTCGCATCCCGCTTCCCGACGGCGGCGATCTGTTGCGGCTCTTCAAAGTCTCGCGTCGCCGCGATCTCGACATCGCGACTTTCACAGCCGCGATCTGGATGCGACTCGACGGCGAGCAGGTCGCCGAAGCCCGGCTCGCGTTCGGGGCTTGCGGCCCGACGGTGATCCGCGCCCGCCGAACCGAAGATTTCCTGCGGGGGCAGCCGTTCGACGAAGAGACGCTGCGTGCCGCCGGCGACGTCGCCGTCAGCGAGATTTCGCCGATCAGCGATGTCCGCGGCAGCGCCGAGTTCCGCTACCAACTCGCCCGCAATGTGCTGGTGAAATTCTATCTCGAACAGGCGCTCGCGGCCGTATAATTCAGCGTATCATGACCAACGTCGGCAAAACCATCCCGCACGACTCGGCCGCTGGCCACGTAACCGGCACGGCCCCGTATCTCGACGACCTGCCGCTGCGGGCGGACGAGGTGCTGGTCGGTTTCGTCGGCAGCCCGTTCGCGGCTGGAACGATCACGTCGCTCGAACTCGACGCCGCCCGCAAAATTCCCGGCGTCGTCGGCCTGTACACGGCAGCCGATATCCCCGGCAAAAGGATCTTCGGCCCGGTGCTTCACGATGAGCCGGTGCTCGCCGACGGCGAGTTATTGTACGTTGGCCAGCCGGTCGTGGTGATCGCCGCCGAATCGCGCGATGCGCTCGCCGCGGCCCGGCGAGCGATAAAGATCAACGCGACGCCGACCGAGCCGATCCTCTCGATCGAGCGGGCGATCGAGCTCGGCCGCTTTATCGGCCCGGCCCGCCGCATCGCCCGCGGCAACGCGGCCGAAGCGATCCAAGCGGCACGCCATCGGCTCAGCGGCGTATTCCACAGCCTTGGCCAGGAGCAATTCTATCTCGAATCGCAGGCCGCGATCGCTTACCCCGGCGAGCAGGGGCAGATGGTCGTCCATTCGTCGACCCAGAATCCGACCGAGATTCAGGTGGTGGTGGCCGAGATGCTGGGCGTCGGTCAGCACCAGGTGGTGTGCATCTGCAAGCGGATGGGCGGTGCGTTCGGCGGCAAAGAGACGCAGGCGGCGATCCCGGCGATGATGGCGGCGCTGGTGGCTCACAAAACCGGCCGGGCCGCGCGGCTCGTTTATGACAAAGACCAGGACATGGCTTCGACGGGCAAGCGGCACGCCTACCGCAACGAATGGGAAGTCGGCGTCGACGACTCAGGCCGCATCCTCGGCCTCAAAACGCAGTTCTATTCCGACGGCGGCGTGTCGGCCGACTTGTCGCTCGCCGTGATGGAGCGAACCACGCTCCACGCCGAGAACGCCTACTACCTTCCCAACGTCGAGATTCATCGGCCGCGTCTGTTTCACGAATTATCCCTCGAACACGGCCTTCCGCGGCTTCGGCGGCCCACAGGCGATGGCCGCGATGGAGAACATCATCGCCGAGATTGCCCAGGCGTTGGGCCTCGACCCGCTCGACGTGCAGCGGCGGAACCTCTACGGCGTCGGCGATCGCAACGTCACTCCCTACGGCCAGTCGTTCACGCGCAACCACCTGCCCGAGATTGTCGAAACGCTCGCCAAATCGTCCGACTACTCGAACCGCCGCCAAGTGATCGAAGCGCAAAACGCCACCGACCGCTTGCGTCTTCGCGGCATCGCGCTCGCACCCGTGAAGTTCGGCATCTCCTTCACCACGCGATTCTTGAACCAGGCGAGCGCGCTGGTGAATGTTTATTCGGATGGCACGATCCAGGTCTCGACGGGCGGCACCGAAATGGGGCAGGGGCTGAACACGAAGATTCGCCAGTTGGTGGCCGATGAATTCGGCATCGCGTGGGAACACGTGCTCTTGATGCCGACGTCGACGGAAAAGAATGCCAACACGTCGCCGACCGCCGCGTCGGCCAGCACCGATCTCAACGGCGCCGCCGCCGTCGACGCCTGCCGCCAGATCAAGACGCGCCTCGCCGCCTTCGCGGCCCGGCAGCTTGCGGACCCGGACCTCGGCCTCGCGGAGTCGGCCGAATCGATGGTCTTCGAGGATGGCCGAGTGTACGACCGCCGCAATCCGACTCAGCACGCAGACTTTGCCGAAATCTGTTGCGACGCCCGCCACCACCGCGTCGACCTCGGTGCCCACGGCTTCTATGCCACGCCCGGCGTCGACTACAACCGCGAGACCGGCCGCGGCTCGCCCTTCTTGTACTACACGCAAGGGGCGGCCGTCGCCGAGGTCGAAATCGATCGCTTCACCGGCGACCTCACCGTGCCACGGGTCGATCTCTTGATCGACGTCGGCCGCTCGATCAATCCCGGCGTCGACCGCGGCCAAGTGATCGGCGGGTTCATTCAAGGAATGGGCTGGGTCACCGCGGAGTGCCTGGTCTACAGCGATCGCGGCGAACTGTTGAGTCACTCGCCAACCACGTACAAAATACCTGCGATCACCGACGTGCCGCGCGTGTTCAACTGCGAGTTTTTTCCGAACGACGACAGCGTGGAAACCGTGGCTCGCAGCAAGGCGGTCGGCGAGCCGCCGCTGATGCACGCGATCTGCGTGTGGAGCGCGGTGAAGCACGCGCTTCGCTGCGTCCACGCGGAACGTCACGTCGACTTGCAGCCTCCCGGCCACGGGCGAAGAAATCCTCCGCTGCCTGACCGCGCTCGAACGAATACAGACCTCTCACAAGCCGGGCGAGGCGGCCGCCGCCAGCCGCAACCCGCCCGAATACTGTCAAAGTGACGTGTGACCATCAACGAACCGTCCGGCATTCGCGCCAGTTGACCTAGAATCCAGCACTGCAAAATCCGTGATCTCTTAGGAATCGCGTTGTTTCATGGGAACCGTTTTTCGCAACGCGACGCTGGTGCAGCTGGATCCGCCCTGGGTCGAGTC
Source organism: uncultured Planctomycetota bacterium (assembly GCA_963847875.1). Classification (GTDB taxonomy): domain Bacteria; phylum Planctomycetota; class Planctomycetia; order Pirellulales; family Lacipirellulaceae; genus DASYDU01. Next base: position 207,534 of record CAWKBR010000022.1, on the reverse strand, counting down.
GGGCGATCTGCGGCAACAGGACGGGCGAATCGTGGCGATCGGCGGAGACGTCGCCGCCGGGCCAAAGGATGAAACGGTCGATTGTGGTGGCGCGGTGCTCCTGCCGGGACTCGTGAACGGGCACACGCATCTGTACTCGGCGCTCGCGGCCGGAATGCCGGCGCTGCCGCGGACGCCCGCGAATTTCCATGAAATCTTGAAGTACGTTTGGTGGCGGCTCGATCGGGCGCACTCGCTCGAAAGCGTTCGCACGAGCGGCGTCATCGGGGCGCTTGCCGCCGTGCGCTGCGGCACGACGACGCTCATCGACCACCATGCGTCGCCAAATGCCATCGACGGCAGTCTCTCGGCGCTGGAGGAGGGCATCGCAGCGGTCGGCTGCCGGGCGGTGATGTGCTACGAAGTCACCTGCCGCAATCGCAAGACCGAGGCCCGCGAGGGCCTCGCCGAAAACGAGCGGTACATTCGCCTGTGCCGGCAGCGGGCCGATGGAAAGTTCGCCGCGCTGGTGGGGGCACACGCCAGTTTCACCCTCGACGACGAGTCGCTCGCGGCATCTGTCGACCTGGCCAAGCGACTCGGCGTCGGCGTACACATTCACGCGGCCGAGGATCCGATCGACGAACGCAATACGTTGCAGTGGCACGGCTACCGGCTCTTGGACCGCTTCGATCACCACGGCTTGTTGGACCTGCCGGGAACGATCGTCGCCCACGGCACCCATTTTACCGATGCCGACGTGGACCGCGTCAACGCCCATCCATCGACGCTCACGATGGCGCACAATCCGCGTTCCAACATGAACAACGGCGTCGGCTATTCGGCAGTCGCGCGGTACGCGAAACCGCCCATGCTCGGCACCGACGGCATCGGGGCCGACTTGTGGAACGAAGCCCGCACCGCGCTGTTCAAGTCGCACGACGCCGGCCGACCGGTCGCGCCGTTGCGTGTTCTCGAGATGCTCAGCGAGTCGGCACGGTATGCGTCCCTCGCGCTCGGCGTGAAACTTGGGGTATTCGAAGTCGACGCAGCGGCGGACTTGGTGCTCACCAATTACCATCCCGCGACGCCGCTCACGGCCGACAACCTGGCCGGTCATTTCATCTTCGCGCTCGGTCCCGAGTACGTCCGCGACGTGATGATCGCCGGCTGGTGGGTCTTGCGAAACGGTCACTTCGTCACCTGCGACGAAGCCGCCGAGCGGGCCGCCGCCCGCCAAGTTGCCCGGGAACTTTACCATCGCTTGGCGGCTATTCCATGTGAATAGTCGGTTCAATTCCGAACGGCCGGTCGCGCACGGCCGAGGCCAGGATCGCTCTGCTGGCCCGCCTTGCCGTTGCTTCGTCCTGTCGCCAGCGGCGAAGACGTCATCGCAAAGGGTTGTTCTACGTGCGTACGATCTGCGTGCCGCTCGCGCCGTCGAGGGCCGCGGCAAGCTGGTCGACGTGGGCGATGATCGCCTTTGCATCGGCGTGAGGCGATCTGCGGACAAAATCGACGGCCGTTTCGATCTTGGGAAGCATCGAGCCTGCGCCGAAGTGGCCAGCCTGTAAATACTGCTCCACTTGATCCACCGTGATTCGCTCGAGCCGCTGTTCGTTGGACTTGCCGAAGTTGATGCACGCGTACTCGACGGCGGTGAGGATCACCAGCGTGGGCACGTTAAGTTCGCGCGCCAGGATGCCCGTGGTGCGGTCCTTGTCGATCACCGCCGCGACGCCGCAGACGCGGCCCCATTGATCGACGGCGACGGGAATCCCTCCGCCGCCGCAGCAAATCACGATCTGTCCCGAATCGACGAGCTTCGAAATGGTCGGCATCTCGATAATCTTTCGCGGCACGGGCGAGGGCACGATGCGGCGAAACCGCCCTTCCCCTTCGTCGCGAATCGTCCAGCCGTCACGCGTACGGTGTAGTTCTGCGTCGGCCGCGTTGAGCACCGAGCCGATGGCTTTCGCCGGTCGGCCAAATGCAGGGTCTGCAAGATCGACGAGGACCGTGGTCACGATGGCCGCGACGTCATGGGTCAGGTTTCGCGGACCCATCGCATTCGCCAGGCATTGCGCGATCATGTAGCCCATTCCGGCCTGAGTGTCCGCGACGCAGACCTCCAGCGGAATCGGATACAGCTCGCGCGAGGCGATCTCGACCCGCCGCAGCACGTTGCCCACCTGCGGGCCGTTGCCATGCGTGATGACGAGGTGGTATCCGCGTTCGATCGCATCACAGAGCGATTCGGCCGTCCGGGCGACCTGTTCGAACTGTTCGTCGATCGTGCCGATCTTGCCGGCCGCGCTAATCGCATTGCCGCCGAGCGCCACGACGATTCTTCGACGATCTTCCGGCATAGAGATATGACAATTGCTATTGAGGATTGCGCCGCCAACAAAACAGTTCGGCAGCTAGCAGCGTCCCGCCAAGTTCACTATCTGGCACATGAGTTGACACCTAGGCGCCGGCCGTCAATATAGTCGCCATCCTGACCGAAGCAAGCGACCAACGAGGCCCCTCGGCCAACTGCTGGCGGCAAACGGTTTGGCGAATCCCGGCCCGTTGACGGTCGCTTGCAGAGTCGGCATAGTGGTACTCTTGTCGAAGACGCGATTCGACTTGCAGAGCGTTGAATTCGCGGCAAGTGGAACCACCCGGTTAGGCGGCCCTTCCGAGTTTGCGTTCACGAAGTTATCAGGATCGACGGGCCGACGTCATCCACCGTAAATCGCAATGGTGGGAATGCCTCCAGCCGCTTCGATTTCGCCGCCGACAACTTATTCCCCGCCGACAACTGACCGCTGACGACCGACCACCATCTATGCCCAAACCGCATCCCTTCCTCGCCCAAGCCAAAAAATACGAAAAACCGATGGTCGCCTTCTTGCGCGACCTCGTGGCCATCCCCAGCGAATCGGGCCAGGAGCGGCTGGTCATCGAGCGGATCAAACAAGAAATGAAGGCCGCCAATGCCTTCGACCGCATCTGGACCGACAAGATGGGGAACCTCCTGGCCCAAATCGGCAAGCCGGGCAAAGGGAAGAAACTGATCGCCATCGACGCCCACGTCGACACAGTCGGCGTCGGCAACCCGGCCGAATGGAAGCACGATCCATACAAGGGCAAGGTCGCGGGCGACCGCGTGTGGGGCCGCGGTGCCGGCGACCAGGAAGGTGCGATTCCCGCCATGGTCTACGCCGCCAAGATCCTACGCGACCTGGGCGCCGATGTCTCCGAGTACTGCCTGCTGCTCGCATGTACCGTGATGGAAGAGGATTGCGACGGCCTCTGCTGGCAGTACATCGTCAACGAGGACAAGATTCGCCCGGACGTGGTCGTGGTGACCGACTCGACCGACTGCACAATCCTCCGCGGCCAGCGCGGCCGGATGGAGATCGGCGTCACCACGCACGGCCGCTCCTGCCACGGCTCGATGCCCGACAAGGGCGAGAACGCCGTCTACAAAATCGCTGCCATCGTCCGCGAGATCGAAGAGCTCCACCAGCGGCTCCGTAGCGATCCGTTCCTCGGCAAAGCCACGATCACCGTGAGCCACGTGGAGTGCAAATCGCCCAGCCTCTGTGCGGTGCCGGGCCAGGCGTACATCCATCTCGATCGCCGGCTCACGACGGGCGACACCAAGCAATCGGCCGTTGCCGAGGTAAAGGACGTGGTCAAACGCGCCGGCGTGAAGGCCGACGTCGAAATCCTCCGCTACGCCGTGCCGAGCTACACCGGCCTGGTGTACGAAACGGAAAAGTACTTCCCCACTTGGTGCGAAGACGAAGATTCGCTCCCCGTGCAGGCGGCGGTGAAGAGCTATCACGAAGCTCTCGGCGCCACGCCCACCGTTCACCGCTGGACGTTTAGCACCAACGCCGTGTCGATCGCGGGCATGTTCGGCATCCCCTGCGTAGGCTTCGGCCCGGCGCCGGAGAGTGTCGCCCACACGGTCGACGACAGCGTGCCGATCGAGCACCTGGTAAAGTGCGCCGCCTTCTACGCCGGCTTCCCCCAGGCTTACTGCGACATCGCCGCCGGCCGACCCAATAAAACCAAGATGACCGTGAAGCACAAGAAATAAAAGCCGCGCGCAAAAACGCGAAGGCCCGCCAAGAACACGCGGCTTTGCAATCTTTGCCCCTTTACGTCTTTGTGCGCAACTAATTGTACGACCAGATAAGCGAGAAGACGATGGCCAACCTGAAGGGCAAAGACTACATCGAAACACAGGACTTGTCGGGCGACGAGTTGGAGCTGTTGCTCGACACGGCGACGGAATTGAAGGCGCGGTTCCGCCGCGGCGAGGCGACGCTGTTGTTGCCACACCAAACGGCATTTCTGTTGTTCTTCGACAAATCGACGCGAACCCGCAACGCCTTCGAGGCCGGCATGACGCAGCTCGGCGGCCATGCCCACTTCCTCGACGCCGACGTCACGCAGATCAGCCACGGCGAAACGCCCGCCGACACCGGCAAGATCCTGGCCTCGATGGGCCACGGCATCTGCATCCGCCATGACCTGGTGCTGGGCGAGGGCAACAAATACATGCGCGCGATGGCCGAGGCGGCCGACGTGCCGATCATCAATATGCAATGCGACGTCGACCATCCGACGCAAACGCTGGCCGACCTGCTCACGATCCGCGAGCAGTTCGGCCACGATCTCAAGGGCCTCAAGATCGCCGTGTCCTGGGCGTTCGCGCCGTCGTACGCCAAGCCGCTCTCCGTGCCGCAAGGGCTGATCACGCTAATGACGCGGTTCGGCATGCACGTCTCGCTCGCTCATCCGCCCGGCTACAATTTGATCGAGCGGACCGTCGCCGCGGCCAAGTCGAACGCGGCCGAGAGCGGTGGCTCGTTCGAAATCGTCGACGACATGGACGCCGCCTTTGCAGATGCCGACGTCGTCTATCCCAAGAGTTGGGGCGTCTACGACCTGATGCTCGCCCGCCAAGCCGCAAAGACCAAGGACGAAATCGCAGAGAACCAGCGGGCCTGCCTCGCCAAAAACGCCGAGTTCAAGAACTGGATCTGCGACGAGCGGCGGATGCGACTCGCGAAGAAGCAAGCGGCTTACATGCACTGCCTACCTGCCGACCGCGGCAGCGAAGTGACCGACGCCGTGATCGACGGCCCGCAGTCGATCGTCTTCCCCGAAGCCGAAAACCGACTCCACACCGCCAAAGCCATCATGGCCTCGACCATGCGCGAACGGCCGTTCTGAATCGAGTCGGACGGTCTGCTAGTGGTCCGAACGGCCCTCGCCAGCCAGATTCGTGAATGACATTCCACGTCGAGCGACGTGGCTGTTGCCAATCCGCCCAACGTCAATCGAGTGCCCGCTTCGACATGCTGTGGCGATCGTTTTCTCTCTGCGCGTCATTTGCCCGGGAAGCTGACTCGACTTTAGGCCGTTATCTACCGGAAAGAAATTGACGCCACAGCTTCTCAACGCTCAAATAGTCAGAAGTACGGACTCAGACGCCAATCCAGGCACTCATTTTCTCATCGCTCGGCGCCCATCATGCATCGCCTCATCAGCATTCTCGGGATTCTTGTGTTCATTTGCCTGGCCTGGCTGATGAGTTCTCATAAGCGACACGTCAAACCGCGGATCATTGCGGGCGGTCTGCTTCTTCAATTCCTACTTGCGGTGTTCATTCTATGGACGACGGTCGGCAGTCGTTTATTCGATGGATTTGACTTTGCGTTCAACTCATTGCTCGGCTGCGTGAACGCGGGTTCGATATTCGTCTTCGGGGAAAAGTACGCCGATCATTTCTTCGCCTTCAAAGTCTTGCCGACGGTTATTTTTTTCTCGGCGTTCATGTCGATTTTCTACTACTACGGCGTGATGCAGGCCATCGTCGGCTTCTTCGCCCGCGTGATGCAAGTGACGCTTGGAACTTCGGGTGCGGAAACTTTGTCGGCAGCGGCCAATGTGTTTGTCGGGCAGACCGAAGCTCCGTTGGTGATTCGCCCGTACATCGGGAGCATGACGATCTCCGAACTCAACGCGATCATGGTCGGCGGTTTCGCCACGATGGCCGGCGGCGTGCTGGCCGCATACGTCGACATGGGGATCAGCGCAAAGCATCTGCTCTCCGCGTCGGTCATGGCGGCACCCGCCGGGCTAATGATCGCCAAGATATTGCAGCCGGAGGTCGACGAACCGAAGACACTCGGCCACGTCAAGATCGACGTCAAAGATCCAAGCGTCAACGTGCTCGAAGCAATTGCCAACGGGACGGTGGGCGGGTTGCAACTCGCGCTCAACGTCGGGGCGATGCTGCTCGTGTTCTTGGCATTGATCGCGCTGGCGAATTCGATTCTAGGTTGGGTTGGGCTTCAACTGGGTTCGACTTCAGCCAATTGGACGGTCGAGGCCGGGCTGGGATGGCTGTTACAGCCGATTGCCTGGCTCATCGGAATCGAATGGAAAGACTGCGCAAATGCCGGAGCGTTGCTGGGCCTGAAAATGGGCGCCAATGAATTCGTGGCCTACCAACGACTGGCGGACATGGCGAAGCCCGACAGCGCCATCCACATCAGCGAACGTACTCGGGAGATTATGACTTATGCCTTGTGCGGCTTTGCCAATTTTAGCTCGATCGGCATTCAGCTCGGCGGCATTGGCGGCATTGCCCCGGAACGGCGCGGCGAACTGGCGAAACTCGGATTGCGAGCCATGCTCGGCGGCACGCTGGTGGCATTCATCAACGCCTGCGTCGCCAATATCATGCTCTAACGCCACCGCACGGATTGGGCGGCCGCGTTGCCGGCGTCGTAACCCCAGAAATCGGAGTCGCGGAGGAGAATTTGCCGAATAATTGCGGCCCGCTAGACACAGCCAGGGTGCGGTTTGCTACAATGGCCAAGATTCCGAGCTGGGTTCGTCTTCCAGCTCAAGCGATAGGGGAAATGTCGGCAGAATAGTCTGCGGGGCATCGCACCGCAGCGACGGAGGAACTCTCTCATGAGCCAGCCCAGCGATTCCCGCCCCGCTGTTTCCATGGCCCGCATCGTGTTGATCGTTTTGCCAGCCGCCATCATTGGCATCGCTGCCTATGCGTTGGCGACGCGGTCGGTGACCACGATCCGCGACGAGACCGCGCCAAGTATCCTTTCCCGGATGTTCACCGCCGAGGCCACTCCGGCCGTCAACGAGATGAGCTATCCGGACAAGGACCAAGATTTGGTGGCCGATTCGCCCGACCCTGCCGAATGCATCGATCCGCACGTCTTGGTCTATTCGTTTGTCGCCGGCGAAGTCGAGAGCGTCGAAGAGCCGAAGTGGAAAGAATTGCTCGACGCCCTGGCCAAGAAAACCGGCCGTGAGGTGAAATATACGCACTATGCATCGGTCGACGAGCAGTTGGCCGCGCTCAAGAACGGCGAATCACACATCGCTGGCCTGAACACGGGAATCGTCCCGACGGCCGTCCAGCGCGATGGCTTTGTGCCGATCTGCACGTTCGGGCGCGAGGACGGCACCTTTGGCTACACCATGCAATTCCTTGTGCCGACCGGCAGTCCGATCAAGCGGCTCTCCGACGTCCGCGGGCACAAGGTCATGTTCACACGACTCGATTCCAATTCTGGTTTCAAGGCGCCGTTGGTCAAGTTGATGGACGAAAAAATGATGCCCGATCGCGATTACGAGTGGGGATTCTCACAAGGTCACGAAGAGTCGATCAAGGGGATCGCCGACAAGGAGTTCGAGGTAGCGCCCGTCGCCAGCGACATTCTGACTCGCATGGTCGAACAGGGCGACGTCAAAGCGGACGACTTTGTTTCGATTTACCAGTCGGAGCGATTTCCGCCCGCGACGATTGGCATCGCCTACAATCTCACGCCGGAATTGCGGACCGCGATCAAGGACACGCTGCTCGGATTCGAGCTCAAAGGCACCGGTTTGCAGGGCGAGTTCGGCTCCGACGTGACCAAGCTGGCGCCCGTCAACTACAAGGACGATTGGGCCAATGCGCGGCGAATCGATCAGGTGATTGCCCTCGCCCGCAATAAGAAGCAATAAGAAAGAAGTCGTCGCACTGGCTGTCGCCAGTCCGCCGTCGTGGCCTGCCCGCCTCTCATGCCGTGCATGGAGCAGCTTGTCGCGCCGTGTCAATTCGCGTAAAGTATGACGCCGTTAGCAATCGCGTTATCCCTAACAAATCAGTGCGTTCGCGCGGTCAGAGGTTGGGCCGCGCACGAAGGCCTCCCCGCCATGGACCCCGCTGAACTGATGCAACTGGCGATCGAGAAGTGTCGCTCGGGACTGGCGGCCGGGCAGAGCCCGTTCGGCTGCGTCATCGCCCGGGACGGCGAACTCCTGGCTTGCTCGCACAACACGGTCGCCCTGACGACCGACATCACGGCCCATGCCGAAGTGAACGCGATCCGCGAGGCCTGCCGCAACACGGGCAACATCTTGCTCGAGGGAGCCATCGTGGCCACGACCTGTGAGCCCTGCCCGATGTGCATGGCCGCCCTCCATTGGGCTCGGGTCGATACGGTCTACTACGGGGCGACGATCGCCGACGCGGCCACGGCCGGATTCAACGAACTGCACCTCCCCGCCGCCGAACTGCTGCGGCTCGGCCGCAGCGAATTGAAACTCATTCCCGGATTGCTGCCCGAGGAATGTAAACAGTTATTCGCCGAGTGGAACGCGAATCCGAACAAGACCGTGTATTGAGGCCGCCAGGACGTAGCCCCGCTGCCCCATGCCTCGCGAGGCTGCTGCGTCCGTCTTCGCCGGCAGCAACGAGAAATGCCCGGCGATTGCTCGCCGAGCATCTGCGGTTTCTCGTTCGGTTATGCGGGAAATCGATCTAGCGACGACCATTTCGCCGAGCACAGCCGGTCAGCGCTACTGCCAGCAAACCGGCTAGCGCGAGAGTAGCGGGCTCGGGAACGTTGATACACAAGGTAGGCCCTGCAAATGAGGAGTTGGTGTAACCCGCATAGGTAGCTGCCGTGCTCCCATCATCCGGAGTAACGATCAGGCGTACCGTTCCACCGCTATTGATCGCGCTGAGCAAATCAGTCAGCGCTCCACCGGTAAACGTCAACGGAAAGCTATCGACGTCTCCGCTTGTCCCCACGGTGTACGTCCCGGAACCGAGCAGCGTTAGGGGCGAAAACGCCGAGTCAATGCTGGCAGCACCGTTATTGCCGGATTGATACGCGATCGACGCACCCGGCTGAATATCCTCCGAGGTGTTGGTGGTGTAATAGATGCTGATCGGACCAGTGGTTGAAAAGCCCGCATTCGATTGCGTCAACTTTAGCGTGGCGCTGTCCACCACAGAGGTGCTATCGCCACCCGGGAACGTGAAATCGGCAACGCCAAAACTTGCAAAGGTGGCGTTGTTATCGCCTTCCAAATTGAAGAAGGCCTTGCCGCTCGACCCGGAACGCGGCCCACCGGGTTGCACTGTGGCATTGTCGCTAGCCGAAACCATTCCGGCTGATGCGGGAAGCGCCAGCAGTGCGGCGAGCACCGTGCTCCCCATGGTGAGAAACAAACCGTGTTGTAATTTCATTAGACACTCCTTCAGAATCAGTTGTCACACGCGGACTCGCCTGACCAGAAAACACTCACTCCGTCCTGACCAAACATTTCAATTCGAATTCTGCCTCGCTTCGATCAGGACCCTTTGCGAACCCGATACTCATAGAGACGGTATACACGGAAACCTTTATGATTGTGTGAAGACCAACCAGATAAATCAAGAATTTACCCCAAAGGAATTCACCTCGCCAGATTTCTTGATCGCCGCAAAGTGTATTTTGGTAAAGACTTACACCGATTTCATCTGCTGATTTCTTTGGGAAATCCACCGAGATTCACAAGCGAGATAGATACCCCGGTCAGATCTGTCCGGTCCGATGCCCAACTGGCGTTCGGCATCGACTCGCTGACCGCGATCAGCGGAAAGGGCGAGAGGGGCCGGTATTTTGGGCGCCAACCGCGCAAGTCGGCGGTTTCACGGCGTACGGGAGCAGCCGCCCGAATCTCGATCCGCGCCCCCCTGGCAATGGGGTGGCGGCGCGCGATTGACCAGATTTTTCGCCCAATTTTCACACAAAATCCCTGGTGTTTCCATTCAGGACGGGTAAGATAGACGTTGGCCAAGCGGTGGACTAGGCCAATCGGTACGCACCGTGGATAGTCACGCTACTTTGACAGCATTAGATTGGATTTTTGGACACAGGTGATTCAACTGGTTTTTGAAATCGTGTAGAGAGGGAGAGTCTAATGAGATTTAGTAAGTGGTCGGTGTTGGTCGGCATGCCGCTAATGGTTGCGGTAGCGTTGACTGTTAGTTCGTCTGCTGTTTTAGCAAATACGATTGTCCTCAGTGACGATTTCAGTTCGGCAAATGGTGATCTTGTCGGCACCACGCCTGATGTCAGTACCGGCGACTGGACGCAGACGGGTACAAGTGCGACTAACCCCATTCAGATTGTCAGCAATCAAGTTGCCTTGGTGAACACGGGTCAGGATGCGTATGCGGCTTTTTCCCAGGCTGTCCCGACCACAGCGGGTGCGGGATTGTTGACCAGCATGGACATCAATGTAAGCGCCGCCTCGGCCAACGGCGATTATTTTTCTCACTTGAGCAGTCCAGCCGGCACGACGACAGTTTTTGATCAGCGATTGTTCGCCAGGTCTTCGACCGGAGGTTTTCAACTCGGCCTGCTTGACACCTCCGGGACGGGGTCGGCGACGACTTGGGGAACCACCGACCTGAGCTTTGGTACCTCGTACCACGTCGACATCCTGTGGAATTTCGTGGCAGGTTCCAACAATGACACGTTCTCCGTCTCCGTAGACGGCTCCCCCTATCTCACCCATGCGTGGACCAGCGCTACGGCGGAACCGGCCGATCTTCAGGCGGGAAATTTTCGACAGGGTGGGTCCTCGACGTTCCCTTCGGTCTTGGTTGACAACCTCGTCGTCCAGACCGTGCCGGAACCGTCGACCATCCTATTGGGAAGCTTGATCGGAATCGGTTGCCTCGCATTCCGCCGACGCGTGCGGTAACTTGCGATTTACGATCGAAATAAACCTATGTCGCCGCCGCGCTCAGTCGATGAGCGCGGCGGTTCCTATTGGCGGATGCCCCGTCGCTTTCGGTGTTCCGTGGCCAAGAAAGGATACGGGGAGGCACGCACGGTCTGTTGCGGTCCGGCTTTCGCGGAAGAGAGCAGCTTGGGCGGCAAACCCGGGGGCCTTGAGTGCTAGTCCATTGATGACTTCGTCCGCGTTGATCATTGGACAATACGCAACAAGACCCGACGCGGAGGCTTCCCATCCACTGTCGCGCTGTCGCTCTACGGTGACCCGCGTATTGCATCGATCTCCGAAAGCGCTCCCGATTCCATGGCACTCTTGATGAAGTTCAACTTGGTCAGGCTTGGTTTCATCGTGTCCGCCTCGGCAATTGCTTTTCCCATTTCCGGCATTGCGGAAGAACCGCTTCCCCTGCGGATCGTCACTTTCAACGCCGAACTCTTGAACGCCCCTGGCGTCACGCCGGGCAACCTGCAGAAATACCGCTTCGACTACGGTCGTCGCGGGCACATCGAGCGCGTCGCCAATCTCATCGAGACGCTCAATCCCGACGTGCTCAATCTGCTCGAGGTCACGTCGAAGCAGGCCGTCGATCAGATCGTCGCGGTGCTTCATGAAAAGGGACTCACCGATTACCGCGGCTACCACGTCGACTCGAACGACACGTTCACCGGCCTCGACGTCGCCGTGATTACCAAGATTCCGCTCGACGAAGTCGACGGCAATCCAATCCGCACCTTCTTCTCCGGCGGCCAGGATCCGACCTACCGCCGAGCGATCCACTTCCGCGGCCGCAACGGCCAGACGATCAACAGCACCACGTCCCTCTCGCGGAACTCGATGTATTTCCTCACCGTCGGCGGCCACAAGCTCGGCTTTCTCGGCCTGCACCTCAAAGCGGTGCCCGATGACGACTATTCGAATGCCAAGCGAACCGGCGAGGCGGAGATCGCCCGCGCGCTGGTGCGCAGCGAGATCGTCCTCCGCGGCTATCTGCCGATCGTCTTGGGCGACCTGAACGACTACGACCCCGACGTTCCCGACCGCGACGAGTCGCGTAACCCCGCGACCACGGTCCTTAAAGACCTCAAGGATTTCGATCCCGACCGCCCTGGTCCGGAGCTGGTCAACGTGGCCTCGAAAATCGTCCGCCAGGCCGACCGCTACACCAACCACTGGGACTGGAACGAAAACGGCGCGGACGACCCGCAGGACGTCTACACCATGATCGACCACATTCTCTTGGCCAAGGAGCTGATGCCCTACGTCGCCCGCGCGTTCATCTGCCACAGCGTCTCGGCCGACGTCTCCGACCACTTCGCCGTGGTGGTCGACCTGCAGCTCCCCAGACTCGGCTCCGGCGCAACAACCGCCCGCTGACCCTCGTCGGCCTGCCAGAATCCGGCTTGGCTGCCAGGATCGATGCCGTAGAATGCGGTATGTTCGTTCTGTCCAGACACTTCGCCTGAGCATCGACCAAGCAAATTCATGCCGCTGCTTCTTCCGGCCCTCCCTCCGATGCCGATTCGATATGACGCCTTGCTATTCGTTTCCTTCGGCGGCCCCGACGGGCCGGACGATGTGCTTCCGTTCCTGGAAAACGTGCTTCGCGGCCGCAACGTGCCACGCGAGCGGATGCTCGAAGTCGCCGAGCACTATTACCATTTCGGTGGTAAGAGCCCGATCAACGAGCAGAATCGGCAACTGATCGCGGCCCTCACGAAGGAAATGAACGAGCACGGGCCGCGGCTGCCCATCTACTGGGGCAATCGCAATTGGCAACCGCTGCTGCCCGACACGCTGCGCCAAATGGCGTCCGACGGTGTGACGCACGCGCTCGCCTTCGTCACGAGCGCCTTTAGCTCCTACTCCGGCTGTCGGCAGTATCGCGAAGACGTCGCAGCGGCTCAGCAGGAGGTCGGCCCGGCGGCCCCGCTAGTCGAAAAGCTCCGCGTGTTCTTCAACCACCCCGGTTTTATCGAGCCGACGATCGAGCGGGTGACGGACGCGCTGGCGAAAATTCCGGCCGAAAACCGCGACGATGCACTCTTGCTGTTTACCGCCCACAGCATTCCCCGGGCGATGGCTGACGGCTGCCGCTACGAAGTGCAACTCCGCGAAGCGTGCCGACTGGTCGGCGCAGCCGTGGGCCGCGACGACTGGCAGCTCGTCTATCAAAGCCGCAGCGGTCCGCCGCATCAACCGTGGCTCGAGCCCGACGTGCTCGATTTCCTGCGCCAACAGCAAGCTCAGCACCCGCTCGCCGCCGTCGTCGTCGCGCCGATCGGCTTCATCTCCGACCATTTGGAGGTGCTCTACGATCTCGACACCGAGGCCAAGGCGTTGTGCGATGATTTGGGCATCAACATGGTCCGGGCGGCAACCGTCGGCACCCACCCGCGATTCGTCCGCATGATCTGCGATCTGATCGAAGAACGGCTCACCGATGCTCCCGCCCGATCGGCACTCGGCACGCTCGGCCCGAAAGAGGACGTTTGCCCAGAAGACTGTTGTTTGTACACACCTGCCCGTCGCCCCAGTTGAATGCCTCAGCCCTTTATCCATACCGACCTACGTTCGCTGGGACGCTCCGGCTTCTCCATTGCGCCCGTTGCGCTCGGCTGCTGGCCGATCGCAGGAGTGAATTCGCTCGATGCGAACGAGGCCGAGAGCATCGCCACGATCCGGAAGTGCTTCGACGTGGGCGTCAACCATCTCGACACGGCCTACGTCTATGGCCCGAACGGCGAGAGCGAACGATTGATCGGCTACGCCCTCGGCAGCCGCCGCGACGAAATGGTGATCGCCACTAAATGTGGCATCCACTACGAAGGTGCAACGCAGGTCGTCGATGGCCGGCCCGAGACACTTCGCCGCGAAGTCGACGAAAGCCTCCGCCGACTCGGCACCGACCGCGTCGAGCTGCTGTATTTGCACTCTCCCGACGAGAACGTGCCGATCGAAGAATCGGCGTCGGCGCTCGGCCAGTTGATGGCGGATGGCAAAACACGGTGCGTTGGCGCGTCGAATTGCACGCTCGAACAAATGCAGGCCTTTCACGCCGTGTGTCCGCTTGCTGCCGCGCAACTCCCATACAACATGTTGCAGCGCGATATTGAACAGCGCGCCATCCCCTGGTGCCAGGCGAACGAAGTCGCCGTGACCGTCTACTGGCCGCTCATGAAGGGCCTGCTCGCTGGCAAAATGTCGCGCGACCACGGGCTTGCCGAACGTGATAGCCGCCGCAAGTATCCGATGTATCAAGGCGACGAGTGGCAGAGGAACCACGATTTCCTCGACGCGCTCCGTCACATCGCCGACCAAACCGGCCACACGGTCGCACAACTGGTTATCAATTGGACGATCCACCAGCCCGGTATCACCGCCGCGCTCTGCGGCGCGAAACGGCCCTGGCAAATCGAAGAGACGACCGGCGCAATGCGCTGGCAATTCTCCGCCGACGAGCTGGCCCTCATCGACGCAGCCATCGCCGCCCGCGGCCCCGCCGCCGCGAAGCGACTGTTTACTTAGCCTACGAATCCGCGCGACATTTTCGCACGTCCCGCAGGAGAACTGCAAAGTAGTTTTTCCCGAACCGGCGGAACCAAGGTGGCGTAGTTGAAAGCCGCAGGGGGCATCTTTTCTGTAGGAAGGAGCCTTCGATGCATGCAGCGACGTTGCTGGATGCCTTTTCTCGGTTGGACGATCCGCGTTCGGCGCGTGGCGTGCGGCATCCGTTTGCCGGGATGGTCGTGCTGATGTTGCTGGGGATGCTGGCGCGGATTCGCGAAATGGAAGTGCTGGTCCGTTGGGCGACGATCCATTGGGACCGACTCCGCGAGCCGTTGGGCTTTGACCGCGACGACCCGCCCTGCGCCACCACCATCAGCCGCACGCTCGCCAAGTGCCGCGTGGCGGAGTTTCAAGCCGCGCTCTCCGTCTGGATGCAAGCCTGCTTGGCCGACAAGACGACAGAGGGGGTGGTCGCCGTGGACGGCAAGACGGCCAAACAAGGGCTCGACGACGCTGGCGATCCGCTGCACATGCTCAACGTGTTTGTGCATGATCTGCAAGCCGTCGTCGGCCAATGGTCGACGGGGGCCGAGAAGACCAACGAACCGACACTCCTCAGGCGACATCTTGAGGAGCTTCTCGATGCCTACCCGATGCTGCGGTTGTTCACCGGGGATGCGATCTTCGCTCAGCGCCCCTTGGCCGAGCTCGTCTGTGGTCACGGTCGCGACTATCTGCTGCAAGTCAAAGCCAATCAGGGAGACACGCTCGACGTGCTCGAAAACTGCTTTGCCCAAGCCACCGAGCGTCCACCGGCTGCGCACTCGACGAATAAAAGGGGGCTCTCGAAGAAACCCGCCGGTTATGGGTCGACCTGGAGAACGCCGACTACATCCGCGAAAGACTCGACCTGCCCGGTTGCCGCATAGCGCTGCGTGTTGATCGCGAGGTTTGCACCACCGCCGGCGAAGTTCTCTCGCGCGACGTGCGGTATTTCGTCTCAAGCCTCGATCCTGACAGCGTTACCGCTGCGGACCTCTTGCGGTACGTCCGCGACCACTGGCGGCTGGAAAACGGCCCCCACTTCTTGAAAGATCGGTGGTGGGACGAAGACCGCCACCACACCCGGCGGCCTGGCCTCTCCGCCTGCCTGGCAGCCATCAACAATGCCGCCCTCTCGATCCACCGACTCCGCTCCGACCCCAAGCTACCGGTCCGAGCTGCCGCCGACTACATCGCCTGGAACCCTGACCTCGGGCTCCGCTTGCTCAATTCGTGACTTTGCAGTTCTCCTGGCACGTCCCGCCAGTTTCTTGCCTTTTCTTGTCGGCGGAGGTTAAAATAGACGCCACTCGTGGGGCCGACATCTTGGGGAGGTAGCAGCCATGTCGCGGTGGACATTTCAGGATTGGTTCAAAGCTTGCCAACGTCGTCTATTCCGCGCCGACAGAGCCAGTCGCGCCGCAACGCCCCATCACCGATCCTTGTGGCTCGAGCCGCTCGAAGACCGCCGGCTGTTGTCGATCACGGTCGACACGCTCGTCGACGAGAATGACGGCATCGGCCTGGGCGGCATCTCGCTCCGCGACGCAATCGCCGAAGCAATCGCCGGCGAGACGATCGACTTTAGCGTCACCGGCACGATCTTGCTCGAACACGGTGAGCTGTTGATCGACAAGGACCTCACGATCGTCGGTCCCGGTGCAAATCAGCTCACGATCGATGCACATGGCGTGGGCCGCGTGTTGAACATCGACGACGGCGTCAGCAACCTTGCCAACGTGGAAATCTCCGGGTTGACGCTCACCGGTGGAGTGACGGGCGGCGATGGCGGCGGCATTTTCAATCATGAGAATTTGTCGGTAATCCGTAGCGTCATTGTCGGCAACCAGGCCGACGACGGCGGCGGCATCGGCAATTTCGGTGGCACGTTCTCAATCGTCGATAGCACGATCAGCGGCAACGTGGCGACCGGCATCTCCGGCGGTGGCGGGGGAATCTTTAATTTCGCCGACAGCCTGGCCAGGTACTCAACCATTTCAAATTCCACGATCTCGGGCAATTCGACGACGACCCGCGGCGGCGGCATTAACAATTTCATCGGCACGATCACGATCCAGTTCAGCACGATCACCGAGAACGAAGCACCCGACTTCAACGGGGCCGGCATCGCATCCTGGGGCGACCAAAGCATCACCGCGACCATTGTTTACGGCACCATCGTCGCCGGGAACCTCAACACCGACGTCGACCTTGTCGGCAGCTTTCAACCTACGTTTTTCTCCGACGGATACAATCTGATCGGCTCAGGCACATCGACCGGTTCGTTCATGACGCTCGGCGACCAACGAGACGTTGCCGATCCAATGCTGGGTCCCTTGGCCGACAACGACGGACCAACGCCGACGCATGCCCTGCTCGCCGGCAGTCCGGCGATCGACGCCGGCGATCCCGATGCCGAAGCGGGCATCGACATTGTGCCGGTGTTCGACCAGCGCGGCACGCCCTTTGGCCGCGTCTTCGATGGAGACAGCGATTCGCTGGCGGTGATCGACGTCGGCGCGTTCGAGAACGACTCGGTCTACTTTCTCGTCGATACGCTCTCCGACGAAGATGATGGCGACTTCTCCCCGCTCGACTTTTCGCTCCGTGAAGCGATCGGCGAAGCGAGCTTGCTCAGCGAAGGCACGCCGGTGATCCAATTCGACGCGGCGCTCACGTCGGGGGGACCCGCGGCAATTCTGCTTTCGATGGGCGAGCTGGCGATCGGTAGTCGGCTGGTGATCGACGGCCCCGAGGCAGAATTGCTGACGATCGACGCGCAAGGCATTTCGCGCGTCTTCAACGTCGACGACTTCGACGGCGGCAGCCAGCAGCTCGTGACGATCTCCGGCCTCACGCTCACCGGCGGCTACGATACCAACGGCGGAGGCGCAATCCTCACGCAGGAGCAACTCACCGTCAGCGACTGCGTCATCACCGGGAACACAGCGCAGTGGGGCGGTGGGCTCTACAATGCCGAGTATGGCACGCTGACCGTACTCCGTAGCCAAATCTCGGGCAACCACGCCATCGAACCGATCCCCGGTGCGTTGGGTTCCGGCGGCGGACTTTACAATTGGGGCGGCGACGTCAGTGTGCTCGACTCCACGATCACGGGAAATGATTCCGTCACCGATGCCGGCGGCGTCCGCAACGCCAATGGCGGCTCGCTCTCGATTCTTCGCAGCACGATCAGCGAGAATACTGCGAGCGACGCCGGCGGCGGACTGCGCAACGACGACGGCGACGTCGAAATTTCCAGCAGCACGATCAGCGGCAACCACGCCGATCGGGGCGGCGGCCTGTTCATTGCCACGCCAAATTTTCAACAGACCACCATCAGCAATTCGACGATTTCGGGGAATACTGCCCCTACGGGCGGCGGCTTGTACAACGAAAGCGGCCATGTTTTCTTCGAATTTTGCACGATCACCCAAAATGTTTCGCTCGATTTTGCCGGCAGCGGCGTGGCGGCTGCCCCGTCGCCCGTCGACTCTCCGACCACGTTTTATAGCAGCCTCATCGTGGCGAACTTCGATCCCAACGACGGCACCCAGTCGGATCCCTACGACGTGGCGGTAGCCGGCGAATCGAATAGTCTCTTTTCGCTCGGTTACAACATCGTCGGCATCGGCGGCTTCGTGAACGACACGTTCAACCATATCGGCGACCAAATCATCGACACTGACGACCCGCTCTTGGGCCCGCTCGCCGACAACGGCGGACCAACTTTCACGCACGCTCTGCTCCCCGGCAGCCCAGCCATCGACGCCGGTGATCCGGACGCCGTCGCCGGCGAGATCGACGTGCCGCTGTACGACCAACGCGGTGAAGGATTCGACCGCGTCCGCGACGGCAATGCGGCCGAAGGCATCGCCATCGACGTCGGCGCCTTCGAGGTGCAGCAGTTCATCGCCGGCCCCACGCTCCCCGGCGACTACAACAACGACCTCACCGTCAACGCCGCCGACTACACGATCTGGCGCAACAATCTCAACACCAGCGCCAACCTGCCGAACGATGAGACCCCGGGCTTTGTTGACGAGGGCGACTATCAAGTTTGGAAATCGCACTTCGGCGAGTCGCTCGACGGACCGGGGTTGGGCAGTGCCATCGGTTCCGCCGGTGGAGGATCGGGTGGACCAATTGTAGTCACGACGCTCGACGATGTGGTCAATCTCGACGACGGCGTGACTTCGCTACGTGAAGCGATCTTCGCCGCGAACATCGTACCGGGTGCGGATACGATTGAGTTCGCCCCGTTCCTCACCGCCAGCGGACCGGCCACGATCCTGCTCACGCTGGGCGAACTGGCAATCACCGATTCGCTCGCGATCAATGGTCCAGGCTCTGAGCTACTGACAATCGACGCGTCAGGCAATGATCACAATCCAAACGTCATCGGCGATGGCAGCCGCGTGTTCAATGTCGACGACCGTTTGTTCAACAATACGATCGACGTCGAAATCCGCGGTCTCAGGCTCACCGGCGGTGACGTCAGCCAGTTAGGCGGCGCGATCTTTTCGCGGGAAAAGCTGCTGGCGGAAGGGCTGAATGTCAGCGGAAATCGTGCCGCGAGCGGCGGCGCAATTGCTCTCTATGTCGCGACCGGCGATTCGATCGTGGCCGACAGCGTTCTTTCCAACAACACGGCCAGTTCCAGCGGAGGGGCGATCTTCGTCCTGGGAAATACAAACGGCACAGCGATTCTGCGGGACAACGAGATTTCCGATAATCATGCTAATCGCGGCGGAGGTCTCTATGCCGGTCAGGCGCCGCCGGAGGCGTCGATCGTCATCACTGGCAGCAGTTTTCTTCGCAACACGGCCAATCAGCAAGGAGGCGCCATATTACTATCCTCCTCGGTCGCTCCCAAGACCACGATTGCGAACAGCACCATTTCCGAGAATAAGACGGGCGGTCAAGGCGGCGGCATCGCGGTCATCGGTACCCGTGACGTGTCGATCATCGACACCGTCATCAGCGACAATGGGGGCGACGACGGTCCGCTCGCCGCACGCGGCGGCGGCATCTACAACACAATGGGCGAAATCGCCCTCACAGGCAGCACCATTTCGGGAAACAAGGGCACCACCGGCGGTGGTGTCTACAGTCACGACGGCGAACTAACGATCAATTTCAGCACGTTCGAGAACAACGTGGCAGGACTCGGCGGCGGAATCTACAGCCGGAACGACCGTCTCTCGCTCATCGGCAGCCGAATTTCCGGCAATTCGGCGAATTTAGACGGCGGCGGAATTTGGCATGCGCCGAACTTCACGTTTCCCACCACGCTCGTCGACAGCGTGATTGAGGGCAATTCCGCCGCAGGTGCTGGCGGCGGCGTCTTTTTCAGCAACATTCCTGCCAGCCAAAACGTCAACCCGCTGACGTTCAATGGCGTCACAATCGTCGGCAACTCGGCCGCCCGTGGGGGCGGCGTGGCCACAGGACCAATTTCCGGTCCCCAGTCAGGTGGACTCGTGTTTAATGGCGGCGCGGTGAGCGACAATACCGCTCGGATCAACGGCGGTGGCATTTACAGTCAACTCTCCAGCTTGACGATCAACGCCACGACGATCTCGGGCAATCGCGCTCGCAGCAATGGTGGCGGTATCGCGCTGGCTCAATCCATTGGCAACGCTTTGCAGGTTTCCGTCTTGGGCGCCACAATCTCTCACAACACGGCCGGTGCCGACGACGTCGATGGACGAGGCATCGGCGACGGCGGCGCGATTTGGATTCCGAATGCCAACTCGTCGGTGACTATTTTCAACACGGAAATCACCGGCAATGCGGCCCACAACGGCGGCGGCATCTTCCGAAAATCGACTACTCTTGCCGGATTTCTTTCGGTGACCGGCAGCACAATTAGTGGCAACACCGCCAACAGATTCGCTGACAGTGTCGGTGGCGGTGTCTACAACTTCGGTGGCGCGTTCTCGTTGATCAATTCGACGGTTAGTGGCAATCAAGCTGCCGGCGGTGGAGGCATCGCCAATCGCTCGGCCGACCTGTCGATCACCAATAGTTCGCTCACCGGCAATAGCACTCTCGAAGGCAGAGGTAGTGGTGGCGCGATCTACCACCTCTACGGTGATCTGATGGTGACCGCCAGCACCATCGCCGGAAACGCCGCCATGCGAGACGGCGGCGGAATCTTTGCCGCGACGAGTTCCACCCTTGATCGTATCACGATTCTTTCCAGCACAATTTCAGGCAATTCATCGAATAGCAGCGGCGGCCTATATCTTGCCGGCTATATCGCAATCCGGCACAGTACGATCGCCGGAAACACGAGTGGCTCCAATAGCCCGGGCGGAGTTGTTGTCGGCGAAGGATTCAAACCGTTTGAGTTGGACCATTCCATAATCGCCGGTAATTCCAGTGCCAATGCGAACTCGCCTGACCTCGGATTTGGCTTGTCGCCATCGTCGTCGGTTGTGCTCCGGTCCAGTCTGATCGGCAGCTATTCGGGCGCGTTTCTCGTCGAAGCTCCGCTCGGCTCGCCCGACGTGAATGGCAATCTCATCGGCAATCCGGTGTCGGCCGGCGGAAGCGGCGTCATCGATCCGCTCTTGGCCCCGCTGGCCGATAACGGCGGGCCGACGCTCACCCGCGCCCTGCTGCCCGGTAGCCCGGCGCTCGATGGTGGCGCGGTCATTACCGGCCCGCCGCAGGGCTACGACCAACGCGGCAATCCGTACAGCCGCATGGTCGACGGCACCGGCGACGGCGTCGTGCGGATCGACGTCGGGGCGTACGAGTCGCAGGGTGTGCCCCAGTTTGCGCTCGGCGATTGCAACCACGATGACAGCGTCAATGCCGGCGACTATACAATGTGGCGCAACACCACGGGCCAGATCGTGGCACCGTTCACGGGTGCCGATGCCGATGGCAACGGAGTCGTCGACGCGGGCGACTACGACGTCTGGCGGTCCCACTTCGGCCAAGGGCTCCTGCTGATGGTCGGCGGCGGTGGCGGTGGCAGCGGTGGTGCGAGTGCGATGGCCACACTGGCCGAGCCGGCCGCCAGTGTGTCGCTCGATCTTGGCTTGACGCAATTCAGCCCATCGACAACCGCGTCGGCGATCGATCCTACGCGGCGCGAGACAACTGTGTCGTCGGCCGTCGCTCGGGACCACGCTGCTTTACTCGCCTGGTTGGCGACTCGGCCACGTAGCACGTCGCCCGTTGACGAAGCCATGGCGTACCACGAACAGGAAGCCGACTCGACCGACTCCGATCCAATGGAAGAAACGCTCCATCTGGCGTTCGCGTCGCTCGGTGAATAGTGCTGGTGAGTCTTCTTATCGCGAACGACCCTGGCGGCGACGTCTACCCCGTCGGCGTGCCGCGCGTCCGCGCCAGCGATTCGGCCATTGCCGGCTCGGTGAACGCCAGGTAATAGCCGTTGGGGTCGCGGATGCCGAACTCGCGCATGCCGTAGTCCATCACCTCGGGGCCCCACGCGAAGGGCACCCTGCCCTGCCACTCGGCCGCCAGCGCTTCCACGCTCTCAGGATGGAAATAGAGCACGCCGCTGCAACTGGGCGTGTAGCGCGTGGAGTGCGGCGCGTCGACGTAGAAATGGATCGCCACCTCGTCGCGGCGCAGCTCGGTCCACTCCGGATCGCTTTCGATCGGGTAGAAGCCGGTCTGAGTGAAGCCGAGCTTCTCGACGTAGAAATCGAGCGTCCGCCGCATGTCAGCCACCAGCAAGCTGGGCACAACGCGCCTTCCCAGGTTCACCGCCATGAATATCCTCCCCCAAACCGCATCGCGCTTCAAATACCCATTGCCGCCAGCGCGTCGGCCGCTTTGCCCAGCGTGATCGCCAGCTCTGGATGGTCCGATTCGTACTTCAGCATCAGGTCCCTCAGGCCGCTGGTTACGCCCGCGGCATCCTCGCCACTCGCTTCTTCCTTCTTGTCCAGCAGCCGGGAGATGTCCGCTGTCAACTGGCGCAACAGCTCCAAACTCTCCGGATCAACGCGATCGGCCTGCGACAATTCGGCATGAAGCTGGGTCAACTTGGCAGTCAGTTCGTGCGGTTCCATACCGTCAGCCTAACCCGGCGAGCGCACCGCCACAAGGACGCCGAAAGGGCAATCTCCGCGTCCTCAGCCGCGGCGACCCAAGCGGCGGAAATGTCGCGGTGTCCGACGACTTCCGCGGCCGACGAGTGCCGACGCGAGCCGAACCGCTTTGGAATCCGGAGTCGAAATTCGCGTGGCCGTGGCCCCGGGCCTTACCAACGTCTGCCACCGCCACCGCGCGGACCACCACGTCCGCCGCCGGCGTTCGTCTTCGGCTTGGCTTCGTTCACGGTGATCGTTCGGCCGTCGAGCTCGCGACCGTTCATGCTCTCGATTGCGGCGCGGGCCTCCTCGTCGTTGCTCATCGTCACGAAGGCGAACCCGCGGGGACGGCCGGTGTCGCGGTCCGTGATCACCGCCACTTCCTCGACCTGTCCGTGCGCCGAGAATTCGTCCTGCAACGCTTCCTCCGTTGTCGAAAAGGAAAGATTGCCAACATACAGCTTCATCGCACACAACTCCAAACTACATGCTCTTTCCGCGATCGTTGGAGTCCAACAAGGCCACCAAGAACTGTCGGGAAGAAAAGGGATAGCCTGTCGCATCAGTATAGCGACTCCATTTTCGAGAGTCTAACTGATCTTTCCTAATGCGGTGGCAGCATGGCAGCAGCACGCGGCAAATTGATTTTTGCGCTAACGAGTTTTCGACTGCCGGCAGCGATCGCTTGAACCAGAAATTGCTTCCGACCTTTCGACCTGGCTGGCGAACATACGCCACGCCGTGCGACGCAATCGCCACACGCAATTGCCGAATTTGGCGATGATTTTCCGAACGAAATCGCTCTCGCCGATCAGCCTGCGTTCGAGCCGATGAGAGCGCGGATCCGCTGCGGCGAGAGCTGCCGCAGGCTATCGACGACCGCGTCGGCAGCCGACAATTCATCTCGATTCAGCGTGCCGGTGAGCGCGATGGCCGCCATACCGGCCCGCTGTGCAGCGGTGATGCCGTGCACCGCGTCTTCGACGACGGCACACGATGCGTGCGGCACGCCGAGTCGCTCGGCCGCCAGCAGAAACACTTGCGGGTCCGGCTTGCCGCGCGTGACGTCGGCCCCGGTCACCACCGCGTCGATCCGCCGACCGGCCGTGAATTGTTCCAGCACCAGGGCCACGTTCGCCGGCGGGCCGGACGAGCCGATCGCCAGGCGGAACCCGTCGGCGGCCAAGGCGTCGACTAGCTCGACGGCGCCGTCCATCGTTGGGAAGTTTTCGCGGATGATGTCGCGATAGAGCGCCTCTTTCCGCTCGTCCAGTTCGCGCACCCGCTCGTCGGAGAGATCGTCGCCAAAGTTGCGTAGGAGAATGTCGCGGCTGGTTCGACCGAAGTCGGCCGCGAACGCCGCTTCGGTGTAGTCGATGCCCAACTCACCATAGACGCCCCGCCAACTTTCGAAATGCGCCTGGTACGAGTCGACGAGCACTCCGTCCATGTCGAAGATTACGGCGACCGGCGGCATGGCAAACTGCTAGTTGGAGCTCGTGATTTCGCCGCCGGCGATGGTGCACAATGCCATCAGCCTCGTCTGGTCGACGTCGTTGGCGATCGCGTCGACGTGGCCGTCGAGAAACGCAAACATCGTCACGCCGGGGTGCGGGCCGCCAAACTTCCGATTGCTGGGATCTTCGGGGCCAGTCGCCAATCCGTCGTCCGTCTTATTACCATCCGTGTTGTCGCCGCTCTGCCGTAAGATCGAATAGCGGTTGTCGCCGGCCAGGAAGGCGGTGTCACCTTGCTTCCACTGCTGTTTTGCCTCTTGGACCTTTTCGTCAACGGGCGGAATATGACGTTCACCGACGGCTATCGTCGACGACAAGCCGTCGGTCAC
This sequence comes from uncultured Planctomycetota bacterium, assembly GCA_963847875.1. GTDB lineage: Bacteria > Planctomycetota > Planctomycetia > Pirellulales > Lacipirellulaceae > DASYDU01. The sequence continues at coordinate 182,976 of CAWKBR010000022.1, read as the reverse complement.
GCGGCGGGCGTTGATCCGAGAGCCGCTGTAAATCGGACCGGCAACAGTCGTATCGACGGGGTCGGCCGTGAAACTGTCATCGGGAGTCTTGTTGTTCATGCCGGTTTCGACGACGTGTCCCGCATTGGCAGCGTAGTCGCCCAGGGATGCGGCGGCCGTCACGACCGGAGGCTGGTCGTCGTTGTCAAAATTTCGATCGGCTGCCGCTTTTCGCCGGCTCGGACAGGCAAACGTTTCGATTGGCGTACGCATCGCCTTATCGTTCGGTGGATCGTCCACACGGGCTTGCTTGTCGAACGCCGAGTAGATCGCCGTCTCCTCCATCTGCGGCAATAGGCGAAAGGCCCAGGAGACGCCGTATTGGTCGGACTTGTCGCGCCCACTCGGGAACGACTTCTGTGTGTCATGATATGACTGCAACGCCAGCCCGATCTGCTTGAGATGATTCTGGCACTCGGTCCGCCTCGCCGCTTCGCGCGCCGCCTGAATCGCCGGCAAGAGCAGCGCCACCAGAACGCCGATGATCGCAATCACGACCAATAGCTCGACCAACGTAAACCCGCGCAGAGAACGGCAGCGGCGAGAGTTCATGCAATATCTCCATTCCGAGGTGGGTCCGCCCGTGACCATTTCACACAAAGCGGAATCTGGAGCGACGGATGGCGTCGCTCGCGGTGTCGCCGTCAACGCCCCAGCCGCGCGTTCGGCGATGACACTACCTTAATGAAACCCGCCGCCAAAATCAACAGATTCTTGCCGAATGGCACGCTACGCAGCGATCGTGCGAAGGGTTCGTTTTTGAATCGATGTTTCGCGCGACGGCTCGTCTCACGCCGATAGGCCGGCGATTTGGCCGTGGCAAGTGTCGCCTGCCGTCACGTCGATCAGCTTCCCAGCGAGCGATTCGTCCGCGTCCAGTTCCACGGGCGCGTATCGGCAAGAAGTCCCTAGCCAACCCGCCGCTGTCTTCGATTCCACCAATACGCGCAGCCGCGTGCCGCGCAGGCTGGCGAAATACGCGTCGCGCAGTTCCGCTTCGACGGCTGCTAGCTCGCGCGATCGCTCTTGTTGCACTTGGGCGGGCACCTGGTCGGGCATCGTCGCGGCCGGCGTACCGCGGCGCGGACTGAACGGAAAGATGTGAATCTTTGAAAAGCCGACGGCCCGCGACGTGGTGATCGTCTCCGCAAACTCGGCGTCGGTCTCGCCGGGGAAGCCGACGATGACGTCGGTCGTGATCGCCGGCCGGTCGAGCCGCTGCTTCAGGAGATTGCAGCGATCGACGAACCGCTGCCTGCCCCATCGCCGTCGCATCCGCCTGAGCACGCTGTCGCTGCCGCTTTGCATCGAGATGTGCAGGTGGGGACAGACTCGGTCGCCGTGGTCCGCCAGCACGTCGACCAGCTCGCGCGTCACTTCGGTCGCCTCGATGCTCGAAAGTCGCACGCGGAAGTCGCCCGGCAGCCGCGCAATCCGGGCCACTAAATGCGAAAGCCGCACCCAGCGTTCTTTGGGCGTGCCGCGATTCCACTCAACTCCGTAGTGCCCGAGGTGGATGCCAGTCAGCACGACCTCGCGGTAGCCGTTGTCCACGAGCCGCAGCACTTCGTCGACGATGTGCTCGACGGGCCGGCTGGCGAGCTGCGGCCGAACGGAGGGTATGATGCAGAAGCTGCACCGCAACATGCAGCCGTCTTGCACCTTCACATAAGCCCGATGCCGCCGGCCAAACGTCGAAATGCCCGTCGGCACGTCGGTCACGCCGAACCGGCCCAACAAGTCCGGCAGCTCGCGCTTGTCGGTCACCACCTCGGTGACATTCGGCAGCCGAGCCACTTCCTCGGGCGCCCGCGTCGCGTAGCAGCCCATCACGACGATCTTTGCACGCCGGATTCCTCCGCGCGAGCCGCCGAATCGTCTGCCGGCTCTTCGCGTCGCCCTCGCCGGTGACGGTGCACGTGTTGACGATGCACAGGTCGGCGGCGTCCTCCTCGGCGGCGTCCTCATAACCGATCCCCAGCAACCCCTCGCGCACGAACTGCGTTTCGTACTGATTGACTTTACAGCCGAGCGTGACCGTCCTTAGTTTCATCGACAGCTCGTCCTCTTACGACGCCGACTCGATCGTGGCGTGCATCGAGCCTTTGCAGTTCTTTGTGTCATCTTTGCCGTACGCGATGATCTGATCCCGTTTCAATTCAGCATGTTCTTTGGTCGTGGTCAGCACGACCGCCTTGCCATCTTCGTCAACCGTTTTGGCGATCTTGTGGCACTGCTCTCTTCGTATGTCCAAACAACTCCCGTAGCATCTTTTCGACGTAGTCGTATGTATGGTCATCGCTGTTCCAAAGGATCACGTGATACCGCGGCACCTCGCGTTTTTTGCGATCCTGCTTGGTCTTCGGCTCGGCGACGGCGGTGCCGCCGGGGTCGTTGGCAGCGGCTTCCTGCGAATCCATGGTCTGCGTCCCCACGGGTCGGTGGTGTAGGGCTGTGGTGTAATTCGTCGCGCCCTATTATATTGGACGGCCACCGGAAGGCCAACCATGACAGCAATCGACAGCTATATCGAGTCCCACCGTCAGGCGTTCGTCAACGACCTCGCGGACCTGCTCCGTATCGAGAGCGTCAGCGCCGATTCGCGCCACGCCGGCGACGTGCGCCGCGCGGCCGAGTGGATGGTCGCGCGGTTCGAGCAACTGGGACTGACGACCGAACTCGTGGAGACGGCCGGCCATCCGCTGGTCCTGGCCGAGTCGCCGCCGGTGCCCGGCAAACCGATCGCGCTCGTCTACGGACACTACGACGTCCAGCCTCCCGATCCGCTCGGCGAGTGGACGACGCCGCCGTTCGAGCCGTCGATTCGCCACGGCAACATCTACGCCCGCGGCGCCACCGACGACAAAGGCCAGATGCTCACTCACGTCAAAAGCGTCGAAGCCTGGATCAAGTCTGGCGAGCAGTTGCCGCTGCAGGTGAAGTTCCTCATCGAGGGCGAAGAGGAAGTCGGCAGCGCGCAACCTCGAACCGTTCGTCGCCGAGAATCGACAGCGGCTGGCCTGCGACTGCGTCGTGATCAGCGACTGCGGGCAATTCGCACCCGGCGTGCCGGCGATCACCTACGGCCTCCGCGGCATCGCCTACTACGAACTGAAGCTCACCGGTCCGCGGCAAGATTTGCACTCCGGGCACATTCGGCGGCGGCGTCACCAACCCGGCCGGCGCGCTGGTCTCGATGCTCGCCGCGCTCAAGGACGCCGACGGCCGCGTCCAGGTGCCCGGCTTCTACGACGACGTGCTGCCGCTCACCGACGCCGAACGCCAGCAGTTTCGCGACCTGCCGTTCGACGAAGCCGACTTCATTCGGCAACTCGCAGTCGACGGCACGTGGGGCGAAGCCGGTTTCACGAACATCGAGCGCCGTTGGGCCCGCCCCACCTGCGATATCAACGGCCTCACCAGCGGCTACCAGGGCGAAGGGGCCAAGACCGTGCTGCCCGCGCGGGCCAGTGCGAAGTTCAGCTTCCGCCTCGTCCCCAACCAGGACCCGGCGAAGATTTCCAGTCGCCCTAAAACAGTTCCTCGAGGCCCGCCTGCCGCCGGGCATCCGGATGGAGCTCGTCGACTTCCACGGCGCTCCCGGCGTAGTCGTGCCGCTCGATAGTCCTTATATTAGGGCTGCCGCCGCTGCGATCGAGGCGGGCTTCGGCGCGCCGCCCGTCTACATCCGCGAAGGCGGCTCGATCCCGATCGTCAACACCTTCGCCCGCGAGCTCGACGCCGACGTGCTCTTGTTGGGCTGGGGCCAAAACGACGACAATACCCACAGCCCCAACGAAAAGTTTTCCCTCGCCGACTACCAACGCGGAATCCTCGCCAGCGCCCATTTGTGGACCGAAATAGCAAAACTCCCCGCCTGAATCCCAGCCTCTCAGTCCCCAGCCCCTCCGCTTCCCATGCTCGACCGGCGTTTCATTCTCGAAAACCCCGAACCTCGTCCAGCAGAACTGCGACCGGCGCGGCGTGAAGGTGAGTGTCGCCCGCTTCGTCGAGCTCGAAACGCAATCGCCGTGAGTTGCAGGGCGAAATCGAAGAGCTCTCGCGACAAGCCAACGTCGTGAGCAAGTCGATCGGCCAGGCCAAGTCCGACGCCGAGCGCGAAGACCGCAAGGAAGAAGGCCGGCGGCTCCGCGAAGCGAAGGAGGCCAAGCAGGCCGACGTCGATCGCCTGGCCGCCGAAGCCAGCGCGATTCACAACAGCATGCCGAACCTGACGCACGCCGAATCGCCCGTCGGCGGCGAAGACGCCAGCAAGCAAGTTCGCACCGGGCGGATCGACGTCCGGCCGATGAAGTTTCCCGTGCTCGACCACGTCGCCCTCGGCGAGCAGCACGACCTGATCGACTTCGAAGGCGGTGCCCGCATCGCCGGCCACGGCTTCTACTTCCTCAAGAACGAAGCCGCCCTGCTTGGAACTCGCGCTGCAGCAATACACGATGCAGCTGCTCATGCGCGAAGGCTTCACGCCGATGATCACGCCCGACCTCGCCCGCGGCGACGTGCTCAAGGGCATCGGCTTCATTCCCCGCGGCCCGGAAACGCAAATCTACAGCGTCGAGAACCACGACCTCAACTTAGTGGCCACCGCCGAGATCACGCTCGGCGGCCTCTACGCCGGCCAAACCGTCGACGCCGACGACCTGCCGATCAAGCTCTGCGGCATCAGCCACTGCTTCCGCACCGAAGCGGGCGCCGCCGGCCGCGCCTCGCGCGGGCTCTACCGCGTCCACCAGTTCACCAAGGTCGAGATGTTCGCCTTCACCAAGCCGGACCAAAGCGAGGACATGCTCAACTACTTCTGCGACCTGGAGTGCCAGATCTTCGACGGCCTCGGCATTCCCTACCGCGTGCTCGACATCGCCTCGGGCGACCTGGGCGGCCCGGCCTATCGCAAGTTCGACCTCGAAGCCTGGATGCCCGGCCGCGGCGCGGGCGGCGAATACGGCGAAGTCACCAGCGCCTCGAACTGCACCGACTACCAAGCCCGCCGCCTCGACATCCGCTACAAGAACAAAAACGAAAAAGGCACCCACCTCGTCCACACGCTCAACGGCACCGCCGTCGCCATCAGCCGCGCCCTGATCGCAATCCTCGAAAACTACCAACAACCCGACGGCTCGATCCTGGTCCCCGAGGTCCTCCGCCCCTGGGTCGGCAAACAGCGCATCGGCGGCAACGGGGCGTAACGGTGTTGTTCACCCTCCTGCTGACGACGGACATTACCGCAATCCCGCGCCCCACACCGCTTGCGGTTTAGCTGACCACCACGCGCCGCCCCAAACCGTCCGCCCCCCACCGCCGCCCGTTCACGGTGGCAGCCACGCCACTCCGATCGCCAAGTGGCTTGGACTACGAAATCGATTCAAACGCCCCACTGACCGGCCATTTCGCATATCCGTCGTATCGACGGACCCAACAAAGTGCGTAATCTCTATATCTCGTTGCCTGCGCGATCAACGCCGCGGATACGCCGGGTAAATCCTCATTGGCCAGGAAATCGGGAACTCAGCTTCAGCGCCGGATCAAGCCCCAATTCTCGGACACAAGCAATGCGGAGTGCCCAGGGCGGAGAGCGGAGGGCCAATCCGCTTCCGGCTCTCCGCTCTCGACTCTCCGCCCTCCGCTGCGCAGGTGTCCAAAAATAATCGTTGAATCCGCCCGCCGACAAATATATACAGGTGTTCATGCAAAAAGCAGGGAGCAGGGAGCACCGATCAGAAGCCCCGACTCCCGACTCCCGACTCCCGACTCCTGACTCCTGACTCCTGACTCCTGACTCCTGACTCCTGACTCCTGACTCCTGACTCCTGACTCCTGACTCCTGACTCCTGACTCCTGACTCCTGACTCCTGACTCCTGAACCCTGACTCCTGAACCCTGAACTCCTGAACCCTGAACCCTGAACCCTGAACCCTGAACCCTCCCTCCCCCGGAGCCACCCATGCGCGGCCGACAACGAATCCTCTGCGAAGCGAAGCAACGTGAAATCTGTGCCCTGGTTTCGGACGGCTGTACGATCGAGGCCGTGGCCCGCTACGTCTGCTGCAGCACCATCACCATCCGCCGCGAGGCCCGGCGAAACCCCCAGTTTCACGAGCTTTTGCGGCAAGCCAGCGTGTCCGCCCAGTTGAGCCCGATCCAGACCATGCGGGAAGCGGCTGCCCAAAGTTGGCGGGCCGCCGCCTGGCTGCTCGAACGCACCGATCCCCATCGCTACGGCAAACGCGCCCCGCACACCTTCAGCGAAGCCGAGGTCGTCGACCTGTTGGGCCGCGTGTGCGAAGCCGTCCGCCGCGAGACACGCGATAAACCGACGTTCGCCCGCATCAAACACCGCGTCACCACGATCGCCAACAATGCTCTAGGCCAAACGACCAAACGTGCGCGGCGCGGTCTGCTCGCCAACTTCGACGCCGCCACGCCCGCCGCCGATTTTGCGAAGCCGGTCGCTGATCCGACCAATGGAGCCGACGCGCACACCACCGATCAAAATGTGACCAATGAAGAGCCAATTCTGATCCGGGTGAGCGACGTTCCGCTCGGCAATTCAAGCACTTCCCAGCGAGCCGAGGCGACATAATTCCCGTTCATTGTCGCACCGAAGCGTGTTATCGAAAAACGATCAATTTCCAAACCCATGCCAAGCAACAACTTACGAAAGCGTCCGACCACAGAGCAAAAACAAAAATCGATAACCCCCGAGCGCCAGACGATTTTTGATTCCGACAGTTCAAAGCTAGGAGATCAAATAGCGGCCCACCATCGATACGCCGCGGGCTCACCCTGCGCCAGGTCTCCGCGAAATGAGAATAACCCGCACAACACGACCACCAGCGGCCTTCTGACCGCGAATTTTGGTAAATTCCTCCGGTCAGTAAAGCTGGTGAAACTGGGTGGACGATACCTTTGGATGACGTTTTCAACGTCGTGCGCTGCGATTGCGGCGATCCGACGCGGCGAGCGATAGGCACTGGCCAAGTGTGCGATCGTTCGCGGCGAGTTCGCATCGCGGCGCTCCCACGTGTGTTCCCCTCCCGTTTCTGTTTCACTTAGGAGTCTCCGATGAACCGACGTATTGGTTTTGCGGCGCTTGTCCTGGGCGCCCTGTTGGTGCTCTCGAGCGCCAACAACGCTTCCGCGTGTTTTGGCTTGTTTGGCAACCGCGGTTGCTACGAGCCGAGCTGTGGTTGTGAGCCGAGCTGTGGTTGCGATTCGGGCTGCGGCCATCGCTGCTGCTTGTTCAACCTGTTCCGCCGCCACAACGATTGCTGCTGCGAAACGAGCTGCTGCGAGCCGAGCTGCGGTTGCGAAGCCAGCTGTGGTTGTGCTGCCGAGGCCAGCTGCGCCGCTGAGCCGAGCTGTGGTTGTGCCGCTGAGCCCAGCTGTGGTTGCGAAGCGAGCTGCGGTTGCGATTCGTGCTGCAAGCCCCATCGCTGCTGCATCCTGAGCTGCCTGGGCCGCTTGTTCCATCGCAATCGGGGCTGCTGCTGCGAGTCGAGCTGTGGTTGCGAAGCGAGCTGCGGCTGCGAAGCCCCCAGCTGCGGTTGCGGTGGTTGAGCCGAGAGCGTCTTTCCCCGACGAAAGACGGCGAAACACAAAACGACTCCTGTCCTGCGGGGCAGGGGTCGTTTTCTTGTTGCGCCAGGCGAGCCGGGTCGTCCCCGACCCCGCGGCGCTGGGAATAATCCCGGGCAACTGCTACGATACGAATAGGGAGATTCAGCAGGCGCCACCGGGGTCACGCGATGCGAAACCATGTTGTCCGATGCGTATTGATCGCGCTGATCGTGGCCGGGGCTGCTCAGTCGCTTCTCGCTCAGTCTGGCGGCGAGCGATCCGGCGACAGTCGCCAACAATCGAATGGATCGGGCGGCAGCGCGACGGGCAACGCGGGCGGCGCCGCCAACGCCGACTTCGATTCGCTAATCGACCTGATCGTGTCGACCGTCGCCAACGAAACCTGGGCCGAGAACGGCGGCGGCGAGGCGGAGATTCGGCCCTTCCCCACCGGCGTGATGGTCGACGCCGCCGGGACGCTCGCCTTGGTGAAAGCGTCGGCCCCCGCGCCCGAGCTCGCCGAGCGACGAGGAACGGCTCCGTCGGCGGAGATGGCGTCGGCCGGCGATCCGCGTCGGGCCTCGAAACTGCGTTACGTCTCGTTGCCGCGGCTCGAACGGGAGATCGTCCGCCGCCAAGACGCCCACCTGCCGCTCGACCCCACGATGCTCACGCTCGCCGGCCTGCGACGCGTTGAATATGTCTTCGTTTATCCGAGTGCCGAACAAGGCAGTCCGGGCGACCTCGTGCTGGCCGGTCCGGCCGGCGACTGGCGCGTGGCCACATTCGGCCGGCTCGTTTGCGCCGATGACGGGACGCCGATCGTCCGCCTGGACGACCTGCTCACGCTGTTCCGCCGCGCCCGGCAGTCGCAGGCCAGCTTTTTCGGCTGTGCGATCAACCCGCGCAAAGATTCGCTCGCCGCCACGCAGGCGTATCTCGACAAGACTTCGGTCCGCCCGCTCGAACCGAGTCGCCGCGATGCCTGGCTCGAGAAAATCCGCGACACGCTCGGCCGGCAGGACGTCGAGATCTTCGGCATCGACCCCACGAGCCGCGTCGCCCGCGTGCTCGTCGAAGCCGACGTCCATATGAAACTCGTCGGCATGGGGCTGGAAGACGGTGTGCCGGGCATCGAGAGCTATCTCGACTCGGTGAAAGCCGCCCAGCGACAATCCCAGCGAGCCCAGCGAGCCGGGTCGTCCCCGACCCCCGTCCCACCGATCCCCGCCATGTCGGTCCTCCGCTGGTGGTTCGCGCTGCATTACGCCGCGATCCGCACGTCGCCGGATGGCAACGCGTACGAACTGGTTGGCAACGGCGTGCGGGTGCTCAGCGAGAACGAACTGCTCGCGGCACGAGGCCAACGCGTCCACACCGGCAAGTCCGACCCGCTCAACCAGCAGTTCGCCGACAGCTTCACCGCCAATTTCCCCGCGCTGGCCGACAAGTATCCAATCTACGGCGAGCTCCGCGCGATCTTCGATCTCTCGCTCGCCGTCGCCCTGATCCAAGCCGACAAGCTCGTCGAGCGCGCCGGTTGGCAGCCGACCCGTCTACTCGACAACGAAAAGCTCCGCCTGCCGCACTGGCCGGCCCCGCGCGAAGTCGACAGCGTGGCCAACTGCGTCGTCGTCAATCGCCGCCAGATCATCGCCGGCGTGAGCGGCGGCGTGATGGTCGACACGACCCAAACCCTCGCCAATCGCACCGGCATATCGAGCAATTCAATCGAGAAGATTCGCATCCCGGCCGCAGCCCCACCCGCCGATTCCGACAACGTGTCGATCACCTGGTGGTGGGATGCGCCGCGCTAGCCGCTCGCGGCTTAGCGCCGCCGCCGAACGATCGCTCCACCGCCGCTGATTCCCAGCAGCACGAGCGCCCACGTCCCCGGCTCCGGAACAACCGTCTTCAGCACGAAGTTGTCGACATGGCCGATCGCGCTGTTCTCGTCGCCCATCACCAACCGAACCTCGGGATGATAGACATCGCCCATCAACGTCTGCCAAGAGATAGCGCCGGCTGTTTCGTCGACCCAACCGTTGGCCGCAGCCTCGACGTCGGTCCAAGATGGATCGAACATCACAGAATAGCTCTGCCAGCTGTTGGGAAACACGTCGGCCACGTCTTTGTGCCAGCCCTCGAACGTTGCATCATGGTAGCGCAATCGCAACCAAGTGTCGGAGAAACCGCCCGTATCGTACCGGACATCGAACGAAACCATCCACGCCGCAGCGCCCGTGTAGTCGCCCGACACGGCCGGCAATTCGGTCGTCGCGCTCAAATCGAAGATCGGTGCATCCAGAATGCGGCGGAGCACCAACGATGCGGCAGGGTTGCCCTCGCCATCGTCGCGCAACAAAGTAGTCGAAGTCGTGCCTTGCTGCCAACCGTTGGTGCCGCCGGCCGACCAATCCTCACTGTAGGGCACGGCGGCCATCGCGGCACTGGTGATCAAAGCGGTAACGAGCGAAGCGGCCGGTCCGACGACTGCAAAAGTGCACAATCGATTATTGATTCTCATGGTGAGTTATCCTTTGCGGGCAAGATAGAAAGAAGATTCAAGAACGAACGAACGTGGTAACCGTCGAACGATTCGAGTTTTCTTTCATTAGCAAGGATTCTCAAGCAGTGCGAATCAGATTCGCGCCTCTCGTCCGAGGCACTTCACCCCTCATGCGGGAAACATCTGTCGCGGAGCGACACTTTTGCCGGTAGCGACGGCTAGCCTAACAAATCTCACACCCTATAGCAATGCATTTTTTCGCAGCAAACGGCGACAACTGCCCGCTCAACGAGACCCATACTTCCCGTTCGTTGTTCACCAGTCGCCCCCCACCGACGCAAACACGGCGTCGACGCCCTCAAGCGAAGCGTCATCCATATCGTCGCCATCGGCGCCGCTAGTGCCAGCCGCGAATGGTCATTCGCCCAAACTAGCGCGATCACCGCCGGCGTCCGCGGGAGCTGCCAGCCAAGCCACGAGCGCATCGTCGCGGGTCGATTCGCGATGGAATTCCGCCGCTCGGATCCGGGAGGGTGAGGTTCCCGCCGAGCCATTGTGTGCGAAAGCGCTCCCGCCGGCAATTGCAGCAGTATCGAAGTGCAGGGCCACAACCGGGTTGCTACTCTCCTTGTCTCCCAGTCTCCCCATCTCCTTGTCCATTGCCGCCACCTGTGCCACTGGCTCCGCCAGTGCAGAAACCGTTTCCACTCCCGACCCCCCGCTCCCTGCTCCCTGCTCGATCGTCTCCCCAAAGTGCAATTTCCAAACCCCATAATCATCTTCATCCACCGTCCCGTCGCCGTCGCCATCGGCCCGCAAATCGTTCGTCGCCCCGAGCGTATTTCGCCAGACGGTGTAGTCCGCCGCGTCGACGATGCCATTGAAATTGTAGTCCCCCGTGAGCGGATTCGGCTGCGCCTCGAACGCTCCAATGTCGATCCGCGCCACGTCCATGCCATCGCCATCGAACACGCGGACAAACGGCGCGCCGCGCTGGTCGACAACCAGCGCCGCGACTTCGCCAGCCGAAAGGTCTCGGTCGTAAATCCGGATGCGATCGAGGAACCCGCTGGCCGCCTCGCCGCCGCCGGTCGTGTTGTCGTCGGAAAACAATCGGATCACGTTGGCCAGGCCGTTGAACACGGCAATGTCGCCCGAATTGACGAAACGCATCACCTGTCGGCCATTGAGATAGACGGCAACGACGTCGGTCGGCCCGTCACGCGTCACCACAAGGTGCGTGGGGGTGTTCGCCGTGAGCACATTCTCGGCCAGGGCGACGCTAAAGAATTCGAGATTGGTGCCGCTCGAATAAAGCCCCTCATCGTCAGCCAGGTTGTGGAAGTCGATGATTTTCTGATAGCCGCCGAGCACGTCGAAGGAAAACAACAGCTCGATCGTGTACTCGTCGGCAGCAATGGCGTTGTTGAGGTTGGCGCCTGAGCCGGCGGGGAATTCGTAGCCCTCGCTCGTGAGCGTTCCGACGCCAATCACCAGCGACGGCCCACCCAGCTCGTCCGCCAGCGAGCCGTTGATTTCGTAGATGTGCACCGCGCCGCCGGTGGGGTCGCCCGCGTCGATCGCCGCACTGCCGGGGGGAAGCGCGTGCGTCTGCGTCGGCCCGCCGTTGTTAACGAGTGGTCCGAGCAGGAGGGCGTTGGTAACAATATTGTTGTCGCCAGCGGTCGGAGTGATCCCAATGCCGATCACGCTGTAGTTCACCGCGATCGCGCCCTGCGAATTGTACTGCAGATCGGGGTCCGTCACGCCGGCTGCCACCTTGTTGCCGGCCACGATCGAATTGCTAATCGTAAGCGGCGGGTTAAATATCGAGTTGCCGATGACGATTCCTCCGCCCTCGGAGCCAGTTCCCGTGGTTTTGTTTCCCGTAAGTGTGCTGTGGTTGAGCGTCACGCCGCCAGAATACGATGCGATCCCGCCCCCCTCGGCATTATGGCCGGCGGTGCTGTTTCCCGAGAGCGTGCTCTGGTTGAGCGTCACGGCGCCCGTTCCCGCACGGATGCCGCCGCCATCGGCCTGGACGCCCAGAGTCGAGTTTCCCGAGAGCGTGCTTTGGTTCAGCGTGACGCTGCCACTCCACGAGTAAATCCCGCCTCCCTGGGAATCGTTGCCAAGGGTGCTGTTTCCCGAGAGCGTGCTCTGGTTGAGCGTCACTGCGCCAGATTCCGAATAAATGCCGCCGCCAGCCGCGCTGATGTTTGTCGTGCTATTTCCCGAGACGACGCTCTGGTTGAGAGTTACGGCGCCGAGTTCCGCGCGAATCCCACCGCCAGAATTCCTGGCGGTGTTGGCAATCACCGTGCTTGCGGTGAGCGTCAGTGTTCCGCTACTTTCGAAATTCACGCCGGCGCCGCCTTGGCTGCCAACGGCGGTCAGCAATCCGTTTTGCAGCGTCAGGCCCGAGAGCGTGAGGTCGCCGGTCGTAGCGGTGAAGTTCAGCACCCGCGACTGCTGCTGGGCGTCGATCGTCACCGGCGCCGCCAGTGCCGTGGCGTCGATCGTCAGTGACTCGGTGATCCCCAATTCGCCGCCCGTGAGCAAAATCGACTTGCCCGACAACGCGGGAGCGAACATGATCTTGTCGGCGTCGGGGGCCGAGTTGGCAACGTTGATCGCTTCGCGGAGCGTGAAATTGCCCGCCGAATAATCGCCGTCGTCGCCATCCAGATTTGAGTCGACGATCAACGAATCGTAAGCCACGAAGTTGGTTATCGTCAGCGTGCCGTCGATGTTGCTGTCAACGTCGACGTTCTTGCCGCCGATGCGGAACCCGAAGGATTGTCCGGCCTTGGCAATCATCGTCGCCGAGCCGCTGAAATTGAAATCGCCAGAGGTCGGCGAGTTATTGACCAGCGGCGTCGCCCCCCCGGCCAACAAGGTGCTGAGTCCAGCCGTCGCCAGAAAGAATCGGTGGTTGCCCGTGTACGTGTAGTCGAACGTCACCAAGCCCGTCACCGATGAGCTCGCCAGCAAGAAATCGGCCGTTCGCGGTGATACGCCGGTCCCGGGCGGAAGTGTCACGTCGTAGCCGAACGTCCCCGTGGGGCTGTCGCCGCCCGCCGGCTCGAGCGTCGTCGTTCCGCCGGCAATGCCTGTCGAAATCCAATTGCTCACCGCGTACGGCCCGGTGAAGCCCAGCGTCACCGCCAGCAGCCGCCGGTCCTCCAGCGCTTCAACCCGCAAGCGACGATGAAGAGGAGCAACAGAACGCCTCCTCGTCCGCGGCGATTTCCTGAGGCTAACCGTATTCCAAGCGTGAAGCAGACTCCACTCATGGCGCGCAGTCCGACGCATCAACGTTCCTCCCGTTTCCGCCTCGGGTATCACCGTATGGCCAATCTATCACCCCCAAGTTGCCGTTGCAAGGAAAATCCGCCAGGACGTGGCCAAAAGTCCTTGTGAAAATCAGGCCAGCGGATGTGGTAGGACAAGAGTCGAGGACACCGAGACCGCAGCCATTTCCTCCGCCTGACTTTCTCTCCGCACTTCTAGGTGGCCGAAAACAGGTACTATACAAAACATCACTCGCCGGTAAAATGAACCTCGCCGGACCGCATGTGAGGAAGCAAGAATTTCGCTAGCGTTGAGGCCATTTCCTCCGCCAGCGGTTCCTCCGCGGTCTGGATTGCAAAGTTGTTCTTTGGAAACTCGAGTTGCGATCTTGGGTCACTTCTTCCGTGGCGAGTGGTCGCGGTGCGCGCCGAGGTGGGTTTTTTCCAACGCAGAAGCCGCCGGCAACAGGGGGCGCAGAAACCTGTCGCCTTGGAAAGTTTAACGACTTACGTCGCCGAAACCTGTCGCCTTCGGGCGCGTGTCGCCTTCGGCAAGACGTTCTGGCTGACAGCCGACAGCTAATAGCCAACAGCCTCTCCCGATCACCCCGCCCGCCGCGGCAGCGCAGCTTGCGGGCTGCCGGCTCCGCCGTCGACGTTGCCGTGGTAAATCGCCGGGTCGGACGTGCCGTCGCCGTCCCAGTCGCCGACCACTGGCGTGTCGCCGGCCTGGCCCAGGGCGAAAACGGTGTCGTGGGCGTCGATCTGGCGGTTGCCGTTCGTGTCGAGGATCCACTGGCCATCGCGGTAGACGCCGATTTCGTCGACGCCGTCGCCGTTGAAGTCGCCGACGACCGGCAAGTCGCCCGGCTGACCGAAAGCGTAGTTGCCGTCGGCCTCGGTGAAGCGGCCGTCGCCGTCGAGGTCGAGCGTCCACCGGCCATCGCGGTAGATGCCGATCGAGCGGATGCCGTCGCCGTTCCAGTCGCCCGCCACGGGCACGTCGCCCGGCGTGCCGTAGTGGAACACGTGGTCGATCACGTCGGCCCGCGGTCGGCCGGACGCGGTCCGCTTGAGCACTCGGGCGCCGCTGGTGGCTTCGGCGGCTGTCGGCGGCACGTTCTTCGCCTTGTCGGTCGGTCGGGTCGGATAGTTGGCGGTGTCGGGCAGGCCGGGTTCGTTGGCGATCGCCCACGGGTCGCGGGCCCAAGCCGGGCCGAAGATGCCGACGTCGGTCTTGCCGTCATCGTCCCAATCGCCGGTGACCGGCTTGTCGGTCTCGCTGCCGAGCTTGACCCACAGGTCGTTCTCGTCCCAGCGGCCGTTGCCGTTGAGGTCGAGATACCAACGCCCATCGCGGAAGACGCCGATCTCCCACACGCCGTCGCCGTTGAAATCGCCGGCGACGGGAATGCCGTCGGCCGTGCCGAACACTTCCTCGCGGAGGATCGACACGTTGCCGCCTTCGAGCCGGCCGAGCGTCCAATGGCCAGCGTCGAGCGGCACGTCGTTCCACGCGGCCGCGCTGATCGGCGCGGCGGTGAAGCGGTAGAGCGTCAGCGCCTCGCGGACCGAACGCGGCTCGCCGGCGTTCACCACGCTCAAGTGCCACGTGTAGCCGAGTGCTTTCGACGAGCCGCCGATCCAATCGGGCGTTCGCGTCGGCAGCGGCGGCAGAGCGTACAGCAGCGGCGGAACGAAGAAGGTCGGCTCGGCGAACACCTGCGGCGCGGGCGGCGGCAGCGGCGGCGATTCCGGTGGCGGTACTATCACGACCGGCTGGATATGCACTTCGCTGAAGTTGTTTTCCTGCGCGTGCTGGCCGGCCCCGAGCGGAATCCGCACGATCGCGTCGTCGCCAAACAGTGCGCGGAACTCGTCGATCACAAAGTCGACGCCATTCGGCAGCACCTCGACGTCGGTCGGCTCGACCCGGCGACTCACGGGAATGCCGGCGGGATTCACGGCGAATCCGCCCAGCAAACCCGGCGTGTCCTTGCCGTCGACGACGCCCTCCGGTTGCACCTCGACCACGGCGTACGTGCCCGCTCGCAAGCCGGCGAAGTGGTAGTAGCCGTTGGCGTCGGTGGTGGTGCGAATCGGACCGTCGCCGTACGTGCCGGGCAGCGCCGTGTCGCCGGTGATCGGCTGGCCGTCGGTGCCGTCGCGGAGCTCGAGCACGACGCCGGCGAGCGGCGTGTCGTCGGCCGTGCGATCGCCGTTGCGGAGCGCGTAAATCTGCTGCGGCGTGAGGGCCTCGTTCGAGGTGATCGGCTGGCCGTCGATGAAGACATAGCCCGAGATCTCCGCCGGCGGACCTTCGCAGAAGTCGTAGTTCGTGAGGTGCTGGTCGGAGCCGACTGCAATGTCGCCGAGCAGATTGCTGGTGAGCCGCACACCGCCGCCGTCGCCGACGTGGGCGTTGAGGTCGAAGTATCCGCTAGGCTGATGTTCTCGAACCGCGTATTCGCTGGGCCGCAAATCGCTGAACACGTACTCGCCATTGGAATCGGTGTGCATCGTGGCGACGACGTTGCCGTGAAAGTCGAGCAGATCGATCTCGACTCCGGCGATCGGCGGCTCGCCGTCTTCGGGATCGCAGTTGGCGTCGGTCGACACCACTACCTGTCCGCGAATCGAGCCGGGTTTGAGCTCGCCGAAATTGTAGTCGGTGCCCATTTCGCCCCAGTTGATCATGACCATGCTGATCATGTCGCCGGGCACGGCGAGCGCGTTGCCGCCGAGGTTGCCTGGCGTGTCGATGCCGTCGAGCCAGCCGCCGGGCTGGACTTCCATCACCGCATACTTGCCGGCGTGCAGGTTGTTGAACTTGTAGAAGCCGGTCGCATCGGTCGTGGCGCGGAGGCCGGTATCGATGCCGTTTTCGTCGAGCAGCTTCATAACGACGCCCGCGATACCTTCCTCGGTCGCGCGATCGAAACTGCCGTCGTTCGAGCGATCGTGGTAGACGTTGCCGGAGAGCATCACGCCGATCTTCTCGCAGAAGTCGTACTGGCTGGCGTCGAGTCCGGCCGTGATGTGAATGCCCGTGAAGAAGCTGAACTGTTCGCCGATGTCGTGCGACGCGCCGCCGGCCGTGCCGACGCGTTCGCCGCCGTCGTAGTACTCGGTCGGTTGGTGCTCGCGGACTTGGTAGTCGCCCGGTGCGAGGTGCGTGAACGAATACTCGCCGGCAGCGTTGGTGTGGGTCGTATCGAGCAGCTTCCCGTCGGCGTCGAGCAAATCGACTTCCACGCCTTCGAGCAGCAATTCGGGATTGTCGAAGTCGCAATCTGGCCCGGTGTCGGCGTGAATCCGGCCGCTGATCGATCCGGGCGGCTTCTCGCAGAAATCGTACTGAATTGCATCGAGAGCGGAGGTGATGTTGATGCCCGTGAAGATGCTGAACACCCCGGCGACGTCGTACGCCGTGCCGCCCGCGGTGCCGATTCGCTCGCCGCCGTCGAAATACTCGGTCGGCTGATGCTCACGGACTTGGTAGATGCCCGGCGTCAGCCCGGTAAATTCGTACTCGCCGTTGGAGTCGGTGAGCGCCGTCCTGAGCAGATTGCCGCCTGCGTCGAGAAGATCGATTTGCACACCTTCGAGCAGCACGGCCGGGTGATCGAAGTCGCAGTCCTCACTATCATCGGCGTGCACGCGGCCGCGGATCGAGCCGGGCAGCAACTCGCCGAAATTGTATTCCACCGCGTTGTCGCCGAACGCGAGCAGAATGCTGGCGATGAAGTCGTTGGTGACGAGACCGCCCTTACTGCCGGCCGTGTCTTTGCCGTCGAGATACGCGGTGGGCTGCACTTCGCGGACGCTGTAGGTGCCCGGCGCGAGATTGGTGAACTCGTAGTAGCCGACCGTACCGGCCGCCGTCGACGTGATCGTCGTGACGCCCGTGGCGACTCCACGGAGCAGCAGTTCGACGGTCACGCCGCCGATGCCCTCCTCGCTCGGCCGGTCGAAACTGCCGTCGTCGCTGCGATCGTGATAGACCCAGCCGGAGAGGCTCGGCCCAATGTGCTCGCAGAAGTCGTAGTTGATCGCGTGAACGTCGGAACCGAGTACAATTCCCGTGATCAAACTGTAGGTATTCGCAACGTCGCTCGCGTTACCGCCGGCCGTGCCGACGCGCTCCTCGCCGTCAAAGTAGTCCACCGGCTGGTGTTCACGGACGCGGTACTCGCCAGGGGCCAAGCCGGTGAACTCATATCGGCCGTTCTCGTCGGTCAGAGTGGTGTCGAGCACGTTGCCCGCCGCGTCGAGAAGGTCGATGCGAACGCCGGAGAGCAGAATCTCGGGGTTGTCGAAATCGCAATCGACGCCGTGCGTTGCCTGCACGTGGCCGCGGATCGAGCCGGGTAGCAGCTCGCCGAAGTTGTAGTCGACGCCGTCGTCGCCGTAGTTTAGCACGGCGCCGGTAATGCGATCGTTCGACGGGACGATTCCGCCGTGGCTGCCGGGCGTGTCTTTGCCGTCGAACCAACCGGCCGGCTGCACCTCGCGCACGCCATAACTCCCCGGCGGCAGGTCGATGAATTCGTAGTAGCCGAGCGTCGCGGGGTTGGTGGAAGTGGTGGTGGTCACGCCCGTACCGACGCCGTCCTTCAACAGTTCGAGCGTCACGCCGCCGATGCCTTCCTCGACCGGGCGATCGAAACTGCCATCGTCGCTGCGATCGTGATAGACCCAGCCGGATATCGTGGCCAACGGAAGCTGCGCTTCATAAGCGACCGCGCCGGCGGTGCGGTCGACGAAATCGTGGGTCGGCGAATAGGCGTCGTTCGGGAGATCGAGCGTGAGCCCCGTGGCCGTCTGGGCACCGGCGAAATTGCCGTCGAAAGCGTCGCGGAATTGTCCGTCGAGGGTCAAGTCGACGAAGTGCGGCGCGGAAAAGGTGCCGGTCATTATCGAGCGCTGAAACTCGGCGCCTTCCACCAGCGCATTGGTGTCGATATCGCTGCCGTTGACGAATTGGGCTTCATCGACGTCGATCGAAAACGCGAATTTTTCACCGGCGTCGAAGCCGCTGAACGTGAATGCGATTTGCGTTCCGCCGTCGACGACCGCGACGCTGGTCACAGTGAATCCATCGTGGCTAACGACCGAAAAGCCGACGTTGCCGAACGCACCCAGTCCTCCCGCCTCGGTGTCGAAGAACACGTCGCCTGACGAAAGGCCGTCGCCGAGCTTGTCGCCGTCGATTACAAGCCGGTTGAGCGTTGTGCCGGCCGCACCACCCTCGAAGGAAACTTGGATTACGTCCGGCTGGCTGTCATCACCGGTTGCTTCTTCAAAATAGACCGACCCCAACAGCACCTGGGGCACGAGGTCGCCGGCCATCAGGCGGCGCGGCTCGAGCGATTCGAGATGACAGCGGCGGCCACGGCGCGGCGCGGCGGAAACTCCGTACCGCGCGACACCCGGCGCCGGCGGGCGATCGGCAAGTCGGCTGCCAAAACACAGTTGGCCGAACGAAGCGAGTATTCCCACGAATTGCCTCCATGCAACGATTGCGGGGTTCGAATTGTGGATTGCGGAGTGTCATCCCGCAGTCGGAGGTTGTCCTATCGCACCTCATCGCCCGGCGACCGTGCGACGGATGGCGGTGTGCTCGTGCTATCCAATTTCCAAACGCGCAGCGTGGTGTCGTAACTGCCGGAAACGAGTGTCGAGCCGGTTTGATCGCAGGCCAGGGCCGCCACCGAGCCGGTGTGGCCCACCAATTCCTTGGTCTCGGCGCGAGCGGCGAGGTCCCACACGTGAATTCGATTGTCGCTGCCGCCGACGGCGAGCGTTTGATCGTCGAGAAACACCTCGGCGTACATTTTTGCGGGCCGCGCGGGGAGCGACAGGTCTTGCCCGCCACTCGCGAGGTCGACGACGTGGATCATCACGCCCTCGCCCGCCGAGGCCAGCCGCTTGCCGTCTGGCGAAAACGCCAGTGCCCGAATCCGCTGCCGGCTGGTGGCAATGTCTCGCTCGAGCGCACCGGTCGATACGTTCCAGAGGCGAATCTGACCGTTGCGGCCAGCCACGGCCATTCGCTTGCCGTTCGGCGAAAATGCGACCGCTCGGAGGTCGGTACACGGGCAGTCGAGCTGTTGCGTCAGTTGCCCGGACGACGTATTGATGATGGCTAGCGCGTTGCCAAACCCAACGACGGCAAGCTGCTGGCCGTTGGGATGAAACGAGACCGCCGCCACTGCGTGCCGCAGGTCCGACGATCGGAACAGCCGTTCACCGGTCGCCGTGTTCCACAGGCAAACCGTGCGATCGTTCGACCCCGAGGCAACGGTGCGGCCATCGGGCGAGAGCGCGACGGTGCGAACCCAGTCGCCATGCCCGACTAGCTGCTTGCGAAGCTCCCCGGTGGCGGCATCCCAAATCCGCACGTTGTGGTCATCGCTGGCGGCCGCGATCGTGTCGCCGTCTGCCGATAGGGCGACGCCGGTAATTACCGACGGAGTCTGCCGGCCGTCAGCGCCCCATTCGATGACGCGAACCGCTTCGACGGTCGGCGCCGCGGCGGCAATCGCCGTCGCGCCGATCCATGCCGCACACGTTGCTATCAGTCGTCCCAGAATCATTATTCGGCTCGGCATCTTCCGCATCTCGGCGGCTAGCGGAAGCCGCCCGCTGGCACCCTGGCCCCAGTTGTCCTGCGGGCGCAGCGTGAAACGGCGCGGCCAAAGCGACGGCACATTCTGTCTCTTCGGTTTGTATCGACCGGCAGCGCGGCGATACCCAAGCCGAAGTGCGGGAAAACGAGGCAGCGCCGAGGGAATGCGGCGAATGCGTAGATACTGCTGTCAGGCGGGCCGCGGCTTGGCACCGACTGCCTGCGCAGACCTACTTCGTTGCCGAAGTAGCCGGCTCCGTCGCGGGAGCGGCCGGGGCTTGGCCAGTGCCGCCGGCCTTCTTTTCCTCGACCCGCTTCTGATGGGCCTTCAGCTCTTCGCTGAGCTTTTGCTCGGTGTCGAACCGCTCAATCACGTCCCAGAGTGGGAAATCTTCGGTAAGTTCCTCGTCCATTTGGTCGAGCACGTTGCGGTACTGCACGATGTACTGAATCAGGTCGTCGCCGGTCGACGAGTCGCTCGTGATCGCCTCGGGAAACTGGTCGAACACCTTTCGCCACTTGGCAAAGCCTTCCTCGTAGAGCTTCTTGGCGCCGAACGGGTCGCCCTCGCGGAACGTGCGCGAAGCTTTGAACATCGCTTCCCGAGCGGCCAGCGCATTGGGCGTCTGTTCGAGTTCGGCTCGCATCTGCCAATAGTCGTAGTTGCTGTCGGTCTTGTAATTGATCGTGTAGCGCAAATGCATCGATTCGCGGTCCAACTCGCTGCCCAGCTTTAGAACCTGCTTCGCCTTGTCGGGCTGCTCCTTGGCGATCCGCTCGGCAACTTCTCGGTCGGTCACCGCAATCGCGGCTTGGGCTTTGTAATACAACTCGGCCTGGGCGGGTGTGCGTTTCTCGGCCGGCGTATCCATGGCAGCTTGTTCCTCGGGCGAGAGCTTGGCGCGTTTTTCGGCCGCCAACTTGTCGCGGAGTCCGGGCGACATCGCGTCGAGTTCAGCTTTGAGTTTCTTGACTTCTTCCTCTAACTTCGCCTGCTCGCCCAAATGGAGTACCACGCCGGTCGAATGCTCGATTCCCAACCGTCCGAAATCTTCCCACTCTTTCTGGGCCTCGATCCATCCGCGGCGGGCTCGGTCGAAGAAGCCTTCTTCCTCGATCGCTTCGGAGAAGTTCATCTGCGACATGGCCGGGCTGGAATAGAATATGCGCGGACTCTTGCGGCCCATGCTCTTGCCCTTGTTGTCGACCGCGTCGATGCCCTGCAGATAGTACTGCTTGCCGACGAGCCAATTGTCGCGTTGGTCGAGCGGGACGTCTTCTCCGTGGAAATCGTCGTCCTTGACGAACAACCGGCGGTATTGCACGTGCTCATCCGCGCGGCCGATTTTCTGGCCGATGAACCAACCCAAGTCCCACAGCAAATGCGGATTGTCGCGGTTGTACTTCTCGCCTTCCTTGAGAAACTCGATGCCGCGGCGGACGAACGCATAGCGATCGTGGTAGTCGTCGAATTCGACCGACACGTTGTACGTGAGGTTCCAAGCCTGGAACTTCCAGAAGGTGATGAAGTTGGGCTGCAACTTGGCGAGCTGTTCGAGCGTCGCGGTGAGGTTGGTCCAGTCTTCGGTCATCTTGTAGTAGTTGGCCTTTTCCCAGAGCAGGTTCACGGCCACGCCGCGCAGGCCGAGCGTGGCGAGCTTCATCGTTTCGCTGGCGGGGTCGATTTGGCCGAGGCTGGCCTGGCTGAGCGGATGCTGTGGGTCGTTGCGCAAGCGGGCCAACTTGCCCCCCTCGTCGTTTACCGAAGCGGGCGAGCTCAACAGCGCGAGCGGAAACAACAGCACGGCAATCGCCAAACCGTAAGCGACCTTGCGATAAAAAGAACGGCGTTCGCTCATTTGGCCACCTCGCGCGTCCGCAGGCAGAAATAGCCGATCACGCACAGCCCCAGCACGTAGGCGGCCGTCACGGCCACGTCTTGCGAAATCTTGTTCGTTGGGATGTTAAACCCGTAGGCCACGTAGTCGACCGTGCTGAAGGAGCGGAAGTCGGGCAGCACCTGGGCCAGGCTGAGCATGGCCTGCTTAAGCACCCAGTCGATCCACTCCATCACTTGTACGCCGAAGGATTGGTCGAGCCTGGTGATCTCGTTCTTTTGCGTGACCAGTCGAACCAGCGCTTCGATCGGCCCGCCGCCGACTTGCTTTCCGGTGGCCACGGCGACGAAGAACTCCTTGAAGAATCCGAGCACGATGAACGACACGGTAAAGAGCATCGCCACAGGCCCGTTGAGCAGCGTGCTCGCCGTGACGGCGATGGCAATCACCAGCACCATCTGCACCCAAATGCCCAACTGGGCTTTGACGTAATTCAACAGGGGCGAAGCATCCGGCAGGCGGAGATACAAGTCGGGCTGGGCGAAGCCAAAATACTGGGCGCTGTCGAGGCACTGCACCACGACGTCCAACCGGCCGTCCTTGGTCACCAGGTCTTTCAACAAATCGATCTCTTTTTGGCCGTCGTACAGCTTGACCGGAATGTCAAACGTGTTGATCGAGGCGTCCTTCGCGGTGAAGATGTCTTCGTTGCTCTTGACGTTTGGATTGTCGGGATTCCGCAGCCGGATGCTGCCTTGGATGCCTTCCTCGATGTTGCCCTTGTAGCTGCGGAACACCCGCACGATCAGCTCGAGCGGCAGATACTTCTTTCCTTCCGAATCGGTCCGGAGCACCGATTCGTTGATGCCGTCGAGCTGCCACACGGCCGCGGCCGCGCTTCCCCCTTCGATAAAGCTGCGGTAGGTCCATTCGTTGCCGACGCTAATGCCGCGCGGCGCAGGCGCGCCGCGGCGATCGAGGAATCGCAGGCGGCCGTACTGGGGCACGCGCGCGCGCAGATACCCCTCCGGTCCCGAAACGACGAATTTCGGCTCCTCAGGCGTGCCGACGTTGGTGATCCGGTGCTCGTGTTCGTTGGTCGAAAGGGCCTTGCCGTTGCCCTCGGCGTCGAGATCGACCTCGTGGCGATGGTAGTCGTCGAGCGTCGTGCGGCCCGTCTTGCCGACGACGATTCCCTCGGCGTCGACGACGTCCTCGAGCCGCGACACGTCAACCTCATGCGTGTGGTACAGCGTCCGCACGACGAACAAGTAGCCGAACAGGCTCATGATCACCAGCATGATCGTGCCGACGATGGTAAAGCCCAGGATGCGGCCGAGCACGATGTCGCCCGCCCGCACCGGCTTGGTGACGACCGTGTAAATCGTCTTCGACTTGAAGTCGTTGGGCAGACTGAAGGCGCTCGAACAACAGCGCGATCATCAGCACCAGATACGTCGTCGCCGTCAGCACGAAGCTGAACATCAGCTTGGCCGGCTGCTGGTAGTCGGTCTTGAGAAACCACCCGGCAAACAACAGGATCAGAAAGAAGACGACCAGCGCCACGATCACCCGGCGGCGGAACGACTCTTTGATCGCCAGCCGCGCGATCGCCCAAATCCGGTGTGGCGAAGTCCGCGCCAGCTCGGCAATGCCGTTGGTCACCACGCGGTAGGTCAGATCGCCGGCCTTCAATGGCCCGTAGCGAACCAGCGCCGTCACGAACCCGACCAGCAGCGCCAGCACGGCCAGCACCAGCACGGTGATCAGGAAGCGGGGCAGCGCGCCGATCTCGCCGGCGCCGCCGAACAGCCAGGTCAAGAAGTCGAGCGGTGCGTTTTCGAGTACCATCTTTGGCTTATCTAAAGATCAGGCGTCGATGCCCGATGATTGTGAGCAATGTTTGGGGCGCAACCGCCCGGCGGAATTAATTTCGGGATGGGGCTGGCTGAGACTCGGTGACCACCGCGCGCCGGCCGGGCCGGGCCTCACTGTCGCGCACGATCGACAAGAACAGTTCCTCGAGCGTGGTCGTCGGATGCTCGATGCTGACGAGCTCTCCGTGATTCCGCTCGATGGCCTGACGGATCTCGTCCTGACACTGCGGGCTCAAATTGCGCCCACGAATCTGGGTCACGTCGGCGACCGTCAGCAGCGCGTCGACGCGGCCCAGCTCCTTGAGCTCGCCCTGATGCAGGATCGCGATCCGGTCGCACACGTCCTGCACGTCGGCCAGCAGGTGGCTGCACATCACGATCGTCTTGCCCTCGCTCTTGAGCCGAAGGATCAAGTCCTTCATTTCGCGCGTGCCGATCGGGTCGAGGCCGCTGGTGGGCTCGTCCAGGAGTATCAATTCCGGCTCGTTGATCAGCGCCTGGGCCAAGCCGATCCGGCGGGTCATGCCCTTCGAGTATTCCTTGAGTTGCCGCTTGCGGGCGCGTTCCAGGCCGACCATCCGAATCAAGCTGTCGATGCGCCGCTTGAGCTCGTCGTGGGGAATGTCGAACAGCCGGCCGTAGAAGTCGAGCGTTTCGTCGGCGTTCAGGAAGCGATAGAGGTACGATTCTTCCGGCAGGTAGCCGATGCGGTGGTTCTTGCTGACGTCGGTCGCGTCCTTGCCGAACACCAGCGCCTGGCCTTCGGTGGGAAACAACAGGCCGAGCAGCAACTTGATCGTCGTGGTCTTGCCGGAGCCGTTGGGACCCAACAGGCCGAAGACTTCGCCCTGTTTGATCTCGAGGTCGAGCGCCTTGAGGGCCCGCACTTTCTGCCGGCCCCAGAAATCGCGGTACACCTTCGACAGGGCCCGCGTTTCGATGACTGTTTCGCCTGCCATACGCAAAATCCTCGCTCGAACCGCCAACCTAGTGCCACACCGCCGGGGAGTCCCAGCCGTGAAGATTCCCTAAATGCTTATCCTGTCACACGTTCGCTACGCGGCCCCAGCCGCGATGGTTCGACCGTTGGTCGAGCGGCGGGCGGGAGTAAGCATGTCACTATAAATGGCGCGCCCGTGGGTCGCAAGTTGCCGAAATAGCTATTCAAGCCGCAACAGGGCGTATTTTTTCTTCCCAGTCCGCAGGACCATCACCGATTGGCTGGCCAGATCAGCCGCCGTGAGCCGGGTTTCGACTCCCTCGACGCGGCGATTATTGACGTACGCGCCGCCCTGTTCGACGGTCCGGCGGGCCTCGCCCTTCGATTTGGCCAGGCCGGCGGCGACCAGGGCGTCGACGATCGGCAGCCCGCCTGCTTGGGACAGGACGTCTTTGGACAGAGTCTGGCTCGGCACGTCGGCGAAGATTTGGCCAAGCTGCGTGTCGTCGAGATCGGCGATTTCCGCGCCGAAGAAAATCTCCGTCGCCCGCCGTGCCGCGGCGAGGCCTGCGTCGCCGTGCACCAGCCGCGTCAACTCTTCGGCGAGGCAAGTCTGGCTGGCGCGGGCGGCGGCATCCTCGCCACGAGCCGCGTCGAGCGCTTCGATTTCTTCTTGCGGCAATTCGGTGAGCTTTCGCAGGCATGGGCCGACGTCGGCATCATCGATGTTGATCAAGTATTGATAGAACTGGTACGGGCTGGTGCGATTCGCGTCGAGCCAGACGGCGCCCTGCTCGGTCTTGCCCATCTTCGTGCCGTCGGACTTTGTCAGCAGCGGGCAGGTCATGCCGTAGAGCTGCACGCTCCGCATGCGCCGCGCGAGGTCGATACCCGCCGTGATGTTGCCCCATTGGTCGCTGCCGCCGACTTGCAAGTCGCAGCCGAACGTGTCGTACAGATGCACGAAGTCGTACGCCTGCAACAGCATGTAGCTGAACTCGGTGTAGCTCAGGCCGGTGTCGTCGCGGCCGAGCCGGCCTTTCACCGAGTCTTTGGCGAGCATCACGTTGACCGGAAAGTTCTTGCCGACGTCGCGCAGGAACTCGAGGTAGCTCCAAGGCCCGATCCAATCGAGGTTGTTCACCAGCACCGCGGCGTGGCGGCCTTCAAAGTCGAGAAACGCCCGCATCTGCTCGCGCAGCCCGGCAACGTTCGCGTCGAGCGTTTCCTTCGAGAGCAAGTTGCGTTCCTGGCTCTTGCCGCTGGGGTCGCCGATCATGCCCGTGGCGCCGCCGACGACCGCGATCGGCTTGTGCCCGGCCCGCTGAAATCGCCGCAGCAACAACAGCGGCAACAGGCTGCCGACGTGCAAGCTGTCGGCCGTCGGATCGAAGCCGGCATAAACGACCCGCGGCTTCGCCTCGAGCCAAGCAGCCAGCCCGGCATCATCGGTCGTTTGATGAACCAGGCCACGCCAGCGGAGATCGTCGAGAAAGGCCATTGCGGTTTTCGGATTGTGGATTGCGGATTTGCAGCAGCCCTATCTTAATTCCGCAGTCCGAATTCCGAAATCCGAAATTGCCTCAGCGAAACAAGTCGTCGCCCGCAAATGGATGGCTGAATCCGTCCGGTTTCGGTTTCGGCAGCACTTTGAGCACCTGCTCGGCGAGTCGCAGGTCGTCGCGGGTCGTGATCTTGAGATTCATCGCCGAACAAGGCACGACGGTCACCGCGTGGCCGAGCCGCTCAACGAGCTGGGCATCATCGGTCGCTGCGTCCTTGCCCCGCTTTGCGTATGCCTCGATGAGCAACTCGCGGCGGAAGACTTGCGGCGTCTGGGCCGTCCACAGCGACTGCCGATCGACCGTCGCGGTGATTTGCTTCTTGCCGTCGACGCGCTTGAGCGTCTCGCCCACCGGCGCGGCCAGGATCGCCGCGCCTGTCCGCTGGGCCGCCTCGAACACCTGCTCGATCCACTTGTCGGCGATGCAAGGCCGGGCCGCGTCATGCACGGCGACAAACTCGATCTCGCTCTTCACGCGCTCGAGCGCCCGCTGCACCGAGTCAGCCCGATGCTCGCCCCCCTCGACGACCTCGATGCCCATGATCGCCACGTTCGCACCGAACTTGCGGTCGAAGTCCTCGCGGTCCTCGGGAGCAACCGTGATGATCGTTTGCTTCACGTCGCCGCGGCTCTGAAACCGATCGACCGAGTGGAGCCAAACCGCCCGACCGCCGAGCATGGCAAACGGCTTCTTGTAGTTCCGATCGCCAAAGCGCGAGCTCTTTCCGGCGGCGGTGATGATCGCGGCAAAGGTGGCCATGATGGATAGGATACAGGATGCGGGGGTCGGGGGTGAGGGGGGACGCTGTTAGCTTTTCGCTTTCGGCCGGACGGATCTGCCGAAGGCGGCACGCGCCCGAAGGCGACAAGTTTCTGCGCCCTCTGCTTTCGGGCCCGAAAAAAAACGCGCTCCGCGCGCAGCGGTAGCACAGCCGCCGACGCTTCTCGCGTCGGCAGACCGTGGGCCCTTGGCGAAAAACTGTGTCGCCAGCCACTTCGTTCAGGTTGTCAAAGAGCAATCGCACGAAACCGCGGAGAAATCGCCCACAGCGTCTTGTCGGCCTCGCATGCGATCCGGCGTCGTTCATCCAACCCGTGCGTGGCTTTTTGTATAGTCCCTATTTTCGGCCGGGCAGTTTTCGCCACGTAGAAGGCGTAGGCCGCGGAGAATTGAGCCGACACGGGCAGTCGAAGTGGACCGTAACTCGACGGTTTCGCGAAAACGCGTGAATCTTCGATGCAGGGATCGCTTTTTTCTTGCAGGTTTGGGTGTGTGGGTGATAGGCTACAAGGAAAGGGGCAATTCACTTGCTGGAGGGAGTTCAGCATGAGCGCGAAAGAGGCGGAGCGGGCGGGTTCTTTCCTGCGGACAGCGACGGGCTCTGCGATTCGAGCCGCTGGAAGATCGGCGGATGCTGGCGACGCTGACGGTCAATAGCGCGCTCGACAACCTGGTCGCCGGCGACGGGCTGGTGACCCTCCGCGAGGCGATCGCCGCGGCGAACGCGAATACGGCCACCGATCTGGGTGACTTGGCGAGCGGGGCCGACACGATCGTGTTCGATCCGCTGGTGTTTGCCACGCCGCAGACGATCGCCCTGGCGCTGGGCGAGTTCGAACTGACCGAAGCGCTGTCGATCGACGGTCCCGGGCGGGACCTGCTGACGATCAACGCTCAGCTGCAGTCGCGGATTCTCAACGTCACGGCGGCGTCGGGCGATTTTTCGATTGCCGGCCTGAAGCTCACCGGCGGAAAGACGACCGGCGAAGGCGGCGCGATCCGCGTTGCCGCGAGTGGCGCGGAATTGACCGTGAGCCAGAGCACGATCAGCGGCAACACCGCCTTCGGGAGCGGCGGCGGGATTTTTTCGCTCGGTTCACTGACGGTCGCCGACAGTACGATCAGCGGCAATACTGTTGTCGCCGGCAGCTTGGCTGGGATTCGTGGCCTCGATATTTCGCTATCCAATGCAACCGTGAGCGGTGGAGTTTCTGCCACGGGCGACGTCATGCTCACAAGTTCCACGGTCACCGATGGTGGTGTGAAGGGTGCGACAATCGAGCTATCCGATTCCTCGGTGGGCGGTGGAATCGTCGGCTCCGGCGACGTCACGCTCGCTGATTCCACGGTCACGAATGGTGGCGTGAAAGGTGACATTGT
Organism: uncultured Planctomycetota bacterium; assembly: GCA_963847875.1. Taxonomy (GTDB): domain Bacteria; phylum Planctomycetota; class Planctomycetia; order Pirellulales; family Lacipirellulaceae; genus DASYDU01. The sequence goes on along the minus strand of CAWKBR010000022.1, from coordinate 154,546 downwards.
AGACATCGTCGGTTCGTCGGTGGCTGGAAGCGTGGTGGGAACCGGCGACGTTACCCTCTCCGATTCCAACGTGGGCGGTGGTGTGACCACCGATAATTTGGGCAACGTCGCAATCGTAGATTCCACGGTCGTGGCGGGTGACGTATCGGGTGGGACTGTGACTCTGACCGGCTCCACGATTAGCGGCAGCGTTACAGCGGATCATGGGAGTGCGACAGTCAACAATGGCAGCGTTGGTGGAGGGATTAAGGTATCTACTGGCCATCTACTGAGTAACAGCATTACGGTCAATGACTCCATGATTAAGGGCGGCGTGACCATGAAGGGTGGAAATATTTACTACGGACACATCAACCTCAATAACTCGACGATCAGCGGCAGCAACAGCTATGGTATTTGGCTCGAAAATGGCGCATTGACAATCAACTCGTCCCGAATCAGCGGAAACGCCTACGGTGGGATCTATCTCCAATCTGACGGCAACTTGACGCTAACTAACTCCAGCGTCCTTGACAACGATCGCAACGGTATCGTAGCCGCTTTTTACCGCTTCTATACTGGCACCGTCTCGCTGGCCTCGTCCACTATTAGCGGCAACGCCGGTGTCGGGATAGTAGTGCGTAGCGGGTATAATTGGGGGACGGTGAATTCAACCAACTCGACCGTCAGCAACAACGGCGGTGGCGGCATCTTAAACTACGCTGGGGGTGTGTTAGTTGACTCCTCCATTATCAGTGGCAATGGTCTTGGGGGTGGCGATGCCTCCGGAGGTATTCGCGCTGGAGGCGTTTCCGTTGTCAACTCGATAGTGAGTGGGAATTATGCCACTGCCACTGGAGAGGGCATTGGCTCCTACTATCCTCACGTCCATGGCGGTGGTGGCATATCGGCCGGCAGTGCAATCGTGACCAATTCCCACGTGAGTGAGAACACAACTAATCCTTAAACAAGCGAACGTTAATGGGTAATTGGCGTTGTATTTTTGGGGTTGGCCAGTGCGTGCACGACCGGCCTGACGCGGTCGGCGTCGGGGGGGAGTTGTCGAATTCTGGGTTGCTTCATTTCGCGACTCGTTGACACGTCTGTGTGGTTCAGGGTGGCGGCGGACCGGAGCATCCAGACTCCGGCTTCATCGGCGGCTCCGTCAACAACGCAACGTCCGGCACAAGCGGAAGAACACCGGCAAGCGTGGGTGATAGTTCAGTACGCGGTAGATCAGCTGGCGGCCCGTGCGGACGATCTGGCAGGGAATCTTGATGAAGGCGCAGAGGAACGTCTTGAACTCCATCCGCAGCACTTCCTGTTTCTGCGCCCGATGCGCTTCGCCCCAGCGGCCATCCTCCGGCAACGACAACGCCCACCACGACTTGAGGTTCCACGCCAAGCCGGTCATCACCATGTAGGCCCAATTGCTGTAGAGATTATCGACCGGTGCCGAGAGCGCCCGCACTCCGCCGGCCAACTGAGCAATCAAGTTCTCTTGATCGCAGCGGTCGTTGGCCTCGAACACCACGTCCTCGGCATCGACGGCCCAATCGTTGGTGATGTAGAAGAAGTAGCGAATCTCGTCGAACAGCCGCGTCTCGCCCTTCTCGTGCGAAATGTTCTTGCGGAGCACGATCAGGCGGTACGACTGCTCGCACGCCGTGGGCCTGTATTCAAACTCCGCGTAATCCTCGCTCTGGAGCCGCAGAACCTCGAACTCGCGGCGGCGGATGATCCGCTGCTTCACGTTTTTGGGTCTCTGCCGCGCTGCGGTCCGCACTTCGTAACGCGGCTCGCGGAGGAGCTTCTGCCAGGCCGTGTTCGGCAGGTTTTCCGCGATTTCCTCCAGATTGGGCAGGGCCTTGAAGCCAAAGTAGAAGCTCACCTCCTCGGCATCCCAGGCGTCGAGCTGCTCCGACTGGCTGAAGGCCGTGTCACCGCGAAGCACGATCTTGCGGAAGCCCGCGCGACGGCACAAGGCGATGGCCCCGTCCGCCTCCTCGGCGGCTCCTTCGTGGCTGGGCCGATTCCCGGAGCGATTGACCACGCGGAGCACTTCGCCGGTTTCGGCCAGAGTGACCAACAAGGGATGGTAGCCCCAAGTGCCCTTGTAAGAGATGTCCATCCCGACTTTGCACTCGCCGGTGGTGACCACCAGCGTGCCGTCGAGGTCGATGGTGGCGCGGTCGAAAAACTTCTTCGGCTGCTGGGCCCAAACGTTCAGCCGCGCGTCGTCGGCTGCCCGCATCAGCGAGCGGACGTCTCCTTCGTCGAACCGACGGCAGAAGTCGCCGGCGGTGGTGGGATCGGGGATCCGCTCCGTGCCCAAGGCGTCGAGGAAGGCCTCGTCATTGCGGCGCAACTCGACGTCTTCCAGCCGGGTGCCGTCGCACAAGGCGTTGTAGGCCAGATTCAGCACGTGGTCCGACTCGTGATAAGGCCTGTGGATTTTCAGCAGGTGCAGGCGGCGATCGATGGCCTCGATCAGCCCGATTTCCCGAGCGAGTCGATGCACCACGCCGATGCCGCCCACGCCGATCCCTCGGGTCTTGTCGGCCAGTTCGAAACGGATGTTCGACGCCGTAAACATGGGCGTTCCCTGATCGGCACGCGGCCCGGCCAACCGTTGCTCGATGCGTCGCTGGGCTTGCCGCAGACGTTTCGGTATACTGTGTTTCACTCGAAATCCTCCTTGTGTCGTGGGGTGGGCTTGCACTGTGTGCCCATGATACCCGTAAAACAGGGGTGGTTTCGAGTATTTTTATGCAATCAGCGTGAAAGCTTCGCTTGCTTAAGGTCTAGCACCGGCAATAACACTGGGCAAGTATCGAAGAGTCTGTCCTCGATCGAATTTGCGATGCAGGAATTGCGAGGCTTTCCGCGTGACCATTGGTTGGACTCGGCCCGCAGCGACCAATCCCATCGCTGGCGACGAGGGTTAGGTGTCGCGGCAGAGGATTACTTCCAGCAATTGCCGGAAATCCGCGACGACATGGAAGAGGCGCTGGTGCTGATCAATGGCGAGATTCAGCTGCGTCGCGAGCTGGGCCAGGCACCAATCGTCGACGAATATAGTCGCCGCTTCCCGGCGTTCGCCGAGCGGATAGCGATGCAGTTCAAGGTCGACCGCATGCTCGGCTCGTTTGAAGTGACGAACGGGATCGACGTCGAGGACGAGGTCAGCCAACTCGAACTACCAGGCTACGAGTTTGTCGACGAGATTGGCCGGGGAGCAGCGGGCGTCGTCTACCGAGCACGGCAGGAATCGCTCGGCCGATTCGTGGCGATCAAAGTCTTCACCATTTCGGGAGCCGACGCCAAGCAACTCGCTCGGCAACGACAAGAAGCAGAGATCCTTGCGCGATTGCACCATCCGAACGTTGTTCATATTTACGAAGTCCGCGATCACCGCGGATGCTTGCACCTGGTGATGGAGTTCATCGACGGCTCGACGTTGGCCGATCGCACTCGAGGAAGGCTTCTCGGGGCAATCGAATCAGCCAGATTGACCGCCACCCTAGCCGAGGCAGTTCACGCTGTTCATGAGTCGGGCATCCTGCATCGCGATCTCAAACCGTCCAATGTGCTGCTGACTACCTCTGGCGAGATCAAAATCACTGACTTTGGGCTAGCCAAACTGCAATCGAACAGCAACCTGCTAACTACTACGGACTCGATCTTGGGTACGCCCTGCTACATGGCTCCCGAACAGGCCGTGGGCGAGGCTCATTCGATCGGCCCGGAAGCGGACGTCTATTCACTCGGCGCGATGCTGTACGAGCTGCTCACGGGACGCCCGCCGCTGCTGGGGGCCACGGTATTGGACACGCTTTCGCTGATTCGCTATCAGGAACCGGTAGCCCCGCGTCACTTGCAGCCACGATTGCCGCGCGATTTGGAAACGATTTGTCTCAAGTGCTTGGCGAAGCTGCCGATTCAGCGTTATGCGACAGCAGCCGCCTTGGCCGCTGACCTGCGGCGATTCCTCAACGGCGCGCCGATTGTCGCTCGTCCTCCCGGCGTGTTGGAACGGGCTGGTCGCTTGATCAGGCGGAAGCCTGCCGCGGCGGGGCTCGTCGCGAGTTTGATTCTGTTGGCCGGCGTTGTGATCGCGGCGCTATGGTTCAGCTTCGACCAACGTGATCGGCTGTCGGCCGCGGCGCTGGTCGAGTCGATTGCGACTGCCGATTCGCAGGCCCTGCCGCAACTGCTCGGCCGGTTAGCAATGCAGCGCAGCAGGGCCTTGCCACTGATCCAAGCCAAACTAGTTGCGTCGACGACCCACGACTCGTCGTGGGTTAGTTTGGCAATCGCCGAGTTAGCAGTCGATCCGGCGGCGCGGGCCAATGAATTGTTGAAGTACTTGCCCCATGCCAAACCTCAGGAGGTTTCAGCGATTGTGCATGTGCTGGCTCCGCGCGGACGCACTCCGGTCGGAAGTCTGGCGAATGTTGCTGAAAGAGCCATCCTCGGATGATGGTCAATTGAATCTGGCATGTCTCGCCGCTCAATTTGACGCTCATGATTCGCGCTGGTCAAAAATCGCACCAGCGGTGGCCCGCGCTTTGATCCTGCAACATCCGCTCGACGCGGGCACCTTCACTCTTGCATTGTGGCCTGCTCGCGCCGTGCTAATTCCCTCTTTGGCGTCACAATTTCGCGATCCGCGACTGGAGCCAATCACGCGAGAAGTCAGCGCCGGAATTCTGGCCCGGTATGCCGCTGAACAACCGGGAACGCTCGTCGACATGATCGTGGACTCGAAAGCCGGCGAGTTTCGCCTGATCTTGCCGGCCCTGCAGAACCACGCCGCCGCGGCGTTGCCACGATTGGAAACCATCGCCAACCAACCGGTGATCTTTGAACAGCTTGCGACCGAACAGTCGTTGCATAGCAAGCACGAGGTGGAGCAAAACTATGATGCAGCCCAACGCCGACGTGCCTGTGCGGCAATTGCGATGTGGCAACTCGGCCACGTCGAAACCCTGTTGGCATCGCTGGGATACAACGGCGACCCGGCCTTGCGAGCGTGGTTGATCGAACTCTCGGCCCCACTGGGGGTATCGACCGATGAGCTGTGGACCCACGCCAACAGCACGCGGGACTGTGGAGTGCGCCAAGCCATACTGCTGGCTCTTGGTCAGCGAGACTTCGTTCGGATGACGCCCGCGGAACGGGAGACGCTCGTCGCGGGCCTGCTGGAAATCTATCACGCCGATCCCGACGCCGGCGTTCACGCGGCTTGTCGATGGCTGTTGTGTACTCGTCTGAGCGCAGCGGTGAATCTGTATTTGCTCGACAAATCTCTGCAACGCGAAGCCAACCCGGCCCGCCGCTGGTTTATTGGTCCAAACGGTCACACGCTTGTCGTTTTTCGCGGTCCACAATCATTTGTCATGGGTTCACCTGCCACGGAGCTGTTGCGCGAATCCGATGAAGCAGCCCACGACCAGCGTATCGGTCACAGTTTCGCCATTTCGACCGAGGAAGTGACCATCGCACAATTCCAGCGATTCCGAAAGAGATATGTCAATCGACGATACAGTCCTACGGACGACTGCCCGACCAACAATGTCACCTGGTTCGAGGCGGCCGCCTATTGTCGCTGGCTGAGCGAGCAGGCGGAACTGCCAGAAGATCAAATGTGTTACCCGCCGGCGGGCGAAATTGTTCCCGGCATGAAGATGCGGCAAAACTGGCTTGAGCGGACCGGCTACCGGCTCCCCACCGAAGCGGAATGGGAATACGCCTGTCGTGGCGGCGTCGGTGCCAGCCGTTATTGCGGCGAGGGCGAATTACTTCGAACTCGTTATGCTTGGTTTCTTCAGAACTCGGACAACCATGCCTGGCCGGTGGGGCAATTAAAACCCAACAACTTTGGCCTATTCGACATGTTGGGAAACGTGGCGGAACGCTGTCAGGATGCAATGGCGACGTATCCACCCAACTCGGCTGCCGTTTTGGATACGTCGGCAGAGCCGCAGTCAAGCATTGGTGCTACTGACATGTGGGCTTTCCGCGGCGGAAACTTCGGTGACGTCGACTCCAACATTCGCAGCGCCCGCCGAAGTGCGAATGCCACGCAAGACGCCTGGGCCCTGATCGGATTCCGGCCAGCCCGCACGCTTCGTCCCTAACCGCGCTGGGCAGCGCAGGGGTCGTTCGGCCGCGTTGGGCTCGACGTCGCGACCGCAATTGGCGTCCCAGGGCAGTGAATTCTTGCGATTTTCGCCAATCTGGCCTGGCCGCGAAGGGCCCGAACGACCATTTCGGAAATTCTCGTCGCGTTTTGTTCGTTCAGCGCGACGGACAGCAATTGATTGGATAGGGAAATCTGCGCGAGCTGTGGCGTAGCCCGTGTTGTCGGGACCTGCCCGGCCTGAGCCGGATCATGCTGCTCCGACTCGCGGGCCACGATTTCCTCGCATGTCGGCCCCCTCCCCCCAGGAATTGCACAAAAGGATCGACGAATGGCACCTTCACCAAACCGCGGCTGGCTGAGTGGGAAACTCATACGTCGACGGAAAACAGCTGGGCGAAAGGCGCCGCATTTCTGCCGACTGGGTTTCGAGCGTCTAGAAGAGCGCCGGCTGCTCTCGCTCAGCGTCCCCGCGATGAACAGCCGCCCTGGCGCGACGCAAACGCTGTACCTCGACTTCGATGGCAGCGCTCCGTTCGCGTGGAACAATGGCACCGGCGATTACACCGTGCGCGGACCGAACTCGACCGCCGAATTTCCGGCGTCGGTTCCCGCCTTCTCGACCGACGGTGACTTCAACAACTTTAGCACCGCCGAACTTGCTACGATCGATCACATCTGGCAATGGGTGGCCGAGAAGTTTTCGCCGTTTACGATCAACGTGACGACGGTCAATCCCGGATTTGTGTCCGACGGGCTCACGATGACTTGCCTGATCGCCGGGTCAGTTGGAGACTGGTACGGTGGCACTGCCGGCGGCGTCTCGTCCATTGGCGGCTTCCACGACGGCGGGCCGAATACTTGCTTTGTGTTCTCCGCAGACGCCGTCAACAACGGTTTGCCCGGCGGGCGACTCGAGCAGTACATCGGCGAGTCGATTGCGCACGAAGCGGGCCACGAAGTCGGCCTGCTCCACCAGCGTTCGCCCGGCGATGAGTACTATGACGGCGACATCTTTCGCGCGCCAATCATGGGCGGCAGCAGCAACAACACTCAAGGGCGCGGTATCTGGTGGCAGACGAACAACTTTACCGGCCAGAATTCGAGCGACCCCGTGCAAAGCGACCTTGCGGCGCTCACGCAGGGCGTTGACCAGCTTTCATACGCCGGCGACACCGGCGGGGGAGCCCTCTCTTTCGATGGCGCGGGAAAGGTCATAACCGCTAGTGGCATCATCAACGGCACGTCCGACGTCGATAGTTTCACGTTCACGGCCACCGGCGTTCATGCGACGTTCACGATCAAGAACTGGCAATATGGCGGCATGCTCGCGCCGACTGTCAAGATTCGAATCAGCAGCACGCAAACGTATGTTTCGGCGACAATCGTCACTGCCAACACCAGCGCGTCCATCGATACGTCGAACCTTATTGTTAGTGGGAACTACGTTTTGGAGGTTGGCAGCCAGGGCAATTACGGCGACATCGGCCAATACACCGTCGATGGCTCCATCACGGTGTTTGCCGCGTACGACGCGGCGACGCGCTCGGTGAATGTCGGCGGATTTGCGGGAAACAACAACGTTACGCTGAGCGCCAGCGGCAACACGCTGACAGTGCAGGATTCAATCAACGGCGGCCCGACGTCAACGCAAACATTCACGCTTTCGCTGGTCGACAGCGTCCACGTCAACCTCGGCAGCGGCGACGACAAGCTCAACTGCGTCGGACTCACCAAAGCCGATAACTCCGCGCTTCCCGTCTATATCTTCATGGGTGGTGGATTCGACACCCTGAACCTGGGCGGCGGCGGCACGTTTCTCACGTTTACGGTCAACGCGACTGTTATTGACGTCTCGTTCGCAGGAGTTCGCAGTGCGCAGTTCTGGAACTACGATGCCGAGCGCGTCGAAATTCACGGCACGACGTCAGACAACGATTTGTTCAACATCAATTCCCTGAACAACTACAGCAATGTCTACGCCTACGGCGATCAGGGTAACGACAAACTCGTCGTCAGTCCGGAAGTGATGGCGTCAAACACTAATACTGTGATCTTCTACGGCGAGGGGGGGACCGATACGCTCGAGCTCGACGGCTCAACACTCGGGCTCGATCAGAGATTCACGTTGCTGGGCAATACCGTGCAGCGGTTCCTACCGACGAGCCCATTTGCCTCCGAGACGCAGTTCGATAGCACCCTCGAAGTACTTTCGATCAAGGGAGGCGGCGGAAACGACGACTTTTTGCTATTGAGTCTAGCGGCCGGCCAGACGCTCAATGCCATTGGCAACGGCGGCGACGACACGTTCCACGTGGGCAAGAGCGACAACGGACCGTTTCCCTATCCGTCTTCCGCTAACATTTTCGGGACGATCAACGTGACCGGGGGACCCGGAAACAACCTGCTCAACATCGACGACGTCGCGTCCAGCGGTTTCTTCAATGGCTCCTCGATCACCGGCACGTCTTTCTTCAACCAGAATACGACCGGCCGAATCACGTTCGACAGCACGCTCGATCAGCTTGATTTCCATACGAGCAACCACGGCTCGCAGTTCGTCACGATCTTCGGCCTGCCGGCGACGACGAAGCTGAACCTGTTCGCCGGCACAGGAATCGGCGACACGCTGATCGTCGACGACCACGCGCTGGCTGTCGGACCGTTCCAAATGGATCTCGGCGTAGATTACTACAAAGAGTACTACGGCACAGCACAGAGCCCGACCGTCCGGCAGTTTGGCCAAACCACCGGCTTTGAGAACTTCCGCGTCACCGCGCATAGCAGTACGACGGCGATCAACGTCATGGCAATTCCCGCCGGCGTCTCCACGCAGGTCACCGCCGGAGTCAACACCGGCGCCGTGACGGTCTACCCGCACGACGCCAACGGCAACCTGACCATTAACGGCTATTTGAGCGTCTACCGCGGCGGCGGCGGCGCCAATCTCATCATCGACGATACGGGGCAGGCAAATCCGATTGACTATGTCTTTGGCAATACTCTGGGCATCATCGATACGATCGACGGCCTCGGCGCCGGAACTCTCTCGCCCGACTATAACTCGCAGAGCGTCATCATCAAGGCTGGCGACGGCGACGACACGTTCGATTTCAATCAGCACAAGGTGGCCGCGAACATGTCCATCTACGGCGGCGACGGCAACGACGTGCTGAACTTCGGCGGTGGGAATCTGACGACCAACATTGCCAATCTTCCGACATTTCTCTTTGATGGCCAGGACGGCTTCGATCAATTCAACCTCAACAACGCCGCCGAGACTTCCCAGTGGCAGTACATTCGCGACCTCGGAACGCTGCGCCTCGATCGCACGGCCCCGACACCGGGTTACACCATCATCCTGAACGACGCCAACGTCGAAGAAATGAACGTCAACGCCGGTCCCGCCGCGGACTCGTTTTACGTTCGAGCCGTGGCCCCGGACACTTCCGTCACGCTCAACGCTGGCGACGGGCTCGACGGCTTGGTGCTGGCCGACTCCACCCAAAACCTCAACGGCATACAGGGGCTGGTCAGGTACTACGCCGGCGCTGCTGGCGGAAACATCCTCGTGAGCGACAACGCCGACACGAGCATCAATACAGTCCACCTCACGTACACCACGCTGGGCGCAGGTGCGGGCGACAATCTCTTCGGACCCGGCGGGTCGCTGCAGTTCAGCGACCTCGTGAATTTCGGTGCGTTCCCCGGGATCACGCTCAATCTTGGTAGTGGCGCCGACACAGTATTTGCCGAGCCGATGGCCGTGGCCCGGGTGACCGTCAACGGGGGAAATCCGACTTCGGCGCCCGGCGACGTGCTCTGGCTCTCTTTGGTGGGCGTTACGAGCCCGGTATTCGCGCCGAATGGCGTGGGCGCTGGCACCTACACGTTTCGCAACGCCGCCGCGTTCAATTACACGGGCTTTGAATCCGCGATGGGTTACATCCCCGGCGACTACGATGGCGACGGCGGCGTCGGCACGGGAGATTACGACGTGTGGAAAGCCAATTTCGGCCAAACCGTAACGCCCGGTACGCTCGGCGATGGTAATGGCGACGGAATCGTTAACGCGGCGGACTACACGGTCTGGCGCAATAATCTTGGCGCTACGCTTCCGATGAGCGGCAGCGGCGGGGCGAGTGTCGTCGCTCTGCAAGTCGACACGGTACTGCAACCCAGCAGCGGCACTCTTGCTGTCGCGGCAGCACACTACGACGTTGCGGTGCCTGTAGGTACAAGCGCCGTCACCAGCGATAGCTCGGCAGGAGCCTCGCCCTCCCGTGCACGCTTAGCGTCCGTGGTTCGGGATTCGGCGCGCGACGATGCACTGGTCGCCTGGCTCTCGGCGTCACGGGATCGTGGCCGCCATCGATGGCACGCGAATCTTGAACGATTCGCGGACAGCGCTGGCGGAGCCACTGGCACCCACGCGGACGGCAGAACCGATGACGCCGCCTGCGACGGCGGGCTACTGGAGCACCTCGATGCCGCTTTTGAGTTGGTGGGCGGCGGAGTTTGATCCGAAGCGATTCGGCTCACCGCTGCCACATCCGACGCCGGCTCTTCGCCGACGGATTGCATCGAGCTTGCTTAGCTCACGTCAAACATTACGTCCAAGCGAACGGCGACGGGGAGCAGATCTCGAACGCCGTCGCGGCGTCTGCTGCCTGTTCACGCTCGGTTGGCAGATTCAAGACGCACTCCAGCGGCGCGTCGCCGTCGAATCGCGCCGCGAAGATTTCGACTTCGTCCAAGTGGCGATTCGACCAATCGCGAACCTCCGACATCCGCTCGTTTCGAACGCTCAGTCGTAGGTCGTTGACCGTGAGCGGACGTTCGAACTGGCCATCGTTCGGCAGGACTTGCTCGACAAATTTCAATAGCACGGTTGGCAAACTTGTGATTTCCATGGAATGGACTCTCTGTTTCTCGGGATGCAAACAAAACTGTTGACTGCTCTAGTAGAAGGTCGCATCGCGTATTTTACGCGACGCCACAATGAATGTTCAATGAAAAATCGTGGGTGATAGCACAGATGGCAGCCGGCGATAACCAAGGCACGAGATGCCCTTTTGGCGTCCGAAGCACTTTGCACTTTCAGCATGATGCGTCGATGCGAGGTGAACAGTCACAGAAGCGAATGCTGCGCCAATTGCAGTGAACTGTGGTCGAGTCTTGCCGCATGGTGTATTCTCGTTCGCCGGAGTCGAAATCTGGTCCGATGGCTCGTGTAGTCAGTTGGACCTGATGCGAGCTTCTGCCAGACTGTCGCGCAGACCGTGCCCGCACACCGAGCAGCAATGCCGCAGCGATTCGGGTGCTTCACGAAGGCAGGAAAGAAAATTTGCTGCGATGGCGTGCGAAGCAGCGTAGTTCGTGCTGGCGGCAGGGGCGGGGGGCGATGGGCGGGTTTTTGTGGGCGGATTCTTGAACCGCACCGGGCTGGCCAGCGACTTATATCGTGAATCATGGAACGATCGACTGAAAGTCTGCCTGAGCGATTGCCTGAAAGTGTAATCGATGAGCTGCTGGTGCTCGAAGCACAGGGAGGCGACGCTCGGGCGCTGGGGGCAGCTGGTGGAGCGTTGGCAGCCGCAGTTGGTTCGGCACGCACTTAGGCTGACGGGCCGGCACGATTTGGCGGCCGACGTGGCGCAGGAATCGTGGATCGCCGTGGCCAAGGGGCTGCGTCGGCTGGACGACCCTGCCTGTTTCGGGCGTTGGGTGCTGCGGATCGTTTCGCACAAGAGCATCGATGCTATTCGGCAAACGCAACGACGGCGAAAGCTGGTCGAGCAGGTTGCGACTGAGGCGCCGCAGCAGGCAGCGGCTCCGACCGGCAGCGACGCGACGGATGATGTGAGCGCGTTGCGGCAAGCGATCGATCGGTTGCCGGGCGACGAGCGGGCGCTGGTCTCGATGTTTTATTGGGACCAGCGGTCGCTCGCTGAGATCGCACACATTTTGGACATTCCGCTGGGCACGGTAAAGTCGCGGCTTTTCCACGTCCGGCAAGAACTGAAACAGATATTGGAAAGGAGCAAGTCGTGAGCGATTTGGATCGGAAAATACGTGAGGCGTTGGCGTCGGAGGAAGCGGAGTTTTCTCCCCGCACGATCGAGCCACCGCTGGTAGAGCAAGTGATCGATACTTTCCGTGGTCGGAGCCGTTGGTTGGTGGCACTGGTGTTTGCGATGATCACGGTGTGGACGGTCGCGGCGGTCGTGACGGCCTATCAATTCTTTCACGCGGACGGAACGCAAGCAATGATCGCTTGGGCGTGTGGCTTCGGGCTGAGCATGATCGCCATTGCGATGCTCAAGATTTGGTACTGGATGGAACTCTCGAAGAATGCCGTATTGCGTGAGTTGAAGCGGGTCGAGCTGCGGGTGGTGCGGCTGGGTGAGGGGAAATAGCTCACTCGGCCGGCCGCCTCAGTCGGCTCGCAGATGTCCGAATCGTCGTCGTCGCTTGCCGTCGGACGGCGAGTTGCGAAGAATGGTGAGCTCCGGCCGTATCGGTGCCGGGTAGGTCGAACAAGTCGCGCGCCCCGGAGGTTTCCCTTGCCAGATTCCGTAGAAACATCTGCCAAATTGTCCGCGGCCGCGGGCGGGTGTACGGCCGGTGCCGATCACGATCGAGAAGTGCCGGAGACGGACCTATTGAGTCCGATGACGATTCGCGGCGTACGACTGCGGAACCGAATCGCGATGTCGCCGATGTGTCAGTACTCGGCCGTCGACGGGTTGCCGACTGATTGGCATCTCGTTCACCTTGGGAGTCGGGCGGCCGGCGGCGTGGCGCTGGTATTCGTCGAAGCGACGGCCGTGACGGCCGAGGGGCGGATCTCGACCGGCGACACGGGCATCTGGAGCGACGCGCACATCGAGCCGTTTCGGCGAATTGCCGCCTTTGTTGCCAGCCAAGGGGCCGTGCCGGCGATTCAACTCGCGCATGCCGGGCGGAAAGCGAGTTGCGACGTGCCCTGGCGCGGTGGCGGGCAATTGACTTTGGCCGAAGGGGGTTGGACGCCGGTCGCGCCGAGTGCAGTTCCGTTTGGCGACGGCGAGCGGCCGCCAGTGGCGCTCGATGCCAAGGAGATCGACGCGATTGTCGATGCATTTGAAGCGGCCGCGCGACGATCCTTGGCGGCCGGCTTTCAGGTGATCGAGATACATTCGGCACACGGCTACTTGCTACACGAATTCCTGTCGCCGCTGGCGAACAAGCGGTCCGACGAGTATGGCGGCGGTCTCGAGAACCGAATGCGGCTGGTGCTTCGTGTGGCGGAACGACTCCGAGGCGTGTTGCCGACAGAGATGCCACTTTTCGTTCGCATCTCGGCGACCGATTGGGTCGACGGCGGCTGGGACATCGCACAATCGGTCGAACTTGCCAAGCGGCTCAAAGCTCTCGGCGTCGACCTGATCGACGTCTCGTCGGGGGGAATGGTGCCGAAGGCGCAGATCGCGGTCGGCAAGGGCTATCAGGTGCCGTTCGCGCGGCAGATCCGCGCCGAGGCCGATGTCTGCACCGGTGCAGTCGGGCTGATCACAGAAGCGACGCAGGCGAACGAAATCGTGACCGGTGGAGATGCCGATCTGGTGCTCGTCGGGCGTGAATTGTTGCGCGAGCCGTATTGGGCGCTCCAGGTCGAGCGTGAGCTCGGCACGGAGCCGGACTGGCCCGTTCCGTATGGCTACGCAGTGAAGCGGCGGTCGAAGTAGCCAACAGCGCGCTGATGGTCCAGCGACTAGTAGTTCAATTCATATAGCTAGTCGTCCCTGAAAAAATGTCTGTTGGCCGCGTCGGCATGATTTTGAGGTGCGAGCTGGGGCGAATCAAACGGGCATCGGCAGGTGCGATGTTCGGCGGGACGCGACTTCGGCGGTGAGCCTGACCGCGAGCCGGTGCCAGAGCCAGAAAATTGGCGCAAAAACAGCCCACCGCAGCAGTTTGCGGAGGTTGTACCCAGCGGCACTCAGCACCGCGTTGATTTTGTCGCCTTCTCGGCCGGTCAGGTAGTTCCGATTCATGCGGTTGTCACTCTTCAGGTGACCGATCGTCGGCTCAATGGCCGCACGACGTTTCAACATCCGGCGAAGCATCCGCGTCGCTCGCTTGGGAATCGTGCGGACCACGTGGACGATGGCCGAGCCTGCGTAACCGTGCCCGCGGTAGCCTTGGTCCACCATCACATCGTCAGGCGTGTGACCTGTTAGCCGTTCAACTTGTTGGATCGCGCCGTTGAGCGTGTGCCCGTCGTAAGGATTGCCGTGCCAAGCCTGGATACCGACGATCCAATTCCTCTTACTGGTAGTGGCCACGCTGGCCTTGCAGCCGAACTCGTAGCGTTGGTGCGCTTTTCCCTTACAGATGCATTCCACCTCGGGAGCATGCACGCTGTAGAGTTTGTTTTTGCTGGTCCGCGTCTGCACCAGCAGACGCTCCGCCATGGCGAGGAGCTCACGCAGGGGCTCGTCAGCGATTTGGCCCTGGATGACGGGCGCTTTTCGCTGGATGTCCCGCAGCACACGACCCAAGATCGTCTTCAGCTGACGCGTCATCTTCGCCGCCCTTTTCATCTGCCGTGCGTGGGCATAACGGCCTTGTTTGGCCAGCAGCTGCTTGCTCTTGAAACGATAGTTCTGACGAAGTGGGAGGCCCAAGGATTTGGCCCGCCTCACCAGCGCCACACGCATCTTGTGATACAGTCGGGCATCGGTCGGAAAGGCGATGGCCTTCTCCTGGACCGTCGTGTCGACATTGACCTTCTGGAACTCCTGGGGCCTGACCGCCTTCATGGCTAACGCCGTGCGAATCGTCGCCTCCAACAGCTTCTCCAACCGCTCGGCACCGACCCGCTTCCGCCAGCGGCTCAAACTCGACGGATCGATCGGCAACTCGTGCTGCATGTACTGGCAGCCGCAGAAGTATTGCCAGTACGGGTTCTCCACCCAACGGGCGACGACCGACTCGTCGCTCTCGTCGTAGGCGTGTTTCAGGTACAGCAGGCCGACGATCAGTCGCGTGTTGACCCCCGGTCGGCCTAGCTCGTCCGCATAGCAAGCGTCGATGGCCGCGTCGAACTGCGACCAGTCGATCCGCTCGGCCAGCACGTAGAGCGGGTGCTCGGGATTCAAGAGCTCACTCAGATGGGCGCCAAATAATTCACACTGCGGAGTGGCTGCTTTGGGCTTCATTTTTTGCCAGCTTTCGGGACCGTCGGGACCAAAACCTGGCAAATTTTAGTGCCACCCAGCAAGCTATGCACCCTCAAATCTCTGGCGAATTTGTGATTTATCAGGGACGACTAGCTAACTTGCCTTCAACTTTTCAAGTTCCGCTTGGGCGGCGGCGAGCTCAGCTTCGAGCTTGCGGACCTCGTCCGGCTCGTCGGTCTGCTTCTTCGCACCGGCGAGGCGCGGCTGCAGCTCGGAGATTTTTTTGCGCAACACTTCGATGCGTTTCTTGGCTTTTTTGTCCATGGGGTATTTGTCAGCGGTCCGTGGTCAGTTGGGGGCGACGAGCGTTGGGCCGGCGATGGCTTTTGGCTCGCGCGGGTAGGATCGCATCACGCTGCCGATGATGACGATCAGCAGGCCGACGCACATGGTCACGGCGAGCCAAAACTTCATCCGCTCGCGGAGTCGCTCGGCAAGCGCCGTCCTGCCAGCGAGGATCGCGGCGAGGAAGAAGATCACCAGGGCCACCAGGATTTTGAGCCCGCCGAGCATGTGGTAGGACGCGGCGATCTGATTAGTCCGGATGATCGTGATGAAGTTGAACAGTCCGGTCACCAGCATCACGACGGTGGCGATGCCGACCCACTTGGCCCAGGCGGCGCGATCGCCGCCGAACCAGGTGTCGGTGTCGGGGCGGCCGCCGCTCGCCGCGACGCGCGGGGCGATGATGGCGAGCAGGTAAAAAATACCGCCCAACAGGACTATGCTCCCCAACACGTGCAGCACGCGCGACGCGAGCAGTACGAAGTACCAGCCGTCGAAGTGCGGCACGGCCTGGGCGAACAGGGCCAGTTGGCAGGCATCGGAATCGAGCATGATCGGCATCCTTCCGTTGGTGGGGACATGCGGAGTTCCTTGCACCGTACCGACTTAGGTTTCGGCGTCAAGGGGCTCGTCGGGGAATCCCTCGTCGAGAATTCGCTGGACGAGGGTGAGTGCGCCGAGCGTGGTTTCGATTTCGCCGCGGAGTTGGGCGTCGCGGACGAGCTCTAGCAGCGGGGTGAACTCGGGGCCGGGCGCGAGGCCGTGGCCGATGAGGTCGCTGCCGTCGATGAGCGGTGGCGGGTTGAGTTTTTCGGGCGGCCAGGCCAGTCGCTCCCGCGCGAATTCGAGGGCCGCGTGGTCCGGGCCGGCGATCGCAGTGGCGAGTGCGAGGAGCTCCGGCGAACCATCGTGTACGAGCACGCGCTGCAGCCGCGGCCAAGGTGCGTGGGGCGCGTCGAGGAGGATGGGCAAGTGCGTGAGGAGCCATGTCGCCCGTTCGCTCTCGCGGTTGGTGTAGCGCAGGCTGCGACCGACCGGGCCGGGAGAATGGGAGTCGCCCACTTGCGAAAGCAGCGCGGCCAGGGCCAGCGCGAGTGTGGGTTCGTCGAGCGAGGCGAGGATGCGGCGAGTCTCGGCGAATTTGTTTGAGTCGAGCAGATCGACTTCTGGTAGCACGCGTGCGAGCAGATTCGCTTCGCGCAATAGATCGAGCGCGACGGCGCGGTTCGGGTCGACCAGCATTCGGCGAAGCTCGACGCCGATCCGCTCGGCGCTGACGGTGTTGACTTCGGCCGCCATGGCTTGGATAGCGGCGAGAGTTGCTGGCTCGATCGCGAATTTGAACGCGGCGGCGAACCGAACGGCGCGGAGCATGCGGAGCTTGTCCTCACTCAGCCGCATGCGAGGGTCGCCGATCGCGCGGATCAGGCGGCGCTCCAGGTCGTCGCGGCCGCCGACGTAATCGACGACCTCCTCGGTGACGGGATCGAAGAACAGACCATTGATCGTGAAGTCGCGCCGCTCGGCGTCGTGCTCGGCGGTGGTGAAATGGACGCTGTCAGGACGGCGGCCGTCGCTGTACTCGGCATCGGTGCGGAACGTGGCGACTTCGACTTGCCCTTGGTGTCGGCGACCGAGCACGGTGATCACGCCGAAGGACGCGCCGATGGCGAGAGTGCGTCGCTGGCCGAAGACGGCGCGGATTTCGTCCGGCTTGGCGCTGGTGGCGACGTCGTAATCTTTCGGCGCGAGGCCGAGCAGTTGGTCGCGGACGCAGCCGCCCGCCCACAGCGCCTCGAACCCGGCGGCGCGGAGCCTTTCGACCACTTCGAGGGCGAACTCGCGTTGGGGGGATGCGGTGGGCATGGTGGTGAAATGGTTTGGCGTCGGGTTCTGCTGGTCGCTGAAGCGACCAGCCCGTCGGGGGTTCTCGCTCAATTCGGACTGGTCCCTTCAGCGACCAGTGAATTCATCGCGTCATCGACCAATTGGATGCAGCGATTGCGGGCCGCATCGCTCCACTTGAAGATATGCTCGACGCCGGGCCGCAGGAAGTGGAGGGCCAGCTCGACGGGCGGATCGCCCAGCACCCGTTCGAGGGCCATCGCGTACAGCAGCATCTGCATTTCGTAGCGCTCGGCTTCGCGCGGGACCTCGGCGGCTGTTACGTCGTTCGTCTTGTAGTCGATCAGGTGCCAGCCGCCCTTGGCATCGCGGTAGAGGCAGTCGAATAAGCCTTGCAGGTAGCGGCCGTCGCTGCCCGCGCCGTCCGGCGGCCAGGCGAGCAGGAACTCCAATTCGCGGTGGACGGTTTTCGCAGCGGCGATCTCCGTCCAGCGGGGCGATTCGAGGAACCGCTCGAGCATTTCCGCGGCAATTTCGGCGAACCGCTCTTTGTGACGCTGGACCCGCTCAGCGGCCAATCGTTCGCAGAGCGGCGCGATCAGCCGCTTTCCGGTGAGGTCGATCCGCTCGAGCAGGGCGTGAACGAACAGACCGAATTCGCGGGGGTCGATGGTGTCGGGCGTCGGCTGCGGTCGGAACTCGGTTTCGCGGGCGTCGGGGCGAGTGAGTTTGCCCGAAAGCCGCGAGACGGAAAACTGACGGCGTGCGGCAAGATCGACAGGAATCGGACCGGCGTTCGGCGGGACGATCCCGCCGCCGCTTGCCGCCAGGTCGTGAGCCTCTTCGACGAGGGCGACCAAATCGGGTCCGCGTCCGCCGCCGATCGGCTTGAAGTCGGTCGCGGGTTCTGTATCGGTGACGAGCACCTGCGGCGGCGGATAGCCGGACGGTAGCTCGCCGCGGAACGTGCCGGTGGCGAGATCGAATCGCTCAGCGAGCAGCTTCATCCAATCGCTTTCCAGCTCGTTGGGCTCGTAGCCGGCGAGACTGCTGGAGAGCATTAGGTAGTCGGCGGCCCGCGTCGTGGCGACGTAGAACAGCCGCTTGCGTTCTTCGGCGTCGGCCCGTTTTTCGAGCGTTCGGAACAGATCGATGCCGGTGGTGGCGGGCTCCTCATCGTCGTCGCTGGGCGGCTTCACGACGGGGCCGAGCGTCGCGTGCAGCGCGGCGGCGGGAGCGCGGAAGTCGGGTTTGCGATCGACGTCGGGAACAATCACCAGCGGGAACTCGAGCCCCTTCGCGTGGTGGATCGTCATCAGGCGAATCACGTCGGCCGATTCCGAGAGCGTCGCGGCGAGGGCCTCCTTCGGCTCGCGGGCCACGAACTCGGCCAGCTGCGCGATGAAGCCGGCCAGATCGAGCACGTTTCCGGCGTCGGCGGTGCGGGCCTGCTCGACGAGCTTGTTCAGGTTGGCCAATTTGCGTTCGCCGAGGAACTCGGCCAAGAGCGCGGCGTCGTACCCGGTGCGGGCGAGCGCTTCGGCGAACAGCGTCGTGATCGGCAGCGAATCCTTGCGGACGCGGAGCGCATGCGAGTGTCTCGGCGGCGGCGGCCGTTTTGAGGCGTTCGGTTGTCGACAGCTCTTTCGGCAACTGGCCGGCGAACAGGCCGTTGTTGAGGCTGCCGGCCGACTCGACCAGCCAGAACAGCGTTTCGTCTTCAAGCGAGAAGAATGGGCTGCGGAGCACGCCGGCGAGGCTGATTTCGTCGGCCGGGCTGGCGACCGCCCGCAGCAGGTTCAGGACGTCGTAGATTTCCTGCTGGGCATAGAAGGCGTGGCCGCCCACCAGGTAGTAGTCGAGACCATATTCGCGGAGTGCCGACTCGTAGAGCGCGACGTCGCTCAGGGCGCGGAACAGAATCGCGACGTCGCCCAGCCGCAGTGGCGCTTGCCGCCGTCGGCCGCGGCGTCGGCGATGAGCGGCGTTTCGCTCTCCAACAGTTCGCGGAGCCGGCGGGCAATGCGGCGGGCTTCTTGCGTACGGGCGTCTTGCTTGCCGCCGACTTGCCGCTTGTCGGGCGTGAGCGTCCAGAGGAATTCGATTGCCGGCTCGGCAGTGATTTGTTGACGCTTCGGGCGGAACGGCCGATACTCGGGGCCGAGCGACTGGTGGAACAGCGCGTTGACGAAATTGAGCACCGCTGGCTGGCTGCGAAAATTTTGAGTGAGCGGCAGTTTGCCAGGCTCGGGGATTTGATTGCGCAGATCGAGAAACACATCCGGCTGGGCCCCGCGGAAACGGTAGATCGACTGGTTCATGTCGCCGACGAAGAACAACTTGCCGTCGGCGACGTCGCCGCAGAGGGCCTTCACCAGCTCGACCTGCAGCCGGTCGGTGTCCTGGAACTCGTCGACCAGCAGCAGCCGCAGATCGGCGGAGAGCCGCTGGCGGAGCGCGGCGTGTTCCGGATTGGTGAGCAACCGATACGCATGAAACAGCAAGTCGTCGAAATCGAGCTGTCCGGCGCGGGTCTTGGCGCGTTCGTATTCGTGGACAACAGCGTGGGCGAGGTCGAGCAATTTGAGGCCGAGCTCGGCCGCTTCGCGCGCGGCGGCGGCGGAGAACGGCTTGGGTGTGTGCTTGTCGAGGGCGTCGCGGAATCGCTTGCAGGCGTCGCGGTAGGCGTCGAATGCTTCCTTCGAGGGCCAATCCTTCGCAGTGCAAATCGTTTGCACGCCGACATACCCGCGGAGCGTTTTCAACGCGGTTTCGTCGAGATCGCCGGTTGAGAGCCGCGGCAGCAGCGCGAGCAGCTGCGCCTTTGCCTCGACGAAGGAGGCCTTCTTCGCCGGCGGAGTGACCGAATGGAGCAGTTCGACGATCGTGCGCACGTCGGGCGACGAAGCAAGTTCGGCAAGCGCCGCGGGCAGTGCCTCGTTTTCGTGACATTCCTGCCAGGCGGCCACGACTTCGTCCGCCGTCGCCTCGTGCCATTTTTCAAACGCCGGCTCGTGACGGAAGTTCACCAGGTCGCGGAGCTGGTCCTTGAGCTGCGACAGGCCGAACGAGGCGGCGAGCTCCAGCGTCGTGGGGTCGAGCTCGGCCAGCCGCGCGCGGAGGACATCATCAAGCACCTGGCTCACGAGCACGTCGGCCGCTCCCTGTTCGACGACGCCAAACGTCGCGTCGAGGCCGGCCTCTACCGCGTGCTCGCGCAGCAGCGATGCACAAAAAGCGTGGATCGTGCTCACCCGGGCCGCCTCGATCGCCCGCAGCAGCGTCAGCCAATCGTCTTGGCTCTGCTTTGTCGGCGCGGTTTGCGAACGATCGTAACACTTTTGGCGGATGCGGCGGCGCATTTCGCGGGCGGCCGCGTCGGTGAACGTGATTGCCACGAGCTGGTGCAGCTTGGCGGCTTCCTGCACGAGCGCGCTGTCGTGATCGAGATGCGACAAGAATCGCTCCGAGAGCACGAACGTCTTGCCGCAACCCGCACCGGCCGCCAGTGCGATCGACGTATCGCGCGTGCGGAGCGCGACAGCTTGTTCATCGGTCAGTGCAGCAGTCGTTGACATAAGAATTAGCGTGAGGGCTTTAGCCACGATCCAACGGATCGCCGGTGCATCACGAATCGGACTCCTCCGCAAGCCACTGCTTGCCGAGACTTCGTACCTGAGCGATTCGGCAGACGGTGGCAAACTCGCAGCGGCTGGTGCAATCGTCGTCGCGGCTTGAGACCGGGAAGTTGCCGGCGCGAATGTCGTGAACGAAGCGGCCGATCTGCTCGACGACCTCGCCGCGGAGCGATTCCCACTCGTCGCTCGGCGTACGTTGGTCTTGTGAACAGTGCAGCGAAAACCGCGCGTTGACGCTCACGCCGTTGGTCAGCGACCAGTAGCCGGCGTAGAGCGGCGTCGCGTCCTGGTCGGCAAACAACAGCGCCTGAGCGGCCATCACGTACAGCGCCGGCTGGAGCCGCTGGCCCGAGGCGATCTTGTCTTTCGAGAGCGACGGCCGACGCCCCGATTTGTAGTCGATCACGCTGTACACGCTCCGCCCCGCGGATTGGCCGACGTCGATCCGGTCGACGCGGCCGGTGATGCGAATCTCCTCCTTGCCGATATGGAGCACGAACGGTTCCGACGTCGAACGCGGGTCCTCGAATTCGCTCTCTTCCGAACGCGGCGGTCCGAATCGCCATTCGAGATACGAGGGTGTGAGGGGCGCGTCGAGCTGGCTCCAAGCGGCGTCGTACTTACCATGCTCGGCATGATACCGCGGC
Source organism: uncultured Planctomycetota bacterium (assembly GCA_963847875.1). Classification (GTDB taxonomy): domain Bacteria; phylum Planctomycetota; class Planctomycetia; order Pirellulales; family Lacipirellulaceae; genus DASYDU01. The sequence goes on along the minus strand of CAWKBR010000022.1, from coordinate 132,780 downwards.
CCCCATTGGACGATCTGCCGGCGGTCGAGCTCCACGAGCGCCGCCTCGACGCCATGATGCGGCGTGGCCCGCACTAGTGCTTCCAAAACATTTTCAAACTCCGCAACGAACTTGGTCACTTCGTGCTGCGAGAGGCTCGTTTGCGAGCCGAACAGCTCCGGCGCGCGCCGATGGAATTCGGCGAGCACTCGATGCACCAGCGTGCCGCGGCGGCGATGATCGGTCTCCAGCACCAGTTCGCCGAGCGGTTCGAGGCCGAGCACATCGTCGAGAAAAAAGCGATACGGGCAGACGGCGTACGTTTCCCATTGGCTGGGGCTCCACAGGTGCTCGCTGCCGAATCGGCGGGCGAGTTTTTGCCGCACAGCGTCGCTTTCCAAGAGTCCCTCGGCGGGGCCGAAGCCGTCGCGGCGGCTGCGCGCGGCGATGGTGCGCAGCGCGGCGTCCAGAGCAGCGGCGGAGCCAGTGGCACGCAGTTGGAATAGGCCGGCGAGCAGGTTCAGGTTGCCGGTGAGCGCCTCGTGAACGGCTCGGATCCGCCAATCGGCGGCGCTAAGCGGCAAGCCGTCGGGCGGCAGCGGCGAGGGGCGCGATGCGCGACGGTGTGTAACGATGGCCGGCGCGACGGCTCGCTCGACTTCGGTGACGTACGGGCTCGGCGGCAGGGATTGGGCTTTATCGTCGAGTGCCGGATAGCTGATCGTGAGCCGCTCGCCGGCGCGAGTCAGCACTTCGTAAAACAGCAGCATTTCGTCCTGCGAGCGCTGGACGGTCGGCAACTCGGCCGCCGCCCGCGCCTGGTCGGCCGCGGCGGCAAAGAAGCGGTAGTCGGCTTCGGAATACAAGCGGCCGGCGCGCTCCGGAGACGGAAACGCTTGCTCACTCATGCCGGCGAGGAAAACGTGCGCGGCGTCGATCGTGCGGGCGGTGGAGGCCGAGAGGATCCGCACCCGGCCTGCGTCGTCGAAGCGGCGCGGCAACGATTCGTGCGTGGCGAGGTCGACCAGCAGATCGAGCACGTCGCTACGCGCGAGCCGCGGCGCCGGTTCGTCGAGCCAATCGGCCAGGCGTTCGAGCGATGCGAATTGGTCGACGACGAATTTCCAGGCCGCAAGGTCGTCGGGGGCACCGATTGCGGAAGATAGCGACTCGATGCCGAGATGCTTGCCGAGGGCGGCGATCGCGTCGATCCATGCGGCGGGCGTGGCTTCGGTCGGCAACTCGTCGAGGGCGGCGGCGAGTTGATTGAGAAAGGGCAGGGCGGTGGCGGCGGCTTGGGTTTGGCGGTTGCGATAGTTACGGGGCCGCCCGCTCGCTGAAGCGAGCTCGCCGGCCAGGGAATTGACGCGAGATAGCAATGCGTCGCGACCCCGGGCGATTTGCAGATCGCGGACGAGCCATTCGGCGGCTGTTCGCTCGCGGCGATTTGCGGCGGTGAGCAAGTTGTTGGTTACCAAGGAAACGACGCGGCGGAACGGCCAGTTCTCCGCGTCGAGACGCAACAGGTCCAGCAGCGTCCGCACGATTCCCGCGGCGGCCAGCGGCACGCCGGCTTCCAGAGAATACGGGATGCCGAACTCCTCGAAGACGTCGCGGACGCGCGGCGCGGCGGACTGCAGATTGCGAAACACGACGACGACGTCGCCCGGCCGCACCTCGCCGGAGTGAGCCGCGTCGCTGCACAACCGCCGCTTGATGCTGCGAGCCAGTTCGACGATTTCGTCTTGCACTCCGGCGGCCGCGACGATCTCGAGCCGGTCGAGCGAATCGACCACCGCGGACGACGGCGGCGGAATATCGCGCGGATGCTCGAACAGATGCCGGGCGACGTGATCGAGCGCCGGGAAGCCTGTCGCGCGGAACGGCAGCTGCTCGACTTCAAGCTGCGAATGACGCAGCCGCAGTTCGGCGAGCGTCGCGGCCGATTTGGCGAACAGCTCGCTCCGGCCGCTTGTCAGGCCCTTGTCGTGGGGCAGGGAGATCAGCAATCGGCCAGCCCGCTTTGCGAGTTGGTCGAGGATATCTAACTGCGAGTGGGTGAAATCGGTGAAGCCGTCGGCGACGACAATCTGGAGATCGTCGTAGAGCGAGGCGTCGCATGCGAGCACATCGCGGACCGCCCACTGGAGGCCCTCCTTGTCGGCGAGTGAATGCTCCGAGCAAAGTCGCTCGTATTCGGCATAGAGCCAGGCCAATTCGTCGTGCTGCCGGGGGTCGCCGCGCGAGCCGATCGATCGGGTGAAGGCGGCCGGCGTGACGCCCCGCCGCTTGAGCTCGTCGATGTGCTCGATCGACAAGATCGACGAGCGCCGAGCGGTGGGCGGCCGCGGCCAGGAACGATAGGCGTTTGTTTTGCAGGGCCGCCGCGACGACCCGCCGCAACAGCGTCCGCCCGACGAGCGGCGACGTCGCCCGCGGCGGTTCGGGTGACGCGTCGAGCACTCGGTCGGCGAGGGCGTCGAACGTCAAAACGCCCGGATCGAGACAGGCGACGAACTCGCCGCCGACAAGCCGCCGCCGGACTGCTGCCGCACTCCTCGACGTCGGGGCCAGCCACAATCCGCGTCCGACCGCACCGCCGGCCGCCTGCAGGACTTGGAGGTATCGGTGGAGCAGCGCGTGCGTTTTTCCACACCGAGCCGGGCCGGCGAGGACGTTGTTTGGTGGGGCATTGTCTCTGAATTCTGGCCGTAAGTGGAGTTGTGTCAACCAGCTAGGGGAAATCGTGCAGGGAGCGTCGGCGACAAGCGGATGCTCGCTTCCAGCGAGTCACCTCGATCTGCTTTTCTCCCGGTCTTTCACCTAGCAGTGCATTGACAGCTAAGTGCTGATTAGGTTAGACTTTGGGAATAGAGTGGCGGGTTCTTTGCGCGCAGGGAACAGCATTTTTCGAGGCGTTCTTGAGGTGTCGGACGTTGCCGATGAGGGCATCGCATTCGTTCTGGATACCGCGCGAGTGGGGCTCACACGTAGATTTGGTCGATAGGTTAGGGACTGGGCGGCTCGGATTCACAATCGTGGATACGAGTTCGCCAACGATGGAGGAACCGCTCTCATCGCGTTGGTGCGGGCGATATTCTTTCTCATCCTCATTTTTCGGTTTCATTTTTTGAAGGAGGTTCCAGATGTTTACGCGAGATCGTTCGCGGCGAGGGTTCACCCTCGTAGAGCTGTTGGTCGTGATTGCGATCATCGGCATCCTGGTGGCCCTGTTGCTGCCAGCCATCCAGGCCGCTCGTGAAGCGGCCCGGCGAAACCAGTGCCTGAGCCAGATCAAGCAGTTGGTCCTGGCCTGTCACACGTATGCCGACGCCAGAAAGGCGCTGCCGCTGTCGTCCACGGCACCGTTCCGGCAGACGTCCGGCAACACGGTCGCGTATGGTGCGGCCAGCACGGCCGTGCCGAACCCGACAGCGCCGGCGGCGCCAAACAATTATGACGGCCAGTGGGGTGACGGTTATAGCTGGATCGTGCAGATTTTGCCATACATGGAAGAGGGTACGCTTTACCAAAGGATCAGCCAGTCGAGCACGACCCCATTGAAGCAGGGCAAGCTGCACGACGCCGCGTTTACCGAAGCCATCCATCGCACGACGCTTGGCCAAAATTACAATACCACTACTAACCCCTATGAATGGGAAACCAAGATCGAAGTCCTCCGCTGCCCGAGTTATCCGGGCGAAGAGGCTGTCGCACAAAAGTCAGGATACTTTGCGGCGCCTGGGCTAAACACGTCGTCGCAGATCGCGGTGGGCAACTACATCAGTCTACCGTCGACCCATTACATCAGGTCTGGTAGTGACCAGGGCGACTTGGCTACCCGACCTCCAACGGCCGGCGCAGTAGCGTCGGCTGGTTGCACTGGCCAATCCTATTGCGGCAATGGCGCCCTTCCATTTCCAGGAATGGTCGGAACTGGAAACAATGCCAAGATCACCAAGCTGGGTCTCGGCTTTGCGCAGCTTTCCGACGGCACGTCGAAGACGGTGTTGATCACCGAAAGCCGCGAAGAGAACTACAACTCTTGGTATAGTGGCTTCTCGACCTACGGCGTCGGCACTTGGCCGAATGGCGCGGCGGAGCCGAAAGGAACTCCCACCGGCACCACGCCCGTCACTTGGACGTTTAGCGGTGTCACCCCGTCCGGCGACATCAGCTTGAACAAGGGCGATCGCAAGGACGATACCACCGCGCAAACGAAGTGGTACACCAAGATTGCGAAGCACTGCCGGTCAGAGCAACCCGCACCAGGGGAGTGCGACAGGGCCGGCTGCCCGCAAGTGGGGCCCGAGCAGTCTGCACCCGGGCGTCGTGCAACAAGGATGGGGCGACGGGCGCGGCGGCGCGCTGAGCGACTCGATCGATCCGGACGTCTACCTGCACTTGATCACTCGCAACGGCCGTGAGACGGACGGCCAGCGGGGCGATTTCGGCCTGTAGGCCGCACGGATGCGAAGTCCACGGAAGTCTATTGACCGCCGCGGTGGGAAAACCTGCCGCGGCGGTTTTTTTGGTGAAGCTGTTAACTGTTAGCCGAACGCTATGAACAAAGACATTGACGATCGGTTCTCCATCTCCCGCCAAAGGCGAACGGCTTCTTCATCCCCGCTTGCGGCCTAGCCCGCGATTTGACATCATGGCTTGTTCACCGCAGGCCGCTGTGGCGGAATTGGCAGACGCGCATGGTTCAGGTCCATGTTCTCGCAAGAGAGTGGGGGTTCAACTCCCTCCAGCGGCACTGGAATTCGATCGCTCGCTTGGCCGCGTCGCTTGCGACGCGGTTTGCCCGAGTTTCGGAGAATTCGCGCGTTCGCGAGCGACGCGGCTAAACTTACCCGCCATAGTCGATTTCGACGCGGGAAATCTGCAGCGGCTCCGGGCCTTCGGCCGTGGCCGGCAGCTCGATGTGGAGTTGTGTCGCGTTGCGGTCGGGGCTGGCACCCTGGTAGAGCACCGGCACTAGGTAGCCGTAGTCGCCTCGGCCGGAGGAAAACGCTTGGCGGTCGGCCGCCAGGGTTTCCAATGCGCCGCCGTCGGCCGAGCCTGCGAATTTGAGATCGACGTTGGGCGACTCGGCAAAGGCGTACACGCGCCAGCCCTTGATGGGGCCATCGACACGATAGTCGATCGTGGCCCCTGGCGCGAGCACGATCCGGTGAGAATCTTCCTGCGTGCGGCGGACGTTGTCGTTATGCAGGCTCACGTCGCCCGTGTGGCCGGCCAATTGCTGCATGTCGACGCACTCGTCGACCAGCGTGCGATGCGCCGGGGTGACGGGGCCGACCACGTTCGAGGGCGCCGAGTCGCCGGCCGGATTGCGGGCCGTCACGCGGTAGAAGTAGGTCTCCCCCGCGGCGGCCGAATCGTCGCTGAACAGCGGCCGGTATTGATAACGGGCGTCGGAGACGTCGTGGCCGACCGCGGTCCACGGGCCGCTGGCGGCTGGGGCCCGCTCAACATTGTACGACGCGGCGCCGGTCGAGCCTTGCCAGGAGATCGCGGCCGGGCTCTCGATCGGCAACAGCTTTGGCGGAGCGGGCGGCTCGATGGCCGGCGGCGTGAGGCCTTGAATCTCAAAGCCCTTCGCACGAGTCAGGGCCAGGACCGCTTTCTCGTCGTAAGCCGCACCGGAGGCGAAGCCGGGCCAGTGATAGGCCTTGTAGAAATTGCCGCCGGTGCCGACTTCCATGTGCCAGTAAAAGCCGCCATCGCGGCTGTGGAACCGCAGGCTCCAGAGGAGCGCGCCGGCGATCCCGTCGGCGATCGTGACGTCGTACACGCGGCCGATGTGGGGCGTGTCGACGAAGCCGAATTCGCCGATGAAGTAAGGCTTCTTGCCCATGGTCATGGCGTGGGCAGCGCGGATTTGGGGCACGAAATCGCTCGGGCCGTGCGGGTAGTGGTGCGTCGAAAGCACGTCGGTGGCCGGCTCGTCGACTTGCCACTGGGCGACGCCGTGCAGCGAGCGGCCGTCGACGACGAGGTGGTTCGGATCGAGCTGCTTGCAGTAGGACGCGATCTCGTGGGTCCAATCGGGCGTGGCGTCGATCTCGTTGCCGGTTTCCCAAGCCAAAATCGCCTTGTCGTCCTTGTAGGCGACGCCGGTGATCGTGTTCTTGCGGTTAATCACGTGCTCGATGGTCTGTTTGAAGTCGGCGATCAGTTGCGGATCGGTCCAAAATTCGTCGGTCTTCTTGCCGCGAAATCCGGCGTACTGCGGCTGGCCGCCCATCCAAGGCGCGCGATCGTAGAAGGGAATGATCAGCCGGATGCCCTTCTGGTTGGCAATCGCCAGCACCTTGTCGAGCGCCACGAAGCCTTCCTCGTTGAACTCGCCAGGGCCCAGGACGTGGACCGTTTTGCCCATGTCGGAGCCTTCGCGATAAACGCTGATGACGTAGGTCCGCACGACCTGCCCGCCCATCTGGCGAACCGATTCGAGCGCGTCTTCGATTTCGTACTCGTCGGGCCAGCGCCAGGGGCTGGGCGTGGTGAACTCGAAGGCGTCCTCGATCACGAACAGATTCGGGATGTTCAACGAAATGAAGCGGTACGGCTTGTCGCCGTCCAGGAGCTGCTCGCCACGACGGGTGATGAAGTTTTTCAACTCCTCGGCGCCGGCAATCTGACACGACGCAACCACCAACAGAATCGCAAGCGATGCGAGACGGCCCAAACCACTCATGAGAACTGGATTCATGTTGTCACCTCGCTACGCCGTCTCCCGACGGCAATTTGTCGTACCAATTGAACTTGATGAAGATGCTTGTCACGACCAGGATCAGCAACACCCCGCCGGCCCAGTCCCACGAGCGGAACACGATGAAGATCGGCAGCGACGTGAGGCAAGTTTGCCAGACGATGCCCACCAGCACGTTGATTGCATCTTTCCAGAAATCGCGGTTGGGCTCGAAGGCCGGTTCTTCGCGCATGATTTCGTCCCGAATCGGCCCCCAGAAGCCCCAGGGCCGGGTCGTGCGGTAGAAGTGCTTGAGGATGTCAAATTCTTCCGGCGTGCTGAGGTAGGTGCCCGCCAAGCAGCCGACGAGCGAAAGCACCAGCAATACGGGTGCCAGGTAGATCGGGTTCGACGTGACCACGGACGCGATCGGCGCGGAAACAAGCGCGGCGAGATCGCGCGGAACGTCGGATAGGAGAACGCCATGGCACCGATGACGCCGGCCATCATGCCCCAGAAATAGCCGTAGCCGTTGAACCGCCACCAGATCCACTTGAGGACGTTCGCCATCACGTAGCCGCTGTACAAGGCGCCGGCGATCCACATCATGACGCTCGGTAATCCGCCCGACGGTCAGCCCGACCACGATCCCCACCGCCAGCACGGCGATCGAGGCGGCGCGGCTCATCCAGACTGTCGGTTTTGCCGGAGCGAGTCTGGATTGATGAATCGCTTGTAGATGTCGTTCACGATGTAGGCCGGGGCGGCGTTGATCGTGGCGGCGAAGTTCGACATGAACGCCGCCAACAGACCGGCCAGCAGCAGGCCGACGATCGCCTGCGGGCACCGATTTCGGTGAGCACGATCGGCAGCAGCGTTTCGAAGTCGGGCTTCTCCATCGCTCGGAGCTCGGGCATGCAAAAGGCCAGAGCCAGGACCGTGATGCCGGCGATCATCATGTATCGCGGGAAATAGAGCACGCACGTTGACCATGCCGTTCATCATGCAGGCCTCGCGCGGGTTCCGCGTGGCGAGCACGCGCTGCATGTCGTAGTTCGGCGCGGGGCCCGCCAAGCTGGCCAGGACCCCCTTGAAAAACATCAGGCCAAACATGATGCCGAACCATTCGTTGCCGTCGGCCCGGAATGGAATCGTTCACTTTGTCGAATATGCCGGTCCAATCGAGGTCGAGCTTCCAGCCGAAGAACGGGTTGAGCCAGCCGGCCGGGACGGCGTTGTGGATCATTTCTGGCGAAACTTTGTAGATCGCGATGATGCCGATCAGGATCGACGTGACGGTCAGGATCGTGAACTGCATGACCTCGGTGATCACGACGCTGACCATGCCGCCCTTGATCGCGTAGATGCGACGTGAGCACCAGAATCATCACGGCATACAGGTTTTCGTTCGTGAACAGGCCTTCGGTCTGCGTCGAAAGCTGCCAGGGGAGCATCGTCACGGCAAATTTGCCGATGCCCTTGAAAGCGTAGGCCAGCATGCCGATCGTGTTCACGATGCGCGAAAAACACCACGCTCAGGTGAGCGAGATTGGCCCCGGTGCCGCGTCCGAAGCGGAACTGAATCCACTCGGCGCCCGGTGAGCACGTTCGAGCGCCGCAGCCAGGCGCTCAAGAACATCATCAGAAATATCTGGTTGAAGACGGGCCAAAGAAACGGCAACCAGATGCTCTTGAGTCCGTAGGCGAAGAGCCAATAGACCATCAGCATCGTGCCCGAGATGTCGAACATTCCGGAGGCGTCGGAGATGCCCAGTAGATACCAGGGCAAGTGATTTGCCGCCAAGAAAATAGGAATCGAGGTCCTTCGAGCCGCGCTTGGAAACCCAGAAGCCAACGACAATCGTCGCGGCAAAGTAGGTACGAGAATGGCAACGTCGATCGGACTAACGGACATGCACCACCGCCGTCGTCGAGCAGAAAGTATGGGAAAAGGCCGGCAATCGATTCAACTACTTTAACGATCCAATGTCGGTTCATGCAAGTTAATTCATGGTGCGAATCCGCAATCGCCGGCCATTGAGGTTGAACCAGCAACGACCCAGACGCGGCACTAGAACACCTGCGAGTTCTCTTTGATGAACGCGATCAGCTCGTCGAGGTGAGCGTAGGCCACGCAGCAGAAGGTGTCGGCGGCGCCATAGTAAACGGCCAGCCGATTTGCCTTCGTGTCGCACAACGCCGCACACGGGAACACGACGTTCGGCACGTGGCCGAAGACTTCGTAGTCGGCCTCGGGCGTCAGGATGTGCTGATTCGTGCGATACAGCACTCGCCAGGGCTCGTCGCGATCGAGAATCGCCGCTCCCATGCTGTAGACGAAGCCGTTGCAGGTGTCCATCACGCCGTGATAGATCATCAGCCAGCCGTCGTCGATTTCGATCGGAATCGGCCCGGCGCCGATCTTGGTGCGCTGCCACCATTGGCCGACTTCGTCGCCGCCGCGGCGCATCACGAGCCGGTGCATGCCCCAGTGGCACATGTCGGGGCTTTGGCTGAGGTAGATGTCGCCGAACGGCGTGTGGCCGTTGTCGCTCGGGCGGCTGAGCATGAAGTATTTGCCGCCGATTTTTCGCGGAAACAGCACGCCGTTGCGGTTGAACGGCAAGAACGCGTTTTCCAGCCGGTCGAACCGCTGGAAGTCCTTGGTGGCGGCGACGCTGATCGTCGGGCCGTTGTGGCCGCCGCACCAGGTGATGTAATACGTTTCGTCGATCTTGCACGACCCGCGGATCGTAGGCGTAGTCGCTCGGTTCGCCCGGAGTCGCCGCTGGCGAATTGAATCGGCTTCGGCTCGATCGTGCCAATCGAGCCCATCGTCGCTCCAACCGACGTGCAGGTGCGGAAAGCGGTTCTGCTTCTCGAGCCGGAAGACGCCGACGAAACCGTCGCCGTACGGAGCGACGGCGCTGTTGTAGATGCCTTGCACGCCGGGCATGTGGTGCCGGCCGATGATCGGGTTGCCGGCGTGCCGCCACATGACGTCCTGCGACCGGCCGGCCGCTCCTGCCAAGGAATGGCGGCAGCGGCTGCCTCTGCATTCGATCCATTTCGCTCGTGCCGCGGCACTCAAGCTTCCAGCGGCGACCGCTGTTTCAGAGCGGTCGAACGGCTGAACCTGGCTCTTCATCGCAGTTTTCCTTGGTTATTTCGTCTGGCCGCGGTGATCCGCCAATGCACGATAACACACAATCGACAGCTGGAATCGCACGATTTGACACCTGCCCCCATGCCGGAGTAAAGTGAGAGTCTGTAGACTGTCTTAAACTAGTTTAGCCGTCAGGCCGAGGCGTTGTCTACCGCTTGGCGGTGCAGCCGCTGCGAACTAGATTCAGCGCTGTGTACAGGCAAATAGACGTATGTCCAATTCATCGGTACCCCGGCTGAAGGACGTGGCGAAGGCGGCGAATGTCTCGCTGGCGGCCGCGTCGCGCATTCTACGCGGCGATCGGGAACGATTCGGCGAAGAAACCTGCCGGCGGGTGCTCGAGGCGTCGCGGCAGCTCGGTTGGCGGCGGAACCTGCTCGTCAACGGCATGCAGACCGGCCGGACCCAGACGATCGGCGTCATGATCCCGCCGTTCGACTCGTTCTGGGTCAGCGTGCTTTCCGGCATCCACGACGCCTTGTCGGCGGCCGACTACCTGCCGATCACCGTCTGGATCGGCAACCTCGAGCACATGCCCCACTTCGAGGAGGACGACGCCGAGGGCAAGCGACAAATCAATCGGCTGCTCGATCGCCGCGTCGACGGCCTGATCATGTGGCCGCCGTTCAGCGTGGCCTACTACCATCACTTTCCCGAGTTCGTCGAGCGCCGCGTGCCGGTGGCGGTGATCGACCACTACTCGACGGTGGCCGACTCGGTGGAGACCGACGAAGAACAGGCGACCGCCGTCGTCGCCGAACATTTGCTCGACCTGGGGCATCGCCGGATCGCCTGCCTTTCGAGCCGCGAAACGCCGTCGCAAACTTGGGCCGTCAAGCGGCGCAGCTGCTTTGAAGCAGCCGTTGAAGAAGTGCCCAGACGCCAGCGTCAAGAGTTGGCATCTGAACGAGCAAGGCAGCAACGGCTTGGAAATCGCCCGCGAGTTGCTCAGCGACGAGCTGAAGCCGACGGCCGTGTTCGCCGTGTCCGACCACGAAGCGAGCGTTCGTCTATCAGGCGGCCGCGCGAGCTGGGCCTGAAGATTCCGCAGCACCTTTCGGTGGTCGGCTTCGCCGATCTGGACTTCGCCGCCACGATGGATCCGCCGCTGACGACGATGCGGCAAAAGCCCCACGAAATCGGCCGCCTCGCCGCCAAGCTGATCATGGACCGCATCTCGGGCGAAGTCGAAGACGACGGTGAACCGACGACGATCAAGGTCGACGCGGAACTGATCGTCCGCGATTCGACCGCGCCGCCTCCTCCGAGCAAGAAGTAAGAAGTAACCGGTGCCCAGCGCGGCACCTGAAACGATCAGCCGCACCGGTGTCTTCCCCAACGGGCCGGCCCCAGCCTGTCAGAAAGAGCGGAGAGGACAAGGATTCGAACCTGCGGAAGGGTTTGACCCCTTCACCGATTTAGCAAACCGGCTCAATTGACCACTCTGCCCACCTCTCCAGGCGTCGGTTTTCCCCGGGTTTTTGGCCAATTTACGGCCCCGCGGCAAACCGCTATAATTGGCCTATTACTACCCTTATTACTACGGCGTAGTATACGTACGTATAGTAATGGAGTAATAAGTTGCCCCGCCCCGGATTTCGGCCGGAGCGAGGCGACGCCACCTACCGTTTTAGCCCAGGAGGTAATGCCGATGCCGTCTAATAATAAGCCGAATCGCCGTCGCCGTAAAGGCGACCCCGCCCACGCAAGCCCTGACGCTGAGTTCCCCCTTTACGCCCACCCGCTGGGCTATTGGTCGGCGAAAGTGGGGGGCGAAATTCTGCATTTCGGTCGCTGGGGCCGGGTAGTAAAGGGGGAGCCTATACCGCCGCCTTTTGACGCCGCTTGTGCGCGAGGCGTTGGCCAATTACAAGGCTCGCATCGACGACGCCCGGCTGGGCCGCATCCGCGGGTCGGTTCGTCTCGCCTGAAAAGGCAATAAATGACGCGACGACGGTCGCTGATCTGTGCAACCACTTTCTAACCGCCAAGCTGCGAAAGCTGGAATCTGGCGGCATCGGCCGTCGAATGTACGACGAGTACAAAGCTACGACAGACCGAATGATTGCCCAGTTCGGCACGAACCGCCGCGTCGACGATTTGACCTCCAACGATTTTGGTGTACTCCGCCGGCCGAGATGGCCAAAGGTATGGGCCATATCGTCTCGGCAACGAAGTGCAAAATCCGCACCGTGTTCCGATACGGTTATGACGCCGGCATCATCGACAAGCCGGTACGGTACGGGCCTGAGTTCGTAAAGCCCAGCGAAGCGGAGATCCGAAAGCATCGGGCCAAGAGCGGCAAGCGGATGCTGACGCCGGAGCAGTGCCGTCAGCTATTGGCGACTGCCGATGGGCAGATGCGGACGATGATTTTGTTGGGGCTAAATTGTGGCTTCGGCAATCACGACGTCGCCACACTGCCGGTTGCAAGATGATGAAGGCGAAGTCGTTGATTTGGAAAAGGGCTGGATTGCTTATGCGCTTCCTAAGTCGGGCATCGAGCGTCGTCGTCCCCTCTGGCCAGAGACGGTCTCCGCCCTGAAGGAAGTGCTCACCACTCGCCCCAAACCGAAACAGAAGGACGCCGAGGGATTCGTGTTCCTATTGCCTAGCGGCCGGCTGTGGCTGTGTCGTGGCATTGCCAATCTGGTGAGTGGAGCGGCGCGGAGCTTGATAAAGCAGTGTGGCGCGAATGGTCGCAAGGGTGTCGGTTTCTATACGCTGCGGCACGTGTTCCGCACCGTGGCTGACGCGACCAAGGACCTGCCTGCCATCCGTCTAATAATGGGACACAAAGACAGAGGCATCGACGGGATATACCGAGAATAATCGACGACGACCGATTGCTGGCCGTAACTAATTATGTTCGGCAGTGGTTGTTCGGGAAAGGGGGTGCCAAGTGAAGCAGCACTTTGAAGACGTCCCCATTAAGGCATTGGAACTGTTGCAATACCTAGCCACGCATGTTCCTCCACCGCCCAATGGCTTCCGATGGCCACAACCGATTCACGGCGTAATAGTGGACGAACCGATTGAGGAACAGTGCCTCCGGCTCAGCTATCTGTGCGACGAGCAGCCGCTGCTCGCGGAGATCGTGGCGCGGGATTGTGTTGGTGAGACGTACATCGTGAGCAGTGAAGTGCCGCAAACATTCCCCACACGCCACATCGAACTTTCAAGATCGCTTGGCCGACGGATCGGGCGCTGATACTGCATCAGCCGAAAAAGAATCTCGGCCAGAAGCGGGGCGGCCGACCACCCAAGGAGGAGACTGACAGGGACACGTTGGTCATTGCCGCTATGGTAGCCCACCAGACGTACGAGCCGGGTGGTAGTGTTGGAAACTTTGATCCGGCGGGCGTGAAGGCGCTTTTAAAGCGAATCCGGCCTGACGACGGCTGCAATCAGCCGCTTCCTCAAGAAGAAATTTGGCGACCGGGCCACAAAGGATATGTTGCCGCCTGCAATAAGAATGCTTCTACTGGCATCGGCCAATTGTTGGCCCGCTGGCAAGGCGAGCCGCCCTCGTGTACTGCCGATCTAACGGCCGACGAATATGGCCGTGGCCGCGACGACTAGCCGCCCCTTGGCACGCATAGCCGTTACGCCGTTACACGCCAAAACGTAACGTGTAACGGCTTTTTTCGTGCGCAGCACAGTCACTATCTGCCCGGCCGGCACAACTGCTCGTGGCAAAACGTAACGCCCAGCACCTAGTAGCTACGCAAATAAAACGTGTTGCTACAAGGGCACCAGCCATGACATACATAGTCCGCGAAATCTGCAACGCTACGCAGTCCACGAACAAACCGTTCTAGCCTGGATTCACTCCGGCGAGCTGAAGGCCGTCAATGTCGGCGTGCTCCGGTAAGAAAAAGCCACGGTGGCGCATTACACAGTCGGCGCTAGACGCCTTTGAAGCGCTGACGGGCAACTAGTTCGCCTGTTCTCAAGACACGGCGACGGCGTAAGCAGTCCAGTGACATCATCAAGTTTTATTAGTCGTGCCCAAGCTCAATCGCAAACCCAAGACGCAGCTCGAATGGATTGGCTCGCACTTCGATTCGTTCCAGAGGAATGGGGTGGGATGGAAGGCGCGCTGCCCGTTGCATGACGACAATAAGTCTTCACTTTCGATTCGGGAAGGTGAGGGTGGCCGAGTCCTAGTAAAATGCCACGCGGGTTGCGCGGCAGATCATTTGCTTGATGTTGTTGGGCTCCGCATGGCTGATCTCATGCCGGGCGCAAAACGCATTGTGGCTGAGTACGATTACCGAGACGAGCAGGGCGACTTGTTGTACCAGCTCGTTCGGTACGAACCAAAGGATTTTCGACAGCGGCGACCGACAGAAGTTGGCGGCTGGAACTGGTCAACCAAAGACGTTCGCCGGGTGCTCTATCGGCTCCAAGAGTTGCTGCGGGCTGACAAGTCGAAGCCGGTTTTTGTTGCTGAAGGCGAGAAGGATGTGGATCGACTGCGCGGCTGAAGTTTGTTGCGACGTGCAATGTCGGCGGGGCAGGTAAGTGGCTGTCTGATTACAACGTGTTTTTCAAAGGCCGGCACGTTGGCATTCTCCCGGACAATGATCCGTCCGGATGGGATCACGCAAGGCTCGTCGCACGGGAACTGGATGGCATTGCGGCTTCGGTGAAAATCGTTGAGCTGCCCGACGCAGCAGAGCACGGCGACGTGTCGAACTGGCTTGATGCTGGGCATACGAAGGCCGACCTACTTGCCCTGTACCGGCGGGCTAGGCACTACAACCCAACGCGCGAACGGGCCAACGGGCAAGCGTTGGGTGCCGACCAACGGCACCCAACAGGTGAAAAGAACGCCTATAAAACAAGTGACAAAACCGACGACGACCCGTTGGGTACGAACCAGTTGGCACCCGATGGGTCGGCCGAAAACCCGTTGGGTAAGGTGACGGTGGCCCCATTTCCCATCGAAGTGTTTCCAGGCACCTTCGCCGCTACGTTGAGTCCTTGGCCACGGCGCCTCCCTTGCCCCGTCGACTTTCCCGGCGTGATGATCCTCCCAGTCTTGGCGACGTTCATTGGCCGAAAGCACTGCATCGAAATCAAGGCCAGTTGGCGCGAGTACCCGACGCTGTGGGTTGCTTCGATTGCCCGTAGCGGAGACCGCAAGACGCCTGCCTTCGAGATGGTCACAGCCCCTCTGCGCAAAAGCAACAGGAGTTCTACACCCAGTATCTCGCTGCGGCAAAAGAGTGGGAGCAGAAAGGACGCGAAGGACCACCACCTCGGCTGAAGCAAATCTTGACGACCGACACCACGATCGAGGCCCTCAAGTCGGTATTGGCAACGAATCCAAACGGCATCATATACCCTGCCGACGAATTGAGTGGCTGGGCTAGATCAATCGGCCAGTACAAGGGCGGCCGCGGCGACGACCGGCAGATATGGCTCTCGATTTGGTCAGGCGTGCAAATCGTCAGCAATCGAAAGTCTAACCCCGAACCAATTGTCATCAATGACCCGTTCGTTTGTATCACGGGTGGCATCCAGCCTGACGCGCTTTGTGACGTGATCGACACCTCCCGCGAAGACGGGTTTTCCGCACGTATTCTGTTTTCTTGGCCAGATCCTACGCCACACGGCAATTGGAGTGAGGCCACGATCGAACAGTCACTCGACTTCACAAGTATTTGCTGCGAACAGTTTGCCGCCCTTGAGCCGTCGAGCGAGCCGCTGACCTTTTCCGAAGCAGCCAAGAGTCATTGGGTCGAATGGGTGAACCGACATCGAATCGAACAACCGAAAGACCCGTTACGGCCAACGTGGTCGAAGGCTGAAGGGCATTGCCTGCGGCTTACGCTGGTCCTGCACTTGGCTCGTCAGGCTTGCAACGAAACGAAGTCTGCGCAGATCGACGTGCCGAGCATCGTCGGCGGCATCAAGTTGATCGAGTATTTCAAGTCGCATGCCCGCCGCGTCTACGGCCACGCGTCGATGGCGTCAGACGACGGCCGAATTGCCAAGGCACTCCGCTGGATCAAAAAGCACGGCGGGAAGGTCACGGCTCGGATCGCAAGCATGAACGGCTTTACGCGCAGCAGCGATGAAGCGAAGCAATTGTTCCACGTCCTGGAGGAACTGGGCCACGGCACGGTAGCCGAGGGAAGACAGGGGAATGTTACGTTCACTTTGATCGAGACTTAGTCCAATGCCAATCAGCAAAGCAAATCGCGAAAGAGAATTTGCCGAGTTCGTCGTCGGCTTCCGTATGTCCGCACGCGGCAACCTATCCCGTCAGTACGATGGCAACACGATCACGGTGTTCAAGCATCGCGGCAAGTACGTCTGGTGCATCCGCAATTCGGAAGAGGACGAGACCACTTACTCCACCGACCAATACGACACTGAGAACGATGCGATGATGGCGCTAGCCGATCAACTTTGTTTGTTTTGTTTGTGACACCACTTTTTAGGACATCTGAAAGATGACCATGACCCAAAATACAGAAAAGCACAAACCCCACGGCCACTGAGGACACGATAGTCGAAGAGTTCCGCGCATTCGCCGAAGGGATAACGAGAGGTCTCAATGGCTCACAATGTCATTGTTGCATCGCCGGCCACTGGGAGGAGTTGTCCAATCTACTGGCGATACTCGCCGAAGACTCAGCCCAGGCGTCGAACCTTTCCAAACGCCTCGCTGCTATGTCGAACATCGCGGAAGAATTTGAGTACCGCCGCCGGGACAGTGGACTCGACGTGTACTGCGAAGAATGCATGAGGGTCAATTTTCGGTGTCGCGAACTCACAAATGTTTGTGGTTACTCCAGGCACGGACGCCCCTTTTTAGTACCAAACTAGCGGCCAACAATATTGTGTAAAAGATACATCCGTATACTACTTTCCAGCCACTAAATCAAAACACTGCAACCACCGCCCAAAAGTGTCTACCGGTATAATAAACCGGCTGCATCCACAATAATCGTCTTTAATTAAAGCATATAATGTCCGCCAACTCCAAAGCGATTACTACTATTAGTAGTAAAATAGCCCCCAAAAAGCCCTTGGACACGGGTACGCCCATGGCCCAAGCCCCCATACCCGATACCCCCACTAATGCACTCCAAGTCGCAATAGTGGTGGCAAAAAGAGGCCCAGTCGGACCGCCGGCCTTCAACCTAAACGCCAATAAAAACGGCGTGACGATCAGCCGCCTCACGCTCGGCAAGTTGCCCAACCGATGCGCCGGCAGCTACAGAACGCGCAAGTTTCGACGCTATCTGGAGGACTTGTGTGTTGACGCGCATGGTGAAGTGAACGCGACCCATGCCCACTTAATAGACGCATGTGCTACTGCGGAAGTACACGCGCGGTATGCCAATGGTTGCTGCGATCTAGGCTGTCCAAGATGAAGGCGAGCGACATCATCAAATGCAGCGAACAAATCCTGCGAAGCAAGACGGTCCGAAACAAAGCACTGATGCTACTGAGGATGGATGCACCGCCACCTGACCCGTGGCACACGATTGATGCACTCCCATCCAAGGAGCAACGCCAAATGAGTGAAGCAAGCCGACTTTGTTGCTCGAAGTGTGGGTTTGATGAGGAGCCAGCGTTTGAAGTCTGGTTCATGCCGCCCGGTGTGGCCGGTGAACAGGCCTCCGTCGTATGTCGGCGCTGCTGCCATTTGTGGTACGTGCCAGACGATCGCTTGTATGACTTGATCCACGTCCTCGACTTACCAGTCTATTACGACTCCCGTTATGTGTCGGATGGTTCAGCCATTCCAACAAGCAGACGGTTTTGAACATGTCTAATCCAGACCTCCAACAATTTGCCACTGATCCGCTCGCGTTCTTCGATGCGCTGATTATTCCCAGTGCGCACGGTGCGCGTCCGTTCCAGGAAGTCATGGCCGACTTCCAACGCGATTGGTTCCGTACTGTTGCTCCATCATTGCTTGCGGTTGCCGCTGGTGAAACACCACCCGTCGGTAGACTGTGGAGCGAAAGGACCAAGGGTTCATCCAAAGATTCCGACTGCGCCTGCATCTTGCTGTGGTTGCTCGCGTTCAGTCGCACCAGATTGGATATGCAAGTTGGAGCCGCGGACCGAGATCAAGCCAATGAGTTGAAAAAAGCAGCAGCCGACGTGCTGCGCCTCAATAGTTGGTTGTCACAACGGGTTGAATGCAATCGTGGTCCTTGATTTGTAAAGCAACCGGAAGCGAGTGTTCGATCCTCGCATCTGATGTCGCTTCCAGCCACGGTGCGCGCCCTGACATTGTGGTGATGAATGAACTCTCGCACGTCACCAAGGAAGAATTCGCCCAAAACTTGTTGGACAACGCCAGTAAGAAACCAAACGGCATCGTCATCGTCGCCACGAACGCCGGATTCCAAGGTACGTGGCAAGAAACGTGGCGAAGATGGCGCAGCGTAGTGAGCGTTGGAACTTCCATTCGGTTTGTGAACCAGCCCCGTGGCTTAGTGGAGCCGAAGTGGAGGAAGCCCGCCAACGCAACAGCCGGAACCGCTTCAGCCGGCTGTATTGGGGAAAGTGGGTATCGCAATCGGGTGACGCCTTGGACGATGACGATATTCAAGCGGCCATCAACCCTGAACTTGCCCCAGGACTACTACGCCCGGGCGACTTCTACGTCGCTGGCTTGGACCTCGGTATCAAGCACGATCACGAGCACTCGTCATCGTCGCCGGTAGCTTCGCCGCGTTGCAGCTACGCCTAGTCTACGCCCAGGCGTGGAAGCCCGATCCACAGACCGGCAAGGTGGATCTCATGGCCGTCGAACACGCCATCATTGACGCAAATCACCGCCACAAATTCTCCGCTGTGGGATACGACCCCTATCAGGCCGCGCTGATGGCGCAGCGCTGCGAAGCGCGTGACGTACCGATGCAGGAAATGACCTTCGCCAGCAGCAACCTCAACCTGATGGCATCAACTCTGCTGGATGTATTCCGCTCCCGCCGCCTGGAACTTTATAACCACCCGGCGCTCATCGCTGACCTAGGCCGCCTGACCATTGAAGAAAAATCTTATGGCCACCGTTTATCAGCAACCAGAAACGAATGCGGCCATGCCGACTTGGCGACGGGCCTTGCAATCTCATTGCCGTTGGCCGTGGATCGCGCCGGCAAACCGCCGATAGTCCTTCGCCCACTATTTGGTGCCGGCGCTGTCGACACGGTTGATGGATACATCGGGCGTCACCCCTACGGCGACACGATGGTCGCGTGGGAACGCCGCCAAGAAGAGTATCGACGCGAGGAGCAACGGCTGCAAGAGCCGGACGACGACGAAGAGTGGCGACAACTCATGCGCCTAGTCGGGCGATGTTCGTAAATCTTTAACCCCATCACAAGGAGATAGAAAAATGGCCAAGCGAAAAGATGCTACTAACATGCAAGAGGCCGAAGCAACCTCTGGCGAAGGAGAACAAGCAGTGACTCTACAACAGCTAAGGCGACGTGAACAGCGCGAGCACACTCTACGACATCGGGCCGAACTAGCCGACCAGGTTGCTCGCGGCGAGGATAGTCTGCTGGCCAGCTACGACGATCGTACCCGCCGCGCGCTGGATCACAAGCTCACTATTCTGCGGAGCGAGTTACAACGTTTGGACGCCGAATTGGCCAAGGGCTATGGAGAAGCGTTTGCTGAGTTCCGGGAGCGCATGAATTGCGAGTACATCCAGCTCGCACACGGCGAGACCTTCTTTGCCGAAAATGACGCTGGCGTTCGTACGCAAATTGGGCGAGGCATCTGTCTGTTTGCTAACGGAGCGTGGAGCAACGGGCGTGACGTTCACTCAGCACCACCAACAGAACCAATCCGGCAGCTGCCAATTGTAATGGAGTATCTACGCAAAGCCTTGTCACGAGAAGAAAAGCAATTCCAACGTATCCGGCACTACATCCTGGAGCAGTCCAAGGTTCACGGCATGGGTGCCGGGCCACTCCCAGTGGAGAAGGCATTCGAGGACCTGAAACAGTCCGAGGAGAACGTCACTCGGCTCCGCGAGAAACTTGACGCGGCCGAGCGGCAATTCGCCGAGCTGCGCGGACCGTCTGCCCGACAGCTGTACCAGGAACAATGCGAACGCAATCAGCGGGCGGCCCAAGCAGCGATTCAACGTGCATTGGAAATGCAGATTTGACCGAACGGACTCCAACACACCTTTCCCCTTTTTACACATAGGAGACTTGCCATGTTCGTCGTAAATTGCTCACCGACCACCGCACCGAATCCAACATGTTGCTCGGACCCGGACGTAATGTGCGCCAATTGCGCCGCGGAGGTGTTGGTCCACAACGATTCACGAACGCCCAAGCCTACGCCGCTGGGCCAACCGAATTGGGACTTCGACGATGAGCAGCAGGATTCCTCGCAGTCGTCGCCGAGGCCGATTGTAGTGAATAGTCGCGGGTCAAGGCCGGCGGGTGGAATTCTTGGACAACCGGTGTGGGAGTTTTGACCTGCGCGAACCGCGTTCTCACATGGCGCCGCAGGTTAAAAGAGGTCGAACTTGCTCAGTAGAAAACATGTGAATGCTAGCTAAACGGCGGGTTTGGTGGTCTCGTATCGGAATGGATGAAGACAAGCAAGAGTCCGAAGACGGGTGTTGGTCGAGGCGTTGGCGGTGGCCGAGGCGTCGCTGCCGCGCGTATTCGCATCGGTTCAGCCCGCGGGTCTTCACGCAGCATCAGCTGTTTGCCTGCCTGGTGCTCAAGGACTTCTACAATCTCACCTACCGGGGCACGGTCGGGCTGTTGGCGGACGGCGATTCGCTGTGCGAAGCGATCGGCTTGGAAAAGGTGCCCCATTTCACGACGCTGCAAAAGGCGGCCGATCGGTTGTTGGTGAAGAAGTCGTTTCGACGGCTGATCACGACCACGGTCCAGCGGGCACGCAAGGCGAAGCTGCTGGGCCGCAGCGTGCGATTGGCGGCCATCGACACCAGTGGCTTCGAAGCGCGGCACACCAGCCGCTACTTTGCGTGGCGGCGAAAAAAGCTGGGAAAACACGGGCGAAACGTGCGCCGTCTCCTATCGCCGCTACCCCAAGCTGGGTGTGGTCTGCGACACGAGGAGTCATTTCTGCCTGGCGGCCCGGGCCAGCCAGGGACCACGGCCCGACTTCGGCGACTTCCGTCCGCTGATCGTCGAAGCACAAGCCCGCGCCGGCGTGAAGGCGGTCGCGGCGGATGCCGGCTTCGACAGCGAAGCCAACCACCAGTTGGCCCGCGACGAACTGGGAATTCAGTCGTTGATCCCCGCCGAGCACGGCCGCCCGCCCGCCGGGGAGCCTGTGGGTCGCTATCGAAAGCAGATGAAACGCCATTTGCATGAAAGTCGCTACGGACAACGCTGGCAAGTGGAAACGGTCTACTCGATGATCAAACGCCTCAGCGGAGAAGTCGTCAATGCCCGCACCTACTGGCGCCGCTGCCGACTCCTGCTGCTGAAAGTCCTCACTCACAACATCACAATTCTCAGACAACGGATAGGTTTTCTACTGAGCAGGTCGAATTTCTTTTTCGATTGATTAACTCGAAGGATGATATTCACGCCGCAAAAGCGGCGGCAATCATGACTTTGACCTCTGGCGGCAATTCGTTGTAAAATTTCACTGCGGTCGCAATATTATGTTTCCACTGTGCCACCGTATCACCTAGATCTTGCGTACTCTGGTAAATATCGATGCGGGTAACTAGGGCGGCTACCATCGGTGGAACCTGGTGCTGGAACGTGTTGGTCCCGGCGCTCTCAGTAGTCCAGTCTAAGGTGCCACCGCGGGTCGTACATTTATCACGATTCGTGACCCAGATCGCATGACCTTGCGCATCCATACACACGAGAAAAAGTCTGGCATGTAGCCCCTCAGTTGGATGGCCCGATCGCGTATACGATTCAATCACGAGTTGGCCGCTGCGGTAAAGCGTCGCAGTCGTATCAATTGTCTTACTATTGCCAAGAGTTTGATTCTTATGCGCGACAACCGGTTTAGTGTTTTGAGGGGGCGGGAGTTTGATATTCGGATCCCACCCCGTACAAATCAGCTGCAAACCTCTGCCATCGCCAGCAATTTGAAATTTCTGCGTGGAATTCGGCCGCAAAGTCCATCCCTGGAGCTGAATCCCAGGATCAAGACTACCGTCAAATTCTATTTTAAACTGGCCCGTCGAATTCGCGTGCCGAAGTCCACTACTGGCATTCACCGAATACTCTTGGCCATTTAGCTTGTAATTCACTGCAAACGAATTTGGATTGATTACTTCCGCAAAGTATTCCGCTGATGCGGTGTTAGGTAGCCAAACGACAAGGCTGACTAGGATGGAAAACCCGCGGACACGTGCTCTAAAAACTGATCGAAGCGTTGGGCGATACCCTGATGACAAGTACTTATGAGAAGGCTTTGATACGCATTGTTCTGAACATTTGCCCGTCGCGAAATAAATGCCGTTTTCTGATAGGAAAGTCTGAGCAATTCTGCTCATTCGCATTCTTTCCTGTCATCTTGCTCAGTAGGACGATCTGAACCTAATTCTGACTCCACTACGGGATTGTAGTTGTAGTCAACAACTCCCCGATCATCACGATTCATGTGTTTCAGCAAAATGCCGATTCAGGGTTGTCGGTCAAATAGCCATCCCCATCCTCCGTCGGACTCTTTTCCATGTCAACAGTTGCTATTTTTATGTTCGTGCCAGACGGCGTGTCGTGCGTATCGGTCACGTTTGCAGGTAATCTTAATTCAAGTTGCCGAGTCTCAGATAAACAGTCGTGCTCCGTTCTACCAGATGAACAGTAGTCTCAAATGTTCTCCATTGCTTGTTTGACGAAGCGAACCCAATTTTAAGGTGTGCGTCACCCCTCTTGATTCATTGAACGCAGAGACTAGGGGATAGTATTCCTGACCTGGCAGATAGCCGACAAGGATACCATTAACGCTCTCAATGTAGTCCCCACGATAAACGTTCGCCTTGTACGCTGGACTGCCCGGCTGAACGCTTCGCACATAGTTAGCCTCTGGTCGTAGGATACGCCTTTCTACCCCCCATATACCATTTCCGTTCAATACGCTGACACAGTGCTACGGACGAAAAAGTGATCCAAGCTGTGATCGCAATACCGCACAAAAGCCCCACGCGACTTGCAGGTGCATTCATAACAAAGCTCTCATCACGATTGTAGTTGTCGACTTTTGTCGTCGAAAAGTTGAACTATTGTGCGAAACAATGGGCTGTGGCACACTGAATTTCCAGGTGACCGACACGGATAAGAATCCAAAAAATCGTCGGGAAATTCACCTACTGCCAATTGAACGTGAGAATCCCGCTACCTTTCATTCCTGCGTCGACCAGCAGCAGGGATCGCCCCTGACGAAACCAATTCTGTAGGATTTCCACAGAATCTTTTCGTAGCCCGACGGTGCCTTGCATCCCTCCCAGAAACGCACCCGCGCCGGCATCGCTTTTGGCAAGATTGTTTAAGCACCACAGGGATTAAGCCAGAACGATCCATTCGTTTCACGGATTACGTATCCCGGCTGAACGATGAACTTTTGGCGGTCCGCTCTATTCCAGTTGGGCCTTTTAAAGAGGAATGCACGTGTAACCACACGCCAGTCACCTGTCCCGCCATCTTCACGGAACAGTGCTTGAGTTGTCCCAGGAGCAATGGTCGCAAATCCGGCGAGTTCCGTTGCCGATGCTTGATGCCAATCGACGCCCCCTTGTCCAGCCATACGCGACAACTGCGTAAATTTGATCCTGCGACGAGTTCACGATTCTGATCTCCGCAGGACCGGAGCGATCGTGAGCATACGAAACATTACAATCGGTGCTGCAAGAATTAACCATCGGGCCGTTTTCATTTGATTTCGTTCCACGAAATGAATCGCGTTAACAATGGCCCTATCTCCTGTCCCCACGCTTGCGACTGATGTACGTCGAAGTTCCCGCTGCTCCGCCTTCTGTTCAAGTTGCCGGAAACTGTTATAAAGCCTTATCCTGTCGAGACATGATCCTAGGTTTCACGAAACCCAAATGTCAACTAGCTTTCCGCACCTATGACGCATATTCGTCATATCTTTTGCATTCTAGACCTTAAGCAAGCGAAGCTTTCACGCTGATTGCATCAAAATACTCGAAACCACCCCTGCTTTACGGGTATCATGGGCACACAGTGCAAGCCCACCCCACGACACAAGGAGGATTCCGAGTGAAACACAGTATACCGAAACGTTGCGGCAAGCCCAGCGACGCATCGAGCAACGGTTGGCCGGGCCGCGTGCCGATCAGGGAAGCCCATGTTTACGGCGTCGAACATCCGTTTCGAACTGGCCGGAGAAGACCCGAGGGATCGGCGTGGGCGGCATCGGCGTGGTGCATCGACTCGCCGGGAAATCGGGCTGATCGAGGCCATCGATCGCCGCCTGCACCTGCTGAAAATCCACAGGCCTTATCACGAGTCGGACCACGTGCTGAATCTCGCCTACAACGCCTTGTGCGACGGCACCCGGCTGGAAGACGTCGAGTTGCGCGCAATGACGAGGCCTTCCTCGACGCCTTGGGCACGGAGTGGACCCCCGATCCCACCACCGCCGGCGACTTCTGCCGTCGGTTCGACGAAGGAGACGTCCGCTGGCTGATGCGGCAGCCGACGACGCGCGGCTGAACGTTTGGGCCCAGCAGCCGAAGAAGTTTTTCGACCGCGCCACCATCGACCTCGACGGCACGCTGGTGGTCACCACCGGCGAGTGCAAAGTCGGATGGACATCTCTTACAAGGGCACTTGGGGCTACCATCCCTTGTTGGTCACTCTGGCCGAAACCGGCGAAGTGCTCGCGTGGTCAATCGCTCCGGGAATCGGCCCAGCCACGAAGGAGCCGCCGAGGAGGCGGACGGGGCCATCGCCTTGTGCCGTCGCGCGGCTTCCGCAAGATCGTGCTTCGCGGTGACACGGCCTTCAGCCCGTCGGAGCAGCTCGACGCCTGGATGCCGAGGAGGTGAGCTCTACTTTGGCTTCAAGGCCCTGCCCAATCTGGAGGAAATCACGGAAACCTTGCCGAACACGGCCTGGCAGAAGCTCCTCCGCGAGCCGCGTTACGAAGTGCGGACCGCAGCGCAGCAGAGACCCAAAAACGTGAAGCAGCGGATCATCCGCCGCCGCGAGTTCGAGGGTCTGCGGCTCCAGAGCGAGGATTACGCGGATTTTGAATACAGGCCCACGGCGTCGAGGAGCGTACCGCCTGATCGTGTCCGCAAGAACATTTCGCACGAGAAGGGCGAGACGCGGCTGTTCGACGAGATTCGCTACTTCTTCTACATCACCAACGATTGGGCCGTCGATGCCGAGGACGTGGTGTTCGAGGCCAACGACCGCTGCGATCAAGAGAACTTGATTGCTCAGTTGGCCGGCGGAGTGCGGGCGCTCTCGGCACCGGTCGATAATCTCTACAGCAATTGGGCCTACATGGTGATGACCGGCTTGGCGTGGAACCTCAAGTCGTGGTGGGCGTTGTCGTTGCCGGAGGATGGCCGCTGGGGCGAAACGCATCGGCGCAGAAACAGGAAGTGCTGCGGATGGAGTTCAAGACGTTCCTCTGCGCCTCATCAAGATTCCCTGCAAGATCGTCCGCACGGGCCGCCAGCTGATCTACCGCGTACTGAACTATCACCCACGCTTGCCGGTGTCTCCCGCTTGTGCCGGACGTTGCGTTGTTGACGGAGCCGCCGATGAAGCCGGAGTCTGGATGCTCCGGTCCGCCGCCACCCTGAACCACACAGACGTGTCAACGAGTCGCGAAATGAAGCAACCCAGAATTCGACAACTCCCCCCCGACGCCGACCGCGTCAGGCCGGTCGTGCACGCACTGGCCAACCCCAGAATTACAACGCCAATTACCCATTAACGTTCGCTTGTTTAAGGTCTAGACGGCCGAGGCCAAGCGGCTGGTCAACAAATCGTTGTGGATCGCACTTCGGCACCTTTCAGTGTTTGCAGCACTTGGTCGCGCAGCCCGCTACGCCGCGTTCCGGGGACAGACTTCCGCCCGCCGCTGCCTCCGCACACCGACTGGACGTCAGTTGATGCCTAATGAAGAAGGGTGCGACACGAGCGAATAGAGAGACTCCGCTAAATTCTCGACTACGGTTCCCGATGCGTCAGGCTGGAAAGCCTGACAAAAATCACACTAGTAGGTCGGGCCGGAAAGCCTGACCTACGGCGGGCTGAATCCTGGAGCAATTCTGCACCGGCAGTGTGGAAAA
Source organism: uncultured Planctomycetota bacterium (assembly GCA_963847875.1). Lineage (GTDB taxonomy): Bacteria > Planctomycetota > Planctomycetia > Pirellulales > Lacipirellulaceae > DASYDU01. The sequence continues at coordinate 106,659 of CAWKBR010000022.1, read as the reverse complement.
AGCGAATCAGAATGTGGAAAGATCGTGGCTTGCTCGGATATTGGTGACGTCGATCTTGGATCCGGCGACCTGTCTTCTACTCCTTAACCAGCCCTGCCAACCTTACCCCGGCGGCGACGATCCGAAGTCTCGCCCGATGACCGGCCGCCTTCAAGTCACTCGTCGGACAAGTAATCGGTGTCAACTTAACACCAACTGCCGTGTCCCGCACAGCTTGGAGAATCGCTGGATCGTCTGAGACGAACGACTCGGCCAGCCGTTACCGCTGGACTCAAAGAGGCGGTGAAGGCTTATACATTCGCCTCACGAATTCTCGCAGTCAAATCGAGTAAAATACGAGAATCAAATCGGGTACGCTCCAATTTGAAAGGCTCGAATAATGGAACTTGTACTCAACCAAGCGACTAGCTCCTGTTGCGGACAGCCGACCGGGAAATGTACGTGCGGAGGCCAAGGTCAATCGGGACCAGCCGGCGGCACTTTGGGCTTGCCCGTCTGGAATTGGGACCAGCCGACTACGAACTGGCGCAGCGACCAGAGCAGCCCGCCATCGTCCGGCACGGCATCTTCATCGGGCAACCGGGACTCGGGCGCACCTCGATTGAATTCCAGCCCATAAAAGAATCGGCGCCGCAGCACTCGAATAGGTCGCTGACCCTGAACGACGACGACGGACCGGTGGGCGGTAGCTTGGGGCGGCCGAGTTGGGATTGGTAACGATCCTCAGAGTGACGCCGTTGAGGACGGGTGACGACAGCGACGCTCCACTTGGAGGCGTCCTTGGACATTCGCCAGGGCTAGGGACTGCCCGGGCGTCAGGCATTCACGAATACCCAAGTCGATGACGGGCGTGGAAGAACCACGGAAGAATCGGCCAGCCGTGAAGTGCCGATTTGGCCAAGTGCTTTCTGGCTAAGGAGATACGTTACATAACGCAGCGTCCTTTATGTAACACAACGTCGGCGACTTGGCGAGTCGGAAACAGCGGACTATGCGGAGTACTTTCGGTGGGCGATGGTTAGCCTCACAGCAAAATCTACGGACCCTTTTGTTCCGTCTGATTGACACGACCAATCTGCGAACTGATAATGCCGTCACGCTGTCCTTGCCCGTGGCGGCTGTTTCACAAAGAAGTTGATTTGAGGACCGAGTCCGTTGCACGAAGCCCATTAAAGGGCCGGTCTGCACGCACGACGACTACATCTACTTAAACTTGCCAGAAGGTGTTCGCATCTTCTTCCACGTTCCGGTACCTGTAACCGAACTGTGGGGGAAATTGCGAACACCTTTTTTTGTTGGGCAGATCAAAAGTGTCGGCTGGGATGAAAATGCAGAAGAAGCCGCGACCCGGTGCGAAGCGTTATTTATTTCGTAGTTCGTGCGAGTCTGGATCGGTTCCAGGCTCAATCCATATGGGAAATGTCGGTTCGGAACCCTGCGCCATGACAGGTCCGACGCGATTGGGCGTGGCAATTCTTCCAGTAAGAGCTCGCAGTCAAAACAAGTGGATTTTTGCTTGACAGAGGAGCCCCTGAGACTTAAGAATGTGGGGGTGAACAAAGGTTGAGTCGCCTAAATTCTTATTGGCGATGCCAGTGACTATCTCTTAAGCACCGTGCCGTCGTTTGGTTCTTTTGCCAAATTGAACTTCTCTGCTCGGTGCAATCGATCCGTCGATTTTTGTGCCTAGTCAAAACCGTCGGAACTTTGACTGTCCCCGTTCGTTGGCCTGACAGCCCTACGAATGAGGTTCTGCCGCAGCGCGCTAATTGGTTCTGCGGATCGTTGCTGCCAAACACATATCAACGCTTTGGAGAATTCGTCATGAAAACTATCACGATCACCATGCTTGTCATCGCCATCGGCTTTCAGAGTTCGATAAAGTCGCGCTGCTATCTATACGTCGTCCTCCGTGCTCAACCAGAGCTTTTTTCTAGATTTCGTTTCTCTTCACTCAATTGTAAGCCCAGCTTTGGATTTTAATAGTATCTCAATCCCGAGACGCAACTCTATCGTCTGGCATAACGTCAGTGTCCGTCACGGCCGATACCGATACGGACAAAGGGTATGTCAGTGGCATGCAATTCAAGCCCTATACAATGTCACCGATTACAGTAGGCCAAAGTGCGACCGCAAGTCGCATTGTCGTTGACGTGCCTGCGGATTTTCCGATCCCAGCTGTGACCCACGTCGAACAACAATTGTTTTCAGACAGCTTTAAAATCACTGGAGTCATGGCAGCGACGCCCAGCCTGGATTCCTCGACGAATGACAACCTCAAGCCGCTTCTCGATTTCGCTCCTTGGTTCGTGCTGGATAACAATGTCACCCTCGCGCTGCCGTCATTCTTTGTGCAGGGAACATATGAAGCGAAAGGTCCGACTGAGACTCGGTCCATTCCGTTCAACGTCGAATTCCAACCCGTAACCAGCTTGACTTTTGCGCAACATACCGGCGTGAAGGGTGGGGCAGGATTCAACAACGGATTTCTATTCTCCTTGGTCAGTGACATGGTCGTTCGCTATCAAGCAGTGAACCCGCTGATCTTCGATGAGCAGGTCGACGGCGTGCAGTTTCGTGCGAGTTTTACTAGCAACAATTTTCCGGTACAACTGCTAAAAGGAATACATTTTCCGGAACCAGGCTCGATGACGCTGTTGGTTGGAGCCGGATTGGTGTTGGCCGGGACAACTCGTCGGCGAACGGAGAGACCCGGCTCAGAAGGACGTCGCAGGCGATCCGACGGGCGCGACCAGGTACACCACGGTCCCGGCGACTGCGGTCGGGCCGCCCTTCGCTATTGATTGCTCGGCACCATGAATCTGGCTACACTGGGGTAGTGGACAACAGTCCATATTAGAGGGCCGCTCCATGTTCCCCATGAACCGTCGCGTATTGCAAGAGCCAGTGGTGATTGAGTACACCAGCCGCGACAAGCGCGTACGGAAGGAGTCCCCAATAGCTACGCTGCCCGGCAAGCATACAGCAGAATTCGACCGCGAAGGCCGTGAGCCAAAAGTTGTAGCACGGCAATGCACCGGCGGGTAACCACCGGGCTGTGAAGAAGAGTGGCCCGAACGGCCCCATTAGCCATGCAGCCGCAAGCGCAAGTGGCAGCGCACCTAGACCAGCCAGACATAGCAATACCAGGCTCGCCGGCTCCGGGACGAAGGCCAGTCCCCTCAAATGCCAGGACAAGTCTACAGGAACCGACCCAAGTGAATTGCCTGTCACCGGGTCGATTCGATATATTCGCCTTGGCAAACCGATGTCTATGCCCGCCACATCGAGACCGAATAGCAATCCCGTATTGGTGAACGCAAGGTCAACGATATCGGTATCTGTAGAACCTATTGTGGCGAGGAGCGTTGTTGCTGGCGGACTCAAACTGATTGAACGGATTTCCGAACCGACGCTTGGAGAGCTTGCGTCGGCACCGAAGTACCTGCCTTGGCTGTCAACGGCCAAGCCGTCTAAATCGTCTAGCGGGGACAACGTGACAGAATTGCTGATCGTGCCGTCGAGTGCAAGATTCCCAATAATGTTGCTTCGTGTACCAGCGCCACCGCCAGATGTCAGACCGTAGCTGATTACGAGCTGTCCGCCGTATGAATCAAAGCCCTCAACAATCGGGATTGGATTCCCTGCCAATTTGATCTGGGTTGATGACAAGACCGCACCACTAGTTCGGTCAAGTTCAAGCAATTCCGAAGGGTCACCCGCCGTTGTTGAATTCACAACAAATAGACGTCCATCGAGCACAGCAAGGCTAGGGAAAGGGACAGGGAAATCTAGTTGCACGCTTGGACCTAGCGACCCGATCACATCCACTTGCCCGGTCGCTGCGTCAACCTTCACAAGTTCATCATCGCCGTTCGGATCAACATTGAGGCTGTAAAAAATCGGCTGCCCTTTAGCTACTCCAACAGTAGCCATCGCAATGAAGCCCACAAGCATCCAGCATTTCATTCGTTGTCCCTTTCTAAAAGTGCGGTGAAGGGGAAATACGCTGGCCACCTTTGCTCGCCGTCTGGCGAGCCTGACTGTGGCGTATAGACTGGCAATTAGCCCATTGTGGGGAAGTGCGCGGCGCCCGTCAAATAGCCACGGGTACGCATTGCTGGCCCAAAGTACCGCCCCAGCCCACCGGTCGGCTGTAGCGACGCCCAAGGCGTCCCAGGCGAGCCCGTAGGCTGCCCGCTGCTACCCGTTGGGTGTTGGCCTGTTGGGTACGTTGGGTGCGGCAGGGGGGCCGCGTAGTAATTACTACTGCGACGGCGTGTTTTGGGCCGTTTTGGGCCGTTTTGCGCCAACCGCCCAACGTGCAGAAAAGCCTATAAAACAAGGCAAATGCGGTGATTTTGGGGGTAGTGGAAATGCCTTAGCAAACCGGCGCATTCGACCACTCTGCCACCTCTCCAGGTGACGCCGGAAAGCCCCGACGGCTCTCCAACGCGGTAATAGTATTTTAGGGCGTTAACAAGGAGCCGCAAGGGGAATTGGCGGTTCACGGCGAGGGCTTGGAGCCAATTTAGGCTCAGCCCGGCGGCGTGATCCGCATCCGGTAGAACGACCGCCACACGAACACCACGGAAACGGCGAACAAACCGACGCCGACCCAGACCCGCTGATCCGGCATCTGGATCGCCAGCTCCACGGCCAGCAGGCCAAAGAGCGTGGTGAACTTGATGATCGGGTTCATGGCGACGCTGGAGGTGTCCTTGAACGGGTCGCCGACCGTGTCGCCCACGACCGTGGCGTCGTGGAGCGGCGTGCCCTTCTCGCGGAGCTCGACCTCGACGATCTTCTTGGCGTTGTCCCAGGCGCCGCCGGCGTTGGCCATGAAGATCGCCTGGTAGAGGCCGAAGATCGCGATCGAGATCAAGTAGCCGATGAAGAAGTAAGGAGTCGATGCAAGCAAAAGCGAGCGTCGTGAAGAACACCGCGAGGAAGATGTTGAACATGCCCTTCTGGGCGTACTGGGTGCAAATCGCCACGACGCGCTTGCTGTCTTCGAGCGAGGCCTTCGACGATTCGTCGCCGAGCTGGATGTTCGCCTTGATGAATTCGACGGCCCGATAGGCCCCGGCGAGGACCGCCTGGGTCGAGGCACCGGTGAACCAATAAATGATCGCACCGCCAGAAATCAATCCCAACAGGAACGGTGCGTGGAGCAGCGACAGATTGCTCGGTATTGGCTCGTGAGACCCTCGGTGAGCGTCAGGATGATCGAGAAAATCAGCGTCGTGGCGCCGACGACGGCCGTGCCGATCAACACCGGCTTGGCGGTCGCCTTGAACGTGTTGCCGGCGCCGTCGTTGTCTTCCAGATAGTGCTTGGCCTTTTCGAAGTTGGGCGTGAAGCCGAACTCACGTTGGATCTCGTTCGAGATGTTCGGCAGCTTCTGAATCGTCGAGAGCTCGAACACCGACTGGGCGTTGTCGGCCACCGGGCCGTACGAATCGACGGCGATCGTCACCGGTCCCATCCCGAGGAAGCCGAACGCCACGAGTCCGAACGCAAAGACCGACGGCGCGAGCATCAAGCTGCTCGAGCCTTGCTCGCTGACGCCGTAGCCAATCGCCATCAGGCCGACGATCGCCAGGCCCATCCAGTAGGCGCTGAAGTTGCCGGCAATGAAGCCGGAGAGGATGTTGAGCGACGCCCCGCCTTCCTTCGAGGAAGAAACGATTTCGCGGACATGGCCCGAGCTGGTCGACGTGAAGGCTTTCACACACTCGGGGATGATTGCCCCGGCGAGCGTGCCGCAGGTGATGATCGTCGAGAGCTTCCACCAGATCGTGCCGTCGCCGATGTCGTGAATCAACAAGTAGGAAACCGCGTAGGTGATGGCGACCGAAATCAGCGAGGTGAGCCAGACCAGCGAGGTGAGCGGCTTCTCGAAGTCCATGTGGTCCGCGTGGGACGTATTTTGCCGCGGGCCACCACCTGGTTGACGCCGTAGGCCAGGATGCTGGTAATCACCATCATCACCCGCATCACGAAGATCCACACCAGCAGCTGCACCTGCAATTCCTGGCTGAACCGCCAGCAGGATGAACACGATCAGCGCCACGCCCGTGACGCCATAGGTCTCGAAGCCGTCGGCCGTCGGGCCGACCGAGTCGCCCGCGTTGTCGCCCGTGCAGTCGGCGATCACGCCGGGATTGCGGGCATCATCTTCCTCGATCTTGAAGACGATCTTCATCAGGTCGGCGCCGATGTCGGCGATTTTCGTGAAAATACCGCCGGCGATGCGGAGGGCGGCGGCACCGAGCGACTCGCCGATGGCGAAGCCGATGAAACAGGGCCCGGCAAACTCGCCCGGCACAAACAGCAGGATCGAGAGCATGATCGCCAGCTCGACGCAAATCAGCAGCGTGCCGATGCTGATGCCGGCCTGCAGGGGTATCGCATAGATCGGGTAGGGCTTCCCGGCCAGGCTCGCAAATGCGCAGCGAGAGTTCGCGTAGGTATTAATGCGGATGCCGAACCAGGCCACGCCGTAGCTGCCGGCGATGCCAACCAGGCTGAACGCCACGATGATCGCTGTCTTGATCGGCGTGAATTCCGCGCCGCGGAGCCAGCCGAAGTAGACGACCATCACGGCACCGATGAACAACTCCAAGAGCAAGATGAACTTGCCCTGAGTAACTAAGTACGTCTTGCACGTTTCGTAGATCAATTCCGAGACATCGCGCATCGATTGATGCACGGGAAGATTGCGGAGCTTGACGAACATCACCAGGCCGAACAGCGCGCCGAGCCCGCATACGCCCAAGCCGGCCAGCAGAAGCTGCCGACCCGTGTATCCCGAGAACGACACGGAGCCGACGTCGGGCAGGATCATGCTCGCTTCATTGGCCGTCGCGATCGTGCTCGAAAGAGCACGAAGAAAAGCGGCGACAAGGGCCGCGGCCCAGCGGAACAGCACCCACAAAGCGGCCAGACGTGATTCGTCAAATTGCGCATCATTTTCTCGATTATTGACTGCGTAAACCCTTAGGATTAACCAACTTAAGGATGGCCGAAGGCTGAGTTTCGGCAATGGGTATGTAAATGTAGCACACACCCAAAGGACCGACTATGGGGAGGATCCCAGCAAGTGCCAAATCAGCGTGCGAGGCGAGAATTCGGCGGCTGATTCCCACACAGAGGCGGGGCAATTTGCTAAGCCGCGACGGTACGACCGGCAATTTCCTCACACCACCGCTGGATCACCAGCGCGAGGTTGGCATTTCGGTCGGCGTGCTCGACGGCCAGTCAGGCATCGAGCGCGCCGATGCGCGGCCGGCCGGCGAGATTATCTGCCGCTTTGGCGAGCGACGCCAGAGCAAGTCGTCGCCGCCGACGTCGCTGCCCGCTTCGGCTCGCATCAGGCCGCGATAGAATTCCTCGGCGAACGCGACGACGGTCCGCAATCGCTCGCGCCGCTCGGAGGCCTCTTTGCCGGCATCGTCGACGAACGTCTGAATCGCTTTGGCCAGGCGCACGGGATTGGGTGCCGCAGACGACAGATCGTGCAGCAGTTGGGCTCGAAATTGCCAGAGGGCCGGATCGCTGATCTCGCGGGCTCGCTCGACGCTCCCCTCGCCATAGGCTGCCAAGCGGACAGACTGTTCGGTGTCGGTCGGCGACGCCGGTCGGAGCAGGATCTCGGCGAGAGTCCCGCCGCTCGAGCGGTTGAAACCGCACGACCTGCGACCGCGAGCGGATCGTCGGCAGCTGCTTGCTGGGGCTGGTGCCGATGAGGATCATCAACGACCGCGGCGGCGGCTCTTCGAGCGTTTTGAGCAGGCAGTTCGCGCTCTCCTGGCTGAAGCGATCGGCATCGTCGATGATCGCCACCTTCCGCCCGCCGAAAAATGGCCGGAAGGCGATCCGGTGGCAGAGGCCATCCTGATTGCGATGCTCCTTGTCGCCAATGAATAATTCGAGCGGCAGCGTCGATTTATCCTTCGGCAGGCCGACCACGTCGAGGTCGGGATGGCTGCCCGCGGCGAACAGCCGGCACGATTCGCACCGGCCACACGGTTCCAGCGGCATCGACCGTCGGGTTTTGCACAACATCGCCTTGGCCAGGGCGAGCGCAAAACGCCGTTTGCCGATTCCCGCCGGGCCGACGAACAAGTACGTGCTCGCCAGCCGGTTGCGGCGGACCGCGGCGGAAAGTGCTCGGCAACGTCGTCGTGACCGAAGATGCCTTGGCACATGGGAAGGGTCGGGAGTCAGGAGTCGGGAGTTCAGGAGTCAGGGAGCCGGGGCTTGAATTGTAGAAGGCTCGCCGATTCGCGTGGAAGTTGCCGCAGCGCGGCGTGGTAGACTGAATGCCAACACGTCACCGCGGACCAGCCGATTATGGCAACTCCATCTACCGAATCTCTGGCGGTTACTTGCCCCAGCTGTGGCGCGCATTTCCAGGTCGCGCGGAAATGGCGGGCCGCAAGGGTCGCTGTGCGAAGTGCGACGCGGTGTTTCGCGTGCCCGGCCGGAGTCGCCGCCGGACGAGCCCGTACCGCAGCACATCCCCGTCGTCTGCCGCGTTTGTCAGACGCTGATGTACGGCCGGGCCGATCAAGTGGGCAAGTCGATCAAGTGTCCCGACTGCGGCGCGGAATCGTCGTGCCGCAGCCGGAGCCAGTGAAGCCGAAGAAGCCGCCGGCCGCGATGGAAGGCGAGCAATACGAGCTGTGGGGCGTCGACGAAGCACCGTCGGTGGCCGAGATGCTCGCGGCCCAGCCAAAGTACATCGCGGTCGTCTGCCGGTTGTGCCAGTCGCGGATGCAAGCGACGAAGATCAGGTCGGGAAAAAACTGAAGTGCCCCGACTGCGGTACGCTGAACCTCGTGCCGCCGGCGGAAGCACCCGCGAAAATCGTCTCGGTGCTGACGAGCGACGGCGATGATCTTCAAATCGACGCCGCGCTCGACCCCGGTGAACGACCGCCGGTGCCAATCCCCGTCCGACGGCCCCTGCTCTATGAAGAAGAACGCGAGATAGAAAGTGTCCGGCAGGCCGAGCTGGCCGCTCGCGGCATCACGAGCGGGCCGCAGCGCGACGTTCGCGGTCGGCCCATCATGCCGAGTTGGCCGCTGGTCACCGGCGTCCGGCGGATGCTGGTGACTCAGGAAGTCATTGCCCGCTGGGTTCTTCTGTCGATTGTGCTCGGTATCGCCGGACAGTTTTTGGTCGAGTCGCTGCTGACGCCGATCCAAGGCCAGGCAGAGGCAATCAAACTGATTTTTACTGTGTTTGGCATCATCCTTGCCGCCGCTTGGCTTGCGATTGCCGGACCATTCTTCGTTGCCATCATCGGCGACAGCGCCGAGGGCGAAGACAGAATCCTCCAGCCTCCACAATTGACGGCCTTCGACTGGTTCCCCGAATTATTCAGCTTCGTCATGGCAATCAGCGTGGCGGGCCTTTGCGGTCGGGCGGCATGGTACTTGGTTCAATTGGTTTCACTCGAGCCAGTTGCTGCCGTGGCGATCGTCGGCGCCGTCGTTGTCGTCATCCTGCCGATAACGCTGCTTTCGACCCTCCTGGAAGCGTCGCCACTGGCCGTGATTTCACCGCGACTCCTGAGCAGCCTCGGACGTTGCGCCGGACCATGGCTATTGTTCTACTCCCAGGCGATGGCTCTCGCCGCCGTCGTGGGCGCCGCCGCCTGGGCGCTGGTCATTGCGATGCGGCCTGGCGTCCAAGAGGTTCCCACGCTTCTCTGGATTCTGTCGCCGCTAGTCGTTGCCGCGCTAATCGTCCAAATGCGCTTGCTGGGTCGACTGGCGTGGTGGATCAGCGAGCGGATGCCTCCCCCAGACGAACCAACGTAGCCGCGAGCGGCATTGTCGGTTTAACGAATGTACCGCGTCGACGCCGGAGAGCGAGTAATCGTCGCCATCGAGTGCCAAACTGACGAGCGTTTTAAGTGGCAGGCTGTGCTGGGGCTCTCGGAGCGGTCGTGCTGGCCCCATAGAGTGCCAAACAGTCAAGCAGCAATGCCGCGATTGCCTTGGGACGCCAGGTGGGATTAAAGTTCATATCTCTCGAACAAGGAACCAAATCTCATGGCCATCACCAAAGACGAGATCATCGCGCTGGCGAAGCGATTTCACGAGGTCGTGATGATCGACAAGGGGTCGGCCGCCCAGCAGGCGGCGTTCTTCCTGCATCCGGATCCGCGGATCTATATCCTGCACGGCGAGGATATTTCGATGGAGCAGAACTACGAAATCCATCAGAAGCTCGCCGACGAGCGGCACGAGGTCTGTGCCGAGTGGAAGATCACGCCGCTTTGCGACGAGCCAGAACGCGTGCACGCGGTCGGGGCCGTCTATTGGCAAGGTCGGCTGGTTGATTCGGCCAGCGGCGCCCTTATCAAAGCGATCGTGGGCGAGGATTGGATCGTCCAGCGAACGCCCACCGGCGAACTCAAGTTCGCGCTCTACGTCAACTCGTACCACCATTTCCTGCCAGACTCGGCGGCGATTGATTTGAAGTAGCAGTCTCGGGCTATAGATTGCCAAGCGATCATGCCCGCAGCAGGTTCCAGGGCCGACTCCTTCGAATTCAGGATGCAGAATGCAGCAGTATCCTTCGCGGGAAACGGGGACGTACACGAATGATCGATAGCGGAAACGCGCGGTCCGTCCGTTTGCCGAACTCAAAAAACGAAACGTGCCGGCGTTTTCAGGTCCATTTTGGATTGGATCGTCGCGCCCTGTAGACGCATAGGCTTGCCCATTTTCCGGCCAACGATCTACCAAGTTCATTCCATACATGCCAATCGGTTAAGTGCCCGTTCTGGCACGAGGAATGCACGCACAAGTGGCCGGTTGGATTGCCCTCAGAAAACGTCTGGACGATGTGTCAAGCGGAGCCACCGAGCGCAATGGAACAGGTTCCTGGGGATGGCAGCGCAGGTCGGCGCGATTTGGCGTCGGGGAGTGTGCTATGATTCGCTTTTTTTTCTCCGCCAGCGCTATCGTTGTTGCCAGCATGCTCGCCTTGGGGAGCGTCGCCATCTCGACGGCCACCGCGGGGTCGACCGTGTTTTTCGACAGCTCGCAAGTGGCCACGCCCATCGAATTGGGCGTCACCTTGGACACGATCCGCAGCAACGGATACCTGTTCACGTACACACGCGACAAGCTCTTCACCGGCGGAACGGGACAGATCATTGGTCGCCAAGTCAGCGTCCCTTGGCCACAGGGCGTGGAAGCTCAGAGCGTGACGACGCCGCCGCCGGGCGTGACCGACTACAAAGCACGAATCACGCTCTCCCGCGTCGATGGCGACGTGTTCAACCTGACCTCGCTGACTTTCAAACTGCTGGCCAACACGGCAGGCGCCGGCGCGTCGCTGGAGATTATGCCGCTGTTGAACGGCGAAGACGGCTTCAACGATCCGCTCGCCTTCGACGCGTCCGGCTACGGCGGACAATCGTTTTCCTACGACGAATCGCCAAACACCTGGGGCAGCACCGCCTTGCTGAAGGGATTCGACACGTACCAGGTCGCGCTGTACGTCGATTTCGCCTTCACGGCGCTGACGTTTGTGGGAGCACCGGTGCCCGGACCGGACGGCGACTACAACGATAACGGCGTTGTCGACGCGGCCGACTACACCGTGTGGCGCAACAACTTGGGCGCTGCCGCGGGCACGCTGCCAAACGACGTCGACGGCGGAGTGATCGGACTGGCTCAGTACAACACGTGGAAAGCGAACTTTGGCACTGCGGCGGGAGCGGCCGCGGTGGGCGGAACCGTCCCCGAGCCAGCGGTTCTCGGATTGGTAGTCTCCAATATCATCGTATCGCTCGGAATACGTATTCGTAGGGCGTGACATTTAGCGAGCCACTGGCCGTATCGCCCGTCCGTTTGGCAGCCTATGGGGCGTCACCGCCAGCTGAGTCTCAGGAAAAATACCGCACCGCGTTCTGGAACATCGCGCAAGCCCTCGCCGACCTCGCGCTGAGGCCCGCGGGTCCAGGTCGGATGCTGCGTCGGATCGACGAAGCGCTCGGGGTGGGGCATCAGGCCGAACACGCGGCCCGTCGTGTCGCACACGCCCGCCACGTCGTCGATCGCGCCGTTGGGGTTGTCGGGATAGGGGACTGGGGAAGCGATTTCGGATTTCGGATTTCGGATTGCGGATTGTGTCTTCGAATCCGCAATCCGCAATCCGCAATCCGCAATCGGAGCGTACTTCAGCACCAATTGCCCATTCTCCCGCAGCGATTCGAGCACCTTCTCGTCCCGCGGCACGAACCGTCCCTCGCCGTGGGCCACCGGCAGCTCCAGCTCGTCGATGCCGGCTGAGGAACACACACTTTCCGCCGGTCGCCGCCGAGCCGCACCCAGCGGTCTTCGAATTTGCCCGACTCGTTCGCCGCGAGCGTCGCCACCGGGCCCGCCGCGTCGCTTGCGAGCAGCAGTCCCGTCTTGAGCAGCATCTGAAATCCGTTGCAGATGCCGAGGATCAGCTTGCCGGCGTCGCGGAACTTTGCAGCGCGTCGGCCAGGTGGTGGCGGATTTGGTTGCCGAGGATCCGGCCGGCCGCCATGTCGTCGCCGTAGCTGAAGCCGCCCGGGATGCAGAGGATCTGGAACTCGGCCGCCTTCTGCGGTTCTTCGAGCAACCGATTCACGTGCCACCGCTCGGGCGTCCCGCCGGCGAGCGCGAACGCATGCGCGGTTTCCTCGTCGCAATTGGTGCCGGGGGCTCGCAGGATAAGGACGCGAGGTGGCATAGTCATAGTTAGGCTTACCAGCCTGGCGTTATAGCACATTCGTGTCAGGTAAAAGCATAACGTACTTTGTTTACCATCTCAGCGGTGCTTGCCAAGCCTCTTTGAGCTCGGCAATGTCGGCGTCGACCACGTGGTTTGCCGCCGCACGAAGATTACGAGTCGAGCAGCTGTCCGTCACACTGCCGATTTTCGTCGAGCGGCACGCCGGCGAGCGTTTGCTCGAAGGCGGCGGCTTGGTCGCGCTTCGACTTCGCAGACGAATCGCGTGTTCGATTCGCTGAACAGCGCCACGGCCGGCTCGATCGACTGTCAGCCAAGCTCGACTCGTACGCCGAGCCCGCCGGCAAAGGCCATTTCGGCTAAGCGCGACGGCCAGGCCGCCTTCGCTCAAATCGTGGCACGCTCGCACCAGCCCGGCATGGATCGCCGCGTGCATCGCCGCGAATGTCTGTCTTGGCCATCTTCGGATCGACCGTCGGCACCTGCCCGCCGGCTAAATCGTTGACCAGCGCAAAATGCGAACCGCCCAGTTCGTCCTTCGTCTCGCCGACGAGGTAGAGCAAGTTGCCCGGCTGACTTGAGGTCCATCGTGACGCATCGCGCGACGTCGTCGATCTGGCCCATCGCGCTGATCAAGCAGCGTCGGCGGGATGGCGATCGTCTGTCGCGCGCCGGCCGCGTCGGTGTAGCTGAATTCGTTGTTGAGGCTGTCCTTGCCGCTGATGAACGGCGTGCCCAGCGCGAGCGACAGGTCGTGGCAGGCCAGGGCGGCGCGGACCAGGCTGCCGAGCGTTTCGGGCTTTTCGCAATCGCCCCAGCAGAAGTTGTCGAGGATCGCGATCCGCCGCGGGTCGGCCCCCACGGCCACGCAATTTCGCACCGCCTCGTCGATCGCGCTGGCGGCCATGTGGTAGGTGTCGAAGTCGCCGTAGTGCGGATTCATGCCGCAGGCGATCACGATGCCGCGGCGCGAATGCGAGCACCGGCCGCAGCACGGCCGCGTCGCTCGGCCCGTCGCGCTCGACGCCGACCAGCGGCTTCACGACGCTGCCGCCCTGCACCTCGTGGTCGTACTGGCGAATGATCCATTCCTTGCTGGCAACGTTCGGCGAGCCCAAGTATCGTCAACAAGTCCTGCGTGAACTCGCTTCGCTTGGGCAGCACCATTAGCTTGCGGTTTAGCTGGCGGCAAACACCGCCTGCCGCACCACCGGCGGCCGGCCCTTGTGCAGGAACTTCATGTCGAGGTCGGCGACCTGCGTGCCGCTGGTAGCTCAGCCGCAACCGGCCGGTCGGCACGAAGCGGCCGATCGCGGTCGCCTCGACGCCTTCCGACTCGCACAGCTGCGTGCAGCTCCGGCCACTTGTCCTCGCGGCACGGAGACGACCATCCGCTCCTGGGCCTCGGAGATCCAGATCTCGGTGTACGACAGCCCTTCGTATTTGAGCGGCGCCTTTTCGAGCTCGACCTCGGCGCCGATCTTCTCGCCCATCTCGCCGACCGCGCTGCTGAACCCGCCGGCGCCGCAGTCGGTCACGGCCGTGTACAGGCCGCGGTCGCGGGCCGCGAGCAGCACGTCGAGCACCTTCTTCTCTTCGATCGCATTGCCGATCTGCACCGCCCCGCCGGAGAGCATCTCGCTGTGGCTGCGTGAGCTCGGCGCTGGAGAACGTCGCGCCGTGGATGCCGTCGCGGCCGGTGCGGCCGCCAATCGACACGATCAAATCGCCCGGCTGCGTCTCCTTGTGCGATTTGTCGCGCGGAAGCAGGCCGACGTTGCCGCAGTAGACGAGCGGATTGCCGAGGTAGCGTTCGTCGAAATAGACCGCGCCGTTCACCGTGGGGATGCCCATCCGGTTGCCGTAGTCGCGCACGCCGCTCGACGACGCCGCTGCATCACGCGCTGCGGGATGCAACACGCCCGGCGGGAGCGTCTCGCGCCGGCGTGTCGGGCGGGGCGAAGCAAAACACGTCGGTGTTGCAGATCGGCTTGGCCCCCAGGCCGGTGCCCATGATGTCGCGGATCACGCCGCCGACGCCCGTGTTCGCCCCGCCGTAGGGCTCCAGCGCCGACGGATGATTGTGCGTTTCGACCTTGAAGGCGATGTTGAACCGCTCGTCGAACCGCACGATGCCGGCATTGTCCTTGAACACGCTGACGCACCAGTCGTCGCTGCCCCATTGTTTGCGCAACGCCTGCGTCGCCGCGAAGATCGTCTCCTTGAGCATGTTCTCGAATTGCCGCTCGCCCTGCTCGTCGCGGTAGGCGATCCGGCCGGCCAGCGTCTTGTGGCTGCAATGCTCGCTCCAGGTTTGGGCGATCGTTTCCAGCTCGACGTCGGTCGGGTCGCGGCCCAGCTCGCAGAAATACGCACGGATCGTCTGCATCTCGGCCAGCTGCAGGTAGAGTTGCCCCTCGCGGCTGAGCCGCACCAAGGCATCGTCGTCCAGCTCGCGGATGGCCACGGTCCGAAATTCGAACTGATAGGGCCGGCCGAAAATCCAGCCGCTTCAGCGGCAGCGGTCCGACGACGACCTGCTCGATGGCGTCGTTGGCCAGCAGCCGCTCGCTCACGCGCTTGACTACCGCCTCGCTCGCGCCCGCAAACCAATACTTGCGAAGCGTGGAGACCGCTTCGAGCGGCACGCCCAAATCGGCCGCCGCCGAAAGCGTGCTCTGGGCCACGGGGTCCATCACGCCGGGCTTCAACAGTACCGTGACGCATGTTTCATTGGCATCCTTTGACGCCAATCGCTCCGGTGGGGCCATCAGCCGCCGATCGCCACTTTCGGCACAAACCGGCGTTTCCACCACCAAGTCGGCCAACAGCTCGACTGGCCAACCGTTCGACTTGCGTTCGGTCGAGCCCGGTGCCTTGCACCAGAAAGCCGCGGGCAGCGGCGACGCTCAAATCCTGGGCCAGTCCCAACTCGCGGGCAGCCGCCGCGACGCGCAGGGCGGCACGATCCGCTTCGCCGTTGGCCGGATGGATGTCAATCTCCCAGAGAGTCACGATTCGCTTTCATCCAGTTCGCCCGCTCGAGGATTCGCAGCAGCCGCTCGTCCTGGCCGAGGGCCAGCACTTCGCGGATTTCGCCGGTCCAACGCTCGAATCGCTTCAGGGCGTCGAGCACTTCCTGCCGATTCGTGGCGAAAATCGCCCGCCACATTTCCGGGTCGCCGCCGGCCACCCGCGTTGTATCTCGCCAACCGCTTGCCGCCAAGGGGAGCAATTCTTTCGGCGTCGCCAGGGCCAGGGCGGCGGCAATCAGGTGGGGCAAATGACTGGTCGCGGCGAGCGCGGGTCGTGTTCGTCCGGGCGTCATGGTGACGACGTCGGCGCCCAGGCTCTGCCAAAAACCGCTGATTTCCAGCACGGCCGCACGATGGGTCTTCTCGGTCGGCGTGACGACCACTTTGCGGCCCTCGAACAGATCGCCGCGGGCATACTCGACGCCGGTGCGGTGGTCGCCGGCGAGCGGATGGCTGCCGACAAACCGCGGCCCGTCGCGGCGGTCGACCAACAGAGCCTCGACGCTCGCGGACGATCTCGCCCTTCGTGCTGCCCGCGTCGGTGATCGAGCGAGCGATTGGCCGACGCGGCTGCTGCCTGGCTGACAAAGTCGACGATCGAGTCGACCGGCGTGCAAACCACGACCAGCTGGGCGTCGGCGACGCCCTCGTGCAAATTCAGTCGTGCCGCGGTCGATGGCCCCGAGCTCTTGGGCCGACTGTAGCCCGGCCTCGCGCCGCCCGATGCCGACGACTTCGCGGGCCAACTTCCGTTCGCGCAGGGCCCGGCCAATCGATCCTCCGATCAGCCCGACGCCCACGATCGCCACGGTGTCAAACTCGGCCATGCCCCGATTCTAGGTGCGGCGGACTAGTTTGCGGAAGGGGGCGATCCCGCTCGCCGCCGATCGAGTGCGAGGATTGCAGGCGATTCCCGCGAGTGCCAGGAGAAATCCAGAGGGCTCCGGGACGACGCCTTCCGAGCCGGCGCCAAAGCCGAAACGCGGCTCCGATTGCCGAAGTGGCTCTTCCAGTATGCGTAGTCGGCGTTGTTGACGATTCCATTGCCGTCGCCGTCAGCCGCCGCACGATTGGTCCCCAGCGAATTGCGCCACATCGTGTAGTCCGCCGCGTCGACGCGCCCGTCGCGATTGTAGTCACCGGGCAACAGGATCTCGAATTCGACCCTGTGAAAGTTCATTTGTCCAACGCGACCACTCGCCGGAAAGGTTGCCCCAGAGCATTGCGTTGTCGTGCGTACTTATCGCCCCAACGCTGGAACCACGAACAACGCCGTCGAACTCGAACGAAACGCTTTGCGCGCCGGGATGATAGACGAGTGCAATGTCGTGGTAATCGTCGTCACCCGTTCCGCCGGAAGTGAGCGTGACTGTCGTCGTCGGGTTGAGTATTGTTGCGCGGAGGTCGCCGTTGCTGTCCAGTTCAAAGAGCACGAAATAGCCGCGATTGTCGAGCCAGAGCGACAGGCCCATGCTGGCAGCCGTGCTGTGGTCGATTGCGAATCGCGCGCTAGTCGAGTAGCGCCAACCGTATTGTTTAGCGGCGTCTCGAACCGGCCCGACGCTGCAGACGCCGGTCGGAAGGGGGACATCGACGCACTGAGAGTAAAACGGGTTTGAAGTCGACGTCGAATTATCGTCGATCGCCGATGCATTCAGTCTGGTACCTGGATCAGGTGCAAGTGGAAAACCGGAGCCGAAGCCGGAAGCGATGTTATGGGGAGTCCATCCCCAGAAGGAATCCGGGTCCATGAAATTCAGACCATAGGATGCATCGTAGAGAGCCGTCGTCTGACCGCAGGAGTTGGTGACCGTCAGCATCCCAACGATCCATGCGACGAGTACCTGCCCAGCTAGACGTCGAAGACGACTGCGTGATTTGAAGTGGGAGTCGCACATACTCGACCTCATTGGCTGGAGTGCTAGCGAAGTCTCTGGCGGGAATGAGGACTTCATCGACACGAAGCGGCTACGGGCGGGGCTCCGCAGTCGTGGGAGCGGCAAATCCCGAGAGGGAGAGTGTCGACACTCGATTGCCGTTTGTCAAATCTATCACGCGAATTGCGTGATTATTGGTGTCGGCGACGTACAGTTTGCCATCTGCTGCCGTGATTCCGGCCGGTTCGTTGAACGTGGCCGGCTTGCCGACGGCCGCGTCGTCATGGCCGACTTTTCCCGTGCCGGCCAGTGTCTCGCAACTCCGCGTGGCCAGGTCGAGGACCTTCACTTTGTTGTTGTACGTGTCGGCCACGTAGAGCTTGCCGCGATACAACACGACGCCCAGCGGGTGCTGCAGCCGTGTCGTGTTCCCCACGCCATCGACGTCGCCGAAGTCGAACAGCGAGCCAGGCACGCCGACGAGCGTTTCGACGCGGCCAGCCGGATCGAAGGGAACCGATCGAATGGCGCTTCCTTCGCTGTCGGCGACGAAGAGCCGACTGCCGTTGGACGCGAGGCCGCTCGGTTGGGCAAAGGACGCCGAGCCGGTGGCATAGGGGCGAGTGGGCAGCAGCCGACCGCCGGCGACGTCTTCGCGGCCGTTACCGGCATAGGGCCCGATCACGCCGCCGGCGAGCGGCAACTTCCAGATTTGGTGCGATCCGGCCATGGCGATGTACAAGTCGAAACCGTGGACCCACAATGCCCAGGGGCTGTTGAGCGGCGTTGCGAGCGGCGGCCCGGCGAATCGTCCGTCGGGCAACGGCCCGGGGAAGCCGTCGCCTTGTGCGCCGGTGCCGGCGATGGTGGTCACCGTTCGGGCGTCGAGATCGACTCGTCGCAGGAGTTGGTTCTCCGTGTCGGCGACGTACAACATGTTGCCAGCCAACGCCATGCCCTGCAGATGGTGGAAACTCGCCCCGGCAAACGTGCCATCGGCGCGGCCAATTGCGCCCGAGCCGATCACCGCCTGAACCTTGCCCGCCAGGTCGGCGACGACGATTCGATTGTGATTGCTGTCGGCGACGAACAGCCGGCCGCCCGTCTCGTCGGCGAGGACCTTGCCGGGAAATCTCAGCGGCGTCGTTGCCGGCTTCGGCTTCACGATGAAATCGAAGGGCGCCGTCTTGAGCAAGCCGCGGCTGCGGTAGTAGGGCAGGCCGCGATCGATAATCGCCTTCACGTCCTCGAATTTTCGCTCGCCGCTGCCGACCCACACCGCCTGACCTTCCGGGTCGATCAGCACCAAGGTCGGCCAGCTTTGGATGCCGTAGCGGTTCCAGATCGTCCTTTTCGCGTCGTTGACGACCGGATGCTCGATCTCGTAGCGCTCGACGGCCTCGCGGATGTTGCCGCTCTCCTGTTCGCCCTCGAACTTGGCCGAGTGGACGCCGACCACCACCAGCTCATTGGGATAGGCGTGCTCGAGCTTCTTGAGCTCGGGCAGTATGTGCATGCAGTTGATGCAGCAGAATGTCCAGAAGTCGATCAGCACGAACTTGCCGCGGAGGTCGGCGAGCGAGAGAGGCCGGGTGGTGTTGACCCACTCGAAATCGCCTTCGAGCGAGGGCGCGGGTACGCGACGGGGATAGGGGTGCGCCTCTGCGGCCCGTTCAATCGCGGGAGGGTCAAGCAGGCCCTGGGCGGACGCCTGGCAGGCCACGGCCAGGATGATGATCGCCGCCAATCCCGGTTGGCAGACCAATCTTGATGAATGGTGTACATTGGTCATGGTTTGCCGTGCAAGCGGATCGTGACGGTTACGCCGCCTAACTCGACCGCACGCTGGCGATCAAATGGATCATGCGAAGCAAAGCCTGCTGTTTTACCCAAACCCAAATCACGCGGGCGGCCGGTACCGCCCGCCCACAATTTTAGGCACTTGGCCGTCTGGCGGCGAGTCGGGGTTGCCACCGGCAGCCTATTGGTAGAACGTAAACCGTTTTTCACCAAGAATCCCGGCGCGGCGGTCGCTCCGTGCAAAAATCGAGGCCTATAATTGTGGCAAGCCGGGCGCCGATAAATACGTTTAATTGTCGCCCGTCGTGCCGTTCAACCAGTGAAATTTTTCAGTACGGGGCCTCAAGGGGAGTCGGTTCCATGCGTATGCGTGCAGTGAGTGTTTTGGCAGTCGTCGCCGCGATGTTGGCTGCGGAGCAAGCTTCGGCCCAAGCCTGGGCCTCGAAAATGTTCGCCGAAAAGGAGCACGATTTCGGCACGGTCGCCCGCGGCAGCGACACGGTCTACAAGTTTCCCGTCAAAAACATCTACAAGCAGGACGTCGAGATGGTGAGCGTGCGTTCGAGCTGCGGCTGTACCACGCCGACGCTCGAAAACAAGGTGCTCAAGACGGGCGACGTCGGCTACGTGGTCGCCACCTTTAATACGCGGACCTTCGACGGCGTCCACAGCGCCACGCTGACGGTCGACGTTCAGTGGAACGACAACGGCGTCATTCGCCACGGCGAAGCCCAGTTGTACGTCCACGGCGACATCCGCAGCGACGTCGTGTTTCAGCCTGGCGCGATCAAGTTCGACGGCATCGACCAGGGCACCAAGGCCGAGCAACAGGTCCGCGTGACCTATGCCGGCCGGTCAGACTGGAAAGTCACTGACGTCCGCGGCGCGAGCGAAGACTTGGAAGTCGAGCTTACCGAGACCCAACGACTTCAAGGCCGCGTCGCCTACGACCTGTTGGTGCGGATGAAAGACTCTGCGCCGGCCGGTTACTTTAACGAGCAACTGGTGCTGGTGACAAACGATAGCAGCAATCCGCGGATTCCGCTGCACGTCGAAGGCCGCGTAGTGCCGCAGATTTCCGTGGCGCCGGAGGCATTGCGTTTCGGTGAGGTGGCTCACGGGGCGAAGGTGCCAATGAAGGTGCTCGTGCGTGGCAAGAAGCCGTTCAAGATCGTCGGTGTCGACAGCCCTTCGGGTGCGTTTGATTTCAAGACCGACGACGCGTCGAGCGCTCGGCACGTGGTGGAAGTGATATTTGCCCCAACTCAAGATTCCGGCGACGTGAAGGAAACGATCCACATCGCGACCGATCTGGGCAAGACCTTTGATGCCACGCTGACGGCCTACGCGACCGTGCTGCCGGCGGAAACCGAAGCGCCGACGACGGTCACGACCCCGGCGGCGGAACCTGCCGACGTCACAACATCCAACGGCCAAGGCGCCGTCGATGCTAGCGGCACGGGCAAGAAAGTCGCTGCCCAGTAGGTTTTGCTCGCCGCTGCCGACCGCGCGACCGCACGAATCGAGCGCAGCTTGCATTGACGCCGCGCATGCCTCCCGCCATAATCCCGCCGCTGGTGGCCGACGCTGCGAACTGTTAATGGTTGGGCGTCAAAGCCCGACGTTGCCCCTCTCATCTACGCTCGATCCGTCGGGAGACGCGAGTGGTGTGTTTCGTGCTGCGAATCCTTCGAGCCCGGGCCGGCTGCGCCATTGTCGCGTGGTGTGTCGCGCTGGCGGCTGCGCTCGGCGCGAGCGGGCAGGAGTTGAGCCTCGTGGGGCCCCAGCCGGACGCCGACGTGGCGATCGACGGCGGAGAGGGGCCGACGATCGTGGCGGATGACGGCACGATAGAAGGCGATGCAAACGACGTCGAATTTGGCCCGGACGTGGGCTACAGCGGCGGTGCCCCGTTCGACTACGAGCAAGACCAGGGCCTGCCCTACATCATGCAGGAAGAGGGTGGGGCCGTTCAGCCAGGAATGTTCGCGGATCCATCGCGAACTCCGCCGCCGCCCGACACCTATTGCCCGCTGATGACGCGGCTCGGTTTCCGCCATTCCTACACGCACGGCCGCAACGTCGGCTGGGGTGGGCCGCTCGTGGGCACCAGTTGGCTCAATCGCCCCAAGTACGTCGGCTTCACGCTCGGACCGATGTGGCTCACCAATCCCGTGGCCCCACACGTCGGCCGCGACAACGACTTGATGGGTAGCATCTTTTACGGTTGGGATTGGGACTACTACTGGGGCAGCGAATTTCAGTACTCCTATGCCACGCCCGAGTTGGCTAACGACACGGTTCCCATTAGGCCGACCACCGGACGATTTGTGAACTGGAACTACAGTTTCATGTACTATCCGTGGGGCGACGCGGATATGCGGCCCTATTGGCGATTCGGCGTCGGCAACTCGGAGTTCGATTTTCCTAGGGACCAATTCTCCCGCTGGGACGAATGGGTCTACACGATCCCGTTTGGCGTCGGTTTCAAATACTCGCTACGGAGATTCTTGGCGGCTCGCATCGAATTCGTCGACCAGTACTCGATCGGCGGCCACGGCGTCAACTCGCAGCACAACCTGACGCTGAACTTCGGCCTGGAATATCGCTTCGGCAGCAAGAAGAAGGCCTACTGGCCGTGGAATCCCGACAGCCGCATCTGGTAGCGGGGAATGATGATTGATGATTCGAGTTATCGAATTCATCGATCAACAATCCCCCCGAATCTACTCTGCCACAACATTCGGCAATCACGTCCCCGCTCCGCTGTCATCGGCAGCGGCGCTTCGACCCGCCGCCCCGAGGGATGCTCTGAGCAGTTCTTGGGTTCGTTTTCCGGGTGGCTTGGGTCGAGGTTCGGCCGAGCCCCCCAGCTTGTCGAGTCCTGGGGCTCGCTGACGCTCGACCCCAGCCACCCAACCAGAACGGCAACCTCGAACTCGACCTAGTTCGACCAGCTGGTCGTCACCTGGGCCGTCTTGCTGATCGCTTCGGCCTTCTGGGCGCTCGCTTGGCGGTTGACGAACTGGAAGTCCGATTGGCTCAGGCGGCCGATCGGCACGGTGGTCGTGCGGCCGGTGTCCTTCAGCAGTTGCACCTTGCCGTCGAGCACGCGGATCAGGCGGCCACGGCAGGAGAACTCGCCGGTGTTGTCGACCCAGCGACGCAGCGAGTGGCTGGCCAGTCCGCCCGGCATTTCGAGAATGGCTTGCGACTTGCCGAACAGGTCGTCGTCCTCAGCTTTCTTCTCTTCGGCCGGGGGAGTTACCGGCTCGGCCGGCTTCGTGTTGTCGCTCGGCGGGCCGAACAGGTCGTCGTCCATTGGCGAGGTCGACGGCTTGGTGGCCGGCACGGCGGGCGGCGATGCAGCGGGGGTATTGAAGAAATCGTTGCTCTCAGCCGGAGTGGCCGGTTCCTCGACCGGCAGCGGTTTCTCGACTGCAGGCGGTGCGCTGAACATGTCATGGCCCAAATCGGCGGGCTGAGTCGCGGGAGGAGTCATTGGCTCGGCGACCGGGGCCGGCGTGGTCATCGTCGGCGACGGTGCGTACCGGTCGGCCGGAGCGGTCGACGGCGGCATGGCATGCAAGTCGGAGTCGGTAGTCGAGGGCATCGAATCCGGCGGCAACGTCGGTGCCGGTTCGGTGGTCGGCCGATTCACCGTCGAAGGATGCGGCGCCATAGCCGGCGGTTCGGGCGCGGGCTGCAGCGGTTGCTGGTTCGCCGGCGCGTGTTCTGGCATCATCTCGCCGGGTTGGCTGCAATCGGAGCAGCCGCCGCAGTCGTCGCAATCGCAGTCGGGACAGCCGCAGCAATCGCTCACGACCACTTCGCAGCCGCAGCAGGAATCGACGTAGCCGCAATCGTAGCAACACGAGTCGTAGCAGCCCGAGTTGCAGTAACTGCCGTAGCAGCCGCCACCGTAGCAGCCGCCGCCGAACGAGCCACAATAGCGGCTTGCCGCTGCGGGGCTGACTATCAACATCGTCACCAGCAGACCGACCAAA
Organism: uncultured Planctomycetota bacterium; assembly: GCA_963847875.1. Lineage (GTDB taxonomy): Bacteria > Planctomycetota > Planctomycetia > Pirellulales > Lacipirellulaceae > DASYDU01. Next base: position 83,190 of record CAWKBR010000022.1, on the reverse strand, counting down.
ATCGAACGCATGACTCTTCGCATGTTAGGCATCTTCCCGTCAAAAGTAGTCTGTTCCAGAGGGGCGAAACCGACCCCTATCGTATTCGCATCCGGATCAATTTGCAAATCTGTCGGCGGCGATCTTGGCCGTGCGGCAATTCGCCTCCGGCCAGTCGCGGCAGCGGCCTATAGCCTGGAAAAAACGGCAAAACCTTCTCCAAAACGCCTTGTTAAGGAATCACGGACGGCCGCCACCTGGTCCCCCAAGAGTTGGCCTTCGTTTCGATGCTGAGTTTGAGCCTGTTCCCACTCTTTCGAAAGCTGCCCGCCGCCGGAACTCCGCGCCGACGACTCCCAAATGGCCACCGCCTGATCGTACAGGCGGGCACCTTGCTCGTACCAGTTGGCAAGGTCCTTGGCCAGTGTCACCGCGGCCGGATCCACGTTGCTGATCGGCAAAGCTCGAATTGCGCTGGCCGTGAGCCGGCTAATACGCCCCTTGAGGGCGGCGACCTTGGTCGCGTTGCCGTTGGTGGCCGCCAATTCGGCGTCGCGCTGCAAGGCGACTTCGTTTTGAATGACGACCTGCAGGCGAGCCCAGTATTTCAGCGTCGCCTGCTTGGTTAGTTGTTGGGCGTCGGCGGCCGGAGTGTTTTGGGCGTCGTCCTCTCCGCTCGGAGCGGTGGGGCCATCGGACTTAGAGGTTCGCAGCGCGGCGATATCTTGCCGCAGCGCAACCAATTCCTTCTGCACCGACTCCGCGAGTTGTTTGGTCGTCGGGGCATCTGCCTCGGCAGGTTCCGCGGGCCGCCATTTTTCCGGCACCTTGTCCATTAGGTTGGACTCGGCGAGCGCGCCGAAGATGACGTGTCGGACGTCAACGCCGAGATACAAGGCCCCCAGCCACACGCCGCCCACCAGCGCCATCAGGCAGCCCACGAATTCCAGGGCCGTCAATCCTCGGCGACCGCGCCGCGTCGAACGATTCACTCGGAAACGAGCTTTCTGCTGACCGTGGGTGTTCATGGTTCTTGTGTTCCAGCGTGTGAAACGATGCCGTCGGCCGGCACGCCGTCGGGCATTGCCGTTTGCGGTGGTGTGCAGTTATTTTTGCCGCGCAATTGTAGGCTATTTGCTCCCGGTGGCATCCCTCGGTGGCAACAATTCGGCCGAACTGGCGTCGATTACGCGGGTGGTTCGGGTGGTGCGGACCATGCGGCCGCCGCATTCCTCCCTGGCGAACCGGTGCGACGACCAGGACCCCGCCGTCGACGACAACGGCTCCGTGCCGGCAGCGGCGTAGCGTTATGCGGAAGATTCGGAGTTGGGAGCGTCAACCTTTGCGAGTTGCGGGAAGTGTGACGCTCGCTATGAATTGCGGGTCCCGCCGCTGCCGATGTCAAAAAAACAGGTAAAATGTTAGCCCCAGTGCAAACAGGTTGTTAGCGTTTTCGCTGCCACCTATAATTCGGTGTGCGGACTGGACGGCCCGACGTATCCCCACTTTCCGCGGCACTGCGGGGAGCGATCGCGGTTGTCGGCGCGAGCGCTGCGAAAGTGAGACCGTGTACGAGTCGACTTCAACTCACGAGAGTCACGCTTCGGCGGTAGGCCAGGGAGAGTTAGGCATGCCGAAGATTCTCTGCCTCGGGGGCACTCACGACGAGCAAGTCGCGCTCCGCGACCGATTGGGCGGCGAGTTCGAGATCGTCGAGGTGTATTCGCCCGCCCGGGCCTTAGCCGAGCTTGCCGACGGCGACTACATCGGCATCTACGCCGACGCCGACCATTTTTCCGCCGTCATCGACGTCGGCCGCTTCCTGCAAAACGAGCGCATCTTGCAGGGCATGCCCGACGGCGTCGTGCTGCTGGCCGGCGACAATACGATTCTCTGGAGCAACGGCCGACTACGCGAGTGGACCGGCCGCGACGACGTGATGGGGGCCAATTTTTACGAGGTCCTGGGGAATCCCGAGATCATCGGGCCCGACTTCTGCCCCTTCCACACGGCCTTCACGACGGGCCAGGCGAGCGGTTCGACTTTGCGTTGCGACCACCGCTATTTCCGCGTGCACGCGATTCCCGTGATCGAAAATGGCGGCCCGCCGCAGCACTTGATCGTCACCATTCGCGACGTCACAGCCGACGTGCTACAACAGCAAAAGCTTTCGGCGATCCACCAGGCCGGCATCGAATTGGCCGATCTCACGCCGGAAGAGGTCGCCAACATGTCGATCGACGAGCGAATCGGACTCTTGAAATCGAACATTTTGCACTGCACTCAGGACGTGCTCCAGTACAACGTCGTCGAAATCCGCATGCTCGACCCGAAGTCCGGAGTGCTCGAGCCCGTGCTCGCCGTCGGCATGACGGACCAGGCCGCCCAACGCGAGTTGAGGGCCTCGATCACCGGCAACGGCGTGACCGGCTTCGTGGCGGCCACCGGCAAGAGCTATCTCTGCGAAGACACGCTTGAAGACCCGCTCTATCTCGAAGGGGCACAGAACGCCCGCAGTTCGATTACCGTGCCCGTCCTGCTGCACGACCGCGTGACCGGCACGTTCAACGTCGAGAGCACGGAGCCGCGGGCCTTTAGCGAGAGCGACTTGCAGTTCCTCGAGATTTTTGCCCGCGACGTGGCCGCCGCGCTCAACACGCTCGAACTGCTCCTGGCCGAGAAGGCTAGCACCGCGGCGGCAAGCGTCCAGGCGATTCACAGCGCGGTGGCGCTGCCGGTCGACGTGATCCTGAACGACGCCTGCAACGTGATGGAGCGCTACATCGGCCACGAGCCGCAGGTGGTCGAACGGCTGCAGTCGATCTTGCGAAACGCCCGCGACATCAAGCAGACGATCCAAAAGGTCGGCCAGTCGATGGCCCCGGTCGAGGCCCAGCCGGGCGGCGCACGCATCGAGTTGCGCCCCTCGCTCGTGGGCAAGCGCGTACTGGTGGTCGATGCCGACGAATCGGTCCGCAGCGCGGCCCATGCCCTCTTGGACCGTTACGGCTGCATTGTGGAAACCGCCCACGACGGCAGCGAGGCCCAGTTCATGGTCCGCAGCCTGGCCAACGACCAGCGCTACGACGCGATCATCGCCGACATTCGCCTGCCGGACATGTCTGGTTACGACCTCCTGTTGAAGCTCAAAGAGATGATGGAAGTCGTGCCGATGGCGCTGATGACCGGTTTTGGCTACGATCCCGGCCATTCGATCGTGCGAGCGCGTCAGGCAGGCCTGCAGGCGGTGCTCTATAAGCCGTTTCGGCTCGACCAATTGTTGGAGACGGTCGAGCAGCTCGTGGCCGGCGCGCCGACCGGCACGAGCGCAAATTCGTGATGCAAGCCGATGATCTACTTGTTGTTCGTGGCGCTTGCCGCGGTCGGTCACGTTGTTTTCTGGGCGTCCATCGTCAATCGCTTGCACGGTATGGGCATCGAGCGACGCTGGGTCGACGCGGCGACGATCGCCTGCGCGGCGGCGCTGGCTGGTTTGCCGCTCGCCGTCGCGGCTAGTTTCTGGCTGCAGGCGCAGTACGGCCTCCGGCTCGCGGCGACCGCCGGCTGGGCGTACGTCGGCTGCTCCGCCGTCTACGGCGTGTTTGCGGTGTTGCACCGGCTGTGGATCACGCTTCATCCCGAACGGCGCGGCGTGGTCGATTCCAACCACACCACGCACGTCGACATGGGAAAGCACGATCGAGCGCAGCTGACCGCTCCCGGCGTTCCTTCGTTGCTCGCCCGCATTCCGGGAAACCAGGTGCTTGACCTGCAGGTTCACGAAAAGCGAATTGCGCTGCCGCGCATGCCAGAAGGCCGGGAACTGCGCATCGTTCACGTCACCGACCTCCATATGTCGGGCCGCGTCGCCAAGGAGTACTTCGTCGAGATGGTTGCGGCGGTCAACGCGCTCGAGCCCGACCTCATCCTGCTGACCGGCGATCTCGTGGAGCGGGAGGAGTGCATGGACTGGGTGCCCGACACGCTCGGCTCGCTGCGGGCCGCGGCAGGCGTTTACTATGTGCTCGGCAACCACGACCTGCGGATCGACCACCGCCGGCTCGTCCGAGAACTCAGCGATTTGGGGCTGGTTCACGTCGGAGGCAGCTGGCGGGAGACGAATGTCCGCGACACGCCGATCGTCATCGCCGGCAATGAGTTGCCGTGGTTCGGCCCAGCGCCGAATCCCGCTGAATTCCCGCGACGCGACGCCAGCGGCTTGCCTCTTCGCGTCCTCTTAGCCCACGCGCCCGACCGATTCGCCTGGGGCTGCCGGCACGACTTCGACCTGATCCTCGCTGGTCACAACCACGGCGGACAAGTCCGGCTGCCCATGCTCGGCGCGATCCTCGCCCCGAGCCTGACCGGCACGCGCTACGCCAGCGGCGCCTTCTGCCGCGGCAATTCCGTCCTGCACGTCAGCCGCGGCACCGGCAGCCTGGCGCCCATCCGCTGGCGTTGTCCGCCGGAGATCGCGCTGTTGGTGCTCAGCGCGGCAAATTGAGAATCCGGCAGCCAATCACGGCACGCGGCGATAGGCCTCGATCGCCTGGTTGATTCGCGCCCGGTCGGGCTTGGTGCGAATCGAGATGTAGCCGACGATCTTTCCGTTCTCGAAGCAAGGGAACACGTTCGCTTTGACCCAGTAGCCGCGGCCGTATTGGGAGCGGTTCTTGACGTAACCCTGCCATGTTTTCCCCACCTGGATCACCGCCCATAGATCGGCGAAGGCCGTCTTTGGCATGTCGGGATGGCGGATCACGTTGTGGGGCCGGCCCATCAACTCTCCCTGCTTGTATTCGGCAATCTCGTAGAAGCGGTTGTTGGCAAATGTAATGACTCCCTTCGGGTCGGTCGCCGAGATCAGAATGTCGTCATCCGCCAGCACGTACTCCGGCTCCGATGCCTTGAACCGCGCGGCGTTGTAATACTCGCTTTGGCCCACCAACGGCCCGAGTCGCTCCAGCGGATCTACCACCTTGCCGAAGATGCCGTGGGCAGCCATCAATTCCAGCAGATAGTGAAACGTCTGGCCGATCGTGCTGACTTCCTGCATCTCGTTGTCGACCGTTGACGACGAGTCCGACAGTTCGCGGAAGTGCTCGAGCGACGTGTGAAGCTGGCGGTTGAAGTGGGCCGTCTCAAGGTCGATCGTGGTGGTTTTTTCGCGAGTTAGGCTGACGGTTTCCGTCGAATGCTGCATGACCTTCACCGACTCGCCGATGGAATTCGATAGCTCGCGGAGGGCGACGTCGATTTGGCCCAATGTTTCGCGGACTTCTTCATTGATTTCCTTCGTGGTCCCAGCCAGTTCCTTGACCTCCCGGGCCACCACGCCAAAGCCTTTGCCCATCTCGCCTGCTCGGGCGGCTTCAATCGTCGCGTTCAGCGCGAGCACCCGCGATTGGTCGGCGATCTCGTTGATTGAAGTCACGAGGCGGTCGATCGATCGGAACTGCGTCTCCAGCGATTTCATTCGCGTGTTGACCGTTTCCAGTTCGTGCGAGGTGACTTCGGAGTTCTGCACTACCTCGGTGACCGACGTCTCGACTTGCCGCACGCACTCGAGCACGCCGGCCATCCGCGCGATGATCTCGTCGAAATCCGAGGTCGATTGACGAATTGCCACGGTCTGGCCTTGGAGCGAGTGCCCGGCCGATGCGGCCACCAGCGACAGCTCCCGCCCCGCGGCTTGGAATAGCAGATTGCGTACTGCATCCTCGTCGAATTCGACCAAGGTCGGTGACGAATGCTCACGGATCGCCCGGATGTCGGACTTGACGTTCGGTGCGCTTAGCGAGGTCGCGCTCATGCAATTGCCCCTACATCGAGAAGTGACGCGGTACAAGTCGGTCCGTGTTGGCTGCCGTGCAAATGTAGCGTGCAAAATGAAGGGGGTAAGCACTGTGCTCATCTGGCACAGTTGCGTCATTCCGATGTAGTACGACACGTGAGAACACGTCGCGGGCGCCGATTCTCTCCGCATGGTCGTTACAACCCGTATCCTGGGGGAACTGCAAAGACGGAAATCTAAACCACGTCTATTTGATCGCGGCTTCGACTTCTTGCAGCGTGACGCCCAGCACCGACTTGGCGATGGCATTGAGCTTCGCCCGGTCACCCTCGAAATGAAAGGTTTCCTGGACGTGCTCAGCCGATTGGCTGGCCGCGAGCGAAAGCGCCGGGCTTGAGGTTTCGAGTTCGTAGAATGGCCCCAGCGGCTTCGCGCCCGGTTCCGGAGGACCGTCGTTGTAGGAGTTTACCACGTCGCCGTCATAAGGGTGTTCTTGAATCTCCCACATCGAATTCACGTAGTCGGTGACGCTCCGGTCCGGCTGCGAGTACTTGACGATGGTGAGCACGCCAGCGTTGGCGTCCCAGCTGCCGGCAACGTCGCGGGCCCGTCGCGGCGAGAGGCCGATCTTGCTGCGATGTTTGCCGTCGCCCGAGAAAAACAACACTCCGTCGCCAATCACTAGCCGCTCCGCAGGCGGCTTGCCAAAATAGGCGTCGTTCACAATCGGCCCGAGCTCGGCTTCGTCGCCCTGGCGAAAGGGAATCGTGACCGTCGTGCGCTCGCCCGGCTTGTACATGCCCAGCATCCAGATCGAGAGCAGGCCACTCTCTTTCTTCCAATCTTGCCGGCCGACATTGGTCAGCCGATTCGTCGATCGATATCCGACCATTCGTACGTCGCCGAGTTTTTCGCCGAGCGATTTTTCTGCGTTGGCCCGGGATAGCAGCTCGATCTGGCGGTCGACCCGGACGTTGAATTCGCTGCGCGAAAAGTTCTTGAGCACCGCGTCGTGGCGAAATCGGACCGACGACGCGCTTTGGTCGACGACTGCGAACGGCTCGGTATCGATCGTCGCGGGCGTCTGCCAATCGGCCAGCTCAAATTTGCCGCCGGGCGGAAAAAAGATGCTGAATTGTCCTCCCTCAGGCCCCAGCCAGAACCGCTCCTCGCCGCCGTACACGTTGATGTGCGGCGTCGACTTGCCGGAGGCGATGTGCGTGTAATTGATCCAGCCGAAACTCGGCTGCTCGTCGCCGCCGGTCGTCGACGTCATCACCCGCCCCTGGTACGCCGGTACGATCGCCACCCGCGGCCCAACGGCCTCATCGCCGAGCACGATCGTCTCGACGTGCTGCCGCAGGAAGTCGACGTCGGTTTGAAAGGCCCCGTAGGCAGCGTAGATCTGGGAAACCATGGTGAGCGAGATTCCGATCGCCAGCAGTTGATTGCGTTTCCATCGAGTCACGGAGCGCGCCCCCCGGATCAAGAGTGCCAACACGAATGCATCGACGACTACGCCTTCTCGATCTCGACACAAATGCCGCCGGCGCGGAACACGCGATGCAATTGCGTGAACCAGAGCTCTTTCTTCCAACGGAGATCTAGCGACTCGCAGAGCCGCATCAATTCCTTGCGGTTGTGCGTGCGGCAGCACCAGATGCGGCTGGTCCAGGCGCCGGAGAAGCTGTCCTCCGTCACCAACAGAAACATCCTTCCGCCGCGCCGCAGGACGCGGGCGAGCTCCGTCAGCCCGACGAGCGGTTGGGGCAAGTGCTCCAGCACATAGCCACAGGTGATGCCGTCGAACGATTCGTCGGCAAAGGGCAGGGCGGTCAGGTCGGCCGCGATGTAACTGGGGGCGCCCCCCTTGAGCCGATTGCGTGCGCGACGGAGCATCGGCTGCGACAGGTCGATGCAGGTGATCTGCGTGCCGCGGTCGCCAAAGTTGATCAAGTGTTGTGCCAGTTGACCCGCGCCGCTGCCGACGTCGAGGATCGACGTCATGCCCGAGAGGTCGAATTTTCGCGTGCGGAATAGCCGTTCGGTGAGCGGAATATGGAGCGACAACATGCTGGCCGTCGCCAGCAAAGCCCCCTTGGGGCCGCCGTACACGTCCTTCACTTTCGCCTGATACTCGTCCAAGCTGATGCGATGGATCGTGTCGTCTTGAACGAACCGCTTGAACGCCTCCATCGGCGGTCGTTTGTCGCGTGCCGGGGAAGTCGTCGCCCGCTCACGCCGTAGCCGCGGTGCACGTGGATTAGAAAGCATGGTCAACCGAAACTCCCTTCCATGAATCTGCGAGTGCAACTGCCATGCCGGGCAACTAAAGATAAACCCTTCGGTTGTAGATATACCATTCCAGCACCAGAACGAATAGGGCACACGCCAGCAGGACCTTCCAAATCTCGTGGCGAGCCGGGCGCGGTCGGTCGTGGCCGCAACGTCGACGCGACCGATACGGACGTCGGCTGGCCGCACGGTTTGACTTCCCGGGTCCTGGGTCGGCCGGACCCCGATCTTGCTCTCCGCTCGGTCAAACAGGTCGACCGCGAACCGCTGGATCACTGTATCGCCCTGGCGAACCTGGTAGACCCCCGGCCGGTCGGTCGCAGCGAACTGGAACGTGCCCTGTTCGGACCGCTCGACAGACGTTTCGCTGCCGCCTGGTGCGACCACGGTCAGCCGTTCGACGTTGGCCGGTGCATGGAGGTGGACCGGCCGGCCCGGCCGCACCGCGGTCGACTCCTGTAATTCGCTCGGCGAGGCCAAGTATTCGAGCACATTGAGCCAAAAGGTCGGAAATGCCGATTTGATCGGCCAATTGGTGTTGGCGGTCGCCGCACCTGCGGCATTGCGGCCGACGATCTCGAAGCCCAAGACGGCGTCCTGGTAGTTGTCGCGCGGGGCGATCGCGGCGATCGGTCCGACGGTCGATTCGACCAGCGCGGCGCCCCCGGCGGGTGGCCGGACGACGAGGCTATCGGCGATCTCCACGTCGCCCAACTCGACGTTTGCGAGCAGTGGGCTCGCACGATCCCAATCGACAATTTGAGGGCCGACAACCATCTCCGCCCCGCCTGGTACTGCGTCAATTTCGCCGCTTGCGTATTCGCGTCGATTCCACGCCGATCCCGCCGGCAAGCGGCCGACGAACACAGTGTTCGCCCGCGGCATTTGCGCGGGAGCACATTGGTCGTAAACGATCAAGTCGTACGCGCCGTTTTCCGCGTCGCGCCGATACTCGGCCGAATCGAGCGTTGCCGGGGGCACGAACGTGATCGTCGCCAGTCGCCTGGCCCGCTTCGTGCCGAGCGCCAGCTCGAGTGCCGCGTCGCCCGGCGTAACGACCAGCACCTTGCCGGTTCCCGCGTCGTTGAGGGCTGCATATCCAACGTCGTCTTGGACAAGTGAGTCTCGTGCCGCACCATCGAGCCGATACCTCAGCCGCGCTGACAGCGCGCCGACTGCCCCGTCGGCGAGCGGAAAGACCTGGCCCGACGTTTCGCCAGCCGGCACTTCGAGCTCGGCCGCGTCGAGGAATTGGCCGTTGAGCGTAAGATCGACGACCACCCTTTGCGGCTTGCCCGTGAAGTTGGCCACCTGCACGAACGCCTGCTGCTCTTCCGGGCGCTCATCGTTCCGACGCACGGAGAGGGCCGTAATCGCCAGGTTCGGCGCGTCGAACGAGCCGACGGGGACGTACACCAACTTCAAATGGTCGACAGCGACGCCTTCCACGTCCTCGAATCGGCCGTCGCTGATAATGTACGCGGTGGGGAGTGGCGGCTCGGCGGACGTCGCCTCGTCGTCGCCTCCTGCTCGCGTCGATCGGCCAGCGTTCGCCAATCCATTGGCCAATTCGAGCGCACTCGCTAGGTTAGTGCCACTTGCCGTGGGTTGGATCGATGCCAGCCGCTCGCGGAGCACGCGGCGGTTCGACGTGAATTCCTGCACTACTCGCGGCTTCTCGGCGAAGCCAATGATCATTGCCGACATGCCCGAATCCATCTGGTTGATGAGGCCCTCGGCCAGCTTCTTGGCTTCGTCGAGCCGGCTCGGGGCGCCGTCGACGTCGGTCGCCGACATGCTCTCGGAGTTGTCGACGAGGAAAATGAACCGCTGGCCTTCGAGCCGGCTGCCCTGCCAGCCCGGCCGCAAGAGGGCGAAAATCGCCAGGCCCACGAGCAGCAGTTGCAAGAACATCAACAGATTCCGCCGCAACCGCTGCCACAGGCTGTTCACGTGCATGTCGTCGATCGACCGCTTCCACAGGTAGGTGCTCGGCACCTCAAGCGGCAGCCGCCGCAGTTTGAGGAAATAGAGCGCGATGATCGCTGGCGGCACAAGGGCCAAGAGCGCCCATTGCCAACCGCTAAGCGTGTTGCGGAAGAATTCCGTCATCGCACGAGGCCCCGGCGACGCAGATAATTCGAGATCAAATCCTTCACGGGCGTCTCGTTGCCCGCGAGCAAGTAGTTCATCCCGCGGCGGGCACAGAACTCTTGGGCGCCGCCGGTAAAAGCGCTGAGCGTCGACTGGTAACGCGCCAACAGCGGCGCGCTGACCGAAATCTCGGCAATGTCTTGATCCTCGCAGTCGACAAGCTTGAGATCGCCCTTCACTTCCGGTTCCAATTCTTCCTGGCTGAGCAGATGGATCACGTACACGTCCATCTGCTGCGAGACCAGGTATCGCAGCCCGGCCTCGTAGCCGCTCTTGTCCATCAAGTCGGAAACGAGCACGACGACGCCCCGGCCGGAGTTGCGGAGGCAAAAGTTCTTGACGCCCTCGGCCAGCGGCACTCCCTCGCCCGGCTTGATGCCATTGAGATAGTCGAGCATTCGCCAGACGCTTTTGCGGCCGCGGAGCACGGGCCCATGCTCGCGGAGCCCCTGGCCGAGCGTTTCGATTCGCACGCGGTCAGCCCGCACCAGACCAATGAAACCGAGGGCCGCCGCCAACTGCTTCGCGTACTCGAGCTTGGTCGGCTCGCCGAAGTCCATCGACCGGCTGTCGTCGATAAGCACGTAGAAATGGAGGTCCTCTTCTTCGAGAAATAGCTTCACGATCAGCTTGTCGAGCCGGGCGTAGAGGTTCCAATCAATCGAGCGCAGGTCGTCGCCGGGCACGTAAGCCCGAAAGTCGGCAAACTCGACGCTCTGCCCCTTGCGTTTGCTCCGCCGTTCGCCTTTCATCCGCCCGCGGAATACCTTCCGCGTCACCAACTCAAGCCGCTCAAGTTGGGCCAACAGGTCGGGCGGAAGCAGATTGGTTGTCGTCGTCGGCATGGCGAGCATACTTCAACATGCGGGGAAAAGGTTTAAGGCTGTATGTCGGGGAAGTATCATTGATCCAGAGACCTCACCAACGAAATCACAGAAAGCAACAAACCAACTGTGACTGCAATGAGCGCAGGGGTAAGCAGAAGCAAAAACTGAAGCACCTCACCTCGCGGCGTCGGCATGCCGGGCCAGAAACGTGGGCAGCGTCGCGGTGCGTTGTCGTTGGTCATCTGTGGGGTTTGCGTGCCGGGGCCGCCCGCTCGCGGAAGCGAGCTCGCCGGTCACTTATGCTCCGCTTTCTCGGGCACCTTTTCGAGAATCTCCGTGAGCACCTTGTCTGGTTCGATGCCTTCGGCGTCGGCTTCAAAATTCAGAATCACCCGGTGGCGCAGCGACGGCAGGAACACCCGCCGCACGTCCTCGAAACTGACGTTGTACCGCCCGCCCAACAGCGCCCGCACCTTGGCTGCCAACGCCAGCGTCTGGGCCCCGCGCGGGCTGCCGCCCCAGCGCAGGTATTGGTTCGTGATCGGCAGCGCGAATGGCCCCTCAGGGTGCGTGGCCAGGGTGAGCCGGGCGATGTAATCCTGCACGTGCGGGGCGAGGATCACTTCGCGCACCAACTGCTGCCAACCGACGATCTCCTCGCCGTCCATCACGCGGTCCGGCTCGACGACCACGCCCTTGGTGGTCCGCCCCACAATCGTATTCAGCTCCTCGCGGCTGGAGTAGCCGAGCAGCAGCTTGAAGAAAAAGCGGTCGAGCTGGGCTTCGGGCAGCGGGTAAGTTCCCTCCTGCTCGATCGGATTCTGCGTGGCCATGACGAAGAACGGGGGCCTGAGCGTGTACACGTGGCCGGCGATGCTCACCGATCGCTCCTGCATCGCCTCCAACAACGCGGACTGCGTCTTCGGAGTCGCCCGGTTAATTTCGTCCGCTAGGCAGATTTGCGTGAAGATCGGCCCCTGCTGGAACTGAAATTCCCGGTGCCCCGTCTGGTCCTCGACGATCATGTTCGTGCCCAGGATGTCGGCCGGCATCAGGTCGGGCGTAAATTGGATCCGCGAGAACTTGAGACTCAGCGTTTGCGCGAGCGTCCGCACCAACAGCGTCTTGCCAAGTCCGGGCACGCCCTCCAGCAAGCAGTGCCCACCGACAAACAGGCAAGTCAGCACGCCATGCACGATGTCGCTATGGCCGACGATCACGCGGCCAAGCTGCTTGTAGACGGCTTTGTAACGCTCGGCGAACTCGGCGGCACGTTTTTCAATCGATTCGGCTGGGGGCATGGGTTCAGAGTTTGGGGTTCAGGGATACGAGGCACGTCCGCGTATGACCGACACGAACGCCTTTCATTATGTCAGACCCAATGTCTTGATTTTCGGAAAAAGTGCAACTGCGAATCTACTGTTTGAGCGTCAAAAGTCGTGGCGTGGGAAGGGTTTGCGGTGCCGCTGCGGCCGCTCCGCGGCTTGACCCCCAGAGGCGGCGGCCGATATAGTTCAGTTGCGTTCCGATGTGCAGGCACGACGAGAGCTAGACTACCTCCAGCCGGCTTTTCGGGCCATTTTGCCCCGTTTCGCCGGCCGCGAGCCGAGGTGGAGTCGGCCGGTTCGACACGCGGATGGTGTTCGACGTTGTTGCCTTCTTATTGTGGAGAGGCCGATCCGGCCTGCTCATGCCGCCAGTTGTGATCGATGTACGAAATGCCGAGGATGCTCGTGACGTCATCCATCGGGCCGTTCAGGCGCTCGCCGAAGGGCGGCTCGTGGCGTTTCCCACGGAAACGGTCTACGGCATCGGCGCCAGCGCCCGTCACGGCGAGGCCGTCGAACGGCTGCGGAAGCTCAAAGAACCGCGACCGCAATTCCCCGTTCGCCCTGGCCATCAAGAGCGCCGAAGAGGCCGTCGACTTCGTGCCCGACATGTCGCCGCTGGCCCGCCGCTTGGCCCGCCGTTGCTGGCCCGGACCGGTGACGCTTGTGGTCGACAGCCACCATCCGAGATGGGCTCGGCGGCAGTCCTGCCGGCGAAGGTGCGAGAAGTCGTCTCGCCCAACGGCACCATCGGCCTCCGCGTGCCGGCGAACGAAATCCTGCTCGACGTGCTGCGGATGCTCGCCGGCCCGATCGCGCTCACCAGCGCCAATCGCCACGGCGAAGCCGAAGCCGTCACCGCGGACGAAGTCGTGCAGGTCGGTGGGCGACGGCGTGGCGCTCATCCTCGACGACGGCCCGTGCCGCTACGGTCAGCCTTCGTCGGTGGTGCGGGTGTACGACAATCGATTCGAAATCCTCCGCGAAGGCGTCGTGGCCGAGGGCACGCTCAAGCGGCTGGCCAGCACGTTGGTGCTGTTCGTTTGCACCGGCAATACCTGTCGCAGCCCGATGGCAGAATTGCTCATGCGGCAGCGACTCGCGCAGCACAAGAAATGTCGGGTCGACGAACTGGAAGATCGCGGCTTCCTCGTGCGCTCGGCGGGCATCGCGGCGGCGGCGGGCAGTCCCGCGTCGAGCGAATCGGTGGCCGTCATGCGCGAACAGGGGTTTGATCTTGGCAAGCACGAAGCCCAGCCGCTTACCGAGCAGTTGGTACGCCATGCCGACCTAATCCTGACCATGACCGCCGGCCATTGGCAGACGGTCGTCCAGCGCTGGCCCGGGGCGGCCGACCGCACGCACATGCTGCTGCCAGAGCAAATCGACGTGCCCGACCCGATCGGCCGAGCCGTCGACGCCTATCGCCGCTGCGCCGAACAAATCCAAATCGGAGTGGATTTTCACGCCGAGAGACTCTATCGTGAGTCGTGTCCAGCGGCATGAGCCACCACGAGACGAAAGTACCCAGGGGCAGATGCCATGAAAATTGCCGTTGCCAGCGATCACCGCGGATATCACCTCAAGGAGAAAGTGATCGCGCTGTTGAAGGCGAAAGGTCACGAAGTGGTCGACGACGGCCCCGCGACCGACGAAAGCGTCGACTACCCCGATTTCGCCGCCCTCGTGGCGAGCAAAGTCAGCGCGAATGCCGTGGATCGCGGCGTGCTGATCTGCGGCACCGGGCTGGGCATGGCGATCGCGGCCAACAAGTTTCCGCGGGTCCGCGCCGCGGCCTGCGTCGACGAGGTCACCGCCGAGCTCAGCCGCCGCCACAACGACGTCAACGTCCTCTGCCTCTCCGGCGACTTGCTCAGCTCGCGGAGCACCGAGCGGCTGGTGGACATCTGGATGGGTGCCGAGTTCGAAGGCGGCCGACATCAGCGGCGACTCGACAAAATCCTCGAACTCGAACGCGAAGCTCGCAGCGGCAACTGAACGGCGCCGCGTTACGACACTTTCTTCGCCGTCACTTCGACCAGCAGCTCGCGCAGCTCGCGCATTTTGATCGGCATTTTGGCGACCACGCGATGCTCCGCCACCGCCGCTTCCTCGGCCCAATCGCCGTGGACCTGATCCAACAGCAGCACGGCGGGGACGTCGCGCGTTTGCGATTCCTGGCCGAAGCGGTTGAACACGTCGAGCGCCGTGCGACCGTTGTTGCTGGTCGTGAACAGGATCAAGTCGGCCGCCTGGCTGTCGTGAAAAACCGTGACAGCACGCGATTCGGATCGCTCGATACCAGCACTCGATAGCCGTTGCGTTTGAATTGCTCGCGGAGCGTATCCTGCATCTTCACGTCGGACTCGACGATCATCAGTCGCCGCGGCTGGCCGCCGGAGTCGTGGCCTTCGCTGCTTTCCAACTCGGTGCCCGCCACACGCCCCCCTTCCGCGGCCGTCTTGATCCGCTTGATGGCGAGCTTCAGGTCGATCAGCATGTCGGACGGAGTCTGGTAGCGCTTGTCGGGATCGAATTCCATCGCCTTGCCGACGACCATCGCCAGCGGCAATGGCAGCTTGGGCACCAGCGTTAGGATCGGCTTAACGTCGGTGCTGTAGCGGGCCTTGCCGGCCTGGGCCCGATCGCGCGACTCGGCGCAGCGCCGGTTGGCCCGAGAGCATCTGGTAAAAGATGCAGCCGCAGAAGAAGATGTCGGTCCGTGCATCATCCTTGCGAACGCCGCTAGCCCGTTCCAGGCCGGCGTAGTCGACGGTCCGGCGGCTGATGCCTTCGATGCCTTCCTCTTCCACTTCGCCGTCCAGTCCGGCCAGGCCGAAGTCGACGAGCTTCGGCTCGCCGTCGCTCGACAAGAGCACGTTCGACATCTTCAGGTCGCGGTGCGTAATGCCTTGCTGCAGCGCGTAATTCAAACCCGCCATCACGCCTTCCATGATGTGGGCTGCTTCCACCGGCTCAAATCGGCGCCGTGCCCGATAAAACTCGCGGAGATTCTGGCCCTCGATGAATTCCATCACCAAGTAATGCGTCAAGCCGTGCGAATAGATTTCGTGAATCTCGACGATGTTCGGGTGCTTGAGCTGGATGCCGATTTCCCCTTCGCGGCGGAACAGCTCGATGAACGGCTTGTTGCTCTTGCCGGTCTTGGCGTCGATGGCCTTCGGATTGCTGTAGCGGCTGCGGAGCACCTTCACCGCGTACATCTTGCCGGTCTGCTTATGCGTCGCGCGATAGACGCGGGCAAACGTGCCGGCGCCCACGCAATAGAGCACCTTGTAGTCGCCGTAGAAGAAGCCGGTGCGGTAGCCGTTCATCAACCGCTCGAGCTGGTACTGCGTGAGCAGCCCGCGCCGCAGCAGCGCCTGCTGAAGATCGCCGAGCGGCACGGTCGTCGAGCCCAATTCGCTCCACACCGACTGCAGCTGGCCGTCGTCAACGATGTTGACGTCCAACGCGCGCTGGGCCAGTTGTTCGGCGGTTGTAATGTCGGCCATGGCGCGTTCGTGTGTGTCGATTCAACGCGAAACCGCGCGGGCGCCGCCTCGGCCGTTGTCTTCGGCTGGAGGTTGCTCCGCGCAGTACCACCCTGTTGGTGAATCTATCGGTTATGCCAAAAACTTGCGGTCGTCTGCCGGCCGGCCCATCAGACCCGGCAACACGGCTCGCGTTTTCGGCTGTTTCTGTTCCGCGCACTGGGGTCCGTGCGAATGAGAGCGGCCTAGCTCTCTTGTTGTTCCAGTTTGGCCAGGTATTCGTCGCGTTCGCGGCGAGTTGCTTCCAAGTCAAACATCAAGTACTTCATGTCGAGCCGCAGCTGGCTCAATGCGTCTTGCACCAGAGTCAATATCCGCCGACGCCGCTTGGTGCTTTCGACCACGCGTTCCAAAGCGGCGACGACTTCACCGGATTGCGCGGCGGGCAACGACTGCACGGCGACGACCAGCCGCTGCAAATCTGCTGGCAGTTCGTCGACCTGGGGGGCGGAGGCTGGAGGAATGTTTGTCATGGATGTTCTCGCAGGGTGGGTTGGACGCTGCGACGAAAATGCACTCTGCTGCGCCAGTCCCCCAGCCCATGTTGTGCGAATCGACCATAACTGATTATATGAAAAGCACTTGCATTCATTCAATCGTTTGGCGGCACGGCTTTTCGCAACCTCGCCGATGATGCTCTGCCGCCACAGCTGCCCTGGTCTCTCGCCCCAAATACTGATAGAAGCCCACTTTACGACGATTGCACCCCCGTCTGGTCGCGTCGATTTTTTGCCACGCCGGCGACCGGCGGTCGAACGATTTTTCTGTCCGTCGGTCCGATCATGCGACTCTTGGCCCTGTTTGTCGTCCTCTTCGCCGCGCTGGCCGGCTTCTCTGCGCGAATCGCCGGGGCGGAGCCCGCCGTCTTTCGCAGCTTCGACGGACCGGGATTAACCTGGCAACTCGGCGACGGTCGGCCCGGCGTCGCCGTCGTCTCCCACGGCTGCGTCGGCGATGATGCACGGCAAGGATCCGGCTCGGAGCATCTCGTAATTGCGGCGCCCGACGGGCGAGTCGTTGCATTTCCTTTGTCCCGTCGGACGCCTCCCCGTTTTGGACGAGTTTGAATCGCGGCTCTGGGTCAAATCGAATCGGCCCGGCGTGACGCTCGCCGCGCGGGTCGTTCTGCCACGTTCGATCGATGCCGCGTCGGGCACGCCGCAAACCGTGCTCGTCCCAGGCGGGCAATGTGCAGTGGCCGATCGTTGGCAACAACTGAAGCTGTCGAATGTGCCCGGCTTGCTTGAAGCCCAGGCCCGCATCTTGCGCATGACTCCGGGCCGGCAGATCGATACGCGCGAAGCGTTCGTCGACGCGATCGTGCTCGTCGTCCCGGGCGGTCGGCAGCACGGCCGTGTGGACCGACGCGCTGGAAGTCGACGGCGTCGTCACGTCGACCGATTTGGAACTCGAGCGCCGCGCCGCGAGTCGCCCCGGCTGGTTCGCCCTTGGTGCAGCGAGCAGCAGGAACGCCGATCGAGCCAGCGGTGCCCCCCAACTCGGGCGGGCCGCCGTCAGTTCAGTTTCAAGGCACGATGTTGCTCGTGGCGGGGAAGCCGTTCTTTCCGCTCGGCGTGGAATGGAATCACGAGCCGCTCGAATTCCTCGCCGCCCGCGGCTGCAACACAATCTGGACCGACGAGCCGCCGACCCGCGAGCTTGAGGACGAAGCGGCGAAGGCGGGTGTCTGGCTGATTTGCAGGCCGCCGTCGCCCGACGAAATTGCCCAGCACGGCCTGGGCGACGCGCTCGAGAGCGTGTTGGCCTGGAACTTGGGGAGCCCCGCCGGGCCGCAGGAGCTGGATTACTTTCGCCGTTGGGCCGACTTGGTGCGTCGGCGCGATCCACTCGCCCGGCGGCCGATCGTCGTGACGCCACGAGGCGACTGGCTGCCCGCGAGCCGTTTGGCCGACGCGCTCGTGGCCGATCACGAAGCGAGCGATCGCCTGCCGCCGGACGACTTCGCCGAATGGCTCCACGATATTGCGCTGCTGGCCCGGCCCGGGACGCCATTTTGGGCGAGCGTCCCCACGCAACCGGGCCTGCGCGCTCGCAGCCAGGCCGCGGCGCTGGCCGGCATGAAAACTACGCCGCCCTCGGTTCTGGACGATGAGCAAATCGAGCGGCTTGCGATGGCCGCCGCAACCAGCGGATGCCGCGGCATCGTGTTCCGATCCGACTCGCCGCTCGATGCCGCGGATGATGCCACCAAGCGACGCGCCATGCTCGTCGAGACGCTCAGCTCACGGCTCGATCTGCTCAACCCCTGGCTGACGGCGGGCAAGCCGATCGGCGCGGCTACGTCGACCGACTCGTCGGCCTCGGCCATCGTGTTGCAGGTCGAACGGGCTCGTCTGTTGATCCCGACGTCGTGGAACGCCGCCGCCGGGAATGCCAATTCCTCGCCGAGCATCGTCTTCATCGTGCCAGGCATTCCGGAATCGAACGAGGCCTTCCGATTATCGGGAGCCAGCCTGGAATCGCTCGCTGCCAAACGGGTCGCGGGAGGCATGCGCATTGTGCTCGACCGCGACCAACCCAGCTTGGTGCTGCTGACCGAGGACCCGGAGGTGATCGCCAGCTTCCGCCAGCGTGTGGCTCGCGGCACGCGGCACGCTGCCCAATTGCAGTACAGCCTGGCCTCGACGCGAGCGCGGGCGCTGAGGCGGCGTTGCGCCCAGCTCAGCCGGCTCGGTGTGAGCACGAAGCAGCTCGACAAAGCCATCGGCGCCGCGAACGCCGACCTCGCCCAGGCGAATTCGCTGCTGGCAGCGAACAATTTCGACGCTTCGTACCAGCGGTCTTTCCACGCCCGCCGTGTGCTTGCCCAGGCGATCGCCTGGCAACAACCGGCCGGCGGTGATTCGTCGCTGCTCGAGAGCATTCCGTTTGGCAAGTCGCTCGACATGCTCGTGCCGCAGACGGAGTTCAAGCGGTCGCTCGCAACGCTGCGCGGCAGCGAGAATCGGTTGATCGGCGGCGACTTCGAGGACTTGGGCCAGTTGCGGCACTTCGGCTGGAAGCACGTCGACGACCCGATGGCAGGCATCGAAACACGGGTCGAGCTCTCGGGCCATGAGCCGCACGAAGGACGCTACTGTTTGCAGCTATCCGCCGTTGCCGCACACCGCCGGGACCGCGCCGCAGATCATCGGTCGGCCGCTCGTTTGGATCACGTCGCCACCCGTCCGCGCGACGGCCGGCGAAGTGGTCGAAGTCTCCGGCTGGGTGCGTGTGCAGCAACGCATCGCCGGCAGCATCGACGGGCTCGAAATCATCGATTCTCTGGGCGGGCAAGAGCTGGCACTGCGACTCGACGACACCGCCGACTGGCAGCCGTTTCGGATGATTCGCAGCGTTGCGGATACGACCGATTTCACCGTCACGTTTGCGCTCAATGGCGTGGGCGTCGCCTGCGTCGACAGTGTCATGGTTCGCACGCTCGCCGACACCGACCGCGAAGCGGTTGCCGACGGTCACCAGCCAGCCAGAGCCCAAGTTTCCGAGCTGCCGCCGGCCGATCGTTGTTCGCTCCGCCGCGGGCGCGATAGACTGGCGAGAGCATGTCGCGTTCTTCTTCCCAACTTCGTGCCGACGCCGAGCAGATTTGGTGGGCCGGCGTCCAGGCGGTGCTGCCCGAGCGGTTGATTCCCGCTTGCGTGCAGCTCGAAGGCCGCGTGCTGCGGATGGGCGACGAATCGATCGATCTCCGCAAGGTGCGTCGCATCGCAATCGTCGGCGCGGGAAAGGCCTCCGGCGCGATGACGATCGCGCTGGAAAATGCCCTCGGTGCGCCGCTCTTGGCTGAAAAGCATGCCGACGGTTGGGTCAATGTGCCGGCCAACTGCATTCTGCCCACGCTGTGCGTGCATCTGCACGCGGCCCGGCCGGCCGGAGTCAACGAACCGCGGCCCGAGGGCGTCGCCGGGACCGAGCGGATTCTCGAAATCGTCTCCTCGCTCGGTCCGGACGACCTCTGCTTTGGCTTGTGGTCCGGCGGCGGTTCGGCGTTGCTCCCCTCGCCGGTGCCGGGCGTTTCGCTCGCCGACAAAACTCGTGTGACACAGATGATGAGTTCCGCCGGCGCGAACATCGAGCAGCTCAACACGGTGCGCAGCCAATTGAGCCGCGTGAAGGGTGGCGGCCTCGCCCGGGCCTGCCGTGCCGGCCGGCTGATTTCGCTCATCATCTCCGACGTGCCCGGCGATCCGCTCGAAGTGATCGCCTCCGGGCCGACGGTCGAACGCAAGTCCTCGGCCCGCGACGCGCTCGACGTTTTGGAACAACTTGGCCTGCGCGGCCATCCGGACTTGGCGTCGATCGAAACCTTTCTCCAGCAACATCTGCGAGCCGCTAAGAGAGACTTGTCACCGACCCGCGTCACGAATCTGTTGATCGGCAACAACGCGCTGGCCGTCGACGCCGCCGGCTGCGAAGCCGAGCGGCTCGGCTATTCGCACGCGATGATTGCCGCCACCGCGCCCGAAGGTGCGGCGGAGGACGTGGGCCGCCATCTGGCCGCGATCGCCGTCCGCATGCGCGACGAGCGGGGGCCCGATTGCCTCATTTCCGGTGGCGAGCCGACCGTCCGCTTGATCGACGAAGCCGTCCGCGGCCGCGGCGGGCGAAATCAGCAGTTGGCGCTCTCCGCCATCGCGGCGACTCGGCGATTGCCACGGCATCGCGCTCGTTTCCGGAGGCACCGACGGCGAAGACGGCCCGACCGACGCGGCCGGCGCGGTGGTCACGGCAGAAGTGGTCGAGCGAGCGGTTCGAGCTGAGGCTCGATCCGGGCGACTACCTGCAACGCAACGACGCCTACACGTTCTTCGACGCTGCGGGCGGACTATTCAAGACCGGGCCCACGCAGACCAACGTGTGCGACGTTCGCGTGGTTGTCGCGGAATCGCCCACTCGCTGAAGCGAGCTTCGCCCGCTCAGTCCCACCACCATTGGTCCGGGGCCAGTTGCGAGAGGTCGACCTCGGTGCGGGCCTTGGCGACTGTCTGCTCCTCGTCGTCGAGTCAGATTGGTCGGGCTGATCGCCTCGGTCGGCCGCATCTGCACGCCGCCGCCGATCGGCGTCACCAGCGTCGAGCCCTTCCACATGCTGGCGACGGCGGACGCGACCTGCTTGGGCGGATTAAGCGTTTCGACCGGATAGGCCGATTCATCTTCCAAAACGCCCGGCTGCCACTTTGCCAGGCCGTAGAAATCCTGGTCGCGGATGTACGCCGCCGCCACCGCCAGGTCGATGCAGTTGCGGAGCTGCGCGTAGACCGGCGCATCGCTCGGCCAGTTCCGGATAGACCTTCGTAAAGGCATTCACAAACGCCTGGCTGGCGGGGTTGCCCCGCTTCGCTACGCTGCGCTGGCCGTTCTTGCCGACGACTTCCGCTTCGCCTACGAGCTTCACGCCCTCGCCCACCAGCTCCATCGCCAGCGAATCGTCGCTCACCCGAACGCATTCGTAATTTGGCACGAAGTACCATCGCTCGAGCGCGTTGCGGGCGACCTGCCGCGGATTGGCCCGATCGACGTAGCTGCGAAGCCGCACCGGCGGCCTGTTCGAGGCCGATGCCGATCAACTTCATCCGATAGTCCGCTTCGACCATCACTTGCGCGAAGTGCGTGCTGGCCGGAACGCCGCCGACCGTGATCACCTGCATGCCGAGCTTGTCGCGGAGCTGCTCGACGACGAATTGCTCGAAGCCCGGTTTTGGCGGGCCCACGAATTGACGGCCCATTTCCTGCAGGAACTGGTGCATCCGCGAGAGGCCTTCTTCGGTCGGGTCGATCGAGCAGTAGATGAAGGGCGAGAGTCTTTCCGTTGCCCGGAGGAAATGCACGCAGCGCGACGATCAAGATCCTCCAGTTCGACCACCGGTCGCCCCGACCCGATGCCGAGCATCCGTCCCGACGGCGCTTGCGCCCCAGGCCTCGGCCGGACCGGCGATCACGACGTCACCACTGTCCGGATAGCAGAACACATATTGCACGCGGGTCAGCCCTGCGAGATTCCGCATGACTTCGTCCGCCCCTTCGCCGGCGGCGATTCGCTTGGCCAGTTCGCGTTCGAGCCGCGTGAGCGAGACTTTGCGGAGCTTGCTCGGCCGCGCGACGTTGCGATCGAGCCGCGAGAGCGCTTCCTGCACACGTTGGCGCGAGTGCGCCCGTCGGATCGGCGACTGTCGTTTGCCGCAACACGCCTTCGGCGTCGACGGCAACGCCGGACGTGGTATTGTCGACATTCGTATTCGTGACGTTCGTAGTGCTAGTGCTGGTGGTGTTCGCTGTGCTGACGTTCGCTCCTCCGCCACCCCCCCCCTGGTCGCCGCCACCGCCGGCTTGTCCAACTGCGGGCCGAGTGACTAGCGCAAGCGAACATGCCACCGCCAGAGCTAGCAAGCGACCGAGAGAAGACGTGCCATTTTGCCGACGCAAGCCATTCCGAACCATGGAGTTACCTCGATTGCTGCTTCAAAGTGCTGTTCCGGCAAGACAGATGCGCAAGCCCCATCGCGCAGCCGACGATCCAACGAATCTCAACCGGGCGACGTATCGATAGAGACAGCCGCTCGAACCTACCCTCCATACTAATCGCGTAGTTTGCGTAAAGCAAGGAATTCAACGGGGCGTCGAAATGGCCGATCCCGTTCGTGGGGCTGGGTTTAGAGGGAGTCCAATCCGTCGTCCGAGATGCCCGGCCGACCTATCCGGGGTCGCCGGCCGGGCACGGCCAACCGCACGATCCGCCTCCGAGCAACCGGTAAATGCGGCAATACCGGATCCTGCGCGTTGAGAAAAGGCAACAATCGACGTTGCCGTTGGGCAACATTTCCCCCGTTAGGCGGTAGAGTTTAGCAGGTCGTCGCCCGCCCGTCGGTTGGGCGACCCGCGGCTGCGAGCATGGATGGTCACGAGCATGGCACTTCGCTGGAAATGGCGAACGATACTCTGCGCATCGTTGGCGACCGTCTGCGCGATTCTAGCCCCTGGCTGTGCGAGTTGGCAGGGGCCGCGGATTGACCCCTCCGGCGAGCACATATTCATTTGGCCCGGACAGCCGACGCTCGCCCCCCCGCCGCCGACACTGCCACCGACGTTCCCGCCGTTCGGTGCCCCGGCCGCGCCGCCACCGTTGGCACCCGCGATCACGTCCCCGCCCCCGACCATCGGGCTGCCGCCGGGCAATCTACAAGCGCCGCCCGTTTATCCAGACGCCGGCTTTCCTGCCACTCCGCCGCCGGTGATTACCGTCCCGCCTGCGGCAGCGTCGGTAGCCCCGGCCGCTCCGCCGCCAATCCCCGTCGTGCTGCCACCCACGGTCGACGCCCAGTGGGCGTTTCCGGCTCCGACCATTGCGCAGGCCGGCTACCCACTCGTGCTCACGACGCTGGTTACGCGCCGCAGCGACCGTGCGCCGTTGGCTGGCTGGATCGTACGATACGACGTGACCAGCACCGATGCGTCGCTCGGCAGCGCCGGAAGCAATCGCATCGACGTGGTGACCGACGCCACGGGCCGGGCCAGTGCCGAGATTCATCCGATGAGCACCGGCGTCGGCCAAGCCGTCGTCAACATGGCCGTGTTGCAGCCGCAGGTTGTCGGGACCGTCGCCGCCGCGCCGTTGGAAGCGGGCCGCGGGACCGCGACAATCACCTGGCGGAACGGCGTGCCGGGAGCACCTCCGCCGCTGGCCTACATGCCGGCGCCGACGCTCGCCGATCCTCCGTCAGCGAGTCCCACTTTCTCGCCGGCGCCTGCGGTCGAAGAGCATGCGCCGAACCAATTAGAGCCGCCGCCGTCGCTTTCGAACGAATCGTTGCCGCGCGAACCAATCGTCGCCGCCGGCAACCTTCAGCCCACCGCCCAAGCAACAGCCGGCGGGCAAGCCGGAGCTGGTGGTTGAGGTCCGCCGTCGTGGGCCCGAGAATGTTTCGGTCGGTGGTGTGGCGAGCTTCGAAGTCTTGGTCACCAACCGTGGCGACTCGACCGCTCGCCACGTCAAGGTGCTCGACCGTTTCGACGCTGGGCTGACGCATCCGAAGGCCGTCGACAGAGAGCTGGCCGTCAAATACGAAGCCATGCCAGACCTCGCGCCCGGCAAATCGGATACTGTGCCCCTCACGTTCGGCGTACGGGCGGCCGGACAACTCTGCCACCACGTGACCGTGACGGCCGACGACGCGGCACCCGCGAGTGGCAGCGGTTGCGTCACCGCCGTCAACGCCAAGCCGGTCTCTCCGCCCACGATTGAAGTCACCAAACAAGGCCCCACGCGACAATACGTCGGCGAGCTGGCCAAGTTTCGCGTCGTGATCAAGAACACCGGCGACGTGCCGGTGACGAACTTGGAAGTGGTCGACAGCTACGACCAAGCGTTCGACCCTCGATTCACCGACTCGGGTCGCGAAGATCTGCCGGATGGCAGTTTCCGGTGGCGAATCGATCGGCTGGAAAAAGACGAACGGCGAGTGATCAACGTGCAGTGCGTCTGCGTCACGCCCTCGCCCAGCGCTTGCAGCCGCGTGATCGTGACCGCCGACGGCGACGTCCGCGTTGCCGAGAACAAATGCGTGGAGATTCTACAGTTGGAAACTCCGCCGCCCGGCGCAGCAGGCGCCGTCACCCCGCCGCCGGCCGCTTCCGCCACGAACGTGAAACTCTCGATGCGATCGACAGCCAATCCGGCCCGCGTTGGCGAACCGATGACGCTGTTCGTGTTTATTGAAAACGCGGGTCAGCAATTGGAGCGCGGCGTGTCGCTCCGCGTGCAAGTGCCCCAAGAGACGATGCCCGACGCGACGCTCATCCGCCCCAGCGGGACCTTCCGGGTCGTGGGGCAACGCGAGGTGTCGCTTCGACGACTTGGGCGAATTGCGGCCCGGCGAACGCCGCCAGATCGAGATTCCACTCCGCGTCGACCGCCCGGGCGTCGTGACTTTTTGGTCGGAAGTCAACGCGGCAGGCATGGCCAAGGCGCTACGCAAAGAGTCGGATCCGATTCAAATCGAAGCGGCGACGCAGTAGTTCGCTTGGTGAGTACAATTCGTAGTAGACGTGCAAACCGTCAAGCACGCCAAATGCGCAAGGCGACATGACGTTGCGACCTATTCTAATTGCATTGCTTGGCGTACATGCGTCCGATCCTTGACGCCCAACTTGCGCAGGATATTCTGGACGTGTTCTTTTGTCGTCTCGTAGCTCACTATTTCCGCCTCGCGCACCAACCGCGCGGCGGACGATAGAGCGCGGTCGACTGCTTGCTAGCCATCTCGCTCGGCTTGGTTTACTGGGTTTTCTTGGCTGAGGCGGACCATCGCCGGGCGGGATTTGCTCACAATCGTGCGAGCGTCGGCCGATACATTCCGTATCGGCGACCTAATCGCTACGCTTTAACGCCGCTGGCAAGGCTAGTTGGCCCGTGTCTTTGGGGGGGATCCCAACGTGTCCACGACAGCCGTTTCGCGTCTCGAACCGCGCCCCAATCCGTGCCTCGAACCATGCCGCGAAGACGCCCAAGGGCCTCCGCGCACTCGGCGGCAGTTCGATCGCTTCGTCGCCTGGGACGACGGTCTGCCCGCCGACCTCGTCGAGCGAATGTGGGACGATCCGCGGGCGCTGCTGGCAGACGGCGAGATGCTGCAAGACGAACTCCGCTCGACGATCACACGGATCGAGCACTCGGCCGGCAGCTTCACTTGGCAACATCACAAATGGGGCACGCTCCTGCGGACGGCGAAGAAGTCGCTCTCCGGCTCGCCGGCGAAAAAATCCTGGAACGATAGCCGATTCCTGCTCGCCGCCGGCGTCCCGACGCCGCGGGTTCGCGCGTATGTCGAGCGACGGATCGGTCCGTTTCGGCGCTCGTCGTATCTGCTGACCGATTACGTCGCTGGCACGTCGCTTTACCGACTGTTGCGGTTCGAGAAGCCGTCGGCCGACTTCGTCGCGCACTTGGCCGACCAAGTGGCGGCAATCTGGCAGCGACTCGACGACGCCGGGGTCTGGCACAACGACTTCAAAACGGAAAATCTGCTGGTCGATCCGCAGGGCAAAGTCTGGTTGATCGGCCTCGAGCGGATGTGTCGCCTCGGCGACCGCGGCAGCCTGCACGAGCGTCAGCAGAAAAGCATCGTCGATCTGCTTCATCCGCGTAATTGGCGGGGCAACCCGGCGGCCGCCGACGTGTTTCGCCGGGCGATCGCCGCGACGCGCGCCGGCCGCGAAGCCTTG
Organism: uncultured Planctomycetota bacterium; assembly: GCA_963847875.1. Lineage (GTDB taxonomy): Bacteria > Planctomycetota > Planctomycetia > Pirellulales > Lacipirellulaceae > DASYDU01. The sequence continues at coordinate 57,020 of CAWKBR010000022.1, read as the reverse complement.
GCCGGTCCGGCGGGCGCGACGCACCCGCTCCAGCAGCCCTGCCCGCCGATGAATTGTCCGATCCACCTGGTGACCGTGCTGATTTGTTGCCGCAACGCGGCCGACACGATCGTGGCCTGTCTCGAATCGGTCCGCGACATGGCCGACGAAATCCTGGTCGCCGACAGCGGTTCGACCGACAACACGCTCGACGTGGTGCGCGAGTTCGGCGGCTGCCGGATCATCCAGCGCGACGAACCGGACGAAGTCGCGTTCGCCGCTTGGGCCCAAGCCCACGCGCGCCATGATTGGATCCTGCGGCTTCGACCAGACGAGCAACTCAGCGCCGCATTGAGCCGTCAGGTGCAAGACCTGCTCGCAGCGGAGCCGCGACAGGACGGATTCCGGATTTCGCGGACCGTCTACTTCTACGGCCGGCGTCTCGTCGGCAGCCGCTTCCAAAATGAGCCGTCCATTCGCCTCTATCGCAAACGAGCCGGCCAGTACGAATTGCGGGACGGTCGCGTCGAAGTGTGCATCGCGTCGAATCAATTCGGCGCCATCAAGTCGCGCATCGTTTACGATGCCTGCCGCGGCACGGAACGCTGCCTGCGCGAAATAACCGATGAGGCGATTCGCGCCGCGGAGAGCGCGCACGCCGAAGGACGCCGGTCGCGGTTGCGAACGATGCTGTGGCGCGGACCGTGGGTGTTTTTTCGGTCGTACGTGCTGGAGTTCGGCTGGGTCGACGGCTCGGCCGGCCTGCGGGCGTGCTTTCTGTCGGCGATGGCTGTTTACCTGCGCGAAGCGATCCACTGCGAGTTGGAGCAGCCGGTCGTCGATAAGCGTGCGCTCGTACACGGTAGCTTGCGGCTGTTGAAAATCTACGCACTTGGCAAGAGCTTGGCGGAGGACGCCGGTACGGCAACATTCCCAATTCGATCCACCGCTTGACCGCGCAGGCCAGCCAATCGTAAACCACTCGCCGTCTACCAGTCCGCTTCTGCCCGCGGGCGCCATTTTGCAACGGCCAACCGCGACAGCGCCCGGGCGATGGGTCGGTTCGGCTGCGACCGCGCCGTGGAACTGTGCGGCTGGCCGCGGTTCATCCGCACGCTCGAAAGTGTTTACGACCGCGTGCTCGACCAGCGGACGAACGTCCGCCGCGAGCCGCGTCGCCGTGCCGCCTAATCGCCGGCCAAACTGCCGGATGCAGTTCGCCGGGCCTGTGCTACAATCGCCGGCATGAGCAATCGTCGCAAACGCCATCGGCTCAAACCACGGATCCACCGTCGGGCCGCACCCGGCACCAAGCCCGGCACGATGAACGTCGCGCCCGACGCGCTGACGACCACCGTCGACGTGATCGCCTACGACAAGAATCGCATCGTCGAGAAGTCGCGCATCACCGACAAGCAGCTCGACGAGTTCATGCACCAGTGGCCGGTGGTGTGGGTCAACGTGATTGGCCTGGGGAGCGCCGAGACGCTCAAGAGCATCGCCACGGCGTTCCACATTCATCCATTGGCGATGGAAGACGTGGTCAACGTCCACCAGCGGGCCAAAGCCGATCAGTACGACAACAATGTGTACTGCGTCGTGCGGATGCCCGATGCAAACAAGGATCAGCTCACGGAGCAGTTGAGCCTGGTCCTCGGCAAGAATTACGTGGTTACGTTCCAGGAAGGGCCGGGCGACTGCTTCGACCTGGTGCGAAACCGGCTGCGGCACGACCAGAGCGTAATGCGGCAGGAAACGCAGGCCGACTACCTGGCCTATCGGCTGATCGACGCGGTGGTCGACGCCTATTTTCCGATTCTCGAAAACGTCGGCGATCGCTTGGATGACCTCGACGATCGCACGTCCGACGGCGAAGTGCACGCCAAGTTTGCCGAGCTGCACGTGGTGAAGCGTGAGCTGCTGTTGTTGCGGCGGGCGATTTGGCCGCTCCGCGACGCGATTCGCCAACTGCAGGTCGAGGACACGCCGTTTGTCGGCGACCAGATGCGGCTGTTCTTGCGCGACTGCTACGATCACTCGATTCAACTGATCGACCTCGTGGAAGCGTACCGTGACGTCTGCTGCGACATCCGCGACTATCACTTGTCGTCGGTGAGCCTGCGGATGAACGAGATCATGAAGACGCTCACCATCATCGCCACGATCTTCATTCCGCTGGGCTTCATCGCGGGGCTGTACGGCATGAACTTCGACACCCAGGTCTCGCCCTGGAACATGCCGGAGCTGCACTGGCGGTACGGTTATCCGTTTGCCCTGGCGATCATGCTCGCGGTGACGGTGACCATGCTGGGCTACTTCAAGCGCCACGGCTGGATCTTTCGCCGCAGCCCACCTCAGACTCCGTCGCAAGAGGCGCGATCGCTCGACGGAAAGCCGTAGCGGCGGAGGCGGTTTTGTCGCAACATTGTCCCGTACGAGAAACAGAATCAATTCTGGCTCGGGGTTTTCGGCATATTGTTTTGAGCGCTCAGCCCGAATGTAACGCAAGTTGTTGCTGGCGAACGCTTTCCATTTTGTCGTCACCACGGGGGGCCCCATTGGCAGCGACATTATTCGCACATTTTGTCCCTCACTGCGCATCACTCGGCCTGGAAAACTCGTGCGACTTGCAATCGCCGGGCGACAAAATGGAGCTTCCTTTTGTTTCATTTCGTCGACCTGGGGAAAGGAGCGGTTTTTTCCACGGAGTTCACAGAGGGGAAAGTGACTGACGAATGTTGAATGTTGATCGGGACGGTCAGCGGCGTGCGAAGGCGTCAGTTGCGCCGAAGGCGACAGGTTTCTCCCGAAGATGACAAGTTATTTGCGCCCCCCCAAGGGCCAGCGACGAGCTGGTTGTTTAGTCGACGGCGATTCGCTACTGAGCCGCAGGCGTTAGCCTCGGATTTTGCACTTCCCACAGGGCGTCGCCAACGCCGGCCGCTCGCTAATGCTACCCGACGCTAGCGCGTTCGGCTCATTTCGAGCGATGCACGACCAGCGCACCGCACCTACTGAACGCCTGTCACTTATGCGAGATTCAGGGTAGAGAATCGCCTGGCCGATTTCAACAACAATTTTCGGCCACCGCGGGTGGCCGAAAATGGGTGCTTGACGTTGGGCGAGGCAACGGGAGATTCCCATCACATTCGTCGATTCAAAGAGCTAATTCCACTCTTCAAGCCTCACAGATCGGTGCGAGGAGGAGTGACGCCAACTTCGTTCTTCCCGGCCGACTCATCACTCGTCTCAGATTGGTTCGTGGTTGATCTACTAGACTTGAAACTCGGCCAACGCGAGTCCGCTGCAATCGCCACCTGCCGTCCTAAAGCGGTCAACTGGTACGCTGGGTATCCTTTATCAAATCTCCCTACCGCTCTCACGATGGATTTGTCAAGAAGCCTGCCAATGGCGGCTTCGTAAACACTAAGCACCGTGCCCCCAATGTCCCATCCCCGCGCCTGGTTTTCAGGAACGAGCGACAGTTCCAACAACAACTTCAGTTCACTATTTCCTAAGCTCGATAGCGCCATTTGAATTCTCGCATCACGGTAATACTCGCATTCTTTGAGCCTCGCGATCAATTCGTTGCGCAACATTATAGTTGCCGTCTTAATATCCGTGAAATCAATATGCATGTGCGGCACAGTACTTACGTCGAACAGAAACTTGTCTTTGTCGTCTCTAACTAAGAGCACCTCCGTTGGCTGGCGGCAGGCAAGGGCCAAACCGACCTCGTACATTACGTTTCCATTCCGATAGGAATCACCCGTTATTGAATCCTTACCGACTGACGACACATCAGCCAGAACCATCTGCGAATGAGCTATTCCATCCATAATGTCAGTTAGAATTGAGTCGCCAGATTTGGAAATATCAACCCTGTATGGCACTAGCTGTTTACCACCGATCGTGATGTCGCGAATCGCCGGGGAGATTACTGCGTCGAACCGAGATTGGTACGGTTTGGCGAAGCTCATGGCCACAAAAACCTGCGTTTTGACATCCATCCGCCAAAACGTTTTCAAGAAAACACTTGGTTGCATCGCTTTGCTCCAATGGCTACGGAAACGACATTGTAGAGCGCGGCGACGCGACAGCAAACGCGCCGCGTCGGCAGAAAACGCACTGGCAGAGCCAGTGGCATCCAGGTGTCGAGCCTGCGAATCGGCCGGCGGCCCAAATCGCTGACGAAATACTCCGAGTCGTAGAAGAACACGGCCAGCCAGACGGTGGCCTCTTGCGGAGTCGTCCAATCGACTCGGTGCTTCCGGTGGGCGGGAATCAGCAGGTGGTCGCCGGGCCTCAGCGACACGGGCTCAGAATTGTCGTCCATAAGCAGGTGCGCCTCGCCCGTGAGAACAACAACCCACTCGGCCTGGTCCTGGTCGTACCAGAACCCCTCGGGGCTCGACTGGCCGGTCGAGACGATCCGCTCGATTCGGACGAATCGGTTCTCGACCAGGACATCTGTCAGCTCGCTGGGAAAATCCGCTGGAAGATCATGAAAGAGGTTGCGCTCAGACATCGGACATGATCGTTGGAAGACACTGAGAACTATGCAAAACCTTGGCGAGCGGTAGGTCGATCGCGTCATTGTGACGAGCGAGCGAGCGAGTATAACATCTTGGCCGACTGTTGGCAGACTCACCCGGCGGCCGCAAGCATCGGGTGCGATGACGGCAGTCAGCAGCGCGGACTGGATCAACGGAGTTCGGGCGGATGCCAGCAGTTCGGCCCGGCCAGCTCGGCTTCTGGAAGCTGCGCGGAGCTGGTTGGAGTGAAGGTTGGTATCGGTTGTGCCGATAATAAGTGAAGTACCGCGTTGTCTCAACCGGCGTCGTCAGGGTTTATAGAAGGACGTCCCGTCACGGCCAAGCACTGCCCGCCCAAAATGGCCTCTCCATGGCACGAATTGACTGGCCGTCGACTTCGCAGCGGAAGGCGATCCTGCGGCCGCCGGCGGGCTGGCGCCTGTCGTTGCTATTGATTGCCGGCTGTGCTTCTCCGGTCGAGCGATTGACGCCGCCGCCAAGTCCGTCGGCGGAAGTTTCAGCGCGAGTGCTCGACGCCTCCGTTCCCGTCGACAAAACCGCCGATCCGCTAGCAAGACAGCAAGCGACAGACGAGGCGACCGCGGGGCCGTCCACGTCGCCAAGCTTGGGAGAAGATCAAATCGTCCTTTCGCTGCCGGAGGCGATCGCCTACGGACTGGACAACAGCCCGCGGCTCCTCTCCGCCACTGCCGCGATCGAGCAGGCCAGCGGCGCGGAGCAAGCCGCTTTCGCCCCGTTCCTGCCGCAGGTCGATTTGCTGAGCCAGTTGGGAACTGTCTCTGCCACACAGGCTCCCGGCACCTCGGGGTCGGAGGGGTTTCTGCTCACCGACGGCAACGGCACGCGGACCTACGCACAGGCCGAGCTCGGCATGCACTGGATGCTGTACGACTTCGGCCGCACCAGCGGCCAGCACATGGAGGCGCTCTGGCGCGAGCGGATGGCCACGATGGAGTTGGTGCGTGCGCGGCAAACGGTGGAGTTCGACGTCGCGGCCGCGTATCTCAAGGTGCTGCTGGCGAATGCGTCGCGGCGGGTGGAGGAAGACGCCGTTCGCCGCGCGGAGGCCGTGCTGCACGACACGGAGGCGCGGCGTCGCAACGGCGACGCACTGCGCGAGCAAGTGCTGCGGGCGGAAGTGCAACTGTCGGAGAGCCGCGAGAACTTGATCCGGGCGCGGGAACACGAGTTCGACGCGCTGGCCGGACTCAACAACGTGATGGGTCGCAACGCGAGCTTGCCGCTGGAGGTGGTCGAGCTGGCGATGGAACCTCCGCTACCCGGTTCGCTGGCCGACTTGCTCTCGGAGGCCGCCGCGATGCGGCCGGAGGTCCGCATCGCCGAGCAGGGCGTGGCCGCCGCCCAAGCCGGCCGCCGCGCGGCGCAGGCCGATTTCCTGCCGGAAGTTTTCATGCGCGCCAGCGCCGGCGGCGCGGACGGCAAGTACGTGGTCAACGGCTGGCAACATGGCGTCGGCCTGCACCTCGTCTCGCCGCTCTACGACGGCGGCAAGCGGCGCGGCGACGTGCGTTCGGCCGACGCCGAGGTGCGGACGGCCGTCGCCGAGTCGCAACGCATTCTCGACACGATCAGTTTGCAGGTGAATCTGGCCTACCGCAGCGTACTGGCCTCGCGCGAGTGCATCGAGCTCTCCCGGACGGCGGTGACCCAAGCCACCGAGAACTTGCGGATCGTCAGCGTGAGGTACAGCAACGGCGACGCGACGCCGACCGACATCGTCGACGGCGAATCCGCGCTCACGCGCGCGCACAGCAGCGCTACTACCAATCTACGTTCACGTATCTCGTAGCCTTGGCGCGGCGTGGACTACGTCACGGGCCAGAGTCAGACGGCGCTGCCGGCCGGCACGGAAACGAATCCATCGGAAGAACTGCCCATCCAGTTTCCGCCGCAAACTGATAGTATTGGGACGCCGGCCGACGTCATTTCGCGGCGTCTGCCCGACGTAAACGAATCGCCGCAGCCGCGATTCCAAGGAATTGACTCGAAGTGACCACGACCGACCCGTCGCATCCGCCGTCGCTCGCCGCCCGCCTGGGGCGCTGCCGCATGGCCGCGCTGCGCACGGTCGGCGCGTTCGGCAAACGAGCTGGTGTTCTCGGCGCGGGCGTGGGTGCTGTTCGTGCTGTTGGTGATCGTGTTACTGGCGACGTACTATGTTCTCTCCGACTTGCACACGCCCTTCACGACCGATGCCTACGTGCAGGCCTACGTGATCCAAGTGGCCCCGCGGATCGAAGGCCAGGTAGTGCGCGTTTGCGTGGAGGAGAATCAGTCGGTGAAGAAGGGCGATCTGCTGTTTGAAATCGACCCGCGGCCGTTCGAGTATCAAGTCGCGCACTTGCAAGCGAAGCGGGTCGACGCGGTGCAGCAAGTCGCTCAGCTCGAGGCGGAGCTTGCCGCCGCCAAGGCCGACGTCGATCGTCTCGACGCCGAGGAAGCCTACGCCAAGGTAGTCGCCGACCAGGAGAAGATGATCTACAAAGAAGAGGCGACGACGGACCGCAAGTATCAGCAGGCGCTTCAGAATCACAAGGCCGCCCAAGCAGCCCACAAGCAAGGCGTCGCCCACGCGAAGAAGATCGAGCAGGCGCTGGCGGCGATGGTCGGCGACGAACACGCCATCGTGGCCGAGGTTCAATCGCAGCTCGAAGTGGCGAAGCTGGATTTGAAATGGACTCGCGTCTTTTCGCCGGCCAACGGCTTCGTGACCAACGTGCAACTGCGCGAGGGCGATTACGTGCACGTCGGTTCGCCGGCGATTACCTGCATCGACAGCGACCACTGGTGGGTCGTCGCCAATTACCGCGAGAACAGCCTGGAGAACGTCCGTGCGGGTCAGCGCGTCGGGCTGACGATCAACACCTATCCCGGCCGAATTTTCTCCGGCAAGGTGGATTCCGTGGGATGGGGCGTGGATCAGGGACAGGGCGCTCCGTCGGCGCGCTGCCGGACGTGACCGAGCCGAAGAACTGGATCCGGCTCGCGCAGCGCTTTCAGGTGCGGATCATTCCCGAGGTGCCGCCCGAATATCCTTTGCGCGTCGGCGTGACGGCCAGCGCCGCCGTTTATACGCGCGACGATTACTGGCTCAACGGAGTGACGGAGCTTTGGCAGCGGATCGAGGCCGCGCTCGAGCACTTCCGCTAGTCGCCAACCACGTACTTTCGCAGCCGCGATATCTGCATGGCATCGACCGTCCCATCCAGCGAGAGGCGTTTTGAGGAGTCCTTGAAGCAAGGGCAGGTGCGGCACGCCATCAAGGTGGCGCTGGCCTGCTCGTTGGCCACCGTGGTCACGTACTATTTCCTCGTCCCCTCGGGGCAACTTGCGGCGCTGTTCGCGTTCCTGCTGATGTCGCTCGGCATGCCCAGCCCACGGATGAACTGGCTGCTCACGCAGCTGGCGATCATGGTGAGCGCCGTCGTCGCGTCGATCATCCTCTTCTACTTCCATGAAGCGCTGTTTCTCTACCTGGCACTGACGCTGTTGTGGATCTTCGCCTGTTTGCTGCTGAGTGGTTGGCTCCCGCTTCCGGCGACGATGGCGGGAATGATCGCGGCGATTTCGATCTACACGTTTCTCGAGGGCGACGTGGGCGCGGCGCTCGACTTCTTCGTCGACTACACGCTCAACTTCTTCATCGGTGGCGTGTGTATCGTCGCGGTTCACTCGCTCATTTGGCCGTTCAACACGCCGAAGCTGTTTGTGCGGCGGTTGGCACTGGCCTACGAGCATCTGGAAAGAGAATGCCGGCAGGGAAGCCAGTGGCTTCGCGCCGGAGAGTCGCCGCCGCCGCTCGATCCGTTGGAAGACTGGGCGCCGTTCAGGCCGTTGCGTCAATTGCTGGCCCCCGAGCTGTTCCGGGGCCGCGATACGTCGAATCCCTTCGCCGGATTGATTCTCGCCTGTCGTTCGCTGAACCTGCGACTGTGGTTTTTCAATCGCACATTCAGCGGCATGGCGATGGACCAGTTGTCGGTCGCGACGCGGGGTCAATTGGCCGACGCGTTGGACGGACTCGCCGCCTACCTGGCCAAGCTTGTCGCCGGTGCGCTGGAACACAAACTTGTTTCGCCGGTCGGCGCGAGCTTGCTGCGCGACGTGGAACAGGCCAGCTCCGACATCCGTTCGTCCGATCCGCTGCTGGCACACCACGTCCCAGCGACGATTCTGCAACTGTTGGTACAGGATCTGCAAACGGCCTCCACGTTTCAAAACGCGCTGTTCGCCAAATTCAACCGCGGACGCCAACACGAACTGGTTTCCCTGTGGCCTGGTCCGAACCGGGCCGCGCTGTTCGACGTTCAATCGGTGCGGTCGGGCGTGAAACTGGTTCTGATCCTCGTCTTGCTGATGCTCGAGGAGGGCTGGCTCGGCTTGCCCGGCGGAGCGCAGGTTGCCTTCTTCGCCACGTTTTTCGCCAGCACCGCGAATCTCGGTCGACAGAACAAAACCGATTTGGTCGACGTCGCCGGCTTGCTCACGGGATTCGCCTACGGCATCGTCGCCGCATATCTCACGAGCCGCTTTCCTCACTTCCCGCTGCTGCTGGCGCTGGTGTTCCTGGGAGAGTTTCTCGCCGACCTGGCGTTCCAAAGAATGCCTCGGTACAGCGTCGCCGGCTTGCAAGCGGGTCTGGCGATTCCCTTCACGTTTCTGGCGACGACGGGGCCGGAGTGGGGATCGTTCACCACAGTGCGAACCCGCCTGGCGGGCCTCCTGGTGGCCGGTGCGACGGCGGTGATCGTGCACGCAGTTGTGTGGCCGGTTTTCCCGATGCGTCAGTTGCGTGCGTCGATCGCTGCGGCTTTACGAGCAACCGCGAGAGCCTGGTCGACTTGTTCCAAGCGCCGCAGAACGACTGGAAAGGTTCACCGCCCAACCTCCATCAAGCCATTTTGCAGGCCCGCGACCTGCTCGACGACGCTCGCTACTTGCCCGGCCGCGAGCACGCCGACCTGGCCTACAACAATGTTCTCGCCTCGCTGCAAGAGATCGACGCGAGCATGGAGTATATGCATCTGCTCAACAGTTTTGCCATTGAGCCGGCCCGTCGACAACAGTTTCTGACGGTCCTCGACGACTTTCCCGCAGCGGCACATTCGCACTTGGAAGCACTGGCCCAACAATTCGACGACCCGCCCGGCGGGCGCGAGCCGGTCCAGCTGGCGCCCCGACGCCACTGGACGCTGGGCCCATTCGCCACAAGACGCCGCGCCGCCCGCCGACTGCACCGTCCCCGGTAGGCTTGTGGTCATCGCGAGCTGCCTCGACCAGATTGCCGCAACGGCTGAGCGGATTTCTGTCATCGCTTGCGACATCAACCGCCGAAACTACGACGCAAGTCGCCTCGTGCACGAGCGATTCGCGCAACCGCGACCGACGGGCGTCGCGGGAGAGGGACTATGAGGGCGCCGGCAATTGACTGTCAGCGCCGGCGATGCGTGGGATCAGGTCCCAGCGGCGTTCGCCGCGGGTGGCGTCGCGGGGGAGCGATTCGATCAGCCGCAGGCGCGGCAAGAGGCCCGTGCGATGGGCGACTTGGATGGCGAGGCCGGGGCGGGCATTGGCTTCGAGGACGACCGGGCCGATCGTGGCGTCGACCACGAAGTCGACGCCGATGTAACCCATCTCGATCGCGTCGCTGAGCTTCATCGCGGCGGTGAGCAGGTCTTTCCAGCCGGGGATCTCGAAGCCGGCGATTAGCTCGCCGGTATCGGGATGGCGGGAGATCGGTCGGTTTTTGCAGACGCCGCCGAAGGTGCGACCGGAGACTAAGTGGACGGCCGCGGCAGCGGCCCCTTGGTGCAGATTGGCCCGGCCTTGCGAGGCGTTCGTCGGGCAGCCGGACCATCGCCATCACCGGCACGTGACGGTAGAGGATCACGCGGACGTCGGGCGTGCCGCCCACCGCGATTCGCTCCAGCGCCGGATGGATGATGATCCGCTGCTCGACGATCGCTTTGTCGACCTGCCCGCCGAGCGAGTAAGGCCGGAGAGGATCGTCGAGACGTGGTAGCGGAGGTCGCCCCAGGTGACGACGCGTCCGCTGGCGGTTTCAAAATCGTTGCCGTGCCGGCGGGCGATGACGACGATGCCGCGGCCGGCGGCGCCGCTGGCCGGCTTGATCACAAACTCGCTGCGGTCGCCCAGCAGCTTGCAGGAAACGCCTGACGTCGCCATAGCGGCGAATGATGGCGTAGGTGTCGGGCACGGGGATGCCGTGCGTGTGGCAGATTTCCTTGGTGATCGTTTTGTCGTCGACGCGGGGATACATTCCGCGCGGATTGCTCTCCTGGATGAACGACAGGTTGCGCTGGTTGATGCCCAGCACGCCGGCGCGTTCGAGCTCGTGGGGCCAGACCCACAATCGACCTTGTGCGCCAGTGATCATGTTTTCTCACTCGCACTGACAAGGTCGCGGAACCGCCACAGCTCGGTGATGCGGTAGCCGGCGTAGCGACCGAGCACGATGAAGACGGCAATCGTATACAGGTGCGACTCGGGATAGACGAGCACGAACTGCCCGACTTCGTACCAGGCCAGAATCGCATAGACCAGGGCCGCGACCATCAACGTTCCGGCCGCGAGTTGGACGGTGTACATCAGGCCGTCTTCTTCGGTCGTGACGTAGAACCGCTCGATGAGCATGGTGAGAATGACCATCGGCAAGAGCACGGCATCGGTGACGATTTCCGGAATCAGATAGTACAGGATCGACATGCCGAACACCACGCACATGATCACGATCGTGAGGATGATCGAGAGCCGTGGCACGGCCAGCAGCCGCAGGCGTTCGAGGAAGGTGCGGCTGACGGTGCCGGCCATGATCACGATCAGCAGGATTGCCACGCCGGTCTGCCAATTGGCGTAGATGAAGCTCATCGCCAGCAGGGCGGGCGAGAAGGTTCCGAAGGTGCCGATGCCGACCACGTTGCGAATGATCGTCGTGATCAAGGCCCCAAACGGCAAGAGCAGCAGCACACGGAGCACCTTGTGCATCGGGATCGGCAGCCGCGATAGGTCGAGGATTTGGATCGGATGGCGCTGCCCCGAGCGCAGCACGGCCGTGGGCGGCTCGGTCCGGACGATCGAGTACTCGGCCGTGTACTTCGACGCGCCGGAGGCGCGGACCGGTTCGTCGCCTCCGCGGCGCACCGGGACGATGTTCATCGGCAGATAGCGGGTGAAGCCACTCGTCGGATCGAACGGCAGCCACGACTGGCCCATGAAGACTTCGACCCAGACCAGCGGCTTGACGTTCATCTGCTGTTCGATTCGGAAGCCGGTCACCAGTCGCGATGGGATTTTGATCGTGCGACAGAGGGCGACCATCGTCCGCGCCTTGCCCAGCGGCGTGGCGTTCGTATTGGCTTGGCTCAACACGAGGGCCGGATTGTCGGTGTCGCCCGTGGCGATGTCCGACACGTAGCGGAAGATCCACTGCACGCGTTCCGAAGGAGTCTCGCCCGCGTCTTGTGCTTGCTGCCCGATTCGCCGCATCACGTCGCTACCGGTCGGGATATTGGGCTCGGCCTTCAGGTAGCGGGCTTCCACGTCGGGCTTCAGATATTCCATGGCCGGCGCGCGCGAGGAATCGGGCTCGGGGCTCAGCCGCAGCTCGAACTCGGCCGTGATCTTGTACGGTCCGCCGGCTTGCGGGGCGGTCGCCACGATGCGATTACCGCGGCGTTCGGAGCGGAGCCCAAGATGGCTCGGCTTGCCTGCATGAACTTCGCAATGGGGCGTGTCGTAGGGGATGTAGATGTTGATCGAGGCGCCGGGCTCGACGGGCTCGAAGTCGATGGCGTAGGTCAGGCTCCAGAGGCTTTCTTCCTCGGCCATTTTGGCCGTTTGCCGGGCATGATGGCGGATGGCGATCAAGACGGTGCCCAACAGCAGGCAGACGACCACCGAGACATAGCTCAAGACGCGAGAACTCATGGGAGTGCTTCAATTCCTCGTCGTGATCGGCCTTGGGGCGGTGACGCCCGCGTTGGGAGACGCGCGACGCCGCGGCGTTGGCCGGCCGTGGGACGTCCCAGACGGTAAGCCGACACAGGGCGAATCAATCTTCCTATTCCATCGTGCCGACTGTGTTTTATTATAGGATTGTTAAACATCCTAAGTTGCCGCGGCGGGCCGTCAAGGTCCGCGTGAATTGCCCAGTTCGACATAAGTGCTACAATCGTTAGTTTGCCGCCCGCCGTGAAGGGCGAATGGGTAGTTTTTTTGGGGGGGAGTTTCCAAATGCAGTGCGTCGACCTTGTCACGCCCGGGTGCATCCGCCAAGTCGGCAGGGCTGATTGCGGCCTTGGTCGCGTTGCTCTGGTGCGCATTGGTGCTTCCGCTCCGAGGTGAAACCGTGGCCAAGCCAACCAAGCAGATCATCGGCGCTACCGCCACAATCGTCGAGACCACGAGCGGGCTGCCGTTCGCCGCGCGGGTCGACACGGGCGCGACGACTTGCTCGATCCACGCGGTGAAATGGGAGATCGAAGGCCATGCACGGCACCCGGCAAAAAACGTCGGCAAGCCGATTCGCGTGCTGATTCAAAACGAAAAAGGGGACCAGGCCTGGATCGACAGCGTGGTTGCCGGCCGCGTTCGCGTCCGCAGTTCCGTGCAGAGCGAAGACGACTATCATGGCCGCTATAAGATCCATTTGCCGCTCGCGTGGGACGGAGTCACAAAAGACGTGCTGGTCACGATCAACGACCGCACCGACATGGATTACCCGTTCTTGATCGGGCGCAACTTCTTGCAGGGCGATTTTCTGGTCGACGTCGATCGCGACAGCGACGATCTCCATAGCGACGACCAGGCTGACGACGACAAATAGCGGCCGGTGCTGGCACGCCGAATGCCGACGACCGTGACCCGGGTACCCTTTGCCGACGCTAGCATCGCGCATCCACGTTGACCCGCGCGGCGAGATCGCGATACTAAAAGTCTGTCGCTGAGCTCGCAGCTGGAAACGACCCAATCAAGGAAGAGAGGGGCGGGATGATACTTTGTCGACGCACGATGCGCGGTGCGGCCGTCCTGGCCGCTTTATTCTTTCACTCGAACGCCGCGACTGCGCAAACCTCGCTCGGTGCGCTGCTCGCACCGGCAGCAGCAACGGACAACACGACGCCGACTCCGGCCGCAGCGGCGGCTCCTTCGGTCGCGGAAAAACGAGCGGAGAACGCCGAGCTGCTGCGGGTGGCGGAACGGAAGGTCGAGAGCGATCCGGCCGATGCCGCCGCTGCCGCCGAACTGGCGGCCTACAAGACGGCCGAAACCGTCCTCGCCCAGCAGGAAGCCGTCGATCAGCAGGTGAAGGACCTCGCAGCGCGCGAAGAGGAATTGCGCGGCGAGCTCAAGCGTTGGTCGGCCGACGCGACCGAGCCGGCCCAAGCTATTTCGTTCGTCGAGTTCGACCGCCTGGTCAATCGGCTGGCCGCCGAACAAGCGCGAACCGAATTGGTCCGTTCGAAGCTCAAAGCCGCGAAAGCGGCGCTCGAACAGGCGCAGGTCGCCCTCAGCACGCGCGAGCAGGAACGCCGCAAGGCTCAGGAAGCGTTGGAGGCCGGCAAAGACGGGCCCGGACGCGGCCAAGCTTGCCGCAGCGGTCGACGACGCCAAGCGTGCCAGCGCGCTCGCCGCCGATGCCGTGGCGCTGCGCAAGAAAGAACTCGAACGCGAAAAGCTCGCCGACACCGTGCAAGGACTCACCGTCGATTTGCTCAAGGGCAAAGTCGATCGCTACCAACCGCTGGTCGTGTTCACCGAGGCGGAACTGCAGGATCAGCTCAAGCAGCTCAAGACGCAGGAAGAATCGGTCCGAGCGGCGTTGAAACAAGCCGACGACGATGCCACCACCAACGCCCGGAACTGGGTCTTGGCCAAGCGCCGCCTGGCCGCGGCCGGCGAAAAGAGCCCCGCGCTCGTCGAGGAGGTCGAAGCCTGGCATCGCGCCCGCGACAACGCGCTGGATCAGAAGAACGCCGCCCTCGATCAGTTGCTGCAAATCGAGCAGCTTCGCACGGCATGGACGCGGCTCAACCAATTGATGTCGGGCACCACCGAGCACTCTTCCGACGAGCTCACCACCTGGAAAGAAGAAACGGCCAGCGCGCTGCGGATGCTGATCGGCTCGACCCAAGCGCACCTGCTGCGAATCGAGGAGCTGCGGGGCGAGCTGGCGACGGTCCTGGCCAAGGCGGCCGCCGCCAAGGACGGCCCCGAGAACTTGCGGCGATTCATCGACAGCCAGCGCGGCAGCATCGAGGCGATGATCCGCACGCACGAGGCCCAACTCGTTTCGATCGATGCCAGCCGCCGCTTGCACGGCAAGCTCCGCGCGGAGCTCGGCCGAGGGATCGACCTCTTGTCGCCCGAGCAATGGGCCCGCGACGCCTGGGGCGGGGTCGTCTGGCTGTGGGACTATGAGATCGCCGAGGACAAAGACAAAGACGTTTCGATCACGGTCGGCAAAATTGCGCGGGCCATGCTGATCTTCTTCGCCGGGTGGCTCTGCTCGCGGATGGCGTCGCGGTTCTTTGCCCACCGATTGCTGCATCGCTTCCGGCTCAGCAAAGACGCCACCGCGGTCATCCGCACGGTGGTCTTCTACTCGCTGGTGGTGACGGCGGCGCTCGTGGCGCTCCGCACGGCCAGCGTGCCGCTCACCGCGTTCACGATCCTCGGCGGGGCCGTGGCGATCGGCGTCGGCTTCGGCAGCCAGGCGCTGGTGAATAACTTCATCAGCGGGCTGATCATGCTCGCCGAACGGCCGGTGCGAATCGGCGAACGCGTGCTGTTCGGCAACTACGACGGCGTGATCGAAGACGTCGGCTTCCGCTGCACCAAGCTTCGCACGCTGACCGACCACTTGGTGACCGTGCCGAATTCCATCCTGATTAACGACGCGATCGAAAACGTCGGCCGGCGGCGGACGATTCGCCGGATGATGAACCTCGGCATCACTTACGACACTCCGCGCGAGCGGATCGGCGAAGCAGTCGAGACGATCCGCGCGATCCTTGAGGAGCCCGGCATCCGGGAGCCGATCCATCCGATGGTCGGTTGGGACAAGTTCCCGCCACGGGTGTTCTTTCAGGATTTCATGGCCGACAGCCTGAACATCTTCGTGATCTATTGGTTCGCGCCGGCCGACCATTGGGAATACATGGCCCACGCGGAGAAGCTGAACCTGCGAATCTTCGAGGAGTTCGAACGGCTGGGCGTGTCGTTCGCCTTCCCATCGCGGACGGTGTATCTGGCCAACGACTCGGCCCGCGACCTGCGGATGCGGCTCTCGTCGGAAGATGCGGCGTAGCGGGCAGTGTGATTGGCTGGGTGTTCGTGACGAAACGCACATTAGATCGGCCGCGATCGGCGTCGTGGGTTTCTGCGGGTCGTTTTCGGTGGATGAAATCGCTGGCCTGATGATGGCAATTGGGCCGCTGGTGCTGTTCACGCGGATTGCGTAAGCGAAACCGATCTGGGCGCGGTTCCCAACTTCTAGCCGGCTCAAAAAATTCGTTGACATCGCCGTGGCGGCGGATTAGATTCACGGCTAGTTTTCGTTCGGCCCTCGATTGCACGAAGGAACCGCTACTGCGACACGATTCGTTCGGCGTGTTGGTGGACTTTCCTTGCTCGTCTCTTGAAATCGAGGCCCCCCATGACTGGCCGTTTGTGTGTGGTGTTCTGCGCAATGTGTTCGTTCGCGTCTTTCGCTAGTTCCGACCTGGCACTCGGTGCAGGCACGTTTGACGCCGGCGTCGAAGACTGGACGGCCAGTGGCGGCACGCTCGCATACGTGGCGGCCGGCGGCAATCCGGGCGGCTTCCTGCAACTTACGGACACGACCACGACCGACATGTTCCTGATCGCACCGAAGAACGAGCTCTATTCGGGCGACTTGTCGGAATACGTCAACGGCTTTGTCCAATTCGACGCCCGGCTGGTCGGACTCTCGGGCGCGGCCACGCCGTATCCTTCGTTTGGACGAATCACGTTCTCGAGCGGCCGCACGTCAGCCAGTTTCGACCTGGCGCCGCTTGGCGAACCGACCGACGAATGGAAGACCTACGTGGCGCGGCTCACTTCGCCGCCCTGGGGAACTAGTTTCGACGCCTGGCGCGCGATTCTCAGCAACGTGACGTTCCTCACCGTGAATCTCGAATCGCGCAGCCCGATCGTAGAAACCGTCGGCTTCGACAATTTCCGACTCAGCAGTCTGCCGGAGCCTGGGACACTCACCCTGGCACTAATTGTCGCCGTCGGCGCGGCACTGTCGCGACGGAATCGAAATCCCAACTTCGCGCCATGGGAAATCGCCGGCAATCGTCCGATCCGATCGCTGCAAAACGAGTTGCGACACGGCATGAAACTTGTAGCGATTTCTCGCGACCGGAAAAACGTATAATAGAGTCAGCGCAGCCTAATCGCGAGCCGGGGGACACCCGGCTATTCTGTGGATTGTAGCACGATGGCGCAACTTGCGAATGGCATGAGTCGGCCGGGGGTGCCGGATGTGAGTGGCAAGGTGCGTCGTGATAGGGCCGAGGTTGCCGACGCCGCAATCGGCAGCTCGTTCCGACATTGCTTCCGCCCTGCTCAGAGATAGACCGCGTTCGATCGAGAATCAACCATCGTCTCTGCGTCGGCCCACGAGTTCGGCGTGGCCGGGACGGCTCGCCACGACGGGCCGGCTGCGCGAGCGTGCAATCCATTGGGAGATAGTCGACCGCGGATACTCGGGCGAATGATTCTGCGCGGACGGCGTGGTGAACACCTCACAAAGAGGTTGGGAAGTCCGTGGCGAAAGCCACGACTGCAGCACTTTCGATTGCATGCCACGTGATTGCTTTCGTACGCCCTGATCGAAAGCGGGGTCATCTACGGCGACTCTGCCGAAAAGTCTCCAACTCATCATGGTTCGGATCAATTCGGTCCGAACGGATATTGTGTGATTGTGGATTGTAGCGACAAAGATACACACAATCGCTCACTTAGGCGTACCGTCGATTTTCGGGACTCCTCGTTGAAAGCAGCATTGGCGTGGGAGTGTGGAGCATGAAAAGTTCTTTTATCGCAATTGTGTGGCTCGCCGTCGACGTGGTATTTTCCGCGCCCTCAACCGCGCAGCAGGTGGAACGGTTGGTGAACACAAGCATTCGAGACGTCGATTCGTCCAATTACTACATGCGCCCGGCTGCGCCGATGGGGAGAGCTGTCTGGGCAGCGTTCGACGACGACGCGATGCTGCCGTGGGATGATGCGTTCTCCATTAGCGACCAAGAATGCGCGACACCGATGCCGACCCCCATGGAGGCGCCGCCTGTCGACGAAACATTTCAGGATGTGCCCGACGAGTGCTACTGTTTGCGTTGCGGTCGGGCATGTCCCACTTTCTACGGTCAGGTGGAAGCGGTGTTCTTGTGGCGGGAATCGCGTTTGATCGATCAGCCAATTGTTGTGGATCCCAATACGGGCATCACATTCTTGTCGGCGTCGGATCTCAATTCCGGTTTTAGTCCCGGCGGAAGGGTAATGGTCGGGGCGCGAATCTGCGGCGGCCGAGTGCTGGAATTTACGTATCTCGGCCTCTGTCCTGGCGACTCGACGGATGTCGTCGTGAGTCCGGATCCTGGTGCGTTCCTGACATTTCCAGGCAACTTCTTCGGCAACGTGTTTGTGGGACTAGACAGACTTCAGGCGGATTACTCGTCCCGGTTGAACAGTCTGGAAGCGAATTTTCCCTGCTGTTGCGGGTGCTGTGATGAGGAGTGCCCAAGATGCTGCGACGAATGCAACGACCGTTGCGGCGGACCGGAGGTCCGCTGTCAATCGTACGAGTGGTTTGCCGGCTTTCGCTATATTCGCGTTAGCGAAGATCTTAATCTAATCGGACAGAGAACTGTGGGTGGCGCGGTCGAGGAAGGAAACTACGATGTTCGCACCTTGAACAATCTTTACGGCCTGCAGCTCGGCGGACGGACGCGACGCACGCGGGGCCGGTACGGTTGGGAGGCGACTGGGAAGGCCGGCATCTTCGGCAACGATGCGCGACAGCGGCAATCCGTCACAGATTTCCCGGACTTTCCACTGCGGCCGACCGTTTCGAGCAGCAGCGGCGGAGTTGCGTTCGTCGGCGAGGCCAATCTCACGGCCCTCTATCGCCTCACGCAAGTCTGGAATCTGAGGGCGGGTTACAGCTTGTTATGGATTGAAGGACTGGCGCTTGTGCCCGACCAGCTCGACTTTGACTTTGCGTCGGCCACGGGCGGCGATCAATTGCACAACGGTGGCGCGATGTTTCTGCACGGCGTGAACGTCGGCGTCGAGGCACGGTGGTAAGGATATGTCCGAGCGATAATATATAGCAGCGGCGATTCTAATGTTGAGGCCGCATCTACTTTTCTGCTGTGTTGTCGCGGACAATTCGGCACGCATTGGCAGCGGTCCGTCACCGACCTTGATCATTTCCAACGCGTTTCTGCTTTCGATCGTATCGATCGACGAGCGATTGTTCGATTCAGCGTGTGCCATTCGTGGCGAATTCCCCACCGCCAGCGCTCAATTCTGGGATGCGGTCCGATCGAATTAATCAGTGTTCAAAGTGTTTGCGCCAGCAATGCTGCCGCTTTCGATCCGGCCGCCCCAATCCTTACTCTTATGATGCGAAGTTCCCGAGCATGAATACGATCTGGATGGCGGTTGGCGTCCTATGGGTGCTCTTGGCTTCACAAACGGGTCCGTTGGCGATGGCTCAATTCATAGCGCGACCCGCCGAAATGAGTGGCAACGGCCTCAATCCGTATGATTGCGACCCACCTCCTGTAGACGTGGAATTGGAGACTTCCCACATATTTCCCGATTTCAACCGCATCGCTCAGGGTTGGAGGAGTGACGAATCCATCGACGACGTGCCTGGTCCGGAACCCCAACAAGACTCATCGCAGACTGCGGTAATCGAAGATCCAATGAGCACCGCCGTCGATGGCTGCTGCAATCCGCGTTGTGACAACGCGTGTCCTTCGATCTACGGCCAGGTCGAAGCGCTGTTCTTGTGGCGGGAGTCGCGTTTGATCGGCCAGCCGATCCTTGTCGACGCCAATACAGGCGAAACATTTATGTCGTCGTCGGATCTTAATTCCGACTTTGCGCCCGGAGTGCGGGCAACCTTCGTTACGCGCTTATGCAGCGGCTGGGCGATGGAATTCTCTTACTTGGGGTTATTCCAAGGAACTGCGTCCGCGCGAGCCGTCAGTCCTGGTGCCGGTGCGTTCTTGATTTTTCCGGACAATTTTTCTGGTAATGTGTTCGTCGGGCTGGAATTGGCTCAGGCGAACTACTCTTCCGCATTGAACAGTTTTGAGGCCAATCTGCCCTGCTGTTGCGGTTGCGGCGACCAGTGTTGTGACGAATGTGCCTGCGGGCAGGTAAGGAGCCAATCGTACGAATGGTTTACTGGATTTCGCTACATCAACGTCGACGAAGAGCTGAATATTCTGGCCCAGGGTACGGTTGCCGGCGCAATGGAGGAGGGAAACTACGACCTACATACGAATAACAATCTGTTCGGGTGGCAAGTTGGTGCCCGCACACGCCGTATGCGCGGTCGGTACGGTTGGGAAGCAACGGGCAAGACTGGAATTTTTGCGAACAACGCTCGTCAGCGGCAGTCGGTGATCGACTTTCCAGATTTTCCAATCCGGCCGGACGTGTCAAGTAGCAGCACGAGCGTGGCTTATTTGGGTGAGGTCGACCTGTCGGCCATTTATCAATTGGATCCCGTATGGAATCTGAGAGCTGGATACACGGCCCTCTGGATCGACGGTCTGGCACTGGCGCCAGATCAACTCGATTTTGACTTCGCGTCGGCGACAGGCGGCGAGCAGTTACACAACGGGGGCGCGATTTTTCTTCAGGGTATAACGGCTGGAATTGAGGCGCGGTGGTAATCCGACCGCCGGAGCGTTGCCGAGCCACGTGGGCTGCGGCAAGCGGTTATAGTAGCTCGAATGCTCGATCTAACGCCGTGAACAAGAAAGCTGGCTGATCGTGAGTGGCGTGGTGCACGACCAGCTCGCCGATGGTCTGGTCCCGGCCCCAACGCCTGGTGGGTGCCTTGGGTTGCACGGCCAGGACTAGATCGTTGTGCGGCCGCCCCGTCGCAGACACAAATTGCGTCATCCGACGGCGCGGACCGGTTTGTCGGCGAATGGAGAACGCGGTTTCAATCGGGAGCAAGTACGAATCGAATGCCGATTGAAGACTTTGTTTCGTCGCAGCTGGAGGATCGATTTGTGCTGACGGTGCCTTCGGCTCGGGCGCAGCAGCTATCGCGATCGGCGCACTTGCGGCGGCAGGAGCCAGCGTCTGACCGAAGTTCGCTTTCCACACTCCGTAGTCGGCCGCGTCGATGACGCCGTTTCCGTTGCCGTCGGCGCCGGTGAAGTTGACCACATTCTGCCCGAGCGTGTTGCGCCAAACCGTGTAATCTGCCGCGTCGACTACGCCATTGTGGTTGTAGTCGCCCAGCAACGGTGGCAAGTTCAGAATGGTCGGCGGCACGGTGAGCGCAGCACTATCCACGGCTGCGATGTCGTACGGACCCAGGTAAGTGCCCGCGACCGGTGTGCCGGCCGAGACTTGTAGCGGTGTCGTCGAGAGGATGTCAAATTCTCGAATTTGGTTTGTGGTTCCGCCCGGCCCCTGCACGACGAGGATCGAATCCGCAATGGCGTCGCCGTCGTTGTCCTGGGCAGCTACCTCAATTGGCGAGTTCCAACTCGGATCGGTGAACGCGTTGAAGCCGATGCCATTGGCGGAGAGGCTCGAGAGGGTGCCGCTGGTGGTATTGCTCCAGGCCCAAACGTCGACGAGGGATCTGCCATTCACGCCGGCGCCGACCACGATGTCTGGCACATCGTCAGGGTTTACTCTGGCCACGCTCACCGACACGCCGCCTTGGTAGTTGGGGGTGAAGGGCATGAAACTACCCGCGACCGGCGGAATGCTGTTGGGGGTCGGAGCGACGATCAAGCTGACGTCGAACACCTTCACCGTAGTCACGATGCCCGCGCCGCTGCCGACGACGATCTCCGCCTTTTGGTCGAGAGCCAGGTTGTTGAACGGTCCGCCTACTACGGCGGTGCTGCCCATGTCGGCGGCTCCCACTACCGCGCCACCAATGAACGAAGCTGGGAACGCGAGAAAATCGCGGTAGGGGGCCGCCGCGTTGAACGTCGGCACTCCCGCCACGACTATGTTGCGAAAGACTTTCACCTCCGACGGCCCGAAGCTCGGAACGGTGACAATGTCGTTCACGCCGTCGCCATCGACGTCGCCGACCGCGACCTGGACGCCGCCCATGAAGGTCTGACCGTAGGGCAGAAAGCTCGTCAAGAGCACGCCGCCCAGCGTGTAGACTTGGACTTCGCCGACTCTGCTCCAGCCCGGCGCGACGACGATCTCGTCGACGCCATCGCCCGTGAGATCGCCGGTAGCAACACGAATTCCGCCTTGAAAGGTTGAACCGAACGGAGCGAACTGAACTAATGCAACACCGGTCGTCTCGTCGATCACGCTAACGAGTTGCGGCGTCAGCGGACTTTTCGCCGCGGCAATGACGATCACACCGACGCCGCCGAGGCTAAAGTTGCCGAAGTTGACCCCAGAGACCGATCCGTCGGTCGGTACGTTGACCAGGTTGAAGCGGCCGAAGATGTCGCCGGTGGTTGGGAAGGTGTTGACCCAGCCGACTTGCGTGATTTCCCGCAATTTCCAAATGCCTGGGTCCACGCCCAAGATCGTGTAGGTCCCGTCAGCGTTGGTCACCGCAGAGGGCTCGATGGCTGGCTGGAACATACCGTCGTTGTTGTAATCAACGTAGATGGTCCAGCCTTGGAGTCCTGGATCGCCGGCGTCCTGCATCCCGTCGCCGTCGAGATCGTTAAACTTCAGGCCGGTAACAATGCTCGCCCCCGCGTCAATCGGCACAACATCGCCATTCTCATCAAATTCGAGCCCACCACTGTAGCCGGGGCCGCCATTGCCGGGCCCGCCGACTGGGCAGATGTTGCTGATGGTATTCGTATCCATGGTGACCGCGCCCGTTTGCGCCAGGACGCGGCCATTAAGAATGGTTGCTGTGGTGTCGAGCGTGATACTGGTCAGCGCGAGGATGTTCCCTTCGAACGTCGTGCTGGTGCCGATGGTGGCAGAACTGCCGACCTGCCAGAAGAGGCCGTCGTCGGCGCCGCCGTTTGAACCGAAATTGATCACCTGCACCGACGAGCCGCTGGCGGTGGTTAGTGCGCTCCCGATCTGAAACACCCAAAACGCATTGTTGTTGCCTTCGGCATCGAGCAGGAGCGTGCCCGTCAATTGAGCCTCGGAGTCGAAACGGTAGACTCCCGAGGTAAGTGTGAGACCACCCAAGTCTTGACCGGTCAAATTGGAAGTGAACGGCATATTGGCCAAGCCGTTGAAGGCCGTGGTGTTGTCAATTTGCGCCTGTTGAGCGACGGCGTCTGTCTGGTGGACTGTTCCGGTGATCGTAATCGTGCCCAGGCCAGTAATTGAAGTACCAGCGTATAATCCCAAATCCCCGGTAAGTGTGGTCGCGCCGGTATTCGTAACCGTCGACGCGCCAAGAACCGCAAACTGTTCCGATGTGCCCAAGATGCTGAGCATCCGGCGGTCTTCCAGCTCGAAAAACGCCAGCTGACGCGCGTAAGGCTTCGCGTTCGACCTGCGGCGAGCACTATGGCGCGGTTTGCGCTTTCTGCGAATTTCCCACCAAGACATCGTTCGCTCCGTGCTAAATTCCTCCGGCGCCGGGTCTCGCGTCGCAGTCGAAATCTGCTGCGATCGCCACAACAGCGAGAAGGCCAACGCGCTCGACTACATTTTAGTGATCGAGTACGCAGATTAATTCTTGAACGCCTCCATTGACTCGTCCGGATTGCTCTCAATTAACTTCCGAACGCGTTATTGTATTGCTGAAAAAACAAGTTTCAATCTGCAATCGCTCCAACGTGGCTAATTCCTCAACTCGCAAAATGGAGGCGATGGGTGGGCCGCGAGGGGAATTGCACTTGTGACGTTACGCAATCGCGATTGATCATGAGCCAGATTTCGACGGTGCGGTTCGACCTGTGCCGCGACAGCCTTGTGCATCGCGAAGTCGACATACGTTTGAGCACATTGAATTCCAACTTGGCGACGATCACAACGTTTGTCGCAACGACATCGGTGTGGTGGAGTTGGCGAGCTGAGATTTGACGCCAACCCGCTGATCCCGAGCGATGGCGATGGGGACGCCAACGACTACGATGCGCGGGTTGCGGATTACGGACTTGTTTTGGAATTGTCCGATCTCAGCCTTTAGACACGTCGCCCCGCCCGATCCAGGGGCCGATGACAGGCGCGGCTGAACTTCTCCTTTTCCGTGGGCCTACGCGGCAGCCGCTTTCCACAGCAAGACCGGTGCGGGCGGCAAAGGCGGTGAACTCCGCTTCGTGAGGCCGGCGATTCGGTCTTCCACGGCGTCATTTTTGCCTTCCGGGTGATCGACTTTGGCCGGCAGAAGGTACAATAGATGGGGCTCCCCCGGCGCGACCACGTGCTCGTTGAAATGGGGCGGCACTTTGGGACAAAGAGACGGGGAGAAAAGGAAACGGGGAGCGTTTTTCGGTCGTCGTTTATCTCCTTGTCTCCCCTGCTCCTTGTCTGTAGTTTCCCTTCACGGTCCCTTGATTCGAACATGCTCCGCGCTGGACAGAAACTTGGCAAGTACCGACTGCTCACGAAGCTTTCGGTCGGCACGTTTGCCACGGTGTTCCGCGCTTACGACACGCTCGAGGGCGTGTACGTCGCGCTGAAGATTCCGCACCCCAACTTGATGAACAAGGAGTCGCTCGCCGACTTCACGAAGGAAGTGAAGCTCGCGGCCCGGCTCGACCATCCGAACATCCTGGGGCTCAAGACGGCCGACTACATCGACGGCCAGTTGGTGATCGCCTTTCCGTTGGGCGAGCAATCGCTCGACGACCGGCTGGCGAAACGGATGTCGCTCCGCACGGCGCTCGACCTCGGCGAGCAATTGCTGCGGGCGCTGGCGTTCGCGCACGAGAACCGCGTGATCCATTGCGACGTTAAGCCCGACAACTTGATGCTGTTTTCCGACAACCGTTTGCGGCTCACCGATTTCGGGATCTCGAAAATCGCGCACCGGACGATCTCGGCATCCGGCGCGGGGACGGTCGGCTACATGGCGCCCGAGCAGGCGATGGGCCGGCCCTCGGCGCGGAGCGACGTGTTTGCGGCGGGCATCGTGCTCTGGCAGATGTTCTCGGGCTATCTGCCGGAGTGGCCGTTCGAGTGGCCGCCGCCGGACTACGAGCGGATGAAGCGCCGCGTCCACCCGGACATGCTTGCCGTGCTGCGGCGGGCGATGGAGCTCAAGCCGAGCCACCGCTTCGAGAGCGGCGCAAATGCTGGCTGCCTACCTTCGCGCGAAGCCCAAAGCGATCAAAGAGGCCCAGCGGCGCACGCGGTCGAAGTCGAAATCCACGACCAAGCGCGATTGGAAGGCGATCCGCCAGCAGCAATTCCTGAAGCAATTCGGCAAGCAGTTGCAGGCCAAGTATCACTGCCACCGCTGCCAGGGCCCGGTCGCCGAGTCGATGTTCGATTGCCCGTGGTGTGGCACGCACCGCAAGATCTTCCGCGACGAGACGGAGTTTCCGGCCCAATGCACGCGCTGCCACCGCGGCCTGAAGCTCGATTGGCACTATTGCCCGTGGTGCTACGGCGCAGGCTTCGAGCCGCTCAGCGAACGCTGGTACACCGACCGCCGTTACACGGCCCGCTGCCGCAACCGCAAGTGCCCGCGTAAGGATCTGATGCCGTTCATGCGTTACTGCCCCTGGTGCCACACGAAGGTCCGCCCGCCTTGGAAGATCGCCGGCTCGAGCGACACCTGCGGCAAATGCGGCTGGGGCGTGCTGCGGGAGTTCTGGTCCCACTGCCCGTGGTGCACGGCGAAGCTATAAACGCTTTCGCCGTGGTTGGCGACGCCGACTTTCGCCATTGCGAGACCGATCTTTTACGTCGTAACGCTGTAAGGAAACTCTTGCGACTCGACGTCGGCGGTAGCGGCAAGTGGGACAGCCAACTCGGCGGCCGCGGCCGACTCGCTGGTCGTTTCGAGCAATCCCCAGCGCGATGGCGAGGTTCAGGACGAACGTCAGCAAGCAGATTCCGCCGAGGATCGAAAACGTCACCAACGCGGCCGTCTCGCCCGTCACTTGCAAGACGTTGGTGCGCAACTCGTGCATTCCAAAACACCAGCTGGCGAGCATCGTATGGGTTGTTTCCAAGTAGTCGGCAGCAACTTCAGCAGCCAGGCCTCGCCCCACAAAGCGGCGAATATGCCGCCCAGTACCAACCAGAAGAACGAGATGGTTTTCCAACGGGCCAGATGAACTTCGCCCTTGGAGGACGAGGTACAACTCGCGGATCGGCATCCACAAAACGAGGCAGAAATAGAACAGCCCACCAAGGCCCACACCAGGTAGTCCAGCAGTCATGCTTTAATGGCCCTTTTCATAATCTAAGAGTGGTTTGCGGATCACGAATTCAGCCCACAGCGCACGGAGCAGAAAAATTGCATTGACCGTGCGAAGTACAAAATAGCTCGGCAAACTTGTGATCGTGCGCCAGGTTTCGCCCCGCTTCCAGGCCTGATAGACCACCGGCACCGCGACGGCGGGCAGGTCGACCGCATAGGCCAATAGGAATAGCGGGTTCACCAGGATCGCGAGCAACGGAATAATGAACAGCAGCGCTGCCGATCCGACGAGCGAGTCCCACAACGCGACGGCTACCGTGTTCCGCAAAAACGGAAACTTGAGGATGCCTTGCCAGTGCTGTTGTACATTCTGCACAAATCCGTGACTCCAGCGTTTGAGCTGTTTGCCCATAAATTCATAGTCGTGCGGCTCGATCGGATAACAGACAGCGTCTGTAGCAAATCGTACGCCGTGGCCGGCCTGATAAAGCGACCAAGTCAGGTCCATGTCTTCGGCCATCGGTGCGCGTATTCCAGCCGCCGTTCTCCTTGAGAACCTTGGTGCGGTAGACGCTGAAGCAGCCGGAGGATATCAGCGGCTTATCGTAGTAATCTTGAATCGGTTTATAGAACGTGAACGCAAACAGGTATTCCACGTATCTGCCGCGCTCCCAGACTGTGTTCACATGCCGCGGGACGACGAACCCGCAGGCGGCCGCCACCTTCGAATCGTCCATCGCGGCCATAATCTTTTCGATGGCATCCGGGGCCAAGGTGGTGTCGCCGTCGATGGCCATCGTGAATTCGGTGGTCACCTGCCGCAGCGCGAACGTTTGCGCGCCCGCTTTGGAGCCCGTGTTGCGGGGCGGACGGACGACCGTCACCCCTAGGCTCCTTGCGATGTCGCCGGTACCGTCGTTCGAAAAATCGTCGATCACGATGATCTCGTCGATTTTTCGCGTTTGATTCAGGAGACTGCCGACCGTGTCGGCAATGCTGGCGGCTTCGTTGTAGGCCGGCACGATCACCGTCAAACGACCGTCGCAATAGGGCGCTGCTGGCGACCTTTCTGGAAGGCGCTGTGGCACTGGCGCTTCCATCGTCTGGACCGACACCGGGCAAGACTCACTCATTTCAATCATGTTAGCCACCAGTTTCATCGGCCGGTGCATCCAATGCAATCGGCAAGGAAGCGGCGACGTATTGTCGCCGGGCAATTGGGAATGGCAACGCCGTGCGTTTGCCGAGACGGACCAATTGGCAAAAAGACACCAATTCAATGTGCAGTCAAAGCCAGAACTGCTTAGTGCGACAAGCCTTAGAGCCAATCGCCCCCCATACCACCGGCCAACTAGGCAACCAATTATGGTATATCTACGATGCCAATCGGAATCCGGTTGGCTCGCCAATCACAGATTTTTGATACTTCCTCCGCCGGCAGCCGGGCGGGCCCGCCCGCCAAATTTGTCGCACCGCCGGACCGCCGAATTGCCGTGAAATCATGTCGGCGACGGCTCGGACCATCGATTTCAGACTCCGATAGCAGATACGGCGGTACAGTCGATGCCGCGGATCAGTTTCCGAGATATAGTTTGACAATCGACGCCCCCGGATGCGTGGTGCCGCCACCGACCTGCCCCAGCCAGCGTGATCCCCAGCAGCAATACCACGCTTGCTGGCTCCGGAACGGCTGGACTGCTGGATGCGGCGCCAGCCCCGAGCGACATTCCGAAGTTGCTCTTCCACACGGCGTAGTCGTCCAGCGTCACGAGGCCGTCGCCGGTCGCGTCGGCGCCTTGGAACGGTGCGACGCTCGCGCCCAGCGCATTGCGCCAGACGGTGTAGTCTGCTCCGTCGACGACGCCGTCGAAGTTGAAGTCGCCGGCCAAACCAGGCGTCGCCGCGAAGAACACGTTGTCTTGCAGGTTGGTGATTCCCGTGTTGAGGCGGATGATCTCGGCAAGCGTCACCGAATCGAGGTCGATCGCCGCCTGGAACATCGCCGTTTGCAGGTCGGTGTCGCCCGTGTAAAACAGCCGGTCGCCGTCGCGGAGCCGCGTGAACTGGTCGACGAGCGACGCCATGACCATCGCCCCGACGCTGGCGCCGGCAGCATGATCTTCCGCGACGCCGCCCACCCAGGCGTCGATCGAGTTGATGTTGCCGTAGAGCGCGACGAGTTTGCGCGCAGGGCCAGGTCCGACGTGAGCTGAGCGATTGAATTGAGCCGCGTCAGTCCGTAGGCGGGCCGGAAGGCGTTGTAATCGAGCATGCCATGATCGCGTCCGCGCTGGATATCGAGCGCGGCCAGATCGAGCCCGCCCGCCCCCGGCGGTCCGAACAGAAAGTTGCGAATGTCGTCGACCATCAGCACGTCGTTCTCCTGGGCGACCTGGGACGCCAGGCCCTTGAGCGTGAGGTCGACCTTCTCCGGGGCGTCGGTCAGGATGTCGGGATTGAAGAACGCATCGCGGAGCGACACGCTGCCGGCCGAGCTGCCGACGTTGTTCACCAATTGAATTTCCGACGACTGCATGCTGTGGCCGTAGCGGAAGAACGCCGTGGCGAACGAGTTGGTGATCGACGGATCGAGCGCGGGGTTGTAATTGTAGTCTTCGGCGTCGGGAGCGGCGGCGCCCAACAGCGCCGGCAGAAATTCCTTGTAGGTGACGATCTGCATCTCCGCGCCGACGATCTTCCGCGCCGCCTGGTAGAGCTGCTCGTCGCTGAGCGAGGGGTTCTGTGCCTGCAACACGCCGGCC
Source organism: uncultured Planctomycetota bacterium (assembly GCA_963847875.1). Taxonomy (GTDB): domain Bacteria; phylum Planctomycetota; class Planctomycetia; order Pirellulales; family Lacipirellulaceae; genus DASYDU01. Next base: position 28,119 of record CAWKBR010000022.1, on the reverse strand, counting down.
AATCGATTGTGCTCGCGCAAGAAGAGCGCGTGGGTCGCGGTGAGGCCGATCTGTTCGTTGGCGCGGACGTCGCCCGCCAGGAACAGCGAGCTGCCGCCGCCGAGCGGGTCGTCGTTCTCGAAGCCGTCGGTGTTGTAGCCGGGCAGGAGTCCGCCCGCGGTGGTCACGAGCTTGCCGCCGATGAAGGTGCGGAGCGCCGAGGCCCGCGAAATGTCGGACCCATAAACATTCGAGGCGTCGATGAACGAAGTTACCGAGTTGATCTGCTCGCGCCAATTGGGCCTTGTGCCGCCGGGCGCCGGCAACACGGCGGTTGTGCCGGTCGCGGGATCGTAGTTCGAGCGATTGAACGGGATCGGGTTCGGCCCGATCGGATCGTTGGGGTCGTTCACCGCGATGCTAAAGTCGCCGGTGCCGCCGGCGAACAAGGCGTCGTTCGCGGGGTCGCTGCCGGTGTGGTCCATGTCGTGCGTGAGGAACTGGCCCCACTGCACGATCCAATCGCTTAGCAGCCGGTTGTTGTAGACCGGGCTCGACTGGGCACAGAGCGCGTTGCTCACGTCGCGGGCGTTCGGCCACGCGGGAGTGCCGTAGATTTCGTCGCCGAAGCCGTCGGGATAATCGGCCGCGTAGCCGAAGCGAATCACGTCGGTTTCGGCGGCGCCCCAGGTCGTGCGACCGGGCGCGAGATTGTTGCCGACGCCGGTGATCGTACGATTCACCGCCCGAGCCTGCCCTGCCGTTGCCCACGCCAACACAACCACCACCAACGCGCGCAGTTTCATCGCCTCTCCTCCAATGTGGTTCCACGATCCCCAGTTCCGTGCGATTGACCCGTCCGCATCGCGCTGCCGCGCGACGCCGCCACGCGGCCGAGGCTTGCCAAGTGCGTCGGCCACGAACTCTCTAACCCCTCGCGGCGCAGCAGGGTGTCGCGGAAATTTGGCGAACAACGGCGAAAATTCTTTTCGGCCGCGGCCGGCGTGGGGCCACGCGGCGATTTTGCCCCTCGATTCGCGGCGTATCCGTCGGTCTGTCAATCGGCGCGAATTTCCGCTACAATGAGACGTAGCCGACCGGCCGCTGCCCCGCTGCGGTGGTCGGTGTTTCCCTTCGTCACCAGTTCTTGGCACTTCACCTGGGACGCAACAGCTTGGCCGCAGCGCCGAGCAGGAGCAAAATCCATGACCATCGCCTCGACGCGTGCCCAAGCCGTGGCCACCATCCTCTGGGAACTCAAGCGAGCCGAAAAACTCTCGACGCTCTCGACCATCGCCGGCCGCGCGGGGTTTTCGCCCGGTCCGAGCTGCCGCACGATCAGCACCTGCCTGAAAACGGTCCGCCGCGATTGGCCCCATCTCGAATGGTGGCGCGCGGTGCCCGACAACGGTCAGGTAGAACAGGAGCAGGCCACGTTCCTGCAACAGGCCGGCTTCGCCACCAATGCTGAGACCGACGGCATTGCCGCCATCGCCTCTCTCGAAGAAGAGCTGATGTGCTGGGAAGTGCCGGAAGAAGCCACGCCCGCCGCAGTCGACGCCTGATCGGGCCGGAACGCACGAGCGCCGAATCCAACCGCCGATGGAAACCCGTTGGCACGGACCGACGCAATCGCCCTGCGCCGCCGCGCGATTGCCGTCTTTCGAACTGCGTGATGCTGCGTTCATTGGCGGTTCACGTCGGGGCATTCTGTCCATAGATGATCACGTCGTGCGCCCTGGTTTTCGCGCGTGCTTCTCGGCGTTGGTGCAAAGGTGATCTCAAGTTGCTTGGGAGTTTTGATCATCTATGGGGCGGGGGTTCAGGGTGGAGGTGCTCGTTGCGCAAACCTAACGCCTAGCGCCTTCTACCTTCGTCTAAACTGAATGTTTGTACAGTTAGTGTTGTGGCGGAAGCGCCGGCCGATTTCAACGACTATTTTCGGCCACTGCGGATTTCACCACAAGGCACAGAGGGCACGGAGAAAATGTGGGCGAGCGAACTGGATGCCGGGATCGGGGATGGGAGTTTCGCTCTCCGCTACTGCCTGGAGAGAGTGGCCACGAAAAGGCGCGAGGATGTGCGAAGAGTTACCGCTGCGGTATGCCGTGGTGTACGTCGACGGCGAGCCGAGCGAGATCTACTTTGCGGGGTATTCGTTTGATTGACGGGGGTTAGCGGCGAAGGAGAAGATCGCCAGCCGCGGATATCTATGGATAGGGCGAAGCGAGTCGGACGGTCGAAACGGGCTGGCCAAAGCCAGTATTACGCGTCATCGGGTACGCCGTGAAAAGTCGGCGATTTTCAGTGGGTGCAATTCCCACCCGGCAACGGTCGCTCCAGCCGGTAGCAATCGGAGCGGCGAACGAGGTAACAACTTCGTCGAAGTCTTCGAGAAAGGGTCACTTATGGTGATCTGAGCGAGCATGCAGGCCGAAACGTAAGTGAACGCCGAGCAGGCCCCGAAATGAATAATGCGGAAGCCGACCCGCCCTGATAACGGGGAAGGCCGCCGCCGTTGGGGAAGAAGCGATACAGGCACTCAACGGTCTCCGCCGGGGTATTTGGCGTCAGCATGCATGCACAAGGAAATCGACCGAAACACGGGAAGCCCCAGCGGTGGTGGCGCGTGACCACCAACCAGACGCCCGCGAGGGACAGGCTGGGCCGTGTGGGGTGGCGGACAGGCCCGTAGTAGTGATGAAGCCGGGTAACGCCGGTGGAGCGAAGGGGCCTTAGTTCAAGGTTAACGTACGAAGTGGCGACAGCCAGGAGATTGGCGTGAGCCTAGCACCTCCACCAACGGTTGAGAAGCTACAGAAGACGTTACATGCCAAAGCGAAGGGATCGCCCAGCTACCGATTCTATGCGCTGTACGACAAGGTGTATCGAGCCGATGTGCTGTGGCACGCCTATCGCATCTGCCAATTCAATGGCGGAGCACCGGGCGTGGACGGCCAGACGTTCGAGGACATCGAAGCGTACGGCCGGATGAAGTGGCTCGGCGAACTGACGGAGGAACTTCGAACGAAGCGGTATCGGCCCCAGGCTGTTCGGCGGGTGCATATCCCGAAACCGGGCAAGCCTGGACAAACCCGACCGCTGGGGATTCCGACGATTAAAGATCGTGTCGTGATGACGGCTGCCGTGTTGGTCTTGGAACCGATTTTCGAGGCCGACTTGCAGCCCGAGCAGTACGCCTACCGCCCAGAACGCAGTGCGTTGGACGCTGTTCAACACGTCTACCGCCTGCTCAAGAATCGGCACTGGGAGGTGATCGACGCGGACTTGTCCGGTTACTTCGATTCAATCCCGCATCCAGAACTCTTGAAATCCGTAGCTCGACGCATCAGCGATCGGCATGTCATGCATCTGATCAAGATGTGGCTCGTAGCGCCGGTCGAAGAGTCGGACCAGCGGGGTCGCAAACATCGAACGACCCGGAATAAAGACCTGGGACGCGGAACCCCGCAAGGGGCTCCCGTCTCTCCGCTACTCAGTAACCTCTACATGCGTCGATTCCTGCTGGCGTGGAAGGTCCTGGGACACGAACAGCGACTTCGGGCAACGATTGTCAACTACGCCGATGATTTCGTGATCTGCTGTCGCGGACAAGGCCGACGAGGCCATGGCCGCAATGCAGCAGCGTGATGCAGCGGCTCAAGCTGACCGTCAATGAACAGAAGACGCACATCTGTCGGCTTCCCGACGAATCGTTCGATTTTCTGGGGTACACGTTTGGTCGCTGCTACTCGCCGAAGACGGGCTACCGCTACATCAGCCAACGCCCGTCCAAGAAGAAGATCCAGGCCCTGTGCCGCAAGATCAGTGAGTGGACCGACCGACGCTGGTGCTGGATGGATGAGGACGAGCAAGTAGGACGGCTGAACCAAGCCATGCAAGGTTGGGCCAACTACTTCTGCCAAGGTCCAGTCAGCCAAGCGTATGCGACGATTACCCGCCATGCCTGTATCAGGCTCCGTCGGTGGTTGCGTCAGAAGCACAAAGTGCAGAATCGGGGTCTTACACGCTACCCCGCTGACTATCTGCATGAGGAGTTGGGTTTGGTCCAACTCCAGTTGTGCGACCGCAACGTCCCGTGGGCGAAAGCATGAACCCTTGTCCGAGAGCCGGATGCGGGAAATCTGCACGTCCGGTTCGATGAGCGGGAGGTGGAAACGGAGCATGGTTCCGCTAGTGAGGCACCGGCAGACGAAAGGGCCGGACACCGATAGGCAGAACCTAAACCACCGCGCCACCTCTCGACTCTACAGCCTGCTTGCGGTGCCACTTTTAGGTTGGCTGATCGAGCCTGGTGCACGACGAGTTCGAGCGGTGCTTCGACAATGTTGATGCCGACCTAGAGCGGTTCGTCCCGGGGCTCATCGGACCGCAGGCCGAAATTGCCGTATCGATGATACACGTGTGATACACTTTGCTCGCGGAAGTACCAGAGTAGCTCGATGCGGCCGTGTAATCGATACGCGTGTGTCGGCCAGGTATTGCAAGGCTTCTGCGGCGGCTTCTCGGATCGATTTCGGATACTGCGCTCGGGTGCCGCGTAGCGAATGCGAGCTACTTGTCGCCAGCCGGATTGCCGCGGCTACGCTGGCATCGTCCTCTTCGACAAACTCAATCGCGCCAGCCCAAGAGTCGGTGAGCCGGTCGAGCAATTCGACGGCGTCGGCCGCAGGACCGGTTAGCGATTGCGGCGCACTGACGGTTGCGCGGCAACCAGCAGCACGAGCGGCCGGGCGCGGCAAAAGATGTCGCTCAACGAGTCGTCGGAGTGAACGCGAATTCGCAGTGGCTCGGCGGGCAGATAGCGGCGATAGTTGTCTTCGCCGAGCAGCCGGAAATGATCGTGCGCGAGTGCGGAATTCGTCGTGGGCCCAAGCTTCGTAACTTGTCGATGGCAGTGAGCATCACGGCAAGCTTCCGCGTCGGCATTTCGCTTTCCCGCCGATGGCGCCGTCTTGGATTGCGCAGCTGCAAACTGTTCAGATCGCGCGACCAACGAGTGTCGACCGATCAGCAGTGGGAGGGGGAAGAGTAGGATCGCCGGGAGACCCGTGGGAAACAGGTTTCTCCCCGTCTCCCCCTCTCCGTGTCTCCCCTTCTTCTGTCCTCGAATCGCATCAGCGGCACGACGTAGTTCGGGCCGCCCGCTTTGATGCCCGGGCCGACGCTGCTCTTGCCCATGCCGCCGAACGGTTGGCGCAGGACGATCGCGCCGGTGGTCGGAGCGATTGATGTAGAGGTTGCCGGCGCGAATTCGGCTGCACCATAGCTCCTGCTCGCGGTCGTCGAGGCTTTCGAGGCCGGAGGTGAGGCCGTAGCCGGTGGCGTTCACCAGGTCGATCGCTGCGATCGAGATCGCGGGCCTCCATCACGCCGAGCACGGGGCCGAACAATTCGGTGCAGTGCGTGAAGCTGTTGGACTGCACGCCCCATTTGACGCCGGGGCTGACGAGGTGTGGGATTGCCGTCGACGTGCAGTCGCGGCATGACGGCCCACTCTTCGCCCGGCTCGAGTTCCTTGAGGCCTGTTTCGAGCACGCCGGATGGCGGGCGGATGAGCGGGCCGATCTTCGTCGGCAAGATCCCAGGCGGAGCCGACGCGCAGGCTTTCGACGGCATCGCAAAGTGCGGCGCGGAAGCTGGCGTCGTGGTAGACCTCGCTTTCGAGAATCAGCAGCGACGTGGCCGAGCATTTTTGGCCGCTGTGGCTGAACGCGCTGTGGAGCACGTTCTTGATCGCCTGATCGCGGTCGGAGAGTGCGGTGACGATCGTGGCGTTCTTGCCGCCCGTTTCGGCGAGCAGATGCATCGTCGGCTTGTTGCGGAGCATCTCGGCGGCGGTTTCGGTGCCGCCGGTGAGGATGACGGCGTCGACGCCGTCGTGCGAGACGAGTCTTGCGCCGACGGTGCCGCCGCTGCAGGGAGCGAATTGCAGCGCCGGTTTCGGCACGCCGGCGCGCCAGAAGCATTGGCAGAGCAGGTAGGCGATGAGCACCGTGTCGGAGGCCGGCTTGAGGATGACGGTGTTGCCGGCCGCGAGCGCGGCCGCGACGCCGCCGCAGGGAATCGCGAGCGGAAAATTCCACGGCGAAACGACGACGACCACGCCGCGACCTTGCGCGGAGAGCCGGGCAAGTTCGTGGAAGAATTGCGGCGCTGTCGGCGTAGAAGCGGCAGAAGTCGATCGCTTCGGAGACTTCGGGATCGCTTTCGGTGAGCGTCTTGCCGCCTTCGGCGAGCATCGCGCCCATGAGGTCGCCGCGCGCGGCGGCGAATTCGGTCGGCGGCCCGATGGAGGATTGCGACGCGCTCGGCGATGGATCGGCGACGCCAGCCGTCGGGATCGGCTTTTGCGACTTGCTACGGCGCGGTCGATGTCGGCCTCGGTTGCCTGGCGGTAGCGGGCGACGACGGTGCCGGGCCGCGACGGGTCGAGCGAATCGCGAACGGTGCGGTCGTCGACGATTTCTTCGCCGGCGATGACGAGCGGGACTTCGATCGGCGTGCGCGCCGTGGCGGTTTGCCAGGTGCGATGATCGATTGGCGCCCAGTGCGCTGTTTTGCGGCAGGGACCAATCGGTGTCGGGCTCGTTGCGGAAGGGATCGAGCGCGAGTCGCCGAGGGCGAGAGTCGGCGGCACTCGCACCTCGGCCGAGCCGCTGCGCATCGGTTCGGTCCTGCGTGCGTCGCGGGGCGCTGCTGACGGTGTCCATTGCCTCGAACGCGGCGATGAATTGCTGTTCGAGTGCGTTCCAGTCGTCGCTGCCGACTTCGATGTTGAACGCGTGGCGGAGGAAATTATCGGGGCCGGTGTTTTCGTCCAGGCGGCGGACGAGGTAGCCGATGGCGTTGGTGAAATCTTCTTGCCGGCAGGCCGGGGCGTAGAGGAGCATGTTGCCGGTGAGCTCGAAGAGGGCGCGGCGCTGGTGGTTGGCCATGCCTTCGAGCATTTCGAATTGCACGCGGTCGAGCGCGTCGTTGTTCGTCGCCAGCACCAATCCGTAGGCGAGCGTGAACAAATTGTGCGACGCGATGCCGAGTCGCACGGCGGCGAGGTTTTCGGGCCGCATGCCTTCGTGGAGCATGCGCAGGTAGTTGGCGTCGGTTTCGAGCTTCGTCTTGTACGGCGCCTGCGGCCAGCCGCGGAGGCTCGCTTCGACGCGCTCCATTTCCATGTTGGCGCCTTTCACGATGCGGATCGTGACCGGCGAACCGCCGGCCGCCACGCGGTTCGCGGGCCCATTCGTTGATCCGCTGCTGCGTGGCGAACGAATCGGGAATGTACGCCTGCAGCGCGATGCCGGCGCGGGCCTGTTCGAGGCCGGGGCGATCGAGCGTCCGCATGAAGACCTCGGCCGTGAGCTCCTTGTCGCGATACTCCTCCATGTCGAGATAGACGAACTTCGGCACGATCGTGCCGTCGTGCCGCGTGAACTTCGACTTTGGCGGCCGCGCGGAAGAGCAGTTCGAGCCGATCGCACAGGACGTCGATCGTGTGCTCGCGGGCGAGCGGCGAGATTTGCGAGTAGATCGTCGAGATCTTGACCGAGATGACTTCGATCTCGGGCTGCTGCAGCGCGGCCAGGTAGCCTTGCAGCCGCTGCTGGGCGTCTTCTTCGCCCAGCAGCGCTTCGCCGAGGTAATTGACGTTCATCCGCACGCCTTCGTCCCAGCGGGCCCGCAGATGCTCGGCCAGCAGCTCGCGCTCGGCCGGCAGAATGACGTTGGCCGTCTCGTGCTGCATCCGCTCCTTGACGAACGGCATCGCGACGCCCGGCAGATACGAGCCGAACGATTGGAAGCCGTAGAGCAGCGTGCGATCGAGCGGGCTGAAGAACCGCGGCACGCCCTGCACGTCGAGGATGTGGATGAGCTGATCGGCGGCGCGATGGGGCCGCTGCGAGCGGAACGCCTGGTCGGTGAGCTGCGTCAGCGTCGCCTTGTCGTGCGGCGACTGGATCATCCGGTCGAGCTCGGCCTGCTGCCGGCGCTCCTGCGGCGTTTGCAGTTCGCGAGCGCAGCTTGCAAAGCTCGCGGGCGAGAGCGATGGCTTGCTGGACTTCGAGCGGCCGGCTATCGGCTGCAGCTCTCGATGCAGCTTGCTGAGACGATTGCGACATCGTCGACGGACGTCGCGTCGATTGTACGGTCGGCTAGACATGACAATGAATTGTCACGTAAAGTCTGCGGCGAGTCCATATCGGCGTGGATCGTCGCGTGCTTGGCCTAACGGTCAGCTGAACCGCAAGCGTCGCGTCTGACGGTGAGGACAATGGGGCGCGACTAGATGCGGCCGGCCGACGCGCGATCCGCTCGGTGAGATACCGCAGAATATCGCGGATCGAGATCACGCCGACCAGTTTGCCTTCGAAGAGAATCGGACGTGGCGGTAGCCGCCGACGTTCATTTTGTGGAGGGCGAAGGCGATTTTGTCGTTCGTTTCGAGCGTTACGGGGTCGGCCGTCATGAACTGCGAGATGGGGCGGCTGAGGAACTTCGCGGCGTCGGTGTTGAGCTTCATCAGCGCGTCGCGCTCGCTGAAGATGCCGACCAGTCTGCCCTTGTCGACGATCATCACGCAGCCGATGCGCTCGTCGACCATTTTCTTGAGGACGTCGCCGACGGTGCGTTCGGGCGAAACTGTGGACGGCGACTTGGGCCAGAGGCGTTCGATGCGGTCGCGGAGCAGGTCGGCCTCGACGCTTGAGGCGGGGATGCGGCGGCTCAGCTCGGTGAGCGCCTTCGCCGCACTCTCGCACTCGTCGGCGCCTTCGATGATTTCGGCTTCGCAGTAGGGGCAGAGATGATCATGGTGAATGATCGATCTACGAATGACGAATGACGAATTTGTGATGCGACTCGGAATTTGATTCGTCATTCGTCATTCGACATTCGTCATTCCTATGCTACGTCCCAAGTGTCGCCGGAGGCGAAGAGCTTGTCCAAGTCGCCTTTGCCGCGCTCGTGTGGTCATTTGCGTGACCTGGTCGTTGATCATCGCATCGTACCGCGGCGCGTCGACGGCGCGGAACACGCCGATCGGCTCGGGGAAGCCGTCTTCGTAGCGCATGCGGCTGAGCAAGTACGCCAGGCTCGGCTCGGGGGCCTTCTCGTCGTGGAACAGCAAGTCGTCTTCGCTAGATGCCTTTGCCGAGCTCGACGACTTCCGGGTCCATGCCGTTGAGGCGGATGCCTTTGTCGCGGTTCTTGCCGAAGATGAGCGGCTTGCCGTGGACGAGTTCGAGCGTGGTGTCGGCCTTGGTTTCGCGCTCCTTGGCGTAGGCCCAGGCGCCGTCGTTGAAGACGTTGCAGTTCTGGTAGACCTCGACGAACGACGTGCCCGGGTGCTCGGCGGCCCGCTTGAGCACTTCGCCCAGGTGCTTGATTTCGGTGTCGATGCTGCGGGCGACGAACGTGGCTTCGCAGCCGATCGCGATCGAGAGCGGATGGAGCGGGTTGTCGATCGCGCCCATCGGCGTGCTCTTGGTCTTCTTGCCGAGCGGCGAGGTGGGCGAGTATTGGCCCTTCGTGAGGCCGTAGATGCGGTTGTTGAACAGGACGATGTTGATATCGAGGTTGCGGCGGATGGCGTGCATCAGGTGATTGCCGCCGATCGAGAGGCCGTCGCCGTCGCCGGTGATGACCCAGACGTTGCAGATCGGGCCGCACGGACTTGAGGCCGGTGGCCACGGCCGGGGCGCGGCCGTGGATCGAGTGCATGCCGTAGGTGTTCATGTAGTACGGGAAGCGGCTGGAGCAGCCGATGCCGGAGATGAACACGATCTTCTCGCGGGGAATGCCGAGGGTCGGCATCACCTTTTTCATCTGCGCGAGAATCGCGTAGTCGCCGCAGCCGGGACACCAACGGACATCCTGGTCGCTGGCGAAATCGGCTGGCTTCAGAACGGGCAGGGGGAGGTCGACGCTCATGATTGTGTATGCCTGTTGATAGAAATGAATTCGTTTGTTGATCACGAATCTCGCGGAGAAAGGAGAAGAGGAGATAAGGAGATTCGTTAGTGAACGATCTAACTGTCGATCTCCGTGTCTCTCTCTCGTCGCCTTGTCTGTTGTCTAGCCGCCGTGGGAGACTTTTTCCAAAATCGCTTTCGCGGTGGACTTCGGTATCGATCTTCTCCGGGCGGCTTCGCGTGTCTGTCGTGTCGCCGCGGAGGACGTGCTTCCATTTTCTCGACGACTTCGCCGACGCTGAACGGTTTGCCTTGGACTTTGTTGAGGCCGATCGCGTCGACCAGGTAGTTCGCGCGGATGATCGTGCGCAGTTGGCCCAGGTTCAGCTCGGGGATGAGCACCTTCTTGAATCGCTTCATGATGTCGCCGAGGTCCTTCGGCAGCGGGTTGAGGTACCGCAGGTGGACAGTGCGTGACGGCTTTGCCTTTGGCTTGCACGTTGTGGACGGCTGTCGCACACGCGCCGTAGGTGCCGCCCCAGCTCACACGAGCAGGTCGCCGCTCGCCGGGCCATCGATCTTTTGCGGCGGGATGTCGTTGGCGATGTTGGCGACTTTCGCGGCCCGCGTGTTGATCATGTGCTGGTGGTTGGCCGGGTCGTAGCTGACGTTGCCGGTGATGTCCTGCTTTTCGAGGCCGCCGATGCGGTGCTCCAGGCCGGGCGTGCCGGGAAGCGCCCAGGGGCGAGCGAGCCGCTCGTCGCGCTTGTAGGCGAGGAAAGTGGTCGCCGTTCGACGGCGGGCCGGGATGCGTGATCTCGATCTTCTGCAGGTCGGCAGTACTTCGGAATTCGCCACGGCTCGGAGCCGTTGGCGATGTAGCCGTCGGTGAGCAGCATGACGGGCACCATGTAGCGGACGGCGATCCGCCAGGCTTCCTGGGCCACGTCGAAGCAATCGGCCGGGCTGCGAGGCGGCGATCACGGGCATCGGGCACTCGCCGTTGCGGCCGAACATGGCTTGGAACAAATCGGCCTGTTCGGTCTTCGTCGGCAAGCCGGTCGAAGGGCCGCCGCGCTGCACGTTGATGACGATCATCGGCAGCTCGGTCATGACCGCGAGGCCCATGCCTTCGCCCTTGAGCGCGATGCCGGGGCCGCTGCTGGCGGTGACCGCCATCGCGCCGGCGAAGGCGGCGCCGATCGTGGCGGTCATCGCGGCGATTTCGTCCTCGGCCTGGAACGTGAGGATGTCGAAGTTCTTGTGCCGGGCGAGCTCTTCCAGAATGCTGCTGGCGGGCGTGATCGGGTAGGCGCCGAGGAACAGCCGCTTGTTGCTGAGGCGGGCCGCGGCCATCAGGCCGTACGCGAGGGCCGTGTTGCCGACGATGCTCGTGTACTTGCCGGGCGTCAGCTTGGCCTTCGGCACGTGGAACTGCGTGTTGATCGCTTCGACTGTTTCGCCGTAGTGGTAGCCGGCCTTCAGAGCGGCCGTGTTGGCACCGGCGATTTCCGGCTTCTTGCCGAACTTGTCTTCGATGTAGCGGAGCGTCGGCTCGAGCGGCCGGTCGTAGAGCCAGAAGACGAGGCCCATCGCGAAGAAGTTGCGGCAGCGGTCTTTTTCCTTCTGGCTCAGTTCGAGCCCTTCGACCGCGAGGCGGGTGAGCTTCGTCATCGGCACTTTGTGCAGGCGATACGATTTGAGCGAGCCGTCTTCGAGCGGGTTGGTGTCGTAGCCGGCCTGGTCGAGGCCTTTGCCTTCGAAGGCATCGCTGTTGACGATCAGGATGCCGCCGGTGCGGAGGTCGCCGAGGTTCGTGGCGAGCGCGGCCGGGTTCATCGCCACGAGGGCGTCGACCGTGTCGCCGGGGGTGTAGATGTCGTTGCTCGAGAAGTGGACCTGGAAACCGCGAGACGCCGGCGAGCGTGCCTTGCGGCGCGCGAATTTCGGCCGGGAAGTCGGGGAACGTGGCGATGTCGTTGCCCATCAGGGCCGACGTATTGGTGAACTGCGTGCCGGCCAGCTGCATGCCGTCGCCCGAGTCGCCGCAGAACCGAACTGTGGCGTCGTCGAGCGTGATGATCTGTTTGTCTTGCTTATCGAGTACTGCTGTAGACATCGCTGGTTGACGTATCCTCGCCCTCAGTTGCCGCACTGAGGATTTTTGGGTAGGGTTAGGTTGTGATTCCAATTCAGGTGCTGGCGCTTGCTCGGAGGCATTTGCGCGGCGGCAAAAGACCGCTGGCACCCTGCTCTCGTTATTGTTGGAACGTTTTCGCCGTCCGGCAATGATTGCAACCATTGCTAGCGGCCCGCTCTTATGCTCCTTCGCGTGCCTTCGCCGCCTTCGGAGTCGGGCGGCAGGTTGTACACAGTTTCCGGAAAATGGTCCACCAGATAATGGACGATGCCGTGGACGGCTAAAACGCCTGTCGGCTTTTGGTCCTGGTCGACAATCGGCAGATGCCGGTAACCGCCTTCGGCCATCATGCGGATCGCGCTCGCCGACGGTGGCGGCAGTCGCGATCGTCGCTGGCGGGCTCGACATCACGGTGCGGACCGGGGCCGAGAGTCGGCGCCGCTCGCCATCTGCTTGAGCGCGTCGCGCTCGGTGAAAATGCCGACGAGCTTCGAGCCTTCGCAGATCAGAACGGGCCGGTGCGCTGCGCACGAAGAAGCTGCAGCACGTTGCCGACGGTTTCGTCGGCAGTCGCTGCCAGGGGCTGATCGGGGTAGGCGGAACCTACCCCCTCACTCTCCAAACTAAGCTGAAAGTCCACGCTGACACGTCTATGTATTGATTGAGTCGTTCTGCGCGGCCAAGTGCACATCATGCGCAAGAACACATTCGGCGGGATGCACTGCCAAGCCGCGCCCAGGCGCTATTACATAAATTTACCACGTAGAATGGTACCTTGAACCGCAGAATTTGCGGATTTTCGCTGAATTATTTAATCGGAACGGCCGACAGGGGCGGACTGCCGCGTTGCTCGACAGTGTCGTTACAGTTTGCCGCCGGACGGTCGCTCGTAGAACTTCGTTAAATCCAGGCCGCCCCGCTGCTCTTCTTCGAGGATTTTCAGGCGGGATTTCATCTGCTCCAGACGGCGAGCTAGTTGCGGCAAAAGCGCCTTTCTTGGTCGGCCGGCTTCACTCGCGGCACTTCCGGGTAGCCCAACTGCCGGTGGAGCGACGAGAACAGGTAGAGTGGGTCTTTTTTGCGGTTGGCGAGCGCGATGCGACCTTCGCGTTCGCCGAAGAGGATGACGGCGCTTCCGGGCTGACGGACATGCCGGGGCTGGCTCGCTGGTGATGCTGACTTCGTCAGCCAGCGCGCTGAGTCGCGGTCCGGGTTTGTCTGCTCGCTGCCAATAGTACTCGCTGTGCACGTAAATCACGTCCGCAAGTTCGACCATTCCGATCTGCCGGCGCAGCTTGAGAATCCAATCCCGCCAAGTTTCATCGAACGCCGGGTCGCCTGCGACTGCTTCCAACCCGCGGTCGTAGCCCAGCCGATTGCGGCACAGGACTCGAATTGATAGAGAAAGAGCCCCTGCTGAGTCGGCTCCTCGGCGCGATACTCGGCCTCGCGGCGAAGAATTTCCAGGCCGACGCGCAGATCGAACCGCAGCCGCTCATTCTCCGATTCGCTGCACGATGAATGCCTGAAACGGCGTGAAGTAATGCGGCAGCAGCTTCATGGCGCGGGCCGAGAACGCCTTCGTGTCGCAGCTCGCCCAGCAGAAATCGATCGCCAGCGGCAGCTTGGTCGTCGCTAGCACTTCTTCGCGGACCGAAGCCAAAACCTCTTGCGCCGGCACGTTTACTTCCAGCCGCTCGGCGAGCGACCGAAAGAAATGGGCCTGCTCGACGTATTCCTCGCGCCACGCCAAGGGCGCGGAGTCGACGAGGCTGGCGGCGCGTCGGCCAGTTACATTGCCACCCGCCAGTTTGCGGACGTCGACGCGGTCGACTTGCGTCGCTTCAATTGTCCAGTCTTCAAATACTGGTCGGCGAACGCCAGGCCATGCTCAAGGGCCGGACGATCGAATAATCGCTTGAATATGCCCCGCATCTTTCATGGCACACATCTCGCAGGTGACATGCGCTCTTTAGCGATCTCACCATTTCTGTCGGGCTCTGGACTGGCACGAGCATGTCGTGTTGGCCGTGAAAGAAGATACATCGGCGGGATCGTCGGCCGTGATGAAACTCGCTGGCGAGGCATCGCGATACGTCGTTCGGCCTTTGGTCGCGCGTACCGCCGATCCAATAGGCGATGCGATCGCTGTCGGCCGGCAGCACGCGGAAGTCGCACGGTGCGCCGCCCGCGACGACGACTTGCAGCGCGCGCTCGGCGCATTCGCCGGAACGCCGGGCTCGCGGAGGTCGCTTGTCGTCGAGCGTGCCTAAGCAGCGCGACCAAATGGCCGCCGGCCGAGTAGCCGAAGCCGCCGATTCGTTCGGGATCGATTTTCAATTCGCTGGCGTGGGAGCGCATCCAGCGCACGGCGGCCTGGCAATCGTAGATCTGGGCCGGAAACTTGTACTGTGGGCGCGAGCCGATAGTCGATCGCGACCGCGACGTAGCCATGCTCGGCGAGACCTTGGCGATCGTGGCCAAGTCGGCCCGCGTGCCCATCGCCACGCGCCGCCGTGAACGACCAGCATGGCGGGGAATGGGCCCGGCGCCGTGCGGTCGATACACGTCGGCGGACGAGCGGTCCGAGTCGTCGCTCGACAAACACCTGGTTGCGGAGAACGTCGACTCGTCGGCTCGGCCGCCAGGGCAGAACGCCAGCGAAGAAAAAAGGAGTAGACTGCTAAAATTACGCGATTTCAATGTGTTCATGCGTATTGCCTCGATGGCTCGCGAGTTGGTGCGCCCGGCCCTCGAACACCTATAATACGTATCATACGAAATGGACCGATCCCGAGCCTAGCTCGGCACCACTTACCTATACGCCCCGTCAGCCGCGAAAGCTCATTTGAACCATACACTTTTCCACTATTGAAGAGGCTGTCGAGGCGATTCGCGACGGCCGGATCGTTGTTGTCGTCGACGCCGAGGACCGCGAAAACGAGGGCGACTTCGTCTGCGCGGCCGAAAAAGTCGACGCCCGAAATCGTCAATTTCATGATCACCCACGGCCGCGGTCAGCTCTGCATGCCGATCCTGCCGGAGGTGAGCCAGCGGCTGGAACTGCCCCCGATGGTCGAGCCAGAACACCGCGCCGCTGGGCACGAACTATACGGTGACGGTCGATCACCGCTCCAGTCGACAGGCATCACTGCCGCCGAGCGGGCGACGACGATGCGGGCGATCTGCGATCCCGCAAGCAAGCCGACCGACTTTGTGCGGCCGGGCACGTGCTTCCGCTCGTGGCGAAGGAGGGCGGCGTGCTCCGGCGGGCCGGGCATACCGAAGCGCGCCGTCGACCTGGCGCGCATGGCGGGCCTGACGCCGGCCGGCGTGCTGTGCGAGATCCTCAACGAGTCGGGCGACCGGGCGAATCGCGAACGAGCTGCACGAATTGGCCCGGCGAGTTCAACCTGCCGATCATTTCGATCGAGCAGCTGATCGCTTATCGCCGCGTGCGGGAAAAGCTCGTCTACCGAAAGGCCGAGGCCAAGCTGCCCACGACGTACGGCACCGGCACGATCATCTCATATGGCGTGAGATACGAAATCGCAGGAGCCGCTGGTGTTCGTGCTCGGCGATCCGGCGCAAGTCGCCGCGCCGCTGGTGCGGCTGCACTCGTCGTGCTTCACCGGCGATTTGCTCGAGTCGCTGCGCTGCGACTGCGGCGACCAGTTGCACATGGCGCTCGACATGATCAGCAACGAAGGGGCGGGCGTGCTCGTCTATCTGCCGCAAGAAGGCCGCGGAATCGGCACTGGTCGAAAAGATCAAGGCCTACGCTCTTCAAGATCAGGGCCTGGATACGGTCGAGGCCAATCTCGCGCTTGGGCTTCAAGGCCGACCCGCGCGACTATGGCGTCGGCATTCAGCTGTTGAAAGACCTCGGGCTACGCAAGGTTCGGTTGCTGACCAACAATCCGAAGAAGACCGACGCCTTTATCTACGGCGGCTTCGATCTTGAGGTGGTCGATCAAATCCCGATCGTGGGGCCGATCCACGAGCACAACGCCGCCTATCTCGCCACGAAGCGCGACAAGTTGGGGCATCACTTGCCGAACGTCGATTCTTGAGCGAACGCTCGTACGGCGACGGCGTGAATCGGCTTTGCACTCGCGACTACGCCCCTTTACGCGATGCTGACTTCGACTTTGATGTGCTGTGCACAGAACAGCCAGTCATAGACTTCTAGCACACGTAAACGTTTGCCCAAATATGGTGCCCACCAGTGGGGAATTCAACGTAGTTCAGATCGATACCCGAGGGCGGCAACGTGAAGAGTTTTAAGCTGCCCGCCGGCGGATAGGTTGGCACGGTCTTGTGGGCAGCGGTGAGGATACCGTTGACCAGTTGCTCGGTATTGGCCGCTCGTGCGCCCACATCATCGCGCGAGTGGAATACGTAGATTGCATGATTGGTCAGCCGGTCGGGAACAAAGTCGGTATCGGGACTGCCGGAACAAATGGGAATCCCGGCCGCAAACCGATCGGGGTACCGGCTCAGCATGTTCCAGGTACCGCAGCCGCCGCTCGAAAGACCGGTAACGTACACGCGAGACTTGTCGACCTTGTGCTCGGCAATTGCCCGATCGATCATCGTGATCACCTGGCCTGTTATCTTTCGGTCGTTCCAGTCGCCCGGCGATTGCGGAGCGTATAAATAAACGCCGCGGCGTTTGGCTTCGGCCAGGAGATTGTCGATGTTGACGTTCACCTGGCTCTTATTGTTCGTGCCTTTCTCGCCGCCGCCGTGAAGAAACAGGATGAGCGGGCAACGAACATCAGGATCGGATTTCGCTTCTGGCGGGACGTACAGCAGCCCCGGCAAGACTTACCTTTCCATCGGAGACAAGCGAGAAGTTGGTGAAGTCGGCAGCTTTCGCTCCGAACGTATCTTGAGCTGCCGTAAAAGCCGTGAGGAATACTGCGCAGCCTAGCAGTGCTTCGAATCTCGCAATAAAGGCCATTGTTCTGTCTCCGCGGTTTTGCACCCCTCGAACACGGCAACAATTGAACGAATTGAACTCTCCTTGCCTAGGTCGCCGACTGGGTATTTGGCGGCGGTCAAATTGGATAGGCGATAGGCGATCGGTAATGGCCGCGAATCTTGCCTCGTATTAGTCAGTCGGCGACTTCACCATCGACCAGAGCACCCAATCACCATCGGTTTCAGGCACACGAACTGCTTCATGATCTTTGCCGAAATGGTTGGGCTCGGCATAGTCGGGATGCAATTCGCCATCCTTGTTTTTTGCCACGCGTCCACCATCGTCGTCGCCGTCGACGCCGACGCTGTACACGACCGGACGATCGTCCACGATTTTGTAATGCAGCGATTTGCCCGTGATCGGGTCCGGCGGCAGCGTTGGCAAATACTTTGGCGACAACTCGCTTAGCGACTCCGGCCACTTGGCGTGGTCGCGATGATAGAGTTCGAGGGCCAATCCGATGAAGACACCATCGCGATTCCCGTCGCTCGCGACGACCCGATTCAAAAATGTGTCGTGCGACGGAGCCAGCAGCAGTACAAAGAAGTGCCGGAACCCGTGCAGAGGCCCCGTCTTCAATGCTTGCACTTCGCTATCTAACGATGGTTCTTTCGACCAGGTCCAATAAGGCGATCCGAGTCTTGCTAATGCATGGTTCGTAACCTGATCGTATGTGTCGGTCATTTCCTTGCGGCCTGCAATCGCCATATTTGCCGCGGGCAGCGACAATCGCGCAAGAGCGGGATTAGAAAACGCCGATCGATGTGCGGCTCCTTCCGTCGACACCCAGTCAATCATCTCAAATAAGTTTTTGTCGTGCGTTACGTTTAAGGCGAGCCGACCATCGCCATGTCCGTCGTCGGTGTAGATTCGTTGCATGCTGTCATAAAAACAGGTGCGCTCACCTTGAAACCCCACGTCGCCAGTCGATCTGGAATGCAACCAGTTGATGGGCGAGATCGCGCAATTGCTCGTTGGACCAGATTGTTGGATGTGTCGTGAGGACATATTGGATGGTTTCGCGAACCCTGTCCTGAACCCACGGCGCTCACCAAGACGCAGACAAGGAATGGCAGTTCCTCGCAATGCCGACTAACTCCCAACATCGCCCGGATGTCGGCGAGCGCCGCATTCCCGTCGCCGGTCGCTGCTGCACGCCGCGCATCGGCGGCCAACAATGCGCCTGTATTTCTCAGCTGCTCGATATCTGGAATCAAAGCGCCGATTAGCCATCGATCTTCCAGCGTACGGCTTTTCGCTTGCTCGATTTCTTCCCTAGGCACCCTGACGCCGAACAGCTCTCGATCCTTGGCTGAAAAGTCGGCATGAGAGGTCGAGGCAACGAATCCGAGGTTGGGCCGCGCTGCCGCTTCGCGTAACTTGACCAGCGAGTCGGCGTGCGTTTTCAAAAACGCGTCCAGCTCCTTCCAATGTGCATCGCCCGGCTTTGCGTCGATCGTATCCAGCATCGCCCAATTCGAATTCTCTTTCGTAGGATGGGCTCCCATCGCGAGAAGTGCATCGCGATAGAGAGGCCAGGCGCTGGTCCTCTGGGACTGCGATCGCGGGCTTATTGAAGTTGGCCAGGTAGTCGATTTTTACGGAGGGTCGGCCAAGTGACATCAACAGTCCGGCGGTGGCATATAGCAGAAAAAGTGCGCCACACCCATCCAACCGTATCGCCAAGCATGCCAAGTCATGGGACGACCCCTCCGTTTTACACGACGAATAAGTTGGGCCGACGCTTGTGCGTCGCCGAATGATTGAAGCAGCTCGGCTGGGAGTGCGTCCGGCATCCAAGCCGTCTTGAAAGTGGGCAACAAGTTCGGCAAGCGACATCGACTTTCTCGCGTCGCCAGAGTCGCGATCGACTGAACGACTTGCCGACCGCGGCCGTCAGTTCCGGCGGTAGACTGCCCAGCGAGATCAACCTATGCCAATCCAGACTAGCATCGAAGCGACCGCGGATCGCGTCGCGAAGACGCGTGTAACGCAACCGGTGCCACATCGAAGTAATTGCGTCGGTCATCGGCCGCCTCCCGCCGCGCCGGCGATTGGTTGACCGGCGAGGCCGAGCGAACGGAACGCTTCCCACAGCGATTGCCACTGCTTGGTTTCGTCGGCCAGTTTTTGGCGGCCTTGTTGAGTGAGCCAGTAGAACCGCCGGGGCGGGCACCGGTTTCATCGACGCGGGAAGTTACCAGGCCTTTCGCTTCGAGATTGTACAGTAGCGGGTAGAGCGTCGATTGGCCGATGTCTAATAGGCCGTTCGATTGCCGGGCGAGTGTTCGACTAGTTCGTAGCCGTATTTCTCGCCGCCCGACAACACCTGCATCACGGCCGTGGCGCTGCCCCGCGCATTAGTTCTCGTTCGAGTTTCATGTTCGCACCAGCGCAAATGTAGGTTAGTTGCGCATTCGCATACTATGCAATACATAGTATAGGAGCAGGACGGAATTTGAGTCAAGTCATTTTTTGAAAATGCGGGCACGGCCGAGCTGTCAGCGGAGGATTCTCGGGGGCTCCGGCTAGATACCTCAGCGTACCTCGGAATGACAGATTGTTGATCTGGCCCACTAGCGCAAAAAAAAATGGCCGCGAGACATACGGCTCGCCGGGTGGGCGACCGTCGAATCGCGGCCAATCGTCTTATCGTTTAACCGCCGCTAACGCGGCGGATTAGGTCAAGGCGCTTTGGGGGTTTCCACTGGCTTTCGGCCGGCTTGGCGGCATCTCCGGCGGCTGGGGCAGCCGGCTTTGCTGCTGGCTTCTTTCATCACCGCAACCGGTGACGGCAACTCGTGCCACCAACAGCGTCGCTGCTAATAATTGTTTCATGGTTCAATCTCCTTAAAAATGGGAAAAACAGTCACCCGCCATTGGGGTGATTCATCTAAATATCACGTTCTCTTCACGCAGCGCCTAGTAGCCGCAAGGCGTTACAAGTTAACATCTGCCTCTTTTCTATTCGGGGCTGGGACCGGATCTTGGCGATAATCGGTCTCAGCGAGGGCTACTATACTTGGTATTTTGGCGGTAGATTGCGGTCTCAGCTTTTCTTCGCAACCCACTCAACGCTCGACATTTGCGCCAAAGCCAACAGCAGCGAATGGGTGCCCATTCGGCCATGGCCCTGGGCCGCGGTTGCCTCGTATAGCTGCTTCGCCAGCGCCAGCCCGGGCAGGCCAGCCCCATCCGCCGGCCTCGGCCAGGGCGATGCCCATGTCCTTGATGAAGTGCTCGACGAAGAAGCCCGGCTCGAAGTTGCGGGCCATCATTCGCGGGCCGAGTTCTACAGCGACCTGCTGCCCGCGGCGCCCGACGCTGACCGACTTCAGCACCGTTTCCAGATCCAGCCCGGCCTTGTAGCCGTACAGCAGGCCTCGCAGACGCCGATCATCTTCGTGGCGATGAGGATCTGGTTCACCATCTTCGTGTGCTGGCCGGCGCCGGGGCCGCCTTGGTGGACGATCGTCTTGCCCATCGCCTTCCAGATCGGCTGCACCGCGGCGACGACGGTCCGCGTCGCCGCCGATCATGATCGACAGCGCCGCGTTCTTGGCCCCGACGTCGCCGCCGGACACCGGCGCGTCGATGCTCGACACGCCTTTCGCCTTCGCCGCCTCGGCGATCTCCGCGCCAGCGACGGTTCGCTCGTCGTCATGTCGACCAGCACGCTGCCGGCCTTGCTGCCGGCCAGGCGCCGTCGTCGCCGAGGAATCACCTCGCGGACGTCCTGCGGGAAGCCGACGATCGCAAATGACCACGTCCGACTGCTCGGCGACTTCCTTCGGGCGAGTCGGCCCAGCGTCGCGCCGCGCTTCGACAAGCGGCTGCAGCTTTCTCCTTGTGCGGGTGTAGACTGTGGCGGTGTAGCCCTTGCCGATGAGATGGCCGCACATCCAGCGGCCCATGACGCCGGTGCCGATCCAGCCGATTCGAGTTTGTTCGGGAGAGATTTCGAGAGCCATATCGTATTCCAGTTTTGCGTGCCGAAGCGATTTGCAAACCGCGTCGTATAGACTACCGGGAGGAATGGTCGCAGTCGACGTACCAGCACGGAAAAAAAGCCCCGCCCTTGGCAAAGGACGTGGCCCAAATTATTCTGAGCGAGCGAAAAATCTACGTTGCCGCAATGGAGATCCCTCGGTCGCTTAGGCTCTCTCAGGATGATCGGTCGCGAGCCAGCAGTGAAAACCGCAATTACGAAAGCACTGATTTCCGGCTCCTGAGAGGCCCGCGGTCCGGCCGCGTTGAGCGTTCGAACGTGCCATTCGTCAACGAACACTCGCAGTTTGGCTGCAGACGCCGCGGCATCCACTTCGTCACGGCTCAAAAGAAGAACCGGTTTGCCGAGTTGCTTGGCCAACTCGAATGTCAATCGCGTGCCACCCGTCAAACGTTCCTTGATGCTGAACACAACCGTGGCGTCGCTGTCGCGGACGTTCCATTCGGTGCGCTGCGAATAGTGGCTCGACGGCGTTTCTCGCAATTGATACTTGTCCGGTATCGCTCCGTCTTCCGCCCGCCTTTGCCGCGGGCACCAACCACGGTGCGAAAGTCCGTGCTCAATTGCAAAATCGAGTGCCGCCCGGTCGGCCCCGGTCTGTCCGCCAGAAATAATCGTGATCTCGCGAAATCCAAACACGAAGTCTAATGGCTCCAAACCCTTCGGGAATCCGTTGGGAATCTGGCGGTTGCGGGATCGCTCGCCTTCGCCTTAACTTACTCCTACCAAATTGATGCCGCAATTAATCTCCTGCTATGCGTAATCCATTCAGTCCAGCAAAAACCAAAACGTTAAGCCAAATCGCACTGGGCGGCTATTGGCTGCTGATTTTTATTGGCACGCACTTGCCACCGACGATTCCGCTCTTGCCCCCTGAAGTAAACAACGTCGACAAGATCTACCATTTCACGGCCTACGCAATTCTAGCCGGGCTGCTCGCGACCACCTGGCAACTTTCGTCTGGTATACTGACAGCGCGTCATCTGCGTTGGACGTGGATCGCCGTCGTTATCTACGGCGCGCTGGATGAGATTACGCAGATCCCCGTAAGCCGCGATTGCGCTTCTGGGATTGGACGGCCGATGCCACCGGCGCCGCAGTTGGGCTGCTCGTTTTTGTCTGGCTACGCCGACAACTCGCGGCCCGCACGACGGAAGCCTAGAAGCAGTTCGAAAACACCGAATCGAACCGGGGGCTAGCGCCTGCGGCTGATAAAATCAGCCGGCGGGTACCCCTGGTGCTAGCGTCCGGTTTTGGACCGCTTCTAATAATTCGGCGTCGGCGCTCGGTACTCTTCCCAGCGCAGCGTTTTGAACCAGGCGATGGTTTTCTCGAGGCCGTCGCGCAGCTTTGTCTTGGGCTGCCAGCCGAGTTTCTCTTTCGCCAGCGTAATGTCGGGCCGCCGCCGCGTGGGATCGTCCACCGGCAGATCCTTGTGGACAACTTTCGCTCGGCTGCCCGTCATCTCGATCACCATATTCGCGAGTTCGCAGGATCGTGAACTCGTCCGGGTTGCCAAGATTCACCGGCCCGATGAAATCATCCGGTCCGGCCATCATCCGCAGCATGCCCTCGATCAGGTCATCGCGATAGCAGAACGATCGCGTCTGGCTGCCGTCGCCGAAGATCGTGATATCTTCGCCGCGCAGCGCCTGCCGAATGAAATTCGACACGACGCGGCCATCGAACGGATGCATCCGCGGGCCGTAGGTGTTGAAAATCCGCACGATCCGGATATTGAGCCGATGCATGCGGTGGTAGTCCATGAACAGCGTTTCGGCGGACGCGCTTCCCCTCGTCGTAACAGGCGCGCGGCCCGATCGGATTTACCGCGCCGCGATACGATTCCGGCTGGGGATGCACTTCCGGATCGCCGTACACTTCGCTTGTGGAAGCCTGCAGGATTTTTGCCCGGCAGCGTTTGGCCAGCCCGAGCATGTTGATGGCGCCCATGCATCGAGGTCTTCACGGTCTTGATCGGATTGTATTGATAGTGGCCCGGCGCGGCGGGGCAGGCCAGATTGAATATCTGGTCCACCTCGAGCACGATCGGCTGGGTGACATCGTGCCGGATCAGGTCGAAGTTCGGCCGATCGAGCAGGTGGGCGACGTTTGTCTTCTGGCTGGTGAAAAAGTTATCGAGGCACACCACGTCGTGGCCGTCGTCGACGAGGCGCTCACACAGATGCGAACCAAGAAAGCCGGCGCCGCCGGTGACTAAGATACGGTTGATTTGCGGCATGTTCGAAAGCTTGAAATGGAAGGAAAAAAGTCGCTGTACACTACGGAAGTGCAGCACGTTCTATTTTGGCATGCGGCCGAGCACTTCGCGAGCGGGAATAATACTGCCGGAGCGCGTTTGTCAGCACGCTTTTTGCTTCCGGCGGGCGAACGGCGCGAAGATTGTGGCCGAGAGAAGTAATATCGTACTTGCCGCTTCGGGCACTGCAACCGTAGCACTGAGGCCCGCGGCGGATGTGGCACCGAAGTTCGCTTGCCAAACGGCAAGGTCATCCGCATCGACAGTGCCGTTGCCGGTGCCATCAGCGAGCAGGCCGTGGCCCTGTTGCCCGGCGGTCTTTCTCCACACGGCATAATCGCCCGCGTCGACGGTGCCATTCGTGTTGTAGTCGCCGGCCAATGAGGGCACGACCGACAGGACAAGCTGATTGCCAACGGCATCCAGATCCCAAGCCAGGTTGCTGGCAAGCGCCGGCGTTTGACCGAGCGTGGGCGAGCCAGAAAGAGAACCCGCGGAGAGGAGGACGAACGAGTCGCCCGGTCGGGGCACGTACCCGTCTTCCAAATTAACCGCGAGGCTGCCGCCAAGCGTCGCGGTGCCGACCACCTCGGCCGTGCCAAAGCTCGTCGTGGGAGCAGTTCCAGCAAGATTGGCTTGCAACGTGGAACCGGCGTTCATTGTCAGATCTTCCAGAAAGATCGCCTTGGAACCAGGAAATACGGTGACGACGCCATCGGCCGTTACATCATCATGGAAGCGCAGGACGCTGTTGTTCGTGGCGGCGATGTGACCAGTCGTGGAGTTACTCACGCGGCCGTAAACATCGGACTCGCCGCCGATGGAGGTGAGGTTGCCGGAATTCGTCAATTGGGCGCCGCTGCTGACGGTGGTGCCGAATCGGAGGCAGCCGTTGCGAAGCGAGATCTCGGGTGTGCTTTGCGGGCTGCTGGAATTGGTAAGGGCGCAGTTGGAACTCGATTTCGCCGCCATCGGCGATGATGGTGCCCGTATTGGTAATGGAACTTGGCGAGCCGGTGATTCGCAACAATTGGTTTGCGTCGGCCTCAATGCGACCAGAATTGGAAAGGCTGCCCGTCGTCTGAAGCGACACCTCGCCGCTTCCGATGAGTGTACCGCTTTGATTTAAACCATATGTTCGCAGCAACCCGCCGCTCAGTTCAAGTCGACCAGTCACCGAGATTGTTGCACCACCATTGGTGGTGGCGACCGCGTTCACGATCGCACCACTCCCGATCTGCAAGATCGCACTACCGCCGGAACCAGACACCCCGCCCAGACTGAGAGTTCCCGCGTACAACGTTGACCCGGCACCCTGAACGTTTATAGTGCCTTGGCTTGCAGAATTATTTCCAACGCTCACCGAACTTGATGTGCCAGCCACTACGACCGCCGCGCCATTGAGAATATCCAAGCGGCCAGTGCCGGCACCGGAGCCGCCGCTAGTGGGACCGCCTACCGATAGCGTTCCGGAGCTTGCACCCACTAACCATTGGGAACCCGGGTCCGTTACGGTCACTAGCCCCAGTGAGCCACTTTGCAATCCGACCGTCACCTGGTTAAACGACTGCGTAGAATACACGCTACTGCCGTCGATTCGGAATGTGCCGAACGACGAGCTTCCGACAACCATCGTTGAACCGAAGCTCACGTCGCCTGTGAAAGAAACGGCACTAAATGCCGCTCGAGAATTAAAAGCAAACACAGTGACGACGGTCAAAGCGAAAGCTAAAACTATCCGCCTGGCGTACGACATGCGAAACCCCCAAATTGAAACTACCCTCAACTATCGTCAATTAATTCGTCACAAAAATCAAGCAATTTATAGATTTTCCGCACACCCCCTTGGGGGAATTCTATCATCATGTTGGCGGATGACCTGCCTCGCGATTAGTTCCGAGCCATTGCCCGTCGGCGATTGTTGGCCCCTTGGGGCGGCGATGTCGGCTTCGGCGCTCCGCCCAAGATTCGGAAACTGTTCGGGCCGAGCAACTCTTCCACGCGGCGGCGGAGCTCTGGATCGATCGCGACGGCGCTCTTCGCTGCAAATCGAGCATGACGCTTCCGCCTTCTGCCAGTTCGAGCCGCAGTCGCAACGGCTTGCTGCCCGGGTAGCCGCGGATGATTTCGCGAAGCGAGGTCAACGTTTCGACACCGTGCTCGTCTTCGCGGACGCGGATCATCACGGCATTTGAGAAACGTGCCGACAGCTCTTCGAGTGGAATCAGTTCGTTGACGATGAGGTTGATTTCCTCGGCGCCCGGCCGGCGATCGATGGCGGCCCGCACGGCGAGGATGGCGTCGGACTTCACCAACTCGCCGAACTGGGCGAACTGCTCGGGCCACAGGATGCAACGCATGATGCCGTCGAGATCTTCGAGGTCCCACATCGCGTACTTTGTGTGCATGCTGCCGGGGCGAGGGTTCTTGGTGTGCGAAAACTTGATCGCGGCGAGCATGCCGCCGACCATCACCTCGTCGCGATGCTTCGAGCGTCGCGAGTTTCGTGCTGGTGTGCGAGCAATACGTGCGCAGCGTGGCCTCGTGTTGCGAGAGCGGATGGCTGGTCAGGTAGAAGCCGAGCACTTCCTTCTCCATCGCCAGCTTTTCTTTTTCGGGATATTCGGGCAGATTCGGCAGCGCGATTGGTTCGCGGCGGCAGGGTATCGTCGTCGTCGCCAAACAAGCCCTTCTGACCACTCTTGCGGTCGGCGAGCACGGCGGCGCCGCCCTGCATCGCGCGGTCGATCGCGGCCATGAACTGCGACCGCTTGGCGCCGAGCGAATCGAAGGCGCCGGCTTTGACAAGCGTTTCGATGGCCGCCCGGCCGCACGCCTGGGGATCAACGCGTTCGCAGAAATTGAAGAGGCTGGTGAAGGGCCCATCGAGCCGCCGCGCCGTCGAAATCTCTTCCGCCGCTCCGCTTCCGCAGCCTTTGATCGCACTCAGGCCGAAAAGAATTTCGTTGCCATCGACAGCGAAGTCGACTTCCGAGCGATTGACGTTTGGCGGGACAACGTTGACGTTCATCCGCTTGCAGTCTTCCAAATGCTCGACGAGCGGGTCTTTGCTTTTGAAATTGCGGCCCGGAATATCGCCGCAGAGGAGGGCGGCCATGAACTCGATCGGGTAGTGGGCCTTCAGATAGGCGGTTTGATAGGCGATCAACGCGTAGGCCGTGCTGTGCGACTTGTTGAACCCGTAGCCGGCGAACTTTTCGATCTGGCTGAATAGTTCCTCGGCCTTCTTCTTCTCAAGGCCTTTTTCCCGCGCACCTTCGATGAACGCTTCGCGGAACTTGGCGATCATCTCGAGCTTCTTTTTGCTGATCGCCTTGATGCAGCTGTAGGCATCGGCGAGCGGAATGCCGCCAAGCAGATTCAGAATCCGCATGACCTGCTCCTGGAAAACCATGACGCCGTTGGTTTCCTCGAGCACCTCTTTCATGACGGGATGCGGATAGTTGGCCGGCTTGCGGCCGTGCTTGACTTCGATGTACTCGTCGACCAGCCCGCCTTCGAGCGGACCAGGACGATAGAGCGCATTCGTGGCGATGATGTCGCGGAAGTGGTCGGGCTTCATCCGCTGCAGCAGGTCGCGAATGCCGCCGCTTTCGAACTGGAAGATGCCTTTCGTTTCGCCGCGGCAGAACACGCCGAATGCCTTCGGATCATCTAGCGGAAACTTGTGCGGGTCGATCTGTTCGCCGCGCGATTTCTCGATCAGCTCGACCGCCTTGGCCAGGATCGTGAGGTTGCGGAGGCCGAGAAAGTCCATCTTCAACAGGCCGGCCTTCTCGACGTCGCCCATCGCCCATTGGGTGATGACTTCGGTCTTGCCTTTTACGTACTGCAGCGGCACGTACTCATCGACCGGCTTCTCGGCGATCACCACCGCGGCGGCATGGGTGCCGACGTTGCGCGCGAGGCCTTCGACTTTCATGGCCAGATCGATCAACTCGCGAATTTCGCCATCGGTGTTGTACGCCTTCTTCAACTCGTCGCTCTGCTCCAGCGCGTCCTTGAGCTCGATGCCGAGTTGGTCGGGCACCATCGCCACGACTTGGTCGACGCGGAAAATCGGCATGCCCATCGTGCGGCCGACGTCGCGAATGGCGGCACGCGCGGCGAGTGTACCAAACGTGCCGATCTGAGCGACGTTCGCCTCGCCATATTTGTCTTTCACATATTGAATGACTTCGCCGCGGCGCTCTTTGCAGAAGTCGATATCGATATCGGGCGCTTCCCGGCGGTTCTCGTCCAAAAACCGTTCGAACAGCAGGCCATATTGCAGCGGGCAAACGTGGCTGATCTTAGCCCGTAGCACACCAACGAGCCGACGCCCGATCCACGAGCGGTGCAGGGGATTCTTTGCTCGTTCGCGTAGCGGACGAAGTCCCACACGATGAGGAAGTAGTCGCAGAAGCCGAGCTTTTCGATTACGTGCAGCTCGCGTTCGAGCCGATTGCGAACGTCCTCGCTCAACTCGCCGGATTGCGGATCGTTATTCTGCCAACGCCGCGGATCGTCGCGTACCGCTCGCGTAAGCCGGCTTCGCAAAGCTCACGCAGATACGCGGCGGTCGTTTTTGTATCCGGTGGGGCGAACAATGGGAAGTGCCGTTTTCCTAATTCCAATTGCAAATCGACGGTATCGGCAATTTGTTGGCTTCGCGCGACGGCGTCTTCGAGCCCAACGAAGGCTGCGTACATTTCTTCTGGCGGGCGCAGAAAGAACTGATCGCCCTCCATCCGCATCCGATTCGTGTCGGTGCGAAACTTGCCGGTATTGATGCACAGCAACACATCTTGT
>CAWKBR010000021.1:0-86296 GCA_963847875.1 uncultured Planctomycetota bacterium | reverse complement strand
TCCGCTCCATCCCGGCTCTGATCCTGGTCGACAAGGAGGGCAAGGTGGCTGCCGTCAATTGCCGCGGAAAATTGTTGGGCGAGGCACTCGATAAGGCGCTCGGCCAGGACAGCCGAAAGGTGGGCAGCGCGACTGCTCGCGGAGTCCGCCCGCTGGCCAACGCAGAGTAAAACCGTCGTACGACCTTGGCACTACAAGCTCGCCACACCGGCGATGAATTCGCGCGGGTCAAGCTCGGCGAAGAAATCGTCGACGTCGGCAAAT
This sequence comes from uncultured Planctomycetota bacterium, assembly GCA_963847875.1. Taxonomy (GTDB): domain Bacteria; phylum Planctomycetota; class Planctomycetia; order Pirellulales; family Lacipirellulaceae; genus DASYDU01. Next base: position 86,032 of record CAWKBR010000021.1, on the reverse strand, counting down.
TCGTCGTGGTGCGGATTGAGCCGTGTCGCGAGTGAATCGTTGCCGTGGTGGAACTTCGATGGCCGGGAGCTCAGCGCGAGCAGCAGGTCCGACCGATTCGCAGCGAACCATCGCGAGAGGCATGGACAACGACCACCGAATGGGACACCGCCGGTTCGACGCTCCATTCGACCATGACGTCATCGACCAGCGTTTCGTCGTGCGCCACAACCGCCGACGGCTCGACAACCGCTGCCGCAAGCTCAGTAGCTTCGCTGCCACCCCCGCCGCCGCTGCCCAGATTCAGCGACTGCCCGAAGTTGGCTTTCCAATAGGCATAGTCGAATTGGTCCACGACGCCGTCGGGGACTCCCACGATCGAACCGCTGCCATCGGCGCGGGCATCCGTCGTGGAACCCAGGTTGTTGCGCCAAACCGTGTAGTCCGCCGCATCGACGACGCCGTTCGAGTTGTAGTCGCCGGCCAATGGCAGCCATCCCGGCGTGCCCACGTCGGCCGTGTTATAGGTCGGCCCGCTGGGCGACGCCGCGTTCCGCACACCCAGCGTCGACCGCGCCCAATTGCTGCCGTTGTTGTTGTCGAGCGACAGGCTCTTGAGATAGATGCTCGGCCCGCCGCCACCGACCGACGGCCACGGGCTGCCATCGTCGTAGTCGACGACGTCCATTTGCACGGCACTCGAGTCGAGCAGCATCAGCACTTCGTCGCCGACGGGCACTGGCGTGTTGGCCAGACTTCCCCACGAGATGCCCACGACCAGCGCGCCGTCGGGGATCGACCACTCGGCCCGGAACGTCGCCGCCGTGGTGAACGCGGCGTCGAAAAACACGGCGACCTGGTCTGGATTGAGCGTCGTGCCGCCCGGGATCGGTCCCCAGTTCGTCGCGTCCTCGTCGTCAAACAACCAGTTGCTCATGTCGACGGCACTTGCGCCGGTGTTGACGACCTCGATCCACTCGGCAATGCCCGGCGGCGACTCGTCCGAGGCCGGATTGTACATAATCTCGCTTATGACGACAGACGCGGCGGCCGCCGCGTCGTTGTCGACGACGTTCGCCACGACGTTGCCGATCACGATGCCGTTGTACGCGCCGTCGGCACTCGTCGCTGTGTGCGTAATCACCGAAGTGTGGTCGCCCTCGACGACCATGTCGTCGACCGCCGCGACGTTGACCGTTTGGGGCAGCAGCGCGTTGGCCGGCGTAAAGGTGAGCACAATGGCGACGCCGGCGCCGGCCCCCAGATCGGTCTGTTCGTCGGGATCGACCGTGATCATCACGTCGGCCGTCGGTATGGTCAGCAGCGCGATCTGATAGCTGTCGGTCGCGCCGCCTTCCTCGACGTCGACGCGCGTGCCGCTCTGCGTGATCAGCACGCCGGTCGTTTGCGATTGGTTCGGGGCGCCGGGGGTGGGCGTCTGAGCGACGTAGGTGCTGGTTTGCCGCGGTGCGCCGCCGTCGGGGACACGCGAGAGTGACTGCGTCGTGCCGAGAGAATTCTGATTTTCGTCCACCTGCGGCTGGCCTGGTTCGAGCAGCACCAGCAGCCCAAGATCGTCCGATTGCCCAGTGTCATAGACGACGGCATCGAGCAGGTTGGTCGTCGTTACCGCGGCGCCCACGGAGAACGATCCTGAATAGAGCGCGACGGCGTCCTGCCCATTCTGCAAGTTGTTGCTCGCATTGGCGAAAGTTGCGTCGACGCCAGGTACGGTGGAGCTTCCCAACACCCAAAACCCGTTTGCGTCGGTAACAAAGCCATCGAGGCTAAGCACAAAATAGGATTGATCGTTGCTGCCATTGAAGAATACCAGCGTCTTGCCGCTAAGCGACGCGTTTCCCACGCCGCCGTCGTAAAGTTCGACGAATTCGTTGGTATCCGTGCTCACCTGATCGGCGTCGATCTCGTTGATCACAATGGTCGGCGCGTCGTTGTCGACGATTTGGACGACCAGTTCGTCGATTGCCAAACCGTCATAATCCAAATCGCCGCTCATCGACGTGTGCGTGATGAGGCCCGTGTGATTGCCCTCGAGCAGCAGGTCGTCGAAGGCATGGACGATGATCGTTTGCGGCGTCAGCGCGTTGGCCGGCGTGAACACGAGCGAGGTCGCCATGCCCGGCCCGTCGCCGACGTCGAGCTGGGCATCCGGCGTCACGGTCACCGTGACGTTGTCTGCGGGGATCGTGTCGAGCACGACGCTGTACGTGTCGTAGAGTCCGCCCTCGACAACCTTGGTGCCGCCGCCGGTCTGAACAATTTGCACGCCCGGCGTCGTGTCCAACAACTCGTAATCCGCGACGACCGGCAAATGGTCGCTCGCCGCCGCGAGCGCGTCGAGCACCTCAGGGCTGGCGCCCGTGCCGGTCGTAATCGTGCTGTCGAACGTGTGCGTGCCGTTGTTGCCGAAGACGTGATACGAACCGTCGACGTATTCCAATCCGACGCCGTCGAAGAGCTCACCGCTAAGCAACTGTAAGTCGAAGCGGTCGTCCATGGCGACGCCGGGATCCTGCGTGTGCAGGCTCTTGAACGCGGGATTGTTGTACCAATCGCCGGGCGCGTTGACGGGGTCAAACAACTGCCCAGCCCCAGCCGCCACGAAAGCGGAATACGCCCCTTCGGCGCTGGTCTTCATGTTGAAGTCGCCGACGAACAGCACGTTGGCCCCTTCGCCCAGTGCGTCGGCGTCGTTACGCAGCACCAGCGCCTCGCTGGCGCGAAGCGACACGTCAGAGCCAGTGTCGCCCGACTTCAAATGGATCGAATAGACGTAGAAGTCGCTCTCGCCGAGGGTCCCCACCGTGCGAAATTCGCCACGCAGAATCTTGTGCGTCAACGTCCCGGCGCGACCTCGACCGATTCGACGAGCGACACCGTCGACGTGTCGTAGATGAACCCCGTGCTGTCGCCGCCGCCGTCGACCGACGAAACCGCGTAAGAATAGTCCGTCGACGGATAGAGCGAGTCCAAGATCGACTCGATCTGGCCGATCGAATTGTTGCCGGGCGGCGTCGAGGGATCGGTCTCCTCCACGGCCAAAATGTCGAGCCGCTTCGTGTTGCCGGCGACGGTTTCGTTGCCGATCGCGGCCAGGATCGTCGTAAAATTGGCAACATCGGTGGCGTCGTTCGGCCGGTTGAGCGTATTCCAGTCCGCCAGCCGAATGATCGTCAACAATTCGCGCCGCTCGAGCGATTCAAAGCCCAGCCGACGAGCGCGCAGATCATGAGCCGAGGCCGAGCGACCAAAGAAATTCATCTGCGCAATTCCTGTTCCGAATGCCGTACGTACGTTCCTTCCATCTTATCCTGGCGACGTGCGTACTGCCAAGAAAATTGCGCTAAATCTTGGGAGACGGGGAGCATTTGACGAAGCCAAGTCCCCCGCGCGGCGTGCCCGGCTATGCGACGGCGATTGGCCGCAGCAGTTCTTTGAGCCGATGTCGATGCGTTGTCTCGTCCTCGTCGCGCAACATGCCCCAGCGGCTCGCCTGCCAGTAGTCGCGTGACGGCGCTTCGAGCGCCGTCAGCCAGCCATACTTCCAGCAGGCCGTGTCGATGCACATGGCGAAGCCCAGGTCGAGAATCTCCGCGTTCTTCTGCTCGGTATGGCCGACGACGACGGTCTTGCCGGAAAAGTGCGGCTGTTCCTTCGGCGGATCGAACAGTGCCCACCGCAGCGTGTACTCCGGCTGCTCGTCCATCGCGCAGGTCGGCCAGATAGTTGGCGTGCGTGAATATGAACTCTTCGGTCTCGTAGTACGGCACGCACGAGTCCAACAGCGCCCAATGTTCGCCCGGTATTTCAGCAAGCTTCGCGCCGAAGCGATACGAATTGAGCGTCGCCACGCCGCCGCAATTCTCCCAGTACCGCAGGGCCCGTTCGTTCTCCCGGGCCGCGTACATCATCTCCTCGTGGTTGCCCTGGATCAGCACCACTTGGCACTCGTACTGCAGCCGAATTATCCGCTCGAGCACCTCACGCGATTCCTTGCCTTGATCGATCAAATCGCCTAAGAACACGATTCGATCGTCGCCGCGGGGTCAATCGCCTCGAGCACTGCGTCGAGCGCGTGAACGCAGCCGTGAACGTCGCCGATGGCGATCAGCCGAGAGGAATCCATAGACTCTTCCGCCGAGAAAAACCGGGCCAAATAGGGTTGCTCAACCATACGCCCTGCCGCGATACATGACAAGCACGAACTGCGAAATTCAATTTAGCGCCAAGATCGGGGCTACGATGTCCGCTCCTCGAGAACGTCGCGAATCGCTGCGCGAATCCCCTTCGGTCTGATTGAAAATTGAGCGAGTGCCCGGTCGTCCCGCACAACGGTTGGATTCTTCAGCCCTTCGATCAAGTGCCGCCCTACCTCAAAGCTGGCCGGCGTCACCAGCGCGAGCCACAGACTCGACAGATAGGGTGTCAAAACCGGCACCGAGATCAACCATCGCCGCAGGCCCCGTTGCCGCGCATACTCGCGGATGATGCCGCCGTACGTGAGCACGTCCGCTCCACCGATCTCGATTACCTGGCTCTCCCCCGGCGGCAAATCCATCGCCGCCAACAGGTACGCCAACACGTCGTCGATCGCGATCGGTTGTGTCGGCGTGGCGAGCCACTTTGGGCAGAGCATCACCGGCAGTCGATCGGTAAGCGACTTCACTAGGTCGAACGACAAACTTCCCGCCCCCACCACAAGCGACGCGCGAAATTCGACAGTTTCCACCTTACCTTCGCGCAAGATGCGGCCCACCTCGTGTCGGCTGCGCAAATGCGGCGAGAGATTCGGGTCGGCATCGTCACCGAGCCCGCCAAGATAGATGATCCGCCGCACGCCGGCCGCCGACGCTGCCGCGGCGAAGTTAGTGGCCGCCCTTCGATCCGACTCCCCGAAATCGCTCGAGCCCGACATCGAATGCACAAGGTAATACGCGGTGCCCACGCCAGCGAGTGCCACGTCGAGCGATGCTCGATCCAAAACGTCGCCCGCGACGAGTTCCGTGTCCGGAGCAAAGCGACCTTTTAGCTTCGCCGGCGTGCGGGCCATCGAACGGACCGCCGCCCCTCGCCGCTCCAGTAGTGGCACCAGTCGACTGCCCACGTAGCCCGACGCTCCGGCTACCAAGACCATCGCGTGATCCGCTCCCCGTTGACTTTCCGTCGGCTGCGACATCGGCGATTGACAAACATTCATAGGTTACGAATCGACACGCTTTTCGGTTACGATACTGAGCCTCAGAATCGCACCGTGCTCGTGAATCTTACCCGGCTGTGCCCAACAGCCAAGCGTTCATCGAAATAGTCCGCCACGCGCAGTCGAAATGATATCTCTCCGCAAACCGTCGGCTGAGGCCATTCAACGCGAACTCGAGCGTCAAGCCCCGCTCGAATTTCACGTATCGCGCCGTGGGCGCCACAGCCGGCACACCACCAGCCGGCTTCGCCGTTGATCATTCCCGCGTCCAGCTCGGCGCCGGCGAAGAATCGTTTCATGCGGCGAGCCGATCACTCCGCCTATGGCGGCAGTTCCAGCTCGGCTGGCTTGAGGCCACACCTGCCGACACGCCGCTCGAACCTGGCGCCGTGATCGCGGTTGTGGCGCATGTCCTGGGTCTGTGGTCGGTTAACTTCGCCCGCATCGTCTACACTTTCGACGAGCAGGCCGGACCCGTCCGCCGCTTCGGGTTCGCCTACGGCACGCTGCCCCATCACGTCGAAATGGGCGAAGAGCGTTTTCTCGTCGAGTGGGACACTCAAGCCGGCAGCGTCCACTACGACATCTTGACCTTCTCCCGCCCGCGCCATTTTCTGGCCCGACTCGGCTACCCCTTCGTGCGCCGGATGCAACATCGCTTCGGACACGAATCGGCGGCGGCCATGCAGCGATTCATCCGCACCCAAGCTGACATCGCCGACGACAGACGCAACGCGCAACGGCCGACCTGAGGTCGCGTAGCGGCAAACGTCATACCTCGATTTTCAAGCGGCCAGTGGCCAGATCGTAGGTTGCCCCGACCACTTTCAGTTTGCCCGCCCGCACCGGCCCGGCTAGGATCGGCTCCAGCCCTTGGAGCCGCTCGACGCCCAGCTCGACGTTTGCGCGAATCGCGTTGGCCAGCTTGTTGCCCGGCTTGCCGCGGACTTCTTCGACGGCCGGCTTGATGAGATTCACCAAGCCGTTGATCGCGCCGGGCAGGGCGTCGTGGTCGTCGATGTGCTTGATCGCCGCCTTCACCGCGCCACAGTTACTGTGCCCCAAGACCATCACCAGCGGCACGTTCAGCTCCGCCACCGCATATTCGATGCTCCCCTTCACGACGGGCCCCGAGCCGCCTATCACGTTCCCGGCGACGCGAATCACGAACAAGTCGCCCACGCCCTGATCGAACAGGATCTCGGGTGCCACGCGCGAGTCGGAACAGGCGATGATCGCCGCCTTCGGAAACTGCCCTGCCGCGAGCGGTGCATAGTCCTCCGGCCGCCGCCGCGGACTTTCGGGCCGCCCCGCGACGAATCGCTCGTTCCCCGCCAGCAACTCCGCCAGCGCATCGGCCCCCGTTATCCCGTTGCGTGAATCGGCCATCGTGGCATCGGCCGCCATCGTCCAGCCGCCGGCACTCCCGACGACGGCACCCGCCGCCGCCAGGCCCGCCAGCCGAATCCACTCCCGCCGCGAATGTTCATCATGTAGACACATATTCTCTCCTGATTGATAAATGCGACCCGCATTTAGGCCATCCGCCGCCACAGAGCGCAGGCATGGACCAACACAACTATAGGTCAGAAACCCCCGACGATTGTCGACAGCCACAGAACAGGCGATATTTCTAGGCCACTGCAGCGGAACTAGTCTAGCCCCAGCGGCCACGGCGTCAGCAGCTCCACGCCCTTCGCCTTAACCAGATAGTTCTGCTCCAGCCGCACACCGTAGCGCAACTCATCGTGGTAGAGGCCCGGCTCGACGGCGAGGTAGTCGCCTTCGGCGAAGTGGTCGTCCCATTCGGGATTCAAATGCGGGCCTTCCTGCGGCGAGAGGCCGACGCCGTGGCCAAGATGGTGGTTGAAGAACATCGGCTTCATTTTGTCGAACTCCCGCTGCGCCGTCTCGAACAGCATCTTGCAACTCACGCCCGGCATGACGTTCGCCTCGATGAACTGAAAAATCGCGCTCACGGCGTTCCAGGCCTTCTGCTGCACATCGGTCGGCTCGCCGCCCACGGCCAGCGTGCGGGCGTTGTCGGAGTAGTAGCCGCGGAAGCCGACGCCCAGGTCGAAGATGCAGAGCTCGCCCGCTTGCATCGCCCGATTCCGCGGTGCGCCGCCGCGCGCGGCCGCGCGATAGTCCTGGCCCAAGTACGTGAGCGGCTCGCCGAGCGTGCGGACCGCCACAGCCGCGAGTTCGTTGTAGACGTCGATCTCGTTCACGCCCGGCCGGACCAATTCGCGGGCACGCGCGTACATCGCGCGGTTCGCCTCGTTCGCGCGGCGGAGCATCGCCAGCTCGTCGGGATCCTTGTGCCGCCGCAGTCGGGACACGGTCGGCCCGACGTCGGCAAACTCCGTCCCGCCGAGCGAAGTAAGAAAGGTCAGATGCGGACTGAACGAGGCGAATTCAGCGCCGACACGCGTCGGAATCCGCCGCGTGAGCACCTGCTGGAGCGTCGCAGAGCTCGCCGCCCGCTGGTCGTCGACGAGCGTCGAATGGAGCTTGGCCGGGTAGCCGAGCTTTTCGTCGACGGCGGCCGTCTCGCCCAACTGCCGCTCCGGCAGCACCAGCAGGCAATGTCCGTCGGCACGGAGCACGGCCACCGGTTCGTAGGGATAGCGAATGAACGCGCCGGTGAGCCAATGAATCGACTCGCGGCCGGTCAGCACCGTCAATTCGAGATCGAGTTCGCCGATCGCCTGGATGAGTCGCCGCTGCCGACCGCGGCAGCCGGCCTCGTTGATAGCATAGGGGTCCATGTTCCAATTGCTTCCTATCCTGGTCTGCACTTGCCGCGTGACGAGCGGCGTAATCGGGACGCGATGCGTCTCAAATCCGGATTTCAGTCCCAATTTGAGATGAAATCGGCTCGGAAGTCACCCCTAGTTGGCGGGCAAAATGCCGCGTTGTTCGGACGGACGGAAAGTCGTCTTTTCCCCAGGAAAACAAGCCATTTCCGCATGCAAGCGATGGCTGGCGGTCAATTCTTCGCCAAACGTGGCACACCCCTTGCGTTTCTCCCGTTCCAGTCGTAACCCACGACCGCAGCCGCCATGTCGGCGGCCAACCGTAATGCAGGGAAAACGCAACGACAAGGAGTGACTAGCCATGCTTGTACTGAGCAGGAAAACTGGTGAACGAATCAATATCGGCGAGAACATCACCATCGAAATTCGGCGGGTGGCCGGCAATCGGGTCACCTTGGCCCTGGAGGCCCCGCGAAACGTGCGAATTTTGCGTGGTGAATTGGAACAGGCGGCCCGCGAATTTCGCGAGCCGCCGGCAACAGAGAACGGAGAACAGCCGGGGCCGGAACCCTACGAAGTGATTCATCGTCGCCTGACTGTCGTGCCCGAGATGACGGCGCAACCGGTGACACGCGATTTTGCCATTTGACCCAAAAGGACCTACACACAAGGGGTCGGAAGCCGAAGACCCACGCCTGCCGGCGCGGCCCACCCCGCCGGCAGGCCGATTCGACAACTTCGGACGAACCGGCTTCCGACCCCCCCAACATCGATCGATCCAATCCTCCCTCCCGCTGTAGTCGAGTCGCCAACCGCTGGAACGCACGTTCCGGCGCGTTGGCGACTTGGCGTTTGGAGGGGAGCGGTTCCATAGTCGTGGAAGAGAACGGCGGGCAAGCCCGCCCGCTAAATGGGAGATGGTGGCGGCGATGCACTGATAGCGTCGCTGTGTCTCGGTTGACGCCGTTCGGCCGGTTGCACTACTCTTCCCGCCCGGCATCGGCTGCCGAACTTGTCGCCTGGTCTTCCAACCGCGCCCCTCCTGCGCAAAGCCACCATGCACCCGACGCTGCGCGCGTCTCTGCCATTCGTCGTGAACCGGCGCCGACGCGCCGTCGCGCTCACGGTCTGCCTATCCGTGGCGTTGGCCGTGGGTTGCAGTGCGTCCTCCGAATGGGTGAAGGTCCGCGACACGCCACGCAACCCGCTCGCTGGCCCGCTAAACCTGGTTTCCCGCAAGGGTCCGAAGCCCACCGAGCGGACGATGCAGCTCCTGCGTCGCTACGATCTCGCCGACCAGTGGAGCGGCGATCGCAAACAGCTCGTTTCCCGACTTGAGCAGATTCAGCAACGGGAGCCCAATCGCGAAAACGAGTACGCGATGGCCGAGCTTGCGTACATCACCGCGAAAGAAGCGGAGATGCTGCCCGAAATGCTGCATCGTGGTCGAGCGCTGGAGTTCTACGGCACGTCGTTGGTTCACGCCTATCGCTATTTGTTCGACTATCGGGACGACCTGCCGCTCAACACGTACGATCCCCAATTCCGCGGCGCGTCGGACCTCTACAACCAATCGCTCGAAGGAATGCTGCGGCTGGTGCGGCAGGAGGGCGAAATCCGGCCCGGCACGACGCGGACAATCCGCACCTCGAGCCACAACTGCACGTGCGAGGTCGTGCTCCACAGCAAGGGTTGGCACCCGGACGACTACGACCATTTCGAGTTCGTCAACGACTATCAAATTCAGGGACTGCGAAACCGCTACCACAATTACGGTCTCGGCGTGCCGCTGATCGCCATCCGCCGCACGCACGATGGCGAAGAGCCCACCGAACGCTACTATCCTCGGGATTTGAGCTTTCCGCTAACGGCGTTTTTGCGCGTCTCGTCGCTCGAGTCAGCGAGCCAGCCGCCGCTAGCGGAGCGAAGTGTTTGGTCCGCCGGCGTTCGGGGACAAGGACGCGCCGGCCGGCCGCGGCGCCGCCCCGCATTTCGTGCTCGAGCTGTACGACTCGCTCGAACAGCCGGCGATCGACGTCGCCGGCCGGCGTGTGCCGCTCGAAGCCGACTTCTCGACGCCGCTCGCCTACTTCTTGAATCAGCCGCAATTCCAGGACAGCAAGCTCTCGACCATGGGACTGCTCCACCCGGGCGAAGCGAAGAAGCTGCAAGGCCTCTACATGCTCGAGCCCTACGATCCGGACAAGATGCCGGTCGTGATGGTCCACGGCTTGTGGTCGAGTCCCGTCACGTGGATGGAAATGTTCAACGACCTGCGGAGCGATCCCATGATCCGCGATCACTATCAATTTTGGTTCTACCTCTACCCGACCGGCCAGCCCTTCTGGCTCAGCGGCACGCAAATGCGCGAAGACCTCGCCATGATGCGGCGGTCGCTCGATCCGCAGCGGCAGCATCCTGCGCTCGACCAAATGGTGCTCGTCGGCCACAGCATGGGCGGGTTGGTCTCGAAGATGCAAACAGTCGACAGCGGCAACGCATTTTGGCAAACCACTAGCGAACACCCGTTCGCGGAGCTGAAGGCCGACGACGATGCCCGACGAACGCTAGCCAACGCCTATTTCTTCGACCCCAGCCCGTCGGTACGAAACGTCGTGACGATCGGCACGCCCCATCGCGGCAGCCAGTTCGCCAATAGCACCACGCGCTGGCTCGGCCACAAGCTGATCACGCTGCCAAAGCAAATGCTTTCCGGTCGACAGCAACTGCTGGCGACGAACCGCGGCTTCTTCCGGCCCGATTCGCCGATCGAGATTACGACAAGCATCGACTCACTGGCGCCCGAGTCGCCCATTCTGCCGGTGTTGCTCACGGCAAAGCCCGGCCCGTGGATCGAGTATCACAACGTCGTCGGCCGGGTGCCCGACTTGGGTTGGCGGCGGTGGTTCACGGAGGAAGGCGATGGCGTCGTGTCGCTCACCAGCGCGCGGCTCGACAACATGCAGCAGCTAAAATCGCAGATTGTCGTGCCGGCCGATCACGTCAGTATCCACCGCCATCCGCAGAGCATTTTGGAGGTCCGCCGCGTGTTGCTCGAGCAACTCGCAGAGTTGGAAGACTTCCCCAGCGGGCCGGAAACCCCGGCCGAATCAGGACCCGTCGTTTCGAGACAAGACGCCCCGTTCAATCCCGATCCTCTAAGTCGTCACTGAGCGGCGATCGAGCATGCTCCGCAACGGTCCCGTGCCGGCCGCCATCAAATTCGGCAGCACCTGGCACCTCTGTTCGCGAGAGACACGCTTGAGGCTGACATGCGCGGTCTCGGCGCCGGGCGGCCGGGTCGGCGCCACGACCGAATCAAGCTTCGCCGGCCAGTGGGCCCGGGCCCGGTTCGTGCGTGAGTCGTTGGCACTTGCCGCCCCCGGCGTAACCCTCTCGGCGCCAGCCGGCGTCTGGTCCCATTCGACGGCGTGGCCCGCAAACGAGAGCTCGCCGCGAACGACGGGCACCTCGGCCGGTGCCTCGATGCCCAGACGAACCGCCTTCCCCTTCGTCTTCAGGACGGTAATCGTGATGTGGTCGCCTATGCGAATCTTCTCTTGAAGCTTCCGTGTCAAAACCAACATTGAACACTCCCTTGGTTGGTGATGCTATTTGCGGGTCGCGGCATCGCGCCGGCACTGCAAGTCGCTTTTGCCCCATTTTCTTAAAGGCCGCCTGGCCCAGCGATTGTCACGACTTGCCGACCACTTCGTTGTTCCAACATACTTCATGCACTCGGCGTGCCAACACGGAGGGAAATTTGAGCGGCTTGAAGACAGCACGACAAGGCGTTGGCCCGCAACAGCTTACGGCCGGTCGCCAGCGGCGATAGCTTGTACACTAGATTGATGAACACTTACAAAGTTGTTGCAAAAAATCGAGCGATAGCTGATCAAAGTGCGGCCGCTGCGCCCAGGACGATGCTGGCGCGCAGCGAGCGAATTGCCCGCGGAGGAACGATGCCGGTCAGTCGCTGCGGCGCTGCTTGCTGCCGATCTGATCGCGGAGTTGGGCCGCCAATTCGTACTGTTCGGCGGCGATCGCGTCGGCCAACCGCTGCGTGAGCGACGTCGCCACGTCGTAGTGCTCTGCGACGGCCGACTTCATCTCCGCCAGCTTGACGAGCAACTCATCCTGCTCGAGATCGCCTTCCAAATCGCCGGCGTCGGCGTCGAGCAGCAGCGAGTCGCGAATCGTCGCGCTGCCCGCCTCAATCTCGGCAATGGCGGGTTCGGGGCCGCCGCGCTCGAGCGTCGCCAAGGCCGCAGCCTGCGTGCGATGAAACAACACGAACGGGCGATACTGTTCGTGCATTTCGGCCCACTCGGAGTGCGGCGCGTACAGCGAGCTGAAGTCCATCAGCGCCAGCGTGTGGTCGGCATCCTCCACCGCGCGATCGAACTCCCGCAACGCCAACCACGCCACGCGGCGATGGAAGAACTGGACGAACTCGCGGTCGATTTCCATGCACCGCGACGCGTCGAGCTCGAAGGGCTCGCCGTCCTGAATCGCTTCGGCCTGCAGCCAATCGAGGCAGGTCGGATAACCTCCGGGCCGGCTCCCATCGGGCCGCCCCACGGTTTCCATCTGCAAGACACCCATTTCGACGCGCAGTTGAAGCACGTCGCGATCGTCGTCACCGCGGACGATCCGCGCGGCAACTTCACCGAATTCGTACGGCCAATCTGCAAAAAGATGGTCGAGATGTTGGCGCCGATCGCTCATCAATTTCCCGCCGTCGTCCCGGAATGGCCCGGTCGAAAAAACCGGGACTCATACACCGTTCACTTCCATTGTACGCCGGCGATTCGAGGACGGCGAGCGGGGGGATGTTCGAATCGGGTTAACCTTCGCCGCCCTCGTCCATTAGCAACGATTCTTGCAGCAGTTCGATTTCCTCCGAATTGTGCCGGTCGACGTCGCAGAGCAGCTGGCGAATCTCGAGGCAGAGGCTGCCAAACGCCTCCTCTTCCCACTCGGTTAGTTGGTCCAACTCGACGACAATCTGGCGAATTCGAGAGCGAAACCGCCCATGATCGCCGTTCAATCGATCGATTCGCGACTGGAGACTCGGCTTCGCCTCGGCGAATTCGTCCAGATAGCCGCCTTCTTCTTCGATCGACATCACGCGTTCCAGATGTCGGCGAAACGACTTCATCGTAAATTGCAGGCTGGAGAGCTTGCGCGGCATGCTGACCACGGGCGCGTTCCAGTCCAGTGTCACCAACAGGGCCTGCTTGATGTGTCCCAGCACTTGGTGCTCAATCCAACTTGTCGACGCAATCGACGGGTCGTGAAGAGTCGTCATCATTTAATCCTCCTAATCCTTCAACCTTCGCGCATGGCGGATTGCAGCTCTAAACGACAATCCGGCCCGATATCCCAAATCGACCCGCCAGCCGCGGCTGCAAATGCGTTCCCTTGACAGCAATCGATCCTTCGAGAGTAGCCCATGACCCGCGGATGAGCAACGAAATGAGATGCCGCGAGGATAAATCCTTTTCGCCTGATAAGTTGGTCCCAATATAACGCCGCGACGAGCAGAATGCACCCACAAAATCGGGGGGCGACGCCGACATTTTGGCAACGTCCCGGCGCTTTGTCGTTCTCGGCTGCTGCCCTCGCTAATCGTCGGCCAGGGGGCCGCGGCGACGTTTTTTCTCGGCGGTGACGCGCTTCTCGCGGAGCCGCGATTCGCTGGCCGATCGCGGCGGACGCGTTTTTTGCGCCGCTTTGGCGGCGCGGCCGATGCCGCGACCAATTCGCGTAGCTTGCCCAAACAATCGACGATGTTGCGGGCCTGATCGCGGTAGCGCTGGCTCACGATCACCAGTTCGCCACGGTCAGTGAGACGACGGGCAAGCCGGGCCGACAATCGGGCACGGACGTCGTCTGGCAGCGCGGCGCTCGTAGCGACCGACCAGCGAAGCTGGGCCTTGGAATTAACCTTGTTGACGTTCTGCCCGCCGGGGCCGGAACTCCGCACGAATGAAAACCGTAGCTCTCCCGCGGGGATAGTAATCCGGCTGTTGACGCGGAGCGGCTGCACTAAATTCACGCCAGGGAACGAGACGTCGACATCTGGACGAGCTCGGCGAACGCCTGTTGAGACTGCCGGAGCAAGTAGCAGTAGTCGCTGGGCTGGATGTCGGGCCCCATCAAACGGATGCCGAAGGGCCCAGTATATCCGGCTTCGACGAGCGTTGCCACGACGTCGGCCAGCGGCAATTGCCCGCTTCCAAGTGGGCAGCGTTCGTGGTCGATGCTGGGTGGTTTCCGCCGGTCGGCCAAATAGACGACGCCAATATGCGGGGCGATGTCGCCCAACACTTCTCGATCCGATGAACTCCAAGGCAAGTGATAGGTATCGCAGGCCAGCTTGAGGTACGGAGAATTGTAGTCGGCCACCAGATCCGCGACGCGCTCGAAATCGGTCAAAAACGTCCACTGAGACGCACACGTTACGTGCATCGGTTCGAGCGCAAGCGGGACTTCATAGTGCTCGGCCAAGGGCACCAACTCGTCGAGCGCCATGTCGAGCAGCCGAAAGGCGTGCCGCGAGGTGTGATTGTTGCGCCCGCCTGGATAGATCACTAAGCAGCCCGCCCCGATCTTCGCTGCGAGTCGCAGGGCGACAATAGCATCCTCGATGCCGTCGCTGAACGAACTCCCGCCGACGCCGGTGAATCCTCCCGCACAGGCCAGGCTCGAAACGCTCAGGCCGCTGCCGGCCAGCAAGTCGACCGCGTACTCTTCATCCAAGTCGACCAGCTTGTGTCGCCAAACGCCGATGGAACGGTAGCCGGCGCGGCAATAGTTCTCGACGTCTTCCTCAAACGACCAACGATAGGTCGTGACTTCGTTCATCGAAAGCTCGAGCATGTGCAGCAAATCCCTCATTCGAGTTCTTGCACTAGGACGACAGAGGCACCCGACCTCACGACGCGCACGTTCTCATGATCCGGGGCAGCATCGGGAAAGTGAGTATGTGAAATCGTCGCAGCTGTGTAAAGCGGAATGCCGTGCGACGATCAAACGGCATTCCGACGACGCCGTGCAATCCGTCATCGCCGGCCATTCCCTGCTGCTCAGTCCACTCGGCGATGACATAGCAACGCCGCCGCATGACGCGCCATCATTGCTAGCACGCATGCTGCTGATTCTTGGAGCGGCTCTGCGATCACGCTATCGGAGAAGCCACCCATATCGACGCGAGGATCATGACCAGCCTAAGGTGACGACCAGCTGTCGACATACTTGCGTCGAGAGGCGCAATGCAATCAACCTACTCGCGATCAACGATTCGATTCGCCAGCAAGGAATCGTCCACGAACGTCGCCGCGTCCAGTCCGTTGCGCAGATCGGAGTTTGAAACACTGTCGGGACCTCCATTCTATTCCTTCCAACGAGGGGCAAGGCAATCCGCTAACGGCATTAGAAGATGCGGTCTGCGGGGCGCTGGCCGGCAAAAGATACCACATTCATAGATCATAGCGCATCGGGAAAACACAGGCAGTTAAGCGACTTTTCTCGATTCGTTTCGCAAGTCGCATGCGAGCGGCCACATATTACTCTCTAAATTTTTTGGTGATATGCCCAATCCTGTTGCCGACCAATGTCGCAGCTTGTTAAAGTAAGCAGATGGCGTGGGGGTGATAAATCCCGCTAGCCACATCGGGGGTTTGGAATACCGATCCTCGATTTGTTGAAACTTGGGGCAGAATGCAATCGTGATATGGCGTCTTTCGGTTGGCGGAATTGTCGAGGCTGCGCGCAATTCAGTTCGACGCGTCGCGGAAAAACATGCCGAATTTGAGACGTGGTAAGATGCCTAGCGGTGGCGTAACTTCGCCAACGTCGACTGACTGTATCTTCGATGCGCGAGCCGGTGGGGCTCCGGAATGGGCCGACGAGATGCACGCAAAGCAAACTGCCCGATGGGATTATTGGAGTTGAGGCAACGGTGTTAAGTCGCACGTAAAGTGCCAGGGGCAGTGCCGAACCATTTTTCTTGGCCGAGCGGTGGCCGCAATTGCTTTTTTTCGTGAGTTTTTGCGGCGATCCGCTATTCCCTGTTGGTGTGTTGCCTGGTTTCACCGTTGCCAAATTTTCTCGGGAGTATTTTGAATGGCCATTTCGCTGCTGATCGTGGACGATCATGAAGTCGTCCGCGCGGGATTGAAGAGTATGCTGCAAGGCACTGATATTCGCATTGTCGCCGAGGCGGACAGTGGTGCCGCGGCGTTGAAGTTAACGGTCAAGCACAAGCCAAACGTCGTGCTGCTCGACGTACGTATGCCGGACGCCGATGGATTGAACTGTCTCGCGCATCAAGCTCGATCTGCCCAACGTGCCGGTCGTCATGTTCAGCGGCTACGACAATCCCACGTACGTTGCCCGTGCCGTCGCCCTCGGAGCGGCCGGATATCTGTCGAAATGCGCCTCGAAGAAAGAGATCATCGAGGCGATTCGCGTCGCCGCCCGCGGCGACTCGATTTGGACCCGAGAAATCCTCCGCCGCGTCACGGGGGCACTGGCTGCCCCGCGGGCAGGGTCCGACGTCGAGGTCCCGCTCACCAAACGCGAGAATGAAGTCCTCAAGCAACTGGCTTTCGGGCTCACCAACAAAGAAATCGCGCAGGCGCTGGGCATCAGCTACGAAACGGTCAAAGAGCACGTCCAACACATCTTGCGCAAAATTGGCGTCTCGGATCGCACCCAGGCGGCCGTCTGGGCTGTCCGAAAAGCACTGGTTTAGCGCGGGCAGCCAGTGACAAGCTGTTGGCACTGAAGTGCATAACTATTTACGTGCCAAGATGATACTGCGCCCGATTTGCTCGTCTTTTCGCGCTGTGCGCAAAAAAAGCGGGCCTCGAATGAGCCAATCACGTTTTGGCTCGACATAGCGGTCAGGGGCAAGGCCACCGCTGTGTCACATTCATCCGAGGCCCCGCGGGCCAGTGAGGTTATCCGCGGGGAGGATGCTTGGTCGCCACTCCCCCGGCTATCGTTCCTTCCTATTTGCAGAGGGTATGCCAAAGGGCGCGGGCCACTTGGCTCTAGTACCTGCCAGAGTCGAACGAAGTCCTTAACGACAAAGAAGTTAACGTGAGACAAAATAGACGGAATGCGACGAAGTGAGACGGCTTCGATCTGTGATGCAAATCGACTCGCCGTGCAGCAACATGCGTCAGCGGCAGTCGGATTTGTGCTGCTCTGCGACAGCTGACGAGGCGATATGCGTGTGCGGCTTGCCCCGCAGCTGGCTGCGCCTCAGTATGAGACTCGTATCTGAGCTGACACGTCGTAAGTCGCTTCGCTATAATCACTTTGGACGGGGCCATCGGACCGCAAGCCGATCCGTTCGCCGGCTCTCGTCTTTCTGAGTTCCGCTCCGTTCGATTGGGAAATCTCAACGTGAGACAGCCGATGGAACCACGCCCCGTCGAGCCGCCTGCCCCCGACGCTCGCAGCTTGTTGGTCAGTTTCAGCCCAAGGGCTGGTCCTCGCTCGGGCGAGCGCCGCGCGCTGGACATTGCTGCCTCGCTCGAATCGGCCGGTTACCGCGTTCGAGCAACGAGCGACCTGGACGAACTTCAGGAACTGGCCGCCGAGTGGCACGATGCCGGTGAATTGCGTAGCGTGCTGGCCTGCGGCGGCGACGGTACGGCCGCCGTCGTGCGCAACCACACGCCGCTCGACGTACCTCTGCTCGTGCTGCCCTTGGGCACCGAAAACCTCCTGGGTCGGTACGTGTCACAGTCGGCCTCACCTGCCGCGGCGCTCGAAACCGTCGAACAAGGCGTCGTGATCGCCCTGGACTTGGGGCGATTTCGCTCGGAGGGGAGTCCACCGCGCTACTTCCTGACGATGATTTCGGCCGGATTCGACGCGGAGGTGGTCCGCCGGCTCCACGAGCGACGCAGCGGAAACATCACGCGGCGATCCTACGTCCAACCGACGCTTGCTGCGATTCGTAGTTACGAGTATCCGGAAATCCGGCTATATTGCCCCGATGCCCCGGCGATCGGCTCGGAGCCGCTCCGCTGCCGGTGGGTGTTTTGCTTCAACTTGCCGCTCTACGCCTGCGGTTGGCAGATTGCTCCGCAGGCGGACGGTACCGACGGCTTGCTCGACGTGTGCTCGTTTCAAAATGGCTCGTTGCGTCACGTCGCCTGGTATCTGTGGCACGTGATGCGGCGCAGTCACTTCCAGTTGACCGATGCGACGCAGACCCGCGGCCAAACGCTGCGATTGGAGACCTCCGCTCCCGGCGAGGTGCCGTTCCAAGTGGATGGCGACTTCGCCGGCATGTTGCCCGTCGACGTCGACGTGCTCGCCGGTCGGTTGCGACTGCTGGTGATGCCCGACGTGGCTCGAAGGCTTGGTTTTGCATGATGAATAATCCCGCTCAAATTGGCCCGCATCGTTGCGGCGCGGACGAGCCGCTGATGGTGATCGCGGGGCCGTGCGTGATCGAAAGCGAATCGCTCACGCTGGCCATCGCCGAGCAGCTCGTCCGCGACTTGCGCGATTTGCCGGTGCGACTGGTTTTCAAGGCGTCGTTCGACAAAGCGAATCGCACCAGCCTCGACGCCTATCGCGGCCCGGGGCTGAGCGAGGGACTGCGGATCCTGGAACGGGTGCGCGACACGATCGGTGTGCCGGTGACGACGGACATTCATCTGCCCGACCAGGCGGCAGCGGCGAGCGACGTCTGCGAGCTGCTGCAAATCCCCGCGTTCCTTGCCCGCCAGACCGATCTGCTGGTGGCGGCGGCGAAAACCGGGCGGGCCGTCAACGTGAAGAAGGGCCAATTCCTTGCCCCCAGCGACATGCGACACGTCGTGAACAAATTGGTCGGCGCGGGCTGCCAAAACGTGCTCCTCTGCGAGCGCGGCACGTTTTTCGGCTACGGTCGGTTGGTGAACGACATGCGGGCGATCCCGCAGATGCAATCCCTCGGTCCACCGGTCGTGTTCGACGCCACGCACAGTGTGCAAGAACCAGGCGGGCTCGGCGGGGCGACCGGCGGCAATCGGACAAATGGTCGAGCCGCTCGCGCGAGCTGCCATGGCCCTGGGCGCGGAGGGGCTGTTTTGCGAAACGCACCCCGATCCCGACCGCTCGCCGAGCGACGGCGCGAACATGGTGCCGCTCGCTGAGTTTGCCGACATGCTCCGCCGGCTGGTCGAAATCCGCGACACCGTGCGGCAATTTGCCGCCGCCCCAAGTGCCTAGCAACACCAGGTGACTGCCGACGTGACTCGTACCTCATTCCCAATATCATCGCACAAGCTGTGGAGTGTCGCGGCTGCTGGTGCCGTCGCCCTGTCGATCGTTGCTGGATGCCGGCCGACGCCCGCGCCGGCGCCAAAGAAATCGCCCGACCAATCTGCCAAGCCCGCTCCGCGCCGCACCGACCGCGGCGACGTGCTCTTTGCAGCCGTCGTCCAGCAGCTGCGAAACCTGCCTTCCTACGTCGATACCGAGCTTACCCCGCCGACCGTGGTTCTCGACTCGAAGTCGAGCAGCAACGGCGAGGACGTGCTGGCCACTTGCGGCATGGCGCCCGGCATCGAAGATGGCCCGATCAACTGCATCACGACGTCGACCCACAACGGGCGTTTCCGCAGCCTCGGCGTCGGCCCCGGCGACGTACTCAAGTACTACGTCCTCTACGACGAAGACAGTGCAGGAGACCGGCATTTCGCAGACGGTGTCGATGGATCTGACGGTCGCCCAAGTGCTCGACGACAATTCGCTTCTATGTCGAAGGCGGTTTGAATCGGGCCGGTGACCGAACCGGCCAAGATCGAAATCTGGCACTACAGCGACGAACGGCTCAACGACATCGCCCGCGACGTCGCCACCTACGAACGCTACCGTCTGCCGGTCTTCGATTGGGAACCGAGTCCGGACGGTCGCGTGCTCAAGCAAATGACCGAGCGGCTCAATCAATGGATGCGGCAGAGCCCTCCCAAAGTACAAGTGGTCGGCCGACCCGCTCGTGGCAACGCTCGATCCCGAAATCGCCAAGGACGACCGGCTCGCGCCCCTGATCACTCCCGCAGGCACTCGCCGACTCGGTCGTCCAGCCGCACGAAGGCCGGCTATTGCAGGAAGCCGTTTGGCTCCGCGATATTTCGCGCCGGGCACAAGGCGAGAGCTTCAACGACGTCGCCCGTGCCACCGCGATCTTCGATTGGGTCGTCCGCAACATTCAGCTCGACGCCGATAGCGCGGCCATGCCCTATCGACCCTGGGAATCGCTAGTCTACGGCCACGGCACCGCGGAGCAGCGGGCTTGGGTCTTTGCGCTGATGGCGCGGCAAATGGGGCTCGACGTGGTGGTGCTCGAAGTGCCGGCCGACGCGGGGTCCGCCGCGGCGACGGGAAAGTCCAAATTCTGGCTGCCGGCGCTGCTCAGCGACGGCAAACTGTATCTGTACGACACGCGGCTGGGGTTGCCGATTCCCGGCAAGGACGGAAAAGGCGTCGCCACGCTGGCCGAGCTGCAGGCCGACCCAACCTTGTTGCGCGAGCTCGACGTGGCCGACTCCGCCTACCCTGTCACCGAGAGCAGCTTCAACACGTGACGGTCGAGGTGGTCGCCGACCCGTTCGACCTGTCCCGCCGCGCCGCCGCGATCGAATCCAAACTTTCGGGCGACGATCGCCTCGCGCTCACCGTCAGACCCAGTGCGTTGGCCGAGAAACTTAAGAAGGTGCCGGGCGTTGCCGACGTTGAGATCTGGGACGTGCCGTTCCGCATCATCCGCGATCAGCTTCGCGTGCCGATCGAAACCCGCCGGCAGATGGCAACCGAGTTTGAGCCGTTCGCCTGGCGGCCCACGCTGTGGAAGGCCCGTGTGCTCGCCTTCCAAGGCCGCAAAACCGGCGACGCCGACGCGCCCAACGCGAATCTCGAAGAGATCGTCAATGACCAGGCCGAGGCGATCGGGCTCTACACGAGTCCGCGGGTGCGTCCGCCCGATCGCGTCCTCGACGCGCTCACTTCGGAACCGAAAAAGAAGGTCTACTCCGCGGCAAAAAATGCTGCCAGTTATTGGGTCGGCCTGCTGCTCTTCGACCAGGGGAAATTCGACTTGGCAGAGGGATGGTTCGGCGATCCGCGGCTGGCGGCCGAAGCAGGCGACTATTGGGCCCCGGGCACGCGCTACAACCTGGCCCGTACCTACGAAGCCGAGGGCAAGAACGCCGAAGCGATCAAGTTGTACGAAGCCGACGACTCGCCGCAGCGCGACGGCAATCGCCTCCGGGCGCGCTGGCTCAAGCAGAAGCCGCAGCCCGCCACGCCTGCCAGCGACAACTCCGACGGCAAACCGTGATGCTCGCTCGACTCCGCGACCGTTGGTTTCTGCTGGCGCTGTTGACGCTGCTGGTCGCGGGCATGGGCTGGCCCGACGCGATTCGGCCGCTAATTACTTGGCTGAGAACCGATTGGTTGGTGGCGACTGTCACATTCACGATGGCGCTCACGCTCAAGACGAGCGCCATTTGGGGCACTCTGCAACGGCCCAGTGCCGCGTTGTTGGGCGCGGCCATGAACGCCGCCGTTTGCCCGCCGCTGGGTTGGCTCGCCAGCCGCTTGCTGCCGCCGGAGTTGGCCGTCGGCGTGATCGTGGCGACAGTCGTCCCCTGCACGCTCGCCACCGCCGCAGTCTGGACGCGACGTGCCGGCGGCAACGACGCGGTCTCCTTCCTCGTCACCATGATCACCAGTCTCGCTTGCTTCCTCGTGGTGCCCGGCTGGCTGTGGCTGCTCTCGGGTGTCCACGCCGACGTCGACTATCTCGCCATTGTCACCGGGCTGGTGCTCCACGTCGTCGTGCCCATTTTGCTGGCGCCAACTGCTGCGTCAGTGGCGACCGCTGGGAAGCTGGGCCACCCGCCATAAGAAATCGCTGGGCTTGTTCGCCCAAATCGGCGTGCTCGCGATGGTCCTGATCGGTGCGGTCCGCAGCGGCGAAACGCTCGCGTCCGTGGACGACCATTCGATTCTCACGGCCGCCAATCTGATCTACATGATCGCGGCCGTCGCGGCCGTGCACGTGACGGTGCTGTGGCTGGGCCTGCAAGCGTCGCGGGCTCTCGGCATCGAATGGCCCGACGCGATCGCCGTCGCCTTCGCCGGCAGCCAAAAGACGCTGATGGTTGGAGCCTACGTGGCACTGGCGATCGGGCCGCTGGCGATTCTGCCGATGGTCGCGTACCATGCCGTGCAACTATTCGTCGACACACTCATCGCCGACCGCTGGGCCAAACAAGACAACTGACAAGTGCAGAACAAATCAAGTTACCGGTCAACGATTGCGGGCCTCGTGCTCGCTGCTGCCGCATTCTGGGCGATGGCACACGGCGGATTGCCCGCTTCGCAATGCTGGACGGCTGCCGTGACGGTCGTCTGCGCCGTGTGGTGGATTTGCGAATCGCTGCCGCTGGCGGCCACGTCGCTCGTGCCGCTGGCCGTCTTTCCCCTCACCGGTGTGCTCACGGAACAGCAGGTGGCGTCCGCCTACAGCGATCCGATCGTGCTGTTGTTCATGGGCGGCTTCATGCTCTCCAAGGCGGCGGAAAGCTCCGGCACCCATCGCCGCATCGCCCAGGCGATGATCGCCACCGTGGGCAGCACGAGCGGCCGGCGAATCGTCCTGGCGTTTATGCTCGCCACGGCTTTGTGCAGCATGTGGATTTCCAACACGGCCACCGCGCTGATGATGCTGCCGGTGGCGCTGGCCGTGTTGGAAAACGACACCACCGGCAAGCTCGGCGTGCCGCTGCTGTTGGGCGTCGCCTACAGCGCGAGCATTGGCGGAATCGTCACGCCGATCGGCTCGCCGCCCAACGGCGTGTTCATGGCCGTCTACCGGGAGACCACCGGGCATTCCGTTCCCTTTCACCAGTGGATGCTGGTCGCAGGACCGATCGCCGTCCTGACGCTCGCGGCAGCGTGGCTGATTCTGACGTGGCGGCTCGCGGGCCTGCCGGGCGTGCGCATCGAGTCGGACGACCGGTGGACTGCCGCGCAACGACGCACGCTGGCCGTGTTCGGTTTCGCCGCGCTGGCGTGGATCACGCGGGAGATCCCGTTGGGCGGCTGGTCGGGCCTGCTGCAAACGTGGCTCGGCGTCTCACGGGCGGGCGACACGACGGTAGCAATCGTCGCGGTGATCGCGCTGTTCTTGATTCCCAACGGCGAAGGCGCGGGCAAACGGCTACTGGACTGGCCGACGGCCGTGAAAATCCCTTGGGGCATTTTGCTGCTCTTCGGCGGTGGGATCGGCATCGCCAGGGCCTTCGAATCGTCCGGCCTATCGAACTCGATCGGCGGACTGGTGACCGCCATTCAGGATTGGCCTGTCGTCGCGCTGATGGGTACGATCTGCTTTGGGGCCGCGCTATTGACCGAAGTCACCAGCAACACGGCCACGGCAAACGTGCTGCTGCCGGTGCTCGCCGCGGCGGCCAAGGCCGCCCACTTGGAGCCGATGTTGCTGATGCTGCCCGCCACGCTGGCCGTCAGCTACGCCTTCATGTTGCCCGTCGCCACGCCCCCCAACGCGATCGTCTGCGGCTCGGGCTACGTGCGGATCGCCGACATGTTTCGTGTCGGACTCGTCCTCGATTTGGTCGGCGTCGTGATCATCACGCTCGTCTGCTGGGGCTGGCTGCCGCTGGTCTTCGGTGGTCCGGAATAACTGGCGTCGAATGTCGCCATTCCTGATAGAATGATGCAATGCGATGGGTTCTTTACACGATCTTGTTGCTGGCGTGTACCGCCACAGGTCTGGCTCTTTCCGAGCGATCAATATTCATGCCGCGTCCAGACTTGCTCGGCCATCTTCTTCGTTGGTTGCCTCTAACTACGACTGCTGTCCTGATAGCGGTTGGATTCCACAACGCCGCCAAATCGTCGATCGATTGGCGACTTGGGATCGCCCTCGTTCTTTCGATTGGGGCGTTGGCCTTTTCGCTTATTCCTGCAATTCAGTAGGCAGCGGGAGCGGGGGACGGCGGGGCTTGCCCCGCTGCCCCGCCACAGGCCTTGTTCGGCGGCTGCGTGCCCAGTATTATTAGGGATTCCCATCAAACGACTTAGCGATCGGGGTCCGGCAGCCCAAGCTGCTCGAAAACCGACCGCGGCGAGGCGGCTTTTCGCAACGGCCGACGATCATGAAAAAAGGCATCCATCCCGAATACTTCGAGACCAAGGTCTCCTGCGGCTGCGGCAACAAATTCACCACCCGCAGCACCCGCAAGGAGCTGAAGGTCGACATCTGCAACGTCTGCCATCCTTTTTTCACCGGCAAGCTGAAGTTCATCGACACGGCCGGCCGGATCGAGAAATTCAAGAACAAATTCGCCGCCGCCGGCTACGCCAGCCTCGGCCGGGGCAAGAAGAAAGAACCGGCCGCCGCGGCTGCCGAAAATTCTTAGCTGCGCGAGCCCTTTTGCGTCGCCTTTCGCCGTGCGCCGCTCCCTGCGCCGGCATAGCCGCTTCTCGGACCCACGGGTAGAATCGTCTCGAATGTAGCGGCCACATTCCGTGTGCCGCAGCCTGCTACCATCATGCGTGAACTCTTCGATCAAAAACTGGCTCGCTACGACGAGCTCGAACGCGACCTCGTGAATCCCGAGGTCCTTTCGAACCCTGCGCGGATCACCGCCGTCGTGCGCGAGCACGGCTCGCTCGGCAAGCTGGCCAAAAAGTACAAAAAGTTCAAGCAGATCGCCAGCCAGATGGCCGAGGCTCAGCAGATGATCGCCGGCGACGATCCCGAGATGCGCGAGCTCGCCGAGGCGGAGCTGCCGGAACTCGCGCGGCCCGCGAGCAGATGTGGAGCGAGCTGCTCGACCTCACCGTCGGCGGCGAAGACGCCAACCGCTCCCGCGTGATCATGGAAATCCGCGCCGGCACCGGCGGCGACGAGGCGGCGCTGTTTCGCCCGCGACCTGTTCGAGATGTACCGCTACTTCGCCACGACGAAAGGCTGGAAGACCGAGATCATGAACCACAGCCCGACCGAGCTCGGCGGGTTCAAGGAAATGGTGATCTCGGTCGAGGGCGAAGGCTGCTACCGCGAGCTGCAATACGAAAGCGGCGGCCACCGCGTGCAGCGCGTCCCCGAAACCGAGCAGCAGGGCCGGATTCACACGTCCGCCGCCACAGTCGCCGTGCTCGCCGAGCCGGAAGACGTCGAAGTCGACCTCAAGCCGGACGACTATCGCCTCGACACCTTCTGCGCGAGCGGCCCCGGCGGGCAGCACGTCAACAAGACCGCCTCCGCCGTGCGGCTCACCCACTTCGAAACCGGCATCGTCGTCCAATGTCAGGACGAAAAGAGCCAGCTCAAGAACAAGGCCAAGGCGCTCCGCGAGCTGGCGGCCCGCATCTACAATTTCAAAAAGCAGCAGGAAGACGCCAAGCGGGCCGCCGAACGCAAGACCCTCGTCGGCTCCGGCAATCGCAACGAGCGGATTCGCACCTACAACTTCCCGCAGAACCGCCTCACCGACCACCGCATCAACCTAACGCTCTACAACCTCGACCAGATCATCGCCGGCAACCTGCAACCCGTGATCGACGCCCTGGTCGACTACGACCGCCAACAACTCCGCGACCAAATGGGCGGCCTGGATTAATGTCGGATTTGGATCGCACCGACATGCGGATTACAGGTCGCTTCAGCGACCAGTTCTTTCGCATCCGCAATCTGAAACCTCGCAATCCGATCCACATGCCCGACGAACCCTGGACGATCGGTCGCCTTCTGGTCTGGACCATCGACTACCTTCAAAAACACGGTGCCGAAAACCCCCGTCTCGACGCCGAAGTACTGCTCGCCACGGCGCGCGACTGCAAGCGCATCGACCTCTACGCCGCCTACGGCGAAGAAGCCAACGACGCCCTCCGCAGCACCTTTCGCGACCTGGTCAGCCGCCGCGCCAAAGGCACTCCGGTCGCCTACCTCGTCGGCCACAAAGAATTCTACTCACTGGAGTTCGAAGTCACGCAGGATGTGCTGATCCCGCGCCCCGAAACCGAGTTGCTCGTCGTCGCCCTTCTCGATCATGCCAAAACAGCAAAAGGGGTCAGAACTCTTTTTCCACCGACCCCGGAACCGACAGAGCCAGCCCCTCCACCACAAAATAGTCATGACCCCTTTTTAATTGCCGACGTCGGCACCGGCAGCGGCATCCTCGCCGTCTGCGCGGCCAAGTATTTGCCGCAAGCCCGCGTCACCGCCATCGACGTCAGCCCCGCCGCCCTGGCAGTTGCCCGCCGCAACGCCGAGCGGCACCACGTCGCCGACCGCATCACTTTCCTCGAAAGCAATCTTTTCGCGGCCGTGCCCGCCGAGACCCGCTTCGACTTCATCGTCAGCAATCCGCCCTACGTCTCGACCGCCGAAATGGCCGAGCTACCGCCAGACGTAAGGGACCACGAGCCACACGTCGCCCTCGCAGCAGGCGACGAAGGCACGGCAGTCATCGAGCCGCTCATCACCCAAGCGGCCGATCGGCTTCACCCTGGCGGCATACTGCTAATCGAAATCAGCCCCATGATCGCCACCAAGGTCGAACAACTCATCCGCGCCGGCGGCGCCTTCGATCCTCGGTCCCACCCTCCGCGACTCCGCCGGCCACGCCCGCGTAATCCAAGCCACGCGCCGCTGATCATGCCGCGCAGAGACTAAGTCCTTCCGCCCCGGGGCAAAACGATGCGAAAGCAACTGACGTCACCGAGTGATAACGAGGCATTCAGACCGGCGGCGGCAGGACGTTGCTGCTTCGCGGAAGTGCAAAGATAGCTTCCGGCTCTCGACTCTCGATCGAGCGTGCTGGTAGAATGAATTCCAGGCGTCAGCGTTTGGCGACGTCGGTAGGTCTGTCGGCGCCGGACTCGACTTTGGCCCAGAAGGGGTGTTGCCGTTCGGCGCGAGTGCGGGCGTCTTCCAACAGGACGCCGAGGCTCGGTTTGATCTCGGTGCCGGCCGGGTTCATGCGGCGGTTCTTCAGCTCGACGCGGATCGGTTTTTTGAAGTCGACGAACTCGGGGCCGAGCCAGACGGTCGTGCGGCCTGCTTGCGTTTTCGCCGAGACCTTGTTGTTGGGGCCGAGCTTTCCGTTGACCGGGAAGGGCCTCGCGGAGCGGGGCGGGGGCCAGTTTTCGGGGGCGACCATCGACTTGTCGGGCAGGTCTTCGACCTCGATCCACCAGAAATAGTTGTCCCACGGGCGCATCGTGTCGCAGGTGAATTCCTGCGGGATCTTCCGCTCGCGGCGACCCATCCAGTCGAAGAGTCGTTGCAGCTCGTCGCCGAACGGCTCGTAGCCGCGGCCCAGGTATTCGACGACCGTGTTGTCGGAGTTGCGGCCGAAGTATTTGTCGAGTTCGCGGGCGTTGTCGGCCATCTTGTCGCCGTCGAGCTCGCCGCAGACGAAATACCACGACACGTACTTGGCGTTGTCGCCGTAACGGAGGCAGTATTTGTCGGCCGTGGCGACGAACGGCATCACGCCGGCCCACACGTCGGGGTGCGCGAGTGCGATGTCCCACGCACCGTCGCCGCCGACGCCGTGGCCGGTGAGGTAAATGCGATCGGTGTCGATCGAGAAGCGGCGGCAGGCGTCGCGCAGGGCGCCGAGCACAGCATGGTGTTCGCGGGCCGAGTAGCCGTAGGAAACTTGTTTCGGTTGAAGCCATTCGACGGCGATCGTGATGTATCCATGCCGCGTGGCCTGGCCGAGCGGCTCGCCCTTGGAACGCGGCGGGCCAGCCCAGAATTCGATTTCGGCCTTTGGCGGCACGCCCGCGTCGGCCAGCGCGACGATTACCGGGTAGTGGCGCAAGGGATCGTACTCGGGCGGTAGCTGGATGAGGTAACCTGAATCGGCATCACCTGTGAGGCCGTGGATCGAAAACTCATAGAGGCCCGGACCGCGCTTGGCGTCTGCCGGCACGTCGAGCGGCGGCTTCATGAGCTTCAGCAGCTGCGCGACTCGGGGGACGGTCGCGCCGGCCTGGTCGGTCAGGGCGGCAAGGATTTTCGCGCGCTCGGCGGCGAGCGGTTCGCTCAAGTAATCGCGCACGATGTTCCGCACCTGGGCCAGCGACACGGCAAGGTGAAAATCATCGGTCGCTTCATTCGCGCCGACCAGCCAGCCGCTAATCGCCAGCGCCACCTTCTGCTCGGCCGTGAGCTCCTTGGCGTCGACGAGGCGTTCGAACGAGGCGAGGCGATCGAGCGTGTCGGGATTTGCCTCGGCGGCAATTTCCTTGGCAAAATCCTCGGCCAGTTCGCGATTGTTGACGTCGGTGATCGTGGCGATCTCAGCGTTGAGCGCGGCGAGCGCGTCCTGTTTGCGATGGTCCTCGGCGTCGTACTTGGCCAGCAACTCGCGGACGCGTTCCAGCGTGACGCCGGAAACGCCTTCGCTCGGAAACTGCGACAACAGCGAGCGAGCCAATTGGTGCTGCCCGGCGCTGGCGCGGAGTTGGATTTCTTTCAGGATCAATCGGCCACCGAGTTGGCGGAGTTGGCCGACTTGTTCGTCGAGATGCGATTGCTGCGGAAAGTCCTTGACGATTTCGGCAAGCTCCAGCTCCGCGTCGCGGTAGCGCTCGCCTTGCAGGTAAAGTCGCACCACCTCGAGCCGGGCGTCGACTTCGTCCTGGCGGACGGCTTTTTTGAGAATTTTTTGGAGCGTTTCGCGCGGGATGCTGCTGGTAGCCATTCGCATGTCCCAGACGACCGGCCGGGGGCCGCCCATCAGACCTTCGACCTTGGTGTAGGTGGGCGTGATCTCGGTAATGCCCTGGACGAGCGGCAGCGGCCCGTTGCGGGTTTGCATGACATAGGTACGGCGGCCAAACGCGTCGAACGGCCCGAGGGGATGGCCGCGGCCGACGCGCCCGACACCGGCCCCTTTTTCTGCGACGTCCTGCCAGACGCGGATACGGACTTGGCGCTGCGGCGACTTGTCGAGCATTTTCACCACGTGGCCGGAGTGGATGAACGTGCGTCGCAAGCCGTCGTCGAACATCAACAGCGGCGTGACGGCCACCTCGCCGGCCGTGACTCGATAATTGAGCGGGTTCTCGGCAACGCCGGCCACTTCGACGTGGTCACCCTCAATCACGCGGCCGTCGCGGAGCAGCATGTCGTTGGCCGGGGCCGACGACGCGAAGGCGATAAGCGCTACGAACGCAGCGAGCGATCGCGCAACGTCGGTCGTAAGACTCGATTGCTGGGTCAATTCCGGCACGAACTTGCCTCGCTGGATCGGTTTCCGTCAGTTAGGGCCTAAGTTCATTGTCGTTTGGCGCGGCGATTGGTCAATCGAGCCGCGCTATTGCGGGTGCAGGCGGATTCCGCACAATCGGATCGTTCGTTAGCCGCGGACGCAAGGCCGCATAGTTTTGGGGCGGTCTTTTCCAGGGAGATTCTTCGTGTTGCTGGGCAGGCTACGGCCGACGACGCGAACGGGGGCTACCGCATTGACATTGCTGCCCGGCTGGGCGAAAACGGTGGCGGCCGACGAGAAACAACCGGACGTGCGACAATGACGCTGCGAACTGCCGTGAAATGCCTGCTTGTGCTGACGCTCGCGCTCCCGCTGGTGGCGGGCGTGCTGGTGTGGGTGGGCGGCTTGCTGCGAGCAATGGGCGACGCCGCCGGGGCGATGGCCGTCGGCTATGTCGGCACCGCCTGCCAGGTCGTCTGGTTGGTGTGCCTGGTCGGCTTGCTGGTGACCCTGGCGATGATGGTGCTGGAAGAGCGGCCGGCAGACGGCAAGCAACCCGCGGATAGTAACGGCGAGTAGCCGCGAATCGATCGATTCATTTATGTCGCACGACATCTACGAAAACCCGCTGATCTCGCGCTACGCCTCACGGGAGATGGCGAGCCTGTGGGGCGACCAGCGAAAGTTTCGCACTTGGCGACAGTTGTGGGTCTGGCTCGCGGAGGCCGAGGCCGAGTTGGGGCTGCCGGTCAGCGCCGAACAAATCGACGAACTGCGTGCCGCGGTCGACACGATCGATTTCGACATCGCCAATCGCTACGAGCGCAAGCTGCGACACGACGTGATGGCCCACGTCCACGCGTACGGCGACCAATGCCCGCTAGCCCGGCCGATCATTCACTTGGGGGCCACGAGTTGCTACGTCACCGACAACACCGATCTCCTACTGATCCGTGAAGCGCTGGAGATGATTGCCGGGCGACTGGCGGCAGTGATCGTTGCGCTCGGCGATTTCGCGCTCAAGTATCGCGACTTGCCGACGCTCGGCTTCACACATTTTCAGCCGGCTCAGCCGACGACCGTCGGTCGCCGGGCCTGCCTGTGGGCCTACGATTTGGCCCTCGACCTGGCGGAAATCGAGCACCGCCTAGCTTCGCTGCGGGCCCGTAGTGTGCAAGGGACGACCGGCACGCAGGCCAGTTTTTTGCATCTTTTTGACGGCGATCACCAGAAAGTTCGCCAGCTCGAAACGCTCGTGGCCGAAAAAATGGGCTTCGACGCGACCTACGCCGTCACCGGCCAAACTTACTCGCGCAAAATCGACGCCCAGGTGCTCGACGCGCTCGCGGGCATCGCCGCCAGTGCCCACAAGGCAGCGACCGATCTGCGGCTGCTGGCGCATCTCAAAGAAATCGAAGAACCGTTCGAGACCGACCAGATCGGCTCCTCGGCGATGGCCTATAAGCGGAACCCCATGCGGTGCGAGCGGATGTGCGGCTTGGCGCGGTTTGCGATGAGCCTCAGCGCCAACGCGGCCCAAACGCACGCCACCCAATGGATGGAACGCACACTCGACGACAGCGCGAATCGCCGACTCGTACTGCCACAGGCGTTTCTCGCCGTCGACGCGGTGCTATTGCTCTACCAGAACGTTGTGACGGGGCTCATCATCTATCCGCAGGTAATCGCGCGGCACTTGCGGGAGGAGCTGCCCTTCATGGCGACCGAAAACATTCTCATGGCGGCGGTCGCGGCCGGCGGCGACCGCCAGACGTTGCACGAGCAGATCCGCCAGCACAGCCAGGCAGCCGCGTCCGTCGTCAAAAACGAAGGCGGCGACGAACGACCTCTTGGCGCGGCTCCAGAACGACAAGGCCTTCGCCAAGGTCGACCTCACCGCGGCCACCGACCCCGCGACCCTCACTGGCCGCAGCGCCGAGCAAGTCGACGATTTCCTGGCCGAAATCATCGCCCCGATCCGCAGCCGCTACGGCTCTATGGGAAGCGCCGCCAAGCTGCGGGTTTAGAAGACCTCTTTTTCGAGGGGCAATGCTACAGCGTCCCCGCCAAGCCAATGCCCCCGGCAGGAATCGAACCTGCGACAAACGGTTTAGGAAACCGCTCAGGAATCTGCGAACAACTATAACAAAAACGGCCGTCTCGTGCATACTTCCCGAAAGCGAGAGAGCTACAAGGGGCGGCGAAAGTCCTATACGCGACCGTCTGAGGCGTACACGGCGTACCGACCTACGACAGCTCGGCCTTGGCCTGCTTCAACCTCTCGCGTAGCACGACCGCCGCTTCCTTGGCGGCGTGCGCAAGAGCAAGAAGCTCGGCCTCGTCGCCTCCTCGGACGATGATGGCCCGTTCCTCTGCGGCGGTTAACTCGATCAAACGCTTCTTCCCAGCTGACCAGATCATCGGCTGCGTCACAGATGCACGGCTACTCATGTTGTCTCTCCCGTGGTTGTTGCCCCCATTTTTCCAAAAGAGCAGACGAAACGACGCCGCACAAGTTATTCGCCGCCGGTCACTTTAATGCGGCCATCAACACCCGTTGGTCCTGCAGCCAAGTCGCTGGGAGAATGTCGGTGTACCGTGAAAGTCCCCAACGTACAGCCTGTTTCTCCAGCCAGGCATAGAGTAGGATCACCCCGCCAATATCGAATCCCTCGGCGGTTGCTCGCTCCCATGGTCCACTCATAGAACGCATCTTGTTCGTCCCCTGTGGCGGTCAGAATTCCGAATCGCATGAAGTAGCAGTCCCCCTTACCCCATGCTTAGTAGATGTTGTACCCCAAGCCATCCCACTTGATGTTGAAGCGGGGCCGATCATGTTCAATCATTCCTCGATGGTAATGTCGGGTCGACGCTCGATCTGCTGCCGTCCCCACGGGGTAAGGTGTCGCTGATCCTTCCAAGATTGCTTCAATTCTGCAACGGCGTCGTCGTAGGCCATCATCGCTTCCAGCATCGTGCGAAACTCGCCAAGTGAATGCGGATACTGGCCAATCCTGTACTTGGCCCCCCATGTTTCCACCTTTCGACGCTTGTACAATATCGCCGTAGCTGGAATTATCGCACGGTGTGCCGTCGAAACTTGCCATGTTCGGTCTCCAATGTTGAGGATAAAGAGGCCCCGCGTCGGGCGAGAGAGAGAGAGAGACACCGACGCGGGGGCTGGCGCCTATCAGTGGACTAGGCGGCGACCTCCTGGCTGGCCTTGGGGAGTCGGCCAACCGCATCCCGCACTTCGTCTTCGTCCTCGCCGATTACGGCTGCCACGAACTCGTACGGGTCGCTCTCATCAGATTCCTTCTTGAGGAATCGAATAGCGGATCGCGACGTTTTCCTGACACGCACGGATGTCGGTCCCTGACTTCCACATTCCCAGCCCACCACCAACCGCTTGGCCGAGTGCCGATGCGACGTAGTTAGGCGACTTCATGTCGACTTTCTTAGCTAGATCGGCGACGCGGGCGTTTTCGCCACGGACGCACGCCTCCAGGACAAGCGGCACCAACTTCTCCTGCCAGCAGCGAAGCCCTGCTCCTTTCTCCTTGTGGGGCTTGCGTGGAGCCTTCACGAGCGGCAGATCGCCGATGGTCGGCACTTCGCTCTCGACCTCGCACCCTGGCAGTGCATCCTCATTAACGACAGCAGTTTTCAAGTTTGAATTCATAATCAAACTCTCCAATACAAGGCTGCCCCGTGCCGGATCGGCGAACGTCGCCAGCGTGCAACGGGGCGGATGCCAGACCGAGAATGCACCGGCTGTGCCAATGGGCGATCCGGGCAGGCGGGAGGTGGGGTGGGACCGCCAAGGGGGGTGAGCAGTACCCTGCAACAGTCGAACGCATCGGCTGGTCCGGAAGTGCCGTTCGGGACTAGTTGAGTTTTGGCGACAGTGTTGCCTGGCCTCGTGGCGTCTTGGTAACAAGTCCGACCTTCTAGGAGGTCAGAGAAAACGCTTGTAGTGGCGGAGACGTGTCAGAGGCCGTCTGGCCGACTATGCCCACGACGGGCCTCCGAAAAGCTCGGAGAGGCATGTGCCGCGAGACGGCCGCGAGAAATGGGTCTGGGGCGGGAGGGGGGCTACCGGGCCGGGGCAGCAGCTAGGGCGTCCTCTGGGACCTGTTTGCGGTCGCCGAGTTCGGCCTCGACCTCTCGGAGGAACGCGGCCAAAACGCCGTGTTTCCAGTCGGTAGTCGGAATCTGGTCAACGGCTGTGCGTGCGGCGGCGATGCGATCCGACCATGGGAGCGATCGGTCGGTGACTGCCTTCTCGGATTTGCTCTTTCGACGGGCCATGATGCAAGTCTAGCTCGCAATTATGCAGGCAAGAACAGGTTCGCAGTGTAGCTCGTTATGGCGGTAACGCTCGTGTATGTTTGGCGACTCACTCGCTCTGTGCTGGGAGCACTTGCAGAGACGGCACAACCGCTCGTCGTGATGTAAACTTTAGTAGAAGCATGATTGCGACAACCTGCACGGCCCCTGCCAGTGTCCCGGACTCGTCGGGGGCGTACTTTCATGGAGACGCCCATCGCCAAATTCGTGATCCATACGCGACGGTACGGCTATCTCCATCGAGGCGGATTCTCCCGCCATGCCGACGATGCGACCATCTTTCCGTCGCTCTCCGCCGCACGAGGAGCGGCCCGTGCTGCTGCGAAGCTATATGGCGTCGTTGTCGAATTGGAGCGGACGACTCGCCGCTCTTGGCGAGAGACACGCGACGAGCAGAACGCTCGCACGATGGCGAACCGCGACACGCTCGACGCCTTCATCGCCAACTGTCAAGCCGTCGGCACGCTCGTTCGACGAGCCGAACGGGCGGAAATATACGTATTGAGAGCCAGTCATGTCCTTGCTCGGACGTCGGCGATACTCGCAGATTGTTCAGCAACGCGACAGCATAAATGCTACACTGACCTTGCTGGTCGTTAAAGTCTTCCCATATTGCCAGCCGATAATGATTCGGTGGTAGTACGCCTATTCGGCTCATCCGACGCGGGATATTGACACACCGTGTCGCTCGATAAATCCGTTTTGAACGACAACGCATGTCTTACAAACGAGCGTCCGCACATGTCGAGTAATGATTCTATGCGGTTCGTTGATTTGTTCGCTGGACTAGGGGGCTTCCACGTTGCACTGCGTAGGCTCGGGCATAGATGCGTTTTTGCATGCGACGTTAATCCTCAACTCCAGGAAGTGTATAGCAAGAACTTCGGCATTCGACCGGCCGGTGATCTACGTCAAATTGATGTCACGCGATATTCCAAGACACGACATACTTTGTGCTGGTTTTCCTTGCCAACCGTTCTCGAAGGCAGGAGAACAGTTGGGCACAAAGTGCAACTATGGGGTGATCTATTTTCACGTCACGTCTTGAGAATCGTGCGAGCACATAGACCTCGCTATTTCTTGTTCGAAAACGTAGCAAACCTCGAACGGCACGATGGCGGCCGGACTTGGAAAAGAATGCGTCGTGCGTTAGTTGATGACTGCGGCTACGACATTCGAACAAGAGTGCTTTCGCCACACAAGTATGGGATTCCACAAATTCGAGACCGGCTCTTTATCGTAGGATGCTTGCACGGGCTCGATTTCGTTTCAATGGCCATCTGAGTCGACACGCGAGGCGAGTATACGCGATGTGTTGGATCGCCGACCCCGCGACGCCCGACCTATTTCAGAACGCGTGGTCCGCTGTCTTACGGTATGGAATGAGTTTCTTCAGGCTGCTCCCAAATCCATAGAATTGCCATCTTTTCCAATTTGGGCGATGGAGTTTGGGGCCAACTATCCATACTCGAAATATGACTCACTATACGACGTGCCGCTCAATAAGCTCCGCGGTTTCCGCGGCAGCTTTGGCCGAACACTGAACTGTCGCTTTCGTGATGATGCTATGCAGCGAGTACCCAGCCACGCACGTGGACGGGAGGCAGTTTTCCCGCGATGGAAACAGAACTTTATTCGCCAGAACAGGGAATTCTTTTCCAAGAACAAGAAGTGGATCAAACCGTGGTTGCCAAAACTTGAGGAATTCGATTCAAGCCTTCAGAAGTTGGAGTGGAATTGCAAGGGTGAGACTCGCAATATTTGGCAGTACATAATTCAGTTTCGGGCGTCCGGAGTGCGTATCAAACGAGCGACTACTGCACCCTCGTTAGTTGCAATGACGACGACGCAAGTCCCAATCATTGCGTGGGAACGCCGATATATGACGCCTCAGGAATGCTGTCGCCTGCAAAGTCTGGACGGACTTAGGCATTTGCCGAATACGACCACCGCAGTCTGCCAAGCGCTGGGCAATGCTGTGAACGCCCGGCTGGTCCAAAAAGTCGCTGAGTCTTTATTGAGTCGGAAGGTCCGGCGGCGGACATCCAACGTTGATGCCGCATGACGCACGAGGAACATTGTTATGGCTATCAGTGAAACGATTGAATATAAGCCGCTCAATGACTTGAATTTGGACCCCAAGAATCCGCGGCTTGGCAGGCGTGTTGTCGATGAAGTCCCGAGTCACAATCTGAGATTCTGGAATGGATGGATGCCGAGGGCGTCCTGGAAGAACTTGCCGTGTCGTTTATTGAGAGCGGCTTTTGGACGCAAGAGGCACTTGTCGTAGTAGAAGAAAAGTTGGGCACGGGAAAAGCACCATAGTTGTTGAAGGAAACCGTCGGCTCGCCGCACTAAAGATGCTCTTTCGGGCGGTCGACAAGGAAGGCGAGGTTTCCAGGAAATGGCCGGAGATTGCCGCATCGGCAACGAAGGCGAAACTTAGTCGTCTCAAGAAGATTCCGTTTGTGCGTGCGTCCCAGCAGAAAGGACGTCCAAGCCTATCTTGGCTTTCGTCATGTCAGTGGAATTAAGGAGTGGAATCCAGCGGAGAAGGCGGAGTTTATTGCTCATTTGATCGATGATGAAAACCTGTCTTATGAGCAGGTAATGCGACGGATTGGAAGTAAGACTCCAACCGTCCGGCAGAATTACATCTCGTACCGGATATTGATGCAAATGGAAAGTCAGTCCGACGAGATTTCCATTGATAAAGTTGAAGAGCGGTTCAGCGTGTTGTATCTGTCTCTTCGTACTAACGGCGTACAACAGTACCTTGACATTGACATTTTGGCGTACTCCAGGGAAAGCGAGGTCGCCAGTGCCAAAAGGGAAGCTGAAGCAACTAGTGAATTTTGCCACTTGGCTCTTTGGCACTGATGAAAAGAAACCGGTCATTAGCGATTCCCGCGACACCGATGATTTTGGAACGATTCTTGAAAGCTCTGCGGCTGTGGCCTACTTGAGCGTACTGCAAATCCAACTTTCGAAACCGCATTCCGCATTGCCGGTGGCGACGAGGCTGAAACAGCTCGCCACATTGAACTGCCCCCGACGATGTAGAAGAAGCCCTTAGTACGGCACACCTATTCAAATCGTCAAAACGACTGCAAAAAGCTACGGAGCGTCTTGGCCGAGATGTAGTACAGCTCTTGGCCATCTTTCCAAGTATCAAGAGTGGAGTACTCTCGGAGGAATGAGCGTGCTTCCAATTGCCATCAATGGGCTTCCGCCCGTCAATACACGTCCATAATGTGAAACTCGATCTACTCGCTGATTGGATCGAAGGCAGCATTACGTTTGTTGACGCACAGGTGTCGCAAACACAAGTAGTGGACGTTTTGATGGAAAACAACATTTACATCTCCCAGGACTTCGCTCTGGAAATGGTAGCGAATGCTTGGGTAGAACTGGAAAGACGCGAGCGATGTGTCATCACAGCACCTCCATGGTCCATCAAGCGGCGGTTGATCTGCCGGAATCATACTCGGGACGCCGCTCCAACATATTCGTTTTGTGTTCTGCTTTCCTTGCAGACCATATATAGGCAGTGGGCTAGCAAGCACGCGGACTATTCAACGCAAGGCGATCTGTTTGAGACGTAGAATCACCGCCGAGTGTTTAGAAAGACTTGGATGGACAATTCATCGCACTGGCTGGGCTCCCGGAAATGCTGCGAAGATTCAGTCGGTTGTTCAGGGAATCAGTGCTCACCTTTCTGAGCCAGACAATAACGGGCCAGGTCGCGGCGTGGATTTCCGAGAATGCGAATGAAGAGGGGCTCGATATCGTATGTTCTGACCCGTTTATGGACGGGTGGGGGAGGGCGATCGCTATACTTCTTTCAGTGTGCGAGCGGTGCGGATTGGATCAACAAAATGCACACGCCAGAACCCCGATACTTGGCGGCGAGTTATCGCTTTTACGACAATACCAAAGCGAGGTTTTGCGATACCGTTTGCATTGCTCGAAGGTGACTTTCGACGCCGTGCGGGCAAAGTTGATGGTATTCTCTTGGATCGCTTTCGGTTGCATTCGCCTTCGTTAGACGGCGAATGCAAGTGGGCATCGGATAAACTCGCCATTGATATAATCAAATGGATGAAGCCACGCGTAGAGACGCTCCCGTTGTCGACATAGATCGCCGTATCTTTGCCAAAGTTTGAGGCGAGCGTTTGAGGATGCGGCGTACGCTGTTGTAGTGCCACGGCTTGCCCTTCTTGCTCTCGTAGCCTCTGGCGTCGAGCTCGCGGGCGATGGCCCGGAACGACAGGCCCTCATCGCGTAGCTGGCCAATGAGTGCGATGGCTTCCTGTTTTTGGCGTTCGGCACCAGCGTCTTTCCGTCCAGATCGTAGCCATACTGCAACTCGCCGACGAGTTCGTGCTTCACAGCGATCTTGTGAGCCAGAGCCGCAGTCGTTCGCTCGCTGATGATCTCACGCTCCCATTGGGCGATGACCTGGAGCAGGTACGCGACCATACGACCCGACGCGGTGCGGAAGTCGATGGAGTCCTGCAGCGAGATCAGCACCTTGCCCGTCTTGTCATTGAACACACGCTCAACCAGCCAAGAAAAGTCGCGGATCGAGCGGGAGAGCCGATCCAGCTTGAGGATGACCGAGGGCATCGGCGGCGTTGCTTTCAAGCAGGTCCAGAGCCCGCTGCACACCCTCCCCGCTTTAGCGACTTGGCCGATGCGTGCTCCGCGAGATGACGTCCACAATGTCGAAGTCGTCCCTGTCTTGGACAGGCCGCGTAGGCACGCAGCTTTCGCTCCTGGTCGTCGAGGCTGATCTCCTGTTTGTCGGTGCTCGTTCGGCAGTACAGTAGGCATCGCATGTTTCATATCCTCCAATTCTTTCGAAACCCACCTTCTGCCGCACACAAGTATTGTCGTTGGCCCGTCCCTGCTCGGCTGTAGCTGCTGTAGTTCTTTTTCCTAAACCTGTCCTCGCGTGTGTGTGTGTAAAGGAAAGGTTCCAACTCAGGGTAGAGCCCCTGATAGCCGAGAGCGTCGAGTGTTCCCTTTCGAGCAATACGGTACCGGTCTCTTGCGGATGTCGCCGTCGATTTCTTGGCGTTCGCGCCGGCCGTCTCGTGCACCTGTCGCATAGAGCTCTTGCTCTCGCATGTCGCCTAGCGCGTCATCGCCGCTGTTGCATATATGGGTCCAGCTTCGAGACTTCCCAAGCGAGCTAATCTAGTTGCCCCTATGAGCCCTGCCCGCCTGTTCCGTCGTATCTTCCAAGGCGACCTTACCTCCTACCCACTGCATACAACTATTGCCTCGTTGGCCATCGTTACTAGGCACATGCCTGTATGCGGATCGAGATTCCCCGACGAGGGTGCATCACGAAGGGGCGACAACGGCCGAAACGGCGGGAAGGACTGTAAGGATGAACGTGGAGTGAAAATAGGCAAACAACGTGCCAGCCAAATAGCGAACACGGCATGAAGCTTGCTTCTCAGCATCTTCATCTTGACCAATCGTTGCACCCCGATGATAAGTGTCCTTGGTTTTGTTGCTTCATCGGTTGCGACTCTCTGTCGCAACCAATGAAGCAACAAAACCAAGGACGCTTATCGTCGAGGTGCAACGATTGGTCAAGGAGTAGATGCTGGAAGCAAGCTTCATGCCGTGTTCGCTATTTGGGCTGGCACGTTGTTTGCCTATTTCACTCCGCGTTGATCCTTACAGTCCCCTTTTCCCGCCGTTTCGGCCGTTGTCGCCCTTTTCGTGATGCACCACTGCGTCGGGGAATCTCGATCCGCATACAGGCATGTGCCTAGTAACGATGGCCAACGAGGCAATAGTTGTATGCAGTGGGTAGGAGGTAAGGTCGCCTTGGAGGTTACGACGGAACAGGCGGGGAGAGCTCATAGGGGCAGACAGGATTAGCTCGCTTGGGAAGTCTCGAAGCTAGACCCAGTATATGCAACAGCGGCGATGACGCGATAGGTGACGTGCGAGAGCAGAGTACACCATGCAACAGGTGCACGAGACAGCCGCACGAACGCCAAGAAATGACGGCGACATCCGCAAGAGACGGTGACGTATTGCTCGAAGGGAACGCTCGACGCTCTCGGCTGTAGGGGCTGTACCCTGAGTTGGAACCTTTCCTTTACACACACACACGCGAGGACAGGTTTGGGAGAGAGAACTACAGCAGCTACAGCCGAGCAGGGACGGGCCGACGACAATACTTGTGTGCGGCAGAAGGGCGTGTTTCGATAGAAGGAAAGACGGCGGACCGGACGACAAGAACACGGAACACGGAGGAACCGCGAGGTATACGGTTTCATCTGCGTCTATAAAGGTAGAACTTCCACCTAACGAGCGTGCCGGTTGACGGAGCCCTTGGTCGGGGCCGGCACGCTCGCCATTTTTTCTATCCTTGACTTTTGGCCGACCGCTTAGCTAAATGGGAAATAACACAGCCGCCTACCGACATGAGCCCAAGCCAAAGGGCGTCGGCGGACAACAGGTCCTAGCGGCAAACGCTCGATGGAAAAAACCGAGCGGTGGACTGCAACGAGCCGTGCGGCGACGCGGCATGAGGAACCACGGGCAACTGCGACTCGCAGGCGTGGTGGACACAGCGAGTAAGTGACGGTGCAAAGTTCCGCAGGATGCGGCGACAACGCACTGCACGTCTTGACCGCTCTCGGTCTTCGCTCGTGTCGATACTCCCCTCCGACCAAGAAAGACGCTATGTCTGCTGTTTCAACAATCCGAAAAGCTCAGTGCGGCGGCCACGGACTATCGCTCGCTCGGCCTTAAAGTTATCCCGCTCACCGATGGCAAGAGAAGCCAAGCGGCATGAGGGAGTGGCAGAAGCAGGATTTCGACGACACGTTGTTTCGCAAGTACTATCGAATCCGCGAAGACTCCTGCACTTGGCGTGCAAATGGGGCCATGCAGCGGCATCATTGGCGTGGAGTGGGACACGGCCGAGCAACGCGAAAAGGCGTACGAAATCTTCGGTGCCGAACTTCTCGACAACTGCCCAGCTTTCGGTCGCCCCAACGATCCAAACCACGAACACCGATTGCTGCCATGGGACGCCCGGCTCGAAGCAACCGACGCCGCCAACCTCCACATTCCATGCGGTGACGGCGAGCCGCTGATCGTCCGCATCGGGAGCAGGCGGCAAGGGTTCACAGTCTGCATTCCCACCATCGCCAAGGAAGGAGTGGCGACCAGGCCGCGAGATATTCGTCGAGAGCGATCTGCCCGCCGTGGACCGACGCAGCAATGGAGAATCTGCTGTCGTTCGCCAAACCAATCACGCTGCCGCCGTCGCCGCCCACGGGGCCACAACCGCTCCGCGACGACGAGGCATCAATCGAAGCGGCAGTAACCGCGATGTTCGCTTCGACGAGGAACATGGAGGACAACAACGACGGCAGCATGCGAATGGTCACTTGCATCAATCGCTGCTACGACCAGTCACTCACCAGCGACGCGGCGATTGTAGCATTTCGACGCTATGAGGCAGAACGACCATTCGGCCGCGTTTACGATGACGCACGAATCATCCAGGAGTTCCAACGAATCGGAAGCTCAGGGCGAGCACGCGAGCCCTTCATCCAATTACGAACTCACCGACGCGAGCAACGCCGAACGCCTCGCACGCGAGCACGGTGAAAACGTCCGCTACGTCAACAAGTGGAAGCAGTGGATCATCTGGGACGGCCAACGGTGGCGAATTGATGAAAGCGGGGCAATCTACCGACTCGCGATCCAAACAGTTCGCAACATGCGGCACGAGGCAGCCCAACTGGCGACCGACGCTGCCCGCGAACTCCTATGGAAGCACGCCAAGAGCAGCGAGGCTCGCAACCGCCTCGACGCGATGGTCGCTCTAGCCCAGAAGGTGCTACCGATCCCGCTTGACTATGGGGAGCTAAACGCGGACGCGTGGTTGCTCAACTTCGACAACGGCACGATGGACCTGCGGACAGGCGAACTTCGCGAGCATCGACGCGAGGACTTTATCACCAAGATTGTGCCGCACGCCTACCCGACGACCGACGTGCAGTCCGACCTGTGGCAACGCTTCATTGAACGCATCTTCGACCACGATGCCGAGCTAGTAGCCTTCGTCCAGCGTCTGTTCGGCTACGCACTCGTCGGCGAGCAGATCGAGCACATCTTTCCAGTGCTATGGGGTGGCGGGCAGAACGGCAAATCGACGCTCGTGAACGCGATCCTCGACGCCGTTGGCAACGAGTACACGATGCAACTCGGACAAGAGTACCTGATGCAGAGCAAGCACTCGAGACACTCAACAGAAGTCATGGACCTATACCAGATGCGGCTTGCGGTGTCAGCGGAGACGGAAGAGGGAGCACGGCTGAACGAGGCTCGCGTCAAGCATCAAACGGGAGGCGGCAAGATTCGAGGCCGGCGACTGTACCAGGAAAGCTGGGAGTACAGCCCCACGCACACGCTATTCATCGAGACGAACCACAAGCCCCGAATCGTTGGCACCGATGTCGGCATCTGGCGACGGGTTCATTTAATCCCGTTCACGGTGCGAATTCCGGACGAAGAGAAGGACAGCGGCTTGGGCGAAAAGCTCAAACGCGAAGCCCCTGTGATTGTCCGCTGGCTCGTCGAGGGCTGCCTAGCTTGGCAATGTAGCGGACTCAACCCACCGGAGAGCGTGCTCGCAGCAACAGCCAAATACCGCGAAGAGAGCGACCTGTTCGGAGCGTTCATTCGGGAACACTGCGATCTCGGACCAGATTTTAAAGAGAGAGCAAGAGACCTTTACTCCACTTACACCGACAACGCACGCCAACGCGGAGAGTTTCCACTCGCGACCAATCGCGTCGAAGAACGGCTCGACAAGATGGGCGTGTATAAGCGTCGTGTCGAACAGGGATTCTTCTACTTCGGCATTCGACTGAAAGAGCCTACTGATTCTTGCCCACAGTTCAATTGCGAGGAGCCCACTGATGACGACCCAAGCCTCAACTCCTGAAACCCTAAGCACGACGGAGGTTTGCACGCTTTGCGGAATCTCACGCAAGACGCTTTGGACTTGGCAAAAGCGGGGCTACATCCCCAAGCCAACGAAACACCCGTACGGCCACAACCAGCACATTGTGCGTGATGTCCTGGCTGCAGTCGTGAAAAACCGATTGCGTGTCGGGCCGACTGCTCAGTACCTGATAGACCAACTCGCAGAGCAACAACAATCGTAGTTCACTGTTCCGTTATTTCCTCCTGAATGAAAGGTTTCCAACATGGGCGTTTACAGCACCCAAGATCGTTCCGATACGACGCTGAAAGCGAGCATTGTCGATTTCCTCACGCGAGCCGCCGCCGGGCCGACCGAAGCAGTCGCCTGTGCACCGAGCGTAAGCGGTCCACAGTCGATGAGCAACGATCCGTTCTGCCATTGGCGGCAGCGGTACTGTTTGCGAGCGGCTCATCAATGAACTCGTTGACGCGACCACCATCGTCCGAGTTCCGAACGGTTCAGAAAATCCGAATAACTGGACCTACACCGTCGCGTAGCAAGCATTCGCAGCCCTGTGTGCCTCGTAGCGGTACGCCGGTTCTCCTGGGCCGTCGAGGCGGGATGACGCAACGTCTCGTCGGCCTTTACACAACGATACATTGAAAGGAAAAGCAACAGTGGCAAAAACAAGTAAGCAAATCAGCGGGACAACTATACCTCGAACGTGTCGAGGGCCAACGACGAGACGCACTCAAGAATAAAAAGACCGGCAGGGCCACTCGAACGATGCTGCCAGAAGAGAGGGCCGCAATCGATGCCGAGTTAGCGAAGGCAGGGCGTGGGCCGATCACTGACCAGGAAATCATCCTTGGACGACTTGATCGGCCTGACAACCGCACGATCTTGGAGCGAATGGCGTCAGCGAACTGGAAGCCAGTCTTTCCGGTCACCAAGGACGACGTGCCGTTCGCGAGGGAGATCGCCGCTGCCGAGCAAGCGGTGCGTGACGCTCAATACAACCGCCTCACTCCAGAGGAGAAGCAACTCTACCAGATGAAAGAAGCGTCGCATCAAGGTAATGAAAGAAAAGGCAAGCAAGGCAGAGCATGCCGCACGACTAGCCGACCCCGCCGTCGCTAAAGCACTCGATGACCTGCGAGCACTGCGGGATCGTGCAGCATTTGACCTATCCTGGACATTCGCAGAATCGGAAGCCATCGAGCGAGCCATTGAGCAGATCACCACGCCCGGCACAGACCTCGAAGCCGGATTCGGCATGGCAAAGTCTGCTCTCGACATTGCAGATCAGAAGCGTCAAGCCGTCATCGCCGAACTCAATCCCAACACGGAGAAGCTGCCGCCCGGCTCGCTGAACTCGAAGCCGCTGTCACCGAAGAGATCGGAGAGACAGGCAGCAAACTAGAGGTGATGGGCGAGCGAAGAGTGGGAGCAAGTTGACGAGTTGGAAGCACGGCCGGCAGATGCGGCCTACAAGGCATGGGAACAAGCTGTGAAAGGGAGAAGTAGCCGCGATCGGATGCAATTGTTCAAGGCTTGGCAAGAAGCAGAAGCCCCTGCTGCGGAGTGACCATGGATCGTGACTTGCTCGCTGAATTGGTACAATCTCTTT
Source organism: uncultured Planctomycetota bacterium (assembly GCA_963847875.1). Taxonomy (GTDB): domain Bacteria; phylum Planctomycetota; class Planctomycetia; order Pirellulales; family Lacipirellulaceae; genus DASYDU01. Next base: position 41,847 of record CAWKBR010000021.1, on the reverse strand, counting down.
GGCGTTGCCGACGAGATTCGTATTTCGCCTCATGAGCTACGCGAGGCCTTGTCAACCTTCCCTGGTATGTCCTCGACCCGATTGCTCAATCACTGCCAACTGATGATACCGGAGTTGTTGCGTCACGGAGTCCAATTGCAGTTCGATCCTGGTCCGGTGGTCTGGCTACGCAGCACGAGATTGTTTGGACTCGAAGACGGTGGAGCGATCAAGTCAGTTTCAATTGGCCCTGGCGTACGCCAAGGGAGAGTATTGGGTGAAATAATGCCTTTTAAAAAACACGAAAGTGTTCGTCTGGTTGTTCGATGATGACATGACCGCGTACATCTTCACGGGAGATTCCGACTTTGAACCGACGCGGCGTTGGCGGAGCCGCGACGAGTACGGAAGCCAGCTACATGACAAGTTAAAGTCGTTCGCTAGTCAGCCCGCCACTGAAACAGAACCGCCCTATGGCTTGGAGCTCGTCACGTACACGAATCGAGCACGAGCGATCTTGGCAATGATGATTAAAAGGCTCATAAGAGAGGGCTACCGAATACTCTCGGCACGCGACCGGAACTCCTACTCATTCAAATCAAATGGCGGACGACATCATAAAAAGCCATGCTTCATCCCGACGCCGTGGGGTGTGCAATGGTTCCCCAGTGTGTCGGCTGCCGCTCGTGCGGTGGCGGTGAGCAGCAGCACGATCGGGTATAGATGCAACTCCCGCTATTGGCCTGCGTACGAATTCGACACTCCTGAACGATGCAATCGCCATCGTCAGTTTGTGCTAGGACTCTCATGGCGTGCTTGACGAAGCGGGGGACAAGTGGACAGGCTCTCCGCGTGAGTTATGGGCGATCTGGATGGCTGACGCGGAAAAGTATGGTGAGCTTGTACGATCAATTCAATGGTCCTAAGCAACTTCTTCGAGCACTACTGGCTCGGTGTGGCGAGCTAATCACCAATGAGGGCATCTTTGTGGAGTTTGAAGGTAAAGAGGGAAGGTCCAAATCACTTTAGAACGATTCACTGACGACGACATTGATGACGAATGAAGAAATGCATCTACATCAGCGGTCCAATTTCGAAGGGCAACCACTCGCTGTCGGACTCTCACACTTCCCGTGCCTCGATGGGCTCTACACTCACACCGACGCCTCAGGGCAAAGCGAGGACGCGGCATGACCCAACTCGATAATATGACAGAGTATTTGCAACCAAACGATGTAGCCAAATTGCTCGCCGTGTCCCCAAAGAAGGTGCAGAGCCTGGATTCAGACTGGGGCGTTGCGGGCCGCCAATCTCAACGACGCACGCCGGCCGCGATGGATCATTCGGCGTGAGGATCTGGATGCCTTTGTGAAGTCGAGACAGCCGACACCTGCGGCGCCGCCGATGCGGCGTTCGCGGTTCAAATCTTTTGCCGACTGATCGTTATTAAAAAACCAATCATGCACTGTGGTCCGTCACTTTCGTCAGTGGGTGCATCCCAATGTCCGCTGGCGATAAACAGCGGTCATATGTCGTTCGTTGTCGGAGGTGTGTCCCATGATGAACTGTAAAGCCTTAGGCTCGCCCGCGAGTTCGCCAACCGTCTGGCAAACGAGCGTCGCAGAGTGTAGAAGGTCGTGATGCCAGAGCGGTAGATTTCCAGCTTCTGCAGCAACTTGCGAAACTCATATGAGATCGGACATCGCCGCTTGTCGTCGGTGAACCACGGATTACCGGCCCGCGTGCGGAACACCAGCCCCGATTCGCGGTCCTTGATGACTGCTAGAGAGCGGCAGCCGTCTCCGGCCAAAGTGGAGCCCGTCGTGGAGTCTGTGTCTTCGGTCGCCAGTAAGCGTGCCAGCCCGTCGCCAAGTCGACCTGCTCAATTGGAAGCGTTGCACAGTCTCGGTTGCCAAAGCCGCAATTGATGCCGAGCAGGATCATCGCTTTTAGTTGTGGCTTGGCAATCGCAATCAGGTCCCGGACTTCGTCCGCCGCGAACAATCGCTCGCCTGTCTCGTGGCGGTGTTTGCGTAGTTGCTTCGCCGATGGTGATGCGAGCGGCTTCTTGTACCGGATCGAACAGCCGCACTCCTCGTTGGCATGATAGAACACTGAGCGTGCGTAGGTCAAAATCCGTCGCTGGCTCGTCGGACTGATGATCTTGCCAGCCTTGCCTTTGACCAGTGCGGAGCGGAGGCGTGCGAGGTCTTCCGTCGTGATTGTTTCAATTGGCCTTAGCTTGCCGACGACGGACGCGATTACGTCGGTCACGTCCTCGTATTCGTCAAGGCTGCGTTGACTTAGGCTGCCCTGTTCCAGTGATTGCACCTTGCTTCGCCGAAACGAGTTGAGCACATCGCGGAGCAGCGTCGCGTCGCCGTTGGGCGGTGCTTGGCCGGCGTAGAGGTAGTCTCTCTTGGCGTTGAAGTCTTCGAGGGCGGCTTGCCAACCGGCGGACCATGAGCCAAAGTAGACTACGCGGCCGTTGATCCGCTTCGCCCACTGCCCGCTGCTGTGCGGATAGAGAGGGAAGCCGTCGTACGGGATCGTCGGTTTGGAGATTGCAGCTGGCTTAGTCACAAGCAAGCATAGCTCATCGCGGCGTACCCTGAGGCGTACCGCCGCTTCTGAAACTAGTGCCCCCGGCAGGAATCGAACCTGCGACAAACGGTTTAGGAAACCGCTGCTCTATCCCCTGAGCTACGAGGGCTATGAAGCCGCCAACCTCTTGCGGCTGGTCGACTCGAATTGCGCATGCAGCAAGTATTTCGACGAACCAGCCCTTTGGCAAGTCAGCACGCGGCTGGCGTCGACAAGTCGGATGTGGCGGCAGTCGGGCATCGAAAAGGCGTCGGGTTCTTTCAACGCCTGCTGCCAAACGCCCCATGCAGCAGGGCCGGATCGAATTGAGGCGGGGTGGTGCCCTCGGCGGCATACAGGTAGAGCGCGGTGAGCAGGATCGACTGCACGGCGGCCGAGACGAGCGACACGCCGAGGATCCACGCGATGCCCAAGGCGACGCCGACGCCGGCGAGAATCGGTTGGCCGCTCGCGCCTCCAGCGACCACGCCCAGCGCGATCGCGGCGAAGCCCGGCAGCATGGCAACCATTACGATCAGGCCAATGCCCATCTTGCCCGCGAGCGTCTCGCCCCAGGTGCGACGCATCAGGCTGGTCGAACGCTTGAGCGCTTCGAGCGGACCGGCGTGCTCGACCACGAGGATCGGCACGACGAAGTAGGTGGCGATGGCCCAGCCGGCGCCGATCAACGAGGCCACCAGTTGCCCGATCTTGTCGGACTTCGATTCGATCATTTTCAGGATCAGACCGACGGTGCCGCTGACCAGGGCCCAAGCGGCGATCTGCGGCAGGCGGGCGGCGGCCTGTTGCAGGCCGTACGCCACGGAAGGTTGTTCCCCGGCCATCCGCTTGAGCGCGCAGCTCACCAGCGCCGCGTTAAAGAACACGATCACGAAGTAATTGATCACGTAGAACGCGAACAGAATCACGTAGGCGAGCGGATCGTGATTCAACTGTTTCGTTTCGAGCCCCTCACGAAATCAAGGCGTGCTCCAAAGCGGCGCCGCAAAGCTGGCGAGCACCAGTAGGCAAGCCACGCCGCTAAAGAGCGGAAACAGCACCAACGACTTGTCGCTCCGCAGTACGCGAAAACTCTGCTTCGAAAGTTCCCAACCGGTGGCGATTCGATTGAACATGGGACGATGCTCGGAGGGGTTGACGGGAGAATAAAGTCAATCGCACGGCAGAAATACGTGTGCAAGTATAGCATATTGCTTCGGGCAAACGCCAAGCCCGAATTGCCGCTTCGGGCCTCGAAGGCCGTTTCGGCACGTCGCTAAAGATTCGTCTGCACGCGGGCTTGATCGGCGAGCACGTAGTCGACCAATTCTGCCGTGAAGTCGGCGGCTGTGTGGATCGGCTCGCGGGCCAAGGGCTCGACCAGGTAGGCCAGACGCAGGATGTCGCCGCGAAGAGAAAAACAGGGGGCGATGCCGAGCAGGCCGAAGCCGTCCGCCTCCAACTCTGCCGCGATCGCAGGCGTCGCGGGGTCGGCAAGCGGCAGATCGGCGTAGAGTGCTTCGGCGTGGGAGCGTTCGACGATCTCGCGCTTCGCGTGTCGGATCAGTTGAACGGTGTCGGCGCCGATTTCGCCCGCGCGAAGGAAGGCACACGCCGCATCGGAGTCGATTATCACCGTGAGCGTGCCGTGGCCGACCGCGGCGGTGCCCGAAATAGGAGCCCCAGCGTCGAACTCGACAGGACACTCAAGATTGCGGTAGATTTTTTCGATCATCGCACGGTGGCGTTCGGGAACGTGAATCTTCCGCGGTGTCGCCGGTTGAAGCCATTGGAAGAAGAGCAGGCAAGTCAGCCGTTGGGACAGTTTGTCCGAGAGGTTCTTGAAGCTCTCGTTGCGCGGCGAGATGGCCAGGTCGACGCACGTGAGATGGGCGCCGTGCTTGACGTCGGACTGTTGCGTTCGCGTGTGGACCGTGACGGCGTCGGCGAAAACACCAACGAGGTTCAGGCGTTTTGCCTCGGCCAGCGCGGCATCCTTCATGCGGTCCAAGAGGCCACGGCCGCGGTGCGCCGGATCGACGACGGCCTGGCCCCCCTCGGCGACCGGCCCTTCTTCGCCACGCTCGAGCGCGTAGTGCCCCGCGAGCTGGCTATCGGCGCCGACGGCCACGAACGACAGCACCGAGCCCGCCGCGTTGTGGGCGGCGACGCGGTCGGGATAGTATACGTCCTCGTTGAAATACGTGTTGCCGTAGGCGCGGTACATCAGCTGCGAGACTTGGATCGCCTCCTCGGGCCGCATGCGGCGGATCGTGTACTCCTGCGCCGGCGCGAGCGGGGCATCGACTTTGAACGGCGCGAGCGCAGCTGGATGAGCTTTGTCAGTGATGTGTTGGTCGTGGAGCCATTTCACCAACTGGATCGCCTTGCCCTCGCGGCCATAGCCGATCCAATGCAACTCGTCGACGACGTCGGCGCCGGGCCAATTGAGGGCGATCTTGCCTGCCGGAGGAACGGAAGCATCGTGGAGCCGCTCTTCGAGCTGGGCGACGTCCTGCGGCAGGCCATGGTCGCGGACGATGAATTCAAGCTTTCCGCCTTCTTCACGGACCGTGAGCTCGATCGAGCCCGGCTCGCCGACCGGGTAGGCATGATCGATCGCCTGGCGGGCCGCCGCGAGGACACACTGGCCGAGCTTCTCGGCGACCGCCGAATCGAGCGGCCACTGCTTCAGTGTTTCGCGGGTGAACGCCCCGATCCCGGCGAGGAAACGCGAATCGTTGGTGAAGATCAGCTCGAGTTGCATCGCGGGAATTATAGGTTATGTCGGCGCGATGAACACGTCGCCACGCGGGAACTTCTCGAACAGTGCGGGCGGTTTTCCGAAGTTGGTCGCCAGGATTTCCGCCGGATTGCCGGCGATCCACTGCGAAAGGTCGATCGCTTTGTAGTCGCCGGTATTGAAGCCGATCAACAGGCGCGACCGCGCCTTGGCCGATGTTTTCGATCGAGTGGCCGAACCCTTGCGGAATGTAACCAACGTCGCCGGCGTTGAGCGTCTCGGTGCGGAAGCGGCCGTGCGAGCCGAACATCGTGACGCTGACCTGGCCTTCGAGCACATACTGCCATTCGTCGGAGGTGGGATGCCAATGCAGCTCGCGCAGGCCGCCCGGCTCGAGTTCGAGCAGCACGCCGGTCATCGTCGTCGAGATGGGAAAGCGGCTGGCGTCGACGCGCCATTCGCGGCCACCCTTGTGCACGGAGTGGGGCGGCTCGGCGAGCATGCGAAACTTGTGCGTATTGGGCGGCGAATGGAGGCCGTACAGATTGGGCGGCTGCTCTGCGGATGGAATCGCACCCTTGGCGAAATAAACTTCACTCGATGGGAACCCATCGAACGCGGACTCCGGCAGGCCGAAGTTCTTGGCCAAGAGCGGCTTCGGCGCGTGGCCGAGCCAGTCGCTGATGCTGAACGTGCCAAATTCGGAGAAGTAGCCGTTGTCGAAGATCAGGATGAAGTGCGTCGGCTCGTCGCCCAGGCAGCAGAGGACGTGACCGTAACCGCGCGGGAAATACCAAATGTCGCCCGGCTCGAAGTCGTTGGTCTCGGCGTAGCCGTGCGGATCGATGGTCGTCGTGCGGACGCGCCCAGAGACGACGAACGCCCATTCGGCCGCCGTGGCGTGCCAATGGAGTTCGCGCATGACGCCGGGTTCGAGCGTCATCGACACGCCGGCGATGCCCTTGGAAATCGGAAGCTGCGCGACGGTCGCCTCTTTGCCGACGCTGCCGCCGATCACTTTGCCCGTTGACTTTTCCAACTCGAACTTGAACGGTCGGCAGTTCTTTGCCGGAAAGGAGCGGATCGGGTTCGTTGTTGCTCATGGAAAGCTACCTTGTGTGAATTCGACCGATTCCATTGAGGATTCTCTCAGGCTGGCAAGTGCGATCGTTGGGCGAGCCGGGCGAGCAGCGTTTCGGCGGCGCCGCTGTCGATCGCGGCGGCGGCCTCGGCGGCGGCGAACAGCGGGTCGTTCGTTTTGCCGAAGGCGACGAGACCGGCGGCCGCGTTGAGGATCACGAGGTCCCGCGCCGGGCCGTGGATCCCATCGAGGACTTGCCGGACGATGGCGGCACTAGCCGTGGGGCTGTCGACCGTTAAGCCGGCGAGCGGCTGCTGCGGGAGGCCGAAGTCTTCTGGCGTCCAGGTGAAGTCGCGTGTGGATTCGGCGGCGACTTCGGTCACTTGAGTAATTCCGGCAAGCGTCACGTCGCCGACGCCATCTTCGCCGGAGACGACCAGCGTCCGCTTGGTGCCGAGTCGCGTCATCGCGCCGGCCAACAGCGGTCGCAGCTCAGGGCGGCCGGCGCCAAGCAATTGGTGCGTCGCGCGGGCAGGGTTAACGAGCGGCCCGAGAATGTTAAAGATCGTGCGGATGCCCAGCCCACGGCGGACCGCGGCGACGTGTTTCATCGACGGGTGGGCCAGCGGCGCATAGCAAAAGCAGAGGCCAAGCTCATTGAGGCAGGATTCGACTTGCGGGACGGTCGCGTTCACGTTGACGCCCAGCTCCGCGAGCACGTCGGCCGAGCCGCTGCGGCTGGTGATGCTGCGGTTGCCGTGCTTGGCGACGGGGACGCCGGCCGCCGCGGCGACGATCGCGGCGGTCGTGCTGACGTTAAACATTGTCGAGCCGCCGCCGCCGGTGCCACAGGTGTCGAGCAACTGGGCGTATCGGCTGCGGATCGGCGTCATGTGCTGGCGCATCGCCGCGGCGGCTCCGGCGATCTCGTCGACCGTCTCGCCCTTGGCGGCCAGACCCGTAAGCAGCAGCCCGATTTGCGCATCCGACCACTCGCCGCGCATGATCGCGTCGATGGCGGCCGACATTTCGTGCATCGACAAATTCTCGCCGCCGGCCACGCGGCCGAGCAGCGTGGGGATCGCTTCGCTCATGTGCGGATTGTAGTTTGCCGGCCGCCGCCCTAGAATAGCCGTCAGCGGAAAAGCAGCTTCCGGACGGGCGGACGGGACTGGGCCGGAGGATGGATGGCCAGAAAGGTGATTCTCGATGTGGATCCCGGCGTCGACGACGCCGTGGCGATGTGCCTGGCGCTTGCTGCGCCGGAGCTCGACGTGCTGGCGATCACGGCCGTGGGAGGCAACGTGCAGGCCGACCAGGCCACCCGAAACGTCCAAGCGATTGTCGAGCAGCTCGATCCGCCCCGCTGGCCCCGCTTGGGGGCCGCCTCCGGCGACCGAATGCTGCGCGTCGACGCTCGGCATCTCTTTGGCGTCGACGGACTGTGCGGGGCCCATTTTCCCTGCGCCGAATTGCACCACCAGCGGCCGAGCGCCAAGGTGATTGCCGACGAGGTGCGAGCCGCGCCGGGCGACGTGACGATCATCGCGCTGGGGCCGCTCTCGAACATCGCGGCCGCGCTGCAGCAACCCGACCTGGCGCCGCTCATCGGGCACCTGATTATTCTGGGCGGCACGGTGTCAGGGCCCGGCAACGTCACGCCGGCGGCCGAGTTCAACATCTACTGCGATGCCGAGGCGGCCCGCGACGTGTTCCGCTCGCAGGTCACCAAAACGCTGATTCCGATCGACGTTACGATGCGGATCCTGTTCGGCTTCGACATGCTGCAGAAGATACCGGGCGACGAATCGCGCGTAGGCCGCTTGCTCCAGCGATTGCTACCCGGGGCGTTTCGCGTCTACCGGCAACAACTGGGGCTCGAAGGCATTCACTTGCACGACGCGGTGGCCGTGATCGCCGCCATGCACCCGGAGCTCTTTACGATCGAGCGGCTGCACGGCGAAGTGGAAACCGAGGGAACGCTCACGCACGGTGCCACGGTGTTCGATCGCCGGCGGCACCCCGAGAATCGGCCCAATCTCGACGTCGCCGTCGACGTCGACGAAATGGCGGTGGCCGACTGCATCTATCGCACGCTCAGCGCGGCGAGCTGAATCTCCACCCGCCGCGCGCTATTGCTGACTCGAAGCAAAATCACTCATGTCGCCGATCTCGACGAACAAACTGAGTGGATGGCCGTCGCGGTAGATCACGATCGGCACTCGCTTGCCGACCTCGGTGAGCTTGACCAAGCCGATCAAATGCGTGTCGCGTTCGACGCGGATCCCGTTGTAGAGGAGGATTACGTCGTTTGGTCGGAGCGCGGCCCGTTCGGCGGGCGACTGCGGCTCGACGAGCGTAATCCGCGTGCCGGAAAGCCGCTCCAAACCGAGCGCCTTGGCCTGCTTGTCGTCGAACTGGCCGTCGAGCTTGACGCCCAGGAAGCCGCGGGCAACTCGATTGTCATCCACCAATTGTCGGGCGACGCGTGCCACGATGCTAATCGGAATCGAGAAACCGATGCCTTCGTTGCCGCCCGAAGCGCTGGCGATTGCGGTGTTGAGCCCAATCACCTCGCCGCGGAGGTTGACCAGCGGGCCGCCGCTGTTGCCCGGATTGATGGCCGCGTCGGTCTGGATGAAGTTCTGCCAACGAAGCTCGCCGTCGCCCAGGTCCAGGTTATGTCGGCCTTTGGCGCTGACGATGCCGCGCGTGACGCTATGGCTGAGACCGAAAGGGCTGCCGATGGCCAGCACGAAGTCGCCGATCTCAAGGGTCTCGCTGTCGCCCAGCCGGGCGGCCACCAGGTCGGGAGCGTTCACGAGCATGACGGCGACGTCGGTTTCCTTGTCTTCCCAAATGCGCTCAGGCACTAGCACCCGGCCATCGGCGAGGTGAATTCTGATCAGCTCCTTGGACGAATGTCGAATCACGTGTCGGTTCGTAAGCACGTAAAAGTTGCCGTTGAAGTCGACGATCACGCCCGAGCCCGCTTCTTCGACGTCGAGCATGCCGCGGAACTTCGGCAACAGCGAGGCCTCGATGTGGACGACCGTCGGCGTCACCAGCTTCACGACGCGCTTGATCAGGCTGAACTCGCGGTCGAGCGCGTCGACGTCGCGCGACAGGGCGGCGAACTCGCGATCGCGTTCGCTAGCCGTCGCGGTGCTCACACCGACAGCGGTCGCTTCCGTGAGCTGAGCGCAAGCGGAAGAGACGATTCCCGCTGCGGCAATCAACACAGCAGCAGTGGAGGCAAAAACTGGATGGGTGAATCGCATGGAATTGGGGTAGTCACGACAGGGGAACGGTCCTCGCCGAACTCCGCCGACCAGTGCGGCGAAATGCGGGGTAGGCGGTGCTCGACGCAGCCAACTCGCCTGCTTTCAGTGTACGCTATCGGCCGCCGGGCGTCTCGCACCGCAAAAAACAACAACGCCCGGCGGCAACGCGATCGTTGTCCGCCGGGCGTAGGATTTGTCGGTTGAATGGCTTTGCAGGCCGTTAAATTTCCAGATCGCTGAAGGAAACGTCGGTGTCGGCAAAACCCGTGTCGAGCACCCGGCTCCAGTCGTTGCCTGCCCCGCCGGGGCCCCCGCCGTTCTCCGCGGCTCGCTGGCATTCGATGCAACTCGTGGCATAGGGCAAAGCGTTAAGCCGGGCGAGCGGAATCTTGCCGTTGCAGATTTCACACTCGCCGTAAGATCCCGTCTTGATTCGCAACAGGGCCCGATCGATGTTCGCCAATTCGCGGCTTTCGACCTCGGCCAACTGCGAGCTGACTTCGTCTTGCGCTGCGTCGAGCGCGGCATCGACCACGTCGCCGCCCGATTGCTCGCGCAGCTGCTTGAGCAGGCTCAAGTCGCCGGCCAGGGCCTTGCGCAGCGCGTCGCGGCGAGTGACCAACAGCTCGCGCATTTTTTGGATCGAATCTTTACGTGACATGGATTTGCCTCACCTGGAAGGTTCCGACCGCCCCAGAAAAGTCTAGCCAGCGTCCGTCCTCAAACGCGGCGAGCGCCGTGGGCCTTCCGTTTGTTCTCTGTTGCCGTTCCAAGCCGCTGATGACGGTCGGTTTCTGGACCGCTATCAACCGGCTCCGCCTCGGGTTTGCAAGTCAGCATAGCCACTGCTTGCTACGTTTGCTTGCAACGTAACTATAGTACGTATGCTGGCTGTCGTGAGTTGTTCCAGATTCTAATTGGCTGGAGCGAGCCCCGCCCCCGCTGCTCCCACCGCTGTAAATCGTTTTGCCAACGACACTTGTGCCAACAGCGGCATTCGACAAAAACGGGCTCGGATGCCCCAGCTCAAGTCGCCGCTCCCATCAGACACCTTGTCGCCCCGATCGCTTCCGGCGGCGACGATCTGGGCAGTTCGGTCTCCCGAACGCCTATCGGTAATCGACAGAACCGGAACAGATTGACCAGTGGAAGTTGTGCAGATTGTGAAAACCCCCCGTGGGCGGGCTGGCCGGAACGCTGGCACTTTGACCCCCTCGATGCCGCGAGGTAAATGACTGAGTGGCGCTGCACCGTGCGCGCCCGGCCCGCGCGCTGCGGAGACGGAACGCTGGACTGCGCCGGGCCGACGAGAATTTGCTGCTCGCGAGGCGGCGCCTAACTCCCTGACGGACTTCCATGCTTACCACTGAGCTACCTTCCTCCACGACCTTGGCGACGGCGGCCACAAGCTCTGCCTCCCTGCTGCGACTGCACGGGGGGACCGAGGACAATCGCCTGATTCCGATTCCCGTCGGTAAGTTGAGCATCGGCTCGGGGCCGCGCTGCGCCGTCCGACTGGCCTACGACGGCGTTCGGCCGATGCATTGCCTGATCACGCGCGACGGGCAGAGCCTGCGCGTCCGCCGCTGGGCCGATGGCATCCTGCTCAATGGCGTGCCGTTCGACGAGGCCAGCCTCGCGCCCGGCGACCGCCTGGCGATTGGGTCCGTCGAATTGGAAGTGGTGGGGACGGCGCCGCAAGACGATGCAACAGCTCTGCCCGCGGAATCTCATCCCCCGGTAGCTGCGGCAAATGTTCCGCCCGACGCCAACCAGAATGCCGATTCCGAAAAGAACGACGCAACGGCCGACTCGTCGCCGCTGGTGCCGGCAGTTCCCGATCCATCGCCGACCGTCGCCTCTCCGAACCGACTAACTCGCGCCCGCCGCCGCCGGCTCTTAGCCGCGTTGCGGTTCCATCATCGGATGGGCGTCCAACTGGATCGGGCGGTTACCAGCTTAGAGCAGCAGCTGAGCGAAGTCTCCACCGGCCAAGCGGATTCAACCGCAGAGAACACGCGTTTGGCGGGCACGCTTGCGGCGCTCGTCGACCAAGTGCGCGAATATCGCCACGAACAGTCCCTGTTGGAACAACGGCACGCTGATTTGCTTGAGAAGTCGCACGGCTGGAACTCGCGACTCGACGAACAACAGCAGACGCTGCACGGTTTCGAGCGCTCGGCCGAACACAGCCGGGAACTTGGCGGCAGCCTGCACCGCCGTGGCCGCAAGCTGGTGGCCAGTTTGCGCAAGGGGCGCGAATCGTTCCGCGTCCTGAACGAACGCCTTGCCGGCCTCGAACAGCAGACGCAAGCGTCGTCGGCTGAACGGGACCGCCTGCGCGAGGACTTTGCGAAAGCGATCGAACAGCAAAGTGCCCAGGAAACCCAGTCGGCCGCTTGGAACGCAGTGGTCGAAGCGACCGATCGGCTGTCGGACAATTACAAACATTTGGTTGCCGAGAACTCCCGCTTTGCGGGCGAGATCCAAAAGCTTACCACCACGCGCGGCGAACTCGCCGCCGAGAAAGCGGCTGCTTCCGAGATGCTTGCATTGCTTCGGGATCAGTACAACGAGAATCAGCAGCGTCAAGCCGATTTCGACTTCCAGCGCGGCCAATGGCGTGACGAGCTGCGTGCGTGGGAAACGCGCGTCGTCGAGCGCGACGAGTGGGCTGACCGATTCGAGCGCGAACTGAGCGGGATACGTTCCTCGTTCGACGTACCCACAGTTCCAATCGTTGAATGGAAGTCGCTCTCGGAGCAAGTCGCCTCGCTGACCGGTCAGCAATCCGAACACATCCGGCAACGAGCCACGTGGGAAAGTCGCGTCGCCGATTGCGAGACTCACATTGCGGGCCGTGACGAGCGTATCGATGCAGTGCAGCGCGAGGTCCAATCGTTGCGGAAAGAAACACAAGAGCAAGCCAGCCGAACGGCCAATTGGACGGCGATTGCGGATCAGGTTGCCTCGCTCGCAGGTCAACAGGCCGAATGGGACAACGAGCGGCGTGCCGTTCGCGACCGCGTCGACGATTGCGAAGCAAGGCTCACCGAACGCCTCCAGCAGCTGGGTGACGTCGAGCGGCAACTGGTGGAACTGAGGGCCACCTGCCAGGATCAATCGACTCAAGCGGGTCTCTGGACGACGCTCTCCGAGCAGGTCGCCTCGCTCCTCAACGAACAAACCGAGTGGAAGAACGAGCAACATGCCGTTCGAAGTCGCGTCGACAACTGCGAAACACGGCTTGCGGAGCGACTCCAACAGTTCGGCGAGTTCGAGCGGCAAGTGACGGAACTGCAGGCAGCCTGCCAGGAACAATCGACCCAGGCTACCGGCTGGTCGGCGCTCTCCAAGCAAGTCGCCTCGCTGAAGGAACAACAGACCGAGTGGGAACAGCGACGTAGTGCTTGGCAAGGCCGCGTCGAACAATGCGAAACGCAGTTCGTCGATCTGGGCCGGAAGCTCGCGACCGTCGAGCAATTGGTGGACAAGCTGCCAGCCGCGACAAGCGAGCCGCCGATCCCCGTTGCCGAGTGGACGGCACTCGCCGAGCAGGTCGGATCGTTGCGGAACGAACAGGCGGAACTCGCCGCGCAGCGCACTGCCTGGGAGGCCCGCCTCACCGAATGGGAAACCCAGTTGGCGGCCGGTGCACAACAGTTCGGCGACCTGGCGAGTACGCTGGAAGCGGTCCGCTCCGCCCACCACGACCAGGCGACGCAAGTTACCGAACTCACCTCGCTCGTCGAGCAGCTCGCCGCATTGCAGCGCCAACAAGGCGACGTCGATCACCTCCGAAGCGAATGGCAAAACCAGGTGGTGGAATGGGAAACTCAGCTCCAACAACGGCTGGGTCAATTTGAAGCATATGAACATGAATTGCAGCAGCTCCGCGCCGTCCAGCAGCAGCAAGCGACGCTAGTTTGCCAGCTCGCGTCGCAGGAGCGCGTGGTTCGGCAGACCGAGGGTTCGATACCCGACTCCGCCCAGGCTCCGGATCTGTCGGATCGCAGCCCCGTGGAACCTCCGAACGCCGATCAAGGTTGGACGAGCAATGACGCGGAAGCATCACAAACCACCTCCCCGGCCACAGACGAGCTGACACTGGCCGACGAAGCGGCGACGAGCGAGCCCGTCGTCGAAACCGAACCCGTCCCGACAGCCGCGCCAGCTCCGGTTTCGTACCTCGAGAAGTACGCCCACATTTTCGAGGAGGACGACTCGGAAGGGCCGGCTGAGTCGCGGCCGACGCTGCCGTTGCACGCGTCGCCACGCGCGAATCCAAGCGAACCGAGCCAGGCACTCGCGTCCGAGGACGATCACGCGAGCCACGGCGACGAGGAATCGGTCGAGCAGTACATGGCCAAGTTGATGCAGCGAATGCGTGGCGACTCGCACCGCTCCACCGCGTCGTCGACATCCTCGACAATCGAAACAGACACGAGCGACGCGCCGGCTTCCACGGCTTATGCCACCGAGGCGGCCACGTCGGACACGGCCTCGGAAGGTGCTCCCTGGTCGACGGTCTCTATCGTGGACGAGGCGACGGACGGTCCGCTGTTGAACGACCTGGAGGAAATGAAGCCCAAGACGCCTGCTCCCGCGTTCGCCGCCGACTTGCAGGCATTGCGGGCGCTGGCGAATCAATCGGCCCGCCATGCGATCGGCGTGCATACCGCTCGCAAGCTGCGTCGCAACGCGCTCATGCGGTGCTTGATCGCCGTGCTGGCAGTTGTTGCCGGCTCGTGCTTGCTCTTCTACTCGCCGGGCTGGCGGAGTCTGCAATTCGCCGGCGCTTGCGTCGCGATGTCGGCGGCGGTCTTTTGGATCAAGCGGTCGTACGACTCGCTGACCAAAGCCATTCGAGTCGGAGCGTTTCAACAGTTCGACGACGACGTGAGCGAGGACGGCGGGGCCCCGGTTCACCCGCCGCTGCCGATCGACGTCGACCTCTCTGGCACTAACCGCTCCGACACCGACCGCTCCAAGGCCGAGCATTAATACCCCCTCGCGGCACACACGTCGCCGAAATCGCGCAAGTGATAGCCAAGACCGACGTGGTCGAGCACTCGGCAGAGGCTGCGGAGGGCCACGCCCATGCCATCGGGGCCGCTGAATCCGCCGAACTGGCCGCCGCCCTTGAGATGCGGCTCCAAGTCCAAGACCACGCCCGGGATGCCGCGCTTTGTGAGTTTGTCGGTGAGTTGCGGCACGATCTCGGCGAAGTCGCGCAAGATCCGCTCGTGGCCACTGTCGCCGGCGTCGGCCGGGACGAAATTCTTGAGCTTGTCCTCGTCGACGTGGGCCGTCCGGCCGGCCGCCGCGGGGCCGTTGCCTTGTCGCGGCTGGCGATAATCCTTGACGTGCATCCAGCCGAGACCGGGCTTCATGGCCAGGTACTGCTGATAACACTCTTCGGTGCTGTAGCCCTGGCTGATGATGTTGCCGCCGTCGAAGATCGTCACGAGCGCGGGATGGTTCGCGCGGCGATGCAGCTCGGCCATCAGCGGACCCGACTGGCCGATGAGATTCGCTTCGACTTCGACGCCAAACGTGAGGTCGCTGCGGTGGCAGGCCTCGGCGATCTGCGCGAGCTGGTCGGCGGCCTGCGGCAAAAACTCCGTCGGGTCGGAGCCCTTGGGATGGTAGAACGAGAAGCCGCGGATTAGTTTTGTTTCAAAGGCGTGGGCCAGCTCGCAGGCCCGGGCGACGTCCTTCTTGAGGTATTGATCGAACGGCACGTAGCGGTTCGTCGTGCCATCCTCCACGTCGCGGAGCTTCACCTTGCCGATCGGCGAACCGATCGAAGCGACGTTCATGCCGTACTCGTCCTCAAGGTGCCGGAGCTTGATGATCTCGGGCTTGGTGAGGTCCATCACGCCTTTGGCGCCGCCGCCCACGTCGACGAATCGCAGGCTGTAGTACTGCAGGCCGATCGCTGCGAACGCGGCGAACTGCTCGACCGCGGTTTTCTGGTTAGCCGACTCGTCGGCGAATCCGGAGAGCACCACCTGGGGCTTTTCGGGCGTGGAGATGGAAACCGTCATGGGAACTCCGGACGTGTGGCGGAATGGAAAGGCCCGATTATAGCAGTTTGGGGTTCGGGGTTCAGGGCTCAGGTTTGGTGGAGTGGGTTTTGTCGCGTGATGGGCGACCTGTCGCCACAAATGGGTCTGGCGCTCGGGGTTTATCGCATTTTGTTTTCGACGGTTCTGCGCGGCGGCCTGCAAGTTGTTCGCAGGCCAGCGGTTGCATTTTGTCGGCGCCGCGGGGGACCCGATTTCTGGCGACATTATTCGAGTGTTTTGTCGCTCGTCATGCGCGACGGAGCCTTGAAATCCCTGTCGGATCGCGCTCGCTGGTCGACAAAACAGGGTCTCATATTGTTTCATCTGGTTCGTCATGGCGTGCTCGCCGGGATTTGCCACCGAGTTCACCGAGGGCACAGCGGAAAACATTCTAGCCGCCGATGATCGCCGATGGACGCAGATCGATGCGCGTCGGCGAATCATGGCCCGCTTCCATCCGCGTTGATCAGCGTTCATCGGTGGTTCGTTTTCCGCCCTGTGCAAAATCGCCGTGTTTTTGTGAAGACGACAGGTTTCTTTCGAAGATGACAAGTTTTTTGCGCCCCTGCTTTGCCGAGCGCGACAAAAAATGTGCTCGGCGCGCAGCGGTAGCACAGCCACGTGCGGTTCCACGTCGGCAAGCGCCAACAACTCCTGACTCCCGGCCCCTGACTCATGACTGTATTTCTGTTCACTTCTTGTTGTAGCGGACGGGGAGGGTGGATTCAACGACTATTTTCGGCCGGTGCGAATTTCAAGAACTTGACGAGATCACAGGATTGGTGAGGGATCGACGGGATCTGGGAGCAGAGGGGCAGGGGCAGGGAGAGTGGGAAGGGTTTAGAGCGGATGGTTTGGATCTCCGTGACGAGCCAATGGCGGAGGGAAGGGCCGCGAAAAGGCGCGTAGAGTCACGAAAAGGCTTCGGGTTGTTGCGTGCCGTCTTGCGGCTTCGTTCTGTCTGCTCGGAGTCGCTGCCGCAGGCTGATCTGAAATCGAGCGGTGCCGCTGGCTGACGAACGACGGCTGTGCTCGGGCTCACGATGATTGTCCGCAGCTGCCGCCGATTTGCGCGGAGGAAGTGTCGGCAGCGGCTCGCCCGGCGTATTCGCAGATGGTCGATCAAGAGTGCCTCTTGCGCAGACCGGGGCAAATTAGGAATAATGGGTGGCGGTAGTTGCATTTACCTTGTGGGAAGGGTACAACGATTGCGTTGGCATTTCCCTTCTTATCTTCGGCAAAGGAGCGATCATGGTTACGCGACTCATGCTGCTATCCGTTGGCTTACTGGCAATCCCTGGCGCGGCACTCGGCCAAGAGTACGTGACGAAACAAGACTTCAGCGCGGCGATCGAGAAGTTGAGCAATCAGATCGCGGCCTTGCGAGAAGCGCCGTCGCCGGAGCCATCGCTAGAGAACCGCGTGGCTGCGCTCGAGCGCGGTCAGGACGACATTCGCATCGTCCAGCGCGATCAAGGTGTCGTGCTGGGGCAGATCGCGATGCGAGGCGAGAATGGAGATTACCACTGGCGTTTCGATACCAATAGCCAGTCGGCGCGAAACGAGTTTCGGCAAGCCATCCGCAGCACGATTCCCCGCCGTGGCCACTTCGTCATTCACAATCTGAGTCGATACGACAAGGATATCGTGGTCAACGGCTATCAGTTCCGCGTGTATGGCGGCGCCACGCTCGACTTGCTGGTTCCACCCGGAACCGTGTCGTCTTGGGTACCCGGCGAAGCCACCAAATACTGGCGTCTCGATCTGACCAACGATCACCGGCAGGAGATCAACATGTCGGATCGGTACTGGCCGGTCGTTGTCGGCACGTTGGATCAGGTTGCCGCCTACTAGCCCTTAAACAAGCGAACGTTAATGGGTAATTGGCGTTGTATTTTTGGGGTTGGCCAGTGCGTGCACGACCGGCCTGACGCGGTCGGCGTCGGGGGGGAGTTGTCGAATTCTGGGTTGCTTCATTTCGCGACTCGTTGACACGTCTGTGTGGTTCAGGGTGGCGGCGGACCGGAGCATCCAGACTCCGGCTTCATCGGCGGCTCCGTCAACAACGCAACGTCCGGCACAAGCGGAAGAACACCGGCAAGCGTGGGTGATAGTTCAGTACGCGGTAGATCAGCTGGCGGCCCGTGCGGACGATCTGGCAGGGAATCTTGATGAAGGCGCAGAGGAACGTCTTGAACTCCATCCGCAGCACTTCCTGTTTCTGCGCCCGATGCGCTTCGCCCCAGCGGCCATCCTCCGGCAACGACAACGCCCACCACGACTTGAGGTTCCACGCCAAGCCGGTCATCACCATGTAGGCCCAATTGCTGTAGAGATTATCGACCGGTGCCGAGAGCGCCCGCACTCCGCCGGCCAACTGAGCAATCAAGTTCTCTTGATCGCAGCGGTCGTTGGCCTCGAACACCACGTCCTCGGCATCGACGGCCCAATCGTTGGTGATGTAGAAGAAGTAGCGAATCTCGTCGAACAGCCGCGTCTCGCCCTTCTCGTGCGAAATGTTCTTGCGGAGCACGATCAGGCGGTACGACTGCTCGCACGCCGTGGGCCTGTATTCAAACTCCGCGTAATCCTCGCTCTGGAGCCGCAGAACCTCGAACTCGCGGCGGCGGATGATCCGCTGCTTCACGTTTTTGGGTCTCTGCCGCGCTGCGGTCCGCACTTCGTAACGCGGCTCGCGGAGGAGCTTCTGCCAGGCCGTGTTCGGCAGGTTTTCCGCGATTTCCTCCAGATTGGGCAGGGCCTTGAAGCCAAAGTAGAAGCTCACCTCCTCGGCATCCCAGGCGTCGAGCTGCTCCGACTGGCTGAAGGCCGTGTCACCGCGAAGCACGATCTTGCGGAAGCCCGCGCGACGGCACAAGGCGATGGCCCCGTCCGCCTCCTCGGCGGCTCCTTCGTGGCTGGGCCGATTCCCGGAGCGATTGACCACGCGGAGCACTTCGCCGGTTTCGGCCAGAGTGACCAACAAGGGATGGTAGCCCCAAGTGCCCTTGTAAGAGATGTCCATCCCGACTTTGCACTCGCCGGTGGTGACCACCAGCGTGCCGTCGAGGTCGATGGTGGCGCGGTCGAAAAACTTCTTCGGCTGCTGGGCCCAAACGTTCAGCCGCGCGTCGTCGGCTGCCCGCATCAGCGAGCGGACGTCTCCTTCGTCGAACCGACGGCAGAAGTCGCCGGCGGTGGTGGGATCGGGGATCCGCTCCGTGCCCAAGGCGTCGAGGAAGGCCTCGTCATTGCGGCGCAACTCGACGTCTTCCAGCCGGGTGCCGTCGCACAAGGCGTTGTAGGCCAGATTCAGCACGTGGTCCGACTCGTGATAAGGCCTGTGGATTTTCAGCAGGTGCAGGCGGCGATCGATGGCCTCGATCAGCCCGATTTCCCGAGCGAGTCGATGCACCACGCCGATGCCGCCCACGCCGATCCCTCGGGTCTTGTCGGCCAGTTCGAAACGGATGTTCGACGCCGTAAACATGGGCGTTCCCTGATCGGCACGCGGCCCGGCCAACCGTTGCTCGATGCGTCGCTGGGCTTGCCGCAGACGTTTCGGTATACTGTGTTTCACTCGAAATCCTCCTTGTGTCGTGGGGTGGGCTTGCACTGTGTGCCCATGATACCCGTAAAACAGGGGTGGTTTCGAGTATTTTTATGCAATCAGCGTGAAAGCTTCGCTTGCTTAAGGACTAGCTATTGTTTCAAGAACGCATTCGACGGCCGCGATTCGGGAGGGTGACGCTCCCGCCGAGCCTGAAATCGGTATCGGCGTTTGGCTCGGCGGGAGCCTCGCCCTCCCTTTGGAGACAACGCCTAGCGTTTCGTGACAATCAGCCGGAGCCAAATTGGATCGCGAGCCACGCTTGCCAGCTAGCCTGCAGGTCGCGGCACGATTGGATTCCATAGTGGGATCGCAGAGCCGCGTCCCAGCCGGCTTGCTGTCCATCCTCGGCAAAGCAGACGACTTCCTGTTCGTCGCCTTGCGTGAGTAAGTAGCTCACCAGCGAGGTGGCGGCAGCGTAGGACGTTTCGTCGAGCGATTTTAGGTCGGGCGTTTCGAGAAGCAGTGCCAAGCTTGCGCGCGGCCCGATTGGGCCCAAAAGATGAATTTCTGCTGTCGGTTGGCCTGCCTGACGTCGTCGTCGAAGCGAGTCGCGATCCCTTCTTCGGCCCACGGCGGCAGGCGATGGGGGTGCGGGTATCGCGTGGCCAGGACCGTGTGAACGATTTCGTGGTGCAGCGTACTGCCAACGGCACGCTCCGGCGAGGTCGTCAAGTAGACATTGTGCAAGAGCCGGTCGGGATGGTCCTTGGCCCAAGTCAGGCCGCGGTCTTCCACGGCCGAGAAGTCGATGTAAATTACGGACCGGCCGGCGCCCTGCGGCAATTCTTCACCCAGCCATGTGAGTGCAAATTCCTTCCGGAATCGGCTCGCCTCCTCGAGCACCGTATCGGCGTAGCGCTGCTCGGTTTCCGCGGAGTTCATGGCCGGGGAATAGACCAGAAAGTTGTCGTTGCTCGCATATCCGATGGCGTACGATAGCGAGGGAGTCAGCGCGACGAGCAACAGGGCGAGGCGGGGCAGCGGCATTTTCTTGCCTCCGTGCAAAGGGGCCGGCGCATTCCGTACGCCGAGGGTGCCGTCAACGTAACCCGCGTTTGCAATACCTCCAACTGCAGTTCCGGCACGTCGAATCACTCGAACCGATTCCAGCGCGTGCTTGCACTGCCAGCAGTCGTGTCGTCTGGCGGACCACCTTCCGGCATCCAACCGCGAGGGCTGGAAGCGATAAAAGCGGCCGCTGTAGCGAAAGCAACCCCGCAGCGCGATGCATACGGCCAAAACCGACTATGTACAAAGGTATAGTACTTCCTGGCCCGATTTCAACCACTATTTTCGGCCAGGGGAAAGATTTACCGCTGAGGCACAGAGGGCACGGAGATGTTGGGATCAGGGAAAGGGAGAATTGACGGTTCGGGGTTCAGGGCGGATTGCTTGGCGTTCCGCCCTCCGCTATCGGTTTTCACGGCTGGCCGTAATCGGGATTGGCTTTGGACGCAGCGCATGACGGTTCCACTCGGAATTCTCGTCGCGATGTTTCTGTACTAGATCTTCGTGTGTCCGGCAATTGGTTGATTGGCGAAACATGTGATACGCCCTTTTCGACCGCCGGCAATACCGCCCACACGAACGTCGGTCAGTTGCTGTCTCAGGGCCTGCGGTTGCCATAGCATGGCGTCCATGCTATCCTTGGATGATGATTGTGAGCTTCGGAAACAAAGGCACGGAGGACGTCTTTAGCGGCCGAAGAACGAGAAACGCCAGCAGGGCTTGTCCGTCGGCGTTGTGGCGTGTCGATCGGCGAAAGCTCGACCAACTGGATTCGGTAGCCAGGCTAAATGAGCTGGCAACTCCGCCCGGCAACCGGCTCGAAACGCTCCGCGGCAACCGCCACGGACAACATAGCATTCGGGTCAATCAGCAGTACCGCGTCTGCTTTGTTTGGACCGACGCGGGACCGACCGACGTGGAAATGGTCGACTACCACTAACTCAAATTGGCAAGTGAGCAAATTGGCGAGGTCCAAGAACCATGCGTATCCCAACCCACCGATCGCCGACGCACCCCGGTGAAATGCTGCGGGAAGAATTCCTGCGGCCCCTGGGAATCACCCAGCGGGAGCTCGCCGACTCGATTCGTGTGCCGTATCAACGGGTCAACGAGCTCACCAACGGCCGACGCGGCATGACTCCGAGCACCGCGCTGCGACTGGCCAAATACTTCGGCACCACTGCCGACTTCTGGATGAACCTGCAGCTGCGGTGGGACCTGTATCACTCCCAGCGTGCCGAAAGCAGGACACTCAAAAGCATACGAGCGCGTGCCGCCTCGTAACAGGAAGTGCGGCGTGCGGCGAGTGGCTCGGCCGGAGCGTCGCGCTCCCGGGCCGAGCGAGACCAGCGTGGCCTATGTCGACGCTCCGCCGCGGAACACCGGCTGGCCGAGCGCGTTGCGACGCGACGTGACCGGGCCGTCGTTTTTGTCTTCGGCCAGGACGGCGACCATCATGTTGAACTTGGCGTCGAGGTCGTCGGCGTAGTGGATGATCAGCGCTTCGGGCGTCATCGGCGGCTTCGGTGCGCCCCATTCCGGCAGCCGCTGGTGGGCGATGATCACGTGCTCGAGCCGCAGCAGTTTTTCGGGGTCGATCGCCCGGCCGGCCGCCGCCTCGCGGACGATGTCGCGCCCCTGCAGCACGTGGCCGATGAGCGTGCCCGCGGCCGTGTATTCGGCGCCGGCCGCGGTCGATTGCAGCTCGCGGAGCTTGCCGATGTCGTGCAGCATTCCGCCGGCGATCACGACGTCTTTGTCGAGCGGCGGCCGCAAGTCGGGATACAACTCGGCGTACTTCTCGGCCAGGTGGACGCACGATCGCGTGACGTTGAGCACGTGCTCCAAGTAGCCGCTCACGAAGGCGTGGTGATTCCGCGTCGCGGCCGGCAGCGTCAAGCAGCGTCGCCCGGTTGTCCTCGTGAATGTCGACGACCAATTGCCGCAGCGGCTCGTCCTGGATTTGCTCCTTGGCGGTCGCCACCAGCTCGGCGAACATCTGCTCGGGGTCGAACCGCGAGACCGGCAGGCACATGTTTCGGGTCGAAGCCGTCCTTCGCGTCGGACTTTTCGATCGGCCGAATTTTGCGGATTTCGAGCTGCGGCCCGAAGTTGGTTTGCTGCACTTTGGCCCGCAGTTTGTAGAAATCGCCGACGGCCCATTCGTTGCGGCAGGCAGTGGCGAGCGGCGAGTCGGCCCAGATCGGCAGACCCGACCTCGCGGCGCGAGTCGCGGAACGCCACGCGGAAGTACGGCTTCCCGTCGCGGGTCTTGAGCTCCTGCTTCTCACTCAAGAGCGCAAAAAAGTCGGCTTCCTGGCCTTCGGCAAGCTCGGAAAGCGGAACCACGGGAGCGGGCATGGGACGGTCCTCGCACGAATGTGGAGATGATGGGGAACGACATGGCCGAGTTCGATTGTAACGCCGGTCGATGGCGGTGGAAAGCATTGCCACGCAGAGTCCGTCGTGGCCGACGGCGCGAACAGCCGGCGATCGTGGCCGCCGTCACACGGGAGTCCGTTCTGCCGCCATGCCGTCCATCATCGTCTGCAACTGGTCGCGGACTTCGGCCATGATCGGGTCGCCTTCGACCGCGCGGTCGCGTTCGGTGCCGACGGGAATCGCCTCGCCGACCTCGACGACCGCGTGAAACGGCTCGTACTTGCGTGCCGTGTCCTCAAAATCTTCCTCCAGCCGCTCGACCGTTTCGATGACGTGCTCGGGCAAGATTCTTCCCCGGCAGGATGTAGTCGCGCGGGTAGTGCGAAATCTGCTGGGCGTAGTAGAGGGCGGCCAGGTCGTACCAACGTCGCTCGCGCTCCTCGGGCGTCACGTTGCCGGCGACCATGTCGGCCAGGATGAGCGTCCGCAGCCGCTTCACGCGGGCGATCACGCCGTCGGACCGTTCCTTCTGCTGCCAGGCGTCTTCCACGCGGGTCAGCACTTCGTCGACAAATCGCTGCGCACGGTCGTACAAGTTGCCCGAGCGGGCCGCGCCAAGATACTCGATCTCCTTAAGGGCCAGAAACGCGTCGCCCAACTTGGCGATCCGATCGAAGCTCGAGAGAAAATGCTTCGGCTGCCAGGAGAGTCGGGCCTCAAGCTCGTCGAGCGTCGGGGCGATCGACTTTTCCACGTCGCCAAGGAAGGAGTAGCGGACCGCGACGGGGTGGATCACGACCTCGCGATTGCTGCCCAGTTTTTTGAGTCGCTTGCCCGCCTGTCGGGCCAGGAACGTCGGGCCGTCCATCATCTCGTTGATGATGTCGTTGTGCTTGGTGAGCGCGCCCTCGGGAAACACGATCAGCGGACGCTTGCCGGCGACCAGAATGTCGATCGCCGCTTCGAGCGACTTGCGGTCGTTCCCCTCGCGGAGCACGCTGAAGGCGCCCAGCGCGCGGATCATGAACGTCTGGAACCAGCCCTCCTTGAACAGGTGCCAACTGGCCATCGCGTGGAGATACGTTCCCGCTTCGAGCGCCATCACGCCCAGCACCATCGGGTCGGAGAGCCGGCAGTGGTTCGGTGCGAGCATGATGCTTTTGCCGGCCGCGAGCGACGCCTGGAGACGATCCACGTGCCGGCTTTCGACCGAGTGTACTCCATAGGCGGTGCGCAGGTAGCGCCGCACGTAGAAGCGCAGGATGTGCGGGCCCCAGTTCGAGTAGAAGGGGGGGATGAATTCGTACGGCTCGTCGAAAACAACAGGCAGCATCGCGGGACGGTCCACTTTGCCCAGCCGTCACAGACCCTCCGTGACGCGCCGGGCGGTGCCAGCATACTCAACACGGCCCGTCGCTTGCCAGTGCAAACGGGCGGCGACGCAGCCGACGTGTCGATAAACTTCGACAGGATCACCGCGAGCGACAAGATGAAAGCCAACCGCAAACAGATCAAACCCCGACGGGCCGCTGCCGCGGAAGATGCCGCGCGGTGGCGCGAGGCGTTCGTGCGCTATCTGCGGAGCGAGTGCCACCTGGCGGAGAACTCGGTGCTGGCCTACGACCGCGACTTGCGGCGGTTCCTCGAGTGGCTCGGCACGCGGCGATTCGCGGGCTTGACGATCTCCGACCTGGCCGGCTACCCGGCGTGGCTCACCGAGCAGGAGCTCGCGCCGGCGAGCATCAGCCGGCACGTCGTGTCGCTGAAGGTCTTCTTTCGCTACTTGCAGCTGGAGAGCGTGCTCACCGAGAATCAGGCCGAGCTGTTGGGATCGCAAAAACTCTGGCAGCGGGTGCCGACGGTCCTCTCGCCGGACGAGATCGACGCGCTCGCTTGCGGCGCCGAAGCCGCCGCAGCCCTGGTGCCGCCGTGACCGCGCGATGCTCGAGTTGCTTTATGCCACCGGCTGCCGCGTGTCGGAGCTCTCGACGCTCAAGCTGCCCGACGTGCATCTCGACGAGCGATTCTGCGTGTGCCACGGCAAGGGCGACAAGCAGCGGGTGGTGCCGCTGGGGAAGAAGGCGGTGGCGGCAGTGCGCGTGTATCTGGAACACGAGCGGCCGAGATTGGCGGCCCGGCAGGAGACGCCGCCCGCGTTCCTATTGCTTTCCTCGCGGGGCGCCCGGCTGCGACGCGAGCGGATTTGGGAGCTGATCAAGCTGTACGCCAAGCAGTCGGGATGCTCCGCCGAATTGAGCCCGCATTCGCTGCGGCACAGCTTTGCGACGCATCTCTTGGCGGGCGGGGCCGACCTGCGGCACGTGCAGGAGATGCTCGGCCACGCCAGCATCGCCACGACGCAGATCTACACGCACGTCGATCACTCGCGGCTCAAGAAGGTCCACGCGACATTTCATCCGCGGGCTTAGCGGGGCGATTATCTTGGCTTCGGCGGCGTGAACTTGATCCGCTCGATGAGCTTGTGCGGCTGGCCGTTTTCGATGTAGCCGGTGACCGCGGTGATCGCCCGCACGATGTAATCGTAATCCAAATCGTAGTCGGCGTCGATTTCCACCTCTTGCTCGGAGGGAGTGGTGTCGCCCGCGGCGACGACTTGCGTGCGGATGTAGTTCTGAAGCTGGGCGAATGCGTCGCGGCCGTTGCCGAACGACCGGCCCGCGAGCTGCAGGTCGGCGAGCTGCCCGGTGGGAGCGGCCTTCATCACCAGTCGCAGCGGCGGCAACTCGCTCGGCTCGGCCGCCCGGGCTGCCGCGGCCGAGGGCATTTGCACGTTGAAGTCGCCCTCCGGCAACACGATTTTGAACGTGAACAGAAAGAAGATGTTGAGCAGAAACACGATGTCGATCATCGGCGTCATCGACAGCTCGATCTTATCGGCACGTTCGTGATGGCGAATCTTCATGGGGCACCGTTACGGCTCGATCAGGGTCGACACGTCGCTCGTTTTGCCGCGGAGGGCAAACATGTCGAAGCCCGCCTTTTGACACATCTGGATGATTTCCTGCACCTTGCCGGTTTTCGCCGCGCGGTCGGCCCGCAGCACGACCGTCACGTCGGAGAGCTTTTTGTTCGGATAGGCCATGATGATCTGCGCCTCGCGCATCAGCGCCGATTGCAGGGCATCGGGCTGCATCTCATCGCCGGCGAAGAGTATCGTGTCGTCGGCAGTCATCTGTACCGTGAGCGGCTGGGAATAGGGAGCGTCCGGCGGCCGAGCCAGCTCGCTCGCCGGCAGATTGATCCGCTGGTCGGTGTCGACTTCCGAAAAATTCAGCACGAACATGAAAAAGGCGATCAACTGAAACGTGACGTCGATCATCGGCGTCATGTCCATTTCGGCGGAAGTCGCCAGTTTCGATCGCCCGATCCGCATGTTGCGCCTGCCTCGTTAGACCTTTTTCGGGCCGACGTTTTGGAATCGCCGCATCAGGCCCTCACTGACGGTGCCGACTTCGAGCACCAGCCGGGCCACGTGGTTGCGGAGGATGTTGAACACGGCGATCGCCGGAATCGCCAGCCACAGGCCGACGAGCGTCGTCACCAGGGCCGTGGCGATGCCGGTGGCCAGTTCGTTGGGCTTGGGCGAAACGGTCGATTGCGCAATGACGTCGAACGCCTCGACCATGCCGTTGACGGTGCCCAACAGGCCAAACATCGGGCTGATCGTGCCGATCAGCGCGAGGTAGCTCAGCAAGTGTTCGAGCCGCATGCTTTCTTCCTCGCCGACCTCCTGCATCGCTTCGACGGCCGGTTCGTAGCCGTAGGTGAGCCGTGACAAGCCGGCCGAGAGCACCTTGCCGAGGAACGAATCGTCGTTCCGCGCCAGCTCATAGGCTTCCTGATACTGCTTGGCCTCCAAGTGGCGCTCGAAGTTTTCGATCAGTCCCGGCGGCAGGATTTGACTCCGGCGGGCGGCCATCAAGTTCATCACAAACACCGCCACCAGCGAAAATGACAGGCCGAGGAAGATCAGGCTATACATCGGCCCCAGCGAGTCGTAGAGCCAGGAGAGGTAATTGCGGCGCACGGGCATGGCGGGCGCTGCCGCTTGGGCGGCCGGCGCCGGAACGGCCTTTTCAGGTGCGACAACTTCGCTTTCTGCGTCGGGAATTACATCCTGGGCCCAAGCAATTCGTGGGGCCGCGGGCGCACAGCTCACGCCGACGAATACGACGGCCAGGGCGAACGAGCCGAGCAGCCGGCGAAAACTTTCGGCAACGGGGAAGGGGAGAATTCCCATTGCGATCTCCAAGGTAAATGGTGTCGACCGCGTCTTTCTCGAAGTAACGCCGGCCGCGAATCCACCGATTCTATGCCCGTTGCGCTTCGACGTAAACGTGGACTGGGGCATCGCGTCGGTCGCCGCGACCTTCGGGATGCAATTGTGTCAATCACGCAATTTAGGAAGGCTGCGTTTTTCCTTGCCCGACGCGAGTTCAATTCGCCCAGCGGCTGTTTCCATACTTTTCGTTGAGCGTCTGACGTGCCTCACGAGCCCGCGCCTCCTGGCCGACGGATTGCCACAGTTTTGCCAAGTGGGAAAGTGCCTCGGCGTGGGCGTCGGGCACGGTGCTGTAGAGCACGTCGACGTGCAGGAACGCGAGCAGCGCGTCTTTGGTGCGGCCGTGCGCTCGTAGCATTCGCCCAGGGCGTTGTAAGCCCGAGCCTGCAACTCTTTCTGTTCGGGATCGGTGTCCTGGATCATTTGCTCAATCAGCTTCACCGCATCGTCCAGGTGTCCGGTCTCCGAGAGGCTGACGGCTTTGGCGAGGGTGGCTGAGAGCTTTTGCTCGCGGGCCGAGTCGCTGGTGTCGGGATTCGCCAGCACGGTGTCGAACTCGTGGATCGCGTCGGCATGTTTTTCTTGGGCCTGCAGGGTGCGGCCGATGAGCACGGCCGCTCGCATCTGGTAATCAGGCCAGGGCGCTTTCGCCAGCTCGGCGTACTGTTTCTGGGCGGCGGCGTATTTGTCGCTGGCCGTCAACAGTTCGCCCATCGTCTCGACCGCTTCCAGATAGTGAAAGTTCTGCGGATGGCGGTGGACGAATTCGTTCAGCTTGCGGCCGGCGTCGGTGACGTCGCCCTTGCCGCCCAGCGCGTCCTTGGCCGCGCACAAGGCCAGGTAGAATTCGACGTCTTCGCGAATCGCGTCGCGCTTCACGCTCGAGGAGTCGATCGCGCCGAGCCGTTCGATCGCAGTGGAATAGCCCCCGTTCTTGGCGTTCAACCGAGCTTGGGTAAGCTCGGACGGCTCGCCGTCGAACAAGACGCTACGAACTTGATTCATGGGAATCTTGCTGGTGCCGGCCGAGCCCTTGTCGAGCGTAATCTCGAGCGGCGTCATGCCGGTGATCTCGCCGGCGACGGAGCCGCCGGTGGTGCGGATTCGGTCGGTGGCGCCGGCTGCGGGCGCCAGTGAGGCGATCAGTAGCGCGACCGAGGAGGCTATAGACCAAGTCCGCGTCGGCGACAAAATCGATGGAAGGTGCATCATTCCTACACTATTCTTTATTTTCGGTGAGCTTACGAACGACTATTCCCGGGAGGATTCGCGTACGTTACGGAACGGCGCTTAACTGGTCGTCTAACTGGTCGCTAAAGCGACCAGTCCGAACGAGGGCTGCAGTGTTCATTCTCTGTCACTTGACCGCCGCGAACTCCTTGAGCCCGCTGGGCGATTCACCCGAAGCTTGCTGGATTTGTTTCAACAATTCTTCAAACTGGTCGCGCCACCGCTCGCCGCCCAGCTTGGGGTAGAGCTGCAGCATCGAGCGGATGCTTTGCTTCGCGGTGGCGAAGCTCTGTTGCTGCTCGGCTCCCTCACTCTTAGCGCCGATCAGGTAGCGGCAGCGGGCTGCTTCGAGCCGGGCTTCGAAGAACACGTCCTCATACTTCGGATCGGATCGTGCCGCCTGCTCGGCCACCAGCGCCAATTTGAGCCAGCCCCAGATGCGATTCTTGCCGGTAGAGCGGAGCTTGTAGCCACCGTAGATCGCCCGCTCGAGCTTTCGCGCGTCTCCGCCGGTCGATCCCCATTGCTGGTAGGTCCGCGCGGCCGCCTGCTGGACGGAAAGCTGCGACTCCTGCTCGGCCAGCACTTTCGAGAATGCGTCGAGCGCCTGCTGATACTCGCCCAAGGCGCGATAGCAATCGCCGAGTTGCTTCTCCACGGCGAGCCGGGCGGTCGGACTGGGAAGCGCTTTCGGATTCTGCTCGGCCTCGGCAGCCAAGGTCTCGAACGCGCCGCGGGCCTTGTCGAAGTAGGGCCGCGCCGCGCTGCGTGGCAAGCTCTCGCCCACGGAGAGATACGTTTGGGCGATCCAGTAGCGGGTGGCCCAACCGCTTTCGCGCTGGCCCTGGCTCATTTGGTCCAGCAATTCGGTCAGCGCGCTGCTCAGGCGGGCGACGTCGGCGTCGGCACCCGACTCGCGCACTTGTTCAAGCTGTTCGCTGATGGACTTGGCCAGCGAGACGTAGATCGCCATCAGCTGGTTGGGAGACGTGCTGCCGCCGTCGGCGACCGCGGCCTCAAGTCCCTTCATCAACTGGATTGCTTGCTCGATCCGCGGCGGCTTGACCGACACATCGGCCCGCAACGCGGCCTTGTAGGTTTCCACGACAAACTCGGGCCGCGCGGCCGCCGGGTGCTTCTGCTCGACCAGCGACAGCGGGCCAACCTTGGGATCTTCGAGCAGCCGTAGCGCCTCGGCGTCGTTGCCGTCGCTCAATTGGGCCTGGGCCAAATAGAGCCCCGCCGTGGCGGAAACCTCCGTCGGCCGGCCCGATTTGCGGGCCGCGTCGTAACCGGCCTGCATCATCGCGATCGCTTCGTGACGCAACTTGTCGAGGGATTTTGCGTCTGAGGGCGAGGGACTCTTCTGCTGCGCCAGCGTGAGATAGCGGGCCCACATCGCGTTACCCAGTTGGGCTTCAAGCGCGGGACGCGCGGCGGGCGAGACCTGTTCGAGCAGGCGCCTCGCTTCGTCGACGCGGCCCGTGCGGATGGCGTAGCTGATCAACACACGGTAGGCAGTTTCGGCGGCCGGTGTGTCGGGCCAGCGCCGGGTCATGAACTCGGCGACGTCGGCCATTTTGCGGGCTTCGAATTCAGCGTCTGCCGGCTTGCCAGTGCGGTGGATGGCTTGCTGCTGAAGTTGTTCGTAGGAGGCCAGGGCCAGCTTGGCCGCGGCGGCAGCGGCCGGATGATCCGAGTATCGCCGCGCGAGAAACTCGCCCAACACGGCTGCGGGAAAATAGTCGCCGTTGTCCCAATACAGCCAGCACAGAAAATAGCGGACTTCGTTGAGTTGGTCGCGATTCGTATCGTCGTCCACCAGCGTGAGTGCCAGGCGGAAGTCGCGCCGCGCGTCGTTCTCGCTCTGCTCCATTTGCTGGCGCAGTTCGGGAATCGCCGCCGGATTGTTCTTTGCGGCCGAGGGCAGGGCCATCTTGGCCACGTTGACCGACGTCATCGCCTCCTTGCCCGCCTGATACGCCGCGGCGAAATCGCGCGGGACGTCGCGTTCGGCCCGAGCGCTCGGCCCGAGCGCGGCGGCTGCGGCGCGGGCCGGACCCTGAAATTCATTCGGCACCGTGGCCACCGCGCGATAGGCGTCGCGGGCTGCGACGATCAAGCCGCGTTTCTCGCTCGGCTTGGTGTCAGCCGACTCGGCTTTGGCCCGCAGCGCCTCGGCCAACTCGAAGCGCACCAGCAGCCACTCCGGAGTGTCAGCCTCGCCTTCTTTGGCGTCTTTCAACCAGAGCGTGGCGTTCGCGATCGCCACGTCGAGTTTTCCCTGGGCGATCAGGCACTCGGCTTGGTAGCCGTAGGCGGCGGCGATCAATTTGCGAAACGCCGGATGGACGCTCGACTGCGAAATCAGCTCTTCGTAACAACCGAGCGCACGCTGGTAGTCGCCCACCGCTTGATAGCAGCGGCCTTCGTACAGTCGCGCATAGAATCCGACCAGCCAACGGGAATACTTCTCGTACAGTCCGGAAAGCTTCTTGGCCGTCGCCGCGTGTAGTTGAGCGAACTCGTTACTTTTGGCGGGATACGTCGACGCGGCTTCAAACTCGGCTTGAGCCGCCAGCACGCTCACCTGCGCCAGTCGCCCGCGATACTCCTGCCGCTGGGCGATCAGCTCGCTTTGCGTTTTGGGATCGAGCGTCTTGGGCATCTTCTCGAGCGCTGCCGCGTAAAACTGCTCGGCCTGAAGGAACTTAGGCTGAGCGTCGGTGAGCTGCCGGCGAGCTGCTTTTTGCAATCGGTCGCGCTCGTCGGCGTAGGCGGCTTCGTCGGGAATCTGTCGCGCCGCGGACAATGATTGCTTCGCTTGATCCACCAGCACGTTGGCCAGCTCCAGCAGTGCATCGGCCGCCGCGGGACTCTCGGGATTCGCAGCGACGAACCGGTCGAGCTCCTTCGCGGCCTGCCGGAACAGCGCGGCCCGCTGATCGGCGTCGGGCGTCTGCCGCGCCTGGGCGATGAGCGTGATGCCGCGATGGTAGGGAATTCGCGCGCGGAAGGCGGCGTCGGCGAGCGGGCTGGTCTCCATCTGCTGGAGATAGTCGAGCGCAAGCTCATACAAGCCACGCTGATCGAGCCCGGCGACAAACTTCTCGGCTTGTTCGCGCGCGAACAATTGCGGCGCGACGAGGCACAAGATGAACGCCAACCAACTGGCAGCCCAGCGCACAAACCGATCCCGGCGTATGGCTCGCCCGCTCTCGTTCATCAGTTCGGTCATCACGCGATCGGTCGACTGGACCGGTAAGTTTTCAGCGGCTGCAAAAACGACGTGCCCCCCTGATGCCATTCTAACTGGGCGCGGGCCGAATCGTCATGCCGGAGGCAGAAAAGCTGCTACTGCGGGCGGCCAAAGTGCATGGACGATTGCGCTGGCAGTAAGGTCCCGTCCGTGCGGCGATACGGAGGCAGATGCGCCGCACCATCCATACCATCCGCATGATCCGGCGGCGCGTCGGCCAGAGTACACATCCGCGCAAAGAAGCCGTCCGGCAGCGGCACCGCACGTAGCGCGTCGTCGAGCCAATGGTCGACCGCACGTTCCGACGGATCGTCACACGATCTGTACATCTCGAAAGTCATCGTTCAACTCGGCCAGCTTTTGCAGGCTGGGCGCAGTGCTGAGGCACTCGTCGGCGGGCGGCGACTGTCGCTGCCGTTCAGCGCAGGACGCTCGCAGTCGCGCGCAATTGCTTGCGCAACCGATCTCGTGCCCGGCTGACGCGCGACAACACCGTGCCCAACGGCACGCCTAAGGCGCTCGCCGTTTCTTGGTGCGTCAGCTCACCGACGACAACCAGCAGCAGCGACTCGCGGAGCTCATCAGGAAGCGCAGCAAGTGCCTGTTGCATCTCGTCGGTGAAACCATCTGCCGTAGGATCGACCGCGTCGACAGCCACGTCGAGCGATCCATCGGTTGCCATTTCCAAGCGTCGGCCCACACGACGCCAGCGATCGATCACGCGGCGGCGGAGGATGGTGGCTAGCCAAGCCCGCTGGCCGCGTCCGTGTTCAAACCTTTCCCGGCACGTCCAAGCGCTGCGCAGAGTCTCCTGGACCACGTCCTCGGCATCGTGACACTCGCCCACCATGCGATAGGCGATTGCGTACAATGCCGCGGCGTGTTCGTGGATCAAGTCCGCGAACTCACCCCGCGTAAGCGCCACCCGTGCCTCTCCGTTAGCTGTTCCGCAGCAGTAGCCGGAGTCCCAATGCCGTCGTGCATTGTAGCACTTTCGCCGGCTACCACCCACAGTTTCGTGCGGCGGGTACAAGACTATTCCCGGGTGGGCAGAAAATTTTGCCTTCGCGCAGAATCGGCGGGCAGAAGCTCGCCTTGGATGAGCGTAAGTTCTGCGTGGGCAACGGTTTCCAGGAGGTCTCCGAGCACGTTGTTCTCGGATCGAATTTCGCGTTGCGGGTTCCTCGACCTGATTCGTCTACTCGGACGATAACTTCTTAAGACCATCGGAGATCGGCAAGTACAGCATTCGCGGCGCGGATTCGAAGGCAATAAAGTCGTGGCGTTTGTAAAACGCAGCGGCCGCGTCGTCTTTTGCATCGACGACAACCGCGTACACGCCAATATCGCCCGTCGCGGCGCGCTGGAGCGCGTCATAGATCAGGACGCTTCCGAGCGATTGGCCTTGAAAATGCCGGTCGACTGCCAGCCGGCCGATTCGAATCACCGGCACCGTAGGATATCGGGGAAGTTTTTGGGCCGACGCTTCCGGTAAGTCCGACAACAACACGCTCCCTGCCGAGAGAGTGTAGTAGCCGGCAATCTGGCCCGTCGTTTGTTCGATCAATAGATTGCAGGCGGTCACGCGCCGGCGCACTTCCTGACCGGCTTGCTTCTGCAGGTAGACGTTCAAGGTAGATACGCCGCAGTCGAAGCCGCTGTGGTCGTGAGCATCGAGACGCTCAATCCGAAAGGGCCGTTCCATCGGATTGGGCTCGGTCACGATGGATCAATCAGTTCTTGGTGAAGCGCCGCGGCCCGCTTGAGCGTCGGGGCGACGGGCTGGGGAGAGAGCAACTCCGCGGCGAATCGCTGTTGATCGACGACCGACAGCTTGATTACTTCATGCTCGGCGATCGCTCGCTCAGCCGCTTCGCGCCGGAGGTCACAACGAAGTCGGAAACGCTCCGGCCTTGCAGGGCCGCAGCTTGGCGAAGCAGTGCATGGACCCACTCCGGAAGCCGAGCTTCCAGTCGGGTGGTCTTGATTTCCTCTGACATCGTGGATTACTCTCCTCTCGTTGTTTAATTGTACGGCATATTTCCGTACAGAATCAAGCAGGATCATCAAATGTTCCGATCTTTCTGACGACCCTGTCATGACCATTCCGATTGTCGTAACTCCAAGTGATCCATAGAATTACACGCACTTTTGTCACTCGGCCCATTCGTCGGAATCGCCGCCTGTGGTTCGCCTTCGCTCGCCAAATCGCCCAGCCGCACCGGGATATTTTTCCCGCCGGGAGCTTTGGCGGCTGTTCTCGCTGATCTTGGCCGTGGCGGTGGTCGGTTTGGTCATCCGCGAGTTGGGCCGGCCGAAGGTGGCCGCTCGTGTCGACCAGGCGCTGGCGGTAGCCACTGTGCCCGAGCCCGTGCCGACCGCTGCGTTGCCCGCCGTCGCATCTGCCGACCCAGCCCAGTTCCGGAAATTGCTCGGCCTCGCCGGTTGGGATGCCGCCCGCTTCGCCCAGTTTCAAAACAGCTCGCCGCTGACCGATGCGGAGCGTCAGGAATTGCTTGCACTCCTGCGTCGACTCAGGTCGTTCGACGGGCCACAACTGGTGGAATGGGCCCGAGCTGGCGAGCCGTTCGTCGGAACTGCCGCCGCAGAGCGGCAAGGTGATCTGTATCTGTTGTCGGGCCGCGTGACCAAAGTCGAACGCCACGCGCTGCCGGCTGAACTGGCAGCCAAATTAGAAACGCCGGCCTATTTCGAGTGCCAAATCCACCTCGTTGGCGACGCCGGCACCGCGACGATTCTCACCGATCGCATTCCGATCGCTTGGACGAACATGAACGCGCTCGACGAGCCGGCCGCTGCCGCGGGCGTGTTCATTCAAATGCTGCCGCCAGAACCAAACGCCGCCGACGCTGCCAACGCCTTGTTCGTCAGCCGCGAAATCGCCTGGCATCCCAACAAACCAAACGAGCCGTTCGTCTCACTCGGCAAATCGGTGCTCGGCACGCTCGGCGTCGACGTCGGCCTCTTCGACGGCATCCGCCAGCGCCGCCCGATCTCCGGCACCGAGCGCGAGGCGTTCTACCAGGTGCTCAATGCGGCGGGACGACTCGGCGCAAACGAGCTCGTGCGTTTCGCCGGCCACAATCTGCAATCCGTAAAGGAGTTCTGGAGCGCCGAAGCAGGGCGACTCGCAGCATCGGCGAAAGAGTCGCCGACCGAGAACGATACCGCCGACCAACAGCGATTGCAGATGGCCCGCGAGGTCCAGTCCCGGGCTGCCGACGGCCTGTACAGCGTCGCCCCGCTCTTCAACGACGCGAAGAACCAAGTCGGCGAATTGGTCACGCTTGACGGCACGGCCCGTCGCATCGCGCACGTCGACGTCGGCAAGTCGCCCGACGGTACGCCGAGCGACGTCGGCGCCGATTCGGTCTCGACCACTACTACGAGATCGACGTCTTCACCGACGACTCGCAGAACAACCCGATCGTGTTCTGTGCCCGCGAGCTGCCAGCTGGATTGTCGATCGGCAACAATTTGCACGAGCCGGTCCGCGTGGCCGGATTCTTTTTCAAGAGCTGGAGTTTTCGCAGCCGACGCGCCAATCTTGCGGAGGCGAAAGGCGAGGCATCGGAAGAGGGCGAGATGCAGCAGTTTGCACCGCTGGTGATCGGCCGCAGCCCGCTTGTCCTCCAACTGGCCGAAGACACCGGAGTGCATTTCTTTAGCGTCGTTGCGGCAGGGATGTTCGTGGTGCTGCTGGGGGGAATTTGGGCGGTGGGTTGGTGGCTGGCCCGCGAAGATCGCCGTTTCGTGCGGGGCACTCTTTCCGAGCGATATTCCCTGCCCGAGGGCGAATCGCTCGACGATCTCAATCTGGAGGTCGATCGAAGTGCGGGCCCTGCCGATTAACTAGAATGGAACGCGTTCGTGCCCCGGAATCTGCGCCCATGCACACTGCCAGCAGTCCCGACCCAGCCGCCGCTGCCTCACGGCCGCATGCCTATCCCTTCTGGGCGCCGCGGTTCTGGCACGGCATGGGACTCCCCACCTGGCTGAAGCTCGTGGCGCGCAACCGATTCGCCGTCTCGCCCAGCCGCATTCCGATGGCGCTGAGCATCACCAACGCGACCATGCTCAATTCGTTCGCCGGCGTGTTCGACCAACTGCTGTTCGGCCACAAAGTGCGATCGACCCAGCTGGCCGCGCCGCCGCTGTTCGTGCTGGGCCATTGGCGAAGCGGCACCACGCTGCTGCACGAGCTGTTGATCCTCGACTCTCGGCACACCTACCCGAACACCTACGAATGTTTCGCACCGCTCCACTTTTTTTGGACCGAATGGTTCGTTCCGCCGCTGCTGCGCTGGTTGATGCCCTCGACGCGACCGATGGACATGATGGAAGCCGGCTGGGAGCGCCCGCAGGAAGACGAGTTCGCCCTGGCGAACATGGGCATCCCGTCGCCCTACCTGGCGTGGGCCTTCCCGAACCACGGGCCGGTCGCCGACGAATATCTCGACCTCGTCTCGCTCTCCGACGCCGAGCGCGAGCGATGGAAGCGGGCGCTACGGTTGTTCGTGCAGCGGATCGCCACGATGCGGAACCGGCGCATCATCCTCAAGTCGCCCACGCACACGGCCCGCGTGAAGACGCTGCTCGAAGTCTTCCCGGATGCGCGGTTCGTCCACATCGTCCGCGATCCGCTGGCTTTATTCCCCTCGACGATGCGGCTGTGGAACACGCTCAGCCAAGTGCAAGGCCTGCAAACCGTCGACGAGGGCCTCCCCTGGGTCGAGCGGCAGGTGCTCGACACCTTCACGCGAATGTACGCCCGCTTCGAGCAAGATCGCCAACTGATCCCTGCCGGCCACCTCGCCGAACTACGCTACGAAGAGCTTGTCGCCGATCCCGTCGGGCAGATCGAGAGCGTTTATGACCAACTCGACCTCGACGACTTCGAGAGCGTGCGACCGGCCATCGCCGGCTACGCGGCCGCCCACCGCGACTACCGCCGCAGCCACTACACCCTCTCACCCGCCACGGTCGAGCGCGTGCGACGCCATTGGGCGCCGTACTTCGAGCGGTACGGTTACAACCAAATCACTGCACACGCCACGTCGTAACATCCGCCGCCCTCCACGCTAGAATGGACCTTGGCGATACGCGATCTGCACGGAATGCGCGACGGCGGCACGGAATTCTTGGCACAGGAGACAATTGGGGACTACCCTAGACATTGGAAAAACCCTAGAATCATGCAAGTTTTCAAATCGGGCCGTAGCGCAGTCTGGTAGCGCGTTTGACTGGGGGTCAAAAGGTCGCTGGTTCGAATCCAGTCGGCCCGACTTGTTGTAAACCATTCATCGACAGGAGCTTCTGGCAGTCCCGCCGTATGTTGGTCGACGTTTTCACCGAATCGATGATCTCGGATTCGATTTCGATCGCCGATCGGCAATCCACATGAGCCGATTTGTCGGAGCCTTAACGAAGCCGTTCGTGTGTTGACGAGTCAGCGGAACACCCATTCGATTCTGTCGCTGAGCCGCGACACCTGGCTCCAGAAAAGTCGACGTCTGGTGAAGCAGATTCTATTTTGCCCGAGCCCGGGCGAGCACCGCAGTGACGTTGTCTTTTCCGCCCGCTTCGAGTGCCAGCGATACGAGTGTGTCGCAGGCGGCTTGGGCCGTCGGTGATTAGTCGATGCAGTTGGCGATCTAGTTTTCGTGGACCATGTCGGTGAGACCGTCTGTACAAAGCAACAATTGGTCTCCCGGATGCAGCCGCATGTGATAGACGTCGGGCCGATCCCGACCGCGTCGTGCCGCAGGCAACGGGTGAGCATGTGGCTGTACTTGCCGGCGATCTCGGGCGCGACCCCGGCGGTGATGAATTCCTGCTCGATCGTGTGGTCGGTCGTGATTCGCTGAAAGATGCCGTCGCGCCAGAGGAAACTCGGCGAGTCGCCGATCTGTGCGATAACGGCGAACGTACCGACCAGGTAGGCCGAGGTCCAGGTGGTGCCGCTATTGGAGAAGCAGGGATTCG
The DNA here is from genome assembly GCA_963847875.1 of uncultured Planctomycetota bacterium. Taxonomy (GTDB): domain Bacteria; phylum Planctomycetota; class Planctomycetia; order Pirellulales; family Lacipirellulaceae; genus DASYDU01. The sequence continues at coordinate 4,305 of CAWKBR010000021.1, read as the reverse complement.
ACTGGTGCTCGTGAACGAAGGCTTCCTGCATCATGTAGACGAAGCCCTCGACGCGCTCGCTGAGCTCGGAAGAATTCAGGTCGCGAAGCTTCATCACCCAACTGGTGGCTCGGCCGGCGAGATCCCAGGCTTCGCGGATTGCCAGCCGGCTTGCTAGTTCGCCACAGCCTTCGCCGCCCATTCCGTCGGCGACCGCCATGCCGAACGTCTCGTCGGTCAGGTATGTGAGCTGCTCGGTCGGGACGTTGGTGAGCAGCAGTTGCTGGTTGCGGATTCGCCTCAGTACGATGTAGTGGTCTTGATTCTCCGGCCGCCGCAATCCGGCGTGGGATGCAGCGCCGAACTCGAACGCCAGTTCCGGGGAAGGCTCGACGAAATACTTCGCGGCGGCCAACGCCGGCGAGATGCTTTGAACCGTTTCTCTATCCGGGTCGGACATGACGAGCCACCTCCGACCGACCAGTATGCGCTTGGTCGTGGGAAAAAGCTAGCGATTTCCGCACACGGACACCCGGCGAGATCCGGGCTCCGTTGCCCGTCTTCCGTGCCTTGCAGGGAGTCGAGAAGTTTTCACGGCCGGCGATCACGTCGGACGCCACGATAGGCCAATCGCCAGCCAGCGGGTTTCAAGTGGCAGTTGCGACGTAGGGTTGGACCATCTTCGTGGGGTCGACCACGCTGTCGAATTCCTGCTCGCTGACATAACCGAGTTTCATGCGGCCGCCTTGAGCGTGAGGTCATGATCGATCGCAAAGTGCGCGATCTTCGATGACTTGTCGTAGCCGATCACCGGTGCCAGTGCCGTTACCAGCATCAGCGAGCGGTCGACGTATTCCGCAATCTTCTTCAGGTTTGGCGAAGTCCCTTCGACGAGGTACTTACGGAAGTTCGTGCACCCGTCCGTAGAAGAGTGATGGAATGGGTAACATTTAGAATCATCAGCGGCTTGTAGACATTCATTTCCAGATAGCCGCCGGCGCCACCGAAGCCAACCGCCACGTCGTTCGCCATTACTTGGACCGATAGCATCGTCAGCGCTTTGGCCTGTGTAGGATTGACCTTGCCCGGCATAATCGACGAGCCCGGCTCATTTTCGGGAATGAGCAATTCGGCAAAGCCGGCCCTCGGTCCGCAGGACAGCAGGCGAATGTCATTGCCGATTTTGTAGAGCGACGCGGCGAGCGTGCGAAAGGTACCCGAAAGCTGCACCAACGCATCGTGCGAACCCTGGACGGTAAACTTGTTCGGCGCACTGACGAACGGCAGACCCGTGAATCGGGCGATCTCGGCCGTGGCAGCGTCGGCGAAGCCGGGCGCGGCGTTGATGCCCGTGCCGACGGCCGTACCCCCGAGCGCCAGCCGATAGACTCCCTTGAGCGAATCGGCAATCCGTTCGAGATCGTCGGTTAAGAGTCCGGCGTAACCCGACCACTCCTGGCCCAGCGTGATCGGCGTTGCGTCTTGCATGTGAGTGCGGCCAATTTTCACGATGTCTTGCCACTCCTTGGCTTTGGCCGCAATCGCATCGCGCAAATCCGTAATTGCACGGACCAGTCGCTTGTTGACGTTGCAGGCGGCGGCAATGTACATCGCCGAAGGAAACGTGTCGTTCGACGACTGCGACATGTTCACGTGGTCGTTGGGATGCACCGGCTGCTTACTACCGAGCGGCGTACCGGCCAATTGACAGCAGCGATTCGAGATCACCTCATTCACGTTCATGTTGAATTGCGTGCCGCTGCCGGTCATCCAGACGTGCAGCGGAAACATGTCGTGATGCTGCCCAGCGAGGATTTCGTCACAGACCTTGACGATCAGTGCGTAGCGACTGTCGTCGAGCCGGCCGCCCGCATGATTGGCGGTTGCGGCCGCCCGCTTCAGGATCGCATAGGCCGTGATCATCTCCCGGGGAATCAGGTCCTGGCCAATGCTGAAGTGCTCGAGCGAGCGTTGCGTCTGAGGCCCCAAAGCTTGTCGGTGGCAACGTTTTACCTGTCCAAGGCTGTCAGTTTCGCTACGAAATTCTGTCACGGGTCGCTCCAGTTTGTGGAAAGGGCGGAACGATTACGAGCAGATGGCCATCGGCTCTGTCGCCTTGTCCGCCTGGAAATTGATATTCGTCTTCTCGTCGTACACGACGTAGGCCCGTTGCCAGGGCTGCTCATTGACCAGCCGCCACTTGTGGCCCGTCCCCGTGGTATCCGTCGCCACCAGAATCTCTCCCGGACGGATCGTAAAGGTTTCCCCGGCTTGTGTCACAAACTCCAGTTCGCCCGCCAAGGTGATCACGTATTGGGTGGTGGGCGAATTGTGCCAATCGAGCGACGAATGGGGCGGCGACTCCGCCCACATGACCGACTCGGCCGCAGTCACTTCGTGGTCGACTAGGCGCCCACGCAGGACGTGGGAGTGGCCATCGTGGCCGGTGTAGAGATAATAGGCGCGCAACATGATGGTATATCGTTGATATGGAGGATCGCAGCCGTATCGGCCCGCACTTTCCGGCAAAGTGCGGCATTGTCGACCAGCGACTGACCGTAAGAGGGAATCATCTTCTTCAAGCGATCGGCCCAACCGCCGTTCGTAAGTTGGTCGGCGAAGCAATTTTCGATCAGGCTGACCATGATCCAGACCGCCGTCGAAGCGCGAGGCGAAGCACCGAGCAGAGCGGCCAGCGAATGGTCGGCGGCGGCGACGATCTCTGTGCCAAATTCCAACACGCCGCCGTGCGTGGGATCCTTCTTGATGATCTGAACTCTCTGGCCCGCGACTTCCAGCCGCCAGTCCTTTTCGTCGACCTGCGGATAGAATTCGCGCAACGCCGCGAATCGCTCTTCGGAAGTCTCCAGCACCTGGCCAATCAGATATTCGGTAAGGGCCACGTCGTCCCGGCCGACCGCCAAAAGCGGCAGAATGTTTTCCGGGTCGATCGAGCTGAACAAATCGAGATACGATCCGTGTTTCAGGAATTTCGTCGAGAATCCCGCGTACGGACCGAACAAGAGCGAGATTTTTCCCTCGACGTGTCGCGTATCGAGATGGGGTACCGACATCGGAGGTGATCCGACCGACGCTTTGCCATAGACTTTCGCCATGTGGCGGATGCGACTTCTGGGTTATCGCACCGCAACCAAATACCGCTCACGGGAAAACCCGCATACCCCCGTCCCTCCGGAATCTCGGACTTTTGCAGCAGCGGAAGCGCCCCGCCGCCGGCGCCGAGAAACACGAATTTTGCTTGGACCGCCCGGTGCTGGCCGGATTGTTCGTCCCTTACCTCCAGGTTCCACAAGTTGCCCTCGCGGCGCAGGTTTTGCACTCGACTGTTGTAGTGGACTGCGAATCCTTCCCGATCGCTCAACGAGTCGAGCAGCACATTGGTGAGCGCGCCGTAATCAACGTCGGTGCCGGTCGCCATCCGCGTCGCCGCCACGACTTCGCTCGGGTCGCGGCCTTCCATGACGAGTGGAATCCAATCGTCGATTTGCTTTTTGTCCGCGGTGTACTCCATCCCGTGGTAACGATGATGGGCCGATAGTGCTTCAAACCGCTTCTTAAGAAACGCCACGTTGTCCGCTCCGCCACAAAGCTGAAGTGTGGCACCGGATGAATGAAAGCTTGCGGATCTTTGATGGCCCCCTTGGTGACCAGATAGCTCCAGAATTGGCGAGAGACGTCAAACTCCGTATTCACCGTCAGGGCCTTGGAAATGTCGATGCTGCCGTCGCTGCGGGGCGGCGTGTAGTTCAGTTCGCACAACGCGGCATGGCCGGTGCCGGCGTTGTTCCAGGCGTTGGAGCTCTCATGCGCTGCACTCCCCAGCTTCTCGAAGATCGATCTTCAAGCTGGGCTCGACTCTTTCAGAATCGCCGCCAGCGTTGCGCTCATGATGCCGGCGCCGACCAGAACGACGTCCACTTGGTCTGAGGTGGTGACGTTGGATGAGTTCATGGGATCTCTCGTAATTGGCGGACGAATTCCTTGAATGCCGAGCGTCGACTGCGCAACACTTGTGTCGAGCATCGCGTTGAGCGATACCCTCGAGTCGCTGACCAAGCGTAGGTCGCGATGCGCACATGATCCGAAGTCTTCGACCCTCTGCCCCACCGCAAACACGGTCGCGTTTTCCGGCTAGTTTGGCGAAGATATCAACGCGAAATCGGACGTGGCCTTTTGTTCTTCGTCTTTGTGGCCGCTAGAATCGTCAGAATCGTTACGTTCGTCATAACGACTGCCTGTCGGCGCAGCGAACATTGGCGAGCGCACTTGTGAGTTCCTCGACCGAGTCAAACGTACTCGGGCTCA
>CAWKBR010000020.1:0-162488 GCA_963847875.1 uncultured Planctomycetota bacterium | reverse complement strand
ATGCGTCGCGCAATGGTGGCTTGGTGACGGTCGATGATGCGACGGTAGGCGTCGCCATCGCCGTCGGCCGCGGCCTCCACGTCGGCAAGCACTGCGTCATCCGCTCTGGCCACTCGCCGTGACTCCTTCGCCCCGCCGATTCCGTCGGTCATGGTCAACAAAGCGGACCGCACCCACGCGAGCGTGAGTGCGGCGCCGCTATTGATTTGTAACGCCGCCGTCATGAGGCGTCGGCCATTTCCGCGAGGAACTTGTCGACAGCCGTTTCCGTATCGTGGCGAAACTCCGTGACCTTCTCGCGTTGTTCCGGGGTCAACACCTGGTGAACTTCGGCCTTGATTTTGCGCCGACCACCGCCGCGTCGCCGATCGCCTTGCCGAGCTCGTCGGCTGCGGCGTGGATCGTCGCTTCGCTTGGGTTCTCGGCCAATGTGGCGTCACGCAGTGTGCGCCGCTTTTCGGCCACGGGTTTCAGCACCGCCGCAAGCTCCTGGCGATGGCTCTTGACGATGCCGCGAATCTGCTCGCGCTGTTCCGTGGTGATGCCAAGTTCCGATCGCAAGGTGAGCAGGCGACCGAATTGACCGCTCACCAGCATCCGCAGCGGCCGCGCCTCCGGCATATCGTCGCCGAGCGGCCCATTCGCGGCAAGACCACTCACACCCACGCCACCGGCCAACACCGTGGCCAGCACACAAGCTCCGAACATTCCGAATTTCATGATTTTCTCCAGCGGCGCGCTCGGCCCGAAGTCGGACGCCTCGCACCCGCAAAACAGTGTCATTTTGAACCGAAAACGTGACGCACGACGGCCCGTCACTAAGAGAGTGGCGTGCCGTGGCCCGGCGGTTACACGTGCCGGTTTGTCGCCCGGAATGGCTGAGTTTTGCCGCGTCGGCCGAGGCGTCGGAATTTGCCGGGCTGCCGGACAAAACGGTTGCCCGTCTGGCACGATCGCCTACCGGCGAGCAGCCGATACAGCGCCTGTTGGCGCGATCGGCGCCGACGCTGGCACCTTCACCACGACGACCTGCCGCCCCGGCCGGTCGATGCCGTAGAGCACGCCCGGCTCGCTGCGGTCCCAGGCGAAACCTTGGCCGGTGATGGGAACGGCAATCGTCTGTAGGAGATACAGCGACGCGCCAGCTTGCGGCAATGCGAGTTCGTACAGCTCGCCGCGGTCGTGGCCCGTACAGTAGAGCCGACCGTTCGCGCCCACGAGCCGCCGGAGCAACTGTGCGGCTCGAAGCGTGCAATCACTTCCGGCGGAAACGTCCAGCCGGCCGTGCGACGCCACTGGCGATCGAACCGCACCAGCGACGTCCAGCGCGCTCTTTGGCGTGCGGATCGTCGTTCACTTTCTCGGTGTAGTGGGCGAACACCGCCCACCAGCCGTCGTCGTGCCAGTCGATCCAGGTCAGCGAGCCTTCGTAGATGCCGAGGCTGTGGGTGCCGACGTGCTCGAGCGAATCGGTGTCCCAGATTTCGATCGAGCTGGCTTCCGGGTAGCTGGGGAAGTTTTAATTTGCACAGTAGAGTCGACCGTCGAGGACGACGCCGGAGTTGAGATGCGCGAGCGGCAACTCGGCAGACGCCCTCCAGACTTTACTTCGCTTTCCCGTCGTCTTGGAGTATTTAGCGATCACGCTATTGTCGATCGCGTAGAAAGAGGTTGCGTCCACCGCCACGGCTTGGGTCGCTTCCGGCGCGTCGAAGCGTCGAAGTTCATGGCCCGCTGGCGCTGCGGGCCCGTCGGCGGCCGCTATCGGTGCGCGCACGGCCAACAGGGCGAAAATCAGTAGAAACTGCCGGGCGAATATCATGTCAATCCAAATGGGTCCGAATCACGGCAGCGTTGCAGGCGAATTCCACACGCTTTCCATTGTCCACGGGAACATGAAGAATGTGTGAAGAGACGCGATCAACGGCGCGTCGCGCCGATCTGCCGCCGGCTAACGATCGGGAGTTTCTTGCAGCTCAGCGAATCGCTTCCGATAGCGAATTCGATCCCAGAACGTGGCGTGCCGCAGATTGGGGTCGTCCGATACGACGACGTGCGTCTTGCCGCGGCGGGTCTTCAGCAGCAGGCTTCCGTCGCCTTCGATGCGATCGACGAACCACGACTTTTCGACGAAGTAGTGGTACAAGTCGCCGTGGGCCGCGCCCTCGACCTCTTGGGCACGTCGTCCTGGGTGGGTGGTGTTCTTTCTCCGTCGATAGACGACCAAATCACCCGCTTTGAACGGCCGCTGCCACATGCCCCGCTCCAGCTCTTCAAACAACACCATCAGCGCCGCGACGGCGAAGTCGACGCCGAGCCGCTGGAGCCTCTGCGACCATTATTTGCCGAAGAGCTTTTCCTGCTCGATGAGAAATCGCTTGCCCGTCTCTGTGTCGAGCAAGCCGCGAACATTTCGATCCGGTTCGTCCGAGCGAACCATTCTCCTGGTGCTCAGCAGCAACCGGCAAAACTCCTCGCGCTGAACGTAAGTGAAATCGGCGCGATCTCGCACGGCGCGCCGACGTCCGTCGGTCTTCTCTGTGAGCATCATCATTACTCCCCCATGAATCTCGCTCAAGAAAACGGCAGCTTCACGAGATGTTAATCTACTGCCGAAATGGTTGGTGCAACAGTATGGGAGGCGGTCGGAAGCCAAAACTATTCCTCGCGGCCTCGGCAACCGTCGAAATCCTCGGCAAATCCCGCAGAGTGAGGCGAGTTGGCGACCAGGAAAATCGAATCGCCCGGCATTTTCTACACCACCTGATTCAAAGCGGTTGCCGCACAACGAGTTAGCTCCATCATGCCGCGCGGGGCGAGCGTAGCGGTCCCTTCCCAAGCGGACGGCGGCGCGTGAAAATGGATAATCTGCCGCAAAGGAATGGACAGCGCGGCCCACTTAGCCCCCATAGATAGTGTACCTTATGAACCTCACCATCATGCGCCGCGTGAAATTCTGCGCCGGACACCGGCTCCATCGCCACGGCGGCAAGTGCGAGTTCTTCCACGGCCACAATTACATCGCCGATTTCTACGTCACTGCCCGGGAAACGGACGACGTCGGCCGCGTGATCGACTTCGCCGACTTGAAGCGGCTCTTCAAAGGCTGGCTCGACGAGCATTGGGACCACGGCTTCGTGCTCAACGAGGCCGACGAGAACGGCATCCGCGCGATCAAGCAAGTCGAGCCGTGCAAGTTCTTCGTGTTGCCGAATAATCCGACCGCCGAGAACATGGCGACCTACCTGCTCACGGAAGTCTGCCCGCAGTTGCTGGCTGACACGGGCGTCACGGCCTCGAAGGTCGTAGTCTGGGAGACGGACGAGTCGTTCGCCGAAGCATCGCTCGACGACGACGACGACGCGCTCACGACCGGTGGCTGGGGTCAAGCCTCGGCGAGCCCTTAGTAATCTTGGCTAGTACATCCGGAACGACAGCCCGGTGCCGGTGAAAAAATCGTCGGCCGCCTGGTTGAGCCCGACGCCGGCGCGGATGTCCCACTGGAAGTTGTCGGTGAACAGGTAGGTGAAACCGGTGTCGAAGTACTGTTGATTTCGGCTTGTCTCCGCGCCAGCCGGCGCGAACATATACCACTCGGCGAAACTTCCGAGTTCATCGGTCCAGCTATAGCCCGACGTGAGCGACTGCGCGAATTCGACGAAAAAATCGTTGCCGTTGTCGTCGAGCGCTCGATTGGCTTGCGTACTGCCGGCGACGTCGAACTTGTCGCTCAAATCCCAACTGTAGACGAAGTTCACGCCCGGCAGCGCCTGGCCGGCCGTGAAATCCGGCGAACCGGTGGGCACCATCATCTGTAGCAGTACGCCGGTTTCGGGCAAGCAGTCGTGCTGCGGGGTGAGCGCGAGCTTGGTGCTGAGGTAGAGGTCTTGCGCCTGCGAGATTCTTGTCGCCGGCGCCAAACACCGTCTCGGCCGAACTGCCGTAGTTCCAGCCGACTTGGAGCTCGAACCATTCGGCGAGCATTCCGATCCGCCAGAGCGCTTCGGGGAAGGAATGTTCGCTGGTGTGTCCTTGGTTGGTGGCATCGTAAGTGAACGTGTAGCCGCCTTCGAACTGCAGCACCCCCATGCCGACCGTGACCGGCGACTGCGTGAAATCGGGCCGGTCGGTAATCAGCGGCTCGTTGAGATCGGGGCCGCCACGTTCTCTGGGACCGTAGCCCCATTGCAGGAGCGTGCCCGGCCCATTGGCCGCCGACGCCAAGCGGCACTCGACGGCCGCGGCGACGATCATGAACAACAGCAGCAAAACTGTACGACTACCGCCCATCGCTTCGATCCGTCGTGGCATCTGAACAAGAAGATGGCTTTCTTGCCTTGGGAAATCATCGACCGGCAGATAGCGTTGCCGGCAAGCAATTGCTTTGACTCGCCAAAACCTGAGCGGAGTGCTGTCGGCGACCTTGCCGATCGTGTGGACGGCACTGCATCGACGTCGAGCTTCAATTGAGCGACGGATCGGGAGGCACCAGTTTCTCGTCGAGGTGCGGGGCCATGATCTCCAGGCCGATCCGCTCGGTGACGTTTTTCCAGATCGCCACGCGGTCGGTCCCGGTGTCATCCCATGTCCTGATTTTCAAAAGACTGCCCCTGCAGAGCAATGAGGTCCCGTGGTGGGCCAACGGCGTTACGCGCGATGCTGGGCAACCGGCGAGAGCCGCCCGTACTCCAGCGGTTGGATGGAGTTTTTTGGGTAATCCGACATCGGTGCGGAAGAGTGGCAAAGAACGGCAAATTGCCAGCAGGGCGCGTTTGCGACAAATACACGGATGCCTACTTCTCGGCCGAAATTGCGGCAGTATAATCCGCGCAAGATGTAGCGAGCGAAGGCGTGTTCGTTGAATCGCACAATCTCTGATCCTTGCTCCGGCCGTTGACTCGCTCACTGGTCCATCTTTTTCCTTCTCGATTGTCTCAAGGAGATAGCTATGTCGCGCGGTTACGCATTGTTGGTCGGGCTGACTTCAGTGGATCCAAATGCTTACGGCGGTTGGGATGGCCGAGCCGGCTGTTGGGGCTGCGAACTCGACGTGGACAATGTTCGCCGAATTGTCGAGCCGCTCGGTTACCAAATCACGACGCTCAAGACAAAGGAAGCGACCGGCGACGCAATCATCAAGCAACTCGAAACGGCTGCCAAGCGAGTCCGACGCGACGACTTGTTTCTGTTGTACTTTTCCGGTAACGGCGGGCAACAACCCGACATTTCGGGCGACGAGTCCGACGGACAGGATGAAACCCTGGTGGCCTATGACCGCGAGGTGATTGACGACGAGCTAAATGAAATCTGGCCGAAGTTCAGCGAGGGCACACGGCTGGTGATGCTCAGCGATAGCTGCAACTCCGGCACCAACTATCGCCTGATGCGAAACGTATCTCGGGGCACTCCGATTCGCTTGGTCGTTTCGGGGCGACAGTCACGGCGTGCGGGCCGTGCTCAGCCGGAGATGCGCGGCAGATGATCCATTTCGGCGGCTGCCGAGATGGATTCACCTCCGCCGGATACGAGCACGGCGGAGCATTTACAGTCGCCCTCTGCAACGCTTGGAACCATGGTGCTTTTCAAGGGTCATACAAGGATTTGTACCGACGTGTTGTGGAACTGTTGCAGCGCGAATCGCAGCAGGCACAATACAATGAGTACGGCCCGGTCACAGCGGCCTATCGGCAGCAGCATCCATTTGCGATTGATCTGCCGCGCGGAATCGGCGAGGGCGCTTACGCCGAAATAGCCGATCTGCGCAACCTCGTCGCCGGCTTAAGCGATCGCATCGAAGTCCTGGAGCGGCGGGAAGAATGGGTCGATCGCGAAGCGCCCCAAAAGGTCTGAGCAGCGGCCCGGCAACTAATTCAACGACGGATCGGGAGGCACCAGTTTCTCGTCGAGGTGCGGGGCCATGATCTCCAGGCCGATCCGCTCGGTGACGTTTTTCCAGATCGATTCGTGATCGGCGAAGACATCGTCCTTGGTGGCTTCGATGCTCAGCCAGCCGCCCGCTTCGAGCTCGCTTTCGAGCTGGCCGCTGCCCCAGCCGGCGTGCCCGCTGTAGAGCCGCAGCGGCTGGTCCTTTTTCCGCACAATCAGGTCGATCGCATCGCGGTGCATCGAGACGTGCACGCCGGGCAGCACTTCACGCTCGGAATAAGGTTCGAGCAAGTGCACCGCCACCAACGGTCCTGGGACCGGCCCGCCGACGTAGATCCGCTCGTCGCGATCGCACGGGTCGAAGCCGATCGAATCCCACACCTCGCGGACCGTCTTATCTGCCGGCCGATTGATCACGACGCCGACCGCGCCTTCGTCGTCGTGCCGAATCATCAGCACCACCGACTTGGCGAAGTTCGGATCGCGCAAGTAGCGTGAGGCGACCAGGAAATGTCCGGTGAGCGATTGGTCGTGCATGGCATCGTGTCCCTCTAGGACCTGCCGTCATTGTATCGCCGGCCGACGCCCGAAGACAATCGACGGAATTATTGCGACCGGGCCCCTTCGGCCGCTGGCAGTTGCCGGTCGAGGAAGTCGAGATACCGCTGCCAGTCGTAGTCGGTGAAGGCGTGCGGGCCGCGGCGGACGTGGTAGCCGATCCGACCGGTGGCGACGGGCTGTTCGAGCGGCGGCATACGATCGGTTCCCAAACCGTCGAAACCGAGCAATTCGTACACGGGTGAAGCGGCGACACAGGCCAGGAACTCGCCGCGCGGGTCGGACCAAAGGTCTTCGTCCGCGCTGCCGACGTACAGCGGTCGCGGGGCGATCAGGGCCAGCAGTTGGTGGTCGTCGAACGGCAAACTGCCCTCGCGGCGATTGTACTTGCGATAGTTTTTGGCGAACCAATGCGGGAAGCGGACATTCAAGTCTTCGATCGTCTCGCCATAGAGCCGGCTCGAGAGGGCCGCCCCGCCGGCGCCGGATTCGTTCGAGACGACGGCCGCAAACCGCTCGTCGTTCGCCCCGGCCCAGAGTGCGGTCTTGCCCATCCGCGAGAAGCCAACCACGGCGACTCGCTTGGCATCGACGGCCGGATCAGTTGCGAGATAGTCCATCACGCGGCTCGCGCCCCAGGCCCAAGCACCGAACGCCTGCCAGGCATCGGGCGCCAGCTCGCCGTCGCCCGAGAAGGCGTGGATGACGCCGTCGCGGAAAGTGTTCGCATCATCGGCTGCGAGCTTCGTGCGGTCGAGAATCGCCAGGCCCCAACCGCGTTCGATGATCCGCGGCGTTTCCGGGTCGGTGAGCCCTTCGAACTGCAGCAACACCAGCGTCGGCACCGACCCTTCGGCGTCGTTTGGCAAATAGAGCTGCACGGGAAAATTGAAGCGGCCCGCGTGCGGCGTGTCGAACGAAATCTCGACCAGCTTCCGCGTTGCCTTGCCATCGAGTGCGTGCGGATCTTGTTCCAGCACGCGAAATGCAAGCTTCTCGGGCCGGCCGATCGGCGCATGACCAAACATCTCGTCGCCGAAGAGCTTCAATAGCTTTGCGCGCTGCTTCGGCCAGGCTTCGCGGGTGACGCGGGAGCCGTCCGCGGCCATCAGCAGATCGGAGAGTTGGTAGGTACCGACCTTGGCCTCATCAAAATTGGAATTCGGCTTGCTCCGCGACGCACGGGCGATCGCGGCCGGCGATGCGGCCCAGCTTGGCCCAGCATCTTCGGCAAAGACTGCCTGCGCATCGATGAGCGCCGCGAACAGCAGAACCAAAGCCTTCAATGGGATTTTCATCACGCTACGTCAGTCGAACGCTCTTCGCACTGCAAATGAGAAGTCCGGCGCGGCGAGCGGCGACACGACGTCGTCACCACTGCGCGTCTCAACGATCCGATAGCCGCCTGGCTCAGGATCGCGGTGGATGATCAACGTCTCATGTTCCAGATCGGCGACCCAATACTCCGGGATGCCGGCGCTGGCGTAGATTGGCATTTTCACCTTTCGATCGCGTGCCAGCGACGACTCTGCCGCCTCGATCACATGACGAACGTCGGAAGCGTCTGGCAACTTTGACTTGAAATTATCGGGACGTCGATCGAGGAGCATGAAGTCCGGGTCAAAGACCTGCCCTTCCGCAACCGTCAAAGTTGCCTGAACGGCAAATTTGAACCGCCCGAGCAATGGTGCAAGCAGATCGACGATATTGATAAGAAAGCCGTTGTGCGGAATTCCAGCGGGTGACATTTCGACAACGATCCCTTCGATTAGCTCCACGTGATCATCCGGGCCAATCACACCCGCCTCGATCATGCGCAAATACTGGGCAGTACTGAACCGGCCTGGAGGAAGGAATTCTGGAAAGCCAGCGGTTGGCGAGGAGACGATGGACATAGCTGGATTATAGCAGCAATTGGCCAAACGGCTGCCACCACCATGGCGGCACTACGCTTTCGCCCGCTGCTCGGTGATCTCAATCGCCTTCAGCAGCCCGCGGGCCTTGTTGAGCGTTTCTTCGTACTCGGTGGCGGGGACGCTGTCGGCGACGATGCCGGCGCCGGCTTGCACGTAGGCGGTGCCGTTTTGGATGACGATCGTTCGCAGGGCGATGCAGGTGTCCATGTTGCCGGCGAAGTCGATGTAGCCGACGGCGCCGGCGTACGGGCCGCGGCGGTGGCGGCTCCAGCTCGTCGATGATCTCCATCGCCCGCACCTTCGGGGCGCCGGAAACCGTGCCGGCCGGCAGGCAGGCGGCCAGGGCGTCGAAGGCGTCGCGGTCGTCGGGCAGCTGGCCGGTCACGTTGCTGGTGATGTGCATCACGTGGCTGTAGCGCTCGATGACCATCACGTCGGAGATTTCGACGCTGCCGTATTCGGCGACGCGGCCGACGTCGTTGCGGCCGAGGTCGACGAGCATCACGTGCTCGGCCCGTTCCTTGGGGTCGGCCAGCAGTTCTTCGGCGAGCCGCTGGTCCTCCTCGTCGGTCGCGCCGCGGCGGCGCGTGCCGGCGAGCGGGCGGACCGTCACCTTGCCGTCCACCACCCGGACCATGATCTCCGGCGAACTGCCCACGAGCGTACACTCGGGCGTCCGCAGGAAGAACATGAACGGGCTGGGTTCACCACCCGCAGCGTGCGATAGACTTCAAACGGATCGACCGCGAGCGGCACCGCGAGCCGCTGGCTGAGGACCACCTGAAAGATGTCGCCGGCGCGGATGTACTCGACGCACTTGCGGACCGCGTCTTCGTACTCGCGCCTGCGTGAAGTTCGACGTGTACTTGAGCGTGGCCGTCGCCGCCGGTGTCGACGTCGACGGGCTTCAGGTCGCCTTTCGGCGAGGCGAGCTTCTCGACCAGGCGATCGACGCGCCGACAGGCATCTTCGTACGCAGCGCAGAGAGCTCGCTGAAGCGAGTTCGCCGGCGACCTTGGCCAGCGCGACGACGATCGCGGTCTTCTGCACGTTGTCGAACACGATCATGTGGTCGTAGAACGCGAACGACAGGTCGGCGAGCTCGCGGTCGTCGGTCGGGGCATTCGGTAAGTGCTCGACGTAGCGGACCGTGTCGTAGCCTGCGTAGCCGACCGCTCCGCCGGTGAAAGGCGGCAAGCCCGGCACCTTGGCCACGCGGATTGCTTGCACGTTGCTCGCGAAGAACATCAAGCGGGTATCGTTATCGAGAAACGGGGCGGTGACACTCGTTACGTGCTCCATGAGTGCCTCGTCTGGGCAGAACAGCTGAGTCCGTAGGCCATGTGCTTCCATGACCAGAAACGGCTCCGCCGCCAGGAAGCTGTAGCGTCCCACCTTCTCGCCGCCGATCACGCTCTCGAACAGGCAGGCGCTGCCGCCGTCGTCGATCTTGTGAAACGCGCTCACCGGCGTGAGCACGTCGCTCAGCACGCGGCGATAGACGGGCACGTAGTCGGCCGTCGTGGCGAGCTTCGAGAAGGTCGCAAAGTCGGGAAAGTGGGCCATCGGCGGTACGGATTGCCGTTCGGAGTGTGGAGGGTGAGTGTGGTGGTTATCGTACCACGGCACGCTACCAAGTTGCAGGCCAAGTCGCCTATTCGTCCCACCTACTTGCCATTCGGCACTTCATCTTGACACTCGATTCCCCCTGGCTAGAATCCTTTTAGCCGTGTTCCAGCCGCCGACGATCCGAAACAGTCGCTAGCGGCCTTGACGGAACACGGCGATATTTTGCGCGTCGCGCTCTTTGGCTCTCTCGATTGGCTATCATGGTAATAGTGGCGATCCGGCCGAGTCCGGTTCGCGCGCGACGCGGGAGTCCAGCGATGAAATGCCAAAAGTGCGACAAGCCGGCCACGTTCCACATCACCGACCTGGTCGACGGCAAGCCGAACGAACTGCATCTCTGCGAAGACTGCGCGCATAAGTTCCTGGCGCCGGCCGTGCAGGAAGCCGACGAGACGCTGCCCACGATGGCCGGCCTGCTGGCCCAGCATCTGGCCGTCGGCGAAACGGCCGAAGAGCTGGCCCGGCTCGATGAGCGGACCTGCCCGGTCTGCGGCATCACGTTCCTGGAGTTCCGCAAACAAGGGCGGCTCGGCTGCCCGCACGACTACGTCTGCTTCGGCGCGGAGCTCGAGCCGCTGCTGTTGAACATCCACGGCGAGACGCGGCACGTCGGCAAAGTGCCCAAGCGCGGCGCGAGCAACGCCGAGCAGCAAACGCAATTGATCGTGCTGCGGCGACAGATGAAAGAAGCCGTCGCCGGCGAAGATTACGAGCGGGCCTCGGAGCTGCGCGACGAAATTCGCAAGATCGAATCGTCACGGGAGCCGACCAAGTCGTGAACATCATGGACCTCGAGGAACTGGCCAAGACGAGCGGTGAATGGTTGCGGGGCTCCGGCCCGCAGTCCGACATCGTCATCATCGAGCCGCATCCGGCTGGCGCGCAACCTGGCCGATTTTCCGTTCATCGCCCGGGCCACGGAGAGCGACCGCGACGAAGTCGGCCGGATTCTGCGCGAGCGCGTGGCGACGTTGCACGGCGCCGGCCAGTTTTCCGGCCAGTTGATTTACGTCGACGTCCGCGCGCTGGAAGAGGTCGATCGCAAGTTCCTCGTCGAGCGGCAGCTGATCAGCCGCGAGCATGCCGAGGCCGAAGGGGCCCGCGGCGTGGCCATCGATCCCCGGCGAGCAGTTCAGCGTGATGATCAACGAAGAGGACCATTTGCGGATCCAGGTGCTCAAGAGCGGGCTCGACCTCGCCACCGCCTGGGAGCAAATCAACGAACTCGACGACCTGATCGAGGCCCACGTCACCTACGCCTACAGCGACCGCTTCGGCTACCTCACGGCCTGCCCCACGAACGTCGGCACCGGCGTCCGCGTGAGCGTGATGCTCCACCTGCCGGCGCTGGTGATCACGCGGCAGATCGACAAAGTCTTCCGCAGCCTGCAGAAGATCAACCTCGCCGTCCGCGGCCTGTACGGCGAAGGCTCGCAGGCGATGGGCGATTTCTACCAGATCAGCAACCAAATCACGCTCGGCATGAGCGAGGAAGAGCTGACCAAGAAGGTGGCCGACGTGGTGCCCGTGCTGATCGACTACGAGCGGCAGGCCCGCGACTTCCTGATCCGCGAGAGCCAAGAGACGCTCCACGACCGGGTGAGCCGCGCCTACGGCATCCTCCGCACCGCGCAGACGATCAGCTCCGAAGAGACGATGCACCTGCTCTCGAGCGTGCGGATGGGGGTCAACCTCGGCCTGATCAGCGACCTCGAAATCCCCACGGTCAACAAGCTCTTCATCCACACGCAGCCGGCCCACCTGCAAAAGCTCACCGGCATGGAACTCGACACCTCGGACCGCAACATCGAGCGGGCCGCCTACCTCCGCCGCAACCTCACCAGCGAACGGCCGCGGCCGGATCAGAACTGAGGGCGACAATCAGCTGCAGTGCGGAACCGCCCGAATTACCCGCTCGGGCATCGGCGGCGTCGGATAGCGACCCAGCTTGAGATTCCAGTACGCCCACGAACGCGGATCGAAGATTCCTGCGGGCGCTTTCTCGATCGCTTCACGTAATTCATCGTCGGACAAGTGCTTCCGGAGGACCCGCATGTCGGCATCGTCGCCATAGGTCATCGCGTACGCAACGAACCGAGCCGGGGATCCGATCGCCTGAGACGGAGCTTCAAACCAGACGACGCGCCGGGCGATCGCTTCAATCTCAGGTCTCGGCGGCAAGTTCTTCATGAAACGGTTGACTTCGGGCGACCGCGATCAGTCGCCTGGGGCAAGTGCTTGTTCATCCCTTGCGGCTGGCTTCGGCTGGACGACCGTAGCGGACAGAATCACCAATTCCGACTTCACTTTTTTGCTGTCCGTTATTTGCGCCACGAGCACGGCGCCGCCGCTCTCAAGCGATACGCTCGTCTTGACGCTGGCCGAGGTCACCTTGGAAGCGTAGACCGCTTTGCCCTTCGACGGGACGGCGATCGTCACGTCGTGCGACTGTTCAAGGCCGCTTTTCTCAATGGATACGCGGACGCGGATCATGTCGTCATCGCCGATCATGGGCGTCAGCTCGACGGCTGTTCCCACCTGCTGGAGCATAATGTTGTTTGTTCGGCCGCGGTCGCTGAGCGTCACGCCGGTGATCTGAGGGACTCGCTCGCCACACAGCACATTCGTCAGGCTTCTGTCGAGCGTCGTCAGGCGATACTCCTGGATTGCACGGATGGCTTTGCGTTCTGTTAGGCGATTCAGGAGCGCGCGAACGTCGTCAAGGCGTCCGATGACGGTCGGCAGGTTGCTAGCTCGGGCGATCAGCCGATCCAGTTCTTCACCGTCTGCATCTTCGTCGTCGTTGCCCAACGTCACGATCCAAAGATCCAAGGAGATTTGCTCCGCCGGCTGCCTCGACGACGCAACCGCCTTGGCATCTTCTTTGGCCATCTCGACAGCGGTATCGTCCGCCTGTGTCGTGGACGGGAACAGAGTACAGATTCCGATTATCCCGAGTGCCGATGCGAGAAAAGCCTTCATGTGAAAGTCTCGTCAGTTGAGAGGGGCGTCGAAACACGTCAAACAGTATAACATGACCGCGAGGGCACTAATCCTCCGCCTTGCTCCCGTCGCCGCACATGCGGACGATCTTCGGGTCGAACTGGGCCACGATCTCGACGAGCTCGGCCTGGGCGGCCAATGCTACGGGGCTTTCCTTGAACGCCCGGCCCTTCTTCCTTTTTCCGGCCAATCGGCTATATCCGCCGGCATTTGCCGACTGGTCAGTTCTTTCTGCCCCATCGTGTCGGGCGACACCACTGCATTACGGTATAGGGGATAGACGTAGCGAACATCCAACGCATAGGTCGAATGATGCTCGGGAGGGGCGTCTGGCAAACCCTCCTGCCTGCCTCGGGGGATTGCGACAGTCCATTCCCGTGCGCCATTCGTCCTATGCGCGATTGAACGGTGGGGTTGCGCTCGAAGGGTTCGAGTTCAATCTTCCGCCTTGCTGCCGTCGCCGCACATCTTGACGATCTTCGGATCGAACTGGGCGACGATCTCGACCAGGTCTTCCTGGGCGGCCATCACCTGGTGGATGTCCTTGTAGACGCCCGGCACTTCGTCCGAGCCGGCCGCCAGCACGTGCACGCCGCGGGCTTCCAGTTCCTTGCGGACCGTCTGGAAGCGGAACTTGTCGTTGGCCGCTCGTGCGCGACATGCAGCCGGCCGGCGCCGTGCGACGCCGAGTTGAGGCTCTGCGGATTGCCCCGGCCGCGGACGACGAAGGCCGGGTCGGCCATCGAGCCGGGGATCACGCCCAAGCACGCCCTCCCCGGCCGGCGTCGCCCCCTTGCGATGCACGATCAAGCTCGCTGGCCGCCGTGTCGTCTCCTTCCAGGCGAAGTTGTGATGGTTCTCGACGCCGGCGATGATCTCCGCGCCGAGCAGCTTCGAGACCAGCCGATGGATCACCTCGTGGTTCGCCGCGGCGTAGTCGCCCATCAGGTTCATCGCGGCCCAATACTCCTGGCCGGCTTCGCTCTCGAGATCGAGCCACGCCAGCCGGCCGAGGTCCTTGTAACGCTTCGGCAGCAGCCGCTGGGCGATCTGGCTGTACGTCTGCAGACCGCCGCACCCGCGCCGCGGCTGCCGCTGTGGCTGAGCAGCGCGACGTACTTGCCGGCGTCGAGGCCGAGCTCGCGGTCGTCGCGTCGGCAGCGTCAGCACGCCGAACTCGACGAAGTGATTGCCCGAGCCGGACGTGCCGAGTTGCTTCCAGGCCTTGTCCTTCCGTTCGCGCGTGATCCGCGTGACGCTCCAGTCCTGATCCATCACCGGATGCGCCTGCGGCTTCTCGTGCTCGACGCCGACGCCGAACCGCGTGCCGCCGTTGAGCGCTTCCTCGAACAGGTTGCGCTTGTTCGTCCAGCGCATCGACCGGCATGTCGAGCACCGAGAGCTTCATGCGGCAGGCGATGTCGACGCCGACCGCGTACGGAATCACCGCGCCCTCGCAGCGCCAGCACGCCGCCGATCGGCAGGCCGTAGCCGACGTGCGCGTCGGGCATCAGCGCCGCGCCGACGGCGATCGGCACCTGGCAGGCCTGCCGCATCTGGACGTGGGCGGCCTCGTCGATGTCGCTGCCCCAGGTGCGATAGCTGATCGGCTCATGGACCACGGGCGCCTCGGCCGCCAACAGCTCTCGCGCGAGCTCGCCCCAGATCGGATCGGCCTCGAATGCCCGCGGATTCCGCACGACGTCGGTCACGATCTGCCGCGCCCGCTGCCCCTTGAGCCCCATGCCGGTCCCCTGCTCCGCCGCCCGCCCCAGCGCGACAATCGCCGCCTTGGCGCAATCCGGCGGCACGCCGAGTTTTTGTAGTTGTTTGCGGTTCATTGAAACTCCTTCCGACTCCGCCCCCTCTGGGAGGGGAATTTTGGAATTTGGAACGTGGTTTGAAAACACGATTCACCAATCCAAAATTCAGGAGTTCTGTCGTCCCCGCTCGTCCGGCGCCCTCGAAATAAGGCATCTTATCGCACCCACGCGTGACAAAACTCCTTGAATTCGCGCTTTTCAACTGAGTGACAAACCTCCTGGTTCGTGAGGGGCGAGAGACTGCGCGCACGGGTAGCGCCGGCGGCGATCCGAGCGACAGCAACAGTCCCCTACGATCACCCACGATCGGGCTCGGTTCATCTTAGGGCGGCGTGGCCGTCTGTATAGTCCCGATTTTCGGCCAGCAGGTTCGGGCTTCGGATTTCACAACGGAGGTCACACGGAGACGAGGCAGCGGGCAGCAAGCGGAAGATTACAGATTGGGGAATGTCGACTCGGTCCTCGACCCTAACCCTCATCTCTCAACCAACTGTCGGAGTCATTTTGTTTGGCTGAGCTCACTTCCGCAGCCGACGCCGATTTCCGATCATGATCCCGCCAACCACCAGAAGTCCCGCCGTTGCTGGCTCCGGCACCGCCTGGATCTCGGAGGCGGCTGATCCGGAAGCGCTGGTCGCACCGAAGTTGGCCTTCCACGTATTGTACTGCGACTGGCCAATTGTGCCGCCATCGACGTCGTTAGACAACGTGCCGGCCGGCGCTCCGAGATTGTTACGCCACTCGGTGTAGTCGGCGGTGTCGACTACGCCATTCGTGTTGTAGTCACCCGGCAGAATTGCCGTCAGGGTTAGACTCGTCAGATTGCTGCCGCTCACAAAGCCAGCCGGCGGCACCAGGGTGACATTGCTGTCGTCAAAACTCCCCGGGCCGATGGCGGTGTTCGTGGGCAGGGCGTCGCTCGTAAATATCGGGGGCGACCCAAACCTGGCAAAGTCAGCATGGAAGGAGACCGGCCCTCCCGCCAACGGTGGGAAGAAATCGGGAGCAAATAAATTGATATCGATCCCATTGATGCTGGTGAAAGTGACCAGCAGATTGCTGAACTCGCCAAAATCTGCGGGATCATCCAGCGTCACCTCATAGTCCCCGGCCTGATAGTGAAACGCCACGAGCGCCGGCGGCGTCGCGGTATTCGTGAATCTTCCGAAAGTCGGATCAGCCGAACCCGTCAATTCGACGTCGAGATCCGGCGCCGCCGTGTCGTACGTCAACTCGAATGACCACGGCGTGCCGACCGCAATGGTCTGATCGCTACTGGCGTTGACCGAAATCGTCCCCGCCGCCGCGAGCCGGTAAAGCCCGGCCAGCACGGGCCCCGCCCCGACCACGACCAGCAAGAAAGAAAACAGAACCGCAATCGCAAACCGCCCGGTGATCAACATCGAAAATCCTCAAATCTTTGCCCCTTCTGTCCCCCCAGGATTCTCACTGTCGCCGCAACGCCCGTCAACTCAGCGTGCAGCGCGCACTCCACAGAGCAAAATTCTCAGCCAGATTCGCTCCCCCCGTGACAATTCGTTCTCCGGTCGGCCACCCCGATCCTCCCCCGTTTTTCAATTTTCACTTTTCAATCCGCCTGGCCTCCGAATGCCCGGCAGGGGCTGAATAATATGGCCCGGGGTAAGATCCCGCGAGGTCGACGAGCGGAATCGCCACCCCGGGTATCCGTCCAATGAACTCCTCGGCCGAGCAGTCCTATTGCCGACCTATCACATCACCATTGACGTAGTGCAAATCGTAATGTGTGGTGACGAAGTTTTTGTGTAGCAGCATTCGCAGTCGCTCGGCCCAATCTTTCGAGACGCGCACCTCTTCCACCAGATTACCTTCGTCGTCGAAGTGACCTAATACAGGCTGTGCACCAGATTCCGACTTATCAACGACGGTTTTAATCCATTGTTCCCAGCGATCGACTTCCGGGCGAAGTCGCTCACGAACAAGCTTATTGACCCTGCCCAAACATGCCATGTTCTGCCGAATTAGAGGCTTGATATCGATCCGGCCCTTATTGTCCGGCTTCAACTCATCTAATATTGCCCTTTTGAAATCGGATTCCTGCAGATCGGCGATCATCGTATGAACGGCTATGAGACGCTCGCATTTCGTTTGGTCTTCTGACCATTTAGAATCGATATACAGTCCGCCAACCGGCAGATCGCCGTGCTGTGTGTAATTGCGAAGTGCGCAGCAGAATCGATAACCTAAGTACTTGTCATACTCGGCATGTGTCGCGTTTTCGAAATCTTGAATTGACCGGTGGCCATTGCCGAAAATTTTGTGAAGTCTTTGCGGTACGTGGTCCACATACATGCGGCAGTTTGTGAGAAAGTCGATAATCCGAGAATTCACTAAAAGAATATCGTCGACATTACCGCTCCAATCGGCTGGAAAATAGAGCACGGATTTCATGCCGACTCTGTACAGCGTCACCTCGAATTCGGCATAACTCTTTAAGATTAGATCGAACTGCTCTTCGATATAGAGTGCAGGAAACAAGCACGCCATTGCCTTCTTGGCGTTTACAAACTCGTCCTCAGTGATCTCGATCGGATCACCTTTTTCAACGAAATATTCATACCGCTTGTATGCCGCCATCATTGATTCACTGCCTGGTACCAAACATATCGGACGGGTTGATCGCCCGCAACAACCCTTCAATCTCTCTGCTGAGGCGAATTCGATCGGTTCCCACTCTGCGTCGAGCCCATTCTAAGATTTTTCCACCGGCTTCCCATTCGCCAGCAGCGTGAGGGTGGAGAGTATTGGGTTTAGGGTTGAGAGAGCAGAGCTGATGACGGACGCTTCTCAAGATACCAAACTGACTTGCCAATAGCGCCTCGCCAACTCTTTCGATCTCGCCAACTCTTTCGATCTCGCCCATCCGCCGCGTCCGAGAAGGCCCTTGGCGTTCGTGGCGGTCCCATCTCGTCTCGCCTCCTTGTGCCTTTTCGTGGCCAATCCGGAATAGCCGTCAGCCGTCAGCATTCAGTGCCCGACCTTTGACCTCTGCGCCCCACCGGGCACCGGTATGCCAATCCGGCACATCTCGCTGCGCAGCGCCGGCGCGACAATCGCGCCGAAACGCCCGTCGCGGGCGCAGGCATTGCGCCGATCTCATGCATTCATGCCGCGACCGCGGTTGCGGCACGTCACTTGCACAAGCTCCTGGTGCCCTTCCCGCGCGCCCTCCAGCGATACGTCGAGGAGGAAATCTCGTGACGCCAACTGCTGCCGCCGAACCCAACGCAGCCCCGGCCATTGCCGTGCTGGCCGTTTTGAAGTCGCACGAATTTCGCCAAGCCTATCATCAGGCGGTCGATCGAGTCGACGTCACGCTGGCGGCGCAGCGGGTCACCGCGCGGAGCATCGTCGAGGCGCATTTCGGTCTGGAAGCCGTTGCACCCACCGCGCCTTTGCGTGCCGGCGCGATCTACTTCACCGAGCAACCGGTCGAGGTGCATGGCCACGCGAAGTTTCTTGTCCCGGGCGACGTCCACCGAGAGTTGATCCCGGGCCCGCTGTTCTTGCTGACACCAAGAGCACCCGAGCCGACAGCGCCGCCCGAACCAACAGCCCCAGCCGTGGAGCGGCTAGTCGCGACCAAGGAGTTTGGCGCGGCCACTTCAGCCGTCGAAGCGGTGCGGCTGACTCTCGTCCCGGAACGGGTGAACGGCATCATCTCGTTTATCGCCGACGCCAAGCAGTTCTACGAACATGCCGACGTCGCCGGGGCCGAGCGAGCGATGGGGACGGCGCTCGATCATATGAATCGGGCCGCTGCCGACGGTCTGCGCAAGATCCAGTCGGACGCGGAGCGCGGCAAGCGGGCCAACGAGGTTGCCGGCACGAGGAGGCAACTCACCGTCCTACGCAGGAAGCTGCAAGTGGAGTGGGCGGAACGGGGGACGGGCTAGTGCGAGCCGCACGGGCGTGTAGCGTGTGCCGTATCGTGTTTTCCAGTCGCGAACGACGAAAGAACCGCTACAGTTACGCGAAACGCGCTCCAGCCGTCAGCTTTCAGCTGTCAGGCGGGCAATGTTGATGGCGAGAGCTGGCGGATTCTGGACAAAGCGGTACCGCCATTCCCCCTCCCGATTCCCTCGTCGGCCGTCTCCGGCTTGTCCCGGCGCGAACCCCTGCCGGTCTGCTGGGTCATGTGAAAGATTGGCCATTTGGCCCGAAATTGCTATGTAGCCCTTTCGGAATGGCCGATTACAATGAAAGCATGTGTTCGGGCTGACGCAGCCCGAACGGACTAGAGGGCAACGCCGAACCGTCAATCGCTTTCTGGTTTGGCCGAGCCATGACTTTAGTTAGGAAGGAGGTGGTCTTTGATCGACATATGTTCTAGCCAGCGAGGTGGAAGTACCTAGGTTGGCCGGCGGGTCACCCTTAGGGACCCCACCACCTGCTTCTGAGTCGAAAGCCACGCTTGGCTTCAGCTGGGTCGAGCGGGTTTGATTCTCAAAGCAACAACGAGCCCGGTTCCCCACGTGGCGGGAACCGGGCCTCTTTTTCGCCCCCCCGCGAATTTCGGAGCGGGAATTCTCTCGCAGAGGCGCAGGGACGCAGAGGAAGACAAATCTGACGCAATTGCACGACGAGGCGACGACCTAAAGAATCGGGTTTCCGAAACCGCCTTCGTTGTAGCGACGTGCGGTCGTGGTTCTCGAACCACCTCGGCTTTTCTCCGCGTCTCTGCGTCTCTGCGAGAGAATTATTCGTCGTTTAGCGGTACCATTTGGTCGCTAGAATCTGCTTCCTTGGTTCGCTACAATGGCAGGCTCAACCGGGCGGTTTGGCGAACACGCGATTGTTTTAGCAGGAGACCGCCATGGCGTATCGCATTGCTCTCATCCCCGGCGACGGCATCGGTCCCGAAGTCACTTCGGCGGCCCAGCGCATCGTCGATGCGACGAGTGTTGGCGTCGAATGGTTGCCGGTGATCGCCGGCCAAACCGCGGTCGACCAAGTCGGCATGCCGCTACCGCCCGCGACGCTCGACATGATTCGCAACACCGACGCCACGCTCAAGGGCCCCACGGCCACGCCGAGCGGCGTCGGCTTTCGCAGCGTCAACGTCGAGATGCGGCAAAAATTGAAACTCTACGCCAACTACCGGCCCGCCCGCTCGATCCCCGGCGTGCCGTCGCGGTACGAGAACGTCGACCTGATCGTGATCCGCGAGAACACCGAAGGTCTCTACAGCGGCCTGGAACACGAAGTCGTGCCCGGTGTGGTCGAGAGCTTGCGCGTGATTACCGAGCCGGCCTCTGAGCTGATCTGCCGCTTTGCCTTTGAAACCGCGAAGCGGCAAGCCCGCAAGCGGGTCACCTGCATCCACAAGGCGAACATTCTCAAGCTCAGTGACGGCTTGTTTCTGCGCACGTTTCGCCGTGTCGCCGAGGGCTTCCCCACGATCGAGTCCGACGACTGCATCGTCGACGCCGCTTGCATGAAGCTGGTGATGGACCCGCACGCCTTCGACGTGATGGTGATGGAGAACCTGTTCGGCGATATTCTCTCCGACCTCGCCAGCGGCCTGGTCGGCGGGCTGGGCCTCACGCCCAGCGCCAACGTCGGTCACGGCGCGGCCGTGTTCGAAGCGGTGCATGGCTCGGCGCCCGACATCGCCGGCAAAGGCCTCGCCAATCCCACGGCGCTGATCTCGAGCGCGGTGCTGATGCTCCGCTATTTGAAGGAACCGGCCGCCGCCGACCGCATCGAAAACGCGGTCCACAAGGTCTACGCTGAAGGCAAATACCTGACCGGCGACCTCGGCGGCAAGGCGACCACCGGGCAGTTCGTCGAGGCGGTGCTGGCGGAATTGTGAAAATCCGGCGATGTGAAATTGGCGACTAGCGCGAGGATTTGGCGGACACGCTGAGGTTTCATGCGCGACTTGCTTTCAAGGTTTCAATGACAATGGGGCAGGAGACGCGCTGCCGGCAGCCGAGCGAGCTTTCTCGGAGTTTCTATCAGGGATTCGCCGAATCTTCACACAACTACTGTAAACTTACGAGCGTAGTGAATCGAGTTTCCCACAACCCAGCCTTTCGACCCGCCTGCTGCGATCTACCTACCGCCAGCAACTGAACCCGCCTCAAGCCGTCGGTGTCCCACAACAACCGGCCGGACAAATCCTGCCAAACAAATTCCGCCAATCCAACCGAGAGCCGTCGACGCTTTCCGCCTGTCGTCGACGGCCCACTGTGGGAGCGCCCCCTCTACCGCCTGGGGCGCTCCCTTTTTTGTTGGC
Source organism: uncultured Planctomycetota bacterium (assembly GCA_963847875.1). GTDB lineage: Bacteria > Planctomycetota > Planctomycetia > Pirellulales > Lacipirellulaceae > DASYDU01. The sequence goes on along the minus strand of CAWKBR010000020.1, from coordinate 141,393 downwards.
GACCCCAGGAGAACTGCAAAGTCACGAATTGAGCAAGCGGAGCCCGAGGTCAGGGTTCCAGGCGATGTAGTCGGCGGCAGCTCGGACCGGTAGCTTGGGGTCGGAGCGGAGTCGGTGGATCGAGAGGGCGGCATTGTTGATGGCTGCCAGGCAGGCGGAGAGGCCAGGCCGCCGGGTGTGGTGGCGGTCTTCGTCCCACCACCGATCTTTCAAGAAGTGGGGGCCGTTTTCCAGCCGCCAGTGGTCGCGGACGTACCGCAAGAGGTCCGCAGCGGTAACGCTGTCAGGATCGAGGCTTGAGACGAAATACCGCACGTCGCGCGAGAGAACTTCGCCGGCGGTGGTGCAAACCTCGCGATCAACACGCAGCGCTATGCGGCAACCGGGCAGGTCGAGTCTTTCGCGGATGTAGTCGGCGTTCTCCAGGTCGACCCATAACCGGCGGGTTTCTTCGAGAGCCCCCTTTTATTCGTCGAGTGCGCAGCCGGTGGACGCTCGGTGGCTTGGGCAAAGCAGTTTTCGAGCACGTCGAGCGTGTCTCCCTGATTGGCTTTGACTTGCAGCAGATAGTCGCGACCGTGACCACAGACGAGCTCGGCCAAGGGGCGCTGAGCGAAGATCGCATCCCCGGTGAACAACCGCAGCATCGGGTAGGCATCGAGAAGCTCCTCAAGATGTCGCCTGAGGAGTGTCGGTTCGTTGGTCTTCTCGGCCCCCGTCGACCATTGGCCGACGACGGCTTGCAGATCATGCACAAACACGTTGAGCATGTGCAGCGGATCGCCAGCGTCGTCGAGCCCTTGTTTGGCCGTCTTGCCGTCCACGGCGACCACCCCCTCTGTCGTCTTGTCGGCCAAGCAGGCTTGCATCCAGACGGAGAGCGCGGCTTGAAACTCCGCCACGCGGCACTTGGCGAGCGTGCGGCTGATGGTGGTGGCGCAGGGCGGGTCGTCGCGGTCAAAGCCCAACGGCTCGCGGAGTCGGTCCCAATGGATCGTCGCCCAACGGACCAGCACTTCCATTTCGCGAATCCGCGCCAGCATCCCCAGCAACATCAGCACGACCATCCCGGCAAACGGATGCCGCACGCCACGCGCCGAACGCGGATCGTCCAACCGAGAAAAGGCATCCAGCAACGTCGCTGCATGCATCGAAGGCTCCTTCCTACAGAAAAGATGCCCCCTGCGGCTTTCAACTACGCCACCTTGGTTCCGCCGGTTCGGGAAAAACTACTTTGCAGTTCTCCTGTTGGCGACCCCCCAATGTTTGTGGTTCCGCCCGTCGGCGCGTATAATAGCGGCGGGCCGCGGCGGTCGGCCTGCGGCGGTGTTGGACTTCCACACTTTTTCGGGAACAGATCGTGGCACGTACCGGCAACGATCGATTGACCTTTGCGCTGTGCGCCGGCATTCTGCTGGCGCTGGCGTGTCTCTGTTGGCCTAGGGCTGCCGTGGCTCAGGTTTACTTTAACGCGCCGGCCAACATGTCGCCCGAGCAAATGAAAGCAATCGCCGAAGCGCAGGCCCGCGCTCGAGGTGGCAACCAACCCAAGCCTGGCGAGCCGGCGAAGCCCGAGGAGAAGAAAGAGGGCGACAAGAAGGACGACGACAAGGACAAGAAAAAAGAGGAAGAAGTCACGAGCATCAAGCGGCCGGAGAAGCCGCCGCGCGTGCCCGATCCACGCGAGTTCGACGTGAAGCTCGACAAGACCGGCCGCGTGCCGCCGTTCAATTTCATCGGGCAGACCTGGCCCGACGTGCTGCAGTGGCTTGCCAACATCTCCAGCTGCAGCCTCGATTGGCAGGAGCTGCCGAACGACTATCTCAACCTCACGACGCAGAAGAGCTACCCGCTCGACGACGTCCGCGACCTGATCAATCGCCACCTGCACGCCCGCGGCTACACGCTGCTCGTGGCCGACGGCGTACTGAGCGTCTTCAAGATCGAGAATCTCGATCCCAGCCTGGTGCCGCGGATCAGCGAAGAAGCGCTCTACGATCGCAAGCCGTACGACTTTGTGAAAGTTTCGTTCGAGTTGCCCGAGGGGATGGAAGTCGACAAGGCGAAGGACGACGTCAAGCAGGTGCTCAGCCCGCACGCCAAGGTCTTTCCGCTCGTGACCACGCGGCGGCTGTTGGTGATCGACGCGGTGGCCAACCAGCGGCTGGTGAGCGCGCTGCTGAACGAGGAACGGGCTTTCGTCGATGGTCTCGACAAGCCGCGCGTGTTCAAGCTGCAATACGCCCGGGCCGAGAAAGTCGTCGACGCGATCTACGTCCTGTTCGGCCTCGACCCGAGGTCGCGCCCCACGCAGATGGAGCTCCAGGTCCAACAGCAAAAGTTGCAGCTGATGACTCAGATGCAGCAACAGGGGAAAGACGTCTCGCGGATGCTGCAGCCAGGCGGCCCTCCGATTTATCTGGCCATCAACCGTCAGACAAACAGCATCCTCGCCAACGCGCCGCCCGACGACATGCGAACGATCGAACGAGCCGTCAAGGCGCTCGACGTGCCGGCCACCGGCTCGGGGGCCGTATCGGCCGACGCCGCGTCCTCCGACGGCGGCGACGCACTGCGGCTCGAAAAGTACCAACTCGTGACGATGGATCCCGCGGCCCTCCAGCTCACGCTCGAAGAGATCGGCAATCTCGATCCGCGGACGCAATTGCAAGTCGACACGAAATCGAAGACGCTCTTTGCCCGGGCCACGCCGGCCGACCACAAGAAAATCGCCGCGATGCGCGACGAGCTCGATGGCACGGGCCGGCAGTTGAAAGTGATCTGGCTGCCGCGCCGCCTGCCGGCCGACGCGGTCGCCGGCTCGATCTATAGCCTGATGTCGGGCCAGGAAGAGGAAGAGGAAGAGCCGCGGCGGCCGTTTTACTATTTCAGCTTCCGCAATCAAAACGACGACAAGAAGCCGAAAAAAGGCTTCCGCGTCGATGCCGACGTCGAGAACAACCGGCTGCTGCTCTGGGCGAACGACGCCGAACTGGAACAGGTGAAGCAGTTCCTGGCCGAGTTGACCGAAGACGCGCCGAGTGCCGGCGGCGCCCGGCCGGTCCGCGTGATCGACCCGCTAGGCGACGGCGACACGAATCGCCTGCTCGAGCAGCTACGTCGGGCCTGGCCCGCGCTGGGCGAGAACGAATTGATCATCGACGACAAGCGCCCGGCCGCCAAAAATGCTCCACCGCCGGCCGAGGAAAAGTCCGCCGAGCCTCCGCTGGAAGACAGCGCGGCGGCCGACGAGCGCCATCCGACCCATTGGCGCGTTGCGCCTGTGGGCGTGCCGACGCACTACGCCGAACTGCGGTTGGTTGCCGACAAAGAGCCGGCCAAGGAGCAGGCAGCCGTCGTCGACGCTCGACCCTCCGCACCGAAGAAGCCGCCCATCACGATCACCGTCACGCCGGACGGCCGCCTGGTAATCGCGTCGAAAGACAATGCAGCCCTCGACCGGCTCGAAGGCTTCGTCGACGAGCTCGCTCCACCGGCGAGCCGCTTCAAGATGTTCCGCCTCAGCTACGCCAAGGCGGTCGACGTGTATTACAACTTGAAGGAGTACTTCGAAGACGAGTTGGAGGGCAAGAACGGGCAGATGCTCGACTGGTGGGGCATGGTGCAGGATACGGGGCCGAAGGACGAGGGCATGCGGCTCTCGAAGCGGCGGACGCTGCGGCTGATTTGGGATCCGCCGTCGAACTCGATCCTCGTGGCGAACGCCTCCCCCAGCCAGCTCTACGAGATCGAACGGCTGATCAAGGAATACGACCAGCCCGCCTCTGCCGACTCGACCCGCACCCGCAGGACCGGTGCGATCAAGATCCGCTACTCGCGGGCCAGCAAGATCGCCGCCGCTGTGAAGGACGTCTACCGCGACCTGTTGAGCTCGAAGGACAAGGAGTTCGATTCCAAGGAACGCAAGGAACAGGGCAGCGCCCGAGAGAGTGTCACGGTCATTCGTTACAGCGGCGGCGGCACCGGCGACGAGGGTGGCCCCAAGAAATCGGCCCCGCTCAAGGTCGGTTTCGAAGGCGCGCTCTCGATCGGGGCCGACGACGTCTCGAACGTGCTCTTGGTCTCGGCCCAGGACGAAATCTTCGACGGCGTCGTCGAGATGATCCACCGCCTCGACGAGGAGGCCCGGCCAAGGACCACGGTTGTCGTGCATCGCGTCCGCGGGATGATCGACCCCAAGAGCTTGCAGAAAGCACTCACCGAGTCGCTCGGCACTCCCTGGCTCGGCGATCGGCCGGAGAAACCGGAAGCTGCCCAGCCCGCGGGCGAGCAGAAGCCCAAGGGCGAGCAGGCGAAATCGGCCGGCGAAGGCGGCGGCTCAAAGAGCGATTAGCGCCGGCTGTTCACCGGCGGCAGATACATCGGCTGCTGCGAGATGCTGGTGGCCGACGGATACCGCACTTCTGGCATCGCCGTCGCCGGCGACTGGGCCATGGCGAATCGCAACTGCGCGACTTCCGTTTGCAGGGCGGCCACTTGCTGCGAAGTCTGGCCGGTCGTCTCGAGGGCGACGATCTTCAGCTCCAACTGGTTGAGCCGTTCGGTGATCTTTCGTTCCAGATCGAAGCTCGAATCTTCGACGTCGCGAATCTGTTTGACCACCTTGTCGCCCTCTTTCGCCGTGAATTGCATGCGGTTCGTGTCCTTCATGTCGGTCACGACGTTCTCCAGCCACTTCCGCATGCCTTCGTATCGTTTGTCGACGGCGGTGAAGTTGTCGTCGATGTTGGCGAACTTGTTGTCCAGCCCCGCCAGGATGCCGGCGTGTTGATACGTCGTTTGCCCGACCCACACGATCAGTGCCCCGAGGATCAAGTTGATCACGCTGCCACTGAGCTTGTCGAGCACGTCACCCATGGGTCCATCCGCTGCAATAGGCCGATACAGTCTCAGCGATTGGATCGACCCGTGTAACCGGCAATCTTTAGCGGTAGATCGGAGTGACGAGGGCTGGGCAACATGGGCAGACCCTGCGGCCAGCCGGCGTCCGCCGCGCCGACGTTACGGCCGGCTGCCGGGAGCTATCATCACCGGTCGATACGTGCCGCCGTGAGCCGACGCGATGGCCGTCAGGTCGTGCTCGCTGTCGAGCGATTTGACGCCGACGCCCAGCGTATGGATCACGAATTCCCAGCGATTCGGCCGGGTGAGGTGAGTCATCACGTCCTGCCGCACCTTGTCGCTGTACTTCATGTCGCCGTCCCATAGCAAGTACACCGCTTCAGGATTGAGCGCCGCGGCAATCTCCATCGCTTCTATCATCTTGCGGTTGACCCCGCCCGCGAGAATCAGGCGGCTCATCCATTCCCTGAGCTGCCGCTTGTTGGGCGCGGTCGCCGGCAAGAGCGCGACAGCCGGTTGCGGATAAAACATGGGATACGCCTCGTCGCTCACGAAGATCACATAGAACGACTGCTTCGGCGACAGCTGGTCGATGCTGGATAGCAACTCTTGGAGCGCTAGCTCGAGCCGGCCGCCTTTCATGCTGTTGGAACTGTCGACCACGAATACGATTCGGTTCGCTTTGGCCGACGTGCCGAAAAAGGTCGCCGTGCCGAGCCGGGCTTCGTCGCTGGCCGCCCCACGCCGGCCGCCGCCGGTCGCTCGATCATTTCCTGCGCCGCCCCCGCCGGCCAACAACGTGCCGACGTCGGTCGGCAACGCGTTGAGTTGCCCCAAGCTGCTCGCGGCCTGATTGGCGAATTCGGATTCCAGCGGCAGCGGCCCCTCGATCAAACTCGCAGCGAGCGCTGCCGACTCGTCTTGGGCGGCGTCGGGCGGGACGAATTCTTCGTAATTCACCAGTTCAATCGGCGCCGCACCAGGCTCGTCGACGCTGTCGCTAGTCGCATCGAACATGGTCGCCAGCAGCGGCATCCGCTCGTTTGTGAGTACGACGAAAGTCATCGGCATGAGCACGGCAAGAATCGCCAAATGCACGCCGAGGCTCAGCATCCACGCCGGCGACAAAACTCGCCGCGGCTTGGTCGAGAAAGTTGCTTCGGGTCCGATTGTGCTGTTCGAGTCGGCCAGCACCACCGGCGGCGCTGAGGCGCCGGACGCCGGCGGATGGGGCGGCGAGAAATGGAGCCGCCGCAACGGCTCTCGCGGCGATGCGATTGCAGGGCCCGCAAGATAAAGCTCGTCGACGCCGCCCGGCCACAGGCGGTCCGACAGCTCGTCGGCGATCTCGTCTTCGTTCTCCGATTTCAGCCGCGCGAGCTCCGCCTTGATGCGGTGCGCCTCGATCTCGAGCCGCGCGAGCCGCTCCCTCGCGTCATGCAGAGCGCGTTCGCGCCGCTGCGTACGAACAGAACGAACAGGGTTGTCGATCATGGCCGGGCACTCGGGCGCGCGGTGAGCACAACAGGAAAACCGCACCTCGGCCTGTTCCAAGCCCCAATATACCCACGCCGGGGGGCAATTGCCAGCGATTGCTTGCCGATTTCGAGTCCGGCGGCAATTCGCCTGGCCGGCGAAGTCATTGCCGCATTCGAGGGGTGGCGGATATCATATAACCCTGTCGTGGACTTCCAGGCCCCTCGTGCAGCGTCAGAGAACGACGCTCGGACTCCGCGCGATCGGAGGTAAGAACAATGGCTGCGGGCTTCGATCCGTACCACCGCTGGCTTTCCATTCCACCGTCGGAGCAACCGCCGAACCACTATCGGCTGCTCGGGCTGCAGGAATTCGAGGCTAGCGTCGAGGTGATCGAGAATGCGGCGCGACGCCAGATGACGCATGTCGCCCCCCACCTTCAATCGCCGCTCCGACCTTACGCCAAGAACTTGATTCGCGAGCTGGACGTCGCGCGAAAGTGTTTGCTCGAGCCGGAAGCCAAGGTCGCCTACGATGCGTGGCTGGAACAGCGCTCGAAGTTCGCTGCGACCGAGACTCCGAGTCGTGTTCAACCCTCGGCTCCCGAGCGCGATTCACGCGACTTCTTCGTCGCCGGCTCGCCGTTCGATTCGGCGACCTCACCGGCCAACATTCGAGTTTCCAAACTGCGTCGGCCGAAGTCCAAGAGCGTGCCAATCGTTTTTCTCATCATGTGGGTGGCAGGCGGAGCAATTGGCCTGCTGGCCGGGTATGCGGTTCTCTGCATGTTGGATCCGAAGTACGACTTCTTGCACGTGATGTTTAGCGAGGCAGCCCCGCCGTTGGCGAAAAGTCCGCCGTCTGTGGCGCCGCCGCGGAAGCAGTCACCACGGCAAAATCCGGCTCATCCCAATTCGTTGGCGTTGGATCGTTCGCGGTCGAAGGTCGAACCGGACTCCGATCTTGAGCCGACGGAGCCGCGTCGCGAGAACGCGTCGCCCAATCGCTTGCCTCGACGTCCAGAAAACCTTGCCAGGACGGTTCCTCATTTGAACGTCCCCGACGCATTGCCGCTGCCGCTGCTGCGGGTGACCGACAAACCGATGCTGTTGACTGCATTGGCTGCGGAGAGTGACGCGGCGCCGGACCTGAAGAAGCTACAGCTCTCGCTCGCTCAAGGAAGCAACACTGACGCGGGCAAGCTGCAGCTCGCGGCCGACGACGACGAATCGGCTGGTGAACCGTCCTGGGACGTGCGTTGGATTCCAGCCTCAGCCGAACGCGGCGTCACCAACGGCCCCGCGACGGTGTCAATCGGCAAGTTTTCAATTGCCAAGAACGTACTTTGCTTTGTTTGGTCGGCCGAAGTGCCCCGGCCGGCCTATTCCGCCGCGCGCAATTCGGTCTTGCAAGTGCAACTCGCCCCGGAGCGGCACTATTGTGCCCTGCGCGGGATCGAGCGCGTCGACCCGCTGTCGATCGACCTGAGCAAGCCGAAGGCTCTTACCCCTTTGAATTGCGGCGAGATGCCCGAACTGGAAAACATCCGTGTCGATATTGAAGCGGGGACGGATCTGCCGCGATTCAACGCGGTGGGGGCGGGTTTGAAGGGACTCAAAATCAACGACGAGACGACTCTTTGGTATCAAGACGCGAAAGGTGTTTCGACACGCGTCCGACTTCTAAAACGCGGTCGACGCCCGCTGATCGAGGTCCAGTCCCAATTCGAATTGCCGTCAGGTTACCGCGACGTCCTGACGCTTACTGGCGGAAATCTCGTGCTGAATTCCCTTCGGCAAGGGCTGGCCAATGCGCAGTCGCTCCGCGCTAAGGCTCGAAATGCGAAGGATTTGAAGGCGACCACGAACAAAATCAAGATCATCGAAAAGGATTTGGCGGCGCTTGCGCCGATCTCCAACTTGGCACAGGAATTGAGTGGAAACGTCCGTCTGCCCGTTCGTTTCTACTTCGAGGTCGACGGATACGAGGTCGACTTGGCTAAGTCCGAGTCGGACTTGCTCAGCAGCCGTCGGTGATTCGTTGCGGCTGATTCCTCAAATTGACATTAACTTTTTCCTGCTCAAGCGATTGAACCCAATGTGGATTTGCTTCGTAGAGCGGTTCAAGCTGGCGGCCGGAGGCCGGCGGCAGCCGTTGGTGTGGTGATTCGCGCGATCTGCGGGCATTGTCGCCCGCTCTAATGGGAGAAAAGCGCATGTCGACGCAGTCTTGCAAGGTGTTGTCCGCGTCGTTGATCCTTGGTTTGCTTGCCGTGCTTGCGCCGCACGGCATGGCGAGCGCCTCGGATTGGGCCCGTTTTCGCGGCCCGAACGGTTCCGGCGTCAGTCCGGATACGGCCTCGACCCCGACCACCTGGAGCGAAACGGACAACGTCAAATGGAGCGTCGACCTGCCGGGCCGCGGAGTTTCCTGCCCGATCGTGGTCGGCGACAAAGTGATCGTGACATCATGGACCGGCGACGGACCGGATAACCTGGTGCGTCATCTTGTCTGCTACGACCGCGTCACCGGCAAGCAGGATTTCGACAAGTCGATCGAGCCAGTCGTGAAGGACGAGCCGTACCAGGGGATGTTCCAACAATGCGGCTACACGGCCAACACCGCCGCCTCCGATGGCGATCGACTCTATTGCTTCTTCGGGGTGAGCGGCGTCTACGCCTTCGACATGGCCGGCAACGAAATCTGGCACACCAGTGTCGGCACGAACTTCGACGAGCGCAAATGGGGCACGGCCTCGAGCCTGGTGCTCACTGGCGACATGGTGATTGTTCCTGCCGCGTCGGAAAGCAATTCGATCGTCGCCTTGAAGAAGTCCGACGGCCAGCAGGTCTGGAAGTTCGATTCCCAGCAGCTCGACGGCACCTGGAGCACACCCGTGTTGGTCGACGCAGGCGGCGGCCGGCAGGAGTTGGTCTTTTCGGTGCCTGGCTACGTGTGGGCCTTCGACCCGGCGACGGGCAAGCAAAATTGGACCTGCAAAGGGGCCGATTCGAATTCGGCCATCGCCAGCCCGATCGCCCACGACGGAATCGTCTACGCGATCGGCGGCCGCGACGGCGGCGGGTTGGCCATTCGCGCCGGCGGCAGCGGCGACGTCACCGAGTCGCACGTCGTCTGGAGCGGCAACCAGCGGGCCCGCATCGGCACGCCCGTCTATGACGATGGCCTCATTTTCTGGATCGCCGACGGTTTGGCCAACTGCATCGACGCCAACACGGGCGAAAAGGTCTATCAAGAACGGCTCAAGCCGCAACAGGAAGTTGCCCAGACGCGGCGACTGTTCCACTTCGTGGCTGAAGAAACGCCGGCCGCGGACGCACCCAGCGCGCAGCCATCGGCGCAAGCGGGAGGCAATCAGGGTGGTGGCCAACAGCCGGGGCAAGGCCGCGGACGTGGCCGAGGGGGCCGCGGCGGCGGCGGTGGCGGCTTCATGCAGCAGGATTATGCCTCGCCGGTGGCAGCCGACGGCAAATTGTATTTCACCCGCCGCAACGGCGAAGTGTACGTGTTCGCGCTGGGACGCGAGTTCAAGCAGTTAGCGGTGAACAAGTTTGCCGGCGAAGATGACTTCAGCTCGACGCCGGCAATTTCCGACGGCCAGATCTTCATCCGCTCGAGCAAGAAGCTCTACTGCGTGGCGAACGAGTAGCACCCGTTAGCCGGCGGGCTTGTCCCGCCGAGCAATTTCCAACGCCCGATCGATCCGCGCGAGGCACCGATCGCGGCCGAGGATCGCCAGCGTGTCGAACAGTCCGAAGCCGACCGCCTTGCCGGTCACGGCGACTCGGACCGCGTGGACGACGTCGCCGAGCTTGATGCCCTGGGCGGCCACCCACTCGTGCAGCCAGCTTTCCAAGTGTCGCTGCAGTGAACGGATCGACGTCGGCGAGGTCCGTGCGAAACTTGGCGAGCAAGTCGACCGCGCCGGCCGGCTTGGTGATCCGCTTCTCGAACGCCGTCGTGTCGTAGACGAACTTGTCGTCGGCGACGAAAAACTCGTCGTAGTCGAGGACGTCGCCCGCGACTTTGATCCGATCGCCGGCCGCTTCGACGAGTTGCGTCACGAACGGCCCCGTGTCGCACGGGGGCGGCGACGCGACCAGTCCTGCCTGCTGGAGATAAGGCACCATCCGTGCCACTTTTTGTTTCATGCGGCAGCCGCTGCATCGCCCGCGCCTGGAACGACAGCAGTTTTTCCGGATCGAAGCTCGCGGGGGCCTTGTTCACGCGCTCAAGCGAGAATTGCCGCAGCATTTCCTCGCGCGTGAAGTCCTCGGTCTTGTCGTCGAGCGACCAACCCAACAGCAACAAGTAGTTCAATATCGCGTCCGGCAGGAAGCCGACCTGCTCGTAGAAATCGACGATCACCGGGTTGAACGTCTCGGCCGACACCGCGAGCCCCAGCCGACGGGCGATCGACTGGCCGTGCTCCATCAGCGCGGCAAAGTCGCGGTTCTTGAGATACTTCTCGAGCTTTCGCTTGCTGAGCTTCGTTTTGCTGCCTGGCTCGGCGACGTACGGCAGATGGGCGAACGTCGGCAACTCGTAGCCGAGCTGCTGGAAAATGAACACTTGCCGCGGCGTATTCGAGAGATGCTCCTCGGCCCGCACGACGTGCGAGATCTGCATGTCATGGTCGTCGACGACTGAGGCCAAATGATAAAGGCACGTGCCGTCGGCCCGCTGGATGACGTGGTCCTGCTCGCTGGCCCAGGGGAACTCGACGCGGCCGCGGACGAGGTCGTCGAGCACCAGCACTCCCTCGCGCGGCATGAGCAGCCGCACGACGCCCTGCCGGCCTTCCGCTTCCAACTTCGCCGCGTCGGCCTCCGTCTCCGCCCGCCAACGCCGGCTGTAGATGAACGGCCGCCCCGCCTTTTGAGCTTCCTCGCGTTCGGCCTGCAGTTCTTCCGGCTGGGCGAAGTCGCGGTACGCGGCCCCGCTTGCGAGCAACTGCTTGGCCGCCGCCTGATAGCGGTCGAGCCGCTGCGATTGGTAGTAGGGCCCGAACGGCCCGCCCACGTCCGGCCCCTCGTCCCAATCGAGGCCGAGCCATTTTAGCCCGTGCAGAATCGGCGCGAGGGCCTCGTCGACGTTCCGCTGTTGGTCGGTGTCGTCGATCCGCAGGATGAATTGCCCGCCCTGCCCTTTGGCCAGCAGCCAATTGAACAGCGCCGTCCGCACACCGCCGATGTGCAGATAACCGGTCGGACTGGGTGCGAATCGCGTGCGGACGGTCATGGTGGGGAGCTCTTAGCTGTTAGCCGTTAGCTATTAGCCAGAAACTCGTCGCGCGACGTCGCGTGCTGGCCGAAAAATGCTGCTGGCTAAGAGCTAATAGCTAACAGCTAACGGCTCTCGCGTCTAGGCAGCTCGGTCGCGGGCCTTGAGCTTCCGCAGCCGTTTGCGGTCGGCTTTGGTAAGTTTGCGGCCGCCGAAATCCGGCTCGTCGCCGTCGTCGTAGCCATCGGGCTCGGGCGCGCTGCCGTCGACCCATTCGGTCGGCTTGGCGGGGGTGGATGCGGAGCCGAGGCTCTCGCGGAATGTTCGCAGCGGCCTGGAGGAATCCGCTGCACCGTTGGAAGCGATGTGTTTCACTTCTCGATCCTTGACAACTTTCGCCGGCTTGGAAATGGCTCGAGTGCGTCCCCGGACGGGGATCAATCCTTGCGCGTCGAGCACGACAAACCGGCCGTACGACACGATACCGATCAACAGCATCCAATATCCCAGCAGCGACGCCCCGGCGCTGAGCATCACCGCGCCGCGGGGCTCGAGCGTGGGCCCGACGCCGAGGTAACTGGCAGTCGCAACACCAAACGCCAGGTACGCCGTTGCCAGCGTCGCCGCCGCCAGGCGGCTCTCGCGGGCATCGAGCCACGCCCGCGCCGCAACCCACGCGAGCGGCAGTCCGCCCAGCGCGAGCCACCACGCGGCGTGTCCGCGCAGCGCGGTCCAGCCGGTGTGGTAAGCGGCCGCCGCGGCAATCAGTCGGTGAATCGGCGCGACGCTCTCCAGGCTCAAGCACGCGCAGGCCACGGCCGCCGCCAGCCAAATGCGGTAGCGGCCGTTTATGTCGTCGATGCGGTGCCGGCGGAGCGAGTAAATCAATAGGCACGTCGCGGCGCTAGCGACCAGGAGCACGCTCGCCAGCCATCCGGCGAGTCCTCCCGCCGCCGTCAAATCGAACGCCGCCGCGACGTCGAATCCATACTTGGCGGCCGCAGGAACCGCGAACCAGTACAGCGCTTCGATCGCGGCCGTCGTCGCCAGACCGACCACCGCCGTCAACCAGATCGAGCGATAGCGGCGGGGCAGGAAGTCGGTCACCTGCGGATGATGCTCGACTCCGGCCGCGTCGCTGTAGCGCGGCCCATCGGCGGTCGGCTGGTCGTCGTCGGCCCGCAGCGCGAGGTGGGCCTGCGACGCGGAAAGCGCCTCTTCATTGAGCACACGCCGTCGCCGGCTGTTTCGTCCGAGGAAGCTTGACATAAGCTGCAATCTGAATGAGCCGCTCGCGCGGTACGACACCGCCAAACCGCGCATTCGGCATGGGGTGCATAATCCATTTCGGCAAATGAGTGCTGGCGTCTGTGGTGCGGTCGTATGCCGACCGGTAATGCGGCCTGGGTAAACTCGACGGAATGGCGAAAGTCTGCCGCCGCTGTCTAGTTGCTTTATGCACGTTCAGCCGCCGGCCGCGACCCAGCTGCGGGAAAAACTCGCAAAGAACTCCGCCAACGTTCGGCCGCTCGTTCGGGAACGAACTACGATTTGAGAGAAAACAGCGTGTATTCCGCGAGAAATTACCGGAAATCGTACGACAAGCATCCGCGATCTTCAACTGTCAAGAAATACCCCGTGGCGGGCCAACTTCGCGCCAGCTTGCCATCAGAAAACCAATCCATTTGCCGACATGGCCGAAAACGTGTCCTCGAAACCTGTTCAGTCGGCAAGCTACACCGACGTGCCCGTAATCGCGCCCGTCGACGCGGCCGAACGCACGGCCGAGGTCGCCTCGTTACTCCAATCGCTCGACGAAGCCGCGGCGCAGATCGGCCGCTCCGCCTCACCTGTGCCGACCGAGCGCCAGGAAACCGAGCTGGTGCACGCGCGGCTGGGCATCGCCAGCGGGCTCCATGCCGCGTTGCGGTGCAAACATCCTGGCACCGCTTCGCACTGCCTGCGGGTCGCGTTGGGCTGCAGCTCCTGGGCCGCCGTGGCGGAGCTCGATCCCGCGGTCCGCGATGCCCTCGAAGTCGCGGCCTTGCTGCACGACGTCGGCAAGATCGGCGTCCCCGACAAGGTGCTCCTGAAGCCCGGCCGGCTGTCGCCCGAAGAGACCGACTCGATGTCGCGGCACGCGGCGATGACGGTTGAGATCCTTACCCATTGCGGCGCACCCCGCGACGTGATCGAAATCGTCCGCTACTCCGGCGCACGCTTCGACGGCCAGGCGCCCAATCAGCAAGTCGCCGGTGATTCCATCCCGCTGGCGGCTCGCATCCTGGCGATCGTCGACGCCTTCGACTCGATGACCACCGACCACGTCTACCGCCCGGCCCGCTCGCGCGAACGCGCGATCGCCGAGTTGTATCGCTGCGCCGGCACGCAGTTCGACGCGCAGTTGGTGCGAAAATTCAGCGAGCTGTTTGCCCAGGATCAGAACCTGCTCACGCAAAAGCTCGCGCGGCACTGGCTCCGCAGCTTGTCGCACCACGCCGGCGAAATGCCCTGGGAGGCCGCCCGGCGCACGACGACGATCCCAGCGGCCAACGCCGAATTGGCGCTGCCGCTGTTCGAGAAAATGCTCCTCGAGAACATGCACGATGGCGTGCTGTTCGTCGATGCCGATTGCCGCATCGTGCTTTGGAACACCGGTCTCGAGCGGCTGACGGGCGTCAGCAGCCAGGCCGCCCGCGGGCGGATGTTTCTGCCCAGTCTGCTCGACATGTTCAGCCCCCAGCACGCCCGCATTGCCGACGACGATTGCCCCGTCGCGCGGGCGATCCAAACGGGCGTGCAGACGATGGGTCGGATCAACATCATGGGCCGCCAGGGCCGCCCCGTCGCGGTCGACATGCACACGATTCCCGTCCGCCGCAGCGACGGCGTGATGCAAGGCGCGACGGTGCTCCTGCACGATGCCTCCAGCGAAACCACGCTCGAAGAACGCTGCCAGGCGCTCGCACTTGCAGGTCTCGAAGGACCCGCTCACGCAAGTTGCCAACCGGGCCGAGTTCGACCGCATGCTGGTGAATTTCATCGCCGCCCACCAGGAATCGAAGCTGCCCTGCAGCCTGATCATGTCCGATATCGATCATTTTAAGCACATCAACGATTCGTACGGTCACCAGGCGGGCGACGCGGCGATCATCACATTTGCCGCGCTGTTGAAGTCGATGTGCCGCTCGGGCGATTTGGTGGCCCGCTACGGCGGCGAAGAGTTTGCCATCCTCTGTGCCGATTGCAGCAACGCCTCGGCCGCCCGCAAGGCGGAGGGCATCCGCCAGCGGCTGGCCCAGCTCGAACATCCCTACTTGGGTCAAAAGTCGATCACCGCCAGCTTCGGCGTGACCGAGCTGCAGGCTGGCGACACGCCGGAGACCATGCTCCGCCGCGCCGACCGCGCGTTGCTCCAAGCCAAGGACCAGGGCCGCAATCAGGTCGTCCAATTGGGCGGCGGCATGACCGAAGAAGTCGTCAAACGACAGCTGGTGGCCGTTCCACGCCTGGACCAGCCGCGCCCTGGTCGAGGCGACCCTGAAGACGGCCGTGCCGCTCGAAGTGGCCGTCCAGAAACTGCGCGGCTTTGTCTGCGACCAGAACGCCAAAATCATCAGCACCACTCAAAACAAGCTCAGCTTGGAGTTAACCGACAAACTCACCGCGAAGAACCGCCGCAAGTCCGACCGCGAGGTCACCTTCACCATCGACCTGCTCTTCTCCGAGAACCACGTCGAACGCACGAACACGCAAGGCCTCGTCACCGGACGGTACGTCGAGACCCACGTCGACGTGAACATCCGACCCCGCCGCGACCGCGACCGTCGGCTCAGCACGACCATGGTCAAGGCCCGCGGCTTGATGGGCAGTCTCAAATCATACTTGATCGCCATGGAGCACGATCGTCGCGCCACGTTGGCAGTCGACGAACAGGCTGTCGCGCCCGACGTCGGATAGCCTGTCCGATGCCGAAGAACCTCTCGTCCAAGGAACGCGACATGCACAACTCGCCCACGACCGACCACACCGTCGACCACGGTTCCACGCCGGTTACCCAGCCACGCGAGCAGCGACCCGCGCGACGACACGCCGTCGCGTGCGTTTCCCCCGCCGCGGTGGACGAAGTGTTTGCCAGTTTGGCCCGGCGCGAGGCCACGCGTCGTGCCGACGTCTGCTCCGAGTCGCGGCCGCACCGCGCCGATCAGTTCCGCGAGGTACCCTTCCGCGACCTCGCTATGGAAATGGAGCGCCAGCACGATCGCCTGGCCCAACTGCTCCGCGACATCGACGGCCTCGCCGCGACCGAGTGACAGGCGCAACGCTCCGTCAATTTGCCGCGTGACATGCCCCGCGCTCTAGCTCCTGCACTCTTTGGGCCCGCACCCTTTGGGCATGGTGCGGCCAATTGTCAGCGGGCCGCAATTCGGCTATCTTAGCGGTGGACACGAGGCACCACCCAATAGGAGCGAAAACCATGCCATACACACTGCCCGATCTCCCCTATCCCAAGAACGCCCTCGAGCCGCACATCGACGCGATGACGATGGAGATCCATCACGACAAGCATCACGCGGCCTACGTCACCAACCTCAACAAGGCCCTCGAAGGCGCCGGCGTCGCCGAGCAGAGCGTCGACGACTTGTGCCGCAACATCGAGTCGGTCCCCGCGAGTATTCGCCAGGCCGTCCGCAACAACGGCGGCGGGCACGCCAATCACTCGCTGTTCTGGACGATCATGAGCCCCAAGGGCGGCGGCACACCGACCGGCGAGCTCGCCAAGGCGATCGACGCCGAGCTCGGCGGCTTCGAGAAAGCCAAAGAAGAGATCGTGAAGGCCGGCGCCACTCGCTTCGGCAGCGGCTGGTCGTGGCTCAGCGTCGACTCCAACGGCAAGCTCGGCATCTCCAGCACGCCGAATCAGGACAACCCCTGGATGGAAGGCAAAACGCCGATCCTCGGCATCGACGTCTGGGAGCACGCCTACTATCTCAAGTACCAGAACCGCCGCCCCGACTATCTCGCCGCGATCTGGAACACGTTCGATTGGAACGCCATCAACGAGCGCTACAAAAAGGCAAAAAAATAACGCCCCGCAGCGTCCCTCGAAATCTGGCCCCGGGTGATTCGGACGGTTCATCGGCCGAGCGCCCGGGGCTGTTTTTTTTGGGAACCACTCCCCTTCTGTCCCGCCGCTACCACATTGTCGCCAGACGTCGGCTTGAAATCGTCGGCGTATCCCCCTGCCCTATTTGTCTTGTTACAATGACCGAATCGCGGCGAGCGAAATAAATCGCTTCTTCCCTTCCCGACCCAGGAGGACGTTACGCTGCGCGGCACGACGAATCTCGCTCGTCATTCGGCGTGTCGCAGTGGTCGGCCCATCTCGACCATTGGCTGACCATGCCGCCCTCCGACACAATTCGCAGCTGGTATGATGGGCGAGTCGACGACTGCCAGATGCAACTTGCCATCTGTCGCCGACAAGACGACGGGTTCTCCCGGTTGCGCGTGGTCACCTTCTTGCCGGCAATCGCTCTGGCCATCTACGGATGGGGCTACGCGGCGATCGGCTGGCCGTGGTTGCTCGCCGCCGCGATTCTAGTCGCGGCCTTCATGGTCGTCGTCCGCTTGCACGAACGCGTGCTCAGAGAAGTCGACGAACTTCACGAACGACTGCGGATGAACGAAATCCAGCTCGCGCGCATCGATCGTCGCTGGGACCTCGTGCCGACCGAAGACGTCGCCTTGCCAGCTGAATTCGAGGCCGTCGCCAACGATCTCGACCTGTTTGGCGCGGCATCGCTGTTTCAACTGGTCTCGATGACGCACACGTCGTTTGGGCGCGATCAACTCCGCGATTGGCTCCTCGTGCCCGCTCCACCGGCAGAAATCGCCGAGCGCCAACAAGCGGTGAAGTTTCTCGCGCCGCACGCGGAGTTGCGCGAAAGCCTCGACATCCGTGGCCGAATGTTGGGCGACAGCCGCGATGCGGCGGCCGCCTTCGTCCAATGGGCCGAAGCGCCGCTGCTGCTCTCGACGCGGCCCTGGCTCATCGCCCTGGTGCGAGTCTCGACCCTCTCGCTGCTGGTGGTCGTCGCGGCCGGTGCTGCCGGGCTCGTCGCGGCCAACGTCGCAGTCCTCGCAGTCGTGGCGATCGCCTGCTGGAACCTGACCGTAAACGCATGGTTCGGCGGCCGGATTCACCAAAACCTCAGCCGAGTTTCGTCGCGCACGAGCGACTTCCGGCACTATCGGCCACTGCTCGAAACCATCGCCTCACTGCCGTCCGACCTCCCCTTCTTCGCCAAGACTCACGCCTCCATGGGCGCCACGACACGCGAGCCGCTCGAGCTACTGGCTGGGTTGACGCGGCTCGTGTGGTTTGCGAACTTGCGTCGCGATGGTCTGTTGGGCGTCCCCTATTACCTCTCGCAGCTCTTCGTGCTCACCGATTTCCACGTCGTCGCGTTGATGGAAAGCTGGCAGCAGAAGCATGGCTCGCTCGTCCGCCGCTGGCTCACCGGGGTCGGTTGCGTCGAAGCCATTTCCTCGCTCGCCACCCTCGCGCACGACAATCCGCAGTGGGCGCTGCCCCACATCGAAGAGCTGCCGGAGCCGTTCGTCACGGCCCATGAACTCGGACACCCACTGCTCGCCGATCTGCAATGCGTGCCGAACGACCTCAACATCGGGCCACCCGGCTCGTTCGTGCTCGTAACGGGTTCGAACATGTCCGGCAAGAGCACGCTGCTCCGCGCGGTGGGATTGAATGTGACGCTCGCCCAGGCGGGAGGACCCGTCTGCGCCCGCGCGCTCCACCTGCCGCCCGTTCACCTGGCCACTTGCATGCGAATTCGCGACTCGCTTGCCGACGGCGTTTCATTCTTCCTTGCCGAGCTGCGCCGACTTAAGCAGATCGTCGATCAATCCGCTGGCCGATCCGCTGGCGACCACCGGACGATGCTCTACCTGCTCGACGAAGTCCTGCAGGGCACGAACTCGGCCGAACGGCACATCGCCGTTGTCCGCGTCGTTGGTCGCTTGGTCGAGCGTGGCGCGATTGGCATAGTCTCCACGCACGACCTTGAGCTTGCCCATAGTCCGCCACTGAGCCAGTCGTGCCAAACCGTTCACTTCCGCGAAAACTTTACCGGCGTAGGCCACGATCAGCAAATGACCTTCGACTACCACCTCCGCTCTGGCTTGGCCCCAACCACCAATGCGCTCAAGCTGCTGCAGTTCGTCGGATTGGATGAGTGAGCGTGGCGGCGCAGCCGCAAGAGGCAATGCAAAACGGCCAATGCTCACTCGGCCAACCTGATGAGCGAGTCAAGCTGACGTACCACCCTTTGGCCTTAGGACGTGCCGATCAATTGAGAACACCAACTGCCGCCTTGCCCGCGACGCCACCCTCTGTTACCGTCTCGTGCAGGGGCAATCACCATCGAACAGGAGGTCATCATGTCGTCCGCCGACAACAAAGCGATGTCGAAAAACGTGCTCCAGCAGTGGGGCGACAACACGCTGCACAAGTCCGTCGACTACATCGCCGCGAACTACGCCAACCATCAACTGCCCGACGCTGCCGAGGGCTGCTCGACCAAGACCCTCGACGAGTGGAAGACGCTCGTCGCCAATTTTCACAAGGGCTTCTCCGACGTGAAGATGGAAGTCCTGCACCAGGTGGCCGAAGGCGACTACGTCTCCTCGCGCTGGCGCATCACCGCCAAGCACACCGGTCCGTTTGCCAATCTGCCCGTCACCGGCAAGATCTCCACCTGGACCGGCGTCCACACCGACCGCTACGAAGGCGGCAAACTCGTCGAGAGCTGGGTCGACTGGGACAAATACAGCTTCCTCGAAGGCCTCGGATTGGTCGGATAAGGCACGGCCGCAAAGTCGGGGGTACGGCTCCGTTATTCAGCCAACGGGCTGCCGCCATCGGACGCACCAGTTTTCCTCGCTTGGCCTGTCTGATGCGCGCCTGACGAATCTCCGGCGACTCGGGCCAACGCCAGGGCGGAGGCAAAGGCGCTTTGTTCGTAAAAGCGCTCCTCACTCACGCCGAATACGACCGCAATAAGTGGAGGGACTGACCATGGCCACCGTAACCTACGGCGAACTGCTCGCCCAATGCCAGCCCCGCCCGATTCGCACACCGCGCGAGCACACTCGCGCCTTGGCGATCGTCGAACGATGGATCGACAAGCCCCGCAAGACTGCGGCCGAGCGCCAAATGATCGAATTGCTCGCCACGCTGGTCGACCAGTACGAAGAGTCCCAGTGGCCCACGCCCCACGCCTCCCCGGGCGAAATTCTCAAATTCATGCTCGACGAGCGTCAGATGAGCCAATCGGAACTTGCGCGTCGCCTTGCCATCCCCCAATCCACGATCGCCAACGTCTTCGCCGCCGCCGCCAGCTCAGCAAAGCCAACGTGCTCGCCCTGAGCAAAATAATTCCGCGTCTCGCCCACGCTGTTCCTCACTCAAACTGCTGCGCGGGATTCAGGACGAACCGCGAAGCGGTTCCGCGCCGCAGCGAATAGGGTTGTCGGTTCGGCGGTGCACCCTGGGCCGACCGACCGCTGATCGCGGTTTCCGAATGCTCGACATGAGGGGGGATGCTATTTGCAATAGAGGGGGTCGTTTGAGTACAACAGTCGACGACGAGGTCGCTGATATTCGATTTCTCGTTGCGCCGTCGTCGATGAGCGGACCTTGCCAACACGGCACTATTGAATCGCCGAAAGGGCCTTCCATTGATTTCTAAACGCGCGATCTTTGGCATTTCCTTGCTTGTATGCATCCAGCCGGCCGTTGCCGCCAAAGATTTCACCGTTGTGTCGCTTTCGGGACGTTCGATTACCGACAGCCTTCCATCGGTTTTGGTAAGCACCCAGACCTTTCCATCTCCAGGTGGATTCTACGATTCACCGTTTTCGCAATTGTCAATTGGCGACAACGGGTCGGTGGCTTTTTCAGTCAAATTGGATCGTCAGTTTCCCTGGGCTGACGATGCTCTCTGCGATTGGAGGCCGAGTCGTGGCCTGTCGCTTATCGCTCGCGACGGCGACCGAGTTCAGAATTCTTCTGGCATCTACGAAAGTATTACTTCCTCTGAGCTGCTCTTCAGCTCCGTGAACGCCACAAATCGAGGGACAGTCTACGAGTCTTGGGTCGACGGATTTGAGAAGAGAGTGTTGCTGAGGAATCAGAACACGCAGACAATTGTGCAGGGAGGACAGCCCGCACCCGGAACGACTGGATCAATCCAAGGGAATCTCGCCTCTGTCTCGAATGACCGCGGAGATGTGTTGGTTCGGGCCACTTACGTTGAATTCGCTCAAAACGTATTTAGTGGTCAAGGTATGTGGCTCGATTCGGGCAACGGGCTCGAACCCATTGCATTGGAAAGCGAGACCGCACCTGGCGTAGGGAAACCGTTCAAACTGTTTCGACATATGGCGATCAACAACGTGGGGAGTTCTGCATTCACCGCAGACTATGACGGTCTGCTCGACATCCCAGGCCTCAGCGGCACCGGCGTCTGGACCACATCCGAGGACGGACTTCGCTTGGTTGCCGACCTTGGCTCTCAATCTTTACCGACGGAAGTTTACATGAACAATATCGGCGACGTTGTCTTTCAAAACAGTCGTCGAGAGACTTTTTACGCATCCGCGTCCAGTTCTTACGATGTGCGACAGGTTTCTCGGCGCACCACTGACGTGATTGGCGGAGTCAGCGATACAGGCTTCGTGGCGTTCGGCTCATCGACTGAAATCACCCTCGTGGATCAATTCGGCAGCGTCTATCCAATTGCCAATAGTGGCCAGACTATTTCAGGACTACCGACAGAATTTGAGCTGAGCTACTTTGGAAGTCCTGTGCTTAATGCAAGCGGGACCATTGCCTTTGCGAGCTACTTTGATGTTCGGGATGGTTTTGGCCGAGGAGTCTTTGCCAAGAAGCCAGACGGCGTTTTGCAACCAATCGCAGTGCCGGGGCAAATTATTGACGTGGGAATCGGGGGCAATTCGGATTTGCGAGTGTTGTCAGGAATCGACTACGGCGGACCGGGAGAAGGCCCATCCGTTGTTATAAATGCCCGAGGTGAGATCGCTTTTCTGGCGATTTTCACAGACGGCTCCTCCGCGGTACTCGTCTCACGTGCGATTTCGGCCCCAGAGCCAGCGACACTGATTCACATTGTACTCGTTACAATTTGCTCGTCATTCAGGCCTCGCAGATCTAGCGGGAAACGCTGCGCGGGCGCGAGGCTTGTGCGTGCCCGGAAAAGGTTTCGAGTTGAGCATTGCGGCGAACGCCGAAACAGGCGTGGCTTTTTCCGTTGCTGAAGCCCAATCTGCAACTGTCGATTTAGCGAGAATCTGCTATCGGATGACCGATTCTAACTACTTGACATACGTTTACTAAACAGTAGAACGGTGGTAATTAGGAGTTGCGGAGGGCCAAACTGGAAGAAAGGCGAAGGAACTTGGGCTCCCCCTGCCCCCCAACGCTTTGCCGAGCCATCGACCAAACAGCTAGCGTGCGACTGGCCCTTGAGGGGGCGCAAACAACTTGACGCCTTCGGCGAAACTTGACATCTTCGCAAAAACACGGGAGTTTTTTAACAATGTAGAAAATGAACCGCCAAGTTCGCCAAGAAATGCAGGAAAGAGGAGACACCTTCGCCAACTTCCTCCCGAAACCAGTTCAGCGGTCTGCACGATCGCGTCACAACCAGAAGAAACTTGGCGACCTTGGCCGTTTCCTCTCCCCTCCGTGTCCTCTGTGGATCCTTGGTAAACCTTTTCCCCTGGCCGAAAAGGACTACTTCACATCCGTCCACCATCTGGTAGAAACGAGCATGTACTGAGACGTCACGTCGGCGTGCGAGGCCGCCTTTCCTCCGCCAGCGCGTGAGGCCCTGATTGAGAATCCTCCGCCGACAGTCGTCTGGGTACAGCGATCTTTGGAAACTGAAAACGAAGCGATTAGCTCGTAGCCATGAGCAATGAGCCAGCGGTCACTTTGCGCTTCCTTGGCCACCTTTGCCCCTTGGCGACTTGGTGCGGCACATTAATTCGGCGTTGCGCAAAGTAGGCGACAAAACGACTGAATAATGTCGCCAAAAGATGGGGCCCCAGCCGCCACGACTAATTGCAAGCGTTGGCCGCGCAATGACTTGCGGCTGAGCAGAGGAAGTACCAGCCGACAAAATGCGAAAAACCTCGAGTGCCGGCACCATTTGTTGCGCTGCGTCGCCAAGCGGGACAACAGAATGCAGTCGCCAAGAGCGGTCGGCAAGATCGTGCCCTTCGGCCGACGCACCAACGAACCGAGCCGGCGATCGGCTCGCCGGCTCATTCGCAAGGGGGCAAAGGCGCATCAAACGCCCCCAGAACATGTTCTGCAAGTCGCCGCCGACTATTCGCTCACTCTGGCGATCGAACCGGCGCCCGCCACGAACGGGTTGATGATCACCAACGGCTCCGGCTGGCGATTGGTCTTCGGCGCGGCGTCGGCCGACTGGTCGACCTTCGCCTGCTCCTGCTGCGAGCTCGGCACGTAGGGGTTGATGATCTCGACCGGTTTCGCGGCGGCGCTCACCTCCACGTCCGGCGTCATCGTGTAGGGCGGATAGGCGAACGGGCTGTAGCCGTAGGTCCGCGGCACCGGGTAGCTGTAGTACACCGGCGGATGCGCGGCGAAGTACGGCACGTTGTAGTCGAGCGAATTGTACAGGTAGCCCATGCCGTAGCCCCAACCGCCGCCACCGTAGCAGCCGTCGCATTGGGCGTGAGCGGCCGGCGCGGCGGCGAACGTCGCGGCCACGATCACGAGCAGAGTCATAAGTTGCGTCTTCATGGAAGTTCCTCGCGGATTGGTTTGCGTCGGGTCGGCTGGGGGCCTAGCGTACAGCTCGACCCCCAGGCAGCCTTGAATTGAGCGACTATCTCCAGCGTAATTGGGGCCCGCGGGGGCTTCAACACGATTCTGGCCGTTACAATGGCCCCATGGATGCCGCCCCATGAATGAAGCAGAGCTGACTACCAAGCTGAAAACCGAGGCCGCCGGGCTGGGATTCTCGCTCTCCGGCGTCGCCCCGGCCGTCACGCCCACCGGGGCGGCCCGGCTCGACGACTGGCTCGCGGCGGGCTATGCCGGCCAGATGCACTACCTGGCCGATCGCCGCGAGGCCTACGAGCATCCGCGGCACGTGCTCGACGGAGCCCGCAGCGTCCTGATGTTGGCCATGGAGTATCGTGCGGCGGAACCGGCTTTGCCTGGCCCGGGCGAAGGGCGGGTGTCGCGGTACGCTTGGGGCCCGACTGACTACCACGACCTCATCCGCGAGCGGCTCCACCGACTCGCCGACTTGTTGCGCGAGTGGCGGCCGGCGGCACAAGTCCGCGGCGTGGTCGACACGGCGCCGCTGCTGGAACGCGAGTTCGCCCAGCTCGCCGGCCTCGGCTGGATCGGCAAGCACACGCTCGTGCTGAATCGCGACCGCGGGAGTTGGTTCTTCCTGGCGGCGCTGGTGACCGATTTGGAATTGGCCTACGACGCGCCGCATGATGCCGATCACTGCGGCACGTGCCGAGCGTGTCTCGACGCCTGTCCGACCGACGCGTTTCCGCAGCCCTACGTGCTCGACGCCTCGCGGTGCATCAGTTATCTCACGATCGAGTTGAAGGAGGCGATGCCGGTCGAGCTGCGAAGCGGCGTCGGCGAGTGGGTGTTTGGCTGCGACGTCTGCCAGGAAGTGTGCCCGTGGAATGCGCACGCGGAGCCAAGCCGGCAAGCGTTGTTCGAGCCGCTCGCGGAAAATAATCCGCTGGATTTGATCCGGCTGTTTGAACTCGACGACGCGGCGTTCCGCGGCGGTTTCGCCACACGCCGCTGTGGCGGCCGAAGCGGCGGGGGATTTTGCGCAACGCGGCGATCGTGCTCGGCAACCGGCCCACGCCGGCGGCGGTTCCGGCGCTGGTGCGCGGACTCAACGACGACGAGCCGCTTGTCCGCGGCGCCGCGGCTTGGGCGCTGGGCAAGTACGGCGACCCGGCAGCAGTCGCGGCGTTAGAAAGCCGACACAACATAGAACAGGACGCGATGGTTGCCCACGAAATCGCTGCGGCGTTGACTCCCCCGCCAATCCGCGACAAGAATTGAAGCCATGCACTCCCAGCTACGCGAACTCCGCATCGGCCCATTGCAGCTCGATTTTCCCGTCGTGCAGGCGGCACTGTCGGGCTACAGCGACATGCCGATGCGACTGCTCGCACGGCGGCATGGGGCGCCGTACACGCTCTGCGAAGTGATGCTCGACAAATTCATCGTCGAGCTGAAGATGCGGCGGCGGAACCGGCACTTCTTGCACGTCGCCGACGAGGAGCATCCGACGGGCGGCCAGTTGATGGGCGCCGAACCGGAGCAATTTGGCCCCGCGGCCGTGCGCATGGTCGAGAACGGCTTCGACGTGATCGACATCAACTTCGGCTGCCCCGTGCGAAAGGTGCTCGGCCGCTGCCGGGGCGGATTTCACTTGAGCCAGCCGACGGTGGCGCTCGAGATCGTCCGCCGCGTCCGCGACGCCGTGCCGCCGCACGTCCCGGTGACCGTCAAGATGCGCCGCGGGATCGACGACTCGACGGAGAGCCGCGAGAAGTTTTTCGAGATCTTCGACGGGGCCTATGCCGAGGGAGTCGCGGCGATCACCGTCCATGGCCGCACCGTGACGCAGCGTTACGACGGCCCCTCGCGGTGGGAGTTTTTGCGCGAGCTGAAGATGCACGCCGGCTCGCGCGTCGTGCTGGGGAGCGGCGACTTGTTCTCCGCCCAGGCGTGCCTCGACATGATCGAGTTCACCGGCGTCGACGGCGTAACCGTCGCCCGCGGCGCGATCGGCAACCCGTGGATCTTCGCCCAGGCCCGGGCGCTGGCGGCCGGCGAGCCGCTGCCCGATCCGCCGTCGCTCTTCGAGCAGCGCGACGTGATCACCGAACACTATCGGCTGGCCGAAGAGCTCTACGGCCCGGAGCGGTGCCTGCCCGACATGCGGAAGTTTGCGATCAAGTATGCGCAGCTCCATCCGCGGCACGTCGAAGTGCGGACCGACTTCTGCCAGGTGAAGCTGCCCGGCACGTGGCGCAACGTGCTCGACAAGTGGTACGCGGTCGACGGCCCGGGCGTCCACCCGCCGATCGAGGAGCCGAACCCGCGCTCCAGCGAAGCGGAATTGCTCGCGGCGAGCTAGCGCCACAATCGTCGGATGTCGTACCAGCGGCTGCCGACGCTGGGCGTCTCGGTGTCTTGCTCGTTGCCGGCCGTCGGCGGCGCCGGTGGTTGCGGGCTCGGCTGCGTGGCGATGATTGGCGTCTTGGTCGGAGTGTAGGCGTTCAGGAATCGTGGCCAGTAAGTGTCGAGCTTGAGAGCACATTCGGCCAGCTCGCCTTTTTCGAGCGCGCTCTTGGCCGAGCTGATGAGCTTCACGAATTCGAGCCGCTCCGCCTCGCCGCGATCGTAGTACGGTAAGGGAAATAACAGATCGTAGAGTTGCACGTTGTCGATCCACAGTTCCCCCGGCCCAGTCAATTCAAACTTCACGCGCATCTTGCCGCGCGAGTCGAGCGGCAAGTCCTCGCTACGAAACAGGAAGCCGCTGCCCCAATCGCTGGCGATTGGCGTCGCGGCAGAACCATTGCCGCCGAGCGTGGCGAATTTCCGAAACGGCTTGGCGCCCTCCGTTTCGAATACGAGACGCAACTCGGAAGATCGGGCCACGTTCTCACCACGGACAAAGACCAGCATCACAAGCTGCCCGGTCGGCGGCGTCGGGAACGAGTTGCTCTCGATCGTCGCGGTGCCGTTGCCGCGGTTCTGCAAATACAAGCAAGTCTTGCCGTTCTGCGGCTTGGTCGCGTCCAGATCGGCATTGATTTGACTCGGCTCGCCGACAAGTTGCCAGCCGGGCAGATGATTTTTCGCGTTGGTCGGCTCGAAGTCGGGGTTCTGAAGCGCTTCGTACCGCGGCATCGCTCGCAAGTCTCGATCGCCGAGCACGTCGATCTTCGACGCCAATTCCTGCCGGCCCGTTTCGCTGACTTGCGATTGGACGCCTTCAATTCTCACGCCGCCGCCGGCGAATTTCACCGCGTGCACGTCGTACGCCGCGAGCTGGAGCGACCAAATTTGCCGGCCGGCGTTGAAGCGCTCCGGCATGGATGGCGCGACCGCGTTCTTCGACGCGACCAGCGGCGTCGCTTCGGTCGGCCGCGACGCGACCAAGTCGAGCGAGACGTCGGCTTGCCAGGGGCACTCGTTGATCACCACGCAAACGGTTTGCCCGTGGTCATCGTACGTCCGAACGGTGACGTTCTGCTCGCTACGAGTGCTCGTGGCAGGGCCGGTCGGCAACGCTCGCAGCACGGCGCGCAGCTCGCGGACCGCGTCTTCCTGGCCGAGCGGCACGAATTCGCCGCCGTCGAGGACGATCGCCGGGTCGCTCCCGACCATCGCCACAACATACGGCTGGCGAGTCGCTGCACCGTGGGCCGCGGACTGGGTCACCAGTTGAGCATGGGACGCGAACGGACCAAGTGCATCGAAGGACGCAAACGTTTGCCGTTGGGGCCGGTGATAAAAGAGCGCCGCCGAGGGCGGATTCTCGGCACCGGCGAAGGCGTCGTTCGCCGCCAGATCGACCACCCGATCCACCAGCGGCACCATCGACTCGACGTACCGCGTCGGCAGGACCATGATATTCGGCGATTGGTTCAACGCCCGCCAGTCGATGCCGGCGTCGAGCATCAGCCGTTCCAGTCGCGGCTTGGCCAGTACGTTCGGGCGCAGCCGCGCCGCCAGCTCGGTGCCGGCGAGTAAGTCTTCGGTGGTCAGCAGAAGCCGCCGCTGGCTCCCGGTGGTTGCTACTAGCGTGGCCAATTTTTCGTAGAACTGCGTGACACGTGCCGCTCGCCAGGCCCGCCAGGCATCGGCGTGCTCGCCTGTCAACAAGCGTTGCCGCACGGCGAAGCGGTCGGGTCCGTCACTAGGCAGGCGAATGCCGGTGTCGCGCTCGAAGTGCTCGATCGTCGTGTCGTCGAGGCCCCATTCGAGACCGGGAAGCATTGCATATCCGCGACCGGAAAGTTGCACAGCGAGTGACTTGAACGACCGATGTCGGCCGTAGCGTGCGACCAGTTGGCGAACCACTTCGAGCGTGGCCCGCTGCACGCGGTCGTCGAGCAGATTGTAGTGAGGCGTGAGGCCGCGCTCGGCGCTGTGCGCTTCGAGCCAGGTGTGGCCGCCGGGACCGACCAGCTCGATGCCGGCAATTTGTGGCTCGGTTTGTTGACGGAGCGATTCGAGTTCCGACAGCGGGACGTCGAACTCAAGTGACGGCACAAGCGCGAGTCCGCAGCGGTCGAACTCGCGGAACATCAACTCGAGACCGTCGGGGCTTGGTAAGTCGGCTTCGACGCCGATCGGGCGGATGTCCATGTGCGGCGCGGTGTCGAGCAACGTCTTGGGAAAGATCGTGACGCCGCCCGCCATGACGTTGATCGCCGCCGCGTTGTAGCCGGCATAGTTCAAATACTCGGCCAACCGCGACGCGCCCTCGTAGTAAGCCTGCCAGTCGTCGGGGCTCTCGCCGCGAATCGGCCGGCTGAGATATGCGGCGACCAGCCGACCCGAAGGCGTCGAGCTCGTCCAGGGTTCCACGGCAATGGAATTGCTCGACCGCTTCATGACGCGGAGCCGCCCGAATCGCGCGGCTGCCGTCGGATGTTGATTCGTCACCAAGAGCATCGGCGAATTGGTCCGCGGCCAAAACACGAGGCGATGCTTCTGCACCTCGGCGTGCTCAGTCGCGCCGAGGCCTTCGACGTAGACGCCCGAGTCGCGGCTGATCGTCACGAAGCTTCCATCGCCGTCCGGCTCGACGACGCTGATCCCCAAGTGCTGCTCACGGTCGTTGGGGTACTCGATTTCCACGAGGTGTGGCATGCCAACCGATTCGACGTTTAGCGGATAGGCTTGCCAGTGGGGTTCGCCCGAGGCGGGCGTCGGCGGCAGCTCGACGAACTCGCCCAGCGGGTCGTTGACCGTCGTCGTGCGGACGCTGCCCAGCGGGCGGCGCGCATGCCGGGAATCCGACGGATCTGCGTCCAATCGGGGATCTTCGTCGACCAGGTCGGGTTTGCCGGGTCGATTTCGAGTATCGTTTGCCAAGGGGCGTCGGTGGCCGAAGTGGCGGGGAGCCTGTCGAGCACGACGACTTGAAACGAGCGTTCGACGAGCGGAGCACCGCCGCCGCCGGGAAAGAACCGTTCGCGAAAGCCGGGCGGCCTCGTCACCGCCAGGCGAATTTCGTACACGCCTTCCTGCCGCGGCATGGGAACGTGCAGCGTCGCCACGGCTGGGCCGTCGACCGGCACCGGCAGACGCTGCTGGGTGCTCCAGAGCGTGGCATGTCCGCGAGCCGGGGTGAGCGTGGTGGCGATGTCGATCGTCGTGCTCGGTTCGACGCCGTTCAGCAGCGGCTCGAGGTCGAACGTGAACATTTCGCCGGGCGCGAAAATCAACGGATCGCGGTTGGCCACCACGTGCAGCGAATCAACCGGCGCACGAAGGTCCTGGGCAGCGAGCGGCGCGGCTGCTGCCAGCCACACGAGGGCGGCAATCCATGCCGGAATTGTCGGACGTCCTTGTCCGAGCATGATGGCGAGGCTTGTTCGAGGCCAGTCGGTCGAAGTTGCACCGCGCTCAAAGCGGTGCTAAGTGTTTCACCACCAACGATTTCCCATCGCGAGCGGTCGCGGATTCTAGCGACGACAGCAAACCGCGTCCAGGGCGGGAACCGGAGCAGAAAGAGTCAAAGATTCAATAGACTCAATGGGCCGGGCACACGGGTAGTTCATCGAGTCGTGCTAGCAGTGCCGCGCCTTCCTCGGAGCAGAGCGCCGCGATGTTGTTCGCTTCCCAACGATCATCGGGACGAACGTAGAGTTCGCAGTAGGAATTGTCGCGCGACTCGATGCTGGCAGCGGACGGATCGTAGCGCAGGCTCCAATCGGCCGTGCGAATCGCGCGAATCCCTGCGGGCCCCTCGGCGAACAGCGCGTCGCGCTCAGGCATGGCAAAACCGTCGTGTGCCAAGCCGAGCAAAGCGGTCGGCAAGTCGGGGAGCGACACCAAATTGGCGTTTCGCGACAGGCGCTGGCTGCCGTCCGGAAAGCGGCAGACGAGCGGCACGTGCAGTTGCTCCGCAAACAGCCGGCCGTCGACGCCGCCGACGCGGCCGTGCTCGCCGAGCGGAAAGCCGCGGACGCCGCACAGCACCACCAGCCATTTGTCGCGCTGCCCGCTTGCCTCGATTGTTTGGCAGAGCTCGTCGAAGCAGGCGTCGAGAACCATCACTTGTGCGGCATACGCACAACTCCAACGGAAGGCGGCGTCGGGATCGCTCGCTGCGTCGAGTTGGACATCCGGCGGCTCGAGGACGTCGGCGGGCGGAGGATCGCCCTCCTCGTGTGCAAGTAGCGGTTCCTGCAACTCGAGCGGCGCGTCCCACGGGCCGTACATGCCCTGGGCGTGGACCCAAACGAATTGCCGACGATCGATCCCACTGGCTGCGACCTGTTCGCACACGGCGGCGAACAATCGCGCGAGTGCGGTCTGGCAGACGTCCTCCCCGCGCCCTGAGTTGGCAGTCGACAGTTGTACGCACTCATGAAAACCAGCGGCTGGCTCCAATGCCAACAGCGCAGTATCGTCGGTTACGAGCGTCGTGGCAAAGCCCTCTTTCGCAAGCGAGTGCAAAAAGGAAGGCCGCGAGGGCCACAGTTCGCGATAGATCGCCGGCAGTTCGACGGCGTCGGCGTAGCACCAGTCGAAGACCAGCGACTCGGTCGCGAACTGGTCGAACGCCGGAGTCGGAAACGCCGTGTTGCCGTACGCGCCCAGCGCCGCGGCGCGCAAACCGTCGACCGCGATCACGAGGATATTTTTGCCCAGCATGAGAGCGAATATAGCGGCTCGGTGGCTGCGGCGAACAGGGGCAATTACGAATACAGCCGCCGCCACTCGCGCCAGAGCAACTTCGGAAACTCCCGGGCATCGCGGGCGTAACGGCGAGCGAGCCGACGCGGCTCGCTCGCCACGCGGTAGAGCCATTCGAGTCCTGCCCGACGCATCCACACTGGCGATCGCTGTCGATGGCCGGCAAGGAAGTCGATCGTCGCGCCGGCGCAGATCGCGACTTTCGCGGCCAAACGGTGATGATTTTGGTAGACCCACAGCTCTTGCTTGGGGGCGCCGAAGCCGATGACGAGCAAATCGGGGGCCGCGGCCGCAATCGCAGCCAGGATGCGTTCGTTTTCCGCGGCATCGTGTTCAAAGCCGAGCGGTGGAGAATACGTACCGACCACCCTAACGGCCGGCCACTGGTACTCGATGCGCGCCGCGGCGACGTCGGCCACGCCGGGCGCGGCGCCGAGCAGAAAGACTTTGAGCGGCTTGCCCGCGGCAAAGAGTTGCGGCACCAGGTCGCTGCCGGCCACGCGCTGCGGCAGAGGCTGGCAGACCAGCCGTGACGCGATCACCAACGGCAAGCCGTCGGCCAGCACCAACGACGCGTCGTCGTACGAATTGCGCAGGTCGACGCAGTGCTGGAACATGACGGCGTGGTCGACGTTCGGCGTCACGATATACCGGCACGTTTCGCCGCGGGGTTCGGCGCACCAGTGGTAGACGCATTCGACCGCCTCACGCATCGTGATGCGCGCGATGTACATGCCAAAGAGATTGATTGTCTTGGTCATGAATGAATTATTTCCGGTAGTGGTTGGTCGACGACGGTATCAGCTTCCACGGAGCCGCGCTCCGAGAGACTGGCAGGACGATCGGGCCTCGCACCGAGCCGCAAGTTCATCGTGTATCCCGCGGCGAGAAACAGAAGCCACTCTTGCGAGGGTAGCAGCGTGAGATCGTGAAACACCGCCGACGACAGATACGTGACGAGCACCGCGAGCATCAGAAGCCCCTGGGACCGCACCCAAGCGGGCAGCCTGGTATCGCGCGCGAGCGACCAGGCACTGCGAGCCCAAGCGGCCAAGAGCGCGAGGAACGCCGCCAGCCCGATCATGCCGGTTTCCGTGAGCAAACTCAGGAGCGTGTTGTGATGGTGCAAGTTGCGAAGCGATTCGAGCTCGAAGTCTTGCGAGCGATCGGAAAGGTACGGCAGTTTGCGATCATAAAAGCGACCAAAGCCGACGCCAAACACCGGATTGTCCTTAAACATTTGCCACGACACGTAGGCGAACGATTTGCGTTGGTCGACGGAGTGCTCCGATTCGCTCGCCGTGCCTTCGCGACGAAGTCCGATCATGTCGTTCCAGGTTGCGGCGGCGACCAGCACGCCTCCAAGCGCGGCGATCGTGAATAGCGGGGTCCGCCATTGCTGCGGCAGTTGCACGTAGCCGACGACCGCGGCGCTGGCCGCCAAGCCGATCCAGGTCGAACGTGTGAGCGTCGCCCCGATTGCCAGCGCCATGAGCGGCACGGCGGCCAGCAGCACCAATTGCCAGCCGCGACGCACGTTCGGCCGCAAGAACCACGCGCACCACACGCAGACGGTGAGATACACACCGAGGCTCGCCGCGTTGAGTTCCGGTCCACGGGCTCGGCCAAAGTGGATGCCGAGCGTGGGGTCGGAAATGTATCGCGGGAACACGAGCGACCACTGGCCGGTGATTTCGGCGAGCCCAGTAAATGCCAAGTAGACGCCCAGTGCCGACAGAATCGCCAGCGAGGCGATCCATTGGCGGCGCGAAAGGGGCGCTTGGCGGACAATCCAGTAAAGAGTCGCCGGCACGACGAAGCTCATCACCAACCGCCACGTGGCCGAGAAGCCCTCGGCGGCTTGCACTTCGGGGCGTCCCGCCAGCAGCGTACTCGCGCCGAGAATCACGAGCAGCACCGCCAGTAGCCAGTCGGCTCCGGAGAGCGGCTTCGGTTCCAGCCGGCCCCAGCGCCATTGGGCGACCAGCGCGGCCACGAGTCCCACCAGCATGACGCGATCGAGCGTGAGCGGCAGCGGACCGACGTGCTCGTGCCAGAAATTGTATCCCAACACGTAGCCGACCGCGACCACGAGTGCCGCGCCGAGCGCGAGGGAGCCACGTCGCGCGTAGAGCGAGCCCCACACAAGTCCGGCGACGAGAATGATGGCGGCCACAAATGGCATGTAAGCTGCCTCGGCAAAACGACCGGTGGCGGCCGCGTGGCCGCCACCTCAAACTTAGGTCACGGAGCGATCGGCAGGACTTATCTTGCCGAATGACCGTTGGAGGTTTCGACCTGCCGAATCGTTTCGCCGAGCGTGGTGCCGCGGAACATTCCGAAGGTTTCTGCAGGTGAGCTGGCCTTTCTTGACGTGCTGTTTTGCGGCAGCGACGCAGGCTTAGGACTGGCAAACAGGAACACCACGCCGAGGCCCAGGATCAGCCCGGCGACACCGCCCGCGGCCGTGATCGTCGTGCGGCCAGGGCCGACGGGTCGTACGCCCGTCTCGACGCCGTCGATTCGGCCAATGACGCTGGCCGTGTGGGCACTCGCGTGCTTCGCCCGGGCATCGCCCAGGTTCTTGCGGGCGGCCTCGACGAGCTTGGTGTAGTCGTCAACGGCGGCGACCAGATTCGCATACTCGGCCCGCGCTCCCGCGAGTCGGGCAATGCGTGCGCGGCCAGCGGCCGACTTGGTGTTGAGCGCGACGTCGCGCTCGCCATTGAGGCTGAGGTCCAGCTCAATCGCCTTGATCGCAGTGGCCACTTCGTCGTGCAGTTGTGTTTGAATCAGCGATTCGGCTTCGCGGGCAGCGATCACGAGCGGATGCTCGTCGGCGTACGTGCCGAGCAGGTTCGCGGTCCGCACCTGAGCGTCGATCAACGCGTTCTTGAGTCTGCTGATCGCCGGCTGCGATTTGAGCAGCGTATTGGGTGTGGCGATCAACTGTGTCGGATTGTGCTCGGCGGCATTGAGCAGCGCGAGCAATTGCTCGTTTTCGCGTCGGCTGGCGTCGTTGCTGCGGCGTTCGCCGGCAATGGCCTGCATTTCCAGGGCGACTTCGCTCTGGCTGCCATTGGGAGAATTAAGGCTCCGCAGCTCAGCCAAGTCGGCGCCGATCGACGCCTCGAATTTGGCTAGTTTTTCCGTACGGCCGCGGAGGTCGCCTTCGGCCATCGCCACGGTGTTTTCGAGTTCGGCCATCATGCTCTTGGCCCGATCGTCGCGGAGGTTTTGCGTCCGCAGTTCGAGTTCGTCGATCAGCGCGGCCACCAACGCGGCTGCCCGCTCGCGATTCGTATCCAGTACCGACAGATAAAAAACTTCGGTCTGGCCGAACTCCGAGCCGCCGGGCGGTCGCATGTCGACCTGTTTTCGAAAATCTTCGACGTCCTTTTCGGTCGGCCATTGGCGTCGCGCGAACCAGCTCTTCGGCGGGCCGACTTTGGAAAGCGTTGCCTCGATCACACTTTGGCTTTTGGCCAACTCGAGAATCGTGGCCTGTTGGACCTTCATTTCCGAGAGGTCCGAAAACTTGCCGAGTCGCTGCTCGGAAATGCTCGCGGCCTCGGGACGCAGCGTGAGCGTTTGGGTCGCCCGCCATTCTCGCGCGGCGATGAGCGAATAGCCGCCGGCAAGCACCGCACAAACAACGGCCGGAACCGCCCACCACGCGAAGTGCGTGCGAAGCGTGTGAACCAGCTCGGTCGGATTCAATTGAAATTCATCGTTGCGGGACATGGTTGGACTCGCTGTGGGGAACTGGTGACTTGCCGTCGGAAAGGAACTGGAAGTGGGAGTCGGAGGGTGTCGTCGGCGATCAATGGCAAAGGCCGTGCCCACTCGGCCAACCAGGGCTGCCGAGCGTCGCAAGTCGTGACGCCGTGAACGGATACGGAAAATGGAGCGGGCGGGGAACGGCCCACGGGGCGGCCTGAGCGGGCGGCTTTTTCGCAACGTGTTGCGTTCTCTCAACAAGCGACGGCGTGGCGCAGCTCGCACAATCGCCACTTCGTACGCCGAGCCCGGCGATTGACTTGCGTTTCACGAGCGGTGGGACACAGTTGCGTAGCTTTCGAGGATGGCGGCATGCACATTCGCGGCCCCGCTTTGACGACACTCAACGGTTGATCGCGCACCCATGTTAGAAACCCGACTCATCACGACGAGCACCGAGCTCGCTGCGCTTCAGATGCCCTGGAACATTTTGGCGGCCGGCCAGCCGATGTGTTCTTGGAACTGGCTGGCCACCTGGTGGAAGCATTTCGGTAAAGTCAACGACCGCGAGCTGCACGTGCTCGCCGTCTACGACGCGGCCGAGCGCGAAGAGGGCACGCTCGTCGGCATCGCGCCGTGGTACGTGGAACACTCCAAGGTGAACGGCCGGGTCGTCCAGCCGCTGGGGAACGGGTTGGTCTGTACGGATCATCTTTCGCTCGTCTGTCGGCCCGACTACATCGGCACCGTAACGACGACGCTCGCCACCTACCTGTCGGACAACGACGACGAGTGGGACCGGCTCGAGCTCTCATCCGTGGACGACGGCGACGAAGCGATCGGGCTGCTCGTGGGGGAACTCGAGTCCCGCGACGCGTTTGCCACTTGCCAGCGGGCTGCGAATTGTTGGGTCGTCGATCTGCCGCCGACGTGGGACGCATACCTGGCCATGCTCTCGAATTCGCATCGTCGACAACTCCGCAAATGCTATCGAGACTTTGTCGAATCGGGCCGCAGCAAGTGGCATCTGGTGACGAATCCCAGCGAACTCGAAGAGGCGTGGCGGATTCTCGTCGACTTGCACCAGCGCCGACGTACCGGCTTGGGCGACGACGGCTGCTTCGCGTCGCCCGAATTCACCGCGTTCCATCGGGACGTGGTCGACCAGTTGCTGGCGGTCGGGCAGTTGCGGATGTCGTGGATCGAGCTCGACGGCACGCCGTTCACGGCTGAGTACGACGTGAGCAGCCCGGATACGGTCTACACCTATCAAAGCGGGATCGACGCGAATCGGCTCGGCGAATCGCCGGGCCGGCTGGCTTACTTGCTGACGACGAAACGGGCGATCGAGGACGGTTACACGCACCTGGACTTCCTTCGCGGCGACGAGCGATATAAGGCCCACTTCCGCGCCGAGCCCAAGCCGACGCTTGACTACCGCGTGTTCCCTAATCGGCCGCTCGCACGGCTGCGTGGGCAAGTGATGAGTGCCGCGATGACGGTCAAGGACTGGGTGAAGCAGGGCACTCGCCCGGCAAAGAGTTGACAACCATGAGTCCGTTCAAGAATCTGCTGCTCTCCGCTTACTACGCGGCGACGCTGCCGGTCCGTCGGCGTGCGGCGATCGATCGCGCAACGCGCGGCGCGGAGCCGGTGTCGGTGCTGTTCTACCACCGGGTCGCCGACACGGCCCCGAACGACTGGACGATGCCGACCGCGCTGTTCGCCGCCCAGATTCGCTGGCTGCGCGAGCGATTCGAGATCGTCGACCTGACGGAAGCCCAGCGGCGGATCGCCGCGGGACACAACGACCGGCCGACCGTGTGCATCACGTTCGACGACGGCTACGCGGAGAACATGGATTTTGCGGTGCCGCTGCTCGTCCGCGAGCAGGTGCCCTTCACGTACTTCGTCTCGACGAACCACGTGTTCGGCCAGCGGCCGTTCCCGCACGACGTGGCGGCCGGCGTGCCGCTGGCGCCCAATTCGGTCTCGCAACTCCGCGAACTGGCCGCGGCAGGCGTTGAGATTGGAACCCATAATCGCAACCATGTTCACCTGGGAGCGGTCGCGCACGAGCAAATGGTCGATGAAATCGTCGGCTCGAAGCACGATCTCGAACAGACGCTCGAGCGTGAGGTCCGCTACTTTGCCGTTCCCTATGGGCAGCCAGATGATCTGAGCACGGCCGCGTTCCAAATCGCTTTTTACGCTGGCTACCACGGTGTGTGCTCGGCCTACGGCGGGTACAACCTTCCGGGCGACGATCCGTTTCATTTGCGCCGGATTCACGCCGACTGCGAGCCGGTGCGATTGAAAAACTGGCTGACGGTCGATCCGCGAAAACTCCGCCACCCGATCGAGTTCGATTCCGGTGACTTCCGGCGCGACGTCGCACCGCCGGTGTACCTCGATTCGGCAATTCTGACTTCCGGCTGAACAACTCATGAGCGACTCTTCTCAAAACTCGATTTCGCCGCCCAAAGCGCACCTGCTCGCGCCCGACTCGCTGGCGACGAGCGTGATGGTGCTGCTCGTGGTGAGCGTCGTGCAACGCAGCGTCGGCTTTGGCCGCGGAATTCTGTTTTGCCGCTGGCTCTCGCCCGATGAGCTGGGGCAATGGGACATGGCCTACAGCTTTTTGTTGCTGGCGGCGCCGTTGATCGTGCTCGGGCTACCGGGCTCGTTTGGCCGCTATCTCGAACGCTACCGCCAAAGGCAGCAGTTGCGAATTTTTTTGCGTCGCACCGCCGTATGGACTGCTGCGCTGACCGCCGCCGCCGTGTCCATCATTGGCCTTTGGACGCCGAGCTTCTCGTGGCTCGTGTTCGGCCGGCCCGATCGCAAGACGCTGGTGATGCTGATCGCCGGCAGCCTGGTCTCGGTGATCTTGCACCAATTCCTCGAGGCGCTCTTCGCCGCACTGCGAAAGTTTCGCATAGTATCGACGATGCAGTTCTGCCAGAGCATGTGCTTCGCCGTGATTTCGCTGAGCCTGCTGTGGTGGTGGCGACTCTCGGCGGAGAGCATCATCGTCGGATATGGAGCGGCCTGCCTGGTCTCCGCTGTGATCATCTTGCTTTGGACCGGACGCTCGATTGCCGACGTCGCCGAACCGGGGCCTGACGTGGCACACCGAGAATTCTGGCCGCCGCTGGTGCGGTTCGCAATTTGGATCTGGTTCACAAATCTGCTCTGCAATTTATTCTCAGTGGTCGATCGCTACATGCTGGTGCATTGGAGCGGACTCAGCCCCGACGAAGCACTCACGCAAGTTGGCTACTACCACAGCAGCCGCGTCGTGCCGCTGCTGCTGATTTCGCTGGCCGACCTGTTGGCCGGGATCGTGATGCCTTACTTGAGTCACGACTGGGAGCGCGGCGAACGCCGGTTAGTATCCGACCGGCTCAATCTGATCCTGAAGCTAACGTCGCTGGGGATGCTGGCGGCGAGCGTGCTGATACTCTTGGGCGCGCCACTGCTGTTCCACGTGGCGTTTGAAGGCCGGTACAACGTCGGGCTCACGGTGCTGCCGTGGACGCTCACGTATTGCGTTTGGTACGCGCTGCTGATCGTGGCCCAGAACTACATCTGGTGTGCGGAGAAGACGAAGATCGGTTCCGTGCCGCTGGGGATCGGGCTGGCGGCAAACATCTTGCTCAATTTGGTGCTGCTGCCGATTTGGGGGCTGCTAGGGGCTGTGCTCGCTACGACGATCTCAACGGGCCTCGCGCTGAGGACTGCTCTATGGGTTGAATCGCCGCGAGGGCATGGAGTTGCAAAGCGGCCTCCTTTGGTTGTCGGCTGCGCCCGCCGCGCTGGGTGGAGGGGTCTGGCTTGGAGCAGCCGTGTTGGTGGCGCTCCTGGTGGCTGCGCCGTTCTCGCGGTCGCTGTTTACCGACAACGAACGCACTGTGATGGGCGGTTTTTTGCGTCAACAATTCGAGCTGCTGCACGGCTTCCTGGCACGTCGTCCCAAACGAGTGGGTGTCTGATGGAAATTGCTTCCAACAATTATGGCGCCCAGCGAGTGGGCCTCGACACGCCCCTCGAACTTCCGCACCCGTTGCGTGTGATGTTCCTCGTCACCAGCCTACCGGTTGGCGGGGCGGAAACGCTGCTCTCGGAGCTCGTCCGCCGGCTCGATCGACGCCATTTCCTACCGGAAATTGGCTGCATGAAAGAGCAAGGGCCTTTGGGCGAGGTGCTGGCAGCGGAGATTCCCGTGCACTTTGGCTTGCTGGCCCACAAGTACGACCTCCGTGTCTGGCCACGACTGACGCGCCTGATCCGCGAGCGGAAGATCGACGCGGTCGTCACGGTGGGAGCCGGCGACAAGATGTTCTGGGGACGGCTGGCGGCAAAGCGTGTTGGCGTGCCGGTGGTGCTCTCGGCGCTTCACAGCACCGGCTGGCCGGACGGCGTCGGCCGACTCAACCGCCTGCTCACTCCGATCACCGACGGTTTCATCGCGGTCGCCGACTCGCACGGTGCGTTCATGGTGACCAAGGAAGGCTTTCCGGCCGACAAAGTGTTCGTCATTCCCAACGGCGTCGACACCCAGCGATTCGCGCCCGTGCCCGATGCTGCGAGTGTTCGCCACGAGATTGGCGTCGGCCCCACCGACCCGGTCGTGTCGATCGTTGCCGCCCTGCGGCCCGAGAAGAATCACGAGCTGTTCTTGGAAGTCGCTTGCCGCGTCACGCAACGAATCGCGAATGCCAAGTTTCTCATCGTCGGCGATGGCCCACGTCGCGGACCCCTTGAGCAACATGCCGCCGAGTTGGGCGTTTCCAAGAGCGTCCGATTCCTCGGCACGAGGAACGACGTCCCACGTTTGCTTTCCGCCAGCGACCTGTTCGCACTCACGTCGCACAACGAGGCCAGTCCGGTTTCGATTCTCGAAGCGATGAGCGTCGGCAAGCCGGTGGTGGCCACAAGCGTCGGCTCGATCGGCGAGGTGGTGAGCGATGGAGAGACGGGCTACCTAGTTCCGCCGGGCGACGCGGTTGCGTTCGCGGCCCGCGTGGTCGAGCTCGTCGAGAATCCGCTTCGTGCCCCGGCGATGGGCGTCGCCGCCCGCAAGGCCGTCGTCGCTGGCTGGTCGGTGGACGCGATGGTCCGCCGCTACGAGCGGCTCATTGCCGCGATCTACCGTCGCAAGCGACCGCACCCAGGCGGGACCCCAGCACCGGTGCGTCACGCCGTCCGCGACTACGTCGAGGCCCAGTGGCGAAGTACGCGGGCTCTGGCGGATGCTGAGGATTGCGCCCTCGCACGGGGCTAGTTCGCGGCCCATAATAGAAAGGCCCGACAATGTTGCGATGCCGCGCGGCGGCCAGCGGTCGCGGGCCGGCCAGGCGCTTTCCGATATGCTTACGGAGTTTTTGCTTACTGTCGGAGCCCGTTTCCTCAGCGGAGCGAGCGTCCGCTGGATCGACTGCCAGCCGGATACCTGCCAGCGGATCTACTTCGCCAACCATACGAGCCACCTCGACATGGTGCTGGTTTGGTCGGCGTTGCCGCAGCCGATCCGTCGGCTGACTCGCCCAGTGGCCGCCAAGGATTACTGGGACCGCACCGCAATTCGTCGCTACGTGGCCAAAACATTCGACGCACTTTTGGTCGATCGCAAGGAAATCAAGGTCCACCAGAGCCCGGTCGACATGATGCTCCGCGAGATCGGCACCACCCATTCGCTAATTTTGTTTCCCGAGGGCGGCCGGTCGACGGGCGAGCAGGTGGGCGAATTCAAGAGCGGACTGTATTATCTGAGCAAGAAGCGGCCGGATTTGGAGCTCGTGCCGGTGCACATCGACAACATGAACCGCGTGCTGCCGCGGGGCGAGTTCTTGCCCGTGCCGCTGCTCTCGTGTATCACGTTCGGACCGCCGATGTGGCTTGAGACCGGCGAATCGAAGATCAGTTTTTTGACGCGTGCCCGCGAAGCGGTGCAGCGGCTCAAGGACGTCGACTAAACGCTTCGTAGATCAAAATCATGACCGGACAAGACTGGGCATTTTCTGGCATTGTGGTCGCGCTCCTGACGATCGCCACGATCGTCGGCCAGGTGATCAAGCGCCAGCCGCATCTTGGGCTGCACGCGGCCGCGGTCGAGTCGTTCAACGGCCGGGTGCGAGCCTGGTGGATTATTTGCTCGCTCTTTGCTGTGGCGTTTTTTAACTATGGGCTGACCGTCGCGCTGTTCGGCTTCTTGAGCTTCTGGGCGCTGCGGGAATTCATCACGCTTACGCCCACTCGGCTGGGCGACCATCGGGCATTGTTTTGGGTGTTTTTCTTTTTTACGCCGTTGCAGTATGTGATGGTCTGGATGGACAACTACGCGCTGTACAGTATCATGATTCCCGTTTACGCGTTTCTATTCATTCCCACCCGGATTGCGCTCTCCGGCGATTTCAAGCGGTTCCTCGAGCGCGTAGCGAAGATTCAGTCCGGCCTGTTGATTTGCGTCTACTGCCTCAGCTTTGCGCCGGCGCTGCTGTATCTCAAAATCCCGGGCCAGGCCGATCGCGGCAATGCCGGCTTGCTGTTCTTCTTTGTGACCATCGCGCTTTTTTCGGAGGCGATGCAATTCCTTTGGAGTCGGCTCTATGGCCAGCACGTGATCGCGCCCTCGATCAACGCGGCCCGCACCTGGGAAGGGCTTATCGGCGGCACTGTGAGCGCCGCGCTGGTCGGCATGGTCCTCTTTTGGGCGACGCCCTATCACGAGGTATGGGAGGCGGCCTTGATGTCGATGGTCATCGCCGTGATGGGTTTCGCCGGCGCGATGACGATGTCGGCCATCAAACGCGACCGCGGGGTGCGCGACTATGGCACGCTCGTTGAAGGTCACGGCGGCGTGCTCGACCGCATCGACGCCATCTGCTTTGCGGCTCCTGTATTCTACCTCGTCACCCGCCAAATCCTCGGCATTTAGCGGTCGAGCTTGCTCGACGTGACTCCAATCGATTAGCGACGTACAACGCTGCCAGGCAGCGAGGCATCGTAAACGCTACGGGCAGCGCTCGCCGCGATCGGCGGCCGCGCCTGGCTCTTAGCCCGCGCCGCCATCGCCGCATAGATCGAGCCACCCGGCACCTGCCGCTCGCGGCTTAGCGATCCTGATGCGAGTATCGCGAATCGGCGTGATGTCATCATCCGGACTCTGCCCACGCACGACCACCGGCTCTTCGTGCGAAGCCAGCGTGGCGACCGCCGCACCAACCGGCGCAAGCTGCGGGCGGCCTTGCTTCACCCAATCGAGCCAGGAGTTTTGCAGCGCATACAGGTCGTGGTATCCATAGTGCTTCTCGACTGCCCGCGGCCAATTCTCATCTTCCAGCCCGTCGGCAACGAACGCCAGGAAAGCCTGCTTGCCACGCTGTTCGATCAGCCATTCGGCCAGCGAATGGCCCTGTGAATAAAGCGGCAACACGTCGCGCGGGTAGTCCTTCATGGCAAACATCGTGCTGAAGGGGATGCCGCGGCCGGTCTTCAGGAAATCGATCAGCATCCGCTCCTGCTTGGCAACTTCGCTGCGATGCTCGACGGTCGTACAGGCCCCTTCGTCGGCCCAGCGCGGCAACGGCTGGCGGAAATACGAAGCGAAAATCGTGTGCGTGACCTCGTGCGGCAGCACCGAATCGAGCACTCGCTCGCGCGAGCCTTGAATTTTCATGTCCCAGTTGAACACTTCGCCGCGATCGAACACAAAGCTCGTCGCCCCGCCCGCGCCGAGGTTCGGCGAGACTTGAGCATTGATCGGGCACGACTTCGACCAGGGCGGCATCGGTTCGCCGAGCCACTCGATGGCCAGCTTGTGCCGCCACATCTCGGCGGTGTCACCGATTTCTTTGGCTAGCGCGGGCGTGGGAGCCGAGACGACGAAATTCTTCGTGCGATAGCCGGCCGCGTGGGCAAGAGAGCCAGGACCAGCCGCTGGTCCAAGAGAACACAAACCTACCGCGAGGGCCATCGTGACGATGGTCCGCTGGCACCGAGCTTCCATGCTCTATCCTCCGAGTTCGACAATCCTTGTCGCACAAGTTCGCTGCGGCATCATTGCCGCTGGGAACCACTGGGTCACGACGCTGTGCAAACTTCGAGCCAAACTAACCCAGGCCGATCGTTCCGCGTCGCCGCGGAACGGGATGGCACGCAATTGCAAGTTCGAAGTTAGCGCTACGCCTCAAAGCCACGTCCGGTTCTAATCCCGCCGCGCTTTGTAAATCTTGCCGACTGTAACACGCGAGTGGCCATGCCGACCATAGCGGTTGCGTGTGACAAGTTTGCTGGCGTGCAGCCTGCGGTTTGCGTGGTCTTGGTTTTCGGTTAAAAGCTAGCGGGGAGATTTCACTGCAGGTGGGGCATACCGTCGAGAAGCTGGGTTTAGCCCGGATTATTCACAAAAAAATCCGGAAATCGGCGCAAACCGTTTCACGATTGAATGTTGCGGCCATTTTGCCCAGAACACACTGCGCTTTGGACATGTCGAGTCATCCGTGAAATGGCGAATACGGCCGCGTTTGTGAATAATCCGGGTTAGTGAGGGAGCCACGGATGGCGATTAGCATGGAGTGACGGCGGCGGATCGAGGCGATTGCCCGTCAGTTGTGAGATGAGGCGAGTTGTCCTGGGTGCGGCCAGCGTGGCCGCTATCGGAGAGAACGCGAGCGGGACGCCCCCTGAGCGCCGGCAAGTTGGCCACAGCCTTCGTTTCGTCGTTGATCCCGACGTGGTTGCACCGCATCGTCATGTTCACGTCGGAATTCCGGGCCAGCTCCTTGGCCTCCGACCGCGCGGCGCCGTTGCGAAGCAGCTCCGTGATATGCGTGTGCCGACCGGCCGTGCGAAAGTCGGCGATCCTCTCTTCCGTCTTGCATGGGAGGATGCCCATATGCGTGAGCAGGCATCGTTAGATCATCACATCCTCTTCGACTCTCGGCTGGCCCATCCAGAACGGTGTAACCGCGAACCAAACGATCGTCGCCACGAGCATCGTCCACTTTGCCTGATCGAGTGTGATCCACCCGGCGATAAACAGTGCCGATGGTAGTATCGTCGCCACCAACGACGAGAACGAGATGATCTGCAGGCCGAGTCTCATGCGCACCTTTCGCTGGTAGACTTTGCTCAACACGAGATAGAGCGCGGCGGCGATGAACCAGCCGGGCAGGCCAACAAAGAAGATTTCGATGCCGGCATACCGGACAAGGACCGAGCAGATGGCGAGCGTGATAAACCACGCCAGCCCGGCCGCCCAATTGAACGTTTTGCCGCTCCACTCGGCGTAGTTGCTCTGCAGACCGAACTTGCGGATGATCCAGAAATCGACCAGGACGACCGCACCCATCGGCATCAACAGCAGCCCGTAGAGCGCGACAAAACTGAGCAGCTTCATCGTGATGGCGGGGAACATGCCGACCACGGCGGCGGCCATTCCGGTGGCCAGCGTCACCTTGAACCGCGAGGCGCGCGGCATGATGGCCTGAAATGCCAGGCCGGCGCGGTAAATCGTCGGATTGGCCGTCGTCACGCCGGCAATCAGCACGCAAATCAACCCGGCCAGGCCGCAGGCGCGGTCGGCCATCGGCCCTGGCAGCGGCGTCGTGTCGCCGGGATTGTTGTGCAATTGCAGAGCGTACAAGAGCGACGCCGCGATCCACGCCAAGTAGTGCCCAAGGAACATGCCCGACGACGTGGACAACCCATACCAACTGTGGCGCGCGAAGCGGAACACCGACAGGTCGCTCATGCCGATGTGCATCGCCATGTTGCAGAACCAGGCGAAGAACATGACGTGCAAGAAGTTGAACTTCGTCTGCCCCTCCAGCGGTGGGCCCCCTTTCCAGAGCGTGGTGGTCGCCAGGTTCCACAAGTCGGCAGCGGAATGGATTTCGCGGCCCGTCACGTTTAGAAACTGCCGCAGCGCGACCAAGCCAAATGCGATGAACACCAGCGTCATCCACGGGGCGGCGATGTTGGCAACGCGAGCGACAAACGCGTATCCGCAGGCAGCCACCACCGCGGTCACCGCGCCGACCGCGAGCGCCGTCACCATCCAACTGACATTCGCGCTCGCCACGCGGTGTACCGCATCGAGATCGATGATCCCCAGCCAGGCCAAGGCGTTATACACGCCCTCTGGGAGCGGAAACGGAGCCACGTCGTTCAGCCCGGGCATCGAGACTTCGGTCCAGTGGCCGGCAATCACTCCGACGGCGGTCGCCGAGACGGTGATCATCGCCCCGGCGAGAAAGCAAAACATCACGCCGTTCGCCACGTTATAG
This sequence comes from uncultured Planctomycetota bacterium, assembly GCA_963847875.1. Lineage (GTDB taxonomy): Bacteria > Planctomycetota > Planctomycetia > Pirellulales > Lacipirellulaceae > DASYDU01. Next base: position 96,726 of record CAWKBR010000020.1, on the reverse strand, counting down.
AGCGTCACCAGGCGCCGCCCGCAGATCTTCTCCAGCTGATAGTACAGCGTGAGCCGGGTGCGGGTCGCGATGGGCGCCGTGAGAAACGTCCAACTGAGCACCGCGAGCAGATTGCCGACGATCAAGCCGACGAGCAGATCGAACGCACTGACGCCCGCCGCGACGAACAACGGCCCGAGCATCAACTCCGTGCCCGCCGTATGCTCGCCGGCGTACATGCCGACGAAATCCTTGAATCCGAGCAGCGCGCGCCGTGGGACGGGCTCGCGCTCATACTCACCAGTTACGGGTAATTCGTCGTCCACGTCCATAGCGTAAACTTGCTCGGCTCCGAACGCTAGTTCAGATCTTGTCGCCCGTGCAAGTCGAAAGCGGAAAGGCGAGACCGAATTGACACGGGCTCAATTCGGCCCCGCCTTTCGCACGATTGGCTTCAACAGTCGCTTGGCGACTCGGCGTTCTTTGTCAGTCGGAGGCCCGCCAAGTCGCGGCTACACGGATCGGCGACGGCGACCATTGACGCTCCCGACCGCGGCCCACATGGCTAGGCCTTAAGCAAGCGAAGCTTTCACGCTGATTGCATAAAAATACTCGAAACCACCCCTGTTTTACGGGTATCATGGGCACACAGTGCAAGCCCACCCCACGACACAAGGAGGATTTCGAGTGAAACACAGTATACCGAAACGTCTGCGGCAAGCCCAGCGACGCATCGAGCAACGGTTGGCCGGGCCGCGTGCCGATCAGGGAACGCCCATGTTTACGGCGTCGAACATCCGTTTCGAACTGGCCGACAAGACCCGAGGGATCGGCGTGGGCGGCATCGGCGTGGTGCATCGACTCGCTCGGGAAATCGGGCTGATCGAGGCCATCGATCGCCGCCTGCACCTGCTGAAAATCCACAGGCCTTATCACGAGTCGGACCACGTGCTGAATCTGGCCTACAACGCCTTGTGCGACGGCACCCGGCTGGAAGACGTCGAGTTGCGCCGCAATGACGAGGCCTTCCTCGACGCCTTGGGCACGGAGCGGATCCCCGATCCCACCACCGCCGGCGACTTCTGCCGTCGGTTCGACGAAGGAGACGTCCGCTCGCTGATGCGGGCAGCCGACGACGCGCGGCTGAACGTTTGGGCCCAGCAGCCGAAGAAGTTTTTCGACCGCGCCACCATCGACCTCGACGGCACGCTGGTGGTCACCACCGGCGAGTGCAAAGTCGGGATGGACATCTCTTACAAGGGCACTTGGGGCTACCATCCCTTGTTGGTCACTCTGGCCGAAACCGGCGAAGTGCTCCGCGTGGTCAATCGCTCCGGGAATCGGCCCAGCCACGAAGGAGCCGCCGAGGAGGCGGACGGGGCCATCGCCTTGTGCCGTCGCGCGGGCTTCCGCAAGATCGTGCTTCGCGGTGACACGGCCTTCAGCCAGTCGGAGCAGCTCGACGCCTGGGATGCCGAGGAGGTGAGCTTCTACTTTGGCTTCAAGGCCCTGCCCAATCTGGAGGAAATCGCGGAAAACCTGCCGAACACGGCCTGGCAGAAGCTCCTCCGCGAGCCGCGTTACGAAGTGCGGACCGCAGCGCGGCAGAGACCCAAAAACGTGAAGCAGCGGATCATCCGCCGCCGCGAGTTCGAGGTTCTGCGGCTCCAGAGCGAGGATTACGCGGAGTTTGAATACAGGCCCACGGCGTGCGAGCAGTCGTACCGCCTGATCGTGCTCCGCAAGAACATTTCGCACGAGAAGGGCGAGACGCGGCTGTTCGACGAGATTCGCTACTTCTTCTACATCACCAACGATTGGGCCGTCGATGCCGAGGACGTGGTGTTCGAGGCCAACGACCGCTGCGATCAAGAGAACTTGATTGCTCAGTTGGCCGGCGGAGTGCGGGCACTCTCGGCACCGGTCGATAATCTCTACAGCAATTGGGCCTACATGGTGATGACCGGCTTGGCGTGGAACCTCAAGTCGTGGTGGGCGTTGTCGTTGCCGGAGGATGGCCGCTGGGGCGAAGCGCATCGGGCGCAGAAACAGGAAGTGCTGCGGATGGAGTTCAAGACGTTCCTCTGCGCCTTCATCAAGATTCCCTGCCAGATCGTCCGCACGGGCCGCCAGCTGATCTACCGCGTACTGAACTATCACCCACGCTTGCCGGTGTTCTTCCGCTTGTGCCGGACGTTGCGTTGTTGACGGAGCCGCCGATGAAGCCGGAGTCTGGATGCTCCGGTCCGCCGCCACCCTGAACCACACAGACGTGTCAACGAGTCGCGAAATGAAGCAACCCAGAATTCGACAACTCCCCCCCGACGCCGACCGCGTCAGGCCGGTCGTGCACGCACTGGCCAACCCCAAAAATACAACGCCAATTACCCATTAACGTTCGCTTGTTTAAGGGCTAGGCAGGCGAGCACGACAGTGGACGGCTCCGGCACGGCGCCCGACGCTGAGACCGCGCCCGCTCCGGCACCAGCCACCGCCCCGAAGTTGGCCTTCCACGAGTCGTAGTCAGCCTGGCTGACAACGCCCGCATTGTTCGGGTCGCGGTGCGCCAGGGCCGCTGCGTCGCCACCGAGATTGTTGCGCCAAACAGTGTAGTCGGCGGCGTTGACAATGCCGTCGTTGTTGTAGTCGCTGGTCACGCCGAGCACAGCGCCCAGCGTCGTGACGCTCAAGATCCCCATGCCACCAAAGTAGTTACTCTTGTTGGCCGCGCTCGACGATAGTGAGCCGTAAGTGCCCGGCTTCACGGGTGTCGACGAGAACGCGATCATGATTTCGCGCAGCCGTCCCCGAAGTCGCTGCAGGCAGTACGAAAGTGCTTTGGCCATTTCCCGTAAGTGCGGTTCCATGTCTTGATAGGCGTACGCAATCGCGCCGACGGCCTCGTCGTCGAACACCAACCGTTCCCGACCGCGCTCTTGTCGAAATCGCAGTACTTCGATCTTGGCCACGCCGATTGCCCAGGCCGTAAAGGACCGAGCGTGGTCAAATTGTTCGAACTTAGTTACGACGGAGGCCGCCGTTCTTTCCAGCTCTTCTTCCGCGTCCTGGTGTCGCGGGACGACGGATGCGACGAAGGCTGCGACCGTCGGCTGCGCTCGCGTCCATTCCACCGCCAATACCTGCATGGCCGTCCGAGCTGTTTCTAGGGTGTCATTCATTGATTGGTCACATGAATTCGCAGCTACGCTCACGGCGTCTCCGGAATGCCGGACAGCCTTACTCCAACAACAAGGCACAGATCATTACATCAAGATTTCGTGAAGACCACGCGAAGGAGACCGATCAGGCGGTTTTCGCCGTGATTTGCCTCTGAAAGAATTGCGCCCCAATGGGGGGGCGCAGCAGGAAGTCCGTTGCTTCGTCGGACTGCCGTTAGTCATCCGGCCCGAATTGCAGCGTCGCCTTCTCAGGACCGCGGGAGAAGCGAGTTTCTTACTTCTCCACGATTCGAATCTTCTCCACGCCGATCGATTGGATCGGTGCGTCGACGAGCACGCTGTTGGCGACTTGCATCAGCCGGCTGCGGAGATGGCCCAAATTCGGCTCCGCCAACTCCTCGTTTGTCGTCTTGCGAATTGCCACGAGCGTGTCGGCACGCAGGCGGTAGCCGTCCGCCTTGAGCTGCTTCTCAATCGCCGGGATGCGATACTGCGGCACCGTGCCGAACAGGTGCAAGCGAAGCTCGGTAAACGAGTTTGACTCCGGATCGCGCGGCATCGTCGTGCGATAGGCCCCGAGATCGACCTCATGCGTTTGACTGCTCAGCGCATCGGACCGCACTTGCTCGACCAAAGCCTTAGAATCGATGCAGCCGGCCAAAACCGCGAGACTCAGCGCACAGGCCGCACCGCAAATCAATCGCCATGCAGTCATCGACGGGCTGGACATTCGCACGCTCGCACAGTCCTGCGGACATGATCCTGTTGACGTCGTGTTCGGCTCGCTACCGCCGCTCCATTCGGCAAAACCGCTGCGGCCGAGCGGGGCCACGTTCCGAGACAACTTCCAGCCAAAATATAGGTCGAAAAGTGCCCCGGCGCGCGACCTATGATTTAGCGGGTACGCCGCAAAAACCTCGGGAACGCACCCCCACTTCCGCAGCCACGATCATCGTCGCATGACTCACTGCATCGTCCATCACCGCATCCTCGTACGGCTGGTAGTCCTTGCTGCCGGGCTGCTCGCGGTGTCGCTCGCCGGCTGCCATTCGAGCCCCACTTACGAATTCGACGAACTCGACTCGACGCTGGCTCAGGATGAGCTGGTCGAGTTTTCGCTGGGCAAATACGTAATCCCGATCCCGCTCGTCCGGTCGTACGCCGACAACGAAGGGCCGAAGCGAAACCGGGTCGAGTTTTCGTTCGAGCTACACGCGCTGATTGCGGCCGACTACGAATCCGAGATCACCGACCTGTGGGACCGGCACGAAGGCACGATCCGCGACCGCGTGATCCTGGTGTGTCGCAACGCGACGGTCGATGAGCTGCAGGAGCCCGAGTTGGCAACGCTCAAGTCCCACCTGACCGACGTTGTACAGGCGGAATTGGGCTCAAAACGCATTCGACGGCTCTTGATATCAGAGGTCGAAACCCGACGGCTATGAGCGCCGAGGTGATCGAATGAAGTTCAATTTCGCAGTATTCCGAATGCGGTCGTGGCTGGCCGCCGCGATTTTCGCCGCAGTTTTCTTCGGCCCAGCCGCGTCGAGCGCGTCGCCCAGCGAGCACGGCGATCAACCGGAAGCGGATGAATCGGACGACCTTGGCGCCGAATCAGCGAGCGGCTTCCGCGGCATCAAGCTTGGCGAATTCAAGATACGCATGTCGCACACTGTGTCGTCGCGGCAGGATGGCGTGTCGTTCATCCTCTATGCCACGGTTAAGAACGACGATTTCAAGGCCTCCGCTGAGTTGTTCGAGAATCGCAAGATTAAAATCCGGGACCAGGTCGTCATCGCCACCCGACTCGTTCCGATCGAAGACTACGACGACCCCGAGCTGGTCAAATTCCGGCGGCGACTCGTCTTGCGTCTGCGCCGCACGATACCGGAGCTGCCAATCGACAACGTCTACGTCAGCGATTTCTCGCTCTCGGCGAAAACGCTGTAGTGCTCGTCGATTGAAGTCGGTATCAGTCGATCGAAGTCGCGCTGCTGCCGCGCCTATTGTTGCTCGTCGGCATTCCGCCAGAACTTCGCCAGCCGCTGCCAGGTCGGCGGCTTTGGTGCCGCGGCCGCCGCTTGCTGGGCGTCCACGGCGGGGCCCACTTGGCTGGCCGTCTCCGGCTGGTCGTCCGACACGTACGACGCCAATTGCGCTCGCTCGTCGGGCGACACCTCGATCACATCGCCGACGGCTGCTTCCGGCGGGGCCGGCTTGTACACACAATGGCACGGCCCCGGGCAGCAGCAGTCGCAGCCGTCGACCACTTCCCAGTGATAGGTGCAAATCTCCTTCTCGGCCTGATACTTGGTCAGCACCTTCACCGTCCGCGGCTTGGCACACCCGCATGCAAACCAGTCGTACCAGCACAATTCGATCTTGGGCCGACAGCCCTTGATCTCGTCGTCGCAGCAACAACGAGTCTCGCAATGTTTGCATCCGCGCCGGCTCGGGCCGGGGATGCAAATCTGCGTGCATTCGCAACCGTAGCCGACCGAGACCAACTTCGTCGTGTCGCAGACCAGCTTGCAGACCTTCCCACAGGCTGGCCGGCTGCGGCAGCCGTAGAAAAAATCGCTCGCCGCTGACACCCGCGCCGACGCCTGGCAGATCAACATTACCGCAAGTGTTACGAAATTGTTTTGCACAATCGCTCTATTCAGATTTGGCGTTTTATTCATCAATCAACACCTTCAACGATCAACAATCGGTCTCCGTCGGCTCACCAATCCACTTGCCACCGCGTGCCGAAAATGCCGGCGTTCGAGTTCGGCACGCCACGATCCAGGTAGTCGGTCATCTCCAGTTCGTAATCGATCGCCACGCGCGACCAAGGATTCTGATACCAATTGATTCCCACAATTACGACGCTGTTTGTGCCCCGCAGTCGTTCCGAGGAATTCGGCGGATCAGTAACGACCGTGTCGTGCCCGTCCGTCAGATCGACCCACGAGAAACCCATCGCGACCTCCCAAGCACCCCAGCCACATTCCCGGCCGTTGCACGTATCGACCATGAAAAATGGCTCATAGGGAATCGTGCGATCAATCGTTTTCGTTTCCTTTCTATAAGAACGGTTCTCTCCGGTAAGCATGTACGAAAAAAATCCATAGGCACCTTGATACGTTTCTCCACCGTTCATCAACACCTGAAAGTATTCCGACTGCACGCTCGCTGCGCCCCAAATCACCAAGAACTCCGCGTTGAGCTGATTCCACTGGTTGCTGTCAGCTTCCGCGCCAAATGCGATTGGCCCCTGACTGCCGATCCATGATCGCGTCGTAAACTCCGCCAACCCGTTTAAGTTTGAGTAAGCGACGTTCTGATTTCCGGCCGCGCCGGTGGACAGATCGCCGATGTGCCGAAAGCTATAGCTCCCGCCCAGGTGGACCAAATACCTTCCCTTCGACGGCTCGTCGTAATACGGCAGGGTCGCCAGCCGCGCGTCGTAAGCCCAATCGTTCGCGTCCGTCCGCCAAGTTCCCGTATTCGTGCCTGGCGATTCTGACGAATCGGTGGCAAACACGCCCGCGAACCACGTCGTATCCCAACACGGGTCGACAGTGTTCCAGACCATCACGCCGAAGTTTCGAGCCGGCGTAAACGCTTGCGTCGCCGGTGACTTCTCCATAAACGTCAGGAATAAATCGCTCCCATCTTCCTCCAGGCCAAGCGGTTCCTTGAAGTGCCCCGCACGGAAGTGACCTAGGCGTGGCAGATTCTGTTGTTCCATGAAGATGTCTTTATACGCGATCGAGTTCGGACCGCCGCGCAACTCGACTTCCACGTTGTAATACAGATTCTCCCAGAGATACCCCCTGCCGCCGAGCCGGAACTGCCGCAGGCCAACCTCATTTTCGCGGTCTGCATCGAAGTATTCCTTCACCGACGGATCGTCGTCATACGCCACGCCGTCGAAGTAAATCCTCCCCGTCGGCGTAAACGCTGGTTTTGTGATGATCTCGAGTTCTTTGCACGTATCGGACGTCCCGCCGCCCACCGGTAGCGGCTCGACCGCCGCCGCGGTTTGGATTCCCGCGAGCGTCTTCTCCAGTGCCGCCACTCGGGCCGCGAGTGCAGCTTCCGTCTCCGTCGGCGCCGTTTCGCGGACCACGGGCGCATCCGACTCCCACGACGAGAGGATCATAGGGTCGAGTGCGACTGAAGCATCCACGGCGGCGTCCGTAGCGACTTGCTCTGCCAGTATGGTGGGGAGCGGACCCGCTCCGACCAAGGCGAGCGTGCCGATCACTAGGCCGACGCACGATAGAATTCTGCCACGAACGAACGTCATGATGACACTTCCCGCCTAGACCGTTTGTCGGGCAGCCAGTGCGATGTTCGCAGAGCTGACAGCGCGATGCGCGAACGACGATTCCTTAGTCGCTACCTGCGACGGATACAATCGGTTGGGGGCCGGAGACTCGGTCCACAAAAGCTGGCAGCGACTCGGCGGCGTCGTCCTGGGTGCCCGAATAGACAATCCAGGCGTGGAATCGACAACACATAATCGGTACGATCAGCATTTTCAGCACAGGCCGCATAGCTTAACGTGGCGCTTCGCCGGTCGGGACGGATTCGACGAAATCGCTAGCAGTCGTAGCGGCTGCTAGCAACTTGGAAGGGTGGAACGTGGTCGCTACGCGACGGATTTCCGCAGAGCGGGCGGCTCGCCGCGGAAGTTGGCGTGCAGCGAGTCCCAATCGATCACCAGGCTGCCGCCAGTTGCCTCATGTTGCTTTGCCCAGTTCATCAGCAAGTCGAGACATGCGTGGTCAATGTAGTCGAGATGCTCAAAGTCGACGTGCAGTTCCGCGCTCCCGGGCACTTTCTCCAACGCTGCCGCCAGCCGTGGCAGACGCAGGAATGTAGCCGTGCCTACGAGCGAGAGTACCGTGCGATTGAAAGTCGGTTCCGTCCGCATGTGTGTTTCCAAGTGCGCAAACGTGTAGAGCAGTTTCGACTGCTGAGAGTCCCACACCTACCAGCACGCCCGTCAACAGATCGGTGGCCACGATCGAGATCATCGTCGCAAAGAAGATCGCCACTTCGCCCCAGCCGTACTTCGACAACTCCTTCACTTGCTTGAGACTGACCAGCTTATAGCCAATGTACACGAGCACCGCCGCCAAACTGGCGACCGGAATCGACCGCAGCATGAATCCCAATAGTCCCACAAACACCAGCAGCCACACGCCGTGCAGAATCGCCGAGGCTCGCGTGGTGCCGCCCGCCTGCACGTTGGCCGCGCTGCGGACGATCACGCCCGTCATTGGCAGCGCGCCCAACAAGCCGCACACTGTGTTGCCCGACTCCCTGGGCCATCAGCTCGCGGTCGTAATTAGTCCGTTGCCCATTGTGCATTTGATCGACGGCCGTCGCGCACAGCAGCGTCTCGGCGCTGGCAATTAGTGCCACCACAATGGCCGCTACAAACAGGCCGCCGACGGCGTTATTGTCGAAGATCGTGGTCGAAGGCAGGTGCACCGTCGCGAGCAGGCTGTCCGGCACTTCGACGAGCAGTACGGGCAAGCTCCAAATCGCCGCGACGGTCGTGGCCACGACGATCGCGACCAACGGCGCGGGCACCGCCGCAGCCGTTTGGGCACAAACCCCTGCCAGGCTAACAGCGAGACAATCGTCAGCAGGCCGATTTTCGCCGCCCATTCGTGGCTCTTGAGCGTGCCTGCGAGTTGCTTCAGACTCGCCGCGGCGCGACACTGCGACTCCAGCCACGCCGGCACGTCGTGCGCTCGCAGCATGTCGAGCGCCGCCTCGCTCTCGGCAAGGGCGGCTTCTGCCGCCATGGCGGACTCGCCCGTGTTTGTCTTGGCAAAATGGTTCTTTTGAACTTGCTCGGCTACGGTGCGCACGTCGGCGGTGACTTGCTCCTGCGTCGCGACCAGTCTGTTTTGCAGTGGGGCCGAAACCTCGAATGCCTTGTCGGCGTCTTTCGGCACTGCTTCGGCAATCGCCTCCAACACTTCCGTTTGCCGTGCGTGCAGCGTGCCGACTTCTTTGAGATACATGGTCCGTCGCTCGCGTTGCGCCGCGGTGCTCGGCTCAGGCAGCGGCAGGCCCTTGGCGATCGCCTGGGGAATCGTGAGCAGATTCTGCACTCCGTTTTTTTTGGGCGAGTCGTCGACCATCACGTGAAACTGGCTGGCGAAAATCAACACGCCGATTCCCGCGAGCATCCCCTTGATCACGGCCGGCGAGACGGCGCGGAACCATTGCCCGAGGCGAAGCGCACCGGCCATAATTTGCAGCGCCGGCCATCAGCACGATGGCTCCCAGCGATTCGAGCCCGAATTCCTGCACAATCTCGTAGACGACGACCGTCAATCCAGCAGCTGGTCCACTCACTTGCAACGGTGAGCCCGCCAGCGCACCCACAACGATGCCGCCGACGATGCCGGTCACGAGACCCGCCGCCACCGGGACGCCCGACGCGATCGCAATGCCCATGCACAGCGGCAGCGCCACGAGAAACACGGCCACACTCGGCAGCAAATCGGTACGCAACACCGGCAGAATCTTCCCCACCGCGAATCATTTCCCTCGGTCATAGCGTTTTCTCCTTCGTTCGGTTTCCTCTCGTCTCGGGTCGTTTGGCCTGTTTCCACGTCTCGATCACTACTGCAATCCTCTTCTGCCCGGCCCCTCACACAACCGGCAACTCGCTCTCCAACTTCTCGTTGTCATACTGCTCGGACACGCTGACAAACTGCCGCGACGCGCCGTCCAGTTCGAAGGTTTCGCCTGTCTCGAAACGATAGAACCAGCCATGCAGGACCAGCTTACCGCGCGCCTCCGCCTCGGCAACCGCCGGATACGTCCGCAGTTGCCCCAGCTGCACGATCACGTTCCACTTCACCGCCGTTGTTAGCAAATCGTCGCCCGCGTCCGAGCCGTTGCCCTCCAACGGCAGATTCGCCACCTCCTCAAGTGTTTGTTGAGCGTGCGTGAGCCATTGCTTCACCGCCGGCAGCGCTTCGATCGACGCGGGATTCAACAGCCCCTGCATCGCGCCGCAGTGGGAATGCCCGCACACCACGATCTCGCGCACCTGGAGCACCTTCAACTGCATACTCGATCGTCGCCGCTTCGCCAGTGTGCTCGGCCGTCCATGGTGGCACGAGATTGCCGGCATTCCGCAGCACGAACAACTCGCCCGGCTCGGTTTGCGTGAGCATTTCCGGCACGATGCGCGAATCACTGCAAGTGATGAACAGCGTCTTGGGCGCCTGCCCATCGGCCAATCGTTCGAACCGCGATCGCACTTGGGGAAACACTCGATGTTGAAAGACTTGTACCCCTCGCAGTAGTTGTCGCATGATCATGTACTCCTTGAGTTAGCAATATCGATCTAGTCTCGGCCCATCATTGGACGCACTGTAACTCGATGAATTGAGCCCTTTTCAGTCAACCGCTGCCCGAACTTTCAACTCCGACTAGTCAGTCCTCGCGCGACCCGGGCGATGGTCACTGTTGGAGATGTACGGGGCGGCTGGATGTTGGAGAAAACGCCTGGATTTGCGACGCACGTCGACCACCGCGCACGAACTCAACGACGAAAGCACCGGCGAGCGGCCGCGATCTCGCGCAGGCCGACGTGCGCAATCGCCAAGCAGCACGCGCGACTCAACACGTCATTGGCGCGAGCAAGCCATTGGGCAAGCGATGCCCGTCAAGACGCATCGGCTCCGACCGCTTCTCGCGGTACAGCCGGGCTTGTATCGATGAAGTGAACGCGGGCACCCCGCGGCAGCCGCGCGGCGCGGTCCGCCGCAAACTCACCGAACGCATTCCAGAGCGAATCATCCTCAATCTGCTCTTTCGCGGAGCCACTCTCGCCGATTTCGGCCGTCCGCATCGACGGAACCGCCACCAAGAGCGACCCCACCAGCACCACGAACCAAGGCAGCCACCGCAGAAATCGACTGCGACCGGCCTCGGGCTTCAAGCTGGGGGCAAATCGAGTGCATTCCAAATTTCCGGCGATATCGGTGGAAAACAGCAGAATCCAGGCAAAAGTTACACTAGTTCGCGCGTTGGGTCAAGTCGAACCAATCACTCGCCCGCTCGCCTTGCCAAGGGGCTACGCATCCCAACCGCCGCCGGTTCGCGAAGATTACCCTTGACCGCCCGCTTTGAGCGATTCTCCCACACTCGACGATTTCGCACTCCCCACTCGCCTCACCCCAACCACTTCGCCCCAGGTGATTCGACGGTGGGAACTTCGAACAGCTAGGGCCAAAACGCACTAACTTACTCTCCCGAATGCCACGCCAACGAAGGGCCGCAACCCATCTTTCTTAATTCGCCCCTCGTGCCGTGCGTTGTCGTAGGTCGTTAGACTGTCGAAGGCGTCGAGTTTGCTTGTCGTAAGTCCTTAAAATCTCCAAGGCGACAAGTATCCGGCGCCCCACAACTGCGTCACCAATTGCTCAATTGCCGCGACCTCGGCGCGCACCGATACGCCCGCTCGCAGGGACACGCGAAGTACAAAACGGCACCCGAGTCTTCAAATAGCGGCGGACGGCCTACGCTGGCGGAGGAAAAGCCTCGCACGCCTGCACGGACGGCCCGCTAGTGTACGAGCGTTTATACCACCGTGGGCTTCCCGGCGAGAGACCCCAAAATCGGCCGCCCCCAAGGAGCGGACGGCGGAGGTTCGATAGCGGAGAGCCGGAGCAGGATTGCCCAGGAACCTCTGGTGCCCGCGACGCTGGTGGCGTACGCTCTTCGATTGCACGCGGCCAGTTGCGCCGCGTGATCTCACGAAATCCGCCCGCCCGAATCTCCTGCCGTGCCGAAGATCTCTCGCTCTGCCTGGATTAGCGCGCTCGTGGCGACCGTGTTGTTCGGGAGCGTGCCGGCGTGTATTCGGGTGGTGCAGCTCGATTCGATCGCGATCGGCATCTTGCGATTGGTGCTCGGTGCGGCGGGGATGGCGGCGATCATGGCCGTCGAGCGGCGGTCGACGCTGGGGGAGTTCTTCGCCCGATTGCGACGCGAGTGGCGGGTGCTCGTGGCGATGGGTCTGTTGTTTGGCCTGCACTGGCTGACGTTCTTCATCGCAATCCGGCATGCGAGCGCGTCGATCGGCACGCTCGGCTTCTCGACCTACGGAGCCCAATTGCCGCTGCTGGGCTGGGCACTCGGCTTTGGGCGGCCGACACGGCGGGCATTCGTCGGCGTGGCGCTGGCGTTTGTGGGGACGTGGTTGTGCTTGCCGTCGCACAATTGGTCCGCGATTTTTTCTGGGCCCGATGCGACGGGCCTGGCGATCGGGGTCGTCAGCGGCACGGCCTATGCCTTTCTGCCGCTACTGCATCAGCGGCACTCCCACATGGACCACGAACTCCGCACCTGGGCACAGTTCGCCTTGGCGCTACCGGTGTTCTTGCCGCTTGCGCCATGGGCGACGTGGTCGCTGAGCATGACGGACGTACTGTTGATGATCTACTTGGGGCTGGTGGTGACGCTGATCGGCCACTTGTTGTGGGTGAAGGCCACAACGGAGCTACCAATCGAGACCACGAGCGTGCTCTCATACTTGCAACTGCCGGTGACGCTAGCGATGAACTGGCTACTGGTGGCCGAAGAGCTCACGCTACCAATGTTCGCCGGGGCCACGCTCATCGTGCTGGCCAACGCGCTGGCGCTAGGTCGCCGGAGCCCGGCGGCGGAGGAGCTGGCGGAGGGGAAGTAGAAGCGTCGCGATTGCGTGGGCCCGGTGCTATACTGCCAGCCGGACTTGAGTCGGGATTGGTAGGGTGAGATCCACGTCGTGCAGCTTGGATAAGAATGATCGACACAGCACTTGCCCGTCGAATGCGGGGATGTCTGCTAGGTCTGGCGGTCGGCGACGCCGTCGGCGCAGCAGTCGAGTTTTGTCCGCGTGGGTCGTTTGCGCCCGTCACCGACATGACGGGGGGCGGGCCGTTTGGATTGTCGGCCGGGGAGTGGACGGACGATACGTCCATGGCGCTATGCCTGGCGAGCAGCCTTGTCGAAACCGGCCGATTCAATCCGACTGACCAATTGGAGCGCTACTGCCGATGGATGCAGGATGGTTACTTGAGCAGCAACGGCACATGCTTCGATATCGGCCAGACAGTGCGATTGGCGCTTGCGCGATTTCTAAGGACGCGCGAGCCGCACAGCGGTTCTACGGACCCGCGTTCGGCCGGCAACGGCAGCATTATGCGGCTTGCGCCGGTTCCAATGTACTTTTTCCCGGATGCGGAGGCGGCGGTCCGCTGGGCCGGCGAAAGTTCGCGCACGACGCATGGCGCGCCGGAGTGCATCGAATCTTGCGAGCTTTTGGCGATGATGCTGGTCCGAGCTTTTGAAGGCCGGGCGAAGAACGAGATTGTCTTAGATCACGATGCAAGCCGATTGGAGTGCGATAAAGTGCGGTCGATCGCCGAGGGTGCGTTTACGATGAAGAAGTATGAAGAGCTGCGAGGCTCAGGATACGTGATCGACTGTTTGGAAGCAGCGATTTGGTGTGTTTGGCAATCTGGCTCGTTTCGACAGGCGGTTTTGCTGGCAGTCAACCTCGGACAGGATGCGGACACGACGGCGGCAGTATGCGGTCAGCTAGCCGGCGCACACTACGGGGAGGACGGTATACCGGAAGAATGGCTTGCCAAATTGGCGCTAGCCGATGAGATCCGTGTTTTGGCAGATCGACTGGCCCAAGATGGATCTTAATTTCGTGAATTGTTTCAACCACCGTGAGACATTTCGGTCCGTTGTTAAGCAATGCCCTCCATGCTTTCCAGCGGCAGCGTCGGCTGCCGCAACTTCAAGTTCTTCTCGCGTCGCCGATGCCGCGCCTCCGCCAGCTTCCGGCGCCGCTCTTCGTGGAGCCTCGTGGGATCGCCCCGATATTATTCGATCGGTCGCAGGTAGCCCAGCGCTGAATGTAATCGCTCGCAGTTGTACCACCGGACGATTCGTGCGATCACGTCCTGCGCCTGCAGCAGGTCCGTCAGCTTCTCGCCGTCCAGGGCCTCGCGCAGCGTCCGGTTGGATCGCTCGATGCCCCCATTCTCCTCGGGACAGTGCGGCTTGATCCGCTGATGCCCGAGCCCGTGTTCGTCCAGCACGCAGCGAGACTGCTACGAGACCGGTTGGGCGGCCTTGAGCTTGTCGAGCATGCGCCCAGGCGAGCCCATCATGTTGTAGCCGCCGTCGAGGTGCAGGATTTCGCCCGTGACGCCGGACGACATGGCGGAGAGCAGGAACGCGCCGCACTGGCCCGCTTCTTCGTGCGTCACGTTGCGGCCGAGCGGGGCGATCGCTTCGTAAAGGCCGAGCATCGCGTCGACGCCGGCGCCGCGGCCGGAGACGGTTTGCAGCGGGCCGGGACTGAGCGCGTTGACGCGGACTCCTTGCGCTCCCAGATCGTAAGCCAAGTACTTCACGGTCGAATCGAGCGCTGCCTTGCAAATGCCCATCACGTTGTATCCCGGCACGGCCCGCTCGCCGCCCATGTAGGTGAGCGTCAGCACACTCGCGCCTTCCGACAAGAGCGGCCGCGCGGCGTTCGTCAGCGCGATCAGGCTGTACGCGCTGATCTCCATCGCCAACTTGAAACCAGCCCGGCTGGTTTCGATCGTGTCGCGCTTCAGATCGTCTGGCAGCGCAAAGGCGATCGCGTGCAGCAGGAAGTCGAGTCGGCCCAACTTCTCCTTGGCGACGTTCATCAACGCGGCGATCTGGGCGTCGTTGGTGACGTCCATCGGCTGCAGGAACTTTACCCCCGGATTGCCTTCCGTAAGCTTCGACACGCGACCGAGGTTCTTTTGGCGCTCATCATCCGGCTTGTCGGGCATGTACGAGAAACCGCACTCGCCACCTTCACCCAGAATCTGCTCTGCAATCGCCCAGGCGATCGACTGTTTGTTAAACACCCCGGTGATGAGTCCCCGCTTGTCGGCAAACAATGGCTGCATGAATGGCTCCTTGGTCGAATCGCCCGACGGCATCGTGCCGCGTTTTGATTAGGTGTTAGGTTGCGAAATTGCTGGCTGGGCCGCAAGGGCGGTCGACGACACATGTCGCATAGAAGCAATGGTCTAGTGTTGTGTTTTTGACATCGCAAGCTACAATTTTGGAGTCACTTCGACTTCAGCTACCTCGTTCCATCACGTCATGCCTCCGAAAACAACCGTACAGGCCGATATCGTAGCGAACTTGCTCCATCTGTCCAGCGAGGTGGCCGGTCCAAGTGAGTTCTTGGGCCCTGCGCTCGAGGCCCTTGTCGACGGATTGGCGGTCGAAGCTGCGGCGATAGCGGCCGCCACGCCGCCGACGTGGTCGGTGGCGGCCGCCCGCGGAATCGCGCCCGGCGCGGTTCCGGCGGAACTCGCGGCCGAGGCGCTTGAACGCGGCGCGGCGGTCCGCCGCGACCGCTGGCAAGCGGTGCCGCTCGATGGCTCGCGTGCGCTTTTGCTCCGCGGCCAAGCCACTGAGGCAGCTGTTATTGCTTCAGCCCGAGCGCTGGCCGATGCCCTGGCGATCGCCGAAGCGAAGTTCAGCGCGAGTCGCCGCGCGGCCCGCCTGGAAACGATCCTCGCCATCTCGCGTGAATGGCAGCAAACGAACGACATGGAATCGCTGCTAGTGCGGATGGCACAAGCGGCGACGCAGATGTTCGGCGCCGACCGCGCCAGCATTTTTTTGTGGGACAAGGCGAACAAGACGATCGTCGGCCGGCCGGCGCTGGGCGTCGAAGGCGGCGAGCTGCGGCTGGCGGATGATGCGGGCATCGTCGGACGGGTGATTCAAACCGGTGAGTCGTGGCGAGTTTCCGGCGACGAAGACGCCGCCGAGATCGATCGCGCGGCCGACTCGAAGACTGGCTACCGCACCAAGACCATTCTCTGCGTCCCGCTCGAGTCGCCGGATGGCACCCGACTCGGTGCGTTCGAGCTGCTCAACAAGCGCGGCGGCCCGTTCACTGCCGAAGATGAAACCGGCCTCGTCGAGTTGGCGGCCTACGCGGCGGTGGTACTCGAAAACACGCAGCAATTCGAGCGGTTGCTCGAGCGGCAAGAACTGCTTGTCCAGCAGGCAGCTCAGGACACGCTTTTGGTGGGTGAAAGCCCGGTGATCCAGGCCGTGCGATCGACGATCCGGCGCGTGGCCGACACGGAGTTGGCGATTCTGATTCTCGGCGAGAACGGCACTGGCAAGGAGATCGTTGCCCGTTCGCTCCACTACGGCAGCCGCCGCCGCAACGAGCCGTTCATCCCAGTCAATTGTGCATCGCTCTCGGAAACATTGCTCGAAAGTGAACTCTTCGGCCACGAGAAGGGGGCGTTTACCGACGCCCACGAGGCTCGGGCCGGCAAGTTTGAGGCGGCCTCGGGCGGGACGCTCTTCCTCGACGAGATCGGCGACATGAGTCTCTCCGGACAAGCGAAGCTGTTGCGCGTGCTCGAAGAGAAGAAGGTCGTCCGTGTCGGCGGCAACCGCGAGATTCACACCGACGTCCGCGTGCTGGCGGCAACGAATCAGAAGCTGGCCGAGCTGGTCCGCGCGAAGCGGTTCCGCGAGGACCTGTATTTTCGCCTCAACGTGGTGTCGCTCGAATTGCCGCCGCTCGGTGAGCGCGGCGACGACATTCTCATTTTGGCCGAACATTTCCTGCGTCACTTCTGTCGTCAGGCGGGCCGGCGGACGCCAAAGCTCTCGGCCAACGCGCGGAAGCGACTCATCAGCCACACCTGGCCCGGTAATGTCCGCGAGCTCCGAAACTTGATGGAGCGGTTGGCCTACTTGTCGTCCGGAGAGCGGATCGAGGTCGAGGACCTGGCGTTTATTCTCTCGCCCGCGAGCGGCGGCTTCGCATCGGTCCAGTCGGGCCTTACGCTCGGCGATGCCACCGACCAATTCCAAACCGACTACATCCGTCAAGCGGTCGAACGCGCTCGCGGCAACGTCAGCCTCGCCGCGAAGAACTTGGGCGTCCATCGCTCAAACCTATATCGCAAGATGCGGCAGCTCGGAATGGCGGCGGATGAAGAGTGAGGTCATCCTGCCGGTCCTTGACATAATCGGCCGATTGATCAGGGATTGAGTCGACCCACAATCGAGTCGCCGGCTCGACTTTAGGATCGTCGGCCGACTTGCCGATGTAGTAGAATCTGCCGCCGTCTTTCTTGGCCCATCAGCGATTGCGAAGGGAGCGCCACAAGAATTCCGGGCGGGGTTTCGCGGGCCGCCTGGCCGCGATAGAATCAGCTAAATCGCCAGCACTTTGCCGGGCTGGGACCGATGTGTCCGAATCCAATTGCGTGCTTCTTGGCGTGCAAAGCTAGGTGTCATCGAGCAACACAGGCGGAACGGCGATCGACAAGAATTCGAAATTTCTAACGAACAAAGGGACAGGTAGCTCAGTTGGTAGAGCAATGGACTGAAAATCCATGTGTCGGCGGTTCGATCCCGCCCCTGTCCACTGTCATTTAAAAGACTCAGCTCGCGACGGCTCGGTATCTCTAGGGTGTCCTGGAAGCCGAGCCTTTTTGCGTTGGTTTGCCGTGCTCATCGATACTGTGCCCGTCGGAACGCTTCTCGGCACCACCTTGTCTTATGGCGCAAGCGTCTAACTCGGCGAGTTTTGCCGCTGACCTCTCCGTTGAGGTTCTCGTCGTCGGGGCCGGGGCCGCCGGGCTGCTGGCCGCGGCTCGCAGTGCGGAGCGGGGTCGGCGGACGCTGCTGGTGGAAAAAAGTCGCAAGCCGGGCGTAAAGATTTTGATGTCCGGCGGCACCCGCTGCAATCTCGCCCACGATTGCGACGCGGTCGGGATCATCGCCGCCTTCGGCTCGGCGGGGTCGTTCCTGCATTCGCCGCTCGCGGCACTGGGACCGCGGGAGCTCGTCGAGCTGTTCCGCGACGACGGACTTGCGACGAAAGTCGAGCCGGGCGGCAAGATTTTTCCCCAGAGCGATCGGGCGCTCGATGTACTAAATGCCTTGCTTGGCCGGCTCGAGCGGTGTGGGGCGGAGTTGTCGCTCGATGAGGCGGTGACCGACGTCGAACGCGTCGGCGCAGTCGTTCCGGGTGCTCACGGCGAAACGGACGCTCGACTGCGAAAAGCTGATCGTCACGACCGGCGGCAAGAGCTACCCCGGCTGCGGAACGACCGGCGACGGCTACGCCTGGTTTGCGGCGATGGGGCATACGATTCGCCGACCAAGGCCGGCGCTTGTGCCGCTGATGAGTGACGAACCTTGGTTGCACGAGTTGTCGGGGCTGACGATTCCCGACGTGTTGCTGCGGGTGGTTGATCCTGCGGCCGATACCAAGCCAACCGGCCGGCGGCGTCGCAGTGGATTGCCGCCTGGCGTGTTGATCGAACGCCGTGGTTCGCTTGTTGTTCACGCACTTTGGCCTTTCCGGGCCGGTGGCGATGGACGTGAGCCGGGCGGTCACGGCAGCTCGGAGTCCGCGTGACGTTCATCTCGTTGCCGATTACCTGCCGGCGATTTCGGCCGCCGATTTGGACGAGCGGATCCGCGCCGCGATTGCGAGCGACGGCCGTCGGCAACTGGCGAAGCTGTTCAGCGACGAATTGCCGCGTCGCCTGGTGGAGGCACTGGTTGTGCGCGCGGACGTGCCGCTCGACCGGCGCGGGGCCGAGTTGTCGAAGGACGAGCGTCTGCAATTCGTCGAGCAATTGAAGCAATGCAGAATCTCGCTCAGCGGCACGCGCGGGTTCGACAAGGCTGAGGTCACCGCGGGCGGCGTCGCGCTCGACGAGGTCGACTCGCGCGACATGCAAAGCAAACTCGTGCCCAATCTTTATCTCGCTGGCGAGATTCTCGACCTCGACGGCTTCATCGGCGGCTACAACTTTCAGGCCGCGTTCAGCACCGGTTGGCTCGCCGGCGAGAGTGTGTGAGTGTTCCGTCCTCGCCTTTGGTTAGCGAAAATCGCGCGACTTGACTTCCAGCGCGCCGAGCCCTTCCGCCAGCGCTTCCAACCGGCGGACGACCACGTGAATCACCGGTGCCACTTTTTCGGCGTTGGTTTGCACATGGCCGTGGGCAATCCAGGCCGGGGCGCGGCGGGCGACGCGGTAGTAGCGGTCCCAGGTACGCTGGTGGACCACGAGGTTCACGGTGCCGGTTTCGTCTTCGAGCGTGACGAACGTGATACCCTTGGCGGTGCCGGGTCGCTGCCGCAACAGCACCAGCCCCGCCACGCGGACAGGAGCTTCGTTGGCGAGTTCCACGAGCCGCGCCGCGGGTGTGATGCCAAGTCGATCGAGCTCGCGGCGGTGGAAGGAAATCGGATGGGCCCGCAGCGACAGGCCAGCCGAGCGGTAGTCGGCGACGACTTCTTCTTCGAGCCGCATCGCGGGGAGCACGGGCGGCGTGGGCTCAACGTCAAAAGTGTCCTCAAATAACGGTAGTGGTTTCCGCTTCTTCTCCTGTGCGAGCGATTGCCACACGGCTTGCCGACGGTTCGTGCCAAGTGAGCCGAACGCATCGGCATCGGCGAGCCGCTTCACGACGGCTTGGCCCAAGCCGGTGCGGCGGGCGAAGTCGTCGATCGAAGTGAACGGGCCCGCGGCGCGGGTGCGCTCGATGGTTTGGCCCGCGGATTCACGTAGGCCGTCGATCATGCGGAGGCCGAGGCGTAAGACTGTTCCTGGTTTCCCGCTCGCTGAAGCGAGCTCGCCGTCGCTGGGTTCGAGGGTGCAGTCCCAAGAACTGCAATTTACGTCCACGGGGCGGACCTCGACGCCATGATCTCGTGCGTCGCGCACGAGTTGGGCTGGTGCATAGAACCCCAGCGGCTGGCTATTGACCAGCGCGGCGGCGAACGCGGCCGGGTAGTGGTGCTTGAGCCATGCGGAGGCATACACCGAGCAAAGCGAAACTCGCCGCGTGCGACTCGGGAAAGCCGTATTCGCCGAACCCCTGAATCTGCTGATACACACGCTGGGCAAATTCCTCGGGCAAGCCGTTCGCTTGCATGCCGGCCAAGAGCTTCGTGCGAAACTGGTCGATCACGCCCGGTCGGCGCCAGGCGGCCATCGCGCGGCGGAGTTGGTCGGCCTCGCCCGGTGTGAAGCCCGCCGCCACCACCGCCAGCCGCATCGCCTGCTCCTGGAAGATCGGCACCCCCATCGTCTTCTCGAGCACGTCGCGGATCGCTTTGCTGGGATACGATACCTCCTCCTCGCCCATCCGCCGCCGCAAGAACGGATGCACCATCTGCCCCTGGATCGGCCCAGGACGCACGATCGCCACCTCGATCACCAGGTCGTAAAACGTGCGCGGCCGCAGCCGCGGCAGCATCGACATCTGCGCCCGACTCTCGATCTGAAACACGCCGATCGTGTCGGCCCGGCAGATCATGTCGTACACAGCGGGGTCGTCGGCCGGGATCGTGGCCAGCGTCAACTCGCGGCCGTGATGCTCGTGCAGCAGGTCGAAACACTTGTGAATCGCGGTGAGCATGCCGAGGCACAGGCAATCGACCTTCAAGATGCCCAGCTCGTCGAGGTCGTCCTTGTCCCACTCGATGACGGTGCGGTCCTCCATCGCGGCGTTTTCGATCGGCACGAGTTCACACAGCGGCCCCTGGGTCATCACCATTCCGCCCACGTGCTGCGACAGATGCCGCGGGAAGCCGATGATCTCGTTCACGCAATAAACCAGCCGCCGTCCCAGGTCCGACGCGGGGTCGATGCCGACCTCGCGGCACCGCCCCACCAGCTTTGGCTCGTGGGTGTAACCTTCGACTTGCTTGGCCAGCGCGTCGACGCGGTCGAGCGACAGGCCGAGCGCCTTGCCGACGTCGCGGATCGCCGAGCGGCTGCAATAGGTGATCACCGTCGCGGCGAGCCCGGCCCGCTCGCGGCCGTACTTTTCGTATACATACTGCAGCACCTCCTCGCGCCGCTCGTGCTCGAAGTCGACGTCGATGTCGGGCGCTTCGTCCCGCTCGCGGCTCACGAACCGCTCGAAGAGCAGATCGCTGGTTGCGGGGTCGACCGACGTGACGCCGAGCGCAGAAGCAGACCGCCGAGTTGGCCGCCGACCCGCGGCCCTGGCACAAAATGTTCCGCGAGCGGGCGAAGCGGACCAGATCCCACACGGTGAGAAAATACGACTCGTAGTGCAGGTCGCCGATCAGCTCCAGCTCGTGCTCGATCTGCTGCCGCACTTTGTCGCTGAGCCCGGCCGGATAGCGTTCCGCCGCGCCTTGCCAGGTGAGCTGCGTCAGAAACTCGAGCGGCGTCTGGCCTTCGGGCGCGAGCTCGGTCGGATATTCGTACCGCAATTCGTCGAGCGAGAAGCGGCAGCGGTCGGCGATCTCGCAAGTTCGCTCGATGGCATCGCGGGCGATGGCGAAGCATCGCGCCGACGTCTTCGAGCGACCGCAGATGCCGCTCGGCGTTGGGAAACAGAAACTGTCCCCTCGGCGGCGGCGACCGTCGTGCCGTGGCGGATCGCGGTCAGCACGTCGTAGAGCACCATCCGCGCGGGCACGTGGTAATGTACGTCCCCCGCCGCCACGAGCGGCAGCCGCACCGTCGCGTGCAAGCTCCTGCAATTGATCCAGCCGCGCCCGGTCGTCCGCCCCGCGGTGCAACTCCGCCAGTAAGTAACAACGGTCGCCGAAGATGTCGCGGTAGGCATGCAGCGTTGAGTAGCGTCTAGGCGAGCTCGCTTCAGCGAGCGGGGCGTGCTCGGGTTTTGAGAGACGAACCGTGGAGCTTTAGTCTGCGTGCTCTGAATCCCCCGCTCGCTGAAGCGAGCTCGCCGACTATGATTCCTGCGATCAACCCTTCGGCGAACTCTGCGACGTCGTCGAGCGTGAGCGCAGCACTCGCCCTTCGGTGCCCGCCGCCTGCCGCGCGTGATCAGCCGGCACAACCTCCCGTAAGCGGCCCGATCCGTGGCCCAGAGCACCACGGGCGGCGCGTCGGTGGGCGTGATCTCCGCCCCAATCACCAGCGGCAGCCCCACCTCCTTCGCCGCGATGTGTGCCCGCACCACGCCGGCCAGGCTGTTGCGATCGGTCACCGCCAGCGCCGATAACCCAGCGCCGCCGCCTGCCGCACCAACTCGTCAGCGTGCGACGCGCCTTCGAGGAACGAGAAATTCGATTTGCAGTGCAGCTCGGCGTAACGCATCTTCACGCAAAGATCCCGTGCAAAAACCACTGCCCGTCAGTGAGCCGGCGGAAGATCCAGTGCTGACTGCCGGCCGTGGTGGCGATGTGATAGTAATCGCGCCGCACCGAGGGCCCGCGCCACCAGAGTGTTTCAATTCGTTCCGGCCCCCAATATTCGGCGACTCGTTCGCCGCAGAATCGAGCCAGATGAATTGCGGCGGGCCGCCGGGGGCGACCGAGAGGATTTCGATCGGTTGTGGGTCGGGATAGAGTAACAGTGGGCGGGGAGCAGCGAGTGAGGAGTTGCCTCTTACTCCCTGCCCCCCGCTCCCTGCTCCTTGCTTGACCACCGGCACATATCGCACCGCCCGCTCCGGCACGGGGCTCCCGCCCAGCTGCGGGCGGACGACTTGCCCGTAGCCGAGCCGGCTGCTGAGGCGGTTGACCAGTACCGCGAGTTGATGCGGATCGGTCGGCCAGCGGTCGGCGAACAATTCGCCCTGCCGCTCGCCAAGCCGGCCGACGACCGCCGCGCGGATTTCGACGTGGGCGACCTCGTCCGCAAGTACGACCGTTTCGAGGTGCAAATCCACGAGCTCCATTAATTGCCGGGCACAGGCCGTCGGTTGAACGAGGCCGACCCGCAGCAACAGCGATTCACCGCCGGTGTACTTAAGCTCGCCCACCAAGAGCACCGCCCCTTGGTCGCGGGCGGCCAGATGGCGGGCCAATTGTTCCGTAAGCTCCGCGAGCACGTGTACGAGAACCGTCCGGTCCGACGTAGCATGTTCGAGCGAGCATCCCACTTCGAGCGCCGCCGGGCTGCGATGCGGAACGAGCACCTCCGGCGCCGCGCCGGTCCATTGATCGAGCCGCCGCAAGAGTTGGCTGCCAAACCGCGAGGCGAGGCTCGCCCGCGGCAGGAGCAAGAGCTGGCCGATGGTTTCGATGCCGAGCTGATGCAAGAGGTCGAAGGTGTCCGAAGCAATGCGGAGCGCCTCCACCGGTAACGACTCCGCAATTTGCACTTTGCAATTTACATTTTGCAATTTGCAATTGCTTCCATAGTGCGCCATCGCCCAGGCGAGCCCGACCGTGTCAGCCACCGCGATTTGCACGCGGTAATGCTCCGCGGTGAAAAATCGCTCCACCTTCGCTGCCAGCTCGGCCTCGTTTCCCAGCAGGTGCGTAAGATTGGAAATATCGAGCAACAAACTCTCCGGCTCGTCGCCCTCCTCGAGTGCGACGCAGGGGCTAAACTGCTCGCACGCCGCCGCAAGCCGCCTCAATTCCTCGCAATCGCCGGCTCCGTCATGCCGCTCGACCACCAGGCTCGGCACGAGCGACTTCGCCTCGGCGAGCGGCATGTCGACACGCACTCCCCGCGCCGCGGCCACACGGCAGCACGCCGCCACGCGGCTCCCGCGAGTTCCCGGCGCTTCGAGGACCAGGGGCCGGCCGCTAAGCTCGGGCCGAGTGCGCGCCAGCCGCTGGATCGGCCAGTTCGGCAACCACAGGCAAAGGATGCGTGTCATGAGAGAAAGCTCTCGGCTGTTGGCTATCCGCTCTCGGCCGAATGTTCTGGCCGACAGCCGATAGCCGATCGCTGACAGCCCCTGCCACTTCTCGCACGTCATGTGCCGCCTCGTCGATCTCGATGAGCACGGAGCCGCCCGCTCGCCCGCCGCGCAGGTGAAGCACAGAAACTTGCGCAAGGCGGCAAGGAGCAGGGAGCAAGGAGCAGAGAGTGTTTTGTTTTCCCTGCTCCCTGCTCCCTGCTCCTTGCTCCTTGCTAACTCCCAGCCGCACATCCGCCCACGACGGCTGGCCCCGCGCTGACGCTCTGCGCACCAGTACGCCCAGCGTCCTTCCGGCTTCGGCGGCCAGCTGCAGGCGGCGGAAGTTGCGGCTCTCGAGCCGATCGATCATCGTCCACACGGCGGCCACCACCGGCGAGCGGAGCGCCTGCACCGCCGCCCAGATCTCGTCGCGCATCGTGCGGGGTCGCACCACGATCAGCCGCGCGGGATCAACGTCCCAGCCGACGGCTGAGAGTGGATAAAACATCTGCGCGCGGTCGACGACGACCAGCACTCCGCCCGCCCGGCAGGCTTCGCGCGCGGCGACAAGGCCGAGCGTTGCGGCCCCGCAGCCGGGCAGCTCCGCGAGCCATTCGACCAACATGCCATGCCGCAAGCCGCCGCCGGGGAGCAGCCGATCGATCGCCGCCACGCCGGTCGAGAAGACGATCGCGTCCTCGACCGCCGTCGGCGTCGCCACCGAGCGGCCTAACTGCCCGCGCAGTTGGCGGAGCAACTCATCCCGCTCGTGTTTCGTGCCGATCCCCATCGCTCATCGCGTCTCCAGTCGTGTACTGTACGTATGTATCGTTCTCTGTCAACCGCGGCTTGAGGAAAGTCGGGAATTCACAGAAAACCTACAAAACCCGCGAATTCCGCGTGCCGACTGGCCGAAACCGCCGCCGTGCGCTAACGTAAAGAGTAGGTAAACAGGTAAAGGCTCCCCGCATGACCGACTGGTCGCTCGATTTCGACGCCCCGCAGTACCTCTGGCTGCTGGCGTTATTGCCGCTTTTCTGGCTCCTGAGCCGACGATCGCTCCACGCACTCTCGCCGTGGCGACGCCGGGCGGCGCTGGGCCTGCGGATGCTGGTGGCCACGCTCTTGGTGCTGGCGCTGGCCGAGCCAAACTGGCTCGAGCTGGCCCACCGCCTCTCGGTGCTGTTCGTGGTCGACGGCTCCTCGAGCATCGACCAGACGGAGCTCCAAGACGCGCTGGCCTACGTGAACAAAGCGGCCGCCACCCAGCGCGACGCCGCGCGTGGCGACCGGGCCGGCGTCGTCGTCTTCGGCCGCGACGCCGCGACCGAGGTCCCGCCGCTCGACGCGCCATGGCAACTCACGCGGATCGAGTCGCTCATCGACCCGCGATTCACCAACCTACAGAGTGCGCTCGAGCTGGCCGAGGCGTCATTCCCGCCCGACTCGGCCAAGCGTGTGGTAATCGTCAGCGACGGCAATCAAAACGTGGGCGACGCCAGCGCCCAGGCCGAACGGATGCTCGCGGCCGGCACGGGCATCGACG
Organism: uncultured Planctomycetota bacterium; assembly: GCA_963847875.1. Lineage (GTDB taxonomy): Bacteria > Planctomycetota > Planctomycetia > Pirellulales > Lacipirellulaceae > DASYDU01. The sequence continues at coordinate 71,304 of CAWKBR010000020.1, read as the reverse complement.
TGGTGCCGATCCGCTACCAGCGTCGCGGCGACGTCGTCGTCGAGCGTATCGACGCGCCCTCGAACATCCGCAGCGGCACGCCCTTCGCTCTGCGAATCGTCGTCGACAACATCTCTGAGGGAAAAACCACCACCGGCAAACTCCGCGTCACCCGCGAGCTCGGCGGAACGCGGCACGACGTTTCGGAAGAGACAGTCACGCTTCAGCCCGGCAAGCAAGTGCTCACGCTGCGGCAGGAGCTCAGCGAGTCGGGCCTCTCGACCTACGCGGCGACATTCGTCCCTGACGACCCCAAGGCCGATGTCCAATTGCAAAACAACTCCGCCACCGCATTCTGCCAGGTTGGCGGCAAAGGGCGCGTGCTCTTGATCGAAGACGTTTCGAGCACCGGGCAGTTCGACGCCCTGGTCGCCCTCCTGCGCCGCAACGAGATCGAAGTGACGGTCCGCGATACTCGCCAGCCGTTCGCCAACCTCGCCGACCTGCAACAGTTCGACGCTGTGATCCTGGCCGACGTGCCCCGCGTGGCCGGCGACGGGGCCGAGGAGATCACTCAGTTCACCGACGAGCAAATCCGCCAACTGGTGCAGAACACGCAGCACTTCGGCTGCGGGCTCGTTGTGTTGGGCGGGCCCAATAGCTTCGGCGCGGGCGGCTGGACGAACACCGAGCTGGAAAAGGCCCTGCCGGTCGACTTCCAAGTCGACAATGCCAAAGTCGAGGCGGTCGGCGCATTGGTGCTATTGATCGACAGCTCCGGCTCGATGGCCGGCGAGAAAATTGCCTGGGCCAAGGCGGCGGCCGTGGCGGCAGCCGAGATGCTCGGTCGGCGCGACTACATCGGCGTGGTGGCTTTCGACATCGAGGCTCGCTGGATCGTGCCGCTCCAACGCAACGGCACGGCCAGCCGCACCCGCTCGCGGATTCGGCAGCTTGGGGCCGGCGGCGGCACCGACATGATGCCCGGCCTGCAAGCGGGCTACAAGGCGATCCAAGACGTCCCGGCGTCGATCAAGCACGTCATCGCGCTGACCGACGGCCAGACGCCCCCGGCCGCCTTCAACCAGCTCGTGGCGAAGATGCAGAAGGCCGGCATCACGACCAGCGGCGTCGCCGTGGGCCCGGATGCCGACCGCACACTGCTCACCAGCATCGCCAAGGCGGGCGGAGGCAAGTTCTATTACCTTCGCAACCCCAAGGCGATCCCGCAAATTTTCATGCGCGAGGCCCGCCGTGTCTCGATGCCGCTGGTATTCGAGGACAAGCAAGGGTTCGCCGTCAACGTCGTGTCGCCCGACAACGAGCTCTCGGGGATCGACTCGCTGCCGCCCATCACTGGCTATGTGCTCACGACGATCAAGCAGAATCCGCTGGTGGAAGTGCTGGCCTCGACGCCTCGACAGCCGCAGCCCAACAGCACGATCATGGCCGCGTGGACATTTGGACTGGGCCGGGCCGCCGTGCTCACGACCGACGTCGGCCAGCGCTGGGCGACCGCTTGGCCGGCCTGGGACGACTACGAGAAGCTGCTCCTGCAACTGGTGCGGCGGTCGATGCGGAGCCACGACGCCGACGAGCGGCTCGCCATGTCGACCGAGCTACGGGACGGCAAGATCCGGCTCGTGGTGACCGCGCTCGACCGCGAGGACCAGCATCTCAACTACCTGTCGCTCTCGGCCGCGGCCGTTCGTCCGGACGGTACGGTGGAAGATCATGCCATGGAACAAACGGCGCCGGGCCGGTACGTGGCCACACTCGACGCCGCCGAGCCGGGCAACTACTTCCTCTCCGTGAGTGGCGGCGCGAACACGGCCCCGCTGCGAACCGCCGTCGAAGTGCTGCAAACCGCTGAATTCGACTCTCTGGTGAGCAACGACTCGTTGCTGGAAGGACTGGCGGCCCGGAAGCCGGCCGACGGCGAGCCGGGGACCGTGATCGCCTCGCCCAAGGGCCTCGCCGACGCGGACGAGCTGCTGAAGGTGAACGTCTTCCGCCCTGGGGTGCCTCCGGCGGTCAGCCGCAGCCGGATCTGGCCGCTCGTGCTGTTGGCCGCGAGCTTGATCTTCCTAGGGGACGTGGTGTGCCGGCGAGTGGTGATCCGCTTCGACTGGCTGCGTTCGGCGCTGACGAGGCTGCCTTGGCGACGCGCGGCTGAGGAGCCGGCCGCGCGTCCGATGGAGCGGCTCAAGCACTCGAAGGCGGCGGTGACGGCCGACCTCAAAGCGCGTGCCGCGGCACGCCTAGAGTCGTCGGAATTCTCGGAAACACGCACAAAGCCGACCGCTGAAGGTCCCGCGCCGGTCTCCGGAGCCGCGCCGGTGGAGCCGCAGTGCGACTCGCTCACGGGCGACAGCGAGCCGGACTCTTACACCGCGCGACTCCTGGCCGCCAAACAGCGTGCTCGCTCTCAGCAGAAGCGCCCGGACTGACGGCGCGCGCCTCCCCTTTCGCACCGCGCGGCAAACAGACTACAGATTCGCTGCGCGTCGCGACGATAGAGCGCGGTGGCGGCGCGAAAAAACTTTGTGGAAAATTGGTCGTCCGTGGCGATTCGGTCTTTTCTCTCCGGCGGCGAATTTGTAGAATCCCTCAGCTAGCAAATGTTGCGTCCGGAGGGATCGCGTTGGAAGCGACCGCCGGATGAGGCCTTCTTGAATACGAACATCGTTCGCCAGGTCGAACCCACATAGGCAATAAAAGCGTGAATTTCGCTCTCACACATGGACTGTTGAGTTTGTGGCGTCGCCACTGGGTGACCAAGCCGTCGCGCCGCTTCGCGGCCGATTGGCGGTTGTCGCGGCTCGCGGCAGCGGCTTGCATGGTCGGTTGGCGCGGGCGGCTCCGTCGTTGAGTCGACCCTCTCTCGAACCGGAAACTTTGTATCTTCCCGGTTCGCTCGCACCCTGTGCTGCTGGCACTGTATAGCAGCCTTTCTGATTATTTCGTGCATTTTTCAGTCGTAGCGATTTAACCACCTCCTGCGCGGCTGAGGCCCGCAAAACTGTGCCGGTTGACGCTAGACGCCCTTGTACGTCGGCCTTTCCCGGCTGACTCACGACTTCGAACACTCTGCCCGGCATGAAAGCCTGGCCTTTCCCAAGTAGGAGCCATTCCTCCGATGAAAGTTGCTTCCCAACAAATCACGATGCGTAATTTGCTGAGCGGCCGTTCGCCCCTGGCGAACCTCCAGCGGGCCGTCGAAGACGGCCTCGGGCCGGACACGACGCCCGTTCGCCTAGCCGTCACCGGCAAGTTCCGCCAAGAACATCGCTGCGAAGTTGAAGCCGTCTACCCGCGGATCTACGGTCCCAGACGGGGCCGAGACCTCGATCTTCGATTATCGGCCGCGGCGGATCGCCCGCACCGGCGCCTTCAACGCCGTGATGCTGATCCCGACCGGCGTCGACTGCTCGATCGGCGGCCACGCCGGCGACGCGACCCCGGCCGCTCGCCTTTTGGCCTCGGTGAGCGATCACTTGATCGTCCATCCGAACGTGGTCAACGCCTCGGATGTCAACGAGCAGACCGAGAACACCCTCTACGCCGAAGGCAGCCTCATCTGCCGGCTGATGATGGGAACTGTCGGCCTCCGCAAGGTCCGGCAGAATCGCGTCTTGCTCGTCACCGAGAACCGCAAGGACGCTCCCAACGTCGTCGACAACACGATCAACTGTGCTGAAGGCGCCCGGGCCACGCTCGGCATGGACATCAGCGAGGTGGTCGTGCTGGACAAAGAACTGTTCATGCAGACTGGTGTCGCCGATTCGGGCCGCGTGACGGGCCGAGTCGAGCGCCTGGGGCACTTGCTCGACATGCTGGCCGAGAAACGGGACAGCTACGATGCGGTGGCCTTGGCCACGCGGATCACGCCGCACATCGACACGGTCGAGCTGCACCGGTCGTACTTCGGCGAAGGCGGCCCGAACCCCTGGGGCGGCGTCGAGGCAATTCTCACGCACCTGGTGTCGAGCATTTTGGACGTGCCCTCGGCCCACGCGCCGACGATGAGCAGCGAAGCGCTACGCACGGAATCGTGGGGCGTTGTCGAGCCTCGGAAGGCCGCCGAAGTGATTTCGACGACCTACTTGTTCTGCGTCTTGAAGGGCCTGAACCGGGCGCCGCAGATCGTCGCCAACCCGACCGGCGCCTACGACCCGTCGGTAATCACGGCCGAGGACGTTTCGTGCCTGGTGATCCCGGACGGCTGCGTCGGCTTGCCGACTTTGGCGGCTGTCGAGCAGGGCATTCCGGTCATTGCGGTGCGTGGCAACACGAACCTGATGCGGAACGACCTGCGGGCGCTGCCGTTCAAGCAGGGCCAGCTCCACTACGCGGCAAATTACTACGAGGCCGCGGGCATCATGGCCGGCATGAAGGCTGGCGTCGCCCCGGCGACCCTCACCCGGCCGATGCAGCCACTGACGATCAATCGCATTGGCGCCGAGACGGAGGTCGCCACCAACGGCAAGTCCGCTGCGGCAACCAATGGCCATTCCACAAACGGCAATGGCAATGGCAACGGCAAGGCCCGCAAGGCGAAGCCGGTGGCGGCTGCCGAGGCGGTCGACGTCGACATGCTCGTGGAGGTTGGAGGTCAGTGACCGCCGACTCGCAGAGGGTGGCCGACCAAGAGCGTGCGCCGCTGTTTGAGACGCTCGAGCGGTACGCGCAGGGCGGCATCTATCCACTGCACACGCCAGGCCATAAGGGCGGCCGGTTCGCGGATGCGGACCTCGCCGCGCTGGTCGGGCCCCGGGGCCTCGCGCTCGATTTGCCGGGCATGACCGCCACCGACAACACGTTCCACCCCACCGGCTGCGTCCGCGATGCCCAGACGCTCGCGGCCGACTTGATGGGGGCCCAGGAGTCTTTTTTTCTCGCCGCCGGTTCATCGCTTGGCGTGGCGACCGCGCTGTTGGCCGCTGTGCCGCCGGCGGCGACCGTTGCCCTGCCGCGTAACATTCACCGCTCGGTCGTGGCCGGACTGGTGCTCTCGGGCGCGCGGCCGCGGTTCATGAACCACGACGTGCTGCCGGAGTGCGGGGCGTTGGGTGTACCGGTCGAGGAGCTAGCCCGGGCGCTAGACGCTAGGCCGCAAGCGGCGGCGGTGCTGATGACGCGGCCGAGTTATTACGGCATTGCGCGGGATCTGTCGGAGCACGTGTCGCTATGTCGGTCGCGCGGTATACCGCTTATCGTCGACGAAGCGCATGGCGGACATTTTCAATTCCTGCCAACGGAGAACCCGGACGCCTTGGCAGGATGCCAAGGCTATATAGCCCGGCCGTCTTGGCAGGGCCCTTGGCCGGAACCGGCGCTCGCAGCCGGGGCCGACATCGTCATCCAAAGCTGGCACAAGACACTCGGCTCGTTGGTCGGATCGGCGATGTTGCATGTCGGCCGAAATTCGCCAGTCAGTCCGACGCAAATTCGCGACGCGCTCAACTTTCTGCAGACGACGAGTCCCAGTTACCTGCTCATGGCGTCGCTCGACTTGGTCCGCCGGCGGATGGCCCGCGAGGGGAAGCGGCTGTTCGCCGACGCGGTAGCCGACGCGCGGCGGCTGGAACAGGAAATCGATCGACTGCCAGGCCTCGGTGTGCTCCGGCCCGAGCGCGATCCGCGGATGGCCGATCACCGCCGCGATCCGTTGCGGTTGGTGGTCGACGTGAGCGGCACCGGTTGGACCGGGTATGACGTCGAGTTGCACCTTCGGAATGAATTCCAGGGGGAAGACGAGATGTCCGATTGGACCAACGTCGTTTACATCCTCAGCCCACAGGACGATCCGGCCGCTCACCTGAGATTGCTCGCCGGGCTGAAATCGGTCAGCGACGCGCCCAGATCGGGGGCGGGGACGCTTTGGCTCGCTGAGGCGGAACTGCGGCAAATGATGCAGCCCGCCATTCCGCCGCTGGCGATGCTCCCGCGCGATGCGGCCCTGGCGCCAAAACATTCCGTTCCCCTGGCGGGGGCGGCTGGCCAGGTGTGTGCCGAAATGGTTATGTTTTATCCACCGGGCATTCCGTTGTTGATGCCCGGCGAAACGATCACGGACGAATCGATTGAGGTCTGCGGCAGGCTGCTCGCCGCCGGGGCCCACCCCTACGCGAGCGACACCTCGCTCACCACGGTGCGCGTCGTCCATTGAATCCGAGTTCTCGTGAGTCGATTGCAATGTCTCCGGCCACAATCTCTCGAAAAGCCGAAACTGCCCAAGCCGTCGGCTTGCCGCTTTCCTGGTACTTCGAACCGGCAATTCTCGAAATCGAGCGCCGTGTGCTGTTCGACGCCGGCCCGAGCTACGCTGGCCACCAATGCCTCGTGCCGCGCGATGGCGACTACGCGGTTCGCGGCGGGCCGCAGACTGGACGGGTGCTCGTCCGCAATCATGGCGAGCTGCAGCTTGTGTCCAACGTCTGCCGCCACCGGCAGGCACAAATGCTCGCCGGCTGCGGCCACGCCAAGCACATCGTCTGCCCGATCCATAACTGGGCCTATGACCTCGACGGCTGCCAGGTTGCCGCGCCCCACTTCGGCGAAAACCCCGGCCTCGACCTCGCGCGAACCGGCCTCACCGATTGGAACGGCCTGCTTTTTACCGGCCCGCGCGACATCCGCCGCGAGCTTGCGCCGCTCGACGGTTGGACCGAGCTCGCCGACCGCGACGTCGTGCTCGAGCGCGTCGACGAAGAGGAACACGACTTGAATTGGAAGGCGTTTCTCGAAGTCTATCTCGAGGACTATCATATCAGCGCGGTCCACCCCGGATTTCGCGCGTTCGTCGATCCGAGCGATCTGCACGGCGCGGTCCACTTCGGCAGCGGCGAGCGGTTTTTCTGCGAGCAGGTGAAAGTCCGCTGGCCCTTGGCGACCGCCGGTTCGCTGCTCTTCGCGGAATATCAAAAGATCCTCATCGACGTCTCGCAAGGCCGCCGGCCGGAGTTTGCGGCGGTCTGGCTCTGCTTGTTCTCCGGCCAGCTTATCGAGTGGTATCCGTACTCGTTCGTGGTCACCACGTACACGCCGCTCTCGCCGCGACGAACGCGGCTGCGGAGCGAGTACTTCTTCGACCGCGAGATCGCCGAAACCCGCCGCGACTACGTCGAAGCGGGGCTCGCCGTACTCGATGAAGTCACAGGCGAGGACCAGCAGGCCGCCGAAGCGATCGAACACGGTCGTGCTGCCGCGTTTGCGCGGGGCGACGACTGGCAAGGGCCTTATCAGTTGCCGATGGAACAGGGTCTTCAGCGGTTCCACGATTGCTTGCGGAACGTGATCTCGCTGGACACGTAGCTTCACTCTTTGCCTGTTCCCGGTTGTAGGACTGTCTCCGCCTGTGATGTGCGCTGAGACACAGCGACGCCCCGCCTCAATCCATTCGCGGCCGTTACAATCGCTGTGATCCGGCCAATCGCGGCAGTCGTGCGCCGCGTCCCGATGTCGCCCGTTTCTAACGCATATCGACCTATATTTTCGAGTTGGACTGATTTTGCTCCGACCAGGCGGGACGCCGCGCCTTTGCGCGGCGCAAGTCATCTAGGCAGGAATCATGACCGAGCAACTGGCCAATCCGCTGCCTCACCGTATTTGGGCCCGATGGTCCGGCAGCGCCCCCATTGCCGTCTGGTTGTTGGCGATCGCCGCCGGCTGGTGGTTCCTCGATGACTACGCTTATTCGGTCAATGTGCCGCTCGACGGCGGTCTGGCGGAACACTGGCCCACACAAACGACCATTGCGCGGCAGCCTGGCAACTCGACATTGTTGCTGTTCCTACATCCAAAGTGTCCTTGCTCGTCGGCCACGCTGACTGAGCTAGACCGGCTGCTGGCCTGGCTGAAGCAGTCGTCGGTACGTTTGCCGCAATTGGTCGTGGTTTCTACGGTTCCGCATTCGGCCGACGGATCGTGGTTCGAGACGGCGACGACGCAGTGCGCCCAGTTGTTGCCCAACGCCGACTTGTTCATCGACGAGGGCGGCCGAGAGGCGGCCCGGTTCGGCGCGACGACCAGCGGCCTCGTCATGCTCTTCGATGCTTCCGGGGCTCGGCAGTTCGCCGGCGGCGTCACCGTATCGCGCGGACATGAAGGTCCAAACATCGGCTGCGACTGCCTCGCGGAAATCCTCCGTGGCGAAGCGACGCAATACAGTGAACTACCGGCGTTCGGCTGCCGGCTTTGCCTTCCCGATGACGAGTTCAGCAACCAGCGCGTGACGCCGGCAGGCCAAGGCGGAATGCTGCCTTGGTCCTGACCACGATTGAAGATTAACCGAAGCCCGCCAAATCCTGCGATTCGACGGGCCAAAGGAATTGAATCCCAATGGACACAATCTTGCTCACGCACGATCCCGGATTTGAAGCTTCGGTGAAGGAAAAGGTTCGGCTGTACGCCACTTCCATCGCGTGCCACATCGATCGATTGTTCGCCGGCTTGATGCTGTTGCAATGGCTGTGCTCGATTGGCGTGGTGCTCGTGGTCTCGCCCAGAACGTGGATTGGCACAAACGAGTACGTCAATTTCCACATTTGGCTCGCCTTGTTCTTTGGCGGCGCGATCTGCAGCCTGCCGACGTGGCTTGCATTGAATCGACCCGGCCGATTGAGCACCAGGCTCGTGATCGCCACCAGTCAGGCGTTGTTTTGCGGCTTGCTCGTCCACTTCACCGGCGGACGACTCGAGACCCATTTTTACTACTTCTGTTCCTTGGCGCTGCTGGCGGCCTATCGCGACTGGCGCGTGTTGGTTCCATTCACGCTCATCGTTGCGGTCGATCATTTCGCCCGCGGCATCTGGTGGCCGGAAAGCGTTTTCGGCGTCACCACGGCCAGCCCCTACCGGTGGGTCGAACACGCGTTCTGGTTGATTGTCGCGGACGTCTTTCTGCTGCTCTCGATCCGCATGAGCGTCGCGGAAACGGAAACGCTCGCGCGACACACGACCCGCATCGAGAGGAACGCCGAGGAACTCACCCGCGCCAAGCAGCGGGCGGAGGACGCGAATCGCGCCAAGAACGAGTTCCTGGCCAACATGAGCCACGAAATCCGCACGCCGCTCAACGGCATTCTCGGTTTCACGGAGCTTTTGATCCGTGGCGCCGATGGCGGCAACGAACAGGAACGAATCGATTTTCTCAAGACGATTCGCTCGAGCGGCAAGCATTTGCTGCAGTTGCTGAACGACGTGCTCGACATCTCGAAGATCGAAGCCGGCCAGTTGCACGTGGAAACGATTACCTATTCGCCGCACCAGCTGTTGGCGGAGGTGGTCTCTGTGCTTCGCGTCCCGGCGCGGAAAAAAGGGATCACGCTTGACTATCGCTGGGAGAGCGGCATCCCCGAAACGATTCAGTCCGATCCGCATCGGCTTAAGCAGTTGTTGATGAACCTGATCAACAACGCCATCAAATTCACCGACGAGGGCGGTGTGCTGATCGTGGCCAAGCTGCTCGACGACAGCGAACCGCCGATGATGCAATTTCAGGTCCGCGACACCGGGATCGGCATCGCGCCGGAAAAGTTGGATGCGATTTTCCAGCCGTTCGTGCAAGTCGACACTTCGATGACTCGCAAATACGGCGGCACGGGATTGGGACTGGCGATCAGCTATCGGATCGCCAAGTCGTTGGGCGGCACGCTGGCGGTCGAGAGCTGCGTTGGACACGGCAGCCAGTTCACCGCGACGATTGCGGCGGGCGACTTGAACGGCGTTACCATCACCGCCCGGCCGACCGTCCCAACAGTCGGCGACGTTGGAGTGCGATCGTCCGGCAAGGCCTCCTTGGAAGGGATGCGGATCCTGCTGGTCGACGACGGCGAAACGAATCGCAAACTGATCGGCTTGTTCCTCTCGCGGAGTGGGGCCACGGTCGAAATGGCAGAAAACGGCGCCCTCGCGCTCCACGCCATCGAGCAGTCGTCGTACGACGCCGTCTTGATGGACATGCAAATGCCGGTCATGGACGGCTACACCGCTACGGCGCGGCTCCGCGACAAAGGCTTCCAGGGGCCGATTATTGCTCTCACGGCACACGCCATGAAGGGCGACCGGGAAAAGTGCGAAGCGGCCGGCTGCTCCGGCTATCTCTCCAAGCCGGTCAACATGGATGAGCTGGTCCGCGCCGTGCGTCAATCGTGCGGCGTTGACGTGGCTACGTTCGGCGACGCCGGTTCGGAGACGCCCGCTCAGCCAGCATCCCCGGCGCCAGTCCAAACGCTGCATTCGACGCTGCCGACCGACGACCCTGAGATTCGCGGCGTCGTGATCGAGTTCATCGAGAGCATCGAGCGGCGATTGGACGCGATGGCCTCGGCACTGGATTGCGACGACTTCGACGAACTGGCACGCATCGCTCACTCCCTGAAAGGATCGGGCGGGACGGCTGGGTTTAGCTGCTTCACCGCCCCGGCCGCCCGCATCGAGCGAGCCGCCAAAGCGCGCCAAGCGAAAGAAGTCGACACGGCAATCAGCGAAATTCGCAGCCTCCAGGGTTTGGTGGCGGTCTGAAGCCCGCGTTTCCAGGAGAGTCTCTGTGGCGATTGCTTTAGAATCCATGACCTCTTGCCCGCCGTTCCCGTCGCTCACGGTTTCCGACCCGACTCCGCCGCCGGTCGACGAATTGGGTGCCGCGCACCTCAAACAGTCGAAGGTGATGATCGTCGACGACGAGGCGATGAACATCAAGATTCTGCGCAGGCTCCTGGAGCTGGAGGGATTCTCGAGCTTCGTCACTACAAGCGACGCGCCCACGGCACTCTCGCTCATTCGCCAGGAGCGGCCCGACGTCGTGCTGCTCGACCTCATGATGCCCTACGTAAGCGGCCTCGACGTCCTCATGCAAGTCCGCGCCGACAAAGCGATCTGTTTTATTCCGGTCGTGATTCTCACGGCGGTCACTGACCGCGAGACGCGGGTCCGCGCGGTCGAGCTCGGAGCGACCGACTTCCTCAACAAACCGGTCGACGCCAGCGAGTTGATTCCGCGCATCCGCAACGTGCTGACGGTGAAGAGTTATCAAGACCAATTGCGTGATCACAGCGAAAACTTGGAAGCCGCCGTCCGGCAGCGTACGGCAGAACTCGAGCGGTCTCGCCGCGACCTGATCCATTGCTTGGCCCGCGCCGCCGAATATCGCGACGACGACACGGGCCAGCACGTGCTCCGCGTCGGCCGCTACACGCGGCTGATTGCCGAGGTGCTGGGGCTGCCCGACGCGCTGATCGAGATGCTGGAACAGGCCGCGCTGTTGCACGACATCGGGAAAATCGGCATCCCCGACGCCGTGCTCTTGAAGCCGGGCCGACTCACAGAAGACGAATTGGAGCTGATGCAAAAACATCCCGGCTTCGGCAAGCGGATTCTCTCGACCTATTCGACCGACGAGGAAGTTGCGCCGAGGCGTCATGCGGAAGTGGGCGCCCACATCCTGGAAGTCGGGTCGTCGCGGCTGATGGACTTGGCCCGCACGATCGCGCTGACGCATCACGAGCGGTGGGACGGGACCGGCTATCCGTTGGGCCTCAAGGGCGAGGACATCCCGCTCGTGGGCCGGATCACCGCCGTCGCCGACGTGTTCGACGCGCTGAGTTCCCGCCGGCCGTACAAGAAGGCATTCCCGCTCGACGAGTGCATCCGGATCATGCAAGATTCTCGCGGTTCGCATTTCGACCCCGACGTGCTCGACGCGTTCTTGAGCGTCCGCGACCAAGTCGTCGGCGTGCAGATTCAGTACGCCGACGAGATTTGACGTCGGCCGCCTGGCAACCGCCTGCCGCGGCAAGGCACTTGGTTCCGCAGCCTCTCGGAGTGCCGATTCGTCGACGTGGCTGGCGAGTTGAACGCAACGGCCGTGGCCAGTGAGATCGTCGCGGCTGGTTCCCACTAATTCGTTCTCTACACGCATCTTGATTGGAGTTTTGGATCATTGGAGCGCGATGAAAAACACGATTCACCGCTCCAAAAATCACCAGTTTTGTCAGACCCGCTCGACTGGCGCCCTGGAAAATGCGACACTTCTCTCCGCCTGGTGTGACAAAACTCGGTGAATATGCGCTTTCGCGTTGAGTTCCAATACTCGCTGGTCCGTAAGTGAGCGGGTGACCTTTCTTCCATCTGCGCTCGTCGGCGGTTCCGAGCAAAACTCTCGTGTTTTTTTGAAGGTGACAGGTGTCGACATCAAAACCCCCTTGTTTTTACGAAGATGACAAGTTTTTTGCACCCAGGGGAGGATGCGGGATTCAGGATACGGGAGGCAGGGTTAGGACTGCGTGCTGATACGTGTCGGCGCACCTGTAGCGCGGCCGTCCATCGTCCCGGCAGCGGACAGTGACCGCTGGCCAATCGCCAACAGCTGGTTTCATGTAGTGTACATGCGTTCTAAGTTAACGCGGGCGTGAATTCAAGAGCAGATTCGGACACCTTTGGAAATGCCGGGGGCGAGGAGTCTCACGCAAAGGCGCTAAGTCGCGAAGGGGAGAGCGGGTCGCAGGTTGCACGCAATGTGCGAACGAGCACGCGAACGGTGGTCGGTTTCGGCCCGATGCGTGAAGTCTGTGCCACCGTCGGCCGGCTGGAGAAGATTGGGTTTCCTTAGCTTTCTTCCGTTGGCCGGGAATAAATCTTGCTTTTCCGGCGAATATCCCCTAGAGTGAGGGGCGCTCACCGCCCGGCGGGCCAGATTTTTGCTTGGGCGGACGATTGGCGGATTTTCATGCCGAACCGCATTGCGAATGCGTGTCTGTTGGTGGCTGCGCAGCTGGCCGCGGCCCTGCGCCGGGGTCGTTGCTCCATTGGCTGGGCGCCTGGTGTCGAGCCGAGCCACCAGTTGAGTCCGCTGCTGGCGGCTCGCCCGAAGCTCGACCCCAGCCACCCGATTTCTCCGTGCTTTCTCCACGCACCGCAACCATCGATTCTCGCGGGCGGGGAACTCAAATCTGTTTTTCTATCTTTGTTTTGGAGGCACGGCACATGTCACGGCGCAGCACCTGGCGCAAGGCCGCCCGACGGGGCTCGACGCGCACCGGCAATCATTCCACGAATTCTTACTTTGGCCGTTCGCTCTATCATCGACCGCTACGGCTCGAGCCGCTTGAAGACCGGCGGCTGTTGGCGTTAGTCACAGTCACGACGCTCTCGGACACGGTCGACTTCGATGACGGCGTAACCTCGCTCCGCGAGGCGATCTTCGCCACGAACACAGTCCCGGGCGCCGACACGATCGACTTTGCGCCGGCGCTGACGGCGGCCGGGCACGCGACGATCCTGCTCACGCAGGGTGAGCTAGGGATCACGGACTCGCTCACGATCAACGGCCCCGGTGCCGACCTCCTCACGATCGACGCCCAGCAGCAGTCACGTATCTTCAACATCACCGCCACCAATGGTGACTATGCAATATCTGGAATCGGCCTCCACGGCGGCGGAGTTTTTTCCGCGAGCTCCTTAACTCTTTTCGACACCGTAATCAGCAACAATACGACCGCCGTTTCAGACGCCGGAATTCGCTGTCTGAAGAGCGTAACGTTGATTGGATGCACGGTCAGCGAGAATAGCTCGACGGGCGTCTCGGCGATCGGCAACGTGATGCTAATGTCGACGACGGTATCAGCAAATCTGGGACGAGGGGTGGCATCTAGTGGCCTAGTCCTTAAACAAGCGAACGTTAATGGGTAATTGGCGTTGTATTTTTGGGGTTGGCCAGTGCGTGCACGACCGGCCTGACGCGGTCGGCGTCGGGGGGGAGTTGTCGAATTCTGGGTTGCTTCATTTCGCGACTCGTTGACACGTCTGTGTGGTTCAGGGTGGCGGCGGACCGGAGCATCCAGACTCCGGCTTCATCGGCGGCTCCGTCAACAACGCAACGTCCGGCACAAGCGGAAGAACACCGGCAAGCGTGGGTGATAGTTCAGTACGCGGTAGATCAGCTGGCGGCCCGTGCGGACGATCTGGCAGGGAATCTTGATGAAGGCGCAGAGGAACGTCTTGAACTCCATCCGCAGCACTTCCTGTTTCTGCGCCCGATGCGCTTCGCCCCAGCGGCCATCCTCCGGCAACGACAACGCCCACCACGACTTGAGGTTCCACGCCAAGCCGGTCATCACCATGTAGGCCCAATTGCTGTAGAGATTATCGACCGGTGCCGAGAGCGCCCGCACTCCGCCGGCCAACTGAGCAATCAAGTTCTCTTGATCGCAGCGGTCGTTGGCCTCGAACACCACGTCCTCGGCATCGACGGCCCAATCGTTGGTGATGTAGAAGAAGTAGCGAATCTCGTCGAACAGCCGCGTCTCGCCCTTCTCGTGCGAAATGTTCTTGCGGAGCACGATCAGGCGGTACGACTGCTCGCACGCCGTGGGCCTGTATTCAAACTCCGCGTAATCCTCGCTCTGGAGCCGCAGAACCTCGAACTCGCGGCGGCGGATGATCCGCTGCTTCACGTTTTTGGGTCTCTGCCGCGCTGCGGTCCGCACTTCGTAACGCGGCTCGCGGAGGAGCTTCTGCCAGGCCGTGTTCGGCAGGTTTTCCGCGATTTCCTCCAGATTGGGCAGGGCCTTGAAGCCAAAGTAGAAGCTCACCTCCTCGGCATCCCAGGCGTCGAGCTGCTCCGACTGGCTGAAGGCCGTGTCACCGCGAAGCACGATCTTGCGGAAGCCCGCGCGACGGCACAAGGCGATGGCCCCGTCCGCCTCCTCGGCGGCTCCTTCGTGGCTGGGCCGATTCCCGGAGCGATTGACCACGCGGAGCACTTCGCCGGTTTCGGCCAGAGTGACCAACAAGGGATGGTAGCCCCAAGTGCCCTTGTAAGAGATGTCCATCCCGACTTTGCACTCGCCGGTGGTGACCACCAGCGTGCCGTCGAGGTCGATGGTGGCGCGGTCGAAAAACTTCTTCGGCTGCTGGGCCCAAACGTTCAGCCGCGCGTCGTCGGCTGCCCGCATCAGCGAGCGGACGTCTCCTTCGTCGAACCGACGGCAGAAGTCGCCGGCGGTGGTGGGATCGGGGATCCGCTCCGTGCCCAAGGCGTCGAGGAAGGCCTCGTCATTGCGGCGCAACTCGACGTCTTCCAGCCGGGTGCCGTCGCACAAGGCGTTGTAGGCCAGATTCAGCACGTGGTCCGACTCGTGATAAGGCCTGTGGATTTTCAGCAGGTGCAGGCGGCGATCGATGGCCTCGATCAGCCCGATTTCCCGAGCGAGTCGATGCACCACGCCGATGCCGCCCACGCCGATCCCTCGGGTCTTGTCGGCCAGTTCGAAACGGATGTTCGACGCCGTAAACATGGGCGTTCCCTGATCGGCACGCGGCCCGGCCAACCGTTGCTCGATGCGTCGCTGGGCTTGCCGCAGACGTTTCGGTATACTGTGTTTCACTCGAAATCCTCCTTGTGTCGTGGGGTGGGCTTGCACTGTGTGCCCATGATACCCGTAAAACAGGGGTGGTTTCGAGTATTTTTATGCAATCAGCGTGAAAGCTTCGCTTGCTTAAGGCCTAGTAGAAATGGTTGGTGGCACAGTTCGTGATAACCGTGATGGCTGAGTTTCTGGAAGCACCGTCACGATTACAGACGCGGTCGTGAGCGGGAACTCTCGGTCACGAGGGGGTGGAGGCGGGATTCAAGGGTCCGCGGTTGTGCTGAGCAACTCAATTGTCAGCGGCAACTCGACGTCGGGCGGCTTAGATCATGGCGGAGGAATTTACGCTTCGAGTGTAACACTGATTCAGAGCACAGTTTCTGGAAACAGCACGTCGGGCGGTATCTCACGAGGGGGTGGCATCTACTGCCGCACTCTGACCATGAATCAGAGCACGGTCTCTCGAAACAGCACCTCGGGCGGCATTTCCGACGGGGGCGGAATCTACTGCAACAATTTGACAATGTTTCAGAGCACGGTCTCGGGGAACAGCACCCTGGGAAGCATTTCCGACGGGGGCGGAATCTATTGCAGCGCTCTGACAATGAATCAGAGCGCGGTCGATGGAAACAGCGCGAATGGCAAGGGGGGCGGAATCTATGTAAAGTCATCCGCAAACATCGCCGCCAGTGTGGTGACCGGCAATTGGACTTCAGACACCATTGGAGATGGTGGCGGGATATTCTCAAAGGGCAGCCTTCGGATTGACCAGAGCACGGTTAGCGGCAACTCGACGAGTGAAGGAAGCACTGGCGGAGGAGGGATCTACTGCGAGGGCAGTGCGCAGATTTACGACTGCTCAATCACCGACAATACCGCCGCGTATCGCGGCGGCGGAATTTTTGTACGCAGTACGGGTTCACTCTCTTTAAATCGAACTTTCGTATGCGACAATCGTGCGTATCAATTCGGGGGCGGTGTGGTGTCAGGAGGTGTCGCAACCATTTCCGGGTGCGTAATAGCTGGAAACGAAGCATATCAAGCCGCCGGAGTAGGGTGTCTAGATCTTACGGTGCGGGATAGTTACGTGACTGGGAACACCGCAACCGGTGACAACGGAGGTGGAATTCATGTTTTCGGGGAATTGATGTTGATCAATTCTTTCGTGAGTACGAATGAGGCCGCTCGCAATGGCGGCGGAGTGTATTGCTATGGGAATGTGACTGTCGACGGCAGCACAATTTCAAATAACGTGGCGAGCCTTGCTGGAGGCGGAATCGTTGCTACAGAATCAATTAACGTTTCGAATTCGACCGTGAGCCAGAACAGGGCCACATCGTTGGCCGGCGGAATATGGTGCCGCGGCGCAACCACGACGATTTCGCAGTCGACGGTCTTCCTCAATCAGTCTTCGGGGGCGGGTGGCGGCGTGTTCATCGACTCTGGAGTCATGTCAATTGATGGTTCAATTATCGCCGGAAATAGCGCCCAAATTGGTGCCGACGCCACGGGCGCGTTGGGCGCGACGATCCACGCTCATTTCAGCTTGATCGGAGACAATTCCGGAAGCGGTCTGGCATCCGCACCCGTTGGGTCGCCGGATGCGAACGGTAACTTGATCGGAGGCTCAACTTTTGATTCGCGCATCAATCCCCTGTTGGGCCCGCTCGCGGACAATGGCGGACCGACACGGACTCATGCCCTTTTGCCTGGCAGCCCCGCACTAGACAGTGGCGACCCGACGGCGATTGCCGGTGGAAGCGGCATCCCGCAATTGGATCAGCGTGGAGCGCCTTTCAGCCGAGTGTTCGGCGGACGAATTGACATCGGAGGGTACGAACGCCAAACGTTGCCGTTCGCAAATCTTGTCGTCGATTCGTTGGCCGACGAAATCGATGGGGATTTTTCCAGCGGTCGCTTTTCGCTTCGCAAGGCGATTGGGCTGGCGAATGGCGACGTGGGGTCGGCGCAAGTGATCACGTTCGCCCCATTTCTTACTGCCCAGGGCCCGATTGTCATTTTGCTCACGCGCGACGACCTAACAATCACCGATCCGCTCACGATTGTTGGTCCCGGCGCCGAATTGTTGACGGTCGACGCACGAGGCAATGACCGGGAGCCGGATTCCGGAAATGGGAGCCGCGTTTTGAGCATCGACGATGGAGATAGCTCGACCAAGATTCTTGTTTCCCTTTCGGGATTGGCGCTTACGGGTGGCGATGTCGCCGACGGCGGTGGCGGAATACTCTCGTTCGAATCCCTCACGGTTGAGCGAAGCACGATCCATGGCAATTTTGCCCAAAGCGGCGGTGGAATCTACAGCTTCGGTCCGCTGACGTTGATCGAAAGCAAAGTCATTGACAACACGGCTTCCTACGGGGGAGGAGGAATTTCGAATAATTACGCCCCCACTGTCGTGCTGAGCTGCACGATCGCCGGCAACTCGGCACTGCTGGGAGATGGCGGTGGAATCGCGGCTTGGGGGTCGAATGGCACCTTGTCAGTAACTGGCAGTACCTTCGACGACAACACCGCCGGTGAACGTGGTGGCGGAATTTACAGTTTGCACGATGTCACCTTGACGGATGTCGTCGTCAGTCGCAACTCCGCACAACAGGGCGGAGGGATCCTAACGTTCGGTGGATTGTCGATGACAAGGAGCAACGCAAGTAACAACACGGCGTCTACATCTAACGGCGGGGGAATCTACAGTCAGCAAGGACTAACGATTACGGCGAGTGCCATTGTTGACAATTCAGCCTCCAGCGGTGGTGGTATAGCAAGTTTTGGGCGTTTGATTGCGACCGACAGCGAAATCAGTCGGAACAGTGCGACGGCGGGGAACGGCGGCGGCATCTTCGCCACAGGTGGGGGATTTCCTGACGCGGAAGCTGCAATGTTGATCAATTGCACGTTGAGTGGTAACTCGGCTCAGCAGGGAGGCGGCCTCTTCTTTTCCTTAGGATCGAATCCTGTCACGGTCGCGCAATCCACGATCACCGCGAACCGTGCCACGGGTCCAGAGCCAATAGGGGGTGGTGTGTACTTTCGCGGACAGAAGTTGAATCTGCGTGAATCCGTCGTCGCTAATAACTCTGGTCCGCTCTCACCGGATGTGGCGGGCAAGATTTTCCCAACATACTCTTTAGTCGGAAACAGCCTTGGGACTAATCTGTCAGAGGCGCCTGTCGGCTCACCCGACGCGAACGGCAATCTTATCGGCGGGCCGGTGCATGGGGTGATTGATCCGCTGTTGGGGCCGCTGGCGGACAACGGCGGGCCGACGATGACGCATGCGCTGCTGCCCGGCAGCCCGGCGATCAACGCGGGCGATCCGGCGGCGGTGGCGGGCATCGGTGGCGTGCCGGTGCACGATCAGCGCGGGGCGCCGTTCACACGGTTGTATGGCGGGCGGATTGATATTGGGGCGGTTGAGTCGATTCCGGTCGGTGTTCTGCCGGGCGACTACAATGACGATGGCGTCGTGGGGGCAGCGGACTATTCGGTTTGGCGGAATAATTTGGGTGCAATACCTCTCCCCGGCCCTCTCCCGGAGGGAGAGGGAGATATTGTGGAGCCAGTGGCACCCGATGAACATGAACTGCAAGCTGGTGCGGAGGTGGAGGCGGTCGATTGTGCGCTGGCGGAGTGGGGCGGGTTGCGATTGGCGGTTGGGCGGTGAGGACCGCGATCGACGATCGCGACTTTCTACTGAGAGAGGCTCACACGAAGATGCTCAAACGATAGCGCTCTGCGGCGTTTGTGGGGCCGCTTCGCCGATGACGATCAAGTCGCCGCCTCGTTCGGCGGCCCGCTTCATCGCCGACTCGGCGCTGCGGACTACTTCGACGACGGTCGGGCCGACGGTGCCGTGGGCGATGCCGATGCTGGTGGTGATGTTCCACAGTCCGTCGTCCATCCGCACCTTGCACTGCCGGACCTGCGATTGCAAACGCTCGGCGACGGCCAGCGCGTTCGGCTCGTCGACGCCGGGCAGCAGGATAGCGAAGATGCCGTCTTGGAATTCGCAGCGTTCGTCCATCTCGCGAGTGACGGCCTCAAGCATGCGTCCGAGCACCTGGCGTAAGAAGTTCTCAGCCGAGACGCCGAATCGCGCGGTGAGCGGCTGCATTTGGTCGATTCTTAGGATGAACACCGAGACGGGCGGTCCGCCGCGTTTCCATTCGGCCAAGCGGCGCTGCAGGTTGGCGACGAACAGCGACCGGCCAGTGAGGGTTTGGCCCTCCGGCACGGCTTTATCGTCCGGCTGCGTCGGCGCCGCGCCGTCTTCGCCCGAGAGCGTACGGCGAAACATTGACACCAAGGGCGCCGTATTGCCTGCCGCCGGTTCGGCCGACTTGAAGGCTGACGAGACTGGGAAGCTGGCCTCTCCGTCGTGCCAGTAGCAGACATTGCCGCCCGCCGAGCGGGCTTCGCCCAGCGCTTCGAGCAAACGGCGGGAAACGTCGGCCGGCGATTCCTCCGGCTCAGCATGGGCCACGCCGACGCGGGCTGTAAGATTCAACGGATAGTTGCCGTGTCCGAACCTGGTTTCTTCGATTGCCGATCGCACGCGTTCCGCGACCGGCAACGCATCGTGCAACGAAGTTTGCGGGAGAATGATGGCAAACGTGTCGCCGGCGTAGCGCGCGACTAGATCGCGGCCGCGCATCAGTTGCTTGACGACGCTGGCCATTTGCCGCAAGACCACGTCGCCGCCCTGGTGCCCGTACTGCGTGTTGATGCGGTTGAACTGGTCCACGTTGAGGTACAGTACCGAGAAGTAGGAGCCTTTGCCGCGGCACCGCGCGACGAGCTGTTCCAATTCCGCCTCGAAGGCCCGACGATTTGGCAGCGACGTGAGCAGGTCGGTGTGGCTAAGAACGGCCTGCATCTGCACCTTTTCGGCCTGTTCGCCGAGGTGCTCTTCGGTGGACTCGATCTTTTGCTGCATTTCGTCGGCGGCGTTGAAGATTTGTGCGACGGCGTCGTTGATGTCTTCGACTTTTTTTTGCTCGCCTTCTTCCAGGCCGTTGGTGATTTTCTGCAAGCGCTGACCGTGGTGATGGATGTTGCCCATCAATTCGGCCGCGAGCGTTTCGAGCGACCGCAACACCTGCCGGTAGACGTGCTGCTGCCGATCGAGCGACGCGAAAGTGGCGAACAGCCCGTAGGGATCGGAGAGGTGGTCCTCGATTTCGCCGTGGCGATTGTCGAGCGCTCGCTGGATGTCGTTGAATTGGTGCTGCACTAGCCCGTTGGCGGCGATGATCGACTCGGCCGCGTTGGACAGGATGGCGGGCTCGGTGGCCGAGGCGGCGTGAAGCTCAGCTTCGACGGTGCGGATGCACTCGATGTGCTGCTCGACGCACGAGCGAACGGTTTCGGCCGCCGCGTGGAGTCCTTGCAGCGCCTGCTCGGCGAGGCCTTTTCGCTCGCCCCGCGGCGGACTGGCCGGTGCGGAGACTCGGTCGGTAGCCACTCCGCGTAGCCACCAGCCAGCCACGAAAGCAACCGTCGCCGCCGCGAGCAAGACGCCGAATCCCAGCAGCCAGATTTGCATCATGCGTTGAGCCCTCGATCGTCATCGAGTGTTGAATGGCGTCGAACGGCAGATCCCGAACCGATCGACATGAGCTTTGCGTCCGCGCGACAAGCGACGGTTGACGGCAGTTGGCGCTGCGCGCGCCGATGGCCATTCCAAGCCTAGCTTATGTCGTGGCTGGAGGTCTGGAGCCGGTTGTATGGGATATGCGGCACCCCGGGCGAGGCGGTCCGATCGTCGCCGCGCCTCAAATCGGCACCGGCGATCGGCTCGGCGGGAGCCTCGCCCACCGTTTTGAGACCGCGCTATTTGGCTTTTGCGAGTTCCACGGCATAAACCTGCGAAGGGCCGTGCATGTTCGAGCGAAACACGATCCACTTGCCGTCCGGCGTGAAAATTACGTTCGGCTCGAGCGAGTATCGATGCTTCGACATGTCGACCAGCCGCTCGGCGTGAAACACCCCCGTCTTGACTTGCTTGCGCCGCCTGCTCGGGCAGGCCGGTCATTTTGTCCAACTCCGGATGGAACAAATAGATCCACATGCCGTTGCCTGGCGGATCGAGCCTGTCGCCGCTGGGGCTGCGGTTGGCGACGCTATCCGGCCCGCCGCCGTCGCCGGCGAAGAGCTTTCCATCCGGCGACACGTTGTAGTGGACCGACCATTCGTTGCGATCGAGGTGATACCAAGTCCGTTTGCCGGTGGCGACGTCGTAGCCGGCCAGCCAGAACACGAGGCTCCGCGGGGTTTGCAGGTCGTACCACACCGATTTGCCGTCGTTGCTGAAGAACTCGTGCCCGCCGATTTCCATGTCCATCGTGCGCGGATGCACCTGGGTGAGGCCCGTGCCGTCCGTGCGGATCAGCCAAGTGCGGTCGACGTATTGCCAAGGCCCTTCGTGGCAAAACAGTATCTGCTGCGGATCGGTGGGCGAGCACTGGAGATGATTCAGCCAGTCGTTGCTGCGGTGGATGACGTTCACGTCGCCGGTCGCCAGATTGAGCGTGTAGATCACCCGCTCCTCGCCCGACGCCCACCCGGGAAGCAGGCGCCCCTCGACCGGACCACTCGGCGGCTTCCGCGGCACTTTCTTTCCGTTCGGATCGGTGGCGATCACGACCAGCATGGTTTCGTCGGCGTTGATCGCGATGTTGCCCGTTTGATAGTCCTTCGGCAGCGAGGCCACGTGGCGCTCGACGTGCGTGTCGAGATTCGCCGCAAATACTTCTCCGCCACGGGGCGCTTGAGGCCAGCGTCCGGGACGTTGGCCGCGCGGCGTCCGGACGTCGCCCTGGGGCCGATATTCTTCGGCGGGGCCGGTGGCGGCGCGATTCTCGTTGTTAGTGGAACTTTCTTTGTCGTCGCCCGCGCCGTCTCGGCTCCGCCATTCTGGCCGGCGCATGTAGTAGACGTCGCCGGTCTTGCGTCCCGTCGTGAGAATGGCGACGCGTCCCTTGACGACCTGCTCCAATTTGTGCGTTTCCAAATCGACCGTCCAGATTCCGCTCGGCGAAGTAAACACCATCTTCTTGCCGTCGGCGGAAAATGGGTTTTGATGGAAATACAGGCTGGCGCTCCCCGGTTCGCGCGACAACTGCACCACGCGATGCCCCGTCGTCGGCTCAATCCATTCGGTTTGCGGTTGGGACTGAGTGGTTAGTGCCGGCTCCTCGGCCGCCACCGCGATTCCAGCCGACATCCCAAGAATTAACAACAGGCCCAACCACTGTTTCCGAATCATCTGTGCTCCCGCCGTGAGGTGTCTCCGATAGCGTCGCGCCATCTTCGATCGATTGTGATTCTTATAACAATATAGGCGGATGTCGTCGGTAAATTACGAGATTCCTGCGGCTTTCGGTTGGAAAGAGCCGTACCCCGCCCAGACCTCACGTGATACACTGAGGGGCTTTCAACGCTTTACCACGCCCACTTTGGCCCTGCCCGTCCCCCTGCCCATGCGTCGCTCCGACATCCGCAACATTGCCATCATCGCCCACGTCGACCACGGCAAGACCACGCTGGTCGACTGCCTGCTGCGCCAAAGCGGCGAGTTCCGCGCCAGCCAGCTCGTCGGCGACTGCATTCTCGACTCCAACGACCTGGAACGCGAACGCGGCATCACGATCCTCGCCAAGAACATCGCCATCCACTACAAGGGCGTGAAGATCAACCTGATCGACACGCCCGGCCACGCCGATTTCGGCGGCGAGGTCGAGCGCGTGTTGCGGATGGCCGACGGGGCGCTGGTGCTGGTCGACGCCGCCGAGGGGCCGATGCCGCAGACGCGCTACGTGCTCGCCAAGGCGCTCGAGTGCAAGCTGGTGCCGGTCGTCGTGATCAACAAGATCGATCGGCCCGACGCCCGGGCCCACGAAGTCTCCGGCGAAGCGTTTGACTTGCTGATGGACCTGGGGGCGGAGCACCTCGACGACTTCCCGCACATCTTCGCCACCAGCAAGGAAGGCTACGCGACGCACGATCCCGCGGTTCGCGGCGACTCGATGCAGCCGCTGCTGGACATGATGATCGCGACCGTGCCAGGCCCCGAGGTCGATCCGGACTCGCCCCTGCAGATGCTCGTCACGAATCTCGATTGGTCGGACTACGTTGGCCGGATCGCCGTCGGCCGGATCTATTCGGGCACGATCCGTCCCGGCCAGCAGATCGCGCTGATGCAGGACAACGACCAGTCGAAGCTGGTGAAAGTCGCCGAGGTACATCTGTTCGACAAGCTCGGCCGGGCGCAGGTCGAAGAGGCGACCGCCGGCGACATCACGGCACTGGTCGGGCTGGACGACGTGTCGATCGGCGACACGGTGTGCGATCCGAATTCCCGTCGGGCGCTGCCGCGCGTGTCGGTCGACGAGCCGACGATCTCGATGGTCTTCGGCATCAACAGCTCGCCGCTGGCCGGCCGCGAGGGGAAGTACGTCACCAGCCAGCATCTAGCGGCCCGGCTCAAACGCGAATTGGAGCGGAACGTCGCGCTTGCGGGTCGAGCCGGCCGAGTCGGGCGACTCGTTCCAGGTTTACGGCCGCGGCGTGTTGCACCTCTCGGTCTGATCGAAACCATGCGCCGCGAGGGGTACGAGCTATCGATCGGCAAGCCGCATGTCGTGCTGCACAAGAACGACGGCGTCGTCGAAGAGCCGTTCGAGAGCCTGGTGGTCGAAGTGCCGCACGACAAGCTTGGGCCGGTGATGGAGCTGGTCGGCGCCCGCCGCGGTCAGCTTTCCGAAATGACCGCTCACGACAACTACACCTACGTCGTGTTCTCGATCCCGGCCCGCGGGCTGATCGGCCTGCGAACGCGGCTCTTGAACGCGACGCAGGGCACGGCGGTGATTCACCACCGCTTCGAGGCGTACCGCCCGCAGGAGGGCGACATCCCCGATCGGCCGAACGGCGTGCTGATCTCGATGATCGCCGGCAAAGTGGTGGCCTATGGCCTCGACACGCTGCAGGAGCGGTCCGAGCTGTTCGTCACGCCCGGCGACGAAGTGTACGAAGGCATGATCGTCGGCGAGAACAGCCGCAGCGAAGACATGTCGGTGAACCCGACGCGCGAGAAGAAGCTCACGAACATGCGCGCCAGCGGCACCGACAAGAACATCCTCTTGAAGCCGGCCCGCGTGATGTCGCTCGAAATGGCCCTCGAATACATCGAGGAGGACGAGCTAGTGGAAGTTACGCCGACCCAAATCCGCCTGCGCAAGAGAATCCTCAAAGAAGTTGACCGCAAGCGGGCGTCGCGCAAGACGGAAGCCAAAGTCGCGAGCACGTAGTCGTGAGTCGGCACGTCAATCCTGCCGAGCCATGGCTTTCGTGCTGCCACCGGACCGCAGCATCATTCAACGCGTTGCTCGGCAGGCGGAAACAAGGCCGACGGCCCTTGAACGCATTGCTGTTGTCCCGGAACTTTACCTGTGCGATCTGTCGATTTCGACTATAATGCAGTTGAAGGCGCAGTGGCCATAGGGAGAGCATCGGATGACGGTGTCGGGCGGGTTACGCAGTCGCGTGCTGCATGGGTCGATTGTGATTGCAATTGCGCTGGCCGCATCGCGCGGCGCTTGGTCCGCTCCTGCCTACCAGGGCATGTCCTACACGTCGTTCGGCAAAGACGTGCTCGGCACTTCTGCCTCGGACCAGTCGTTGCTCAATCTGTCGCTGGTTGGCACCGATACAGTGGCCGTTAACTTCTGGTGGTTTCAACCAACGACCACCGCCAACACGATGGCCGAAGACTTCGCCCGATACAGCTCGACCCAGGCTTCAGTTGCCCACGCGATCGACACGATCCATAACCTGGGCATGAAAGTGATGCTCAAACCGATGCTGGACGTCGCCGATGAAAGCGGCACCTGGCGAGCGTATATCGACCCTAGCAACAAGACGCAGTGGTTCGACAACTACACTAATTTCCTCGGCACGTTTGCCGACATGGCGGAATCGAAAGGCGTCGAACTATTCAGCATCGGCTGCGAAATGAACACGTTGGAGCAGGCGGCCAACAATGCGAATTGGACCAGCCTCATCTCAAACATGCGTTCGCGCTACAGCGGCAAGCTCACTTACTCTGCCAATTGGGGAGCGATTGGCGCGAATGTCGGCGGTTACGAAAACGTTCCCTGGTGGAACCAGCTCGACTACATCGGCATCGATGCCTACTTTCCCCTCTCGAACCAGAACGCTACGACGCTACCCGGGTTGACTTCATCCTGGCAGGCGCTGGCAAACAACATTGAAAACTGGCGGGCGAACCAGGGTCTTGCCGACAAGCAAGTCATTTTTACGGAAGTCGGCTATCCTTCGTTCGATGGCGGCACGCAGACTCCCTGGGGTGGCAGCGGGCCGGTCGATCTGCAGGAACAAGCCGACGCCTATCAGGCCTTGCTCTCCGTGATGTCGACCAAGCCCTGGTGGGACGGCGCCTTCTGGTGGAGTTGGGAAACGAACCCGAATGCCGGCGGTGCGGGCGACGCCGGCTTCACCCCGCAGCGCAAACTGGCTGAGAACGTCCTTGCCTCCAATTACGGAGGCACTGCCACTGTGTTTCGCGGAGTTCCCAGTCAGACGCTCTTCTCTTGGGAAGCTGGCACGGAAGGTTGGGGGCCCAGCGGTTTCTCGACGTTTCCTGTCACCGTCGATCAATCGTCAAGCGGCGTGACCGCCGGGCAGCATAGTCTTGCCATCTCGCAAACAGTTCCCTCCAACGGCGTGGATCATTTCAGTTGGGATGCCCGACTCAGTCTCACCGGCGACGCGCTGGCCGCGCTCTCCGGCGCCCTGAAAGACGGGGCCGCCAATTATCGCATCGACCTCGACGTCACGATCGACCCGGCGTTCATTCCGCAGTCCGGCCTGACCTGGCTCGACACGTACATCGCCTTCAACAACGACAACGGGGAGAATGACTGGAGCCAGGTGGACGGGCTGACTCCCACCAACGGCCACACGAACCAAACGTTCCATGTTTCCGTGCCGCTTTCGAGTTGGACAGGCTTGTCGGCCAACTCGCCGTGGTATGAAATCATTTTCGGACTCAATGGGAATTGGGCGGGCACCGCCACCGTGTTCCTCGATAACTTACGGTTGGTAAATCTCTCGGCGCCGCTGTCTGGTGACTTCAACGGTGATGGCTACGTCGACGCGGCTGATTATACGGTTTGGCGAAACACCGTCGGCTCGACGACCGACCTTCGGGCCGACGGGAATCTGAACGGCGTGGTCGATGCCTTTGACTATCAGATGTGGAAGGCAAACTTCGGCGCATCAGGCAACGCGGGAGCGGGAGCCGACGCCGGCTTTGCCATCCCTGAGCCTGCGGCCTTGATACTCGTCCTGGCAGGGGTGTTGGCGACATTTTCCTGTCGCGGCGCGCAAAGGCAACAAGAGCCAAGAATCTCGTTCCGAAACCGTCATCGCACGTTCGCCGGGTGAAAGACCGGGGCGGGCCGTGATCGGCGGCGTTTGCGCAGCAGGCGTTCGGCTTTGCGTCGGGCCCACCAGCCGACCGACGTACCATCAATGTTGAGCGTCACCAGGTCGGGCAGGAATTCGACGACCGTCAACGCGCGGTCGGTGATCGGGGTCCGGCTCAGGTCGAGTTCGGCAAGGCTCTTGAACACCCGCAACTCCAGGGCGAGCAGATTGTCGATCTGGCAGCCGGCGAGCGACAGCCGCTTCAGCCCGGGCAGCGAGGCCTGCTCCCGGATCATGAGGTCGACCATTTCCGCGGCGTTTTTCGAGTCGTGCAACTGAATGCCCGTGATCGAGACGGTGAGATTGGCGAAATCGCCGAACGAGTGCTTGACCCAATCGAGCGTCGACGAGTCGACCTCGGCCCCGAGCGCGTTCAATCGCTCGAGTAGTGACATGACGGCCAAATACTCGTCCATCCGCGCGGCGATCCAGTGCCGGCGGTCGGAGCGGAATTTCAGATACGCCCCCGCCTCTTCGTACGCGCCTTGAATCCGGTCGAAGGTCCCCCGATCGCCGCCGCGGTCCGGGTGGGCGTCTTTCACCTTCTCGCGATAGGCCCGCTTCACATCATCCATCGTGTAGGGCGGCAGGAGGCCGAGCGTCACGGCAAACGCGGGGCGATTCGAGGCAGCGTCGTTGCTGGAGCGGTCGGGCATACGGCGATTATACCACGCCCTGTGCCGCTGACCACTCCGCGGATCGGGACCGTGCGTCGAAGCCGATGCCGCCGTCGTCAGGCCAGCGTGCCCATCGGAATCGCGACCACCGGGCGGAAAGCCAAACCGCGCGCGAACTGGTCCCAGACGAATCCAAACACGTCCGGCACGTCGGACCGATCCAGTGAACTCGGCTGCGCGTCGCGAACCGGCTCGTCTCCCGTGGAGTGAGCTGCCATTGCCAAATCGACCAAGCTGGCATCGAGCCGCGAGGCGGCCACGGGATGTGACCACGGAATGCTTGCCACAGCGTTGCCAAAATTCGACGACGGTCCCGCGTGGAACGACCCAACATCGGTCGTCGAGGCCGTGGCAGACGAATTGCCGAACGCGTAAACTGCGGCCGATGTCGTCCGCAAGGCGGCACGGGAAGCGGCGACGAGCGACGCGGTCGGCGTGAACGGGTCGGCCGCCGCGTAGTTGACCGAATAGCCGAGGTCGGCCAACGAGGCGACCGTGACCACCGAAAGCGGCAGGTTGGTGCCCGGTCCGGCCCAGCCGGTCATCAGCTCGCTGCCGAAGACGGTTTCGCGCCAGTGTCCGCCGGCCGTGCCGGGGCCGCCGGTGTTTTCGACCGGCACGCCCCGCGCCGAATGCCAAAGAGCTGGTTGTAGGCGGCCGTCGCTTGGGCGCCGACGAAAATCGGGTTGCTCGAGCCCGCGCCGGAAAGCAGGCCCAGGCCCTGCCAAATCGTGCCGATCCCCAGCACATGCCCCATCTCGTGCATCACAACGCTCAGCAGCAGGCCACTGCGCTCCATGCTCGCCAAATCGGCCGAGTCGAATTGCATGATCCCGTGGTACGGCAGATCGCTGCCCGAACGGAAGGCATCGGGGCCGGCCTGCCCGAGCACGCCGTTGACGCCGTCGATCGACACGGCGCTCGCGTTGATCAACAAATCGTCGACCGATTGGCCGCGGTACGTCGCGTTCGGCAGGTCGCCCACGATCACTTGTTCCCAGCGGGCAGCGGCCTGCTGGAAGACGGCTTGCTGACTCACGGTCAGGCCGGACATGCTAAGCGTGATCTGAAATCCGCCGGCCGCGTTGTTGGTGTTGGTTGTGGGCGTCGGCGAGGGGGTCGGCGTAGGAGTTGGGGCGGGCGTCGGCGCCGGGTTCGTTGGCGTCGTCGACACCTTGGGCGGATTGATCGTCAAACTGTAGTTGGGATTCTTGGCCCCGTTGTAGCCGAACACGCGGATGAAATATGTTCCCGCTCTCAGACCGCTGAGCGAAACCGACTCGCTATTGCCCGATCCTTGCGAGCTCGCCACGACGGTGCCGGCCGAGTTGTAAAGTGCCAGTTGCAGATTGCCCTGGGAGTTCTGGAAGCTAATCGAGACGGTGCTCGCGCTGGTCCCCGTGCTCGTCGTTGTGAAACGATACCAGTCCTGTGAGTCGGCCAGCACGAGCTGATTGATCGTTCGTGCCGACGAGAGCGTACCCAGGTTGTAGGCCGTGCCGAACGAATCGTTGTTTTCATAGCCGTCGTCGAGCACGGAAGAAGCCGTGGGGCCGCTCACTGTCCAAGTGTAGGCCCCGCGCGAGGAGCTGGCGTAGTTTGTGATGCCGACGTAGTAGCGGGCGCCGGCGGTCAGATTGATCGTCAACTGGCTGTCGGTGTTGCGGCCCAAGACGACGTCGTCGTTATAGGCCAGCCGTTTTCCGGCAGTGGAGAAGACGCCCAGTACCGTGTCGACGCTGCTCGAAGGTGTAGTGGCCGAAATCGTGTAGCTGCCGGTGCGAGTGGCCGTGAAGGCGTAGTAATCCACTTCGGTCGACGCGATCGACGCCTTTCCGCTGGCGTTCGCCTGGGCATTGAGCGTGACGCCAACTGGACTGGCGGGCAACGCCACCAACGCCGGTGGGACACCGGCCCAAGTGAGCGTCAGCCGCTGTTCGAGATCTTCGATGTGCAAGCGGCGATGGTGGGTGGGGCGCGACTCGCGCGCGGATTCCCAAACCAATTCCTGTGGCGGTTCGACATGGTGCTTCCTCTCCGACTCCCGGCCGACCCTGGCAGCCTATCGCATCGGTTCCATAATGCAATGGGCGTGGCTGGCGATCCGTCGGCGGCCCGATAAATTCCGTCAGCGAGCAACAGCCTCAATGGCATAGACCGGTTCGGCAGCCGAACGTCACGCCGACCGAAACGGGCCGGTTAAGAGGGTCGAAATTCGAGTTCGGGGGACAAAGCGTCGCACTTGACGAGCGTGCGATTAGACCGGCGCGTCGGACTGGAATTCTTTGGCGAAAGGGCCGAGCGCCACGGCGAACGCGGGCCGATCGGAGGCGCCATCGTATTTTGATTGGGCTGGCATGAAGACGATTGTACCAGCTTGACGGCGCCGTGCCACCCGCGCGGTGACGATTGGACATCGTGCAACTCCCGCGATGACTAGATGCCCGCTTTGAGCGATGCGACCCAAGCATTGTCCTCCCAGAGGGCGCTCGTTTCCACAGCGTTGGTGGCATCGTCGCTTGTGATCATGGCGTCGAGCGGCGTGTCATATGCCAGGGCGGTCGATTCCCCGAGTCGCTTCCACACGATCAGATTGCGGTCGATGCCGACTGCGGGCGGCGCGGAGGGCCGGACGACAAGGGCCGCTCCGCCGCTCGGCAGCGAAGTGCTGGGAAGTTCGAATACAAACGCGAGCGACTCAGGTGCGGCACGCTTCCTCGTCGCTTGCCGCAACTGCGGCAAAACCACCACCACCGGAACCAATGTTGGTGGCCCCCAGGTTGTTCCGCCATACGGTGTAGTCCGCCGCGTCGACCCGCCCGTTCATATTCCCGTCGGCGCCATCGCCCGGCGATGCGACCATCGTGCCGAAGTCGGTCTTCCACTTGGTGTAGTCGAGATCGTCGACCATGCCGCTGTGATCGTAGTCGCCAGCCAAGGGAGCCACGTCGCCACTGGTGCCAGGGGAACCGTTCGGGAGCAGGCTGGCCCGCCAATTCGTCGGTTTCTCAAAGGGATCGTTGGCGCCAAGCGGATCTTCTTGACCGTCGAGCGGGCCGATGTATTCGAGCGAGGGGCCCCCGCCGTCGGGCTCAGCCGGCCAGTCCGCGACTTGGCTGTCGCCATAGGTGAACGACTGAAGCACAACGCCAAACGCATCCTTGAGCGTCACGACCTCGCCGCCGTTGCTCAAGCTACCGGAGTAGGCGGTCGCCGCCACGTTCGTGACTCCCGGATATTGACTTTGGAAAGCGGCCACGTCTTGTGCGACGACAATTCGCTCACCAGCGGCCAAGGTTCCCCCGGCAAACGTGAATCCGCCCGTCGAAAAATCGGCGAGCTGCACGCCGGTCAAATCGATGGTCGTGGCGCCAAAGTTAAGCAACTCGATGTATTCGAAATCGCCCGAGACGGCAGGATTGTACATCAGTTCGACAATCCGCAACGTCAACGGCTGCTCTTTCGTAAACGTCTTGTCGACCTCGGCACTCCAATCGTTGGCCGTGCCGGACTGTGCCGTATCGCGCACGCGTGCCCTGACGCACGTGGAATCGGTCAAGTTGATCGGGCCGCTGTAGGCGATGGCCGACGGACTGAGACCGCCGCCGGCGACCCGAGGGTCGGTTCCATCGAGGGTATAGTAGATCGTCCCGCTGCCATTCGGATTGGTGAGCGTGAGGTTGAACGGCGTGGTGATGTCGCCGCCGTATTGATTGAAGTTCGGCGCATCCAGATTCACGAGCCAGTCGGTTTTACCGACGCCCGAACTGCTGGTTCGATTGAAGATGTCGATACATTGTGTCCGTGCGACTTGGATATGGATCGTTGGCAAAGAAGAAGTGATCGGTGGTGTACTGCACGTTGGTCGCCCAAGTGCTACCGTCCTTGTCGGGAATTCGGTTATCGCCCCAGCGTGCCGCTTCGCCGTTGATGGCGCCGGAGATTTCATCGACTCGAGCCTGCCACACGCTCTGCGCGTTGGCGGGCGTCAGTAAGCCATCGTTTTGCATGAGTTCTTCGACGCGATCGGAGAACCTCAAGCGATATTCCTCGCTACCCATCAGCAAGTGATGAATGCCGGTGGGGCCGAATTCGTGATTGCCAAAATCATTGGCAACCAGTGCCGTATGATCGTAGTCCTGGTTACGACTGTCGCCTGCTGCCGCGTTCTGATCGTTTGGAAACGCATGCTCTTGATCCCAAGAGTGGAAATGCCACTGGCCATTGGGATCCGCGCTATCAATCGAGGCATACCAATTGTTCTCGCCCCAGTCGTAATTGCCCGCGTAGTACATGACGATCATGTAGTCAATAAACGAATCGATATCAAGGACGTCTGCCACCTGCTGATACTCGGCGGGATTCGACATGTTGTCGTTCACTTCGTTGAGCAAATCCGCATAGGCCGCTTCCGCGGTAAGGCCGCCGTCGGCCTGGATATACTTGTCGTGCGTGCCTCCATGGGCCAGGTTGATGCCATCAAAGCCCTTAACGACCAGGTAATCGTCTTTATTGCCGCCATAGTACTCTTCGGCAAAGGAATCCGTGGGTTTCTCGTGGACATCGTAGAGTCCCCAATACATCCCATTGATGTAGAGATGAACCCAGCGACCATGAGGGGCTTCGCCGCCGGCAAGATTCGAAAGGTCGGCCACAACCTGGTCGTGGATGTACGTGGCATACGGGCCTTGGGTGGTCGTGTTGTTCACAGCGAACGTATAGTTGTACTGTGCATCGAGAACCAGCGAGTCGAATTTGGTGGCCGCACCCGCCCCATCCGCTACGGAGTTCCCGAAGAGCGTGTCGGAGTCGAGACCCGTATCGTAGGGTTGCTTGAATTTGACCTCGAACGACAGCTTGTCGCTTCGCCAACGTACAGCACTCGAGTGGCCCTGGATTTCTACTTTGGCGTCGATCTGGAACTCTTCGGTCAGGCCGTCGGTGAAATACTCGAGAGATGCAAACCGCTCGTCGCTCTTGTCACGCCAGCTTTCGGACTGGGTATAAATCCCACTGCCATCGCCAGACGTTCCATCGCCAAATAACTCTTCCCAGTCCATCACCAGCGACATGGTTGGAATTGATTTCAGATCTTGCTTTAGATTCTCAGCCCCGACCGCAGAGACGATGTTCGGATCGATGTCCCAATCGGCGCCGGCATAACCCCAGGAACTGGTTGCCGGCAGCCCACTACCGTCCTGACCCAAAACCTCGTCGAGGAAGATGTATGTCTCGGTATCGACGTCGGTGGAATAGTAGCCCGTTTTGAACGCAGCGGCACGCAGCGTCACCACGCCCGCGTCGGCGTAGCTCAAAGTTGCGGGATCGATCATGATCGGGCTAGTATAGGTCGTACCGTTGGTCAGCGTGGGTCTGGTTCCATCGATGGTGTAGCGAATCGTGGTGCCTGGTTCGACAGTAGAAATCGTTAACGGGAAAGCAGAGTCGTAGAAGCCACGATCCTGCGAGAAATGTGTATCCTCGATGATGCCAAGATATCCCGCTCCGTTTTCCATGTTCGGTGTGGGCGTCACCATAAAGGTACCCGCCGCGGCGCCGATGGCTCGTTCGGCCGTGAGATTGGCATTCACCAAGAAATCGCCGGTGTCGCTGGTGTGGTTGGCCGCGTAGATGGCCAACACGTTGTCGCCTTCCTCGATCGTATCGAGCCACGGCGTGAGGTCGATCACCGATGGCGAGCCTGTGATCGTGGAATTGCTAAGATTCTGGCGAGCATTCAAATCCCAGTCGTTGCCGATCTTATAATCGGTCGCCAGCCGTTCGCGCTGCACTTCCCTGCCATTCAGGAACAGAATGTACCCATTGTCGACCCGCAGCTCCAGGTTCATTGAGGTGAGCTGGGCCTTGTCGGTTACCGTAAACGGCATGCGAACGTAAGCGCTAATTTCCCCCGCCAGCGATACCGTGCTGTCTTGGTACGGGCTACCGTAATTAAAGCCGAGTCCGTCGGTGGCATTCGACCATCCGGCTCCGCCGTTTGCTACGTAGTCGATGTCGGTCCAGTGGTCGTCAACGGCCGCATTGGGACCCGAAAACGGTCGGAACTGCGCCGGCGATCCGTCGCCCGTGGCCGATGTCCCGCTGCTAAGAAGTGTCTCGGTCGTAGTCGAACCAATCCCTACACCCAAGCCATAGGAAACATCCGGAAATTGCTGGGGGTAGAGATTGTATTGGTCTTCGATGGTCGAGCCGTTCGATCGCACCAGGCCCAGGTAGCCTGTCTCCAACGAGAGCTGGAAATTGGCGTGCAGCTCGCCGTTGACCAGGCCCTGTTCGCCATTGTTTCCCGAGGCGTAGACCAACAGGGTCTCACCGGGATCAAGCACCGTGAGCGCCCCGGCATTAAGTATCTGAAACTTGGTGAGGTTCGCAGCGCTGTCCGTGATATACCAACCGGCCAAGTCTTGGGCGACGACTCCGGTGTTCTTGAGCTCGATCCAATCGTGCCGATGCCCGGCAACGTCGCGGATGCCGCTCGCGTTGTCCGCGAGGAATTCATTGATGACCACGGCCATGGCCAGGCGCGGTTCGAGTTGCTCAAACGTCAACTGATGCTGTCGCCGCGAGGAACGATTCCTGTTGCCGCGCACGCCTCTAGCTTGTTGCTTCCGTCGCATAGTGCCTCGCCTGAGAATTCCCGCCGGTAACGCCCAAGAGATTCCGACCAGAAACGCGGATCGTCCGCCACCGGCGATCGACGCGAATGTCTGCGCCTGACGTCGATTTTATCTGCGGTTGCGCAGAGTGTCAAAGAATCCGCCCGCGCGATTACATCTGCGCGAAGCGACGCAATGTCCAAATACAAGGGCTCGCTCACGCGAAGAGCGCGTCGATCGATTGTCCCTTGCCGTCTTGGGTGGCGTAGAACGGGCGCTTCTCGACGTCGAACGCCGTCTTCGGCGAGATGCCCATCGCCGTGAAGATCGTGGCGTGCAGGTCGGTCACGGATACGGGATTCTCGGTCGCGATGCACGGCCGCTCGTCGGCCGTCGCGCCGTAAAGAAAGCCGCGCTTCATGCCGCCGCCGAACAGGAGCACGCTGCTGCCGCCGGTGAAATGGCGATGCAGACCGTAGTGCCGAGGCTTCTCGAGCGTGTCGCTCACGGCGCGCGATTGATCTTTGGCGGTGCTGCCGGGGATGCCCTCGATCATCATGTCGCGGCTGAACTCGCTGGCGACGATCACCAGCGTGCGGTCGAGCATGCCGCGCTGCTCCAGGTCGAGGATCAGCCGCGCGATCGGCCGGTCGATCGACTCCTTCATCTTCACGGCGCGCGAGTGGCCTTCTTCGTGCGTGTCCCAGTCCACGAAGGGCACGTATTCGGTGGTGACTTCGATGAAGCGCGTCCCGGCTTCGATCAGCCGCCGGGCGAGCAGGCAGCCCAGGCCGAATCGGCTCACGTTGTACTGGTCGTAGCTCTCCTTCGGTTCCTGCGTGAGGTCGAACGCCGCCCGTTCGGGCGACTTGAGCAGTCGATAGGCGTTTTCCATCGAGCGGATCATCGACTCCTGATGGTAGTCGCTGCCATGCTCGCCCAAGGGACCGCGCAGCACGAGCTCGCGGTACTGGCGATAGCGGGCCTCGAACCGCTCGGGCGTCATCCCCTTGGGCGGACGCACCGCTGCTGCCGCGTCCTTGGGATAGGGCAACATGAACGGCCCGTACTCGCTGCCGAAGAAGCCCGCCGTGTGAATCGCCTTGAGCTCTTCCTTTTCGCCGTTGCCTTCGAGCCGCTGGCCGATGTCGATGAAGGCGGGCATCACCGGGTTCCGCGGTCCCAGCACGCGGGCCATCCACGCGCCGAGGTGCGGCGCCGCCACCGTCTGCGGCGGCACGTAGCCGGTGTGCCAGTGGTATTGATGCCGCGAGTGCAGGATGTTACCAAGGTCGGGCTGCACGTGCGAGCGGATGAGCGTGCCGCGATCCATCACCTGCGCGATGTGTTCGAGCCCGGCGGAAATCTTGATGTTGTCGACCACGGTGTCGATCGCCGGGAACGTGCTCATCATCCGCTCGACCGGCAGCCCCTGCTCGAACGGCACGTAGCGCTTGGGATCGAACGTTTCCGGGCTCGCCATGCCGCCGGCCATCCACAACAGAATACATGCGTCGGCTCGCGGTAGGAGCTGCGCCTCTGCTTCGCTGCCAGCGATCGCGGCGCCCAAGGCCAATTGCGGCGCACCACTCGCCATGGCCGCCACGGACGCGGCCGACATGGCCCGCAGAAAATCGCGCCGATTCAGATTGTCAGCTTCTTGATGAGCCATAGTCTTGGACTCCTTCAATTCCAGCCTACCGCACCAATTGAAACTCAGGCAACATCACCACGCACCACAACGCGTCGGCCACGCCCTCGGTTGTCAGCGAGTCACCAGCCAATGACGTCAGTCTGGCTAGTTCATCGTCGCTCGGTGGTCGCGATGTGGCGATACGAAAGATGTAGTCGCAAATTTCTTGGCTCGACCAGTTCGGATGATCCGCCCGCAGTTGATCCGCCCCCTCGTTCAACAACTCGGCGAGCGGCTGGCCGTTGCTCAGCTCGATTGCTTCGAGCGTGGTCATCTCTGCCGGCCGGGTCGTCACGACTTGCTCGCGGTTGGGGCGCCCCAACGACCGCATCAAGAACGTCGACTCGACCAACGACGCGCGCACGAAAGGCCGGCGAGCCGTGCCTTTGGTTGCATAGTACAACATTTCGCCGAACACATCGTCCTCGGCAGTGTTCTGCGGCGCGACGCCCGTGATCCTCGACAGACCGTCGATAAACTGCTCGGCGGTCAGCCGCTTCGGCGCCGGGCCGGCGAAGACATATTCGTTTGCCGGTTGCTTCGGGTCCCAGGCGACGCTTTGGCAGTCGTAGACCTGCGACGTGGCGATCAGCTCGAGCGTTCGCTTCAAATCGTAGCCGTGGTCCGAAAGATCGGCGGCCAGATAATCGAGCAAGTCCTCGTTCCAGGGCCGACTAGCCAGCGCATCGACGGGGAACGCTAGACCGCGACCCATCATCCGGTCCCACAACCGGTTCACGATCGTCCGCGTCAGCCGGCCGTTGTCGGGCGACGTCATCAGCTCCGCAAGCTTGGCCAGACGCTCTTCGCGTGGCGCCTGGGGATCGATGGTCCCTAGCTCGGGGAACAGAAAATAGGCCACGGCCGTTTTCCCCATCGGCACGTCGCAGCGGTTGATCTCGAGCGGCTCGTGGCTATAGATCGCGGCCAAGCCGTAGGAGTCGGTCAGCTTCCAGTTGTCGATAAAGCTGTCGTGGCACGACGCACATTTCAGATTCACGCCCAAGAACACCTGTCCGACGTTCTGCGCAAACTGCAGCTCCGGCCGCTGGCTGGCGTTCACACGTCCGCGCCAGACGAAGCCATTGGCAAAGCCCGCCGATTCGTCAGTCGGGTTGACAAGTTCGCGGACAAATTGATCGTACGGCTTGTTCTCGAGCAGCGAACGGTATAGCCACGTAGTGATTTGTTTGCGGCCGCCGCTGATATAGCCCGTGCCCACGTAGTCGTTGCGCAATAAATCGTTCCAAAACGTGAGCCAATGCTCCGCAAAGGCGACGCGATCGTCGAGCAGTCGATCGACGAGCTGCTGGCGTTTGAGCGGATTGCCGTCAGATTGGAATGCGACAACATCGGCCGGCGTGGGCAGGAGTCCCACGAGGTCGAGGCTCGCTCGCCGGTAGAATGATGCATCGTCCATAGCGGGTGGCGGCTCGACGCCGTGCTGCTGCCAATAGGCACTCACCAGGCGATCGATCGGGTTCTCAATCTCTCCGCTGGCGGCCGGTAACTCGGGACGCCGCGGCTTGAGCGGCGGTTCGTACTTGTCCTGGCGAAATGAAAAGCCCTCTTGCCACGGAAGTCCCGCATCGATCCAGCGCCGCAGCACGTCGACTTCGTCCGCCGACAACGGCGGCGACTTGAGCGGCATGCGAACCTCGGGGTCGTCCGACGTCACGCGCACGACGATCTCGCTCTCCGCGCCGTGGCCCGGCAGGGCGACCTCGGCTTCCAGAATCGACTCGCGGGTATCGAGCGACAGCTCGCCCTCATACCTGCCGTTGGTATGGCACTTGGCACAATGCGCGTCGAGCAGCGGCAGCACCTCGTGGGAAAAGTCGACCGGCTTGACGACGGCATTCGTTGCACACGGCCAAAGGATCGTCGCCAGGGTGATGATCGTCGAACGCAGCATGTCGAGAATCTTGCCCGTACTCACGATCCGCTCTCCGGTGAGCTCAAGGCCTGCAGTTGTTTTTCAGTGTCGCTCACCCGCGCGGCCGCCGCTTCAACCTCTTTTTGCGCGTCCTTCAAACGCTGTTCGACTTTCACCGTCTCCGCCTTGGCTGCCTCGAATTGCTTCTTCGCCGACTCGAGTTCGTTGGCCAGGCGACGACGAGCGACTTCGGGATGATCGAAGCCAAGGTTGACGATCAGTCCGGGAATACCGTGCTCGAGGGACGCCGCGGCGTCATACGACACCTTCGACTGCCACAAGTACAGCCGCTGGAGATGCGTGATTCGCTTCAGATGGTTCAAGCCTTCATCGGTGACCCGGGTGCCATAGAGGTTCAAGTACTGCAATTCCGTCAATCCATTGAGCGGGGCGAGTCCGCCGTCGGTCACGTTCGAGCGCTCCAAATGCAACGCGTTGAGATGGTGCATCGCCGCCAGCGGCGTCAGGCCGGCGGGAGATAATTTGGCGTCCGCGAGGTTCAATGAATAGATCTGATCCGCCATGTCCGACAACAGTGTGACATCGGTGTCGCCTGCGGGTTCACCCTTCCCGGCGAACGAAATAACGAGCAGATTGCTGCCGGCACAAAGGGGAGCGACTCGCGCACCGACCGTCACTAGCTTGTCGATGGTAGCCGGCGGCGCGGCCGGCACTTCGGGGAGCGCCGGCTTCGCGGGCGTTTTCGTCTCGGCTTGAGTTTCCGCTGCGGGCGAAGTCGCCGCCTCCGTCGGCAGCACCGCGCCTTCGTCGATCCACTTGGAGATCAACTCGATCGCGTCCGGCGGCAAGGGGTCGCCCCCTTTCGGCATCCGCTTCCGGTTATCGGCCGGGAGCGTGATCCGCCGAAACAGCTCGCTCTCCTCCGGCTTTCCGGGCACCAGCAGCTTCGGCTCTGCCGCCAGCTTCGCTTGGATCCCCGCCACCGTGTCCAGCCGCATCTTGCCCTGGGCCTTTGCCTCGCCGTGGCACTTCGTGCAGTGGGCGGCGAAGATCGGTGCAATTTGCGTCTGGAAGTCAACTTTGTCGGCGGCCCCCGCGCACGCGATACTTGCCGTCATAATTACGAACGACGCGAAGAATCGTTGGATCATTCGTTTGCCTGCGATTAGATGCCACGAGGTGAAGCGGCCGAGCCTGGATTATAGTTGATTCACTCACACTTAGCAGCCATTTGCCCGAGTGTCCTAAAAAAAGGCCGACTGCGCATCTTCCAGGCGCAGCAACGCGTGGACGCCACGCTGCGTGTCGAGAATCTCGCGTGACCAAGATGTCCGTCCAAGCACGCAGAGTTTCACGCCGGTGGGCCGAACTGAATGCCCTGGGCGAGCGGTAGCTGGTCAGAGTAGTTGATCGTGTTGGTGGCGCGGCGCATGTAGGCCTGCCAAGAATCGGAGCCGGATTCGCGGCCGCCGCCGGTCTCCTTTTCGCCGCCGAACGCGCCGCCGATCTCTGCGCCGCTGGTGCCGATGTTGACGTTGGCGATGCCGCAGTCGCTGCCGGTGGCCGAACAGAAGAGTTCCGCTTCGCGGACGTCGCCCGTGAAGATCGCCGAGGAGAGACCCTGGGGCACGTCGTTGTGGAGGCGGATCGCTTCGTCGAGCGCGCGGTAGCGGAGGACGTACAGGATCGGTGCGAAGGTCTCGTGCTTGACAATCGCAGCGTCGGCACCGATCTCGACAATCGCCGGCCGGACGTAGTGACCGCCCTTGGGCACGCCTTGCGTGACGCGGCCGCCGCCGGTCACGACGTTTCCCCCCTGCCCTTTCGCAGTCTCCAAGGCTTCGTCCATCGCGTCGGCCGCGCGGGCGTCGATCATCGGCCCCGCGAGCACGCCGTCGTCGAGTGGGTTGCCGATCGGCAGTGATTCGTAGACTTTCGCCAGCCGCGCGATCAGTTGGTCGGCAACCGATTCGTGCACGATCAGCCGGCGGAGCGTCGTGCAGCGCTGGCCACACGTGCCCACCGCGGCAAACACGATCGCTCGCTCGGCGAGGCTGAGATCGGCCGATGGCGTGACGACCATGCCATTGTTGCCGCCGAGTTCCAGAAGCGATCGACCCAACCGGGCGGCGACGATTTTGGCCACGGCGCGTCCCATCGGCACGCTCCCAGTGGCGGAAATCAGGGGCAGCCGCGCGTCGGCCGCGAGGGCCTGGCCCACGTCGGCTCCACCAACGACGAGACTGCTCAGTCCGGGCGGTGCGAACGCTAAGCCGCGAGTGGCTTGGTCGAAAAGTGCCTGGCAAGCAATCGCGGAGAGCGGCGTTTTTTCTGACGGCTTCCAGATCACCGTATCACCGCACATCAAGGCGAGCATCGCGTTCCAGGCCCACACGGCCACGGGAAAATTGAACGCCGAGATGATGCCGATCGCCCCCAACGGATGCCACTGCTCCATCATCCGATGCTGCGGCCGTTCGGTGGCGATCGTCTTGCCATAAAGTTGCCGGCTGAGGCCCACGGCAAAGTCGCAGACGTCGATCATCTCTTGCACTTCGCCGACTGCCTCCGGCGCGATCTTGCCAGCTTCCCAGGCCACCACTGCCGCGAGATCCTGCTGATGCTCGCGCAATAGTTCGCCGTAACGGCGGATTAGCTGCCCGCGTTGTGGTGCGGGGACGCTTCGCCATTGAGAGAACGCGGTACACGCGTCGACGACAATCGCCGCGACCTGTTCGGGCGCCGCTTGCGAAAAAGACGCCAGCTCCGAGCCGTCGATCGGCGAACGCACCGTGAGCACCGCCCCGCGTCCTTCGTGCCACGCTCCGCCGCCGGCCACCGCTAGCGGTGTCGCGCTCACGCCCATACGGTTGAGTGCGTCAGTCAGCTTTGGCAGCATGAATAGTCCCCTCGTCCCTTCACGGCTCGATGCTGACGCGGCTCTCGCACTGCGGCTGCGGCGTTGGCCCGGCGTGCTGATAGTATCGTCCGAAGCGGTTCGCCAGAAATGAATCAAGATCGACTTCTTCTTGCCGTACGAAACCGCTCTTGGGTAGCTTGCCGACAAAATGAAGGTCGACGACGGTCGCGATGCCGGCCGCCGTCGTGACTTGGATCGCGCTCCAGTTTTCTCCGTCGATGATCTGATGGTAAGTCTTTCGGGCATCGCTAATCTGCACGAGCTGTCCGTCGCGCTGGCCGGCGACCGTGCAGAACGTGACGACCACGTCCTGGAAAGTCACGGGCACCGAGTGTTCGAGAATGTCCTTCAGGATTTCGCGTCGATCGCGGAGCCGCAGCTCGTTCACGAGCACGTGCATCAGGTGCCGATGGCCGATGTAGCGGACAGTTTTGTAGTTCAATTGTCGCACGCGGCCGTCGAACGTCTCGCACAACGTGCCCAGCCCGCCCGACGTGTTGAACGCCTCGTACCGCACGCCATCGAGCGAAAATTCCTCAAGCCCTTCGAGCGGCAACACGTCGAGCCGCCGACTGTCGTAGATCGCCTCGCATGGATTGCAGTATTCGTTGATCAGCCCGTCGGTCGACCAGGTGAGGTTGTACTTGAGCGAGTTAGTCGGAAACAGCGGCAGCGCTCCCACACGCATGAATACGGTGTCGAGCCGGTCGAACGACTTCGCCAAGTGATGGGCGACGATGGAAATGAACCCCGGCGCCAGTCCGCACTGCGGCATGAAGATCTGCCCCGGCTTGGCGAGCTTGGCGATTTCGCGCACCGCGCGCGAGGTCTCGACGTCCTCGGTCAGGTCAAAATAGCTGGTGCCGGCCCGCGCCGCCGCCTGTGCCACGCCGACGTTGAAATGAAAGCTCAGCGCCGAGATCACCGCGTCGCAACCCTGCATCGCGGCGTCGAGTTGGGCGGGATTGGCCGCGTCGATTTGCCGCGTGTCCACTTCGACGTGTCGCTTCAAGCGTGCCAGCGAGTCGGCGTCGACGTCGGCCACGCGGAGACTGTAGTCGCCCGAGCCGACCAGAAATCGGGTAATCATGCGGCCGATAATGCCGCTTCCCAGGAGTAGGATCTGACGCATATTTCCCCTTGAATCACCGGCAACATCGCGTTGAGAAACACCTTGTCGCAACTCTCAACGTAAGATAGTAGTAAAACGAATGGGGCCGCAAGGTGAACCGGAATGGCCCGTCTACAATTATAGATTACATCAGTAGTAAGATGAAAGCAGCTTCGGAAGCATCGTTTCAGTGGGAATGCCAGCCCAACGCGTCGGCAATCGTGCAGCAATTAGTGGATGAGTTTTGCGCGCGTGCGCCGTCCGCATTGCGGTTGAAAGAGAAACTTCTGCGCGAAACCGGGACTCGCCTCGTCGATTGGGTCGACGTTACGATCGGCGAAGAACTCGACACCGCCGCGCTGGCCGCGGGATACGTCACCGAAGAGCAGGCTGCCCAATTTGCCACGCGCGGCGCGATCGGCTTGCACCTCGAAGTCCTCGAACGGAACGAAGGCTACAAGGGCTTCAACCAGACTGGCATCAGCCAGATCATCCGCCGCACCGACCCGCGGATGCAGGTTGCCGAAAGCGTCAATGCGTGACCGAACGCGTGGCAAAACGAACGCTCGACGGAAGCCGAATTCCGCGGCGGTCAATTAACACACCTCAGCTGCCACGGTTTCACGGAGTGGGCCCGTCATTTCTTGAGGTTGAACTCGACTTTTTCGATTTGGCCATTGAAGGCGAAATCTCCCTCGTCCTTGTAGGCTGGGTCGATCGATGTGATCGAGTCACGGCCGACTTCGAACGGCTCGAGGCCGTGGCGGAAGAGTGTCCGCTTGAGCTTGCCCTCGCCCGCCGGCTGGTCGTTGACAAACAGCTTCAAAGTTCCGCCGCCGTCATTCGAGCCGTCGGGCGTGAACTCGGCCTTGACGGTCGCCTTGCCCTCGGGGAGCCGCACGGTCGACGGAATTGTTTCGTCGGCGATGTCGAAACAGGTGTAGCGGAACACCGGTTTGTCGTCCTTCACGTAGAGTGACCAACCAGCCGAATACGCCCCTGCGCAGGTGATGACGCCTTCGGCGCCTTCCTTGGGGACCGTCACCTCCGCCGTGATCGTGTGGCCGCGAGGGAACAGCTGCGGTCCGACCGGTTCGGGCAGCCAGACGTGGTTGCCGTAGTAAGTCCAAGAGGTCGGCGGCTCGCCGCCTACGCGCAGTTTCGGATCCATCCGTTCGGCGAAGCGGGGATCGAGCGGGAACACATCGTACTTTTTGGCTTCCTCGACGAACCTGTCCTGGAGCTCGTGTAGCTTCTCCGGATTCGACTTCGCCAGGTCGTTCGCCTGGCTGAAATCGTCGTCGAGGTTGTAGAGTTCCCACGGTGCTTCGAGGAAGTTACCGCCGCGGCTGTCGGTGTCCCAGGGTACGCCGAAGTGCGAGCAGGCCATCCAACCGTTGTCGTAGATCGCCCGGTTGCAGAGCATTTCGAAGTACTGGGTCGTCCGCCGATCTTTGGCGTTTGCGTCGTCGAAGCTGTAGAGCATCGAAACGCCCTCGATCGGCTTCTGTTCGATGCCATCGACCACTTTTGGCGCCGGGATGTGGCAGGCTTCGAGGATCGTGGGCACGACGTCGATCACGTGGTGAAATTGCGTGCGGCGCTCGCACTTGGACTTTAATGCCCTTGGGCCAGTGGATCACTAGCGGATTGCGCGTGCCGCCGAGGTGCGAGGCGACTTGCTTGGTCCACTGGAACGGCGCGTCCATCGCCCAGGCCCAGCCGACCGGTACGTGCGGCTCGCTCGTCGGGCCGCCAATCTCGTCCAGGCGGTCGATCGTGCTCTCAAGGCCCAGTTGAATTCCCAACAGACTTGCAAGCTCGCTGAAAGTGCCTTCGAGGCCGCCCTCGGCGCTCGCGCCGTTGTCACCAACGATGTAGAAAATCAGCGTATTGTCGAGTTCACCTGACTTTTCGAGGCTGTCGATCAGGCGGCCGATGTGGTAGTCGGTGTGCGGCCATGTAGCCGGCGTAGTTCTCCATCAGGCGTTTGTAGACCGTCTTGGCATCTTCGGATTGGCTGTCCCAGGCCGGGATTTCCTTGGGGCGCGGCGTGAGCTTGGTGCCCTTGGGGATGATTCCCATCTCGAGCTGCCTGGCGTACGTCGCTTCCCGCTGCCTGTCCCAGCCGTCGTCGAACTTGCCTTTGAACTTGTCTCGCCATTCCTTCGGCACCTGGTGGGGCGCGTGCACGGCGCCGGTCGAGAAGTAGGCGAACCAAGGCTTGTCGTGGTCGGCCGCGCGGGTGTTGTTGATCCAGGCGATCGTCTCGTCCGTCATGTCCTCGGTGAAGTGATAGCCCT
Source organism: uncultured Planctomycetota bacterium (assembly GCA_963847875.1). Classification (GTDB taxonomy): domain Bacteria; phylum Planctomycetota; class Planctomycetia; order Pirellulales; family Lacipirellulaceae; genus DASYDU01. Next base: position 27,207 of record CAWKBR010000020.1, on the reverse strand, counting down.
GTTCGTACGTCTTGGGCGGTGGGACCGGCGTCGTGTTGCGATAGAGCGTCGGATGGTACTGGTCGGCCTCGCCCTGATTGAAGCCGTAGAAGTAGTCGAAGCCGAAACCGGTCGGCCAGCGGTCGAACGGCCCGGCGGGGCTGATGTCGGGCTCCGGCGTGTTGTGCCACTTGCCGAACATGGCGGTGGCGTAGCCATTGTCGCCCAGCATTTTCGGGATGAGTGCGCAGCTGCGCGGGATGATGCCCGTGTAACCGGGATAGCCGGTCCCCATTTCGATGATCACGCCCGTGCCGCACGAATGATGATTGCGTCCGGCGAGCAGTGCCGCGCGGGTCGGCGAGCAGAGGGCGGTAGTGTGAAATCGCGTGTACGAGATGCCGTCGGCCGCGAGCTTGTCGAGGTTGGGCGTGGGCACCGGCCCGCCGAAGGTTCCGGCCATGCCGAAGCCGACGTCGTCCAGCAGGATGATCAACACATTCGGCGCCCCATCCGGAGCCTTCACCGGTTGCGGAAAACTGGCCGAGGAGTCGTCGAGTGTTTCGCCGATCTTGCCGTTGAACTTCGGGTCGGGCTGCGGCAGCTGCGTCTGGGCGACAACAGTGCTACTCACAGCTAGACAGATCAGCACGCCGGACAATTGCATTGCGATGATGAACCGACATGTGTGACTACCCCTAAAATTGAATTCTTAGTTGAGATCGATCGTCACTGCACCAAGTTTCCCAGTGAATTCAAACGGCATCATATTCGCGTAATCCTCATCAACCGGCGTGCCGGTGTCGAAGCCGATGTCGAGTGTCTCGTCGAGCGTCACGCGATTCGGGATGCTCTTTTCGACGCGGCCTTTGCCGATTTGTTTGTCGTTGGCGAAGAGCGTCACGTCGGCGCCGGCGAACGGCTTGTCGGCGTCGGTCTTGTAGACGGCCTTGAGCTCGACGTCGCCCGTCGGAATTTTCTCGTCCGACTCGATCGTGAACCGCTCGACGCCGGCCAGGTTGTAGTGGTAGACCAGCTTGCCGTCCTTCACGAACAGCCCGTAGCCGGCGAAGCGGCCGCCCTGCGTGATGAGCATCCCCTCGGCGCCGCCGTCGGGAATGGTCACCTTCGCCGTGATCGTGTGGTTCTTGTGCTTCAGGTCGGGCGACGCGCCCTCGGGCAGCCGCAGCAGGTTCGGATAAGTGAACGACTTGCGGCCCTCGGTGAGGCTGGGTCGATTCTCGACATTGAGCCGTTCGGTCTTGCGATCGTCGAGCGGCAGGACGTTGTACTTGGCCGCCTCGGCGAAGAACAGCTTCACCAGTTCCTGGAGCTTCTCCGGATTCTCCTTGGCGAGGTCGTCCGCCTGGGTGAAATCCTCGTCGACGTGGTACAGCTCCCAAGGCATGTTGAGCAGGTCGCCCGGCGGGCTCTCGCTCAGCCAGGGTATGCCTCGCATGGCGCTCGCCATCCAGCCGTCGTGGTAGATGCCCTGGTTGCCGAGCATCTCGAAATACTGCGTGGTCCGCCGGTCGGGCGCGTCGGCATCATCGAACGTGTAGACCATGCTGACGCCCTCGATCGGCTTCTGGGCGACGCCGTTGAACTCGGCCGGCATCTCGACGCCGACCACCTCGAGGATCGTCGGGGCGATGTCGATCACGTGGTGGAACTGAGTGCGAATTTCGCCGCGGGCCTTGATCCGCTTGGGCCAGGAGATGGCCAGGCCGTTGCGCGTGCCGCCGAAGTGGCTGGCGATTTGCTTGGTCCACTGGAAGGGCGTGTCCATCGCCCAGGCCCAGGCGGCGGGGAAGTGGTTGTAGTGCTCTGGGCCGCCCAGCGTGTCGAGCGCGTCGAGCTTCATCTCGAGCGGCTCGGGGATGCGCGTTGAAGAAGGTCATCTCGTTCAGCAGCCCGTTGAGGCCGCCTTCGGCGCTCGAGCCGTTGTCGCCCATGATGTAGATCACGAGCGTGTTGTCGAGCTCGCCGATTTGGTCGATCGCGTCGACGACGCGGCCGACTTCGTGGTCGGTGTGGGCGGTGAAGGCCGCGAAGACCTCCATCATGCGGGCGTAGACGCGTTTTTCCTTCTCCGGGCAGCGAGTCCCAGGCCGGCAGCGAGTCGGGCCGCGGCGTGAGTTTCGCGTTCTGCGGAATGACGCCCAGTTCCTTCTGGCGGGCGAAGGTCTCCTCGCGGTACTTGTCCCAGCCCATGTCGAACTTGCCCTTGAACTTGTCGATCCATTCCTGGGGCACCTGGTGCGGGGCGTGCGTTGCACCAGTGGCGAAGTAGACGAAGAACGGCCGCTGCGGGGCGACGGCCTTCGCGGCTCGGATCGTGCGGATCGCATGGTCGGCGAGGTCGGTCGTCAAATGGTAGGGCGAGCCGTCTTCGTTGGTCTTCGGCGCCTCGAGCCGCTTTCTTGCCTTCGACCAGCGCGGGACTGTATTGGTCGGTGTCGCCGCCGACGAAGCCGTAGAAGTAGTCGAAGCCGAGGCCGTCGGCCCAGCGGTCGAACGGGCCGACGAGGCTCGTTTCCCAGTCGGGCACGTTGTGGTTCTTGCCGAACCAGGCGTTTGCGTAGCCGTATTCGCGCAAGACTTCGGCAAACGTGGCCGCGGACGCAGGGATGATCCCGGAGTAGCCGGGGAAGCCGGTGCCCGCCTCGCCGATCACGCCCGAGCCGACCGAGTGATGGTTGCGGCCGGTGAGCAGCGCCGCCCGTGTCGGCGAGCAGAGCGCCGTGGTGTGAAAGCGCGTGTAGCGGAGGCCGTTGTTGGCGATCCGGTCGAGCGTCGGCGTCGGGATGCTGCCGCCGAACGGCGCCGTCTGGCCGAAGCCGGCGTCGTCGATCAGCACGATGAGGATGTTCGGCGGGTCCTTGACGCCGAAGTTCGCCGGCACTTTGAGCTGCGGTTTGACCGGCGTCGAGTCCTTGTAGGTCAGGCCGATCTTGCCCTGGAACGGCTCGTCGGGTCGGGGGAGCATCTGTTGGCCTTGGGCCGCGGCTTGGAAGAGCGCGACGGCGATTAGCAAAAGTGCAGAATTGCGAATCAATGCCATGCGATTCGTTGAGATGGTCATAGGAGGATCCCTTGGTGAGTACCGCTCAAATACGTATTGGAAGGAGTTTCACAACCGGCGGCGACTGTCCTCTTCTCTGAGTCAATGTTGAAACTGCTTTTAGAAGAGATATGTTTTCAATCGTTCTTCACGTCCGCGACGCCCCCGCCGCGCTGGGGAATCTTGGCCATGGCTGGCGCTCCTTAAACTGCGGGCGGATGTTGACGATAAGCGAGTGTGCCAACGCAACGTCGACAGATTTATCGATGTCCAGCCGACACTCTGCAAACGTCACTTCGGCTCCCACGACTGCTAGCTGACTGGCTCGCCAAGCATGGGGATCGCCGCCTTTAGCACAATGATGAGGACTCGCGCATTTTACCGCCTTGGTGGACCAATGCAAGGAAGTGTTTTGCACGCGGAGCGAAGGATGGCCGCACATTGACCAGTCAAGATTTACGTTTGCGCAGCCAGCCTAACCGGCGTCGTGCGGCGAGCCTTAAAGCGCGATGGTCCCGCGGAGGCCGAACACCAACGCCGTGTCCTTTGTCACGTCGGCCGGCTCGATCACCTGCAGATCGGCCGTCAGCGCGAAATGATTTGCAATAGCTGCGTTGTAATACAGCTCGACGCCGCTCACGTCGTGCAAATTGAGCACCGGGCTTAGCAGATTCTTAAACTCGTCGCTCAGCCCGTTGTAAAAGTAGCCGACGCCCATCGAGTCCTGCGGCCGGCCTCCGACGAGCCCCTGCCCTTGAATCCCGACGTTTGCCGTCCACAGATACGGGCACGTGTGCTCGTCGGCGATGCACCACTGGCTCAAGAGTCCAATTTTGCGAGCGGGGTTGCAGCAGTCGGCCCACAGCGCTTGTTCCTGAATGTAGAATAGCGCCCAGGTGCCGTGCTGCGTCGGCGCGACGATGCCTTCGTCCGGTACGATAATGAACCCTTCGGAGTCGAACGCGACGAAGTTGCCGGTCGCCCCCACGCCGCCGAACAAGACCGAGCCCGGCAGCCCGCCAGCGTTCGTGAAGAAGCGGTAGAAGCCCATGATGTTGGCGCCGTTGTCGCCCAGCTCGTCGAAGCCGCTGGTGGTGGCCACGTTGTGCGGGTCATACACCATGATGCTGCTTTGGACCTGCGCGCCGTGCAGCGTCATGGCGCCGGCGCCCATGAACGACAGCGGAAACACCCGCGCCAGCGCGAGCGGAATCACCATCGACCCGTTCATGAAGCTGCTCACGCCGCGCCCCGTCTGCGGATAGAGCATGTAGAACAAATCGAGAGAGTTGAACTTGCCGAACGTCAGCTGCACTTCGTCGTTGAGCGCCTGGGCAAACGACAGTCCGGTGATCGCGGTTTCGTGCTCGTTGAACTTGGGATAGAGCATCGCCACGTTGACCGGCGCCAACCCGACCGCGTCGAAATTCACGTCTTGGCCAAATCGCGTCTCGGCGTGCAACGACATCGTCGTGCCCTGCCACAGCCCGAGCTTTGTGCTGTCGAGCGTAATGAACTGGTCGATCTTGCCGCCGTATTCAAAACCTCGGTCGGCGCCGCCCGTCGTCACGCCTTGATAAAACTGCGTTGCGGCGAAGTGATAGTCGACGCCCCGCGCCTCGATCGACTGGCACAGGCGCATCATCCGGCTTTGCCAGGCGCCGGTTGCGCTTGGTTCGCAACCGTCGCAATCACACGCATCGCGAATGTAATCGTCGCTCGGCGGCTGTATCTGCACCATGCTCGGATCGCCTGCCGAGTCACTTTCGCTCGGCACGGCCATCGTCTCATCCCAGGTGAGATACTGCACGTCGCGATACCAGTCGGGATCGCGCGCCGTTGCTGCAGTGCTGAAGACGAACGCCAGGCTAAGGGCGGCAACAGCCCGCGTAAGCGGGCCACGAATGCTACGGTCCATGAGATTACGTCCGTGTAAACGTCGGGAGGAATCCGTCCACGCCGGGCAGACAACTTTTAGCGCTATCGACCGAAAGCACTGCTAGCTGAATCGCCGAGAGGGAGAAGATGGCCGTGCCGTTTGGCGAAGCCCTGCCGACCGCCGGACATTCGATCGCACCGCGCCGACCGCTTCGCCCGGCAAACTCGAATGGCCAGGCGCCGACTATGTCTATGCCACATCCGAAGGAGCGAGCGGCAAGCGATCGGCCGACGGCTCGCACGGCGCGGCGCCACGCATGGGGATCCAGCCGATCAACGGATTGGGTCGTCTTAATCGCTCTCGGCGATTGCAAACGAAGCTACCGTCGGATTTTCGAGCCGGCGGTAGTCGTCGAACTTCATGCGAATCGCGTCATGATGCGTGTTGCCCTCGAAGAGGATCACATCATCCTCGGCGAGGGTCGAATCGACGATCGTCTTCAGCCCGTAGCGCGAGCCGAACGGCGGAAGAGCGCCAAACTCGCAGTCGGTGCAGAAGGTGGCGATTTCCGGTTCGGTCGCCAGCTCGAGTCGTTTTGCTTCGACCATTTTGGCGGCGCGATCCAAGTCGATCACCATGTTGGCTGGCAGCACGGCCACGATGTAGTCCCGTTTGGGCCTGGCACGCAAGAGGATGGCTTTGGCGACCTCTCGGCCGGGCACGTGTAATTGCCCCGCCATGCGCTGAGCACTGTACGTCGGCTGGTGAGCCACCTGCTAATACCAGCACTTCTGCGTCTCGAGAAATGATGCGACGTTCATGGTAGCCTCCTGTTGTCCTGGCACAAAAGAGGAACATGTAAGCCGACGAACCCGGAACAAGGGTGCAACACTTGTGCCAACGGGAGCGGCACGCGGACCGTGTGTTGCTGCGGTTTTCGTGTTCTCGCGGCGAGCCAAGTGCTTGCTCAATTCGACGGCGCAACTCGTCGCGCGCTGCTGACCACGCCAGCCTGAGTCAGAGCATTTGGCACGACCATTGCTCTAAGTGGCGATGGCGTCGCGCGACGCGGTGCGACGCTCAGCGAAAGCTGGCTCTGGCGGAGAAAGGCGATGTGCGTAACCGCACAGCGGACCGACCGAAAGGGTCTTGATGGCACACTTTGGCGCCCGCGGCGGTTGCCCAGGCGGAAGAGTTGAAGGGCATATTACAGCGGTGAGCAGCAGCCCGCGCAGTGTTGAGTGGGCTTACCCGACCAACCGAGACTAATTTCAGGAGAAACTTAAAATGACACGCGAGGTAGTGGTAGTCAGCGGCGTACGGACACCCATCGGCGGTTACGGCGGTAGCTTAAAGGACATTCCGCCAAGCGAACTGGCGGCGCTTTGTGTGCGGGAAGCCGTCAAGCGGGCGCACATCGAGCCGGAGTCGGTCGGACACGTCGTCTTCGGCAACGTGATTCACACCGATGTACACGATCACTACCTGGCCCGCGTGGCGGGAGTGAAGGGCGGCCTGCCGGTCGAGACGCCGGCGCTCACGCTCAATCGCCTCTGCGGCAGCGGCATGCAGGCGATCATCACGGCGGCCCAGGCGATCATGCTCGGCGATGCCGACGTGGCAGTGGCCGGCGGCGCCGAGAACATGAGCCGCAGTCCCTATCTTTCCCCTGCAATGCGTTGGGGAGCACGGATGAACGACACCACGCTCATCGACGTGATGGTCGGCGCGCTGAGCGATCCGTTCGACGATTGCCACATGGGCGTGACGGCCGAGAACGTGGCCAAGAAGTACAATATCTCGCGCGAAGACCAGGACAAGCTCGCCGTGGAAAGCCACAAGCGAGCGGCCAACGCCATCGAGAAAGGACACTTCAAAGAGCAAATCATGCCGGTCGAGATCAAGGTCAAGCGCGAGACGGTCTCGTTTGCTGTTGACGAGACCGTGCGTCCGGATAGCAGCGTCGAGAAGCTCGCCACGCTACGGCCGGTATTCGACAAGGAAGGCACCGTGACGGCGGGCAACTCGTCGAGCATCAACGACGCGGCGGCGGCCGTCGTGCTGATGGAACGTGGCCTGGCGAAGGAGAAGGGCCTGCGGCCGCTCGGCCGGTTGGCAGCCTACAGCTACGCCGGCGTCGATCCGAAGTACATGGGCATCGGCCCGGTGCCCGCGGTGCGATCGCTGCTGGAGAAAACCGGCCTGAAGCTCGAGGATATCGACGTGTTTGAAGTGAACGAGGCGTTTGCCGCGCAAGCGCTGGCCGTAGCCCGCGAGCTCAAGCTCCCGCCGGAACGGACCAATCCGAATGGCAGCGGCATTTCGCTGGGCCACCCGATCGGCGCGACCGGCGCGATCCTCGCGATCAAGGCGCTGTACGAGCTGAAGCGGAACGGCGGCAAGCGGGCCCTGGTGACGATGTGCATCGGCGGCGGCCAAGGGATCGCGGCGATCTTTGAGCGAGAGTAAATCGAAGGCTCGCGGCCTGCCGCGAACGAATTCCGATCATCAACACACATTTTTGAGTGGAAAGGGTTTAGCAATGGCACGACTGGAAGGCAAGACGGCCCTGGTAACGGGCGGTTCGCGTGGCATCGGCCGCGCGATCGTGGTGGAGTTGGCCCGCGAGGGGGCGCGCGTGGCGCTGAACTACCAATCAAGCGATGCGAAAGCGCAGGCGGTCGCCGATGAAGTGGCGGCGTTGGGCGGATCGGTGCATGCTGGTGAAAGCCAATGTCGGCGTCGGACCGGAGGCGCGGGCGATGGTCAAGCAGGTCGCCGACGAATTCGGCCGGCTCGACATTCTCGTGAACAACGCCGGCATCACCCGCGACACGTCGCTCAAGAAAATGACCGACGAGCAATGGGAGGAAGTGATTCAAACCAATTTGAACGGCTACTTCTATTGCACGTCGGCGGCGATTCCCGCGATGATCGAGCAGAAATTCGGCCGGATCGTCAACGTCAGCTCGATGAACGGCCAGATCGCCGCCTTTGGCCAGGCAAACTACAGCGCCAGCAAAGGAGGCATCATCGCCTTCACCAAGACGGCGGCGCTCGAATTGGCTCGGAACGGCATCACGGTCAACACCGTGGCCCCCGGCTTCACCGACACCGACATGTTTGCCGAGGTTCCCGAGAAGATCCAGGATCAGATCAAGAGCGCGGATCCCGCTCGGTCGCTTCGCCAAGCCCGAGGAGATTGCCAGGGCGGTGATCTTCCTGGTCGCCGACGGCGATTACATCACCGGGCAGCAGATCAACGTCAACGGTGGGGCCTACATGTAGGCCGGCGAATTGGGCCAGGAGCGCGATTTGCGCTCTATGCTTGAGCAGAACAGTATCACGCGGAGAGCCGACATGAGCGACAAACACGAAACGATGAATATCTTCGACCCCACCGGAATGATGAAGGGCATGCGCGATGCCAGCATGGAGCAATGGTCGAAGGTGATGACCGACTTCGTCATGAGCGACGCCTATGCCGCGGCCAACGCCGAGATGCTCAATGCCTGGCTTACGACTTCGTCGCCGTTTCGCACGGCAATGGAAACAGCCGTCAACCAGTCGCTCTCGGCCATGAACATCGCCTCGCGCGACGACTACATGCGGATGGCCGACCGGCTGACGAACATCGAAATGCGGTTAGACGACCTCGATGCCAAATTGGACGCTTGGATGCGCCAACAAGGCGGCCAGCACCAAAGCTAGCTCAGCACCAAGGCTAAGGGTTAGGTACCATGAGCGAATCACAAAACGGTCAGGCAGGCACGTTGACGTTTGAGGACGTGTGCGAACAGTGGCACGGAGCGTTCGAGAATCTGCGAACTTTCAATCGCTTGCTCACGACCGACGCCAAGGTCGCGCAGACGCCCAAGCAGCTCCTGTGGACGCTCAACAAGGCGAAGCTCTATCGCTACACGCCGGTCCTGCCGGCCGAGCAGCGGCACAAGATTCCGCTGCTATTGGTGTTTGCGGTCATGAACCGGCCCCACGTGCTCGATTTGCGCCCTGGCCATAGTTTCGTCGAGTACATGCTCGCACACGGGTACGACGTGTACCTGCTCGACTGGGGCATTCCCGGCCCGGAAGATTGCGAACTCAAGTACGACGACTACACGCTGGAGTATCTGCCGCGCGTAATTCGCAAGCTCAAGTCGGTAACCGGCGCGACTGAATTCAGCATGCTGGGTTGGTGCCTTGGCGCGCTGATCAGCACGATGTACGCCGCCCTGCGGCCCGACGACGGGCTGCGCAACCTGCTGCTCCTGACCGCGCCGCTCGATTTCACCGACAAGACCGCTGGCGGGTTCAGCCGCTGGGTGAGCCAGCCCGCGTTCGATCCCGACAAACTGGTCGAAGCATTCGGCAATGTGCCCGGCGAGATGATCGACGCCGGCGCGAAGATGCTCAAGCCGATGGAAAACTTGGTCGGCTCGTATCTGAATCTGTGGGACAACATCGACGACCCGGGCCGCGTCGAGGCTTGGCATGCGATGAACACCTGGGTCCGCGACATCATCCCGATGCCGGGCGCCGCCTACCGGCAGTTGATCAACGAGTTCTACAAGGAGAACCGCCTGATCGAAGGCACGCTCACGCTTCGTGGCGAGCGGGTCGAGCTCGGCCGGCTGCGGGCCAACCTGTTCAACGTGATCGCCGAGTCGGACCACATCACGCCGCCCTGCCAGTCGGAACGGGTGATGGACCTCGTGAGCAGCCAAGATAAGGAAGTGTTCCGCGTGAAAGGGGGCCACATCGGGATCATGGCTGGCCGCGGCGCCGAAAAAAGTCGACCTGGCCGCAGATCGACGCCTGGCTGGCCGCACGTTCGGATTGAAGCCACGGAAGTTCCAACGATTTGTCGTCGCGCAATTCGCTTGGACTGGCTGAGCTAGCGACGCAGTTGGGCGCAACTGCCGTGAGCTGGGATCTTATTAATCGATGAAGATGCGCTCGCCGGGCTCCTTCCGCCTGCCTATGCAAGTTTCGCTCGTCCGGTGAAGGAAGGCCTGGTCGTGTTTCTTAGCGGCCTGCCGGCGCCGGCTCAAGAACAGATTCTGGCCGAGCAAGCGGCACTTTCCGCCAACGCATCGGTCTCGGAGCGGCTGGGCCGGCTCGCGCTGAGTTGCCCCGTGCTGCACAAGCTCGGGCAAGTGCTGGCCCGCGATCAGCGGCTGGCTCCGGAACTGCGGCATGAACTGCGTCAGCTCGAGTCGCTGCCGCCGACCGTCGATTTGGACACCATTCGGGCGATCCTGGCCGACGAACTCGGACCGCTCGAGTCGCTGGGAATCACCCTGCTGCCGCCCGCCATTGCCGAGGCCAGCGTCGCGGTCGTCATTCCGTTTCGCGACGCTCGCGATCCGACGGTGCCCGAAGGTGTGTTCAAGATCCTCAAGCCCGGAATCGTCGATCGCATGCAGCTCGAGCTCGATCTGTTCGGGCAGGTGGGCTCCTATCTCGATTCGCGCTGCGACGAGCTCTCGATCCCGCACCTCGACTACCGCGAGACTTTCGATCACGTCCGCGATAAGCTCTGCGGTCGAAGTCCGCTTGGACCAGGAACAGGCACATCTGGTCGGAGGCGAAGGCGTTTTTTGCGGATGAGCCCGACGTGCACATTCCCGCCGTGCTCGCAGCACTGCACGCCCCGCGTGACGGCGATGGAACGCATCTTCGGCGACAAAGTGACCGATCATCCGCTCGACTCCGAGCCGCGACAAGCACCTTTGGCAAAGCTGGTGACGCGGGCGCTGATCGCCCAGCCGATGTTTTCCGCAACGCATCGGGCCATGTTTCACAGCGACCCGCACGCGGGAAATCTGCTCTACACGCACGACGGCCGGCTGGCGATCCTCGATTGGAGCCTGGTGGGGCACCTCGGCGAGGCGGAGCGGATCGCCATGGGGCAAATCGTGCTGGCGGCGATCACGCTCCGCGGCCAGCGGATCGTCGCGATCCTGGAAGAACTCGACGAACGACGCAGCGTCGATCGGGCCGCCTTGAAACGTGTCGTTGAGCGCTGGCTTCGGCGAATTCGGCATGGACAATTGCCAGGGCTGACTTGGCTGGTGGGGCTGCTCGACGAGGCGACGCAAACCGCCCGGCTCCGCGTCAGTGCCGGACATGATGCTGTTTCGCAAATCGCTGCACACGCTCGAGGGCGTCATCGGCGAGTTGGGCGCCGACGACTTCAGCATCGAAGGCTGCATGCTCGCGGAGTTTGTGCGTCGTTTTGGCCGCGAGTGGCCCGAGCGCTGGTTCTCGACTCCCGACTCGCGCCGATTCGCCACCCGGCTCTCCAATGCTGACCTCGTCGAGACGCTACTCGCGACGCCATTGACAGCAGCTCGCTTCTGGCAGGCCGAACTGCTCGACCTGATTCGCACCGGACAAGTCTGCGCCGAGGTTTAATCGCTTCTTCATGTTGCCGCGTCAACTGCCTTCACCGATTCGCGCAGCGCACCACTGTGCGACTTCGTATACTGCGCGACGGATGAGCACAGTCGTGCCATTCACGCACACCCCCATCGTGAGTCTTTCGGAAGCCGCAGATGCTAACGTCTGCCACGTTCATCTATCGCCGAGAATTCCGCGAATGTATAATTGATAGTCAGGCAATGGTCGATTTCTAATAGTAGGCTCTCCTATGGCGGTTCGGAGGCTGTCGCATCAGTTAGGAGATTCGCAGCAATGACACAGCGAGAAGGTTTTCCCCGGCTTTCCGCCGATGAGGCGGCTCAACTGATCGGCCACGACTCGATGGTCGCCTTCAGCGGTTTCACGCCCGCCGGCGCCGCCAAAGCCGTTCCGCTGGCGCTGGCACGAGCGTGCCCGCGACTTGCACGCTAGACGGCCAGCCGTTCCAGATTCGCGTGCTCACCGGCGCATCGACCGGCCGCAGCCTGGATGATGCCCTCGCCGAGGCCGACGCCATCAGTTGGCGTGCCCCTATCAGTCGTCGGCTCCGCTGCGCGAGCGTATCAACGACGGCCGCGTGGCCTTCGTCGACATGCACCTGTCCCACGTGCCGCAATCGGTGCTGTTCGGATTCTTCGGCAAGATCGACTTCGCCGTGATCGAAGCGAGCCGCGTCACGTCCGACGGGCGCGTATTTCTGACCACTTCCGTCGGCGCTTCGCCCACGTTTTTGCAGGCCGCCGACAAAGTGATCATCGAGCTCAACCGCAATGCGTCGACCAAGATCAGCGAAATGGCCGACATCGTGATTCCAAAGCCGCCGCCGTTTCGCCCGGCCATCGATCTCGACTTTCCGCTCCAGCGGATCGGCAAGACGTATGCTCGCGTCGACCCGGAGAAAATCGTGGGCATTGTGGAAACAGATCAACCCGACGAGCTCACCGAATTCGTCCGCCCCGGTGCGTCCTGCAACGCCATCGCGCGGCATGTTGTCCGGTTTCTGCTCGAGGAGATGGCCAGCGGCCGCATCCCGCCCGACATGCTCCCGATCCAAGCGGGCGTCGGCAACGTCGCCAACGCCGTACTCTCGGGACTGGGAAAGCACCCCGACATTCCTGAGTTGACGATGTACACCGAGGTGTTCCAGTCTGCCGCGTTTGAGTTGATGACGCAAGAAAGGATCTGCGGCGCGAGCACGACCGCCTTGACGTTGACGCCACAGCAAATGACGGACTTGATCGACGAAATCGATTACTACGCGCCGCGGATCATCTTGCGGCCGCAGGAGATCTCGAACAATCCCGCCGCAGTGCGCCAGGTGGGCGTCATCGCGCTCAACACGGCGCTCGAGTTCGACCTGTCGGGCCACGTCAACTCGACCCACGTGATGGGCCGGCGGTTGATCAATGGAATCGGCGGCAGCGGCGACTTCGCTCGCAACGCCTACCTGTCGATCTTCATGTGCCCTTCGATCGTCAAAGATGGCACCGTTTCGACCGTGGTGCCGATGTGCCCGCACGTCGATCACAACGAACACTCGGTCAATGTGGTTGTCACGGAACAGGGATTGGCCGACCTCCGCGGGCCTTGCGCCGGAAGACCGCGCCGAACGAATCATCGAGAATTGTGCCCACCCGCGCTACCGCGAGTACCTGCACCAGTACATCCGCGGTGCGGGACCGGGACACATCTCGCCACGATCTGGGACGCTGCTTCGAGCTGCATCAGAACCTGCTCCGCTACGGCGCGATGCTGCCCGACGCGTCGCGGCCATCGACCGAGGCCCCACCGACCGACGGCGACCATGCCTCGCCGCACATTCCGCTCGGCAGCGCTTCGCCCGCTTCGACGTGACGTGTTTTTGTCGCGTGGCGAATCGAAGTCCGACGACAAATGGCGCCAGCGCTCCAGGTTGTTCGCATTTTGTCGCTTAGCGTGCGCAACGCCGAACGAAGGATGCGCCAAGACGCCAAGGAAGCGCAGAGCGACCGCTGGCTAATAGCCAATGGCTAAGAGCTAACAGCTTTGATGTAGAGTCGAGAAGTGGCGCGGTGGTTTAGGTGGGGCCTATCGGTTGCCGGCCCTTTCGTTTGCCGGTGCCTCACTAGCCGCGCCATGCTTCCGTTTCCACTTCCCGCTCATCGAACCGGACGTGCGGATTTCCCGCATCCGGCTCTCGGACTGGATTCCCCACAGGCCCACGACGTGCATGGCACATCTTCACCTGACGGGAGAGCCGTTTTCCGGAACGTCTGATCCTTTTGAGGTTGCTAGGCCAAAGGCCAATCGCTCGATCATTGTTCCTTCCAGCGGCATTCCAGAACCAAGGTCCCTTCGCTCGACCAGCATTACCCGGCTTCGTCACTACTACGGACCTCTCCGTCACCCCACACGGCCCGGCCTGCCCCTCGCGGGCGTCCGGTTGGCGGTCACGCGCCGCCACCGCTGGGGCTTCCCGTGTTGCGATTGATTCCCTGCGTCGACATGCCGGCGCCAATACCCCGGCGGAACCCTCGGGTGCGTCCATCGCTCGCTTCCCCGAGGACGGCGGCCTTCCCCGCTTTGAAGTCGGGTCGGCTTCCGCGACCATGTTTCGAGGCCTGCTCAGTGTTCACTCACGTTCCGGCCTGCCGACTCGCGGAGTCGCCTAGCGACCCTTTCCATCGAAGGCTTCGGCGGATTCGTTACCTCCTCCACCGCTCCGATTGCTACTGGCTGGAGCGACAATTGCCAGGTGGGACTGACTCCCACTGAGAATCGAACACCTTTCACGGCGCACTCCAAAGATCGCTATACCCAGACGACTGTCGGCGGAGGATTTTTCAATCAAGGCCTCACGCGCTAGCGGAGGAAAGGTGGCCTTACGTGCCTACGTGCCGTCTCAGTACATGCTTGTTTCTACCAGATAGTGTACGGATGTCAAGTATCTGTTTTCGGCCGGGGGAAAGATTCACCACGGAGCCACTGAGGACACGGAGAAGATCGCAGGAACACCAATCGGCGCTATTTTTCGCTCATTTGGATTAGTAGAGATTAGCGAAGATCAGTATTCCTACCTTCCTTCTGACCAGTTTCACCCCGGCAAAAACCCCGTGTTTTTGCGAACGCGTCGAGTTTCTCCCAAGGCGTCGAGTTGTTTGCGCCCCCTCAAGGGCCAGCGACAAACTGGCTGTTTGGTCGGTGGTGATCTCTCGGGACCGTCGCGTAGGGAATGGCCACGAAAGGGCACCAAGAGGCACGAAAACTTTTCGTGAATGCTTGTGCCTTTTCGAGGCCGAATTTGTATTGTATGTGGTGTACTTGACTATCGACGACGATCGCACGCCAGAACTGAACACCTGTCAGTACGGCGAGATTCAGCTTATGGCATCCCATGACCGATTTCAACAACTATTTTCGGCCACAGCAGGTGACCGAAACTCGTGGCTTGACAGGGAAGTCGCGATCGTGTGGTCGGGCGAATGTGCCCGTGGTAGAATTGCGGCGCGTGGCGAGCCGAACGTCGACTGTGCACCGCGAATCGGTTCCTGGCAAGCATGCCTTCCTCGTTTGTGTTCCTCCAATCCATCGCGTTTCGTGTCAGTGACGCAAGGAAGAGTGAACTACGACAATCGTCTGCTTCGTCTTCCGTTGCCACCGTCCAGATTGAGTGACTCCAGCTATGAGGAAAGTCGTCAAGAAGCGCGCGCGATGAAAAGGCCGATTTTCCACCGCTCTCGGCCAAGGAGATCGCGGAGTTGAAGCGGCAGGTGGCAGACTCGCGCGATCCGACGCGGTATGTGATTGTATCCGCGTTCTCGAAGCGGTTCTGCCTGTACTACGTGCCTGAAGACGGAAACTACATCATGAATGAGATTCCGGCGGGAGCGCTCTTCAAGCGAAAGGCCGAGTGCTCGCCGTATCCCAAGTGCTCGAGCGCGGGCGACGGAAGCGGGCGCGGCGGTCGCTGCAAGTGATGGCGGTGAAGAAGACCAAGCTTGGCGTCAAAGTGTTGGAAGAGATTAAGGATCCATGGAGCAAAGGGAAGCGGTGGAAGCCGGTGTTGCGGCGGCAAGAGCGAGACTTGCATGACGCAAAGCAATGACGAGCACAAGCGGGTGTGCGTGCAACATGAATCGTGACTCGTCATCGTATTGGAGCTCGACCGCAGCAGAGCAATTTGAGCGACTCGGCGGGGGGCCGTTGGGGCTCACTTCGCAGGAGGCGGCGCGGAGACTTCAAGTCGAACGGGCGAATCGGCTGGGCCGCTCTCGGCCGCAGAATCTGGATCTGCTGCTGAAACAGTTCAGGAGCCCAATTACGCTGTTACTATCGGCCGCCGCCGGGCTGTCGTTTTTTCTCGGCGACGGCCTCGACGCGGCGATCATTTTGACGATCATCGTGGTGAGCGGACTGTTCGGGTTCTGGCAGGAGAAAGGCGCGGCCGACGCGCTGGCGAAGCTGCTGGCTTTGGTTTCGGCGGAAACGACGGTATTGCGCGACGGCCGACCGACGGAAGTGCCGTTCGACGCCGTGGTGCCAGGCGACGTGGCGGTGTTGTCGGCCGGCTCGGCGGTCCCCGGCGACGGACTGATCTTGGCGGCCAAGGATCTATTCGTCAACGAAGCGGCGCTGACGGGCGAGACGTTTCCGGCCGAGAAACAGGTCGGCGTGGTGGCCGTTGACGCGCCACTCGCGCTGCGCACGAATTTGGTTTACCTGGGCACACACGTCGTGAGTGGCACGGCGCATGTGTTGATGGTCGGCACGGGGCGCGACACGCAGTTTGGCCAGATGTCCGATCGGTTGGCGTTGCGGCCGCCGGAGACCGAGTTCGAGCACGGCGTTCGCCGCTTCGGCAATTTTCTGCTGGAAGTGACGCTGCTGTTGGTGTTGGCGATCTTTGCCGGCAACGTGGCACTTCATCGACCGGTGCTGGAGTCGATGATGTTTTCGTTGGCGTTGGCGGTGGGGATGACGCCGCAACTGTTGCCGGCGATCATCAGCGTAAACCTCGCTCACGGCGCCCGGCGAATGGCCGCCAAGGACGTGATCGTCCGGCGTTTGTCGGCAATCGAAAACTTTGGCAGCATGGACGTGTTCTGCTCGGATAAGACGGGGACGCTGACTGAGGGCACGATTCACGTCCATTCGGCGGTGGACGCCGCCGGCTGCGACTCTCCGTTCGTGCAAGAGTTGGCCTACGTGAATTCCTCGTTCGAGTCGGGGTTCACCAACCCGATCGACGAGGCCGTCCGGCGGAGCCAGTCGCTCGACCTCTCGACGTATGAAAAGCTCGACGAGATACCGTACGACTTTATCCGCAAACGGCTTAGCATCCTCGTCCGCCAGGCGGACAAAACCCTGCTGATCACCAAAGGCGCCCTCACGAACGTGCTCGACGTGTGCACGTCGGCCCAGGATGAGTCGCGGGGTTCCATTCCGGTGGAAGCGGCTGCGCGATCGCATCGAACAACTCTATGCGGCGCTGAGCGCTCAAGGATTTCGCACGTTGGGGGTCGCGTATCGGGAACTGCCCGCTGGCGGCCCCGTCCGCAAACAGGACGAAGCAGACATGACGTTTGCCGGCGTGCTGGTGCTGCACGATCCGCTGAAAGCAGGCGTGCAAGAAACGATCGACGAGTTGGAGCGTCTGGGGGTCTCGTTAAAGTTGATTACGGGCGACAACCGGCTCGTCGCCGCCCACGTGGCCGGGCAAGTCGGGCTCGCGTCCGATCGGCTGCTGACGGGCGGCGATCTCCGGCAGATGACCGAGGCGGCACTGCGGCAGCGCGTGGTCGAGACCATCGTCTTTGCCGAGATCGAGCCGAATCAGAAGGAGCGGATCATCCTCGCGCTCAAGCAGGCCGGGCAGGTGGTCGGCTACTTGGGCGACGGAATCAACGACGTGACGGCGCTGCACGTGGCCGACGTGAGCATTTCCGTCGATGAGGCCGTCGACGTGGCGCGCAGGCGGCCGACGTCGTGCTGTTGAAGCATGATTTGGGCGTGCTGCTGGAGGGCGTGGTTGAGGGCCGGGCGACCTTTGCCAATACGCTCAAGTACGTGTTCATGGCGACCAGTGCGAACTTCGGCAACATGTTCAGCATGGCGGGGGCGTCGTTGTTCTTGCCTTTTTTGCCCCTGCTGCCGAAGCAAGTGTTGCTGACCAACCTGCTGACCGATCTGCCCGAGATGACGATCGCCGGCGACCGCGTCGACGCGGAACTTGTCGCTCGGCCGCGGCGGTGGGACGTGGCCTTCATTCGCCGATTCATGCTCAATTTCGGCGTGCTCAGCTCGGTGTTCGATTATCTGACGTTTGGCGTGTTGTTGCTGCTGCCAGGGATTTCGACGGCACAATTCCGGACCGGCTGGTTTCTCGAATCGGTGGTGTCCGCGTGCTTGGTGGTGCTGGTGGTGCGTACCCGGCGACCGTCGTGGGAGAGCGGCCCGAGTCGGCCGCTGGCGCTCGCCACGCTGTTGGCGATTTTGATAACGCTGGCTTTGCCCTACACTCCGCTGGCGCCGTGGCTCGGTTTGGCCCCGCTGTCTGTGTCCTGCCTTGTTGTAATTGCCGTGGTCGTGGCGGCCTACGTCGCGTCGGCCGAAGGGATGAAGCGGGTTTTCTATCGGCGATCGTGGAATGGCGATCGGGATGGATTTGCCTCGGCGTGAGGTCGAGGGTTTGGGCGGCTTATTTCTTCGGTAAAGTGCGAGGAGTTTGTCGAAAGGACCGCGAGCATTGAGAAACTGGTCGCTGAAGCGACCAGTCCGTCTGGAGTTGGGGAGACTGGGGCTAGTCGATTCGCAGGACTTTGGCGCCGCGGATGCTGCCGCGTTTGAGTTCGACCAGTGCGCGATTGGCCTCTTCAAGTCGGTAGGTCGTCACTTCCGGGTGGATCTCGGCGGCGGCAGCGAGCGGCAGGAATTCTTGCAGGTCGAAGTGGGTGACGTTGGCGACGCTTTTGATCTCGCGCTCCAGCCAGAGGTGTTCGTGGTAGCTGAGGTCGAGCAGAACACTCTTGTCGCGTTCCTCTTTGCGGATGGCGTTCACGACGAGCCGGCCGCCGGGGCGAAGATTGGCCAGCGCCTCGACGATCGGCTTCCAGGCGGGCGTCGTGTCGATGACGGCGTCGAGTGGTTGCGGCGCGCGATCCGACGTGTCGCCCGCCCAGGTCGCGCCCAATTGCAGGGCGAATGCCCGTTGGCTTGCGTCTCTGGCGAAGACGTACACCGGCGAGTTCGGGAATTGGTGCCGCGCAAGTTGGAGCACGAGGTGGTTCGAGCCGCCGAACCCGGTGAGGCCGAGTGCCTGACCGTCGCGGAGATTGGAGAGCTTCAGCGCACGATAGCCGACGGCGCCGGCGCAGAGCAGCGGGGCGGCTTCGACGTCGGAGTAGCAGTCGGGGATCGCGTAGGCGTAGTTTTCGGAGACGGTCATGTACTCGGCGTACCCGCCGTCGGCGTCGCGTCCGGTCGCGCGAAGGCCGGGCTGAGGTTTTCGTCGGCCGCACCGCTGGAGGAGTAGATCCACCCGACGCCGACACGATCGCCTTCCTGCCATTTGGTGGCGCGTGGCCCCCGCTTGGCGACGCGGCCGACGACTTCGTGGCCGGGGACGACCGGCAACTTGGGCGGCGGCGTGCGTCCCTCGATTTCGTCGAGCTCCGTGTGGCACACGCCGCAAGCGGCGACGCGAAGTTGGATTTCGCCGGATTGGGGCTCGGGAATCGGTAGGTCTGCGAGTTCGAGCGGTGTGTCGCTCTGCTCGAGAGAAACGATCTTTGTGAGCAGCATTGCGTGCATAGTGGCTCGGCCTCAGTCGCTAACTGTTGATCGTGTTAGGCACCGCGCCGCGGCGAACGGCGTCGACGACCAACTGACATCGCGGGTTACACGACGTGCAAGGGGCGGCTGTTGTTCTTGGCGACGTGGATGCCCCATTCGAGCAGGTCCTTGCTGCAGTCGTCGCGGTCGATCACGCACTCGATCAAGGCCGGGCCGTTGTGGTCGACGGCTTTGGCCACCGCGGCTTCGAGTTCGCCTTCGGTTTGCACGTGGGCCGACCAGCCGCGGCCGTCGGCTGCATTGAAAACCTGCATCAAGCCGGCATAGTCCCAGTTCTTGATCGTGTTGTAAGGGCCGTCGTGGATTTCGACTTCAATTGTATAGCCGCCGTTGTTGATGAGGAAGACGATCGGCCGCAGGCCGTAGCGGATCATCGTCGAAAGTTCCTGGGCGGTCAGTTGGAAGGAGCCGTCGCCGATGAGTGCAATCACGCGGCGGTCGGGTCGGCCGAGGGCGTAGCCGAGCGTGGCGCCGACGCTCCAGCCGATCGAACCGTATTGCATCTGGATTTCGAACGCCGCGCCCGTGGGCAGGTCGAGCCGCATGGCATTGAACCAGGAGTCGCCGGTTTCGGCGATCACGCAGGAGTCGGCGGCGAGCAGGCGTTGGACGCGAGCGAACAGGCCGCGCGTGGTGAGCGGAGCGTTCGGCGGGGCAGACTGTGGGTGGGCGGGTTCTTCGCGAATCCGGCGGTAGGCGACGAGCGAGGCGTCGTTTGGCTTGAGCTTCGGGGCGAGTTCGCGCAAGAAGTCGGCCAGCGCGACGTCGTTGAAGGTTTGGCCCGGTGTGATGACCGTGTGGGGGCGGACCTCGATCATGCGGGTGGGATCGGCGAGCGTGGCGTGGCCGGTGGTGGTGTAGTCGGTGAACATCGGGCCGGCGAAGAGCGCGAGGTCGGCCGACTCGACGATCTCGGCGCAGCCCGGCGAGCCGACGGGTCCCCAGTAGGTGCCGACGTAGCTCGGATGCTGCTCGTCGAAGAGGCCTTTGGCATTGGGCATCACGGCGACGGCGTAGTCCGAGGCGTCGGCGACGGCGCGGAACGGCTCGGCCGCAGTGAAGGGGCGGAGCTTCACGCCGGCCACCAGCACCGGTTTTACGGCGCGATTGAGCAAGTCGGCGGCATGCTCGACGGCGTCGGCCAGCGAACGCGGGTCGCTGGTTGGATGGCCGTCGAACGAGCGGGCGTGCGGAGCGGAGGTCGGCGACTTGGCGATGTTGCAGGCGATCTCGATGTAGACCGGCTTGCGGGTGCGGAGGGCGGTGTCGAGCGCGGTGTCGATTTCGTAGGGCGCGTCGACGGGATTGCGGATGATGACGGCGTCGGCCGTGACGCGATTGTAGATTTCGCGTTGGTAGCCGTAGTCGAGCACGCCGAGCGTGTGGTGCAATAGCTCGCACTCGGCTTCGGAGTTGGTGTTCGGCCCGCCGGAGATGGCGATGAGCGGCAAGTCTTCGGCATAGGCGCCGGCGATCGCATTCAGCGCGCTCAAGCCGCCGACACTGAAAGTGACGACGACGGCCGCCGCGCCACCAGTGGCGCGGGCATAACCGTCGGCCGCGTAGCCGGCATTGAGTTCGTTGCAGCAGGAGATCATGCGGAGGTTTTGGTTTGTGAGCAGCTCGTCCAAGAGCACGAGATTGTAGTCGCCGGGGACGGCGAAGTAGTGGCGGAGGCCGATCTCGTGGAGGCGGGCGGCGAGGTAGCGGCCGACGGTGGACGATTCGGTGGGCATTGTTTGCTCCTGACGGAGGAATGGGTTGGCATGGTGCCGGCACGATCGCGGGCACCGGCAAGCCTACGTCATTCGTTGCGCCAAGCTGCGAGAAACTGGGGTTACGCGCTGCCGTTGAAATGGCTTTTGGCGAGGTCGGCGACGGCCTTGAGGTCGACTTTGCCGCTGCCGAGAATCGGGATGGCTTCGACTTCGACGAAGCTGTCGGGGCCGGGGATCCAAAGGTTGGGCAGGCCGCCCGTTTGGAGGCGTTTGCAAATCTCTTGCGGCGTGAGGTCGAGCTTCGTGTGGACGACGACGAGTCGCTCGCCCTTGCGTTCGTCGGGGACGGAGGCGATGACGGCTCGCACCTCGCCGTTTTGGCTGTCGCCGAGGATGTCGTGGAGCGCTTCCTCGATGCGGCCGAAGGAAATCATTTCGCCGCCGATCTTGGCGAAGCGGCTGAGCCGGCCGGTGATGTAGACGAAGCCGTCGGCGTCGAGCTTGGCGATGTCGCCGGTAATGTACCAGCCGTTGTGCATGACTTTGGCGGTTTCCTCGGGCTGGTGCATGTAGCCCTTCATCACGTTGGGGCCCTTCACCAGCAACATGCCGGCCGTGCCGACGGGCAACGGCTCGTAGGTCTCGGGATCGACGACAGAGACGGAAACACTCGGCACTGGGTCGGCCGACGGAGCCTTCCTTGCAATCGACTTCGGCGCTTTGCGAGCGGCTGGCTGGGACGTTGACCGACACCAGCGGCGAGAGCTCGGTGGTGCCGTAGCCCTCGATCGGGCGGACGCCAAACTTCTGGGCGAAGGCGTCGCAGAGCGGGATCGGCAGCTTTTCGGCGCCGGCGACGACGACTTCGAGTGACTTCAGGTCGTCGGCATCGCAGCGTTTGAGATAGCTGCGGAGGAAGGTGGGCGTCGCCAGCAGAATCGTGGCCTTGCGGGCGCGGGTGAGTTGGCCGATGTGCTTGGCATCGAGCGGGGTGTAGTGGTAGGCGACGCGGACTTCCAAGAGCAGCGGCCCCCAGAGCGTCACCATGAAGCCGAGCGAATGGAAGAACGGCACGACGCCGAGCACGACGTCGTTGACGCGCGGGTGGACCACCTGCTCGATCGACTGGACGTTGGTGCCGATGTTGTGATGCGTGAGCATGACCGCCTTGGGCACGCCGGTCGAGCCGGAGGTGAAGATGATCGTGAGCACGTCGTCGCCGCGGATCTTGGTGAGCCCGAGGAGGCGGTCGAGGATCGGGGCGGGCACCGCATAGGCTCCCAGCGCGCCGACGAGCTTGTCGCCACGGGTGACCCAGTCGCGCATGTCTTCGAGGTACACGAACTTGGCGTCGAGATCAAGCTTGAGCTTTTCCATCACCTTACGGCTGGTGATGATCGTTGCGTATGCCGGCCTTGCGGAGCGAAGCGTTGAGCGTTTCGACCGACGAGGTGTAGTTCAAATTGGCGGTGATGCGGCCGGCCATCGAGATCGCCGCGTTGGTGACGCAGCCCGCGACGGAGGGCGGCAGCAAGATGCCGACGACTTTATCCTCGGGCTCCAGCACGTGTCGCAGAAGCAGCCGGCGGAGGATGATGGTCCGCATCAGCAGCTCGCCGCCGGTGAACTCCATGCCGCTCGAGTCGGCAATCTTCCAGCGGAAGAGCGACTTGCGGCAATTGCGAATCATCGCGCGGGGCAGGGCGATCGCGCGCTGTTTGCGGCCGGAGACGGCGTCGGCGCCCAGGTCTTGCACTGCCTGGCGTACGGTGAAGACGTCGGGCGGATCGTAAATCGGCTTGCCGAACCAGATCGAAACGTTGCGCGGCCAGGCGCTGGGCCACTTCCAGAAGAATCGCCCACCGCGGAAGCTGAAGATGCTGCCCCACAGCTCGTCGAGGTAGACGGGGACGATCGGCGCGCCGGTGTCGCGTTGGATTTCGAGGACGCCGGATTTGAACGACTGCAATTGCCCGGAACGGGTGATGCCGCCCTCGGGAAAGATGCAGACCAGCTCGCCGTTCTGGAGTGCGGCGCGGGCGGTTTCGATGGCGTTGCGTGCGGCCTTGGGAGTCGTGCGGATGGGAATGCCGCCGACGATCTTACAGATGCCGCGGGTCCACCAATTGGTGAGCAGCGTGCCGTCGACGACCATCCGGACCAATCGCGTCGAGGTGGAAAACAGCAGCAGGCCATCGACCCAAGAAATGTGGTTGGGCACCAGCAGCGCACCGCCGTGCTCGGGCAGATTCTCGCGTTGGTAGAGTCGGATGCGGTAGAAAGTGTGCGCGGCGAGCCAGGCCAGGAACTTGATGGTCGCCTGGGGAATGAGAAACACGATGTAGATGAAGACGGGGATCGTGGCCAGTCCGCCCAGCAGGAAGACTTGCCGCGGCGAGAGCTCGATGCCGACGGCAGGCACGCGGAGCAGCCAGTAGCTAAAGGAGGCGATCAACATGCCGGTGAAGGTGAGAAAGTTGCTGGCCGCCAGGATCGCACCGCGATGCTCGGGCGGACTTTGATCTTGCATGAACGCCTGTAGCGGCACGTCGAACAATCCCGCGCTGACGCCCAGTCCAACCAGAAAAGCGCAGGCGGCGAGATAACTGGCGGTGTAGTGTGCGCTGGGGGCAACTAGCTCGCCCTCGACTGTATAAAGCAAGTAGGAAAACAGGGCCAGTCCACCTGCACCGAGCGGCAGGATTCCGAGCTCGACCTTTCCGCCCGACCACAGGCCGGCGAGCACGCTTCCCGCCCCGACGCCGACGATCAGCGCGGCCAACAGCGGCGAAACCTGCGCCTGGCTGGCGCCGCCTTCGATGGCAAATTGGTCGATGTTAAGCTGCACCAATAGGCCCAGCGACCAGAAAAACATCACGCCCAGGGCAACGCGAAGCATGGCGCGGTCAGCCGAGAGGATTCGCACGTCGCGGATCGACTGCTGGGCCATGTGCCAGGGGTTCCAGGAAAACGTGCGGCCAGGCCCGGCTGCGCGGAGCGGCATGATCATCAGGCTAGTCACCAGGCCCGCCACCGCCAGACCGACGAGCACGACGGCGGACTTCCACCAATGTTCGCGCCCCAGCTCGCCGGTCACTTCCGGCGTCGAGAGCCAGTTGCCGAGCACCGTGCCGATGGTCAATGCGGTGACCGTCGTCAGGCCGAGGATGCCGTTCGCCGCCGAGATTTTTTTCGCGCGGAGCATCTCGGGGATGCTGCCGAGCTTCGCCGGGCCGAATAGCGCGGCCTGCGAGCCGATCAGCGCCACGACCAGGAACATCAAGTAGACGTTGCCCAACACGATCGCCAACACGGCGAACGACATGATGACGATCTCCGCCACTTTGCAGGCCACGATCACGGTCCGCTTGCTGAAGCGGTCGGCGAGGTAGCCAGCCGGCGCCGCGAGCAGAATGTAGGGGAGCACGAAACAGCCGGAACCGATCGCCAGCACCGTGCTGGCTTCGAGTGGGATGCGGCCGTCGGTCACGTACTCCTTGCCGATGCCGATCACCAGCCAGCGGAGCACGCTGTCGTTGGCCGCGCCGAGGAATTGGGTGAACAACAGCCCTAGAAACGTGATCGACAACAGCCGATCCTGCTTTTCCGACTCGTCGTCCGCGCCGCCGTGAAGTGAGTCGGAAGATGGAGAAGTGGCAGCGAACATGGAGCGAGGCGAGATCAGGGTCGGGCTGGCAGGTGATCGGCGCGGGAAGGACGGCTGACGGACGGGTGACCACACAGCGCGGGCAGGAGGCGAAACCGCCTGGTTGAAATTCCGCCTGAGTCGTCGAGCGCAGCTACCGATTCGAGAGCCCGTCTGGTTAGCCCTCGTGCCGGCGGCCACGGCCAGTAATACTGTACCGCCCAAACGGCAGGCGGGCCAAGTGGAACCTGGGCGGCGGGCCAAAACCGCGGTCGAAATCTTCTCCCCTTGCTTTTTTGTGTCGCGTCGCGTTATTTTGCGGCGTCCTCGTCGCGCAGCGACGGCGGCTCGACGGTTCTGTTTACTGGACAGAGCAACAGGCGATCGAAAGGAATCGGATCATGCCGCGCGTATCCTCGTTCTTGCTGGGAGTGGCCGTCGGTGCGATGTTGTGCTACGGCGCGACGAACTACCACGTCGTCCGCGCCAGGATGGCTTCCACCTGGTCCACAAAAATCGTGCCCGTCTGGCGGAAGCTTACGTCGACGTCCGTTCGTTCAGCGTCGGCGATTGGGCCAGCCATGCCGAATTGGCGGCTGCGCTGGTCGCCGAGAACAAGCAGTCGGTGATGGATGGGGCCGCCGCCAATTCGCTCCAAAGCGGCGTGAATCAATTGCCCGATTGGCCGCAACAGTAGTGCCGATTATTCCGTTCGGCGCTTGCTGCCTCGACGAACGCGTCGATCACGGTTGGCCGGCTGCGTTTCCAACGGCGCCATTCGCACGATCCGCACGACCGACAGGTCCGCTTTCCCCGCCCCACGCTTGGAGCAGTTGGCGGTGTTCGGTCGATCTTTAGGATAGGCCCCACGGGCTCCAGAAGCGCTTCGGCGGTTGCCCATCCATCTCGACGCAACGCGTGGTTCCAACATGGACCTCAATCGCAATCAATTCTTTTTTCTCGGCCTGGTCGTGCTCTTGGTCGGACTGCAAGTCCGAGTCGTGAGCAGCTACGTATTGAATCCCAAGACAACCAAATTTTTGGCCGAACGCACCGGTCAATCGCAGTCGGCAACGGCGGCTTCCTTCTTCGCGATGTCCGGAGGCACGGACGCCGCGCCGCGGAAAGTTCTGCAGCCGCCCGAATGGCTGGGCTGGTGTTTGATGTCGGTCGGCGCGGTCTTGGTGCTGCATAGCCTGGCGATGGCGAAGCCTGGCTAGAACGCGGACACCGAGCTTGCGGGACAACCAAGTGTCGCGCGGCCACGCGGACTCGGAGCCTCGGCGTTTTCTGCGCCAAGACGCAGAGGAGCCAAACGCCCAAAGCAAACGGGAAGAATGCGGTATGTTCGCCGCAATTCAGGACGAATCTCACCCGCTGGGTTTTTTCTTTGCGTGCTTTGCCAATTTGCGTCTTGGCGAGCACTTTTCCAACGGCCTGGGCGAGCGCGATTTCGATGCCGGGCAAGAGGACGTCGCAATCCGGCATTTTTCATCGGAACGACTCCAGAAGCTCGGCAAACCTTGCAGGCGATCGGCCGCGTCGGTATCATCGACTGTAGGCGCCGGCTCTGCCAAGGTGAGTGATCCGGCCCCTGTTTTGCTTTCTTTTGTTGGGCAAGGAGCACGCTGGCATGGCTAAGACGCGTCGCATTAAAATCAGTGAATCCGGACCGGTCAGTGTCGTGACTTTTGCCGACTCCAAAATCATCGACGAGGCGGAGATTCAGGAGTTGGGGCAGGAGCTGTACGACCTGGTCGAGCGCGACGATCGCAAGAAAATCGTCCTCAATTTTGCCAACGTCGAATTCCTCTCCAGCGCCGCGCTGGGCAAGTTGATCGGTTTCGACAAGCGCGTCAAGCAGCACTCGGCCGAGTTGATCCTGTCGAATATCCGCCCGGAGATCTACGAAGTCTTCGCGATTACGAAACTCACGAAGCTGTTTCAGATCAAGGATGACGAGGCCGACGCGCTGGCCGTGTTGTAAGCGAAGCGATCGCACAAGCGACGTCGCGCTGTTCACACCCGGCCATTGGCGCAGAGCGGAAAGTCGACCGCATGTCGCAGCACGCTTGGAGTTGGACCGTCCACACCAGTCTGCCCAGTCAAAACGGGGCGCACGAGCCCTGCGTGCGCGAAGTGCTCGCGCAATTGAAGCTCCTCGGCTGGGCGGACCGCGACTTGTTCGCCGTCGAGATGGCGCTCGTTGAGTCGCTCATCAACGCGATGCGGCATGGTAACCGGCTCGATGCGAAGAAAAAGGTGACCGTCGAGATCAAGGCCAGCCCCGACCGGTTTTGGATGCGCGTCGAGGACGAGGGCCCCGGCTTCCAGCCCGACGTGGTCCCCGATTGCACCGCCGAGGAGAACCTGGACCGCTGCACCGGCCGCGGCCTGGCGCTGATCAAGGCCTACATGACCCGCGTCGAGTACAACGATCGCGGCAATAGCGTCACGATGGAAAAATTCCGCACCACCGGCCCCGTTCCCGGCAGCTGAGCGTCCCGGGCGCCCTTGCAGACTCGGCCCTTCCGGGCAAAAATATGAGATTCGCCAACAGCGTCGCGGCCAGTCACGGACCACGGCCAGTTTGGAACATTCCCCTGTAGCTCAGTTGGTAGAGCGAGCGGCTGTTAACCGCTAAGTCGTAGGTTCGAGTCCTACCGGG
>CAWKBR010000019.1:0-45428 GCA_963847875.1 uncultured Planctomycetota bacterium | reverse complement strand
GTACCAAACGGCGGGGCCGGATGAGTTTCTGTTCGGCGGCCAGTATCTGCCCGACGGCCAGATCAACCAGATCGAAGCCGCCATCGCCAAGGCGGGACTCAACGGTCAACGACGCGAGGGAAATCGCCTCCTGGTTCCCCGCGGCCTGAAGGCCGACTACTTGGCGGCGGTCGTCGACGGCGGCGCCATTCCACCGAATTTCCACACCTACCTGGAAAGCGCGCTGGGCCGGCGGGCCGTGGGAGTCGATAAACCACGCGGGTCCGGCTGAAAATCGCCCGCCAGCAGATGCTCGGCGAAATCATCCGCCACATGGATTGGGTCGAGGACGCCGTCGTGCTCTACGACGAGCAGCAGGCGCGGGCTGAGGCGGACGGCCCAGGTCACGGCTTCGGTCAACGTCAAGCCGGTGCTCGGCGAGTCGCTCGATCCCCGCCGGGCCAGCATCCTGCAAAAGCTCGTCGCCCATTCGGTCGTCGGCATGCGCGAGGAAGACGTTGTCGTCACCAGCCTCGGCGCCGACAACGGTATCGGGCCCGATGGAAACGTCTATCCCGACGCTTTTCCGAACGAGTACTACAAGACGCGCGTCGCCTACGAGCAGTACAAGAAGCAGAGCATCTTGAACGCGCTCCGCGACATCCCCGGCGTCCGCGTCGAGGTCAACGCCGACCTTGACAACACAGTGCAAGAGACAACCCAAAACCTCAAACCTGACAAAACGGGCACGGCGTCGAGCGGTCACGGTGGAAGAAGAATCCTCGAACGGCACCGTCGACGGCGGCGGTCAGCCGGGCACCACGGCGCAAGGCCCCAATCGCCAAGGCACCCTCCCCCAACTGCAAGCCCAAGTTCAGAGCAAGACGTCGAAGTCGACCGAGCAGACGAACAACATCGTGGGCCAGGAACAATCCGTTCGCCAGACGACCGGCTTCACGCCGAAGGAAGATTGGGCCACGGTCACGATCCGCGCAGTTACGTCGAGACGATTTGGAAGCAGCGCAATCCCGATGCGACGGCCCCGCCGAAGGACGAAGACCTCCGCTTGGTGCAGGAGGATCTGATCACCAAGGTCGAGAACATCGTCGTGCCGCTCTTGACGCGGCAAAACAAGGGCGAGGACCAATACAAGCAAGTCCGCGTGGCGATTGTCGATTCGCTCCCCCTGCCCGAAATCGTGCCGCCCACTTTTGCCAGCAATGCCACGGCGTGGATCGGCAACTATTGGTCGACGCTGGCGATGCTCGGCGTCGCCATGTTTAGCCTGCTCGTTTTGAAATCGGTCGTGAAAGGCGCGCCGGCGGGGAGTGGACCGCTGTCGGGCGCTACCCCCACGCTAACCGTTCATTCGGAGGACTCAGCCGGCGGTGGTGGCAGCGGCGGCGGCAACGACGACCCTGACTCGCCTCAACGCTCGCGACTCGCAGTCAAGAAAGGCGCCTCGCTGAAAGACGAATTGGCCGACATCGTGCGCGAAGATCCGCAAGCCGCCGCGGCGATCCTCAAGTCGTGGATCGGCAAAGCCAGTTAACACCAACCACCTTATCCATTGCATCGCAACATGACCGTATAAGCGCCAACCTCCGCAAAGCCGCGATCTTGATTCGCAGCCTCGATCCCGAGGCGGCCGCCGCGTCTTGCGCAGCTTTCGCCGGCCGACGCCCGCGACGTCGCGAGGCGGTGCAGTCGCTCGGACCGGTCGACGAGGAGGAGCAAGCCGACGTGTCGGCCGAGTTTCGTCGGATCGGCCCGCTGGCCAGCGAAGACCCGCGGCGGGGCGTCGAGCTCGACCTGTCGTCGTACAATTCGCCGTACAATCCTGCCGTTGCGGCGTACGGTTCGTCGCCCCAGATGAGCGTCCGACCGTTCGAGTTTCTCGAACAAGCGCGGGTCGAGTCGCTGGTGCCATACTTGGCGCGGGAACACGCCCAGACGGTCGCCGTGGTGCTTGCCTACCTTGCTCCGGCGCGGGCCGCCCAACTGTTGGCGGCATGCCCGAAAAGCTGCAGGTCGATGCGCTCGATCGGCTCTCCGTGCTGGGCGACACCGATCCGAACAGTCTCCAGGTCCTCGAACGCGAGCTGGCCGACTGGGTTCGGCGCCAACAGGCCACGCGCACGAGAACGACGCAGCGGACCGACACCGTGGCCGCCATTTTAGCCGCCGCCGATCAGACCGCGCGGCGAGATCCTGGCCAACGTCGTCAAGCACAATCGCCAACTGGCGCACCAGATCGTCCCGAATCCGCCGCAGCCGGAACCTGCGCGAGCGGCCGTGCCGGCACCGGTTACGCAATTCGTCCGCGAGCCGGAACCACGTTTTCCCCGGCTGCACATCGACGACCTCGCGCGGCTCGACCAGTCGGCCCTGACTGCCATTCTACGATCGGTCGACTCGCAACTCCTGGTCCTGGCGCTAGTCGGCGCGAGCGAGCAGTTAGTCGAGAGAATCACCGCCGAAATGCCGCCGAAGATCGCCAAAGCGTTTCGTCAAAAACTGAATTGTCTCGGCCCGACGCGGCTGCGGGACGTCGAGGCCGCTCAAATCGAAGTCGCCGACGTCGCCGCCCGCTTCCTCCACGACCGACGCACCAAGCACACCGCCGCCTTTGCCTAACGCCACATGGCCACGATTATCCGCCAACACGATTCCGTCGAAGCACGCTCCGGCCGCTCAGTGCAGCCCGTGGCGTTTAACTTCGAGGACATGAACGACCGGGCGAACGAGTATCTCGAAACGGTCCGCCGCGAGTCGGCCAAGATCGTCCAGCAAGCCCATCAACAAGCCGAGCAGGTCCGTCGCCAGGCCGAATCGGCCGGCCGCGCCGCCGCCGAGCAGACGGCCCAGCGGATCTTCGACGAAAAGATGGCGGAGCGGCTCGCCTCATTCACGGCCGCGCTCGATCAACTCGTCGCCGAGACCAACGACGCCAAAGCGGAATGGCTCCGCCGTTGGGAACAATCTGCGGTGGCCGTCGCCGCGGCGATGGCCGAGCGACTGATCCGTCGCGAACTCGAACGCGACCCGGAGATCACGCTCCGCTGGGTCCGCGAGGCACTGCAAATGGCCGCCAACTCGGCCGAGGTCACGCTCCACCTAAGTCCCGCCGACTACTCCTTGCTGGGCAGCCGGGCCAAACAACTGGCCCAGTCGCTCAGCGGTTTGGCCCCCACGATCATCGTCTCCGACCCTTCCGTTTCTCGAGGCGGATGCGTCGTGCAGACGCGTCTCGGTCGCATCGATCAACAGATTGAATCCCAACTTGCCCGCCTCGAGGAAGAACTGACTTAAACCCCGTTTAGCGGCGGAGCCTGCTCCGCACTAACTTGCCAGGAACAATCAAGAGCACCGTTCGCATGGAATCCCAGTCCGAAATCACTCACGACGTCCTCGACCAACTGCAAGACGTCATGACCACGTCGCTCTTAGGCAGCGTCGTGGAGACGGTTGGCATGACCGCCTCGGTGGCCGACTTTCCTGCCCCCGTCGGCGCGCAAGTCTCGATCGAGCGCGAGTCCGGTGCGCTGGCCAAAGGCGAAGTCATCGGCTTCCGCGACCAAACGACCTTGCTCTACCTGTTCTCCGGCGCGGCCGGCGTACGACGCGGCGACCACGTGCGGCTCGAACGCACAACGCGCACTCTCCGCTGCGGCAGCGCCCTGTTGGGCCGCGTGATCGACGCACACGGCCGCGCGATCGACGGCCGGCCGCAGCCGATGCTGCTCGGCCGCGTGCCTTTGGACCGCGAGCCGCCTTCCCCGATCGAACGCCCTTGCGATTCGCGAGCCACTCGCCAGCGGCGTCCACGTGATCGACGCCATGCTCGCCTGTGGCCGCGGCCAACGGCTGGGCATTTTCTCCGGTTCCGGCGTCGGCAAGAGCGTGCTGTTGGGCATGATGAGCCGCCACACCGACGCCGACGTGATCGTCATCGGCCTGATCGGCGAGCGCGGCCGCGAAGTGAACGAATTCCTCGAGCGCGACTTGGGCCCCGATGGCATGGCTCGCAGCGTGGTGGTCGTCGCCACCAGCAACGAGCCGGCGCTGACGCGCGTTCGGGCCGCGTTCACCGCGACCGCCGTCGCCGAGTACTTCCGCGACAAGGGCCGGCACGTGCTGCTGTTGATGGACTCGGTCACGCGGTTCGCCATGGCGCAACGCGAGATCGGTCTGGCGGCGGGCGAGCCGCCGACCACGCGCGGCTATCCACCTTCGATGTTCAGCCTGCTGCCGCGATTGGTTGAACGTGCCGGCCAAACCCGCGATGGCAGCATCACCGCCTACTACTCGGTGCTGGTCGAAGGCGACGACGAAAACGAGCCCGTGGCCGACACGGTCCGCGGTCTGCTGGACGGCCACATTTGGCTGTCGCGTAAAATCGCCTCCCGCGGCCAGTACCCGGCGATCGACGTGCTCTCGAGCATCAGCCGACTGATGAACGACATTGTCACGCCCGAACACCAGTCCGCCGCGCAGCTCATTCGCCGGCTGCTCTCGGCGCACGCCGAGCACGAAGATTTACTCTCGATCGGTGCGTATCGCCGCGGCAGCAATCGCGTGGTCGACGCCGCCGTCGACATGCGCGACACGATCGAGGAGTTCTTCCGACAACGAGTCGACCAAAGGCTGCCGCGCGACGAAGTCGTGGCGCAGCTCGTGGCGCTCGGCGCGCCATTGCCAAGGCAAAATGAGGGCTGGTGCGCCCGCGGCGGGCGCGCCTCAACTCGCCGGCGCCGCGGCCTAACCATTCAACGATCACTAAATCGGTCCCATGAACAAATACCGCTTCCGACTCGAAACCGTGAAAAAGCTGCGCGTGGCCCACCGCGATCAGCAGCTCGCGGCGTTGGCCGACGGCTATCGGGCGGAGCAGATTCTTGCCGAGCGGCAAGCGGCGCTGGCCGACGAGGCGGCGGGGCTGCGCGACCTGCAGCGCACGGCACTGGTGTCGCCTTACACCAACGTCAACCAGCTCGTCGACGCGCAGCGTTACGAATCGCTGTTGCAGGCGCAGGAAAAACTGCTTGCTGAACAGTCGGCCCGCTTGGCGGTCGAGGTGGAACGTCGTCGTCTGGCCGCGGTGGAGGCCGACCGAGGCGTTCGCGTGCTGGAGAAGCTCGACGAGCGCCGCCGCGCCGACCACCGCCGCCAGCAAGAACGTCTCGAGAACAAACAGCTCGACGAAGTGGCATCCACTCGCCCCAAAGGTCTCGATAGGTACAACATTTAGCCGCGTCGCTCGAGACGCGACTCGCCAGCAATGCCGCCAGTCACATGATCCGGATCTTATTCTCACTGATCGGCTACGTCGCCACCGCCACGGTGATCACGCTGGCGCTGGGCTTCGCCTATTTGTGGAAGACTGATCGGCTCACCAACGAAAGAATGTTTCGCATGATCGCGCTCGTGCAAGGCGTCGACCTCGACCGAATTGCCGCCGCCGAACGGGCAGCCAACGAAAAGACGCCGCCCGAGGAGCTGTCGATCGACGCCGTGGTCGGCCAGCAGCAGGTGCTCGACCGCAACTCGGAAGTCAAGCTGCTCTCGCTGCAGCGCGGGCGACAGGAATTCGACCACAGCCTGCAGCAGCTTCGCAGCGAGCGGGATCGCTTCGACCGGCTGGCCCGCGACTGGGAAAACAAGCTCAAGCAACACGGCGAGCTGACCACCCAGGAAAACATCGCCAAGGTCGTGAGCGACCTGGAGCAAGTCAAACCCGCGACCGCCAAGACCCTGCTCATTCAGTGGATCGAAGACGGTCGCATGGACGACGTGATCACGCTCTTGGGCAAGATGTCGGACAACAAGAAAGCCAAGATCCTCAAAAGTTTCTCCACGCCAGACGAACTCGACAAGCTGCACGAGATTCATCGCCTGATGATCGACGGCGACAAGAGCAAGGACAATCTCGAGCAGGCCAAGCAAGAGTTGAACGCGATCAACCAACCTAACAAGCAGCCCTAGCCGAATATGAACAACACGCCCCTCGACTACGTGCTCTCCCTGCCATCGCCGCCGCCGCGCTTCGAGTCGGCGTCTGGCCCCGTGCGCCCGCGCGACAATGCGCCTCGGTTCGACAGCCACTTCCGCAAGGAAAGCGAAACGCGGGAGTCGTCGTCGCCCCCACCAGCACAGGCACCAGCGTCTCCGCCCGCCGAACCACCGCGGAACAAAGAGAAAAAGGCGGAAGACGACCATCCTGTGCAGGGATCGAACGAAGTCGCTCCGCCCACCGACAACCCGCGCGATGACAAGAAGCAAGATGGCGAAGAAACGGCAGCCGCTACCGCCGACGGCGGGCAGCCGACGCCGGTCGTTGCCGCGGTCGTAGCGGAGCAAACCGTCGTCGCAGAAGTCAACGCACTCGCCGACGCGCCGCAGGACCAACACGTCGTCGCCGATGGCAAGCAAAGGGCGGCGGCCAAGGATGCTCTCGAAACGGGCATCCCCACCAAGCCACACTCGGTCGAACCCAATGCCGAAGCGCAGCCCGAAACCACGTCGGCGACGCTCGTCGAGGGAGCCATCGAGTCGGCAGCTGAGCCGCCGGCCGACGCCAACGCGAAAACGGCTGAAGCGCAAACCGGCATGCCAGTCACCGCCGCCGCGACGGATCCATCGCAGGTCGAGCAAACTGCTGCCGAGGCAGCGCCGACCGACGAGCCAAGCTCCGAGCCCCACGTCAAGACGAAGCCGAACAAGAACACGGGCAACCGTGCCCCGTCGGCAGGGAATGGTACGCGCGGTGACGTGCATAACGATGACCGCACGCAGACCCGAGCGGCCGCGTCCGACCAAGCCGTCAAGATCGCGTCGGCCGTCCCCAGTGAGAATCCAGCAGCCGCTGCCGTCGTCGACAAATCGTCCGACGACGGGAAGAACGATAAGCGGATCGAACCCAAGGCGACGGCCGTGACGAAAGACGAACCAACGCCTGGCCGGCCGACCGTGGCCGCCGCCAGCCGAGCCGCGACGCTCGATCCCGCGGCCCCCGTGGTTGCCAACGTCGATTCGCAACTCGCCGCCGAAGCGCCGCCGGATGCGCCAGAAACCGACCTCAAGTCGCAGCCGGTCAGAGCTGCCGCGAAAGAAGGTTTGCTCTCGCCGTTCGCCCGGCTCGAGCGCGGCGGCCCGCTCAACACCCACGCCAACCGTGCCGGCGGCAACCGCGAAGCGGGGCCCCACGTCGATCCGGCCCGATTCGTCAGCCGAGTGGCCCGCGCCGTCCAAACCGCCCACGAGCGCGGCACGCCGCTCCAGTTGCGGCTCAGCCCGCCGGAACTCGGCACGATGCGGCTCGAGCTCACCGTCCGCGGCGGCGCGTTGACCGCCTCGATCGAAACCGACAACGCCAAAGCGCGCCAAGTTTTGCTCGACAACCTGCCGGCCCTCCGCGACCGGCTGGCCGAACAGAGCGTCCGCATCGAGCGGTTCGACGTCGACGTCCGCCGCGACGGCACGGGCGACGGCAGCGGCGGCGGCGGCCGACCCAACACCGGCCCGCAAGAACAGGGGCAACAACAGCGTCACACAGCACCGCACCGCACCAACACCGGCCGCGGCGCCGCAAGCCGAGCCACCAGCGACGCGCCGCCACCGCCGCGTCGCACGATTACCAACACCAGCATCAACGTCATCGCCTAGTAATCTAGTAACCAACCGGCGACCTACGCGTCGCCGGAACCGAACCTCGGCGACACGTAGGTCGCCGGCTACGCAGGAACCAACCTATGGCCGCAGTTTCCGCCGTCTCGAACACGTCGACGACCGACCAGCCGTTCGGCGAGCACAACACGCTCAACAACCTGGACCTCGACTCGTTCTTGAAGCTGATGATCACCGAGCTGCAGAACCAGGACCCGCTCAATCCGATGGACAACACCCAGATGCTGCAGCAGATCAACGAGATCCGCCAGATCGGGGCGACGGACAAGCTCACCGGCACGCTCAATTCCGTGCTCCTGGGCCAGAACATCGCCAGCGCCACCGGCTTGATTGGCGCGCAAGTCGACGCGGTTTCCGACACGAACGAAAAGGTATCCGGCATCGTGAACCGAGTGTCGATTGCCGACGGCGTACCCGAGTTGGAACTGGACTTGAAAGCTCAGGCCACCCCCGAACTCGACGCGGGCCAGGTTGCCCCGGGCACGTACAGCTACCGGGTCGTCTGGCAGACCGAGAACGGTCCCCAGGGCGTCGAGCTATCTGGCGAGGACGCTGTTTCGACCACGGGCAGCAATCCCTACCAATCGATTCGGCTACGCAATCTGCCGATCACCGACGGCGAAAAGCAAGTTTTCCGCACCGACAAAACCGGCACCGGCGAATACCAACTGGTCACGACCATCACGGACGGCACCAAGTCGAGCTATCTCGACACGATGGCCGACGGCGACCGCTCGCAAACACGACAGACCGAACCGTTCATACAAGACTCGAACTCGAAAATTCGCAATTTCAAAATCAAGCTTGCCAACGTCTCAGGCGTCCGACCACCCGAGTAACCCCACGACCACAACCAAAAAAGCAACCGACCACGGACCACAGACGTCAAACCACCAACCGCTCTGGCTAATAGCTAACTAAGAGCTAAGAGCTTTTTCCAAATCGAGGGAGGAACAGTCATGGGTCTTCAATCAGCACTCACCACGTCGCTCACCGGCATGCAAGCGGCCGAATCGGTGATCGACGTCGTCGGCAACAACGTGGCCAACGCCAGCACCGTCGGCTTCAAGTCGTCCAACGTGCTCTTCGCCACGCAGTTTCTGCAGACGCAAAGCATCGGGTCCGCGCCGACCGACACGACGGGCGGCACGAACCCTCGCCAGATCGGCCTCGGCGTCAAGGTCGCCGCCATCAATCCCGACTTCACTCAGGGCACGATTCAGATCAGCTCCAACCCGCTCGACGTGGCCATCCAAGGCGACGGGTTTCTGCTAGTCGAGGGCTTTCAGGGCGAGCAGCTCTACACGCGCAACGGCCAGTTGCAGACCAACGCCCAAAACGAGATCGTGACCGCCACGGGAAACCGCATCCTCGGCAATACGGTCGACGATAACTACGACGTGATCAGCGATCTGACCAATCCGGTGCCGATCAGCATTCCGTTGGGTGTGCCGGTGGCACAAGAAACAACGGCGGCTTTCTTCCGCGGAAACCTCACGCCCAATGCCGACGTCGGCACGTCTGGCGTACTCAAGTCCGAAGCGATGGGCGACGCCACGGTCGAGTTTCCGATCCTCGATTCGCTGGGTGGCGCCTTTGACACCGGCGATTTTCAGCTTGTCGGTCCGCCCAACACGAATTTGTCGACGGCGACTGTATCTACACCTGGCGTGCCTACCACGTTGCCGGCCGGCACGTACGAATACCGCATCACCTGGTATAAAGATTCTGGGACGAATACTTACGAAAGTCCGGCGAGCGGCATTATCACGTCGGCGGCCGCGGCGCTAGGTGACCAAATTGACCTCGCTAATCTTCCGTCGGACGCCTCCGCAAACTGGAACGGCAAAAGAATCTATCGCTCCGTCGACGGCGGCAACTTTGAGCTGCTGAGCACCGTAACCTCAGCGGCGACTACGTTTACGGACGACGGATCATCGACGCCAACCGGGACACTCGATAGCAACAATCTCGCGCAGGAAGAATACAGCTATTACGTGACGTTCTTTAGCACTAGTTCAGGTGTTGAAAGCCGCCCCACGGGACTGATTGGCCCCTTTTCGGTGGACGATCCCACCACTCGAATTCGCATCGACAAGATCCCGCAACCGACGGACCCCTCCTTCGACCAGGTGCGAATCTATCGCAATAAGGGAAACGCAGCGACCGAATTCTTTCGCGTCGATACCCTCGATACGGGGATTACCACCTACATCGATTCCAAGTCCGACGATGCACTTGGCGTACAGCTCGACTTGCTCGGCGCCAAGGCATCCGCCACGACGAAGTTGACCGACGTCGTGATTCGCAACGGCGACGTCTACACCCAACCTTTCGTCGAAGGCACGCTCGGATTTACCGGCAGCAAGGGTGGCAGCGCGCTGGCCGAAAAGCAGCTTACGATCGATGCCACGACGACCGTCAACGACTTGCGGCTGTTCATGCAACAAGCCTACGGCATCGATACGTCTCTTCCCGATGGCGCCGGCGCTTCGCTCAACACCGACGGCCAATTGGTCTTCACTTCCAACACCGGCATCGCCAACGAATTGGACGCAAACCTGAGCTCGTTTACCGTCACGCCGCCCGGCGGTTCGACCTCGGCCGTCGCCTTCAGTTTTGACCAAACCACCGATGCCACGGGACAGGGAACCACGTCGTCCTTTGTCGTGTTCGATTCGCTGGGTGAACCGATCAATGTCCGCCTCTCGACGGTGCGCGTCGATTCGGAGCCGGGCACGTCCGGCGCGACCTATCGCTGGTTCGCCACGTCCGGCGACAACGAGCCCTCGAGCGGCGTGGGCACCTTTCTCGCCAGTGGCGAGCTCGTGTTTAATTTGCAGGGAAACATCACGGATCCGGCCGACGGACTTGCCTCCGTCACGATCGACCATCCGGCTTCGTCGCCGCTAACATTCGACCTGGACTTCAATTCCGTCAGCGGTCTGACGACCAACGACAGCCAGGGCAATCCCGTGAGCTCGATGAGTCTCTCGCGTCAGGACGGCTTTCCGACGGGAACGCTGACCAGCTTCACGGTCACCGAAAGCGGGTTGATCCGCGGCGTCTTTTCGAACGGTGCCGAGCGTCCCCTCGGGCAGCTTTTAATGGCAACCTTTCCGAATTCGACTGGTCTGCGCCAGACCGGCAATAACACGTATGCCATTGGCATCAACTCCGGTCTGCCCAACGTGAACCTGCCCGGCGTCGACGGCATCGGCACGCTGACCGCCGGCGCCGTCGAACTCTCGAACAGCGACATCGGCCAGAACCTGATCGACCTGATCCTGGCCTCCACCCAGTACCGCGGCGGCGCCCGGGTCATCACCACGACGCAGCAACTGTTCGATGAGCTATTGAACATCCGCCGGTGACCGCGTTTCGCCTCTCCCTCCGGGAGAAGCCGCGAGTTATCGAGCGGGTGAGGGGTTAGCGCTTTTCAATCGACCACCGTCAACCCATTGAGCGTCAGCGTCCCACTGATCGTTTGAATCGCCGCGTCGATGGGCGAAACAAAGGGGTCAGGTCTCTTTTTTACCTGGTCGGCTGCAAGGGGTTGTCCAATGGCTTCGCGGCGATCCGCCGGCCCGCGCCATGATACAAATGAACACGTACTCACGCGGTCGAGTGGCGCGTCCCTGAGCCCCGGCGAAGGGCGTGGCGGTTCCCGCATGCGTTCAACTACGCCCGTCGCTGAAAGCTCTGGGCGTGCCGCCCTATCGACCAACATTCAGCGCGCCCGTGGCCCTTGAGGGGGCGCAAACAAATTGTCCTCTTCGCGTCGAACCTGTCGCCTTCGCAAACATACCGGAGTTATTACCAGGGCGAAACTGGGCAGACGGAAGTAGGAACACTGATCTCCGATCGCGGTAGGGACCGCCGTTGCCGGCGGCCCCCCGCACAGATCCGTACGTGAAGAATTACCTCAT
The DNA here is from genome assembly GCA_963847875.1 of uncultured Planctomycetota bacterium. Taxonomy (GTDB): domain Bacteria; phylum Planctomycetota; class Planctomycetia; order Pirellulales; family Lacipirellulaceae; genus DASYDU01. Next base: position 33,834 of record CAWKBR010000019.1, on the reverse strand, counting down.
ACGGCTCCTACCTTGAGTCGGGCGTGAAATCGTTGATGGGGATAGGGATGCAGGATTGTGGGGCGAGGAAGGTGGCGAGCCACCAGGCGATGCCATCCGTTCCCATGTCCAGTGGCGGTGTCCCCGTTGGCTGCGACGACGAATCGCGTTCAGCCACAGGCGTGCGACGCCCTTGGCGAAACGGTTCATCTGCCGCGAGTTGCCAGGCACGGCATGATAGTTCAGCCAGCCTTGTACAACCTGGCGCAGCCAACGGCCCGTTTCGCCGAGAGGACGGTGCATTCGCTTGCGGAGCGACTCGCTGATCCTATGGAGCGTGGCCCGCAGGCGTTTGCTGATGCTGCACCGATGGACGGTGAACCGCCCGTGTGCCCGAGTCTTGGCGACCGCATGGGTGAAACCAAGAAAATCGAACGTTTCCGGTCGGCCCTCGCCCCGCCGTTTCCGATTTTCGGCCGCCTGACGGCCGAATTCGATCAGACGGGTTTTATCGGGGTGCAGCTGCAGACCAAACTTGACCAAGCGTTCCTGGAGTGCTTCCAGGCAGGCTTGAGCCTCGTGTCGGTGTTGGAACCCATCACATAGTCATCCGCGTACCGCACGACAACCACATCCCCACAGCAGCGGTTCTTCCGCCACCACTCAATCCACAGGTCGAACACGTAATGCAGGAACACGTTCGCCAACAGCGGTGAAATCACCGCGCCTTGGGGCGTCCCCACGGTGGTCTTCGACCATTCGCCGTCTTCGCTGACCCCGGCTCGAAGCCAATTGCGGATCAAACGAAGAATCCGGCGATCACCGATCCGATGCTCCAGGAACTTGATCAGCCATGCATGGTCAATCGCGTCAAAGAAGCCTTGGACGTCGGCATCCAGTATCCAGTTCACCCGCTTGTCACAAATCGCCACGGTCAATGCATCCAGCGCCTGATGACAGCCGCGATGCGGACGGAAGCCATAACTGAAACCGAGAAAGTCCTGTTCGTAGATGCACTGAATAACCCACAACACCGCCTGCTGGACGATCTTGTCTTCCAGCGACGCGATGCCCAACGGTCGCTGTCGACCGTCTGGCTTGGGAATCCAGCTTCTGCGAGAAGGCTTGGCTCGGTAGGCTCCCCGGTGAACACGATCATGGAGGTCTGCGATGTTGGCCTCCAGGTTCTGCTCATATTCCTGCCAAGTCACACCGTCGACGCCGACCGCGGCCGATCTTCTTCAAGTTGAAGAAGGCTTCGGTCAAACAGTCTTCGTTGACATGATGCAACAGGGCTGTGAATCTGAGCCGGCTGTCCTTGCGGGCAGCTTCACGCACGCCGTGCAGTCCGCCTGACTTGTGTTTCTTCCGGCCCTGCGTCCGGCACAAGGCATCTTGCTGGGCGTTCCTCTTGGTTGAGTCCCTTTCCTCGATCGGCTCCGCCAACGCTTCAGTCGCGTTGTTGCTCACCGACGTCGCAGGTACTACGGACTCATCTGAATTCCTGTTGGCGTTCATGTCAGCGGCTCCACCTGAGGTGTTTGCTGACCGTTCCGCCCGGCGATGACACGCCATCGTTGCCGGATGGAAACCAGCAGGATCTCCCGGTTCTCGCGTTTGGAGTTTCCATACATGCCCAGGTTCTGCGACTCCGCCGCGTCACTTCACCACTTGCCAGGGCGCGGTGCTGTGTGTTGCCTTCCCCACGATTAGATAAGGTCGGCACGCGAAACGGCTGATTTCGGAGCCGGATACCCTCTGGGTGGGCTGGCCTGCATGTTCCCTTCCCCCATGCCACACCCGGATTGTCACCAATCCCAGCGTAGGGTTCAGGGCCGAGCGATTGGCTAGACCTTACTCGTGCGACATCTTGCATTCGCTGCTCCAAACCGGTTTATCCCGGCGCTTTCCTAATCTCCACTAATCCCAATCAGCGAAAATTAGCGCCGATTAGCGTTCCTGCGATCTTCTCCGTGTCCTCTGTGGCTCCGTGGTGAATCCTTCCCCCTGGCCGAAAATAGGGACTGTTCATTGGCGATTCCCGTGATACAAATGGACACGTGCAGGAGTCGCTAGTTGGTAGGCGCGAGGCGCTAGTTTTTCGCAACTAGCGCCTAGCGCCTTCGCTCCCGTCGATACGCTCGTTCTTTGAAAACTGAATACGAAGCTGTTAGCTCTTAGCGATTAGCTATTGGCCAGCGAAAGCTTTGCGCTGCCAGGAGGACGGACGGCTGCGCTACCGCTGCGCGTTGACAAGAATCCGCACGTAGTTCCTGCCCTGACTCCCGGCGCCTTTGCCATCTCGCCGCCCAAACGCCCATTTTTGTACTGGAACTTGCGGCAGCGAGGCCGGGGCGCAAACAACTTGTCGCCTTGGGAGAAACTCGACGCCTTCGCAAAAACACGGGGGTTTTTGAACAAGACAGAAGATGATCCGCAGATGAACGCCGATTTACGCAGATGTCGGAGCATAGCCAAGTCACGACATTCCCACCATCTGCGCAATCTGCGGAGAACTTCTTCCTCTCCGTGTCCTCGGCGCCTTGTATGTTCAAAGAATTACGAATTGATGTTGTAATGGGGGCGTCTCGGCAACAGCTTTCGCAGCGTAGCAAGAAAGCTGTTGCCGAGACGCCGGCGACAGATCGAGCGTGCCTCGGCGCACCAGACGCCGTCACGGAGCGGGATCGTCGCCGGTCTTGTGAACTTAACCCGAACAGCCGCCAGAGCCGTTCCCCACATCCTGAGAGAACGAGCTCGCATCCGCAAGACAGGGAGATGTTCATGGAAAGTACTTCCCACGCCTGCGTAGGTATCGACGTCGCCAAGGACTCGCTCGACGTGTGTCTCTTGCCGACGGAGCGTCACTTCACTGTTGCCAATGACGACGGCGGTTTCCGGCAACTGGTCGATCAGTTGCCCCCCGCAGGGACTTGCCTGGTGGTCCTCGAAGCCACCGGCGGCTACCAACGCCGCGTGATGGCCGCGTTGGCCGTCGCCGGTCATACGGTGGCCGTGGTCAATCCCCGGCAGGTCCGCGACTTCGCTCGCGGCCTGGGAATCCTGGCCAAGACCGATCGGCTCGACGCCCGTGTGATCGCCCGTTTCGGCCAACAGGCTCAGCCTCGGCCAAGTGAAATCAGCTCGGAAAAACAAGCCGCCTTTCGCGAGTTGGTCACACGGCGGCGACAGCTCGTCGAGTTTCGCACGGCCGAGAAGAACCGGCTCGAGACGGCCGCCGCCAAGACCGTGCGGAAGAACATTCGTCACATGCTCGAACAACTCGACAAACAAATTCGGCAATTGGAAGAAGAAATTGGCCAACTGATCGAGTCCGATGCAGCACTTGCCTCGAAGGCCGCGTTGTTGGGAACCATGCCCGGCGTCGGTCCGGTCACGACCACCAGCCTGCTGGTGGAGCTGCCGGAACTGGGACACCTCAACCGCCAGCAGATCGCCGCCTTGGTCGGGGTCGCGCCGTTCAATCGTGACAGTGGCAAGTTCCATGGTCGTCGTGCAATCTGGGGAGGACGAGCGGCGGTTCGCAGCGTGCTCTACATGGCCGCCTTGACGGCCCGTCGCTCCAATCCGTTGATCCGCGAGTTCGCCCAACGGCTCGAAGCCGCCGGTAAACCCTTTAAGGTCGTCATCACCGCCTGCATGAGAAAAATACTGGTCATCCTCAACTCGATGATCAAATCGAATCTTCCCTGGAATCCTCAACTTCAACCACTTTGCGGTTGACAAACAACACAGCCGCTCCGTGGTAAAATCCCCCCCCGGCCGAAAATCGGGGCTTTTCATCGACCCGCGACATTATACAAATGAACACGTACCGCAAACGACCGTCAACGGTTCCTCCGCCATAAACACGTCGAGGCAACTTCCTCCGCAGTTGGTCGTGACAGGTATGTTGATCTTTGACAATTGACACAGCAGCTGTCAGCTCTTAACGATTAGCTTTTAGCGATTCGGTATTGGCCAGCGCTTGGTCCGCGCTTTCTTGGCGCCCTTGGCATCTTGGCGCGCACCTTGGTTCGGCGTCGCGCACAGTAAGCGACAAAAGGAAGCCCCATTTTGTGCGCTCACCAACGGGACTCGCTCCGGAAATCACGGAGGTTCGACGAGACGCCGGCGACAAAACGGGTGAATAACGTCGCCCAAAGTTGGGACCCCCGCGGCGGTGACAGAATGGAATGCATGGCAGGGCAAAGAGCTAGCAAAGCAAGTGGGCAACACATGCCGACAAATTGCGAAAATCGTCGGGGCTGGGCGCGATTGTCCGATACGGTCGGACCGTGAGGCAACAAATCGTGAACCGAACCGCTCGCCGCTTAACGCTCCGCGACACGGGCCGGCGCTTCTTTTTGCAGCACGGTGCCGGTCAGCAGCCAGCCGTCTTTATCGCTCACCAGCACGCGGCCGGCCGGGCCGAAGTAGCGGCGGACCATTTCGAAGTTGGGCAGGCCGCTGCCGTCGAGACGCTGTTTCCGCAGCACGCCCTCTTCCTTCTCGACCTCGGTCGTGAGCATCCGGTTGAGGAATTTGCCAAACATCGTTTCCGATTCCGGCATGCGGCCTTGGCGGATCAACTCGTAGGTCGGCCGGAAGGCTTCGTCCGTGCGGACGAATGACCAGCCGCAGCGCGGGCCGGTGACGAGCTGGTTCATGCGGGCAAACACCAGCTGATAGTCGCCGCTGGAGGTGAGCATGTCGCGCTCGGTGTGTTCGCTGATCAGCTCTTCGAGATATTGAATGTCGGAGGCAATCAGCATCTGCCCGAAGGCGACGCACACCGCCGAGTTGGGCAGTACGTGTTCCTTCTGGTCGGCGTCGCCCTCGGCGGCCGGCTTGGATTCGTCGGCCGACAGCGGGCTCAAACCGGGCGCGTCGATCTCCAGCTCCTGGATCGTGGCGTCCTCCGGCACGCGCTCCCAGATCACGAAATTGCCGAACTCGCGGCGCTCGACGTCCGGCTCTTTCTCCATGATCCGCCTAACGGTGTCGGCCAGCTGCTTCTCGTCCTTGGCCTCGATGGCAATCACCGACCGTTCGCTGCTGATGGTGATCGGCGTCTTGTAGTCGGTGATCAGCGTGAAGCGGTTGCCCATGTGGGCAACCAGCTCGTTGCGAATGTTTACCTGCGGGCCGTAGGCATCCTGCTCGATGCCTTCCATCGACGTCTTGAACGCGTCCTTGTGGCCCTCGATGGCGTCGAACAACGTGCCGAAGTGGTCGAAGGCATTGAGCACGTCGAGATTGTAGGTCGCGTAACGAGCACACATCCGCGGAGCCCACGACTGCGGGAGCAGCGTGGGCGTGTTCGGCAGTTGCAGCATCTGCATGGCCATGTTCCAGCGGAGCGGGTCGTTCTCCTTGCCCTTCACGGGCGGCGCGTAGACGGCCACGCGATAGAGGACGTCGGAGTTGCCCGCGGCCAGCATGTTTACAAAACCGCCGATGCCTTGAATTGCGTCGAAGCCCTGCTGCTCGAGAATCTTCGCCAGGTCCTTGTCCTCGCGCAGCCGGGCGTCCTTGTCGAGCGTTCGCAGAGCGTAGGTGAGGCCGAATGGATCGGCCCAGGCGCGTGCCTCGGGTTGCAACGCGCCGGACGCTTGCCGCACCCGAGCCATCGTCTGCTGGTAGCTGACGACCGACCGCAGATTGTCCTGCGGCGAGCCGGTGAAACGCTTCAACATCGCTTCGGCTTCGTCCAGCGAACCGATGCCGACCAGCAGGTGGTCGCGGGTGAAGTAGACGGTCTGCTGCGGGTCGTCGGTGCCGTTCTTCGCGGGGACGTCGTAGACCGTGAGCTTCGTTCCGGCCGATTGAACTTCGCGTTTCACGCCGCCGCGGACGGTGAGCCGCTTGTCGACCGCGGCAAGAAAGTTCTTCGCCGCCGCGTCGCGGCCGGTCACGTCCATCGTGATCGACAGGATGGCGTCGTGCTTGGGCCGCTCGATGATCGCAAAGCTCAACTCGCCGGAAGCCACGCCTTGCAGGTCGTCCCAGGTGAAGCCGAGCCGACTGGTCATCGACCCGAACTTGTCCTTCAGCTGCGTTTCGAGGCTTTTGACAAAGGTGCTCATCACCTCGTCGTCGAGCAATTGGCCGAATTGCGTTTGTTTGAATCGCTGCTGAGCCTGCTCCGGCTTGGCAACCGAGACGTAGCCCTTGGTCGCAGCCGGCAGCAACACGTCGCTCGACGGCGCCGCCGCGGCCAATGAAGCATGAAACGAGACGAGAGCGACCAGGCAAAACGCGGCGCGGCGGAGTGGGGTAAAACGCAAGGCAATTCTCCGTGAAGGGGCTCGTCGGTAGTTGCGATCGAATATCTTTGCGATTGGGCGGCGTGGCAATCGGAATCGGCGTGTCGAGACGAATCTGGGGGCACAACAGCGCAAAGGGCACTTTTCTTGGACATCGACCGATTGACGGTCGCAACCGCGTTTCTCTGCGATTCGACAGCAGATATTCTCAAAAAGGGTGCGACGCCCGCGTGGAAACTTGCGGCTTCTACTCGTTCGCCTGCCTCGGTCGGGCCACGCGACTGGGTAATATATCCGGATCGCACGGCTGGTCCTAGCCACGAATCGACGCGCTGGACCAGGTCGGTCCCCACAAGACAGTTCGTAAACCGTTGCGCGAATGGGTTGGAGAGGGAGCGAGGAGCAGAGAGCAGGGAGTCGAAAGGGGACGGACACAGATTGCCTCTCGGATTCCCACCGAGACACCGACACCAGACACCGGACATCCGATTTGTCCTGCCGTGACTGGGACACTTCGGACAAATCGTCTTCGCGCTCGGGGTTCACTGCGATTTGTCCGGGGGGTGTTTTTTGGCCGGCTCGCAAATCCTGGCCAGCACGACGCTTGCGCTCGCTCGCGGCCGGCAAACTCGATTCGAGACGACAATTGACACTCGAATTGTCGGGTGCGATCGGCGGATCGAACCTGAAATCGCGGGCGACTCGCGCCCTCCGGCGGACAAAACGCGTCTGCGATTTGTCCGATAGAGTCCGAGGAAGCAGGGAGCAGGAGCCGGGTGTCGGGAGTCGGGAGGATCGGGGAAATGACCAATGGGGCCGGCACAGCGGTAGCGCAGCCGGGAGAGGAGTGGCTTTCGGCTCTCGGCTGTCAGCCGTCGGCCAGACGTGGTTCAGGTTGCCAAAGAACTGGATAGGCGCTAGGCGGTCAAGCGCTCAGCGATCGTCGACCAGCGCCGAGCGATTCGGCAATCTGCCTATTTGTACAGTACCTTTCTAGCGAGTCGCGGGAGGGATTTCAACGACTATTTTCGGCCACCGGGACTGTCCCCCTCCGCGACGCAAGTGTGGGAGGCGTCTCCGACGCCGATCCTGCCCGAAAATCGACATTCAATTGGCCTCAGAAAGGCCTCCCACAGGATGCATTCGACTTTGCAATTTCGCCACGGAGGCCACAGAGTGAATGGAGTTGGCCACGAAGCGACCGAAACAAAAGCTGGAAATTGATCCGCAGAAAGTGCCACCGGAATAGGTTCGGCTCTCGAACCGTTTTTCGACCTGAAACGCAGAGCCCGGGGAGATCGCGGAGCAAAGTGGTGGCCGTTCGAGCTGTCGACTCTCCGCGTTTCTGCTCTGCCTGATTCACGCTGATCATGCGTCGCGATTCGCTTGAATTGACTCCCGTCCCCTTACAGTTCACTCTCATAGTTCACTCGATTCCTCGCCCGCCGCTTGGCGCTACGCCCAGTCGAATGATCTAGCCACGTGTATCACTCGACCCCAACAATCTCATCCATGCCGGAATGATCGGGAGTCCTTTCTCGTATCGAACCGCACGCATCGCTTCGGCGGAAAGATCATAGAATGCGTCACTTAACAGCCTGAACCCTTCATGAACAGTCAAGTTGTTGCGAAGCGATCGAACGATATCCGGCCATTTCGCCACTACCTGCTCTGAATCATATGGCAAAGTATCACTTTCACTCGCCTCCCCCAAGGCTTGAGAGGCAGACGTGTATCCCGTTTGTTCAGACGCTTGCACAACTTCCTGAAGGAAATGGCACGCACTCATATAGACGACCAAGTGGGCACAAGAGGAATTGACTCGATTGGCAGCTACCATGAGAAGCGTCGGCTGGCACTTGTTTATTAACGGCCGTAAACGAATCGTACACCGCCATAATCGCTCAACTACTCGAGCGATTTGCATTCGCATTTCGAGGTTCAGCCGATCCATATGCGAAAGTCCGATGCATCGCTGAAGGAAAAACAACAGCATCGCGACTTCGTGGGCAACTCGATAACAGTCGGCAAATTCCGTCGGAAAATCATCTAACAGAATGATCGGTGGTACTGGATGGTCGGGATTGGAAAACGCGGGAAGGAGGTTTCGATCAATTACGTACGCTCGATGCATTTCAGACTTTCCTTGGTCCTTGGCGAAGTGAGCTAGTTCGGCGAGTGAATATTCTCCGGAAGTGGGTAGTTCCAATACGACGCTCCTGGGTAATCCCTCGCTAATGGCCTTTGATGCTGTCGTCGCCATGATTTGGCCAAGCTGACCAACTGCCGCTACCAGGTCCTCTCCCGAGATAGGAATGCCAAGGTATCGTTGGCGAAACGGTACGCCGCGAAGGCTATCAAGCATCACACGAAGCCGTTCGAGGTCATAGATTTCAATGGTCGTGTTGCCTGCGTGGTCTTCGAGCTTCGCCCTTTCGGTGAGAGAAAGAGGCTGGTTCGTCACGAATACAAAACCGTCCGCGCCATTGGTTGATACTCCAGCGAAATCGGCAGCGAATTTCTTCTGCACCTCCGCGAAGCGTACTTCGCGATTGGGGAAGTAAGCTGCGGCAATCCATCGAAGGCCCTCCTTCTTGAGCACGATGTCCTTCATCCCATCAGGACCACCGAGGGGGTGAGACGGGACAATCGAGTGAAAGCCATCGAGTCCGAGCAAGTCAGCCGCAAATCGCTCAGATTCCGTTTGACCTTTATCCCAGTGGAGGATGCGCAGCCAGGTGTCTCGATTTGTCGCTGACATGTCGTATTGCTTCGTTGACCCGGTGGTTCTCAATCGCCGTACGGTGGGTGAGTGTTCCCAATGCGGTAGACAAGCGCTAGAATACCATCTTTGGTCATCAGCGTCACTGATTGCCGCGGTATGGAATCAAGGTGTCCACATGTCACTTAGTCAATTGACCGCCAATGATTTGATTAACCTGGGAAGGAGTGTTTGTGCGCTGATTAACGCTGACAATTGGGCAGCCGACGACTACGAACGTTCGAGGGACATATTCTTAGATTTGGCCAAAAGCTGTGGTTTTCGGGATTCAGTGGCGGCGGCAGGATTTCTCGACGGTCTGAAGATCGCAAGAGGCGTCCGCGGTCCAAACGTCGCACCTGGACAGGCATCGGATCTGAAAAAGATGTGCGAGGGCGTACACAGAGTACTTGTCGCGGAAGGTTTGCGCACGACCGTAATCCTGACTGACATCGAACCGCCGCTGACGCTGCTCAACCTACCTTGTCCGGAGCCTCATCACAAAGCGTTACACGACGATCTTATTACTTGTCTGAAAGCCCACCTTGCTCGCCCCGCAATCGTTATGGCGTGGGCATTGGGGTACGACCTTGTTCGATCGTGGGTTTACAGCGATCCAAAACGGTTACTCGCGTTCAACACACAATTGGCGAAAGCGCGCCGATCTAGCGAGCCGACGAGTATTGTCGACTACCACGACTACTTTCGACTCGGCGAATATCGCTTTCTTGAGATTTGTCGTGACTCACAAGACGCGAACTTGCAACGATTTACAGACCGGACATTCCGCGATCTACACAATTTGCTCGACCAGCGCAACGACTTCGCCCACGCAAACTACGCAACGGCCAGCCCAGCAGAGGCGACAGCATACGTTGAGCGTATGGTGCGTCTCATTACCAGTCCGCCATTCGACAAATGAGGACGGATGCTATGTACGATCGTTCGGCATATTTCAAGAAACTGAAAAGCGAACTGCGCAACAAGCTCGCAGGAGTAAGTAAAGGGGACGGGAGTCAATTCTACAAACAATGACTCCCGTCCCCTTTAATTACTCCCAGGTGCGCTGGCACTACCGTTCGGAAACGTTTGCCGTTAGGGACATTTTTCTACGACGGGTGACGGCCTCCGGCGGCTTCGACATTGTTTCTAGTGGATCAACTCGCGCCGGCGAGAGATAGTGCCGACATAGCGGTCGAGGTCGCGGCTTGAATCTATCGATTGTGTTGAGCCGGTGCGAGCCGTGGGTCGTCGAGGTCGAGGCGGTACAGGATTTGGTTGTAGTCGTACCGTGGGGTGGGCTCGGGGTGGTTGGCGAAGAGGGTCGTGTAGGTGCCTTCGAAGAGCAGGATTGGCGAGTCGGGCGGCGTGAACTCTGGGTGGAGCTCGACGTTGTAGAACGAATAGTTGCGGTGGGAGACGACCTTGATGGCTGGGCCCCACGGGCCGGTGGGCGCGTCGGCTTCGGCGTACCAGACTTCGCCGAGGTTCGAGGGTTTTCCGTCCGCTTCGTGAAACACCGTGACCCAGCGATGACGAAAGCCATTCCAGGCAATCGAGCCGGCATGCGGTTTGACCACCGATCCGTCGGCGGTCGACTTGAGCGCCCGCTGCGGCGTGAGTCGTTCCCATTTGGTTGGATCCTGCCAGGCCTCGAACGTCGCTTCGCAGCGGAGCTTGGGCAGCGGGTCGCCGAAGAGGACCGTGCGTTTGCCATGCTCGCCGTCGATCACGACCGCATGGCCGGCCGGCATGGGCGGACACTCGGATGCGGCGGTGGACTTGTTCCACACGGTGCGTAGATTCTCGAAATTCTCGGACTCGTCGTTCCAGACGCAGAGGCCCAATTCGTAGGGCGTTAGGAATCCGCGGATCTTCGCGTAACTGGCGACGAGTCGCGGCGTGCCCGACTTGTCGGGAAGACTCACGCAGCCGCTGATCCAGGTCGGGCCATTGCCGGGCAGTTTGGCGATCGCGCGCGGCTGGCCGGCGTCGTCGCGGAAGTAGTCGAGCTTCAAGTGCAGTGGCGGCTCGAACGACGCGAGGGGACGTACGTCGGTCGTCGCGCCAGTCGTGTCAAAGATGCCGAGCGGGTAACGGGCGATGTTGGTGTCGCCCCAGGCCCAGAACATCCGGCCGCGATGAACGGCATTCTGAACGCTGTCCTGCCCTAGAACGCCAGTCTCCGGCCAATCACGTTCGTCGCCAAGCTTTTGCGATTCGCCAAAGATCCCGGCGCCCGTGATCCGGCCCAGCCGCTTGGCGATGATCGTGCGGTTGACTTTAATGGTGAGCGAGTCGCCGGGTTGCGGCGTGAGCCGCACGCCGCGATTGCCGAAGCCATCGGCGGGCACTTCGTAGCCGTCGGCGGCAACGTAGAACCAAGTCTCGCGGCCCATCAGCTCCGGCAGATCGAAGGCTACGACGCCGGCATTATCGGTGACCAACGCCACGTTGTGCACGGTGCGCAGTTCCACCAGCGGCACGGGCCAGCCGTTCTCCGCATCGACGACGGTGATGCGGCACGCCGCGATGGCATCCGTCGCAAATGATCGATTAGCTGCAGCGAGCAAAACTAAGACTGCAACAAGGCAAATCAACGCGCTCCCGCGGCGTATGATTCGTGTCGGAGCGCCCAATCGATGACAGAAGCCGCCAATCATGACACAGCACTTCACCACGACGACGTTGCCAACCCATTACGTGTGCAGACGATTGCTGAGAGAGAGCAGCTCTCAGTTTATCAGCTCCCGGCGGTGAGATAGGTAGTCCCAGACGACGTAGCGGTCGAGGTCGCGGCCGGCGGTGAAGAAGACCCGGCCGGTGGTCGATTCGGCCAGGCGGAAGGCGAACCGCACGTCTTCCTCGGTTTGCGACCAGCTGGGCAGCAGGAACATGTTGATCGTGATCCCTTCGCGCTGGCAGAGGCCGCCTTCGCGCATCGTGGCCGCTTCGGTCCGCGGATCGGGCGGGTAGAGCAGGTAGAGCATCTGCGCCTTCGAAGTGGGCGGTCGGCAGGCCGTCGGTGATCAGCACGATCTGCCGGTTCGGCGTGTCGTCGGTCGACGAGCAGCCGCCGGGCGAGCGACAGGCCGTGCTGCATGTTCGTGAAGTGGGGCGGGATGCGATGCTCGCTCACGTCGTCGCGGCTCATGTCGGCCCGCAATCGCACCACCGGGTCGAACACCGTCACCGGCTTGGGCATCAGGTTCACGATCCGCCCCGGCTCGACCAGCTTGGCGAACGTGTACATCTCGACGAACCGCAGCCAGTCGCCCGGGTACTCGCGGCGGATCAGCCCTTCGAGCGCCAGGGCCATCCGCTTGACGTTGATGTACTGGCCGTCGTAGCGCATCGAGCCGCTCATGTCCATCAGCACGCAGGTGGCACACTTGGGCGTGTTGCGCGTGCGGTGCACTTGGATGTCGTCCTGCGAGAAGCGGACCGGCGTGCCGGGGCCGTTGCGCACCAGCGCGTTGATGAACGTGCCCGGGATGTCGAGGTTGGCGATCGAGTCGCCGAACTCGTACTGCTTGGTTGTTTGCAGCTCGACCGCGCCTTCGCCGACGACCGGGCCCGTGATGCCGGCCGGTCCGCGACGGGGCCAGCTCGCTGAAACAACCGCTCCAGCAGCTTGCCTTGAAACAGCCGATACGCCTTGGGCGTGAGCCGGAAGCTGCCCGCGTGCTGTTCGAGGCCCTGCTGCTCGGCCATGCTCGCGCAGGTAGTCTTGAATCTGCTGCTGCAGTGCGCTGAGCTGCTCGATGTCGCCCGGCTCGGCGAACTCGGTCAAGAGGTCCATGTCGATGATGCCGATCTGGGCCGTCTTGCGGGCCTCTTCGAGTTGCTTGAGCAGCTCGTCGATCTTCTCGAGCTCTTCCTTGACCGCGAGGGCCTGCGGCACGGTCAGCGACTCGTGGCCGGTGAACTCGTACTTGGCCGCCAGCTCGTCGACTTGATACTTGTCGCCGAGCCGCTCGATCAAGCTGCACCAGGTGGCCGGCGAACGGCGATTGGTCGTCGCCCGCGGCGTACCACAGCCGCTCCAGGTCGCGGATCTGCTCCGTCTTGACGACGCGATAGAACACCTCGCGCAACTTGCGTGGGCGGCTTCACCTCGGCCGCCTGCGTGTGAAACGCCGCGTGGGCCTTCTTGCGAACGCTGCGCGTCTCGTACTTGCGCGAGGATCTTCCGCTTGCGTTCTTCGAGCATCGCGATCAGCGCGTCGATGCTCGGGCCGAGGCCGGCGATCTGGCTGGGGTCGAGCCGAATCGCCCGGGCCAGCTCTTCCTCGGTCAGCTCGCGCCGCTCGCCGAACATCAGCATGTGCTCGAGCGCCGGCGACACCAGATCGGGCGGCGGCTGCGTCGGGCTGGGAAACCGCGCCGGGTCGTACTTCTGGTACGTGTGAATGACGCCGCCGAGCGTGTTGCGATTGGCCATGGTGGGGAAGGAGCCGGGAGGCAGGTGTCGGGATCCAGGTGTTCGCTGCGTGTCGCTCCAATTATAGCGGCCTTTGGGAATCCGTCCGCACGATTGCCGACTTTCGGCGGACAATTCTCGGGTGCGGCCGGCGAATGTCCTTTCATGCAGCGGATTTGACCGGCAAAATTGGCCGGCGATAGAATGATCGCAAAAAGGAGTGTCCAATGAATCAGTCCATGAACCCGATGACGTGTCCGCGGTGTGAGAAGGATTTGACGTACGTCGGCACCAAGGCGTTTCACGAGGGAACGCGGTGGGGAGTGCTGGGCGACATCGGCGAGCTGTTCGTGAACAAGGAGAAGTTCGACGTTTATGTCTGCGAGCGCTGCGGCCGGGTCGAGCTGTTTGTCGATGGGATCGGGGAAGAGTTTCGGCCGCATTGAGAGTGTGCTGTTGGAGCGGATATACGAAGTAGTGGAATCCCGCTTGCTTGCTGGCGGGCGACTGAGCTTGGTCATTTGGCGGCCCGTGGAATTGCCACATGAATCGCGCGTTTAAGTTTTTTCTGCTTGCTCCGCTCGCTTTCTCGGCTGAGGGGTGCTACCTCGGTGATCGGGCTGCGGACCGAACTTTGACCATCTATCAAATGCAGACCACGCAGACCTACATCGGACCATTCCAAATAGATGCAAGTCGGCTGCCGCCTGATGCAATCGAATCTCGCGTTGATCGCGGCACCGAAGGCGACCCTGTGACATCGATCACTCTCAAGCAGGACTACCCCGTGAAGATATTACTGGTACCGGCGACACAGCCGCGCGCCGCCGGGAGGGCTGAATAGCAGTCCGCTGAGCGGACCTCGGAAAGGTGCCCAGGCGCTGTCGCACCTGCCTACGCAATGCAACACCTCCAGTGCTGAAATTGGAGAATGGCCGACGAAACGCGATTTGGAATTTCTCCTTCGCGGCGGTTATACTGCATCCACTCGCTACCATAACGGCGGGCGAGCGACGCTAGCGCCCTGGCCTTTTAGTCGCGTGGCGCTTGCCATGGCGGTCGGCCTGTCGTGTAGGGTGATGTCACTTAATCGCGTGTTCATAACCATCAACAAGCGGACGCAATGGAATTTATGTACCACAAAGAGAATCTCGCCAAACTGAAGAAGATGGACAGTCTCGCGCCGGAAGTGATGAAGGCGTTTTGGGCTTTTGACAAGGCGGCCGTCGCCGAGGGGGCGATCCCAGTGAAATACAAGGAGCTGATTGCGGTGGCGGTGGCGCTCACGACGCAATGCCCGTATTGCATCGACATCCACAGCGGCAACGCACGGAAGGCGGGTGCAACCGACGCCGAGCTGACAGAAGCCGCGATGGTGGCTGCGGCATTGCGCGCGGCGCGGCGGTCACTCACGCGACGCACACCCTGCCAGGTTGAACACGAAGCCGGGTCTCGCGCTTTCGCAGGGCTTCGTTCTTTCTCGACACCGTGAAGAGAACACTCGCAACCAGGCGCGTGGCGCACCAGGCGGTCCAGCGTTCGATTTGTCGTTCTGTCTCGGCAGAGGTATACTAACGGGCGACCTGCTCGATTGAGAATGGGCGGATCAGTTTTCGCGGTCCACCAAATGGAGAATTACTCCCATGGCGCTATCGGACGAATTGCGGAAGCTTCAAGAGCTGCGGGATGCCGGCACGCTTACCGATGCAGAATTTGTGCAGGCAAAAGCCAAGTTGCTCATGGAACGGTCCGACACGTGGCGGCTCGGCGACGGTCTGATCGGTCAGGCGGCCAATCGGTGGGTTACGTTTCGAATTGTGATGGCCATCATCGGACTGATCGTCATGGCGATCTTCTTCTTTGGCTTCTTCTTGCCACATGAATTCGATGCCAGGCGGCGGATTTCCACGTTAGCCGACATCTTGCTGAGGTCGCCCACACGAAGCGGCTATACGGGAGCAGTCGCTGACAGATCGATGTCCAGAAGCTGCGGCAGCTGGCTGTACGACTCCGCACCTCCGGCGTTGAACTCCCGAAGTGACCGAGGCAGCCTGGTTTGGCGTTTGTACTCTCTAAATGGTATATTGTCACTCACTCCGGTATCTCGAAACGGACAGCTGACTTTCGTTGTCGGCCTACTCAACCATGCGTATCGCTCTCACCTCTATAGCGACGCTCGCACTCGTGCTGTTCGCGATGTGTGAAGTCGGCGTCGGTTACCCGGTCGCTTGGTGGCTGTACATTTCCGTTGCCGTCGTGTTTGCTATTGCGCTGATTCGGCCTGTGCCTGTTCGAAGTCAGCTTGGTCGTATCGGTGTGCTCGCGGCAGTTATCGCCATCATCGCAGCGCTCTATTTCGTCGACTGGACGAGCCGGAAACCGTTCCTGCGCGACCTTGCGCGTGTTCATGTCGGCATGACCGAAGCAGAGGTTCGACAGATCATGGGTGGTTACATGGAGGGTACCGGATGGCCGGCTCCTCCCGACAGTTTCCCCTCCGACGCACCCAGCACATTAACCATTGGTGGGAGTGGCTCGCAGTATTCCATAGAGACTTCGCCTTCGAATCAGTTAGTCATTCGTGATTCCTTGGTCTTTCGCCATTCGAACGACGCGGCGTTCAACTCCGACTGGGGTATAGTGTCATTTTCCGGTGGCAGAGTTGTTGGCGTTGAGTTCAGTGCTGATTGAGTGCGGGAGCAGAGCGAGCCAATTGGGCGCTGTCCGCCGTTGCAGAATCCACAGGGGAACGGTCCATTTCCGTTGCGCCCCTGTGGCTGGAGAGCAAAATACCTGCAAGGAATCGTGCGGGATTTGCATTGGGCGTTTTGCGGCAGTAAAATGTCGGCGCTGGGGAAGGGGATGTCGTCATTCCAGGAGGTGTCCTATGGTTGCACGACACGGGTTGGTTTTGACGATGCTGGTGGGGCTCGCTGCGGCCGCAATGGCCAGCAGCGTGGCGGTCGCCGATCCGCCCGATCTGCTGCGGAACTATCGGTTCATCACGTCCAAGAGCACGGTCGACGTGACCAGCAGCACCGGCAACGACATGCCGCTCAATATACTGGGGCGGTTTGGCTTGGTGACGGGCTACAACTATGACACGGGCGGACCGACGGCTCAGTCACCTTCGATAGAGCCATTTGCTCAGTTCACTGACGTCGAGGCAATCTTGTACGATCCGCGCCGCGCCACTCCCCTGCCCTCGCCGGGCTGGGACCTCGACAAGACGCTGAATCTTAGCGGGCTGACGGGCACGTTCTCGGTGCCGGATGATTTGTTCTTTCTTGGTGCCGACGGCCAGGGACAAGCAATCCGGCTCCAGGCAACGATTACGGGGCCGCTGCTGCATTTGACTGGTGGCTCAAGCGATCCTTGTTGCAACTTCGATCGATACGCCGTGGACGCTTGGGCGCATCAATTGCCGTGGGCCGACTTCAACGGCAATGGACTCGTGGATGCCGCCGATTACGCAACCTGGCAGCAAAGCGTCGGGAAGAGTGTGACGGCCGGCGGTGAGGGCGATGCCAATGGCGACGGCATCGTCGATGCGGCGGACTACACGATCTGGCGGGATGAATTGGGTGAGACGGACGGGATGGCGATGGCGGCTGGCCTTGCAAGCAACGTGGTGCCGGAACCCGCGAGCATGGCGCTATTGGTCGTTGGCACGTTGTCTGTCTCGATCACAATGGGCGCACGTTGCAAGCGACGTGGCTAGGCAAGAAAAGGCGCGAGCGGAGGGGACATTCTGGTTCTCTAAAAAGTAGAATGTCCCGGTATTCCCCAAAAGATCAAACAAACGGTCGGCTGGTCACGATTCGAACCAATCGCTGCACGTACACGGTGGCCTCTTCTGCGGTTGCTGCATCGTAATTCGCGTGGGCAAAATTGTTTCTATCATCCAGCATCGAATGGAGCTTGCGGAAAGTCTTACCCGTGAACCCCGCAAGGGCCCCGCCTGCGTCACGGCACGTTTCAAGTACTCGTTGCTCGCCCACCAAAAAGAATTCGTGGTAGTCAACTATATGCGGATTTCTAAGTTGGGCGTTGAAATCCTGCAATCGTTGCGGGTCGCTGTGAATCCAAGAGCGGATTAGATCGTAGCCCAATGCCCATGCGACGACGATAGCCGGGCGAGCCAACTTGAGTTGAAGGCAATTAATCGCATCGGACCGCAGCGCTTCCTGATGATCTTCCAGCGGCCTCCCGAGCCGAGTTGCCAATTCCGCAAGCTCCGGTAGAGGCTGTGTACCAATGACGCGAATCTTGTTTCGTTGCCCCACCTTCTTCAACATTGCATCAAGCGTGCCCGCATTGAATTCGAGCGGCTCTTTGCTACCTGGGAGAATCGCATCAGTACCTGAGTCTACATAAAACACTACGTCCTTTAGGTGTGTGACGGCGTCATTCAGACCGTGGAAGCCACATGCATTTGAAAGCTCGATGAACTCGTTTATTGCTTCTCGATAAGGTTTGCCTCCCCAGATCGACGGATTCTTCAGTACCACGATCTTTCGCCCCAAATTGATAAGATTGCTCGCTGGTACTTCGTCGTCAGCCATTTCGGACTACCTCTGGTCTAAGCCGGGAGTACCGCAAGCGTGAAAGATGGGGTCAAATGTGAGTTGGCGATTGATTGCCACAGTGTCGTTGCTTACGGGAATCGATTTTCCGTACAGTGGCTACGGTCACGCGGCGCGCCCGCCAAGTGTCGAAGGATGCGCCGCTACGCGCCGTACTTGCCGAGCCGGCCGGCGTTGGCCAGCGCCAGCGACATGATGTACTTGGCTTCGAATTGGCCCAGGCCGCCGCGGAGGCACTCGCTTTCGCCGAAAGACTGGCAACCGTCGGTGCGGCAGTTTTTGGCGACGATCATCGTTGGCACCGGGTGCCAGCTGTGGCTGGAGAGCATGCTCGGCGTGCTGTGGTCGCCGGTCACGACGAGCACGTCCGGCTTCAGGGCCGTGATCCGCGGCACGGCGGCGTCGAATTCTTCGGTCCGCTTCACCTTGGCGGCAAAGTTGCCGTCTTCGCCGCTCGAGTCGGTGTACTTGAAGTGGATGAAGAAGAAATCGTATTTCGACCAATTCTCTTCGAGCAGGGTCATTTGCTCGTCGAGAGTTTGCGGCTTGCCGAGGATGTCCATGCCCACCAGCCGGGCGAGGCCCTTGTACATCGGATAGACGGCGATCGCGCCGGCCCGTAGGCCGTACACGTCTTCGTAGCTCGGCAGATTCGGTTTGCCGGAGACGCCACGCAACGTGAGGCCGTTCGCCTTGGGTTGGCCCTTGAGCAACACGCAGGCTTGCATGACGAACTCGCGGGCGACTTGGGCGGTTCGCTCGCTGTCTTTGTCCATGGCGGTGGGGTCGAGCGGCGGGACGCCGGTCTGCTGGGGGTCGGTGTCGTGCATGTGGCCGCCGAGGCCTTTGCCGCGGAAGACGACCACGAAGCGATGCTCCTTCACTGGCTCGACGAACACCTCGACACCCGGGATCTTCACGTCGCGGAGCTTTACGGCGAGTGGGCGCTCTCTTCGGTCGGGATGCGGCCGGCGCGGCGGTCAGTGATGTTGCCCTCGGCGTCGAGCGAGCAGAAGTTGGCGCGAATGGCGACGTCGCCCTCTTGCAAGTGAAAGCCGATGCCGGTGGCCTCGAGCGCGCCGCGGCCGATGAGGCACTTGACCGGGTCGTAGCCGAATAGCCCCAGGTGCCCCGGTCCGCTGCCGGGGGTGATGCCGGGGAGCACGGGGATGCTGCTGCCCAAGACGCCGAGCTTGGCCAGCGCGTCGAGGTTGGGGGTGTTGGCGGCTTCGAGTTCGGTCTTGCCGCCGGGCTGTTGCGGCAGGCCGCCGAGGCCGTCGCCGACGTACATCACGATTTTCGTGTCATTCTTAACGTGCAGTTCGCGGGTGAGGTCTTGGATATCCATGGTGGCGGGGTCGGGAGTCCGGAGTCGGGGATCAGGTAATTTTGACGTCGACGGCAGCGCCGAAACTCAAGCGAGTTCCTGCCACCACGAGATCGTCCATCCTCGCAAAAATGTTGTGTTTCGCAAGGGCGCGCGAAATACGCCCCTGGTGAGCGGGCGGTGGGCGGTTACAATCACATTTCGCGAGTTGCGTCGCGCAAACGAGCGAGACCTGAGAATCCCGTAGCCGCATGGAGGGACCCATCCGATGACGCTAGTTTCCTATGATCCGGCCGGGGTGTTTTTGACGCCGGGCGGCATCGGCCGCGATGATCTGACCGCGCTGGCGCCCAAGCTGGACGCTGCCCGGGCCGAAGTGCTTGCCGATGCGAAGCTCTGGGCCAGCGGCGGCAAGGTGCCCGCGGAGAAGGAGCCGCTCGACGCCGGGTTCCATGAAATGCCCAATCGGCTGCTGGCCGAGCTGGGCGACAAAGGCGCGGCGAGCGAGCTGGGGCGGATCAAGGCGACGGCCGATCGGCTCGCCGGCGAGGTCGACAGCGTCGTGGTGCTGGGGATCGGCGGGTCGTACATGGGGGCACGGGCTCTGTTCGAGTCGTGCTGCCACCAGTTCTACAACGAAGTGCAGCCGACGATGCGGCGCGGCCGGCCGCGGTTGTATTTCGACGGGAACAACGTCGACAACGACGCACTGTTGGACCTGGTGCGGCTGTTGGAGAGTCGCGGCGACCGTTGGGGCATCGTCGTGATCAGCAAGAGCGGCGGCACGCTCGAGACGGCCGCGGCATTTCGCATCCTGCTGCGCGAATTGCGGGCCACGCTCGGAAACAAGTCCGACCAAATCGCGCGGCTGGTCGTGCCGGTGACCGGCACGAGCGGCAAGCTGTTCAACCTGGCCAAGGCGCTCGGCTGCGGCGAGATGTTTCCCGTGCCGGACGGCGTCGGCGGCCGGTACTCGGTGCTCTCGGCCGTGGGCCTGGTGCCGGCGGCGGTCCTTGGACTCGACTGCGAGCAATTGCTCAAGGGGGCGGTCGAGATGAACGAGCATTTCCGCACCGCGCCGGTCGAGAAGAACCTCGTGCTCAACCTGGTCGGCGTCTACCACTTGATGGAGGAGCGCTGCGGCTGCCACACGCGCGTCCTTTCGACGTGGGGTAAGCGGCTCGAGGGGGTCGGCTTGTGGTACGACCAACTGCTGGCCGAGAGCCTCGGCAAGCAGGAACGCGGCGCGCTGCCGCTGACGGTGGTCAACACGCGCGACCTTCATTCCCGCGGCCAGCAGCATCAACAAGGCCGACGCGACAAGTTGATCACCAACCTGATCGTCGACCATTCGGACCGCGAGCCGGTGGCGATCGGAAAGAGCGAATTCGACCAGGACGGCCTCAACGAGTTGGCCGCGAAGACGATGCCCGAGGTGATGGCGGCGGCGATCGCTGGCACAAATAAAGCCTACCGCGACGACCATCGCCCGACGGCCGACTTGCACCTCACGCAGCTCAACGAATTGGCGATCGGGCAGTTTTTCCAATTGATGATGCTCGCCACGGCGGTCGAAGGCCGGCTGATCGGCATCAACCCCTACGGCCAGCCGGGTGTCGAAGCGTACAAGAAAAACATGAACGCGATTTTGCGCGGCAAGTGATAGGAATGAGCATGGCGACGCAAATCATTTGGTATGGCCACAACGCTTGGTCGATTGAGACGGCCGGCAAGACAGTGCTTGTCGATCCCTTTCTGGACGACTCGCCGACGGCGCCGGTGAAGTCGGACGAAATGCGGGCCGACTACATTTTGC
Source organism: uncultured Planctomycetota bacterium (assembly GCA_963847875.1). Taxonomy (GTDB): domain Bacteria; phylum Planctomycetota; class Planctomycetia; order Pirellulales; family Lacipirellulaceae; genus DASYDU01. The sequence continues at coordinate 12,673 of CAWKBR010000019.1, read as the reverse complement.
TCTCGCATGGCCACGGCGATCATGTGGGCGACACGATCGCGATCGCCAACCGGACCGGGGCGACGGTGCTCACGAACTTCGAGGTCGGCGAGTGGCTCAAGGCTCGGAATGTGGCTGAAGACAAAGTAGTCGGCATGAACCCGGGCGGCGGCGTGCAGACGGCTTTCGGCCATGCGAAGTTCACGATCGCTCATCACAGCTCGAGCATGCCGGATGGTTCGTACGGCGGCGTGCCGGGCGGCTGGTTGTTGACGCTCGACAAAGAGCGGCTCTATTTCGCTTGCGACACGGCGCTGTTCCTCGACATGAAACTGATCGCCAGCGGCGGGCTCGACCTAGCGGTGCTGCCGATCGGCGACCGTTTCACGATGGGCCCCGACGACTCGCTCGACGCGATCAAACTTCTCAATCCCGAGCAGGTGGCCCCCTGTCATTACAACACCTGGCCGATCATCGAGCAGGATGCCCGGGCCTGGGCCGAGCGGGTCCGCTCCCACACGGCGGCTGAGCCGATCGTGCTGGAACCGGGCGAGGAATTCCGCGTGGGGGCCTAGCGCGAGCGGGCTACCGGCCGCAGCGAAAAGCGGTCATAATCCGGGCCTGTCGGCCGAGGGTCTACTTGAAAAATGAGGTATCTGTCATGCGCATCGCGTTCACCAACCGTTGTCTCCTTGTGCTGGCCGCCGTCGCGAGCTGGGCAGCTCTTTCGTCCACAGGCCGCGCCGATGAGCCGCTGCGGTGGAAGTTCAAGGTCGGCGAGCAGCTCGATTACCAGATGACGCAACAGATGAACATGGACATGGACGCCGGCAAGACGGGCCAGATGCACACGTCGATGAACCAGACGATGAACATGCAGTGGGACGTAAAGGGTGTCGACGACAAAGGCGACGCCGTCATCGAGCAGGCGATCAAGCGGGTTCAGATGAAAATGGAAGTCGCCCGGCGGCCAGGGCTTCGAGTACGACTCGCAGGCGGAGGGGCCGGCGGTCGGCATGGCGGCAATGATCGCGCCGATGTTCGAGGCGATGACGGCCGGCGCGTTTGAAGTCACGATGACGCCGCGGGGAGAAGTGAGCGACGTCCGCATCCCGCCCGACATGGCGGCGGCAATCGCCAAGGGACCCGGCGCGGCAGGCGGCGAGAAGGCCGCCATCGAGCAATTCAAGGCGATGATCACGCAGGGCGCGTTCGTGCTGCCGGAGAATCCGCCGACGCCGGGCCAGGAGTGGACCACGAAAGTCGACGTCAAGAACCCAGCGGGCGGCAATCAAACCGTCGAGACAACCTACAAGTACGATGGCACCCGCGACGTCGACGGCACGACCTACGCCGTGATCCGGCCGTCGCTCAAGATGGAGCTCGCCGGCAACGCGATGATGCAGATGAAGGTGAAGGAACAAAAGACCAACGGCGAGGTGCTGTTCGATCAAGAAGCGGGCCGGCTGCATTCGATGTCGATCGACCAGGATTTGACGATTGACATCAGCGTCGGCGGCCAGACGATGCCCGGCATGATCAAACAGAAGGTCGAAGTGACGGTCACGCCCCGTACGCCGGCCAAATAGCGGCGGGATTTGTCCCGTGTCTAACCCTTTGCGCCGGCACTCACTCGCACTTGAATCTCGTCCCCGACGACGCGGACATCGAATGTGTCGACCGAGAGCCGCGGGTTATCGGCCCACTTGCCGTTACAGGCGTCGAATCGCCAGGCGTGCCAGGGACACGTCACGACACCTTCCTCGTCGAGATGGCCCGCGCCGAGCGACGCGCCCATGTGGGGGCAAAGGTCGTCGATTGCCAGGTAGCGGCCCTGGTGATTGAATATCGCCACCAGCCGCTTTCCGACCTGGAAGGACGCCCCCTCGCCCTCGGGAATCGCGCCGACCTTGGCGACGGTGACAAACTCGGCGTCTATCGGCTCTTCGGGCATGTTCCGCGTATAAACTTGGTGGCTACGTTTGACGGCTACGGCTACTGGGACGGTCAGTGTAGAATAATGAATACGACGCCGGCCCAACAGGTGGGCGGCGATCGCCGTCGTCAAAGCCCGTGTTGGATGCTCGTCGCGTGACCGATCCCCCTCCCCCGCTTTCGCTCAAAGACTTCCAGCGGCTGATCCGCGAGATGTACTTCGAGAAGGACCAGGCGCGGGGCGTCGACGGCACGTTCATGTGGCTGATGGAGGAAGTGGGCGAGTTGGCGGCGGCCTTGCGGGAAGGGACGCCCGCGGAGCAGGCGGCCGAGTTTGCCGACGTGCTGGCGTGGCTCACGACGATCGCCAACGTGGCCGGCGTCGACCTGGCAGCGGCCATCCAGCAGAAGTACGGCGCCGGCTGCCCCGGCTGCGGACAGTTGGTGTGTACTTGCGACGACGCGGGAAAGCCGTAATGGGCCCGGCCTCAACCATGCGAACGAAATCGCCGTCGTGGATACTGCTGGTCAGCGGGGTTGCTGTTCTGCTGTGTGCTCCGTCGACGCATGCGGCGGAGGATTCGGCGCCGCGCCTTGCCGACTGCCACGTCGGTTTCGATGGCCTGTTCAAGGTCGGCCACTGGACGCCGATCTGGGTGACGACCGGCGGCGACGTGTCGTCGTCGAAGCTCACGATCGAGGTGACGACCCCCGACAGCGACGGCGTCTTGGTGACGACCGCGGAGCCCGTCGTCGACAGCCGGCCGACGCTCGTCTACGTCCGTGCCGGTCGCCTGGGCGGCGCAGTCACCGTTAGGCTTCTGTCGGATGATCACCGCGTGCTGGATCGAACTAAGTTATCCACAGACAGCAGCCGAGGCGGCGGTTCGCGGTTCCGGCCGTTGCCGTCGACGGGCGAGTTGGTCGTTCAACTCGGGGGTAGCTCCGTCGGCCTCGACGAGGCGCTCATCGACGAGGAATTGGACGACGCTGCGGCGACGCGAGGCGTAGTGACCGTCGCCGACGTCGACGCACTCCCGACCGATTGGTTCGGTTACGACGGAGTCGACGTACTCGTGCTGACGACCAACGACGCCGCATTCTGTGCGCGGCTAGCCGCCGACGAACGACGCCTGGCCGCGCTGCGAAAGTGGGTCGAGCTGGGCGGCCGACTGGTGGTTATCGCGGGTCGAACGGCCCCGGAGTGGTTCGCCGAGGGTGAGCCGCTGGCCAACTTGTTGCCCGGCAAATTTGTCGAGTTAGTGCGTTTGCCGCAAACGCAAGCCATCGAGACTTTTGCTGGTAGCCGTGAGCCGATCAGCCGCAGCGGCGTCGAGCAGAACATCCCCGTGCCGCGATTGGTCGACGTGAGCGGCCGGGTCGAGGCGTTCGGCCGGGGGAACGATTTGCCGCTGGTGATTCGCACCGCGCGCGGTCTCGGTGAAATCGTGTTCGTCGGCGTCGATCTGGCGGAATCGCCGCTGGCCGAGTGGACTGGTCGCAGGGCATTTGTTCGATCGGTGTTGCGGCCCTACCTGGCCGACGCCGACCAAACCAAGACGAAACAGAAGCTGGTCTCGCTCGGCTACGACGACCTGGCCGGCGCGCTGCGGCAGCGATTGGGTCGCTCGTTTGCCAGCGTCGCTGCGATCGGTTTCCCCGCGGTGGCGGCGCTGGTGATCGGCTACGTGTTGTTGCTCGGCCCGCTGAGCTACTTGTTCGTGGAGAAGTTGGTCCGGCGTCCGTGGGTAGCGTGGGTCACGCTGCCGCTGGTGGTGCTGGGCACGTGTGTCGGGGCGGCCCTGCTGCTGGGCGCGGCCAAGCGAACCGGTGGCGCGCGGATAAACACGGCCGAGCTGGTCGATTTCGACCTCACTACCGGGCGGACGCGCGGCACCTGCTGGGCGACACTCTACAGCCCCCAAGCGATGCGGTTCGATATTTCCTTGCAGCCGCGCCTACCGAACGGGCACGCGGTCGCCGACCCGCAGTCGCTCGTCTCCTGGCTTGGTTTGCCGGGCAGCGGGATCGGCGGCATGCACTCCGCCGGCGAGCCGATCGACGTGACCGGCGTCGGCTATCGCGAGTCGTCCAACTTGGAGCAGCTCGTCGGCCTGCCGGTGCTCACGTCGTCGACCAAGTCGCTCGGCGCCCAATGGGATAGCAAGCAGAATTCGCAGGCCGCGCCGCCCATTGCGGCCCAGCTGCACGTCGGCGACGATGGTCTCGCGGTCGGCACGCTCACGAACGACACCGGGGCAAGGTTGGTCAACGCCTGCCTGTTCTACGGCCAGTGGGGTTACCGGCTGGGCGATTTGGCCCCCAGCCAAAAGGTCGAGGTCGGGCCCTTGCTGAGCGCGATCCGGGTCAAGTCGATCGTCACGCGGCGAGCGCGGGGCGGGGCGGCCGCGGGCCAGAGCGTATTCGTTGCCGACCGCGCAAACGCCGACGAGTTGTTGAACTTGATGATGTTTTACCAGGTGGCGGGAGGCGAAAGCTTCGTCGGGTTGCCGAATCGGTATCAGGCCGGTTGCGACCTGAGTCGGCTGTTGGAGCTGGGCCGGGCGATTCTGATCGCGGGCGGCAAACATTCCGGCAGCCAGTGGACCGTCGCTGCCGCCGGCAAGCCGCTTGAGGACGAACAAGACCAGGCCACCGTCGTATACCGATTTGTATTGCCCGTCGACAACCGACCACGGACCACCGACAACTGACGAATTCCCCCATGATCGAGCTCCGCGACTTAACGAAGAAATACGGCGAGCTGTTCGCCATCAACTCGATCGACCTCGTGCTCGATCGCGGCGACGTGTTCGGCTTCATCGGCCCGAACGGCGCCGGCAAAACGACCACGATGCGGATTCTGGCCACGCTGCTCAACCCGACTTGGGGCGAGGCCTACGTCGGCGGCTATTCGATCTACACCAAGCCAAAGGAAATCCGCCGCATCGTCGGCTACATGCCCGACTACTTCGGCGTGTACGACGACATGAAGGTGATCGAGTACCTGGAGTTCTTTGCGGCCGCGTATCGCATTCGCGGCCCGAAGCGGCGGCAGGTGTGCGACGACGTGCTCGAACTGGTCGAACTCGGCTACAAGCGTGAGGCGCTGGTGACCAGCCTTTCGCGCGGCATGACGCAACGGCTCGGGCTGGCACGGGTCCTGCTGCACGACCCGCAAGTGCTGCTATTGGACGAGCCGGCCAGCGGCCTCGATCCGCGGGCCCGCATCGAGATTCGCACGCTGCTCAAGCGGCTCGGCGCGACGGGCAAGACGATCATGGTCTCGAGCCACATCCTGCCCGAGCTGGCCGACGTCTGCAACAAGATCGGCATCATCGAGCGGGGGGAACTCATCGTCAACATGGCGGTGGCCGACGTAATGAAGCGCGTGCGGCCGCAGATGGTGCTGAACATCAACGTGGCCGGCGACCGCCACGCCGCGGCCAAGCTGCTCGAACAGCATCCGCTCGTCGACCGCGTGGAAGAAAACCCCAAGCATCTCACCGTCACGCTCACCGACGGCCAGCTCGACTACAGCGAGCTGGCCACCGCCTTGGTCACCGCCGGCCACAAACTGACGCTATTGCAGGAAGACGAGATCAATCTCGAAACCGCGTTCATGGCGCTCACGAAGGGGATCACGTCGTAGCGAGCGGCGGTGTGGCGTGTTGGCGTCGGCGGCCACGCCGAACCGCTCTCGCTCCTGGTCTTTCTGTCTCTTCCGTGCGCCCTGTCTAACTTCCCGCCCCTTGTCAATCGGCCCTCGATTTCGGATACTTACCTGCCGCTACTTTTACGTCCTCGCCCCCATCGTCTAGAGGCCCAGGACACCGCCCTCTCACGGCGGCGACAGGGGTTCGAATCCCCTTGGGGGTACTTGTACTGGCGTACAGTATCGTAACCCCTCGTAACTCCCGGCAGTTGCGAGGGGTTCTTTATTCGCATGCGACTCGTTACGAGACGATTCGGACGCTGACTGCAAGACTGGATGCAAGTCCGATGGGCGAAGCGCACGCTCGAAGTGGGACTCAGTCGTTTGCAGGTAGTGCCGCTCGGCGATCTCCGGCGAGTTGCCAATCCAGTCGGCCACAATATGGGCTGGGAACTCGTCGGCGAGTTCCGTTTGCCTGCTCGCCCGAAGGTTGTGAAACAATCGCTCCCACGGCTTAACGCCCGCACGCCGGAGTATTCGCAACATTTGCGTACGCAAATTGGAATTCGTGTCGCGGTAGCGAGTAATCACTGGATCGCTCAGCGGCACGTCGATCCCTGGATTCACTTCGTCTCGCACGGCCTCAAGGTACGGCCGCAACTCTTGGAACAACGGCATCACTCGAAACGCCTTATCGTGTCGGCGCGTCTTGGGCGACGGTACCGTGATTCGATTCGTCACCCAGTCCACGTCGCTCCAGCGCAACGCAAGGTGCTCTGAGGGGCACCGCAGGCCGCCGTAGCGGCTCAACGCGATGATCAGCTGCCATTGAGAGTCCGGGGCCTCTGCAATCACCCGATCGATCGTGGCGCGTTCCACAAAGCACAGGCGAGCACTATTGCGCTCCCCACCGGCCTTCAACTCTTGGAAAGGGTTCCGCTCCACGAGTCCCTTCCGTTCTGCCAGCCGAAAGAACTGCTTTGCGTGCTTGACCGCCTTGCTGATCGTTGCTTCGGCCAATTTGGCGTTAACGATCGCCTGCCGCCAATCGTCTGCATCGCCTGGCGAAATGGTCGAAAGTACACGGTCCGCCCCGAAATGGTCCACCAGCCGGCCCCGCGAGTTTTTCAAGTTACGCAGCGTGTTCGGCTGCATATCGCTGCGGCTGGCGATATAGCTGTCCAGGAAAAGAGCCAGCGTGGTTTGCTTCGCCCCTTCTCGCGGTGGCACCAGCCCTGCCCTCACAAGCTTGCTGTGCAGCTGGACGCCGATCCGGGCAACCCATTCGCTGGTCTCGTCGTATGGGACGCGGCCCGACTTCTGAGCAGCCAGCAGTTCTTCAACGTGACATTTCACGGTGTCGCGGGTACGCTTCCGCTCTTTGCCCAGCGAGATTGATTTGCGCTGGCCATTCGCCGCGACAAACTGAAGGACATGGTTGCCCTTTTTATCGCAGAATTCGCTTGCCATCGTTGCACCTATTGTTTCTTGGCTCTTTTCGTGCCCTTCGGTCTCAAGACCAACTCCGCTCCGATGCATTCGCAAAGCATGTCGACGCTTTCCATCGACAGGCCGGCATCCGTGTTGATGAATCGGCTCAATACGCCTTCATTCAGGCCGGTCTCCTGGCAAATGCGATAGCGGGTCTTGCCGCACCGCAAAATGGCCTCTCGCAACTGGTCACTGATTGGTTTCTTTGTTGGCACATTGGAATCCTACTCGTTACTTCGCGCTTTGACAAGTAGCGGTTTCTTAGTTTCAGATTACGGCCGCCCGGCGGTTCGCTCCCGTTCATGGAACCGCTGGATTTCTTCGGGCGTCAGCCGACCAGCGCACAGTCCACGCGACGTGGCAGGTTGGCCGTTGATCCCGGGCTGCACCTCCGGTAATAGTAACTTGGCATCTTCGGCGTTTTTTTCGTCTGGGGCGTGTTCGCGGGTATCATTTTCCCCGGGATTCTCTCGAAGGTGCCAAGTTTCTCCCAAGGTGCCAAGTTCTTTGTGCTGGGGTTCGCCTGTCGTCTTCGTGGCACCTTCGGGAAGCGACCAGGACCAGCCGCCGTCGAACCCGTCCTTTTCGCGTCGGCCATCGATCGCCTTGAATGCGCGTTGGATTGTGCGTATGCTGAATCGATACTCGTTCCCGTCGTCGATAAGGTCCTCTTGCCGCCCGCGGACCGTCGGCCAATACCTTCCGGAGCCATCCGCCGCTTCGTCGCGCTCAGCGGCCGCCGGCCCACGTTTCCTTTGTGCTCCGGGGCCATTGCCTCGTCGGCCGAAATGTTGACCGGCTCCGCCGACCAGCAAACCACGGGCGCACCGCTCGGCCCGTGGCTCTCGATTCTGTACGCCAGGCCGCTCCCCACGTCGGCCGCTAGATTATTCTTCACGGAGAGCAGCAAGCGTCGTTCCGGATCACTGTTATCCTTGCACACAACCCATGCGGCCCGCGCTGCCGCGACAAATGCCAGACTCCCCATCGTGCGATGCAGTGCCTGACCTTCCCCTTTCCGCAAGTGCGAAACGCACAGAATGGCAATGTGCATCTCGGCAGCCAGCTCCGCGAATGGAGCCAACACGGCCCGTACTTCCGCGTTGACGTGGCTGTCGGACTTGCCCATGTACGCTGAAATTGGGTCGACGATCAGCAACCGACAATTGTGGACTTCCTTTATCGCGGACCTCAAATGATCCAAATCGCGGGCCAGGTCGACAGGACGCTTGTAGTCGCCTGCCGTGTCCGAGCCGCTGATACCTTGCAGGGCGATCACTCTCGATACGTCGGCGTTGTGCGCGTCCAGCCGCGGCCGAATCGTGTCGGCCACATCATCTTCGCCCGATAACAACACGACGCCGCCTACCGGTTGCGGATCGTGCCGAGCATCCGGCCACGGCGCACCGCGACTCACGCGGGCCGCAATGTCGAGCGTCACAAGTGACTTGCCCAAACCAGGGTCGCCGGCGAGCATCGTCACCTTGCCGATGCGCGATTCTCCCGGCCCACAGCCACGCGACCGGCTCCGGGGTCACATCAGCCATTCGTACGATGGCCGGGCGTATCATCGAACCGCCGTCGGCCTGAGCATCTTCGGCATCGGCAGCCCGGATCAACTTCGTTTCAATGTCCTCGTGGACTTCGGCCACGTCTTCGAGGCCGAGCCTCCGAATGCACTCCTGACGGAACTTCTGCCGCTTGAACGCATCGTCCGAGTCGAGTCGGTCACGGTGCTCGCGGCCGCCAAGAGTAGCAATCACCAATCGTCGGCCGTCGCTGCCGGCAGGGCCGCATTGAATTGCGAGGGCTTCGGTCATCGCACCTGCCTCCGCACCCGTTCGCGGGTCAGCTTGGCCGTCATGTCTTGTGGCGTAGCCAACGCCGGCTCAGTAGTTGGCGACGTAAGTACCGCAGCCCGAATCAGCCGCTTGACCAATCGGCGACTCCGCTTCGTTCCGGGGTCGCGGCCGCACGTCAACGTAGATGGTGCACTGATCGAATTGCTGGCGTTGAGTGCCGACCAGTGGAATGACGTTGGCATCCGTCAGCACGTCGCCGTAGTAACCCAAGCCAGCCGCCTCACTCTCTACCGCTCGCAAAAACGCGAGGAATCTGATATGATCCATGATGTTCGCTTCCTGCCCGGGTCTGTGCTGCATCGCCGCAAAACGAACGCAGCCGCCGGGCTATTTGTTTGGTACTCAACTCTTGTCGATTCCGATGGCGGACTGCTGGCGTGCGATCGCGTCTTCGAGCGATTTAAGGGGATATCGCACGCTACGACCTAACCGACAGCACGAGATTGCCCCGGTCTTCGTCAGATTCCAGAGATGCTTTTCAGAAATGCCCAACGCCGAGGCGGCGTCACGTGGGGTCAACAGTAGCCTGGGGCTCTGGTCGATTGTCGCGATCATGTCTCGTTTCCCGTGGTTCGTGGTGTGATTCGGCCGCTCCGTGCGGTCAGCGAAGGAATTGTCGCGTCGCCAGCGCGCAGAATTGCCCGGAAGCCGAAGACGGGACGAAATAGGAACTCGCAGGAATGCGATGGAATGAATAGGAAGGCAGGAGGAAGCCATTCCTGCGGTGGACACTTTGCGCGAGCCGCTAATCAAGTCTGTTCAAGATAGTCTTCATGGCCTGATAATCCGCCGGAAACAGTTGCTTTCGCCTTGGCCACTTTTCGACGCAGAGCGTTTGAACTGTCGCGTATCTACACGGACGACTGATCACGTAACGGGCGTTGCGCCAAGCACTCACAGTATTTTCCACCGTATGTACTGTGACACCCGCCAGTTTCGCGATCTCCTCATACGTGATCAGGTCCGTTACTGTGCTCTCCATGCCGGCGACAGGCCAGCGGGGCGAATCGGTATTGAGTCGCAGGCATTCGATAGCATCGATGGATGCCTCCCAAGGGTTCGTGATGAATTGCTCCTCCTGGTATGCGCCTTCGTCGTTACGAACGGTGAACTCGTGAAGGCATACCAGCAGCGAAACCCACCAGGAAGCCGGATCACGGTTCATCCACGAATGATACCGAGCGAGGTGATTGCGAATCACCGTCGGCAATGCCGCTCCGGCTTCAGAGCACAATCGCTTGAAGTTGTCGATCGCATCTTTGGATGGCAAGTAGGCCGCCCGTTGGTCGTCACCCTTTGCGACCACGACAACGGCTTCGGTCGAATCATCTGCGGCTGCCGTGGATGGCAAACAGACTGACGATACATATTCCTCGGTCTGGTAATTGATGGTATCCGGAACGCCTGGATTCCCCGTTGAGAATTGCCCCGGTAAGCGAATCTCCAAGTTGAACAGCTTGCTCCCCGAATCAACCCATCCCTGGCGAAACTCATCGAGAAGTCGCGTAAAGACATTAGCCGACATTCGAAAGCTGCCCTTCAAGTTGTGACCGGACCGCCAGTGGCAAACAATTGTCGAATTCGCTAATTACCACGAATCTCATCGTAGCGGCGTCGCAGCGCTTCGCGCTCAGCGATCAACTGGTTCCGTTGCACTGTCTTGTAGTTAATTTGCCCAAGCAAATCGCGGGCCTCACGATCCAGTGACGCTATCTGCGTCTCCAAATCGGAGTGCAGCTGACCGAGGTTGGACAACTGCGCCTCGATCTCTGCCATCTGAGCCCGCCGCAGAGCAACCCGATCGTCGAGTTGGTTGATGATGGCCGCATTCAGCAACATCCAGCATTGCTGCAACTGGCCCTGCAAATTTGCGATTTGATCCTCGACCTGACGGCCTCGCTGGAAAACGCCGGCGGCCGTAGCCATGACTTGCCCACGATTTTGCGTCAGTGCGGTGCCTTCTGCCTCGATGACGCTAATCGCTCCTTCAAGCTGACCGACACGAACGACAATACGATCAAGTTCACCTTGTCGTGTGCTATTCTCGATCTGCTGCTGTTGCGATTCCTTAATTGCTGTGGCTACCGCTGCCACACCGGTCCTCACTCTTTCACCCTCCTTGCGCTTCTGTCGTTCGCGTTCCGCGTTGGCAATGGCGACCGGGTCCGGCCTGGGGGAGGGAAGTTTCGACCACGGTTGCCCCACTTTCGCGGCAGCTTTGAGTAAGTCAGCCACGTGCTGGGAGCTGACCGCGAAATTCAGGTTTTGTCCGCCAAGTCGACTCAACGAATTAACTCCGACCACCTGTCCCGCGCGATTGATCAAAGGCCCTCCACTGTTGCCTGGGGAAATTGGCGCGGTCATTTGAATCATAACCGCATCCTTGTCGTAGCCTACGATTGCCCCCGATCGAATTGCGCTCACGATTCCGTCGGTGACTGTCCCTTCAAGCCCCAGAGGTGAACCAAGGGCAAAGACTCTTTCAGTTCTGTCTGGTAGCTTTGACGCCAGTGCTGCGGAATGCGAGTCGATCGGCAATTGACATTTTATTAGCGCCAAGTCCTTGCCAGGAGAAATACTAAGCCAGCCAATGGCTGAAAAACTCTCACCGCCGGGAAATGCAACTTCGACCCAGCGTGCCCCTTCGATGACGTGGTAGTTGGTTGCGATGATCCCACTTGTATCCACCACGAAACCGCTTCCTTGCTTCGTGCCACCTGAAACCGATGAGCGGATTGCAACAACGGACCTCTCAGCTTTCGAGATAAGATCGGCTTTTGCAGCGTCAAGGCTCGTATTACTTGCGCCTGCAACTAAAGGTGTGCCGCCCGTCGGCTCATCGTCCCAAACACTCCGCTCCATCCGTTCATCACGTAACGACAGCGGTACACTAGGATTAGCTGCTGTCTCGTTAGAAGTTTTTGATCGCGTAACGGCATCCTCGACAATCGCGCCTCGGTCCCACCAGTTCTCGCGAGACTTGCTCACAGCAGTGGAATTGGACGGCCTAGAGCGATCTCCGCCGCGTCCCAAGTCAGTCGATGGAAGTGTCGGTGTTGACGCGGGAGATTCCGCGGCATGGCCCGATAGAGATGCAGCCGATGGCGGCTTGCCCACGTCGATCAAACCGAATAGATCGGCAATCAGAAACACGGCCGCAAAAGCGGCGACGCCAATCGACATCCAAACGACCGGATGGATTCCTTTGGGAGCCTCGCCCTGAAGTCCATGCTCTGCACCGGCACTAGAAACTGGCGCTGGGACTGGGGGAAGATCAGGCGTTGACGCGGGCCGCCGCATAGCGATTGGCTTTCCATCGGGCCGGCCGTGGCAGCGCACGGTCAAAGGCAAGATAGCGGCAAGATAGCGTGGTCGCTGCCTGGGCCACTTGATGAACAAGATGGCGATCCCGCTCACCGTCCCGATTGGGGCAGTTTACCACACCCCACCGTACGTTCAAGTATCGAGGAGCGCTGAATGGCACGGTAAAGTTTCGCGGTGCAACGAATTCTGCCGCAATAGTGCCGTTGGCAAAGACGCCTCACGCACGCACGCGCGAGGGAAATCCCGAACGCCAGCTAACGGCACCCCATTTCGCCGGCGTCCAAATCCTTCGACGAGCCTGGCGAATCTGAGACAGCCAGCTCCCACCAGCGATGACGGCCTGCGTTCCGACGTCGGTTGCCGGCCAGGTTGCGTTCGGCGTGTCACTCATTTGCCATTCCGGGCCGTACTCCAAGTCGCACATGTC
>CAWKBR010000018.1:0-16570 GCA_963847875.1 uncultured Planctomycetota bacterium | reverse complement strand
GCGAAGCTCCGCTGCGAGGCGTGTGGGATCGACTACCCCGAGCCCGAGCCGCAGTTGTTCGACTTCAATCGGCCGCTGGGGGCGTGTCCCGAGTGCGAGGGATTCGGCAACATCGTGGCGACCGACATGGCCCGCGTCGTGCCCGATCCGTCGAAGTCGCTCCGCGCCGGGGCGATCGCGCCGTGGAACACGCCGGCCTACGCCCACGAGCTGGAAGAACTGCTCGCGCTGGCGGACGACTATCAGCTGCGGGTCGACGTGCCGTACTCGGAGTTGACCGCAGCGGAGCGGAAGATCATCGACGAGGGCGTGCCGGAGCGCGACTTCGGCGGGCTGGCCGGCTTTTTCCGCTGGCTCGAGCGGCGGAAATACAAGATGCACCTGCGGGTGTATCTTGAGCCGCTGGCGGTCGTACTATCCGTGCGCGGCGTGTGGCGGAGCGCGGCTGCGACCGGAGGCGCTCGCCGTCCGCGTTGGCGGAAAGAATTTTGCCGACGTGATGCGGATGCAGATTCGTGCGGCGCTCGAGTTCTTCGACGGAATGCAGCTGGAGGATTGGCAGCGGCCGATCGCGCGGCCGCTCGTGGAAGACGTGCGACGGCGGCTGCGAGTACATGATCGACGTCGGGCGTCGGCTATCTCGCGCTCGAGCGGCCGCTGCGAACGCTCAGCGGCGGCGAGGCCCAGCGGGTCGCGCTCACGGCGACGCTCGGCTCGAGGTTGGTCGACATGCTCTACGTGCTCGACGAGCCGAGTGTCGGGCTGCACCCGGCCGACGTCGAGCCGCTGGCCAGGTCGCTCGAGAGCCTCCGCGATCGCGGCAACACGGTGGTCGTCGTCGAGCACGAAGAAGAGATCATTCGCCGGGCCGACGACGTCGTCGAGATCGGCCCCGGGGCGGGCGACGACGGCGGGCAGCTTGTGTTCCACGGCACGCCGGCCGAGATCGAGGAGGCCCGCGAGAGTCGCACGGGCGATTGGCTCGCCGGCCGGCGGCGGATCGGCAATGGCAATCGACGGCCGGCCGAACATGGCCGCGTGAAGCTGGTCGGCGCCGCGGCAACAATCTCCAGAATCTCACGGTCGAGTTTCCGCTGGGCGTGCTCTGCCTGGTGACGGGCGTGAGCGGAGCGGGCAAATCGACGCTCGTGCAGAAGACGCTCTACCCGGCGCTCGCGGCCCAACTGGCCAAGAAGAAAAACGACGAGGACGCCTCGATCGGCAAGGACGCGCTCGAATTCGACGATGTGTTCGGCGCGGGCCAGCTCGAAGACGTCGTGCTCATCGACCAGACGCCGATCGGCCGGTCGCCGCGCTCGAATCCGCTCACGTACATCAAGGCGTTCGATCTGATTCGGGCCGTGTTCGCCGAGCAGCCGGATGCCAAGGCCCGCGGGCTCACGGCGGGGGCCTTCAGCTTCAACGTGGCCGGCGGGCGGTGCGAGGCCTGCGAAGGGGCGGGGCACATCGCCATCGACATGCAGTTCATGGCCGACGTCTACATGCGGTGCAGCGAGTGCGGCGGCAAGCGCTACCGCCGGGCGGTGCTCGACGTGAAGTATCGCGGCGTCGACGTTTCGGAAGTGCTCGACATGACGGCCCGCGAGGGGTTCACGTTCTTCCGCGGGCACAAGAAGATCCAATCGCGGCTCAAGCACCTGATCGACGTGGGGCTCGACTACCTTGCGGCTCGGGCCAGCCGGCGACCACGCTCTCCGGCGGCGAGGCCCAGCGGCTCAAGCTGGCCGCCTATTTGCTCGCCAAGCGGAACGGGCGGACGCTGTTCGTGCTCGACGAGCCGACGACCGGGCTGCACTTTTCCGACATCGTGCGGCTGTTGGATTGCTTCGAGGCGCTGCTGGACGTGGGGCATTCGCTGGTGATCGTCGAGCACAATCTGCAGCTCATGAAGGCGGCCGACTATATCATTGATTTGGGGCCCGGAGCGGCGGAGGAGGGCGGCCGCGTCGTCGTTGAGGGGACGCCGGAGGAAGTGGCCGCCTGTGGCGAGTCGGCGACCGGGCGTTTTTTGGCCCGCGAGTTTGCCCGCGACGCGATGCTGTTGAAGGAGACGCCGGCATGACGCACGCAGCTGTGGGAAATCGCCGTCGCGGATGTTTCGGAAGTCGAAGCGAGAGTTTTGGTTCGCTATCGGGGCGATGCGGACGAGCCGATCGTGCTGCGGGGCACGCTCCGCGGACCGTATTGCGAACGTGCCCACACGCTGCCGGCGGGTTTTCCCGTTTCGGATGTTAGTTGGCGAGCAGGCAGCGGCCGAGGCGTTGGTCACCGATCCTTGCTTGTGGTCGGAAGAGCTGCCGCATTTGTATCGCGCGAACGTGGAGGCAGTGCGTGGCGACGTGGTAGTGGCCGAGTATCATGGGGAGATCGGCCTGCGGCGGACCAGCCCGGCCAAGAAATGGGAATCGTGATTCGCCACGTGGCTGAAATCGAAACCAATCGGTCGCGCTCTGCCTTTGTTTGCCACGGCGTCGGCCGACGTTCCGCCTTGACGAGTTTGCATTTTGCAAACATACTGGCTTGATGAACGTGATCAGCAGCCCCAAGGTGCTTGCCGCCATCGAGCGCCATCCAGAATCGAGCGGCTGGCTCGACGCCTGGTGGAAGACCGCCAAATCCAGCCAATGGCTCAGCTTGCATGGCGTACGATTGGTCTATCCGGCAACCGATCAAGTCGGCGGGTGTCTGGTTTTCAACGCGCCGCGAGCCTGCCGTTTGATTGTCGGGGTCATTTGGGCGGATGAATCGCGAAACGGGACGCTCTTTGTCAAGCACTTCCTCACTCATGCCGAATACGACAAGAACAAGTGGAAAAAGGACTGCCTAAGATGACCATGACCGCGTATCAGTCGCTGCTGCTGGACTTCACGCCGAAGCCGATTCGTTCCGCCAGGGAGTACCGTCGCGCCCTGTCGTTTATCGAACAGCACATGCGGCCCAGCCCCCCCAAAGCTGAGGCCGAACTACTGGAGCTCCTGTCGACCCTGGTCGCCGACTACGAGTCGAACGTGTTTCCCGACCCCGACGTCTCGCCTGGCGAAATGCTGGCCCATCTGATCGAAGCCCGCGGCGTTTCGAAAGCCGACGTCGCCGGCTCGACGGGCGTTGCCCGAGCCACGATTACCAGCGCTATCGGCGGCCAGCGCGGCATCAGCAAGCAGAACGCGGTTCGTCTGGCCGCGTATTTCCACGTCAGCCCCGCCGTTTTTCTCGCCACACGCTGAGCCGCGTGGCAGGAATCTTGACCCCATCTATCAAGCAGCCCAAGTGACAACCAGTGAGCAGCCAAACACCAAACCGTTACGATCGCCAAGTGCGTTTTGCCCCCTTCGGCGAAGAAGGGCAGCGGCGGCTCGCGGCGGGACGGGCGCTCGTGTGCGGCTGCGGGGCGCTGGGCTCGGTCGTCGCGGCGACGCTCGTGCGGGCTGGGGTCGGCTTTGTGCGGATCGTCGATCGCGATTTTGTCGAGCTCAACAACCTGCAGCGGCAGTTTCTGTTTGATCAGCAGGACGTGGCCAGCACGCTGCCGAAGGCCGTGGCGGCCGCGGAGAAACTGCGGCGGGTCAACTCCGCGATCGAGATCGAAGCGGTCGTCGCCGACGTGACGCATGCCAACATCGCCCAGCTCGCGGCCGACGTGGATGTGATCGTCGATGGCACCGACAATTTCGCGACGCGGTTCCTGGTGAACGACTTTTGCGTCAAGCACGACAAGCCGTGGGTCTACGGCGGGTGCATCGGAGCCGAGGGGCAGTCGATGACAATCAACCCGCACGACACCGCCTGCTTGGCCTGTCTGCTGCCGGAGCCGCCGCCGCCGGGCACGACGCCCACCTGCGACACGGCCGGCATCCTCGGCCCAGTCGTCGGCGTGATCGGCTCGATCGAGGCGAATGCGAAGCCTTGAAAATCCTCAGCGGGCACGCGGACGCGATCAGCCGGTCGCTCACCGTGGTCGAACTGTGGGACAACCGCTTGCGACAAGTCGATCTCTCGAAGCTCCGTGATCAGAGCGATTGCCGCGTCTGCCGGCATGACGAGTTCCACTGGCTCGCTGGCGAGCGAAGCGGCAGCTCGGCGGTCCTCTGCGGCCGCAATGCGGTGCAAATTGCGGCTCCGGCAGGAACGCAGATTTCGCTCGACGAATTGGCGGCACGGCTGGCCGGCGTCGGCACCGTGGTCCGCAATCCATTTTTGTTAAGATTCACGATCGGCGGCTGCCAACTGACCGTGTTCCCCGACGGCCGCACGATCGTCAGCGGCACTGACGACGTCGCGATCGCTCGGTCGTTGCACGCACGATACGTCGGGGCGTGAACCGGCGACCGCGCGCATCATTGCCGCGGAACGGGCGACTTGCATCATGCGGGAACTGACCAAGCTACGCGTGGCGGCCATGCGGAAAGGCCGTTGAGCCCCACACGACCGACTGTCGCGGCAATTGGTCGTTTCGACCGCGGCAATCGCACCGTCCGCCCCAATGCCCCGCTCTCTCCAGCCGACCCAAATCCGCAAGAAGTGCTCTCGACACTCTGGCGGGGGTTTTCCTACAAACGGCTCCCACCTTGGCATTTGGCGAGCTACCATTGAGGGGATTAGGCGACACGACAGGGTGCCAACGAACGATGATGCAGACCATCGCTAACAACCGCCCAGGCGCTGTTTGTGTTCGACCCTTTGGGGTCCGCGGATTGTGGCTGCAGCTCGCCGCCGCTGTCGTCGGCCTTGCCGGTCTCACGCCAGCGTCGGCGGAAACCGCTGGTAAGGCGCCCGAACAGTCCTGCGCCGGCTGCCAGCAGTCCGTCGGCCGACAAACCCGCCCCCGCCAAATCAGCACCAGCCGTCCAAAGAGTTGTGGCTTACAAGATTGGCGAGTCGACGATTCGCCGCATCGGGCCGGTGGCCACGGTTACCGAAGTCAGTACCGGCCTGCCCTTCCGCGCCCGCGTCGACACGGGCGCCACCACTTGTTCGATCCACTACGAAGCGATCGAGATCGAAGGCGCCTCGGAGAGCCCTGCGGAGAACGTCGGCAAGCCGGTCCGCTTCCTGGTCAAGAATCCGGACGGCAAGTCGCAATGGATCGACACGAAGATCGCCGACCACGTGGTGGTCCGGACTTCGACCGACGAAGATGAACGCTACAAGGTGCAGCTCAAGCTGCGGTGGGAAGACGTCGAGAAGAAAGTGCTCGTCACGCTCAGCGACCGCGAGAAGATGAAGTACCCGGTGCTGCTGGGCCGCAATTTTCTGCGTGGCGATTTCCTCGTCGACGTGAATCTCGACAGCGAGAAATAGCCGCCCGATAGCCCTCGATGAAGTCTCGTCGCGCTGCGTCGGACGGAAACTTTACTTCAATCGCGTCGGATGCTCAGGCACTATTTTGCATTTCAGCTTGTCGTGAGCGACCGGCAGTCTCACGGCTGGCGTTCTCCTTGCCGTTCCAAATGGGCACGCCACGGCGTCCAATAGTATTTTTGCCAGCCTTCGGTGACGCCTTGATAGTCGTGCGTCGGCACGTCAAGGTGCACCAAGTCGATTCGGCCGAAGTTCGCGTCCGACGCCTCCGGCGAAAACAGCAGGATCAGCGTCGAATCCGGGTCGTCCGCCGAAAACTTGGTCGACCGCCACGACTGGACAATCAGCCTCGGCCGTACGACGGCGAGCATCGTATCCGAGAGCTGGCCGTCGAACGCTCGGAATGCAGCGCCGGGTTCGTCGCCAATGGTTACTGGAAAACCCGTGAACTCCCCATGCGCGTCGGGATCGAGATACATTCCGAACAGCGCGTCGGCTGTTGCTGGCAACAAAGCGGATTGACGAATGATATTTCGCATCGCGATGCGATTGTACCAACATCCACTAGCCCGGATTATTCACAAACAATCCGGAAATCGGCGCAAACCGTTTCGCAGTTGAATGTTGCGGCCATTTTACCCAAAACACACTGCGCTTTGGACATGCCGAGTCATCCGTGAAATGGCGAATACGGCCGCGTTTGTGAATAATCCGGGCTAGACCGCGCCAGTGTTCCACCCCGGCGGGCCTGGCTCTACGACGTCGTCCCTCTGGGGCGGAAGTTCTGCGGCGAGGCCGCTGCTAGCACTTGCGTCGCGCGGTCGGCTCGGTCTTTACTGGAACGGCTCCGGAGCCTATTCTGCGGCGCCGAGCAAGTTCCCCTTCCCCCTTTTGCACCGTGCGCGGTTCGAGCGCTGGTAAAGAGAATGCCATGAGTCACTGGAATCGTCGGTCGTTGGTCGCTTTGTTCTTGACGACGCTGATCTTGATTGCATTCGCGGCACGGCTGGCGATCGCCGACGACTTTCGCATCGAGACGAAAGTGTTTGTCGGCGACGCGAAGGAGCCGGCGAGCACCGCGACGACGTTGTTCCAGGGGGGCGTGGTTTACGACTTTCTGGACGAACCGGAGCAGGTCGCCGTGTTTCGCAAGCCGGGCGGCGGCAAGCCGGGGCGGTTCATTCTGCTCGATCCGGTGCGGCGAGTGCGGACCGAATTGTCGACCGATCAAGTGGCCGGGGCAATCAACAAGCTCAAGAACTGGGCGGCGCGGCAACGCGATCCGCTGTTGAAGTTTGCGGCCAATCCGCAGTTCGAGGAGTCGTTCGACCGAGAGACGGGGCAACTGCTGCTGGCGAGCCACGAAGAAAGCTACACGATCAAGACCGAGCCGGCCGACATGCCCGAGGCGCTCTCCGAGTATCGGGAATTTCTGGATTGGTACACGCGGCTCAACGCGCTGTTGCAGGCCGGTCCGCCGCCGGAGCCGCGGTTGCAGGTGAACGCGGTGCTGGCGCGTTATCAGACGGTGCCGGTGACGGTGGAGCTCGCCCGTGCCGGCGAAAAAGACAAGCTGCGGGCGGAACACGAGTTCACCTGGATGCTATCGAAGCAGGACATGGCCCGGATTGACGACGCCTGTGCGTCGCTGGCCGCTTATCGACCGGTGGACAACGAAGAGTTCCTGCAAGGGATGAAGGTCCCGGCGGACGCGGGCGACGAAAAGTAGACTCGTCGATCGCAACTCGACTGAAGCGTGCAATCTCGCACAGGCCAGTCGTATCCGCACATCTTCGGCATCGCGTTCTTGGGTGCTATTGATTGCTGCCCCGCGGGCTGCGCGTGAAAATCGCAGGCGGTACTCTAACCGGGGAGGTAACGAAAATGAAAACCGCATTGGTGCTTTGCGCGATCGCGGTGACGTGCGTCGCGTCGGCGTGGGCAGATTCGGCAGATTCAAATGACGCGATCACCAAACAAGTGCTCGATTTGGAACGAGCGGCGCTGGATGGTTGGAAGAAGGGCGATCCAGGCCCGGCGCTGAACGTTTTGGCCCCGGAGATTACCTACATCCATGCTGCCGTGGGTGTCCGTCTGGACGGTCTCGATGCAGTGCGAGCGCTGTTTGAACAATACCGCGGTCGGCCGTTGTTCGACAGTTACGAAATCGTCGATCCAAAACTCCAAATGGCGGGCGACGCCGCGATTCTGTCGTATGTGCTGGTCCGGCACAACGGCGACAGCTCCAGCCGCTGGTACGGTACCGAAGTGTATCAGCGAAAAGCGAACGGATGGCAGGTATTGCACGCGCATTGGTCGGAAGACCGGCAGTTGCCGTAACCGCGTTCATTCCCAAATCGCTATTCCCGAGTCAGGGCGTGGAACCGCTTCTTGAGGTCGAGCGTCATTGGGCCTGGTTTGCCGGCGCCGATCGCGCGGCTGTCGACTTTCACGACGGGCACCACCTCGGCCGCGGAGCCGGTGAGGAAAACTTCGTCGGCGATGTAGACGTCGTGCTTGGTGAGCGGGATCTCGCGGACTTCGATGCCCGCTGTTTGGGCCAACTCGATCACGGCGTCGCGGGTGACGCCTTCGAGGATGCCGGCGTCGATCGGCGGCGTGTAGAGCACGCCCTTGCGGACGAGGAAGATGTTGTCGCCCGTGCACTCGGAAATCTCGCCCTTGTGGTTGAGCATCAGGGCTTCGATGCAGCCGGCTTGAAGGCCTTCGATTTTGGCGAGGATGTTGTTGAGGTAGTTGAGCGACTTGATCCGCGGGTTGAGGGCCGCGGGATGGGTCCGCATCACGCTCACGGTGACGATCTCGAGCCCCTGCTCATACAGCTCGGGCGGATAGAGCGAGATCACGTCGGCGATGATGATTACCTGCGGATGGCTGCACTTGTTGGGGTCGAGGCCGAGCGGGCCGGCGCCGCGGGTTACGATCAAGCGGACGTAGCCGTCGACGATGTTGTTCGCGCGGACGGTTTCGTCGACCGCGTCGCACATTTCCTGCTGCGACGTCGGGATCGTGAGCCAAATCGCCTTCGCCGAGTTGAAGAGCCGCTCGACGTGCTGCTGGAGCCGAAAGACTTTACCGCTGTAGCAGCGCAAGCCTTCGAACACGCCGTCGCCGTAGAGCAAGCCGTGATCGTAGACGCTTATCTTGGCGTCTTCCTGGGGCACGAGCGTGCCGCTGATGTAGATTTTTCGGGACATGGCAAGTCTCAGGCAAGACGGTTGAAGTCTCACGCAAAGGCGCGAGCGCAAAGAGCATAAAAAGTCTGGCGTCCGCCACGGTCTTCCTAAACCTCGATCTTCTTGACGACTTCGCGCCTGTGCGTGAGATACTCGCTCGATTCCGAAATAGAGCGGCCTCGACAGCAAAAAGTTCGCGAATCCCCGGTCAGGCCGCCTGGACGCGGCCGTCGACCAGCGTGACGGTGCGGTCGGCGGCGGCGGCGATTTCGTGGTCGTGGGTCACCATGACTATAGTAAGGTTTTGCTCGCGGTTCAACCGAGCCAAGAGGGCCATGATCTCGTTGCCGGTAGCCTTATCCAGATTGCCGGTCGGCTCGTCGGCCAGGAGCACGTGCGGTCGAGCGACCAGGGCGCGGGCGATGGCGGTGCGCTGCATTTCGCCGCCAGAAAGTTCTCGCGGCTTGTGCTTCAGTCGGTGTCCGAGACCGACGAGATGCAACATTTCGGCCGCCCGCTCGCGGTACTTTCGGCGGCGGCGCAAATAGCCGAGCGCGCTTTCGCCGATCATCGCGGGGGCGAGCACGTTTTCGAGCGTGGTCAGCTCGGGCAGCAGGTGGTAGGCCTGGAAGATCATGCCGAAGTAGCGGTTGCGGAGGATGTCGCGGCCCGCGCCGGCCAGGTTGTCGATGCGGTTTCCCTCGAAGCGGACTTCGCCGATGTCGGGCACGTCGAGCGTGGCCAACAGGTGCAGCAGCGTGCTCTTGCCGCAACCGCTCGGTCCGATTACCGCCAGGAACTCGCCCTGCCCGACCGCGAGGTCGACGTTGTCGAGCACCGGGATGCGGAGCTCCCCTTTGCGATAGCTCTTGCTCACCGAATGTGCGCCGAGGAGCGTCGGGCGTGCTTCCTGTGGACGAGGCACTCGCAGCGAATCGTGCATGCGGTCGATGACGCCGTTCGGCGCAGTCGCCGCCGCGAGGTGGGCGAAGTGCATCCGGCCGCTCGCGCGGGGCGGCGCATTGAAAGTCGTCTCATTCATATCGAAGTGCCTCCACCGGATGTAGTCGTGCCGCTCGCCAAGCAGGCAAGATGCTGGCGAGAATTGCGATGATCATCGAGCCGGCGACGATCAGCGTGATGGTCAGCCAATCGATCGTCGTCGGGATTTTTTCGAACTGATACACCGACCGATCGAACACGGGAGTGTTCAACAACCAACCGACGCCGCCCGCGATCTCATTGATGTAGCAGACGAACAGCAAACCGATCGCAGTTCCGACGCCGGCCCCGACAACGCCGAGGCTTAGTCCGTACATGAGAAAAATGCCCATGATGCCCGAGCCGGT
Organism: uncultured Planctomycetota bacterium; assembly: GCA_963847875.1. Taxonomy (GTDB): domain Bacteria; phylum Planctomycetota; class Planctomycetia; order Pirellulales; family Lacipirellulaceae; genus DASYDU01. The sequence continues at coordinate 6,705 of CAWKBR010000018.1, read as the reverse complement.
CGCGCCGAGCGATTTGAGGATGCCGATGTCGCGGGTCTTTTCGACGACGATCATCAAGAAGATTGCCAGGATGCCGAAGCCCGCCACGGCGATGATCATGAACAGCAGGATATTGAGCAGGATGATTTCCAAGTGAATTGCCGACAGCAGCGGGGCCTGCTTGTCGCGCCAGGTGCCGACGGCGTAGGCGAGCGGATCGAATTTGGGATCGTTACGCAACAAATCGCAGACCATTTTCACGTCGGCTCCCGGTTTCAATCGAATCTGAATCGAATTGAACTTGGCGATGCCCGTCATGGGGTCGATCAAACCGCGCAGCTCTTGCAACTTGCGAATCGGCACAAAGGCGAGCGTCGAATCGGCTTCGGCCATCTTGCTGTCGCAAAAGTCGACGACCGTAAATTTCGCGCTCAACGGTTTCGGCGGCCGGCCGGCCGAGGGGTAGGTGAGTTCCACGTCGTGGCCTGGGAGAATCAAAAAATGGTCAACGCAATCCGACGTGCGAAAAGAGCCGATGGAAATCCCCAGCACACATCCGGTGTGCTGCTCACGCCGGGGGTCGAAATCTCGTCCTTCCGGCGTGCTTGCCGTCAACGAATCCTGAGCGTGCGAGGCGCCTTGCGCCGAGTCAGCGGCTGCGGAAAGCTGCGAAAACGGATTGCCGTCCAACGATCCGGGCGGCGCGACGGCGGCCCGATAGCCCCGATACAACTCACGCCGCCAACGCCAACCGGCGTTTATCATCGCGGGCCGCTGCGTGGCGAGCGCGGCGTCTTCGGCCTGGGAATCGACCGTGTCGTATCCACCCTCCTTGAGTTGAAAATCCAGCTTGCGCCGGTTTTCGGGGTGCTGCAAACAGCGGCCAAAGTTGCTCACCGTGGCATACGATTTTTCGTCAATGCCGACGACGGTAATTTGCAGCGTGCGATAGTCCTTGCCAAGGTAGTAGCCAAGAATCGCCGGCGTGACGACGGTCGGCGACATGCCGGCGATGTAGTCGCCCGCCACTCGGCGAATTTCCTCCATGTGCGCCTCGGCATCGGGAATGCCATCGAGCGAACGGCTCTCGAACGTAATATCCGCCAGGATGCCGTTGCTGCGCTTGGCGAACTCGTCGGTGAAGCCTTCCATCACGGCATTGGTGACGATTAGCGTCGCCACGCCGAGCATCACGCTCACGATCGACACGAGCGCGATGTATCGCGTGCGGAGGTAGCGCCAGCAGAGCAGTATCTTGTACATGAACCCATCCTTGGGTGAACGCTGAAAGTCCGTTTTGGACTGGTCGCTGAAGCGACCAATCCGTCGGTGTTGGTTACTCGGGCCGCAACAACGGGAACAGAATCACGTCGCGGATTGATTGGCTGTTGGTGAGCAGCATCACGAGGCGGTCGATGCCGATGCCGAGTCCGCCGGCTGGGGGCATGCCGTGGCGCAGGGCGCGGATGAAATCCTGGTCCATCTTGGCCATCGACTCCTCGGCGGCGAGGCCAGCGAGCTGCGTCTTGAACAACTCCTCCTGCAAGTCGGGGTCGTTCAGCTCGGTATAGGCGTTGGCGACTTCCATGCCTTCAATGATCAACTCGAACCGCTCGGCGACGTTGGGGTTGTCAGCCTTCCGCTTCGTGAGCGGGCAGATGCTGGCCGGGTAGTCGAGCACGAAAATCGGGCCCACCAGCGCGTCTTCGACCTTGTGATCGAAGACCTCGCTCTTGATCACGTCGGGATGCTTGCCGGCGGTTTCGAGGCCGAGCGACTTGGCCAGCGTGGCGATCGCGGCGGAATCTGTCGGATCGACACCGGAGTGTTCCTGGAACAACTCGTCGTACGTCTTGCGAGCGAACGGCGGCGTGAAGTCGATTGTCTTCTCGCCCCACGGCAGCACCAGCGGCTGGCCCGTCGCGCAGAGGCCCGTCGCGCGAATCGCCTCGACAATGCAGGCCTCCGTGAGGTCCATCATCGAGCGATAGTCGCCGTAGGCCTGGTACGCTTCGAGCATCGTGAACTCGGGATTGTGCTTCTGGCTGATGCCCTCGTTGCGAAACACGCGGCCCAGCTCGTACACGCGTTCGATCCCGCCGACCAACAGCCGCTTGAGGTGCAGCTCGAGTGCGATTCGCAGGTAGAGGTCGATGTCGAGCGCGTTGTGGTGTGTCTTGAACGGCCGGGCAGCGGCGCCGCCGGCGATCGAGTGGAGCGTCGGACCTTCCACTTCGAAGAAGCCCCGGCTGTGGAGCGTGTCGCGAATCGAGCGGACGATCTTCGAGCGGTTGAGAAACGTCGGCATAACGCCCTCGCCGTAGGTGAGATCGAGATACCGCATCCGCTGCCGCAGCTCGGGATCCGTGAGGCCGTGGTGCTTCTCCGGCGGGGCGGAGAGGCTCTTGGAGAGCATGGTGAGCCGCTCGACGAAAATCGAGAGCTCGCCGGTCTTCGTGCGGCGGAGCTCGCCGTCGACGCCGATCACGTCGCCCAGGTCGATGCACTCGGCGAGCTGCCAACCGTCGCCGACTTGCTTCTGGCCGATGAAGAGCTGAATCTGGCCCGTCATGTCGCGGACGTCGGCGAAGATCAACTTGCCACCGGGCCGCTGGAGCACGATGCGACCGGCCGCGCGGACCTTGGGGCCGACCATTTCGCCCGGCCCTTGCTCGGAGACCCACTTGCGAAAATCGAAGCCCTCGCCGGCCGACGCGGGATCGGGCGGCGTCACGTTGCGTCCGTCCGCAGTGCGGAAGACGACCTCGCCGGCGCGGGCGCGGACGTCAGCAATCGGCATGTGACCGTCGAACCGCGATCCCCACGGGTCGTGGCCCAGCTCGGCGATTCTTTTGAGTTTGTCGCGGCGCGACGATTCCCAGTCGCTGGCCGCTGGCGTTTCCGCTGGTTCAGTCACAGGTGTACTCATGGTGTTGGTGGCGCAACCCAATGGGGTGCAACATTTTAGTGGATGCTCGCACGCGGTCAACGCCGGCTTGACGGGGGAAGAACTGGACGGTCCGACTGCCAGAACGAGCGGAGACGGCGAATTGTGCTATCGCCGCATTGCTGGCAGACGATTTGCGTTGACCCAGGCGAAACCCGCTCCTACCATTTCCGCCCGGTCGATTTCCAAGCCGTCTCCTCACGGAACTGCCCTACTACCAAGTTGGCGAATCGGCCACGGGGACCGGTCCGCATTTTGGACTCCTTGCCCATGGCCCGCAAGTTCCGCCTCGCCGCAATCGTCGTGCTTGTCGCGGCCGGCATCATCGCCGCGGCGGTGGGCAGCGTGTATTGGGCGATGGGCCGCGTCCGGCCTTTTTACGCGTCGGCGATTCAGCTCGATCCGCAGACGCTCGAAACCGGCAGCCGCGAGCTAGAAAGCCGCGCGACCGCCCTCTATAGCGAAGCCCGCCAGCCGGGCGAGTGGCAGGCGGCGTTCACGGCCGAGCAGATCAACGGCTGGCTGGCACTGAAGCTCGCGGAAGTCTATGGCGACGCGCTGCCCAGGGAAATCTCCGGGCCGCGCGTGGCGATCGACGACGACCGCTTCACGCTCGGCTTTCGGGCACGGCGGGGGGGCGTCGACACGGTCGTGTCGGCCGACGCCACGGTGATGCTCACCGAAGGGGGCGAGATCGCGATTCGGCTGCTGTCGGTTGAGGCCGGGGCGCTGCCGCTGCCCGTGATGCAGATTGCCGATGAAATCTCGCGGGCCTGCCAGCAACTGCAGCTCCCGGTGCGTTGGACGCAAGACGCCGGCCAGCCGGTGGCGTTGGTCGACGTGAGCCAAGATGCGACGAAAGCGAAGCGGATTCACCTCGACACCGTCGAGCTGCGCGACGGGGCGTTGTATTTGGCGGGGCACACGGTCGACGAGGGGGCGGAAGTCGCCGACGCCGAGGTCGCTAAGCCGTAAACGGCGAGGGCGGACGAAACGTCAGTTGCCACTGCGACGCATCACCGGCCGTTCGCTGCAGCTCGATTTCGCCGCGAATCACTTCGCCCACGACGTCGACGACGAATCGGTCGGGCGCCCGCTGCCGGCACTCGTACGTGCCGGCGTCGATCCGCCTGACGGTTCCGCGATCGCCGCTCACCGGCCCTTCGTAGTCGAGGTACGCCAGGCGATGATCGGCAAGTTGCGCGGCCGCGACGGAATTCAAGCCGGCGACTTCGACTCCTTTAATACCCGGCCAATCGTGCGGCAGCTCGCCGAGCGCCCACGTTTCGAGCGTGCCATCAGCCTCCAGCATCAGATCGCAATGCGTCGGCCGCGGGCGACCTGCGGAACAATCGTGCAGGAGTAAGACGAAACGTGGCATACGAATTCACGCGGAACAGACGAACCGCCAAGCGGCTGTGTGGGCAGTGCGGAAGGAAATCGCGTAACGTCAATCAATGAAAAACCCACGTCCGAGTTGAATGCGGGGCAGGAGCATTCCGTCCCAGACGTGGGTCAATGCGCCATTATATCGGCCAGCCAAGAGATCGGCATTAAGATACCAGTCGGGCGGACCTGCCCCGGTGCCGCCACACCGGGATAACATATCGCAGTATTTATCGGCAGATATTTTTATGCAGCTCAATATGTGAAAAACATTTGGCGGGTATTCGCCATGCTAACAGCGCATGAAAGTGCCTGTCGCTGGGTAAGTCGATGGGCGTGAGCAACAGCCTTGGGAGCCAGTGAGGCCGGCACTTCGAGTGGAGTGTTTATGCACTGTACGTGCGCATCGAATCAGCGCAAGAAACGCGCACCAATTCTTAACAGTCGCGAATTGTCGCCAAGCGAATTAGCAATTGTTCCGACGCTGATGGACTAAACGCATGTTGGCTGGCGGACAATCGCGTACGTGCGCCAGCATGTGGCCAAATCAGCATCAAGATCAACCCGATTGGCTGCCAAATGTTCAGACAAAACAAAGGGGGGAACGGGAGACACTGTCTGTGCAATTGACTCCCGACCGCGTCAATTCATCCCGCAAAACCCCAGGGGGAAATTTTGCGCACCTAGGGGACAAGCCCCAACAAAAACGCGCGAACCACAAACCAGCCACCCAGTTCGGAATCGCCCACCAATGAACGTCGATACTCGCCCAAGCGCATCGATCGGCGTCCATCCGCGTCCATCTACAATTCACCCGGATACGTCCGCGCAGATTGCACTAACCGAAGTAGTCGGGCGCGGCGCCCGGTTTCCACTTGATGTTGCAGCCGATGCTGGGCGTCTGTTTGGCCGGGGGCTGCTTGCCCGCCAGCACCGCGTCGAGCGCCGCCCGCAGATCCGCGCCCGTCACGGGGATGCCGCTCTCAGGTCGGCTCGAATCGAACTGCCCGCGATAGACAAGCCGCTGGTCGCCGTCGAACAGATAGAAGTCGGGCGTGCAGGCGGCGTGATAGGCCTTGGCCACGTCTTGCGTCTCGTCGTACAGATAGGGGAACTGGTAGCCGCGCGACTCGGCCTCGGCGACCATCTGCTCGGGCGAGTCGGCCGGGTAGTTGGCGACGTCGTTCGAGTTGATGCCCGCGACGCCGACGCCCTTGGCCAGGTACTCGCTCGTGAACCGCGCGAGCACGTCGGCCACGTGCTTCACGTAGGGGCAGTGGTTGCACATGAAGATCACCAGCAGCGCCGGCTTGCCCGCGAAGTCGGCGAGCGACACCGTGCGGCCGTCGACGTTCACCAGCGAGAAATCCGGGGCCTGGGTGCCGAGCGGCAACATCGTGCTGGGGGTCAAAACCATGGTCGGGGCCTCCTGTGGTTTGGAAACGCGGCGGCGCCGGTTGGGATGCCCGGGCCGGTCGGGAGGTTGGCGCCGGTCGAAAAGTCGTTCGGCAAACCGCTCGCCCGGTCTGTGCGTAGGATGTCTTACGGCCAGTATCCCGGATACTGCGGGCCCTCGCAACGGCCTGTGTGCGTGAGGCCAGGAGAACTGCAAAGTCATTTTTTCTCTATTACTAGCGATGAAGCAGCAGCATTGCTCGCGTCCCGCTTTTCCATCAATACCTGACAATCGCGTGCCCGGCTGGTGGCTGAGCATGCTGTGCCAAATGCCGAGAAAATAGACTTTGCAGTTCTCCTGTGCGTGAGGCCCAGGAGAACTGCAAAGTCACGAATTGAGCAAGCGGAGCCCGAGGTCAGGGTTCCAGGCGATGTAGTCGGCGGCAGCTCGGACCGGTAGCTTGGGGTCGGAGCGGAGTCGGTGGATCGAGAGGGCGGCATTGTTGATGGCTGCCAGGCAGGCGGAGAGGCCAGGCCGCCGGGTGTGGTGGCGGTCTTCGTCCCACCACCGATCTTTCAAGAAGTGGGGGCCGTTTTCCAGCCGCCAGTGGTCGCGGACGTACCGCAAGAGGTCCGCAGCGGTAACGCTGTCAGGATCGAGGCTTGAGACGAAATACCGCACGTCGCGCAGAGAACTTCGCCGGCGGTGGTGCAAACCTCGCGATCAACACGCAGCGCTATGCGGCAACCGGGCAGGTCGAGTCTTTCGCGGATGTAGTCGGCGTTCTCCAGGTCGACCCATAACCGGCGGGTTTCTTCGAGAGCCCCCTTTTATTCGTCGAGTGCGCAGCCGGTGGACGCTCGGTGGCTTGGGCAAAGCAGTTTTCGAGCACGTCGAGCGTGTCTCCCTGATTGGCTTTGACTTGCAGCAGATAGTCGCGACCGTGACCACAGACGAGCTCGGCCAAGGGGCGCTGAGCGAAGATCGCATCCCCGGT
>CAWKBR010000017.1:0-47511 GCA_963847875.1 uncultured Planctomycetota bacterium | reverse complement strand
ATAACTAAACAAACGCGGCAGCCAGTTTGGAAACTGACTGCCGCGGGATCTTACGTCGAAACAGTTCTAGTCGAATTGCTCATGCCCAGCGACGGCGGAAGCCAGCGATGCCGACGAGGCCGAGCAACGTCAACAACAGGCTGCCGGGCTCGGGCACGGCACTGGCAGCGAGTCCGCCGGCGCCAGCAAGGTTGACATGCCGAATTGCGACTTCCACAATTCGTAGTCGGACTGGCCAATCGTGCCGCCATCGCCATTGCCACTCAGCAGGCTCCCTTCTGGGCCCGCCGAAATTGTTCCGCCAAAGCGTATAGTCGGCGGCGTTGACGACGTGATCGCCATTGAAATCGCCGGCGAGGCCTTCCGGAGCAAGGAAATAAGTATTAAACGTCACCAAATCGAGATCATCGATCACATCGTCGGCGTTGAGGTCGTACAGGTTTTGCTCCCATCGAGCAAATCGTAGTGCGATACAGGCGGTGTGGCGATCGCTGCAATCAGCACATTGCGATCCGCGTCATTCAGGATCGTGTCGCCGTTCAAATCGCCAGGCGTTCCTGTAATTTGCAGTCCGCTGAGAATTACTGCCGGATCAATCACCGAATCCTGGGTCCCACCGCCGCTTTCAAAATAATTGATCTGCCAGCTGTACACCGCACCGGCATAATCTTCATTGATTCGAAATCCGTCGAGCAAGGCGCGATGCGGAGAGGTACCGGAATCGTTCGTGTGGTCAGGCTCAAAGAAACGACCTTCCAGTAGCTCCTCCGCACCCGCTGGCACAGCGGTCACGCCAGTGGTAATGCGGTCCGCATTAAACAGCACAATGACGTCGCCAGAGCCCGGATCATCCGGATTGTAGGTTCCCATCCCCTTCATGGTCGGCTGGGAAAGCTTCACTCGCAGGAACGCCGGCACCACGGAGTTTACTTCGCCCAAGGTTGGTGTGGTGATGGTCGCATTGGTGCCCAGATCGAGATTGTCCTCTACGGTTATCGGCGTCACGCCATTGGCGTCAAGTACAAATTCCACAACGGACTTGCCGCGATTGAACTGCTGTCGCACTCCCGCTCCTAAATCGACCTCGGACACATCCCACGTGGACGTCAAGCTGCGTACCTGAAAACGATCGCCGACTATGATTGGGCCAGCGTTGGAGCCGCGGACGCGGAAGATACCGCCCGGCGATTTGACGCCGGATTTGCCGCCCATTTGCATGTCCGAGAATAGATGTAACGATGCATCGCCGCCGACCTCCCAGATACCTCCTGCGGCGAGTGCCTTATCGCCGGTAATAATGAGGTCGGATCGATTAGAATCTGCGGCCATCTCGAACAGTGCTTGGCCGTGAGTTTGCTTGACAATTCCCCAGGGAAAGACGTCGTCGTCGGTGAAATCCGACTGTCCGACGCGGAATTGTCGAACCGTGGTGCTCAAGTCCCCGGTGCCGGTCCGTTCAGCGCCCGTGAATGTGACATTTGCGTTGATAGCCAGCGTGGTAATCTCGTTCGACATACCGCCGCCGATGGCACCGGCACCGATTTTCGGGTGCATCTCGTCGCTGCCGTCGCGGGCTGAGTTGAGAGTAATCACTCCGTCGAAGTTTGCGCGATCCGCAGCGCCTTCAATAAACCAAGTACTATCCGCACCCGGCGGTCGCAACTCGGGACCAATGGAGGGAATCGGATCGTAGGTCGGAACGGCCCAATTCGTCGACAATTCAAAGTCGGCCGTTGCGTTGGGTCCTGCCGCGACCGCTTGCCATGCAACACCCGCATACGTCGGCGCCGCGACGCCGAGAGCGAACAACAAGGCCCCAAAACCGCCTATCCGCCAGTTAAACTCCATAGCATGTATCATCGAATGTCCCTCCAACCAATCAGAGAAGTGTACGACTATACGGTAATCCCAACATTAACTAAATGAAAAACGTTCTACTGGCAGCGCCCACGTCGGGCATGAATACTATTGAGGCTCAAAGTGGAGACGGGCCGGCGCTGGAATTACATGGTGGCGACGTGCCGTTTACGTCATACGATTCACCGTCGTCGCACTGGGCCATACGGTCGACCACGGTCGGATCGATTTCACGACTGACTGCTTGTACGCTGCCGTCAACCATCACAAACATCACGACGCCAGGATGGGGGCTGCCAAAGCTGACGGTATTTCCACCCGGCCTCGGTTGAATACTAACGGAAGCGAAATAGCCGTTCGGCCACGGATCCGGTTCTGGATTTGGAGCGAAGGGAGCATGTTGGCCCGCAAACAATCCTGGCGCGCTATCGCCGTTAAATGCCTGGAAACCCTTGGCTCGCTCAGCACTGATTTCGCCAAACATCAATGTCTTGCTAGTGCCGTCGGTGATTTTGGCCATCGACACTTTCGAGCTGTAACTGATAATTCCCTGGGGGTAATTACCGGTGCCGCCCGGGAGATTTGGATTGCCGCGAAAATTTCCGGGCTTTACCGGAACAATTGCTCCGTCCACCATGTATGTCTGTTTAGACGTACTGCCACCATCGCCATACTGATTGCCAGAATATTTCGGAGCCGTATATGGGCGCACGGTCGCACAGCTGGAAGACATGCTGGCCATGTAGTCGGCAATCGATCCATAGAAGCCACTTCCCTCGTCACCCGCAGGGTGCGTGTGCCCGCCAATGTTTTGAAGGTCATGCAGCACCGTCAGGCTCTCATGCGTCTGCGAGGGACAGATGTACGTCGGAACCTGCGCTGTGCGAACTTGATAGGATTGATCGTAGAAATCTCCCTCCGAGATGTCCCACAATGTTCCCAACTGGACGTCCTCCATGTACGGCAAGATTAGATAGAGCCATGTCGCCTGATGTTCGACGATTCGCGAGGGTGGCAACGCCTTATGGGTGTCGTGGAAATTGTGTGCAGCAATTCCCATCTGCTTGAGATTATTAGTACATTGCGACCGCCGGGCCGCTTCGCGGGCCGCTTGGATCGCGGGCAGCAATAGCGCCACCAGGATGCCGATAATCGCGATCACGACCAAGAGTTCCACGAATGTGAACGCTTGTCGACGGAGTGTTGTTGTTCCACCTGTCGCCATGACTCCACCGTTCCTTTTGCCCAGAACTGCCGGCGCGAGGCCGACTCCTCAATCTAGATTATACGCATGATCCGCAAACGCCGCGCTGTCCGGCGCGCCGCGTCAAAGCACCGATTCAGAAAAGACCACCGCTTGTTTTCCTGACGCTCGCCGCCGCGCCGGCAAGCTGCCACCGCCGCCGACAAGTGTCCGCTGTTCCCTCAGGGCCGCTCCCGCCAGGGCAGCAACCCGCGAACGACACCCTCCAAGCGACAAGGAAGGGCCATCACCCGTCACTTTGATTTTAATTTGAAAAGGATTTGCGTCCAAGCGGCAATTCTTGCAATAATGTACTGGAAACACGCACTCCCTCGATTTGAGACATAGCGAGAAAACCCGAATGAAACAAGCCAAAGAAGTTGCCCTGGCTTTTCCACGCGGCGCCCACCAGGAGGAGCTCATCAACGGGGTGCTGCGATACGCTTTGGAGCAGGGCTGCAACTGGACCTATGTCACGGCGCCCGAGTCGCTCGCGCTGTCGGTGCTCGATCTCAAAGGCTGGCGCGGCGACGGCATCATTGCCGCGCTCAACACGCCCGCCGAGGCTGCCTGCGCAAAGAGTCTCTCGCTTCCGATCGTCAACATCTCGGCGACACTCGCCAAGACTCCGGTGCCTCGCGTCAGCGTCGACAGCCGCGTCGTGGGGGAGCTGGCAGCCGACCATTTGATCGAACGAGGCTTCCAACAATTCGCTTACTTTGGACTGCGGCGCGTCGCCTATTCGGCCGTGCGGCACGATGGCTTCGAGGGTCGGCTCGCGACTGCGGGATTTCACAGCGTAACGCTGCTCATGCCGCCGACGTACCGCGTTCGCAGCCAGCAGTGGCGCGACCAGCAGCGCAAGCTGGTGCAATGGCTCGGCCAAGCTGCCCAAGCCGGTCGGCTTGTTTGCGGTCACCGACTACCGTGCCCGCCAGGTGCTGGACGCCTGTCGGCAGGTGGGGCTGCGCGTGCCTCAGCAAGTGGCGGTGATCGGCGTCGACAACGAGGAGGTGATTTGTGCCCACGTGCAGCCGCGGCTCTCGAGCGTGGCTCGCAACAACCGACAGGAAGGCTACCACGCGGCGGCGATGCTCGATCTGCTGATCCGCCACAAGCCGGTGCCGAGCCTGGAAGAAACCATTGCGCCGTTAGGGGTCGTGGCCCGGGAATCGACCGAGACCGTCGCGTTCCAGGACCCGCGACTGTGCAGGGCGATCGACTATTTGAATCAAAACATCGCCGCGCCCCTGGGCGTGCAGGAGTTGGCCTCGCACGTGGGCGTCTCGCGTCGCTGGATGGAATACGCGTTTCGCGAGGCTTTGGGAGAGAGCCCCTATCAGTATATCCGGCAGCGGCGATTGAAGCTCGCGCAACAACTGTTGGAAAAGGACGCCCGCGTGAAAATCTACGCGATCGCCAAGCAAACCGGCTTCTCGTCCGCCAAGCAATTCTCGATGGCGTTCAGCCAGGAGTTCGGCTCGAGTCCACGCGAGTACCAGCGCTCGCGGAACAATTAGTCGGAGGCAGGCGTCGTCTCGACGCCGACGTCGTCGCTCAACCAAACACGATCGGTCAAGTTGCACAAACGTCCGACCGCGCAAAAACAAAGCGGCGCCCTGCTGCCAGGGCGCCGCAACCTATCCAAGTGATTTTGCTGATCGTTTGACCTAGCGACGACGTCGCATTCCCAACAAGGCCAAACCACTAAGTCCGAGCATCGCCAAGGTTGCCGGCTCCGGAACGATACGTGGTCCTTCGACGCGGAACAGGCTCGTGTCAAATATCTCAGCCGTGGTCGTCGCACCCGATGGACGCAGGCCAAAAGTGTCGAAATTGAAGCTGCCGCCATTGGGAGCCAAGTCGGCCATAGACACCGAGACGCTGCCGGTGCCATTGATGTTGCCACCGGACATCGTCGCCTCAACATCAAGCAAATCCGAGGCGTTTCGCGTGATCGTCATTACGAACGTGTACTCGGTACCACTGGCATAGCCGACCGCGCCATTGCCAAAGCCAGCCGCGTCCGCCACGGTGGACCAGGAGCCACTGGAGGAGAGGAAGGCGCTGCTGCCGGCGGCCCTTTCAACCAATCGGAACGGCGTACTTCGGCCCGTCGTCTCACCGAAGTTAATGAACATCCCATAGCCGGTGTATGCGGCAGAGCCCGGGCGCCATCCGCGTCGAGACGGGCGGCAGCAGGGCTATCGGCCAGCGCGATGCGCAAATTCTGACTGCTGTTCGATGCGTTCACGTTGGTCGGAGTGAAGACCCACGTAACCTTTAACTGATCGCCAGGATTCGCGAGATTCACTCCGCTGCCTTCCGGCGTGAAATACGTGGTCCACGAGGCAGACGATCCGCTCGTAGCCGAAGAAAACGCCGCACGCAAAGGTCCGCCGGCGCCGACTGGGTCGAGCGTGCCATCACCGCCCTGATACCACGCCGATTCCAAATCACCGTCCGAGTCGCTATCCGTACCATTTTCCGAATACGTTGGCTGGGCCGGATCGGTGCGCGTGCCGTCCTGCCAGGTATCGTTGACAATGAATACCGCCAGGGCCTTCGTGTTGAAGCAAAATGCAGCGGTCAATGCCCAAGAGACCGCGAAGAGTTTGATTGACCAATGATGTACCGACATTAGCTGTCTCCTTAATAACCGAATTACCGCCAAGAGAAGCAAAACTCAAGAGAAGAAACCGGACAACCACCGAAACCCTCCGCCCGCTCCGCTAGAAGAGTGAACGTAGCGTGGCCGCCACCTAAAGTTCATGCTAGTTGCGGCCGGGAAATCGGCCAAGCATTTTTTGTTGCAAAATATGCCCGGAAATACGCAGAGCGCGTCAATCCGAAAGGGGCGGAAAACCGCAATCTGCCTCCGTGGCGGCGAAACTGGAAAAAAAGCGAGCCGCCCGCGAAGCATGTTCTTGCTCCGCGGGCGGCTCGCCCGAGCGATCCCAGCAATCAGCAGAATATCGCCCCCCGGCCATCCGCCGGTCCTCCTGATCGCACCCGTCCATCGGGAGAAAAAGACATCTAATCAGGCTGTCCAACCAATGGGGTCCACCTGAACTGCGCGTCGCGGTCAACACGAGCTCGATCAATCCCAGCCAACAAAAAAGGTCATCGCAAGCCGATCCGTCGTCTTGCGATGACCTCTATCCTGAAGCAAGTCACGCTGTGGTGTCTTGCCCTCCCGTTACATTCGTATGTATCGACGCATCCCAGAGAACGGCTCAAAGAGAATTGAATCGGACTGCGGATTCTGCCTGCGTTGCGACGCCCGAGGCGCTGAAAGTTTAGGGGTTGGAACGGCTGCAGCGGACGTGGTAGCACGGCGACGAATAGCCGATTCCAAAAACGGGCAGGTGCCGCGCGACGGTCAGGATCGCTAGCTCGAATTCGCTGAGCCGCTCGGAGCCAGTTCCCTTTTGCGATCGGGACTATTGTGGCCGGGGGGCGGCGGCGGCGCCTTCGAGCAGCGAATCGTTGGGGATCTTGCCGAGCAGCTCGAATTCGCTGGGGCCGATGCCGATCGCGACTTCCGGCGGGTAGGAGCATCGGTCGGCCAGGCACGACCCTTCGCCGCAAGCCGGCCCGCAGCCGCAACAGGTCACGGTTTGTTTGACGTCGTAGCGGTAATCGTGCGGAGCCCAATCCGGCGTGCGAGGTATGTAGTATGGACGGAGTTGCAAGTCGAGCGGCGAGCAGCGAATCGGGGCGAAAACCTCCCAGCACCCGCCGCCGCAGCCGGTACACTGCCCGGCCGCGGTGGTGGCCGCCGCCGCCAGTGCCGTCGCGGCAATCAGGCCCAAGATGCGTGGTGGCAGGTACATCGACGTTATCGCGAACCGTGAGAATCGAGTGGCGGCAGCCCTTCTCTCTATAGTTCGAGCGCCGGCCCTGCGTGGCTTTCCCGCGATTGCCGCAGCCCGTGCGATCCGCAATCGCGGTAGAGTCGCCTGCCAGACCGTGTTGGCAGCCGTCTGCCGTTACGCAGCGCGCGACGCGACGTCATCCGCGGGCCGGAGGTCGAACAGCGAGAAGATTTCGTCGCGCGACAGGCCGAGCTTGGGCGGCGACTTGGAAGCCCCGAACACGGCGTCGAACAGCTCGCGTTTCTCCTCGAGGATCTGGTTGATCCGCTCTTCGATCGTACCCACGGCGAGAAACCGCGTGATCGTGACGGGGCCTTGCGCGCCGATCCGATGTGCGCGGTTGATGGCCTGGTCTTCGACGGCCGGATTCCACCAGCGGTCGAATAGGAAGACGTAGTGGGCGAATTGCAGATTCAGCCCCACGCTGCCGGCACCGTAGCTCATCAGCATCACGCTCGAAGCGTCGTTCGAGCGGAACCGCTCGATGGCCGCGTCCCGCTGCCGCGGCGGGATTCGGCCGTGGAATTCTTCCGGCGCGAAGCGGGCAAGCCGCGACTTGAGCTCGACGAGCGTTTCGACCCATTGGCTGAAGACGATCGCCTTGCGTCCGCTGGCGGCGCACTCTTCGAGGTCGGCTTCGAGCCGCTCGAACTTGCTGCTCTCGCCGGTGGCCGGATCGAAGTTGCAGATTTGCTTTAGCCGCAGCACCAGTTCGAACACGTGTTGGATCGTGACGAGGTTCTTCATTTCCCGCAGCCGAATGACGCCTTCGTTCTCGGCGAGATGATAGGCGGCGGCTTGTTCGGCGGTGAGCTCGACGTCGGCATCGCGGAACAGCTTGGGAGGCAGCTCGGTGAGAACTTGATCTTTCGTGCGGCGCAGGACGTGGTCGCTCACGGCGCGGCCCACCGCCCGCGGTTTCCAGCCGGGCTCGACCAACCCCGGCGCAACGAACTCGAAAATGCCGACCAGGTCGTCGACGCCGTTTTCGATCGGCGTGCCGGTGAGTGCCCAACTTCGTCCGCGGGGGATCGACCGGGCGACCTGGTTGGTGATGTTCGACCGATTCTTGATCCGCTGAGATTCGTCGAGGATCACGAGATCGTAGTAGTTCGCCGGGTCGCAGATCGTTTCGGCGTCGCGGACGACCGATTCGTAGTTGGCGATCGAGACCAGATCGCGGGCGTTGCGCCACAACCACTGCCGGCGTTCCGCGCCGCCTTCGATGATGGTCACCGGCAGCTCGGGCGCCCAGAGGCCGAATTCCCGCTGCCAATTGGTCACCAGCGGCTTGGGGCAGACGAGCAGCATCCGCTGGAGGCAGCCGTGGTGTGCGAGCAGGCGGATGGCCGTGATGGCCTGCATCGTTTTGCCAAGCCCCATTTCGTCGGCGAGCACGGCTTGGTGCCGCGGATAGAGAAAAGCGACGCCATCGAGTTGGAATGGAAATGGCGTATGTGGGAACCGGAGCGCTTCGGCCGCCAGCAGCGATTCCAGCGGCGGTTCGAGTAGCATCCGCAGCCGATCGGCGAGCTTCACGACGTCGCGCGGCGGGCGGATGCGCGTGGCTGATCGCTGGAAGTTTGGCCTGACGCTTGCGGCACGTCGCGGAGGAGTGGCGGCGAACGCGGCCGGTTCGCGTCGCGCCTCGGGAAAGATGCAACCGACGATTTCGACTTGTGGGTTGGAGAACGACGTGGAGAAAACGCCATCGAGTGCGATCGTCAGGTCGTGCTCGCCGACTGTCGGCACGTCGCCAATGCCGAATGCCGCCTCGCCGCACAGCGACCAACTGCGGTTTAGTTCGGTCGTGAGACTAAGCGGCTTGGTCATGAGCGTCCGGTCCCCGCTGGTCGATGCGCTGTGCTTCGCGGATTGCCCCGTGGATGCGGTCGAATGGTTCCGGCAAATCGACGCTCTGGGAAAGCACCGCCAGCAAAGCCACCGCGGCTGGGCGGTCGGACTCGAAACCGGCGGCGAGCTCGAAACTATGTTCTGCAACAAAAACTTTCCCGCTCGCCGCGACGCATGCATCGCCGGATGTCGTGACGCTAGCGTCGCTGGCTGCCGCGACCAGACAAACCAGCGGGAAGTCGATCTTCAAGCGATGGCAAAGTACGGAGGGCTGGTCGGTTAGGATGATTTGCGGCTTCGTTTGGGCTTTGGCGATCAACGCGCCGGCGATCTGCTCGCCCAACAGGTACGGCCGCAACGTCGGCCCGTACAGGATTTCCTGGGCCCTCGACGGCCGGACGGGGGCCGTGCAGTGGAATTCCACCGGTCGACCTTGCGGCGAGATGAGCAGGTAGCCGCCGAAGTAGCCATGCTCGGCCGATTCGACGGCCGACAGATAGCCGAAAGTTGTTGCCCCGCTTGGGGTTGGAATCGTCATCATGCAATTGCCGTCTGCCAGCGTGAATCAAGACGCCATTTCGTGGGCTGCCGCGCCCGAGTGCTCGTCGGGGCGTTTCAGCGACCCGAGCGTAATCAATCCATCGGGACCATCGCGTCGCCGACTTGAGCGATCGCAAGGGACGCGCCGAGGCCGCAGGACGTGCGGCGCACGATCGCGCACATGCCGGAAACGTCGAGCAGCTAAGCGTTTGCCGCTCGAGCGGATGTTTCTGCAAATAAGTTGCCGCGATTCTGGAAATCGACTCAAGTTTCCGTTAAACTAGGAAGTGCTACCGTGGGGTTCTCGTTGGGAAGTCAGCTGACAGTCAACAGGCAAATGGACAAACGGGCTAGTCGACGGCTCGTCGCAGTTTGGTCGACGCGAATCGGTTGGTCGCGGGGCAGCGTGCCGAGGACGCCTGGATTATTGGAATCCGAAACTGTTTGAAGATCGCCTGGGATTGATGGAATACCTGGCGGGCAGGAATTGCGGTGTTCGGCAGCCCCCAAGCGCTCAGCGAGAGCCCGCGGCATTCGATGCGATGATCATTCGCCTGCTCCAGGCACACATTTCATAGGGACCGCCAGTTCATGTCCAATTCTCGCCACTCGACGCCGCCGTTGTATTCTCAGGTGGAAGTTACTCCCGGCGCGCATCCGCGCTCGGTAATTTCGTCGCAGGACGAGCAGACCGATTTGTTGCGTGACGTGCTAAACGCCCAGGAGCGGACGAACGAGCTGTTGGAAGACCTGGTGGCCACGATGGCCACGCAACAAAAGCAGCGCGCGAGCGAGCTGCATCAATGGCGCAACGCCCATCCGCAGCTGGCCACCGCGTGCCGCGAGGCAGCCGAAGCGCTCAGCCGCGTGCAGATCGAGTACCTCGATCGGATGACCGACGACATCAACGACCAGAGCGAAGACATGGTCGACGGCGAGTTCGTGCTCAACGAATTCATCGACCGCTACGGCCCGCGACTCGCGCATTTAAACGGAGTGATCCAAGTGCTCGCGCAACTCTCGAGCGTGCCGAATCCGGCCAATGCGCAGAGCTAGGCGACTGGCGGCGGTTCGGGAACCTGCTGGGCCTCGTTGTGGCGGTGCTTGGGTTCGACTTGGTTCCGTGCTTCAGGTTCTTGCGGGCCTGTATGCGGGATGCCGCCGCTTTTCGGCGGAGGTGCGCAATGATTGGCGGACCCGAATGGCAGCGGGAGTTCCTCAGCTGTGGTTTGTCGCGGCGGGTTTGGCCTTTGGCGGTGTGGCGATCTTCTTGTTGAGGAAGTCGGCGATGATTGGGTTCAGCCATACGGTGCGCTCGCCGAAGGTGTTGTGCCCGGAGCCGGGCAGGATCAACAGTTCGGCCGTTGGGATGATGCGGTAGATCAGCATGGTGTGATCGAGCTGAATCACGTCGTGGTCGGCGGACACCACCAACGTGGGAGCTTGAATTTTTCCTAGGTCGGCGACGCTGAGCTCCGTTTCCGTGGGGTGGTTCAGCCAGAGATCGTTGAGTTTCGCGGCGAACATCCTGTGTTGTTCCGCAGGATCGTCAGGCAGGTGTGCATGACGGGGCCCGCCCTCGGGATCGTCGGCCGGCGGCTTGCTCGTGTCGGCGAGCGCCTCGGGAGTCAGGCCGCACGGCGCGATATTCGCGCCGGAGATCACGAGCCGCCGTACGAGTTCCGGGTGACGGGCCGCGAGGATCAGGCCGAGAATGCCGCCGTCGCTCCAGCCGATCACGTCTGCGTCGCGGATCCCCAGTTGAGTGAGGAGTTGGGCCGTGTCTTCGGCCATGTCGACATAGCTGAGCGGCCGATCCAAATCGTGCGTGTGGCCGTGCCCCATCTGTTCGGGAGCAATGATCCGCCTCGTTTTGGCGAAGTACGGGATCTGCTGGGACCACGACTCTCGAATCGTGCTGCCGCCGCCGTGGAGCAGGACCAGCGGTGGACCCTGGCCGTAGATTTCGTAGTACATCCGCAAGTCGCCGATTTGGGCGTACGCACGCTCGCTTGGCTCTGGCAGTGGCGGATGGTCTGACAAATTGGGCGGCTGGGTTCGTGCCGCGGTCGGTTGGGCGGGCTTCTCGCAGGATGAGACGAGTGCCAGTGTCATCAAGGACGCGGCGATCAGAGCCCAATGCCTCATGCCATCTCCAGTTGCACGCAGCTCGCGTGGCCAAGCCAGCATATCACATTCGACGGATACCTGCCGGGGAAACGGCGCGACGACTTGCTCGGCACCCATTTGCACGCCACTACGTTACTACGTTCCGGGTGGCCGGCCGCGGCGGGGGCGGCGGGGTCGCGGGTGGAGCGTGCGGGCGAATGCAGCCAGGTGGCTGAGCGCGTCGCCGTGCGCGGTGTAAGGGATCGACGCCCGCAGCGATTCGCCCAGCGCGCGGCCGCCGATGACGACGGCGGCGCCCGCCTCGTCGGCCGCCTGGTAAAGCTGGCGGTAGTCGCGCTCGAACGCTTCTCGATCGGATAAGTGAGAGAGCGAGATCCAGAGCAGCCGCGGCTTTAGTTCCTCGAGCGCGCGGCGGAAACTCGCGAGCGGCGTGTTCGGGCCGAGATTGACCGCCTCCCAGCCGGAATCGAGCAACACCATTTGCGCCAGCAGCGAAGGCAGGACGGAGTAGTCGCCGTCGAGCGTTCCGCCGACGGCCAGCGGGCGATTGCGGCTGGAGCGAGCTTCCAGCACCGGCTTAAGCTCGAACAGCGCGGCGGCGCAGATTTGCGACGCGCGGTGCTCGTGCATCACGTCGATCTTGCCGGTCTCCCAATCGGCGCCGATCTGGTGCATCGCCGGCGCGATCACCTGGTCGGCAAGCGTCTCGATCGTCATGCCGGCTCGGTACGCGCCGTGCAAAATGGTGCGAACGGCGGCGGCATCGCCGTGGATCAGGGCGGGGTAGAGATGTGCTTCGAGCGTCGCGGCCGGCGGCCCGTCGTGCGAAAACTTCAGCTTGAGCGACGTCTTAAGGGAGGCCAAGTCGCGGGCGGGCACCCTGCCCTGCCGGGCCAATTCCACGACGTCGGCCAGCAGCAGCTTGCGGTGTCCGCCGGCGGTCTTTTGGGCCGGCAAGATGCCCTCCTCGACCCACCGCTTGACTGTGCTGACGCTCACGCCGAGAGCCTCGGCCGCCCGCGCGGTGCTGACGTATTCGTGGGTTAACGAGGGTTTCATGGGGCCTCGCCGAGATCAACTACGGCAATGGTAAACGGACGTTTTGAACGATCGGCACGCTCCTGGCAATTGTACCACGGATTTTTTCTTGGGCGAGCATTGACTCCGGGCGGTCGTCGGATACAATAATCTGAACGATTTGGACGATTCTAAACCAGGGGCGTCGGCTGGTGCGATTTGCCCCGATTTTGCAAAGGAGCTCGAAGATGAAAGGTCTCGAATGGTTGGCTTTGGTGTTGGTGGTCGTGGGGGCCGTGAACTGGGGACTCGTGGGAATCGCGCAGTTCGACCTGGTGGCCGCCCTGTTCGGAGGGCAGGCGGCGCCGCTTGCCCGGATCGTCTACAGCCTGGTCGGCGTGGCAGGCGTCGCGCTGCTGGCGATGCGTTTTCGCAGCCCGGCGATGGCCCACAGCCACTAGGCCGCAGCCACGAAACCACAGCCTTTGGCGATCGGTCCGCGATTTGGAATTTCGTACCAGGGTTCGCCCCACGTCGGCCGTCGCGTGACGTGCCGACGGGCTCGCCCGCAGAATTGATTCGGAGACATTGAAATGAATCGCTCATGCAAGTTTTTGGTTGTCGCATTGGTCGTTGTGTTTGGGGCCGGAACGAACCTGGTCGCGCTCGCCGCGGACCACGCAGAGAAGATGGAAGCCGCGAAGCACGACGTCGTCGACACGGCAGCCAGCGTCGAAGACTTCTCGACGCTCGTGACCGCGGTGAAGGCGGCCGACCTGGTCGCCGCGCTGAAGGGCGAAGGGCCGTTCACCGTGTTTGCCCCGACCAACGAGGCGTTCGCCAAGATTCCGCAGGCCCAGCTCGAAGCGCTGCTCAAGGACAAAGCGGCGCTCACGCAGGTGCTGACCTATCACGTCGTGCCCGGCAAGGTGATGGCGGCGGACGTGGTGAAGCTCAGCCAGGCCGACACGCTCCAGGGTGAGCCGGTGCAGATCGCCGTGAAGGATGGCAAGGTGATGATCAACGGTGCGGAAGTGATCAAAACCGACGTCGAATGCACCAACGGCGTGATCCACGTGATCGACACCGTGCTGATGCCACCGCAGTAACGCTGGGGCAGGTTCGCCTGGCGAGCGGAGCGGGTCGACTTCCAGGCCCGCTCCGTGCTTTTTTGTTGCTACGCTACTGGCCCCATACCATCTTGGATAAACTCATTTGAAAACTCATTTGCTCGAACGCGAACAGCGAGTGGCCGCGCCGTTGGAGCGGGTGTTTGCGTTCTTCTCCGACGCGGCAAATCTCGAAGCACTCACGCCGCCCTGGTTGAGATTTCGAATTGTGACGCCGACGCCGATCGAGATGCGGCCGGGCGCGACGATCGAGTATCGCATCGATTGGCACGCGCTGCCGATCCGCTGGCAGACGGAAATCACCGAATGGTCGCCACCTCGGCAGTTCGTCGACGTCCAAGTCCACGGCCCCTATCGCCATTGGCACCACACGCACAAATTCGCTTCGGTTGATGGCGGCACCATCGTGGGCGACCGGGTGCAGTACGCGCTCCCCTTGGGTGTATTGGGCCGACTGGCCCACCGACTCGCCGTTCGTCGCGACGTCGAACGCGTGTTCGACTACCGTGCCGAGCGGATTGCTGCGCGATTTGGCGGCCAAGGCTAACCAACCTACGTCTCGGCAATCTTGCGTTTGATCGTTCGCCGGTCGCGCCTAATGCGTTCGGCAGTGCCTTCGTACGTGCCGACTTGCCCGTACACCCAACGACAATAATGGCTGACTAGCTCGTCGGCCGTAAGCGTGCCGACTTCGGCGTCAGCCAGCCAACTGCGGGCGGCGTCTGGCGTTGGCGTCGCAGATTGCCGCGGATGATATTCGCCGCGGACCAGGCAGTTGCGCACACACTGCTCCAGCTCGCGGATGTTCCCCGGCCACGGATAGTCCCGGCCGAGATTCTTTTCGATCCACCTTTCGACCTCGCCCGCTATTTCTTCTGCGTCATCGCCTGCAATCCGCTCCGCGGCGAACAACACCAGATTGTGCAGATCCTCCGGCGCGTCGGCCAATTGCTCGCAGAGTGGCGACGTGGTGATCAAATCGGAGCAAAGGCGATAGTAGAGATCCTCGCGGAAACGGCCGGCACGCATTTCCTCGGCGAGGTCGCGATTGGTGGCGGCGATGATCTTGCCCTCGAAGCGCCGAGTCTGCGCCTCGCCGACGCGTGAAAATGTGCGCCCTTGCACGACTCGCAACAGCTTCACCTGAATTGTCGGGTCCAACTCGCCGATCTCGTCCATGAACACCGTGCCGAGCGGTTTGCACACTTCGAACCAGCCGGCGCGGTCCGACGTGGCACCGGTAAAAGCGCCTTTCGCGTGCCCGAACAGGTCGGATTCGATCAGTGTTGGCGTAAGTGCCGACAGGTTTACCGCGTGAAAGGAACCGAGAAAGTCGTCTGTGAAACTCTGCTTCTTTTCGTCAAAAGGAATGTAGCGCGAGAGTCCCACGGCCCGGGCCACGAGTTCCTTGCCGGTGCCCGAGGGACCGCTCACCAAGGTCGAGATGTCGCTCATGCGCGGGTACAGCGAGCGACGGTAACGCCGCAGGTCGTGCGTAAAGATCGATTGCCAGACCGCCGCCCGCAGCCGAGCCGTCGGGAGCGACTCGCCGACGATGAAATCGAAGATGTGATGAAACGCGCGGCGAATCTGAAAGAAGCCAGCAAAGATATGGGCTGGGTTGTAGCCGTTGGGGAAGCGCAGTCCGGGAATCGCCAAGTAGTGGTCGAAAGCGACTTTGAATTCGGGCCAAAACGCGACCTTCGTGCTGGCGCCACCTTCCATCGCTGGCTGCAATGCCGCTTGCAGTTGTGGTCGGAATCGATCGTAAAGCGCGTACAGCGCGACATCCTCGTACAACGCAAGTTCCTTGGCATCGCCTCGTGTGCCGGCCGCAAGTCGCGTCTGAGCGTCGTCGATGATTGCGCTCGCGCGAGCGGCCAGGCGCTCGACATTCGGTTGGACCTCATCGACGTCGGCCCGACGGCTCCAAACACGCGAGCTGCCGGCTTGAAACTCGTCGCCGAGTGCATCCCGCTCGAGCTCGATGCGATCGGGCAGGAACGGATTGGAGAAGGCGACTCGCGATACCGCTTCGAGAAAGTGACGATCGGCGGAAAAAAACAGTGCAATCGAAAAACCCCTTATCGCGGCGAGTGTACACGCAAAGTATACCAGCCATTCATCCAATGTACTTTCTGACGTCGCCCTCAGCTCGCTCCAAAAATCTTCGAATCACATAACCTGTTCGGCCATAAGACGTTGCAAAATTATTTGACTGAGTGGTCCAGTCATTGCAATACGTCATGCCGTCTCGATTCCCTCCCCCCTCTCTGTGAAAGGAGAACTGCCATGCTTCGCAACTTCAAAAACGTGGGCCTGGCCCTGGCCGTCTTTGCGGTCAGTCTGCTGGGCGGCCAGCGCACTGACGCGGCCGGCCTCTTGATAGCCGACGGCGGGTTCGGCGGCGCGCTTGAAATCAAGGAGCAAGATGTGCACGTCACGATCAACAACGGCATCGCCGTCACCGAGATCGACCAGGTGTTCGTGAACACCGAGGACCGTGTGGTCGAGGCGCTCTACACGTTCCCGGTCCCCAAGGCCGCGAGCGTCAGCAACTTCAGCATGTGGATCGGTGGAAAAGAAATGATCGGCGAAGTTGTCGAGAAAAAACGTGCCCGTGAAATCTACGAGAGCTACAAGCAGACCAAGCGCGACCCAGGTCTGCTTGAGCAAGTCGACTACAAGCGGTTCGAAATGCGGATATTCCCGATACCGGCCGGCGCGGAGCAGCGCGTGAAGCTCACGTATTACCAAGAACTCGATGCCGACAACGATTGGGCGACCTACGTGTATCCGCTCGCCACGGTGTCGCGTTCCGGGCATCGACCAGCAGACGAAGGGGCATTTCGCCTTCACGATCGACGTGAAGAGCGAAGTGCCACTCGTCGCCATGCAGAGCCCGTCGCACAAGGACAAAGTCGTGATCGCCAAGCAGAACGATAACTATTGGCGGGCCAGCATGGAGACTCCCGCGGGATCGATCGACCGCGACGTGGTGCTCGCGTACCACGTCGAGCGGCCGCAAACCGGGTTCGACGTGATCACGTCGAAGACTGCCAGCGAGCCGGGCTACTTGCAGCTCTCGCTTACCGCCGGCAAAGAATTGGAAGCCATGAACCAGGGCATGGATTACGTGTTTGTGCTCGACGTCTCGGGCAGCATGGCCTTCGACGGCAAGTTGCCGCTCTCGCGCAACTCGCTTGAGAGTTTCATCGAGTCGCTCGGCCCGGATGATCGGTTCGAGGTGATCGCGTTCAACATTGCGCCGAACACGCTGTTCAACGAATCGCGCCCGGCGAATGAAGAAAACCTCAAGCAAGCGAAGTCGTTCTTGGTGTCGCAGCGGGCGCTCGGCGGCACGGTGTTGCGGCCCGCGATCGACACGGCTTATCGCTACCAGAACCCCGACCGCACGCTTAACGTGGTGATCCTGTCGGACGGCATCACGGAGCAGGCGGATCAGAGCGAGCTGGTGCGACTGATCGAGCAGCGTCCCGCCGGGTCGCGTGTATTTTGCATCGGCGTCGGCAACGAAGTGAATCGGCCGCTGTTGGAGCAGTTGGCCAACGAGGCGGGCGGACTGGCCGCCTTCGTTTCGCAAGGCGACGACTTCAAGCGTCATGCGGAGGCCTTCCGTCGCAAGTTGACGCGGCCGGCGGCCAGCAATCTGCACGTAATGTTCGAAGGCGGTGGCGTGTACGACGTCGAGCCGGCCGAGTTGCCGAGTCTCTACCACGGCGTCCCGCTTCGCGTTTACGGCCGCTACCGCAACGTCGGGCTCACGAAGGTGACGATCAAGGGCGACGTGCAGGGGCAGCCGTTTGAACAATCGGTTGAGGTCGATCTGCCTGCGGTCGACAACAGAAACCCCGAGATCGAGCGGATGTGGGCGTCGAAGCGAGTCGACCAACTCCTGGCCGCTGCTCGGGCGCAAGGCAACACGGCGTCGGTCGTCGGCGAGGTGGTCAAGCTTTGCGAAGACTATTCGATCGTGAGCGAGTATGCGTCGTTCATCGTGCTCGAGAACGACGCGGAATATCAACGCTGGAAGATCGAACGCAAGAACCTCAGCCGCCTTGAGCGCGATCGCATCGCCCAGAAGCGGGTGAGCGACGAACTCTCGGCGGCGCGGAACGAAGCGCTCTCGAAGCTCGGCCCAGCGGCTGGCGGAGCACCGCAACTGGCGAAGGCTGCGTCGCGGCCGGTGATTCAGCCGCTCGATCAAATCGCGCCGTTGTCAACGCCGGTGACGCAAATGCCGGCACCGCGGCCGAATGTGGGTCCGAATCGAAGTTTCGATCTCAACCTGCCGACCCGCGGCTCGGGCGGAGGCGCGATCGATCCGATCTCGGCGGCGATTGGCTTGGGGCTTGCCGGGTCGGCGGCCCTAGCCGCGCGGCGAAGGAAAGCCGCGACCGCGAACGGCGAGCAGTAGGGGTGAGTCGGCGGAGCGGCTGGTTGTAGCGATCGGCCGCTCCGCTCCTTTATTCGTCGTTAAACTCACAGGGCTAACGGATCAGTAGCCGAGGACATTATGAACGCGCTCGCTGAACTAGAGATTGACATCTCAAAACGCGATCCCTTGAAAACTGTCGCCCGAACATTGGCCCGCGTTCCGGCGACTCTCCTAATCGGGATCGCAGCCCTGGCCATCGCAGTGGTACCTGCCGCCGGCGAATGGTTGCAGCTGGATCGTGTGTCGATTGCGGCCGGCGAAATCTGGCGTCTCTGCAGTTGTCATTTGACGCACTGGAATGCGGAACATCTCAAATGGGATCTTTTGATGTTCGTGGTGCTCGGCGGCGCGTGTGAGTTGCGAAACCCGCGGCAGATGCGGTGGTGCGTGGCGGTGGCCGCAGGCGTAGTAACCGGCCTGGTTTGGTGCTGCTTTCCCGATCTGCAGGCCTATCGCGGCTTATCGGGAATCGACACCGCACTGTTCACGCTGCTGGCGATCAATTTGGCCGGCGATGCATGGCGCGAGGGGAACCGCCTGCTGTCGCTCGCCTCAATCGGCCTGCTGGCCGGATTTGCCGCGAAGACCGCTTTCGAAGCGGCCACCGGGCATACCTATTTCGTCGACGAGCATGCCGCGGGCTTTTCGCCGCTCGTTTGGGATCACATCGCAGCCGCGGTCGTCGGAGCGATATTTGCGCTCGTACATTGGAAACGGGGCGAATAGGTAAGGCACGTTGACGCACTTTGCCAGCGTCACGATTCCGTCGAGAGGCGTATCGCCCTGGATGAGACGACGAACCGCTCCGCTGCCACTTCGCGCGTTTTCGGCTGCGCGACAGAGTGCATGCAGCCACGGTTCCCCCGTTCGGTCGGATTGTGCCGGTTTTTGCGCTGTTTGGTTGGCAAGCGGGCGGGAGTGACCTATCTTACAGGCGCACGCTGTGAACGCGTCGATCGGCTCCCAGCGTGTCGGCCGAGTTGCGGTCGAGGTTGCTTCTTCCAGTCGATTTTGAGTGAGGAAACTCGATGAATTACCGCCGCTTGATTGTCGTTGGTTGGTTGCTGCTGCTTACGGGCGTCAGCACGACTGTTTGTGCAGACGATGCCGAAACGATTCGCAATTCGGCGAACGAGTTCGTCGCGGCGTTCGACAAAGGCGATGCCAAGGCGGTGGCCCAACTGTGGGCGACTGACGGCAAGCTGATCGACGCGGCCGGCGAGGTCTATCGCGGGCGGCCGGAAATAGAAGACGCCTACGCCAAGTTCTTTGCCGCTCACCCAGGCGAGAAGATCGAGGTCTCGGTCGATTCGGTCGAGCTGTTGAGCGACGATGCGGCCATCGAAGAAGGCACGGCAACGCTCAAGATGAACCCGTCCGACGCGGCCAGCGCCGGCAAGTACACTGCCGTCCACGTAAAGCAAGACGGCAAGTGGCAGATGGCGTTTGTGCACGAGTCGGAAGCCGCGTCGCTTGACGAGAAAGAAACGCTGCAGGATCTCGATTGGCTGGTCGGCAAGTGGACGGGCGAAGAGCGCGGCGCGACGGCAGACATCGTCTGCAGTTGGCTGCCCAATAAGAGCTTTCTCGAACGCCAGTTCACGGTCACGACCCCCGACCATGTGACGACATCCGGCCTGCAACTGATTGGCGTCAATTCGCAGACTGGCAAGATCGTATCGTGGAACTTCAATTCCGACGGCAGCCACGCCGTAGCGACTTGGGAGCAAAGGCCCGGCGGCTGGGCCGTCGATTCGATCGGACTGCGCACCGACGGTACCGAGACACACGCGGTGAACCTGCTTACCAAGCTCGACGAGAACGCCTATGCCTGGCAATCGATCAGTCGCAGCGTCGCCGGCATGGCGCTGCCCGAAACCGACGAAGTCATTATCAAGCGTGAAGTTCCACCGAAATCGGCGAAGAAATAGTCCGGCGATATAAATTTCGTGAGCCGCCGCGTATCATTCTCATAGATCTGCAAGCATTTCAAACCATAGGGGACGTCACCATGTCCTATCGCTCAATTATTCTTACCATGACGACGATGGCCGCGATCGCGCTGCCGCAATCTACAAGTTGGGGCCGCGGCTTCGGTGGAGGCGGCGGTGGTGGCTTCCACGGTGGCGGAGGTTTTGGGGGTGGCGGCGGTGGCTTTCATGGTGGCGGAGGACCTGGCGGCCCCGGCGGATTTGGAAGCGGTGGTGAATTTGGTGGTGGCGGCGAATTCGGTGGAGGCGGCGCCGGCCGCGATGGCTTCGGTGGAGGCGGAGAATTCGGCGGACTTGGTGGCGGTGGCGAGTTTGGTCGCGGCGGACAAGCGCCCGGCGGGCTCGGCGGCGCAGTCGGGACGCGATGGCTTCGGCGCCGGCGGACTTGATGGTCACTTCGGTGCAGGCGGACTCAATGCCGGAGGATTCGGTGCCGGTGGACTTGGTCGAGGTGGCGCAGCCCCCAGCCGCAGCCAGCTCAACAGCTTTCTTGGCCTGCCGTCGGACGAAGGCCTGCACAATATGACTTCGAACCCTTACGTCCACAGCAATAGCTGGAGCGGCGATGGCTTCAATGTTCAGCACGGTTCCTACGAAGGCCCGCGCGGCGGCGAGGCATCCGGAACCGTCGTGGAGGGACCCCGCGGCAACACGGCGGAGCGCGGCGCGGCCGAGGGTCCCAATGGTGGCGTTGTGGCCGGGCGCGGCGTCGAAGGAGCCGGCGGCGGTTCGGTGAAACAAGGCATCGCGAAAGGGCCCAATGGTCGAGTCGCTGGCGGATCAGTCGCACGCGGACCCAATGGTGGCGTGGCCGCACGCGGCTTCGCGGCCGGACCGAACGGTTGGGCGGCCGGTTTCGTACGGGTCTCGCCTTCACAACGTCATGTGACGGCGGGCTACGTCCGCGGCAATTACAACCATTGGAATTACTTCGGCCCAGGCTGGTACACGAATCACCCGGCCGCATGGTTCGCTGCGGGTTGGGCAGCGGGCCGCTGCTGGTATCCCTGCACGTGGCCCGCGATGTACGGCTGGTTTGCTTTCCCCGATACGTATCCGATTTATTACGACTATGGCAACACGGTCGTCTACCAAGACAACAGCGTGTACGTCGACGGAGTGGACCAGGGCACGGCGCAGCAGTACTACGATCAGGCCCAAACGCTCGCTACCGACGGTGCGCAGGCCAACGCTCCGAGCGACGGCGACTGGATGCCGCTGGGCGTGTTCCTGCTCACGAAACCCGACGAGAAGGATTCGCACGACGTGTTCCAACTCGCCATCAACAAGCAAGGTATCATCCGCGGCAATTTTCAGGACTCAAAAGATAACGTCACCGAGCCGGTCGAAGGCTCGGCGAACCTGAAGACGCAGCGAGTGGCCTTCACCGTGGGCGACAAGAAGACGACCGTGATCGAGACCGGCCTCTACAATCTCACGAAGGACGAAGCGCCGGTGCTGATCCACTTCGGCGCGGATCGCACCGAGCAGTGGCTGCTGGTGCGACTCAAGAATCCCGATGCGACGCCGACGGCCTCGGCCAGCAGTGCTACAACGGCTCCCGTCAACGAGCCATTTTGAATTTAAGCCCTTGGCGGTCGGATTGCTCCGCAGGATGGGCGAAATGGACCAGCCAAATGCCGAGTCGAGTGACGAATCGCCCCTCGGCAAGAACCGGCGCATGTCGATCGTTCAAGGTCTTGTCGTCGTCGTGCTGGTCTGGCTGTTCTCGGCCTACCTGATCGCACCGACGTGGTGGAAGGTTTACACCAAACGCCATCCGGCGATCGACGCGAGCCCACGGATAACGCAGACCGGCGACCACCATCCGGGCGATCCGCTCAACGTCGCGCTCGTCGGCACACGTGACCAGCTCGACGCGATCATGAAATCGGCCGGCTGGTATCCGGCCTCCGGCGCTGGGCGTGAAGAGCGACCTCAAGATTGCCGCCGACACGGTGCTCTCGCGACCCGACGTGGAAGCCCCGGTCAGCAGCTTGTATCTCTTCGGCCGCAAGGAGGACGCCGCGTTCGAGCAGCCGGTGGGCGACAATCCGCGGCATCGGCATCATGTACGGTTCTGGAAGCTCGATCGGCCGAGTGACGATGGCCGACCGACGTGGATCGGCTCGGCCGTGTATGATGCGCACGTCGGCCTCAGCCGCACCACCGGCCAGATCACCCACGTCACCGCGCCCGACGTCGACGCCGAGCGCGACTATCTGTTCGACTGCTTGGAGAAATCGGGTGACCTGGCAAGTCACGACCTGATGGCCGGATTCCACACGCAACTCTCCGGCAAGAACGGTGGCGGCGATCCGTGGCGGACCGACGGCGATCTGTATGTTGGCGTGATCGCCGAAAACCTGCGCCTAGCGTCGCGGCTTCGCAATTGTGCGGTTGCAGCATCTTTGCCGTCTCGCGCACGTCAAACTGTCCGCAAGTGCTTGCTCTTCTATTGCGCGGGCATTAGAATGGCGGACCGCACCTTTGATTTCTAGAGGGAATGAAAGGCGGCACTTTTCACGGTCGAGACCGGCGACCTCACCCAAGCCGGATCTCCCTTTAGAACAAGACGCTCGCTCAATCGAGTCTCAATTTGGTGCCGTCGTCGGCAACGGCGATGTGAAGCGATAGTCCACAGCACATATCTCAAACAGCCTCAAGCGGACTGGAGTTCGTAGGGGCCCGCTCGGCAACGACGTCCGTCATCCAGGTACGTAGGAGTGAGCACCATGACAACCAAGATGCAGCGATCCGTGTTGGCCGTGGCGATTGCGATCGGCACGATGACTGTCAATTTGACGTTTGGCCAGTGCGCGGCCGCACAGCAGAGCGGTGGCAAGAAGCCTAACATCCTCGTCATCATGGGTGACGATGTCGGTTGGTTTAATGTCGGCGCCTACCATCAAGGCATCATGTCGGGCAAGACCCCGAACCTGGACGAACTTGCCCGCCAAGGAATGCGATTCACCGATTACTATGCCGAAGCGAGTTGCACCGCCGGCAGAGCCAACTTCATCACTGGCGAAATTCCACTTCGCACGGGTCTGACGACGGTCGGTCAGGCCGGAGCCGATGTCGGCATGCCGGCACAGGCGTGCACTCTGGCCACCGCACTCAAGGCACAGGGCTATGCCACTGGCCAGTTCGGCAAGAACCACCTTGGCGACTTGAATAAGTTCCTGCCGACGGTTCACGGCTTCGACGAGTTCTTCGGTTACCTCTATCACCTGGACGCGATGTCCGATCCGTATTGGTATTCGTTTCCCGACCGACGAGAAGTACTACAACACGTATGGCCCACGCAGTCTGGTCCATTGCTGGGCCGACCGATAAAGACGACCCAACCGAAATGCCGCGCTGGGGTAAGGTCGGCAAGCAGAGAGATCGTCGACGAAGGCCCGCTGCCACCATTCCCGGACATGTCCAACGTGCCAAACATGCACGACCTGCCGTTCCTCAAGGCCAAATACGACATGACCACCTTCGACGAGGTGCTGGTCGAAGCACACGAAGCGAGTTCATGGATCAAGGCCAAGCAGGACGGCAAGCCCTTCTTCGTCTGGCACAACACGACGCGGATGCACGTCTGGACGTTCCTGTCCGAGAAATATAAGGCGATGCAGAACAACGAGACGAACTACGGGCTCGAAGAGGCGGGCATGGCCCAAATCGACGACTGTGTCGGCGCACTCATGAAGCACCTCGACGACATCGGCGAGGCCGATAACACGATCGTCATCTTCACCACGGACAACGGAGCCGAAACCTTCACCTGGCCGGACGGAGGCATACTCCTTTCAAGTCGACCAAAAAGGCACCGCCTACGAAGGCGGATTCCGCGTTCCCTGCATCATCCGCTGGCCGGGCAAGATCAAAGCCGGGCACGGTCGAAAACGGAATCTTTTCCGGCCTCGATTGGTTCCCCACGCTTGATGGCCGCGGCCGGCAATCCCAACATCACCGATCAACTGCTGAAGGGCGTGAAGCTCGGCGACCGAACGTACAAAAACCATCTGGACGGCTACGACCAGACTGGACCTCCTCACCGGCAAGGGGCCCATCCAAGCGACATGAGCTGTTCTACTTTGCCGGACCCAACTGGGCGCGCGTTCGTCTCGACGACTTCAAATTCCAGTTCTTCCAGCAGCCTCAGGGCTGGCCCGGACCGAAGGTCGAGACCGACATGCCCTCGATCGTGAATATCCGCCAAGACCCGTTTGAACGGTTTCCGATGCTATCGCGGCGAAACCCCGCTGACCGGCGCCTTTGGCTATGGGAACGATTTCTTTGCCCGGGAGTTCTGGCGATTTGTGCAGGTGCAACAATATGTCGGCGCAACTCGCAAAGACGGCGATCGACTATCCGCCGATGCAGGCTCCGGCGTCATTCAACCTCGACGCGATCAAGAAGCAAATCGACGATAGGATCGGGGAATTTCACGCTCAGTAGTGGCAGTATGCCGCGTTCCCCGCAAAGTGTCTTCTAACTGAGATTTAGAATGACGTCAGTTTGACGGGGGGGCTAATCCGGATACTGCTGGACAGATGCTGGCCACGCCTGATTCGAGTGGTCGACGACAACTTCTATTTCGATGGGGGAACGGTCGTTCTCACGTCGCTGCTGTTGACCTGAATCGTGAACCGAATCGTCCGCTAGATGACTGAGTATGTGGCTGCCGGCGCACGAGCTTTGACGCTGCGTCGGCCTTCTTTTGGGCTCCCTTTTGACACAGCATGAGAAGTCGCTTGCGTTTCCATTTGAATGCGGTACGATGCAACGAGCGTCGCGAACTCGTTCTTTGAGCGGGAGGACGGATGGGGCATCGATTTCATCTTTTTTGGTTCGACGCATCCTGAATTTCGAGCATGTCAGGCTCAACTTTTCGTTGGCGTACTACGATTGAGCACAGTTCGTCGAACTTCGAAGGATCACCACATGAACTGCCATTCATTCTGCAAAGTGAGTATTGAGCGTTTGCGATTCTCGCGGGTTGTGAGCGCATTGATCATCACCACAGGCTTTGTCACAGTATCGATCGGACTTGGACAGCAGGTCACCGGCGTCGAGGGATCGCCGAGCGCGACGACCACGATCAGCGGGAAGCAACTGCCGCCGCCCGCTCCTCCCTTCGGCGGCGTGATTAAGGACGACGCTCTTCAATCGAAACCCTGGTGGCCGCCGCGCGTTGTACCGCCCAAGGGCGCACCAAACGTCCTGCTCATTATGACCGACGACGCCGGCTTCGGCATCCCGAGCACGTTTGGCGGCGTCATCCCGACACCGACCATGGATCGCATCGCGGCCAATGGGCTGCGCTATAACCGAGTGTTCTCCACCTCACTGTGCTCGCCGACGCGCGCCGCGATTATCACCGGGCGCAACCATCATTCGGTCGGCTTCGGCGTGATTTCCGAGCAGGCGACCGGCTTCCCGGGTTACGATAGCATTATCGGCGTGGAAAACGCGACGATCGGCCGCATTCTGCGCGACAACGGCTACGCGACGAGTTGGTTCGGCAAGGATCACAACACGCCGACCTACCAGGCCAGCCAGGTTGGGCCGTTCACCCAGTGGCCGACCGGCATGGGTTTCGACTACTTCTACGGCTTCGTCGGCGGCGACGCGAATCAGTGGGGGCCGAATCTTTTCCGCAATACGACGCAGATCTATCCGTGGATTGGTCACGAGGGCACCTTGAAGATGGATCGATCGGATCCAAACGCTGAGATCTGGCCAGTCACAGGCAAGGAGCCCACCTGGAACCTGGTCACCGCGATGGCCGACGACGCCATTGACTGGATGTATCGAATTCACCAGACCGACCCCAGCCAGCCGATCTTTCTCTATTACGTGCCTGGCGCCTCGCACGCGCCGCACCACCCGCCGAAGGAATGGGTGGACAAGATCCACGCGATGCACTTGTTCGACGACGGCTATGAAAAGTTGCGCGAGCGCATCTTCGCGAACCAGAAGACGCTTGGCGTGATTCCGCAGGACGAAGAATTGACGCCCTGGCCCAGCGACATCCTCACGCCGTGGAACAAGCTCACGCCCGAGGCGAAGAAGCTCTTCATCCGCCAGGTGGAAGTTTTCGCCGCTTATGTGGCTTACAACGACCACGAGATTGGCCGCGTGGTTCAGGCGTTCGAGGACTTGGGCAAGCTCGACAACACGCTGATCATCTATCAGAACGGCGACAATGGCACGAGCGCCGAAGGTGCGCCGGATGGCACGTACAGCGAGGTCGCGTTCTTCAATGGCGTCCATCCGCCGGTGGACGTGCAGATGAAATTCTACGAAGCCTGGGGCACCGAATTCGCATACAACCACATGTCGGCCGGTTGGTCGTGGGCCTTCGACACGCCTTTCGACTGGTTCAAGCAGAACGCCTCCCGGCTCGGCGGCATCAACCAGAACATGGTCATCTCATGGCCGGCGCATCAAGGACAAGGGGAGCCTGCGCGAACAGTTTATTCACGACATCGACGTCGTCCCCACACTGCTCGAAGTGACGGGCATAGCCGCGCCCGAATACGTAGACGGTATCAAGCAGAAGCCCATTGAAGGCACGAGCTTCGCCTACACGTTCGACGCCAAGAATGCCAAAGTGCCTTCCAGGCACAAGACGCAATACTTCGAGATGATGGGCCAATGGGCGCTCTATCACGACGGCTGGCTGTTGAGCACGAAAGTCGACCGCGTGCCGTGGGACGCGTTTAGCCCCGCCAATCCGGACCCACTCAACAACCAGGTGTTCCAGCTCTACGACCTGACCAAGAACTTCAATCAATCCGAGGACATCGCTGCACAGCATGCGGACAAAGTCGCCGAGATGCGGAAGACGTTTGTCGAGGAAGCGAAGAAGTATCAGGTCTTCCCGCTGGATGCATCCGTGGGGGCCAGGGTCGCGGCTGCGCGTCCGAGCCTCACCTCTGGATTGAGCGAGTTGGTCTACACGCGGCCGATGACCGGTGTTCCACAGGGTGACGCTCCGTACCTGCTCGACACCTCCTACAGCCTCACGGCGAACATCACCGTGCCGGAAGGCGGCGCCGAGGGCATGATCGCGACTTCCGGCGGGCGATTCGCGGGCTGGGGTTTCTACCTGCTCAAGGGCAAGCCGGTGTTCTGCTGGAACCTGCTCGATTTGGAGTGGATCAAGTGGGAGGCCCCGGAGGTGCTCTCGCCTGGTCGGCACACCGTGGAATTCGACTTCAAGTATGACGGACTCGGCACCGGCACCATGGCGTACAACAATTTCTCCGGCATCGGCAAGGGCGGTACCGGCACGCTCAAGGTAGACGGCAAGGTGGTCGACACGAAACGGATGGAAAAGACGATCCCCATCATCCTGCAATGGGACGAGAGCTTCGACATCGGCTCCGACACGATCACCGGCGTCAACGACGCGGACTACAAGCCACCGTTCCCGCTGACAGCGAAGTTCAACAAGCTGACAATCAGGATCGACCGTCCGCAGTTGTCGCCGGAGGAGATCAAGAAGTTGGAAGAGGGCATGAAGAAGGCCGCCCTCGGCATCCAATAACGTCGTTTTTGGTGGCCCCCACGCCATCGCCACCCCAGGAGCAGTTGAAAATGTCCAAGCTTCAAGGAAAAATCGCCGTCGTCACCGGAGCCTCCAAGGGTATCGGAGCCGCGATCGCCGAGCATCTGGCCGACGCCGGGGCTAAGGTCGTCGTCAACTACTCTTCGAGCAAGGAAGGAGCCGACCGAGTCGTCGCCAACATCAAGAAGAAAGGTGGCCAAGCGCTCGCCGTGCAGGCGAATCTCGCCAAACCTGCCGAAGTCAAACGGCTCTTCGATGAAACCAAGAAGGCGTTCGACAAGGTCGACGTCCTCGTGAACAACGCCGGCATTTACGAGTTCGCGCCCTTGAAGACATCACGCCCGAGAATTACCACAAGCAATTTGACCTGAACGTGCTGGGACTGCTCCTGGCGACGCAATATGCAGTCAAGTACATGGGACCGGCCGGCGGAGCGATCGTCAATATCAGCTCGGTAGTTGCCGATCTCGCCCCACCGAGCACCAGTGTTTACAGTGCGACCAAGGCTGCGGTGGTCGCCATTACTCGCTCGCTCGCGCAAGAACTTGGCCCGAAGAAAATCCGCGTTAACGCGGTCAATCCCGGCATGGTTGAGACCGAGGGCACGCGCACGGCCGGCATCACCGAAAGCGACTTCCGCAAGCAAATGGAGGCGCAAACGCCGCTCGGCCGCATCGGCCAGCCGCAGGACATCGCGCCGGCGGTCGTGTTTCTGGCGTCGCCCGATTCCTCCTGGATCACCGGCGAAACGCTCTACATCTCCGGCGGCATGCGCTGAGCGAAGTAAATCGAATGAACCGCCAGGGTCGCCAAGCCCACCCAGAAGTGGCGAACGGCGATTCACGTTTCGCGTCGCTTGGCGAACTCGGCGAATCACAATTCTACGTATTCAAAGGAGACTGCCATGGCGCGCGTCGTAAGATTCCACGAAACTGGTGGACCGGAAGTTTTGAAGATCGAAGAGGTCGACGTTTCGCCGCCGGGGCCGGGTGAAGTGCGGATCGCGGTGAAGGCGCTGGGCTTGAACCGGGCCGAGTCGATGTTCCGCTCGGGCCGCTATCTTGAGGAGCCCGTTCTTCCAGCCCGCCTTGGCTACGAGGCGGCCGGCACCGTTGAGGCACTCGGCGCTGGAGTGACGGGCTTCGAAGTGGGCGACGTCGTCAGCACGATCCCCTCGTTTTCGCAGAACCAGTACGGCGTCTATGGCGATACGGCCGTCGTGCCGGCGACGGCGGTGGTCAAGCACCCGGCCAAGTTGTCGTGGGTCGAGGCGGCGGCGATTTGGATGCAATATGCGACCGCCTACGGCGCGCTCATCGAATTGGCCGGCTTGAAGACCGGCGACACGCTGCTTGTCCCGGCGGCGTCGAGCAGCGTCGGCCTGGCCGCGATCCAGATCGCCCGCCGCGTCGGCGCCACGCCAGTCGCGCTCACCCGCGGCAGCAGCAAGCGAGCGGCCTTGCTCGAGGCCGGCGCCGCTGACGTCATCGTCACGGGCGAACAGGATCTGGTCGCCGAAGTGCAATCGCTGACCGACGGCAAGGGGGCCCGAGTGGTCTTCGATCCCGTGGGCGGGCCGACCGTCGCCAAGCTGACGGCCGCGATGTCCGAACACGGCACCCTGTTCTTATACGGTGCGCTGAGCACCGAGCCGACGCCCCTGCCGCTGTTCGACGTGTTGTCCAAGACGCTCACGATCCGCGGCTACGTCCTGTTCGAGGTAACTGGCGATCCGCAGCGGCTCGAGCGGGCGAAGAAGTTCATCGTCGACGGCTTGGCGGCCGGCCAGCTCAAGCCGATCATCGCCAAGACGTTTCCGCTCGACGAGATCGTCGCCGCGCACCGCTACCTGGAATCGAACCAACAGATAGGCAAAATCGTGGTGACCGTCTGAAGCGACAGGCGACGCATTCCCCAGCTTCCTCAGCGGTACAGGAGTATGAATCATGCCCGAGAAACTATCGCCGACCGATCCGCTCGTCCTGGAATTGCTTGCCGCATTCG
Source organism: uncultured Planctomycetota bacterium (assembly GCA_963847875.1). Classification (GTDB taxonomy): domain Bacteria; phylum Planctomycetota; class Planctomycetia; order Pirellulales; family Lacipirellulaceae; genus DASYDU01. Next base: position 17,835 of record CAWKBR010000017.1, on the reverse strand, counting down.
ATAGCTTGAACGGCTTGCATCCCGGATTTCGCGCCGCGCATGCCAAGGGCGTGATGTGCTCGGGCACGTTCACGCCGGCTGCCGCGGCGGCCCAACTGACGCGCGCTCCGCACGTCAATCGGCCATCGACGCCTGCGGTCGTGCGATTCTCCGATTTTGCCGGCGTTCCGACCGTGGCCGACAACGACCCGCAGGCTGCGAGCCCGCGCGGAATGGCGGTCCGGTTCTACCTGGCTGAACACGTACATACCGACGTCATCGCGCACTCGGCGGACGGCTTTCCGGCGAGCACTGCGACGGAGTTCCTGGGCTTCCTCCGTGCTGCCGCCGCCAGCGGTCCGAATGCGCTCCATCCGACTCCGATCGAACAGTTTCTTGCCGAGCACCCGGCGGCGCTGGCTTTCGTGATGCTACCTAAGCCGATCCCAACGAGCTTTGCGCACGAATCGTTTTTCGGCCGCGCGGCGTACCGGTTTACGAACGCTGCGGGCGAGAGCCGATTCGGCCGCTTCCGCATCCGCCCCGACGCCGGCAATGAATACCTGTCTGCCGAAGGCGCGTCGACCAAGTCGGCAGACTTTCTGATGGACGAGATCGGCCAGCGGGTCGCACGCGAGCCGGTGCAATACCGCATCGTGGTCCAAATTGCCGTCGCCGGCGATCCGCTCGACGACTCGGCCGCCACGTGGCCCGAGGATCGGGAAGTAGTCGATTTTGGCACGGTGACGCTCACCAAGCTTGAAAACCATCTCGACCCTGAATTGCGCAAGTTAATCTTCGACCCCATCCCACGAGTTGACGGCATCGAGGCTTCGGACGATCCGCTTCTCGAAGTCCGCGCGGCGATCTATCTAGCCAGCGGCCGTCGACGCCGCGCAGCGAGCGCTAGCTAGGCAATCATTTGGGCTGGCCGCCAGGCCCTCGTTCGATCGAATACGGATTTGCGCTGAAAATTCACAAAGCCTGTCGCTTGCCCCCGGTGAGTCACTGCGAGAAAATACGGGGCCTGCCAAAAACCGCAACGACAACACGTGAGGATGAGTTTATGTCGGTCTCTTGGATTCGCGCCCTGGTCGTGGTGATTGCCTTTTCCGCTGGCGCGGCGGTGCATGCTACGTCGGATTGGCCCCAATTTCGCGGCCCAGCCGGTTCGGGCGTTGCCGACGCGGAGCACCCGCCGGTCGAAATCGGTCCGGACAAAAACGTCAAGTGGAAGGTGCCGGTGCCGAGCGGGGCGTCGTCGCCAGTCGTCGTCGGCGACAAGCTCGTGCTGACGGCGTTCGACGACGGCAAGCTCTACACGATTGCCTACCATCGCGCCGACGGCAGCGAAGCCTGGCGGGCCCATGCTCCAGCCAAGGAGCTCGAGCCCTATCACAAGACGGAAGGCAGCCCCGCCGCGTCGACGCCTGCCACCGACGGCCAGCGAATCGTCTCCTACTTCGGCTCCTGCGGCTTGTTCTGCTATGACCTCGACGCCCACGAGCTGTGGCGACACGAGATGCCGGCCGCGAAGACGATCGCAGACTTTGGCACGGGCGTCTCGCCGATCCTCGCCGACGGCGTCGTCATCTTGCTGCGCGACGAGACGAAGGATCCGAAAATCATCGCACTCGACGCGGCCACGGGAAAGCTTCGCTGGGAGAAGAAACGCGATTCGCGGTCGGGCTTCGGCACTCCCGCGATTTGGGAGACGCCCGCCGGCAAACAAGTCGCGGCGCCCGGCTTCGGACGGATGGTCGGTTACGACCTGCAAACCGGCGACGAGCGGTGGTTCGTCGCGGGCATGCCCTCGGCCTGTTGCACGACCCCGGTCACCGCGGGCGGCGAGTTGTTCTTTGCCGGTTGGTCGCCTGGCGATCCGGAAGACACCGGCTTCAAGATGCCGACGTTTGACGCCTTGCTCAAGGAGAACGACGCCGACGCCGATCACGACGGCGCCATCTCCAAGATTGAGTCGGAGAAGACGATGATTAAGGACTTTTTCGACAATCAGGACGCCAACAAAGACGGCCAGCTCACACACGAGGAGTGGGACGCGATGCTCGGCTTCATGGCCGCGACGAGGAACAGCGCGTTCGCCTTGAAGCCCGGCGGCAGCGGCGACGTGACCCACACCCACCTGCTCTGGAAGCAAACCAAGGGGCTGCCCTACGTTCCGTCGGCAATTGTCTACCGCGGCCAATACGTGATGGTCAAGGACGGCGGCATCGTCACCGCCTATGACGCGAAAACCGGCGACGAAATCTACCAGAAGCGGGCCGTCGCTTCGGGCAGCTACTACGCCTCGCCGGTCGCCGCGGACGGCCACATCTATTTCACGTCGCTGGCCGACGGCGCCGTGACAGTGCTCAAAGCGGGCGCAGCGAAGCCCGAAGTCGTGGCCGAGAATCCGCCGCTGGGCGAGCGCACGGCGGCGACACCGGCCATCGCCGACGATACGCTCTACGTGCGGACGGCGGGGCACCTGTACGCTTTCGCCACGAAAAAGTAGACGCTGAAATCAGCGGCAGTCGTCGGCAAACATCGTCGAATCGAACGTGAAGGACGGCTCCTTCAGCGGCGCCGGGACGGCTTGTGGCTCTCGACGATCGTTCGCCCTTGCAGTCGATCGAGAATCTCCATGAACCGCGGGCGATTGCCGTAGTTGTGCCGAATGTCGGCGAGCAACTCGTTCCAGTGATCTTCATGATCCAGGGCCTTGTAGATCGGCCGCATGTTGCGGAGGCAATTCCCACAGGTTTGGTAGGCCGACGTGTTCGCCTGCTTGAGGTTGGCATCCAACTTGCGACGGTAGATTTCGAGTGCCCGCTGGGGATACGCGGTCGCGACCGCCTTGGCGACGCGGTCGGAATCGTAATAGTTTCCGACGAAATGCGGCCCGCGGAGCGTTTGTTTCGTGGGAGCAGTCTCGGCTTCATACCAACGCAGCACGTCGTCCGGCCGCTTGTCCTTGATCGCCATGTCGAGCAGCACGTCATAGTGGGGCCGCGGCTTTCGCTTCGTTTCTCGCTCGAGCACCAGCGGGGCGAGGTAGGCGGGCAGCGGCAGCGGCCAGGCCGAATCGATGCTGACCTTGTGCCCTTTCTTGCCATCCGACGCGACGCGGATCGGCGCGACTCCCGACTCGAGAAATCGTAATGCGGCGTCGCGGACGGGCTTGAGGCACTTGGCCTTCTCGGCCGCCGCCTCGAGTTCTTGGAACGTGCGCGAACTCGGGCGGTCGAAAAACTCACCTGCCGCGTGGGCGGCCACGACGCCCCATTGTTTCTTGCGTCGCGCCAAATCACACAACGACTTCGCCAGCTCTGCGGCAGTGCCGGGATATTTTTGGCAAGTCTGCTCGATGCCCTCACAGGCCCAGCGCTCCGCGTCCTCGTACCGCTTCTCCGCGATCAGGTAATCGACCAGTCGCCCGTAGCTGCCGGTCGCGCGGGCTTCGGCCTCGTAGACCGTCAGCAGCTCGCCGGCGCGGCCGGCGCGATCGAGCGCGTCGAGGAGGTATCTGCTGAGGCAGTCCCGCGAGTATTTTTGGGAGAAATCGTCTTGCCCCTTCCCGCGAGGAGTTTTCTGCAGGCGCTTCGCCAGCCGATCGGCCACGATGGACCAATCGGCTGAGCCCCACTTGGCGCTAAGAGTTTTTCCCGCGGCATCGCGGACGACGTCGTAATCGTCTTGCAGGCAGGCGTCGACGGCATAGAGGATTTTGTCCGGCGCCGAGAGGCTGGACTTGGCCAGTGCGTCGAACACGACGGTCAAGCAGTCGGCGAGCCCCATCGCCGTTTCGCCCTCATCATCCGATTGGCCAACTTGCTCCATGCCGCGAGAAAGCAATTCACGCCCCAACTCGACAACACGGTCGCAGTGCCCCAGTTCGGTCAGCCGTTCGAGTCGGTGCTTCAATCGGTCATAATTCGGCGTATGGCCTTCATTATCCCAATGATGCCACCAGCCGAACTCCGCCGTGACGGCGCAACTCGCGTCGGGCCGCCGCCACCAATTGGTCGGCGTCGCCCTCGCCAAGTGTGATCTGCTCCTGAAATTCCTGCCGAATCTCGGGAAACCGCTCGATCAGCGACCAAACGAATGAGATCAAGTCTTCACGACTCTTTTGCTCGACGTGCGTTTTGATTGTCTGATCCCAATCGGCGCGGGTCAGCCGTTTGCCGCTCTTGCCCGGCGCGCGTTTTGATCGCTTTGCCTTCGTGGGGATGCGATCAAATTCGTCGTCCTCTTCGTCGGATTCATCGAACTCGTCTTCGTCGAAATCTGCAGCGTCATCGTCATCGTATTCGTCGTACAAGTCCTCATCGTCCTGTGTCAGCTTCGCCCAGCGTCGATCGTCAGGTTCGGCGACCGGGACCTCTCGCTTCTCGACGAGCGCGGCCAGATAGTCGGTCACGACGGCGACTGCGTGTTTGCAGCCGCTGGCCCCGACCGGGCACGAGCACACGGAGTCGATCTGTCCGCGCTTCGTCTTGCTCGGCACAAGCCACACGGAAGTAACGTAGCGCTCGGTCCCTTCGACGGTAGCCAGTAGCCGTCCGTCGACGGCGAGCGCCAAATTCTTGACGCGTCCTTGACGCTGGTAGGCTTGGCCGCGAGAGACGCTGCGGCTTCCAGCCCATTTGTCCAATTCATCCCAGGTCAGAGACGTCCACGTTTTCGTCGCGGACTGCGTTTTGACCCGCTGCGGTAGCGCTTTCTTTCTTTGACGCGCCATGGAGACTCCTTTCACTACCGGCCAAAACGGATTCTGACTATATTCTGTAGTGTGACGTCGGCGCCCGCACCGGGCGACTCTCCAAACCTGCCATATCATTCCATCTTCGCCGCACGATTGCAAGGAATTGGGTGGAACAACTTCGCGCCATCCTTCGCCAGTATTGGGGCTACGACGACTTCCGCCCGCTGCAGGCCGAGGCGATGCGGGCGGTCGTCGAGGGGCGCGATTCGCTGGTCGTGTTGCCGACCGGCGGTGGCAAGAGCCTCTGCTTCCAAGCGCCCGCGCTTGCCGTGCCGGGCTTGGCGGTCGTGGTCTCGCCGCTGATCTCGCTGATGAAAGACCAGGTCGACGCGCTGGTCGATTGCGGCGTGCGGGCGGCCTGCGTCAACAGCACGCTCACCGCCGGCGAGAAACGCGAGATCGCCGACGAGATTCGCGCTGAGCGATTGAAGCTGCTCTACCTTTCGCCCGAGCGATTGCTCACGGATCGGACGCTCGACTTTCTGGCGAAAGTGCCGGTCTCGTTCTTCGCCATCGACGAGGCTCATTGCATCAGCGAATGGGGGCACGATTTCCGGCCCGAGTACCGCGGTCTGCGGGTGCTCAAAGATCGCTTTCCGAACGTCGCCCTCCACACCTACACGGCCACCGCTACGCCCCACGTCCGTGACGACGTCGTCCGCGAGCTCGGGCTGCGGGAGCCGGAAGTGCTCGTCGGCTCGTTCGATCGGCCGAATCTGATCTATCGCGTGCGGCGGCGGAGCGATTTGCTCAAGCAAATCCGCGAAGTCGTCGATCGGCACGCGGACGAGCCCGGGCTGATCTATTGCATTCGCCGTGCGGACGTGGAGGAGATCGCGGGGCGCTTCGCGTCGCTCGGCTACCAGGCCCTACCCTATCACGCCGGCATGTCCGACGAAGACCGCCGCCGCAACCAAGACGCCTTCATCAACGATCGCTGCCGGATCATCGTCGCCACGGTCGCCTTCGGCATGGGGATCGACAAGAGTAACGTGCGGTACGTGATTCACGCGGCCGCGCCTAAGTCGCTCGAAAGCTACCAGCAGGAAAGCGGCCGAGTCGGACGCGATGGGCTGGAGGCCGAGTGCTGGTTGCTCCACTCGGCTGGCGATTTTCAAACCTGGCGGCGATTGCAACGGGATTTGCCGCCGCAAGCGTTCGAGATCGCGCTGAAGCTGCTCGCCGGCATCGACGGCTACGCCAACGGCGTCACTTGCCGCCACCGCGCACTGACCAGCTATTTCGGTGAGGAGTTGCCAATCGAAAACTGCGGGGCGTGCGACGTCTGCCTCGCCGAACTCGGCTTGGTCGACAATCCGCTCGTGCTCGCGCAGAAAATCCTCTCCTGCGTCGTCCGCGTCGAGGAGCATTTTGGCGGCGATTACGTGGCCCAAGTGCTCGTCGGCTCGAGCGAGGAACGCATCCTCCAGCGCGGGCACAATCGACTGAGCACCTGGGGCATCCTCGGCGAGCACAACAAGAAGAGCGTCCGCGCCTGGATCGACCAGCTCGTCCACCAGTCGTTTCTGGAAAAGTACGGCGAGTACAGCGTGCTGCGGCTCACGCCCGCCGGTTGGCAAGTGCTCCGCGGCGAAGCGACGCCGCAGCTGCTGCGACCGGCCAAGCAGAAATCGAAACGCGAGTCGCGGGCCACGGTCGAGTCGTGGGAAGGCGTCGACCGCGATTTGTTTGAGGTGCTCCGCGCTTACCGCCGTCGCCAGGCCGAAGAGCGCGGCGTGCCACCCTACGTCGTCTTCAGCGACGCCACGCTCCGCGACCTGGCCCGCCGCCGCCCAACCAGCCACGACGAGCTGCTTGCCATCCACGGCATCGGCGCGAAGAAGGACGCCGAATATGGCGACGACTTGCTCGACGAAATCACCAACTTCTGCCGCAACCGCGGCGTTGCTTTGGACGCCGAGTAGATTGCCGACTCGGACGCAAGAAGGAGCCAGCGGCCAACGCAAACGGGATCAAGGCCATCGCGGCTGGCTCGGGGCAGCATTTGCCGAAGTCGGCTTGCAGCAGGTTGAGGTCGAGAATGTCGAGCTTGCCGTCGCCGTTGGGGTCGCCCACGCCGGCAGGCGTCGATTGGCCAAAGTACGCAGCCAATAGCTGCAGGTCCCGTGCGTCGACGCAGCCGTCGCCGTTGACGTCGCCGGCCAGCGCCGTGGTGACCCTCAAGTCGATGAAGTCGATGGCCGTGTCGTCCTGGACGTCGACGTTTAGGAATTTGTGCTTTCTCAGGGCCGGTACGAGGTTCGGCGTGCTGCCATTGGTGTTGATGTTGCCGAGCGGCAATGCGGCCAGGTCGAGCGTCAAGACGACGCCGTTCGGATAGTTCTGCGCACCCCAATTCTGCGGCAAGATCGACTGCTGCGCCGCCGGCCAGCCGATATTCTTGATCCAATAGGGAATGATCTGGTTGCCGAAGTTGTCGGTAAACGAAAAGCGGAGCGTGTCGTTCGTTGCTCCACTGGTGCTAACCGGCGTCAATGGCTTGAGCCCAATCTGCACTTGCGCCCCGGTGATGCACATCGGGCATTTGTCAAACGTCTCGGCAAACCGCTGGTTGATCGTCGTCGAGTCGTAGGGCGAGTAGGTGTTCGAGCCGAGCCAGGATTGCAGGCTCGCGCTCGGATTGGCGGTCTCGGTCGGGGGCGTGTAGTTATCTTGAATCCCGCCGAGGAAGTGGAAAGTAGCTGCTCGCACAGGCTGCGTGGCCAGCGCAGTCATGATGAGCACACTGCACAGCAAGGCCCGAGTTTTCAGCATCGTTGATCGCATGGGATCGTCTCGATTGGTTAGGGATGGCCGGTCGATAAAAGGAGGACAAGAAATCAAGCCACCACGCGGCGGCGTCTGCCCAGCGCCAGCCCCACCACGCTGCTTACCAGCAGCAGGCACGTACCCGGCTCGGGGACAACACGCTCGGCGAAGTAATAGCCGACGCCATCGTCGGGTTCGCCGTTCAGCGCCGGACCTAAGTCGCCGTGGACGATGATCTGTTTGATCCCTTTCGGGATCTTCCAAAAACCGGCGTTCGTGTGCGTCCCGCTGGCGTTGATGACCGCCCCGGCCGAGATCACGCCGGTCGTGAGATTCATGTCGAGATTCTGATGCCCTGCCAGCAGTGTGTTGTCCTCATTGCCCGTGCCGAAAGGTTGGAATGTCGTCGGGGGGCCTAAGATCGAGTTCGAGTCGATCATCTCGAGGCGATACGGCGGCAGCGTCGTCCTGTTGGTCGCATTCCAAATGCCGAACACCGTGTCGGAAGCCGAATAGTTGGTCAGAATGAACGTGACCGTCGATTGGTGGTTGTAATTCGTCGACGCGAGGTGTCCTTGGACCTGCCCCGTGCCAGGAAAATTGATCGGGAACCCGGAGGGGAAGATCAGGCCGTTTTGATTGTCGTTGATGCTAAAGCCTCCGGACGAGAAGGCGTGGGTGACGTTGATGACGCCGTTCGTCCCGGTGAACTGGCTGGTAGCCGCGTTGCCGCTGATGCCGTTGCCCGAGACGGTTAGAAAGCTGTAGGTCGCGGCGAGCGAAGCGCTCGTCGCTCCCGCGAGCGCGATCGCCAGCGTCAAGGCAATTCGCCTGCTAGATTTGCCAGACATTGCTGAACCAATACGAGTAATTACCGTCGTCGATTGAAGAGACATTTTAGGAACTCCCAAGTAAGTTGAATGGACTGGACGTTTCATTCTGACCACTTACGTGGCGTACATAATGCGTCCAAACGCACCACGTGTTATTTGCCTACTGCACATTCACGACAGGTTGGGCCTGCCCTCTCCGCGATCGTCGCACGACGAGCCCGACCAGGCCCGTTGCCATGAGCAACATGGCCGACGGCTCCGGTACCCGTTGGACCTTCATCGCGAAGTCATCCAAAGCCCAGACCTTGTAATTGCTCACGCCGGGTGCGCTCAAGAATCGCAGCTCCGAGAAGTCGTTCATCGCGTTGATCAGCGGAGCGTTGACCACCAGCGGCGTGAGCGTGGCGCTCTCGAAAACGTCGATCGAGACGGTTTGCGCCGCCAAATCGAGCATGATGTCCCAACGGTGGTAAGTATTGGTGCCGACCGACACGCCCGATTGCACCCAGCTGCCGACGTTGGTCGCGGCGTAATCCGTGGTCGTTCCCGGCTGAATCCCGCCGACCGCGAAGCCAAGATTGCCAAAGCTGTCGTAAAACGAGACTGTGTTGGCGATGGTGTTCGGCCCTAGTCCGCCCCCTTCCGTGCTGCCAGGAATCCAAGAGCACGACCAGAAGGAGATCATAAATACGTCGCCGCCGGTGGTGGCCGGGTTGACGCCGCCCAGATCGTAGCTGTCAAGCTTGTAGGAATACTCCTGCGAACCTGCCCCCCAGCCGTCGGCGTTGGTGGTGATTACCAGCGCTTGGTCGAGATTCGGGAAGCCGGGATTGGTACGGTCGTAGTATTGGTGCCCGGTGGCATAGGCGTAGTTGCCGGTGGTGCCGGTCGCGGGGACCAACGGGCCTTGGAGTTTCTTCCAGAGTCCCGTGTTCACGGGAATGGACGTGAACACTCCGCCACCCGCGTTCGCCCCATACTGACCGGCGTTGAACGTGGCCACGTCGTTGAGAAACGGTGCGTAGCCGTCGGCCGCTTCGAAGCCGCCCAAGTAGGCCTGCGCAGTTGCCGGCAAAAGTCACGGATAGTGCCACCAGGGCCAGTGCGAAAACAATTGTGCGAGCTTTCATGAGATCAACCTTTCAAAGTGCGAAGTGATAATTGACGTTCGAGAGAAACTGAAGCCGTTAGCGACGCCGAATGAGCAAACCGCTTAGGCCCATCAACAGCAGTAGACATGTGCTCGGCTCGGGCACAGGATTGACCTTGAAGCTGAAGTCGTCGAAGAAGTTTTTGCCGGCATAGCCAGAGGGGTCGCCTGCCACGGTGAACTCGTCGAGCTTCCAGCGCAGGTTGGTCAGGTTCTGCATCGAGGCCAACATCGGCGTGCCAGCAGCGGCGAGCGTCGACCAGGTGTTGCTGGAGACATCGTAGTAATCGAGCTGAAAGGTGTCGTTCGAGAGATTCATGTCGACGCGAAAGCCGTCGTAGGCCAGGCTGTCGGCCGTAATGCCCGTCAAGGTCCAGGCACCGCTGCTGCCGGGCCGCCATTGCACCTGGTTGTCATGGCGATAGCCAACTTGGAGCCCGGTCGCGCCCGTGCCGTCGCGGAACGACAGGGTGAACTTATCCGCCGTGGGATTGTTGTCCATGCCGTTCGGGCAGAAGTAGAACTGCGTGAGCACGCTGCCCGAGGTTACGAGCGAAGGCGTGGGGCCACCGAAGTCGGCGCTGTCGAGCGAGTATCCGTACTCCATCGCGCCGTTCGCGCCCCCCTCATTACGAAGCGCCAGCGCACCGCCCGTGCGGCCGCCAGGATGGTTGCCGATGATGTAATCCGGCACCGTGCCCGACGAGGGATAGGTCGGATACGGCGGAGCGGCGCTCACCACCGCGTTGCGAGCAGCGCTAGTGGGAAAGAACGCTCCCGCTTCCGTCCACAACTTCCATTCGCCGGAGTTATAGGCGATTTGGGTTTTGGGGCCGATAATGCCGGCGTTGTAGTACACGACATCTGTGAAGTCCGACGGCGGCGTGCCTGGCACTTGGGTCGCATACTGGTTATAGCCGTCGGCGACGTCGAAGCTACCGAGGTAAGCGTCGGCGCTGTTCGCGAATGCAAGCGAGAGAGCTAACAATGTTGCTGCTGAGAGTATTAAGCGAGCGTTCATGGAACAAGCCTTGAGGTAAATGAGCGAAGGTCAAACACGATTCGAGTTGTCATAAACATGGTTTTTAGGCCGGCCCTTCTCTCCAGGCGTGCTGGAGAGAAGGGCCGTTTGAAGTACAAAGTCGACGGACCGAATGCTTAGCGTCGCCGCGTAGCCAGCCCGGCAAAACCCAAGAGCATCAGCAGACAGGAGCTCGGCTCCGGAACGTTGTTCTTGGTGTACAGCTCGAAAGCCAGGTCCTTCGAGAAGCGGCTGATGCCTGGCGTTGGGGGAGCTCCGGGAATCATCTGGCCGGCGGGACCGTCGACCCCGTCGATGTAATTCGTCGGAGACATGCTCCCGAAGGGTTGCACCACGTCGGGCATCTTCAGTCCGCCGGCGCCCAAGACGCCGATGTGGACGTCCCCTTGGACCGCATCATCCTGGAAGTGCCAGACGGGAACACCGTTGAACGGGCCTTGGTCTTGCTCTCCCGGCAGCACGTTGGGCGAAGCGAGCGTGTCCTGGATCGTGTAATCCCGGTTGTGCCAACCCCATTGCGTGACGTCGATGGGCGACGATTGGGGATTGAACGGGTCGAACTGCCCGAAGTTGACCGGCACATCAACCATCGCCGCGATCTTCAGCCAGTAGACCGTGTCCGCCTTCTCGGGGAACGGCTTGTCGAGATGGAGCTCGGCGTTGTACTCGTAGATCGGTCCATCGACGGAGTTTGTCCCGGGAAGCAGTCTCTCGGTAAACGTGCCGGAACCGGGGGTCAGCGCCCCTGGTCACGACCTGATTCAACAATGGCTGGTCCGGATGGCTGAAGTCGGGCGCGGGGCCGGCAGGCTTGTCCGACTCGAAGGAAATCAGAAATTTGTCGACCGGCATTTGAGAGACGTTTCGGATATACGATCCCCACCATTTCACGTGAATCACGGGATCGTTTAGCGTGTCGGCAAAGTCATCCGCCATGAAGAGGCCGTCGTACCTGGGGATGGTGTTGCTGGCCGCGTCGACAAAGCCGTAGGCCGTGCTTAGCTCGTCGTGGCCGGAATACGTGCTCACCGTGCCGTTATCGTCGGGGACGGTGGTGGCGATCATCGGCTGCTGCGAAAACTTCAGCCTGTCGCGACCCGAATATCGGATCGGCCGATGCTTGAGACACAAAGCCGACGAACAGCAGACCGATCGCGAGGAGCACTTTGGACGTAACAAGTTGTGGTGACATGGTTCTTGCCCTTTACTTCTAAGAAAATGGAAAAGAGTACAAATCGAAATCTCGGTTGCGTGAGCGGTCTACAACATCGACAACTGCCCCCTTGCGCGGAATCCGCGCATCAAACCCAGCGATGCCGCTAACGCGACGCCCACCAGACACGCGCTCGTCGGCTCGGGGATCTGATACGTCCCGACGATCCGGTCGACGCGTAAACCGGTTGGATTTACCGTGCCCAGCAAGGCGTTCGTGATCAGAAAGTCCAGCGTGTTGTTTCCGTACACAAACCCGCTGGTGACGCTGAACGCTTGGAGCGGCGTGTAGAAGGGAGAAGGCGGCGACGTGGAGGCCCCATTGATCAGTATGTCGGTTGCCACGTCATCGACTGCCCACTGGCCAGTGACGCTGACGGTGCTCAAGATTGCGTTGGCTGGCACGGTAAAATTGGTGCGGTAGACATAGTTGCCTCCGGCGCCGTTGCTGTCGCCGGCCGGCCCGATCCAGCGCGAAGTCGCGCTGTTCAGCGCCCATGTCCCGATCGGGTAGCCAGGATCGTTGACGGTTACTGCCGTGTAGGCAGCGGGCGACGCGATCAGGCTGTAGTGAGGGTCGGCCACTCCGGTGCCAACCAAAGGTACGGCCGAGGGGTCTACGCCCGTGTTGAACAGATCGGCAATCGTTGCCGCCTGCGACACGGACGCACACCAGGCGAGCGCCGCTAGAATCGCGGCCAATGCGAACCATCGAATTACGATTCTTGTGAACATGAGATCGAATTCCTTGTTGGCGCGATGGCCAACGATTGGAGTAAAGTGTGCGAAACTGTGTAAAACAACGAATGGCAACTGGTTCAAAAGCTGGGGCTGACGTGCTTGTAGCGGCCGCGGCGATGGGCGCCGTTGATCGACCGCGCCTTTCTTCGCGCCCCCGGGCCGCCCCGGCTCCGCATCCGGGCACGGGCCCGCGAATTGTGCGACCGCACCGGGCACGCGCCCTGTTGGCGATGGCTGATGCGTTCGAAGCGATCGAGGTTTTCTAGTTCCTCGGTGTCGTTGCCGGATTGATGGGTCCAGACGGTCATGAGTCGAGTCCTTGTGTGAATGGGAAAAGTTGTGTCGAAGTGAATTTCAGATCTGCGGAATCAGTAGCAGTCGGTCGGGTGGAGCGGTTCCGCTCGCTCAGGGCGGCCGCACCAGGTCGGACGGCACTTCCAAGGCCGCCACCGGATTCGGCGGCGCCGCCCTCGGCCGGGCTGCCGTTGCGGCGGCCGTTCGGACCGGCGCGGTAAACAACGGCCGCAAGGCGTCGCGATGGCAGCGGCCGACCGATCGGCAATCGGCAGGAAGCTGTGCACTCCGGCTGCCCGAAACACGGCCTCCACGTCGGCCTCGATGTGATAGGCAACCGCCATGCGATACGGTCGTGCCCCGCGCTCGCGCGACCAACCGATGAGCCGAGCCAGCGTCGACATGTTCTGCCGCTGCTCCAGCCAGAACAGCACGCATTCGGGATTGTGCAGCGCCAGTTCCCGCGCAAGCCGGCGCGGGTTGGCTTCCAGCACAAGCGGCCAGCCGCAACAGCGAACCACGTCGTCCAGCGGGGGCGTCACGTCGGCACTTGTCGTGGCGATCAATCCCAAAGGCGAATGCTTCTTGACCATCGAGCGGTCTCCTTGAATTCGCGTCCGACAATCGATCGAACACGCACGCTCTCTTAGCGAAGCGAGTGCCAAACTCAAGCGGCGCACAGATCGATCACTAAACATTGGCGCAGCGAAGAGTTACGAAAAGAAGATTGCTGTGTGCGACAGGTGAAAGTGCGTCCGCGGAAATATTGGAACACTTTATTCCAATCGAGTGCGACCGCGGCGAACAACCGCGTTGCGGTCACGACTTGCATCGCCCAAGGCACAAAACGCTCCAATGGAACTATCTGTACCAAGGGACGCGAGACAGGAGTTGCTGCCATGACTGCGCGAAGACGCAAGCAGACGTCGGAGTCGGAGAAGGGGTAGGAAGCTCGCTACCGGGGCCGGATGCGGGCCAGGTGCTCCAGGCCGTGGAGCACGATTTTGCGCTGTAGACGATGGCGCTCGACGTCGAGTAGCCGGGCCGCGTCCGACTGATTGCCGCTGGTGACTTTGAGCACGCGGGCGATCAATAGCCGCTCGGCGTCGGCTAGTCGGGGATCGACTCTTCCCCGCCGGCGTCCTCGCTGTAGGTCCATTCGTCGAACGCGACCGGCTGAAAGTCACGGAATTCGCAGGGCAAATGGGCGGCCTGAATCGTGCGGTCGCCGCAAAACAAGAAGGCCCGCTCGATCGCGTTCCGCAATTCGCGGGCGTTTCCCGGCCAATCGTACTGAACGAGCAAGTCCACGACGTCGTCCGCCAGCATCTTCATCGGCTCCTCGTACGCGTCCGCCACTTCTTCCAAAAGTGGACGGCCAGCGGCAAGATGTCGTCGCGTCGCTCGCGTAACGGGCGAATCGTCAGCCGCACCACGTTGAGGCGAAATAAAGGTCCTGCCGAAACGTCCCCTCCCGGACCATCTGGCCCAGGTCGCGGTGCGTCGCCGCGATCACGCGGACATCGACCGGTATCGCGTCGGTTCCGCCCACCGGCATCACCGTCCGCTCTTGCAAGCAACGGAGGATCTTGGCCTGCACCGCGAGCGGCAATTCGCCGATCTCGTCGAGAAATAGCGTCCCGCCGTCGGCACACCGCACAAATCCGAGCGCGGCCGAGACGGCCCCCGTGAAGGCGCCCTTCACGTGGCCAAACAATTGCGAGCCCATCAGTTCGGAAGAAAATGCCGTGCAATCGACTGGCACGAACGGCCGACCCGAGCGCCGGCTGAGTGAGTGAATCTCACGGGCGGCGATTTCTTTGCCGACGCCGGTCTCACCCTCGATCAGCACGGTGGCCGAGCGCGGAGCGACGACTGCAATCTGAGCGCGGAGAGCCTGCGACGAAGCCGAATCGCCGGCGACCCGCGTCGCAACGACGCGTCGACCTGGTCGATTTGGAACGCAAGCATCGGATGCCCCGAGCGGCACGGAATCCAGCATTAGCCCTCGTTTCCGCCTGTCGACGAGAGTCAGCAATTAGCCGAGAAAAAGAATGAGAAAAGCAGTGAAAACTGACCGGCCGAAAAGAGTCTTGCCCGCGTTGCGCCAGTATTTTCTTCACTGAATCCTAATATATTCCCGTGCACGTCAATACCTCGGCGTTGCGGGCGTCACCCTGCTGTCGGGGAATACTCTGACGGCGTTACCCAGGCAATCTGGTTGCCTTGACAGTTGCTGGCCGATCACTTGGGGGAAGTCCAGCGAAAGCCGTTTGGCTCTTCCGGATATGCGAACTGGCCAAATTCGGCCGAGAGCGGCTTGTTGAAGAACACGTAGTCGGCGAACTCGACGAGGTCTTCGTTGCTGGGGATGCCCACCGGCCGGAAGCGGATGCTGAGCCGATCGCTGGCGTCGAGAACTTGTAGACCTCCGCGGCGGCGAGGTTTGTCAGTTGCGATCCCTGGGGGTTGGTCCACGCATCCTCGGTCCCCTCGGTGGCCAACAAGGCCCGCGGCGCCACGAGGGCCTTGAGCTCGTGCTGGTCGATTGGCAGCTCGTCCACTTTGCCGACGAAGCGATTGAAGTCCGGCCGGAACCAGTAGGAAACGCGCCGACGATGTTGTGCAACTGCTCGCTGTTGCCGTAGATGAACCGGAACGGCGCGGAGCCTGCGCAGCCGGAGTGGCTCGGCACGGTCAGCGCGATCCGCTCGTCGAACTCGCCGGCGACCAGCGCCGCTTCGCCGAACCGCGAGTGCCCGGTGATGACGACTTTCTTGGCGTCGATGCGATTGTCTTGTTCTAGCGCGTCGATTGCGCCCTGCACGCCCCAGGCCCAGGCCATCAGCGCGCCGCAATCGAGGTCGTCGCCGAACAGTTGATAAATGCCAGACTCGCGGGCGTGCTCGCGGGCGTCGCTGGCGACCTGCATGAAGTTGACCTCGGCCACCGCGTAGCCATGATCGGTGAACGCGCGGAGCCGATCCAGCTGCCCCGGTCGGCCGAACGCCCCTTGCACCACGACCGGCACGGGCCCGTCGGCCTTGGGCAGCGTCAGATTCACGTCGACGACGAGCGTCTTGCCGTCGTGCTCCAACTTCAGCTTCCACGCTTCGCGAGTTACGCCGCTCGCCGCATCCACGTTGGCGTCGCCGCGCACGACCGTCATCTTCTCCGGCTTCGGCGGCAGCTGGCCGTACTCGGTCTGCTCGAATAGCGACTTTAGCTCCCCACGACGCCGCTGCCAATCGTCGCGTGTGGACGGCCGAGCCATCGGCGAATACGAACGGATTCGCAGCTCTTTGTTGCCGGCGGTGTCGTTGTTGAGGTTTGATCCTGCGGTTCTGCGGCCACCAATACGCGGCACGTCGGTAAAACAGCCGTCACGAATACAATTCCACGCAAGGCAAAACGGTTTTTCACATCTGTCTCCCGACGGTAGCTGCGATTTGCATGACGACGCGGTCGACATTGTAATGTTTTTCGCGCAGATTGATCCCTACCACTGCTATCTGTGGTCGGCGGAGCGAATTCGCGGCACACGACTTGCGGCATGATTGACTTGGGGCGACAGCCGCACCGCAGAGGTTCCTTTCGCCCCACCACTGAGAGGCAGCAAACCCTTGTAACGAAAGAAGATAGAGAAAACCAGCGCCCGGGAGCAATGCTCGCGCCGACGGGACCACGTGCCCGTCGGGACAGTCCGCGCTTACGCATGGTGGGAACGCGCCGCTGTGCCTATTTCGCACTTCGTCTATCGGCCGCGCGACGCGTACGGCTTCGTCTGGACTCGAGGAGCGTGTCGCCATGATCTACCACGATCGTTTTACGGCCGGACAAACTCTGGCCAAGCATTTGGCCCCATATCGCCACCGAAGAGACGTGCTGGTGCTCGCATGCCGCGTGGCGGCGTGCCCGTGGCCTTCGAGGTCGCCAAGGCGCTCGACGCGCCGATGGACGTATTCCTGGTCCGCAAATTGGGCGTACCCGGCCACGAGGAGTTAGCCATGGGTGCGGTCGCGTCGGGTGGCATCCGCACGCTCAACCACGACGTCGTCGAGCCGCTGCACATTCCGCAACCACGTCATCGACCGCGTCGCGCCGCGCGAACAGCTTGAACTCGATCGACAGCAACGGGCCTACCGTCATGGACGCCTCGAGCCCATGATCGCGGATCGGATCGTGATCCTCGTCGACGACGGGCTCGCCACCGGCTCGACGATGCGGGCCGCTGTCGCAGGCGATCCGGCAGCCAGCAGCCGAAGCGCATCGTCGTTGCCGTGCCGGTCGGCGCGGCCGAGCTCATGCGCCGAGCTTCGCAGCCGAGCGCGGATGAAGTCGTCTGCCGCTTTGCCCGCGGCACTTCAGCTCGGTCGGCAGCTGGTACGAAGATTTTCGACAGACACCCGATGCAACCGTCCAAACCTTGCTCGATGCACGCTCGAACACGCCGACAGCCACGTCCCGCGAGTGACGAGTCGGCGTCGTTCAATTGAAGGATTTCCCCATGAACGCTCAATCTCCCCGCACTCATTCCCAGGCGCAGTGCCGAACTCGGCGAGTCCGCTCCCGCTTCGAAGATCTCGTGCGGATCGACACCGCCGCCGGCGTCATCGAAGGCTCGCTGGCGATTCCGCCAGCGGCACGTGGGCGCGGTAATCTTCGCCCACGGCAGCGGCAGCAGTCGCCACAGTCCGCGGAACCGCTTCGTGGCGGAGGTCCTGCACCGCGCCAGCCTGGCCACCTTGCTCGTCGACCTGTTGACCGCCGACGAAGAACGGCAAGACGCGATTACCACCGAGTATCGCTTCGACATCTCCGCTGCTCGCCGATCGCCTGTCGGACGTGACCGACTGGACGACGCTCACCTGTGCCAAGCACGACTTTCGCTTCGGCTACTTCGGCGCGAGCACCGGTGCGGCGCGCGGCGCTGGTCGCGGCCACACTGCCAGCCGAACATCGCCGCGATCGTCTCGCGCGGCGGACGGCCCGATCTGGCCGGCGCCAGCCTGAATGCGTGTGCGGGCCGCCACGTTGCTGCTGGTCG
>CAWKBR010000016.1:0-148093 GCA_963847875.1 uncultured Planctomycetota bacterium | reverse complement strand
GTCGCTAGACATCGAGTCCAAAAAAAACTACCCTCCGGTAGAAGCGCTCAGCATATGCGCTCAGATCAAAATGCAAATTCTACCATGGCAGTGCATATAAACTGGATGGGAGGCCGTCGTGTCGAAGCTGTTGGTGGTGGATGACGAACAGTCGATTTGCTGGGGTCTCACGCGGCTGGGTGAGAGCCTCGGACACGAGGTGGTCGCGGCGGCGTCGGCCGAGCAGGCGTTTGACGAAGTCGAGCGGCAGCGGCCCGACGCGGTGATTCTCGACGTGCGGCTGCCTGGCATGGACGGACTTTCGGCGATCGAACACTTTCAGCGTCAACTCGGCAGCGTGCCAATCATCGTGATTACCGCCTACGGCGATCTCCAGACGGCCGTCGAGGCGGTGCGACGCGGCGCGTTCGACTACATCGCCAAGCCGTTCGACGTCGAGAAAGTGAAAGGGGCGCTGGTGCGAGCGCTGGTGAGTCGTCGCGACGACTTCGTCGAGTTTCAGGCCCCGGCGCGCCTAGAGGGCATGATCGGCCGTTCTGCGGCAATGCAAGAAGTCTACAAGCGGATCGCGCTGGCGGCGGCGGCGGACACCTCGGTGCTTTTGGTCGGCGAGAGCGGCACCGGCAAGCAACTCGCAGCCCGTGCCATTCACCGCTACAGCCGCCGCGCCGCCGCGCCGTTTGTAGCCGTCAGCGTCGCTTCACTCAACCTCGGCGCGGGCCGAGAGCGAAATATTTGGTCACGTTCGCGGCGCGTTCCACGACGCCGAAGAAGACCGCAACGGGCTCTTGACTCAAGCCCAAGGAGGCACGCTGTTTGTCGACGAAGTTGCCGAGATTCCGCTCTCCACGCAGGTCAAGTTGTTGCGTGCGCTGGAGCACAACGAAGTGGTGCCCGTCGGCAGCAACCAAGCGACAACGACCGATTGTCGCATGGTGTCTGCCACGGAGCAGGATCTGTTCCAGCGTACCGCCGCAGGCCAGTTTCGACACGATCTGCTGTATCGGCTGGGAGCCTTTCAGATCGAGCTGCCTCCGTTGCGAGATCGGCCGGAAGACGTCGGCGAACTGGCCAGCTACTTTATCGAGCAACTCGCGGGAGATGAGAACCGGCAACCCGCGCGGCTGACCACGCAAGCGCTTGCGGAACTCGAAAGTCGACCGTGGCACGGCAACGTGCGCGAACTTCGCAATGCGATCGAGCACGCGCTGATCATGGCTCGCGGTCGCGCGATCCTGCCCGAGCACTTGCCTCCCAGCATCTCGCCGCCCCTGCGAGTCGACGCGGCCGGAGACGTCGGCGGGTCGGTGGCCTTGGCGGTGCGGCGCTGGGCCGAACGATCGCTCAACGACGCCACGCTAGCCGGTCGGCTGTACGACGAGTTGCTCGACGTGATCGAGCCGCCACTGCTGGAGGCCGCGATCCACCGGCACCGCGGCCAATGTGCCACCGCCGCCCGCACCCTCGGCATCCACCGCACCACGCTCCGCAAGAAGCTTACGCGGCACGGGCTGGCCGACGAGCCGGGCGACGACAGTTGATCTGGTGGCGGAGTTCGATTCGAGCAGGCCGTTCTGCTACAATGATGCTGCTGGCCACGCGGGCCTAGTATGAGTACGGGGGAGATTCATGGGCCGTGTTTCGATAGCGCTATGCTGCCATTTGCATTGGGTGATGATCCTGGTCGGCTTGACGGCCTTGCCGCTCCAGGCAGCGGACGAGGCAGCTCCGGATTGGGAAAACCCGGCCGTCTTTGCGCGTAACACCGAGCCGCCGCACGCGACGCTGTTCCCTTTCCCTGACGAGCCGTCGGCGCTCGCCAAACGCGGCAGCGAGAGCCCCTGGTATGAGTCGCTCAACGGCAAATGGAAGTTCCGCTGGTCGATGACTGCCAACGAGCGCCCGAAAGATTTCTACAAGCTCGAGTACGACGTCTCGGGGTGGCAAGACATCCGTGTGCCGTCGAACTGGGAACTGGAGGGCTTCGATCGGCCGCTCTACAGCAACAGCCGCTATCCCTTTCCGCCGCCGCCGCCCAAAGTCGGTCGACTCTGGCAGCCAGTGGGATCGTATCGACGGACGTTTGAAGTACCGGCCGACTGGGCCGGCCGCCAGATATTCCTGCACTTCGACGGCATCATGAGCGCCGGCTACGTGTGGGTCAACGGCGAAATGGTCGGATACCACGAAGACAGCATGACGCCCGCCGAGTTCAATATCACGAAGTACCTGAAGCCGGGCAAGAACGACGTCGCCGTCGAAGTCTATCGCTGGAGCGATGGCAGCTACCTCGAAGACCAGGACATGTGGCGGCTCTCGGGGATTTATCGCAACGTGTATCTCGTGGCCCGGAATCCGGTTTATCTACGCGACTTCTTCGTGCGGACTGACTTCGACGACGATTATCGCGATGCGACCTTGAAGTTGAGTATTAGCGTTCGCGATTTGAATCGGGCTGGCGGCGGCAAGTATTCGGTCGTTGCGAAATTGTTCGACTGGAGCGGCCAACCGGTTCCCGGAGCCGAAAGACAGATACCGATCGACGTTTCATCCGGCCATGAGGCAACGGTCGAACGCGACGTCGAGGTTCGCCAACCGCTCCACTGGACGGCCGAAACGCCTAACCTCTACCGCCTCGTGCTGACGCTCAAGGACAACCAGGGCAAAGCGATTGAGTCGGTCTCGACACGCTTCGGCTTTCGCGAAATCGAGATTCGGGACGGCCAATTTCTCATCAACGGCGTGCCGGTGCTCTTGCACGGCACGAATCGTCACGAGCACGATCCGGATCATGGCAAGACGGTTTCCGAAGAGCGGATGGTCCAGGACATCAAGTTGATGAAGCAAAACAACTTCAATGCCGTGCGGACCTCGCACTATCCCGACGATCCTCGCTGGTACGAGCTGTGCGACGAGTACGGCCTCTATCTGATCGACGAGGCAAACCTGGAGACGCACGAGCTTGGCTTTGGGCGCGTCAATTTCCCCGGCAACCGCCAGGAGTGGTTCGCCCCCTGCGTGGCCCGCATGGTCGACATGGTCCAGCGCGATAAGAACCATCCGTCGGTCATCATGTGGTCGTTGGGCAACGAGGCTGGCGGCGGCGAAACATTTACGCAGATGCGCAAAGCGGCCTTGAAGATCGACGACACGCGGCCCATTCACTACCAAAACGACAACCGCTATGCCGACGTGCTGGGCGTTTTCTATCCGACGCCGGAGGGGCTCGAGCAGCTCGCGCAGAGCGAACGCGAAAAACGGCCGATCGTCCTCACCGAGTACGCCCACATGATGGGCAATTCGGGCGGCAATTTCGCCGAGTATTGGGAAGTGATGGAACGCTACCCGCGATTCGCCGGCGCCTTCATCTGGGATTGGGTCGACCAGGGCCTGCGCAGGCACACCGGCCGCGAAGAAGAATTCTGGGCCTACGGCGGCGACTTCGGCGACTATCCGAATGACACCAACTTCTGTATCAACGGCCTGGTAAGCGCCGATCGCGTGCCGAATCCGCATCTCGTCGAGGTCAAAAAGGTCCAGCAGTTCGTCAAATTCGCGGCGGAAGATGCGGCCGCGGGCAAGATTCGCATCACGAACAAGTACGAGTTTCAGGACTTGAGCGGATTCGAGTTGCGCTGGCGGCTCGAAGGGGACGGCAAGCCGCTCGAAGAGGGCACGCTGCCGGCGCCGGACCTGCAGCCCGGCAAGTCGGCCACCGTCACGCTGCCGATTCAACTGCCGGATGGCGGCGAGTCGCGCGAGCTGTTTTTGACGGTCGAGCTCGCGCTGAAGAACAAGACCAGTTGGGCGCCGGCGGGATTCGTCGTGGCTTGGGAACAATTCGCGGTTCCTTGCAAGGCGAAGGACTCCGCAGTGGAGACGCCGAGCGAGTTGGTCCACGTCGATCGATCGGATAACCGCATTTCGCTCCGCGCCGGCGCGAATGCCTACGTATTCGATACGCGCAGCGGCGAATTGCGGCAGATCATCGCGGCGGGCGAGCGGCTGCTGGCGGCGCCGTTGCGGCCGAATTTCTGGCGGGCGCTCATCGACAACGAAGTTCGCGGCGGCATGGACGCCGACGCCTATCTCTGGAAAACGGCCGCGCCGAATCGCCGGCTCGAATCGATCGACGTCGAAGAGCATGGCCCGGGCGAAGCGGTGGTCACCGCGCGACAGCGACTGCCGGTTTGGAATGCATCCTACGTCAATACCTACACGCTCCGCGGCGATGGTGTGCTGGAAGTTTCCGCGACGCTCGATAGCGACCAGGAATTGCCCGAGCTCGTTCGCTTCGGCATGCAATTGGGCCTGCCGCGCACGATGGATCGCGTCGAGTGGTTTGGTCGCGGGCCGCATGAGTCGTATTGGGATCGCAAAACGGCTGCGGCCGTCGGACTGTATCGCAACACCGTTTCCGGATTGCACCACGCCTACGCCCGGCCGCAGGAGAACGGCAATCGCACCGACGTCCGTTGGGTTTCGTTCACTGACGCAAATGGCAACGGCCTGAAGGCGACCGGCGAGCCGCTTCTCGATTTCAGCGCCTGGCACTACACCCAAGAGCAGCTTGAACAGGCCAAGCACGACTACGAGCTGCGACCAGCAAGGCTCGATTACCGTCAATCTGGATTGGCGCCAGCGGGGCGTGGGGGGCGTGAACTCCTGGGGCGCAGCACACGCTCAACCAGTACACGCTCCGCGGCAAACACTTTGAATACAAATTCCGGCTCCAGCCGGTGCGAGGTAAATAACCGTATGCCGACACTGCTCGAATCGCTCGTTGCCCAAACGTCACGCCGCTTTGCCGAGCGGCACGGCGAGCCGCCGCGGTGGGTGGTCGCCGCGCCGGGGCGCGTGAATCTGATCGGCGAACACGTCGACTACAACGACGGCTTCGTGCTGCCGATGGCTATCGATCGCTACACGGTGATTGCGGCCGGGCCGGCCGCCGGCGAGCAGGCGACGTTTGCCAGCGATCTGGCCGACGAAGAAGCCGCCGATCTCGCTAGCCGCGCCGGCAAAACACGCGACGCGCGGCCATTGGTCGAACTACGTGGCGGGCGTGGTCGCGGGATGCCTGTCGCGGGGCATGCGGCCGGGCGGATTTCACGCGGTGATTGGTTCCGACGTGCCGCTCGGCGGCGGTCTGTCGAGCAGCGCGGCCCTCGAAGTCGCCACCGCCACGCTGATGGAGGCAATGACCGGCACGACGCTCGATCCGGTCGCCAAAGCCCTCTTGTGCCAACAGGCGGAGCACGAGTTTGCGGGCGTGCCCTGCGGCATCATGGATCAGTTTGCCTCAACGCTCTGCCAGGCCGACCACTTGATGTTGCTCGACTGCCGTTCGCGCCAGGTCGAGCTGATTCCATTTACTGACGAGGCGCTCACGGTGCTGATCATCAACACCAACGTCAAGCACGAGCTCTCGGGCGGCGAATATGCCGAACGTCGCGGCCAATGCGAAGCGGCGGCGCAGAAGCTCGGCGTTTCGTCGCTTCGCGACGCGACGCTGGATCAATTGGAGGCGGTTCGCGGCAAGCTCGACGCCGTCGAATTTCGCCGGGCCCGGCATGCGATTGGCGAGATCGCTCGTACGGCCGCCGCGGCCGCCGCGATGAAGGCGGGCGACTTGGCGCAGGTGGGCCGACACATGGCGGCGAGCCACGTCTCGCTCCGCGACGATTACGAAGTGAGCTGCCGCGAGCTCGATTTGCTGGTCGAGCTGGCCGACGGCATCGGTCGCGCCGGCGGCGTCTACGGCTCGCGCATGACCGGCGGCGGCTTCGGCGGCTGCACGGTGAGCCTGGTCGAAACGGCCCGGGTCGACGAAATCAGCGGCAAAGTCACCGCCGCCTACCGGCGCGAAACCGGCGTCGAGCCGACCGCGCTCACCAGCCGGCCATCGCGCGGGACGCACGTGGTGAAACAGTAGCGCTCGGCAATATGCCGTGGCTGCATCGCCCGACATTTCCGGTCGCGGTCACTTCGGCCGATTACCGGCGCGTTTCGCCATCACCAGCATGAAAGCGCCAAAGGCCAGCATCACCAGGCCCCACCAAAAATTGATGTTGATGCCCAGCGACTTCACATACACATCCTTGCTGCCAACTAAGCCGAATATGGTCAGGATAGCGCCGAGCAAGGCAAACATCGCACCGATCGGAAGTCGAATGTCAAGTCCCATGCGAATCTCCGTCAATAAGTTAGGCTAGTTCGGCAGGCGACGTGCGGAGGCGTTCACTACCAAAAAATTATGTTCAACACGACACACGCCAACAACACAATGACGCCAAGCGTCGCCGGGCGAGTGTACCACGCGCCACCATCGTCCTTGGGTTTTTCCGTAAGCGAGTACACAAGTCCGACGAGTTCGCTTTCTTTTCTTGGTTTTGTTGCCAGACTCACGACGACAGTAACCACGAAGCAAGTCGTCCAAGCAAAAATGGCGGTCCAAAAATTCTGGGCCATTTCGCTGGGATACGTGTGCCAAGCGCCGAACCAACCGCCTTTGAATCCGGCAATCGCTCCTTCGGGCAGAGTCATGCCGTGGTGGATCGCCGCGGCGAGCGTGCCGGACACGAGGCCCAAAAAGGCACCGTGCCCGGTGGTGCGTTTCCAGAACATACCCAGGACGAACGTAGCGAACAGCGGCGCGTTGACGAACGCAAACACGAGCTGCAGCGTGTCCATGATATTGTTATTTTGTCGCACGACGTAGGCAGCCGCCACCGAGACGACAATGCCAAATACGGTCGCCATCCGACCCATCCACAGATAGTGTTGATCGCTGCCGTCGCGCTTTATGTACGACTGATATATGTCGTAGGTCCAGACCGTGTTGAACGCGGTGACATTGCCGGCCATGCCGGACATGAAGCTGGCCAACAGTGCGGTCAACCCGAGCCCGAGAATCCCTGTTGGAAAATAGTGCATTAACATGGCCGGAATGGCGAGGTCGTAGTCGAGCTCTGCCTTGCCGTCTTTGTTGAGCCTCGGCTGACCGGTCTGCTCATCGATCTTAACGGGAATGAGTCCTTTGCCGGTGAATTGAGCAGCATCTTCGCTCGCGCCGTCGGCGACGGCCGCGCCTTCGCCATTTGCGGACAGCACACCTGTCGCCGGCACCGCGATCGCGATGACCCCCGGCAGAATAACCAAGAATGGAAACAACATCTTGGGAAACGCCGCGATCAGCGGCGTGCGGCGGGCGGCAGACATCGAATCGGCCGCCATTGCACGCTGCACGACAAGGAAGTCGGTGCACCAATAGCCAAACGAGAGCACAAATCCCAAACCCATTGCCATGCCGAACCATTCGACACCCATCGGATTTGTGCTTGGGCTCGCCAATCCCGTCCAAGAATGGACGAATTCGGCTGGCACTCGCGTTTTCAATCCTTCCCAGCCGCCGACGTTTCTCAATCCCAACCAAACGAGCGGGAAGAATCCGGCCACGATCAAGAAGAATTGCAGCACTTCATTGTAGATCGCCGACGTGAGGCCTCCCAAAAAGATGTAAACGAGCACGATTAGCGCGGCAACGATCATGCTGACGTCGAAGATTCGCTCGAGCGGAATGCCGAAATGAACAAACGGGCCGTCGAGGATGTGCAACGTCTGGATCAACTTTGCCATCGCGTACATCGAGACGCCGGAGGAGAAAATCGTCATCACCGCAAAGGAAATCGCATTGAACGCTCGCGTTTTTTCATCGAAACGAGCTTTGAGATACTCCGGAACTGAGCGGACTTTCGAACCATAGTAAAACGGCATCATGAAAATGCCAACGAAGACCATCGCGGGAATCGCTCCGACCCAATAGAAGTGGCTGGTCATGATGCCGTACTTGGCACCCGAGGCCCCCATGCCGATGACTTCCTGCGCGCCGAGATTCGCCGAGATGAACGCCAATCCGGTGATCCAAGCCGGAATCGAGCGGCCGGAGAGAAAAAAATCAGTGCTGGTCTTAATCGACTTCTTGAGCCATACACCTATGCCCAAGACGAACAAGAAGTAGATGGCCATGATGGCCCCGTCGACGTACGTTAATTCCATGCTCCGCCCTTATCGATGAAAAGAAACGTCGGAGCGGCGTCATGCCGCGCGGACCACATCAAGTTACTCGACCGGTCCAACCGCTCGAGATCGCGTGAGAAGGAGTGTAACCGTCAAAACCGCGAATGTCGAGATTGCGCCATGCAATTCTGGCTATTGCCCCGCGGAAGCGGTCGTGGCCGGCTCGTTTTCGTACGTCAGGCCGAAGCCGAAGGGAAACAGCGGATCGTATTTTGCGTCGCCGACGTTGATCGGGATCTGCTTCATCCGACTTCGGCCAGGTGAACGAGAGTTTGCCGGTGGGGGCGTAGTCGCCGAACAGCACGTCGGCCACGCCCTGGCCTTCCGTGCCGGGGAGCCAGGCGGCGATGATTCCGTCGGCCCGGTCGAGAATCGGCTCGAGGATCAGTGGCCGGCCGGAAATGAGGACCACCACGACTGGGATGCCGGCCGACTTCATGTTCTCGAACGCCGCCAAGTCTTCGGCCGAGAGCGATAGATCGGCCGTGTCGCCGTTGCCTTCGGCGTAGGGCGTCTCGCCAATCACCAAGACGCCGACGTCGGCCCCGTTGGCGCCGCTGCCGTCCTTGGCAAAGGTGACCTGGGTGCTGCCGTTCGCAACCGTGTCTTTGATGGCCTCGAGAATCGTGGTGCCGCCGGTGGTGGTTTGGCCGCTTCCGCCCTGCCACTCGATGGTCCATCCGCCGCACTGATTGCCGATGTCGTCGGCACTCTTGCCGCCGACGTGAATCCGCTTGGCATCCTTGGCGAGCGGCAACACGTCATGATCGTTCTTCAATAGGACGAGCGACTTTCGCACCGCCTCGCGGGCCACCTTGCGGTGTTCGGACGAGCCGAACGAGTCGTGCAGGCTGCGGTCGGCCAGCGGCGAGCGGTTCTTGTCCAACAAGCCCATCGCCGCCTTGACGCGCAGAATCCGCAGCACCGCGTCGTCGATCCGCGACTCCGGCACTTTCCCTCGTGGACCAACTCAAGTAGCGACTTGTAAAACTGCTTGTATGTGTTGGGGGCCATCGCCATGTCCATCCCGGCGTTGATCGAGATTTCGACCGAGCGTTTGTAGTCAGCGGGATCGATCTGATCGATGGCGTTGTAGTCGGAGATCAAGAAGCCCTCGAAGCCGAGCTCGTTCTTCAAAACGTCGGTGAGCAGGAACTTATCGCCGCTGCACTTGACGCCATTCCAGCGGCTGTAAGAGGGCATGATCGAACCAACGCCGGCCTCGATGGCCGGCAGGTATGGGGCAAGATGCACGCTCCGCAAAGTGGCTTCGTCGACCTGGGTATTGCCCTGGTCGAGCTTCATCGACGTATGACTGTTGCTGCCGTCGTTGCCGAAGGCGGTCGTCCCTTGACGGAATTCTCCGGACCTGGCCGAGGTGCCGCCGTCGCCGACGAAATGCTTGGCACACGCCAGCACGGCGAGTGGATCGCGTAGCCGATCGCCTTGCAGCCCGCGGACCATCGCCTCGCCGAGCGTCGCCACGACCTGAGGATCTTCCGAGAAGCCCTCGTACGTGCGTCCCCAGCGTTCGTCGCGGGGCACGGTCAGGCAGGGAGCAAACGTCCAATTGATGCCGGTGGCCCGAACTTCGTCGGCAGTGATTCGGCCGACTTCCTCGACCAACTCGGGATCGCGCGTGCATCCCAACCCGATGTGGTGCGGAAACATCACCGCACCGATGACGTTGTTATGCCCATGCACAGCGTCGACGCCGTAGAGTATCGGAATGCCCAGTCGCGTCTTGAGAGCATGCTTTTGGCATTCGTCGTAGGCGTCGGTCCAGGCTTCCAGGCTGTTGCCATCGACGGGATCGGAACCGCCGCCGCTGAGCACGGAACCGACGTGGTATTTTTCAATGTCCTCGAGATGGTTCATCAAATGCCCCAGCTCGGGCTGCGTCATCTGGCCGATCTTCTCTTCGAGCGTCATTTTGTCCAGCAGCGGCTGAACCTGAGCATTGTAGGAAGAGTAGGATTTCGGTTCGTCCGCTCGGAGAGACTCTGCGAGGTTGCCCGCCACCGCCACGAAAAGAAACGAGCCGGCGACCGCGACCAAGGAAAACAACTTCAGACCGGTATCCAGTAGCCTCGACATCAGAAGCGCCCCCGCTTACTTAAATAGTACGAAATGGACGGAAACCGTCATTTTGACCAGTTTTGGCCGGCCGGGCAACCATGCAGCACCCGCGATTTTCGCCAGCTTGCCGTTGAGCGGGCGGCCCATGGCGGCTTATCATGCCCGACGTCGCGCGAGCGGCCTCAGTTGCCGCTGCCGCTCAACATTTGCCGCTTATCCGAAAGGAGTCACTCGATGGCGCAACCTCTGTTTCCCGACGATCCCGCTTTTAAGTCGCTGCGAACCGGCGATTTTGAGGCCTTCAACCGACAAATCGCCAGTCAGAAGCTGGTCGATTTTTCGGACTCCGACCTGCGTGGCGTCGATTTCCGTGGCATTGCCGACCCCACCAATGTCAAGGTACATGGCGCGTACATGCGCGACACGGACCTGCGCGGCCTCGACGTTCGCATGTGGGACATGGAAGGCTGTTCGCTGTACCACGCCAAGATCAGCGGCGCGTATCTTCCCACGAATCTCACGCCAGAGGAAATCTCGCTGAGCGTGCAGCACGGAACGCGAATGCGGACGAAACCGTGAGCGTCCGTGACGACGCAAAGGTCAGTCGGCCTTCAATCCGGCCAAGATTCTCTTCCACCGCTCCCAGCCTTCGTTGCGGGCCTTGCGATTTGGGTCGCTATCGTCGGTCGACTGCTCGCCGGCCCGCATGAAGCCGTGGCCGGCGCCGGGGTAGATCACCGGCTCGTAAGTCTTGCCGGCGGCTTGCATCATTTCTTTCGTCTTGGGGATCGTCGCGTCGATCCGGGCGTCGTTCTGGCCGTAGAAGCCATAGACAGGGCAGTTGATCCGGGCGATCGCCTCCGTGCTGTCGGGCGGCGAGCCGTAGAACACGCAAGCCGCCTTGAGGTCCTTGTTATTCGTGGCATAGCGAAACGCCTGGCCGCCGCCCCAGCAGAAGCCGCCCACCGACACAGTGCCGTCCGCCGCCGGCAGCGCGGCGACGTACTTGGCCACGGCGTTGAGGTCGGCCGTGATTTGGTCGGGCGGCAAACGGCCGATCACGCCGCGGACGCCGTCGAAGCCGCCGAGCGAATCCGTGCCGCCGCCGTTAGGGCCCATGCCGGAGAGCAAATCGGGCGCGATCGCGATGTAGCCCGCCTCGGCCAATTGGTCGGTCACGCCGCGAACCCAGTCGGTCAGCCCGAAGATCTCGTGGATCACGATCACCGTCTGAGCCTTGTCGGGCACCTCGGGATAAGCGATGAAGCACCGCACCGTTCGATCGCCGTTGGGCACGTCGACCCACTCCAGATGCCGCGGCGAAGTCTCCAGGCGATTTTCCTGGGCGGTCGCCTTTCCGAGCCAACAAATCGCCAGCATAGCGGCAGTAACGATTCCCAGCCAATTCGGAAACAGTCTCCGCATGATGATCACCCTTTCGATTCGCTGCCCCAACCGATAACTCACAATCGACAATCAGGAAAACATTCTCACGCAAAGGCGCCAAGGCGCAAAGAAAAATAGCGAAGCCGACGAGGCAAAACTAACACCTTTGCGTCTTGGCGCCTTTGCGTGAGACTAATACGGACGAATGGCCGTTTGGTTCAATCGCTGGGGAGCCGCCAGATGCCGACCCGGGCCGGTGGGTACTCGCGAACGTCCCACGCCGCCCTGTTGTTGCTGATCAGCCCGGCAAAATCAAATCTCTGGTCCGACTCGACCACCAGCGTGCTTGCCGGCGGCGCACACTCGGCGATCCGCCGCAGGAGATCGAGCATTTCCTCTTCGCGTTCGACGAAGAACTCGTACGGCGGGCTGCAAAACACCAGCCAGGGCAAATCCCCCGGCGGGACGTCGGCCGCCGAAGCGAGGTCGCGTTTGCTCCACAGAAAGGCGCTGGTGATTTTCACCGCGGTGCGGTCGGCGACGCCGAGCTCCGCGATGTTCTCCTCGACGATCCGCGCCGACGGCACGTGCCGCTCGATGAACGTGGCGCTCGCCGCCCCGCGGCTGAGGGCCTCGAGGCCCAAGCGCCCCCGTGCCGGCGAACAGGTCGATCGCATGGTGGCCGGCCGACTCGGTGCTGATCAGGTTGAAAATCGCCTCGCGGACGCGGTGCTTCATCGGCCGCACGATCGGATCGCCGTGATAGCGGAGCCGCCGGCCGCGAAAATGTCCGCCGATGATTCGCAGCTCCGTCGGCTGCCCGGCGTCGGACTGCGACCGATCGGCAGGCGGTTTGGCGTTGGGCGGTTTCGTGGTGCGGCGGTGTTGGGCCATGCGATCGCTCTCTCGCGGACTCCACTGCCAAAGTCGGGCCGCTTGCCGTATGCTTCTCTGGGTGGGAACCACTCGTGACTTTTGCCGAAGGAGTTTTCGGATGAATCATTGTATCGCAATTGGACGTTTCATGTTGGTGGTGTGCGGGCTGACGATCGCCCTCTCCGGGCTGCGGGCACAGGCGGCGGACGAGGGCGGCGCGACGACGGCCGCCGAGGCAAAAGCTCAATTCGACCAGCACTTCGCCGAATATCAGGACTCGATTCGCGCCATCGAAAACCTGCGGACCGTCTACCAGACGGCGGGGGCGTCGGGGCGAAAGACGATCAATTTTCAGCTCGCGGAGAAGCTGAAAACCGCCCGCGGACAGCTCGACGCGATGGTGGCCGCTGCCGAGAACCTCTATCGCTTGGCTCCCAAAGACAACCCGCAAGTTGAGCCGCTGCTGATTGCAGTGGCGAAGCACTACGCGGCCGGGGAGGAGTCGCCGCCAAAATCCGGCAAGACCAACGGCGGCGATAGTTACGAAAAAGCGTTGCCGCTCGTCAAGTTGCTCATCGACGGCGGCGCGACGGACAAGCGACTGCCGGCCTGGGGCTTTCTGGCCGCCTTCGCCACCAACGACTACGACTTGGCCGAAGAATACGCCAAGCAACTGCAAGCCAACGGACTGCTGGCCGATCCGAGCGCCGCGACAGACGCAGCCGACCAAGCAGAGTTGAACCAGGTGATTCAATACATGCCGCTGGTCGCGCAGTACCGCGAGCTGTGGGCCAAGGAGCAGGCGATTCGTGCGGCCGAAGCCAAAGCCGACGACTTGCCGCGCGTCCAACTAGAAACGTCGAAAGGCGACGTCGTCGTCGAGCTTTTCGAGAACGAAGCGCCGCAGGCGGTCGCCAACTTCATCACGCTGGTGAAGAAGGGCTTTTACAATGGCGTGGCGTTTCACCGCGTGCTGCCGCTGTTCATGGCCCAGGGCGGCGACCCGCACGGCGACGGCACCGGCGGACCCGGCTATTCGATCCGCTGCGAATGCTACCAGCCGAACTACCGCCACCATTTCCGCGGCAGCCTGAGCATGGCCCACGCCGGACGCGACACGGGCGGCTCGCAGTTCTTTCTCACCTTCGTGCCCACGCCCCATCTCGACGGCAAGCACACGGTGTTCGGCCGCGTGATCGAAGGTATGGACGTGCTCGGCGAACTGCAGAAGCGCGACCCCGAGTCGCCGGGCGGAGCGCAGCCCGACAAGATCATCAAGGCCGAAGTCCTCCGCGACCGCGGACACGAATACACGTTCGACAAACTGCCCGGCCGCTAACGCCGCTGTATCCAGCGACACGCTCAAAGGCGACGCTTGCGGCTTAGCACAAACGACCAACGCGCCCCCCCATCGTCACTTCTGCAAGATCAGCCGATTGTTGCGGGTGATCGAGCAGTCGATACTGCTCGCCCGCGTGCTCGATCAGCACAGTACGCTCGCCGGCAAACAGGTCTTCCGAGCGGATCATTCGAAGCCTCTCACGGCCCTCCGTCGGCGGCTCAACGGGTCCAACCGGCCGCTCGTCGGGAGTTTTCGGGTCAGTCGTCATGCGGCAATGCGAGCGGAGAATGGCCCGTACTATCTGTTTGTATTGAGACGTATTATCAATATCTTGCCATTTTCTGTTGGCAAGGTAGAGCATTTCATACCCTGATCCTTCAGAATCCGCAATATACAGGCATAAATTTTTTTTGAAATACGCCACTTGTGAAAAATGCCACCAGGCCCTAAATTCCTTTCTATTGAGTGTCATTCTCAATAGCTCGCAGCCAGCCTCGGCCTTCCCGCCGCCCGCCAGCCACGTGCTGTGGTCCCGCCACGATGCGATCGCGGCGGCTGTTCCCGCAATCCGATCGATGCGCCATCGCGCGAATTTGGGAGGGCCGCTTTCGTAAATGAACCGTGGCGTCTGAGCCGGCCGGATCGTCGTTGCACGTTCCGGCAGCGTCGACCCGTCGTTCGAGGTTCTGTTTTGTTTTCTGCACCGACTTGTGAAATGAGGCTGTGAGAGTAGTAATGAGCATCAAATTGGCTTCCTTATCGTTTTTCGCTGGTATCGTGTTTTTTGGCGCGGACGGCAGCAGATGCCGTCAACGTGCCGACCGTGGAGACCTTCGACGCCGACGTCGCCAATTGGGCCGACAACAGCGGCTTGGCATTGCTCACGCAAGTGGCCAGCGGCGGACCGAACGGCAGCGGATATGCCGCCACCGACTTTGCATTGAGCGGCGGCGGAGGCGCCGGCGGCAGCAGTGCCGTGCTGTTCCGTGCCCAGGACGAGTTCAATTCCAGCGGCAACGCGTTTGTCGGCAATTGGGTGGCCGACGGGATCACGAACCTGACCGTCGAGGTCCGCCACAACGCACCGGAGCCGTTGACCTATTTCGCCCGTTTCTCCAGCCCGGGGAATTTCCCCGGCGGCACGGCCATCGCGTTCGCGCCGGTACAGCCTAACGTGTGGACCAAGCTGAGTTTCGAGATATCGCCCAGCAGTCCGCAATTCGTGACGTTCGAGGGATCGGACTTCAACACCGTGTTCTCTAATGTGGGGCACATTCAGCTCGGCGTGAGCATTCCCGCCTCGTTGGCAAGCGACACCACGCTCTACACGTTTGGGCTGGACGACGTCGTGGCGGTACCGGAGCCGACGTCGGCGGTTCTTCTGGCGGCGGTTGTGGCACTCGGCCTGTTGCCGCGGCGTCGTACGCTTGGCTGCTAGATCACGGAGGAAACAGCGATGAAGGGCATAGCGTACCGCGCTCGTCGTGCGATCGGCCCGACCGCACGGCGATTTTGGCAGTTCGTTTCGATCGTGCTCGTGGTGGCGCCGGCGACGGCCAGCGGCACCACGGCCCAGTGGTCGACGTCGGGTTTGGATTCGTTTTTCTACGCCAACGCGGTCAGTCCGGGCACGCGTGCGTTGGGACCGACGTTTGCCAATACGTTTCGCCAGGGACGAGCAATCGGGCGAGTTCCTGCCGCACACGGCAGCCGATCCAGCGCGGCTCGGGATGGCGCTGGTGGCCTTTGACACTTCGCTGCACATTGAGGCCGGGCTGCCGACGAGCCGTTATCAAGTGAATTCCGTGACCGTCACGCTGACGATGGAAAGCGGCACGTTCGCCTCGTTGTCGTACGATCCGACGCCCGACAGCCGCACGGAAGTGCTCGGCTTGGAGCCGGGTGATCCGGGCCGGCCGATGGAGCTCTACGGCGTCGGCTTCCGTGGCGACTACGTCGGCTATGAATTCACGGGCGCAACGCTGGGGCCGCCTTTGATCGACGAGATGACCCATCCGGCCACGGCGGCTGGGGGCGCGTACTTCGCGTATCCGCTGGTGGGCGACGAGACTGCAGCCCGGAAAGTACGTTGACGTATCCAACAGCGTGACCGGCGGCGACAGCGAAACCGACGGCACGACCGCGCCGTTTGACCCCGTGCCTTGGGCGATCGGCACGACCAATCTTTCGCCTGGAGCGACGATTCCGGACGACACGACGTTCACGCTTCGATCTGAATCTCTCGCTGCCAGGCGTGCGCCAATACGTCGAGCAGATCGCTCTCGGACGGCGCACTGGGCGTCTTGTTTTCGTCGCTGCACCTGACCAGCGAGCTCGGCGCCAGCGGCGGCTACCCGCAATGGTATCTCAGAGAATCGACCGGCTTCCCTTACTTCACCACGACGCCGCCCACGCTTACGATCGACTACGAGATCATCGCGGAGCAGATTCCGGGCGACTACGACGGCAACAATTTGGTGGACGCCGCCGACTATGCGACGTGGAAATCTGCATTTCGGCACGCTGGTCGACCCGCTCGGCAGCGGCGCCGACGGCAACGCGAACGGCAAGGTCGACGCCGCCGATTACACGATCTGGCGTAACAATCTCAGCACGGGCAGCGGATCAGCGTCAGAAGGGCAGCGAGCCGAGTCGTCCCCGACCTCGCTGGTCTCGGTCCGCTGAGCCAACCCCGCTCCTACTCATCGGTTGGTTCGTCGTACTCGCTCGGCGCCAGCCGCACAACGCGACACCGTACAAAGCAACCGGCCACTCGCGATCGCCGCCCCGCGTTCACCTTGATCGAGCTGCTCGTAGTGATTGCGATTATCGGCATCCTGGTGGCAATGCTGCTGCCAGCGATCCAAGCCGCCCGCGAGGCGGCGCGGCGGTGCGCAGTGTCAGAACAATCTCAAGCAGATCGGTTTGGCGACCCATAATTACGCAAACGCTCAGGGACACTTGCCTCCGCCCGAACAGATCGTGCCAGAAATAAAGAATGGCGAAGATCCGTATCATCATGCCGTGGCAAGCACGTTCGTGTTGCTGCTGCCATACCTGGAAGAGAGCAACCGGTTTTCTCGTTACGATTTCGACAAGACGATACTTGAATCGCCGAATTTGGAACTTACCAGCGAGCCGCTCGACGTATATATGTGCCCGTCCATGCAACTGCCGCGCACAGTACCAAAGCGGCCATGCGGAAGCCCTAGGTCCTGGGAGCTACATGATTTCCGCTAGCACCACCGTCCTGTATGCATATTCGCCGCTTGATGGCGCATTCACGAATACAGGTCGTTCACGGCAACGGAAACGATCGAAGGTTTCTCCCTTACACTTTGGGCTTGAACAATGTCATTGACGGGACGTCAAAAACATTTTTGGTCGGCGAAAACGACTACGGTCTGGACGGCTATGAGTGGGGCAGCGATTGCCCCGAACTAAGCCGGCACCCCACGATTGCGGCGATCAATCGTGGGCTAGTGGCTACTGGTTTGAAGCATGAGGACATATCAATTGGAAATTCTATGAACTTACTCAACGAGATTTCTACAATCGATCGAGAATTCTGAACGATGAGCTTCCGGAGGTCTCGAAGTTAGTGCGGATCTTTCGCAGTGATCACCCCGGCGGTGCGCAGTTCGTTTTCGTCGACGGGTCAGTGCATTTTGTACCCGATTCGATCGACTACCCGGTCCTGCGGGCTTTGGTAACCCGCGCCGGGGACGAGCTGGGCTACGCGTTCCAATGACCCGCGGCCTGCACGCCGCATCCCAATTAACCGAGGAATCGAGAATTCGAAATGATGAAGCGTATGACGTCCGATGGCCACCGGATTGCATTGATCGGATTGGTTTTGTTGGCTGTCGCCAATCCGGCGCGGGCCCACTTTCTCTGGCTCAAGAGCGACGCCCCGAAAGGCAAGCCGGAGGCCGTGCTGATCTTTGGCGAAAGCGCCGACGACGAGGCCTATCATCTGCCCGAGGCGCTCGCAAATACCGATATTTGGTGCCGCACTCCCGACGGCCAACGCGCACGGCTTAACACAGAGAAAGCTGACGCTGACGATCGCATTGGCCTGGTCGCGCCGTTGTCGAACGCCAAGCGGCCGCTAGTGCTCGAAGCCACGCGCGAGTATGGCATTTACGCCGACATGCTGCTCACGTACTACGCCAAACACGTTCTCGCCGCGAGCAACGATCAACTATCCGCGGCCGGCCCGTCGCCCGAGCTCAAGTTCGATATCGTGCCAACGTCCACCGGCGACGAGTTGGAGATCACGCTGCTCTGGGACGGCAAACCCAAGGCCGGCGCGGAAGTAAAAGTCTCACTTGGCGACGATGGCGAATCGACCAAGCTCAAGTCCGACGCCAATGGCAAGGTGACCTACAAACCGCTGGGTTCAGGGTTGGTTTCGGTGCTCGCCAACTTCTACGACACGACCAAGTCAGGCGAGCTCGACGGCAAGAAGTACACCAATGCCGCGCAATTTGCGTCGCTTACTTTTCCTTGGCGCGTGGCGAGTCGGGAGAGCGAGAAAGCTGCTAAGCCGCAAGCGGCGGTGCCGCCGCTCGTCGAGCCGGTTTCCAGCTTCGGCGCGGCGGTCGCGGAGGGCTACCTCTACGTTTACAGCGGCCACACGGGAACCGAGCACGACCACTCGGCCGCGAATCTCTCGCAGCACTTCCGCCGTGTGCGGCTCGATGGAGGCAAGCAGTGGGAAGACCTGCCGATGCAAACGCCGTTGCAAGGCCTCGCGCTGGTGGCTCACGGCGGCAAGCTCTACTGCGTCGGCGGCATGAACGCCCGCAACGCGACAACCGATGATGATGAGGATTTGCATTCGACGACCGAGTTTGCGGAGTACGATCCTGCCAAGAAACGATGGTCCCCACTCGCGCCGCTGCCGGCTCCTCGTTCATCGCACAACGCGGTCGTGATCGGCGACCGGCTCTACGTGACCGGCGGCTGGACGCTCAACGGCTCGCGCAAGGGCGAGTGGCTCGACGACTCGCTGGTGTACGACTTTGCTGAGCCGTCCCCCGGCTGGCAGAAGCTACCGAAGCAAGGCTTCCAGCGCCGCGCCTTGGCCGCGAGCCAGTGGCATGGCAAACTCGTCGCGCTGGGCGGCATGAACGAGAAGGCCAAAGTCTCGCGCCGCGTAGACTTTTTCGAGCCCGCGACCGGCCGGTGGTTGCAGGGCCCCGACCTGCCGGGCACGGGCATGAGCGGCTTCGGCGTATCGGCCTGGAATCTGGGCAATATTCTGTACGTATCCGGTTTCAACGGCCGCGTGCTCAAACTCTCGACGGATGGCACGAAATGGGAAAAGGTGGCCAAACTCGCCCAGCCGCGGTTCTTCCACCAACTCGTGCCGGCCGCGAAGAAAGACGCCCTCTTGGTCGTCGGCGGCGCCTCGCGCGAGGGGCATCTGGCCGACGTGGAGCTGGTGGACGTAAGTGCCGAGGCCGTGCAGGCCCATTCGCCGCCCGAGGACGCGAACCGGGCGACTTCCGCACGACCGCAAGCCGCGCCGGCGGCTGGAATCTGAGGTAAGAACGCCGGGCGATCCCGGGTACAATCGTGCCCATGGATTTCGTCGATCGAGTCACGCACTATCCCGGCCGCCTCGGCCGTCGCTTGCTCGCCGCGTATCACGGCTTCAACGAGCACGACGGATCGATGATGGCGGCGTCGGTCGCCTATTATTTCGCGCTCTCGCTCTTTCCGCTGCTGCTGGTGTTGGTAGCCGGCTTGGGCGTGGCGCTTCGCACGACGGCGATCGGACAGGATGCCCGTGAGCGGCTGCTCGCCGCGTTGGAGCAGCAGATATCGCCCGAGCTGAGCGAACAGGTCGGCCGGGCGCTTTCGACGGTCAGCGAGAACGCCGGCTCACGCGGGCCGATCGGTTTTGTCGTGCTGCTGGTGACGGCGGTGGCGATTTTTTCTCAGGTCGACCACGCCTTCAGCCGTATCTGGCGACTTCCCGAAGACTTGGACCAAGGCTGGCGGGCCTGGCTGAGCCAACTGGCGTTTCGCCGTTTCAAAGCGCTGCTGATGCTGGTGGGGGCGGGTGCGTTTATTTTGGCCGCCACCATTTCGTCGCTCGTTTGGTCGGCGGTCCAATCCATCCTTGAGCCGACCGTGAACGTTGCGCCGGAAATCAATTGGGGGTTCAGCCTGCTGATCAACGTGGCGTTGAATTTTCTCGCGCTTGCCGCCATCTACCGTTTCGTCCCGCGGACCAAGATCGAATGGAATGCGGCGTTGCGCGGCGCGTCGATCGCGGCGATCCTGTGGGAAATCGGCCGGCAGGTTTTGACGATCTACCTGATGCGTCGCGGTTACGCGTCGGCCTATGGCGTGATCGGCTCCTTTCTGGCCATCATGCTATGGACGTACTATGCAATGCTGGTTGTGTTTTTCGGTGCGGAGTACACGCGCGTTGTCCGCGACGAAACCCTCACACGGACCGAGAAAGCGGATTAGACCGTTGCACGAGTTAGCGGGGGAACTGTAGTCCTCCCGCTCTGGTAGCGAAGGCCCCGGCTGCCGCTAGCAGTTCGCGCCGCTGCCGGCACCGGCGGGCTGAATTTCGGCAAACCGAAGCCGGGCCCCTGAACCAAACGCAAATCGTTTGGCGGCATGGCGATTCGACCCAGCTGGAAATACCAGCAAATCACCGGGACTTCGAGGTATTTGACAAGGTAGCAGGGGATGGGTATTCTTGTATTTTAATTCCGAATGTCAGACTTTGGCGATATTCGGATTGTTGATGCAGTGTCGGTAGCCACTTTTCCGATCTAGCTCCTTGACGGATTAGAACGGCACGGTCTCCGCGTTGCCGTTTGTCGCGCGTGTGCAAGCATTCGAGCTGCGCGCAGTCCTGGCCGCTGGAGATTCGACCCCATTACGACTTTACGACCATGCACACACGCTGGCTAAAAATCTTCTGCGACGTCGTCGACCAGGGGAGCTTCTCCCACGCGGCCGAGGCGAACGGCGTGTCGCAATCGAACGCCAGCCAGGTCGTGCATCAGCTCGAAGATCGGCTGGGCGTGCAGTTGATCGACCGCTCGAAGCGTCCGTTTGTGCTCACGCCCGGAAGGACACAAGTTTCACGAAGGTGCGCGGGTGATCGTCCAGCGGTTTGAAGACCTGGAGCGAGAAGTACGCTCGTTGCACGAGGCGGTCGTGGCACGGCTCACGGTGGCGTCGATCTATTCGG
Source organism: uncultured Planctomycetota bacterium (assembly GCA_963847875.1). Lineage (GTDB taxonomy): Bacteria > Planctomycetota > Planctomycetia > Pirellulales > Lacipirellulaceae > DASYDU01. The sequence goes on along the minus strand of CAWKBR010000016.1, from coordinate 127,103 downwards.
TTGGGCTGGCGCACATGAGCCGCTACTTGCGCGAGTTCCTGGCCGCGAATCCGCAGGCCGACATTCGGCTCGAGTATTTGCACCCGCATCGTGTGGTCGACGCGGTCGATAGCGGCCAGGCTGATTTAGGACTCGTTAGTTATCCGGAAGAATCGAAGAGCCTGGCGGCAATTCCCTGGCGGACCGAGCCGATGGTGTTGGTCTGCCATCCGGAGCATCCGCTGGCGGGCAAGCCGAGCGTCGCGCTGCGCGAGCTGCAGGGCGAGGCGATGGTCGCGTTTCAGGCCGGGCTGGCCATTCGCGACGAGATCGACCGCGTACTGGCGCTCGACGGCGTGGCAGTGAAGATCGCCCTCGAGTTCGACAACATCGAAACCATCAAGCGGGCGGTCGAGATCGGCTCCGGCGTGAGCCTGTTGCCCGAGCCGACGATCGAACGCGAGCTTTTGACCGGCACGTTGGTCAAGGTGCAGCTCACGGGCCGACCACTCGTGCGGCCGCTGGGCATCATCCATCGCCGTGACCGGGAACTCGGCGACACCGCCCGCCGATTCGTGCAGTTGCTCCAATCGCGCGCCAGCGAATCGAACCCCGCCGTCATCACGGGACACATTGCATGGCAGCACGAGCTGGCGGTACACCCCGTCAGCTCGGTTAGTTGACAAGAATCACGGCGCTGCTGCCCGGAGACGATAAAGATGTCGGAACAACGAAAACATACGCTGGCCGTTCTCGTCGCTGCCGCCACGCGAGGGGCTCTACGATCCAGCGCACGAACACGATTCCTGCGGCGTCGGTTTTGTCGCCCACGTCAAGGGCAAGCGGAGTCATCAGATCCTGATCGACGCCGAGGAAGTGCTCCGCAGCATGGACCATCGCGGCGCTTGCGGTTGCGAGGCGAACACGGGCGACGGCGCCGGCATTCTCACTGCGCTGCCGCATGAATTCCTGACCCGTGTCGTCAAACAGGAGCTGAAGGCCGACCTGCCCGCGCCGGGCGAGTTCGCCGCCGGCATCGTCTTCCTGCCGACCGACGCCAACGAGCGAGCCAAGTGCAAGCGCGTCGTCGAGGAACTCATCGCGTTGCAAAAGCAGCGGCTGGTCGGCTGGCGCAAGGTGCCGACCGAATCCGAAAAATCCGACATCGGTCCCTCGGCCAGGGCGGGCGAGCCGAGCATCGAACAGCTCGTGATCGCCGCTGGCAAAGGCCTCTCGGGCGACGCCTTCGAGCGGCAGCTCTATTTGATTCGCAAACAGGCTAGCCGCCGCCTGCGGGGCGACGCCGCGCTCCGCCAAGCCAAAATGTTCTACATCTCGCTCGCTCTCGACGAATGTAATCATCTACAAAGGGATGTTCACTACCGAGCAGCTATTCAAGTATTACCCCGACCTCGGCGCCCGGACTACACCAGCCACCTGGCGATGGTCCACTCGCGGTTCTCGACCAACACGTTCCCCTCGTGGGACCGCGCCCAGCCGCTGCGGTTCATGAGCCACAACGGCGAGATCAACACGGTCCGCGGCAACATCAACTGGATGCACGCCCGCGAAGGCGTGGTCGCCAGCGACCTGTTTGGCAGCGAGCTGAACAAGCTCTTTCCGGTCACGGAGCCCGATTGCAGCGACTCCGGCACGTTCGACAACGTGCTCGAATTCCTGCTGATGACCGGCCGTTCGCTGCAGGAATCCGTGATGATGATGGTCCCCGAGGCTTGGCAGAATCACGAGTCGATGTCGGACCAGAAGCGGGCGTTTTACGAATACCACTCCTGCCTGATGGAGCCCTGGGACGGCCCCGCCTCGATCGCCTTCACCGACGGAAAATACATCGGCGCGGTGCTCGACCGCAACGGCCTGCGTCCCTCGCGGTACTATCTCACGCACGACGACCGCGTGATCATGGCCAGCGAAGTGGGCGTGCTGCGAGATCGATCCGGAGAACGTCAAGGCCAAGGGACGCCTGCAACCCGGCCGAATGTTCCTCGTCGACTTTGAAAAGGGTTGCCTGGTTTCCGACGACGACTTGAAGCGCGATTTCGCCAGCCGCCGGCCGTACGCCCAGTGGCTCTCCGAGGGGCGGATCAGTCTCAACGATCTCGAGCCGGACGAAGAGCCGCAGGGCTTCGATCCGAAAACGCTGATCGAGCGGATGCAGGCTTTCGGCTATACGGTCGAGACGATGCAGTTCATGCTGCTGCCGCTGGTGCGCGAGCTGCGCGATCCGGTCGGCTCGATGGGGAACGATTCCTGTCTGGCTTGCCTCTCCGACAAGCCGCGGATGCTCTACGACTATTTCCGCCAGCTCTTCGCCCAAGTGACGAACCCCGCGATCGATTCGATCCGCGAAGAAGTGATCATGTCGCTGGAGTGCTACATTGGGCCGGAGCGGAACCTGCTCGAAACCAGCGCCGAGCACGCCCAGCGGCTGCGGATTCCGCACCCGATCCTCTCCAACGAGCAACTGGCCTCGCTCAAGCACATGGACTACCGAGGCTGGAAGACCAAGCTGATCGATATCACCTGGCCGCGGAACGAAGGCAAGGCAGGTCTGGCCAAAGCGCTCGACCGCATCTGCGCCGAAGCCGAGCTGGCAACCGATCAAGGCTATTCGCTCGTGATCCTGTCGGACCGCGCGATCGGGCCCGACCGCGTGCCGCTCTCGGCGCTGCTGGCGACCGGGGCGGTGCATCATCATCTTGTGCGTCGCACCAAGCGGACGCGGATCGGTATCGTTCTCGAAACCGGCGAGGCCCGCGAAGTACACCAGCATTGTTTGTTGATTGGTTACGGAGCGGACGCGATCAATCCGTATCTAGCGTTCGAAGCCCTCTGGCACTCTCGCCGCGAGGGTTTGATCCAACGCCCGGAAGGCGCGGCGATCAAAGGCGACGAAGGCGGCGAGGGCAAGGCTCACCCGGCCATTGAACGCGTCTCCGACGGCGAGGACATCGATCCGGTCACCAAGGAAGATCACGACCTTGTCTACGCCTACCGCAAGGGCGTCGCCAAGGGCATGCTCAAGGTGATGGCCAAGATGGGCATCTCGACGCTGCAAAGCTACAAGGGGGCCCAGATTTTCGAAGCTGTCGGCCTTCGCGACGAAGTGATCGACCGCTGTTTTGTCGGTACCGCCAGCCGCATCCAGGGCTGCGACTTCGACGTGCTGGCCGAGGAAGCGCTCCGCCGACACGCGATCGGCTATCCCGAGCAGGCCACCGACCGGCTCGCCGTGCTGCCGAACCCCGGCGAGTTCCATTGGCGAGCCGAGGGCGAACGCCACATGTGGGATCCCGGGGCGATCGCCGATTTACAAGTCGCTGCCCGCAACAACAGCGTCGACGCCTATCGCCGATTTGCCGAGCACACGAATGCCGACTCCCGCACCCGCTGCGCGCTGCGCGGACTGTTGAAGTTCAAACCGGACTCAAACGGCGGCCCGATCCCGCTCGACGAAGTCATGCCGGCCAAAGACATCGTCAGACGATTCTGCACGGGCGCGATGAGCTTCGGCTCGATCTCGGCCGAGGCCCACGAATCGCTCGCCATCGCCATGAACCGCCTTGGCGGCAAGAGCAATACGGGCGAGGGCGGCGAGGACCCCGAGCGATTCAAGCCGCTCGCCAACGGCGATTCGAAACGCTCGGCGATCAAGCAGGTCGCATCGGGCCGGTTTGGCGTCACGATTTGGTATCTCGCCAACGCCGATGAGCTACAGATCAAGATTTCGCAGGGCGCCAAGCCCGGCGAAGGGGGCGAGTTGCCCGGCCGCAAGGTCGATGAAAACATCGCCCGCATTCGCTACTCGACGCCGGGCGTGGGCCTGATCAGCCCGCCGCCGCACCACGACATCTATTCGATCGAGGATCTCAAACAGCTGATCCACGACCTGAAGAACAGCAATCCCTCGGCCCGCGTTAGCGTGAAGCTCGTCGCCGAAGTCGGTGTCGGCACGATCGCCGCCGGCGTCACCAAGGGATTTGCCGATCACATCCTCATCTCGGGCGCGGACGGCGGCACGGGCGCCTCGCCCCTCACGAGCATCAAACACGCCGGCCTGCCCTGGGAGCTGGGCATCGCCGAAACGCATCAAACGTTGGTCCTCAACGACTTGCGGAGCCGCGTCGTGCTGCAAACCGACGGCGGCCTCAAGACCGGCCGCGACGTCGTGATCGCCGCCATCCTCGGCGCCGAAGAATTCGGCTTCGCCACCGCGCCGCTCGTCACGCTCGGCTGCATCATGATGCGCAAGTGCCACCTCAACACCTGCCCAGTCGGCATTGCCACGCAGGATCCCGAGCTGCGCAAAAAATTCACCGGCTTGCCGGAGCACGTGGTGAACTACCTGTTCATGGTCGCCGAAGATGCCCGCGCGATCATGGCCGAGCTCGGCTTCCGCACGATCGACGAGATGGTCGGCCGCGTCGACTGCCTAGAGACCAACGACGCGATCCGGCATTGGAAGGCCGACGGGCTCGACCTCACCAAGCTGCTCACTCCGATCAAAAAGCCGCGGCCCGACGTCGAGACCCACTGCACCCGCGGCCAGGACCACAGCCTCGATCTCTCGCTCGATCGCAGGACGTTGCTCGCGCTCGCCCAGCCAGCGCTCGAAGACGGCAAGCCGGTCCGCGCCGAGCTCGAGATCGTGAACACGGACCGCACGGTCGGCACGATCCTCAGCCATGAGATCGCCAAGCGCTTCGGCGAGAACTTGCTGCCCGACGGCACAATCCACTTCAAGTTCCATGGCTCGGCCGGCCAGAGCTTCGGCGCGTTCCTGGCCAAGGGCGTGACGCTCGAACTCGCGGGCGACGCGAACGACTACGTCGGCAAGGGTCTTTCCGGCGGCCGAGTGATCATTTATCCGCCCGCAAAGTCGACGTTTGTCGCGGAGGAAAACATTGTCATTGGCAACGTCGCGCTCTACGGGGCGACCGGCGGCGAGGCCTTCTTCCGCGGTCGGGCGGCCGAGCGATTCTGCGTTCGTAACAGCGGCGCACGGGCGGTGATCGAAGGAGTAGGCGACCACGGCTGCGAATATATGACCGGCGGCCGGGCCGTGATCCTCGGCCCGACGGGCCGCAACTTCGCGGCCGGCATGTCCGGCGGCGTCGCTTACATCTGGGATCCGCACGGCCGGTTCCTCGCCAATTGCAACCTGGGCATGGTTGAGCTGGAGAAGGTCGTCGCCGACGAAGATGTCGCCGAGCTGTGCGAACTCGTCGAAAAACACCAGGAGCACACCAACTCCGCCATCGCAGCAAATCTGCTCAAAAACTGGGAGGAAGTCCTGCCGCAGTTTGTCAAAGTCATGCCAACCGACTACAAACGGGTGCTGGAAGAACGACGTAAGCGGGCGGTGCAACCGGAAACAGCAGTTGTAGCGTGACCAATGTCTTTGCGAACAGCAGTTTTCGATGGCGGTAATTGCGTAAATGGGTAAGCCGACAGGATTTAAGGAGTTCGACCGGCAAACGGTGCCGTACCGCGATCCGCTCGTGCGCGCACAGGATTTTCTCGAAATCTATACCGAGCCCGTCGACGCGCAGCTCCGCACGCAGGGTGCTCGCTGCATGGATTGTGGCGTGCCGTTTTGCCAGAGCTCGACCGGTTGCCCGATCGATAACCTGATTCCCGAGTGGAACGACCTCATTTACCAAGGCCGCTGGCGCGACGCGCTCGATCGACTCCACAAGACGAACAACTTCCCCGAGTTCACCGGCCGGGCCTGCCCCGCGCCGTGTGAAGGGGCTTGCGTGCTGGGGATCAACGAGCCGCCGGTCACGATCAAGAACATCGAGAATGCAATTGTCGACCGGGGCTTTGCCGAAGGTTGGGTCACGGCCCAGCCGCCCGCCGTTCGCACCGGCAAGCGAGTCGCCGTCGTCGGCAGCGGTCCCGCTGGGCTCGCCGCCGCGGCGCAGCTCAACAAGGTGGGCCACACGGTGACCGTGTACGAGCGGGCCGACCGCATCGGCGGCCTGCTCATGTACGGCATCCCCAACATGAAGCTCGACAAGGGCGTCGTCCAGCGGCGGATCGACCTCTTGGCGGCCGAAGGCGTCGAGTTCATCACCTGCGCCCACATCGGCAAGGAGGAAGATTTCCCCGCCGGCCACATGACGCAGATCATGGAAGAGCGCGGCTGCAAGATGTCGTACATCGCCCCGAACGATCTGGTGGCCGACTTCGACGCCGTGCTCCTGGCCACCGGCGCCACCAAGTCGTTCGACCCGACGGGCCGCTGCCCAGGCCGCGATCTGGCCGGCATCCACCTGGCAATGGACTTCCTCACGCGTAACACGAAGAGCCTACTAGACGACAATCTCACCGATGGCGGCTACCTTTCTGCCAGAGGGCTCGACGTGATCGTGATCGGCGGCGGCGACACCGGGGCCGACTGCATCGGCACCTCGCTCCGCCACGGCTGCAAGAGCCTGGTCAACTTTGAGCTGCTCGATCGCCCACCCGCCCACCGCGCCCCGAACAACCCCTGGCCCGAGTGGCCGCGGATCTATCGCGTCGACTATTCCCACGCCGAGTGGAAGGCCAAGAGCGGCCACGACCCGCGCGAGTTCAACATCCTCACCAAGGAATACGTCGGCGAGAACGGCCGCGTGACGGGCGTGAAGACCGTCGCGGTCGACTGGTCGAAGCCCGGCGAGAAAGCGCCGTTCAGCGAAGTGCTAGGCAGCGAGAAAGTTTGGCCCGCCGACTTGGTGCTGCTTGCCACTGGATTCCTGGGCCCGGAGTTGGGCCTCGCCGAAATGCTCGGCCTCGAAACGCAGAAGCCGCGCGGCAACTGGGAAACCTTCAAAGCCGAGCACGGCCCCTTCGCCACGACGGTCGCGGGCGTATTCGCCGCCGGCGATTGCCGCCGCGGCCAATCGCTCGTCGTCTGGGCCATCAACGAAGGCCGCGGCGCCGCCCGCGCGATTGACGCCTACTTGATGGGCTGCAGCACGCTCCCAGCCCCCGGCATCACGCAGGGCATGATCGCGGTCTAGAAGTCGTACCACAATCCCAAGCCGACCTGCTGCTCGAACTCGTTGTACGTTTGGTACTGACTGCTCTTGCCGTTGAAGTAGTGGGCGCCGATTCGCATTGTCTGTCCCGACATGCCGCGCCACAGCCAACCGGCTTGCGCGGTGAAATCGCCGCCGAAGTCAACCTCTTCGCGGAGGTGGACGTTGAGCGCGAGGAAAGGCGTGCCGGCCATTCCGGTCGGGCCGGCCTGGGCCAGTTCCGTGCCGAACTGAAATTCCCACGGCTCGGCCCCGCCCGTGGCGTTGAGTGCGTAGCCCATCTCGGAATAGAGCCGCATCTCCGAGACCGGATAGTACGACGCGCCCGCAATCACCGAGTCGCGGACGTAGTTGATCCGATCGGCCAAGCTTCCCGGATGGCTGATGGCAAACTCATCGCCGAGGTGCGAGCTCAAATGGTCGTAGCCAAGTTTGAATTGCCAATCGCCGACGCCATAGGCAGCGAACGCGCCGCCTCGGAAGTCGACCGTCTCGAGGTCGCGCACGTTGTCGAGCGTCAATCGCGGCAACGCAGCGCCGTCAACGTCGAATTCCCATCCCTGCGGATGGAACGGATCGTTGTTGCCGAATCGCAGCAGTGAAACCCGCGCGCCCACGGTGGCGTCCCAAAACGAATTGCCGCCGTTCTTGCGCATCAGGACGACGCCCATCCGCGGTTCGTGCACGCCGGCCCAATACGTGCGATAAATCAAGCCCTCGGGGAGCACTTGCCAGAACCAGGGGCCCTCGGTCGAGCCGAACAGTTGCTGTTGCGGGTAGGGATCGCCCTCGCAGTACACGTCGGCGTCGACGCAGCCGGGCTGCCCGTCGCCACTGACGATCCAGTTCGCGCTGGTCGGGGATCGGTTCGGGTTTTCGTCCACCGGAACGACCCCGTTCAATTCACTGGGCCCGGGCCATTGGGTCATGACCGGCGTGCCAGCGGTCGACGGGTACGGCCCGCCGCGCGACGAGACGAGCCCGGAATACGGATTGCCAGACGCTGGCGAAGCGGTCCAATTCGATTGGCCAAATGCGCACTCGGCGACCGCAGCAAGTGCGAGCGCGAGGCACCAGACGATTCGTGGTTTCGGATAGCGGCGAAGCATGGCGGCTCAAGATGCGGAAGACTTGATCGCGGCCCAAAAGCTGGGGAGTTCGGGTCGGGAAAGATAGCCGATCTGCCGAGGCCTGCCCAGAGAGGATTCGCCAGGCGCAATGGGCTGTCAACTAACGACTTACGCAAAACGTCGCAGTCGACCAGCGGCCGCCAAAACCCTACAATGGCCGCAGACTTGCTGCCCGATAGCAATCAGTTTCTGTCCAGCCGGCACTGGAAATCGACGGCCAGAGAATCCACTATGACTAAGAAGACATTCGATCCAGTGCTTGGCCGCGTGCCGAGCGGCATCTTCATTATCACCATCGGCGTCGGCGAGCGATCCACCGGGATGCTCTCCAGTTGGGTGATGCAGGCCGGATTCGAGCCGCCGATGGTGAGCGTCGCCGTGAAGCTCGGCCGTTACGTGTGCGATTGGCTCAGTGAGGGTCAGCCGTTCGTGTTGAACCTTCTCGGCCAGTCGCAATCGCAGTTGCTCAAGCACTTTGGCAAGGGCTTCGAGCCCGGCATGCCGGCGTTCGAAGGCCTAGCCGTGAAGCACTGCCCCCGCGGCGTGCCGATCCTCGCCGACACGCTGGGCCACCTGGAATGCGAACCCAAGCGCCACGTCGACTCCGGCGACCACCGCATCTTCCTGGCCAACGTCGTTCGCGGCAAGCTCCACCGCGACGATGAACCGCCGATGATCCACATCCGCAAAAGCGGGGCGAACTACTGAGTCGATAGGACAGACAGCTCTTGCAGCTCAATAGGCCCTCAAAGACCAAGCGATGGTCGTAACTGTTCACGCGCTGGGAAGTAATGAAGGGGCTGGGCGGTCGGCGAAACGAGCGGCGAGCGCTTCGGTGCGATAGGCGAAGACGGCTCGGCCTTGTTGTCGGCAGGTTTCGATGACAGTCAGCAGGAGAGAAAAGGGGGCAGAATGAATTGTGAAAAATAGTCCTGACCCTTTTTCTGCCCGGCTGCTTGGTCGACGGACGCCAACGCCACCCAACGCGGCGTCGCCTGGCAAATTAAAGTCCGCGACGCCCGCGGTAAACTCAAGTCCCTCTACCCGAAAACCAAGCTGTGACTGAGCACTAGCGACGTCGGCGACTGCCGATGAAAAACGCCGGCAATGCCAAGCCCAAAAGAACGAGCGACGCCGGCTCGGGAACGGCGGGCTCAATACAAATATTGTCAAAGTGGACTAATGTATTCGTGCCATCGCCATTCATGATCAGCCCCGGCCGGAAAAATGTCTCTCCGGACGGAATGTCATACCCCTTCTCGGCGAAGGTCTGCGAGACGGTACCGGAAAACACGCCGCCGCTGACGAGTTGAGTTCCATCCAATTCGACTTCCTTTTCATGCTGCGCGTAATAGCCGCTTCCGGTATTCATAAAGGTACCGATTTGCAGATACGTGCCGAAACCACCCGCGGACGTGTCAACGTACCAATCGTAGCTGAGAGTGTAACCCGCTTCGTTGGCCGAGGCGGCCAGCAATGCCTGGTAGACGTCCTCGCCTGGATTGCTCGTCTCGCGCCCCGCTACCTGAAAACCGCCGAGACCAACTTCCATTCGGTTGCTACCGCCGATGAAAACGATTGGAAAGTCCTTCGATGCATCATTACCAAAGCCAGTGCCCCAGCCTTGATCGCTGCCACCTTCGAAGTCGAATAGAGCCGACTGCGCCGAAGCCCGGGATACCCCCAAGAGAAGGACAGCCATAGCTGCCAGGGTACATAAGCGTTGCATTGTTCGAGTCCTCCCAGTTGTTTGATCTGCACACCAAAATGCGTACATTAGCTTCTCTTACAAGATGCTTACTAGATATGAGAGAAGTAGACTCGCTTGAATGGCCAATCTGACCTGGCCGAGCGATAAGTGAAATCCGCCATTTCGAGACTACTTCAAGACGCGCCGCACATTCAGCTTAAACGCTAGGTGGAGGGGTTGCAAGAAAAAACTTCCTAATGAGATCAACTTACCACTTTTCCAGCAGCGATGCGGTTCGACTCCGCACGCGTGTGCCAAGAGAACAACCCAAGAAATCGCGATATTGCGGATGATAAGTGTGAATTCTGCGCCGCGGCATACCGACCGGCTCGCACTTCAAAGCTGCCCCTCAATTCTGCAAAAGGGTACAAGACCGGCTCTGTAGAAAACTGGGACTAATTAAAGGGGACGGGAGCAATCCTGTTCGGCACGAGATTTGCGCATTGAATTTTACTCTTGCGCCCTCGGTTGTTTTAGCGCATGTTAGGCTGCATGACGCAGCGAAGGAAGGATGTGACCGACGAGGACGTGGTGGGGCTGAAGTACTTTCGGCGGCTGCTGCCCTTGTTTGAGCGGTTGCGCGGGGTGGGCTGCGAGCGGGATAAGGCCGGCAATCGTACGCTCACAATGGACCAGTACTGCTCGCTGATTCTGCTCTACCTGTTCAATCCGGTCGTCGTTTCGCTGCGTTCCTTGCAGCAGGCGAGCGAGCTGAAAAAGGTGCAGAAGAAGCTCGGCTGTGCCCGGGCGTCCTTGAATGAATTAAAGGGGACGGGAGTCGTTTTCGGGCGAATTGACTCCCGTCCCCTTTAGTTCACTCCCATTGAAATCTCGCAAGCCATCTGAGTTGATTCCGTTAGGCCCGATTGTATCCTGACTTGCGTACAATGGACATGCCGCGAAAAGTGAAATCGCAAAAGCCAAAATCAAACGTCCAACCGTCCCACTTGTCATCGCATTCTCCTTGTACACGAAATGTCACTCTTCTTGTCCGTTGAACACCTGAAAGGAAAACGACCCACTAACGAACCGCTCACCGTAGTCTTTGTCGCGTTGTTCGTATCGTGGGTCTGGTTCGATTGATGCGTAACGACCGTCCAATTGATGTTGTCCCGTTGGTTCTTGCATGACCTCCACTTGATACTTGCCGGCCGGTAGCTTTCCCAATGGAATTAGCGCCAAGCATACGGCGAGATTCTTGTTGATTGGCCGCACAAGGCGATAGTGTATTTCAATGTCGTTGCCACAGCGTTCGATTTGCCGAATTTCGACATAGTTCCCAAATTCATAAGAAAAGAAGACCAGTGAAATCTCATCAGTCGGCGTAAGCGATTGCCGTGGCTCCGCCCCGACAGCCAGTACATGATGCGCCTCACAAAGCGCGTTTAGTCCAGTCCCTAACACAGCAAATCCGGCCCGCGCGCGCTGACTTTCGCGGGGCCACGAGACAGATGTTTCTGTTAGCGAAAGAGTGGTCGGCCCTAAAAGGGCAGTCTTTTGAAGCTGTCACTGCAGTCGTAGGCGGGTCGGTAGATGGAGACTAGACCGGCAGCAAGTTCGTGCGAGACTTCCTTCTTTAGGCATGTCCCCGTCTCCAGGAGGTTGCGCATGGTGTTTGATGAAGTCTTCGAGCCGTTTATCGACAAGAGCCCCGTGAGCGTGATGTTTCGAGGCACGCTGGAAACCGCATTTTCTGCTGAGCGACTGGACGAGATATTCGAGGACGTCGCCGAGCGACAGGTCTGCGGGGAGTTGGCGTTTTCCACTTGCGCCGATTTACTGAGCTTGGTCGTCACGCGGATTCAGCCCTCGGTGAATGCCGCCTACCGGAAGAAGGGTCAGGACATTGGCGTGTCGGTGAAGTCGGTTTACAACAAGCTCGCTGGCATCGAGCCGGTGGTCTCCGAGAGCCTGGTCCGCGAAACGGCGGCCGACTTAAAACCGACGATCGCGTCGCTGGGCGGCACTTTGTCGGGACCTTTGACTGGTTATGTCGTGCGGATTGTCGATGGCAACCACTTGTCGGGGACCCAACATCGACTCAAGGAACTCCGCACGATAGGTGACGCCCCGCTGCCGGGCCATACGGTGGCGGTGCTCAATCCTCACACGGAACTGGTGGAAGACATCATCGTTTGCCGAGACGGCCATGCCAATCAGAAACCACTCTATCTCCAATTACTCGACAAGGTCGAGCGTGGTCAATGTTGGATCGCCGACCGAGACTACAGTACGCTCGACTTCATGACGGGAATCACTGAGCGGAAGGCGTATTTCGTGATCCGCCACCATGGCGGCCTGAAAGGCGAGGGGGTGGGCCGCCGGCGGCGGGTGGGCCGCATCGACACGGGGATCGTCTACGAACAAGATTGGCGGTTCGCGACCGCCGCCGGAGAAGAACTGGTCGTACGACGGGTTGCTCTCAAGCTGGATACCCCGACCCGCGATGGAGAAACCGAACTTTACCTGTTAACGAACCTGCCGAAGAAAGTGGGCGCGAAGAAGATCGCTACGGCCTATGCGTCGCGTTGGCAAATTGAAACGGCGTTCGCCAAGCTAACGACGGTGCTCAAGTGCGAACTAAACACGTTGGGCTATCCCGAGGCGGCGTTGTTTGGGTTCTGCCTGGCCATCGTGATGTACAACGTCCTCAGTGTCGTGCAGGCCGCACTGCGGGCGACGCATCCGGAAGTCGCCACGCCCTCGACAGGGAGGGGAGCCGCTAAGAAGAAGGCCGCCTTTTCGTTCTATTACTTGGCGGATGAGATCAGCGGAGTCGCGCGGCATGGCGATCGCGATTCCTGTCCAGCACTGGACGAGCGCGTTCGCAAAGCTGACCCCAAAGCAGCTAGCCAAGAAACTGCTCTGGCTGGCGCGTCGCGTTGACGTCGAGGCGTTTCTTGCCAACCCGTACAGACCGCAGCAACGCAGGAAGAGGCGCAAATTGACCACGCGCGGCGGAAACGTTGCGACGTACCGAATTCTCCAACAACGAAAACCGCAGTCAGGCAAAAAACCGTGCACTTGACAGCTTCAAAAGACTGGCCCTAAAAGGGCCTTGGCTATGACCTTCAGTTGTTCGTCGTGCGGCAACCGCTCGATGTTTTTCTGACGTTGTTCCGGCTCCAGCAAATGAATATCGCGCGTCCCCGGAATATGGTTCGCCCAAATCTGATCGAGTGGAATCGTCACCGTGTCCGCCTTCTCGGCGGGCGACTCAGCCGAAGCCGTCACGCTCAGCAGCACGATTCCAAAGACAAGCAACAAGCGATTCATGTTTGACCTCAGATAAGGGGTATCGCGGCACCCCACCACACTCTGCCAACCAATTGCAAGCAAATTCCTGCAATCTTAACACGCTCTACATTCGTCGAAAGCAAGCTGGGTTATTCCCGCACACGCTACTGGGCCAGATTGACACTCTTGACAAATCCTGCTGTGCCATACGTCTGTCACTGAACACGAAAAAAGCCCGGTATTGCCGGGCTTTTTCATTTGGTTGACACCACAGTGTCGGTATGTATCATGGCCACATGCGTACACTAACCGCATTCCTTATGTTGTCGTCAATGGCGATCGCCATCGAGCCGCCTCCCGGTGCGGTGGTGATTCCGATCGACCTAGCCAAGCCTGTGATCCGCGTCGTCGCCGACTGCGAACACTCGCCGCCCGAACACGTGCTATCCGACATCGGTTTAGCCAAGAGCTAACAAAACCGCCAACCATTGAAGCGACCGCAACCAAGCCGCATTCGGTCATCGTGCGGGGTGGCCGAAAATCGGGGCTAGGCACCGGCCCGCGCCATGATACAAATGAACACGTGCAGGAGGCGCTAGTTGGAGGGCGCTAGGCGCTAGTTGTTCGATAACCAGCGGCTATTAACTGGCGTCTGGTGCCTTCCCAGCTCTTTGACATTGCGAACGAGCCATCAGCTGTTAGCCGGCAGGCCAGCGCTTCCGCTGCGCACCGGCCGGTTTTGCCGAACCCTGAACCCTCCATCCCCGACTCCTTCCTTGCACACCACCGATCAAAATGTGACCGATGAACGTCGAATTTTGTTCGCTCCGCTGCGCAACTCAGCCTGAAAAGACCGATGTTTGTTGCCGATCGAGCGAACAGAAGAAACGAATTGTGTCGCACCGACGAGAGTTTTTCAAATTCGATCAAATTGCAAACGCCACGGCAGCAACGACTTGCGACGACGGGAAAGCGCGGAGCAAAAACAAAAATCGAAAATCCCCGAGCGCCAGATGGTTTTTGATACCGACAGCTCAAAACTAGCAGATCAGATTTGGCCAGCCGGAAGCGGTGATCGAAACCGCGATTCCGCCGGCCACGGGAAATCGTGGCGGACGACGAGCAGTCGACCCGGCGAGGATTCGACGCTTGCCATTGCCAGATCGCCGACGGCTGCGCTACTGCCGCGGGAGTCGAAGGGTCAACAACGGAGACCAAGCGGTCGCGGAGACACGAGCGATGCGGGGCGAGTTTTGGGACTTTCCGGAAAAGCGCGAACTCGATGCTCTTTTGAACCAGTGCTACGCGAAATCGACGTGTTTTGCAGAGTCACCGAACGCCATCGCCGTCACGTGTTTATGCTTGCCGATCTCCATTGCCTTCAATACCATCGTATCTTGTTGTAATCTACAGTAGTATCCTGGTTCCCGTTCGGTCGAATACGTAATATGCTGCAAAACGACTTAGTCATCATCGGAGGCGGCATCGTCGGGCTGGCGACCGCGTATCGTTTTCTCGAGCGGTTCCCCGGCAAGACAGTGGCCGTGTTGGAGAAGGAAAACGCGGTTGCCAAGCATCAAACCGGCCGCAACTCCGGCGTGCTCCACTCGGGCGTCTACTATCGACCTGGTTCATTACGGGCTCAAAACTGCCGCACCGGCAAGGCGGCGATGGAAGAGTTCTGCGAGCGGGAAGGTTTGCCCTACGAACGCTGTGGCAAAGTGATTGTCGCGGTCGAAGAAAAGGAGATCCCGCAACTGGAAAAGACGCTTGCCAACGGCACGGCCAACGGCGTGCGTTGCGAGCGAATTGGTCAAGAGCGGCTCCGCGAAATCGAGCCGCACTGCGCGGGCATCGCGGCCGTGCACGTGCCCGACACTGGCATCGTCGACTATGCGATGGTCGCGCAGCGACTGGCCGAGCTGATTATCAAACAAGGTAGCCGCGTCGTGACCGGGGCGAAAGCCACCGCGATCCGCCGCGATGCGAACGAAGCGATTGTCGAAACCACGGTCGGCGAATTCGCGGCCGAGCAAGTGGTCAACTGCGCGGGCCTCTACAGCGACCGCGTGGCCAGGCTCAGCGGCGTCAAGCCGGCGGTTCGCGTTCTGCCATTTCGCGGTGAGTTTTACACGCTCAGGCCGGATGCGTTCCATCTCGTCAAAGCGTTGATCTACCCGTGTGCCGATCCGAACTTCCCGTTTCTCGGCGTGCATTTCACGAAACTGATCCACGGCGGCTTCGAGTGTGGGCCGAACGCGGTGTTGGCCTGGGCCCGCGAGGGCTATCGACACACCGACGTCAACCTGCGCGACGTGGCCGAGTGGCTCGCGTTCCGCGGCTTCTGGAAGATGGCGGCCCGCCACTGGCGGATGGGCTTCGAGGAGATGTGGCGGAGTTTCAGCAAACCGGCGTTCGTGCGGGCCTTGCAACGATTGATCCCTGAAATTCGCTCGGAACAGCTCGATTGGGCCCCGGCTGGCGTGCGAGCCCAGGCGGTCCGACCCGATGGCACCATCGTCGACGACTGGATCATCGAAGAGACCGACCGCGTGGTGAACATCGAGAATGCGCCCTCGCCGGCGGCCACGGCGGCGCTGAACATCGGGCGGCTGGTGGTGGATCGGGTGGCGCCGCGGTTTGAGTGACGTGGATGGCCGTTATTGTTAATTGCGCGGAGCAAGCTCCGCTGCTAAATGCGCACCTCGGCCCCTGGCGCTGAAGGTGGCTCGCCTCTATAATGATCGCATGACAACTTCTGCGAAACTTGCACTCGAAGATGGCACCGTCTACGCCGGCACCTCGATTGGCGCCGATGGCGAAGTCGACGGCGAAGTTTGCTTCAACACGTCGATGACCGGCTACCAAGAGATCCTCACCGATCCGAGTTACCGTGGTCAGATCGTCACGATGACCTACCCGGAGATCGGCAATTACGGCGTCAACGCCGAGGACGTGGAAAGCTGGCGGCCGCAGTTGGCTGGCTTTGTGGTCCGCGAGCACAGCCGCGTGCAGAGTAATTTTCGCTCGGAACAGAGCCTCGCCGACTATTTGCGCAGCTCGGGCATCGTGGCCATCGAATCGATCGACACCCGGGCGCTCGTGCGTCGGCTGCGATCGGGCGGGGCGATGAAGGGCGTGTTGTCGACGGTCGATCTGGACGATGCGAGCCTCGTCGCCAAGGCCCGCGCGAGCAAAGGCCTTGTCGGCCGCGATCTGGTACGCGAGGTACTGCCGGATCAACCGCAAGATTGGCAGCAGCCGCTGAGCATGTGGACGCATCTCGCATGGCAAGGAGCAGGGAGCGGCGAGAGAACAGGGTGGGCCGCACGTGGTGGCGCTCGACTTCGGCATGAAGTGGAATATCCCGCGACACCTTTACGACATGGGTTGCCGGGTGACGATCCTGCCCGGCACCGCTACGACCGAGGAGGTGCTTGCCGTCGAGCCGGACGGCGTATTTCTCTCAAACGGCCCCGGTGATCCCGAGCCGCTCGACTACGCCATTCGCACGATTCGCGGCCTACTGGGCAAGAAGCCGATCTTCGGCATCTGCCTCGGCCACCAACTGCTCGGTTTGGCCTGTGGGGCGAAGACGTTCAAGCTCAAGTTCGGCCATCGCGGGGCGAACCACCCGGTTCAAAACCTCGAAACCGGCGCGGTCGAAATCACGTCGCAGAACCACGGATTCGCAGTCGAGGAAGAGTCGCTGCCCGACTTCCTGCAAATCACCCACCGCAGCTTGAACGACGACACGATCGAGGGCCTGAACCACCTCGAAGTGCCCGCCTTCAGCGTGCAGTACCACCCCGAAGCCTCGGCCGGTCCGCACGACAGCCACTATCTCTTCGGGCGATTCTTCGAGACGATCAGCCGGTAGACGCGGGCGTCACCGCTCCGAGTTCACCAGCAGGCCGATGATCTCGATCGCCGCGAAGATTTTGTGTGGTGGCTGCGCTTCCTGCCTGCGGAGCGACTCCCACACGCCTTGCGCATGGCGCAGATATTGGCTGCGGGTTTCTTCGATCGCGTCGTGCCCCAATTCCGCGACCGCCTGTTGCCAGGCGTCCTCCGATTTCTGCAGCGCCCCCGGGTCGCCATCGATCGCGGCGAAGATTACGTCGTCGAGCGCTTCGAGCCGGGCGATTACATCGGGGCGTGTCTCTTCCCGGAAGACACCTGTGACCGACGACGAACTTCGCGCGCGGGAGTCACCGGAATGCTGCCCAATGCGCTCATTTGCCGACGGTTTTCGATGGAAACCCATGTATCTAATGTTCCTAACCCATTTCCGTAACCAGCCATCCGAAGGGTTCGACGATGCCGTGCGGCTCGATCCGCAGCGGAACATGTTGCGACGAGCCGTACAGGTCGCGGTGGGCGGTCGCCCCGGCGACGGAGCAAGCGAACACCTGTTGCCGTGGGAACCGCGTCTGACAACTGCCCAAGAGTGTGGCCGCGTGTGCCTCGGCAAATTCGCGTGGGTCCTCGATGGCGCCGTCACACTTGTCTGCCTTGGTGAGCACGAGCGCCAGCGGCCGTCGCTCGCTCGAGCGCAGCCGGCGATTGCGTATTTGCTCGTCGCGCAGGTCGCCCAATAGCGTGAGCAATTTGAGTGTGACGAAATCGTGCTCGTGGTCGCCTGCTTTGAGCCGTTCGGCGTCTGCGACGACCATCACACCGGCACAATGCGCCAGGATGGCACGGATCGCGGGGTAGCGGCCGTCGTGCTGGGTTTCCTCGGCAAAGGCGTCGCCTGCCACGTCGGCAAACACGACCTCGACCGGGTGTCGTCGACGACGACAATGGAACTGACAGTGTACCCAGTTCCAGTGTTCGGGGTCGTGCGCGGTTTTTTCCGGGAACCATCCGGTGGAGAGCGCGGTGGCGGTCGTCTGCTGCAGCGAGATCGACAGCGGCCCACGTGCCGTGGTGTGTGGGAAGCCGACTTGTCGCGTGAGAATGTCCATCAACATGCCGAGATAGGTCGTCTTGCCCGAGCCTGTCGCCCCCAGCACGGCAATCAGCTTTGGCGCGTGCTTCACCGATTCGGCTTGATGCGCCAGCGCCATTGGCGAACGGCACCATCGGCAGCGACTCGCCGAACGGCAATTCTCCTGCTTGCAGATCAAGCATTCGATCGGCGCCGCCTGTTGCGCAAGTAGGTACGATTCCAACGGGATTTGTGCAAGTGGTGGCATGGTGAGATAGATTTCGGGATGCAGGATAGATGTTGGGATCAGGGCAACTTCGGTCTTCCGTTGCCGCTAGATACACTCGGCGAATGCGGATACGGTGTTTTCAACGTCCACAAGAAGCTCCGAGTTGTCGCGCTCGTCGCCTTCGTTGCTGTCCTCAGCGACGGCGAGCGTCGACATCGGCAGCGCCAGGCGGAAGCCGATGTTGTGCCGACGGGCGAGTGGGTGCTCGCCGCTCTGGTAGTGGCATGTCGCGTGGTTCTCGAAATAGGTGTCGAACGCTCCACCGCGGATACTCTTGAAGGTTTCCGGTACGTGGAGCGAAGGTTCGGCGCTGGCACACAGGGACGAAGCCGACCACTCCCAAACATTGCCGACAAGTTGGTGCACGCCGCCGACGCTCTCGCCGTCGACGTACTCATTCGCGTCGACAGGTCCTTTGAGGTGCGAGCCCCACAGATTCGCGCGGCGGATGTCGAACGATTCGCCCCACGGATACCGCCGCTGGGCGATTCGGCCAGGCGCCGACTCGACTGGCCAGGCCCCGGCCTTGGTCCACTCGGCATCCGTGGGCAGCTGCTTGCCGACCCATCGCGCGAAGGCCGACGCTTCGTACCAACTGACGCCGACCACGGGTCGCCGATCCTCGCCGGCAAGAAAGTGTCCGTCGATCCAATATCGTGGACCGGGATAGCCCGTCTGGTCGACAAAGTCCAGCAGCGCCGGCAGCGATTCTTCATCCCAGTACTCGAGCGTTTCGTAGCCGCCTGCGTTGATGAACTGTTGGTATTCAGCGTTTGTTGCCGTATGGCGATCGAGATACAGGGCCTCGACGCGGAGCATGAATCGCTCGAGCATCTTCGGATCGGCGTCGACCGCTCCGCTGGAGGAACTTGCCTGCTCGGCCAGCGGCCCCAGCAGCACGCGGCCCGCGGGCACCAGTGCCATAGCCTCGTCCAGGTGCCGGACCGCGCGAACGATGTGCTCGCGATCCAAGTGCCGGTTCATTTGCGGCCGCAGCAACAGCGCGTACCGCCCTGAGGAAAGCATCTCGTTCACCAAGGCGTCGGTGCTTTTCGGCGATTCGACGAGCTCCGCGTACCCCGGCGCCTGTTTCGCCGGCGGCTCGAGGTGTTCCGCGGCTTCAGACGCTGGCTCCGAGACGTGCCGAGGATTCGGACGACGGACACCGTGGCGGCTCGGGCTTCGGTCGAACTCGTTGGTCATGTCGCACCAACTGGCCCACAGGAAAGTCACCAGCACCACCGCACCGACGCCGAGCAGGCTCGCGTTATGCGACCACAATCCGCAGACAAACACGACTGCCGCAATGACCCCGGTTGTCCGGCTGACCCACGTCGACACGGGCTTGCCGATCCGCAAGAGTTTGACGATTCGTGACATAGAACTTTACCGTGGTTTGGGATTCAGTCGGTTCATCGACCGCTGTTTTCGCAGCTTGCCAAATTGCTCCATCACGGAACCCAGCACGGGGTTTGTCGATGGGCGCGGTCCCGACGGGTCTTCGCCGTTTCGTCCCGACGCGAGGCAGGCGCCGCTCGCGGCAACTTCGGCTGCCCTGTCGGCGTCGTCGCGCAGCTGTTCGATTTTTTGTTCCCAATTTAGCCGCTCGGTTTCCGTGCTCTGCTGATGGGCCGCGAGCGACGCGCTCAGTTCTTGTTCACGAGCCCCCGCACGCGAAAGCTCGGCCACCGCCTCGTTTCGCTGCTGGTCCAAGTCGCGCAGTTCCTCAGTGCGTGCCAAGAGCGCGGTCGTCAAGGAGGATATCTTTTGCCGGGCCTCGGCCAATTCCTGGCGCAGCTCGTCGTGTTGCTCGCTCTGGTTCCCGTCAGCCGTCCGTTCACGTTCGATCTCAGCGCGCAATTCGCGCAGCTCCTCGCGTTCTTGCGCCAGCTCCGCCTGCCAATTGTCCAAATTCGATTGGTAAGCCTCGAGCGCCGCAAACGAGTCAGCCAACTCGGCTTCGAGTTGCGACTGCTCCGCCTGCCATTCGCAGAACGTGCGCTCGAAGTCGGCGCGTTCAACGGCGATTAGAGTAGACGACATGACGGCGGTGACCTAGCGGCAGACGCGCGGGACAATCAACGCGCGACGACAACACAATCTGCCGACGGAAACAAAAGGGACAAGCTATGGGAAAAGTGATCGTTCTTGGAACAATCGGTGGGCAAACTGACCCTTGAGTCTGCACCCACCAATTGAAAGTTAGGTCGCGATCGGCACGAATGCAAATGTGCCGGACCGGTGGGCACAATAGCCGGCGAGAATCGTTGGTTTGTAGCGGAATGTTCCGTCGATATCGATTTTGCGAGCGGCGTTGATCGGCAAGGGATTTCCGGTTAGTGTTGGCGGTGTTCCGAGCCTAGCAAGGTTGGTTTCTGCCATGTCGAAGCCACGAACTCCACGGCGTCCGCGAAGAGGCGAGCGGCCCGTCCCGCGCAAGGGCAGGAGCGATTCAGAAAGTGAAACCGCCGCCGACGCGATCACGATTGCCTGGACGGCCTCGGTATCCGCAGTGTTTCTGGCCGACCTGGTGACGATCGCGGCACACTTCTTCTCGCGCAGCTACCCCGAAGCACAGGCCGCCCCGGTGTTCGCAGCGATCATGCTGCTCACCGCCTGCTTGATGGGCGTGGCATCGCTGGCGCTGTTGGTAGTGGTTTGGCGCGTGCGGCGATTGAAGCCGCCGCAGGGGTTCTTGGTATTTGCTGCGATTGTTGCGGTCGCACCAGTCCTGGCGACGATCGTGCGACTGGCAACGCCTTGAGGCTTAGAATTCAGCATTGCCGGGCGTCCGCGGGAAGGGGATCACGTCGCGGATGTTGGCCATGCCGGTGACGAATTGGACCATCCGCTCGAGTCCTAAGCCGAAGCCGGAGTGGGGCACCGTGCCGAACCGGCGCAGGTCGAGATACCACCAGTAGTCGGCCGGGTTGAGCCCCTGCACTTTCATGCGGGCCCCGAGCACGTCGAGCTGGTCCTCGCGCTGGCTGCCGCCGATGATCTCGCCGACGCCCGGCACCAGCACGTCCATCGCTCGCACCGTGCGGCGGTCCGCCGGCTCCTCATTGTTCACTTTCATGTAGAACGGTTTGATCGCGGCCGGATAGTTGTAGAGGATCAGCGGCTCAGAAAACTTCTCCTCCGTGAGATACCGCTCGTGTTCAGCTTGGAGATCCTTGCCCCAGGCGACGGGGAACTCGAACGATCGGCCCGACTTCTCCAGAATCTCGATCGCGTCGGTGTAGCTGAGCTGGCGAAAGTCGTGGGCCAGGATATGTTCGAGTCGGCCAATGACGCTCTTTTCGACGTGCTCGGCGAAGAACGCCATGTCTTCGGCGCAGTCGGCCAGCACGTCGCGCGCGAGCCGTTTGAGGAACCGCTCGGCGAGCGCCATGTTGTCCGTGAGGTCGAAGAACGCGGCCTCCGGCTCGACCATCCAGAACTCGGCCAGGTGCCGCGTGGTGTTCGAGTTCTCGGCGCGAAACGTTGGGCCGAAGGTGTAGACCTTGCCGAGGGCCGTGGCGTAGATTTCGCTTTCGAGCTGCCCCGAGACGGTGAGAAACGTCGGCCGCTGGAAGAAATCTTGCTCGTAGTCGATCGCGCCAGTGGGCGTCCGCGGCGGCGCGTCTGGGTCGATCGTGGTGACGCGAAACATTTCGCCCGCCCCTTCGCAGTCGCTGGCGGTGATGATTGGCGAATTCAGGTAAAGGAAGCCCTCCTCCTGAAAGAAATCGTGAATCGAGCGGGAAATGCGATTCCGCACGCGAGCAACCGCCCCAAACGTGTTCGTTCGCGGCCGCAGATGGGCCCACTCGCGGAGCTTCTCGAACGAATGCCGCTTCTTTTGCAGCGGATACGCCTCGGGATCGGCCCAGCCATGCACGATCACTTCGGCCGCTTGCACTTCAGTGGCTTGACCCTTGCCGCCCGAGGCCTTGACCTCGCCGCGAACCGTCACGCTGCAACCGGGCCCGAGTTGCTTGATCTCGCCCTCGTAATTCGGCAGCTTGGCGTCGGCGACGATTTGGATGTTTGCCAGGCACGAGCCGTCGTTCAGTTCGAGAAAGCTGAACCCACCCTTCGAGTCTCGCCGCGTGCGAATCCAGCCCTGCAGCTTGGCCTTACGGCCGATGGCGGCCGCGTCGCGTGCCTCCTTGACGCTGAGTCGATCCATCTATCAAATCCCTTTCTCCGCCAGCCAGCGTTCGGCGTCGAGCGCCGCCATGCAGCCGGTGCCGGCGGAGGTGATCGCTTGCTTGTAGTAGTCGTCGGCCACGTCGCCGGCGGCGAATACGCCCTCGACGCTGGTCGCCGTGCGGAATGGCTGCGTCCACTGGATGTAGTGCTTTTTGGTGAGCGCAGACTTGCCCCTTCAAAAACGCCGTGTTCGGCGTGTGGCCGATGGCGAGGAACACGCCGCTGGCCGGCAGCTCGCGGGCCTTGCCGCCGTTCGTGCTGCCGAGTCGCACGCCGCACACGCCGTCCTTGTCGTTGCCGGTGACCTCTTCGAGCGTGCTATTCCACTCCATCTTGATCTTGGGATTGTTGAGGGCTCGCTCCTGCATGATCATGCTCGCGCGAAGCTTGTCGCGGCGGTGGACCATGTGGACCGTCGAGGCGTACTTCGTGAGGAAGGTCGCCTCCTCGACGGCGGAATCGCCGCCGCCGACCACCACCAGCGGCTTGTTGCGGAACCGCGGCAAGGCACCGTCGCACACCGCACAGGCGCTCACGCCCCGGTTCTTGAAAGCCTCTTCCGACGGCAGACCGAGGTAGTTCGCCTTCGCGCCGGTAGCGACGATGAGCGAGTGCGCCTCGTGCGTCTTCCCTTCGAGCGTTTTGACGACAAACGGCCGACGTTGGAGATCGACCTCGACGACGTCGTCGGTGACGATTCGCGTGCCGAAATTGGTCGCCTGCTGCCGCATCAGCTCCATCAACTCCGGCCCCGTGACGGCGTGCTTGCCTTCGTGGAGGTTCATGTATGACACACGCTTGGGCGCGATCGCCGTTTCGAGAAACGGCTTCAAATCGCCGGCCGGGAAGCCGGCATAGTTCTCCACTTCGGTTGTGAGTGCGAGCTGCCCGAGCGGGAGCGTGCCGGCGAGACGGTTTTCCTCGGTGATCGCACCTTCGAACAACAGCGGTTTTAGCTCCGCCCGGGCGGCGTAAATCGCGGCCGACCAGCCGGCCGGGCCGCTCCCGATGATGATCACATGTTCGGCCAACGTCGTATCCTTTCGTAGTCGCTTGCTCGGTCTCTCTGATAGCGGGGCATTATACGGCGGCCTGTTGCGAGAGTAAACCAACACGGCCGCCACGCGGCGTTGCCGCCGGCGACCACTCGCGGATATCATGGAGATTGGCCGGCCGCGTGGCCGCCGATCGCTGGCCAACTCGTCACCCAACCTAGTGCCCGTCTACGTCGCCATGCTCACGTTCCTCGTCGCGGTCGGTTCGTTTTTCGGCTTCATCGTCGCCTACCACACGTATGGCCGTTGGCTCGCGCGGAGCATCTTTCAGCTCGATCCGAACGCGGAAGTGCCTAGTCGGCAGTTGCGCGACGACGTCGACTTCGTGCCCACGCGCCGGGAAGTCATCTTCGGCCACCACTTCACCAGCATCGCGGGAACTGGCCCGATTGTCGGCCCGGCGATCGCCGTGTTCTGGGGCTGGTTGCCGGCACTGCTGTGGGTTGTGTTCGGGTCGATCTTCATCGGGGCAGTCCACGACTTCGGGGCGCTAGTGGTCAGCCTGCGCAATCGCGGCCAAACCGTCGGCGACGTCGCCGGCCGATTGATCTCGCCTCGCGCGCGATTGTTGTTTCTGTTGATCTTGTTCTTTGCGCTGACCGTGGTGCTGGCGATTTTCGGGCTCGTTATCGCACAGTTGTTCGACCTGTACCCAGAATCTGTGCTCTCGACGTGGATCGCCATGCCGCTGGCTGTGGCGATCGGCTTCTGGGTCTATCGTTATCACGGTGGCTTGTTGGCGCCGTCGCTGCTCGGTTTGCTTGTCCTCTACGGCGCGGTGTACGTGGGGGCCTACTATTGGCCCGTTTCTATTCCGGCGACATGGTGCACAAGCTTATCGTCGACGCTCGGACTGAGCCCGGACACGCTCAATCCGGTTGTCATCTGGACGGTGCTGCTGTTTGTGTACTGTTTTCTCGCATCGGTGCTGCCGGTGTGGGTGCTGTTGCAACCGCGCGACTTCATCAATAGCCAGCAGCTGTTGCTGGCGCTGGCCGCGTTGGTGTTGGGCATCTGCATGGCTGCACTCTCGGGGCACGCCGACCTCCACCACAGCGCACCGGCCGTCGTGCCCATGTCGCAGTGGCCGGCCGACGCGCCGCCGATTTGGCCGTTCTTGTTCATCACAATCGCCTGCGGCGCGATAAGCGGCTTCCATTGCCTAGTGGCCAGTGGCACGTCGAGCAAGCAGGTGGCCAACGAGTGCGATGCCCAATACGTCGGCTATGGCGCGATGTTGTTGGAAGGCGCGCTGGCGGTGATCGTCATCCTAGCCTGTTGCGCCGGCGTCGGCATGGGCCTGTTTCAACGTCAAGTAGCGACGGCGACCGATTCACAAATCATCCGACCGTATGATTACGCTCCGGAACTCGACGCGGCGGGCCGGCCGATCGTCGCCGAAGCTGCCTGGCACAAGCGCTACAACCCGGCCAATGGCTGGAAGAGCTTCACCCTCGGCAAAATGGTTGGGGCCTTCGTCGAAGGCGGCGCGAATTTTCTCACGGCCATCGGGCTGCCGCTGAAACTCGCGGTGGCGGTCATCGCCGTGTTGGTTGCCTGTTTTGCCGCGACGACGCTCGACACCGCCACGCGCCTGCAGCGGTACGTCGTCCAAGAGCTTGCCGCCGCCTTGCACGTCAAACCGCTCACCAACAAATACGCAGCGACGCTCTTCGCCGTCGTGCTGGCGATGATGCTGGCGATGATGCGCGGCCCGGCCTCCCCGACCGGCGAACCCGGGCCCCATGGCTATGGCGGACTCTTTCTGTGGCCCTTGTTCGGCGCGACGAACCAACTTCTGGCCGGACTGGCATTCCTCGTGACGACGCTCTATCTGTGGCGTCGCAACAAGCCGATATGGTTCCTCGTGCTGCCGATGATTCTGATGGTCATCATGCCGACCTGGGCGCTGTTTTGGCAGATGTTCAACGCGGAAACCGGCTGGCTCAAAACGCAGAGCTATCTGCTGCTCGGCGTCGGCGCCGTGACGCTCGTGCTGCAAATTTGGATGGTCATCGAGGCCGTGCTCGTTTGGCCGCGGGCCAAGGGCGTACTCGAAGAAGCAATGCCGCCGCTGAGCAGGACGACCGGCGACGTCATCCCTTCTTCTTTGTAGCAACCGCGGCTGCCGCCGGCCGATCGCTAATCGTCTCGGTCACTTGCACGGCCTTGCGGCCCTTGAAGACGCCCGCTTCAGCGTGATACTTTGGCCGGCCCTCGATCGAAACCACCAGTGGCTGATTCACGTCCTTTTCGGTGGTGATGACGTCGCCCACCTGAAGTCCGATGAGATCCGACGTGGCGATGTGTGTTTCCGCCAAATCGACCACCACTTCCACGATCGAACCGGTGAGCTGGCGGCTGATTTGCTGGATGGTTTGCGGCGTCGGCGGCTTGCGGCCGTAGGCAACCCAGCTATTCGACGTAAGCTGCTGGCTGATCCGTTCGATTGAGTTGAAAGTGATGCACAAGTTCGCCATGCCGCGCACTTCGCCCAGCGTGATCTCAAAACTGATCAGCACGACGACTTCGTTGGGCGGGACGATCTGCACCAATTGCGGATTCGACTCGACGCGATCGACCGAGAGGTTGAGGTCGAGCACGTTTTTCCAGGCGTGCTTCATTTCCGCCAAGAACAGATCGGTGATCCGCGACACGAGTCGCAACTCGATCTCCGTGAGCGGACGGCGGAGCGGCGGCGCGGGTTCGCTGCCTCCGCCCAGCAACCGGTCGATGATCGGATACAACAGCGACAGATTGATGTCGAGAATCAGCTGCCCTTCGAGTGGCGGCGCGTTGACCAGGTTGAAGCAGGTGGGATTCTCCAGGCTGAACACGAATTCGCTGTACGTGAGCTGATCGACGCTGGTGAGCTTCACTTCGACGATCGTGCGGAGCAACGCGGAGAGTGCGGCGCCGAAATTGCGGCCGAAGCCTTCGTGCATCGTCTGCAAAGCCCGCATCTGCTCCTTGCCGACGCGCTCCGGACGCTTGAAGTCGTACGGAGCGACCTTCGGCCCGGCCCGACCCGACACGCCGCTCGCCGCCATCGACCCGACGCCGCGGCCGTCCATCGCGTTGAGCAGACTTTCAACTTCTTCTTGGCTGAGGACTTCGCCGCTCATCGTGCACTCCGTTGCGGGCGCGAGTTAGTCGGTCGGTTGCCGCGCGGGGCAAGCCCCCGCCGCTAAATGAACATCAAGCGTGAAACGTCACTCGCGGATTTGTCCGTCTCCCTGGACAACGTATTTGTAGCTTGTCAGTTCTTCGATGCCGCAGGGACCGCGGGCGTGAAACTTGTCGGTGCTGATGCCGATCTCTGCGCCCAAGCCAAACTCGCCGCCGTCGTTGAACCGTGTGCTGGCATTGATCATGACGGCCGCGCTATCGACGCCGGCCGCGAACGCCCGCGACGCCGCAAGATCGTTCGTGACGATCGCGTCGGTGTGTCCCGAGCCGTAGCGGTTGATGTGATCAATCGCTTCCTCGAGCGAGCTGACAACACGGGCCGAGATGACCGGGCCGAGGAATTCCGTGGCGTAATCTTCGTCGGTGGCAGGCTTCGCCGCAGGAATCAATTCGCAGGTCTGCTCGTCGCCGCGGATCTCGACGCCGTGTCGCGTGAGCGCTTTGCCGGCGTCGGGCAGGAATTCGCCCGCCACGAGCGCGTGCACCAGCAGCGACTCGGCCGCGTTGCAAACGCCCATCCGCTGGCACTTGCTATTAATGAGAATCTGCTCGGCCATTTCGAGATCGGCCGATGCGTCGACGTACACGTGGCAGTTGCCGTTGAAATGCTTAATGACGGGCATTTGGGCCTCGGCCGCCACGCGGCGGATCAGCCCTTCGCCGCCGCGGGGAATGGCCACGTCGATGTACTGCGGCAGCGCGAGGAATTTGCCTACGGCGTCGCGGTCAGTCGTGCTTACTAATTGCACGGCGTCGGCGGGCAAGCCCTCGTCTTCCGCGGCTTCGGCGAGCAGCTCCACGACCGCTTGGCTGGAATGAATGGCTTCCTTGCCGCCGCGCAGAATCACCGCGTTCCCCGCCTTGACGCAGATCGCCGCGGCGTCGGCCGTCACATTGGGTCGCGATTCGTAAATGAAGAACACCACGCCCAGCGGCACGCGAACCTTGTCGATCCGCAAACCGTTGGGTCGGATGGTCGAATGGATCAGTGCGCCAATCGGCTCCGGCAGCGCCGCCACGTCTTCGAGTCCCTTGGCCATCGACTCGATGCGGGCCGGGGTCAGCCGCAGGCGGTCGACCTCCGCGTCGGAGAGCCCGTAGCCGGGAGCGGCCGCGAGGTCCTCAGCATTGGCCGCCTGCAATCGCATGGCGTTCTCTCGCAACAGCGAGGCCGAACGCTGCAACCAATTGGCCTTCACCTCGCCGCTTACGGTCGCCATTCGGGCAGACGCCCGCCGCGCACGCGACGCCACGTCGGTGCAGTATTTGGCGAGGTCAAAATCGACGGCGGTGGCCATGGATAAAAGGACGGGGAATCGTGCCTTCTGGTTCGCAGGAACGACAATCGGCCGAACATTGCAAGTATCGTCCAATCCCAGAGTTGGGTCAATGTTGGCTCGTCGCCCAAACAGGAGAACTGCAAAGTCTATTTTCTCGGCATTTGGCACAGCATGCTCAGCCACCAGCCGGGCACGCGATTGTCAGGTATTGATGGAAAAGCGGGACGCGAGCAATGCTGCTGCTTTATCGCTAGTAATAGAGAAAAAATGACTTTGCAGTTCTCCTGGTCGCCCAAACACGTCACGTTACGCCATTCCGCCGCCGATTTCGAATGCCAGCAACGCCTCGCGGATCGACCGCACGTCGTGGACGCGGAGCATTTGCACACCCTGTGCGGCGAGGCCGAGCGCGACGCCGACGGTCGCCTGGGTGCGGTCCGCTCGGTCGTCGCGGAGCAGTCGGCCGAGAAAGCTCTTCCGCGAGGGGCCGACCAGCAGCGGGCAACCGAGCGCATGGAATGCGTGGCAGTTTTCAAGCAGTGCCAGATTGTGCTCAAACGTCTTGCCGAAGCCGATGCCCGGGTCGACGCAAATGCGTTCCCTGACGACGCCGGCCGCGATCAGCGCGTCGCAACGACCTTTCAAATAACGGCTGACATCGGCGACCACGTCTTCATACGCCGGACGTTTTTGCATCGTTTCAGGCGTGCCCTGCATGTGCATCACGCACAGGCCGGCAGCAGTCGACGCGGCGGCGCCGACCATCGCGGGATCGCTCTCGAAGCCGGTCACGTCGTTAATGATCTCCGCGCCGGCGTCGATTGCCGCTTGAGCGACGGCAGCCTTGCAGGTGTCTATCGAGATCGGCACGTCCGTTTCGGCCACCAGCCTCTGTATTACCGGCAAGACGCGCTCCATTTCGACCGCTTCAGGCACCGGCGTTGCCCCGGGCCGCGTGCTCTCGCCACCCACGTCGACGAGATCGGCGCCGTCGGCTACCAGTGCCAGCGCGTGGGCCACCGCGTCGTCGACGTCGAGGAACCTGCCGCCGTCCGAAAAGCTATCCGGCGTCACGTTGACGATGCCCATCAGGAGCGGTCGCCGCGGCAGCTGGAGTGTCCGCGTGCGCAGTCGCCAAATCGTCGCGCGGTGGGAAAGCCGATCGCTGGTCATGCGATTCAGAATACCGGCCGGCGGCAACCGAATCTACCAAGGCGATTCCATTGTGCCGACGATTTGCTGTGCGAGGCGTTCAATGGCCTGCTGCTGCGACGAGGCGACGGATTGGCCGGATTCAGGCACCAAAATGGCTGTCTGGTCGATGCCGATCAGCTCCGGCGGCACGGGCATCGTTTGCGGCGCCGCGATCGGCAACCGTCGGCGATTGAGCCAACTGACTTCCGAGTAGACCGTCGACTCCAAGAGCCGCGGATCACCGAAGCTGTTTTCCCCGAGCAGTTTCCGCGAATCGCCTTGCAGTTTGACGGAGAGAATGCTGTCGGCATCGGGCGTGCCGACGACTTTGTAGGGCGTCTTGAGCTCAATTTCCTTGATCACTGCTTCGGTCAGCCGCTCGCCAAGATCGCGGCGATAACTGTCGGATTCAATCATCGGCACGTACACCGTGGAAATGTCCGGCGCGTAAAGAGAGTCGCTGCCGACCTGGTACGACGCACAGCCGGCGAGGAAGAGCGAGTTGACGGTGATAAGTGCAAGCAGTCGCATCGCCTCGTCCTGCTCACTAGCGAGTCGTCGTTTGAGCCGGCGGCTGAGCGATAAGCGTGCCGTTCTTGATCTCCGGCACGTTGGCCAGTGCTGCGTGCTCCTGGCTCTCCGGGAACAAATCGACGAACCACGCCAGCCGCTTCTCGGGGAAATCTGGTTCGCCTTTGAGTTGAGCAAACCGCTCGCGGGCCTGCGTCGCCAATTCGGAGTCGGGATACTTGTTGATCACTTCCGCGTAATAGGTCTTTGCCGAGCCGTAGTTCTTCGTGCCGTCGTAGAACTGGGCCATCTGCATGTCGCGCGACGCTAACTCCTGGTGCAATTGGGCGCTAACGGTCTTGAGCCGATCGCGCTCTTCGGCGCTGAGCTGGCCCGCGAAGTTGGTGCGGAGCTGCTTGACGAGGGCTTGAGCTTCTTCGAGCGGCGTGCCGTCGTAGTCGGCGCCCTGGTACTTGCGAAGCTTCGATTGCAGGCCAAGGAGATGGGCTTCGAATTGAAATTCGCTCCGCGGGTACTCGCGCCGCAACAGTGCGTAGTTGTAATCCGCATCATCGTACCGACCTTGGCGAAAGTAGATGCCCGCCGTGGCCATGATCGCATCATCCGCCCGCGGGCCGGTCGGATCGTTCATGCGGATGTTTTCGTAGGTCTTGATCGCGTGACCGATCGTGTCGAACCAGGGCCGGGTCTTGTCCCAGGCGTTGGGCGTCATCGGCACGTCGTAGTGGTAATTCGCATAGGACTCGAGGTAACGAGCGATTTCCCATTCGCGCTCGACCAGCTTGTCGAGATACCGCGTGCTGGGGTACTTGTCGGCCAGGGCGTTGTAGGCGTCGCGGGCCGGGATGCAGCGGTCGTCGAAGTAGTAGCTCTCCCCGGCCATGAACATCGCGTCTTCGCGAATTCGCATGTCGACGGCCCGGTCGGCCGCCTTCTCATATTCGATCGCCGCCACGGAATATCGTTTCTCCTCGAACAGCCGCTCGCCTTCCATGAAGAACTTGTGAGCGGCTTGATCGTTCGGTCCGAGACCAACGGCCTCTTTCATTCGGCCATAGGCGATGCGCGGATCGAGCGCCGGCGCCAGGCCCTTGTCGGAATCGTCGTCTGCGACGTCGGGGTGCGGGCTCGCCACGTCGGCCACCGGCCGGTCGATGGGCCGGCCCTGGCCGTCGAAATAGCCATCGAAACCCTCGACCGTGTAGCCTTTGCCGACATCGAACACCGCGCTATTTTTGTGCTTCTTCCACCACTTGGGCGAGCCGACCTGGTCGCCTTCGCCAAACCAGCCGGACCAAGGCGTCTCGGCTCGCGTGGCGACCGTAGCGGCGTTTGTGGCGATCAGGGTTGCCACGACACAAAGCACCTGCGCAGCTCGTACCCAGCGACTGATCGTCGGGCTGTCGCGATGGATGGTAAATGCGACCATGTTGGCAAAATCTAAGCGCAGATAAGTCCCCCGCGCAAAACGAAATAGGCGGGGAAGAGTACGCGGAGAGCGCCGCTGGCGTCAAGAGCAGAGAAAAATGGCCGGAGGAGGCCCAGGGAAGCCTTTTTTCAAGGACGACGAATTGGCGGTAGCTACTTCTTTACCCGCTTCGGTTCGCAGAGCTTTTTCTTCTTTGCCGAGACGACGCCACACTCTTTGCAGCGAAAGTCGCCCGGCTTTGCCTTTCGGATCGGTTTTCCTTTTTGGCAA
The DNA here is from genome assembly GCA_963847875.1 of uncultured Planctomycetota bacterium. Taxonomy (GTDB): domain Bacteria; phylum Planctomycetota; class Planctomycetia; order Pirellulales; family Lacipirellulaceae; genus DASYDU01. The sequence goes on along the minus strand of CAWKBR010000016.1, from coordinate 95,594 downwards.
CCCACGGCGGCTCCTCGCCCGGCAGTTGTGCTGGCTTCACGCCCTACGATACCGAATGCCCGACGAAAAGGAAACCGCCGGGGAAAATTCGCTCATTGTTGTTACGGAAAAGTCGCCGGAATTTTCGGCTTGCGTCTCAAATCGCATTTCTTACGCTGTGAGCATGTATGAGTTGGCTCTCGTCGCGTGCATTTTCTTGGCCGCCCTGCTGTATTCGTCGGTCGGTCACGGGGGTGGATCCGGCTACCTGGCGGCCATGGCTTTTTTCAGCGTCGCGCCGCAATCGATGCGGCCTGCCGCCCTGTTCTTGAACATCTTGGTCGCTTCGATCGGCACTTTCCGATTCTACCGGGCCGGCTGTTTTTCGTGGTCGCTGTTCTGGCCGTTCGCACTGGCATCGATCCCCTGTGCTTTTCTCGGCGGCACACAGACGCTGCCCAGCTCCCTCTACAAGCAGGTGGTCGGCGCCGTGCTGCTGTTTGCGGCAGTTCGTTTGCTTCGCAAGCCCGTCGCCGAAGTCTCACGGCACGTGGCGGTTCCGCTACGCGCTACTCTGCGGTGCCGCGATCGGACTGCTCTCCGGCCTGACGGGAACGGGCGGCGGCATTTTCCTCAGCCCGCTGCTGCTGCTCACCGGCTGGGCCAACACCCGCACCACCGCCGGAGTGTCGGCCGCGTTCATTCTGGTCAATTCGATCGCCGGCATCATTGGACTTTTGAGCCAAGGAGCCCAGTTGCCGGCTCAGCTTCCTTACTGGACGGTCGCGGCCATCGCCGGCGGGCTGATTGGCGCCGAGTTGGGAAGCAAGCGGCTCGCCAGCCCGACGTTTCGCAAGTTGATGGCGCTGGTGCTGGTGATCGCCGGTTGCAAGCTAATCCTGTCTTAACGCCGTCTTGTGTCCGTGGCGACTTTCCGACCCGCGCGAACCGGTGCGTGGCGAAGTCCGTCAAATGGAGACAGGCGATTGTGCCTGCCGAGAGCCGGCTTTGGGCCCCAAAGGTCGACCGGGATCGATCACTCCCGGCTGTCTGGTTTCCAATCCGTCTGGTACAATAGGGAAGGACAAACACTCTGGGCCGGCCGAAACGTGTCTACTGCCGCCGGCCAACGCATTTGCTCACCCGAAAAGGAATACCACCGCGAGTGAAGGAAAACGAACGTAATTCAGGCGTCCAGAGCGAGTCGGCCATTCTGGTCGGCGTCTTTCTGTCGGACCGGCCGAACGACGACGAGGCGCTCGAGGAGCTGGCCGGCCTCGCCGAAACCGCCGGGGCGGAGGTCGTGGGTCGACTCACCCAGCGCCGCGACGCGCCCGACGTAACCACTTATCTCGGCAAGGGTAAGCTCGAGCAACTCGAGCGAATGGTGCGGGCCACCGATGCCAGCGTGGTCATCTTCGACAACGATCTCTCGCCGGCGCAGATTCGCAATCTCGAGATGGCGCTCGACGTCAAGGTGCTCGATCGCACCGAGGTGATCCTCGATATTTTCTCGACGCGAGCCCAAACGCACGAAGCCCGGCTGGCGGTCGAACTCGCCCAGCTCGAATACTCGCTGCCGCGGCTCAAACGGATGTGGACCCACTTGTCGCGGATCAAGGCCGGCGTGGGCATGCGCGGGCCGGGCGAGAAGCAGCTCGAAACCGACCGCCGGCTCGTCGAGCGGCGGATCGTCGAGTTGAAGTCCGACCTCGACAAAGTGCTCCGTCGCAAAGAGCGCGAAGTTGCCGCGCGGGCCGACAGAATGACGGTCTCGCTCGTCGGCTACACCAACGCCGGCAAGAGCACGTTGCTCAATAAGCTGACCGGGGCTCAGGAACTGGCGGCCGACAAGTTGTTCGCCACGCTCGACACGCGCACGCGGCGTTGGCAATTGCCCGACTGGGGGCCGGTGCTGCTCTCGCGACACGGTCGGATTCATCCGCGACCTGCCCCACCGCTTGATCGCCAGCTTCAAGGCGACGCTGGAAGAGGCCCGGCAGGCGGACCTTGTTGCTGCACGTGGCCGACGCCAGCAATCCCGCGGCCTTGCAGCAGATCGCGGCCGTTTACCGTGTGCTCGAAGAGCTGGGAATCCGCGAGAAAGATACGCTGCTGGTGCTCAACCAGGTCGACCGGATCACCGAGCCCGGTGTGCTCGACGCCCTCTTGCGGAACTACGCCCATGCGATTCCCGTCAGCGCGAAAACGGGCGAAGGGTTGTCGCGATTGGCGACCGCCGTAAGCGACGCGCTGACGCAGCATTTCCTCGACGTCGACGTGGAAACCGACGTCGCCAACGGTCGGCTGCTCGCCTACCTAGCCCAGCACGGCGAGATCCTCAGCCGCACGTTCACCGGCGATCGCGTGTCGATCCACTGCCGCTTGCCGAAGAAGTACGCCGGCCGCATCCGGCCGGACGACGCAGCAGTCCGGCTTCGCAACGGGCATCCGAACGGCGACGGCCAGCTGCTCAGAAACGGAGCGTCCCACGCGGGTGATGTCGAATCCGCACCGATCGAAGACGTGGCGTAGACTTTTCTCATGGCACGCCGACGACTCCAGGACAAACGCGCTCTTGTGACCGGCGCGTCGGGGGGCATCGGGCGGGCGATTTCCCTCGAGCTAGCCCGCGCCGGCGTCGATCAAGTGCTGGTGGCTCGTCGCGAGGACAGGCTATCGGCAGTCGTGGAAGAGGTCTCGCGTTTTGGCCGTCGCGCGGAAGCGGTCGTCGGCGACGTCACCGAGTCCAGACATTCGCCGCCTTGCTTTGGAGACGGCCCGCGAAAAGCTCGGCGGGCTCGACATCCTCGTGAACAACGCAGGCGTGAGCGCCCACGGCCGGTTCGCCGACGCGGATCCGGAGCGCCTGCGGCCGATCATGGAAACCAACTTCTTCGCGCCGGTGGAGCTGATCCGCGAAGCGCTGCCGCTGCTGCGCGAGGGCCGCGAGCCGATCGTGGTGAACATCGGCTCGGTGCTTGGCCAGCGTGGCTGCCCGCACAAGAGCGAGTACTCGGCGAGCAAGTTTGCGCTCCGCGGGTTCAGCGAAGCGCTGCGGGCGGAATTCGCCCCGCTAGGGATCGACGTGCTGGTGGTCACCGCCGGTCCGACCGACACGGAGTTCTTCAATCATCTCATCGAAGAACACGGCGAATTGCCCTGGGGCGAAGGCAAGCCGGTGCCTCCCGAAAAAGTCGCCCGCGCGACAATTCGCGCGATCGAGTGCGGCCGCCACGAGATAATCCCCAGTTGGCGCGGCTGGCTGCTGGCTACCGCCAACCGCTTCTTCCCACGGCTTGTCGACCGGGCGATGGCCCGGTATGGCTAGCGCCTCTACGTCCCTACCTGCCAATATGGCATGATCGGTATTTGGCGGCTGGCTCGCCAACTGCGATAAATCGTTGTAAACAAACGATTTACACCGCACCCTCTAGCCTCGGCACGTCGCTTGCGTTGTAATAGGGCACCTGAGGGTGCGCCTGCCAGTTTTGGAAAGCTGGCCGCGGCGGCCGGATCCCACTCCTAATGAAAACTGGCGGGCTGATTCAGCCCTGCCCTCCCCAGCCGTACACAACCCAAAATTCTTCGCACACCGATTTCGGAGGAAATGAATCGTGGCAGCAAAACAGATGGTTTTTGATGATGAAGCCCGGGCGCCGCTGGCGGCAGGCGTCGGCAAGTTGGCTCGGGCGGTCCGCAGCACGCTCGGCCCCCGCGGCCGCAATGCCGTGCTCGACAAGGGTTGGGGCTCGCCCAAGATTACCAAGGACGGCGTGACCGTCGCCGAGGACATCGAGCTCGATGATCCGTATGAGAACCTTGGTGCCCAGCTCGTGAAGGAAGCCGCCAGCAAGACGAACGAAGTCGCGGGCGATGGCACCACGACCGCCACCGTGCTCGCCGACGGCATCTTCCGCGAAGGTCTCAAGATGATCTCCGCCGGCGCCGATCCGATGGCGCTGGGCCGGGGCATCCACAAGGCCGTCGAGGCGGTGAACGAAGCGATCACCAAGCAGGCCGAGAAAGTCGAAGTCAGCGACAAGAAGCGATTGCAGCAGATCGCCTCGATCGCCGGCAACAACGATCCGTCGATTGGCACGATCCTGGCCGACGCCTTCACAAAGGTCGGCAAGGATGGCGTGATTACGGTCGACGAAGGTCGCGGCAACGAGACGACCGTCGAGGTCGTCGAGGGCATGCAGTTCGATCGCGGCTTCCTCTCGCCCCACTTCGTCACGAATCCCGACGAACAGGAAGTCGAGTTCGACAACGCTCTGGTCCTGGTTTACGAGGAGAAAATCTCCAGCGCGAAGCTGCTGGTGCCGCTGCTGGAGGCGGTGTCGAAGGCCGGCAAGCCGCTGTTGATCATCGCCGAAGACGTCGACGGCGAAGCACTCGCCACGCTGGTCGTGAACAAGCTCCGCGGCGTGCTCTCGGTCTGTGCGGTGAAAGCCCCCGGCTACGGCGACCGCCGCAAAGCGATGCTCGGCGACATCGCGGTCCTCACTGGTGCGACGCGCCATCTTCAAGGATCTTGGCATCAAGCTCGACGCCGTCCAACTCTCCGACCTCGGCAAGGCAAAGCGGGCGATCGTCACGAACGACAACACGACGATCATCAGCGGCGGCGGCAAGAAGGAAGAGATCACCGGCCGGGCCGAGCAGATTCGCCGCGAGATCGAAACCACCGACAGCGATTACGACCGCGAGAAGCTGCAAGAACGGCTGGCCAAGTTGGCCGGCGGCGTCGCGCAGATCAAGGTCGGGGCCGCAACCGAAGCGGAACTTAAAGAACGCAAGGCGCTGTTTGACGACGCCCGGGCGGCGACCCATGCGGCGCTGGCCGAAGGCATTGTGGCTGGCGGCGGCGTGGCGCTGCTGCGAGCCGAAAAGGTCGTCAAGAAGCTCGATCTGACGGGCGACGAAAAGCTCGGCGCCGAAATCGTGGCCCATGTGCTGTCGCATCCCCTGCGATACATCGCCGAGAACGCCGGCGTCGACGGCGAAGTCGTCGTCAATCGCGTCCGCCAGATGAAGGGCAAGACCGAAGGCTACAACGCCGACAAGGACGAGTACTGCGACCTGGTCGCGGCCGGCGTGATCGACCCCGCGAAGGTCGTGAAAACGGCGCTCACCAATGGCGCGAGCGTCGCGGCCCTCTTGCTCACGACCGATTCGCTCGTCACCGAAATCCCGAAGGACGAAGAGCCAGCCGGCCGCCGGCGGCCACGACCACGGCATGGGTGGCATGGGAGGAATGGGCGGAGGAATGGGTGGCATGGGTGGCATGCCGGGGATGATGTAACAGTCGCGTTAACAATAGATTTTCAAATACAATACAAGTCAGCACAAGGAACCCACACATGGCCAAATTCAATTTGCGACCGCTCGACGATCGCGTCGTGGTTCGTCCTCTCGAAGCCGAAGAAGTCACCGCGGGCGGCATCTACTTGCCGGACGCCGCCAAGGAAAAGCCGCAACGCGGCAAAGTGATCGCGGCCGGCCCGGGCAAGCTGCTCGATAGCGGCAACCGCGGCGAGCTCTCCGTGAAGGTCGGCGACGAAGTGATCTACGGCAAGTACGGCGGGTCGGAAGTCGAAGTCGACGGCGAAGACTTCAAGATTCTCCGCGAGAACGACATCCTCGCCAAAGTCGTCAGCTAAGCACCCCCGAATACCTTCCAGAATCAGGAGCCATAACCGTGGCAAAACAACTCTTATTCGACGATGCCGCGCGGGCCAAGATGCTCGCCGGCGTAGACAAGCTGGCCAACGCCGTGGCGATCACGCTCGGCCCCACCGGCCGGAACGTGATCATCAACAAGTCGTTCGGCGGCCCGACTGTCACCAAGGACGGCGTCACGGTGAGCAAGGAAATCGAGCTAGAAGACCCGTTCGAGAACATGGGCGCGAAGCTCGTGCATGAGGTGGCTGACAAGACCTCGACCCTCGCCGGCGACGGCACCACCACCGCCACCGTGCTGGCCCGGGCGATCTTGCGTGAAGGTACCCGCAACGTGGTGGCCGGCAGCAATCCGACCGCGGTCCGCCGCGGCATCGAGAAGGCCGTCGCCGCCGCAGTCGAGCATCTCGACAAGATGTCGAAAAAGGTCTCCAGCAAGGAGGAAATCGCCCACGTCGGCTCGATCAGCGCCAACAACGACCGCGTGATCGGCGAGCTGCTGGCCGACGCGATGGAAAAGGTCGGCAAGGACGGTGTGATCACGGTCGAAGAAGGCAAGACGACCGAGACGACGCTCGAGCTCGTCGAAGGCATGCAGTTCGACAAGGGCTACCTCTCGCCGTACTTCATCAACGAACCGGCGACGATGGAGTGCTCGCTCGAAGACGCCTACATTCTGCTGCACGAGAAGAAGATCAGCAATCTCCGCGATTTGTTGCCGATCCTCGAGCAGACGATGCAGAAGGCCCGGCCGCTGCTGATCATCGCGGAAGACATTGAAGGCGAAGCACTCGCCGCCTTGGTCGTCAACAAGCTCCGCGGCGTGCTAAACGTCTGCGCGGTGAAGGCGCCCGGCTTTGGCGATCGTCGCAAGGCGATGCTCGGCGACATTGCCACGCTCACCGGCGGCACTCTCATTAGCGAGGATCTCGGCAAGAAGCTCGAAAACGTCAAGCTCGAAGAGCTCGGCCGCGCCAAGAAGATTACCGTCACCAAGGACAACACGACGCTTGTCCAAGGCGCCGGCGACACCAAGGAAGTCCAGAAGCGGATCGAGCAGATTCGCAAGGCGATCGAAGCCTCCACGAGCGACTATGACCGCGAGAAGCTGCAGGAGCGGTTGGCCAAGCTGACCGGCGGCGTGGCGATTATCTCGGTCGGCGCTTCGAGCGAGGCCGACATGAAGCAGAAGAAGGCCCGCGTCGAAGACGCATTGCACGCAACCCGGGCGGCGGTCGAAGAGGGCATCCTGCCCGGTGGCGGCGTGGCCCTGTTGCGGTGCAAAGAGGCCGTTGAGGCCGCCCGCAGCAGCGCTAAGGGCGACGAGAAGATCGGCGTGAACATCGTTTTGCACGTGCTCGATGCGCCGCTCAAGCAGATCGTCAACAACTGCGGTCTCTCGGGCAGCGTCATCGCCGACGAGGTCAGCCAGAAGTCGACCAACACCGGCTACGACGCCAACGCCGGCGAGTTCGTCGATATGGTGAAGGCCGGCATCCTCGACCCCACCAAGGTCGTGAAGACCGCGCTCACCAACGCAGCCAGCATCTCAGGCCTATTGCTTACGACTGAGGCACTGGTCACAAACTACGATTCCAAAAACGAGGACAAGAAGGCGGTCGTCGGCTCGGTTCGGTAAAGCGACGGCGCCGTGGTATAGCGCATTTCGCCGGTGGACAATTTAGCGGGCGGGCAAGCCCGCCCGCTAAATTTCACTGGCAACTATTTCGAACGGGCCACTTTGCCTCGTGCCAAGTGGCCCGCTTGCATAGAACAAATCCGTCTACCGCCTGACGTATAATTTCTGGGATATTTATGTCTGCCATGGCCACCGAGCGCGATTATTATGAAGTGCTGGGCATCACTCGGACCGCGACGGGCGGCGAGATCGCCTCGGCCTATCGCCGGCTGGCGGTTCAGTATCACCCAGACAAGAACCCCGGCGATGAAGAAGCGATCGAGCGATTCAAAGAGGCGGCCGAGGCGTTTGAGGTGCTCAACGACCCGGACAAACGGTCGCGCTACGACCGCTTCGGCCACGCCGGCGTGAACGGCGGGGCGCGAGGCCACCACTTCCACGACGTGGAGGACATCTTCTCCGCGTTCGGCGACATCTTCGGCGATCTGTTCGGCGGCGGACGGAACCGGCAGCGGAAAGGCCGCGACGTCCGCTGCGACGTCACGCTCACGCTCCACGAGGCGGCCCACGGCGTCACGAAGACTGTTGAGTTTCAACGTCACGAGCGCTGCGACAGTTGCCAAGGCAGCGGCGCAGCAAAGGGGAGCCGGCGTGAGGTTTGCTCGTATTGCCGCGGGCAGGGCCGCGTGATTCAGTCAGCCGGCATTGTCCGCATGCAGACGACTTGTCCAGCCTGTCGCGGCGAAGGCTCGACCGTGAAGAACCCGTGCACTTCCTGCCGCGGCTCCGGCCAGAAGCTCAAGAAAGTCGTCACGGACGTGGAAATTCCCGCCGGCGTCGACGACGAGATGCGGGTCCGCATCACGGGCCAAGGCGAGCCGAGCCCCAACGGCGGACCGCCGGGAGACTGCTATTGCTTCATTTCGGTGCTATCCCATCCGCTGTTCGAGCGCGACGGCCAGCACTTGGTTTGCCGCGTGCCGATCACGTATTCTCAAGCCGCTTTGGGCACGACGCTCGAAGTCCCCACGCTCGAAGGGCGTGGTGAGCTTAGCGTGCCGGCGGGCACGCAGTCGGGCGCCGTCTTCCGGCTGGGCGGCAAAGGTATGCCCGACCCGCGACGCCGCGGGCTCGGCGACCTGTTGGTGCAGGTCGTCATCGAAGTGCCAAAGAAACTCAGCAAGGAGGAGGACGCGTTGCTCCGTGAGCTGGCCGAGATCGAGCACAAGCACGTCGCCCCCGAACGCAAGGGCTTCTTCGAGAAGCTGAAAGAGTACTTCACGGCCGAGGAAGAATCGTCCAAATAGACGGGATCGAATCGAATGGCGCAACAACAAGAAACACCTCAAGGCCAGGCGGCAAGCGAAGACGATCAATCGCTTGCCGAGGCGATCAACGACGCGGGTTCGCAGGATACTGCCGCGGAGCTTGCCGCGGCGAATGATCGCTTGCTACGGCTCCAGGCCGAGATGCAAAATCTGCGCAACCGCACGTCGCGCGAGATTGCCGACGAGCGGCGGTACGCGGCCATGCCGGTGCTGCGCGATCTGCTGCCGGTGCTCGATAACATTCATCGGGCGATCGAAGCGGCGGAAAAGGCGGGTGAGGCGGAGAATCTGCTCGAAGGCTTCCGGCTCGTGCGGCAGCAGCTGGTGGCAACGCTCGCGAATCATGACGCCGAGCTAGTTGACGCGCTCGGCCAGCCGTTCGATCCGAATTTTCACCAGGCGATCTTGCACCAGCCGTCGAACGACGCCTCGGCGGGCACGGTGACGATGGTCACGCAAGAGGGCTACAAGCTGCACGACCGCGTGGTGCGGCCCGCCCAGGTGATCGTGTCGTCGGGGCCGGCGAATTAGTGGTCGAAGCTATGTGCCAGATGGGCGTGTTGGTGATTGATTCGGCGTGGCCGCCGACGCGAATTTTCCTCTAACTTTGCAGCGTTCTCCGATGCCCACCTACGACTACGAGTGCGACGCCTGCGGGCACAAGTTCGAGCTGTTTCAATCATTCTCCGCTCCAGTGGAGAAGAAGTGCCCCGAGTGCGGCAAGCTGAAGCTCCGCCGCCTGTTCGGCACCGGCGCCGCCGTCGTCTTCAAAGGCTCGGGCTTTTATCAAACCGACTACCGTAGCGATTCCTATAAGAAGGCCGCGGAGAAGGACAAGCCGGCGAGCGAATCGAAGAGCGAGACCAAGTCCGAATCCAAGTCGGACTCCAACGCCAAAGCGAAGCCGAGCGACACGAAGACGTCGTCCGACAGCGGCAAGTCGAAAACGGCGAAGCCGAAATCGGATTAAGTGCGAATCGTGTGGACGTGCAACGCGAACCTTATCGTGTTTTCCAGACGAATGCAGCGGAAGAACCCGATACAGTCGAATCAATCGCGCCTTAAACGATCTCCGCTGCTTCCTTGGGAACTCGTTCCAGCCGCACGCGGCCGACGCGACGCCGCGAGGCTTCCAGCACTTTCACTTGGACTAGATTGCTCCAAGTGATCGATTCGCCCACCGTCGGCACGCGGCCAAACTCGGCGAAAACGAACCCGCCGATGGTGTCAAACGCATCGTCTTCCGGCAGATCGAAGCCCATCAGTTCGTTGATTTGATCGACGTGTGCCCGACCGAGTGCTTCGCATGCGTCGTCGTCGATCTTTCGGATCTCCTCCTCGGCCTCGGCGTCGAACTCGTCTTCAATCTCGCCGACGATCTCTTCCAGCACGTCCTCGATGGTGACCAGCCCCGAAACGCCGCCGTACTCGTCGAGCACGATCGCCATGTGCGTACGGCTTTGCTGGAACACCCGCAGCAAGTCGTCGACCGCTTTCGACTCCGGCACGAACAGCGGCTTTCGCAGCAATTCCGTCAGCGGCCTCCGCGGCTCATCCGGATCTTTCGCTAGCTCGGGCAAAAGGTCTTTGATGTATAGGATGCCGACAATGTCGTCGCGGCTCTTGTCGTACACGGGAATCCGCGTGTGGCCAACGCTAGTAACATAGTCGAGCACCTCATCCCAAGATTGCTTTGTCTGGACCATGTGCATCTCGGTCCGCGGCGTCATGACGTGCGAGACGGAAACATCGCCCAGCTCAATTACGCCCTCGATCATCTCGCGGGCTTCCTCCTCGAGTAGGCCTTCGCGGTGCCCTTCCGTGACGATCGTGCGAATCTCGTCCTCAAAAGCATCTTCTTCATCCTCGGGCGTTTTACGCCCGGTCAGCCGTTGCAACACCGTATCGACGCCGTGCGCCAGCCATGCGAGCGGAATCGTCAATCGACTCAGCCACTGCCAGCAAGGCCAGGTGTAGTAGAGAAACGACTCGGCGCCGACCCGTACGATCGCCCACGGTAGGCAAACATTGGCGACGACCGCCGCCAGTGCCAGCGCCAACACGATCAACGCCAACCCGACCCAGGCCACCGGCTCGGTGACGATTCGTTCCCAGCCATACAGTCCGCCGGCGACCGCGAACAGCACCGTTGCCATGGCCGAGAGCATTTCGACGCCCATCGCCACTTCTTCGTGATGCCGGACGATTTCGCCGAAACGATCGAGCTGCCTGCGCCGTTCGCAGATTTCCTGCAGATGATGGCGGGAAAAATCGCGCAGCGCCCGCGCGCCGATTGCCGTCAGCATGCTCGCCAGGAGAGCGACCATTGCGATCCAGTGCAACGCGTCGGCGTTTACCAAGGCGAGGTTCCTCCCGCAGGTAGCTGTTCGTTCGTTGTGTCTCCGCCGGATACTGCCACTGGCACTGCGACGCCACATTCGCCGAGGTAGTACCGCTCGGCGGCACGCATCTTGCGCACGTCGGCCTCCGCCTGGTCGTCCAAGCCAATCAGGTGCAGCATGCCGTGGATTACGTAGAGCAACTGTTCGTCGGCGGGCGACCAACCTGCTTCCGCGGCTGCCGTGGCCGCCGTGTCGGCACTCAGCACGACTTCGCCATCGAGATGGGAACCGCGCGCGTCGAGCACGAAGCTCAATACATCGGTCGGCCAATCGTGGTTGAGGAATCGACGATTCAGAGCGTGGATTGCCGCGTCGTCGACAATCGCCAAACTAATCGTCGCCGAAGTGAACTTCGAGTCGGCAAGCACACGCTTGGCCGCCTCCAAGAGCCGTAGTTCGTCCACCGCGTGAATCGATTGTCGATTGGCGAGCGACAGCTCAAAGCCGGGGGGAGACGTGTCGCGGGCGGGAAAACCGTGGGCCATGACGAAAACTGCACACCGCGTGGACTGGAAGAACCGCATGCCTACGCGGTCTCCTGGTCCGGATATTTTACTCGACCGTGATACACGGCCGTCAAAGATTTTACCAAACTCTGACCGATCTTGTCGACTTCTTCCAACGTCAGGCCGCATTCGTCGAACTGCCCGTCGAGCAAGCGTTTGCGGCTCAAATCTTCAACAAGGCTCTCGATGCGAGCCGGCGTCGGCTCGACCAGCACTCGGCTGGCGCTCTCGACCGCGTCGGAGAGCATCAGGATGCCCGCCTCCTTGGTCTGCGGCTTGGGGCCGGGGTAGCGGAACGAGCTTTCGTCGACTACGTTGCTGCCGTCGACGTCGTTCCCCTTGCTGCTTCGCTCCGCAGCCTGGCGATAAAAATATTCCACCAGCGTCGTGCCGTGATGCTGTTGAATGAAATCGATGATTGGCTCAGCTATCTTGTTTTGCCGCGCCAAGTCGGCGCCGTCCTTGACGTGCGCGATGATCACTAGCGTGCTCATCGCAGGCATCAACGAATGGTGGCGGTTGTCGCCCTGGCCTTGATTCTCCGCAAAATACCCCGGCTTGAGCATCTTGCCAATATCGTGGAAGTACGCGCCGACGCGCACCAAAAGCCCGCGCGCTCCAATCGACTCAGCCGCCGCTTCGGCGAGCGATGCCACGGTGATCGAGTGGTTGTACGTGCCTGGTGCGCGGCGGATCAATTCCTGCAACAGCGGATGCGCAGGATCGCCGAGTTCGATCAGGCTCAAGTCCGTCTGCACGCCAAACACGCGCTCGACGACCGGCAATAGGCAGGTCATCAGCGACCCTGCTACGATCGCCCAGAATCCACACAACAGCGCCGCTTTCATGAGCGGAACGAATGGCTGCCCGTCAAGCGTGCCGACGCCCAGCGTCGTGAGAATTGCCACCCCGGCGGCAATGAATCCGACCGACAACAACTTGCTCCGACTCCGCACACGACCCAAGCAGAGGATTGCGCCCACGGTAGTGGCCAGGATTACGATCGCATCCTGCAAATCCAGTCCGATCGCCTGAGCGCCGATCAGCGTCATCGCGGCGGTCAACAACAGCGCGAATTCGCGATCGTACGCGATGGCCATCGTCGTTCCGAACAGCATCAACGGTATCACTTCCGCTCGCCACTGGTCGTGGCTCGAGATGATCATCAGCGCCGCGGTGATCACCACCATGGTCAACAAGATGGACAGCCGGCTCAATTCGCTGGCGACGCGAGGCTCGCGGTAGTAGACGTAGAATCCACACAACACGTACAGCGCAACGTACATCCCTAACACCGCGATCGAGCGAGAGAGCTTTTGGGACCAAGTGCGCTGGCCGAGCTCCGCCGCATGCTCCAGGCGGATTAGTTCCATCTCTTCGTCGTCGAGTTCCGCCTTGTCGGCCGGCTCGCCGACTTTGCGGCCCGCGCCAGAACGCTGCCCGGCGGAAACTCCGTCGTTTTCGGCGCGACGGCGGCAGCCGCCTTGTCCTGCTCGGCACGGGTTGCCTCGACGTTGCGCGTGAGCGTCACGGGCAGCTTCGGCTGGAACCAGTTGAACACTCGCTTGGCGATTTCCAGCGACGGCATTTTGGCTTCGAGCGATTTCTGCAGCTGCGTCAATGCATTCTCGCGCAGCACGTCATTGATTGGCACCGAACCCTCGAAGCCGCTGCTGCCAACCTGACGCACCGCGATCCGCTCGAAATTCGCGTCGTGGTCGGTCGGCAGCGCGTCGAGGACGCCGTTCTGCTCAAGCAGCTTGAGTGAATCGGCCAGCGACGCCTTGAACGCGTCGAGCGCTCCATCCGCCTTAAGCGATTCGCGGAACTTCTCGAACTGTTGCTGCCGTTCCTCGGGGGTCGGCTGGGGTGTGCCCTCGGCAAGTTGGGGTTCGAATTTGTTCCACAGCGCGTCGACCGTCGACAAATCCTCCGCGGCAACCAGCTGGCTCACGTCGTTTTCGAGTTCGGCGCGCTGTTGCACCAGCGGAGTCGGGTCCTGGTTATAGACCGCCACGGCCAACTTGCGCGCTTGCTCGCGCGCTTCGTCGGTGGCTTTCTCGTCGTACTTCTCGAACGTGGTGCGGGCGGCAATGTCGCGCAGGGGGATATCCCCCAGGTGGAACGGCTGCGGTGGCTGCCATCCCTGGGTGACCGCCCACAGCGCGACGGCGGCCGTCGCGCAGATCGCCAGCCGCACCAGCACGTGTCCGCGCCGCAGATGGATGCGCAGATTTCCCCACATCCCCGGCGGCAATTCCACCGAGGCCACTCGCTCGCTGCGCGTCCGTTTCTTGCTGCCGGTCGACATGAGTCGATCAAGAGCGGCGGCGGTTCGTCCGCTACCGCTTCTTTTTCGGGCCCTCCTCGTAGGCGCTGACAATCTCTTGCACCAATCGGTGTCGCACGATGTCGTCCTTGCCGAGCACAATGTTGGCGTAACCGTCGATTTTCCGGAGCCGCCCAATGGCGTCGAGCAACCCGCTCTTGGTGTGCGGCGGCAAATCGACTTGCGACGTGTCGCCCGACACCACGACCTTCGAGCTCCAACCCATCCGTGTCAGAAACATCTTCATCTGCGAAACGGTCGTGTTCTGCGCCTCGTCCATGATGATGAACGCATTGTTCAGCGTACGCCCGCGCATGTATGCCAACGGCACGACTTCGATCACGTCGTCGGCCATGTATCGCTTGACTTGCTCGAAGTCCATCATTTCGCGCAGCGCGTCCAACAATGGCCGCAGATAGGGATTGATCTTCGCCTGCAAGTCGCCCGGCAGGAAGCCGAGACTTTCGCCCGCTTCGACCGCCGGCCGTACGAGCACGATTTTTCCGATCTGCTGCTGCCGCAGCGCTTCGACCGCGGTCGCCACCGCGAGATACGTCTTGCCGGTGCCGGCGGGACCGCTGCAAAACACCAAGTCGTTTTCGCGAATTGCCTGGACGTACTCGGCTTGCCCCGGTGTCCGCGGCCGGACCTTTCGGCCCGCCGATCGCACGTCGACCGGCGCGGTCTTGCCGTTGGTGGGAGCACCGACGACTTGCTGTATAATGTGGCCGACTTGCTCAAGCGTCACGGCGCCGTCTCGGCCAACGGTCGTCTTGAGCTGTTCGATGATCTCGGTCGCGTGAAAGACCGCTTGCTCGTCGCCCGAGACGTGAATCTTGCCGTTGCGGGCCGAGATACGAGCGGGCACGCTGTCGCGGATCCGCCGCAGATGCTGATCGCTTGCCCCTAACAACAGCACTAGTTCATCCGGGGTGCCGACCGGAATTGTCGCTTCAATCATCAAATCGAGCGGCGGCGCACAGGCCGGCGCCAAAGCCTCCTTGGACGAGACAATCGTAACCACCAACTATCAACTATACCCGATCATCCGAAAAACGCACTAGCAATGCCGTCTCGGGACAACGCAACTTGTTTTACAGTAACGAATTGCGTCAATTGCAGGTTCTCTCAATCAACCGGGCATTTGCGCACTTTCCCACCCCTCCCCATTTAGCGGCGGAGCTTGCTCCGTGTGAGCCCATTCACCTCCCCAGCCACCCGAACGCCCAGAACAGGTACGCAACCGGTGCCGCCCCCAATAGCGAATCCAGCAGGTCGAGCACACCTCCGAACCCGGGCAGCCAAATACTGGAATCCTTGACGCCTGCGTCGCGTTTCAAAAGCGATTCGGTCAAGTCGCCGATTAACCCCGCCAATGCCAACGCGATGGCATAGACCGCCGTGCCGATGGGAACGATCAGTTTCGTCGACGTAAAATCGCCCGATTGACTCGACGGTGAGATGCCCAGCCAATCGAGGCCGAAAAAGAAAAATGCCCAACTCGTTGCAACTGCAAACAGCAGCCCGCCAGCCAATCCTTCCTGTGTCTTGCCCGGGCTAATGGTCGGGGCAAGCTTGTGCCAGCCAAAGAGTCGGCCGGCCGCGTACTGGCCGATGTCGCTCATTTTCACGACGGCAATCAGCGAGAGCAAGGCGAACATGCCGAGGTGCCCATCGCCGCCGCCGAACAGCCGCAACTGAATCATGAATCCGATCAGCCCGCCGACGTATACGATCGCGAGGACCGCAAACGACACGTCGAGCGTCGCGTGCCGGGTACCGTCGTAGCGATGCAGTTCGCCGACGAACGCCAATAACGTGCTTGCTGCCAGTCCGACCGCAATCCAGCCGACGCCTTGAATCGGAGCCGTCGCAGCGCGCTGGCCACAACCCCGGCATTGCCGCCGCGAGCACCGTCAGAAGCGTGCCGACGTAGACTACCCAGGCGAGCGGATCGTCCCCGCGGAGGCGAAACATCGCCAGAAGTTCGCCCGCTGCCAACATCGCCGCCACGATCGCCAGCGGCAACAACACGATCCCGGGCCGCGGTGCGTGCCAATCGAGCCAGCACAGCCCGATCAAGACCGCGATCATCACTGTGCCAAGCGTTAATCGCCATCGCAACATAATTGGCCTACGTCTGCACTGCCGTTTGCCACGTCCTGAATCGGTTCAGTCAATCGAATCGTCACAACAGCTGGCTGCCAATGAACCAGATTGGTGCGAAGTCGACACGGCCAACTTGGCGTACTCGGAACCCAGTGTACCAAACAGTCCGCATTCACGAACCGCCGGCAGGAGAACTGCAAAGTAGTTTTTCCCGAACCGGCGGAACCAAGGTGGCGTAGTTGAAAGCCGCAGGGGGCATCTTTTCTGTAGGAAGGAGCCTTCGATGCATGCAGCGACGTTGCTGGATGCCTTTTCTCGGTTGGACGATCCGCGTTCGGCGCGTGGCGTGCGGCATCCGTTTGCCGGGATGGTCGTGCTGATGTTGCTGGGGATGCTGGCGCGGATTCGCGAAATGGAAGTGCTGGTCCGTTGGGCGACGATCCATTGGGACCGACTCCGCGAGCCGTTGGGCTTTGACCGCGACGACCCGCCCTGCGCCACCACCATCAGCCGCACGCTCGCCAAGTGCCGCGTGGCGGAGTTTCAAGCCGCGCTCTCCGTCTGGATGCAAGCCTGCTTGGCCGACAAGACGACAGAGGGGGTGGTCGCCGTGGACGGCAAGACGGCCAAACAAGGGCTCGACGACGCTGGCGATCCGCTGCACATGCTCAACGTGTTTGTGCATGATCTGCAAGCCGTCGTCGGCCAATGGTCGACGGGGGCCGAGAAGACCAACGAACCGACACTCCTCAGGCGACATCTTGAGGAGCTTCTCGATGCCTACCCGATGCTGCGGTTGTTCACCGGGGATGCGATCTTCGCTCAGCGCCCCTTGGCCGAGCTCGTCTGTGGTCACGGTCGCGACTATCTGCTGCAAGTCAAAGCCAATCAGGGAGACACGCTCGACGTGCTCGAAAACTGCTTTGCCCAAGCCACCGAGCGTCCACCGGCTGCGCACTCGACGAATAAAAGGGGGCTCTCGAAGAAACCCGCCGGTTATGGGTCGACCTGGAGAACGCCGACTACATCCGCGAAAGACTCGACCTGCCCGGTTGCCGCATAGCGCTGCGTGTTGATCGCGAGGTTTGCACCACCGCCGGCGAAGTTCTCTCGCGCGACGTGCGGTATTTCGTCTCAAGCCTCGATCCTGACAGCGTTACCGCTGCGGACCTCTTGCGGTACGTCCGCGACCACTGGCGGCTGGAAAACGGCCCCCACTTCTTGAAAGATCGGTGGTGGGACGAAGACCGCCACCACACCCGGCGGCCTGGCCTCTCCGCCTGCCTGGCAGCCATCAACAATGCCGCCCTCTCGATCCACCGACTCCGCTCCGACCCCAAGCTACCGGTCCGAGCTGCCGCCGACTACATCGCCTGGAACCCTGACCTCGGGCTCCGCTTGCTCAATTCGTGACTTTGCAGTTCTCCTGGAACCGCCGGTCACGCCGCATTTGACAAGATGCCCGTTTTGATCGTCGATCGCCAAAGCTGCCGGGTAGATTGTCGTTAAGGCGCGCGATTTGCTTGTCTGTTTTCTTCTCTTGTTGTTTAATCAAAGCGGAACGCTCGTCTTGAGAACAGGAACACACAAACGCTCGCCAACCAATGCACAGGGACACTGCGCCCTGGGATTCGCGTTCGGCGGCAGAGAATAGAGAGAAGTGGCCAACGAACGCACGCTCGGCAGCTCGCTGCTGCTCGGTTTTATTGTACTCATCGCAACCTGTGGCACGACCACGGCACAATCGACCGGCGGAGAGCATTCCGAGCTTCAAGTCGTGAGCCAAAAATACGGGCTGCGCGGCGTTGGGCAATCGGTGGCGATTGTCGATTCCGGGATCGCCTACAATCACGTTGCGCTCGGCGGCGGACTGGGGCCGGACTATCGCGTCGTCGGCGGCAGGGACTTTACCGAGGAAAACGACGCCAATCCCTACGACGACGCGGGCCCAAAGGGCGGCCACGGCACACGTGTCAGCAGCGTGGTCGGCTATGAAGATAGCTCGGGAGGCGGTGGCGGCGCGGGCGTCGCTCCGGATGCCGATTTGGTGGGATTGCGCGTCTTCGACGATGCCGGACTGGGCTATTTGAACTGGATCGAGTCCGCGCTGCAGTGGGTGCATACTAATCGCAATTCGTTCGACGCTCCGATCACAACCGTCAATCTGTCGCTCGGCGCTGCCGGGAACACGAATTCGGTGCCCGCCTGGTCGACCATCGAAGACGAATTGGCCCAGCTGAAGGCCGACGGCATCTTCATCGCCGCTAGCGCCGGGAACGACTTCACCAACTACAACCAGCCTGGCTTGGCCTACCCCGCGTCGAGCCCCAACGTAGTGCCGGTGATGAGCGTCGACTCTGGCGGAGGGTTGAGCTACTTCAGCCAGCGGCAGGCGCGGGGCATCGGTGCGCCGGGCCGATTGATCAACACCGCCATTCCCGACTATTTGGGCAACCAAAACGGCATCGCCGACGACTTCGAGCTTGCCAGCGGCACCGACATCGCCGCGCCCTACTTGGCCGGAGCGAGCGTCATCGTGCGCGAAGCGCTCGAGTTCACCGGCGCGAGCAACATCACGCAGCAGACCATTTACGACGACATGTTCAACACGGCCGACGTCATTTTCGACCCGGCTACCAACGCCGAATATCGCGTGCTGAATTTGGAGGCCGCCGTCGACGCGCTGATGCCTGCCGACGATATCGGCTCCACCCTGGCCACCGCCTCGAATTTGGGCACCGTTGCCATTTCGAAGACGCTCAGCGGCGTGGTGGGTACGCTGGCCGACGTCGATTACTTCGTATTCACTGCAGAGGGCTCGGGCACCGCTCGACTGGTTACCTCGCCGACTTACTACCTCGTACCCGAGTGGACGATTCAGGGGCCGACCGGCGGAGCGATTCAAGGGGCCGAGGACGTTTCCTTTCCGGTCGTGGCCGGCCAGAGCTACTCGCTTGCCCTGGCCACGGCCGATGCGATCGGCTACTACCAGTCGACGCTGACCCTCACCAGCGGCGTGGCGCTCGCGGGCGACGACAACGGCGATGGCTCGGTCGACGCGGCCGACTACGTCGTTTGGCGAAACACGCTCGGCTCCACCACCGACGTCCGCGCTGACGGGAACCTGAACGGCGTGATCGACACGGCCGACTACGACGTCTGGAAACAGAACTTCGGTCGCGGCGGCGCGTCGGCCGTGCCCGAGCCAACCGGCGTGGCCTACTTCGTGATCTTGTCCATTGCGGCGTGCGGAATTACCGCGCGTCGAACTTGGCCGGCGCGGCGCGATGCACCGTCTCTGGTCGTGGTCTGAACGAGGACCCGGTCTTTCGCAGTGATTGGCCGGCACGCGGTCCCGCGGCACGTCTTCTCGATCCGCGTTGGCGCCGTTACCTTGGTGAGCATGGAATGGTTCTCCCAGACTCCCAGCGGCGCTTTCCTGGCCTACAACGCGACGGTCACAGGCGACGTGCGGCTCGGCGTCGATTGCAGCGTCTGGTTCGGCGCCGTCGTCCGCGGCGACGTGGCCCCGGTGACCATCGGCCAGCGCGTCAACATCCAGGACGGCGCCGTCGTCCATTGCGACACCGGCTACGCGAACACCATCGAGGACGATGCCACCATTGGCCATCGCGCCGTGGTTCACGGTGAGCGAGTCGGACGCGGCACGCTCGTCGGCATGGGCGCCGTGCTGCTGGGCCACACGCACGTCGGAGAGGAATGCCTGATCGCTGCCGGCGCCGTCGTCACCCCGGGAATGAACATCCCCGACCGCTCGCTGGTGCTGGGCGTCCCCGCCCAGATCGCGCGTTGCGTGAACGACAAGGAGCTGGAATACCTCCGCTGGCTCAGCCGTCGCTACGTCGAGTTGGTCGGCAAGTACCAGGCCGGCGAATTCGGATCGCCTCCCGCGAACCCCCGCTGACACTTGCCGTGTTCCACTCCACTCCACTCCACTCCGTCGATGCACCGCATTCTGTCGACCAATCGTGCGACAGATTGCGATCGAACGCTTTTGCGTTCGATGTTTTCGTCATCTTGTCGCCGACTGTGCGCGACGCGGAACAAACATGCGCGCCAAGTCGCCAAGGGACAACGGACGCCAAGGAAGCGCAGAGGGATCGCTGGCTAATACTGGTGGCTAAGAGCTGACTGCTTCGTTTTCGATTGCCAAGGATCAACGTGCCGTGACGACCGCGGACGAAGGATCTTCAATCAGGGCCTCGCGCCCTGGCAGAGGAAAGGCCTCGCACGCCTACGTGACGTCTCGGTACATGCTCGTTTCTACCAGATAGTGGACAGATGCAAAGTCCCTGTTTTCGGACAGGGGTAAGATTTTCCACGGAGACACCGAGGACACGGAGGGGGGAAACGAGACGAATGACCGACGGACGACCACGACGATTCAACGTTTCATGATGCCGAGTCTCGCGAATAGATCGTCGACTCGGCAAGCGTTTCGCCGGATGACGTCGGCCAGCCAGGCAAGTGCACGTTGGGGCGACTTTTGGATATTTGGACCACGTTGGAAAACACGATTCCCTGTTCCAAAAATCACTTCTTTTGTCACCCTCGGGTTGCGATCGGCTCGGCAAAACAAGGCGATTTCTGACTACCGGTCCTCCAAAGGACCTCGAATTCGCGCCTCATTGGGTAAGTTCCAAAATTCGCCGCAGCAGCAGCCTCGACTGGTTGTCAAAAGTCGGTACCCCGACTTTTGTCACCAACGAGCGGCTGGCGCACGCCGAGCGCGAGCCGTGACGAATCATCGCGTGCCTCTCGGAGCGGAAGATCAAATTGCCAAACAACTGGAAAGGCGCGAGCGCCAGTTTGCAGGCGCGTAGCTATCGAACAACTAGCGCCTTCGCCACGTGTTCATTTGTACCATGGCCGTGGCCCGTGCCTAGTCCCTATTTTCGGCCACTGGTTTGCCCCGTGACCCGAGCGATCGGACCCGAGACGGTGCGGCTTGCGCCGCGAGAAACGACCAGCGGAGTGCCGAGAGACAATCTCTTGGGCGGCCATGACTTAGCAAGGCGAACTATAAGGGGACGGGAGCAATCCTGTTCGGCGCGGCGGTTGCAGTTGAGTCTGACGCGATGCTTTTGGCTTGGCCAGTGATGGGGTTGCGAGTCGACAGGCACTTCCCCGAGAGACGTCGCGGGGGAAGTTCTGGGGAGTGGGGCTGCTCTTGCGCAGCGTCAAGGGGCTCGTGTCCGCCGAACGTGGAGCGGCCGAGTTTTTCAAGCGTCGTGATTTTTCAGTTTGGCCAGATGAGCCAGTAGTTCGTCCTCGTCGGCCAGGCCAGAGAAGTAATAGCAGATCATCTCGTAGGTCCGCAGCGTCGGCTTGCGGCCGGTGGTGAGGCTGATCAGCATGCAAGCGATGATCGCCGCGTAGGTCTGGATTTCGATGCCGCGGCGGTCGTCGCTGAGCAAATGCCGACAGCCTAACACGTGCTTGAAGAAGCGGAAGAACAGCTCGATCGTGAAGCGGTGCTGATACAGCACGGCAATGATTTCGGCCGGCGGATCGACGAGGTTGGTGGCAATTCGCAAAATGCCGTCGCTGGGGCCTGCTCCCGTGTTGCCTTTGCGGTGGGAACGCTTCTCGTGCGGCTCGATGCGGACCATCACCAGCCGCAGCGGGTGATCGGGCCGCGCTGCGGGAGGCTTGGTGTGTCCCAATCTCACGATCTGGTCGCTCAACACGCCTGCCGAGAGTGCTTCGTCCGAGAGGGGTCGCTCTTCAACGACTTTCGGCATCGTGTTGTCGCGGAGGCGGCAGACGTAGCTGCTGCCGGCACGATGAATGTCGTTAAACAGCGTAAACTGGGCGTACCAGCGATCCATCACGTAGCAGCGGTCGGCTGCGAGGTGTGTCCGGAGCACGGTCTTTTCGTCGGAAGGGCCGCTGTTGCGGCCGTTCGTGAGATCCATCCGTAGCGGCACGTGCTTGTCGAGTTCGAACTGCGTGTGCAATCGCCAGGCATGATGCACGGTGCCGGTGCGAGTGGTAAGCCACATCGCTTCGGTGATGCGGGGCAAGGCTTTGAGGAGTGTGCCGTCGACCAGCGTCACCGTGTGCTTGATTTCGGCGAGCCGCGTGTCGGCGGCAATCGGCTGCAATTGAGCGCCTAGCTCGCCGACGATTTCTCGGAGCAGTTCGGGGTCAAAGACATGGCTCGATTCTGAGAGCGAGCCCAAGGACGCCCGGGCACAGCCGAGCTTCTTCTGCACCTTTTTCAGCTCGCTCGCCTGCTGCAAGGAACGCAGCGAAACGACGACCGGATTGAACAGGTAGAGCAGAATCAGCGAGCAGTACTGGTCCATTGTGAGCGTACGATTGCCGGCCTTATCCCGCTCGCAGCCCACCCCGCGCAACCGCTCAAACAAGGGCAGCAGCCGCCGAAAGTACTTCAGCCCCACCACGTCCTCGTCGGTCACATCCTTCCTTCGCTGCGTCATGCAGCCTAACATGCGCTAAAACAACCGAGGGCGCAAGAGTAAAATTCAATGCGCAAATCTCGTGCCGAACAGGATTGCTCCCGTCCCCTTTATTCATCCCAGCGGGCATGTCAGAATCGCATCTTCTGTGCCCGTGGCGCCGAAAGCGACTGCGTTTGGGCCTGCTCGCGCCGCGTGTCGACGATTAGATTCCCGTGCTGCCTACGCGGGCGCCGTACTTGGATGCCAGGTAATTCGCGGTTAGGCCGTGGGCGACGATGCTTAGGAGGATCGTGCAGGCGGTGGTGGTTACGAGCGTGCTTGCGTTTGGGAGATGTTCGTCGAGGACCAATACAGCGAAGACGATGCTCGCCAGGCCGCGGGGGCCGAACCAGCCGAGGAACAGTCGGGTGTCGGTCCGCAGGTGCCGGCCGGTGGTGCTGAGGAAGACTGGCAGCATGCGGACGATGGTCAGGCTGGCCAGGGCGTACAAGAACATGCGCCAGTCGGGAACGGCGAAGGACCGGGTCAGCAGCAGTGTGCCGAACACGAACCAGGTGAGCATGGCGAGCGTGTCGCCGGTGCCTTCGGCCGCCTCGAGGACAGCTTGTTTGTCCTGCCGGGTCAAGGCTCCGAACGTCATGCCGCCGACGAATGACGCGATGAAGCCGCTGCCGCCAAGCCACTGGGCGGAGGCGAAGCACAATAGGGCCAGCGCGAGCACGGGGATTTGATGCCACGAGCCTTCGATCCAGCCGCGACGGGCGCTCGCGCGAATCAGATAGCTGCCGGCGGTGCCCAAGCCCAGGCCGACCGCGGCCCCGATTCCGACGGCATGCAGCGACAGGTCGAACGCCAATCGAATCGCGTCCCAACCTGCGACGTTGCCCGCGGCCAGCGCCAGGAAGAGCAACAGCACGGGGACGCAGATGCCGTCGTTCAGTCCGCTCTCGACGTTGAGACTTTCGCGCACGGAGTCGGGCACGGCCTGATTGGTGACGACTGCCTTGCCCAGGGCGGCGTCGGTGGGCGCGAGCATCGTGGCAAGCAGCGCGAGGTCGATCCAGCCGAGATGCGGAAAGAGGAGCGCGCCGGCGGCGAGGCCGAGCAGAATGGTGAGCGGCAAGCCGATGAGCAGCAGGCGTGCCGGGATCGCCTCGAAGCGGCGGAGCACCTGCAAGTTGGCGTTGGCCGAGTCGGTAAACAGCACCAGGGCCAGGGTCAGCTCGGCCAGCCAGCTGATGCCCTTGGCATCGACGTTGAGGTCGATCAGTTTGAGGCCCGCTGGTCCGCAAATCGCGCCTGCTACGACGTAGACGAGTGCCCCGCTGAAAGGCGTTCGCTCCAGTCGGGACGCGACGACGCTGTAGAGGAAGACGAACGTCGCCAGGACCGTGAGGATTTGATATTCCGACATCGTCGGTCAACTGCCATCGGGGTCGCGGTCGAGGTAGCGATCGAACGCAGCATAGGCGTTTGCATGTGGCGGGGCAACCGTTTTCGCTCCTTGGTTCGTTGAATCACGTTGCTGCATGCCGCGAAGCTGAAGATGGGACGGATGCGCGCAGTCTAGGCGAGGTTCTCTTGTCGCGGAGCGTGCTTTGCTTGCTGCCAGACGATCGCCGTGCAGATGATTAAGAGCAGTGGCACGAGGACGTCGGTCCAGAACCAGGGGCCGGCGTTGCCGGGGGCGAAGTTTTGGGCGACGATCATTTGCCGCACGTGGCCGACGGCGTCACCGCCGAGCCAGAGGGTGGCGGCGATGGTGGCGGCGAAGCGGAAGCCAAAGTTGCCTTAGAAGGCCAGCACGCCGAGGACGCCGATGGTGAGGTCGGCGATGCCAACTTCGTATTGGAAGGGGCTGACGGCCCAGCCGATCTCGGCGGCCGAGGTGGCGGGGAAGAAGACGTGCATCACGAAGGTGTAGACGCCGGGCAGGCCGACGGCGACCAGGAGCAGCCAGCCGAGCAACCGGTTGGCAAAGCGACTGGACGGCTTACCCTGCGACTGACCGCGATGGCGGACGTGGCAAACGACTGCCGCGACAATCGCCGCGACGAGCATGACCAGGCTGAAATCGGTCAGCAGCTTGCGGATCAAGAATTCGACCATCCGGCATCTCGCGCAACAATATTTACCCAATGCCAACAGCGTGCGGGCAGCTCCGCAGCACCCCTAAAACTATAGAACATGGGATGAGCGATGGGGCAAACTGCCATGCATCGGGGGAAACCGGCGAGCCGCGTGACGCGACGCGCCGAACTCGACGTTTCTTCTGCAAGCGGCGGACGGCACGTTATAATCGACAGTCCGTAATTGACCACTCACCGTGGGGGACCTCTTCATGAACGCATTGTCGGGAAATCGTCACTTGGGCGTGTTGGTGTCGCTAGTTAGTTTTGTGGTGGCGGCGGGGAGTTCGATTGGGCGGGCGCAGCAACAGCGGGCGCCGGCTGCGGCGGTCGAATTCGGTCCGTATGAGTACGAGGTCAAGCCGGACGATGAAGCGTTTCGCAAGTTCAATCTGCGAAGGCGCCGCCGGTCGGTCCACTCATATTGCAGCGCGGCGATCGGCTGGCGATTTGTGGCGACTCGATTACCGAGCAGAAACTGTATTCGCGAATCATCGAAACGTATCTGACCGCTTGCGTGCCGCAGCTGGAGATCACGGCGCGGCAATACGGTTGGAGCGGTGAGAAGACGGACGGGTTTTTGGGGCGGATGGATCAGGACTGCTTGCGATTCGAGCCGACGATCGCCACGCTCTCGTACGGCATGAACGACGCGCGGTACCGGCCGTTCGACGTCACCAATGGCCAGTGGTACGAGGACCATTACCGGGCGATCGTGCAGAAGTTCAAGAACGCCGGGGTGCGCGTCGTGCTTGGTTCGCCCGGTTGCACAGGGAAAACGGCATCTTGGGTCGACAGCCGCAGCGGAACGCTCGACGAGCAGAACGAGAATCTCTGCGCACTGCGCGACATTGCGATCGAGGTAGCGCAATCGGAGAACGTCGCATTTGCCGACGTGTTCTGGCCGATGTTGCAGGCGCAGGTGTTCGCACCCGGCCAGCACGGCGCGACGGCCGACAAGCCGTACGAAGTGGCCGGCAAGGACGGCGTTCACCCGGGCTGGGCGGGGCACGTGATCATGGCCTACGCCTATCTGCGCGATGGGTCTGGACGGCAAAATCGCCGACCTGTCAGTCGACATGGCAGAAGGTACTGCGACGGCTTCCGAGGGACACTCGATTGAACCGCTGGGCGGCGGGAAATTCCGTGTCACGAGCGCTCGCTACCCGTTTTGCGCGTTGGGATCGATCGATAGCGACAATTCCATCCGCTCGGGGATGACTCTGGTGCCATTCAACGAGGATCTCAACCAATTCAAGCTCACGGCGACCGGGCTGGCCGACGGGCGGTATCGAATAGAGTGGGGCGATCAGTCGAAGGAGTTCTTAGCCAGCGAATTGGCGGCCGGCATTAACCTGGCGGAAGAGTTCCCGCAGAATCCGTTTTCGGATGCTTTTGACCGCGTCGATCGGGCGGTCGCGGCCAAGCAGGCCTTCGAGACCGGGCAAGTGAAGAATGTGTTTCATGGCCGGCGAGGGAAGGCCGATCTCGACAAGGCGGTGGCCGAAACCGAGGCCCAGCGGCAACCCCTGGCCGACGCGATCCATGCCGCAATGGTCCCCGTGACGCACGAGATCACGATCACGCGCGTTGCGCCGTGAGGGAGTCGCGTCCGCGGCAACCTTCGAATCGTCGGGATACTCGCACTATGCGTTGAGCTTCACGCTTGGATCGTCGGCGACGTTGACCCAGACATGCACGTGCGGTGCGCCGCGGTAGTGCCAGACGAACGACGGGCCTTCGAGGCGCCAGATGTCCCAGACGCCGTCTTTGCCGATGTCGTCTTGTGCGTAGTAGGCGAGGTGACAGGCGTCGAGGCCGCCTTGCGTTTTGAGGCACTGCATGGCTTCGTCGCGGTCGCTCTGGCGATAGGGCTCGACGAGCTTCGCCATCACTTGGCGGAGATGGTCCTTTTGGTCGCCGGAGAGTTCCGAGACGGCGATGCCTGCGAACTTGCCGTTCTTGCCGCGGAAGCCGACGCGATTCTCTTCCGGCAGGCCGCGGCGCACGAGGGCCTGCGTCGCGCTGCGTGCTTGTCGAGCATCTGGTAGAGCTTGTTCGCCGCTTGAGCCTGCGGCCAGAAGACGTTGCCGGGGTGGGTCGGGCCTTCGTTGAAGCCGTCGGCGGCGTGGCCGTAGAAGATCGGCCCGCCGAAAGCCACGTGCTGGCGCGGTGTTGCCGTCGCAGCGGATCGTCATGTGCCGGCCGGTCATCACGAACTCGAACTGCTTGGAGCCCGGCTCGCCGAAGATGGCGATGCTGTTCTGCTCGCCGTAGCCGCCGGCATCGTCGTCGAGCTGTTTGTCGATCCGCGCGTGCCACTCGGGATTGATGATGCCCTCGTAGATGCCGCGGATGATGTGCTGCTGATCCTTGGTGTAGAAGTCGTCGTCGACGATGAAGTAGTCGGTGATGTCCCAGTTGTTGGCGACGCGGGTCCGCAGCAGGCCGCGCTCGGGATCTTGGTGATTCCACGGGAAGCAGATCGCCTCGCGTTGCTTGGGCGAGAGGGCGTCGTAGAGCACCTTCACGAGCGACTCGGGCGAAGAGGGCGTAGCAGCATCAGCGGCCGCTTTGGCTTCGGCCCCCACGCGCCCGACCGGCAGTCCAGCCGCAAGTGCGCCGGCCCCCAGCGCCACGCCGCCGGCCGTCTTCAAGAAGTCGCGCCGCACGAGGCGCGATTCGCTGGTAAACAGATCGTCACAACAATCACACGCCGCCGAATGATCCTGACGCGATGCCATAGTGAAAGTCCTTTCTTCCCCAGCCGGGTCCATTAGAGCGAATCGGCCGGTAAAATGCAAAAAGCTACTTCCGCTGGCAATTGCGGCAGAAAAACGTCGACCGCTGGGCTTGCACAATGCGGGCGATTCGCGAGTCGCCCCCGCAGCGCGAGCATCTCTCGCCCGCTTTGTCGTACACGCGGTGGTGGTTCTGGTAGCTGCCGGCTTGGTTGAGGGCGTTGCGGTAGGTGCCGTCGCCGAGGGTCGAGCCTTCGTAGCGGATGGCGGTTTCGAGGACGGCGAGCGTTGCGTCGGCGATGGCGTTGCCATTGGGCGCGGGTGATCCTGTTGCAGCGGCGTGCTCGGGGTGGATGCCGGCGGCGTGCAGGATTTCGGACGCGTACAGATTGCCGATGCCGGCCACCGCCCGTTGATCCAAGAGTGCGACCTTCACCGCCCGGCGGCTGCCGCCGAGCTGCGAGCGGAACAATTCGGCCGTCATCGCCAGCGCGTCGGGCCCCAATTTCTCCGGGCCAAACGCGGTCTCGAATTCCGCCGGCGAAAACAGGCGAACATTTCCCAGCCCGCGACGGTCCCAATACAGGAGTTCGCGGCTGCGGCTACCCGTGAGCGAGCAGCGGAACCGCAGGTGCTCGCGGCTGGGCGGATCGGCCACGAGGATCAGCCCGGTCATCCGCGGCTCGAGCACGATCGCGTCGGCCGAGTCGAGCCGCAATACGACGCGTTTGCCGACGCGGTCGACGGCGCGAATGGTGCGGCCGACGACACGGCGGCGGAAGTGGTCGATTCGGGGCGTGATGGCGATCGGCTTGCGGCGGCATGCCGCGCGCTGGACGTCGCGAATGCGGCCGCCGACGATGCCCAGAACGCCGCGACGCATCGTTTCGACTTCGGGAAGTTCGGGCATGACGGGACAAGACGGGCGATTGGCGTCGGCGGCCACGCCGAATCACCTGAGATGTGGCGAACTCTCGGACATTCGGCGTGGCCTCCGACGCCAACGGGCTGACGCCCTTGATTCTGCGGCATTCGCAGTCGAGAATCAACGCAAGGAGTTTTCACCACTGATGGCCAACGCCGCAACCACCGCTGTTTCCCAAGTTCCCGACGCCGCGGGGCGTTTCGGGGCGTTCGGCGGCCGCTATGTGCCGGAGACGCTGATTCGCGCGCTCGATGAGCTGGCCGTCGACTACGACAAGGCGCGGCTCGACCCGGCGTTTCAGAGTGAGCTGGCCGACCTGCTCAAGAATTACGTCGGCCGGCCGTCGCCGCTCTATTTTGCCAAGCGGCTCACGCGAGCAATGCGGCGGGGCCCAAATCTGGCTCAAGCGCGAGGACCTCAACCACACCGGCGCCCACAAGATCAACAACACGCTCGGCCAGGCGCTGCTCACGCTGCGGATGGGCAAGAAGCGGGTGATCGCCGAGACCGGCGCCGGGCAGCACGGCGTCGCCACGGCCACCGCCTGTGCCCACTTCGGCCTGGAGTGCGTCGTCTACATGGGCGAGGAAGACATCCGCCGCCAGGCGCCCAACGTGTTCAGCATGAAGCTGCTCGGCGCCGAGGTGCGGCCGGTTTCCAGCGGCTCGCGGACCTTGCGCGACGCGATCAACGAAGCGATGCGCGACTGGATGTCGAGCGTGGCCACGACGCATTACATCCTCGGCTCGGTCGTCGGCCCGCATCCGTTCCCGCGGATCGTCCGCGACTTCCAGTCGGTGATCGGCCGCGAGACGATCGAGCAGTCGCGGGCCCAGCTCGGCCGGCTGCCCGACACGGTGGTCGCCTGCGTCGGCGGCGGCAGCAACGCGGCCGGGATGTTCTATCCGTTCATCGAGCACAAGGAAGTCGGCGCTGGTGGGCGTCGAAGCCGGCGGACGCAGCGACCAGCCGGGCGACCACGCGGCCCCGCTCACCTACGGCCAGCCGGGCGTGCTCCACGGCAGCTTCAGC
This sequence comes from uncultured Planctomycetota bacterium, assembly GCA_963847875.1. Lineage (GTDB taxonomy): Bacteria > Planctomycetota > Planctomycetia > Pirellulales > Lacipirellulaceae > DASYDU01. The sequence goes on along the minus strand of CAWKBR010000016.1, from coordinate 66,341 downwards.
TACGTGATGCAGGACGACGACGGCCAGACGTGCGACGTCCACTCGATGTCGGCCGGCCTCGACTACCCCGGCGTCGGCCCGGAGCACAGCTACTGGAAGGACACGGGCCGCGTCACGTACACCAGCTGCCGCGATGCCGACGCGATGGCCGCGTTCGACGCCCTGGCCCGCAGCGAGGGCATCCTGGCCGCGCTGGAAAGTTCCCACGCGGTTGCCCAGGCGATGAAGCTTGCCCGCGGCAAGCCGAAGGACCAGTGATCGTCGTCTGCCTCTCCGGCCGCGGCGACAAGGACGCGGCGGAGATTGCGCGGCTGAAGGGAGAAAGCAACTCGCCTACGAGCCGTTGACGGGCGTCGTAATTACTTCAGCAATGTTGCGATACGCAATGAATCGCCAGCGGTCGCCTTCAAAAATGAGGCAGTCGGAGCTATTGGGGCGTGCGGCTACGTCGTATGGTTGTTCAACACGAATCGCCGTGCCGTTCGTGAGATGGACCTCGATTGGGGCAAACGGTGTTCGATTCATCAATTCGACAAGTTGTGATGCATTCATGAGAGACACCCGCTGAGATCGATGTCCACGAGTTGTCTATAAGTATACCACGACGGTACGTAGAAGTCATGCCCGCGATCGACGACCTATTCACGAAGCTCCGCCGCGAGAAACGCAAAGCGCTGATGCCGTTCGTCACGGCGGGCGATCCCGATTTGCAGTTTACCGCGGCGGTGATCAAAGAGCTGGTCGCTCGCGGCTGCCACCTCTGCGAGGTCGGCATTCCGTATAGCGATCCGATCGCCGACGGGCCGGTGATCCAGGCTTCCTACACGCGGGCGCTGGAACAGAAGGTGAAGCTCGCCGACATCCTGGCGACGCTCGGCGAAGTGGCGCCGACGGTGGCCGCGCCGCTGGTGACGATGGTCAGCTACGCGATCGTCTATCGACACGGCGTCGAAAAGTACGTCGACGACGTCCGTGCGCGGGGCGTTGCGGGGCTGATCGTGCCGGACCTGCCGGTGGAGGAATCGGCCGGGCTGGCCAAGATTTGTGCCGCCCGCGACGCGAGCCTCATTCAGCTCGTCACGCCCACGACGCCGCGCGAGCGGGCCGTGCGGATTGCCGCCACGTCGACCGGCTTTCTCTACTATGTCTCCGTCGCCGGCATCACGGGCGAGCGGACCGAGCTGCCGCCTGAGCTAGTCGACAATGTCGGTTGGCTCCGCACGCAGACCGACTTGCCGATCTGCATCGGCTTCGGCATCAGTCGGCCGGAGCACGTGAAACTGCTCGCGCCGGTGGCCGACGGGCTGATCGTCGGCTCGGCGATCGTGCGGCGGATCGCGACGGCGGGCGAGCGGCCGCGTGACGAGGTGCTGGCCGACGTGGGGAAGTATGCCGAGGAATTGCTTGCGGCGCTCGATTCCCGCTAAGCCACAGAGCCGGCCGCCATCCGATAGCAAAGAAGGTGCATTGGCCTGCACATTTGGTTTGACCCGAATCGCGCGGCCAAGGTACAATTGAGAGGGTCGAGGCGGCCGGTGTTGCGGCTGGCGCGTCTCGGCCGACCCCCGATTTGGTTTGCTTCAGGCGGCGGGTCGCTCCTCGAAACGATTGAGCACGACCTGCCGCTGACTCATTGTGCGGCGACTGACGGACACGTTCCTCCCCCTGCAAGGGCAGCGGCGCGCGAGGAGGAAACTGTTGATGCGTGCCGATAATCGTGCTCAGGTTTTGCGCCGTTTCTTTGCCGGGCTCACGGAGTATGCTTTCCACACGCGGCTTGGCGTCGCCGACCCGCCGCTGGTGGACTACCTCTCGGAGCTGTTGGTCCGCTTCGTGCGATCGGACGAGATCTACCCGGTCCGCACTCCGCGCGGCGAGCGGCTGGTGCAGGTGTCCGACATGCTCGTCGAGGCCGAGCATCGCGCCGGCTCGGCCCGGCAGCAGGTCCATCGGCACATCGGCGACTTCACGCTGTTCTGGACGGGCGTCTATCCCGAGGTGGCCGACGGCATGCGCCGCGGCGGCAAAGACGCCTTCCTCGACTACCAACGAGCAGGGCAAGCGGGCCTATTGGATCGCCAGCACGATCCCGGTCGAAAAGGAGACCGCGCCGGTCGACATTCTCAAGCGGCTGAGCGAGCAGTTCGAGCTCTGCGTCTACGGCCTGTCGGAAGTCCGTCGCCAGTGGGAAGAGCGCGACGGTGAGGATGACGCCCCGCTGTTGTTGGGGTAGGATGCGAGGTGCTAGGAGTTGGGAGCCAGGAAGATCGCTGGCCCCGTCGACTCTTCTTCCTGACTCCTGAATCCTGACTCCTCCCCATGCACATCATCCGCCAATTGAAGGACTTTCCGGCCGGGGCCCATGGCGGTGCGGTGGCGATCGGCAATTTCGACGGCGTGCATCGCGGGCACGTGGCCATCGTGCGGCGGCTGCTGGAACGCGCGAAAGCAGTCCGCGGGCCGGCGATCGTCTTTACGTTCGATCCCCATCCGGTGCGGCTGTTGCGGCCCGAGCAATCTCCGCCGCCGCTCACCTGGACCGAACGCAAGGCCGAGCTGCTCAATGCCGCCGGCGTCGATTGGATCGTCGCCTATCCGACCGACCTGGCCCTGCTCCAACTGTCGGCCCATGATTTTTTTGAGACCATCGTTCGCGGCACGCTCGACTCGAGAGCGATGGTCGAGGGCGCGAACTTCTTATTTCGGTCACAATCGCGAAGGCACGATCGCCCGGCTCGAGGAGCTGACCTCGGCGGCCGGCATCTCGCTCGACGTCGTCGAGCCGGTGGAAATCGACGGCGCACTTGTCTCCAGCTCGCGGGTTCGGCAACTGATTGCCGCGGGCGACCTCGCCGGCGCGAACCGGCTCCTTTCGCAGCCCTACCGCATTCGCGGCATGGTCACGCACGGGGCCGGCCGGGGGACGAAAATTGGCTTCCCCACGGCGAACCTGGCCGGCATCGACACGCTGCTGCCGGCCGCGGGCGTCTACGCCGGCCGAGCCTGGGTCTGCGGCGAACGCTGGCCCGCGGCGATCAATCTGGGCACCAGCCCCACGTTTGGCGACGAGTCGGTCCGCGTCGAAATTCACCTCATCGGCCAGCAGGAATCGCTCTACGGCCAACCGATGGAGGTTGACTTCCTGGCCCGATTGCGGGACATTCGGCCGTTCCCGTCCGTCGACGCGCTCGTCGAGCAATTGAAGGTCGACGTGAAAGAAGCGAAGCGGATTGCGAACGGATAGAGCAGTTTGCCGGCGAGCCGTTGGCTCGCGGCTGTCGCCCACGTATTGCGGATGTCTTTGCTATGTCGATCGACTGGCGACCATTTGTGGAAATTGTCAAGCAGCACGACTCGTTTGTGCTCACCAGCCACATGCGCCCCGATTGCGACGCGATCGGCAGCGAACTGGCGCTGACGCTGGCGCTGCGGGCGATTGGGAAACAGGTCCAGATCGTCAACGGCGACGCGGTGCCGCCGCACATTGCGTTCATCGATCCACAGAACGACGTCTCGGTGCTTGGCCGCGACGTGCAGGCGAGCTGAAGTGCGGCCCGACGTGATCGTGGTGCTCGACACCAGCGCTTGGGCACAACTCGGCCCGATGGCCGACGTGGTCCGCGAGTCGACGGCCAAGAAAATCGTGATCGATCATCACGTCAGCCAGGACGACATGAGCGCCATGGTTTTTAAGGACACCGATTCCGAAGCGACGGGACGGCTGGTGCTGGGTGCGATCGACGCGCTGGGCGTCGCGGTGACGCCTGAAATCGCGGTTCCGCTGTTTACCGCGATCGCGACGGACACCGGTTGGTTCCGCTTCAATTCAGTGACGGCACTCACGTTTGCCGCGGCTGGTAGGCTGGTCCACTCGGGCGCTAAGCCAGGCGACGTCTTCGCCGCGCTGTACGAAAAAAACACGCTCGCCCGATTGCATCTTGCAGGGCCGCATCTTGAGTGCCGCGAAGGTAGAGCTCGGCGGCCGGCTGATCTACAGCGCTGCGACGCCGCGAGGATCTTGCCGAAACGGGCGCCGAAGCGACCGACACCGAGGACGTGGTCAATCGGCTGTTGGGCGTCGCCGGAGTCGAGGTTGGATTGTTGTTCCTCGAGCTCGGGCCCGATGAAACCAAAATCAGCCTCCGCAGTCGCACGGGCTTCGACGTCCGCAAGATCGCCGAACAGTTTGGCGGCGGCGGTCACGCGGCGGCGTCCGGCGTGCGCTATCCGGGCCCGCTAGCACCGGCGGTCGCGGCGCTTACCGCGGCGGTCCGCAAAGCGCTCTAACGATCGCTCGGCATCTTTCGGTTAGAATGCCCGCATGAAGCACGTCGTCGACTCACCGATCGCCGAGCCGAAGCCGAACGAGCGGCGCAACTTCTTGGCAAGCGCCGCGGCGATCGTGATTGGCGGGATCGTGGCCGTGTTTCCCTTCGCGGCCGGACTCGGCGTACTGTTCGATCCATTGCGTCGCCGCGGGAAAGGCGGTGGGGTCGCGGAATCGGATGATGCCGTAAGATTTGTCCGCGTCGGCCCGCTCGACGTGCTCCCCGCCGACGGCGTTCCGCACCAATTCGCACTCACGGACGACGTGGTCGACGCCTGGACCCGCTCGCCGGCCCAGCGAGTCGGCACGGCGTTTCTCACCCGCACCGACACGGCCACCGGTGCGAAGATTAGCGCCTTTTCGAGCGTCTGCCCGCACCTTGGCTGTGCGGTCGATTTCAACCGCTCCAAGGGCGAGTTCGATTGCCCCTGCCACGCCAGCGCGTTTGCCAAGGACGGAAGGAAGCTCTTCGGCCCCAGTCTGCGCGGCCTCGACCCACTGGCAGTGAAGCTCGTCGAGAGCGGCGGCCAGCAGGAAATTTGGGTCGAACGGGCGCGGTTTCAAACCGGCATCGCGGAAAGGATTCTCGTCGGATGATGGGCTTTTTGGCATGGCTCGACGACCGCACCGGCTATCGCTCCCTGGTGCACGACGCGCTCTTCGAGCACATCCCCGGCGGCGCACGGTGGCGCTACGTGTGGGGCAGCACGCTGGTGTTCGCGTTCGTCGTACAGATCGTCACCGGCGTGATCCTCTGGTCGGCCTACAGTCCCAGCGCCCAGACGGCGTGGGAGAGCGTCTACTACATCCAGCACGACATGACCGGCGGCTGGCTGCTGCGAGGCGTGCATCACTTCATGGCCCACGCGATGGTCGTGCTGCTGGCGATCCACTTCGTGCAAGTGGTCGTCGATGGGGCGTATCGCGCGCCGCGCGAGATCAATTTCTGGATCGGCCTGGTAATGATGCAGTTGGTGCTCGGGCTCGCGCTGACCGGCTATCTCGCTGCCCGTGGGACGAAAAAGGCTACTGGGCCACGAAGGTGGCGACGAACATGGTCGCGCTCGTGCCGCTGGTCGGCACGTCGCTGCAGAAGCTGCTCGTGGGCGGCAGCGAATACGGGCACCACACGCTCACCCGCTTCTTCGCGCTGCACGCTGGCGTGCTGCCGGGCTTGCTCATCGTTTGCACGGTGATCCACGTCGCGCTGTTCCGCCGCCACGGGCTCAAGGCTCGCGAGCCGTATACGAAGCCCGATACGACTTTCTGGCCGGACCAGGTGCTCCGCGACGCAGTGGCCTGCTTGGCCGTGATCGATTGTGGTGTTGGTGCTGGTGTTTCGCCACTGGTCGATCGCTCCGCCGGACATGCCGCGCGGCGATATTTTTGGCACCGAGCTCGGCGCTCCGGCCGACCCGGCCGAGAACTACTCCGCCGCACGACCAGAAAACTACTTCTTGTTCTTGTTTCAACTCCTCAAGTATCTCGAAGCCTTCCCACCTGTGGTCGGCGCGATCGTGGTGCCTGGGTTGATCATGTTCTCGCTGTTTCTGATGCCGATCGTCGGTCGTTGGGAGCTCGGCCATCGCTTTAACGTGATGTGGACTTTCGCGCTTTTGATTGGAGCCGGCGTGCTGACCGCCATCGCGACGCGGGATGACCTCAATGGCGAGACGGAACATTCGCAGCATTTTCTCGCCGCAGTGGCCGACGCCCAGGCGAAGGCTGAGCGAGCGGTCGAGCTGGCCGGTTCGCCGAGCGGCATTCCACCCGCGGGCGCTCTGGCGATGCTTCGCGCCGATGCGAAAACTCAAGGCCCGAGGTTGTTCCGCGAGCACTGTGCGTCCTGCCACAGCCATTTCGTCGTGAACGACGCGCTGGTCGAGCCGTCGCAGGAAATAGTCGTCGAACATCCAACCGCGTCGAACCTGTGGGGCATCGGCACTCGCGGCTGGTTCCGCGGCATCCTCGATCCACATCAGATCGCCGGACCGCGCTACTTCGGCAACACGAAGCTCAAAGACGGCGACATGACGACTTGGGTCGAAGACAATTTGGGCCCAGATGCAACGGCCGACCTCGACGACAAAAGCGCGGACCGAGTTGCGCGAGAAGGTCGAAAACGTCGCCGTTCGCGCTCGCCGCCGAAGCCGGCCAAAATGTCGGCGCGATCTCCGATCTCGACCAGCGCGTCGCCGCCGGACGAACCGCGATCGTCGAGGAGTTTGCCTGTGTCGACTGCCACAAGTTTCACGACGACGGCGAGCTGGGCCTCGCGCCCGATCTGACGGGCTACGCGTCGGCAGCGTGGCTGAAGGCATTCATCAGCAACCCGGAGCGCGAGCGATTCTATCCCGATACGAACGACCGCATGCCCGCCTTCGCGGAGAGCGACGACCCGGCCGGCAACCGACTCAGCCCCGAGGAGCTTGACCTGCTCGTCGCTTGGCTTCGCGGCGAATGGTACGAGCCGAAGCACTAGAGCGCGTTTCACCGAACTATAGCGGCTTTTTTTTGTCGCTTTCGTCTGAATAACACAACGGGGCACACGCTACACGCCCGTGCGACTTGCACTAGGAACGAGTCGAAGCTCTGAGCGGCGGCGATCCGTTGGCTCGCAGCTATGGGTTCGCGCAACTGCAAGCGTCGGCGGGGTCGTCAAATCTTGCCAAATCGCTACAGTCTCCCATCCGCGCCTGCCGATTTGACTAGCGCGGCTATGTGCATCCGGCAATCGGGGCGAGTGCCGGCACTGCTAGCAAGTCGCTCGACTTTTCTCGTATTTCCTTTCTGCTCTGTGCCAACGACTCATGTGGTGTAGCAACTGTCAACAAGACGTGCCGGCGATTGGTAGCTCGGGCTCGAACAGGCTCGCCTGTTCGCGCTGCCATGCCACCTTGCGTCCGCCGCATGCGGTCGGCATCAGCGAGGCCGGCATCGCGCTCGACGACGACGTCGCGTTGGAGCTCGTCGACAGCCGGCCGCCGGTCGTGGCCGACGATTGGCAACTCCGCCGCCGCAGCCGTGAGCTCGGCCGAAAACTGCGTCACGATGCGGCCGGCAGGCAGCGGCGCGACGATTCGCAGCAAAATGTGTTTGCCGAGCTGGCAGAGCAAACCGCCTCGCCGATCGTCGACCCGGGCAGCTACGCCAAACCTGCACATGCGACGAAGGTGCCGCGCCCCGAATTCGGCCAGTACGTCGCCTGGTTCGTCACGCTGCTGGGATTTACGTCGCTCGCCACGGGGCTAGGCATCATTGGCTGGGCGATCGCCCACGGCGGCTCCGAGTTCTGGGACCACGCGCTGGCCCTGACGCTCGCCGGCCAGGGGCTCTTGATCTTCGGCCTGGTGCTTGTGGTGACGCGGCTCTGGCGCAGCAGCCGCTACGCCAGCGCAAAACTGCAAGAAGTTCACGCCGAGCTCGGCCAACTCCAACGCACGGCCGACGCCCTCTCCGCGATGCGGGGCGGCGCTCCGGCCTTCTACGCCGAGCTCGTCCGCGGCGCGAGCCCGCAGATGTTGCTCACGAATCTCAAGGGGCAGCTCGATCAATTGGCGACGCGGCTGGGCAGCCAGTGGTGATGCGGTGCAGCAATCATCAAAGATAGCCGGCGACCTACGCGTCACCGGACGGCTTTAAACGCGAACACGGCACGAATCCGGCGAGACGTAGCTCGCCAGCTATTGTGCAGAGCTTCGAGTCCTCTATGCCTCGACCCGCTGCGCAATCTCCTCGACCACGTCGGCACTCTTCACGCGCCACTGCTTGAGCGAGTCGCGATCGCGGATCGTGACAGTGCCGTCCTGGAGCGTTTGGCCGTCGACAGTGATGCAGAACGGCGTGCCGGCTTCGTCTTGGCGACGGTAGCGGCGGCCGACCGCGCCCTTCTCGTCGTAGAACACGTTGAATCGCTTCTTGAGGGCCGCGTAAATCTCGGCGGCCGCCTCGGGCATGCCGTCCTTCTTCACCAGCGGGAACACGGCCGCCTTCACCGGCGCGATCCGCGGGTGGAACTTCATCACCGTGCGGGTCTGCATGTCGCCCTTGTCGTCGGGGGCTTGGTCCTCGTGATAGGCTTCGCAGAGGAACGCGAGCGTCGCCCGATCGGCGCCGGCCGACGGCTCGATCACGTGGGGCGTGAACCGCTCGTTGGTCGCGTCGTCGCGGTACGTGAGGTCGCGGCCGCTGCCTTTGTGCTTCGGCTTTCCGTCGGGGCCGAGTTCCACTTCGAGGCAACCCTCTGCGTTCTTCACGAGCTTGCCCTCCATGTGGCTCCGCAGGTCGAAATCGCCGCGATGGGCGATGCCCTTCCAGCTCGCCGTACTCGCCGGCAGCGAGGAACGGGAACGCGTACTCGATGTCGGCCGTGCCGCACGAATAGTGGCTCAGTTCGTCCTGGGCGTGCTCGCGGAGCTGCAGCCGTTCGCCGGAGAGGCCCAGCCCCTTGTACCACGCCATCCGCCGGTCGCGCCAATATTCGTACCACTTGCGCGACGCATTCGGGTGGCAGAAAAACTCGATCTCCATCTGCTCGAACTCGCGGGAGCGAAACGTAAAGTTCCGCGGCGTGATCTCGTTGCGGAAGCTCTTGCCGACCTGGGCGATGCCGAACGGGATTTTCACCCGCGTGCTGTCGGTGACGTTCTTGAAATTGACGAAGATGCCTTGGGCCGTCTCGGGCCGCAGGAAGGCCGCATCCTCTTCGGTGCCCATCGCGCCGACGATCGTCTTGAACATCAGATTGAATTCGCGCGGCTCGGTGAGTTGGCATTTCTCGAATTCGCCCGGATGCTTGCTCGGCTTCCGCGGGCACTCGGCCGACTGCAAATGGTCGGCCCGCCACCGCCCTTTGCACTCCCGGCAATCGACCATCATGTCGCAGAACAAGTCGTAATGGCCCGAGACCTTCCAGACCTGCGGGTGCATGATGATCGAGCAATCGAGGCCGACCATTTCGTAGGGCGTCGGCGCGCCGGCCGGGGCGACCAGCTCGTTGTGGGCGGCGACCATGTCGTGCCACCAGGCCTCTTTGATGTTCCGCTTCAGCTCGACGCCCAAGGGGCCGTAGTCCCAGAAGCCGTTCAGGCCGCCGTAGATTTCGCTCGACTGAAACAAAAACCCCCGCCGCCGGCAAAGGGCCACTAGCTTGTCCATGTCCATGATGGCAACTCGTTTGAAAACGTCGAACAGAATACTTGACAGGATAACGGGATCGGAAGGATTCACAGGGTGCGAGCACGTGCCGCACACCTTCGTCCAACCAGATTCCGAATCCTGTAAATCCTGAAAAATCCTGTAATCCTGTCAAAAAATGGAGAGCACTATTTTAACGGCGATAGCGAGCGAACGTCTACGGCAGGGTGATTCGCCAGGCGGGAATGTCGAGTTCTGGCACGATCGCGAGCGCATCGACGCGTGCGCAGTCCACCAAGTCGTGATCCATGCCGATCGCCAGCAGGTTGCGGCCGCCGGGCGTCGTGCGAAGTTCGACGGCCAGGTCGTTTCCACGTTCTTGCCATTCGGCGAGTGCTGCTTCGGCCGCGTCGTTGAGTTGCCACGCGGCGCGATCGCACGCGACCAGTAGCTCCACCATCGCGCCGGCCGCGAGGATGTCTTCCCGCGATTCGACGCCGTTGGTGCCGGCGCAGAGGACGTCGACCCGCGACTCGTCTCGGATAGACGCCACGATGGCCGAGAGGTTCAGCAGTGAGCCGACGACCACGCGGCGCGCCTTGCCGCGCATAATCGAGAGCCCGAGTGCCGTTGGTTGTCGTGAGATAAACGCGCCGCCCCCCGACCGAGGCCGGTGTGTACTCCGACGGCGAATTGCCGAGGTCGAAGCCGTCGATTTGCTTCCCGCCCCGTTCGCCACCGAGCACGACGTTTGTTCGGTCAATTGCCGCCGCAGCCAAGGCATCCTCGACCTCCAAAAACGGCACGACCTCGGTCGCCCCCGCGGCGAGTGCCTGGCAGATCGTCGACGACGCCCGCAGCAAGTCGATCACCACGACCGTGCTGCCGGCCAGGTCCTCTGCGGCGATTTGCCCCGGCAAATTGTGGACTCGGAGTTGCTGCATGTGAATCACCGCCTGTTTGTGCGGTTGAAATTGTGGCGGATATCGCTCTATTGGAACAGTGGCAAACGAAACGACGACTATCGGTGAGGAAGGATGCGGGATGCTGGATGCAGGGAGCAGGGAGAAGAGTGCGACTACGCCCCTGTTCCCTGCCCCCGGCATCCCGCATCCTCCCGTCGACAAATCGCCCGAACGCGTCCGCCGGATGTTCGGCCAAATCGCTCCGCGGTACGATTTCCTGAACCACCTGCTTTCGCTCGGCATCGACCACTACTGGAGGTGGCGGACGGTGCGGCACGTGCGGCCGGAGGGGCCGCTGCCGATTCTCGACGTCTGCACGGGCACGGGCGACTTGGCGCTGGCGTTCGATCGCGCGGCCGGCGGGAAGCTCAACATCGTCGCCGCCGACTTCTGCCACGAGATGCTGGAGATCGGTCGGCAGAAGTCGGCCCAAGCGGGTGCGGGCGGGCGGATCACGTTCCTCGAGGCCGATGCCCAGTCGCTGCCATTGCCCTCCGACGAATTCCAAATCGTTTCGGTCGCGTTTGGATTGCGAAACGTTTCTGACACCGACCGCGGCCTGGCGGAAATGGTTCGCGTCGCCGCGCCGGGCGGCCGCGTGGCCGTGCTCGAATTTTCGTCGCCGACGTGGCAGCCGTTCAAGTCGATCTACGGCTGGTACTTCCGCTACGTGCTGCCGCGGATCGGGCAGTTCATTGCCCGCAATTCGTCGGCCGCCTACGAGTACCTGCCGGAGAGCGTCGGCCAGTTTCCACAAGGCGAAGCGCTCGCGGAGCGGATGCGGGCCGCGGGCCTCGAAAGCGTCCGCTGCTATCCGCTCACCTTGGGCGTGGCTACACTTTATGTGGGGAAGAAAGCTGCAAGCTCTTAGCCGTTAGCTGTTAGCCGTTCGACTTGTCTGGCTAAACGAGCTCAATAGCTAACAGCAAAGAGCTATTCTATGAAACATCCGATTTGTATTGGCATCACCGGCGCGAGCGGGGCGGTCTATGCCGTGCGGCTGTTGGAAGTGTTGCGCGCGAGCGGGCGCGACGTGCACCTTTCGATCAGCCCGTCGGGCCGCGACGTGATTCGCCAGGAGCTTGGTCTCGACGATCGACCTCGAGGATTTCCAGCTTGAAACACTGGTTGCGGCGGACGAAGCGCCGCGGCAAGATCGAATACTTCCACTGGCAAGATTTCATGGCCCCGATGGCCAGCGGCTCGTTTCTGACCGGCGGCATGGTCATCTGCCCGTGCAGCGGCACGACGCTCAGTGCGGTCGCCGCGGGCGCGGCCAGCAACCTCATCCAGCGGGCGGCCGAAGTGCACTTGAAGGAACGCCGCAAGCTGGTCCTCGTGCCGCGGGAAACGCCGCTGTCGCTGGCCCACATCGACAACATGCGCCGGCCACCGAAGCGGGCGCGGTGGTGCTGCCCGCGTCGCCTGGCTGGTACCACGGCGTGCGCGACGTGAACGACCTGGTCGATTTCGTCGTCGCGCGCATCTGCGACCAACTCGGCATCGAACACAGCTCACCAAACGCTGGGGAGATAAAGATTAGTCGACAGGATAACAGGATCGGCAGGGATTCACAGGGTGGGAATAGAATTGCATCGGAATACTCGCGGCCCCACGATCTCGAAATGAACTCGCCACTGCCGTCATCTATCCTATCGATCCTGAGAATCTTGTTATCCTGCCAAAATACTTTCGTGTTCAAACCGATTCGCCACTTCCTCGAGCTGATCCGCTTTTGCCACACGCTTTTCGCGTTGCCGTTTGCGATGCTGGCTCAGGCGTGATGGCCTGGCAGCTCGGCGCCGTATTCGGTGGCAGCAGCTTGTCGGCATCGTGCTGTGCATGGTCACGGCCCGCAGCTTTGCGATGGCGGCCAATCGCCTGGCCGATCGCCGGCTCGACGCCGAGAACCCCCGCACCGCGAGTCGCCATCTGCCGGCCGGCAACTTGAGCGTCGCGAGCGTCACGCTCTTTCGCCGTCGGCCAGCGCCATCGGCTTCATCGCCGTCGACGCTGCTGTTTCTGCCGAATCGCTTGCCGCTCTATCTGTCGGTGCCGGTGCTCGCGTTCCTCGCCGGCTACAGCTACGCGAAGCGGTTCACGGCTCTGGCCCACTTCTGGCTCGGCACGGCGCTGGCCCTGTCGCCGGTGGCCGCTTGGATCGCCATTCGCGGCGAGGCGGTGCTCGCCGATCCGGCCGACCTGCTGCCGGCCCTGGTGCTCGGCGGGGCGGTCCTCACCTGGGTAGCCGGCTTCGACATCATCTACGCCTGCCAGGACTACGAAGTCGACACACAGGCAGGGCTCCACAGCGTGCCCGTGCGGCTCGGCATCCCGGCCGCCCTGCGGCTGGCCGCCGCGTGCCATCTGGCCACCATCGCTCTGCTGGCCTGTCTGCCGCTGGTTTACCCGCTGTTGGGCTGGATCTATTGGCCCGGCATCGCGGCCGTGGCCGTGCTCTTGGTGTACGAGCACTCGCTGGTGCGGCCCGACGACCTGTCGCGCGTCAATCTAGCGTTTTTCCACGTCAATGCGGTGATCAGCCTGGGCCTGTTTGCGGTTGGCACCCTAGACCTCGTGTTGCGTCATGGGTGATACTGTGGGTCCAAGTCGGTAGTCAATTTCCCAACCGAACTCGTCATTCGAGTGTTCGTCATTGAGCCTCGAATGACGAAATTCCGAATGACGAATGTTGAATGAGCAACCATGCTGCGAACGTCTTCACCACTCTGACGCCTATCCGCGAAAAGGTCGAGGCCGGCGAGCGGCTCACTTTCGACGATGGCCTCGTGCTCGAACGGCCCGACGTGCCGCTGCCGGAGTTGGGCGAGTTGGCGAACCTGGTCCGCGAGCGGAAGAACGGGAACGCCGCCTACTACAACATCAACACGCATCTCAACCCGACGAACATCTGCGTCTATCGCTGCACGTTTCTGCGCGTTCCGCTCGAATTTGCGCGACTCGAAGGGTTACGCGATGAGCGACGACGAGATACTGGCTCGGGCGCCGAGGCGGCGCAGGCCGGCTGCACCGAGATGCACATCGTCGGCGGCCTGCACCATCAGCGAAAGTACGACTGGTACCTGGGCATCATCCGCTCGCTCCACGAGGCCTACCCCGAGCTGCATCTCAAGGCCTGGACGCCGGTCGAGATCGATTGGTTCTGCCGGCTGGCGGACAAGAGCATCCGGGCCGTGCTCGAAGACATGATCGAGGCCGGCCTGGGCAGCTTGCCCGGCGGCGGGGCCGAGATCTTCCATCCGGAGGTCCGCAACCAGATTTGCGAGCACAAAGCCGACTCTCGTCGTTGGTTCGAGGTCCATCGCACGGCCCACGAACTTGGCCTGCGCACCAACTGCACGATGCTCTACGGCCACATCGAGCAGCCCTACCACCGCATCGACCACCTGCTGCGCCTCCGCGAACTGCAGGACGAAACGGGCGGCCTCCAGACGTTCATCCCGCTGGCGTTCCATCCCGAGAACACGGGGCTCGCGCACATCAAGAAGCCCTCGAGCCTGGTGGATTTGCGCGTGATGGCCGTGAGCCGGTTGATGCTCGACAATATCGCCCACATGAAGGCCTATTGGATCATGCTCGGCATCGGCACGGCCCAAGTGGCGCTCTCCTACGGTGCCGACGACCTCGACGGCACCGTGCGGCACGAGCTGATCTATCACGACGCCGGCGCCACGACGCCGGAGATACTCTCGGTCGGCGACATTCGCCGGTTGATCGTCGAAGCCGGCCGCGAACCGGTCGAACGCGACACGCTCTACCGCCGCATCGAGCGCGACGGCGAGCGCTGGCAGGCCGGCGAAGCGATCGCCGCCGGTACCTGATCGCCGGCACGGAATCGTGTTAGCATCCGCGGGGACGCCGAATTTATTGCCAAATCGGCATTTTCTTGGACCCTTTTCACCCCCGAGCGCACTCTAAGGGGTATGACGGCCACCGAAGCACCGCCTCAGCTGCCGACCGACCTGGCGACCCTGGTTCAAAGGCACCAGGCGGGCGTTTGGCGGTATCTGCGGTACCTGGGGGCCGAAAGCACGGAAGCCGATGACCTGGTTCAGGAGACATTCCTGGCGTTCGCTCGGGCTGAGTTCGTCCAACGCGACCCGCGTCAAACTGCCGGCTATCTTCGCACCCTAGCTCGCCACCAGCTGCTCGCCCTGCGGCGAAGGCAGCACCGCGAGGTGAGTACGGTCGAGCTGGAAGCGGCCGAGAGCGTTTGGGCCGCCGCCGCGGGCTCGGATGGCAGTCTCGGCGGCTATTTGGAGGCCCTCGGCGAATGCGTTGAACAATTGGAAGGCCGGCCGCGCGAAGCGATCGACCTCCACTACCGCCAAGGCGCCGGCCGCGACGCCATCGCGGTCAAGCTCGACATGAAGCCCGACGGCGTCAAATCTCTGCTGCGCCGCACCCGCGAGCTATTGCGCGAGTGCGTGGAACGAAAAATCAACAGCGCCGATCGGCGCAACGAGAGCCAACCATGAAAGAGCCCCAAGATAATTACGAACCCGCCGGCGTCGCCGACATCCACGACCGACTCATTGACCGAGCGCTGGCCGAAACAGTCGGCGGCGAGGTGCCGCCCAACTTATCCGCGCGAATACTGGCCCGTCACGAGACACTGCAACGTGGCAATTTGCGGTCGACTTCGCGTCGTTGGCAAATCGCGCTTTTGGCTGTTGCGGCGACACTGCTTGTCGCCGTCACCATAATGTTGTCGCAGGACGGCCAGTTCAGAAAGGCTGCATGGCGCTCCGCCGGCGCGAGTGTGGCCAAAAAAAATTCCATTTCCCAGCCACGGGAGAGTTCGAGTGGTGGCCAACAACTCATCAACGATGCGTCCGGCCCGACAAGTGTCAACTTATCAGCATCTCCAGGACAATTGAAGTCTGCGATTCGAGATCAGGGCCGCCAGGTTTTAATACGGCAGGAGATTCTCTCAAACGCCGAATCGCAGCAGCTCGAGGCGATTGACGCCAAAAGTGAGAGGTCGCTCCACATTGATTGGACGAAGGTTAGCCCTGCGGAACGGCCCATGTTGTACAAGGAGATCTACGGCGTCGACGCAGCGGTTCCGCTTGGTCGAGTCCTGTCGGAGGACAAGTCAGTCCACTTTCACGCCGACAGTGATTTGGGATCGGTCGCCGGTGTGCAACGAGAATATTTCCGAAGCGACTTGGGCATCGGTCCACAGGCACCCGGCGACCACTACACCCGCATCTACGAAAACCCATTCATCAAGGCCGTCGGTGGCGACGCCGTCTCCACGTTTTCGATCGACGTCGACACCGCGTCTTACGCCAACGTGCGGCAGTTTCTCATGGAGATGCGGCAGCTGCCGCCGCCCGATGCGGTGCGGATCGAAGAGCTGGTGAATTACTTCCGCTACGATTACGCAGGACCGAAAGCCGACGACGATGCGCCGTTTGCCGCCCATGTCGAGGTGGCCGGCTGCCCCTGGGCGCCGGAGCATCGGCTGGTGCGGATTGGCATCAAGGGCCGTGAGATCGAGCGCGACCATCGGCCACCATCGAACCTGGTGTTCCTGGTCGACGTCTCCGGGTCGATGGACGAGCCGAACAAGCTACCGCTTGTGCTGGACGGCTTGCGGCAGCTCACGCACGAGCTGGACGAGAACGACCGCGTGGCGATCGTCGTCTATGCCAGTAGCGAAGGCCTGGCGCTTGAGAGCACCCGCGGCGACAACCAGTCTGCAATCCTCGGGGCCCTCGACCGGTTGCGGGCGGGCGGCTCGACAGCCGGCGGTGCGGGCATCCAGCTCGCCTACCAAATCGCCGAAGATCATTTCATCCCGGGTGGCACCAACCGAGTGATCCTTTGCACGGACGGCGATTTCAACGTCGGCGTCACTAGCACGGCCGAACTCGAACGGTTGGTCGCCAAAAAGGCCAAGGATACGCGGGTGTTCCTCTCGGTGCTCGGCTTCGGTCGCGGCAATCTCAACGACGCGATGATGCAGACGATCGCCGACCGCGGCAACGGCAACCATCACTACGTCGACAATCTCCGCGAGGCCCGCAAGGTGCTAGTCGAGGAGATGACCGGCACGCTGATGACGATTGCCAAGGACGTGAAGATCCAGGTCGAGTTCAATCCGGCCCAGGTCGCCGGCTATCGGCTCATCGGCTATGAGAATCGAATGCTGCGGACCGAAGACTTCAACGACGACACGAAGGACGCCGGCGAGATTGGGGCAGGCCACGCAGTGACGGCTTTGTATGAAGTGATCCCGGCCGGCCAGCCGGTCGGCGTGCCGGCGGTCGACGAACTGAAGTATCAGCCGACGCCAGAGGCAGGACCGGCTATCACGTCTGTCGGCGACTCAGCGGCGCAGCGGACAATGATGCGACGGACAAGATTGACCATCCCACCGAGGCGAGCCGTGAGTTGTTGACGCTCAAGATGCGTTACAAGCAGCCGGAGGGTGACGTGAGCCGCAAGCTCGAATGTTCCGCCACGGACGATGGCGAGGCATTCGACGCCGCGTCGGACAACTTCCGCTTCGCAGCCGCGGTCGCCGAATTTGGCCTCGTACTGCGGAACTCGGAGTACTGCGGCGACGCCACCTTCGACACGGCGGCCAAGATCGCCCAGAGCAGCCTCGGTGAGGACGCCGGCGGCTATCGGGCCGAGTTCATTGACCTGGTCCGGCTGGCAAAAGAACTACAGCCCGGGCGTTGAGCGAAATCGACGCGGTCCGAGGAAGTAACGGAGACACATCGCGTTCAGCCTGGACGCAATCGTTTAGCGTGAGCGGCGCGAGACGACCAACCCGGCGACCAGCCCAAACGCCGCCAGCAGGCAGCTTGTCGGCTCGGGAGTATTGAACGTGACGGTGAAGTAGTCCTTCTTGTCGATGTAGGCGCCGCCGGTAGCCGACGACTGAGCGTACAAGGCGTTGTCCAGGGCGATCGTGACCTTTGTAGCACCTTGGACAAACGGGATGCCGCGATCAATGAGTTCCTGGGTAATGTTGATCAACTGGCCGCCTGTCCAAATCTGGCCATTTGCAAAACCGTCAGAGGAGCGCCCCCACGAACCGTCGCCGAGGTTGCCAAAGCTGAAAGTTAGAGTAATCGGAATTTGCGGAATGGCGGTATTGACCGGCAGCGGAGCACCGTCGATCTGCAGCACTTTGACGAAGCCAACCGCAGACACGTTGACAAAGGTATCATCACTTCCAGAGCCGACGACGCTCAACGCGCCACCTTCACCAAACTGGATGTTCTGAATCGTGTTGCCGGCTTTCGCGACGGCCATGAAGGTCAGAAATCCGTCGTGGAAATCGAACGTCGATGGGGTCAAAGCACTGGCGGCAAAATTGATCGGTGTGAAATCCAGCGCGTCGCCGGCTACCACCGGCGCACCGAACAGCGGATTTGGACCGGGCTCGTGCGTGTTCTCGCTGATGGCGGTAAAGTCGACCGAAGCACCGCTCATGTTCGGATAATTGATGACCGTGGCGTGCGACACCGCGGGTGTCAGCAACCAGAAAACAGCCACTGCAAGCGATGCAGCCATCAAGCCGACAAGGCAACGGCGAGTGCTCGATGTCACGAATGAAGCGCCGCACACAACCGACCGTCCGCCCACCGAATGATTCTTAATCATTGTACATCCCGATTGTCATTAGCATGCACGAGAAGCAAAGCTGAGAACGCAATCTACCCCGACCGAAACCCCACGGCGCGGCACAGGCCGCACCCGTCATCATACGGCAATTCCACGCCAACACAAGCAAAAACCCGAAAATTTCCGTGCGATTATTGGCAATCCGAACGACGCAGGTCTCCGCTCTACCCACGGACGACCCGCTACCCGTCTCCAAAACAATCGCTTGCCACCCTTGCTGGTGGATAATCCGACCCAAACTTCAGCAACCCCGAAACCCAATCTCGAACGACCCGGCCGAAATCAACCCAACCCGATCCAACGAACTACCCCCAGCGTTGCTAGCGCGACTTGCGACGTATCGCAGCGGCAAACAAGCAGCCTACCAAGGCGAGCAGCGCGGTGCCCGGCTCCGGAATATTCGGCGCGTTGACCGTCACGCTCAACCCGCCGAAGTCCTTCTTGTCAATGAATGCGCCGCCCGTCGCCTCCGACTGGGCATAGAGCGAATTATCGAGCGCAACTTGGATCTTAGTCGCACCGTAGGTCACCGGAACATTGTTAGCCACCAGCCAGCTATTGATGTCAATCAATTGGCTGCCGGACCAGAGCTTTCCGTTGGCAAATCCCTCGGAGACACGACGCCAAGTGCCATCTCCCGCGACGCCGAAACTAAACGTCAGGTCGATCGGGATTTGAATCATTCCAGGTGGTGCGTGCCCGTCAATTTCAAGCACATCGACAAAGCCGACGGCCGACACATCGACAAATGTGTCGTCGGTTCCGATGCCGCCGACCGACAGCCCCCCGCCTTCGTTGAAGTTGATGTTCGTAATTGCGTTGTTGGGCTTTGCCACGACGCCAAAGGTGAGGTGACCGTCCGTGCTGTCGAACATTGGAGTGCCCATGGTCGAACGGGCGAAGAAATTGATCGGCGTGAAGTCCAAGGCGTCGCCTGTCACGACGGGCGTGCCGAACAGACCCGTGCCCGGCAGGTTCGGCGGAAACAACCCAGGATCGGTGCCGGAATTCTCTCGAATATCCGTGTAGGTAACCGTTGCGCCCATGAGGTCGCCGTACAATATCGGGTCGGCGAAAGCAATGGAGCTAACAGCCAGAGAGGCCAGCAGAGCGACCGCGGTCAAACTCAGCGACCAGCGCGCAGCGCGCGGAATAAGTACGACCAGATTCCAACTCGATGATGCGGAGCATTAGCGGACTCCTAATAACCTAAAACATTGTCGACAACGGATATCTACACCTGCACGACGAGTTCAATGGCAGCCCCAACCGCTGCCGCATTGCCGCCGGTCACATTCACATAGTAGCTACTGAAAGAGTTCCACCCCAGTCCCCAGCATAAATGACTTGGCAATAAACGCAAGGAAAAAGAAATAACTTAGTCTGGGGGAATTTCCATGCTGCGCCGTCAACGCGACCTAAGATGCTAGAACGTATGGAGTTACGCAACAACTCGCCGCAATCGCCAAGGAACTGGATTCACGGAATATTCACCAAATTCGAACGCAAATGAACACGTCGAAACCACCAGCAACATCAGTCCGGTAGGGGGTTTTCACCCCACGTCGCTTAATTCCAACGCGTCGCCATAACGTATGAGCATCTGTCGACGCAGCCGCGCGTGCTCGGCACGCGCGAGTCCAGGATCGGCCGAGAACAATTCCTCGGCGACGCGTCGCGCTTCGACGAGCACCTCTTGATCGCGTCGCAAGTCTGCGATGCGCAGGGGCGGCAGGCCATGCTGCTGCTCGCCGAACAAATCCCCCGGACCGCGTAATGTGAAATCAATCTCCGCCAATTGGAATCCGTCGCTGGTTGACGCGAACGCGCTCAGGCGCGCTTGCGATTGTTCCGACAAGTCGTCGTGTATCAGCACCGCGCAGAATCCAGGGAACGCACCGCGACCCACGCGCCCCCGCAACTGGTGCAGCTGCGCCAAGCCGAACCGCTCGGCCGAGTCGACCGCCATCACGCAGGCGTTCGGCACGTCGACGCCGACTTCGACGACAGAGGTCGCCACCAACACTTGCGTCGCGCCGGAGCGGAAGCGCGACATCGCAGATTCTTTGTCTTGCGGCGTCATGCGTCCGTGAATGATGCCGACGCGGAATTCCGCCAGCTCGCCGTTGGTGAGTCGCTCGAAGGCCGCGTCGACGCTCGCGGCCGCGATGTTCTCCGAGTCGTCGACCAAGGGCGCAACGACAAACGCTTGGCGGCCGGCACGCAGCTTTTCGCGGACGAAGTGCCACCACTTCACCTGCTGGTCGGGCGTTACCAGATAGGTGCTCACCGGTTGCCTGCCAGGTGGCATGTCGCGGAGCGTCGTCACGTCGAGGTCGCCGAAGAGCGTCATGCTCACGGTGCGCGGAATCGGCGTCGCGGTCATGACCAGGTAGTGGGGCGACTGCTGGCCCTGTCGCATGGCCGCCCGCTGCCGCACGCCGAATTTGTGCTGTTCGTCGATCACCACGAGGCCCAATTTGGCGAATTTTACGTCACTTTGAATGACCGCTTGCGTGCCGATCACCAGATCGACGCTTCCCGCCGCGATCTCGGCGAGCGCCTGCTCACGCTGCTTGACCGTGAGCGAGCCGGCCAGCAGCAGATGCCGCACGCGGCTGGCCTTGAGGATGGCGGCAAGCGTGTCGGCATGTTGCCGGGCGAGGATTTCGGTCGGCGCCATGATCGCGGCCTGGTAGCCGTGCGCGACGCAGACCAGCATCGCCCAGAGGGCGACGACCGTCTTGCCGCTGCCGACGTCGCCCTGCAGCAGCCGGTTCATGGGGACTTCGCGGGCCATGTCGGCCGCCACGTCGCGGATCGCCGCCTGCTGGCCGGGCGTCAACTCAAACGGCAGCCGCCGGCGAATTCGGGCGTCGATTTCTGCCGTCGCCACCATCGGTGGCGCGCGGAAGCCGAGGCGTTGCTGCCAGCGCCGAGCGACGACGGCCAGTTCGAGCACGAACAACTCCTGAAACACGAGCCGCCGCCGGGCCTGCGCCAATTGCTCGGCGTCCTGCGGCGTGTGAATCGCCGGCAGTGCTTCGGCGAGCGGCATCAAATCGAGCTCGCGGAGCATCGCGTCCGGAAAAACTTCTTCCAGCACCGGCGCGAATCGCTCGACGGCCGCTGCCACCATCCGCCGCATCTCCCACTGCGGCACTCCTTCGGTGAGCGAGTAGAGCGGCAGCAGCTCAGTTTGCGGCTGGTCTTCCTCTCCCTCGAGCCAAGTGACGCGAGGATGGGCCATTTCCCATTGTCCGCCGTTGAGCCGCGGCTTGGCCGACAAGAGCACGTGCTGACCCGCCTGGAATTTTTGCCGCATGAAGGGCTGGTTATACCAGAGAGCCCGCAGGTAGTCGTGCCCATCATTGACGAGAACGCCGACGCGGCTCTTGCCGAAGCCGCTCGACGTGGCGTCGACCTCCGTCACCACGCCGCGGACGGTCTGCAGCCGATCGTCCACCAAGTCGGCGATTGCCCGGCGGTCGCTGAGGTCTTGATAGTCGCGGGGGAAGAAAAAGACGAGGTCGCCCGCCGTGCGGAGTCCGAGCTTCGCCAGCAGCGCGGCCTTCTGTGGCCCGACCCCCGGTACGAACTGCACCGGAGTTGCCAGCGCCTGGGCGGGTGTTTTCGCATCAGTGTTTTCCAACGGAGCATTCACCCCGGCATTGTACGGCGCGGACCAAGAACGCGGCAGGATGCCGCAGCCATATAGCCCGGCCGTTCCGGCCGGTTGAGAGAACAGCCCGGCCTCGTTCATTCGCGCTCTGGATTCCGCTTCCAGATACGGGTCCGGCCCGATCAGCCGCCCATTCCGCCACGCGCCACGCGGATCGCCGTGCAGCCGTGTGCCGTTGCTGCCCAGTGAATGGCCAATGTATTGCCCATGGCCGTGAGCATAACATGCTATGGCGACTGGCAGAGTAGTTGGGTAGTTGTGCAATACTGTACATGATCCGCATTCTAACTCGTAGCGGAATATCATGGGTATACGCAGAATGCGGCGGCCGTTTTCGCTTTGAGAAGAGTTTGAGCATTCGTCCCACCTCCATTGGGAGATTCGCCATTATGTCCCTTAGGCTGATTTGGATTACCGGGCGTAATGGCCGCAACCCGAGCCCACCCATCCCGCCGGGACCGGTCCGGCCGGTGCTGCGTCGAACCGCGATTTGATAATCTGCCAAGTCATTGCTGCCCAAGGGATTGGCTCTCGGCACTCCGCTCTTGTCTCTCCGCTGTTCCAGGTGGCCGATTCTTGGGACTTCACACCTGTCCACTATCTGCTATAGACGAACATGTACTGTGACCACCCGTCGACGTGTGAGGCCCTTCCTCCGCGAGCGTTGAGGCTATTTCCTGCGCAGCGCGTGAGGCCCTGTTTGAAAATCCTCCGTCGAGCGATTGTCACGGTATGTTGATCTTTGACAATTGAAAACTAAGCGATTAGCTCTTAGCGGGTGGCACCGATTTTCTCAATCGGTTCGGTCGGTTCGTGCGAGCAATCCAATGTCACACTGCGCAGCAATCCAATGTCACACTGCGCAGCAATCCAATGTCACACTGCGCAGCAATCCAATGTCACACTGCGCAGCAACAGGAGGCAGCGAGTTGCGGCGCGAAGGATGAAGATGTTTGCTGATGGGGCAGAGTTTGCACAATTGCTTCTTGCCGCTGCGCTGGCCCGGTTGGGACAACCGGGACTACCCGTCAGCGCCTAGCTTTGCGCCTTCGCGTTGGTTCTTTCTGGAGATGGGCGTGAGATCGGCTTCCCGTAATATGGGTAAGATCGAACAATATGCGACAAAACGAAGCCCCATTTTGTCGGCTGGCGAACGCGACTCGCACGGGAAAACATGGAGGTTCGACGAGCCGACGGCGACAAAACGCATGAGTTATGTCGTCAAAAGCCGGGACCCCCTCCGCGGCGACAAAATGCAAGCGATGGTGCCAAAACAACTTGCGATCGATTCGCGGCAACCCGCTCCGACAAAATGCAACCAACCTCGAGCCTGGGAGCCAATTGCCGAGAGTTGTCGCCCAACTGAACGACAAAACGCGCCGGCACTCGTTGGTCATTGGCAAATGGTCATCGGGCATTCCCGCCCGCCACGTCCTCGATCAGCCGCGGCGGCGAGCCGATGTCGCAGACGTGGATTGTGCCGACGTACGGCTTCGCCGACGGTTTTGTGAACCCGATCTTTATCGCGGCGAAGGTGCAGGTGTGGTCGGCTCGAACGGTGTGCCGCGCCGGCTCGCCGGTGTCGCAGTCCAGGCCGCTGGGGACGTCGACCGCCAGCTTCCGCGCCGGTTGGGCGTTCATCCAGTCGATCGCAGCATCGATCGGCGGGCGCGGATCGCCACGGGCGCCGGTGCCGAGCATCGCGTCGATGAGCCAGTCCGCTCCGCAAGCTTCGCGGTCGAGCCAGTCGACGCCGCAGCCGTGCGTATCGAATTCGTCGGGCGCTTCGATTTCGACAATCGGCACGCTCGTCCTTTCGAGAATCGCGAAGTTGATCGCCGCGTCGCCACGGAGCTCGCTGGGCGGAAACATGAGCAGCACCTTCGCCGCGTGGCCGCGGATTTCGAGGTGCCGGGCGATCACGAAACCGTCGCCGGCGTTGTTGCCTTTGCCTGCGAGAATCACGACCGGACCGCTAATGCCGAGCCGCTCGAGCACGGCGACCGTCCCGCGACCGGCGTTCTCCATCAGCACCAGGCTCGAGATGCCGTACTCGTCGATCGCTCGGCGGTCGAGCTGGCGGGATTGTTCGCGAGTGAGGACGTGATCGTTCACATCATTGGAAAACGGGGTCGGGGACGGCCCGGCTCGCGGGCTCGCTTACCGTTCGAACCAACTCTTGATCCAATGGACGGTAACAGCGCGGCCGGCGCGGGCGATCGAGCGGGTGAGCGGGATGTTTTTCGGGCAGACGGCGACGCAGTTCTGCGCGTTGCCGCAATCTTGGATGCCGCCCGGGGCCATCAGGGCGTCGAGCCGCTCGTCGGCGTTCATCTGGCCGGTGCCGTGGCCGTTGAAGAGCATCACCTGGCTGATCGCTGCCGCGCCGACGAAGCTTTGGTCGTACGCAGCTTCACGGCGGACGGCGAAATCGGCATCGCTCTCGCCGTCGTGGCGAGTGACTTCGATCTTGCCGTACTGCGGGCAAGCTTCAACGCAGCAACCGCAGGTCATGCACTCGGAAAGCGGATAGCGAAACTCCTGCGACTCGGGCGATTCGCGCGGGCCGGGGCCGCGGTCGGAATAGTCGTCGACGCCGATCCAGGCCTTTACCTTTTCGAGCGTGCGGAACATCCGGCTGCGATCGACGCACAAGTCGCGGAGCACGGGAAACTTCGACATCGGCCGCAGCTCGATCTCGCCCGGCTGGTCGTCGAGGATGCGGTCGACCAGCGTCGAGCAGGCCTGTCGGGTGCGACCGTTTACGAGCATCGTGCACGCGCCGCAAACCTCTTCGAGGCAGTTGCAATCCCAGGCGACGGGCGTGGTCTTGCGGCCTTCTTCGGTCGTGGCCTGGGCGGCGATCTTCTGCAGCACGCTGATAACGTTGAGATTCGCCTCGTAGGGAATGCGATGCCGCTCCCAATGCGGCTTCTTGCCAGGAGCATCCTGCCGAAGGATGCGGATCGAAAGGGACGAAGGGTGGCGGCTGGTGGCGGTGACCATTATCTTTTTGTGTTGAGGCGTTTGGTTCGGTTGGTGGTGGTGGTGAATCTCACTTTGAGAATTGTACGGTTGATGCGGCAGGTCGCCAAGCGGAGCTCGATGGCGACACGAAGGCGACAGAGTTGGAACAAAATCCCCGTGTTTTTTGCGAAGATGTCAAGTTTCGCCGAAGGCGTCAAGTTGTTTGCGCCCCTGCTTTGTGGTAAAAAAACACGTTCGGTGCGCACCGGTAGCGCAGCCGTCCGTCATCCTGGCGGCGCAGAGCGAACGCTGGCTAGTAGCTAAGAGCGAACCGCTTCGTTTTCAGTTTTCAAAGAGCAGATCGTCGCCCGGACCGCGGAGGGATTTTTTCGAACGGCCTGCCGCCGAGCGGAGGAAAACGCCTCACGCCCTCGGGCAGGGTGGCCTCGCACGCGGCGCGACGATGGTGTACGTGTGTTTATATCACGGGCGGTAGCCGAATTCAAACACGATTTTCGGCCACCTGCTTCCGGCGTGCGAGAGATGGAACCGCGAAAGTCGCCAAGGGGTTTTTGCCGCAGATGTCGCGGATGGGCGCAGATGATTGGCAGCGGGTAGCCACGGTTGTCCCAACCCCCAATCGCGGAGCGGCAAGAGGCAATTGGGCACGGCCAAAGACCAGGAGGAGTCCGCTTTACGATTCACTACCGCACCGCTGCCTCTCGTTGCTTCGCACTTGCATGCTTGGTTTTGCTCCGCAAAAACGGTTGGGGCAACCGGTGGTACCCGTTCGATCCGTCCCCGACTTGATCCACTAAGTGTGCAAAAGTCGGGGTACCGACTTTTGAATAGTTGCGCGCCCAGGGAGAGAGATCGCTGGCATTCGGTCGGGACCGCGTATTGGGGGCGGTTTTAGGTGGGGAAGAATAGGTTGGCTAGGAAGACCAATTTATTGTTCCTAGCCCCGGCGGTTCTTCTTCTGTAACAAGAGTCAAAACACTGTACTCATCGCGGAAGGATCAATTCGGAATCGGAGCCGTTCGACGAGACGAGTGGGTCTTTCACCAAGTGTCCAAAAGTCGGGGTACCGACTTTTGGACACTTGGTGAAAGCCGATTCTCTCTCAGCCGCCCTCTTTGCCGATCTTTCGTTGCGTAATTCATATGTGTGAATTACGCAACTTTCGGCGGCCGCTGCTTGGTGGAATGACGTCAAACGGAAGAGTGCCCGGCGACACAGGGCGATGGCACAACTTCGCGTTCGGATTTGACTCCCGTCCCAATCCTGTTCGGCACGAGATTTGCGCATTGAATTTTACTCTTGCGCCCTCGGTTGTTTTAGCGCATGTTAGGCTGCATGACGCAGCGAAGGAAGGATGTGACCGACGAGGACGTGGTGGGGCTGAAGTACTTTCGGCGGCTGCTGCCCTTGTTTGAGCGGTTGCGCGGGGTGGGCTGCGAGCGGGATAAGGCCGGCAATCGTACGCTCACAATGGACCAGTACTGCTCGCTGATTCTGCTCTACCTGTTCAATCCGGTCGTCGTTTCGCTGCGTTCCTTGCAGCAGGCGAGCGAGCTGAAAAAGGTGCAGAAGAAGCTCGGCTGTGCCCGGGCGTCCTTGGGCTCGCTCTCAGAATCGAGCCATGTCTTTGACCCCGAACTGCTCCGAGAAATCGTCGGCGAGCTAGGCGCTCAATTGCAGCCGATTGCCGCCGACACGCGGCTCGCCGAAATCAAGCACACGGTGACGCTGGTCGACGGCACACTCCTCAAAGCCTTGCCCCGCATCACCGAAGCGATGTGGCTTACCACTCGCACCGGCACCGTGCATCATGCCTGGCGATTGCACACGCAGTTCGAACTCGACAAGCACGTGCCGCTACGGATGGATCTCACGAACGGCCGCAACAGCGGCCCTTCCGACGAAAAGACCGTGCTCCGGACACACCTCGCAGCCGACCGCTGCTACGTGATGGATCGCTGGTACGCCCAGTTTACGCTGTTTAACGACATTCATCGTGCCGGCAGCAGCTACGTCTGCCGCCTCCGCGACAACACGATGCCGAAAGTCGTTGAAGAGCGACCCCTCTCGGACGAAGCACTCTCGGCAGGCGTGTTGAGCGACCAGATCGTGAGATTGGGACACACCAAGCCTCCCGCAGCGCGGCCCGATCACCCGCTGCGGCTGGTGATGGTCCGCATCGAGCCGCACGAGAAGCGTTCCCACCGCAAAGGCAACACGGGAGCAGGCCCCAGCGACGGCATTTTGCGAATTGCCACCAACCTCGTCGATCCGCCGGCCGAAATCATTGCCGTGCTGTATCAGCACCGCTTCACGATCGAGCTGTTCTTCCGCTTCTTCAAGCACGTGTTAGGCTGTCGGCATTTGCTCAGCGACGACCGCCGCGGCATCGAAATCCAGACCTACGCGGCGATCATCGCTTGCATGCTGATCAGCCTCACCACCGGCCGCAAGCCGACGCTGCGGACCTACGAGATGATCTGCTATTACTTCTCTGGCCTGGCCGACGAGGACGAACTACTGGCTCATCTGGCCAAACTGAAAAATCACGACGCTTGAAAAACTCGGCCGCTCCACGTTCGGCGGACACGAGCCCCTTGACGCTGTGCGCCAGAGCAGCCCCACTCCCCAGAACTTCCCCCGCGACGTCTCTCGGGGAAGTGCCTGTCGACTCGCAACCCCATCACTGGCCAAGCCAAAAGCATCGCGTCAGACTCAACTGCAACCGCCGCGCCGAACAGGATTGCTCCCGTCCCCTTTATAACTTTATTAACCCCGTCCGTTCTTGTCAACGATTTGCGTTTCGCATTGTTTGTGTACAGTGCCCGGTTCTAGTAGAGCCCGGCGTCGTTGTCCCACGCCCGGCCGGCGAAGGCGAACACCGAGTCGATCGCGTCAAGGTCGGGAAGGCCGCTCGACTCTTTCAGAGTGCCGGCATCGTCGTAGAGGGCCGTGATTTGGCCGAAGGAATCGTACTCGCGGTGCTCGACGATGGCTTCGCTGTCGTTGATCAGCTCGCGGATGGAGCCGAGGTGGTCGGTGGCGGCCCAGATTGGAAAAGGGGACGTTTTACTCTTCCAGTAGAGTAGAATGTCATCTAGTCTTTCCGAGTGTTCGGTCCTTCCTCGAGCGAGAAAAGTGGCGATGGTGCTGTATCGTGGGTGGTTGGGGTTTTGCTTGGCGGTTTTGATTTGTGTTGCTTGCGGCAGCGCGCGATGTGCTGCGAGTGACGCGATGGAGATTTCGTTGTGGAAGGATGGGGCGCCGGGAGCACCGACGAAGCCGCAGGATGAGCCGGTGTTGTTTCTGTATCGACCGGCCGTGGAGCGGGCGACCAAGGCGGCGGTGATCGTTTGCCCGGGAGGCGGCTATGGGCATCTGGCGATGGAAAAGGAGGGGAGCAAGATTGCCGAGTGGCTCAACTCGTTTGGCGTCACGGCGTTCGTGCTCCGCTATCGCCATGCGGGCACGGGCCACCAACATCCGATTCCGATGCTCGACGGGCAGCGAGCGATTCGCACGGTGCGGGCCCGCGCCGGCGAGTGGGGCATCGACCCGCGGAAGATCGGCGTGATGGGCTTTTCTGCCGGCGGACATCTGGCCAGCACGTTGGGCACGCATTTCGACGCGGGCGATCCAACCGCCGCCGAGCCGATCGACCGCGCGAGTTGCCGGCCGGACTTCCTGATTCTGTGCTATCCGGTCATTTCGCTCGTCGCCGACTACACGCACACGGGTTCGCGCGACAATCTATTGGGGAAGAATCCAGACGCCGAGTTGGTCCGCAGCCTGTCGAATGAATTTCAAGTCACTCGCGACACGCCGCCGACGTTTCTCTTTCAAACGGACGAAGACACGACCGTGCCGGCGGAAAACAGCTTGGCATTCTACGAAGCGTTGCGGCGAGCGGGCGTGCCGGCCGAATTGCACGTCTATCGAAACGGCGGGCACGGAGTCGGTTTGGCCGAAGGAGTGCCAGGTACGAGCGATTGGCCCGCGCGATGCCGAGCGTGGATTGAAACGCAGGTGTTGACGAAGTGAGGGGGATCGCCACCGGGGGCGAACCACCGGGCGGGTTCAATTTCGATAACGTGGGTCTGCCGCTTTGTTTTCGTATATATTCGCAGATTGCGAGTCATTGGCGTTCGATCGTTCGGCCGATGGGCCAGCTCGCTAAGCCGCAAGCCGCTAGTTGTTCGCGGATGCTTTCGGCGTAGTAGGGGCTGACGACCAGCGCCAGGCCGATGCCCATGTTGAAGACGCGGTGCATTTCTGTCTTCGTCGACCTCGCCGAGTTTCTGCAGCCAGGGGAACACCGGCGGCATGGGCCAGCTGCCGCGGTCGATCGTGGCGGCGACGCCCGGGGGCAGGATGCGGGCCAGGTTTTCGTGCAGTCCGCCGCCGGTGATGTGGGCGATGCCGTGGACCACGCTCTTTACCTTGTAGTGCGTGAGCACGCTGCGGACGGCCCGGGCGTAGATCGTCGTCGGCCGCAGGAGGACTTCGCCGACGGTCGCGCCGCACGGTTCGACGCGATCGTCGACTTTGAGCCCGGCGACGTCGAACACGATCTTTCGCACCAGGCTGTAGCCGTTGGAGTGGATGCCGTTCGAGGCGACGCCGAGCACGACGTCGCCGGGCGCGATCGTCGAGCCGTCGAGCACCTTGGCTTTTTCGACGACGCCGACGCAGAAGCCGGCCAGGTCGTAGTCGCCGCGGCGTAGAGGTCGGGCATGATGGCGGTTTCGCCGCCGATGAGTGCCATGTCGCTCTCGACGCAGCCGTCGCTGATGCCGCGGACGATCGCTTCCAGGAGTTGGGGATCGTCGTGCGACATGGCCACGTAGTCGAGGAAGAAGAGCGGCTCGGCGCCGCAGCAGAGGACGTCGTTGACGCACATGGCCACGAGGTCGATGCCGACGGTATCGTGCCGGCCGGCAAGCTGGGCGACCTTGAGCTTTGTGCCGACGCCGTCGGTGCCGGAGACGAGGACCGGCTCGCGGTAGTTGCGGGCGAACAGTCCGCTGGCAAAATCGAGCTGGAACAGCCCGGCGAAGCCGCCTTCGTTCGGCAGCACGCGGGGCGAGTGGGTTCGCCGCAACAGCCGCGGCAGCCGGGCCATCGACTGCTCGTAGACGGCCAGGTCGACGCCAGAGTCTTTGTAGGTCGTTTTCGCCATGCGACTCAGATTAAAGGCGGAAGGCGGAGGGGGGAAGGGGGCCGAGCGGATCGCGGCGATTGGCGTCGGTGGCCAGGCCGAATTATTTAAGGACCAATGCGTGACGGCGGTTGATTCGGCGCGGCCGCCGACGCGAACAACTCGCGTGTATTGTTCCCATTGAATCGCTCGTGCCTCTCGAAACAAGGATTCTAAGCGGTGAAGGTCTGCGGTAGGATGGTTCCGCATTGAAGTAGACTTCGGGCGGGTGTCGAAGGGTAAGGGCGGCGCGATCGCGACCACGCACGGCAGGGCAGCCGGATAATCGACAGGACCGTCGGCTGGGATGTTTTGCGCCGGTGCAGTTTCCCAAGCCCCTTTCACACGAGTCTGCCCCACGATGCTTACGACCGCTACGAATTTCCTTGCCCGCCGTGTGTTTGTCGTCATGCCGAAGACGAGCCGAAAAACGACTCCCTCCTGGACTGAGTTCACTTATCCGCTGCCATACGGCGCGGTGCTCCGCGATGGGGGTGTCCAGTTCGTCGTCTTTAGCCGCTCGGCGACGGCGATGCGGGTGCTGCTGTACGACAGTGTCAACGATCTCGACCCCAGCCGCGTCGTCGAATTCAAACCCGCCAGCGATCGCTGGGGCGACATTTGGAGCGTGTTCGTCCCCGGACTCGTGGCGGGGCAGTTGTACCATTTCCAAGCCGACGGGCCGTTCGATCCGCGTGACGGGCAGCGGTTCGTCGCCGACGCGCGGCTGATCGACCCGTACGCCCGGGCGCTGGCCGGCCGATTCCTGCCGAGCAACGACGGCGTCACCCGGCCGCCGAAGTGCGTCGTGGTCGACGACCACTTCGATTGGAAGGGCGATCGCCACCTGAAGCGGCCGCTCTCGGAGTCGATCATCTACGAGATGCACGTCCGCGGTTTCACGCAGAGCTCCACGAGCAAGGTGGAACATCCCGGCACCTACCTGGGCGTCGTCGAGAAGATTCCGTACTTGAAATCGCTCGGCGTGACGGCGGTCGAGCTGATGCCGGTGCACGAGTTCCCCACCGAGGAGAGCGACGGCTCGCAGCGCGACCGGATCGAACTACTGGGGCTACGACCCGATGGCGTTCTTCGCGCCCCACCGCGGCTACATGGATGGCACGACGCCGGGCGACCAGGTGCGGCAGTTCAAGGAGATGGTCCGCGAGCTGCACGCCGCCGGCATCGAAGTGATTCTCGACGTCGTCTTCAACCACACGTCCGAAGGCAACGAACAGGGCCCCACGTTCAGCTTCAAAGGCCTCGAGAACAAGGTCTACTACATGCTGAACGACGACGGCAGCTACAAGAACTACTCCGGCTGCGGCAACACGATCAACGGCAACCACCCGATCGTCCGCGAGATGATCTTCCACTGCCTGCGGCATTGGGTGCACAACTACCACATCGACGGCTTCCGCTTCGATCTGGCTTCGATCCTCAGCCGCAACCGGAAGGGCGAGTTGGTGCCGAATCCGCCGATGGTCGAGCTGATCGCCGAAGATCCGATGCTCACCGACACGAAGATCATCGCCGAGGCCTGGGACGCGGCCGGGGCGTTTCAGGTCGGTTCGTTCGCCACGCAGCGGTGGGCCGAGTGGAACGGCCACTACCGCGACAACATCCGCCGCTACTGGCGGGGCGATTTCGGCATGACCGGCCCGATGGCTACGCGGCTGGCCGGATCGAGCGACCTGTACCAGCCCAGCGGCCGCCTGCCGTATCACAGCATCAATTTCATCACCTCCCACGACGGCTACACGCTCAACGATTTGGTGACCTACGAGCGGAAGCACAACATGGCCAACGGCGAGGAGAACCGCGACGGCGACAACAACAACTACAGCGCCAACTACGGCATCGAAGGTCCGACGCGCCGCAAGGCGATCATGCGGCTGCGCGAGCGGCAGATCAAGAACATGCTCGCGTCGCTGCTGCTGAGCCAGGGCGTGCCGATGATCGTCTTCGGCGACGAAGTGCAGCGGACCCAGCGCGGCAACAACAACGCCTATTGCCAGGACAACGCCACCAGCTGGTTCGATTGGCGGCTGGTCGAGCGGAACGTCGAGATGCTGCGGTTCACGCAAGCGCTGATCGCCTTTCGCCGCAAGCAGCCGAACATCCGCCGGCCGACGTTCCTCACCGGCCAGGCGGAGAAGCCGGGGCACCTGCCCGACGTGAGTTGGTACGGCACGGACGGCAAACCGGTCGATTGGCACAATGTGATGCACAGCCTGACCGCGGTCTTCGGCCGCAGCGGCGCGAGCGACCCGGCCGCCAAGCCGGTGATGATCATGATGCACTCGGGCGGCCAGCCGCAGCCGTTCGCGGTGCCGAAGGTCGCGTCGGGGCGCAAATGGCGGTTGTTCGTCGACACGGCGGCCGAGTCGCCGGGCGACGTCTATCCCGGAGCCGATGGCCCGCCGCCGCCGCGATCGGGCCCGATCCTGATGGAGCACCATTCGCTGCGGTGTTACGTGGCGGATTAAACGAGCAGGGAGCGGGGAGCATGGAGCAGAGAGTGCAAAAGTTTCCGGCAAATGGCCTGAGCGAGCGGTAGCCCATTTGATATATTGGTCGTTGCTCGTACTGCGATTCTTACTCCCTGCTCCGAGCTCCCCGCTCCATGCCTTCCAAGATCCACGTCATCGGCATCGGCGACGACGGCCTGGCGGCCCTGCCCGCCGGCGTGCGCGAGTTGATCACCAATTCGCAGGTGCTGCTGGGCACCGAGCGGACGCTCTCGCTTGCACCGAGTCGAAGGCCGAGCGGCACGTCATTCCGACCGACCTCAACAAGCTGGTCGCGCTGTTGGAGTCGGCGGGCAGCAAGCGGGTCGTGATGCTGGTCCACGGCGATCCGCTGTTCTACGGCCTGGCGCGGTTCGTGAGCGAGCGGCTCGGCAAGGATCGATTCGCCGTCGTGCCGCACGTGTCGAGCATGCAGCTCGCGTTCGCTCGCGTGATGGAGACCTGGGAAGAAGCCTACCTCACGAACCTCGCCAACCACCCGCTCGACGCAGTGCTCGAGAAAATTCGCACGGCCCAGAAAGTCGGCCTGTTCACGAGCGACCAGTGCGGGCCGGCCGACTTGGCGAAGGCCTTGCTCGCGCGGAAGATCGACTACTTCACCGCCTACGTTTGCGAGAACCTCGGCGCCCGCGACGAACGGGTCACCCGCGGCACGCTCGCCGAGATTGCGGCGCAGGAATTCGACACGCTCAACGTGATGATCCTGGTCCGCGATCCGAACGTGCCCGATCGGCCGCGCGAAGCGGTCGGCCGCCGGCTGTTCGGCAATCCCGACGAAGCGTTCCTGCAATCGAAGCCGGGACTGGGCCTGTTGACGCCGGCGGAAGTCCGCGCGCTGGCGCTGGCGCAGCTCGACATCGCCCCGTCGAGCACCGTCTGGGACGTCGGCGCCGGCAGCGGCTCGGTGAGCATCGAAGCGGCCCAAATGGCCGCCGACGGCAGCGTCTACGCGATCGAAATGGACGCCGACGAACACAGCCTCATCCGCGAGAACGCCGAGCGCTTCGGCGTGGCCAACGTCAACGCGGTCCTCGGCCGGCGCCCGGAAGCGTTCGACGAGCTGCCCGATCCCGACGCCGTGTTCATCGCCGGCGCCGGCCGCGAGGTGCTCCGCCTCACCGAAGCCGCCTACGCCCGCCTCCGCCGCGGCGGCCGGTTGGTCGTCAACACCACGAGCATCGACCACCTCGCCGAGCTGCGCCGCACGCTCAGCCAACACTCGTCGCACGTCGACGTCTGGATGATCAACCTCTCCCGCGGCACCGACCAACTCGACCGCCTGACCTTCGAGCCGCTCAAGCCGAGCTTTTTGCTGGCGGTGACGAAGACGTGACGTGGAAGGTTGATGCAATGCCGTATCGACGGTTTGTCGGATACCAGCATTGGCGAAGGAGAAGAAGTGGATGACGATCCGCCGCGTAGTGCCTAATATCCCGACGAATCGGATGGACGACAGTCGACGATTCTATTCCGATTTCCTCGGCTTTGAAGTGAAGATGGATATGGGCTGGATCGTGACGCTCGCATCGCCGAGCAATCCGACCGCTCAGATAAGTCTCTTGCAGTCGAACGATGCAGCCGTCGTGCCAATGAATTTGACGATTTCCGTCGAAGTTTCCGATGTGGATGCTGCGCATGCCAAAGCCGTGGCGGCGAGAGTGCCAGTAGTTTATCCGTTGACGAACGAGCCGTGGGGCGTGCATCGATTTCACGTGAGTGACCCCAGCGGCGTCAACATCAACGTGATGAGTCATCTCCAGTGAGTCTGGACGGACGCGTCGAGATTTTGACAGATTCCGCCCAGTCACGATCCTGCCTCAGCCGGATCGGACAGCGTTTTCCGCTTTGCCGCTTTACGCCGGTTGCACTAAACTGCCGTCATGCAAACTGTTAAGCGTCGAATGCGTGCAGCGTGAAGAGGCGGTCGTCGGCGAGTCGCCGGTTTGGTGTCCGGCGGAGAAGGCGCTGTATTGGGTCGACATCACGGGGCAGAAGATTCATCGGTTTCATCCGGCGACCGGCGCAAACGACACGTTTCAATTGCCGGAGCGGTGACGGCGCTCGCGCTGCGGGAAAAGGGCGGGTTGGTGCTCTCGCTGAAGAAGGATTTCGCTCTCTTCGATCTCCAGTCGCAGCAGCTCACCTACCTCGGCAATCCGGAACCCGACAAGCCGGACAATCGGTTTAATGACGCGAAGTGCGATCCGCAGGGGAGATTCTGGGGCGGTACGATGGGCGACGTGCACTGGGACGCGCCGAGCGGGGCCCTCTATCGGCTCGACCCCGACGGCTCGATCACTTGTCATCAGCGGGACGTGATCTGTGCCAACGGGATGGGCTGGAGTCCCGATCATCGCACGATGTATTTCACCGAGAGCTTTCGCTACGCGATCTACGCCTACGATTTTGAGGCCGAAGCCGGCACGCTCTCCAACCGCCGCGTGTTTGCCACGATCGACAAGGCATCCGGGGCGTTTCCCGACGGACTGACGGTCGACGCTGAGGGCCACGTTTGGAGCGTGCACAACGCGGTGGGGAAGGTCGTCCGCTACACGCCGGACGGCCAGATCGAGCGGAGATCGTGCTGCCCGTGCCGCGGCCCTGCGGCTGCATTTTCGGAGGTGAGAAGCTCGATACGCTCTACATTACGACGGCCCGCGAAACGCTCACGCCGGCGCAAATCGCGACAGTATCCTTTGTCGGGAAGTTTGTTTGCGGCGGTGCCCGGCGTGTGCGGGATCGCGGAGCCCCATTTCGCAGGCTGAGCAGGAATCGAGCAGGAAAGATTCGAGGCAGCGAGGATGACGCGGCAACTGTTCCTGGGCATCCTGCTGATCGTGGCCGCGTTCTTTTGCGTCGCGGTGATGAGCGCGTTCGGCAAGGCGGCTTCCGGCGTGTCAACGGCGACGATCAGCTTTTTTCAGAGCTTCATCAGCCTGGTGTTGTTCCTGCCGTGGACGCTGCGGCACGGCATCAAGGACCTGAAAACGACGCAGTTGCCGCTGCACGTTGCCCGGGCGCTCGCGGGCCTGTTGTCGCAGGTGCTCTACTTCTGGGCCGTGAAGGAAATGACGCTGATCGACGCGGTGCTATTGGTGAATGCCGCGCCGCTGTTCATCCCGCTGGTCGCGCTCGTGTGGAACCGCACGCCGATCACGCCGGCCGTGGGCATCAGCCTGTTGGTGGGATTCGTCGGCGTGGTGTTGATCATTAAGCCGGGCGAGGAGTTGTTCACGAATCCGTCGGCGCTGATCGCCCTGTCGGCCGCGCTGTTCTCGGCGATCGCCCTGGTCAGCGTGAACAAGCTCTCCGGCCACAACCAGCCCGACACGATCCTGTTCTACTACTTCTTCATCGCCTCGCTGGCAACGCTGCCGTTTGCGATCGCCGGCTGGAGCGAGCCCACGACGACTGAGTGGGGCTACCTGTTGGGAGTCGGTGTGTTCATGGCCGTCGCGCAGCTGTTGATCATCCTGGCCTACCAGCACGCGACCGCCTCGCAAATCGCCCCGTTCAACTACTCGGTGGTGATCTTCTCCGGCCTGATCGGCTGGGCGGTGTGGCACAACACGCTCGGCTGGATCTCCGCGGTGGGGATTTTACTCGTGTGTGCCGGCGGCATTCTGAGCATCCTGCTGGCCCCCGACGCGAAGCACAGCCACGGATCGTTTCCAGCGCATGGTTACGGCCTGGCGAAGAAACCCCCGGCTACGCAAACCGTCGCGACGCATTAAAGCCGATATTCGCGGCGGAAGTTTTGCAGGTCTTCGCTCTTGCCCATCACGATCGCGGTGTCGCCGGCGTTGGACGACGAGATCGGCTTCGGGATTGAAGACCATGCCGCCGTCGGCGCGGCGGAGGGCGACGATCAACAGGTGGTGTTTGGAGCGGGTGCCGGCGTCGCGGATGCTTTTGCCGGCCCAGGGGCTTTCCTCGGGCACCTGTAACTCTTCCAGAACTGCGTTCAGCGCGCGGTGGTCGGTCACGAGGTCGATCAGTTCGGCCGCGTGGGGATGGCTGACCATGGCGGCCATGCGACGCGCGCCGAGGACGGCCGGCATCACGACGCGGTCGGCCCCCGCCTGGAGCAGCTTCTTTTCGGTAGCCGGCTGTTCGCCGCGAGCGATGATTCGCAGCCGCGGGTTGAGATTGCGCGCCGTGAGCGTGAGGAACACGTTGTCGGCGTCGGAGCGGAGGGCCACGATCAGCGAGCTGGCCCGCTTGACGCCGGCCTCGAGCAACATGTCTTCGTCGGTCGCGTCGCCGGTGAGGAACAGATAGCCGGTGTCGGCCGCGTCGGCGACGATCTCCGCCTCGTGTTCGACGACGACGAACGGGACCTTGCGGCCGGCCAACTCTTCGCTGAGCGTTTTGCCCACCCGGCCGTACCCGCAGACGATGGTGTGGTTGTACAACTGGTCGATGTCACGATGCATGCGTCGCACTCCTAACGTCCGTTCGATAGCCCCCTGGGCCAGAAGTTGCAGGAAGTTTCCGAAGACATACGCTGCCAGCGAGACGCCGACCAGGATGGCGAAAATCGTGAACGCCATCACGGCGGGAGTTTCGCGCCGACCTTTCTCCATAGCCGACGGTCGAGATCGTGATCACAAACCAGTAGACCGATTCTAGCCAACTGCGGCCGGTGAGCCAGGCGTGGGCCGCGACGGCGAAAATCGAGAAGCCGGCCAGGACGAACGCGCCGCGGCGGACTTTGGTGAGCGGGTCGGTCATCGCTCGAGATCACGTGTGATAGTCGGCGTTGAGGCGGACGTATTCGGCCGTGAGATCGGTCGTCCAGAAGCGGGCGGCCGCGGCCTTCCTCGAGAATGACGACGATGCTCGTGTCGCGGTCGGCCGCGAGCGCCTGCGAGACGGCGTCGGCGTCGAAGTCGACCGGGCAGCCACGCTCGTAGAGCAAGATGCCGTTGAGATGAAGCGTCACTTTCGCCGGGTCGAAGCGGATGCCGGCGTAACCCGCGGCCGAAACGATGCGGCCCCAATTCGGGTCGGCCCCGGCGATCGCCGTTTTCACGAGCGGGCTGTCGGCGATCGTCTTGGCGACTTGCCGGGCGTCTTGCTGCGTCTGGCAGCCGTGAACCTCGACGGTGATCAGGTGCGTCGCCCCTTCGCCGTCGGCCGGGATCGATTGGGCCAGGTCCTCGCAGACTTCGTCGAGCGTCGCCCGAAACTCGTTGAGCGTTTTGCCCCACAGCACCGGCCCGCCGGCCGCGCCGTTGGCCACGAGGAGCACCGTGTCGTTCGTGCTCATGTGGCCGTCGACGCTGATGCAATTGAACGAATCGTCGACCGCGTCGGCGAGCGCGGCCTGGGCGTCTTCCTTGCTGAGCGCGGCGTCGGTCATCACCAGCGCGAGCATCGTCGACATGTTGGGCCCGATCATTGCGGCGCCCTTGGCGATGCCGGTGACGGTGATCGTTTCGTCGCCGATTTTGACGACGCGGCCACGGATCTTCGGCACGGTGTCGGTCGTCATCATGCCGCGGGCCGCCCGTTCGAGCGACGCATCGTCGGCGCCCAGCTCGGCCGCCACTTTCGGCAAGCCGGCGCGGATCTTCTCGAGCGGCAGCTTTTCGCCGATCACGCCCGTCGACATCACGAGCGCTTCGTCGGTCTGGGCGCCGCAGGCCTCGGCCGCGGCAGCGGCCATCAGGGCGGCGTCGCGGTCGCCCTGCTCGCCGGTGCAGGCGTTGGCGACGCCCGAGTTGATGGCCACGCAGCGGATGCGGTCGCTCGGCGTGCGGGCGCGATCGAAATTCACCGGGGCCGCCGACACCAGGTTTTGCGTGTAAACGCCGACGCCGACCGCCGGCCGATCCGAAACCACCAGCGACAGATCGAGCTTATTCGGGCTGCGTTTGACGCCCGAATAGATGCCGTTGGCTCGAAATCCTTGGGGGAGATTGGGCATGCCAGGGAAGGATTCTGGGGACAGGGGACGGGAAGCAGCAATGCGAAACCTGTCCTACAATAACGCGGTAGTTTCCGGAACGCCACTCATAAGATTGAAGTTTTGTATTGCCGCGCCGGAAGCCCCCTTGATGAGGTTGTCGATCGCCGAGAGCACGACCACGCGGCCGCGGACGACCCGGGCCGTCAGGTCGCAGAAATTGGTGCCCGCGACGTGCTTCGTGGCCGGCAGGCCGGTGAGCACCCGGACGAACGGCTCGCCGGCGTAAAACTCGCGGTAGAGCGATAGCAATGCCTCGGTCGACGTCGCGCCGGTCGGGACGGCATAGCTGGTCGACAGAATGCCGCGGTCCATCGGAACCAGGTGCGGCGTGAAAATCACCTCGACGCGCTTGCCGGCGGCGTCGCTGAGAATTTGGTCGATTTCCGGCATGTGGCGGTGGGTGCCCACGCCGTAGGCCGCGATGCTCTCGTTGCATTCGGGAAAGTGAAACTGCGGCTTCGGCTCGCGGCCGCCGCCGCTCACGCCGCTCTTCGAATCGACGATGATCCCCTCCGGCTCGATCAGGCCCGCGTCCAAGAGCGGCGCCAAGGCCAGGATCGCCGAGGTCGGATAGCAGCCTGGATTGGCAATGAGCGACGCGCTGCGGACGTCGTCCCGATAGAGCTCCGGCAGGCCGTAGACGGCATCTTTGAGGTTGCTCGGGTCGGCGTGCGCGAGGCCGTACCACTTGGCGTATTCGGCGGGGTCGCTGAGCCGGTAATCGGCACTCAGGTCGATCACCTTTTTGCCCAAGGGCAGGAGCTGCGACGCCGAGGCGGCACTCGCCCCATGCGGCAGGCAGCAGAAGACGTAGTCGGCTCGCTCGGCGACTGTTTCTAGTGGCAGGTTTTCGAGCGACAGGTCGAGCCGGCCCACGAGCGACGGATGGACCTCGCCCACCGGCCGCGGTTCGCTATGCCGGGTCGTGAGCGCCGTAATCTCCGCGTGCGGATGGCGCAGTAGCAGCTTGATCAGCTCCAGGGCCGAGTAGCCCGAGGCGCCCAGAATCGCCACGCGTTGCTTCGGGTTGGCCATGCTTTTTTGACTCGTCAAATCGAGGCGTCAATTGCCGTCGAGCCTCGTATTTTAGCCTGCCGGTCGTCGGGTCGCTACTGCCGGCTTGCGAAAGGAGACAGCCGGCGGTCTGATGGGGTTCGCCCCTCGTACGTCAGGCTTTCCAGACTGACTTTTGTTCGCTCATCGTCAAACATCTTAAAGTCAGTCTGTAAAGCCTGACGTACTGGAATGCTCGACGTCCTCTACGACAGTGGCCCGGTGCTGGTAATAAATAAGCCGGCCGGCGTGCTGACACAGGCACCCGTGGGAATCGACAGCCTCGAAGTCCGCGTGAAGGCGTTCTATCGCGAACGCGAGGCGAAGGAGGGCAACGTCTACCTTGGTCTGCCCCACCGGCTGGACCGGCCGGTGACGGGGGCGATCGTCTTCGCCCGACATGTGCGGGCGGCCGAGCGGATTTCGACCCAGTTCGAGAATCGCACGGTAACCAAGGTCTACTGGGCGTTCGTCGAGGGCGAAGTTGAGGGCGACGAAGGCACCTGGATCGACCACCTCCACAAGCGCCACGGCATGGCCCAGTCGATCATCGTGCCGGCCGACGATCCCCGCGGCAAGTTGGCCATCATGCACTGGCGAGTTCTCGCCCGGACTGACGCTGGCACGTGGCTCGAGGTTCAGCTCGAAACCGGTCGCACGCATCAGATTCGCATTCAGGCGGCGTCGCGCGGTCACGCCGTTGTCGGCGACACGCAATACGGCGCGACGCAACCGTTCGGCGAGCAGTTTGAGGACCAGCGATTGCGGGCGATCGCGCTCCACGCCCGCCAACTCGGCTTCAACCACCCGATGACGCGCGAGCCAGTCGACGTGATCGCGCCGTTGCCGGCGACATGGCGCCAATTGGAACTTCCGGCAGAGCTCATAAGCCCGCGATGAATGGTGAATGAAGATGAATGAATCGGTCAAGTCCGAGATCGATGATGAGCAAAAGCCCTCGACGATTTATGGGGTTATTGCGAAGCGAAGCAAGCGACCGACGGCCAATCGAAGTGATGGGCATTGCGATCCTGGGTGCCGGCTCTATATTGACGGGTGCGCTGGTCTTGCACGGAAGCGACGACATTGCCGCCCATGCCGATCTACACCCAACTTCGGATTCACTCAGCATCGCAATCGCGTCGCCATAAGGTGAAGGGAAGCTGAACCATGTCCAACAATCATCATCTCGATCACACGCCGTTCCTCGTGCCGCCGGGGAAAAAGGTCCGGCTCAAGGACTACGATCCGGGGTACACGTCCGGTTTCAAGAACAAGGAGGAAGCGCGCGAAGCGCTGCTGGAAGACGTCTCGGGGTTGGATGCGGCGCAAGACGTGATGTGGGCGGCCAAGGAACACGGATTGATCATCTTGCTGCAGGCGCTCGACGCCGCCGGCAAGGACGGCACGATCGAGCACGTGATGTCGGGCGTCAATCCGCAGGGCGTCA
This sequence comes from uncultured Planctomycetota bacterium, assembly GCA_963847875.1. GTDB lineage: Bacteria > Planctomycetota > Planctomycetia > Pirellulales > Lacipirellulaceae > DASYDU01. Next base: position 25,370 of record CAWKBR010000016.1, on the reverse strand, counting down.
ACGTGCACAGCTTCAAAGCGCCCACGCCTGAGGAATTGTTGCACCACTATCTCTGGCGGCCGATGCGGGCGTTGCCGGCGCGGGGCGAGATCGCGATCTTCAATCGGTCCTACTACGAAGAGGTGCTCGTAGTCCGCGTGCACCCGGAGTTTCTCGACGCCCAGTGGCTGCCGTCCGAGCTGCGCAAGGACCATAAGAAGCTGTGGAAGACACGCTACGAAGAAATCAACGATTTTGAAGTGTTCCTGAAGCGGAACAACACCCTGCTGCTGAAGTTTTTCCTTAACGTCTCGAAAGAGGAGCAGCGGAAGCGATTCTTGGAACGGCTCGACAACCCGGAAAAGAACTGGAAGTTCTCGCAGGCCGACGTCCGCGAGCGCGGCTTTTGGGACGAGTATCAGGAGGCGTACGAGGACATGCTCAGTGCCACCAGTACCGAGACGGCGCCGTGGTACGTGGTCCCGGCCGACAAGAAGTGGTTTACTCGCGCCTGCGTGGCCGACGTCATCACCCGCCACATCGAGAAGCTGGGCCTCAAGTACCCGAAGGTGCCAGAGAAGCGAACGGGCGGCACTCGCCGCAGCCAAACAGAAGCTGGAAGCGGAAAGGAACGAGTGATTGCGGCGGCGTCCGATCCAGCGAAAGTGACAATATCACAATATTTGTATTCCCATGAGGTGTCGGCGATGAATTGGCAAGGCGGTGGGTTGGCGTTGATGGCGCTGGGGCTGTTTGCGTTCGGCGGCGGGACGATGCGGGCGGTTGCCGCGACCGACGCCGCTCCGGAGGCCGAGGCGGTCGTGGCGGAGTCGGTCGACGAGGCGCCCTATGTGCCGACGCCGGCGAACCTCGCGGCTCGCCGCTGGTTCCAAGACGCGCGGTTCGGTGTATTCATCCATTGGGGCACTTACAGCGTGCTCGGCCGCGGCGAGTGGGTGATGAACATCGAGAAGATGCCGGTCAGCGAGTACGAAAAGCTCCCGCCGCAGTTCGACCCCGAGAAGTTCGACGCGGCCGCGTGGGTGGCCACTTTTAAGAAGGCGGGCGCGAAGTACATCACAATCACCTCGAAGCACCACGACGGCTTCGCCATGTGGGACTCGAAGGTCAGCGATTGGGACATCGTCGATCGCACGCCCTACAAACGCGACGTGCTGAAGCAGCTCGCCGACGAGTGCCACAAGCAAGGCATCAAGCTGTTCTTCTACTATTCGCAGCTCGATTGGCACCATCCGGACTACTTCCCGCGCGGCATGACGGGCCGGACCGCCGGCCGGCCGGAATCGGGCGACTGGAACAAGTACCTCGCCTACATGGACGCGCAGCTTTCCGAGCTGCTCGGCGGCAACTACGGCCAGGTCGGCGGCATCTGGTTCGACGGCTGGTGGGACCAACAGTCGAAGCGGTTCGACGCGACCAAGGACGCCGACCCGCTGGCGACCAACGTCGATTGGCACCTGCGGCGGACGTACGACCTGATCCATCGGCTCCAGCCCGCGTGCCTGATCGGGGCGAACCATCACGTGCGACCTTTCCCCGGCGAAGACTTTCAGATGTTCGAACGCGACCTGCCGGGCGAGAACAAGGGCGGCCACAGCCGCGACGCCCAGATCGGCAAGCTGCCGCTGGAGACCTGCGACACGATCAACGGCGCATGGGGTTACAACGCGGGCGATAAGAACTTCAAGCCGGTGCCGGAATTGATCCGCTACCTGGTCCGCGCGGCGGGTCGGGACGCGAATTTTCTCTTGAACGTCGGCCCCCGGCCCGACGGCACGCTCGACCCCGAGTCGGTCGAGCGGCTCGAAGGCATCGGCCAGTGGCTCGGCCAATACGGCGAGACGATCTACGGCACGCACGGCGGACCGATCGCGCCGCAGCCGTGGGGCGTCTCGACGCACACCGCCGACGCGATCTATCTGCACGTGCTCGACACGTCGAAGGCAGACGACGACGGCTGGCTGGTGCTCTCGGGAACCGAGCGACTCGACGCCGCTGGTGCCCGGCTCGTGACCAATGGTGTGACTGGCGAATTGATTAAAGGCGACGCGTCGAATGGCGCCGGAGGCGAGCTCAAGATGCGACTCGCTCCCGACGGCAAAGGTCACGCCCGCGGCGACGGCGAAACGGTCGACGTAATTTGGCGACTGCCCAAATAGGTTTGCCTTGCTGAAGCGTTGAACGGCCGTTTTCTGGGACAAATCTTGCTCGGTTGCCTCGTGCCGCGGGAGAGTTTTGGCGTTGTCGAACGCGATTGAAAAACGCGATTCAACGCTCCAAAACTCGCCAGTTTTGTCACACCCGGCGACAGCCTGGCTCTGCAATTCAAGCCGCTTTCGCGCAGCGTGCCTTCCAAAATTCGTCGAATTTGCGATTTTGCAGTTTTTAACAAAACTCACGCCTCATAAGGGGTGAGGATGCAGGTTTCCGCAGGCGACTCGCCGTGGCGAGATGCTCGGGGCAATGACGAGCACGGATCGCCGCTCGGCTTTCCTCCGACAAACTAACACCCGATTTGTCCGGCCGTCACGGGGACACTTCGGACAAATCGTCTTTGCGCTCGCGGTTCACCGCGATTTGTCCGGGGGTGTTTCTTTCGCCGGCTCGCAAATCCTGGCCAGCACGACGCTTGCGCTCGCGCGCGGCCGGCAATACTCGCTTCGAGGCGACAATTGGCGCTCGAATGGTCGGGTGGGATCCGCGGATCGAACCTGAAATCGCGGGCAACTCCGCCCTCCGGCGGACAAAACGCGTCGGCGATTTGTCCGATAGAGTCCGGGAAAGCAGGGAGCAGAAGTCGGGATTGGACCTTCGTGCGTTCCTACTCGATCCTCGTTACTCGATCCCGGTTGGTGCGCAGCGATAGCGCAGCCCTGCCAAGTGGGAAGGTGGAAGACGGTTGGCGGAGTTTGACGTCGCCAGCTTCGTTTTCGGTTGTCAAAGAACGGGAATGCCGATCGACGCTGTTTGCAGCCGCTAGTTGCGAACAACGAGCGCCTCGCGCCTTCCAACTGGCGCCTACGACACGTGTTCATTTGTATCAAACGGCAGGCCGACGACAAGCCTCTATTTTCGGCCAGGGGAACGCGGAGAGAACAGGGCGGAGTGCCGAGAGCCAATCCGTTGGTCGGCAATGACTTAGCGAAACATCAAACCGTGGTTCGATGGCCAAGCATGAATGCCCCCGAGTCGCTTTGGTCTTTCCCGGACGCGGTGATTTGTCCGCAGATGACGCCGATGGGCGCAGATGAATTGGATGGTTGGCGCCAATACTTTCTATCGGAAATACCGCGTCGATCGCGTTACCGCGTAGGTTCGGTGACAAGCTGTTGGCACTCCGCCGCAGACAATCCTCACCATGGACCAGTACTGCTCGCTGATTCTGCTCTACCTGTTCAATCCGGTCGTCGTTTCGCTGCGTTCCTTGCAGCAGGCGAGCGAGCTGAAAAAGGTGCAGAAGAAGCTCGGCTGTGCCCGGGCGTCCTTGGGCTCGCTCTCAGAATCGAGCCATGTCTTTGACCCCGAACTGCTCCGAGAAATCGTCGGCGAGCTAGGCGCTCAATTGCAGCCGATTGCCGCCGACACGCGGCTCGCCGAAATCAAGCACACGGTGACGCTGGTCGACGGCACACTCCTCAAAGCCTTGCCCCGCATCACCGAAGCGATGTGGCTTACCACTCGCACCGGCACCGTGCATCATGCCTGGCGATTGCACACGCAGTTCGAACTCGACAAGCACGTGCCGCTACGGATGGATCTCACGAACGGCCGCAACAGCGGCCCTTCCGACGAAAAGACCGTGCTCCGGACACACCTCGCAGCCGACCGCTGCTACGTGATGGATCGCTGGTACGCCCAGTTTACGCTGTTTAACGACATTCATCGTGCCGGCAGCAGCTACGTCTGCCGCCTCCGCGACAACACGATGCCGAAAGTCGTTGAAGAGCGACCCCTCTCGGACGAAGCACTCTCGGCAGGCGTGTTGAGCGACCAGATCGTGAGATTGGGACACACCAAGCCTCCCGCAGCGCGGCCCGATCACCCGCTGCGGCTGGTGATGGTCCGCATCGAGCCGCACGAGAAGCGTTCCCACCGCAAAGGCAACACGGGAGCAGGCCCCAGCGACGGCATTTTGCGAATTGCCACCAACCTCGTCGATCCGCCGGCCGAAATCATTGCCGTGCTGTATCAGCACCGCTTCACGATCGAGCTGTTCTTCCGCTTCTTCAAGCACGTGTTAGGCTGTCGGCATTTGCTCAGCGACGACCGCCGCGGCATCGAAATCCAGACCTACGCGGCGATCATCGCTTGCATGCTGATCAGCCTCACCACCGGCCGCAAGCCGACGCTGCGGACCTACGAGATGATCTGCTATTACTTCTCTGGCCTGGCCGACGAGGACGAACTACTGGCTCATCTGGCCAAACTGAAAAATCACGACGCTTGAAAAACTCGGCCGCTCCACGTTCGGCGGACACGAGCCCCTTGACGCTGCGCCAGAGCAGCCCCACTCCCCAGAACTTCCCCCGCGACGTCTCTCGGGGAAGTGCCTGTCGACTCGCAACCCCATCACTGGCCAAGCCAAAAGCATCGCGTCAGACTCAACTGCAACCGCCGCGCCGAACAGGATTGGGACGGGAGTCGTTTTCAGATTAATTGACTCCCGTCCCCTTTTATTCATCCTTTTATTTTTCCAATGTCGACCAGTTCGCCCGACCGATGGATTGCGTCGCTGCTTGACTTGGCGATCGACGTTGCGCTGGCGTTGCATCTGGCCGCGGGCGCATTCTGGTGGTGGTTCAGCCCGAAGGGATTTCTCGTCACCAGCAGCCAGTTTTGGACGAACTAAGTGCTGCCGGTCGCGGTGGTGGCAATTGCCGGCGCCGGGCTGATTGCATTGCACTACGGTCGCCGGTCTGCTGCTGCCGTCTGCGTCTTGTGCTTCGCGACCGCATGGGCGTCCGCCGCCATTGCTGCGCACGTCGTCTTTCCGATGAGTCTCGGCGGGATTTGGTTGTTGTTTCTCATTGTAGCAAGTGTGGGTGGAGCGTTTTTCTGGACGTTCGTCCGCGGGGAACGCGCGATGCTCTCGGCCTGGATCGCAGTCGGGACCGCCGGTGCCTTGATCGGAGTTCTCGTAGTTTGGTGGCAGATTCCGGAATCGCCGTCCACGATTCCCTGGAGCGTCGACTTCGAGCCCGTGGTCGCCAGTTGGAATGGAACGCTACCGCCACGAATCGTGTCCATTGCCGAAAACACAGTTCTTGATGCCAGCGCCGCACGCCTCGCCATCGCGCACGGCAACCTTCGCTTCGAGTGTTCGCCGTTGATCACATTCGACCACATCTCGCCGGATCGGTTTTGGTCGCTCTTGGTCCGCCGAAGTTGGACGCCAGTTCGCCGATATCTAGGGCAGAAGTCCATCGAGGATGCGCGAGACTTTCACTACGATGACGGCTCGAAAATACTCTTTCCAAGACTAGATACGGATGGTCCCCTCAAACTGACCGCCTACACCGTGGTCCGAACCGCGACGTATTCGCACCTGAACACGTTTTTTTATCTGGAAATCGGCGGGCACAAATCGCTGGCGCTTTCGTTTTCGCCCTGTGCCGAAGCGATCGTCGACGTTGAGCCCGCGGACTATCCTTTTGGTCGCCCTGCCCGCTTCGCCTATCTCGACGCCGCGGAAAGGTTTCGTGTGTGCCAAGCGACGTCCGGTGAGAAGGGCCCGTTCTGCGAGCTGGCGTCAGGTCCGCTGCAACGCGGCGAACCGCTTGTGATCGGCATTTACGATCATGGTCGGCGGATCGCGTCTGTCCAGCTCGAAGATTGGTCGGCGCAGGCGAGCACCGCACTTTCGCCGTCGGCCGGCTGGGGCGTACCGGTGAACGCCATCGAGTTTCAACGTCTCGGCGAAAGCACCACCGATAACGCCGGCATTTGGATCAGCCTTGCTGCCACCGCCATTGGCCGCGGGTTCGAAACCGTCGGTCACCGCCCGGGCACCTACCGCAACTAAATAACAATCCGCTGGGAACCACTTGCAGAAGAGGTTGCAGCCGACTGATCGGACGGAAATAGCGTCAACGAATTGGACAGTGAAATTTTCTACCACAACTGGAGCCAAGGCCTTCAAAACTCGACCCACACGGATGGCGATCTGGATATGGATGACGCCATCGACGTTTACGACTTGGACTTGATGTTCGCGCAGTATGGGATGGAACTGGACGTGGTTAGCTAGCGGATTCTGCCGGGTCTTGACCGCTAGCGGAGAGTTTGGCCGGTGCAGGGCGGCCGGCGAACCCACCTTGCCGGGTTTGGCGAGATTCGCTAATTCTACGCCGCTTTGGCTGTTCTCGGCGCGGATCGTTTGCGCGTCAACGATTGCGTCCGACTCCGTCGCGCCCTGCGAAAAGAATTAGCTCGTCACGCTGCCACTCGGCCAACCCCCGAACTCCGACCCTCGATACGTCACCCGATGTGTTTCTCCCGCATTCGCCGCTGGCTCGTGGCCGCAGCCGTCTTGGCTGTTGGCGTGTTGATCGCGTCCGACGTTGTGGCCCAGGGGATGGGGGGCATGGGCGGCGGCGGCATGCCCGATCCCGGCGCGATGTTCAAGGGCAAGAAGCCTAAAGAGTTCGTGGGCCTGTCGCTCGCGGCGAGCGACCAGCCGGTGCTGGCGGTCAAGATCGAAGGCAACAAGCTGATCCCCACGTCGCAGATTCTCAACGAGATGCAGACGCGTGCCGGGCGGCCGTACGATCCGGCGCTGGTGCAGCGCGACGTTCGCAAGCTGACCGGGCGCTCGTGGTTCATGGCCGTCGACACCGACATCGACAAGCAGGCCGGACGGTTACATTGTCACGATCAAAGTCGCCGAGCGACCGACGATCCGCTACATCGAGTACCTAGGCAACGACGTCGGCTTCTTGGGCACGGGCGGCATCCGCGACAAGACCTTGGCTAAGGAAACGGGGCTGAAGGTCGGCGGCTCGATCGACCCCTACGCGGTCGAGGAAGGCCGCCGCAAGATCATCGACCTCTATCGACGGAACGGCTTCAACAATACGCAAGTTTCGATCCTGGAAGGCAACAAGCCGACTGATAAGGGCGTGGTGTTCGTGATCGACGAGGGTGAAGCCCAGAAGATTTGGAAGGTCGAGTTCGAGGGAAACGAGTTCGTCAGCGACGGCCGACTGCGGACGCAAATCGAGTCGAAGAAGCCGATGCTGTACCTGTTCAAAGGCTACGTCGACCGCGAACAGATCGACGGCGACGTCGAACGGCTGACTGCGTACTACCGGGCGTTCGGCTACTTTCAAGCCAAGGTCGGCCGCAAGCTCGAGTACAACCAAAAGGGCAACTGGGTGACCGTGCGGTTCGTGATCAACGAAGGGCCGCGATTCCAGGTCCGCAACGTGTCGCACATCGGCAACAAGATCTTTGCCGAAACGTCGCTATTGGGCGGGATGACATTGCCGGCCGGCGAGATGTTTGAACAAGCCAAAATGAACAACGACCTGCAATGGCTCAAGGACCTCTACGGCAGCCAGGGCTACGTGTTTGCCGACATCCGGGCGGAACCCGTGTTCCTCGAAGAGCCCGGCAAGATCGACCTCGTCTATCACATCGACGAAGGCAAGCAGTGGAAGGTCGGGCGGATCTTCGTCCATATCGACGGCGACAACCCGCACACGCGAATCCAAACGGCACTGAACCGGCTTTCGATCGCCCCGGGCAAGATCGTCGACATTCGCGAGATCCACGCCAGCGAGCGTCGGCTGCAAGCCAGCTCGTTGTTCCTGGCCGATCCGGCCGCGGGCATCGATGCCGAAGATTACGTACAAGATTCACGACCTGAACGAAGACGTGGCCAGCAAGGACGGCGATAGCTTCCGCGGGCAGAGTCCCGACGGCACCCAGCCGGCCGCGCCGAACCAGCCGAATGGAGCGCCGGCGAAGCTATACGAGATTCGCCCCCCGGCGGGCTACGTGCCGGATCAGGACGCGATCGACGTTCATCTCGACATCGAGAACAGTGCACCGCCGGCTAGCGCTCCCGCCACGTCTTCGCCCGCGTCACAGTCTCCGGCAGCACCTTCGCCCGCGGCACAATCGGCGAATCCTTACCAGAAGCTGGTCATTCGCACCCAGAGCCCCTATCAGCCGCCGACGTCGCAGCCGTACGCGCCGCCGGCCGCCGCGCCAGCGTATCCCGCGTCAACCTATCCGCCGAGCCAGGCGAGCTACCCGGCGCCGCAAGCCGGCGGCGCCGCCGCTCCAGCGTATGCCGCCAATTCGTATGCAGCCAGCGCCTACGGTGGTCAGGCCGTCGGCGCCACAGGTCCCGACTCGACGCCAGTGGGCTACAACGCCCAACCGGTTCAGCCGGTTCAGCAAGCTCAGTACGCCCAGCCGCAGTACACGCAGGCGGCGCCGCCGAACGCGATGTTCGCGCCGCCGCCGGTCGCACCGCAGCCGATCACGCCGATCGGACAGCCCGTTGGCCCGCTGCCGCCGCCAGCGGCGGTCTCCGGCCCGGCCTATGTTGTTCCGGGCGTGCCGGTGAATCCGCAGCTCTTTCCGTCGGGCGCGACGGAGCCCTGGGCCCAGACGTTCAACGATCCGATCGGTCGACATCTTCGTCGACGCAAACGAAGCGCAAACGGGCCGGCTGATGCTCGGCGTGGCGGTCAATTCCGACGCCGGCCTGTTCGGGCAAATCCTGCTCGACGAACAGAATTTCGATTGGCGGCGCTGGCCGACCAGCATGGAAGACGTGGTCAGCGGCCGCGCCTGGCGCGGCGCCGGCCAGCGATTCCGCGTGGAAGCGATGCCGGGCACCCAGGTGCAACGGTACATCGCCAGCTTCCAGGAACCCTATTTGTGGGATACGCCGATCAGTTTCGGCGTGAGCGGCTCCTACTACGATCGGCGCTTTCGAAGACTGGACCGAGCAACGCCTCGGCGGCCGGGTGTCGTTCGGCTACCAATGGACGGCCGACGACGTTTCGGCGGCGCTCGCCTATCGGGGTGAAAGCGTCAAGGTCTTTGATCCCGCGGCGTAGGGAGTGCCGGAGCTCGACGAAGTGCTCAACCGCACCAACGCACTTGCACGGCTTCAAGCTGACGCTCGCCAACGACACGCGCGACAGCGCGTTTTTTCCGACGTCGGGGCACTATGCCGAATTCGGCGTGGAACAGGTGATCGGCACGTATTACTATCCGCGAGCAACGCTCGACTTGCGTCAGTATGGATTATTCACCGAACGGCCGGACCACTCGGGACGGCACGTGCTGAGCTTCTCGACGCAATTCGGATTCACCGGCAGCAACACGCCGATTTACGACACGTTTTACTCCGGCGGCATTCAATTTCCCGGCTTCCAGTTTCACTCGGTGTCGCCAGTGAAGTACGCTCCGACCGGTCAGGAAATACAGATCGGTGGCGATTTCCAGTGGATCAATTCGCTCGAGTACCTGTTCCCGCTCACGGCGGACGACATGTTGCACGGCTCGGCTGTTCCTCGGCTTCGGCACGGTAGAAGAGAACGTGACGCTCGATTGGAGCCGCTTCCGCGTCGCTCCCGGCTTTGGCTTCCGGATCACGATTCCGGCGATGGGCCCGGCGCCGATTGCGCTCAATTTCGCCGTGCCGATTGCGGACGCCCCAACCGACCAGCACGAGTTGTTCAGCTTTACGGTCGGCTTTACGCGGTAGCAGCGATCGTGCGTAACTCGTCAGTACCCGTTGCGGTACGCGAAGCGAACGCAGTTGCCGTTGTAGTCGGTGTGCCAACCGACGCGGGGCCAATAGTGCTCGGCGCCGAACCAACCCCAGCGGTAGGTGCTCACGGGAAAGCCGTAGCCATACCAGCCGCCGCTGGGCGGGTAGGGGCCGGGGCGGCCGGATTGGTAGGCGTGCCCTTCCTGATGGTAGTCGTACGATTCCTCGAGCACGCCGCCGTTACGCACGTCGACCTGCGGATCGTAGAGCTCGGGCTCCCATGGGGCCGGCTGCTGCGCCAGCGCGGCGGTGCAGGTGATCTAACGCGATCGCAATCGACGCCAAGAGTAGAATGAATCGCTTCATTGTTGGCCTCCCTGCCGTAGAGTCGTATCGTAAAGCGAGCGTCGGTGGTGCGGTTACTCGGCGGCGGCCGCTTCTGCGGCCGCGTCACTTTCAGACCGGCGGCGCCAGCGGCGTCCGTAGCCATCCATTCCTTGCGGGCTGGGAAAACCTGCCGGCCCGGCACCCATGGGCCGCCGCCGTACGCCGCCCGAGGATACCCGGCGGATAGCCGTTGTTGCCGTAGCCGTAGCCGCTGTATCCGTAGCCGTAGCCGTTGTAGCCGTAATACGGTGAGTAGTCGCCGTAGTAGGGCTGCCCGTAGTAATTGTAATTCGGTGGTCCATACAGATTGCCGAAGTACGGGGCGTAGCTGCCGCCGTACTTCATGCGATAGTAGTCGAGGTGATAGGGATAGGGCCGCTGAAATGTGCCGGCCGTGACTTGCGATGAGTATTGCTGGATCGGGCGGCGTTTCCAGTCGCCGAGCCACGGTCCATTTCCATATCCGGCGTTCATGCCCTTGCGTTGGTAGCCGGACCAATCTCCGCCACCACCGCCCTGGGCACGTGCGGCCAATGGGAGCGTGAACACGACCGCCGCTGCTAGCACCGCCAGACGGTGAACCCGCCGGACGGCCCCTCGATGTTCTCGACCGATTCTCAGCCATACTTTCATCGTAGGCAGCGAAACTTTGCGGCGTCAAGAAAATGGGCAGATTCGGCAAATCGGGCTGGTCGGCGAAATCCGGTTTTAGGGTCTTTAACGGGCCGCGGGGCTGGTTAGGACAGGGTACTGAGTACTCAAACAAGCGGTACTCGCTGTGGTTCGCCGGGGCGGCTTGTGGTTGCACAGGGTAGCTACTGATTCGTGCCCCGCCACGCTAAAGTGGGTGAACCTATTTGATAAGGCTTTCTCACGTGCAGTTGAGGGATCGATGGCCGCTTCGATTGCCGGTGTACTCGTGATTCTGCTGACTTTCAGCGATAGCTTCGAGAGCTTGGTGCTGCCGCGGCGGATTACGCGGCGGTGGCGGCCGGCGCGGCTCTATTATCGCGCGAGCTGGCGACTGTGGCGGGCCGCCTGTGGGCTGATTCCGGTGAGCCGCTACCGCGAAAACGCGCTGAGCATCTTCGGGCCGCTGTCGCTGTTTGGGCTGTTCGCGTGTTGGGTGGCGGCGCTGATCGCCGGCTTCGCGCTAGTGCACTGGGGCCAGGAGTCGCTGCCGGGCGAGCTGAGCGGCGACTATCGGCAGTGTCTCTATCAAAGCGGAGAGACGTTGTTTACGCTCGGCTACGGCGACGTCACGCCCACCACGTTTGTTGGCAAGTTGGTTTCGGTAGTCGAGGCGGGAACGGGGTTCGGCTTCATGGCGATCATCATCGGCTATCTGCCGGTGCTGTACCAAGCCTTCTCTCGGCGTGAACAGAACATCGCGCTGCTCGATGCCCGGGCCGGCTCTCCGCCCACGGCCAGCGAATTGTTCCGACGGGCCAATGGCTGTCATGATTGCCCGGAAATCGAACGGTTCATGGCCGATTGGGAAGTGTGGGCGGCGGATTTGCTCGAGAGCCATTTGTCGTTTCCGGTGCTGAGCTTCTATCGCTCGCAGCACGACAATCAGAACTGGCTCGCGGCACTGGCGGTGGTGCTCGATGCGTCGGCGGTACTGTTGGTGGCCGGTGACGGCGCGGCCCGGCGGCGAGCGGAGCTGACCTTTGCCATGGCGCGGCACGCCTGCGTCGATTTGTGCCTAGTGTTCTGGCTGCCGCCGCGCGAACTGCCCCAAGAACGGCTAACCGAGGCAGAGGTACAGACCTTGCTTTCGCCGATGTCGAGCGACGGGGCGAAGCTGAGTAGTTCGATCCTTCAGGCTGGCCGAATTGCGCGAGCTGTACGAGCCGTTCATTCAAGCGTTATCCGAAAACTACCGCTTTCGCGTCCCACGATTCTTTCCCGAAAGTGCCCACCCCGACAATTGGCAGACAACAGCCTGGACCAAGCGCGCCCCCGGCATCACCGAGCTGCCAGCCCGCGCGATGCGGGCGGATGAGCATTTTGGTTAATTCCGGCCATCCTTTCCAGTGACGCCTCGGCCAGTTTCTTGAGCGCCACGCGATCGACTTTGCCAGTGGCGTTGAGCGGCATTTCGTCGAGGACGACGATTTCGCTCGGGGCTTTGTAGCCGACGCGCTGCGCGGGAGAACTGGATCAGCTCGGCGGCGGTGGGGCGGTTCGCCCCCGGCTTGAGCGTGACGTAGGCGCGGACGTTTTCGCCGTGCACCAGGTCGTGGATGCCGACGACGCCGGCTTCGGCGACGGCCGGGTGCTCGGCGAGCGACTCTTCGACCTCTTGCGGGCAGATGTTCGAGCCGTCGTGGATGATGATCTGCTTCTTGCGGCCGCGGAACCAGAGGTAGCCGTCGGCGTCGGCGGCGACGACGTCGCCCGTGTCGAGCCAGCCGTCGACGATCGTTTCGGCGGTGGCGTCGGGGCGGTTCCAGTAGCCGATCATGTTGGCCGGCGATTTGATCCACAGCCGGCCCTCCGTGCCGGTGGCGACTTCTTGGCCCGCATCGTCGCGGATCGAGGCATCGTATCCGGGCGCCAGTCTGCCGATCGAGCCGAGCTTGTTGACGCCGTGCGGCGGATTGGTCGTGGCCAAGCCGATCTCGCTCATGCCGTAGGTTTCTTCGATCGCAAAGCCGGCCAGCTCGGTGAATTCGCGTTCCAGCTCGGCCGAAACCTTGTCGCCGCCCGCCATGCACATGCGAATCGTGTGGAAGTCGTCGCGCGTGGCGTCGTGATCGCGCACCACGCCGAAGAGCGCGGACGGCAACATGCAGAGCAGCGTAGGCCGGGTGCCGCGGAGCAGCGACACGATCTCGTCGCCGTCGTAGGTGCGGGCAATGTCGACGCGCGAGCCGGCCGCCAAGCCCGGCCAACGAGAAGAGCGACGCGCCGATGTGCGAGGCCGACGAACCCGGGAGAAAGACGTCGTCGGTCGTGAGGTCGAACGCGGCGATCGTGCCGGCGATCATCCAGCCGAACGTCTCGTGCGTGTGGGTGACGCCCTTGGGCTTGCCGGTGCTGCCGGACGTGAAGTAGATGAAGGCCGGCGACGAAGGCGACGGCGTCGGCAATCGGTCGGCTGGCGGCGCGGACGCGAGGAACTCTTCGAGGCTGGGACTGCGACCGTCGGTGGCCTCGAATGAGATGCGCGCGAGCGGCAACTTGGCGGCGAGCTTGCTCTGGGCCAGGTCGGCGTCGCGTTCGGCGTGGGCCACGAGGACCGCCGCGCCGCTGACCTCCAGCGCATGATCGATTTCCGGCGCTTGATAGCGATAGTTGAGCGGCGTCGCCACCAGGCCGGCCTTGTGGCAGGCGAGGTAGTGAACGATCAGCACCCCGCGATTCGGCAGGAGCGACGCCACGCGATCGCCCGGCTTGAGTCCGTGGGCCAGATAGTGGGCCGCCAGCCGGCTCGACGCGGCATCGAGCTCACGCCAGGTCCAGCGGCTTTCGTTCGAGACCAGGGCGAGGTCGTCGGGCTTGGACTGGAGACCAACGGCAAGAAGCTGAATGAGAGTGACAGGGCGAGCGAGCGGCGGACCGGCAATGGGCATCGGGAGAATCCTCAGTTTGCTATCTGCTGTGTGTGATGACGGGTAGGAAAAACCGGCATGCACTAGCAGGTGTAACCTACTTGCCCAGCGGTGCCAAGAGTGTTTGGGCCCGCGGCGTGTCGTCGACCACCGCAAACATCAACCGCTCGAGCGGAAGCGGGTCGAGGCGGGCGACGTGCATCAAAACCTCGGGCAGCCGCCGGCCCGGTGGGATCGCGGCCAGGAGGCGGCGCCACATTTCCGATCCCGCCTGGAGCAGCCAGGTTTCATATTCGAGCTGGTCGGCTTCGGCGGTTGCCGTTTCGTACGTCGCCTCATCGAGCGAGTTGAGGCCGTGCAGGCAGATGAGCTCTGCGGTGCCCTTCGAGAGCTCGTGGACCATGAGCGGGAAATTCCAGCTCTTGGCGACGACGGTGAACTCGCTGCCGCGGAGCTCGACGCCGCCGTATCCGATGGCCGCGCGGCGCGTCATTTGTCCGATCTTCGTCTTTGGCGTGCGGAGGTTGCCGAAAGCGACGTTGGTGGTGAGCTCGGCGTCGAGACGGTCTTCGTCGATCCCCCAGACTTCGGCCGTGGCCTGCTTGGCGAGCTCCGCGAGCCGGCGTTTGTACTGCCGCTCGACGCGATACACCTGGAGAAACAACTTCATCTCCTGCGGGTAATGGAAGCCGGGGACGCCAATCACGCCGCGCGGCCAGCCGCGCCGCAAGAGATAGCGTTTCGACGCCCGCCACAACTCGCGGCCGCGCTCGGCGAGCAGTCGATGGCGGTGGAACGGGTGGTCGGGTCGGCGCGTGCGCCGCCAAAACCGCGAGGGTAGGCCGTAGATCAGCGGAATGTCGCCGATGAAATAGTTGAGATGAAAGCTCACCGCCGAGCGGTCGTAGAGCCGCGTCAGACCGGGCTGGATCGCCTCAAGCGAATCCTTCACCAGATGGTGCGCGGTAAGAAAAGTGTGGGCGGCCGCGCCCTGGATCAGCAGATTGAGCGTGAGCCGCTTGTTCGTTTGTGCGCGCACCTCGTCGGACAGACCATCGGCGTCGTCCGCTGGAAAGCTGTCGCTGGGATGCCAGTGATGTACCACGTTCCGTTAGGCCTTGGGCTGAGGCTCCGGCCGCCCGGCTGGCCAATCGGGATTGAACGGGTCGAGGTCGGGCTTCCGCTCGGGCGGCGCCGGCGCCGGCTTGGGACGTGTATCCGGCTCGGCGGGCGGCGCTTCGGGGACCGTTTCCGGCGCAGCGGCGAGATGTGGGGATCGCGCGTTCATCATTTTGCGCTCCATTGGGTTCACGAGCGCAATTATAGCAAGTCGGCGCGCTGGCCACGATACGTGGCGAACTTCACGATGAAGCGGCGGCGACGTGTTTGCGCAACGACTCCAGCGAGCATTCGAGAATTTGGTCCGGCTCGCCCTGGGCCGACACGGCGATCAATTTGTTTCGCCGGGCGTAGAATTCGCTCACTGGGCGTGTCGCTTCGATGTAGGTTTGCATGCGGATGCGGACGGCGTCGGGCCGGTCGTCGTCGCGTTGCACCAGAGTGCCGCCGCAACGGTCGCAGAGGCCGTCGCGCGAGGGTGGTCGGGCCGTCATGTGGTAGATCGCCTTGCATTGGGAGCACGTCCGCCGGCCGCCGATCCGGTCGACGATTTCTTCCAGCGGCAGCTCGTACGACAAAACTGCGTCCAGCTCAACGGCCAAGTCGGCGAGGATCGACTCCAGTATCTCAGCCTGCGAGAGCGTGCGGGGAACGCCATCGAGCAGGAAACCGCCGTGGCAACGCAGGCAGCCGCAGCGTTCGCGGACCATCGACATCACCAATTCGTCGGAGACGAGCTCGCCGCGTCGCATCGCCTGGAGCGCCGCCTGCATGGCCGGGCTCGATTCGGCGCCACACGAGCCGGCCCGGAAGAGATCGCCCGTCGAGAGCTGACACGTCCCCAGGCGGCCGCAAAGGAGCTCGGCCTGGGTGCCTTTGCCGACGCCGGGCGGACCCAACAAAACCAGTCGATAAACCCGCTCGCGCGGAATCGGCAGCGGTTCGCACGTGAATTCGGAACCGCGAAACCAGGCTGCTCGATTCGGAGATTCGCCCATCGCTTCTGCCCCTCGAAGGAATCTAGCCCGCAAAAGTGCAGGGAATGGGGTGGTCAGGCGAATTTCGCCCCAACCGACTGACCGGAACTGAAAATATAGGGGAATTGATCGGATTGGACCACCTTGTTTCGTGACGGAAGATTTTTCCCGCGAGGGTCCAAGATCGCACTCCGAGCTGCGAATGCTTTCATGGACGGGCAGGTATTTTCCGCTCGCGCCAGTTGTTTTTGGGAGTATTTCGCAGTCGAGGGGACGACGGATCGGCTAACCCACCCTTCTTTCGCCCGCCGGCGGCGTCCCCCTTTTCCTCAAGGAGCGTATGCCATGATCAAGAAAGCCCTGTTTACCGTGATCGCGTTGGGGCTGACCACGGTGGTCCTGTTTGGCCGCGATGCGACCAGCTACGTCGGCACGACGTACCACCGGCTGACCAGTTCGGTGAAAGAAAGCGTGCCGATCGAATTCCAGATCGACCGCGCCCGCGCAATGGTTCGCGACCTCGAGCCGGAGATTCGCCGCTCGATGCACGTGATCGCCAAGGAAGAAGTCGCGCTGGAGCAGCTCAACGAGCAGATCGCAGCAACTCGGCGGAGAAGGCCGAGAAGGACAAGGACGAGATTCTGCGCCTGCAGGCCGATCTGGGACAGAACAAGGACGTCTACCACTATGCGAGCCGCACCTACACTCCCGACCAAGTCAAGCAAGACCTGAGCCGCCGGTTCTGCCGGTTCAAGGTGACGGACGAAACGCTCGCCAACCTGAAGAGCATGCGCGACGCCCGCCAGCGCAACCTGGACGCCGCCCAGCAGAAGCTGGCGGCCATGATCAACGCCCGGCGAAAGTTGGAAGTCGACGTGCAGAACCTGGAAGCCAAGAGCAAGCTGGTCGAAGTAGCCCAGGCATCGAGCGACTACGTGTTCGACGACAGCCAATTGGCCCGCGCGAAGGAGCTGATCACCGACATCCGCACGCAGCTCGACGTGGCGGCCAAGCTGGCGAACGCCGACGTCAACGTCGAAGTCGAGATTCCGCTCGACGAGGCCTCGCCGTCGGACATCACCGACCAGGTGGCCGAGTACTTCAGCCTCGGCGGTCATGCGAAGCCGGAAGTCGCCGAGTCGACGACGCCCGATTCGCCGGTCGTCGTGACGGCGAGCTATCCGCAGAAGTAACGACTGCAAGAGTCGAGCGGCATGCGCGCTGACGCGGGCATGCCGCTCGTCATGCTTCCTGCGTCAACGAAAACCTGCACGTTCGCGAGTCGACGCGGCCAAGGTCTCGCATCATGTTTCCCGCGTGGCGATTGAAACTTCGCGAAGTGCAGGTGGCGGTCGACAGCGGCCGCTACGAGGAGGCCATCGCGCTGTTGGACGAGAAGTCGCTGCGCGAGTTTCGGCCGGCCAAGGAGCTGGCGCAGCAGGTCGCCGGGAAGATGGTCGAGCGGGCGAGCGATCGGTTCGCTCGGGGCGACTCGGCCGCCGGCTGGCAGGACTTGCAGGTGGCGGAGCGGCTGGGCGGGCAGAGTGACGCGGTCAGCAAGCTGCGCGAGCAGATCGTGACCGCCACGCTCGACGAGGTCCGCCGTTACCTGGCCGCGGGACAACTGTCGGCAGCCGTCGCGCGGCTGGCGAAGCTCGGCGCAAGGGCCTGTTGGGAGAATCGGGCAGGATGCTCGAACAGATCGCCAACTCGATGCTCGATGCCGAGAAAGCGGCGGGACATGGCCGATTCGCCGAAGCGTCTGCCGCGCTCGAGCGGGCTCGAAGCCTCGCCTCCGGCGCGTCTTCCCGAGAGAGTACAATGGATATCGCCCGGCAACTTGAAGCTCGGAGCCGCGAGCGTGCGGCTCAGCAGACGGAAGGCCAGCGGCTCTCGGCCGAGTTGCATGCCCGGCTGGGCGAGCAAGATTGGTCGGCGGTGCTCACGGCGGCGGAGGCCATGTTGGCGATCGCGCCGCAGCACGAAGCCGCCCGCCAGGCCCGCCGCCGGGCGTGGAAGGCAGTGGGGATGGACGTTACGCACGCCATGCATCGTGGTCGGCCGGCGGGCCCGGTGTCGCTCGCTTGGAATCGAGCGGCGCGAGCGCCGGCGGCAAACGCTCGACGCGGGCCGGCGCTCGTTCTGGTGAGGTCGATACCGTGGCAGGCAGCGAAACTCCACAACGCGCGCTCCTGTGGGTCGACGCGGTCGGCGGGTTCCTGGTCTGCCTCGACGATCAGGTGGTGCTCGGCCAGCCGTCGCCAGGCAGCAGCATCGCGCTGCCGATCCTGGCCGACCTCTCGCGGCGCCACGCCGTGATTCGCCGCGAGGCGGGCGCCTACGTGCTCGAGCCGCTCCAGGCGAGTGCGCGTCGACGGCCGCGAGATCACGGGGCCGACGGTGCTGGCCGACAGGCAGCTGATTCAACTCGGCGACAGCGTGCGACTGCGATTCACCAAGCCCCACGCGCTGAGCGCCACGGCCCGGCTCGACTTCGAGAGCCATCACAAAACACAGCCGACGGGCGACGCGGTGCTGCTGATGGCCGACAGCTGCGTACTGGGGCCAGGGGCGCATTGCCACGTCCGCTGCCGCGATTGGCAGCAGGACGTGGTGCTGTATCGACAAAGGCGACGGGTTTTCGTGCCGGTGTGCGACGCCGCTCATGGTCGACGGCGAGGCGCGCGAGCGGCCGATCGACGTCGAGTCCGGCGCACGCGTCGAAGGCGAGAGTTTTTCGTTTACTTGGGAAATGGCGAAGCTGATTCGAGCGAATGTAGTGATCAGAGCGAACGACAAGAGGCAGCGCGACTCGGCATGCGGAACATGCCGGCCGACGCAATTCGGGCAGCTAGACAGATGGGCAATCCCACAGCTACGCTAGAACGAGAAGAACTTTCTGCCATGAACGCTCCTGCATCCGCAACTCGACGAAGCGGAGCGGCCCCGGGCCGCTGGCGATGAAATTCACTTATCCCAGCGGCTCGCGGCCGCTGGAGGGCTACACGATCAAGCGCGGCGTCGGCCGGGGCGGCTTCGGCGAAGTCTATTTCGCCACCAGCGACGCCGGCAAGGAAGTCGCGCTCAAGCTCATCCGCCGCAATCTCGATGTCGAGCTCCGCGGCGTCACGCAGTGCCTCAATCTCAAGCACCCGAACCTGATCGGCGCTCTACGACATCCGCACCGACGGACTGGGCGACCAGTGGGTCGTCATGGAGTACGTCTCCGGCGAATCGCTCGAGGACGTCATCGACCGCCACCCGAACGGCATGCCGATCGACCAGGTGCTCGGCTGGATGCGCGGCATCTGTGCCGGCGTGGCCTACCTGCACGACCACGGCATCGTCCACCGCGACCTGAAGCCGGGCAACATCTTCTCTCGACGAAGGCACGGTCAAGATCGGCGACTACGGCCTGGCGAAGTTCATCTCCTGCAGCCGCCGCAGCGGACAGACCGAGAGCGTCGGCACCGTCCACTACATGGCGCCCGAGATCGCCAACGGCCGCTACGGCCGCGAGATCGACACCTACGCCCTGGGCATCATCCTGTTCGAAATGCTCACCGGCCACGTGCCGTTCGAGGGCGAGAGCGTCGGCGAAGTGCTGATGAAGCACCTCACGGCCGAGCCCGATCTGCACCGCGCTTGCCGAACCGTATCGCGACATCGTCGCAGCGGGCGCTGGCGAAGGATCCGGACGCGCGGCTCAAAACCGTCAACGACCTGGTGGCGATGCTGCCCGGCGAGACCGCGTCCGCGAGCGGGTTCACGCCCGCTAGTATTTCCGATGCCGTCCTCGCTTCCGCCTCGCCGATCAATTCGCATGCGAACGAAAACGGCGCCGGCAAAGCGTTTGGCGGCGGCCGTTATGCCCGCCAACCTCGCGGCTGGCCCGTCGCCGCCGACGAGCGTCGACCAGATCGAAGAGCCACTTTGGAAAGCGGTCCGCGACACCTGGCACAAATTCTGGCAAGGTTGGCATGGCGACGGCCCTCACGCGATGAAGCCGCTCGCCAAGGCGCTGATCATGTTTGCGCTAGTGATGGGAGCCATCCAATTCGGCGGCGAGTTAATGGCGCTCGTCGTCCCGGTGCTGATTTGTTACGGCATTTATTACGTGATTTGGGCCTCCGTGATTCGGCCGGGGATCATGCGACATTCCGCCCAGCAGGGAGCAACCGCGGCGACGCCTGCGGCGGCGGATTCACCACAACGACCCGACGCGATGACCGCGGCTTGGAGTCCGCCGGCGAAACCGTCGGCGACGCCGGCCTCGCGGTACGCCGAAAAGGCCCGCCGCCGTCGGCTGCGCGTCAGTTGGCGCGAACGGGCCCAGCGCGAACTGGCCGCCATGCCGCTCCGCGATAAACTGTCCGAACTGCTGGGCTCGATGCTCGCGGCCGCCGTGTTTGCCTCGCTGGCGGCGCTCGTGGCGCCGGTGCTGCTCGGAGTCTCGGCGGACTCCAACGGCATGGCAGTTTACCTTTGGCTTGCGCTGGTGGGCACGCTCGGCAGTTGGGCCGTGCTCGTGCCGACGAAGTTCTCCGAGGGCCGTGTCGAGGACCAGGTGCCGATTCGCATACTGATGCTCGTGCTCGGCGGACTGCTCGGCGCCGTCGCCTGGCTATTAGCCGAGGGGCTCATCGTGCATGTCCCCAGCTCCGGCGAACCGCTCAATTCCAATTGGGGCATGATCTCGCACGAAATGCTGGGTTGGGCCGGGCCGCAGGGCGGGGCGAATCCGTCGCTTGCCATGTTCGTGACGTACTTTGCCTTCCTGTTCGTGCTGTTGCGTTGGTGGCGGCAGGCGGAGTTTACGCGCAACAGCGGCTCAGCCTGTGGTCGGTCGTGGTCTGCGTGTTTTGGGCCTGGCTGATGCAGTTCTTCTGGCAGTTTCCGCAGCCGGCCGGGATGCTGGTGGCGGGCGTGACGGCCTTTGCCACGCAGCTCTCCGCCCCTTGGCTGCCGCCAAGCCGGCGCCGGGCACTGAGCGATGAAGTGGAACAAACTGTTTAGAGTGGGCCGCGCCCACGTGAGAAACACATCATGTTCATCTGGTTGATCATCATTTTGGCATTGCTCGGGCTCGGCAGTCTGGCGGCCGTCGTGTTCGGCATCGTGTACGCGATCGTCAACAAGCGGCCGGGCGTGGCGGTGGCGTCGCTGCTGGTGCCGGTGGCAATAGTCCTTGGGCTGGGACTGATGGCTGCGATTTTCTCCCAGGCTAGCGTTCCCCATGCCGAGGTCGAACATTGGACGGCCCACCCTCCGCTTGCTGAGCACCTTCCTGCGGGGAGCCTGATCGACGGTCCGGCGATTGACAAAGGCATCTTTCTCTTGCCGATATGGCTGCTGCTAGTCGTCGTCTTGGTGCTGATTGCGGCGCTGATGCGGCGGTCCCGTGGCAACGGACGACGCTGTGCTGGCTGGGGCAAAGCAGCGGTGGTCCTGGCGATTGTGGCCACGCTGTTTGCGTTGCGGGTGAACAAGCAGAGTGTAAATAATGCAGTTCGCAACCAGGAGGCCGCGGCACGCGCGATGCAGGAGCAGATCCGAACGAAATTCGACAAAGCCAAGTGGCAGGCAATTGAAACCAAGCGCAAGACGCAGGAGGTGCAAGCGCAGACCGTGGCCCAGGTCATCGAGACGGGCAATATGACGCAGCTGCTTGAACAGCTGAATCGTCCGCGGATCAAGCTCGATGCCGACGGTCAAAACGCTTCGGTGTCGATGGGTGACGAGCAGACATCGCGCCGACTTGCAGACCGGCAGCGATGGTGATGCCAATTCGCGGGCGCCGATCTCCGACGCGACGCCCGAGTCGCTCGCCCGCTCGCTGGCGCGGTTGGAGCGGATGGTCGAGCATGTTTCTGCGGTGGCCGATCAACTTTCCGATGCAGGCACGCTGATCGGCAAGGGAATGATCGCACTGAGCGACTCGGCGGTATCGCGCCCTCGGATTGCCTCGGTAGAAGCCGCGGCGAAAAGCAACGCGAGCCGTCTGGCCGACGCCCTCGGCAAAAACAGCGGCGCCGGCGGTTCACGTGGCGGTCGCCGAAGTGAGTATCCCGAGTCGACAAACGATCGAGATCGATTTCGACCGACAGAAGATGAGCCAATTCAATCTATCGTTCGCAGCGCTCAGAGACCTACTAGGCCGCGATGGCTTCTGGCGCGGCACCACCGTTCGATTTGTTCCGAGCGAATCTCGCATTGTGGTGACCGGCGAGGTTGCAGGAGACTATGAATCGCGACTCAGCCGGCACTTTGGTCGGCACGGAGGGCAGGCAGCGCCATCCGATCCATTTGAGTGACGTCGCGGCGATAACTTCCCAGCCGAAAGGCCATTGCGGACGACGCCACGACTAGGCGAAGTTGCGAATCCCGCGCGGCCGGCCTGGGTCGACGAGCCGCCGAAAAACGTCGGCAACGTGCGGCGGCAGGTGATCGTGGCGGGAGATTTCGTCACGCTTGAAGAATGCAACCGCGAGGCCGATCGACAACTCTACCTGGTCACTTTCCAGCGACTGGCGGAGTTGACCGGCGAATCGGAGCGACATCTCCTGAACTCTGTGGCTGACCGAGAGCAGCCTTGCGAAATTAAATCCGAGCCTACCTTGCGGACGTCTATCTGAATCGCGTGGGAATTGGCATCGACTTCATCCGCCGGGAGATCGCCAGAAAGGAATACGTCGAGACCGTCGAGCGATCGGTCGGTCCGATGAAGCAGCTCTACGTGCAAGTCGAGTTTTCGCCGAGCATCGATCAGGAACTGCGCCAGCGGTGGGACGAACTTCGCCGACAGAACCGGTTTGCGATCGTGGGCGCGGGAGCCGGATCGGTGCTGGGCCTGTTGGGTCTGGTGTTTGGGCTGTTGAAGGTCGATACCTGGACCAAGGGCTACTACACGAAGCGGTTGTTTTTCGGCGTGCCAGCGGCGATAATCGGTGGGTTCGGCCTGTTGGTGCTCTTCATGGAAACAGTTGGCGGACAGTAGTGCCAGCCATTGCTTTCCATCGGTTTGATGGAGGATTCAAACCTCGCAACCAAGCGGGCCGGCGGTTTCCAGCTGCCTTGATTGCGATGCCCGATACGCTTCATCCCGACGTGCTGTTGGTCCAGCAGATTCGCACCGGCAAACCGGAGGCGTGGAATGCGCTGATCGGCCAGTACGAGGGGCGGCTGCTGTCGTTCGTCCAAAGCCGGCTGCGGCAGCGGGCGGCCAGCGAAGACGTCGTGCAGGAGACGTTCATCGGCTTCCTCACGAGCCTGCCGAATTACGACACGCGTCGGCCGCTGGAGAGCTACCTGTTCTCGATCGCCGCCCACAAGCTCACCGACCACCTGCGGCGCGAAGGTCGGCGGCCGGCGCTGCCGCTTTCCTCGTCGGCCAAGAGTGGCGGCGAATGGGACCTGCCCGGCTCGGCGCGGCCGGCGAGCAGCATCGCCCGCAGCGGCGAGCGCCGCGGCCTCGAGGAGGAAGCCCTCGCCCACGGCATCGCCGAGCAGCTCCAGCACTGGCGCGAAAAGGGCGATTGGCAGAAGATCAAGTGCATGGAGCTGCTCTTCACGCGCGGCGCGGCCAACAAAGACGTGGCCGCGGCGCTCGGCATCACCGAGCAGCAAGTCGCCAATTTCAAGTTCGACTTCATCGCCCGGCTGCGGACGCTGGTGAAAAAGCAGCGGCTCAACGAAGACGTTTTCCCGGAGCTTTGTGCCGAAGATGCCACTTGATTTCACCACCGCCGAGCTCGAAGCCTATCTCGACGAGTCGCTGCCCGTCGAGCGGATGGCGGCGATCGAAGAGGCGTTGCGGCACAACGAATCGCTGCAGGAGCGGATGCGGGCCACCAACGGCCGGCGCGACGCGGGCGTCCATTCGCTGGGCGAAATCTGGCGCCGCCATCGGCTCAGTTGCCCGACGCGCGAGCAGCTCGGCAGCCATCTCCTGGGCGTGCTCGCCGCCGATGCAGCCGACTACGTGAAGTTTCACCTCGAGACGATCGGGTGCCGCTACTGCCTCGCCAGCCTAGAAGACCTCCGTGCCCAGCAATCGGCCGCCGACGGCGAGCAATCGCACCATCGCAGGCAGCGATATTTCCAATCGAGCGTCGGGCATTTGCGGCGTGACGACTGAGCGGCGTTACCAGTCATCGCTGTCGATCTCGTATTCACCGTCGGCTTGCATTTGCGAAGCTTTGGCGGCGATTTTCTTCGCCAGCGCGATTTGCGGCGCCGACACACGCCGAGCGTCGACCTCGGCCAGTAGTTCGAGCGCCTTGCCCGGGCGATTCAACTCCACCAGGCAAATCTGTGCCAGCTTGATGCGTTGCAGATCGGCCCCATCGGGAAAACGCCGGATCAGCTCGGCCATGAACGGCGCCGAGTCGCTCCAGCGGCCGGCCAAGTGCAGGCCCTTGATCACGGCGGCCAGCTCGTCGCGGTCGAGCGTCAGTCCTCCGCCGACGCGCTTCATCTTGTCGGCGAGCGTCACGGCGGCCGCGACGTTGCCTTGCTGCAAGTACTGACGAAACCGCAACTTGGCCTCGCCGAGTTGACGGCGTTCGCGTTGCTCCTGCTGCTCGGCCCGCCCGGCGTTTTCCGCGGCGACTTCGGAGGCCGTTTTGATGTTTCCATACTCGCCGCTCCAGAGGTGAAAGAGATCGCAATTGTCGCAATCGACCAGCTTGAGTTTCAGCATCAGCAGTCCGATCGGCAACCCGACCGCAGCGCCCGAGATGTGCAACAGGCTGCTGGCAGCGCCGCCGCCGAAGATCACGACCATCAGGATTTCCCAACTGACGTACAAGACGGCCATCACGTAGACGCCTACGTCAAATGTGCCCGAGTCAAAACGATAGACAAAAGCAAACCAGTAGAAAGTGATCTCGTTGAGCGGCGCCCAGACTGCTGCGATGGCCATGATGCCAAAGATGGCCGCCGACGCGCCGAGCGCTCCGGGCACCTGGCCTGTGTAACCGAGCATCGCAATTTGTTCGAGCATCGATTGGATGAGGCCGATGCCGAGGTAGCACGCAAGGAACTTCCACCAGCCGATCTTGCCCTCGACGATCAGGCCGAAGATCCAGAGGAACAACATGTTGCCGACCAAGTGTTGGACTCCGGCATGGCTGAAGATCGAGGTGAGCCATTGCGCAGGATGCAACCCCGCACCGTAGACCAGGATCCAACTCTCCGCGTCGTGAATTTGGCCCGTCACCATGCCGACGTAAACGAGCACGTTGGCCAGGATCAGACCAATCGTGGCAATCGGCAGGTGATAGAGCGGGGCGTCGGTCGCGTAGGGAAAGAAGAATAACATGGCGACGCGGACAGCCTCCCATCGATTGCCCCAAATCGTTCGACAGCTGCCCCTATTCTAGTTCGAACCGCACTGACGCATAGCAAGCGCCATGGCGCTTTTCTCAGACAACGATCGGCCGATGCTAGATTCACAGAGAATCGAGCACGGATTGCCAAAACGGGAACGGGGGAAATAGCGACGCCGTGCGGAGGGCGGCATCTACGCCGCGGAAAACGACTCGGCCAGATTGCTGAGCCGCCGCGACGTCGACGTTTCCCAAAAGCAGATCG
>CAWKBR010000015.1:0-97120 GCA_963847875.1 uncultured Planctomycetota bacterium | reverse complement strand
CGGGCGACTCTCCAAACCTGCCATATCATTCCATCTTCGCCGCACGATTGCAAGGAATTGGGTGGAACATCTTCGCCATCCTCCGCCAATATTGGGGCTACGACGACTTCCGCCCGCTGCAGGCCGAGGCGATGCAGGCCGTGCTCGACGGGCGCGATTCGCTGGTCGTGCTGCCGACCGGCGGCGGCAAGAGCCTTTGCTACCAGGCGCCGGCGCTTGCGATGCAGGGCTTGGCGGTCGTCGTCTCGCCGCTGATCTCGCTGATGAAAGACCAGGTCGACGCGCTGGTCGACTGCGGCGTGCGGGCGGCCTGCGTCAACAGCACGCTCACCGCCGGCGAGAAACGCGAGATCGCCGACGAGATTCGCGCCGAGCGATTGAAGCTGCTCTATCTTTCGCCGGAACGTTTGCTCACGGAGAGGACGCTCGACTTTCTGGCAAAGTGCCGGTGTCGTTCTTCGCCATCGACGAAGCCCATTGCATCAGCCAATGGGGGCACGACTTCCGCCCCGAGTACCGCGGTCTGCGGTGCTCAAGGATCGCTTTCCGAACGTGGCCGTGCACGCCTACACGGCCACCGCGACGCCCCACGTCCGTGACGACGTCGTCCGCGAGCTCGGGCTGCGGGAGCCGGAAGTGCTCGTCGGCTCGTTCGATCGGCCGAACCTGATCTATCGCGTGCGGCGGCGGAGCGATTTGCTCAAGCAAATCCGCGAAGTCGTCGATCGGCACGCGGACGAGCCCGGGCTGATCTATTGCATTCGCCGTGCGGACGTGGAGGAGATCGCGGCGCACTTTGCGTCGCTCGGCTACCAGGCCCTACCCTATCACGCCGGCATGTCCGACGAAGACCGCCGCCGCAACCAAGACGCCTTCATCAACGATCGCTGCCGGATCATCGTCGCGACGGTCGCCTTCGGCATGGGGATCGACAAGAGTAACGTGCGGTACGTGATTCACGCGGCCGCGCCTAAGTCGCTCGAAAGCTACCAGCAGGAAAGCGGCCGAGTCGGACGCGACGGGCTGGAGGCCGAGTGCTGGTTGTTCCACTCGGCCGGCGATTTTCAAACCTGGCGGCGATTGCAACGGGATTTGCCGCCGCAAGCGTTCGAGATCGCGCTGAAGCTGCTCGCCGGCATCGACGGCTACGCCAACGGCGTCACTTGCCGCCACCGCGCGCTGACCAGCTATTTCGGGGAGGAGTTGCCAATCGAAAACTGCGGGGCGTGCGACGTCTGCCTCGCCGAACTCGGCTTGGTCGACAATCCGCTCGTGCTCGCGCAGAAAATCCTCTCCTGCGTCGTCCGCGTCGAGGAGCATTTTGGCGGCGATTACGTGGCCCAAGTGCTCGTCGGCTCGAGCGAGGAACGCATCCTCCAGCGCGGGCACAATCGACTGAGCACCTGGGGCATCCTCGGCGAGCACAACAAGAAGAGCGTCCGCGCCTGGATCGACCAGCTCGTCCACCAGTCGTTTCTGGAAAAGTACGGCGAGTACAGCGTGCTGCGGCTCACGCCCGCCGGTTGGCAAGTGCTCCGCGGCGAAGCGACGCCGCAGCTGCTGCGACCGGCCAAGCAGAAATCGAAACGCGAGTCGCGGGCCACGGTCGAGTCGTGGGAAGGCGTCGACCGCGATTTGTTTGAGGTGCTCCGCGCTTACCGCCGTCGCCAGGCCGAAGAGCGCGGCGTGCCACCCTACGTCGTCTTCAGCGACGCCACGCTCCGCGACCTGGCCCGCCGCCGCCCAACCAGCCACGACGAGCTGCTTGCCATCCACGGCATCGGCGCGAAGAAGGACGCCGAATATGGCGACGACTTGCTCGACGAAATCACCAACTTCTGCCGCAACCGCGGCGTTGCTTTGGACGCCGAGTAGATTGCCGACTCGGACGCAAGAAGGAGCCAGCGGCCAACGCAAACGGGATCAAGGCCATCGCGGCTGGCTCGGGGCAGCATTTGCCGAAGTCGGCTTGCAGCAGGTTGAGGTCGAGAATGTCGAGCTTGCCGTCGCCGTTGGGGTCGCCCACGCCGGCAGGCGTCGATTGGCCAAAGTACGCAGCCAATAGCTGCAGGTCCCGTGCGTCGACGCAGCCGTCGCCGTTGACGTCGCCGGCCAGCGCCGTGGTGACCCTCAAGTCGATGAAGTCGATGGCCGTGTCGTCCTGGACGTCGACGTTTAGGAATTTGTGCTTTCTCAGGGCCGGTACGAGGTTCGGCGTGCTGCCATTGGTGTTGATGTTGCCGAGCGGCAATGCGGCCAGGTCGAGCGTCAAGACGACGCCGTTCGGATAGTTCTGCGCACCCCAATTCTGCGGCAAGATCGACTGCTGCGCCGCCGGCCAGCCGATATTCTTGATCCAATAGGGAATGATCTGGTTGCCGAAGTTGTCGGTAAACGAAAAGCGGAGCGTGTCGTTCGTTGCCCCACTGGTGCTAACCGGCGTCAATGGCTTGAGCCCAATCTGCACTTGCACCCGGTGATGCACATCGGGCATTTGTCAAACGTCTCGGCAAACCGCTGGTTGATCGTCGTCGAGTCGTAGGGCGAGTAGGTGTTCGAGCCGAGCCAGGATTGCAGGCTCGCGCTCGGATTGGCGGTCTCGGTCGGGGGCGTGTAGTTATCTTGAATCCCGCCGAGGAAGTGGAAAGTAGCTGCTCGCACAGGCTGCGTGGCCAGCGCAGTCATGATGAGCACACTGCACAGCAAGGCCCGAGTTTTCAGCATCGTTGATCGCATGGGATCGTCTCGATTGGTTAGGGATGGCCGGTCGATAAAAGGAGGACAAGAAATCAAGCCACCACGCGGCGGCGTCTGCCCAGCGCCAGCCCCACCACGCTGCTTACCAGCAGCAGGCACGTACCCGGCTCGGGGACAACACGCTCGGCGAAGTAATAGCCGACGCCATCGTCGGGTTCGCCGTTCAGCGCCGGACCTAAGTCGCCGTGGACGATGATCTGTTTGATCCCTTTCGGGATCTTCCAAAAACCGGCGTTCGTGTGCGTCCCGCTGGCGTTGATGACCGCCCCGGCCGAGATCACGCCGGTCGTGAGATTCATGTCGAGATTCTGATGCCCTGCCAGCAGTGTGTTGTCCTCATTGCCCGTGCCGAAAGGTTGGAATGTCGTCGGGGGGCCTAAGATCGAGTTCGAGTCGATCATCTCGAGGCGATACGGCGGCAGCGTCGTCCTGTTGGTCGCATTCCAAATGCCGAACACCGTGTCGGAAACCGAATAGTTGGTCAGAATGAACGTGACCGTCGATTGGTGGTTGTAATTCGTCGACGCGAGGTGTCCTTGGACCTGCCCCGTGCCAGGAAAATTGATCGGGAACCCGGAGGGGAAGATCAGGCCGTTTTGATTGTCGTTGATGCTAAAGCCTCCGGACGAGAAGGCGTGGGTGACGTTGATGACGCCGTTCGTCCCGGTGAACTGGCTGGTAGCCGCGTTGCCGCTGATGCCGTTGCCCGAGACGGTTAGAAAGCTGTAGGTCGCGGCGAGCGAAGCGCTCGTCGCTCCCGCGAGCGCGATCGCCAGCGTCAAGGCAATTCGCCTGCTAGATTTGCCAGACATTGCTGAACCAATACGAGTAATTACCGTCGTCGATTGAAGAGACATTTTAGGAACTCCCAAGTAAGTTGAATGGACTGGACGTTTCATTCTGACCACTTACGTGGCGTACATAATGCGTCCAAACGCACCACGTGTTATTTGCCTACTGCACATTCACGACAGGTTGGGCCTGCCCTCTCCGCGATCGTCGCACGACGAGCCCGACCAGGCCCGTTGCCATGAGCAACATGGCCGACGGCTCCGGTACCCGTTGGACCTTCATCGCGAAGTCATCCAAAGCCCAGACCTTGTAATTGCTCACGCCGGGTGCGCTCAAGAATCGCAGCTCCGAGAAGTCGTTCATCGCGTTGATCAGCGGAGCGTTGACCACCAGCGGCGTGAGCGTGGCGCTCTCGAAAACGTCGATCGAGACGGTTTGCGCCGCCAAATCGAGCATGATGTCCCAACGGTGGTAAGTATTGGTGCCGACCGACACGCCCGATTGCACCCAGCTGCCGACGTTGGTCGCGGCGTAATCCGTGGTCGTTCCCGGCTGAATCCCGCCGACCGCGAAGCCAAGATTGCCAAAGCTGTCGTAAAACGAGACTGTGTTGGCGATGGTGTTCGGCCCTAGTCCGCCCCCTTCCGTGCTGCCAGGAATCCAAGAGCACGACCAGAAGGAGATCATAAATACGTCGCCGCCGGTGGTGGCCGGGTTGACGCCGCCCAGATCGTAGCTGTCAAGCTTGTAGGAATACTCCTGCGAACCTGCCCCCCAGCCGTCGGCGTTGGTGGTGATTACCAGCGCCTGGTCGAGATTCGGGAAGCCGGGATTGGTACGGTCGTAGTATTGGTGCCCGGTGGCATAGGCGTAGTTGCCGGTGGTGCCGGTCGCGGGGACCAACGGGCCTTGGAGTTTCTTCCAGAGTCCCGTGTTCACGGGAATGGACGTGAACACTCCGCCACCCGCGTTCGCCCCATACTGACCGGCGTTGAACGTGGCCACGTCGTTGAGAAACGGTGCGTAGCCGTCGGCCGCTTCGAAGCCGCCCAAGTAGGCCTGCGCGTTGCCGGCAAAAGTCACGGATAGTGCCACCAGGGCCAGTGCGAAAACAATTGTGCGAGCTTTCATGAGATCAACCTTTCAAAGTGCGAAGTGATAATTGACGTTCGAGAGAAACTGAAGCCGTTAGCGACGCCGAATGAGCAAACCGCTTAGGCCCATCAACAGCAGTAGACATGTGCTCGGCTCGGGCACAGGATTGACCTTGAAGCTGAAGTCGTCGAAGAAGTTTTTGCCGGCATAGCCAGAGGGGTCGCCTGCCACGGTGAACTCGTCGAGCTTCCAGCGCAGGTTGGTCAGGTTCTGCATCGAGGCCAACATCGGCGTGCCAGCAGCGGCGAGCGTCGACCAGGTGTTGCTGGAGACATCGTAGTAATCGAGCTGAAAGGTGTCGTTCGAGAGATTCATGTCGACGCGAAAGCCGTCGTAGGCCAGGCTGTCGGCCGTAATGCCCGTCAAGGTCCAGGCACCGCTGCTGCCGGGCCGCCATTGCACCTGGTTGTCATGGCGATAGCCAACTTGGAGCCCGGTCGCGCCCGTGCCGTCGCGGAACGACAGGGTGAACTTATCCGCCGTGGGATTGTTGTCCATGCCGTTCGGGCAGAAGTAGAACTGCGTGAGCACGCTGCCCGAGGTTACGAGCGAAGGCGTGGGGCCACCGAAGTCGGCGCTGTCGAGCGAGTATCCGTACTCCATCGCGCCGTTCGCGCCCCCCTCATTACGAAGCGCCAGCGCGCCGCCCGTGCGGCCGCCAGGATGGTTGCCGATGATGTAATCCGGCACCGTGCCCGACGAGGGATAGGTCGGATACGGCGGAGCGGCGCTCACCACCGCGTTGCGAGCAGCGCTAGTGGGAAAGAACGCTCCCGCTTCCGTCCACAACTTCCATTCGCCGGAGTTATAGGCGATTTGGGTTTTGGGGCCGATGATGCCGGCGTTGTAGTACACGACATCTGTGAAGTCCGACGGCGGCGTGCCTGGCACTTGGGTCGCATACTGGTTATAGCCGTCGGCGACGTCGAAGCTACCGAGGTAAGCGTCGGCGCTGTTCGCGAATGCAAGCGAGAGAGCTAACAATGTTGCTGCTGAGAGTATTAAGCGAGCGTTCATGGAACAAGCCTTGAGGTAAATGAGCGAAGGTCAAACACGATTCGAGTTGTCATAAACATGGTTTTTAGGCCGGCCCTTCTCTCCAGGCGTGCTGGAGAGAAGGGCCGTTTGAAGTACAAAGTCGACGGACCGAATGCTTAGCGTCGCCGCGTAGCCAGCCCGGCAAAACCCAAGAGCATCAGCAGACAGGAGCTCGGCTCCGGAACGTTGTTCTTGGTGTACAGCTCGAAAGCCAGGTCCTTCGAGAAGCGGCTGATGCCTGGCGTTGGGGGAGCTCCGGGAATCATCTGGCCGGCGGGACCGTCGACCCCGTCGATGTAATTCGTCGGAGACATGCTCCCGAAGGGTTGCACCACGTCGGGCATCTTCAGTCCGCCGGCGCCGAAGACGCCGATGTGGACGTCCCCTTGGACCGCATCATCCTGGAAGTGCCAGACGGGAACACCGTTGAACGGGCCTTGGTCTTGCTCTCCCGGCAGCACGTTGGGCGAAGCGAGCGTGTCCTGGATCGGTGTAATCCCGGTTGTGCCAACCCCATTGCGTGACGTCGATGGGCGACGATTGGGGATTGAACGGGTCGAACTGCCCGAAGTTGACCGGCACATCAACCATCGCCGCGATCTTCAGCCAGTAGACCGTGTCCGCCTTCTCGGGGAACGGCTTGTCGAGATGGAGCTCGGCGTTGTACTCGTAGATCGGTCCATCGACGGAGTTTGTCCCGGGAAGCAGTCTCTCGGTAAACGTGCCGGAACCGGGGGTCAGCGCGCCCCTGGTCACGACCTGATTCAACAATGGCTGGTCCGGATGGCTGAAGTCGGCCGCGGGGCCGGCAGGCTTGTCCGACTCGAAGGAAATCAGAAATTTGTCGACCGGCATTTGAGAGACGTTGCGGATATACGATCCCCACCATTTCACGTGAATCACGGGATCGTTTAGCGTGTCGGCAAAGTCATCCGCCATGAAGAGGCCGTCGTACCTGGGGATGGTGTTGCTGGCCGCGTCGACAAAGCCGTAGGCCGTGCTTAGCTCGTCGTGGCCGGAATACGTGCTCACCGTGCCGTTATCGTCGGGGACGGTGGTGGCGATCATCGGCTGCTGCGAAAACTTCAGCCTGTCGCGACCGAATATCGGATCGGCCGATGCTTGAGACACAAAGCCGACGAACAGCAGACCGATCGCGAGGAGCACTTTGGACGTAACAAGTTGTGGTGACATGGTTCTTGCCCTTTACTTCTAAGAAAATGGAAAAGAGTACAAATCGAAATCTCGGTTGCGTGAGCGGTCTACAACATCGACAACTGCCCCCTTGCGCGGAATCCGCGCATCAAACCCAGCGATGCCGCTAACGCGACGCCCACCAGACACGCGCTCGTCGGCTCGGGGATCTGATAGGTCCCGACAATCCGGTCGACGCGTAAACCGGTTGGATTTACCGTGCCCAGCAAGGCGTTCGTGATCAGAAAGTCCAGCGTGTTATTTCCGTACACAAACCCGCTGGTGACGCTGAACGCTTGGAGCGGCGTGTAGAAGGGAGACGGCGGCGACGTGGAGGCCCCATTGATCAGTATGTCGGTTGCCACGTCATCGACTGCCCACTGGCCAGTGACGCTGACGGTGCTCAAGATTGCGTTGGCTGGCACGGTAAAATTGGTGCGGTAGACATAGTTGCCTCCGGCGCCGTTGCTGTCGCCAGCCGGTCCGATCCAGCGCGAAGTCGCGCTGTTGAGCGCCCATGTCCCGATCGGGTAGCCAGGATCGTTGACGGTTACTGCCGTGTAGGCAGCGGGCGACGCGATCAGGCTGTAGTGAGGGTCGGCCACTCCGGTGCCAACCAAAGGTACGGCCGAGGGGTCTACGCCCGTGTTGAACAGATCGGCAATCGTTGCCGCCTGCGACACGGACACACACCAGGCGAGCGCCGCTAGAATCGCGGCCAATGCGAACCATCGAATTACGATTCTTGTGAACATGAGATCGAATTCCTTGTTGGCGCGATGGCCAACGATTGGAGTAAAGTGTGCGAAACTGTGTAAAACAACGAATGGCAACTGGTTCAAAAGCTGGGGCTGACGTGCTTGTAGCGGCCGCGGCGATGGGCGCCGTTGATCGACCGCGCCTTTCTTCGCGCCCCCGGGCCGCCCCGGCTCCGCATCCGGGCACGGGCTCGCGAGTTGTGCGACCGCACCGGGCACGCGCCCTGTTGGCGATGGCTGATGCGCTCGAAGCGATCGAGGTTTTCCAGTTCGTCGGTGTCGTTGCCGGATTGATGGGTCCAGAGAGTCATGAGTCGAGTCCTTGTGTGAATGGGAAGAGTTGTATCGAAGTGAATTTCAAATCTGCGGAATCAGTAACAGGCGGTCGGGTGGAGCGGTTCCACTCGCTCACGGCGGCCGCACCAGGTCGGCCGGCACTTCCAAGGCCGCCATCGGTTTCGGCGGCGCCGCCCTCGGCCGGGCTGCCGTTGCGGCGGCCGTTCGGACCGGCGCGGCAAACAACGGCCGCAACGCGTCGACGATGGCCGCGGCCGACCGATCGGCAATCGACAGGAAGCTGTGCGCTCCGGCTGCCCGAAACACGGTCTCCACGTCGGCCTCGATGTGATAGGCAACCGCCACGCGATACGGACGTGCACCACGCTCGCGCGACCAACCAATGAGCCGAGCCAGCGCCGACACGTTCTGCCGCTGCTCCAGCCAGAACAACACGCACTCGGGATCATGCAGCGCCAGCTCCCGCGCGAGTCGGCGCGGGTTGGCTTCCAGCACAAGCGGCCAGCCGCAACAGCGAACCACGTTGTCCAGCTGGGGCGTCACGTCGGCACTTGTCGTGGCGATCAATCCCAAAGGCGAGTGCTTCTTGACCATCGAGCGGTCTCCTTGAAATCGCGACCGACAATCGGTCGGACACGCCCGCTCTCTTTGCGAACCGAGTGCCAAACTCAATCGCGGCGCACAGATCGATCGCTAAACATTGGCGCAGCGAAGAGTTGCAAAAAGAAGATTGCTGGGTGCGCGGTGAAAGTGTGTCCGCGGAAATCTTGGAACACTTTATTCCAATCCAGTGGGATCACGGCGGCCAACCGCAGCGCGCGTCACGACTTGCATCGCCCAAGGCACAAAACGTTCCGATGGAACTATCTGTACCAAGGGACGCGAGACAGGAGTTGCTGCCATGACTGCGCGAAGACGCAAGCAGACGTCGGAGTCGGAGAAGGGGTAGGAAGCTCGCTACCGGGGCCGAATGCGCGACCAGGTGCTCCAGGCCGTGGAGCACGATTTTGCGATGTAGACGATGGCGCTCGACGTCGAGTAGCCGGGCCGCGTCCGACTGATTGCCGCTCGTGACTTTGAGCACCCGGGCGATGAGCAGTCGCTCGGCGTCGGCGAGCTTGGGGATCGACTCTTCCTCGTACGGCGATTCGCTGGTCGTCCACGGGTCGAATGCGACCGGCTGAAAGTCGCGGACCTCGCAGGGCAGATGGGCGGACTGGATCGTGCGGTCGCCACAGAATAAGAAGGCCCGCTCGATCGCGTTCCGCAGCTCGCGGACGTTTCCCGGCCAATCGTACTGAACGAGCAAGTCCGCGACGTCGTCCGCCAGCATCTTAGTCGGCTCCTCGTAGGCGTCCGCTACTTCTTCCAAAAGACGAGCGGCCAGCGGCAAGATGTCCTCGCGTCGCTCGCGTAATGGGCGAATCGCCAGCCGCACCACGTTCAGGCGAAAGTAAAGGTCTTGCCGAAACGTCCCCTCCCGGACCATCTGGCCTAGGTCGCGGTGCGTCGCGGCGATCACGCGGACGTCGACCGGTATCGCGTCGGTTCCGCCCACCGGCATAACCGTCCGCTCTTGCAAGCAACGGAGGATCTTGGCCTGCACTGCCAGCGGCAATTCGCCGATCTCGTCGAGAAATAGCGTCCCGCCGTTGGCGCACCGCACGAATCCGAGCGCGGCCGAGACGGCCCCCGTGAACGCGCCCTTCACGTGGCCAAACAACTGCGAGCCCATCAATTCGGAAGAGAATGCCGTGCAGTCGACCGGCACGAACGGCCGCCCCGAGCGCCGGCTGAGTGAGTGAATCTCACGGGCGGCGACCTCTTTTCCGACGCCGGTCTCACCTTCGATCAGCACGGTGGCCGAGCGCGGAGCGACAACTTCAATCTGAGCGCGGAGAACCTGCGACGAAGCCGAATCGCCGGCGACCCGCGTCGCATCGCCGCGTCGACCTGGTCGATTTGGACCGCAAGCATCGGATGCCCCGAGCGGCACGGAATCCAGCATTAGCCCTCGTTTCCGCCTGTCGACGAGAGTCAGCAATTAGCCGAGAAAAAGAATGAGAAAAGCAGTGAAAACAGACTGGCGGAGAAGAGTCCTGCCCGCGTCGCGCCAGTATTTTCTTAACTGAATCTTAATATATTCCCGTGGCACGTCAATACCTTGGCGTTGCGGCGCGTCACCCTGCTGTCGGGGAATACTCTGACGGCGTTACCCAGGCAATCTGGTTGCCTTGACAGTTGCTGGCCGATCACTTGGGGGAAGTCCAGCGAAAGCCGTTTGGCTCTTCCGGATACGCCAACTGGCCAAATTCGGCCGAGAGCGGCTTGTTGAAGAACACGTAGTCGGCGAACTCGACGAGGTCTTCGTTGCTGGGGATATGCCCCACCGGCCGGAAGCGGATGCTGAGCCGATCGCTGGCGTCGAGAAACTTGTAGACCTCCGCGGCGGCGAGGTTTGTCAGTTGCGATCCCTGGGGGTTGGTCCACGCATCCTCGGTCCCCTCGGTGGCCAACAAGGCCCGCGGCGCCACGAGGGCCTTGAGCTCGTGCTGGTCGATTGGCAGCTCGTCCACTTTGCCGACGAAGCGATTGAAGTCCGGCCGGAACCAATAGGGAAACGCGCCGACGATGTTGTGCAACTGCTCGCTGTTGCCGTAGATGAACCGGAACGGCGCGGAGCCCGCGCAGCCGGAGTGGCTCGGCACGGTCAGCGCGATCCGCTCGTCGAACGCGCCGGCCACGAGCGCCGCTTTGCCGAACCGCGAGTGCCCGGTGACGACGACTTTCTTGGCGTCGATGCGATTGTCTTGTTCTAGCGCGTTGATTGCGCGCTGCACGCCCCAGGCCCAGGCCATCAGCGCGCCGCAATCGAGGTCGTCGCCGAACAGTTGATAAATGCCAGACTCGCGGGCGTGCTCGCGGGCGTCGCTGGCGACCTGCATGAAGTTGACCTCGGCCACCGCGTAGCCATGATCGGTGAACGCGCGGAGCCGATCCAGCTGCCCCGGTCGGCCGAACGCCCCTTGCACCACGACCGGCACCGGCCCGTCGGCCTTGGGCAGCGTCAGATTCACGTCGACGACGAGCGTCTTGCCGTCGTGCTCCAAGTTCAGCTTCCACGCTTCGCGCGTTACGCCGCTCGCCGCATCCACGTCGGCGTCGCCGCGCACGACCGTCATCTTCTCCGGCTTCGGCGGCAGCTGGCCGTACTCGGTCTGCTCGAATAGCGACTTAAGCTCCCCACGACGCCGCTGCCAATCGTCCGGCGTGTGGACGGCCGAGCCATCGGCGAATACGAACGGATTCGGCAGCTCTTTCGTTGCCGGCGGTGTCGTTGTCGAGGTTTGATCCTGCGGTTCTGCGGCCACCAATACGCGGCACGTCGGTAACACAGCCGTCGCCAATACAATTCCACGCAAGGCAAAACGGTTTTTCACATCTGTCTCCCGACGGTAGCTGCGATTTGCATGACGACGCGGTCGACATTGTAATGTTTTTCGCGCAGATTGATCCCTACCACTGCTATCTGTGGTCGGCGGAGCGAATTCGCGGCACACGACTTGCGGCATGATTGACTTGGGGCGAGCAGGCGCACCGCAGATGGTTCCTTTCGCCCCACCACTGAGAGGCAGCAAACCCTTGTAACGAAAGAAGATAGAGAAAACCAGGCGCACCGGGAGCAATGCTCGCGCCGACGGGACCACGTGCCCGTCGGGACAAGTGCGCCGCTTACGCATGGTGGGCACGCGCCGCTGTGCCTATTTGGCGCACTCGTCGATCGGCCGCGCGACGGCGTCCGGCTCCGTCTGGACTCGAGGAGCGTGTCGCCATGATCTACCACGATCGTTTTACGGCCGGACAAACTCTGGCCAAGCATTTGGCCCCATATCGCCACCGAAGAGACGTGCTGGTGCTCGCGCTGCCGCGTGGCGGCGTGCCCGTGGCCTTCGAGGTCGCCAAGGCGCTCGACGCGCCGATGGACGTATTCCTGGTCCGCAAATTGGGCGTACCCGGCCACGAGGAGTTAGCCATGGGTGCGGTCGCGTCGGGTGGCATCCGCACGCTCAACCACGACGTCGTCGAGCCGCTGCACATTCCGCAACACGTCATCGACCGCGTCGCGCAGCGCGAACAGCTCGAACTCGATCGACAGCAACGGGCCTACCGTCATGGACGCCTCGAGCCCATGATCGCGGATCGGATCGTAATCCTCGTCGACGACGGGCTCGCCACCGGCTCGACGATGCGGGCCGCTGTGCAGGCGATCCGGCAGCAGCAGCCGAAGCGCATCGTCGTTGCCGTGCCCGTCGGCGCGGTCGACTCATGCGCCGAGCTTCGCGCTGAGGCGGATGAAGTCATTTGCGGACTTTGCCCGCGGCAATTCAGCTCCGTCGGCGCCTGGTACGAAGATTTTCGACAGACACCCGATGCGACCGTCCAAACCTTACTCGATCACGCCGACAAACCACGTCCCGC
Organism: uncultured Planctomycetota bacterium; assembly: GCA_963847875.1. GTDB lineage: Bacteria > Planctomycetota > Planctomycetia > Pirellulales > Lacipirellulaceae > DASYDU01. The sequence continues at coordinate 84,650 of CAWKBR010000015.1, read as the reverse complement.
AAGTGAGGAGTCGGCGCTATCCAATTGAAGGATTTCCCCATGAACGCTCAATCTCCCCGCACTCATTCCCAGGGCGCAGTGCCGAACTCGGCAGTCCGCTCCCGCTTCGAAGATCTGGTGCGGATCGACACCGCCGCCGGCGTCATCGAAGGCTCGCTGGCGATTCCGCCCGCGGCACTGGGCGCCGTAATCTTCGCCCACGGTAGCGGCAGCAGTCGCCATAGTCCGCGCAATCGCTTTGTGGCAGAGGTGCTCCACCGCGCTGGACTGGCCACCTTGCTCGTCGACCTGTTGACCACCGAGGAAGAACGGCAAGACGCCATTACCACCGAGTATCGCTTCGACATCTCCCTGTTGGCCGACCGCCTGTCGGACGTGACCGACTGGACGACGCTCACGTGTGCCAAGCACGACTTTCGCTTCGGTTACTTCGGCGCCAGCACCGGTGCGGCCGCGGCGCTGGTCGCGGCCAACTGCCAGCCGAACGTCGGCGCGATCGTCTCGCGGGGCGGACGGCCCGATCTGGCCGGCGCCAGCCTAATGCGGGTGCAGGCCGCCACGTTGCTCCTGGTCGGCGGACGCGACGAGCAGGTGATCGAGCTCAACCGCACCGCGTACGCGAAACTCCGCCAGGCGTCGGCACGGGAGCTGCGAATCATTCCCGGCGCGACCCACCTGTTCACCGAACCAGGCACGTTGGAACAAGTCGCCGAAATGGCGGCGGAATGGTTCGTTCATCACCTCAGCCCGACGACGCACGCCACCGCACTTTAGGAAGGAGGGCAGCCGTGGCCCGACCTGTTCGTTATCGCGCTCCCGAACCTGCTGCCTCCGGCGAGATCGTCGAGGCGGTGCGCGAGATCTCGCATCCGCTCGACGACTGGGAAAGCCTCGAACCGCTGCTGGCCCGCATCGGCGACGCACGCTACGTCCTGTTGGGCGAAGCGTCGCATGGCACCAGGGAGTTCTACAATTGGCGGCGAGTGATCAGCCAGCGGCTGATTCGCGAGCAGGGCTTTTCGCTGATCGCCGTCGAAGGCGACTGGCCCGATTGCTACCGCGTCAATCGTTACGTCAAGGGCTACCCGGATTCCGGTCGCAATGCCCACGAGGTGCTGCACGCCTTCGATCGCTGGCCGACGTGGATGTGGGCCAACGAGGAGGTCGTCACGCTCGCCGAGTGGCTGCACCAGTGGAACCGGACCGTCGACGCCGACCGCAAAGTCGGCTTCTACGGCCTCGACGTCTACAGCTTGTGGGATTCGATGCACGCAGTGCTGGCGTATCTACAGCGTGTCGACGGCAGCGCGTTCGCGGCGACTCGTCGTGCGTTCGAGTGTTTCGAGCCGTTCGGTTATGACGTCGAGCAGTATGCCCGCTCGACGGCCTGGACGCCGCGCTCTTGCGAAAATGCCGTCGTCGACATGCTCCGGACCTTACGCGAACAGGCGCCAACGTTCGAGCAGGACGGCCGCGAGGCCTTCTTCAATGCCGAGCAGAATGCGCTCGTGGCCAAGAACGCGGAAAAGTATTACCGCACCATGGTCCGCGGCGACGCCCTCTCCTCGAACGTCCGCGACGAGCACATGGCCGAAACGCTCAATCGCCTCACCACGCACTACGGTCGGGAGTGCAAAGCCATCGTCTGGGAGCACAACACGCACGTCGGCGACGCGCGGTACACCGACATGGCGGCCTCCGGCATGCTCAACGTCGGCCAACTGGCGCGAACAATCACGAAGCGGAGGGCGTCGTGCTGGTCGGCTTCAGCTCGCACCGCGGCACGGTGATCGCCAGCGAGGCCTGGGGCGACGCGATGCGCGCGATGCCGGTTCCCGCCGCCCGGCCCGGCAGTTGGGAAGACGTGCTGCACCACGCCGACCCCGCCGACAAGCTGCTCGTGTTCGATCGGCAGAGCCCGCTTTCGATGCTCGAACCGAGAGGACACCGGGCAATCGGCGTCGTCTATCGGCCGCAACACGAAGCGTTCGGCAACTACGTGCCGAGCGTCTTGCCGCGGCGCTACGACGCGTTGGTGTATCTCGACGAAACGCACGCCCTGCATCCGCTCCACGTCGACGCTCGCTTCGAGCGCGAGACGCCCGAAACTTATCCAACTGGTGTTTAAACGCAAAGGAAAGGCATTTCGATGAACACGATTAGTAGAGACGACCTGCGGCAATTGGCCACGATGAACGGCGAATATGTGGTTTCGATCTACATGTCGGCGAACGTCGGCGCCGACAACCGGCAGAATCCCGTCCGCTTCAATAACTTGCTGCGGGCCGCCGGCCAAAAAATGCTCGACCGCAAGATCGGCGAGCCGGCCGTCCAAAAGATGACCGTCTCCGCGCGCACGTTGCTCGACCAGCCCGATCTGTGGCAGGAGCTGTCGCACGGACTGGCGGTGTTCGTCTCGCGCGACAGCCTCCGCGCCTGGCCGCTGCCGTTCGCCTGCGAAGAAAAGTGCGTTGTCGGCCAGCACGTCTATCTGCTGCCGCTGCTCTCGTGGGGAACGAATGACGCGGCGTATTTCGTGCTCGCCGTGAGCCGAAATGCGGTCCGGCTGCTCGAAGGCACGCGGGCTCGAATCCAAGAGGTCGCCCTGCCCGGCCTGCCCGCCAACCTCAGCGACGCCTTGCACTACGACGTCCGGCAAGGGACGGTGCAAATGCACTCGGGCACGCCGCGAGTGGCCGGCAAGGAAGGCGCGGTCTTTCACGGTCAGGGCGGCGAGGTCGACGTGGCCAAGCAGGAACTGACTTCGTTCTTCCGCGAGATCGATCGGGCGGTGAGCGACTACCTGCAGCTGCGCAACGAGCCGCTGATCTTTGCCGGCGTGGACTATCTGTTTCCGATCTACAAGGCAGTCAACAGTTACCCGAACCTCGCGTCGACGCCAATCACCGGCAACCCCGACTCGCTGATCGCCTCGGAGATTCGCGTTCGTGCCTGGCCGCTGGTGGAAGCGTTCGTCCGCGGCCGCAACTGGGCCGAGGCCGAAAAGTACTGGAACTCGGTCGCCCACGGCCGCACGTCGAATCGCACGGACGAAATCTTGGCTGCCGGCCACGCCGGCGCGATCGAAACGCTGTTTGTTGCGCCCGGCGCGCGGCAGCTCGGCAGGTTCTCGCCCGAACCATCGAGAGTGCGGTACGACGACACGCCGCAACCCGACAGCGAAGATCTGGTAAACCTGGCCGCCACCATCGTGCTGCGAACGGGCGGCGCGGTGGAAACAGTGCTCTCGGGCAACGTCCCCGGCGGCGGCCTGATGGCAGCCGTGATGCGCTACCCATTCGCGCCGGCCTTCGCGCCCACGGCACAGTTCAACGGCGCTCGATCGATAGTCTGAGGTAATTAAGAGGTAATTAAAGGGGACGGGAGCAATCCTGTTCGGCGCGGCGGTTGCAGTTGAGTCTGACGCGATGCTTTTGGCTTGGCCAGTGATGGGGTTGCGAGTCGACAGGCACTTCCCCGAGAGACGTCGCGGGGGAAGTTCTGGGGAGTGGGGCTGCTCTGGCGCGCAGCGTCAAGGGGCTCGTGTCCGCCGAACGTGGAGCGGCCGAGTTTTTCAAGCGTCGTGATTTTTCAGTTTGGCCAGATGAGCCAGTAGTTCGTCCTCGTCGGCCAGGCCAGAGAAGTAATAGCAGATCATCTCGTAGGTCCGCAGCGTCGGCTTGCGGCCGGTGGTGAGGCTGATCAGCATGCAAGCGATGATCGCCGCGTAGGTCTGGATTTCGATGCCGCGGCGGTCGTCGCTGAGCAAATGCCGACAGCCTAACACGTGCTTGAAGAAGCGGAAGAACAGCTCGATCGTGAAGCGGTGCTGATACAGCACGGCAATGATTTCGGCCGGCGGATCGACGAGGTTGGTGGCAATTCGCAAAATGCCGTCGCTGGGTCCTGCTCCCGTGTTGCCTTTGCGGTGGGAACGCTTCTCGTGCGGCTCGATGCGGACCATCACCAGCCGCAGCGGGTGATCGGGCCGCGCCGCGGGAGGCTTGGTGTGTCCCAATCTCACGATCTGGTCGCTCAACACGCCTGCCGAGAGTGCTTCGTCCGAGAGGGGTCGCTCTTCAACGACTTTCGGCATCGTGTTGTCGCGGAGGCGGCAGACGTAGCTGCTGCCGGCACGATGAATGTCGTTAAACAGCGTAAACTGGGCGTACCAGCGATCCATCACGTAGCAGCGGTCGGCTGCGAGGTGTGTCCGGAGCACGGTCTTTTCATCGGAAGGGCCGCTGTTGCGGCCGTTCGTGAGATCCATCCGTAGCGGCACGTGCTTGTCGAGTTCGAACTGCGTGTGCAATCGCCAGGCATGATGCACGGTGCCGGTGCGAGTGGTAAGCCACATCGCTTCGGTGATGCGGGGCAAGGCTTTGAGGAGTGTGCCGTCGACCAGCGTCACCGTGTGCTTGATTTCGGCGAGCCGCGTGTCGGCGGCAATCGGCTGCAATTGAGCGCCCAGCTCGCCGACGACTTCTCGGAGCAGTTCGGGGTCAAAGACATGGCTCGATTCTGAGAGCGAGCCCAAGGACGCCCGGGCACAGCCGAGCTTCTTCTGCACCTTTTTCAGCTCGCTCGCCTGCTGCAAGGAACGCAGCGAAACGACGACCGGATTGAACAGGTAGAGCAGAATCAGCGAGCAGTACTGGTCCATGGTGAGCGTACGATTGCCGGCCTTATCCCGCTCGCAGCCCACCCCGCGAACCGCTCAAACAAGGGCAGCAGCCGCCGAAAGTACTTCAGCCCCACCACGTCCTCGTCGGTCACATCCTTCCTTCGCTGCGTCATGCAGCCTAACATGCGCTAAAACAACCGAGGGCGCAAGAGTAAAATTCAATGCGCAAATCTCGTGCCGAACAGGATTGGGACGGGAGCACACCTGTTCGGCACGGCATCTGCTTGAGCGTTTTCGAGGCTGCCCAGGCAAAATGAGCAACGCTATTGCGCGACGAACCCGTTTATTTTGTCACCGCAATTGCCGCACACTGCCAAGTAGAAAACTGTGCAGACCGTGCAAACACGCACCGCGATGTCAGAGCAATCAGCGTGCCGAACAGGTGTGGGACGGGAGTCTTTTTCATTGACGGGGCAGCGTCCCGCGGTACATTCATCGGCATGCCCCGCCGCGCTCGTTCCATCGTGGGTGGTTACGCTTACCATGTGCTCAATCGAGCCAATGGCCGGCTGCGGCTGTTCAAGAAGCCGGCCGACTTCGCCGCCTTCGAGCGGGTGATCGAAGAAGCTCAGGAGCGCGTGCCGCTGCGGATTCTCGGCTACACGCTGATGGGCAACCACTGGCACTTTGTCGTCTGGCCGCGGCAGCGGCAGCACGAACAGGTCTCCGAATTCTTCCGCTGGCTCACGGTAACGCACTCCCAGCGGTGGCACGCGCATCACGGCACCTCCGGCATGGGCCACGTCTATCAGGGCCGCTTCAAGTCGTTTCCAATCGCGGAGGACGAGCATCTCCTCGCGGTGCTGCGCTATGTGGAACGCAATCCGCTACGAGTTGGGTTGGTGGAGCGGGCCGAGGATTGGCGGTGGGGAAGTCTGTATCGCCGGATGTTCGGCACGCCGGAGGAAAAGGCGTTGCTGGCCGAGTCGCCGGTGCGGCTGGAGCGATTGTGGTACGAGCATGTCAACCGGCCGCAAAATGAAGCGGAGGAGGAGGCGATCCGCCGCAGCATCACGCGCGGCCAGCCCTTTGGCGGCGACGATTGGCGCGAGAAAGTCATCCGGCAATTGAAGCTGGAGCACACCGTTCGACCGAGAGGGCGACCGAAGAAGAGCGAAGCTGCGAACACCAAGAATAAGTCGCCCAGCAAATGACTCCCGTCCCAATCCTGTTCGGCGCGGCGGTTGCAGTTGAGTCTGACGCGATGCTTTTGGCTTGGCCAGTGATGGGGTTGCGAGTCGACAGGCACTTCCCCGAGAGACGTCGCGGGGGAAGTTCTGGGGAGTGGGGCTGCTCTGGCGCGCAGCGTCAAGGGGCTCGTGTCCGCCGAACGTGGAGCGGCCGAGTTTTTCAAGCGTCGTGATTTTTCAGTTTGGCCAGATGAGCCAGTAGTTCGTCCTCGTCGGCCAGGCCAGAGAAGTAATAGCAGATCATCTCGTAGGTCCGCAGCGTCGGCTTGCGGCCGGTGGTGAGGCTGATCAGCATGCAAGCGATGATCGCCGCGTAGGTCTGGATTTCGATGCCGCGGCGGTCGTCGCTGAGCAAATGCCGACAGCCTAACACGTGCTTGAAGAAGCGGAAGAACAGCTCGATCGTGAAGCGGTGCTGATACAGCACGGCAATGATTTCGGCCGGCGGATCGACGAGGTTGGTGGCAATTCGCAAAATGCCGTCGCTGGGTCCTGCTCCCGTGTTGCCTTTGCGGTGGGAACGCTTCTCGTGCGGCTCGATGCGGACCATCACCAGCCGCAGCGGGTGATCGGGCCGCGCCGCGGGAGGCTTGGTGTGTCCCAATCTCACGATCTGGTCGCTCAACACGCCTGCCGAGAGTGCTTCGTCCGAGAGGGGTCGCTCTTCAACGACTTTCGGCATCGTGTTGTCGCGGAGGCGGCAGACGTAGCTGCTGCCGGCACGATGAATGTCGTTAAACAGCGTAAACTGGGCGTACCAGCGATCCATCACGTAGCAGCGGTCGGCTGCGAGGTGTGTCCGGAGCACGGTCTTTTCATCGGAAGGGCCGCTGTTGCGGCCGTTCGTGAGATCCATCCGTAGCGGCACGTGCTTGTCGAGTTCGAACTGCGTGTGCAATCGCCAGGCATGATGCACGGTGCCGGTGCGAGTGGTAAGCCACATCGCTTCGGTGATGCGGGGCAAGGCTTTGAGGAGTGTGCCGTCGACCAGCGTCACCGTGTGCTTGATTTCGGCGAGCCGCGTGTCGGCGGCAATCGGCTGCAATTGAGCGCCCAGCTCGCCGACGACTTCTCGGAGCAGTTCGGGGTCAAAGACATGGCTCGATTCTGAGAGCGAGCCCAAGGACGCCCGGGCACAGCCGAGCTTCTTCTGCACCTTTTTCAGCTCGCTCGCCTGCTGCAAGGAACGCAGCGAAACGACGACCGGATTGAACAGGTAGAGCAGAATCAGCGAGCAGTACTGGTCCATGGTGAGCGTACGATTGCCGGCCTTATCCCGCTCGCAGCCCACCCCGCGCAACCGCTCAAACAAGGGCAGCAGCCGCCGAAAGTACTTCAGCCCCACCACGTCCTCGTCGGTCACATCCTTCCTTCGCTGCGTCATGCAGCCTAACATGCGCTAAAACAACCGAGGGCGCAAGAGTAAAATTCAATGCGCAAATCTCGTGCCGAACAGGATTGGGACGGGAGTCATTGTTGGGCGAATTCGTTGCGATCCGGCGACAGCCAGCCTTCGCACCACCAGACCACTGTTAGGCAATAGCCAACTCTTGACCGCCCAACGACTTGAGGCAACCGAACAGCCTGCCCCCAATCCGCTGGTCGTCTCGCGGTGTGAGCCGCACCGTCTCGAGCCCGATCGCTCGGGCCACGGGGAAAACCAGTGGCCGAGAATCGGGACTAGGCAGCGGCCCTCGGCATGATACAAATGAACACGTACCGTCGCGGCCGAGGCGGGTGAGGCACAGCCGACAGCGTGAGGCGATTTCCTCCGTTGGCGGTTCCGCCGCCGCTGACTGGGATGGTGCGGGGTACTGACCTTTGACAATCAGCCGGAGGCTGCTGCCGCGGCGAATTTTGGAACTTACCCCATGAGGCGCGAATTCGAGGCGTTTTGGAACGCACCCGGAGCGAAGTTGGCTTGTTTTGCAGAGCCGACGCCAACCGGGCGTGACAGAATAGGTGATTTTTGGAACAGGGAATCGCGCTTCGCGAAGGTGTTCCAAAAATCCACAATGGGTAGAACCCAGGCGAACTATGAGGGGACGGGAGTCCAATGTTTCGTCAAGCCAGAGCTGCCGGGGGCCAGGTTTCTAGAGGGCAGGGCGATACGGCGGTCGCCGTGGCTGCTTTTTCGCGTTCCAAGACCTTGCCGGTGTCGATCAAGAGGCCGGTTTTCGCTGGTTTTGCGGGTCTCGGCCGAGTATCATGGAATGGAGACGGTTTCTTTCCGATGGTCAGCGACGTGGCGGCTGGGACGCGTCGCGTGCCTTTATGCTCGGAGCACGCGCCCATGTTATCCCTGCGTCAAATCCTTGGCGGCTGCACGCTGCTGGGATGTCTCGCGATCCTGCCGGCCATCGACCCTTTAGTCGCTTGGGCCCAGGGACCGGAGTCGAACAATTCGACGAAGCAGGCACTGGCCGAGCCAGTGGCACCCGTAGCGGAGGCAGTAGCGCCTGTTGCGAAGAGCAACGGCAAGCTGGTCTTCAATTTCCGCTACCAGCCCTGGCAGGACGTGCTCGATTGGTTCGCCCAGCAGGCCGACTTGTCGCTGGTGCTTGAGTCGCCGCCCTCGGGGACATTCAACTACCGCGACTCTCGTGCCTACACGCCGGCCCAAGCGCTCGACGTGCTCAATAGCGTGCTGTTGACCAAGGGCTTCACGCTGGTGCGGAGTGGACGGATGCTCGTGCTGGTGAATCTCGAAGACGGCATCCCGCCGAATCTCGTCTCCGACGTGCCGCTTGCGGACCTCGACAACCGCGGCGAGTATGAAATCATCCGCGTGACGTTTCCCGTGCTGAACATGACGGCGGAAGAAGCCGCCAAGGAAGTCGAGCCGCTCTTGGGGCCGCAGGGTGCCGTCGTGACGCTGCCGCAGGCGAAGCAGATTCAAGTCACTGAAACGGGCGGCCGGCTCCGCACGATCCGCTCGGTGATCAACGCCGTCGAACGGCCCAGCGGTGAGCGGGACGGCATCCGTGAGTTCACGCTTGAGCATCTGACGTTCGACGACGCGATGCCCTACCTGCGGCAACTCTTGGGCATCCCCAACGACGCCTTCAGCACGACCGACGGGCAACTGCACGTCGGCAAAGACGTTACTGGCCGGAAGCTGCTGGTCGACGGCACGCCGGAGCGGATTGCCCGCGTCGAACAAGTGCTGCGGCTGATCGACGTGCCCGATGCGGCCAGCGGCATCTCGGGCGTGCCGCAGCTCGAAGTCTACCCGATCACGACGGCCGATCCACAGTCGGTGCTGACGATCCTGCAGACGCTGCTCGAAGGCGATGCCTCGGTCAAGTTGGCGGTCGACCCCGTGACCGGCCATCTGGTGGCCTTCGCTCGGCCCGCGCAGCAGGCGACGATTCGGGCCACGATCGAGCAAATGCAGCGCGACGCCCGCCAAATAGCCGTGATTTCGCTCTCGACGGTCGACCCGCAGGTGGCGGTGCTGTCGATCACCAAGCTCTTCGGCGGCCTCGACAAGGACAAACCCGATCCGTCGGCACCCCGCGTCGACGCCGACGTCACGACGCGGAGCCTGTTGGTCCGTGGCTCGGCGGGCCAAATCAAACAGATTCGAGACTTATTGACCCAGATGGGCGAATCGGAAGATTCGTCGACCGCGGGAAAATCGAACGAGCACGTCCGCCTATTGCCGCTGACCGGTTCGGCGGCCCGCTCGGCGCTTGTCGCAAATCGAGCAAATTTGGCCCACGATGCGACCGAACCAGATTCGCGTCGTGACGCCGTCGCAAACGATCCAAACCTTTCGGCCCGGCGACACGGGGGACGACGAGCCAAAGAGCGCCGGTCCGCTCGCCCGCTGAAGCGAGCGCGCCGGAGCCGTCGGCGTCGCTGCCGAGCCGGCGAAGTAACTTCCATCTGGTTCAGTCGCTCAAGTACGTCGACGACCAAATCAGCAAGACGGGCGAGAGTTGCCCCGGCGCGGTGATCGTCGTCGCCCCCGGGCCGGGCGGCGTGTTGATCGCGTCGGACGATCTCGACGCACTCGACGATTTTGAAGCGCTGCTCTCGAGCGTGGCGGAACGCAACGGCTCGTCCACCCGCGACTACGCAGTGTTCTATTTGAAGTATGCCAAGGCCGCGAGCGTTTCGGACGTGCTCTCGGCGATCTTCGGCGGCGGACAGAAGAGCGGCGGGCTGGTGAACGACATTGCCAGCAATGCGCTCGGCGATTTGGGCGGCGGCTTGATGGGCAACCTGCTGCTGGGCGGCGGCGGTGGCGGAGCGTCCGGCGGCGGCTTCTCCTCGGCCTCGGTCGACATCGTGCCCGACGTCCGGCTCAACGCCCTGATCGTGCGAGCCAAGCCGGCCGACCTCGACACGGTGGAACAACTGCTCCGCGTGCTCGACCAGCGGGTCGGCCCGGAGGAGGTCGAAGCCGATTTGCGGCCGCGGCTGATTCCCGTCTACAACACGCAGGCGTCCGAAGTCGCCACGGTGGTGCAGCAGATTTATTCCGATCGGATGGCCAGCGGCGGACCGGCCGTGATGTCGCCGCAGGACATGCTCAAGATGATCCGCGGCAACGGGCCGAACATCGACCAGCAGGCGCAGAAAATGTCGATCGGCATCGACGCGCGGAGCAATTCGCTCGTGGTGCGGGCGCCGATCCGCTGTTTGAGGAGGTAAAAGCACTAGTCGCCGAGTTGGATCAGTCCGATCTGTCGTTGCCGGAAGTCACGCGGGTGGTGTCGCTCAAATACACGAACTCCTCGGCCGTGCAAAAAGCGCTCACCTCGGTGCTGGGCGACAAGGCCACGACCACGTCCACCGGCAGCGACCAAAGCCGCACGACGCCCGCGCCGAACGGCAACGGCAACGACGATGCGGCCCGACAAGCCCGCCGGCAATTCCGCCGCAACATGGATATGATGCGCCAGATGCAGCAGATGCAGAACCAAATGAATGGCGGCGGGGGTCGTGGCGGACGAGGTCGCGGCGGACCGGGCGGCGGAGGGCCACCGGGAGGATTCCCTGGCGGTTTCCCCGGCGGGGGCGGAGGCGGAGGACGCGGTGGTAACTGATCGTATCCCTCCAAGTAACCACACTCGACGGGCCGCATGGGCAGTCGGTCGAGGCCAATCAGTCGAGCTGGCATGGGCAATATTGTGTGGCGTCAAACCTGCCCTTCGACAGGCATTCTTGCCGACCGATCCCCCCAGATTCAATAACGGCCATGATTTGGCTTGTCTCAAGCGGAAGCCAACGCGACGACCTGATGAAACTTGCCGCACGGTCAATGACAACATCAATGCTCAAACTGCCGTTTCGAATGCAAGCGAGAGGCGATCACGTTCTTGTTTCCACCGGCCGACATAAATCTGGCAAAATACCAGCGGTGTCGTCCGGCTAAAGGAATGAGCGGCGGAGGAAATGGCTGATTCACTCAATCGCCGGGATTTCGTAAAAGCAGCATCGCTGCTGGGGACTTCCTTCGTCGTCGAGAATCGCGTTCATGCACAATCATTGCCATCAGGAGGTGATCGCGGCGAAATCAAGAACGATTACTTCACTATTTCCTTCGACCCGCAGAGCGGAAAGTTCAATATACACCGAACAGACGGAGCCGCTTTAATCACGGGTGGGACCTCCTGCGCCAATTCCAGCATCGGTAAGCATTGCACGGCTTCTGGTCGCTATCGAAGCACTGTCGAGTCGACCATGTTCAGCGATCCGCTTGGTCCCGGGAAGAGAATGCTGATCTTTGCCAACGACCAGGATGGCAAACTGGACTTTGAGATTCGATTGTCTCTATACGACCGTCCACAAGCTGTAACCATCGAGGCGATTTGCAAGAATGCCTCTGATCATGACATCGTGATCAACAGCCTGGAGCCGGTTCGCGTAGTCGCCTCCGAAGGCGGCGTGCTAAGTGTGCCCGGCGTGTCCAGGTGTCTTACCAATGGTTCCATGTATTACGATACCGGCGTGATGCACGAATTCGGGAATCCGTACGAACAACACTCCGACACCGGCATCAAGGGATTGACGCCTTCCAATGAGTCATTGTCATCGCAATACGAAACGGTGCGCAGTTGGTGGAACGCCGGCCTGTTCAGCGGTTATGACCAAGAGAGCTTGGCGATCGGATACTTGGAAAACAGCCTTTGCTTGGGACACTTGTTGATTTCTAAAACCGCCTCCGATCAAATCTCGTTCCTTGCCGAATCTCTTTACGCGCCGCAGTTAGTTCTGAGACCGGGAAAAGCGATCGGCTCCAACCGGCTGATGATTGCCATCGGTGAAAGCCCCTATGCCGCTCTGGAATCGTACGCCACCGCCGTGGGCAGGATCCACCATGCCCGCACTCGCTCGATCGTGAACGGCTGGTGCAGTTGGTTTTACACGTTGGCGAATGTCACCGAAGAGGAAGTGCTGCTGAATGCAGATTTTGCATCAAAGCATTTGAAGCCATTTGGACTGGAGTATATCCAGATTGACGAAGGGTATCAGCGGTGGCATGGGGATTGGGGGGGCAACGAGCGTTTTCCCCACGGGATGAAATGGCTGGCCGAGAAGAACAAAGCGTATGGCTTCAAGCCGGGACTTTGGATTGCTCCGTACGTCATCTCGGAGCCATCCCATGTGTTTCGACAGCACCCGGAATGGCTGTTAAAGAACGCCGATGGCACTCCGAAACGCGTCGGCAATTGGCCAAGTGACGATTCTGATTTGGCGCGTAATGAGAATCCGAAGAGATACAGCCTAGATATTACCCATCCCGGTGCGGCTCAGTGGTTGCACGACCTGGTGAACACGATCGTCAATCGCTGGGGTTACGAAATGATCAAGGTAGATTTCGTCGCGTGGTCGATTTTATCGGCGGATCGCTATTACGACCCTTCGGCTACCTCGGCCCAAGTATACCGCAAGGGGTTCGAGATAATGCGCAGTGCCGCCGGAGAACATTGCCATTTGCTGGACTGCGGCCCAGGAGAGACGTCGGTTGGGCTGATCGACAGCATGCGGATAGAGCTCGACTCGGGTTATGGCTACGCCAAAGACGTGTGGAAAACCTATTTTACCGACGCTGCGTGCAGTGCTTCCGCCGCCGCGAAGCGCTATTACTTCCATAAAAAAACCTGGATCAACGACGCAGATCATGTGTGCCTGGGGCTCCTCTCCGATCGACAGTCGGAAGCGGCCACGTCGATCATTGCGCTAGCGGCGGAAACATGATCTCCGGCGACCGGCTTATTGACCTGAGCGCAGCGAAACTAGAGATGCTGCAAAAGATCACGCCCTCGTTTGGTGAAGCCGCTGTTCCGGTTGATCTCTTCGATGCCGACATGCCGTCAGTGTTTACACTCGGAATAAAGAAGCCGTTTGGTGAATGGACGGTTGTCGGCTTTTTCAACGCTAGCTTGACGGAGCCGGTGGAGAAGAATTTCTCGCTCAGGCGGCTCTCGTTGGACCCAGGCAAACAATATCTGGCGTTTGACTTCTGGAAGCAGCAGTTCTTGGGCGAAATGTCCGACGAAATCAGTGTCACTATCCCGCAGGGAAGCGTCCATTTGCTGTCCCTGTACGAAAAGTCCGGCAGTCCTCAATGGATTTCCACGGATCGCCACGTCTTGCAAGGTGCAGTTGAAATCGAGGATATAAGTTGGAATGAAGCTGCCGGAGTTCTTTCTGGTATATCGCTTGGTCCTTTGAACACATCGCACAACGTCTTTGTCTATCTACCCGAGCCACATCCATGGACTTGGGGTGGATACGTGTTGTTCCGCGATTATGATGCGTACAGTTTGAAATTGGTGGAGGAACACATCATTCGAGTCCATGTGCTCGCTTTGCAGGCAGCGATCGTGTACATTGGGAAATTAAGTACGATGAATTCTTTAAGTCATAGTCGCCGCGATTCTTCTACCGCGTGCCGCAAACAGCCCGCGGGCACCCGGCTCGGCAGTACTTACTCCATCGTTCGAAGGCGCCTGTCGCCACAAGTTGTTTGGTCGACAAATTGCTCTGGACGATGGCGTCTCTAAGGCTTAAGTCGCCTGGCAATACGCCCGGCAGTCGTCAAAATCGAACATCTCGGCGCTGGGCAGACGCCTCCCCTTGGAGATACTTCACCTCACCTTGCTTCATCGTGTGTGATCATGCCGTCGTTGTTACGATCGTAGCGCTGGAATTCGGCGGCCGTGCGGTCGGTCCACACGCGGGCGTACTCGCTCATCGATACCTGACCGTCGCCGTTGGCGTCGCGGGACGCGAATTGCCAGGTCGGCAGCCGCTCCTTCGTCGTCTTGAAGCGGTAGGATTTCCGCTTGGTGTTGACGAACTTTCGCGTGTCGGCGTCCTTGGTGGCCGGTGTCGCGGCGGGATTAGTCGCGGGCTTGGCGGCGGTTGCCGCGACGGAGGTCGTCGATGCGGGCCTCGACAATCCTCGGTAATATGCGACCAGTTCGGGCTGGGTGATCTTTCCGTCGCCGTCGACGTCGGCCCGTTTCGACATGCCGAGCTTGGCGAGTTCGTCCCCTTCGAGGATGCCGTCGCTGTTCTTGTCGTTCGATTTGATGGTGTCGGTCGCGGATTTGGCGAACTTGGCCTCGTCGGAGAGCGTGCCAAAACTCGTGGGCAATTCGGCCGCCGGCTTGGGCGTCGTCGCGGGTACGTCCGCCGGACGGTTGCCCTCGCCGCCGCGTCCTCCGCCCGGCCCCCGATCGCGCCGCCACCCACGTCCGCCGCGACCATTCCGCTCGCCCGCAGCATTGCCGCCGTTGCCTTGGGCGGCCGCGTGCCGTTCGACGGGCGCCGGCAACGCCGCCGCAAGCAGCACGGCAATCAAGGCGGGAACCAGAAGGCGAGCAATTCGGACCATATCGATTCAACCCGCAAGCGACGGAAAGGTGTCGAGACTAGATCCACGGATTACCACCATTCTAGTCGAAATTTGAGGGCCCTGGGCGAAACGGCCATGGCTGGCGACAATGGGACCACGATGCGTGCAGAAATTATTGCCATTGGCGACGAGCTGACCAGCGGCCAGCGGCTGGACACTAATAGCCAATGGCTCTCCGAGCGGCTCACGGAGCTGGGCGTCGACGTGATGTTCCACACCACGGTGGGCGACGATTTGGACGCCAACGTGGCCGTGTTTCGTGCGGCGATCGACCGGGCCGAGGTGGTCGTGTCGACCGGCGGGCTGGGGCCGACGGCCGACGACCTCACTCGCGAGGCGATCGCCGCGGCCACTGGCGTCGAGCTGGTGCAGGATGAAGCGTCGCTCGCGCACATTCGCTCGCTGTTCGCGCGTCGCGGCTACGGCTCGATGCCCGAGCGGAACGTCGTGCAGGCGATGTTTCCGCGCGGCAGCCGGCCGGTCGCCAACCCGCACGGCACGGCCCCGGGCATCGAGATGACGATCCCGCGCGAGTGCTGCGAGGCGTGCCGGCTATTCGCGCTCCCCGGCGTGCCAGCGGAGCTGTTCGCCATGTGGCGCGAAACGGTCGCGCCGGCGATTCTCGCAGCCCAGTCGATTCGCCGCGTGACGCTCCATCGGCGGATCAAGTGCTTCGGCGTCGGCGAGAGCAAGCTCGAAGCGATGCTGCCCGACATGATCCGCCGCGGCCGCGAACCGCGCGTCGGCATCACCGTGAGCGATGCGACAATCACACTGCGAATCACCGCCAGCGGGCCGGACGAAGCGGCCTGTCGAAAGCAAATCGCACCGACGGAATCGCAGATCCGCGCGTTGCTGGGCGTCTTGGTGTTCGGCGAAGAGGACGAGGAGCTGCAACACGCGGTGGTGCGGCTGCTGCGTGAGAGCGGCGAGACGGTGGCCGTCGCCGAGTGTGCGACCGACGGTCTCCTCGATCACTGGCTCGCCGACGCCGACGCCGAGACGAGCACGCTGCTGGGCGGGGTCGTGCTCCACGAAGCGGTTTCGCTCGCGGCGCTGTTGGGAATTGCGGACGTCGATCCCGCCGGCCCCGCCGCCGCCGAAGCGATGGCACGAGCGGTCCGCGCGAAAACCGGGGCCGACTACGGCCTGGCGATCGCGGCGCTCCCTCAAAGTGCAAAGCACTCGGCCACCGGCGAGATGGCGGGCACGTTGCAGATGGCGCTGGCGATCGGCGAGAATGTCCGCGTGAAAGGCTTCCCGCTCGCCGGCCACCCGGCCATCGTCCGCTCGCGGGCCGCGAAACAGGCGCTCAACCTGCTGCGGCTGGCGCTGTTGAACCATGTGTCCTCGTAAAACGCTCCCCTTGGCATTGAACTTCTCTCGTCATAAACATATCATACAATTGTCATGCCCAACGTAACGCTCGAATCTGCCGCAGCGAAGCAGTTGGGCGATTTTCCGAAGCCCATCAAAGCGAAATTCGTCGAATTGTTATCCCGTTTGGCGGATTGGCCCAATGTTAGCGGCGCGAAGCCGCTAACCGGCAAGCTCGCGGGGCGATTCCGGCTCCGAACCGGCGATTATCGCCTTCAGTTTCGGGTGGAATCTGGCCTGGTGATTGTCGAACAGGTCGGACATCGTGACGGTTTTTATGGAGAGGGCAACGCATGATTACCACGCAGCGGATCGAAGTTGCGGGCCAAAACTTCGTGCTGATCGAGGAGTCAGAATACGAGAGGCTGTGCGCCGGGCAGGGGAACTCATCCCCATGAATGACGACGACCTGCCGCCATTGCCGAATCCGGACAAGCATGGACGATTCCCGGCTGCGGAATACGCGCGTGTGTCACTCGCACGCGACGTCATTCGCGATCGCCGAGCGGCTGGCCTAACGCAGCAAGAGCTCGCCGATTTAGCAAAGACGCGGCAAGAAACGATTTCGCGGATCGAAAGCGGTAAGTACACGGCTTCCGTCAAGCTCATCGACAGGATTGACGAAGTGTTGCAGGCGGCTCTCAAAACGCGAACCCGGAAGACTGCCAAACGCAAGGCAAAGAAGGGGCGTGGAAATTGAACCGCATCCGCCTGGCCGCTGCCGCCTTGAATCAGACGCCACTGGCGTGGGATGCGAATCGTCGCCACATTTTGGCGGCGATCGCCGCGGTGCGCGACGAGGGCGTCGGCGTGCTGTGCCTGCCCGAATTGTGCCTCAGCGGTTACGGCTGCGAGGACATGTTTCTCGCGCCGGGCGTGCAGCATACGGCGCTCGAGATGCTCGTTGAGTGTGTGCCCGAAACGCGTGGGTTAGCCGTATCTTTGGGCCTGCCGGTGATCTTCGAGGGAGCGGTTTACAACGCGGCGGCGTTCGCCTGCGACGGCCGGCTGCTGGGCATCGTGGCGAAGCAGCATCTGGCGGGCGACGGCATCCACTACGAGCCGCGGTGGTTCCGACGCTGGCAGCCGGGCGCGGTCGGCGAGATCGAGATTGCCGGCGAGGCGGTGCCCATCGGCGACCTGCTGTTCGACGTGGGCGACGTGCGGATCGGCTTCGAAATTTGCCGCGACGCCTGGGTCGCCGACCGCACCGGCGCCCGGCTAGCCCAGCGCGGGGCGGACATCCTGCTCAACCCCAGCGCCAGCCATTTTGCGTTTGCCAAGCAGGAGATCCGCGAGCGATTCGTACTGGAAGGCTCGCGGGCGTTTTGCGTGAGCTATGTCTACGCCAACCTGCTCGGCAACGAATCGGGCCGGGTGGTTTTCGACGGCGGCACGCTCATCGCCAGCGGCGGCAAGATGCAAGTTCGCGGCCCGCGGTTCTCGTTCGCCGACTGGCTCCTCACGACGGCACTAGTCGACGTGACCGCCACGCGGCGGGCTCGGACGGCGTTCTATGAAAAGTCCGATTTGGCGAGCGCGACGGAAGGCGGCGCGACAGTGAGCGCCAATTTCCGTTGGCCGGACGGAGGCCGTGAAGCGGTAACAATTCGTTCGGCGGCCGGAAGCGTACACGTGCCGGGGCATCCTGATTGGGAAACGGGCACGTATCAAAAGGAAGAAGAATTCGCCCGGGCCGTGCCGCTGGCGCTGTTCGACTATCTGCGGAAGAGCCACGCCCGGCAGCTTGTCGTGTCGCTCAGCGGCGGGGCCGACTCGTCGGCGGTCGCGGTGATGGTGCACCTTGCAGTGCAGCTCGGCGGCCACGAATTGGGCCTCGCGCGGCTGGTGGAAAAACTACCGGCGACCGATTTCGGCTCCATCGAATCAGGAACTGGTTCGACAGCTTCTGACGTGCGTCTACCAATCGACGCGCAACAGCAGCGAAACGACGCGCGGTGCCGCCCGCTCCGTGGCCGAGGCGGTGGGGGCCGAGTTCCTCGAGTGGAACGTCGACGCGATGATCGACGACTACGTGGCGACCGTGTCGCGGGCCGTGGGACGTGAGTTCACTTGGGAGTTCGACGACGTCGCGCTGCAAAACATTCAGGCTCGCGCGCGGGGACCGGGGATTTGGCTGCTGGCGAATCTGCGTGGGGCGCTGCTCCTAACGACGAGCAATCGCAGCGAGGCGGCGGTCGGCTACGCCACGATGGACGGTGACACCTGCGGCGGGCTGGCGCCGATCGCGGGGATCGACAAGGCGTTTCTCTTGGATTGGCTCCAGTGGATGGAAACCACGGGGCCGGCAGGCGTCGGGCCCCTGCCGGCTCTTGCCGTGGTCAACCAGCAGCGGCCCACCGCCGAGCTGCGTCCGCCGTCGGCCGAGCAGACAGACGAGGGCGACCTGATGCCGTACCGCGTGCTCGACGCGATCGAGCGAGCGGCGATCCGCGACAAGCAGATGCCGGTGGAAGTCTGGGAGACGGTCGGTCCGCTGTTCCCCGCGTACGATGCGAAACAGATGGCCGCCTGGGTCGAGCGATTCTTCCAGCTATGGTGCCGCAATCAGTGGAAGCGCGAGCGGTACGCGCCGTCGTTCCACCTGGACGATGAGAATCTCGACCCCAAAACCTGGTGCCGATTCCCGATCCTCAACAGCGGCTTCGAGCGGGAATTGGCGGAGCTGCGCGAGCGCGTCGCCGCGACGTGAGGCTCAGCGAGGCATGCCGACTCACTGCGCGAGTGCGGGCTCCTCGAACACGGCGTGAATCGCGTCGTCGAGCTGGTGCCAACGGCGGGTGACGTCGCCCTTGTCGCCATAGTTGAATCGCTGGACGCGAACGTCTTCGTGCTGGTAGTGAAACGATGACACTTCAAGGTGCCGGTCGACCGCCGCAGAGAACACGTTGCCCACGTGCCGCACGTTGTCGTCCACGTAGACGATTGCCTTCACGTTGCGTTTCGTGTGGTAGAGCAGCGTCAGCAGCATGATGCCTTTGTGCTGGCCGGCGGTCATGAAAATGCCGTGCTCGTAGCTCACCGGCCGGGGTTCTGCGAGTTTGAACGTCGTAAGCTCGTCCGCGGTGAGGCCGTCTTTTTCCGGCTTGGCCGAGTCGTAGGCGAGGTAGGAGCCGCCGGGCAAGCCGAAGACGGGCAAGGCGGTGGCGGCCATGTCGTAGCCGCAGCGTTTCAGTTCGCGTTCGGTCGCCACTCGGAAATCGGGGCCGCGCGACGTGAGCACGATCGTCGCCACGCCCTCTTTTTGCAGTCCCGCGACGATGGCCGGCTGCTCGCGCTCGGGCGGATGCATGTGCGCCAGGTTGTAGATGATCCCCTGCGCTTCCAACAGGCCCGGAAACGAGTCGGCGACGAGGTACGGCGAATCCGGCTCGTTGGCCAGCAGATAGTTCTGCCACTCGAACCACTGGTCGCTCCCTAGGTCCTGGTCCATCGCCATGATCGTGTTGTCGACGTCGAGGATCAACAGCACGTGCTCGGCGCCGAATTGCTCGACGTAGCGATTGACGGCCACTGCCACGTCGGCGAATTCCTTGGTGGGACGCAGCTCCGAACCGAGGGCGACCGCCGCGAAACCGCTCAGCAGCAGCGCGGCAAGAGCACACCAGGCGGCCGCGGCACGCGGGACGCTTGCGAGAAAAGTCTTCGTCATCCGATGCAGAATCAGTGTTGGGCGGGATGCCGCGGTTGTGGTATATCCGTTTAGCATAGTTGGCAGTGCGGCATCGTACCACTGGCCAGCGGCCGACAATCACGAAAAACGACCGCGAATCGGGGCATTTTCTCGCTGCCAGCCGGTCCGGTCGCCCGACCGAGGAGACCCGCGATGGATCAATTCATGCAAATGGCCGTGGAAGAAGCCCGACTGGGCCTCGCCGAGGGCGGGATTCCCATCGGCTCGGTGCTGGTCGTCGACGGCCGCGTGGTGGGCCGCGGCCACAATCGCCGCGAGCAGCGCGGGAGCGCGATCCTGCATGCCGAGATGGATTGCCTGGAAAACGCCGGTCGCTTGAAGCCGGCCGACTACCGCAAAAGCGTGCTCTATTCGACGCTCTCGCCCTGCGACATGTGCAGCGGCACCGCCCTGCTGTATCGCATCCCGAAGATCATCATCGGCGAGAACCGCACCTTCCGCGGCCCGGAAGACTACACCCGCTCCCGCGGCATCGAGCTGGAAATCGTCGACAGCGACGAGTGCTACCAGTTGATGCAGGATTTCATCAAATCAAGTCCCGAATTGTGGAACGAGGACATTGGGGAGGCGTGAAGTCCAAGGCCATCTGCCGACGTTGACTGACCAATCTTGATACGACCTGTCTCCGTCAGGGCTATCTTTGCCATGTCGACGCTGTTTGCCGCAATTGCCATGAATTTTGGATTATTGGAATACCTCGAAAAAACACGATTCACCGTTCCAAAAATCACTTCTTTTGTCACCCCTCGTTTCTCGGCACTCCTGGAAAACCAGGTGGAATTACCAACGAGGTGCTCCAAAAACACTCGAATTCGCGCCTGATGGGCCAACTTCCAAAATTCACACCCAGCAGCCGGCAGGAGAACTGCAAAGTCATTTTTTCTCTATTACTAGCGATGAAGCAGCAGCATTGCTCGCGTCCCGCTTTTCCATCAATACCTGACAATCGCGTGCCCGGCTGGTGGCTGAGCATGCTGTGCCAAATGCCGAGAAAATAGACTTTGCAGTTCTCCTGCAGCAGCCGGCAGGAGAACTGCAAAGTCACGAATTGAGCAAGCGGAGCCCGAGGTCAGGGTTCCAGGCGATGTAGTCGGCGGCAGCTCGGACCGGTAGCTTGGGGTCGGAGCGGAGTCGGTGGATCGAGAGGGCGGCATTGTTGATGGCTGCCAGGCAGGCGGAGAGGCCAGGCCGCCGGGTGTGGTGGCGGTCTTCGTCCCACCACCGATCTTTCAAGAAGTGGGGGCCGTTTTCCAGCCGCCAGTGGTCGCGGACGTACCGCAAGAGGTCCGCAGCGGTAACGCTGTCAGGATCGAGGCTTGAGACGAAATACCGCACGTCGCGCGAGAGAACTTCGCCGGCGGTGGTGCAAACCTCGCGATCAACACGCAGCGCTATGCGGCAACCGGGCAGGTCGAGTCTTTCGCGGATGTAGTCGGCGTTCTCCAGGTCGACCCATAACCGGCGGGTTTCTTCGAGAGCCCCCTTTTATTCGTCGAGTGCGCAGCCGGTGGACGCTCGGTGGCTTGGGCAAAGCAGTTTTCGAGCACGTCGAGCGTGTCTCCCTGATTGGCTTTGACTTGCAGCAGATAGTCGCGACCGTGACCACAGACGAGCTCGGCCAAGGGGCGCTGAGCGAAGATCGCATCCCCGGTGAACAACCGCAGCATCGGGTAGGCATCGAGAAGCTCCTCAAGATGTCGCCTGAGGAGTGTCGGTTCGTTGGTCTTCTCGGCCCCCGTCGACCATTGGCCGACGACGGCTTGCAGATCATGCACAAACACGTTGAGCATGTGCAGCGGATCGCCAGCGTCGTCGAGCCCTTGTTTGGCCGTCTTGCCGTCCACGGCGACCACCCCCTCTGTCGTCTTGTCGGCCAAGCAGGCTTGCATCCAGACGGAGAGCGCGGCTTGAAACTCCGCCACGCGGCACTTGGCGAGCGTGCGGCTGATGGTGGTGGCGCAGGGCGGGTCGTCGCGGTCAAAGCCCAACGGCTCGCGGAGTCGGTCCCAATGGATCGTCGCCCAACGGACCAGCACTTCCATTTCGCGAATCCGCGCCAGCATCCCCAGCAACATCAGCACGACCATCCCGGCAAACGGATGCCGCACGCCACGCGCCGAACGCGGATCGTCCAACCGAGAAAAGGCATCCAGCAACGTCGCTGCATGCATCGAAGGCTCCTTCCTACAGAAAAGATGCCCCCTGCGGCTTTCAACTACGCCACCTTGGTTCCGCCGGTTCGGGAAAAACTACTTTGCAGTTCTCCTGCAGCAGCCGGCCCGTTCATTGACAAAAGTCGGCACCCCGACTTTTGTCACGAACGAGCGGCTGGCGCACGCCGAGCGCAGGCCGCGACGAATCATCGCGGGTCTCTGAGCGAACAAGCGATTTGCCAAAGAGCTGCGTAGGCGCGAGGCGCCGGCGGGGCGCCGTCGCCAACTGTTCATTTGTATCATACCGCCGGCCGCGGCCAAGTCCCGATTTTCGGCCACAGTTTTTCCCCGCGGCCCAAGCGATCGGGCCCGATTCGGAGCGTTCTCCCCGTGGCCCAAGCGATTGGGCCCGCGACGGTGCGGCTCACACCGCGAGAGGCAACCAGCGGATTAGCCACAGGCTGTTGGGTTGCGCCAAGTCGTTGAGCAGAAAAGAGCTCGCCAATCGAAAAATCGAGGTTCCGACGTCGAAGGTCGACTCTATACGGTGTTTCGACGGGGCGGATGCAGTCGGTGGGAATTGGGGATTGGTAATTGTTGATTGGAGAATTCGGGCGGGATGCCGGGGGGCGGTGACGGGTTGGTCGGATTCACAAACACATCGGTATGTCGCACCGACGCGTTCGGGTTTTTCGCCACTGCTGACGCATGACTCGCCCACCTTGGTCGCGAGCGTGAGGTCAACATGAGACATCCAAAAGCAGGATCGCGCTGTCGTCGATTTGGTGGTGCAGCTGCGGAGGTCTCCGTCACCTCCATCAATTCCCGCAAGCCGCAACTCGCGTCGGGTTGCCCACCCGCGGTCAGTTTGGACATCCGCGAACTGCTGGCGGTTGATTAGACGAATGGCACTTAGATTTCCGTAAAGCCATTGCGCATCAGGCGTTTAAGTTCATGGCGAGGCTTGGTCATCATTTCTGCTTTCCTTGGGTTCCTCTTTCGCATGCGAGGCTCGAATCGATCATGCCGGTCTGCGACGCGATGACTTGCCACGGCTTCTAACAGCTGCAGGTAGAGCTTTTCGCGGAACGTCGCGCCTTGGTGGCCTTGGAAGCTGATCAGCGGCTGGAACGCTTCGAGCGTTTGCACGGTTCCTTTGAAGCTGATTTCTCTTGGTTGAAGTTCATGCTGGCTGGCGGCTTGCGCCATGATGGTGCGGATCAGGTTGTAGGCCAGGACGTGCGTCCAGATCTCCTTGCGGACAAGTTCCGGCGTTTTGCACCGCAGGATATCCATCTGCATGGTGATCTTGATAGACCTCAAATCGAGTTCCTGACTCCACCGACTTCGATATAGGCTCGCCAGGTCTTCCTTGGTCGTCGATTCCGGATCGAGCAAGGTCGTGACCACAATGATCACCTTCGTGCGAAACCCGGGCTGTTCCACGCGAACGCGCGTCTCGCGAACCTCCAGGTAGTCGGGCAGGCTCTTGTAGGTCGCCCATGTGATGCCGCCAATCAACCGGTTGGGCTTCGGCCACCGGACGACGTGGTCGTCTTTTCCCAAGCGCCGACCGCGGCGAAAGTCGGCGTGCCGATGCGCCTTGTTGAGTCGGCTTACCGAATCGACGCCGCGCTGCTTGAGCGTCAACATCTCGTACCAGGTCGACATCAGGGCGTCCGTCAGCAGGACGTCTCCCGGAGAGAGAATGTCCCACATTCTCCGAAGGAGGCTCAACTCGCCTTGGCCTTTGCCAGCGTAACGGCTGATCCCCAGATCAAGCATCGCCCCGCATGACAGCGAGATGATCGAGCAGACTCTCGCGATGGGAAAACCCAGCCCGGGCTTCTGGTTGTAGACCTGAGGATAGGCGGCCTGGTTTTCCGGCGTGTCCGGCATCGACACCGTCGTTCCGTCAAACATGTAAACGGGTCGGCCTTTCCACAGCCACGCGGGATCAACCCCGTCGTCAAGCGCTTTCCCGACGTGGCGAGCGACGCCAGAAAAGAACTTCTCCGGCAGGCGCTTCCTGGCTTGGCAGTACGCGCCCGTTTCCGCAGAGCAGGGACGTCGCCCGCGTGAGACGCGGTGAGCGATCAGGCGGGCAACGGCCGCACGACAGGAATGATCCTGGCTCAGCACCTGGCTCAAGAACACCCACAGCGTCACCAGCGGCGAATAAATCCGGTCATGCCAGACAGCATCCAGTGCTTTCAATGCCTGCGTGATCGTCCCCTCGGACAACACATCGCTGAACGGCAACTCGCCGTCTTGCAGGAACTGCCTTTGCAGAAAACGCACTTGTTGGCGGAACCGTCCCTGGTTAAATAGTCGTCCCTGATAAATCACAAATTCGCCAGAGATTTGAGGGTGCATAGCTTGCTGGGTGGCACTAAAATTTGCCAGGTTTTGGTCCCGACGGTCCCGAAAGCTGGCAAAAAATGAAGCCCAAAGCAGCCACTCCGCAGTGTGAATTATTTGGCGCCCATCTGAGTGAGCTCTTGAATCCCGAGCACCCGCTCTACGTGCTGGCCGAGCGGATCGACTGGTCGCAGTTCGACGCGGCCATCGACGCTTGCTATGCGGACGAGCTAGGCCGACCGGGGGTCAACACGCGACTGATCGTCGGCCTGCTGTACCTGAAACACGCCTACGACGAGAGCGACGAGTCGGTCGTCGCCCGTTGGGTGGAGAACCCGTACTGGCAATACTTCTGCGGCTGCCAGTACATGCAGCACGAGTTGCCGATCGATCCGTCGAGTTTGAGCCGCTGGCGGAAGCGGGTCGGTGCCGAGCGGTTGGAGAAGCTGTTGGAGGCGACGATTCGCACGGCGTTAGCCATGAAGGCGGTCAGGCCCCAGGAGTTCCAGAAGGTCAATGTCGACACGACGGTCCAGGAGAAGGCCATCGCCTTTCCGACCGATGCCCGACTGTATCACAAGATGCGTGTGGCGCTGGTGAGGCGGGCCAAATCCTTGGGCCTCCCACTTCGTCAGAACTATCGTTTCAAGAGCAAGCAGCTGCTGGCCAAACAAGGCCGTTATGCCCACGCACGGCAGATGAAAAGGGCGGCGAAGATGACGCGTCAGCTGAAGACGATCTTGGGTCGTGTGCTGCGGGACATCCAGCGAAAAGCGCCCGTCATCCAGGGCCAAATCGCTGACGAGCCCCTGCGTGAGCTCCTCGCCATGGCGGAGCGTCTGCTGGTGCAGACGCGGACCAGCAAAAACAAACTCTACAGCGTGCATGCTCCCGAGGTGGAATGCATCTGTAAGGGAAAAGCGCACCAACGCTACGAGTTCGGCTGCAAGGCCAGCGTGGCCACTACCAGTAAGAGGAATTGGATCGTCGGTATCCAGGCTTGGCACGGCAATCCTTACGACGGGCACACGCTCAACGGCGCGATCCAACAAGTTGAACGGCTAACAGGTCACACGCCTGACGATGTGATGGTGGACCAAGGCTACCGCGGGCACGGTTACGCAGGCTCGGCCATCGTCCACGTGGTCCGCACGATTCCCAAGCGAGCGACGCGGATGCTTCGCCGGATGTTGAAACGTCGTGCGGCCATTGAGCCGACGATCGGTCACCTGAAGAGTGACAACCGCATGAATCGGAACTACCTGACCGGCCGAGAAGGCGACAAAATCAACGCGGTGCTGAGTGCCGCTGGGTACAACCTCCGCAAACTGCTGCGGTGGGCTGTTTTTGCGCCAATTTTCTGGCTCTGGCACCGGCTCGCGGTCAGGCTCACCGCCGAAGTCGCGTCCCGCCGAACATCGCACCTGCCGATGCCCGTTTGATTCGCCCCAGCTCGCACCTCAAAATCATGCCGACGCGGCCAACAGACATTTTTTCAGGGACGACTAAATAGCGACATCGCGAGGCCTCCTTGCCAGTGATGGGTGTGTGACAACTCCATCTACGCAAGAGAGGCCTTTTTCACCTATACCAATCTAGGGCAACATGTTACGCCAAATCTAAGTGCCATTCGTTGATTAGACCGAAGTAGGTTTCGCTGGCGACCAAGGACGGCTTGTCTGTGTGCAATCGTCGAACGTCACACCCCGGAACCGGAACCCCGAAAAAACGGTGCTTTGTTAACTGTCTCACGAGCAAGCGACTTCTCGGCATTCGCTATTTAGCCCGGCGTGTCCGGAAACACCAGCTAGCCACCGCGAACACCAGCAGCACAAGCGTCGCTGGTTCGGGAACGGCCGTGTTCGCAATCGCACTCGAACCACCGCCGGTGCCTTGACCGAAGTTCGCCTTCCAGAACGCATAGTCCGCTTGGTCAATTATATTGGCGCTCGCGCCAAAGTTGTCGCCGTTGGCCCGCAAATCGGTGGTCGATCCGAGCGTATTGCGCCAGACCGTGTAGTCGGCCGCGTCGACCGTGCCGTCCTCGTTGTAGTCGCCCAACTGGCCGGCTGCACTCGCCGGACTGATCACGATCGAAACTCCGCCAGCGTTGTCACCGAGACCGTAGTCCGGTACGGCGAAGACAAGTGTCTCCGCCGCTGTAAACGTGTATTGCGTGGCCGGCGTCCCGGTGTAGCGTCCGCCCGGTCCAACGATGATCTTGTTCGCGTAACCGCCCGCAACTGCGGCATCGAACGCGGCCTCAGCGGAGCCGTACGTAGTCGACACGACTCCGCCGGCGAAGATTTGGGCCTCCGACGTATTCGTCGCCGCCGAAACGTCAAACACCATGTAGTCGGTTACCCAGGGGTTGTTGTAGGACCAGGCTGTAAACAGTTGCTGCAGTTGGTCCGACGTCAGCGCCGGAAACTCGACCGTGGCCAGCGACGGTTTGGTGAGGCGGAATTCATAGGTTCCCGGTAGCACCGTATATTCCAAGAGGCTGCCCGCCCCTGCCGACGAAAAAGGATGGTACCAATGGTCCTGTGGCCCATCAGAGGCAGCGGCACCATCCGCTCGCGCGTCAATGTTGACGATGGCTGTACTTGCGGGCAGGTTGGTAGTAATCACTGAACCACACAGGGCACGCCGTGGCATCAGTAATCCTACAAATATGGAAAGAATCATTCGCAGCAACATTCCGACTCTGCATCCGTTGCATGCGCATTCAACGAACTTTGTTCGCTGCGGACCAGCGTCAAATCCGTACTTCCGTATGAACGGCATCGTGGTTACTCCTATGTTTTGTCTCTGACTAGGTTTCGGCCATTCGACCGCCAGATTTCTTCTTCGACCAACGCCAATAGCGCAGCCACGGCAAGCGGCCAGCTCGCCGGCTCAGGGACGGCGACTAACGATTCGCTTGCTTCACTCGGGGAAGACGATCCGCTGCCGGCCGTCTCGCCAAAGTGGGCCTTCCAAACCTCGTAGTCGTTCTGCGTGTAGGTCGTGCCGAGCCCATTTCGCCAGACCGTGTAGTCGGCCGCATTCACCGTGCCATCGCCGTTGAAATCGGGTTCCGGCGGTCCGATAATGGTTAGCATACCGTCGGTGTAGAGTTGGCTAGTATCCCAGGTAAACGCGCCGCCGAAAGTGGGTAGTTGTAGTGGTGTGGCGAACGCGCCATTGATTGTGCCACCCCAATCGAGCACATCGAAGGATCGCGTGCCGCGGAACTGGCCCATGCCGGCCAGCGCCATCTCCAGTGTTCCATCCAGCATGACATCGCCGCCGACATCCAGCTTGGCGACGGGCAGCTCCGGCGCAAGCAGGTCGGCATAAAGGAGCAACGTGCCCGCCGAGTACTGCGTATAGTTTCCAGAAACGTGTAGTGTGGCGTCGTCGGTGCCTTCAGGAACCACGTAGCCGATATTGGCGACGTTGGCCACCATGACCTCACCTTCGCCCTGGACCGCACCGGCGGTCCCGATCGTCATGTCGTGCGTTTCAAGCGTGCCGCCGGCGAGGTGAATGGCACGGTAGATTTGCAGGCCTGGATTGTTGTCGTATTGAAGCGTGCTGTGTGCATTGACGGTGACCGCGCCCGTGCCCAACGCGTCATCTGCCACGACGAGGAGCCGACCCTCGTCGATGTAAGTGCCGCCTGCGTAGTTATTGTTGTAATTCGTCAGGGACACGGTTCCGGGGCCGTTCTTGATGAAACTGCCGGAACCGGTGACCTGGCCGTGGAGCGACAGGGAAGTGCCGGCGTTCTGGACACCGACGGCGCCGCCCGAGCCATTCCCGTACAGCCCGTTGACCTCCACAAGGCGGTCGGTTTCGTAGTGGGGATCGGTTCCGATCATTTGCAGCGTGCCCCGGTAAGGATCGCCTCCCAGGGACACCCCCTGGTCGCTGTGGCTGCCAATCGGGGTAGGCACGTTCCCGTACGTGATGGTGGGAATCGCCAGCGTGGCATTGCCGCGGACATAGGTGGTGCCGTTATAGTCGTTTGTTGCGTTAAACGTTACCGCGCTCGATTCGCCACTGACGAATGGTCCCGAAACATACACGTTCGAGTTATAGCCGGGGCTCTGGTTGATCGCGCCGCTGAGCGTCAGGTTCGCGCCGGGCGTGATCACCTGAAACGTTCCGCTGTAATCGCCCACGATGGTGAAGTTCTTACTACTGGTGGCGGTGGGACCGCCATATCGGACTCCGCCGCTGGCCAGCGTGATTTGTCCGCCGCCCAATGCTGCCACGTCATCCACGCGAAGAAATCCCTGGTTCACGGCGATATCGGCGGTGTTATTCAGACTCGTAAGCCGCATCGTGCCATCGCCGGTCTTGACGAACTCGCGATATCCCGCCTGCCCGTTGCCGAGGGACAAGGGGATGCCGACGTCGAGGTCAATGCCCGACGGAGTCGTCCCCGCTGCCACGTCGATGGGCAGCGCGCTGGCGGAATCGTTTTGCAGCCGGGTCAAGGTGCCGCCGGCCATGACGGCCGTCGTGTTACTGGCGTTGGTCGTGATTCCCGCCCCGGCGTTGCGGAAGTGTAGATATGCGGCGCCGGCGCCCGTCATGTCCACCGATCCACCGGTCATTGCCAGTTGGTTGAGGTGGTAATTGGCTGCACCGGAGGGGATGCGAAACGTGCCGGTCCCGCTCAAGGCCACGGTGCCAATCGCGTTAGAGGAACTCGTGAAATCTCCATTGCCCAGCCCATTGGTGTTGAACTCGCCTCCCGAGACCGTCACGTTGCCGCCGGTCGGAATCGCGGTGCCATTGCCCAAAAGCAGCTGACCGCTGGTGACAAACGTGCCGCCCGTGTAGCTTTGGACGGCGGCACCCAACTGCAGCGTGCCGGCCCCCGAGTATGTCAGGCTGCCGGGGCCAGAGATGGTGCTATTGAAAGCCAGCGTGCCGGAACCGACGCCGCTGATCGTCATGTCGTTCGTGAGCACGACCGGCGCATTGAATACGTCGAAGCTGTCGCTGTCGAACACGATTTGTGGCGAAACCGCGGCAGAACTGGTGCGGAAATTGGGAGCCAAGCCCGCGAGCGTGTACGCCGGTCCGCCGGCCGAAAACGTGATTTCATTTAGCAGAAACGGAAGGCCGACGTTGACCAAGTTCATGTCGGTGGCGGCCCCGGGGGCGACGGGCCCAAAGACGAGCTGCGTATTCACGTCGCTGGCCGGGATGCCGACGGGCGACCAATTGTTCGCGTCGCCCCATTGACCGCTAACAGCGCCGGTCCAAGTCGACTGGGCCAGTGCCTGTGCTGAAAGCGCGAACAACGTGGCCAGCGCGAATGTCGTGCGGATTCTCATCGACAGCGAGTAGCTATTCATGTCATGTGCTCCCCATTCGTGTTGTTTCGTCGTTTTTCGACTTCTCTGAGCCGCCCCTGGTCGTCGAACAGAAGTGCCAGCCCAGCTAGGACGGCCATTACGAGCGGGTCTGCTTCAGGAACGGCAGCCGACAATTCGCCGGTGGCGTCAGAGGGTGTCGATCCGCCGCCGCCGGTCTCGCCAAAGTGAGATTTCCAGACCTCGTAGTCGTTTTGTGTATAGGTCGTGCCTAACCCATTTCGCCAGACCGTGTAGTCCGCCGCGTCGACGATGCCGTTATGGTTGTAGTCGCCGAGGAGGCCGCTCACGACCGACAGTTCGCCGGTCGTATACAAATAGCTGGCGTCCCAAGCCAGCGATCCGGCCAGCGCGGGAAGCTCCACTGCGGCAAACGATCCGACCAGGCTGCCCCAGTCGAGAATGTCGAACGTGTCGCCCAGGGCGGGCGCGAAGTCGTCAATCAGTGACACGTGCAGGGTACCGTCCAGCATCAACGGACCCGCCACCTGCAGCTGGTCGTATTGCGTCCCCTCCGTCCTCCCCCCCAGTTCGATCACCAAAATCGCGGCCGAGCCAAAGCTCACGCCGCCGCCAAAAGCGGCTGTGTCGGGGCTGGCCCCCGGGGTTACATCCGCTTCGAAATAGACGTTGCCCGGACCGCTAATTCCCGCGCCGCCAAACGTGCCGAAGAACGTGGCCGAAGAACCGGCCGACACGCGAAACAGCGAGCCGGCCACATTGTCCACGTCATCCCAAAACGTGACCTCCCCATTCCCGGAGACCGAAATCCCCTTCGCGGCATCGCCGGTGTCGTTCGTGATGTCGCCAAACACGTCGGTGACGCCGCTGGAGAAGGCGATATGGCCGTTGTTGGTCAATCCGGCGCCGCCGACGATGAACGTGCCGCGGCCGAGGATGTGACCGCTGCTCGCGTTCGTCAGAGCCTGCGAGAACTCGGCGGTGCCACCTTGCAGATTGATCAAGGCGGCGTTGGCGCCGCTCGCGCCGTCCAGCTTGAGCCGCTTGCCCGATTCGGCGCGAATTTCGCCGCCGGCATTATTGTTGAATGCAGCGGTTACCTTGCCTTCACCGCGCAACAGACCGGTGTTGTAGACCATCGCGCCGCCGAGCTTCGCCGATAGTCCCGCCAGAACGATTTCGCCCTGGTTGTCTGTTACGTCGGCGGAATAACCGCTGCCGCTTTCCAACACCAATAGCCCAGCACTGTTGATCGTCGCAGTATTGGTCACCTCAAGCGTCTGGCCGGAGCCGAGGGTGACGGCCGCGCCCAGCGGTCCGCTACGCGCCAATTGCGAGTCCACCAGTGATCGCCAGCCGCCCGCGCTGGAAATCGAATGTGCCGTTGTTCACCAGCACACCGGTGCTCAGGGAGCCGCCGTCGAGCGTGAGCGTATGGAAGGAATCGATGGTCGTCGTGCCGCCGACTTCCAACTGACGGTCGGCATTGAGCGAGAGGGCCGCGCCCAGCAGGCCGCCGGGGCCGACCGACAAATCCGCATTGAACGAAAGCAATCCCGAAGTGAAATTGACCGCACCACTGTTATTCGTGAATGTGCCAAGATACGCGACCCCGTCATTGACATTGATGACTCCGTCCGCCTCCAGCGTGGTTGAGGTGAACGAGGCGGTGCCGCCGTCGAAGTTCGCCGTAGCCCCAAACACGCCTCCCCCCAACGTAAACGTGTCACCGTTGACCGTGCCCGCCTCAACATTGAAGAGTCCTTCCTGCGCGGCATAGGGACCGACGTACGCCGTGGCACCGTTGAAATAGGTTTCGCCTCCGCCTCGGTCTCCGCCACTCGTTCCCGTGCCAATGGTCACGGTTCCCCGGTTAAAATTGAGGATCGCACCTACATTACTGTACGTACCGAAGTCCGCGACACCGCCGTCGATCGTGATGATAGTAATCGCCCACAGCTCGGTCAGCGCACTGGTAAAAGTGCCTCCATCGAGAACGTTCACACTAGCCCCGTTCGGCGTGCCCGCAGCACCGATCCCGACGTGCTGGCTTTGAATTGCGCCGCCATTCTTCACATTGAGAGTGGCCGAAAGATCAAAATTCAGGCCCGTCGTGCTTTGGTCGTCAATCAAGCCGCCCGTCGATGTCGATCGTGCCAAATTCCTGGTCAAAAAACCCTGTGCCGGTAAAGTGCATGCTCCCTGTGGCGGGAATCGTGATGGAGCTAAACGCTAGGTAGAAGTAGTGGTCTGCAATACTCACGTCACCTGCGAGCACCAGATTTGTGTGGCTCCACCCTTGGTCCGCCCCGACCACGATGTCGCTGTTAATGGTGTGCTGCACACTGGAACTGTCGTCAATGCCGTCCGCTCCGATGGTAAGCGTACTGCCGGTGAGCGTGTAGGCTGGGGCATCGGCGGCGAACTCGATGCCGTCGATGCTCCACGGCAAGTCGACGTTGGATGTGGGCTGCAAGTGGCCGTTGGAGTCGAAATGCACCAAGCCTGTCCCGTCGTTCGGCAGGGCGTTATATCCGCCGGAGCCAAACCAACTAAAGCTCGCGCTCCAGTTCGGGCTCGCCAGCCCCCGCCAATAGCGATCCACTGCCGCCATGGTTCTCCCTGGCAATGACGTCAGCACGAGTATGGCCATGATGGCCGTTGCGAAAATCGGACGCCGAAGGTTGTAGCTCATAATTCGGGCTCGTTTGGTTCGTGCAGCAATCACTGACGGAATTGACGCAAGGCCTGTCGCCCATTCCCTTTCGATTCGGAGCACCGAGACCTGCGCTCACACCGCCATCGCCTGCGCACAGTCCTTCCACGGAAGAACCGCTGGGGGGCGACCGGCAGCCATCATTGCTGGCTTCGTGGCCGATCGAGTTGAGAAACGCGGCGAGGCCGATGCGCCGATTGAGTTCCTCCGCGAGTGAACGCCGAAAGGAAACGGAGTGCAATTCGATTCTATCGCAGCCGCCGGGCCAACGCCAACAAAATTGTTGCCGAAGGAAAGATAGCCCGGTTCCCGGAGCGAGCCTACTGGGATATGACTTAGTCCGATCGGTGCCCTAGCAAGACACAAGCGAGGTGGAGGCCCTTGACGTCCCTAATCGCCATGTTGCGATCTTCAAACGTGGTCGACATCGGCGGGACTCGCGAAAAGCAACACGCGTTGACAGATCTTGGTTTGATAACGCAGTTTTGGCGTTTTTTCGGGCGGGGAGCTTTGCGTCGAAACCTACTGAGGTTTCCCCACCGCTGTCGATTCGCCGTCTCTGAAACTCCCCGAGGTTGCATCGCTTGCGCAAGCAAGCTTGGGAAAGGAGAATAAGATGTAATCCACAACTTTGAAACCTTTCATCGGAACCTTGCGGGTGAGAAACCCGTCCAGTAGAGCCTGACCAGCGACTGGAAGCGAGTCTTGCGTGGTGTTGGAGTAATCCGCATCACGAAGCGTAGACAGCGAGTCCGAAAGCCATGCTATTGAGCGTCGAAAGACCCAATCGTGGGAGCCTCTGCCTTGCGATGAGCAGGGGCCACGCTGCTGCACTGTATGGTCTGGTGTGAGCAGTCCTGCCGGCGTCGGTTTGGAACATGTGCAAACGGATGATTGAGGTTCCCCAGGAACTTGGGAGATCCTGTCCGTCTCCTCGGCAACATCCCGGCTGGAGCCACCGGGTGAACAACTCCAGGCCTCGACGGCGCACTCGGTCGTCGAGGAGCAAACTTGCGAGTGCAACCGAGGTACCGCCAAACGAAGGAAACGAAGTGCGGTGGGACGGACTGCAGGAAGTCGTAGCGCTTTGATAGTACCGTCGAAGCTGGGGAACTCACCTTGGAGGACCCAGTGGAGGAAAGCGAAGCGTCGATCGGCAGAATCAATCGAGGGAAACATGCCGAACCCATCGAGGTTCGATCAACATGTCACCGTAACTTGATTGAATAGCTACGAGGGCCACTTAAGGATAGCGAACCTGTCGATTGAGGAACCGTATGCGGTAATGTCCGCACGTACGGGTCTGTGGGAGCTCCGGGTCGGCAACGACCCGGAGCCACCCGGCCCGACCGCACGAGGGAATTGTCGTTCGCCGCAGCGGTGGTTTCCACCGACGGCAATTCGCGGCAGCGAATCGCGCAATCAATCTGAGGACGCTTTGCGGTTTGCGAAGATCTGCGTTCGTGACCAATGTCGAACTGACCTGATTCAATGGTGCTGAAGCCGTAATTGTGTCGGTCCCACCGACGAATGGCACTAGGTTAAGGTCTCATGATCAAGATGACTGCGCCAGGCAGCGGTTCGTTTTGCGGCAAGTCTGCCTGTCAGTCGAATTGGGTACCTCTCTTGTTTGCCTGGAATACCGAGAGATGATGAATCGGTGGGAAACGATGCCGTAGTGGACGAGCGGAGAGCAAGGAGCTTCCCCGTGACTGCCGGTGATGTTACGAGCGACCTCGCCCCGATGAGTCTGCTTTGTCCGACCTAGAACCACTTTGAACGGTTCTTCGGCAGCTTGGCGATGCGTCGTGGTTGCGTTAGTCGCGCGGCATGCTTCGGCCGTCGTTTTTGCGCTCGCGGTTCCCAGCGCCCAGGTCGGTTGCCTACGCGGTGGTAGGCAATGGTCGTTAGCATCGCATCAACGAGCGGTGCGCGCTCCTCCGGCCTAGCCGCCTCAATCTTCGGAGCGAAGGCTGTCAAGGCTTGCTTCGCTCCTTTGAAACTTACCTTGCGAGGCTCGGTGTCATTTTCGTCGGCGGCAACGGCCATTACCGTGCGGAGCAAGTTGTACGCCAATAAGTGAGTCCAAATCTCTTTGTGGACCATGTCCGGTGTTTTGCATCGCAGGATATCCATCTGCATGGCCGACTTAATCGATCGGATATCGACCTCTCCTTCCCACCGCCGCTCGAACAGATCGCCGATCTGCTTGCCATCGATCGACACGTTGAGAATCGTGGTCACGACCTTGAATTGTGTGACGCGGTTGTTCTTGTCGTGGGCGTCAACGGTCACCTGCCGCATGACGAGGCTCTTTGGGTAGTTGTGGTACTGTTCTCCCGTCATTCCGCGCGGCTTGTTGGGACGCTGCCAAACGAGCATATCGCCCTCGGGGCTAGTCTCTGATATCCGGCTGCCCGTGCGCTCGTACTGAGCTCGAGCAACGATGTCGATGTTGCGCTTGTACAATTCCCACACGATGAAGTAATCGTCGAATAAGGCATCGGCAACAACCACATCGCCAGGTTTAAGAGTGTCGTACATGCGGCGGAAGAGACTCTTTTCGCCGGTGCCCTTGCCCTGGTACGGCGCGATTTCCAGATCGTGGCAAGCGCCGGTGGCGAGCGATAACAGCACGGCGATCCGGGCCAGCGGGAAACCCAGTCCTGTCGCTTGCTGGGGCGGCTGCGGATACATCTGTTGGTTTTCCGGTGTGTCCGGCATCGAGACGCTCGAGCCATCGACGATGAACACGGAGCGACCGTTCCACTTCCACTGGCGGGTGATGCTCGTCTGTAACTCTTCGGCGGTCTGCTTCGCCAACGTGGAGAGTACCCCCGTGAGAAGACGGCTCCGCGCCTCGCAATAGCTGGCCGTATTCGGCGAACAAACTGCCAGCCCATTCGTCGCACGATGCGCGATGATCCGCGACACGGCGTCGCGGCAACTATGGTCTTCGCTGAGCACCTGACTCAGAAAACCCCAGATGGTGGTGACTGGGTTAAACACGCGGTCCCGATACTGAACGCCATGTTCGTGGAGAACGTCGCGGATGCTGGCCTCGGTCAAAATGTTGGCGAACGGGAGTCCCTCATTCCGCGCAAAGCGGGCGCGTACCGCATCCAAGCTCGCCATGGAATCGCCTTCAGATTGACAGCGATTCCTGCCGCCTGATTCGATTGCGATTCAGACAGGTCCCGTTCTTAGGCGGAAACGCCTGGGGGGTGATTTGATGCCGTCAGTCAAAGTGGCTGCTTCACCGAGTCCGCGCTTTGCTGGCTGGTGTGACCAACCCTCATTGTCTATACTTACGTAGACGCATGGTGGGTTTGTTCACTTGGCTCAGAAAAGTCGGAAAACCATGACCGCAGACGGCGTGATGGACAACATTCGCAACTTGTTTGAGCGTTCGGGAATGACGCTAAATGAACTCGGCGAAGGCTTGGGATACGACGGTCCGACCGCAAAAAAGCGTGCGTGGTTCTTGCTCTATCGCACGTCAGACCCGCGCATCTCGACGGTGCTAGCTGTGGCCCAAACGCTAGGTGTGAAGATCAGCGATCTAGTGAAATGACCAAGCGCAGTCATCTGCGCAGCGCTTAAGCTAGTGCCATTCGTCCCACCGACCGCGGCGTCGTGGGGCTTCCAGACGTAGTGGGCAAACGCGGTGCGGCCGCCATCTTCTTTGGCTTTGCGGATTCGGAATTCGATTGACTCAGGTCGGGCGGTGCCGCCGACGTCGAGCCTGCCCTTTTGGCCGAAGGCCTGAAAGAGGCGGTCGAGGAAGATTTGGGATTCGCCCTTTTCGTCGCCCGTGACGTGGGCGGCGGCCCAGTCGACGAATTCTTGGAGGCGGGATTTGCGGTCGGGTCCTTTGGGAACTGGGGCCATGAGGAAAGTATCCGCAAGGGCCGACTTGGATACAACCAGGAAATCGATGGGTTAAATGGACGATTTGACATTTGTCGTCGTCGGCCCCGTTATCTGTGTGCGATCTGTGTGGTAGATCGAGACGAGTGAGCGGGTAGACCCGGTTGGCTCCACCGGGGTCGCGGAGCGGTTGGAGGCGGTCGGAGGCAGTTGGGCGATGCTTGTCCTAACAAGGGGCTGTTACTTGCGTAGGGGCGTGATGCCGCCATCTCGATGCTGAGTCTGTGTTGCGTCTTCGCCAGACGAGAGCGGCGACGATGGCGACGGCAGCCACACGATGGGGGCCTTCCTGAAAGGGCCCTGGCCGATGATAAACCAGCCGATCGGAAACCCGCCTTCGTGGGCGATGACCAGGCCTGGCTCGGCTTCATCGAGCGGCACTTTGAAGACCCGCTCGGCAGCGACAGATTCCCCGGGTCCAAGCTGTACGCTCAACGGTGCGTCCGCGGCTCGTCGCGACGGCTCATAACGACCTCCGCGAGAATCCGTAATATAGATTGCTAGGTTGTTCTCGCGCTGAGTGATCCTACGAGCGCGGCTGAAAAGATGCATTTTGACTGTGTAGGTCACGTCGGTCGGCGAGGTAGCCTGTTCCACGTTGTCGACACGGATGCACCAATCATCAAAGCAAAGTGGTTCGCCAGTTTTCACGACCTGCCGAGGTGCAACGAGCGAAACAAGGATGACAATTCCGAAATAGATCGCCGCGCACACCGCATATACCTTCAAAGCTCGAATCGCCCTAGCGCGACGGCGAACCAGCGCGCAGCCCGCGATGAATAGTATCGTCGCGACGCTCGCAAATACCACCGCAAGGAACAGCAGATCGTAAATTGTCATCGTACCCTCGGGAGGTAGCGTCCAGGGACGTCGCCGTCGGTCTGCGGCGACAATTGACGTCGACGGCAACTGCCTAGGAAAGGACCACGTCGGAGTTGTTCGCTGGCGGCAACGGCATCAGTGTCCGGCGTATAGTTGCACCGACATACGCACCCGCGAAAGCAAATCCCAGAGCCAACAGGGACGTATAGCCGCGATTGGAGATGATGTCGTGCAATGGAATCCACGACCCGACTGCGAGTGCCCAGCGCCACGGCCGCGCGGGACCGAACGATCCCAACAGCGCACAGCTGATCAGAATGCCAAAGGCCAGAACTCCTGTGTCGTCCCACGTCGGGAGGCTGTCAACCAACGCGGAGAATCCACCCAGCAGTAACGCTACGACGAACAGGATTCTGGTCATCAGGGATACCTTTCTGATGTGCGCGAGGACCGATGACACCGACGACATAATTGCTTGCCCAAGCAGCCACGACTGGCCTCGCGCCCGGCCCACATTCGGCACAATTTCGGTCGACCATTCTTCTAACAAGTCGCCAATTAATGGGTCACGCCATTCGTCGGGAAGAATTGCCTCCAAACACCGCAAAACCCATCGAGCTTGCCAGTCGAGTTTGCGACCGCCGTCCTTCTTGGGCCAACGAGAGCCCGTACCTTTCATGAGAGACCTCCGATCGGTCTTTTTAATTCTCGCACGCCCTTCGACATCGCCTCAATGGACTCCAGAGACCGTCGCAGGGCTGCCATTCCCCTCGGTTCCACACGGACCAATCGTTTAACTCGACCACTCCGCGATGCACAGGATCGTCCCTCGCGCGAGACGATGTAGCCTTTCTTTTCCAATCGATCGAGCGTTGCGTAGACCGCACCGAGAGAAGCCGTGCGGCCGATTTGCAGCTCCAATTCACGTCGCACCGACATGCCGTAGGCGTCGTCGCGCAGTCGGACGATGGCGAGCAGTACAACCTGCTCGAACGATCCCAAGTAGTCTTGCTCCGGCATAACTCACCTCTAATTTCTACATTGTAGAAATTAGTGGCAATCTGTCAAGTCAGGTCGATCGGATCAGAAACAGGTCGTCTGGATCGATGAGGCAGAAGTGGAGACTTCCGTTGGCAGGAGCCGATATGGATAGAGTTACAGCCGGCAGGGCGGCTGGCCCGTGCAGAAGCGGCGGTAACGGGTGATGCCGCTGCCGCGGCTGACTCGGAGTTCGACCAGCGAGCCGCAATTCGGGCAGTATTCCGGTTCTTCGAGCGTAATGCCCGCTTCGCTGCGACCCTGGCAGGCGACGCAGCGTGTCACGCCCGGCAAGGCTTCGACGCGCTCCGGCGGAATCGGCTCTCTGCAGACTTCGCAGAGCACAGCCGATTGCCAGTCGTCGTCGTCAGAGCGTGGATCGTGATCGACCGCGTGGAGACGCTTTTCTTTGCAGATCGGGCAGGTCATCCGCAGGGCCGCGTCGACAAACAGCACACGCAGCAATTCGTCGTCCCGATCGGGATCGCGGCGCAACATGCCGATCAGCCGCAATCGGCCGATGGCATCGTCGCGACCGCAGACGGTGCGCCACTGGCAGTTGCGACAAATAAGTTCGAGGGACAGCACGCTGGGATGATGGCGTGGGGGGACGAACGGGTGGTGGGCGTCGTGGCCGACGCCGCGAACGATTGGGTGCAAAAAAGCAGGTGCGGCCTGGCGAAGCGCGTCCGTGGCTCGCCAGACCGCACCCTTCAAGAAAACTAGGGGTTGCCTTCCGTGTACGGGGGAACGACCGAGTTAGGCGACCATCCGCATGGCGTCGGCGGTTTCCCTCACCGCGTCGACGAATTCTTCGAAGATCCGCCGGTCGAGGGCCGAGGCGGTGGGCGCTTCCGGATGGAACTGGGTGCCGACGGCGAACCAATCCGGGATCCGGCTCTCGATGGCCTCGACAATGCCGTCCGGGCAGCGGGCCGTCACTTCGAAACCGGGGGCGACGTCGTCGACCGCCATGTGGTGCATGCTGTTGACGCGGAGCTCGCCGTCGCCGTAGACGCGTTCCATCAGCGAGCCGGGCGTGAGCTCCAGCGTGTGGCGGTGGGCCGGGTCGATCGGATCGAGATGTGGGAGCGCGGCGGGCCGATCCTCCGGAATATGGAACAGCAAGTTGCCGCCCATCATCACGTTCAGCAGCTGCATACCGGCGCCGATGCCGAGCACTGGCAGGCGCCGTTGGGCGATGATTCGCATCATCCGGCGGTCGAACGTCTCGCGGCGTGGGGCAAGCGGCCGGATCGTGGGATGGGTCATCCAGCCGTCGCGCCGCGGATCGAGATCGGCGCCGCCGACCAGCACCACGCCGTCGACTTGCTCGAGCGCTTCGGCAAGGTCGTCGTCGTTTTCGAGCGGCGGGAGAATTAGCGGAATTCCACCGGCCTGGGTCACGGCGTCGAAATAGCAAGCGTCGACAAAAGTATACGAGGATCGCCCGGCGGCAGTGCGAAAATCGGCATTCAGACCAATGATTGGCTTTGACATTCCCTTGTACTCCCTGGCCATCGTCAAAACGGCCAAAACGGTGAAGTCTCTCCCCACGAGCGAACAGTTGCCGACCGCGCAGCAGCCCACGCAGCAAGTCGCGGAAGGTAGAACGAACGTCACCAAGCCAGAATCCGGGTGGATGCTTGGCGGTTGGCCGATCGCCACGGCACGTCCGCTTGGGGAGGCGGACCGATTGCAGCGGCGAGTTCAACGTCCTGTTCGCTCGGCGGAAAGAACCCCTTTTGGTTAACAGCCTTGTCACCAGGCAAAGGAGGGAAATGCAAGTCGATGGCTGAGTGTAACGCGGCGCAATGGGAATACAAGGACTTCGCGTATTTTGCGCGAAACTGCTCTTGCTAGCACAAGATACTGTGGAAACGCCGTGCAACGACGCGTCTCTCAGCCGAGCGAACTGCGAACCAGTTGGAAGCCGACGTAGAAGATGCCCGCGTCAACAATCAAATGGCTGAGCCACGGGCCGAGGAGCGAGTTGGTGCGGTCGTAGAGCCAGGCCCAGAACGCACCGCCGACGGCGACCGACGCCGAGAACAACAGCGTCGGCCAAGTCCACCAGCCGAAATAAAGCGAGAGCACGAGCACGTGATGAGCCATGAAGCCCAGCGACGAAACGATGATCGCCGGCCAGAGCGGCGCCAAACGCCGCAGTTGGCCGAACACGAACCAGCGCCAGTAGTACTCTTCCAAGAACGAATGGGCCAGCGAATAGAAGACGCCGAGGGCCACGTATTTCGCGGTCGAATCGAGTCCGAAGCCGGCCACCTTGGCGCGAATCTGTTCGCTCGCGGCGACGAACATCGGGCTGCCCGTCAGTAGGTAGTGAAAGACAAACCAGCCGGCGACGGCCACCGCGAGGCCGAATAGCAGCCCAGCGGCAACGCCCCGCGTCGAAGTCCGCTGCCACTCGATCCGCTCGCGAAGGACAAAATAAAACCAAGCGACGGGAAACACAAACTGCAGCACCTTGAGCGTCGCCATCACGCCCTGCTGAACGCCTTGGTCGGCGTCGGCCGCTCGGAAGAAATAAGCCCAGGTGACGATCGTCGGAAACACCAGCGCGAAGGCGATCCCCAGCCAAGCCGCGACGGGGTGTTTGGCGTGAGTTTGCGTGATGGTCGGCGATTGTTTCGTCAAATCTCGCCACCTATGCGGCCTGTGCGCCGCTTGCGTTTTCGCTCGAACACGGCCAACTTATCGCCACTGGCCAACGCTGGCAGCGGCAATCGGCGGTTTACCGCGGTCGCACCGTGGGATATGTTCAGTTGTTCGGAATAGTTGATTCGATCTTGGCGTGTGCGTACGTCCCCGCGTGCTGAACCGCGCTCGCCGTCCCCTTTCCCATTTCGCATTATGCACTTTCGACGCGTTTGTCTCGAAGCGATTGGCTACACGTTGCCCGACGAGGTGGTGACGACCGCCGAGATCGAGCGCCGGCTGGAGCCATTGTACCAGCGGCTGCGGCTGCCCGAGGGACGGCTGGAGCTGATGACCGGCATCCGCGAGCGGCGGTTTTTCCCGGCCGGCACGCGGCCGAGCACCGTCAGCATCGAATCGACTCGCAAGGCTATTTCGGCCAGCGGCATCGATCGTCGGTATTTCGGCGCCCTGGTCCACGGCTCGGTCTGCCGCGACTACCTGGAGCCCGCCACCGCTTGTCGCGTCCACCACGGCCTAGGCCTCGCCGGCGAAGCGATGATCTTCGACGTATCGAATGCCTGCCTCGGGCTGCTGACCGGCATGATCCAAGTGGCAAACATGATCGAGCTCGGGCAGATTCGCGCCGGCATCGTGGTCGGCACCGAAAGCGGCCGCGATTTGGTCGAGAACACCATCGCCCGGCTCAACGCCGAAAAGTCGCTCACCCGCGACTCGATCAAGGATTCGATCGCCTCGCTCACGATCGGCTCGGCGAGCGCGGCGATCGTGCTTTGCGACGAGGATCTGAGTCAAACCGGCAACCGCCTTTCCGGGGCGGTCGTCCACTGCGACACGAGCCACCACGAGCTGTGCCGCAGCCGCGGCCTCGAAACGATGATGGACACCGACAGCGAGACGCTGATGCGGCAGGGCATCGCCACCGGCGTCGAGACCTTCCGCCGCTTTCTGGGCGTCGCCGGCTGGGAGCCGGAGGACATCCAACGCACCTTCTGCCACCAGGTCGGGGCCGCCCACCGCAAACTGATGCTCGAATCGCTCGGGCTGAGCCCGGCCAACGATTTCGCGACGCTCGAAACGCTCGGCAACACCGGGGCCGCGGCGTTGCCGGTGACGATGGCCCTCGGCATCGAGCAGGGTGTGTTACGAGCGGGCGACCGCGTGGCGATGCTCGGCATCGGCTCGGGAATCAATTGCCAGATGCTGGCCGTGGAATGGCAGAAGTCGATTCGGCATTGATAGTTCTCGATGACTGCGGCCATCCATCAGCCGCGGGCTGCCATCGGCTAGGGTCCGCTCATCTCAACAGTAGCACGACGACGAGAATCACCAGGCAGACGCCGCCCAAGATCGCCAGCAGCCCCCACGGCGGACCCTCGCTCGGCGGCACGTAGTTGGGCGGCTTGAGCGGATTGAACTGGGCCCGCTGGGCCACCTTGCGCCGGATCGCTTCGAACTCCGGGTCGTGCAGCTCTTCTTCCACCAGCGACTTTTTCGAGGAGCCGCCGACCGCGGAGCTGCGTTTGGATACCAGCACGTCGCTCGAGGTGACCAGCTCGTCTTCGGCCGGAGACGCGGTCTGATCGTCATCGGCCTTGGCATTCGCTTCGTCTTCGAGCGGCGCGAGTCCGATCTCTTCGTCGGTAGCCGGCGAGCTGCCGACTTCATTGAGCCGCCTCGTGTCGCGATCGGCGGAGGAAAGCGGCCGGCCGCTGCCGGACGATCCGATGCCGGACAGGGACGTCCCCGGCCCAACGCCAAAACGGTTGAAGATGCCGCTGCCGACGCCGCTGCTACTCTCGTCGGCACCCTCGATGTGCCCGCCGCCGAGCTTGCGGCCGCGATCGGCAAGCCATTCCGTAAGCCGCACGGCCACGTCGCCGGCCGACTGAAACCGGTCGTCTGGCTTCTTCGACATCATCGTTTCGCAGATGTCGACCAGCGACGGCGGCGCGTCCGGCCGCGATTTGAAGATGCTCTCCGGCTTGGAGGTTTGGTGCTTCAAGAGCCGTTCGGAAATCGACCCCTCGGGGAACGGCGGCCGGCCGGTCAGCAGGAAGTAGAGCGTGCAACCGAGGCTGTAGATGTCGGAGCGGGCGTCGGCTTCGTGGCTGTTGAGGGCCTGCTCCGGCGCCAGGTAGTCGGCCGTGCCCAGCACGTTTTCCTCGTTGGCCATCGTCAGCGAAGCTTCGTCTTCGGTCAGCTTGGCCAGGCCGAGGTCGAGGAGCTTCACTGTTTGATGTTTGTCCAACAGGCAGTTGGCCGGCTTGATGTCGCGGTGGATCATGC
Organism: uncultured Planctomycetota bacterium; assembly: GCA_963847875.1. GTDB lineage: Bacteria > Planctomycetota > Planctomycetia > Pirellulales > Lacipirellulaceae > DASYDU01. The sequence continues at coordinate 41,485 of CAWKBR010000015.1, read as the reverse complement.
CCATCTCGTGGGCGTGTTGCAGGCCGTTGGCGACCTGCGCGACGTAGTCGGCCGCGGCTTCGTAGGTCAGCGGGCCGTTCTGGCTGACGAGTTGATGGAGGTCCTGCCCGTCGACGTACTCCATCACGATGTAGTGGGTGTTGCCTTCGTTGTCGATGTCGTAGGCGCGGACGATGTTCGGGTCGTCGAGCCGGGCGACGGCGCGGGCTTCTAGCCGGAACCGCTCCAGATAGGACGCATCGTTGACGCGGTTAAGCGGCAGCACCTTGATCGCCACCCGCCGACGCATCACCTCGTGCTCGGCCAGGTAGACACTGCTCATGCCCCCTTTGCCGATCTGGCCCAGCAGCCGGTACTGCTTGAGGCGGAAGCCCTTGTGTTTTCCGGCGAGAAGTTTGTCGGCCTGCCATCGGGTCACCAGCCCCGCCTGGATCAACAACTCGGCCAGTCGATCCTGGTCGTCGAGCGCGGCTTCACCGTGCTCAACGGTGGCCTGCTCGAGGAAGCTCGTCAGCCGAACCTCGTCCAAGAGGCCGCTGCGACGCAACAACTCGATTAGTTTGTTGGCGGTCACCTTCGTCATGTGGGTTCGTAACTAGGCCCGGACCCTCCAACCGACGGCCACGCGACCGTGTTCGACAGGTCCTGCCTCTGGTTGTACGCCTACTTAGTCGAAGCGCGACAAGATGAGATGTCGCCCACTTCTATCTGTTCCGCTCGTTTCGGTCATCCCTGCCGGCCATTGCCCCGCAACTCGGGACCAGCGACCCCTCGATAAGTCGTTCCGCTGCAGGCGGCGCTGGTAGCATGATACGGCGCTCGGCACCTATTTTCTACCATACCACGGCCAGCCCCAAAGAACTAGCAGTTTTTCGACTTTTGCGGCAACCCGATTGGTCGGAAACAGCGTTTCCAACCCACGGCAATCGGCCGAAGGGCGGTCGGACCGACCGGGACGCCCGACAAGCCGATCAATCGCGCCAATCATTCGCCAAATCAGTCGGGTCGGAGCGAGCCGCGGACGAGATCCGCGTCGAAGTAGTTCGTGCTCATCCCGGCGTCGACGACCAGCCGCTGGGCGTTGATCCCGCTAGAGCGTGGGCTCAACAAAAATGCCGCCGCATGGGCCACCTCCTCTGTGCGGATTGCCTGTTTCCTCAGCGTCGCCTGCTCGGCATACAAATACGAGTCCACGTACCCCGGGATGCCCGCCGAGGCCGACGTCTTCAACAGCCCGGGCGCAACGGCGTTGAATCGCACCCGCGAGAATCGGCTGAACGACTTGGCCAAAAACGCCAGCGACGAATCGAGCGCCGCCTTGATCGGGGCCATGTAGCCGTAGTTCTCGCTGGCCATCGTCGTCGTGGAGATCGAAATCGTCACGACCGACGCATCTGGCGCGAGCAGATCCTTTACCGCGTTGGACACTGCCACGAGCGAGAAGCATGAGATATCGAAGGCCCGCAGAAAAGCCCTCTTGGGCGTCTCGTGGAAAGGTTTAACGCCATCTTCATAATCGGCAAACGCGATCGAGTGGACCAGGCCGTCGAGGACGTCGTACTTTTCGGCCAGCTCGCGGGCGAGCCGCTCGATTTGGTCCTCGAACTCGACGTCGCAGACGAACACGGCCGCGTCGCCCACGAGCAATTGCACCTGGCCGCGGCGCTCTTCGCTCCGCACGACGTACACGACCTCGGCGCCCGCCTCGACCAGCACTCGGCTGATGTGCCAGGCGACGCTCTTCTTGTTGGCCACGCCGAACACGAGGACTCGCTTGCCGTCGAGTTGGAGAAAGTCGGATCGGCATGCGTCACATCGGGTCGCTTGAGCCAGTTTGCAGGCGAAGTCGAACGTGACCGCCGTCTTTCCGTCCACCGTCACGGCCGCTTTCAGAAAGAACGCGTCGGCCATTCGTTCCGTAAGCTCGACCGTCATCTCGATCGTGTCGCCCGGCCGGACCATGTTGCGGAACTTCACGTTGTTCATCCGCGTGGCCACCGGCACCCCGCCCGTCGATTCGGTCGCATACTTCGAGAGCATCACCGCCCCGGCCTGCATCGCCGCCTCACACAGACAGCACGCCCGGCGTGAGCGGGAAGTCCGGATAGTGCCCCGCGTACCAAAACTCGTCGCCGGTGAATCGCTTGCGGCAGACGATCCGCGAATCGGTCTGCTCGACGATATCATCGACGAGCAGAAACGGCTCACGGTGGGGAATCGCAGACTTAATCAATTCAGAAGTCATTTCGTAACCGTAGATGAACGCCGATGGACGCGGATAAGAACACCATTACATGCCAAATCCATCCGCGTCCATCTGCGTTGATCTGCGGTTCCTCAAATGGTTGCAGTTGCCGGGGTGGGTGGGGCGGTGGAGTGGTTCAACAACTGGCTATCGACCTCGTTGGCCACGATCACGCCGTAGTTCATCGCGCCGAGCCAGCCGGACATGATAATGCCGACGCTGCCGGCGTGGTACAGGCCGGTGATTTGTTGCGGCAGGGCCCGGCTCACGGCGAGGCCCTCGAATTTCGTGCCGAAGCTGGCCCCGTTGATGTGCTTCGTGTAGTGCTCGAACGTGACCGGCGTCGAGGCTTCGGCGTGGTCGAGCTTCACGCGAATGCCCGGCACGTATTTGTCGAGCGCGTCGATCGTCGTCTCGACCAGGTCGCGTCTTGCTCGCTTCGTACTCTTCCTTCGTGAGCTTGGCCCAGTCGTCGTAGTTGGCGTTGGTGCTCGAAACGACCAGGCACCGCGGGCGGCCCTGGGGGCGAGTCCGCGGGTAATAGAACGAAAACGTGCGGCTGGTGATGTCGCGGCTCAATAGCGACTCGGTGCGGAAGACCGGGGCGGTCGAGCTGAACAAGAGGTCGCCCGTCGATTCGTCGATCCACTCGTCCGGTTTGAGACCCATGTAGACCTGCGTGCTGGAGTTGTTGAGCCGCACGGCCCTGGCCTCGTCGATGAACGCGCGATCGAAATACTCCTCGCCGATCAAGCTTGAAGATCGTCGCGTTGAGATTGGCGTTCGACATCACGGCCCGCGTGCGAATCGTGCGGCCGTTGACTTCGACACTGCGAACCCGCCCGCCGCGGCAGTCGATCTTCGACACGTCCGCATTGATGCAGATGTCGACGCCGCTTGCGCGGAGTTCCTTATCCATCAGGCCGATCAGCTTGTCGGTGCCGCCTTGGAACGTAAACACCCCCTTTGACATGAAATTCGAGAACACGATGCCGTAGCTGATCGCCGGGTCTTCGAGCGTGCTGCCGTTGGCGTAGGTGATCGGCTCCATGAGCAGCCGAATCACGTCCTCGCGGCCGGGGAAAAAACGATCGAACAGCTCGCGCGTCGTCGTCTGCTGATCGTCATAGAAATTCATCCCGCGGGCTGTGTCGAAGAAGCCGTGCACGGCCGCCGGGTCGACCTTGAAGTCGTTCACCAGCAGCTTCGTGAAATCCTCGCGGTTAAACGTGGTGGTGAGCGAGAACATCGGATTGTCGAAGCGGATGTGCTCGAGCTGCACGATCGAATCGGCAATCTCCCGGCTCCAGTAGCGGCGGCAGCTCTTGACCATGCCGTACGGAAAGCCGTGCAGCGAGATGTCGAAGATGTGCCCGCCCGGCCGCTTGAACCACGTGGCCAGCCCACCCAGCTTGTAGTGCTGCTCCAACAAGAGCACACTCCGCCCTGCCCTGGCGAGCACATTGGCCGCGGTGAGTCCGCCCAAACCGCTGCCGACGACGACCACGTCGTACTCGTCTTTGGCGTGTTTGAGGAAGTCGCGCGGCATGGGGCGGCAACAAACGAGGGCTGCGTGTACAAATCGAGCAGACGACCATTTTAGCGGAAGTCCCGGGCGGCAACAGGTGGTTACAACCCCCGACAGATCAGTCGACGCTATGAATCCACATCAAGACTGTATCGCATTGGAGTTGCGGTCCTTCCCGCCCAAATTGGTCTTGAACCAATCGAGGCTTGCTCTGTAGGCAGAGCAGTAGAATGGGCTCCCCACGAAAATACACCGTTTGCTCATCCGAATTAAGTCCCGTTAGCCTACTGGTCTTGTCTTCATAACTGCGCCAATTGTCAGGAACGCCAATCACCTGACCACCGACAGGCATCACTTTGAGATACCGATATCCCTCGCGATCGATGAGTTTGGCCTCAACGGCAACCTCGCCTTCAAGAGGAGAATAGTCATTCCTATTGATCGTCCAATTTCGCATTGTTCGACGTAGGTTCTCGAGAATTGCGTCGACGTTTTCTTCGGTAACAGGGGGAAATAGGCCCGGTGTGCAGTTGACCAAGTATTTTCCAAACGGCAGCGGCGGCAAATAGGCGCGCCATCTCCAGGTGTCTGGCTCATCCGTCGCCACCACAATCGCGTGTGGTAGATCGGAATTCTCAATCGTCAGGTGTCCCATCTGCTTTCGCAGTAGTTGGACTTCGCTCCTCAGCGGCACGACCTCATTCCAAAGCTGACAGACAGCAACCGAGAGACCGGCGATTGCGAGCAGCGAAAATGCCGTAAGTACGCAGATGTGGATTCGCGGACGTGTCATTTGGCGAGTTCCTCGCGTCGCGAGCGACGCGGCTAGGTCATTGCATCGCCCCGCAAACAATGCAGGTTCGCCATCGCGATGCCGCTGGTGATGCTGCCGATGATGCCGACGAAGCCTTGGTCGGTGCCGCAGATGAACAGGTTCTTGAGGTGCGTCGTGCCGTCGAGTTGCTTGTCGGGAGCGCCGTAGATCGCGCCGTTCTCGTGACCGGTGAAACGGACGACCGTCGTGGGCGTAAACATGTCGGTGTCGATCACTCTCGATCGATAGTCGGGAATGAAGCGGACGGCCGACTCCGTGATCCGGTCGTACCAGCGGAGCTTTTCCAGGCGATAGGCCTCATCATCCAGTTCGCGCCAGCGGTCGAAGTTGGCGAGCGCCGTGATGCGGATCGTGCCATCGTCGAGCGGTTCGTCGTAGGCAAAGTTGTTCGGCGTGCAAATGACGCCGCTCCGCACGTCGCACAGTACGTCCGGCTTCTGCCACTCGAAGCGGTCGTGGTCGTTGAAGAACGTGATCGTGCGGTCGTGCCCCAGGTCGCGTGGCTCGGCATCGAGCGTGGCGATCGTTTCGCAGAACGTGAGCTGGCCGGGCGCCCGCGATGCAACGACCGGGTGGCCGTCGTCGCAGAGTCGCATCGTCTCGCACCAGCCGGCCGACGAGACCACGTTGCGGGCTTCGAGAACATCGTCGTTATCCAAAATCACCCGCGTCACCCGGCCCTCCTCGACGGCGAGCTGCTTGACTCCCGAGCGCAACTTCAACTCACCGCCCAGCGCGAAACTTTCGCACCAGATGCTTGAGGATCAGCCGCACTCCAGCGTGCGGCCGGCCGAGGCCTTCGAGAAAGATGCTGCGAAACATGATCGAGAACTGGCCCCAGTCCATATCGTGCTCGCGGGCCGAGCCGTAGTACATCAACGGGCAAAACAGCATCTCGACCAGGAGCGGCTCGCTGATGATCGACGTCACCACCTCGCGGGCCGAGACGTTGGCGTGCTCGTCGCTGAGGTCGTCGTACGCGACGATCTCACGAGTGAGCCGATCGAAGTTGTCGGCCTGTTGCGGGAACGCGTGAGCCACTTCGTCTCTCAGCGTGCCGGCGTCGTTGTCGAACCGCAGGCGGGCATCGGGGAAGGCAATCTCGCTGCCGATCTGCGGCGAGATGGCGAAGTCGTCCCACTTCAGTCGCAGTTGTCGCAGCAAGCGGGCTAGCGGGCCGGTCTTCGTGCCCTTGGGCGTGATGTTCGTGAGCGCATGGAGCCCAACGTCGTAGTCGCGGCCGCGAAGGCGATAGAACGAGTTGAGCCCGCCGATCGTCGAGTGCCGCTCGAGGATGCACACCCGCTGCTCGTAATAGGCGAGCCGAATCCCGGCCGCCAGCCCACTCATCCCCGCGCCGATGATGATCGTGTCGTACATGGGAAGCAGGGAGCATGGAGTCGGAACAAGGCAGTTCTTTCTCCCTGCTCCTCGCTCCCCGCTCCCTGCCTCCTCAGACCTTCTCACGCTCAATATCTTTCATCAACGGCTCGAGGAAGGCGACCGTCGAGGCCATGCTGGCGAGCTGGACGTAGTCGTCTTCGGGGATCTGGATGCGATGCCGCTTGCGGAGCTCCATCACGATGTCGAGGAAGTCCATGCTGTCGAGCTCGAGTTGCTCGCGAAACCGCTTCTCGTCGTCCAGCTGCGACAGATCCTCATCCGGCGCGATGTCGCGGAGGATGTCCAAAACTTCTTCTCTAATCTCGGCAGCATTCATGCCGGGTTCTCCCAAAAAAATCATCTCACGCAAAGGCGCGCAAGGCGGCAAAATCTCCCACTCCACCCTTTCTTTGCGCCTTCGCGCCTTTGCGTGAAACATTCCTGATTATTAACAGTGGAACAGCTAAACCTTGCCAATTATCACGACCGAGTTAATTCCCAACATACCAAACGAGTTGTTGAGGATATAGCGGGTGTTTTTCCGCTCGCGGGGCTCGTTCACGGCCAGGCCGGGCAAAGCACACTCCGGATCGAGCCGGTCGACGTTGATCGTCGGGTGGCAGACGCCATCGTCAAACGTCGGCAGGTTGCCGGCGAGTTCCAGCGCCCCGGCCGCCCCCATCGCGTGGCCGATGAAACTCTTGGTGTTATTGACGACTGGCGGGCTACCATTCGCGAAGACTTGTCGCAGGGCAATGCACTCCTGCACGTCGCCGCTGGGCGTGGCCGTGGCGTGGGTGCTCACTAGATCAATGTCCTCGGGCCGCAGTCGGGCGCGGTCGAGCGCCATTTGCATACAGCGGGCTTGCTGGCCGGGGTTCGGCAATACAAAGTCGCTGGCGTCGCTGTTCATCGCGTAGCCAACCAACTCGCCGTAGATCCTCGCGCCCGCGCGTGGGCCTCGTCGAACCGCTCAAGGATGTAGAGGCAGCCGCCCTCGGCCACCACGATGCCGTTGCGATCCTGGTCGAACGGCCGCGAGGCCTTGGTCGGATCGTCGTGCTTGGCGAGCGCCCCCTGACTAGCGAAGCCAGCGAAGATGCCGAACGTGTGGATGCTCTCGGATACGCCGCCGGTGATGGCCACGTCGACCTCGCCGAGCCGCAACATCTGGGCGCCCTGGATCAGGCCGGCGTTCCCGGCGGCACAGGCGGCGCCGATCGTGTAGTGCGGACCGGTGATGCCCATGTTGATCGTGATCTCACCGGCGGGGTTGTTCGCCACGGTCCGCGGGTTGTGGTGGTGCGACCAGACGCTCGTGTCGTAGTTGTAGCCCTTGATTTCGTAAATCTCGTTCTCGGTCTCGACGTTGCCATGCTCGGTGACGCCGATGTAGACGCCGACTCGCTCGCGGTCGAGGTTCGCCCAATCGAGGCCCGAGTCGGCGACCGCCTCCTGGGCACAATAGATGCCGATGCCGCCGGCACGGGTGCCGCGGCGGACCTCTTTGCGCTTCTGATACTTCAGGTCGTCGAAATCGCAGACGCCGGCCAGCGTCTCGCCGACGTAGCGGATCTCGTACTTGCGGACGCCGCTCTTGCCGGCCAGCAGAGCGGCCCGATACTCGGCCAGCGTGTTGCCGTTGGGCGCGGTAAGCCCGATGCCGGTGATGACGATCCGCTCGCGGTCTTCAAGGGGATGGTCTTTGGCGGTGCTGATCATGGTCCGTCACGCGAAGCGACCGCAAAACGCGGCAAAAAATGGGGAAAGGGCGACCCTTCACCCTACCGGCCGAGCGTTCGACTGACAAGCGGCACCACGCCAATTAGCGGCCGAGCTTGCTCGGCGCGAGGGTGCGGAATGAAAGCGCTGGGCAAGCCCCGCCGCTAAATGTCTATGGCTCAATAATTAATCGCCTACGGATCGGTGATATTGAGGTGTTTCAGGTAGGCGGCGCGCTGCTTGTCGCGGCCCAGACGGTCGGTGATCGCCTCCCACTTTGCGGCGACGGCGTCGAGCACGGCTTGCGGCTTGGCAGCGCCGGAGTTGCGTGTCGCATCATCCAGCGCGGCCAGGTATTCGTCGATGCCCGGGATCCGAGGAACCAAAAGATATCGATCGCAACTGAGCGCCAGTTCGAGCGAACGCCCGCGTTTCGTCCGCTCGTCGGCCGATAGACCGGAGCCGTACCACGCAGGCGACGATGCCAGCGAACGGCGAACCGGCTGCGAACCCTCGACGGCGCCTGCTAGCTGCGTGCTGATCTCGGCCGAGGCGAGCCAGTCGAGCAGCTTGAATGCGCTGGCGGCGTTGTGAGTCGTCGACGTCACGGCCGCGATCTCGTCGCCCCGGCCCAACACCGGCGGGCAGCGCACGCCGTCCGCCTTGCCGGGCTTGGGCAACCGTGCCAGGGCTTCCACGAAAGGTTGCTCCGCGATCCGCGGCTTCATGGTGGCGCGATCAAACAAAATGTCCAAGCGGTCGTTGCTGGCGACGGACGGAGCCGCCTCGAACAGTAGTCCGGTGTTCGGGATGTCGACGCTCAAGGGCAGCGCCAGCACTTGCCCGCCCCAAGTCACGAGTTCGCGGCGTGCCAACGGGAAAACGTCGGCTGCGGCGTACGTCTTGCCGTCGAGCACGTTCTGCCGCACCGGCCGGAGCCAGCCGCGGGTAGCGAGCTCGCCCAGGTAGCGTGTCGGAAAGACGATCAAATCGGCATCGATTGCGTCAGCGGCGGCGACGTCGGCCCAAGGCTTCGATTCTGCCGAGAGACTGCCGCCGAAGCGTTCGCCCCATTCGCCCCGCAGGCGGCCGATCGCTTCGGCCAGTTGCGGCTCATTCACGACCAGCACGCGCAGTGCTACACTGGGCGGCGCGGACGGCGCGGCTGCCTGCGGCACCACCGCCGGCTCGCTCGTGCAACCGGCCAGCATGCACGTCGCCAACGCGATTGAGCGGGCCACGAGGGTCCTTTTCAAATCCAAGTTCCTTCGCAGACTTTTCCACATGGAGTAGCGCACCGCGATGAGTGTCTATCTTGGCATCGACGTCGGCACGTCCGGCACAAAGACCTTGGCGATCAATGCGAAAGGCAAAATCCTCGGCCAGGCACTGGCGACCTACCCCAGTTACCATCCCAAACCGCTCTGGAGTGAGCAAGACCCGGAGGACTGGTGGCAGGCAACGGTCAAGACGGTCCGCGCCGTCGTGAAGCAAGCCAAGTTGAAGCCGGCCGACGTGAAGGCGATCGGCCTCTCGGGCCAGATGCACGGTTCCGTGTTCCTCGACAAGAAAGGGAACGTGGTTCGGCGGGCCCTGCTGTGGAACGACCAGCGAACGGCCGCCGAGTGCGAAGAAATCGAACGCCGGGCCGGCGGACGCAAGGCACTCATCGGCATGGTCGCCAACCCGGCTCTGACGGGCTTCACCGCTCCCAAAATCCTCTGGCTGCGCAACCACGAGCCGAAGAATTTCGCCAAGGTCACCAAGGTGCTGCTGCCCAAGGATGACGTCCGCCGGCGGCTCACGGGCGAATTCGCCACCGAGGTCAGCGACGCCAGCGGGATGCTGCTCTTGGACGTGGTCCAACGCCAATGGTCGAAGCCGCTCTTGGCAAAGCTGGAACTCAATACCAGTCTGCTCGCCACGTGCTACGAATCGGAACAAGTCACCGGCAAGCTGACGCCCGAGGTCGCCAAGCTGCTGGGCCTCTCGACCGATTGCGTGGTCGTCGGCGGGGCAGGTGACTGTGCGGCCGGCGCGGTCGGCAACGGCATCGTCCGCAAAGGCGTGCTGTCGACCTCGATCGGCACGTCGGGCGTGGTATTCGTCCACAGCGACACGCCGCAGGTCGACCCGGAAGGCCGGCTGCACACCTTCTGCCACGCGGTCCACGGCAAGTGGCACATGATGGGCGTGACGCTCTCCGCCGGCGGATCGCTGCAATGGTTCCGCAACGCGCTGTGCCAGGCGGATGCGATCATCGCCAAACGCAACAAGATCGACGTCTACGACATGCTCACCGACGAGGCGAAGCTGACGCCGCCCGGCGCCGAGGGATTGTTCTTTCTCCCCTACCTAGCCGGCGAACGAACGCCGCACGCCGATCCCTCCGCGCGCGGCGCCTTCGTCGGCCTGACGCTCAAGCACACACGGGGCCACATGGTCCGCGCGGTGCTCGAGGGCGTCACCTATTCGCTCCGCGATTGCTTGGCAATCATCGAGGAGCAAGGCGTTGCTGTGAAGCAAATCCGCGCCTCGGGCGGAGGCGCGAAGAGCGCGTTCTGGCGGCAACTGCAGGCCGACGTGCTGGCGACGTCCGTCGTCTCGATGGCCGCGGACGAAGGACCGGGCTACGGCGTCGCGCTGTTGGCCGCCGTGGGAGCCGGCGAATTCAAGGACGTCGTCGAGGCCTGCGACGCGACCGTCAAAACGAAGCGCGAAACCAAGGCCAACGCCAAAGTGAAGCCGAAATACGACGCGGCCTTCCCGGTGTACCAGAAGCTGTACCGTTCGCTCCGCGAAGATTTTCGCGCGATCGCGGCGCTGGGGTGAGAGGCAAGACCGAATTGCGGTCGACGCGTACACGTGCTGCCCAGAACATGAGCAGTCGGTGCACACCACGACGGCCGTCTACGGCTGGGCCGTCTGAGTGTCGATCGGTGGAAAACCACTGCCCAGAAAACTCAACACCGGCGACGTGCCGCCAGCGGCCATGTCGGCGGGCTTGGCAAAATGGGCCATCAAGTCCGTGTGCAACTGAATGCAGTTCACATACTCGCAGCGGGCCGCACCATCGCTCAACAACATGCTTTCAAGCAGTTGAAACTCGTCGCTGCCGATCTGGTCGTCGACCAGAGCCCAGGTGAGCTCCTGAACCGTCACGTCGCCACTGCCGGCCGGCCGCTGTTCGTCGTCGCCGGGGTGAAAATCTGCTGCGTCGTGTGTCATCTCGCAAATACCTCGTTCTCTCTGCCAAAACAGCCTGTTCCCAATCAATTCTTACGCACAAAACCGGCCAAGGATTGACCCTCCCAGGAAAAAGTGAGAGCAAACCCGGTGCCAGAACCGCCGGCCGCCAGGGATCGTATCGTCCGGCGGGGGGCAAGGTGTAGAAGAATCTTGCCATACGAACAAGAGAAAATGGCGAAGATTGGCGCGAATTGCGGGAAGAATCGGGCCGTGAAGACGCCAGCAGCTTTCCGGCGCCGAGCTGGGAACCGAGAAACTACCGCTCCGCGATCGGCAGCCACTTCCGCTTCTTGGGGCCGATGTAGCGGCCCCGGGGGCGAATCAGTCGGTTGTCGCCGAGCTGCTCGATCACGTGGGCGCTCCAACCCGAGACGCGGCTGATGACGAAGATCGGCGTGTAGAGCTCAACCGGCAGCCCCAAATAGTGGTACAGCCGGCCCGCCGGCCAGTCGAGGTTCGGGGGCAGCTTTCTCTCTTCGCGGACCACGCGCTCGATCACGTCCGCGATCGCCTCGAGGTCTTCGTTGCCCGTCTGGGCCGCGAGCTCGACGCAGAGCGTTTTCAAGTAGGCCGCCCGCGGGTCGCCATCCTTGTACACGCGGTGGCCGAAGCCCATGATCTTTTCCTTCCGCGCGAACATATCGCGGACCCACCGCTCGGCGTTCTCCTTCCTGCCGACCGCCTTCAATTCGTCGACGACCCGCTCGTTCGCCCCGCCGTGCAGCGGCCCTTTGAGCGCGCCGATCGCGCCGGTAATCGCCGAGTGCAAGTCGGAGAGCGTCGAAACGATCACTCGGGCCGCGAAGGTCGAAGCGTTGTACTCGTGCTCGGCGTACAGGATCAACGAGACGTCCATCGCCCGGATGTGATCCGGCGCCGGCTCGGCGCGGAACAGCATCCAGAGCGTGTTGGCGGCGAGCGAGCGGCCTCGCTCCGGCGCGACCGGCTCCTTTCCCTGCTTGAGCCGGTGCCGTGCCGCCATCACGATCGGCAGCTGCGGCGATCAGCCGCTCCGCCTTGCGGAGGTTGGCCTCGCGGCCGTTGTCGTCGCGATCGGCGTCCCAATGGGCGAGCAAGCTGCAGCCGCTGCGCATCACGTCCATGCTGTTGACCGTTGGCGGGATCTTGCGGAGCGTCTCGATGATCGCCGGCGACACCTCGGCCGCGGCGCCCAACCGACGCTGAAATTGATCCAACTGCTCGGCCGTCGGCAGTTCGCCGTAGAGCAACAGATAGGCGACTTCCTCGAACGTCGCGCTTCGCGCCAGGTCTTCGATCGAATAGCCGCGGTATTGCAGGCCGCCGGTCACGGTGCTGATGGCCGTCTCGCCGGCGAGCACGCCTTCCAGGCCGGGACTGTAGATGGGTTCGGACATGTGAACGTTTATCGCCGCGTCGCGCGCGACGAGATCTTTCGTTTGCTGACGCTACGGAATCTACTGAAAATACTCCCTGTCGCGCGATTCGTACGTGTTGTAATCGAGCAAATCATAAAGCTCCTGCCGCGTCTGCATCAGATCCAGCAGCTCGCGCTGCGAGCCGTCGGCCGCCAGGATGGCAAGCGTCGTCTCCACCGCCTTCATCGACACCCGCAGCAGCGTCACCGGATAGAGCACCACGCGGTAGCCCATGTCGGCAAGCTCTTCGAATTCCAACAACGGGCTCTTGCCGAACTCGGTCATGTTCGCCACCAGCGGCGCGTCGACCGACTGGGCGAACGCGCGAAACTCGTCCGGCGTGGTCAGCGCTTCGGGAAAAATCCAATCGGCGCCCGCGTCGAGATAGCGCCGCGCGCGATCGACCGCCGCGTCAAATCCTTCCACGGCGCGGGCGTCGGTCCGGCCGATGAGCACCGTGCCGTCGTCGGCCCGGGCCGCGGCGGCCGCTTTCAATTTGGCGCACATTTCGTCGGTCGCCACGAGCTGCTTGCCGGAAAGATGGCCGCACCGCTTGGGCAGCACCTGGTCTTCGAGCTGAATCGCCGCGGCGCCGGCCCGCTCCAAGTCGGCGATCGTCCGCTCGACGTTGAGCGTGTCGCCGAACCCGGTGTCGGCATCGACGATCACCGGCACCGCGATTCGCGACGTCATGAAGTCGACTTGCTGCACCAATTCCGTGAGCGTGAACAGGCCGACGTCCGGCATCGCCAGCACGTTGGCCGAGAGCGTGGCCCCGGACAGATACACCGCCTCGAACCCAGCGTCCTCGATCATTCGGGCCACTAGCGCGCTCGGGCGCACCGGGCACCTGGATCGCGTTCGACTTGATCGTCGCCCGCAATTGTCCGCCCGGGGTTGTGCTGTTCTCGGCCATGCGAGGATCGTCGTGTAACGGTTCCCTGGTGAAGTGCCTTGTCCATGATATGCCTTTGAGCGCCGAACCAGCAAGCGGGGTCGCGATCGGTTCGGCTAGTGAAGCCGGCAATGGTCGATTACGCTGATCGAGGGTCCATCATGCCGAATACCACCTTGTCGAATGAATTCGCGTCGGCCGACGGCGGTCGTGACGTCCAACCGCAGCCGCCCCGCGCGCGCTGGTGGGAGGTGCTGCTGATCCTGCTGGTGTTCTTCGCGATTGCCGGCGAACCCGTGCCGCACCTCAACGAGCCGCACTACCTCGGGCGGCTCAAGCACTTTTGGGACCCCAGCTGGTGTGCGGGCGATCTGTTTCTCGATTCGCCCGATGCGCACGGGCTGTTTGTGTGGTCGTTCGGCTGGGTCACAAAATATCTTTCGCTGACCGCGACGGCTTGGGTCGGCCGCGCGCTGGCGTGGACGTTCTTGGCCTGGGCGTGGCAGCGGCTGAACTGGCGGCTCGTCCCGGTGCCGCTCGCGTCGGTGCTGGCCGCGGCGTTGTGGGTCACGCTCACCGAAACAGCGCACCTCGCGGGCGAATGGGTCGTAGGCGGCGCGGAAGCCAAGTGCTTCGCCTATGCGTTCGTGCTCCTGGCATTGCGCGAGTTGGTCGACCGCCGTTGGAATCGCACGTGGATCCTACTCGGCGCGGCGAGCGCGTTCCACGTGCTAGTCGGCGGCTGGTCGGTCGTCATCTGCGCCGGCATCTGGCTCAAACAAAAAGGGGTCAGGACTATTTTTTCAGACGGCCATATCGCTCGCTTGCAAGCCCTAGAAAAAAATAGTTCTGCCCCCTTTTGGCAAATGCTGCCTGGCCTCGTCGTCGGGGGGCTGCTGGCGTTGATCGGCATCGTGCCGGCCATCGCGCTGACCTGGCATCAGCCGCCGGAAATCGTCGCCGAGGCAAACCAAATCTACGTGTTCGAGCGATTGCCGCACCACTTGTCACTGCTCACGCTGCCGACCGAGGACATTTCGCGACGGCTTACGCGGCATGCATTTCTGATCCTGGCACTGTGGGCGCTCGCGCGCGTCAACCGCCGCATCGCCAACCAATTCAGCGAGGGCTTGCGCAGCATCACCTGGTACGCCTGGGCGCCGTCGCGCTGGCCGCGATCGGCTTCGCCATTGAAATCGCCTGTTGGAACCATCCGGCCACGGCCGCAACACTACTGCGTTACTACTGGTTCCGCACAACCGACGTCGCCGTGCCGATGGCCGTGGCGTTTCAGGCGGTGGCGCTCCTGGCCGCGGGATTCGAACTGCGGAAGCCGTGGGCGGTGTGGGGCCTCGCCGCGGCAATTGTCGTCGCTCTCTGGCATGGCGGCGTGAAAACTGCCGAGCGATTCATCGATCCCGTGCCACCGGCCGACGCGCGCATGCAAAACTACCCGGCCTGGGTCGACGCCTGCGATTGGATCGCCAACAACACGCCGCCCGATGCCCGCTTCCTCACACCGCGACAGGCGACGACCTTCAAATGGCGGGCCGGGCGGGCGGAAGTCGCCGTTTGGAAGGACATTCCACAAGACGCCCCCAGCATGGTCGAATGGTTCCATCGGCTGCGGAATATCTTTTACTACCAGATCGACGGCCAGTCCGAACCTCTCAATTCGGTCGGCGCGTTGGGAACCCGGCGCGCCGTCGAAATGGCACAGCTCTACGGCGCTAGCTACATCGTGACCGACCAGGATCATCCGCTCGCACTCGAGGCGGTCTACCCGAACCGCGAGCACCCCAACGACGAATATGTGGTGTATGCTGTCCCGAATGGAAGCGATCGCAACCGCGACTGATCTGCCGGAGCGGCTCTCGGCCGCACTCGCCGCTCGCGGCGGCAATCGCCGCGACGGGCGCGAGTTCGCGCCCGAGCTGAGCTACGGCCGGCACTTCGGACCCGCCCCGCCCACCGCCCGCTCGGCCGCGGTCGTCGCCCTGTTGTTTTGCCGCGACGGTCGCTGGCATGTCCCGCTCACCGTCCGCCACGCGGCGCTCGGCAAGCACGGCGGGCAAATCAGTCTGCCCGGCGGCTCGGTCGATCCGGGCGAAACGTCCGCCAGTGCCGCCCGACGCGAACTGGCCGAGGAACTCGGCACCGCACGATCCGTCGACCTCGTCGGGCAACTCCGCGAATGCTATGTCTACGTCAGCGATTTTCGCGTCACGCCGTGGCTCGCGGTGACGCGCGACGAACCGACTTGGCAACCGCACGACCGCGAAGTCGAACGCGTCGTCGAACTGCCGATCGAAACGTTGTTGGACCCCGGTTGCCGCGGCACGATGACGATCGAACGCGGTCCGCTCGTGTTTCGCGCGCCGTGTTTCCGGCTCGGCGAGGATTGCGTCTGGGGGGCGACGAGCATTATCCTGGGCGAACTTGCGGGTGTGCTGCAATCGAATAGCCAACGGAACGGACAATTCATGACAGATTCGCCGCATCTGGCCGCCGTCGTGTTCGATCTTGACGGGCTGATTGTCAATTCGGAGGACGTCTACGAACAGGCCGACGTCGAAGTGCTGCGTCGTCGCGGCAAAACCTACAACGACGACTTGCGATCCCAAATGATGGGCCGCCCCACCGCGGAGTCGCTCCGCAAAATGATCGACTGGCACGCACTAGAGGACAGCGTCGAGCTGCTCGACGCCGAGCGATCGCAGTTGCGCGATACGTTGCTCGCAGCGTCGCTCGCCCCGATGCCCGGCCTGTTGGATTTGCTCGCCGCGCTCGAAGCGGTCCGCATCCCCAAGGCGATCGCCACTAGCGGGCATCGGTCGTATGCAGTCGACGTGCTCGGCCGGCTCGACTTATACACGCGGTTCGAATTCGTGCTCACCGCCGAAGACGTGGTCCACGGCAAGCCGGCGCCCGACGTGTATCGGCTCGCCGCCCAGCGACTCAGCCTCGCGCCATCGCAAACGATGGTCCTCGAAGATAGCGAGAATGGCTGCCGCGCAGGCGTTGCGGCCGGCGCGTTCACCGTCGCCGTGCCCAACCGCCACACTCGCGACCACGACTTCGCAGGCGTCGAGTTCGTCGCCGAAACGCTCGCCGATCCGCGGATTCGCCACGCACTTGCCGTCCACGACTGATTGCACTGCCGGCTGCTACAACTCGCATCACTTGCGCGGTTTTCCTCACCCGCACGCATACCGCCGGCCGATGGAGTGCTACACGACGCGCTCTCATCTTGCCGCCGGATGCTATCACGCAAATTCGCCCCGGCGGGCCATCGTGCGCGGGAAGGAACGTTTGCGATGCTACGCTCTCTTTTGCTGTCGGTCGTCCTGGGATCCACGCTCGCGCTCGCTGGCGGCGGCTGTCGAAGTTGCAGCTCCTGCCACGACTACGATCCGCCGGTCGCCAACTGCAATTGCGGATGTGGCCGGACCGGCTCGGTGAGCCATTGCGGCGCGTGCAGCCCCTGCGACAACGCAGCCCCCTGCAATTGCTCGGGCGGTGCTTGCAGCACTAGCGGCGAACCAGCCAGCAACTGCAACTGCGGAAATCAAGCCGCACCGGACAACGGCGATCTAGAAAACGCACCGGAACAGCCCGAGTACGAAGACGACAATCAATAGCCGCGCGTCAACGAGTCGCCGGCGGCGGATCGCTCGAGCTACTCTGCTTATCAGCCACGTTCTGACGCTGCCGATTGAAGATCTCGGCGTCGAACTCATCCTTTGGCGCCCAGGACTTGGGTTCCGCGGTTAGGCGACTCGGTTGCCTCTTCAGGAGCGCCTCCATTTCTTCGACGTTGGCGGGAATCACCTGGCCGTCGACGAATTCAGGCGTTCGGCCGTGTCGTTTCGCGGGCGCGGTGGCTTGCACCGGCGCAAGTTTCGCCTCCGCGACGATCGGCTCGGCGGTGATTACCGTTTCCGTGACCATGCCGACCCAATCGACGAGCTGCGCGAGTTGCGGTTCCTGCCGCGGGCCAAAGATCGGCCGTTTCATGTCGCCGTGCGAACGGCGCGGAATCGAAAGCAACGCGCTCTTCTGCGGCGCCTTGCGGTCCACGAGCTCCAGCGTGGCCTCGAGATTGCGGAACGTGATGCGGCGATTCGAGAGGCCGTACAACACGGCGCGATCGAGTTGAAACGATTGCTCTCCCCCTGGGCGATGGCAGCCGGAGGTTGTGCAGCTATTGACCAACAAGGGCTGCACCTTGCGCGTGAATTTTTCGACGACGCCCGATGGCAGGTCGGCCGCAACTGCATCGAGCTTCCGCAACTCGTCCTTCGCCTTCGAGTCCTCGTGCGGCTCGCTGACGACACTGCCCGTCGCTTGCGTCTTCGCCGTTGATTCCTTCGCTACCGCGAGCCGACGCTCCAGCAGCGCCATGCGCGGATCACGCGGATCGAGCCGGCGGGCGTCGGCTAGTTCCTGCGCGGCCGGTTCTAGCAGACTGTATCGCAGACACCAATCCGCCAGTGCCAGATGGGATTCCGACGTGTCCCGCGGCAGTTGTTGCCGCTGCTGCTGGTAGGCGTCGAGCATCGAGTCGGCCACGAGCAGCACCTGGGCCGCCTGCACTTCGACGACGCTCTTCGACCGGGTCACCTCGTAGCGTTCGCCGCTCGTGGAGACTTTGCCGTGCAATATGCCTCCGTTGCGGAGCACGACGACGCTCTGGTCGCCGGCCGACGCCGCCGCCGGGCAAGCCGCGAGCGCGAGCGCTACGGCGCATGCGAATCCGCGGCGGCTGATCCAGAGGTACTGCATCGCGCGGGAAGGTTAGAGAAATCGCCCCCGCCGGTCAAGGCTGGCAGTGCCAGCAGCGGCTGGATATACTAGGCGGAACGGACGAATAGGGGACGCCGGAAGCATGAGCGCGCCGATCGGTCACCAACGCCGGACGGTTCACTATCGCGGCCACGTGCAGGGCGTCGGCTTCCGTTACACGGCGCAGGCGGTTGCAAAACGGTATGACGTGCATGGATTCGTCCGCAACCTGCCCGACGGCCAAGTCGAGCTCGTCGTCGAAGGAGAAAAGCACGAACTGGCCGCCTTCCTCGACGACGTTCGCGAACGCATGATCCATCACATTCGGGACGAACGGGTAGATACGCAGCCGGCGACCGGAGAGTTCGCGGGATTTGAGATTCGGCACTAAAGCGGGCGAAGCCAGGTAAACTCTCGGTCTCGGCTCTTGATCGTGCCGGCAGTTCAGGGTTTGATGAAGAGGCTGCCAATCAGTTTCGGTAGGCCAGGCGAGTGAGTGGTCCCAAGTTCTGTTAAAGCAATTCGGTGCGGAATCTATGTCTTTCGTGTTGTTCGGCAGTTTGACGATGTGGCTCACGCCGGTGTGGATCCTGTCGGTCGGCGTGACCATCGGCATGGCCGTCTTGCTGGTGCTGTATGGGTTGCTGTGGCTGGTCGCCCGGCCGGCTGCCGAGGCCGTGACGCGCGTCGTCCGCGAAAGCGTGCTCCTGCCGATCACGTACATGGCGGCCATCTTTGTTGGATTCTGCCTGTTGGGTGCGCCGACGATGCCCGCCAAGCTGCTGGTCGATTCGCTCGAGCGACTGCCCGACGTCGGGTCGCAACAGGTGACCGTGACGATTCCCGCGAACACCGACGACTTGGAAGTGCCCATCGATTTCCGGTCGGAGGAGCTGCAACGCTACGCCTTCGAGAGCGACCAGGATCTCGTGGTCGACACGCAGAAAGGCCAGGCCTATTCGTCGCCGATGATTCTCGTCGAGGGCAACGAACCCTATGCCTGGACCCCCGGCGGCTACCGCCCGCGACACTTCGACGGCCTGGTCACGAAGCTCTACGTGACCAACCAAAGCGACGCCCCCGCCAAACTGACCGTCAACGTCCTGACCGACGTCGAAATGCCCGAGGTTCATCAAGTGCCGATCACGGCCATCGCGGTCGTCGGCACCTATCTCGTGTATTTCCTGATCTATTGGCTATTCCCCAGCGTGTCGGTCATCGCCGTCGCCACGTCAAAAGAAGCGGTCGCGCAGCCGCTCTACATCCTGGTAATGCTCGGCGCGGCGTTCGCCCTCGTGGCGTTCATCTACATTCCCTACAACACGTTCGGCGAAGACGTGAAGATGCTCAAGGATTCCGGGCTCACCACGATCATGGTGCTGGCGATCCTCGTCGGGCTGTGGACGGCGAGCGTTTCGGTCGCCGACGAGATCGAAGGCAAGACGGCCGTCACGCTGCTCTCCAAGCCGATCAGCCGGCGACAGTTCGTGATCGGCAAATTCCTCGGCATCGTCTGGCCGTTGTTCTTGATGTTCGTCGTGCTCGGCGCGATTTTGCTGATCACCGTCTCGTACAAGGTCGTTTACGACGCCCGCGAGACGTCGAATCCCGAGCCGAATTGGCAGCTGTGCTACGCGGCGATGATCGGCACGGTGCCCGGGCTGGCCCTGGCCTTCATGGAGACGGTGGTCCTCACGGCGATCAGCGTCGCCATCTCGACGCGGCTGCCGATGCTGCCGAACCTGATCATCTGCGCGGCGATCTACGTGCTCGGCCATCTCGGGCCGCTGATCGTGCAGTCGTCGGCCGGCCAGTTGGAGTTCGTGGCCTTCGTCGGCCGGCTGATCGCCGTCGTGCTGCCGGTGCTCGACCACTTCAACATTCAGGCCGCCGTGGCCGGCGGTGTCGACGTGCCGATGAACTACCTCGGCTGGGCGCTGCTGTACTGCGCGCTCTACTCCACCGCAGCGATGCTGCTGGCGCTGATCCTGTTCGAGGATCGTGATTTGGCGTAGCTACGGCGAGCCGATTCGACCGATCTTCAAAACTATCCGATCTCGGAAATGATCCGGTCCGGATCGCGCGGCCGAACCTCGTTTTTCGTGCAATCGACAATGGGGTCCAATTCTTCCATGACGATCGCGCCGATCAGCGCGTCGGGACGATTGGGTTCCACAATGGCTGTAAAAACGGATTCGCGGCCACACAACTGCAGCCAGACGTTGTGCACGATCGGCCGCTTCGCGCTACGATGATCGGCGTACCGCACGTTCGTTTCACTGTCCGATAACAAGCCCAAGTCGTCGACGACGGATTGGGGAATAACCAGTCGGGCGGCACCGGTGTCGACGATTCCCAGGATCTTTGTCCGACGAATTGCCTCGGGCGAGAGTTCGCCGTTTTGAGTGCGCATGACGTCCCAGTAGTTGGCAACTGAAATCTCAGTGGTCACACGACCCATGTCGACGACTCCGGAAGTGGCCATGGCGAGTTCTCCGTTCGGCGCTTGGTACCGCTCTATCGTACAGCGCTCGTGAGGAAGAAACCACTTGCGAGAAGTGTTAGACCTGCGGTCCTCACCCGGCTCGGCGGCGAGACGGCACGTCTTCTTGCCAGCGCTCGGCGGCGGGAATGATCGGCAGGGCCGGCATGGCGAACGGGCCGTGGCGGCCGGCGGCGCTGCCGTCCCAAGCGTGATCTTCGATGCACTGGAGAATCATTTCGGCCACAGCCACCGCGTCGCGGCCTGCCGCACCATCGACGCGCGGCGTTTTGCCGGTGCGAATCGCCGCCACGAAGTCGCGCTGCTCTTCCTCGATCGCGTTGATCTTGGTCGGCTCGTGCTCGCTGCGAATCAAGAGCTCGTCGAACAGATGGTCCTTCAAATGGGCTCGTTCTTCTGCGTTCAAGCGATCGACTTGAAACCGTCGCCGCAGCACTTCGTCGCGGGGCTTGACGACGGTCGCCGCCTGTGAGGCAAAATCGATCGTGGCACACGAACGCGACGTGAAGATGCTCATCGTCCGCTGTTGCTGGAAGCTCACCCGCGACGCCGTGAGCTGCGCGACCAGGCCGCTGGCAAAGGTGAGCCGGGCGGTCGCCATGTCTTCGTGCCCGCCGAGCACCGAGATTCCCAACGCCTGCACGTCGGTAACAGTCGATTTCGCCAGCGCGAGCACGATGTCGAGGTCATGGATCATCATGTCGAGCACCACGCCGATGTCGGTCGACCGGAACGAATAGCCGCTGGTGCGCGTGGCTTCGATGTATTTCGGATCGCGGACCTCGGAGGCCGCCCAAGCCAGTGCCGGATTGAACCGCTCGACATGGCCGACCTGCAAAACGAGGCCCTGCTTGCGAGCGAGATTTACCAGCTCGTCGGCCGACGCCGCGTGGTTCGAGAGCGGCTTCTCGATGAACAGCGGTATGCCGCTCGAAAGCAGCTCGACGCCGACGGTGTGATGCGTGTTGGTCGGCGTGGCGACGATCGCCGCGTCGATTTCGCCGACGAGTTCGCGGTAGTCGGCGACGCCCCGCGTCTGGCCTTCGGAGGCCGCCTGGTCGCGGCACTGGGCGACAGGGTCGGCCACCGCGACCAGCTCGATCTCGTCGAGCCCGGCGGCAATCCGGGCGTGAATCCGGCCCAAATGGCCGCAGCCGATCACGGCGACACGCAACGGCGTCATGCGGCCCTCCGTGATTCTCGGCCCCGTCCGTGGCGGCCTTCCTGTTGGCCTTCGACGAACGCCAGCAGTTGGTTCACCTGCGGCACGAGTTGTCCGTTGCCGCGGAGGATTTCGCGGGCCGGGTCGAGGCCGATCTTCCCGCGATACAACAGCCGGTGGGCTTCCGCCAGGCAGTCGATCACGTGGGTCGAGAAATCGTGCCGCTTGAGAGCCACGATGTTGATGCACCGCGGCCGGGCCGGCGCCCTTCGCAGAGCATGAACGGCGGCACGTCGTGCAGCACGCGGCTCAGCCCGCCGATGAAGCTATAACTGCCGATCGACGTGTAGTGGTGTACCGCCACCGCGCCGGAAAGCGACGCGTAGTTGTCGATGTGCACGTGCCCGCCCAGCAGCGAGCCGTTGGCCATGATGATGTGGTTGCCGAGCTTGCAGTCGTGGGCCACGTGCGAGCAAGCCATCAGGAAATTCTTATTGCCGATTCGCGTGACGCCGTCTTCCTTCTCGCTGCCGCGATTGATCGTCACGCCTTCGCGGATCGTGTTGTCGTTGCCGATCACGACTTGCGTGTCGCTGCCGGCGTAGCTGACGTCCTGCGGCTCGCCGCCGATCACGACGTTGGGGTAGATCACGTTGTCGTGGCCGATTGTGACGCGGCCCAAGATCGACACGGAATTCATCACCCGGGTCCCGGCGAGAATCCGCACGTGAGGCCCGATCGTGGTGAACGGCCCGATTTCCACGTCTTCGTCGATCTCGGCCAGCGGATCGACCGACGCCTTTGGTGAAATGTGAGTGGCCATCGTCAAAAACTCCCAAATACGTCTGATTTTTTTCTGCCGTCGGTTCGGCCCGTCACGCGCAAAGTTCGCGTCTCCCACGCCTCGTCGCGCACGACTCCCATTTGTTCCAACAATCGTTGTGCCAATTCCGCGTGCAGACGGTGGCCCGAGCGGAAAGCGACGACTTCTGCGACGATTTCGCAGCCGGTCAGCGCGAGATCGCCCACCACGTCGAGCACTTTGTGCCGCGCGCACTCATTGTCGAACCGCAGCGTGTTGTCGATCGGACCGCGCGGTCCGAAGATCAGCAAGTTTTTCGTCGTCACGCGCTGGCCGACGCCGTGAGCAAGCATCGCGCGGGCCGCTTCCTCCTCAAGGAACGTCCGGCAAGGGGCGAGCTCGGCGCGAAACGACTCCGCGTGCAGGTTGAGTCGAAACGTCTGCCGGCCGATTGCCGGATGCGAGCTGTAGTCGAGGTCGAACGAAACCGACAGACCGCCGCCAAACGCAGGTGCGGCCTCGATCCAGTTCCGTTCGTCGCCGACGCGGATTCGCCGCTGGACGCGAATCTGCCGCACCGGCGCCGCTTGTTCGATCGCGCCGACCGCATCGAGCGCTTCGACGAACGCCAGGGCGGAACCGTCGCAGGCAGGCATTTCCGGGGCATCGACCCAGACGTCGCAGTTGTCGATTCGCACGCCGGCGAGCGCCGCCAGCACGTGTTCGACCATCTCGACGCGCACTCCGCGCCAGGCGAGCGTTGTACGACGCGGCACATCTTGCCGCAGCGCCGGAGAAACCGGTACGCGGGCCGCCGGACTCAAGTCGCCGCGGACAAACGTCACGCCCGAGCCGATCGGCGCGGGGCGGAATTCGACCCGCACGTCCCGGCCGCTGAAGTAGCCAAAGCCTTCCACGGCGACCGGTTTGCGAACCGTGCGTTGACAACGCGGACGAAACATCGACAGCAAGCTCCCAAGCTCGGTGGCGTCCGTGACGGACAATTGGGCGCGGACGAGTCCGCGATCAGATTGATTTCACCGCCGCCGGCCGGCCGAAACAGCCGACGACGACGCAGCCCCTCGCTCGACTAGCGAGGAATCGAGGAACCGGGAGCCGCCTGCCGGCCCATTTGCGGCGTCGCCACGGCGTCGCGATTCACCAGGGCAAGAATGTCCGGCGTGATGTCGATCCGATTCTCGTAGACGACCGTCTTGTTGATCTCGCGCAACACGTCCTCGCGCCGACTGCCGTCGATTTTGTCGCCGTTGAAGCGCAACACCAAGCCGATGTCGTTGCGCTCGGCATAGACTCGGATCGCGTCGCTCACTTCCAGATACGCTTGGTAGTAGATCTTCGCTTCGCGCTCCATGAAGTCTTTGCGGAGCCGATCCATCTTCAATTTGAATTCGGCGATGTTGCGGGCCAGCTCCTCGTCGAGCTGCTTGTACTCCGGCGAGCCGGTGTTGTAGGCGTTCCGCTGCTCTTCCATCTGGCGGATCTTTTCGCTGTCGGCCTTGAGCGTGGCCTCGGTCGAGGTCATCTCGCCTTTCATCGCTTCGATCGCCGCCTGATGGCGCTTGTGATTCTTGAAAATGTAACTGATGTCGACCACGGCGATCCCATGCTTCTGGGCATTGATGCCCGCCGCGTTCTGGGCCTGGGCCGGCGCCGAGAGTTCGATCACACTTAGCAGGGCCACCGTGGCGGCGGCTACTTGCAACAGAGTTTTCACGTCAGCACTCCTTGCTGTTTGCGGTCATCCTTGACCAACTATGGATCACGCCAGGTGCGAGCGGCAGTCCGACACGCCGCAAACCGCGGGGCCCTGGCAACCAAAATGCGGGGCGTATTGTGGCGAGAACCCAAGATCGCGTAAAGGGCAGTATTTGAGCGTGATTTGTCCGTCGTACGTCGTCCGTCGCATTCATCCATTGCACGTCGCGAACTTTGTCGTTCTCGGCAAAGGAATACTGATAGCAGCTTCAACAATCTACTGGACAACGCACATATCTACTCGATTGACACGCCGCTGCTCGCTTCCTATTCTTCTCGCCCTTGCCTCGGCGACCGACCTGTCCCACCGTTGCGGTCGCTCAAAGTTTCTTTGCTGACGGAGATGATCGGTGAAATTTGCGCCGCGGGTATTGATCGTTGACGAGTCGGCCGACTCGCGTGAAGTCCTCTCGACGCTACTCGCACGACACGGCGCCACGACGATCGAAGCGCGGCGTCCCAGCCAAGCCATGCAACTGGCAAACCTTCACCAGGTCGACCTGATCGTCTGTGACGCCGACAGCGACCCTACCGACCAGGGCGTCGGCACCGACGACCTCACCGCCGCCGCGGGCCGCAGCGGCACGCCAATCGTCGTCTTGGGCACTGTCCCCCGTGCGAAATATTCCGCTCTCGCGGGACAATTTCTCGCCAAGCCCTACCATTATCGCCAGCTGATCCATAAAATTGAGGGATTGCTGGACGCGGCCTAACGGCACCCGCGTCCGCGCTCCTCATTCAACGCTCGGCCGTCAGCTCGGCAGGCGCCGGTTCACCGGGGGATGTTTCCACCTTGCCTTCGCTCTTTGTGATTCAGGGTCGAGATCAGGGCTCGCGCTTCCGGCTCGACGATTCGTTGGTGACCATCGGGCGCGGCACGTCGAATGCAGTCCAGCTGCACGACACCGAGGTTTCGCGCGACCACGCCGAGCTCGACCGGCGCGGCGACAAGTTCGTCCTCCGCGACCTCGGCAGCTCCAACGGCACCTTCGTCAACGGCCGGCAGATCCGCGAGCACGAGCTGGCCAGCGGCGACCAGGTGCAATTCGGCCGCACGCTGCTGCTCTACACCGGCGTCACCGACGACCAGCTCGAAGACCTCGCCGACAAAATCAACATCGTCCCTCGCAACGTCGAAGATGATGGGTCGCGAATCGTCCACGCGATGGCCCAGTCCGAAGGCAGCGAAATCTTCGCGCCGCCGGACGAAAACGAGAGTGCCTCCCCCTGGCTCGCCCGGGCCCGCAGCAATCTGCAGATCATGTACCGCACGGCGCTCGCCGTGAGCCACACGCTCGACATCGACCAACTCCTCTCCCGGATCATGGACATGATCTTCGAGTGGGTCGACGCCGATCGCGGCTGCATCATGCTCAAAGACCCGGAGACAGATCAGCTCGTCCCCAAGGTCCGCCGCCAACGCCGCGGCGTTCAGACCGACGAACGGATCACCATCTCCAAAACGATTCTCGACTACGTGGTCGACCACAACGAAGGCGTGCTCACCTCGAACGCTCGCGACGACGACCGCTTCGACGCCGCGAAGAGCATCTTGCAGCTCGCCGTCCGCGAGGCGATCTGCGTGCCGATGCAAGGCCGTTACGACGTGGTCGGCGTGATCTACATCGACACCGCGCTCACGCCCCACCGCATCCTGCAACAAGGCTCGGCCAACAAATTCACGCAGGAACACCTCAAGCTGATGATCGCCATCGCCCACCAGGCGGCGCTGGCGGTGGAAGATACGTCCTACTACAAGGCGATGGTCCAGGCCGAACGGCTTGCGGCCGTCGGCCAGACGATCGCCTCCCTCTCCCACCACATCAAAAACATCCTGCAGGGCGTCCGCGGCGGCAGCTATCTGATCGAGCTCGGCATCAAGGACCACGCCAAGGCCCTCAGCGAGGGCGAGCTAAACGTCGAGCTTGCCGAAAAGTCGGTCACGACCATGCGCAAGGGTTGGCACATTGTCGAACGCAATCAAGAGCGCATCTCCGCACTGGTGATGGACATGCTCACGTTCAGCAAGGAGCGCGAGCCGGTGCCCGAGCCGTCCGACCTCAACGAAGTTGTCGCCGACGTGGTCGAGCTGATGAAAACCCGCGCCGAGGACGAATCGGTCGAGCTGGTGTGGGAAGCCGCCGCCACGATGCCGACCCTGATGTTCGACCCCGAAGCGATGCACCGCGCGGTGCTCAACGTCGTCACCAACGCCGTCGACGCATGCCTGGAGCGCGACACTCGCCGCGTCGAGGTGACCACGCTTTACGACCACAAGGAGCGGATGGCCCGGGTGCGCGTCACCGACACCGGCTCCGGCATCGAGAAGGAAGACCTGGAGCGCATCTTCGGCGTGTTCGTCTCCCACAAGGGCGGTCGCGGCACGGGCCTGGGCCTCCCCGTGAGCCAAAAAATTCTCCAAGAACACGGCGGCCACATCCGCGTCGAGAGCCAGCCCGACCAAGGCAGCACCTTCACCCTCGAATTCCCCGCCACTCCGCCCCACACCGCGGCCGGCGAATCCGCCGCCGCCGAATCCCCCCTCCCCATCCGCGGCGCCACCACGATCGGCCACCAACCCGCCGACGCCGACCACACGCCCGAACCGACCCCGCAGAGCCTCTAGCAACCCGCCGACTCCCGTTGGCGAAGTCGGCCACGACGCCCCCCTGCTCGCAACCGCCTCAACACCGAGGCCGAACTCCCTTCCGCATTCCGTCCGAACGTGAAGCACGGCGACAAGACTACGCCCGGCGCCACTCACCTCCGCAACTGCGTCCCGTCGCAACGCCACGATTCCTTCTGGCTAACGGTTAATAGCTAATGGCTCCTACCTCACCGCCCCTCCACCAGCGCAATCTCCTCAGCGCATCATGTGTGCACCGGCGGGCCCGCCGATACCAGAATCGACCTATGGCTCGATGGCGCCAACGGACATTGCCGAGCTAATCTTGCGGGAGTCTGGACCCAAGAGCCCGACAGAGCTTGTCGTTGCAATTCAGGAAAAAGGTTATCGCCTCGACGCGATTCCTCGCAACATGGTGCAGGGCCTCAAGAACGCCGCTCGGCGCTATGCGGGGCGGTTTGTGGTTGGCGACGGTGGGCGATGGTCGGTCGTTTAATCTACGCTTGTTCCGACATGAACAAGCTAAGCGTCGAACCGCTTCTTAGAGATAATATCAAGTATTTCAGGAATCGCAGCTCCGATATAGTCGACCGCATCAAGGGTGTGATCTTCCTCTCGTCGTTGGTTGTCAATTGTGAAGTTGCCGACCACCGAGACGGTCTTAACAGTAGGGCGCTGAGAAAATATCGCATCTGTGTGTCCAGGTTTTGCAAACCAGACTCGTCTGCCAGTTGTGCTGTCATCTGTGCAACACCAATAGTCTGGGTTGTTTATGACTGCACTGAACCCGTCTTCTGGACTGGATTTCTTTGCCGGGATGATTGTTACAGCGGCCATTACGAGTTCAATTCGTCCGCGAGAAGAGAGCTCACTGCAGCGGACTTTAATGCCTTACTCGGATGCCAGCACGCCCATTGGCAATTGAACTCGTTTCGGAGGGTTAATCTGGAAAGCTTGGGGGTCAAACCTAGGTACATTGTTCCATGTGAAGGACGTGTCTGGCACATCCGAATCAATCGACGCAATGGCGATGGCTGCATCGGGACGAATCACGAGATTGAGATCCTGGATTGCAAATTCGTTCGGATTGAAGATTGCCACTTGCACCTCTTCGAAGGCCGTTCGCCACGGTATTCCCGCAACCTTGGTTCCTGGATCGCGATCGACATTATTCGTAGTCGCCGAAAAGGCGAGTGGCTTGACGTTGCGGGGAGCTTTAGTCCGCGAGTCCTCTATCGCCCAGGCATGGTGAGTAAAAGCGCACATCGAGACGACCAACGCCATCCCGCCAAGGCAGGCAATCCACAAGCCATGATAAGGAAAATGTTTGGAGCCCAGTATGCCGCCGCCGGAAATGAGGACTACTGCCATTGCAGCTGCGATCTGGCCAACTAAGTACATAGAGAAATACTCCACATGAAACGTCTGCTGTGGCAATTGATTGTCGTCACTTTTGCGCTCGGGTGTTTTGTCGGATGGTGCATTGCCATTATTCTGCACTCCGGGTGACGTGGGAAGTACATTCAAAAGCCGCCACTCGCAAACCAGCTCATTCCATAGGTGTCTTAATGGCATGGTATCTTCAAATTAGCCCCACAGACCGTTCTCTAATGGAGAGCGGCCCGCGTCTTGGCTGGCGTAGCGTGCCTTATAAGCCGCCGAAGGGGTCCGGTTTCACCGTATGAGCATCAATGTACCCCACCAAAATCCACTGGTCCAGCACAGCGCCGTCAAGCCCCCAATCTCGGACACGATCAGATGCCGTCAGCCAGACAGGACGCCAACGCCCCAGTCATTCCTGCTCCCTGCTCCGCGCTCCCTGCTTCTCTCTCGGTGTCCTCTGTGCCCTCGGTGGCAATATCCGCAGTGGCCGAAGAACGTTATTGAATCCGGACGCACGATGCTTTAGGTTGAATCTCGCACGATTGACGGGTGTTCAGTGCGTATGGAGTCCTGCTCGTCGCTCGCCGAGATCCCTACCGAGAGTTCGACTTCAGCCACAAAAAAGCACGAGCAGCCACAAGAACTCTTTCTTTGTGCCTCTTCGTGCCTTTTCGCGGCCATTCCCTGCGTGAAGGTCGCAAGCACTTCCGTCGACAAAACAGCCAGTGCGGAACTGACACTTGAGGGGGCGCAAACAACTTGTCATCTTCGAGAGAAACCTGTTGTCTTCGCAAAAACACGAGGATTTTCGATGTCGAAGTCTGTCGCCTTCGTGTTGGCTAACAGCTAATCGCTCAGAGCTAACAGCTTTGCAATCAATATGAAACAAAACGCAGCCCCATTTTGTTGCCTGGCAACCGCGCTTCGCACGGGATTTCCTGACCGAGTCGCGTACGGCGGGCGACAAAATGAGGGAATAATGTCGCCAAAAACTGGGACCCCGGCGGCGGCGACAAAATGCAATCGTTGGCCGCAGAACGACTTGCAACGAACGAACTCGCGGAACCCAAAACAAAATGCGATAAACCCCGATGCCAGACCCTTTTGTCGCCTTGGCTGGCGAGGCGGGCAACAGAATGGTGTCGCGCTCGGCGTTTGAATTGATAGCAATCCGCTGCGAGCATCGACATCGCCAGCGTCGCCAAGCCCCTGCTCCCGCGGCTTGCTAGCGGTCGACCTTGCGGTCTCGGTAAGCGGCGACGGTTGAACCTGAAGTTGGGCAGCAACCGGGCAGGCCGTGACGATATTGTCGAGGGCGACGGGTATACCGTCGCAGTCGGCGCGTTGGCCGCCGCCGGCGACGACGGGTGGCTCGCGTGCTCGGAGTGGGCACGGCCAGACCCAGGATTTGTTTGCCAAGAATTCGAACGTCTGACGAGAGGTTCCAATCATGCGTCGAACGATTGTCCCCGCAAAAGCAACCCTGGTGATTGC
Source organism: uncultured Planctomycetota bacterium (assembly GCA_963847875.1). GTDB lineage: Bacteria > Planctomycetota > Planctomycetia > Pirellulales > Lacipirellulaceae > DASYDU01. The sequence goes on along the minus strand of CAWKBR010000015.1, from coordinate 11,700 downwards.
GACCTTGGCGATTGCCACCTGGGCGTCGACCGTCTCGGCGGTGTTCATCGACACGACGTGTCACTACATCAAGACCGGCTATCGCCGCAACGTCGCCTGGCCCTGGCCGTACATCTGCCCCGACCGGGCGGCCGTGCGCGACCCGTTCGCGATCATGGTCCGCAACGGTTGGCGGCGGCAGAATCTGCTGGGTAGCTATTTGTTCGATCCGGCCACCAACCAGCTCACGACCGCCGGCCAGCTGGAGGTTCGCTGGATCATGACCCAGGCCCCGCCCGAGTATCGACAAGTCTTCATCGAACGCTCGATCGAACCGTCGGTCACGGCCGCCCGCGTAGCCGCGACCAGCGACTACGCGCAACGCATCTCGCTCGACGGCCAGGTGCCGCCGGTGTACGAGACCGATTTGATGGCCGAGGGCCGCCCGGCCAACGTGGTCGACATGACCAACGTGAAATTCTTGGAGAACATGCCCATACCAGTGCTTCCGGCCGCGACGGCTTCGGAACTCGACCAATAACCACAACAGCACGCGCCGCTCGAGCGATCGGGCGGCACGCGGTCGGCAAGGATGCCGGATCGCGGAGTTTGACAGGGAGGATTTTCGTCATGCAACGCCTTTGGCTCATCACGATCGCGGCGGCACTTTGCGTCGTGGCGACAGGTTCCACGCCGGCGGCGGCAGACGTGTTTGGCAGCGGTGCCCAGCCGGCGACCGGCTCGTGGACCGACTCGCTCAAGTTCTGGAGGTCCGACTCGAAGCCCACATTCGCGGCGCAGCCGACGGCGCCCGAACCACCCAGCGCGTCGATTTCGCCCTGGAGGCATCCGTTCTCCTACATGTCGGCCACGATCGCCGAGACGCCCGTGGCAGAATCGCTGACGCGCCGCGGCGCCGCGCAAAAGGCCGCCAACGTGCACGATTCGATATCGCTCAGCACGCCGACCGGTCCGGCCACGCCGCAGTACTACATCTCGTTGGCCCAACTGAACGAACAACGAGGAGACGTCGTTCAGGCCCGGCGCCAATTGCAGGAAGCGCTCAAGAAGTGGCCGAACGACGTTGAGGTTCTTCGCTCCGCCGCCCGCATGGAAGACCGCCAAGGTCAGCTGCCGTTGGCCGAAATGCTCTACCAAAAGGCCGTGGCCGCCAATCCTCAACACGCCGGCGCGCTAAACGATCTCGGATTGTGCCTGGCGCGACAAGGTAAATTGCCGCAATCGGTCCAGGCGATGGAGCATGCGATTCAGCTGCAGCCCAGCAAAGCGCTGTACCGCAACAACGTGGCCACCGTGCTCGTGGAAATGCACCAAGACCAACGGGCGCTGGCCCACTTGTCGGCCGTTCACGGCCCGGCCGAGTCGAACTACAACCTCGGCCAATTGCTGGTCGATCGCGGCCGGCCGCAGGAAGCGGTGATGTACTTCCAGACGGCACTGAACCTCGACCCGACGATGGAATCCGCCCGCCTGGCGATCGCCCAGTTGCACGGCACGGTGAACAATCCGGCACAAGTAGTGGAAGGTTCGCCGGTTGAGCCGCAGGAAGTCGCGCCATCGTACGACCCGCAATACGCGCCCCAACCGCCGACCAGCGAGCCGAGCTTCCCGGCGACAGCCCGCGGCCCAGCGTTCGGCACGTCGAGCTACGCGCCACCGTCGCGCTACTATCCGACCAACAACTCGACCCAAGCGTATCAAGCCCCGGCCTATCAGGCGCCCACGTATCAGACGGCGACCGCGCCGCGTTACCTGCCGCCGGTTCGCCCGACGGCGCCCGGCGCCGCGCAAGGCGGGGCAATGGTGCGCTAACGCACGACGGTCGGCGGCAGCGGCTGTTTCTGCGGCGAAAGCCACTCGGGCCGATCGGAGGTTTGACCGATCGGCAGGCTGGTTGCGGCAGCCGGTTGTGCGGTGGTCCAATGCGGATCGAGCGGCGCGATCGACGGCGATTGATCGCACCGATAGACGTAGACCCCCACCAGTGCCACCAGCAGGCCGGCAAGCAGCGTCAAACCGAGACAAGCCTCCGTCTTGCTGAGGCAGCGTTCTTCTGTCATGTGTCAATCTCTGCTCCCGAGGATTTGCGTGCGGCCACGCGGAGCTTGGCGCTACGGGCGCGAGGATTGACAACCGTCTCGCCCTCCGACGCGCGAACCGGACGCCGCGTCACCACTTCCAGCCGTTCATCATCGCGAAACGACTCCTTCACCAAACGGTCTTCCAAGGAATGAAAGCTGATGACCGCCAGGCGTCCGCCGGGATGCAGGCAATCGGGCAATCTCCGCAGCGCTACTTTCAGCCATTTCAGCTCCTCATTGACGGCGATCCGCAACGCTTGGAACGATCGCGTGGCCGGATCGATGCGATCGTTTCGGCTCCGCGGCACGGCGCGGCGGATCAACTCGGCGAGCTGTTGCGCCGTGCGCACTGGCGATTGCCGCCGCGCGCGACGATCTGGCGGGCAATTCGCCGACTGTAGCGTTCCTCTCCCAACTCAAACAGTACGTTCGCAAGATGTTCTTCGCTCAGCCGTTCGAGCAACCGCCACGCCGGCTCGCCGCGGGTCGGATCGAACCGCAGATCGAGCGGTCCCTCGCTGTGGAAGCTGAATCCACGTTCCACGTCGGCCAACTGGTCGCTCGACATTCCCAAGTCGAGCACGATACTGTCAACCGCTGCCAAGTTACGTGCCTCGAGTATCTCAGGCAAATCGGCATAGTTGCCATGTACGCATTGTACCGGCAACCCACTCAATTGTTCAGCGGTGCGTTCGACGGCCAGCGGATCGCGGTCGAGCCCGATGATGCTGCCACCGTTCCCGACGGCCGCCGCTAGCAGTCGCGCGTGACCGCCGCCGCCGAGCGTGCCGTCGACGATCGTTTGGCCGGCCGCCGGGTTCAGCGCTGCCAGCACCTCGCTTGCTAGCACTGGCACGTGTTGCGTCGGCTCAACCATTATCGCGCGTCCATCGTAAGGAAGGTGATACCAAGACTCGACACGCCCGACAACGGCAGCCGACGGGCACCGACGCATCCTACGCTCGCAGTGCCCTCGGCGTCGAGAATCGCGCGGGCTTGGAAAGACGCGCTGGCCAACGCGCGTCGACCCGCGAACACGCATCCTGGTGTCCGCGGGTGTGTCGACGCGGGTGGGACGCCCCGGCAGGACTGCCCACCTTCCGCTACTCCGGCGCTTCCGTGCGCCGAACGAAAACAGGGTGCATGTACCGGAAAGGAACCCGGATTGGAGGAGCGACTGTGGCCAAGCGCTCTCCGTATCCCCTGCCCGGCGTGCCAGCGGAGGGACACGCCGATTCGTCTCGTCAGCCGAATGAGGTTTGTTTGTTCGGAACACGTTAGGTTATGCGACCGGCGCAGGCCGTCAACATGCGTTTCGGGGGATGCGGAGTAGTCGCTTGTCCAGTTGTTTCGACGTATCTCCAAACGGCGTGAAGCGGGTTGTCGCGCAAAGAAATTTACGTCGACGAAAAAGTATTTATTTACTGACTCTGAACGGCCGAACACCGCATTTGACGATTCCCCGAGAGTCACGCAGCTAGCGGCCGGCAACCGGTCTTTTCGACTCCCGGCGAGCCGAGGCCGCCCACCTGGCGGTTGCCGGTCGCGCCGGTAGAACTGCGACGTTGGGCACGCCTGGGTTGCGGTCGACGACGCCATCTTTAAATTCGCACGCGACGTTGCCGCTCGGCTGCGTTTGCACTCGACGGGGCAGCCGGGAACCGTATACTCGGCTGTCCACCTGATGCATGGTCCATTGCCCGAGGTTCGTGAAAGTCTGCGGCGGTATTCGAGTTCGACGTGCCTGACGATTCCTTCTGCTTCGACTACGAATTGCCGCGCGAGCTCGTGGCTCAGGAGCCGCTCCGCAACCGGATCGACGCCCGGCTGATGGTCGTCGACCGCGGCCAGGAATCGATCGAGCACCGCTACATCCGCGATCTGCCAGAGCTGCTCACCGCCGGCGATCGGTTGGTGCTCAACGACACGAAGGTGATCCCCGCGCAGCTGGTCGGCCGACGGGTGCCGACCGGCGGTCGCTGGCAAGGACTTTATCTCGAATCCACGCCCGAGGGGCACTGGAAGTTGCTTTGCAAGTCGCGTGGCCGGCTGAAGCCGGGCGACGCGATCGAGCTGGTCGACGTCGAAGGTCGTCCGGCGGTCAAGCTGTGGATGCTTGAGCCGCTCGCCGAGGGGCAATGGCTGGCACACCCGGACACCGACGAGCCGGTGGCGACGTTGCTGGCACGCTTGGGGCGAGTGCCGTTGCCGCCGTACATTCGCGGCGGACACATGATCGACGCCGACGTAGTGAACTACCAGACCGTCTACGCGCGGGTGCCGGGCGCCGTGGCCGCACCAACTGCCGGCTTGCACTTCACCAAGGAGCTGCTGCGATCGCTCGCGCAAGGCGGCGTCGACATTTCGGCGCTGACGCTGCACGTGGGTCTGGGGACGTTTCGACCGATCGCCGATTCGCTCGACAAGCACACCATGCACCGCGAGCACGGTGAGCTGTCGGTCGTCGCCGCCGCGGAAATCAATGCCACGCACCAGGCGGGCGGGCGGGTGATTGCCGTCGGCACCACGGTCACGCGGGTGCTGGAGACGGCCGCCCGGTCGCCGGACGGTTCGCGCGAATCGATCCCCGCCTGGCGGGGCGAGACCGACCTGTTCATTCGCCCGCCGTTCGAGTTTCGAGCGATCGACGCGCTGCTCACCAACTTCCATTTCCCGCGGACGACGCTGCTGGTGCTGGTCGAGACATTCGCGGATCGTGCGCTGATCGAGCGGGCGTATCGGGAAGCGATCGACGAGGAGTACCGCTTCTACAGCTACGGCGACGCGATGCTGATCGTGTGATCTCATAAAGGCGCTCGCTTTTTGCAGCGACAAGTTTTTTGAGCTGGGAGCAGGGAGCGGGGAGACGGATCTCCAATACCTGACCTCTGACTTCTGCGCTCTGTGATTTGTCCCGCCGTCGCTCGGACACTTGGGACAGATCGCGCTGGCGATCGGGGTTTCTTGCGTTTTGTCCAGCGGTGATTTCTAGGGCCGGGTCGTAACTTGTGGCCCGTACTTCGCTTGCGGGTCGCCCACCGCGCGGCGAACTCGCACGGAGGAGACAATTCGCGCTGGAATTGTCCACCGTCATTCGTGGTTCGACGCGGAATTCGTGGGCTTTCTTCGCGCGGCAGTGGACAAAATGCGTTGCCGAATTGTCCGATAGAGTCCAAATGAGAGGGATTCAGAAGTGAGGCTGCGCGATTCAGGGATGGAACTTCGTGCATTTTTTTGAGTCAGGTCTGCGGCTGCGTGTCAGGCTCAGCCGGACCTGCCGGTTTGACATCTTTATCGCTTTCGATCGAATCAGTGATGGGTGTGGCGGTCGACCGCGGTGCGGCCATCGCTTGGCGCTGTTCGAGCATCCGCCGGTACCGCCGATGGACGTCCGGACGCGAAGCCTGAGCAGCCCAGGCCTCTCGCAGGTTGTCGAACTCGTAATCCTCGAGACGGCCGCCGATTTGCCGCAGGGCCGCGGGATCCTTCACCTCGTCCAGGACGATGTTGTGGACATCTTCAATCATGGCGATCACCTCGCGTTCGGTGAATTTGCCCTGGTTCTGACGGCCGAATCGGTCGGGTTGGGTGCGTTCGAGGAACCAGGCGGCGGCCCGCCAATGGGTTTGAGCGGCCTTGCGCAGGGCGTCGATCGGAGTGAGATTGGCCTGCACTTCAGCCTGTTTGAGCTTTTCGTAAAACTCGGCATCGCGGAGTGCTTCGCGGCGGATCGTCCGCACGTTGCAACCGACATAGCGGGCGGCGACGTCCATACCGCAACCGACCGAAATCAGCGCGAGACCTCTCGCTGTTTGACGGCATCGAGCGCTCGCTTGCGAGGCATGAAACGGCTCCGGAGGATGTGGGTTGAAGTGGTTTTGAAATGGTGAGGGTGCATTGCCGAGTGCCGCGCAGCGCCGAACTTACCTCATCCTACGGATTGGTGATCCGATGTATAGATGTGATTTTCGGCCACTGCGGATTTCGCCACAAAGACACCGAGGGCATGGAGGAGGAGTCAGGAGACGGGAGTCGGGAGTCGGGGAAGGACGTCGGATGAATTTCCTTCCGCCCTCCGCCTTCCGCCTTACTGCCGCTTGTCCGGGAATTGGGACTTGACGGTGCTGCGTGGGCGATCAAGATTTCGCGGCGAATTCGTCGTAGAGGGCGAGGATTTGCTGGGCGGTGGTCGGCGAGTTGGGGAACAGCGGCGTGGGGTCGTGGATGCCGGTGAAGGTGGAGAGGATGTACGCAGCATCGTCGCGGTCGATGCCGTAGAGGAGGAAATAGGCGGCGTCGAGCTCGGCCATGAGCTGGGCCCGCTCGGCCTCGTCCCACTTGTTGAGGCGGCCGGCGTACTCTGTTTGGAAGCTGCCGGATTTGAAATCGCACGCTTCGGCCAGGAGGAGCATGTCTTCGGCGGTGCAGGTGAGCTTCAAGACCCGCTCGCTGATCCAGTTTTCGAGCTTCGTCTTTGGTGTCCAGGGGCAGGGTTTGTCGTAGGTGTCGGGGGGCAGAAACGGCAATTGCTCGACAATGAAGAAATTCAACGAAATTCCACCGGATTTTTGCCGAGTACAGTAATCAAGGACGAATGCATTGCAGTTGGCCAGAAGACACATTTCTCTCCTGGAATTCTGTTTGGTCAGCAAGATCGGTACTTTGTTCGTCGCGCCGCGAGTGGAAGCGCTGCCGCCAAGAAGGTCCGAGAATCAGTTGCTCGGGTGACATCGCGAAACCCGACCAGTGCGGTGCGGTCGTTTGATCCCAGACGTTTACGTACCTCGTTCGAATCGACCCACCAGCGTGGTTGAACCAAATACTCGGGATTCTGATGTTGAACGAGAGTTGTTTCAAGAGTTTGCCCCTGGTTGATCCAGTTCGACGTGTCTTCGAAGACGGTGCCGAAGCGGTGGTCAAACGGGCGAAACATTTTCGCCTCGTACAGTGGAAAGCAAAACTTCTCTCTCTTTTCCCAACGATTGCCTCTGTGCTTGAAGTCGTCACTCTGCAGTGCGTCAACCTCCCGAAACAATTCAGCGTCGTTGGTTTGATCGAACATCCGCTTGAAGGCGATGCCCCAGGCGTTGCCAGTTGAACCATCGCGATTACGATCGATTAGAATTGAGACACGGCGGTAGATGGCTCTTGCGAGATCTGCGTCGCGGCGCGTGTGAAAAATCGGACAGGTGCGGGTGTTGGGATTCAGCAGCTTGATATCAGCGCCCGAAAGCTTGATGTGTCGTTTCGATTCCTCCAATTCTTCGACGTTGTGGATAAAGAACACAAAGTCGGCCGCTTTGTGGGAAACAGCCGCCCCGCTGAAATTGAGAATGCAGAATCTGAAGGATGCGTGAACGTCCGGAAAGAAGACCTTCTTGTTTTCGAAATCGTAGAGCCGGATGAGGCGGTTCGATTCGGCAATCGCGGCGAAGAAGTCTTTGGTGGTTTTGTCGGAGGCGATGCCGGAGGGCGTGAGCAGGCCTACGCGGCCGTGAGGGGCGACGAGTTGGCTGGCCAGCTCGGCGAAGATGGCGTAGAGGTTGATGTCGCCTTGGCCGGTGAGTGGGTATTCGCCCGACGTGCGACAGTAGCTGAGCAGGCCGTTGGCCGAGGCAAGTGCTGCTTGGTAGCGCTCGTACATCGCCGGGTCGTCGGATTCGAGCTTTGCCACGAGCTGGCGGCGGATGGCCGCGTTGGTGGCGGTGGCGATTTCGGGCGCGGGGATTGAAAAGAACTCGCGTTCTTGCAGTTTGATGCGTTCCCAGGGCGGGTTGCCGACGACGCAGTCGAAGCCGGGCTCGGGACGGTTGAAGACGTCGGGGAAGCGAATACTCCAGACGAAGCCGTCGGGATGGATCGTCGCATCGTGCACGAGCGAATTGCCGTGGATGAAGTTCTTCGAGAGCGTGGCCAGCGTTTGGCCTTCGGTGGCCGAGCGGATCCAGAGGGCGAGCTGCGTGATCTCGACCGCTTCGGGCGAGAGATCGACGCCATAGAGATTCTGTTGGAGGATGAAGTGAGGGACGCGGTCGGCGAGGTCGGCGGCGTCGGGGGCATCGAGTTTTTCGAGGTGGCCGATGACCTCGAAGTAGCGATGTTCGAGCACGTTGTAGGCCTGGAACAGAAACGCGCCGGAGCCGCAGGCCGGGTCGACGACCTTTAAGTCTTGCAGGATTTTGAGGCAGCCTCGCCAGTAGGCCTCATCATCGGGGACGTTGCCCCGCTGGGCTTCGGCGGAGTCGATGCCGCGGTCGACGGCCAATTGCTTAAACCGCTCGGCAATTAGCTCGTCGACAGTGTAGTCGACGATGCGGCTGGTGAGCTCGGGCGGGGTGTAGTAGATGCCGAGCTGTTTTCGTTTGACCGACTGGGGCATGGCGGCAAAGCGTTCCGCCTTTTCGGCGTCGCCGAAGAGCCCGCCCGTCTTGAGCTTTTCGAGCTCGGTGATCGAGCGCTCGAACAGATGGCCGAGCACGTCGAGATTGACTTCGTCGGCGAAGTCGAACTCACCGACCCAATGGAAGAATTGGGTCCATTCGTCTTCGAGTTCCAGGTCGTCGGCGGGAGAGACGGCGAACAGGCCGCCGTTGTAGGCGGAATGCGCTTGTCCGGACTGCCACCGTCGACGAAGCGAAACAGGTTCTTGTAGTTTTGCCAGCGGGGATTGGTGACGGGCGAGAAGCCGGGGAGTTTTTCGTAGGCGGCCTTGATCGTTTCGGTGGGCAGCAGATCGCGATCCTCGCAGAAGGCGATGAAGATGATGCGGTCGAGCAGGCGCTGGCAGTACTCGATGGACTTGTCGACCGGGTGGCCGAGTTTGTGGTGTAGATGGACGATCAAATCGGTGCGGCGTTTGGAGTATTGATCGTAGAGCTTGTCGCTGACTTCGCGCTGGCGACTGAGGGTGCGTGCGAGCAGGGCCTCGGCCCGCGGGGGCTGACCCGCGGTCGACTCGATCAGTCCTTTGCGATGGAACAGGACGTAGAATTTGCGAAACTCGTTGGGGTCGCGGAGGGATTGCAGCGAGAAATGCTCATAGGCCCGCTTGGTCGAGTCGCGTTCGTAGAGCCGGAAGCTCACCATGTTTGAGACGATGCCCCAGCGGCAGGTACGCGGCAAATCGATCAGGTAGTCCCAGCATTGTTCGACCGCGGTGCGCCCATTTGAGCGGTCGCGGTCGAGATGGACGGTCGGGCCCTTGAGTTCGATCACGGCCAGCGGGATTATGTGCTCATCCTGGCGGAATAGGCCGAGGACTGCGTCGGGCGTTTTCGAGTCGATCGTGAGGTGTTGTTCGAGATGCCAGAGAGGCTCGTTGTCGGCCGCGCGGCGATAGCCGAGGGCCTGGCCGAAGACTTCGTTTAGAAAGTCGCCCTGGAGTTGGGTTTCCTTGAGCTTGGCCAGTCGACCCTTGGACTCCAGGTCGGCCCATTTGCAAACGATGGCGTGGGCGGCTTGGATGGCGTCGTCATCGAGGCGCTTGTCGGCGGCCGCTTCCTTGAGCCAACGCCCAAGAATCAGCTGGTCGGTTTTCGGTTGCCGAATGGCGACAGCGGATTCGCCAACGATGAGAGGGCGTTGCATCATGCAGCATGTTGTAGCATGAAACGGTTGGCAATCCCACTCGCCCGGCGAGCGGATTGGTCAATTGCAAAGGACTCCGGCTTGGATTGAGTGGAGGGGGCGGCGGGCTAGGAAGTTGTTGGCTATTGGCCGTCGGTAATCAGCCAGAATGGATCGCATGATTGCGGCGGCAGAATGAGGCCGGCACGGTTGGCTGGACTAGGGTATAATATTGCGGTGGATCGTGTGACGACCGCGAGGACGCTGCGATGGTGTTTCAAGGGCATATTGAGAACGGCGTGGCCGTGTTTGATGAGCCGACGACGTTGCCGGACGGGATGAAGGTCTGCATTGTGCCAGTGGTGGCTCCGCCCGCGGAGGACGGGGTGCGAAAGACGTTGGCCGAGCGGTTCAAGAACATCATCGGGGCGGCGGAATCTACCCGACGACATGGCCGAGAATCACGACCACTATCTGCACGGGACGTTGAGGACGAGTGCCGTGTTTGCGGGACATGTTCTATTTCTTGGGGCCGGCGAACCCCGCGACAAGGCCCACGCAAAGTGCCTGGCGTTCTCGCAATCGTCGGACGGCTGTTGATCACGACGTCGTGGGTGCTGATGGAAGTGGGCGACGCGTTCAGCCGGGCGCGGATCGAGACGTGTTCTTGCTGTTGCTCGAGAAGTCGCCGCGGATGCGTCAACGACGGTGATCGTCGCGAGCCAAGAGCTGTTCGACAGGGCAGTCGCTTCTTCGCGGCCCGTCGTGAACAAGGAATGGTCGCTTACCGATCGCACATCGATGGTTGTCATGCAGGAACAGGGCGTGACGGAGCGCCCGAGTTCAGACCACTATTTTCGACAGGCCGGCTTTCGCGCGCTGCTCGCCGAGTGAGGCAAATGAGCTCCAACGGGTCCAGAGCTCACGCCGCCTGGTTATTACCTTGCGCCGCTTTGCGGCTGTAAGTGGTGCGGTTGGCGGCGGGAGAAACGCATTGCGGAGTCGGTTTATGCGGCTTGGCGGTGGGCGACGTGGGGTGGGACTAGATCGGCGAAGGCGGCTCGGACGGTTGCGGCGCGGAGGGGGTCGGCGAGGATGGCTCGGACTTGGGCGATGGCGTAGCGGCGGCATTGGCTGCGGAGGGTGGGGAGGCTGATCGCGGCGGCGAACAGCGTGCCGCCGATCGTGAGCAGGCCGGCTTCGTAGAGGCCGCCGGCGACGAGGCCGAGGCCGGTCAGCGTGAAACCGAGGGTCGCTTCGATGCCGATCCAGAGCCACGACCAGGCGTCGAGCGCTTGTTGGATCAGTTGCGGATCGATTTGCGGCCGCGAGCTGCCCACGAACGAATAGAACTGCGCGGTGCATGACGCCGTGGCGCGAGTGCGTTAATTGGTCGACGTCGATGGAGGAAAGGTCGACGACGATTGGGCGGCGAGCTCGGCGATGATCACCTCGACGTCGAAGCATTCGCGGATGCCGAGCCAATCGGAGATGCGGGCGTGGAGGTGGTAGACGCGGGTGAGCCGTCCGACGGCGAGCGCGGGCAGGAGGTAGCCACCGGGCATAGGCAGGTTCTTATCGCCGCCCAGCGCAACCGTGAAGTCGATTTGGCTGAGCCAGCCATCGAGGTCGGAAATGTAAAGGCGGAGCATCCAAGTCGCCGCGAGCGCGGAGGCCGACGTGAACCAGAAGATGCGATTGAGCATCGACTGATAGTCGGTCACCGGCGAGAGCGGATTGAGCGACATCGACGAGAGCCAAAACGATTAAGACGGGCGCCGAAGTCCGGAGAGATTGAAGAGGTTTGGCCTTCGATTTGGCTGAATCGAAAAGAGTTTTGATATCCGTGGCTTCTATAGGGTGTTTCTTGTGCTTCATTGCATTGGGTTTGGCGCCGTTCATCGCATCGGGCGAGTCGCTGGACAGCGTGTCGAGTGACTGAGCAGCCGCCTCGTCTGCGTCACAATGCGCCGCTGCATGGCCCAGTCCCGCGCCGGCGCAGGCGAGCAAGAAGTCACCCGGCGCGAAGATGGCAAGTTCGCCTCCAATTTCC
>CAWKBR010000014.1:0-149461 GCA_963847875.1 uncultured Planctomycetota bacterium | reverse complement strand
CCCAGCAGCTCTGGCGAGCAACGCACGTCGGCCGGGGCCCCCTTCGCCCGAACCAGTTGCCCGCCGTGGTGCGTGAGCTCGAGGCGATATTCGCGCCGACCGGTGTCGAAAGTCGATTGTCAACGGCAGGGCCAGGCCGGCGGCCGTCGCCCGCTCGACCAGCACTTCCTGCAGGCCCTCGATCCAGCGGACAGGATCGAGCAGCTTGAGCATCAGCGTTGCGTACCGTTGCGTCCGCCCGTGGACCAGCTGCCGCCGGCGGCCAGCAACACGTCGTGCAGCGGATCGGACGACGGCAGGCGGAGCGACAGCACGCGATGGTCCTGCTCGATCGCATCCTGGCAGGCCCGCGCGAGCAGCGGCTCCGCGGCTTGGTCGAACGTCGGCAGCGTTGCGAGCTCGACGACCTGCGATCCGCGCGTCATCGCATAGCCGACGATGTGGGCCGGCGCGCTCGAGCACGTCCCAATCGTCGCGGCCGTGGATGGCGACGATCAACTCGTCGTGTGCCCGGCGATTCACGAGCCACCGCCAATAGGCCTCGGAGCGGTCGATCGCTCCCCAGGTGGCCCGCATTGCTTGGCGATAGACGTGCCGCAGCGCGTCGAGCTCCACTTGCCGCCAAAGTCGGATCCTGAGCGGTCGGACGCGACGCAAGGGTGGCGGCGCCGGTGTCTGCGAAAGCCTGGCCAGTATGTCGTTTACGTTGGCTTCCGTGTGCCGCTGGCCGACCGCTTCGCTCCAACCGGCGTCGCGAAATACGCTGCGTTGATCGGTGCGTGCAAAGGCGACCACCGCCCGGCGATTGCGGAGCGTTTGCTCGGCAGTGGAGAGCAGCAACCGCTCGTAGCCGACGGAGCGATGCTCGGGCAGCGTGACCAGTTCGTCGACGCAGCCGACGGGAATTGTTGCTCCGTGAAACCAGGCGACGCGATCCAGCACTTGAACATGCGCCAGCAACTGCGAGTCGCGCTTGACGAGCAGCCGATTCACGGGCTCGTAGCTCGGCTCGTCGAGCCAGGCAAGAAAACTCTCGTAGGCAGGCGCCTGATTCGCGGCCCGCAAGAGACCGTAGACTAACTTGTGATCGCCGGCGTTGGCGGTGACAAGCCGAGTCGCCCCAGGCTGAAGCGCGTGCCCCTGGAATGGCAGACCGTTCTTCCGTGGCTCGCCCGTGTCGAACTCCATGTTCGCTCGCCGTCTCTGCCGTGACCTCTACCCGCGGCCCGCGAAGCGCCGCAATTGCACCAGCATCCCGATAGGTTAGGGCTTCTTCGACACGCCGTCCAGTAGTCGGTGAAGGCGTGGCCGGAAAGACGTAACTACCGGCCAAGCAACCGCTCGAAGTGTTCTCGTGGAAACAGGCAGAACGAGTATTCGCGCGATTCCAGGATCGCGTTGTTGGCGAGCCGCCGCTCGACGCTGGCCCGTTCGCGTTCCAATCGCGTGCGCTGCGGCTCAACGAAGGCCTGGAGCGACGCATTGGCCGCTGCGATGGCCGCATGGCGCGTGCGGGCATTTTTCGGCGACTTCGCCGTGTTGATCCAACGCTGTTTCTCCGCCATGGTCGCCAGTGCGACCTCCGAAACGCCGCTGGCCGGCAAATATTGTTCCGGGTGATATGCAAGTTCGCGCTGTTGATGCCGTGCGGAACGCAATTCGCCTGCTCCCAAGGTCAAGTGCGGGATCGGCAGCCTAAGCGTCGCCGAAGCGGTGGCATATTCCGGCAGCGAGAAGCCGAAGAAACGTCGGGCGACGTCGTCGGTGACCTGATCGTACTTCGCGCCGCCGATGCCGTGCAGGAACAGATCGCTGACCAGCAGCCGGGCAAACAGCGTGGTGGCCAGCGCCGGGTGCGGAGCTTGATGCCCCGGGCGGCCGCCTCGGCCAGTTGTGCGGTGGCCAAATCGGCGTCCTGCTCTGCAGACAGAGTGAGCGTGATCGCGTGCCCGTGACGGTCGCTGACCACGACCTCGGAGCCCTGTTGGCGGGCAAACACCGCCTGGCGACGCGGATCGTCGGCCGTCCACATCCAGAACGGTGCTTCCAGCCAGCCGTCGCTTTCCGCCAGGTCGGGCACCGGATGCGCTCGATTGCGAAAGCCGTGGACTCGCCGGTAAGCAGCCAGGGAGTCGTTGTAGGCGGCCCAGAACCTCGGCAGATGTGCCAGCAGGTGGGCCATGAACCAGTAAAACTCTGGCAATTGGCAAACGCGGCTCTGCGGAAGTTCCAGCGTGTCGTTCCCCAGTTCGGCCTCGAGCCGGTGCCGTCCGCGGGCGATTTGCCGTCCCAAATTGCCCTCGGCGTGGTTTCCGTCGAGCACGAGCGGCCACAACGAATCCACGAGCGGGTCGGCCACGAACGGCCGCAGCAGCTGGCGCACTTGGTCGGCGAATCCGCGGAAGGTCGTCGCATCCGCGATGGTACGTTCTTCGTAGGGCACCTCCACGGCCGAGCTGTCGAACGGCGCCGTTTCGACGTACGGCGCGTCGACTGAGCCGGATGGCACGCGAATCGACGCCGCTCGACACAGGTCGCTGTCGATGAGCAGATGGATCGCCGCGCCGTCGACCTCTCTTGCCAGATCGCCCAGCACGAAGTTCTTGTACCAGACTCCTGCATGGAAGAGTTGCGGCTGGTGACCCGAGAGAATCATCGGCCCGCCGGCCTGCTGAGCCTCCAGGTGCCGGGGTGAAACGTCGCGGTACTCTTTGGTATACGCAACCGCCTGCTCGACCAGCGACCGTCGCGCGTCGACCGCCAGCGATAGGAGCGACCTGCCCTGCATCTCGCAATCGAGACTCGCCAGCTGCGCCCGATTGCGCGCGACGATGTCGGCCAGCGACTGCCGGGGCGGTTCGACCAGCGTCTGGCCGTCTTCCTGCGGCGCGCGAAAACGCCGGTACGGGGCTGCTTCGGCCATCAGCATGGGAAGAACGGACAGAGGTCGTCGACGAGGGTCTGCCGGCTCGTGGCCGCAACACTATTGCGCATGCGCGCTGGGTGGGCTGCCAACGTGCGGTGGTCGTCCTTCGTCGCCGCGATCGCGCGATCGAGCACTTGGTGATAGTACTCCATCCGCTTGACGCCGTCATCGAGGCTGCCGCCAAAGCTTCGCTTCTCTTCGAGATAGATCAGCGGCACCGGCACTTCCACGATCCGCAAGCCCGCGTGGGCCGCCTGCACCCAAAGTTCCAGCGGCATGGCATAGCCCGGGTCGGTGATCGACAGCTCCGCCAACGCGCAGACGCGATACGCCTTGAATCCGCAAAACGCGTCGGTCAATTCGAGCCCGAGACGATCGTTGACTTCGCGCGTGATCAGTTGATTGATTTGTCGCCGCTCGGCCGGAGCTTGGCTCACGGCGTCGCTGCTCGCGAGATAGCGACTTCCGGAGACAATGTCGGCGTCGCGGCAGGCGGCGACCAGTTCGCAAATCCGCTGGGGTTCGTGCTGCCCGTCGCAGTCGATGGTCACGAGCACGTCGTAACGGAATCGAATCGCGTAGTCGAACGCGGTTTTAAGCGCCGCCCCATAGCCGCGATTCTCAGGGTGGCGAACGACGAACACGTCGTCACGGGCCGCTAGTCGCTCTGCCGTGCCATCGGTCGATCCGTCGTCGACGACCAAAACGTCTGCCGCGTGACGCACGACCTCGTCCAGCACGGCATCCACGTGCGAGGCTTCGTTGAAGACGGGCAAGGCCGTCAGAAAACGTACCGGCGACTGCGTCATGGTGTTCACCAAGGTCCTGTGGCGCTGTTTGAACAGTGGGTAGTCCATTCTAGGCTGGTGACGTGCCGGGTCAACCAGCCCGGCTCGACCGCTCCAAACGTCGAGATTGAATCGACGTTGGTCGTGCTGGCTTTGACGGACGAGCCGCGTCGTTGGAACGCGAATCTAGAGTTGGCCGGTCGCCGCCTCGCTCGACGTCGGCGCACTGAGTGCCGTTGCATTGGCCACAGGCTTGGGCTGCGAATCATCGTCCGGCTCCGGCGGTTTCTCCGGCGGTTTGTCTTTGGTGGCAACGAATCGGTATTTGAGCACGCGCTCGCCGCCGATTTCCTCTGCTTCGAGCGTCAACTCTTTGCCAACCAGCTCCGCGCCGTTGGGGTAACGATAGACTTTGCGATCGATCGTCGGTCCGAGTCGATAGACTTGGGACCGCTGCCGGCGACGTCCTTTGGCGTATAGATTGCATTTGAAATCGACCGATCGGTCCGAGTTATTCGTCATCAACTGCTCGACGATCAACATGCCGTCTTTTTCGAGATGCGTCTTGACGTCGATCGTCACGTCGCCCGTACCGACCCACATGTTGCGAAAGACGCTAAAGTGGTACTGCTCCTCCGCGTCGACGACAAAGTCCACGCGCATCGGTTGTTCGCCGAAGATGGCGTTCTTGAGCCGAACCTCGAACGGAAAGCTCTTCGCTTCGCCAATGCCCAGATTGAACGTGCCTTGGGGCGGTTCGATCGACCAACGATCGGACGCCAGGCTGCGCCCCTCGAGAGTATTCTCGTCCCCGGCCAGACGATCTTCTCTCGATTGAGGCGCGACGATCGAAATCGTGCCGCCCACGCCTTGGGGAAAGAAGTTTTGGAATTGGACGGCATTGGGGTGCGGTTTGGCAAAAATGCTTTCGACGTGATCGTGTTCGAATTGCAGCGCCATTCGCCAGCGGACCACCGGTTCGCTCAGACCGAGGACAAACGTCGGCACCGGTCCAACCTCGATCACTTGCCGACCGTCTTCCTGTGGAGGCGACTTGCGCCTCCCCAAACGTCGATCTGCTGCACGTCGCGTCCGAGGAACAGCACTTCTTGGGTTGGCGTCTTGCTCCACGCGACCATCACAACTTTGCCGTCCGGCCGCAGAAAGTTGCGATTCTCGCTTCCGCCGGGCAGTTGGATGGAACCCAAGTAGGTGGCGCCGCCCAGAATGGCGGCGCTAGTCCGCCACGGCAGCAGCAATTCTCCCGGCATGCCGTTAGCGCGCATCAAGCCGTTCTTGTCGTTGAAGGGCCGCGAGATGAAAATGCCGCCGACGCCATTCTCCTTCGCCGCGACAATTTTTCGCACGAATTGCGTGGCTCGCGCATCCAATTCGGCGGAGTTCAGCTGCGCCGGATCGTCCGGGCGTGGCGGCGGCTCGATCGTGACCCAGCGCGAGAGACCTTTCTGAGGCGTCTTTGCGAGGAACGCTTCGAATTGTTCCAACGTCAGGGCGGGATCGGGCGTCAACTGCTCGAATTCCCAGGTTGCGTCGGCCGGCGTTGGCGTCGCGCCGTCCCAGGCCCAAGGCACTCCGAGCTTCACCTGTTGACCGAAACGAAACAGTCGATCGCGCACTTCACTGATCCGTTGGCCGAGGTTCGGAAATCCGACCAGGCCCGTATCGCCATCGGCGCCAATTTGCCAACACCGCAGCCGCATCGAAAGTCGCGACATGACCGGATCGAGCGCCGGCAGCCAGACCGTGGGATCGAACGACAACAGGTCGGCGATCGTCGCGTTGCGGCCCATCCGTTGTGCGATTTCGGATCCGGCGGGCGGGCGGTCGATGACTCCCACGACTTCGATGTTCGAAGCTCCGAGCATCTCGACGAAACGGATAATATCGTCGCCGCGGCGGGGCAAGGCGACGTCGTACCAGGCCGGTATCTTGATCCAATTGATGCCGACGTTGGGCAGCAGGCCGGCAAGCTGTTGAAACGACAATGGTTGATCGCCCTCCGGGAGGGTCCAGCCGAAATCGCCGTCGGGCGGCATCTCTAGCGGTGGGACCACCGCCAGCCAGATCACCCGACGGTCCATCTTGCGTTCGTCGTCCGTTTGCCTGCCCGAGTCGTCCGAGCTGAGCATGGTCACGACGACGCTGTAAAACCCGTGATGCCGAATCTTCGGCCGCCATTCGGTGACGCCTTCAAACGCTTTCCCTTTGGGCGAATTGCCGATTCCGTCAACGATGTCGGAAGCTTTCTTCGTGTCTTCCTCGATCAGCCGGCCGTTCAAGTGCACGCTGCCGCCGTGCAGCTCTTTGCTTGATGCATCGAGGAGTTGAAAGCGAATTTCGGGGTTCTGCTCGCGTATGCCGGACAGTTCGCAGCGGACCACGACGTCGGCTTTGTCTGGATATACGTTGTAGGGACAGTTTGTCGAGACCGTGATGCGCGGCAACCGGGCGAGCCACACGTCGTCCAGGCAGACTTTGCCTTGGAGGTCGCCGCGGGCGCCGCGTTCTATGTCCAGGCTGATCACCGCGCGGTCGATCGATTCGTCGTGCGGGTCGATCGATTCGATGTTGATCGTATGCCAGCCGTCAGTCGTCGGCTTCAGAGCTCGTTTCTCGGTCTGCAGTAGTTTGCCGGCCGCGTTGTAAAAGTCGATGATGACGGTGACACTGCTGTACTTCAGGCCGCTGACGTAAAGCCGCGTCGCCAGCAAATAGCTGAAGCGCGACATCACGCGGATCGGCGGACTCGAGACAGCGGCCGACGCGCCGTCCAAATCGAATTCTAAATAGCGGCCACTGGAAGCGGTGACGTCTTTTGCGTCGCGCACGCGAATTTCGACGTAATGCGGGTAGTTGCCGTCGGACCTTCTCACCCAGCGGTCGGGCCACTCGTCGAAGTTGACGTCCCAGGGCTGGTCGAACGCACAATGAAAAACTTCGATCGCGTCGGCGGGGCGCTCGACCTCCGTAGCGCCGGCGAGCGCCGGCGAGACTGCGGCCAAGCCAAATGCGACGAGTTTGAGCAGCGTCGTGGCGTGACAAACCGCGGCAGATCGAAGATACTTGTTCATCGACAAATCTACCGCATGGCGAAGCGATCGCGTCGTCACGGCGGACCAGCTACGTTTCGTTGGACGTTGCAACCGTGTCAATCCTCAAAATCGGCATCGAGACGCGCAATCTTCGGCAACCGCTACGGCAGGCGCTGCAGACAGCCTCGCGGTTGGGGGCCGACGGCGTCGAAATCGACGCCCGCAACGAGCTGACGCCTGATGAGCTCTCGCAGACCGGAATCCGCCAATTCCGCAAGCTTCTTGCCGATCTCCGCCTAGGCGTCTCCGCGGTGTCGTTCATCACGCGGCGCGGCTACGACAACCCGGACGCTTTGGATCGACGCATCTTGGCCACCCAAGCGGCGATGAAGTTCGCCCAGTTGCTGGGCGCCGGCGTGGTCATCAACCGTGCAGGCGGCGTCCCCGACGATGAAAACGACCCGCGATTCGCGGGGTTGGTCGACGTGCTCTCCGGCCTGGGCGCGTACGGCGATCGCGTGGGCGCACGATTGGCCCTTCAAACTGGCAGCGAAAGCGTCGCCCAACTCGCACGGCTGCTCGCTGCGCTGCCCGACCAAACCGTCGGCGTCGATCTGTACCCGAGTGGCCTGATCCACCACGGCCACGACCCGGCCGAGGCGGTCGCCGCGCTGGGCCGCCAGGTGCTCCACGTCCACGCCTGCGACGCCGTGCGCGATCTTGCCCGCGGCCAGGTGATCGAAGTCGAAATCGGTCGGGGCGCGGCCGACCTGCCCGCTCTGCTTGGCCAGCTCGAGGAATTCAACTACCGCGGCTGGGTCACCATCGAGCGGCAAAACGCGGTCGACCCGATGGGCGAAATCGGCGACTCGGTGTCGTTTCTGCGCTCGTTGTGACGCAAATTCTCTTACGTTCCGATGTGTTTCGGAACTGAGTGTCTGATTCCACGTTCAATCAGGGGCTGGCGGCCTTCGGCTGGCAATAGGAGAGTGCCAGCAACGAGTAGGCGGTCGCCAAATTTGGGTCGGCTTCGAGCCAGCGCTGGCTCGTGTTGGCCCAGCTGCCGTCGCTCTTCTGCAATTCGAAGAGCCGCTCGGCCAGTTCGCGTCGCCAATCGTGCGAAGCGCCGCCGGCATCGACCAGCGTGTCGTTTCCGACCGCGTCGAGGGCCTTGGCGAACGTGTGGAAGTAGTAATACATTCCGTCGGCGCCCATGTCGGGATTCTCGGCAAGCGTGTAGTGCTTGCGGGCCCATTCGTAGGCCGCCTTGACCCGCGGGTCGTCGGGACCGACGCCGCAAAAGATCATGCTTTTCAGCCCGGCGGAAGTCATCGAGCCGTAGCTGCGGAGGCCCCCGTCGGGCGTCTTACCCGCCTGGCTCTCACCGCCCGCGGCAATCGTGTAGTAGAACCCGCCGTCTTTCACCTTGGCGGCGAATTCGGTTGTGTTGTACTGCGACTCGAGATTCTGGCAGCGCGAGACAAAGACCAGCGCCTTTTCGAGCGCCGAGTCGTCAGTCGCGGTGCCGGCCGCACGCAGGGCGTCGACTAGAAACGACGTGTTCGACAGGTCGGGCCGACTATGCGAACCGTAGCCGGCGCCGCCGTAGCTCATGCTCGCTTTGTCGTATCCTTCGTCGCTATCCCATTGAATTTTCTTATCGAAGGCTTCGGCCTTACGGAGGAGCTCGTCGTATCGACCGTCGCGATTGGCGGCAGCAAAGCAGAGAATCGCCAGCGATGTTTCGTAGTTTTGATAGCGGCTGCCGGGTGCGTAAACGCCGCCGTCGTCGTGAACGAAGCCCTCGACATACTCAATTGCTTTGGCGACCTGGGGATCGTCGGGCGTGCGGCCGCTCTGCAGCATGGCGGTGGCGACGATCGCCGTGATGCCAGGACCCGCTTCCCGGCTATAGGAGCCGTCGTCGGACTGGGCCTGCCCGAGATACTCGATACCCCGGCCGACGGCTTGCTGATATGCCGTGCTGTCTGGCCCGACGTGTTGTCGTTCTTCCGTCGCAGCCAATGCGGCAGCCGTCCCAAGGCAAAGTGCCAGCCGAATCGCCAACGTCAGCCGCACGATCTGTCTAGCCATGAATCACCATCGCCAATAAGAACAGATTCCAAACCAACAGCAACGTGCAGGCGGCCACGAGTGACCAGCGGCTGGTTTTCACGAATGGCGTCCCTTTCCCGAATCGGACGTGAGAGGTCCGAACGTGTTTCGGAATCCATCATCGAATTCGAAGACGTGATCAAAGTCTTCGCGTCGGTCGCTGTCGGTCTTCCGCATCTGACCGATCGAAATCAGATTGAACACGATTTCGCCAAAATCACCGGTTCCATGCACGCCCCAATGGTCGAGCACGCTCTTGGCCAGGCCGCCGTACTGCTTGATCGCATATTGGCGAATCGCCTCGCACAACTGCTGGCCGGTGATGTGCCGATCTTCTTCCGTCTCGTCGGCGACGATCGTATCGTCGATCGAGCCAGGCGACTTGCCGAGCCCGAGTTGCTCGTGCGCGTAGCGCAGCGCGTCGAAGACAAACACGTACGCGTCGAGATGGAATCGTTTATCGCGCCGAAGCAACTCGGCCAAGGGATGCGTGGGATCGATCATGCTATTATTGTCCGCTCCGCCGGTCGCCGGGGCAACCGCCGCGCGTCGAGGTTTTGCCTGAAATGGGATGCAACCGGGAAATCACCCGCCAACCAATTCTACAACGTCGGGTCGCTTTCGTCGTCGGCCAATTCTTCGCTGGGCAATTCCGACGGGGAAACATCGTCGACGAGTATTTCCGTCGCAACAACAATCGTCTCGACTTCCGCGATCGACGTGTCGTCGGCCGCTCGGGGTTCGGGACTGCGTTTCTTGCCGCGTGTCAGGACCGTGAGCACGTCGGCGGTGTTGATCACGATGCGGCGCATGTCCTCGGTTTCCACGAGCACTTGCCCGGCGAGGATTTCCTGGGCGAGTACGCGGGCCCGGCCGGTGGTGGTCACGATTTCCGCACCGACGGGCGGAAGATCGCGCTGCAACGACTGGTAGGTGTCGTACTCGTAACGCAAGCAGCACTTCAAGCGGCCGCAACGGCCAGAAATTTTGCTGGGGTCGAGCGTCGCGCGTTGGAGCTTGGCCATTTTCATCGAGACGGGCGGCATCTCGCTCAAATGCGTGTTGCAGCACACCGGCTTGCCGCAGTCGCCATAGTCGGCCAGCAACTTGGCCTCGTCGCGGACGCCGATCTGCCGCATCTCGATCCGCGTTTGAAATTCCTTGGCGAGCACTTTTACCAACTCGCGAAAGTCGATGCGGTCCTCGGCCAGGTAATAGATGACGACCCGCTCGCCGCCATAGAGGTGTTCCACGTCGGCCAACTGCATGTTGAGGTTGAGCTCTTGGATCCGCTGCTGGCAGATTGCATATTCGCGCCGCTCCTGCTCGAACATTTTGCGCAGCTCGAGGACGTCGTCGTCGGAGACGCGGCGGAGAATCTGCCCCTGTTTCGGGTCGACCAATTGGCCGACGGCCTCGTCGGTCGCCTCGCACAGCACCTCGCCTGCTTCCAGGCCGCGATGGGTCCGGGCAATGACTTGCTGCGAGCGCGCGTAGGCGTCGTTCCCGCGCGTGTAAAACACGCCGAGGTTGCGCATGACGCCGTGACGAACGACATATTTCGGCATGGGAAGCGAGTCTTCGTAGTCCGCAGAACTCTCTCGGGAAACGCCCGGTTGCGCCGACTAGCGGCGCGATCTGCAAGTATACCTCGAATCGACCGTGTCCGACAGACGAGGCTCGGCTGCCGCCGGACCATGGCACAGTCACCGGTCGCGGGAAGCGAGGCTCTCGTTGTATGGGCCGTCTTTCCGCGAAATGACGCCGTCCGGCATCGCGTTGGAGTGACGCGAAATCGTGTTTACAGCTTCCATTCGATGCCCGCGGGCGATCGCTGTGGCGCGGCCGCAGCCGCCAACGGCCGGATGCTGGGGCAGTGTCGTTCAGCCACGGAATTCGAAGAACTGGGCTAAACCGAAACCAGTCCGTCGCGAATCGCCAGCCGCGTCAGGTCGAGCGCCTTATGAACCCCCAGCTTCTTCATCAAATGCGACTTGTGATTGTCGACCGTGCTGGGAGCAAGACGGAGCAGTTCGGCGCACCGTTTGACAGAGTGTCCCTGCGCAATGAGCTTCCAAACCTCTATTTCTCGCGGGGTGAGCTGCGCGGAGGGTTTTGTATCCGGGTCATGACGGAACCGCCAGCCATGGGGCGTTCGATGAACACGCTGGGCGATGGTGGAATCGAACGCGTTCTCTCCGCGAAGCAAGCGTCGGATTCCTTCGGCCAATTCGGGAAACGGCGCGGTGCGAGTGAAGTACCCGGCGCACGGCAGATTCATCAATGCCGCCAGGTGCCCGTAGTTTGCTTCCTCGTCCAGCACCATGACCGGTACTTCGCCAAACTGCTGCCTCAACGAAGCAATGCTCTCGCCGCCGGGCCGGCCGAACAAACTGCCGTCGAACAGCATCACGTCGGGTTGGCGGTGCTTGGCGACGGTCGACGCCACTTTGATGCTTGTCGTTAGCGGAGAGGACCCGGAAGTGTGCGTGCGATTGAAACAGTGCCGCGAGCGCT
The DNA here is from genome assembly GCA_963847875.1 of uncultured Planctomycetota bacterium. GTDB lineage: Bacteria > Planctomycetota > Planctomycetia > Pirellulales > Lacipirellulaceae > DASYDU01. The sequence continues at coordinate 138,062 of CAWKBR010000014.1, read as the reverse complement.
TCGCCGTCGAGTCGTCGTCGTGTAACGACAACGAGGCGAATCGTCGAGAGGTGCGCATGATCGGACTTGAGCATACGAGCTCCGCTAACAAGACTTATACCCCTGTACTACGAAAACTCGAACTCAGTCACTTTCAATCAACCGACGAGTCCCCACGTGTGGCCCTCACGAGGGGACGTCACTGTCGTCGATTCGGACGGCATTTGCAATTGCCGGCAAGACCTTCCGCCTCAAGCGACGCATCGGAGAACGCGATCGTCGAGCCGCACCCGGGGGGTGCGATCTTCAATCGTTCCCATTTGTTCACCCGATGATAAACACGCAGATGTCACGACGTCGCCGCGCTGCGGCGCCGCCTCGGCGTATGAACCCTGCCCCCCACCACTCTGTAGTACTAGATACCAATAGCTTCGATTGCCGCGCTCGTCAAGTTGAATAAATCGCGGTGACAACCTGTTGGCACTCGTGTGCGTAACTTCTGCTTACGTATCTAATTCCTCGCTCTCATTCCTCCCTTGCGAATCCGCGGTATTGTCACGACCACCAGCCGCCTTCACCACCATCGATTCGAGCGAATTTGTCCCCATCAATTGACGATTTGTCTTGCGCCGTGGCGACTGAACCACGACCCATCGCTTGGCGAATTGCGAATCTGTCCGAGCAGGAGTCCCAGTTCCGGGGCCGTCTTCACCGCCATTTTCTCCAGCACTGCCTGCCGCCGTCGATCGACGGTACGCATGCTCAATCCAAGGCGATGTGCGATGGCTTTGTTCGGTTGGCCGGTCAACATGCACTGCATGACTTGGCTTTCTTCCTCGGTGAGCGACAGCAGGCGCAGGCGAGTCGATTGCTCACTACGCGCCCGCAGCCATTGCTCCCGACTCAGCGACAGTCCCCGCTCGACGGCGAGGACAAGCTTATTGTGATCGTAGGGTTTTTCGAGGAGCGTAATCGCACCCTGTTCCATGAGCGTCACGGTCGTGGGCACGTCGGCCACGCCCGTCACCACGACGACCGCCAAGTAGCTTTTTGCGGCCAGCAGTCGCTGCTGCAGTTCGACGCCGCTGACTTCCGGCATCTGCAAATCCGTGATCACGCATCCCGGGCAGTCGGTCGGCGCTTCGGCCAGGAACTCATTCGCCGAGAGATAGCCGCGCGATTGAAAGCCGTGCTGGCTCAGCATGGCCTTGACCGATAGGAGCACGGCTTCATCGTCGTCGACGATGTAAACGGCGTCGGCGTCGGTCATGTGCTTCTCCGTTCCGGCAATGGAAGTCGCACGCGAAACGTCGCGCCTCCCTCCGGATTCGAGCTGGCTTCGATCCGGCCGCCGTGTTCCTTGACGATGGATTGGCAAATGCTCAAGCCGATACCGGTGCCGTGATCCTTGGTCGTATAAAACGGGTCGAACAGGTGGACGGCAGCTTCCCCCGAAATCCCGTGACCACGATCGTCGACCTCAAACACCAAGGCGTCGTTGTCGGCCCTCGCGCTGACCAAAATCAAGCGGCGCTCGGGCGGCTGATTTTGGACCGCGTCGCGGGCATTGGTTAGCAGGTTGACAATCACCTGCTGTAGCTGGACGCGGTCGCCCCAGACGAACGGCAGCTCGCCGTCCAATTGGATTCGCACTGTGACGTGGTTGCTCCGTAGCTCACTTGCAATCAGTTCGACCGAATCTCGAAGCAGTTCGCCCAAGTCGCAATCGGATCGACTGGTAGATGTTCGTCGGCTGAAGTCGCGCAACCGTTCGAGGATGGCCGCACAGCGCTCGCTCTGTTTCACGATCGCACTGACGTATTCGCGCAGGGTTTTTAGGTCAGGGTCCGACCCAGTCTCGAGAATCTGCTCGCTCGCCGCGGCAAAATTGTCGATCGCGCTCAGCGGTTGGGCCACCTCGTGCGACAGCTCGGCCACCATCTGGCCTACCGTGGTCAGCCGCGAGGCGTGCAGCAGTTCGGCTTGTCGGATCGCCAGTTCCTCCTCAGCCCGTTTTCGTTCCGTGACGTCGACGTCGAAGCAAAAGAATTCCGGCGATTTTCCCGAGCGCGGGTGAACAACGCGACTGGAGAACACGGTGATCGTGGAGCCGTCGCGGCGGAGACAGCTCCAATTTCCTCGGCGATCGGCGACTTGCCCGCTACGCATCGCTTCGGCCATGATCTCTCGCTCCGCATCCCGGGCCTTGCTTTCGCGAACAGCAGTTCCACGATGTCTTGTCCCAGTGCTTCGGCAGCCGAATATCCGTAGAAAATCTCGCTGGCGCGATTCCAGAAGGTGATGGTGCCATCCGCTTCATAGGCTTGCACGGCCACTTTTTCGAGATTCTCGAGCAACGTTCGCAGCCGAGCTTCGCTCTCTCGCAGCGCTTGCTCGGTTTGCTTTCGTTCTGTAATATCGCGCACCAGAGCCGATGTGGAATCGCTCGCCGTTGATCCCAAAAAGGCCGCAGGCGGATCTCCACAGGAAAAGTAGAACCGTCTTTGCGGCGATGGAGAGAATCGAAGGCAACTATCTCGCCCGGTTCCAACCGCTGCAACACCACGCTCGGTCTGCTCGGCGGAGAATGTCGGAATCGAATTGAGGTGGCAACATGCCGATCAATTCTTCGCGGTCGTATCCCAGGCTGATGCAGGCCTGAGTATTCACGTCGACGATCCGTCCAGTACCGTCCTGCAAGAAAAACGCATCGCTGGCATGGTCGACGAACGTGCGATAGCGGGCCTCGCTGGCCATCAGCGCCTGTTCCGCTTGTTTGCGGTCGGTAATGTCGACATGCACGCCGAGCATTCGCGCAGGCTTCCCGTCGGGGCTCGTCGATCACGGAGCCCAGCGAGAGAATCCACCGCCAACTGCCGTCCTTGTGCCTTAACCGAAATTCCGATCGGTATTCCGCCGTTTTTCTTTGATCGCGTTATGCACCTTGGCCGTGGCAGACTGACGAGGTCGTCGGGATGAACGCGTGACTGTCCATTCGCAGACGTGGATCCGAATCTCGTCACCCTGGTATCCTAAGTTGTCCTTTCCATTCCTCGGAGAAAACCACTTCGTTGGTTGCCAGATCCCAATCCCAGAGGCCGACATCTGCCCCCTTTAGCGTGAATCGCCAAGCCGGCGCTGAGCCTCCGCAGCGCTTCCTCGGAACGTTTTCGGGCAGTGACGTCTTCGCAAATCGCGAGCAACAGCGACGGCTCCCCGTCGCGATCGAACAGCGGCATTTTCCGCGTATGCACGACAATTGGGTCGCCGCTGACCGACATGCTAGACTCCTCGGCAATATCGAGAAACGCGCCATCAGTCATCACTTGTTGATCATTGGAATGATAATAATCTGCCTGCTCCTTGGGCCAATAATCGTAGGCGTTCGAGCCGATCATGTCCTCACATTGGATGCCAAATATCGACTCGGCGGCCTTGTTCCACAGGCGAACTCGAAAACTCGTCCTTCGGATCTTTGACAAATACCGCCAAGGGAATATGTTCGACGATGTTCTCCAGCAACGATGTCGACTGGCGGAGCGCTTCCAGGGCTTCGACGTGCGCCGTGATGTCGCGGGTGATTCCCACCAGCCCAATCACGTTTCCGGCCGAGTCACGGCAGATATTCTTGGAAGTGGAAAGATGCAGCACTCGATTACCGCTGGGAAGTGTCTCATCGAACCTTTGTTCCACCGCGTCGGCAAAGAGCTGCTGATCGCGGGCCTGAATCTCGCGGGCGATTTCGAACGGAAAAAGCTCTTCGTCTGGACGGCCGATGATCTCTGCCGCCGGTCGGCCGATGAATGCAGCGGCGGCGGTATTGATCGTGACATACCTGCCCTGACGGTCCTTCATGTAGACGAAATCGGTCGTGCTTTCCAAAATCGTCTGCAAAATGGCGGACTGCTCGCGCAGCGCTTCCTGGGACGGACCGCCTTCCTTGCCGCTATCGACCATCGTCAACGCGTCGTCCCGATGCTCGAAGTTTCCGTCGGCCTGGCTTTCGACGTGGCTATGATCCTGATCGTCATCCACGCGGTGCGATCCGTTCGCCTCTCGTCGGCGCTGTTCTCGCATAGCCGCTGCAACTGTCGCCGCCAGTAGGGTCAATTCGCTCTCAGGCAATTTTGCCAGCAATCGGAGAATTTGTTCGCCGGCCTCGTCAGCAGTGGTCGCGACGTTAAACTGACGCTCGACTGCCTCGACGGCGGCCAGCAGTTCGCCGGAGTTTTGCCTTAAATCGGCCAATGTGAACCAGCCCCTAGTTGCAACCAAGAAACATGTCACAGGCATCCGACGGAGACAAAATTTCGAAGCAGCCGCCAACCGGACAGATCTGTTCTACCCCTAATACGGGGAACCTGCAACTATGTTTGCGGAGGAGCGTGATTCTGTCGCTCGCGTACGCAGCATTCGAGTCACGACTTTGCACGTGACGAGAAAGTCGATCCCTGCGGTGGACATAGTGCTACCGGGGATCACGCCATGCGAAGTCGCGCGAATCAAGCGACCAATCCGGAGCGAAATAGCCCCAACCACGAATCGCCGAGGCGCCGTCGTGTAGGGTATTCACCCCAACGATCGTCAGGTCTGGGTAGGCGACTCCAGAAACAAAGATAGCGGACACGATTCGTTAGCGCCATACCGATCGGGCCGGTGCCGGCGACGACGCCGACCGTCGCCGCGTCGCTGCCGTACCGCGGATAGACCATCAGGATCGCCAAGTCGTTTCCCGACTCGGTCCGATCGCCGACACGAACCGCGCCGCGATTCACCTGCACCGGACAGGAGGCCAGCAATTTGGCCCAGGCCGAATTCGTATCGGCGTTGCCGTACAGGATCACGCTGCGGCCGATCGTCTTCGCGGCGTCGAATTCGTTGTCTGGAACGAGCTCGAACGAGCCGCCGCCGCGGTACCAAAACGTCTCGGCGTCGTAGCGGGCCTTGGCCTCCGCCCAGCGATTCTCCTCGTCGCCGCCGGCCGTGCCGTACACGAGCAGCGCGCCGTGGTCGAATGCCGATTTGAACGAGCCGTTCCGCGCTGGACCTTTGAGCCGCGGCGACGGCGGCCCGGCTGGCTTCCAATCGTCGTCTCGGCGTTCAAACCACAACCGATGGTCGCCGCCCTCCGGCCGGGAATTCGACTCCATCGGCTGACCGTCGAGCGTGACGTCGACCGACTGCCCCGGCGGCAAATGGCCCACGTCGAGCGCCAAACGGGCGACGTTCGACGTTTGGCCGACGAACGCCCGCGTGTCGACTTCCTGGCGAACGACCGCCCGGCTCGGTTTGAGCGGCTCCTGCTGCGCGGCGATCGTCACCCAATCGTCGCGACTGGAGATGCCCGGGTCGGCTGTGGTGAAATCGATCGCGGTACGCTCCGCCGCGGTGGGGCGCGACTGCCGCCGAAAGAATTCCATGAGCGGCGGCCAGTCGGCAGATTCGTCGCCCGTTCCGAATTCGGGGGCGGGGCTCTCGAAGTAGACGAAGTTGGGGTGGAACCCCGCCAGGCGGCCGCGCATGAAACGTGCCTGAGCGACGGGCACCGCCGCGTCCGCCGCGCCGTGCAAAACATACACGCCGACGCCGGCCAGATTGCTGAGCAGCTCCACCGTGTCGCTCGGCGAATAGCCGCGAAGAATCATCGATTCGATCGGCGTGGGATTCTCGAATGACGGCATCCCGCCGCCGTACGACCAGAAGCTCGCCCAAGCGTCGCTCGGCGCGATCGCCGCGAACAAATCCGGATACGTCACGCCCAAGTGCCAGACGCCGTGCCCGCCCATCGCCTGGCCCGCAAGATCGATGCGTCGAGGATCGCTCGGATAGTGCGCGCGAGCGTCGGCCAGCGCCTCCAGGGCGTCGATCCGTCCCCAATCTTCCCAATCGAATCCATACGGTCGCCGGCCCTGCGGCGCCACGACGTGGGCCCAGTCCTTGGCCTCGTACTTCGCAACTTGTGCAGCACAGTCGACGCCGGCGTCGTGCAGCGTGACGATCATCCCCGGCAGCGTCGATCCGCCGGCCGGGGCTTCGCTGCTGGCCGGCCGAACCGCGTAGGGTTGGACGCTGCCGTCGATCCGGCTGCGAAACGTACGGATGTGAATGTCGTGCGGACCGACCAGATTAATCGCCAGTTTTGCCTCGGCCAACGGCGGCGCATTTGCTCCCGCATGCGACAGGCGAACTGTATATTGGACGTCGGCCGTTGGCTTCGTCGCTGACGGGTGGAACGCGAAACGCGAACTTTTGCACCGACAGCGGCGCGATCGAGACCGTGGGTGTCGTTAGCATGTCGCCGCTCTCGTGCTGGCATTCGATCTGCAAATCGCGGAGCCACTCGCGCGACGCGTTCACCACGGGCGCCGCCGCCCAGACCACCTGCTCCTCGCCACGAACAAGCGTTGGCAGCGTGCGATCCTCCGCCATGAAAAACACGGCGTTTGGCGGCTCGGTGAGCCGCGCCGTGAGCTGATCGCTGGCCAGATGGAACAGCAGCGTGTTCTCGCCTTTCCGCACGAGCACCGGCAGCCGCAGCCAACCCAGCTCGTAAGGGTCGCCCGTTCGCCATTCGCCGTTCACGTACACGGCGGCGTGACCACTCGCCTCGAGCAGCATGACTTCCTCCGTCGGCGAATCAAACTTGGCAAACGCATATCCGCCGCGGAGCGCGCGTGTGTCGAGCGTGGCGCCGGCGGCGGTTGTTGCCTGCCACGATTTCTGTTCACCATCCGGCAACTCGACCGTGGCGCCGTCGCTCGGCGGTCGCCACTTGCCGGCCACGATCTCGGCTTCGACCGCGTCTTGTTGCAGCGGCAGCCGGCCATAGTTGCCGACCGCCGGCAGCACCAGATAATCGTGCAGCTCGATCGTCGCTGGAACGGAAGCGACGTTGTTCGTCTCGTCAGCTGCAAGCGTGAGCCCAGAGGACAATACTACAGCCGACAGTGCGATGCAGAGTGTCAAAACCTGGGTCGATGCGAAGCAGTGAATTCGCAGCATGAGTATCGATCACCGACGGCAAGGATTGCGTGGCGCGGTAACTGCCCGCGGCGTTTCCGATTGTAGGTCCGCACCATACCGCAGGGAATGCCCGGCGGCAACGAAAAGACGGGCATCGCCGCGTGACGACGCCCGTCGTTCGATTGCCGTAAAAACAGCCAGAGCACGATCAAATTAAGTGTTCCGGCAGCGGCGCGCCAGTCGGGCCGTCCGACAGCTCGGCCGCCACTTCGCTGTATAAATCGGGCTCCCAGCCCGCCGGCGTCCGTCGCCGACTATGGCCCGCGGCCCGTTCGTGTACAAACCGGGGCCGCTCGTCATCCCACAATGCATCCGGATCGGTGGCGTAGGCATCGAGCCACAACTCCGGTTCCACGCGCTCGACGTAACGATGAATCCGCCGCTGCCCGCGCACGACGCGGCGCCGCTCGTTTCGCACGACCGACCGCCAGGCCCATTTTGCCAGCAGCGATCGCAACACCGTGAGCGGCACGCCGCCTGTCGACGCCAGCACCACGGCCTTCGCCCGACGCCAACGCGCGTCGCTCCGCAACAACTCGATGAACTCTTGCCCATCGTGCGTGAGCCGCACGCAGGGCGTGCCGGTCGAAGTTTGCCCGGCTTCTTTCAAGAGCCCGGCGTCGGTCAGTAGCCGCAGATGGTAGCGGATTCGATCCTCGCCATCGTGCCGCGCGTCGGAGCGCAGCGTGTCGATCGGGCAGGTCGCCCCGCGTCGCTCGACGTCGAGTAGTAGTAGCCGCAACAGGTCGATGTCGCGTTGCATGAATGCACCTCCAATTGCACAAATATGATTTGAGGGTCGTTGGCTAGGAGTGGAACGCCAGATTGCGAATGCACCCCACGGCCGCCGCGGCGGTTCTTACGCCGAAGGGCCATAATCGGCAAACGACGAAAAAGCGTCAAGATGAACCGCCACCGAGGCCGCTAGCTAGCGGCTGAAAAAGGGGATGTGTTTTTCGCTTTTGGCAGTTCGATGCGGCTCGTTTCTACGATGATCGTGAAAAACAGCGTTCCTTGCCGTTCTTGTCGGCCGCGAATCGCGTCGCTCCTCGGGAATCCGACGAAATCCACCCTTCGAGAGAATCGCCATCCACCACCGAAAACCAGCCGACTCTGTCAGCAGCTTGTTACAGCGGTTCTTGGTCGGTGTTCCGGGTGGCTGGGGTCGAGGTTCGGCCGAGTCCCCAGTTGGTCGATCTCGGAAGCTCTTATAAGATCGAGACAACTAATGTCATCGCGGTTTTATCGTTCAACATCATTTTGTGCCTGTCACTTCGAGCGCAGCAAGCCGTAGAGGGTAAGCAATAAAGCCACGATGATCGTGACACCGCATGTGAGCAGCAGGCCGGTCACTAGCGAGCTTTCGATGCCGTGCGGCGGCGGGAATTTTTCGTTCAGCGTTGGCATGAGCATCGAAGTCGCTCCGGTGAAAGCCGCAACCACTCCCGTTGCGCCGTTTGTCCAGGTGCCAATTTGCAGCGCGACAAACCAAACGCGTAGCACGGTTGAATTCAATCGAAGTTCGGGAACCAGAAAGCCAAAGGCGACCATCAGCACGCCATTGGCGGTGAACTCGATGTGGGCCATCACGATGCCGCGAAACCACTCGACGGCGGAGGGTGGAATGAATCCGATCAGGCAACCGACGGTGATTTGCAGGACCCCTAACAGCAAAGTCCGACGTTTAAGGCTGACTTTCAGTACGTCGATGTCGCCTGCCATGCCGGCCTCCTCGCCAAGCCCGGCACGAAATCGGCCGGGACAATTAACTCGCTCGCGACTCTACCGCGGTCGCCCCGTACGGTCAATTCGTCGAATATAGCGGAGCGTCCGCAACATGGGATGGTCGAGGCCTGGCACGGATTGCCGCCAACTTCGGTGCTGAAGTGTAGCTGCGTTGCGGGCAACGCAATTGGCAGCGCGACGCGGGCGATGGGAAGTTGTTTCACATCCCGAACGAAAACGGCACGGGAGTGAAGCCCAGCGGCACGAAGGCCAGCGTGGCCCAGCCCAGGATCGTGCGGGCGGTGCCGAGCGGCACGTAGTCGTTGGCGGTGGGCGGGTGGATCGGGCCCATCCACATCAACAGCAGGATCATCAGCGTCCAGCCCCAATAGCCGAACATGAAAACCGCGAGCATCACGGCAATCAGCAGTCCCTGGGCCACGCCGTGGGCCCGCCGCAGCAGCAGGGCGTAGAGCACGTGCCCGCCGTCGAGTTGCCCGATCGGGAAGAGATTCAGCGCGGTGATGAAGATGCCGACCCAGCCGGCGTACGCTACGGCATGGAGACTGACGGTGGCTCCTTCTGGAATCGGCCCAAATATCAGATACGACAAGAGCTTGAACAAGAGTGGCTCGCCGAGCATCAGCCCGCCGCGGTGGGCGGCGATTGGCTCGATGTGCGACCAGTAGAGCCCGACGACTGAGAAGATCAGCGCGGGCACGAGTCCGGCCAGCGGACCTGTGATGCCGATGTCGAACAGCGAGCGGCGGTTGCCCATGCCCGGCTGCATGACGATCACCGCTCCCATCGTGCCGATCGGCGACGCCGGCATCGGGATGAAGTACGGCAGGCTGGCCGGCACTCGATATCGCCTGGCTTGAAGGTAATGCCCCAATTCGTGGGCCAGCAAAGTCGTCATGACGGCCCACGCGTAGGCCAGACCGTGTGCCCCCATGGTACTGTAGCAGGTGACGACAAACAGCAGCACCGGCAGCGCGATTCGCGGGCGCGACGATGGTGCGAAAGTTGCAGGTTGAGTCGGAGCTCGGTTATCGATTGGGCTCTCGAACGGCGTTTCGTGCGTGTGGTCCATCAATCGCTCGGGGAGGAATCCAGCGGCCTATGCGTCAAACGGGGAATTATACCCAGTCGAGGTCGCCGCTTCTGCCACCCACGGTGGCGGCTATCTGGGTTGAGGGCATCTGCCGTAGAATGGGCCGATGCGACAAACGTGGGCCGACTATCGGGTTTTTTTGCGGGAGTTTCGCCGCACGTTCGAGAGCACCGGGGCGGTGATGCCGAGCGGGGCGGCGCTGTCGGCGGCGTTGGCGCATTATGTCCGCGACGGCGAAGCCAGCACCAGCGGCCGGCGGATTCTCGAAGTCGGGCCGGGCACCGGCGCGGTGACGGGACACATCGTCCACGCGATGCGGGCCGACGATCGGTTGGATCTGGTGGAACGCAACGACGAGTTCGCGGCCCGGCTGGCCGAACGATTGACCCACGATGAATTGCTGCGGCCGTATGCCGAGCGAATCACGCTGCATCATGCGGGCGTAGAGGAATTGCCCGAGGATCGGCCATACGATGTGATCGTCTCGGGCTTGCCACTGAACAATTTCTCCGTGGCGTTTGTCGAACAGTTGCTCGGCAAGTTGCGACGGCTCCTGGCGCCGGGCGGTACGCTGAGCTTTTTCGAGTACATCGCGGTGCGGCAGGTGAAGGCCACGCTTCAGCCGGCAAGCGGAGCGGGAGCGGCTGCGGGGAATTGGGCGTCAGATGGACGGGTTCCTCCAGGAACATGAGATTCGCCGAAATCGCGTGTTCAGGAACGTGCCGCCGGCATGGGTGCATCATTGTCGTTGTTCGTGACTGCGAGAGGTCTGGGAGAGAATTTGACGATGGGCGAAGGCGAACGACGCGTGGCGATTGTCGGCGGCGGGATCAGCGGCTTGGCTGCCGCCGAGCGACTCGCTGCGCTGGACCCGTCGCTGGAAATCCATCTGTTCGAAGCGGGCGACCGGCTCGGAGGCGTGCTGCAAACGGAAGAAGTCGACGGCTACTGTCTCGAACAAGGCCCGGACAGCATACTCAGCCGGCTGCCGTCGGGGATCGATTTGTGCCGGCGGATCGGCTTCGATCAGGAGCTGGTCAGCACGAATTCGAGTCCCAGCGGCGTGTACGTCGTCTGTCGCGGCCGATTGCAGCGGGTTCCGGCCGGTTTGGCGATCATGGCACCGCAACGAATCTGGCCAATGGTCACCACGCCGATTCTGAGCTGGCCGGGCAAGCTGCGTCTGGCGGCGGAATGTGTGATTCCACGTTGGCGGAGCGAACAAGATGAAAGCCTGGCTGATTTCAGCCGTCGCCGCCTCGGCCGCGAAACACTCGAACGGCTGGTCCAGCCGCTGGCCGGCGGCATCTACATGGGAGACCCCGAGCAGCTGAGCATTCAGGCGACGTTTCCCCAATTCGTGGAGATGGAACGCGAGTACGGCAGCTTGATCCGGGCAGCCCGCGCGTCCCTCGCCAACGGCGGCGCTAAACCCGAACCGGGCGGGCCGCAGTACAGCCTATTTGTTGCGCCGCGACGAGGGATGGCTCAACTCGTCGACGCACTCGCTAAGCGGTTGACCGGCTGCTACGTCCACTGCCGTCAGCGCGTCGAAAACATTGTGCCGGGCGAAGGAGGCGGGTGGCGCGTCGAGCTGATGGGTGGGGTCACGCGAGACGGCTGGCAGATGAAATGCGGTGGAGTGATCCTGGCATTGCCGGCCTGCCATGCCGGCCCCGCGCTGCTATCAGCCAACCGCGAGCTCGCCCAGTTGCTGAGCGAAATCCCCTATGCCGGCTGTGTGGTGGTGAATCTGGCCTACGAGCGCAGTGCCGTGCGTCATCCACTCGACGGCTTCGGATTCGTCGCGCCGCACGTGGAAGGCCGGTCGATCCTAGCCTGCACGTTCAGCAATCTCAAGTATCCGGGACGGGCCCCGGACGGTAAAATACTAATTCGCGCGTTCCTGGGCGGCGCCTGTTTTCCGGAGGTCCTGGAGTGGTCGGACGAGCGCGTGGTGCAGTCGGTTGAGCAGGAGTTACGAGACCTGTTGGGCGTCGGCGGGCCGCCCATGCTCTCGCGGATCAAGCGCTGGCACCGGGCGATGCCCCAGTATCATGTCGGACACCTCGAACGCGTGCACAGAATCGAGCAGTTGGCCAACACGCTGCCCGGTCTCGAATTGGCCGGCAACTATTGCCGCGGCGTGGGGATTCCTCACTGCATTCGCACGGGCGAGCAGGCGAGCGAGCGCCTCGCGGCGGCGATGGGTCGGAAGGTCGAATTACAACACTGATCCCCCGGTGGGCCAAACGATGAATCCTCTCGACTCGAAGTTCGATTTCGGCCAGGCGCCGCTGATGTTTTACTACGAGGTTACGCAGGCCTGCGATCTGTCGTGCCAGCATTGTCGCGCGTCGGCCCAACCCCTGGCCGATTCGGCGGAGCTGAACCACGCCCAGTCGTGCGCGCTGCTGGACCAGGTCGCCTCGTTCCCGCAGCCGCCCGTGGTGGTGTTTACCGGCGGCGATCCGCTGAAGCGAGCCGATCTGCTGGACTTGATCCGCTACGGCCGGCAACTGGATCTGCAAATCGCGCTCACGCCGTCGGCCACGCCGCTGGCCACGCGCGAAGCGCTCGAGCGGTGCAAACAGGCGGGCGTCAGTTGTCTGGGCATCAGCCTCGATGGCGCGGACGCGGCCACGCACGACGCCTTTCGTGGCTGGCAGGGCAGCTTCGATCGGACCATGCAGATGCTCGCCGATGCCCGGGAGCTGGACATGCCGGTCCAGGTCAACACGACCGTTACCTGCCGCAACTTGCATCAAATCGACGCGATGGCGAGTTTGTTTGCCGACCTAGAGATCATGATGTGGTCGGTGTTTTTCTTGGTGCCGGTGGGGCGAGGCCTGTTGGAGCAGCGGATTTCGCCCAGCCAGTACGAGGAAGTCTTCGAAAAACTGTGGCACCAATCGCATCGGCAACCCTTTGGGATCAAGACGACCGAAGCGCCCCACTATCGACGGTTCGTGATGGAGCACGACGGCGATCCGCTGGCCGGTCCGGCCACACCTAACCGCCGTCCCAGCCGGCCGCGCCGCACGCCGCTCGGCGTGGGAGACGGCAAGGGAGTCATGTTCGTCGGTCACACCGGCGAGATCTACCCGGCCGGTTTCCTGCCGCTCCCCTGCGGACGATTTCCAGCCGATTCGGTTGTCGACGTCTACCAGCAACACGCCACGTTTCTCGCATTGCGCGACCCGGACGGTTTCGGCGGCAAGTGCGGCATCTGCGATTTTCGCTACGTCTGTGGCGGGAGCCGTGCCCGGGCGTTCGCACTGACCGGCGACCCGTTGGCCGAGGAGCCGGATTGCGCCTACTTGCCGGACGGAATGGCCGTTGCATAGCAGCGCGATGCGGATCCTCACGATCGAAACGACCTGTGACGAAACGGCCGCGGCCGTGGTGACCGACGAGCTGGAAGTGCTCTCGTCGGTCGTCGCATCGCAGGATGCGCTGCACCAGCGGTTCGGCGGAGTGGTGCCGGAGATTGCCTCGCGGGCGCACGTCGAGCGGATTCTGCCCGTGATCGACGAAGCGCTGCGCAAAGCCGGGCTGACGCTCGACGACCTGGATGCCATCGCGGTGGCCAACATGCCGGGGCTGGCCGGTTCGCTGCTGGTGGGGCTCACCGCCGCCAAGACGCTCGCCCTCGCCCGCAACTTGCCGCTGGTGGCCGTGAATCATTTGCAGGCCCATATTTACGCTTGCCGGATGGCCAGCGGCCGAGACGTGTTTCCTTGCGTCGGGCTGATCGTCAGTGGCGGACATTCGAATCTGTACCGCTGCGAGAGTGCCGACCGATTTCACGCCGCTGGGCGGCACGATCGACGATGCGGCCGGCGAGGCGTTCGACAAAGTTGCCAGCCTGCTGGGGCTTCCCTACCCCGGCGGCCCGGCGATCGAGCGGGCCGCTCAAGCCGGCAATCCAAAGGCCCACCGCTTTCCCCGACCGCTGCTGGACGATGCGACGCGGCTCGATTTCAGCTTCAGCGGACTGAAGACGGCGGTGCGTTACTTGGTTGTTGGACCGGGGAAACTGAAAAAGCAGGGAGCAGGGAGCAGGGAGCAGGGCCATATTCTTACTCCACGCTCCCCGCTCCTTGCTCCCCGCTCTGTTGCCGACGTCGCCGCCAGCTTTCAGGAAGCCGTTGTCGATTGCCTGGTCGGCAAGGCGGAGCTGGCACTGGAACGGGCCGGTTATCGCACGCTCTGCGTCGGCGGCGGCGTCGCGGCGAACAGCCGCTTCCGCGACCGGCTCGCCGAGTCGGCCGCAAAGCACGGCTACGATTTGCACATCCCGCCGCTCGCCCTCTGCACCGACAACGCCGTGATGGGCGCGATCGCCGTCGAACGGCTGCGAGCCGGCAAAGTCGAAGACCTGTCGCTTGACGTACTGCCCGGTCCGGAGCGCTCGAACAGTCAGTAAACGACGCACTGTGGAGCGTATCGCAACGAAGAGAAATGCGGCCCGATGACGGTGCATCGGGCCGCATTCTTTACTTTACCAAGCTGCGGCAAGCATTGCGTGCCTGCTTCGTTATCTTGAACGCCGTTGGCAGCTCGGGCAGTAGCTCGAATTGCTGTTGGCCGGCGTCGGCGACGGCTCCGAGGAGTCGCCGATCAGCTTGTAGCTGATGCGGTGCAGCGGGCGGGTGCCGTCCTGATGCGTGCGGAGCGCGGTGCGCCACTCGTTTTGGGCGATCCGGCCCGACTTCGAGTAGAGGATCACCGAGCCGCTTCGGTCGATGATCGCCACGTGCGGGAAGCGCTTGACGGCGAAAACGCCGGCCACTTTCTTGCCGTAGGGCGTCGAGGCGTCGACATGGCAGAGGCGGTAGTGGTGCAGCAATTCTGCATCCGGGGTGTTTGACGTGCCATCGCCCAACAAGGCCGGCTCGACGCGGGCGTCGTCCGTCTTCGGCTCGTCGAGAACCACCAACAGCGGCTGATCGCCGGCTCGCGTTTCGGCCAGTGCCTTGCCGTAATCGGCTTGCCACTCGACGGGCTGAGGCGTCCCAGCCAGTACGCTGACAGCCAGAATCGCAGTTGCTAGATAGCTTACCATCGAGAAAACTCCCTTCTCCTTGCTATGGCTTCCGGGTTTCTTGCGTGCTCGCGGTGGGGGTGAGCACCACCGACGGTCAGTTCGCGTGCGAACACCAAGACGCGGGAAGCTACACTGGATCAAACAAAACGGATGGAATCAGCCACAAGCTGCTGATCCGTTCGAGGCAGGATCACCGTCGGCGGGGTTTTGGGGATGTCCGGCAGGCACAGCGCGTCACCGCAACGCTCACCGGCACCTAGCAACGTACGGATTCACGCCGCGACTTCAAGGGGCGGAAACCAGGCCAGTGATTCCAGTTGGCTAGCAGAGGCCGTCTGGGTGACATGGGTGTTTTACGACCGATGCGTTGCCGGTAGACGCTATCTGCTGGCAGCACGGGAACTTCGGCGCGGAATGGCACGAAAAGACGGCAGCCTGCCCAGTCCCAGGGGGCTTCGCAAATCGGCAGGAATTTTTCCCGGCTCAGCCGATTCGAACCAAGAATTTGGCGACGCGTTAGGTCGCGCCGAGCGTGACGTCCACCTGTTGTGGCTGCCCCTCGCGGAGAATCGTGAGCGTGATCGTATCGCCTGGTTTGTGAGTTTCAATCGCATCGATCAGTGCGTTTCCGCTGTCCACCGGCTTGCCGTCGACGGCAACAATGTAGTCGGCATACTCGCGGTCCTGCTTCTGAAGCGATTGGACGAACGGC
The DNA here is from genome assembly GCA_963847875.1 of uncultured Planctomycetota bacterium. Taxonomy (GTDB): domain Bacteria; phylum Planctomycetota; class Planctomycetia; order Pirellulales; family Lacipirellulaceae; genus DASYDU01. Next base: position 122,459 of record CAWKBR010000014.1, on the reverse strand, counting down.
CCGCGCCGCACCTGCTGGCGGAGGATCCGCCAGCCGCGAAGGCCCGACTTGGCAGCCGGGCCGCCCTCGCTGGTGCCCACGATTTGCAGCCCCTTGTCGGTTTCCATCACCGCGACGATGCCGATGTCGGGCCGGGTGATCTTGCCGGTGGCAATCAATTCGGGGATGTAGCGGGCGATGCGATTGATGGGAATGGCGAAGCCGAGGCCGGCATTCTGTCCGCTCTTGGTGGCGATGGCCACGTTCATGCCGATTAGTCGGCCGCTGGTGTCGAGCAGCGGCCCGCCCGAGTTGCCGGGGTTGAGCGCCGCATCGGTCTGAATAATCGACTGCAAATCGCGGCCGGGCACGCGGCTCGGCAGCGTCCGATTGAGTGCCGAGATGATTCCCGTCGTGATCGTGCGTTCCAGACCAAATGGGTTGCCTAGAGCGTAGACTCGCTGGCCCACTTTGAGGTTGTCCGATTGCCCAAGCTCGATGGGATACAGTTCGGCTGGCACATCGTTGAGTTGGAGAATGGCGATGTCGTGTTCGGCATCGTAGCCCACCAGATTCGCCTTTACGGGCTGATGATCGGCAAGTGTCACCTCGATGTCTTTCGCGTCTTCGACGACGTGATAATTGGTGAGAATATGGCCTTGGCGATCGATTACCGCGCCGGAACCCGACCCTTCCCCGGGCGTCGCGACGGTCAATCCGAACAACCGCTCGTAGCTGTCGAACTTCGTGTTGATATTCACGACACCCCGGTTGGCGACCTCATAAACGCGAATGTTCGTGAGCTCCTCGGAAGTCAACTGAGTTGCTGCGAAAGGCCTGGTAGCTACGCCGGAAGGCGGGGGCAGGGTGGCCGGCGGAGCAAAGGACGTGGCCACTTGGGCGCTCGCAGGACTCTCGCCGGGCAAGACGCCATGCGGGTCAACCAGCCATACGGCCACGACGCCGCCCAGCACCGCGCTCACGAAACAAGCTAGAAACGTGCGTTTCATTTCTCGTCAAACCCTTCCCCTGAATGCTCCCCCAAGATCGCCAAACCGACTTGGCCAGCCAAGTGTTTTCTACGGTCCAAGGTGGGAGGCCGTTCGCCGTGGCCCGTCTCTCTTTTGTATCCAACAGCCGAGTATTGGGTAGTCCACTTCGACTGCTGCGGAGGATGGCAACCCGCCGTCGGCCGCGGCTTGAGCCGTCTGGAGCGGTTGAACTGGCCGCCGGAAAACGATGCCCCAACGATCGAAAAGCGATGAATTCGCTTTTCTCCCGGAATATTCGCGGCAAAACCAGCCGAATTGCTGGGTGACGGCCCGAAGCGGGAAAACGTGCGAATCTTGTAGCGTTCGCGGGGCAGGGCGAATAAAATAAGGGTAACCGGAAGTTCTGGGCAGAATGGGACAAAGAGTTGTCTGTTCAGGACTTAACTTCGACGGCGCCAAGTTTCATTGCCCGGCCGCGCAATTTTTTCCGCGGCTCGGTCGTTGGAATGTTCGTCCTGGTTTGGCCGGGTTTGGAGATTTTGCGTCGTCGTTCGGCCGGAGCACGCGCGACGCCGCGGCACGTCTGCTCTAGCGGAGTGTTCACAATGTCGATTCATCGTCGGGTAAGAGGCATGATTCAATCTAAGAAGTTCCCTGCCGGTTTGGCCCTGTTGCTAGCGGCGCTTGTTGCGCCGAGCGTGTCAGCCGAACCCGAGGCTCAACTATTCACGTACGGCGCCGAAGGCGGGCCGACCTATTTCGCGCTCAGCTTGACGCCGGCGTCGGACCAAGCCGCGGAAGCGAGCGATGTCGTCGTCCTGTTCGACACGTCGGCCAGCCAGACCGGCGCGTACCGCGAGACCGCTTTCGCGGCGCTCGAAGCGGCCGTCGCCAAGCTGCGGCCGGAAGACCGCGTGCAACTGTTGGCTGCCGATTTGGATGCCCGTCCGCTGACCGACAAGCTGTTGCCGGCCGGCAGCGGCGAGTTGCGCGCCGCGATTGCCAAGCTGCGCGGGGAGTTGCCGCTCGGTTCGACCGACATGGAAGGCGTGCTAAGTGCCGCCGCGAGCAAATTCGAGGCTGACGCCAAGACCAACCGCACGATTCTCTACATCGGCGACGGGATGAGCACGGCGAATCTGCTCGGAACCGATGGGTTCCGCCATCTGATCGATCAGCTCCGCGCGGCTCGCATCTCGGTGAGTAGCTACGCCCTCGGCCCCCGGCGGGACGCGGCACTGTTGGCCGCGATTGCCAATCAGACGGGCGGAAACCTGTACGTCGACGAACCAATGGCGCTGGCCGACGACGCGGCCGGCATTAGCGTCGATCGCGCGAATGCAGAGAATCTACGCCGTGGCGCCAAGATCGGCCAGCAGTTGGCCGATTGGACCCGTGTAGCCGTGATCTGGCCGCAACAGGTTTCATTGCCGGCCGAATTGGGCGAAGTGTTGCCGAAGCAGATGCCGCCGTTGCGCTCGGATCGCGACACGGTCGTGTTCGGCTCGACGGACAAGCCCCTCGCCGCGCCGCTGGCGATCACGATCAAGGCGGAAGTCGCGGGGGCGCCCGCCGATTTGAAATGGACGGCAACGCCGACGGCGAGTGACGACAGCTATTCCTATCTGGCCCAGGTGGTCGACGCCTGCTCGAGCCGACGGCGGCCTCACGACGCCCGCCATCGGGCTGGCCGGGTTGGCCGAGACGGGCCGCGTGATGGAGCACGGCCTCGAGGAGATGACGCAGTTCGCCGAGCGGGCAGTAGCGACCGGCGACGTGACTTCGGCCCGACTTATGTCGCAGGCCGTGCTGCGGCGCGATCCTGGCAATATCCAGGCGAAAACGGTGCAGCAGGTCGTCGAGCGCAAGGCTGCCCCTGCGGCGCCAGATGCGAGTGGCAACGAATTGAATCTAGTCCGCACGGCGCAGCTGCCTGCGACGCCGCCGCAAGCGATGCCCATCGAAGAAAGCCCGTCGCCCGTCGAAGGTGCGCTTGTCGACCAGTTCGACCAGAGCGGCGCTTTCATGGACGCGGTGGAACAGGAGAAACGCGTGTTCGCTCAAATGCTTCGCCGCGAGGTGGAGAACACGGTGATCGACGCGCGCCGAACGATGGCGAACGACCCCGCTTCGGCTGGTCAATCGTTGAAGCTGGCTCTGCAGAACGTCGAGCGTGCTCCCGAGTTGGAACCCGAGGTGCGGACGCAGTTGATCGGCAAATTGCAGATCGCGCTCCGCGAAGTGCAGCGACAAGCCACGATCAAAGATGCGTCGGACGCAGCCCGCGAGGAGGAACTCGCCGCGGCCCGCGAACAGCAGCTCATTACCGAACGTCTGGCGCGTGGCATCGAGCGGCAAAAGCAATTGATCGGCCGATTCGACGCCTTGATCGACGAACGCCGCTACGACGAAGCGATTGAAGTGGCCGACGTTGCCAAGGAGCTTGAACCGCTGAGCGTCGCGCCGTCGGTGGCCGACGCTTGGTCGCAGTTGAAGCGGAACGAATACCTGGCCAGCGCGGTCACACGAAGCGCGGTGGCGCGGATACATGAATACGCATGTATCTGGTCGAGATCCGCGGCGATTCCGTTCCCGGACGATCCGCCGATTGTCTATCCCGATGCGCCCTTCTGGGAAGAGCTGACGGTGCGTCGCAAGAAATTCGCGACGGTGGATTTCAAGGCGGCCGGCGGGCCGGAACAGCGGATCAACGACGCGCTGGCGAGCCCGCTCAAATCGACGGGTTTGGATTTCACCGAGGAGCCGCTGGAAAGCGTCGTCAATTTCTTGCAGGACGAGTACGACATTCCGATTCAGTTGGATACGCCCGTCGCTGGAAGATGCCGGCCTCACGGTCGACGAACCCGTGACGGTCAACCTGAAGAACATTACGTTGCGATCTGCGATGCGACTGATGCTCAAAAAAATGCAGCTGACGTATGTGATCCGCGACGAAGTGATGATGATCACCACGCCGGAAGAAGCAGAGACCTATTTGATTGCGAAAGTCTATCCGGTGGCCGATTTGGTACTTCCGATCGAAGTCCCGACGGCTGGCGGTGGCGGCGGCATTGGCGGCCAAATGGGCGGCGGCCAGCAGGGCGGTGGTGGCGGCGGCGGCTTCGGCGGTGGCGGCGGCTGGTGGCGGTGGCGGCGGCCTGGGTGGCGGCGGCGGTGGGGGCTTGTTCAGCGTGCCCGATTCCGAGCCGACGGCTGCCGACTTGACGCTCAACAAGCAAGCTGCGACCAAATCGACGGCGATCAAGTCGACGGCGAACATGCCGGAAACAGTTGCCAGCATCACGATCGACCCTTCCGTATCTCCCACGGAGTTTTGGAACCGGTATTTCGCCGTCGCGCGTGATCCGGCCGCGGTGCGTCAGAAAGCGCGAGAACTGATGAGCGCGAAGGACCTCGATCAAACGATTGCGATGATCGAGGCCGCCTTGCGAAACGGGCAGCCCCAACCGTGGATGTACGAATCGCTCGGCATCGCGATGGAGCTCGATGGTCGCTCGAAAACCGAGATCGAACGAGTCGTGATGTCGGCTACGGACTTTGCGACTTCGCCAGACGAGTTGATGTACATCGCCAGCTTCTTGTCGCGCACGGGGCTCGATCGCCGCGCCCTGCAAGTGTGCCGACAGGTCGTGAAGATTCAACCGCTCCGGCGCGAGGCCTACGCCCTCGGATTGCGATCGGCCGAGCGGTGCGACGACCTGGCCGGCATCGAATGGGCGACAGTCGGAATTCTTGGCCAGGCCTGGCCCAAGAACGAAGCGGCGATCGAGAAGACAGCGACCCGGCTCGCCAATGCGACGCTCGCGCGGCTCAAGACAGAAGCCCGCGACAAGGATCTAGCCGACTACCGCAGCGCGTCTCGACGCGGCAAATGTCCGCGATTGCGTGGTTCAAGTATCGTGGACAGGCGACGCCGACGTCGATTTTGAAGTCGAAGAGCCGACCGGCACGGTTTGTTCGTTCAGCCAGCCGCGCACCAGTGCCGGCGGAGTCAGCTTGGGCGACGCCTATGCCGCGGACGACCGTGGTTCGTCGCCCGTATTGAGCGAAGAGTACGTCTGCCCGCAGGGGTTTGCCGGCACGTACCGGGTGCGAATTCATCGCGTCTGGGGGACGGTTGCGGCCGGCAAGGTGACGGTCGACGTCTTCCGCCACGTGGGAAGCGACACGCCCGAGCACGAGCGGAAGCAGCTCGACCTGACGGACAAAGACGCAATGGTCGTGTTCGATCTCGATCACGGCCGTCGCTCCGAGCCGCTCGAGGCAGCCCAATTGGCGACCGCGGTCGAGCGGCAGCAACAAGTTAGCCGGGCGGTGCTGGCCCAACAAATTGACAGCGCCTCCGACGCACGCATCCTGTCCAGTTCGTCCGACGCGTTGCGTCGCCGGCGAGCGCTGGGGGCGCTGGGCGTGGGCGGCGCGGTCGGCTATCAGCCGATCATCCAGGTTCTGCCCGAAGGCACGCAGTTGGGCGTCGAGGGGGTGATCTCCGCCGATCGACGCTATGTGCGGATTTCGGCCGGGCCCACGTTCTCGACGATCGGTGACATCCAAACCTTCACGTTTGCTGGAGGCAACCAACAGAATGGTGGTGGTGGCGGCGGCTTGGGCGGCGGTGGAGGCAGTGGGTTTTAGCGTCAGCCGCGTGCAGCCGCGCGCTCCGCGGGAGGGACGAACAGCCTAGCCTCAGGCTTGCGCCCCAAGCAGCCAGACGAGGATGCCCTTCTGGACGTGCATCCGGTTGGCGGCCTGCGCGACCACCACGCTTTGGGGCCCGTCGATCACTTCGTCGGCGACCTCTTCACCGCGGCGGGCCGGCAGGCAGTGCATGAACACTGCATCGTCCGGGGCCTGGCGCATCAGATCGCCGTTCACTTGGTAGTCCGCGAAATCCTTGAGACGTTGGGCCCGCTCCGCTTCCTGGCCCATGCTCGCCCAGACGTCGGTGTAGACGGCAGCTGCCCCATCGACCGCCTCCGCGGGATCGTGCGTGACCACCAAGTCCAGGCTTGGGAATTGTCGTTGCGCCGTCGAGCACGAATTCGTCGGCCAACTCGTAGCCGTTGGGCGTAGCGACCGCCAAGCGGACGCCCGTACGACTGCAAGCGCGAACGAGGCTGCGGGCAACATTGTTCCCGTCGCCGACCCAGGCCAGCTTCAAGCCAGTGAGCTTTCCGAAATGCTCGCGCAGCGTGTACAAGTCGGCCAAGGCCTGGCAGGGATGCGATTCGTCGGTCAGGCCGTTGATGACCGAGCACTTGGCATGATGGGCGACCGCTTCGACCGTGGCGTGGTCTTTCGCGCGGATAACGATCACGTCGACCATCTCGCTCAGCACGCGGGTAAAGTCGGCAATGCTCTCGCGTTTGCCGAAACCAGCGTCCTCGCCGAGCATGATGCTGCTGCCGCCCAGGTGCGTGATGCCGGCTTCAAAACTGACCCGCGTCCGCAGCGACTGCTTCTCGAACAACAGGGCCAGCGTCCGGCCCGGGAGCAGAGGTTCGCGCAAGCCTTGCGCGTACTTCGTCTTCAGATCCTCGGTGATCGAGAAAATCCGCGCGACTTCGGCGGCGGTGACGTCGCAAAGAGTAATCAAGTGGCGCATGGGACTATCCGTCGTCGGTGGTCCGTGGTCTGTCGCATTACATTGGTGGGCACTACTGACGACGGATCACTGATTAAGTTACTGAGGTGTGTAGGATCGGAGCACGTCGGTGAGAATTTCGCAGCCCTGGTCGAGTTCCCCGTCGCTGAGCGTCATGGCCGGGAGGAGCCGGATGACCGTGCCTTGTGTGCAGTTCACCAAGAGGCCGCGTTCCAAACAGCGTTCGACGACGGGAGCGCCGTCGACGGCTAGCTCCAAGCCGATCATCAGGCCACAGACGCGCAGCTCCTCGACGATCGGCAGCTCGCCCGCCAAAGGACCGAGCCGCTGACCAAAGCGTTCGCCTAATTCTTTCGCTCGCTCGAGTAGGTTGTCCTCGTCGATGGTTTCGAGCGTGGCGATGCCGGCCCGGGCGGCGATCGGGTTGCCGCCGAACGTTGCGGCGTGCATTCCCGGCCGCAGGCTGGGGGCAATCTCTGCGGTCGTCAGAAGTGCCCCGCCCGCGATGCCGCCGCAGAGGCTCTTGGCCAGGGTCATCACGTCGGGCGTGACGCCGAACTCCTGATACGCGAACCAATTGCCGGTCCGGCCGCAGCCGGTTTGCACTTCGTCGAACATTAGCAGCAGGCCGTGTTCGTCGGCCAGCTCGCGCAGCCCGGCGAGGAAGCCGTCCGGCGCAATGCGGATGCCCCCCTCGCCCTGGATCGGCTCGACCAGGATCGCGGCCGTTTCGTCGTCGATGAGCTCGGCCACCGCGGCGAGGTCGCCGTACGGCGCGTAGCAGAATCCGGCCAACAGCGGGCCGATGCCTTCGTGGTACTTGGGCTGGGCCGTGGCACTCGTGGCGCCGTAGGTCCGGCCGTGGAAGCCGCCTTGGAACGTGATGATCTTGTAGCGACTGTTCGGCATGTGGAGCCGGGCGAGCTTGATCGCCGCCTCGTTCGCCTCGGCGCCCGAATTGCAGAAGAACGCCTTGCCGCCGAAGCTCCGCTCGGAGAGCATCTGCGCCCAGCGGCCCTGTGCCTCGGTGTGCCAAGTGTTCGGCACGTGAATCAGCTCGGCCACCTGCTCCTGCACCGCCCGGACGACCCGCGGCGGGCAATGGCCCAACAAGTTGCAGCCCCAGCCGGGAAAGAAATCGAGATACTGCCGGCCCTGATCGTCCCAGACGTGCGATCCCTCGCCGCGCACGAGCGCCACCGGGAACCGCCTGTAGTTCGGCACGACGTATTCTTCAAACAGTTCTGCGGTCTGAGGCGACATGCTGATGGTTGTGGTCGTCACGCGACAATCTCCGTGCCAATGCCTTCGTTCGTATAAACTTCCAGCAGCAGTGAGTGGCGAATTCGCCCGTCGATGATGTGGATCTTGCGGACGCCCTTGGTGAGCGTTTCGAGGCAGGCTTCGACTTTGGGGATCATGCCCGACTCGATCGATCCGCTGGCGATGAGCCGGCGGGCCTCCAAGTCATTGAGCGAATGGATCAGCGAATCCGGGTCGTTCTTCTCGCGTCGCACTCCGTTGACGTCGCTGAGAAACACCAGCTTTTCGGCTCCCAATGCCTGGGCGACGGCGGTCGCCGCCGTGTCGGCGTTCACGTTGAGCCGCTCGCCTCCCGGCTCGGTTTCGCACATCGAGGGGATCACCGGCACCTGCCCCGCATAGCATAAGTTCTCGATTGTATCGCGATCGACGCTCGTCACGCGGCCGACGTGACCCAGGTCGATCGGCTTGCCGTCCGGGCCGTCGAGTGCCAGCCGTTCGCCGAACAGCACGTTGTTGTTCTCGCTGCCGACGAAATTGAGCGGCATCGCCCGGCCGCCCAGCTCCTCGATCCTCGAGGCGAGCGATTCGTTGATCTCGCCAGCCAGCACCCGCTCGACGATCGCCAACGTGGTGTCGTCGGTGTAGCGCCGCCCTTGGATGAACCGCGGCTCGATCTGGGCCTCGTTCATGGCTCGCGAGATCGCCGCGCCGCCGCCATGCACGACGATCGGCCGCATGCCGACCGTTTCCATGAACACGACGTCGATCAAGAGGTGCGTGAGCGCCTCGGGGTTCTCCATCACGCTGCCGCCGAGCTTGATCACGGTGATCTTGTCGCGGAACCGGCGGATCCAACCCATGGCCTCAATTAAGAGGTCGGCCTTTTCGATTGCTTCTTGAACCACGGGCGACTCGACTCGAGCGAAGAACCAAACAGGACGCGGCCGCCGCGACGTAGGTTCGCGGATCGGCGACCTCAGCAGAATATGGCGGAATCTCGCATTGTAAAATGCAGATGCGACTAGGGTCAACTCGCAGATTTGCCTGCGTGCCCCTAGTGAAACACTGGATTTCGTGGGATGATGCGCTCTGGTCCGTTGGAATCGCAGTGTCGATCTAGCAAATTCCCGGTGAATATGGCGTCGGCTCCGCTCGCAATCATCTTGGCCGCCGGCAAAGGGAAGCGGATGGGGTCCGACTTGCCGAAGGTGCTGCTCGGTGTGTGCGGCCGGCCGATGATTCGCTACGTGGTCGACGCGGTGCGGGCGGCGGGCATCGAGCGGATGGTGGTGGTCGTCGGTCATCGTGCGGAATTGGTGCGTTCGGAGCTGGCGGGTGAGCCTGGCGTCGCGTTTGCCGAACAGACCGAACAACTCGGCACGGGTCACGCGGTGATGATGTGCCGCGACCAGATTCAAGGACACGACGGCCCGGTGCTGATCCTGGCCGGCGACTCGCCGATGGTGCAGGTCTCCTCGTTGCGGGCCGTGCTCGCAGAATTCGCGGCCCAACGGCCAGCGTGCCTGTTGGGCACCGCCACGAAGCCCGACCCGGCCGGCTTGGGCCGCGTCGTGCGTGACTTCAGCCGGCGATTTTCGGGCGATCGTCGAAGAAAAAGACGCCACCCCCGCCGAACGGGCCGTCACCGAAGTCAACATGAGCACCTACGTTTTCCAGGCTGCCGACCTCCTCTGGGCGCTCGACCGGTTGACGGACGACAATGCGCAAGGCGAGTATTACCTGACGGACTGTCCCGGTGTCCTGAAGGCGGCGGGCAAGAAAGTCGTCGCGGTCAACGTCCTCCAGCCGTGCGAAGCGCTGAGCATCAACACGCCGAACGAACTGGCGGCAGTGGAAGCGGAAATGAAGAAAGGCGTCCGTCATCAGTAGTCCATCGTTTGCGACTGCGCAGTCGCGACTGCCACGGACTACGGACCACTGACGATGCTCCTCCATGAACGATCTAAAGCTCTTCAGCGGCACGGCCAATCCCGCCCTTGCGCAGGCGGATTGCCGAATACCTCGGCGTGCCCTTAGGCGACGTTTCGCTCGGCACGTTTCCCGACGGCGAGATCTCCTGCAAGATCAACGAGGACGTCCGCGGCCGCGACGTGTTCTTGATCCAGCCGACCTGCCCGCCGGTGAACGAAAACATCATGCAGTTGCTGGTCATGATCGACAGCTGCCTGCGAGCCAGCGCCGAGCGGATCACCGCGGTGATCCCGTACTTTGGCTACGCCCGGCAGGACCGCAAAGACGAAGGCCGCGTGCCGATCACGGCGAAGCTGGTGGCGAACATCATCACGCGGGCCGGGGCCAATCGCGTCTTGACGATGGATCTGCACGCCGCCCAGATCCAAGGCTTCTTCGACGTGCCGGTGGACCACCTCTATGCCGCCCCGGTGCTCAACGAACACTTTCTCAATTCCGGCATCGACCTGCCAAACGTCGTGATCGTCAGCCCCGACGAGGGCAGCATCAAGCGGGCGCTCGGCCACGCCAAACGGATCGGCGGCACGCTGGCGATCATCGACAAACGCCGCACCAGCGCCAGTACCACGGTGCAGGCCCACATCCTGGGCGGCGAGGTGAAGGGCAAAGTCGCCCTGATGTTCGACGACATGATCAGCACGGCCGGCTCGATCACCGGCGCGGCCAAGACGCTCCACGAACACGGCGTGAAGGAAATCCACGTCGCCGCAACCCACGCGCTGCTGGTCGGCCCGGCGATGGAGCGGCTGCGCTCCGCCAACCTGGCCAGCCTGGTCTGCACCGACTCGATCCCGCTGCAGCCGGACCAAATCCTGCCGCAGACCCAGATCCTCACCGTCGCGCCCCTCTTGGGCGAAGCGATCAAGCGCATCCACCGCAATGAATCGGTGAGCCGGCTGTTTCGGTAGCCGCTGCAGGCTGCTGGGAAGGCCAGCCTATTGGCGGGATCTTCGCGCCTCGATGGCGCCCAAACTTGCCCGATTGCTGCGGACCGGATTGTCCGAGCCGAGGATTCGACTTCGTCGACTTGGGCTTGAAGCCCGGCCCGGGAGACGGCACAATAGTGGATTCCCACTTCAGTGGCACCCCGTTTTCCGGTCAGAATATCTTCGGTTACGATGACCGGCCAGATCGAGTTAGGCGTCCCATGGCGAATCTATTGAAAGTCGAGCCTCGCACCAAGTTTGGCAAGCGAAATAACCGGCGCCTGCATTGGGCAGGCAAACTGCCCGCGGTGCTCTACGGGCACGGCGAAGAGCCGGTCAGCCTGACGCTCGGCGCCGACCAACTCGAAGCCGCGGTCCGCCACGGCGCGAAGGTCGTCGACCTCGAAGGCGCGGCCACCGGGCAAGGCGCTGTTGCAAGACGTGCAGTGGGACACGTTTTTCCACCAGGTGCTGCACGTCGATTTGCTGCGCGTGATGGCCGGCGAGAAAGGTGACCGTCGAAGTGCCGATCGAGCTCAAGGGCGAAGCGCCGGGCGTGAACGACGGCGGTATCATCGAGCACTTGATCCACTCGGTCGAAATCGAAGTGCCGCTCGACCTGGTGCCCGAGAAACTGCACATCCGCATCGGCCAGCTGCAAATCGGCGGCGAGTTGTGCATCAAAGACATCAGCGACCTGCCGGCCGGGGCCACGGTGAACGCCGACCCCGACGAAGTGGTCGTCCACTGCTCGTTGCCGGTGACCGAAGAAGAAGAAGCGGGCGAGGAAGGCACCGGCGCCGAGCCGGAAGTCATCGCCAAGGGCAAGGAGAAGGAAGAAGGCGAAGAGGGCGAAGCCGAGGAAAAGGAATAGTTGGGCCGCGAAGTCCACTTCGGACTGGTCGCTTCAGCGACCAGTGCCAGTGCGAGCTGTGGACTCGCCGCATAGGCCGCGACACTGATGAAGCTGATCGTTGGGCTAGGCAACCTGGGACGCAAATACGACCAGACGCGGCACAACGTGGGCTTCGACGTGCTCGATCGCCTGGCCGAGCGGTTTGGCGACGGTCGGGCGAAGGACAAGTTCGAAGGCCGATTGATGGAAGCGCCGAATCGGCGGCGAGCGAGTGTTGCTGTTGTGGCCGCACACGTTCATGAACCGAAGCGGCGCGAGCGTCGGCCCGGCGATGGAGTTTTACAAATTGGAGTTGGCGGATTTGTTGGTCGTGTGCGACGACTTCAATCTGCCGTTGGGGAAGTTGCGGTTCCGCCGCGAAGGCTCGGCCGGCGGGCAAAACGGACTGGCGGACATTATCCGCCGACTGGGCACGGAGGAGTTTTCGCGGTTGCGGCTGGGCATCGGCCCGGTGCCGGAGAATTGGGACGCGGCCGACTTTGTGCTCGGGAAGTTTGCTGCGAGCGAACGTAGAACAGTCGATGAGACCATCGCCCGCGCGGCCGACGGGGCCGAGTGCTGGGTGAGCGACGGCATCGAAACCTGCATGAATCAGTTTAACTAGCGATTTTTGGAGCTTGAACTTGGCAACGAATACACACGTCTACGAAGCGATGTTCATTTTCGACTCGAGCCGCTTTGCGCGGGAGCGGACCGCTCTGCCGACCGAAGTCGAAGAGATGATCAAGGCCAACGGCGGCGAGGTGCTGGTCAGCCGGCTCTGGGAAGAACGCCGCCTGGCGTACCCGATCGCCGGTCAACGCAAAGGCACCTACTGGCTGATGTATTTCCGCTCGCCCACCACGGCGATCATCGCCGCTCAACCGGGCTTGCGAAATCCACGACGGCATCCTGCGGCAGCTCGTGTTGAAGATCCATCCGCATCTCGTCGAAGCCGTGCTCGCGCACGCCAAGGCGGGGCCGACTCCGCCGCCAGAGGCCGTGCCCGTCGGGCGTCCAGTCGGCCGTGTCGGACGCGGATCGACGATCTCGGATGGCGACGACGAAGATGCTTAAGCAGCGGGTGATTTGCTTGCCTCCGACAAGCGGATTTGATAGCCTGACGATTACGGAACGGGCGTTCAGAAAGAGCCCTTGCAGACGAAGGAAACGAGTCCCATGGCGAGCTACAACCGAGTGATACTGGTCGGCAATCTGACCCGCGACCCGGAGCTCCGCTACATCCCCAGTGGCACCGCGGTTTCCGACATTGGCCTCGCGGTCAACGACCGCATCAAGCGCGGCGACCAATGGGTCGATGAAGTCACGTTTGTCGACATCACGCTCTGGGGCCGCACGGCGGAAATCGCCAACGAATATCTCAGCAAGGGCTCGCCCGTGTTGATCGAAGGCCGGCTTAAGCTCGACCGCTGGGAGAAGGACGGCCAAAAGCACTCGAAGCTCAAAGTCGTCGGCGACAAGTTGCAAATGCTCGGCAGCCGCGGCGAAGGCGGGGCCGGCGGCGGTGGCCCACGTGGCGGACGAAGCCGGGGCACGGCCGGCGGCGGCGACGAATCGGGCGGCTCCTTCGACGAGAGCGAACAGTATTCCAATGCCGGCGCTCCGACGCCGAACGACGATATTCCTTTCTAAAGCGATTTCAGATTGATGAACGATGATTTTCAAATCATCAATCAACGATCATCAATCATCAATTCCAAGGCCTGACCATGTCGATCAAGACCAAAAAGCTAAAGCGCACCCGCAATTTCCCCTTTCGCCCGCTGCCCAAGGGCGAGCATGGCGGCGTCGAGCTGCTGTTGATCCATTCGGTCGAGAGCCTCGGCAAGCAGGGCGAAGTGGTCGAGGTCCGGCCGGGCTACGCCTACAACTATCTCATACCGCATGGGCTGGCCACGTTCGCTTCCGATCATCACAAGCGGATGGTTGAAAAGCACAAGGTCAAGCTGCAGCAGATCGAGTTGCAGCGGCAGGCCGAGCTGCGCAAGCTGGTCGCCGAGATCGGCAAGCAGAGCATCACGATCGAAGCCAACGCCACCGAAGATGGCCACCTCTACGGCAGCGTCGGCGCGACCGAGATCGCCGCGGCCCTCAAGAACAACGAGTTCTCGCTGTCGGTCGATCAAATTCGGCTCGAAGGTCCGCTCAAGGAGCTCGGCCTGTACACGGTGAAGATTCGTCTGGCGAGCGAAGTCGAAGGCGAGCTCAAAGTGTGGGTCGTGCCGGCAGTTCAGGCCGAAGCGACTTAGCCGGCGCATTTAGCTATTTAGCCGCGTCGCTCGCGACGCGCGGTTTGTCGCGCACCTGCGCACTTTGCCGCCGTCCAACCCCGAAGGATCGACTCACGTGGCCACGGTAGACCGAAAACCGCGCATTGCATCCGGCGAACGGCTGGGCGAGCTGCTGGAACGTCAGCCGCCCCGCAGCGTCGAAGCCGAGCGGGCCGTGCTCGGCAGCCTGCTGCTGCTGCCCGAGGTCTGCGACGAAGTCGCCCTCATCCTGCGGGCCGACGATTTCTACGACGACGCCCACGGCCGCGTCTTCGGCCACATCCTGCGGATGCACGAAAGCGGCCGGCCCGTCGATCCGCAGCTGTTGGTCCAGGCGCTCAAGGACGCCGGCGATTACGACATGGTCGGCGGCGCGGCCTATCTCCTGGAAATGAGCCAGGAGGTGGCGACCGCGGCCCACGCCGAGCACTTCGCCCGCATCGTCCGCGACAAGGCGGTGCTCCGCTCGCTGATCCACGCCGGCACCGACATCATCCAAGACGCCAGCGATCCGACGGTCGACGCCCGCGAAATGCTCTCCCGCGCCGAAGAGCGCGTGTTCCGCATCCTCGACAACAAAGGCGAAAACCAGGTCGCGTCGATCCGCGACGTGTTGCACGAGTCGTTGGCCCGCATCGACGCCCGAATGCAGCATCAGCACGCGTTTGGCGGCATCGAGACCGGCTACATCGACTTCGACGAACTCACCGGCGGACTGCACGATTCGGAGCTGGTGATCCTGGCGGCCCGGCCGAGCATGGGCAAGACGGCCCTGGCGCTGAACATGGTCGAGCACATCGCCATCGACGAGCGTGGGCCTGCCAAGCCGACGCTGTTCGTCAGCCTGGAAATGTCGGCGATGGAGTTGGGCGATCGGCTCCTCTGCTCGCGGGCCCGGGTGAACAGCCACCGCTTGCGCAACGGGCAGCTCAGCGGCGACGAAAGCCGCAAGCTCGTGCAGACGGCCGCCGACGTCAGCCGGGCGCCGCTGTTCATCGACGATTCGCCCAGCCGCAACATGACCGAGATCGCGGCCAACGCCCGTCGGCTCAAACGCCGCGACAACCTGGCCTTGGTGGTGGTCGACTACCTGCAGCTGATCGAGCCAGACAACTCGCGCGATCCTCGGCAGGAACAGGTCGCCCGCATCGCCCGCCGGCTCAAGGGCCTGGCGCGCGAGCTGTCGATTCCCGTGCTCTGCCTGGCGCAGCTCAACCGGCAGGTGGAAGCCACGCGCGACAACAAGCCGCAGCTCAGCCACCTGCGCGAGTCGGGCGCAATCGAGCAGGACGCCGACGTCGTGATGTTCGTCCATCGCGAGGAATACTACCAGACGAACGACGAAGACCGCGAGCGGGTCAAGGGCCAGGCCGACCTGATGATCAAGAAGCAGCGCAACGGCCCCACCGGCGACGTCAAGCTCACCTGGATGCACGACTTCACGCGATTCGAGAATTCGCAGCACGTGCCGTACGACGAGTTCACGCCGTTCGAGGCGGAGACGTTTTGAACGGCGGTGATCATCGCGCCCTGCGGCGCCGCCAACCGGCCAGGAGCAGTCCGCCGATGAAGTGTCAGGCCAAGCGACGCCGGCTCCGGCACGACCGATGCCGCACCGAATCCGGCGGCCGCGGCGCTCATGGTCGCGTCGATCGCCGTGAAATCGGGAATCGTCTCGCCGAACTGCTCTTTCCACTCGGCGTAGCCGGCGCCGGCTGAAATGTCGTCGCTGGCCGCGGCGCCAGCGGCCGCTCATGTCGCCGGAGTTGCGCAGCATGGTGTAATCCGCCGCATCGACGACGCCATCGCCGTTGAAGTCGGCAAACGGCCGTGAGCGGGCGACCATCCGCACGTCGTACTCGAAGTAGTCGGCACCGCCTGGTGGCGGCATCGTTCCGCCTCGGACGTACATCCACGGACCGATCACGGACGCGAACAACTGCACCGACGAGCCGTCCGACGTGTTCCCGCGTGAATCTATAAACGTCGAAGGGTGCTGCGACCGGCAAGGCTTCGCCCTTGAGTCCTTCGAGATTGAGGATCTGATCCACGTCGATCCACATACGCGGCCGTGAGGCGCTGCCGAGCGGTGAGCCCCAGATTTCCGCGTTCCTAAAACTCGCCGTCCCCGTCCAGCCGATGCCGTGCTGGAAGTCGTAACTTCCAAGCAGCCGATAGCGCCAATCCACCCCGGCAATGCCTCCCGACTCGTGCAGCGTACTGAGCCGCGGCAAGACCCGGTAGTGTTCCAAGAATTCTGGCGGAGTTTGTGCTTGGCTCGCCGTCGTGAGCAAAACGACTGCCGTTAGAACGAGCACGACAGATGCGAAAGAGATTCGCTTCATGGTCAGACCCTCCTCTGAGTACAGGTCACCCCGGTACAGGTCAGCCCGCGTATGACCAAATTTTACCCGAGCGAATGCCGAGACGCAAGGCTTTTTCGCTGGCGGCCAGCGATTGCGCGACACGATCGCTTACGCTGTCAGTGGGCCGCGAGCTGGTCGCGCAAGAGGTCCGACCAGATCTGGTAGCCCTGGGCGTTCATGTGCAGGCCGTCGGCGAGGAACAGCTCGCGGCGCGGCTTGCCATCGGCGCCTAGCATCGGCGTGGCAGTGTCGACGTAGGCGAGTCGCGCCTGGCCGTCGATGAACTGCTTGACCAGCGCGTTCGTAGCTTGCATCTGCGGCCAGAGTTGCCAGCGGAGGAGGCTGGGCTTGATCGGCAGATAGATGATCTCGGTGTTGGGGAGCTTCGCGTGGACCGTTGCGACGAACCGCTCGAAGTCGCCTGCCACCCGCTCGGGCGATTTGCCGTCGGCAATGTCGTTGTCGCCGGCGTAGAAGACGATCACGCGCGGTGCGTATTTGAGCACGATCCGCTCGGCGAAGTGGTTCACGTCGGAGGCGTGCGAGCCGCCGAAGCCGCGGTTGATCACCGCCAATTCGGGAAAACTCTCGGCGGTCGGCCACATGCGGATGCTGGAGCTGCCGACGAACAGCACGGGCTCGCGCGGCGGCGAGTTTTGGCGATCCCAGGCCTCGAAGCGGTCGATTTCGTCCTTGAACCGCGCGGGGTCGGGGTCGGGCTTGTGGGGAGTCGGTTCCGCGGCATGCAGCGCTATGCCGCAAGCGGCGATCGAAGCGACGGCGAGAAGAACGATGAACCTGTTCATTTGCTTATTCATCTGAGATGGTCACCTTTTCCATCACGTCGCCCTGCTTCACTGCGTTGACGACCTTTTGCGTGTCGTCGATCACGCGCCCGAAGACCGAGTGCTTGCCGTCGAGCCAGGGGGTGGCGACGTGGGTGATGAAAAACTGCGAGCCGTTGGTGTTCGGCCCGGCGTTGGCCATCGACAGGACGCCGGGAGTGTCGTGCTTGAGGTCCTTGTGAAACTCGTCGCTTGAACTCGTAGCCCGGGCCGCCGGTGCCGGTTCCCTTGGGGCAGCCGGTCTGGACCATGAAATCGGGAATCACGCGATGGAACTTGAGGCCGTCGTAAAAGCCGTCGGCGACGAGCTTCTCGAAATTGGCAACCGTCTTCGGCACTTTGTCGTTGTAGAGCTCGAGTCGAATGTCGCCGCGGTTGGTCTTGATGGTGGCAGTTTTCATGGGGGCTGGAGGGCTCCGGAATGGGGGCGAAAGATGGACGATCGAAGGATCATAACATCGCAGCGCTCGCGGCGGCTGACAAGGGTCGGAGCCGCAATTGCTGCCGAAATCCGCGGAAACCGCTTACGCCGCGCGGCTGTCGCGACTCGCAGCGGCTGCTGGCTCGTGAACGCCCTGGGACGCGGGATTTGCGTACATTCCCGCCGGGAGCGAACGCACGTGCAGATCGCACTGGGGAAAGGCGATTTCGATCCCATGCTCGCGGAACGTATCGTCGATGGCGATGTGCAGGTCGTGCCGCAGGCGGCGATACGTCGAAAGATCGGAGACAAACAACCGCAGTTCAAAAGTCAAGCTGCTATCTCCGAATTCGGAAAAGACGACAATCGGCGCCGGCTCGTCGAGCACCTCGGGGTTCTCCCGCGCGACGCGGTAGAGCAACTGGGTCGTGAGCCGCGTGTCGCTGCCGTAGGCCACGCCGACTTGAATGATCAACCGCAGCGTCGGATTGGTGAGCGTCCAGTTGACGAGGTTTCCGGTGACGAATTCCTTGTTCGGCACGATCAATTCCTTGTTGTCCCAATCGAGCACGGTGGTGGCCCGGATGCGAATCCGCGTGATGGTGCCGGTGATGCTGCCGATGGTTACGGTGTCGCCGACTCGCGCCGGGCGCTCGAAGAGCAAGATGATGCCCGACACGAAGTTGGCGAAGATCTCCTGCAGGCCGAAGCCGAGACCGACGGTCATCGCGGCCACGAGCCATTGGACGCTGCTCCAACCGATGCCGATCAGCCGCAAGCTCAACACGATGCCGGTTACGACCAGAATGTACCGCGTGACGGAGCTGGCGGCGTAGCGGGCGCCGGCATCGAGCGGCAGGCGCTGCAGGACGGCGATCTCGAGCAGCCCGGGAACATTCTTGCCGGCATACCAAGTAAGGGCCAGTGCGAGCGTGGCGAGCATTAGGTCGGCGAGCGTGATGAACACCGGCACGCCGCCCGCGTCGACAACCGCGCTCGCGCTCGGCCACAACTGCACTCGGTTCAGGATGCCGAGCGCCGGCAGCACGTCGCTCCAGAGGACCCACATGGCGAGCACAAAGGCCGCGGCCGCCCCGGTCGAAACCAGCGCTCGTGCCTGTCGATTGATGTCGGTCAAGCGGACGGCCGGCGCCGGTTCGACCACCACGTCGCCGGTCGTGGCCGCTTCCTGGGCCTCGGCCAGCGCCTGGCGGCGTTCGCGGCTGTGTTGCATGGCGATCCGCCGATAGGAGACCAGCAACCACCGCAGCAAGAATTCCCGGAACGTGAGACCGCCAAAGACGATCATCGCCGAAACGAGCAGCCGCCGGGTCAATTGCATCGACGTATATTGGTAGCCAACCACCGAGGCCACAATCAATGCCAATACCGACAACGAGCTGACGGGCGTCAAAATCCTTCCCATCCGCGAGCCGAACGAGTTGTTGGGCGCCGCCGCGATGACGTTCGCCAGCGCGCCGGAAGGACGGCACAGCCGCAAACTGACGAACCCGATCACCGCCAAGGCACCCACCAGTGCGATCCGTCCGACCGAGTTGATGAGCGGTTCGTTGCCGCCGATTTCGCAGGCGACCGCCAGCGCCAAGAACGGCAACGCGCCGATTTCGACGGTGCGGGCCGCGTGCCGAATCGCGGCCAGCGTTCGGTGATCCCAACCAAAGTGGAACTCGCCCAAACCGAGCGGTCGGCAGGTGTGCCGGATCAGGTTCAACATGGCGTAGGCCGCGGCCGTCAACACGAGGGCCCAGCCGACGGAATTGCCGAGGTTGTTGTCGCCGGCCGCGGTGGTCAGTCGCCAGCCGATGAAGCCCAACAGCACGGGGATGGGCGCCGCCATCGCCGTGGTCCAAAGCAACGTCAGCAGAGTCGGCCGAAACGAAGTCGTGGTCGGTCGGCTGGCTTCCCGGCCGCATGCCTGCAAGGAGGAACGAAATCGACTGCGGGCGCCAATTAACCAGACGAGCAGGGCGATCGCCGCGGCGTATACGAGCGGGTTCCGCCGCGCGTCGGTCGCCAAGCTCGACGCAACATCGTTCACGGCCGGCAGCCATTCGCGAAAATCGCGTGCCGATTGACCAATCGCTTCAAAATCCCTGATTCCGAGCGCGGTGCGCCTGCGGACCCAGAGCACTTGTTCGGAGATGAATCGGTTCAGCTCTTGCGTGGCGAGAATCAGCTCCTGTTCGGCCGCCTCCAGTTCTTCCAGACGCGTAACGTAGATTGTCGCGTTGCTGATCAACTCGGCGAGAAGTTGTGCACGAGACGCTAAAACGTCGTGCAGCGCGGAAGCTGTTTCCGCGTGATCGACCGAGGGCATATCGTGGCCGAGTTCGTCGACCGCCGAATCGACGGCATCATCGACGTCGAGCAATTCTTGTCGTTGCGACTCCCATTCGTAAATCGCAAAACCCAACTCGGAGAGCTCCGTCGACCGGGCGCGAATGTTGCGTCGATAGGCGCCCAAGGCCGGCAATTGCTCGCGTCGGCTGCGGAGCAACATGCCCATGGCGGGAGAACTTTTGGCTGCCTGGGCCCGCTTGGTCAAATCCGAGAGCTGGTCGCGCGTCGAATCGGCCAGCGTTCGAGTCTTCTCCAACTGATGGCGAATCGACTCGGTTTTGGCGACCAATTGCTTGTTCTGTTCCGCGAGCCGGCTGTTTTGTAGCGGCCGCGCCCTTGACGGCCGGATGAGCGTTCGCCGCCGCGCGACTCGCTTGTCGAACTTGCTTGTCGGCTTCCTGCCGGTCTTTGGCCGCAACCAGGGCCTGAATCGAGTCGCGCCGACGCTGCGCGATTTTCAGTTTTCGTTCGGCGTTGTCGCGCCGCAACAACCAGACGCGGGTTGTGCCGTCATAAGTTTTCATCTCCTGATCGAGCGAGTCGACTTCTCGTTGGCGAAATTCGCGGCGGGCCAGCAACACCACCTGGTTCGCCTTCGTCAGTTCGGGGGACTCGCTGACAACGGCGCCTGTCTTCAGCGTTTGTTCGATCTCCGCAAGTTGTTGCCGGGCCACGGCCATCATTTCGGGGATGCTCTGCCGCCGAGTCTTGCGATGGTCGATCTCGGACACGATTTGCTGGAGTAGTTCGCGCGTCTTGGTAAGCTCGTTATCGGCTTCCGCCATGACGGTCCGCGGGTCGCCGTCGATCGCGGGCGGCGGATCGACTTTCGCGGCGTCGTACGCGGCCGCCTCCGCCTGCGCCTGCTCCAACTGCACGGCGACGTCGGCGAGTTCTCGCCGAAGCGCCTCGGCCGATTCGCTGAGACGTTTTGCCTCCGTGAGTTTGCTCGCCGCTTTGTCGTATAGGTCCAACGCTGCGGCCAAGTCTTTGTCGCTGATTTGCTCAGCGCCCTCGGCCAATTTGCGGAGCTCGGCGACCTCTTCGAGCGAGATTTTTGAGATCGACGCGGCCGGCGCAGGGCGGGGGCTGATTCCTCTGCGCCAGACACGTCGTCCGCCCGCAATTGCGTTGCACCGACGGCGATGGCGACGATTACGAGTGCCGCGAAAGATAGTGAATCGAGAAGCGAGAGAAGTTTGGGATACGTGCCGCGCAGCATTCGAATTTTCCTTAGCCCGACGAGCGTCTCTGCAAAGCGCCGACGGCATGTGCGTCGATCCGTCTTTGCGAATGCAGCGTTCCGGGCTGGGAACAATAGCAGAGTCGAGCAGTTCGGTGAACGCCATTTGGCAAGAACGGAAAATGCTACCGCTGAAAGGCGCCCGACATGGCCACGGCAACCGGGGCGAAGATCATGAGCGGCAGCCAGGCGGCGAGCGGCGGTTGCAGCCAGCCGGTGAGGCAGAGCGAATGGCAACTCAACTTCACGATCATGAACAGCGCGACCACGCCGACGCACAGGCCGATCGCAAAAAACGGGTTGCGATTGCCGCGCGATACCACGAGCGGCAGGCCGAGAAACAAGAGCGTCGTGTCCAGCATCGGCTGCAACAGGCGAGAATGAATCGCGTACCGGACATCGGCGCCCAAATCGGTGCTGGGTCGGCGCAGCTCGTCGATCAGTTCGCGGGTCGAAGCGTAGTCGCGCCACGTGGAACCGGCCGCGAGCAGCTCGAACGACACGCCGCTGACGACGAATACGTCGTTCGGACCAAGCCACGAGGCCGACGCCGGCGTCAACACCACCGGCTGACCGTCGAGTTGTAGTGCCGGTTGGGAGAGTATTACCTTGGGTGACGTCAGGCCGGAGAGCAAATACCCGCCGGGCAATCCGTCGCGTGCGGGCAGGTAGCGGGCTTCTGCGGCGGAGAGCTGCCGGCCGTATTGATCGAGCCCCAGCGGCAGGATGAAGCTGGGCCGCACGATTTTTTGGTCGGCGAAGACGATCGTGTCGCCGCCGATCAGGATATCGGTCTGGCTGTCGAACCGCGACTGCATCTTGGCCGCCTGCTGACCGCCGAGATTCTTCGTATCGGTTGCCAATTGCTCGCGCGTCTGCGGGATCACCAGCTCGCGATTGGCCACGGCCAGTAAGCTCACGCAAATGGCCGCGTACAGCACGGGCCGCAGCACGCGGAGCACGCGGAATCCCCGCCGCCAAGAGCGCGGTCATTTCGTGGTGCCGCTGGATCCACGTGACGGTGAACATCGCAGCCACCAGCGCGAGGATGCCGCTCATCCAGTCGAAGAAGGCCAGCGAGCGATAGGCGTAGTACTCGCCGATGGTCGCCAGCAGATTGCCGTGTTTGTCGGCATAGTCGACGAAGTGGTCGAGGTGCCCGAAACCGTCGATGACGATGTACAGCCCGGCCAGGCTCAGGAAGCAGATCATCAGCACCTGCAAGAACTGCCGTAGCATGTAGCGGTCGATGATCGTGGGCATGGGCGGAGGTTAGCGAATCGCGGGGGGCGGGAAAAGAGTGCTCCACGAAGTCGCACGCCGCGGCTACAATCGGTGTGGTGCTAGCAATGGGAACCTCCTTCAAAAATGCGGGTTGGTCAAAACGGCAAGGTTCGCTCGTCGCGGCGGGGGCCCGATTTGCGCGCTGGAGTCGTCGAGCCGGGCTGGATCTATTGCTTCCCGCCGCATGCGCCGGTTGCGGCGCCGAAATGGCGACGGCCGATGATTCGCCGTTCTGCGACGCGTGCGTCGGTCGGCTCAAGTTGCTGTGCGGTGCGAGCTGTTTGCGCTGCGGCGCGTTCGTGCCGGGAACCGCTTCTCGGCCGCGCTGTCACTTGTGCCGGGGCACCAAATTGTGGTTCGACGAGGCAATCGCGTTCGGCGAATACGATGGATTGCTGCGCGACTGGTTGCTGGCGATGAAGCACGGGCGGGGCGAATCGCTGGTCCTCGCCTTGGCGGAACTGATTTGGCGGCAGTGCCGCGAGCGGCTCGAAGCGATTCAGCCGGACGTGGTGGCGCCGGTGCCGATGCACTGGCGTCGCCGCTGGGCTCACGGCACCAATTCGGCGGAGCTGTTGGCCGAGCGATTGGCCCGTCATTTGGGCGTGCCGTTGGCGACGGGCCTGCTGCGGCGCACGCGGCACACGCCGCCGCAGTTCAGCCTGCCGCCCTCCGAGCGGCCGGCGAACGTGCGCGGTGCCTTCGCCGTGCGGCCCGGATATCATTTGCGGGAAGCCCGCGTCCTGGTGGTCGACGACATCCTCACGACCTGCTCCACTTGCAGCGTTATCGCGCGGACACTCAAACAACGCGGGGCGGCGCACGTCGCCGTTGTGGTTGCCGCGCGAACGCTGCGGCATTGAGGCGGTTCATGTCAACCGGTGAATCACGCACATTTCGACTCGGCACCCGCGCGAGCAAACTGGCCCGCTGGCAGGCGGATTGGGTCGCCGCGCGTCTCCGCGAAGTCGGTCACACGGTCGAAATCGTCCAGATCACGACCGCGGGCGACGTCGAGCAAGTCGGGCCCGTGGCCGACATCGGCGCACCGGGCGTGTTCACCAAAGAGATTCAGCGGGCGATGCTAGCGGGCGAGGTCGACTTCGCGGTTCACAGTCTCAAGGATTTGCCGACCGACGAGGTCGCCGGCCTGACGCTCGCCGCCGTGCCTGTGCGTGAGAGCCCGGCCGACGTGCTCATCGCTCGTGACCGCGGATTCGTTCGACTGCGCTCCCGGATTCGGCGCGAATCGGCACCGGCAGCCTCCGCCGCCAATCGCAATTGCGACACGCTGCGCCCCGATCTGCGCGTGGAAAGCGTTCGCGGCAACGTCGACACGCGGGTCCGCAAGCTGGACGACGGCCAATTCGACGCGATCGTGCTGGCGGAAGCGGGACTCAAGCGGTTGGGACTGTCGCGACCGCATTTCGCAAGTGCTGCCACTGGACGTGGATGCTGCCGGCGGTGGGGCAGGGGGCGCTCGGCATTGAATGCCGTGGCGACGATGCGTCGACGCTCGCCGCGCTGCGGTCGCTCGACGATGCCGCCTCGCACGCGGCCGTGCTGGCCGAGCGGTCGCTGCTGGCGCACCTGCGCGGCGGTTGCCTGGCGCCGATCGGGGCGCTGGCTCGCATTGAAGACGGAGCGGCTGCGCTTGGCGGCGGTCGTGCTGAATGCCGAGGGTTCACGACGAATTACTGCCAGCGGCGGTTCGACGCCGACCGATGCTATTTCACTGGGCCGCCGCGTGGCAGACGATTTGCTGGCACAGGATGCGGCCGAACTGATCGCTGCGTCTCGCGCATGAACCGTGAACTTCGCAACACGTTTGACCAGGAACTTGAGGCGGTGCTGGCGGAGCTGCCGCAGCAGGTTCACGACCTGATTGAGAAGATTCCGCTGGTGGTCGAAGACTATCCGTCGCGCGACGTGCTGCGGCGAACGCGCGTGCGGCACCGCAGCCAATTGTGCGGCCTCTACTCCGGCATTCCGCTCACACGCCGCAGCATCAACGACTGGGGCGTGCCGTCCGACGTGGTTCACATCTACCGCGAAGGCATTCTCTCTCAAGCGACCCGGCACGACGGCTCGCTGAGCCTTCCCGCGGCTCCGCAAGCAAATTCGCATCACGATCCTGCACGAGCTAGGCCACCATCACGGCATGACCGAACGCGATCTGCGTGAGCTCGGTTACGGTTGAGCAGTCGACCGCAGTGCGAGAATCTGCCGCTTGTATCCGGCTGCATCGGCAACATCCTGCCGCATCGCGGGCTGCTTCCGGCGCCAGCAGATCGTGCTCGCCCGGATCCTTGCGACGTTCTATCTCTAGGCCTGAATCAACTTGTGCAGCACGCGACCCAATTGTCCGCGACTTCGGCACGCCCGTTGCTTAGGGAACGGCAGAACGCAGGGGGGCCACCTGCGATCTTGCTGAGGCAATCGTGCCTTACGGAATGTATATCTCGGCCGAGGGCGCCGCCGCTCAATCGCGGCGTCTCGACGTCATCGCCAATAACATGGCGAACGTCGACACGGTCGGCTTCAAGCAGGACGTGCCCACGTTTCAAGCCCGCTATTGCCGAGGCCATTGAAAAGGGCAAGTCGACGCCAGGCGACCAGTCGATCAACAACATCGGCGGCGGCGTCAAGATGATCGAGACCGTGACCGACTATTCGGCCGGCCAGCTACAAGACAACCGGCAACGCCGCTCGACTTGGCGATCAGTGGCCCCGGCTTCTTTCATGTCCGCGGCGCCGATGGCAAGGATTACTTGAGCCGGGCCGGCGACTTCGCACTCGATCGCAAGGGCCGGCTGGTGACCGACGTCGGGCAATCACCCCGTGCTCGACCAGCAGATTCAACGAGATCACGCTCGTCGCCGGATCTGCCGTGGTCGATCACGCCGGACGGCTTCGTCGCGCAGGACGGCAACGCGAAGGCGATCGGCCTCTCGCAGCCCAAGTCGCTCGACGACTTGGATAAGGTCGGCAACAACATGTTCCGCCCGCTATCGAAGGTGACGCCGGTGCCGCTGGCCGAACGAAGCGTCAAACAAGGCTTTCTCGAGCTCTCGGGCGCGAATCCGGTCCGCCAGATGATGGCGATGATCGAGAGCACGCGGGGCTTCGAAGCCAATTCGCGGATGATTCAGAGTCAGGACAACGCCACCGGCACGCTGATCAGCCGCGTGCTCAAGGGCTAAACCGACCAACGATTAGTAGTGGGAGCGCAGTCATGACGGTTCAAACCCTTTACACCGCCGCCACGGGCATGCAGGCCCTGGAGACGAAGCTGGACGTGATCGCCAATAACATGGCGAACATCAACACGACCGCCTTCAAGAAAGACCGCGCGAATTTCGAGGACTTGTTCTACCGCCAATACCGCCTGCCGGGTGCCGAGGACGTCGACGGCAACCGCACGCCGACCGGCATCGAGGTCGGTCTTGGGCGTCCGCGTCGGCAGCACGCAAACCAACTACGAGCAAGGCGCGTTCGAGACGACCAATAAACCGCTCGACCTGGCCATCGAAGGGGACGGGTTCTTTCAGATCGTCGACCCGAACGGCGACTTCCTCTACACGCGGTCGGGCAACTTCGGCATCAACGACAACGGGCAGTTGGTGCTCGGTTCGGCCGTCAACGGCTACCTCGAAGTCGTCGGGCATCACGATCCCGCCCGAGGCCACGGGCATCGTCATCAGCACCGACGGCCAGGTGCAGATCAGCACGCAGGATTCGCCCTACGCTGCAAAACATCGGCCAACTTCAACTGGCAAAGTTCATCAATCCCGACGGCCTGATCGAAGCTCGGCGACAATCTCTACAAGGCCAGCGATGCTTCGAACACCGCGCAAATCGGCACGCCCGGCCAGCAGGGATTTGGCTCGATCCGGCAGGGCTTTTTGGAAGCATCCAACGTCGAGCCGGTGAACGAGCTGATCGACCTGATCACGACGCAGCGGGCATTTGAACTTAATTCGCAGGTCGTTCAGGCCGGCGATCAGATGATGCAAATCGTGGCCAACTTGCGGCGGTTCTCGTAGTCAACACTGGGCTTTTGATAACGACAGAACATGAACACTCCTTTTCGACAATCGGTTTGCAGGCAATGGCGATCGGCTTCGCCGTGATGGTTCTCGGCACGATGCCGGTTGCGGGGGCCGACGTCGAATTGCGGTCGGAGGTGGTGCCGCGAGACTACCGTGGTGCGGCTGGGCGACGTGGCGAACGTGAAAGCTGCCGACAAGCAAGAGGCGCATCGGCTCGCGGCGTTGCCCCTTGCTGCCGGCGCCGGCTCCCGGGACACACCGCTTTCTGCGGATGCGGGAAGTGCAAGATCTGCTGGCCGCACACGGTGAAGAGATGAGCCAGTTGAATTTTCAGGGCGAAGTGCTTGGTGCAGATTAACCCGGCTCGCGTCGCCCCTCCGACGGTAGTTGCCGCTCACCTGGGGCGCACCCGTTCCGACCGTGAGGCGATTTGGGCAGGCAAAGTACGACCCGCGACGGCGACGCTGCCAGCGGAGCGAAGTGAAGCCAAGAGGAAGTCTGAAAGCATCGCGCCCGTGGCGACTGCTGCCCAAATCGAGGAAGTGCAGGCGATCCTGAATCGTTTGGTGAACGAATACTTGAGCCGCACTAGCGGCCGCAAGGCCCAGTGGCAGGCATCGTTCCGCGTGGATGTGGCCGACGTCGCCAAGGTGCTCTCCGCCAAGTCGCCGCTGGAATGCTCGGGCGGAAGCTACCCATGGACCGGCAAGCAGCGGTTGGCGATTTCATTCACCGGCGAAAAAGGCCCAGTCCGCGTGAGCGTGTATGCCGACGTGACGGCCACCCAGCCGGTCGTGGTGGCGATTCAGCCGATCGATCGCGGCCACGTGTTGACGGCGGCCGACGTCGAAGTGCAGCAATGGGAGAACGTGCCGATGAAGCGAGGGCGTGAACCGGTCGAATACGGTCGAATCGCTGATCGGCATGGAAGCCACGCGGTCGATTCAGGCGGGCGACGCGGTGGTGCTCGGCGACGTCCGATCGCCGCTGCTCGTAAAGCGGGGCGAGGAGATCGCCGTGTACGCGCGTGGCGGCGGCATTCAGGTCCGCACCGTGGCCCGCGCTCGCGAGGACGGCTCCCGCGGCGAATTGATTGGAGTCGAATCGCTGGAAGCGAAAGAGCCGTTCGACGCCGTCGTGACTGGACGTGCGCGAGGCGGTCGTGTTTTCCGGCAGCCCGGCGCCGAGCGACGAGAAAGTGGTCCAGCGGCCGTTCCGCAAACTGCGACAGAAGTAGAGCAACCCATGTCACCACGTGCACACCGATTGATCTTGAAGACTGCGTCGCCCGCCGGGGTTGCCTTGGCGATGGCGTGCTTGGCTGGCATCGCCGGCCAGGCGGTTGCCCAGGATGGCAGTCTGCTCAACGTACCGCCGGTATTGCAACATCACCCGCAGAGTGGCTGAGTTGACGCTGGAAAACAGCTCGTTCATGTTCCAGAAGATTCTCGCCCGAGACGGAATTCCGCGAACTGAAGATCAACGACATCATCACGGTGCTGGTCGACTATCGGTCGAGCATGCTCAGCGAAGGCGACGCCGAAAGCCGCAAGACGAACAACCTCAACGCCTTTCTCAATAATTGGGTCAAATTCACCGGCAAGGACTTGACGCCCGATCCGCAGCCGAACGGCCCGTTGGCCGTCTCGGGGAATCTGCAGAGCCAATTTCGGGTGCAGTCCGACATGGAACTCCGCGACCAATTGACTTTTCGCATCGCGGCCCACATCGTCGACATCCAACCGAACGGCAATCTGGTGGTCGAGGCCCATCGCACGATTCGCATCAATGAAGAAGTCTGGATGCAATCGTTGACCGGCATTGTGCGTCGGTCGGCGATCGGCCCTGACCGCACGGTGCGAAGCGACGAAGTAGCCGACCTGCGCATTGAAAAACGCGAGATGGGCTTCGTCCGCGACGCCTATTCCCGCGGTTGGCTGCAACGCTGGTACGACCGCTGGAAAGCATTTTAGCGACACGCACAATCTTAGCCGCGTCGCTCACGATGCGCGGAAGCATCATGAATCATCTGTTCTTAACATCGCGCCGGCTAGCTCGGAATCGCCGTCCTGTTGATCGTTCTGCATCGTGCATGCGGCACGTCCTCGGCACGCACGCAACTGAAGAATATCTGCCGGATCAAGGGCCAGGAAGAAAACGTGCTCCGCGGGATTGGGGTTGGTCGTCGGACTCAACGGCACCGGCGAAGCGAACGACGTGCCGACGATGCGGGCCATCGCCCGGGCGATGGAGATCATGGGGAACCCGCTGGCCGCCACCGGCCAGCAAAGCGGGCTGGAGGAGCTGAAGAAATATAAGAACGTTGCGATGGTGATGGTCACGGCGACCATTCCTGCGACCGGTGCCCGCCGCGGCGACAAGATCGATTGCTACGCCAGCGCGCTGAACGGCAAGAGCCTATTCGGCGGCCGGCTGGCATTTGCATCGTTGCAGGGCCCGAATACGAACGACAAGCGGGTCTTTGCACTGTGCCAGGGACAAATCGTCGTCGACGACCCGGAGCAACCGATGGTCGGCGTGGTGCAGAACGGCTGCCAAATGGAAGCCGACGTCTTCACCCCGTTCTACACGGAGGACGGCTACCTGACGCTGATCCTCGACAGCAACCACGCCAATTTCCAAACCTCCGCACTGATTGCCGAGACGATCAACAGCCAATATCGCGAGAGCCTCAACTACTCGGGCGACTCCGACTCCAACTCTACTCAGGAAGAAGATCTCTGCCACGCCCGCGACGCCGCCAACATCCGGGTGCGGATTCCCGAGGTTTACCGCAACGATCCGGTGAGCTTTGCCTCCGACATTCTGGACATCAAGCTTTACGAACACGAGCCGGAAGCGCGGGTGGTGATCAATCCGCGGTCGGGCAGCATCGTCATCAGCGGCGACGTGGAGATCGGCGACGTGATCGTGTCGCACAAGAACATCATCGTCGAAGCGGTGTGCGGACCAGCGATTCATGGCACTCGATGCCGACAAGTCGAATGATCCCAAGCTGAAGCAGATGGTCGACCAGCTCAATGCGTTGAAAGTGCCGACAGTCGACATGATCGAGATCATCCGCGGCATCGACCGCAACGGCAAGTTGCACGGCAAGCTGATCGTCGACTAAACCCAAGTTATCCGAATCGTAGCGAGAGCCAACCACATGTCGACGATCATCAATTCGCAATTGAATTCGCCCATGCTGGGCCCACCGAGCGTGCCGTCGACGTTGGGGCCCGTGAACACGGCCGCCAATCGCTTTGAAGCGCCGAACTTCGGCAACAAAGACGAACTCAAGGAAAAGTTTACGCAGTTCGTCGGCGAAACGTTCTTCGGTCAGATGATCAAGTCGATGCGGTCGACGGTCGGCAAACCGGCCTATTTCCACGGCGGGCAGGCCGAGGAAGCGTTTCAAGGCCAGCTCGACCAGAAGCTAGCCGAGCACCTGACCAAGGCCAGTGCCGACAAATTCGCCGAACCGCTGTTCCGCCACCAGTTTCCCCAACTGGCCGAACAAGCCGCCGACCAAGCGGGTCAATCTGAATGCTTCGCTCGATCAGCTCCAGATCGCTTCCCCGCCGCTAACCACGCGTGAATCAATGCACGAAGAAAACGCCTCGAAACTTGAAGTCCGCGATACACTCGAAGCCGACATCGGCGGCCTGCTGAGTGATCTCTCGGCAGTGCAGCGCGATCTGCTTGGACGTGCTGACGCAAAAGCGCGGGATTGCTCGCCGCCGGCGATAGCGAAGCCCTTCCCGCGATATCGGTCCGCGAGCAGGACCTCGTGACGCGATTGCAAGCATGTCACGATCGCCGCCAGCAACTTGCTAGCGCAAGCAGCGGACGACGGATTGCCGAGCGACAGCATTCGGTCGCTGAGCAAATCGCTGCCGTCAGGCAGCCGAAATCGGCTCCGCGGCGAACTCGACGAAGCCCAACGAGCGCTCGCGGCTTTTGCAGCACGAGTGCCTCACCAACTGGGTGCTAGTACAGCGGACGCTGTTACATCTTTCACAATTGATAGAGATTATTGCTACCGGCGGTCGGATGCAGCCGACATATGGAAAGGGTCTCGATCGCCAGGGGCAACCGGGCGAGGCGCTGGTCGGTGGTGCGCTGGTCGATCGGGCCGTGTAGGCGACGCAGGGGGCGAATCCGCCGAAGCCGTCGCCGTCCTGGTTACTCTTCTACGGCGGCTGGTCGACATGTCTCTGTTCGGCTCGATCCAACTCGGCGCGAACACGCTGCGGGCGATGCAGATCGGCCTGCAGGTGACCGGCAACAACATCGCCAACGCCAACACGCCGGGCTTCATCCGCCAGGAAGTCACCTACTCCCCGGCGCCGGTGCAAAAGATCGGCAACCTGGTGTTGGGCCTGGGCGTCCAAGTCGACGGCATCGTCGACAAGATCGACAAATTCGTGCTCGACCGGCTCGTCGGCGCACGCGGCGATCGGGCCGGCGCCGAGGTCCCCGAACAAGCCTACAGTGAGATCGAAAACCTGCTCAACGGCCTGTCGGGCGAAACCGATCTCAGCACCCAGTTTACGAGCTTCATCAACTCGTTCGGCGATTTGCTCACGGACCCCACGAGCGCGGCGGCCCGAAATCTCGTCGTCACGCAAGGCGAGTCGTTGGCCGCGTCGCTGAACAGTCTTTCGCAGCGGGCGACGAGCGTTCGCGCCGAGTTTGACAATCGCGTGGTCGCCTCGGCCGACGAAATCAATACGCTCAGCGAGCAAATCAGGCGACTCAACATCCAGGTCTCCACCGTCGAGGGCGGCGGCAGCTCGGGGAGCCAGGCCGGCGGACTCCGCGTCGAGCGGCAGCAGGCGGTCGATCGGTTGTCCGAGATCCTCGGCGTCAGCGTGACCGAGCAACCCAGCGGTGCGGTCAACGTCTCAGTGGGCGGCGAGTTTCTCGTGTTCGAAGGCCAGCGGCGGGCCGTCGAAATCGACCAGATCGTCGGAGAGCGGGGTCACGCTCAGCACCGTTCAATTTGCCGACACCAAGTCGCCGCTCCAGACCAGCTCGGGCGAGCTATCCGGGCTGTACGACGGCGCGCGACAACATTGTCGGCGAGTTTTCTCGATGGTCTCGACCAGATCGCCAGCGTGCTGGCCAATGAATTCAACAAGATCCACACGCAAGGGCAGGGGCAGTGTCGGCTTCAAAGATTTGACCAGCGTCAATTCGATCGCCAACGCCGACGCCGAGCTCGATGAAGCCGGATTGGCCTTCACGCCGCAAAGCGGCTACTTCGACGTGCTCGTTTACAATCGGGCTCAAGATCTGACGGAAACCCATCGTGTTTTCATCCAACTCGACGGACTCGACACCGACACCACGCTCAATGATTTGACCAGCAAGCTCGACGCGATCGACGGCATTTCGGCGTCGGTGACTTCCAACGGCAAGCTGCAAATCACGTCCGACTCGAAGGACACGGAATTTGCGTTCGACGACGACAACAGCGGCACCCTTGCGGCGCTCGGCCTGAATACGTTCTTCACCGGCTCCACCGCCCGAGACATCGGCGTCAACAGCGAGCTCCGCGGCCTCGGCAACGAAGCCAAGCTCGCCGTCAGCGGCGGCGGGCTCGGTTCGCAGAGCGACAGCGCCAATGCGCTCGTTGCTCTCGAAGTTCCTCGACAACCCCCTTGATTCGGCGGGCGGACTGACGCTCCCCGAGATTTACGACCGCTTGGTCAACACCGTCAGCCAAGGCGCGACGGTGGCGAAATCGGTCGCCGAGGGTTTCCGCGTGTTTGAAGGCACGCTCGACGGCCAATCGCAGGCGGTGAGCGGCGTGAGCCTCGACGAGGAAGCTATCAATCTCATCACGCTGCAGCGCATTTATCAGGCCTCGGCGCGTTTTATCCAAGTCGCTGCCGACCTGCTCGACGTACTAGTAAAACTCTGACGCAAACCATCAGCTCGTTCCCGACCCCCTTTACCTGAACCCCGCCACCGACTTCCATGGCCAGCCTGATTCCCATTCCGACGACCCGTGTTGGCGACTATTTCGTTCGCCAACGGCTTGTGCGCCAAGTGCAGGGCGACCAACTCGGATTGTTCCAATTGCAGAATCAGATCAGCACGGGCCGGCGGATCATTCAGCCGAGTGACGATGCACCCGCCGCCCTGCGGGCGATCGCCCTGCAACGCACGATCCAGCGCAAGGATCAAGCGGCGAGCAACCTGGCAGGCAGCCGGTCGGTGCTGAGCGCAGCGGATACGGCGCTTAATTCGGTGTCGAACGTGCTCAACGATGTGCGGGGTGCGGCGATCGAGGCGGTCAGCAATTTGACGTCGGACACAAGCCGCCAAGCCGCAATCAACGCGATCGACGGCGCCCTCTCGGCGCTCATCACCAGCGGCAACTCGAACCACATCGGCCGCTACCTGTTCGCCGGCTCGCGGACCAACGTTTCGCCGTTCGAGCGAGTCGGTCAATTCGTCCAATACAACGGCAACGAAAAGAACTTGCAGAACTACGTTGATCTGGAGCAACTGTTCACGACGAACTTGCCAGGCACCGACGTCTTCGGCGGCATCTCGGACGAAGTCCGCGGCACAGCCGACCTAAATCCCGCACTGACCACCGATACGCTGCTCACGTCGATCAACGGCGGCGATGGGATCGACACTAACTCGGCCATTTCCGTCGACGTCACGAGCGGGGGGACCACCACGTCGAGCATCATCGACTTCAGCGGTGCGGTGACGGTCGGCGACGTGATTCGACCGGATCGAAGCCGGGACGGCGAACGTGAACGTCGACATCGCCGACAACGGGCTCACTCTACGTACCAAGATCGGCACCGACACAGTCCGCGTAAGTGAGGTGGCGGCCGGCCGTGCCGCCAAGGAGCTGGGAATCTTCACGCCGACCGGCGCCGTGGCGACGGACACCGTGGCGGGCACCAACCTTGACCCCGTCGCCGAAAAGACGACGCCACTGGCAATCCTGTTCGGCACCAAGGCGTCGGTTCAGCTAAACTCGACCGGTTCAAACAACGATCTGGTGCTGACGGCCGCCGCCAATGGCACCGCGTTCAATGGCGTGACGGTCGATTTTGTCGACGACGTGGCGGCAGGCAATGAATCCGCAGCCTTTGCGGCGGGTACGCTTGACCGTGCACATCGCAAGCGGCGTCGACAACTGCCAATCGGGTTGCCGAAGTCATCAACAACGAAGGCACGTTTACCGCCGTCTCGGACTACTCGCGACGCCATTAATTCAGTCGTCGGCCGGCACCGGCGCGGTGGTCGCCAGCAATTTCGGCGGAATTCTTACCGACTGGCGGCAGTGGCGAAGCGCTCGACACCGCGTCCGGCCTGGTGCTCACCAACGGCGGCGAGACGGTGACGCTCGACGTCAGCACCGCCAAAACGCTCGAAGATCTGTTCAATTTGATCAGCGGCGCCCAGATCGGCCTCGCGGCGGACCTCAATGCCGACGGCACCGGCATCAACGTCCGCTCGCTGTTGAGCGGCGCCGATTTCACGATCGGCGAGAACGGCGGCACCACCGCGACCCAGTTGGGCATCCGCACTTATACGGGCAGTACGCCGCTGGCCGACCTCAACCGCGGCGTCGGCGTGCCGTCGAACGATTTGGAAGACAACACGTTCGACCCCATCACTGCCGCCGATCTCTCGATCACCGCGCGCGACGGCACCGTGTTGACCGTCGATTTGGATAGCGCCGCCTCGCTCACTGACGTGGCAAATCTGATCAATAGCGCGGCGGGCAATCACGCTGGGACGACCGACGTCACTGCCAGTCTGACGTCCGATGGCCGCGGCATCCAGTTGGTTGATGCCAGCACCGCGACGATCTGGCGACCTAACCGTTCAAGGCAATGCCGCTTCCGAGGCGCTCGGGTTTCTTCCGGCCGGCGCGGCCGACGTCACGGACGGCAGCCCCGACGTCAACGGCGACTATTCGCTCAACAGCTACCGGCACACCCGCGAGGACGATTTCCAAATCGTCGCCCGCGACGGCACGGAGTTGTGGATCGACGCGACCGGCGCCACGACGATTCAGGACATAATCGATCGAATTAACAACCACGTGCTCAACAACACCGACACCACGACGGTTACAGCCCAACTGGCGACGAACGGCAACGGCATCGAACTGGTCGACTCGAGCACCACGGCGACCGGCAATCTCACGGTGCAAGCCGGAGAAGGGAGCCAGTTCGCCGATTATCTCGGCTTCCTGCCGAACGGGCCGGTGTCGGTCGACGGCAGCGGCAATCAGGTCCTTACCAGCGAGGACCGCAACACGAAGGAGGTCGACAGCGTGTACAACACGCTGATCCGCCTGCGGCAGGCGCTGGAAGACAACGACTCCGAGGCGATCGGCCGGGCGGTCGATCGGCTCGACGTCGACATCGAGCGTGCGACCTTCGCCCGGGGAGAAATCGGCACCCGGCTGCAAACGCTCGACGTGGTCGAAACGCGATTGCAGGACGAAAACGTCCAACTCAAGTCGGCTCTCTCGAACGAGATCGACGTCGACCTGGTGGAAGCCATCTCGAATCTCACGGCTCGACAATACGCGCTGCAAGCCTCGCTCAAAACGGCGGCCAATATCCTCAACTTGTCGATCCTGGATTACATCTGACTTTGCTACAGTCTGCTGGAGTCGACGCCGCTCGGCGATAGCACGCGACTTTAGCTGGCTCGCCGGGCAACGCGATTCCGATCTGTAAAAGGTCGGGAGAGACCGCGCCGAAAACGTTGCTAGCACATCCCCACTTCTTCCGACGAAACCGAGCGACCACAGATCATGGACATCACAACCACCCGCTTCGGCACTGTGACGATCGACGACCAGGACGTGCTCACGTTTGTCGACGGGCTGATCGGCATGGAGGACTGTCGCCGTTGGGCTTTGCTGGCGGACGCGCAGAATTCCGGCGCTCGGCTGGCTGCAGAGCCTCGATCGGCCGGACGTGGCGCTGGCGGTGGTCAGCCCGCGGCGGTTCGTGGCCGACTATCGCGTACGGGTTGCCCGCCGCGACGTCGAGCCGCTGGGCCTGGCCGACGCGACCGAGGCACAGGTGCTGGCGATCGTCAATCAGGCGGGCGACTCGCTCGCTCTGAATCTCAAGGCGCCGCTGGTGATTCACGTGACGACCCGGCTCGGCCGGCAGATCGTGGCGAAGGACAACCACTCGGTGCAGCATCTCTTGAGCGGCGCCCGGCCATTTCGCCGCACGGCATAAGTTGCTCGCCCGGCCAAGATGGCCGAGCTATATAGCCGCGGCATCCTGCCGCGTCCACCCGACTGCAACTCATTTGATCGTTGGCGTCCGCACAATCGGCAAGTGTCGTGCGCCGCTTGAGTGACCGCGGCCTGGGGTCCGATCTTTTCAGCACAGGCAACTCTGCGGGCCCGGCTGAACGTGCGCCGCAGCGAATGCCAGGCGATGTCCCGATCACACTCCGCGCAAACGAGCGAAATATGCTGGTTCTCTCCCGACAGCGCGACGAAAGCATCGTCATCGGCGACAACGTGATTGTCACGATCGTAGACGTTCGCGGCGATCGGGTGCGGCTGGGCATCGAAGCGCCGCGCGAGGTCTCGGTCCATCGCCGCGAGGTGTACGACGCGATCCAGCGCGAAAACCTACAAGCGGCCCAAATTCAGCCCGAACAGGCCCGCCGCATCTCCGAAGGCAGTCAAGACGCAAGCTAGCGTTCGCAAGCCGCACGACTCGCCGCTTCGGCATTCTCGGTTCAATCGTCTTGCGTGGCCAGCGACCCTGGGCAACCTGTAGCGATCGAAACGGTTGTATTGGTTTCGGCTCCGAGGGAATCGTGGGAAACGCCTCAACCGCGTGCAGCCCCCAATTTGTTGCGGTCGATACTCTCGCGTAGCGGACTCGGCGATCGCAACGGACTGCGAAAGATTTTTTTCCGGGGGCAACTTCTGACGATTGGCGTGACCTACGATTGCGGTGAACCGTGGTTCCCTCGGCAAATTCGGGGGCTCAGCGGCCTACAGGTTGGTTCCTGGTTTTAACGCAGGAGTTTGGCGATCGAGAGGCTGGTGCCCTCGACGCGATTGAGACACCAGTGACGGCCCGGGTCTTAGCAAAAACGAAACACAGCCGGTCTCAGGTGGACGCAGGTTTTTTTCCCATAAGGGGGGATTGCAATGACGCGGATTAATACAAATGTCAGCTCGCTGGTTGCCCAAAACACGTTGGGTCGTTCCCACGCGGCCTTGGATCAGGCGCTCACACGGCTCAGCACCGGCTTGCGGATCAACACGGGTAAGGACGACCCGGCCGGTTTGATCGCCAGCGAAAACCTCCGCAGCGACATCACCAGCATCAAGCGGGCCATCGGCAACACCGACCGGGCGAACCAGGTCATCGCCACGGCCGACAGTGCGCTCGGTCAGGTGAGCGGCCTCTTGAACGACATCCGCGGCTTGGTGACCGAGGCGGCCAACACCGGTGCGTTGAGTCCCGCCCAGATTGCCGCCAATCAGTTGCAGCTCGATTCCTCGCTGGAGGCCTTGAACCGCATTGCCCAAACGACGACCTTCCAGGGCCGCCGCTTGCTCGATGGCAGCCTGGACTTTATCACGACGGCTGGCACCGGCTTCGGCACTGTGCAGGACCTGAAGATCGACCAAGCGAACTTGGGATCGACCGGTTCAGTCGCCGTAGCGGTGAATGTTACTGCGGCGGCGACGCAAGCCCAGATAACCAATGCTTCCATCCCGGCGGCAACCG
This sequence comes from uncultured Planctomycetota bacterium, assembly GCA_963847875.1. Taxonomy (GTDB): domain Bacteria; phylum Planctomycetota; class Planctomycetia; order Pirellulales; family Lacipirellulaceae; genus DASYDU01. Next base: position 85,148 of record CAWKBR010000014.1, on the reverse strand, counting down.
CTGGTGCCCAAGCTACGGCCACCGTTACGTTTACTGACGCGGCGGTGTCTGCGACTGGTAATTTGGCCATAACTGTGGCGGAACAGGAAGCGACGGGTAGCTTTAATTTCTCCACGACTGGTGCTGCCGGACTGACGATCACAGCTCTTACTGGCGGAGCCGCCGCTGGCGCGACTGGTGCCGCGAATGGTGGCATTGATGTAATCCTTGTCGACGGTGCTGGTACTCCGAACGGCGTTGACTCGGTCGTTTACGACAACGTCGCGAATACGATAACCGTCACTGCCGACTTGACGAGTGGCAACGTCGCAGAGGATGACATTGCCACCGCAATCCAGGCAAGCAACCTCGGCGCCGATTTCACCGCCTCAGCGATCGGTACAACGGCGTTGGTAGCAGGCGACGCTGGTACCTATGCTGATGTCACGACCGGCGGCCAGGACGGCGGGAGCCAGACGATCGCCGTCACCGCTGACCCGGGCGTCGCGGGAAACAGCCTCACGTTTACAATTGCCGAAGTCAACGGAATCGGTGCCACTCCGTCCGTCACGAATACCGGCAGCGACTACACTATTCAGGTCGACGACACAGTGGGCACAACGATCGCGGCCATTGCCACAGCCATTGCCGGCATCACGGGCGTCACCTCGGCTACGACCACCAGCACCGACAGCTACGATCCAACCGCCGACGCCCCTCCCGGCAGCGCAGCGACTCTCTCCGGCGGCTCAGCCGGCGGCAGCGACGTCATCACGGTGACCGCCGATACCGAAGGAGTCGACACGCACACAATCACGATTCAGGAAGGCGCCAGTGTCGGCACCACGCCCACCGCGACGATCAACGGCAGCGGCAACATCGTGGTCACGGTCGACAACACGGCCACCACCACGATTGGCGCGATTGCCACGGCCATCTCCGGCTTGGCTGGCTACAGTGCCTCTGTGAACGCTGGCGGCACGGGCAATGGAAGCTACATCGGCTCGTCCGACACGCCTCCGTCGGTGGCTACACTTGCTGGTGGCGTCGCAGCGACGGGCGGGTTGGACAGCGACATCGTGTTCGAAATCTCCGGTGAGACCGGTGCCGACGTGCTGAGCTTCGGCGCAGGTACTGGAATCACCACCATCGTGGCGGCCATTAACTCGGGTAGCGATGCGACGGGAGTTAGCGCCGTCGACAACGGCGGAACGCTCGAACTGACTTCCACGGCCTACGGCTCGAACGCCTTTGTGAACGTGAATGTTTTGAGCGGTGACGACTCGGACACTTTTGCCGGCGGGCTGAGTGCTACACGGGATAGCGGCACCGACATCGCCGCGTCCGTTAACGGCATTCAGGCGAGCGGCACCGGCAATACGTTGTCGATCAATACCGCCACACTCGATCTGACAATCACCGTCGATTCGGGCTCGAGCACCGACGTGAACTTTACGATCACTGGCGGCGGAGCGCTGTTCCAGCTTGGTCCGGACGTGGTCTCGAACCAACAGGCCCGCATCGGCATCACGAGCGTCAACACCGCCAAGCTTGGCGGCGTGAGCGGCAAGTTGTTCCAACTCGGTTCCGGCGGCACGGCCGACCTGAACTCCGATACGACAACCGCCGCCTCCATCGTCGGAGAGGCGATCGACCAGATCACTTCGCTCCGCGGTCGATTGGGTGCCTTTCAGCGGACGTCGCTCGAGACGAACAAGAACGCCTTGAACGACACGCTCGTGAACCTGACCGAGGCCGAGAGCCAAATCCGCGATTCCGACTTTGCCGCCGAAACGGCCGCCCTCACGCGGGCCCAGATCCTGGTGCAGTCCGGCACGACGGTGTTGCAGGTTGCCAACCAGAACCCGCAAAACGTGCTGGCCCTGTTGCGCGTAAGAGTCGCCGCTAGCGGCTTAGCTGAGCGAAGACGAAAACCTCCAGCCGGTTCGGTCACACGTTGGCCGAACCGGCTTTTTTTGCTTGAGGGGTTCTGCCAGCAGCGCCATGGCCCACATGGCGTCCAGAATCCTGTCTTATTCTGCCGATACAATCCGTAAGGTCGCCGCGGTCGGTGCTGGTGGTTTGCGCATTGTCGCGTGGTATGTTTGCGGTAGATGCAGCGGAGCAGCAAATGGGGACGGCGATTCTTGATCGTGGGTCGCCGATATCGAGATCTGGTCTGGGGTCAGTGCTATGGCGGGGATTTCCTCGAGCGTCGGTTTGCTGTCGGGTATTCCGATCACGGATACCGTCAACAAGCTCATCGAAGTTGCGTCCCAGCCTAAGAATATCCTGTCCGATCGCACGGATCTGTTGAAGTCCGAACAAGCGGCGATCACGCAGCTTTCGTCGCTGCTTCTGGCTCTGCAATTCGAGAGCAAGCAGCTCGGCTCCGAGAGCCTGTTCCAGTCGAAGCAGGTGTCGTCGAGTAACACCGCGGCGCTATCCGCGTCGATCGCCACCGACGGCAACCCTGCCGCGGGTAAGTATGCGTTTACCCCAGTTCAAACCGCATCCTCGCAGCAGTTTCTTGGCCAGAGCTTCGCTGCCACCGAATCCGTGGGAGCTGGCTCCTTCACGTTCCAGGTAGGCGGGTTTGTCGACCGCGGGATTTCGCTCGACGAGCTCAATAGCGGTGATGGCGTACAGCGCGGCAAGATTCGCGTCACCGATCGCACGGGCGACACCGCCACCATCGACTTGAGTTTCGCCCGCACGATCAACGACGTGCTCGCAGCGATTAACGAGAACTCCGAAATCAACGTGACGGCCTCGGTCGACGGCGACCGCATCAAGTTGACGGACAATACTGGTGGCACGGGTAATTTGGTGGTGAAAGATGTTGGTGGCGGCACAACGGCGGCCGACTTGGGGCTTGGTAGCATCAATACGTCGGCGGCTTCGGCTACGGGATCCGACATCTTTACGCTCAACACACGCAGCAAGCTGTCGTCGCTCAACGATGGCACCGGCGTGCGGGTCCTGCCAGGTACCGATGACCTCGACATATCTCTGGCCGACGGAACAAGTATTGCTGTCAATCTCGACGGGGCGCTGACGCTCGGCGACGTCGTAACCAAGATCAGTGAAGCGTCGCCGACCAAGTTGTCGGCCACAATCGCTGCGGACGGCAATCGACTCGAACTGACGGACCTCACGGTGGGCGGCAGTACTTTCTCGGTGACCAATATTGGCAACGGCAACGCGGCCGACGATTTGGGGCTCACCACCGTGGCTTCCGGCGACACGATCATTGGACGCCGGCTCGCGGCGGGACTGCGTGACACCTTGCTTTCGAGCCTCAAAGGAGGACAGGGCCTCGGCACGCTGGGATCGATCAACATCACCAACCGCAACAACGTCACCTCCAATGTCGACCTATCGTCGGCGGAGACGCTGGGCGACGTGATTGCCGCGATCAACAATCAGGCGACGGGCGTGACGGCCGCGTTCAACGCATCGCACGGCGGCATTGTGCTCAGTGACACGACCGAGGCGATCGCCAGCAACTTGATCGTCGCCAACGGTGATGCCAACAATTCGGCTACAAAACTCGGCATCGAGGTGGACGCCGCCGTCACGAAAGCCGACAGCGGCTCGCTCGATCGACACGTCGTCAGCAAGGCGACGCTGCTATCGACTCTTGCCGGCAACGACACTTTCAAGCCAACCGACATCATAATTACCGACAGCGCCGGGCATTTGGGAGCCGTTGATTTGAATCCCACCGACAATGTCGCCCAATCGCTCGGCGACGTCATCGACCGGATCAACGCGCTCACGATCGGCGTCGAAGCCCGGATCAACGACGAGGGCGACGGTATTCAACTGATCGACACGGCGGGCGGTGCGGGGACACTCACCGTGGCCGACGTCTCTGGCGGCACCACGGCGAAAACCTTGCGCATTTCGGGACAAGCGACCACGGTCACGATCGACAGCCAGCCGACGCAAGTCATCGACGGCACGGCTCGCGTCACGGTCGCCATCGAAGAAGACGACACGCTGTCTGACGTCGTCCAGAAAGTCAACGACCTTAATAGGGGCGTTACCGCCAGCATCCTCAACGACGGCAGCGGCCAACGGCTGTCGCTGAAGGTCGACAAGTCCGGAGTCGCCAATGCCGTGCTGCTCGATGCAAAGAATTCTACGCTGTCGCTCAACGAGGTAGCGTCCGCGCGCGACGCCGTGTTGTTGTATGGCACCGCCGGTACCGCGGGCAGCGTGCTGTTGACCTCCGCCACCGACAACTTCAAAAACGTGGTCGACGGGCTCAATCTTACGGTCAAAGACGGCACTCGACAGGCAGTTACGGTTAACGTGACGACGTCGAACACCGGCGCAAGCAACGCAATCCAGCAATTTGTCGACGCATACAACTCAATCCGCGACTTGCTCGATCAGACGACGTCGTTCGATCCCGATGCGTTGACGACGGGTATTCTGTTTGGCACGAGCGCAGCGCTGCGAGTCGGCTCGAGCTTGGCTCAAATCGTGACTGGGCGTTTCTTTGGGGTCGGCAGCGCCGAGTCCCTGGCCGCGGTTGGGGTTCGCATCGATGACAAAGGAAAGTTGTCATTCGATCAGACCAAATACGCTGCTGCCGTTGCCTCGGATCCCGAGTCGGTGAAGCAGCTGTTCACGGACGAAACGAAAGGGGTCGCCGCCAAAATCAATGCCCTCGTGGATCAGTTGGCAGGCGAGAAGACTTCGTTGCTGGCTAGCCGCACCGATTCGCTCACCCGGACGATTGAAACCAACAACGATCGCATCACCGCTCTGCAGGATCAGCTCGATCGTGAGCGGGACCGATTGACTGCTGAGTTTCAACGAATCGATACGGTGATCGCCGGCTTCCAGCAAAGCCAGGCCGCGTTGGAGTCGCTTCAACTTATTCCTCCGCTGGGTAGCACGACGACTTCGAATTGACTCGGGCATCACGGCGGACGCGCCGACGTGAGGCTAGTGCGGGTTTCACGTAACTGTAGCGATGCTTGCGTGTGAGTTTTTCGGCAAACAGTACGCTGCTAGCGTCAAAACCCCGCTACAGCAAGATGTTGCCCGCACTAGGACTTCAATCACGGCCCGTTAGACCAAAGCACGGAACGAGACCGACCAATGACTACAAAGCAGGACAATCAATACTTGGCAACTCGCGTGCTTACTGCGCTTCCGCATCAGCTCCACCTGATGTTGATCGAGGGAGCCATTCGCTTTGGCCGGCAGGCCGAGGAGGCGCTGCAACGCGGCGACGTCGCGGCTGCGGACGAACCGCTCATGCGTACGCTCGACATTGCCGGCGAAATGCTGGTCGGCGTGCGGGAAATGAAGACCGATCTCAACCACCAGATCGCCAGTTTGTATCTCTATCTGTTTCGCATCATCGGCGAGGCGAAGGTCAACGACGACACGACGAAGCTAACCGAGGCGCTCGGGTTGCTCGAATACGAGCGCGAGACGTGGCAGCTCGTACGAGACAAGATCGGCCAAGCGCCGCTCCCGCCGCGCCCCGCCGCTCAGGGGACGCCACTTCCTGCGAAACCCCGTCCGACGATCGCGCCAAACTTTGGCAACACGTCTCCAATTTTTTCGCTGGGTCTCTCGCTCGAGGCCTAGCGGTTAAACTGTCCGCGTAGCTGCGGTTCGATTGACGGGCCGCGCTTGTCGGCAATATCATGCGGTATTCCCAATTGCCGACGTGCTGTGCCGAAGGAGAACCGAGTGACTGTGACCGAGCAAATGTCCAAGCAACTGGTCCGCGTTGGGCACAGTCCCGACCCGGACGATGCGTTCATGTTTTACGCCCTGGCCAAGGGTAAGATCGAGACGGGCGAATACGAATTCACCCACGAGCTGGTCGACATCGAGACGCTCAATCGCCGGGCGTTTGGAGCCGAACTGGAGCTCACCGCGCTGAGCATCCACGCCTACGCCTACTTGCACGATAAGTACGTCCTCTGCACGTGCGGCGCGAGCATGGGCGACGGCTACGGCCCGATGGTTGTCACGCGCGAGCCGCATTCGATCGATGCACTCGCGTCGCAAACGATTGCCGTGCCGGGAGAGCTCACCAGCGCGTACCTCGCGCTGCGGCTCTGCTTGGGCACGGATTTCGCGTCGGTCGAGGTGCCGTTTGACGAGATTATTCCGGCGGTGGTGGCGGGGCAATACAACGGCCAGAAGATCGACGCCGGCCTGATCATTCACGAAGGACAGCTCACCTACGGCGACCAGGATTTGAAGCTAGTCGTCGACCTCGGCGTGTGGTGGAAGGAGCGGACCGGTCTGCCGTTGCCGCTTGGCGCCAACGGCGTCCGTAAGTCGCTCGGCCCGGCCGCGATTCACGAAATCCAGCGACTGCTCCGCGAGAGCATCGAATACGGCCTCGCCCACCGCGCGCCCGCCCTGAGCTATGCTTTACAGTATGGCCGCGACCTCGATGCCAGCCAGGCCGACAAGTTTGTCGGCATGTACGTCAACGACTGGACGCTCGATTTCGGCGAGCGCGGCCGCGAGGCCGTGGCAGAGTTTCTCGCCCAGGGCCACGCGGCCGGCGTGCTACCGGAGCTCGTCGTGCCGGAATTTGTGAACTGAGTTGCCATGTCCGATTGGCAAAACCAACTCGACGCGGCAATCGATCGAAGCGTCGATGGCATTGTTGGCTTGCGGCGGCATCTGCACATGCATCCTGAGCCCAGCGGCGAGGAACTGCAAACCAGCCTGCATTTATATCAGCTGTTTGCAGCAGCGGGGCTGAGTGTGCGGATGGGGCCCGAAGGTTGCGGCGTCGTGGTCGACAGTCGTAATGCTGTCGCACCGCGGCGAATTGCCGTGCGGGCCGATTGCGACGCCCTGCGAATACAGGACGAGAAACCGGTCGAGTATCACAGTTGCGTGTCACATGTGATGCACGCTTGCGGACACGACGTCCACACGGCCACGGTGTTTGGCGCGATATCGGCGCTCGACGAGCTGGAACGCGCCGGCGAGCTCCCTTGGCCGGTGGCGTGGCGAGGCATTTTTCAGCCGGCCGAGGAAACCAGTGACGGGGCCGCCTCGATGATCCGCGCCGGCGCTCTGAAGGACGTCGACGCGATTGTGTCGCTGCACGTCGATCCCACGCGGCGAGCCGGGACGATCGGCGTGCGGCCGGGCGTGTTTACCGCCAGTTGCGACATGATGCGGGTGACGGTTCGCGGTCGCGGCGGCCACGCGGCCCGGCCTCACGAGTCGGTCGATCCTATTGCAGCGGCCGCCCAGCTCATTAGCACGCTCTATCAGTTCGTCCCGCGATCGACCGACAGCCAGGAAGCGGTCGTCGTCTCGTTCGGCCAGATTCACGGCGGGCTCAACGCCAACGTAATCCCCGAGGAAGTAACGCTCGAAGGCACGGTCCGGACGCTCAATCGCCACGTTCGCGAGCGGACGATTGCCAACATCCACCGGCTGGCCAGCGGCATCGAAAGCGTCACCGGTACGAAACTGACCGTCGACTTCGACGAAGGAACGGCGTCGGTCGACAACGATCCTGAGATCACCGCCTTGGTCGAGCGCGTGGCCCGCGAACTGCTCGGCACGGACCACGTCGAGCAGATGCCGCGCCCCAGCATGGGAAGCGAAGATTTTGCCGCGTACTTGGAGCGAGTGCCCGGCAGCATGTTCCGCCTCGGTTGCGCAGGCGATCGAACCCCCTGGCCCGGTTTGCACACGCCGACGTTCGACGTCGACGAACAGTGCCTGCCGGTGGGGGCAAAAATCCTGGCGAGAACCATGGTAGAGTGGTCGAAAACCGGAGCAAATACATAGCTGCTTCTGCGCCATGTCCAAAATCGATTTCCATCACAACGATCGACCGACCGTTGGCATCGAGCTGGAGCTCGGGCTCGTCGACGCGCAGACCATGGCGCTCTCGAGCGCCTACGGCCTGTTGAACGCCCGGCTCACCGCCGAAGGGCATCAGGACGCCGACGCCACTCGCTACAAGCCCGAGCTAATGCAGTGCGTGCTGGAGATCAACACGGACGTTTGCGAGACGATCGGCGAAGCGGATCGCGATCTAGCGGAGAAGATTTCCATCGTCCAAGCCGCGTCCGACTCGCTCGGCCTGCGGCTGTGGTGGGGCGCGACGCACCCATTCTCTCAGTGGAGCGACCAGCGAATTACGCCCGACGACCGCTACCTGCAGTTGGTGAGTCTGCTGCAGGACATGGCCCGCCGGCTGGTAACCTTTGGGCTGCACGTCCACGTCGGCGTCGATTCGGGCGACAAGGCCGTGATGATCTGCGACCGCATCATGCAGCACCTGCCGACGATGCTCGCGCTTTCGGTCAGCAGTCCCTTTTGGGAAGGTCGTGCGACGGGGCTCCAGTCGCATCGCTCGAAGATCATGGAGGGCCTGCCCACGGCCGGGCTGCCCACGCTGATGCGCAATTGGAGCGAATACGTCTGGCTCGTCAACCACATGGTCGACACCGGGTTCATCAACACGATCCGCGAGATCTGGTGGGACGTGCGGCCACACCACAAGTTTGGCACGGTCGAGGTCCGCATTTGCGACATGCCCGCCAGGCTTGAAGATACGCTGGCGATTGCGTCGCTCATTCAGTGCTTGGTGAAGTATCTCTCCGACGAGATCGACCAAGGCACCTACCAACACGATTCGCATCCGATGATGGTGCAGCAGAACAAGTGGCGAGCGGCCCGGTTTGGCAACCAGGCGCTGCTGGTCGACTCGCAGACGTACCAGGTCGTATCGGTGTCGCAAGCGATCGATTCGTTGGTCCAAAAGCTGCGCCCGACGGCGACGGAACTTTGCTGCGAGCGATATCTCGATTACTGCGTCCAATTGGCCGTCCAACCGAGCGCCGCACAGCGGCAGCTGGACATTCTGGCCGAAACCGGCGATCCGACCGAAATCGTGCGGCGGATGACCGAAGAGGCCCGCGTGGCGGACATCGAGAGCGACGAGCCGCGCACCGGGGTGGAAGTTTAACAAGCCCAGTTGCTTGCATTGCCGATCGGCGAGTCTACAATCAAGGGCGGTTTCTCTTCCGGGGCAGGAACGGGAGCCGTCATGGCTACTGTTGCAAATAATCTTGTCGCCAATGACTTGGTCGCCGGTGATTCGATCGCCGGTGATTCGATCGCCGGCGTGTCCAGCGCCGAGGTCGCGCCGGTCTCAGTCGGCGATCCGCCAAGGGTTCGCACTTGCTACCGTCTGCTCGACGTCGCACCGCTCTGCGGCGTGCGCGACTTCACCGACGGCAAGTACGTCGACGATCGCAACGACCGGGTTGCGTATCTCGCGGCACAGCGCCACCAGGCGGAATACTTGCTCGACCAGGCACGTTGCCGCGCCGGCACACGGCTCTTGGACGTCGGTTGCGGCTACGGTCGAATTGTGGAGCAGGCGATCGAACGCGGCGCCGTGGCGATCGGCATCACTATTTCGCCGCCGCAAGTCGCCGATTGCTGCTCACGCGGGCTCGACGTCCGCGAGCTCAACTATTGCAACATCTTTCGCCGGGGCGACGATTCCTGGGAAGGCGCGTTCGACGCCATCGTCGCCAACGGCTCGCTCGAACACTTCGTCCAGCCGGAAGATGCGGCCGAAGGGCGCGCCGACGCCATCTACGGAGAGCTCTTCGCCATTTGTCGGCGGCTCGTCGTCGACGGTGGCCGCTTCGTGACGACGGCGATCCACTTTCGCCAGCCGCAACAGTTCGATCCGCGCGAGAACCTGCGTGGACCGGCCGCTCTGCCTCGCGGAAGCGATGCGCGTCAATTCGCACTCCTGACGCAAACGTTTGGCGGCTGGTATCCGGAACCGGGGCAATTGGAACGCTGCGCGGCTCCCTACTTCCAGCTCGTCGCGGAAGAAGACGGCACCGAGGACTACCGTCGCACGAGCGAACACTGGCTCCAGCGGCTCCGCTGGTCGGCCGCTTTCAATCCGCGCGTTTGGTGTGCGATCGCCGGCAACGGATGGCAGCAGCCGCGCGCCACCTGGGCAATGCTCCGCAGCCATCTGTGGGACCAGGCCTGGTACTGGCAGTTCCGCGATCCCGTGCCGATGCGGTTGTGGCGGCAAACGTGGCTGGCCAAGTGAGCAAGGCAGAGGCGATCCAACGATTTGACAAGTCTCGACGCGGTACGGTATAAACCCACTTGGCTGGGGCCAGCGTTTTCACGTCCGTATTGTCATTCGTAGCTGAGGGTCTCGGTCATGTTCTCTCGTTGCAGCGGGTTGGCGTTAGCGTTTGCCCTAATTCTGGTCGCATGTCAGCCGGCAAAGGCTCAGCACGAAAAGGTGCTGGACTTCTTGAAAGTCGGCGACACGGCCCCCGACGTCGAATTCCAACCGCTCCAAGGCGATCAGAAGGTCAAGCTCAGCAGTCTCGCTGCCGACGGGCCGGTCGTGCTGGTCGTGCTCCGCGGCTGGCCCGGCTACCAGTGCCCGATCTGCTTCCGGCAAATGGGTTCGCTGGTGAGTCACGCCGACGACTTCAAGCGGCTCGGCGCGAAAGTGGTGTTGGTCTATCCAGGCCCTGCCGACGAATTGGCTGGACACGCCAAGGACTTTCTCAAGGGCACCGAGCTACCCGAGCCGTTCGTGATGGTGATCGATCCGGATTACGCGTTCACGAATCTCTACCACCTGCGTTGGGACGAGCCGCGCGAAACGGCCTATCCCTCGACGTTCGTGCTCGATCCGAATCGAGTGGTCAAGTTCCGCAAGACGAGCTTCTCGCACGGTGATCGGTCGCAGACCGACGACGTGCTCGCCGCAGTGGAGATGATCCCGGCAGCGGGCGCCACGAGATCGCAATAGCTCAGTCGCGCTCTAACCGCGTTCGAGCCGAAACTCGCACCGAACGGGGAATACGCAGCTACCGACTCGAATCGTTGGCGTCGTAGATGAACCGGTCAACGCAGGCCAAGGCCCCCAGGGCCACCGAGAAGCCGACGCAGGCGGCCGCTGCCCGACCACAGTGGACCAACAGTTCAAAGTCGGGCCCCGTTTGCAGCGTGCCGAACCACCGTACCAACCACGTCACGGCAAATCCGGCCGATACCCAAGCCGCGACCATCGCGATCCACGCTGCCACTTCGATCGTGCGTTCAAAGAGCCAGGCCATGCGGAACCCTCCCAGGAAGGAATTTGGCGTCGGCGGCCACGCCGAATCGACGGCCGAACGAAACTCCTCCACCAGGGAAGTTCTGCGCCCAGCGTCGACCACAATTTACTTCTCCGGCCACGACATTGTAAACTCCACGTCCCTGGCAAACCGATTTTGACCTCGTTGTAGGGAATTGAGAGCCAGCTTGATGGCCGATGCTGCGAATTATCCGAAGATCGCACAACTCCGCGACGTCTCTGCCTTCCGCGAGCGATTGGCCGAGCTGGAGCTGCAATTGCCGATCGACGACCAGGTGCTTTCGGTCGCGGCCGGCTCGCCGCTGGCCGCACCGATCGCCGTCGGCGGCTTCGAGGTGGCGAACCGCTGGTGCATCCACGCGATGGAAGGCTGGGACGCCAATACCGACGGTTCGCCGTCGGAGCACACGCTGCGGCGCTGGCGAAACTTCGGCCTGAGCGGGGCGAAGTTGATCTGGGGCGGCGAGGCGGCGGCGGTTCGGCCGGACGGCAGGGCGAATCCCAATCAGACCCTGGCCGTCGCCGCGAACCGCGCCGGCCTCACGGCGCTCGTCGACGAACTGCGAGCCGCCCACCGCGACTCCTTTGGCTCGCTCGATGGATTGCTCGTCGGGTTGCAGCTCACGCACTCCGGCCGATTCTGCAAGCCGAACGACCACAAGCGCTTCGAGCCCCGCATTGCCTATCACCATCCGCTCCTGGATGCCAAATATCACCTCGACGCTGCCGACGAGTCGCTCGTGTTCACCGATGCCGAGCTCGACCAACTTGCCGACGACTACGTTGCCGCTGCTCGCCTGGCGGCGGAGGTCGGCTTTCAATTCGTCGACGTGAAGGCCTGTCACGGCTATCTGCTCCACGAGTTTTTGAGTGCCCGCCGGCGGCCGGGAAAATACGGTGGCGACCTGGCCGGGCGCTCGCGGCTGCTGGTGTCGATCATCGATCGCATTCGAGACGATCTGCCGGAGTTGATCGTTGGCGTCCGATTGAGTGTGTTCGATTCGGTGCCGTTCGCCAGCGGCCGGCAAACGGGACAGCCGATGGATTACGAGAAGCTGTTGCCCTATGAGTTCGGGTTCGGCGTGTCGGCCGACGACCCGATGCAGATCGACCTCCGCGAGCCAATCGCGCTGATGCGTTCGCTGGCCGAGCACGGTGTGGCGATCGTCAACGTCACGTGCGGCAGTCCGTACTACAATCCGCACATGCAGCGGCCGGCGATCTTTCCGCCGAGCGACGGGTATCTGCCGCCCGAGGATCCGCTGGTCGGCGTCTGTAGGCAGATTCACGCCGTCCGCGACTGCAAGCAGGCGCTGCCGGCGTTGCCGCTCGTGGGCACCGGCTATTCGTATCTGCAGGAGTATCTGCCGAACGTCGCGCAGGCGGTCGTCCGCGAGGGCTGGGTCGATTTCGTCGGGCTGGGGCGGATGGTCCTGTCGTACCCGGAGCTGCCGGCCGACACCCTGGCCGGCAAGCCGCTAAGCCGCAAGCGGATTTGTCGCACGTTTAGCGACTGCACGTCGGCGCCGCGCAACGGCCTGATCTCCGGCTGCTACCCGCTCGACCCGCACTACAAGGAGCTGCCCGAGCGCGAACAGCTCGTGGCCATCAAACAGCAGTGGCAGAAGTGACACGGCGCGACGTCAATCCGACGGCGCTTTATTCAGTGCCGTCACTTCCAGCGTTTTGCATCCAAAAAGTCAGTAACTCCTTACTGCACCATCGCTTGCGAGCAATCACCAGACCAGTTGGCACGCCTTCTGCATCTTGATTGCCTCGGCAGATAGGCCCGAACGTCGGGTTCTAAGAAAGTTCCCCCCAAGGTGAGTTGGACGCCCCGACAAGCGTCCGAGGAGAGATGCGATGATTCGTCGCGTACTGTTGGCGATCAGTTTGGTGGCTACGCTCGGCGTGACCGGTTTTGGAATGGCGAGCACTGCCGAAGCTCGTGGCTGCCACCGTGGCGGCTACGGTGGTGGCTACTCCGCGTACTACGGCAACTACGGCGGCTACTACCCGAACGTGTATCGCGCCAGTTATTACCCACCGGCCTACTACGGCCCAGCCTACTACGGCGGATACGGCGGCTGCCGCGACCGTGGCGGCTTGTACTTCTCGATCGGTTTCTAGCGAGCGTTTCACCTGACTGTAGCGTCCTTTTCGTCGATTTCGTCTAGAAAACTCGATAAGGCACACGCTACACGTCCGTGCGACTCGCACTCGCGGATCGAGAAATCGTGAAACTTGACGCAGCGTTGCTGGGAACGGTACCCAGCAACGCTGCCGTCGGCGATTCGACCACAACAAGCGTCGACGTCTCGCCGGGTCTACTGCCCGTCTTCCAGCACTCGTCGTCCGGCATGATTTCCCGTAGCCGGCGGAATCGCGGTTTCGATAACCGTTTCCGGCCGGCCAATTCTGATCTGCTAGTTTTGAGCTGCCGGTATCAAAAATCATCTGGCGCTCGGGGATTTTCGATTTTTGTTTTTGCTCCCCGTTTGCCCCTCGTCGTAAGTCGTTGCTGGCGTGTCGTTTGCAATTTGATCGAATTCGAAAAACTCTCGTCGGTGCGACACAATTCGTTTCTTCTGTTCGCTCGGTTTTCAATTATCCTCGATTTTTCCAGGCTCGGTTGCGAAGCGGAGCGAACAGAATTCGACGTTCATCGGTCACATTTTGATCGGTGGTGTGCGGGATAGGAGTCGGGAGTCGGGGGAAAAACTCGTGTTGGAGCCTGGTCGGCGCGTGGCATCGTACTTGGCCAACAGCTAATAGCTTCGATTTCAGTTGCCAAGGAGCTGGAAAGACGCTACGTGCCAGTTGGCATGCTCTAGTTATCGAACAACTAGCGCCGAGCGCCTGACAACTAGCGCCTCCATCACGTGTTCATTTGTATCATATCGCGGGCCGGTGCCTAGCCCCGATTTTCGGCCACCCGGCACATCGCCGTGAAACCATTGGGGCAACTCTTTGCAGCCGACCAAGTAAAATGCCTTAGATTTGATGATAAAATGAGACCTGACCCAATCCTGTTCGGCACGAGATTTGCGCATTGAATTTTACTCTTGCGCCCTCGGTTGTTTTAGCGCATGTTAGGCTGCATGACGCAGCGAAGGAAGGATGTGACCGACGAGGACGTGGTGGGGCTGAAGTACTTTCGGCGGCTGCTGCCCTTGTTTGAGCGGTTGCGCGGGGTGGGCTGCGAGCGGGATAAGGCCGGCAATCGTACGCTCACAATGGACCAGTACTGCTCGCTGATTCTGCTCTACCTGTTCAATCCGGTCGTCGTTTCGCTGCGTTCCTTGCAGCAGGCGAGCGAGCTGAAAAAGGTGCAGAAGAAGCTCGGCTGTGCCCGGGCGTCCTTGGGCTCGCTCTCAGAATCGAGCCATGTCTTTGACCCCGAACTGCTCCGAGAAATCGTCGGCGAGCTAGGCGCTCAATTGCAGCCGATTGCCGCCGACACGCGGCTCGCCGAAATCAAGCACACGGTGACGCTGGTCGACGGCACACTCCTCAAAGCCTTGCCCCGCATCACCGAAGCGATGTGGCTTACCACTCGCACCGGCACCGTGCATCATGCCTGGCGATTGCACACGCAGTTCGAACTCGACAAGCACGTGCCGCTACGGATGGATCTCACGAACGGCCGCAACAGCGGCCCTTCCGACGAAAAGACCGTGCTCCGGACACACCTCGCAGCCGACCGCTGCTACGTGATGGATCGCTGGTACGCCCAGTTTACGCTGTTTAACGACATTCATCGTGCCGGCAGCAGCTACGTCTGCCGCCTCCGCGACAACACGATGCCGAAAGTCGTTGAAGAGCGACCCCTCTCGGACGAAGCACTCTCGGCAGGCGTGTTGAGCGACCAGATCGTGAGATTGGGACACACCAAGCCTCCCGCAGCGCGGCCCGATCACCCGCTGCGGCTGGTGATGGTCCGCATCGAGCCGCACGAGAAGCGTTCCCACCGCAAAGGCAACACGGGAGCAGGCCCCAGCGACGGCATTTTGCGAATTGCCACCAACCTCGTCGATCCGCCGGCCGAAATCATTGCCGTGCTGTATCAGCACCGCTTCACGATCGAGCTGTTCTTCCGCTTCTTCAAGCACGTGTTAGGCTGTCGGCATTTGCTCAGCGACGACCGCCGCGGCATCGAAATCCAGACCTACGCGGCGATCATCGCTTGCATGCTGATCAGCCTCACCACCGGCCGCAAGCCGACGCTGCGGACCTACGAGATGATCTGCTATTACTTCTCTGGCCTGGCCGACGAGGACGAACTACTGGCTCATCTGGCCAAACTGAAAAATCACGACGCTTGAAAAACTCGGCCGCTCCACGTTCGGCGGACACGAGCCCCTTGACGCTGCGCGCCAGAGCAGCCCCACTCCCCAGAACTTCCCCCGCGACGTCTCTCGGGGAAGTGCCTGTCGACTCGCAACCCCATCACTGGCCAAGCCAAAAGCATCGCGTCAGACTCAACTGCAACCGCCGCGCCGAACAGGATTGGACCTGACCCCTTAGATTTGATCATTGGCTTAATGTTGATGGCATGCGGACGTCCTGCCGCGAAATCGTTTGGGCCGTTCAGAGCTTTTGAGCTGTTGATCCTAGTTGTTGTGATCGGCTCCCTGCTCGCCATTTCACTGCCATCGACCTGCGTTAATTCTCGCATGCGACCACGAATTGTGCCGGACGGTATCCAAGAAGCACACGATACCGCAGAAAGATAATTGATGATCAACGTCGAAGAATTACTTCGACGCTGTTCGTCACGCCGAATCGCTACTTCACTTCCAGCATTCGCTCCAGCGCCACGAGCGACCACCGTGCTGTCTCTTCGTCGACGTTGATTACGTTGACGGGCGTTCCGGCCGCGAAGTTTTCGAGGCTCCAGCAGAGGTGCGCGAGGTCGATTCGGTACATCGTCGCGCACATGCAGACGACCGGCGACAGGAAATAGATTTCCTGCTCTGGGTGCTGTTGTTTGAGGCGGTTCACGAGGTGGAGCTCGGTGCCGATGGCCCACTTGGTGCCGGGCGGGGCGGATTCGACCGTCTGGATGATCTTGCCCGTTGAGCCGAACTCGTCCGCTAGCTCGAACACTTCGCGCGGGCACTCCGGGTGGACGAGAATCTTGATGCCCTGGTGCTTTTCGCGTAGCAGCCGCACGTGCTCCGGCCGGAACATCTGGTGGACGCTGCAATGTCCCTTCCAGAGGATCACTTTGCTCCGCTCAAGTTGCTCTTCGGTGTTGCCGCCGAGTGAGTCGGCGTACGGGTCCCAGACCGGCATCTGGTCGAGCGTGATGCCCATGCCCAGCGCGGTGTTGCGGCCGAGGTGCTGATCGGGGAAGAACATAACCCGGCTCGTGCGAGCGAATGCCCATTCGATCGCCGCTCGCGCGTTGGATGACGTACAAACGATGCCGCCGTGCCGGCCGACGAACGCCTTGAGGCTGGCGGCCGAGTTAATGTACGTGACGGGCGTGAGGTCGGTGGTGTCGATCACCTCGCCGAGCTGGTCCCAGGCATCTTCGATCTGGGCGATCCCGGCCATGTCGGCCATCGAGCAGCCGGCGGCCAGGTCGGGCAGGATTACCGGGACGCGCTCGCCGCCGCGCTCGGCGAGTTTTTCGGGGCGGTTGGCCAGGATGTCGGCCGTCTCGGCCATGAAATGGACGCCGCAAAACGCGATCACGCGGCAATCGCGGTTCTCGGCGGCGAGCTGGCTGAGCCGGTAGCTGTCGCCGGTGAGGTCGGCGTGGGCGACGACTTCGTCCTGCTGGTAGTGGTGCCCCAAGATCAGGAGCCGCGGACCCATTTCGCGCTTCACCTGTTCGATCCGCGCCGCGAGCGCGTCGTTCTCCAGCGACTTGTAGGGCTGAAGCTCAAAAGCGGGCGGGGGTGAGAGCGTGGCGACGGTCATTATTCGTTCGATCCCGGGGGGCAAGCACTGCCAGCACAACATCGATCGCTGTAATTATACGAGATTGAAACTCGCAGTCCCAGGTTCAGGCCTTGCTGGCAAGGTGCACTGCAAAGTCCCGAGGCAAAGGGGTCAGGTCCATGTTTTCGGCCGACGGTTTTGCGGCTGGTTGATGCTCGTTGGCCGAAAAATGGACCAGACCCCTGACATTGCAGTTCTCCCGCCTTGCTGGCACGAAGGAGGGAGTCTGCGGCAAGTTTGACGGCCAATCTGGCCGATAATTCGTAAGGCCGCCTGTGTCTCAGCGTCACAGGTGTATCCCTGGGTCACAAACGTGCTGTGCGTTGAACCCCTCTTCGTTGCAGATCGCCAATGGCAGCCTTAACGCCGGAAATCGCGGGCGACGTCGTCGCAGTTTGCCGAGAATCGGCCGACGAAATCGTCGCCACACTGACTCGGGCCTTCGACGCCCGGCTGGGCGGCGTCGCGATCCAAGAGGCAACCATTTATAACGCCCAGCAGCCGCCCGACGGCTTCCAGGGCGCCGGCCTGGCGATCGTATTTCGCGTTGGGGAGCACTCCGCGGTGGCCGTGCTGCCCGAGTCTAGCGGCCTGTTGCCGCCGTGGTATCGTGCTCCCGATCCGACGGGCAAGAGTTTGCTGAGCACGCTGGCGCAAGAGCTGAGCATGCTGCTGTTGCCGGCAGCGATCGTGTCGGACGAGTTCCACATCGTCGCGCTCGAGCCGCTCGGCGCCAAGCTGGCACAGGCTGAATTGGCTGCCGAGGCGTCGTTGGTGTCGATCGTATTCGAGGGACGCGACGAGCCAACGCAGATTAGCCTGCTGTGGCCGCTGACAAAACACGACGAGTTGCTGAAGCCTGAAGTCGCGGCGGTCGAGATACCGGCAGCCGCGTCGCCGGCCCCGTCGCCGACGAGCGAACTCGACGACGATCTGGCCCACCTGCCGCGCTACACGCGCAGTTTTCTCAAGGTCAGCGTGCCGGTGTCGGTGAACCTGGCCAGCCAGAAAATCGCGGTGCAAGAGATCTTGGATCTGGTGCCCGGGGCGATCATCAAATTCGAAAAGTCGTGCGACGACCCCTTGGAATTGTCGGTGTGCGATCAGCCGATCGCGGTGGGCGAGGTGGTGAAAGTCGGCGACAAATTCGGCCTGCGGATTCGCAACATGATTCTGCCGCAGGAACAATTCATCGCCATCAAGGTGACGATGTCGTCGTGACGGCGCTGCGGCGCAATCGCTCGCCATCCAAGTCGTGCTACTTGGGTGGGCCGACGGGCGCCTCGGTGGGTGCCGCTTTTGGCGCGGCGGGCGGATTCTGGATCGGCCGATTCTTGTCGGCCGGGCGGGCCTCGCCAACCGCTGCCGCGTCCTTCGCCAGCTCCTTTTCAGGCGGCTTCGCGGCGTCGCCCGTCCCGGTGTCGACCAGCAAGTACCCGGCCCAGAAGAACGGATGATCGGCCCCCGGTGGTTCCGCGCCTTCCTCCAGCCGCTTGAGCCGCGGCTCCTGGGCGGCGTCGAGCGGTGTTTCCCAGGCCAGGAGCACGC
This sequence comes from uncultured Planctomycetota bacterium, assembly GCA_963847875.1. Taxonomy (GTDB): domain Bacteria; phylum Planctomycetota; class Planctomycetia; order Pirellulales; family Lacipirellulaceae; genus DASYDU01. Next base: position 66,511 of record CAWKBR010000014.1, on the reverse strand, counting down.
TCCGCTGCCAGGCCTGATCGGCCGGGCTGTGCTCGAGCTCCTGCATGAACTCGCGGACCAATTGCAAATTCATTTGCCCGCCCGTTCGCCACCGCGATACCAGCACCGTCCGCGCCCCGCTAGCCATGAGCGCACAGACCGAATCGAAGATTTCGCTCCCCGGCACTGGGCCCGTCGCATCGCCGCGGCGCGGCGTCTTCAAGCCGGTCTCCGCGGCCGTCGGCAGCCCGGTCACGACGACGCGCTCCGGCCCCTCGTAGGGCAATCCCATCCACGCGGCGAGCGAGTCGGCCTTTTTTCCCCGCGACTTCGGCAGCGGCGACCAAGCGTACGGATCGTTCTTGCTGAAGTCGACGTCGTCGAGCACCACCAGTTGATCCAACAGCGGCACAAACAAATAGCCCGGCTGCGCGAGTGGGGGCGTGAGCCGCACCGCCCCCTTGATTGCATCCTCGAGCGGCTTGAGCGATGCGCCGTCGCTGCCGCCTCCGCTTGCCTCGGCTGCCGCCAATTCGCTCGCCACGATCCCCGTGAGTCGCGCCGGACGAATTGGCCGCTCGTCGCCGACCGCGAGCGCCGCCAGCGGCGCGTAGTGCATCGGCACACGTTCGATCAGCAAGTGCGCGGCCGCCCCGCCCTGTTTGTCGGCACTTTTTTCCGGCGGCGGAATCAGCGTCTCAAAAGGCAAGTACCACAGCCAGCCGTCGGGCACGATCGCCAGATCGGTCGTGCGTTCCAAATCCAGCCGCGCTCCCGCGAAGAGGTCCTGAAATATTTTTCCAGCCAGCTCGCGCCACTTATCGCTAGAGAGCTCCTCACCGCCGATCTCTCGATTCGCGCTGTAGTTCCCCAGCGCCCGCAGCCACTCCGTGAGCGTTCGCTGCAAGTCGCGTGCATCGCCGAGCAGCCAGGAATGTTCCGTTTGCCTGCTCAGGAGGAAGCCGAACAGTTTTCCGCCGGCGACGTGGAAAACCACCAGCGCCTGGCCGGGGGCGAGCGACTGCTTCAATTCGTCGGTCGATCGCAGCGGCGGAAACATCATCGTCGAGGGCACCGGACTCAGCGCCATCGAAAGCAGCATGTTCTCTCGCGCCGTCACGTTCTTGCTCCAGGCGTCGAGCTGTCCGACGAGGGTCGCCGCTGCGGGGCCGGGCTCGGGCTGGAGCGATCCGCCGCGAATCTTCTGGGCGAGCTGCCCGGCCTCCGCGGCCAGGGCGCCATACTCAGGAAAAAGAGCCCCCAACTGCTGCCGCTCGAGCGTCGCCTGCGCCGTCATCTCTCCGGCCGGCGCCTCTAACACGGCACGCAACGCGAGCAATCTTCCGCCCAGCGGCAACGTTGACAAGAACCGTTCTCGCTTGGCTCGCTCCGCGACTTCGAGCGCCCCGGCCGTGTCCTTCCGATCCCACGCCGCGAGGAACCAGCGATCGAACGCCGGCCCGTGCGACGTCGATATCACCGCCAGCGTGTCGAACGTCCGCTCGATCCAGTCGGCCGGCGTCGGGTCGGACAAAAGGGGGCGATACACGTCTGGGGCGATCCGGGAGGACATTTGCCCAGCATCCACTAGCTCGTTCGCCCGCACGATTTGAAAGTTCCGTAGCGACGCCACCCGCTGTCCGGCGAGCGCCCGATTCAACGACGCGCTGGCCGGCTGGATTTGCCCGCGCCCGACTTGCACGACCGCCTGCACGAACAACTGCTGCATTCCCAGCCGCGCATTCTTCATCTCGCCGAGCCGTTTGCCTGTTTCTTCGACGATGGCCGCCGCATGGGCCAATTGCCCGCTGTGCAGGAGATTCTCGGCCTGGGCCAAGCGTAGCGTCGCCGCCACGTGCCCGAGGCGATTGGCCTGCGCCCAAGCCGCCGCGGGTTCCAGCGGTCGGTACTCACCAGCGGTGCCGGCCGCGAGAAAATTCACCCAGCCCAGCCGCAGCGATTCGGTGACCACGTCGAGGTCGTCGTAGTAGTAAGCCGAAATGCTAGCGTCCAACAGCAATTGTCCCGCCGCGCGACGGTCGCCCGCCGCCATCGCCAACTTTCCTTCCTCCAACAGGGCCACGCCGGTGAGCGGCGAGTCGAACGTGCCGCCGACGATCACCGCCCGGTCGAGCCGCGTCTTCGCTTCGGGCGCGTCGCCGACGCCCGCCTTGGCAATGCCCGCCAGCAATTCGATCCAGGCCTGCGACCACTGGTTCGGCTGTGTGAGATTCGGCCTTGCCAGCGTGGTCGCCAATTCCTTCGAGATGTGATCGTGCTTGCCGAGCGGACCCAGCAGCTCGTTCCGCCGCCGCATCGCCAACGCACTCGTGCGAATCACCTCGGCCACGTCGACGCGCCAATACTGGGCCTGCATAAAGGTTCCGCCCTGCTGCAGCGCCTGCTGGGCCCCGGTCAGCGTGCCGACCAGCACTTGCATCGTCTTCGGGTAGTCGCCGAGCGCGGCCTGCCGCACGCCCGGCCCCCAAGGCACGGCCTGCCGCGTCGAGTTCGCGTCCGGCCGCGGATTCTCAAGTTTGACTTGTTTCAGGAAATCTGGATTCGCGAGCAGCAGCAGACACGCTTGATCGAACGACTGAATCGCCTCGGCATTTCGGCCTTCGTGATAGAGCACTTCGCCGAGCATCGCGTGGTAGCAAATCGTATCAATCCACCGCGTCTGAGCGACCTGCAATCCGGTGCGCGACATCCGCCGAAACGACCGTTCCGCGTCGCGATACTTGCCGGAGTAGAACGCGTTGACCGCGGCATAGTACCCCGGATCGGGCATCTGACCGACTTGGGCAGGCGCCACGCTCGGCCAAATCGCCGAGAGCGCGAGCGCAATGACGCAACACCTGCTGCTCCGCGCGACAAATCGGATTGCCCGGTGCATGAGAATTGGCCTCTCTAGGGCACGACTCGGCATGGCGCGATCGGCTCGACCAGCCGTCCGCCGCAACGCTTCGGAATCGGATCGGCTGAAGGCCTGCCGTCGACGGCGGACGACTGCCGCCTTTGCCCTTTCGCCTTTGCCCTTTGTTCCAGCGTTCATTATAGCAAGTCGCTCGGCAACTGGCGATCATCCAAGCGACTTGCTGTCGGATTCGGCGACAGACGCCGGCGAAGTTTTCGGCACGCCGATTCGCCGCGATTGACGGTCGCAATGCGGTGGGAGGAGAATTGACCTATAGTTGTGTGCCGATTTTGACTCGCAGCTGGGGGTTCGTCGATGTTGCCCCGGTGAGTCGAGCCCGTGGATATTCCGGTCGGTATTCCTTTGCCGAATATGTGGAGGACGTTGTCGTGAAGATTCCGAACAAGTTGGCGATTCGAGCGATCTGTGTTTCGTTGGCGATGGTCACGGCGGTCGGGCTCGTGCGGGCGCAGGATAGTCAGGCAGCGAATGGCTCGGAGGCGCAGCGGCAGCAGGCCGTCGAGCGCGGGCTCGAATTCCTCGGCACGCATGGCCAGAAGGAGGACGGCACGTTTTCGAGCGAGGCCGGGCCGGGCATCACTGCGCTGGTGCTCACCGGTGCGCTCCGCAACGGACGGACCGTCGACGATCCGATGGTCGCCAAAGGCTTGAAGGCACTCGAGGGCTTCGTCCAGCCCGGACGGCGGCATCTACGGCGATCGGCTCAAGAACTACGAAACCTGCGTGTCGATCGTCGCGTTCAAGCTGGCCAACGGCGACGGCCGGTACGACAAGCTGCTCGCCGACGCCGACAAGTACGTCCGCGGCCTGCAATACAGCCCCGGCCGCGACAAGGCGCCGGACGACCCCTGGTACGGCGGAGCGGGCTACGGCGGCAACGGTCGGCCCGACTTGTCGAACACCAGCTACTTGATCGACGCGCTCGTGGCCGGCGGCAGCCAGACCGACGATGAGGCCATGCAGCGGGCGCTGACGTTCGTGTCGCGCTGCCAGAATCTCAAGGGCCCGTACAACGACACGAAGTACGGCCCGCTCGTGAACGACGGCGGCTTTTACTACGCGCTACCGACCGAACGCGAGGACCCGGCCACGTCGCCGCGGTTCACGCCCGACGGCGGGCTCCGCAGCTACGGCTCGATGACCTACGCCGGTTTCAAGAGTCTGATCTACGCGGGGCTGACCGAGAGCGATCCCCGCGTGAAAGCCGCCCGCGAATGGATCGAAAAGAACTACACGGTCAAGGACAATCCTGGCCAAGGGGACGCCGGGCTATACTATTACTATCATGCCTTCGCGGCCGCGCTGAACGCCGCGAAGCTCGACGAGGTGCAGGCCGCCGACGGCGAGTCGCACGATTGGCGGGCTGACCTGGTCGCGGAGTTGGCCGAGCGTCAGCAGCCCGACGGCTCGTGGGTAAACTCGAATCACCAATGGCTCGAAAACGATCCAAACTTGGCGACGGCGTTCGCGCTGATCGCGCTGGCGCATTGCCAAGAACCGTCGGCAACACCGTAGAGACGCCAATTTGACGAGTTTGCCTGCGACCGACGAACCATGCGACATCCGGCGGCGTCGGTCTGCTGCAATCGGTCCGGCGTTGCATCGCGTTGCCGACGACAGGGTGGGTGCTGTGGGCCTCGACCTTCATCGCGTTGGCGGTGCTGGTGGTGTGGATCGCATCGGACGTCGATGTTTGGCCAAGCGGTCGTTGCTCAGAAGGCTCAGTTGTACGCGCTCACGCACGCGACGTTGCCAATCGCCCCGCCGCGGCAACTCGGCTATCGCGTCGCTCTGTTGTGGGGACTCAGTGGCGTCGCCGCCTCGACGCTGCTTGGCATCTTCACGCTGCTCTTCGCCGGCCTTTCGTCGCATCGCTCATTGCGGTCATGGTTCGCACTAACGCTGCTCGTTGCCGCGTGGCTAAGCGTGTGCGTCGCCTGGCCGGAAGTCGCCTGGCAGGGGCAGCGGCTCCAAACGTGGAGTCGACTCGGCGAATTCGAGTCGCTCGCGGCCTCACTCCGCGACGATTGGCCTGCGGAAGACGGAAATCGCGCCGGACTAGGCTCGTTCATGGCCTATCCGAAGGGAAAGCCTCACACGCTGATGTTGCTCACTGCGGATTCGACGCCGCCAGTCTCCGCAGTCGAGCGTACCGATGACGGTGCGCTTCGTTTCGAGCTGCGCGACGCCGAATCCGGCACCTGGCTGGAGTGGCAACCAACGGAATCCGTCCCCCACGACTTCACCGGCGGCCTTGAACAAGAGTATCGAGTTCGGCGGTATTCGCCACTCGGCCGTGGTTGGTATCTGGTCCGCTATCAATAGACTCCTTGCTGCGCCGGACCGCCGTTCGTTTGGCAATACGTCGTGTAGCCGCCGCTGAGGTTGGCGACGTCGTAGCCGGCCTGCATCGAGAATTCGCGTCGCCAGGTAACCGCGCTGGCCGACCTGGCAGTAGGCGATGATCGGCTTCGTGCGATCGAGCTCGCGAGTCGGTTGCGCAGCTCGTCGAGCGGGATGTTCACCGCGCCGGGCACATGGCCGCAGGCGAATTCGGCCGGCGTACGGACGTCGAGCACGACGCACGTCCGCTGCCATCGCTTTCGGCAGAGTCTGCGGCGTGCACGATTGGCGAATCGCCGCGGACGACTCCCGCCGCGACGAAGCCGGCCATGTTGATCGGGTCCTTGGCCGAGCCGTACTGCGGGGCGTAGGCCAGCTCGGCTTCCTCCAGGTCGAAGACGGTCATGCCGGCCTGGATCGCCATCGCCAGCACGTCGATCCGCTTGTCGACGCCGCTGCCGCCGACGGCCTGGGCACCCAGGATTCGTCCGTCCTCGGGATCGAACAGCAGCTTGAGCGACATCCGCTCGGCGCCGGGATAGTAGCCGGCGTGGTTCGCCGGGTGGAGGTAGATCTTCTCGTACGGCCGACCGCTGCGTTGGAGCACCTTTTCGCTCAGGCCGGTCATGGCGGCCGTCATGTCGAACACGCCGACGACGGCCGTCCCCTGCGTGCCGCGGTAGGAACTGTCGCGGCCGAAGATGTGATCCGCCGCGATTCGGCCCTGGCGGTTGGCCGGCCCGGCCAGCGGGATCTGGATCGGGTCGCCGGTGACGAAGTCGCGGACCTCGACCGCGTCGCCGACGGCGTAGATATCCGGATCGCTGGTCTGCATGTGCTCGTTGACCCGGATGCCGCCGCGCGGGCCGACTTCGAGGCCGGCGGCCACGGCCAGCGTGTTCTCCGGCCGCACGCCGACGCCCAGCACGACGAAATCGGCCGGAAGCTCGCGGCCGCTCTTGAGTTTGACGACCAAGCCCGCGCCGGCCGACATGAATTCTGCGGCCGAATCGCCCAGCAGCAGTTCGACGCCGTTGTCGCGCAAGTGCTCGGCGATCGGCGTCGTCATCTCGCGGTCCAACGGCGGCAGCACCTGATCGGCCAACTCGACCACCGTCGTCTGCACGCCGCGCCGCACCAGGTTCTCGGCCATCTCCAGCCCGATGAAACCGCCGCCCACGACGACGGCCCGCTTGGCGCCGAGCGCCATTTCGCGGAGCCGATCGGCGTCGCGCAGGTCGCGGAGCGTGAAGATGCCCGGCAAGTCGATGCCCGGGATCGGCGGCCGCAGCGGAGTCGCGCCCGGGCGAGAGAATCAGCTTGTCGTACGACTCCTCGTAGTCGTGCCGTCGACGAGGTTCCTGATCGTGAGCCGCTTCCGCTGGCGGTCGATCGCCTCGACCGATTGGCGAGTGCGGACGTCGAGCCGATGGCGGTCGATGAGCATTTGCTTCGGCGCCACGAGCAGCTTGTCGCGCTCGACGATTTCGCCGCCGATGTAGTAGGGCAGGCCGCAGTTGGCGAACGACGGATCGGGCCCGCGTTCGAAGACGATGATCTCAGCCTCTTCCGAGAGCCGCCGCGCCCGCGCCGCCGCCGACGCCCCGCCCGCCACGCCACCAACGATTGCGATCTTCATGGCTCTACTCCTTGACAACAGGCCGTCGTTGAGTCACGATGCTTCACCCACTTGATTCCACGGCATCCGCGCCAGCAGCATGCCCATGCCGCAGGTGTCGGTGATGCCGGCAAACATCAGGCCCGCGCCGACAATCGCCGACAAGCCGATCCAATAGGGATGCACGAAGTAACCGAGCGCCGCGCCCACCAGCACGAGCGACCCGGCCGCGATCCGCACCTGTCGCTCGAGCGAGATCGTCTTCTTGCCGCGCACGACGGGCAGGCCCGCTTGCACCCACGCCTCGGTGCCGCCCTCGACGTTCGTCACTCCGTCGAGTCCCGCCGCCAGCAGCTTGGCACAAGCGTTCGCGCCGCGACCGCCCTTTTGGCAAATTACGTAGATCGCTGTGTCAGCATCGCCGTTACAGGCCTTCGCCACGGCCGACGGATCGAGCGATTCCAGCGGCCGATTCTCGGCAAACGGCACATGCACCTCGCGAAACTCGGCGGGCGTGCGGACGTCGATCAGACGAATCGCCGCGCCGTTTTCGTGCAGGTCGCTCAGTTGTCTTGGCATCATCGTTTTCATGCGACTGCTCCTTCCCGTGAATACATATCAAAATATCGAAACATTACGATATATTGTTTCAAAAAAATCGCCTTCAGCGATGGCCATTCAGGAATCGCGCCTCGACGCAGGCCATGATGTCCTTTAGGTGAGGCTCGGCGATCCGGTAGTAGACCCGCCGGCCGTCGCGCTCGCTCTCGAGGAAGCCGCACCGTTGCATCAGCCGCAAGTTCTCCGAAGCGACGTTTTGCGGAATCGCACCATCCTTGGCCAACTCGCCAACGGTGTACCGCCCGTCAATCAACCGTTGCACCATCCGCAACCGCACAGGGTGGGCGAGCACTCGGAGGCACTCGGCCGCCTCGCCGAGCGCCGCCATCGTCGCGGGAGGGCAGGGACTTGCTCTGGCTCGTCTTTTTCGTGGTGATTGGTTTCTTCGCCATCGTACTCGGCATGTCCGCCGCCTCTATTATCAATATATCGTAATCTCACGAGATGTCAAGAAATAAAACCAGCCGTCACCGGGCGGATTTCGGTGTGGGCGAGAGAATTCAGCGGTTGGCCGCGGTTTCCGTCCCCGGCAGGCGGCCCGCCAGCAGCTCGGCCAGCGGCCGCGTGGTGGCGTAGCGGCCCAGCACGATCCGCATGATGGCCACGATCGGCACCGCCAGCACCATGCCCACGATGCCCCACAGCAGCCCCCAAAATGCCAGCGCCAACAGCACGGTGACCGGGTGCAGCTCCACGCCGCGGCCCATCAGCCGCGGCGCGATCAGGTTGCCGATCGTCAGGTGGATCGCCCCGGGGATCGCCACGACCGCCAGCACCATCCAGGGATCCTGAAACTGCGTCACGGCGACCGGGATCGGCAAGAGCGTCGCCACGATCGAGCCGATGTTCGGAATGAAATTCAAGAGGAACACCAGCAGCCCAAACAGCCAGGCCATTTGCAGCCCCAGCGCCCACAGCACCGTGCCGACGAGCAAGGCCGTCACCGCCGCGATCGCCGTCATGGTGGTGATGTAGTTGCGGATCGTGGAGGCGATTTCGGCGTAGATGCCGGTCCGCGGCTGGTGTACGTTTCGGCCGATCAGCAGGAACACCACGAAGATCACGATCAAGAAGCCGCGCGAGATGAGTGTCGTGGCAGTTCCGGCGGTCCGCGTGATGATGCCCGGCAGCCGCGCATCCAGCTCGGCGGTGATGCGGGCCTGATCGATCGGAATGTGATGCGCGTTGAGCTTGAGCGAACAGGTCGGTCGGTCAAGGCGACACCTGGTCACTATACTCGCCGGCCGCGCGGACCATCATCTGGATGGCCACGATCAGCAGGTAGCCCATCAGCGCCAACATCGCCAGCACCAGCAGCAGCGTCGTCAGCACGGCGATCCACTTGGGGAGATGCCAGCGGGTGACCTGGAAATCGAACACCGGCGACACCACCACGGTGACGAAGATCGACAGCACGAACGGCACCATCACGTCCTGCATGTAGACGAGCGCAAACGCCAGCGCCACCGTGGCGACGATCATCAGCGAGCCCACCGCCAGCCAGGCTTGCTCGTTGCGCAGTTGATATTTCTGCATGAGACGCGGTTCCGAGGGCCAGTCTCGCCCCATTGTCGGCTCGATGCCACACGAGAAGCTAACACGGACCGGGTACCGCTGCTAGACGAATCGTGTGGCCCGGTCGCGGAATCGTCGGGCGGCGAGATTCTCGCGCAAAGGGCTCGCTTGGCCCTGGACGGACCGGCGACCGGCGGCGAAAATCTCGTCGTGCTATCCGCCTCTGCGAGCCACGCTGTGGCGAATTCTGACGACGCCGTACACGCCGGACCCGACGCTCCGTTCGTTCGCGTCGCGCGCCCAGACGCAGGAGAACGCCAAGGCCCAAGTGACCGTCGCCGTGCTCGACGCCGCCGAGAGTGCCAATCTCTTCGGCGTCCACCTCGCCCGCCGCGGCATCCAGCCGGTGCACCTGCGGATCGTCAATCGGTCGGACACGCTCCTGCGCCTGCAACTGGTCGAGATCGACCCGAACTACTACACCCCGCTCGAGGCCGCCGCGGCGAACCATTTTTCGATCACCAAGCGGCTCTCCGCGTTCGGGCTGGTGGGCTGGGTGTTCTTTTTGCCGCTGCTGCTCTTGATCCCCTTCAAGCTGATCACGGCCTATCGTGCCAATCGGCGGATGGACGAGTTCTTTCGGTCGCAGGGCTTCCATCTGCGGCCGATCCCGCCCGGCGGCACGAGCGAAGGGTTCGTGTTCACCACCTGGGACGCCGGCACCAAGGTGGTCCACGTCGCGCTCCACTCGTCGGGCGACCTGCTGGATAGCACCACCGGTCACGTGAAGTCGAGCGGAACCGCCGGCTCGGCTAGCGAATTCACGTTTTCCATTCCCGTGCCCGGCATCGAAATCGATTACCTGCGGCGCGACTTCGCCACGCTCGTGCCGCCCGACACGCTCGTGGATTGCGACGTCCCGACGCTCGCCCGAGCGACTCGAGCGAAATGCCGCTGCCACGACCAACGCCAAAGCGACCCGCCCAGGCGACCCGGCAAACCTGGTCGTCGTCGGCGAGTTCGAAGCGCTGCTCAGCGCATTCGTCGCCCGCTGGGACGAAAGCGAGATCATCACGCTCGACACTTGCTGGAAGACATTGCGATCCTTCCTGCTCGGTTCGCAGTATCGCTACTCGCCGGTGAGCGGGCTCTATCTCTTCGGCCGCAGCCAGGACATCGCCCTGCAGCGGAGCCGGCGATCGATCAACGAGCGGCTGCACCTGCGGCTGTGGCTCACGCCGCTGCGGTTCCAGGCGAGGAGCGTGTGGGTCGGCCAGGTGAGCCGCGACATCGGCGTCCGCTTCACCTGGAAGACTTGGAACCTCACGACCCACCGCGTCGATCCCGACGTTGACGAATCCCGCGACTACGTGATCGAAGACCTGCTGCAAGCCGGCCGCATCGAGGCGACCGGCTACGTCGACGGCGTCGGCCCCTGCGACGCCACCGCACCGCGCCGCAACCTCACCGGCGATCCGTACTTCACCGACGGCAAGCGGGCGGTCGTGCTGCTCTCGACCACGCGGACGACGCCGCGGTTCGTGGCGTGGGTCTGATGCGACCATCCCGACGCGCCGGAATGTGCCGGACCTACGACTGCTCGCCCAGCACGTCGTTGAGCACGTCTTCCGACACGTAGATCGGCAGCGGCGGGTCGCAGGTGACGGCGACCGCGATCGCGTCGCTCGGGCGGGCGTCGATCTCGACCAGCTCCCCCTCCTGCCGGACGCGGAGCTTGGCGAAGTACGTGTGCTCGCGGAGCTCGCTGATCACCACGTCCTGAAACTCGCCCCCCAATCCCTCGACGGCGTTGACGAGCAAATCGTGCGTCAGCGGCCGCGGGGCCTCGAAGCCCTTCACCCGCCGGTCGATGCTCGTGGCCTCGAAGATGCCGATCAGGATCGGAAACATCCGCGGGCCGTCGACTTCCTTCAAGTAGATCACCTGCTGATCGTTGATCTCGCTAATGATGATCCGGGCAAGTTCCATTGCGACGGGCATGGCGGCAATCCTTGGGCGTAGGCGGCGGTCGAGCGGCTGTCCAAACCCATTATAGGCACGACGCGTCGAATCGGTCGAGTTCCGCAAAACCCATCAAGTTTGCTGCACGACGAGCTACTTGAGCTTTGCAAGTGCCGCACCGACCGATTCCAATTGGGCGGCCAGCTCCGCGCGTTTGTCGCGCTGTTGCTGCACGACGTCGGCCGGGGCTTTGTCGACGAAGGCCGCGTTCGAGAGTTTGGCGTCGATCGACTTGATGAACTTGGTGAGTTCGTCGCGCTGTTTTTCGAGCCGCTTGCGTTCGGCCTCGACGTCGATGAACCGGCTCACGTCGACGTGGACTTCAAGCGGGCCCGATTGACCGGAGAGCGTCACGCTCGCTGCCACCTCGGGTGCGGTCGCTTTCGGTCCCCAGGCGGTGCCGGTCGCCTTGGCCATTTGCGTGAAGTAGGGCTGCATCGGCTCGAGCCGCTTGGCGGTGGCGGCGTCCGAGCGGACGGCGAAGTCGAGCGATTCGGTGAACGGGATGTTCTGCCGTTGGCGAATCTCGCGGACCGCGCCGAGCACCGCCTGGAAGTCGGCGAATTGGGCCTCGATCGTGGCGTCCTGCCGGGCGGTGTCGGGCGTCGGCCAAGTCGCGATACACACGCTCTCCGCAGCAATCGCGGGCCAGGGCGTCCTCGCCCCCGATCGGGGCGGAGGACCGCCCGGCTCGCTTAAACCTCGCGCGGCGCCACCTGCGCCAACAACTGCCAAACCTCCTCCGTCAAAAACGGAATCATCGGGTGCAGCAGCCGCAACAGCGTATCGAGCGCGTGAGCGAGCACCCGCTGAGCCGTCACGCGCTGCTCCGGCACGGCGAACCGCGCCTTTGTCATCTCGACGTAGAAGCTGCAGAAGTCGTTCCAAGCGAAGTCGTAGAGCGTGCGGGCCGCGTCGGCGTAGCGGTATTTGGCCAAGTAGTCGGTCACCTGCTCGGTCACCGTCGACAAGCGCGACAGCAGCCAGCGGTCTTCGATCAGAGGTCCGCGTCGGCGACCGCCCCCGGCGTGTAGCCTTCGAGGTTGATGAGCGAAAACCGCGAGGCGTTCCAGAGCTTGTTGCAGAAGTTGCGGCCCAGCTCGAACCGCTCGCTCACGACCGCCCCGCGCGCAGCGCCTTGTCCTCCGGCTTCTCGGCCCACTGCGTGCTGAACGGCTTCTTGCACTTCTCGCACTCGATCCGCGGCAGTTGCCGGTTCTTCTTCGTCTGCGGGAACTGCGCCCCGCAGTGCGGGCACTCGAACTCCACCGGCAGCTTCACGTCCTGCGTGTCGGTCGTGAGATACGCCAGGCCGAACCGCAGCGCATCGGCCCCGAACTTCTCAATCACGTCGATCGGATCGACGCCGTTGCCCTTCGACTTCGACATCGTCTCGCCGTAGCCGTCGAGAATCTTGGGCGTGATGTAGACCTCGTGGAAGGGCACCTCACCCATGTTGTAGAGGCCCGCCAAAACCATCCGCGCGACCCAAAGCGTGATGATGTCGCGCGACGTGATCAGCGTCGTCGTCGGATAGAACTTCTTCAGTTCCGGTGTTTGGTCGGGCCAGCCAAGTGTCGAGTGCGGCCAGAGGGCGCTGGAGAACCAGGTATCAAGGACATCATCCGTCTGTTCAAAACCTTGCTTCTCAAGCAACTGGACAATTCCAAGGTCGTACACATCGGAGTCATGGTTCGTGTCGTCGCGAACGCAAACGTATACTCTGAAGCCACCGCGATCGGGCGAAGTATTACTAAATTCTTTCAACGGATCAGCGTCGGCCACGTAACGAACCCAGACTTGCTCCGGCTCGCGGCATTTCTCTAAGCTGCTCAAACGATCGGACAACTCGTCCTGGTAGGAATCACCGATTGTCTTAAGACCATTGCCCCAGAACTCGTTCTCATTTTCGAAATGCCGCGACCACACGGCAATTCGATGTCCCCACCACAATTGCCGCCCAACTGGCCAGTCGCGCTTCTCCCCTAGCCAATCGAGATACCCTTTCGCATACCGCTCCGGCGTGATTTTCACTCGCCCATCGGAGACCGCATCCATCGCCGTTTGTGCGAGCTCGTCCATCTTCACGAACCACTGGTCCGCCAAGTACGGTTCGATCGGCGTCTTCGAGCGGTCGGAGTGGGCGAGGTCGATTTCGCGGTCTTCGCGGTCGGTCTCTGGGTTGTAGAGGCCGGCGGCTTCCATGTCGGCGACCACGGCGTCGCGGGCCTTGGTGTGCATTTTGAGGCCGCGGTATTTTTCCGGCACGCTGTCGTTGAGGAGTCCTTCGACCGTCATGATGTTGATCGAGCCGATCTCCGGGTGCCGCTGCCCCACTTCGTAGTCGTTCGCGTCGTGGGCCGGGGTGATCTTCACGCACCCGGAGCCGAGCTCCGGCTTGGCCCACTCGTCGGCGATCAGCGGGATCTCGCGGTCGGTAAGCGGCAGCTTCAGCGTCACGCCGCGCTGGGCCATGTCGCGGAGCTGCTCCAAGTTTGGCAGCATCTTGCGCGCGGCGTCCAACAGCAGCGTCATCTGCTCTTCGAGCTCGCCTTTTTCTTTGGCCGTAGCCGCGAGGAATTTTTCGCGGAGTTCGACTTCCACCTTGTCGAAGGCGGCGGCCGGGTCGGGATGCACCGCCACGGCCGTGTCGCCGAGCATCGTTTCGGGCCGCGTGGTGGCGATGGTGACGTGCGTCGGCTCGCCGGGCTTAGGGTCGATCACGGGATACTTGAAGTGCCAGAAGTGGCCCTTCGTCGGCTCGTGGAAGACCTCATCGTCGCTCACGGCCGTTTGCAGGAACGTGTCCCAATTCACGAGCCGCTTGCCGCGGTAGATTTTGCCGTCCTTGAACAGCCGGAAAAACCACTCGCGGACGGCCCGGGCACATTGGTCGTCGAGCGTGAAGCGGGTCCGCTGCCAATCGCAGCTACAACCGAGGGCTTTGAGTTGCCCGAGGATGCGGGCCTCGTACTGTTCTTTCCATTTCCAAATGCGATCGACCAGCCCCTCGCGGCCCAGGTCGTGCCGTGTTTTCTTCTCTTCCTCGAACAGCCGCCGCTCGACCACCGCCTGCGTGGCGATGCCGGCATGGTCGGTGCCGGGCATCCAGAGTGTGTTGAAGCCCTGCATCCGCTTCTGCCGGATGAGGATGTCTTGCAGCGTGTTGTTCGAGCGCGTGGCCGATGTGGAGCGCCCCGGTCACGTTGGGCGGCGGAATGACGATCGCAAACGCCGGCCGGTCGTCTTGCGGATCGGCCTCGGCGTGAAAATAGCCGCGGCGTTCCCACTCGGGATACCAGCGGGCTTCGGCGGCGGCGTGATCGTATTGGGAGGGGAGTTGTTTGAAGTCCATTTCAGACAGTCCTTTGGCGTAGAATCTGTAGGCCGGGTACGTACAAGAAGTGCCTGTCAGACGACTCAAGCACTAGATCGTGCTGCAACGCCAAGGCCGCGATCCAAATATCATTTGTGGGAATGGGGGTGCCGCGCCGACGGAGCGCCTGGAAGACGTGACCATACTTTTGCGCGGTGTCCTGGTCGGGCAGCAACACACCGACGGAAGGTTTGCTCAAAAAGCTTCGCAGCTGCTGCTCCTTTTGCTCCTTCTGCGTTCCCCGCTCGAATCCAGAGTACAATTCGCCAAGCACGATAAACGGCACCCACACTTCGTGGGCCGATTCAATACGGCCGATCGTTTCCGGATCGCCGTCGTCGATTGCCGAGTGACAATTGGTGTCGATCAGAATCCGCATTAGTCTTGGCGCAGCTACTTCCACAGATCCGGATCGAATCGCCGTTGCTCTTCGAAAACAGCTTTCATTTCCGGTGTGATCAGGTGCTGTCCTGCGATTCCCGAGAGATCCCGCCGCTTGACGTCATCGCTCCATGCCTCCCAATCGATCAATTTCTGTTCACGCAGCGCCAACTCGAATTCACGATCGTCGGCCAAGCGATACGAGTCTTCCATGGCGCCCGCATCGCCATTCGCATCCGTCGATTTCGCGCTGAGGCCACTCACCACTAAGTCGATGATGACAGCCTCTGGGCTCTTGTGCTCGGCGGTCGCTCGCTCTCGCAGCGCGCGGTCGAGTTGGTCCGGTATGTTGTCGAGCGTGTAGGTCATACTGCTATTTTACGTTACGCAGGACGATTTACCTAGCCGGCGTGTGTGCCGCGGTGGTCGAAGTTCGGCGTGGCCGCCGACGCCAAGCCGATCTACGCATGTTCGTCCTTGAATAATTTGTACTCGATGCTGTCGACCAGCGCGTCCCAGCTGGCGGTGATCACGTTTTCGTGGACGCCCACGGTGCCCCAGGTGCGGCCCTCCTTCTCGCGGCTCTCGATCACCACACGAACCGCGGCGGCCGTACCGGCGTCGGAGTTGATGACCCGCACCTTGTAGTCGACCAGCTGCACGCCGCGGAGGTTTGGGAAGTGACCATTCAGCGCCTTTCGCAGCGCGGCGTCCAGTGCATTCACGGGGCCGTCGCCCTCGGCCACTTCGTGTTTCAGTTCGTCGCCGATTCGCAGCTTGACGGCCGCCTCGGTGATCGTGTGGCCCTCGACGTTGGTCTCGACGTTGACGCGATAGTGGAGCAGCTCGAAATGGGGCTGGAACGTGCCGGCGGCCCGCTGTACCAGCAAGTCGAACGAAGCCTCGGCGGCTTCGTACTGATAGCCGCGGTTTTCCTTCTCGACCACCTCGCGGAGCACCTTTTCCATCAACTGTTTGTCGTGCTGCAGGTTACTCTTTGCGGTAAGAGCAACGATGTTCGACCGGCCGGAAAGCTCGCTCACGAGCACGCGGCGTTCGTTGCCGACTTGCTCGGGCTCGATGTGCTCGTAACTCTTCGCGGCCCGGTTCACCGCATGCACGTGCATGCCGCCCTTGTGGGCGAACGCGCTGGGGCCGACGAAGGGCTGATTGTTGCGGAAGTGCATGTTGGCCACTTCGTACACGTAGCGCGAAAGTTCCGTAAGATGGTCGATCCGACCGTCCAGCACCGTGTAGCCCTGCTTCTTGAGCGCGAGGTTAGCGGCGATGGATACCAAGTCGGCGTTGCCGCAGCGTTCGCCCAGGCCGTTGATCGTGCCCTGCACGTGCATCGCGCCCGTGCCGACGGCCGCGAGCGAATTGGCGACCGCCAGCTCGCAGTCGTTGTGCGTGTGAATGCCGAGCGGCACGTCGACCGCCGTGGCCGCTTCCTTGGTGAGGGCTGCGATCTCCTCCGGCATGCTGCCGCCATTGGTGTCGCACATCACGACGATCGACGCGCCGCCCTCGACCGCCGCCTGAATCGTCTGCTTCGCGTACTGGGGATTCGCCTTCCAACCATCGAAGAAGTGCTCGGCATCGTAGATCACTTCCCGGCCGACCGACCGCAGGAAGGCGACCGTCTCGCGGATCATGGCCAGATTCTCCTCAAGCGAAACGCGGAGCACCTCGGTCACGTGGAAGTCGTGCGTCTTGCCGACGATCGTGATCACCGGTGCCTGCGATTCGACGAGCGCCTTCATGCCGGGGTCGTCCGCCGCCTGCACTCCCTTGCGGCGGGTCATGCCGAACGCGCATAGCCGGCTCTGCCGCAACGGGTTTTCGGCCAACCGCTGAAAGAACTCGGCGTCTTTTGGATTCGAGAGCGGGTAGCCCCCCTCGATGAAGTCGAAGCCCAGCTCGTCGAGCCGGCGGGCGATGAGCAGCTTGTCCTGCAACGAAAAGTTGACCCCCTCGCCTTGGGCCCCGTCGCGGAGCGTCGTGTCATACAACTGGATCTGGGTCATGCGTGCCTCGGTAAACGATTCATGGTGATTCATTGCGACTTCTTGGGCAAGACGCTGGCACGGCGGGCGCGGTTCAAGTTGTCCCGGGCTTCGGCGAAATCGGGCCGCAATTCGAGGGTTTTTTCGAATTCCGCGATCGCCTCCGGCAACCGGCCGGCCGTGAACAACACGACGCCCAGGTTGTTGCGGAGCTTGTAGGCGTCGGGCTTGAGCCGCACGACCGTCTGGAGATGCTCGACGGCTTCGTCAAGCTGACCGAGGTGGGCGAGCGCGAGGCCCAGACCGTAGTGCAATTGCGCGTTGTCCGATTTGGAGCGCAGGGCCGCTCGATAATGCCCGATCGCCTCCTCGAGCCGACGGTCCGCGGCCAACGCGGAGGCAAGTCCTTGTTGAGCAGTCGGATTATCGGGCTGGTTGTCGACGGCGTCTTGCCACAGTTTGACGGGAGCTTGGTACATCGCAAGCCGCTGGGCGCTGGCGACGCCGTAGGCCGCGGCGAGGACCAAGACGACGGCCACCGCTAGCAACTTGGCCCGTCCGCCCGTGGGCCGGCCGACGTTTGCCGCCGAAGGCGAAAGGAAGCGTGCCGCCAATGCGAATTCTCCGACGACGACCATCGCCACGAGGGCGGCAAGCGGCAAGTACATCCGCCGTTCGGCTGCCATCTCGGTGGGGATCGGCACGAGGTGCGTCGGGGCGAGGATCAAGAACACGCAAGCCAGCAGAAACCCCGCCGCCTTCCGCCGCCACAACAACGCCAGCGTCAGCACGGCCAGCGCGACCGTCGCCGCCACGTACCCCCAATTCTCTCCGAACGATCGCAATGGAAGTTCGTAGTGAATCACCAGCGGCGAGGGATAGATCGCCAACTTCAGATACATCCAAAAGACCTGGGCCTGCGTGCACCACCAATCGACGACCGGGATGGCAAGGCCGAAGCCTGCCGATTGACTCCGCGGAGTGTTCCATTGCAGGGCGACGATCGGCAGCCAACTCGCGGTCAGGCCGAGGTAGAGGGGCCACGACCTTCGCCAACACTCGCGCAGCGATCCGCGTACAAACGTCCATTCGTAGAGCAGCACGACGACACGGCGCCGTCACCATGACCTCCTTCGACGCCGCGCCCGCGAAGCACGCCAGCGTCGACAACACGAGCCACAGCCGCGCGCGGAACGATTCTCGGCAAGCCAATAGTGCAGGCTGGCCAAGAGCGTCGCCAAGTAGCAGCATCCAACCATCAGTTCCGTCCGCTGCGTGACGTAGACGACCGCTTCGGTCACCAGCGGATGCACGGCCCACAAAAGCGCGACGCCGAGGGCCAGCAGTTCCGCGGTGGAGTCGAACCGACCTGCGAACAACGGCAGCCGCAGCGTCCGTCGCACGAGCGCCCAGACAAGGCACGCAGCCAGGACTTGCAGCATGATGTTGACGACACGATAACCGCGCGGGTCGATGCCGCCAAAGTAGTGATTCAACGCGAACGACAGATTCACCAGCGGGCGAGCCGACGTCGGCGATTCGACGGGGGGATTCAACGGCCCGGGGTGCTTGGCGTCGCCCAAGAGCGGCCAGAGCTGGCCGATGGATTCGTTTTCTTCGACGCTCAACAGATCGTCGAAGATGAGTGGCGCATCGAGCGACCGGCCGTAAACAGCCCAGACCGCGAGCGCGAGGATTGCGCACGCCAGCCACGGCGATCGCGCGAGGTACGCAGGTCCGTGGCCAGTCGGTAGTTTGCGGAGCTTGCTCATGAAATTTGGCTCAACGAATATGGCTCTATGGCGCCGCCTTACTGTTGACCACGTTCGACGTCGCCCGCCGCATTCGGTCGGCGGGCTGCAAAGTCGGCAAGAAACGATTCGATTTGCTGTTCGAGTGTCGTATCGCCGCTGGCGCGGGCGAGCTCCAACGCTCGTTTGGCCGCGGTAATCGCCTCGTCGTTCCGGCCGAGAGTGGCGTACGCAGCCATCAAGTTGCCTTGGGCCTGGGCAAGGGTCGGCTCGAGCCGCACGGCCGCTTCAAACTGCTCGACCGCTTCGCCGAATTGGCCCGCTTGGGCAAGTGCCGCGCCCAGCGCGTTGTGCGCCGCGGCGCTATCGGGTGCGAGCTCGACCGCGGTGCGTGCTTGCGATGTCGCCTCGTCGCGCTGCCCGTCGGCCAGCAGCGCGCCGGACAAGCCGCTGCGCGCCGCGGCGTTTTCCGGCTGCAGCTGAAGCGCTGCTCGGAATTGTTGGATTGCGTCGGCCGTGCGGCCTGCCTTCAAATGCACGAAACCCATTTTGAGGTATCCGAGCAGATAAGCGGGCTCCGCTTCGACCGCGCGCTGGAAGTGAGAGCTTGCTTCCTGTGGTCGACCGAGCGAAGTGAGTGCGGTTCCCAAGTTGAAATGTGCAGGCGCGTAGTCAGGCCGGATGGCCACTGCCCGCTCGAAATAGGCGAGTGCCCGTTGCGGATCGTTTCGATGCAGATAAATCGTACCCACGTTGTATTGGGCCGTCGCGTCATTAGGATCGCGCGCGAGCACATCCTGCCAAAGCGTCAGTTCATTGCCGAAAGCGGCGAGTCGTGTGCCGCTCACGCCGCCGCCGCATGCCAGCAGCAAGGCGGCAGCGACGATTGTCGTCAGCGCGTGTCGGGTGGACAGAGTGTGGCGCAGTGCAACGTACCCGCCTACAACAAACATGGCCACGAGCGCCGCAAGGGGCAAGTACATCCGCCGTTCGGCCGCAATTTCCGTGACGATCGGCACGACCAGCGTCGGCGCGAGGATCGCCAAGGCGAACGCGGCCAAGTAGCCGGCTGCATTACGACGCCAGAGCAGCACGAGCGTGCCCGCGATCAAGATCGCCACCGGCACGACGTACACCCACGCCGTGCGGAACGAAGTCAAGTACGGCGGCTCGTAGTGAATCGACAGCGGCCACGGCCACACGGCGAGTTTCAAATACATCAGCAACACTTGGCACTGCGTGAACCACCATTCGATCGCCGAGACGCCGAGATGAAAGCCGGACGAAGCGGAGTGGGGGCCCGGGCCGGCGAGACATGCCAGCAACAGCCAGCTGGCGAACAGGCCGACGTACAGCGACCGCGACGATTGCCATGCCTCGCGGAGCGAGCCCGAGATAAACGTGCGGTCGAAGAGCAGCACCATCAGCGGCGCCGATGCCATGACCTCCTTCGACGCCATCCCCGCCCAGCACGCGAGCACCGCTGCTGTCAGCCAGCGGATACTGCTCTGCTGCCGGTAACGCAGGCTCGCATAAAGCGTCGCCAGGTAGAAGAAACTGACCAGCAACTCGGTCCGCTGAGTCACGTAGACCACTGTTTCGGTCACCAGCGGATGCACGGCCCACACCAGTGCGACGCCAAATGCGAGCGGCCCCGCCGCACCCTCGAACATCCCTTCAAAATGCGGCAGACGCAGCGTCCGCCAGAGAAGCGCCGCCAACAGCCACACGTTGAGCGTGTGCAGCGCGATGTTGACGATGTGATACCCGCGTGGATGGAGCCCGCCGAGACGATAGTTGAGGGCGAAGCTCCAGTTCACCAGCGGGCGTCCGCTCGTGGGCGAATCCTGCGGCGGACTCAGTGCCCCAGGCTGCTCTCCGTTGCCCCGTAGCGGCCACCATTGGCGAATCGACTCATTCTCGACGATGCTAGGCCCATCATCGCAAACAAACGGCGAGTCGATCGCCCGGCCGTAAACTACCCAAACGGCGCCCGCCAACAGCGCAGCCGCGGCCAACATCTGCGCAGCCGCCGACCTAGCTGTGCTCGACGTCACAGCGTAGTTTTCGACTTCGTTCCGCGAGATAGACGTCATAAGCGCTGTCGATCGCTACGGTTCGCTTTCCTGGGAGGGTTGGGGCGTGGATCCGGCGCGAGAGCTGGAATGCTGGGATTGGTAGTTGGCGAGCCAGTGTTCGGTTCGCTCCGCGAGAGCGGTCTCCCCATTGGCACGAGCCTGTTCGAGCGCGGCCACGCCGGCGGCGATGGCCGCCTGGGACCGCCCAAGCGCCGCATAGGCGAACACCAAATTCGAGCGCGCCTGAGCAAACTTCGGCTTGATTCGCACGATCCGCTCGAATTGCGCTGCGGCCTCATCGTATCGCCCCATTTGGCCCAGGGCCGCGCCCAAGACGTTTCCCGCTTCGACATGCGTCGGCTCGATTCTGAGCGCAGCCGCGGCGTGCGCGGCTGCACGATCGGGTTGGTGATCGTCGAGCAGTACTTGCGCGAGCTGGAAATGCGCGTCGACGCTCTGTGGTTGCCGTTTAAGCACCTGCTCGAGCTGTTCGATGGCTTGCGCCGTTTCGCCGGCCGCAGCCAAGGCGATCGCCAAATTGGTCTTGGCCTCGGCATTTCCAGTCAGCAATTGCACTGCTCGTTGATGATACTCGATTGCTTCCCGCGGCTTCCCGGTAAGGACCAGCGTCCGGCCCAAATTGTTGTACGCGTCGCCAAATCCGGGCCACAATTCCAAGGCCAGCCGGAATTGAGCAATAGCCTCTTGCGGACGCCCCATCACCCCGAGCGAAACGCCCAAGTCGCAGTGTGCTTGGGCGTAGTCGGGTCGCAAGCGAATCGCCTGCTCGTAGAGCCGGACGGCGTCCTGGTGCCGGCCGGCGGAGGCGTACTCAAGGCCGAGATTGTTACATGCCAACCAGCACGTTGGATTGCGGGCGAGAGTCGTCTTGTAGAGCGTGGCGACGTCCGAATAGGCGTGAGCATCGCGCCAAGTGAGCACGGCCAACGTCGCCAAGGCAAGTACGCTGAATCCACGTGCGATGGTTTGCCACGACGACGGCATGTGATTTACTGCCTGCGTCGCCCCCGCCGCAATCAACACCAGGATGCCGAGGCTGGCCAAATACTGAAAATGGTCTGCCACGAATGAGAAGATGAACGGATAGACGTTGAGGAAACCAAGCGCGGGAAACAACGTTCCCACGAACAACAAATAGCCGGCGAGTGGTCCGCGCCAGCGGTGCCGCACTGCCCAAAACGCGGCGAGCAGAACAATCGTCGCGGCCGGAAACAACCACTGCCACCAAACCGCCGGATCAATCTTCCAACGCGGATAGATGAATACAAGGTCTGTCGGCCAAAGGAGCTTCCAGAAATAAAACCAAGGTCCACGGCCCGCCAGCAAGCCACGCTCGACAAGCGTCATGTCGAAATCATTGCCTTCCGCCCCGATGTACTTTCGCTCGACCCAAGCCGTAAACGCTCCGGCGACCGCTCCGAGCAGAAAAAACGGCACGAGCGGCCAAATGTCGGTCCGCCACGACAGTTTTCCGCGCTGCCACCAAAAGATGACCAACAGCGCCGCTGGCAGCGTGGCGATCACCGTCTTCGTTAGCAGCCCCAGGGCAAACAGCCCGAACGCCAAGATATACAACCACTTTTCCTGCGACTGGTCAAACGAAAGATAGGCCCACATCGCGGTCAGATAGAACACCGCCGAGAGCGTGTTTTTTTGCTCCGAGATCCAGGCCACCGATTCGACGTGGACCGGGTGGACGGCAAAGATCGCCGCAGCCAAGAAAGCGCCCTGAATCCTCAACTTCCTCAGCACCGCGTAAACCAATGAAGCTACTGTCGCATGCAGCAGCACATTCGTCAGATGGTAGCCGAGTGTGACGTCGCCCCACAGTCGGTGTTCCAGCCAAAATGCCGTGTGCAGCAAGGGGTAGTATTGCTGAGTCGCACCGAGGTTGAACCAGATGCGGTACAGCCCGGCGAACGATTGACGGTCTGGTCGGGTAACGTGGGCTGCGTCATCCCACAGGAGTCCGCCCCGCATTGCGGGCCAGTAGATCATGCACGAAACGGTGAACAAGAACAGGACGACGACGTACGGGGGGAGCCGCGTCGCTCTGTACTCCATCCCCGCCGCAAGCGATGACGATTCCGCCGCCGCAGTTGCCGGAGCTTTCGCGTTGGACTGAGGATGGGCTTGTCTCTTGGACATGGACTTGCAGCAACCAAATTGTCGTCGCTTCGCCAACAAAAAAACCCCGAGGCTTGTTTGGCCTCAGGGTTGGTGTTTCTCGAATCGGTGTCGAACCGCTCCCTAGGGCCTCCGCCAGGTGCTAATAATCATGACGATCCTGCCGACGATGCCGGTGCTAGTGGGAACTGCGTTCGGCAGGAATGATCGCACGGGAATAAGCTCGGGACAGTTGGCAGTCACAATAATTCGGCCGACAATGCAAAGATAGCTGGCAGCCCAGGCAGCGTCAAGATTCTGGGCCCGACGCGGCACTTGCCGCGAGCCAGGCAAGATTCGGGCTTCCGCGACGAATAAACCAGCGAAAACACGCGCTTCCCAGGGTGGGAAAACGTATGCTTGGGGGATTCAAGATGCGGAAGTCGATTTGCAGGGGTGCACCGTCAGCGGCCGTTGCGCGATGAGCCGGCCTGCGCCGATACCTGCATCCCGAATCTCGAATTCTTTCCTTCGCGAGGTGCCACGATGTCTGCTGTTTTTTTGCTCGTTGGCGTGTTGCTGGCCGGTGCGCTCCTGTTCGGCGGCTTTCAGACGCAGTCGCCCCAGGTTCGCATCGCGTCGCTCGTCGCCGCGTGTGTCGTGCTGTTTATCGGCTTCACGCTGGCGTCGTTCCGCTACGTCGGCGAAAACTCGTTGGGCGTCGTCACAAAAAACATCGGCTTCACTTCCCTGCCACCAGGAAAGATTGTCGCTACGGCGGGCGAGAAGGGTCCCCAAGCGGCGATTCTTTCGCCAGGTTGGCACCCTTGGTACTGGCCGTTTATTTACGACGTCGACGTAGAACAACTCACCGTGATCCCCGAAGGCAAGGTCGGCATGCTCGAGCGCCGCCGACGGCCTGCCGCTGCCGCCCGACACGACCTACGCCCCGGAGTGGGACCAGGACACCAAGGGCCTCATGGCGGGCGACGCGCAGTACTTCCTCACCGAAGGCCACGGCTACAAGGGGCCCCAGTCGTCGGTCCTCGCACCAGGCAAGTATCGGATCAACCCGAAGTTGTTTACGGTAGAAATTGTGCCGGCTACAACGATCGATCGTGCCATGGTGGGCGTCGTGAAATCCAACGTCGGCGCACCTCCAGCCGCACCGACCGCCCAGCTGGCTGCGGGTGCCGACGTGGACAGTTTCAAATTAGTCGAGAAGGGAAAGCGCGGCATTTGGCGCGACCCGATTCTGCCCGGCCAAAGCTATCTGAACACCAAGTCCTACGAAGTCACCAAGATTTCCACCCGGACGCACGTGGTTCGCTACACGATGGCACAGGGTCAGCGCGCTGGGATCGATGAAGAGAGCGAGATCATGGTCCGCACGTCGGACGGGTTTACCTTTCCGGTCGACGTCCGGCTCGAATTTTCGATTCAGCCGCAGGACGCGCCGCTGGTCGTGGCGATGTTTGGCGACGACCAGGAAAGCATGCGAGCGGTGATGAACTCCGAGGTCCGCGGCATCTTTCGCAATAATGCCGAAGCCGTGAAAGCCCTCGACTACGTCAAGCAGCGGTCGCTCCAAGAAAAACAGTCGCTCGAAATGTTGCAGGCAGCGCTGTCGAAGAAAGGCATTACCGTCTCGGCCGTCCGCATCGGCGACGTCGGCGATGAGAAGTCGCTCGGCACACTGCTCCAAACGCAGACGGCCCGCGAAATCGCGCTTGCAAGAGCAAATGACCTTTCAAGAACAGCAACGGGCCGCCGAGCAGAAGAAACTACTCACCAAGACCGAGCAGGAAGCCGAGGAAGAGAAGCGACTCGCCACCGCGAGCTACGAGGTGAAGATTGCCCAGCAGGATCAACAGAAGCGTGTGATCCAGGCCGAGGCCGAGGCCAAAGCGATCGAGATCCAAGCGCTGGCCCAGGCCGATGCCTATAAGCAGATCGCCGCGCAGATCGGCAGCTCGAATGCGGCCCTGATCGAAGTGCTCAAGATCGTTGGCGAACGCGGCATCGAAATCACGCCGCGGGTGATGGTCTCCGGCGGCGGCGCGAACGGCGGCAACCAAGGCACCGCGCTGATCGGCACGATGCTCGACACGATGGTCGACCGCACGCCGGTGCAAGCACAGCCCACGCCGCGGCCGGCGTCACGCTAGGAATTCGTGACGATCTCGACAGAGCGGCGCCGCGAACGTGTTGAGCAAAGTTCCGCCGATGCAAGCATGCGCAAATCGTCCGATCGAGAACGCACGCGTGGGGCGCAATCCGCTTGCCGAACCTCAACGACTCGGTTAGCTTGCTCGGAATAGAACCCACCTACGCCCGCCGACCCCTATCCCACCCCGGCGAGCCCACCACGACAATTGCAGGAGGCCGTTATGCGCATGCGCCATCGTTCCGCGGCGTTCACGTTGGTCGAGTTGTTGGTCGTGATCGCGATCATTGGCATCTTGGTCGCGCTGCTGTTGCCGGCGATCCAGGCGGCCCGCGAGTCGGCTCGCCGCTCCGAATGCCAGAACAATCTGAAGCAACAGGGCTTGGCAATCCAGATGCACCACGACGTCAAGCAGCGATTCCCGATGGGCCGCGACCGGTTCGACCAATTCGGCGTGTCCTGGGCGTTCCAGTTGCTGCCGCACCTGGAGGAGTTGGCCGTGTACCAGGCCCGCATCGCCACGGCCCGCGTCGATGATGACAAAAACGCATCGGCCATGCGGACCCCCGTCGCCGTCTACGCCTGCCCGAGCCGGCGCGTGGCGGCGGCCGACCGAAACTTCGACAATGACGACGCCGACCCGCAAGTCTTGGCCGCGGCCACGCTCGGCGATTACGCCGCCAACGCAGGGCACAAGTTCGACACCGGCATGTCGCTGGCGGAATCGGAAGCGGACCGCAAATTCGTGCGACCCGACCCGGCCGCTGCCGGTCCGATCTTCAGCGGCTCAAGCGTAAGCGCGCGGCAAGTGACGGACGGCCTCTCGAAGACGTTGGCGATCGGCGAACGCCATCTGCCGCCGATTCCCGACGGCACGCCGCCGAACCGCGAGCACTATGTCCAGGCCGACACCGCCTTCCTGGCAGGTGACCGGCCCGAGGTGATCTTCGCCGGCACCGAGGAGGGCCTCGCCGACAGGCCGAACGACCCGGACCTTGCCGAGTTCGGTAGCGCCCATCCGAGCGTGGTCCAATTCGCATTCCTTGACGGGCACGTCGAAGCCGTTCAGAACAGCGTTGACCTCACGACGCTCAAAGCGCTCAGCACGATCGCCGGCGAGGAACCCACGCCGAACTGAATACAGCCGCCGGCGGCGAGCGAACTACGTGCCGTACTCGACTTCGATGTCGCCGCGGAGGCGGAACTTCACTTCGACCTCGAGTCCACACTCGTAGCAATACTTGACCACCCCGCGTCCGAACAGGCCGCAGTAGCTGGTCATTTTCGGCTCGCCGGTGCAGCAGGCCGGCAGGCAGAGCGGGATTTCGTAAAAACAGCAATCGGCCGGGTTCTGCGTGACCATCGAGAGCTTGACGAAGGGCGAGCCGCCGAACAATCGGCGAGCGCGGCGGGTCACGTCGTAGTCGATCCGCGCGACGGGATGCACCGTCACCGCGCCCTGCGGCGGGGCCATTTCTTCTTGCGGCCCGGCGGCCGGCATAGGTTGTGGCGGCATTGCCTGTGGCGGCGTCGGCATGGCCGGTACGAGCTCCGGTTGCGCGGCCGGTGGCACTGCCGGCTCAACAAGCAGCGACGATTCCTGCTGGGCTGCCGACGGGTTGCCCCAGCCGATAGCCCAACACGAGACAGTGATCACCGCAACAAAAAAAAACTGGAAAGTACGAAACAACTGGTTCATGGCGCCACTCCTATCTGCAACTGTCTGCGCGTACGGCCGATGCCGGCCCGGGGGCGCAGCACCGCCTTCATGGCAATTTTAGGATAGTTGCGGGGCCGGGGCTACCCGCTCGTCGGCCGCGGAATAGGGCCGAAATTGCGGCAGAATGGCCGCCAGGGTGGATTTTCGAGGACCTATTTTTCGGTCAGTTCTTCTTCCCACTCGTCCTCGTCTTCCGTTTCTTCTTCCCATTTGTCAGACTCTTCCTCGGACTCGGCCTCTTCGTCTGCTTCCAATTCACCGTCTTCAAATTCACCTTCGTCTGATTCGTCGAAGTCGTATTCTTCGTCGTCGAGTTGGTCTGCTTCGGGAGCGTCCTCTTCGTTCCCGCTCGCTGAAGCGAGCTCGCCGTCTTCGTCTTCCCAGTCGGCGTCGGCATCTTCGCCGAAGGGAGCGGTCGATTCGTCTTCCAGGTCGCTCGGTTCATCGGGTTCGGGGACGATCCGATTGCGACGCTGCGGAGGCGACGGCGTTGACGGAATGGCGCTGGGCGACGCATTCGGTCGCGAAATCAAGCCGCCGCCGGGGAGATTGGCGCCGCTTGCCGACGCGCCCCCGCTCGCTGAAGCGAGCTCGCCTGCTTTGGCGCGGCTCATCGCTTCCCAATCTTCGATCGAGATCATCACCTCGCGGGCCTGCGAACCGTTGTACTCGCCGACGATGCCGTCCTCGGCCATGAAGTCGACCAACCGCGCCGCGCGGCCGTAGCCGATGCCCAGCGCCCGCTGCAACAGCGACACGCTGCCGCGTCGTTCGCGGACGACGATGTCGACGGCCGTTTCGTAGAGGTCGTCGCGGTTCTTGAGTCCGCCGGCGCCGAGCGCTTCGAGCTCGTCCTTCGTCTTGAGCTGCATCAGCTCGCCGGCGAACTGCGGATCGTCCGTGCCGACGAAGTCGACGACGCGCGTGATCTCATCGTCCGACAGGTACGTGCCCTGGCCGCGCAGCAGCGTGCTCGTGCCCGGCAGCAGGAACAGCATGTCGCCGTTGCCCAGCAGCTTGTCGGCGCCCATCTCGTCGAGCACGACCCGGCTATCGACGCGGCTCGCCACCTGGAACGCGATCCGCGCCGGCAGGTTCGACTTGATCAGGCCGGTGATCACGTCGACCGTCGGCTTCTGCGTGGCGAGAATCAGGTGGATGCCGACCGCCCGGCTCTTTTGCGCCAGCCGAATGATGTGCTGCTCGACCTCTTTGCCGGCGGTCATCATCAAGTCGGCCAGCTCGTCGGCCACGATCACGATGAACGGCAACTGCCGCGGAATCTGCTTCCAGTGCTCCTCGGATTCCGGCTGAATCCGCTCGCGGAGCTCTTCCTCGCCGAGCTGGTTGTAGACGGTCACGTGCCGCACGCCGGCCCGCGAGAGCAGCTGGTAACGCTCCTCCATCTTGTCGACCGCCCAGGCCAGAATCGCCTCGGCCTTCCGCATGTCGGTCACCACCGGATGCATCAGGTGGGGCAGCTTGCTGTAGCCGTTGAGCTCGACCATCTTCGGGTCGATCATCAGCATCCGCACCTCGTCCGGCCCGCGGCTCATCAAGATCGACACGATGATCGAGTTGAGGCAAACGCTCTTGCCCGTGCCGGTGCGGCCGGCGATCAGCAAGTGCGGCAGCGTCGTCAGGTCGATCGTCATCGGGTTGCCGGAGACGTCCTTGCCGAGGTAGATCGGAATCTTCATCCGCTTGGCCCGGCCGTTGGTCTCTTCGATCACCTCGCGCAGCCGCACGAGTTGGCGGTTCTCGTTGGGCACCTCGATGCCGACCGTGTTCTTGCCGGGGATCGGCGCCACGATTCGCACGCTTGGCACGCGCAGCGCGATCGCCAGGTCGTCGGCCAGGTTCGAAATCTTGGCCAGCCGCAGGCCGGCTTCCAGCTCGACTTCGTACTGTGCAATTACGGGGCCGGTCTCGATCTCGACCACGCCGCACGTTGAAGCCGAAGTTCTTGAACGTCTTTTCGAGAATCTTCGCCTTGCGGCGGACTTCCTTCTCGTGCTCCTCGTAGCAGATCTCTTCGTTGGGCAGCAGCAAGTCGAGCGGCGGCATTTCGTAGGCGATTTCTTGGTCGGCCTGCTGGTCGGCCGCCTCGAGCTGTTGCAATAACTCCTCCCGCTCGGCCTTCGGATCGGCCGACGGCTGGCGGCGATTCTTGATCCCCAGCGCCGCCTTCAGCCCGCTGGCAAACTTCGAGCCCTTGGCCGAACCGTTGGCTGCGGTGGCATCGGCCGATTCCTCCTCGTCGGATTCGTCCTCTTCCTCGTCGGTTTCTTCCTCGTCGTCCTCGTGCTGCAGCGGCCTCGCCCGCTTTGTCGGCCGGCGTGCGAATGCGGATCTGCCGCTTGTTGTCCTCTTCTTCCTCGTCTTCGAGCGCCTCGGCAATCTCGTTCTCATCGAGGTCGGTCTTCACCCGGTTCGATCGCTTCGCCGCCGACTTGCCGAAATGGCCCAAGTGGGCGAGCGACCGCCCGGAAAAGCTCGTCGTGGCCGCCGCCGCGCGCAGCAGGAAGTAGTCCGTTGCCAGCAGCAGCCCGGCGGCAAGCACGCTGAGCGTTAAGATAAACGCCCCCGCCTTGGCGAAGTGCATCTCCAAATAGGCCCGGCCCATCGCCCCCACGTAGCCCCCGGAGCCGATCATCGGCCCCGGCGTCCAGTTCGGCACCACCAGCGCCGCGAGCGTCGTCAAGCCCACGAGCGACACGATCCAGCCCACCGCCCGCAGCATCGGCTGGTCGATCTCCCGTCGCAATAACAGCATCCCCGTCAGCGCCGCGAGCGACCCGAACAGATAGTATGCTCCGTAGCCCATGCTCTCGAACAGAAAGTTCGCCGTATACGCACCGGCGACGCCGCAGGCGTTGTGGACCGATTGGCTGGGCGGGTCGACGAGCGTGCTGGGCGGATCGAAGCGGTCGTACGACCACAGCGACACGCCGAGAAACGCCACGCCGGCCAACAGCACCAGCGCGCACAGGTCGAGCTTCAAGCTGCGATTTTCAAACATGCAAAGCCGTCGGGATCATGTCGCACAGGCCAATGCATCCTTGTGGGAGGCGTCTCCGACGCCGATCGAGCGTCGAAGTTGAGCCAATGTCGACCTTAGAGAGGTCTACCACATTTGCATTCTGATAAGCGGACGTGACCGATTCGTGTGGGGTGCAATCGAGTTGCTTGGGCACGTCCATGCCCGACGAGCTATCCGTAACGGCGGCGCGAAATGCCGCACACCAATACATTTCGACCGCGGCCGCTAGCATTCCCCACCTTTATGCGTTGCCACGTCAGGCCTTACGCCGCGGCTACTTCGAATATCTCCGTTCCAATGCGGAGGACCAGTAGCCTCGACGGCCCACGGCAGCGACAAACCGCGTTTTATCCCCCGGGCTGCCAGCACAACCATCACAACCACTACCGCTTGGTCTCCCAAGGCCGCGGTTGACGCTACCGGGGGATCTTTCTATAGCTCGCGGGCCAACGCGCCGGCGTAACGCCCCATCGGCCTAAGCTCATCAATTCCGGTTCTCGCCGCCTGCTTTTCCATCGGCTGCAAGAGTCAGTTCGGCAGAATGGACCGCGACGAAACTTCGTGCTGTTTATGCGATCGCCACGAACGCAGCATAATCCGCGCTCGGTCTTCCACTTCGACCTGCGCCTTTTGGTTTCGGCGCTGACGGCTGCATGGCTAGGCAACTTTGCTTCGGCGTTGGCGCAGCCATACACATACACCGACCAGGCCTCGTACTACGAAGAAGATGCCGCACAAGTTCCGTTGGAAACGCCAGCCGGGTATTCATCAGAGGTTCAGGACTATTCGAAGTCAGATTACTTGCCCGCCGACGTCGAGCCGGGTTCGTACGTCTACAGTTATGGCGGAGTTAGCAACATTCCAAGTACGGAGATTGAAACGACCAACTTCATTCGACTCACTGACGACATCAACCAGAATGGCATTCCCGGCGCTTTAATTATTGTCGACCCGGCGAACGGACAATTGACTACGATGACTGACTTTGACGACCTCCACACCTTCAACGTCGCATTCAACCAAGTCGGCGTCGCTCGAGAGTCCGGTCTTCGAGGATTCGTTCAGGGAGGCGTTGTCTGGCTCCGCGAAAACGGCAGCGTCCGTTCCAGTGCAGATCGAGTGAGAGCCCAACGAACCGAGGCTGCAATTGCCAATCTTCCCGTCGATTCTCCGGAAGTCCGTCGCGGGACGGGCTCGCGGACAGTCTTCGTCCGCGTTCCCCGGCGTTCATATCTAGCCCCACAATACTCGAAGTTCGCGGCCAACCGCCGTGGAAGCGGCGTCGGTTTGACGTACGGATTCTATGAAGGTGCGCTTTATGATCGCTTTCGATTCGACGCAGAGGGCGGAATTCTCGGTCGAACCTATTCCGATACACGGGCCAATAACGTCATCGATGGATCGCAAGTCGGGGTCGTAGGTTATTATACGATTGGCCCGCTGACCTTTTATGCTCATAACCTTTTGGTGATAGGCATTAACGATGGCGAGCTGCGCCAGAATAATGGAATTGGCGCAGAATTGGTCCCCGGCGCCACGAATCGTCTGCTCTACGCCCAACCCACGTATTCGTACCATCAAGCGACTTTTGCTCAAGTGGTGCCGACCGTCGTATCTTGGGCCGAGGCAAGCCTTCAAATCACGAAGCAGACTTCCTTCAAAGTTGCCCTCTCCTCGATCTTCATGAACAACATTCTGATGGCCCAGGACCGGGTTCGCTATTACCTTCCGGATATGGGCTTTCGCGATCCGGGAAACCAGAATTTCACACAGCAAACTCTCTATTGCGGTGTTGAGATAGTCCGCTGAGCGGCAAGCACACCGTTTCAAGGCCTCACGCCTCAAAATTCCGCGCCGGCCAGAGCCGGTTCGGCTGCTTCTCGAAGAGGATCGCCGCAAGGCGGCCCGCGGGATCGACTGCGGCCCATTCGACGTTCGGCTCTGCGGCAGTCGCAACGTTCCCGGCAATCGGCGATTTGAAGTTCCGCCGCTCGATCGGCCTGCCGTAGCGGAGCTCTGCCAGCTCGCGGTCGTTGAGTTCGATTTGCGGCAGGCACTGGAGCGCCTCAATCGGCGGCAGCAGGTGTCCCGCGAACGTGGAATTCGTGATCGCGTCCAGCGCGACCGCCTGCTCGACGCGAAAATCGCCGATCGCCGTCCGCACCAGGGCCGACATCACGGCCGCGGTATCGAGCGCCGCGGCCAGGTCGCGGCCCAGCGAACGCACGTACGTGCCGCTGCCGCATTCGATCGCCAGCTCCAGTTCCGGATACTCGTACCGCAGGACTTCAAGCCGGTGGATCATGATCGGTCGGACCGGCAGCTCAAACTCCTCGCCGCGCCGGGCCAAATCGTAGGCCCGCTGGCCGTCGACCTTGATCGCCGAGAAGGCCGGCGGACGTTGCTGGATCTCGCCCAGGAACTGCGGCAGCGCGGCTTCAACTTGGGCCCGCGTCGGCTCGGGAGCGCCCGCCACCAGCTCGACCTCCCCCTCGACGTCGTCCGTCACGCTCCGCCGCCCCAACTGAAACACGGCCCGATAGTGCTTCGGCAGCCGCTGCACATATTGAATCAGCCGGGTGGCCGGGCCGACGCACACGACCAACACGCCCGTTGCTAGCGGGTCGAGCGTGCCGGCGTGGCCACACTTCACGCCGCGAACCAGGCCTTCGATCCGGCTTACCACGTCGCGCGAGGTGAGCCCGGCTGGCTTGTCCACGTTAAGAATTCCGAAAGGCGTCGGCATGGTGCTATTCTGTCGCATGGCCGCCGAGTAGGGGAGGGGTCTCCCGCATTGGTTCGCAACGTGTATAGTGAAGCCATCATGAAATGCCCCTTTTGCCGCGCGGACAACGACCGCGTGATCGATTCCCGCTCCAGCCAGGACGGCCTGGCTATTCGCCGTCGCCGCGAGTGCGTCAGTTGCGGCCGGCGTTTCACGACCTACGAGCGCCCTGAGGAAACCACGATCAAGGTTGTGAAAAAGGACGGCTCGCGGGTTCCGTTCGAACGCGAGAAGATCAAAGGCGGCCTCGAGCGCGCCTGCTGGAAACGGCCGATCTCGAGCCGCCAAATCGAAACCACCACCACCGCGATCGAAAACGACATTTATCAGCAGTACGAAAGCGAAGTGCACAGCCGGCACGTCGGCGAGCTGGTGATGCGCTACTTGCGCGACCTCGACGAAGTGGCTTTCGTCCGCTTCGCCAGCGTCTACCGGCAGTTCAACGACGTGTACGATTTCTTCGAGGAGCTGCGACCCCTCCTGGAAGACGAAGCCAGGCACGAAAATCCACGCTGATCTGGTCTTACTTGGTACGTTGATGTATTCCCATGAACGTGCGCGAGATTTTGAGAATGCACGTGGTGGCTTGGGCGTTCTACGCCATGCTGCCGTTGCCAATTCTCCTGGCGACCGATCCAGCTGGGGGCATTGAAATCAAGCGCCTCTACTTGGGGCTTGCTTCGGCGCTGTTTAGCGCCGAGGTTTTTCGCCCTGGCGAATCGAAAACGATGTCGACCGATTGGATGGGAAACCTGATCGCGGTCACTATTGCGTTGTCCGCAAACGCGGCGTTGTTTGTTGCGCTAGGCTATTCCATCGGCGTCCAAAGCAATCTTCCGCTCGCGGCGCTGGCAATTCTGTCGGTCGTACCTGCCTTGGGAATCGTTCCTTGGCTGCTGCTGCATCTTGAATCTCGATACGCGGCAATTATTCTCGGCGCGACTTTGGTCGGAAGCCTCAAGTTGCTTGCCTGCGTCGTCGCCCGATTCGTGTATGGACCGAATTACATTGCCGAGGGGTATGTATCCAGCGATTGGCGTAACGCGAAATTGATGATCGGTCTGTTCTGGATCGTGACGGTTGCGGTGTCCTGTGCGTTGCTGGTTCGGGGACTGATTTCGGCGGGCAACGACTCGTCTTCAACACCACACTAATTGCCGGCAGCTCATCGTTCTTTGGCTGCCTGGCGGCTCTGGTTCCGCGGCCCGAGAGGTCGGTAGGCATGTGCGGTGGACAGTCGGCCCGGCGCCGTCTAG
This sequence comes from uncultured Planctomycetota bacterium, assembly GCA_963847875.1. Classification (GTDB taxonomy): domain Bacteria; phylum Planctomycetota; class Planctomycetia; order Pirellulales; family Lacipirellulaceae; genus DASYDU01. Next base: position 32,785 of record CAWKBR010000014.1, on the reverse strand, counting down.
AATTGGCAGCTTCCCCGCGTCGGCCCAAACTTCCCTTAATCGCCGACGCCATAACGGGGCGGTAGCTCAGTTGGGAGAGCGCTGCGTTCGCAATGCAGAGGTCGAGGGTTCGACTCCCTTCCGCTCCACTAGTCCTTAAGCAAGCGAAGCTTTCACGCTGATTGCATAAAAATACTCGAAACCACCCCTGTTTTACGGGTATCATGGGCACACAGTGCAAGCCCACCCCACGACACAAGGAGGATTTCGAGTGAAACACAGTATACCGAAACGTCTGCGGCAAGCCCAGCGACGCATCGAGCAACGGTTGGCCGGGCCGCGTGCCGATCAGGGAACGCCCATGTTTACGGCGTCGAACATCCGTTTCGAACTGGCCGACAAGACCCGAGGGATCGGCGTGGGCGGCATCGGCGTGGTGCATCGACTCGCTCGGGAAATCGGGCTGATCGAGGCCATCGATCGCCGCCTGCACCTGCTGAAAATCCACAGGCCTTATCACGAGTCGGACCACGTGCTGAATCTGGCCTACAACGCCTTGTGCGACGGCACCCGGCTGGAAGACGTCGAGTTGCGCCGCAATGACGAGGCCTTCCTCGACGCCTTGGGCACGGAGCGGATCCCCGATCCCACCACCGCCGGCGACTTCTGCCGTCGGTTCGACGAAGGAGACGTCCGCTCGCTGATGCGGGCAGCCGACGACGCGCGGCTGAACGTTTGGGCCCAGCAGCCGAAGAAGTTTTTCGACCGCGCCACCATCGACCTCGACGGCACGCTGGTGGTCACCACCGGCGAGTGCAAAGTCGGGATGGACATCTCTTACAAGGGCACTTGGGGCTACCATCCCTTGTTGGTCACTCTGGCCGAAACCGGCGAAGTGCTCCGCGTGGTCAATCGCTCCGGGAATCGGCCCAGCCACGAAGGAGCCGCCGAGGAGGCGGACGGGGCCATCGCCTTGTGCCGTCGCGCGGCTTCCGCAAGATCGTGCTTCGCGGTGACACGGCCTTCAGCCAGTCGGAGCAGCTCGACGCCTGGGATGCCGAGGAGGTGAGCTTCTACTTTGGCTTCAAGGCCCTGCCCAATCTGGAGGAAATCGCGGAAAACCTGCCGAACACGGCCTGGCAGAAGCTCCTCCGCGAGCCGCGTTACGAAGTGCGGACCGCAGCGCGGCAGAGACCCAAAAACGTGAAGCAGCGGATCATCCGCCGCCGCGAGTTCGAGGTTCTGCGGCTCCAGAGCGAGGATTACGCGGAGTTTGAATACAGGCCCACGGCGTGCGAGCAGTCGTACCGCCTGATCGTGCTCCGCAAGAACATTTCGCACGAGAAGGGCGAGACGCGGCTGTTCGACGAGATTCGCTACTTCTTCTACATCACCAACGATTGGGCCGTCGATGCCGAGGACGTGGTGTTCGAGGCCAACGACCGCTGCGATCAAGAGAACTTGATTGCTCAGTTGGCCGGCGGAGTGCGGGCGCTCTCGGCACCGGTCGATAATCTCTACAGCAATTGGGCCTACATGGTGATGACCGGCTTGGCGTGGAACCTCAAGTCGTGGTGGGCGTTGTCGTTGCCGGAGGATGGCCGCTGGGGCGAAGCGCATCGGGCGCAGAAACAGGAAGTGCTGCGGATGGAGTTCAAGACGTTCCTCTGCGCCTTCATCAAGATTCCCTGCCAGATCGTCCGCACGGGCCGCCAGCTGATCTACCGCGTACTGAACTATCACCCACGCTTGCCGGTGTTCTTCCGCTTGTGCCGGACGTTGCGTTGTTGACGGAGCCGCCGATGAAGCCGGAGTCTGGATGCTCCGGTCCGCCGCCACCCTGAACCACACAGACGTGTCAACGAGTCGCGAAATGAAGCAACCCAGAATTCGACAACTCCCCCCCGACGCCGACCGCGTCAGGCCGGTCGTGCACGCACTGGCCAACCCCAAAAATACAACGCCAATTACCCATTAACGTTCGCTTGTTTAAGGACTAGTAGTTTGTCCCGCCAACACAAGGCTTTTCTGTTACCTGCCGATCGTCGGTAGTGTGGCGTTTTCCTGAAACGCAAAACGGTACGTACCGTTTTGCGCTGCTTTTTGGAAACCCACACCATGCCCTATCTTGTCCACACTGTCCCGAAGTAACGTCGGCACAGCGGCTCGAATCAGAGCCATCGTCACACTTGACGGCCGGGGCTACTATCTTGGCCCCCCACGGCACAAAGGCTAGACGTGTCGAATACGACCGTCTGATCGGCGAATGGCTGGCCGCTAGCCGGCAGTCGCTTAACGTCTCCAGCAGCGAAATGACGATCACGGAGTCGTGTCTCAGTTACTGGAAGTTCGCCATTGGATCCTATCAGTCCCACGACGCCAAGCATCGCAGCCTTCCCGTCGCCAAATAGGGGATGAAGCATTTGCTGAGCCGCTACTCCCGCACACCTGCGGCGAAGTTTGTCCCGCCTGGACCAAAGGCTATCCGCCAACAAATGGTCATTGTTGGCCTGAGCCGTCGTTATTTGAACGATCATGTCGCTAGTATCAAACGGGCCGTCGGCGACCAACTATTTATTACCTCCGGCCTCGATCCAAGCCTTGTCGACCGTATCTGGGCTCAGCGCAGGACGCAAAAACGCCCGCGGGAGTAATCCGGTTCTACCCGTCGATGACGCGACCGTCGACACCATGCTGCCCCGCCTAGCTTTGCACAAAAACTCTGTGGGAGCGGTTTCTGACCGCGATTGCGGAAACTGCGATAGGGACGATCCCGAAGCCAAGCCATATCGGCGTCGGAGACGCCTCCCACAGATCGAGTTTTTGTGCAAAGCCGCCCCGCCTGCCTGATGTGCCGGCTGAAATGGCCCGCGTCCATCAACTTGCGGGAATGCGAGCTGCGGAGCCGTGCATGATGCGGCGTGCTAATTCCGACGCCGATCCCAGTATGTTTACCCCGTTGCAGTTCTTGTCTAGGATGACAGTCTGGCCAGCGCTGCGCCGGTCCCTCGTTTTCGCGTTCATTGATCGCCGCGCAGATCGCTGGCTGCCATTAACTGCATTGTGGGGCAGCACCATGAGTTGGCGGAGACATAGCGCGGCCCGAGGGTCGCGTCCCGGAGCTGGTATTCGTCGAACACTCCGAGTCGAGTTGCTTGAACAGCGGCTCTTGTTAGCAAGCGACACGTACCTAGTCAATTTCCAGCCCGACGTTGTCGCCGGCGTTGCTGTACCACCGCCGAATCGATACCTGCCCGACACGGGCATGGTATTCGGCGATCGCGGCGACGGACTCTCTTATGGTTGGTCCAGCGATCATAGCACAGTGTCGCGCGACCGTGGCATCAATCTTGATCAACGTCTCGACACGCTGATCCATTTTCACGCCGGCCAGAAATGGGAGTTCTCGCTGCCCAATGGCCAATATGACGTGACCGTTTCGATCGGAGACCCTCAATTCAGTAGCACGTACACGGCCAATGTAGAAGGCGTTAGTTACTGGAACGCCGTGGCCTTATCGCCGAATAGTTTCCTAACGGCGACGCACCAAGTCACGGTCACCGATGGGCGACTGACCATCGATCAAGGCGCGGCAGTCGAAATGGCGACTCGCATCGACTACGTGCAAATCGTCGGTCTGCCAAACGGTCCGAACAACGCTCCGGCCACTCCCGCGATTACGCAGCCCATCGTCGACTCCACGCCGCTAAATCCTGGCGACGTCCACATGGAAGCCGTTGGGTTTTCCGACCCGGATGGGAATCTTCACAAGTCGAGTGACTGGGAGATTTGGACCGTCGGCCCGAACGCTGAATTGGTTTGGCAAACCCTCGGCATAACGGGAGTCGAGCGACTCCACACGCATCTGGGCGACGGTGTATTTGTCAATTCACATGCAGGCCGCACCGATTTAATCTCCGATTCCGTTGCCAACTACGATTTCCACACCTACTCGATCACCATTCCCAACGTAACGGCGGGCGACCACCTCACAGTTGTTGCTGAGATGATCGATGCCACCGGAAGTGTCGGCCCCGATCTTTCAGGAATGGTCGACACATTCACACTTTTGTCGCCGACAAATCAGAATCTGATTAACGATGGCAGCTTCGAATTGGCGAGTCCCGACACTCAGACCAGCAACAGCAACTGGGTCATGACTGCCCAATCCGACGGCGTCGAACCCGCGGCACAATTCCAGGCCGCCACGTGGGCTGCCAGCAGCGGCAATACCGGCGTGTGGTTTAAGGGCTTTCGCGGCACTCCGGGGAATACTGTCGATGCGCAAGTCTCGCAAGTCGTGACGGCTACCGCGACAGGCGACTATACCTTGACGTTCGACGCCAAAGTCGAGGCCAATTTTGCCTCGGTCGTTGGCGGCTTTCAAGTCACCATCACCAGCGACGGTACGGGCGGATCAAAAACGATCGACCTGCTGAATGCGCCAGCAGCTGAGTACGAGCTGCGCATGCGCTTCCGCGACGACGCCGGTTCCGTGAGCGACTATGCAACTCGCACCTTTCAAGTCGGTGCGGCCTCGACTGTATTCCCATTGGAGTTGCTCGACGTTCGCGACACGCCGCCTCCCCAGTGGCTTGACGCCGCGAACAGCGACGTCGTTCTCCCGCCGTCGCTTCCCAATCAGTCCGATTTGCGACTCGAATCATCAAACGGGGACTTGTTGCTGTCGATTGCCGGTGGTGGGCTTCCGCACGTCATCACCAATCCGTCGCCGCTTGCAGATCATTCCGATCTACGGGTCGTGATTGCGGCCGGCTCCAATGGACTCACGCAAGGCGAATCGAATCTCATCTTTCAGGACGACCACGGTCAGGAGCGCACCGTCTACCTCCCGGCGATCAATTTGACCGCTGGTCAGCAGCTTGATCTGTGGGTGGCGTCCGAGGGCTCGACGTACTATGGCACCGCAGCGCAAACCACGCCCAACTTCTCCAGCCTCGCGCGGCGAGCCGAGCTTCCCGTTCCCTTCCAGGCATTGGAACCTGGCTTTGTTGTGGAAACCGTTGCGGACGGGCTGCAATTGCCGACGAACATCGCGTTCGTGACCAATCCCGGGCCCAACCCCGATGACCCATTGTTTTACGTGACCGAGCTGTATGGCACGATCAAAGTCGTGACGAACAATTTCGCGATTCACGACTACGCTACCGGCCTGCTGAATTTTAATCCTACTGGTTCTTTCCCTGGTTCCGGCGAGCAGGGGCTGGCAGGGATCGTCGTCGATCCGCTCACTGGCGACGTATTTGCCACCCGCGTCACGGCCACCAATCCGGCCGACCCCAACGGCGCTCATCATCCTCAAGTCTTGCGTTTCACCAGCAACGACGGTGGACTCACCGCGGCCGGTCCGCCGACCGTCATTCTCGACATGGTCGGCGAAACGCAGGGCCAGTCGCACCAGATCTCGAACATCTCATTCGGCCCGGATGACAAACTCTACGTCCACATGGGCGACGGCTTCGACGCGACGAAGGGGCAGGACCTAACGTCCTTCCGCGGCAAGGTCCTTCGCCTAAACCGCGACGGCACCGCCCCGGCCGACAACCCGTTTTACAATGCGGCCAATGGAATCACGGCCACCGACTACGTCTTTGCCTATGGTCTCCGCAATCCGTTTGGTGGCGCCTGGCGGGCGGCCGACGGCAGTCACTATGAGGTCGAAAATGGCCCGAGTGTCGACCGCTTCGCCCGGATCGACGAAGGCGTCAATTACTTATACAACGGTTCGGATGCCTCGATGCTGAACTACGCCATCTACAACTGGAACCCCGCTCACGCGCCGGTCAACATCACTTTCGTCCAGCCTGAGACATTCGATGGCAGCCAGTTCCCGGCCTCGATGCAAGACGTCGCGTTTGTCAGCGAATCGGGAGGGACCTATGCCACCGGACCGCAAACGAGCGGCAAGCGAATCGTGCAATTCAAGGTCGATCTCGGCGGCGAGTTGGTCAGCGGACCGACCACATTGGTCGAGTACGTCGGCACGGGTAAGGGTACGGTCGTGGGCCTCGCCGCCGGCCCCGACGGCCTGTATTTCACCGAACTCTACAAAGATTTAGATGCCGCCACACCTATCGACCCGGGAGCCCGCATATTCCGCGTCCGTTACGTCAATCCACTCGCAGGCGACTACGACATCGATGGCGACGTCGACCAGGATGACTACACCGTGTGGAAGCGGAATTTCGGGTCGACGTATCTTCTGGCGGCAGATGGCAACCACAATGGGATCGTCGACGCCGCCGATTACACGGTTTGGCGCAACCAACTAGGCCAGACAGTGACTGCTTTCTCAGGAACCAACGGCAGCGACAATGGACTCGTCGATCAAACTGACAACGAAGTCTGGAAAGCAAACTTGAGCGCCGTAGCGGCTGGGTCCGGCAGTGCCGCACTGGTGGAATCGGCGATTCAAGTGCAGCAAACAGTCGAGTCTTCCGCCGCAGTAAAGACCGCTAGCCCGTCGGAAGCGAATACGCATGTTGCTGATCGCTCGGTATCGACGTCTAGATTCGCTGTCTATGTCGACCGGCCGCGGTTCAACGAATCGCGGACGATTAGGCGGCCTCTTACGACAGCGGTCGCGTCACACGATCGCGCACTCGACACATGGTTGGCGTCCCTGCCGGTCCGGAGTCGACGCGACTCGGAGATGGCCGAAACCGAGACAACATTTTGCGAGCCTGCGAACAACGGCTTCTCGTGCCAATTTGACGGTGCGTTCGACCGGGTATTTGCCTCCGTCGGTACTTAGCGGTCGGCAGTCGTCCCTAGAAGTCTCAATGTGGCGACTGTTTCTCTCGGCCTCACGATGGTCAATATGCCGACGATCGTTGGTTTGCGATCCGTCGAAGAAAGTTGGTATGTTTGCGGCTTCGAGTGGCTGCGCCGGAGGGGAACGTGGCCAAATTGCCAGCGGCCGCCAGTGGATTCTCATTCTTCCATCGGCGGTCGCAGGCGACCCGATCGCAAGGATGAGTTCGTATGTTCGAGCTTGGGTGTATGTCATTTCGCAATGCAGAGGTCGAGGGTTCGACTCCCTTCCGCTCCACTTGGTCTGCTTGATTTGCGCTGGTCTGTCAGGCTGGATTCGCCAGCTCCCATTTGCCAAGCGGCGTACTCGGCCCTTCCTGATCAACCAAGATTCCGAACACCTTCTATTGTCTTGATTCGGGCGGCGCAGAGGGACTCGTCGATACGCGCCGGGAAGAGCTTGGCGTCATCGCTGGGAACGGCGGGGCGCATCCCTCTTCTGTTGCACTTGTCCTGAGGGATCGATCCCGACTTTGATCTGCTTCACGCTCGCCTTCAAGATCTCACACGCCGCTTGTTCGGCCTTGACGAAGTCGCCGTCGTTCGAGGTAACGGCGACGACCATTTTCGTTTCGGGAATGAACGCCACGAGCGCGTACCACATCGTGTTCGACCCGTCGTGCCAGTATTCCGTGTAGGGGATTGCGTTATTTGGTTCGTTCTTTACCCAACCGCAGGCAAAGTCGTCGAGCACGGGTGTGTGCAGAAGCATGTAGGTTTCGGTGGTAAGTAGCTTCCCTTCGCCAAGCTCGCCACGTAGGTGGTCGGTCGCATAAGTGCAGAGATCACGTAGCGTCATGTGAATGCTGCCGGAGGGGCCCATTATGGAAGTATTGTCTGCCTCGTCATCCACCGCGACTTTCCCCGCCAGGACCATTCGGTGACCGCGCGGCTGTTCGAGCGATTCGTTTGAACTCTTCGGTGGGCCGAACCCCGCGCTCGTGAGTTTTAGCGGCTCGAAAACCTCTCGCTTCACAAGATCCTCCCAGGTCGCGCCGGTCGCCTTTTCAGCCATCGCCCCCGCAATCGTGTAGCCGACATTCGAGGACACATATTTTTCACCTGGCGGGCATGCGGGTTTATCTGCGATCACGTTCAGCACCGCCTCTCGACGCGCCCGGGTGCATTCGGGACCGAGCGCCGGCCGTAGGAGACGAACCTCGATGGGGAAGTTCGGCGGTGCGCCGGCTGTGTTGGTCAGCAATTGCATGAGCGTGACCCGCTCCCAATCCTCATGAACTGAGGCCTCAGGAAACACCTCGCCAACGGTGTCTGACCATTGCATCTTGCCCGACTCGACCAATCGCGCGATCATCGTCACGGTGATACTCCTGGTGATCCCGCCAAGATGCCACTGATCGCCGATCTCGACGGGCACGCCGCTGACTTTCTTTCGTTCCCCGTCGGCCGCGGCAGCCTCGATTTGCCCGTCGACCGTCACCATCGCGGCGAGGCCAACGAGATTCTTCTCTTTACGCAGATCGGTGACCAATTTCGCCAGCGAGTCGCCTGCCGGGCCGCTGCTACGAGGAGGTCCATCGTACCTGGCATCGAAAAATCCGCTCGCCAGAGCTAACGCCATCACCACGTATATCGCGAAGCACAATACTGCGACGATGAGCCAGCGCCTCAGCACGCTTGAGCTTTCGAAGGTCTCCACACCGCGAGCTGAGGCGTAGTTTTCTGACGAGTCGTCTGCGCCGAGACTGGCAAGCAGCACTACCAATTCCTGACGCCTCGGCTCAAGCTGCAAACGCACGGCGCGTTGATTGATGTAATCAATAAAAGAATATAACGCCACTAGAAAGACGAGTAAGAAGCCCCCGACGCCAAGGGCCTCCAACCAGTTCTTAGAGCTTTGCAATGACACCTGGGCAAAGAATGCCAAAATTGAAATAGTAAATGGCAGTAAATACCACCAGAAGACATTGCGCAGCAACCAGATTTGGTGCTCCACCTGCGTCAGCGAGTTCTTCACACAATTTAGCAGCGGTTCACCCGGATCACTCGGCGTTTGTGGGTGGCGCATTCGATCCACCAGAAAGAACCCGACGCACCAAACAATCGCTGGCACCGTCAGCCACCACGTCCAGGGCAACGATTTCGTGATGCCAGCATAAAACCAGTAGGGCAGCATCAGCAGTCCAACTGCGACTTCGATGACGTCTCGACGGAAGATCATCGCGCGGAAATCGCGTTGGTTACGCTGCACTTCCTTCAACAGCAGGCCGGCATCGACCGTGACACGCGTCTCGGACGAATGCTTCTGCCACGCCTGCTGATATTTGTCTGGCTTCATGGGGCTGTCAGGGTTCATGGGACGCCTTTCATCAGCTCGCTCAATGCTTTCTTTGCCCGATTGAGCTTCACGCCCACGTTGCTCTCGGAGATGCCGAGCACCTCGGCCATCTCCCGATAACTCAGTTGGTCCAGGTACAGCAGCACCAGCGCCGCATCGGTTTTCGGCAACTGGTGAATCGCCTGGTAGAGCTGCTCGACAGTCTCGCGCTGCTCGGCTTGTTCGGCGCTGTCGGAACCCTCAGTCGCTACGGTTTGCACCGCTAGCAAGGGTTGTTGCGTCGATCGCCGCGGCTTGTCCTTCCGATGCCAATTCATCGCGGTGTGGAGTGCCACGCGATAGAACCACGTCGCCGCGCTGGCCTTGCCCTCGAATTTCGGCAACGATCGCCAGGCCTGGAGCAGAATCTCCTGGGCCAGGTCCTGACACTCCTCGCTGGTGAGGGTGTAGGCGCGCGCCACCTTCATCACCGACGCGCCGTGCTCGCCAAGCCAGGTCATGAACACCGACTTTTGGTCTTCGTCCAGCAACGCAGAACCTCATCGGTCGAACCTGTCAGGCCAACAGCCGATGCATCGATGGCTCACTTAATCCGGCGAGCGGTCTGCTCGATGCCATTTTGATGAAGGACCAGGCTCTTGGCGCGACCGGCTTTCGGCAGTCTGAATTCCAGCGTGGCGTCGACCCCATGATACGACCATCGCGTGGGAGAGTCAGGATAGACCTCCTGGGTGGGTTGATTGGTAATTCCAACCATCAGGTGCCCGTCGCGATCTTGAACGTCGAAAATAAAGTTCGGCGTCAACTGATAACGACCCACCAACCGGCGGCGAAGTTTCGCATCAATGGCAACTTTGTCGGAGTCCGGGTCCGACGGCTCGCTTGGCTCTAGGAACTCCATCCGCAGCACTTCGCTGTTTCTGCGCCTGATGCGCTTCGCCGGCAGCGGCCATCCTCCGGCAGCGACAACGCCCACCACGCCTTCAGGTTCCAGGCCAAGCCGGTCATCACCATGTAGGCCCAGTTGCTGTACAGATTGTCCACCGGTGCCCACAGCGCCCGCACTCCGCCTGCCAGCTGCGCAATCAAGTTCTCTTGATCGCAGCGGTCGTTGGCCTCGAACACCACCTCCTCGGCATCGTCGGCCCTATCGTTGGTGATGTAGAAGAAGTAGCGGTTCTCGTCGAACAGCCGCGTCTCGCCCTTCTCGTGCGAAATGTTCTTGCGGAGCACGATCAGGCGGTACGACTGCTCGCACGCCGTCGGCGCTGTAATCGAACTCCGCCTCATCCTCGCTCTGCGAGCCGCAGACCTCGAACTCGCGGCGGCGGACGATCCGCTGCTTCACGTTTTCGGGCTCTGCCGCGCTGCGGTCTGCACTTCGTAACGCGGCTCGCGGAGGAGCTTCTGCCAGGCCGTGTTCGGCAGGTTTTCCGCGATTTCCTGCAGTTGGGCAGTGGCCTTGAAGCCAAAGTAGAAGCGTCACGTCCTCGGCGTCCCAGCCGTCGAGCTGCTCCGACTGGCTGAAGTCCGTGTCACCGCGCAGCACGATCTTGCGGAAGCCCGCGCTACGGCACAAGGCGATCGCCCCGTCGGCCTCCTCGGCCGCTCCTTCGTGGCTGGGCCGATTGCCCGGAGCGATTCACCATCGCGTAGCACTTCGCCCGTTTCGGCCAGAGTGACCAACAAGCGGATGGTAGCCCCAAGTGCCCTTGTAAGAGATGTCCATCCCTTCTTTGCACTCGCCGGTGGTGAGCACCAGCGTGCCGTCGAGTCGATCGTCGCGCGGTCGAAAAACTTCTTCGGCTGCTGGGCCCAAACGTTCAGCCGCGCGTCGTCGGCTGTCTCCGCATCAGCGAGCGGACGTCTCCTTCGTCGAACCGGCGGCAGAAGTCGCCGGCCGTGGTCGGGATCATCAACATTCTGGCCGGCGGCTTTCTGTATCAACTGCGTTGCCAGTTGATCGATTTCGTTGGTTACGGCCGTGTTGCACAACACCACGACCGCACATTTTTGCTCGCGATTGATGAAGAGTGCCGCGTGGGAGCCACCGGTCTGACCGTTGTGCCAACGAGTCTGACCATCGCCGGCAATCATCCAGCCCAGTCCCATCGCCGAACCCGAGGCGTCCGCGTCGCGTTGTTGCTTCCACGCCAACTCGATTGCGTCGCCGAGCTTGCCGGCCGGCGGATTCAATTGAGCCTTTGCGAAACGCATCATGTCACGCATCGTCGCATGGACGCCGCCGGCGCCCGGTAGATCCGAAAACGTCCAGGGCGGCGTGGCAGAGCCGAATTTGTCGTGCGGCGTGGCGAGCCGTTTCGTCTGATCGCTCGTTAGCGTAACGGTGCAATCGGTCATCCTGAGCGGCTCCGCGATTCGCTCCCGCAGCAACTGCTCGTACGTCTTGCCGGCCTTCGCGGCAACCAGATATCCAAGCACCGACGCGCCGAAGTTGGAGTATTCCTGCGACTTGCCAGGCTGACGCGGCAGTTCGTACTGGTTCAGGAACGCCGCCGCCTGTTTCGAGTCGTAATCACGATACGGATTCGTCAAATCGGTCAGCGGCAAATTGCTGGGCAGTCTCGGCAGCCCGGACCGGTGCGTGCTCAGATCGATCCACTGGATCGACCGACCATCGCGCGACGGCAAACGAATCCCCGCCGGATTCGTCGCGTCCGCTGCCGCATTCAAATCAATCTCGCCCCGTACCACCGCATCGGCCAGCAGTAATGACGTGAAGACCTTGCTGATGGACCCCAACTCGTAAACGGTCGAGTAGTTAGCTTTTTCCTTGGTTTGGTTCGAGCTTCCCAAGTGCACAATTCCGAAGTGGTCGCCTTCGATGTAACCGACTGACAGCCCGTCGGCGATGCGATTCTCCACCAACGGCCCAGCCGCTTTCGCGACCCACGCGTCCGTCAGGTTCTGCGCGGCGCGGTCGGAGCACCGATCCAAGAGTTCACCGCAAGCAACAGCAGGGTCAAAGTACAGAGTCGAGTGTTCATGTCCAAAACCTCGCCAGAACAAGAGCTTTCGCCCCCGCGAATTGTTCGCGGCAGGTGCCAGCCCGCACCGTCATCATGGCCGACGAGCCACGCTCGCCAAGCCAATTCACGAAGAGCACTCTTGCTCTTCGGCACGCAAGCCACAACCTCATTCCAGAAGTATTGGTAACGCGAACCAGCGTCGACTTACAAATGAATCCGAAAATCGGGTTTCGAGGTCGGCCGTCAACACATTGTACGTGTGGCGAAAGATAGCCCGCCACCCCGAACGGCAATTGCCAATCGCTTGCGGCTTCGCCAACCAATCCGCTTCACCGCACCCCATCGCTTTCCCCCCGCAACGCCGCCAAACAACAAAGCGAACGATAGCCCCGCGACGACGTAAAGCGAACGGGAATCATTGTTTGTAGAATGGACTTCCGTCCCCGTTAGTTCACCCTGCCCAAACCGTGCACTCCAGCGTGACGATCAAGCACGAATGCCGCATGGACGACCACTCCGCGTTGACTGCCAACCTCGTTCGCCACGTCGATCGCCTGGCCGGCTTGATCGGTCCGCGGCACGTGGGAAATCCGCGGGCGCTGGCCGCGGCAGCCGGGCTCGTCGAGAAAGAACTCACCAGCTCGGGTTACACGGTCGAGCGGCAAACATATACTGCCGCCGGCCAGGAAGTGGCGAACCTCGTTGCCGAACTGCCCGGCGACAAGCGACCAAACGAAATCGTCGTCCTCGGCGCCCACTACGACACCGTGGCCGCGACGCCGGGCGCCGACGACAACGCGTCGGCCGTGGCCGTGATGCTCGAAGTCGCCCGCCTGATGCGCGACCTGCAGCCGCAGCGTACGGTGCGATTTGTCGGCTTCGCCTGCGAAGAGAAACCTCACTGCTACACCAGCGAGATGGGCAGCCAAGTCTACGCACGCGCGTGTCGCCTGCGGGCGGAACGCATCGTCGGCATGCTCTGCCTCGAGATGGTCGGCTACTATTCCTCCGAGCCACACAGCCAACGCGTCCCGCCAACCATCCCGCGGATCTTTCACCCACTGCTACCCCACCGTGGCAACTTCCTGGCCGCGGTTGGCAATCTCCGCTCGTGGCGACTGCTGTGGAAATTCCGCCGCGGCTTCAAACGCGCCGTACAGATGCCCCTGCTCTCGCTGGCCCTGCCCGAAAAGGTGCAAGAGATTCGCCGCTCCGACAACAGCTCGTTCTGGGACCAAGGCTACCCGGCCCTGATGCTCACCGACACCAGCTTCCTCCGCAATCCAAACTACCACCTCGCCAGCGACACCCCCGACACCCTCGACTACGAACGGATGACCGAGGTCACGCTCGGCATCGTGGGCGGCGCGAGCGCGGTCGCGGGAGTGCATGGACGGGGCAAGGGGGACTGATGAGGCATGGGGGACGGGAGTCGGAGCTTGTACAGTTGATTTCCCTCGCCATTAGCTCTCTTGATGGAAGTTCTGTTAGTGCTGTCTCACGGGACGTCGCGCGGCGAAGAGTGACGTGGCCAACAGTGCGAGCAGCAATGTGTTCGGTTCTGGGATGACGGGAGCGCTGAGAGATGCAAATACGGCCGGATCGAGCTCCACGTAGGGTTGCGGAAGCGGACGCGTGACATTTGCTATCGGTGGCAGCGGGTGAGGCGTGCTGATCAGAAGCGGTTCTGCCGCCTTGGGTGCATAGAATTCCTCCGCGAGTAGCAGCTCGAATGCGCCTACAGGAGCGGGTGGATCGATCGTCGGTAACGTGATCTGGCCTATCTCAAAACGGCGAAACAATCCTTCCAATTCCGACGAGAAGATCACGCACATACAACCGGGCGGCGCATCGGGACCGCAGTCTGCGCCAGCCGGCGTGGAGAGCAGCGCGAACACCAGGAAGGCACAGATCAGAACCAACCTTGGCGGCGCCAAACTGTGGATTCTTCGAGACATGAGAAAACTCTCCGGGAATAGTAGTTTGACGACGACGGCGGCATCCGCGAGCAAGACGAGGGCATCTTTATAGGCCGAACGGAGTGGGGGGCGTCACGCGGCGGGAAAAAAGAACACAAATTCAAGCCCCCGGAAACCGATTTCAAAATCCCCTCGGCCGACAAACGCCCCGCCAACGGCATCCGCCAGTGCGAATTCTCCTTCCTTGCCCCGCAGGGGCTAAAGAACATAGCCCGGGGCCAGTCGAGGCGAGTGGAACGAGCCACGACGCCGCCCTGGGTACACCCCCGCCCATCCCGTCGGCCGAGCAACACGCCCCGCCAACGTGTTCGCACCGCCGAGGCCGAAATGCACTCGGCCTAATTTCGTATTTCCGCTTGGCTCTCGACCCTTGTATGTTCGCTTTGCCCAAGCCCGTTATGCTAGATGAGGCTGGGAGAGAGAGTTTGCTGGCGGCTGCGCAGCCGCCAGCAAAAAATCGTGCTCAGCGGCCGGCCGTAGATCGATTACCCTGTGGCGTCAAGAACGCCGTAGCCCAGCGAGATCGCGGCCGGCTTGGAATCGTACGAACGCGCCCTCGTAACAGTGTTGATTGAAGCCGGCTATCGAGTGGCGGTGGCCAATCCGCGGCAGGTGCGCGACTTCGCCAAGGCAGTAGGCATTCTGGCCAAGACCGACCACATCGACGCCCTGGTCTTGGCCCGCTTCGGCCACCAAGTGCAACCCCGGATCCTGGAAGCAGATCCAGCCGATCGCGCGGAGCTCGTGCAATTAGTAACACGACGTAGGCAATTGATCGACTTGCGGACGATGGAATTGAATCGCCAGCAGCAAACCACCGTTCGGCAGGCTCAGAAGAGTATCCAGCACGTCTTGAAGCTGCTGGCGAAGGAAATCGAGCAACTCGAAGCCGAAATTGCTCGACTCCTTCAGTCGGACGACGACTGGCGGGGGAAGATTGAGCTGCTCTCGACCGCACCGGGCGTTGCCAAAGTGACGAGCGCCACCCTGGTCGCTGAGCTACCGGAATTAGGCCGGCTCAATCGCCAGGCGATTGCCGCCCTGGTCGGCGTGGCACCCTTCAATGACGACAGCGGAAGCCACCGTGGCAGTCGCCGCGTCAAGGGTGGCCGGGCCTCCGTGCGTCATGTGTTGTACATGGCGACACTTTCTGCAAGGCGCTACAACCCAGTGATCCGCGCTTTTAGCGACCGACTTGCCGCCCAAGGCAAAAAGCCGAAGGTAATCATCACTGCCTGCATGCGAAAGCTTCTCGTCATCCTCAACACCATGCTTAAGAACAACACTCCTTGGAAAAACCTCAATGCCTGCTAAAAGACCATTGACATCCAACACAGCCGCTGGACTCTCAACCAACTATCGACTGTCTTCACGATCCACTCGCCAACCAAACGCCCGAGAAACATCACCCACGAAGCGCTGGCCGCACTCGAAGAGTAGGCCGCTTCTCACCCTGCGATTTTGCACCATCTCAGCTCCGATTCGCGTATAATCTCATACGTGGAGGCTGGAAGCTCGTCCGTGGCCGAATTGTTGGGGCGACGCATGCTGAAGTACTCTCGGACCCGCGGCTTGACGATCGTCGAGTTGCTTGTGGTAATTACGATCATCGCAGTTCTGGCTGCGCTGTTGCTGCCGGCGATTCAGGCCGTAAGAGAACGCTCTAGAGTGTCTACCTGCTTAAACAATCTTAGACAGATTGGCCTGGCAATTGTCGAGTTCTCGCAGTGCAACCAGCAACGCCTGCCGGCCAGTTGGAGGACGATTCGTGACGAGAACGGCAAATCGGAACAAATCGCCGTGTACCATCTCCAGCAAACCTCTTTTTCTTGGAGAACGACCATTCTTCCATATCTCGACGAGCAACCGCTTCACGATCAATTGAACTTTTCCTCTACTCCAATTGCGAACGACAATGCCGAGTTAGTAGGCACCCTTCTGAGCGTCTTTCAATGTCCGACGACGCCAGATTCACCGCGATCCGTTTTCACCGCAGGTGTCGACGATGGGGCAGGAATGGGTGCGAATGACTACGTGCATGTTTTCATGGTTGGCATCCAAGAAGTCGACGATATCTACACTATCAGCGCGGAACAGGTGGCCGGCACTTGGTACGGGCTGAGCCGCTACGAACGCTTTGAGTCGGCAGGCGTTAGCTTGAGCGAAAGGGAGCGTCCTGGAGCGCGAAACAGCGCACCGTTGCGCTATATCACTGACGGACTGACAAAGACCATTCTCGTCGCCGAGAAAGCTGGGTGGCCAAATACGTATGCTGATGGTCGCTTAATTGATCGCGGCCCTTGGGCCGAGGGAGTCTGGGCCGCGGCCGAACTCGGCGGCTTTGGAAAGGCCGGCGTCAACTGGTCAAATTTTCCGTCGATCTACTCATTTCATCCGTCAGGCGCTCATGTGGCAATGTGCGATGGATCCGTACGGTTTTTGAGCGATGACACATCTACGGATATCGTGGTCGACCTGTGTTCTCGCGACGGACGCGAAGCGGATTTGCAGACGACCGACACTCCATAATTATTAGCCGTCGTTTCCTCAGACGAGTGAACTAGGAAATCAAAGTCGCCAACAACCGATACGCGATCCGTCATCAATCATCGGCTAGCCCGTCACGTTCGCAATCTCGGACACAATTCGAAAGCTGTTAGCCAGAAGACGGGACATTCTGCATTACTAGCAAAGTAGAAAGCCCCATTACACCTTCCGGCCGGACCGTTTCAAAATCCACACACTGGGTTTTGAATCGGTCTACTGGTCCTCGCGGAGTGCAAACAGCGCTGCTTGCTCATTTTTTCTTTTCGTCGTGAGGAACCACGGCGTCCCAGACGATGACGCCGTATATGGTCTACTCATCCTCGCGCACATGAAACGCGAGCGCGGTGTGATCCCTCTAGAAACTCTGCCTAATCGGCGCGAGTTTTCCCGCGCGTTGCGCTCTTTGGCGCGGAGCAGCACGTTGTTGACCGCGTTCTTTAAGCATTTCACCCCCACCTCCCAGTTTTCTCGAACGAGCGAATCAAAACCCTCACACGGATTTTTGATTCGGTCCGGTGATAGTTCTCTCCACGTACTCGAACGAAACCACCGGCCGGCCGGCCGAGAGATGCTGTTCCTGGTCCGGCTGCTCTCCGTCGGAGAAATCAAAGCTGCCAAAAACCGATTCGCGATCCGTCGTGAATCATCGGATGGCCCGTCAAGTTCGCAATCGAGGACACGCGGAAGTACGGGGGACGGCGGAGGGCGGAAGGAAAGCCGTTAGCTTTCAGCCGTCAGCCATCCCGACTCCTGGCCCCTCCTCCGTGTCCTCGGCGTCCTCGGTGGCGAATTCTTGGTGGCCAAAAAAGTTGTTGAATCCGGCCACCGCTTCCGCTACAACGAGAACTGTACGGATGGATAGATTCTCGGCGATAGATGGCAGGCGCCTGGCGCTCGTTGTGCGCCATCACCGGCCGGTGCTCCCATCGATGATCAAAACCGCGAGCAGTTCGGATCACCTGTGCACAAACGCCGAGATAGGCGCGCCGATACCAGGCACGCAGAATGTGATCATCTACGGACAGATCGTGCGAAGTTCAACCACCGATGAACGCCGATTCACGCTGCGGAGGCCGCGTGCAGCGTCGCCCGCCGTCGCCTCACCAGGTGAATTCCGCACCGAGGTGGGCGCCATGGTAGAAGGCGTTGCCCTGGTCGTTCACGAACGGCACCCGCTCCGGCAAGCAACACGCCGGGTTCGTCGTTGTAGACCGTGCCCGTGTTGAAGTTCTCGCCGGCCAGCAGCACCGAATTCAGGAACGTGATTTCGTAGCCCGCCCGGATCGACCAGCTCGGCAAGATGTCCCACACGACGTCGGCGCTCGCCTCGGTCACCAGCGCCGGGATGTCCTTCTCGAAGTGTTCCGTGAAGTTCGGCGGCGGACCACTGTTGTTGTTTTCGCCCACGGCGGTAGAACGTGTTGTCGAGCGTGTAGTGGTTGTTCATCAGGCCGACCTTGCCCTCGGCGCCGATGCGGACGCCCTGGCGGACGTGGATCCAAATGTCGCCGCCCGCCTGGAAGCCGGCCATGTCGTTCTTGATGTTTTCGTCGTAGCTGCCGGTGGCGGCGTCGAATGTCAGCTCTTGCGAGCCCATCGTGTAGAACTGGAAGTCTTCCCGCAATCGCGTGAAGCGGAAGCCCGCCAGCAACGTGCCGGATACGGCCGGACTGAAGCCGACCCAATAGCGGCGGTAGTTGAACTCGGCATTCTGCAGCTCGGATTCGAGCGAAATGCGGTCGATGACCGAGCGCTCCGTCCACGGCAACGCGCCGCCGGCCGACGTGACCGTCGCGGGCAACAGTGCTGGCTGACGGACGAAGTCGGAGAACAGCGAGTACGAGTCGGCGTTCGGGTTGTCGTATGCCGCGCTGGCTTTAAGGTCGAGGATCCCCCAGTAGCCGAATTCGATCACCGCCAGCGGCCCAATGTCGTAGCGCCCCATGATGCGGAAGCCGGTCGCCGGATCGAAGTCCAACTGGCTGCTGGAGAGCACGATGGGCCCGGCCACGTTCTGCGACGTGAAGTCGACTTGTTGCCGGAAAGTTTCATCGCGGGTCATGTAGACCGCTTCCATCCGCACGTCGAAATAGTGGGGACCGCATTGCTCGGTGCGCCCGGGCGGCAGCAGCGAATAGTCTTCCACGTCGTCGGGGAAGGGCGGGCAGGTGCCGCTGCGACAATCTTGCCAGCTTCCGCCGTTGCCATAGTGGCACACGCCACCCGGGCCGCAGCCATTCGGGCCGCACGTTCCGCAGTCGGGGCACTGGCCGTAACAATCACAGCCCGCAGGATAGCCGCAGTCGCCGCAGCAGTCGCCGCAACCGCAATCCGCTCCACAGCTGTCGCCGCCATAACAATTGCCGCCGTAGCAGTCGCCCGAATAGCAATTGCCACAATAGCCGGCCGGCACGACGCCGGATGCGCCTTGGTACTGGCTCGCACCGCCGCCCATCGGCTGCATGTACATCGCTTGCATCGGCCGCACGGGCGCGGCGGCCTCGAGCGTGCTGAATTGAGGCGGCCGGTACGTCGACCCGCCGCCGGATTGGGCGTAAAGCTCGCCGCCGACGGTGGTCGCTGCCAGCAGTGCCAGGAGTCGAATGGTGTGCAGTCCGATTCGCATCGATGTTCCCCCTCATGCTCCCGCGAGAGCCTGGGCCTCGTTGCCTGGCGTCGCCGGGTCGCTCGGAAAAAACTATCGGACCGGTGCCCGCGTCAAAACCAGACCTTCCGGCAAAAGCCTCAAGCCTCTCCCAATTCGCCCGCCTTTACAGCGACGCGAACACGGGGCCGAGCCGACGCGAATGAGGGGGCGCATCGCCCCAATCGCCGCGCCATTATGGAGTTGCGTCCGAAACCACGAACCCGCCCTGGTGCTAGCCAACCCCGCCGAGGCCGAATTGTTCCGGCCGCGCAACGCCGAAACTTCAGCGATTTCGTCGCCCTAAACTCTGAGCAACAAACAATTTGACGCAGTTTTTGTGGCTGAGTAGGATGAACAGATTGGAGTAGTTTTGCGATTCGCGCCCGTTGTACCGGCGCGAGGCACCGCGGCATGAACGAGCGGTGTGGTTTGTCTGGGGATGGCGACGGCGGGAATAAAAGCTGCCGGCGCGACGAATCGGAGGGCGGGGTTCTGCGCTTGCTAGCGAGGATCCGTTCGCTGTCCGACGCGGTCGCGCCAAAACCGTCTCGCCACCCAAACTGCGGGAGTGTTGATCGGAACCAACGCCCCGCCGTCCATCCATGGATTCTGCGGAACATAGTTGAAGGGGATTCTCTCGTGAGCAAGCGAAACCGAGTGCGCCGTCTGAAAACGAACTCGTTTGGGCGCGGATTTTCTGGCATGCTGGCCGGACGAGCCAAACGCCAGCGTAAGTCGACGTGGATGTTCGAACGGCTCGAGGAACGGTATCTGTTCTCCGTGACCCCAGTCGCCGCCGTTGCAGCGAGCGGACAATTTGCCAATGGGACGCTCACGCCCGAACAGGAGACGATGGGCGAGCTGTGGTGGTCCTTCAAACAGGCCTCGCAACTTAGCCAGTACACGCAAGAACAGCTACAGAGCGTGACCCAGTGGGCGGTCTGGAGCGTCGATCCGCTATCTGGCAATTCCACTGGCGCGGCTTTCAATCCGTACCTGGACGGAAGCGCGATTAGTACTTTCTACTCTGCGGGCATGGCGACCGCGGACGTGATTTCGCAGTTGTCGACAGCGGACAATGTAGTGTCGTTCTATCCGTTGATCGAGAATCTGAACGCGGTAAGCACCGCTTCGCCGCTCGACGAACCTCTGTTCGAAAGCCAGTGGCATTTGCGCAATACAGGACAGCAGGTTAATAGTCCGACCGAGCCTCAACCACTCTTCGGTGTCCCTGGCGAAGACATTAACGTGGTGGTGCTTGGAACCTCGGGTATTCGGGCGCGGGGGTCACGGTCGGCGTCGTCGATTCGGGATTTCAAACCAACCATCCGGATTTGGCGGCAAACTACGATGCGGCCTTGAGCGCCAGTTTCGCGTCGGGTGCGGGTTCGCACGGTACTGCCGTTGCAGGGCTGATTGGCGCCGTCGGCGACAATGGCATCGGCGGGACAGGCGTCGCGTACAATGCCGATTTGGTTAACATCGACATCGGCACCGACGCGGCGCCCAATCTTACGGCTGCTGTTCTCCGATACCGCAACGACGCGATTGATATTTACAATATGAGCCTTGGCGAGGGGACGCCCGGCCGGAACTACATTCCTTTGGCGCCGGACCTAGTCTTTGCGTTGCGGCAGGCCGTCTTGACCGGTCGCCCTGACGCCAACGGGGTGCCGCTAGGCAACATCTTCGTCGTTTCGTCGGGCAACGACGGCGGCATCGATTTTCCGCCCATCTTTCCCGGCGATGGCCATTGGGACAGTGCAAATTATTCCGGACTAGTCAGCTCACGGTACACGATCGGCGTCGGCGGCGTCGATCATGACGGCGCCTACGCGAATTCCGATGGCACTGTCACCAGCTACCCCGAGACCGGTACCGACGTGCTCGTGGTTGCGCCGACCGGTTCCGTGGGACTTACCGTCGGATTGGACACCGGCACCGGCAGCGGCATCTGGACGACCGATCTCACGGGGAACAACGGGTACAATTCGGCCGGTGACGCGGACGGCGACACTCTGGCGAATACGGACTACACGTCGCGGTTCAGCGGCACGTCGGCGGCCGCCCCAATCGTCAGCGGCGTGATCGCCCTGATGCTCGAGGCAAACCCCAACCTCACTTGGCGGGACGTCCAGGAAATCCTCGTCCGATCGGCGCGCGCAAGTCGATCCGCTGGACGAAAGTTGGCAGACGAATCTGATCCAATTCTTTGAAGATCCGTTGACGGGGGAGGTGATGGTTCTACCCGATCCGACGGCCATGGAGGATCCTCCGCCGGACCCTTACCCATTGTTCTTGCCCATCGAAGATCCGTTTCTGGGCATTTCTAATTACAGCTCTTCCCCCCGGCACGATCCCTTGCCGGTTCCCATCACCGGGTATTCCGTCAACCAGAAGCCAATGTTCACGAATGGGGCCGGTTACACCGTGAGTGCATCGCGCGGCTTGTACTCCGAGGGGAAAGGCTATGCGCATGGCGTCGTCGACGCCGAAATGGCCGTGGAATTGGCGAAACAATGGACTGCAAAAGATCAGGAACTTGCGACTGAGCTCACCTACACCACTTTCGAACGGATTTCGGGGGCGAATATACCTGCTGCGGCAATTGTCGGGCCGGACGGCGGCCCCAATTTCATCATTCCAGGAATGATTGGCGGCCGCGGGACAACCTTTGGGGATTATTACGACGAGTTTTGGGCCGACGATCCTTTTGTGCAGATGACGCAGGCCGAGGTCCCCGTCAACGACCGCGGGGGCACAATCGTATTCAGCAATTTGGACGGGTTCAATCCGCCGGATATGAAGATCGAAACCATTGAGGTGAAGCTGGAAATTACAAATGCCACCCCGGAGAGTATCAATGAATTGCGGATCGCGCTCCGTTCGCCCGACGGCACCGTTTCGGATTTGAGTCAATTCATGCTCATGCCGTCCAATAACGTGACGGTCAATAACTTGGATGAAGGATTGCGAATTGACGGCATCGACTCTCCCTACAGCGGAGAAGAAGACAGTTTCGTATACACGACTTCGACCAACCGTCATTGGGGTGAACGGACCGGCGACGATCTCGACCTGCTGCCCGATGGCAATCTGCATGACCGGCAATGGGAGCTCATAATCGAGAACTACTCTGGGACGGACATGACACTGCGGGGCTATGAAGTGGTGTTCCACGGAACCCCAGTGCAGGGCGAGAGGATCTCGGGGAAAGTAGGCGTCGACTTTGGCGTCGACGGAATCGGCGCCAACGACAATCAATTTGACTTCAATCGCTCATTCGCCCTCGACCTCAACGGCGACGGAATCATCGATGATCAAGACGTCGGTCCAGATGGGTATCCCATCTACGTCATAGATCCGCTGCAAGAGCCGTTCGCGGGAAACGTCACGGTTCGAGCCCGGGACGACAACGGCGGCGCCAGTCAAGGCCAGATCGTGGCGCAATTTGTCACCGGCGACGACGGAAACTTCTACTTCGACTTGGCCCCAGGGCACTATACGATCGAAGTCGTCGATCCGCTGGGGCGAACGGCCAAGGATGGAGCGGATTTCCAATCCACTTGGTCTGTCGACATCAATCCTTTATTTAGTCCTCTTGGTCGGTCGGCGCATTACATCGACGGTTCACGCATCGACAATCTGAATTTTCTGTTGGGACCCGGTGCGAACCGGTGGAAGAGACCGACGTCAGCGGCTTCGTTTTCGCCGACTCGAACGGCAACGGAAAGTTTGACAGTGGTGGCATCGGTGATGCCCCGGCCGTTGGGTTCCGCGTGTATGCCGACCTGAACCACTCGGGGAAGTTCGAACAAGAAGAGCCGTCCGACTTTACCGACGCCAGCGGCAACTATGCATTCACTGTCCCCGGTATATCTGCGGCGCAGGATGTTTTAATCGTCGCCGAGCCGCTCAACGGTCTATGGACTTCCACCAACCCAGTCGGCGGCAAGCAAACCCTTGTCGCCGCCCCGGGAAAAGTCGATGCCAACGGCATTATGAACGTCAATTTTGGCTTCTTGCCGCCGCCCGATAGCGATCCCAATAATCCCCCCGGCGACCCGGGAGATGCCGGTAACATCCAAGGGACTGTCTTCAACGATCGCAACAACAACGGAATCCTCGACAAGAACATTGACGTCGGAGTGCCAAATGTCGTCGTCTATATCGACGAAAATGACAACGGCGTGTTCGACTACCACGATGGAAATGCAAATGGCGTCTTCGATCCCGGTAGCGACACGGCGTTGGAACCCTATGCGATTACGTTCGCCAGCGGCGGCTACACCCTCGGCATCGTCGATCCCGGCGTACATGTCATCCGAATCGTTGTCCCCGTGGATTGGGTTGTCACCACCCCGGGCGAGGAAGACGATCCGAATGACGACTTCCTATCCGTAACACTGGTGGATGGCGGGCAAATCAATGGCGCGTCGTTCGGCATACGAAACTTAGCGACGGAGGACTTTGGCGACTTGCCGGACACTTACCGAACGACGCTGGCCGCCGACGGGGCACGTCACGCAATCGTTCCCGGGTTCCGGTTGGGGAACCTAATTGACGGCGAGACCGATGGGCATCCGTCCATCGGCGCCGATGGTGAGACTGGCGGCGACGAAGACGGTGTTGTCGTTCTTGGTGCTGTCGGCAATCCGACCGGCGGGTTGGTCGCTGGAACGACCAACGTGGTTCAGGTCACGGTGTTTGGCGTCGGCGGCTATCTCAATGCCTGGTTCGATTTCAATAAGGACGGTGATTTCGACGACGAAGGTGAGCACGCACTCGTCGACGTCGACCTGAATCCGGGCACTCGCTCTGGTCCGGAGCTATGGTTCGAAACTCCCGCCGACATGGCGTCCGGCCCGATTCCTGCCCGCTTCCGCTGGGGAACTGCCGGTTTGGATTATTTCGGCCCAGCCATCATCGGCGAGGTCGAGGACTATTTGTTGGCCAATGCTTCGGCGCCGGCCGTTCTCTCGGCGATCCCCGGCGACTATGACTCGAGCGGAACGGTCGATCAAGCGGATTACACTGCGTGGAAAAACTCCTACGGCTCGACGTCGAGTTTGGCGGCCGACGGCAACAACGATGGCACGGTCAACTTGGCCGACTACACCGTTTGGCGCAATCACCTGGGGCAATCAAGCGATTTTGGCGGCGGCTCGGCCGGCGTTGAATCTGCCAGTGGGTCGACCGCACCGCCGGTATCAACGTCTACGCCCAACGTTGCCCATCAGTTGACTCCAGAATTCTTGGCGCTCATGCAGCAGATTGGCGCCACGTCCGTGACGTATGACTTTGGCGCGGGCGGCACGAGGACGATTTTTAACTACGTTGCTAACGCCTCGGCCGGCGGCCAGGGTTCGGTTGCGTCTTCGTCGACGACGGTCGCCTCAGTTGCATCTCCGGCAGCTTCTGTCGGACAGGCGGGACCGCAGTTCGTGCCGTTCTCGACGACCGCCAGTCCGCGCGAGTCGACCGCGACCACACGGCGGCACGAACACGCGTCGGCCGCTTCGTCGAATGCCGACTTGTTGCTCGTGGACGAAGTGTTGTCGGGCTTGGGCGACCACGCCGATGCCGCCGCCGACGCTGTCCCCCTGGGCGAGCACAGCAGGCACCATGACGACGAATTCGAACTGGCACTCGCCTCAGCGTTTGAAGACGATTCCAACTGGTGGACGGCACTTTAGCATCGCAGCCGCTCCAATCCGACTGAGTTGGGGCGGCCCCGCCATCGCTAGCCGACTCGGGAGAAACTAGCACCGCCCCGGTGGTTCTGCGAGAGATTTTCGGCAAGAATCATGGGCTGGGTCGGGTGGCCGAGTGGTTGAAGGCACCGGTCTTGAAAACCGGCGTGCACGAAAGTGTACCGGGGGTTCGAATCCCTCCCCGACCGTTGAACGCTTGTGCACTAGGTCGCACTGAGTCGCAAACACCTGCAAAACCAGCCCCATCGCTCTCCGCGTCGTCCGCCGTTTCCTTGCCGTGCGGCTCCTTGCCGTTACCTGCTGCAGCGCTTTTTGCAGCGCGCTCGAAGTCCGCGTCGGTCGTCATCAGGTAATGCTTCATGGCGATCTTCGGCGTGTTGCCCATCCAGGCCGTGACGACGTGCAACGGGTGCTGTTTCGCCAAGTCGGTTTCCCGGCTCGCCCGCAGCGAATTGAATAGCCGCGGCCAGGGCGCGTCGCCAGCCCGACGAATGATGCGATCGAATTGCGTCCGCAGATTCGCATTGCGCCAGCCCTTCGCACCCATCGCAGTCTGCCGCTTGCCATCGAGCACGAACACGGCACCCGCCTCCGCCGCGTCATACGCCCCCTGTAGCTCTTTCGCAACTCGGGGTACAACGGAATCGCTCGGCTTGGCTTGCCCGCCTTGGCCGTCTTGGGCGACGTGACAATGACTCTGCCGCTCTCCCAGTTGATGTCCTGCCATCGGAGCAACAGAACTTCAGACGGACAGCGTAGGCCACCGTAGCGGGCCAGTGCGACGATCAGCCGCCAATCGGGGTCGCAAGCCTCGATGATCCGGTCGGCCATTTCTGGCGACACGTAGAACTCGCGGTCCACCCGCATGACGCCCTTCACGGTCACGTCGGCGAACGGATTGCTGGTCACCAGCTTGCGCTTCAACGCCGACGCAAAGAACATCCGGCAGTGTTCGAGCCGCTTGTGGATCGTCGTCGACGTCAGAACTGGCTTACCCTTCCGCTTCCCTTTGACGTGTTTCAGCCCGATCAGGTAGAGCTTAAAATCTTCGGCGTCGCCGTCGTGAATGTCAGCGATGTCGCGTCGGCGCCGAAATGGCTTTCAGGTTGTCGGCCGCCCGGCCCCAGACCTCGACCGTGCCTGCCGTCACGTCCACCCGCTTCGCCAGATACTCGTCGAGAAACGCCCACAGCGTCGCCGTCGCCTTGGCAGACCGCGCGGCGATCAGCCCAACGGCCGCCAGCTTGCCGGCCAAATCGTCGTCGAGGGACGCCACCCAGGCGGCTGTGCGAGGCTCGACGGCCTGTTGCATCCGGTTCGCTGCGATCAGCTCCTCGATATGCCCCTTCACCTTGATGGCCGCGGCTTTGCTCACCTTGCCCAGCCGCACGGTGCCACGCCCCTGCCCTTCCCGTGCGAATTGAATCACGCGGTTGCCGCTCTTGTCGCTCGAAATGCTGGCCATAGCTCACCTATTATTTTTTGGCTGGTTTCGTGCCCTTGGATTTCAGAACTATCTCCGCCCCAATGCACTCGCACAATTTGTCGATATTCGCCAGGGATAGCCCGGCCCCTCGATTCACGAATCGGCTCAGGATGCTTTCGGAAATGTCCGTTTCTTGTGCGATGCGGTAGCGAGTCTTGCCGCATTGGCGGATCGCCGCTCGCAACTGGTCGCTAATAGGGTGTTTCTTTGCCATTGCTGGATTCTACCGTTTACTTTGCGCTTTTACAAGCACTGATTGTTCAGATTGTTCAAAATCGCGGGTAGTTGCTTCGCCGCCAACCGACGGTGTATTGTCCGGGAAGTCTTTGGACAAATCGCTGTGGAGGCATTGCTTCGCCGCCTCACGTAAGTCGCCGTCCTGCGTCGCCGCCAGCCATTCCAAGTAGTTCTTGGGAATCGCCGACAATCGTTTGCCCTTGTACTTGCCGAACGTCATCTCGGGCCAGAACGACGCACGTAAATCGACACAAGCCTGCGTGTGGTGAAGGCGTCCACCGCACCATGAACATGGCGACCGGCAATTGCGGGGTGCCGTCAGGTAGCGATAGTCGTGCGGGTAGATTTGCGACCAGCAGAATTCCGAATAGTCGCCGTCGACTGGTTGGGTGGAATCCTGCACCAACATCGCCGCAACGTCTGGCGTCGCTTGCGGTTGCGGGGATTCAACGAGGGGGGAATCCATCCAAGATGGTCCCCAGTGGGACGCAGTGGGCCGCGATGTTCTATATTGTTCTCTCAACACAATCATTTCACTCCGTTGAAAAATTCACCAGTTGCCACATAAATCATGGGTCGCGGCCCACTGCGGCCCAAACCAGCTCAAAATCCATCCCGTAAACCGATCCCGGTATAGATACTGCTGCGACTATCGCCGTCCCGTGGTCTCGTCCGCTTGATGCCGGGGAAGGCGGCCGAGAGGTCACGCCCCAGCACTTGGACGTTGCCGACTAGCTTCTTGCGTCCCTGTTCCTCGCACCACTTCTGCCACGCTGAGAACAGGTCACCAACGGCCACAGATTCCGCCGGCCCCACCTCGCAGCGGTCCCGCACAAACGCCGCCACGGGTGCCGCTAGGTCTCGCATATCGGCTAGCGATTCGAGTGCCGCATCCGGTTGTGTGAACCGTCCGCACTCATGCAACCGCTGCCAGCCCTGGATACTCCACGCCAGGATTCCCGGCAGCTCGGCGAGCAACCTATCCGTAAGTTGCTGGTCCTCTCGCCCGAGAAAACTTTCCGTCAAGTGCAACAGAATCATGCGAGACACAATCGCCCCGCTGGCGTCGGAGAGTCTCGGCAATTCGTTGGTAAGTACCAGAAACCGCGTCGACAACTTGCAGGTGACAGTCGGCAGATACTTGCGATCAATGGTGAGCGTGTCCTCGCCGCTGATTGTCAATAGCCGTTCCACAACCGCCACTTGATCGGCACGTCCCGATAGTCGGGCGTCGCTGATAATTGCCAGCGACTTGCCAATCAGCGACGCCAGCCCGAAGTTAGTCGCCAAGCCGGCCAGCGTTGGGCCAGCGACGTTTTGTTTGCCGACAAGTCCCGTCAGCACTCGGGCTATCGTTCCCTTACCGCTTCGAGGTGGCCCCACAAGAATGAAAATCTTGTGGTGCCGAGTGTCCGCCGTCAGCAGGTAGCCGAACACCTGTTGCAACGTGTCGATACTCTGCTGGTCGTGGCCCCATAGGCTGTTGAGAAAATCGAACCACGCAGCCGGTCGCGGTGCGTCCAAGTCCAACTCAAAATCGGTGGCGTTGGTGGTAAAGAATTTCGGCGTCGCCGGCAGAAAACAGGGTTGCTTGCCAGTCACCAGCGATGGCAAATGAATTACACCGCTTTTGGTCGCCAAGCACTCATTCGGCAAGAAACCGTGCGGCACCTTGCCGAGCCACTCAGGCGGTTCCGTACTGTGCGGCAATAGCGTCTTGGCCCGCAAGTGTTCCAGCACGTCGCCAACGTGCCGAGCCTTCACGCCAAACCAGTCTTGTGTGAAGGTGTTGACGATTTCGGCACGCACTTCGCCGTGCGGCTTCTCGATATACCGCCCGCCCCTGTGCCACCAAAACGAGTCCCGCCAATATCGCAAACGAGAAATATCGTCCCGTTGCGCCAACGTGATTACCTTCGCCGCCACGCTCGCAGGATCGGCGTCGGCAGCCGGTTGCCGTAGTGCATCCGGTTCCGGTTCGTCGGGTGGTTCGGCTCTGTCGAGTCGCTTTCGCAACTCACCGGAACCGTGAGCCACTAGAAAATCATCCAAGCCCATTTTGTCGCCGTTGTCGCCAGCCGGCAGCCGCACCACCTTCACGACCGCACCGCGTCGCACCAGCGACGCTGCCAACAGGGATTCGTTCTCTCGTACTTGCGGATTGTCCGCAGCGTCGGAGTCGAACACGACAAACACCGTGCGTCCGTTCCACTCAATCCCTTCGAGGTCGGGCAGTAGTGTGGTTGATTTCTTTGCGTGCCAACAGTCGACGCCAGATAATCCGAGACAACACCAGCCGGCTTGCGTCGCCGCCAGACTCTTCTTCTCGCCTTCCGTTATCACTATCTCGGTCGTGCCGCTGTCGAGCTTCTCATGCGTGCCAGGCGGAAAATAAACCCGCACGCCGCCGCCGCACGGCGTCAGATATTTCGACGCGCCGCCGTTGTCTGGCTTAACTCGATTGAGTACCACGGTGCCAGCAATGTCCCGATACGGATAGACAATCGCCGAGCCCAACGACTTCGGCCACGTCTTACGGTTGAGCATTCCCGCCAGCTTTCGGCGGTCTGCTTCGCTGCGAATCCCCGCCGCACGAATCGTATCGTCGCGTAGACCGCTCGATTGCAATTCCGCCAAGTGAACTGGAAAGAGTGGCAGAATCGCACCGTTGGTTGACGCCACTAATGCCGGCGTGGTAAGATTCTCTTGCACGATCAACTCCCTTGCTGGGAAAGGCCCCTCTCGTTATCAGCGAGAAGGGGGCACTTTTTTTGCCACTAGAATGGCACGTCTACGTTGCTTGCTACCGTCGGCGACTCAATCGGATTCAACTGCAAGCCGGGTCCGAATGAAGTTTCCACGGCAGCCAATTGGAGCCACTTGCCGCACCATGAGGCTTCCGACTTGCCCCACTTGTCGGCGAGTCGCCGTGCGTTCGTCGTGTTGAGAATGCACCGCTTATCTTCGTCGATGAATCCCAGCACGAGTTTCTTCTCTCGTTCCTTGCCGACCTCTTCCCATCGGGCATCGTCGATTTGCAACTCACGTTGCCGTCCGTCGAGGTCGCCGGCTTTGAGCCACTTGCCACCGTAAGTCTTGTCGAATTGAGACATTGTGTTTTTTCCTTGTGTAAAGGTGTTGAGAGTCTATCCGTTGCTGCCCAAGCCTAGGCGGTGGCCTTCTCCTTTTCGCTGGGTGATTGAATCCGTTGCTAGTTCGTTTCTTGCCCGCCGGCCCCGTCGCAAAACAGGCCGCGCGGGCATTTTTCTCGTCAACTCTTCTCGTCGATTCCTGTGCCGGACTGCTGCTGCGCGATCCAGTCTTCGAGCGCCGCGACGCTGTACCTCACGCTGCGGCCAAGCCGGACGCACTTGATCGCGCCGGCCTTCGTCAAATTCCACAAATGTTTTTGAGAAATCTCCAACGCCTCGGCCGCTTCGCGGAGTGAACAGCAGTTTCGTGATGGTCGTCTCAGGCATGGGTTACCCCCTGCCCGGCGCAGGCGCACCTCGATGTCGTGCAATTCGTGGCGGATCATCGCCAACGCATCGCGGCTGTAGAGCCGAAGTGTGCCGGCCCGAGCCGCGGGAGTGATGTGTCGCCGAGTCGCCAGCACGTACAGCACGCGCTGCAGCGGCACACTCAACTCAGCCGCGACACGGCCGGGCGTTAAAAGAACAGGGACGGGGACGGATCGCATTGTTGGTTCTCCTATCTGGTTGCGTGATCGCAGCCTTTTCTGATAGGAGTTGTGCGCGTTGTGCGCGAAGAATTACGCGCAGAGCGGTTTTACTCGGAGAAACTCGAGTCTTGCTGTGCGCGCACGGGAAGCGCACTGGCGAGTGAAAGCCTACAGGCTCTTGAATTTTCCAGCCCGCGGGCAACTAGTCGGCGGGTGCATGTCAGCGATGTCAATGGCTTGCTGAGGCGTCATTTCGCCATTTTTGAGTTTGTCAATGGTCGCCTGCTTTTCATCCTCGCCCATACCTGACGCATTCACACGTTGGATCGCATTTTTTTCATTCTCAGCCGCGATAAGCTTGTCTAACGGATCGGGTTCCGTGGATTGTTCCGCCTTTGCCAAAGTGGCGTCCGTTAGACTTACCGCCCTGGGCGTTGAACCCTTGGTACGCTTGCGGTGCGGCTCTTTGATGACAAGTTCCTTGTAGAATTCCGTCTTTTCGAGCGTGTGGAAATTGCAGCCGATTGCTTTCGCCATATCTGTACCGGACAGCCTTACAAAAGTTTGATCGCTTGCCGCCCGATTCCTTGCCGCAACTTCGGCTTTGTCCGTCGTCATGCGAAGTTCCCTGCCGGCGCCGGATCGCACGTCCCACCGTTCCGTCAGTTGCAGAAACTCTCGCAGTAGTTCCAGTTCAGCTAGTTGTTGATCATGGATTCTTGCGAGGGGAGACGACTCACCTAAGCCTCGCGCTCTCCGTACAATCTGTTCGAGCAGTACCGCATCCCCTTCCAGCGAATAAGCCGCAGAGCGTCGATAATTCAGTAAACGAGGGATCGTCTTGCCAGACCTCCGCAAACGTGTCCGTAGAAGGATCGTCGGCTGAATCGCCGGTCGCAACTTTCCAACGTGGCGGCGGCTGTCCCGCCTCAACGGCTTTTAGGTACAGCGATATATGCCCAACCGCCATGGATTCTTAGCCTCCTGCGTTTCTAGGATAGCCAGCCTAACCTTTGAGACGTCGACGGCTCTACTGATCGTCGGAGCGAGTTCAGTCGACAAAACAAGTTGCCGCTCTGCTGGCGTTGGCGACATCAAAGCTGCCTTTCACTCACGGGCTGGATCATCGGCGGAGAACAATACTTCCATTCGCTACTTTCCTCGAATTTCATCGTAGCGGCGTCGCAGCGCTCGCGCTCAGCGATCAACTGATTGCGTTGCCCTGTTTTGATTTAGTTTGCCCAAGCAAATCGCGGGCCTCACGATGCAGTCGCGCTATTGCATCTCAAATGGGAATCCAGCTGACCGAGGTTGGACAACTGCGCCTCGATCTCCGCCATCTGAGCCCGCCGCAGAGCAACCCGATCATCGAGTTGGTTGATGATGGCGCATTCAGCAACATCCAGCATTGCTGCAACTGGCCCTGCAAATTTGCGTTTTGATCCTCGACCTGACGGCCTCGCTGGAGAACGCCGGCGGCCGTCGCCATGACTTGCCCGCGATTTAGCATCAGTGCGGTGCCTTTTGCCTCGATGACGCTAATGGCTCCCTGACTGACCGACACGAACGACAATACGATCAAGTTCACCTTGTCGTGTGCTATTTTCGATTGCTGTATTTCGATCCTTCATTGCTGTGGCTACCGCTGCCACACCGGTCCTCAGCTCTTTCGCCCTCCCTTTGCCCTTCTGTCGTTTGACGTTCCGCGTTGAGCAATGAGCGCCCGGGTCCGGCCTGGGGGGAGGAAGTTTCGACCACGGTTGCCCCACTTTCGCGGCAGCTTTGAGTAAGTTCAGCTACGTGCTGGGAGCTGACCGCAAAATTCAGGTTTTGTCCGCCCCGAAGTCTAGACGCTGTATTGATTCCAACAACCTACTCCCCCGACCGATTCACTAAAGGTCCTCCGCTATCGCCTGGGGAAATTCGCGCAGTCATTTGTATCAAGACCGTGTCCTTGTCAAGGCCGAGTGTGCCCCGGGCGTGGTTGCAACATACGGTCCCGTCGGAGACTGTTCCTTCAAGTCCCAACGGTGATCCAAGGGCGAAGACTCGCTCGGTTTTCTCTGGCAGCTCTTATCTGCCAGCCCAGCACTGAATGTGAATCCCTGTGGCAACTCACATTCGATTAACGCTAGGTCCTTGCCCGAGGAGAATGCCGAGCCAGCCAATAGCGGAAAAAAACACACATCCGGAAATACAACTTCGACACTACAGAGCACCTTCGATGACATGGTAATTGGTGACGATGATCCCACTCGCATCCACCACGAAACCACTTCCCTAGATACACGCCGCTTACAACCGATGAGCGGATGGCAACAACGGACTTCTCAGCTTTCGAGATAAGATCGATCTTTGCAGCGTCACGGCTCGTATCACTTGCATTCGCAT
>CAWKBR010000013.1:0-45433 GCA_963847875.1 uncultured Planctomycetota bacterium | reverse complement strand
TGCTGGTGCTCGCGCTGCCCCGCGGCGGCGTGCCCGTGGCCTTCGAGGTGGCCAAGCATCGACGCGCCGTTGGACGTGTTTCTGGTTCGCAAATTGGGCGTGCCTGGCCACGAGGAACTGGCCATGGGGGCGGTCGCGTCGGGAGGCATCCGCACGCTCAACCGGAACATCGTCGAGCCGCTGCACATTCCCGACGACATCATCGACCGCGTGGCACGGCGTGAACAACTGGAACTCGATCGCCAGCAGCAGGCCTACCGCCATGGTCGCGTCGACCCCGCGATTGCGAACCGAATCTTGATCCTCGTCGACGACGGGTTAGCCACTGGGTCGACCATGCGGGCCGCCGTCGAGGCGTTGCGCAACCAGCAGCCGAAGCGAATCGTGGTTGCCGTGCCGGTCGGCGCGGCCGAATCCTGCGCCGAACTCCGCAGCATCGCGGACGAAGTCGTCTGCCGGTTTGCCCGCGGCACTTCAATTCGGTCGGCAGCTGGTACGAAGATTTTCGTCAGACGCCCGATGCAACCGTCCAAACTTTGCTCGATGCCATGCTCGAACACGCCGACCAGCCACATTCCGCGAACGACAAGTCGGCGTCGTTCAATTGAAAGATCTCTCCCATGGACGCTCAATCTCAACGACACTCATTTCCCAGGGCGTCAGGCGTGCCGAACTCGGCGAATCGCTCTCGATTCGAAGACCTCGTGCGAATCGACACCGCCGCCGGCGTCATCGAAGGCTCGCTGGCGATTCCACAAGCGGCCGTGGGTGCGGTCATCTTCGCCCATGGCAGCGGCAGCAGTCGCCACAGTCCGCGGAACCGCTTCGTGGCGGAGGTCCTGCACCGCGCCAGCCTGGCCACTTTGCTCGTCGACCTGTTGACCGCCGACGAAGAACGGCAAGATGCGATCACCACCGAGTATCGCTTCGACATTCGGCTGCTCGCCGATCGACTCTCGGACGTGACCGACTGGATGACGCTCACCTGTGCGCAAACACGACTTTCGTTTTGGCTACTTCGGCGCGAGCACCGGTGCGGCGGCGGCGCTGGTCGCGGCCACGTGCCAGCCGAACATCGCCGCGATCGTCTCGCGCGGTGGCCGGCCCGATCTGGCCGGCGCCAGCCTGAATTGTGTGCGGGCCGCCACGTTGCTGCTGGTCGGCGGGCGCGATGAACAGGTGATCGAACTCAACCGAAGCGCCTACGCGACAGCTCCGCGCAGGCAATCTGCGCGCGAACTGCGAATCATTCCCGGCGCGACCCATTTATTCACCGAACCGGGCACGCTGGAACAAGTCGCCAACATGGCGGCCGATTGGTTCGTTCGCCACCTCAGCCCGACGACCCACGCCGCCGCACATTAGGAAGGAGGGCAGCCTGACCCGACCTGTTCGTTATCGCAGTTCCCGAAGATCCTGCCTCCGGCGAGACCCTCGAGGCGGTGCTCAGATCTCGCCTCCGCTCGACGACTGCGAAAGCCTCGACCCCCTGATGGGCCGTATCGGCGACGCGCGCTACGTCCTGCTCGGCGAGGCGTCGCATGGCACCAGCGAGTTCTACACCTTGGCGGCGACGATCAGCCAAGCGACTCATTCGCGGAGCAGGGCTTCTCGTTCATCGCCGTCGAGGGCGACTGGCCCGATTGCTATCGCGTCAATCGCTACGTCAAAGGCTACCCGGATTCCGGTCGCAGCGCCCGTGAGGTGCTCCACGCCTTCGACCGCTGGCCGACGTGGATGTGGGCCAATCGTGGAGGTCGTCGAGCTCGCCGAGTGGCTGCGCCAGTGGAACCGCGACCGTCGACGCCGACCGGAAGGTCGGATTCTACGGGCTCGACGTCTACAGCTTGTGGGATTCGATGCACGCCGTGCTCGGACTATCTACGCAGCGTCGACGGCAGGCGTCGTCGCGGCAGCTCGTCGCGCCTATCGAGTGCTTCGAGCCGTACGGTTACGACGTTCGAGCAATATGCGCGCTTGACCGCCTCGATGCCGCACTCCTGCGAGGAATGAGGTCGTCGGCTGCTGCGGACCTTGCGCGAACAGGCGCCGACGTATCGAACAGGACGGCCGCGAGGCCTTCTTCAATGCCGAGCAGAATGCGCTGGTCGCCAAGAACGCGGAAGCTCTACTACCGCACGATGGTCCGCGGCGGTGCCCGCGCCTGGAACGTCCGCGACGCGCCACATGGCCGAGACGCTCGACCGCCTCATGCAGTCCACTACGGCCGAGAGTGCCAAAGCCATCGTCTGGGAGCACAACACGCACATCGGCGACGCGCGCTTCACCGACATGGCGGCCGCCGGCATGTTCAACGTCGGCCAACTGGCTCGCAGCAAGTTCCGAAGCGGACGGCGTCGTGCTCGTCGGCTTCGGCTCGCATCGCGGCACCGTGATCGCCGGCGAGGCCTGGGGCGACGCGATGGAGTGGATGCCGGTTCCCGCCGCCCGGCCCGGCAGTTCGGGAAGACGTTCTGCACCACGCCGACCCCGCCGACAAGCTGCTCGTGTTCTATCGGCGAGCCCGCTTTCGATGCTCGAACCGCGAGGACACCGCGCAATCGGCGTCGTCTATCGGCCGCAACACGAAGCGTTCGGCAACTACGTGCCGAGCGTCTTGCCGCGGCGCTACGACGCGTTGGTGTATCTCGACGAAACGCACGCCCTGCATCCGCTCCACGTTGACGCTCGCTTCGAGCGTGAGACGCCCGAAACTTATCCAACTGGTGTTTAAACGCAAAGGAAAGGCATTTCGATGAACACGATCAGTAGAGACGACCTGCGGCAACTGGCCACAATGAACGGCGAATATGTGGTTTCGATCTACATGCCAGCGAACGTCGGCGCCGACAACCGGCAAAATCCCATCCGCTTCAATAACTTGCTGCGGGCCGCCGGGCAAAAAATGCTCGACCGCAAGATCGGCGAGCCGGCCGTCCAAAAGATGACCGTCTCCGCGCGCACGTTGCTGGACCAGCCCGAACTGTGGCAGGAGCTGTCGCACGGACTGGCGGTGTTCGTCTCGCGCGACAGCCTCCGTGCCTGGCCGCTGCCGTTCACCTGCGAAGAAAAGTGCGTTGTCGGCCAGCACGTCTATCTGCTGCCGCTGCTCTCGTGGGGAACGAACGACGCGCCGTATTTCGTCCTCGCCGTGAGCCGAAATGCGGTCCGGCTGCTCGAAGGCACGCGGGCTCGAATCCAGGAGGTCGCCCTGCCCGGCCTGCCCGCCAACCTCAGCGACGCCTTGCACTACGACGTCCGGCAAGGGACGGTGCAAATGCACTCGGCCACGCCGCGGCTCTCCGGCAAGGAAGGCGCGGTCTTTCACGGTCAGGGCGGCGAAGTCGACGTGGCAAAGCAGGAACTGACTTCGTTCTTCCGCGAGATCGATCGGGCGGTGAGCGACTACCTGCAGCTCCGCAACGCGCCGCTGATTTTTGCCGGCGTGGACTATTTGTTTCCGATTTACAAGGCGGTCAACAGCTACCCGAACCTCGCGTCGACGCCGATCGCAGGCAACCCCGATGTGCTCATCGCGTCGGAGATCCGCACTCGCGCCTGGCCGCTGGTGGAAGCGTTCGTCCGCGGTCGCAACTGGGCCGAGGCCGAAAAGTATTGGAATTCGGTCGCCCACGGCCGCACGTCGAATCGCACGGACGAGATCTTGGCGGCCGGCCACGCCGGCGCGATCGAAACGCTGTTTGTCGCGCGACGCGCGGCAGCTCGGCAGGTTCTCGCCCGAACCATCGAGAGTGCGGTACGACGACACGCCGCAACCCGACAGCGAAGACCTGGTAAACCTGGCCGCCACCATCGTGCTGCGAACGGGCGGCGCGGTGGAAACCGTGCTCTCGGGCAACGTCCCCGGTGGCGGCCTGATGGCCGCCGTCATGCGCTACCCGTTCACGCCGGCCTTCGCGCCATCAATCCAGCGCAACGGCGCGCCCGCGACGGTTTGAGAAAAAGAACATTCCACACCGGTTCGGCACCGCAACTGCCGAGCGTTTTCGAGACTGCGCAGGCAACATCAGCAGTGCTATTGTGCGAAGACCCCGCTTAAGTTGTCGCCGCACTCGCAGTGGCCTGCCAAGTCGAAAACTGTGCAGTCCGTGCCAACACTCACCGCGATGTCAAAGCGATCAACGAGCCGAACAGGCGCGGAATGTCCCTTTAGCTCCCGCCGGAACGCTCGATTAAGTTGGCCTGCCTGGCGCCCGCATTCGAGGTAATGCACAAAGGCATGATCGTGTTCGTCCGTGGGCACCGCTGTTCCTAACGCCTTCGACTTCGGATAATGTCTCAGCGGCGTCAACACTGTCATTTCATCGAAAGTTGACTGCCGTTGCCGTCCCACCTCAAATCTTTGGCGCGATTATCCCGTCATGCCCGATCCTCCTGCCAAATCAGCCACAAAGAATAAAAAGACAGGCCCCAAATTGCCGGGCGGCCCACCTTCGTCCAATTTGGGTACCTGGTTATGGTACCTGCCGATCATTCTGCTTCTGCTCTGGATGTGGCAGGATACGTTTCAGTCGGCGATGGTCACCACAATCCCCTACAGCACATTCAAGGACTCTGTTGCAAAGCGTGAGGTGGTCGAGTGCGAAATCAGAGAGAACGAAATCGATGGCATGATCCGGCGTCGCGACGAAGTGTCGGTCGCGACCAAACCAGCGCCGCGTGCTGCGCCTCCCGCCGAGACAGCAGCTACCGAAGAAAAGCGGTCCGCCACGAAGGTGCAGACGTCCGTCCTCGAAAAAGCCGAGCACAAGCCGCCTGCGGCAGCTTCCTCTTCAGCGACCGCTCCGGCTGCGCCCGACGGGAAGAAGAAACCCACAGGTGAGCAAAGCAGTAGTAAGGAAAAAGGAAGCAGCGGCAAGGAATTCCTGTTTCGCACGATCCGAGTCGACGACCCCAAGTTAATTGACGACCTCGAAGCGGCCGGAGTGAAATTCAAGGGAGTTCGGCCAAGCTTTCTGCACGATCTGATGATTGCCTGGCTGATTCCGCTCGGGCTGATGTTCCTTTTGTGGATCGCGCTGTCGCGGGGAGTTGGCGCCGCCGGGCAAGCGGTGATGAACATCGGCAAGAGCCGCGCGAAATTGGTTGGGAGAAGAATGACCGGCGTCAGTTTCGAGGACGTGGCCGGTTGCGATGAGGCAAAATTCGAATTGCAGGAAGTCGTAGGTTTCCTCAAGAGTCCGGATCGCTATTCGACACTGGGAGCCCAGATACCGAAGGGGGTCCTGCTGATCGGGCCTCCAGGAACCGGCAAAACGTTGCTCGCCAGAGCGGTTGCGGGTGAAGCGAGCGTGCCGTTCTTTTCGCTCAGCGGCAGCGAATTTGTTGAAATGTTCGTTGGCGTCGGGGCGTCCCGCGTCCGCGATCTGTTTGCGCAGGCAAAGCAGCAAGCTCCTTGCATCGTTTTCATCGACGAACTGGACGCCATTGGCCGCGAGCGGGCGTCCACGTTGGTGCGGTGAACGACGAACGGGAGCAGACGTTCAATCAGATGCTCGTCGAGATGGATGGCTTCCAGGCCGAATGCGGGAGTCATCATCCTGGCAGCGACAAATCGACCGGAGGTTCTCGACCGCGCACTGCTGCGACCGGGGCGATTCGACCGTCAGGTGATCGTCGATGCACCCGACCTGGACGGCCGCGAGGCGATTCTGAAGGTCCACGCGCGGAAAACCGTCGCCGAGGACGTGAAGCTCCGCACGATCGCTCAGGCTACGCCCGGCTTTTCCGGCGCGGACCTGGCCAATGCGTTGAATGAAGCCGCCTTGCTGGCTGCACGGCGAGATTCCCATACCATTTCTCAACGCGATATCGAAGATGCCGTCGAAAAAGTCGTCGCCGGTCCAGAGCGTAAGAGCCGGCGACTCAATGATGCGACAGCGCAAGAGCGGGTTGCCTACCACGAGGTCGGCCACGCCCTGGTCGGGACCTACAGCGGACACGCCGATCCCGTCCACAAGATTAGCATCGTACCTCGCGGGCGTGCCGCACTCGGATACACGCTTCAACTTCCCACGGAAGAGCAGTTCCTGTTGACGCGGAGCGAGTTGTTCGACCGGTTGAAAGGGATGCTGGGCGGCCGCGCCGCCGAAGAACGATTTTACGGCGAAGTCAGCACCGGCGCCGAAACGATTTGGAGCGAGCGACGGCCCTGGCCAGACAAATGGTATGTATGTATGGCATGAGCGAGGAGATCGGACTCGCCCATTGCGCCCGACAGAACGGCCTATTCTTGCCCCGCGAACTTGGAGACCTCCACAACGATTGCAGTCCCCGAACCGCCGACGCCATTGATCAACAAGTGAAAGCGATTTTAGATTCCGCCTACCGAGACGCAAAACAAATTCTTTCCGACCACCGCCACGAGCTGGAAACGGTGGCGCGCCGAGCTGTTAGAGCGTGAGACCCTGGATGCGGCATCGTACAAACAACTGCTCGGCCATTTGCAGCCCAAGGGTCAAGAGCAGCCACAGCCTTAAAGCACCCGCGATCACCCGTCGTGCCCGCGCAGTCGCTAACGTACGCGGACAATCCAGCGTGCCCGTGGATTCTATTTCGTGCGATTTGGCAAAGTGGACATCTATTTTCCGGTCGCGTGGCGTGAGCTGCGTTTCTCACCGCTCAGAAGTTCGGGCATGCGGACTATTTCTGCTTGGCCTCGGCATCACATTTGGTGGCGAACCAGTTGTAGAGCCAACCGAAGATCAGGCCGCCGACAGCACCGTCGATCAGGGCGTACAGCGTGACGTTGAGCATGCCGCCGAACGTGGAATTGGCCGTGTAGCCCGGATAGATGGAAGCCAGCAGTTCGAGAAAATGCGCCCATAGGGTGGCCAGAATAGATTGGCCAGGGCAACCAACAGGACGCATCCTCCCCAGAGAACCGCACACGCGATGACCAATGGTCGAATTGCCAGTTTCATGATCGCACCTCCTGGAGTTGGACCGTGGCGAGGCGAGGCCGAATCGGTCCGCCTCATTGAGAATTATTCGCATGCAGGTCAAAGTTGCCAGGTTCAAGGTAGGCAATGCGATTGCAGCGATCGACCTTCTATGGTGGAGGGGGGAAGGGCACATTCTAGTTCTTCTTGGAGGGTGGGGCGGTTGCTGGTAGTTTGACGGCATGCCCCGTATCGCCCGTGCTTCTGCAGGTGGGATTTGTTACCACGTTTTGAATCGTGGCAACGGCCGCACCGAAGTGTTTCACAAGGAGGGCGACTACGCCGCGTTTGTCGATTTGCTCGCGGCCGCCAACGAGCGTCTGCCGATGGGCGGGAGGCAGGGAGACACCCAACCACTGTCGTCGAGCGCTGGTTTCAAAATCGGCCAAGTCGTTGCCGCCCAACCGCTTGGTGCAACCGAACTCCCCTGCCGCCAATCCGGTGATCGTCTCGCGGCGCGGGTCTCATCGTCTCGGGCCCGATCGCTCGGGCCGCGGGGAAAACTGGTGTCTTGCGGCGCGAGCCGCGCTGAATCGGGCCCGATCGCTCGGGCCACGGGGAAAAACAGTGGCCGAAAATTGGGACTATGAAGCGGCTCTCGGCATGATACAAATGAACCCGTGGCGACGGCGCCCGTTGGCGGTCAGCCTGCGTAGTTGTTTGGCAATTTGATCTTCCGCTCAGAGGCCCGCGATGATTCCTCGCGGCCAGCGCTCGGCATGCGCCAGCCGCTCGGTTGGTGACAAAAGTCGGGGTACCGACTTTTGTCAACGATGAGGGTCCTGCTGTCAGGGCGAATTTTGGAACTTACCCCATGAAACGTGAATTCGAGGTGTTTTGGAATGTGCACTACGCGAAATCGCCTTGATTTGCAGATCCGATCGCCACCCGAGGGTGACAAAACAGGTGACTTTTGGAACAGGGAATCGTGTTTTTCAAGCGTGTTCCAAAAATCCAAAAGTCCAATACCTGCTGAGCAAGGCAATTTCAAGAAAATGGATCGGCATAGTCTGTTCGCGCAAGATGATGTTGCACTTTTTCGCACGCCGAGAAGGCAGCTACTTCTGCTCTTTCGCGTCGTCGAGCAAATCCGCGAACTCCTTGCGGAACTTTTCGACCTTCGGCCGGATGACGTACTCGCAGTACCGCTGGCCCGGGTTCTGCTCGTAGTACTCTTGGTGGTACTTCTCGGCCGGATAGAACTTCTCGAACGGCACGATCTCGGTAACGATCGGCGCCGTGAACGTGCCGGAGGCGTCGAGCTGTTTCTTGTATTCTTCGGCCAATTTGCGCTGGCGGTCGTTATGGTAGAAGATCGCCGAGCGATACTGCGTGCCGACGTCGTGCCCCTGCCGGTTGAGCGTCGTCGGATCGTGCGTCTGCCAGAAGACGCGCAGGACGTCGGTGAAGGAAAGCTTGGCCGGGTCGTACGTCACTTGGATCACTTCGGCATGGCCGGTCTTACCGGTGCAGACCTGTTCGTAGGTCGGATTCTCAAGCCGCCCGCCG
Organism: uncultured Planctomycetota bacterium; assembly: GCA_963847875.1. Lineage (GTDB taxonomy): Bacteria > Planctomycetota > Planctomycetia > Pirellulales > Lacipirellulaceae > DASYDU01. Next base: position 36,962 of record CAWKBR010000013.1, on the reverse strand, counting down.
CTGTAGCCGGAGACCGCCGACTTGACTCCCTTGAGCTGCTCAAACACCGCCTCGGTGCACCAGAAGCAACCGCTGCCCAGGGTCACTTGTTCGAAGTGGTCGTCGCTCGACCGCGATTCGCCGGGAGAATTCTCCGATTTCTGATTCATTTCTTCCAACACCTTTGGCCTCTCCGCAAAAACCATCGCCAACCAAAACGTACAGCCGAGAGCCGCCGCGACAAGGGCTAATAGAGTGATTTTCATGCAATTTCTACGGCGGCCGAGCGGGGCAGTTCGCCGGGGCCGCGGTCCGCAGGCCAAACCTTCCGCGACGCCGTTCGTAATGGTATGGTGCGTGTGCCAGTTCGCCGACCGCCCTTCCTTCCTGACCCCCCTTCCACGGAGACCACCATGTCCGCTGCCAAACCCGTGAACCACCGTGGCCAGACCGTTCCCACTTCCGAGGGCCTCGATCGCCGCAACTTCCTCAAGGCGGCCGGCATCACGGTTGCCGCTGCTGGCACCGTCGGCTCGAGCCTGCTTCCGATGGGCACCACGTCGGCCGTCGCCCAGACTCCGGCACCACCGCCGACCGGCCCCTACAAACTGCCGCCACTCGGTTACGCCTACGACGCGCTCGAGCCCTACATCGACGCCGAGACGATGAAGATCCACCACGACAAGCATCACCAGGCCTACGTCAACAATCTCAACGCCGCAGTGGCCGGCACCCACTTCGGCAACCAGCCGGTCGACCAGCTCATCGCCAATCTGGACCAAGTGCCGGAGAAGATGCGCACCGCCGTCCAAAACAACGGCGGCGGCCACGCCAATCACAGCCTGTTCTGGCAACTCCTGAAGAAAGACGCCGGCGAACCCGGCGCCGAGCTGACCAAGGCGATCGAAAAGCAGCTCGGCGGCTACGAGAAATTTCACGAAAACTTCACGAAGGCCGCGGCCACTCGCTTCGGCAGCGGCTGGGCCTGGCTGATCGTCGACGACAACAAGAGACTCGTGATCGAAAGCTCGGCCAACCAGGACACGCCGATCATGGTCGGCAAAACGCCGATCCTCGGCCTCGACGTGTGGGAGCACGCCTACTACCTCAAGTATCAGAACCGCCGGCCGGAATACATCGAGGCATTCTACTCGATCATCAACTGGCCCAAGGTCGATGAGCTCTACTCCCAGGCGATGGCAAGCTAAGATAAACCTGTTTCACAACGTTGCATCGGGGCAGTACGACGAATGTCGCTTAGATTAGATCGCCTGCAAACTTGCTGTCGTAATCTGTGGGTACAATTCGAGAAAGTGAACTACCACTGGTTGTGCTATCAGTATCGGCACGCTCGATAACTAAGTGCCATTCGGCAGTACGACCTACGGCGCGGTTTCGCTTGTTTCGCTCCGCGGCGTGAAGCTGAAGCCGTGAAAGCCGGTGTCGGTGTCGTAAAGCACTGCGATCGACGGCTGCATGTAGGGCAGAATCGCGTCGAACGGCGGCAATTCGTTGGCCGCCAGCGAGTCCAGCAGGGCCGCGTAAAACGGATTTCCCTCCGCGTGCTCGGTGAGATACTCCTTGGTTTTGTCCGTTGTCAACAGATCGTACCACTGCCGCAGCGTTTGCTCGGGATTCGAGTACAGCCAGACGGCCGGCGACACGCCGGGCGTCTCTTGGGCGATCTCGGCCGCCAATTGTTGATACGCCGGCGAGTCGACCAGCCGTTCGACCGTGCCGTCGCGGGCGGCAATTGCCCGCTCGAATAGTTGGCACGAGCCGCCCAAAAACACATAGCCGTCCATGACGGCCACGAACGGATTGCTGGGCGGATCGTCCTTGAGCTGCTCGGGCCATTCGATCACGAACGCGTGGTAAGTGACGTCGCCAAACTTACGCTCCTCGAATCGCTCGGGAAACTTGGCCAGAATCGTGGCCAGCGTTTTCTCGGCCGCCGCCTGGTCGGCGACCTTGGCGACGATCGTGCTCTGCTGGCCCCGAAAGCGGGCCGGCTTCTCGAAGGCCGCGAACAAGTCGAAACGCCCCTCGAGGTTGTCGATGACTTCTTTCTCGAAGTCGATGCCCCAGCGGTCAGAAAGCTTTTCCGCCACGAACTTGTCCGTCGCGCCGTCGAACTGGAACCGATCGATGAGCGACCGGATCACGTTGAACGACGTCCGTACCTTCCAGTTCCACGTGAAATACGATTCGAGGTCGGCGAAGACCCACGGCTGCGGCGTGGTGTCGCCGGGCTCGAAGGCAATCACTTGCATCACGCCCGCCCGCGGATTGTCCAACAGCACGTGCAAGTGCGATAGTCCGTCGTAGCGGCCAGTGGCGAAGGTCATCGTCGCGCCGATCGCCGAGAGCCCGTCGATGCCCAGCGCGGGGAAGGTCGCCATTGCCACCGACATGCCGGCGTTCTCCCTGTTGAACTGCCGGATCAGCCCGATCGGGTCGACGAACGCGATGATGTTTGGCGGCGGATCGTGCGGGCGGCGGCAATTGCGCAAGATTGTGACGAACTTGCTATTCTCGGCCAGCGTCCGGCCGTTGTATTGCGGCGGCTCGTCGGCGGATGAAGGGGCCGAGTCGGTGGCGTTCCCGCTCGCTGAAGCGAGCTCCCCGTCGCCGCCGGCGTTCCAGTGTCGCAGCACCTCGCGCAATAGGCCCGCGTCGGTCGCGGCGACGATCGTGTGGTCCTTCTCGAACAGGCCGACCACGTGGTCCTGGTTGTCGCTCTCGCGGACGACCGTCACTTCCTCGCCTTCGATCTTTTCCGTCGTCGACTCACCCCCCTGCTCTTTGAATCGCTCGAGCGCCGAATCCAAGAGCCGTCGCGCGACGCTCGGCTCGTCGCCCTGGTCCACGAGCAATAGGAACGCCGGTTTGTGATCTTTGCGCGCGACGATCGCAAACGCCAACTCCGCGCGGGGCAGATTCTGCAGTTCTTCCCATGACACGCCGAGCCATTGGGCCACCTTCTCGGTGTACAGATCGCCCGCGCTGCCGTAGAGCCGCTCGACAAACGGCGCCAGCTTCGGATCGCGGACCATGCGACCCGTCGCGGTTTCCCTTAGCCGCGCGAGTAGCTCGCCAGCGTTGGGTGTCCGCACCAGCAGCAAGGTCTCCTCGGGAAGGAGCTTCAATGCCGATGGCCGGGCCAGCACCGACCTGGTCGCCACCAGGAGCAGCATTCCGCCGCAAATCGCGGCAAGCAAACGGGAAAACCGACCCGAAACGATGGCTCTCATGGGGAAACTCCTTCAGGATTTTCGGACCCGGTAACTCGGCGTAACCCCTATTCGCACGCGGGGTTCAATTCTTGCGCCCATTCTACGCTATAATGGCGACTGGCGGAGATAGCCTTCCTTCGGAGACCCGCACGATGTCCCCTCTCAAAATGCTCGCCTGCGTCGCCGTGTTGCTGGCCGCGGCCTCCCCCGCTGTGGCACAACGTGGCGGCGGCGGTGGTCAAAACAGCTTGGGCGGCAGCTCCTTCGGCAATAGTCTCGGAGGCAACGGATTCGGGAATAGTTTCGGCGGCGGACTCGGCGGCGGAATGAATGGCCTTGGTTCCTCCGGTTTGGGAGGCGGGTTCGGCAGCGGCATGGGCGGGCTCGGCAGTGGCAGTGGGAGTGGCATGGGCAGCGGCTTCGGCTCGTCGGGCCTGGGCGGATCGGGCTTCGGCCAGAATTCCTTCGGCAACAATCAGCAAGGCGGCCAGAATTTCATCGGCCGCGACAGCAACGACATGGCCTCCGTCTTCAACCAACTCGGCCGCAACTCGAACCAGTTCTTCCGACAGCTCAATCGCACGCTCGGCGGTGGCAATCGCAATCAACGTAATAGCTCGCAAGCAGACAACGCGGTGCTACCCGTCCGCGTTCGGCTCGACGTCGCGTTCGATCATCCGGCGGTCCAGCCGACCGTCGTGGCCACGGCGGTTCGCGGCCGACTCGAAACGGTGCTCGCGCGGCGCAGCATTGTTGCACCGGAGGTCGAGATGGTGGGCGACACCGTGGTTCTGCGCGGCGTTGCGCCCAGTGAGAGCCAGCGACTGGTAATCGAAAAGCTGGTGTCGCTCGAACCCGGCGTGGCCGAGGTCGACAATCAAATGACGGTGGCTGGCGAAGCGTCCGCTGGCGAGCCGTCTGCTATCGAACGCTCGTCGAACCCGCCGCTCCCGCCGCAGGCGGATAGGTGACCGTCGCCCAACCCGCGGCAGTCGTCAGCGGTTGTTGACCGCCCATCAGCGGAGCGACCGGCGGCACACCGATCCGGCCCACCGTTGCCGGCGCCGGCTGCTGCGATCCGAAAGTCGCGCCTTGCAACGGAGCGACGAAGCCGTTGCCCAGCGGCGATTGCTGCGGCATGATGAAGGCCGGATACGCGTTTTGCATCTGCTGCACTTGCCGCGCCGGCTGCGGCGGGCCTTGCACCATGTTCACCGCGGGAAAGCTGATCGGTGCGGCAACCGTCGCCACGTTCGGCGGCGGCGATTGCGGTTCGGCGAGCACGTTGCCGACCTGAAATGTGTCCGCCGGAAGTCGGCCAGCTGAGACCGAGCTGGCGATCGGGGCTGTCGGCGGCACCACGCCACCCTGAACGCGGAAGTTCTCCGGCAGCGAAATCGACGTGGTCGTCATCCGCCGCTCCGGTTGAGCCGGCTGCGGCTGCTGCGTCTGCACCTGGGCGTCCGCTTCGTAACTTGCCATTTGCACGCGGTTGGCAGCCGTACCGCGCTGCGCCTGTTCTGCCAACGACGCCAAAGTCGGCGCCGCCGGCTGCATCGGGATTCCCTCCGGCAGCTTCGACGCACCGTTCTTGGCGATGCCGGTCGTCGCTCGCGGCTCGCCCGGCAAGCGGTATTTCGTCTGCTCGCTGACCACCATCGCGCCCCCCTTCGGCTCGAACCGCGCGATCAGGCTGATCTCCGTTTCCGGTCCGCCCGCTTCGTCCCACGGTAGCCAGAAGCTATACGACGGGCCGAGCGCCGTCTTGCTCATCCGCCGCGCGATTTGGTCGGGTGGGAACACGTAGCGCCGCGTCGGCTTGGTGTCCGTAATGTCGCGATTCGTTTCGTCGAAAGCGTAAACCACCAACTGGCCGTCGACGAGCACCGGCTTGTCCACCTCGTCGCCGTAAAAGATCAGCCGCCCGCCAAAACCGCGTTGCGGCGGTTTGCCCGTTTGATAGAGCACCGTGTCGGTCCACGAGCAGACCAATACGTTGCGGAGTTTGGGGTGCCGATTCGTCGTCGCCCCAACCGGTCATCTTCTTCGGGCTCAGCAGGTCCGAGTATTTCCAATCGTTGGACCACGGACCGCGACACCCAACGGCCAGCAGCACACTCGCCGCCAGCGCCAATGTTGTCGCGATCGATCCGGTCCTGCGAGTCGATTTCATGGTTCGCGCTAGGGTTTTGTCGTTTTGGGAAGCCGCGCCGGCGCCGGCTGGAACGCCGGTCCATCTACCGACTGCATTTCCAGGGGAGGAGCGGCGGGCGTCGGCAGCAATTCGCCTTCCGACGGAATCGCCACTTCCCCCTCGGCCGGCACGTACGTCGGGTACACGGCGTCGGTCGTGTCGTCATCCCACGAGTCGCAACGGTTCCGCAGACCCAAGTCGCCGGCCAGGTTGATTACGTCCGTCATGATGTAGCTCATCCGCGACGACTCGGTCTGCTTGATCATGTCGGCTTCGAGCTTGTTGTGGATGATCTGCGGCGTCATCACGATCAGCAGCTCGGTCCGCTGGCCTGCCACGCGGTCGTAGCGGAAGAAGTCGCCGATCAGCGGAATGTCGGCCAACAGCGGCACGCGGCGGTGCAAATCTTCGCGGCGATTGGTCAACAGGCCGCTCAGCACGACCGTCTGCCCGCTCAGCGCGCTCACGGTCGTGACGGCCGTCGTGGCGTTGATCCGCGGCGCCCGCACGATCTGCCCGCTCGCCGAGACGGAGATCGGAATGCCCTCGGCCTCCGGTCCGACTTCCGACTTTTCCGTCGAGAGCTGCATCACCACCAGTCCGTCCGGACTGATTCGCGGCGTCACCTGCATGATGATGCCGACCTGCTGGTAGAGGATATTGTTCGTCTGGCCGAATTGGTCGAGCGTCACGCCGGTGATCGTCGGCACGCGCTGGCCGACCAGGATGTAGCCCGGCTGGCCGTCGAGGGCCATGATCTGCGGGCGGCTCAAAACTTCCAGCCGGCGCTTTTCTTGCAGCGCCCGCAACAGCACGCTTACGCTGTTGCTCGACGCGGAGAAGAGGAACCCGCTGAACTGCTCGGGACCGACTCGCCCCATGGCGAAGTTGCTCAACCCCTGCGCCGCGACGGTGCCGGCAGCCGTCGAGCGCGTTCGTACTAAGATTGTTGCCCAGCGGCGTGCTCGGATTGTTGAAGTTGTAGCCCGGTTGGCCGTTCGCGTTGATGACATTCTGCTGCGTTGTCGAGACGGTTGCTCCGCCAACACTCTGCGTGTTCGTCGTCGTGGTGAGCGTCTGCACGTCGGAAAGCAGAGACCGGTCGAACAGCAGCGAATCCTGCAGGCCCAATTCGATGCCAAATTCGTCGGCGTCGTTCAATTGCACCTCGGCGATCAGCACCTGGATCATCACCATCGGCGGCCGCTCGTCGAGCTGCATGATGATGTTCTTGACGGTCTCGAAGTAACGCGGCGTTGCAGAAACCACCAGGCTGTTCGAGGCGATCTCGGGCACGATGATCACTTCCCGCTCGATCTGCTCGAACGGGCTGAGGGCCACCTGCGATTCGGTTTCGGCGGTCCGCTGCGTTTGCAGCCATTGATTGAGCGTGTCCGACACGTTCTGCGCCGATGCGTTGTTGAGCCGGTAGACGACGTTGGTCCGCTCCCGGACGTTGCCTTCGTCGAGCCGCAGCAGGATCGCCTCGACGACCGCGAGATCTTCCCGCGTCCCCGCGGCGATGATGCTGTTCGTCCGCTCGTCGGTCGAGAACTGCATCCGCACCAGGCCGCCGGCCCCGACGCCGCCCACCTGCTGCTGATTTTGATTGTTGTCGGTCGCGGCCCCGAACAGCGCGCGGAGCGTCTCGACGAGAGTCGCCGCGTCGCCATTCTCGAGCGTGAACACCTTCAGCTCCGCCGACACGTTGGGCGACTGATCGAGCTGCTGGATCAAAGCCGCAATCAGGTCCATGCTGTCGGCCGGCGCGGTGACGACGATCGAATTTGCCCGGGCGTCGGCCGAGATCCGCGCCGGTGAGCACGCCCGACTTGATCGCCTGTGGGTCGCCCGCGCCGATGCGGCGGAATTCCAGAGCCGACGGCCGGGCTCCGGGGGTGGTTGTGCTGTCGCTGCCGCCGGAGCCGCCGTCGCCGCTGGTCGTCGTCGCGCCGGTCGTGCCGCCTTGAATCGCGTTGCGCAACACGGTCGCCATCTCCGTGGCCACGGCGTTGCGAAGCGGGAACACCCGCACTTGGTCGACCGCCGCGCCGCTGGGCGAGTCGATCCGCGCCACCAAGGCGGCGATCTCCGTCAGGTCGCGCGGCGCCGCGCTCACGATCAACGAGTTCGTCCGCACGTCGGCTACGATCATCGCCTTCGGCGCCAAAGTCGTCGATTCGGTCGCTGCGGGAGTCGCGGGCGCCTGCTGCGCCGCTTCGGTCTGCTCGAGGAATTGGTCGATCATCGTCTTGGCGGTCGTAGCCGTGGCATTCCGCAGTGGAAACACCTCGAACCGCGTCGAGGGCAACACCGGCTGGTCGAGCCGTTGGATCAGCTCGACCGCCATGCGGACGTTTTCCGGCCGGCCGACCAAGAGCAGTGCGTTCGGCTTCACCAGCGGCGTGATGCTGACGTCGCCGATCCTCGGCCCAAGCACCTGCTGGTAGAGTCGCGTCATCAGCGCGCCGAGCGCCCGGCTGTCGACGTTCTTGAGATCGTAGACTTCGACCATCGGCGTGGTGACCGCGCTGAGTTGCTCGATCTGTTGGATGATCTGCATCACCCGTTCGACGTCGCGCTCGTTGCCGCGGAGCACGATCACGTCGAGCCCTTCGACGAAGCTGACTTGCACGGGCCCGAGCAACTCGCCCGCCGCCTGGGCCAGGTTCGCCGCGTCGATCGCCGTTTGGGCGTTGGCCGTCGAGGGCTGAATCGCGGTGCCCGGCGCGGTTGCCGGTTGGCTCGGCGCGGCGTTCGCCGCACCACCGGAGGGTTGCTGAAACGCTGCGAAGAGTTTGGGGACCGCATTGATCTGCCCGCCGTTCTGCGACTGCACAACGTCGAGCACCTGCCGCACGCGGGCCTGGCTCGCCGGCTTGGTGGCGACCAACTGCGTGACCGTGCCGTCGGCTGCCGGTTGGGTATCCAGCGCGGCAATCACTTGCCGCCAGGCGCTGGTCCGTTGCGGTGGCCCGGACAGACGCAGTTCGCGCGTCGTCGGGTTGACCGTCGCGGTCACGCCCGCGCCCGCCACGGCTTCGATCGCAAAACTCTGCCACTGGCCGCTGGCATCCGTGCTCGCCGGCAGCGGCCGCGACAACAGCCGCTCCAGCCGCAAACGCAAATCGTCGGCCGAAAGCGTACGAAGTTGCAGCGACTCGCCCGTCGAAGACGGCGCAGCCGACCGTGCTGGCTCCGAACTCTGGACTCTCGGCTCTCGACTCACTTGCGCGAGCTTGTCGCGAATCTGGCTGTGAATTGACTCCGGCGCGAGCACCAGTGCTTGCGACGTGCGCTGGTCGACCGCCACGCGAATGTCCGGCCGGCCCGCCGCTTGCTTCTCGAGCGCCGCCAAAATGGTTTGCGCGGATGGCGTGAGTGGATAGGCCTCGAGCCGCTGGGTCGGGGGTTGCGGCACTTGCGCCGGCGGTGCACTCGGCGCGCTCGGATCGAGCTTTGCCAACAGTTCGCCGGCCTGCTCGAGTATCTGCGGCGTGGCTCGCACCAACACGCGGCCCCGCGGCGCGTCGGCCACGATCTCGATGCCCGGCGTGGCGGCAAAGAATTGCGTCAATCGCTGTTGGGCCGCGTCCGCGCTCAGTTGGTTCAGCTTGTACGCGCGAAACCTAGCACCATCCTCGGCCGGCGTCTCTTGAAAGGCCGTTTGCTGCACCGGCGCCGGAGCCGGTGCGTACGATTGGGCGCGAACCGCCGTCGGCAGCAGCACGACGACGATCGTCCTGAGCGCAGACGCGACCGCCGGCTTGATGCGTCGGAGACCTCGTTTTGGCTCGATTCGTCGCATGATTTTCTCGAACGCCGCGAGCGCTACAGACGCAGTGCGCAGGGGCGGCACAACCGTTCCAGTCGTTACATCGGGAATAATCGGCAGAGTTTGCCCGAAGCCCCACTATTTCCACCCATCGGGTGGCAGGAAAACGAAGTTGCCGCCGCGCGCCGCTTCGGCCGCCGGCAATGCTTGCCCTGCGCTCGCGAAAACGCGGCCGATCAGCGTTCGCCATGCTCCGCTGGCGCCGCTTGCGAAGCATCCGGCATTTCGGCGGAAACTCCGAGCCGAGCCGCGCCCCCAGGCAGCGGCGGCAGCAGCGCGGGAAGCGGCGCGCGATTCTTTGACCGCGGCGAAGGTCGCCGCGCCGCCGTCCGCGCGGGTCGCGGGCGACGCTTGCCGCCGCCTTCCGCCAGCGCCTCTTCCGCATCCATGCCGGCCAGCCCGGCCGCGCGACCGCCACGGCCGTCGCCTGGCTCGTCGGCCATCATGCGACCTTCCGGCACTGGGCTGGCCGCACCGTCGGCGGGCTTCTCCGTCGACTCTTTTTCCTTTTCGGCCGCCGCCGCGGCGGTGACTTTCTCCGCCAGGACGCCGATCTGCCGCACTCGCGACTGGCTGGCCTTGCTCAACTTCGACACCGGGATCGTCACGTCTTTGACCACGCGCTTGTCGCCGCTGCCTTCGATCACGCGCAATTTGACCCACGCCAATTCGGGGTCGTGCGCGAGATACTTCGCCGTGGTGGTGAATCTTCCGGTGGCATCGGTCCACTCTTGCAGCTTGATCGCCCCGTACCATCGCTCGGCCAGGAGCTGTGTTGTCGTGTCGTGCGATTTGCGCAGCTCGCGGTAGGATCGCTCGGCATCGGTCGTCAACTCCTGGGCCGAAAGCGTCCGCGCAGCCCAGCTGATTACAATCGCTGCCAATATCAAGAATCGCCTGTTCATGGATCTGTTCCAGTGCCAAATGAAGCGGGCGGTGCGGCCAAATGGCACGACACCGCCCGCCGTTTTCCGTACGTCACCCTACGTCAGCGAGACGGTGACCGTTTTCGACTCGGTGTAGTTGTCCAGCCCCGCCTCGCCCAACTCGCGGCCGAGGCCGCTTTCCTTGAAGCCGCCGAACGGGGCGGCCGCGTCGAACACGTCGTAGCAATTGACCCATACCGTGCCGGCACGCACCTCCTTGGCATAGCGATGGGCCTTTGCCACGTCGCGGGTCCAGACCGCCGCCGCCAGGCCGAAGTTCGTGTCGTTCGAGCGGTGGATGATCTCGTCGACGCTCTTGAACTTCAGCGCGCTCATCACCGGGCCAAAGATCTCCTCGCGCGAGATCCGCATGTCGTCGGTCACGCCCGCGAACAGCGTCGGCTCGACGAAATAGCCCTTGCTGCCGTGCCGTTTGCCGCCGGTGACGCACTTCGCCCCGTCCGCTTTGCCGTATTCGACGTACTTGAGGATCTTGTCGAACTGGGCCTTGTCGACCTGCGGGCCCTGTTGCGTTTCCGGGTCGAACGGATCGCCGATCTTGGTCGACTTGTTCTTCTCCGCGATGCGGTCGATCACTTCGTCGTACACCTTCTGCTCGATGTACAACCGGCTGCCCGCACAGCAGCATTGGCCTTGGTTGAAGTAGAGGGCAAAGTGCGCCCCCGCCACGGCCGCGTCGAGATCGGCGTCGGCAAAGATCACGTTCGGGCTCTTGCCGCCCAGCTCGAAGGTGAGCCGCTTCATCGTCTCGGCCGCCGACCGCTGGATGATCTTCGCGGTCGAGAGTTCGCCGGTGAACGCGATCTTGTCGACGCCCGGATGGGCCACCAGTGCCGCGCCGGCCGTCGGGCCGTAACCCGGCACCACGTTGATCACGCCGTCCGGGATGCCGGCCTTCTGCGCGAGCCGGGCCATCCGCAAGCAAGTCAGCGGCGTCTGCTCGGCCGGCTTCATCACGATCGTGCAACCGGCCGCCAGCGCCGGGCCCCACTTCCACGCGGCCATCAACGCCGGGAAGTTCCAGGGAATGATCTGCCCCACCACGCCGACCGGCTCGCGCCGCGTGTAGCAGAAATAGTCGCCGCGGATCGGGATCGTCTTGCCCTGAATCTTGTCGGCCCAGCCGGCGTAGTATTTCAGGCAGTCGATCACCAGCGGAATGTCGGCCGCCCGCGAATCGTTGATCGGTTTGCCGTTGTCGAGTGTTTCGAGCGCGGCCAGCTCTTCGGCCTCTTCCTCGATCAGTTCGGCGAGCTTATACATCAGCGCGCCGCGATCGCGGGCGTCCATCGAGCGCCACGGTCCGTTGTCGAACGCCTCGCGGGCAGCGTCGACCGCCGCGTCGACGTCTTCCTTGTCGCCCTCGGCCACCTTGCAGATCACTTCTTCGGTGGCCGGGTGAATCGTGTCGAACGTCTTGCCGCTCGCCGAGGGCAACCACTTACCGCCGATGAAGCACTCCGTCTGCTGAATCTTGGGACGCGCAACCTTTTCCGTGACCGTTGCCATTGCCTGGACTCCTTATAGAACCGGGAATCTGTAACCGCGAAAAGCCGCCAGCCCCGCCTGGCCAGCCGCCCCTATTGTACCGCCGTCCCGACCCGTTTGTCACCTGCCGTCGCCGGGCCAGGGTCGTCCCAATAGCGAAGAAACGTCACGCCACGTGCCGCCGTTCCAGCCGACCCAGGCCTGAAAGGCCGCGCTTTCCAATCGAGACTTGGCTCATCACCGAACTGCAAATGTCCCGTGCAGATCGGCGTTCGCGTTCGCGCCGATCCAGACGTCAAACTTGCCCGGTTCGGTCACTCGCTTTAGTGCTTGGTTCGTGAAGGCCAGGTCTTCGGTCGAGAGGGTGAACTTCACGCGGCGGGTTTCGCCCGGCTCGAGCGCCACGCGCTCGAAGCCCTTCAGCTCCCGGACGGGCCGCGTGACGTCGCCCACCTGGTCGCGGACATAAAGCTGCACCACGTCGCTGCCGCGGCGCGAGCCGGTGTTGGTCACGTCGGCGGAGACTTCGATCGTTTCGCCCTGCGTCAGCCGCTCCGACGAGACGCGGAGGTTTGTGTAGTCGAACGTCGTGTAGCCGAGGCCGAAGCCAAACGGGAACTGCGGCTCGTAGCCCAGGTCGAGGTAGTGCGACGTGTTGCCGAGTGAGCTTTGCCAGGTGCCGATCGGGATCTCATCGATCGGCACGAACGTCTCGCCCAGCGGCGGCCGGCCCGTGTTGGCGTGGTTATAATAGATCGGAATCTGGCCGACCGACTTGGGCCACGTTACGGGCAACCGTCCGCCCGGCTCCGCGGCGCCGAACAGCACGTCGGCAATCGCCGGGCCGCCCATCGTGCCCGGGTGCCAGGCCATCAGCACCGCGCTGATCTCGTCGAGCACGCCGCGGAGCTCGATCGGCCGACCGGCCAGGATCACCAGCACGATCGGCTTGCCCGTCTTGGCAATCGCGTGAATGAGATTTTCCTGCGCGCCGGGCAAGCGAACGTCGGCCCGGCTATGCGCTTCGCCTGAAAGAATCGCCTCCTCGCCGACGAACAGTAGCACCACGTCCGACGCCCGGGACGCCTCGACCGCCGCGGCAAACCCGTCGCGCGAGCGATCGCGGCTGTAGGTCAGGCCGGGCGAGTATTTCACGCGGTCGGCGCCCAACAATTGCCGCAGCGCCGGCAGCGGTGTTTGCGTGTCGTCCGCCTGGCCGTCGAACGCCCACGTGCCGAGCTGCTCGTGCGGCGCGTCGGCCAGCGGACCGATTACGGCGACCTGCGCGGCATTCCTATCAAGCGGCAGCAGGTGGTTCTTGTTCTTCAACAGCACCAGGCTCTGCGCGGCGGCCCGCCGTGCCGCGGCCAGGTGCGGCTTGCTGAGCACCACGTCGTCGCGTTGGCGATCGAAGCCGGGATGCTCGAACAGCCCCAGCCGCATTTTCACCCGCAGAATATCGCGCACGAATCCGTCCAGCGCCAGTTCGTTGACCTGCCCCGACTCGATCAACTGGGCGAGATTCTGTTCGTAGGCGGTGCTGACCATTTCCATGTCGAGCCCGGCGTTGGCCGCCCGCTGCGCCGCCTCGCGCTCATCGGCACAATAGCCGTGGGTGATCATCTCGGTGACGGAAGTCCAATCGCTCACCACAAAGCCGTCGAAACCCCATTCGTCGCGGAGCACCGTTTTCAGCAAGAACCGATTCCCAGTACACGGCACGCCGTTGAGCGCGTTGAACGCCGTCATGAAGGTCGCCGCCCCAGCCTGCTCGGCCGCGTGGAACGGCGGCAGATACACGTCGCGCAGCAACCCCTCGGGCACGTTGGTCGTGTTGTAGTCGCGGCCTCCTTCAACAGCGCCATACGCCGCATAGTGTTTTGCACACGCCGCCATTCGGTCGGGCGACGACAAATCCGTCCCCTGAAAACCGCGGACGTACGCCGCCGCCAACTGCGACGCGAGATACGGATCCTCGCCCGGAGACTCCGCGATGCGGCCCCAACGCGGATCGCGGGCAATGTCGAGCATCGGTGCGAACGTCCAGCGGATGCCATAGGTCGTCGCCTCGGCCGCCGCGATCGCCGAGCTCTCTTCCGTGATCGCCGGATCCCACGTGGCCGCCATGCCCAATGGAATGGGGAAGATCGTGTGGAAGCCGTGAATCACGTCGCGACCGAAGAGCAGCGGAATGTGGTGCGGGCTTTCTTCGACGGCGATCCGCTGCAACTCCTCGACTTGGCCCTTCTCGGTCACGTTGAGCAAGGCCCCGATCTGGCCGGCACGGACCGCCGCCTTCAGTTCGTCGCTCAGCTCGCCCTGCTTGCTGCTCGACATGCCGCGCAGCGCGGTCTGCCCGATCTTTTCCTCACGCGACATGTCCGCGACCAATCGCGCAATGCGGTCCTCGCGCAGATCGTCGGCCGTCGCCCAGCGGGACGCGAGCCCAACCGACAGCCAGGCCAGGCCGCACAGCAAACACCGGGATAGAAAGACTACACGACGGTTCGTTCGTTTACAGAGGTCCATTCGGTCATTACACTCTGGGCAAGTCAAGAATTCAACTATTAACCTCTAATTTGCGAACGGAATTCGACATGATCACCCTGAAAGATGCTAAGCGGATCATTGAAGCAGCGGAAAAGAAGGCGGCCGAGATCGGCCAGCCGATGAACATCGCCGTGGCCGACGGGGGCGGCAACCTGGTGGCCCACGTCCGCATGGACAAGGCGTGGCTCGGCAGCATCGACATTTCGATCAAGAAGGCCTACACCGCGCGGGCCTTCGACATCGCCACCAAGGACCTCGCCGGCCACAGCCAATCGGGCGGCCAGTTCTTCGGCATCCACGCCTCGAACGGCGGCAAGATCATGATCTTCGCCGGCGGCATCCCGCTCAAAAAGAACGACGAAGTCGTCGGCGCGATCGGCGTCTCAGGCGGCAGCGGCGAACAGGACCACGCCGTCGCCGAAGCCGGCGCGGCCGCGTTCTAGCAGCAAATAGCCCGGTCATCTTGGCCGGCCTCGACGCAGCAATGATTTCGACGTAGCGTAATTGAAGTGTGCGAGCCCACACGTCGATCACCGATCCAAGATGGGTCGGCTATGTGTGGGCCGCCCGCTAGGCCATCGCCCAGTGGGCTGGGTTCCACCGCCAGCTGCCGTTGATGGTGGATTCCCATTTGCCCGCCACCCAAACGGCGCCCGGCGTCATCGTTTGAATGTACTGGCCCGGCACCCAGAGCCACGTGCCACGCCATTCCCAATAGCCGGGCTGCCAAACGTAGCCGGGTTGCGCGGTGCGGATGGCAGCACTTCTTCGTAGAGCGGCGGCACGGTCACCGGCTTTTGCACGACGACGCCTCGATCGGCCGCTGCCCAATGGGCTTTGGTCCAAAGGAACTTGCCGCTGTTGTGCTGCCAGTAGCCGGGGATCCAGTAAGCGTTGGAAAACGGCGGCTTGACCCACCGGCCCGGGTTCCACGACCAACTTCCCGCCGTCCGTTCCCAACGCCCCGACACCCAAACGTAGGCCGGCCCCGGCGCCTCGGTGATGATCTCCTGCTGCGGAGGCGGCACGGCGATGTACGTCGGCGAAACGACCGGCGGCGGATTGAGGATCGCCTGGGCAAAGATCGGCGCTGCCGGCGCGAGCGTCAAGATGCTGCCGAAAACGGCGGCGAACGAAACGATTCGTCTCATGATGTCTCCTGGTGAAATGGAAGTATACGACGTACGGCGCGGTCCCAGCCGGGGAGCCGCCGCGCCCGCAATCTATCCCAGAACTCCGAGATAGGTAAACGCCAGTGTGCGAATGGGAGCCTCGCAAGAAACGGCCGTTCTGCGGTCTCGAAGCGCCTTGGCACACCGCGGGTCCGCCGTTAGAATATGAAGTTTCCAGGCGGCGCGCGGGCCTCGCAGTTTCGGTCCCGGGCAGCCCTTTCGTTTCCATTGGATGACAGATTCGACCATGGCATATTCCCGCGATTCGCAGTCCGGCGGCGGTTACCAGAACAAGCGCAAGAGCAACGTCAAGCGCCCGCCCAAGCGCGACCCGATCTACGTCGAGGGCCACGCCCCGCGCCCGATGTACGTCGATTACAAAGACCTCGACCTGCTCTCGAAGCTCACCAACCGGCACGGCCGGATCGTCAGCCGCCGCAAGACCGGCTGCCACGCCGCCAGTCAGCACGCGGTCGCCCGCGCCATCAAACGCGCCCGCTTCATGGCTCTGATGCCCTACGTCGGCGACTGATTGAGAAAGGCTGTCGGCTCTCGGCTATGGGCCGTCAGCTTTCAGCATCAAGCCGATCGCCGACAGCTAAAGCCGAAAGCCATGTCGACTCCCTTTTACACTTCGCGGCTGGTCGAGTTTTCCGACACCGACATGGCCGGCATCATTCACTTCGCGTCCTACTTCCGCTACATGGAGTCGGCCGAGCACGAGCTGCTGCGGAGCTTGGGCTTTAGCGTCTATACCGAAGTCGACGGCGTGCCGATCAGTTTTCCGCGCGTCGCCGCCGCGTGTGAATTCGACGCGCCGGCCCGCTGCGAAGACACGCTCGACATCGCCGTGACGGTCCGCCACGTCGGCAACTCGAGCGTCACCTATGGCTTCGACTTCTCCGACGAGGGCCGCGACATTGCCCACGGCACCATGACCAGCGTCTGCTGCCGCGTCGAGCACGGCGAGCCGCCCGTCTCGATCCCGATCCCCGACGTAGTGGCCAAAGAGCTCAAACTGCTCGCCGGCGTATAACCCCATTTAGCGGGCGAGCTTGCTCGCCGCTCTCGCCGCACCGGCCGTTCTCTCATCGCAATCTCCCCCGCGGCCAATTCAGCCACTTGGCCCCGCCCCCCTTTCCGCCGACAATGAGCGGATGGCCGCAACCTCCCCAGGCGCCGACCTCGTCGTCGACCAAATCGTCAAAGAGTTTCCCACGCCGGGCGAACCGCTCCGCATCCTCGCCGGCGTGTCGCTCCAGCTCAACCGCGGCGAGAACCTGGCCATCGTCGGCCCCAGCGGTTCCGGCAAGAGCACGCTGCTGTCGATCTTGGGCACGCTCGAGCTACCCACGTCCGGCCGCGTTCGCCTGCTGGGCCAGAATCCGTTCGAGCTCGACGAGGCGTCGCTGGCGAATTTCCGCAGCCGGCAGATAGGTTTCGTGTTTCAAGAGCACTACCTGCTGCCGCAATGCACGGTGCTGGAAAACGTGCTGGTGCCGTTCCTCGCCGACGGCGTCGCCACCGACATCGACGCACAGCACGCTCGAGAGCTGCTCGACCACGTCGGGCTGGCCGAGCGGCTCGACCACCGACCGGCCGAACTCTCGGGCGGCGAACGGCAACGCGTCGCCATCGCCCGTGCGCTCGTGCGCGAGCCGACGCTGCTCTTGGCCGACGAGCCGACCGGCAACCTCGACCGCACTACCGCTCAATCGATCAGCCAATTGCTGTTGGAGATGCAGGCCGAGGCGAATACGATTCTGATCGTCGTCACGCACAGTGCGGCACTCGCAGCGGCGCTCGGCCGCCGATTGGAACTCGACGCCGGGCAGTTGCTGCCCATTGCATAGCGCTGCTACCGCGGCGAAAGGTACGGCACTGTCTGAAGAATAGTTGCCGGGGAGGTTTTTCAGGGCGCGCGGCTGTATCGCCACAGCAGTATTCCAAGGAAGACCGCTGTTCCCGAAATGGCCATGCCGAGAATTCAGCCCATCGGGAGCCAGAACCCACCGATGCCGACAGCAATTAGTGCGACACCAGCGGCAACTTCAATAATCTGCTTGGTGTTTCTCATCGCACTGGTCCTCTCGCTGAACAGTGTACCACGGGGGCGAGGATCGCTACAAGTTACTGCGAAAAGTGTCCGTAGTTAGCCGAAAGGTACGGGACGCAACTGCTAATCGCCAATCGACGTCACGCCAGCTGCTTGCGGAACCGCGTCACGCTCAGCGCCATAATCACCAGACCGCACACCGCGAGTCCAAACGTCTCCGGCACCAGGTCGATGAAATCGGCCCCGCGCAAGACGATCCCCCGCAGGATTTCCAGGAAGTACGTCGCCGGAATTGCGAACGTGAACAAGTAGATCGGCAGCGGCATCTCGCTCCGCGGGAACATGAAGCCGGAGAGCAGCACCGTCGGCAGCATGATCATGAACGCGAACTGCACCGCTTCGAGCTGGGTGCGGGCGATCGTCGAGACTAACAGCCCCAGACCTAGCGCACAGACCAGGAATAACGTCGACAGCTCCAACAGTAGCAGCAAACTCCCGCGAATCGGCACGTCGAACACGTAGACCATCACCGACAGCACAATCAGCATCGCTACGAAGCCGACGATCGCGTAGGGCACCAGCTTGCCGAGCAGCAGTCCCAGCCGGCCGACGGGTGTCACGAACAATTGTTCCAACGTGCCGAGTTCCCGTTCGCGGACGATTGCAAACGCCGTCAAGAACAGCGTCACCAGCTGCAAGATGATGCCGACCAGCCCCGGTACGAAAAAGTGCGAGCTCTCTAAGTCCGGGTTGTAGAGCAGCCGCGGCCGCATCTCGATCGGCATCGCCAATTCGCCCTTCTCATTCCGCGCGGGGGCCACTTGCAGCACGTCGGCCAACGAGCGGGAGATCGCGATCGAACGGTTGAGGCCCAGCAGATTGGTCGCGTTGAGCGCAGTGGTGGCGATCTGCGAGTCGCTGCCGTCGATCAGCACCTGGACCGGAACCTGCTCGTGCAGCAACAATTTGTCGGTGTAGTCGGGCGGAATCCGCAGCCCGACCTTTGCCCGCCCCGACGTGATCGCCCGGCGAAACGATTCATCGTCAGTCACGCGCTCCTCCACGTCGAACGTCCGCGTGTTCTCGAAGGCCTCGATCAGCTCCTGGGCCTGCAGCCGGCCGTCGAGGTCCTGAACGACCATGGGAATGTGCTCGATCTTGACGTCGATCGCGTAGCCGAAAATCAACGTCTGCAGCGTCGGGATCACGAGCATGAAGAAGATCGTCACTGGTTGGCGGCGAATGTGGAAGAACTCCTTCTTCAGAATCGCGCCGAAGCCCCACATCGGCCGCGGCCGCTCCGTCTCTCGTGCGACCTCCGATGGCGGAGAAGAAGTTGCCTGCGTTCGCTCTATTTGCGCAGCGGGTGCCTCTGCGATCGGGCGGGGCGACGTTTGCTCTTCCTCGGCCGCTCGGCTAAGCGTGACGAACACGTCCTCGAGCGTGGGCTCGATTGGGCGAGAGTGCGATGCATCGGGTGGCGTCTGCAACTTTGCCAACAATTGTTCTCCGTCGAGCCTTTCGCGGGCCAGCACGTGAATCGCCTGACCGAAGAGTGTCGCATCGAGCACACCCTCGATCTTCCGCAGCCGCGCGAGTTGCTCGGCCGGCGCCGGCACTTCCAGCTCCCACCGCCGCGTGCCCGCCGGCGTGACCTCCGGCAGCCTCTTCAGCTGGTCCGGCCGGCCGCACACGATCAGCTTCGATTGGTAGATGTAGCCGATGTCAGTGCACCGCTCGGCCTCGTCCATGTAGTGCGTGGTGACAAACAGCGTCTTCCCAGCCGCTGCGAGCGCAAACAGCAAGTCCCACAAGTCGCGTCGGGCCACCGGATCGATTCCGGCCGTCGGCTCGTCGAGAAAGATCACTTCCGGCTCGTGGATCAGCGCACAGGCCAGCGCCAGCCGCTGCTTCCAGCCTCCGGAGAGCGTGCCGGCCAGTTGATCGAGATAGCGGCCGATCGCCGTGAGTTCGAGAACGGCCGCCGTCCGCTCACGCTGCCGCTCGGGCGACAGACCGTAAATCCGGCCGTAGAATTCCAGGTTCTCGCGGACGGTCAGATCGGCATACAGGCTGAACTTCTGCGACATGTAGCCGATCCGCCGCTTGATCGCCTCGGCCTCGCGCTCGACGTCGTGGCCCAGCACCACGCCTCGCCCAGCGCTGGGGGCGAGCACGCCGCAGAGCATGCGGATAATCGTCGACTTCCCGCTGCCGTTCGGGCCGAGCAAGCCGAAGATCGCCCCGCGCTCGACGGCGAAGCTCACGTCATCGACCGCGACCACGTCGCCAAAGCGGCGTGTGAGATGTTCGACTTCGATCACCGGCGCGGCCATCAAGCACCCTTGCCCTGCTCGCCGTCAGCAGACGACGACTTTTCTGCCGGTTCGAGCCAGACGTCGGCCGACATGCCCGGTCGCAATTCCTCGAGTCCTTCGTCGAGCGTCACGCGAACGCGAAACACCTGCTTCGAGCGCTCCTCCGGCGTCTGCACGTTGCTGGGTGTGAACTCTCCTTGCCGAGCGATGAATGAAATGTGCCCGCCGAAGCGACGGCCCGGATAGCTGTCGATCGTGACCCACACTTTTTGGTCGAGCGCGAGATCCAAGTGATTCTCGGGCACGTAGACGCGGACCCAGAGCCGGCTCGTGTCGGTCAGCGACAACACCGGCGCGTTGGCGGTCACCATGTCGCCCGGCCGCAGATCGACCGCCTCGACCACCGCATCGAGCGGCGCCGTGATCGTGAGCTCCTTGATCTGCTCGTCCGTTGCGCCGAGCGCCGCCTGGGCCGATTCCAAGGCGGCCTTGGCTTGTGCGACGTCTTCGTCGCGGTAACCACTGCGCTCCAGCAGCCACGCCTGTTGGGCCGCTGCTAACAGGGCCTTTCCAGCCGCAATTTCTTCCGGGCGTGTCCCGGCGAGCAGCAAAGCCAAGTTCTGTTGGCGGGCATCAAGCGTCGCTTGAGCAACTCGGAGCGAAGTCCGCTCCTGATCGAGCTCCTCCTGCGTGGCGGCGTTCTGCGCCACGAGCCGCTCCGTCCGAGCCAGTTTCTCGCGGGCGAATGCCAGTTGCGCCTCGGCCAGGCGAACGTCGGCCTGCGCCGCTTCAATATCTTGCTTCCGCGGACCGTTTTGGAGCTTCTCGAGTTCAGCCGCCAATTGATCGAACTTCGACTTGGCCTGGGCTATCTCCTCCGGGCGAAAGCCCTTTGCCATCTTTTCATACTCTGCCACTCGCGCCGTCGCCTCGGCCTCGGCTTCAGCCCGCCGTTGGAGCAAATCGTAGGGCTCGAGCACGACCAGCGTGTCGCCCTTTTTGACACGTGCCCCCTCGTCCACGAGCACCTTCTCGACGCGACCACCGACGCGCGAGCCGATCCGAATCTGGTAAGCCTCCACAAAGCCCGAGACCTTCAGCGGCTCGCTGCGAAACTGGCTGTAGACCAAGAGCGCCACCGCCGCCGCCGCCAACACCACCAACGCGATGCCTCGCTTGACCATGGACTTCCTCACACGTTGCGGCCAGCCGATGAAACTCACTGCAAGTCTAACACGCTCCCAAACGCCGGGCGACCGCGAGAATCGTCATCGCCAGCCGGCCGGCCGTTGGTCCTCGCCTCATCGGGCAGTCTGTAAACACGGCAGGTTTTTGCAGCTTTCCGTTTGCCGCATGAATTCCGAACGCAGATATGATAGGTTGAACACCGCGTACATGCGCGAGGAGAATTGCCGATGTCGAACCCAGATCTTCAATTGCTCATCACCCAGTTGGAAGGCACCGACACGGTGCTACAGACATCAGCCGCCATTCAGATCGCTACACTTGGCCACGCGGGACAGGGCGCCGCCGTCGCGCTCGTGCGCACAATCGGCATCCCGCACGAAGAAGTGCTCGAAGCCTGCACAGCCGCGCTCGAAGATCTGGGGCCGCCCGCCGGCGATCAGATCGAACCGCTCGCGCAACTCGCCGGCGACTGCTCGAGCGACGTCGCTTATTGGGCCGTTACGCTCGTGGGGCGAGCCGGCGTTGCGGCGGCACCGGCCGTCTCCAAATTGATTCAGGTGCTCGAAAGCGACGCTGTTCTGCCAGTCCGTGAGCGGGCTGCGTGGGCGCTGGGTGAAATTGGGCCCGCCGCCAAGGCTGCCACCCCTGCCCTCCGCGCTGCGGTCGACAGCGGCGACGCCCGTCTGGCGCGACTGGCGAAGAAAGCCCTCGAGTCGATCGGTGAGTAGAATGGAAATGGAAGTTCGACGATTCGAGTTCACGCCGCCGCTCGGATGAAACTCATCGGATGAAAACCGCCGGATGAAAATCACCACCATTCCGCAAGTCTATCGCAACGCCAATCGCTGGCGCGAGATCCTCACGATTCTCAGCAAGTACGGCCTCGCCGGCTGGATTGGCCGCTTCGATCTGCCGGTGGTGAAAGGCATCCTCCGCAACCGCGACGGCGAATCGCTCGGCCACCTCAGCCGGGAGACTCGCATCCGGCTGGCAATCGAAGAGCTCGGCCCGACGTTCATCAAGCTCGGTCAAATCCTCAGCACGCGGCCCGACCAGATCGGCATTCCACTCGCCGACGAACTCGAGAAGCTGCAGACCGATGTGCCGGCTGATGATGCGGAGGCCGTCCGCACGACGATCGAAACCGAGCTCGACGCCCCGCTCGACTCGCTCTTTGTCGATTTCGATTCTGCTCCGCTCGCCTCCGCCTCGATCGGCCAGGTCCACCGCGCCCGCCTTGCAAGTGGCACCAACGCTGGCACAACCGACGTGGTCGTCAAGGTTCAGCACGCCGGCATCCAGCGCCGCATGGAAGTCGATCTCGATATCCTCGCCGGCCTCGCCCAGCTGGCCGAGATGATGCCCGAACTCGCCATCTACCGCCCGCAAGCGATGGTCGCCGAGTTTCGCCGCGTGGTCCGCCGCGAGCTCGACTTCGCCCGCGAGGCCCGCAACCTCGATCAGTTCGCCCGCAACTTCCGCCGCAATCCGCACATCCACATCCCCCGCTGCTACCCCGAGTTTTCCACCGGCCGTGTGCTCACGATGGAATGGCTCGACGGCTGGCGGTTCTCCGATCCGCGACTCCGGCAGGAAGCCAAGTGCGATCTCTCGCTGGTGGCCCGCCACGGCGCCGAGATGTATCTCGAGATGATCTTCCACCACGGCTTCTACCATGCCGATCCCCACCCGGGCAACCTGGTCGTGCTGGCCGACGGCACGATCGGCCTCTTGGACTTCGGCATGGTCGGCCGGCTCGACGAAGCGATGCGCGAAGACATCGAGAGCATGCTGCTGGCGATCGTCACGCAGGACGCGCAGATGCTCACGTCGCTGGTGATGCGGCTCGGCGCGGTGCCGCCCGGGCTCGACGAGGCGGCGCTCTCCGTCGATCTCTCGGAGTTCGTGGCCCACTACGCTAACCAGCCGGCCAATGCCTTCGACCTCGCCGGCGTGCTCAACGAGATGATCGAGATCGTCCAGCGCTATCACATCGTGCTGCCCTCCTCGCTGGCGATGTTGATCAAGGTGCTCATCATGCTCGACGGCACCGGCCGGCTGCTCGCGCCCCACTTCAGCCTGATGGAACTGGTGCAACCCTACCAACGCAAGCTGCTCGCGCGCCGCCTCTCGCCCGCCCGACAGATGCGCAAGATGCGGCGGATCTTCTCCGAGCTCGAACAGCTCGCCGAAATCCTACCCCGCCGCCTCCGCGACATCCTCCAGCAAGTCGAGAGCGGCAAGTTCGACGTCCACCTCGACCACCGCGGCCTCGAACCCTCCGTCAACCGCCTCGTGCTCGGCATGATGGCGAGCGCCTTGTTCCTCGGCTCGTCGCTGATGCTCGCGCAACACGTCTGGCCGGTCCGCGAAGTGAGCGTCCCCGGCGTGATGGGCATGGCCCTCAGCATGTTCCTCGGCTGGCGGCTCTTGAAAGCGATCGGCAAATCGGGCCGGCTCGACCGGCGGAAATAGTCTGCCGAGGTGGTCTGGAGCGGTTGACACGTCGCGTAGGTCAACAGATTGACTGTCAATATTCTTAGAACGTGTTTTGAATTTCAGTTTTGTAGGTTTGCAAGCCGTTTGGACATGAGTCCGATCATGGCGATGTAGGTCAGGGCTTCACTGGAGGCGGTGGTTTTTTCGTAGTCTTTGCTATGGCGGCGATAGTGCGCGAGCCAAGCGAACGTACGTTCGACGATCCATCGCTTCGGAAGGACGACGAACCCTTTGACATCCACTGGCCGCAGGATGGTTTGCAGGACCCAGCCCAAAGTCTGCTGCACCCAAGTGGGCAGATCATTGCGGCCATAGGCCAGATCGCCAAACACCACCTTGATTCGACAAAATTGTTCTCCCATTTTTTCCAATACCGACTTCGCGCCGTCTTGATCCTGCCAATCGGCTCGATGGACGACCACCGCCAACAACAGCCCGAGTGTATCGACTGCCAGGTGCCGCTTGCGACCGGTGATCTTCTTGGCCGCATCATAGCCTCTTTCCTCACCTCCTTCGGCCGTGCGAATCGATTGGCTGTCAAGAATCGCCACCGTGGGCGTCGACTTCTTGCCGACCGCCCGTCTCGCTTTGGCCCGCAAGGCGTCGTGAATCTTTTGCCAAGTGCCGTCATTGCGCCAACGCCAGAAAATCCCGTACACGGTACCCCAATTCGGAAAGTCCTTGGGCAGCATCCGCCACTGGCAGCCCGTTCGCACCACATACAGAATGGCATTGATAATCCGTCGCCGGTCGATGGGACGACGCCCCAGCCGCGACCCTTCCTCGGCCAAATCGCTCATCTTTCAGACCTCCGTCAGGAACCATTATCCGGTCCCCGCTGCTGTCCGAAAGTGGTGGGCTATCGCATACTGACAGACGACCGCCTTTTTCTGCTGACTTTCGTCGCTTCAGACATCACCCTTCTTCTTAAACTTTACTATGGATGTCGTCATTCGCACATCGTCCATCGCCGGGTTTCCACTTCCGGGTATGGGGATCAGGTGGTCAATCGCGTTGTGCGTACTCTTCTACATCACATTTCTTGTGGGGATGGTGCTGCTTGTCACGACATTCTTGCTAATGCTGCAGCCGGGCGAAGTGTCGATCGACGTGTTTTCACTCATGGTCGCTCCCCAACTGGTCGCGTGGACGGTTGCCCTCACGGTGGGACTGAAATGGTCAAGCATGTCTTTCCGCGAGGCACGATTCGAACTATCGTTTCCGCTGCGGATCGTGCCCGCACTTCTCATCACGAGCGTCGGGGCCGCAGTCGTTTTGGTCGAAGTCGTTCTTTGGGTTCCCATGCCCGAGTCGTTTCGGTATTCGATCGTCGAAGCCTCTCAACAGGCCCCGTTCCTCTCGATCTTTGTACCGCTCGTGATCGTGGCACCTGTTGCCGAAGAATTCTTCTTTCGCGGACTCTTGTTTCGAGATTTTCTCGAACGTTACTCGGTTGTCAAATCCGTCTGGGCGACGGCAGTGATGTTCTCGCTATTTCACTTGAATCCCTGGCAGGCGGTTGTCGCCTTGCCGCTCGGTTTTTGGTTCGCATTTCTGGTTCTCCGCACCGGATCGATTGTCCCGGGTATTATCTGCCATGCGACCTACAATTTCTCGACCGCTTTCGTGCTCAAGCCCTTCGCGTTTGCCCTCGGCTACACGGCCGCCGATTGGAAAGCCGCCGAACACATCCCACCCAGGCTGCTCGCCATTGGGACCGCAATGACGATTGTCGGCGCCGTGTTCCTGTGGCGACGACTATCGGGAACGAATGCCGTGCGGATTGTCGCGTCGTGCCCGCTCGCTCCCGACTTTACTTAAACCCTGCCCCCCTAGTGATTTGGGACTTTGCCGTCCTCTTGCGCGACGGTGACCCGTTTGGCTTCCGCCTGCGAACAATGGTAAAGTGAGATCCATGAAGGCACGCTCAATCCTCTTCCGCAGATATGTGTTCGCCGGCGCCACTCTCCTCTGCATCGTCGTCTCGTCGGCGCATCCCGCAGCCGCGGCCGCCGCGCGCGACGCTCGGCCGAACATCCTCTACATCATGAGCGACGACCACGGCTATCAGGCGATCAGCGCCTATGGTTCGCAGCTCATCGACACGCCAAACATCGACCGCATCGCCAAGGCCGGCGTCCGCTTCGACCGCTGCTACGTGACCAACTCGCTCTGCGGGCCGAGCCGGGCGTGCCTCCTCACCGGCACCTACAGCCACGTCAACGGCATGTACGATCACTACACCTCTACGTTCAACAACGCTCTGCCGACCTTTCCCAAGCTGCTGCAGGCGGCAGGCTACCAAACGGCCATCGTCGGCAAGTGGCATCTCACCAGCGACCCTGCCGGCTTCGACTATTGGGACGTCCTGCCGGGGCAAGGCAGATACTATCGGCCCGAATTCATCACCGCGGCCGGCAAAACGGCCGTCCCCGGCTACGTGACCGACGTCATCACCAAGAAGTCGCTTGACTGGCTGCGAAACGAGCGCAATCCAAACGAGCCCTTCCTGCTGATGGTGCACCACAAAGCGCCGCACCGCCCCTGGGACCCCGCTTCGGAGAAGCTCGCCGCCTTCGAGAAGGCCACGTATCCCGAGCCCGCGACGCTCTTCGACAACTACGCCACCCGCGGCCGAGCGGCCAAGGAAGCGACGATGCGGATGGACGACCTGAACCCGACCATCGATCTCAAGCTCTGGGCGCCCACCGACGGCAACCGCAAGTGGCTCTACGCGCAAATGCTGCCCGAAGAACGAAAGCAATGGGAAAAGCACGTCGATCCGCGCCTGGAAAAGTTCAACCAGGCCGATCCGCAAGGCCGCGACCGCACCCGCTGGTACTATCAGCAATACTTGCGCGACTATCTCGCCTGCATCTCGAGCGTCGACGACAGCGTCGGCCAGTTGCTCGACTATCTCGACCAGGCCGGCCTCGCCGACAACACGATCGTCGTCTACGCGAGCGACCAAGGCTTCTACCTGGGCGAGCACAGTTGGTTCGACAAGCGGTTCATGTACGAGCAATCGCTCCGCACGCCGCTGATGATCCGCTGGCCGGGCACGGTCCAGCCCGGCACCGTCGACAACCACATGGTCTCGAACCTCGACTTCGCCGAAACCTTCCTCGACGCCGCAGGCATCGCCGCCCCCGAGACCATGCAAGGCCGCAGCTTCCTGCCGATCCTACGCGGCCAGCCGCCCGCCGACTGGCGCACGACCTTCTACTATCACTACTACGAAGGCGTCAAATACGACCATCACGTCCCCCGCCACGAAGGCGTCACCAACGGCGACGCCAAGCTGATCTACTTCTATCCCATCGGCGAGTGGCAGTTGTTCGACTTGAAAAAGGACCCGCAAGAGCTCACCAACGTCTGGAACCAGCCCGAATACGCGACCACGCAGAAAGCACTACTCGCCGAACTCCACCGCCTGCGGACCGATCTAAAGGTACCGCCGATTCCCTGAGCCGAGTGTCGGAATTTGACGTCGGACGCCACTGCTTGCTTGCCTGGGAGTGCGAATCCCCAACCCAGTCAGTGGCGCGCTTCAGCTGGCCGGGCCAACACAACCGCGCGTTCAGTTTCCCGCGTACCGCTTGACTCTGCCAGTGTCGCCAACTTCGCCGCGGACTCCTGCGGGACTGTAAATCGGGTTTGCAGGGCGGCTTGAAGATTTCCTGGGATGCGGACCCACGGCTACGATCACGGGGAAATGCGCCTTTCGGACGCCAAATAGATTGCCCGCACAATCTGTTCATCGTGCGCAGCACAGCACAGCGTGGGTCAAAATGGCGTACGGGCGACGGCTTGGTTGATCCGTTCCGCTCGGCCGCCAACCCGCTGACGAGCGAGTTTTCTGCCCGCAGCACCTTGCCAGCAATACCCGAAGCATGCGTGCTATGGATAGGCACGCGCTTTGCTCGCACCAGTAGCTGGTGCGCAGCCCGGAACGACCGGGCGCAGGACGATTCCACGAACCGTGAGGACGAGCCGATGGCTGAGGCATGTGTCGTGGGCGTGTATAAGTCTCTCGCGGAAGCGCAGGCGGCCGCACACATCTTGCAGTGCGCCGACTTCCCGCGTGGGCAGATGATCTTGGTTGGGTCGAACACTGAACGGCCGCCCCAGATGGTCGAGGATCTGTCGATGGGCGACGACTCGGTCAATGAAGCGGCGTGGGGTGCCGGGCTCGGCGGCGTCCTGGGAGTGTTGACCGGCGCGACCGCGGGCGCATTATCGGGAATCGGGGTGCTGCTGGTCGCCGGGCCGGCGGCGGGCGTGTTGGCCGGTGCCTTGCTCGGCGCCTTCTTGGGCAGCTTGGCTGGCTGGGGAGTTCACAAGTCGCAGGTCGCCCACTACGAGAACTATCTGAAATCAGGTAATGCCCTGCTAATCGCCGAGGGCAATCCACAGGAGATGACACACGCCGAACGAATCCTTAAGGAGACCGACGCCGTCGCGCTCGACGTTCACGTGCTCGATGGTTCCGAGGCCCGAGAGATTGTCGAGTCGTAGCAGTCTGCGTCGGACTGATGCAATCCGCGAGATGTTTGCACGCTAGTTGGGACAAACCAGAATCAACATTGCATTCAGGAGGACCGACGATGACACCCCTCGAGGTCCGCGAGACCTTCCGTAAAGCCGTCCAGATCTTGGTGGACGAAAACGAAAAGATCAAGGAGCGGTTGCTGATCGCATACGCGAGTCAACTGTCGCTCATCCGACCCACGGACCCGCTGCCTGAGAAAGTAGCGGACGAGTTTCGCTGGCTCCGGTATGCCCTGAGCGACGCGGAGATGCCCTATGGCTACGGCGAAAGGGCTGCCAAAAGGCTCCACGACATGAGCGAGGAAGAAGCCTCCGAGCTGGCGCGAGCGATATTCTCGATCTTCCTCCAACTGTGTGCCCCCGAACACGCCGCGGTTGATTGAGATCGGAGTGTCACAGCGGGCTTGTTCGGCCGTGCGATCGCCGAAACCAATTCTCGGAATATCGATCCCACTGAGCCAATACCGACTCGCGCCACGACATTTGCGTGACACTGGTTCCGCCAGTGCGTTCAACACTGCAGCGCACCACTCGCGGGAATGTAAAACGCGGCTTCAAGTCGACCAGCAAAGCGGCAACCGCGGTCTCTCGGCACAATGCCCGCATTTGCCATTTTCCGGAAATTCATGCCGAACTGAAGGCCATTGCAATGGCTCATGCGACGGAGGACAATGTTCCCCACTGCTCCGGCTTTCTGGCCCCGCCTGCGGCTCATGTCGCCGTCTCGGTCATAGCCGCAAGGGACCGTTTGGTCTGTGGTTGGTGATTCGGAAGTGATCGGGTTTCATCGCGGAAGTTTCTGTGCTCGTAGAAGCCGTTGTTAATGGTGCACTCACCCGCGGTGTGTTTCGCACCGCACGTTGGAATTGACCGCATGGCGTGCGAATCGGTTGTCTGAACGAGCAATGATTGCGCGGTTTGATAATGAGTGCCTTGACATAGCATCTCGAAGAAGCCGACGACGCTGGCCGTCATGCCCGCGCACGGCGAGTTCCAATTTGCGATCGTGCCAATGAATTAGCGCTGGCCAGTGACGTCAGTGCGTCGCATTTCGCAAACGGATCCGGAAAATTCTGCCGAGTTGATCGCCCTACCTCTATCGTCATGTAAATCGGCGCAACTCGCCAGGATGGAGATCGCCCATGCCACTCGTAAATGTAAAATTGATCGAAGGCGTCTTTACGCCGTCGCAAAAAAAAGAAATGATCCGAAGGTTGACCGACACAATGGTCTCGATCGAAGGCGAGAACCTGCGTTCAGCGACGACGGTAATCATCGAAGAGATCAAGAGCGGCAACTGGGCGATCGGAGGCAATTCGCTCACGACAGACGATGTGAAGGCACTCGCGGCCGGCAGGCCCGCAGGTTGACCTTTGCGTGCAGCACGTGGAATCGCCGGGGTCGGAAATCCTGCCTGCATGCTACGACGACGGAATTAAGAACACGCCTGAGGGCTAGCGCCGGAAAATTGCGTAACTGGAATGACTTTCGAAATTGGTTGCTTGTATTCTTTTTCAAACCTCACGAGTGTGAACCATGACAGCTATCTTCAGACCGGCTAACGCACGAAGACGGATTAACTGCCGCGCTTGGCCATCCGTGCTGTTTGCGCTGGCGGCCTGTGCCGCGGGCGACGTCGCCAAAGCACAGTACGGGCAAACCAATCTGGTTTCAGATATTCCCGGCCTAGCCGCGATAACCGATCCCAACCGGCAAAACCCCTGGGGCATCGCGTCGAGCCCGACTTCCCCCTTGTGGGTCGCCGACAATCGAACCGGCGTCTCCTAACTCTACAATGGCGATGGCATCGTTCAATCGCTCGTGGTCACGGTCTCCCCTCCCATCGGCGGCACGCCTCCCGCAGCTCCTACGGGGCAAGTCTTCAACGCCACGACAAGTTTTGCTGTCTCCATCAACAATCCCGCTCGATTCATCTTCGCCACTGAAGATGGCACGATTTCGGGTTGGAATCCCAGGAGAACTGCAAAGTCTATTTTCTCGGCATTTGGCACAGCATGCTCAGCCACCAGCCGGGCACGCGATTGTCAGGTATTGATGGAAAAGCGGGACGCGAGCAATGCTGCTGCTTCATCGCTAGTAATAGAGAAAAAATGACTTTGCAGTTCTCCTGGTTGGAATCCGACCGCTAACCCGACGCAGGCGATTCTCAAGGTCGACCATTCGCCTGGCGGAAGGATCTACAAAGGGCTCGCGATCGGCAATAACGGCGAACGGGACTTCCTGTACACGACCGACTTTCACAACGGCAACGTCGACTCGTTCGATAACACTTTCGCAGAT
Source organism: uncultured Planctomycetota bacterium (assembly GCA_963847875.1). Lineage (GTDB taxonomy): Bacteria > Planctomycetota > Planctomycetia > Pirellulales > Lacipirellulaceae > DASYDU01. The sequence goes on along the minus strand of CAWKBR010000013.1, from coordinate 6,648 downwards.
GTGGCGCTCGCCGGGAGCTTCACGGACCCAAATCTCCCAGCCAAGTTCGCGCCGTTCGGCATCCAAAACATTGGCGACAAACTCTACGTCACCTATGCCATGCAGGACGATGCTGGCGAGGATGACGTGGCCGGCGACGGAAACGGCTACGTCAACGTGTTCGACATGAACGGCAATTTACTCAAGCGGCTCATTTCTGGCGGGCCGCTTGACTCCCCCTGGGGCTTGGCACTGGCGCCGGCGAATTTTGGCGAGTTTAGCAACGACTTGCTGGTCGGAAACTTTGGCGACGGCAAGATCAACGCCTTCGACCCGGTCACTGGCGCCTATCGGGGGACGCTCAGCGATTCAGTCGGCGACCCGCTGGTCAATCTGGGACTGTGGGGACTGAAATTCGGCAACGGCGGCAACGGCGGGAACACGGACGCACTGTTTTTCACGGCAGGAATCCCCGGACCCAACGGGACCGTGGAGGACCACGGGCTATTCGGCCGAATCGAGAAGATACCCGAGCCTTCCACCATTGTGATTTGCGCGATGGCGCTGATCGTTGGATCGCTAGGTCGAAGTCGCTGCTCAGTATTCAAGAAATGATTGAACGCGGACAATGCAGCTAACTCACGGCGTATTGATTCACACGAACCGAGGCGCTAAAGGATTGGCGTCTCAGAAACAATAGGCATGACCAATCAATCCACCGAATTGGAAACTCCGCACGGAATCTCTTGCGGCATTTAATCATTTTCGGTCGCATCGACCGAAGCAGCTGAGATCGGTATGCCGACTCACAACATTAAGCTCATCGTCGAGGCCGCTCGACGCCCATGGCGCAGACCGCCACATTATTCCCCAATTCTCAGTCACGGCGGGAGCGACAAGAGTCAGGTGCAAATGGACAAGAGTCCAAAGTCAAGTATCGAGAACCAGGCCGTTCTGGCGCTGACGCCGAGCGTGACAATTGGCCAGCCCAGCCGTGCGATCGCTGAGGCCAATTCTCGGAATATCGATCCCACTGAGCCAACACCAGCTTGCGCCACGATGCTCGCGGCGCCGACTGGTGCCGCCAACGAGTTCAACTCCGCCGTGCGCGGCCTGCGGGACTGCAAACTTAGGCTTCAAGCCGACCTTTCTGGTGCCAGCGGTGGTCTCATCGAATCCATGGAACTCGTGCCACTGCCATCGGTGTTTCGCACCGACTCACGCTGCGTTCTCGCCGCTGCCAACATGGGACACGCCCTGGTATGACGGTTTTATAAGAATTAATCCCTCTTTTGGAGGGAGTCAGCTTGGATCTGCTTTGGGGATAAGGGTGGGATCAACCCCCTCTTCCCGATGAAGGAGAATCCAAATGACCTCGATGCTCGGCTCCAACCGTCGGCGGCACGCTGCCCCGAAGTCACGTCCACGGCGGCGATCGCTCCAAAAGCCCAACGGCCTGATTGGCCCCCGCGTCCAGAAAGTGGGCGGTGAACGTTTTGCGATCATCTGTGTTGATCCCGCCAAACACCGCTCCGAGTGGATGATGGCCGACTACTTCGGGAACCTGCTCATCGAACCGAAAACGCTCCAGCATCAAGCACCCTGTTTCAAGTTGGCCATGGAGCAGATTCGCCGGGCCCAACAGGAGCATCACATTCAAGACACGATTGTCGTCGTGGAACGAACGGGCAACTACTACCTGCCCGTGAAACATGCATTCGCCCAGGCTGGATTCGATACCCGCGTGGTTCATCCTTTTGCGACCAAGCAATATCGGATGCCAGCGGATCCGGGCAACAAGACCGACGAAACAGATCTGTACGCCCAGCACCGAGCGGCGGTCGCCGGATTCGGACTCTGTGAGTTCGAATTGGAGCCACCTTATCGCCAGTTGCAGCTCAGGGCCCGGCATCGCCGCAACCTGGTGGAGAAGTCAGCGGCCCTGGCCTGCCAGATCCGCGATCACCTGCATCTGGCGATGCCCGGTTATGCCGACCTGTTCGACCGTCTCTTCGAGCGGTCACACCCTTGGCCATCGCGCGCCGAGGCGACTCCGACACTTTTGCATCGGGCCCGAGCGTGACCTTGGCCCACTTCTCCATTGCGGGTCCGACCTCACCGAGATCGCGCCGCCACGGCGTTTCGATGTGCATTGCCGATTCTTCTTCAGGGGGCATGGTCAGATCTTGGCACGCGCCGGTACGTCAGCAGGTGGCGACGGCCGCGCGGGTGATATCGAGGTGCAGGCGGGCGTGGCCCGCGTACTCGTGCGCCGCGTCGAGATCGCCGGAGTCGAGCGTGAGCGTGGCCCACCCGACGAACCGTTGCGGATGACTCGGGAGGTTCGGAAACGTGTTGTTGTCCGGCCGCCATTCGTCGACCGCGGTCCGCAGCGTGGACCACCGGTCCGCGGGATCGCCCTAATCCCCGCCGAGCACGTCGGCGGTGACGCACGCCGCGGGAAGCCGCCCCGCGAGGCCGGGCGAACCGTCGAGTCCGGGAAGGAGTCCTTCGAAAACGCGCCCACCGATCCTGCCGTCGCCGTCGAGATCGCCCGCGCCGAACGCCGACGGGCCGGTCACGAGGTTCCCCGCGTCCTCGGCCGCCGCGTGCGCGGCCGCGATCGTCGGCGCGGCGGCCCAGCGATCCAACGCCGCCTCCATCGCGTCGAGCCGCGCCGTCACCGCCGTCGCGGCCGGAGAAAGCGGGGCCGTGGTCGCCGATGCACCGCCCGGTCCCTTGGACGCGCCGCCGCAACTCGCGATGATGATCAACGAGGCGATCATCATCGAGGCTGCCACGACCAGGTTCGACCGCGTGTGGCACGCCATAGTCGCGAGCCTGTCACGTCCGATCAGGCGCGGGGCGTCGGGTAGTCGTCGGGGCGCACGGCCGCGTCGCTCCCACCGTCGGAGAAGATCACCGACCCGCAAAAGAATCCGGCATCGGCCGAGAGCAGGAACGTGAGCAGGCTCGCGATCTCCTCGGGCTTGCCGGGACGACCGATCGGGATCGGGAACACGTCCGGGATACTGAAGATGAAGTCGAGGTCGTTCTTCGTCATCGGCGTCTCGATCACGCCAGGTGCGATCGCGTTGAGGCGGATACCGGCGCCGATCCACTCGGGCGTGACCGCGTGATGGCGGACGTACCGGGCGAGCGCGAGTTTCGACGCCGGGTACGCGAACACTCCCGGGGCCTTCGCGGTGGCGGCGAGTGCGGCCGCTTCGTCACCGGCGCGAATCATGTCGACGAGGTCGCACGGCAGGCCCGGCGTCGTCGTGGTGGAGTTGGAGCTGATCGCAACGGCCGAGGCGTCGGTACCTTTGCCAACAACGGACGCAGCCCGTCGAGCGTGGCGATCGGCGCCGAAGTAGTTCACCGCGACGACGAGCGGCGTCTCCCCCATGATTCCCGCAGCCGCGACGAGTCCGTCGAGCGCACCGCCGGCGAGCTCGGTCGACCGCGAGCACCATCGCGTCGCGACCTTCGGGGGTCGAAAGGTCGGTCACGACTTCCGCGTCGCGCAGGTCGACGCCGATGACCCGGACGCCGTCCTTCTCCAAGCCGGGCGCGCGTCGCCGCGCCGAGTCCGCTCGCGAACCGGTGATGCAGACGGTGCGCATCAGTTGACCTGCCGGCCGCTGTCGCCCCAGTACTGCGCCCGCAGCGCTTTCTTGTCGGGCTTGCCGAGCGGACTCAACGGAATCGAGTCCGCGAACTCGATCGACTTGGGTTGATGGTGCGCACCCTTGTGCTCCTTCACCAGCGCGATCAGTTCGGTCGGCAGTCCGTCGGGTTCACCGTCGCGTCGGGTCGTAACACGACGATGGCCTTCACCGCTTCGCCCCACTTCTCGTCGGGAACACCGATCACCGCGCACTGCGACACCGCAGGGTGCAACGCGAGCACGTCCTCGATCTCGCGTGGGAACACGTTGAAGCCGCCACTGACGATCATGTCCTTCTTGCGATCGACGATCGTGTAGAAGCCGTGCTCGTCTTCGCGTGCGATGTCGCCGGTGTGCAGCCAACCACCGTGCAATGCTTCTTCGGTCTCCGCGGGCTTCTTCCAATAGCCCGCCATCACGAGCGGGCCCTGCACGCAGATCTCGCCGGGTTCGCCGCGCGGCACCTCGTTCTGGTCGTCGTCGAGCAGGCGCACCTTCACCCACGGCGTCGGCCGACCGCAGGTCGCGAGCCGATCGAGGTCGTTCACGTCGTGGTCTTCCTTCTTCAACGACGTGATCGCCATCGGGCACTCGGCCTGCCCGTAGAACTGGAAGAAGATCGGGCCGAGCCGGCGGATCGCTTCCTGCAGTCGGGTCGGCGAGCACGCGGCCGCGCCGTAGTAGATCGTCTGCAGGCTCGACGTGTCGGTCTGGTCGAGATTCGGGTTGTCGAGCAACACGTACAACATCGTCGGCACGACCATCGTCGCGGTGATCTTGTACTTCTCGATCGTCTCCAAGACGAGATTCGGGCTCGAAGTGGGGCAGCACCACGATCGAACCGCCGGTCAGCAGCGTCGGGAATGAAGAACGCCGCGCCCGCGTGCGAGAGCGGCGTGCAGATGAGGAAGCGGGTGTCCTCGGGCCACTCCCACTCCGCCATCTGGATCATCGTCATCGTGGCGCCGCTGCGGTACGTGCCCATCACGCCCTTCGGCTTGCCGGTGGTGCCGCCGGTGTACGCGAACCCGGCGATGTCCTCGGCGTCGACGTTCGGCGCGACCAGCGGGCGCGGGGAGTACTTCGACGCGAGCGCGAGCAGATCGTTGCCGACATCGCACGGACCGAACGACAGCAGCCGTGTGAGCTTCGGGCAGCGCTCCTGCAGTTGCCGAGCGCGCTCGCCGAAGCTCGGATCGAACACCAGCGTCTCGATCTCGGCGTCGTCGATCACGTACGCGTGGTCGTCGACCGAGCCCAGCGGATGCAGCGCGCTGGCCCGGCAACCCGTGACCATGTTGGCCCCGAGCGTGAAGAGCACCTCGGGCCGGTTCGGCGACAGGATCGAGATGGGGCTGCCCTTGGTAGCCCCTGCTCCGCGTACGCCTGCGCGTAGCAACTCATCTGCGCCGCGACCTCGCGGCCGGTGAGCACCTGATCGCCGAGGTACACGGCGGGCCGATCGGGATGGCGGTTGAGCGCCGCGACGAGGAGGTCGGGGAGGAACGAAGCCTTGTGCAGGTCGTCAGTCACAGCGTGTGTCCTATCGCCTCCCGCGTATCACGGTCCAACGGTGGGCTCGCCACGCCGGTAGATCGCGGCCAGTTCCTCCGCGATCCGCGCAGCTGTTCGCGCACCTCGACCGGTTCGAAGATCTCGAGCCGCGCGCCGAAACCCGCGAGTTGACCCGCGATCGCGTCGATACCCTCCCCCGCGACCTCGATGTCGATGCGACCGTCGGGACGCGCGGGGCCGACGCGGAGCTTCGTGTCGAGCACCCACCTCAACAGCGGGATCGCATCGGCATCGCCGCACCACGAACGCGGATCGGCTCGCGGAGTTGATCGACCTCGACGCTGATCAGGCGCCATGCGGCCGCGAGGTCGAAACCTTCGGGTCGGACTGCCTTCTCGCCCGTGCGCTCGACCGACGTGACGCGATCGACGCGGAACGTGCGCAGGCCCGCCTCGGTGTCGGCGACGAGATACCAGACTGCGACCCTTGGCCGCGAGCCCGAGCGGATGCACGATGCGCGTCGACGACGTGCGGTCGCGGCGCACGTAGCCGAGCTCCACCTGTTCACCTTCGATCACCGCGTGTTGCAGCGCATCGAGATGCTGCGGCGTCTGGCGAGTCGGTGTGGCCCGACCCCATCGTTCGGGTCGACGACGACCGCGGTCGACGCGGCCTGCGCATCGGCGCGGAACGGCTCGGGCAGCGCGCGCACGAGCTTGCGCAACGCGGCCTTGAGCTCGGGGGACGTGGGCGACGGACCCGGCGACGAGGAACAGGGCGCGGGCCTCGGCCGCGTTCAGACCGCTGAGATCGGTGCGGGCGCCGCCGAGCAGTTCCCACCCACCGTTACGCCCGGGCTGTGAATACACGGGCAGGCCGGCCATCGCGAGGGCATCGAGATCGCGCCGGGCCGTGCGCTCGGAGATCTCGAGCTCGGCCGCGACCTGGGCCGCGGTGACCCGGCCCTTGGTCTGCAGGAGCATCAGGACGGCTACCAGTCGATCGGCACGCACCTGCTCATCTTCTCAGGAAACCCGGTCAGGAGGTGGCCACTTTTGGAGCGCAACATCGGTTCATGGACACACCAACAGAGACCCCGTTCACCCTCGACACCGACCCCCGTCCGCTCTTCGCCGCGGCGGCATCGACGGCCGCCGACGTGATCCTCGCGGTCCGACCCGACCAGCTCGACAACCCCACACCGTGCGGCGACTACACCGTGCGCGAGGTGCTCGCGGACATCGTCAGCGTGCTCCCCCGCATTGCCGTGATGGGTCGCAACGCCGACCCGATGGCCGTTGGCAACGACGTTGTCGCGGTTGCCGACGACGCGTGGCTGAAGACGTGGCTGGAGGCCGCGCGCCGACGCCGAAGCCGCGTGGCGTGACGATGCTGCGCTCGACCGCACGATCGTGCTGCCGTGGCGACCGACACCGGCGTGGCCGCGTTGCTCGGCTACGTCAGCGAGGTCACGGTGCACACGT
>CAWKBR010000012.1:0-638281 GCA_963847875.1 uncultured Planctomycetota bacterium | reverse complement strand
CCTATCGCGTCGGCCGCCGCCCGCCGATTCTCCTCTAAGTCTCAGCGACATTGGCGGCGCTATTGAGTCTCTGTACCTGGCACAGGGCCACTGGTCCCGAATTTGGAATATGCGGACAATGTCGGGGCTTACTCAAGCCTTGCTTTGTGAGGCGTCGCTGACGGCGCTTTCCGTCAGCCCAATGAGAAGGAGTTAACTAATGAAGTGGATTGGGACTAGCAATTTGGGCATGCTATTACTCGGCATTTGGCTCATCGCGACAGGCTTGTTGCCGTTCGTAAGCATAACTTTTGTCAATATGGGTCTTGTACTGGCCGTACTCGCAATCGCCGCCGGTGTCTTGATTCTGATGGGTCGGTAGAAGAGTATCTGACGTGAAGACAAGACGTTGGGCGTCCGAATCATCTACTATCCAAATAGCGCGCCATCCGAGTCGGTGACATCGGCCACGTGCAAGTAACCCGCTGTCGGCCGAGGATGTGAACACTGAGCCGTTCTCGGGTAAGGGCGAACATGCGCTGAAATTTGGCAAATGAGCTGCCGCAGCGGACACTCGGTCAACAGAGAACGCCATCAGTGGTCTTCTCAGGGCACAGAGGTCGCACAACAACGCGACCAATGTTTTTCTGGACAGCAGTTGTTCCAAATAAGTTCACCGGGCGTCCCATGCCCGACCGTCTCAGAACGGGTGGGTTATTGACAAGTGTCACGCGTTGATGAGGCCAACTGAAAACGTGCACTTTGGCGGATTCGGATTCCTCTTGATTTTTTGCATCGGTTCGGGTCGGTCGTCTGCTGATCGGTCAGATCGTGCAACTGCTGCATAATCAAGGCTCCCAACGCCACATGAAGATAATTGCTGGGGCGGCCGAAATCGCCCCGGAAGCGGGCCGCCAGTTCTTTGACCGGCAGATACGGCAACAGGTAATCGCGAAAAACGCCTGCCCAGCACTATTAGAACAGTCGACGCTGCTGCGGTCCAAGATACTGCCACGGATCGAACAAATCACTGCTCTGATGGTCGCAAAATGTAAGCATCACGCGAATTTAGCGCCATCGCAGCGTCGTGCAAGTCCACTTTTTTGCCGTCGCGTCAACAATTGACGATAACTCCAATCGCCAATGCTCAGCATCAACTGGGAATTCGGCTTAAATTAATGTGTTCACGCTAAAAGTCCCTTCGCTACCATCCCGTAGTGGAACCAGTGGATCGCTAGTCTTATGGCGGAAGGAAGCTCGCGCGGGTGGCGAATCAGAACCGTGGCCAGGTACTTCCAGAATGCAAAACGGCCGCGATGCAGGATTCCCATCTTCCACAGCGATTGGGCAAATGCCCGCAAGTCGTTGATAGTGATGCGCAGTTTTGGGCGCGCGGGCGGTATGCAGCGAGAAAAACGAGCACACGGCTGTAATAGGTGCTCGGCTCGTAGAGTTTCCACATCAGCCGCTTGTAACCGTCGATGAGGTACTCGCGGTCCAGCTTGGGACGGAAATTGAGCACGGCCTCGGTATTGTTGCCGGTCGTGTCCGTGTCGAGCCGGCCTTCGCCTAAGAGCCGGAAATAGAGTTGCGTCTTGGGTAGCGCTGTCAATAGGCCGACCATCGCTGTGGCGATGCCAGTCTTCTGAATAAAGTCAAACTGGAGCTGGAAAATCTCGTGCGGATCATTGTCGAATCCGACGATGAACCCACCCATCACTTCTAGGCCACTCTGCTGGATTGTGCGGATTTTTTCCGCTAGATCGCCATGCGTATTCTGGTACTTCCGACACTCTTCGAGACTCTCCGGCACGGGAGTCTCGATGCCAAGAAACACCCGGCGGAAACCCGCCTCGACCATCAGCCCCAACAACTCCTGGTCGTCGGCCAGGTTGACCGAAGCCTCGGTGATGAAATCGACCTGCGGTTGGTGGCGCTCGCGCCATGCGACCAGCGTTCGCAGCAATCGCTTCACCAACTTCTTGTTGCCGACGAAGTTGTCGTCAACGAAGAATACTGTGCCGCGCCAACCAATGGCGAGGAGTGCGTCGAGCTCGGCGATCACTTGGCTGGGAGTTTTGGTCCGCGGCCTGCGGCCGTTCATCACGATAATGTCGCAGAATTCGCATTCGAAAGGGCAGCCGCGCCAAAACTGAATCGCCATTGTGGCGTAGTGCCGCGGGTCGATCAGGTCGAACCGCGGCACCGGTGTATTCGTCACGTCGGGAAAGCCGTGCCGCGATTCGTACCGGGCCTGTAACAGGCCCGACTCCATGTCGCGCACTAGCCGGCCGATCAATTCTTCGCACTCGCCCACCACCGCGTGGACGTCAACGGCATAGTCTTCGTAGCCGGTTGTGAATAGCGGCCCGCCGCCGATGATCGCCTTCGCCAGCCGCTTACAGCGTGGAATCACGTCTTCTCGCACCGACTGCTTGTGAACGATCATCGCGCTAACCAGCACGTAGTCGGCCCAGCGGATGTCGGCATCGCAAAGGCGCCGGATGTCCATATCAACGAGCCGAATGGCCCACGTCTTGGGCAACATGGCCGCGACGGTGAGCAAACCGAGCGGCGGAAAGGCGGCCCGCTTCGACACGAACCGCACGGCGTGCTTAAGACTCCAAAACGTTGTCGGAGTCTGCGGCGAGACCAAGAGAACGTTCATGGCGCTGTCCCTAGGAGAAAACAACGCTACTCCGCGGCACGGAGGGTGCATCAATAAAGTCGCAAACCATCATGGATTGCAAATCACGTGCCGTTTCCAGTGGCTGCAAGCTTTTCTGCCGGCTACATGGGAGCGCGACTGCTCCAATTTCTGTCCGCGCGATCGATTTCGGTCCGATGCCCGGCAAGACGCCCCGAATTCCTTTCCGCTCGCATCCCTGAAAGTGTGGAAGTCTTGCGCGGTAAGTTCGAGGGGCCGCATCGCTAGACGGCGAACCAAGTCTAAGTGGTCATTTGAGGGCACGCCATGCGAGGTCTTAGCAAAGGGCCGGTCAATCTTTCAGTACGAACGTCACCTTCATGTTAACGCGATATTGAGAGATTTTGCCCCCGTCGACGGTGACCGTCTGCTCTTGAATCCATGCCCCCTTTACCTTGTCGAGCGTCTTGTCCGCCCGAGCGATCCCTTGCTCGATCGCATCCTCAAAGCTCTTAGTGGACGAGGCAGTAATCTCGGTGACTTTCGCAATGGCCATGATGAGGCCTCCTTTTAATGAGAAGCAGAGATATTGGTAAGTAAACTGTTCGATGATTGAAAGGCATTCTGCAGATTCGCAAGTCTCTAAACTCTACAGGAGTTTCTGGCTGGAATCAAACGAAGCGGTCGTAAAGAGTGGTTGCGGAGGCTCCAATCGGAGCGCAATCGAGTGCATCGCTACTCAATGCAGGGACGAAACAGCATGGTGCAAGTCGCCTGAGCCGACATTCCTAAATGGCTTGAGCTTCACCACGCTCCGGGCAAGTTTATCAAGCAACGGAGACCCGAGCAACAGGCGGGACGCGCCTGGGGGCTGGCGCGCATTTTCGCACTACTGTGCCGCTGTGGCACATGATGCTCTCGGCGCGTCGCCGCTTGTTTGGTGGATGCGCGATTACTCGAACTCCAATGTCCGGGCGCCGCTGGTAACCGGTCGCCGTCGGCGTATAATTGCTAACAGCGTATAAGACGTTCTCTGCCTTCGGTTTTATTCGGAAAAGGAGAACTGAAATGCTAGGCACCATTCTGCTCGTGATTCTGGTTCTGTTGCTGCTGGGTGCGTTGCCCACCTGGCCTCACAGCAAAAGCTGGGGCTATTTTCCGAGCGGCGGACTGGGCTTGGTGGTGATCATTTTGATCATCCTGCTGCTCCTGGGACGCATCTGATCGTTGCGGATCCTAGTTTTCCTCCGAGCGGGACCTTTGTGGGGAGGCCACGTCATGATGCCAACCGCGATGAGTCTGGTCGGAGCAGTCGTTCTGCTCTTGGACGCTTTCGCCATCGTCAGCGTGTTGCTGGGGAGTTCCGGGGTGATGCGCAAAATCCTCTGGATTGCGCTGATCCTTTTGCTGCCGATCGTTGGGATGGTGTTGTACTTCCTGATCGGCCGAAACTCAGCGGATGCACACGCCTGACAAGGGACGCAGCTTGGATCGATCGTTTCAAGCACGTCGCCGACGACGTCGGGGGCCGTTGCAGTCGCTGGCCGTACGTGTAAAGGAGTTCTCAATCATGGTACGAAGGTTCTATGTGTTGGTGTTGATGGCTTTTGTCGCGGTCATCGGGTGCGAGCGAAAGCCCGCTGATCGGATGCCCGGAACAGTGACGTCCGAAGATGTACGCCGCGATGCCGGCCAGGCCGTTGATACGGCTGCCGAGTTTTCCCAGCAGGCCAAGGAAGAGTTCCAGAAGAATCTCGATGCCCGACTTCAGGAGATGGACGCGCAAATCGCCGAGCTCCGCGAGAAGGGCCGCGACCTGAAGGACCAGGCCAAGGTCAACTGGGATCGGAAGATGGCCGACTTGGAAACGAAACGGGATGCGGCCCGCGCTAAATTGGCCGAGGTCGGTAAGTCAAGTGCCGGGGCGTGGAAGGATGTCCAGAAGGGAGCGCAGTCGGCCTGGGACGACCTGGAAAAATCCTTCCAGGACGCGTCGCGCGAGTTCTAATCGACAAGTTGTTACGGGTGCTACCTCTAGTAAAAGGAGATGTCATCATGAGTGGCAAAACAGACGAAGTGAAAGGCCGAATCAAGGAAGCCGCCGGTGCTCTGACCGGCAACGACGAACTACGCGACGAAGGAAAGACCGACCAGGCAGTCGGGAAGACCAAGCAAGCCGTCCAGAATGTCGCCGACACGGTAAAGAAAGCCGTGAAAAAAGTGACCGAGTAGTTGATGCGTCACGCGATGCCGAAGCGACGCGGACTTTCCCGTTCGCCGCTTCGGCAACCGCGTGAATCCATCGGCGTCAGCCACGTTTGCCAGACAAGAGTCTAAGCTGGGCCGGGTGTGCTGTCGTGTGTGCGCGGGTGCGCAACGGCACAGTCATGAGCGTTGATGCCCCGAACGGATCGGTACCAACGGGACGTGGTTCGCCAGTGTTGGCGTGCCAACGTACTTTCCAGGAGGTGTGTTTTTGAGAGGAGTTAGAGCCATGTCAACGAGAAAGATAGTGTGGAGCCTCGGCTCGATCGCCGCGGTCATCGTGGTCGGCAGCCTGGCATCGCAAACGCGGGCCCAGGTCCTCCGGCAGCGGATGCGGCATACCGGTCAGCCGGTGCAACAGGACACAATGAGAGATCGTGCCGATCAAGCGCGTCAAGGCCGCAAAGCGAGCGAACTGATCGGCATGAAAGTTCGTGGCCTCAGTGCCGACGACAACATCGGCTCGATCAGTGACCTCGTGATCGACCATGATGGACGCGTCAAGTACGCGGCCGTCTCGTTCGGCGGTTTCCTGGGCATGGGCGACAAGTTGTTTGCCGTTCCTTTCGACGCCATCGACTTCGTGAAGACGGGTGACGAGGCCTACGCCCGGATCGACGTTACGGAAGAAACCCTCAAGCAGAAAAAGGGCTTCAACCAAGACAACTGGCCGACGGAAGCGGATCGCACGTTTGAGACACGCAACCTGCGTCCGCAGGCCGCGACGCCGGGCGTTTCTCGGTAGCGACGTGTGAGCTGTCTATTGTGCATACACGGCGGCCTGCTTCACGCGTAGTAGGTAGTGTTGAAGGACCTGGCCTGCCCCCAAATCCTGTACCAGGGGTTATGAGAGTACGGGTTGGGTAGTTCCGCTGTGCTGCTTCCGTTCGGACTTCGGCTACGCCTCAGTCCTCACTCCAGCAGCACAGCGGGCCGCGAACTCGGCTGGGGTCCTGTACCCCAGCGAGCTGTGCGGCCGGCAATGGTTGTAATCCTTTTGCCAGGCGGCAGTGACATATTATTGACGCTTGATTGGCAAACTGAATGCTAGCGGATGCAGTTCCTACTTGGTTTTCCGGTCTTTCGACGATCGACCGTGTTCACTTCGCCAATCAATCCTCAATAGTCGCCGGAGTTGCAGGCCTCGAAGCGGGAGCCATGTCGATGGCTGCTGGGGAGTACCTGTCGGTCAGCTCCCAGGCAGATACGGAAAAGGCCGACCTTGATCGCGAAAGAAGGGAACTTGCTGCCGATGGAGAATTCGAGCGAGACGAGCTCGCCGCAATCTACGTCAGTCGAGGTCTTGAGCCCTCGCTCGCGAAAACGGTCGCAGAGCAACTGATGGCGCACGACGCCTCAGCCACCCACGCCCGCGATGAACTCGGCATTTCCGACGCTTCAACTGCTCAGCCAGTGCAGGCTGCTCTTGCCTCAGCTGCGAGTTTTGCCGTCGGCGCAGCGATGAATCTTGTGAATATACTTCTGATGCCACAAGCGTGGCTGATTTCTGGCGTAGTTGGCAGTTCGATCTTGCTTCTAGCACTGCTTGGCGGGTTCGGAGCACGTGCCGGCGGGGCGCCGGTGACGAAGGCCGCTGTTCGGGTCACGATTTGGGGAGCACTGGCGATGGCTCTGACGGCGACGGTCGCCGCTCTATTCGGCGCTGTACTATGAAGTGGCTTCATTGCGCACGGTTGCGGTAACCAACCATCCGCTGCGTCGAAGTATCCCAGAGGTTCGCGCGAAAACAGGCCAGCACGTCGCGAGGTCGAAGTGAGGTAATGGTCGGGTGTTGTAGCTCGGGAATGGCGGCCATCGCCTCGGGCAAGCGGTAGAACGGGATATGCGGATTCAAGTGGTGCACGTGGTGGTAACCGATGTTCCCCGTAAACCAACTCATGATGGGACTGAGTGTCATGTAGCTGGACGACTTGATCGCTCCTTCGAAATAGGTCCACTTTTCAGCTGGCACAATCTGCAGTCCTTCGTACGTATGTTGCGCATAGAAGAGATAGGCGCCTAATGCCGAAGCAATCGCGACGGGCAGCACGACTGCAAACAGTGCGACATCGATACCCGCATACACCCACAGCAACGCAATTGCCCCACCGTGAGCCAGGAGCGAAAACGCTCCGTCCCAATACTTGCGGAGATCTTTCACTAGCGGATTAAGGCAGCCAACAAAGAGGAAAATCGTCACATAGGCGCACAAGATTGATAATGGATGACGACTGATGCGATAGCGCAGTCGCTGCCAAGCTGTTGCCCGCTGCCACTTTTCCGTGGACATGAGCGGGAACGAGCCAATGTCCGAAGTCAGGACGGGGAATGCGTTTTTCTCCGAGACGATTACTTTGCCAACATGGGCGTGGTGAAAGTTGTGGCTATACTGCCAATGGCGCGGAGGCGTCAGCATCAACATGCCCAGTGAGTAGAACACCAATTTTGCCAGCCGCGATCCCGGCAGCAGCGCAGCCGTGCATGAAGTCGTGGTACAGGATAAACGCTCGCACCAACACTAGTCCGCCGACGATCGAGGCGGCCAGACGCATCGGCCACCTGGGAGCAATCGCTGCGAACGAAAGCACCGCGACCAAGACGAACAACGTGGAGCCTACGTACCACCAGCTTCGGGTCCGGAACTCTTCTTCAAAAGGGATCGTCGCATTGAACAAGTCCCTTCCCGAGCGAGGCGAGACATTTCTCGTTTCGGACATGGCGCCGTTCTCTTCATGTAATATGGATCCTCTGATTTCCGCGAAGTACCTTCGCAGAGCCGACGGAACAACTGTCATTATCTAAAGGGTTTCTTCGACGTTCAAGGCCATCACATTAGCGTCCAGCCACTGCAGGAGGTCGACTTCTCGGCTGCTTTTCCGTCGTCGCCTGGCGCATATGCCACGACTGGAAAACCAAAACGTCTGCGTCGTGTCATCAAAGGAGCCGCTTTAAGAACAGACGATTCTCCAGCACAGCAAAGATGCCCATCAACGGTATACGTAACGATCTGTGTGATCGGGCGGCGATTGAGTCCGACGCGCCAGCACGAATCGCTTTGCTGATCCCAGTTCAGTTCTCGAGGAACGTCGTAAGTAGCGTCAGCAATAGACCGCACGGGGAATGTTGATCCATGATAAAATCAATGGTGGCTCTGATTTTCCGCTGCAGGGCTTGGCGGCGACGCACAATTGTCACGGCCACTGAAAACGATTAGAATGCGTACCAGAACGTGAACTCAGCCTCATCTTTCGACCTTGCGTCCGTTATGGTTGCGGTAGGCGAGCGCTGTTCTCACTGGCGGAGAATGATGCGTCAAGAATATGATTATTCGCGCCGGTTTCGAAGCGGCCTTTGAGTTTTCCGAGCCGACCGCCGTTTTGCTGATGGCGTACGTCCATCCCTCACACGCTCCAACGACCCACTGGCTCGAACGACTTTCGGTGACGCCCCGAGTTGAAGTTTTCGAGCACATCGACCTGTATGGCAATCTCTTTGGAAGAACTTTCGTTCCAGCCGGTCGCGTCGTATTTCGCACCGATGCCCTGGTAAAGGACGACGGACTGCCCGATGCCCAGGATTGGAACGCGCTGCAACACGCGGTGCAGGACTTGCCAAGCGACGTGCTAGTGTTCCTGCTTGCCAGCCGATATTGTGAGGTCGACAGCGTGCTCCGCGATACGGCTTGGTCGTTGTTCGGGCACTTGCCGGCTGGCTGGCCGCTCGTGCAAGCGGTGTGCGACTATGTCCACCAACATATTCGTTTCGACTACTCGCAAGCCCGAGCCAATCGCACCGCGCTTGAGGTGTTTCACGAGCGGGTCGGGGTTTGCCGCGATTACATGCACTTGGCTGTCACGTTTTGCAGATGCCTCAATATTCCGGCACGATACTGCACCGGCTATCTCGGGGACATTGGCGTACCGCGGCAGCCATGCCCGATGGACTTTCAGCGCCTGGTTTGAAGTCTTCTTGGGCGGCCGGTGGTACGCCTTCGACGCCCGCAATAACGTTCCCCGCATCGGTCGAATTCTGATGGCTCGGGGCCGCGATGCCGCGGATGTAGCGCTCACGACCACATTCGGTGTGAACCAGCTCCGGTCTTTTCAGGTGTGGACCGACGAGGTGCCGGCTACAGAATTCCAGCACGAGTTGGCTAATTGAGCGCTTTACCGGCGGTCACAATCGTTGAAGAATCAGCACATACAGCGAACTTCCTTTGTGGCGGATCGACTTTCCAGCGCTGATGCTAAACTGCTGAATCGATTGCGAATTCGTGCCTCAATTCGTTCGTTAACTGACGAGTCCCCAAAAGCTCGGGAAGATGAGTTGAGAGACGGCTCGCTACCACCCGATCGGTGCATGCCACCCAAGCGTGTCCCATTTCTGTAGCTGTCGATTATCAAAGCCGATCTCACGGGACTTGCTCTCCGCGAGTTGAGCATTGTGCGAAGGTTGCCTAAGGCATTATCATGAGCATTGTCGACAGAAGCAGCGCGAACCAAAATGGAATCAGCACCAGGTATTGACTCGCGAATGGAGGTATACTGACGATTACAGATTTTGCAAACCGGTAGTTTGCCGGTTCGGCTCGTCCACTGAACGCACACATCAACGCCATGACTTCGAAAATCGAAGAGATATTATCCGCGAAAAACGAATCCGGCGAGAACGCGTATCTCTGGCTTCAGACCGACGCCGGTGACTGCATACTCTGGCCCACCCAGGACGCCAGCGAGAGTGAAGACAGCGCCGATGCGATCGGTAGGTGGCAACTTTCGGCCGACGAGGCGAATGCTCTGGTTGAGACGGGCGAAGTCGACGAGGTTGAGTGACCTAAACGACGTTGCTCATTACCGTCCCTGGGCCCCGGCTAGCCCCTTCTCCCGTTCGTCCGAAGGAAACCAAAATCGTGAGCGAGGTCTCACACAACACAGCACCTCCGATTCCACTTGAACCGCGAGCCAAGACAGTTTGACGAGGGCTGAGATCTTCAGAGATCTTTGTCCTCCAGGCGGTACGTCATGAAGATGCAACTGCTCGTACTGCCAGGGAATTCTGATCGTCCGCTGGTCTAGC
The DNA here is from genome assembly GCA_963847875.1 of uncultured Planctomycetota bacterium. Lineage (GTDB taxonomy): Bacteria > Planctomycetota > Planctomycetia > Pirellulales > Lacipirellulaceae > DASYDU01. Next base: position 628,314 of record CAWKBR010000012.1, on the reverse strand, counting down.
GAAAACGATGTAAGGCACAAGGCATTAATAAACTGCTTCTCGTGATCATCGCTATTCTGTTGCCGCCATTGGCGGTCGGACTTAAGGACGGCATCGGATTTCATTTGTTTCTCAACATCATTCTCACGCTGCTGGTTTACGTGCCCGGCCTGCTTCATGCTTTGTGGGTCGTGTTGAAAGACTGAGTACAAAGTTTATCGACGCCGGGCTCTCGATGCGTCGCTGGCAAAACAGTTGCCAATCAACTCATGGGTCACGATGCTGTACTCAATGAGTCTTCGGTAACCAACGACTAGCGCGATCTAAATCCTGAGGGCACCTGTTATGACCAATGCCAACCGGCCCCTACCGTATGCGGATGATATCGAAACGATCCCGGCAGATGAGGCTGATGACATCCAGCGGGTGGTCCAAGCGTTGGAGTTGATTCTAGCCCGCAGCCAAACGAAGACTGGCCAGTTTCGCGCGGACGTGCATGTCAAAACGCACGGCTATGCCCAAGGGGAATTCCGGGTGCTCCCGAATCTGCCCGACGAACTTGCGCAGGGACTTTTTGAGCATGCTGGCGTCTACCCCGCCGTGGTTCGGTTTTCCAACGCGGCCAACCAACCCCAAGCCGATGCGATCCCGGACGGTCGCGGAATGGCGATCAAGGTGCTGGAAGTAAAAGGAGAACAGGTATTACTCGACGAGCAGAAAGGCCCGACACAAGATTTCGTGATGATCAATCATCCAGTGTTTTTCGCGAGAAACGTCAAGGACTATCTGCGCTTGGAGCAAGTTCTCGTGCAAGCCGACGATAGCTCGGCCGCAACGCTGCAAGGGGCCCTCACCGGTGGCGATTGGAACCCACTTCACTGGCATTGGCGCGAGATGCTGACCGTCGCTCAAATCGCGGGGCATCTTCCCGCGCACCCGGCGAGTAACACGTACTTCAGCATGGCTCCGATTCGGTTCGGGAACTATGTGGCCAAATACCGGGCGAAGCCCGCCGGGGACCGCCACGACTCGTATCTGGATTTGATCAAGCGATTGGGGTCCGAGGCCGACGCGATGCGATTGGCACTCGAAGAAACGCTGCGAACGCAGGAAGTGCTGTTTGAGTTCCAGGTGCAACTACGCACGTCCGAGCGAATGATGCCCATCGAAGACGCCAGCATTGAGTGGCCGGAGAGCGAATCACCGTATCGAACGGTCGCCCACCTTTTGCTCCCGCGTCAGGATATCGAATTGCTGCGGCAGCAAGATGCCTACAAGAACCTCTCATTCAACGTTTGGCATGCGCTCGCCGCGCATCGTCCCTTGGGAGGCATCAATCGCGTCCGCCGTTGGGCCTATCCACTTTCGTCGGCTTGGCGTCGTCAGCAAGCTGGAGTGAAATTAACTTAGCCGTGAGTCAGCCAGTTGAATTTGGAGCGTGATCCCTGTTGGTCTTCACTCGGGCTAGTTCGAGTAGCCATTTTTCAATTCATTTTCATTCAAGAGCACCGATGCCGACTACGCCTCACGTCGAGAAACATTTCACGGCATCCGACACCGTTCGGGATGTGGTCATCGGAATGTCGGACGGCTTGACCGTGCCCTTTGCGCTCGCGGCAGGATTGTCTGGGGCGGTGGATGCATCGAACATCATCATCACGGCCGGACTGGCCGAAGTTGCCGCCGGTGCCATTGCGATGGGGCTTGGCGGCTACCTTGCAGCGAGAACGGATGCTGAGCATTTCGCAACGGAGAGGGCAATCGAAGAACAGGAAACGATCGACATTCCCGAGGTCGAGTCCGAAGAGGTCGCAGTGATTTTCCGATCTTACGGCCTACCGGAACCAACGGTCCAACAGGTTGTGGGAGCAATTCGCAGTGACCGCGGACGCTGGGTCGATTTCATGATGCGATTCGAGTTGGGCCTTGAGGAACCCGATCCCCGTCGTGCTGGTCGCAGTGCGCTGACCATTGCTGGCTCGTATGTGGTCGGTGGCCTGATTCCGCTGGCACCGTATTTCTTTGTGCAACCCGTTCGTAGCGCGCTTTGGGTCTCCATCGTTGTGACGCTGATCGCCCTGGGGGTGTTCGGCTACGTCAAAGGGAGATTCACCGTGAAGACACCGCTTCGCAGCGCATGGCAAACAATGGCCGTGGGTGGTCTGGCTGCTGCGGCCGCCTTCATCCTGGCGAAACTTTTAGGGTGAGCTGACTGTACCAATCGGAATCGCTTCGTGGTCTGGCCCCGTGGTAGAATTACGAAAGCTACTCTCAGAGTTCTATAAGGACCGGCATGCCAAGCTCAGTGTTCCCGTCTCACTTGCCGGTGACATCCCACGGCGTTGAACGGTCGGCTTGCCCAAGGTGAGATTGGCTAGAATTAGCTTCGGCAAGTAAGCAACCGGAGGGTCTAATGGCACGCCCGGAAGAAATCGTCAAATCATCTTGGATCTCGACGCTGGCGTCGACCGCCATTGTCATTGCAGCTCTGTACCTGGCGAAGAGTCTCCTGGTTCCCTTGACGCTCGCCGCTCTGCTGAGCTTCTTGCTAATGCCGGTTTGTGACTGGCTTGAGCGCTGGCGGTTGGGCCGTATCCCAGCCGTGTTGGTAACGGCCATCCTGGGCTTCACGATGTTGGGAATCCTAACCTGGACCGCAATTGTTCAAATGACCAATTTGGCACCCAAGATCCCCGAGTATCAGAACAATATCGAGACGAAGCTAAGCTCGGTGAACCAATACGCAGCGGCCACACTCAGCAATATTACAAAAAGAGCAGTAGAAATCGGCCAGAATACCTTGCTTTCTGAACCGGCCGCCGAGCCGAAAGGAACCAGCGCACTGCCCTTCTCGGTGCGCATCATTCCCTCGCCAGCGAGCCCGCTGCAAATATTTGGCGGCATGTTTGGCACACTGCTGGAGACGCTGGGCACGATCGGCATCGTCATCGTGCTTGTCGTGTTCTTCCTCATCCGGCGTGAGGATTTGCGCGATCGATTCATCCACTTGGCTGGAAAAGGCCACGGGACGGTGACCACGCAAATGCTGGAAGACGCCAACGCGCGGGTCAGCCGCTATCTCTCGATGTTGTTTGTCGTCAATGTGACGTTTGGCATTTCCGTCGGCATCGGGCTGTACCTGATTGGTGTGCCCAGCGCCATCCTGTGGGGGATATTGGCTGCAGCCCTGAGGTTCATTCCCTACATCGGCCCGTGGATTGCCGCTGCGATGCCGATCGGCCTAGCGATGGCCATCTCGACAGGCTGGGTAGCGCCACTAATGGCGGCGGGATTGTTTGTGGTGCTGGAGCTGTTCAGCAACAACGTCCTAGAGCCGTGGTTGTATGGCAAGAACACCGGCGTGTCGGCCGTGGCCGTCCTGGTGGCGGCGGTCTTCTGGATGTGGCTGTGGGGACCTGTTGGGCTGCTGCTGGCGACCCCCTTAACCGTATGCCTGTTAGTGGTCGGCAAGCACGTTCCGCAACTATCTTTCTTGGATATTCTGCTGGGCAATGAGCCCGTCTTTGAGCCACAAAAGCGCATCTATCAGCGACTCGTAGCGGGAGATCAAGAGGAGGCAGACGAATTGCTTGAGGACCTGCTTAAACACAAGCCGCTCGTCGAAGTCTATGACACGGTGCTGATCCCAGCTTTGGCCTTGACCGAAACGCATTGGCATCGCGGCGAATTCAACGATGGAAAGCATAAGTTCATCATGGACAGTCTGAAGGAGATGATTCAAGACCGAATTGATCGCCAGCAAGAATTGGAAGCGCAAGAGAGTACCGAGAACTGGCCAGTGGAAAGCGATAATTCCGGCCCACCTGATTCAATAAGTTCGCCAAAGCTTTGCATCCTCTCGCTGCCGGCCCGAAGTGAGGCGGATGAAATCGCTTCAATGATGCTCGCGCACGTTTTGGAGACGATCAAATGTGTTGTCGAGGTAGTTTCGCTTACGTCTCTGGCCAGTGAGATGATGGATTCTGTGGACCGGCGCAACGCCGACATAGTTTGTGTTTCTGCCACGCCTCCCGGTGCCATGATGCACGCGCGTTACCTGTGCAAGCAGCTTCGGCGTCGATTCCCAAAAGTGAACCTAATCGTAGGACTGTGGGACATGAACGGTGACCTAAGCAAGGCAACCGAGCGCATCGGTTACGGTGCAACCGTTGTTGCCACGTTGGCGGACGCACAAGAACAGATTCGCTTATTGACCCAGCAATTCGTGCCGCCGAGCGTGCGGCAAGCGCCGCCGGAGCGCCGCGAGTAACGCAAGAAATACTCAACACTGGAAATCAATCCCATGAGCACGAAAGCCGATAACCGCAGCATCCTCAGAGAAATTGCCCGTCGGGCGATGATCGACCGCGGGCTGGATCCGGACTTCTCCCCCAGCGCCTTGCAACAATTGGACTCGATCCAGAAGGCGGCCGAGCCTAGCGACGGCCTGTTGGACTTGCGCGAGCTCTTGTGGTGCTCGATCGACAATGATGATTCACGAGATCTCGACCAATTGACGGTCGCCCAGGAGTTAACCGATGGCGCGACGAAGATCCTGGTAGCCATTGCCGATGTCGATGTATTGGTCCTCCCCGGCTCGCCAATCGATCAGCAGGCCCAGCGCAACACGACTTCGGTGTACACGGCCGCTCAAGTGTTTCCCATGTTACCCGAGAAGCTGTCGACCGATTTGACCTCACTTTCCGAAGGCGAGGACCGCACCGCAGTCGTTACCGAAATGGTCGTAGCCCGCGATGGCTCGCTCGGTGCGGGGACGATCTATCGGGCGACAGTAAGAAACCACGCCCAGCTGGCGTACAACAGCGTGGCAGCCTGGCTCGATGGAAAAGCAAAGATGCCTCCCAAGGTGGCCACCGTCGTAGGATTAGCCGACCAATTACAGCTGCAGAAGCGGGTTTCGAAAGCAATGAAACAGCTGCGCCACGAGCACGGCGCGCTGGACCTGCAGGCCATTGAGCCGCGGGCGATCATGAGCGACGGTCAAATCCGGGGTTTGGAACAAGAATCCAAAAATTGCGCCCGAGAACTAATCGAAGATTTCATGATCGGCGCCAATGGTGTGTCGGCCAAGTTCCTTGAGCAGTGCCATTCACCTAGCTTGCGACGAATCGTTCGTACGCCAAATCGCTGGAATCGTATTGTGGAAGTGGCTGCCAGTCTTGGCGCTGTGCTTCCCGCCGAGCCGAGCGCCGTGGCGCTTGCCGAGTTCTTAAGCAATCGGCACCAGGCCGATCCACTGCGGTTCCCGGACTTGTCATTAACGATCGTTAAGTTGTTGGGCGCGGGAGAATACGTGCTTGAATTGCCGGGCGATGAATCTCCGGGGCACTTTGGGCTAGCCGTGCGCGACTACACTCATTCGACTGCACCCAACCGGCGATATCCGGATCTGATCACGCAACGGCTCCACAAAGCGGCCATTGCCGGCACTGCCGCTCCTTATCGCAATGACGAGTTAACCTCTTTGGCCAAACATTGCACGGAGCAGGAAGATGCCGCAAATAAAGTGGAGCGGCGCGTGCGGAAATCGGCCGCGGCGTTATTTCTCGCTGATCGTATCGGGGAGACCTTCGACGCCTTGGTAACCGGAGCGGCAGACAAGGGGACCTGGGTTCGAGTGCTCCAGCCGCCCGTAGAGGGGAAGCTGGTCGAAGGTGCTCAGGGATTCGACGTTGGCGATCGCCTTCGAGTTAAGCTCGTCAGCGTCAACATTGAGCAGGGATTTATCGATTTTGTGCGGGTGTAGAATCGATTTTCAATCTCAATCGGAGAGGTCGAGTGACTTTCTGGGCCAAGCTGTTTACCGGCAATCCGCACGCCGCGCGGCCCGATGAAGGTCGGCCGGCAATCGCCGATTACTGGAGCATTGCACCGGAGCAACTCCTGACGGAGTTGCGGACCTCGTCAAATGGCCTCAGCCAGGATGATGCGGAGCGACGTCTGAAGCAATATGGTCCCAACGCCCTCAAAGCGGGAGGCCAAACCACCACCTTCGCGTTGCTTCTGAACCAGTTCAAGAGCCCGCTGGTTCTGATTCTTGTCGTTCGCGGCCATTATTTCCGTCATCGCAGGAGAATGGCCAGATGCCGCGATCGTGCTTGGCCGTGGTGCTTGGCAGCACGACGCTCGGGTTTCGTGCAGGAATATCGGGCCAGCAACGCAATCGAGAAGCTACGATCGACGCTCACGATCAAGTCCAGCGTGGTGCGCGATGGTCAATCGCGCGTGGTGCTTTCCGAGCAAGTCGTGCCGGGAGATGTGGTACTGCTTTCGGCGGGCAGCCTGATTCCAGCCGATGGGGTCGTCCTGGAGGCAAACGATCTATTTGTGAACCAGGCGGTGCTTACCGGCGAAGTCTTCCCGGTAGAAAAGAAGCCGGAGAAAGTGGCGGCCAATGCCAGCTTGACGGAGCGTGTCAACTGTGTGTTCATGGGCACCAACGTGCGCAGTGGAACCGCACGCGTGCTGATCGTGCAGACGGCCAAGGCAACGGTGTTCGGCCAGATTGCGGAGCGACTCAAGTTGCGCCCGCCGGAGACGGAGTTTGAACGCGGAGTCCAGCGTTTCGGCTATCTGCTCACGCGAGTCATGCTGGTGATGGTGGTCGTCGTCTTGGCGATCAACATCGTCCGCGCACAAGCCTCCGTTGGATTCGCTGCTCTTCGCGCTCGCCCTGGCTGTGGGCCTGACGCCTGAACTCTTGCCGGCCATCATCAGCATCACGCTCTCGCACGGAGCACAGCGGATGGCGAAACGCGGCGTCATCGTGCGAAGGCTGAACGCCATCGAGAACTTCGGCAGCATGGATGTCCTTTGCACGGACAAGACCGGCACGCTGACGGAGGGCGTCGTCGTGCTTGATAGTACGCTCGACGCCCAGGGACAGCCGTCGACCGCGGTGCTCCGTTACGCCTATCTCAACGCCCACCATCAGACCGGTTTGAACAATCCCTTGGACGAGGCCATCAATGCCTTCGGACAGAAGGCCGCCCTGGATATCAGCGCCGAGCAAAAAGTCGACGAGATTCCCTACGACTTTATCCGCAAACGACTGAGCGTGGTCGTCGCCGACAAGCAGGGGGCGCGCACCCTGATCACCAAAGGGGCGCTGGAAAATGTTCTGCAGACATGCAGCACCGTTCAGAACGCTGGTACAGCCTGCCCGCTGGACGACGCCAGGCGGGCGGACATCATCGAGCGATATCGCCAATGGAGTGGCCAGGGCTTTCGCGTCCTGGGCGTGGCCATCAAGCCAACCGATGCGCGTACCGAATCGTATTCGCGCGAAGACGAAAACGCACTTCAGTTTGCCGGCTTTTTGTTGTTCTTCGATCCCCCTAAGGCCGATGTCGCGCAAACGATCGTCGATCTCGCCGAACGCGGCGTACAGCTCAAGATCATCACCGGCGATAACCAGTTGGTGGCGCGGCACGTCGCAGAGGCTGTGAAATCTACCGAGTCGGCGGCTTGCTGACCGGAACCGACTTGCACGGCTTGGCGGACGAGGCGCTCTGGCATGCCGCCGAACGCACAACCATCTTCGCCGAAGTGGATCCCAACCAGAAGGAGCGCATTATCCTGGCCTTGCAGAAGACCGGGCACGTCGTCGGTTATATGGGCGACGGCATCAATGACGCACCCGCCCTGCACGCCGCTGACGTCGGCATCTCGGTGAATACCGCCGTGGATGTGGCGAAGGACGCTGCCGACCTGTTGCTGCTTGAACAGGACTTGGACATCTTGCGAGACGGCATTGACGAAGGCCGCAGGACGTTTGCCAACACGCTCAAATACATCCTGACGACCATCAGCGCGAATTTCGGCAACATGTTCAGCATGGCCGCGGCTTCGCTGTTCTTGCCGTTTCTGCCGCTGCTCGCCTCACAGATCCTGCTCAACAACTTCCTGTCCGACATTCCGGCCACCACGATCGCGGGCGACAACGTGGACCCGGAATGGGTCGCCAAGCCGCGCCGCTGGGATACGCAGTTCATCAGCCGCTACATGGTGCTCTTCGGTCTGGTCAGCTCGATCTTCGACTTTCTGACCTTTGGGACGCTGCTATTTCTGTTCCATGCGACACCAGAAGAGTTCCGCACGGGCTGGTTCATCGAGTCGCTGTTGACCGAGTTGGTGATCGCGCTGGTCGTGCGGACCCGCCGTGTGTTCTTTCGCAGCCGTCCGGGGAACCTGTTGCTCGCGAGCACCATCGTCGTGATTGGCATTACCCTGGTATTGCCTTATCTCCCGTTCAATTCGCTGTTGGGCTTCGTCCCTCTGCCGGCGCCGCTGATGCTGCTGATGATCGGACTGACGGTGCTCTATGTCGTCGTCGCCGAACTGGCGAAGAAGTATTTCTACGCCCGCGCGGAGAACGAACGTTTTCTTGGAATCGGCAAGACATGAGACCAAACACAGGCAAGTTCAGCCCAGACCGCCCAGCCCCGGCAGTGATGGATTGTTTCTGTGCAGACCGGCGCGGGGATTAGCACCGTTCGTACCATTGAAGGTGGCCAGGGTGATGAGCGCGTGAGTCCCGGCGGCCACCTTGAACACCGTGCCCTTGTTGTTCGCCCCGCCTGCGCTCGTCGTCCCGTAGATGTTGCCGCTCGCATCGACAAGTACGCCGGCGTAGGGACTAGACCCGTTCGCGCCATCGAACGCGACCAAAGTGCTGAGCGTGTGGTTGAGGTCGTTAGCCACCTCGAACACCGTGCCTTTGTTGTTCGCCCCGCCAAACGCCGTGGTGCCATAGAAGTTGCCGCTCGTGTCGGCGATCAGTCCGGCGTGGGGCTCATTCCCGTTCGAGCCATTAAACGTGGCCAAGGTGCTAAGAATGTGCGTGCCGGCGGCCAATTGGAACACGGTTCCGCGGTTATTCGCCCCGCCGGACCGCGTCGTGCCGTAGAAATTGCCACTGGAGTCGGCGATTAAGTCGCCGAGCGGATTAGCCCCGTTCGCGCCGTTGAATGTGACCAGCGTACTGAGCGTATGATTGGCATCATTGGCCACCTCAAATATCGTGCCGTCGCCGTTCGCCCCGCCCTGCCACGTCGTGCCGTAAAGGTTGCCGCTGACGTCGACAATCAGGCCGGCTTCGGGAAAAGCTCCGTTGGTGACATTAAACGTGGCCAGGGTGGTGAGCGCGTGCGTGCCGGCGGCCACTTCGAACACCGTGCCATAGCCGTTTGCCCCGCCTTGCGCCGTCGTGCCGAAGAGGTTGCCGCTGGCGTCGACTATCAAGCCGGCGTCGGCGCTATCCCCGTTCGTACCGTTGAACGTGGCCAGGGTGGTGAGCGCGTGCGAGCTGGCGACCACCTCGAACACGTTGCCGTGTAGGTTGGCTCCGCCGGCCGCCGTGGCGCCATAGAGGTTGCCGCCAGAGTCGGCTATCAAGCCGGCGTAGGGATTCTGGCCATTCGTGCGATTGAATGTGGCCAGTGTGGTGAGCTGATACGTCGGCGCGGCCGAAGCTGCGGCGGACATGCACCCCGACAGCATTCCGACGATAAGAGTGATGCGTCTCATGAGAGTCTCCTCTGGCGATGGACGACCGCACTAAAAATGCCGGCGGCGGCGAGAGCGAAGGCCGAGGGCTCGGGCACGGGCGAAAGTTCGAACACGGCGCCTTGATTGTTCGCCCCGCCGGTGAACGTCGTGCCATATAGGTTGCCGCTGGCGTCCATGAGCAGGTCGGCGGCGGGATCGCTCCCATTCGCGCCGTTGAAGGTGGCCAGGGTGGTGAGCGCGTGCGTGCCGGCAGCCAGCTGGAACACGGTGCCGGCGTTGTTTGCCCCGCCGCCAGACGTCGTACCGTACAGATTGCCGCTGGCGTCGGCGATCAGGCCGGCAATGGGATTACCCCCGTTCGCACCGTTGAACGAGACGAGGGTGCTAAACGTGTGCGCCCCGGCGGCCAGCTCGAACACGGTGCCTCGATTATTCGCCCCGCCGAACCGCGTCGTGCCGTAGAGGTTGCCTTCTGTGTCGGCTATCAGTTTGGCGTAGGGGTTGCGCCCGTTCGAGCCAGTGAAAGTGGACAAGGTGCTGAGCCGCATGTGTCTCGGCGGCGAGTTTGAACGCGATACCCGAACTGTTCGCCCCCCCTAGATTCGTCGTGCCGTACAGATTGCCGTCTGTGTCGGCGAGCAGCCCTCCGACCGGATTAAACCCATTCGTACCGTTGAACGTGGCCAAAGTGCTGAGTACATGCGTGAGAGCGGCCACCTCGAACACGGCGCCTTGATTGTTCGCCCCGCCGGTGAACGTCGTGCCATATAGGTTGCCGCTGGCGTCCATGAGCAGGTCGGCGGCGGGATCGCTCCCATTCGCGCCGTTGAAGGTGGCCAGGGTGGTGAGCGCGTGCGTGCCGGCAGCCAGCTGGAACACGGTGCCGGCGTTGTTTGCCCCGCCGCCAGACGTCGTACCGTACAGATTGCCGCTGGCGTCGGCGATCAGGCCGGCAATGGGATTACCCCCGTTCGCACCGTTGAACGTGGCCAGAGTGGTGAGGTGATACATCGGCGCCGCCGAAGCCGCGGCGGCGGACGTCAGAACAAAGCAAAACAAGCACACATGCGTGCGGCGTTTCATGAGAATTCCCCCAGGCGATCGGGTTTAGGTCAGCCCTTTGGGGCCGACATTCGGGTCGTCGTCAGGTCGCCACGGCTTGCCCGCCGTGGCCGGGCGACTCGCGGTGGCGAGCCGAAAAGCCCTACCTACCGTGATGTCTCACCGCTCCATGCGACGTGGGCGGGGATTTGTCTCACGGAATCCAAAAAGAATTTGACACGATCGCACGGAGGACGCGAAGGGCGTCCGATCCAACCGTCGGGCTCGCCGAGTTGCCGACTCGCTGTGGCGAGACGTGGCGGTAAAGAGAGTCGCTGTAAAGAGATGTGACTACGGCTTCGTGGGCGATGGCGCCGGTTCAGAGATGCCCAGAAGTTCGGTGGCTTCGGCGCGGAGAAATTCGGCGATCCGCCAATCAAACGAGTCCTCCAGGAAGTCGCCGTGACTGTTCCGCTCGGGCGTGCCGAGCAAGGTGTCGCCGTGAGCGAGCGCGGAGCGAGCCGATTCGATCCGCTGCAAGCGAGCTCCGGCCAGGGCCTGAATGAACCAAGCTTGTGCCTGATTGGGCAAACGCGAGCCGTCGATCAAGGCCGGAGTGGCCGCGTTTAGGGCGGGCTGATAACGGCCGAGGCGATACAGTGCCAATGCCTTGTCCAGACGCCCTCGGGAGGTGACGAGGGGCCCCATCTTGGTGTAATAGGATGATTCGACGAGCTGTTCCAAATTGGCCCGCTCTTCGCCGTCAACCGGCCGCAGCAGAAAGGCCAGCGCCCTTGCACCGTCGGGAGACTCGGTCGAGTAGTTGTCGAAGAAACGCCGGCGAAGTTGCCGGTACGGCTCCTCTTGCCCAGCCGCCACGAGCGCGACCGCCGCTCGATATTTGTCCATGCCAGGATTCCGCTCGATGGCCCGCCCAAGCTGCTCGGCTGCCGCGGACCAATGACCGCGGTACGCATTTACTCGGCCGAGCAGGTCCCAATCGACGCCGTCCGGCGACGTCGGATCGACCGCCTGACGTGCGACGGATTCGGCTTCGTCCCATTTCTGCTGCATTACGATCGCCGCAGCCAGCGTGCGCCGCGTTGATCGATGATACGGGTAGCTTGGGTCGTAGATTTTGCGGTATAGAGCGACGGTCTCACGAAGTACGTGCTCGGCTTCTTCGTAGTCGCCGTGCGCAAGCAACACTTGACCAAGTGAATCGAGATTGCTCGCAACTTTGGGATGATCCGGACCCAGGTGCTGCCGGTGCAAAGCGAGCGCTTCGCGAATCAACGGTATGGCCTCCGAGTCCGAGCCAGCGATGAACGGTAAGCAATCGGCCAAGGCTACTGGGTTGTTGCCGAGTTTTCTGTATACGTCCACGGCCTCACGGAAGTACGGCACGGCTTCGGCGGCTTCGAGTCCATAGATATCGCAGGCTTTACCCATGCAGATCAGGCAGATCGCCAACGTCTCCTGATCGCCATAGCGGCGGGCGATGTCGAGCCCGAGCCGCGCGTTGGACATGCCGTCCGCGACCTTACCGGTAAAACTCTGGCAGCGGCCCAACGAAGCCAGTGCCAGCGCGAGCTTTTTGTTGTCGCCGCCTGGGCGACACGGAAGCAATCCACGGCATGCTGCAATAGAGTTGCCGCACGCCCGAAATCCCCCATTTGCCCGAAGGTGGTTCCCAACGTGAACCACAAGTCGCCCTGGACTTCGGGTTGGTCCTTGAGATCTTTGTCTACCCGGTCGGCTGTCTTGTCCAGAATCTCGCGGAGTAGCGTCGCATCCCGTCCGCGGGCCACGCCTGGACCGGCAGCCTCAAGCATGTCGGTAAGGAATTGTGCGACCTGCTGGCTCTTGGTGGCTTCGGTTTGCGCCTTCTGCTCGTTGGCTCTGGCCTGTTGGCGTTGTCGCTCCGCTTCGGCCCGTTGTTCGGCTTCTGCCACTCGGGCCGCTTCGGTCAATTGCACGGCCCGCGTGGCGCGGATTGCCTGCCAGGTGCTGACCACCGTGCCCAGCACCAACGCTCCGGCGACCAGCATCGCTGTAATGATGCCCACGCGATTGCGGCGGGCGAACTTGCGAAACCGGTAGCCGGCCGACGGCGGGCAGGCCTGACCGGCTCGTCGTGCAGATAGCGCTGCACGTCGGCGGCGAAGCCGTTGGCCGTCTCGTAGCGGCGGTTGCGGTCCTTCTCCAGCGCCTTCATCACGATCCAGTCGAGCTCGCCGCGCGACGAGCTGGCTCAGCCGGCGCGGATCGACCTGGCGATGGGCCGCGATGGCCGTGCAGCGTGTCGCCCAGCGTGCTGATCCGCGTGCTGGGCTTCGGCGGCTCCTCCTCGCGGATGATCCGGCGGATTTCGTCGAAGGCCGCCTGCTCGCAGTCGCTCGCTGGTCGAACGGCGTCGTGCCGGTCAGCAGTTCGTAGAGCAGCACGCCCAGCGAATAGATGTCGCTGCGCGTGTCGATGTCCAGCCCGCTCATCTCCGCCTGCTCGGGACTCATGTAGAGCGGCGTGCCGATCATCTGGGCGAAGTCGGTGAACAGCGTCTTCTCGGTCAGCTGCTGGCCCGATCGCCTTGGCGATGCCGAAGTCGATGACCTTGGGCACCGGCCGTGCCGTCGTGAGCGTGACCAGGACGTTGGACGGCTTGAGGTCGCGGTGGATGATGCCCTTCTGATGGGCGTGCTGCACCGCCTGGCAGACCTGGACGAACAGCTCCAGCCGCTCGCGGACCGGCAGGTTGTTCTGGTCGCAGTACTCGGTGATCGGGACGCCGCGGACCAGTTCCATCACGAAGTAGGGCCGGCCCGACGTCGGTCGCCCCGGCGTCGAGCACCCGGGCGATGTTCGGATGGTCCATCAGCGCCAGGGCCTGCCGCTCGGCCTCGAAGCGGGCGATGACCTGCCGGGTGTCCATGCCCGGCTTGATGACCTTGAGCGCGACGCGTGCGGCGGACCGGCTCCTGCTGCTCGGCCATGTAGACGACGCCCATGCCCCCTTCGCCGATCTGCTCCAGCAGCTTGTAGGGGCCGATGAGCGTGCCGGGCTGTTCGGCCAGCGGCGGCTCGGCGGGAGACAGGTCGATCGTCGCGCCGAACTCGGCGGCCGGCTCCTCGAGGAAGCTGTCGGGATTGTCGTGGGCCTTGAGCAGGGCCTCGACCCGCGCGCGGAGGGCGGCGTCGCCGCCGATGGCTTCGTCCAAAAACGCGGCCCGCTCGGCCGGCGGTTTCTCGATGGCGGCCAGGAAGATCGATTTAATGTCGTGTGGGTCGCCCATGTCGCCAGCTTTCCCTGCGGTTCAGGCACTCATCATGCTAGGCGAGATGGGGGTGAGTTGTCGCACAGAATCCAGCTTCTTTCGGTTGAGCGGAGGGTTAGTTTGCTCGCCGCCGACGTAAAAGTCCCGCGGCGGCCAGCGCCGCGTGCAGCAGCGAAACTGGCTCCGGGACGGCGACGCGGTTCGAGACGAAGATGCCCGAGGAGCCGTCCGTGAAACTGGCCCGGAAGGCGAGCTGGCCCAAGTTGTTGAATCCGCTGGGGCGACCGTCGCCGTTGCCCGAGCCGGCAACGAAGTCCAAACCGACGACTGAGCCCCCAACGTTAGTAATAGTTCGGAAGTCGCCAGGCGCCGACTTCTAGCGGGTCGCCGCTGCGGACGATGAGCTGCAAGGCACCGGTCCGATCGGTCGCCCAAATCCCTATTCCACCGCTGGCGAGGTGGGCCCAAAACGCGGTCTGGCCGGCGTCGTTCAGCGCGGGCGTCGGGTAGAGGCTCCCAAAAAAAACAAAGTCGCTGAACGAGTCGCCGGATGTACCCGGCGCGTGGTCTCCCTCGCGTGCCACTAGCGCCAAGCTGCCGGAACCCTCCGACCAGATGCCAGCGTCATTGGTGGAGTTTACGCCGCTGCCGATGAGAGTGGTATAAAACGCGGTCTGGCCGGCGTCGTTCAGCACGGGCGATTGACTGTCCGGGGTATTGCCAAAGTTCACGCCGCTGGACGTGCCGGGCGCGTGCTCTCCCTCGCGGGCCACCAGCGCCAGGCTGCCGGAACCCTCCGACCAGATGCCTGTGTCATTCGTGGAATCCACACCGCTGCCGATGATCTGGGCTTCAAACGCGGTCTCGCCGCGATTGTTCAGCGCAGGCGAATCGAAATCGAATTGGCCGAAGTTCACGCCGCTGGCTGTGCCGGGGGCGTGATCACCCCCACGGGCCACCAGCGCCAGGCTGCCGGAACCCTCCGACCAGATGCCGCGACTCCCCAGCCCGCTAGTGTTTGTTTCGGCATAAAACGCAGTTTGACCCGCGTTGTTCAGCACAGGCGGGCTGAACCCGAACGCGATGGGGCGAAGTTAACGCCGCTGGGCATACCGGGAGCTTGGCTCCCGTCGAGCGCGACCGATCGCCACGCTGCCCGAGCCTTCCGACCAGATGCCGTTAACTCCACTGCCAGGAGGGGAAGTGGTTGCGTAGGCAAAAAACGCAGTTTGGCCGGCGTTGTTCAGCACGGGCAATCTCGTTGAGAAGGAGTAGTAGTTAACGCCGCTGGGCGCACCGGCGGCCTGATTCCCGTAGCGGGCCACCAGCGCCAGGCTGCCGGAACCTTCCGACCAGATGCCTTGATTGTTGGTGGCGCCCACACCGGTGCCGGTGAGGGTGGCACGAAACGCCGTTTGGCCGGCGTCATTCAGCACGAAGTTGCTACCCAATAAGGTGTAGTTCACGCCGCTGGGCGTGCCGGGCGCCTGGCTCCCGCGACGGGCCACCAGCGCCAAGCTGCCGGAACCCTCCGACCAGATGCCTCCGTTGTTGCTGGAATCCACGCCCGGGCCGGCGAGGTTGGCCGCAAATGCGGTTTGCCCGGTCTCGTTCAGTCGGGGCGCTGACTCAAGCTACTGTAGTTCACGCCGGTGGCCGTGCCAGGAGCCGGCTGGCCGCTGAGGGCGACCGTGCGAACCGCGGCGGCGTGAGCGACGACTGTTAGAAGAATCGAAAGAAACCACGCCGTGACAAGCGCTCGACGATTCATACGCTCCTCATTCGTGTAGAAACTGCAAGGCCGAGAAAACCCACCGCGGCCAACAGGCTCAATGTGCCGCTCGATGGCTCGGGAATCACCACCAGCGCCGCCGGGAACAAGTCGCCCGGCGCAACCTCCAACCCGCCTGGAAGCACCAAGCCATCGGGGGAAGAGAATCGAAACACAGCGTCGAGAACAAAACCCGGATCGGCCGACTTGAATGGAAACCCGATGCTCCAGGACTGACCGGGCTGCCAGGTCGCCGAACTTAATGGATTCAATTCGGCCAAGGATGTTGGACTCGGGTTGGCCTTCACGAACGCATCCGCCCCGGGGCCGAGCGCCGCTACAATCTCCGGGCCGGCGGAATCCAAGGGCGCCGAACTGGCAACGTTCAGTGACCCCGACGCGGAAGCGATCGCATAGCCATCGACTCTGATCGGTGAGCTCCCCAGATTTCTGAGGAAGGCCTCGTAGCTCGGAAGGTGTACCACCAAGGCAAAGTCTGGATAGATATCCTGCGCCGTGACAACGGAGAAACTGCTCAGCCCAACCAAGACGCACGACAAGCGCAAGACGGATTTCATGGGGTAGTTCTCCGAACGTGGAAGCTTAAACAAAGGACGCCAACGAGGATCGCTGAATATGACGACGGCTCGGGGACCGCGACGCGGTTGGAGACGAAGATGCCCGAAGTGCCGTCGGTAAACCTTGCGACGAAGGCGAGCTGGCCCAGGTTGTTGAATCCGCTGGGGAGACCGTTGCTATTGCTCGTGCCAATGCCGGCAAAATTGAAAGATAAGGAACTGATCGTGCGGATGTCGCCGGGCGCCACTTCGAGCGGGTCGCCAGCGCGGACGATGAGCTGCATGGCGCCGATCCGATCGGTGGCCCAGATTCCTGAGCCCTGCAAAAACGCGATTTGCCCGGCGTCGTTCAGCACCAGGGAAGTGCCGTTGAAGTCGCCGTAACTCACGCCGCTGGGCGTGCCGGGGGCGTGGTCTCCCTCGCGGGCCACCAGCGCCAGGTTGCCGGAACCCCCCGACCAGATGCCTGTGTCGTTGGTGGCATCCACGCCACTACCGGTGATGTTTGCCTTAAACTCGGTCTGGCCGGCATTGTTCAGCACGGGCTCGCCATTAATCAAGCTGCTGAAGTTCACCCCGCTGGGCGTGTCGGGGGCATGGTCTCCCTCGCGGGCCACCAGGGCCAAGCTGCCGGAACCCTCCGACCAGACGCCTCGGTAGTTGGTGGCATCCACGCCACTACCGGCGAGGCTGAATTTAAACGCGGTTTGGCCGGCGTCGTTCAGCCCGGGCGTACTAAACATGTACAAATAGTTCACGCCGTTGGGCGTGCCCGGGGCGTGGTCTCCTCTTCGTGCCACCAGCGCCAGACTGCCGGAACCTTCCGACCAGATGCCACCGCCGTTGGTGGAATCTACGCCGCTACCGGTGAGGCTGGCAGAAAACGCGGTCTGGCCAGCGTCGTTCATTACGAACCGACTATTAAACTCGTTGTAATTCACGCCGCTGGCCGTGCCGGGGGCGTGGTCTCCCTCGCGGGCGACGAGTGCCAGGCTGCCAGAACCCTCCGACCAGATGCCAGTGTCGTTGATGTCACTCACCACGCCGCTACGAGTGAGGACGGCAAAAAACGCGGTTTGGCCGGCGTCGTTCAGTAGAGGAGGTGGACTTAATCCGAAGGAACTGTAGGTCACGCCGCTGGATGTGCCCGGCGCTTGGCTGCCCGTGCGCGCGACCAGCGCCAGGCTGCCCGAACCCTCCGACCAGACGCCAGAGCCGCCGTCGGAGAGGAGGGCGGTAAACGCGATCTGGCCGACGTCGTTCAGCACGGATGGTAATGGGATAGTGCTGTAGTTCACGCCGCTGGGCGTGCCGGGGGCCTGGCTCCCCTCGCGGGCCACGAGCGCCAGGCTGCCCGAACCCTCCGACCAGATGCCAACGTCGTTCGTGGCATCAATGCCGCTGCCGGTAAGCGTGCCACGAAACGCGGTTTTGCCGGCGTCGTTCAGCACCGGCGAATTGAAGCCGCTGTAGTTCACGCCGCTGAGCGAGCCGGGCGCTTGCTTTCCGCTGAGCGCGACCGTGCGAACCGTGGCGGCGTGCGCGACGGGCTGGGCTTGCTGAAGCGCAGTGCTCAAGGCAACAGCAAGAACCATGCTGAGTCGCTGGGCACAGCGATTTGTACGTACAGCGGTTCGATTGTCCTGGTGCGCACGTCGTCGGCGATGCACGATGTAAACCCCCAGTCCCGCGGCGGCAAGGGCGAAGGCGGACGGCTCGGGGACGGCGACGCGGTTGGAGACGAAGATGCCCGAGGAGCCGTCGGTGAAGCTGGCCCAGAAGGCAAGCTGACCCAAGTTGTTAAACCAGCTCGGCCGACCGTCGCTGTTGCCCGTGTCGCCAACGCCAACAGCGTTTAGCTGCATGATTGTGCGGAAATCGCCGGGAGCCACTTCCAACAGGTCGCCTTCGCGGGCGATGAGCTGCAAGGCGCCGGTCCGATTGGTTGCCAAGATGCCGCCCGATTCGGCGCTAAACGCGATTTGGCCAGCCGCGTTCAGCGTGAGCGAATGAAAGTAGCCCGATTTTTCGGCGACGAGCGCCAGCCCTGCGGAACCCTCCGAATAGATGTCTTCCACATAAAAGGTGAAGTAGCTGCCGCTGCGGGTATTAAACGCTATCTGGCCTGCGTCATTCAGCACCGGCGAATAGAAATATTGGTAGTTGATCCAGGCGGGCGGGCCGGGGGCTTGGTCCCCGCGGCGCGCCACCAGCGTCAGGCTGCCGGAACCCTCCGACCAGAGGCCCTCGTTGTTGGTGGAATCCACGCCGCTGCCGGATAGAGAGGCATAAAACGCGGTTTGGCCGGCGTTGTTCAGCTCGGGTACAAGGAAGAATAAGCGGGGGTCGAAGTTCACGCCGCTGGGCATGCCAGGGGCTTGGTCTCCCGCGCGGGCCACCAGCGCCAGCCCTGCGGAACGCTCCGACCAGAGGCCATTGTAGTTTGTGGAATCCACTCCGAGGCCGGTGAGGGTAGCCGAAAACGCTGTCTGGCCGGCGTCGTTCAGCACGGGCGAAAAGTTGTAGTTGCCGCTGCTGAAGTTCACGCCGCTGGGAGTGCCCGGCGCTTGGCTTCCGCTGCGCGCGACCAGCGTCAGGCTGCCGGAACCCTCCGACCAGAGGCCTTGGTCGTTGGTGGAGTCCACGCCACTGCCAGTGAGGCGTGCCTCAAACGCAATTTGGCCGGCGTTGTTTAACACGGGCCAGCTAAGCCAGTCGATGCGAAAGTTTACGCCGGCGGAGGTGCCGGGGGCTTGATCCCCGCTGCGGGCCACCATCGCCAGCCCTTCGGAGCCCTCCGACCAGTAGCCCACGTCGTTGGCGGCACTCACGCCGCTGCCAGTGAGTCGTGCGAGAAACGCGGTCTGGCCGGCGTCGTTTAGCACGAGCGACAGTGGATTGATGCGATAGTTCACGCCGCTGGGCGTGCCGGCGGCCGGACTTCCGTCGCGGGCAACGAGCGCTAACCTGCCAGAGCCCTCTGTCCAAATGCCGACCGTGTTGGTGGAATCCACTCCATTACCAGTGAGGAAGGCGCCAAACGCGGTCTGGCCGGCATCATTCAGCACCGGCGACCGGGAGAATGTTCTAAAGTTCACGCCGCTGAGCGTGCCGGGGGCCGGCTGGCCGCTGAGGGCGACCGTGCGAACCGCGGCGGCGTGGGCGGCCATCGGTGCGGCAACGAAAAAAGTGGCGCTCACGCCGAGTGCAAGAACGGTGCTGAGTTGCCGCCGGTGGTCAGATATGCGCACCGGATTTTGACACGGTTGGCGCGCTCGTCGTCGTCGTCGCACGATGCACAAGGCGAATCCAGCTGCGGCGAGCGCCAGCGCAGACGGCTCGGGGACGGCGACGCGGTTCGAGACGAAGACGCCTGAGGAGCCATCGGTGAAACTGGCAGAAAAGGCGAGCTGGCCCAAGTTGTTGAATCCGCTGGGCCGGCCGTCGCTATTTCCCGTGCCGAAACGGACGAACCCTAACTCACTGATCGTGCGGAGGTCGCCGGGCGCGACTTCCAGCGGGTCGCCCTCGCGGGCGATGAGCTGCAAGATGCCGGTCCGATCAGTCGCCCAAATGCCGTGATACCCCACACCGCTGCCGGCGGCACTACCAAAAAACGCGGTTTGGCCGACGTCATTCAGCATGGGTGATTCATAGAGGGCAGTTGGGTTAGATAAGAGGCCGAAGTTCACGCCGCTGGCTGTGCCGGGGGCGTGATCACCCCCACGGGCCACCAGCGCCAGGCTGCCGGAACCCTCCGACCAGATGCCTCCGTTGTTGCTGGAATCCACGCCCGGGCCGGCGAGGTTGGCCGCAAATGCGGTTTGCCCGGTCTCGTTCAGTCGGGGCGCGCTACTCAAGCTGCTGTAGTTCACGCCGCTGGGCGTGCCGGGGGCTTGCTGGCCGGTGAGGGCGACTGTGCGAACCGCGGCGGCGTGGGCTGCCATCGGTGCGGAAACGAAAAAAGTGACGCATACGCCGACTGCGAGAACGAGGCTGAGTCGCCGCAGGCGGTCAGTTGTGCGCACCAGATTTTGACAGGTATAGTGCGCGCGTCGTCGGCGTCGCACGATGCACAAGGCGAATCCAGCCGCGGCGAGCGCGAGCGCAGACGGCTCGGGGACGGCGACGCGGTTGGAGACGAAGATGCCTCCGGTGCCGTCGGTGAAATTGGCCGAGAAGACGAGCTGCCCCAAGTTGTTTAATTTGGACTGGCGGTCGCTATTGGGTAAGCTGTCAAAAAATCTTACGTAGCTGATCGTGCGGAAGTCGCCGGCCGCCACTTCCAGCGGGTCGCCCGTGCGGGCGATGAGCTGCAAAACGCCGGTCCGATCGCTCGCCCAGATGCCGATGCTGCCGTCAGTGAGAGAGGCAAAAAACGCGATTTGGCCGGCGTCGTTCAGCACCGACAATCCATTGAGGTTAGATAAGCTGCTAAAGTTCACGCCGCTGGGCGTGCCGGGAGCGTGGTCTCCTCTGCGGGCGACCAGCGCCAGGCTGCCCGAACCCTCCGACCAGATGCCTCGGTCGTTGGTGGCATCCACGCCACTACCGGTGAGTTCGGCATAAAACGCGGTTTGGCCCGCGTCGTTCAGCACTGGCGAAATGAAGAGATTGCTGTAGTTCACGCCGCTGGGTGTGCCGGGGGCGTGGTCTCCCTCGCGGGCCACCAGGGCGAGGCTGCCAGAGCCCTCCGACCAGATGCCCCAGTCGTTGGTGGAATCGACGCCACTACCGGTGAGCAAGCCATTAAACGCGATTTGGCCGGCGTCGTTTAGCCCGGGCGAATTTACGCTGCTGTAGTTCACGCCGCTGGGTGTGCCGGGGGCTTGGTCCCCGCTGCGGACCACGAGCGCCAGGCTGCCGGAACGGTTCGACCAGATGCCAGTGTTGTTGGTGGAATCCACGCCGCTGCCGGTGAGTCTGGCAAAAAACGCGATTTGGCCAGCGCCGTTCAGGACTGCAGGACCGAAGGGCCCTGCAGAGGTGGTGCTGAAGTTCACGCCACTGGGCGTGCCGGGGGCGTGATCCCCGCTGAGGGCCACCGGCGCACAGGCCGCCGGCACCCTCCGACCAGATGCCGCCGCCGCTGCCCGGAAAACGAGCAGTAAACGCGATTTGGCCGGCGTTGTTCAGCGCGAGCGATTGAAAAGAAAAGTATACGGCGCTGGGGGTGCCTGGGGCGTGGTCGCCCTCGCGGGCCACCAGCGCCACGCTGCCGGAACCCACCGACCAGATGCCATGGGCATCGGTGAGGCCGGCAGTAAACGCGGTTTGACCGGCGTCGTTCAGCACTGGCGGGACGGTAAGGCCACGAAAGGAGCTGTAGTTTACGCCGTTGGGCGTGCCGGGGGCCTGGCTCCCGCTACGGGCCACCAGCGCCAGGCTGCCGGAACCCTCCGACCAGATACCGGTGCCGTTGATGTCAATTGCCACGCCACTTCCGGTGAGGTCAGAAGTAAACGCGACTTGGCCGGCGTCGTTCAGCATGGGCGCGGCCACGATGGAGGTGTTCAAGAAGAGGAAGTTCACGCCGCTGGGCGTGCCGGGGGCTTGTTGGCCGCTGAGGGCGACCGTGCGAACCGCGGCGGCGTGGGCGTCGCAGGCAGAGAGAAGGCCAACCAGAACCAGGCAAGTGAGGCGTTTCATGAGTGTTTTCCTAGGCGATCGGACGTGGAATCGTGCTGATCCACCGCTCCATGCGACGTTCGGGCCCCGTTTGTCTCACGAAATCGAAAATATTCTTTAGCCCTCTTTAGATTCGCCTCTTTCCTCGGTCTCGCAGCGGAGCCACGCTCGCCATAAGTTCCAATTTCGATAAGCCGTTGCCCGCGAAACGCCGAGCACCTCGGCCGCCTGTTCGATCGACACGCCGGTGAACACGCGGAGCTTGACCACCTGGGCCGCCGCGGGGTCTTCGAGGGCCAGGCTGGTCAGGGCCTCGTCCAGCGCCAGCAGTTCCTCGGGGGAATCATCGACGGCCAGGTCCTGATCCAGCAAGTCGACGCGCCGCCGGTCGCCCCCGCACGCCCAAGAGCAAAAACTCGTGCGACACCCGCCAATAGTTCCCCATTCCCAGTTCGTGCTTGATCCAGACCAAGCAGGACTTAAACGCGAAACCCCTCGCATCAAGGACTAGAAATGCTTCACGCAGAAACGCATTGGTGGTCCAAAGATGAAGATGGGATTCGGGCTCTACAAGCTCGCGAACGGGCTCGTCGCAAATGTCTTGGATTGACATCACGGGATAATGGTTGACTGCCGCCGCCCGCGACGCCTCATTCTCGTAAGGCCAAGGTGGATCGGCGTAGACCGTGGCGAACTTCTGGCCGTTTGCGACCAACTGTCGCAAATCGCTCGTCGAGCTGCCAACCGGCGGCCTTTGCTTGACGACTCGTGATTCTGCATCCGCTAGTTCCCTCAACGGCGCGAGCTGCGTCGGGCGCATCAACAACCTGCGCGGCAGTCTCTATCAAATGCACGAGTTCCTGCAATTCCGCGTCCATGTCGTCCTTGCCACGAGCGAACGCCAGCCGACTGAACGCCATGACCGTCTTCACCGGTAAGGGCGGCGTCAAGAACTTCGCGATTGGCCCCAAGGGCACTTTGCAATTTCGCAGGACCGCCCAATACTCATCGAAGGCTCTGCGGATATCAGGTCGCGCCCAAGGCCCTGTTGGACGATGGTCTGTTGGACGTGATGGTCATCGTCGATGTCGACGTTCGAGAGTTCGGCGTCCTCCTCAGCGAGTTGATGAACTTGGGAGCCAAGGCGAACCGTTACGCCGTCTATCGGCAGCTGAAGTCGTTTCGAATCGAGTCCGATCAGCTGCTGAACATGAATCTGGACGGTGAAGCAGTCGTGGAACCTTCCTTTGATTTTCAGACGTTGCCGCAACGGATTCCGTTCGTTCTGCCGAAAGACTGTCCGCTTGTAGGCGTGTCATAGCGGGTGACGAAGAGGCGACAGACTAGGCAAGGAGAATTGAAATGCACGAATGACGCCGCTAGAATGAGCCGCAAGCCACGCTGGATTTAGGATCTTGTGCCGAAAGGCGTCGGGGTTCGAGTCCCCGAACGGCCACTGGTTGGGGACAAACTGGGGACAGAGGGGCCAGTGCAACCGCAATGTGATTTCCTTTCATCCCCAACGCATCGTCGTTCCAACTCGTTACCGAGGGAGAACTTCTCGACACAACCGCGATGCTTTTGCAAGGGCGCGCATTCTCTACTGCACGCGCACTTATTGTCTCCCTCGTCCCCGATTATAAGGGAGACTCGGCAAGGCTGGTTGAAAGCCAATACCGCGGAAGAGCTGATTTGCTGTTCCCTGCGGGGTACTTCTGTGCCGTTTCGGAGTTGGAGGTTTTTAAAATGCCTCGTACGGATGATTTGTTGCAGCGCGGAAGTTGTCGATCGGCGTTCCGGCGAGTGCCCTGCCTTCGCTTTCTGGCGGCGGTCGCGTGTTTGATCGGGGTCTTGTCCGCCTCTGATGGTTTCGCGTCGATCATTGCTTGGACCGGCTCAGCCAACGACGGCCTCTGGAGCAACTCCGCGAACTGGCAGGGCGGCATCCTCCCTGCCGACGGCGACTCCGTCAGTTTTAACGCCAATCCCCTTGGCTTCTCCGACGTCAACTACTCCGTTACGCTCGACACTTTCACCTTCGCACACAACCTGGGCAACTTCTTGCGTCGGCTGGCCTTGCCGAAACCAGTGCGAAACTGGTCGCTGACGACGCTGCGGGAGAAGCTGATCAAGATTGGGGCCAAGGTGACGCGGCGCTCCAAGTACGTGACGTTCCAACTTGCCGAGGGTGCGGTCACGCGGAACTTGTTCGGGGCGATCCTCGACCGCATCGCGCGGTTGGCGATGCCGCCGCCAATTGCCTGCCGAATGTATACGTAGAATGCCGGGGCGTTCGGAAGAGGCTTTAGATTCAGGGGGGCAGTCCGCGCCTGCCGGCGCCGAAGCCCTGAAAAGCACCTTATGGGGCGTGGCTCCGGCCGTGGAAACTCAGAAACCGGAGCCGTGGACAAGAAAATGGAGAAAAATTCACTGGGCGCTAGACGCGGGGGGGGCGCGCGTTGTTACAATGATGGCAATTTCGCCTCTGGATCGGTTCCAGGCTCAGTCCATATGGGAAATGTTGGGTCATACGGTCGTGTTAGCCGCACGCACCGACCAGCCGGAGAGAACATGTCCCGACGTTCCTCTCGTCACCGAACCAAAAAACGTTTTTCACGCTTGAATCAGCCCACGCGGTTAACCCGGAATTCGTCCGGTCGTCGCATGTGGTTCGAGATGCTGGAAGACCGGATTCTTCTGACGAGGGATCTCGGCACCAATTTGCAGGCTGTCATCAAAGCTGGGGCCGCCAATGCCGGGGCACTGGTCGATGCCATTCATGACAACATCTTTGATCACGTGCTGCAGAACTCGCAGCCGCTGATCGGCGCCGCTTTGCAAGTAAAGGATTCGGCCAATGACAAGTTAAATGCGCTTTCATCGAATGTTCAGAGCCAGATCGCCCAGCTCGCGAACCAGGCCAAGTCCAATCTAGCGATGTCACCAATGCACTTCAAAATGCCGTCCACGTGGCGCTCGGGCCGTCGGCAACGATCACGGTCACTCCCACGATCGCGGGTATCGACTCGGAAGTGAGGTTCGCGATGCACATCGTGGGGACGATCATCGATCGGGATACTTCGTTTGATCTCGGTTTGCCTGGAGTGATTTCGATTAGCAGTGGCCAGATTCACGTTGGCGTCAACTTTCACCGCCGACGTAACGCTGGGATTCAGCACGACGATTGGCGTTTTCCTCGATACCTCGGCCGTGCAAGACGCCACGCTGCAGATGAACGTCACGGCGCCGAACTTAAATCTTTCCGGCAGGCTCGGAATCCTGCGTTTCACGGCAACCCAAGCGGCGGGGGCACTGACCGGGGCCGCCGTTGAGCTTTAACGTGGGGCTGACCGATGGCCCGGGTGGCGACAACCGCGTTCCAATTCCACAGCTAGGCAGTCTTACAGCCGCGGCGACGCTGTCTGGCAATGTAACCGCGAACCTCCACCTCGTGACTGATCTCGGCACGGCGAAGCTGCCGAGCATCAGCACCGATCTCCTGATCAGTTGGGGTGCGAGTGGACCCGCAGACGTGGGTCTCGCGCAATGGGGCGGCAAACCCACGATCACGTTTGGAAACGTTGGCGTCGATCTCGGAAGCTTCTTTAAGAATGTCGTTGGACCAGTTTTCGAGCAAATCGATAATGTGCTCGCCCCCGTTCAGCCTGTCATCGATTTGCTAACGGCCCGGGTGCCAGTGGTCTCTGAGCTTTTGGGGCACGACGTAACGCTCGGTGAATTCATCGGACTGTTCACGAACACCGACCTAAGCATCATCGACGCCTTCGCAGCGTACGAGCAGATTTCACAGCAAGTGGCGAGCCTCGTTTCGAATCCGACACTCGGAACACTAAATCTAGGTTCGTTCGATTTGGGCGCAATGGCCGATGCTCGAGTCATGTCCTCGCTCAGTTCGGTCACGCCCAATATCACTGTTGGTGCGTCGACTCCGCCGCCAGAGACCGCGAACTTTACTACGAGCACTCATGCGAGTTCGTTTGGCGGGAAATTCAGTTTTCCAATTATTGAGACGCCTTCGACGGCCTTTAACCTGTTGCTTGGTAAAGACGTCACTATTTTCCAGCTCGACTTACCGGTTCTTTCGGCCGGCTTCAATGTCACGCTGCCGACAATTCCTATCCTGCCGCCGTTGGGAGTCCGTTTCGCGGGTCGATTCGACATCGGCGTCAACCTCGGATTCGGTTATGACACGAGCGGCTTGCGGCAATGGTCGCAGGCGAATTTCGATCCCAGCCAGGTCGACAAGGTATTCGACGGTTTTTATCTGCGCGATCAATTGAACGGAATCGACAATCCGGAAGTATTCGTTCAGGCGCGAGTGGAAGCTACGGCGTCGATCGATGTCGGTATCGCGGGCGCCGGCGTCGGCGGTGCGCTCATAGCCACGGTTGGCCTGGATTTTCACGACCCCAATAACGACGGCAAGCTTCATCCGAGCGAGATTATTCAGAACATCGCCACGCTGGGCCCCATCTGCGGCATCTTCGATCACGTGGGATCGATTGATGCCGCGCTAACCGCCTACGTTAGCTTTGGCGTCGGTATCGCATCCATTACTCTCTCGACGGATATCATTTCTGTTCGACTCGTAGATTTCAACTTTCCATGTATTCCCGGCGACGACCCTCAATTGGCTGTGCTCGATCCGACAACGCACAATCTTTCGCTCAATATCGGAGCCGACGCCATTAAGGTTGATCCTTTCTTGGCGGCCTCTGGCCCAAACCTCAACGAAACGTTCATCATCCGCAAACTCGGCGTCGACCAAGACACTGGCCTGGATATTCTGCAAGTCGAGGCCTACGGTCGTCGTGAAGTTTTCGTCGGCGTCGCATCCATTAGCGGTAACGCCGGAGGCGGCAACGACATCATTCAGGTTGGCCGCACGGTCGACGCCTTTGTCAACCTGCAGGGCGGTGACGGCGACGATCGAATCATCGGCGGCGGTGGCGGCGGCGTGATCGACGGCGGCAACGGCAACGACGAAATCGGCGGCTATGCAGGCTCGTATATTCTCACTGGCGACGCTGGCAACGATCTAATTCACGGCGGCGCTCAGGCCGACACGATTTTCGGCGGTGATGGCGACGATATTATTTTTGGCGGCACCGGTAACGACATCATCAGCGGCGGCACGGGCAAGGATCTGATTCAAGGCGAAGACGGCGATGATACCATCACCGGCGACGACGACGATGACGACCTGCGCGGCGATGCAGGCAACGACACAATCTATGGCAACGGCGGCAACGATATTGTCCGCGGCGGCGAGGGAGACAATACACTTCACGGCAATGACGGTAACGACATCATCTCTGCGTCTGGCGGCGTCGACCACATTTATGGTGACGATGGCAACGATCAAATCTACGCCGGCGATGGAAATGACTATATCGAAGGTGGACTAGGCGACGACATAATTCACGGTGAAGGTGGCGACGACAATATCCTTGGCCAGCAAGGCGCCGACACTATTCAAGGCGACGCTGGCAACGACACAATCAGTGGCGGTACGGAAAACGACAACATCTTCGGCGGCGACGGAAACGACGTTCTTCACGGCGACGCCGGTGATGATCAGATCTCGGGCGATGCCGGCACCGACGATGTCTACGGCGATGCCGGTGCCGATATTCTGCACGGAGGCACCGAACGCGATCGCATCTGGGGCGGCACCGAAAACGATACGATTTACGGTGACGAAGATTCCGACGCTTTGTATGGCGAACAAGGCAATGATGCGCTCCTCGGCGGAGCCGGCGACGACCTGCTGTATGGCGGAGTCGGTAACGACATACTCTCTGGCGAAGCCGGCAGTGATCGGCTCTACGGTGGCGACGGCGACGACACGCTCTATGGCCATGCGCTGATCACGACGACCGACGATAACTCGATCGACTACTTGTACGGCGAGGCCGGCAACGACACTGCCTACGGCAACGGCGGCGACGATGTGATCGATGGCGGTGCAGGTGTCGACAATCTCTACGGCGGAGCCGGCAACGATTCGATCATCGCCGGCACAGGCATCGGCGATCATCTTTACGGCGAAGACGGCAACGACACGATCACCGGCTCCGATGAAGGTAGCGACAATGATCCGAACTTCTTCGACGGCGTCTACTTCGGCGACTGGATCGACGGCGGCGCGGGCAACGACACGATCTACGGTCTCGGCGGCGCGGATTACATTCAGGGTGGCGACGGCAACGACTGGGTCGACTCCGGTTTCGGCAGTGACTACGTTCGCGGCGGCACCGGCAACGACTATCTCTACGCCGGCCGCGGATTAGGTGAGCACATCGACGGTGAAGATGGCGACGACACCATCTATGGCTCCGACGAAGGCGCGGACACGCTTTCGGGCGGCGCCGGGCAGGATCAAATCTATGGCCAGGCCGGCAACGATACGATCACCGGCGACGATGGCGATGATCATCTGGATGGCGGCATTGGCGTCGATGTAATTAGCGGTGGCCTCGGCAACGATACGTTGTACGGGGGCGGCGGCGTTGGCGATCAGCTCAGTGGCGACGCGGGTGACGATACGCTGCACGGTTCAGACGACGGGGCCGACATCATTCTTGGTGGCGACGGCCGCGACACGATCTATGGCCATGGCGGCAACGACTCCCTCTCCGGCGGCAACGGCGACGACATCATCGACGGTGGTGCGGGCGATGACACGATCTCCGGCGATGCCGGCAGTGACATGCTGATGGGCGGGGCCAACAACGATGTGCTGTACGGACACAGCGTTTCCGGCATGGGCGACGACAACGCCGTCGACTATATCTATGGCGACTTCGGCACCGATCGCAACGAAGCTGGCTCGGGCGGCGATCGGCTATTTGGCCAAGGTGGCAACGATTTGCTGTGGGGCGAGGGCGGCGATGATTTCATCGATGTCGGTGCCGGCACGAGCAATCAGTTTTCTTACGGTGCCGGCGAGAGTGCGACGCCGTCCGACTTTGTTACCCCCACGCCGACGCCTCCGCCGACGGTTCAAACGGCTGTTGGCATCACGCAAGGCGCGGCGAATCTGCCAACGGGCGTTAACACGCTGGGGCGTTGGTCGGAACTCGCCGGCAGCGGTAGCCGCGACGGGTTCAGCCAAAGCACTGCAACCGCGATCGAGCCGAGCCTCGTCGTCAGTCCGACGGGAGTCACGTACGCAACATGGGCCGATTCGCGCCACGGAAACTACGAAATCTACGTCGCCAAGTACACGCCCGGGGTGGGTTGGCAGGAAATGCCGGGCGGCGCCGGTTTCAGCACCACCGCTGGCAGCGCGAGCGAAGGCGGCCTGAGCAACACTGCCGGTTCGTCGCGACGGCCATCGATCGTGCTGGGAACAGACGGCCAACCGATCGTCGCGTGGACGGAGTTCAACGGTTCCACCAGCAACATCCGAGTCGCGAAATTTGATCCGACGGCAAATGGTGGCGCAGGCGGCTGGGTCGCGCTGGGAACATCACTCGGCGCAAGCGGCATTAGCGGCACAGGCAAGGCGGACTCACCGGTGCTGCTGAACACGATTGCTGGGCCGACGGTTGTTTGGCAAGACACCTCGTCAGGAACTGCACAGGTCTATGCGAGAGCAATTCAGCGGCGGCACCTGGAATGGTCTTGGCGGCGCGGCGTTCGCGACGGGGTCCGGAGTTTCGCAAGCGGCTGGCGACATCGCAGATTTCTCGGCAACCACCGACGGGACGAAAGTCGCCGTCTCATGGTCCGCGGTGGTTGGTACCGGTTCGCAAATCTTCCTGCGCGAGTTTTCGGCCGGTGCATGGAATCAACTGGCCGGTTCCGCCACGGGGAACGGGATCAGTAATCTGGTCGGCACAATCGAACTTCGACGCTGGCCTACTTCGGCGGCAATCTTTATGCAGCGTGGCAAAGCATAACCAGATCCGGCCGGAAGTTTTTGCCAAGCGTTTCGCGGCCGGCGTGTGGCACAAGCATCGGCAATCCGGTGTTTGGTGTCTCGGCCACGCAAAGGCATGCAGCCCAACCGCATCTGGTTCGCGAAGGCGGGCAACTTCATCTCGTTTGGGCCGATGACGCAATCGCCAATCGCACCGGCACGGGCGTCGGCATTTTTGCTACCCGCTGGAACGGCACGACCTTCGCGCCAGAGTTCCCACAGGACGCAATCACTCCGGGACTTGCTCCGACGCCGGTCGTCGATTCGCTTAGGCTGACAGTCGACTCGAGCGGCAAGCCTTATGTCAGTTGGAGTGCGCCGGGCCAGCACACATCGCAAGTCTTTACGCTCGCAAACACGCTCGTCGAGAGCGGCCGCGTTTTCAACGCCTCGCCAACCACGAGCGTGCAATCGATTCTCGACTCGCAAGATCTTGAGCCGGGCGACATCATTCAGCTTTCCGCTGGCACCCTGGCCGGATTTACGCTCGGCGTGACGACTCTGGTGTCACGATTCTCGGGTACCAGGAACGTTGTTCACTGCGCCAATCTTTATCCTGAACGCGACGGATGTCACGCTGCAGGGAATCTCGACGAACGGCGCAGTCACGATCTAGGGCGGAGCCCGAAATGCGATCGTGCACAGCTCGATCAGCTCCGTCACACTTGCGGTCACAACCGATTCTCAGCTCATCGGCAACTTGATCCAGGGCACCGGTATCGACGTGCAAGGAACAACCCGCGCCACTATGCAACGCAACACGATTGTCTCCACGGCCGATGGCATTCGGCTTCGCAATACGACGTCGAACAATCATTATCATTCGCCAAAATCGCATCGTTCACGGCCGCCGGCATTACCATCTCTTTTGCGGCGAACGGAACGATCGTCGAGAACGATATTGATGGCACGACGAGTGGTCTCGACATCGAAGCTTTTCACCGGGCTGATCGAGCTGAACAATATTCATGACGCTGCCGTCGGCGTTATTTACGGAGCCGCCGCAAGCCTCAGCCGCAACCAGATCCACAATAATTCGACCGGTGTTGAAGCAAACGTCGCGACTATGGCCGATGGCTTTGGGTTCGTACTCCGCCGTCGGAGCGAGCTCGTACCAACGAAATCTATGCCAACACGGTCGGCGTTCAACTCGCCGGGTCGATTCAGTGGCAGCATATTTTCGATAATCAGACGGGCGTCGCCGGCTCCGGAACACTCTCGTCGCTCGATTTCGATCATGCCAATGTCATTGAGAATAACAGTGTCGGCCTCGATATCGTGGGGCTGATCGAATTCAACCGCATCGTCGGCAACACGACCGGCATCATCGCGAAGAGCGGTCAGCTCATCGCTCACAACCTCATCTACCGAAACACACAGACGGCCATAGAAGTCAGCGGCCACACCGACGTGCGGATCGTATCCAATACGATGTACGGGCCGGCCGGCGATCTCGTCCGCGTCGAGGGCGGCTCGCACGAAGTGCAGCTGACCGACAATATCTTTTGGGCCGAGGCGGGCTACGATATCTACGTCGCCGACGACAGTCACGCCGGCTTCTGGAGCGACTATAACCTGCTACACGTCAGCGACACAGGTAAGCTCGTGCATTGGAGCGGCTATGACTTCACGGACATTCTCGATTGGCAGGAAGACGTGGCGACATATGACCTGCACTCTCGCGGCCGCACCCTCGTGAACCCGGACTGGTCGGAGCCGCGGTTCCTCGACTGGGCGCTCGACGATTTCCGCACGCCCGACCTGATCGGCAATCAGCGGTTTTCGGACCCGGCCATCGATGCGGGAGATCCACTCACCGATCTGGCACTTCTCTCCGCGCTGCCGAATCTGCTCGTTAACGGCAGTTTCGAAAGCACGCTGAGCGGCTGGAACACCAACCCCTCGGCGACCACGCTAACCGCCGGACCGTTTCGACGGCAGCAGCTATTTTACGGGTGGTGCCGCGGCCGCCGGCTTTGCCGAGCAAACGGTCGATCTGCTGGCCGCGGGCTTTAATGCGGCCGCATCTCGACTCGCTTGATTTGGTGGCCGTGATTGGCGGACGCATCCGCTCCGCAGTGGAGACGACTGCCGATCTCGGCCAGATTACGCTGCGGTTCCTCGACGGTTCGAATGGATCTGATCAGCCAGACTGCTGCTGTGCCGAGCAATACATCGGACCGTTGGGAACTTGGTGGGCCACCGCGTGCAAATGCCAGTCGGCACGCGCTTCGATCACTTTCCGTTTCGATTCCACCCGCGCCAGCGGCACAACGGTTGACAGCTTCCTCGATGGGGCGTCCTTACGTATCGATGCGGAGCGGATTGCGCCCGACCTATGGCGCCTATGGTGACACGAGCCTTGATTCGCCGACGGCCCCACTCGCGTGCCACCCTGCCGCCACAAATCGCCCTGCGTTATCCCGATTTGTATGCCGATTGGGAACGCGACAAACCACACACGATCCAGTGGGACACGTACGGCAACACGGCAGACCAAGCGGTCCGCATCGATCTTTACCAGGACGGGCCGGATGGTCCCACGTTTGTGGCCACGATTGCGGCCGCCACGCCCGACGACGGCCAGCTTCGACTGGACGCCGGCCAACAGCGGCATCGGGTATGGTACGTACGGCCTCCGGATCCAATTGCAGTTGTCGGCGACACGATCGCCGTCGATCGCAGCACGGAAACTTTCGTCGTGCCCGAGAACATGACCGAGTTCTATGTCAACGACCGCGACGGCTCGCCAACGGCGGGCAACAACCGCAACACGGGCAAACTGCCCATCTGCGCCCAAGCCGTTCCCGAACAATGTGCTGCGGATTTATACGCTCGCCCCGACGCACACGCTGCATGTCGATGCCGGGGACTATGCCTTGTTCTATCCGCTCTTGATCGCGAACCTTTCCGACCTGGGCGACGACGAGGGCTTCGTGCTGAGCGGGCCGAGCGGCATGGGCCAGACGGCGACGCTTACACCACGCAAATCCGCTGTTTACCATCGCGCCGATCGTGGAGCTCAACGACGCAGATTTTGTTTCGATGGATCACATCGCCACGGAGGGCGGCACGTACGGCATCTTGGTTCGCAATGGCAGCACGAGTTTTGTCGGCAACCATCTGACCGCCTGCCATGCCGCCTTCGATGGCGTGCAGACTGGAATCCCTGGTGACCGGGTCGCAGTTGGATCATATCACCGCCACCGCGAACGGCCGTTACGGCATTTCCGTCGACGGGCCCATCGATCAGGTCTTCGATAGCGATGTTGGTTACAATCAAAGCCGGGGAATCTACCTCACGAGCAGCGTCAATGTTCCCGGCACCACGAGGCTCGAAGCCAACAACATTCACGACAACCGCCGACGGCATCTATACGAATAACGGCTATGTCACCACAATCATCGGCAATTCGAACCTGGCCGCGGCAACATCGTGCGCGACAACGCGGGCTAGCGGCATCGAAGCGTATGATCCAACAGTCCTCGTCGTCGGAAATACCGTGACCGGCCATCACGCGGCAAATACCTACGGCATCTACAGCAACGGCACGGTCTTGCTACAACGTCGTTTCCGACAACTATTACGGCGTCGGGGGCTGTGGGACCACGATCAATTACAACCGGATCTACAGTAACACGAACTACGGTTTCTATTTAGGTGTCCAGTACGGCCATCGGCAACGTCGTCTACTCCAACGACACCGGCATCGAATATATTCAGCCCTGGCGCCACTCTGAAGAACAATCTCGTCTATGGCAACACCGAACAAGGCATCTTCCTCACGCCTCGGCGACACTCATCAACAACACCGTCGTCCAAACCGACGAGGACGAGGAAAACGATTCCGCTGCCGTGAATATCTGGTCCGGCGGTTCGAATCTGCATCTTCGCAACAATATCCTCTGGGCCACCAGCGGCTACGCCATCTACGTCCCGTCAAACAGTCAGATCGGGTTCCAAAGCGATTACAATCTGCTGTATGCGACCGGCACCGGGCAGATCGGTTATTGGCAAAACGTGGTCGCGGGCCACCCTCGGCGATTGGCAAACATGCCACGTTCGCGGATCAAAACAGCCTCTCGCAAGATCCCCTGTTTCGTTGACGCGGCGGCGAGTTTCATGAGCAAAGCCACTACGGCAGTTACCATGGCGGTTCGCTCGCGCCGGTGCTGAGCGGCACGACCGGCCTGCCACATCTCGCGACCGCGACCTTAACGATCGACGCCTCCCAATCGCCGGCAATCGATCGCGGCATC
This sequence comes from uncultured Planctomycetota bacterium, assembly GCA_963847875.1. Lineage (GTDB taxonomy): Bacteria > Planctomycetota > Planctomycetia > Pirellulales > Lacipirellulaceae > DASYDU01. The sequence continues at coordinate 594,303 of CAWKBR010000012.1, read as the reverse complement.
GCGACCGACGCTTCGCCAACGAGCCGGCGCCGAATGGCGGATTCATCAACCTCGGCGCGTACGGCAACACGACGCCAAGCGTCGCTCAGCCCGGCGCGAGTACGTGCTCGTGACGCGGCCCTGACGGCGGCGAAACCTGGCCGGCCGGACAAAGCTTTCCGATTCGTTGGCGGAGCCACGATTTCACGGGAACGTGAAATCGAGCTGCTCGATTCAACGGCGCGCATCCCCACGGTCATCTCCGCCACCACGGCCAACGATGGCGGCTTCACCTGGGCATTCCGCCCGCATTCACCCCGGGAAATTATCGGATCCGCGTTACGCGACTCGACGCCGGTTCGGTTGCCGATATGAGCAACGGACTTCTTCACAATCCCTGCTCCGGTGCATCTCTACTACGTCAACGACAGCACGGTTCGAGCCGGCGATTGGACGACCGCGGCCGGCAATGACGCCAATGACGGCCTCACTCCGGCAACGCCGAAGGCCTCCATCCAGGCGCTGCTCAACGCCTACGATCTGGGCCCGGGCGACACGATCCGCGTCGATGCTGGTACGTACAATCTGACGACGAACATTCTGGTTGCGCCGGACGACTCGGGCGTCACGATCGAAGGCTTCCATACCGGACCGCTCAACAGCCAATCGCTCACGTCGGCCGACGACCACACGCTTCGCGCGGTTCTCAATCGCGGCAACACGGCCAGCAGCAGCTACATTTTCCAATTCGCCGGGGCCGATGATGTGACGATCTCGTACCTTGGAATGACCGGCGCCGAGTACGCCATCTCGCGTCGTCCACCGCCGACAGCGATCGAATCACGATCAACTCGAACGAAATCTATTCCAACCTCTACGGCGGCATCTACATGGATGCCACGAACGAGCAGCAACGCATCACGGGCAACCGGGTCTTCGATTCCATCGACGGATCAAGCACCGGCATTCAGATCGCATCGGCTAACGGCGCGGTGGTCGACAACAACTCAGTCTTCAATATGTATCTATGGAACGGGCATTGATGTCCGCTCCGTCGGCAGTGCATCACTCGCTAGTTCAGTTACGAATAACAACGTCTACTATGCAACCGATGCAATCATTGCCTACGGAAGCAGCGGTAACGGAACCATTACCGTCAGCGGCAACGACGTCCACGACACTCGCTTTTACGGAATTCAAGGCAACGACACGACACAAGTCGTCGGCAACACGGTGCACGACAATCCCACCGGTATTCGCGCATGCGATCGTGCGGAATAACACGGTCTACGGCAATCAATACGGCATCGACATTGGCAGTTCGTCGGTGGCTCTGCGCAGGGCAATCGTGTCTTCAACAACTCGATCCTTGGTATCTCAGCCTCCAACGGTGTCATTCAATCGAATGCGGTCTACTCGAACCTGGTCGGTGTCCGCGTTGGCGGCACGGCAAAAGCCTTCAACAACGTGATCTACGACAACGACAACGACGGCATCATGGGTCCGCGATTCGGCCCCCCGTATTGAGAACAATACGATCTATCAGTCGGGCGGCGGCGATGCAATTCAAATTGGCGGCCCGCACTCCGAGGAAAACATTAGCCCCTCCACGGCGAGTCCGATAATCCAGAACAACATTCTGCACGTCGATCAGGGCTACGCGATGAACTTCGCGGCCGACAGCGGCGTTGGGTCGTCGATCGACTACAACGATTTCGATATTACTGGCACCGCCAAGCTAGCACGCTGGCAAAATCGCGACTTTACCGACCAGGCCGACTGGTTCTACGAGCTCGGCTTCGATCAGCACAGCCAAACCACCGATCCGCAATTCGTCAATCCCGCCGGGCCGGACGGGATCCTCGGCTATACCCAGACACCTGTCGGCTCGCCGATCATTATTGATAATGGCGATCCCGGCTACAGCAGCCAGGGCCAGTGGGATACAGTACGCAAAGCAACGGTAACGGCGGCGACTTCTTAGAAAACTCGACCGCGAGTCCCGGTTCGTTCCCGGCCGCTACGGCCAATTGGCAGTTTACTGACTCGAAGGTTTACCCACCTCAGGGTAACCTAACAATCGACGTGCCGGTTAAAGCGTCGTGGTTCCCTCATCTCGAGTTAGGAACCGCGACCTACTCACACGTTACGAACGCGACGTACACCGTCACATTCCTCGACGAGCTAGGGCACTTATACACTAGGGACTTCGCCCCCAGCTTCTCCGGCACAATTGACTCGGTCGACCAGAGTCAGGCTGATTCTGTAATCCGCACGCTTCATCTAACATTCCCCGACGTGTATGCGATGGCTGGGTTTGTAAGCGTCACTCCAATTTCTTTCTACACGACGCTGAGCGTTTCCGGCGGGCACAACGTCATCGCTGATCGCGCAGAGATGTACGGTCAGCTCGTCGGCGATCAAATCATCAACGGTGAATTGGTCGACGACGGCGACGCGCTCTTCAGCAAGCAGGGTTTCAATTGGGTTCAGGCAGGCCGCGATGGAGATTACCAGGTTCGCTCAACGGCAAACCCGAGCGGCACCGCCACTTACGAGTTCACCGGCCTTACGCCTGGCGGCTATTACGACATATCGGCGTTCTGGACCAACCTTCCCGATAACGCCCAAATCGCTGAATTCAGTATCTTCGACGGCGATCACCCGACCCACTGGGCATTGAAGAATTTGTTCAGCAACCCGACCGGCTTCACGGATGCCAACAACGTCAACTGGAGCCCCCTAGGCGTTGTAAGAATCACTGGAGATCGGCTCGTCGTAAAGATCGCCGGCGATGGCAAACTGCAAGCCGATGCCATCCGCATTCAACGTCTCTCAGGCGACACCTCTGCGGATGATGATTTCCACGTGGCCCCCACTTCGCCGACGATCGACGCTGGCAATCCGTCCTCTCAGTCTACTCAAACGAACCCGCCTCGAATGGCGGCCGGATCAATCTCGGTCATACCGGTAACACGAGCGAGGCGGCAACCAGCCCTGCGCAGCTTATGCAAGTGACGACCCCCAATGGGTTCGAGAAGTTCGAACAGGGTCAGCAGCTGCCAATTCAGTGGCGTACATTCGGTCGTCCGCCGATCGCGATTCCCGAATGCTGCCGCCAACGATTCCCCGCTCGTTTACTACAAGTTCGATGAAACAACCGGCACGATCGCCAACGATTCGTCCGGCAACTGGCGCAATGGCACGTATACCGGCGGAGTTACGCTCGGCGCCACCGGCGGCCTCACGATCCGTCCAACTCTGCGCGGCCACCTTTGATGGCGTCAACGACTACGTCTCGGTTCCTTCGCCAGCCACGTTCGCCACATCGCAAGTTTCGATCGAATCCTGGGTAAACCCGACCCCACGATCCAAACGTTCGCCACAGTTGCCATGAAGAGCACTTCCAGCTCTTGGACCGATGGCTACGGCATGTATTGGCATGAGCGGCAAGTTACGGTTCTTCATCAACAGCTATAACGGCAACTACGCCGAAGCCACAATCCCGATGGGCTCGTGGTCATACGCGGCCGGAACCTACGACGGCGCCACGATCAAGTTGTATGTTAATGGCGTGTTGGTCGCATCAACGAATTATACCGCACCGATCAACGAATAGTGCCCAGCCGCTCCAAGTCGGACGCGGGGGCGGCAACGGTTTCTACTGGAAAGGCGGATTGGATGAGGTTGCCGTCTTTGGTACGGCCCTTTCGCAAACTCAAATCCAGAGTCACTACGTCCGCACTGACCCCGGCATGGCGTCGATTCAACTGGTGAACGTATCCACTTCGGAAGTCACGACAATCGCGGCGTCGACGCCTAACGACGGCGACTACACCTGGACCGTCCCGGCCGGTCTCACGCCCGGCCAGTATCGCATTCGAGTTACCGCGGCTGCCGGCATCGCGCCGATCCGACGTCCCAGACACCCCGTTCACCGTGGCCGCTCAACGCACGACTACTACGTTAACGACTCGTCGCTCGCGGGCGACGTATTCACAATGGCGATCGGCAACAATGCCAACAGTGGTAAGTCGCCCAGCGCCCGATGGCCAGCATCGCAGGCACTGCTCACCGCATACGACTTCGACCCGGGCGATGTCATTCACGTCGATGCCGGCACCTACAACCTGCTATCAAATATCACCATCGGCTCCCAAGACACCGGCGTTCGTATCGAAGGCCCCGGCGCGATCGGTGGAGCGGGCGTGGCCACGCTCAATCGCGGCAACACGACCAGGGCAGCTACGTTATTCAACTCACAGGCGCCGATAACGTTACGCTCGATTACCTCAATATCACGGGTGGCGAATATGGCATCGTTGCCAGCAGCACCGCCGACAGCGACGGATTGACCATCAGTCACAGCGAAATTCACGACAACTCGCGCGGCGGCATTTCCCTCGACAACGGCAACGACGGCGAGACAATCGTTTACAACCAAATCCACCATCTAACCCAGGACGGTATCTTTCTCGGCAGCGTCCGCGGGGCAACCGTGCAGCACAACGTGGTGCACGACGTAACCAGTTACGGAATCCGGCTGGGCGATGGCGCATCTTCGTCCACGATCCACAGCATTATTTCCGATAATGAGCTCTACGCAGATGCGACCGGCATCTCCGCAAGCGGCACCGCGCCGATCGATATTCTTCGCAATCTGTCGCATAACAATTCCGTCGGTATCGATGCCAGAATCGAATTCGTACGCTGCGAATAACACGGTTTACGCCAACTCCACTTTTGGAATGTCGGCTTTTCGTTCCGTCGTTGAAAACAACACGGTCTACGGTAACGGCCGAGGTATCGACACGAGTGAAAGCACAATTCGCAACAACCGCATTTTCCATAACACCGGAAACGGAATTACCGGCGGCGCACCGGCAGCCAAATCATTGGTAACACGATCTATGGTCAGAATCTCGGTATTTTGATGGCCAATTGCCGACTATGCGGCGAACAATCTGATTTACGACAACTACAACGATGGCATCTGGGTCTGGGCCGATTCCGGCGCACGCATCGAGAACAACACGATCTATCAAACTTCAACCGGCGATGCGATTCAAATCGCCGGTACGCATTCGGAACAAGGCCTGAACGTCTTCCCGGCCTCTAACGTATCCATCAACAACAACATCTTGCGCGTTGCTCAAGGCTACGCGATCAATGTTGCGGCCGACAGCGAAATAGGTTTCGCCAGCGACTACAACGATTTTGTAATCACCGGCACGGGCAAGCTTGCTCACTGGGAAGACAAAGACTTCACCACTCGCGAAGATTGGTACTTCCAAATCGGTGTCGACGGACACGGTTTCAGCGGCGATCCGCAATTCGTCGATATCGACGGGCCTGATAACAAGCTCGGCTACGATATCACCACCGACACCGACTATGGCCAGGACGACAATTTCCGCGTTACCGACACATCGCCCACGATCGACGCCGGCGACCCAATCTACGCGTATGCCGCCGAGCCTGGACCAAACGGCAATCGGGTTAATCTTGGCCACACCGGCAACACCGCGCAAGCCACGGTTAGCTACAGCCGGAGTCTTGAGGTCCTATCTCCGGACGGCCTCGAAAAGCTCGAGGTCGGCCAGCCGGTCAGCGATCCAATGGCAAACGTCGGGCATCACGCCGACGCTTCCGGTTGCCCTGGTCGATGCGGGCGGGCAAGGGAGTCAGAACTGGGCAAAAGATGCGTACCGCATCGCCGGACAAGACCAGTCCATTTCTTCCGCCGTCAATCTTTCCGGCGTGACGAACCCGGCGCCGGCCTCGGTCTACCAGGATGGCAGCAACGGCGGCTCGGGTGTCGGCAACCGCCTCGCGTATCAACTACCCGTGCCCGACGGCAACTATTCGATCCGGCTCCATTTCGTCGAGCCGTCGTTCACTAGCGGCGGCCAACGCATCTTCAATATCTTCTTGAATGGCGTCTTGGTTAGCAGCAACTACGATATCTTCGCCGCGGCCGGCGGCAACCTGAAGGCAACAACGCTCACATTCAACGTATCTGCCACGGGCGGAACCGGCATCCTGCTGGACATGATTGATCCGACAAATAACACTGGCGCGTTCATCGCCGGCATCGAGCTCACATCCGCGAATCCGCAGGGCACCGCCAACCCCACGGCCAATCTCGAAGTTTCGACCAACAACGGCGCCAGCTGGTCCACGATCGCGCAAAACATTGCGATGGATCAATATGGCCGCGGCTCCTATACATGGACGCCAACCGCCGAATCCGCCGGCAACACGGCGCTCGTTCGCGTGACGGCAAATGTTCCAGGCGCGCCTTCCGACGTATCCGATACACCGTTCCTTATCACCAACGGCGGCCACGACTATTACATCAACGATAACGCCTCGACGAACGACGTCTTCACGACCGCGCTCGGCAACGACCTGAATAGCGGCAAAAGCCCAAGCCAGCCGATGGCCACGCTCAGTGCGCTGCTCTCGGCCTACGATCTCGATCCGGCCGACGTAATCCACGTTGATTCCGGCTCGTATCGCATCTATCGCAACGTTCAATTCTCTACCCAGCACAGCGGCGTCCGAGTCGAAGGCCCAGCCGCGCTCCCGGCCGGTCAGGCTTTGGGAGCCACTGCCACGTTCAACCGCGGTAACGATACAAGCACTCGGTATGACTTTGAGTTCACCGGTGCCGACGACGTCACACTTGACCATCTGGCTGCCACGGGCGCCGAGTTTGGCCTCTATGTTTCGTCGACCGCCGATAGCGATCGGCTGACAATATCGAATGGTGATTTCTTTAATAACAAGTACGCGGGAATCTATATTGCAGTTGGTAACGAAGACGCCCACGTCCTCAACAATACCGCTCGCAATCAGACCGTCGCCTTCAATGCCACTGGCATCGATGTTGAAGCCGCCCGCGGGCTTGTCCAGGGGAACGACGTATTCGGCAACATCGTCGGCATCTACGCCAACTATTTCGGTACCGTCGCGGACCAGATCGTCGTCAGCGGAAATAAGGGACACGGCAATTCATTGGTCGGCATCTGGGCCTTCAACCGCGTGCTCGTGACTAATAACACTGCGTACGATCAGACAGCTTCCGGCGCCATGGGCATCGAATCGGTCTCAAGCCAGCAAGACACGCCCACGATTGGGAATACCGTCTACAACAACAACATCGGAATCTACGCCTCGTCGAACAACGGCGTTGCCGAAACCATCCAAAACAACTGGGTTTACAAAAATATTATTGGTATCCGCGGCACCGGCTACGCTCAGATTCTCGGCAACCACTCCTACTCGAATACGACCGGCATTAGTGGTGTCAATTACCAGGGCCTCGTGGCCAATAACAGCGTTTATGCCAATGCGAACTACGGCATCTTCATCGAAAACTCGTTCACCTCCGGTGGAAAGATTATCAACAACACCGTCTACCAAATCGTTGGTGACGCGGTCCGGCTGGAAAACGTCTCCCAGGGCTTCAGCATCCGAAACAATATTCTCTGGAATGAATCGGGCTACGATATCAATGTCGCCGCGAGTTCCAACACCACGAATATCATCAGCAACTACAACCTGCTTCACCAAAGCACCGACCCGAATGCCCACGTCGGCTTCTGGGCAGGCGCAACGCGCGACTTGATCACGGATTGGCAAACCGCCTCCGGGCAGGACGCTAACAGCGTTGCTGCCGATCCGCTGTTCGTCGATCGTGACGGCTCCGACAACGTGCTCGGCTACCGAGCCAGCGATGGTTACGATGGCGGACGCGACGACAACTTCCTCCTGCTTGCCGGATCACCCGCCATCGACAGTGCCGACAGCAGTGTCGCACCAACGACCGACCAACTCGGTGCCGCGCGCGTTGATGACCCAGGCACATCGAATCTTGGCACTCCAGCAGGGCTACCGTATGTCGACCTGGGCGCGTTCGAGTTTCAAGGCTCGAGCCTCGACGTAACTCCGCCACAAATCCTGTCGACGACTCCGACCGGAGTTGGCACAGGCGCTACGATGACGCCCTTCAACCAAATCACGCTCAATCTGAGTGAGGCAGTCAATTCCGTCGACGCCCAAGCCGCCGCGAACTATGAGTTGCGTAGCGGAGGCGCGAACCATGTCATCGGTGACAGTGACGATGTCGTGACAAACATTACGCCGACGTACACGCCGGGCAGCTCGAGTGTCGTGTTGATTGCCTCGGGAACGCAGTCAGCCAACAACTATCGGCTGACCGTATATGGATCGAATGGCCGCGCCCTCCACGATTTAGCCGGCATCGTCATCGACGGCGACAACAGCGGCGCCGCCGGCGGCGACTATGTCCGCAATTTCACAATCATTCCGTTGCAAGGCGACTACAACCTCGACAACACCGTCAACTCGCAAGACTATCAAGTCTGGCGATTGAACTACGGTGCTACGAGCGGTATCGGCTTGCAAGCCGATGGCAACAACAACGGCGTAGTCGATGCAGCCGATTACACCATCTGGCGAAAAAATCTTGGTGCAACTACGACGGGGCAAGGGGCTGTTGCCGCACTAAGCACTGGCGGCTCAGGCGGATCGTCTACCACCCCGGTCGTGGCCGCGCAAGAGTCGGACGAATCGGCTGCGGTCGCAACCGAGTCCCGAAGCGCCGTCGCTATTGTCGCTCCGGATTCGTCGACGGCAGGAAGCCTCGGAGCGTCAGGGACTGCGGGCACGATAGATTTAACCGAGTTCGCGACACAGTTGTCGACTGCTCAAGCCCAGACGAATGTCCTTCAGAAAACGGCGACTTCGGGCGTAGTTCACCAAGCCTCGGCGGAGCTGCGTATCAGCAGAAGCATTGCCGAATCGCTAGTACAACTGCCTGCCAGTCTCTTCCACTCTCCGGGTCCGCCTCAATCATTGGGGCTGGCACTCGCGACCCATCGAACATCGAATGGTTCCCGACCGGCCGCGAGTGAGCTGTCGGTTAGAAAGCAGGCGTTCGATGAGTTATTGTTTTCCCTTGCGGACGACCAGACGGTTCGGTGGGAGCCTTATTCGGGCGACGAATGGCAGTTTGACACGTTAGTGCGCGATCGCGAAGACACGTCAGCGAATGCTGCCGATTTGGCGTTTGTCGCTCTGGGTGATGATAGTGGCGATTGGTGGCGCCCCCTGTAGAGTCGTCGCCTCTCGATCGGATCGTTTGGAGCCAATGGTTCTTTTGCCGGGGATCGGGCTCCCGCATCGTGTAGAGTCGAGAGGTGGCGCGGTGGTTTACGTTTTGCCTATCGGTGTCCGGCCCTTTCGTCTGCCGGTGCCTCACTAGCGGAACCATGCCCCGTTTCCACCTCCCGCTCATCGAACCGGACGTGCAGATTTCCCGCATCCGGCTCTCGGACAAGGGTTCATGCTTTCGCCCACGGAACGTTGCGGTCGCACAACTGGAGTTGGACCAAACCCAACTCACCATGCAGATAGTCAGCGGGGTAGCGTGTAAGGCCCCGATTCCGCACTTTGTGCTTCTGACGCAACCACCGACGGAGCCTGATACAGGCATGACGGGTAATCGTCGCATACGCCTGGCTGACTGGTCCTTGGCAGAAGTAAAGAATCATCCACCGCGATTTGAAGCCGACTAACGTCCTTGTCGCCAACTACGACAATCGACCGGTTGTGAAAATCATCGACTTCGGCGTGACCAAGGCGGTCGGCCAGCAACTAGTCGATCGGACGATGTTCACCGAGTTTGGCCAGATCGTCGGCACGATCGAATACATGAGTCCGGAGCAGGCCAAGCTCAACCAGCTGGATATCGACACACGAAGCGACATCTACTCGCCGGGGGTGCTGCTCTACGAGTTACTCACGGGCGAAACACCGCTTGATCGCCAGCGACTGCGGTCGGCTGCGTTCGACGAAGTGCTGCGGATCATCCGTGAAGAGGAACCTGCGAAACCGAGCACTCGGTTTAGTTGTGTGCCCAGCATGTTCGATAGCTTGGGGGTGAAAGTCCCCTATCCAACCTGATGGAGGTGAAGGATTAGCGAAGACGCAAGGGCGTCATCGCGAGGTGGCGTCTGAAGGAAGCGTGGAGCAAAGCCGCGACCTGACGAACAGAAATCGGATACGAGGCATCCTTGGTCGGACGAGCGGGCAACTGATCGCGAAGTCCATATCCATCAAGGGCCAAGGCTGTAGATCCGGCAGGTGTGCGGGGAAGGCGATCGAACTTACCTGGGGAGGTCTGCGTCGTGTTCCGAATTCGGGACTGAGGGAACCGTGAGGCAACCTGACCACGACGCAGAAGTCAGCAGAGGGCATAGTAACCCATGCAGTCGGCAAAGCTATTGAGGCACTCCAATGCCGAAAGGCGGAGAAACAGATAGGCCGAGCCGGCAACGGTGGACGAAGGCCCGAACGATTGGGAGTGGCAAGTAGGACTGGCAACTCATGAGTGGAAAGCGGCAGAAAACCCAGCACAAGCAAGTGCTTCTGGCCTTTGCTTCGGAAGGTCGGGGTGAAGCCCTGGACGCCGACGGCCAAGGGACCGAACCACTGGTGGCGAAGCCAGCACCCGAAAGCCCGGCACAAGAAGAACGTCTAATGGAGGAGGTGTGCGATCGACAAAACCTCGAAGTAGCATGGAAACGCGTCCGTGGGAACAAGGGTAGTCCTGGCGTGGATGGGATGACCATCGACGAGACGCCGCGGATTACCTGCGTGAGCACTGGCCAACCATTCGGGCTCAATTGCTCAATGGCACCTATCAACCGCAACCGGTGAGACGGGTCGAAATCCCCAAGCCGGACGGCGGAGTCAGAAAACTCGGCATTCCTTGTGTCGTCGACCGACTGATTCAGCAAGCGGTATTGCAGGTTCTCCAAAAGCGCTGGGACCCGACGTTTTCCGAGCACAGCTACGGCTTTCGACCGGGACGCTCGGCCCATCAGGCGGTCGCCCAGGCACAATGCTATGTGGCCGAGGGATACTGTTATGTGGTGGACATCGATCTCGAAAAATTCTTTGATCGAGTCAACCATGATATCTTGATGGCACGCATCGCGGAACGAATCTCCGATAAGCGACTGCTCAAATTGATAAGGGCGTTTCTGAACGCCGGTGTCATGGAAAACGGGTTGGTAAGTCCGACGACCGAGGGCGCGCCCCAAGGCGGCCCTCTATCGCCTCTATTGAGTAACCTCGTGCTGGACGAATTCGACAAGGAGCTAATGCGACGGGGCCACCGATTCTGCCGCTACGCGGACGACTGTAACATCTATGTTCGCAGTCGTCGGGCGGGTGAACGAGTCATGGCAACCGCGTGTCGCTTCCTGACCACACGGCTTCGGCTGAAGGTCAACGAATCGAAAAGTGCAGTTGCTCGCCCTGAGGAGCGAAAGTTCCTTGGATTCAGCATCTCGAACGACGGGAGCGAACGGCGAATTGCGTCGAAATCGCTCACTCGCTTCAAGACGCGAGTCCGAGAACTTACGCAGCGGACACGTGGAGTTAGTGTCGAACAGTTGGTCGAGCCCTTGGCTCGATACCTGATCGGCTGGCGAGGCTACTTTGGCTTCTGCCAAACTCCGCGCGTGCTTTCCAATCTGGATGCGTGGATTCGCCGGAGACTGCGAATGTACCTCTGGCGGCAGTGGAAGAACGGTCGAAACCGCTTCAAAGAACTCCGCCGATGTGGCGTACCCAAGTTCGGAGCTGCGGTTGCGGCCGGGTCACCAACGGGATTCTGGCGGATGTCCGGACACCCGGCGGTGCAACAAGCGCTGCGAAACGCCTACTTCGATTCGATCGGCCTCCAAAGAGTAGCCGCCCATTCTCGTGCTTAACCCGATCGAACCGCCGTGGTACGTGACCCGTATGCCCGGTGGTGTGAGAGGGGCGGAGCCGCAAGGCTCCCCCCTATCCCGATCAAGTCACGCTCTCCCATCGATCGCCGCCAATCGACATATCGAGCCAAGAAAACTCACGACGCTCGTGGCGGGTGATCTCGATTCGACTGTCATGCGGGCGCTCGATAAGGAGCGCATGCGGCGCTACGACAGTGCAACCGGCTTGGCGGAAGACATCCAGCGCTACCTCGCCGACGAGCCGGTGCTTGCGCGTCGCCCTACCCGCGCTATCGGCTGAAGAAATTCATTCGCCGTAGTAAACTCGGCGCGTTTGCGGGAGCGGCAGTACTGGCGGCGGTTGCGATTGGTCTGGCAACCACAACTTTCTTCGCTGCCACCGCTTCGCGAGAGGCCAATCGCGATACAGCAGCGTTAGCCCAGGCGGAAATCAATGGCAGAAAGGCAGAAGGCGTGAATACATTCTTCATCGAAGAAGTCTTTGGCCTTGCCGATCCGAATCGCACCCAGCGGGCCGGTATTGCTCTAACCGAGGCGCTCGACGTCGCGGCTGCCAGGATTGACGGAAAGTTTCCAGATGATGCTACCCTTGGCGCGGAAATCCGCCAGCGCTTTGGCGAGATCTATAGCGGCATCGACCAGTCGTCGAAAGCCGTAGAACAGCTTCGCCAAGCCGTCAACTTGCGCGAATCCCTCAGCGGCCATCTCGACCCAGCCACGATGAAATGTCGTGCCGCCCTCAGCTTGGCATTGTTCAAGTCGAGCCGCTGGAATGAGTCGCAGAGAATCCTTGAATCGACTTGGGCCGATCAAACGTGCGTATTGGGTTCGGGAAGCGTAGACGGTACCGAGACCGCGAGCTATCTCGCGCTGGTGTGCATGGAGCTGCGCGGTATCGCATCACGCTTATCGGTGCTCCCGCCGGAAAGCGATCGCGATTTGGAAGTCTCTCAGCAAGGATACGACGCAGCGCGTGTCCGGCTTGGGCCTCGTCACATCGCAACTTTGAAAATAGAAAACCTATTAGGCTGGGTCCTGCGGTGGCGAGGAAAATCGAAGGAGGCGGTCGATTACGCTAAGGAGGCAGCGGACGGTTTACGCGAACTCAATGGCGAGGACGACTCCGACACCCTCTTCGCCCGTTACAACTACGCGGCTTGTTTAAATGAGCTTAATCATCCGCAAAACGCCGCCGCCGAGCTACGCCACATCCTAGGCGCGCGGACTCGCCTTCTTGGCCCTACCAATTTTGATACGCTTTGCACGGCCTACCAGGCTCGAAAGAGCTCTGCGCGGAGCAGGACGTAATGACGATGCCCGGAAAGTAATTAGGAATGTGCATAGTCAGCTCGCCGAGATTAGACGGCAAAAGACCCCCTTACGCGCCCAAAAATGCATGATTTCGCGGGCGACTGCTCCGCGCAGAAAGTATTCCAAATGGGCGCCGACTTCTTCGATGCCGCCGAAGAGATAGCCTCAGCGGCACCAGACGATGAAAACCAGCATCGCATGTACGCCAGGTTGCTCAACGACATGGCTTGGGAGATGACCCGGTTTCCGAGAGACCCAACTGACTTTGTGCCCAGGGCGGTTAAGCTGGCAACGAAGGCCTGCGAGTTGACGTCTTATAAGAACGAGACGTTTGTGCGAACTCTTGCTGAGGCTTGCGAGGCTGCCGGCGATAAGGTCGCAGCTATCCGGGCTAGAGACGTCCTTAAGGGGTTATCTCAGCGACCGGACGCCAAGGACTGATCGATCCGCTTGCAAACCTTCAATGATCGCCTAATTCGATTGGCGTTCGTTGATTCGATCCGGCCCATCTCGCCACTCAACCTCGGCGGGAGCCTCGTCCCCTCCCAAATTGAAGCCGGTTTGAGCAAATCAGACGATCCTGCGCTCCCATGCGCCACGAATTCCTACGTTTTTGTGGCACGGTTTGACCCTGCACGTCGCACTGTCCTATGGCGTCTTCAACGAGGGCGCCATCTGATGGCAGTTGGTGACCAGACACTTCATGCGACTAAAGGGGAAACTTATGACACTGCAACTTCGAAACGTTGCTATGGGGCTGGCGGCATCTTTGCTGGTGCTCGTGAGCGCCAAAATCATGGAGGGGGCCGCGCACTATGCGACGCTGCTGGAGTCCCCGGAGCAATTTGCGAACGCCTACGGCGTCTCTGGCACCAGTATCGTCTGCGTGTCGTCAGGAACTCGGTGAACTGCACGAGGTGTCTCTGCCCGGTGTCCCGACCAGGCGGACACCGCTCGCACTTCGGTATCGACCGTGGCTGCGCAGGCTGATGCAACCTCGGCAAGTTCGGCCCCCACGCCTTCGCGCAGTTTTAACGACGAATTCTCTTCCGGCGCTACCCACGGGTGGGGGGCGCTCGGCTATACTCGGCGTTCCCCTAACCCTTCAACACGACCAGGAGTAGCACTAAATGATCCGCACCTTAATTCTGTCCCTCCTGCTGGCCGCGGTGGCGGCCATGCCCGCCGCGGCCGGCACGGTCGCGTTCGACTTCGCACAGGTCGGCAACGCCGGCAACGCGCCCGACCCCACCACCGGCTACGGCGCGGTGGCGTACAACTACGCGATCTCAAAGACCGAGGTCACCAACGCCCAGTACGCCGAGTTCCTCAACGCGGTGGCCGCGACCGACAACTTCGGCGGGTCCGACCCCACGCTCTACAACACGAGCATGGGATTCAACGCCCTCGGCGGCATCACCCGCAGCGGCGACGGGCAGCTACACGTACGCCACGAAGGCCAACATGGCCGACAAGCCGGTGAACTACGTGTCGTTCTTCGACGCGATGCGGTTCACCAACTGGCTGCACAACGGCCAAGGCAGCGGTGATACCGAAACGGCGCCTACACCATCGGCAACGGACTGGACGAGGTCCGTTCAACAAACGCCAAGTTCTGGATCCCCACCAAAGACGAGTGGTACAAGGCCGCCTACCACGACGCCTCGGCCGGCACGGCGGGGTCTACTTCGACTACGCCACCGGCAGCGACAGCGAGCCAACGGTCGCCTCTGCCAACAGCGTGGGCGACATCAGCAACCCGGGCTTAGGCGTCGTGAACTACTTGGTCGGCGCCGATTGGAACGGTCAGGATGGTAACGTGACGACGGTCGGCTCGGCCGGACTGAAAGCGCCAGCCCCTACGGCACGTTCGACCAGAACGGCAACGTGTATGAGTGGAACGAAGCGGTCATTGGTTCTTCTTTCCGCGGCTTGCGGGGTGGTTCGTGGAGCAGCATCCCGCTCACCCTGCGGGCCGACTTCCCGGAGTTCAGCGTCCCCAGGCAGGAGAACAAAGACGATGGTTTTCGCGTGGCAACCGTCCCTGAGCCAAGTTCAATATTATTAGGCGCTATGTCAACAGTCGGTTTTTTGCTGTGGAGGAGGCGATAGTCAATCCCTTTAGTCTTTCTCCCTTCTTCCCTTAAGCCTTGTTGACGCGGAGCGGCGTGCGATTTTGAAAATGGATATCGGCCTTTGACTCGTGCAAACGCTCCAGGACGGGATGCTCCTGTCACCACCGATCACGGCGGCAACGGCACCGGCCACAGCACGGCCACGATGCCGGAGAATTACACGATCCCCGTGTACGTCTGGGGAGTGGGTGTCGGCCGCGGTGATCTGTACGAAATGAATCGCGCGTCACGTGTCGATGCAGTCGAACCACCCGCCGGACAATAGTGCAGCGAATCAAGACGTTCCTTTCGATACGCTTCCGAGCATTGCAGCCCGAGCCAACGGATTCCTAGAAGCTCAGAATTCCATGCCCGGACGCATCTGTTCCAACTTCCAGTGTGATACTTCGAATCTTTCAGTTCTGAGCCAAGGTGGCGGATCTGCTGTAGTTGTAACTACTGGGCTCCCGCAGCGCGGGCAACAATCAGACCTGCGTCTCGAATACCACTTTGCCGTGCAGCGCGGACAGGCTGCGTAGAAATACCCACGCTCGTCATTGCAATTCTGACACATGATGGTTGTTCCGTTCAAAGCAGCTAGAAGAATCGCGTCTCGACCTGATTTCCGTAAACGGTCCAGGCGGAGTTCGGCAACTCTTCACGTCCGTACAATTCCAGATAGGGACCCGGGCTCACCTTTTCGACCAACTCGCGGACGAGACCAGGCTTACGGCTATGAAGCGTACGATGGGCCTGTACCCAACTTGGAAGTGTTCGGTCTTGAAACGTTAGTCGCCCCCTCACGCCCAACAGTAAGAATTCGTGCGAAACCCGCCAGTAATTTCCCATTCCCAACTCGTGCTTGATCCAGACCAAGCAGGACTTAAACTCGAAACCCCAGGCATCAAGGACTAGAAATGCTTCGCGTAGAAAAGCATTGGTGGTCCAGAGATGAAGATGGGATTCGGGCTCTACAAGCTCGCGAACGGGCTCGTCGCAAATGTCTTGGATTGACATCACGGGATAATGGTTGACTGCCGCCGCCCGCGACGCCTCATTCTCGTAAGGCCAAGGTGGATCGGCGTAGACCGTGGCGAACTTCTGGCCGTTTGCGACCAACTGTCGCAAATCGCTAGTCGAGCTGCCAACCGGCGGCCTTTGCTTGACGACTCGTGATTCTGCATCCGCTAGTTCACTCAACAGTGCAAGCTGCGTGGGCACATCAACAACCTGCCGCGGTAGTCTCCATCAAACGCACGAGTTCCTGCAATTCAGCGTCCATGTCGTCCTTGCCACGAGCGAACGCCAGCCGACTGAAGGCCATGACCGTCTTCACCGGCATGGGTGGCGCCAAGAACTTCGCGGTTGCTCCCAAAGGCGATTTGCAGTGTCGCAGGGCGACCCAATAATCATCGAAAGCTTTGCGTATAGATTTGGCATCTGCTGACACCTCAGCATCGGCACGGTGCCCGACGAGCGCTGCATGAAGGGCTGCTCCGCGCCGCTGTGGAGGAATGGTCAGCAGAATCTCTACGAGAGACTCACTACTCCTCCGAGCCTCCGTTACACTTGCGGCAGTTTTGCTCATGACTGTCGCTCCTTGCTCTTCGCGAGAAGGAGGCGAGGCATCGATGAGCGTGACGATCGCCTCACGAATGTGAGGCGCAAGATGAGGCCAAGCTTGAGTGATTAACGCGATCGAAGGCGCAAACTCGTTGTCAGGCAGTGAAGAGTTTTGACACGAAGTGCCGCTGACACACTCCCCAGTTGCTCCCAGCGATTTTTGCGGTTGTTCTAACTCGTTGTCATGCAATTCGTTGTCGCAAAAACCTTCGCAGATTCGATTCCCGCCGCCTCCACTTTGTAAGTCATTGAATGACAACGAATTGCCGGCGCAACCTTCCCGCGTGGCAGCATCTGGGCAGCGCCGCCCAGACGCTGCCGGTCATTCGACGGCACCATTTGGCGCCATCTCGGTTGGTCCACAAGACCTCTCGACTGAGCCGGCAATCACCTTGATCGCAGAAATGTGGCCCCAGCTTCCTTGCCATATTCGGACCGCGATTCTCACGCTTGTGGCGGGAAGTACCAGTTACTCGCTTGACGAGGGAGCTGCGTAGCCATGAGCTCGACGAAGGGCCAATCGATTCAAAGCGGCGTTACTCGACTGACGACTTCGGATCACTGGCGCAACCTGATTTCGAGTCAGAAGTCGCCTTCTCGTAAGTGTTAGCCGCTTCGGATTTTGGGCGTACAAAAAACTTCCGCTTGCACCGTGGCTTGTCCCAGCAATTGTTGCAGGATGTCAGTTGGAATCGCTGTTTGTCATTTGTCACTGCGAGTAACTGTCCGTGGGCGGTCGCGAATACCCAATCAATTCTGGGCTTCGATCTCGTCATTGTCATGACAAATCGTCCTGATTCATGGCAGTAAACCATGTTTGCACCAGCAGGATGAGGTCCGCCAAAGCTGCCGCCGGCAACCTTGTCAGCGATCGGCATTCCGCTCTGCTGCCGGCATTCCTCCGACTCGCCCTAATACGCGACCAATGTTTCCCCAGTTCCCGTCTCTTTGGTATAGACTGCTGACAATCATGGTTTCTTACTCAGCAGCAGCGTTGTACTCTAGCCAGTTGAACGGTGCCGGCGCTGCTCATGATCGTGCCTATTGAAGAATACCGAGACCTGTGGTCGATCGAGATTCCGCATCTCTGGCGCTGAGCTTCGCCATTCGGACTTTGTCGCACGATTTGACCATGATGGAAACACACCAGTTGATTGCTGTCGAACGAAGAACTCTGCCGATGCGAAGATCGACTGAAGAGAGAATTACGACCGCATAACTAAGCAAATCGGCGATACTTGACACGCCTGGGAAGTAAAGAAAATCTGCGACGTGGATGATATCAATATTCGCCCAGGTGAACTGGACGACTGTTTTTCTCATGGCGATAATACGTAGTCGCGTCAGTAGTGCCGCTCAGTGCAATCACGTGAAATAGTCTACATTGCCGGGCGACCACTCTCAGCTGGCCTACATAGCTCACGATGTCTGCGAAATCCTCCGAACTCCCTCCGCGGAGAACTGAAGTGGTTACCCAAACCGGAACTATGGCCGAAGCGATCGAACTAGGAATGCGGCCGGATGGCACGCCGGAGGAGATGAGCGATGTTCGATTTCCGGATCCGAAGTCGGAAGGCGTATTGACGATTGACGACACTGCCCTGGACGCAGCCGGACTGCCCCTGGAAAACGTCTACCAATTGATGGATCTCGCCGTCCCCGCAGCAGAACAGAGCATCACAATCACCGATCCCACCTTGCCGGTCAATCCGATCGTCTACGTAAGTTCTGGGTTTTTGAAGATCACCGGTTATGAACTGGGAGAAGTGTTGGGCAGGAACTGTCGGTTCCTTGGCGGCCCCGATACCGACCCAACCGACCTCGCACAGATTAGGGAGGCGGTCCGTGACGGGCGACCGCACACGGCAGAGCTGTGTAATTATCGCAAGGACGGCACGCGCTTTTGGAATGAGATGTCCATTTTGCCGGTCATTGACATGAGTGGCCGGTTGACTAAATTCATCGGCGTGCAGGTCGACATCACACAACGGCGGCAGTTGAAAGAGCGGCATCACCAGTCGCCACAAACGGTGGCGATTGAGCAATTGATGGATGACATCGCCCACGACATCAATAACATGCTGACAATCATCATAGCCTATGGTGACCTACTGCGGCAGTCAAATGCGTTCGGCCAGATCGAGCAAGAAGCTCTATGCGAGATTTCCAAGGCTGGGGAGCGGGCTGCCTCGCTCACGCAACAGCTGCTGGCGTTCCGCCGCAAACGTGTAACTGAATCAAGCAGCGTCGAATAGTCGAGAGACTGCGCGAACTCAGCCGACGGATTGTCAAGAAGTGTGGTTACACAGTGCTCGAAGCGGAGGACGCCGAGAGTGCCCTCGCGATCGCTTGATTATACCTTGAATCGATTCACCTGCTCGGAGCCGACTTCGTGATGCCAGGCGTCGGAGGAAATCATGATCACCGGAGTACTCCTTGTTGCAGGATGACGTTTCAGTTCCTGCAATACAGTAGTTCCGTCCCGCTTCGGCAGTTGGAAGTCGAGTAGGATTGCTTGAGGCGGGTCTGAACGAGCTGGAGCCAGTCCCATGTCGCAGTCCCCGATGACAGTGCAGTCGTATCTGGCGGCAACCAACCGAAGCCAGATCCCCTCCGCTAATTCGCTGTCGTCGTCAATCAACAGAATTCGCGGCGGCACGGAGTTTTCGCTTCTTGGACAGACTACAGTGACATCACAAGAGTTAGCTTGTCGATGGCAGTCATCAACGCGGCTGCCTCATTCGGGAGCTGCCAATCGCCCGCAATCGACAGGTTGAGCGTGGGCGATGCCGCGCTCGGCCGGTTATCGTTCGCGACACTCGAAGAGCGATCGTAGCGACGCATCGGCAACTCGGTTTCCATTTGATTCGCTTTGGCTACGATGCCCCAACTGGTCCCGCCTAAGGGAGCCGACAAGTCGCCTACCGGCAGCAGGTAGCGGAGCAATGCGTCAATTTCGTTGTGCTGGCTTTTGTCGCGGCAATTCTCGACAGCTGCGGCGAGCATTGTGATCGTCGCCGCCGTTTCAGATCTTTCGCACCGGTCAACGTAGCGCCGCAGCATCCGTTCCATTTGAAGTCGGCTGTCGTGACGCAGAATGGCATACCGGATCGAGCGCCGCAACCACCTAGGCTGCACGTTGTCTTTTGAGATGTAATCTTCCGCACCTTGTTCGATCGCCAAATAGCCGAGATCGTCGTTCGACGCCGAGGTCAGAGCAATCATGGGAACAAGTGGAGCGCAGCGGCTGAGACTCTTGACCGTCTCCGCCGGCGAGCAATCGAGTTGTGACAGGTCGGCTAGGATGACGTCGAACCGTTCCATTGCCAGCCAATGGCGAGCTTCTAGCAGGCCGGTTGCACCGCAGACATTGTATTCCGACACAGTCGACTTGAGCGCTGCCGCGATCGCATGCACGTCGAACAGCTTTCCTACCACAAGCAATACGTTGCATGCACAACCGGCCTTTGCAGGGATCATCGTTAGACTCTCGAATGTCACAGATTGCCATCAGAAAAGACTTACTTCAGTATTTCGACTCTCAGCGGCCAGGACGTGGACGATGTGGAAGATTCCTCGTTAAGAATGAGGGCAATGGTTAAGCTGGCGGGAATGGTCGGGAGGAGCGGGGCAAAGAGCAAGTGTTAGACAGCCGCGCCTTAGAATTGGCGAACTTACGACAGCCTCGTCGACGCGGCACACACTCCAATGTGAGCGCGACATTGCGTACTCAGCGAAACATGTATTAATTGTCTAGGCGTTCGATTCTGCGGTAAAAACCGTGACAACTCTGCGGTTGTTGTCATCGAGACAACTCGTCTACGCGTCGTCGATCGAATGGCCCCGCGTGCCGCGCGTGGACGTAGTCTCCACAGTGTACTAGGTATTTTCCACCAAGTGATTGCGATTCGTTGCGTTCGAACGACGTACGAAGCCATTGACAATTCTCCATGGGGGTCTACAATTCCCCAAATTGGTCGCCAATCACCCACGATAGGTTCTGGCGAGCCCCTTTTCCCCGAAACTGGCGGACCTGTTTTTCGTCAAGTTCAACTCGACGGATTCGCATCGCGGAATCATTGGATTGGGATGCGGTGCTTGTAGCTGACAAGGGTCGCATACCATGAAGTAAGGTGGAATTCTGGAGGGGCAGGATTTGACATCGCGGGCGTTGCCCGCCGCTTGGTAGGCACTTGCGCTAACTGACCGCAGTCAATTGCTGATTGGCGCTTCGCAGCGCCAGTGCTAATGTCATTTGCGTGATAGCGAAAGTAACGTCGCAGCCATGTCACCAACTGCAATTGTCCATATTGTCGACGACGAACCGCAGGTTTGCCAAGCGCTCGCCAGATTGCTCGAATCGGCGGGATTCGACACCCAGTGTCACGCGTCGGCCGACCACTTGCACCAGTCGCTTGATTCGACGATTCCTGGCTGTGTTGTCGTCGATGTTTGTATGCCAGGCATGAGCGGACTCGCCTTGCAAGAAAAGCTTGCCAGCGCGAACATCAGCATCCCGATCATCATTCTGACGGGTCACGCCGACGTGCCCATGGCGGTGGAAGCGATGGCCAAGGGCGCCGCCGGGTTTCTGCAAAAACCGCCTCGCAGTCACGAGCTATTGGAGTTGGTCGCGACGTCGGTGGAGTGGCATCGCAACTATCTGAATCAGATGTCACAACTCCAAGGATATGAGGAAAAGTTCAGACTACTCACGGATCGGGAACGGGCGATTCTCGAACATGTCGTCAACGGGGAACCGAGTAAGGAAATTGCCGAGCAATTCGACATCAGTCAGCGGACGGTTGAGCAACACCGTTCTCACATAATGCGAAAGCTCGACGTTCATTCTATCGCAGAACTAGTCCGGATTTGGGTAGCGGCTCACGGCAAAGCTCCCACTTCGTCGTATCGAGAAGCGATGAAGAGAACGACGGGTGCAACAGCACTGGTCGTTTTTTTGGCGGCCGTCGCTAGCGGAGTTCTTCCGGCTCTCCTTGCATAGCAACGCCCCTGGCGATTGCGGAGGTGGGCGGCGAGTCGGTTGTCGTCGCACCCAAGGGGAGCGCGTCAGTCGGTGGCGCGACGTGTCGTCGCGCGGCGATTGCTGCGCCGAATGTGGTCGCTATGCAACAATCGCGCGCCACTGCGTACTTTCCAGGCGTGGCGATCGCCTCAACTCTTGGTTATCCGCAATTTCGCGCACGCGAGTAAACACGTCGCGTGCTTCGTGCCGAACACTTTAGATGTCGGCGTATCGGTTGCTGCATGTGGTGAGGTAGGTTTACTACAAATCACCGCGCGACTTCGACTTAGTTCCTCGGAGCGAGGGCTACGAGCCGGTGTGCCGCACGATGAACGAGTCAACACACCCTTCATTGAAATCAAGCAGCAGAAGTATGAAAGTGCAATCGGATCCCATACGGTTGATGTGCTTGCTCCATTGCCCAATGTGCTTCGACACATTGCATCAATTTTGCGAGGCTCAAGCGGATTTCCAGTTGGTGGGTGGCGCGAATTGCGGAATTTGCGAGGTCCCGATGGTTTCCGAATACTGCCCCGACGTTCTCGTGCTCGATCTCGATTTGCCGGATGACGTCTTGCGATTGGCAGATCAGGTTCGGTGGCAGGTGGCGTCTGTCCGGGTCGCTCTCACGGGAGCAAAATGGTCGGATTTGATTCTTCGCAAAGCGCTGGCGGCCGGAGTTCATGGGTTGTTGCTCAAGAGCGAAACTACGGAATCTCTGTTTGAGCATTTCCGTCACATTGCCCGTGGCGAGATGCGAATTTCAGCCGGCCTGCGAGATCGACTGCGGTACGACGCCCAACGAGACCAATACGTGCTTGTCGGCGACGGTCCGCTCAACTCCTTGACCGAGCAACAGTTGGAGATTCTGCAGCTGCTGGCTTGCGGCGACAGTCTGAAAATGGTCGCCAGCAAACTCAAACTTTCGAAGAAATCGATCGATGGTCACAAGTATCGGTTGATGCGCAAGCTGAACGTCAAAGACCGCGTGTTACTGAGTCGGCTTGCGATACGTGAGGGTTTGATTCAGCCCTAGGCGGAAGACCTCGCATCGCACTGGGACATCTGGCGCGAATCGGACGCGTAGCGCCCTGAGAAAATGCCGACGGCCTATAACGCGAAGGCATGGTCGGCGATCGTCGGCTGGCCGCATGCAACAAATAGAGCCCCCAGCACCAATGTCAGTAGATGCTGAGGGCCAAGGCAGCAGACGCGGATTTGCCACCCACCATTATCTTCGACAGTCAGCCGACGTGGCTTGACGAGTGAGGCAAATACCGCGGCAGCGCGGCGAATACCTCGCTCGAAACCGCCGTCGCTATTTTACGACCGACGTAGATTCGAATGGCACATTCGACGACCAGACTGTCGCCGAGAGGCGGCAATGACTGCCAGAGCGGCACGGTTACTGTTGGCCGAGGGAACTCGCATTGTCGCCTGGCCTGATCGAGGTAGCAGAATGGAAATCCACCGCAAGAAAGTGCTGCTGATCGACGACGACTGCGGCATCGTGCACGGGACCACGCTCCGTCTGCGTGCGGCAGGCTACCAGATTGCCCAGGCGTTTAACGGGTCGAAGGGGCTTGCCGCGGCACTGGACGGGCATCCCGACCTGATTCTGTTGGACGTGCGGATGCCCGGCATGGACGGACTCGAGTTCCTGCGGACGCTCAAGAGCCAAGATCAGATCAAAAACATTCCCGTGGTCGTGCTGTCAGCCAGCCTGATAGACCAACAGGAAGCACTTAACGAAGGGGCCCGCTACTTTTTGTCCAAGCCGTATCAAAAACAAACCTTGCTGGCGGCGGTGGCTTCGGCTATCGGCGAGAATAACACGAACGAAGCGTGTTGACGAAGAAGATGAAATCACGAGGAATCAAGGTCGGCCTCGGATGCGCGCTGATGATGGCGATGTTGGCCTCGGCCATCGGCATTACGATCTGACAGACTCATACAGACGCTACGACGTCGGCCAGAATCAAGGACCGTCGGGCGCCCGCAGTCCTGGCCAGCCTAGCCATGCTCTCTGGAGTGGATCCCTCGATGAGCATTTTTCAGGGCTGGACAATTCTGGGCGGAGACAAATGCGAGGAAGAACGGGCACAAGCTTGGGAAAACGAGATTGATCCTGCGCTGGAGGAATTGCGATCGCTCTTGCCCACGTTTACAAATCCGGAGAACGTCGCGCGCGTGGAGAAGTTGGAAGTTGCGTTGGGGAACCGTATCGGTTTAATCAATACATCGGCCGACACAACCACGTAGACTCGCCGCATCGACGACGAATCGGAGTTCTACTCAAGTTTCTGCTCGCGACTTCCGGTATTGCGGATTGCTGCGGTACTGGTCGACGGTGGGGTCGCTTCCCTGCGCAGTTTAGCCGCTGGCCCGCCTGGTCTGATCGCTCGCATCATTTTCGATGATGCGATACAGCGTTTTGCGATGTAAACCTAGGGAGCGGGCGGCGGCCGATTTGTTCCCGCGTGCGCGGTTGATGGCTTCTGCCACGATGGCGCGTTCGATCGATTTAAGATCGCCAACGAATGGCACTGTAATCGTGTTGGAGTCGCGGTGCGCTGGCAGCGACGGCAGCATCGCCGCGACGTGCGCCGCTGTGACCTCTAGCTCGCTAGAGAATACGCACAATCGCCGAATGAGATTGCTTAGCTCATAGATATTCCCCGGCCAGTCGTAGGCCTCCAACAGCTGCAATGCTTCCTCCGTAAAACTCAGTGCGGGCCGGCGATCGCTCAGCGATTGGTCGCAACTCGCCTCATGCACCAACGTGTCGACGAGGGGACGGATATCTTCGCGGCGAGCGCGGAGCGGCGGTAAAGTAATGGGAGTTGCATTAAGGTAGAAATGCATTTCGTTGAGGAGCACGCCCTTTTTCACGCTGTCGGCTGGGTCGCAACGCGTCGAAGCCGCTATTCTCGCGCGAAAGGGTATCGGCTCCTTGCCGCCCTTGCGGCAAAACACGCCCTCCTGTGCTGACTGCAATAGCACCTTCTGCATCCAAATGGGCAAACCCGTAATATTCTGAAGGAACAGCATGCCGCCTGCGGCTCGCTCGATCAAACCGCGGCAAGATGAGTCGCCCACTTCGTCGGTCACGCGCTCTTCACCGTAACACATCTTGACCAGTTGGCTCTCTTGGATCGCTTCGCAGTTGAGCTTTACAAAGGGTTCATTCAACCGCGGGCTGAGCGAGTGGATCAAGCGAGCGACTCGCTCTTTTCCCACCCCGAGTTCTCCAACGATCAGGACAGGCAACGTCGATGGAGCAACTTGCTTCGACTTTGCCGCCACCTGCCTCATCGTCAGACTCGCGGCTACAAATGTCGTTGGCATGTTCTTGGAGACTCCGTTGCTGGGCGCTGTCGATTGCGACACGTGCAACTGTTGTTGCTTCGACTTGGCAAAGGCCCTCGCCAGTGCCGCGACAATCTGTTCGGCTCGGAACGGTTTCGTAAAATGCTCAACCGCTCCCGATTGAAATGCTCCCACGGTCGATTCGATGGAGCCGTCGGCCGTGATTACTACCACCGGCAAGGTCGGCTGAATGGCTCGCGCCTCGCGGAGTATTTCCGTTCCGTTGCGGCCCGAAGTGCGCAAGTCAGTGAACAACGCATCGACTGGTTCTGACTTCAGCACTTCCATGCCGCGTTTCGCATCATGCTCGCAGATGACGTTTGCGCCCTCGTTTGTCAGCACCGTTGCCAGAAGAGACAGAACACGAGGATCGTCGTCGATGACCAGGATTCGTGGACGCATGACATTCGCTCCTTCCAAACAAAGTGGATTGCCGGGACCTTCCAAGCACGATCAACATGGGGCAAGTACCCGGTGGCTGCTGCATCGCAGCCGCTAGTGCCTCGATCGCCGTTTCACGCCAACAAACAGATTTGTTTCGATCGTCGGTGTCGAACGCCGATCGAGCACCGTTGTTGAGCTGGGGAAGAGTTGCAGGAAAGTCCGGCCGTCGCAAGTTGCGCTTAACGCAGTCGCTCTGCGATAGACGAGAGTTACAGCACGCTTCAGTGCATAGGACTCGCATCACTTACCATGAAACATGCATACTACTCGTGTGCTGGCGCGTAGTTCGCGCGACTGGCGTTGTCCGTGATGCCAGCCGATGTGCGGCATCTAGACGCGCCGCCCAACCGTGCTGCCCTCGACGCAGACCCAAGTCGCGTTTCAGGCGCTTTTGAAGGGCCCGACGTCCAGAAACCGGCCTCCTGCAATGAACGTTCCGTCCGGCTGCGGACTACACCACAGCACCTCGCCGAGCATGTACTGCCGGCCACCTTTTGCAGCCATGATGATCATGGTCATTCGCTGACGCAATAATGGTTCCGTAAGCGTCAGTTGAAAACCTGCTTCAGACAGGTTGGTGATTCGCGCGATACGAGTGCATGTGCCCTCGTGCCCGGGGGCGCCGGTAAAACTATGTTTCAAGCGAAGCTCCACGTCGAGATCGCAGACACACCGTTCGCGCGACCGTCGAGATCCTGGCACCTGCGGCAACGACGGAGTGCAGCCGAGGATACGGACCGTTGCCTGCCGAATTGCATCACAGGCTGTGTTTTCTTCAATCGCGTAGTGCATATCGCGATCGAAACGATTGTTGGCAATCTGGCTTAGCGCAGCCATTTGCACCCGTTCGCGAATGCGAGCCACGACGTCTAGGCCGAGTGCGGCCGCGAGGCCGAAACAGCCCCAAATCATCCAGTCATTGCGTGTGCTTTCGTTAAACAGGAAACTCACTCCGCCGGCCAACAAGCAGGTGCTAACCCAAGCGATAATTGTTGCCAAACTGTTGTGCGTGAGTCGCATGATCCAGCTCATCGAAAGCCCCTAGTTGTAGGCGGCCAATGTTTCCGTAAAAAGAAGCAGGTAAAGCGGCTAATCACACATACATACCTTCGATCCGGACGAAAAGCAAAGCAAACCGTCAGAGCGCGACGCACCGTCGCGCTGACAATTGCTCCACCCGCATAACTGGCAATCGTTTGCCTGCTGCGCGCGGCATTCACCTCAATTCGACTTAGACCACGGTTTGGCTCGCACTTCAATCGCACCACCTTTCTCAAGGAGGAGTTGCCACAACTGCCCAACCGGCAAAGTTGAACCTAGGCTAGTGATGACGCGGTTCGAAGAGCGTCCGTGGGCGATCTGAGGCAGTAGCGGTTTACAGAGGCAGTCATCTGATGAGTCGGGAATTCGGGCATTGGCGCCGAAACGCTTGGCTGGGCATCGCGCTGATTGGCGTCTTGCTTATAGCCAACGCAGTGGTCTCGCTGCGCAGCGCACGGCACTTCATTCACAACGAGGCGGCAGCAGACCGAGCTTACGGACTGCTCAACGCGATCGAGCTTGTGCGATTGACCCTCACCGATGCGGAAACGAGAGTGCGCGGCTATCTCATCACCGGCGATCCAATCTACCTAAAGCCGTACGACGCAACGCGACAAATCGTCGATCAAGCGTTCAACGACCTGGAGCGGTATGAGAGCGGTAACGTAGCGCAACATTCTCTGTTGGCGGAGTTACAGGACGTCGTCGGGGCCAAACTGGACGGCATGGCGGCCGTTATTCACGCGCGGCAGAATAGCCAAGCGGATGCCCAGCAACTATTTGCCAGCAATGAAGACAAGTCGCTCATGGACAATGTACGTCGAATAACTCAAGAAGTCGCCCACAGCGCAAAACGCGAACTGAACTTTCTGGCAATCATTACCTGGAAGAGCGCGTTCCGACTGGAAGCGACGATTTTCCTCGGAATGGCGATGGGCGTCGCGTTGCTGGCCGGTATCGCGTTTGTCATGGAACGCGATTACCACGCACGTTGCAAAGCAGAAACGACGCTAATTGAATCCAATCGCTTCGCCCACGCGACACTTGACGCATTGCGCGCGAGAATTGCAATTCTTGACGGCGACGGAACGATCATCGCCACCAATCGGGCTTGGCAAGACTTTGAGGCGGCGAACGTGGCCGAAGCGTCGCTGAAGACAGGCGGTAACTACCTGGAAGAATGCGATCGCGCCAAGGGGCCGAGTGCGGAAGCCGCGGCGATTGCAACCGGTATCCGGGCGATTCTCAACGGAGAAATATCTGAATATGAGCGGGAATACCCTTACCGCTCATCGAACGAAACGCAATGGATTCACGAGCGCGTGACGCCTTTCGCCTGTGCCGGTCCGGTCCGGCTTGCCGTCTCTTATTACGACATCACGCCGATCAAACAGGCCGAGCAAAAGCGCGAGGACGCGTTCGTTGCTCTCGCCGAGTCTCACGAGTTGCTGTGTGCCAGCGAGCAGCAATATCGGGCACTAGTCGACGCCATACCGCAATTGGTCGGCTCGATGCTGCCAAACGGTGAGCTGGACTACTGCAATCAACGCTGGCTTGAATACACCGGTTTCACCCTTGAACAGAGTCTGGGCAAAGGTTGGCTGGGGGCGGTGCACCCCGATGACCGCGAGCCAGCTTTTCAGAGCTATCGTTTGGCTATCGAGGCGGGCAACACGCACATCGGGGAATTTCGCGTGCGGCGGGCAAGTGACGGCAGCTATCGTTGGCACCTTGCAAGGTGTGTGCCCCTGCGCGGCAGCGACGGTCAAATTATCAAGTGGTATGGCACACAAACCGACGTCGACGATCAAAAGCGGATGGCCGAGGAGCTCAACGCCATCAAAGACGCTGCCGACGCGGCCAATCGCGCCAAGAGTGAGTTTCTGGCGAACATGAGCCACGAGATCCGTACGCCGATGAATGGAGTGCTCGGAATGACCGAATTGTTGCTCGACACCCCTTTGAGCGACGAACAACGGGAGTCGGTCGAGCTAGTGAAATCGTCGGCAGAGTCATTGATGAACGTCATCAACGATATCCTGGACTATTCCAAGATCGAGGCTCGGCGGATGGAACTCGATCCGATCGAGTTTCAGCTGCACGATCTCCTGCAGGACGCGCTCAAGCCGCTGGCACTCCGTGCCCATCGCAAAGGGCTCGAACTCGCGTGCGACATATCCCGAGACGTTCCCGAATGCGTCGTGGGCGATCCGAATCGGTTGCGGCAAGTGGTCGTCAATCTGGTGGGCAACGCCATAAAATTCGCCGAGTCGGGGGAGGTGGTGCTCCAGGCCCGTCTCGAGAATCAGAACGACCGCGATATCGAGGTCGCATTCGCTGTGATTGACACGGGCATCGGCATCGCGGCCGATAAACTACAAGCGGTGTTCGATCCATTTTCCCAGGCCGACGGATCGATGACGCGAAATTACGGTGGGACGGGGTTGGGTCTGAGCATCTCGTCAAAACTTGTGGCGCTGATGGGCGGGAGACTCAGCGTCGACAGCACACTCGGCGAAGGAAGCAGGTTTCATTTCCAGGCACGATTCGTCCGACCAGAGCTGCTCACGATGCCCCGCTCGTACACGGACACCTTCGACTTCAACGGGCTTTCTGTGTTGATCGTCGACGACAACGCGGTCAACCGTCGCGTGCTTGGCGAAATGCTCCGGCAATGGGACATCTTGTTGACGGAAGTGGCAACCGGGGCGGAAGCCTTTGCTGAAGTAGCTCGCGCGGCTCAGGAAGGCGAGCCGTATCAGCTCGCGCTCGTCGACGCCGTCATGCCGGAGATGGATGGCTTTTCGCTGGTCGAACGCTTGCGATCACAGTCCGCGTTCCCGCCGCCCACCATCATGATGCTCACCTCAGCCGATCGGCTGCACGATGCGACCCGCTGTCGCGAGTTGAACGTCGCGGCCTACCTGGTTAAGCCGATCAAGGCCGCGGACCTTTATAGGGCAATTGTCCGGTGCCTACATCAGCCACCTCTCGCCGTTGGCGCCGCAAAAGCTGCGGCTCATGACGCCGACGTTGGGCCTGATGAACAAGTCACACACTTAACTCCGCGGCACATTCTCCTGGCGGAGGACAATCTCGTGAATCAGCGCGTCGCCCGCGGCATCCTCGAAAAGCGAGGCCACAAGCTCGTCGTCGCTGGCGATGGCAATGAAGCGCTGCAGGCCTTTGCGCGGGACAGATTCGACCTCGTGTTGATGGACGTGCAGATGCCAGTCATGGACGGTCTCGAAGCAACTGAGAAAATACGGATGTTGGAAGCCACGACGGGTCGACACACGCCGATTGTAGCGATGACATCGCACGCGTACAAAAGTGATCAGCAGCGTTGCCTCGCTAGTGGAATGGATTCTTTTCTGACGAAGCCGTTCACCCCAAAGGATTTACTGGCGACGATCGATCGGTTGGTGAGTTCCGCCGATTCGCAACGCTCCGCGGTAGAAGAAATGCCGGCGCTCTCGGCGCTCGTTGATTGCGCAATTGCCGATAGCCAAACCGAGCCCGTGGACTTCGAAGCACTCAACGCGCGGGTAGAAAACGACTGGACTCTGTTGCAGGAAGTCATTGAATTGTTTCTGGACAATTCGCCCGGGATATTCGCGCAGATCGAAGCGGCCGTGGCTCGTGGCGACCGACAGGCCATCGAACGAGCAGCGCACGCGCTTCAGGGAGCGATGCTCAACGTGGCCGCTGGCCCGGCTGCTCTGGCCGCGTCGCGTCTGGAAAAGGCCAGCTCAGGGCAGGACTTCGATCAGATCGCCGAGTCGCAGGCTAACCTCAACTATGAACTGGACCGCTTGTTGTTGATACTCGCCGCACATCCAATGAGAATTCATCCATGAGAATTCTGGTCGCAGACGACGATCCTGTTTCACGTCGCCTGCTCGAATCGTCATTGGATCGGTGGGGATACGAAGCCGTTGTTGTTGGAGACGGCGACGAAGCGTTTCGCGTACTGCTCTCTGCCCAATCGCCACACATGGCAATCTTAGATTGGTCGATGCCGGGCATGGACGGCACGCAATTGTGTCGCACGGTTCGCCAGACGAAGCCTGAGCCATACACCTACGTCGTGTTACTAATCAGCAAGAACGCCCGCGACGACGTAATCTTGGGGCTCGAGGCCGGCGCCGACGACTACGTCACGAAGCCGTTCGACCCCGCGGAGCTAAAGGTCCGTTTGTGGACGGGCAAGAGAATCGTCTTTTTGCAGGATGAATTGATTAGCTCGCGCGAAGCGCTGCGCGACGTGGCGACGCACGATCACCTCACCGGGCTCTTGAGTCGCGGCGCAATCGTCAGCCATTTTGGCACTGAATTGAGCCGTGCCAGACGCGAAAGCACGCCACTCGGCGTCGTCATCGCCGACGTGGACCATTTCAAGCAGATCAATGACAACTACGGCCATCCGACCGGTGATCAGGTGCTTTGCCGAATCGCGTCGGCGGTACGGGAGTCGGTGCGTCCCTACGATCATGTGGGGCGTTATGGCGGTGAAGAATTTCTGACTATCTTGCCAGGGTGCGGTCGGACAGAAACGCTCATGCACGCTGAACGCCTTCGCGACGCCGTGTCGCAAGTGGTCGTTGTGTCGGCAGACGACGCCATTCGCGTCACGCTCAGTCTGGGTGTTGCGGTTGCCGAGGCTGGCTCAATCTGGGAAGCATTCGAGCTAATCCAGGCGGCCGACGACGCTCTGTACAAAACGAAGCACGCCGGACGCAATCGTGTCGAGTTCGGCGAGGCCGTGGGCCTTGGGTCGAAGTGTCGCTCGAAAACCGACGTCCTTTTGGCGCACTAAGAAAAAAAGCCTCCAGCACATATGGGGCAGACGGTGCTGGAAGCCTTGGGCGGGCAACTGGTAGACCCTCCCGGGCTATATTCTCGACACTTGACGTCATCGCCTCTAGGAGCGTGGTGAATACCCCGTGCGGCGACTGGTCTGACGGAGGTACACGCTGCTGCACGGCAAGCCCCGCCAAAAATGGATTGCGCAGTTGGGGGGCGCGACTTCGCGCTTGGTCGAACGCGGCGGCTTGTCGCGGTTAGACGGATGGCAGCGGAAGTATCAGCGGCGATTCTTGTCGACGCTCACGCGTTCGATGGCGGTGAAGAGGTCGGCCGATTTGAATGGTTTCGAAACAAAGTCATCCATGCCGGCGGCAACGCAGCGTTGGCGGTCGCTTTCCTGGAAGTGGGCGGTGAGGGCGATCACGGGAAGATGTCCCCCAGCAGAACATTCCCAATTGCGAATCGCTTTGACAACTTCAAAGCCGTCGAACTGAGGCATTTGCAAGTCCAAGAACATGAGGTCGAACGGAGCGTCGCTGGGCTCGTCGTCGTTTAACTGGGGCGACGCGGCACCACTTCTCGGAAGAATACCAAGTGCCGCGAGCGCCTCATGGCCATCGTTGGCGGCTGATACTTGATGACCTCGGTTGGTCAGCACACGCCTCATGAGCAGCGCAATCGGTTCGCTGTCCTCAGCGACGAGGATGCGTAGTTGGCTCTCGGCTGCCAGCGGCTCGGGCGGCGGAGACCGAATGGCCGCGGGATCGCGGGTTTGCAGCGGTAAGGTCAGGTCAAACGAAAAAGTGCTGCCGCGGCCGGGCGCGCTGTCGACCGCGATCGTGCCTCCCATGAGTGCGACGAGTTGGCTGGCGATGGTCAAACCGAGGCCAGTGCCGCCATACCGCCGGGTGGTGGAGTTGTCTGCCTGCTCGAACGGCTGAAACATACTTTGCATTCGATTGGCTGGGATGCCGATGCCCGTATCCCTGACGACAAAACACAGGGCTATGTGATCAGGCGGAGTCGGGCGATCGACGATTTCGACGCCAAGCGAGACGCTTCCTTTTTCGGTAAACTTGACGGCATTGCCGACCAAATTCAAGAGCACTCTCCGCAGACGATTCGCGTCACCGACCAACGAATCTGGTACGCCAGGACGAACTTCGCAATTAAGCTGGAGTCCTTTCTTGCAAGTCAGAGCACCAAGCGCACCGACAACGTCATCGAGCATGCCATTCAGAGAGAAATCGCCGACGTCCAATTCCAACTTACTGGCCTCGATCTTCGAGAAATCCAAGATTTCGTTGAGCAATCCGAGGAGGCTCTCACTGGCGGTCTGGACGATTTCCATGTCTTGCCGTTGAGCGTCTGTGAGCTGCGTGCCAAGAAGAAGTTCGGTCACGCCAAGGATCGCGCCCATGGGCGTGCGAATCTCGTGACTTATATTGGCGAGAAAATCGTTCTTGGCGCGATTTGCGATCTCGGCGTCGAGGCGGGCGTTCCGCAGCTCGGCCTCGACCAACGAGCGTCCGATGAGATCGCCCGCCTGCCGTGCGAGCCGGTCAAGTCGGTGGAATGAGCGTTGATTGAATTCGTGCGTCTTGCGCCAATAAGTGGAGATCATGCCTAGCAGCTGGCCGTTGCGACTGGTGAGCGGCGTGGATTGAACTGCGTGGATGCCCGCCTTTAAGTGGGCCTGAACCGATTCAGGGCGGAGCGAGTCGTTCGCTTCGACGTCGGAGATCAGCACGCGCCAACCCGACTCGTAGACGGCACCATCAGCGGACATGCGGTAATCGTCGACCCGATCCAAAAAATCGAGATGGTCTTTGTCGAACCCGCGCTGGGAGAAGACTCGCAGTTCCTGGGTGCCGGGCGTGAGGAGTTGCATGATTCCCATGTCGGAACGTGTAATGACGATCGCCGCTTCGAGGATTTCCTCTGCGAGCGGTTGCAGACTGCCGCTCCGGAGGAGCATGGTGCTGACGTCGTCGAGCCGCTTCATGTCGGAAAGTTCGGCGGCGAGTTGTTCCGTAACTTCGCGGAGCGCTAGCTCTTGTTTCTTCTGGTGCGTGATGTCGACGTGCGTGATGACAACGCCACCCACACGATGCGAGTCGATTCGATAGGGCATCATGCGGCGGAGAAAGTTACGGCCGTCGTGGCAGGCTACTTCCGTTTCGATGAGCTCAAGTGTCTCTAGCACGCGGCGGGCCGAATCCAGCAGATCATTCTCGACGAAGTCGTGGGCAATGTCAGAAAGCGGCCGGCCAATGTCGCCCGCCCTGAGCCGCATGATCGCGGCGGCGGCGGGAGTGAACCAGCGGATGGCCAGCTCCGTGTCGACGCAAATTGTGGGTACTTCCGTGGCGGTGACCAGATTCTCGAGGTCGGCGTGTTTGTTCTCCAGATCGTTGAGCTTGAGCGAGAGCTGATGATTGACCGTCGAGAGTTCCTCGTTCACCGACTGCAGTTCTTCTTTGCTGGTTTCGAGTTCCTCATTGGTGGACTGGAGCTCTTCGTTGGTAACTCTGAATTCTTCATTCGAGCCTTCCAGTTGCTCAACGGTCGACTGAAGCTCGAGCCTGGTCACCAACAGCTCGTCTTCGAGCTGACGAATGGCGGCACGATCGTCGACGCAGAATGGGTCGACCGGCGCCGTCCACCAATGGATCCGCTCTGCGCATCGGCACGAGTGCCCAATGAGCCGCTACTTGCTGCCGCGTCGAGCGACTTCGCCTCGGTGAAGACTACGAGCGCGAGGTCGCGGTCGTTCGCTTCGTCGTGTATTGGACGAACCACTAACTGTACCGGGTAAAGCCGGCCTTCCATCTGAACGCGCGCATTAGTGGTCACCGTCCGGTTTTCGCGCAGCGACTGATGCACCGCGACACGCAAGGCAGTGCGAAGACCCTTGCGGGCATGGGCCAGGAGATCGCCGCTCGGGACACCGGTCGGGTAAGTGAGGAAGCGATCGACGTCGCCGCTAATAAATAAAATCTGCGACTGTCGATCGACGACGACGGCGCTGGGGCCGACGAGATCGATCAAGTGTTGCTGGGCGAGTTGATGCAAGTGCGACATCGACGACAAGGACAACGGCGCTTCGAGTCGTAACTCGAGATGCGACCGAGTTCCGGCGGCGATTGGAATCTGAACGTGATTATGTCGAACCGGACCGATCCGGCGAAACATCCGCCATTCTTTCGAGACCGATTTGAAAAGATCGCTATGCTGACCAACGGTTTCGGCGCTGCCGAGCATTAACACGCCGCCTTCGGAAAGAGCGAAATGCAACATGGCGATGACCTTTTCCTGAATGTGCGGCTTCAGGTAGATCAGCAAGTTGCGACAGCAAATCAAATCGAGGCGAGAAAAAGGCGGATCGGCAATTAGATCTTGCTCGGCGAAGACGATCGCCTCGCGGAGCACCTTGCTCACGCGGTATTGATGGTCGGCATTCACTTCGGTGAAGAAGCGGCTGAGTCGCTCGGCGGGCACGTCGGCGGCGATGCTCGTCGAATAGAGCCCTTGACGGGCAAAATCGAGTGCGTCTTTGTCGATGTCGGAGGCGAAAATCCGCAGCGGGCAGCTCTTGCCCGCGTTGTGCAACGACTCAAGAATCATCATGCCGACGCTGTAGGGTTCCTCGCCAGTGGCACAGCCAGCATTCCAGACGCGAATCATTTCGTGCTGCTTCTTGCGTCCCACGAGCGGTTCGATCACGAGCCGCTGCAGCTCGCGCCAGGCCTCCGGGTCGCGGAAGAAATCGGTGACGCTGATGAGCAGGTCTTTCACCAGCATGTCGGCTTCCTCGGGCTGCGCGGAGAAAGTCCAAGTACTCGGCAAAACTCTCAATTTGGTGCACGCACATTCGCCGGCGCGTCCGGCGGAACAGCGTATTGCTCTTGTAGTGGCGGAAGTCCTTGCGGGTTTTCGCTTGGAGGTGGGCGAGGATCGCGGCCAGCCCCTGCAAGGGTTCCTCCGACTCGCCGCCTTCGTCGTGCTCCTCCGCAAGGGAGAAGCCCCCGCGGACGTAGCTATCACCTGCGTAATGGATCAGAATTGCCGGGATCTGGGCAGGTTCGACCACGTGGTCGACCACGCCGGAACGGATCGCACTGAGCGGCATGCTGGCGTGCTCGCAGGAATCAGGTTGCTGAACGACGACTAGGCCGCCGTGTTCCTTGATCGCTTTGACGCCGAGGCTGCCATCGCTGCCGCTGCCGGAAAGAATGACAGCGACCGCCGAATGCTGTTGATCGCGAGCGAGCGAACGCAGAAAGAAATCGACCGCCATCCGCCGGCCCCGTATCTCGTCCGGCGCCGAGACGGTCAATTCCCCCCCAGAAATGCCCAGGTATTTGCCCGGCGGGATCACATACACGTGTCCCGCTTCGACACGCAGCTTGTCGCTCACTACGACCACGGGCATCGAAGTGTGCCGAGCCAGCAGTTCCGACAGGAAGCTCTTGTGAGTCGGATCGAGATGCTGAATGACGACGAAGGCCAAATTCGGCGCATCGGGAATCGCGCGGAAGAACTGCTCTAATGCATTGAGCCCACCGGCCGAGGCTCCGATGCCGACGATCGGAAAGTGATCGCCGGAAATTGCGGTCCCGCTGGACAGCGGTTTTGAACGCGTGACTCCCTGCTTACGACGAGCCACGCCGCCCATCTCGCGGCAATTTGTTCTTCTGTTCTGAGGAGCCTTTGACCATTGCGCACCACCGCCTGCAAGGTTTGTCCAATGCCCCCATGTCAAAGGTCCGAATTGGCGAACCTGCGCATTATAGCGAACTCTCGCCAACGATGACAGTACCCACGAAACGGCTCTGTCTCCTCTCCTGGAAGCACATTTCCACGAGCGCTCGGAGCAGCATCAGCGGGTGCCAGCGATTCAACCGTTCGAAGGCGCGGCACGACTGCGCCGAACAACAGTGCCCGTTTGTCGAAACTCAGACGTAGCTTTCGATGCAACCGGAATGCGCGTCCGCATAAGGAGCATTCGTAATCTCGAACCGCCAGTCAAGGTAAATACCTCGGTGAATGAAGCTGATTTCTCAATGACACATGAATGAAGCCAACCTAGTCTTTACGTGCAGTCACAAAGCAAAACATCTACTGTGTCGCGAGTGAGATCCGAGTCCTTTACGGCTGCCTGACTCAGTGGTTGTGTGCCTGAGGAGCTGACACATGAGCAGTCCATGTCATCGCGTTCTGTTGATCGAGAATAATCCTGGTGACGCCGATCTGATGCGCATTGCGCTGGTCGAGGCCGAGCTCGACTTTAATCTGACCGTTGTCCCCACACTAGCTAGCGGGCTGGCCGCAATCGCCAGTTGCAGTTGGGACGTCGTCCTTTCGGACCTGTCGCTGCCGGACAGCCATGGATTGGAAGCAATTAGCGCACTGCGGCGTGCCGCTCCGCTAACGCCGATCGTCGTCCTCACGTCGCTCGACAACGACGAGATTGCGCTGAAGTCTTTGGACGAAGGCGCAGGACTATCTCGTCAAGGACCGCGTGACCGGAGGCATCTTAGATCGAGCGATCCGTTACGCCATCCAGCGACAAAAGAATTCAGAGATGTCTCGGCTCGTCGAGGAGCTGCGCCAAAGCGAGCGGCTCTTGGAAAGAAAGAGCCGGCGTCTGGCTCGGATGTACAAGACGGCTCACCGTTTCGTCGACAACGTGTCTCACGAATTTCGCACTCCTTTGACGGTCATCATCGAGTACGTCTCGCTGCTGCGCGACGGCGTCGTCGGCACGCTGGACGATGAGCAGAACCACATGCTCGACGTTGTCGCCGACCGAGCCGGAGACTTGAATAACATGGTGAACGACATGCTCGACATCAGCAAGCTGGAGGCTGGCATGCTCGGCGTTTGGCGCCGCAATTGTTTCGTGCAGGACGCCGTCGCGCACGTTACCGGCAACCTGTCGAAAAAGTCATTGGTCAAAAGCGTCGACTTGCAATTTGACATTCCGGAGGATTTGCCGCAGGTCTATTGCGACGATGAAAAGCTCGGGCGCGTCATCATCAATCTCGCCACCAACGCCATCAAGTTCTGTGGGCAGCCAGGCCAAGTGCGAATCTGGGCGAAACGTGACGACGAGCGTCGCGAAGTAACCGTGGGAATAACCGACAATGGCCCAGGGATCAGCCAAGAAAGCCTGCAACTGATCTTCGAACGATTCAAGCAAGTCGGCGGAAATCCGCGGGGAAGCACCAAGGGATTTGGACTGGGGCTCAACATTGCCAAGGAACTGGTGCAACTGAATCTTGGGGAAGTCAGTGTCGAGAGTGCCTGTGGCGACGGCAGTACTTTTTGGTTCACCATTCCCTACGCGCTCCCCCAGGAAGTAATGCGGCGTTACGCCGATCGCGTCACGCACTCTTGCAATGGGACGTCGGCGGTATCGCTGCTGCAAGTGGGGGTGAGTGAATTGGTGGACGAGGAGCTTGCGGAGGACTGTCATCGTTTTCTCAATACGCTGCTGCGGCGCAACGACCTGTTGTTCCCAATTTCCACGCGACAATGGCTGCTGGCATTGCCGGAGGAAAGGGCCGGTTTGGATAAATTCCGCGATCGCCTGAAAGTGGCCCGGCGGACGGCGAACCGCAACCGTCCAACCGAGACGCTGCCTGAGTTCGAGTTTGAGGTGTTGGATACTTGGCCGCTTCCGCAGCGATTGGCCCCGCTGCTCTCGACCGTCGATCAGCTGTTTCGCGCAGGACGCCATCGTCAGTTGACGGCTAAGTGGGTCACCATCGATCGCCGCCAGTAGTCCATCCAGGGAGACAAAAAGAGTGGACAAGCATACGCTCACGTATAAATCGGTACTGTTGATCGATGACGATCGGGACATCGCCCTTGGGACGAGCCTGAGGTTGCGAGCCTTGGGCTATCGAACCGACATGGCACACGACGGTCGCGATGGCCTGCGGAAGGCTCGAGCGCTGCATCCTCAAGCGATTGTGCTCGACGTGCGGATGCCAGACATGGATGGACTCCAGATCCTGGACAAACTTCGAAGAGATTCTCAGACCCACGACATTCCAATCGTCATGCTCTCCGCGAGTCTCGTCGATTGCCAAGCAGCGCTCACTTCCGGGGCCAGCTTCTTCATCAGCAAACCGTATCATTGGTCCCAACTGTTGGCGGCGCTCGAGAAGGCCATGGAGGATCGACTGTATGTCTAGCACCGACACGCCGACAGTTCTGATTGCCGACGACGACCGCGATCTGGTCGAGGCGCTTGCGGTGCGATGCCACGGGTTGGGCCTGGGCGTCTACACGGCCTACGATGCGTTCACGGCCCTCTCCATTGTAAGAGCACAGCGGCCCGATTTGGCGTGTCTGGACGTGGAGATGCCGGCCGGCAACGGCTTGTCGGTCTGCGAGATGCTCGCCACGGACAAGGAGTGCGCCTCGATGCCGGTGATCATCCTCACCGGAAAATGCGACTCGGACACCATCCGCCGCTGCCATAGTCTCTGCGTCTATTATGTTGAAAAGTGCGCCAACGTCTGGCCAAGAATCGAGCCGCTCTTGCGGGAACACTTCGAAATCAACACGAACGCTTCTAATGCGCCGGCCGTCGTGACGGATGTCATGGCCGACGTCACAGCGAGCGTTTGCAACGCCACCGACTGAGGAACAGAGTATTACTAGCATGAACAACAAAACGGTACTGATTGCTGACGACGACCGTGACCTGGTTCGCGGTTTGGCGGTCCGCTGCAGTCAAATGGGTCTGCAGGTCCGGCGAGCGTATGATGCCCACGAGGCGCTTGAAATTATCCAAGCCGATCCACCCGACGTTGCTTGCATCGACGTCGAGATGCCTGGCAACAATGGCCTCCGCTTGACAGAGACGATCATCGGCGACGATCGCCTTTCTTCGTTGCCATTAGTCGTTCTGACAGGCGACCAAGACGGACAGTCCACCGCGCGCTGCGAGCGCCTAGGCGTCCACTACGTGCCCAAGGGATCCGCCCTGCCGAACCGTATCTTGCCGCTATTGCGGAGTCTGGTAAGGAGCGCCGACGATCCGCCATCGAGCACAGAGTCGGTCAAGACTGAGCGTCCACAAGCGATTGTCAAACCAAAGGAAGCTGGCTCAACAGTGTCCAGCCGAAACAACGAACTTGCACTCATCGACGCCGTCTATGCAATGTTGGGCGTGAACGAGCGTCTGCTCGAAACGCGTCCCAACGACGCCCAGCTGAACGCCGTCGCCGA
The DNA here is from genome assembly GCA_963847875.1 of uncultured Planctomycetota bacterium. Taxonomy (GTDB): domain Bacteria; phylum Planctomycetota; class Planctomycetia; order Pirellulales; family Lacipirellulaceae; genus DASYDU01. The sequence continues at coordinate 554,509 of CAWKBR010000012.1, read as the reverse complement.
CTTTCCCTGGGTGCTAACGATCGACGACGACCCGGATTTCACCTACGCGCTCAAGAAACGCTTAGAGTCGTATGGAGTGGCAGTGGCGCGAGCCTATGACGGAGCCGATGGCTTCCGCACCGCGTTTTCGCACCCAGCGAATGTGGTCACGCTGGACTACGAAATGCCTAACGGGCAAGGCGACTACGTCCTGGGCCGCCTGAAGGACAACCCAGTCACGCGAGACATTCCGGTAATCGTGCTCACGGGCAAGCATGACCGCGCACTGGAGCGGAAGATGATGAATCTCGGAGCCGCCTGCTACATGACCAAGCCCTATGACTTTGAAAACCTGCTGGCCGAGTTGCGCAAGCACATCGGCGTTCTGCCGGCCGCTGCCGGAAGGCATGCAACGTCCAGCGCTGGCATCCCCACATGAGAATTCCCGCCAAACAATTGCTGATATGGGTTTGCCTCGGCCTGCTCGTACTTGCGGTCGACCGGATCGCACCGTTCGGCGTTGTTTCAGGCGTCCTGTGCCTAGTAATCGTGGCTGCGTCGATCTGGTATTCCGCCGATCGGTGGAGTGCAGTGTTCGCCGCAGCGGTGTGCACGGCGTTGCTCATTCCCGGCCTTTTCTTATTGCCCAGTGGGAGTGAATTCTGGTCGCACGTTTTCACGCGAGTGCTGTCGCTGATCGGCATCGCGCCACAACATCAGGCACGCATCTTTCAGGTGTTCCAGCGGCTGCACAGCCCCAGCGAATACGAAGGGACCGGTATCGGCCTCGCCATCTGCAAGAAAATCGTCGAGCAGCTCGGCGGCCGAATCTGGATCGAGTCCGAGCCTGCGCAATCCATCAATGACAATGGACATGCCCACATGAAAGAACGATCTCACCGAGCCAACCGCAACTCGACGCGATGTCCAGTGATACTGCAGCGATGACTTTGTACCCGGGAGAACGTCGACATGATAACGTCGAACATGAAGCATGATCAGGCCGATTCGCAATCGCGGCGCACTGCGGCGACGCAACACAGCAGACTGCCGACACCCACCCTGTTGTGCGTGGACGACGACCCGGGAATCGTCGCCGCGATCGAGTTACGCTTGCGCCAATACGACCTCAAGGTGCTCGCCTTGTACACCGGCATGCAAGGCTACTGGCAGGCCGTTACGCGCCGCCCCGATCTCATTATCACCGACTTGCGTATGCCGTACGGTGACGGCGACTATCTACTCAAGTGCCTCCAACGGAATCCGCGGACGGCTGGCATTCCCGTGCTCGTACTTACCGGTCAGCGGGCCGACGACCTTCCGACGCGAATTGAACATTTGGGCGCCGAGGCGATCTTGCAGAAACCGATTCACGGTGAGGAACTGGTGGAACATATTGCCAGGTTTATTCCCCTCCGCGAGCGAGAGGAAGGGACGCGGACGCCAATGCGTCGCCCATGATTCGTCGGCGCGTCGGTAACTCGGTCAACCGACGCGTGTACGTCGAAATAGGAGCTTGAAGACAGTGTTTACCACATTGCTACTGACCGAAGTGTGGCTCAGAACAGAGTGATACGGATCGAAAAGCCATTTGATCCGCACATACTGCTATGTGCCGTGCGCGACGCATTGGATCAGATTCAGTCATGCGAAGTACTGCGAACAATTTGTTAACGGGTGTTTCGTCGTCGCGCATTCTCGTTGTCGACGACGACATCCACGTTCGGAACAATGTCGCTCGAATTCTGGCCCCCAAAGGGTTCTCGTGTGCACAGGCGAGTAACAACGACACGGCGTGGAAGTTCCTCCAGGAACACGACGTGCATCTGGTGACGTTGGACGTCGCCATGCCGGGGCAGTCGGGCATTGAGTTGCTCCAGAGAATTAGCGAGTCATTTCCTGATTTGTCCGTTATCATGCTGACGGCCGTGGGTGGAGCGGAAATCGCCATTGAAGCGCTCACCCACGGAGCGTGCGGATTCCTGACCAAGCCGATTAACGCAGACGAGCTGGTGTTTCAAGTGACCAGAGGCCTGGAGCGATCGCGCCTACTGGTCGAAAGACGCAATTATACTACGGACCTGGAAAAACAGGTGCTCGCGCAATCGTCAAGCATTCGGCAGGCTTATGAAGAAACCATCCTCCGACTCGTGAACGCCTCGAAATATCGCAACGAAGAAACGGGCTCGCACATCAAGCGGGTGGGGCTGCTCAGCGAACGACTTGCCCAGGGGATCGGTTGGCCGGCAAGTGAATGCGAGAGAATTCGCATGGCTGCGACGATGCACGACATCGGAAAAATCGGGATCCGTGATGCCGTGCTACTGAAGGCCGGTACGCTAACCCGAGACGAATTCGAACACATGAAAACCCACACTACAAACGGGGCAATCTTGTTGTCTGGCTCGCAGTCGCCTATGCTGCAGATGGCCGAAGAAATTGCGCCTGTCATCACGAACGCTGGGACGGTAGCGGCTATCCATCAGGTCTGGCCGGAACCGATATCCCCGAGTCCGCCCGCATTGTTGCCATCGTTGACGTGTACGATGCGCTGACGCATGCCCGGGTTTACAGGCCGGCACTGACTGAGAGTGAAGTCTTGAAGATCATGGCCGGCGGCCGCGAAACGCATTTCGAACCGCTGTTGCTGGACGTGTTCTTCATTCTGCTGCCCGAATTGGCGTGCATTATTGATGACGTCCCTGATGAACAGCCTTGCGAGCAGAAGACTCTGGAGATTGACTTGTTGCCGGCATATCAAGCCGCGCGACATGTGCAAGTGTAGTTGCGTGATCAGATAGCGGCGTCCGCGAACTAGATGCGCACCGGACGCCGTGCGTCAGCCTGGCGCGGCAGGCATGATGCGAATAGCCCGCCCGATCACTGCTTGCCTTTGTCTAACGCGGCGCAACTCTGACCGCCAATATGTCAGATAGAGTTTTGTCGTTTCGCCACAATTGCTGACCGCGCAAAACGCAATTCGTTGCAAGGCAACGAGTTTGACGTCGAGTGTCGTTCGTCGACACGTCTTGTCACAATCGATGGCTAGGGATTCAAGCCCTCAACTCCTTGTGGGGCGCCTGATTCCTAGTCAGGACTCCAGTTCATGCAACTCCTTTCGCAGAATGTCTTTGCGGTTGCCCACGAACGAGTGCGACGAGGTCCAAGAACTCAAGCCGAGCGAATGCCGCAAGTGCGGGACACGGCTCCACGGCCGGGATGCCGATCCGCTGCGTCACCGGGTGTTGGAACTGCCCGAGATCAAGCCACACGTCACCGAGTACCGGCGGCATCGGCTGGCCTGCCCCTGCTGCGGTGAATCGACCTGCGCCGAGCTGCCCCCAGGCGTGCCGCGCGATCAGTCTGGACCGCGGCTCGTGGCGCTCACTGCACTGCTCATGGCGTACTACCGGCAAAGCAAGCGGCGAACGGCCGAGTTTCTCGCCGCCTTGCTCGGTCAGCCCTGCTGTCCGGCGCTGACGGTGAAAATGCAGTACCAAGCAACGGCGGCCCTCCGGGGAGCGTACGACGAACTGGTCGCTCAACTGCCGACGCAGGAACAGGTGAGCGGCGATGAAACAGCAACCAAAGAACAGAACCACATGGCCTGGCTGTGGACGTTCGTGGCCCGCACGTTCACCGTGTTCGCGCTGCGGGCCACCCGCGAGGCGATGGCGGTGGTCGACCTGCTGACGGCCGAGTTCACCGGCGTCGTGACCTGCGACCGAGCGAAGATGTATTGGTGCGCCGGCCGCTTGCAGTGGTGCTGGGCCCATTTGAAACGGGATTTTCAGACCCTGATCGACGGCGGGGACGCGCAGGCCAAACGACTCGGCTACGACTTGCGTCGCGGCGTCAAGCAGCTGTTCGTGCATTGGGCCGACTACCGCGCCGGCACGATCTCGCGGGCGGCCTTCGTCCGTCGCATGGCCCCGGTCCGCCGCGAGGTCGAACGCTTGCTGCTGCGTGGGGCCGAGAGCGGCAACCGCTAGATAGTCGGGATGTGCCGCGAACTGTACGATCACCGCGATTGGCTGTGGGCGTTCGTCCGCGTCGAGGGGGTCGAGCCGACCAACAACGCCAGCGAGCGGGCGCTGCGACACGCGGTGATTTGGCGGAAGCTCACTTTCGGCACCCAAAGCGCCGTCGGCAGTCGCTTCGTCGAAACGATGCTCACCGAGATCGAAACCTGCCGGCAACAGAAACGCAGCGCCTTCGAGTTCGTCGCCGAAGCCGTTCAAGCCAGCTTCGCCCGTCAAAAAACGCCATCGTTACTCCCCAGGGTGTGAACGGTTACACGCGGAACCGCTAGAATTCGGTCATTGCCTGTACGACAAAGTGTAGTGCGCTTGCTCGAACCAACGCGCATCGTGAAATTCGACGTTTTGCGCTCAGTGAGAGCATCCAGGCCATCTCCCGTTGTGCGCCCCAGATCATGCAGCGACTACACGAAGTGCTTTACAACCCAGGTCAGTAGCTTTCGGCCATTGATGGCTCCGTATCCATGACGCGGCGCGACGAGTCCCGTCGAAGCCATCGCTCTCAAGAAGGAGGTCGCTTTCCCAGGTCCGCAGGGAACCCGTGCGACCAGACGCGCGTCTCGCTGGATGCGAATGCATATGCACGTTCGTTTGGTCGTGGTCCAAATCTTATCAAGGAAGACGATTTGGCGGGGGTCGATCGAAAGTTGCTCGGCGGCCCACCTCCGCACCTGTGGTTATGTCTCACAGCGAATGATTTCCGACCCAGGGCTGTCGCCAGAAGATATTGCCGATATTGTACGTCGACTCGCCACCGTCGCGCTTCGGCCGAGTCTTGCGGCAGGCAGAATCCGCCGCATCATTCAACTGCGGCGGCGATGAAGTGGCCACGGCGGTCTCAATGCAGCGGCTCTCGGTTTCGACGGCGTAATCCAAACGGTAGCCTTCGGTAAAAGGGGATGCGACAAAGACAGCGCAAGGCTTGCGTTCAAATCGGACGGCACGAAGCAGTACGGCTTCCATTGAAACGTCGAAGTTTTCCTGGAAACTGAGTAAGTCGTCAATTGAGAGCCTTCCAAAGTGTTCGACAGGCAAGTGCGCTACGGGCATCAGTATCTCGCCAGCGGCAATGTTACAGAGCATTTCTAGTTGCCATTCATCATCTCTCATCGCTTCTCGTTTGAGACGATGGCGAACTTGTTCGCGACAGTCGGGAGTGCAGACGTTCACGAGCAACAGCTACGGCAGCAACACAGCGTATCTATTCTCGGTAGTGGCCTCGAACAGCGGCACGATCGACCTGTCGAAAGTGAGCAGCGTCAGCGGAGCGATTCAGACTGACGACTACCTTCGCTTCCGGATGGAAACCGGGGGCACGATTAACCTGGCGGAGTTGAAAAGTGTCACGGGCCACACACTGTTCGAGGCCGTGGGTGGCGATTACTCATTGCCCAAACTGCAATCCGCGCAGGACACTTTTTTTACAGTCGGGACTGGCTACACGTTCAATCTGCCCGCGCTGACGTCGATGACCAACGGGAGTTACGGTGCAGGCTTCAATGTCGGGGCTGGGGCCACGCTCAATGCGCCGCTGCTGATCTCGATGGATGCCAACGCTCCCGCGTCAACGGGCCGGAGCGGAACGATCAGCATCGGGACGGGTGGAACACTGAACACACCGCAATTGAAGACCCTCAACAACGCTTCGCTGACCTGGTCACCTGGGCAGACGTTCAATCACGCCCTGACCAACGTCGACGGCAGCGAGTTCTCTGTGGTCCAGGGGGCCACGCTGAACTTGTCAGGAGTGACCGCCTACACCAATACGCTCTCCAACTACAATGGGAATCCGACCCTGTTATCGGCCGATGGAGCGGGATCGCTGTTGGACCTGTCGGGAGTGCAGACGTTCACGAGCAACAGCTACGGCAGCAACACAGCGTATCTATTCTCGGTAGTGGCCTCGAACAGCGGCACGATCGACCTGTCGAAAGTGAGCAGCGTCAGCGGAGCGATTCAGACTGACGACTACCTTCGCTTCCGGATGGAAACCGGGGGCACGATTAACCTGGCGGAGTTGAAAAGTGTCACGGGCCACACACTGTTCGAGGCCGTGGGTGGCGATTACTCATTGCCCAAACTGCAATCCGCGCAGGACACTTTTTTTACAGTCGGGACTGGCTACACGTTCAATCTGCCCGCGCTGACGTCGATGACCAACGGGAGTTACGGTGCAGGCTTCAATGTCGGGGCTGGGGCCACGCTCAATGCGCCGCTGCTGATCTCGATGGATGCCAACGCTCCCGCGTCAACGGGCCGGAGCGGAACGATCAGCATCGGGACGGGTGGAACACTGAACACACCGCAATTGAAGACCCTCAACAACGCTTCGCTGACCTGGTCACCTGGGCAGACGTTCAATCACGCCCTGACCAACGTCGACGGCAGCGAGTTCTCTGTGGTCCAGGGGGCCACGCTGAACTTGTCAGGAGTGACCGCCTACACCAATACGCTCTCCAACTACAATGGGAATCCGACCCTGTTATCGGCCGATGGAGCGGGATCGCTGTTGGACCTGTCGGGAGTGCAGACGTTCACGAGCAACAGCTACGGCAGCAACACAGCGTATCTATTCTCGGTAGTGGCCTCGAACAGCGGCACGATCGACCTGTCGAAAGTGAGCAGCGTCAGCGGAGCGATTCAGACTGACGACTACCTTCGCTTCCGGATGGAAACCGGGGGCACGATTAACCTCTCAAAGTTACGAAGCACCAGCAATCGTGTCTGGTTCGATGTAGCCGAGCAGGGTGTGTTGGAACTTGGTGATTTGGCAGTCACCGCCAATGCGCTCTTTCAGATGGAGCATATCAGTAGTCAAGTGCATGTCCACGGCAGCCTATTCCTTGCCCCGACAAGCCAATTCCTCATGGCGAGTGGCGCGAAGATCGATGTGGCTGGCGACTTCTTGTTTCAAAATACAGACGAAACCAAGCTGCAGTTTGACGTAGGTGTTCTGCACATGAATGGGTCGGGCATGCAATTCCTAGAAGCCGGTGGCGCTGACAACGGCGTCCCAGGAACGGGGACTAACAATTTCGGTATCGGCCGTTTGGAGATCGGCGACGACGGGCATCCGACGACAGTGAATGTGCTCGATCTCTTCAACAACGGCAATCGCGGTGCGTTAGGACAGGAAGCACTCTATCTGAATGGCTTGGGCGGAGCCGACGGCCTGCTGCTGCATTCCGGATCGATCCTGGTTCTTAATGACATCAACGTCTACGCCCGCCTCAACGGCCAAATGAAACTACTCAACAGTCTATTCGGCAATGAGGTCATTGGGATGGCATTAGGGGCAGGTTTCGTCGCCCTCAAGCAACCTGACGTGGGCGATTACAACTTCGATGGCGTTATAGATGATCGAGATTACCAGACATGGCGGACCAGCTTTGGCTCAACGACGAGTCTAGCGGCCGACGGAAATCATAACGGCGTCGTTGATGCAGCGGACTATGTTATGTGGCGGAACGGAATGGTGACGTTTGCATCCGCGCATGCCTCCACGCCGTCGGCCGTTCCTGAGCCGAGTTCGGTAGCGATTGTGTTGCTCGCGTGTGTGCTCTGTTTGGTAGCTGGACGTTGCCATTGCTACCTGCGATAGCGCACGAATCCAGTCTGCTCCTAGGGTAGTGCAAAGCCGGAAAGCGTTTTCCCCGAAGATCGAAGAATCATCATGTTTAATATACGGCACAACAAAAAGCGAAAACGAATTCGGCATCCGGCAGTTAGCTCAAAGAATCGACGATCTCTACTGGAAGTGCTTGAGTCGCGGCTGTTATTGGCAACGGATGTTTTGACGCAGACTCCTTTAGGAGTGGTCGGCGACGCTGTGCGGCAGATTGATCTTTCGTTTTCTGCCGCGCTGCAGACGAGTGGGCGCGAAATCAGAGCAACTTCGTGCTCACTTATTTGGGAGCGGACGGCAACGTTGGTGGCGGAGACGATCGCGCCATTCCTGTGTTGCCAAGATACCAAGATGGAAGCACGAATCTTACGCTTTCCGTTTTGAACGATCTTCAGTCGTGGTCAGCAATCGACTACGGCTTTCCGAACGGAGTTTTCGGCAACTGGCAAGTTAGCACAAGTACCGGCAGCGCAACGGAAACTCTGAATGGCGGTCCGACATTTTTTGTAAGTGGCGACAATTCCGTCGACAATGATTTCGCTGCACAATTGCTGGTGAGCCCCACCACAGACAACGACTACATTGGTGTAGTTGTCGGATTCCAAGTGAACGCCGATACGGGATTGCCGAACACTTACTATCTGCTGGCGTGGAAACTCGCTACGTCAGATTCTGCCCCCGGCGGCATGCGACTCGTTAAGGTGACAGATACAGGGCAGATTGGCCAGCGTCCCGACTTGTGGCAGCTATCAGATACCGATCCCCACGTTGCCGTTTTGGCCACAGGCCCAGCGACTGGATGGTCGCCAGGGATACCCTACGAAGTGCACGTAAGTTACCAAACCAACGGTGCGCTTAATGTCTCAATCGCCGACGCAACGAGCGGTACAGTGCTTTGGAACCAATCCGTCGTGGACTCGGTACCGTTGGGCGTGGGAAAAACGGGGTTCTACAACTTTAGTCAGGCGGACGCCAATTTTTGGAGCTTGAAAACATTCGGCACTTTGGACGCCGGAAAGTATCAGCTCAAGATCATCGGAAGTTCCACTGGCTTATTGGATGTAAACGGCAATCCGATCGATGGCGACCATAATGGATCGGCCGGCGGCGATTACGTCGGCAACTTCACGATCGACATAGGTGTACCAACAGTAAACATTGATCTACAAACCTCTAGCGATACCGGGATTTCCTCCAGCGATAACCTGACACGCATCGCAGCGCCGCAGTTTGATATCACCTCCAATCGTAGCGGTACAGTTGAACTGTATATCGATGGCGCAACAAGTCCGAATGCGTCATTGGCCTTTGCCGGCGCGGGAACTCAAGTGTGGACCGCGCCGACTCTGACGAACGCGACTCATCACATAATAGCTAAGCTCGTTCCAGCTCTCGGAAATGCGGTCTCGCAATCGATTGATGTGGTGATCGACACGGCGCCGCCGACGCTTTTGGCTGGCTTGTCGTCCGTGCAAGGTCCCGTCTCACAGCGCCAGTGGCATTTCAGCGAGCCAATCGACTTCGACCGTTCGCAGGGTTCTGGTCTGAGCGTCACGATCGGCGGCCCCCAAGGCACGTATCCAATCACGGATATCGTTGGCTCCGGCGCAGATTACACGTTGAGTTTTCCGCTTCTTGCAGTTGGTGGCCCATATACAGTTTCGGCAAACGACAAAATCTGGGATCTCGCGGGCAACCAGATTGTGGTGCCGCCAGCAGATCCATTCACGCTTGTCGTCGATACCACGCCGCCTACAGTGACGAGCTTTTCCCCGGTCGGGCCACGAAACGGGGACGTGAATTCGTTCTCCATCGGGTTTAGCGAAGCGATCGTGCAGACAAGCTTCGATCCAAGCGATGTAGTATTTTATTTGCAAAATGGTGGAACGGTAACGCCTGCGTCGATCAGCCTCGATCCCAACAGCGATAGCACATTCACAACCGGGCTAGCCACACCGTTTTCCGACGAAGGCATATATCGAGTCGACGTCGGCCCGACGATTAGCGACTTGTCCGGCAACTTGTTGACTACGAAGTATACGGCCACCGTGACCATCGACAAAACTGGCCCCCAGGTCATTAGCATTTCGCCCAGTGGCACGGTCAACGCTCGCATCGACCACGTGGACGTAACGTTCAACGAGCCGGTGCAGCAGGCAGTAGCCAATGCCTTCGCGCTCTCCGGGCCGAACGGCTCGCTTGCCGCTAGCGGCGTTCAAAAGATTTCCGACACCCTATATCGTGTAACTTTCCCTTCGCAATCGCGCAGCGGCAACTATCAAATTACTGTCGGCCCGAGCGTGCTCGATCTGGCCGGGAACGACATGACGCGCAACGCGCCCGGCGAATTCGTGGGCCAGTTTACTATTGAACTGGCGGACCTGGTCATTCCGTCGGAGTCGGTGGTCGTGCCCCCGTCCGCCGTATTTGGCTCGACGATTCAAGTCGAGTGGACCGACAAAAACTTCGGAAGTCTCGCTGCCAGCGCCGGCTGGAGCGATCGTTTGTGGTTGTCTCAAGACTCGATCGCCGGAAACTCGGGCGACGTTTTATTGGCGACGGTTCCATTCGACGCCTCCGCATTGCCGCTGGTGCCCGGCGCGGCCCAGCGCCGTTCCACGACCCTCGCATTGCCGAGCGGCGTTGGTTTGCCCGACGGAGACTATCATGTCGTCATCGAAACGGGCATCGGTCTGGGCCAACCGGAATTGGATAACACTAATAACGTTGCCGCGAGCTCCGAGATCGCGCTGACGCATCCCTTTGTGCGGACACTTTCTATTTCGCTCAGCGCAGCACAGATCACCGAAGGTAATTCAGTCGTCGCCACAATCACTCGCAATGACAACATCGATCAGCCATTGGCCGTGACGCTGGCCGAAACCAACATTGTTTCCGCGTTGTCGCAGTTCACATTGCCGCCGGTCCTGTTCCTTGGGGGACAACAATCGATCGATGTAACGCTCATGAGCAACGACGACTCGTTGATCGAAAAAACAAAGGACGTGAAAATCACCGTGTCCGCGCTGGGCTACGTGAGCAATACGGCCCATGTGGTGCTCGTTGACAACGACATCCCCACGCTATCCCTTTCGATCGATCCGGCGACGTTCAGCGAAGCAGCAGGAACCGCGGCAGCCACAGGGACTGTGACGCGGAGCCTAGTTTCCGATCAGCCTCTGACGGTGAAGCTCTACAGCAGCGACGGAACTGAAGCGAGCGTCCCGGTCGCCATTGTCATTCCAGCCAACCAAGCATCGGCCACATTTAGCGTTGCGGCCCTCGATGATACATTTTTCGATGGTACGCAAACCGTGGCAATTTCGGCCAACGGCGCCTACCCTGAATGCGGCTGCACGATCACGCAAGGAGGTGCGACGGTCTCCGTCCAAGTCACCGATGACGAAGGCCCGTCGCTCGCCCTACAACTCGGTCGGACTTCGGCATTTGAGGGCACCGTCTTCACCGCGACCGTGACCCGCACTGGCGACCTCTCACAAGCGATCGACGTGCAACTGTCATCCAGCGACGTAACCGAGGCCACGGCGCTAACGCCGGTCACGATTCCCGCTGGCGCGGATTCAACCACCTTTGAAGTGACCACGCTCGACGACGCAGAGTCCGACGGTCGTCAAACCGTCACGCTGACCGCCTCGGCCGCTGGGCTGTTCGATGGCACGGCTACGTTCAATGTGCTCGATCGAAATGTTCCGGATCTTGTCGTCAGCTCAATCTTCGTGCCCTCGGCGGCGCTGACCGATCAAAACTTTAATATCACTTACCGCATCACGAACAACGGTGTCTCGCCGGCCAGCGGGACGTGGAAGCAACAGGTATTTCTTTCGAGCGATGATCAACCGGGCAACGATACGCTCGTCGGCACGTTTGAAGTCACGGCGACGCTCCCGCCGGGCATATCGATCGATCGCACGATTTCCGTGCACGCCCCGACCCAAACGGGAAACCGCTGGATTGTTGTTCGCGAGGATGTCGAGGATTCCATCGTCGAGAGCGACGAGAACAACAACATCACCGTGTCCGCGGCGGTCCCAATCCAGGCGGAATATACGGCCACGGTTTCCACGGATGTGGCAGTCGCTAAAGCTGGTACCAACGTGCAGCTGCACGGACACGCGATGCTCGCCGGTTCCTCTGCGCCGGCCCAATTCAAGTTGGTCAACGTCCATATCCTGGTTCGCGGGACCGAGCGCGTGATCTCCGCGGTCACCAACGCCTTGGGCGATTTCTCGATCACGTTCAAGCCGATCCCCGGCGAGGCGGGCAACTATACAATCTTTGCTACACATCCAGGCGTAGCCACCGGTAGCGCCCAAGATCAGTTTGCCCTGATCGGCTTCGCAGCCGTGCCGACAAACCTCTCGCTCGACATCATCGAATCTCAGTCGGCCGCGGGCGAGGTCATGCTGCGAAACCAAAGCGAGGTGTCGCTTACCGGTTTGTCGGTAACCATTGTTTCGCAACCGGACGACTTGATCGTGCTGCCGGAACTAGGCGACGGCACTGCCAATCCAACTCTCGCCGCCGGCGCGGAGATCCCGCTTAGCGTTGCCGCGATGGCCATGGGCACCGGCGGCTCGGGAAACTTGATACTTCGCGTGACATCGGCCGAAGGTGCTTCGATTGATATTCCGATCACTGTAAATGTCATTGCCCTCGTTCCGCATCTGGTCGCCGATCCGGCGCAGCTTCAGTTCGGCATGTTGCGCGGCCAACAGACAATCGTTAGTTTCACTGCCACGAACGACGGCGGCGCGGAAACCGGTCAGTTGACACTCGATTTGCCGAGCGTCTTCCCCTGGCTGACGAGCGCCACCAACCAGATTCCGTCAATCCAGCCGGGCGGCACTGCGGAGGTCGTCTTACAGCTGTTGCCACCAGCCGACCTGCCGCTGCTCGACTATACCGGCACCCTCGTGCTTCGAAGCGCTACGGCCGCGCTCGTCCAGCCGTTTACATTCAGCGCGCTTTCCAGTGCGATTGGCGGGCTGCGGGTTACCGTCAACGACGAATACACATTCTTTGCCGACGGCGCTCCACGCGTGGCGGGGGCAAATGTTGTCGTGAAATCGGCGCGGACAGGCGCGGTGATAAGCAGCGGCGTTACTGACACCAATGGCCAGGTGCTGCTGGCCGATATTCCGGAAGACTACTACACTCTGGAGGTCAATGCGGCCGAACACACGGGCTATCGCAACTCCGTCCTGATCCGAGCTGGCTCTGCGCGATGTGACCGCATTTATCTCGCGCGACCTGGTCCACTACACCTGGACCGTCACTCCAACCGGCATTGAAGATCGCACTCACATCACCTTGACGACAACATTTGAGACGAATGTGCCGGCCCCGGTCGTAACGGTCGATCCCGGCGTCATCGATCTTAGCAATCTGATCAATCCGGGAGATGCGCAGCAATTCAACTTCACGATTACCAACCACGGTTTGATCGCAGCCCAAGGAGTTGCATTCCAGTTTGGCGTGAACGACATCTATGAATTCACCCCCTTAGTGCCGGACGTCGGCGAGCTTCCTGCGATGAGCTCGGTCACCGTGCCGGTCATCGTCACGCGAATCGGCGCCGCGACCGAATCGAGCGGCAGCGTGCAGGCCGCCCTATTGTCGGTGGGAGCGGGCGGCCCGCTCGCAGCCAACGCCGGCCTATGCTTTATTCCCGGATCGGTTATTTACAAATATGTTTGCGGAAACGACGGCATCACCCGGGCCGTGCAGATTGGTATCACCGGGCGCAACTCGCGTACTGCGGCGGCTTTGTGCCGGTCGGAAGCGGTGGTGGTGGTGGCGGCGTCTTCTACTTTGGCTCGACGGGCGGCTCTTCCGGGAATGTGGTGACGTTTGTCGACTGCAATAAGTGCGTCGAAGCGATTGGCAAAGCGATTCTCAAGTGCGCAATCAAATTCGTCTCACTTACCGGCTGGCGTAAGTGTGCGTTCGATGTCTTCAAATGCGGCTATGGATTATACGATTTGGATGTTACCAAGAAGGACATGTACACTTGCGGCAAAGGCGCGTGGTCGTGCCTGTCGACGTTTGTCCAATCGATTCCCGGCCCGTGGAAATGGATCAAGGTTGTGGAATGTGCTTACGAGATCACTACCGCGTGCGACGCGAATAGCAGCGCCGGTGGCGCAAGCATTGATGGCACTTGGGCAGCTGAGCGCATTCAAGGGGCAACTCTCGACGGGCGACAGCACCTTGGACGGATTGCTCGATAATCTCCGTACGCGAATCAACGATCTCGAGCAGATGTTCGCGCTCGATCGTTATCTCGTCAACGACGACCGATGGTTCAATCTCGACGCTCAATCGATCGCGCCATTTTTCATGGCATTTGACGGCGCGATTGATGAGAACTCCGACGGCGGCGCCCAGATAACCGCAAATGAAATCACCAACATTCTCCAAGGAGTGCTGCCGGTCGAAGCTACGAGCGAAATGCTCGACAAGCTGGTTGCCCGCTGGAACCGCTCGCTCGACTACTGGGACCGGGGGATCTTCAAGTTGTCCGATCTCGCGGCCGGCATGAATCCTGACTTCATCGACCGGGATACGTTTCAGGCGCTTTCCGAGCAAGGGCTCACGGCCATCGCCAATTTCGACGCCCAAGGCTATGAAGACCCGGGCCTAGCGCGTCGACGACGCGCTCACGGCGATTGAGGACTACGTGTTCAATCACCAGTCGGATGGCGTCTGTGCGCAAGTTGTTCTCCAGATCAATCAAGACGTCGTGCAAGAGCGGGACGCGTTTCAGGCGACGCTTGTTGTCTCGAACGGCTCGGCTTTGCCGCTCACAAGCGTAGACGTGTCGATCCAAATCTTTGACACTGTGGGCAACGACGTGACGTCGACCTTCACCATTTCCGCGCCGACACTGACTGATCTTTCCGGCGTCGACGGCGACGGCGAGATTGGAGCCGGTGCGGACGGCAAGGCGACGTGGACGATCATTCCAACTCGCGACGCCGCGGGAACCTCGCCGGTTAATTACTTCGCTTCTGGTCACCTGTCGTACCTCGACAACGGAGTCCCTGTAAATGTCGACCTGCAGCCGGCCACAATTACCGTGCTTCCTCAACCGGAACTATTTGTCGACTATTTCTGGCAACGAGATGTTTTCGGCGACGATCCGTTCACGACTGAGGTCGAGCCCAGTCAGCCGTTCGAGCTGGATGTGATCGTCAATAATCAGGGGGCCGGCACTGCGCACGACCTGCGCATCGACTCGGCGCAACCTCAGATTATCGATAACGATAAGGGGCTTTTGATCAACTTCCAAATCATCGCCACGCAAATCTTTGGCGAAGACGACAATCTCACGCCATCGCTCACCGCGAACTTGGGCGAGCTGGCGCCGGACACGTCAAAAATTGCGCGTTGGTTGATGACGTCAACGTTGCAGGGCCTGTTTATCAACTACGACGCCAGTTTCCTGCACGAGAGTGATAGCGGGGACGAGCGACTATCGCTCATTCGCGAGGTCAACATCCACGAGCTGATCCACTCCGTGTTGGATACATCAAGCGGCGCGGACTCTCTGCCGGACTTCTTGACGAATGAAGTAGCCGACCCGAATGATCTGCCGGACACGCTTTTTTTCTCGAATGGCGGGAGGGTGCCGGTCACATTGTTCGGCGCGGCCACCTTCGATCATGCGCCAAGTCTTGCCGACTTGCAGGTCCACATGACGGTCGCGGCCGGCACCGATTGGCAATACCTCACTACAACCGACCCGGGCAATGGCCAATATCTGTTAGCAAAGGTTATTCGCTCCGATGGCGTTGAAGTGCCTATCGATAATTTCTGGCAGACGGACCGCACGTTTGTCGGCGGGGGAAATCGGCCCATTTACGAAGACAATCTGCACATGCTCGACAACGATTCGACTGGCAGCTACACGCTTTATTATTCACCCATCGTCGTACCGTTGGTGCCGCCGGTCGTTGTGAGCACACAGGTACAGGGTGGCCTCACCGAGCGGTCGTTCGTCGATACGGCTGCGTGGAACTTCGATCGACAGATGAATCTGGCCCAGCTGATTGCCGACGGGTCAATTGTCAACGCCGTGTCGCTCACGAACTTCGGGATCGATGCAGATTCCGATCCCGATCAAGCTGTTCCTCTCTCCGCCAGCCAGTTCCACTACGACTTCGACGGTTTGACCGGCTTGTCTCGACTGACCTGGTCGCTCGACTCGTTTGCGTTCGCAACGACATCTGTTGCCGATGGTTCGTATCAACTCACATTGGACGCAAGCCTCATCAAGGACCTTGCCGGGAATTCGCTCGATGGCAATGGCAATGGTACGGGTGGCGACAACTTCGCATTGTCGTTCCATCGCTTGCAGGGCGACGTCGACGGCAACCGGGTCGTCGACGCGGCCGACATGAACGTCGTCAATGCGGTCCTCGGCGCTACGCCAAGCTCGGTGTCATGGAACGCCAACGCCGACCTCGATCGCGATAGTCGTATCACTGTCCGCGACCGAGTGCTCGTGGCCCGCGCGACGGGCAATCAGATTGTGCCCCCAATATCACTGCAAGAACTTGCCGCCGTATTACCGGGTGATTTCAATTTGGATGACATCGTGGATTCAGCCGACTACGTGGTCTGGCGCCGCAATCTGGGCCGAACCTCCGACACGCCTTTTTCAGCTGGAGACGCGACCGGCGACGGCGCGGTGGACAACGCCGATTACCTGGTGTGGAGGCAGAACTTTGGTAAGACGCGGGCTAGCTTGGCGGCTCAGCCGGGCGAACCGCAAGTAATCGTCACGTTGATCGGTGCGTCTGCGATAGCCGCCGAATCGCAGGTCACTTTGTTATCTGCCGTCGCAGCTGCGAGTGTCAGCGACGAGTACAGCGATCGTGCCACACGCGGCGAATTTCGGCCGCCAGCGATTGCCGTGGCGCGCGATGCGGCGTTTATGGCACTGACAGACGGTCTTACTGTTAACGCAACACCGCTTCGCACCCTTACACATTTTCGGCCGCCGGCCTTCGCGTCATCGATGCGCTCGATCGAACTGGAGCCGTTCGCTTCGAAACCAAGGGCAGAATTGTATTGGGACGGTTTTTTGGCTGCAACTTGTCGGCCCGTATATTCCGAGAGCAGTGCTCCGGCGGTGGCCACTCGTGCCGATACTGTCATTGACCAAGTTTTCGGCGAGGATGCCACACTGGGCGGCGGGTTGACGGCGGATGACACGGACTGGCTGAAACTCGCCGGTATGCGGACAAACCGCAAGTTGATCACAAACTGAGAAAATTTTTTTGACGCGGTCGTTTTTGGGATGACTATAATCCGGGAAAGCGGATGCATTGTACAGACATAAGCAATTTACTATTTTCCTGGTCATACGGGTGCTGACGAAGCTATAAACGGATTTGCTGCCGACCAACCCGGTCAATGTCACGTGGTTGCCCTCCCTTGGAAGGCACTGGATCGAGCGAGAGTCTAATGAATTACAGTTTGTTCGCCGCGGTTCTTTGCTTGGGGATCTTACCGCCGACTGTTCTTGGCGGTCCGATCCAATTGATCAATGGACTGCCGAATTCGTATACACCAGGCCAGCCAGTGAAGTTTGATGTCCACTTGCCGGGCGTCGACAATCTTGGTTCATATAACATCGATATTGCGCTGGAAAGCAACGTCGGCACAGCCGGGATTGATTACTTTTTTGACGCCGCCGCTTCGTTGCCAGCCGCCGCGCACTACGTGTTCCCGTCCACCTCCAATTACTTCGACGCCGTTACCGTTGATTCGGCGACGCGCGATCGATTCACGCTCACAGATTTTGACTTTTCCGGCGTAAATGTAATTCCCGGCACGAATGACCGAGTCGCCACGGTCGCCTTCCGTACACTGGCGACTTTCCACGGCGCGTTGAGCGTATTTGTCGATGCGCCGCTATTGATCCTCGACACGTCCGACATGGTTTCCACCCCAGTTTCTGGCTTTAGCGCAATTCAGGATGGCATTGTCTCCGCAGGAGCGGTCGCTGTAACGCCTGTGCCCGAGCCGACGAACGTGCTCCTGTTGATGGTCGGAGCTGCAGCCGGATTCCTTGGCCGACTGAGGGTGAATCTTCGCATGATCCGATGAGTCTCATACGTGCTGTAGAATATCATTGCCCACATCGATGTTGGGCAGAACGGCGGCTCAAATTTGGGAATGTTGGACTGAATCGTGGAAACCAGAGAGAAGGACATCGGTGGTGCTCGAGCGCCGTCGCTGTTAGCACGAGATCGCAAAGTTCGCAAACCATTGCATGCTTACTTGCCGAAGCTAATTCTAGCCAATCTCACCTTGGGCAAGCCGACCGTTCAACGCCGTGGGATGTCACCGGCAAGTGAGACGAGAACACTGAGCTTGGCATGCCGGTCCTTATAGAACTCTGAGAGTAGCTTTCGTAATTCTACCACGGGGCCAGACCACGAAGCGATTCCGATTGGTACAGTCAGCTCACCCTAAAAGTTTCGCCAGGATGAAGGCGGCCGCAGCAGCCAGACCACCCACGGCCATTGTTTGCCATGCGCTGCGAAGCGGTGTCTTCACGGTGAATCTCCCTTTGACGTAGCCGAACACCCCCAGGGCGATCAGCGTCACAACGATGGAGACCCAAAGCGCGCTACGAACGGGTTGCACAAAGAAATACGGTGCCAGCGGAATCAGGCCACCGACCACATACGAGCCAGCAATGGTCAGCGCACTGCGACCAGCACGACGGGGATCGGGTTCCTCAAGGCCCAACTCGAATCGCATCATGAAATCGACCCAGCGTCCGCGGTCACTGCGAATTGCTCCCACAACCTGTTGGACCGTTGGTTCCGGTAGGCCGTAAGATCGGAAAATCACTGCGACCTCTTCGGACTCGACCTCGGGAATGTCGATCGTTTCCTGTTCTTCGATTGCCCTCTCCGTTGCGAAATGCTCAGCATCCGTTCTCGCTGCAAGGTAGCCGCCAAGCCCCATCGCAATGGCACCGGCGGCAACTTCGGCCAGTCCGGCCGTGATGATGATGTTCGATGCATCCACCGCCCCAGACAATCCTGCCGCGAGCGCAAAGGGCACGGTCAAGCCGTCCGACATTCCGATGACCACATCCCGAACGGTGTCGGATGCCGTGAAATGTTTCTCGACGTGAGGCGTAGTCGGCATCGGTGCTCTTGAATGAAAATGAATTGAAAAATGGCTACTCGAACTAGCCCGAGTGAAGACCAACAGGCCCGCCCATTTTCACCGTGAAAGGAATCAGACGATGACCAAAGACAAAATCGACCTAAATCTGCTGGCCCGGGAGGCGTGCGACGCCTTCTGGCTAGTTGTCGTGCAACACTATCCGGAAGCTACATCGGGTGATCTTTCCCCACTGACGACTTTCCGCTTTGAGCAAGCGGCGGAAGCGGCCATTGCGGAATGGGTCTGGGCCAACGTTCCGGACTCGCGCCGTCCTTCAGTGCCGACTTACTTCAATGAATCCGATGGCCACACCTATTGGCTGAACGCGGATGGCGACTTGGTGGCCGCCCCGACCATGCAGGACGGTCAGGTGGATTGGGACAACTGGGCTTACTTCGAGGAATTCGATGAACCGCTCAGCGACGCAGATATACAACGTATCCTGACTCACCTGCGAGGCGACGATGCAAGTCAGTAGTGTCAACGAGAATGGCGTGGTCGCCAAGGGTGCTCACGACATCGTGGCGCGCCTTGGTCGATGGTACGCCGCCGTCAATCTCGCTCTCTGCGAGGATGGACTGTATCGCTTCAGCACCGAGATGCACTACAGCTACGGCGGCTTCTCAAGTCCTATTTGGATTGAGAGTGGGGGCTACCCGACGGCAGCAACCGCGCGGACAGCCGCGATTGAGGAACTTCTACGCCGCTGGTACAAACCATTCCCATCCGATCCACAGAGCCCAAGACGAGCTCCGCATCCTGCGCGAGCAGATCGAGGCGCAGCTGAGGCAGCCCAGCCTGTTCTGAAACAGGACGCGTCCTCCGGCGCAGCGCTGATCCATCCGCGCTGCGAATCCTTCGCGCCATCGCCGTCGGTTCCTGCCCCGGCGCTCCATTGTCGTCGCTCGCCGCGCTCCCTAAAGAGCGACCGTGCGCCTTAGCTGACCGACTCACCTCAGAATGCCGACCCTCGTCAGTCAGATACCTAGCTGTCAGAGTTTTTTTTTCAGACGTCTTCCCTAAGCAATGCTTAGGAGACTTTTTCACCGTGAAAATCTCAGCGAAGGATTAGCCGCCGACCCACATGATGAACTCGACCGGCTGATATTCGGCTCCCATGCATTCAGCCAACGGCGTTGCATTCAGCGCATCGAATATGCTGCCCGGAACTGTCCGGCTCCCAGGAACTTCAATGAATGCTTTGGGCGGAAATCCTTCATGCTGATAGACGAGCGGGTCGCTAACCCCGTCGATAAGAGGCTCGCAGCGGGTAGCCCGGATAATCTGATGCTGGTGGCGGATAACAATTATACCATCAACGTGCGGATATCGAACTGGCGAGTCGTTCGGATCTTTGTTGAATGACTTGTCGGTCAGCAATCCAGAATCGGGGCTCTTCAAGGCCGCAATTGGCTCATTGCAGAAATCATCCCAGACTATGACAAGGATGCGAAATGCGCCACTTCGCACCGACTCGTAGGCGGCGAATTTCTCCTCCGCCGACATCAAAAAGTCTTTAACTGGATTGTCACGCGGAGGTGTGGGCTTCAGTGAGTCGAACGGTTTGTCTGGCAGCCGCACTCCCACTTGATAGGGATTTGTCGCGCGAAGTCGCCCATGCTCGATCAATCGAGGAGCCTTCACTTCGACCGCGCACCACTGGCCGCCAATTCGCACCTCTAACTCAGGGTTCTTTCCGCCTTTCGTGGACGGCTCATGGGAAAAGTGAACCTTGTTACCTGCTCGGTCCGCCTGTTGCACCATGCCGCCGGTAACATACAGCTCCGCCAGTATTTGCAGGAGCGATCCATACTGAGATTCTCCGGTGCCTTCAATGGCTCCGATCCGCGTGATAGTCCCTTTCGCGTATCCCGGTGAGGCGGCATCCACAACTTTGAGAACTTCAAACAGACTTTTAGTGAAGGGGAGCACATTTCCCCTCGCCGCATTATTGGCGAAGTAACAGAACATGTGCTTTGGGTACTCCGAAGGTACCGATTCCAAAAACATTGCCAGCAATTCATCATCCCTCATTTGTCCTCCAACACCGCACTACCGCGATGTCATTCAGCGGGAATGTTTTCGGCCTCAGCCAGACGGTAGCTCGTGCTGCGGCCGCGTCCGGGATTCTTTACCAGGATGCTCCGGTCCGCCAGTTCCTGAATGTCTCGCAGCGCGGTGTCGGTCGAGCATTTGGCGAGTTTGGCGTATTTTGAGGTCGTAAGGAATCCCTCAAAGCCGTTCAGCATGCGATTGATGACCGCGCGTTGACGATCATTCACCGGCCGCTGGTTGATGCGTTCCCAGACCTTGGCCTTGTTAAGTACCCCGCCGAGGCCCGACTCCGCCCCGTCAATCGCGCGGTCGAGGCATTCCAGGAACCATTCCAGCCAGCGCGTGATGTCGAGGTCGCCACGTTGAGCGGCTTCGAGCTTGTTGTAATACTCCTTCCGCTCCACTTCAATCTGCGACGACATGCTGTAGAAGCGATCCTTCGTGCCGTCTGCGCGCGCAAGCGCCATGTCGGCGATTGCGCGCGCAATGCGGCCGTTTCCATCTTCAAAGGGATGGATGGTCACAAACCACAAATGGGCCATGCCCGCCTTAATAACAGGGTCCATCGACGGCGGCGTGTTGAACCAGGCGAGGAACTTGGTCATTTCCGCTTCGAGCAGTTCCGCCGCGGGCGCTTCAAAATGAACTTTCTCCTTGCCGATCGGGCCGGAGATAACCTGCATCTCTCCTGCTTCGACCGGGCGCCACTCGCCTACGGCGATTCGAGTCATGCCGCTTCGGCCGGTGGGAAAAAGCGCCGCATGCCAACCGAAAAGACGTTCCTGCGTCAGTTCGGAAGCGAAGTCCTGCGTGGCATCGAGCATCATTTCAACGACGCCTTCGACGTTACGGCTGGCTTTCGGAAGTCCTCCCACATCGAGACCGAGCCTACGGGCAATAGACGAACGCACCTCATCAGGATTCAGCGCTTCGCCTTCGATGGCCGAGGACTTCACCACGTCGGCGGTAAGGGTGGTTAGACTGGCTTCGGCCCGCAGGGTGAAGCCGATGGCCTCCATCTTTCCCAATAGCCGGCCTTGTTTGTGGCGCACCGCCGCCAGGAGCGCAGCAAGCGTATCGCTGTCCCAGCGGAGATCGGGCCACCCCGACCGTTCATGGATGTATGTTGGTTTTCGCCGCATAATCTGCGGTGATAATAGCACCTAATCGCCGCAAAGACAACTATTTACCGCACAGCATGCGGTGAATAGGCCGTCTAATCGCCGCATTTGGGACCTTCGTCCCGTCCGCGGCGTTGTCCGCAGGGAATAACCACCTAAAGCCAATTCCACCGGTTATCTCGCCTCGCCAGCCCGCCGTGTACCAGAAAAGAAGAACGTAGGCCCTCACTATGGGACCCTCCGACGACCTTCGCTCAACAACCGGACTAAATACTCGTGGCAGCTTCCGGCCAAGTCGTTGTCGTTTGCTGTGCGAGACCGAAGCTAACCGCCATTGGACTTACTCGGATACCGTTTGTATGAACGGCTGCCGTCGTCCCAGCGGAAGTAGGTAAAATGTGCCACATCCACTGACTTGATCTTGTCCAACATCGCCTTCACCTCTTCCTGCTTGCTCAGATCAATGCTTGGAATCAGATGATAGAGGAGCGTCCAGCCAACAGCGGCATTTGGCCAGCTTATGTTTCCCGTAGCGCAAAAGATGTAATGGGGCGGGATCAGCTTATTATTCTCGCGAACAGCGGACTTAATTTCACTGGTCAGCTTCTGCTGATCAGCCTCGCAAGACGAAAGGACAAGTACGCGATTTCCCTCATACTCGTTGCCGAGACTGGCTGAATTGCATCGAGGAGTTTTTCCCAAGTCACCGTGCGATGACCGAAAAGCAAACCATCTTTCGCAAGTTTACTCCATTCGATCGCTTTCGTTGTACGAAGATGTTTGCAGTGCTCGGCCGGGAGATCGTAAAAGACCAAGAGACATCGCGATCTTGCTTGAGACACTGGCACGCGGCCGGGTACTTAGCCTCATACTTTTCCAAGAAGTGATCGAAGGCCTTCTCGGCATTGTCGCGGGTCTCGGCCATCCAGGTTTCATGTAGATCCTCCTTGGCCTTGGACTGCACGCTCTTGGTATCCTGTTGAGCACGTCGCCCGTCTTGTGGAACCAGCAGCGTTGCTCACGAGTCTCGCCGAACGCCTTGCGGAGCGCGGCCCAAAATCCCATACTGCCATCGCCGATGGCCAGCTTGGGTGCCATCGTTAGGCGCGGCTGCTTCAAGTCGATGAGCAGCTCAAACCAGTTCTGTTCGCTTTCACGGAAGGCGTCCGCCACGGCGATCAATTCCTTGTCCCCTTCGTGTGTGGTTCCCGTGAGCACCAGCAGACACTGTTGCTGATTGGCCTCATCTTCCAGCCGGACATTTACGTATTATGCCATGAGCCCAGAGGTAGAAATACCGCTTCTGGCTCAGGTCCCGACGACACCACTCATTATACTCGCGGCCCGATTGCTCCTTGAGGCGTACGATCACGTTCGGGCTCACGGCCGGTACCTCTGGTCCCAGCAAGGTTTGCAGAGCCTCCGGGAAGTCTCCGGACGAAATCCCTTTCATGTAGTGCCATGAATCAGTTCCTCGTGCGCTTGGCTCCCCCGCAAGTACGGGGGCAGTAGGATCAAGGACGAAAAACACTTGGCTCGCACGAAACAAGCAAGAATTCAGTTGAATCCCAAGGGCAACGAGTCCAGCGCCTGCTCAATGACGAACCAACATTGTGCAGTTCGCGGGTTAGCAGAAAACGCCTTCGTGGCCCTCGTGTGCACCAGCGGACCTGATGGATGCATACCATAAGGCGTACCCCCACTTAGGAAATGGCACGGCCAGGCTCCGCCGCGCTGGTACCAGGACCGTGCTTAGAAATTAACAAGGTCGCCAATCGAGATTCTCACGGGCGCTGGTAGCTCTTCCCAACGTTTGAGTAGCCACTGCAAATCAGCGTCAAGCGATGCCAGGAAGTGGCTCTTGAAGCACTTAAAATGCAGCGCATATGCAGCGCGGCACTGTCGGCAGTTTTCGCAACTGCATTCGCCGTCTTCGGTTGTGACGAAATCGTCCGAAGGTTCGATTCCCGCCGCCTCCACTCGTTTGAATCCTATTGCCTGCCAACGCTTTACGGCGATCAAGGCAATGGGAAATCGAACTTTCTGGACCTGTCGTTTTCATTGCGGTTTGTGATGCTCGATTTGGTTGTGGCAAGGACATGTCGTGCCGCAACACAGCTCCCCATACTGCCGCCGCGCCACTTGGCCTTGACCTGCCCGCCATATTTGGTCCAACTCGTCTCGTAGCAGATTGCCCATGCGCAAATCGTTCCGGCGAGCATGCGAACACGGGAAAACGTCGCCATTGGGAGTAATCGCGATATGGCGTTGGCCACCGCCACAACCGAGCACATCGGGCTCCGGATCGTCCAGTAGCCCTGCTTGGGACCATTCGCCGCGGAGGGCCGTGTCCACGTACATCCGCAAGGCGGGTTGCCGCTTCATGAATTGCTTTACGGATGAGGCAATGGACCTCAAGTCTCGCGGCGTGGGAAAGCCGGGCCAATTTCGGGCAGCCCACGCCCCTTTCGGACGCAGCAACGTTACAGCCGTCGCCCCTAAATCTTGCATCTCGATTAAGGAGCGATTGAGGGATTGCGCGTTTTGGGGCGTGAGCAGCAAATTCACGCCCCAACGGACGTTACCGGCGGAAAGACATCGCGCTGTTTCCTTCATGCGGTCCGAGACGCCTGCGCCGCGGGCAGCGTCCAATAAATCGGAGCGGTCGGCCGACAGATGTACGGTGCCGGCATGTTCGGCGAGAGCACGCAGGATTTTCGCAGAGTTCAATACGCCATTGGTAGTCACGTTGGGGACTAAGCCGCAGCGGCGGATCGCTGCCAGCAACTCCGGAAAGTCGGAGAGAATAGTCGGTTCTCCGCCTCCCAGGGCCACTTCGATTACGCCCCAATCGGCTAGCCGCTGGACGATTCGGATGCGGATTTCTCTTGCCGGCTCGCGCTCTCGATCCGGACTACTCTCCGAATAACAAAACGAGCACGCCAGATTACAGCGATAGGTTACCGCCCAATGGGCCACCAGGGGAGCGCTCAGATCTCGGTTCCCGGGTGCTGATGTTGCGCATCCGTCGGTGTATCCATCCGCATTACTCTGGCCGATTGTTGAACGGCAGCCTGAATCGGTGCTGAACAAAACTCGATCGACAAACCCACGCTGCTCTAGTTCCTGAAGGAATCTTGCCAGTTCCGGCAATCGCGGCGGACGGTCCGCTCTGCAACACGCGATGGCGGCCAAATCCCTCACTCCGGTCGCCTGCGATAGCGTGGCCAGAATTTCAAAGCCCTCTTCGTCCACCTCCAGCAACTCGCCGCACTCGCGATGAAACGCGAAACCGCCCCAATGCTCACGGCGCATCAGCACGGCAGGATGTCGTTGGAAGCAGACTTGCGTGAGCGACGGACTAGAGGCGTAGGCGACGGTGTCAAGCATTGAATCAAAGGCGACCTAAATGCCCCAGCAATTGTCGAGCTGCCGAGGTCAGGTTTTGTCCGCGACAACTGCTTTCTAATGCTGCGCGAAGCTGGTCCTTGCTCCAAGATTTACGAACGGCGATTCCGCGTCGTTGGCACTCCGCTTGCAACTGCAGCTTGGTCAGCAATTGGTCGCGCCACGTAGCCGGGGACGGATCGCCGTCTGGCAGTTGCTCCTCATCGTTGGCTCCGTAGAATTTCACAACGGCGTCCAAGAGAGAAAAATCCCCGGCAATAATCTCTTTGCGGATGGTCACCAGTAGCTTGACGAAATGCTCAAATGGATCGTCGAGGCCTTGGTCCGGCGCCAGCGAATCGTATTCTAAAGCGCAGTAGATGCTGACGGCCCAGCGGGAGCCGTACTTTTCCACGTCGACACCCAAGTCGTCGTAGCCCCGGGCGTCGCGATACCGCGTCGACAGTGGCTTCGTCTCGGCCGTTTGAGGCACGGCTATGATGAACGTCCACCAGTCGTAACTTTCCGAGACCATCACGTCGTAGTACTCGGCCATCAGTGCCTTGTAGGCGCTGGAACTGAGAGAAGTATCGCCCCACTTCTGGTACTGCACGGAGCGTTTATCAACCTCGGCCCGACTGGAGTACTTGTGAGCAATTCGCCGGCCTTGCTCGCTGACCGGCTTGTCGGCGGCATAGAACAGGTACGACGACGAACTGTGATCGGCTTGAAAGCCCCGGCGGACGCGCAGAATTTGCATGGCGGTTGGTTTCCCGGCGACCGTCACCTGGACCTCAGATTTGTCTAACGGCGTCGCGTACGATCCGAAGCTTTTGGCGAAGGCAGCTTTGCCGCCTGGAACCTCGATTCGTCACCCAAGTGAAAGCACAACACGCCACCAAGTTGTTCACCTTCGGCAATTGCCCAGCCACGCCCTTGAGCAGGATCCATTTCATCGTACCCATCCCACGAAAACTCCAAACACGGATTTCCGTCACGTGTTGAATGACGGTAATCGATCTGTCCTCGAACATAACCAATCTGGAATGAGCCACAGCCGTTCAGTTCAAATTCGAAGAACCCTTCAACCTCTTCGTCGACAAATTCCTGATCCCACTGCTCCATCCAAGTGATCCGCCAGCGACCCACAAACGGATTCCGAGCTTTTCGTTGCGAGGACTTCGCGGTTTGTGCGGTCTTATTTTCTGTCATAGGTTTGTCGCCCCGTCGATCAGTCGCGCATATTTTCGAAGTGTTCGAGCGACTGGGCAAAGTCGAGTCGCGAACGCCGGGCTCGACCTAATCGTCAGGGCTTCGACCTCCTGTTCAGCGGACGCCGATATATCATGTCGAATTCGGTCCCAGCGCGGCAAGGCCAATCGTGACTGCTTGGCGGCGGCTCGTCGCACGGTAGCGGAACACGTGGAATCATTTCGACACGGCTACTTCCTCTCAACGGCAGCACACTCGCGAATCGGCCGCAAGCTCCGCATTGGGGACGACTGGAACGCGATCAACATCATCGCGCTGTCGCAATCGAATCCGACGTGTTCAAAAGAAGCGCCAAGAATTATCGCTCTCGACAATGTGACAGCGCTCGCAAGATCGCATCAAGCACAGCATCAAGGTGTTTGCCGATATCATCGGCAAGGAATCGCAGCACGAAATAGCCGTTTTCCTGCAAAAGTAGATCCTTGCGGCGGTCGCGGCGATAGGCCTCGGTACTATCCAGATGTTGTGGACCGTCCAGTTCGATAGCTACGCGCGCGTCCTCACAGAGCAAATCGACTTCCATGCGGCCATTGCCGTCAAACGAGATCGGTAATTCGGCATTGAGGCGGAATCGCCCGCTGATGTCCGGCAAGGTCTGCAAGCGGCGATACAAGAACGCCTGGGTTGAGCTGCGCGCGCGATTGACCCCCTCGGCATCAGGTGACGCAGTTCGTGCGGCATGGACAAAGAGTTTCGCCAAGGGTGCATCGACGCCATCACGTATCAGCCGGCGAACTGTGGCCGCGTACTCGTTCTTCCACCGAGGATCGACGGGCAGCGGAACCTCCACAGGCCACCCTGGCACCGCGCTACCTGGCAGCAGGATTTTGTAGCCCACGGCCTCGTAGCCTCGGCAGCGCCGATCGAACATCCGGGCTAGCATGGGGACATTCAAATCGGCGTAGTCATAGACGCGCACCTCGAGCTTGCGATGATAGCGACGGTGCAATCTGCCAACATACTGGGCAATCGTTCCGTGCCAGGAGACCGGCAGCGTAAGAAACAAGGTGTCCAGCCGCGCATCATCGAATCCTTCTCCGATGTATCGTCCGGTCGCAAGCAATGCACGTTGCTCAGTTTCCGGAATGGAAGCAAGGCGGGCGACAATTGCGTGAGCTTCCTTCCGGCCCATGCCACCGCGCAAAACAATGAGGTGTTGGATTTTTGGCGACAATCGCTCAGCCAAGTTATCGAGATGTTCGTTGCGCTCTGTCAACACCAATGGGGATCGACCTTCCCCAACGGTTTGCAACACTTCGTCGCAAATGAGTTGATTACGCGCGTCGTCTGCGACCAATTGTGAATAGAGTTCTTGAAACTGATGCCGTGTATCCTCCGAAAGTGCTCCCGTCGGGCGAAATCCTGTCGGTCGCACGCATACGGTGTGCTCAAACGGGCGAGCCGCTGCCTGCGTTTTTGCATCGACACGATGACGAACGGGGCCGCACTGCATAAAGATAATCGGATGGTGGCCGTCCTTGCGAGTCACAGTTGCGGACAAGCCTGTGACGAACTTCGCTTTCGCCTGACGGACCACCTCTTCAAAACCATGAGCGGAAACGTGGTGACACTCATCGATGAGTAGATGGCCGTATTCTCCTACCAAATCGTTTACAACACCGTTTCGAACGAGACTTTGGATGGTCGCCACGTCGAGCGACCCCGTTGGTTTTTTCCGCCCGCCTCCAATTCGGCCGATGGCCTTTGGCGGCAGATCCAAGAATGACGACAGGCGTTCTACCCATTGTTCCAGCAATTGCCGCCGATGAACGAGAACCAATGTATTGACGCCTCGCTTAGCGATGAGCCATGCGGCGATGACCGTCTTTCCAAAGGCAGTCGTCGCCGACAAAACGCCAGTGTCGTGCGCCAACATGTCCTTCGCGGCAGCCTCTTGCTCGGGTTGTAGCTCACCGCGGAATTCCACGATTAGAGGATGTCCCGCGAATCGTGAATCTTGAACTACGACCTCAATACTAAATTCCGACAGGAGCCTTTTGACATCGTCCAGGCAGCCGCGCGGAATGCCGATGTGTTGCGGATGGTCTTCGGCAGAAGCAATGATACGGGGTTTGTCGTAGGTTGGTAGCCGCATGGCCTGTGCTTTATAGAACTCGGGGTTTTGGAATGCGGCCAGTCGAATGAGTCGATTGCGCAATCCAGGCGGCAAAACGTCTTTGGCAATGTATGCCTGATTTCCCAAAACAAGTTCGATGCGCTTCGGTAAAGGGTCCGTGAACGGCGGTTCTTTTTGACGGCGTGAGGGCAATAATTCCCAGGGCGCGGCGGCGTCCTCGTCTACGGCGGCAAGACGGACCCCCACAATTCGGCCGCGCTTCTCAGCTTCCGAGACCATCGCTTCAACCGTGGAGCGGTCGATCTTCCGTATGCTTGACAGAAAAGCCCATTGGTCCGCATGGGGCAGCAAGCTGTCGTCGAGGAAGACACTATTGTTTAGCTCGCGTGGTTGCTTCTGCAGAGGTAACGCGATCAGATTGCCAAAGCCGCCCTGAGGAAGAGTGTCTTGATTTGGGAAAAAACGGTCATACGATTCGAGCCCGATATCAGGTCGGCGTTCCATCGTTTCCGTCAGGATGTGTGCGCCGAGTTTGCGGGCCATTGCCGCAGAAATGGCCTCCTCGAAAAACAGCCAAATGTGTCCACCATTGCCGGATCGAGATCGCTCCAAAGCGGCCGGCAGGTTCATTCGATGACATGTTTCCAGAATCGCTTGCGCATCCTCCTGCCAGTGTGTCTTGTCCAAGTCCGCAGCCAGGAAGAAGCACGTTTCGTCGAGAAGCATCGGATAGACGCCCATGACAAAGTCGCGTCCCGCGTCATCCTGGCCGGAAAGATGCCAGCGGATTACATCGTCCGTGACGGGTAGAAAGCGCTGATGCGAACATACAGCGCATTTGATCCTGGGTTTTTCGCACACGCCCCATACCCATTCGTTCCCACAGGCTGGTGCATAGCCTGATTTGCCAGTCCGGTGATTCTCGAAACGGCGAGGGTAGACATCGTTGCGACCTTGAAAGAGCGAACGAAACAAGGCAACCTTGGCCTCAGGCGGGGACAGCCTGTCGAGGGCGGTATTTGTCGATGCCATTTGAATCCCGATCGTAGCGCGTAATCTGACGATATCGCACAACTGTGATACATTCAATCGCGTCGAATTACGCTGACTACCGCTGACTCAGGATTGCTTTGGGCACAGGCCAAGAAGCGATCGCACCGCTCCGGACGCATCGGCTCGGACGGTTGCATCCTGTGTATCGCCCAGAAACTCAGCAAACCGCAGGATTCCCACCGAGTCGACCCCAATAAAGTCTCTCTTCAGAATCGCGAGCGCTTGTTGCGTGGGCGGAGCATTCAGGAGAGGTTGCAGTCGTGCGAATACGTCCTCTACTCCGTGTCCGTAATTCTGGAGCATGTAAATTAGGTCGTAGGCGTCTTTGTTTTCTCCGCGACCATCAAAGGCGAGTGCTTTGAGTACCATGAATGCAGCGGCTTCGCACACCCACACTTCGCGAGTGGCTTGTTCGTGGTGGAGAGTTTCCCCTTTGAGCGTTACGAGTCGTTTGTCTTCAAAAGCCAACTCCAAGCCCGGCGTGATGATGGCTGCAAAGCCTTCTTCAAGATTGCGAAGTGCTCCGCCACGATCGGTCTCTAAAGTGGCAGGGATCAAGAAATCGACAGTGACAGTGCGGCCTTCCGATTCGATCTGCCAACGTTGGTTGGTGGGCCGACCGGCCTCATTGGTGTCAGGCCGAAAGCCGGCACTTCGTAGACGTCCACAAAGCTCGTGGTATCGCTGCTCGTCGAGGATAGCGATCGCCAAACCAAGATCAACATCCATTGTGCCGACGTGAAGCGGCCCGCCCCTGGGCGAGTCGGTCTGTGGGACGATGAGGCTGGGAACAAGTCCGCCGACGATGACAAAATCGTCGCGAAGGTCGCCAAGCTTCGTGGCGATGTAGAGACTCGCGGCCTGAACTAATTGCACGGCAGCGGGCGGATAGCCAGTGGCGATCGTGGGTTTACGTTCCATGCTACCCCCAGTTGAGAAGCTTTCTGCGTAGCTCGACGGCTGCGTCTTTGGCTCGTTCTGGTTGGCCCTTTAAGTCCAAGTAGGTTTGAACTGGGCTCACGCATTGAATGCTATGGTGCTTTTGACTGCCATGGAACACGCCTTCGTCGTCCGGAAGGACAAGCCACAGATTGGCTCCCTTCGGTTCGTCTGAGAATTCAATCTGTTTCAGCAGTGTACGGGACGGCATCGCGGGCACGTATAGGGTTACGAGTCGAAATGCCGCGAAATTGGTCAAGAGCCAAGCCGCACTGAGTCCGGTTGCGGCGTATTCCAACTTCTCACGGGAAAGCGATTTGACGATCCGTTGGAGCAACTCGTCGCCAGATCGTGCCGGTACGTGCCCTTTGATTATGCGATGACGATTGAAGTCGTAGACATCTTGCCAGGCGTCCAGCAGTAGGTTTGGATTGCGTGGTCGTACCGCTCCCTCGTCATTGGCGTCGAGGTACTGTTCCTGTTCGAGCCGCCGGACGATTTTGCTGACGTATCCGTCGCCCAGTCCGGTTTGACGAGCGAGTTCGGCTTGCGTCTGAAACTGCTGCGGATGAAGTAGCAGTTTCCGGGCGATTCGCGAACTTTTGGCGGCGAACACGTTGGGCGGCCGACCGCGATCGGTGTATTTGTTGGGGCGCCCTTCGACGCGAATCCTGAGTCCGGGGGCAAGGATCTTGGCATTTCCAGAGAGGTCCAGCCACGATATGTCGGACCTATCGCAAAGCTCCCGACCGACTTGGCCCATAAAGGGGACGACGATTAGAGGCAGGCCCTTGTCTTGATGGGCGTCGGCATATTTTTTGAGTTGATCGACGGCTCCGGCCAGCGGTCCGGCTGAAGCCGAGACTTTGTACTCCACCAAGAAGCGATGGCCGGGCACTGAAATCGAATAGTCATAGCCGTTCGCCGCCGCTGCTTGTGAGCGTATTTTCTTCGGCGAACTGTCCAATAGGTCGGCCAGTAAGTCGACAATCTCGGCGGCGGCTTGTTTCTCAGAAGGCGGCTTCATTCCTTACTAAAATAGCTTACCTGAACGGTTTGTCAAGCCAGCCATTTTATTCAGGCTAATCGCTAGTAAGGCGGGGGCAGAGCGTAGCCCAGCAGATTCGAAACCTTCTGATCGACACTAAAAGGCTTCGGGCAGTAGAGGTGCCTTCACAATCTCGTGATATGCGACTGAAAAAGAGTTGTTGTGGAAGTCTCCCAACTGCTGACACCGGCGACGAAAAGTTCCACTGGCGTCCTGTTGCCTCCACTTGTTCAAATCCCATTGTCTTGCAAGGCTTTACACCGAGGAAGGCAATGGCATATCGAACTTTTTGGCGATATCGCGTCCGACCCATTTCAAAACGGCGCCACGGTTTGCTGTACTGTGAGCCATTTCGGCTGGACACGATAGCTCTCAAGCCTGGAAGGCGAACGGTTGCGACGTCGTTTCCAACGACAAATGGGCTTTTCTTACAAACGACTTCAATAAATCCGGATGACGCTTCAATCGTTTCAATTCAATAGTCACGCGACTTCGCAGTTCCTTCAGGTTGTGCGGGGCATAGTTGGCAAGTCTTCCATATTTTACGTAACTCCATACTCCATCGGCTGGATTGAGTTCTGGAGCGTATTCAGGAAGCGATTCAAGAACAATCTGCTTACTTTTGCTTAAATACTCACGGACGGGCTTCGCGAAATGGATCGGTATCGAATCCCAGATCAAAGTAAGTGGCGAGTGCAATTCTCCGCATACATATTTTAGGAATCCGGCAATAGACTCGCCGGTGAAATTTGCGTTGTCTCGATGCAGATAAAAGAATAAGTTCGCACTTCTACGATTGGGGCTTAAGGTAATTGCGCACGCAGTCGAAATGCGCCCGTGCGGATCAGATATCTTCGTGAAGGGTCGACTCGCCCGTGGCGCAAAAGTCTTACGCAGCGTAGGAGTAAGCATGAAGCCAGCTTCGTCGGCAAACGCCAAGAATGCACCGCGCTGTTTTGTCTCGCTTACGATACGGGCGAACTCCTTTACCCGCCATTGTTTCACCTTTTCTTCATCTCGTTCGCGAAGCTTTGTAGTTGGCTTCTGCGAAGTCCATCCAAGGTCGTTTTTCAAGATCAACCAGACACCGGTTGTCGAAAAATCAATACCAAATTGCGCTTTGATGACTTCGCGCAGCGCGCTGAATGGTCCAAAGGTCATTTACCCAGCCATGTGCGGTCGCGCCTCGAGACAGTAAGTCTTCCAGTCTTCTAAGTGTCGCGTCGTCTAAGCGTTTCGGACGTCCTTTGCGCCTGCGCGGAGCGAGCGAATTGGTCGTGCGGTAAGTCTGTATCAAACGACTCACCCAGGCACGACTTACCAAGAATCGCTCTGCGATTTCCTCAAAGGAGTCCGTCCCGTCTTCCCAAACCTTGAGAACACGTACCCTCAAGTCATTGGAGTAGGTCTTCACAGCACTGTGCCTTTAGAATTGCCACCGCCTTGATTGTATGTCTTTCCGACAAATATTGTGCAGAGAATGAGACGCGCGAGAATTTGAGGATGATCGCCGCCTGGGTACTCTAATATTTCACGATTCAAAGTCGAACACGCGTCGTCGAGTTGCGCAGTCCCAGTCAGCCAACCCTGCCAGAAAAAGTTCCATTGGCGTCCTGTTGCCTCCACTTTACCAAATGATGATATCTGGCGACGATCAGCGACGTAACCCGTGCCACGGCGAGGGTTATGTCGTTTCTGGAAGGCGAGTCCGTTGCCATCGGACGACAACGAATAACTCTCAGCGCTGCACAAAATGCAGCGCATTTGCAGCGCACTCGATTTTCGGGGCGTTGCCGCCGACTCCGGTTCGGGCCGCCCCTTTGGCTACGGGAGGTGGGTGATCGCCTTCGCCCGGTCGTCCGTTTTTGACTGCCGCCTCGACCCCAAAACCATCCAAGCCCGTGCTGCCCCATCGACGTGGTCGAATGTAAGAGCCGTCCGCCGCGGAGGTGCGCATTTCGGGGACGGGGATTCACGTTATCGCTGGCAGTTCGACGAACAACCTGTGTCGGAGCCGATCACTTGTAGCGAAATACGCTTGTTTTGAGACAAACTGCCGAATCGCCGACCATTTCGTGTGCCCGACGACACGATCCAAAACCTGTCTTGGGCGACGCGCCCCAGATATAATGGCGAAAGTGGCCTGTCGCGGCCAATCAGTTTCTCTCCGCGTGGACGAGGACGAGCGGGAACAAAGTCGATGGGCGCTCGCGGGCTATTCATCTTGCTGTTGTGGCTTGCGGCTGTCCGAGTCCAGGCTGCCGCGCCCGCGGCCAAGATCGACTTCGACCGTCAAATCCGCCCAATTCTCTCCGATAAGTGTTACCGCTGCCACGGGCCGGACGCCGCGTCCCGTGAGGCCGACATGCGGCTCGATCGGCGCGATGGTGTCCCCGAAGACGTGCTCGTGCCTGGCAAGCCGGAAGAGAGCGAGCTGATCACGCGAATCACGAGCGACGACGAATCGGAGCGGATGCCGCCGCCCGATTCGCACCTGCAGCTTTCAGCCGAAGAAAAGGCGCTGCTCATCCAGTGGATTCAAGAAGGCGCCGAGTTTACGGAGCATTGGTCATTCCGGCCGCTGCCGGCGCGGGTCGAGGTGCCGCCGGTCGGCAATGCGAGTTGGCCGCAGAGCTCAATTGATCGTTTTGTCTTGGCCCGCCTAGAAAGTGAAAAGTTGGCACCGTCGCCGCCGGCCGATTCGCTGCGGCTCCTTCGCCGCGCGACGCTCGACGTCACCGGCCTGCCGCCGACTCCCACGCAGATTCGCGATTATGAAATAGCGGTCGCCGAAGACGCGGAGGCAGCGTATGTCCAGGTGGTGGATCGATTGCTGGCGAGTCCCGCCTACGGCGAACAGATGGCGGTCGCCTGGCTCGACGCGGCCCGTTACGCCGACTCCTACGGCTATCAATCCGACCAACTCAACACCCAGTGGCCTTACCGCGATTGGGTTGTTCGCGCGTTCAATGCCAACTTGCCCTACGACGACTTCATAACCTGGCAATTGGCCGGCGATTTGCTGGCCAATCCGACGCCGGATCAGATTTTGGCAACCGCCTTCAATCGTTTGCACCGGATGACCAACGAAGGCGGTTCGATTGCGGAAGAGTGCCTGATCGCAAATGCGTCGGATCGCGTGCAGACATTCGGGACCGCGCTCTTGGGCCTGACGATTGAGTGTGCCCGCTGTCACGATCACAAGTTCGACCCGATTACCACGCGCGACTACTATTCACTCTCCGCGTTTTTCAACTCGATCGACGAAAACGGCATGTACGACGATTCGGCCAAAGTGCCGTCGCCTACCCTGCTGCTGCCGACAGTCGAACAGCAGTCGGCACTGGAGGAGGCCCGGCGGCGCGTCTCGGCCGCGGAAGCCGCGGTGTCCATTGCCCTTGGGACAGCCTCAGGACGGTTCGACGAGTGGCTGGTTCGCCCCGGTAAGTATTCAGAACTTCCCGATCAAACGGCTTATGTCTCTTTCGAAGACGATTTGGAGGAATCGAGGGCTCAGGATTTGGACCCCGCAGAAAACGCCACGGCCACGCACATCAAGCGTGTCGCAGGCGTGCGAGGCCAGGCGGTCCGTTTCGACGGAGATTTCGGCGTTTTCTTCCGCAACATATTTCCAGTGGAACGTTGGGATCCATTCAGTCTCGACTTTTATCTGCGAGACACTGTGCGAAATCGGCTGCCCGTCGTGGTGCTGCAAAAGTCCCGCGGGACAGACTGTGGCTACAACGGTTTCGACGTGATGCTGACGGACGGTATTATCGAGTTGCGGATGTACCGCGTGTGGCCCGGCAATGGCATTGGTGTCCGAGCCGTTGAGCCGATTAACAGAGACGTCTGGCAGCATCTGACCGTGACGTATGACGGTTCGAGCCAGGCGAGGGGATTGCGGCTCTTTCTTGACGGCGAGGAGGTGCCGACAACGGTGCTCCGCGATCGGATTCACAAGATCGCCGTGGGCGTGGGCCGAGGCAAGGGATTCTTGACACTCGGCGAGCGGTTCCGTGATCGCGGCTTCCAGGGCGGTGAAATTGACGAATTACGCGTCTTCGATCGCGGGCTCGTGCCGCTCGAAGTTCGACACTTGCACGACGGTCGCGCGCTCGCGGACGCCGTGTCGAATCCCCAGCTTCAACGCGCAGCGCTCGAAGAATTTTACATTTCGGCGATCGACGATGAGGTTCGCGCGTGCCGGTTGAAATTGCGCGACGCGCGGCGAGCCCTGGCGGAAGCAGAGGAGCCGATTCAGGAAGTGCCCGTCATGGAAGAGCTCGCCGCGCCGCGGGCCACATACATCCTGCCGCGCAGCGCCTACGACGCGCCGAAGACGGACAAGAACCGGGTCCAGCGAAATACGTTTGAGGCAATTCTCTCACCATTTCCGCAATCTGCACCGCGCAACCGTCTGGGCCTGGCCCAGTGGATGACCGACCCGAATCATCCGCTAACAGCCCGCGTGTTCGTGAACCGGATGTGGGCGAACTTCTTCGGCCGCGGCCTGGTGGCGACGCCGGAAAACTTCGGCCGCCAAGGGGCTGCGCCGACGCATCCGGAACTGCTAGATTGGCTTGCTCGCGATTTCATTGATCACAATTGGGACGTCAAACGCCTCTGCCGGCAAATTTTGCTTTCGGCCACTTACCGGCAAGATTCCCGGCTGCGACCGGAGTTGCGCGAGCGGGATCCGGAGAATCAATGGCTTTCCCGCGGCCCAAGTCGCCGTTTGACGGCGGAACAAATTCGCGACTTAGCGCTGGCGGCGTCGGGCCAATTGAACTCAGAGATTGGCGGGCCACCGGTTTCGCCCTATCAGCCGGGCGACGATTTGTGGCGCGAGTCGAATGCCATGTCGCCGGCTTATCGCCAATCGGTAGGTAAGGCGCTCTATCGCCGCTCATTGTACTCGGTGTGGAAGCGGACCTCGCCGCTGCCGAACATGAGTGCCTTCGACGCCCCGACGCGCGAGGTTTGCGTCGTCTCGCGCAGCCGGACAAGCACGCCGCTGCAAGCGCTCGTGCTCTTGAACGACGTGCAGTTCGTCGAAGCCGCTCGGGCACTGGCGACGGAAGTTTCACGCCGCCATGCGGCCATCGACGATCAAATCGGCGAGGCATTTCTGCGGCTGACCGGCCGTCCGCCGGACGCAAAAGAAAGCGATCTCTTACGACAAGTCTACGAGAAGCAACGAGGGCTATTTTCCGATAACGCACGGCAAGACGCGGTGAAATTCATTCGAATTGGCGAGTCGAAGGTCGATTCAAAATTGGGCCCGCCGGATCTGGCGGCGCTCGCGGCCACCTGTCAGGTGATACTCAATCTGGATGCGACGATATACGAACGGTAACTCCGCGGCACTAGAACTATGCACGACCCCGAATTTCTTCACAAACTGCCGCGTATCACCCGCCGACATTTTTTCGGTGCGTCGGGTGCGGGGCTCGGCGGCCTCGCGCTCAGCACGCTGCTCGATGGTTCCTGTGCCAGTCCGGCCCAGGCGGCAAACGCTTCCGGGGGCGTCATCGACCGTCTTCCCTTCCCGCCGCGGGTCAAGCGGATCATTTATCTGTTCCAGGCAGGTGGCCCATCCCAGCAAGATTTGTTCGATTACAAGCCACTGTTGAACAAGAAGAACGGAGAGCAAATGCCGGACTTTGTCCGTTCCGGTCAACGGCTCACCGGCATGTCGGCTCAGCAAGCGTCGCTTCCGCTCGCAGGCTCGATCTTCAAGTTCGCTCGGCATGGCCAGTCCGGCGCCTGGCTCAGCGAACTGCTGCCGAATCACTGCGAAATCGTCGACGATCTGTGCGTCGTGAAGTCGATGTTCACCGAGGCAATCAATCACGACCCGGCGATCACGTTTTTCCAGACGGGCTCGCAAATTGCCGGTCGTCCTTCGATGGGTGCTTGGCTGTCTTACGGGCTGGGATCGATGAACGACGATTTGCCATCGTTCATCGTGCTCGTATCGGCCGGGCAGGGAGATCAGCCGCTCTACGCTCGGTTGTGGGGCAGCGGCTTTCTCGATTCTAAATTTCAAGGCGTGCAATTTCGCCCCGGTAAGGATCCGGTGCTGTATTTGAGCAATCCGGACGGCATCTGCCGCTCAGGCCGGCACGCCATGCTCGACAAGCTCAACGAGCTGAACCGCCATCAGTTTGAGCGCGAGCTCGACCCCGAGATCGAATCGCGGATCGCCCAATACGAAATGGCATTCCGCATGCAGACAAGCGTGCCGGATGTGACGGATCTATCGGGCGAGTCAGAATCGATCTACCAAATGTACGGTCCCGATAGCCGCAAGCCGGGGACATTCGCCGCCAACTGCTTGCTCGCGCGGCGGCTGGCCGAGCGCGGCGTGCGTTTCATCCAGCTCTATCACCAGGGCTGGGACCACCATGGCGGCCTGCCCAAGGGGATACGCGAGCAGTGCCTGGAGACCGACCAGGCGTCCGCGGCGCTCGTCAAAGACCTCAAACAACGCGGCCTGCTCGACGACACGCTGGTGATTTGGGGCGGCGAATTCGGTCGCACGTCGTATTCGCAGGGCGTGCTCACTGCCACCGACTACGGCCGCGATCACCACCCACGCTGCTTTACTATTTGGCTCGCCGGCGGAGGCATCAAGCCGGGCTTCACTTACGGCCGCACTGACGACTATGGCTACAACATCGCCAACGCGGACGGCAATCCGATCTCGCCCACCAAGGACGAGTTTACGCCGGGGGCCGTCCATGTCCACGATTTACAGGCGACGATCCTGTACCTGCTGGGCATTGACCACAAACAACTCACCTACAAATACCAGGGCCGCGCGTTTCGACTGACTGACGTACACGGGCACATCGTGCGTGATCTTTTGGCCTGACTCATGGTTTTGGCGTCTACGGCGGATAATATGAAGCACTACCTGCTGCTCGTGCGAACTCTCATGTCGGCGGCCGGCCTGATCTTTGCTGCGACGTCCTTTGCAGCGTCTCCCGGCAGCGTTTCCGACGTCGACATGCAGCGTGTGTACGATGAAGTCAAGACGCCTTACAAGTACGGCATCGTACTGCAACCGGAAAATCAGGGCGTGCTATTTGACTGCCCCAACGTGTTTCGTTATAGCGGCAAGTGGTATATGTTGTACGTCGCCATCAAAAACAAGGTCGGCTACGAGACCTACCTCGCCGAGAGCGACGATTTGCTCGCCTGGAAACCGCTCGGCAAGGTGCTGCCGTTTGCAGATGAAGGCTGGGACCAGTGGCAGGCGGATGGCAGTTTGGCGCTGGTCGACCCGACGTGGAACGGCTTGGCGGAACTACATTCGTACGACGGTAAATATTGGTTGTCGTACTTCGGCGGATCAAAACAAGGATATGAAACGGATCCGCTCTCGCTCGGCCTCGCTTGGACCAAGACGCCAAATGAGCCGCGGCCATGGACTCGGCTTGCGGAAAATCCCGTGCTCGGTCCCAACCAAGCCGACGCCCGACCGTTCGAGCGAGCGACGCTTTATAAGAGTCATATTCTCTGGGACAAGTCCGAAACGCTCGGCTACCCGTTCGTGATGTACTACAACGGCAAGCAGCAAGGCCGCGGCACCGAGCGGATCGGCATGGCGGTGTCGAAGGACATGGTTCACTGGTCGCGCTACGGCGATGGCCCGGTGATCGACAACGGCAGCGGCATCTCGGGCGATCCGCAGATTGTCCGCATGGGTGACGTGTGGGTGATGTTCTACTTTGGTGCGTTTTGGCAGCCTGGGGCGTTCGACACGTTTGCCTGTTCGCACGATCTGATCCGCTGGACGAAGTGGACGGGCGAGCATCTGATTGCGCCGTCCGAGCCGTGGGACAAGACGTTTGCCCACAAGCCCTGGCTCCTGAAATGTGATGGCGTCGTGTACCACTTTTATTGCGCCGTGGGGAATGAAGGCCGAGCGATCGCGCTGGCGACGTCGCGGAATCTGCGCGCTCCATTTGCAGTTCCCTAACGACATATTTCCCGCCTACAAATATGTACATTTCGCGTCGCGAAGCGATCAAATTGCTGGCTGGTTCGGTGCCGTGGCTCGGCGCAGCCCAAGCGATTGAAGTGGCGGGCGCCGGTCCGATGATCGCCCGCGGACCGTTTCAAGCCACTCGCGAGTCGTTGAGTGCGTACGAAATTCCCGCGTGGTTTCGCGATGCCAAATTCGGCATCTGGGCTCATTGGGGACCACAGTCGGTAGCGGAATGTGGTGACTGGTACGCCAGAAACATGTATGTCGAGGGCTGCCGGCAGTATCGCCACCATTTGGCAAACTACGGCCATCCCTCAAAGTTCGGCTACAAGGATCTGATCGCGACTTGGCGGGCCGAGGCCTTCGATCCGGCTCATCTGGTTAGTCTGTACGCCAAGGCAGGCGCGAAGTATTTCGTCAGCCTGGGCGTACACGTGGACAATTTTGATCTTTGGAACTCAAAGCATACGCGATGGAACTCGGTAAAAAAGGGACCGATGAAAGACATCGTCGGGCTATTCGGCCGAGCGGCCCGCGACCAAGGTCTGCGGTTCGGCGTAAGCGACCATTTATGGTGTTCCTACAAATGGTTTTCGGTTGCCCATGGCAGCGACCAGCGCGGACCGCTGTCCGGCGTGGCTTATGACGGAGCCGACCCCGCGTATGCTGACCTCTATGGCGACTGCCCTGTGATCTATCGCGATTTGCCGTGGAATGAAGAGGGCATTCCCGAAAACTGGAAGCAGCACTGGTTTGCCCGAATCAAGGACCTCATCGACCAGCACGAGCCAGATCTGCTCTATTGCGATGGGCCGATTCCGTTCGGCGACCGTGGCTTGAGCCTAGTCGCCCATTATTACAATCGAGATTCGACCCGGCACGGTGGATGCGCGGAGGCAGTCTACACCAGCAAGAGTCCCGCCGATGCGGCGGACGGCGGATGTGTTCTCGACGTGGAACGCGACGTGGTCGACGGGATCTGGCCGCAACCGTGGCAGATGTGTACGTGTATCGGCAACTGGCACTACGACCAACGGGCTGAGTACAAGTCGCCGAAGCGGATTATCGACCTCTTGGTCGACACGGTGAGCCGCAATGGAAACATGCTGCTCAATTTCCCGCTGCGCGGCAATGGCTCACTCGACGCGCGAGAACTGGAGATACTGGCTGAAATCACGCGCTGGATGACCGTCAACGGCACGGCAATCTTTGGCACCCGTCCGTGGAAGACGGCTGGGGTAGGGCCAACGGTTCACCAGCGGAGCCAAAAGGAAAAACACGGCGAGACTGGTCGCAAGGACCTTACGGCGGCGGACG
Source organism: uncultured Planctomycetota bacterium (assembly GCA_963847875.1). GTDB lineage: Bacteria > Planctomycetota > Planctomycetia > Pirellulales > Lacipirellulaceae > DASYDU01. Next base: position 513,383 of record CAWKBR010000012.1, on the reverse strand, counting down.
TGCGGTTCACTACAAAAGGCCGGTCGCTATTCGCGCTTATGATGGGTTGGCCGGAACGGCGCTCAGCGCCGATCTCGTCGTTGGGGATCGGCCAGCCGTACGTGACGGGTCGAATCCGCAGCGTGGAACTGCTCGGCCACCGCGGCCGATTAGAATGGACGCATGATTCGACGGGCCTGCACGTCGTCCTGCCGTCCGAACCGCCGTACCACTACGCCTACGCGTTGAAAATTGAGGGTCTCGAAACGTGATCGTGATTCGATTCATCTGGTGCCAAGCCGTGATTACGTTTGGCCTGCTCGGACTGGTGTCAACCGCTGCCGGCGCTGATTCCCCGCCAGCCGGCAGCGGTGTGACGATTCAGCCGACAAACGTGCGGTGCGAGATGGCCGTCGATCCGCTGGGCGTCGATGTGACAAACCCGCGCCTCTGTTGGACGGTGGAAGGCGCGTCGCGTGGCGCACGACAATCGGCCTACCAGATCCTCGCGGCGTCTTCTGCCGGCCGAATCGCGCAGGAGGACGGCGATCTCTGGGACAGCGGCAAAGTGATTTCCGACGAGACGGTTTTTATTCCGTACACCGGAAAGCGTCTCGCCTCTTCCCAACAAGTGTTTTGGAAGGTCCGGGCCTGGGACCAGCACGACCACGCGTCGACGTGGACGGAATCGGCCACTTGGACGATGGGAATTCTGCGCAACGGCGATTGGAGAGCCAAGTGGATCGTCGCACCTTGGGTATCCGAAGCGCTCCTGCTGCGACGTGAGTTCGTCGTGAAGTCGGGGCTGCGGCGTGCGATCGTGCACGTCTGCGGCCTGGGCCAATTCGAATTGATGGTCAATGGTCGGAAGTCCGGAGACCACCTGCTTGCGCCGGGTTGGACCAAGTACAACAAGACGAATCTTTATGAGACGCACGACATCACACCGTTGTTGCACGACGGGCGGAACGCCGTCGGGATCGCGCTCGGCAACGGCATGTACCACGTCGAACGGCGGAATCGCTACAGCAAGTTCCAGGGCAGTTTTGGACCGCTGCGGACATTTGGGCAAATTGAGCTCGATTATGCCGATGGCTCGCGCGACTGCGTGGTAACGGACGAACACTGGCGAGTCCATCCGGGCCCGGTCACCTACAACGACATCTACGGCGGCGAGGATTGTGATGCGCGAAGGGCACAGCGGAACTGGGACAGCCCCGGTTTCGATGATGCCGCCTGGATAAACGCGGTGGAGTTGGTGAGGCCGAATGGCGTGTTGCGCGGACTGACCGCGAGCGCACCGCCACTGGGGGCGATCGAATCGGTCCGGCCGGTCGCCATCAATAAGATCGGCGAAACCAGGGATGTGGTTGACTTGGGACAGAACGCCTCCTATATGCCGCGAATTCGCGTGAGCGGACCGGCCGGAAGTACAGTGCGGCTGACGCACGCCGAGGTATTGCACCGCGATGGCACAATCAACCGCGACACGTGCGGCGGCAATCGCGGCGGAGCATGGTGGCAATACACCAAGGCGACTGACGGCCCAGAAACCTGGTTTCCGCAATTCTTCTACGCTGGTTGTCGCTATCTGCAAGTGGACAAGTCCCCTGCCGAGCCGGGCGGCGACTTGCCGCAGATCGACCAGCTCGAAGGCGTGGTCGTCCACTCAAGAGCCGAACCGATCGGCGAGTTCAAATGCTCGAATGAGCTGCTCAATCGCATTCATTCGCTTGTTCGCTGGGCTCAGCGATCGAACATGGTCTCCGTGCTCACCGATTGCCCACACCGGGAAAAGCTCGGCTGGCTCGAACAGTACCATCTCAACGGTCCGGCGATCCGCTATGAGTTCGACGTGAACCGCATCTTTATCAAGGGGATGCGTGACATGGCCGACTCGCAGACCGACGACGGCTTGATTCCCAACATCGCGCCGGAATACACCGAATTCCCGGGCACCTTCCGCGCGGCGGCCGAATGGGGCTGCGCGCTGATCCTGGTCCCCTGGCAGCAATACCAGTTCACCGGCGACACCGCGCTCATGCGCGATTACTACGACGCAATGCAGAAATACATGCAGTATCTCGAGTCGAAGTCCGACGGCTACATCCTCAGCGAAGGTCTCGGCGACTGGTACGATCTTGGCCCGGCCGACCGCCCCGGTTTCGCGCAGCTCACGCCGCCTTCCGTCACTTCCACAGCATTTTACTACTACGACGCGCACATAATGTCGCAGACGGCAGAATTGCTTGGTAAGGACGACGATGCGGCAACTTATGCGCGGCTGGCCGACGATATCCGCGCCGCCTGGCTTGCCAAGTTTCGCCACGCCGATACCGGCACCTACGCCACCAATTCGCAATGCTCGAACGCGATCGCCCTGTTGATGGGGCTCGCCGAGCCGCAGGACCGCGAACAGGCGCTTGCCGCGCTGGTGAAGGACGTGCGCGATCGCGGCAACGCGATGACGGCAGGTGACGTCGGTTTTCGCTACCTCTTACAGGCCCTCGCTCGAAGCGGTCGGTCGGACGTGATTTACGCGATGATCAACCAGGACAAGCGGCCTGGCTACGGCTATCAACTCAAACAGGGTGCAACCAGCCTCACAGAAGCTTGGGATGCAAATCATCACGCATCGCAGAACCACTTCATGCTCGGCCACATCAACGAGTGGTTCTACAAAGATCTCGTTGGAATCGACGGCGATCCGGACGGCCCCGGTTTCAAGAAGATCATTCTCCGTCCGACGCCAGTCGGCGATCTCGCGTGGGCCGAGGCCAACTACCGATCGGTCCGCGGAACGATTTCCGTCCACTGGGACCACAATGGCAACCGCTTCAAGCTGTCGGCCACAATTCCAGCCAACACGATGGCAACCGTTTACCTGCCGGCCGCTGCCGAAAGCAAGGTGCTGGAAGGTGGCATCGACGCGGACAGTAGTCCTGGAGTCCGTTACCTCCGCCGCGAAGGCGACCGTAACGCCTACGCCATTGAATCGGGCTCGTACGAGTTCGAGTCCCGGCTGTAGCCCGACTATTTGGCGAGGCTAGGCAAGAATGATCGGGCTGAATCGGCGAACACACGCGTGGGTGCAAATGCGAATTCCCGGCCATGTTCCAAGATTGCGGAATTTGACTCAATTCAAGGGGTCTGACGTAAGCACCCAACAGTGGCGAACCGCTCCAAAACTGACTAAAATAACAGGATTAATAGGTGCCTCAAACGCAAAGCGTGTCGTTGTATTCGCCAAATTCCATGATCAGAGAATCAACAACGCTTGGCGTCATCATCGGCAACCGGGATTTTTTTCCCGATCAGTTGGTCGCAGAAGCGCGCGAAGACGTTGTAAAGCTCTTTGGCGAATGCGGCATCCGGCCAGTGATGATCTCGCCGGAGGAAACAAAACTGGGTGGCGTCGAAACCCACGCCGACGCCCGCCGCTGTGCCGACCTCTTCAAGCGCCACGGCAACGACATCGATGGCGTCCTGATCGTGCTGCCGAACTTCGGCGACGAAAAAGGAGCGGCCGACGTACTCAAGCTTGCGCGGCTCGATGTACCGGTGCTGGTACAGGGTTATCCCGACGACATCAATCAGCTTGGAATATCCAGGCGGCGCGACGCTTTCTGCGGCAAGATTTCGGTCTGCAACAACTTGGTGCAGGCTGGCATTAAATTCTCGCTTACGACGAAGCACGTCGCGCGGCCCGATTCCGAGAGTTTCCGTGCTGACCTCGACCGTTTCGTCCGCGTTTGCCGCGTGGTCAACGGCGTGCGGGGGGTGCGCTTAGGAGCTGTTGGAGCCAGGCCCGGCGCGTTCAACACTGTCCGCTACAGCGAGAAAATTCTCGAGCGACATGGCATCAGTGTGACCACGGTCGACTTGTCCGAATTCATGGGCAAAGCGGAAAAGCTCAGCAACAGCGACCCGGCCGTCAAAACGAAACTTGATGACATTAAAGCCTATGCTCCGGCACCGGGCGTACCCGCCGAGAAGCTCCTGCAAATGGCTCGGCTCGGCGTGATCCTTTCTCGCTGGATGGAGACCAACTCGCTGGACGCCACGGCGATTCAGTGCTGGACCTCGGTGCAACAGAACTTCGGCTGCAATGTCTGCACACTGATGAGCATGATGAGCGAACGGTTCATGCCCAGCGCGTGCGAAGTCGACGTGACCGGCGTGCTGACGATGTACGCGATGCAGCTTGCCGCCGAATCGCCCGCCGCGCTCGTGGATTGGAATAATAACTACGGTGACGACGACGATAAGTGCACCCTGTTCCACTGCGGCAACTGGGCGAAGAGCTTCCTGCCGGACATCAAGATCGCCACGGCGCCAATTCTCGGCAGCACGCTCGGGATCGAGAATACCTACGGCGCGCTCGAAGGTCGCACTCCGGCCAGCCAGCTCACGTATGGCCGCGTGACCACCGCTGATGCCGACGGCGCAATTCGGGCCTATGTTGGCGAGGGAGAATTGACGAACGATAAGCTGGAGACGTTCGGCACTCGCGCCGTGGCACGTGTACCGAAGTTGCAGCAGTTGCTCCGCTACATTTGCCGCAACGGGTTCGAGCACCATGCCGTCATGACCCGCTCGAATTCAGCCGCTGCGCTCGCGGAAGCATTCGGCAACTATCTCGGCTGGGAGACGCATGTCCATGCAGACGATGACTGACGACCAACTGCGTCTCAAATCCGTCGGCTATCGGCTTGATCTTCTGCGATATATTGTTCACGCCGGGGCGGGTCACACGGGCGGCAGCCTCTCCTGCATCGACATTCTCAACGTGCTTTACAACCGCGTGCTACGGGTCTCGCCCGAGACGTTCCATGACCCGAACCGCGACCGCTACATCCAGAGCAAAGGACACTCAGTCGAATCGCTATACGTCGTGCTCGCGGATTGCGGCTTTTTCCCGAAGGACCGGCTTGAGACTTTGTGTCGCTACCAATCGCCGTTTGTCGGACATCCGACGCGCAAAGTGCCGGGGATCGAAATGAACACCGGCGCTCTTGGGCATGGGCTGCCGATCTGTGTCGGGCTTGCGCATCGCCGGCAAAATGGACGCTGCACCGTACCGGGTCTTCACGCTCTTGGGCGACGGCGAACTTGGCCGAGGGATCCAACTGGGAGGCCGCGATGGCGGCTGCCCATTATCGACTCGACAATCTCACCGCGATTCTCGACCACAACACGCTGCAAATCACCGGCCACACCCGCGACGTATGCAGCAACGAGCCGGTCGACGAGAAGTTCCGCGCGTTTGGCTGGGAAGTGCGCTCGGTCGACGGCCACGACATCGCCGCGCTCAGTGCCGCCCTTGCCCGCGCTCCGACAGCCGGCAAACCGACCTGCGTGATCGCCAACACGGTCAAGGGCCGTGGCGTGAGCTTCATGGAGAACGTGGTGAGGTGGCACCACGGCGTGCCCAGCGACGAGCAGTACAAACAAGCGGTCGCGGAGCTCGAGCGGGCGGAGGCCGAGTTGGCGGAGGCAGTACGATGAGCGTGCCTGCCCCGTCCATGTATTCGTCCGCAGCAAAGGCTCTTGCCGAAAAGCTCGGCCTCAAGATGGGCCGTCCGAATCTCGAAGAATTCGCCGACACGCTGCTCGCGCTGGCGAAGGAAGATCGCCAAATCGTCGTCGTCACCAGCGATTCGCGCGGTTCCGGCAAGCTCGGTCCCTTTGGCCAGGCATTGCCAAAACAGATCGTCGAAGTCGGCATCGCGGAACAAAACCTGGTCGGCATCACCGCGGGCCTCGCCGCCGCGGGCAAGAAGGCGTTTGCCGTTTCGCCGGCTTGTTTCCTCACCGCGCGAGCCCTTGAGCAAATCAAGAACGACGTCTGCTATTCCGACGTGCCGGCGAAGATCGTCGGCATCAGTGCGGGCGTCAGCTACGGAGCCCTGGGCAGCACGCACCATTCGCTGCACGATCTTGCCGTCCTGCGCGCGATCCACAACATCACGATCCTCGTGCCGGCCGACAACTTTGAGACCCGCGAAGCAGATTCGCGCAGTGGTCCACGTCACTCACCCGACCTTCATCCGTTTTGGCAAAGCTGCCGACCTACTCGCTGCATTCACCGGAAACGAATTTTCACGTCGGCAAAGGCAATCACGCTGCGCGACGGCAACGACGTCTGCTTTCATCGGCACAGGCGAAACGGTGATCCACTGCGCTGCTCGCCGCCGAAAAGCTTGCCGAAGACGGGCTCGACTGCCGCGTCGTGAGCATGCACTACGGTGAAGCCGCTCGATCGCGACGCCATCCTCGCCGCCGGGCGCGAGTGCCGGGCCGTCGTCACGGCCGAAGAGCATTCGGTGCACGGCGGCCTCGGCGAAGCGGTTGCCGCCGTCTTGATGCAGGCTGGCGTTGGCGTGCCGCTGCGAATCGTCGGCGTACCGGACGAAGACACCGTGACCGGCAGCCAGGCCGACATCTTCCGCCACTATGGCCTCTCGATGGAGGGGCTGGCGCAGGCGGCGACCGAACTGCTGCAATATGCGGAAGTCTCGAAATGACCCACGCTCTTGCCAACTACGTCCTGGCCATCGATCAGAGTACTTCAGCGACCAAGGCCGTGTTGTTCGACGCCACGGGCACGGTCGGTCGACACAGCGTCGCGCGAGCATCGGCAGATTTATCCGCAGCCGGGCTGGGTCGAGCACGACGCGGAAGAAATCTGGCAAAATGCTGCTGGCTGTCGTGGGTGAATTGGCTGGCCGTCAGCGCGAGAAGCTCACATCCATCGCCGGTCTGGCAATCACCAATCAGCGCGAAACGTTCGTCGTCTTTGATCGCAAGACTGGCCGACCGCTGGCCAACGCGATCGTCTGGCAGTGCCGCCGCGGCGATGCGATTTGCCGAGAGATGGCCGATGCGGGTTGCGACAGCTGTCGTCCAGCAGAAAACGGGGCTCAAGCTCGACACTTATTTCACTGGTTCAAAGCTCAAATGGCTTCTCCATGAGCGGCCAGACATTAGCGAAAAACTCGTCAGCGGCGATGCGCTGCTGGGCACGATCGACACGTATCTTATCTATCGTCTCACGGGCGGCGACGTATTCGCCACCGACCCAACGAACGCCAGTCGCACGTTGCTGTATAACATCGGTTCTCTCCGGTGGGACGAAGAGCTTTGCCAGTTGTTCGGCGTACCGATACGCTCACTCGCCGAGGTCCGCGAGAGCTTCGCCCGATTTGGCGAGACCGATGCAGCCGGAACCCTGCCGAGAAGGCTGCCGATCTGCGGTGTGATGGGCGACTCGCAGGCGTCGCTTTTTGCCCAGCGCTGTTTCGACCCCAGTACCGCGAAAGCGACGTTCGGTTCCGGCACGTCGGTGATGCTCAACATCGGCAGTGAAATGAAGCACTCTGCCCAAGGTGCGGTGGCCGCTCTGGCCTGGGTCCACCAGGGCCGGCCGACCTACGCGCTCGAGGGGCTCATCAACTATTCGTCCGCGACAATCTCCTGGCTCAAAGACCAGCTCGGTTTAATCCACGACGCAGCGGAAACTGATGCACTTGCCGGCTCGGTTGATGACAATGGCGGCGTGTACTTCGTTCCGGCGTTCTCTGGATTGAGCGCCCCATATTGGAAGCCGGACGCTCGCGCCGCGATCGTCGGCATGACGGCCCACTCGCGGAAGGAACACATCGTTCGCGCGGCGCTCGAGGCGATCGCCTACCAAATTCGCGAAGTGCTCGAAATGATGCGCTGTGACGCGGGCATAACTCCGCAGGTGCTGCACGCCGACGGCGGTCCGACGCGCAACGAATTCCTCATGCAGTTCACGGCCGACATGACAGGGGTCGAATTGGCTGTCTCGGAAACGCCGGAGTCGTCGGCGCTCGGCGCCGCACTGGCCGGCATGTTGGGCCTGGGCTTGGCCAAGTCGTTTCCAGATCTGGCCGCGCTGCCGCGCATCATTCGTGCGTATCGGCCGAGCATGAGCTCCGACAGGGTGGAACGGCTCTATGCCGGCTGGCAGTCTGCCGTAGAGCGAGTCCTGTAACAACATGGCCGACGACCGGATCATTGCCGAGTACCTCGTCGAAACGCCGAGGACGCTTGCCGCCGCGGCCGAATCGATGGCCGGCGAACAGTCGACCGGCACCTTTACCCGAGTCCCTGGTGAGACGGACGAATTGCGAGAGCGATTTGCGGCCCGTGTCGAATCCGTCGAGCCGCTCGAATCCGCAAGTGCCCCGTCGCTTCCTGGCGCCGCCGCTACCGTCGGTCAGACGGTGTTCGAACGGGGCCGTGTGCGGATCAGCTTTCCGCTGGAAAACACGGGGCCGAACCTGCCCGCCATCATCTCAACCGTCGCCGGCAATTTGTTTGAACTGCGCTACTTGTCGGGGCTGCGGCTTGTCGACCTCGAGTTTTCTGCCTCGCTCTCGGCTGACTTCCCGGGTCCGCAATTCGGCGTCGCGGGTACGCGACGACTCACGGGCGTCTTCGATCGCCCGATCATCGGCACGATTGTGAAACCGAGCGTCGGCCTCACGCCGACTGCGACCGCCGAGCTGGTACGCACGCTTGGCGAAGCCGGAATCGACTTCGTCAAGGACGACGAGCTGATGGCCAATCCACCCCATTCGCCGCTTGCCGATCGCGTGAAGGCGGTGATGCACGTGGTGAACGAGCTCGCGGACCGCACCGGTCGCAAGGTGATGTTCGCTTTCAATATCAGCGATCAACTCGACCGCATGCTGGAGCACCACGACACGGTAGTCGCGGCGGGCGGCACCTGCGTCATGGTCAGCCTCAACAGTCTCGGCTTCGCCGCGGTCGACTACCTACGACGGCGGTCGTCGCTTCCGATTCATGGCCATCGCAACGGCTGGGGTATGTTATCGCGCCACCCCGCACTGGGCATGGAGTTCACCGCCTACCAAAGACTGTGGCGGCTCGCCGGCGTCGATCAGCTTCACGTGAACGGCCTCAAGAACAAGTTCTGCGAATCGGACGAATCGGTGGTTCGCTCCATTCGAGCCTGCCTCACGCCGATGCTGGGCGGCTACACGGCGATGCCTGTCGTCTCCTCGGGGCAGTGGGGCGGGCAGGCGCCGGAGACGTACCGACAGACCGAGACGCTCGACATCATGTACCTGGCCGGCGGCGGCATCCTCGCTCATCCGGGAGGACCGGCGGCCGGAGTTGCGGCGCTGCGGCAAGCCTGGGAAGCGGCGGCGGCCGGCATTCCGCTCGACGAGTACTCCCGCGAGCATCCCGAGCTTCGACAGTCGCTCGACTTCTACGGTCGATTGGAGCACGCGAAGTGATTTTGCTGGCCTACTACGGCGACGACTTCACTGGCTCGACCGACGCGCTCGAAGCGCTCACCACCAGCGGCGTCGAAACGGTGCTCTTCACCGAACCGCCCGACGAACAACGGCTCGCGCAATTCCCGCACGCCCGCGCGATCGGCATCGCCGGCAATAGCCGGTGCATGACGCCGGCGCAAATGGACCAGGCGCTCCCAGCTGCCTTCGAGTCGCTATTGGCCCACCGGCCGGCGGTTGTGCACTACAAAGTCTGCTCGACTTTCGATTCTTCGCCCGAGATCGGCAGCATCGGTCGAGCGATCGACATTGGGCAACGCGTTTTTCAAAACCGCTGTGTGCCGCTCGTGGTTGGAGCCCCCGGTTTGCAGCGATTCTGTGTCTTCGGCAACCTGTTCGCGCGGTCCGGCCTCGACAGTCCCGTCTATCGCCTCGATCGCCATCCGACGATGAGCAGGCACCCGGTAACGCCGATGACGGAGGCCGACCTACGCGTTCACCTCTCGCACCAGACCAATCGGCCGGTGCGGCTGGTCGACGCGCTTACGCTCGATCGGGGCCCGGCCTTGGCCGAGGCGGCGGTCTCGGGCGGGGCGGGCGACATCGTTCTTTTCGATACCGTAACGGACGAGCATCTTGCCACGATCGGGCAGCTGATCTGGAAGGCCCAAGAGCACGAGCAGAAGCCGCTGTTCGTCGCGGGCTCGTCCGGAATCGAGTCCGCCCTCGCCAGCCACTGGCGGAGAAGCGGAATCTTGCCGTCTGAATCCAAGGGATTTGCGCCTTCGCGGCCAGTCGAGCGGGCGGTCGTCATTTCTGGAAGCTGCTCGCCGGTCACCGGCCGCCAGATTGCGTGGGCGCTGGCGAACGGCTTCGCCGAGGTGCCGCTCGACACGGTCCGCCTCGTTCAGTCCAGCACGCTCGAAGCAGACATTGCCGCCGTCGCCCAACGGGTCGTCACAGAGATCGAGTCCAACCGCAGGGTGATCGTTCACACGAGCCGCGGGCCCGACGACCACCGGATCGCGTCCACCCGACATTCGGCCCAATCCCGCCTCACGGGCGAGGCGCTGGGTGTTATACTGGGACGAATCCTCGACCTTGTGTTGCAGTCGCAGCCAGTCGAGCGAGTGGCCGTCGCGGGCGGCGACACCTCGGGCGCAGTCGCCCGCACGATCGGCATCGATTCTCTCGAGATGATCGGACCGCTCGCGCCGGTGCGCCGCTTTGCGTTGCCCACAGCCGGCGGGCGGACATCGAAGGCGTCGAGTTCACGTTTAAGGGCGGACAGGTTGGTCACGACGATTTCTTCGGCTCGCTGCTGCGCGGCGGACCGAATCGCTAGTCAAACGGGAGGTTAGAAATGAGGATGCTTCGGCGGCAATTCATTTGGATGCTGATTGCAGCAGGCGGCGCAGCGATGCTCGCGTCCTGTGCCAGCAAACCTGCTGGTGAAAGTGGCAAGCAAAAGATCGCCATCATCATTTCGACGCTCAACAACCCGTGGTTCGTTGTGCTGGGCGACACCGCGAAGGCCCGTGCCGAGGAACTCGGTTACGAGGCCATGGTGTTCGATTCAGAGAACGACACGGCCAAAGAGACGGCACACTTTGAGAATGCAATTGCCGACGGCTATGGGGCAATTCTCTTCAATCCGACCGATTCCGACGCTTCGATCGCCAACGTCCGCCGGGCCAAAGAGGCGGGCGTGCCCGTTTTCTGCATCGACCGCGAGATCAACACCAACGACGCGGCCACATCGCAAATCCTCTCCGATAGCAATTCCGGTTGCGTCGCATTGGGGCAGCATTTCGTCGAAGTCGTCGGCGAAAAGGGCAAGTACGTAGAGTTGATGGGACTGGTGGGCGATAACAATACGCGGAACCGGTCGCAGGGCTTTCATAGCGTGGTTGACCGCTATCCGGGACTGAAAATGGTCGCTCAGCAAAGTGCCGACTTCGACCGCGCGAAGGCACTCGAAGTCATGGAGTCGATTCTCCAGGCGCATCCGGATATTGACGCCGTGTTCTGTGCCAATGACGCGATGGCGATGGGCGCATACCAGGCGCTGGTGGCTGCCGGCAAGGACCAGGACGTGAAAGTCTTCGGCTTCGACGGCGCGGACGAAGTCGTGAAACTGATCGCGGAAGGCAAAATCGTCGCCACCGGCATGCAGTTTCCCAAGACAATGGCCCGCACGGCAGCCGAGTATGCCAACGAGTGGTTCAAAGGCAAACGCGATTTTCCTCAGAAGGTACCGGTGGCGGTGGAACTGGTGACGATCGACAACGTGGCCGACTATGGCGACTACGGAGCCAAGAGCGATCCGAGCCGTTAAATTGCCGATGAATCGTGTTTTTGCCATCTTTGGAGTGCTCGCGGCCGTGAGCGTGCTCGCGTGGTTCTTCCCACTGTTTCATGTCGAGTCGCGCGCGGCGCTGCGGGCTGAAAAGGAGCAGACGGTCTTTCATGCGGCCGACTTTGTAAACAAGTTTTGGACGGCGCAGTTGGTGCCGGCACTGGCCGACGCGTCGGACGCCGCCATCGTGCTGGCTGCTCTACGCGAAGACCCAAAACTTGCCGGCACCCAATTTGGAAGAACAGTCGGACTGGGCCGTTCCACGCTGTATTTTGTGCGCGGAAACGGCACGATCGTCTCGGTCAACAAGAAGCAAATCGGCGTGTCGCTGGCCGGAGCGGAAAAGGATGCCGATGTCGAGCTCGCGACTGGTCTATTGTTCGGCAACACAGCCCGCGACGCCACGGGGCTTCTCAACGCCGGCGATTTTCCCAATTCGCAGCAATTCAACGCACATCTCGTCCGAGCTGAACCGATTGATCGAAACGACCGTGCTGCCGCCGCTGAAAGCACAGGCCAAAGTCGGCGACGCGATCGAATTCGTCGGTTGCGCAGAAGTGACCAATGTTCCGCGCGACGTACATGCCGCTCAAAGTCGTGCCACTGGAAGTGACGTTCAAATAATCGACATGGCAGCAACCGAACCCAGCACATGAGCCGGCGGACATTCTGCTGGAAGCGCGTGGCATCAGCAAATCGTTTCCGGGCGTGCAAGGCTCTCGACGGCGTCAACATCTCCGTTCGCTCGGGCCGGCTAAACGCGTTATTGGGCGAGAACGGCGCCGGCAAGTCGACGTTGATGAACATTTTGGCCGGCGTGTTTCCGCCCGATGAGGGTGAAATTCTGCTCGCCGGCCAGCGCGTCCGTTTCAAGAGCCCGCGCGAAGCGCAAGAGGCCGGCATTTCGATCATTTTTCAGGAGCTCAATCTCATCCCGCACTTGAGCGTGGCCGAAAACGTGTTCCTCGGCCGCGAGCCGCTCACTCCGCTCGGATTGATCGACTACGGCCGCATGTATCGCGATGCAAGAACCCTGCTCGCGCAATTGGAACTCGACGTCGACCCGGGCACGCCGGTGGCCCGATTGCGCGTGGCGCCCAGCAGATCGTCGAGATTGCCAAGGCGATTTCGTTCCGCTCACGGGTGATTATCATGGACGAGCCGACCTCGGCGATCACGGAACAGGAAGTCGAGGTCCTCTTCCGGTTGATTCGCCAACTCAAGCAGCAGGACGTCGGCATCATTTACATCACGCACAAGCTCGACGAGCTGCGGCAGATTGCCGACGACGTCACGATCTTCCGCGACGGTCGTTTCATCGCCAGCGAGCCGTTCGCCGAGTTGACGCGCGACCGCATGATCCAGCTGATGGTTGGCCGCGAGCTCTCGGAGCTGTTTCCCAAGACGACTGCCCCACTTGCCGACGAAGTGCTTCGCGTGGAAGGCCTTTCGTTGCGCCATCCTGATCGAGCAGATGAGTACCTCGTTCGCGACGTGTCGTTCAGCGTGCGGCGGGGTGAAGTCGTTGGGCTGTTCGGTCTGATGGGTGCTGGGCGCACAGAACTGCTGCAAAGCGTCTTCGGGCTCCACCCCTTCACCTCGACTGGGACCGTTCACGTCGACGGCAAGCGGTGCGAACTCCGATCACCCGAGCAGGCGATCGCTGCCGGACTGGCCCTCGCGCCGGAGGACCGCAAACTCGACGGCCTGGTGCTGTCGATGAACGTCGCCGAAAACATCAGCCTCGCCTGTTTGAGTCGAGACGACGAGTGCCGGACTGCTCCAGCCGCGCCACGAGCGCGAAATGGTAGGTCGATTCGTCGAGCGGTTGAGCGTGAAGACTCCTTCGCTTTATCAACAAGTCGGCAACCTCAGCGGCGGCAATCAGCAGAAAGTCGTGCTCGCCAAATGGCTCGCCACCCAGCCCAAGGTGCTGCTGCTGGACGAGCCGACCCGCGGCATCGACATCAACGCCAAGAAGGAAATCTACACGATTATCGACGAGCTCGCGCACAGTGGCTTGGGCGTGGTGATGGTATCCTCGGAGCTGCCGGAAATCCTGGCAATCGCCGATCGAATCCTGGTGCTGGCCGATGGACAACTCACGGCGGAGTTCTGTCACGGCGAGGCGACCGAAGAGAAGGTGTTGAAAGCGGCGCTCTCCGCCGCTCGACCGATGCAGGCGAAAATGGCATGAACAAATCAACGGCCACAGAACATCTTGCCCGTTTTCAATCGCTCCTGGCGCTGGCGCTGATGGTCGGCGTGCTCGCCCTCGCGTCGGACAATTTTCTGACGCTCGACAATGGACTCAACGTCCTGCGGCAAATCTCGATCAACCTTTGCCTGTCGATTGGGATGACGATGATCATCCTCTCCGGTGGAATCGATCTGTCGGTCGGCTCGGTGCTGGCGTTCTCGGGCGCGGTGGCCGCGGGACTCCTCAAAAATGGGCTCGTCTTGCCCTATACCGACTACGTCCTGAAGTTTACGGTGTTGGGCGCGATCGTTGGCGGCATCGCCGTCGGAGCGGTGCTGGGCTGGTGCAATGGCTTTGTCATCACACGATTCCGTTTGCCTCCGTTTGTGGCCACGCTCGGCATGCTGAGCATCGCCCGCGGACTCACTCGCTTGTGGACCGGCGGCTTTCCAATTACCGACTTGGGATCACAATTCGCCTTCATGGGCACAGGCTATTGGCTAGGTGTGCCGATGCCGGTGTGGATTTCGGCCGCACTGGTCGCGGCCTTCGTCGTGGTCACGCGCCGCACCCGCTTCGGCCGCTATCTCTACGCGGTCGGCGGCAACGAGCGGGCCGCAAAGCTCAGCGGAGTGAACGTGCGTCTGGTGAAGCGCATCGTCTACATGCTGGGCGGGGCGCTGGCCGGCGTGGCGGGCCTTGTTGGCCACCGCTCGACAAAATGCCGCCGATCCCAAGATCGGCGTCGGCTATGAACTCGATTCGATTGCCGCCGTCGTGATCGGCGGTACGTCACTGTCCGGCGGGCGAGGTTCGATTCTCGGCACCGTGCTGGGATGTCTGATCATCGGCGTGCTCAACAATGGTCTGGTGCTGCTGGGCGTGTCGCCCGATTGGCAACTCGTTGTGAAGGGCTGCGTTATTCTCGTCGCCGTGGCAATCGACCAATTGGGCCGGAAGGAGGATTGACGGGCTATGTCTAACAAGCGGCTGGGACTATTGCACACGTCGGCCACGCTGGTGCCGATCTTCGAGCAGCTCTGCAAGGCAAAGCTGCCGGATGTTTCCGTATTCAATCTCGTCGACGACAGTCTCATTAAGGACGTGATTGCCCATGGCCGGTTGCGGCCGCAGACGGCTCGCCGCGTCACGCAGCACGTGGCCGCGGCCGAAGATGCGGGTGCCGACTACATCATGGTTACCTGCTCGTCGATCGGCGCGGCGGTCGAAACGGCGGCGACGCTGGCGGGAGTTCCGGTGTTGCGCGTCGACCAGCCGATGGCCGACCGGGCGGTGGCGACTGCGCAGAGGATCGGGGTGATCGCCACGTTGCCGACAACACTCGAACCGACGGCAGACCTTATACTCCGGCGTGCTGCCGCCGTGGGTCGCTCGATTGATCTCACGGCCCGATTGTGCGACGGCGCATTCGATGCCTTGATGAGCGGCGACGCAGCGCTGCACGACGCGATGGTTGCCGCCGCGCTCAAAGAGCTGGCTTCGCAGGTCGACGTAATCGCGCTGGCACAAGCGTCGATGGCCCGGGTGGTCGACACGCTCGAGGCGGAAGACCGTCGCACGCCGATCCTGGCCAGTCCGCCGTTGGCCATCGAATATCTGTCAACCGTCCTCTGAGTTCCACGCCGATGCAGAATATCCGTACGAGTTTTCTCGGCATCGCAGGCGTGGCGGCAATCGTTGCCCTTGCCGGCTTGGCAACACATCACGCCTGGTGGCAGGGGGCTGCGGTTGCGGCGTGTGCAGCACTCGCAATCGGCCTCGGGGGCATCAAAGCACTCAGGGGCTACCAGTTTACCGCATGGATTGTCACGGCCGTGGTTGCCGCGATGAGCTATCCGAACAGCTTCCTCCAGCTCGGACCGTTGGAGCTGGGGCCGTTCCGATCTCGAAGGGCTCGATTTGCGCAATCCCTGGCTGATACTAATCGTCGTGCAGCTGGTGATGTTCGGCATGGGCACTCAGATGAGTCTCCGCGACTTCGCCACCGTAATGAAGATGCCCTGGGGCGTGCTCGTCGGAGTTTTCTGCCAGTTTTCGGTCATGCCGCTGGTGGGTTTCGCAGTAACGAAGATTTTCCACTTTCCCGACGAGGTGGCGGCCGGCGTGATTCTGATGGGCTGCTGCTCGAGCGGCCTGGCTTCCAACGTGATGACCTATCTCGCTGGCGCGAACTTGCCGCTGTCGATCGCTCTGACGGCCGTGGCGACGCTGCTCGCGCCGTTGATGACGCCGCTCTGGATGAAAGTACTGGCCGGGACGCTCGTCGACGTCAGCTTTTTCAAAATGATGATGGACATCGTCAAGATTGTCATCGTGCCGATCGGCGCGGCGCTGTTGCACGACTACTTGAAACTCGCGTCGCCAACGGGCAGGCGCGTCGTGCATTCGATTGCGGTCGTCGGTCTGGGATGGTTGGTGCTGCTGGCGTCGGGCGGTTGGACGATTCTTCAGACGAATCTACCCTCGGTTTGGCTGCCATGGATTGCCATGCTGGGCTTCTTATTGGGGGCCGTCGTGGTCGGCGTTGCGTATCATGCCCTCACACGTTGGATGCCCTGGCTTGACCGCTGGATGCCGCTGGCGTCGATGTTCGGCATCGTCTATTTCACCGCGGTGACGACGGCCGCTGGACGCGACGATTTGCTCAAGGTTGGCGGGATTCTGTTTCTCGCGGCCGCGATTCACAACGGGCTCGGCTACTTGTTGGGTTACTGGCTGAGCCGCGCTGGGCATGGACCGCGCGTCGGCGCGGACGGTGGCCTTCGAGGTCGGCCTACAAAACGGCGGCATGGCGTCGGGACTCGCCGGCGCGATGGGGAAGCTCGGCACGGTCGGACTCGCCGCGGCCGTCTTTAGCCCCTGGATGAATGTCTCCGGCTCGGTCCTGGCAAACTACTGGCGGAAGCGGCCGACTTCGTCAGTTAACCTGTCGGCGGCAGCCGCCAAGGCCCAGCAGGGCGATTCCGACTAGCAGGCAACTGGCGGGCTCGGGGACGGCGCCGCCAGCCAGGCTGCCGCTGCCGGCGATCTGGCCGAAGTGGGCCTTCCAGGAGTTGTAGTCGGCGGCACTCACCACGCCCAGGTTGGCCGGGTCGCGGTTCGCGCCCAGGGTCGCGCCGAGCCGCCCAGATTGTTACGCCAGATCGTGTAGTCCGCCGCGTCCACTACGCCGTTGTTGTTGTAGTCGCCGATCAGGCCGGCCGCCAAGGAGATCGTAATCTGGCTGTTCGAGCCGCTGCCGTAGTCGACGGTGTAACCGGGCGTCGACTCAAACGTGCCGGTGAGCATCCCGGCATAGGTCAAGAGCGTCCAACTGCTGCCGACGCCGGTGCCGGTGATGTTGAGGAGATTACCTAGGGCGGAGAGGTCGACGTCGCCCAAAATGGCCAGCGGGACGACTGTCCCGCCGGCAAAGGTGGCGACGAAGGTCGAGCCTTCGAGCATGGTTAGTCCGCCGCCAATCTGGCCGGTGCCGCCGAAGGTCGCGCCGTCAGAGACGGTCGTCAGGCCATTGCCCGTCTGGTTGCCGTTCACCAGCAGCGTCCCCGCTTCGACGTTGGTAGCGCCGGTGTAGGTGTTGTTGCCGGTGAGGACCCACTTGCCGGCCCCGGTCTTTTGGATCCCGACGGTGCCATAACCGGCGGCCGCTTCGGCAGCAGCGACTTCCGGCGTGGTGGCCGCGGCGTCGATGTCGGCCGGCGGCGCGTCGGCGATCGAGGGCGCCAGCATGTTGTTGCCGGTGTTCTCGCCTGTAAGCGTGAGGAAGCGGGCCGGAGCTGGGCCGAATTGGATTGCCGTCCGGACAGCGGTCGCCGTATAGCCGGGCCAGGCGTTGGGGAGTGTCGCGCCGTCGTTGTCCGCTTCGCTACTGAGTGGGTTGGGTTGACCGGCCTGCATCACTTCGCGATTTTGAATCGCGGTGACTCGCACAGGGCTGCCCCCCGCGGGCGGCGTAAAGTCGCCCTGGGGCGTGTAGACCCGCATGCCGATCGCCAGATCATCCGTCTGGAACACCTGGCGAGACGCAGTCGGATGGGCAGGCTGGCCGAAGATCGTGTTATTGTTATCTCCCGGTACGACCGTGGCAATCAAACCACTGCGGCGTGCGGGGACCGCGATTGCCAGAGCACCCGTATTGGTGAAGCTCACCGCACCGGTTCCCGAGGCGTCGAGCGTCGCGCCGGAAGCGCCGACCGTGAATAGACGATCGGTGCTTGCCGCGCCACCTGCGTATTTCAACGTCGAACCCTGGATCACCAAGTTGCTCGCCGCATTCGACGAACTGCCAATGCTGCTCGCCACGCCGCCGTTGGCGAGCGTTGTCGCCGTCAAGGTGGTCGTCACCGCCCCGGTCGTCGTGCCATCGTTATTGCCAGCATTCGATCGCTGGCTGGCCTCCGCCTGGCCCGCGTTCGATGGCAAATACTTACGCAGGATTCGCGTGGAGCCTGTGTAATTGTTGGCAGCTTGGAGTTTGACTTCGCCGCCATTGGTCACCAGCAGGTTGCGTGCTCCCGTGAGCTGATTGGCATTGGGGAGCGTGAGCACGCCCGAGCCGCCCCCGAGCTGATAGGTGTCGGGATTGACTTTAACCGTGCTCGACGGCGTGATCGTCCCGGTGTAGGTACTGCCACCCTCCTGGGCCGCCAGCGACATGTTGGCCGCGTTGGCCAAATCGCCGGTCGTAAAGTCCAAGTTCTGCGTGTATTCGTTGCTACCCACCGTCCCGAGCATCAATCCGCCGGTCGCATAGCCCGTGTAGACGGGAGCGGTATCGCCCCAGGTCGCAAAATAAGGACCGGTGTTCGGATCCCAGTTAGGATTGCTCGAATTGTTCAGCTTCGTCAGAAAAGTGCTATTCGTGCGGACGCCTTCGTCAACGCCCACCGCGCCTCCTCGAGAGACGATGGAGGCACCTGGCAGGTCGTTGGTGCTGTGAAAATGCAAATCGGATCCTTCGACGAAAGTGAAGCCAGTGTAGTCCGTAGCATTGAAACCGGTCTGCATTCCCATGTCGTCGAAGACGCGACCATCGATGACGATCGTGCCCGTGCCCCGGGTACGCACATAGCCGATCTTATCTCCGATATTCGGGTCCTCGTCGCCGACGACGAGTTGATCATGAATTCCCCCGGAAATGATCGTCTTGCCACTGCCGTCATAAGTGATGGCTCGCCCCTGGCCCGGCGGATCCTCAGCCTTGATGCTGGGATAGGTCGGTCCGCTGAAGGTGAGCGTTTTTCCGGCGGGCAGCAGATTGATCCAGCCGCGGGTATTCGACTGGCCGATCCGACCTGAAAACTCGATGGAATGATCGCCGACTCCCTCGAGGCCCGCGATCCCTGTGGCGCCACGGACGGTTTGCCACTGGGCTAGTTCGACTTCCGTGGGAATCTTTCGAGTGTCGCTCGTGGAGATGATGTTGAAGCCGAATCCTTGCGCAGGGTTCCCCTGCTTCAACTTACCGTCTCCAAAGGCGATGTCATTGTCGACCACGAGATTGACACGACTCAGCGAGACGCGTCCGGTAAAGCCGGTGCTATCGCCGTGCAAAATGACGTTGCTCAGTGGCAGCAGATTTCCATTGGTAGCGCCGATCGTGACGACGCCGTCGCCCACGAAATGGCCAGTGATGTCGACGTCACCCTGTCGGGGCACTTCAGTCGGCGGATTCTGCGGATCGGGAGGGACGGGAACTCCGCGAGTGTTGTTAATACCAAACGCGCGGTCGCCGCCAGGCCCGTCGCTGCTGGTGACAGTGCCGTCGGCAGCTAGGCCTTGGGTGACGATATTGCCGTGGACGTAGAGTTTCGCGCCACCCGATAACAAACTGCTGATGGATGACTCGAGCGTCTCGGCGAAACCCGTATTGAAGCCGTCGCGGTCGATGACGCCTTCGTGGATATCGCCATAAATATGCAAGTCTCGATCGCCCTCGACGTCGACACCGTCGTTGAATTGGAGGCCGGCAGAAATGCGATTCACTTTGCCTGCCGCCGCCGTCCCTGTACTCCAAATCAATGAACGGCCTTGATTGAAGCTCCAAATCGGTTCGGGTTCGATCTCTGGATCGGCATTCGGGTTGCCAGGATTCGTCACCGTGTCGTTGAGCTCTGCATTCTCGAATACCAGCAAGTTCGGACTTGTGGACGTGACGTCCGTGGTAACCGCAGCACCCATGCCGCCGAGCTTTAGCGACGCAATGGTCACGTTGCCGCTCGCGACGTTGACTGTCCGATCGGCGACCAGCGCACCTGACAGGTTTCCCCGACGACCGGGTAGATGGTCGTGATGTTAGCCTGCGAGGCTGGATCGTCGACTCGGTTTGGATCATTCGGATAAGTAGGAATTGGATAGGGATATCCTGGTGGGAACGTCGGAGCCGTCCAATTCGCAGAATTTTCCCAGATGTTGTCTCCACCCGCACCCGTCCAGACAAAGTCGGCGAGATTCTCGAGAAACAAGTCGGGTGGATCATCGGCCTGTGCAGTTTGCGGAGCGCTCCATGCCACGGCCGCCAATAAGACGAATGCCAGAGTCCTCGGCTTGTCCACCATGATATTCCTCGCTTGTCTCATGTCCCGCCGGGCAAGCTTCGTCCAGCGGTCGTCAGCGCCGGCCCGGATATTTCGCACCAAGAATTCGTGCGAACTGGATTCTTAGCCCCATTCGACGAGCGTTCAGACGACCGCGTCGTCCAACAGCCGCCCAGATTTTAAATGCGACATCCGCGGGATACCCCGCGGATGTCGCCGCTTACGTCTCAAAAAACCAAGTGCTCCATCACTCGGAAATCGGAAATACTATTTCCGGCGACGAATTCCCGCCGTCGCCAGCAAACCGAGAACCAGTAGCAACATGCTCGCCGGTTCCGGCACTTTGACGAGCAACTGCGGCGAAAATGCGCCGCGCTGTTGTCACCCAGCGTCATTCCCGCTGGGCAGCTCCCCGAACCTCCCGTACAGGAGTACGGGCTGCCCGTCGCGAGAAGCGGACCCGAGCCATCAGGATCCCAATTATTGTCATTGTTCAGCGTGGTCATGTCCTTGGGAATGAACAGGTAGTTGAAATTGAGGAAGTCGCTGCCCGAGAACAAACCACCGTTGGCCTCTTGCAACGTATCGATGCCGAGATTCAGAATCAAAGTGACTTTATCTCGCCCGGCATCCTGCGCGTCAAAGATCAACTGCTTCAGGTTTCCGTTCGAGTCCTCGTACTCCAAGGGCAAGCCAACCGGGAAGCGGTCGGCGCCATTTAAGTAATTCACCGGAACGGGCCACTGCCATTCGCCCAACATCCTGGTGTCCGAATTGAAGTCGTCGTATACACCGAGGGTCTTCTTGATATTCGTATTGTCGGTGTCGCCGTAGGCGTCGGCGCAGCTTCCCGACGCCATGCAGAAGGGCGTCAACCCCGGCGCGTCGACGTACGAAATGCCGGACCCAACGCTTCCGTTTCCTTCGTCCCAGTTGTATTCGTAGTGGGGAGATGTATAGGCGTTGCCCGATCGGTCTGTGCGATTCGCTTGGTTGGGATCGTCATCTGCGTAGCGTCCCTGACCTGGCTCAAGGCCGCGTACATTGAACTTGACCCGCTCCCATTGATCGTGGGGAAGCGGATTGCCGTTACGCGACTGATCCAACAGTCGGCCGTTGGAAAGGTTGGTGTTGCGGACATAGCCGCGAAAGGCCAAATTCTTGTCCGACCAAAAGCCTGGATCCGACGTGTGGTTTGGCAAGCCGCTGATGTCAAACTTCATGTACATCATGCTGCTGCGATCGTTGGTTGCCGTAGTGGTTGTGTCACTGCCGCGAGTCGCCAATTCAGTCGAATTGCCGCGTTGGGCTGTTGCTTCCGTGACGCCGAAGTTATCCGTAATGTCTGATTCGCGAATCTCGGTGTCTGCGCCGTTCTGATTTGTCGGAATGATAATCGTGGCGTTGGCCGTCGATCCGACACATAGCACGGCCGCTAATCCAAACACTAACTTTCTGACTCTCATTAGAACCCTCCACCAATCAAAGATGTTGAGGCACAGCGCCTCGACTAGGTAAGACAAGAAACCAATGCCGCTCGACAAAAAAGCAATCTAAATCGAACTCACGCCCGAGACGAAATCGTCCGTCCGATCGCCAGCACGACTATTCCCAACCTGTACCGCTTAACGTCCATTCACCCAATCAGCAATCGTTTGCAAGAACCGGACTTTAACCCGAGTACTCAGCCGGTTACGAAGAAAAGGCACGTGCGGACTGTGCCACCTGTGCGTTCCGCAACGTTCTTTTTCATCCTAACATGACAAATTCTCAAATCCCGCAAAATTATGCCCTTTTTTTAAGACATATCGCTCAAAACCCGGCCGGTTCAACGACAAACTGTGCTACCGCAAACCTTCCAAGCCCTGTCGCATTTGCAGAGCCCGCTTTCGAAAAACGGTCGGCGAAGTGCCCTCCCTTTCCACAAACGTCACCCGCAATCGTTCCGTGCTTGAAAACCCGGCTAGCCGCGCGACTGTCTTCACGGGCAAATCGGTCTCCGCGAGCAATCGCTTCGCTCGGCTCAGCCGACAGGCATTGATCTCGTCCAATACCGAGTGGCCCGTCGCTTCGACGAAGCGACGATCCAACGTTCGCCTCGTCACTGGCAATTGCCGGGCGATGTCGCTGACGCTCATTGGGAAGTGGCTGTGTGTCCAAATCAGCTCAAGTGCCCGTTGCACGATCGGATCTTCGCACCTGGATTGTGCCGCTGTGTCGGTCGGTGCCGCTCCCGTTTCAATTGCGTCTTCGATCCGGCCTGCGACTGCATCCGAAATCAAGGCCAGCGATTGAAATGTGAACATCGCTGGATGCTGGACCAACTTGCCGCGGACTGCCGCGAGCATTTGGTCCCAGCGTGCGGCGAGTCCCTGAGGATCACGCGGCGTCGAAACGGCCAGGCACGGTCCGAGCACTGCCACGTCAAATAGTCGATGCATCAACTCCCCGTTGAACGAAATCCAGCGTTCCTCCCAGCCGACCTTCAACTCCGGCCGATAGCGGTGCCACACGCCAGGAAACAGGAACAGTAGCGTGGCGCCTTCGAATTGCACATTGCCAGTGGCTTCCGATTCAAATTCGCCGGCTCCGCCCGTCAGCAGCACCAGCTGAAACTCTGGCAAGGTCCGCCCGCGAGCCCAGTCGAATTGATACAAGATCGGGTGTCCGCTCGGCGGATAACGCTCGCCAGGATGGATCGTCGCCCGGCCCACGCCGGTCACGTACACTCCCTGCCTCATGATTTCTTCATTTACCGGCAGGTAATGAAAGAACGCGTCCTGTCCGCGAATTGCAGGAACCATGGGCACGTCGAAAGTATTGGTGTACGAGGAGAGCAAGACCATCTGAATAGATTCCGCGTGTTGGTCGAGTACTCAGTATGCCTCAAGGAATCGTTCTAAATCTCCCTGGATTCCGATCAAAAGTTGCGCTATACTGAGATCGGCCATTTTATAGGTTGGTGCCGAGTCGAGGGTGTTTTCTGCGTTTATCAGCTCTTTTCCGAGGTCTTAGGACAATTCATGGCTCGCTCCGTTGCAACGCGAAAACCTGAGCTTGGGGGGGAAAAAGTTGCAATTTCCCAGCCCGAGGCGCTACATCACTTTGACAGCGGTCGACGAGACTTCACTCCATATGGTTTCACTTGTGAGATTTGGGAGCCGCAACAAATGCAGCGGCCGGATCGCCACGATGAAATTGAAATCAACTTTCTCGATCGGGGCACCCTCACCTACTTAATTGGCGGCGAGCGTGTTACCGTCCAGCCCCGCCGCGTCACCGCATTCTGGGCCGCCGTGCCCCACCAGATCGTGGCCTTCAATAAGGTCAACTATTACTACGTGGTCACGGTGCCGTTCGGCTGGGTCCTGCAATGGGGACTTCCTGAGCAGCTCATGACGTCGCTTACCCAGGGCCAAATCGTCGCAGACGCCCGCGCCGACCGTACCAAGCTCGATCAGCGCCTGTTTGAGCAATGGCACGAAGACGTCGAGCTCGCGTCCGATAGCAATCGCGAGGTGGTAGTACTCGAACTCCGCGCACGACTTCTGCGACTTGGCGAATTCGGTGCTAGAAAACCACGTCTCCACCGCCACCGCCAGCGAAGCCGCCTCCTCGCGTCAGCAAACCAATCTCGAGAAGGCAGAGGCGATGGCTTGCTTCGTCGCCCGCAACTACACATCGCGGATTCAAGTCAAGGACATCGCGGAGTGCGTCGGCCTACATCCCGACTATGCGGCCACGCTATTCCGCAAGACCTTCGGCACCACACTTAACGTGCTCATGACGCGGCACCGGGTGGCTCACGCTCAGCGCCAGCTCGTCACCACCAACGAGAGAATCGTGAATATCGCCCAGGATGCGGGGTTCGACTCACTCAGCCGGTTCAACCGGGCGTTCAAGCAGCTCGCCGGTACCACGCCGCGCGAGTATCGCAAGACGCTTGGCCAATCGCCGCCGGAGCCCGCGCCCCGGCCCAGGTGAGCTAGTTGGCGAAATGGGGGGGGCTTGTTTTCATGTGAGTTGAGGTGATGATTAGAGCTGTCTGGAAGTGAACCAGGCTTCGCTTCGGTACTCGTCTACTGGTCTACTGGCGCTCCCCAGACACCGCCTCAACTCGCGCGAAACGGAGCAAGCATTGGGTGTTGGCTTGTCTTGATTTGAGGGCAGAAACCTGCGTCGAAGTAGACGCGGCTTTGTTACGATAGAAGAGAGTACGATAGACCTGTTGTGAGGTTTTCAATTCTGCGCACGGCTTGCGGAACCGGTTGGCGGACCATTCGAATTCATCTTGCAGCTGATGAAATCGAGCGCGATCGACCGTCGTTTCATGCATTCAGAAAAGCAAGGCGAGATTGAAGCAGCGGATTAGCTCTTCGGCAGCGGGTTTGATTCGGAGGCGAATAATCTTATGAATACGCGCGCGTGCTTACATCGAAATAGGGTCCGATGCACTTTCACGCTCGTAGAGCTCTTGGTCGTGATCGCAATCATCGGCATTCTGGTCGCGCTCTTGTTGCCGGCGATCCAAGCGGCCCGCGAGGCGGCGAGGCGCACGCAGTGCAAGAACAACCTGAGGCAGATAGCGCTGGCGTGCCTGAACCACGAAAGCACACACAAGACATTTCCCTACGGAGGCTGGAGTTTCGGTTGGATGGGCGACCCGGACCAAGGATATGGACCACAACAGCCTGGCGGCTGGATCTATGCCGCTGCGCCCTATCTTGAAGAGCAAGCCATTTTCAATCTCGGCAAAGGACTTGACTTTGAAGCGAAGAAACTTGAACTCTCCAAGCAAATGTCGCAAGTACTGCCTGTGTTCAACTGCCCCAGCCGGCGCACCGGCTATAATCAACCGGCTCGGTCGCCCGACGGTCGCTATTGTGACGGCGGCCGAGACGATACGCTCAAGAACGCGACGATTCCAGACACGCTCGCTAAGACCGACTACGTGGCCAATGGCGGCCTGAATTATAACGGCGGCGCCGGCGGAACCAATGGCGCCCGGACGCATCTTGCCTCGCGTCTAGCGATCTCGGGCCAGCTGCTTATCCGCACTGCGATTGGCATCTCGGAGGTTACGCCGGAGAATCGGCGCGGCAAGCTTACTGGCATAATTTTGATGGCGTCACCGGATGGCGTATCGGGGCGCGGATGGGTCAGATCCTCGATGGCGCGTCGAAAACCGTCCTGGTCGGCGAGAAATTTATGTCGCCGCGCTTTTACGACGGAGTATGCGATAGTCCGAACTCCAATCCGTCCGATGGGAACGGAGGCGACAATAACTCGATGTATCAAGGTTACGATAAGGATAGCGTGCGCAAGGGAGCGCCCATCCCCGATTCAGACGATGCGGGGGATCAATCGACAAACTTTGGCAGCCCGCACTCTGGTGGAGCCAACATCGCCTTCTGCGATGGATCAGTTCGCACAATTGACTACGATGACGACGATGTTGTGTGGGGAGAGCTGATTAGGCGAAACGACAAGGATAATCTTTGAGTTTCCTGTGCACTTTGGTCGTTGTTGAACAATTGACCGCGCTCCATGCAAGTCGCGGGTACAGCTCATTCGATGGTGTCGACTTCAGCTTGATCGCTGGGTCCTATTACGCCAGCCAGCCAATGGGTGGGCTTCTTTTCTCCGAAACGATTGCCGTCATTCGCCGATAGCTTTTCGGAGACGGGGTTCGCCGCGCACCATCAGGGGGCATCCGATCAGTCCTTGAATTGATTTTAGAGTCCGGCCTCGTTATCGTTCCGCCCACCATATCCGACCCACACTGTGTCGTCGACGTCGTAGCCGACGAACTGCACCGAGCCATCGCAGAACGCCATATTCAGACCAGCCAGGTGAGCGCCGCCGAAAGAAAAGGGATGATCAAGCCCAGAGTGATCCTGTTCTGGGCGATTGATGGCGGAGCCGTTGGCAGTGTAACCATTGTTGTCGTTGTCATGGCCTGAGAAGAGGCACTGGTCTTCGGCCGTGTATGCGCCGTCGAAATAGTGGACAGGGTTGAGGTACTTTTCCCCCGCGAGTGCCGTTTTCGATGTGCCGTCGGTGATGCGGGCGATGCGGACCGCGCTCTTTTGATAGGAAATGCCGTTCTGGCGAGAATAATTACCATGGAACGCAGCGGGGCTCGTAAACAGCGGCGGCCCTTGTTCGTCGCCTTGACGCACGCTGCCGCTGTTGACGCGATAGTCGCCGCGCGCGACTAGGCAGCCCGAAGCATTGGTGCACGCGGGCGAATTGTAGGCGAGCGTCGTCCGGCCGGGCGTCACGTCGAGCGGATACCCCTGGAGCGGCCTTTTCGACGGACAGCTGAACACCGCCAGCGGCGTCGTGACCAACGTCGTCGGCAGATTGCTCGCATCACCGTCACCACTTAAGTCGAAGTAAGGCAACAGCGTTGACTGGCTTATTCCTGATTCTCGGAGATCGGCCTGTTCGAGATAGGCGAGGATGTTGTAAGCCCAGCCGCCCGGTTGCTCTTCGCCATAGCCGGCGTCGGGATCGCCCACCCAATTGTATCCCCAACCGCTCGTTGGCAGGAATCCTTGAGTCGATTCGTGGTTTAAGAACGCCGTGGCAATCTGCTTGAGATGATTTTGGCACTGTACCTTGCGGGCACTCTCACGCGAAGCCTGGATTGCCGGCAGCAAGATCGCCACCAAAATGCCGACGATGGCAATCACAACCAGCAATTCAATCAGCGTGAAGGCCCGACGCAAGAACATGAGGATTTCAACCAGGCGGCCAAAGGCGACGATTGACCTCAAGACGAGTCATATCTATCTGATCATAATGCCTTGTCGCACAGACGACAAATCGATCGACGAGCAATTAGTCGGAGAATAGAGCACTCAACGACTGCTGGCCCACGGGGCTCACGCTGTAATGTCTCAATTCAAGTCCTTTCCTGTCCACATGTCGACATAGCCCGGCGGTGCATTCCAGGGCTGCGCTTTCGCGCGCGGATTGCGGCCGTTGAGGAATTCTTCGATGTTCGTGTAGCCGTCGCCGTTCAAATCGCCGGCCGCGTCGAGAGAGTGATAGGGATTCAGTCCGTACTTGGTTTCCCAGTCGTCAGGCATCCCGTCGCCATCGGCGTCGGCGTAGGGCTTGCCGTGATATTCGGGAAAGCCGCCCACTTGTTCGATATTCGAAATGATGCCCTTGCCGGTCATTTCGATGATCGTGTCAATCACGTTGTCGGTGTAGCCAACCGCGCGTAGTTTCTTGGCTAGATCGTCGACATTCGGCTGGGCAGTGACTTTGCCGGTGCGAACCATCTCCGTCACCCGTTCATCGACAGCGTCGCGCTTCGGCCGCACGGCCCCGGCACTTGCCAAGACAAACTCAAACGCGTCTCGCGCCGGCTGCGTCTGAACATAGGCGTATGGATACGGCTTGTTGGCGCGAATGTGAGCCAACACGTTCTGCGGATCGAGGTCGAGCCGACGATCGAGGTCAATCTGCACGCCGCCCGCCCAATTGTCCTTGGTCACCCGCTGATTACCCTCGACGACGTTGCCGGCGACGTACGCCTTGCCGAAATCGGCATTGGGCTCGCGGCTGCGCCGTGTCTCGGGCTTGAGCAGGCGATAACCGATTGGCTCGTCGAGCGGCGTCGCGGGCCCCGGTTTGAAGTAATTGTTTTGGATCGTGTAGTAACTGCGATTGTCGCCGCCGTCGACGGTCCGATGGTGCCAATTGAAGACGACATTGTTGATGAAGGTGAAGTCGAAACTCATGCCGACACTGGGATTGCGCCCGGAGTTCGAGGCCCACAAATTGTGGTGAAACGTCGCGTTGTAGCCGCCGATCGTGCTGCCGAACGCGTGGTTGTAGGTGCCCAGCGCCTCGCTGAAGATCGAATTCTGAATCGTAATGTTCACCGTGGGAAGCTTCAACTCCTTCGAGCCATCCGGCGGCTGGTACATGTGTCGGTACATCGACATGTTTTCGTCAAGGCCCCAGCTAGCCGACACCTGGTCGATCATGATGTTGCCGATCGGATTGCCGCCGCAAGAATCATTGCGGTCGCCGACCCAGGTCTCGCCGCGTCGGAATCGTATGTTGCGGATCACGACGTCGTGCGTTTCGAGCTCCACGGTATCGCCCGCGATGCAAACGCCGTCGCCTGGCGCCGAGCCGCCGTCGATCGTGATATACGGTGCCCGAATGCGAATCTTTTCTTTCAGCCGGATGATGCCCGCAACGTTGAACACCACGATACGCGGCCCGCCCGTCTCGAGGCTTCTCGGAAGCTGCCGGGCCCGCTGTCGTTGAGGTTGGTGACGACAAGTACCTTTCCGCCGCGGCCGCCGAAGCTGTACATCCCGCCCCCTTCAGCGCCGGGGAAGGCGGGAATCTTGGCCTGCGGCAAATCCTCTGGTTTCGCGGCCCAGGGGATGTATGGCTTGCCCTTCGCGGCCCACTCCTTGATCGCCGGCTGCGCTTTCTCCCAGGCCGCGTCCGACCGCTCGCCGGCCGCCGCCGTGCGCCGATTGGCCTCCGCCTGCACGTCTTTGGTGATCTTCGGATACTGAGCCAACGCTTGCTGTCACAGCACGACAATGATCGGCAGGAATGCCGCGGTAATTGCAAATCTTGTTTAGGATCATGGTCTGAAGTTCCGATGGCGTGCTTGATCGAATTGCTGCTGGTGAGAGCATAACACTATTGCGGCGAGGCGGCCGCTTTTTCCGTTCTCGGCCAGGGCCTGCTCCGCCTGCTTCATGTTGTAGCCCGCGGCGGAGAGGTAATTGTTGATCCGGCCTTTGTACTTGCCGAACCAAGCGTGCTTTTCTTCCGACGAGCCCGCGTCCATCGCGTACTCGCGGGCCTCGAGCAAATTGGCCAGGATGATCGGCCTGTTGTTCTACGGTCATGTTCGGCAGCAGTTCGCGGTAGCGTTTGAACGTCAGCGGCACCACGCCGTAAGTCATCCCATTTTTGACTTGATTCACTTGCTCCGGCGTCAGCTCGGCCTCAAGCCGGGCCACGAACTGGCGGTGCAGCGGGTAGATTTTCAGGTCGGCTTCTTTGCGAGCCACGCTGCGCCAGGCCTCGGCCACGGCCGAATCGCCGGGTGACTGGGCCTCCGCGATTTTCGCATCCCGCGCGGCGTGAATCTCGCGCAGGCTGCGGTACTGGGCTACGATCAGGTCGCGGACGCGACTCGCTTGGGCCGCATCCTCAGTGAAAGTGGTGCGACAATTCTGTCCGCCCGCTCGGTGATCACGCGGGAGTAGGCTGCCTCATCGTCACTGGTCGGAGCGGCATCGGCACAAGGTAAGGCCGCCAGGGCATGAAGTCCGAAAGTAAGGGCCAAAATCGCCGTCGAACAGTGCCGATCTCGTCGCATCGCCGCCTCGCACCCGTGGTTCAAAGAACTTGCTTGAGTTTCATCGTCCTTGCGTCGCGCGGGGCTGTCAACCAATGTTTCGCCGCTGATTTGAGACATCGTCGGCACCTCACGCGGTCGCCGCGCGTGGAATCTCTCGCCATTTCCAACTAAGCTGGATACTAGCGGCAGAGGCACTCTCCCTTGGGGCAGCGATGCACATCTTCCTTCAGCGCGAATGGGCCTTGCTGACAATCATGCTGGCGTGCGCTGCCGGCGCGTCGTGGGCCGCAGCCGCCCGCTGTCGACCTTGGCCCCGGCGGAAGGTTGATTTACGCGTCGGACGAGCACGGCAATCGCATCCCGGATTTCTCCAATTGTGGCTACTCCGGCGCCGACCGGGACATTCCGAACGTAATCGTAGCGGTCCATCTTTATCCTGCGGACGGCGACGATACGGCACGAATTCAAGCGGCCATCGACCAAGTCTCCAAGTTGCCGCTCGGCGACAATGGCTTCCGCGGCGCGGTTGAGCTCGCACCCGGTAAATTCCAGATCGCCGGCGATCTGAGAATTTCCGCATCCGGTGTCGTCCTGCGCGGTTCCGGCGCAGGCGCATGGAGGCGCGTCGCTGGTTGCCACTGGCAGAGATCGACGCGCGCTCGTGCGGATTATTGGCGGAAAGGATCGCAGATTCACGCACGAACCAATCAGTGTCCGTGACGACTATGTGCCGGTCGGCGCTCGTAAGCTGGAGCTCGCATCAACGCAAGGCCTGCAAGTCGGCGACGCACTGAGCGTCACACGTCCCAGCCCTGCCGAATGGATCACGACGATCGGCGCAGATGCTTTCGGCGTCGGTTGGCGGCCCGGATCGCGAGACCTCCGTTGGGATCGTGTCATTACGGCGATCGATGGCAACGCGATCACGCTCGACGCACCGATCACTACCGCCATCGAGAAGCGCTTCGGCGGCGCTACCGTGCAACCGTACGGTTGGCCAGGCCGCATCGACAACGTCGGAATCGAGGATTTGCGAATGGTATCGCAGCCGGCCAGCGACAACCCGCGCGACGAAGATCATGCCTGGTTCGGTGTTACGATGGAAAATGCAGCGAACGCCTGGATCCAACGCGTCGAGTTCCGTCACTTTGCAGGCGGCGCAGTCGCACTCTGGGAATCGACTAAGTGGATCACGGTCGAAGATTGCCTGGCGCTCGCACCAGTCTCCGAAATCGGCGGCTACCGCCGACACACGTTTTTCAACCAAGGCCAGCTCTCGCTGTTCCTGCGATGCTGGTCCGAGCACGGGCGGCACGATTTTGCAGTCGGCCATTGCGCCGCCGGGTCCGAACGCTTTTGTCAATTGCCGCACCCGAGAGTCACTTGCCGATAGCGGGCCGCTTGAGAGTTGGGCCTCCGGTGTGCTCTATGACAATGTGCGGATCGACGGTGCCGGCCTCGATCTCAAGAACCGCTGGAGCACCCCGCCCGGTGCCGGCTGGTCGGCCGCCAACTGCGTTCTCTGGCAATGCCGGGCCGCAATGATCACCTGCTTCCGTCCGCCGACAGCCAACAATTGGGCCATCGGTTGCTGGGGTGGCTTCTCGGGCGACGGAACGTTCGAGTCGCGCAGCGATTTTGTCCGCCCAATGAGCTTGTATCAGGGCCAACTCCGCGAACGCTTGGGCGAGGCGGCAGCCGCCCGCGTCGAACCGATCCTCGGTCAACCGGTAACCGCGACCAATCCCGACGCTCGCGGAAGCCGCGAAGTTCGTCGCGCAGTCCAAGGAGCCCGCGCGAGAGTTGGTCGACGTCATTCGAGAGCGAATTGACGAGCACACGCAGGCGAAAAGCAAAGAGCGAGCGGCGACGAGTGCGAGTGCGCTGAAGAAAAGCGCGCAGTTCGGCCGCCCAACCGCTCGCCATTGAAAACGGCTGGCTCGTTGCCGGTGGCAAAGTCGTCACCGGTGGCCGGCTCGATCCTCTCTGGTGGCGTGGCTCGGTCCGTCCTGACGAAGTCTCACAGCTCGGCCCGGCGATCACGCGATTCGTGCCAGGCCGCGTCGGGACCGGCTTCACCGACGACCTCAAACAGGTCGCCGACGATATGATCCGTAATGGCCTTGCCGCGTACGACCATCATTACGGCCTGTGGTACGATCGCCGCCGCGATGACCATACGATGGGCCGGCAGGCCGATGGCGACGTTGCCGCGCCGTTTTACGATCAGCCGTTCGCACGGGCCGCGGGAGACGTGGGCACGGCCTGGGACGGCCTTAGTAAATACGATCTTACCAGGTTCAACCCCTGGTATTGGGACCGCCTTCACGACTTCGCCCGGCTGTGTGACGATCGGGGTCTGGTGCTGCTGCACCAGGACTACTTCCAACACAACATCCTCGAAGCAGGCGCCCATTGGGCCGATTGTCCCTGGCGGCCTGCCAACAACGTCAACGACACCGGCCTTCCGGAGCCGCCGCCTTACATCGGTGACAAGCGCCAATTCATGGCTCCGAGTTTCTACGACGTCTCCAATCCGAAGCTCCGCGCGCTGCACCGCGGCTACATCCGCCAGTGCCTCGATAACTTTGCCGACACGTCCAACGTGATCCAAATGACGAGCGCCGAATATTCTGGTCCGCTCGCGTTCACGCAGTTCTGGCTCGACACGATAATTGAGTGGGAACGAGAAACGGGCCGCAATGTACTTGTGGGTCTCAGCGCCCCGAAGGACGTGCAAGACGCGATCCTCGCCGATCCCGAGCGAGCGTCGCACGTCGACGTAATCGACATTCGTTACTGGACCTATACGGCGGACGATGACCTCTACGCACCAAAGGGCGGCCAGAATCTCGCCCCGCGACAACACTTACGGCAGACCCACGAAAGACCGGGCGGGGCCGCCGCCATCGTTAAGGCGGTCCGCGAATACCGCGACCGCTATCCCGACAAAGCCATCCTCTACAATGCCGAAGAGAACTGCCCCAGCATCCACGACGGCTGGGCTACACTGATCGCCGGCGGCTCACTGGCCAACGCCAAATTGCCGGCCGAATTGGCGACGATCGTCCCAAAGATGAAGCCGATCGATGGGATCGTCCGTGGCAAGGACCAATGGTGCCTGGCGGACGACGACGGAAAAAATATTGTCGTCTACACTTCGACGCCGAACCAGCCGATTGCCCTCGACCTCCGTCAGCATCAAGGTCGCTACGAGGCTCGCTGGATCAAACCAGACTCTGGCGTTGTGAGCGTCACGAGCGAAATCAACATCAACGGTTCGCTACGGCTACCCGCAGAAACGCACGTCCTCTGGCTCTCACGGAAAGAATAGCAATTCCCAGCGCGAACAATACGAATGCGCCCGGCTCGGGCGCGGCAGCGGCGAAGAACGATTCCTGTTCGCCGAATCCGTCTAACCACACGTCGCCAAAGTGCGACTTCCACACCTCGTAGTCGGCCTCGTCGACCATCCCGTCCACGTTGCCGTCGGCTCCTGTGCCGCTCGTGATCTCTTGCCCAAGCGAATTGCGCCATACCGTGTAATCAGCTGCGTTGACGATGCCGTCGCGATTGAAATCGCCGCGGATGCCGTAGATATACTGCGCCCGGCGATATCGTCCGGATCGAGCTGACGGTTGATGGCCTGGCAGCAAAATGGCGCTTCCTCGTTTTGGAAATCGCCAACGTACATCACGCGCCGATCCGGATTTTCGCCAGCCCATTTGGGATGATTGAGCCCGATCGCAGCGTGTCCCAATTCGTGGAGGAATAGGCCCTCAAGATCGTCGCCATATAGATTCGTGTCGACGGGCGTTACGTCTTCCTCGCCGGCTGCAATGTGAAACGGCGCGATTTCGGCCGTGCGATTGAGATTAAACGTTACGTCGCCTGAATACGGAAAGCTTTCCAGCCCACCAAAGCCAGGCGGACCAATGCCAATTGCTCCCGGGACGCCCCAATACTCCTCGTCGAGCGCATAAGCCCCGATCCGGATCATTGGCGTCGACTGCGCCGACCGCCCCTAATGGGTCACCCGGATCGTCAACCGGTCCGATGAAGGTAATGTTGGCCACCGCCGACCACGTTGCGAATGCCCGTTCGATCGCCGCCTCGAACGCGCCTTCCCCGTGATTCGTGTTGAACAGATTGCGAATCTGCGAAAGATTGCTCGTCCCTTCGACTCCCACTGCTTCCGGGTCGACGGTCGTACCATCGGGCACGTAGCCCCAGGTGACGATCGCGCCGGAACCGGGATACGGATCGTCGCCCCATTTCGACGCGTTCCCGTTTCCGATCGTGTCGTACGCCGACACGACGCTAGCCTAAGCCACTACCGTAGCGGCTACGGTGAGTGTGATCAGAACTCGAAGGCGCGTTGAATGCATGGGAGCCAGCATTATACCGTGAACAGCTATTTGACCGGCACCCAGACTGACATTTCCGACGGCCCTCGGTTCGACCAGGCGAAATAGGGGATGAATCGGACGCGGATTTCCCGCGGCCGCTCGCGGCTAAGCGGCCGGTAGAGTTTGTCCGACCAGTCGCCCGCGGGTCTGACCAACGCCGTCGTCTCGATCACCGTAACACCGCCAAGTAAGCTCGGCTCGAAGCTGCGCCGTGAGCTCGGCATCGGCTGGAATTGTCACGTCCTCGACGCGGACTCCCTTCGGCAGATCGGTAGACTCAAGACAATACACGATCGGCCCCCGCTCGATCACCACCTGGTTGCGAGCTTCTTCCACGAGCGGATTCGCCTCGATCAGCCGCGCCGGCATGGGAAGATCGAGCTCCACCTTGTCGCCTGACTTCCAGACGCGGCGCAGCTCGGCGTACGATCCTGGCACGGCCGGCACACTCGGCGGCTTGCCGTTGACGCGAATCGACGCCGATTCGGCCCAACCCGGAATGCGAAGTTTTAACGCGAACTCCGCCGTCGGACATTCATCGATCACAATTCGCACTCGACCATCCCAGGGATAGTTCGTCGTTTGCGTCAGCTTCAGCGGCTTGCCGTTTAGCGGAGCCGAGAGATTATTCCCGCCGTACAGATTCACCCACACCGCGTCGCCGCCCGTCGCATACGCAAAACCGCCTACTTCGGCGATCGTTCGCAGCACGTTCGGCGGGCAACAATACGACGTCAAGAACGGCACGCGGGTCCGTGGCCAACGCAGCTTGGTGGGCAACGGCTCAACCTGCCGCAACGGATTCGCGTAGAAGTAATTCGTCCCGTCGAGACTCACGCCGCTCAGCACCGCGTTGTAGAGCGCGAGCTCCAACACATCCATGTATTTCGCCTCGCCGGTCACCTGGAACATCCGCCAATTCCAGAGCACGTTGCCAATCGCGGCACAGGTTTCGTTGTGGGCCGTGATGTTCGGCAGCTGGTAGTTGCGGCCGTACGCCTGGTGAACCCGCGTGATGTGCGATTGGTCGTCCGAGCCATCGGGCGACGCGCCGTCGTACAGAGCCCCGCAAGCGCCGGTGATGTACATCTTCTCGTGCACCACGTTGTCCCAAATCGGCTCCAGAGCCCCCAGCAGTTGCGGGTCGCCGTTCTCTGCGTAGAGGTCGGCCGCTCCCGCGTAGAGATAGTTGGCCCGCACCGCATGCCCCAGCGCTTCACGCTGCTCGACAAACGGCATGCGATCTTGATTGTCGTCTCCGCCGTCGTCAATCTTGATGTTCCGCATGGCGAGAAACTTCTCGGCCAGCGCCAAATAACGCGGCTCGCCCGTCACGCGATACAGCTCAACCATCGCCATGTAGTGCGACGGGCAGACCGAGTTGCGGGCCAGTTCGGGCGTCGGCTCCTGAAACGACTTGTCGAGAAAGTCGGCCGTCTTCCGAGCGACGTTCAAGAACTTGTCAT
This sequence comes from uncultured Planctomycetota bacterium, assembly GCA_963847875.1. GTDB lineage: Bacteria > Planctomycetota > Planctomycetia > Pirellulales > Lacipirellulaceae > DASYDU01. The sequence goes on along the minus strand of CAWKBR010000012.1, from coordinate 477,765 downwards.
CACCCGTGACCCGATAGTGCAAACACGCGGCCGTGATGAGATGGCCCATGTTGTACATCTCGAAATTGTGCCGATCCTGGAACGGCTGCGCCGATTGGTCGCCGTGACGCTGGCGGATCAGCACCGGCGTGTGGAGATAGCCGTCCGCCCGCTGCGCCCAGCCGATCGCGTCGATCGACGGATCGAGGATTGACAGCAACTTGGCGTCGTGCGTCACCGCATAGGTCGCGGTCACGCCTTCCAAGAACTTGTAGAAATCGCCGTCGTTCCACTGGGGCACCGTGATAGTCGCCCTCGACGTCGCCCGCCGCGATCAAAAAATGCACCAGGAACGGCTTGTATTCCGTCCCCCGCATGATCTCCCACATCGCAGGCAGCGACCGCTCGCGATTCACCGCAAAGCGATTCGCCCAAAAACCCTCTGTCCAGTGCACGTCCTCGAGCGGCACCGCCTCGACGACGGCATGCGGACTGACCGACTTGGCGGCGCGCGCGCTCCGGTCGCGCCCAAATTGACGCGGCAAGGACGACGATCAGTGTCGCAATAGGCCGACGCATCTTTTACCCCTCGTCGCGCGCGTGATCCGCAGCGCCAGCCACGGCTTGTTCGGCAGATCGATCGATCGGCCCTCGACGTCGAATGCCGTGTACTCGCCGTCCTTCGGCTCGCGAATCGTGAACGGCTCCGCGATCGGCGTGACCGTCATATTCCAGGTGTCGAGCACGTCAACGTGAAACTTCATCCCGCCGGCCAATTCGCTCGGTGCATCGCGCTTGCGGCGCGGCAGCTGGAACTTCCAACTTCCGGGCGACTCTTTGCCAAAATACACCAAGTAATACTCGCCTGGCTTGCCGGCGACGTTCGGCACTTGCCACTTGTCGATCGTCTCGACGTAATCGGGTCCGTCGGCGAGGATGTCGCGCAGAAAAGCAATCCGCGCCGGGCTCTGGCCCTTGAGCACGCCCCCTTTCGACCACCACAGCACGTCGTCAGGACTCAAGTAAGTTTCGCCGTGGCCGGGATACGTGCCGGCGATTATGCACTCCCAAAAGCGGTGCACCATCTCTTCGGCCGACAGGTTGCCCCAACGGAGCGGAATGTCGCCCTCGTACTTGATCTCGTCGAACACCACCGGCTTGCGATATACGTCTCGATACAGGATCGCTCGGCCCGCATCCTGGGCAGCCGAGCCGTTCTGAATGCTCGCGTGGGTGATGAGCGGATTCGAGTGGTTGTAAAGCTGCGTGCCGTTGTGGATCGAAGTCAGATGGTGATACGAGTCGGCGTCGTGCACGACCTGGATCATCCGGTCCCAATCGGACTCCTGCTTCTCGGACATGAAATCGTACTCATTAGCCATCGACCACCACACGTTTCGAAACGCGCCGAGCCGGCTCACGACGTACTTGAGATAGCGGTCGTCGACCTCGTCCGGCATGCGATCGAAGCCCCAATGCCCTCCGTCGTAGGGATGCAGCAAGATGATGTCCGCTTCAATGCCCAAATCGCGGAGCTGGGCGACCCGCTTCTCCAGATGCTGAAAGAACTCCGGGTTGAACCGTGTGAAGTCCCATTTATCGGGCGGCGTGCCCTCGAAGGGATACCGTGGCGGCTCGTCCATGTTCCACGTGTACCGCTTTGGGAACACGCACATCCGCAGCTTGTTGAACGGTGACGCGGCGAGCGTCTTGAGCGTCTGCTCCTCGAGCGCTTCGTCCTGATGCGTCCAGGCGTAGCAGGTGGTTCCCAATTGCCGATAGGGCGTGTCGTCGGCATACGCGAAATAAAACGTGTCCTTCACGTGCACCGGACCGTGATTGTCGCCCGCCGGCGCGACAACTTCCAGCTCGCCGCTCTTGCCGGAGAGCTGCGGCTTGTTGCTCGCGGTCGTGTATTTCCAATGCCCTTCACTGTCAGGCATGAACCGGATGCGATAGACGCCGTCGCCGTCGTAGAAGCCGCCGACCGTTTGCTGCTTGCCGTCGTGCTCAAACGAGGCCGATAAGTCCACGTCCAAAAACGGATTGCCATCGGCCGGGCCCGCAAGCTCGATCTCGTAAGTATCCCAGCGTTCGATCGGGCTCTCAGTTTTTACCGGTGCGGCTTGAACCCAAACCGCCGCGCCAACGTATACGCACCAAATCGCAAGCAATGCGGCGCCCCAACATGAGCCGTGTCGCCGCATTATATTTCGCTCGATGAGGGGCTCGATGTCTTGAAGCATGGGGTGATGTCTCCTTGATTTCGTTGCCTCGATATCGCACATCTGGCATACTAAATGGACGCGGCCGAGTCATCCTCTAATCGACTCTATTATCTCTCGCACCGGCAAACAAGACAACCAACCGCGGCGGACCTCAGCCGGGAATTGATCAATGGGAAAGCGACGATGAAATCGTACCTCGCATGTTTCGCGCTCGTAATATGGATCGCCGCAACAGGCGCCGCGACTACGACCGCGGGCCAGCCGCAGCGGATCGACATTAGCCCGCGCTTCGATCGCAAAGATCACTTGAGCAGCCACCGCGCGAATTGGACCATCGCCGCCGACGAACCGGCAACCTTCAAGCTCGACGGCGTCGAACTCGCACTCCGCTCGATCGACGACAAGTCACCGCTCAAGGCCGAATGGTGGAAGGCCGGCTTGGTGCACGACGCGACGATGGCCTCCGACGGCGTGTATGTCGAGGCAGGCAGCGGCCTCGCGCTCACGCTCCGCGGATTACCTCCCGGAAAACACTCACTCGTCACCTATCACAATTCGCTGTGGGATGCCGAACTCGGGCCGGTCGACGTGCTCGTGGACGGCAAGCCTGCGGCATCGGCAGTACAGCCGAGCCGGCGCGTGAGCGACGACGCCGATGCGGCCAGCGCGTATGTCGAATTCAATACCGAGGCGGGCCAAGACGTCGTCGTTGAAATTCGGCTGCACGATCCGAATTCGGCCGGCCGCGTCGTCCTCAACGGCCTGGAGATCGATACCGCCGATCCTGCGCACAAGGCGATGCGACCGACGCCCGTCGCCTACGACGAACACATGGCGGAAAAGCCAGCGCTCGCTTGGAAAGCCGCGAAAACGGCCACGGCCCACGACGTCTATCTCGGCACCGATGCGCAGGCGGTCGCCGCCGCCACGCCGCAATCGAGCGAATACCGGGGCCGACAGAGTGAACCGAAGTTCGAGAGCGAGGTCGCCGATCCCTTTGCTACCTACTACTGGCGTGTCGACGAAGTGCGTGGCGATTCGCCCGCGGACGTCACCAAGGGCGACGTCTGGAGCTTCCGTGTCCGCCAGCTCGCTTTCCCCGGCGCGGAAGGTTACGGCCGCTTCGCCCGCGGCGGACGGGGCGGGCGCGTGATCGAAGTCACGAATCTCAACGACAGCGGTCCGTGCAGCCTCCGTGCCGCGGTCGAAGCCGAAGGGCCTCGAACTGTTGTCTTCAATGTCGGCGGACTTATTACGCTGGAGTCGAAGCTCGTCGTCCACAATCCCTATCTCACGATCGCCGGCCAGACCGCGCCGGGCAAAGGCATTTGCATCCGCAAATACAATTTCGGCGTGGGCGGCTCGCACGATGTCGTGATTCGCTACATCCGCGTCCGACCCGGCAACATCGCCGGCGTCACGCTCGACGGCATGGGCATGGCCGGCACCGACCATTCGATCATCGACCATTGCTCGATCAGCTGGACGCAAGATGAATCGTTCAGCTCGCGGGCCGCAAAGAACATCACCTTCCAGCGCAACCTCATTTCCGAGGCGCTTAACATTGCCGGCCACAAGAACTACGCAAAGGGCAAGCAGCACGGCTACGCGGCCAGCATCGGCGGCGACGTCGGCAGCTTCCATCACAATTTGCTCGCCCACTGCGCGGGCCGCAATTGGAGCCTCGCCGGCGGACTCGACAAGGGTGGCCACCACACGGGTCGGCTCGATATCCGCGACAATGTCGTATACAACTGGGGCCATCGCACGACCGACGGCGGCGTGGCGCAGCTCAACTACGTCAACAACTACTACAAACCGGGCCCCGCGTCCGAAGTGTTCCACGTGCTGATGCCCGAGCGCGACCTCGTGGCCGCCTTTGGGCCACAAGAGTACTACGTCGCAGGCAATGTGATGGAAGGCCACTACGGAGCCGACAAGCCGCTCGAAGGCGTCCGCGGCCAGCGTCACGAGCCGATTGAAGAATTCATTGTCGACAAGCCGTTTTTCGAGTCATACGTGACCACCGAGTCGGCAGACGAAGCCTATGAGGACGTGCTCGCCGACGTGGGTTGCAACGTGCCCATGCTCGACGAACACGACCAGCGCGTGATCGAGGAAACCCGCTCTGGCACGACGACTTACAAAGGCAGCATCAGCGGCATCCCGGGCCTGCCAGACAAACAAGAAGACGTGGGCGGTTGGGATAACTATCCGGAAACCCATCGACCCGACGACTGGGACACCGACCACGACGGTCTTCCCAACGCTTGGGAAACGCGGCACGGCCTCAATCCCAATTCAGCGGCGGGCGATTTTTCCGACGCGAATGCCGATGCCGACGGCGATGGCTTCACAAATCTGGAAGCGTATCTCAACGGCCTCACGACGAAACCATGAGCCATTTCCTTGCGCGACTCGTGATTACCGCTGATTGTCACCTGTGCGATGCTGCTCGCCGCTACTGCGTCGGATGGCGAAGACTGCGAAGTCGCCCGACGACAGCGTCTACCTCTTTACCTCATTCCGCGACAACGGCGAAGACGGGCTACGATTTCTCTCGAGCGAGGATGGCTATCATTGGGCCGAAGTGCCTGGCAAATTCTTGAAGCCGCGCGTCGGTCCGAGCGAGTTGATGCGCGATCCGAGCCTGTTGCGCGGACCGGACGGCACGTATCATCTCGTTTGGACTACCGGCTGGAAGGGCGACCAGGGATTTGGCTACGCCCACTCGAAGGATCTAGTGCACTGGTCGGAACAGCAATTCGTGCCGGTCGATGGCACACGAACCGACGACGGTCAACGTTTGGGCTCCGGAGCTGTTTTACGACGCGCCAAACCAGCAGTTTATCATCTGCTGGGCCTCGACCATCCCCGGCCGCTTTCCCGACCACGCCGAGCCGCACGACAACAATCAGCGGATGTACTACACGACGACGCGCGACTTCAAAGACGTTCGCACCGGCCAAGCTGTTCTTCGATCCCGGCTTTAGCGTCATCGACGGCACGATCGTCAAGAACGCCGACCGCTACGTGCTCGTACTAAGGAAAACTCGCGGCCGATGCGGGCGCTGCGGGTGGCATTCGGCGATTCGCCGCTCGGGCCCTGGCGCGACGTCTCGAAGCCGATTCACGGCAAATTTCACCGAAGGCCCAAGTGTGCTCAAGATCGGCGACGACTGGCTCATCTACTACGACGCCTACCGCGACGGAATTTACGGCGCCGCCAAAACGCGCGACTTCAAATCGTTTACCGACGTCACCCGGAAGTTTCCTTCCCCAAGGGGCACAAACACGGAACCGTGCTCACCGTGCCGCGAAAAGACCTCGAATACTTGCTGAAAGTCGGTCCGCAACAAGTGCCCGGCTTCCGCCAGCCGCTGGTCTCGAAACTCTCGACCGACGAGATCCCAGAAGCGGCTCGAAGCCATCGACGAAGTCGCCGCGTCGCGGCCCGTTCCAGCCGATTGGCAGTCGCTTGGCCACTTCAAAACGCCGGCGTGGTATCACGACGCCAAGTTCGGCATCTTCATCCACTGGGGCGCGTATTCGGTGCCTGGTTTCGGCAGCGAATGGTATCCGCGCAAGATGTACCAGCAGGGAACGCCGGAGTTCGAGCACCACGTCGCCACCTACGGCCCGCAGTCGAAATTCGGTTACAAGGATTTCATCCCGCTATTCAAGGCCGAGAAGTTCGACGCCGGCGAGTGGGCGAAGCTCTTCAAGGAAGCTGGCGCGAAGTACGTGGTCCCCGTCGCCGAGCACCACGACGGATTCCCGATGTACGACAGCGACCTCACCGATTGGTGCGCGGCGAAGCAGGGACCGAAACGCGACGTGATCGGCGAGCTTGCCGACGCCTTCCGCAAGGAGGGTATCGTCGTCGGCGCTTCGTCGCACCGCGCCGAGCACTGGTGGTTCTTCGACCAAGGCATGTACTTTGATTCCGACGTCCGCGACGGAGCGAACGCCGCGCTGTACGGTCCGGCGTCGAACCAGCGCACGGCGGAAAGCCAATCGGAACCGCCCGACCAGGCATTCCTCGACGACTGGCTGCTGCGCTCCTGCGAGATCGTCGACAAGTATCAGCCGCAGGTAGTCTACTTCGACTGGTGGATCTGCCAGCCGGTGTTCCAGCCGTACCTCCAGCGGTTCGCGGCCTACTACTACAATCGCGGCGCCGAGTGGGGCAAACCCGTGGCGATCAACTTCAAGGAATGGGAAGGCCGCTCGTTTCCCGACGGCACCGGCGTGTTCGACATCGAGCGCGGCCAATCGGCCGACATCCGCCCCGACTTTTGGCAAACCTGCACCAGCGTCTCGAAGAACTCTTGGGGCTACATCGCCAACCAGGACTACAAAGACGTCGGCGACATTGTCGACGACCTGATCGACATCACCAGCAAGAACGGCACGATGCTGCTCAATATCGGCCCCAAGCCCGACGGCACGATTCCCGAAAAAGAACAAGAGATGCTCCGCGCGATCGGCGGCTGGCTGGCGGTCAATGGCGAGGCGATTTATGGCACGCGGCCGTGGAAGCAAGTTCGGCGAAGGGCCGACGCAAATCGTCGCCGGCTCGTTCGCCGACGTGAAGCGTCAGCCCTTCACCGGCGAAGATTTCCGTTTCACTACCAAGGGCGACACGCTCTACGCCATCGCGCTGGCGTGGCCCGACAACGGACGGCTGGTCGTAAAATCGCTCGCGGACGGCGCCCTCGCGGTAAACAACGTCGAACTGCTCGGCTACGATGGCAAACTCACGTGGAAACAAACCGACGAGGGCGTCGTGGTGGAGCTCCCCACGGAACCGCCATGCGACTTCGCCGTCACGCTCAAAATCGGTTTCAAGCCGTCTGAGTACAATGGGCAGTAGGGACAACACTCACGCTCGACGGCACGTTCTGGACCGGCCGATGATTCTTCCTCACTTGCGGTGGCGTCTGTTCGTTGGCCTGGTGGCCGTCGCGTTGTGCCTCGCCGCTACCTGTTCGGCGAAGTCAGTCGTTCTCCAGCCGACAGACTATGAGCACTACGTCGCCGAATTCAATGCCGACGATTCCGAGACGATCGCCACTTTCATTCCGAACCATCGCGCCTGGCAGTGGATCGCCGAGAATGCCCCGCTCTTCGATTGCCCCGACAAGGATCTCGAGCGAGACTTACTACTTTCGCTGGTGGACGTTTCGCAAACATATCCGCCAGACGCCCCAGGGTTTCGTGCTGACCGAGTTCCTCGCGCCGGTCGGCCACGCCGGGCCGTACAACACGATTTCCTGTGCCTTCGGCCACCATTTGGCCGAAGGACGTTGGCTCCGCGATCAGCAGCCGCTCGACGACTACACCCGATTCTGGTTCCACTCCGGCGACGGCGGCGGACCGGCGGCGCACTTTCACCAATTCAGCAGTTGGGCCGCGGCGGCGATTTACGACCGCTATCTCGTGACCGGTGACCGCGAATTCACGGTCGGCATGCTCGACGATCTGATCGCCGACTACCAAGCGTGGGAAGTCGAGCGCGGTCGGCCCGACGGACTGTTTTGGCAATACGACGTCTGCGACGGCATGGAAGAATCGATTTCGGGCAGCCGCACCGAGAAAAACGTCCGGCCGACGATCAACAGCTACATGGCGGCCAATGCCCGGGCGATTGCGGACATCGCTCAGCTCGCCGGTCGCCAGGACGTGGCCGAGGAGTTTGCCGCCAAAGCAGCAAACATCCGCCGAAAGATGCTCGCCGCGCTCTGGGATGATGATGCCAAGTTCTTCAAGGTCGGCTTCGAGCGGGGCGGCCTCTCCGATGCCCGCGAGGCAATTGGCTTCGTTCCCTTCACGTTTGACCTGGCCGAACCAAGTCAGTCAGTGGCCTGGAAACAAATCAAAGAGGATGGCGGCTTCCGCGCCCCGTGGGGGCTCACCACCGCCGAGCGCCGCCACGCGAAGTTTCGCTCGCACGGCACTGGCAGCTGCGAATGGGACGGCGCGATTTGGCCGTTCGCCACGAGCCAGACGCTAACTGGCCTGGCCAACGTGCTGCGCGGGCCGCCACAGCAGTACGTTTCACGCCGCGATTTCTTCAACGAGATGCTGAAGTACGCTCGATCGCAACAGCAGGACGGCAAACCCTACATCGGCGAGTACCTCGATGAATCGACCGGCCATTGGCTGATCACTGGACCAAAAGCCGAGCGGAGCCGCTTCTACAACCACTCGACGTTTTGCGACCTGGTGATCAGTGGCTTGGTGGGACTTGTGCCGCGCGCGGACGACACGGTCGAAGTCGATCCGCTCGTGCCGGCCGACGCCTGGGACTGGTTTTGTCTTGATGACTGTGCCTTACCACGGCCATTCGCTCACAGTTGTCTGGGATCGCACCGGCGAGCACTTACGCCCGCGGTGCCGGCCTGGCTATCTTCGTCGACGGCGAAGAAGTCGCCCGGTCGCCCTCGCTCGGCAAGTTGACGGGAAGACTGCCTTCCTCGGCCACTGCCACACTGAAGCTTTGGTACGACGAGCCGGCTGCGAAGTGGACCGACGCGCTGCCGGTAGGTAACGGTCGGCTTGGTGCGATGGTCTACGGCGGCATCCAGCACGAGCGGCTGCAATTCAACGAAGACACTCTTTGGACCGGCGGGCCGCACAGCTACGCCCACGCTGGAGCGGCCCAATATCTGCCGGAGATTCGCCGACTGCTGCTCGATGGCAAGCAACGCGAGGCGGAAGACCTGGCCATGGACCATTTCATGTCCGTGCCGCTACGGCAGATGGCCTACCAGCCGTTTGGCGACCTCCAGCTCGAATTCGCCGGGAATGATCAGGTCGACCATTATCGCCGATCCCTCGACCTCGACACGGCGATTGCCGCCACGAATTACAGCACGGACGGCGTCCACTATACGCGCGAGGTGCTAGCCAGCTATCCCGACCGCGCGATCGTCGTCGAACTCGCCAGCGACAAGCCCGGCGCCCTGTCGTTCGCCGCGCGTATGGCAAGCCCACACAAGAACTCGCAAATGAGCGTGGTCGATTCGCGGACGCTTCTGCTGACGGGCCAGGTGCGCGACTTCCTCGGCAAGCAAGCCAAAGGCGAGATGAAGTTCGCCGCCCACCTCGGCGTGCTCACCACCGATGGCGAAGTCAGCGCAAGTGGTGCGGCGATTGACGTCAAAAACGCCAGCCACGCGACGCTGGTGCTTACCGCCGCGACCAACTTCGTGAACTTCCGCGACGTCTCGGCCGATCCGGTCGCTCGCAGCCAGACCGATCTAGACCGTCTCACGGGTAAATCGTTCGACCAATTGCGTGCCGCGCACGTCGCCGACCACCAGCAGCTATTCCGCCGCGTGTCGCTCGACCTCGGGCCGCCACCCACAGAAGATCTGCCGACAGACGACCGCGTTCTCGCGTCAAAGAAACAGCCGGACCCGGCACTGGCCGCTCTGTTCTTCCAGTACGGCCGCTACCTGATGATTGCCTCGAGCCGTCCCGGCGGTCAGCCTGCCAACTTGCAGGGCCTTTGGAACGACCAGCTCGATCCGCCTTGGGAAAGCAAGTACACGGTCAACATCAACACGGAGATGAACTACTGGCCCGCGGAGTCGTGTAATCTTTCGGAGTGTACCGCGCCGCTGTTCGCCGCCCTGGCCGAGGTCGCCCAATCGGGCGGCGAAACGGCCCGCGCCAACTACGACGCGCCCGGTTGGGTCCTGCACCACAATTTTGATCTTTGGCGCGGCACGGCTCCGATCAACGCTTCGAACCACGGCATCTGGCCCTCGGGCGGTGCGTGGCTCTGCCAACACCTGTGGTGGCACTATCAGTACACAGGTGACCAGGAATTCCTCGGCGACACGGCCTACCCGCTGATGAAGGGTGCGTCGGAGTTTTTTGCTGCCTACCTGTTTGAAGATCCACGCAGCAGAGCAGGGAGCACGGAGCAGGGAGCAGGAAGTAAGAAAATCGGCGATTTGCTCCGTGCTCCACGCTCCCCGCTCCCCGCTTTGATCAGCGGCCCGAGCAATTCGCCCGAGGAAGGCGGCCTGGTGCTTGGGCCGACGATGGATCATCAGATCATCCGCAATTTGTTCGCCAACACGATCGAAGCCTCGCAGATTCTCGGCGTCGATCCGGAATTCCGCGCCAAGCTGGTCGAACTCCGCGGTCGAATTGCCCCGAACCAAATCGGCCAGTACGGGCAACTTCAAGAATGGCTCGAAGACAAAGACGATCCCAACAATCGGCACCGGCACGTCTCGCATCTGTGGGGCGTCTTCCCCGGCAACGAAATCACGCCCGATACGCCCGAGCTATTGGCCGCGGCACGCAAATCGCTTGAATTCCGCGGCGACGGTGGCACCGGCTGGTCGCTCGCCTGGAAGATCAACCTTTGGGCCCGGCTGGGCGACGGCAATCACGCCCACTGCATGCTCGACAACCTGCTCACGTTGACGGATTCGCCGAAGACCCGTTACAACGGCGGCGGCGTCTATGCGAATCTATTCGACGCCCACCCGCCGTTCCAAATCGACGGCAACTTCGGCGCCGCCAGCGGCATCTGCGAGATTCTTTTGCAGTCGCACCGCCGTGCCGAGGACGGCAGCACGCTCGTCGAATTGCTGCCCGCCCTGCCGACCGCGTGGCCCACCGGCAGCGTCACCGGCCTTCGCGCCCGCGGCGGTTTCGAGATCGACATCCGCTGGAGCAATGGACGACTCGACGCAGGCACGATCCGCTCGCTCGTCGGCAATCCGCTAACGATCAAGTTTGGCGATCATGAACGGCGGTATGAGACGAAGGCGGGGGACGTGATCGAGCTCAACGGAGAATTGCAGACAGCAACCGCTTCCGTCCCACCATGAGTGTGGCCAATCCAGCAAGCAGTGGGACGATGGAAGTTGGCTCGGGAACCGCGACGGAAGATGTGAAACCGGCGGCCGATCCTGCGCCGGACGGAGTAGTTGCGCCGAATCGTTCCTTCCAAAACAGATAGTCCGCGATGTCGATTATGTTGGGCGATACCCCTTCATTGAGCAGCGTGCCGCCGTTGCGCCACACCGTGTAGTCGGCGGCGTTCACGCCGCCGTCGTCGTTGTAGTCGCCCTCGACGCCGCTCGTTAGATGCACCACGTCGAACTGCAGGAAGGAAGCGAAATCGCCCGCCGAACCGCTGAGCACGCCGGTCTCCGTCGAAGTGGCCTCACGAGAGGCGATTCGCCACTGGCCGGTGGAAGAGTCCTGATAGGACAGCAACAGCGTCAATAGGTTGTTCGAGCCCATACCCTGCACGAAGTTTGTGAGCGAGGTCGGATTGATCTGCGCAACATTCCCTTCGTTGTCGACGCCCGAGACCGAAAACGTACCCAAACTTTGCACGATGCTGTTGTTGAGAATATTCGTGTTCGAATTGGAATCGAATGTGAAGCCCGGCATCGTGCCGTAGGTGATCGTGGCTTCGCCCCAGTTTTCGCCGCTGGTGCCGGGGGTTAGCGCGTAGATCCGCAAGTTCTTCGCGTTGTTTGCATTTGTGCGAAACATATATGTTCGCAGCGCGACGTTTGCCAGCTCGGTCTTGTCGCTGAACGCGCTCAAATCGAATTTGAGCGCCGCCCACTCATTGCGATTCGGCGTTGTACCCGTGAATGTCCAGCGAGCATTGATGTTGGTACCGGTGCCGTTGCCCGTGTCGGTTGCGTCACCGATCCCGGTCGTGCCGTTTTCGCTCAGCTGCGCATCGGCCGAGACTTTCACAATGACGGTGCTCGCCGGGCCTGCCCAGTTCAAGGCGACCAATAACGCGATCGCCAGCGTCGAATCAACACGCTTCATTCAGAGTTCCTAACTCAGTGGGGTCGTCGCAGCGGTACAAGGAACACGCAGGCGGCAAGGAGCAACACGAGACTTTGGGGCTCGGGCACCGCACTGGCACCGGCACCGGCACCCGCGAACAACCACAAACTGCCGCTCTGCAGCTGCACCGAAAAGCCAGGCGTAACCGAGTCGAACGAACTGAGAATCTCATCGGCCGTGAGCAGTTGCCAGCTCTGGCCGACCGCGGGCACGTAGCCGCCCAAGAGCGACACATTCAAGGCGCCGGCCAGTATCGCGGTCCCGTCGACTGTGAGCATGTCGGCCAAGAGGTCCGATGCCACGTCGATCTCGAGCGACCCCGCATTGAGAGTGAGATCGCCAAGGACGCTCGTTCTGCCGATGCCTTGGCCAGGGGCAATCGCGCCGCCGTCGTTCACGAGATCAAATGCCACCACGTCGGCATGCAACTGGCCGCCGGTGAACGCAAACGTCCCGTCCTCATCCTTCGCCAACAGTGGTGTCGAGAGCGCGCCGCCGCGCAACTGATAGTCGCCATCCTGCACGTCGACCATGCCATTCAAGACGCGGACCTCGCCGCCGTACTGGCATACGCTCCCCGCGCCGTCGCCACCTACCACCATGTCGTCGGTCACCTCCAACCAGCCGCTGGTAACATAAAACCGCGCTGCCTGAGCGACGCGGAGCGACCCGGCCTTCTGACCAACCGCATCGACGAATGCGGCGGCGTTATTCACGTGCACCTCGTCCACGCGCGACGGCTCCCAGCGATTGGTCCAGCGATGCCAGTCCGCATATCGCCCGATACCGGAAAACTCGAGCGGCCCGGTCGCCGGAAACGCTGCCAGATCGTTGAGGTATTCTTCGAGATCGGTGTAGCCGTCGAAGTCAAAGTCGCCGTTGTTGTTGGCGACGTTTGGATTGATACCGTGTGTGACTTCCCAAGCGTCGGGCATGCCGTCGCCGTCGGTGTCCGGCGGTTTGACGCCACCTCCGATAGTGCCGAAGCCGCCATTGGAAACGCCACGGGCGACCAGCTCATTTTCGTTTGAGATGAGGGCCCCTTGACGATTCATCACATCATTCGCCAACAGGGTGTCTACTTCGTCGCGGTTCCAAGGTGTGGCACCGAATTGTTCCAGCGTACGCAGGTAGTTCTCTTGCGTTGTGTCATCGAGCCAAACACCAGAATTCCCATACGGCGTCGCTGCCCAAGTGTAGGTACCGCTAATCACACTGGTTAGTCCTGTGGCGTCGATCCCATTACCGGTGTAGTCCGTCGGGTTTTGTATGGAGTTTCCGTCGTTGTCGTAGGCATTGGTGCCAAAGTAGACTCCATAGTTGTAATCGCGTCCGTCGCTGATCATCGGGCGATCCGTGTCGCCTGGCCCCGTAATATAGGTGTTACCGTCAAACGTCACCTTCCAGAAATAGTCCGTCGTGTCCGAATCGCCGGCGATGAAGCCATTGTCGTAGTCGTATACCACGTTTCCAAGCCATTCCATGCCCGAACCCTCAACGCGTGCTTTGGGATTGCGCGTATGGTTGTGGGCATAGAGATTATGGTGGTAACTGAGGATTGTCAGAGTCCTGGATGAGCGAGCCGGCCGAATGATCTTCCAGACCGAACGATACCGAGCTGTATTGCACCGTGAAGTTGCTTATGCCGTGTCGGCTGGTTGCGTTCGCTGATGCATTTTCGTCGTAACTAAATCCGGCCGAAACGTGGTCGAAAATCACGTTGCTGCCGCTGGATATACTCAGCGAGTCGAGTCGACCTGCGGATTTACCCGGACGAAAACGCATGTGCCGGATAATTGTGTCATCGCTGCCCACCGAAAACTGGTTGCCGCGAACGCCGATCCCGCCCGGCGCCGTCTGCCCTGCAATCGTAATGTTGCGTTTCTCCTTGACAATGCCCAACTTGCTATTGAGATCGATCCAACCACAAACGTCGAACACGATCGTGCGTCCGCTCGTGGGAGCATTGTCGATGCCAAACCGCAAGCTCCCGGTGCCCGAGTCATTGAGATTGGTAACGTGATAGACGTCACCGCCTCGACCACCGTGGGCGGCGGCCCCAAAACCCTCGGCCTGTGGAAACGCCTTGATCTGCGCAGGTGCCTGCGATGGCATCATTAGCAGGCCGATCGCCAGCAGGCCACATTCCAAGATTCGAGTTGATCTGGGACTCGGCACGATCAATGCATACTCCTTATGCACTGTCTGCGACGACGCTGCGCTGCGACGAGCGAGATACTTCCCAACAGCAACAGACCCGTCGACGGTTCCGGCACTGCGTTGGGCGAGCCGCTACCGCCGCCACTGTTGTCCAGCGTCATCCCGAAGTTTGCCTTCCAGACTTCATAGTCGGACTCGTCGACGGTGCCGATGCTGGCGGTTTCGTTGAATGGTAGCGCCGCGGCACTGAGGTTATTGCGCCAGACGGTGTAGTCGGCCGCGTCGACGATGCCGTCGTTGTTGTAGTCGCCAGCCAGAACCACGGCCTCGACGATCGAGAGCGAGAGGGTCATGGCGTCGGTCGAGAGCATCCAGCCCAGTCCGGCCGCCAGCTGCGGCAGGTCGAAGTCGTCGAACATCTCTTCCCCAAAGCCATTCTGCGACGCCATCAGTAAGAACGTGTCGCCGAGCGCCGGCACGTACAGGCCGCCGCCCAAGTCGAACGGCACAACCTTGAGCGTACCACCGAGCGTCGTTTCGCCGTCGACCACCAATTTGTCGTAATCGCCCATGCCGGTGCCGCCGACCTCAATTTCCAGCGTGCCGCTGTTGAGCACCAGGTCGCCCATCACGTGCGTCATGCCTGGGCTGTTGCCGGGAGCGATCGTACCGCCATTGTTGACCAGGCTGAAACCAACCGTCTCCGCGCTCAGCGTGCCGCCGGTGAAATTGAACGTGCCACTGTCACCTTTGAGCAGCGTCTTGGTCGTGAGCTTTCCGCCCGAAAGATTCAGGACGGCTGTGGCTGCGTTGTCGTCGCCGATGACGGTCATGCCGTTGCTCAGGCCCTGTGGCGCGTCTTCGACTTTGAGCCAACCAGCCGTGATATTGAGCGTGGCGTTGTCGCCCGGATTCGTGGCTAGCAGCAAATTGCCGGCATGCTGCCCGACCGAATCGACTTCGACCGTGCCGTTGTCGATCACTGCCGTGTCGAAGCGGGAAGGCTGCCAAGGCTGAACTGAGCCGGCATCCGGATTCGCATCCCAATTGAGGATATGCGCGAAGCGGCCGTCTCCATGGGCGTTGTTGAATGTGATCGCGTTCGGCGCTGGCCAAGTAGCGAGATCGTTGATGTACTCTTCGAGGTTGGTGTAACCATCGCTATCGAAGTCGCCGTTATTATCGGCCACATTCGGATCGAGCCCGTGCTGCAGTTCCCACTCGCCCGGCATGCCGTCCTGGTCCACGTCCCAACCGGCATCGCGATTGAACGGGGCGACACCAGTCACAGGATCGGCTCGCATGTCGAGCAGACTCCGCCATTCGGCGCCTTCATTGGGATCGTAGGCATCGTAACCAGCCGGCGGCACGGGATAGTCGTTGAAGGGGTCGTCGTTCCAGGCCATGATCTTGCCCGTACCCGTGTACGTCTCGTGGATTAACCGCTCATCAACGGTGTCGATCGCAGCAGTATTGCCCAACGTGAAGTCGTAGTCCCGCGTCCACCAGTTGGCCCCCATGTATTTGAGCACGCGAGTGAAGGCATCGGTCGCTGAGTCGGTCACTCCGTTGTACGTTGCGCCAGATACGGGTGACCATTGCGGACTAGCCTGAAAGCTCGACGACCCGAAATTGCTGTTGGTGAGCGCTACGCCGTCATTGGCGTCGCCATCCTTGTTTGAGTCGAGCAAATTGCCGGAATGATACACTCGGGTACCGGACGAATTCGAGCCGTTGAATACGCTCGTCCCGCCACTTTTGTGAACGATGGTCACGACATCGTCCGAATCGCGCGCGATGCCATTGGCGCCGTTGGTTTGGGTAAGATCGTCGCCGCCGGGGCCGGCCAAATAGAAATTTGCCGACGAAGTTGTTAAAGCTTGGCTGGCCACTTGCGCCGGTTCCAGCCGTACTGAACCAATTGTAGAACACGTTGTTGCGGAAATCATTGTAGGCTCCAGTGCCTACCTCGCTCCCCACGCGCGGCAAGCGGCCCTTCTGCTGAGCGTACAGATTGTGGTGGATGCTGAATGCGGTATTCGTGTTCCCCTGCAATAGCGAACCGAGCGCGTGTCCCGTGTACACGATCCCGCTTGCCTCCGCGTCCGCCTGTGGGTAGTTAAGACCCTGTGAAATATTGCTGTATTGGATCGTGACTTTATCGGTCAATTCATTGGCGGAGATCGTCTCGTCGGTCGCATAGAATGTCGACACGTGATCGATCATGAGCCCGTTTGTGCCCGAGATGTCGATCGCGTCGAAGACGTACGAATCGGGAAAATCTCGGGTCTTCGTTGCGTCTCCGCCGAAGGGTATGATGCCTTCGTCCGGCTTCTCGAAGCTCCGCATCCCATATCCGGGCGCGATTGAGATGTTTCGCAGAATCGAGTTTGTGCTGTTCGCCTTAAGCAGGCCGCCCATGAGGTAAACGGGGCCCGGGGCCGTTTGCCCGGCGACGGTGACATTGCTTCCCATGCTCATGCGGGAATTGGTGTCCCAGCCGTTGTCGTGTCCCTGCTCGGCGCCGTAGCGGCCCATCCAAAAGGTGCCCGCGACGTCGAACACAATCGTCCGATGGGTATATCGTCGGGAAGTTGGTATCGGACAATCCGTAGCGTAGTGTACCGGGTACTGCGTCGCTGTAATTCTTGTCCAGCTTGGTGACATGATAGACGATGCCGCCGCGGCCACCGGTAACACTGGCCGCCGCGCCATCCGCCCCGGAAAACGCTGGAATCGCTTGCCCCGACGCCACGAGCGGAATCATGCCCGACAGCGCACACACCAGTCGCAGAAAATGCCCCTTGCTCAACACCGACTACTCCCGCTGGGAGCCGCCTAAATCGCCCGCCCCAAAACTGTCTCTGCACGCGCCGCCAAAGAAAGTGCGTGCGAACCGCCGGCCGAGCTGCGACTCGATACAATTCCAGAATCTCTTCCCGCCGCGACAAACATCCGGGAGCACCGTTCCGTAAGGAACCATAAACGCAAAAATCTCCCGTCATTCGCGTCACCTTCGATTATAATACGAGCCTGTTTTACGTCACAAGCTTTTCGTATCGCCATCGGATCGGCCTGACCCCTCGAATTAGGACAAATGTGCGGAGTACACCTCGAATGATTCGACCCGACTCGACCAATCGCCTTCCTCGTTGCAATATGTTCTCCATCTTGGGGCGACACACTGCACGCGGAGGATTTTGGCTGACCACTTTGACTGGATTCATGGTGATCGCCGGTGCGACCTTGGCGTCGCTGCCGGTGGCTTGCGGCGCGGTAACCGTCGAACATCTCCGCTGCGAGTACCTGGATAACCCCCTCGGAATCGATGCCGCCGAGCCGCGGCTGAGTTGGAATCTTGCGGCCGACGAGCGCGGCCAACAGCAAAGTGCGTATCAAATCCTTGTCGCCAGCTCGGCCGCGATGCTCGCTGACGAACGATGGCGACCTCTGGGACAGTGGCCGAGTCGAGTCCGACAAGTCGATCCAGATTCCCTATGCCGGCAAGCCGCTGGCTTCGCGCGAAGAGTGCTTTTGGAAGGTCCGCGTCTGGGACCAAAACGGTAATGCCTCCGCTTGGAGCGAACCGGCCCATTGGACGCATGGGCCTCCTCAATCCCGACGATTGGCAGGCAAAATGGATCGGCCTCGACGGCGATGAGGCGCCGGTCGCACTCTCGGGCACCAACTGGATCTGGTATCCGGAAGGGCAAGGCGGACCAGGAGGTTCCCGTCGGCGACCGCTACTTCCGCCGCACCTTCGTGCTACCCAGCGACCGCACAGGTAAAGCGGGCCCAATACCTTGCCACGGCCGACAATCAGTGCAAGGCGTTCATCAACGGCCGCGACATCGGCGGCCGCGACAACTATCGCACCGTCAAGGACAGCGACCTCACGTTCGACTTGCATCCGGGCAAGAATCTGCTGGCTGTGGTCGGCATGAACAAAGGCAACGAGCCGAACCCGGCCGGCATCGTCGGCATCCTCAAGATCGAATTCGACCGCGGCCCGCCGCTGGTGATCCTCACCGACGACAAGTGGAAGGCCTCCGACAAGGAGCAGCCCGGCTGGAACACCAACGTCGATTTCGACGATTCGCATGGAAAGCGGCTCAAGTGACCGGCCCCGTCGGCATGGAGCCGTGGGGCGACGTCCGCGCACCCGAAGACCGCCGCCTTCCGGCCCGCTATCTCCGCAAAGAATTCGCCAGCGACAAAAAAGTCCGCCGCGCGACAGTTTCCTACTCGGGCCTCGGCCTGTCGGAGCTGTATCTCAACGGCAAGAAGGTTGGCGACGAGGTCCTCTCCCCCGGCGCCACCGAGTACCCGAAACGCGTGCTCTACGTCACGCACGACGTCACCGACCAGATTAAAACGGGCAAGAACGCGCTCGGCGTGATCCTCGGCAACGGCCGCTTCTATTCGATGCGGAGCAAAGTCTACTCGGGCATGCCCCACTACGGTTTTCCAAAGCTGCTGTTGAATTTGCACATCGAGTACGACGACGGTAGCGTCCAAGAGATCGTCAGCGACGGCTCGTGGAAGCTCACTGCCGACGGTCCGATCCTCGCCAACAACGAATACGACGGCGAAGAATACGACGCCCGCAAAGAATTCGCCGGCTGGACCGAGCCCGGTTTCGACGACACCAAATGGCAGGCGGCCGAGCGAGTCGACGCGCCCGAGGGCGTCGTCGCCGCGCAGATGATCGAGCCAATTCGAGTCGTCGAAACGCTCCACCCGGTGAAAATCACCGAGCCGAAGCCGGGCATCGTACATCTTCGACATGGGCCAGAACATGGTCGGCTGGTGTCGGCTGAAAGTATCCGGCCCGGCCGGCACCAAAGTCACCCTCCGCCATGCCGAAACTCTAAAGCCCGATGGCACGCTCTACCTCGCCAATCTCCGCGGCGCAAAGTGACCGACGTCTACACGCTCAAAGGGGAAGGCACCGAGATTTGGGAGCCGCGATTTACCTACCATGGTTTCCGCTTCGTCGAAGTCACCGGCCTGCCCGGCAAACCGACGCTCGATACGCTTGCCGGCCGCGTCGTCCACGACGACCTGGAAGTCGTGGGCCAGTTTGCCTGTTCCAACCCGCTCATCAACCAGATCTACAAGAACATCGTCTGGGGCACGAGCGGCAACTACCGCAGCCTCCCCACCGACTGCCCGCAGCGCGACGAGCGACAGGGCTGGCTCGGCGATCGCTCCGAAGAGTCGAAGGGGGAGTCGTACCTGTTCAACATCTCGGCCCTCTATTCAAAATGGCTCCAGGACATGGAGGATTCGCAGCGCGAAAGCGGCAGCATTCCCGACGTCTGCCCTGCCCATTGGCCGATCTATTCGGACAACGTCACCTGGCCCTCCAGCTCGGTGATCATTCCGAATATGCTCCACCGCCAGTATGGCGACGCGCAGATCGTCGCCCGACACTACGAGAGCGCGAAGAAATGGATCGACTACATGCTCGGCTTCGTCCGGGACGGCATCATCGATCGCGATTCTTACGGCGACTGGTGCGTTCCGCCCGAGGATCCGACCTTCATCCACTCGAAGGACCCGGCCCGCATCACCGACAAGGCCCTGCTGGCCACGTCGTATTTGTATTACGACCTGCGGCTGATGGAACAGTACGCGAACAGTCTCGGCAAGACGGACGATGCCAAATGCTTCGCCAAGCAGGCCCAAGAATTCTCCACCGCCTTCAACAAGAAGTTTCTCAATTCCGACACTCGGCCAATACGATAACGGCACGCAAACCTCGTGCGTCTTGCCGCTCCGCTTCGGCCTCGTGCCCGCAGGTCAAGAAGAGCAGCGTCTTCCAGCACCTCGTCGACAAGATCGAACATGAGACCCACGGCCACATCGGCACCGGCCTGATCGGCGGGCAGTATCTCAATCAAGTCCTCTCCGACCACGGCCGGGCCGACCTCTCCTACACGATCGCTTCGCAGACCGACTATCCCGGCTGGGGCTACATGATCTCCCAAGGGGCAACCACGATCTGGGAGCTATGGAACGGCAACACGGCCGATCCCATCGATGAACTCCGGACAATCACGTGATGCTCGTAGGCGATCTGGTGATCTGGTTCTATGAGTATCTTGCCGGCATCGCGCCGGACGATGCGAACCCGGGCTTCAAACACATCGTGATGCGGCCCCACCCGGTGGGCGACCTGACGTGGGTCAAAGCCAGCTTCCGTTCGCCCTATGGCCTGGTGCGCAGTGAGTGGCAGCAAGAAGGGCGACCAGTTCCATTGGCAAATCACCGTGCCGCCCAATACCACGGCCACGGTCTACGTCCCGGCTAAAGACGCCGACGCGGTCACCGAAAGTGGCGTCACCGCCGAAGATGCCGAGGGTGTGAAATTCGTCGGCACGGAAGACAACCGCGCGGTGTTCGACGTCACCAGCGGTATCGTATCACTTCATGAGCAAGTGATGGTATTTCTCGCAACGAGACATTGCCCGACGGCAGCAATCTACGCCGACTTTGCCTTGGCCTTTTTTCAGCCTTCTTCTCTGCTGCGCCGATCTGTTCGGCCATTCGCTTGCGGAATTCGTCGACATTGTCCTTGTTTACCACTTCGACGCTGAAGTACACCGCGCCGCGGCCGCCCATCGGCACAGCCACCGCGTCGCCACGCTTGAGATTGCAGAGAATCTTCACCGCTTCGTAGCCAAAACCGAACGAATCCTGCGCGAGCGTCGCAAAGATGTGCCCATCCTCGACGCCTTGGAGCGTTTCCGGCGCATCGTCGAACGTGACGACCTTCAACTTATCGAGTTGGCCATCTTCCTTCAGCACCTTCATGATGATCGGCCCGTGCCGGGCGTTCATTCCCACCAGGCACGCCAAATCGGGATTCTGCTTCAACACGTCGCGGATATTCGCCGCACACTTTTCTTCGCTCCCACCATCCTCGTAGAAGCCGACGATCGTATACTTGTCCGGTGTGCCGGGTCCATTGTCGTCGGCATACTGCCTGATCCGCTCCTGGAAGGCCCCTTTGCGGTCGATGACGTTTTCCTTGGTCGAGTTGGCCACGAGCACAGCAATTTTTCCGCCGTCGGGAATCGCATCCCGCACCAGCCGTGCACATGCCCGGCCGGCCGCATAGTTCGTCGTCCCCACGTGGCTCTGCCGCATCGAATCGGAGGCGTCCGAGTCAAATGTCACCAGGAATGTCTTCTGGGCCAGTTGGTTGATGAGTTCCGTCTGCCCTTCCGCGTCGAGCGGACTCACGGCGACGCCGTCGACCGGCTTCTCCTGGAGTGCTGACGAGCAACTCCGTCTGCTCAGCGACGCCCTCATTTGCCGATGGAATCTCCACCTGAAGGTTCGCGTCGAACTCATCGGCCGCGGCCTTCGCGCCACTAATGGTTCGCTGCCAGTACGGGCCCGATCCGCCCGTGATAAAGACGATGTTCACGGCCGGCGGCGGCGGCTCGCGGAACACCGCCATGTTGTATCCCGCCGCCGACACGAGTGCGATCACGGCAATTGACCAACAGCAACACGCCTGCCCACTCATGGCACACCTCCTGATCAGAAGGCCAACCGAAACAAATCAACATGGCTAGACGAGCGGCCGAGCCGCGACGGCTTCGACTAGTCTTGTTATACCGCTGGCCATGGGCAAAAGCAAGCTGCGCCGACTCGGTGAGCTGACACCGCTGCGGCCGAGCTGATACCCGAGGGGGCGAGTATCTCGAAGCAGTTTTGCGTTGCAGCGACGTGTGGCGGCGACAACAATGTAAGGATGGTGCGATACCTTCTCACTGTCTGGCTGCTGACGCTCGTCGGCCCGGCGATTGGCTTGGCCGCTGAGTTTCTGCCAGATATTGAATATGCCCAGGTCGACGGTGAGAGCCTTAAACTCGACGCCAGCGTTCCGGATGGCGACGGGCCATTCCCGATCGCGATTCTGATTCACGGTGGTGGTTGGGGCGGCGGCGACAAGGCTCTCGAATATGTGCCACCCACCGAGCAGCTGACCGACGCAAAATTCACTTGGTTCTCGATCAACTATCGACTCGCCCCGCAACATCGCTGGCCCGCGTGTATGAATGACGTGCGGACCGCAATCCATTGGGTTAAGCAGCACGCGGCCGAGTTCAAAGGCGATCCAAACCGGATCGCCCTCATCGGCTACTCGGCTGGAGGTCATCTCGCGGCGTACGCGGCCGCAACAGCCGACGACGACTCTCGGCCGCAGGCGCTGGTGCTGCTAGCCGGTCCGACCGATCTCGTCGCCGATTGCGAGCGCCGCGGTGGCGTGAGTCCGGCACTGCAGGCACTCTTCGACCGTGACGTCACGCTGGACGATGAGGCGGCGCGATCTTACGGCAGACGTCGCCGCTCACCCATGTCACCGGCAAGATGCCGCCTAGCCTGCTGATTCATGGCACAGAGGATGCCAGCGTACCCTACTCCCAATCGGTAACCTTTCAGGCCAAGCTCAAGGAACTCGGCACGCCGTGCGAGTTGATCACCATTCCCGGTGGCGAACATCGACTTCGTGACTGGAAGAACCTACAACCGGGTTACGAGCAGAAGATGGCCCAATGGCTCAATCAGGTACTTGCCGATCAGCCGTAGAATTTTCGCGGCCGTGCATCTGCTGAGTCTGTGCCGGCGGTGCCGCCTGCCGCCGCATCGTACATTCCCGCCTGATCATCGAGCGGTTTCACCCAGATGTTGCGGAAGCGGACCGGACTGTCGTGGTCCTGCAGAATCAGCGGCCCGACCATCGTCCGCTGTTGTCGCTTGGCAATCGTCGCAAGATAGTCGGTTGTATCGTATCGATAGGGGTTGTAATCGGAGGTCTTCGCGCCCACCGTCACGTGATCGTGAATCAATCGTCCGTTGAGCCAAGCGGTGATGGTGCCCTCGGCGACAAGTTTGCCGTCCGAATCACGGCGCGGTGCCTTGTAGATGATGTCGTACGCCTGCCACTCGTCCGGCCCGCGTGCCGCATTCACCAGCGGCTTGAAAAGTCCGTATACGGCCCCCATGTCGCCCGTGCCGGGATCATTTTTGGCAGCCGAGTTGAGGATTTGCAGCTCGTATTCGCCGTGCAAATAGACGCCGCTGTTGCCGTCGCCGTCCGGCGGAAGCATGAACTCGACGTGCACCTCCGCGTCGCGGAAGTGCAACCGCGACACCAAATTGTTGGAGCGGCGCCCGTTGGGTGTCGAAACGAGTGCGCCCTCTTCCACCGGCCAATTGATGGCGCCGCCCGACGTGCTCACAAACAGGTTCGTCCCGCGGCCATCGAAAAGAGTAATCGCGTCGGCCGGCGGAGGGGCGAATAGCTTATCTGGTCGGGGAGCGGAATCAGCTGTCGTGCCGATGCTCAGCACGACGATCAAGACAGTCGCCAGGAAGCTCGTTCGCAATCGCGCGTCCCAATAAAATGGGTGAATATGAATCATGACGTCCATTATGCTCGGTATAATTGCATTTGAGCAGCCGCATTCGCAACTTTGCCCCCGTAATCTCCCATGACCACGTCGCCTCAATCGCTGGGCCGCCGCCAGTTTATCAAGGGATTGGCCACGGCCGCGGCGGCCGCCCGTTGTTCTCGGCGCCTCGTCGTTGGGCCTGGCCGGAACCGTCGCTCCCAGCCAGCGCGTTCGAATGGGCCTCGTCGGTTGCGGAATCCACGGGGCCGGGTGGAATCTCGATCAGATGTTCGCCAATCCACACCAGCAAGTCGTTGCCGTGTGCGACGTCGACGCCCATCATGCGGCCGAGGCCGAGCAGCGCGTGAATGAGCACTACTCGAACACGTTGGGGTACGATTACCGCTGCGACGTGTACGGCGATTTTCGTGATCTCGTGAACCGGCGTGACATCGACGCGGTCGACGTCGTCACGCCGGACCATTGGCACGTGATGATTGCGCTCGATGGCGCTGCGGGCCGGCAAGCACGTGATCTGCGAGAAGCCGCTGTCGCTCACCGTACGTGAAGGCCGTTTGTTGGCCGATGAAGCGAAGAAATCGGGCCGCGTTTTCCAGACCGCGTCGGAAAGCCGGTCGATTGACTCGCACATCCGACTTTGCGAGCTGGTGCACGCCGGTTTCATCGGCGAGTTACAGCACATCAAGGTGCTGTTGGAGAAGGGGAACGCCGGCCGCGGGAACGATGACTTTCGCGTGCAACCTCCACCCTCTGAGTTGAACTACGAAATGTGGCAGGGGCAGGCGCCGCTGGCTCCCTATTGCCCGGCACGCGTTCACAACACGTTTCGTTGGAACTTGGCCTATTCCGGCGGCCGGCTCACCGATTGGGGACCCCACTTGATCGACCTCGCGCAATGGGCCAGCGGCAATCAAGAGACCGGGCCGGTCGAGGTCGAAGGCGTCGGCAAGTTCCCGCCCCACGACGCGGTCTGGAATACCGCCGGCGAATTCGACTTGCACTATCGCTATGCCAGCGGCGTCACCATGCACGTTTGGAGCGACGTGCCGGCCGTCAAGTTCGAGGGCAGCGAAGGCTGGATCATGTTTCGCGGATGGCGACAGCCTCTGCGGGCCAGCCGGGACAGCATCCTCACGGCCGAAATTCCCCCGGACAAGCGGCTCCACCGGCCACGCGTCATTATTGATCGCACCGACGAGACCGTGGGCGGCGAACATTTCGATTTTACTGATTGCATCCTCAATGGCGGCAGCACATACGCGCCCGCCGAAATTGGTCATCGCACCGTGACCGTCTCGCATATTGGCAACATCGCCATGCAGTTGCAGCGAAAGCTGCATTGGAATCCCGACCGCGAAGAGTTCGATGGCGACGACCAGGCCAATGCCATGCTCGGCCGCGAGCAGCGCAGCCCCTGGACTATCGAGAACGTCGATTCTTGGATCAACGTAGGTTAGCCCTCGGCCCGCCAAAAACGGACAGCGCCATGCGTCAGATATTATTGTTTTCGCTTTGTTTGATCGGCATGTTCGCCGGCAACTTGAATGCGAAGGCCGTGCGTATCGAACTTGACGCCGAAGTTGCGCCGCGCGTGGCCTACGGTGCCGGCCAGCTGGTCCGGGCGCTCAAAGATACCGGTCACAACACAACTGTAGATCACTCGTCCCCCGATACCTTTCCCGATACGGATCGTGTTGTCGTGGGCCGGTTGGGACAGCCTCACATCCAATCGTTGATCGACACGAAGCAGATTCAGCTCGAAGCGGGCAAGCTTGGGGATGAAGGCTTCCTGTTGGCATCTTGCGGCGACGGCAACGTGGCAGTGATCGCCGACGACGATTCCGGTGCGCTGTATGGCTGTCTCGAATTGGCCCGACGAGTGCGAGAAGTCGGCCAGCTGCCGACCGACCTGCACTTTTCCGATCACCCGGCATTCAAACTCCGGGGCACTTGCATCGCGATGCAGAAGACGTACATTCTGCCCGGCCGGCGAGAATACGAGTACCCCTACACGCCAGAGCTGTTTCCGTTCTTTTATGACAAGGCGTTTTGGACCGAGTATCTCGATTCGCTGGCCGAACAGCGAATGAACATGCTCTGTCTTTGGAATGGCCATCCGTTCGCATCGCTCGTGAAGTTGCCGGAGTATCCCGATGCGCTGGAAGTGTCCGAGGAGCAGTTCGAACGCAACGCGGCAATGTACCGGTACATTGCCGAGGAAGCCGACAAACGGGGCATCTGGTTGGTGCAGATGTTTTACAACATCCTGCTCTCGCAACCGTTCGCCGCCCACCACGGTCTCGAAACGCAGTTGTCCGCTCCGACGCCGATTGCAGCGGACTACACACGCAAGTCGATCGCCGAATTCGTGCGTCAGTATCCGAACGTCGGCCTTGAAGTCTGCCTGGGTGAGGCCATGCTCGACATCGACAAGCAAGTGGCGTGGTGCACGCAAGTGATTCTGCCGGGCGTCAAGGACGGCATGCGGGCGGCCGGCCTGACGAAAGAGCCGCCGGTCATCATTCGCGCCCACGCAACTGACCCAAGCGTCGTCATGCCGGCGGCGAAGAAAGTCTACGGCAATCTCTTCACCATGGCCAAGTACAACGGCGAATCGCTCACCACCTGGGAACCCCGGGGCCCATGGCAAGACATCCACTTGGCCATGAGCCACCTCGATTCGACCCACATCGCCAATATCCACATCCTGGCCAATCTGGAGCCGTTTCGGTACGGCGCGCCGCGGTTCATCCAAAAGTCGGCCCAAGCGGCACGCGATCGCCTTGGTGCACGTGGCCTACACATTTATCCACTGGCCTATTGGAATTGGCCCAACGCGCCAGACACGTGCGACCCGCCGCTCAAGCAGTATGAACGAGATTGGATTTGGTTCGAGGCCTGGGCTCGATACGCTTGGAATCCAGACATAGAACCCGACGTCGATCGCGAATACTGGCTCGGCCGGCTGACCGAGATGTATGGCACGCGCCGCGCCGCCGCCCACATTCTCGACGCCTACAACGATTCCGGCGAATGTGCCCCGCGGTTGATTCGCCGCTTCGGCATCACCGAGGGAAACCGCCAAACGCTGTCGCTCGGCATGACGCTGGACCAACTCATCAATCCAGACGGCTACGGCGCGATCCCCGATCTGTGGCTATCGCAGGCGCCACCGGGAGAACGCTTGCAAGAGTATGCCGAAAAAGAATGGAATCGCCAGCCACACCAGGGCGAAACGCCGCCGTCCATCATCCGCGAGGTGCTCGACTACTCTGGCAAAGCGGTCGCAGCGATCGAATCGGCCGAGTCGGAGGTCACAAAGAACCGGGCCGAGTATGAGCGACTCCGCAACGACATTCACTGCATTCGCGCGATGTCCGAGCACTATGCGGCCAAGGTGAACGCGGCGCTTTGCGTCCTCCGCTACCAGTACAGCCACGACGTCGCCGACATGCAGCAGGCGGCGGAATACTTGGCCGAGAGCGTCGAGCATTACCGAACGCTCGCTCGGCTCACGGAACGCACCTACGATTTCGCCAATTCGATGCAAACCGGCCACCGTCGCATCCCAGTGCGCGGCGCCGTGGACGGCAAACCGGCCAATTTCCACTGGACGCAGTTGCTCGGCGTCTACGAAAACGAGCTGGCTGAATTCCAGTCGAAAGTCCAGCGTCTCCAATGATTCTGGCACGAGAATCGTGCTGCGACGTTTGAACCGCCCGCTCTACGCCAACAGGCCCGGCACCACGTTGGCCGGCACCACGCCGGTGAGTTTCTGGTCGAGGCCCTGGAACTTGAATGTGAACCGCTGGTGGTCGAAACCCAAGAGGTGCAAAATCGTCGCGTGCAAGTCGCGCACGTGGACCGGGTTCTCGGTCACGTTGAAGCCGAACTCGTCCGTCGCGCCGTATACGACGCCTGGCTTCGCGCCGCCGCCCGCCAGCCACATCGTGAACGCGTTGGGATGGTGATCGCGGCCGTCGGCCACGGTGCCCTCGACCATCGGCGTGCGGCCAAATTCGCCACCCCAAATGATCAGCGTGTCGTCCAGCAGCCCGCGCTGTTTCAGGTCGGTGACTAAGGCCGCACAGGCCTGATCCGTGTCAACGCAATTCTTGTGAATGTCCTTGGTAAGATCGCCGTGTTGATCCCACGCTTCGTGGAAGATCTCGACGAACCGCACACCCCGCTCAACCAACCGCCGGGCAAGCAGGCACGTATTCGCGAACGACGGTTTTTCCGGCTCGGCGCCGTAGAGCTTGAGGATGTGCTCCGGCTCCTGGGAAATGTCGACCGCCTCGGGCGCGCTGGCCTGCATGCGATAGGCCATCTCGAACGAACTGATCCGCGTGGCAATCTCCGGGTCGCCCACGGCGTCGAGATGCTGCTGGTTGAGCGCGTTGATCGCGTCGAGCGACTCGCGTTGCAGGCGATCGTCGACCCCGCGAGGGTTCGAAAGAAACAACACGGGATCGCCGCTCGTGCGGAATGGCACGCCTTGGTTCGTCGTCGGCAGGAAGCCGCTGCCCCAATTGGCCGGCCCGCCGCTGGGACCCTTTATGCCGGTGCTGCAAACGACGAACCCGGGCAGGTTCTGCGATTCGCTCCCCAGGCCGTACAGCGTCCACGCCCCAAGGCTCGGCTTGCCAAACTGCATTGAGCCAGTGCTCATCAGCATTTGGCCCGGCGCGTGATTGAAAGCGTCGGTCTGCATCGACTTGATGATCGTCAGGTCGTCGACGACGCGGGCCGTGTGCGGCAGCAACTCGGAAAGGTAGGTGCCCGATTGACCGTGCCGGGCAAACTTGAACTTCGGCCCCAACAGCTTCGAGCTGGGATTGATGAACGCAGCCCGGTAGCCTTTCAAGAGTTCGGCCGGCGGCAGCGTGCCGTCGTACTTCACCAACTGCGGTTTGTAGTCGAACAGCTCCAGGTGGCTCGGCGCCCCGGCCATGAACAAGAAAATGACATTCTTCGCTCGCGGAGCGAAATCGGGGCCAACGGGCAATTGCGGATCAGCAGACGCGAACGCGGTGGGGCCGAAAAGTTGCTGCAAAGCGATCGCCCCCAAGCCGACGCCACATTCCTTGAGGAACCAACGGCGGGCGAGCGTCTTCGGCGGGATGTTTCGGTAAAGATGATCGCTGCAGCTCATGGCTATTTGGCAAGTAGGTTACTCACTCCTTCGTGATCGTCTCATCCAAGTTTAACACAACCCGCGACAAAGCTGTCCAGGCCGCAACGTCGGCGGGGGTCGCACCGCCAGGAAGATCGGCAACGGAATGGGTGTCCTGCGGCGATCCGCTGTCCGAAATCAAGGGCCAGGGATCGGCTGCATCGCCGGCGAACCGCCGGCGCTGCTCTCTGACAAAGCCCTCCAGGGTTGCCAATTCCGTGTCATTTGGCTCCCGTGCCAGGCACCGCCGGACGGCATACGATATACGCTCGACGGTCGCTCTCGCCACCGTCCGTGATGATCTTCGTGGCAAGTGCGCGGGCGCATTCGACGAACAGATCCTCGTTGAGCGTCGTCAACGCCTGCAGCGGCGTGTTCGAGCGCGCGCGGCGCGGACAAGCGATGTCGCCCGTCGGGGCATCGAAATTCTGCAGGACCGGGTATGGCACCGAGCGATAGCGAAACGTGTACAGCGCCCGGCGATATTTCTCGGGACCCGTGTCATAGTACCAACGCTTCATCGCAAAGCTGGTCGGCGGCTTGAACAGGAAGTCGGGCGCCGGCGGAAACACGCTCGGCCCGCCCATTTCCGGATTCAACAATCCGCTCGCCTCGAGCGCGATGTCTCGAACCACTTCCGCGTCGACGCGGATACCGCGGGCCGCGCTCGAGCAGCCGATTGTCCGGGTCGCGGGCAATCTGTTCCGGACTGCATGATGGACGATTGCTGGTAAGTAGCCGACGAGACAATCAGTTCCTGAATGTGCTTGAGACTCCAACCATGATCCATGAATTCCACGGCCAGCCAATCGAGAAGCTGTGGATGCGACGGCGGCTCCCCCTGGGTGCCGAGGTCTTCGGCAGTTCTGACCAGGCCGACGCCGAAGTACGCCTGCCACACGCGATTCACAAGTGCCCGAGCGGTCGTCGGCGAACGGCGGTCAACGAGCCAATGGGCGAATGTGAGCCGATTCGGCGGGCCGTCGCTAGCGAGCGGATGCAGGAACTCCGGCACGCCCGGCGTGACCTCCTCAGCCGGAGCGAGGAAATTGCCGCGGTCGAGCCGATGCGTCTTCCGCGGCACCTTGCGCTCGCCAACCACTAGTTGCGAGGTCCCGTGCGGATGCTGCTGCCAAAGCCCTTCGATCCGCGCGTTGGCGTCCTGCCATTCCGGAACAGTAGTCCGCCAGTAGCTGAAAACCGCGGCGGCCTGCGCGGGCGTTCGATCGGGAATCGGCACCGCCAGCGCGTCGCGCACCGCTGCCGGCAACGGGTCGGCCTTGTGCATCGTCGGATGACGTCACCGAAATACGGAATCGACCCAGATTTTGATTGTATGTGTCGATCAGATAGGGCTCACCATGCAGCTGCGCGAGCTTTATCGTGATCCGCACGCCGCCTGCAGCTTCAATCGGTTTGTCGAGCACAAACACGGCCTTCCGCGGCACGTTGCTACGGCCCGGACCGACGTCGATGCCCCACGCAGTCAGCTCGTTTCCGTCAATTGCATACTCGATTGGCCCGGTCACGCGCCGCCTGCCCTTGCCATCGTCGTAGTACCGCTTGTCGACTTCGCGTTCGGGCGGATTCACGTCGGCCGAGGCCGACTTGAATTTCACGTCGGCGGCCTGCTCCGGATGGTCGAGCGGTGCAACCGTCGCTTTGAACTCCGTGAGCGCACACAAGCCATCGATCGATCGCCCAGGACCGCCGTGCGGCAAGCTGGGGTCATTGAGCAACTCGAGCCGGATGGCTGTGATCTTCGCCGCGTGCACGTCAAGGGGGATCTCGCTCGTGACCTGCGTCGGCGCATAGCCGGCCGCCAAGATCGAGCCGTCGTCCAGTACGTAGTGCTTTTGCCCGCCGCTGGTGTCGAGTTGCGGCCGGACGACGGTCCACTCGGGTTGGTCGTCGCGAACGCTCGCCTCCCAAGCGGCCATCCGCTTCAGCCAATCGGGATTCGCGGCTTTCAACTCGTCTTCAATCTGCCGGATTTCCCCGATCAATTGCTGCCGCCGCTGCTCATCGGCGTCGGTATACACGGTGATCTGCTTCTCATCGCAGTTGTTCAGGAACGCGAACATTCTGTAGTACTCGGTCTGCGTGAGCGGATCGTATTTGTGCGTATGACACTGGGCACATTGCACCGTCAGGCCGAGCACCGCCTTGCCGATGGCGTCCATCCGATCGTACATCGCCTCCATCCGAAATTGCTCGGGATCGATGCCGCCTTCCGCATTGGTCATCGAGTTGCGGAGGAAACCGGTGGCGATGAAATCGCTCTGCCGCGGCGTGGGCAACAGATCGCCGGCAATCTGATCGACGAGAAACTGATCGTATGGCATGTCGTCGTTCAGCGCCTTGACGACCCAGTCGCGGTACATCCAGACATCGCGCGGCTTGTCCTTCTCATAGCCGTCCGAATCGGCATAGCGAGCGGCGTCGAGCCAAACCCGGCCCCAGCGCTCGCCATAATGCGGCGAGGCAAGCAGCCGTTCGATCTCTTTCCGGACGGCCTCATCTCGGCCGATGCCGCTGGACGTTTGCTTGGAATACGTCTGATCTCTTCGAGCGTCGGCGGCAGACCGACGAGGTCCAGCGACAGGCGGCGCAACAGCACGAGCGGCTCGGCCGGCGGCGATGGCTGCAGCCGTGCCTGGTCCAGTCGCGCGAGCACAAAGGCGTCGATCGGATTGCGAACCCAACCGGGATTGCTCACTTTCGGCACGTCCGGCCGCTGCGGCGGGACAAACGCCCAGTGCTGCTTAAACTCCGCCGCCTTGAGCAATCCATTGCTTGAGCGTTTCGATCTGCTCCGGCGAGAGTGTCTTGCCCGAATCGATTGGCGGCATTCGCACGTCGGAGTCCTTGGCAGTAATCCGGGCGACGAGCTCACTCTCATCGGGTTCGCCCGGCACGACTTCCTCGACCGCACCCAATAGGTCATCCGTGCTCTCCCACATGTCGAGCCGCAAATCGGCTTGGCGGCTCTCGGGATCGGGACCGTGACAATGAAAGCACTTGTCGGCCAAAATCGGCCGCACGTCGCGCGTGAAATCGACTGAGTCGGCAACCGTTGCTGCGTGGGCCGAAGCCGTCGCGAGGCTCGTCCAGACGACAGCAACGATTACGGCGCAGCAGCGGCCGATCAGATGAGAGCGAAGGTCGCGCATGGCTAGGCGGCACTTGCAGCAGCCGGGAACAAACTCGCAAAAAATGGCGCCGCCGAGAACCTGGCCGAGAGGCCGCAAGACCAGCGTAACGGGCCGGCGATCAATCTCCTCCATTGTATCCGATCGCAGCGCAGACCCGGCTAATCGTTGTGGGCGATTGAGAATCGCTTGGATCGAGACGCGCTGGCTATGCTTGCTTCCCTGCCAGCATGGCCTCGAGGCCTAGCTCACGGACGATCGATTCAACTTGGCTGCTGATCAACTGCCGACAGCGGCTGAAGCGGTAGTGCCACCTCATTGCCGCAGATGTTGAGCGATGCCAGTGCCACCTTGAGTCCCTTGATTACGGACGGCGCCGAAATCGGCTCAGAACCGAGTTGATAGACTCTCGCGAGGCGACCGGCTTGATCCGCCAGCCGCCGCAAAACGTTGCCCTGTTCGGCGACGGTAGTATCGGTGGTTGAGAGCGTGGCCTCGTAGATCTGCACAAACAGCTGTGGCCAGACATTGGCCCCGCCGCAGACTCCGCCATCGGCACCTAGTTCCAAGCGCCTGAATGAGCAAGTGCTCCTGACCGATGAGCAGCGACCAATCGCCGCGCTCGCGCGAAAGGACGCGAATTTTCTGGAAGTACGCCAAATCGCCCGAGCTGTCTTTGATCCCAACGATCGATGGCTCGTCCATCAACCGCCGCACCGACGCGAACTCAAAGCTCGTCCGCGTCAGCGAAGGCATGTTGTAGAGCGACAGCGGTAGTGGCGTGTCTCGCGCGAGTCGTTGGACGTAGGCAACAAGATCGGTCTGCTCGATCGGGAAATAATAGGGCGATGAAAGCACCACCGCGTCGGCGCCGGCGTCGGCCGCATGTCGGCCAGCAGCAACGACTCCGCATAACACGGATCGGTGATGCCGACGAGCACCGGAATACGGCTGTCGACCTGGGCACAAGTGCGGTCGATCAATTCGTCGACGAACGCGGTGGCTGATCGACGGCCCCTCGCCGGTCGATCCCAGAATAAACAGGCCGTGAACGCCACCCGTTATCAGGTGTTCCACGAGCCGTTCGAGCGCCGCGTTCGTCGAGCTGGTCCCGCCCGGCCAACGGCGTGACCACCGGAGGTATGATCCCGCGAAGGGGCTGGGCTAAATTCAGGGATCGTCATAATGCAATTTTCCTGATGACCAACTTACAGGCGGACGTGCATCGGCAGTCCGTCTCAACAATTCATATGCTTCGGTGCTTTGTCGGACCGGCCGATCCCAGCAGTCTGGACACCAGCAGCCCGACAAAGAAAATCGTTAGGGTACCGACCACGATGGTCAAGTAGCTGTTCATCGGACTTCGACAGGCAGACGGGTACGTCGACCAGCTTGGGAATGGTCATCCAGGTAATGACAATTATTCCAGCCACCACGCCCGTGAAGGCCGCGGCGTTCGTTCGCGCGCCGAGAGATGAACCCGAGCAGGAACAGGCCGAGCATTCCGCCGCTGAAGATGCTGGCCAGCTCCCACCAGGCGTCGAGTGCGCTCTTGATCCGCATCATGGCCAGGGCCATGCCGATCCCCGCCAGCCCGACCAACAAACTCATCGCCCACAGCACGCGCATCGATTCACGTTCCGTCGCCTGGGGCCGGACGTAGCGGCGGTAAATGTCGCACAACAGCAGCGTGGCCGAACAATTGATGCTGCTGGAAATCGTCGATTGCGCCGCGGCCACCACCGCCGCGATGACCAGTCCCGAGACGCCGACCGGGAGCGCGTGCACGATGAAGTGGGGAAACACCGCGTCCGGCTTGGCAGCCACCGTCCGCTGGAAGTCGGTCCGGCCACGCCGTGTAATAGGCAAACAGTCCGGTCCCGATAAGGAAGAAAACGGCGGAGATAGGCAAATACAGCAGCGCACCCAGCCAGACGCTGCGAATCGCGTCTTCGTCGGAGCGGGCGGTCTGGTATCGCTGCACGTAGCTTTGATCGATGCCAAAATTCTGCAAATTGATGAAGACGCCGTAGACCAGAGATCACCCAAAACGTCGATTCGCTCAGGCTCGCCCCGAAGCTGCCCATGCTGAATTTGTCATGCGCTGCGGGCGATCTCCCAAAACTGCATCGGCCCATCCGGCAGACCGAACAGCAGCACGCCCAGGCAAGCAAGCGCGCCGCCGATCAGCACGACGCTCTGCATCACGTCGGTCCAAATCACCGCCGTGATGCCGCCGAACAGCGTGTATACGATGACGATCACGCCCGTCAACACGATCAGCGTCGGGATGCTCGCACCGGTTAGCGGTGCCAAAGCCAGGGCCAGCAGGTAGAGAATCGTGCCCATCCGTGCCAGCTGCGTGAGCAAATAGCAGACGACGGCGTACGTTCGTGCCCACGGCCCAAACCGATGCTCCAAATGCTCGTAAGACGACAGCGATTCGGCACGTCGGTAAAACGGCAAGAAATACCGCACAGCGATCCACGTAGTCGGCGGAATCGCCAAGCTGAATGCGAACGCGTTCCAGTTAGTGTCGTACGCTTTGCTCGGGAGCGCCAGGAAGCTGATGCTGCTCACGTAGGTGCCGAAGATCGACAAGCCAACGGCCCAACCGGGCAGCGACCGCCCCGCCGCCATGAATTGTTCGGTGCTGCCGCTCTTTCGGCCGACCCACAGGCCGATCCCTACCGTTCCGGCGACGTACGTCACAAGCACGATCAAGTCGGCAACCGGAAGCATCATGGGCCTCGTTGGGCCGCGTCGGGCCACTTGCCGTCGACGATGGGCACGAGCCGCAACTTAGCCGGATCGACGACGACGTGTTTAATCCGCTTGCGGTTCCAAGTGTAGGTGATATGCACAAGCCCGTCGGCGGTCTGAATGACGGCCGGATAGGAATATTCGCCGTCGCCCTCTTCCAGCACGAGTGCCGCCTGCCAGTGGACGCCGTCGTCACTAACGGCTACGTTCAAGATGCCGCGCGAACCAGCGGTCGGCGCGTCTTCGGAGAGGCGCTGCCTGTGGTTATAGACCAGTAGCTGCCGGCCGTCCGCGAGCGTCACGGCATCGGTGCCCGAACTCGGATTCGGCAAGCCGGACGACACGAGCTTGCTCCAAGTTCGGCCTTTGTCGCTCGACCAGGTGCTCCAGACATTGCCCTTGCGGCGACGATCGCGGGCGAGCATTTGCCAACGGCCCTCTTTATAAAAAAGCAGACTCGGCTGGATCGCGCCTTTCTCGACGCCGTCATTGAGCGGCCCGATCTGCGACCAACGTCCTACCTAGGTCGCGCGTGACGTCGAGATGCAGTCGCCACCCGTGATCTTCCGTGCTCGACGGACATATAATCGTGCCGTCGGCGAGCTCGACCGGCTTGTTCTTGACCGGGCCGATGATGCCCTCCGGCAGCCGCCGCGGCTCGGACCAGGTGGTGCCGCCGTTGGTCGACGACGTCAGCATTCCCCACCACGCGCTAGGTTCCGGGCCGCACTTGTAGAATAGCAGCAGCGGCCCAGTCTTTCGACTGAAACAACACGGGGTTCCAGCAGGGGTGTCGATGCACAGTGCCATCTGGCCGCGCATACTGAATTCCATTGGCGACTTCGACCGGTGCAGTCCAGTGGCCGTCGACGTGGCGCGACAGCCAAATCCCCACGTCGGGGTCTCGCTCCCGCGTGCCGCCAAACCAGGCCGCGACGAGGCCAGTCGGCGTCGCCGCAATGGTTGAAGCGTGACACTGTGGAAAGGGTGCTTGTTTGAAGATAAACTCCGCCGAGACTATTCCCGGTTGCTTCGACATTTCGCCGCTGTCGGGAGCCGGCTCCGCAGCGCTTGCCGCAAAGGTGCAAACACCTGCGAGGAAAGATATCGCTAAACAGACTTGCTTAATCATCATCCGCCCATCTGAATGACTGTTGCCAGACTCCATCGTAATTGAATTGCCGCATGTTTGGCCATTGCGGCACCAAATCCGCGAGACGCGATGTCCTAATATGAGGCCGGGCTTGCGTTGGTGCAGTTTCTCGCTCAACGCGCGGTCAGTGCGAATTCCATCTATAATTACAATTGCGTGCCGCGATATCATGAGGCTCGGCATTCCTGGGACGAGCCGTGGCAAATCTTTCGCAGCACCTTGCGTGAATCGTGGCGGAAAGAAAATGGGACGTGTGGCAGCCCAACCCAATGCAAGAATGCTCACGATCGCCGCTGCGCTGTGGGCGATTGCGATTGCCGGCTATGCATCGGTCCCGAGTGAGGCGGACTTGCCGCGAAGCCGAGTGCCGCTCAATTCCGGCTGGCGGTTCAAGAGAGGCGATCCGCCGGGCACGGGCGACCAATTGACCTACGCTCAACTCAAGTCGGCGATGCTCGCGCCGAAAGAAGCCGACGTTCCAGCAGTAGAGTACGCCCGCCACGAATTCGATGACGGCCGCTGGCGGCTACTTGATCTGCCGCACGACTGGGGCATCGAGGGGCCATTTGACCAAGGTTTGCCGGGCGAAACCGCCAAACTGCCGTACGCCGGCGTCGGCTGGTATCGTAAGCATTTCGCAGTGCCGGCGAGCGACAAGGGTCGCCAGCTCTATCTCGACGTCGACGGCGCGATGTCGTATGCCAACGTCTGGGTAAATGGGCACTACGTGGGCGGCTGGCCGTACGGTTACGCCTCGTGGCGTGTTGACCTGACGCCTTACATCCAGTTTGGCGGCAAAAACATCATCGCCATTCGGCTCGACAACCCGCCGAAGTCGTCGCGCTGGTATCCGGGCGGAGGCATCTATCGCAATGTGTGGCTCGTGAAGACGTCAGCCGCTGCATGTCGCTCAATGGGGTACGCATGTTTCGACGCCGAAAGTAAGCGACGAGATAGCGACCGTGAACATCGACGTGAAGGTCGACAACAATTCGGCGGAGAAAGCGACAGCCAGGGTCTCCGCGTTCATCTATTCGGTTTCCAAAGACGGCGAGCGAGCGAGGCTACCGATCGCCAAGACGGAGCAAGTTGCGGCCGAAGTCGCAGCTGGTTCGTCCGCGACGGCCGCCCTCACCGCCCAAATTTCCAAGCCGGACTTATGGAGCCCGGAGCAACCGCACCTCTACATGGTCGATGTTGATGTAGTCCAACGGTGATCGTGTTGCTCGACCAAGATGAAACCACTTTTGGCATCCGCTCGATCAAATTCACGCCGCAGGAGGGCTGTCTGCTCAATGGCAAGCCAGCCGAAATCCACGGCGTTTGCTTACATCATGATTTCGGCGCGCTCGGCGCGGCGATCAATCTGCGCGCTCGTGAGCGACAACTCGAAAAGCTAAAAGCAGCTCGGTTGCAATGCGATCCGAACGAGCCACAATCCGCTCGAACCGGAGTTCTACGACCTCTGCGATCGGATGGGGTTCCTGGTAATGGACGAGGCCTTCGACGCCTGGCGGATGGCCAAACGGGAGAACGATTATCATCTGTTGTTCGACGACTGGGCCGAGCGCGATCTCGCCGCGATGATTCGCCGCGACCGCAATCATCCGTCCGTCATCCTCTGGAGCCTCGGGAACGAGATCTACGAGCAGCGCGACGGCAAGAACGTCGCCGCTCGCCCAGAAACTCGCCGATGTCGCCCACGATGAAGATCCCACGCGGCCGGTGAACATGGCCTTGCACGTCGTCGAAGCGAGCACCAATGGCTTTCAGAAAGTGGTCGACGTATTCGGCTACAACTACACGCCGTTCGGCTATGCGGAGTTTCGCAAGAACAACCCGGAGATTCCGCTCATCGGCAGCGAGACGTCGTCCTGCACCAGCAGCCGGGGCGAGTACTTCTTCCCGGTCGACGAGGGCGACAAACGTAGCGGCCGGGTCAACTTCCAGGTAACTTCATACGACTACTCCGCACCGAAATGGGCCATGGCCCCCGACGTCGAATTCAAAGCGCAGGACGAGAATCCCTTCGTCGCGGGCGAGTTCGTCTGGACCGGCTTCGACTACCTGGGCGAACCGACGCCGTACGATACCGATCTGCCGGCAACCGACGCGACTGAGATGCCCAAATTCACCGATCCAGCCCTCGATCAGCAGGCCGCCGCCGAGTTCGCGAAACTCAAGAAAATCCGCGTACCGTCGCGCAGCTCGTACTTCGGCATTTTCGACCTTTGTGGTTTCCCGAAGGATCGCTTTTACCTCTACCAGGCTCGCTGGCGCCCGAATGTGCCGATGGCCCACATCCTGCCGCACTGGAATTGGCCGGAGCGTGTGGGCCAGTGACGCCGGTGCAC
This sequence comes from uncultured Planctomycetota bacterium, assembly GCA_963847875.1. Classification (GTDB taxonomy): domain Bacteria; phylum Planctomycetota; class Planctomycetia; order Pirellulales; family Lacipirellulaceae; genus DASYDU01. The sequence goes on along the minus strand of CAWKBR010000012.1, from coordinate 439,520 downwards.
GTTTACACGTCGGGCGACGAAGCGGAGCTGTTTCTCAACGGTCGGTCGCTCGGCCGCAAGAAACGCGGGCCGTTCGATTACCGGCTGCGCTGGAACGACGTCGTCTACGAGCCGGGCGAACTCAAGGTCGTCGCATATCGCAACGGCGCGAAGTGGGCCACTGACACCATGAAAACGACCGGTCCGCCCGCAGCACTTGACACTCGCTGCCGATCGTCGCGAAATTCTTTAGCGACGGCGAAGACCTGTCGTTCGTGACCGTGACGGTCGTCGACGAGGCCGGCAATCTGGTGCCACGATCGCACAACCTGATTCGCTTCACGATCGAAGGCCCCGGCGAGCTCGTCGCCACCGACAACGGTGACCCAACGAGCCACAGATCCGTTCCAGCTCTCGCAGCGCGAGGCCTTTAACGGCCTCGCGCTGGCCATCGTCCGCGCGAAGCCCGGCGAGAACGGCAAGATCACGCTCCTCGCCGAGTCGGATGACTTGAAAGGTAGTTCGATTCAGATCGACGCGACGCGGCAGCCGGAAGGTATTCGCTAAGCAATTTGTGGACCGCAGCGCTCCCCGTAAGATGGGTCGAATTCCTATGGCCTCACCGATCGAGACATCAAGGCCTGTTGGTGTCATTGGACTTGGTCTACTCGGGACTGCGCTCTGCGAGCGGTTATTGATTGCGGGGTACACTGCGGCAATCTGGAATCGCACACCGGAAAAGGCGGAGCCTCTTGTTGCTCGCGGTGCTCGCTGGAGTGACAATCCGCTTGCCGAATGCGACCGCGCCATCATCTGCCTCTACACTACCGACATCGTGGAGCAGGTGCTCGAACAAATGAAGCCGGGACTCCGAACTGGGCAGATTTTCATCGACACGACGACCGGCGACCCGGAGCAGACCGCGGCCCTCGGTAAGCGGCTGGCACAACTCGGCGTCCATTACCTCGAATCGCCGATCGCGGCCTCCAGTGAACAGACTCGCCAGGGAAACGCCATGGCGATCGTCGCCGGTCCGCCGAAGGCCTTCGCTGCCTGTCGCGACCTTTTCGACGCCATCGCCGGCAAGACGTTCCACGTCGGCGCCGCGTGGGGCGGCGCAGCGAAAGTCAAACTGGTGAACAACCTGGTGCTTGGGCTCAATCGCGTCGCATTGGCCGAGGGTCTGGTATTCGCCAAAGCGATCGGCCTCGACCCGGGAAAAACACTCGATGTCCTAAAAGAAGGGAATTCGTACTCTGGTGTAATGGACACGAAGGGTCGGAAGATGATCGAAGGCGATTTCTCGCTCCAAGCCAAGCTCTCGCAGCACGCCAAGGACGTACGAATTATCCTGGAGGAAGCGGCTCGTGGCGGCGTTTCTCTGCCGCTGTCGGAACTCCATCTGCGGCTGTTGACCGAGGCGATCGCGACTGGCTTCGGCGAACTGGACAATTGCGCAATTATCCGGGCCATTATGAGCCGCGCGACCGAGAACAAGGGGCAATGAATTCGCCGTTGTGTTGTCGGCTTCTCGCGATTCGCGGATACTAGAACGAGAGCCATTTCTCTGCGTATTCATCATCGCCATGCCCCATCCGTCCCGTAGATCGTTTCTCAAGTCCGCCGTCGCGGGTGCGGCCGCAGTCGGTTGGACAGCTTCGGCCCGCGCCACGAGCGCCAACGAGGAAGTGCGTTTTGGCCTGATCGGCTGTGGCATCCGGGGCAGTACATTTCTTGAGCGGGCCTCGATGGTCTGCGATCCTGATCAGTCGCGACGCGACGCGGCAGCCAAGTTGGCCGGAGTCGCATCCGCACTCGCCGTGACCGACTTCCGTCGCATCCTCGACAATCGCGACATCGATGCCGTGGTGATCGCCGCGCCCGACCACTGGCACGCCCCGGCGGCGATCCTCGCCTGCCAGTCGGGCAAACACGTGTACGTCGAGAAACCGTGCAGCCACAATTTCCGCGAGAGCCAATTGCTCGTTGCCGCCGCCCGCCGCAACAACGTCGTTGTGCAGCACGGCACGCAGCAGCGCAGCCGCAAGTTCACGGCCGACGCCATTCAGCAGCTCCACGAAGGCCTGATTGGCGACGTGCTCGTGGCCAAAGCCTGGAACATTCAGCGTCGCAAAAACATCGGCCACGCCAAACCGGCCGCCGTGCCCCCGGGCATCGACTACGACATGTGGGTTGGCCCGGCCGAGATGGTGCCGTTTCAGCCAAACCGTTTCCACAGCGATTGGCATTGGTGGTACAACTTCGGCACCGGTGACGTCGGCAACGACGGCGCCCACGAAATCGACTATGCCCGCTGGGGCTTGGGCGTCGACACGTTGCCGAGCAAGGTTGCCGCGATCGGCGGCAAATACTTCTTCGACGACGACCAACAGTTCCCCGACACGGCCACGTGCATCTGGGACTTTCCCGCAGCCGGCGGCTCCGGCCCGCGGCGGCAGCTTATCTTCGAGATGCGGCTCTGGTCGAAGAACTACCCGTACAATTGCGACTCGGGCGTCGAGTTCTTCGGCACCAAGGGCCGAATGATGCTCAGTAAGCGCGGCAAATTGCTCGTCGTGGACGGAAACAACAAAACGATTCGCAATGAAAAGGCCAACGATCAGCTCGGTTGGGCTCACTTCGACAATTTCGTGTCAGCGATTCACGCCGGCCAGCGACCGAACGCCGACATTCTCGAAGGCCATCGCAGCGTCGCGCTGATCCATCTGGCGAACATCGCCATTCGCACCGGTCGCTCGCTCGATTTCGATCCGGCCTCTGAACAGATCGTCGGCGATCCGGAGGCGACTCGGCTGCTGTCGCGCACCTATCGCCAAGACGGTCACTGGGCGAAACCGCACGGAGTTTGAGCACCATGCCGTACCGCACGCGCCGTCGACGGGTTCGCACTGTTGCCACGGCGTTGGCGCTTGCCGTGTTTGTTTTTTCCGTTCGATCCGTTCGATCGGAAGCATTGCCCAAGGTTGAATTCTCACAGCAGTCGGGCGAGATCGCGATCAAGATCGGCGGCGAGCCGCTGGCGACGTACGTTTACAATGATCCCAAGATCACGCGCCCGTACTTCGCTCACGTCCACGCGCCGGACGGCACCCAAGTCACTCGCCATCATCCGCCGATCGCTGGCCAGGACACGATGGATCATCCCGAGTTTCATCCCGGCATCTGGATGGCCTTCGGTGACGTCAGCGGCAACGACTATTGGCGACTCAAGGCCCGCGCCGAGCAGGCAGACATAGTCGAAAGACCACGTGGCGGCGCCGGGGAGGGGACGTTCACCGTCCGCAACCGCTATCTGGACGCGGCCGATCCACACAAAGTCGTCTGCAACGAATTGTGCAGGTTCGAAATCTCCGCCCGGCCCGAGGGCACTTTGCTAGTCTGGGATTCGACCTTCACGGGCGACGACGAGTTCTACTTCGGCGACCAGGAAGAAATGGGCCTTGGCATTCGCGTCGCTACGCCAATGCGAGTCGAAGCGGGCGACGGCTCCCTGCCCCCCGGCAATGGCACGATGACCGATTCGCAAGGACGCAAGAACGGCGCTCAAATCGGCGGCAACTCGGCCGACTGGTGCGACTACAGCGGAACTGTCGACGGCCACCACGTCGGCATGACCATTTTCTGCCACCCGGACAACTTCCGTCCCAGTTGGTTCCACGCCCGCGACTACGGTTTCCTCGCCGCCAACGCCTTCGGCCGGGCGGCGTTCCACAAGGGAGAGCCCAGCAAAGTCGTTGTCAAACCGGACGAATCATTGCGGCTGCGTTACGGCATTCTGATTCATGCCGACGAGGACGGAAACAATCCCGATCTCGGCGCCGCCTACCAAGACTATTTGCAGCTAACCAAAGAACACCCTTGAGTGATTCATCCGCCAATCGCGAGCTTACGCGGGTTGCCCGGATAGCGGTCCTCGCCGCTGCATTCCTTGGCTTGATGTTCGACGGCATTGAACTCGGATTGATGCCAGTCGCGTCCCGCTCAGTTTCGCAAAGTCTACTCGGTGCAGATTACACCGAAGCGCTCGGCGGCCAGTGGTTTGCCTGGTTCACGGCCGCGCTGATGCTCGGCGCCGCGATCGGCGGTACATTCCTGGGCAATCTTGGCGATCGTGTCGGCCGGACGCGGGCGATGGGAGTGAGTGTCCTGTTCTACTCGCTATTTGCCGGTCTGGGTGGCTTGGTCTCGACTTCGGAACAAATGCTGGCACTTCGATTTCTGGTCGGGCTCGGAATTGGCGGCATGTGGCCGAACGGCGTGGCACTGGTGGCCGAGTGTTGGCCCAACGCGTCGCGGCCGACCGTTTCAGGCGTGTTGGGCGCGGGGATTAACGTGGGGATCTTGGCGCTGTCGCAATTGGTCCGCGTGCATCCGATTACGCCCGACGCGTGGCGCTGGATTTTCATGCTGGCTGCCGTGCCCGCCGTGCTAGGTGTGTTGGTGCTCGTCGCGCTACCCGAATCGCCCAAGTGGCTCGCGTCACGCGGTCAATCCAACAGCCCGGGTGTGCCGATTCGCACCATGCTCCGTGGCCACTTGTTGCCGCTGACGCTGGTCGGCATTTCACTTGCGGCGGTTCCGTTGGTGGGCGCGTGGGCCGGAAGCAAATGGATGATCCCTTGGGCCGATGCCGTGGGCGGCGCGACCCATCCTGGCTACAAAGCAACCACCCTAGGTTTGTGGTCATTGGGCGCAGTTCTGGGCAGCTTTCTCGGCGCACCGCTTGCCGCCGCGATCGGCCGACGGCTGTCGTATTTCTTGATTAGCTTGGGCGCGACCGTATTCACGTTGTCCATGTTTCTGCTCACCGCGCCGCTGGAAGCGTCGTTCCTGCCCATCGTGTTTGCACAAGGACTGATCGCCACGCTGTTCTTTGGCTGGTTGCCGTTGTACCTGCCGGAGCTATTTCCGGTGGAAGTCCGCGCCACGGGAGCGGGCCTCTCGATGAACGTCGGCCGATTCGTGACTGCAGCAGGCGTGCTCGGGGCCGGTTGGCTGTTCGTGTTTTTCGACAGCAGCTATTCGGCCATTGGTGCCGCGTGTGCAACGGTCTATGCGCTCGGTATGTTGATCGTATTTTGGGCACCTAATACGGCGGGGAAATCGTTATGACGCGCACCGATGATCATCGCTTGAATCGACGGAGCTTCCTCGGTACTGCGGTGGCGACCGTTGGCGCCAGCTTGCTGTCGGCCCGCGGTAGAGTCCGTGCCGCCGAGATCCCTGCAGCATCCCTTCGCTACAAAATCGGCGTCTGCGATTGGATGATCCTCAAACGGCAGAAGCTCGGCGCGTTCAAGTGGACCAGAGAGATCGGCGCCGACGGCGTCGAGGTCGACATGGGGAGCCTCGGCCAGCGCGACACATTCGACAATCAGCTCGCCGATCCGGCCATCCGCAAGCAGTTCCTCGACGCGGCCCGCAACGGCGGCCTCGAAATCTGTTCGCTTGCCATGTCGGGCTTCTACGCCCAGTCGTTCGCCGAAAGACCGACCGTGCCGCGGATGCTGCAGGATTGCCTCGACACGATGGTTGCGATGAATGTGAAGATTGCCTTCTTGCCACTTGGCGTGCTCGGCGACTTGGTGAAGCGACCGGAGCTTCGCCCCGCCGTCGTCCAGCGGTTACGGGCCGTGGCACTCAAGGCGGAGGCGGCCGGCGTGGTGATCGGCTTGGAAACCGCCCTCGACGCGGCCGCCGAGGTCGAGCTGCTCGCCGAAATCGGTTCCCCAGCCATTCGCAGTTACTTCAACTTCGCCAATGCCCTCCAGAGCGGCCGCGACCTGGTCACCGAACTTCGCACGCTTGGCAAAGATCGCATTTGCCAAATCCACTGCACCGATGAAGACGGCGTTTTGCTCCAGGACAACAGACGACTCGACATGCCCAAAGTAAAACAGACTCTCGACGAGATGGGCTGGAGCGGCTGGCTCGTGATCGAGCGCTCGCGTGATGCCCGCGACGCACGCAACGTGCTCAAAAATTTTGGCGCCAACGCACGCTATTTAGGGCGGATCTTTCAGGCTGGTTGAGACCACGAGCCATGCATGAGGCGAATCGTCGCAGTGCATGAGCAGTCCGCCATGCCTATGCGATGGCAGAAGTCGTCGAAGACCTCGCTGTCCTGGCGGCGGCCTTTGAAGAGGCGAAACACGGGCCCAGCCCACACGACGATGATGCGACAGAGCAATGGGTCAATAGACGACAAGTCAAGCCTCTGCGTGCCGCCCATTTCCTGACAGTTTCCTGACAAGCCATTTGGCGAAATCGTAATTTGTTTGCTTACAATATCGTTGTGACGAATGGACGGTTCATTCGGTTAGAGCAGATCAATATTGCGTTACGCATTCTGTTTGGTTGCCCCAAGTCCTCACTCTCGGTGGCGGATAACGAAACCCGCATCCCTGGATTTGAAGCAGCCGCATTGTCGCCGATATGTTGGTGAAAAAATGCCGAAGTCATTTTCACCGCGTGCAGTTTGGCACGACACGATTCTGCTTCGGCTTGACCACCCGTCAGCTCGCGAGACATCCATGAGTTGCAGCCAGTCGATAGACCTCTGCGCTCTGCGAACTCTCTGTTCCAGTTGTGGGGTCTTCGCCAGAATCTGTGGGTAGACCAGAGCGGGATCGTTGAGTTGAAAGTTGGATTTTAGGAGGGCTGACGGGGCAAAAGAATGGCGGCTTTACATGGGATGAAGAGAGCCTGGGGCCAGGAGAACTGCAAAGTCTATTTTCTCGGCATTTGGCACAGCATGCTCAGCCACCAGCCGGGCACGCGATTGTCAGGTATTGATGGAAAAGCGGGACGCGAGCAATGCTGCTGCTTCATCGCTAGTAATAGAGAAAAAATGACTTTGCAGTTCTCCTGAGCCTGGGGCGTCAGCGGCCCCAGGCCCGGCGAGATGATTCCCCCGCCTTCCGGTATAAGCCACTTAAAATGCAGCGCATTTGCAGCGCGGCGATCTTGGGATATCTTGCAAGCACGTGGCACACCTTCACTTGCGGCACAATTCGCTGTAGGTCAGGAACCCGCCGAGCGATCCAATTTCGGCCAGCCAAAATGCCGGTTGCGATTGATATCTATGAAAGAGTGAGGTCTTGCGAAATTAGGACGGTTCCCCTATCGCAATGGGATGCTGCTAAAACCTTCCCTTTACCACAGGAGAACCGTAACGATGTTTTACCTTGGAATCGACCAGCACGCACGTCAGTTGACCATTTCTCTCCGCAACGAAGAGGGTGACGTCCTGGAGGCCCGGCAGGTTTCCACGGAACCCAAGAAGGTCAATGCCTTCTTCGCGCGGCTCACTCGCGAGACAGCAGGGAGCGGGGAATCCTTCGTCACCGTGCTCGAGGTGTGCGGCTTCAACGACTGGCTGCTGCGGATGCTCAAAGACTACCGCTGCCGCAAAGTGATTCTGATCCAGCCCGAAGAACGCAAGAAGCGTAAGACCGACCGGCGAGACGCCGCGGCGCTGAGCGAACTGTTATGGGTGAACCGCGCGCGGCTGCTGGCGGGCAAGCCCGTCCGCGGTCTCCGCCAGGTCGACGTTTCGGTCGCCATGGACCAGGAGAACCGACGGCTCACGATGCTCCGCAGGGAAGCCGGTCAGGCGCAGACCCGCATCATCAACAAGATCAAGCACATCCTCCGCCGCCACAATCTGCAGTGGGAGATGCCGACCAAGACGTTCCCAACGCGAATGGCAATCGCCTGGCTCAAGGGACTCGTTTTCCCGGAGATTGATCGCCTGGAACTCGATCACCTGCTGGCGGACCTGGAGCACGTCCAGGGACGGATGATGCAGCTCGAGCAGGTTCTCTCGCGGCGCTGCGACTCCAGCGAAACCGCCATGCTGCTGGCGACGACTCCGGGCGTGGGACGGTTCACGGCCACGGCGCGTAGCTTGTCGCATCGGTCGCGTCGAGCGCTTCCCGCGTGCGCGAAGCCTGGCCAACTATTGGGGGCTCACCCCCGGCTGCCGCAACAGCGGCGAGTCAGGCCAGCGGCTGGGCCGGATCACCAAGGCCGGCAGCGGCATGGCCCGCTGGCTGCTGGCCCAATTGGTCTTCAAAGTGTTGCGCAAGGATCGGGAGTTGCGCGAATGGTACAAGCGGATTAAGCGCCGGCGGGGTGTCGGCATCGCGCGCGTGGCCGTCATGCGGAAGCTCGCCACAATCTTCTGGCACATGGTCTCCCAAGGAAAAACGTACGGCGAGTGCCGCGTCTTATCAACGGCATGAACGAAAGAATTTTTTGAGGCATGGCAGGACAAAAGAATGACCGCCGCTACATGAAGAACGCTTGGGGCCAGGCGGCCCCAAGCGCAGCAGGAACATTCTCCCGCCCTGACCTGGTTATCCCTCATCAGGTTGCTTCCCAGCAGAGCCTGACTCCGTTTCACCAGGCAGACGCCAATATACACCAAGGAGACGTCCCACGAAGTTTCGTAACGGTTGTTCGATCCGGCCTGTCCGCGACAGGTCGAGATCCCTCCTGTTCGGGTCAACTCGCGTTGCATCGTCGATGCGGCGGCTGCGGCCGACGAGCACGAGCGGTTGAATAGAGTGACCCTTTCAGTGAGGAATTCGCACAAGACAAATACGCATCTGCCGCTTCGCGGCAGAGCCGCTCGTGAGAAATGCGAGAGGCGACTTGCGAAGGAATGTGTCGGGAGCAATCGCAACCGAAAAGAACGATCGCAACTTCCCGCGGCGACGACAGCCTCAGCGAACACTAAAGACGGCACAGGCGAGAAAATCCAACGACGACGAAAAGAAACAGGCGACTACGCAGAGTTTACCCGTATGCAGCAAACCCGATAGAAACCCAGGAGAACTGCAAAGTCATTTTTTCTCTATTACTAGCGATGAAGCAGCAGCATTGCTCGCGTCCCGCTTTTCCATCAATACCTGACAATCGCGTGCCCGGCTGGTGGCTGAGCATGCTGTGCCAAATGCCGAGAAAATAGACTTTGCAGTTCTCCTGGATAGAAACCGTCTACCCTTGACAAACTCTTTCAGGAACGATGCAACCAATAACAGACTAGCGAACGCCATCTCCGATGCCGGCCGTATCGGTAAACGGTATCACCACAACCGGACTGGCGAAGACAACGCCGACGCGCATCACAAGCGGCAGATCATGGGCCGCGAGGTGGTCGTCGCCGTCACGGCCGGCAAGCTCGACTTCAGACCCTGGGAGCAGATCTTTTACGGCGCGTTCGACGGGCGACGCAAAAAACGCGTGCTTGTGAAAATCATCGGCGAATAGACAGGCTACCGACGGCGAATCAAGTCGGAGAAATCCTCGCGGTCGGCGTAGCGCTCGGCGAGCGGGTTGACGTAGGCATGCTGTTTGGTTTGCTCGAACGTGCCGTAGGGAACAATCAGCCCCTGGTTGAACGCCAACTCGTCCGAATATCCGGGAAGTATCATGCGGACGTCGTAGGTGATGCGATTCGGCCGGACGCGGTCGATGTGGCGGACGATGTTCGTCGTGCAGTTGTTGGTGAGGGTGTCGTAAAACTCCGGCTGCTTGGCCAGATCGTTGACGCGGCCGAGGATGTCGGCGAGCAGCAACTGCGATGTTTTCGGCGTCGCGGTCGTGCGATACAAGTAGACGTTCTCGTGGCGATAGTTGGTCCGCTGGCGAATCACGTCGCGCTCGTCGGCGACGACGTACATCAACTCGTACTGCCGGGCGCTGCCTTTTACCGGGTTGTACGTCTCGTGCTTTTCTTTGCGGACTTCGACGCTCACGGCAAGGTGATCCGACTTGCCGTCGGGCCGGGCGATCTCGAAGCTCAACAACGTGTGGGCCACCACGGGCATCGAATCGAACGGCACCATCAAGAAGTCGACGCTGCGAACGTCGGCCAGGTTGAACGTCTTGTCGTAATAGTCGACCAAGTACGTGTCGGCCGCGAAGTACTGGCAGTTGCGGACGTTGTGAATCGTCACCTGATTGCCGTGCGTCTCGGCGGTAGCCAGTACGGCTTGCTCCGGCGTCCAATCGCGGAAGTTCGACGGCGCGAGCACCTTCTCCGCGCTGCGGCAGCCAAGCGAGAGTGCAGCCGCGCTCAGGCAAGCAGCGAGCAAGCGACGACGGAGTGCGTCTGTACGCATGAGGAGCGAGTGACGAGTGGCGGCGACGAGCAGGTAGAAAAGCAGCGGAGTCTAGCGGAAACGTAAATTCGCGCCAATGATCGATCGAGCGAGTCATGCTAGCACATTCATAGTCGGCAGTTCGTGATCGCGGTCTCCAAAATCGCGGTGGCGCCGAGGGCGTCGAGCTGCTCCATGATGTCGATCACCTCGCTGCGCTTGACCATCGCACGGACGGCGAACCAGCCCTTCTCTTCGAGCCGGTTGATTGTGGGCGACTCGAAGCCGGGCGTGATCTTCTCGGCGGCGGCGAGCTTGGCCTGCGGGACGTTGTATTCCAAGAGCGAATAGCTGCGGGCGATCACCACCCCTTCGAGCCGGCGGACGACGCGGTCGCAAAGTGCCGCCTGCTTCGTGGCCGGGTTCTGGACGAGCACCGTTTCGTACTGCCCGATCTCGTCGAGGATGCGGAGCCGATTCGCCGCGAGTGTGCTGCCGGTTTCCACCAGGTCGACGATTGCGTCGGCCACGCCCAGGGCGATCATCACTTCGACCGAGCCGGTGAGCTCGACGATGTGCCCGGCGACGCTGTGTTTGGCAAGATATCGCTGAGTGACGTTCGGAAAGCTGGTGGCGATCCGCGCGCCGGCGAGGTCGGCGGGCTTTTGAATATTGCTGTCGTCGGGAACACAAAAGGCGAGCCGGCAGTTGCCCAGCCCGAGTGCAAGACGCGTCTCGAGTTTCGCGCCGACTCTTCCACCAGGTCTCCGCCGGTGACGCCCAGGTCGATCGCCCCTTCGGCGCAGAGCACGGGGATATCGTCGGTGCGCAGGAACGTGACGTCGATCGGCATGTCGCGGACGCGAGCGAACAAGCTTCGATCGGAGCGGCGGAACTTAAGGCCGGCCGCGATGAGTAGCTCGGCGGCGACTTCGGCCAACCGGCCCTTGCTCGGGATGCCGATGCGGAGGTTCATGGGGGAGGAGTCGGGAGTCAGGAAAAATGAGACAGGTTACAATCGGGACTTTCGTTTTGCCTTTTTGACGGGTGCTGCCACCGTCGCTGTTACTTTCTTGGCGGCCCGCTTTTTCGGGGCCTTCGCGGCTGCCGTTTCCGTCGGCTTGGTGCGCGAGGCCTTCTCCTCGATACCAGAGACGCCAAAACGGCGGGCGAGTTCGGCCTCGACGTCGTGCAACGTGCAATTCTTGTGGCAGAGCATCACCAGCAGGTGATAAAACAAGTCGCCCGCCTCGCGGATGAAGTGCTCGTGACCGGCCTGGCCCGGCTCGCCGGCGGCCTCGACCAATTCGGCCGCTTCTTCGACGATCTTGGCGCCGATTTTTGGCACGCCGCCCTCGAGCAATTGGCTGGTGTAGGACTTCGCGTTGGGCTTCTTGGCCCGGGCGTGGATGGTGCGTTCGAGTTTTACAAGTGGAGCGGGGGCAGCAGCAGTGGGCACGGTCGCCTTTCCAAAACGGGGATCGGAGGGGAGAATCAGGAAGAACGGCAATTGAGACCAATTGCGAATCGTCCAGTGTAGGGTGCGGGGAGCCAAACCGCAAGCGAAGCCGATTCCACGGACAGGAGAACTGCAAAGTCTATTTTCTCGGCATTTGGCACAGCATGCTCAGCCACCAGCCGGGCACGCGATTGTCAGGTATTGATGGAAAAGCGGGACGCGAGCAATGCTGCTGCTTCATCGCTAGTAATAGAGAAAAAATGACTTTGCAGTTCTCCTGATTCCACGGAAAGCCGCGATTGATTGGTCGCGGGCTCGAATGAGCGAACAATTCAACGATTGCTGGTTCCTCACCGGGGCGACGGCCACCGGCAAAACGGCGGTGGCGCTCGCGCTCGCCGAGCGGTTGGGTGCCGAGATCGTGTCGCTCGATTCGATGACGGTGTATCGCGGCATGGACGTCGGCACCGCGAAGCCGACTGCCGAAGAACAAGCCGTCGTTCCGCACCATCTGCTCGACATTGTCGACCCGGCGGACGAGTACAGCGTGGCGCAGTACGTCATCGACGCGGCGGCGATGGTCGCGGCAATTCGAGCGCGCGGCCGCGAGGTGCTGTTCGTCGGTGGGACACCGCTCTACTTGAAGAGCCTGCTGCGGGGGCTGTTCGACGGCCCGCCCGCGAATTGGGAGCTCCGCGAAGAGATCGAGGAGGAGCTCGAACAAGTGGGGCAGGCGGCGCTGCACGAGCGACTCGAGCAAGTCGATCCGGTTGCGGCCTCCGCGATCCATCCGCACGACACGCGGCGAATGATTCGGGCGCTCGAAGTGTTCCGCGCCACGGGCGAACCCTTGAGCCATCAACAGATGCAATTTGACGACGGCCGGCGGGCCGAGGAGTGCCGGGTGTTCGTCCTGCGGCGCGAGCGGCTCGAGTTGCATCGGCGGATCGAGCAGCGTGTCGAGGCGATGATCGACGCGGGGCTCGTCGACGAGGTGCGCGGCTTGACGGCGGACGGCAAATGTTTGGGCCGGACGGCGAGCCAGGCGGTCGGCTATCGCGAAGCAATCCAATTCCTGGCGAGCGAGATTGACGCCGGGCAAATGCTCGCGCAGATGAAGGCCCGCACGCGGCGATTCGCCAAGCGGCAAGGCACCTGGTTCCGCAGCCTGTCGGAGTGCCGATTCGTCGACGTGGCCGGCGAGCTGGACGCGGCGGCCGTGGCAAGTGAGATTGTTGCGGCCGGGTTGCGCTGATTCAATTCGATCAACGCTATAGTCGTGGGCGCCGGCAACTAATCGCCACAAAACGTCCTGGCGCTCGGGGTTGATTGCATTTTGTTTTCCACTCTTGCGCATGGCGCGCGCAAGTTGTATCGTGGCCAGCGATTGCATTCTGTCGGCGCCGCGGGGGACCCTATTTCTGACGACATTATTCGCACATTCTGTCGCTCGCCGCACGCGACTCGACCTGGAAATCCTGGACGAATCGCAATTGTCGGGCAACAAAAATAGACTTCGTTTTGTTTCATTTTGTCGAAATCAGGATTCACCACAGAGTTCACGGAGTCCGCGGAGGAGAAAATCTCACGGCAAGGCGCAAAGGCACCAAGTTGGATAAACGACTGACGACCGTCAAATCCTACGTGTTTTTGCGAAGGTGACAGGTGTCGACATCAAAAACCCCTTGTTTTTACGAAGATGACACGTTTCTCTCGAAGATGACAAGTTTTTTGCACCCAGGGGAGGATGCGGGATTCAGGATACGGGAGGCAGGGTTAGGACTTCGTGCTGATATTTGTCGGCGCACCGGTAGCGCGGCCGTCCATCATCCTGGCGGTAAACAGCGATCGCTGGCTAATCGCTAACAGCCGTTTCCACGTAGTGTACATGCGTTCTAATTAATTGCAGGGAGGAATTCAAGAGCAGATTCGGCCACCCTTGGTAAAGCCGAAGTCAAGGAGTCTCACGCCAAGGCGCAAAGGCGCGAAGGAGTGAGCCGGCCGGTGGGTGCATGGAATGTGCAGATGGGCACACCGAGGAGGACCGGTTTCGTCGCGATGCGCAAAATCTGTCCCTTTGGCGGTCCGGAGATAAATTGGGGCCGGGAATAAAACTTGCATTCTTGGCGAATCTCTTCTAGAGTGAGGGGCGTTCCGCCCGGCGGGCCAGATTTTTGCCGGGGCGGACGATTGGCGGATTTTCATGCTGAGTCGCATTGCGAATGCGTGTCTGTTGGTGGCTGCGCAGCTGGCCGTGGCCCTGCGCCGAGGTCGTTGCTACATTGGCTGGGCACCTGGTGTCGAGCCGAGCCACCAGTTGAGTCCGCTGCTGGCGGCTCGCCCGAGGCTCGACCCCAGCCACCCGATTTCTCCGTGCTCTCTCCACGCACCGCGACCATCGATTCTCGCGGGCGGGGAACTCATATCTGTTTTTCTATCTTGGTTTTGGAGGCACGGAACATGTCACGGCGCAGCACTTGGCGCAAGGCCGCCCGACGGCCCGGCACTCGCAGTCATTCCACGCATTCGTCCCTCGGCCGCTCGCTCTACCGCCGCCCACTGCGGCTGGAGCCGCTCGAGGACCGGCGACTACTGGCCGTAGTCACGGTCACCACGCTCGCCGACACCGTCGACCTGAACGACGGCGTCACCTCGCTCCGCGAGGCGATCTTCGCCACGAACACGGTCCCGGGCGCCGACACGATCGACTTTGCGCCGGCGCTCACGGAAAGCAGCCCGGGCAAGCTTCTGCTTGAGCACGGCGAACTGGCGATCGCCGACGAGCTCACGATCAACGGCCCCGGCGCGAGCCTGCTCACGATCGACGCCCAGCAACAATCTCGGATTTTCAACATCACGGCCACGACCGGCGACTTCAGCGTATCGGAGCTGAAGCTGACCAACGGGCAAACCACCGGCGCCGAAGCGGAGGTCTTTGATACAACATTCAGTGGCGGCGCGATTCGTTCCGTTACGTCTGGTCTTTTGACGATCCAACAGTGTGTTATCGCTTCTAACAGCACGAGCGGCTCGCGAACCGGCGGCGGTGGCGTTTTTGCGGTGGGGAACGTGACGATTGTGCAAAGCGAACTCAGCGGAAATAGTTCACCTGCTGGTGGTGGGGTCTATTCCGGGCAGAACGTCTCAATTGATTCATCCACGATCTCCGGGAACTCAGCTACGGGTTCGAATGGCGGCGGCGGTGGAGTCTTTTCACGCCAGGACATCACGTTTACGGGATCTTTTGCTTCCAGCAACAACGCCACTTATTACGGAGGGGCGATCAGCAGTCAATCAGGCTCGATAGTCGTCGTCGACAGCGTGGTCGAGTCAAACTCCGCATTGTTCGGGGGCGGGATTGCATCTCAAACTAGTCTCAGCCGACCGGTCACGTTGGAGCGTAGCATCGTGCGCAACAATCACGCTGCTGCTGACGGAGGTGGCGTGTATGCGAATTGGGGACTAGTGGAAATTAGGTCGAGCATAATCACTGGAAATTCTTCAGAGAGAGATGGGGGAGGAATTTCGGTGTATTTTCACAATGTGGATGTTGGCGACAGTTTAATCGCACACAACACAGCAGCGGGTCGAGGCGGAGGCATTATCTGCGCGACGAGCGTCATCACTCGCAGTACGTTCGATCACAATCATGCCGGCCTTTCTGGCGGAGGACTGAATGGCCACAGGGTAATCGTCGCCGGCAGCACTTTCAGTGGTAACAGCACCGAAGGCAGTGGAGGAGCCGTTCACAACCTTGCACAAGCAGATTTTCTTCGTTGCACGATTGCCAACAACGCGGCTGGCGCCTTTGGCGGAGGGATTTCAACGGGTACCATCGACATGCTCAATTCCGTTGTTGCCGGCAATTCGGCGGTTGCGGGCGAACCAGACATACAATTGACGAGTCAGTTGACATCGGTTGTTCGGAGCAGCCTGATCGGAAGTGGCGAAGGTTTGTCTCTGCCCGAGGCGCTGTTTGGCTTGCCGGATGCGAATGGCAATCTCATTGGCGGGCCGGTGCATGGGGTGATTGACCCGCTGTTGGGTCTACTAGCGGACAACGGCGGGTTCACGCTACCCGATGGGTCGCACATTCTCACGCACGCACTCTTGCCCGACAGCCCGGCGATCAATGCGGGGGACCCGAACGCGGTGGCGGGCGTCGATGGTGTGCCGGTGCACGATCAGCGGGGGGCGCCGTATACGCGGGTGTATGGCGGGCGGATTGACATCGGTGCGGTGGAAGCGATTCCGGTCGGTGTTCTGCCGGGCGACTACAATGACGATGGCGTCGTGGGGGCAGCGGACTATTCGGTTTGGCGGAATAATTTGGGTGCAATACCTCTCCCCGGCCCTCTCCACGAGGGAGAGGGAGTCGTTGGCGATGGGAATGACGATGGGATGGTCGACGCGCTCGACTACGCGGTGTGGAAGAGCAATTTTGGGGCGACGAGAACGGAGCTGGGGGCAGGGAGCGGGGAGCTGGGAGTGAACAGTCAGTTGGCGCCGACGGAGTCGGTGACACTCGGTGCGGCGCCGGCAATCCAACAGCAACCGACTCTGTCGGGGATTCGTGGACGGGCGCCACGTCGCGCGACGATCGCTGCGGTTGCGCGGCAGGATCGGTTGCTGGAGGCTTGGGCGGCGACGCGGGCGGAGAGCCCTCACCCCGGCCCTCTCCCGGAGGGAGAGGGAGATATTGTGGAGTCAGTGGCACCCGATGAATACGGACTGCAAGCTGGTGCGGAGGTGGAGGCGCTGGATTGTGCGCTGGCGGAGCTCGGCGAAATGCGGCTGGCAGTGCGCGAATAGCTAGCCGGTGCCCAATCGGCGTCGGAGACGCCTCCCACAGGAGCCAGAGCTTACGGCACGCTGGAGGTTTCGAAGCGTTCGCGGTTGAGTGTCATGCTGCTGGCGATGTTTTTGTCGCGGAAGAAGACGGGGATCACCCAGCTGTTGTTGTTCACCGGCACCGAGACGGCGACGGTGACTTCCGGGGTGTTCTTGGTGATGACGCTGGGCGTGACGCTGATCGTGGCGTCGCGGGCGGAGATCGAGTTGAGGACGACTTGGGCGAGTCGCGCGCAGTCGTCGGCGGTGGCGCCCGGCACGATTCCGCGGCGGGCACCTTCGTAGACGGCGTTCTCGACGCTCTGCCGGATCATGTTCACGCGGCTGAACTCCAGCGAGGCGAAAAAGAACAGGAACAGGATCGGGCGCAGATGGCGAACTCGACGACGACGGCGGCGGTGCGGGGCGAGGCTCGGCGGCGCGCTGGGCGGCTGGTAGTCATGGTCTTGTGATCATTCGTTCGTGCGAGCGGAGGTTTGGCGGGAGCCATGCCTTTCCGGTCGCAGTTGCTAGTCGGTGAACACAACAGGCAGGGTGAGGGCGATTTCCTCGAAGGCGTCTTGGAGGGCTTGGGCGTTGGGGGCGATGTAGTTGTTGCCGCCGGTGGCGTCGGCGATGGCTTTCATTTCCGCCGGGTCGGCTTCGCCGTAGGTGATCGTGTGGATGATGATGTCCTTGGCGGCCGCCTGGGCCGCGACCACGTGCGGGACGCTGCCCTGGTTGTAGGCGCCGTCGCTCATCAGGACCATCGTCTTGGCGGCGAACGGTCGTGCGTACGGGCCGGTCAGGACTTGGATGCCTTTCGTGATGCCGGCGCCGATGTCGGTGGCGCCGTTCCACTTTTTCGTGGAGAGGGTGCGCCATGGCGGAGGTGACTGCGGCGCTGTTCGAACTGAGATTGCAATTGATGTCGGAGGCATTGTTGGTGCAGGCTGCAGGCGGTGTAGCTGCTGGCGAAGGAGACCAAGCCGACGTATTCGGATTGGGGCGTAGTGTCGAGCGCGGCGACGAAGCGGTCGATGCCGACCGAGAGGGCTCCCCAGCGGCTCAGTGCCATGTTGGGCGGTTGGCAGAAGCGCGAGTCACCGGTCGACATTAAGCCACCTGGGTCGGTGAGGTAGAGCTTCATCGAGCTGGAGCGGTCGACGACGATGCAGATGTCGCGGTCGAGGCGGACGACGGTGGCCGCCTGAACGGGCTGGAAGTCGAACACGTTGAACACGCGGCCGAAGAAGATCGGCACGCTGCCCGAGGGGGCTGTGCGGGTGCGTCGGCCGTTGACGCGGACAGCGTTGATCGGTTGGCCGTTCGGCGTGAAGGCCCACGCGCCGCTCTGCTGTTGCTCCGACTTGCCGAAGATGACGTCGGAGTCGTCGAGCAGCAGCGGCTTGCCGGCGACCAGGTTGGCGGCGGCGATGTCTTTGGCGGCCTGGCGGGCGTAGGCGGTGTCTTGGGCGCGGGAGAGCCCCTCGCCGGCGGCGCGGGCGGCGGCGTCGGTCGCCGAGCGGAGCTTCGTCTTGGTGAGCTGCATGTAGGCCACGTCGACCGAGAAGGCCACGCTCGCCAGGAACACGATCATCATCAGGGCGGCGAGAACCACGATCGCACCGTTGCGATTGCTCGCGCCTCGCTTGCTGAGCCACTTGGTTGGGAATCGGAGTCGTCGTCGTGCGCGGTTCATGGTTCGTCTCGCATGCTGTTGGTGAATTGCGTGGGCGTCTATTCTTTAACCATCGTGGTGGAGCAGGTCAGCGTCTTGCCGCCGTAGAACCACAGCGGCAAGATGGCGTTCGGACTGCAGGGCGCGGAAACGGTGATGGTGATCGGCGTGCCGCGGTTGACGGTGGCCACGTTGGCCGGGCTGATCGCGATCGCCGAGCTCTTGACGCCGCGTTCGGCGATGATCTCGTCGCAGCGGGCAAGGACGTCGGCGTTGGTGCCGTCGTAGTTGATCGCCTGGCGGACGCCTTCGTAGCTGGCGATCGTCAGGCTGTGGTCGAGGAAGATCATCGAGCAGGCTTCGAGCGAAGCCAGCAGCAGGAAGACGATCAGCGGCAGGCAAATCGCCAGCTCGGCGGCGGCGGCCGCTCGGCGGGCCGCAAGGCGACGCGGACGATTTTTTGCGGCGAGCATGTTCGAAATCTCCACCGGCCTTCGCTCCGGTGCGCATGCGCACACCGGCGGCCGGCTCGCGGAGCGGGGCTCCCGACGGCCGGCTGGGTCGATCAACTGGGGTACATCGCGAAAAGTCGAGCGGGGCGGTCGGCTCCGCTGCTCCGAATAGCCAATCAGTCGGAATAGATCGTTGTTGCGGCTCGGTCGAGCCGCGAGGAAAAGGCGTGGTGAGAGATTTTGAGAGATTCGCGGGCGGAGAACACCGCCATTGAAAGTGTAGCTCACAAAACCGGCTGCGGGCGAAAAAATGCCCTCGGCGGCAATTGTGCGGACTTTTTCAGCCCCGCCGGGCGATGGCGAACTCGGCCAGGGCGACCAGGGCGTCTTTGGCGGAGCTGTCGGTTAGGAACGCCAGTTCGGCCTGGGCGCGGTCGGCGTAGAGCTGGGCTTGCTCGCGGGTGTAGTCGAACGAGCCCTGGAGCGTGAGGTAGTTCAGCAGGGACTCGCGAGCGAAGGCCGGGTCGGCCGCCAGTGACGCCAGAAAACTCTGGCGTTCGCGGGGGTCGAGCGTGTCGCGGGCGTGAATCAGCGGGAGCGTCATCTTGCGCTTGGCCAGGTCGGTGCCGAGCGACTTGCCGGTGTTGATTTCGTTGCCTTCGAGGTCCAGAAGGTCGTCGGCGATTTGGAACGCGATGCCGAGGTTGCGGCCGAAAGAGGCCAGTCGGGCGACGATTTCCTCGTCGCCGCCGGCGTAGTAGGCGCCGAGCTCGCAGCAGCACGCGCAAAGTTCAGCCGTCTTGGCCTCGACGATGGCGAGGTAGTCGTCTTCGGAGAGGTGCACGTCGCCGCTGGTGATAGTCTGCCGCAGCTCGCCGTCGCAGACGATGTTGGTGGCCCGGCCGATGGTGCGGCAGGCGTAGGTGCTCTCGAGCGTGCTGGCCAGGTAGAAGGCGTGGGTGAAGAGGAAGTCGCCCAACAGGACGCTGGTTTCGTTGTTCCAGCGGGCGTTGACGGTATCTTCATGGCGGCGGATGGCGGCTTCGTCGAGCACGTCGTCGTGCACCAGCGTCGCGGTGTGGATCATCTCGACGACGGCGGCGAGCGTGATGTGTTCGTCGCGCAAGCGTCCGACCGCCTGGCCGGCCAAGAGGAGCAGGGCCGGGCGGAGTCGTTTGCCCGAGAGGCGGATGCCGTGGCGAATGACCTCGTTCGCCTGGGCATGGTCGTTGTGGAGCTCGTCGGCCAGCCGGGCGTCGACGCGGCGGAGCTCGCCGGCAATGCTCTGGTAGAGCGTGGCGAGCGCCTGCTGGAGGTCGGCGGGAGGCTGGCGGACGGTGCTCATGGGAATCCTTTCGGGGCGGGAACGGTGATCCACGGCGGGACGAGCCCGCCGGCTAACGGGAGCATTTCACTCGGTTGTTTCACGCAGCCAGTGTCCGCTGCGGCCGCCGGATTTTTCTTCCAGTTGAATGCGTTCGATCGTGATGCCGCGGTCGACCGATTTGCACATATCGTAAACGGTCAGGGCCGCGACGGAAACCACGGTCAGGGCCTCCATTTCGACGCCGGTCTTGGCCTTGACGGAAACCGTGCCGCCGATGACCAGCGTCTCGCCGTCCGGAGATGTGAAGTCCACGGCAACCGAGTCGATGGCCAACGGGTGGCACAGCGGGATCAAGTCGGCGGTCCGCTTGGCGGCCATGATGCCGGCCAGACGGGCCACCTCCAGTACGTCTCCCTTTTTTGTCTGCCGCCCGAGGATCAAGGCGAGCGTCTCGGCGGCCATCCGCACTTGGGCGCTCGCCCGAGCCAAGCGGCGGCTCACGGGCTTGTCGCCGACGTCGACCATGCGGCTGGCGCCAGCGGCGTCGAAATGGGTTAGTTCGGTCATCGCGAGGTACAGGGGGTGGTGGGGCCCAGGGTGTTTGCCCCCGGGGCGTTCGGCGGATTGGCCGCCGCATCAACCGGGGCCAAATGCGTCGCCCAAGTTACCACATTGTAAGGCCTTGCGATGGGCCGTCGAGGGCACGCGGGACCCTCACCAGGATAACCGCAGCTACTTTGCGAAGTTAACCGGTCCGCGGCAAGGGTAGAGTGCCTGCCGACAAATAAAAAAGCCCGGCTGCGTGGGAGCAACCGGGCTTGCCGTGTTTGGGTCGTGGCTGACGGAGGGACGGGATGTCTCCGCCGCCACGCGGTCGATTCGTTCGACCGACCCTGTTCGATATGTAGGCCGTCGCGGAGGATAGTTCCGCGGCGGGTTAGGTGATCAACATGCAATCCGTGCGTCGCGAGCGACGCGGCCAACTACACCAACTCTTTCTTCGCGCCGATCAGCGTCCGCAAGCGTTCGGCCAGCAGGGCCGCGTCGAACGGCTTCTTGAACGTTTCGTTGATCGCCGAGCGATCGAAGTTGGCGGCCGAACCGTCGTCGGGCAGCAGCGCGATCAAAATCGTGTTGCCGAACTCGGTGTTGCGGCGCAGATTCTGGCAAATCTGCAGCGCTTCGACCTGACCGATCGAGAAATCGACAATGATGCAGTCGGGATGGAAGCTTTCCGCCTGAATACCTGCTTCGAAGCCGCTGGCAGCAGTCGAGTTGCGGAACGAGCGTTCCGCCGGCAGCTCGCGTTTGAGGTTTTCGATCAAGACTTGGTCCTGAGCGACGATCAGGACTTTGGCCATGGCCTCGTCCTCGAGATCGCCCAGTGGCATGCCGTGTTCCTTGAGGAACTTGATCAAATACTCACGCGGGATGCGGCGGTCCTGGGAGCCGGGGATGCGGTATCCCTTGAGGCGTCCCGAGTCGAACCACTTGCTGACCGTGCGCGGGGCCACTTTGCAGATCTTCGCGACCTGACCAGTAGTAAAGACCTTCATCGGGCTCTCCAATTATCTTGCTAATTGTCCGCTGAGTCGTCGGCCGTGGAGGGAAGTCACGTCGCGGCCGATTTCAATCTGCCCCGCGTTCGTGTGCCACCGTCATGCGCTTCAATCCCTCGCGCTGGCTGTGGGCAAACGTTTCACGAACGTCTGGGTCGGGGCGATCCTACTATTCACCTCAATGGGTTGGCTCAGGTCCTTCTGATCCGCTCCTTCACTTCCACAATTCGCATCGGCTAGCATTGCGAGCAGAGATCGGTGAAAACCCTTCGATCGTTACGATTTGGTGAAGCGCCGGGCGCTTCAATCGGAACAATCGCTTCCACCGAACCAGCTCGCACGGCTAAAGCGCGCGAAGTCCTGGTGAGGACGCACAGGGAGACGCTTGCTTTCGGCCGACGCCTTACGGCGCACGACCATTCGCAATTCGACCAAAGGTAGGACGGTTTGGCAGGCTCCCCCCTGCGAGTCGATTTCCGTAGCGACCACACACCAAAGTGCGCGGCTGCCGGAAGCCGACCCATCCGATAGATAATTTCGATTTAACAGGCCCTGGAACTTTAGAAAGTTTCGACAGTCCTGAGGGCAGAATCGGTTATATCGCTTCGCACGGGCGTAGGGATCGCTCGGAACGGTCGGTGGCGCAGAGCGCCGAGCCAAGGCTTAGGGGGGCGGGGTGGGTGGGGCGAGTGCCAGCGGTGGTGCAACGCATGAAACTTGCGATGCCAATGCCAACGTCACGCGGCGCGACGGAGCGCGTTGTCGCTGCGGAGATTGATCCGGCCGTCCTCGCTGACGTCCTCGAATCGGACCGAAACATGTTTCGAGACGCCCGACTCCTCCATCGTGATGCCATAGAGCGTGTCGGCGCCCGCCATCGTCTTTTTCGAATGGGTGACGACCACAAACTGCGTGAAGGAGAGAAACTCGCGCAACACTTGGATGAAGCGACCGATGTTCGCCTCGTCGAGCGCGGCGTCGACCTCGTCGAGGATGCAGAAGGGGCTGGGCTTCGAGCGAAAGACCGCTAGCAGCAGCGCCACGCAGGTGAGCGTCTTTTCGCCGCCGGAGAGCAGCGAGATGCTGCAAGCCTCCTTGCCGGGTGGGCAGGCGACGATTTCGATGCCGCCTTCGAGCACGTCTTGGGCGTCTTCAAGCACGACGTCGGCCTCGCCACCGCCGAAGAGCCGACGGAACAGTTCCCGGAAGTGGCCGCGGACAACCTCCAAGGTTGCCAGGAAGAGCTGGCGGCTCTCCACGTTGATCCGCTGGATGATTCGCTCGAGCGCCGCCTTGGCGTCGACCAGGTCGCGGTACTGCAGCGAGAGGCCGTTGAAACGCGACTCCAGCTCGTCCAGCTCGTCGAGGGAATCGAGGTTCACGGCGCCGAGTTGGTTGAGCTGGTCGCGGAGTTGGGTGATTTCGCGTTCGACT
Organism: uncultured Planctomycetota bacterium; assembly: GCA_963847875.1. Classification (GTDB taxonomy): domain Bacteria; phylum Planctomycetota; class Planctomycetia; order Pirellulales; family Lacipirellulaceae; genus DASYDU01. The sequence continues at coordinate 416,669 of CAWKBR010000012.1, read as the reverse complement.
TCGTCACGCGCACCGATTTCCCCGTTCGCTGAAGCGAGCTCGCCGGCCGCGGCGAGGTCGATGCCGTAGTCGTCCTGCATGCGCTCGACGAGGGTTTGGCGTTGGTGGCGGAGCTTGTTCGTGGCCACGTCGAGTTGGTGCTGCTGCGACTGGAGCTGAGTGAGCTGGCCGCGATCCTGGCGGACGCGTTCCTGGATCTCTTGACGCAGTGCGCGCAGTCGATCGTCGGCGTCGGCCTGTCGGGCAAGCTCCGCGGCCTGGTGCTGCTTCACGAGGAACAGCTCGGCCAGCGATTGACGGGCGGCGAGCATCTCGGCGTCGAGTTCGGCGAGCTGCTGTTGGCGATCGGCGAGCCGCTCGCGCGTTTCGGCCAGCGCCATGTCGCGTTCGTGCTGATCACGCTGGGCTTGCTCGAGCTGGGCCCGCAGCATGTCGACCAGTTGCTCGCACTTGGCGGCCGCGATCTGTTTTTCCGTGGTGGTCGACTGGAGCGCCGCGAGCCGCCGGTCGATGGCTTGCACTTCGGCCGTGGCCGCGGCTTGCTCGGATTCGAGCCTGCGGGCGGCTTCGTCGGCGGAGAGGTGACGATCGCGGGTTGAATCGACTTCGTACTCGCTCACGGCGCATTGTTCTTCCGTACTTTGCAGTTCGCTGGCCACGCGGCGGGCGGCGTGAGCCGCTTGTTGGTGTTGACCACGGGCGGCGGCCGTCTGCTGACGGAGCTCAGTGAGCCTGGCGGAAGACTCGTTTGATTTGGCGTGTATCCCGGCGAGTTGCAGTTCGCCTTGTGCCTGCTCAGCCTCGAGCCGGGCGTGAACCATGTGTTGGTGAGCGAGTTGCTTCTCGAGCTCCGCCAGTTGCTCGTGGCAGGCCCGCAACTCGCTGCGGCGGGAGAGCAATCCGGCCGAGACCTGGCGCGGGCCGACGACCAGCGTGCCGTCGGCGGCGAGCAGCTCGCCGTCGCTGGTGACAAACGCCAGCCCGCGGCCGGCCGTTTGCGCGAGGCGGAGCGCGGTCGAGAGCCGATCGACGAACCAGGTGCGGCCCAGCAGCCGTTCGACGAGCGGGACGAATTCCGGCGCCGTCTCGACGAAGCGATCGGCCCGGCCCATCACGCCCGCCTCGCCGCTGAGGTCGACCGTGGTTGCCGCTTCGCCCCGCCGCGGCCCGCTATCGAGCCGCAGAAAACCGACACGGCCGACGACCGCAAGCGGCTTTTCGTTGAGCCAGTCGAAGAGCCGCCCCGCGGAAGTGACGACGACGTACTGCGAGAACTCGCCCAGTGCCACGTCGACCAATGGCGCCGAGTCGACGTCGACGTGGAACAGGTCGGCCACGACGCCGCGGACGTCGCCGTAGGGGCCGGCCGGCTCGCTCTGGGCGGCAACGAGCACTTCCTTCACGCCGGAGCTGAGACCTTCGAGCCGTTGGTGCAGTTCGGTCAGCACGTCGATCCGCTCGCGGGTGCGAGTGAGTTGGCTTTCGAGCTGTCGATGCTGGCTGTCGACGCGGTGAATCTCCTGCTTGAGCGTGGCAAGCCGGGTTTCCACCGACCGAACCTCCGACTGGCAGGCGTCGAATTGGGCCTGGGCCGACGCCTCGAGACGCTCGTGCTCGGCGAGTTGAGCGGCCAGGGTGCTTTGTTGCTCGTGCAATTCTTCGAGCCGACTACGGCATTTTTCGCGGTCGCTGCGTGCCGAATCGAGCTGCGACTGGAGCGTCGTCATCTGATTCGCCAAGTGCGCCGCGTTGCGCAGCGCTTCCAAGTGCGCGGTACGCTTTTCTTCGAGGAGGGATTTTGCGGTGCCCAGCGCCGCTTGAGCGGAGCTGCTTAGCTCCAGTTGCGTACGATACTCGTCGTTTGCCGCGGCGTGCTCCGCGACGGCGGAATCGAGGTTTTCGGCCGCATCGCGGAGTTGGCCCGACACGCTTCCCGCCCGCGTGCTCATCGCCACGAGTTGGCGGCGAAAGCGCTCGATTTCCTGCTCGACGTCGGCCTGCCGGGCCGCCTGGCCCGCGAGGCTCGAATCGAGCGCCGCGATTTCAGCCCGCGTGGAAGACGCCTGCGATTCCAGCCGCGGCGTGCCTGGACCGCGGCTTCTTGCTGCGCGTCGAGTTCTTGGGCTCGCGATTCGAGTTCGCGCAGCGCGGCTTCCTGGTCGGCGTGCTGGCGACCGAGCTCGGCCAGCTGAGCGTCGCGTGTGTTGATCCGCCGCGTGAACGCCCGCCAATCGACAAGCCCGACCTGGGTTCGCAGGTGTTGCAACCGCGTGGCGGACTCACGGTAGCGGCGAGCTTTGCCGGCTTGGGCCCTTACGCTCCGCAATCGGCTCTCCACCTCGTCGACGATGTCGGACAGGCGGAGCAAGTTCTGCTCGACTCGCTCCAGTCGCCGTCCGGCGGTGGCCTTCTTGGCTTTGAATTGGCTGATGCCGGCCGCCTCTTCGAAGATCAACCGCCGGTCGCGGGGCGACGACTGGAGGAGCGAGTCGACTTTGCCTTGCTCGATGATGCAGTAGGCTTCGGTAGTGATGCCGGTGCTCGAGAGCAGCTCGCGGATGTCGCGGAGGCGGCAGGGTTGGCGATTGATCAGGTACTCGCCCTCGCCGCTGCGATAGACGCGGCGCGTGACGTGCACGTCGCGCGAGTCGATGGCCAGTTGGCCCTCGCTGTTGTCGAGCGTCAGCGTGACCTCGGCCGTGCCGAGCGGTCCGCGGGTGGCGCAGCCGTTGAAGATGACGTCGACCATTTCCTGGCCGCGGAGCGACTTGGCGCTCTGCGAGCCGAGGACCCATTTCACGGCGTCGACGACGTTGGACTTTCCCGACCCGTTCGGCCCGACGACGATCGACACGCCGCGAGGAAAGTCGAACCGCGTGCGATCGGCAAAGCTTTTGAAGCCGGAGAGTTCGAGGGCCTTGAGCATGGAAGATGAATTGCGGATTGTGGATTTCGGATCGCGGATTGCATTCTGTTCAATCCGCAATCCGAAATCCGCAATCCGAATTTCTTCAGCGCTGCTGCGTGAACAGATTCGGCAGCGGAGTCGAGACGTCGAGCGGGGAGTCTTGCTGACCGGATGAAGGTGCGTTGCGCTGTTCGTCCGCTCGATCGAGGGCATCTTCCCGGTCGAACCGCCGGCCGGGCTGAGGAAGCGCGTCGACGAGGAACCGGCTCTTGAGCGCGCCGTCGTGTTTCGCCTGCTGCAGGGCCTGGACGACGTCGGGATACGTGCCGCCCAGCTCGACGATCGCGCGGATCACCTCTTCGACGCTGGTGGAAACGGTCCGTTGTTCCGGCTCCAGGCCGGGCTTGAAGTGGCTGACGATGATTTTTCCGCCGCTCTGGCCGTTGACCAGAATGCTCGGCCCGGCGTCGAACACCAGCGGCAACGAGAATTGCTGATCCTTGCCGAAGAGCACGACCTCGGGCCGGTAGCTGTCGGTGACGTGGACCATCGCCGGACCGGAAACGTCGAGCACGTGGAAGGTGAATTGGTCGCCCATCTTCTCGCCGCGCACGAGCGGATCGTGTTCGTTCATCGCCCACAGGGAGCGGAAGGCGCCGTAGCGAGTTTCGGCGCTCGGCACCTCGAGCAGTGCCGTCGAGCGCGTCGTAGGCCACGACATCGTCCATGGCGCTGAGCGCGGCTAGCGCGTTGGCGCGGAAGGCGGGTTCGTCGCGGGCGACGGCGGCCAAAGTCTTCACGGCCGAGGTCTGGTCCAAATACGCCAGCGCCTCGGCCGCATAAAAGCGGACTTCCGGGTCGTCAATCACGAGCGCGCGATTGAGAATCTCGATCGCCTGCTCATTGCCGACCGCTTCCAGGCGAATGGCGGCATTGGCGGCGGTGAGCGGATCGGCGAGCTGGTGGTCCAGCAGCTTGAGGCGATCTTGCAAGACTTGAGACGATTCAGCGACGGGGATGTTGCGCACCACGCGCATGTAGCGTCCGACGTTGTCCTTGTAGCGCGGATGCATCGCGAGTTCGACGAACTCTTCGGTCTTGGGCGTGGCCACGCCCTGCTTGCGCCCGTCGATGTGGGTGTAGAAGCGATGGTTGATGGCCGAGGCCACCTGCTCGCTCATGCGGACGGATTGGTGCTGGTGGCCGATCACCAAGCCGAGCGAGCGCGACTTGAGCGCTACGCCGCCGCCGAGGATTCGGCCGCGCGTGACGAGCGCCGGGTCGGTTTTGGGGTCGCCCGACGGGTCGACCAGCGCCGGCCCTTCGGCGATGCCCAAGACGTTGCCTTGACGGATTTGTTCGCCGAGGACGGCCATTTCGGTGAGCCGCGCCGGCAGAACCCAGCCGCCGCGGAGGCTGGTCGTTTCGCTGCGCGAGGGGACGCGGACCTCGACGTCGAAGCGATCGCCTTCTTGGATGCCTGGCCGGAGATAGGCCCGCACCAGCACCAGCGAGGTGTTGGGCGACGCGAGCACGTCGTTGGGATCGGTGACGCCGCGCCGTTCCATGTCGTTCAGCAGCGTGGCCCGCTGCGGCGAGGGCGGCGGGTCGGATCCGGTGCCCGACAGACCAGTCACCAGCGAGACCGATTCCACTTTGACGTAGTTTATCCCGTACGGTTGCGTGTACTGGGCGATCAGCGGAACGTCGGGCGTCGGCGGCAGGTCGAGGCTGGCTTCGGGGCTCTGCTGGCGCAGGATTGAATTCATGCAACCCGCGCACGCCAATAACGACAGAGCGATCCAACACGGCCACGGGTGTCGTGTGTGGAAACGTTGGTCGACTGGGGCGCGACGCTTCATGCCCGGCGTTCCTCGGCAGATGAATTGCGATTTCTCCTCGGCCGCACATCGTGCGCAGCCGCGGCCCGTGACGAATCGCAAAGCTTCGAACCGCAGTTCGAGAGGCGCGGATTGCTCACTGGGCCGGCGAAGAGTACTGATTGCGGGATTTAGGGTCAAGGCGGGACGCAAGCGAAGCAGTGGGCCAACGGGTGCTAGCGATCGCAAACAGCCTTTGCCGCGAAAAACACCTCGTTTTCAAGGGGGATCGTAGCCACCGGGGTGAAACGGGTGGCAGCGGGCGATGCGGGCCAGGCCGCGGAGCGTCCCCCGAACGGCACCGTACTTTTCCACCGACTGAATGAAGTACGCGCTGCAGGACGGCTCGAAACGGCACCGCGGGCCCACCAGCGGGCTGATCGTCCATTGGTAGACTCGCACCGCCGCGACCAGCGCGTGGCGGGGCAGACGCCAGAGTCGTTCGGCCCAGTAGCTCAACCTGCGGTTCATCGGTCGCTCCGGCGACGCAGCTCGGCGTCGATGCGGTGGGCGAGCTTCGCAAACGATCCCACGAGCCGACCCACGTCGGGCACCGCGTCGCGGTGTGGCAGGCACACCAGGTCGCAGGCGGGCAACTCGTGCTGGGCGAGTCGAAAGGCTTCGCGCAACGCTCGCTTCCAGGAGTTGCGCGTGGGCGCATTGCCGATGCGGCGCGACACGACGAGGCCGAGCCGCGGATGACCCAGGTCGTTCGCCATGCCGTACATTCGCATCAGTGCGTCGGTCGCCGACGCGCGGCCCTGCATCACGCGCTCGAAGTTGGCCGGCTTCAGCAGTCGCAGCCGTTTCGGGAATTGGAGGTCGGCCATGGGTAGGATCGCCGTCGGCTGGCGGCTTAACCGCCCGCCACGGTTTCGTCGCCGCCGCGTTGGGCGACGGTGGTTTCGCCGGGTTGGCCCTCGGGCAGGATCGGCCGCAGGGCGGCGCGCAGCGCTGGTTTTCGACGTGAGTCGTGTCCTTGGTGCGTCCGAGCCCGTGCCGCGCGAGCCGCCGCACCCAGTGGCCGCCGATCATCACGCAGGCAACCAAGGCGATTCCGGTGAGCACCAGCGCCAGGATTGCCATCAGCACCGCCGCGCGGCGAGGCGGATCGAGGCGCTCAAGAGGCACTTTGACGGACTCTTGAAGTGCGAGTAATTTCGTTGCCAGCTCCGGAGATAGATTGCCGGTTACCATCGCAGTTCCGCGCGGGGGTGTTGAGGATGGCGGGCGGAGACGTCGGCCAGTTGCTGGCGTTCTTCTTCCGATAGTTCGCTGGGGAGCACGATTTGTATTTCCGCGAACAGATCGCCGGGCTCGCCGCTTTTGGGCCGCACGCCGTGGCCCTTGACGCGGAGCCGCTTGCCGCTGGAGGTGCCGGGCGGGATCGACAGCGCGATCGTGCCCCAGGGCGTGGGAACGTCGATCTTCGCGCCTTGGGCGGCCTCGGCCAGCGTCACAGGAACGCGGACGTCGAGGCGGATGCCCGTGCGGCGGAAGAACGGGTGGGGGCTGGTACGGATCGTGACCAGGATGTCGCCCGCCGGCGCCCTGCCCGCGCCGGGCTCGCCCTGACCGCGGATGCGGATGCGTTTGCCGTCGTCGATGCCGGCCGGGATCTTGATGGTGATGGTTTCGAGGTTGCCGTCGGCCCGCTGGACCGAGACGGCCGCCTCGCCGCCGCGGACGGCCGTGGCGAAGGGTACGGTCATTTCGTGCTTCAGATCGGCACCGCGGGCGGCCGGGGCCGCGCGTTGTCCGCCGCCACCACCGCGGCGAAATTGCTTGAACAGGTCGGCGAATCCGCCCGCGCCTTCCTCGCCGCCACCGCCGCCGAACACGTCGTTGAGATCGAACGGATAGGTCTGCGGGCCGGTCGAGTAGGTCCACTTCGCGCCGCCGGGATATCCTCCGGGGCCGCCGGGTCCGAAGTGCGGCTCGGCGTCGCCGAATTGGTCGAAGCGTTTGCGCTTCTCGGCGTCGCTGAGGATTTCGAACGCCGACTGGACCTCCTGAAACTTGGTTTTCGCGCTGGCATCATCCGGGTTCATGTCCGGATGGTACTTCCGCGCCAGCTTGCGATAGGCCTTCTGGATGTCGTCGTCCGAGGCGTCACGTTTGAGGCCGAGGGCTGCGTAGGGGTCTTTGGCCATGGCGGGCGTTGCGGTTTGCGAATTGTTGAGAATCCACCCATTCTATCGCAGTTGCCCTGCGATTGCAGGGGGCTGGGCAATTGTACTCCACTCCTCGCGCCCGCGAATGCTAGAGTTGCCGGCGAATGCTAGAGTTGATCGTAGGGTGGGGTCGAGTTCCACGAAACCCATCAACGCCCGTCCACGCCCGACATGCGACGCCGACGATGATCCTGGCTAGACTCCTCCGTCTGCTGCTGTGTTGCCAACTTCTGTTGGGCTTGGCACATGCTGCGCCGCATAGCGACGGGCAACTCGCGATTGAAATCGTCGATGCAGACACCGGCCAGCCGATCGCGGCGCGGATGCATCTCAAGAGTAGCCGCGACCGGCCCGTGAAACTCCGCGCCGAAGGGCTCCACCAGTACGCCGACCATTTCTACGTCGACGGCAAGTTGATGCTCCCGCTGCGAATCGGGCAATACACGTTCGACTTGGAGGCCGGCCCCGAGTATCGCACTCAGAACGGGCACTTCGAGATCGAACGGCACGCCGACGACTCGAAGCGAATCGAGATGCACCGCTTTGCCGATTTGGCGAAAGAGGGTTGGTGGGCCGGCGACCTCGACGCCGAGCGCCGAGCCGACGACGTGCCGTTGGCGCTGCGGGCCGAGTCGCTGGCCTATGTGCCGAATCGTGACGACACGGGAAAGAACACGTTGGCGGCGGGGCTGCTGGTGTTCGAACTCGCCAAGCCGCTCGACGCCGCTGGAAAGACATCGCTCGAAATCCTCCGCGAAGCGAAGCGGCTCGGCGGGCACGTGGTGGCCCGCATGCCGTACGCCTGGGATCTGCCGGTGTGGCTCTCCAGCGGCGAGCTCGACGCGATCGAAGTGATTCACCACCACGCGCTGCGCGACGCGGTCGTCGACAACGAAGATGATGGCCGGCCGCGGGACAAGACGTTTTTCCCCGGCCACACCGGCAACGGCCGCTGGTCGGAGACGATCTACGAACACGTGCTGAATTGCGGGCTGCGAATTCCACCGGCGGCCGGCAGCGGCTCGGGCACAAACGGCAATCCGCTCGGCATCAACCGCGTGTACGTGTATTGCGGCCAGGATTTTTCGCCGGCGGCGTGGTGGGACGGGCTCGACGCGGGCGCGGTGTTCGTGACGAACGGGCCGCTCTTGCGGCCGCATGTCGATGGGCAACGGCCGGGACACGTCTTTCACCTCGACAATCGCGGAAAGTTGTCGTTCGAGATCGGGCTCGACCTGGCGACCCGCGTTCCGGTCGACTATTTGCAGATCGTCAAGGACGGGCGGGTCGAGCAGGAGGTGCGGCTCGACAAGTTCGCCGAGTCGGGCGGCAAGCTGCCGCCGCTGGAGTTCGAAGCGAGCGGCTGGTTCCTGGTGCGGGCGGTGACGAACAACGTGAAGAACTACCAATTTGCTGCGAGCGGCCCGTACTACGTCGAACAGGCCGGCCGGCCGCGGGTGAGCCGCGCGAGCTTGAAGTTCTTCCTCGATTGGATCGACGCGGCGGAAGCGCGCGTCCGTGGGCTGAAGGCAGTCGACGCTCCGACACGCGAGAAGATGCTAGCAGAGCAAGCGTCGGCGCGGGCGTATTTCGAAGATTTGTCGGCGTCGGCAAATGCGGAGTGACGTGCAGGATGGGGCAAAGTCACCGGCGTTTAGCGGGCCAGCTTGCTGGCCGTTTCTTTGCGCCGCGCATTCTCGGCGAGCAAGCTCGCCCGCTAATTAGAAGTGGCCACGCTGCCGATTTAAGGATAAACGCTTATTTCCTGTCGCTCCTCGATTTCCGGCGCGTCTTGTCATGGGTTTTGCCGTTCGTTCGCTCGATGCCGCGATGGCTCCCGATTGGGGCGACGTGGTGCCGATGCGTTCGCGCGTCGGCGGACCGATTGACACGCTGAGCTTCTTGCAGCGGTCGCTGTTGTTCGCCGAGCTCTCGGCGATTTGCTATCTTTCGCGGGCCGAGGCGGGGCGGCTGGCCTTTCGCGTCGGTTTCCCCGAGATTCGCTACTACGACCACGACGGCGCGCAAGCATACATCTTCGGCAACGACGACGACCGGGTGATCGTCTGTCGCGGCACGGAGCCGAACGACTGGAACGACATCCGCGCCGACCTCGACCTGGCGAAAGTCGTGGCCGAAACGGCCGGCCGCGTGCATCGCGGCTTCAAGCACGAAGTCGACGACCTCTGGCCACGGCTCGAGCAGGCGCTTGTGAACAACTCGCGGCCGGTGTGGTTTACGGGCCATTCGCTCGGCGGCGCGATGGCGACCATCTGCGCCAGCCGTTGCAAGCTCTCGCACATCGAATCGAACCCGCGGTCGCTTTACACGTTTGGCAGCCCGCGCGTCGGCAACGGCCGCTACGTGAACTACGTCCACTACGAGGCCTACCGCTGGGTGAATAACAACGACATTGTCGCGCGCGTGCCGCCGTGGTGGCTCGGCTACCGGCACAAGGGGCAGGAAGTGTACCTCAACGCCTACGGCGAGATTCGCCAGCTCACCACCTGGCAGCGAACGAAGGACCGCTGGCGAGGCTTCGTCGGCGGACTCAAGAAATGGGAGTTCGATGCCCTCACCGATCACTCGATCCTGCGGTACATCGAATCCATCCAGCGGGCGGTGGACGACGAGGAATCGGCGGCGCCGCTGATCCGCCCGTTGCAACTGTCAACTGAGACGCAGCTGCTTCGCGCGGCGTGAAGGCGGTTACGCAGGGGATTCGCGGCAGGCACTGGTGACTTTGTGTGCGTGGCATGCTACACTTTGTAGTACGTGTAGGAGCAACGAACCATGCCCGATCTTTCCCAAGGCCAACCCCACCGGCGCCCGTCCGTGCCGAAGGAATTCGGCGGCAAGTGGATTGCTTGGAATTCGGACGCGACCCGTATCATAGCCAGCGCCGACACGCTCAAAAATTGCGCTGCATCGGCTGCCAAGGCGGGGGAGTCTGATGCGCAGTTCGAAAAGGTCCCGCGTCCCGACGTCCGCATCATCGGGATGGCGCGGTGAGATTTAGCTATCAGCCGTACGACGTAAAACCCACGCCGGCAACGCCGGGCGCGTCGAACATCCATCGACCAGTGATCCCGGTTCGCATTTCCGGCCGGGCATCATCCGCGATTATTTGGAGCCTTCTCGACACGGGGGCTGACGAGTCGTACATCACCGAAGAGATGGCTGAATACCTCGGTGTCGAATCGATCGGTGAGGAAACGTATGGCATCGAGTCGGCCAGCGGAGAGGTATCCGCCCGATATGGGATCTGCAATCTCGAAGTTCGGCAGAGCGGCGAAGTCTTTGCTCGTCGCGTGACTATCGGCATCGTACCGGAGACATGGTCGGAGCCCATTCTGGGGCACGCGGGCTTTCTGGAATTCTTCGACGCCAGGTTTTCCCACGCGGAGAAGACAGTCGAGCTTTGGCAGCGCACGCCGCTCGGCAAGCAAACGCTTTAGCGGTTGCCCGCCGTGCACGCGGTGGCCCGATGACGTAACACACACCCTACCGCGGTGACGCCGAGCCTTTCCTGTCCTTTTTCTTCTTTTTCTCGCGTAAGGGAGCGCCGTTGGTTTGGGCGACCGAGTCGGCGGCGGCGGGGATCGCGGCGGCTGGCGGCGCGGCTTCGACCGGCGGCGCCGGCTTCCTGGCCGTGGCGGACGACAGCAACTCAGTCTGGCTGCGGTGCGGGGACTCGCCTTCGCGAACATCGACGCGGACGTAGTTGCCGTCCGCGTTCAGCACGCGGGTGCGGCGGTTGTCCTGGAGGTAGGCCGGGATGATTTTTTCGACGATCTGCCACCGCAAAGCTTCAGCTTCGACCGGGAACATTACCTCGACGCGACGGTCGAAGTTGCGCGGCATCCAGTCGGCGCTGGACAGGAACACCTGCTGCTTTACGCCTTCGCCGAAGACTAGGATGCGGCTGTGCTCGAGGAAGCGGTCGACGATGCTGCGGACGCGGATGTTGTCGCTGATGCCGGCGAGCCCCGGCCGCAGGCAGCAAATGCCGCGGATCACCAGGTCAATTTGCACGCCGGCCTGGCTGGCGCGGTAGAGGGCCTCGATCGTCGTACGGTCGACCAGCGAGTTGAGCTTGGCGAAGATCCGCGACTTCTTGCCCTGTCGGGCCCGCTCGGCCTGTTCGTCGATCAGCGAGAGCGTGCGGAGCTTCAAGTCCATCGGCGCGACGGCAAGCTTCTGCCAATCGTATTTTTGCGAGTAGCCGGTGAGGAAATTGAACAACGCCGAAACGTCGTCGGCCATCGTCTTGTCGGCGGTGAACAGGCCCAGGTCGGTGTAGATCAGCGCGGTCGTCGGGTTGTAGTTGCCGGTGCCGAGGTGGACGTAGCGGCGGACTTTCTTGCCTTCCTTGCGGACGACCATCGCTATCTTGCAGTGGGTCTTGAACTCCATGAAGCCGAACACGACATGCACACCGGCCCGTTCCATCTGCCGGGCCCAGACGATGTTGTTCGCTTCGTCGAATCGCGCTTTGAGCTCGACCAGGGCCGTGACGTGCTTGCCGTTCTCGGCGGCCTCGGCCAGGGCACGGACGATCGGGCTGTCGCCGCTGGTGCGGTAGAGCGTCTGCTTGATGGCCAGCACGTTGGGGTCGCGGGCGGCCTGCGAAATGAACTCGACCACCGGGCCGAACGAATCGTACGGATGGTGCAGCAGGATGTCGTGGGCAGCGATCTCCGCGAATAGGTCGCTGCCGTTCTCGAGCTCGGGCGGCCGCTTCGGCACGAACGTCGGCTCCCGCAAGTCGCTGCGGTCGACCTTTTGCACCAATTCCTGCAGCGACGTCATGTCGAGCGGGCCGAGGATCGAATAGACCTCGTTGTAGCCGACCGCGCTAAAGTTCGTCTCGCAGTGGAGTGCTTCCTCGCTGACCAGCATCTCCAAGAGCGCCCGGTTCATGTTCGCCGAGATTTCGAGCCGCACGGCCTCGGTTCGCTGCCGCACTCGCAGTCGCGACTCGATCGACCGCAAGAGGTCGTCGCCTTCCTGCTCCAGCAGGTTGATGTCCATGTCGCGGGTGATGCGGAACGTGGCATGGTCGACGATTTCGTAACCGCCGAACAGCTCGGGCAAACGGCAAGCGATCATGTCCTCCAAGAGGACGAAGTTTCGCATGTCGTCGGGCTCGACCGACACGAACCGCTGCAACACCTGCGGCACCAAGACGACGGCGAACAGCCGCTCGGGGCCGATGCCCGAGGTCCGCTTGAGCATCGCCGCCAGGTACAGGCCGCGATTGTGGAACCGCGGGCTGGGGTGGCTGGGGTCGATGGCCATCGGCGTCAGCACCGGAAACACGGCCTGGCGGAAGTACTTGTCGAGCGACCGGCGATCTTTGAGCTCGAGATCGGCCTCGCGGTGGATGCGGATGCCGGCGGCGCCGAGTGCGGGGAGGATCGATTGGTTCCAGCAAGCGTATTGCTGGGCCACCAACTGTTCGGTCTTTTGAGCGATGGACTGCAACTGCGTGAGGGGTGCCAGTCCGTCGGCAGGCGGATCCTGCGGCAACTCGGCGCCGAACGCCTGCTCGCGGAGACCCGCCACGCGGACCATGAAGAATTCATCCAGATTCGAGGCGAAGATCGCCAGGAACTTGACCCGCTCCAAAAGCGGGTTGGACTCGTCCTGCGCTTCTACGAGCACGCGGGCGTTGAACTCGAGCCAGCTCAACTCGCGGTTGATGAAGTGTTCGGGCAGGTAGGTGGCGGGCTCGGTCGTCATATTTAGATTTTACCACGTTCGCCGGCGCAGCCCGACAACCGGCCGTACGCCGACAAAAGCCGGCGATTTTGCCTGGTTGGGCGGGACACGAGGAAAGCCGATCGGCGGCCGAGACGGCTTCAGTTTCTACCGGCCAAACGTGAAGATTTCGTGAAGAATCGCCGGCGGCCGGGAAAAACCGCACTGTTTTGCCGGTGACTGCGACCCGATCGCCGACAGAAAACCTGCGCAGCCCAATTCTTGGGGGATTTCGGGGGGAGTTCTATTCTGTTTTCGACTCGGTCTTCGATTCCGAATCCAGTTTGCCCTCTTTGTACTGTTGGACGATTGTCTCGCCGTTCAGGCCGTGCAGCGTGGCGGTGCCGTCCAGCTTGCCGTCTTTGTAGTTCACTTCGGCGCGGGGGTTGCCCTTCTCGTCCCATTCGGCGGCAGGGCCTTCTCGCGTACCTTGCTTGAACGTCATCTGGGTGCGTTGCTTGCCCGAGGGATCCCAGACTTTCCAGACCCCGTCGGCTTTGCCGTCGGCGTACTGTTCTTCGCGGAGCGGCTGCTTGCCGGTCGCGTCGTAGACGACCCACAGGCCGTCGCGCTGGCCGTTTTTGAAGCCGCGTTTGGCGACGACGGCGCCGTCGGCGTTGTAAACCTCCCAGCTTCCGTCTGGCTGGCCGTCTTTGTAGCCGGCCTTGCGGTTTACCTTGCCGTTGTCGAACCAATAGGTCCAGACGCCGTCCTGCCGGCCATTCTTGTACTGCCCCTCGGCGAACTTTTGGCCGTTGGGATAGAACTCGCGGTAGTAGCCGTCGGCGACGAAGTGGTTATCGGAGTAGCGGACGATCTCGCGCTCGTAGCGCAGCGTTTTATCGTCGGGATACTTGCCGCTGTCGACGCGTTTCTCGACCCGCGATGCGGGCGGGGGCGCCTCCGGCTCGTCGAGAAAGATCGGGTTCTTTTGATAGTCGTAGGGCTCGATTTTTCCGCTCGAAGCCGGGTCGTTGGCGGCCCAGGCAGGGGCGGCCGACGCGACGCAAACCACGAGCGCGGCGCAGCGCGCAATGAGCCGCGGCGATAGCAATTTCCAGAGATTCATGCGAACGACAGCTCCTGGCAAAGCGGGGCCCAAGCGCCCAAGAATTCAATACGATCAAATATGGCATATCGGTTCGTGGGCGTCTACGAACCGGGGAAAAGAGGCGGATTGTGGCGGTTCTGAGGGGCGGCCGGGGGCGACGCCAGTACGGCCGTCACACGTGCCAGCGATCAGGGATCACCGTGTCTTTGGCGACCACCAGGATGCCGTCGCAGACCGTGCAACCGGGGCCCACCAATCCGTAGCTTGTCTTCCGTTCACTCGGCGTGACCTTGGCATAGGCGCCGACGTGGCAGTTCTTGTCGACGATCGCGCCGTCGATGACGGCGAAATCGCCGATGCCCACGGGGGGATGGCCTTCCGCGCCGTCGGCCGACAACTGGCTTGGCGTTTCGTAGTAGTCGGCGCCCATGATGATCGAGTTGCGGACGATCACGTTGTGGCCGATGCGGCAGCGCAAGCCGACCACGCTGTTTTCGATCCGCGTATCGGCGCCGATCACGCAGCCGTCGGCCACGAGGCTTCGCTCGATCGTCGCGTTGTCGCAGCGCGTCGGCGGCAGGAACCGGGCCCTCGAATAGATCGGCGCCGTCGCCGAGGCCAGCTCGAATTGCGGATTCGGCTGGGCGAGCATCAGGTTCGCTTCGTAAAACGAGCGGATCGTGCCGATGTCTTCCCAATAGCCGTCGAACAGGTGGACCTGTACGTGCCGGGCGCGGATCGAAGCGGGAAAAATCTCGCGGCCGAAGTCGTGGTAGTTGGTCTTCTGGAGCATGTCCACGAGCGTGTCGCGGCGAAACAGATAGATGCCCATGTTTGCCAGGCAGTCGCGGCTGCCGCTGGCGACGCCGTGGGCGTCGATCCACGCGGGGTCGGTGGCAAAGTCGTTCACTTCGGCGTCGGTGGTGGGCTTCTCGAGGAAGCCGGTCACCCGGCCGTCGCCGTCGACCCGCATGATGCCCAGGGCGTGAACCTCGGAGCGGGCGACCGGCTTGGCGGCAATCGTGACGTCGGCTTGGTGCGCCTCGTGCGTGGCGAGCATCTTGGCGAAGTCCATCCGGTAAAGCTGGTCGCCCGAGAGGATCAACACGTACTCGCAGTTGGGGCTAATCAGGTGGCGGAGGTTTTTGCGCACCGCGTCGGCGGTGCCCTGATACCAGTCTTGCACGCCGCCGTCCTCGGCCAGCGACTGCTGAGCGGCCAAGATTTCGACGAAACCGCCGCTGAAGTTATCGAAGCGGTACGTCCCGCGGATGTGCTGGTGCAGACTCACCGACTGGAACTGCGTGAGAACGTAGATCTGATTGATGCCGCTGTTGAGGCAGTTCGAAAGCGGGATGTCGATCAGTCGGTACTTGCCGGCGAGCGGCACGGCTGGCTTGGCACGGTACGTGGTCAATGGCTGGAGCCGTGTTCCTCGACCTCCACCCAACACAACGGCGACGACTCGTTTCACAGCGGCTAACCCTTGATCACAAAATTCACCAGCCGGCCCGGCACGACGACGGTTTTCACCACGGTCTTTCCCGACAGCAACTCGACGACCCTTTCGTCGGCGCGGGCCGCCGCTTCGAGCGTTTTGGCATCGGCCTCGGCGGCCACGGCCACCTTCGACCGGAGCTTGCCATTCACTTGCACCGGAATCTCGATAGTATCCTCGCGGGCGAGCGACGGGTCAAACTGCGGCCACGATTCGTGGGCGAGTGTGCCATTATGGCCCAGTGCCTGCCACAATTCCTCGGCCATGTGGGGTGCAAACGGCGAGAGCAAGAGCACGAACTTCTCGAGCACCGAGCGCGGCCGCTCCGCGAGCTTCGTGAAATAGTTTGTGAACTCAATCATCCGGGCGATTGCCGTGTTGAACTTGAGTTTGTCGACGTCGGCGGTGACCGCTTCGATTGTGCGGTGGAGCACGCGGTTCTCGTCGGCCGTCGGCTCGCGGTCGACCACCGAGGCGTTCAGCGCGAGCTCTTCGACGCGGTCGTCGATGAGGAGTCGCCAGACGCGGTTCAAAAAGTTGTGCACCCCGTTCACATCCTGCATGCTCCAGGGCTTGGAGTCTTCCAAGGGGCCCATGTACATCTCGTAGAGCCGCAGCGAGTCGGCTCCGTATTCCTTGACGATCGAGTCGGGGTTGATCACGTTGCCACGGCTCTTACTCATCTTCTCGCCGTTCTCGCCGAGGATCATGCCCTGATTCACCAGCTTCTGGAACGGCTCGACGGTCGAGACGATGCCGCGGTCGTAGAGCACCTTGTGCCAGAACCGCGCGTAGAGCAGATGGAGCACCGCGTGCTCCGCGCCGCCGACGTACAGGTCGATCGGCATCCAGGCCTGCTCGAGCGCGGGATCGACCAGGGCCGAGGTGTTCGTCGGGTCGATGAACCGCAGATAGTACCAACAGGAGCCGGCCCACTGGGGCATCGTGTTCGTTTCACGCTTGTAGCGTTTGCCGTCAACGACCGGGTAGAGCCATTCGTCGGGCGCTTTGTCTAAGGGTGGTTCCGGCCGGCCGTGCGGCTTGAAGTCGTCGAGGTGGGGCAAGTCCACCGGCAAGTCCTTCGCGTCGACAGAGCGAACGCGACCGGTCGGTCTGCCGGCCGCGTCGAGTTCGTGCAAGATCGGAAATGGCTCGCCCCAAAACCGCTGCCGCGAGAAGAGCCAGTCGCGGAGCTTGTAGTTCACGGCCTGGCGGCCGAGGCCGTTCTCGGAAAGGTCGGCAGCGATTCTCTTCTTGAAACCGGCGGTTGTGAGGCCGTCGTAATTGCTGGAATTGATGGCCACGCCCTCTCCGGCGAAACAGCGATTACCGGCCAGCACTTCCGCTCGTTCTTCGGGCGTTACACCTTTGCCCGGATCGACCACCGCCACTATGTCGAGATTGAATTGTTGAGCGAACTCAAAGTCGCGCTCATCGTGTGCCGGCACGGCCATGATCGCCCCCGTGCCGTAGCTGATGAGGACATAGTCGGCAATCCAAATGGGGATTGACTGGCCGTTTACCGGATTGATCGCAAAGCTTCCGGTAAAGACGCCGGTCTTCTCTTTTGCAAGTTCCGTGCGATCGAGGTCGCTCTTGCGACCGGCTGTTTCGCAGTAGGCCTCCACCTGAGACCGTTGACCAGGCGTCGTCAGTCTCGCAACAAACGGATGTTCTGGCGCGATCACCATGTACGTCGCGCCAAAAAGTGTGTCGGGCCGCGTAGTGTAGATGCGGAGCACGTCGTCAGAGGGCTTGCGTGGGAAGGCGCTTTTCGCGCGACACTGTTTCCACGCATCAAAACCTTTCGCACCGCCGATGTAGAAGTCAACCTCCGCCCCGGTGCTGCGGCCGATCCAGTTGCGCTGCAGGGCTTTGATGCCGTAGGGCCAGTCGAGCGATTCGAGATCCATTTCGAGGCGGTCGGCGTAGGCGGTGATTCGCAGCATCCATTGCCGTAGCGGGCGGCGCTCGACGGGGTGGCCGCCGCGTTCGCTCTTGCCGTCGATCACTTCTTCGTTGGCTAGCACTGTGCCCAGCGCCTGGCACCAGTTCACCGGGGCTTCGCTCTGGTAGGCGAGGCGGTGTTCGTCCTGGTACGCGCGGATCGCGTCGTCGCCTTGCTGCTTTACGTCCGCGGGAATTGGCAGCTCGGCGATTGGCCGGCCCTTTTGCAATTCATGATCGAACCACGTGTCGTAGATCTGCAAGAAGATCCACTGCGTCCAGCGGACGTATTCGACGTCGGTGGTGGCCAGCTCGCGGCTCCAATCGTACGAGAAGCCGAGCGACTTGAGCTGGCGGCGGAACGTGGCGATGTTGGCTTCGGTTTGAATTCGCGGGTGGACGCCCGTTTTGATCGCGTGCTCCTCGGCGGGGAGACCAAAGGCGTCGAAGCCCATCGGGTGCAGCACGCTCTTGCCCTGCATGCGGGCGGCGCGGGAGACGATGTCGGTCGCCGTATAGCCCTCGGGATGGCCGACGTGCAGGCCATCGCCGCTGGGGTACGGAAACATGTCGAGCGCGTAGAGCTTCTCGCCGCCCGGCTTGGGCATTCGCGGCGCGGCAAACGTCTGGTGCGATTCCCAGTACGCTTGCCACTTCGGCTCGATCACGGCGGGATTGTATTTGGGCATGGATCGTCGAGGGCGCGAGGTCGACCGCTTGCAGTTTAGCTGAGGCTTGCGAACCGCCCATCTTACCGCAGGCGCAGCGTTTCGCCAACGCGAGCGCTACGACTTGGCCGCAGCCCGCTCTTCCGTCAAACGCTGCTGCCAGGCGTGCAGCATTCGCAGTGCGTCGAGGGGAGTGAGATCATTGAGGTCGGCGGCGCGGATTTCGTCCAAGAGCGGATGGTCGTCGCCGCCGAAGAGGGTCAGTTGCCAGTGGTTGGAGGAGCGGGTGGGCTGGCCGTTGGTTTGCGTTAAGCCGTAAGCGGTGCTTGTTTCGTGTTGGGATTCGAGCCAAGCGAGGACCTCGCGGGCACGGTCGTTGACCGCAGCGCGGCACGCCGGCGAGCTGGGCGACGTGGATGCCGTAGCTCTTGTCGGCCGCGCCGGCGACGATCTGGTGCAGGAACACCACCTCGTCCTGCCACTCCTTCACGGCGACGTTGTAGTTCCGCACGCCGGCGAGCTGCTCGGCGAGATCGGTGAGCTCGTGGTAGTGCGTGGCGAAGAGCGTGCGGCAGCCGATCGCGTTCGTGGATGTGCTCGACGATGCTCCAGGCGAGCGACAGGCCGTCGTAGGTGCTCGTGCCGCGGCCGATTTCGTCGAGGATCACCAGGCTCCGCGCGGTGGCCGTGTTGAGGATGCGGGCCGTCTCGGTCATCTCGACCATGAACGTGCTCTGACCGCGGGAGAGCTCGTCGCTCGCGCCGACGCGGGCGAATATCCGGTCGGCGACGCCGATCGTCGCGCGCTTGGCGGGGACGAAGCTGCCCATCTGGGCCATCAGCGTGAGCAGCGCGGTCTGGCGGATGTACGTGCTCTTGCCGGCCATGTTGGGGCCGGTGATGAGCAGGATCGTCGCCGCGGTGGTGTCGCGGCGTGTCGCCTGTCCTGTTCGTCTCCGACAAATCGGCGACGCGGCCAATGCACTCGACGCCGTTGGGCACAAACGTCCCCTCCGGCTCGGTCACGTCGAGCACCGGGTGGCGGCCGGCTTCGACGTCGAGCAGCGGCTCGGCGACGACGGTGGGCCGCACGTAGCCGCGCGAGCGGGCCAGTTCGGCGAGGCTCGACGAGCACGTCGACCTCCGCCAGGGCGTTCGGCGGTGGCCTGCAGGCGGCCAGCGGCGGCGGCCACCAGGTCGCGGAGCTGCGTGAAGATTTCGATCTCCAGTTCCTTGGCCCGCTCCTCGGCGGTGAGCACCTTTTCTTCGTACTCTTTGAGCTCGGGCGTGATGTACCGCTCGGCGTTTTTGAGCGTTTGCTTGCGGATGTAGTCGGCGGGAATTTTGTCGCGGTGGGCGTGGGTGACTTCGAGGTAGTAGCCGAACACCGAGTTGAAGCCGACCTTGATGTTCGGGATGCCGGTCCGCCGGCACTCGGCGGCCTGGTACTCGGCCATCCACTGTTTGCCGCCGGCCATCAGGTCGCGCAGTTCGTCGAGATCGGCGCGGTAGCCGTCGCGGATGAAGCCGCCGTCGCGGGCCACGAGCGGGCAGTCGTCGACGAGCGCCAGCTCCAGCGGACCGCGGACGTCGGCGCAGAGATCGAGCCGCTGTTCGAGCTGCTGCAACAGCGCGCTCGAGCGGGCGGTGAGCTTCGCCTTCACTTTCGGCAGAATCGCCAGCGTGCGGCCGACGAAACTCAAGTCGCGCGGGCTGGCCCGGCCGGTGGTCACGCGGGCCAACAGCCGCTGCGACGTCGTAGATTTGCGATAATGCGTCGCGCAGGCTGGCCGCGAGTCCGGCGTCGGCCACGAGTTCCGCCACGGCGTCGAGCCGCGCGTCGATGGCCGCCACGTCGACCAGCGGCGCGGCGAGCCAATCGGCCAGCAGCCGCGCGCCGAGCGACGTGACCGTGCGGTCCATCACGCCCAGCAGCGACCCCGCGCGGCCGCCGTCGCGGATCGTCGCGGTGAGCTCCAGGCTGCGGCGCGTGGCGGGGTCGATCGCCAGCCGCTCGTTGGCCGAGTAGGGCAGCAAGCGGTCGACGTGCGCGAGCGAGGCCTTCTGTGTTTCGGCGAGATAGTCGAGCACCGCGCCGGCGGCACGCAGGGCGGCGCCGTCGCGCTGCGGCGTCGAAGCCGAAACCGTCGACCGACCGTGTGCCGAAATGTTTGGCCAGCGACGCGATCGCCGCATTCTGGGCGAAGCTCCATGCGGGCCGGCGTGTGACCGAGACGCCCGGCATCCAATCGGCAGCCGGCTGGCCCACGGCGTCGCTCACCAGCAACTCGGCTGGCTGGATGCGGGCGAGCTGATCGGCCAGCTCGCGGGCCGGGAACGACGCGGCGAAGAACCGGCCGGTGGAAACGTCGATCCAGGCCAATCCGGCGACGTCGCCCGCGGTCGGCTGGGCAATCGCGGCCAGGAAGTTGCTCGCCGACGGGGTGAGCAGTGCGTCGTCGGTGAGCGTGCCGGGCGTGACGATCCGCGTCACCTCGCGTTTCACGAGCCCCTTGGCCTTTTTGGGGTCTTCGACTTGCTCGCAGATCGCGGCGCGATGGCCGGCGGCGATGATCTTGGCGAGATACGCGTCGAGCTGATGGTAGGGGAAGCCGGCCATCGGCACGGGGTTCTCGCCCTTGTCGCGGCTGGTGAGCGCGATGCCGAGCACCCGGGCGGCCGTCCGAGCATCGTCGTAGAACAGCTCGTAGAAGTCGCCCATCCGGAACAAGAGCAGCGCGTCGCCCGCGGCCGCCTTGGCCTCGTGGTACTGCTGCATCATCGGGGTGGCGTTGGACACGGCGCAGGCGCTCCTGAAGTGGGCGGGCGTGCACCATGCTAACAAATCGCGCCGCGATACGCGAGCACCCGATAGCGGAGCTTGCTCCGCGATCAAACGCCGCGCTAGCCGGGAGGAAGATGCGGGTATTGTCGATGGCGCAACGCTTGCGGCTTAGCGAAAACGCGGCCACCTGGCGGCTATTTGAACTTGCCGATGCGGGCGATCAAATCGACCGTGCGGCAACTGTAGCCCCATTCGTTGTCGTACCAGCTCAGCACCTTGAGCATGTTGCCGGCGATGACTTGGGTCCAGTCGGCCGTGAAGATCGAGCTGTGCGAGTCGCCGATGATGTCGCTGGAGACCAGCGGGTCGGTCGAGTAGGCGAGGATGCCCTTCATCGGGCCTTCGGCGGCGGCCTTCATCGCGGCGTTCACCGCTTCCTTGGTGCATTCCTTCTTCGTGATGACGGTGAGATCGACGATGCTGCCGGTGGAGACCGGCACACGCAGCGCGATGCCGGTCAGCTTGCCCTTGAGCTCGGGAATCACCAGGCCGACGGCACTCGCCGCGCCGGTGGTGCTGGGGATGATGTTGATCGCCGCGGCCCGGGCACGATACGGATCGGCGTGCGGCAGGTCCTGCACGTTTTGATCGTTCGTGTAGGCGTGGCAGGTCGTCATGAGACCCTTTTCGATACCCCAGTTGTCGTTGAGCACCTTGGCCACCGGCGCGAGGCAATTGGTGGTGCAGCTCGCGTTCGAGATGCACTTGAGCTCGGGCGTGAGCTTGTCGTCGTTGACGCCCAAGACGCAAGTGAGATCGGCACCGTCCTTCGCGGGGGCGCTGAGCACGACGCGCTTCGCGCCGGCTGCCAGGTGCGTGTCGTAGCCCGGTTTGCCGTCTTTGGCGCGGGAGGTGAAGATGCCCGTGCTCTCGACGACCACGTCGACGCCGAGGTCCTTCCAGGGGAGCTCGGCCGGGTTGCGGACCGCCAGGGCGCGAATCTTCTTGCCGTCGACGGTCAGATTCTCGGCGTCGTACTCGACCTTGCCCTGGAAGCGACGGTGGTTGCTGTCGTATTTCAGGAGCGTCGAGAGCATCTTGTTGTCCGTGAGGTCGTTGATGGCGACCACGTCGAACTCTTCTTTTCGGGAATTCAGTAGGCGGAACGTCAGGCGGCCGATCCGACCAAAACCGTTGATGGCGACACGAATGGACATGGGTTTCTTCTCCTACGACTCTGCAATGCTACAGAAATACTACAAGTGGCTGTTTCCCCGGACGCCGGCCGCCAACAACGGTGGATCGCGCTGGGCAAATGAACTCTTTGCCAACCGAATCGGCAATTATATCGCTCGCGCCGGGCGCTCACAACGGGCTGCCAATTCGGGGGAAAGAGCGGCGAGAACGGGAGCGTGGAGGCCAAATGGCGTCCCTAGTTCTCGCACCCGGGACATGAAGACGCGGCTGCGTCAGCTATCGCCGCCGACGATTGAGCGGCGCAACTGCTCCCACCAATGTCGGAGGCGGCCGCTCGAATCGCCGTTTCCGGCGCCGTTGCGGCGGGAGGCGAGCTCCGCGGCGGCGGCGTTCCAATCTTCGGTTCCGTCGCCCTGCGGGCGGCCGCGAGCTTCCCAGATTTCGTAGGCCCGGCGTGCAATTTCTTCCGCCGGCACCTCGGCGTGTGTCCTGCCCATATCGAGTCTCCTTATTGCGAGCCAGCACGTCGGCTGAGCCGCTGCGTCGCCTGACCAAGTGGCCAGCCGCCATTGAAGTCGAATCGTCCAGCCGAAGTCAAGGGCTGCCGCGGCGAGTGCTATCATTCAGCTGGCGACGCGGTGCTACGCGGCCGCATGAGATGGCAGTCGATGCGATGCAGGACGGTGAACGATGGCGGCGCCGTTGCGGCGAGCAGTTCAGCGTGCTCCCGATCGAACGAGGCGACTTCGTCCGGCGACAGGCTGGCACCGACTCCGCGACACGCGCGAAATCGCCCCCGCCAGCTCTCGCGCGTGAATGGAATTTCGGCGTCAAACACGAAAAAGTCAACCACGTCGAACCAGGGCTGCAATTTCGGGCGCTCGCGCACCACCTCGCCGCTGAAATCGCGGCCCGTCCACTGCGGATTATACTTGAGCACGAGCGCCTCGCTGCGGCGCACGATCTCATCCTCGCGCGGCAGCCAGCAGAAGTGGCAGGTGACCAGTCGTCCCTCGGGCCGCAATAATCGCGTCACTTCGAGCGACGCTTGCTCTTGGTCGAAGTAGAGCCAGCACTGGCTGGCGGTTGCCGCATCGAAGCTTCCGCCAACGAGTCCAGTGTCCTCAGCCCGGGCGACGCGATAGTCAATCGCCAGACCAGCGGCTTGGGCTCGTTGGCGGGCGACGTCGATCTGGCCGGCGTCGACGTCGATGCCCACCACGTTCGCGCCCTGCTCGGCAAATTGTTGGGCCAGGAAGCCTACGCCAGTGCCGAGATCGAGAATCCTCTGTCCGGCTATGCCGATGTTGCGGTCGGCCAACCGCTGGTAGAACTCAAGCGGGTAGTTGGGGCGATGCTGTGCGTAGTCAGCCGACGTGCGGCTCCACTCGATGCGCCGGCCCCCGTCGTCGGAAAAGTGTTGTTCGATGCTCATCGCTGGTTGAATCCGGTTGGAGGCCGCGGATGCCCACAACGACGATTGTGACATGCCTGGTCGCCAATTGACCAGGGCGGTGGGAACGAACTCGAAGGTCGGACGGGAAAAGTTGGCCAGAATGTGTGCGATTCAAATCGGTCGGCCGTTGGTACACGCCTTGCTCTTATCGCGTACCGGTGATCGACGTCGGTCGCGCCACAACTTACTCCACCTCAGAGAAAGGGTAATTCGATGTCCGTTTTGGCAATTGGTTCGTCTGTAATGTTTGCGGCTGCCGGCTATTCGCTGCTCTATTTGCTGATGGGCGGTGAACTGGGCGGCGCAATCTTGATTTTCATTGTCGCCAAGATGCTCGGGCGTAGGCGCAGCGAGACACGTGTGCTGACCGGCCGGGAACGTGCGGCTGGGCAGGGCGATTGAAAACTGCGCAAACTCCGCATTTTTTCTAGCCAACACGCGAATAATTCCTGCGATATCCGGCGAACTGGTTTATAACGGTATGCGCTGCTGGGGCGACACCGACTAAGCCGGTTTAAAAAGGAATTTCGCAATGAGCGCAGTAGCTGTGGCCAAGCGTGTTGTGATTCTATGTGGATGGTTTGTGACTTGGTCTATTCCGTGGATACCCGTCCAAACGGCGGCCGGAAATGAACCGATCGACGACACTGCAGCCACGTCCGCCGAGCGGCTGGTCGCCGACGCATTGCGGGCAGAGATAACTGGCGATGCGGCGCGACGTGCCGAGTTACTCAGAAAGGCCGTCGGCGCGGCGCCAGACTAGCGCCGGCGCGGTGGCACTGTGGCCAGGTGTGCGAGAGCGGCCAGTGGCTGTCGGTCGACCAGGCCCAGCAAGCAGCCGCGGCCGATCCAAAACGAGCGGAGTATCTGCGCCTTCGCGCAGCTGGCGGCGACACGCTCGGCGGCCAACTCGCCCTCGCGCGCTGGAGCCGCAAGGGCGGGCTCGACGACGAGGCCCGCTTTCATTGGGCCAGTGTGCTCGCGCACGATCCGAACAACGACGAAGCGCAGCATCGCGCTGGGTGTTCGCTGGTTTCACGGTCGGTTGATGACGTTCGCAGAGATTGACACGGCGAAAGCGCGGGCTCGCGAGTTTCGCGCCGCGGCCAAGGAATTTGCTCCGCAGGTCGCCCGCTGGGAGCGATTGCTGTCGGCCGGCGACCTCAATTCTCGCGACCTTGCGCTTGGCGAAATCCGGACGCTCCACGACCCGGTCGCAATCCCCGCCTTGGAAGACGTGACGCTCGATCCCCATCTGGCAACTAACGCCGAGTTTGAACGGACGATACAAATGGGCCTGGCGCTCATCGAGGCGCTCGACCAGATGCCGGGGCAGACGGCCACAAAATCTCTCATCCGCCACGCCGTCGTCGCGCCGGTCCGCAGCGTTCGCGCGGCAGCCGTCGCGGCACTCAAGAAGCGGCCGCCGCATGACTATGTGCCGTTGCTGCTGGCGGCGCTCTCGATGCCGATCGAATCGTCGTTTCGTGTCGCCACCGACGCGGACGGCAGCGTCCACTACTGGTGCTCGTTGTACCGCGAAGGGCCGGATGCCGATTGGTCGTTTGAGGCACGCCGCTCGGCGATGCAGTTCGACTTGGCGGGACCGCTCGATGTGACCATCGACGACCGTGTTCTCAAGAAGAAAAGTGTCGTCCGCATTCCGGCAGGTACGAATCCCGCGGTAACCGCCGAGATGGCTGCCGTCGCGGTGCAAAACCAACGTCGATTCGGAGCGCAGGCGGTTTCGGCCGAGCAGCAAGTGGCGGCGATGAATCGGGCGATCGAGGATGCCAACCGCCCGATCTATCCGGTGTTGGTCGCGACGACGGGTCAAGAGATTAGTGAGAACCCGCGGGAGTGGTGGGATTGGTGGAACGACTACAACGAGTATTCGTCGGACGGTGCGAAACCGGTGTATGAGCGGCACGCCGAGGAATCAACTTACCGTTACTATCGGCCGCCGCGCGAAAGTACGTACGTGATCAATCCGCCGCCGCCGCCGCGCCGCTACTCGTGTTTCGCGGCCGGCACGCTCGTGCAGACCAAGACCGGCGAGCGGGCGATCGAGACGCTGGAGATCGGCGAACTGGTGCTTGCCCAGGATGTCGACACAGGCGAACTGGCGTACAAGCCGATCATCGGCCTCACGGTGCGACCGCCCAGCGAATTCCTGGAATTGTCGATCGGTGGCGAGGAATTGCAGGCAACGCTGGGCCACCCGTTGTGGGTCGACGGCATCGGCTGGCGGATGGCAAAGGAGCTGGCCGATGGCGCGATTCTGCACAGCGTAAATGGGCCGGTGCGAGTCGACGCGATCAGCAGTGCCGACGAAGCCGAGGCCTACAATCTGATCGTGGCCGACTTCGACACGTACTTCGTCGGCAAGGCCGCCGTCCTGGTCCACGACAACACGCCCCGCGAGCCGACCACGGCCGTCGTGCCGGGGTTGGCGGCGAAGTGACACGAGGTGGGGCGGGTCGAGTTTCACGAGACCACTTAGTCGTGTCTTGGTGCGGATCTTTACGATGCCGGCATACCGGGCTATGCCGCGACCATGCCCCGCGCGATGCCGGGGCGGGGAGTGTGCTGCAGCCCGTCCGATACGCGTCGCTCGCGCGGACTGCGCCGCGGCCTTCGTTGATCGCCCGGACCACCGGTGACTGGCCGCAGCGACCATAAGCTACCCCAGCGTTTCGAGCAAGTCACCTGCGATTTCGTTGAACAGCCGATGATGCTCGGCAGTGAATTCCTTTTGCCAACCGGCCTTTTTGCCGCTGCGAAACGTGTGTGACTTTTGGGGGGCAACATTTGCCGTCATCGCACGCACGCATTCTTCCACGTCTATCTCGTAGCCGCTGCAGCGGCGCAGGTAAAACTCGGCCATTTGGCGGATGATCACCGCGCGATTCTCCGATTGCAGGTCTTCAAATCGGATGCAGAAACAATCGGGGCACGTCAACCACCCCTGATATCGTGCGAATCGAGCGGCAATGTTCGGATAGTCGATGCCGGGAACCGGCGGATCTAGCCCGGTAATCGACAAGGTAATTGCATCCTCGATCGATTGCGCCCTTCGGAAGTACGGGTGGAGCCGGTGCCAACGGTTCATGTCGCGGAGATAATGAGCCTCGGAGACGACCACGTCGCGTGGATCGCGGTAGATGAAGTAGTTGACCGTGTGGCGCCGGGCAAGCTCTTCGGCATAGAGCGGCTCGTAGTACAAATGGCCGCGAACGATTTCGCCAGGCACAAAGCTGCGAATGAAGCGACAGGTACTGTCGACCGACCGCTCGCGGAACTGAAACGAGCTGGTGGTCGATGCCAGGAATTCACCGTAGTTGACGCATTGGGGCAAGCCGCCAATGATTTGAACTAGCAAATGCGTGCCGCTCTTGGGAAACGAGTTTGCGAGCACCGGCGGCCGCTCGGCCAAACGATCGATGGAGGCGTGGAGTGCCGCTATCCATCTCGGAAACGCCAAGAGCGCACGTGCGCCCTTCCGGACGAACCCATTGTGACTGGACAATCCATTGCGAAGCGGTTGCACGATCACAGTGTCAAAGCACGGACGGGGTGGATGCCAATGAACTCTCTGCAGCGCGCCGGACGAAACCACGATCCGGCTCGCGGCAGATCCAAAGCTCAAAATCAAGGATCGCCTGGCGTGCCTCGCTAATCATGACGTCGAACCGCTCACGCGCGACACATGCGCGCAGCGGCATACTCTGGCGGACAATCAATCCAGCGTTCAATCTGGCGAGTAGCTGGAGCAACATAGTCATTGCCAGGTGGGATTGACCAATCAGTCGATGCCGCCATCATTCCCGGAATGCAACCTCTTCCATGGGAGATCACCGGGCAACCAAATGCGAACGCTTCAGTGATTACAAGGGGTTGTGCATCGGGATACCTTGTGGGAAAGAGTTTTGCATGAATGTCGCGAAAGAATCGCTGCTTTTCTTCCCCGTACACCGGGCCTCGATATTCGATGGATGGGCCAAATTCTCGCTGCGCAGCCTTCAATAAATGTTCGTTCGATTTTCGATTGCATCGGTCCGGCGAGAACAAGTTGGACGTCGCGGCCGCGCTGCCGCAATGTGCGCAAAACGGCGACGGCCGTGTCCAAGCCTTTCTCCATCTGCAAATTGCTGATGTGTCCCATTCGGAACGTTATTTGCGGTAGTGCGACGTCGGCCTGAAGGGATTTCGACTCAAGTGTGGGGGCCAGCATTTGAATCGTGCTGGGGACGATCGCGATCGGCAGTCGTCGACCGTACGCGTCTCGAAGTCGGCTTTCCATGTCAGGACACAACACGATCTGCAGGTCGTTGGGGCCCAAGTTCCAGGTCAGCAATTTGATACTCCATTGGAACTGATCAAGGTATCGGTAATAATGGTGATGGAGGACGCAGCGATAGCCCCTGAGCCGCGCCGCCAGCATTGCCAGGATATTGAAATGTGCGGCAAATCCCGCATTGCATGGCATGTATAGCACGCCATTCTTCGGACGGCGGCGAAATAACAGCTTGATAGGCGTCGTGAGAGCAATGTGGCCGCCTTTGCGACACGAAAACCAGCAGTGATGCTAAGCGCGTTATTGACGAATTGTATCGCCGCACCGGAATGTGCCTTGCTATCAGGGTCGCCATGGCTTCCGTACACAGCGACATGCCCGTGACTGGCGGTGGAAACACGCCGTGCACCGTCATCTCGCATTCGGAAATCTTCAGATGAGTTTGGCCACTCGTCACGCGAACGCCCCTGTGGTCTTATGGGCGGGCATCGCCGCGGAGTAATCGATTGGCATTCGACATGCTCTGGTCAGCTTCTGGCACTCAGCTATCTCTGGAAATGGCGAAACTTGGTCTGTAATCTGTAGTTGGCTTCTGTCGTTTATTCTACCTCGCCCGCACTTTCTGCGGTGATACCCCAGTTTTTATCCGGCCGCCTATTAGACGATCCACATGCAGCAAACTATTTTTTGTATTCGGCCGATGTCGCAGCCGCTACGAACGAGTAGTTCTCCTCAGAGGCCCGGTTGCACTGCCTCACGATTGAACTCCTCACCGAACCGCCGCATCCCGAACGACGCTTCCTGATCGCTCGCACTCATCTCGCGGACCTCCTTCGGGGAGCACTACCCCGCCCTCGCCACTGCCCAAAAGTAGCACGCTACCGCGGCTTATGGCATATGGTCACCCCAGCGGTCGAACAGCCGTTGTCACCGCATGCGTTCTTCGCGTGTTGTCCGTTCCGAAAAACATTCGCAGACCGAGCCCCAATCCCCAAGCAAGAAACGCTTCGAGACTCGGCCGCCATCTGAGTGGGGTCACCGCGGATCAGCGCTGCAAAATGCGGAGCCGACGCACATAAGATGCCCAATAGGAAAATGTTGGTTGGCTGGCGGACCAAGGCATCATCGAGCAGACGGACACCCATCACTATCAAAAATGCGTACAACACTTCGACCAGTAGGCCGCCTTCTTGGTAACAATTTGCAACAATCCCCATCCCCAATTCGTTCGATAAGGAAGCCGTAATATCTCGCCAACGATTCTCACGCCGATCGCCTGCGGCTTGTTCGGCCAAAACCTGCGGGACCGGATAAGTGGCCAAAAATGCTAACGTGTTCAGAGGTTGGACTTCGATCTGTCCATTGTCGACTAGATGAATTGTCAATAGCGAATAGTGCACACAGTATTGGCCAAAAAACGATAACAGATTATTCGTGGCGCTTGCGAAGGCCTTCTCCAATTGCACATTCTCTAATGCTTGAACGGTAGTGCAACGTTGTCCTCCGACACTATCTTTCGGCATGTCAAAATGACGAAACGCACTATAGATCACTGCTGCAGAGAATGCCAAAGCGGTAGCGATGCCAAGACGGATAATGTTTTCTACGGCGAAAGATATCGCCAATGTAACCAATACATGCAAATCAGGGCGCCCACCACGGACAGCAATAACCGCCGCCCGTGAAACACCACCATCGAGTCCAGTGCGGACAGGACAAACACTGCCAGAAACAGAAACAGCATCGCTAATTGCCGTTTATTCTGATACCAGTGGAAAAACTGAACACTACGGCAAAAAGAAGGGCCTTATGCGAAATATTAAAGAAGAGGGGGCCAATGAAGGCGACTCCTCCGGCGAACGAAGCCACAACCGCGATTACGCCAAACAGTATCAACGAGCAAAACAACAACGGCAGCGAAATCGGGGGCCATGTATTGAGGAAGCGAGCACTGATTTTCTTAGGCCATGAAAGAATGAAATACGCAAACAACATTGTCACGTAGAACACTATTGCGCCTATCATGTATTTACGCACTTCTGACCGAGTCGGTGGAACCACTGCAGCTCGGGCCAATGGAAATCGCCGTAGGCGACCGCCAAGGATCCAACGCCCATGAACACCGCCCCGCCAAGCAACACGATGTTCCAGGCGGTCAGGATGTCGGACTTTCCTCGCATATAGGGGACGATGATCACGATCGCCGTCAACACGAGGATCGCAATACCCAAGACCACCAAGGGACCGGAATTTTGCATCGAATTAGGCGTTTTGGCGAAAGAGTGTGGTCACCAGTAAAGACCTTCATAGTATGGCATTTGCTGCAATGCTGGAACATTGGCTAAATCAATGATTCGCGGCGCGGCAGACCAGTCAATACTCTTCCAAGCGTCGTCGGTCAGACGGTGGCTGACGATTAAGACCTCGGAATTCTTCGTCACCGAGCGAAGATCGTCGGCAAGCATGGTCGCCAAGTGGGGAATGCTCTGAAGGGCAAAACTTTTGTTGGCCCCGGTCAGGTTTTGAACCGCTAGGTGACGATCGTAGATCCTCACCGTGCAACCCTTGCCCAGCAGATGTTCCACGACGGATACCATCGGCGACTGTCGGACGTCGTCGGTGCCTTCTTTGAATGCCAGACCGACGATGCCGACCGAGGGACGCCCCATACCGAGGATTCGAGCATTCAACGTCGCGCATCTGAACGTCGTTCGACTCGCGTACCGCGTTGAGCATTGTCAGTGGAACGGCCTCCTGGCGGGCAGCGTCGAGCATCGCGGCGACGTCCTTTGGCAGGCAAGAACCGCCGTAAGCGCCCCCTGGTCGTAGGTATTTCGTCGAAATATTGAGTTTCATGTCCTCGCAGAACAACTCCATCACTCGCCGCGCATCGACTCCATCGCGCGGCAGATTATGCCCATCTCGTTGGCAAACGTCACCTTGACCGCATGAAACGCGTTGTCGGCATATTTCACCATCGCAGCGACTTCGACGGACGTAAAACACGTCGGCGCTTCAATGCCAGGGTAAAGACATTTGCAGGCGGCTTGTGCCGAGCCATCGACCACGCCAAAGATGATTTTTGGCGGATTAAAGAAATCGGCGACTGCATCGCATTCGCGGAGGAATTCCGGATGGCAGACGTACGACGCGTTCTGCCCCAGCGGCGCCCCGACGCTTCGGCCAAGATCGCCTGCAGTTGACGATGAACGGGCGGCAAACAAGTAGAACGAACGGCCACAACGTACGGCGCCGCGTTGGGTGGACCGGTACGTATCGCGGCCCCAATTTCCGTCATCACTTGCTTCAAGTATCGGTCGTCGACTCCGCCAGTGCTCGACGAAGGCGTTCCCACGCAAACGAAAGCGAGATCGCTTCCACGCACCGCCTCGGCGGCGTCGATCGTTGCGCTGATCTTGCCGGCTTGCCACGCCCTGCCGAGGATTTCTGGCAATTGCGGCTCAATGATCGGCGATCGCCCCTCATTCACGAGCGCGACCTTGCTCTCGGAAACGTCGACGCCAATGACGTCGTGCCCCAACTCCGCCAAGCATCCGCAACTTACCGCACCGACGTAGCCCAAGCCGAATACACTAATCTTCACTGAGGATTCCTCCTCTGGCGTGCGATTTGGATTGCGTCGGAAATGCAGCGGTCGAGTTGTTCCACCATGTTTTCGATCGTGATCTGGGTGCGCATCCGTTCGCGAGCAGCTCGCGTAATCCGCTCGCGGTCCTGAGTATTGTACAGTACGTCGGCCACGGTGCTGACCAGTCGGGATAGATCGCCCCGCGGATAACGCCAGCCGGTGACGCCGTGCTCAACAATTTCGCTATCGGGGCCCGGTTCGTCAGCGATGATCGTCGCCTTGCCAAATGCCATCGATTGATTGATCGCCAAACCGATCGCGCCACATTGGATCGTCATATCCGAAGCGGCGATCCAAGTGTAGTCCTCGCCGGCCGGCAGCCTTCCCACGAATTTGATCCGCTCCGGATCAAGTGCGGCGGCCCGGGTCTTGAGCTCGTCTGCGAGTTCACCGCTTCCCGCGATGACCAATGTTAGGTTTGGATCGAGTTCCCGCAATCGTCGCCAGGCATCGAGCACGTCGCCGGGGCGTTTGTCGGGGTTTAACCGCGAGATCATCAACATGATTCTCTTGCCGACGAGACCCTCTCGTTCTCGCAGCCGTTCGGCCCGCAAGCGGAATGCCTCCTCCTGGGAAAATATTGATCGTGTGTCGATTGTGTTATTGGCAACGTAGATCGAATCACTCGGAAGGCCGAGCGCGACCATCGCGTCGGCCGCCAGATTACCGTACGCGATCATCCGGTCGAACTGCCGAAACAGTCGCCGCATCAGCCTCGCTCGCAGCCATTGCGGCAATCGCGAATAGCCATAGGCTTTGTCCCATCCTACACACGCGGCTTGAATTCGGCGACAGAGCTTCGGTAGTTGCCAGGTGGTCAGGTTGCGAATGTTGCCAACCACGACCACGACGTCTGGCCGCAGTCGTTCCACGTGAGCCAACAGCTCCGGCCACGACATGGTCAGTACGCCCAGCGTTTTACGCCGTGCATACGGCGTGTGATGCAAATAGTCGCGGGCTTCCCCTTTGTGGGCCTTGCCGTTTTCGAGCTGACCCCAAACCGCGAACCGATAGCGATCACGCGCACGCTCAGCCAGGAGATCGAAGACGGGAATCCGATAGTGCTGTACCTCAGGCTGCGCAAACACCACCAGCGGCAGCTCGATGGGGTCGACCAGAGCGCTAACGGTGCGACTTGGATGCGGAGCGCTGATCGACATGACAAAGACGCCTCAGGGCAGATTTCCTGGGGCAAAACGGTCGTCGGAATATCGACAGGAAACACGTGAATTGCCCCTTTTTCAAATGATACTCTACACCCAACGGTCCGCCGTTGGCCAACCAACGTGCTCGAATTTTCCTGCAGTGGGAGTTATTCGAGCTAACGGTTCTTGGATCGTCTCAAAATCCAGGGCCAGGCTTCCCGGGCCGGCGCCGGTATTGATTTCAGGCTCGGCAGGAGCCTTGCCCTCCTTGAACACGGCCATCAAATGCGTTTTGAGACAAAGCCAAGCACTTATCGCCGCAGATTCGGCAAATCCACACACTACCGGCAAAACGCAATTCATCTGCCGTGGTGGCTGCACAGTCGTCATAAGAATCGATGATGCGCTGGCCGAAACGGACATAGATGATCCACTGCCGATAGGTGTGCGCAGATCCTTGGCTTCGGCGTTTGGTAAAGTCACGATGTTGGCAACAGGAAAACGCAGGCCAAGCTGCAGCTTCGTTCAGCACCTCTTACAGCGAACAAGAAATCCGCCTGAATTGCACGTCCAGACTTTTCCTACTGAATATTCTACACTCCGTCTATGGACCATCCTTGTTGCTGCATGTTGCAACGACGAAATGTCGTCGGCCAGTGCTTGCCCTTCGTACAGTTCCATGAACGAGCATTCAATGTAAGCGTAATGAAAGGCGTCTAGCAACCCGCCGCATCCTTTGAGCGTATTAAGTTCATAACCTTGCACATCAATTTTCAGTAATGCGCGCTGCCGAATATCATCACGAGAGACAAGATTCGTCATCCGTTCAATCCGAACCTGTTCCGTGTCGACTTCAAAGGTTCCGGAAAACAAGGAGTTCTGTAATGGCTTGATCGGGAGCAACGACACGATTCGTCGGCGGCGGAAATGTGGATTAACGCCTTGGCCCGATTGTTCGCCTATCGCCACTTGGTGGAGTACGACGAATCGGTCATTGGCAAATACTTGGCGAAACAGTTCTGCCGGCTTCGGCAACGGTTCAAACGAGATGATCCGCGCGGCGGAAAGCGGCTGCCTGCGGCACGCTGCGCAGGTATTGGCCGCGATTGGCACCAACGTCGACCACGGTCTCACAATCCAAATGTGACAGCAATGCTTCGTGTTCAATGGCGGCTGCGACACGGGCCCGCATGAACGCCTCAGCGGTGCTGTTCCGCAGCACGCCACTATGGTCAACTTGTCCCGCGAGCAAGCATAATCTTCCGGACAGACTTGAATAAGTGCATGGGTTCTCTGGCGACAGCTCGAACGCAGTCCATAAGTGTCGAAAGACTCTCCGCCCGCGACGGCCTAATCTAACCATCCGCGCGCTACGCGAGGCCGCGACACTTTGCGATGCCCTGCTCAGTACGCCCCATCAGCAAACAGCACGATCCGAATTGTGCGGATGAGCAAATACATGTCCAGCCAGGGCGACCAATTTCGGACGTAATACGCGTCGAGTTGTACTCGCTCGTCGTAGGTCGTGTTATTGCGGCCGGAAACCTGCCAGAGGCCGGTGATGCCCGGGGGCACCATCGTGTACAGGCCGTAGTAGGGGCCGTATTTAACGATCTCGGCCGTGACGATCGGCCGCGGGCCGACCAGGCTCATTTCGCCGCGTATCACGTTCCAAATCTGAGGAAGTTCGTCGAGGCTGGTCTTGCGAATGAACCGGCCGATGCGGGTGACACGCGGATCGAAGCGAAGTTTATGGTCGCGCTCCCATTCCTCGCGCAGCTCGGGGTGTGCCTCCAAAAACTGGTCCAACACCAAATGGGAGTCCTGAAACATCGAGCGAAATTTCCAAGCCTTGAAATGCCGGCCGTCTTTGCCAATCCGGTCGTGGCCATACAAAATGGGCCCGCGCGACGAAAGTTTGACTGCCACCGCAATGTAGAAGAATAGCGGCAGCAACAAGATCCCGCCAACCAAGGACGCGACCAAGTCCATGCAGCGCTTTGTCACCCGCGGCAAGGGTAGCATCAGATTCTGCTGGATCTGAACACCGGAGAGGCCTTCGAACTGTTGGTGCTTCTCCCAACCTTCGGCAAAATCAGTCGTATCGGAGAGAATGTGAATATGTGGCAAGGCGGTCAGATACGCGGCGACGGGCGCGGCCACCGCAGCCAGTCCACCCTCTGGCGGCACGACCACGGCCCAATAGGCTCCTTTGGCGACGGCTAATTCGCGTGTGGCCGACCAGGGCCCGGCGTACCAGGGTTTGTCGCCGTCAATATCAAGTTGATCTCGATCGGCGATGACTCCGACCGGTCGTAGACCAAGCCGATGGTTGCGTCTTAACCATTGATAAACTCGGACTACGCTGGGGTCGTTGCCACAGACTAGCGTCGGAAATCCCCACCAGGACCGTTTCGCCAGCCACCATCGCAACAGTCCGCGGCCAATCGGCAGACTGAGCAAAAACATGCCATAAGCCATCGCCAAAAAAATGCATCTCACGACCGATATGCCGCTGGACATCATCGCCATGCTGATGATCCAAACAGCAAAGATTGACGTGACGGCCATTGACGAACGCCGAAACTCTTCGACGGGGCTCAAGCGAATGCCCGGGTACAGGCCAAGTTCGGCGCTGATCAGCAGGAAGCCGGCGGCAATTGGCAGGAAGCACGTGCTGAGGTCGAGACCCGTTTTCGCGCCCGTTAGGATCATGATCTGGCGGGTGACCGCGATGACCGCGACCAAGAGCGTAAGGTCCGCGACCACGAAGGGGCCGGAGGTGACCAACTGCTGCCCAAGATACTGAATGCCGACGCGCCGCCCCGGTTCGGCGACTTTCGTTTCGCTCTCGGAAGTTCCAACCGATGATTTCATCAGCAGTGAGTTCTTCCGCGCAGCACTTTGGTAGGTCGGTCGCACCCCACTGAGAGTCGTCAGCACCGCGGCCGGAGCGCCGCTGGCCGCTTCGGCCGCAAACTCAGCGGATGCCTCATTCCCGTTCTGCGCCTCGTCGGCGACACCATCCAATTCAAGTTGGCTCATCGTGGCTCGTGCTTTTGTGCGAAGAACTGCCTGACGCTCACCGCTCCATCAAATCCAAAGAGGCAATTTCGTCGGTGCTTCAAATCTATTATACGCCGAGGCCATGCGTCAGTTTGCAAGGAAATTCGCCAGCAAAACATGCTGACAGCAGTGCTTCACCGAGCGATGCCTAAGGGCAAAAGCCGAGATTCTCACCTTGGCCCCGGCAGCGCCCACTTTGTCGTCATTCCTCGACTCAATTTGTCGTATCGCGAAGTTCCGTCCGCGTAGCTGCCGACGACTGACAAAAGCAGTGGCAAGAGCTGTTGCTGGCCCCATTTTCGGCGGTCGCCCTGCGCCCTTGTCGACCGCCCACGCTTACCTCATCCCTCAATCCTAGTGACGTCTGAAAATAGTGTCAAGAAACTTGGGGCTGTTCGGATGCCGGACACTCGCGCGATCGTCGATCGCGTGCCGGCCCGCCCCACTAGAGCTCTACGACGACAGCACGCCAGGTTTCACGCCGCGGTTTTGACGATTCTAACGAAAGCTCCGCTCGCTTGGTAACAGGGCGCAGCCGTGATAGAATTAAGCTTGAAAGTACGGCAGATCTTGAGATCACGGCGGCAGCGTGCGCCTCGACAAAATCGGGTCCTTGCCAGCACTCGTGAAGCGAGACTGAACAGCCGATACGGGGCAGTTCTCTTCAATTTGGGATGCGAAAATCTGCTTGCCCGAGAACGGTGCAGCAGCAGAGGAGTTGCCGGCCGGAACGCTCGATTCCGAATCGACCTCGATTCGACGTCGGCGAGATTTGTTAAATTTGTGTTTGCATGCCCCCCGGTTAGTTTTGTTTTCAACGCCGGCAATTCCCAAAGGCGAGCTTGACTTTGCGAATCCTCATTCACGACTATGCAGGTCATGCGTTTGTAGTGCAGTTGAGCCGCCGCCTAGCTCAGCGAGGGCACGAGGTGCGGCACGTCTATTGCGCCTCGACGCACACGCCACAAGGTGCCATGGAAGTCCGCCAGGATGATGCCGTCGGGTTCAGCGTTCGGCCCATTGACCTCGGTGCCATGATTCCCAAAACAGGTTACTTGAGGCGCTTTCGCATGGAAAGCGCCTACGGCGGTTTGCTCGTTGAAGCCTGCCGGGAATTTCGCCCCGACGTCGTGCTCTCGGCCAACACGCCTTCGATTCCACAATGGCAATTGGCCCGCGAATGTTCGAAACAGGGAATTCGGCACATTTTTTGGGTGCAGGACATTTACGGCTTGGCGGCGTACAAGCTGCTCACCCGCAAGGTGCCCGTGATCGGGCCAGCGATTGGCAGCTACTTTCTCTGGCTCGATCGCAAGACCGCTCGCCACAGCGACAAACTCGTCTTGATCACCGAAGACTTCAGGCCGCAGTTCGAGAAATGGCAAATCGATCCGGCGCGGATTCACGTGATGCACAATTGGTCTGTGCTGGATGAGTTGCCCCTTCGGCCGCGCAGAACGATTGGTCTCGCGAGCAAGGTTTGACGGCGGGCCCGCGATTTCTGTACTCGGGCACCATGGCCATGAAGCACAACCCAAAACTGCTGCTCGAGCTGGCTCAGCTGCTCGACAAGCGCGGCGACGGCGAAGTGATCGTGGTCTCCGAGGGCCTGGGCGTCGAGTGGCTGCGCCGCGAGGGCAGCGCCGTCGGCGTGAAATCCTTGCGCTATTTTCCGTTCCAACCTTTTGAACGAGTCGCCGACGTGCTCGGCAGCGCCGACGTGCTGGTGTCGTTGTTGGATGCCGAAGCCGGCGAGTTTTGCGTTCCCTCCAAGGTTTTGAGTTACATGTGTGCGGGCCGGGCCGTGCTCGGCGCCATGCCGCGGCAGAATCTGGCAGCACGCGTGGTCGTCGATCAAAACGCCGGCCGAGTGGTCGAGCCCGACGACGTGTCCGGATTTCTCGCTGCAGCTAGCGAGTTTCTCGATTCGCCGCAACTGCGTGCTGACTGCGGCGCGGCGGCGCGGAAATATGCCGAAGCCAACTTCGACGTCGAACGGATTGCCGACCGGATGGAAAGTTTGCTCGGCATGTCGAGCGACTTGGCTGGTAAGGCGGAAGCACTCGGGGTCCAGGCGTCCGCTACATACGTCGCGGCGAGATGACCCGTGCTCGTGCATTCTGCCCCTCTTTCGTGCATCGATCTGCGCGATCGCCCGCAACCGATTTGCGAGGAACACCTGCTGACCGGACTGATCGAGAAAACGTACGAGGCCTGCGCGATCACCAGGATTTCGGGTCTCAGACCATGAGCAGCGTACCGGCGATAATTCCATCTCGGCGATTCCCCGCACCGGCCAGCTGCGGCGTGAGTTTTTCTTCGTACGACGATTCTAACGGTTCTTACGTCGGTCGAGGGACGCTTGGTAAGCTGCGACAGCCGTGATAGAATGATGTTGTGCCTCTGGAATCATCCAAGGGTGAAAATGCTTTCGTTCGCGCTATCAGAGTGGCGGCGGGTTTTGGCTCGTCGCGACACCTCTGTTTGGCGGCATTTGCCCAAACACGATTGCAGTCGACAGTGCCAATTCCCTTAAGGTGGAACTCTCTATGAAGAACAAATTAATCGTCGTGGCCGGTGGTGGTGGTTTCATCGGCGGTCATCTGGTGGGGCGGCTGCGCGAGCAGGGCTTCGAGCAGATCCGCAGCGTCGACATCAAACCGCTCGACCAGTGGTATCAGGTGTTCGACGACGTCGACAACATCGAGGCCGATCTGAAACTTCGCGACGAGTGCCAGGACGCCTGCCGCGGGGCGAGCGAAGTCTACAACTTGGCCGCCGACATGGGCGGCATGGGCTTCATCGAGAACAACAAGGCGCTGTGCATGCTCTCGGTGCTGATCAACACCCACCTTTTGCAGGCCGCGCTCGACGCCAAGGTCGATCGCTACTTCTATGCTTCGAGCGCCTGCGTCTACAACGCCGACAAGCAGAAGAGCGAAGACATCATCCCGCTCAAGGAAGCCGACGCCTACCCGGCCATGCCCGAGGACGGCTACGGCTGGGAGAAGCTGTTCTCCGAGCGGATGTGCCGCCACTTCCGCGAGGACTTTGGCCTGGTGACCCGCGTGGCCCGGTTCCACAACGTCTACGGCCCACATGGCACCTGGGACGGCGGCCGCGAGAAGGCCCCCGCCGCCATCTGCCGCAAGATCATCCACGCCAAGGAAACCGGCGCCAAGGAGATCGAGATCTGGGGCGACGGCAAGCAAACCCGCAGCTTCATGTACATCGACGACTGCATCGACGGCATCCTCAAGATCACCCACAGCCAGATCGAAGAGCCGATCAATCTCGGTTCCGACGAGCTGACCACGATCAACGGGCTGGTCGAGATGGTCGAAGACATCGCCGGCGTGAAGTTCGCAGCACCGGCACAACCTCAAGGCCCCCAAGGGCGTCAACGGCCGCAACAGCGACAACACGCTGATCAAGAAGTATCTCGGTTGGGCCCCCGGCATCCGGCTCCGCGACGGCATGGAGCGGACGTATCGCTGGATCAACGAAGAGTACCAAAAGGTCCACCGCGGCGAGACGGTGAGAACGTAGGCGGCGATCGCCGATAGCGTCGGCGGTCGCGCCGAGTCTACCGTTCGTCCGCCTCCAATTTAGATTCGGCGTGGCTGCCGACGCCATTTGATGACTCTGTTTCCTCCCCGCAACGGCCGACGCGCCTCGTCACCGGCATCACCGGCCAGGACGGCTCCTACCTGAGCGAGCTGCTGCTGGCCAAGGGTTATGAGGTGTACGGCATCATCCGCCGCAGTTCGTCGTTCAACACCGCCCGGATCGACCATCTCTACCAAGATCCGCACGAGCCCGACGTCCGACTGCGGCTGCTGTTCGGCGACCTGACCGACGCTTCGTCGATCAACCACGCACTCAAGACGATTCGCCCCGACGAAGTCTACAACCTCGGCGCTCAATCGCACGTCCGCGTTTCGTTCGACATCCCGGAGTACACGGCCGCGGTGACCGGCATGGGCGCCGTTCGCGTGCTTGAATCGCTGCGTGAACTGGGACTCGACGCCCGTTTCTACCAGGCGTCTTCCTCCGAAATGTTCGGTGCTGCGACCGAGGTCCCCCAGCGCGAATCGACGCCGCTGAACCCTCGCAGCCCGTATGGCGCGGCGAAGGCCTACGCCTACCACATCACCCGCGACTACCGCGACGCCTACGGATTTTTCGCGGTGAACGGCATCCTGTTCAACCACGAATCGCCGCGGCGGGGCGAAACATTCGTCACTCGCAAGATCAGCCGCGCCGCCGCCCGGATCAAGCTCGGCAAGCAGGAGCGATTGTATCTGGGCAATCTCAATGCGGTGCGCGATTGGGGCTTCGCCGGCGACTATGTCGACGCGATGTGGCGGATGCTGCAGGCCGACCGGCCGGACGACTACGTGATCGCCACCGGCGAGTCGCACTCGGTCCGCGAGTTTTGCGAATTGTGCTTCGCCGAAGTCGGCCTGCCGCTCGAGTGGCGTGGCGAAGGAGTCGACGAACAGGGTGTCGACGCCACCGGCCGCGTCTTGGTCGTAATCGACCCGCGTCATCTGCGGCCGACCGACGTGACCAACTTGTGTGGCGACGCGACGAAGGCCCGCGAGCAGCTCGGTTGGCAACCGCGGGTGAAATTCCACGAGCTGGCGCGGATGATGGTCGAGCACGACCTCGCGCTCGCGCGGCAGAAATCGTAGCCGGCCGCCATTCTGTCGTGGGACGCGCAGACGATAAGCGACGACTGGCGCTGGGAACCGATGATTTTCAACGCCGAGGTCGCAGAGATCGCGGAGGAGTGGCGTCGCGGGTGACCATCTTCGATCACGAGCGGCTGGCTGATTTCGCGAGCGATTCCTCCGTTGCCACTGGTCGAGTGGTGGCGAATGGCGACCATCGGCCTGGTCGGTGCCGGATAGCAATTGGCCATGATGTGGTTCGTGGCGCGGCCGCAATTGCAGCCGCTGTGGCGGGTCGCTGCGGGAGTGCTGGCCCGCCGCGCCGGTCGGGCGCCGGTCGAAGGGATTGCCGGCAATCCTTGAGAGGTCTTCCAGCAGTCGTACTCGACATGCGATCTCGATCCGAAAAGCCGCCGTGTTTTCCCTGGAAAACCGGCGTCTGCGCCGTTTGGTTGAATCGTTACAATGTCCCCAGGCTGAGCGCGTGCTGCCAGTCTGCCAACGATCAACTTGCGATTTTCCCGGACACGGATCGTCGACATGGCCCAGGCCGCCACTACCCCGAGACCGCGCATTCTCATCGTTCGCCTGAGCGCCATCGGCGACGTGATTCACGGGGTGCCGGTGCTCTCGGCTCTGCGCGAGGCGCAGCCGGAGGCGTTTCTGGGTTGGGTCGTGGAGGGTCGGGCGGGCGATCTCCTCGACGGGCACCCGGCGCTCGACGCGCTGGTGCGAGTGCGGCGTGGCTGGCTCAAGTCGCCACGCGAGATTTGGCGGCTGTATCGACGGCTGCACGAACTGCGGTTTGATATCGCGATCGACTTGCAATGCCTGACCAAGAGCGCGATCGCGGCCTGGCTCTCCGGGGCGCGGCGGCGGATCGGCAAGGCGGGCAGCGACGGACGCGAGTTGAGCCGTCTGTTCAATAACGAACTGGTACCGTGCCGGGGCGGCCACGTGATCGAACATTATCTCGAGTTGCTCAAGCCGCTGGGCATCGAAGCGCCGGCGGTGCGGTTCAACTTGCCGGAGCGAGTCGATGAAGCGCGAACGATCGAAAGATACATGCGTGCGAGCGGGCTCGCCACGGGGCGATTTGTCGTGCTGAATCCTGGCGCCGGCTGGCCGTCGAAGGTCTGGCCGGCGGAGCGGTACGGCGAATTGGCTCGCCATCTGGCAGCGGCACATGGGCTGCCGAGCGTGGCGGTGTGGGGCGTGCCGAATGAACGGCCGTTGGCAGAGAGAATCGTCGCTGCGAGCGGATCGCACGCGCAATTGGCGCCGGCGACCTCGATGACCGAGCTCGCCGCGTTGTGCCGCCGGGCGGCGCTGTTCGTCGGTTCCGACACGGGTCCGATGCACCTGGCCGTGGCGGTGGGAGTGCCGACGATCAGCATGCACGGGCCGAGCCAGGCCGATTGGTGCGGGGCCTACGGCCTGGAAAACATCCGCTTGCAGGTCCGCTACGAAGATGGATCCGCCGTCGAACGCCGCCGAGCCGACGACTCGGCGATGCGGGCGATCGACGGCGAGCTGGTCGCCGCGGCTTGCGACAGACTGCTGAGGAACAACGCGGCACGACAGTGTGGTTAGCGATAGCATTTTACAGAAGGAGTTCTCGCAATGATTTACCGCTTTGGCCCCTGGATTCTGCTTTCGATCGTATTGACGATGGCTTCCACGGCAATGGCCCAATCGCTCGACGGCGTGTGGGAGATCACGGCGGTGATCGACGACGGCCGGGTGGTGTCGCCAAACGACGTTCGCACGAACTACGCCGCCGATGGCCGCGTGACGATCAACGGTCAGGTCGCGCAGTTCATCCTGCCGATGACCTATCAACGCAAGCAACTGCCGTTCGCCGTCGACACCAGCCGCAGCCCCGCGCGGCTGGACCTCGCGGGCGCGGAAAAGACCGGCGGCCGGGGTATCATTATGCCAAGCAAAGATTCGATGATGCTCTGCCTGGCGAGCCGCGACCACGACCGGCCCAGTTCGTTCTCCTCGCAACCGGGGTCGGGCAATTTGCTGATCACACTCAGCCGAGCGAGCGGCGAAGCCGTCACGACCCCCACGCCCAACCAGCCGCCGACTTACACCGACGATCAACTCCGTCAGATGCTCTCTGGCACTTGGGGCCATCAGGACGAGGAGACGATTCACTACTTGACGTTCAATCCGGACGGCAGCATCAGCGCCACGATGACTTGGAAGGACAACTTCAAGAAAATGTTCCATCAAGACGTCCGCTCGAACGGCACTTGGAAGGTGCAGAACGGCGTGGTGCTGGTGAAGGTCGACTCGTCGAGCGACAAAGAGCGCAACGGCCAGTTGTTCTCGTTCCGCATCCGCTCGATCAATCCGACCGAACTGGTCGCCGTCGACGCGCAAGGGACGGTGCGGCAGGAGTGGCGGGCGCAATGATGCAGATACAGTGACCGCCTCGTCGTGGTGCGACTGCC
Source organism: uncultured Planctomycetota bacterium (assembly GCA_963847875.1). Classification (GTDB taxonomy): domain Bacteria; phylum Planctomycetota; class Planctomycetia; order Pirellulales; family Lacipirellulaceae; genus DASYDU01. Next base: position 374,047 of record CAWKBR010000012.1, on the reverse strand, counting down.
TTCGGTTGCCCGTCGAATGGGCGCGGGACCAGGGGGCCCCGGTTTCGTGGTGCGAAATTCGTCGATTTTGCACTGCGTAAGCCGGGAAAAACGCTTGAATCGCAGCGTGAGGTTTCCGGCGGATGGCGCAAAACCGGGGGTCATTTTGGAATTTCTGAATCGTGTTTGAGCAGGTTCGGTGGGTCGGTTGCGGCGTCTTTGGGTGAATTGGCTCGGGTGTTCATCCGGGCGATGACTCGCCGCAACCGCTTCGGGTCGCGCGTGGATGATGCGACGGCAGCCAGTTCGTTGCAGGTGTCTTCAATGACCTGGGTCAGGCGGCAAAGGACGGCCTCGTTTTCGGCCGTGTCGGGCAGCTCTGTTTCGATCAGTTCGAGGCAGCGGGTGATGAGGTCGTGAACCGTCTCCATCCGCACGAGATTGGTGGCCGAGCGGGCGTATTGCTCGGGATGAGTCCGTTGCAGCAGCCAAGCAGCGGCCCGCCAGTGAGTGGCCGCAGCCTGCTGCATCGTGCGGACCGGATGGAGGTGGGCGTCGAGTTCGCTGCGGCGGAGCTCATTGCCAAATTGCTCGTTGCGGAGGGCCTCGCGGCGAATCGTGCTGCGGCTGCAATTGACGTACTGGGCTGCGGCCTCGAGGCTGCATCCGGCGGAAATGAGCGCGCAGATTTCCCGGCGTTTGCCTTCATCGAGAACGCGGTGACGACCGGCGGGCATGGCGAGCCTTTCGTGGTGGATTGAGGGTTCGCTGATAAGGTATATCCGTACACTAATCTCCTTGCTAAGCTAACACCGTGGCAGACCGGATTCAACAACTATTTTCGGACGCCCCCCTGGCGGTAGATGCGATACTCCGACCTCGATTGACCTCAACGAAGCAAGTCGTCGATGCGACGCGCCCCGTGAAGCACTCGCCGCAACTCGATGCCGTCATCAAGTGGTCGATAGAAGAGGAGGTAGTTGCCGACGCAGTGGCGACGCAAATCAGGGGCAACTTGGCCGACTGATTCACCAAGTGACGGATACAGGTCACGTGAAAAGTTCGAAACTGAGCACGCCCGGTCACGGCGGCGCAAACACTCTTCCCGCCACTGTCCGAAAGTGGTGGGCTATCGCACTTTGGCAAAGTCGCCGAGGGCGAGTGCGTTACGCGGCGTTGCGGCCACCAATGCGAGGATTTGTCGCTTCCCGGTTCAGCACGCCATCGTAAACTTCGTGGAGCCGGGCGAGGTAGTTGCGCCACGTGAAGCGTTCGAGGGCGAACTCTCGGGCGCGGCGGCCCATGCCGGCAGCGCGGTCGCGGTTGTCGAGCAGCGTGAGGATGGCTTCGGCGAGGTCGGGGACGTTTTGCGGTCGAACCAAGAGGCCCGTCTCGCCGTCGTCGACAATTTCCGGGGCGCCGCCGGCGTCGCAGGCGATGACCGGCTTCTCGGCGAGCGCCGCTTCGACGTACACCAGGCCGAACGGCTCGCGGTGCGATGGCAGGCACATCACGTCGATGGCCTGCATTAGGTCGGGCACGTCGCGGCGGAAGCCCAAGAGTCGAAAGCGGTCGGCGATGCCGGCCGCCTGGATTTGCTGCTCCAACTCGCCGCGCAACTTCCCTTCGCCGCAGCACCAAAACTGAGCGTTCGGAATGCGACGGAGGACCTGCTCGGCAGCCCGCGCCAACTCACGAAACCCCTTCTTGATCGACAGGTGGGCGAAGGTGCCGACGACCGGCGTCGCGTCGTCGGCGCCCAACTCGGCCCGCACTTCGGCCGGCGTGCGCGTGCGCTGCTGGTCGTCGGGGTCGACCGGGCAGTGAATCACGGAGATGCGATCGGCGCGGATGCCCTTCTGGATCAGATCGCGTTTCACGGCCTGGGAACAGGCGATGAGGTGGCTTTGGCGACTGTGCCAGAACGACGAAGTGAAGCCGTGGACGTGGCCGACCGAGGGCGGCCCGCCCAGCCGCTCGAGCCAGCCGCACCACCAACTCGCGGTCGAGAGGTGGGAGTGGAGCAAGTCGGCGCGAAAATCGCGGGCGGCCCTGCGGATCCGCGACAGCGCCAGCAGGTTGAACTTGCCGCTGATGTCGAGCGTTTCCAACGTCATGCCGGCCGATTGCATTTCGACCGCGGCGTCGCTAAGGCTGGAGACGCAATGTTGCACGACCTGCGTCGGGTCGGAGCGGCGCATCAGGCGGGCGAGCAGCATTTCCGCGCCGCCCATGTGCGACGGCGTAATCACTTGGACGACGCGGAGCGCGCCGCGTCGAGCGCCGACGGGACACGGCTCCGGGTCGCGACGAAAAGTCGACAAGAAATGCCTGGGTGTAAGCATGTCTGCGTAGGTCACGAGTTTGTGGAAAGAGTTGCGGCGCCATGGCGGACGCGGAGTATACATTCCTCCTGGGCGTATTAAGCCGCAGTGCGGCTCACCACGGCGGCAGATTCCAAGGCCTTTTTCTCTGCCATCAGGTCGGCGTTGGCGTGCTCGATTTTTTCGTACCAAATGTTGAGCAACGAGTTTCTTTCGCCGAACGAGCCGGGAATCGCGGTTCGACCATGCCAGCTCTTGAGCCTCAAAGTGTTGAGCACCACGAAGGCATAGGCGGTGTTCGGCAAGAACGGCATCCGCCTGACGATCTCGAAGCCGCGCGGCGGCCGGAGCCAGACGCGGGGATCAGCGGCTCGGCGATAGAATTCGGTCCCCAGCGGTTCCTGGGAATCGTCTTTGGCCAGCGCGATCTGCATCGTGACCACCTTTTTGCGCGTGTCCGGGTGAGGTTTGATGGAGTAGCCTTGCTTTTCGTGGAACAATTCGGGCAGCGCGTACGCGGGCAATCTCTGCGCCTTGTCGCGAGACAGGCCGTAGCGAAACGCCAGTCCCGGCGCGAGCTTGCCGAACAGGGCCTGTCGCAGCTCTTCGCTGCCGAGCGCGCTGCGGACGGCATACCACAGTTCGCGGGCTTCGCCCTGGATTCGATCGAGCGAGACGTTGTTCATCTGGAACCGCAGCCGATTGCTCTCTCCGTCTCCCTGATGATGCTTTTCGTATTGGAACGGCTCATACAGTACTTGCGGAGGGAACGAGTTCAGTAGCCGTTCGTAAACGTCATTTGGAAAGAAGCCCGGTAGGAGGACGTGGGGAAATGGCTCGGTAACCAGTGCGATCGAGTCGACGGCGCCAACCAAGTGTTCGACGATTCGCATGCGAAGTGCGCTATCAAAGGGTAGATTCATCGAAACGTGCTCCTGAAAAAAGTATGCTGGGATGGAATTGCCCGGATTCACGGCAACGCACGCGCAAATCCGTAGACTATCCGGCCATTCGTGGCGAGCGGTACAAATAGGGGTTGAGCGTCGGGTCGTTGTACATTTTCATCTGGCGGTAGACTTTGAGCTGCTTGCGTCCGACGTGCAGATCGGCCAGCAGTTCGGCGAGCGATTGCGAGAGGTCGGCCTGTTGCAACTGGCAGCGATTGAGCCGCTCGCCAACCTTTTGGCGGTGCGCTTGATCGACGTCGCTGCGGGCGGCTTGTTCTTCCAAGTGGTAGATACGCAGCGACATGATCGAGAGCCGATCGATTGCGGCGCCGGGCGTTTCGGTGTTGAGTGACGCACCGACGCGGGGCGCGACGCCGGCGGCCGACAACATTTGGACGAGCGTTTCGTCGATCTGCTCGATGGCGTCGTTCCGCTGTTGGTTGTAGCGGTCGATCGCGCGTTTGACTTCCGCGATGCGGCGGTCGGAGACGTCGGGGCTGCGGGCGACGTCTTCCTCGTGCCAGAGCAGGAAGTTGAACTGGTGCTGAGCGCAGACGACGGCCAGGAGGCCATCGTACGGGTTTTCGACGGCTTGCTCGTGCCAGCGGCAGACTGTCTCGCGGTGCAGGTCGGTGATCTGCCGGACGAGCCGGTGGGCGGGGGGCAACATCGTGGACGGCATCCTTGCGGAGCGGGAGCGGGCCAAGCGGCGGTAAAATGCGGGCGGATTCTAGGTGCCAGCAGCCGCGGGCACAATACGGAGATGGGCTTTGCAAAGGCCGCGAATTCGGCATCGACTCGCGGGAACGGTTTGCCGTCGCCCGAAAGGCGAGAGCCACGTTAGAATGGAACGATGAGCCGAACAACACATCACTGCGTGCTGGCATTGCTGGCGGCGGGGCTGATTTTCTTGGCGAGCACCAACGGCGCCGCCGCGCCGCCGGAGCCCGCGACCGCGACTAAGAACCCGCTCGACGGCGACCGGGCGTATCACTACCTGGAGGAGCTGTGCGCGATCGGGCCGCGGCCGAGCGGTTCGCCCGGAATGCAGAAGCAGCAGGAGCTGCTCGTCGAGCATTTCAAGAAGCTTGGCGGCACGGTGAGCCTGCAAGAGTTCCGCGCCGCAATCCGCTCGGCGGCGGAACCGTGCCGATGGCGAACATCATCGTCCAGTGGCATCCCGAGCGGAAAGAGCGGATTCTGCTCGCCGCCCACTACGACACGCGGCCATTTCCCGACCGCGATCCGGTTCGCCCCCAGGGGACGTTCGTCGGCGCGAGCGACGGGGCGAGCGGCACGGCCTTGCTGATGGAGCTGGCGCACCTGATGCCGAATTTAGACTCGAAGTACGGCGTCGACTTCGTGCTGTTCGACGGCGAGGAATTGGTGTACGGCACCGAACGACCCGTACTTCTTGGGCAGCACGTGGTTCGCCCGGCAGTATGCCTCGAAGCCGCCGGAACACAAGTATCGTTGGGGCGTGGTGCTCGACATGATCGGTGACGCCGACCTGCAACTCTACCAGGAAGTGAACAGCGTCACGTGGCGGAACACGCGGCCGCTGGTGACGGAGATTTGGGACACGGCGAAGCGGCTGGGCGTCGACGAGTTCATCGCGCGGACCCCGGCATTTTGTCCAGGACGACCATTTGCCACTACGCAACATCGCCAAGATTCCGACCTGCGATATCATCGACTTCGACTATCCCGCGTGGCACACCGAGGGCGACACGCCGCAGCGGTGCTCGGGCGCATCGCTGGCCAAGGTGGGGTGGGTCGTGTACGAATGGCTGCAAACGGTACAATGAGAGCCGACAGTCGAGAGACAAGAGTTTCGAGCCAGAAGCGAACGGCTAAGTTGTCATGTTGGGTGTCATTATTATCTCGCTGGCGCTGATCGGGCTCTCGGGGCTGCTGATCGACTCGCACTGCCGCAGCTGGCGGGAAGCCCGCGAATCGGCCAAGTTGCCGGACCGCGACCGGCGGTTTGCGCAGATCAATGTTTCGCCGACGGATGCTGGCGAGCGGGATGATCGGCGGGATCGGGGCGGCGATTGGCGTCGGGCCGATCGTGCCGCGCGCGCCGCTGGCGATGGCATTCTACTTGGCGACTCTGCTGGCCGCCTGTGCCTGGATCATGCTGTTGGCGATGCTCGACGTTTGGGCCACGCGAAGGCACTATCGGCAATTGCGAATGCGAGCAGCGCTCGAAGCAGCTTCAGTTGACGGTCGAAATGGGCGTCGATGGGCGAAACGGCCGATTCGGAAGGGCAAACGTGATGCACGTCGATCCGTTTCGGCTGGCCATCGCGCTGGTGCCGCTCTCGGCGTACTTCTTGCTGCTGTCGCTGGTGAATCTGCGGCGGCGGCCGTTTCTCACCTCCGGCGGCAGCGATCTGTCGGCGCTGGGCGTCGCGCTTTCCGGCCTGGCGTTCATCGGGCCGCTCGATTTGTTGCGGCCGGAGGCCGCGACGGCGGAATTCGGCAACTACATTTGGCCCGTGCTGCTGGCGTTCTATTGGCTGTGGGTGCTGCTGGTGGTGCTCGTCGCGCGGCCGCGGCTGGTCGTTTACAACGTCAGCGCGGAGGAGCTGCATTCGGTGCTCGCCGAGGCGGCGGCGCGGCTCGACCCGGAGTCGCGCTGGGCGGGGAGCAGCCTCTCGACTGCCGAACCTGGGCGTGCAATTACACCTGGAATCGTTCGATCTGATGCGCAACGTGTCGCTCGCCTCGAGCGGCCCGCGACAGAATCTCGATGGCTGGCGGCAACTGGCCCGCGAGTTGGCGCCGACGCTCAAACGCGTGCGGGTGAAGCCCAATCCGCGTGGCGTGGGGTTTTTGCTGGTGGCCATTTTGCTGATGGCCGGGAGTCTCACCAGCCTGGTCAGCCATCCGCAGGAGCTGGCCTATGCGGTGCAGGAAGTGTTCGCGTTCTAGAGCACCGCGGGGCGATTACTCCGTCACACGGTGGAACACGACACGGTAGGCCTGGTGGCCGTCGCGGAGCTGCTGGCCGTAGATTGTGCGCAGTTCCTTTTGAGTGCCGCGGCGGTGGGGAAGCCGTCGGGGATGGCGTCCTCGTCGGTGAGCGCGCCGACGTCGACCTCTTCGACCGCGGTGATCCGAATCGGCCCGACGCCGGGGATGTAGCTCCGCTGGCCGGAACGCATGCGGCGGTGCTTCCACAGTCGGATGGTTTGCGTTTTGGCGCCGCTGCGGATGTCGTCGAGGAATTTTCGCTTGAACAGCAGCATGGGGTGCTCGCGCTCGTGCCGGCGGTCGCCGGGTGCAGGTGTCCCGGATAGGCCCTATTTTGCGCGAGCGAGCCGGGCCGCTCCAAGCACCCAATTGCCCTTGCAAGCGACCCTCGCGCGACCTATAATCCGGGATGCCGTGCTGAGGCCGCCCAACCGCCGGAAAATGGAGGGTTAAGGTGGCTGTCGCGCGATTTTCGCGGGTGTAGCTCAGTTGGTAGAGCACAACGTTGCCAACGTTGTTGTCGTCGGTTCGAATCCGATCACCCGCTCTTGGTAGGTCAGGCTTTCGCAGCCTGACACGATCGAATGTCAGGCTGGAAAGCCTAACGTACCGGGATACAGACCGTAGGCCCGCACTCGCCGTGGCGAGGGCGCGGGCCGATTTGCTTTTGGGAGTGCAGGCATGTCCGCAACACGGGCGAACGACGAGCAGGACGACGACGAGATCCAAGACGAGCGATTCGACGGGCGTGGCGGTCGAGGCGAGGCGAGGGCGAGGGCGAAGACGAAGCCGTGCCGCTGAATCTAACGGTCGACGTCAAGAGCCCCAGCGCGTGCGAGCGGCGGGTGACCGTCACCATCCCGCGCGAAGACATCGAGCGCTACTACGACAACGCCTACGGCGAGTTGATGCCGACCTCGGCCGTGCCCGGGTTCCGCATCGGCCGTGCGCCGCGGAAGGTCGTCGAACACCGCTACAAGGATCAGGTCACCGACCAGGTGAAGAGCTCGCTGTTGATGGACAGCCTGGGCCAGATCAGCGACGACAAGCAGTTCACGGCGATCAGCGAGCCGAACTTCGATCTGGAGGCGGTCGAGGTGCCCGACGAGGGCCCAATGACCTTCGAGTTCACGATCGAGGTGCGGCCCGAGTTCGACATGCCCCAGTGGAAGGGCCTCAAGCTCAAGCGGCTGGTGCGGGAATTCACCGACGAGGACGTGGCGGAGCAGCTCGAACAGATGCTGGCGCGATATGGGCAGCTCGCGCCGTTCGACGGCGCCGCGTCGGCCGGCGATTATGTCACCGCGAACATCACGTCGCGGGCCGACGGCAAGCAAGTGGCTCACGAGGAAGAAGCGGTCGTTCGCATCCGCCCGACGCTGAGCTTCACCGACGGCCACGTCGACGGCTTCGACAAGCTGATGGCAGGCGTGAAGGCCGGCGACAAGCGGACGGCCGAAGTTAAACTGACGGGCGACGCCCCGAACGCCGAGCTGCGCGGCAAAAAGGTCGAAGTCGAGTTCGAAGTGCTCGACGTGAAGCAACTGAAGCTCCCGGAGTTGACCCCCGATTTTCTCCAGGAAATCGGCGATTTCGCCAACGAAGAAGATCTCCGCACCGCGATCCGGCAGAACCTCGAACGGCAACTGCAGTACCAGCAGCAGCGCGACGTGCGTACGCAAATCACGTCCCTGCTCGTCAAGAGCGCCGATTGGCAGTTGCCGCAAGGCTTGCTGGAGCGGCAAAGCGCCCGCGAGTTGGAACGGGCGGTGATGGAATTGCGGCGGAGCGGTTTCAGCGAGTCGGAGATCCGCGCCCGCGAAAACCTGCTCAAGCAGAACAGCAAAGCCTCGACGGCAACCGCCTTGAAGGAGCACTTCATCCTCGAGCGAATCGCCGAGGAAGAGAACATCGACGTGGCCGAGGGCGACTACGAAAAGGAAATCTTCCTGATCGCCATGCAGAGCGGCGAGTCGCCCCGGCGAGTGCGAGCCCAGCTCGAAAAGCGCGGCTTGATGGACGTGCTGCGGAACCAAATCGTCGAGCGCAAGGTGCTCGAAGCGGTCCAGAAGGAAGCCAAGTTCAAGGACGAAAAATACGCACCGGAAAAGAGCGACACGGAGGCGATCTCGATGGCAGCCGGCGGCGGCAGCGGCTCGGCCATCCCGCAGGTCACCGAAGCGAAGGCGGAAACTGAGGCGAAGGCGGAAACGGAAGCAAAAGCGGTAACCGAAGCGAAGCCGAAAAAAGAGTAGACAAGGAGAGTCTGGAGGCACGCAGACAAGGAGTGTCGCAAATCAGAGTGTCTCCTTGCTTCCCCCTCACGCCGCCTCCTTGTCTGGAACGACTTGGTTGAAACAATTGCCAAGTGAAGTCGCCGCGCCCCGAGGCCGGCTGTCCCGAAAGGAACCCCATGAACCTATTCCCCGCGGCCGACCGAATCCCGACTCCCGAGCGGCTCTCGGCGCAGTCGATGCGCGACTACCAGCGCCAGCGGCAGATGACGCTCGGCGACCTGCTGCTGGAGAACCGCGTGATCTTCCTGCAGGGCGAGATCTACGACGGCAACGCCAACGAGCTGGTGATGAAGCTGCTCTACCTGCAGAGCGAGAATCGCCGCAAGGACATCCATTTTTACATCAACTCGCCGGGCGGCAGCGTCACGGCGACGCTGGCGATCTACGACACGATGCAGATGATCTCCTGCCCGGTGGCGACCTACTGCGTCGGCCTGGCGGCGAGCGGCGGAGCGGTGCTCTTGGCCGGCGGCGAAAAGGGCAAGCGATTCGCCCTCTCGCACGCCAAGGTGATGATTCACCAGCCTCACGGCGGCGTCGGCGGACAGGTTTCCGACATCGAGATTCAGGCCAACGAGATCATCCGCACCCGGTCGGCACTCAACGAAATCCTCGCCGAGCACTCCGGCAAGTCGATCGAAGAAATCGCCAAGGCCACCGACCGCGACTACTACATGACGGCCGAAGAAGCCAAAACCTTCGGCCTCGTCGACGACATCCTCACGAAGCAGACGTTTGCGAAGCAGGATGAGGATGAGTAGTTGGCCGGCGGATTTGTCCCGCGCGTCGCCTCGCGAATCTTGCATTCAACACATAGGCACATCGAACCATGCCCCTAGTACCATTCGTCATCGAGAAAAGCGGCCGCGAAGAGCGGGCGATGGACATTTACAGCCGGCTCCTGAAGGACCGGATCGTAATGCTTGGGTCGGGCGTCTCCGACGAGGTGGCCAACAGCCTGGTGGCCCAGCTGCTGTTCTTGCAGTCGGACGATCCGAAGTCCGACATCCACCTGTACATCAACTCGCCGGGCGGCAGCGTGACGGCCGGCATGGCGATCTACGACACGATGCAATTCGTCTCGTGCGACGTGGCGACTTACTGCCTGGGCCAGTGCGCGTCGATGGGGGCGCTGCTTGCTGGCGGCAGGGGCCGAAGGCAAGCGACACGCGTTGCCCAACAGCCGGATCATGATCCACCAGCCGTCGGCCGGCATGGAAGGCACGGCCGAGGACATCATGATCCACGCCGCCGAATATCGCCGCACCAAGGAGCGGCTCAACCGGATCCTCTTTAACCACACCGGCCGCTCGCTCGAACAGATCGAGCGCGACACCGACCGCGACAAGTTCATGTCGGCCGAAGAGGCAATGGAATACAATCTCATTGACAAGGTGATCACCAGCCTGCCGGCGGCGGCGAAACCGTAGTCGCCCGGCAACGGCTCTCCGATTCGCGCTTCCTCGCGTTCGAATCGAGGGTATAATAGTGACATGAACGCAATTGTCACGCGAAATCCGAAAATCATGCACGGCGCTCCGTGCTTTGCGGGCACGCGAGTGACGATCGACTCGCTTTTCGATCATCTTGAAGCCGGCTACTCGATTGAAGCCTTCCTCCGTGAATTTCCCACCGTTCAGCGCGAGCAAGTCGTCGGCTTGCTAGAGCAGTCGCGGATCGAAGCGGAACGAGCCTCTGTGGTGGAAACCACATGAAGCTGCTGCTCGACGAGAACCTTCCTCATCAGCTGCGACACGAAGTTCCGGGGCATGAGGTGTTTACCGTCGCGTATATGGGATGGTCGGGAGCAATCCTGTTCGGCACGAGATTTGCGCATTGAATTTTACTCTTGCGCCCTCGGTTGTTTTAGCGCATGTTAGGCTGCATGACGCAGCGAAGGAAGGATGTGACCGACGAGGACGTGGTGGGGCTGAAGTACTTTCGGCGGCTGCTGCCCTTGTTTGAGCGGTTGCGCGGGGTGGGCTGCGAGCGGGATAAGGCCGGCAATCGTACGCTCACCATGGACCAGTACTGCTCGCTGATTCTGCTCTACCTGTTCAATCCGGTCGTCGTTTCGCTGCGTTCCTTGCAGCAGGCGAGCGAGCTGAAAAAGGTGCAGAAGAAGCTCGGCTGTGCCCGGGCGTCCTTGGGCTCGCTCTCAGAATCGAGCCATGTCTTTGACCCCGAACTGCTCCGAGAAATCGTCGGCGAGCTAGGCGCTCAATTGCAGCCGATTGCCGCCGACACGCGGCTCGCCGAAATCAAGCACACGGTGACGCTGGTCGACGGCACACTCCTCAAAGCCTTGCCCCGCATCACCGAAGCGATGTGGCTTACCACTCGCACCGGCACCGTGCATCATGCCTGGCGATTGCACACGCAGTTCGAACTCGACAAGCACGTGCCGCTACGGATGGATCTCACGAACGGCCGCAACAGCGGCCCTTCCGACGAAAAGACCGTGCTCCGGACACACCTCGCAGCCGACCGCTGCTACGTGATGGATCGCTGGTACGCCCAGTTTACGCTGTTTAACGACATTCATCGTGCCGGCAGCAGCTACGTCTGCCGCCTCCGCGACAACACGATGCCGAAAGTCGTTGAAGAGCGACCCCTCTCGGACGAAGCACTCTCGGCAGGCGTGTTGAGCGACCAGATCGTGAGATTGGGACACACCAAGCCTCCCGCAGCGCGGCCCGATCACCCGCTGCGGCTGGTGATGGTCCGCATCGAGCCGCACGAGAAGCGTTCCCACCGCAAAGGCAACACGGGAGCAGGCCCCAGCGACGGCATTTTGCGAATTGCCACCAACCTCGTCGATCCGCCGGCCGAAATCATTGCCGTGCTGTATCAGCACCGCTTCACGATCGAGCTGTTCTTCCGCTTCTTCAAGCACGTGTTAGGCTGTCGGCATTTGCTCAGCGACGACCGCCGCGGCATCGAAATCCAGACCTACGCGGCGATCATCGCTTGCATGCTGATCAGCCTCACCACCGGCCGCAAGCCGACGCTGCGGACCTACGAGATGATCTGCTATTACTTCTCTGGCCTGGCCGACGAGGACGAACTACTGGCTCATCTGGCCAAACTGAAAAATCACGACGCTTGAAAAACTCGGCCGCTCCACGTTCGGCGGACACGAGCCCCTTGACGCTGCGCGCCAGAGCAGCCCCACTCCCCAGAACTTCCCCCGCGACGTCTCTCGGGGAAGTGCCTGTCGACTCGCAACCCCATCACTGGCCAAGCCAAAAGCATCGCGTCAGACTCAACTGCAACCGCCGCGCCGAACAGGATTGGGTCGGGAGTCGATAACGGCAAGCTGCTCCAGATTGCACAAAGCGCCGGCTTTGATGCGCTCATCACAAACGACCGTGGCTTGGAGTACGAGCAAGACACGGCGGAGTTGCCAGTCGCGGTAATTGTCTTGCTGGCGGGCGCGAATACGATCGAATCGTTGCGGCCGCTTCTTTCTCAATTGCTGTCGGCGCTGGATCAACTGCGGCCGTGCCAATTCGTAAAAGTCGCGTCAATTTGACCGGTGCACATCGGTCTGCTGCCAGGGCTAGCACGTCCTTCGGCTTGACGGTCGGCGGGCGATTTTCTATTGATCTCGCCACGGAACTGCCGTTTCGCCCCGCGTCGGCCTGTCTGGGGCGGCCGTCTCGGTTCACTCCTCGCGCCGGACCATCGACTTGTCACACGTTCGCTCGCCAATTCGCGTTGTCTTGTTGTTTGCCGTCACGCTCTCGGCTGGCTGTCAGTCGGGCGTCGAGCGCGATGTCGTGCAGCGCGAAATGCGCCAGCAGGAAGACCAAATCTACGCCCTCGAGGACTATCTCTCCGAGTATCAGCAGTTGTTGTGCGACGCCCGTTCGGAAAACGAGCAATTGAAACAGCAACTGGTGAAGGGGCAGTTTCGCGACGACGGTTCCAGCGGCAAGGCGCAGGATGCCGACTCGCTGCCGTCGCCTAAGGGTGCCAGCGAACCAGAAATCGCGCCGAGCGTCACGCCGCCGGAGGTTCCGCCGCTCGATTTGAACAAACCGGCCGTGCCGCCGCTCAAGAACCAATCAGCAAACGAGCCGGAAACGCGCGCGCATAAAGCCCAGCCCGCGGCTGCCGAGATCGAAGTCGTCGGCGAAGTCGCCACGGCGGTCGTGCTCCGCGGCGAAGTGCAGCTCGACAATCAAGACGACGGGCCGCACGTGCTGGTGGAAGTCGAGCCGGTCGACGACGAAGGCCACGGTACGAAGTTTCGCGGTCGACTGTCGCTGCTGGTTCTCGACCCTGCCGCGCGCGAGAAAGAGCAGCAACTCGCTCGTTGGGATTTCGAGCCACACAACCTGGGGCAACTTGCCAAGCGTGCGAAGCGTGGCATGAAGTTTGAGTTCCCGCTGCAACTGCCGGCCGACGCGCCGACGGATCGGCCGGTCGAGCTATGGGTGCGACTGATGCCCGAAGATGGCGAGAAGGTGCTCGGCCACACGACGATGGACCTGAGCCGCGCCGGCCGATTCGCTTCGGTCGAGGTGGAACCGGCCAAGCAGCAGTCGGGCCCGATTCACGTTGCGGCAGCCAAGTCAAAAACCGAGCCGAATCGTCGCGAGACGCGTAGCAAGACGCCTCGCAGGACCGATACCAAGGTCCGACAAAGCGGTTGGCAGACGGCGCGGCCGGGGGAAGTTGCTAAACTGCCCGCGAATGCGTCCAAGGCGGCCGCCGAATGGAAGGTGGCGACGCGGCCGATTCCTGAAACCGAATCGACGCCCGTGGCAAAGTCGACGCCGGTTCGCAAGTACCTGCCGCCCTCCGCGATGGGCGATGGCCGCGGCCATGCCGCCGCGCCCGATTGGTCGCCGGTACGCCCGGGCGACGGAGCGGCTGAATCGCTGCACGAGCCCGCCTGGTCGCCGACGCGGTAAGCTCATTGCCGCCGCCTGCCCGCTTGGCCTACACTCGTCTCTATGGCCGAAGTGGATGAGTCAACCGTCGCCGCAACCTCCGCGCGGCTCAACGTGGCGGACCGGCTGGCGGACTTCGCCGCGCGTTCGCCCGACAATCTCGCCGTGGTCGCGGCGCGGCGTGGTGCGAACGATTATGCGACGAGCACGTTCGGCGAGTTGGACGCCGATGCCACGCGGATTGCTCACGGATTGGTCGACTGGGGCGTCAGGCCGGGAACCCGGTTGGCACTGCTGCTGCGGCCGGGGATCGAATTCGTCACGCTGGTGTTTGCGCTGTTGCGAGCCGGGGCCGTGATTGTGTTTGTGGATCCCGGCTTGGGCCGCAAGAATCTCATCCGCTGCCTGGCCGAGGCGGAGCCGGAGGGTTTTGTCGCCATTCCGGCGGCGCATGCCGTTCGCACGTTCGTGCGCGGCAAGTTCCCACACGCGAAGTGGAACGTGACCGTCGGCCGGCGGTGGTTCTGGGGCGGGCCGACACTTGAGCAGCTTCGCCAACGAGGCAGCCAGACCGACTTACTCCCTGCTCCCTGCTCCCCGCTCCCTGCTACATGCGCCGACGATCCCGCGGCGATCATCTTCACCTCGGGCAGCACCGGGCCGCCGAAGGGCGTGCTCTACACGCACCGGATGTTCGACACGCAGGTGGTCGAGATTCAATCGACGTACGACATCGCACCGGGCAGCGTCGACCTGTCGTGTTTCCCACTGTTCGCACTGTTCAACTCGGCAATGGGCGTGACGACGGTGCTGCCGGAGATGGACTTTTCGTGTCCCGCATCGGCCGATCCGAAAAAACTGCTCGCTGCGGCCAACGATTGGAAAGTGACGCAGGCGTTCGCGTCGCCAGCGGTCTGGCGGAACTTGGGCGCGTACTGCGCGAAGACGGGCGATCGCATCGATTCGCTGCGTCAGGTTTTTTCCTGCGGCGCACCCGTATCGGCCGACGTGTTGCGATCGACGCTCGCCATCGCCGCGCCGAATGCCAAGATGCACACGCCTTACGGAGCGACCGAGTGCCTGCCGGTGGCCACGATCGAGGCCGCTGAAGTGCTCGGCGAAACCGCCGCCCGCACCGACGAGGGCGCCGGCGTGTGCGTCGGCCAAAAGTTCGAGTCGATCGAATGGCGAGTCATCCGCATCAGCGACGAACCGATCGCGTCGATCGACGATGCCGAGGAGTTACCGAACGGCGAAATTGGCGAGCTCGTCGTCCGCGGCCCCCAGGCGTCGCCGTCCTATGTCACGCGAACCGAGTGCAATTTGGACGCGAAGATATCGGATATTAAAGGGGATTGGCACCGCATGGGCGACGTCGGCTACCTCGACGAACTAGGCCGCTTCTGGTACTGCGGGCGGAAGTCGCAGCGGGTGGAGACTGCGGAAGGCACGATGCATTCCATTCCAATCGAAGGTCGATTCAATTCGCTCCCCTTCGTTCGACAAAGTGCATTGGTCGGAGTAGGTTCCATCGGAAGTCAGACGCCGGTACTGTACGTTGAGTTAGAAGTTCCTGTAGGAAAGCGGATCGTTTGGTGGAATCGCGCTAAGGTAGACCTACAAAGTTTCGCTGCGGAGTCGTCGATCACTGCCGGTGTCCGAAAGTTCTGCCATATTCAGCGACTACCAGTCGACATCCGCCACAACGCAAAGATCAATCGCGAGCTGCTTGCCCAGTGGGCCGCGTCCAAATTGCCGGAGTTCCGGTGATGCACGCACTCGTCACCGGCGCCGGCGGCTTCTTGGGCCGATACATCGTCGAAGCACTGCTGGCTCGAGGCGATCGTGTGGGCGGGCTGTCGCGCGGCAACTATCCGGAGCTGACACCGCTGGGAGTCGAAATGGTTCGTGGCGATCTGGCGGACCGAGGTGCGGTCATCGCTGCATGTAAGAACATCGACTGCGTGTTCCACGTGGCCAGCCGCGTCGGCATCTGGGGTCCGTGGTGGGAGTATTACTCGGCGAACGTCGTCGGCACGCAGAACGTCGTTGACGCCTGCCGTGCCAACGGCGTCGGCCGGCTGGTGTTCACCAGTAGCCCCAGCGTGACGTTCGGCGGCCGCGATCAGTGTGGCGTCGACGAGTCGGCGCCATATCCGACAAAGTGGCTCGCCCACTATCCGCACACGAAGGCGCTCGCCGAACAGGCGGTGCTCGCGGCACACGGCGTTGATGGCTTGCAGACGTGCCGCCTGCGGCCACATCTGGTGTGGGGGCCGGGGGATCATCATTTGACGGCCCGCTTGGTCGAGCGGGCACGGTCGGGGCGGCTGCGGCGTGTGGGCGGTGGGGCGAACCTGGTGGACATGATTTATGTCGAGAATGCTGCAGAGGCGCATCTTCAGGCCGCCGACGCACTAGGCGAGACCGCTTCAGCGGTCGGGGGCAAGGCGTATTTTTTGAGCCAGGGCGAGCCAATGAACCTCTGGCAGTGGATCGACGAGATTCTGGCGCTGGTGAATCTGCCGCCGGTGCGGAAATCGACGTCGCTTGCTGCGGCGCGGCGCGGCGGCTTGGCTTGCGAAGCGATTTGGACGATCGCCCGCTTGCGGAGCGAGCCGCCGATGACGCGGTTTCTGGCGAGCCAGCTCGCCACGTCGCACTGGTTCGACATTTCTGCGGCCCGACGGGATTTTGGCTACCGGCCGCGGGTGTCGACGGCGGAGGGGATGCGGCGGCTGGGGGAGTGGTTGCGAGGGCAGCGCTAAGCCGCGAGCTGCAGCAGGAGAACTGCAAAGTCACGAATTGAGCAAGCGGAGCCCGAGGTCAGGGTTCCAGGCGATGTAGTCGGCGGCAGCTCGGACCGGTAGCTTGGGGTCGGAGCGGAGTCGGTGGATCGAGAGGGCGGCATTGTTGATGGCTGCCAGGCAGGCGGAGAGGCCAGGCCGCCGGGTGTGGTGGCGGTCTTCGTCCCACCACCGATCTTTCAAGAAGTGGGGGCCGTTTTCCAGCCGCCAGTGGTCGCGGACGTACCGCAAGAGGTCCGCAGCGGTAACGCTGTCAGGATCGAGGCTTGAGACGAAATACCGCACGTCGCGCGAGAGAACTTCGCCGGCGGTGGTGCAAACCTCGCGATCAACACGCAGCGCTATGCGGCAACCGGGCAGGTCGAGTCTTTCGCGGATGTAGTCGGCGTTCTCCAGGTCGACCCATAACCGGCGGGTTTCTTCGAGAGCCCCCTTTTATTCGTCGAGTGCGCAGCCGGTGGACGCTCGGTGGCTTGGGCAAAGCAGTTTTCGAGCACGTCGAGCGTGTCTCCCTGATTGGCTTTGACTTGCAGCAGATAGTCGCGACCGTGACCACAGACGAGCTCGGCCAAGGGGCGCTGAGCGAAGATCGCATCCCCGGTGAACAACCGCAGCATCGGGTAGGCATCGAGAAGCTCCTCAAGATGTCGCCTGAGGAGTGTCGGTTCGTTGGTCTTCTCGGCCCCCGTCGACCATTGGCCGACGACGGCTTGCAGATCATGCACAAACACGTTGAGCATGTGCAGCGGATCGCCAGCGTCGTCGAGCCCTTGTTTGGCCGTCTTGCCGTCCACGGCGACCACCCCCTCTGTCGTCTTGTCGGCCAAGCAGGCTTGCATCCAGACGGAGAGCGCGGCTTGAAACTCCGCCACGCGGCACTTGGCGAGCGTGCGGCTGATGGTGGTGGCGCAGGGCGGGTCGTCGCGGTCAAAGCCCAACGGCTCGCGGAGTCGGTCCCAATGGATCGTCGCCCAACGGACCAGCACTTCCATTTCGCGAATCCGCGCCAGCATCCCCAGCAACATCAGCACGACCATCCCGGCAAACGGATGCCGCACGCCACGCGCCGAACGCGGATCGTCCAACCGAGAAAAGGCATCCAGCAACGTCGCTGCATGCATCGAAGGCTCCTTCCTACAGAAAAGATGCCCCCTGCGGCTTTCAACTACGCCACCTTGGTTCCGCCGGTTCGGGAAAAACTACTTTGCAGTTCTCCTGCGAGCTGCAGCGGGCGGCCTAGTCCTATGATGCTGGGCCAATTACAATCGCTGGTTTACCGACATTCCGCCATCGATTGCTTAAGAGGCCCTGCGTGCTGCGAACTCATACCTGCGGCGAACTTCGCGTCGACCACGTCGGCAAGACGGCCACCCTGTGCGGCTGGGTCGACAGCTACCGCGACCACGGCGGCGGCCTGTTCGTCGACCTGCGCGACCGCTACGGCATCACCCAAGTCGTGTTCAATCCGCCCGACACGCCGGCGGCAATCATCGAACAGAGCAAGTCACTACGGGCGGAGTACGTGATCCAGGTGACGGGTAACGTCGCCTGTCGGCCCGCCGGCATGGCCAACCCCAAGCACGCGAGCGGCGAGATCGAGCTCCGCGTCACCGACTTCAAGCTGCTCAACGAGAGCATCACGCCGCCGGTGTCTCCGAGCGCGTTCGGCCAGGACCTGCCGAACGAAGAGCTGCGGCTGGAGCACCGCTATCTCGACCTGCGCCGGCCGGACATGCAAAAGACATTAATGCTGCGCGACCGGATGATCCGCAGCATGCGCAATTACTTCGGCGAGCTGGGCTTCATCGACGTGGAGACGCCGATCCTCGGCCGCAGCACGCCCGAGGGGGCCCGCGACTATTTGGTGCCCAGCCGCGTGCATCACGGCTCGTTCTACGCCCTGCCGCAGTCGCCCCAGCTCTATAAGCAGATTCTGATGATGGCCGGCTACGACCGCTACGTGCAAGTCGCCCGCTGCTTCCGCGATGAGGACCTGCGCGCCGACCGTCAGCCGGAGTTCACGCAGCTCGACGTCGAAATGTCGTTCATCGACGCGGAGGACGTGATCGGCGTGATCGATGGGCTCATGGCCCGGCTCGCCAAGCAGGAACTCGGCATCGAATTGAAGCTGCCGCTCCCGCGGATGACGTACGACGAGGCGATGGAGCGGTTCGGCCACGACGCCCCCGATCTGCGTTACGGCCTGGAGCTGGTCGACTGCACCGACCTGGCGGCGAATAGCGACTTCCGCGTGTTTTCGAGCGTGGCCCAGTCGGGCGGCAAGGTCCGTGCGATCAACGCCAAGAAGGGCGGCGAGTTCTACTCGCGCCGCGGGATCGACGCGCTGACGGAGTTTGTCGCTGGGCACGGGGCGAAGGGCCTGGCTTGGTTCAAGGTGGAGGCCGACGGCACGCTCGCCTCGACGATCGCCAAGAACTTCAAGCCAGAGTTGCTCAAAGAATTTGCCGCCCGCCTCCAGGCCGAGCCGGGCGATCTGCTGCTATTCGTGGCCGACCAGTGGAAGGTGACCTGCAAGGCGCTCTACGCGCTGCGGTGTCGAATCGCCGCGGAGATGAAGCTCTACGACGAAAAGGCGATGCACTTTTCGTGGGTCGTCGAGTTTCCGATGTTCGACTACGACGAGGAGGAAAAACGCTGGGTGGCGATGCACCATCCGTTCACGTCGCCGCGTGACCAGGACTTCGCCATCCTGGAGTCCGACCCCGGCAAGTGCCGCGCGAAAGCGTACGACCTGGTCGTGAACGGCTACGAAGCGGGCGGCGGCACGATTCGTATTCACGACGCAGCCATCCAACAGCAGGTGTTCAACCTGCTGGGCATCGACGCCGAGTCGGCCCAGGAGCGGTTCGGCTTTCTGCTCAAGGCGCTTGGCTACGGCGCCCCGCCGCATGGCGGCATCGCGCTCGGCATCGACCGCTGCGTGATGCTATTTGCCGGGCTGGATAACATCCGCGATTGCATCGCCTTCCCCAAGACGCAGAAGGCGACCGACCTGATGACCGGTGCGCCCAGCCCCGTCGAGGTGAAACAGCTCAGGGAGCTGGCGATCAAGCTCGACAAGTAGCGGCGGGCGGAGCGCTCGCCCGCGTTGACGCGACGCATTCGGTCGGCGAGAATTGTCATTCGAATTCGGTGAACCTGATGTCCAAAATGATCGTCCTACTACTTGCACTAGCTGGTCTGCTGGCCGGCGACTCGACCCGGGCCGCTGATGAGCAGCCGGGGCCGTTGGAAATGCCGCCGGTGCTGCTTTCCCAGCAACATGCGGCGTTGTGCCGCGTGAAAGTGGGCGATGCGATGCCGGCGATTGAGTTGGCAAAGGTCGACGGCGGGAACGTCAAGCTTTCGGATTTGTACGGAAAAGCGGCGACCGTCGTCGTGTTTTGGAAGGGCGACCGGCAGATGGCCGTCGACGAGCTGGCCGATCTCGGGCCCGACGTGGAGCAAGAGTTCGGCCCGCGGGGCGTCGCGGTGGTGGGCATCGCGGTCGCCGAGCCGGCCGCCGACGTCCGCTCGGCCATCCAAAAAACCGCCGCCGATTTCACGCAATTGCTCGACGCCGACGGCAAGGCCTTCGACAAGGTCGGCGCCAAGAAGCTCCCATGGACGCTGGTGCTCGACGCGAACGGCAAGATCGTCTGGTTCGACCTCGAGTACTCGTTGGCCACGCGCCGCGAGTTGCAGCAAGCCTTGCGAGCCACGGTTCGCTAGGAGATGCTGCATGCCAAATTCTGATCTGCCAAGTGAATTGACCAAGGTCGCCATCCTCGGCATGGGGACGGTCGGCTCGGGTGTTGCCCAATTGCTGGTCGAGCACGGCGACCGCACAGCGCGGCACGCTGGCCGAAGGTTGTGGCTGCAAAAGGCCGTCGTCAAGAACCTCAAGAAGAAGCGCAGCTACGAGCCGCCCGAGGGCGTGCTGACCGACAAGATCGACGACGTCGTGAACGACCCGGAGATTCAGGTCGTCGCGCAGCTGATCGGCGGAATCGAGCCCTCGCGCTCGATCATGCTGCGGCTGCTCGAGAGCGGCAAAGACGTAGTCACCGCGAACAAGGCGCTGCTGGCAGAGCACGGGGCGGAGCTCTTCGATCGGGCCCGCGAGCTGGGCCGTTCGATCGCGTTCGAGGCCTCGGTCGCCGGCGGCATCCCGATCATCGCCAACATCAGCCAGTGCCTGTCGGCCAACCGAATCGAGTCGCTCGACGGCATCCTCAACGGCACGAGCAACTTCATCCTCTCGAAGATGCACGGCGAGGGGACCGCGTACGGCGACGCCGTGGCCGAGGCCCAGCGGCTGGGCTATGCCGAGGCCGACCCGACGCTCGACGTCGACGGCAGCGACGCTGCTCAAAAGCTGGCGATCCTCGCCCATCTCGCGTTCGGGGCCCGGGTCCACTGGTCGGAGATTCCCCGCGTCGGCATCGACAAGGTCGAGGTGATCGACGTCAGGCTCGCCCAGGAGATGGGCTACCGAATCAAGCTGCTGGCGGTGGCCCAGTTGGCGGGCGACGGGTTGCAGCTGTACGTCTCGCCGACGCTGGTCCGCAGCGGGCTGCCGCTGGCCGACGTAACCGGGGCGTTCAACGCGATCCGCGTGGTGGGCGACGCCGTGGGGCCGCTGTTCTATCA
Source organism: uncultured Planctomycetota bacterium (assembly GCA_963847875.1). Taxonomy (GTDB): domain Bacteria; phylum Planctomycetota; class Planctomycetia; order Pirellulales; family Lacipirellulaceae; genus DASYDU01. The sequence goes on along the minus strand of CAWKBR010000012.1, from coordinate 353,160 downwards.
CGGGCAGGGGGCCGGGCAGATGCCAACCGCCTCGGCCGTCGTCGCCGACCTGATCGACACGGCGGTGGGTCGCACGGCGATCACGTTCCGCACCCTCGAACTGTGGTCGAAGCGGAAAGCCCGCGTCGGCCCGCGTGACTACGCCAAGGCGGTGGGGCGGTTCTACATTCGGGCGACCGTGAAAGACAATCCCGGCGTGCTTGCTCAGATTGCCGACGTGTTTGGGCACTACGAAATTTCGATCGCGTCGGTGCTGCAGCAGGAAGTCTCCCAGGACGGCGTGGTGCCGCTGGTGATCATGACGCACCAGACGACCGAAGGGGCAACCCGCAAAGCATGCACCGCGATCGATCGGCTGAGTTGCGCAGGGGAAGACGGTCCGCATGTGGGTGAGAGACTAGCTGGCGTCGGCGGCCACGCCGAGTCCCCACGAACACGACCATCATCGACACCATGAAGTACGCCATCATTATTCCCGACGGCGCGGCCGACGAGCCGCAAGAATCACTCGGCGGCCGCACGCCGCTCGAAGCGGCCCGCACGCCGAACATGGACCGCGTCGCGTCGCTAGGTGTGGTGGCCCGCGCATGCCACACTCCCCCTGCCCTCCCCGCCGGCTCCGAGATCGGCAACTTGAGCCTATTGGGTTACAACCCGTTCGAATACTTCACCGGCCGGGCGCCGATGGAAGCGGCCGCGCAAGGGATCAAGCTCGGGCCATCGGATTGGGCGATCCGCTGCAATTTGGTCACGATCGAAGACCAGGTGATGCGAGACTTCACTGCCGACCACATTTCGACCGAGGAAGGCACGCAACTGTTGGCGTCGGCTCAGGAGGCAATCGCCAGCGATCCGAAGTATCGCAGCGCGATCCAATTCACGCCGGGCGTCAGCTACCGGAACCTGCTCATTTGGCGCGGCGACAAGCTGCCGGCCCCGTTTTCGATGACCGACACGCGAACCCGGGCCCCGCACGACATCACCGACCAATCGGTTCTCGCGGAACATCCGCGAGGCCCGGGCAGCGACGTGCTGGCCGAGCTGATGGCCGCGAGCGAGGGTGTTTTTCGCAATCATCCCGTGAACGTCGCCCGTCGGCAGGCCGGCAAGCGGTCGGCGACGAATGTCTGGTTGTGGGGCCAGGGGCAGGCCCCGAGTCTGCGGCCCTTCACCGAGGCGTATGGCCCGCGTGGCGCGATGATTACGGCGGTCGACCTGTTGCGCGGCATCGCGGCCCTCGTGGGCTGGGACCGGATCGAGGTGGCCGGTGCGACGGGCTATTTGGACACCGATTACGCCGGCAAAGGCCGCGCCGGCGTTGACGCGCTCTCCAAGTACGATATCGTGTGCGTTCACGTCGAAGCGTCCGACGAGGCCTCGCACGAAGGCCGCACGGACGAGAAGGTGAAAGCGATCGAGGAGATCGACCGGCACGTCGTCGGTCCGCTACTGGCGGCATTGGAGAAGCAGGGCGAGTGGCGGCTGATGATCTCGCCCGACCACCCGACATTCTTGCGGACCAAAGTCCACACGCACGGCAACGTACCGGTCGCCATGGCGGGAACCGGCATCGCGGCCGACGAGTTCACCACCTACGGCGACACGAACGCTGCGAAATCGAAGCTGGCCTTCGACGAAGGCTGGCAGACAATGGGTTGGTTCATCAGAAGGAATTGAACCACGGAGACACAGAGGACACGGAGAGAAGAATCGAAGCAATTGCAAATTGGGAGAGCGACTTCACTTTGCAGTCTGCGTCCTGCAATTCCTTCGTTCTTCTCCGTGTCCTCTGTGTCTCTGTGGCGAATTCCTAGTTTAGAAATTTAGGAAGAGCCATGGGAATCATCGTACAAAAATTCGGCGGCACGAGCGTCGCCAACGCGGATAAGATTCAGACGGCGGCGCGGCGGGCGATTCGCGCGCAGCAGGAGGGCAACCAGGTGGTGATGGTCGTCAGCGCGATGGGCCATCAGACGGACACGCTCGTCGAGCTGGCCAAGCAAATCTGCGACGACCCGCCGGCCCGCGAGATGGACATGCTCCTCTCGACCGGCGAGCAGGTGAGCGTCGCGCTGATGGCGATGGCGATCCACGCGCTCGGCTACGAAGCGGTAAGCCTGACCGGCGCCCAAATCGGCATCCACACCGATAGCTCGCACACCAAGGCCCGCATCCAGTCGATCTCGACCGACCGCATGAAAAAGCTGCTCGACGACGGCAAGATCGTGATCGCGGCCGGCTTCCAGGGCATCGACGACGACTTCAACATCACGACGCTCGGCCGCGGCGGCAGCGATACGACGGCGGTCGCGCTCGCGGCGGTGCTCAACGCCGACGCCTGCGAGATCTACACCGACGTCGACGGCGTCTACACCACCGATCCGCGGATCGTCGCCGACGCCCGCAAGCTCAGCCGCGTGAGCCACGACGAGATTCTCGAGCTGGCCAGCCTGGGCGCGGGCGTGATGCACAGCCGCTCGATCGAGTTCGGCAAAAAGTTCAACGTGCCGATCCACGTCCGCAACAGCGGCAGCTTTAGCGACGAGCCGGGCACGATCATCGGCCCGGTCTCCGAGTCAGCCGACCGGGCCGTGAGCGGCGCGGCGCTCACGAAGAACGAGGCCCAGATCACGATCGCCGGCGTACCGGATACGCCCGGCTCGAGCCTCACGATCTTCTCGAAGCTCGCCGGCATCAACCTGGCCGTCGACATGATCGTGCAAAACATGGGGGCCGACGGACGGGCCGACGTCTCCTTCACCGTGCTCGAAGACGAGCTCCCGAAGGCCCTCTCCGCCGTGGAGAAAGCGGCCAAGGAACTCCAGGCCGAGGGAGTCACGCAGAATGCGAATCTGGCCAAGGTGTCGATCGTCGGCCTGGGGATGAAAACGCAAACTGGCGTCGCCGACCGCATGTTCCGCGTGCTGGCGGACGAAGGGATCAACATCGAGGCGATCACCACCAGCGACATCAAGGTCTCGGCCCTTGTGGCCCGCGATCGAGCGCTCGACGCCCTGCGGGCAGTACACGCCGAGTTTGAGCTCGACAAACCGCCCGGCGACCGCGTGGCATTCGGCGAAGTGGCGCACGTCCCCAAGGTTGCGAGCCCGGTCGACATCATGGCCCGGCTGCAGCGGATGGAAGACCTCACGATCGACAGCATTTCGCTCGACGAGTCGCAGGCGCAGCTGACGCTGTTCGACGTGCCGGACCGGCCTGGCATCGCGGCCACGATCTTCGAGGCAATCGCCCGCGAGAACGTGCTGGTCGACATGATCGTGCAGAGCATGGGCCGCGACGGTCTGGCCGACGTGAGCTGCACCGTGCCGCGTAAGGAGCTCGATCACAGTCTGTCGGTCGTTAAGAAGCTTTCCGAGGAACTGGGCGGCGAAGTGACGCACGAGCCGGCCGTGGCGATCCTCACGGTGACCGGCATCGGCATCCGCAGTCACACGGGCGTCGGCCTGCGGATGTTCAAGGCCCTCACCGAGGCGAAGATCAACGTCGAGATGGTCAGCACCAGCGAAGTCCGCGTGAACATGGTGATCGCGGCCGACAAGGGCAAGGCCGGCCTGGCGGCCTTGAAATACGCGTTTGCCGACGTGCTAGCGTGAAAGCGATTGACGTCGGGCCTTTTGCGTCGTCTGCCACGACGAATCACCAGCGATGTGGCAAACGAGCCTCACCGACTCGGTGCCGCGTTTCCTCTCCCAGTAGCAGATGGCTGAATCAATCGCCGGTCGATCAGCTCGAGGATTCCGGCGGCGACTTCCTCTTTGGGGCCGGTGAGCGTGGCCAGGACGGCGCCGTCGGGGGCCAGGATTTCGACGGCGTTGTCGGGTGAGGCGATCGCGGTGGTGCCGTTCGAGACGACCAAGATCGCAGTGCTTGCGTTCAAGTTTCGCAAGAGCTCGCAGCCGGTGGTCTTCGCTTTCGAGCGCGAAACCGACGACCCAGCGTGCACCCTTACGTGCACCGAGCGTGGCGACGACGTCGTCCGTCTCGACGAGGTGCAGGTCGACGGGCTGGCCCGTCTTGGCGATCTTGTGGTCTTCAACGCGCACCGGGCGGTAATCGCAAGGGGCGGCGGCGCCGATCAGCCCGTCACAGGCGTCGAACTCGCGCGCGGCCGCGGCGAGCATCTCGTCGGTCGAGACGACAGGCACGATGCGCGCAGCAGCGGGATAATTGATTTCCACCGGTCCACTCACGACGACCACCTCATGGCCGAGCGCGAGAGCGGCCTCGGCCAGCGCCTTGCCCATCCGGCCGGTCGAGGCGTTCGTGAGGTAGCGCACCGGGTCGAGGTACTGGCGGGTCGGTCCAGAGGTGATCAGAATTCGAGCCACAATTCTTCACCACCGAGTACACAGAGGACGCAGAGAAGAAAAGAAATTCAGACTACCGATCACAAGACAGATCTCGCCTCGGCATTGACTTCTCCGTGCTCTCTGTGTCCTCTGTGGTGAGTTTAATTCTTTGCATTCAGCAGGCGCTCGATCGCGGCTTGGATTTCGGCCGGCTCGGCCATGCGGCCCATGCCGGTGCGGCGGCAGCTTTGCCAGCCGGCCTGCGGGTCGACGAAGTGGACGCCGTCTTGACGCAAGGTTTCGAGGTTGCGCTGGACGGCGGGCTTCTGCCACATCGCGGCGTTCATCGCGGGGGCGAGCAGCAAGGGGCCTTCGAAGCTCAGCGTCAGGGTGCTCACCAGGTCGTTCGCTAAGCCGCCGGCGGCTTGGGCCAGGAAGTTGGCGCTCGCCGGGGCGACGATCATCAGGTCGGCTTTCTCGGCGAGCTCGATGTGGGCGCCGAGCGGGAAGTGATCGCGCTCGAACACGTCGCTGGCGACCGGCCGGCCGGTGAGCGCGCGGAAGGTGGCGGGGCCGACGAACTTGCGGGCCGAACGGGTCATCACCACGGAAACGCCGTGTCCCGCCTGCACCAACGAGCTGACCAGCGCGGCGGTCTTGAAGGCCGCGATGCCGCCGGTGACGCCGACGATGAGTTCGTTTGGCATGGGTGGCGACCGCGCGTCGCGAGCGACGCGGCTAAATGCTGGAGAAGTCGAATTCGAGCGGTCCGGCGGGGGCCTCGCCGGTGATCCTCAATTCGTTCGACATGTCGAGGTAGATCTTGTCCTGCAGGATTTCCTGCACGATGATCTCCATCTTGTTCTCGTCGGACCTGGCCTCGACGAGCGGGCGAGCGCCGGCGTTGAGCGCCACGAGCCGCTTCTGAATCAGGGTCGAGAGCTTGAACCGCCCGCCGACCTTGTTGACGATCCCCTCTTCTTTGAGCGCCTCGATCATGTCGCTATTCCTTCGTGTTCGAGAATTTCGCAGATTTTTTCGACTGCTTCATCGAGCGAGTCGTTCGTGACAATGTTTTGGTATTCGCCGGACCGGGCCAGCTCGCGTCGGGCGACTTCGAGCCGTCGCTCAATGGCCTCCTCCGACTCGGTGCCGCGAGCCCGCAGCCGCCGCTCCAGCTCCTCCTCGGAGCCGGGGTGAAGGAAGATCGACAGCACGTCGGGAAACAGCTCGCGGATCCTGGCCGCACCATCGACGTCGATATCCAAAATTACCCACTTTTGGCCCGGGACGCTAGGCGTGACCTCCGAGAGCAGGGTGCCGTACCAGTGTCCGCGGCCGAAAACCTCGAAGCATTCGAGGAATTCACCCGCTGCGCGGCGTCGGGCGAAGTCCTCGGGCGAAAGGAATTGGTAGTCGACGCCGCCGCGTTCGCCCGGGCGGGGAGGGCGGGTCGTCGCCGAAACGCTCAGCCGCAAGCGGTCGGGAAAGCGCTCCAGCACCCGCCGCACGATCGTGCTCTTGCCGACGCCCGAAGGGCCGGAGAGGACGACAAGTTTGGCGGTGGTGGGCTGATTGGGCATGGTGACGATCGATCAGACTATCGCCTAAACTCTCTCGCAGAGGCGCAGAGAAGAGGAATTGGAGGGCGGTTACTCTTCCAGATTATTCGCGATACGTGTGACTCCGTGCTTCATCAGGTCGACGTTGAAGTTCAGCAGGAGTCCGAGCGGTTTCTTGGTGAGCCGAAGGTAGGTCAACAATTGTTTCTTATGGACAGACAACAATTCCTCGACCGATTTGATCTCGACGACGACAAGATTTTCAACAAGTATGTCGAGCCGATATCCTTCGTCAAATTGAATTCCGCGGAATTGAATGGGTACTGCTACTTGCCGCTCGATGTGGAGGCCTCGTTCCTTTAGCTCGTATGCCAGCAGAACCTCATAAACTGACTCTAGCAACCCTGGTCCGAGCTCGCTATGAATTCCCAGTGCCGCGTCGACTACTGCACAGCTAATCTCGTTGACGTGCATAGCGCACTCGTATGAAGCCAACCAATCTCTTCTCCGCGTCTCTGCGTCTCTGCGAGAGAAACCAGCCGCTGCCTCACTCGACGTTCTGAATCTGCTCGCGGATGCGTTCCAGCGCGCTTTTGATTTCGACGACGTAACGGGAGATTTCCGCGTCGTTGGCCTTCGAGCCGATCGTGTTCACCTCGCGGCCCATTTCCTGGACGATGAACTCGAGCTTGCGGCCGGCGCTCTCGTCGATCTGCAGGGCTTCGGCGAACTGCTGCAAGTGGCTCCGCAGGCGGACGGTCTCTTCGGAAATGTCGCTGCGGTCGACGAACAAGCTCACTTCGCGCAAGAGGTCGGTCGAGTCGAGCGTGACGTTGAGCTCCGTGAGCGCTTTGTTGACGCGCTGCTCGAGCCGCTCGCGGTAGGCCTGCGAGACGTCGGTGCACGCTTGGCGACCTTGTTCAGGAATTGCTCGACGGTTTGGCCGTTCGCGGCGAGGTCCTTGAGCAGCGCCTTGCCCTCGTCGATCCGCATCTTGTTCACGGCAACGAGGGCTTCTTGCAGCACCGGCTCGATGGTGGGCCAATCTTCGCGCGGATCGAAGTCGGCACGCATTTCTCATCCACGGCGCCGGGAAGCTGGAGCAGTACGTCGAGACCGACGCTGTCCGACCAGCCGTTGCGGCCGTTGAGCGCATCGATCTGCCAGCGATAGTTTTCGACGACCGAGGTGTTGATGCGGTAGTTTTCGGCCGAGGCCTGGCGGTCGACGCGGAGGTTGACCTGCACGGTGCCGCGGCGCATGGCCTGGCGGACGACGGCCTCGACGTCGGGCTCGAGGCTGGCGTAGCCGTCCGACGAGCGGATAGCCGAGCTTGAAGTGCCGGTTGTTGATCGTCCGCACTTCGACGTGGACGGACAGGCCCGCAGCTTGACCGCGTGCCTCGCCAAAACCGGTCATGCTTGCAAGCAAAGTGGCAGACTCCTGGAGAGGGCTATTGCGAAGTGGCCGGGGCGGGGGTGGCCGGGGCTGCCGCGCCAGCTGCCTTGGGCATCGCCGGCCGGAGCGCCGGATTCTTTGGTCGTCGACGACTCCAGCGGCGGTATCGACGGGCCGACGTCCGACGCGCTGCTGCTGGCGGGCGCTACGGCGCCCAGGCGATCGCCCCGATGGTTGGCCCAAAAGCCGGCCAGCGCACTCGCGGCGATCCAGACACCGGCAACGACGATCGTGATTCGGGTGAAGACGTCGCCCGCCTTGGCGCCGAACGCGCTCGATCCGCCCATGCCGCCGAGCGCACCGGTCAGGCCGCCGCCACGCCCGCGCTGCACGAGCACGAGCAGAATCAGAAAGATCGCCAGAACGAGCAGCAATGAACCAAATAGAAAACCCATAGTCAAATCGTAATTACGAGTAAATTCAGTGAACGGCGGGGCTTGCCCCGCGCTTTCTTGGGAACGAACTCAAGCCCCCTTGGCAATGCCGAGGAACTCCTCGACCTTGAGGCTCGCGCCGCCGACCAGCGCGCCGTCGATGTTCGGCTGGCCCAAGAGCTCGGCCGCGTTGGCCGCCTTGACGCTGCCGCCGTACAAAATCCGCACGGCGTCGGCGACTTCCTGATTGTATCGCTTGGCAAGCAGGCTGCGAAGGTCAGCATGCACTTCCTCGGCCTGCTGGGGCGAAGCCACTTTGCCCGTGCCGATGGCCCAAACTGGCTCGTAGGCGATCACAACGCCTCGAATCTGCTCCGCCGTGACGCCGGCGAGCGAACCCTCGAACTGGCTTTTGATGACGGCCGCCGTTTTGCCGGCCTCGCGCTCTTCGAGCAGTTCGCCGACGCAGACGATCGGCACCAGCCCGGCCGCCAGGGCGGCACGCGTCTTGTCGTTCACGTTGACGTCGGTCTCATGGAAGATGTGCCGTCGCTCGCTGTGGCCGAGGATCACGTACTTTGCCCCGACGTCGAGCAGCATGGCGGCGCTGACTTCGCCCGTGAAAGCACCGCTGGGCTGGCAGGTACATATTTTGACCGCCGACGGCGAGCTTCGTGCCCTTCACCGCGTCGGCGACCGGCAACAGATACACGCTCGGCGGGCAGACCAAGAGGTCGACGTTCGGCACTTCGCCGGCCCGGTCGGCGATGCCTTTGGCGAGGGCAACGCCGCCCACGCGATCCATGTTCATTTTCCAGTTGCCGGCGATCAAGGTGCGACGCATGCGAAAGGGCTCCAAGGAAACTGCCACGATAACGCTCCAAACAGCCGGCGACCTACGCGTCGCCGGAATCGACTCGCAAAAACGTCGACCATCGGCGAGACGTAGCTCGCCGGCTAGCGTCGCGTGCGAGCCACGGAAGCGGACTCGACCAGTCTACCCGACAGGCTCCCCTTGCGCATAGGAGCCGAGAATCTCCAGGCGGAGGGCTTTTTTCATCAGCGAGGCGATCGCCCGGCGGGCCTTCAGCTCGCTCGGGTGGCCGACGAACTCGACGAAGAACAGATACCGACCGCGGTGGCCGGGAATCGGGAACGATTCGATCCAGGTCATGTTCAGCCGATTTCGTTTGAAAACGACCATCACGTCGGCGAGCGCGCCCGGCTGATGGGCGATTTCGAGCATCAGCGCCGTCTTGTCGTTTCCGCTGCGTTTGGCCGGTTCGCGGCTGATGATCGCAAACCGCGTGATGTTGTCCGGTTGATCTTCGATGTTCTTGGCCAGCACCGGCAGGCCATAGTGGACGCCCGCCTGGGCGCTGGCGACCGCGGCAGCGTGCGGGTCATCCTGGCGAACGCTTTTGCGCCGCGTCGCCGGTGCTGGCGACTTCGTGCAGCGCGGCATGCGGCATGTGCTTCGCCAGCCAGTTGCGGCACTGCGAGAGCGGCTGCGGCTTGCTATAGATCGTCGCCACTTCGTCGCGCGTGCCGATGCCCAGCAGGCAATGGTGAATCCGCAACGGCAACTCGCCGCAGATGCGGGCCGCCGAACGCGAAAAGCAATCCAGCGTATCCGAGACGCGGCCGTCGGTCGTGTTTTCCATCGGCACGACGCCGAACTCCGCCTGGCCGCGTTCCACTTCCTCGAACACCGCGGCGATCGTGCCGACCGGCACAAGTTCGGCACTTTGGCCGAAACGCTCGATCGCGGCGAGGTGGCTAAACGTGAACTCCGGCCCCAGATAGGCGACGCGGGTCGCCGTCTGGATGGCCCGGGCCGCACTGATCACCTCGCGGAAGATCGTCCGCACCGACTCCGCCGGGAGCGGGCCGCGGTTGTCGACCGCGAGCCGGTCGAGCACCTCCGCCTCGCGACGCGGATCGAAGATGCACTGTTTGCCGTTCTGCTTCGCGCGGCCGATTTCCTGGGCGACCTCCGCACGGCGATTGACCGCCGCGAGAATCTCGCGGTCGATGGCGTCGAGCGCGCGACGCAGGTCGGCAACCGCCTGCTTCGAGCCGCCGTCCTTCGCCCCAGTGCGTGGCACGTCGTTCTTCTTCCGCTTGGCCATAAATCAAATGTACCTGGAAAACAGCTGGAATATCGGGGCCGGCGGAGGCTGCCAATCTGACATGCGGCCGGCCGGAAAAACTCGCCATTTTTCCGCGGCCGGTCGCCAAATTGGCAGGCGGACCGCTCGCCGCCCCGCCGCTGCCGAGCCGAGCCGAAACTGTAACATATTATTATACAACGCCTTACGCGACCCGCCAGCCGCCGGACCCAGCCGGGCACAGGCTTTGCTTGTAGGGATGGCGGGAGTCGGCCTGCGCGCTCGATGAGCGCGCCCGTTCGATGGCCAGGGCGGCATCCCGCCCGAGCACGATCATGCCGGCCCCCAGCATCAAATTCAACGAACGATCGATCGCAAACGATCGCCAAATAAAAAGGAGCGTATCAACATGGCTGCAGGTGAAAAAATTATCGGCATCGACTTGGGCACGACCAACTCGGTCGTCGCCGTGATGGAAGGCAAAGAAGCGAAGGTGATCCCGAATGCCGAAGGGAATCGCCTCACGCCGAGCGTGGTCGCGTTCACCGACAAGGGCGACGTCCTGGTCGGCGAGCCCGCCCGGCGGCAAGCGGTCACCAACCCGACGCGGACCGTCTACTCGATCAAACGTTTCATGGGCCGCCGGCACAACGAAGTCGCCAGCGAAGAGAAGATGGTCCCCTACAAAGTCGTCGGCGGGCCGGAGGACTACGTGAAAGTCGGCGCGGGCGACAAAGAGCTCACGCCGCCCGAAGTCTCGGCGAAGATTCTCCGCAAGCTCAAGGAATCGGCCGAGGCCTACTTGGGTCACAAGGTCAACAAGGCCGTGATCACGGTGCCGGCCTACTTCAACGACGCTCAGCGCCAGGCCACGAAGGATGCCGGTCAGATCGCCGGCCTGGAAGTCGCCCGCATCATCAACGAGCCGACCGCGGCCTCGCTGGCCTACGGCCTCGACAAGAAGGGCGAAGAGACGATCTGCGTGTTCGACCTCGGCGGCGGCACGTTCGACGTCTCGATCCTGAAGTGTGCCGACGGCGTGTTCCGCGTGATCTCCACCAACGGCGACACCCACCTCGGCGGCGACGACTTCGACGAAGTGCTGATCCACTACGTCGCCGACGAGTTCAAAAAAGAGCAGGGCATCGACCTCCGCAAGGACACGATGGCCCTCCAGCGGCTGCAAGAGGCCTGCGAAAAGGCCAAGAAGGAGCTCAGCTCCGCGCAGACGACCGACATCAATCTGCCGTTCATCACGGCCGACGCCAACGGTCCGAAGCACTTGCAGATGACGATCTCGCGCTCGCAATTCGAGAAGCTCGAAGACGCGCTGATCGAGCGCGTGACGCGGCCCGGTGCGGCAGGCACTCAAAGACGCCAAGCTCGATCCCTCGAAGATCGACGAAGTCGTGCTCGTGGGCGGCTCGACTCGCATCCCCAAGGTGCAGGAAGTCGTCAAGGAGCTGTTCGGCGGCAAAGAGCCCCACAAGGGCGTCAATCCGGACGAAGTCGTCGCCGTCGGCGCGGCGATCCAGGGCGGCGTCCTCTCGGGCGAAGTGCAGGACATCCTGCTGCTCGACGTGACGCCGCTCTCCTTGGGCATCGAAACGCTCGGCGGCGTGATGACCAAGCTCGTCGAGCGGAACACCACGATCCCCGCCGAGCGGAAGCAAGTCTTCAGCACGGCCGACGACAACCAGACGGCGGTCACGGTCCGCGTGTTCCAGGGCGAACGCGAGATGGCAGCCGACAATCGGCTCCTCTCGCAGTTCAACCTGGAGGGCATTCCGCCCGCGCCGCGCGGCGTGCCGCAGATCGAGGTCAAGTTCGACATCGACGCCAACGGCATCCTCAACGTCGCGGCCAAGGACCTCGGCACCGGCGTCGAGCAGACGGTCCGCATCGAGCAATCGAGCGGCCTGTCGGAGACCGAAATCGAGAAGATGCGCAAAGACGCCGAGTCGCACGCCGACGAGGACAAGAAGAAGCGTGCTCTCATCGAGGCCCGCAACGAAGGCGAATCGCGCTGCTACCAGCTCGAAAAGCTGATCAAGCAGCAGGGCGACAAGCTCAAGGACAGCGACAAGACGGCCCTCGAAGCGGCCATCGCCAAGGTCCGCGAAGCGGCCAAGGGCGAGGACGCCGCCAAGATCAAGACGCGCGATCGGCGAGCTCGAAGCCGCGTCGCACGCGATGAGCGAGGCGCTCTACAAGTCGGCGGCCACCGGCGCGGCCCCGGCTGCGAGCCAGCGGCCGACGGCAGCGCAGCGCCGGCGACAGCGCCGATCGCCCGACGACGACGCGATCGACGCGGAGTTTGAAGTGAAATCGTAAGTAAGCCGTCGGATCGGCAAAAGTTCAAGTTCGAATGGCCGTGACGGCACGCCGTTGCGGCCATTTGACGTTGGCGGGCGGCTTTCTAACGATCAAGGACTACGTAACCATGCCATTTCGATTCGACAAACTCACGATCAAGGCCCAGGAAGCGGTCGCTCGCGGCTCAGGAGCTGGCCGCCGAGCGGGGCAATCCGCAGATTGAGCCGATGCACTTGCTCTCGGCGCTGTTGGCCGAAGAGGGCGGCATCGTGCGGCCGGTGCTCGAGAAGATCGGCGCCAACGTCGACCAGCTCGAACAGATTGTCGACGCGGAGCTCGCAGCATCTGCCCAAAGCGAGCGGCGGCGCGCCGCCGAGCCTCAGTCAGGCGCTGCAAAAGGTGCTCGACGCCGCCCAGGCCGAGGCCGACGGCATGAAGGACGAGTTCGTCTCGACCGAGCACATGCTGCTCGCCCTCACCGGCACCAAGTCCAAAGCCCAGGACGTGCTCTCGCTCAACGCGATCACCAAAGACGCCGTGCTCGGTGCGCTGCGTGCCGTCCGCGGCTCGGCCCGCGTCACCGACCAGTCGCCGGAGGGCAAATTCCAGGCCCTCGAAAAATATGGCATCGACCTCGTCGAGCGGGCCCGCCAGGGCAAAGTCGACCCCGTGATCGGCCGCGACCAGGAGATTCGCCGCGTGATCCAGGTGCTCTCGCGCCGCACCAAGAACAACCCCGTGCTGATCGGCGAGCCGGGCGTCGGCAAGACGGCGATCGCCGAGGGGCTCGCGCTGCGGATCGTGCAGGCCGACGTGCCGCAGAGCCTCAAGAACCGCCGCGTGATCGCGCTGGACATGGGCGCGCTCGTGGCCGGCACGAAGTTCCGCGGCGAATTCGAAGAGCGGCTCAAGGCACTGCTTGAAAGAAGTCCAGGACGCCGGCAACGTGATCCTGTTCATCGACGAGCTCCACACGGTGATCGGCGCCGGCGCGGCCGAAGGAGGCAGCGACGCGGCCAACCTGCTCAAGCCCGCCCTCGCCCGCGGCGAGCTCCGCTGCATCGGCGCCACCACGCTCGACGAGTATCGCAAGTACATCGAAAAGGACGCGGCCCTCGAGCGGCGGTTCCAGCCGGTGCTCATCGGCGAGCCGAACGTCGAAGACACGATCGCCATCCTCCGCGGGCTCAAGCCGCGTTACGAAGCCCATCACAAGGGCGTGCGGATCAAGGATTCGGCGCTGGTGGCCGCGGCCGAGCTCTCGAACCGCTACATCGCCGACCGCTTCCTGCCCGACAAGGCGATCGACCTGATGGACGAGGCCGCCTGCGACTGGCCATGGAGCTCGAAAGCGTGCCGGCCGAGATCGACCAGGTGCAGCGGCGGCTTGATGCAACTCGAGCTCGCCGCCCGGCAACTCGAACACGAAACCGAAGAACACGCCCAAGGATCGGCTCGCCGACATCAACGAGGAGATGGCCGACGCTGCAGCCGCGAGCTGGCCAGCCTCCGCGAGCAGTGGGAGAGCGAGAAGATGGGCCTGGGCGACGTCGCCGACATCCGCCGCAAGCTCGAAGAGGCCCAGCGAAACTACGACCAGCACGCCGCCCACATCAAGGACCGCCAGGCGATGGGCCAACCGGTCGACGAAGCCGCGTACCAGAAGCTGTACGAGCTCGACGTCGAGCGCAAAAAGCTCGCCAAGCTCGTCGAAGATGCCGAAGCGAAGCAGGCTGCAGCGGCCGCGACGATGGCGAACGGCACTGGCGGAGCCAGTGGCACCCAGACGGACGACTCCTCCGCCAGGAAGTCGGCCCCGAGGAAATCGCCGAAGTCGTCAGCGCGCTGGACCGGCGTGCCCGTCACGCGCATGATGGAAGCCGAAAAGGCCAAGCTGCTCGTGCTCGAAGAGCGACTCCACCAGCGCGTCATCGGCCAGGACGAAGCCGTCCGCGCCGTGGCCAACGCCGTCCGCCGCAGCCGCTGCGGCCTGCAGGACCCCAACCGGCCGATCGGCTCGTTCATCTTCTGCGGCCCGACCGGCGTCGGCAAAACCGAGCTCTGCAAGGCGCTGGCCCAGGTGCTGTTCGACGATGAGCACGCGATGGTCCGCATCGACATGAGCGAATTCATGGAGAAGCACACCGTGAGCCGGCTGATCGGGCGCCCCGCCGGGCTACGTCGGCTACGAAGAAGGGGGCAAGCTCACCGAAGCGGTCCGCCGCCGCCCGTACTCCGTGATCCTGCTCGACGAAATCGAAAAGGCCCACCGCGACGTCTTCAACATCCTGCTGCAGGTGCTCGACGACGGCCGGCTCACCGACAACCACGGCCACACCGTCGACTTCACCAACACGATCATCGTGATGACCTCGAACGTCGGCAGCCAGATGATCCAGGAGACTGTCCGAAGGCGGCGGCAGCGTACGAAGAGATGCGCGCGTCGGCGTCATGGAATCGCTCCAAACCCGCTTCCTGCCGGAGTTCTTGAACCGCATCGACGAGATCATCGTGTTCCACCCGCTCGATCGCTCGCAGATCCGCAAGATCGTCGACCTGCAGATCGACCACCTGGCCAAGCTGCTCGACAAGCGCGAGCTGGGCCTCGACGGTCACCGAGGCCGCCCGGCAAGAGCTCGCCAACCGCGGCTACGACCCGCACCTTCGGCGCCCGGCCGCTGAAGCGGGTGATCCAGCAGCAGCTGCAAAACCCGCTCGCCGCCGAGCTCCTCAAAGGCGAGTATCCCGAAGGCAGCACGGTCAAAATCGACTTCGACGGCGAAGAATTCACGTTCGAACGCGCCGCGGGCGAAAGCGGCAAGCCGCGGGATAAGGTTGTATCTTCCCAAGTTGTGTAGCGCTGCCGCGCCATTTCGCCACATGGCATGGAGCATTCGTGTTACGTCAAATCCGTTACCATAACGGCAAGGGACCGAGGCGATACATCTATGCCGTCTATTGCAAGACGTTGTACAAGCCTCGACGATTGCGATCGTGGGACCTCGACATTTGCGAGGAGCACTTTGCGTTTCTCGATGGAAGTCGCGCCCCCGTTACATACAACGAGAAGATAATCCACGCCCTGCTGATCCACGAAAACATTCACTCCGAGCGACAACTGAGTCAACGCTTTTGGCTGCGATGGTGGAGTTCACTTCGCTACCGACACTTCGCGATCCTTTCGCCGTACGGAGGAATTGATCGCTTATAGGGCGGAGTTTGAGAAGCTCGTCGAATACGGCGTGCCCATCCCGTTCGAGTCGTACGCCCGAAGTCTTTCAGGACCCGTATACCGCGGCATGATCTCTTACGATGACGCTCTGCAATGGGTACGCACTACCGTTACTTCGTTCGGAGACGTCGAATACGCGGTCAGCTGCCTTAACGCTGATCAATGGCTTCGCCGACGCCGCGGCATGGCGGGCGACGTCGAAGAGGCCGAAGTCACGAGATTATCCACGCCTCCAGCTCCGATCCGTCGCGACCGCTATTGGCTAGCAGACCGCCTCGCACTGGTTGCCTGTGGCATTCTGGCATTCGTAGTAATCATGCTTGGAACCTTTGTATCAATTTATGTGTCGACGCTCTTGGAATGAACTCGGAAACCAATCACAGGACAAATTGGGTGAGCAGTACGGGTTGCCCACTACCGCCTCTTAAACACACCAACTGGGAGCGAACTAAAGCGACGGGAGCCAGTTTTTTCGATGGCAATCAAGATCGCACTCACCGCGTTGATCGTCGCCATCGGTACTGCGGTATGTTTCATCGACCCCAAAGCGAACAATGCGGGACCAGACTGGTTTTGGCGATTTGGCAAAAGTGACCCGATGAGATTTCTTCTATTCCGCCCCGATGGCCAACTTCGCCGCTTTACCAAACTGGGGCTTTTGGCGTGGTTCGGCGTGGTTTTGTCGCTCCTCTGGATTCTTGCGCAAACTCGTAGATGACGGAACGAACAACGGATGGAATTCTCTCAAGCGGATGAAGTAAAGGGGACGGGAGTCAATTCAAACTTACCCATGAATGCCATCGTCCTCTGGCTACTTGCGGCCTGCCTCTGTGCGGCGAACGCCTGGGACCTGCTCTGGCGGCCGCCCCGACCTTGACCCGCAAAAGTCGGGGTATCGACTTTTGCGACTCTGGTGTCCGGACCTTACAGTCCCCAAATCGATTAGTCCGTCCGGCAGTCCTGCTGCTGGAACAGACGCCAAGCCAGATACCATGCACGCCTTGCAGAGGTGGCCAACACTCCTAAACTTCCCAATTCACACACTTTGGCAATTGGAATGCCTTATGACGGTATCTGGATTCTCACTTTTAGAATCCAGAGACGCAAAAGTCGGTACCCTGACTTTTGCGACTCTGGATTTGGGCAAACTGAAGGGGACGAACTAAAGAAGGGGGACGAATTCAATCCCGAACCGACTATGAATGCCATCGTCTTCTGGATCGCTGCGGCCTGCCTCTATGCGGCGAACACCTGGCACCTGCTGTGGCTGCCGCTGGTGTGGATTTGCTTTCCCGGTGTGCTCGTGGCCCACGGCATCGCGCTGCTGTTCGATATTCCGGCGATGCGGAATGCGGACAAAGCCATCGAATCGGCCGGGAGGCGAAACGGGGAGATTCTGCTTTTTCAAGATTTGAAATCCTATTCCGCCGATCTCGCCGCAATCTCAGAGACGCAAAAGTCGGGGTACCGACTTTTGCGTCTGAGAACCGGAGCCAGGCCGATCCCGACAACCCACACCAACTGGCTCAATTCCCCAGGTCATCCTGCCTTGCCGCCCTGGAGCGCACGGGAGACTGGAACTCATCATCTACTCGCTGCGAGAAGAAAAGGCGGTTGGAAGTGTTTTCGATTGGTGACGAAAGTCGCCCGGCTGCCACCGGCGCCGCCAGTCCCAATGGCCAGATCGCGTGGACCGTTCACCCGAGCGAACTAGAGAAGCAGGCTAAAAGGAGACTTGAATTTCATGTTTTCCTCGTCAGACGCAAAAGTCGTTACCCCGACTTTTGCGGCCGACGGCGTATCTACTAACTTTTCCCCGCCCGTGGCCGTCACGTTCAAGAATTGTCCCGGTGCCACTGGCTCCGCCAGTGCGCAAGAACAGGTGTGAGGCAGTTTTCATGCGACACGGCAATAAGAATGAGGATGCATCCGGCCCGCGCCGGAAAATAGCAACGCTACTCAGCAAAATTACACCGAGCAGAAAGCTGGTTGGTTCTGGAACGCTAATCTCGGCAAAGTAATAGCCGACCCCGTCACCAGTATTCAGGTCGGGCAGATTCCCATACACGATGATCTTCCGTGTACCGACGGGAATGTTGTCCCAAAATGCCGCATTGGAATGGGTTCCGGCTGGATTGATCACTGTGTTCGCAGTGAGATTTCCGGTAGAGACGTCCAAGTCCAACCGACTCCGGCCCGCCACTTGGGTCTCATTATCCAGCTTGCCGATAAGGTTAAAGCTGGCGGGAGCCGTAGGGTTATTTGAGGAGTCAATCAATTCGATGCGGTAGTGAGGCTGCCCAGGAAGTTCATCCGTGATGTTCCAAATTCCGAAAACCGTGCTGGGTGAAACCGCGTAACCAGTCAAATCGAACGTGACGGTAGCGATCGTGTTATCGTTCAACTGCGCGAGGTGGCCCTGTACCAAGCCTGTGCCAGGGAACAGACCTTCGAACCGCGAGGGAAAGATCGCAGAATTGACGTTGTCGAAGTTGACTGGCGAGCCGGCAGTAAAAGCGTGAGTGACGTTGATCACCCCATTTCCATTGAGACTACTGAACTGGCTGAAAGCGGCATTGCCGTTGAGATCATTCCCAGTAATGGTGAGAAAGTCATAAGCAGCGAACGCAGAGCCGGCTGTCCCCCAGACCAACGCCAACACCACCCCGATGGAAGTTTTCATAAGAGTCACTTCATTGAAGACAACTGGTTTTGGACGAATTGAAGCCTCGAAACGCACACTACCCTAGATTGCAAAGCCTTTCCGCATCCGTAA
Source organism: uncultured Planctomycetota bacterium (assembly GCA_963847875.1). GTDB lineage: Bacteria > Planctomycetota > Planctomycetia > Pirellulales > Lacipirellulaceae > DASYDU01. The sequence goes on along the minus strand of CAWKBR010000012.1, from coordinate 335,021 downwards.
CTCTAGCGACAACAGGGCGGAGATTGCAAGCAACCTGGTAGAGACTACCCAGAAAAGGATGCTTTGGAGGCAATACTGAAGATTTGGGCTTATTCCAGATGTGAGGAAGGTGCGAAGTACAGGTCGCCATGTCGAAATGCCACGGCAATCGCGCCCGAAACGAATGAAACATCTATGGCCTCCTTGCTGAGAGTGTGTGTCGTTCACAATTGCCACTTCGCGAGGATGGCCCTTTCAATCCGCATCTGTCGGCCACGTCACCACTTACGAACGTTCAAGTGCCATTCGTTTCCGACCCGGTTATTTGCCCAAGCATTAAAATGCGATCAAGAGCGGGCAAAACACTTGACAACGGGACCTCGCGAAGCCCAATATCAGGCTGCGGGGGGATGAAAATTCCTAACAGTTGGGGTCGTTTCAAGCGTTCTGTAGTGGAATGACTGGAGGGACACGTGATTAGACTCGCGGCCTTGATTACATTGGCGTCGGCTGTAGCAAGAATTGGCGTATGCGGTCCGACTTATATGCTCACCAGCCCGGTCTTCACGCCGCCGTTCATAACAGGGTCAACCCCGCTGAACGTCTCGGCGAGTGGGACGACTGGTAACGGCAGGACCTATGACGTCGCAGCCCGTGCGGATAACACCGTGGGGGCGTCGGTATCGGTGTTTGCCCCGGCGCCGAACTCCTCGTCCGGTACCGACATCAGTACCTTTGCGGAGGCGGAATCGGATTTCGACGACGTTATCGTGAGCGGTCCGGCTGCGACCGCTATGATTTCCTTGACAATCCCGTTCGACGCAATCTTCTCCATGCAGACTACGGCCTGGAGCGGGCCGAGCGGAATCTCTCATGCAAGTAGTAGCGTGGATTTCCAAACGTTAGGCTCATTCGGGATCGGTTCTTATTCAATCGACATCAACTACGACGAACCCGCAGTTGTGGAGTCCGATGGGGGCACGGCCACGCTCGAACAAATCTCGTTTTCGCAACTATTTTTACAAACTGGGCCGGGGGTCTCTCCGCCAGAGGCAGGAGTCCGGACCACGCAACAGCTTCGCCTCAGCGGCACGATCACGCTTCCCGAAGTTGAGGTCCAAACCGGGGTTACGCAATTCCTCAGCCTGTCGGTGTACGCGGCGGCGACGGCCAGTGGCAACAACGCAGCCGAGGCACATGCGGGAACTTTCGGCTCTCACACGTTTGGACCGGCGTTTGGCGTTCCCGTTTTCAACGTGGAACCGGGGTTTACGGTCAATTCGGAGTCCATGAGGATTGTGAACAACGTCATTGCCGATACCTCGACTCCGGAGCCGATGACGTCGGAGTTGGCCGTTCTGGGGATCGGGACGATGCTCGCCGGTGCGTTGAAGCGGGCACGCGCGGCAACGGGCATAGCCTGATGTGGGTAAAAGGAAGTGAACGGATGGGAGTCGTTATTTTCCTATCAGCATGGAAGAGCCAACCCATCTATGCCAAGTGGTAAAGCAAAAAGGACTTTGTCGCCAAAAGAAGGTGGAGCACTGCTCAGTGCCTGGAAAGCCCGGTTCGAGAAGAACATGAGCCGCCACAAGGGCCTCAAGTGGGCTCAAGTCGAGGCCAAGTTGGAAGCCAATCCGGCGAAGCTTTGGTCTCTCCAAGAAATGGAACGCACCGGCGGGGAGCCGGATGTGGTGGGGCACGATAAGAAGTCGGGCGAATTTATGTTTTGCGACTGCTCCGCGGAAAGTCCCGCCGGCCGCCGCAGTGTTTGTTACGACCGCGCGGCGTTGGAGTCGCGCAAAGAACATCAACCGAAGACGAGCGCGATGGATATGGCGGCCGCCATGGGCATCGAACTCTTAACGGAAGCAGAGTATCGCCAGCTGCAGGAGCTGGGAGCGTTCGACACCAAAACGTCGAGCTGGCTGCAAACACCCTCAGACATCCGAAAACTCGGCGGCGCGCTCTTCGGCGATTTCCGCTACGGCCACGTCTTCGTCTACCACAACGGCGCCCAATCCTACTACGCCGCCCGAGCCTTCCGCGGCTCGCTCAGGGTCTAGCCGCCAATCATCTGCGCCCATCCGCGACATCTGCGGCAAAACGCTTGGCGACCTTGGCGGTTTCACCTCTTCGCACGCCGAACCAGGTGGCCAAAAATAGTGCTTGAATTCAGCCGCCGGCCGATATATAAACACACGTACACCATCGTTGCACCCCCCGCGTGCGAGGCTGCCCTGCCCGAGGGCGTGAGGCATTTTCCTCCGCTGGGCGGCAGGCCGTTCGAAAGAATTCCTCCGCGGTCCGGGCGACGAGCTGCTCTTTGAAAACTGAAAACGAAGCGGTTCGCTCTTAGCCGTTAGCTATTGGCCAGCGCTCACTCTGCGTCTCTGCGTCTATGCGAGAGACCTGGAGTATGCCGACGCGAACGGAGGCGCTACCGTTGCGCACGAACGAGAATCAGCACGAAGTTCCTTCCCTGGCTCCTGGCTCCTGGCTCTGCTGCCATCTCGCCGCCCAAACGTCCATTTTCGAACTGGAACTTGCGGCAGCGAGGCAGGGGGCGCAAACAACCTGTCGCCTTGGGAGAAACTCGTCGCCTTGGGAAAAAACAGGGAGTTTTTGATGCCCGTTACCGGTCGACTTCGCGGAGCCTTCGCCGTCTCAGCAGGGCGTCGGTTGGCGGCAACCGATCGCTAGCCGCAGATCGTGAGCCTATGACGCCCCAATGCCCTGGCGTGAAAGAGGATACGCCCAGGTGTAAAAGAAAACTGGGGGCACCTCTGTCGGCCCAAGACCAATGCGCCTGGCTGCTAGCGGTCGACTTCGACCAGGCTCCACTCGGCGATCAGCACCTCGGCGCCGGGGGTCATGGTCCGCAGCTTGCGGGCGATTTCGACCTTTTCCGACTTGGTGGCCTTGGGGAGCCGCTTTTTGAGACGAGCCACCTGCTGACGGCGCTTCTGTCGCGCTTTGAGTTCCGACTTTCGTTCGCTGAGGCCCAAGGTGAAATTCTCCGCAATTCGGTGCCCGATGGTCCCAAAAACTCGCTAGAGCCTTTTTACTGCCAGCAAACGCCGCGGTCAATGCAACCCGCCGAAACTGCAACGACTTACGTCGACGTCGCGCTGCGGCGGCGGCGAAGTCATGTCGAGAAGCGTGTTTTACCCATGCTCGCCAACCTTCCCTATTTTGTGCTCTCCGGTCCCCATGCTCACCGCCCGGCCCGGAACCGCGGCTGCTAGCCCCCTTTTTGTCAAACTTTGTGGCCTAGGAGGTCGATAACGATTGTGCCGCGCGGGCTCCACCGGCCCGCTGGCTCTTTTCGCTCGACACAGTTGGGTAAGACGGAGTGACCGAAGGATGAAGCGAACGACCACCATTCCTGCCCGCTGGGCCTGCCTCGCCACGTGCCTCCTGGCGCCCCTTGCCCTCGCGGCGACCGGCTGCCAAAGCGACTACGCCGGCCAGACGCTCCCCAGTCCGTACTACCTCACCGACGACGTGCAGTACTACGCCCCGGGCCCCGGCTTCAAGCTGGCCCGCGAGGCGGCTGCCATGCAAGAACAGAAGTCGTCGGAGATCTCGAAGCCGCAGGGTGGCTTCTAGCAGTTGGCTGCAAACCCGGCAGAGCCAACGCATCGAATCGATCACCGGGGGTTTCCCCCTCCTCGGAGTCACGCCGCGTACCGACGCCCAATCACGGCCACCGTGAGCAACGCGCACAATGGGTCTTTGCCGGCCGCCGGGACGCGCCCGCGGACCGTCGGCAAAAATGGGGGGACGGCACCCTGCGTGGCGGGCGCCTCGAGAATCGCACAAGCGGTGCTTGGGGCGCCTCGCCCACGGGGGATGTCAGTTGGCGTCGAATTTGCGTTGGCGGCAACGCCGAATCTATTCTTCTCAGGTCTTCGCCGTCTTGCCAACGTCTACGGACGACGGTCGGAGCTTTAGCCTGGCCCACCGCGAGAGCCGCACGGCCTGCGAACGCCAAGAATCCAGCGGCGCGTAGATCATCCGGTAACTGACTTCCGAGTGCGTCCGCAGCCGCCGCTTGAACGGAGTTTCGCCCGGCCCAAGATCGAGCGACACGTCGCGGCGCTGGCAACTGTCCTCGATCGACGCGAGCATCAGCGCCGAGCCCAAGCCCGCGCGGCCCGGCCCGGACTGCTCGAGCGCGGCGTCGTACCCGACCCTTAGCCCGGTCAGTCGGCCTTGGAAGTGGTAGTTGTAAGCGAACGCCGCCGGCCGCCCGTCGACCAACAGCAGATTCACGTCGACCATGCCGTTGTGGGCGGCGATCGCGTGGGCATCGCGCAAGAAGTGCCGCACCCGCTCGTGTGTGAGTGTCGTGCCGGTGGTCGAAGTGGCTTGCCAACTTGCGAGCGCAACCTGTTGGCACATGGCAAACAAGTCCCAGCGCGGATCGCCGTCATCCTTCGCGGGCCGGACGCGGACGGTGGCGAATGTATTCGACGTCACCACGATCAAAAACATGCCGCAGCGTGCGTCGCATTTCGTGCCGCGTTTTGTGAGATTTGCCGGCCAAGTAGTCGTTCCAACCGCCGGCAAAGTCGACCAGCGACGTGGTCTGGTACGCGGTCTGCTGCGAGAGTAGCCCGACGACCCGCATCGACCGGCCCACGCGGCTGCCGTCGCGCGAAGGCGGGGCAGTCGACGGCAGGTCGATCATGTCCCAGTCGCGGCTCGACTGCCGAATGTGTTGCATCGCTGCGAGCATGGTCACGGCCGGATTGGATCCGATTGGGCCGTACCAGGTGCCCCAACCGTCGAATGGATAGGTCAGCACGCGCAAGGGGCCGAAACGGTGCGGCTCGGTGCGGAGGCAAAGCGGGAGAATGCCGATCGGAGTGCCGGCCGAGCGAACCAGCAGCACGCGGAGCTGCTGATTCTGACCAAAGTGCCGCCAGTAATTTGCGAGCCAATCGAAGGTATTGAAGAAGTTCGCCCGTGGTGCGTGCGCGAGCCAGGAGTCCCACAGCAACCGGTAACCGGCGAGCTCCTCGAGGTCGCTGATTTCTTGGACTTCGATCATGGACAACCTCGTTGGCAATCGCCGTGCCAGCGTGTGCGGAGTCGCCGGCTCTACGTTTTTCCCGAGGAATCCGGCAAAGGCGGCGGTCGCATCGCGGCCTGACGGAAACATCGCAGCCAGCGATGATGCCAAATTGCAACGCGAACAAGGGTGGGCCCGCAGCGGCAAATTGCTAAACTCAAGGAACGAAACAGGAGGAAACCAAAGCATGTCGACTGTGAGTCCCAGCGAATTTGTCGAGCGGATCCACGCGTCTGGTCGTGGTTGCGTCCTGTCGCTCACCGGCGGCGGCAGTCTGGCGATCCCGATTTTGCTCACCGTGCCCGGCGCGTCGGCGACGGTGCTCGAAGTGGCGGTGCCCTACTCGGCGACGGCGCTCGCCGATTGGCTCGGCGGCCAGTTCGATCAGGCGTGTAGCGAGCCGATGGCGCGGGCAATGGCCATGGCGAGCTTCGCGCGGGCTCGCGGGCTGTCGAACGCCAACGCCAGGACGCTGCGTGGCATCAGCATCACGGCCAGTCTCGCCACGACACGACCCAAGCGCGGGCCGCATCGTGTCCACGTCGCCTGGCAATCGGCGGAGGCGACCGTGTCGTATTCCTGCGAATTGGTGAAAGGTCGGCGTACGCGCGCGGAGGAAGAAGCGATCGCCGCCGAATTGTTGTTGCACGCCGTCGGGGAAGCGTGCGGCGTTTCGACCGGTCCGGCCCGCGAGCCCTCGGCCGAAGAGCCCGTGACGCGCCGTGAAAAGCAGGCGCCCGAGGAGTGGACGGAATTGCTGCTGGGCGAGCGGCAAAGCGTGCAGTATCGCATCGACGGGCCGCCGCAAGTTGTGTTTTCCGGCGCGTTCCACCCGTTGCACGCCGGTCACTGTCGCATGGCCGAACTCGCGGCCGCGCGTTGCGGGTCGCCGGTCGCGCTCGAGATTTCGATCGCCAACGTCGACAAACCGATGCTCGACTTCATTGAAATCGACGATCGCCTGGCTGGGTTGGGCGACCAGCCCGTGCTGCTCTCGCGGGCGGCGACGTTTGCCGAGAAGGCAGTTCTGTTTCCCAAGGCGGTGTTCGTCGTCGGCGCCGACACGATCGCACGCATTGCCGACGAAAAATACTACGGCGGGAGCCGCGAAAAACGCGATTCGGCGATCGGCGCCTTGGCGGCACGCGGCTGCCGATTCCTAGCCTTTGGCCGGGTCGTCGACGGCCGATTCATGTTGCCGTCGGATTTGAACCTGCCCTCGCAGTTGCGCGGAATGTGCGAGGAGGTGTGCGAGAACGACTTTCGCCAGGATATCTGCTCCACGGAATTGCGGACCGAATCGTAGCGGATGGGGTCCGGCCCGGCATCGCGCCGAGTTTTCCGCCCCCGTTTGCCGACTCCGACGCCGGAACCTATATTCGAGAGGCCGCCTCGTGTCTCTGACTAGCCAGCACAAGTCTCAGTCCTTCCGAGTTTCGTCATGTCCGAATCCAGCAATCCGATCAGCGTGCAGGACGCCAAGAAGCCGTTGTTCGTCGGCGTCGACGTGGGCGGCACGAACATCAAGGTCGGATTGGTCGACGACGCCGGCCGGACGCTCGCCTATCACTCGATCCCTACCGAGCAAGACAAGGGGGCGGAAGATGCCTGCAAACGCATGGCACAGGTGGTGTCTCAGTTGATCGACCAAGCCGGCGTCGATCGCGGCGACGTGGCCCGAGTGGGCATTGCCACGCCGGGGCCGATGGACATTGCCGCCGGCATGATACTGCGGCCGGGCAATCTGCCGGGCTGGTGGGATTTTCCGATTCGCGACCGATTCAGCTCCCAGCTCGGAATGAGCGTGACCTTCGCCAACGACGCCAATGCGGCCGGCTACGGCGAATTCTGGCGCGGCGCGGGAGAGCAGCACGAAAGCCTCGTGCTGATAACGCTCGGCACCGGCATCGGCGGCGGCATCATCCTTGGCGACACGCTCGTGGAAGGCGCCCATAGCTGCGGCGGCGAATGCGGTCACATCGTCGTCAACCCAGCCCCAGACGCCTGGCGTGATTCGCTCGGCGGCAGCGGTTCGCTCGAAGCGTACTGCGTGCGCGGCGGCGGTCGTGCGGCGCGCGACCGATGCCTTGGGCTCGAGTGAGTCCAGTTCGCTCGCCCGTCGCTATCGCAGCGGCGAGCAGATCACGCCGCTGCTGGTGGCCGAAGAAGCGGAGCTTGGCGATTCGCTGGCGCGCAGCGTGGTACTGGAAACGGCCCATTGGCTGGCCATCGGCATCGTCACCTTCATCCACACGATCGATCCCGACGCCGTGGTCCTCGGCGGAGCGATGAATTTCGGCGGGTCGGCGAGCCCGCTGGGCCGTGAGTTCCTGCAAACGATTCGCGACGAAGTTCGGCCGCGGCTCCTGGAACCGCTGCGCGACACGGTGAAGATCGAGTTCGCCTCGCTCGGCGGCGACGCCGGCTACATCGGCGCCGCCGGCCTCGCGCGGCTCGAAACGCGCAAGCGGCAGAAATAACGCGGGACTAGGCGTACGGTCGCCATTGTCATGGAACCCGACGACGAGCTTTGCCTGTGTTTCCACGTCACCAAGCGAAAGGTGATGAACTACCTGCGAATCGAGCGACCGCAGCGGGTGGCGCAACTTTCTGAATGTCACGGCGCGGGAACCGGCTGCGGCTGGTGCCGGCCGTTTCTCAAGAAGCTCTTCGACGCGGCTCATACCGCTGGCGAGCCGGTCCCGGATTTGCCTGCTCCCGAAGAATACGCCCACGCGCGGGGCGACTACGTTCGCGCCGGCCAAGGCACGCCCCCGCCCGGTGCGACGCCATTGGCTCCGCAATAGGGCGTTTCTTGCCGATCCAGCGTGTTGTCGGCCCTGGCCGCCGAATCGACGCAGCCGCGAATGAATCTGCGCGATTCGCTTCGCCACGAGAGATTTGTGAAATTTGGGCGGCTTGTACTTGATGGGGGGGTCTAGTTTACTATACTACCCGTCTGGGTAAATGGATTTCACCCGCGGTAAACACGTGAATCGTGCTTCCATGTTTTTTCCATTTACTTTGGGGAGGGACTTATGGACCGGCGAGCCATTTTATTGCTGGGGTGGTGGTTGGTTTCGAGCATCGTTTCGACGGCGTCGGGGCGCGAATGGCGCGACGACTCAGGTCAGTACTCTCGCCAGGCGGAGTTCGTCGCGCTCCGCGAGGGTAAAGTGTATCTCCAATTGGCGGACGGACGAAGCGCGTCGGTGGCACTTGATCGGTTGAGCGAGCCGGATCGAGCTTTCGTGGCTCAAGCGACAGAGCCGACGGCGATCGATCCTTTCGTCACGGTTGCGGCGACCGAGACCAGGGTGATCCCGGCCGTGATGACGACCGAATCAGCCGGTACGAGCGAAACGCTTCCGCCGCAACAGACCGCAACGTTGGTCGCGTTGCAGAACGATCCGGCACTGGCGGTCGATGAAGCGACCGACGTCGCCAAGGTCAGAAAATACGTTTACTATGGTTGCTACAGCACGACGCACTTGATCGACCTTGGCCCGAAGAGCGGCGTCGGCACCATCCACTATTGTCTGCGACGCTACGATGGCTATTGCGGCTCCGAATGCGTCTGGTATTTGGCGTACTTGCGCAAGTACGGTCAAGACGCCAACTTTTTCTATTACACGCCGTCGTTTTCGATTCCTTTCATCGACATGTGGGCGTTCGCTCGTCATCCCGACTGCTGCGGCTGCAAGTACAGCATTTGGTATCGCGTCGCCAAGACTCAAAAATGGCGCAGGTTTGATTGCGCAAGTCGCGTTCGTCCCAAATGACACGCGGGATAGCAGCTACATTACGCTGTGCAGCAACCCCCAACCGCTGACGCAGCTGGCGGCCACGAGGGTCGCGGCCGAGAGCACGCCGGCGGCGAACAGCCAGCGGTGGGTGCGGTAGAGCGGCGGGAGCTGGCGGTCGAGGTAGAGCGCGGCGATCATCACTAGCGCCACGCCTGCGTTGGTGGCCAGGAAGGCGACCACTCCGGTGAGTGTGGCGAACGTGACGTCGATCCACAGCAGTGGCGTCGCGACGACAAGCACGTATGCGACGATGACGAGCCGAAATCGGTTGAGCGAGAACGATTGCTTTGGCCAAATCGCACTGCAAAAGTCGTGCGTTACGCGGGCGTAGATCTCGGGATACGACTGCACGGTACCCCACAACGCCGCGACGACGCAAACGTAGTACACCCAAACCAGGCTCGGATGGATGCTGCGCCAGATGTCGCCCTGGTCGGTGAGCAGGCTCCAGCCGTTGAAGATCGCATCCAGTTGGCCGCTGGCCAGCCGAGGCCGCAGCACGGCCGCGCCGGCGATCATGAACGAAGCGCTCACGATCCAGAGCACCGCGGCGCCGATGCCGGCGTCGGACCGCAGCGGCAGCATCAGTCGCCGCAATCGCTTGGCTTGGGCCGGGTCGTTGGGCAGGTAGTCGCCCGGGCTGCCGGTCGCGGCGCGACGGCGGATTGCCTCGACGTCGGGATGGCCGCAGAGTCCCCAGCCGCGCAGGCCGACGAAATTCGCGTACGCAATGTAAGTCATCACCGAGCCGCCGACGTAACCGAAGGTCGTGGCCAAGTTCAGCAGCCAATGCTCGCGGGCGGCGGTCGGCGCCCAGGGCGGGATTTCGGCGGGCAGGTGGCCAAATCGCAGCGATCCGACCAGCGCGGCCGCGAAATCGGGCCGCACCATCAACGTGCCGGCGATGGTTCCCAGCACGAGGATCGCGCAGATGATAACCTGTTGCTTCTCGAGCACGGCAAACGATTGGCCCATGCCCAATAGCAGCGCGGCAAAGATGAACGCCGTGCCGAACAGCGATTTCCACGCGGCCGCGTGCGCGACCAAGGTCGCGGCACTGTCGGGTGAGGTGATCTCGACGAGCACGTAGTGCATCAGCTCGCCGCTCGGCCGCGCGATCGCCGCCCACAGCGGTCCGGCGGCGGCCAGTTCGAGCACCATGATCGCCAACAGCAGCCAGCCGCGCGGCCCCGGCAATCGCACGAGCCGCTGGCCGATCGCTTCGCCGCTGACGGCCGTGTAGCGGCCGAGCATGTACGTGACGCAAACTCCCTTGGTCAACACGCTCAGCATCACGAGCCAGAGCAAATCGTAGCCGGCCCAGGAGCCCGTTTGCACGACGACGATCGTCTCGCCCGCGCCGATCGAGACTGAAGCCAGGATTGCCGCGGGCCCGAACAGCGCGGCGAGCCGCAACAATTTGCCGGGCGACCAGTGTTCGGCCAGTACGCCCGTCGGCTCGGGGATAGTTACCGGATCATACGCCACGTCGGTCGCCCGTGTTGTCGGCCCCAGCGAGTCGCGCGAGCGGCGTTAGCGTCCTTCGCTTTGCGCGGTTCGATCGTCGCGGTCGGAGATTTCGACGCTGGAGGTCTTGCTCTGCGACGGATTGCCGAGCAGCTTTTCCAGTGCCGCGCCGAGCCGCGGCCCGCGGGCATCCATGCTTACGACGTTGCCTTCTTGATCGACGAGAATTGCGGTCGGAATGGCATGGATTCCGTACTTGACGGCCATCGGATTCTGCCAGCCCGATTCACCGGTCGATTCGTGGAACAGCGAAGGCCAGGGGATGTTGGTCTGCGCGACATATTCCTCGGCGTCGCTCCGCTTATCGTCGAGCGAGATGCCAACCACGTCGAAGCCCTGCTTGTGGTACTTGAGATAGTTTTCGAGCACATTCGGGACTTCGGCGCGGCACGGGCCGCACCACGTGGCCCAGAAATCTACCAGCACCACTTTGCCGCGATACGCATCCCAATTCAATTTTTTGCCGTTGAGCAGGGTGCCTTCGAGCTCCAGCTTGTTGCCCGGCAGATTGAACCGGCGGCTGATGCCTTCGAGCATGGTGAGTCGCTCGGCGACGCCCGGGCCTTCGCTGGTGCGCAGCAGCGGGAGCAACTCGTTGAGCGCCTCGCTTCGCCAGCTCGCTTCCACCGGGCGTGTCGCCGATTTGGTCGCAGAACATCATCAGCATGTTTACATGGGCACCGGTTGCGCCGCCCGACTTGACGGTGTTGATCAGCCAATCGGTCGTCTCGGCCCGTTGTGTCGGCGTGAGCCGCGGCCAACTGCGGAGCTTCATCGCCAATTCCATCTGCAACTGCATGGCCGCGCGGGTTTGACGGATGTTTTCGATCGCCTTTTCCACGGCGGCCCGCGTGGGAAATTTCATGCTGGCGAGAAACGCGTCGGTCTGCTTGCCCGAGTCCTCGTCGCCCAGTTGTCCGCGGATGCGGAGCGACTCGACCTTCCATTCAATCGCGTCGATGATCTGCCGATCGGTAAGTTTTTGATCGGTCGCCGCGCCGGCCAGGATCTTATCGGAGGCGGCTCCAATGGCTGTCGAAACTGGATCCAAATAGGCTTGCAGTTCGGCCTGCGAAGTGAATTGCTGCGTGGGAAAGGCCAGCTTCTCGATGAACGCGAGCAGCGTGGCCGCGTCGCCCTGGGGGACGGTGAAATCAGGCGCGTCGGAAACGACGACTTCGGCCTTGCCATTATCCGCGGTGCCACTGTCCGCCTTGCCACTGTCCGCCGGTGCAGCGATTGCAGCGAGCGGTAAGACGCCGGCGACGAGAGCCAAGGAGAATATCCACCGACGAACGGTCGAACGTGAAAAGATCATTGCCATTTCCTTCTCTTGAAAAATCGCGGGCGAACAATCGCCACGCGGGGAGTCGCTCACCGGGGAGCGACAACTTGTAGTCGAAATGCCGATTCGATTCGAGTCCGTTCTCGGGCAAACGCTGCCCTATCCCAGTTCCTGTTCGTATTAAATAGCTTGAATGTCACGCATCCTACAATCGAAGTCTTGGGTATTATCGCGGGCCCGGCGAGTGAAGCAAGCAACCCGGCCGGCGAATTGCCGTGAAAACACCGGATTTTGGCGGTTGGGCCTCGTCGGGCGAGTCGTACACGCCTGCTATCACTTTACGCTCAATATCGCATTTTGTTCCTCGCCGATCAGCCGGTGTCGCCGATGGTTCGGCCCCCGTCGACCGGCAGGCACACGCCGGTGACAAAATCGTTCTCCGCCAAGAACAACACGGCATGGGCAATGTTCTCGGGCCGGCCTGCACGTTGAAGCAGGGTGCCCTGCACCGCCCGCTCGCGGACGGCCGCGGGTAGCTCCTCGGGCATCAGCACCGGCCCCGGCAGTACGGCGTTCACGCGGACCCGCGGGGCCAGCTCGACCGCGAACATGCGTGTCATCGTGGGAATCGCCCCTTTGGAAACAAAGTACGCGCTGTAGTCGCGGTAGGGTCGGGCGACGGCCCAATCGCCGATGTTCACGATCGCGCCGCCGGTCGATTGCTCGGCCATCCGCAATCCCGCGTGTTGGCAGCAGACGAACGTGCTGACGGTGTTCACGTCGACGATTTTGCGCACGTCGTCGGCCGCGACGGTTTCGATCGGCGTCGGCGCCCAAATGGCGGCGGAGTTCACAAGCAAATCGAGCCGGCCGAAGTGGCGGTAGGCCCGGTCGATCATCGCGCGGGTTGCTTCTTCGTCACGCAGCTCCGCGCCGAAGGCGACGGCTTCGTGACCCGCTTCGGCGAGCTCGTCGACCAGTTCGGCCGCTCGATCGAGCGACCGGTTGGCGTGGATCGCCACGCGATATCCGCCCGCCGCCAACGCGCGGACGATCGTCGCGCCCACGCGGGCGGCTCCGCCGGTGACCAGTGCTGCGGGTTGTTCACTCATCGTTTTACTTCACGCCGTGAAAATCGGCGATGATCTTCCAGGCTTCCGCGGGCGACTCGGCGTAGGAAATCAGTTTCAGGTCGTCGTCGTCGATCACGCCTTCGTCGGCCATTTTGGAGAAGTCGAGGATCGATTCCCAATACTCGCGGCTGTAGAGGATGATCGGGATCGCTTGCATCCGCCGGGTTTGCCGCAGGCAGAGCGTGTCGAATAATTCGTCGAGCGTGCCGAAGCCGCCGGGGAAGACGACCAACGCTTTCGCCCGAAGGATGAAATGGAATTTTCGCAGTGCGAAGTAGTGGAAGCGGAAGCAGAGGTCGGGCGTGATGTAGGGGTTCGGCTCCTGCTCGTGCGGCAGGTCGATGTTGAAGCCGACGCTTTTGGCGCCGACGTCGAACGCACCGCGGTTGGCGGCTTCCATGATCCCCGGTCCGCCGCCGGTGGCGATCACAAAATCGTTGCGGCCCTCGATTTGGCAAAGGGTCGAGACGATCATGCCGAATTGCCGGGCTTCGTCGTAAAAGCGGCTCTTGGCGAGTACGCGTTCGGCTCGAAACACGGCCCGTTTCGCCGCGGCGTCGCGGGGCTTGCGCTGCGCCTCCTCATTCGCTTCCTTGAGCCGCAGCTCGGCTACGTCGTGCGGCACGACGCGGGCGCTGCCGAAGACGACGACGGTGGCTTTCACGTTGTGGTCGCGGAGTAGCGTCTCGGTCTTCAAGAGCTCGAGCGTCATCCGCACGTGGCGGATGTCGTCGCGCTTGAGAAAATCAAAATCGTATTCCGCGAGCCGATAGCTGGGCGAACTGAGAATCGCCTGGCGATTGGCATCGGCGGTGTCTTGTTGATCCATGAAAATCGGTCCTAATCGGTGCTGGCGTCGCTATTTTGCCGACGAGCTAGACGAGCTATTGGTAGCAGGTGCTGAAGGATTCGACAACATCGGTAGGGTGGGTGGGATGCGTAGAGCAGGGCGTGGTGTGGTGCCTCTCTCCACGGCGTCAGGCCGCAAAGGTTCGGAATTGTGCAGTCGCCAAGGCGTCAAGTTTCGTCAGGTTAAAAATCCTCGTGTTTTTGCGAAGACGCCAAGTTTCTCTCGAAGATGCCAAGTTGTTTGCGCCCGCTCAAGGGCCACGGGCAAGCTGGCTGTTTTGGCAGCAGGGTGGCACGCCCAGAGGTTCTGGCAATGGGCGTGGAGCGACGCACGTAGGAATTGCCACGCCCTTCGCCACGGGCTCAGGAACGTGCCACCTAGCACACCGCATGGACTGGATTTCTGTCAACTAGGTGCGATTCAAGTTAGGGCATGGCCGGAATGACTTCAATGACTATTTTCGGCCACTCTGCCTGGCCGAAAGTGACCGCTTGACATAACCGCGGTACTGGGGGGGCGACGGACGCCTTTGGGGCTTGAGCGGTCCGGTTCAGCCCGCGGTTTGCGGCCGGACGCCGGTGAACCGAGCGGCAATTGGACTCCTATTGGCGCCGCGTGTGCTGTATCCTGCCATCCAGGAAATGACTTGTTCATCCTGATGCCACGGAGGGGAACTTATGAAGCGTGTTGCAGTTGCGCAGGGAGCATTGGCCGTTGTCGTGCTGGGGAGTCTTGTCAACGCGGCGCTATCCGCAACGATCGGGCCTGATGGATACGGCTATCTCGCAACCGACGAGACGCCTTACGCCTTCGAGGAGATTTCGGCGACCGGCACGAATTTGAACTTGAGCGACGACTCCAGCTACTACGGCATACCGTTCCACTTCGATTTTTACGGTACGCCGTACGATCAAGTGGCCGTCGGCTCGAATGGCACGGTGTATTTCGAGGACGCCTACCTGGGTCTCGCGCGGACGCCGATCCCCAGCATCAACAAGTACAACGTGGACCGCTTCATCGCCGTTTTCTGGGAAGACCTGGATCCTGGCACGGGCGGGGGCGTCTATTGGCAAGTGCGCGGCTCCGACGAGTCGGAGCGGCTGATCGTCGAATGGAAGGACGTGCCGCGTTTTGGCGGCGAAGGCGCCGGCACGTTTCAGGCGGTGCTGTACCGCCAGTCGGGAGATGTTTTCGTGTATTACGCGGACACGATCTTCGGCAACCCCGAATACGACTCGGGGGCCAACGTGACGGCCGGCATCCAGGGCGACCCGAGCATCGCCCTCGAGTGGTCGTTCCATCAAGCCGTGTTGACCGACGGGCTGGCGCTGCGCTACCACGCCGTTCCCGAGCCCGGAACCGCGAGCATGACGTCGCTCGCGGCAATGGTGGGCTATGTCCTGCTGGCACACGGAGGCCGAATCGCGCCGACGGGAGAAGGGGATTAAGTCGAATTCCGACTAGTTGGATTCATCCCCGATATCCTCTCAATTGCGAAAGAGACCGTGAGCACGCTGACGATCCAGATTCCGGAATCGCTGAAGAAGTACATCGAAGCGCTGGCTGCCAAGGAAGGCTATTCCGCGAGCCAGTTCTTGGCCAGCGCTGCGGGCGAAAAGCTCGCAGTGGTGCTGACGATGGATTATCTGCGCCGCGGCGGGTCGGCGAGAAGACTTTGACAAATACCTGGCGGCCGTACCGGACGATGCGCCGCCGGAATCGGATCGCCTCGAATAACGATCGCTGACGAGACAGCAAGTCTTCCATCCGAATGACCTGACGGTCACCGCAATTCATGCGACTCACCCAGATCGGGAATCGTGACGTTCCAGCTGCGGTTGCTGCGGAGGGCGGCGGCGAGGGATTCGGCGGACTCGGGTTCGCCGTGGACGAGGAAGGTTTGTTTAGGTGGGGCGAGTGGTTCGAGCCAGCGGAGTAGGCCGCTGCGGTCGGCGTGGCCGCTGAGGCCGGGGATCTTTTCGACCGCGGCTCGGACCTCGACGTGTTGGCCGTGCATTTTGAGGTACTTCGCGCCGTCTTGTAGCAGGCGGCCGCGGGTGCCGGCGGCCATGTAGCCGCCCAGGACGACCGTGTTGTTGGCGTTCGGCAGGCGGTGCTTGAGATGGTGGATGATGCGGCCGGCGTCCATCATGCCGCTCGAGGAGAGGATCACCGCGGGGCCGGTGACGTGGTTGAGGGCCTTCGATTCGTCGACGGTGCGGCAGAGGTGGACGCGCGGGCCGTCGAGCACGGGGTGGGCCTCGTCGAGCTCGCCTTCGCTCAGGTCGTGGTCCTCGCGGTGGTGGCGGTAGATCGCGGTGGCGTCGACGGCCATCGGGCTGTCGAGGTAGATCGGCAGCTCGGGGATGCGGCCGTCGGCGATCAGCACTTGCAGCAGGTAGATGAACTGCTGGGCCCGACCGACGGCGAACGAGGCGATGAGCATCACGCCGCCGCGGCGGACGCTGCGGTGGACGACTTCGGCGAGCGCGTCGAGGATCGAGGCGTCGGGGTGGTCGCGGTCGCCGTAGGTGCTCTCGCAGACGAGGTAGTCGCACGGCGGCGGCGGGGCGGGGTCGTGGTAGAGCGGGCCGTCGTAGCGGCCGACGTCGCCCGAGAAGAGGATCCGCAGCGGCGGCGTGCGGTCACGGATCTCGACCTCGATCATGTTCGAGCCGAGCAGGTGGCCGGCGTCGTGGTAGCGCATCCAGATCGGCTCGGCGGGCGAGAACCACTGCCCGCGGTCGACGGTGCGAAAGAGCTTCATCGCCCGCTCGACGTCGCGGGCTTCGTAGAGCGGCAGCGCGGGCTTGTGCTTGGAGTAGCCCTTGCGGTTGGCGTATTCGGCGTCCTGTTCCTGGCACTTGGCCGAGTCGAGCATGATCAGCTCGGCGAGCTCGCGGGTGGCGTCGTTGGCGAAGACGGGGCCGGCGTAGTCTTCGCGGACGATGCGCGGGAGGTAGCCGGTGTGGTCGAGGTGGGCGTGGGTGAGGACGACGGCCTGGAGCGTTTTGGTGTCGAACGGCGTAGGCTCCCAATTCCGCAGCCTGAGCGGCTTGAGCCCCTGGAACAGGCCGCAGTCGACGAGCACTTGGGCGCGTCCGGCTTCGAGCAGGAATTTGGAGCCGGTGACGGTGCGGGCGGCGCCGTGAAACGTGATGCGGACCATCCGAAACCTGCTGGGGACAATGCTCTCTGGCAGGAGCGACGAACTACGGCTGCAGTCGGAGCGCTCGCTCGAAGGCCTTGGCGATCGACTTTTCGGTCTCCGGGTCGAGTTCTGTCTTGAGCACCCAGCGGTTGTGTTCGTAGGCCAATTTGTAGGTGCGGACATCCTTAGCAGTGCGGCGTTGAACGCTTTCGATGCTATCGGGGGCGGATTTGTCGCCATCGGGCGCGGCGGAGACGAGCTGATCGTCCATCGAGTGGAAGCCGGAGTCGGCATCGGACTCGTCGAGCAGGCTGGAGCCGTTGTCCTTGGGAGATTGGTCCTGATTCTTCTTGTCGTTGGAGTCGTCGGCCGACCGACGCAGCGAATAGGTCGAGGAGCTGGTGACGGTAATCGTGCCGCGATAGATCGAGTTGCCGTCGGCGGGCGGGATGAGCTGGGAAGTGACTTCGTTACTGACTTGGAACCGGCTGCTGGCCCGGTCGTCTTGGGAGACGAATCCGCTCGACGAGCTCGACGCCCATGCAAATCGACTCCATCGGCGACGAGGCGGACGATTTCCTCGAAGCTGGCCTCGGGCGTCACTTTGCCGTCGGCGGTCGTAGCCGTGGGGAGGCTGCTTCTGTCGGCAGCCGGTGCTGGTCCAGGTTAGGGCGCAGGCGACGACGACGGTCGACGCGATCAGGTATCGGTGAAGAATCATTTCTGTATTACTCACGAAAGAATCGAGGCTCCTATGTTCTCGCGGCCCAGCTGGACTGGCGTCAGCCAAACGGGTCCTCATCGTCGGCGTTGGCCTTGGGCTGATCGTTGTGATGCTCGGCCGGAGCCGTGCTTGGTTCGGCGAAGGGATCGTCATTCGCGGGGGCGGCTGCGGCGTTGGAGCGAGTCTCCGAAGCTGCGGCCGGAGCGGCGCCAGTTTCGCCCGGCAGAGGCAGGTCGGCCATCTTTTCGCGCACCGCTTCGAGCGAATCGACGGGCGCCGACTTGAGCAGCGCGCGGCCGAGGATTCCCATTAACTTGCCGGAAGGAATCTTGCCGTGCGGAGCGGCCGGTTGATCGTCGGCGAAGGGGTCGCGCGCGGGCGGCGGCGCCGCTTCGTTCGCAGTGGTCGCCGGTTGAGGCGCGGACGCCGTCACCAGTTCATTCAGTGAGACGGGCCGCACGAGTTGGTCGAGTCGCACGGAGACTTTTTGCCGTAAGACGGCCGCATCCGTGGCGATATATCGACCAAAATCGCCGGCGTCGGCCTGCGTTGTCGGATTGCCCGCTCCGCCAGCGGAATTCATTCAGAGTCAGCCGGTCGGCCAGCGGCAGACGGTCGCAGCGATTCGTCGACGGGATAGTTGTTTTTCGCACGGGCCTCGAGCTCGGCGCCGATCAGCATGTCGGCCCGGGCGGCGACGGGGTGTCCCTGCCGCAGCAGGCAGAGCGCGCGAAAATAATAGGGTCGCGGGTCGCGGGGGTCGTCGCGCATGGCTTGAGCCAAGAGCGGTTCGGCTGCAGCGGTGTTGCCGGCGAGACACGCCTGCACCGCTTGCTCCAACGGCGCGGCGGCCGAGCTAGGCGGTTGCGCCAAGGCCGACGAGCCGAGCAAGCAGCGCGGCCACGACCATTGCGATTAGCCAGTAGCAGCTTCGTACGACCGTCATTTTTGTTCTGCCGTCGCCGGGGATGCTGGACATGTCATGCGGCCGTGCGGGTGAGCTTCGGGTCGCGCAGCGATTCGATCTTGGCTTTGGTCTTGTCGTAGAGGTCGAATTCCAGGCGGTTGAGCGTGGAGCGGACGTCCTCGGTCTGCTCGTGCGCCTTTTGCCAGGCTTCGATGGCTTTGCTGTTGTTGCCGGCTCCCAAATGGGCGACTGCCAGATGAAAATACTTCGACGCGGACGGGTCGGCAGTGACGGCGTAGTTCAGGTCCTCAATCGCTGCATCATACTTGCCTTGAGCCGTATACACCACGGCACGGGTATCGAGAATGTCGCTCGTCGGTCCGAGGATTTGCGCGGCCTGCTGGACTAACTCGAGCGGGTCGCTGCCCGTTTCGGCCTCGTTGTTGGCCACGGCGACGAGAAAGGCCAGGTTGTTGAGCACGACGGCCCTGGTGATGCCCGTTACGTCCTTTCGCGTCAACAGCTTGGAATAGACGGCGGCGGAATCGTCGTAGCGTTTTTCCACGTCGTCGAACTCGGCCTGCAACATCAGCAGGGGAATCGAATCGGGATTCTCCAACAGCCCGCGGTCGAGCCAGCCTTGGACCTGGCTGTCGTATTTGTCGCCGATTTCGTCGCGTCGGGCGCGGATCGCCGCGGTCGCCACGCGGACGGTGGGCTCCGTGAGATCGACCTGATAGTTCTTCGCCAAAAGATCCATGCACTGCCCCACGTCGCGATGCGTGCCCAGGAAGTCGGCCAGCGCGTAGAGCTTTGTCGGATCGTGGCGCGACGACCAAGCGGTAGATCTTTTCGGCGTCGTCGAGGTCTCCGAGCTTGACCAGCAAGTTCGCGACGAACGCCATCAAAGGAATCTGACGATCGTCGAGCTGTTTGGGATCGGTGGTTTTCGGGAGCAGGGTCAGCAAGTATCTGATGGCCTCGGCCTGTTTGCCGGACTTCGCACCGATCTCAGCGGTTAGTTGTACCGTGGTGATGTCGTTGGGCGCCAATTTTCGCAGCTCATTCATCTGGCCGACGGCCCTGCTCAAGTCTCGCTTGTCGCCGTGTTGCAGGATCATGTTGGCGAATTGCGCGCGGGCTTCCGGCGACTTCGGAAAGCGGCTGACGGTTCGCTGCATTTGGCTTCTGCATTTCTGCCAGTCGCCGATGGCGAAATAGAGCTGGCCCAACATCAGGTCGTACTTCAGGCCGAGCTGGCGATTCTCCATCACGCTTTCGAGCAGGTTCTTGGCTTTGATTTTCGAGATGGGCTCGGGCCGGGGAGCGAGAATCTCGGCCATCCGAAGTTGGTCCTCAGCCGGGAGGACGCCGTCTTGCGAATTGGAGGCCAAAAACTTCTCCGCCTTGAGCAACTGCTGATATTCGCCCCCAGCGGAAAGCATCTGCGCCGCGGCGCGGCGGGCCCACATCAGGCTGGGATCGTTGGGCGGCAGCTTGCCGTCCGCGCCGGCGTGCAGAATTCGATTGACCAGCGGCGTCGCTTTGGTCACCGAATCCGGCAGTGGATACGACTGGCCGAGATAGAAGGTCGCCAGCTCTTGTGCCAGCAGCAGGTTGTCCGGTTGAGCTTGCATCGCCGTCAAGTAGACGTTTTCGGCGTTGAACCACTGGCCCATGATCTCGTTGCCTTTGGCCATCACGGCGACGAGCTGATCTTCGGGCAACGCGAGCTGCGCCTGCTGCATTGTCGCCAGCGCCCCGGCCGCGTCCCGCTGCATGACCTGGAAGGTCAAGAGTGCCAGCCAAATCTGCGGCGATTCGGGGCGGAGTTTGACCGCCTGTTGCAGTGCCGTGCCGGCTCGACCGAGCAGCTCCTTGCGGTGCGCGTCGCTCAGATCGGGCGTGGACGCGATGCGAGTCAACAATTGCCCTGCCGCCAACTGGCGATCGGCATTGTCCGGGTCCGCTTCGGCAGACTTCTGGATCACGTCGGCCGCTTCATCCAGGTGCCCGGTGTTGAACAGCACCTCGGCGTACACCTGGCCCAAGTTTCCCTCGCGGCGCGGAGCGGGCAGCGTTTCGAGCAATTCCTTGGCCCGTGCGTACTGCCCGCGGTTGAGCAGCAAACGCACATGCTGCAAGACGGCGACTCCACTCGGTTTGCCCAACTCCTGGGCCTTTTCAAAATGCTGGAGCGCATCGGCTTCCTTGCCATCGATTAGGTCGAGCTCCGCGCTGACGAGCTGCAGCTCGAACCAATTCGGCCTTGCCCGCTCGGCTTTGTCGGTAAGTTGTCGAATCTCGGGGAGCGATTCTTTGCCAATTTCTCCGCGGCGATAAAGCGACAGTCTGCGACGAGCTTCGGTATACAGCCAGTTGCTGTCGTTCTTCGAACCGACCAATTTGAGAACTTTGTCCTGAGCCGTGCGCATGCCGACGTCGTCGTTTGCTTCCAAGGCAATAGAAAACAGTGCCATCGGCGTCACCAGGGCGGTCGGCCTCAGCTTGGACACTTGCTCCAGATCCGCCTTGGCCTCGTCGCGCATGCCCAACGACAAGTACCGTCCGGCCATGCTGCTCAAGAGGGCGACTTTGTCGTCCTCGGTCCAGTCGGCGGGCGGCTTATTGAGCGTGGCCAGCTTCTGCTTGAGCTGTTCGCTATTGCGGTCCTTTTCGTTCAGGGCGATCAGGCAGTCGGCGCGGTCGATCCGCAGGTCGGCTCGGTCGCCGAAATCCTCGGCCATCCGGTCCAATAGGCGGATGGCCTTGTCCGGCCCTTGAGTCGGATCATTTCGCAGCAAGAGCACGGCGGTTCGTTGGATGTCGATGTTCTTGGGGTCTTTGTCGCGTCCGGCCACGAGGTATTTTCGGGCCGACGGGTAGTCCTCGCGCATCAACATCATCTTGGCCCAGAATAGATCGAGCGCCGCACCTTCGAGCTTTCGATCCTCCGCCAATTTCTGAAGTTCTGGGTCGATCTTCTTCCAGTCGCGCTCCTCTTTGGGTTGCTGAAGAATCTTGGCGACCTGTTCGTCCAGATCGCTGGTTTGATCTTTTTCGACAGGCCGGCCTCGCATCGCGCCACCCGCTGTTTGCCCGCTTTGGCTGGGTCGTTCGTGGGGTTGTGCTGCAAGACGACGTCGTAGGAATCTTCGGCCAGATCGAGTCGTCCCGACTTCTCGTACGCCAAGCCGAGTTGCACCGCGATCATGTCGGCGTACGGGCCGGACTCGGCCATTTTCGGCTGCAGATTGTAGAGCGCCTTGCTGGCCTCGAACCATTTCTCTTGGGCGAGCATGATGCGGGCCTCGATCCACTCGATGAATTCCGGCCGGAAACCAGAATTGCGCATTTCTTCGGCGGTCTTGCGAACGCCCACGATGTCGTTAGCCTGGAACTGCAGTTCCGACTTTAGAAACAGCAAATTCTGCGCCTCGTTGGCCGGGACGGCCTTGATGCCCTTGTCGACCCAGGCCAGCGCGTCTTCATACTTCTTGTCCTTCATCGCCAGCCCGGCAAGTCCCTGGTAGAATCGCCAATCCTCGGCGTGCGCTTTCTCGCCCTGCTCATAGTACTCGCGAGCGCGATCGATTCTTCTTGTCGGCGTCGGCACGCCCAGCCATCGCCAACAGCACGTCGGCGTCTTCCGGCGCTAGTTCATAGGCTTTTTCGATGTCGCGCTCCCCACGACCCGGCTCGCCAATGTTGACGAGGTATTGCCCGCGGGCCAAATAGGCTGCCGGCAACTTCGGATTCTCCTTGACCATTTGTTCAAGGACCCGATTGGCCAACTCCGGCTTCTTCTCGACGCTCATCAGCAGCGCCGCATAGTTGGAATAGGGCGAGACGTCGTGCGGAGCGACCGCTTTGTTGGCGTCGAAAGTGTCCGTCTTGTCGTCGTACCCGACCAAGACCTTGCACTTGGCGATGGCGCCGTCGGGACCGTCGAACTTCTTGGCCCGCAACAGATACTCCATCTGCTCGACCTGCAATTCTGCGTCGTCGGGATATTTCTGCACCATTCGACCGAGATGGTCGAGCGCCTGCTGCAACTGGTAGATTCGGCCGTAGAGCGCGACGAGCCGCTTCTGCAAATCCTTCTCGTCCGGCATGATGCGTACGACGCTTTCCAGATAGTTGATGCACTTGCCCCAATCTTCCGGTTGGACCTCGGGCTGCTCGGTGATGTCGAGCCAGAGATTGGCGAGCTTCACACGAACGGCGTCGTCGTCGGGCCGAATCGAAAGATAGTTGCCAAAGTCGCGAACCGCCGTCCGCAGGTCACCGTCCTGCTGCGCTTTTTCGCCGGTCGAGATCAGCGCACCTGCATTGCGGTTGATTTGATACGTCCACAATCCAAACGTGGCGGCACATGCGACCGACGTCCCCACAATGAGTCCGATCAAGAGTCCGTAGTTGACGCGATATTGTTGCATTTCCGTTCTCGGGATGAGGGTAGGTCGGCTAGGGGAAACTTGGTCAAACGCTGTTGATCTTCATTTGACCTGCGTCCTTGGCGGTTGGTCAATCGGGCCGCCGGAAGCGTTTCCGGGCGACTCGCGCGGCGCGTGGCGGTCGGGCACTGTAATATGAAAACGGGATGAAGGAAACCGGTTCGGCGGCCAGTCTGCCAGCCGCCGCCATGTCTGGCTGTTGCTCGCGGATCACCGCGTAGCAGGGACAAGAACGCCGCAATCCCTTTGCCGGCGTGCGTCGCTCCACTAGAACGACGCCAACTCATGCGGCCGGCCGGCAATCCGCCGGCCAGGGGCCCGCCGAGTCGCTGTACCTCAGTCGCCGCCGGACTCCGACGTCACGGTCGGCCACGAGCCTGATTTCATCGTATCCGGAAGGGGCTGGGTGTCAACGAACTCGCGGAATTCCCTGCTTTTACAGTCGCTGCAATCGACAAAGTCGGACAAAACTTCGGCGGTCGGCGGTCGAATTCAAGTGTCGATCAGCGAATTTCGATGGACACCGGCGACGACACCGCCGGCAGCGGCCCTTCGCTCCGTGCTTGCAGGACGACCGGGCCGCGGCCAAAGGTCGCCCCCAGCACGTCCACTTGACCGGAGTCGCCCACGATTCGACCCACTTTTCGACCGTTTTGACTGATCGTGATCGCCGTCGCTCCCGCTTGCCGAGCCGAGATGCTCACCGTGTCGGTCGCTGCCGCATTGGGCGTCGGCGAGACGCTCAGCACCAGCTTCTGCCCGTGGTTGTTGACGACCACCGGCAAGATTAGTCGCCCGCGAGTCTGGATTTCGCTTGCGTTCACCGCCACGACGCGCAATTCATGGTATCCGTCGTCGAGCTTCGAGGTGTCGAGTTGCACGACGCGGCCCGGACGGAATCGGGCGACGAGCCGGCCGTCGACGAATAGCTCCAAGAAGCCGACCTGTTCCGGCGCCGCCGCTTCGGCGGTGGCTTGAATTGCCAGTGTGCCCTTCACTTCCTGGCCGGGCTTAATTCCATCCACCTTGACCGTGGGTGCGACGGCCCACGGTTGGCAGAGCGGATCGCCCACGATCAGCAGCTGGAACGGCCCCGACACCGATTGGTAAAACGACTCGGCCAGCGAACAGCCGCGTGCATAGTGCAGAAACAGCGTCGGTAGAGCGAACTTGGATTGCAGCGCGAGAGGTTCAATCACGGTGCCGCTCGCTCCGGCGGCGCCGTAGCGCAGGAACTCCGTGAGCGGCGTTTGTCCTGCGCGGACCTGCAGATCGCCGCCCAGGCTGGTCAAATGATCGCAAATTGCGCCGGGCAGTAGCGTCGACCCCGACGTGCCGAAGTTGAATTCTCGAGCGCCGGTCATGATGCCGAGCTCGTCCCTCGCTCCTTGCGGAAGGATGCCCGGTACGACCACCGCCGAGACGCCCATTCGATTGAGCTGCTGGGCCACGGCGTCGTAACAGTCGTGTCGGGTTTGCGAGCGGACGTCGTTGTTCTTCATGTAGTAGAAGGTGCCGCGGGGACGCTTGCCGTCCGCGGCCGCCGACCGCCGGAGATACGCGAGCACTTCGTCCACCGTATTGCCCCGGCCGGTTGTCACGCCGAGCATCGTCGAGAGCAAATAGCTCTGTCCCTTGGCGGGTTCTTTCGTTGCCGCGCCATCGGGCGCCCAGAAAGTCGTGGCACGAAATCCGCGCGACACGACTGCGCCGAGCTTTTGGCACTTGAAGAAATTGTTGCGCCGCCGTCGGGCGCCAAGTACCAATTCACGTCAGGCCGCATCAACGCCGGGTTTTTGTCGCGGACGTATCTCCACAAGAACGTCGCGCCGGTACAGGAAGCGAAGGGGCGGTTCGGCGGTCCGAACGTCTGATCCGGAAAGAGTTTCTCGCAGGCTGAGTCTCCAGGGAAAGTCGCTGGAGTACACCACGTAGTCGATCTGATTCGACAGACCGCGTTTGCCAATGGCGTCGATCGCCGGCTTGAGGATCTTGTCGGCGAACTGGGGACCCTGACAGCTTTCGAGCCCGCCGCGCCAATCAATGTAGACAATGTTCGACGCCGGCACGCTGCGCAGCGCGATGTAGTGGTTTGCAATGGTCTTCGAACTGAGAGAATTGGAGTTAATCAGTAGCAAGACATTTTCCGGCCCGCCGCCGGCCCAGACGCTACCCGCCGACGCCGTGAGCGACAGCGCGAGCAGAAACTGCAGCAGACCGGTTGTTAGCGTTCGCATCAGTCGAGTTCCGAAAGAATGTCATCTGGTTGTACGTCCCTCGCGCTAGAGCCGCAACCAGCCGGTGAGCCGGAAGATGGTTTCGGAACGCCGAACCGACCTTTCCCGAGCACCGCAATCCGCGATAATGCCTACGAACGCACTTTCGCCGTCGGCCGCCTCACGTGACGATCGTCAAGGCGACGGCAGGTATCTCTTACGCGGTTGTCCTAGCATGAGTTCCCTCACTTCCGACGACAAACGCCGCGGGCCGCAGCCGAACCGGCCGGAAATCGTGTTTTCCGCCCAGGACGTGACCAAAACGTATCACATGGGCGAGGTCGACGTCCACGCACTGCGGGGCGTCGACTTGGAGCTGTACGCGGGCGAGTTTGTCGTGTTGCTTGGCCCGTCGGGCAGCGGCAAGAGCACGCTGCTGAACATCCTGGGCGGGCTCGACGTTCCAACCAGCGGCCGCGTGTTCTATCGCGGCAAAGAGCTGACCGAGTTCGACGAGGCGGCGCTCACTCGCTATCGCCGCGAGCACGTCGGCTTCGTGTTTCAATTCTACAATTTGATACCCAGCCTGACCGCCCGCGAAAACGTCGCGCTCGTGACCGACATCGCCCGCCATCCGATGGATCCGACCGACGCGCTGGCGCTGGTCGAGTTGACCGAGCGGCAAAACCACTTTCCCTCGCAGCTCTCCGGCGGCGAGCAGCAGCGCGTGGCGATTGCCCGCGCGGTCGCCAAGAGGCCGGCGGTGCTGCTATGCGACGAGCCGACCGGCGCACTCGACGTCCACACCGGCATTCTCGTGCTGGAGGCGATCGCGCGGATCAACACGGAACTGCATACGACCACCGCCGTGATCACGCACAATGCCGTGATCGCCGAGATGGCCGACCGCGTGATCTCGATTTCCGACGGAAAAATCGTTCACATTGAACAACGTCATCACAAGAAGTCCGCCAGCGAACTCACCTGGTAGACCGTTAATCACCTGCCGCCGCTTGCGGTTTAGCTGCCTGACTCCTGGCTCCTCCCAATGATCAGCTCCCTCGATCGCAAGTTGTTCCGCGACATGTCGCAGATGAAGGGGCAGGTGTTTGCAATTGCGCTGGTGGTTTCGGCTGGCGTCGCCACGTTTGTGAATTCGCGCACGATTCTCCACTCGCTGGAAGTCACCCGGGCGACCTTTTACGAGCGCTACCGTTTTGCCGAAGTGTTCGCGCGCGTGAAGCGGGCCCCCGACTCGATCATCGATCGTCTCAAGGAAGTGTCCGGCGTGGCGCAACTGGAGACTCGGATCGTTGAGAGTGTGACGCTCGACGTGCCGGGGCTCGACGAGCCGGCCGTTGGGCAGCTGATCTCGCTGCCGGTGACGCGCGAGCCGGCGCTGAACCAGGTTTACATCCGCCGCGGTCGGCGACTTTCGCTGGGGCACGACGACGAAGTGCTCGCCAGCGAGGCTTTTGTCGAAAAGAACGGCATGGACGTCGGCGACTCGATCGTGGCGATCATCAACGGCAAGCGGAAATCGCTGAAAATCGTCGGTGTCGCGTTCTCGCCCGAGTACGTGTTTCAAATCAAGCCTGGCGACATGCTGCCCGACCCGAAACACTTCGGCATCCTGTGGATGGAATACGAATCGCTCGCCAACGCCTACGACATGGACGGCGCGTTCAACGACGTCACTTTCAGCCTGCAGCGCGACGCCTCGGTGGACGAAGTCATTTTCCGGGTCGATCGGCTGCTCGACCGCTATGGCGGGCTCGGCGCGTTTGCCCGCAAAGACCAGCTTTCGCACCTGCTGCTCGAAAGCGACATCCAGGGTCTGAAGACGGTCGGCCTGCTGGCGCCGACGATTTTCCTGTCGGTGGCCGCGTTCCTGCTCAACGTCGTGATGACGCGGCTAACCGGTTTGCAGCGCGAACAAATCGCTGCCTTGAAGGCGTTCGGCTACTCGAACATGCAGATCGGCTGGCATTTTTTGAAGTTCGTGCTGCTGATCGCCATGGCAGGCGGTGTGATCGGGACGTTCGGCGGCATGTGGCTCGCGCACGACTTCACGAAGATGTTCTTGCGCGTGTATCAGTATCCGGAATTGATTTTCCGCGTGCAGCCCAACGTGGTCGCCAAGGCGATTCTCGTGGCCGGCGGCGCGGCGGTGGCCGGGTCGTTCGGGGCGATTGCCATTGCGGTGCGGCTGCCGCCCGCCGAAGCGATGCGGCCCGAGCCGCCCGCCCATTTTCATCCGACGATTCTCGAACGGATCGGTTTGGGACGGTTCGTTCCCAACGTGGCCCGAATGATCCTCCGCCAGCTCGAACGCCATCCGGTGAAAACGTCGTTTTCGCTGATCGCCATCGCCATGTCGGTGGCGATCGTCGTGGTTGGCAACTTCGTTCGTAATTCGGTCGACAAGGTGATCCAGACGAATTTCTTCGACGTGCAGCGGTTCGACCTGTCGTTGGCCACAGTCGAGCCGGTGTCGGTCGACGCAATTCACGAGTTGGCGTCGATGCCGGGAGTGTTCGAGGTGGAGCCCCGCCGCTCGATCGGGGCCCGGCTGCGGTCGAAGAATCATTCACGTCGCGTCGGCATCATGGGGCTGCCGAGCGACAGCCGGTTGCTGCGATTGATCGACAAATCGGGCAACGAGACAAAGCTCCCCGCCGACGGACTCGTGCTTTCTCGCAAGTTGGCCGACGTGCTGCACGTGAAGGCGGGCGACATGCTCCGCGTCGAAGCCTTGCAGGACAAGCGGCCGACCGTCGACGTGCCGATCGTCGCGCTGATCGACGACATCTCCGGCCTGAACGCGTACATGGACATCGCGGCGCTGAATCGCTTGATGCGCGAGGGGCCGCGCGTGAGCGGGGCACTGCTCACGACCGACCCCGCGTTCCGCCCCGCCATTTACCGCGAGCTCAAGGAGACACCGGCCATCGCCAGCGTGACGGTCAAACAGGCGTCGGTCGACAGCTTCAAGAACACGGTGGCCAAAAACATGCTCCAAATGCGGATGATCAACCTGACTTTTGCCATCATCATTGCGCTGGGGGTTGTCTATAATGGGGCCCGCATCTCGCTCTCCGAACGCAGCCGCGAGCTGGCAACGCTCCGCGTGATCGGCTTCACGAAGCGCGAGATTTCGACGATTTTGCTTGGAGAGATCGGCACGATCACGCTGCTGGGGATTCCTTTCGGTTTGTTCCTGGGCTACTGGTTCGCGTGGGGACTGACGTACTTTCTGGATCAAGAAGTGTTTCGCTTTCCGTTCGTGATCTCGCATTCCACTTACGGCCTGGCGGCGGGCGTGGTGCTCGCGGCATCGGTCGGCTCCGCCCTGTTGGTCCGCCACCGACTGAACGATCTCGATTTGATCGCCGTGCTGAAATCACGCGAGTAGGAAAGCTGTTAGCTCTTAGCGTTGAGCTAATAGCTTACAGCCAAAGGCTGATAGCTCCGTATGCGGAATCTTGGCAGCAAATTTTTCGTGTTGATCGTTCTGGCCCTGGTCGTCGGCGGGCTGGGATTTGCGTTTTGGCCCGAGCCGGTCGACGTCGACTTGGCCAAGGTCGAGCGCGGTTCATTGCAGGTGACCGTCGACGAGGACGGCAAGACGCGGATTCGCGAGAAGTACGTGGTTTCGGCGCCGCTCGTGGGCCGGCTGCTGCGGATCAACATGGAGGCGGGCGATCCGGTCGTCGCCGGCAAGACGCTGTTGGCGACGATCGAGCCGCGCGACCCCGATTTGCTCGACGCGCGGGCCGTGGCCCAGGCCGAAGCCCGCGTCAAAGCGTCCGAAGCCACGCTCAAGAAGATGGAGCCGATGTTTGAAGAGGTTCGCGCGGCTCAGGCGTTCGCCGAGGCCGAGCTGACACGTGCGCGGAAGGCGGCAGTGAGCAACGCGGTATCCAAGTCGGAATTGGAGAACGCCGAGTACGTGTTTCGCCAAAAGAGCGAAGAAATGCGCTCGACGCGGATCCAGGAAGAAATCGCCCGTTTCGAGCTGGAGCAGGCCGAGGCGGCCCTGCTGCGGACCAAGCCCCGGGAAGACGACGCGGTCGGCAGCACCGCAAACGGCAACGGCGGCTGGACGTTCACGATTTATTCGCCGATCAACGGCCGCGTGCTGCGCGTGCTGCAAGAGAGCGCTGCGGTCGTCAACGCCGGCACGCCGCTGCTGGAGTTGGGCGACCCGCTCGACCTCGAAGTCGAGGTCGACGTGCTCTCGCGCGACGCGGTGAAGATTCACCCCGGCGCGCGAGTGCTGCTGGAGCACTGGGGCGGCGAGAAGCCGCTGGTGGGCCGCGTGCGATTGGTGGAGCCCTCCGGCTTTACGAAGATCTCGACGCTGGGTGTCGAGGAACAGCGGGTGAACGTGATCGTCGATTTCGTCGATCCGCCCGATGCCCGCACCGCGCTTGGCGACGGCTTTCGCGTCGAGGCCCGCGTCGTGATCGACGAAGCGAAGGACGTGCTCAAAGTGCCAACCAGCGCCTGTTCCGCGTCGGCAACGCTTCGGCCGTGTTCCGAGTGGTCGATAGAACGGTACACGAGCAGATTGTGCAAATCGGCCGGCAGAACGGCCTGGAGGCGGAGGTCGTGGCGGGGCTGTCGGCCGGCGATGAAGTCGTGGTGCACCCCAGCGACCAAATCGAAAACGGCGTCAAAGTCCGGCAGCGATAGAGGCGTCTGGCCGGTCATCTTGTGTCGATTGTAGCGACAGCGCGGTCGCGCCTGCACCATCGCGACATTCCTCTCGATCGTGTACTAGACTTTCAAAACGACGCCGCACCGCGCGGCGTCGGCTCCGGGTCATTCGACCGGCGATCGATCGGCGCCGGCACTTCGCTTCCCACGTCTGACCGTATTCACAAGGTGCGAATCATGGATCGTCCACAACGCCGTCGGAAATTCGTCGACTCCTGCGTCCAAGGAGCGCTCGCGCGCCGTGTCATCTTCCATTGGCTCGTATTCCTGGCCGTGGCGTCGGCGGCGGCGCTGATGCTGCAAGTGCTTTCCGATCCGTTCCGGCCTGTTCGCGAACATCTGGCCAACGTGTGGTACACGCAGGGACCGTTCCTGATCGTGATGATTTTCTTGCTCCCGGTGTTTGTCGTCGACACGATCAAGATCAGCCATCGTTTCGTCGGCCCGGTTCGAAGCCTGCGCCGCACGATGCGTGGCGTCGCCGATGGACAGCCGCCGCGAAAGCTGCAATTCCGCAAACAGGATTTCTGGCACGAGTTGGCGGACGACTACAACGCGATGATCGCGAGACTCGCTCCGTCGTCGGAATCGCAAGCTTCGTCCGAGGAACAACAAGATACGCCTGAATCGGTCGCTCACTAACCGTGCCACGTGAGCCAAGTCCTCTGTCCATCTGTGATTATAGCCTTCACCATGTCGAAACCCACTTCAACCCACTCGGCGGCAGACGGCCGGACGCGGCGCGGCGTCGCGGCCACGGAGTTGGCAGTTTGCTTGCCAATCATCGTGCTGTTGGTGATCGGCACGGTGGAAGCCTGCTCGATGGTGTTTCTCAAGCAGTCGCTGTCGGTTGCCGCTTACGAAGGCATTCGCACGGCAGTCCAGAGCAAATCGACGACCGCCGAAGTGCAAGCCGCTTGCCAGCGGGTCCTCGATGACCGCAATGTCCGGGGGGGCGTCGTGACCATCACGCCGAAGAATTTCGAGAAGCTCAACCCGGGCGATTTTGTCGACGTGACGGTCAGCGCCCCGTGTGGTTCCAATACAATTGTGCCCATCAGGTTTTTCCGCGGTCGCACGCTGTCTGCGACGGCTTCGATGATGATCGAATTTCCACACTGATTCTTTTCGAGGTGAATCATGCCCAACCAAGCTCGTACCGTTTCCGCTCGCCATCGCCGGGGCGCCATGCTGGTGCTGATCGCAATTTGCTTGCCGCTGCTGATCATCATGGCGGCATTTGCCGTCGACGTGGCTTGGATGCAACTGACGCGAACTGAACTGCGTACGGCGACCGACTCCGCTGCCCGGGCTGGGGCCAAGGAGTTGAGCCTCAAACAGAATGAATCGGCCGCACGGACCAAAGCCCAGGATGCGGCGGCGCGCAATTCCGTCGCCGGCGATCCGCTGAGGCTCGCCGACGCCGACGTCGAAATCGGAAAATCGGTCCAGGTAGGAAACGGCCGGTTCGAATTCACTCCGGGCGGCGCGAAGCCCAACGCGGTTCGCATCAAAGGCAAGCGGACGGGCGACTCCAAGGGAGGGCCGGTCGATTTGCTGTTTTCGGGCGCGCTCGGCGTCGACAGCTTTGAACCGACGCGTGAGTCGACTTCCACTCAGCTCGACCGCGACATCTGCCTGGTCGTCGATCGTTCCGGCTCGATGATGTGGACGCTCACCGGCGGATCGAACTACCCGAAGGGAACCAAGGCCTGCGATCCGCCAGACCCGACGCGAAGCCGCTGGGGAGCCCTGGCTACTTCGGTCGAAACATTTTTGCAAGAGTTGGCCGCCACAGTCCAAGACGAGCAGGTCGCCCTGGTCAGCTATTCGAGCAACACGACCGACTGTGGCAATCGGTACAAGATCTCCGAGATCAATGCCGATCTGGCGAACAATCTCGACGCGATTCGCACTCAGATGGACAAGATCAGCAGCAAGCCTGTCAAGGGGAGCACTTCCATCTCGGCTGGCATCGACGACGGCGTCAAGGTGCTGACGGGCAAGAAGGCGCCGCCCGTTCGCCGCGAAGACGATGGTCGTGTTGACCGACGGTATCCACAACCTGGGGCGGGAGCCGATCCTATCGGCGCAGGACGCCGCGAAGAAGGACATCACGATTTACACGATCACCTTCAGCGATGACGCCGACATTGCGCGGATGAAGGCAGTGGCGGAAGCAACCGGCGGCAAACACTTTCACGCGAACGACCAAGCTGAGTTGGCCGCAGCGTTCAAAGAAATTGCCAAGACACTGCCGGTGATGCTGACGGAGTAACCGTGATGCTGACGCAGCAACGGCGCAACTTCGCACCACCGATTGGCGGGACGACTATGGACACTATCGTGTTGAAACAGAGCCGTCGGCGACTGCGGCGAGGCGCTCGCCGCGGCGCGACGGTGGTGGAGTTCGCGCTCACGGCGCCGATCTTTGTGCTGTTTCTGATGGCAGCCTTCGAGTTCGGCTGGCTCAACGTGCTGCGGCACACAGCCGACAACGCAGCTTACGAAGCGGCGCGGTATGCGATTGTGCCCGGCGCCACGGCCGCCGAAGCCAGCAAGAAAGCCAAGTCGATCCTGAAAATCGTCGGAGCACGGAATGCCGTCGTGACCGTGAGCCCGCCGGTCATCGATTTGAACACAGATGAAGTGACTGTCACGGTCGACGTGCCGATGAAGGACAACGCGCTGGTGGTGCCCAAGTTCACGAGTAACACGACGCTCCGTGGCTCGGCGACGCTGCGCACCGAACGGCCCGAATGACGCGGCTGGGCTAAGCCGGAGGTCGGCGGCGCGGTGTCGTCGCAAGGGCGACCAAGGCGAACAATAGAAGCCTCAAGCTGGCCGGCTCCGGCACGGCTGATGAGCCCCCGCCACTGCCCAAACTCTCGCCGAAGTGCATCTTCCAAATCGCATAGTCGCCGGCGTCGACCGAGCCGCTGCCGTCGCCGTCGGCGGGCAGAATTCCAACCGATGCGCCAAGTGAATTCCGCCAGACCGTGTAGTCCGCGGCGTCGACGATGCCGTTGTCGTTGTAGTCGCCGGGTACGCCGATCGAGAGCGTGACACTATTCGTACCGTAGGTGAGGTTCCAATTGTATCCGCCCGGTGCCACGAGTGTGCCGAAGGAACCGCTGATTGCGTCGGTCGCAGTGATGATGGTAAATGCGTCGCCCACGCTTGGAACGAATGTGCCGCCGCCGAGATCTGCGAGTGCGACCGCGAGTGTACCGGCGATCGCCACGCTACCGTCGACGGCGAGCTTATCGTATTGGGTGGCGGCGATCAGACCGCCCAAATCGATCGCTAACGTGCCGGCCGAATCGCTGGCGAATCGCCCTTCGATTTCGAGTTTGCCGACTTCAGTACCCGGCGCGACAGTGCCACCGCGGTTTTCGACTTGGCCGGGAATGGGGCCGCTGCCGGTGACGATCTGTCCCGCTCCCCGCAACGTACCGCCGGCAATCTCCACGAACTGGGCGTCGAGCGCGCCGCCCGCTAGCGCGACGACGCCAATTGACTCGATATTGATGCCGGAATAGGTGGTGAGCGTCACTCCGCTATTCACTTCGACCGTCATGCTTTGGCTCGCTGAGCCGGAGACATTCAATTCCCAGACGGTCGCGTCGGCAGCGACAATCGCCGTTTGATTTCCGCCCGAAACGTGCCGCACGTTGGCGATGCCGAGCGTCGTCGGTGCCGTGCCTGCGTTCCAATTACCGCCGGTGGCGAACGTGCCGCTGGCGGCCGCGGTTGTCCAGTTTTTTTGCGTGGTGACGGGATCGCCGATGTACAAGCTGGGCCCGACGCCGCCGCCGCCAATCGCCGGTTTTGGGTCGATGACGACATTGCGACCGGAGAGCAAATTCATGCCGACAATGCCGTCGACGACATTTCCCGGATGAGCCGGATTCACGACGTCGAGCACGATTACTGGCACGTTTGTCAGCGTGATGCTGCCGCCCACGGCTTGAATCGTAAACTGATCGACGAAGAAACCGGGAACCTGCTCGGTGGTGCCGCCCGACCCAACAATGGCCACCGTGAACTCGGGTTCGTCCAACACCGGATCAAATCCGAGCCGCACGGCATTCAATTCCGATACCACGGTCACATCCGCTCCGGTGTCGAAAAAGAAACTGGAATTCGAGAGCGACTGGCCGGCGTTACTGACATTCACCGGCAGAAAATAGGCGGCGGCAACTTGGCCGGCTGGCGTAGCTAGAACTGTCGGCGCTTGCGGATCATCGGTCAATGATCCGCCATTGAGTACGTTTAGGATGTTAAAGATGTATGCCGGCGGCGAAGCGAATGCCGACGGATCATCGAGCGTGATCGGAACTCGGCGGGTGATTCCCTGCCCACCGCTTCCCAGGCTTAGGAACTGAATTTGTGGTGTGCGAACCGTCTGGCCATTGAGTCGAAAGACCTGCGGCTGGTCGTTGCGAATGTAAGTCGCATATTGGCTCGAGAAGGGAATGCCCAGCACGTTCGGTAAATCGGATTCCGCTGGCAACGTGGCGAGCGAGATGCTCGACTGGCCGACAAAAGTAGAAGTATTTAGCGTGAGCGGTAATGTGCCCGTGCGATTGGCAAGGCCGGTGGCATAAATGGCCATTGGGTCGTTAATGGTCGCGGTTAAGAAACCGGTCGCACCGCCGAGCGGGAGCGGTTCGGTGCCGCGGAAGCCGGCACCGGCGATGTTGAATGCTGCATCACTTTGGCTGGTGATCAGTGTTGCTGCGGCGCCAGTATCGAGCAAAGCCACGTCGTAGAAGGGAGTTCCACCGGCGCCGAATTGCGTGCCTGAGAGGGACGGTTCGTACTGCGCCTGGAAGAAGGCAGCGTTGCCGCCATTGCCGTCGTCGAACTTGTCGGAGAGACTGATGCCGACTAGCGGCGCGAAGCCGCTGATGGGAACACCTGTGGCACTGGCGGGGCGTGTCGCGGCCAACGCGCACGCTGCCAATAGAATTCGCGCTGTTCGAGACCGCCTGTTCATTGCCCCGTTCCCCTTCTCACCATTCAGCCTAGGCGACGGCAGAATCGGGGTCAAACATAAAGTTGGCCGCCGGCTCTCGTCGCGAGCGACGCGGCTATCCTACCGCCGGCCGGCCGATGCTGTAGTAGTGGAAACCGTGCGATTGCATGATTTCCGGTTCGTAGAGGTTGCGGCCGTCAAAGACCACGGCCGAGCGGAGCCGGGTGGCCATCTCGCTAAACTCGGGGCGTTGGTAGTCGCGCCATTCAGTCATGATTGCCAGGGCGTCGGCGCCGTCGAGGGCTTGCATCTGCTTCTTGCAATAAGTGAGCCGGTCGCCATACTTCGCGCGGACATTTTCCATCGCTTCGGGGTCGTGGACACGGACCGTCGCGCCTTGGTCCAAGAGCCAATCGATCACCACCAGGACCGGGGCCTCGCGGATGTCGTCGGTCCGCGGCTTGAACGCCAGGCCCCAGATGGCGATCGTCCTGTCGGAGAGCTTGCCACCGAAATGCGTCGCGATTTTGTCGATCAACACGCGTTTCTGGGCTTCGTTGACTGCGTCGACGGCTTCGAGCATCCGTGGCTCGAGTCCGTGGTCGCGCGACATTTGCACCAGCGCCCGCACGTCTTTGGGGAAACAACTGCCGCCGTAGCCGACGCCGGGGAAGAGGAAGGCGAAGCCGATACGGCTGTCGTGGCCGATGCCGCGGCGGACGTCGTTGATGTTGCCCCCCATCCGCTCGCAGAGATTCGCCATCTCGTTGATGAAGCTGATCTTCACCGAGAGCATTGCGTTGGCGACGTACTTGGTCATTTCGGCGCTCTCGGGCGACATCACGAGAAACGGGTTCTCCGTCCGCAGGAACGGCTTGTAAAGTTCGTACAGCACGCGCGAGACTTCGTACCTCCGGACGCCGACCACCACGCGATCGGGCTTGATGAAATCTTCGATCGCGGAGCCTTCCTTCAAAAACTCGGGGTTGCTGGCGACATCGCAATCGTGGCCGGTGGCTTCGCGGAGCCGGGCGTAAATCTTGGCGTTCGTGCCGACCGGCACGGTGCTCTTGGTGACGACAATCGCCTCGGGCCGCAGGTGGGTGGCGATGCCGTCGACGACCGACCAGAGGGCCGAGAGGTTGGCGGCGCCGTCGTCGCTTTGGGGGGTGCCGACCGCAAGGTAAACAACTTCGGCCGGCTTGATCGCCGCCGCCAAGTCGGTCGTGAAGTGGAGCCGCTCGGCGTTCGTGTTGTGCTCGACCATCTCGGCCAGGCCGGGTTCGTAGATCGGCACTTCGCCGCGCTGGAGCAGGTCGATTTTCTTTTGGTCGACGTCGACGCACGTGACGTCGTTGCCGCTATCGGCGAAACAAGTGCCGGTCACGAGGCCGACGTAACCGGTGCCAATGACTGCGATTTTCATGAGTAATCGATGGGGACGAAAACGTGGAGGGAGCGCCGCCCGGTGCGGCGAAACCGAAGGCTCCATGATAGTTTACGACGGCCGCGCGTCGAACGGTAAAAAACGACCGCCGGCGGGACGATTATACCGCGGCGGAGCGAGGTTGGGGCCGGAGACGCCGACGCGAACGAGTACGGCCGCGGGGAAACAAAAAAGGCCGTGGCGCTGCGAATCCGCATCGGCCACGACCTTTTTCAAGTCAAACTTCCGGTTGATGCGACGATGAGGAGTCGCTCGAAGACAGGCGAGGTCGGGCTGTGCTGCGCACAGTCATGTGGTCGACCCGAGCCAATCGAAATTATGGTCCTCCCGACGGTATTCAACCGGAAAGTTTGATTCGTGTTCGCGTCGATTGTGTCAGGCTCGAAAGCCATTCGTACAGGGCGACGCGTAATTGTATCGGCTGCCCCGCGGCCATGCTTCAAGGAAACAGTGCGTCAGGGAGCAAGACGATACAACATAATCTTAGTTCGCAAAAGGCGTTTGGGAAATCATTTTGCTGTGCGGGACGGGAGCAAACGGTGTGCCGCGCGACATCGCAAATGAGGTTAGCAAACGTCGTGCCAGCGGTGCTGGGAGCGCTGGAATCGCTCTTGTCTCGCGGTGACGATCGGCCTACAAATCGCAACCTTATCGCGGAGGCTCCGCAGTTTTCTCCCAGGTCACTCGTCGAGAAAGTAGGTCGCCATGTTTGCGCACTTGTCGGTGGCTGGCCGCCGTTGCTGGAAAACTCTTCCAAAATTTACGCGGCGGACACTCGTGTTGGCGGCTGCGGCAGCAATGTTGGCGGGCGGCTGGTGCGCGACCGCGGTCTCTCAAATCACTCCCAACGCGCCCAATCGAATGTCGTCGCGGCCGCTCGACCCGGCGCATCCGACGACGTACCACGACGTGCTGGTGTTCGGGCTCATGGCCCGGCTGCCGTCGGAATTGGCGTACGTCGACTCGGTGGTTCTGGCTGTGGAGCAGGGGAAGCTCCCGTCGCTGCTGGTGGACCAAACATTCTTCTGGGCCCGCTCGCGCTCGGTCAACAACATGCTCGGGCGGTCGAACCGGCCGATCATCTATTTCATCGCGGCCCTCAATGCCCGGGTGAAAAAACTCGGGCTCGACGTGCATTTTGAGGGTGGGTTGCCGTAAGGGGCAACGGGTGCAAGACGTCAGGCCCGCTCGCTGACGCGAGCTCGCCGTTCGACCGGGTAGCCAGCGGGGGAAGAATTCGCTATCATGCGCGTCATCCTATTGGACGCATTGATTTCGTCTCCCCCAGCAAATGGTTGGAACATGGCCCGGAAAGTAGTCAGTCGGAAGGAAAAGCGCGCCGAGGTGGAAGCGGCGGAGAAGAAGTCGGGTACCGCGACGAAGACGAAGTCGAAGAAGGAACCGGCGGCTAAGAAAGCGGCCCCCAAGCGGAAGAGCCGCGCCAAGACGGCGAAGGACATCCGTCTGAAGGCGTTTTGGGGCGTGTTCAATCAGACGCTCAAGCGAATCGCGTTGTTCGAATACAGCGAGAAGAAGAAGGCCGACAAGATGGCGGCCGAGCTGACCGCCGGCGGGAAGTCGCCGCACTTCGTGCAGTTGGTGAAGGACGTCGTGCAGGAGTAGGGCGTCGCGATGACGCAAGCGGCTATTCAGCCGAATGGTTGACCGAGCACGGCGGCCAGTTTGTTGCGCGTTTCTGCGCGGTCGAATTCGAGTTTGCCGAAGCCACGATGTGCGCCGGCCGCCTCGGCGGCATCTTGATGCTCGGGATAGTTGGTGACGAGCATCACGGGCACGTGGGCCGTTTCGGCCGCCGCCTTAACCGCACGAACGATTTCGATGCCGTCCGAGTAGTCGGCGTCGAGCTTGCGGTTGATGAGCACCAAGTGGAAGTGGCCGCTACGCAGCTCGGCGAGCGTGTCGGAGAGGCCGTGTGTCGGGACGACCTCGACGTCGAAGTGAGTGGTCAAATAGCGTCGGATCGCGACGTGATCCGGGCCGCATTGGCCAACGTCGAGCACGCGCTTGGTCAATCTGCCGCCTTTGCCTTTTCGGGCATCACCGGCTCCGCCCCCTCTTCGATGGCGAACAGATGGGTGCGGTTGGCGATGTAGAGTACGTTGTCGGCGACGATCGGCGTACTATAAACGCTGTTACCCATGTTGATCTCGCCGTAGTATGGTGCGTCGTTCTTCATGGCCACCTTCGGGTCGGCCGAATGGCGGAAGATGGCGATGTCGCCGTCCTCGTCGCCGACGTAGACTTTGCCGTCGACGATCAGCGGCGAGCCCCAGGCGGAGGAGAGCATGTCGTAGACCCAGTGGACCTTGCCGGTCTTGGCGTCGAGGCAATGAAACAGGCCGCTGAAGTCGGCGATGTAGAGAATGTCGTCTTTGATAGCGCAAGTGCCCGGGGTGCGGTGCATGGTTTCTTCGAAGTCGATCTTGCCGTCGC
Organism: uncultured Planctomycetota bacterium; assembly: GCA_963847875.1. Taxonomy (GTDB): domain Bacteria; phylum Planctomycetota; class Planctomycetia; order Pirellulales; family Lacipirellulaceae; genus DASYDU01. The sequence goes on along the minus strand of CAWKBR010000012.1, from coordinate 296,302 downwards.
CGTTAGTGTCTTGTTCGGAATAGTGCCAGACGGCGGCGGAGTCGGGATTGGGGCGAGCGAAATCGCCATCGGCCTCGACGACGTCCTGCAACCGCTTGGGAGGAATCGGCTTGGTGGGGTCCTTGGAGTTGAACGCCAACTCGGGCGAGACGTCGCGGCCATCCAAGTATTTGGTGGGGTCGATGCACCAGAGATGGCCGATGCCTTCGCCGTGCTCGGGGTCCTCGCCGACGGCCACGTACACGAGGCCATCGTAGATCACCGGTGTGCCGATGATGTGGTTACGCGTGGCTTTTCCGCTGACGGTGTAGAACGCGGTCTTGGGATTGCAGTCGAATTTCCATAGCAGCTTGGCGTGGCCCTGGCCGTCGCCCTTGGGATCGAAGCTGTAGAGCCAACCGTCACCGCCGCCGAAAATCACCTGCGGCACGCCGCCCAAGATGCCGTAGGAGGGCGAAGACCACTGGCCGTGCAGAATGTTGAGTCCCGGTGAACGGTCGGTCCAGAGCACCTTGGCGGTGTTCTTGTCCATGGCAAAGAAGCTGGGGGCTTCGGGGGCGGGGATGTAGTTGTGCTCGACGTCGACGCCGTTCGAGGTGTTGACGAACAGCATGTCGCCGGCGTCGGTTACCGAACAACTGCACATGTTGTGTTGCGAGATGCCGAGCTCCTTCATCATGTCGAACTTCCAAATGACGTCGGCTTCGTCGTCGGCTTTGACCAACTCGTCGGTGAACGGGCCGTTGTTTTTTCCGTCGCGGAAGCCTTCCGTGTCGAGGCAAACCACCTCGCCGCGGTTGGTCACGACCCACAGCCGATTCCCTTCGACCAGTGACGTCGCACATAGGCCCTGCTGCGGCCAGTCGTGGACTCGGCCGGTGGGGAGCTTTTCGTTGCTCAGTTGCCAGAGGAATTTGCCGTTCTTGGCGTCGAAGCAGAGCAGGACTCCCAAGTCGACTGAGGGGGGATAGCGCTTGAGCCAACCGCCGTTGTTGTTCGAGCCGACGAACACCTTGCCGTCGGCCACGACGGGGTTGCCGTAGGACTGCGAGCCGAGTCGGGCGACCCACTTGATGTTCTTCGATCCGGTGGGATCCCACTCGCCGGTGCGGAGGTTGAATTTACCGACCTTCCATTCGGTCGGGATGTTGTGACCGACGGGGACATTATTGCGTTGGGGCGTGACGCCCCATTGGTTGACTTCGGTAGTCACTCTCTCGGCGTCGCCGGATTTGGTTGCGTCGGCGGCATGGAGAGCGCCGGCAGTGAACAAGGTCGCGAGGCCAATGAATGCAATGAATCGATAACGCTTCATGGTGACGGGAATTCCAGGTTTAGGAATAACTCGCGTCGCGAGCGACGCGGCCATTTCTATAATCGAGGGACATTAATTAGGGGTGACGGTCACATTGTCGACGTAGATCTCGGCGTCCGGACAGTTCCCATACAGGCCGGGTGTGCCGTGTAGGTTGGGCGAGTGGTCGACCATCTCGACGGTCCAGTCTTTCGGCTCGGCCTCGCCGCGACGCCAAATCTTGCCTTTGGCGACGGCCTGATCCGGGCTCGGCGTGACGGAGAGCTTCATCGTATACCAAACGTCGGGCTCGGGCTCAAACGGAACGTCGGTGTGGGTGCGATAGTCGCTGGTCGTCCAAGTGTCGAGTCGGAGCTTGCGGTTCATGCCGCGGACCGAGAGCTGATAGCGTCCGTCGATCAGACCGACGTCGGAGATCTTGCTGCTGGCCTCGTCCTTTTTGAGCAGCACGTCGGCCTGGATCGTGTAGTCAGACAGAGCGGGTGAGCCCATCCAGACGAAGCTGCGGGTGCCGAGCTTGTTGTTGGGATCCTTGGGCGTGGGGAGGACGGTCTTCTTGGCGATGAAGTGCTCGCCATTCAGTTCGCGGGGTTCGTATCGCACGCGCCCGCCGATCCAGGTGAGCGGCACGTTGCCGTCGTTGAAATCGAACTTCCACGGCAAGGGCGGCTCGATCCGAACGCGGGCTGTGCCGGTCAAATCGCCAGATTTACAGGTGATCAAGGCACACTCCGGCTCGGAGTTGCTTGGTGCGGTGTAGGTGCCGTCCGGTCCGATCGAGCCGGGGCCGTCGACCGCGAGATCAACGTCGCTGGCGGGCAAGTCTTTGACGAACTGGCCATTGGCATTGAATGCTCGGACGACAAATGGTTGCTTGGCCCCGGGCTGGAGCAGCACATCGTAGGGCACAACCTGAAGCTGAGCGACTTTCGGGTCGTCGGCGAGCGGCTTTTCGGTCGGCGTCGGCGGAAGGGGATCGGCGGACGGGGTCTTGCTCGGGTCCGATAGGCAATACAGGGCCCGCGACGTGGGCAGGAAAATGCGGCCATGCGAAACGGCGGGCGAGCCATTGCTCTCATCATTCGGCAAGCGAAGTGTCTGTACGACTTCGACGCCGTCGTCGGTCGGCTTGAGAATGTACCACTTGCCCTCGGTGGTGCAGAGGTAGAGTTTTCCGTCGGCCACCAGCGGCGTGCTGCGCATGCTGGTGCCCAGCGCTTTGCGGCCCAGGAACTCCCCCGTTTTTGCGTCGTAGACGAAGAGCTTGGCCCGATCGTCGACAAAGTACACGCGGTCGCCGAGGATCACGGGCGACGATTTGCCGGCCATCACCTGCAACTGCTGCCACAATTCACTGCCGGTGAGGTCGCCCGACTTTGTGCCGTCGAGCGCGACGACGGCGCCCATCGTGTTGCCGAAGGTGTTCTCTTCGCTATGGCTGACGTACACGCGGCCTTCGGGGGTCACCAGCGGCGAGACGCTAATGCCGGCCCGCGAGAGTGGATAGTGCCAAATCGGTTTGCCGGTCCGCGGCTGGAGAGCCCAGACTCCGCCATCGCCCGACGCGAAGACCAGCGCCGGCCTGGCCGTTGATGACCGTGACGGTCGGCGTACTGTAAGTGGTGTCGTAGGGGCTGATGCTGGTGCCGTTGAGCCAGCGCAGCTCTCCCGTCTTCTTGTCGAAACATAGGAAGCGGTGTGCCGGCCGCGCGAGCCCAGCCCACTGCGGCGTGTCACCCCAACCGACGACCACGGCCGAGATCAGCACTGAGTCTTCAAAGACGACCGGCACGTTGGTGCGTCCGCCATAGGTGGAGATCAGGCCAAACTCTTCGTGCAGGCTGCGATCCCAGATTAATTTGCCGGTCTTGCCATCGAGGCAGCAGAAATAGCCGCACACGCCTTGGACGTAGACGTTGCCCGTTTCCGGATCGACCGCCGGGCAAGACCAGCCAATCCGCTCGTCCGGCACGTCGGTCAGATACATGTTGAAGCGGTGTTCCCAGAGCGTTTTGCCGGTGGCGGCGTCGACGCAGACGACCTTTTCGGCCTCGTCCTGGGTGGCGGGCTTGTCGCGGACGATCGTGTAGAGCCGGTTCTGGAACATGACGGGTGACGACCGGCCGCCCAAGTCCTCTCGCGTCCACAGCAAATTGCTGCCTGGTCCCCCCTCCGGGTCCCAGCTGTCGATGAGGCCCTTCTCGGTGGAGACGCGATTCTGCTGGGGGCCCCGCCAATTGGGCCAATCCATCGGATCCGGCTTGGCCGCCCACGCCGACGGTCCAACCGCCAATTGAAACCCGACGAGCGCAAAACAGCCAATTTGCCGCCAAAATACTGTCGACTTGCCACACATGGACGATTCCCTGAATGGATAATGCACGAAACTTGGAACACACCTGGGGAGAAAATGGCAGAGGGGCCGGTCGAGTCGACCCAGCCGCTACAGTTTACGAACGGGATCGGGTTTGGTTCGCGTGGCGGGGGCTGCTCAAGTCCGAGTCGCGGCGGCCGACCATCGGTTTTGGCGGCCACCAAGGTTGGGTCGAGGTTTCGCCGGTGGCGTTCGACCTTAACTACTGGCGAAAGCTTGAGGCCAGAATACCAAAGTTTTGGATGGTAAACCACATCCCAAAGGGCCTACAACCGACATGATCGGAAAGCCTTCGCCATGCGTCGCGGAGCGCGAAAGTCACCGTAAAAGTCGCGTCACTCCCCAGTCCAAAAAATTCTTCCGATCGGTTCGCAGACCGGTCGATACGAGGTGATGTCGCATGCGTCGCCAACGCGTGGCACTTGCGGCAAATAGTTTGTGCGTCATCGCACCGGCCCGGACTAAATCGAGCCACGGACTGGCTTGACTGGTGAGATGACGCCCTACCTTGGAACCCCTCCAGCAAGTCCCGCCTGATTCCGACTCCCGGCACTTTTAAGTGCCCCTTACGCCGACCGACGTGGTCGGCTCGGAGTAGTCAGCATCCGTCTACACGACCGACAGCGAGTTCGGCGTGGGGCGGCATCGCGCGTTGCCGGAAGTCGGCATAGTGTTCGCTGGGGGGAATTCCACAAATAGGAGACGATGTTCGATGAAGTGGAACTTTTTGGGAGCGCTCATGATGAGCATCGCCCTTGCGAGCCCAAGCCTTGGTGCTTGTTGCTTGCTGGATCGGATGCTCGGCGGTGGTTGTGGATGCTGCTGCGAAGCCAGCTGCAACTGCTGCGAAAAGTCGTGCTGCTGCGAGGAAGCCTCGTGCGGCTGTGAAGACAATTGCTGCTCGAGCTGCGGCTGTGGCGGCGGTTGCTGCATTCTGGATCGCCTGATGGGTTGCCTCGGCGGTCAGCAACTGCGGTTGCTGCGAAGCCAGCTGCGGTTGCGATTCGGGCTGCTGCGAGGAAGCCTCGTGCGGTTGCGAAGACAAGTGCTGCTCAAGCTGCGGTTGCCATAAGGGCTGCTGCCTCTTGGACGGCCTGTGCGGCATGTTCCGCGGCCATCGTGGTTGCGGCTGCTGCGAAGCCAGCTGCGGCTGTGATTCCGGCTGCTGCGAGGAAGCCTCGTGCGGTTGCGACGATAGCTGCTGCTCGAGTTGTGGTTGCGGACACCGCTGTGGCCTCTTGGACGGCCTGTGCGGCATGTTCCGTGGCAATGTGGTTGCGGCTGCTGCGAAGCCAGCTGCTGCTGCGAGCCGTCCTGCGGTTGCGCGTCGAGCTGCAACGGTGGTTGTGGCTGCAACGGCGATAGCAAGAAGGACGAAGCCGCCCCGGCCGAGAGCAGCTCGGCTCGGATGGTTCCTCCGCTGCCCATGGCCGATCCGAATGCCTCGGTTGGCCAGCAACGCGACGTTGTCCGCACCAGCTTCACCCGCTAATTGCGTCTGAAGTCGGCGGACCGCTGATGAAGGTTATAGCCTGCCTCGGACCCATTGTCCGAGGCAGGCTTTTTTCGTGCTAGCGTTGTGATCCGTCGTGTTGCGGAACAACTTTCGACGCGTCGCCTGCGTACCTGTAGCGGTTCGACGACAACGACACACTCGGGCTCTCCATGCTTCGTCTTGGCTTACTCCTGGCTTCGCCGCTCGCCGTCGCGGCTTGCGGGCTGACGTTCGCCCAAACCGGCACGCCCCAGACAGTAACCCCGAACACCAGAGTATCGCCGGACGCGACAGCCAAAATCGTGGCGCAGCTGATCACCGACGCGATCCCGCGGGAATACGAGCGATCCAAAGACTGGGGGCGGACCACGAGGATCACCACCGGCGTGCGCAGCAGCGGCAACTTCTTCAAGTTCGACGTCCACAGCAAGAAGTCGGAGGTCAACGACGGCGTCTGGAAGCGCTATCGCGCCACGATGATCGAGCCGGACAAGAACCTCGTCGTGCGGATCGATAACCTGCGGAGTCTCGACGCCGGCCGGATTGCTTTCACGTTGTTCGTGACCACCAAGCTCCACGGCTGGGGGCGGGCCAAAGTCTACGAGAGCGGCATCCACTTGATTTCGCTCGAAGCCGAAGCAGACACCAAGGTCAGCCTTTGGCTCGACTGCGAAATCGCACTCGAGATGGCGCCGGCCTCGTTCCTAACGGGCATCGCCGTGCGGCCGCACGTGGCGAACGCCCGCGTGTCGCTCGATGAATTCCGGCTTACGCGGATCAGCGACGTCCGCGGGCCGATCGTGCGCGAGCTCGGCGACGGGTTGCGACATTTGATCGAGGATGAGCTGAACGGGCCGAAGCTGGCCGACAAGCTGAACCGTTCGATCGAGAAGCGTCGCGATCGGCTGGTGTCTTCGCCGGAGATGCTCTTGGGCATGGAGCTCAGCAAGGCCACTTCGGCCGACTGATCTGCGGTTAAGTCGGCCTGGGTCTGGACTGGAAGCGGGCCGCCCTTGACCGGTTTCGGCGACAACGACTTGTTTTTGGATCAACGCGCGGTTCTCACCTTAGGAGACAATCTGTCGGCCTACAATAGAGTGCCGGCGGAGGCGGTGGACTCCTCTCACGCGAGTCGCAGCAATCTTCAGAAATGTCTGAACTTCTTCACCGCGGTGCGCAACTATTCTAACGACCGGCACGAATCCATCTCGCAATGAGTTCCCGCATGACTGAAGAGGCGGAGCGGCTATACGAATGCCTGCTGGTGCTCCGCTGTCAGACGGGCGATGAGAATGCCTACCGCGAGCTGGTGGGACGCTTTGGTCCGCGACTCGCGTATTTTCTGCGCAAGTGTGTCAGCGACGCCAATCGGTTGGACGACCTCGTGCAGGAAGTGTGGCTCGACGTGTTGCGGCAGCTGCCGCGGTTAGCGAACGCCGGGGCATTCAGAACTTGGTTATATCGCATCGCCCACGGCAAGGCGATGCTCGACGTGCGGCGAAGCGGGCGTTTGAATGTGACTTCACAAGACTGCGACGAAATTGCCGACCCACACGAAGATTCGTTTGCGGCCGATGATGCAGCACAAATTCATGCGGCGCTCGACCAACTCGAGCCACTCCAGCGGGAAGTGCTTGTGCTGCGGTTCTTGGAGGACTTGAGCTACGACGAAATCAGTCAGATCGTGCAATGCCCGGTGGGCACGGTTCGATCGCGGATTCACTACGCCAAAACAAATCTCCGACGCCTGCTCGAACGCGAACGTGAGTAACTTACCTCTTACAACGAAAGATCGGAGCACTTCTATGCTCGATAAAGATGTTGGCGACGCCCTGCTGCGACTCGATCTCAACCCAGAAACCGAAACACCCGCGGCTCAAATCGAACGGATCATCGAAGCCGATCGTCAGCGCGTCCGACGCTGGACGCGAGTCTCGATTGCCCTGTGGATCCTCGCCGCACTGGGCGCGGTGGCGATCTTTGTCATTGGCGGACTCGCGTTTCCCGCGATTGCCAAGCTTCTTGCCGAGGAGGGCAAGGGCAACTTGGAAAGCCCCGATACGCCGTTCCTAATACTCGCCAAGCTCAATGCCATGTGCATCGTGCTCGGCACCGCGTCGTTCGTGTCTCTGGTCGCAGCTGGGATCGCGACGGTCGTCTTGCTCGCCAGTTCACGCAGCGCGACACTCCGCCAAATCAACGCCAATCTGCTGCAGATTTCCGAGCAACTCAAGCGTTCGTCAACCGGCGGTACTTCGTCATCCGGTGGTGCCGGCGCTGCGGGTGGTTAGCCCGAATCAGAAATAGAAGCCCCCAGCGGAGCCTGGAGCTGAAGTCGTTTCGGTGATGGCTGACGGCCTGCCACGACCAGCGGTCGCGGCTCTATGACTATGCCTATTAGCTCAACTCGATTGCGTAGGCCCAATCGGAATCATCTCTGAAGCGCAAATTCCATATCTTGCGGCTTTTATTTGTCTTTCGCTCCAATTGGTTATTTCTGTCGAGTACGCCGAATCGCACGATGACGCGACCGCACGCGGGATCGTTGGCCGCGCTAAAATAGAACTCGCATTCAAACGGCGCTAGATAGAACGGAGACTTTCCATCGGCCCAAAAGGTAAAGCCGTTGGCCTTGAATTGCGTGGCGGATAGTCGCTCAATTGAACACTCAATGATTCCATCCAACCAAAGGCCACCGGGGAGTCGAGCTGCAGCTGGGTGTGCTCCCTTGCGTAAAATCGCCCAGTTCAAAAACCCGTCAATTTTCTCAATGAATTCCTGTTCATCCGTCTCGCGCATGGACGGATCGCCATCGCGATTCGCACACCATCTCCATAGTGAACGGACAAGATCGCCTTCGACTTGGTCCGGTATAGGTGTACGATTCAAATTCTCGTCTTTATCTGAATTCGGACTGGAAGCGAATGCCAACTCCTCCAAATAGTCCTGTCGAGTTCCGCGCGTCATTATAGCTCGCCGGCGCAACAAAAAACCGGCGGCGGAGTCAGGGGCTGATTTGGTACCGCTGATGGCTGATGGCCTGCCACGACCCGCGGTCGCGGCTTAACGACTACGCCGGCTGCAGTTCCGCCTTGCGCTCGGCGATGATGTCGGCCTGGATGTTGCCCGGCACGGGGCGGTACTTGGCCAGCTCCATCGTGAAGGTGCCTTGTCCTTGCGTCATCGAGCGGAGGTCGGTCGAGTAGCCGAACGTCTCGGCCAGCGGCACTTCGGCGATGATCTTCGTGACGCCGTTGACCATGTCGGTCGAGATCACGATGCCGCGGCGGGACGAAATGTTGCCCACCACTGAGCCCTGGAATTGCTCGGGCATCTCGAGCTCCATCAGCATGATCGGCTCCAAGAGGGCCGGCTTCATTTTTGGGAACGTCTCGCGGAAGCAATTCTGGGCACAGACCATGAACGCCATGTCCGAGCTGTCGACTTCGTGGTGCTTGCCGTCGTTCAGGTCGATCTTGATGCCGACCACGGGGAAGCCAGCGACCGGCCCCTTGGCAAGCATGTTGCGGAAGCCCTTTTCGATGGCCGGAATGAAGTTTGAGGGGATGCGCCCGCCGCGGATGTTGTCGTTGAACAGCAGCTCGCCTTCGGTCGCGGCAGATTCTTCGTCGGTCATCGGGCCCATGCTACCCACGATGTGGGCATACTGGCCGGAGCCGCCCGTCTGCTTCTTGTGTGTGAAGTCGTAGGCCACTTCTTTGGTGGCGCTCTCGCGGTAGCTGACCTTCGGCGCCCCGACCTCGACGTCGACCTTGTACTCGCGGCGAATCCGCTCGACGTAGATTTCGAGGTGCAGCTCGCCCATGCCGGCGATGACCGTCTCGCCCGTCTCTTCGTCGGTCATCACCTGGAACGTGGGGTCTTCCTTGCGGAACCGCTGCAAGGCCTTGCCGAGCCGATCGGAGTTGTCGCGCGAAATCGGGTTGATCGACATCTTGATCACCGGCTTGGCGACGAAGATGTTTTCGAGCGTGCAGAAATTCGGTCTCGCTGCAATAGGTATCGCCGCTCGCACAATCGATGCCCATGATGGCGATGATATCGCCGGCCTCGGCCAGGTCGACTTCCTCGCGCTTGTCGGCGTGCATCTTCACGATCCGGCCGAAGCGTTCTTTCTTGCCGGTGCGTTGGTTGTAGTAGGTGCCGCCCTTCTCGATCTTACCCTGGTAAATCCGCGTGAACGTGAGTTGGCCGAACTCATCGTCGACGATCTTGAACGCCATGCCGACGAACGGCAGATTGTTTTCCGGCTTGAGCTCGATGATTTTCGTCTGGTCCTTCGGGTCCTTGCCTTTCGCGGGCGACTTCGAGCGGCGAAGGCAGATAGCGCGTGATCGCGTCCAACAGCGGCTGCACGCCCTTGTTGCGGTAGGCGGTGCCCAGGAACACCGGCGTAAACTCCTGTTCGATCACCGCCGTGCGGACCAAGTCGTGGATCAGCTCCTCGGAGACTTCTTCTTCGCTGAGCAGCATCTCCATCAGCCTGTCGCTGTACATCGAGAGCGCTTCGAGCATGTGGACGCGAGCGGCGGCTGCGGCCTCTTGCAGCGTCGACCGGGATCGCTTCCTCGCGGACGTTCTCGCCGTTCGAGCCGTCGAAATAGAGGGCCTTCATCGTGATCAAATCGATCACGCCCTCGAACTTGTCCTCCTTGCCGATCGGAATCTGCATCAGCACCGCGTCGCAGCCGAGCTTTTCCTTGAGCTGCTTGACGACCGAATCCGGGTTGGCGCCGGTGCGATCCATCTTGTTGATGAACGCCAGCCGCGGCACGTGGTAGCGCTTCATCTGCCGATCGACGGTGATCGATTGCGACTGCACGCCGCCCACGGCGCAGAGCACCAGGACCGCCCCGTCGAGCACGCGCAGGCTGCGTTCCACTTCAACGGTGAAGTCGACGTGCCCCGGCGTGTCGATCAGGTTGATTTGGTGATCGTCCCAATGGACCGTGGTCGCGGCGCTGGTGATCGTGATGCCGCGCTCCTTCTCGAGCTCCATGTGGTCCATGGTGGCGCCGTCGCCGCCGCCTTTGACGTCTTCGATCTTGTGGATTCGGCCGGCGTAGAAGAGAATCCGCTCGCTCAGGGTCGTCTTGCCCGAGTCGATGTGGGCGGAAATGCCAATGTTTCGCAGGTTTTTGAGGTTCATGTTTGTGTCCAAAACCAAAATCGTCGAACAATACCTTTTCAGCGATCGGCGTCTACGATCTGCCCCCGGCTTCCGGAACAGGGGGACTACGACAGCAGCACTTGCTATCGTGGGCAGGCCGGCGGAGTTCGTTCCAATCCGTGAGCGTCACGCGTGCGAGGCGTGAGGCGGCGTTACGCCGCCGGCCCTTGTGTTGGCGCGTCACTCATCGGATGAACCTCCAAAAACTTTTGTCTTTCCGCCCGTCCCAAGAACAGGACTCGCCGCCCGGCGTCAAAACTTCCTGGCTGCGTTTGTCCTGAAAACGGTAGGAGAACTACTTATAATAAACTGTTCGACGGTCCGGACTAGGCCAAAACGGTGAAATCCCGGCTAGGATTTCGCGATTATTTGCGAAATCGGGCCCTCGGGCCCGCCATCCCGGCACCGGCCGAACGCGAAAGTCGTCCTCGCCAAATCGTGGACATTCCCCACAATTCCGCTGCAATCTTACGAGGAACTCGCTCTTGGATCAAGATTCATTTGCCGCAGGCGGCGGCTCGGCGACCGTCGGGCCGGAGCGGGCCGGCCGGTTCACACGGCAACCCGCTCTGACGTTCTTGCTGCCCTTTGTTGTTTACATTTTGGTGGGCAGCCTGGAGCCGGCCGCGCCGAAGCCTCTCACCGCCGCCCAGCTTGCGGCCCCGGAGCACCAGCGGCGTCAGATGGCCGAGGGTACGCCCAATCGCTTCGGCCTCCGCTACAAGCACTACCCGATTGTCTACACGGTTAAGATTGTGTTAACCCTGGCAGCGATGCTGTATGTGCTGCCCGGCTATCAACAGTTTCCCTGCCGCGTTTCGCTGCTGGCGATTGTCGTCGGCGTCGTCGGCGTCGTGCTCTGGATCTGGATTTGCAGCCTCCACCTGGAAGCCGAGACTGCTCGCGCCCCTGGGTCTCGACGCCTTCCTCGGCCTGGGAGACCGCCCGGCTTACGACCCGCTCGAACAGCTCCAGGGAAGCCCTGCCTGGGCGTACGGCTTTCTTGCCATCCGCTTTTTTGGCCTGGCGCTGGTGGTGCCCGTGATCGAAGAGTTCTTTCTGCGCGGATTCCTGATGCGGTTCGTCCAAGGCGACCAGTGGTGGGAAGTGCCGTTCGGCCAAGTGACGCCGCTAGCCGTCGTCGTCGGCACCGCCGTGCCGATGCTGATGCACCCCGGCGAGCTGCTGGCCGCCTTCGTCTGGTTCAGTCTGGTGACTTGGCTGATGATCCGCACCCGTAACATTTGGGACTGCGTGGCCGCCCACACCGTGACCAACTTGCTCCTCGGTATCTACGTCGTGACGCTGCACCAGTGGCAGCTCTGGTAAAGATTTTCCCCCGCCGCGCTTGACGCAATGATCCCGTGCCGCTACTATGCACTACGAGGTAGCTGCCGTGGCCACGAAACTTGAACCCAAAATCGAAGCTAAACTCGACATCGAGCCCTGGAGTACGCAGCTCCGCAAAGGTCTCGCCGAGCTCTGTGTGCTGGCCGCTGTGCGCCGGCTCGGAGACGCCTACGGCTACCAACTCGTCCAATTCCTCGCCCAACACGATGGCCTGCAGTTCACCGAAAGCACTGTTTACCCGCTGCTAGCCCGGCTCGCCCGCGACGGACGTCTCAGCGTCACGTCGACGCCGTCCCCCTCCGGTCCGCCCCGCCGCTACTACCGAATCACCGCCACGGGCCGGCGCGCCCTCGAGGACATGCTCGAACAATGGACCAATGTCGGCACCAGCATTACGAATATCATTCAACCCGATCCAACTGAGGAGCATCGATCATGACCGAAAACTCTGCTTCAAATTCCCCGGAAACCGAACCCAACTTGGCAACAAATTCTGCCGCCGCCACTGCCGCTGATCCCGCAGCAGGCGCAGACCAAATCGACGCCTACATCGATTCTGTCGAACGGGTCTTGCTAGCCGTCGGTGTCGCCAAAATCGAACGGCTGCAAATCCTCGAAGACCTGGAACTTCAAATCACGGAAATGCTCAATCAACAACCGCTGCCGATCACCGCAGAGATCGTCGAATCCGTGATTGCAAAGCTCGCGCCCGCTAGTCAGTTTGCCGCAAACTACGATCTGCCGGCAGATGAGCCGAGGTCGCCAGTATCCGGTCAACCAACAACGATTCCCTACCACCGAGCGGCATCGATTGCCGCGATCAGTTTCGCGCTGATTCCATTGAGCTGCATCCTACTACTGTTCCTCGCCTCCATGCACGCCGTCGGTGGAGCTGTTGCCTGCTGCCTGCTCCTCTTGGTCGCCGGGCTGGTTGCCACTCCCATCAACCTTCGCAAAGCCTTCCACCAATTTCGCGCCGAGCCGGCACAGCAACGAGGACGCGACCTGGCCATCGCGACCGTGACCGGCTACGCAGCGACAGTTCCGCTCCTGCTCCTAGCGATCGCTTGTCTCGCGACGAATGGCTACATCCTCTTCCCACTCGCCATCGGGTCGTGCATCTACTTTCAATGGCACTTCATTCGCCGGCTGCGCCAGCGATTCGTTGGCGACACCCCCACGCAACCCCTAACCAAATCATTCAAAAACCCGCTCTGGCGATTTATCAATCCCGCACAAACAGTTCCCTGCGTGTGAGTCGTTCGCCCGCTTGCAGGTTTTGCGGTGCCAAGGGCTACGACGACTCTTGGTTGCCTTTGCGTCGCGCCGCGCGCTAAGGACCAGTTTTCCGTCGGCCGTGCTCAGAGTGCGCGCCGTTCGTGTGGACAATCCCTGCAATTTAGGAGCTCTCTAGCTCGAGAGATCGAAATGTCACGGAAACCGTCTCTGGCTGTCGCTTTCATATTACACTGGGCCGCTTGTTGCCTGGGCACATCGATCGTAGTCCTGTTCGCCGCCCTCAAATTCACCCAAAGCCTGCCGTTCCCATCGATTGACGCTAGTTTTTTTGCCGTCGGCTCGCTGCTCGCCGGGTTTCTCTTGATGTGGTGGAACGATTGGCTCGGCGCAGCGATCAGCCTTGTCGGGCTGGTGTGGTTTCAATTCGCCGAGATCACTCGAAACGGCCAACCTACGCATGGGTTACTGCCGTTATTTCTCGCCCCGGTCGTGCTGGGTCTTTGTGCCGGGATGACCCGGCGTCTCGCCCGGCGATCGCAACTCTAGACAAGTTGCGCGCGTCGCCGGGACTCCCGCGCCCCCCTCAAACTGACCATCAAATGGCTTTCACCGCCCTCGTGGCGATAAACGTCGCCAGATACTCGGATAACGGATCGATCGCCGTATCGTCGTACCGATCCTCAAAGAAGCCGGTCAGCACAAAGCCGGCATCAAGTTGCCCGCCAATCTGATCGTCGAGCGTGTGACCAAACGCTAGCGGCTCATGGTCATCAACTAGCTTCTGCAATTGGACCGCTTCCAAATCCCGCTCATCGGCAAACGGAATTCGGTATCGAACCGTGAGGTCCATGCCGTCCGTCCGCTCCGGCTCAAACAGGAATCGCACCGGATTGGAGAACCCGGCCAGCAACACACCTCCCGGCCGCAACACCCGATAGCACTCCCGCCACGCGCCCTGCACCTCCGGCGCAAAGCAATTCGAGCAGGGATGAAAGATCAGCCCAAACGATCCGTCCGCGAATCGCCCCAGATCGGCCATGTCGCCCTCGACCGTTTCGAGCGACAGCCCCTCCCGCTTGGCGACCAGGCGATCCTGCACCAATTGTGCCGGCGAGTTGTCGAACACCGTCACTTGGGCCCCCGCCGCCGCGAGGAGCGGCCCCTGTTGACCACCGCCCGAAGCTAGGCAAAGCGTCGGCATCCCGCGAAGCTCCGGAAACCAAGATGGCGGCACCGGACGCGTGGGAGTCAGCACGATCTGCAATTCGCCTTGCCGAGCCAGGGCGACCTCGTCGGCACCGACCGGTACCGTCCAACGGTTGCCGCAAGATACCTGGTGATCCCATGCCGCTCGATTGTAGACGAGAATATCCACGCCCAGCATCCTAACCGAGCCGCCCACGCCGTGACCAACTTGCTCCTCGGCATCTACGTCGTGACGCAGCACCAGTGGCAGCTCTGGTAGGGTGTCTCGACAGGATTGTATGATCAGTCCGATGAACAGAACGAGGAATCCCATTGTATCCGGTCGAGCCTAAGATTCGCGCCATACTATCACGACATTCGCCGCGATTCGAAATCCAAGAGATAAGAATCGCTGTGACCCGCGAGCCGAAAAAGCCGGCACAAATGCGCCAGCGATATTTACCGCAGATTCTCTTTTCTTCGTATCCAACGCCGTCCAAACCACGGCAGGCAACTTGCAGTTAGACCACAAAGCACTACCGAAGCCGGCTCCGGCGCGGCAGCAGCGTGTAGCGAGCCGCTTCCACCGCCCGCCGCGGTGTCGCCAAAATTGGCCTTCCAGGTGTCGTATTGCAACTGGCCGATCACGCCACCGTCGGAGTCGTTAGGCAACGTGCCGGCGGCGGCGCCGAGATTGTTGCGCCACACGGTGTAGTCCGCGGCATCCGCCACGCCGTCGTTGTTGTAGTCCCCGCTGAGGACGCGACTGACTTCGACGTTGTCGATCACCCCAAAGGTCAGATCCGGTCGTGGCGAGACGGACGTGAAAAAGTCGCCGTAAAACAACGAGATATTGCCTTCGCTTGTGCAACCTGACGATCCATCCGAGGTGTCGCTGCAATCGAGGTCGACGATGGGTAGACGTTCACCGCTTGGTTTCTCGATGGTTACGGAAACTTTGTGGTTACTTCCTTGGTTAATCGACGTGAACTCCCAGGTGATCCACTGGAAGCCGGGCGCTCCAGCTGGGCCAGCCTCCGCCGGTTGACCTTGTGACGCTGGCGGTATCGCACCGGGCAAGAAATCTGAGTAGTACGCCACCGAGTTCTGGCGAGAGCCCCCCGCCATGTTTGCGGCAGGAACGAAAAACTGGGGCGGCGATTTGAAAGCGCACCAATCGCTCGCCGATCCGCCGTCTCCCGTCGTAATTAACTGAGCTCCGCTGGCTACGTCCGCAGCCAATCCGTCATAGCCCACGCCTCCACCCAGAAACTCGGTCGTACCCACCGCAGACCCCAGCACTTCCTGGACGTCAAAGTTCATCCATGCGTCGAAACGCAACCGGTTGGAACCAGTGAAATTCTTACCCAGCGGATATACGGTCAATGTTTCCACAGTGCCGGAAAACGTGTTCGCCTCCAGCTTCACGCCACGGGTGGTGGCGTCGCCTGCCCGGCTGTGCGGCGCTTCAGCAATACCATCTGCACTGTAGTTATAGTTGAACGTCGCCAGCGTGTCCGAGGTAGCATTGGTGCCCCAGGCGGCGGCGTTGGTCATGTCGTCGCGAAACAACTCCGATTGCGCCATCGACGTAGTCGATATTGCTAGCTCAACCGCAACCACAATTAAGCAATATGACGCAACTCGAGCATACAAACGGTGCTTACTCATCGCGTGTCGTCTCCAAATCAGTCAATGGGGTGGGCCAGCCTATGATACGCTCCAGGAACGAGATTCTCATTATCCGTTGCGCCAAGCAGGAGCAAACTCACGCACCTGCCAAACTAGCCGCGGCGCACCAACAATACAACCATGCGGTACGTCCCTGAGTATCGACTTTGCGCAGACCAGCTGTGGCCTCCACCCCTCAGCACGATGAATGCAGATCAGCGCCACCCTCAGCGAGACGGGTGCCCATTGGCAGCACCCTTCCCCAATCGCTGTCCTATCGAGTAGCGGGCTCGACTTATTTCTTGCCAGCTGTCGGACTCGAATCATTTACTCAGAACAACGGCAGAGCCAAATCCCCAACCCACAAGATGGGCCGCCCCCAAACCAGGCCGTCAGGCTGCGTCTTGCCCGACGCCGGCATGTGACCAACTCCAACGAGGTCCCGGCGTGACGCTGCTGCGATTGCCTTGATCTAGTTGTTCTCCACTTGCGTCATGTCGCGGCCTGCGGCAGCGAGGCGGCTGTTGATTTGGCCCCGGTATTTGTCGAACCACGCCCGGCACTCCTCGGCCGACCCAGCGTCCAGCGCATACTCGCGAGCCTCGAGCAAATCGGCTCGGACGTCGGCCTGCTGCTCGGCGGTCAGGTTCGGCAGCAGCTCGTCGTAGCGCTTGACGATGTTCGGCATCAGGTCGTCGGTCATGCCGTCTTTGACTTGATTCACCTGCTCGGGCGTCAATTCGGCATCGAGCCGGGCCACGAATTGGCGGTGTAGCGGATAGAGTCGCAGTTCGGCCTCCTTGCGTGCCAGGCCGCGCCAGGCATCGGCAAGTGCCGTGTCGCCCCCCGATTTCGGAGCTTGAGCGATTTTCGCGTCTCGGGCTTCGTGAATCGCGCAAGCCGCGCAATTGGCCGACGATTGCCTCACGCACACGCGACGCTTTGGCCGGATCGTCGATCCGCAGCGACGCAACGATCTTGTCGGCCCGTGCGGTGATGGCAGGCGTGCCGACCGAGTCCGAAACGTCGGTCGGGGCGGCGTCGGCAGACGGACTCGCAGCGACTAGCGCGACTCCCAGAGCAAGAGCTGACATCACCATCCAACCATGCATGCAGCGTCGCATCATCGTCTCCTCTTTCTGGTTTCCAGCAGCAAGAACGCCGTCGAATTTCATCCTGGTTCCGTTGGTTCCGGCTGTCAACCAAAAGACTGGCGATACCGACATAACAGGAGTGCGACGCGAACCGAGCGGAGGTGGCACTCCCGATGGCCGTGAGGGACGCCACTGGCTACGATGAGATTTCCAATCCCCGGTCTTCCGGCATCGTTCCTCGACTCTCGACCTTTCGCGATCTCATGCGACTCGGCATAAACGTCGTCACCCAGCATCAGCGGCTACTCGGGTTATCAGTAACCGTGCCCGCTCAGCTCCCTTCGCCGTTCGTCGATTGGCCTTCCCTTTTGGGCCGAAAGTTTTCCCCCACACTTGGTGGCAAACGGCTCTTCGGGCCGCTAGCATGGAGTCACGGTGCGGGCACCCGATCCACTTAACGTCCATTCTCTTCCTATGTCGACAGGCTCTTCCGATGTACCACCGTCAACTCCGGCGCTGGTTACTGAACCGAGTCCACCGCCCGACGAATTGCAACCGTTTGAACAATCGTCAACTCGCCACGACAGCGGGCTGTCCATCGCACGAACCCTGCTTCTCTGTGTAGCCTTTTATGCAGTGATATTTGGCAGCGGCATGATTTGCGGGTTCGTGATGGGCTTTCTGAGCGTTTCCAATTCCCATACCTGGAGTCCCCAGGCCTTCATTCTCGTCGTCGTCGCACTACCGCAGGCAATTGCC
The DNA here is from genome assembly GCA_963847875.1 of uncultured Planctomycetota bacterium. Classification (GTDB taxonomy): domain Bacteria; phylum Planctomycetota; class Planctomycetia; order Pirellulales; family Lacipirellulaceae; genus DASYDU01. The sequence continues at coordinate 278,629 of CAWKBR010000012.1, read as the reverse complement.
TGGGCATGTACAATTCGCCTCGGTCTACGTTGGATAAAATCCTCACTCGCTGAAGCCGGGCGCGTGAGACCTATCCCGATTCGGATCTTGCCCGCCCTCGCGACGACGAGTGTAGGTGCGACCATATTGCTTTGCGAAGCCGTCACTTGGATCCCGATGCCCAGCGCACTACGCGAAGCAACTTTTGCCGAACCGGATGCGGGCCGTATCTTCGGATTGCTTTTACCGTTTGTGATCATCGCTCCATTAGCCGAAGAGATCTTTTTTCGTGGGATTATTCTCCATGAGTACTTGAAACGCTATTCACCGAAGAAGGCGATTTGGGTATCGGCGATTCTCTTCACCGTCTTTCACCTGAATCCTTGGCAAGCGGTCTTCGCGCTCCCATTGGGAATCTGGTACGCCGCCATGACGCTTTCGACAGGCTCGACGTTACCTGGCATGGTCAGCCACGCAATCGTCAACTTCACTGCGTACTATTTTCTCGGGAACATCGTCAATTTCATGGGGTACTCCCAGGAACAAATTGCCGCGGGACAGCATTATCCGTTTTCCGTCCTTGCCCTCGGCGTTCTGCTGACGACGTTGGGTGGCATTGTCCTTCGGCAACAATTGAAGGCGTAGCGGGCGGATAGCACGCATGTAGAATTCTAGTGCGAATATCAACCACGCCGACGTGAGTCGAGCGGAGAGCAGCGTTACCAATGGCCGTTGGGGTTGCCGCAGGTTACGATGGGTGCGTCCGTTCCTGAAGTCCTAAATCCGTTCGTCGACTCTCGGTCGTTGACTTTCTCATGCGTCTCGGCATCTACGGCGGTAGTTTCGACCCGGTGCACAACGGCCATCTTGCGCTGGCTCGTGCGTGTCAGCAGCAGGCAGCGCTCGACGAGGTTTGGTTCACGCCGACAGCCGTCCAGCCGCTGAAGCGAAAAGGTCCGCACGCAACCGACACCCAGCGGCTGGAAATGCTGCAGCTCGCCATCCAGTCGGAGCCCGCCTGGCGGATGTGCAAACTCGAAATCGAGCGCGGCGGCTTGAGTTATACGGTCGAGACTTTGCGGCAAGTTGGCGAACAGCGCCACGAAGCCGTGCTGTTTTTTCTGATCGGCGCCGATGCCGTTCGAGACGTGCCCCATTGGCGCAAGCCGCGCGAGATTTTCGCGTTGGCGACGCCGCTGGTGGTCCGTCGCGCCGGCCAGCCGGAGCCGGAACTGGCGGCTTTGCGCAAATGTGCGGACCGAACAAGCAGCCCAAGCGGATCGAGATGCCGGCGGTCGACGTCAGCAGCACCGAAATCCGCCGCCGTGCCGCCGCGGGCGAACCGCTTGACGACTTGGTGCCGCCAGGAATCGCCGCGTACATCGCCGCGCACAATGTATATCGCTAAAACGCCACGCGCAATGTGCCCGTCTTATCGGGCGAGATCTGAACGTCTTTTGCCGCGTGTCCCGGCGGAGCGACACGAAGCGAAATCGTCTTGCAATCGACGCCGGCAAATCGGTCGAATCGATACTCGGCTTCGATCTCGCCCCGACTTTCGACGTGCGACCGCACCCGCAAGCTGATCGTACCGTATGCCGTGGGGAAATCTTCGAGTACGAACTCTCGCCCCTCGGCAAACCAATCGCTGGGTACGGTCGAAAGCAGAAACAAGCCGCCGTTGGCAAGGCCGTTCTCGTCGCGCATTTCGCACACCAGCGCATCGCGCACTAGCCACAGTGCCTCGCCCGCGGCAGCACCGAGCGGCTCCGTAAACGAAATGTGCCCGCCCAAGTAGCGCTCGGCATCGTACATTCCGAAATTCCAGGGCGATTCGCGGACCAGCCGTTCGTAAGCCGCGCGATCAAGACGATACGGAAACAGCCCAGCCACTTCCGGAATTGTGTAGCCGTTGCGGCTGGCGGCGTGTAGAAAAAACGCTTCCAGCCCGGCCACCGCCTGGTGGCGATACCGCATGTCCCTCATGGAGCGTCGCTCGAGCTCTCGCAACACGCCGATCGAGTACGCCGCGTCGAGTCCGGTGTTGAACCGAGGCAGCGCGGCCCACAACCCGCCGTGCTGCGCCATGTAATCGAAGAGCAGTTCGTTGGGCCGGCGGCCACGCTGGTCGAACGTGAGCCCCAATTCAAGCACCGACGGGGCGAACAGATTCCAATAATTCCCCAACCGCGAATCAGTGACTCGCTCGTACGGCCCCTCGTTCCGTCCGCCCAGCGACGCAAGGTCCAACGCCAACGGCAGGAACGGCGGCTGTGTGGTCTCATCGACCACTTCGTTAATCACCTCGGTCAATCGCTGGCGAAATCTCTCGGCCTCGGCGCCGTAGCGCATGCCGCGCTCGACAAGAACTGGCGTGCCGAGCGTTTGAAACACGTTAGCCGTCTCCACAAGGCCCTTGTAACAGACTATGCTTGCGTACAGGCTCGTCGCGGGGTCGCGGACGTCGCCGCCGTAGATGTGCGCCGGCACCAGCCCCCGCGTCAGCGACGACCTGTTGTGCTGCGTCGATTGCCGCGCCGAGATCGTCCACTGGGCGTTTTCGGTGAGTGCCGGCGCGATCGACTCCAGCCAGGTCGCGTCACGCGTGAGCCGCGCGACCTCGGCCGCATACCAGGCCGAGGTGCCGTTGCGACTCTGATGATGCACGTTGGATTTGTCGCGGTTTTCGGCGGAGAGCATGATTTCCGCCTGTCGCTTGGCCTCCGCGCCGCGGCCCCATTTTGCCAACGCGACAATCGGCCAGCCCTCCTCGGGGCCGAAGTAGGCCTGGTAGAAATAGGCCCCATAACTCAGCCGTTCGCGCCCCTGGTAGTCGACCCGCGTGATCGCCGCCACCTGCGACTGCCAAATGTCGATCCGTTGCATCCACTCTGCGGACGGTAGGCTGGCTCGCGCCGGCACGCAAGTCTTTGAGCCAGCCGGCTTCGAACTCGCGGCGTGCCGAGCTGAATGCCTGTTCGTCGAGTGGCGACGTAGTCGATTCAGTGTCTGTCTGCGGCGTGCGTAGATATATATTGCCATCCGCGTCGGGCTCGAAACTGGCCAACATCTCCACCGGCCCGATGGCTTCCAGCCGAAGGTCTAGGGCCGATTCCAACAGCAGTTTTCCGGCTGCGTCGACAATCGACCGCCCCTCGCGTCGGTAACCCGGCGCGAGCGCGAAGAATGCCGCCGGCGACCGGTCACGCGTTTTGTCGTCCCAGCAATGGCAATTCGGCCGCCGGCCCAAGCCGAGTGCGAGCCGCGCGCCGGCCGGTGCATGCTGCAATCGAAAGCGTACAAACACCGACGGGGGACTCGCCGCACTCGTTCGATGCGAAAACAGCCATTGCGTGACGATCGTCTTCTCAAATCGCCAGCGCAACGTCCACAACGGCAGCGTGACGCCGTCGTTCGTCGTTACAAACGAGGTTGCCGCTGAAAGCGGCGCCGGCCGCACGAGTTGGTTGCCAACCAGTATCGCCGGAGCAAACCAATGATCTTCCTTCGTCCACTTCGGGAGATCGTGGCTGAGCCAGGTCGTAAACCACTGGCCGTTTTGATAGGCGAACGCCGGATTGGCGTCGTTACGGCTCGCCAGCAGGACCTTTTGAAAATCGAGTGGAAACGCCGCCGCCTCCAACTCGCGCCAGCTGACCTCGTGGTCGGTTGCCGCAGGTATCACCGGATCGACAAGGCTCTCCTCCTCGCGGCGAATCTGAGCTGCCGAGTGCTCCTGGTTGCGGACGTGCGCCGGCAGCGACTCGCCAAACGTGCCAGCTTCGACCAACTCGTATCGCGGCGGCACGCCGAGAAGCCGTCGATCGACGGTGATCACCTGGTCCCAAAACTCATCCCGTTGCGGCTGCCTGGTCAGGCAGATTTCGTGGCCACCCCAATTGGCTGGCACGCGCCAAGGGGTCGCCGCCAGGCCTTGGAACAACCCGATCGGCAGGACTTCACCCTCAACGGCGCGGCTGGGAACGCTGGCATTACCGGGGCCAACAACGTCATCTGGCGCAAAAGAACGGCCGGCGAAACGCAGAAAGAACAGCGCGGGCGGATCGGTAAGCTGGATCGAGGCGTGGCCGGATTCGAGGGGGGCCCTCTTTAGCCAATTCTCCGCCTGGCCGGTCTTTGCAAGGAGCGCCAGACAAATGCCCGATGTGGCGGTAAGGCGGCGCCACGACCAGCCCTCCGCCTCGATCATCGCCTGCCGACTTTCTTTTCTAAATCAAGCCGCCGCGCGCGTCGCCAGCCGCTCAGCCAGCTTCTGCGAAATGTTGAGTGACACGCTGCGATCTTCGCCACGTAACGCATCGGCGACCACTTCGAGTTGTTCGTCTGGCGTCTGGGCCACGTCCAGCAGGAGCAATCGCCGACCACGAATGAGACAGTGCCCGCCGCCGTCGCCGCCCAGCCAATCCTGCCGCACATCGTACCCCAGTCGGCGGGCGGCCTCGAGCGCTTCCTCCAAAAGTTCCACCGTGTGCATCCCTGCACCTCCATTGTATGGTCCAGAGTCGAGAGACAAAAAGTCGACAGCCGCTGTCTTTCCGGCTCTCGACCCTCAACTCTTGACTCTCGACTGCTGTCGGATCGCGGATTCTAGTCCGATGTACTCTAGTCGGCCAGTCGGATTCGTCGATACCAGTCAATGACGCAAATATCTACGGCGTAAAGAGTTAAGAGATGTCTGTCGGGCAAGGCAACGGCCTCGCGCAGAGGGCGCAAGCGAGACAGCCTGGCGGCCTTTGGCGGAATTTGCGGCCCACGCCGCCACGATATGCCAGCAAACGCTCATGGTTTGCTGGCGGCTCGAACCACGGAGAATGCAATGCCAGAAGGCGGGGAACCGGTGGAGCGACAGCTTGAACTGCTGGAAGACGAGTTGCGCCGCGCCCAGCGTTTTGCCGCACTCGGCGAGCTGGCCAGCACCACGACCCATGAATTCAACAACGTGCTCACTACGATCATCAACTACGCCAAGCTCGGGCTGCGCCACAAAGACGAAGCCACCCGCGACAAAGCCCTGACCAAGATCTTGGAAGCCTCGCTACGGGCCGAGAAAATCACCAACGGCGTCTTGGGCATGGCCCGCAATCGCAGCACCGATCATGCGCCGACCGATCTGGCAAAGCTGGTCGAAGAGTCGCTCGTGCTATTGGAACGCGAGATGCGGAAGTACCGCGTGCAAGTCGAGCTGGCGGTTGAGCCGGCGCCGCTCGCGCTGGTCTGCGGCAATCAAATTCAACAGGTGCTCTTGAATCTGCTCACCAACGCCCGCCAGGCCATGCCCGGCGGAGGCCGAGTGCTCATTCGCATCGCGCCCGACCCGGCGGCCGGCACGGTCGATCTTTCGATCCGCGACACGGGCAGCGGCATCCCGGCCGACCAACTTCCGCACATCTTCGATCGCTTCTACACGACGAAGCGCGGCCCGGACGCGAGCGGCAAGGGCGGCACCGGCGTGGGCCTCTCGATGTGCCGCGAGATCATCGAACAGCACCAAGGCCGAATCCGCGTCGAAAGCACCCCCGGCCGCGGCACGGCGTTCACGCTCAAGCTCCCCGTCGCGCCCGTCGCAACGTCATCGGAGCGGGCGACTCCTCTGCCGACTCTCGGCCTCCCTGCCGGTGCATCGCTCGCGCCATCTGCCTAACTCTTGCATCAGATAGCCCGCTCGAATCAGCTCACCGGCCCGGCACGTCGAGCAGCGTCGTCCGTCGCTTCAGTGCGCGAAGCACGAAATAAGTCAGCGTGCCGCCGATTAGCAGCACCGTCCAGAACGCTTCCCAAACGACGCGGTGGTCCGCGATCAAGTGCTCAAAGAACTCCTCGCCGGCGTTGCCGAGGATGACCACGATCAGTCCCGTGTACTCGCGGCGGAGCACGTTGCGGAACGAGAACGGCAAATCCGGCCGGCGCCATTGCGAGAACCGCGGCCAGAAGGCCGGCGTCGCGGCGGCCCACCGGTCGAATTCGTCGCCGAAGCGGCGGCGCAGGAACACCTCCTCCGCCAGCATGATACGCTCGTAATACAGCAGAAAGACCAGCGTGTAGATCACCGGCAGCCACCAGACCCAGCAGACCAGCGTGATGCCCAGGCCGATCAGGAAATTGCCGACGTAAAGCGGATGGCGGACGATGGAATACATGCCCGTGGTGTTGAGTGATTTGGCAATTTGCGTGCGCGTGTTGCGGCCGGACGTATCGGCCGGTGCATAGCCGACGACTACCGCGCGGACAAGCAAGCCGACGAACGAGATCGCCAGGCAGACGTCTTCCCACGCTTCGTGCAGCTCGAAACTGTTGCCAGGAATCTGCGGCTGGATCATGGCAGCTGCCAACAGCACCAGGAACACCAGCGGCAAATAGCCCCGCCGGCGAAACAGCCAATCGCCCTGCTCGCGGAGCTCGTCGTGAAGTGCCATGCCAGTTCCTACCGCGAATGAATCGAGAGGATTTCGTGACCTCTAGTGCTACGGCCAAATCGACGGGCTCGACGCGGTGGTCACACCATTTAGCCGGGCGTGGACGTCGGCCAGTATCTTCGCTTCCAGCGCCGGGTCGCGGCCCAAGGGCAACCAGCGCGGCGAGGAGATCGTGCGGCTGACGTCGCCGGCCCGCTGCGTGGGCAGCGATTCATTGTTGAGAAACGTCGCCGCTCCGGCCGTCGCGCGTTCCGGGTGGGGCAGGTCTTCGATCTCCTTTTGCACTACGACTTCGACCAGGTAGCCGTTGGCGTCGGGGATCACGCGCACCACCGCGCTGCGGCGGATTGTCTGGAAGGTGCTTTCCCAGCGATTGAAGCTGCCGACCGAGTCTTTGCGAAACGGCTCGAGCCAGGTCGCTCCGCCTTGATAGGCGGTTTCGATGCGGCCTTCGCTCCACGCCTCGCCGCTACGGCGGACCTGCTGCTCGCGGGCGATCGGAAAGTAGTCGCTCACCACGTCGGAAATCTGTTCCCACGCCAATTGATCGTCGCTGGCCGGCACAAGAATGGGATTCGCAAAACCAGCTGGAGTCTCGGGGGCCGCGGGCAAACCGAACTGCTGAGAAATCGTCCCGCCCGGGGCAATGTTCGACAGCGGTGAGCTGGCTTCCGCGGGCGGATAAACCGTGCCCGGCGCGGGAGTTGGCGCAGCGAACATAGGCCCCGGCAGCATTTCGGGCCGTGGCCCCGCGCTCTCCGGCAACGGCATGATCGGCACAACCTGGGCCGGAGTCGCCAGTTGAATCCACATTCCCTCGGGCTGAATCAAGATCGGCTTCGGCTGGCTGCAATCCACCGCCGGCGGCTGAAAGAGATAGGGTCCCGGCGGAGCGTACTCGATCGGCGCCTGACCGCATGCGACGTCTTGTTGTGGCAGCGGACACAGCATTGCGGCGACAAGAATCATCCGCGGAATAATTCGCGATCCCGACATCGAATTGCCTTACATGGATGGGGCGTCTTATTCGTGTGATTGTAGGGTGTCGTCAATCACACGCGGAGGCCGACCAATCGCGGCCGCGCGGCCCACTCACCTCCACGCGGCCTTGGTCGACCTCCCGAACGGAGCCCGTACGGCACGGATGCCGTGCGCGGCCCGGCTGATTGCGTCCATCAATGGACGGCAAATCATCGCGGATTCCAGCCAATCGCACAATCGCGGTCGAGATTGACTGTGGGATGCTAGCAGTTCATTCCGCGGTTGGTGGCTCAAGATACTGATAGTAGCTCGAACCTCCGCTCCGTAGCGGTGCCTCGAGCACAATCGACGGCGTCAAAACCACGTAGAGTGGCCCGGCGTCCTGGACCGGTGATTGCCAGTCACCAATAACATTCGCCCGAACTAATACAGACTGACCAGGTTTCACTGGGATGGACGAGTCGAAATCGTAGTGCTTTTCGTGGCGGGTCGTTTTCAGACCCAACTGCACCATTAGTCCACCATCGAATTGACCTGCGAAGACGTGCAACTTCAGACTGTCCGCCGGCGATTTTCCTTGGTCGTCGGCAATCGTTTCTAATGTTGCAGTTTGGCCCACAAGACACGTCAGTTTAGGAGACGAAAGTTTCTTGATCAGTTCGTGCTTTGCCAGGATTCGCAGGGCCGGTCGAATTGTATCGCTATCGAACACTGCGAAACATGCGTCGCCGCGCTTCGCATCGAATTCAGCCAAATTGTTCGCGCGATCTTCGATCATGTCGATTTCGAACTCGATTTGTGCCGACACCTTCGGAGGCGCCGCAGACGCCGATCGAAGTTCCGTTGCCGCGGGTGGAGCGTACAGCGATTTGGCGGCAGGGAATTCGGGCTTGCCGGGCGGCTTCGACGGCTCTCCCCGTTCCTTCACCGTCGAAATGAATAGTCGGTTGCAGGGATGCAATTCATAGTTCGTCGCCAATGGCTTTTCCTGCAAAACGTCGTCCCAGTTCACTGGCCGAATCTGCTCTAGCCCGATGCCTCGGGGTGCCGGGCGAGCGACCCAAATCTTGGCCGCTTTCAAATCGACCGGCTGAGGCCACACGAACGAATCTACAACTTTGGAAACCGTTGTGCCTGGCGGGCAGACGATGTCTTGGACGTAGTCGCCTTGACGGATATGCAAAATCACACAGACTTTTTTGCTGTTGACCGAGTCGACATGCAAATCAAATTTCACGTCGTTGAATTTCTTCGCGGCAAGCAGTTGCTTCTTAATTGCCACCTGAGCTTGATTGACCGTCATGCCGCTCACGTAGACGCTTCCAAAACTTCCCAGATTGACTCGGCCATCCGGCCAAACAAGTAGCCGGTCGGTGAGTAAATCCTTCTTCTCGAATTGCCTAATTGCAATCATTGTGACCTGTCCGATCGACAGTACATCGTGCGATTCGATGATGTAAGGAACATTTCCATAACCTAGCGGTTTATCCGTCGACTTGACTGAATCATCAATCGAATCTCGTGACCGCTCTTCGCCGGCAATGTTGTTTGGAGCGGCCTCGACATATTTAATCCGCACGAGTTGCACGGCCGCGATCGCCATCAGCGGCAACAGCACCAATAGTTTCTTCGCCATTGTTTCCTCCTTGAAACGTCGTGAAACCAATCGTCGAATTCGCCGCGAGAATTCACCGCCCTGCATGGCCAGCGTGCCAGGAGTGGCGGCAGTCGCGTATTCGGCCGTCGCTAGAAGCGAGCTGGCGAACAACAAGTTGCGGCCTCGCCCTCTGCTGGACACCCAGTCGTCGCACGCCCATTCGCCGGCTTCATCGAAGCGCCTCGCCGCGTGCCACACCAGGGGATTGAACCACAGGGGAAGTGCGAGCAAGCGAATCGCCAGCGACCACCACAAGTCGCCGCGCACGAGGTGCGCTAGCTCGTGCCGCAGAATGATACTCCGCGCGCGGCGCGTAAGTCTGGTCCAGAGCGATTGAGGCACCATCACCAAGTATTGAAACGGCGTAAAGCACACGAGCGGGCCGAGCTCGCGCGTCACGCACAAGTCGACTTTGCTCCGGAGGTGTGTCGCCCGCAATTGTCGCTGCCAATCACGTTGCCACAACGCGTCGGTTTCCGCCTTGTCGTGCGACGCTTTGCTCAAAAAACGCGCGTAGCGGAGAAGACGCGACAGCACCATGAACGCCATGCCCAGCAGCCAAACGGCGGACAGCAACCGAAGGTAGCCTTCGAGCGGAGCCGGTGTTTGGACGTCCGGCAACGCGGAAATGGTAGACGTGGATTCGACCGTTTTTGCAGGTGCCGGCGCCATGCGCACCGAGACGTGTGGCCCTTCAACTGCGGTCGTTTCAATCTGCCAGACCCAGGGAACTACTAACCAACCTTGGACGACGACCAGCAACCAAGCCGTTCGATGAATCCGCGGCGAGGCGATTCGTAGGCCGCCCAGCAGCGCTCCGGCCAGGAGCGCCGATGTCGAAGTGAACAACGTTGCGCGACCGATCATCCACAATTGTCCTACGGAGGTCATAGCTCTCCCTTTGAAGACGAGCCGTGCTGGGATTTGCGTTCGGCATCAATAACTAGCTGCTTCAGTTCTTGCAGTTCCTCGGCCGAGAGGTCGTGTGCATTGAGCAGGTGTGCCACCAGCGGCGTCACGCGGCCGGCGCTTACGCGACGCACAAGTACATCGAGATCACTCCCGCCGACTTCCTCGGGCGTCGTTGCTGCGGCATATTTCGCCGGGCGCAGTCGTCGTTCGTTTCGCCGCCCCCTTCTTCACCAGTCGATTGAGCCGTGTCTGCACGGTCGTGTAACCGATTGGCTGCCCCAACGCCTGCTGGGCTTCGAGAATCGTCACCGGCCCCGCGCGCCACAGCATCTCGAGCAGTTCGAGATCGCCACTGGCGAAGCGGGAGTGTTTACGTTGCTTGCCCATCGCCAGTGAGTATTACTACATGTGTCATAAATGGCAAGAGCGGTTTCTTTTTTCGACGCCCATTTGAATTGGCAGCCACGACGAAACTGATTGCGAAAGACGCCTCTGTGACAACGTCAATCTCGGGTCGATTCGGCGTTGCCGCCGACGCAAAGGCACCGCCACGCTTGACAGCATACCAACCGGTCGGTATCTTTGCGTTATGTCGAGAAACACCGGTGAAAACGTACGTGACACGCTCATCGACGTCGGCACCGAGCTGATGCGGCGCTGTGGCTATGTCGGCACCACCGTCGACGAGATTTGCTCCGCGGCCGGCGTCACCAAGGGGGCGTTTTTTCACCATTTTCCATCCAAGGAAGCGCTCGCCAAGGAGTGCCTCCGCAAGTGGCAAGACCAAATGGCGACACTCCACCTTTCGGCCGATTACCAGGCGATCGCCGACCCCGTCGAAAAAGTTCTGGCCTCGATCGATTTCATGATCGAGGTATTCAGCAATCCCGACGTTCAAAAATCGTGCCTGGCGGGAACCACGGTCCAAGAAATCTCGGAAACGAATCCAGCACTGCGCGAAGCGGCGCAAACTTGCTTCCTTCAGGGCGAAGCGTATTTCAAGTCGCTGCTCGACGATGGCGCGAGAAGTCGCGGTCTGACGCTCGACTCCGCGTCACTCGCCCGGCATTGGATGGGCACGATTCAAGGTTCGTTGCTGCTGTCGAAGGCTTCGCGCAATGCGGAAATCATTTCGGAAAACCTGACCCATTTCAAATCGTATCTCGCGGGCCTGTTGCGTGAGAAAGTGTAACTGACTAAGGGTTTCTAACACGAAGGATTGCAAACATGGACTTCAAAGACGCGGTTCGATCTTCGCTCGCGGTCGCCGACTTCATGGCGAACGGCTACCTGGCCGACATCACGGCCGAAGAGCTGCTCGACCGTCCGGTGCCGACCGCCAATCACATCGCCTGGCAATTGGGGCATTTGATCATGGCGGAGCGTCATTTGGTCGAGACTGCCGCTCCCGGCTCGATGCCGGAGCTGCCCGCCGGATGGAGCGAGCGCTATGGCCGGGGCAAGCCGGTGACCGACAACCCGGCCGACTATCTCTCGAAGGAAGAGTACTTAAAGTTGGCGAAAGACGTCCGTGCGGCCACGCTCAAGACGCTCGAGCGACTCACGCCGGCCGACTTCGGCAAGCCGGTGACCGGTTCGGTGCCGCCGTGGGTCAAGAAGGCGGGCGACGCTTTCGTGACGATCGGCGGCCATTGGATTCTCCACGCCGGCCAATGGGTCGTGCTGCGTCGCAAGCTGCGCCGCGAAGTGATGTTTTGAGCGGCTGCAGTGCACGGGCCCAGCCGCTGCGTCGTCGACAGGGAACTCCTCATCAGCCGACGCGGCGGCGGTCGCTCGAGACGGTCATTCAGCCATATCTACGGCCGTTCGCATTCCCGCCGCAGCCGCTCCAGCACGGGCCGGGTGCCGTGCGTTTCGCACCACGCTTCGACGTAGGGCCAATCCATTACGTCGCCTTTGCTGGCGATCAGATTGCGCACGTCTGCAATGTCTTTTTCACGCCCTATTCCCAAGGACCAGCGTAGTTTCGTGATCAGCGCATCTTCGGCCGTGGCGATCCAAGTGGGACGTCCCAACCAATCCACGCAGATGCGACGTTTGAACCGCTCCTGATCGTGGGGATCGTCGCTCAGGCCAAACAGCTCGACGATGAATTCGCCGCCAATTTGCGCTCGCAGGACTAGCTTGAGCGTTGCAGTGACGCTCTCAAATCCAAACTGAGGATCAAGTCGCAGCACGTCGCAATCAAGGGCGATCATTCGGGCTGTCTCGCCGAGATTCGCTTGAATCACGATTCGGCATCCTTCGTGGCGCGGACGATAGAATGGAAGTTCGTCGACAACGAACCGACGAGCATGTACGGAACTTGACGCGCGTTAAGAATCTCGACGACTCGTAATGTAAGTTCTTTCGAGGTCATGGCAGCGACTCGATACGGCGAATTCGGTCGAGTCGCTCACGCCGAATCCGGCGAGCCTCGTCGTCGCTGATGCCTGGAAAATCGTGTTTGATTCCGGCGAGAATTCGCCGCGTCGACTCATCAAACATGTGCAGGCTTTCGCTCATCCTCTGTGCGCCGCTGAGTATGCGTGAGCGCTCGATTTCGTCCCAAAAGCTACTGTCCATGAAATGCTTCCGCGGCCAGTTCGACTACCTATTCTATACCACGGCAATTGTACCACGTCGGCCTGTACGGCAATGCGCCACTTGACGAATCCTAGCTCGAGCCCGGGGCTGATTTGGCCGGTCGCTTGCGTCGGGCGGAATCACGAGCAGCGGATCGACCGCGGACGGCCGTCTGAGAGGGTAGCACGGGCAGTAACGCCTCGAATAATCCGTGGACATCCGGCTCGTTGCGACGGTCGCGATCGCCTCGTACCATGAGGGCATGAAGCAGGCGTATCTGGCCATCGATCTCGGCGCGGAATCGGGTCGCGTCTGCGCGGCGCGCTCGGCGACGGGCGGATGCAACTGGAGGAGGCTCACCGCTTTCTCCACGAACCAGTGTGGCTTCCGACCGGTTTACATTGGGACGTCACCGGCATCTGGCGCGAGATCGTGATCGGCCTGCGCAAGGCCGCGGCTTGGGCAACCGAGCGCGACGTCCGAATTGTCTCGGTCGGCGCCGACACTTGGGGCGTCGACTGGGCGCTGCTCGACAAGGCCGGTGATCTGGTCGGCCTGCCGCATGCCTACCGCGACCCGCGCAATCAAGCCGCCTATGAGCAAGCGGTCGCCAGATTGGGCGCCGAACGAATCTATCAGACGACCGGCATCCAGTTCATGGCGCTCAACACGCTCTATTCGCTCTACGCGCAACAACTGGCCAATCCGGCTGCGCTCGAGGCGGCCGAGCGATTGCTGTTCATGCCGGATCTGATCCACTATTGGCTCAGCGGCGAACTGGCGGTGGAGGCAACCATCGCTTCGACCAGCCAAATGGTTGATTGCAACACGCGCGATTGGGCCCGCGCGATGCTTGCCGAGCTCGGTCTGCCCACGCATGTTTTGCAGCCGACCGCTTCGCCCGGCACCGTAATTGGCCATTTGCGGCCGACGCTCGCCCGCGACACCGGATTGCCGGCAGAACTCCGAGTGATCGCCCCGGCGTCGCACGACACCGCCAGCGCGATCGCCGCGGTGCCCGCGACCGACGGCTCGAATTGGTGCTTTCTCTCGAGCGGCACCTGGTCGCTCTTGGGAGCCGAGCTCGACGGACCATGCGTCTCGCCGGCAGCTCGGGAGGCGATGTTCACCAACGAGTTGGGCGTTTGCGGCACAACTCGGTTTCTCAAGAACATTCCCGGCCTCTGGCTTGTACAGGAATGCCGCCGCGACCTGGCCCGACAAGGACGCGAGCTCGATTACGCCGGTTTGACGCGGCTGGCGAGCGAGGCTCAGCCGCTACGGGCGCTCCTTGATCCTGCGCATGCATCGTTTCAGACGCCGGGCAACATGCTCGCAAAAATCGCGACCTTTGCCGCAAACTCGGGCGAAGCCGTGCCGGAATCGCCCGGCCAATTCGTCCGCGGTTGCCTGGAGAGCCTGGCGCTGGCGTATCGCGACAAGCTCGCCACCCTGGAAACTATCCTCGATCGGCGGTTCGACGTGATTCATGTCGTGGGTGGCGGCGGCAAAAACGAGCTGCTCAATCAAATGACCGCCGACGCCACTGGTCGCCGCGTGGTGGTCGGGCCGTACGAGGCGACCGCGCTCGGCAACGCGCTGGTGCAAGCCATGGCCGCCGGCGACGTACACGATCTGGCCGAGCTTCGCCGCATCGTCGCCAGCTCATTCGAGCCGACGACCTACGAGCCGACCGGCACGGCCGAATGGGAGCACGCGGCCGAACGATTCGAAGCGTTGTGCGACAAAGATTGATGTGCTGCTAAGAACGCCGGCTCTGTACCTCGCGTTCATATCTCCGCACGGCGTCGAGCCACGCGGGCCCCACGGGTACTTCCTGCTCGAGGCAGTAGTAGTCCCACACGGCGCCGCAAGGGAGCGTCTTTGTCTCTTCGAGCAGAGCAAGCCGGCCGGTGAAATCACCGGCATGCTCCATGTCGCGGAGCGTCGCCGTCGGTTCGACCAGCGCCAAGAGCAGCGCCTTGATCATTGCCCGTGTGCCGATCACCCAGGCGGCGACGCGATTGATGCTGGCGTCGAAGTAGTCGAGTCCGATGTGGGTGCGGGCCAGGTAGTCGCCGCGAACGAGCTCCTGGGCGATGGCTTCGAGCTCATCGGTGAGCACCACGACGTGGTCGCTATCCCAGCGAACGCCGCGGCTTACGTGCAGCAAGATTTCGTCCAGCCACGTGAGCACCGACGAGAGCTTGTCGCTGATCGTTTCGGTCGGGTGGAAGTGGCCGGCGTCGAGGCAGAGCAGCGTCTTGTTCCTCACCGCGTAGCCGAGATAGAATTCGTGCGAGCCGACGACGTAGCTCTCCGAGCCGATGCCGAATAGCTTGCTCTCGACGGCGTCGAGGCTATGCTTCGGGTCGAGCCGCTCGGCGAAGATCGCGTCGAGGGATTGAGCGAGCCGCTCGCGCGGGCCGCGGCGGTCGATCGGCAGGTCCTTGTAGCCGTCGGGAATCCAGACGTTGGTGACGCACGGGGAGCCGAGCGCCTTGCCGATCGCTGCGCCGATCTGCCGGCAGAGGATGCCGTGTTCGATCCAGAACTCGCGGATTCCCTTGTCGGCGCTGGCGAGCGTGAAACCGTCCGCCGCTTTCGGGTGTGAGAAGAACGTGGGGTTGAAATCCATGCCGACCTTCTGGCCCTTGGCCCAGTCGATCCAACCCTGGAAATGCTCGGGGCGAATCTCGTTGCGATCGACGCGTCGGCCGCCGAACTCGCCGTAGAAGGCGTGCAAATTGATGCGGTGGGAGCCAGGGATCAACGCCAGCGTCTGGTTCAAGTCGGCACGCAGCTCCTCCGGCGTGCGGGCCTTGCCGGGATAGTTGCCGGTGACCGCCAGCCCACCGCCAAGCCCCTCGCCGGTGTTCTCGAATCCGCCGACGTCATCGCCTTGCCAACAGTGGAGCGAAATCGGAACGGCTGCGAGGCGCTTGATAGCCGCGTCGGTGTCGACGCCGAGCGCCGCGTAGCGCTCTTTTGCAGCCGCGTAGGCCGACTTGATGGTGGTTTCGTTCGTGTGCATGCGTGTTTTCGCCCTTGAGTTCAATGTCACTGTCGAATCATTGTGCCAATGGCGTGAGCGTGACGGGTCCCAACAGTCCCGCCTTGCGAACCGGCCACTGCGACGCGTCGAAGGGCCGGTAGTTGACGTCGACGAAATTGATGTCTTTGAAGATCTTCCACTTCACCTTGCGTCGGTCGAGATCGCGGATGCGGTTGGCTGCCACGTTGGTGACTTCGATCGTGAGCCGATTATTGTCGCCCTGTAGCGGTCCGACTTCTACCCGATATGGCGGTCCAAACAGCGTGGCCACCGGCTTGCCGTTGAGCTCGACCCGCGCGCTATCGGCCACCGAGCCCAAATCCAGCAAATACCGCTTGGCTTGCACGTCCGGGCTGAAGCGGATCGAATAACGCGCCGTCCCGGCGAATCGCTCCCCTTCCGGGCCGGCCAATTCCGTCCAACTGGCCAAGCGATGGGTGTTGAACCGCGGTGGCAACTCGGGCCCACCTTCAATGAACTCGACGCCCCACAGCGCCTTCAATTACCATCGGCTCACCGATGGGCTCGCGGTATTGCCACGCCGGGCCGCTGTAATCGAATTGGCCGCGATAGGATTTCACGAAAATCGACTCGCCAGGATCGAGCTGCAGCCGCACGCGGCCAGGCTTGGCGTCCGTGTCGGCCAGGCCGATTCTTCCCGTAGCGGGATCCATGAAGATTGCCGCGATGCAGTTCGCCGTCAGGTCAATCTCTTCGTCGATCGGTTCGGCCGACACGTTATTGATGAAATAGACGCTGCCGCCCGACCAGACCTTGCGGAGAAACTGCAGCCCGTCGGCAGAGGCCCATTTTTCCTGGCGGACGCCGAGGGCGGCGAGCGCCTTCTGCAAATCGTCGGCGATGAGGATTAGGCCACTTCCCAAATCGGCCCGAGAATAGCCGTCCTGCTGCTTCATCCGCGGCATGAAGCGGCGGGCCAGCTCGTCGAATTCGGCCTGTTCTTCGTTGTGCTTCCACCCCGGCGTGCCGGCCGGCGTCTCGCCGCATGAGACGATGGTCGCCCCGTTTTCGGCCAAGCGGATGATGGCCTGGGCCGTCGAGAGCGGAAGCGTCTTCGCACCGGGAATCACGAGAGTGGCATAACGGCCGCCGGGGGTCTTGATCTTTCCGTCTTCGACCTCGCTCGCCACGATCTGACGATCGGAAATGTAGTCGATCGTGTAGCCGTGCTCCACCAGCGATTCGGCCGTGCGGCCAAATTCCGTGTCATCCAACCACTCGCGGCTATTATGGACGCGGATGTCTTTCCGCAGCCCGCGTGGATCCTGCCAGAAGTCGTGAATCGGCCAGTAGAGCAGGATGTCGTCGTCGGGCCGCGTTGCTTGCAGTACCGATTGGCAGCGAGTCACGTATTGGTTGAGTGCACCGAAGTCGCGCCACAGGGGATTCTGTGGATTGAGCTCCGACGACGCGTAGAACAACCAGCCGGGCCAAACGGCGTCGGCGGGCGAGTAGGCTGTGCCGTGGTAGAAGACGTGATTCACGCCGCCGAGGAACAAGCGGTCGACGATTTCCTTGACCTCGTCCAGCGTCTCGTTGAAGTGCTCGTCGAGCCACGTGGCCGACTCGCTGGAGACGAGCGGCTTGCCCGTGACGTGAGCGGCGGAAGCGGCGAACATGAACACCAGCCGATTGGTGTTGCCGCCCTGGAGCCGGCCAAAGCTCTCGATCTCTGGTATGTCGCAGGCCGCGTAGAGGTCGAGCCAATTGGCAGGCGAGCCGTGCGACTGGTTCCGCGAGAGCATGCCGTGCTCATGCGACCAGGCGGTCCACGGCTCGATCATGCTTTCGAGGATCAAGTCGGACACCGTCTCGCGGTAGTCGTGCTTCACGCGAGCCACGTCGGCGGGATCGCCTTCACCGTTGAGCGCCGGCAGATGATGCTCAAGCTTGTAGCCGCGTCGCTTCTCGAACTGGGCATAGAAATCGTCGCACCAATTGCCTTCGTATTCGTACGAGTCGTGAAACTGGGCGCGGATGCCGTCGGCCGGCGCGTTGCCGAGTGCCTTGCCGAAATAGGCGAGGAAATCCTCCAGGGAACGCCGTGAGAGTGGGTTGATGTTCCGGCCCTCGCCGCCGGGGGCGGGCCGCTTCACGTTGTCGCGCGACCAGCGTTCCGACGAGGTGTAGAGCGTCCATTTGCCGGGCGGCGCTTGCCACTCCAGCGGCAGGTCGGCCGCGATACGGTCGCTCAGGTCGACCACCTGCCCTTCGTCGCCATAGGCCACGATCAATTGCGGCAAGGTCCCGTCGAACGTGCAGCGGAACGTGCCTCCGCCCTCGATGGCTTCCTTTTTGAGCACCAGCTCCATGTCTTCGTCGGCTTCGGTCACGCTTGGCCCGCCGGTCCGCCAGCCGGAGCCGGTCGGCAAGTCGACGCCCATGCCAAGCCGCTTCGCTTCGCGGGCCGAATGCCGCAGAGCATCGACCCACTGCGGGGAGAGATACTTCAGCTCCCGCTTCTCTGCCCCGTGGACTCCGTAGAGCGACGTGATCTCGACGCCTCCCAAGCCGGCGGCATGATATGTCTCGAGCAATCGAGTTAGGTTTGGAGTGTCGACCGCCGAGCCGAGCCACCACCAGCGGGTCCAGGGCCGCGAAACATTCGTCGCTTCCGGCCAGCCGACAGTCGCGTCGAGCGGTTTCGGCAGCGAATTGACTTCCGTTGCCAGCACCTTTGGCTGGCCGTTAAAAACTGCCCAACCGGTAACGAGCACGATCAAGATTCGGTGCATTGTCGTTCCACTTGACGTATCCGCGAGGGTGTATGAGACCATCTGAGCCTTGCCCAATCCGATTATTGCCGCTGGACTCTCGAATTGCCATGACTGCCTAGCTCGCCTCGACACGTAGCGGTTTTACGGTTTACAATAAGGCATTCCTGTCATCTTGGCCGCCCATCGGCCTGGCCCATCGATCCGATCGTGATCGTGAATTGGCCAGGACGTAACAGGCCGAGCGCCGGTCGGATGCCTCCGCAACACGTGGTGGCAAGAAGCCATATGTCGTACGACCCCCGAGCAATCGTGCAATGACCAACTCGAAGCCGTTTTTCGCGCGGTTCTCGTTGCCGATTCTCATGGTGTTCGCGTTCGCGGCTCCGCTCATGATCCAGGCGCGCAGAAAGCCGTCAAAAGCAACTCGAACAAAGTGCAGGATTGGCTGCCAAAAACTTTTCGCGAGACGACCGAGCTGCGTTGGTTCCGCCAGCACTTCATCGCCGATCAGTTTGTGCTGATCAGTTGGGACGGCTGCGCGCTGGGCGACAATCCCGAGCTGCCGGATGCCAAGCCTGACGACCCGCGGATCGAGCGGCTGGCGAAGTTCTTGGTGCCGAATCCGGGCGTCAAACCGGCCCCGGGCGAACCGGCCGGCTATAAGGGGATGTTTCAAGCGGTGACTACCGCCCGTCGGCTGCTCGACGACCTCACGTCGAAGCCGTCGGAAATCCCGTACACGGAAGCCCACAAACGGCTGCAAGGCGTGTTGATCGGTCCCGACGACAAGCAAACGTGCGTCGTGGTGATGCTCTCCGACGCGGCGATCAAGAGTTTTCGCTCGGTGCTGGGCCGCCACGTCGCCAACGGCTCGCTCCCCTGGCAGCGCAAGCCGGGCATCCTCTGGGAAGCGCTCGAGCAATGCGGCATCCCCAAGGAGTCGGTGCACATCGGCGGACCACCCGTCGAGAACGTGGCCATCGACGAAGAAGGGGGCCGCACGATCGCGCGCTTGGGCTGGATCTCCGGCCTACTGGGGCTGGCCCTGGCTTGGTGGTCGTTGCGGAGCATTCGGCTGACGGCGATCGTGTTCGCGTGCGGCATCCTCAGCGCCGCGGCTGGTTTGGCGGCCGTCTATTGGTCGGGCCACACGATGGACGCCGTGTTGATGTCGATGCCGTCGCTGCTCTACGTGCTGGCGATCTCCGGCTCCGTGCATCTCGTGAACTACTACCGCGAATCAATCAAGGAACATGGGCTCGAGGGTGCGCCCGACAACGCGATCCGAATTGGCTGGAAACCGGCGCTGTTCTGCTCGGTGACGACTGCGATCGGGCTTGGCTCGCTGTACGTGAGTGACTTGGAGCCGATTCGCAAGTTTGGCGTTTTTTCCGCCTGCGGCATGCTGCTGATGCTGCTGATGCTGTTCTTGTTCTTGCCGGCGGCGTTGCAGATGTGGCCGGCTCGTTCGTGGTTGCCGAAAAACAAAGGCGACGACGATCACCATAATCGGCACCACGACCCTCACGCCGGCACCATCTGGTCCGAGGAAGTCTGGTCGGCGCTGAGCGGCTTCCTGATCCGCCACCACGCCGCGGTTACGATTTTCTGGGTGGTGTTCATCTCGGTCGTCGGCTATGGCGTCACGAAAATCCACACGTCGATCGATCTGCTCAAGTTGTTCGATGAAAGTGCCCAAGTGCGCCAGGATTATGCCTGGCTCGAAGAGCACGTTGCGCGGCTCGTGCCGATGGAAGTCGTGGTCCGTTTCCCGGCCGATACGTTGCGGCCCAACGAAGTCGAAGTCAGCGTCGACCAGATTCCCGATACGTTATCGTTCCTCGAGCGAATGGAATTGGTGGCCTGGATTCAGGACACCGTGGCCAAAGAGATCGGCCCCGACGGGAGCGACCTCGTTGGGCCGCCGATGGCGGCGGCGACGTTTGCTCCGTCGGTTCCCGAAGGGCGCGACGTCTGGGCGGTGGCACGCCGCACCACGACCAACGCCCAGCTCGAGGCCAGCCACCGGAATCTCACCAAGAGCGGCTACTTGTCGACCGACGCGTCGGACGGCGCCGAGTTGTGGCGAGTGAGTCTCCGAGCGGCGGCGTTCCGAAACCTCGACTACGGGCAGTTTGTCGAGAGCGTACGGTTGGTCGTCGAGCCGGTGCTGGCGGCGCAGCGACTACGGCAATTGGTGCTCAAGCAACTGGTCGCCGATCACCCGGGCGAATCGTTCGCCGGCGACACCGTTTGCATTTGGGATCCTCGCGTCCCGCAACCGGCGGCTGCCGACGCCAAGGTCGAGCCCAAGGACGAACACAAGGGCAAAATCAATCCCCAGCAAATCTTCGCCGACTCGTGGAAGCTGTTTCTTGAAAAATGCGACGGCTCAAGCTGCAATATGCTTCCTACGACCTGGCAACGCTCGACGCGACTCAGCGAACGAAACTGTTCGACGCACTGAAGAAATTCGACAGCGTAGTGCTCGCGGGGCCGTTTACCGACGAGCAGATCAAGGAACTTCGGGAGGCCGGCATTCGCGTCGTCGATGCTCGCCACGTCAACCCCGGCGCCGACCAGCGTCGCCGTCAGCAGCGAGCCGCCCAGTGCCGACGCGATCTCGGCCGTGTACACGGGCGTCGTGCCCATCGTCTACAAGGCGCAACGGGCCTTGCTCGAAAACCTCATGCAGAGCAGCTTCTGGTCGTTCGTCACGATCACGCCGCTGCTGATGTTTGTATCGCGGAGCATCGCCGGCGGGGCCGTCGCCATGCTGCCCAACGTGCTGCCCGTGCTCGTGATTTTTGGCTCGATGGGTTGGCTGCGGATCAACATTGACATCGGCTCGATGATGGCGGCGAGCATCGCGCTCGGCGTGGCCGTCGACGACACGATCCATTACATCACCTGGTTTCGCAAGGACCTGAGTCGCCTCCGTGACCGCCGCGCCGCGATTCGCACGGCCTACCGGCACTGCGCGCCGCCGACGATCCAGGCGGCCATGATCAGCGGCCTGAGCCTTTCGGTGTTTGTGCTCAGCACGTTCACGCCGACGCAGCGGATGGGCTGGCTGATGCTGACGATTCTGATGGCGGGGATGATCGCCGAGCTGGGGATGTTGCCCTCGCTATTGGCCGGGCCGCTGGGCAAGACCTTCCCGATCCCACCGCAGCGGCGAAAGACTGGTCAAAAACACCAACCACCGTCGGGCGGCCCGCCGCCGCGCGAACGCGAAGCCCTCCCGGTGCTCAACGATGTGCCGCCCGACCGAGTCCGCACGCGCTGATGATCGACAACGGCGAACCGCAACTCTCCGCCGGCTCCCACCCGCCCCACGCATTCACGCTCCGCGATCGCCTGGCCTCGTTGCGCCGCGGCGCCCGCGATGCCAGGAAGCCGTGATCGCGACCGCTCCTATGCTACTTCAGCGCCGGCAGCGGGACCATGTCGACGCCGACGTGCATGCTGTGGTGGCCGCCGCCGACGAACACGCCTTGGATCGGGCAGACGTCGCCGTAGTCGCGGCCCCAGCCGACGGTCACGTGCAGGTCGCCCACCACGGCGTCGTTGGTCGGATCGAAATCGACCCAGCCCAAGGGGCCGCAGAACGCGCTGATCCATGCGTGCGAGGCATCGGCCCCGGCCAGCCGCGGCATGCCCGGCGGCGGCGTGGTGGCCACGTAGCCGCTCACGTAGCGCGCCGCCAAGTCCCAGCGAACGCAGGCAGCCGATCGAAAAGTGGGCGAAGTCCTGGCACACGCCGCGACGCAATTCGAGCAGCTCTTCGGGCGACGTGTGGACGGTGGTCGCTCGGGCGTCGAACGTGAAATCGCCGTGGATTCGCCCCGTGAGGTCGCGGACCGCGTCGAAGATCGGCCGGCGAGCCGGGAAGCTTGGCCGCGCGTAGTCGGCCAGCGCCGCCGACGGGCGAATTCGCGGCGACGGCAGCGACAGGAAGTAAGCGGCCAGGCCCTGTGGGCTCAAGTTCGCCGATATCGCCGCTGCGACGTCCTCCCAAGCCGGCGTTTTCTGTCCGATCTTGAGCACCGGCGAAGCCACGTCGACCAGGCTCATGGCCGTGACGCTCAATCCGTCGTGCGCCTCCTGGATCGAGAAAAACTCCACGTCGTTGCCGAAATAATCGCGGCGCTTGGCGCGGATCGAAGGCTGCGGGTCGATCGCCAGCCGGTGCTCGCGGCACGATTGGGCCGCGGTGTCGCGCGGCGCAAGGTGCACCTGGTTGTGGCACACGGGCACCGGATCGGTGTAGGTGTAAAGCGTGGTGTGACGGATGTTATAGCGCATCGTGGATCGCGTTCTCGCTAGTCGGCAAACGTCGTTCGGCTGCGGAGCACCGACGTCGCCAATCTCCGCCAGGCGCTGCGTCGGACCGGCGTGGATCAAATAGCGGTGCGACACCGAGTCGGAGAGCTTCGGCAGCGTGGTTTCCAGCTTCGCGAACAGCCAATCGAGCTGCTCCCGTATCGCCCTGGATGTATTTTCGCGCGAGCGTTTGAGCTGTCAATTTCTCGAATCATGGTCAGCAGCGAATTCACCATTTCCTGCTCCGGCGAAACCTTCGGTGCGCCAGCGTCGCGCGGCAACTGCGCGACGTAAGTCGCGCAGTTGACAAGTTGGAACGCCACCGAACGCGGATTCGACTCGTCGGTCAACAGCAGGTCGAGCACCGGGCCCAATTGCACGCGAGCCAAGTATCGCGAGCGGTAGGTCATGATGCTGTCGGCGACTTCCAGAGCGCTTCGAGTACGGCGTGCTCCGTAGCGCCGATGCCCTGCAGCATGCTGCGGATCAGGCTCGATGTTTGCAGGCAGCGTTCCAGTCGTCGGCCCGAGTTGCAGGAACTGCCAAGCCTGGGTCCGCGTCATGTTCTCCAGCACGAGCCCCGTCAACGCCGAGAGGTTGCGCAGCAGTCCGTCGAGCTTTTCGAGCATGTCGGCCAGGTCGATCTCGGTCGACGACGGCCAGAACTGCTCGTCCACCTGCCGCAGAATTCGCCAGGTGTCGAGCGAAATGCGGTCGCGGACCGCCGCGCCCAAGTGGGCGAGTTTCGTCACCGTCGCCCGCAGCGCGTGGGGCTGTTGGTCGTCGAACACCGAGATCGGCAGCACTCGCTCGATCGCCGGCAGCCGCGTGCGGATCTCTTCGACGACGAAACCCGGCTCGATCTGCCCCCCTTCGGCGAGCACTCGCAACAGGCTCGGCAACTCGACCAGCGAGGCGATGTCGGTCTCGCTGGTGAGCCGCAGCGTCACCGTTCGCACCAACCGAGCGAGCGATTCGGCCCGCTCGACCTGCCGCCCCAACCAGAAGAACTGTTCGGCCACGCGGCTGGGGAGGTCCGCGCCGCCGCGCCGCAAAGGCACATCTTCCTCCGACGTCCGCAGCAGCGTGATTGGTGCGACCGGGCCGTCCGAGAGCACCCACGTGTCCTTGCTGCGGTGGCCTTCGATCAAGGAGAGCCGCAGCGAATCGAGCGACGTCGAAACGCGCGTCAACCCGCCGGGCATCACCGCGAATCCGCTCCCGCTGGCCACGACGAACGTCCGCAGCGCCACGTAGGCCGGCTGAGCGGCGCCGTCGTTCCAGGTCGGAGCAGTCGAACGAGACACGCGCTCTTGCGCGACGTAGGCGAACGGCTGGGCGACGATCCGCTCAGCAAGTTCGCTGCGCGGCAGACCGTCGAGTTCTTCTGCGGAAGCCCGCTCCGAACCGCGGCGGCGATAGGCGTACTGAACGTCAAGTTCGTCCAGGCGTCCCAGCACGTAGTCGCATGATTTCTTGTCGCCGCACCACCAGGTGGCCATCCCCGGCATCAGCAGCGGCTCGCCCAAGCAGCGCCTGGCAAAGTGTCGGCAAGAAAGCCATGAACACCGGCGATTCCACCAGGCCGCTGCCCAGCGCGTTGGCGACCGCGACCCGCCCGGTGTGGACCGTGTTCATCAATCCGGCCACGCCAAACGCCGAGCGTTCCGAAAGCTCCAAGGGATCGCACTCGTCGCTATTGGGTCGCCGCACCAGCACGTCGACCGGCATCAGTCCGCCGAGCGTCTTCATGAACACGTGATTGTTGCGCACCGCCAAGTCGCCCGCTTCGACCAAGGTGTAGCCGAGGTAGCGGGCCACGTAGGCGTCTTCGAAGTAGCTGTGTCCGCCCGCTTCTTGGGTGAGGATCACGATCCGCGGGTCACGGTGATGCTGCGGCGCGAGGCGCGCCATTTCAGCCCGCGTTTCGACGAAATATGGCGCGAGACGCTCGACGCAACACTGTCGAAACACCTCGGGCAGCATCCGCGACAGCGCGATGCGATTCTCCAGCGCGAAGCCGATGCCGGACGGCGCTTCCGTGTGGTCGGTAAGCACCCACCATTGGCCATCGGGCGAGCGGGTAAGATCGGCCGCGTAGAAATGCAGAAATTGGCCCAGCGGCGGCGCCTGCGCGAAGTAGGGCAAGCGAAAGCCTGGATGCCGGTAGACGACCTCGGCAGGCAGCAGGCCGCGCTCGAGCAGTTGCTGCGTTCCGTACAAGTCGCGTAACACCAGGTCGAGCAGGTTCGCGCGTTGGTGCATCGCCGCGGCGATCTTTCGCCATTCATTGGCGGCGAGCACGAGCGGATACGGATCGAGTTCCCAAGGCCGGCGCTGTCCGGCCGGATCGCTCGGATCGGGATAGGTGAGCCCCTGCTGCTCGAGCAGTCGGCGGGCCTGCCCCCAACGTCGTGCGAACTCCTCTTTGCCCAGCGCCACCGGTCAGCTCGACAAAACGACGCCAGTGCGGACGCAGCTTGCCGGGCGCGGCATACACTTCGTCGTAGTCTTGCGCAGTGCCGGCGTATTGGCCGAACAATCCTGCGTCCGAAGCGCATCTCCCAAACTGACACGTAGGTATTCCGCCTCAAACGCCTAGAAGGAAAGTCGGGGCCACGAACGAAACCACGAATAATCCCCAAATTCTATCGGTTCCGTCCGCGGCGGAGGTCGAGAGTCATTGGAAAATCGGGATTCGCCTCGTCCACTGGCGTCGACAACATACCACCTTGGAAGCCCATCCGGAAGAACCGGGCAGCCCGTCGGCTCTCGGCCTCGAAGGCATTGACGGGGAACGTGGTCGGATTCAGTCCGCCCGGATGGCCCACGTGGTAAGTGCACCCGCCCAGCGAGCGTCCCTGCCAGGCGTCGATGAGATCGAACACCAGCGGCGTATCGACCGGGATCGTCGGGTGGAGACAACTCGGCGGCTGCCAGGCCCGATAGCGCACGCCGGCCACAAATTCGCCTTGCGTCCCCGTCGGGTGGAGCGGCACCTTGCGGCCGTTGCACGTGATGACGTGCCGCGAGTCGGTCATCCCCGTGACCTTGACTTGCAGCCGTTCGACGCTCGAGTCGACGTACCGCGCGGTGAAGCCGCCCGCCGGCTCCTCGCCGAGCACGTACCACGGCTCGATCGCCTTGCGGAGTTCGATCCGCGTACTCCGCTCGGTCAGCTCGCCGATGACGGGGAATCGAAATTCGAAGTGCGGCGCGAACCACGCCAGGTCCAGCTCGAAGCCGGCGCCCTGCGTTTCCTCGACCACGTCTTCAAAGTCGAGCCGCACGAAATGGGGCAGCATAAAACGGTCGTGGAGCGTCGTGTCCCAATGCACGAGCCGCGCGCGATACGGCTGTTCCCAGAATCGCGCGACCAGGGCCCGCAGCAGCACTTGCTGGGCGAGACTCATCCGTGCGTGGGGCGGCATCTCGAATGCCCGAAACTCCACCAAGCCCAGGCGACCGGTCGAGGTGTCCGGCGAAAACAGTTTGTCGATGCAGAACTCGGAGCGGTGCGTGTTGCCCGTGCCGTCGACCAGCAGGTGCCGGAACACGCGGTCGACGAGCCATGGCGGCGGATTGCTGCCATCGGGCACCTGTTCAAACGCGATTTGAAGTTCGTAGCCGGAGTCGCGCCGACCTTCGTCGACGCGCGGCGACTGGCTCGTCGGCCCGATGAACGCGCCCGAGAGCAGGTAGGAAAGCGATGGGTGATTGTGCCAATAGGCCACGAGACTCTGGAGCAAGTCGGGCCGGCGGAGGAACGGGCTGTCGGCCGGTGTCGGGCCGCCCAGCACGACGTGGTTGCCACCGCCAGTGCCGGTGTGTGTGCCGTCGAGGTCGAACTTCTCGGTGCCGAGACGCGAGAGCCTGCGCGTCCTCGTAAACACTGGTCGTAATGTCGACCAACTCTTCCCAGTTGAGTGCCGGATGGACGTTGACCTCGATCACGCCGGGATCGGGCGTCACCTTGATGTGGTCGATCCGCGCATCGTGCGGCGGCAGGTAGCCTTCGATCACCACCGGCATGGCAAGCGCCGCCGAGGTGTCTTCGATCGCGGTCACCAGTTCCAGATAGTCTTCGAGCCGGTCCAAAGGCGGCATGAAGACGTGGATCACGCCGCTGCGCGGTTCAATGCACAGCGCGGTGCGGACGACGTTCGTAGGATCGTCGCTCGGCTGGAGCGACGATTCACGCGGATCGGCAAACGGATCGTGTGTTTTGCCATCGCCGCCTTCGAAGGGGCCCTCGCCGCCATGTCGACCGCCGTCATCCGACGAGCCGCCACCGACAAGCACCGGCTGCCGCTTGTGGGCCCAAGCGGCGCTGCGGGCAAACAACTCTTCCCGCAAACGATCGTGCTCCGGCAGCGGCAATCGGGCTTCCATCGGGTCCAACGCGTAACCGGTGAGCTCCGCTTTCGATGCCGCTGTACCACAAGCAGCGATTGCAGCGGCAGCCGAAAGCCCATCGCCGAGTCGCCGGGAATCAGAAACATCTCGTCGGACCGCACGACCCAGTTTCCGCTCTCCCAAGCCTGGTCGGCGAGCCACCACAACTTCCGCAGCGGCAACATGCAGCCGACCGGCGCGGTGATTCCCTGCTCGAACAGGCGAGCCAAGCGTTCTCGCTCTTCTTTCTCTTCGAGTTTCGCGTCGAGCACGTCGACGTTCATTGGCAGGCGGCGTTCCTTCCAGGTGTAGTAGAGCACATCTTCGTAGCCGAGCGTTACGAAGTCGGGATTCACGCCCAACCGCGCGGCCAGCTCGCGGCCAAAGTTGCGGGCATCGTCGACCGTGTGCGAACCAAGCCGGAGCGGATCGGCAAACAGCGATTCGTCGCGCCACATCGGCTGTCCGTCCAGTCGCCAGTAGCAGCGCAAAGCCCAGCGCGGCAACTGCTCGCCCGGATACCATTTGCCCTGGCCCAAGTGCAACAGTCCGCCCGGCGCCCAACGATGCTTCAATCGCATCATCAAATCGCCGGCCAGCCGCCGTTTGTGCGGCCCGACCGCGGCGGTGCGCCACTCGTCGCTTTCCATGTCGTCGATCGAGACAAACGTCGGCTCGCCCCCCATGGTGAGCCGCACGTCGCCGGCCGCGAGATGCTCGTCGACCTTGTGGCCGAAATCGCAGATGGCCTGCCATTGGTCGTCGCTGTAGGGGAGCGTCACGCGCGGATCTTCGTGAATTCGCGTGACGTTCATCTCAACGTGGAACTCGCACTGCGAGTCGGACGTGGTGCCGGTGATCGGCGCCGCGCTGATCGGTTCCGGTGTGCAGGCCAGCGGAATGTGCCCCTCGCCGGCCAAAAGGCCGCTCGTCGGGTCGAGGCCGATCCAGCCGGCCCCGGGGAGAAACACCTCAGCCCAGGCGTGCAGGTCGGTAAAGTCGTGTTCGGGGCCGCTCGGGCCATCGAGCGATTTCACGTCCGCCGTGAGCTGAATCAGATAACCCGAGACGAACCGCGCCGCGAACCCCATGTGCCGCAGGATGTTCACCAACAGCCAGCCCGTGTCGCGGCACGAGCCAGTCCGCTTGGAGAGCGTTTCGTCGCACGTCTGCACGCCCGGCTCCATGCGAATCACGTAGCCGATCGCGTGCTTCAGTTGCGTGTTCAACTCGACCAGGAAATCGATCGTCTTGCGCGGCGTGCGGTCGATCGTCCGCATGAACACGGCGAGCGGCGAATCGTCCATCACCGGCGCGACGTGCAGGAAAGGCATCAAGTCCTTGAGCAGCGTCGGCGTGTACGAAAATGGAAATCTCTCCGCCGCTGGTTCCAAGAAGAAATCGAACGGATTGATGACCGTCATTTCCGATTGCACGTCGACCTCGACTACGAACTCGGTCACCTGTTCGGTGAACACCAGCCGCGCGAGGTAGTTGCCGTAGGGATCTTGCTGCCAATTGAGATAGTGGCCGCTCGGCGAAATTCTCAGCGAGTA
Organism: uncultured Planctomycetota bacterium; assembly: GCA_963847875.1. Lineage (GTDB taxonomy): Bacteria > Planctomycetota > Planctomycetia > Pirellulales > Lacipirellulaceae > DASYDU01. The sequence continues at coordinate 250,010 of CAWKBR010000012.1, read as the reverse complement.
GGCGCGGATCGGCGTCCGGCAATGGGGCGCGGGCCGCAGACGCACCACCTGTGGACCAAGCTCCGTGGGTCGGTCGTACGAATACTGGGTGCGGTGGTGGAGCGCGACACGGATCGACATGTTGGCCTTCTTCGCGATAATCCTGGCGACGCAAATGTTCCGGCAGCGGCGAACGATCCGCCCGGCAGGTGCGGCCGGCGAACCGAACGCGCGAATGCTCAGCGCCCCGAAACGTATGTATGGCGAAATGGTAAACAGACACTCCGCCTGGGTGCCGGCAAGGTCACCGGCCTAACAAGTGTCAATGCTCTATCGTAGCACACGCCGCGCCAAGGGGGAAACCTGCCGTGGAATGGGCATTTTTTCGCGGTCGCCGCCGCCGCAGGCGTCGCCCGGCTAATTTACGGCCACCAACACGTCCTGGGCTCGCTGCAGAGCGATCAGGTCGATCGCGCCGTCCCAGCGGTAGGTGTCGCCGAAAACCAAATCGCGGCCGGAGCCGCCGACGAGGACGTCGCCGTCGTCGTCGTCAAACACGGTCACGCCGCCTTGCAGCAGTCCGCCAGAACTCGTGAGCGTATTCACTCGGCTGTTGAAGCTGGCCGACGACGTCCAAATCGCCATGATCGCATCCAGCGCCGCGAGGTCGTTGTCGTGGCTCGTGTAGCCGCCGATCAGGATGTCCTCGCCGTTGCCACCCAGCAGAATGTCGTTGTCCTGGCTGCCAATGATCAGGTCGCGGCCGGCTGCCGCCGATGAGAATATCATTGCCGTCGCCGCCCACGAGCACGTCATCGCCCGAGCCGCCGCTGAGCACGTCGTTTCCCGTCCCACCGAAGAGCACGTCGTTGCCGCCGTCGCCGTAGAGAAAGTCGTTGCCCGAGCCGCCTATGATGATGTTTCGGCCGCCGCCGCCGGTCAGCAGGTCGTTCCCCGAGCCGCCGTCGATCGTCATCGTTTGCGTGACGTTGGGCGTCGTGAGCACGATGTCGTGACCGCCGCGCACGCGAACCTGAATATCCGTGACGTCGGCCGAGTTGAACGTCACGGGATTGTTGTCGTTGAACGACGCATACACGAGAATCGTCGTGCTGCATTTGCTGATCAGCACGATGTCGCTGCTATTCCCGCCGACGATGTAGAGCGTGCCGTCGATCAAGAGCGTGCCCTCGGTCAGCACGTTGACCGTGGCCGTGTCGGTCGTCACGCCGCCGTCGCCGTCCGAAACGCGGAGCGTCACCGTGTAGCTGCCGGCGGCGAGCCCGGTGGGATCAAACGTTGGATTGGCGCCGGTCTCGTTGCCGCGTGTCGCACCTGCGCCGATTTCGCCAAAGTTGCCGTCGCCGTCGAGATCCCAGGCAAATGTGAGCGGATCGAGCGCTCCGGCCGGGTCGCTGCCCGTGCCGCTCAACGCGATCGGCGTGTCGTCGAACGTGAGATACGGCCCACCGGCGTCGGCCGTCGGAGCCACGTTGTCGACCGTGACCGAAATGCTGTTCGAGTTGAAAGTGCCGTCTTCGTCGGTCGCCGTGGCACTAACGGTATAGTTCACCGTGCCGTCGGCGTAGGTGTGAGTCGCACTCGATGGATTGCCGGCAACGACCTCGCTGCCGTCTCCCCAATCGATCGTCCAACTCGTGATCGTGTCGTTGCCCGGGTCGCTCGACGAGAGATTCAGCGTGTAGACCGCGCCCTCATCCGTTGACGCAGCGCCACTGATCACCAGCGTGGGAGCCACGTTGGCGACCGTGACCAAGAGCGAATTCGAGGCAAAAGTGCCGTCTTCGTCGGTCGCCGTGGCACTCACGGTGTAGCTGTTCGCGCCGTCGGCGTACGTGTGAGTCGCACTTGGTGGATTGCCGGCAACGACCTCGCTGCCGTCTCCCCAATCGATCGTCCAACTCGTTATCGTGTCGTCGCCCGGGTCGCTCGACGAGAGATTCAGCGTGTAGACCGCCCTTCGTCGACGTTGGCCGCGCCACTGATCGCCAGCGTCGGGGCAACGTCGTTCACGTCGATGACCGTCGTGTAGTCGGTGAACCCGCCGTCATCGTCCAAGATGCGGGCCTTGATAGTGTAGCTTGCGACACCGTCGGCCAAGAAGCTCGCCGGCACGACGCTACTATCGGCTGCAACCGATCCGGCGTAACTGCCGTCGCCCACTTCCCAGGTCCCGTCGTTGTCGAAGTCGAATGCGTAACGGAAGCCGTCGGCGGTGTCGTCGGAGCTCGGATCGAACTGGCCGCTGAAGCTAACTGTGGCCGTCGAGCCTTCGTCGACGGGTCCGTCGTTGGCCAGGCTCGCCGTCGGCGCGACGTTGTCGACGGTCACCAACAGCGTCTGCACGTCGCTGCCGCCGTTATCGTCGTTGACCGTCACCGTGACGGTGTAAACGCCGTTGTCCGTGTAGGTGTGGCTGCCGTCGAACGAACCGAAGATGACGTCGCCGATGTTCACGCCCGGTACGTCGATCGTGGCTGGGCCGGCATCGGACGTCGAGCCGTCGCCCCAATCGATCACGAAATCGAAATTTTCGATTATCGGCGTGGCGCTCGGCGCTTCTTCAACCGTCACCACAAAGCCGACGTCGCCGTCCTCGGCACCGGTCGCCACGGAATTCAAGCCCCCCAATACCGACTCCACGCCGCCGGTGTGGTCGAACGTGCCGGTGTCGCTGTACGCGATGAGAATCGCCCCACCACCACCACCGCCACCGTCGCGCGGCGCAAAACCGCCGTTGCCTCCGTTGGCACTCAACGTGCCGAATTGGCTGACGTTCGTCGCATGAACGACGATTCCACCGCCGGCCCCGCCGCCACCGCCGCCAAACGAAGAAGCGCTGGCGACGCCTGGGCTGAACGCATCGCCGCCGTCGGCGAGGACTTGGCCCGTCGATGCGATGGTCAGAGTACCGACTGCGCCAAGCTCGATCCCACCACCGCCGCCGCCGCCGCCGACGCGAGCCCCGCTGCTGCCGCTGCTGGCCGACGCACCACCGCTGCCCCCTTGAACGCCGATCGACAAGGTCGTCAACGAGGCAAACGCCAATCCCTCGGGTCCGATGAGGCCGCCACCGGCTGCCGTATCGGCCCGGCCGCCGTCGCCGCCCATCGCGCCGCCAGTGCCGCCGCCGCCGTTGCTGCCGGAAAAGGCCGGCGTTCCGGCGCGTATTGCTGGGCGCCCCGGCCGCTGGGGCGCCGACGTTGGGCGTCGACGTGAAATTTCCTAAGCCGCCGTTGCCACCGCCCGGCCCGGCGATCCGCTCGTTGTTGACCGCAGAATCGTCGATCAGGAAATTGGTGCGCGCGCTCACGTCGATCGTGCCGTCGATCGTCATGTCGCTTTGCGACAGCAAGGCCAGCGGCCGCGTGCCGGTCGTGGAAATCGTGATGCCGGCGCCGAGCGTGAAGCTGTCGAAAGTAAACACCGCTATTTGAAACGCGCCGAAACCAGTGTCCGCCGTCACAAACGTCCCCGCCCCGGAAAACCCACCCGAAATCGTCAGTGCATCGGTGTCGATCGAAACGCTCGTCAGCGGATTGAACGCGCCAAGCGACGTGAAGTCCGTCGGATTAAGGCCAACCGCCGCGCCGCCCGACACCGTGCCCTCCACCACATCGGAGAACGTGCCCAGATCCGCAATGTTCAAGAGCGTCCCTTCATTGACCAATTGATCGGCGACCACCGACACCGTCGGGTCGGCGCTCAACACGATCCGGTCTTCCAACTGTTCGACGCCGACCCCGACGACTCGCAAGGCCGCGGTTCGCGATCGCCGCCGCACGTCCCGCTTGAGCTTGCCCTGCGACCGACTCTGCCGAAGGAACCGGGTGAAGAATGCTCGTGCCATGTGTTGCTCACCTTTCTCGACAAACGTCGGACGCTGTGCGTGCTACGCCACGTCCACCCGACGTGTCGTGCCAAAATACGAAGCGAACATGCGAATGAATTGCGACGACTTCTCGACTTGCCACGCGGAGCGCAAATCTCGCCTCCGTCGGCTGACGTACCACGATCCGGAGCAAGCGTTAAGGAAAAGGCCATCCTGTCGCAGCATCCGTTTCGCGGCAAAGGGCGAAGTATGAGACTATCGAGCCGGCACGAAAATGTCAAGTATTTTCGTACGGATTCCTATCCGGGCTGCCCGGCCGGAAAAGGAGATAAAGAACAGGTGTCGGAATCGAACGGCGCTTGGGTTTGCCGGTAAAATCGGTACAGCTTCCAGTGGGAAGTCCGACCGCCGGTGGAGTGAAAACGCAACTGAGATAGGGAGAATTGGGGCGGCGTACGAAGGAAACGATGCAGGCGGGCGCGCGTTTTCAGCCACTAGCCGAACAATAGGACAACGAACTCTCGCCCTGCCCTCTCGTGCTCTGAGAAAGCGAAAAACAGAATCGATGGTGCTCGCGGAGCCAGCGGGAAATCAAGGAGTCGGAATTGCCGCTACTTGGTTTCGAGGCGATCGTACCAGTTGAACTTGAGGATCGTCGAGGTGACGGCGATGATCGCCAGGCAAACGCCAACCGGCTGCCAATGTCGGATGACGACGTAGATCGGCAGGGCCACGAACGCGGTTTGCCAGACGACCCCCACCAGCACGTTGAATGCGTCGCGCCGGAATTCGCGATTCGGTTCAAAGCTCGGGTCGCGACGGATCGCGGCATCGCGGATTGTTCCCCACCAGCCCCAGGGCCGCGTGCGGCTGTAGAAGTCCAACAGGACCGAGTCGTGCTCGGGCCGGCGTGAGCAGGCTGCCGGCCAACGAGCCGAGCAGCGAAAACAACAGCAGAAATGGAAATGCCGTGAGCGGATTGACGGATGGGTATTCGAGCAAGGCAAGCGCCCCGGCGATGCCGGCCATCATGCCCCAGAAGTATCCCCAGCCGTTGAACCGCCACCAATGCCACTTGAGGACGTTGGCGCCGCGTAGCCGCCCCACAACGCGGCGACGATCCACTCGGTCGCTCGATGGACCGAAGGTGTGAAGTAGCCAGCCGTGCAGCCGACGATCACCACCGCGATCGACGCCAAGTAGCTTGCCCAGACGTACTCACGTTCCGGCGCGGCAGGCCGAAAGTACCGTTTGTACACGTCATTGACCAGGTAGGCGGCCGCGGCGTTGATCGTGCCGGCAAAGGTCGACATGAAGGCCGCCAGCAAACCGGCGATCATCAGTCCGCCCAGTCCCGCCGGAACCAAATCGCGAATCACGATCGGCAACACCTGTTCGAGGTCGAGCTGACCCGCGGAGACGGCCTGTTGGCGCAGGAGCACCAGGGCAAGCACCGTGATTCCGGCGATCATGAAATAGCGCGGCGCGAAGAGCACGACGGTCACGAACCCGCTCATCATGGCCGCTTCCTTCGGGCTTTTCGCGGCCAGGATCCGCTGCATGTCGTAGTTCGGCGCTGGTCCCGCCATGCTCACCAACACGCCCTTAAAGAGCATCATCAAAAAGAATGCGCCGAACATCGTGTAGCCGTCTTCGCCAATCCGTTGTTGGGCGGCGGGCAGCAATTGCGACCAATCGAGATCGAGCGTCCAGCTGAAACGTGACGTCGGCCCAACCGGCCGGTACGACGGCAGCCAGCGATTCCGGCGAAACTTCCCGTATGGCAATCCAGCCGATCGCCATGCAGCAAACGATCTTTAGGAGAAACTGAATCACGTCGGCAACCACGACGCTGTAGAGGCCGCCAACCACGGTGTAGAGCGTCGTCACGCCGATGATGATCAGGGCATAGGCGGCCGGCGAGAGCAGCGGCGGCAGAAACACGTCGGCAAATTTGGCGATGCCGACGAACGCGTAGCCGGTAAAACCGATCACGCTGACCAACGCAAAAATCACGACGCTAATGCGCGAGGCCTCCGCACCGCGGTCCGCACCGAATCGCAGCGTGATCCACTCAGCACCGGTCAGTGCGCCGGAGCGGCGCAACCACACCGAAAGGTAGATCATCAGAAAAATCTGATTGAACACCGGCCAGAGCCAGGGGATGAAAATGCTCTTCAGACCGTAAACATAGAGCAGCGATACTAGCCACATGGTGCCCGACACGTCGAACATCGTCGTCGCATTCGACATGCTCAGCAGCCACCAGGGCATCTGGTTGCCGCCGAGAAAATAGGCCTGCAATCCGCCGCGCGCACGGCGCTCGGCAAGGAAGCCGACCACTACCATTCCGAGCAGGTAGAGGACGATGATCGCAACGTCGACGTAGTGCAAATCCATAGCTCGGGACGACCTGGTTCTCCGAATCAAAGGGCCATAGCGACAAGTGAAGTGAGCCTGCCGCCCGACCACAGCTTACTCACTATTGCGGCATGCACGACAGTAATGTGCTGGCGAATTGGTCCCAGCACGAGTAGTTTTGGCGCACGGCGAGTGTCCTCATGGTGCCGCAAGCGCCGGACAACGGCAGCCGACTGAGAGCAAGTTCGAGCGACGTGCGCGAGAGCTACTTCCGCGGATGGCGACGGTGCAACCACAATGCTCTCTTACGACCCGTCGGAGCCCTTCCGAAAAATGGCACCGGTGTCATTTAGGCCGTCTTTGCAAACCCGAAATCACTTCACCGCACCCCCGGGAAACCGGTCTCCTGCTGCTTGGTAAAGGCCTTTAATATATGGTTGCGCCAGTCTTGCCCAGCCATCCGTGTCTAGAATTTCGGAAAACGTCTTCCAATTGCTTGACGAATGTGCGGGTTGTACTTAGTATGACACCGGTGGCATATTCGTTTGGTGCTGGCGGGTGCTTTTCCACGGGCGGCAGATTAACGGCGGCTTTTCCGGCTTGGTGCCAGTTGGCTGGCATTTCCACCAGCGCAGTTTGTTTGTGGGAGCGATTGGCGTTTTCTGACTGCTGTATCGGTGCTCGGCGGCTTGTTATAGGACTGCGGCTGTCGGTCGATTGGTTGAGGCGTTGCTCATGTCGGTGACGATTTACGAAATCGCGGAGCGTGCGGGCGTGTCGAGTTCGACCGTCGCACGAATTCTTCGCGGCGACGTGCGTGAGTCGCAGCGCCGCAGCGCGGCCAACGCGCAGCGGATCCGCGACCTCGCCTGCGAAATGGGATATCGACCCAACTTGCGGGCGCGGGCCTTTTCGCGCGGCCGCACGCATGGCATCGGCCTGCTCTACACCGACGACGCCTGGATCTTCGAGGGGGTCAACACGAAGGTGGTCAATAGCTTGGTGCGCTCGCTACAGCGCGAAGGCTACCACTTGGTGTTTTGCCCGGTCGACGAGAGCGGCTCGTGGGAAGAAATCGTGCTTGGCGGTCAGATTGACGGGGGGGTGGTGTTTCAAACGCTGCCGGCGGAAGTTGCCGAGGCGGTCCGCGAGCGGCAATTGCCGCTGGTCTTGCTCGGCGACGACAGCGACCCTGGAATGTCGCAGGTCGTCGTCGACGATTTTGCCGGCGCCTATTCCGCAACGAAGCATTTGCTCGGTTTGGGCCATCGCCGCGTGATGCTGTTCGTGCACGAATCGATCAAGCCGCACTGCAGTGTCGATGAGCGGCTCAGTGGCTATCGCACCGCGATGGACGAAGCGGGCGTAATGTCGTGCGAATCTCTTCGTGTATCCGAGGGGGAAGTCGTCGACATGCTGGTCCGTGGCGCCGATCGTCCGACCGGCGTGGTCTGCTACAGCGACTTGGAATCGACGCTGTTGGTCCATGCGTTGTGGCAGTACGGCATGGCGATTCCCGGCGACGTCAGCCTGGTCGGCTTCAACGACGTGTTCAGCACGCGATACATGACGCCGCCATTGACGACAGTTGGTTTTGACGCCGCTAAGATCGGTGAGCTTGGCACCCAACTGGTCCTCGAGCAAGTCGGTGCGACGGAGGGCAAGCGAAAGCCCGTCACCAAAACTGTCAAGCCGACGCTCATCGTCCGTGGTTCCACCTGCTCGCCAGGATCACGTAAGCCGTCGCACGAACATTCGTCGCTTGAGAAATCAGTAATCGAGAACTCGCTGGATTTGGCGCAGCAGGAAATAGTGCGTCCAGCGGTGCAGAACACGAACGGAAACGAATGAGGCAATTGATTGAACGGTTGATGATTCTTTGAGGTTCCCTGTTTTTCCACTTTTGATGGAGGGTCTTGTCTAATGAGATGTTCAGTTTTCACCAGGCGGCTCAGCATGCTGAGCGTCGCCGCAACAATTGGTGTGTCGGCCGCGATGATTGCCGTCAACGCCCAAGCCGCGCAGTTGTGGTATGATGGGTTTAGCCTGACCGACGACGGCGGCGACTACGCCGTTGGTGCGGCACTCAATGGTACTTCGGGCGGGAGTGGCTCGTTTTTCAGCGGGAATTGGGTTGCCGCCGACCAGGGGGACTCGACCTCTTGGGCGGTGGTCACGTCATCCGGACTTTCGCGTCCAGGGCCCACTTTGCCGACAGAAGGCGGGGCTTCAACTGGCCAAGTCAACTTCGACTGCTGCGTGTATGCTCGTACATCTCGGCTGTTTAGTACACCATGGGGCGGTTTTACCGATCCGGATGGAACGTATTACTTCGGGTTCCTGGTTGACTTTGGCACCGGAAAAGTCAACGATCCGAATCACCGAACCATCGAGATGCACTCCGGCGGTTTTGATGACAACACAAACCGCAACTTAATGTTCGGCCTCAGCAATTTTGCTGGGCTGGGCAACGAGTTGGCACTCAACGTACGCGATTCGGTAACGGATACGTCAACAAACGTCGTGCTTGCCGAGGGAGCCAACCTCGCTAATCTTTCGTACCAGGGGACGCACTACGTTGTGCTGAAGTTTGAAATGTCGACCAGTACGGACGACGTCATCTCGGCATTCCTGGATCCGGTTGGTACGACGGAACCAGCGCCAGACGCGTCAGTCACCGTTGGCCAATTCTTGGCCGACAGGCTCTCCTCGAACGCCCAGTTTACGTTTAACTCGGGCGATGCGTCGGCTGCCGGCTCATTCGACGAGATCCGCGTCGGTACGGAGTTCGCCGACGTCGGCATTAATACGCTTAAGTACGTGCCGGAGCCGGCGTCGCTGTGCCTCATCGGAATCGGCGCGATCGGCCTCATGCTGTTCGGCCGTCGGAAATAATTCGGAGTACAAACACGGCATGGAAGATTAATTGCCGAGAGAAGTGAACTTCCACAACCGACAACTCTCCACGCCGAGCGTGGAGAGTTGTCGGAGGAAGCTCGAGCGGATGTTCAATGAGTTATGAATCTTTAGTTTGCTCGCAGAGAACCCGCACGTCAGGTTTTTTGAGTAGGTTAGCGGCAATTCGCGCCACCGTAAAAAGGGCTGACTTGCGACAGGTTTTTGTGAGACTTTTCAATGAATAATGGCGGGACTACTATGATGACTTCAAGGATTTCTCGCGCGGTTCTTTCTGTGTTTGCGGCCGCAGCTTCATTGGCACTGGTGGGCACCGCTGCCGCCCGTGAGGGTTATTGGCAGGGAGACGTAAGTACCGACTGGAACACCGCCGGCAACTGGTATGTCGTCGGAGCGCCAGGCGACGGTAGCTTCGTCCCACAGTCTTCCAGCGGGTTCAATGTCCGGGCGATCATCGGCACCGATAGCCCCAACGGAGCGCTCAACTCGACGACTGGCAATTCGCCGGCGATCTCCGCCGCGCTGCCGGCTGCGAAGGCCACGATCGGCGGCCTGTACTTTGGCCTCCGCGAGCTGGACTACACGGTCAGCCCGCCCGTTTTGGTCAATCCGGCGACAGCAGCTGGTGCGCTCGTCGGGAGGCTGACGATCAGCGGTGGCACACTCAACAACGTCTCGACAGCCGAAGCGAACATCGGAGCCGACGGCCGCATTGTGGTTGGTGCGGACGGCCGCGGGTTCCTCACGATGACCGGCGGCACGCTCACCGGCCAGCAGCTGGTCGTCGGCGGCGAGAACTATACAGGCGATGCCCTGGGCACAAGCATGGTCGACCTGAGTGGGACGGCGCAGCTCACAATTAACAATGCAAGCGCCATCAATGGTACCGCCGCCTTAAATCGCCGCTTGAAAATCACCGGGCCGAGCGCCAACCTCACGACCAATGGCACGATCACTTTTGGCTCGACCAGCAGCTTTGACGCGGTGATCACCAGTGCCGCCAATCCGGCCGGCCCTGCGATGATCCAATCGGGCTCGGCGCTCAAATTGGGCGGAGCATTGAATGTCGAATTCAGCGGCGCCGGCGCGACCGGGCACGTCGTGGGAGACAAATGGAATCTGCTGACTGCCACCACGGGTGTGGCAAACAACTTCACGAACCTCGGTTTTGGCAACCAGATCACCGTCTCCGGTCTGGCCTCCGCTCCGCCGACCGGCTCCGCCTATTACCTCCACACTGTCAATGGTGGAAACGGCAAGCTGGTGCAGTTGTCCTACGATGCGGTGTTGGTGCTGCACGTCAATCGCGACACGGGCGAACTTGCGATTACCAACCCGCTCGCCGGCAACATCGCCATCGACTCTTACCAGGTGACGTCGGCCCGCGGGTCGATGTTAGCTAGCTACGCCGGCCTCGGTTCCTCGACGCCGGGCGCCGGAGAATGGACCAAGCCCGTCGCGCCGGGTACGAACTCGGTTAACGGGCTGTACGAAGTCAAGGTGCCTGACATGACTCCTCCCATCGATAACACCGATGCATACAATTTGACGTCGGTTTCGTCGGTCTCGCTCGGAACCGGTTTCAGCCGCACGGGCGTCGGGGCCGACGTCGCGAACTTTGGCAACGATGGCGAAGACCTGGTCTTCTCGTACTCTTCTCCCTATGGCGGCATCATCCGCGGCCAGATCGTTTATGAGGGCACCAAGTTCGAAAATGACCTGGTGCTCCGCGTTAATCCGAATACGGGCCAGGCAACGATCAAGAACGACTCACTGGAAACACTCCACTTCGACGGCTACTCCGTCTTGTCGTCGACCGGCGCTCTGAATGGAACCGCCTGGTCGGGTCTCGGCGGCGGCTGGGCCAAGAGCCCCGCCTCGGCCGGGTCACTTACAGAGTCGAATTTGACGGGCGAAACGGTGCTGGCCCCAGGGGCTGAGTTGTCCATCGGCGACATTTCGGCCAGTGGCTTTGCCAGCCAGGCCGCTCAGGACGGACTCAGCTTGCAGTTTCTCTTGTCTCAAGGATTCGTGAACGTCCCGCCCGCTGGTGACTACAACAACGATGGCACCGTCAACGCGGCGGACTACACCGTGTGGCGCAATAGCCTCGGGCAGAGCATTACCCTGACCAACGAGAATCCCGATGCTACCACGCCAGGCGTGGTGGATGCGGAAGACTACGCTTTTTGGAAGGCCCAATTCGGGGCCACCGGTGGACTTGTGCCGGAGACCGAATTCCGGACCGGATCCGTCGTCTTTGATAGCACCCTCGGGTCGGGCGGCGGCAGCTTGGCGACCGCGGCTGTGCCGGAGCCGACTACCGGATTGCTGTTGCTGACCGGCCTGGCCGGCGTGCTGTGGATGCGTCGACGTGGACCAGGTAGCTGGCGCGAATTCGCTGCGGATGGGGCGAATTTCGGAACAATTGAACAGGTCGGAGAACATGACATGTCAAGACGATTCGGATTCTGTCTGCTGGCGGTGGTTGGGATCGGTGCCGCGCTGTCTGAACGCCTTGCCCGCCCAGGCGACCACTCAGGGAATCGCTTTGACCAATGGCGACTTCGAATTGCCGGGGCCGGTTGGCAGCAAGACAATTGCCTTCGACAGCACCGGTGCGCCGCTCAATAACATCCCGGGCTGGACGTTCCCGGGACCTGGCGTAGAAGACTTTGGGCACACGGATCACGCAGGCGGCGAAGCCCTCGGCGATTCCGGCACCGAAGGGGGTGGTAATCCCGGCAACGAAATGCTCCTCTCCACCTTCGACGGCGTCGCTTATCAGACGTCGGCCTTCAACGCGGCGGGCATTCCCGCCACGCAGAAGTATCGGTTGAGCTTCGATGCGCACGACATTTATACAGTCCTCCTCGATGGTCACCCCGATTACACCGAGAACCAGAGTCAGCTTACGGCGCGGCTCTACTTCCTTGCCGTCGACGGGACTACGCGGACCACAATCGGTTCACCGCTGGTGATCAGCGGTCTGTCGGGCGCGGTGACCAACTACACGATCGACGTCGTAGGTGGATCCCCTTCGCTGACGCCCGCGCTGGGCCGGCCGCTTGGCGTGGAGTTTGACACCACCAGCGACGTGTACAACCCGACCTGGGTTCAACATAGCTGGGCAGGAATCGACAACGTCCTGCTGCAAGTCACTGGCGTGATGGCCGGGGATCTGAACGGCGATGGCGCCGTCAATTTGACTGATTACGGCATCGTGCGCGATCACCAGCAGCAAGCACAGTTGTACAATGCTCAGGGCGAGTTGACCGGCGACGGCGTCGTCAATCTGAACGACTTCCGGGCCTTCAAGACGATCTACGACGCCCAGAATGGGGCCGGTTCGTTTGCTGCCGCGCTTGAGGCGGCGCAAGTTCCCGAACCGTCGTCCCTGGCGCTGGTGATGCTGCTCGCGGGAATCGCCGGCTGCCTCAAAGGCCGGCGGTTCTTGACCAGTCAAGTGTGCTTGGCGTTCCTGGCCCTGCTTGGCCTGGCCGCGGTCGCGGCGCCGGCGTCGGCCGAGCTGCTATTCTACGACCCGTTCCTGATCGGTTCGAGCCCGGCGGCGGGCGAGTATACCGCCGGTGCGCCGCTGGCCGGCCAAAATCCGGTCGCTCCTTACGGCACGCAGCCGGATCTCTTGACGGGCCGCCTGGACAGCCACAGCTCCTCAGGGCCAGGTCAAGGATGTCCCTGGACTAAACTATATCGGTGCCCCGGCTGAGGGCGGCTCGATCGGTACGGTGCAGACGACCGTGGAGCCGTACGTGGTCGATACGCGTGTCGGCCGTTACTTCAAACCTGGAGAAGAATGGACCGACGCCACCGTCGGCACCTACTATATCAGTTGGCTGGAAAACTTTGGCACGATCACGAATGTCACCGACGACATGGGTTTCCGCACCGTTGAGTTGTGGAAAACCACTGCTGCGATCGGCGACTCCAATCTCCTCGGGGACCTTGGCTACAACGCCTACTATAGTCCGATCGGTCCAGCCCAAACGAAGGCCGCGACGGCGCATATGGCGTTTCAGGGCCAGATTATCGACGGCTCGCCTGTCTTCTTTGAGGACGGCGCCACGCACTTACTCGTCATGAAATTCGTCCTCAGTGACGTGGCGGCCTCCGACACGATCTCCATCTACTTGGATCCGACCAGCGTCACGGAGCCCGATCTGCCTAATCTGGCGATCACGGGGACTAATGTCCAGCTTGCCGCACTGGGCATGGGTCAGTTCGGTGGTTTCGGCCCTACTCTGAACACGGTCGATGAGCTACGTATTGCGACCACGTTTATCGACGCGCTCCACCTCTCCCGCTGCCCGGTGACACGGATGGCGACGGCGATGTGGATCTCGACGACTACAACAACATCATTACGCACTTGGGCCTGCAGGTAGGCACGGCCCTCGAGGGCGACGTGGCGAAAGCCGATGGCACGCAGGGTTCGGACGGTCGAGTCACGATCGCCGACTACCGGATCTGGAAAGACCACTATCCCACATTGCCCGCGGCAGGTGGCGGCGCGGTGGCGGGCGGCAACGTCCCCGAACCAGCTAGCTGGACGCTGTTGCTGATGGCGGCCATGTTCGCCGCCAGCCGTGGTCGTCGACTGAAACACTAACATTAGGAACGGTTGCAGCGGCCGTCGTCACCGGCGGCACTTAGCAATCCCTTCAGAGCGAGGGTCTTTGAAGGTCCGTATCGTGCGCGAGGCAAACAGTAAAGACGCCGAGTCATCGGTGGTAACCGGCGAAAATCCAGGAGAGGATGCAATGTCAAAACAAGTCAAAGGCTTTACGCTCGTCGAGCTGTTGGTCGTGATCGCGATCATTGGCATTTTGGTCGCGCTGTTGCTACCCGCCATTCAAGCCGCCCGTGAAGCGGCTCGGCGCACGCAGTGCAAGGACAACCTTAAAAACGTCGGCCTCGCCGTACTAAACCACGTCGACTCGTTGAGGGTTTTCCCCACCGGCGGAGTAACATATGGCGTTGCCATTGAAGACTATATCGAAAACGGCAAGCCCGTCGGCACGGATCGGATGGGCTTAGGCTGGGGCTTCCAAATCCTGCCCTTCCTGGAGGAAGAATCGCTACATAGCATTACGAGCAGCGATCAAATGCGGAATGTCTCCGTGCCGCTCTATAATTGTCCGTCTCGGCGCGGTGTGACTCGCGTCACATACGGAGATCGCATAATCGTCCTGACCGATTACGCCAGCGCTCATCCGTTCACTAAGGCCATCTCCACCGACGCGGAGCCGGTCGACGTAGTCACCAAGTATCCAACGTGGACAAGTTGGGCCAATGCCGCTCCTTATAACTACACGGGCAGCGGGGGCGGCACGCCTCCTAATCCCGAGTCGGGCACCGTTGGGCCTGTTCCGCAACCGAATGGGGTGTACGACGGCGTGATTGTTCGTTCAGCGTTCGCGCCCTTTGGAACGGGAAAGAATCCGTTCACTGGATTGCTCGACGGCAAATTCGTGAATGCCCCTAAACCAACCACGTTCGCCAAAATCACCGACGGCACTTCGAAGTCGATGTTGATTGGCGAGAAGTACGTCTATCCAGGCTTGTACCAGAGCGGCAGTTCTTCTGACGACGCGGGCTGGACCGATGGTTGGGATCCGGATGTTAATCGCGGCACGGGCATTCCTCCCCTGCAGGATGGCAGCACCGACGCCATGATGTCGGAGTACGCCACCGGCGAATGGCCATGGTATGAGTATCACTTCGGCTCGGCTCACTCTGGCGGTTTCAACGCCGTCTTCGCTGACGGGAGCGTGCATACGATCAGCTACGACATTGACCTCGACGTATTCAACGCAATCGGCACCCGCAATGGCACGTCGTACGGCGAGCAACACAGAGGCGTCACGTCCATGGAAGGCGTAAACTAGCGCAATAGCTTCAATTAAAGGCCGATGGGGGAAAGATGGAAGTGATGCAACAGAAGCTCGGCAGGGAGGATCGAGCGGTGAAATGGCGCGGCTTCAGGCGATAACGATTTTCACGGAACAGGCGAGGTGATGATGCGGTATTGGCACGGTCGAGCTACGTCTGCCGCTGCGTGGCTCGTGGCGACTTTGCTGACGTCTGATTGCATTTGCCGTCGCGCCCACCTCCGCGTTTGCCGTTCTGCTTGCCGAAGAGCCGTTTCTCACTAGCGCCCCGCCCGACGGGCCCCGAGTACTCGGTGGGACACACTCGCCGGGCAGAATCCTGCCAGCATCGGTTTTTCCGGCCCGTGGTTCACCAGTACCGGCGCGTCACCGACCGTGAATGCCACGTCGCTCAACTACACGGCGGCCGGCTATCCGGCCGAGACCGGCGGAAAGCTGCTGAGTCCCACCGGCGATTCGCGAGTTCACCGCCTGCTCTCGGCGTCGAATCCGTTCGAGTCGACCGACTCCGGCACGGTCTACATGTCGTTCTTGCTTCAGACGGGCACGAACAATGGATACCGCGCCTTCGAAATGCACAACGGCGGCAACGACGATGCCGCCAACCGCACACTGCAAATCGGGCTTGAGCAGCTATGGCGATTTTCCTACCACGGGCACCCCTCAGCAGTTCGGTCTCGCCATCAACAACGGAGCACTCAAGTTCGACCTTGGGAGCTGAGGACTCGGGCGTACATTTGTTCCTGGCAAAGTTCAACCTCTCGACGACCAATAACGCCGACTCGATCACCGTTTGGAACAATCCCAGCTTGGCCAGCTTGGTGAGCGACCCGGCCGGCGGCGTCACGGCGACGGGCTTCAATTTCGCGGCCGACCGCTTGGGCTTGGGGCATTTCTACTGGCACGGCCGCGGGCCTCGACGAGCTCCGCATCGGCACGACGCTCGCCGACGTTCTGACTAGCGGGCTGATTTGCGACGTCAACGGCAACGGTGTTTGCAATTCGTCGGATACCGTGATCATCAGCCAACACATGTATTTGCCCGGCACTTTCGCGGACGGCGACATCGACGGCAGCGGCACGGTCGATTTCGCCGACTTCCGCCTATTCAAGGACCATCCTGCGCGGGTCGTTGGCTTCGATGCACCAGGTTCTAGCTCCGTGGCGGTCCCCGAGCCGACGAGTGTGGGGCTCGTCGGCATGGCGCTGCTTTCGGTCGGCGGCAGTATTTGGCGATGCCTACGCTATCTGCCGTGGGAGAATGCTGCGCAGGACGTTGCTCGCCGTGGCGACCGTGTTCGTGTCGATGTGCTGTTCGATCGGAATCGGCCCGCGCTGCCGATCAGGATTTGCTCAATGACACGATCGGCTTTTCCGGGGCGACGCTCAATTTGCGGCCGTATGCCGCATTGCCCGCCGGCTTTAATAACGTCATCGAGATGACTCACCGGCCGCTCGACACACGAATGTACGTGGCGACCGAGCAAGGCTCGATCTTTGTCGTCAATGAAGATGCGGCTGGGAACACAACGCCGGAGCTGTTTTTCAACGCGTCCGCCGCGCTGCAAACCGCTACGGGCCGATCGATGAGTTTCAGCGGTTCGCAGCAAGGGCTGCAGTCGGTGGCGTTTCATCCCGACTTTGACAAGGTCGGGCAGCCGGGCTATGGCAAGCTCTATACTACGATGCTTGAGAACCGGCCGGCGAATCCGAACGATCCGTCCCACTTCTATCTCGGCAATAGCACGTATGGCAATGGCGGGGCGGACGGCGTGCTGGCCGAATGGACCTACGATCACAACACGGGCCAGGTCGATTCGAATTCCTACCGCGAGCTGTTCCGCACGAACATGCCGAATTACGATCATCCGATCAAGCTGGCGCAGTTCGACCCTTACGCGCAACCCGGCGACGAAGATTATGGCCTGTTGTACATGACGCACGGCGATTCGAATAATCAAGATTCTCTGAACGACGATCCGCAAGATCGCGGCGACGTGCTGGGCAAGATGTTGCGGATCAATCCGCTCCAATCTGGGGCCGACCGCTACACGATCCCCACCGCCAATCCGTTCTACTCGGCAAGTAGCCCCAGCCCGGCCGGTACGCCGATCCTGGGCGAGGTCTACGCCTACGGATTTCGTAACCCACATAATTTCTCGTTCAACAAAGACGACCAGGGCAACGTGCGGATTGTCGTAGGCGACATCGGCCGCGACAACGTTGAGGAACTGAATCTGGTGCAAGCGGGAAGTAACTACGGCTGGACCAAGCGCGAAGGAACGTTCGTCCATCTTCAGAAAGTCGATCCCGACCCGCAAAGCGGTTACATCTTGGGCGTCGCCGACTTGCCTGCAAATGAAGCCACCGTCGGCATCGATAGCTACGGCACGCGATATACTTATCCCGTGGCTCAATGGGACCACAATGGCGACGGTGTCGAGGTAGGTGCAGATTGGTGGACTGGAAATTCGATCGCCTCGTCATTCGTAATCCAAAACGGCAGCGACCTGGCGCTGCAGAACCAGTTCATTAATTTGAATATGGCGAGCAATAACGGCGACGTTTACCACTCCGATTTCGACGCGATGCTCGGCGCAGTCACGCAGCTCGACCCGCTCGATTCGTCGCGCGATGAGCCGAGCGAGCTGACGCAAGCGCAGCTGCAGCGATTGCATTTGACGCTCGACGGCGACAACAATCCCAACACGCCACCGACGACGTCCGACAACATCAACACGTTGCTTGGCGTATTCCGCAACGACGCCCGCTTCGGCGAAGGCATCTCGGGTGAAATGTACATCTCGAGCAAGTCCAAAGGCAGAATTTATTTGGTGACTAACACGGTGCCGGACGATCGGATCACGCTAACGGTCGACCGTGACTCCGGCGGACTGACGATCACCAATACGACCGGCTCGAACGTCGACGTGAAGGGCCTGAGCCTGTTCTCGCCGACGCGGTCGCTCGATCCCGCCGGTTTCCAAGGTATCGACAACGGCTGGACGTTGTCGCCCTACAATTCGACGCTCGCCCTGAGTCAGCAGAACAGGCGCTGGCTCTTTCGATTTGACGGGAGCCAATTCTGCGTCGCTCGGCAACGTCTTCAACCCACAATTGACGGCCTTTGGAGAAACGCCGGGAGAAGACCTGCAGTTCCTCTATGAGACGGCGGGTGCCGACGGACGGAAGTTCGTCGGCGACGTCGTCTACACCGGCGTTTCCTCGGTGCCGAACACCATTGTGCTGACGGTCGACGTCGCCTCGGGCGAGGCCGTCCTGCTCAACCAAACGCCATTTTCCCAGGAGGTCGAGGGCTATACGATTTCGTCGGACTGTCGGGTCTATCGACACTGTCGGATGGAACTCGCTCGAAGCTCAAGGCGTCGACGACGGCGATTGGATCGCCAGCCCGGCGTTGGCGACGCGGCTGACCGAAATCCAAGAAGACGGCACGACCACGTTTGACAATCTCACGCCCTACGAATTGGGAACAATCTTCCAGTCGGGCGGCGGTCAGGATCTCAAGTTGCAGTTCTTGCTCGCCGGCGAAGGTTCGCTGCGAACCGGAATGGTCGTCTACATCCTGGCCGGCGATTACAACGGCGACCACACCGTGGACGCCGCCGACTACACCGTTTGGCGGAACCACTTCGGAACGAGCGACACATTGCCGAACGACATTTCGCCTGGAATGGTGACGATCGACGACTACAACATTTGGAAGCAGAATCTCGGCGCGGCGTTGCCCGCCGGCGCCGGTGGCGCAGCCGCTGTGCCGGAGACCTCGTCGCTGACTCTATTATTGGTTGGGCTGGCCGCGGTGCTGCCAATCCGGAAGCGGCTCGGCTAACCGGGCAATCGAGAGGTCCAACGCAGCTACAAGGTGGTGGCTGACAACTGATAGTCCGCCAACTGCTAAACCCACAGCCGGAAGGCGCCGGTTTTTTCAGTTTTTTGGTATAATCACGTGGGCAGGAGTGAACAGAGAGCGAGGTGGTCGAATGTTGTTTTCTAGCGTTTGGAGCAATCCGTTTGGGCATGGCGCGGGAGATATCCGCTCGCTCTTCATCGCGCTATTTGGAGTACTTGCAACGTCGCCGCTGTTTGCGCAGACGGTCACCGCCACCGTCAACGCAAACAGTTCGATCGCCACGCTGCCGGAATACGGAATGGGCGTCCACTCGTCGGTCTACGATGGGGGATTGCGGTACGAGGGCTCGCCCGTCTACAGCCAATTGGATAGCGCTCTCGACGAAGCCGGTGTCAACGTGCTGCGCTATCCCGGCGGCGGTTACGCCGACATCTTTCACTTCTCGACGTCCCGCAGCTATTATGATGGGGGTCTGGTGGGCCACGGCTTCACTCCTTGGTGGGGAGAGGAAGGCAACTACGGCTGGATGAGCGGTAAGACCGATTTCGGCAACTTCGTCAAGCTGCTCGATGCCACGAACTCAAAGACGATCATTACCCTAAACACCGGCGGTGCGCTGGAATACGACAATCCCTCGAATCCGTCCAAGCTTGTGGTGCCTTCCCATGGAGGCCAGCCACAGGAGGCGGCCGCCTGGGTGGCCTATGCAAACGCCGAGGCGAGCATCTACGGCACGCCCAGCGATATTGCCCTCGGAATAGACGCCGAGGGCAACGATTGGAAGACGGCCGGCTACTGGGCCAAGCTCCGCGCATCGACGCCCAGCCAATACAGCAGTTGGGCTGCGCCGATGGCGTTTACGATGCCAACAACGCCTTCCTGGCCATTGATCGAACCGAACCAGTCGGCATCCAGTACTGGGAGATTGGCAACGAGACGTTTGGCACCGGCTACTATGGCGGCGGGAACGGGTATGCACTCAACTACGCGGTACCCTACGACGGCACCAACCGCGACGACAATTCGGCACTGTCGCCCGCCGCGTATGGCCAGCAGGTAAATGCCTTCGTGTCGGCGATGAAGGCCGTCGACCCGACGATCAAGGCTGGAGCCGTTCTCGCCACGCCGCCAGGCGACTATAGCTGGAGTTACGCCGATCTCAACGACAACGGCCACAAGGATGCCATCGAGCCCTATTGGAACGACGAGGTCCTGTCGCACACCGACGCCGGTCTCGGCAAGGTGGCCGACAATGTCGATTTCGTCATCGTGCACTGGTATCCCTGGTTCGCCCAGGGTGACGACGCAGGCATCCTCAACGCCCCGCGCACGACGATTCCCCGGATGATCCAAGGTACGACTGCGGGCATCGACTCAGGCTCGAACGCCGGGCTGCGCGATTCCATTGCCACGTGGCGCATCGGACGGCGATGCGAATGCCCTCGAGATCTTCGTCACCGAGACGGACGGTGCCGGATACGTGCCGGCAGTAGACGGTTTGTTCGCCGCGGACGAGTACGCCACGTTCTTCGAGAATGGCGTATCGAATGTGGACTGGCTCGAATTGCACAGCTCGTTCCTGGACGGAAACAACAGTCCCGATTTCGCCTACTTCGGCATCCAAGCGGTGCACTTGCTTGCTGAAACCGGGGACGAATTAGTCGCCACGGCCACCTCTGAGAGCGACGTGCGGATTCACGCTGCCGTGCAGGCCGACGGCTCGGTCGCGGTGATGGTGTTGAACATGAACACCAGTGGTACGCGAACGGTCAACATCGCGATCAACGGCAGTACGCTTTCGGAAGACGGCCTCATGTATCAGACCGATGGCGACTCGCCACTTTGGCCGGCTGATGTCTCCAACCTTGGCAATTCGTTTTCCACATACATTGCGGCCCGCACACTGCAGCTGTTTGTCATCCCCGCGATGCCCACTCTTGACGGAGATTTCAACGGCGACGGCGTCGTCGACGCGGCCGACTACACCGTCTGGCGCTACGGCCTCGGTTCGACCTACACGCTGGACGATTACGAGATTTGGAAAGCGACCTTCGGCGCGACGCTGCCCGGTGGTGGCTCGGCGGCCACAGCGAGCGTGCCCGAACCTGCGACGTGGCTTCTTTGCTTGGCTAGCCTGCTGGCTGGAGTCGCGTCGCGCCAAGGGGTCGGCCGGCACAAAGGCTGACTAGCTCGCGTTCGAGATTGCCGTTCAGGTTGGGTGTCCGGGCGACGATTTTAGCAGGGTCAGCAGCATCACTACCGGCGACTTGGCGCGGATGCTATGCGGCAATTGAGCCGGCATGTGGATCCATGAACCGGGGCCGGCAGCTACGTCGTCTGTGCCCAACGTCAGCTCTGCATCGCCGGCGAGGAAGTGCATGATGGCCGGCATCGAGGCCGTGTGCTCGGAGAGTTCCTGGCCGGCGCTGAAGCTGAAGAGCACGACCTTTAGCTGCTCGTCTTGATAGATCGTGCGGCTCAAGGTGCCGTCGGCTGGTGTTTCCACCTGCTGCGCAAGGTTGGCAAGCAGGGTGTACGACGCGTTCATGATAGGTCCTCACTTGGTTTTGTCGCCACCAGGGCGATGGCAGCCAGATGGCGTCCGTATTTGCGGAACACTCGCCGCATGATGAGCACGCGGTGGCGTGCCGCGGCGTGCGTCAAGACATTCCACACAAACCGGACCGCGCAGCAGACCTTCGTCTTTCACCAGCCGCGCCGGCTCGAGCAAGTGCATCGGCGCCGAATGCTCAGAGATAATCGTCAGCCCGGCAGCTTCCATCAGCCCGCGCCATTCGCGCACGGTGAGTGGCCGCACGCCGACGTGAATCTCGTCCGAGAGATCGCGTTGGATCGCGTCACGCACCGACTCATCGACGTCGTCGGGCGTGAGGCACAGTTCGTGAATTCCATATCGTCCACCTGGCCTCAGCAGCCGGGCGGCTTCGGCGACGATCTGCGTTTTTGTGGACGCGGGTTGCATCGAGAGCATCGCTTCGCCGTAGACGACGCTGGCCGACTCGGTGGCCAGCCCCGTCGCTTCGGCCGTGCCGACCACGCATTCTTGGCCGGGTTGGGTCAGATAGCTGGCGACCGTGGTGGCCGCGTCGCGATCGCGTTCCACCGCGGTGTAAGTGCACGGGTGTTGATTGAGCGTCATCCGAGCCGTAACGCCCAGGCCGGGGGCAAACTCGATCACGTCGTCGCGCCGGTCGATCGCTAGTGCCGCGAGCAGGTGTCGCGTCAGCTCTAGGCCTCCGGGGCGTAGCACGCGTTTTCCCATTCGCGCCAGCAGCCAATGCCCGGGCATTTTTTTCTCGGTTGAACCGTGGCATAGTGCAGCTTCGGCGGTCATCACTTCACCTCGCAAAGCGGAACAATTTCGCTGGTCGAATCGACCAATTGGGCAATCGTCACGCGCCCAGCGCCATTTCAGTGGCGGCATACACGTCGTCCAGCTCCTTGTGCAAAGGGCAAAGACGGGTGTGCGTGCGCAGCCCGAGCGGGCAGCGACGAATCCGCTCCAGCGGAGCAACGGCGTTTACGACGTCGAGAATTGTGATCTTCCGCGGTGTGCAGTCGAGCGCATATCCTCCGCCGGGCCCCGGCTGCGAACGCACGAGCTTCGCCTGCACTAATTCCTGCAGCACGGTGTGCAAGTAGCGGCGCGGCACTTTGGTGTGCGCGGCCAGTCGATCTGCGGACTCGGTTTGATCGCCCGTGCGAGCTAACCAGACGACGGCCCGTAGTGCGTACTCGGCGGTCTTGGGCAACATGATCAGATTCCTTACGTGGCCGTTCAATTCTACACCTTGACATGTAGAAATCAAGGGCGTATAGTTGGCGGCGGAAAGATTGTCTGCTACTCCATGCCCAACCGTCGCGAAGGCGGCAGTTGGCGGTCGGCATTTAACGCAGTACAGGTGAGGATCGGCATGAAGCGTCTTTGGTTGCTGTTCGCGGCGGTGATGGTGGTTTCGTTTACTGTGTTGAGTTGGATTGGTTCGCGCATCTATCAGGAAGCGCCGCCGATTGCCGATCGCGTGGTGACGACCGACGGCGAAACGGTCGTATCCGACGGCGAGATTCAGGCCGGGCAGAATGTCTGGCAAGCGATGGGCGGCATGGAGTTGGGCTCGATCTGGGGCCACGGCAGCTATGTGGCGCCCGATTGGACTGCCGACTGGCTGCATCGCGAGGCGATGTTCATCCTCGATCGCTGGGCCCAGGCAGATTTTGGCACCAATTACGACAAGCTCTCTGGCGAGCAACAAGGCCAGTTGAGCGGGCGGCTTGCGCAGCTGATGCGCACCAACACGTACGATCCGGCGACGCAGACAATTACGATCGATCCGGTGCGGGCCGACGCATTTCGCGCGAATCTCGCCCACTATTCCGACGTTTTTTCCAATGGGCAAGTCGACTATGCCATTCCCGCCGGCGCGGTGACCGATACGAATCGGCTCCGCCAGCTGGCGGCGTTTTTCTTTTGGACTTCCTGGGCGGCGGTAACCGATCGGCCGGGCGACGACATCAGCTACACGAACAACTGGCCGTACGAACCGCTAGTGGCCAATCGGCCGACGGGCGAAGCGGTCGTTTGGACCGGCGTGAGCATCATCATGCTGCTAGCGGGGATCTCGGCGATGGCCTGGTGGTATGCCTCGCGCCGCAGCGCGGAAGAGGAGCCTCTCATCCCGACGAACGATCCGCTCCAAACGTGGGCGGCGACGCCTTCGCAAAAAGCGACGATCAAGTACTTCTGGGTCGTGGCCGCATTGATCCTCGTGCAAATGCTGCTGGGCGTCGTGACGGCGCACTACGGCGTCGAAGGCAACGGCTTCTACGGATTTCCGCTCTCCAAGTGGCTGCCCTACTCGGTCGCCCGCACGTGGCACATCCAATTGGGTCTGTTCTGGATTGCCACCGCCTGGCTGGCGGCCGGCCTGTTCATCGGACCGCTGGTGAGCGAGCGGGAGCCGGCGGGTCAGCGATTTGGAGTGAATGTCCTGTTCCTGGCCCTGCTGATTGTGGTGGTCGGCTCGCTGGCCGGCGAATGGCTCAGTATTCAGAACAAGCTGTCAGACACCACGTCGTTTTATCTTGGCCATCAAGGGTACGAATACGTCGACCTGGGGCGGGCCTGGCAAATCGCGCTCTTTGTGGGCTTGCTGCTGTGGTTGGTCTTGATGCTCCGCGCGCTCGGCCCGGCACTTCAGCAACAAGGGGAGTCGAAACAACTCGTGGCACTGCTCACGGTCGCCACCGGCGCGATCGCCCTGTTCTACGGCGCCGGCCTGACATGGGGCCACCACACGCATCTCACGATTGTCGAGTATTGGCGGTGGTGGGTGGTGCATCTGTGGGTCGAAGGATTCTTTGAAGTCTTCGCCACGACGGTCATCGCGTTTGTCTTCATGCGGCTGAAGCTGATTCGGCCGGGCGTTGCGGCCGCCGCCGCTCTGCTTTCGGCAACCATCTTTCTCTCGGGCGGCATTATCGGCACCTGCCATCACCTGTATTTCGCCGGCACGCCCACCGTCGCCCTGGCCTGGGGCTCCGTTTTCAGCGCGCTCGAAGTCGTGCCGCTGGTGCTCGTCGGCTTCGATGCCGTGGAAGATCTGCGGCGGTCGCACTCCTCGAGCTGGGTTCAACGCTACAAGTGGCCGATCTATTTCTTCGTGGCCGTCGCGTTTTGGAACATGGTGGGCGCCGGACTGTTCGGCTTCATGATCAACCCGCCGATCGCGCTCTATTACATGCAAGGCCTGAACACGACGCCGCTGCACGGCCATGCTGCTCTGTTCGGCGTGTATGGGATGCTGGGCATCGGCCTGATGCTGCTATGCCTGCGAGTCTTGCTTCCAACGGCTGAATGGAAAGATGGCCTGCTGCGGTTCTCATTTTGGGCCCTCAACGGCGGGCTGATGGCGATGTGCTTGCTGAGTCTGCTGCCGGTCGGCTTGATGCAGACTTGCGCGTCGGTCGATCGTGGCTACTGGTTCGCGCGGAGCGGCGAATTCCTGCAATCGCCGCAACATGCGAGAACTTGCGCTGGATGCGCGTCCCGGGCGATACGATCTTTTTCCTGGGCGCGGTCGCCCTGGTGCTGTTCGTCGCGGGACTCAAAACCGGCCACTCCATTCGCAAATCCAATGAAGCACGCTAAGACGGCTGCTCGCTCTTGCTGGCGGGCGAGTTCTCGGTGGCAGCGCTCGTACGAACTGCTGCAGGACCTTGGACGGCCGGGCCGGCGGCGTTGACGGCCGGCAACGACTCGCTGCTGCCGATGTCGAACGCCTGGTAGAAACCTACCGAGGCATCGATCCGGAGCGGCGCGATCGCGTCGTCCTGCATGACGCTGAGGAGCACGGCCGACAGATCGTAAGCGCTCGCGTTGGCGTCGCCGCTGGTGGCGAGCAGAACCATGCCGCCGTCTTGCTGGTCTGCGGTGGACTGCATTGCCGCCTCGTTGCCAGCAGGGAAGAGATAGTCTTGAGTCTCGCGTTCCGCGGCGTTGTTTTGTTGCTCGGCGGATCGAGCTGCGTCTTGGCCGGAGTCCACGACGTCGGCCTTCACGTCGTGCAACTGCGAGAGGGCGGCGTCGATCGCGTCGCGCTCGCGCTTCAAAGCGTCGAGCGATTGAGCGACGTCGTCCGACAAATCGGCGTCGCGGGACGCAAAAAGAATGTCGGCCGAATCGCCGTCGAAGTCGAGCCGATCGTGGTCGAATAGCTCCGATTCCTTGTCGGATAAATGCTCCCCGATTGTCGCCAACAGCAACGACTGCGACGTGTAATCGCGGAGCACGACGTCGCGTGCCACAACCGACGCGACCGACGTCGGCTGCGTGGACTGCACGACGATTGTGTTGGCCACGGGCGAAAGATAGAGATCGGCAGCTGGCGTCATTGGATCGAAGGGCGCGTGTGACGCGACGGGCTGACCGGTTTGTTGCGGGTGAGATCCCAGTTCGTAGGAGCCGGCCCCACCTGAGAACTGCGAGCTCGAGCCCGCAGGGCCCGCGGAATCGAAGTCGGCATAACCCGTCGATGGCAAACTTCCCTGTGGCGGGAGAAAAAATCTGATCGCCACGAAGTAATTTGGTGCCAAATCCTGCATTCCGACCGGCGGGGACGAATCGCGATCCGAGTCGCTGAGCATGACCGGCGCACTATTAGGACCTTTGGACAACGCCAGCGGAGAATTCCCCGGGTGTGAGTCGCCGATGCCTGGCGGCGCGAATTGAGAATGTTCCGCGGCCTCGATCGCATTACTTTCCCAGACAACGACGGCTTCGATCGGCCCACGTTCCCAGACAACGACGGAGTAGGCCGGCATTTCCATCTCGGCCGGCAGCGGGCCGATCGTCGCCGACAGGACGGTGCGCGTTTCCAATCGTTCAACCTGTCCGTGGAACTGGTCTGCCCGATTGCGCCTGCGATTGGCCCGCCGCGTCGTGCCCGAGAAGAGCCATTGTTTCCAGTTGCTGATCATGGTGCCGTCCGAGGGGTGTGCAACGATCGTTGATGCGGGCTAGTTTTGCGAACTCTTTTCTGTCGCGCCTGGCTGTCCGGCCAAGAGTGCTTTGCGCTGCCGAGCGATGTCGTCAGCCGCTGAGAGCTTCTGTTGGCTGCGCAGGCATTTGGCGTAGTTGGCGTAGTGATTGCTCAACAATTCGCGGTATTGGTTCGCCGTCGGCACCGCTTCCACGGCCTGCTTTTGAAATTGGATCGCCTGCTGGTACGCGGCTTCGGCTTCCGGATAGTGCTGCTGCCGGTCGAACAGCAGTCCAAGGTTATTGTACACGCCGCCGAGGTTGCTGAGCGATTTGGCGTCAGACGGCTCGGCGGATTCGAGCAGCCGCCCGAGCTCGAGCGCCTGCCGAAACGACGACTCGGCCTCGGCAAAGCGCCCGTCGCGGCTGGCAGCCATGCCGATGTTATTGTAGCTGATCGCCAAGTCGCGTCGATAGGACGCCGCCAACGGCGACGCCTCGACCAGAACCTGCTGAATCCGCACGGCATCGCGATAGCACAACTCGGCTTGCCGCCAATCGCCGCGTCGTGCATAGACGTAGCCCAAATTGTTATACGTCCGCGCGAGATCGCCCTGGTAAAGTCGGTTAACCTTGTTGCCGGCGACTAACTGCTTCTGGATGTCGATGGCCTCCGCGTAGGCCGCCAACGCTTCCTTCGGCGCCGAGCCGTCCAGCAGCGAGGCCAGATTGTTGTAACTGGCCGCGAGCGTGCGGAGCGCGGCTTCGCGATCGGGCGACTGTTCGGCCGACGACTTCAATAGCGCGATGGCGGAACGGTATTTGCCAACCGCCTCGTCGGACCGGCCAATTTGTCGCAGCACGAAGCCCAGGTTGCCCTCGGTCGTGGCGAGCTCGGTGGCGATGTCTGCGGATTGCGGATTGCCGGCGTGCAGTTGCTTTTGAATCCGTTGAGCCGCGTTGAGAGCGTCGAGTGCTTCCGACCCGCGTCCCAAGTCCGCGAGCAGCAAGCCGACGTTGTTCTGGCACAACGCCAGATTGCGGCCGAACTCAACACTGGCCGGCTCTTCGGCGACGCGCTTCGCCCACAGATCGCGGGCGGCGAGGTGCTGTTTCGAGGGCTTCGTCGCTCTTTCCCAGGCGTTCGCTGAGGCCGCCCATCTTGCTGTACGCGATCGCAAGATCTGTCTGGAGCGCCGTGTTTCCAATCGCTTGGGCCTCGAACTGCTGGTAGTAACCTAAGCTGTCGTCGAGCAACTTGTAACGCACGCCGTCGGCGCCGGGAATCGCGGCAAGCTGTTCCGCCGTCTCCGAGCCGAGGCGGTCGAGCACGGCAACAGCGTGATTCAAATTGGCCTGAGCCGCAGTCAGGGCTGACTCCGTTTCGGCCTTCTCTTTCGCCAACAATAGCGTGTTGACGAACTGTCCGACCACAGCCACCAGCAGCACCGCCGCGCCGGCGGCAACCAGGCCACGATGCCGACGAGCCCACTTGCCGGCCCGACTCACGATGCCCGGCGGACTGGCCAAGATCGGCTTGCCTTCCAGGAAGCGGTGCAGATCGTCGGCGAAGGCCTGTGCGGTGGCGTAGCGTTCGTTTGAAAATTCCGCGATCGCCTTCATGATGATCGTCTGGAAGTCCATCGGGATGTGGCGATTCCAATGCCGCAAGGGCTTCGACACGAAACGGCGACGATCGACCAGCAACTGAGCGTCGGTGGCATCGCCGGCCGGATGATGCAGCGTAGCCAATTCGTAGAGCGTGACGCCCAGCGAATAGACGTCGGTGCGATGATCGACCAGTTCGCCGCGCCCGAGCGCTTGCTCCGGGCTCATGTAGCGCATCGTGCCCAGCACGTCGCCCGATTGCGTCAGGCCCGAACTCTCGCGGCAGCGGGCCAGGCCGAAGTCGGTGACCCACAACTTGCCGTGGTCGTCGACGAGCAAGTTCGACGGCTTCACGTCGCGGTGAACGATGCCGAATTCGTGAGCGGCGGCGAGCGCCTCGGCAGCTTGCACGCCCAATCGCGCGACCGCCCGTACGTGGTCGTTGGTGCCGCCGGCATTCATCGAGGCACTGGATGCGCCAACTAGTCGGCTCTCAACCGGCGTGTGAGCGCGCTTATTGTTGCTCTGCGGAGTCCGCGAGAAATCGGGTGCCGTGGTGCCGGCGGCGGCCGTTGACGTGCGAGGTTGCAGCTCGGCCAGCATCTTCGTGAGCGACTGCCCGTCGATTAGCTGCATCGCGTAATAGTGGACGCCGTTCTCGTGTCCGACGGCGTATACGGGCACGATGTTCGGATGCTCGACGCGGGCGGCGGCCTGGGCTTCGTTCTTGAAGCGGCCGATCTGCTTCTCGTCGTGCCCGGCGGTGAACGGCAGGATCTTGAGCGCCACGCGTCGCTTGAGCGAAATCTGCTCTGCCTCGTAGACGACGCCCATGCCGCCGCGGCCCAGCTCGCGGACGAGCTGAAAATCGCCGAGCACTTGGCCCCCGCCGGCCGTCGCGATCGATGGCGGCAGTTTCGTCGCGGCCGCCGCCGCGTGGAATAGTTCAAGGCCGCTCAAGTAGCCGCGCAATCGATCGGCGTCCTCCGGATGACGTGCGAGCAACTCGTCAGGGCTGATCGGCGAACCCAATTCCGCCGCGACGAGATAGTCGTCGAGAATCCGCGCGAGCCGGTCCTGCACCGCTTCCGGCAAGGCGTCGATGGTCGACTCTGGGTGCTCGACGTCAGACCTCAAGGTGTTCCTCTTTCACGTAGACCGTCCGCAACTTCTCGATCGCCCGCAACCAAAGCATCCGCGTCGCGCCGACGGAGCGGTCGATCCGCCGGGCGACTTCTTCAAACGGCAGACTCTTCAAGTTGCGCAAGACGAGCACCTCGCGGTAGCTCTTCGGCAGCTGCGCAAGCCGATCGGCCAGCAGCACGGCCTCTTCGCGCTGCTGGACGGCCATGCTCGGCGACTTGCCTGCGGCGGGAAGCAGCGCGGCGAGCTGAATGGTCGACTGCTCGAGCGCCGCGCCGAGTCGTTCGATCGATACCTCGCGCCGCACGTCGCGCCGCGCGGCGAGCACGTGTTGCTCGACGAACTTCGCCAGATTGTTCACCAGAATTTGCCGCAGCCAGCCGAGCAACTCGGCCTCCGACGTACCGCGAAACTGGCCGAAGTTCTTGTGCGCCCGCAGCATCGTCTCCTGCACCACGTCGGATGGGCTAACGCGGGGCTGCAGCCGCGTTTCGATTTGCGTCGTCGCCAGCACGAGCAAGTAATTGCGATATTGCTCGAGCAGGGCGCCGATGCTGCTCGTGTCGCCCCGCCGCGCGTCGTCGATCAACGAGGGTCCGCTTGACGTCGGATTGGCGGCTTCCAAGGCAGGCATGCTTCGATGTTCCGTCTTTCCGGCAGAAGAATGTTGCGGCAGAAGTATTCCCACCGGGCCCAAACGCTCCAAAACTCACAGACCGACTTCGGGCCCCCGGCGCCACACCAGTTATTCGCGTGTCGGGCCCGCTTTGTTCGCGCTCGCGAGCGCTGCCGCTCAACCATTGAACCCGCTACGGATCGGTAGGTGCCGGGAGACGCCGCCGAAATGCTGCTGAATTCCAATGTTCTCCATTCTAACAACCGGTCCCTCGGGCGTTGCGCCCTACGACCGGAACCGGTCCTTTCATCTTAGCAGCGAAAGGCCGATCGGAATCGTTTTTGCGCGATCAAAACCGCTCGCCGTCGCACCAACCCCACTTGCGGGGTGGGACCAAAGAATTGGCCGGAACACCATCAGGACCCACAGCCATGAGCAAGCAAAAACCACGTAGATTCGAGTCTTTGGAGAACCGGCTTTGTTTGTCGGTCTCGGTTGCCGTCACCGACGGCGACTTGGTCGTCCAAGGCGACGCCGATGGCGCGGTCGAGATTGTCGCGGTCAGCGACGGCGCATTCCGCGTGACCGACAACGGCGTCGTCATCGCCGATGAAACCACCCTCCAGGGAGTCACCGACGACGTGCGCATCAACCTGGAATCCAGCATCGCCGACACGAACGACACCGTGACCGTCGACCTCGGCACCCAGAGCGTCGACAAGGTGTACGCCGATCTCGGCAACGGCGACAACTCGTTCACGTTGCTGGGCGGCACAGCGACCGGCCTGGTCTATCGCGGCGGCAACGGCGCCGATAGCGTCTCGCTCGACGCGACGATCAATTCGCGGGCGTTCGTCTCATTGGGCGACGGCGACAACAATCTGTCGGTCGCCGGAGCCATCGACGGTTGCTTGCTCGTATCGGCACGCGATGGCAACGACACGGTCACACTCGCCGAGGGCGCGACGGTCGGCCGCAGCGCGAGAATCGCGCTTGGCAACGGCGACAACACGACGACGATCGCGGGCTCGATCGACGGAAATCTCGCCTACGACGGCGGCGATGGCAACGATTTGGTGACGCTTGCCGAAACCGCCGTCGTGGCCGACAACTTCTTCGCCCGACTCGGCGCCGGCGACAACACCGTTACCGACGCCGGCAACATCGCGGGCGACCTCCGCGTCGTGAGCGCCAACGCAAACGACACCGTCGACGTCACCGATACGGCGGTCGTCGGCGGCACGACCAATCTCGGACTCGGCGATCAGCAAGGGCGCCACGGCGGCTGCGGACACGGCCACGAACTTGCGCATGGCGGCGGCAACGCAGCGAACCACGTAGCAAGCCACGAAGCCATGCACCAAGCGAGCCCCGGCCTCAATACCCTCGCGCTCAACGGTCGCAATCTCGGCTTCTACTATCGCGGCTTCCGTCGGTAAAGAAACGCCGAAACGATTTGCACGTCAAAGGAGCAGTACACCATGAAACTTTTCGCAATTTCGCTGGCCGTGATCGCATTGGTCGCCCAAACCGCGCAAGCGGATCATCTCGGCCTCGACGGCTGGGGTGGTCCGGGTTTGGGCGGCCATCACGGCGGCTTCGGTTGGGGCGACGGTCTTGGGGGTTTCGGCCTCGGTGGCTTCGGCTTCAGGGGCTACGGCGATGAATTGGGCGGACTCGGCAGCTACGGCGGATTCGACGCCACACGGCTGCAAACCCGCTTTGAAACCAAGTTGACTAACTTGCAGTCGAAATACGACACCGGCCTGACCGACATACCCGACTTCTACAACTCCGACCAATACACCAACGTCGTCGACGGCATGACGAATCTCGTCGATCGCTACGACATGTTCCTCAGCAGCGTCGATCGCTCGATCAGCCACCTTGGCGATTACATCAACATCGCCAACGACGATCTCACGTTCTACCAGGACCTCTTAACCCAGTATCAAGCCCGGACCGACCTGTCGGAAACCAGGCTGACGCGGATCGAATCGTGGCTCACGAACGTCCAAGACCATCTCACGACCCGGATCGATCGCCTGACTCAGACGCAAACCACGCTCAGCGATAACCTTGCCACGTATCAAACTTTCAGCAGCGACCTGTCGAGCTATCTCGCCGAAATCACGGCGGCCGGCGGCGGCACGACTGGCACTGGCACCACCACTAGTGACACCCCTGCCGCGGCCATCACCAACGCGGTCGCTCTGCAAAGCGTGGCCGAGGTCGCGGCGCCGAGCGAACCAGCGTCCTACTGCGAGCCACCGAGAATGGCGCTCGCAGCAACCGCCGTTCCGGAACCCGGCACATGCTGGTTGGGGGTCGTCGCGCTGGGTCTGCTGACCGTGCAGCGACCGGCACGCGGGCGGCCAGGCGATCGTGCCGCATGATCGGTTCTCTCCGGAGACGCAAGCGGTGGGCCGCGAGGGATCGCCGCCGGTTCGGCCCAACACGGACCCAGGGGCAGGGCCCACCGCGCCGCGTCGCCGAGTCGACCATTCCACATTTGGGGCATTGGCCGCGACGCTCGGCACACACGATAATGAGTAAGGACAGGGAATCATGGCCAGCGAATCTTCAACTGGAGCTTTGCCGCGTCACGCGATCATTTCGTGCGTCGCGCTGGCGTGCTTTGTGATCCAATCGAGTCCGGCGGCGGCCTACGTGCCCGACAATCGCTGGTCGCTCACTGCGTCGGGCGCCACCGGCGCGTCCGGCACACCCGTCACGCTTACGTGGAGCCTCGCGCCGGACGGCACCTCGATCCCCGGCGAAGGCGCGAGCAATCTGATTTCGTACTTCGACGGCTTGTTCCACGTAACCTCCGGCGGCAGCGACCTCACGCAGCGGCCCTGGTTCACGTACTTCCAGCAATCGTTCGACCGCTGGACCGAGCTCGGTGGCATCACCTTTAACTACGAATCGCACGACAGTGGTTCGTCGCTCAATTCCGCCAGCGGCGTGCTGGGCGTGCGCGGCGACGTCCGCATCGGGGGCGCGTATGTCGACGGCCCGAGCAGCACGCTGGCCTACACCTGGCTTCCCGACAGCGGCGATATGGTCGTCGACACCGGCGAGACCAATTTCTACTCGAACTCGTCGAACAACCACCGCCAGCTTCGCAACACGATCATGCACGAGCTGGGCCACGCCTTCGGGCTGCAGCACATCGAGTCGTCGACTGACGCCATTTTGATGGAGCCGGTCATCAACCTCAGCATCGACGGCCCGCAACTCGACGACATCCGCGGCATCCAGGGCATGTACGGCGACGCGTTCGAGAAAACCAACGGAGGACTGGGAAATGGCACCGCGGCGCGGGCCACCAGCCTGGGCCCGCTCGCCGTGGGCGGCACGCTCGCCGTCGGCTCCGACGCGATCGGCGGGCAGATGGTAAGCTCCACGGAGACCGACTTCGTCAGCATCGCCAATGCGAGCGACGCCGATTTCTTTTCGTTCACCGTGGCGGCCCCGACCTTGCTCGACGCCACACTGACCCCGTTGGGTGGCATCTTCAACCAAGGCGTCGAAGGCGGCGTGCAGTCGTCGTTCAATGCAAACGCCCGCAACGATTTGGCGCTTTCCATCTTCGCCTCGAACGGTACGACGCTCTTGGGCACCGCGAATCTCACCGGGGCTGGCGGCGTCGAATCGCTCAGCGGCATCGGCCTCGCCGCAGCGGGGACCTACTACGCTCGCATCTCCGGCGCCAACAATAGCGTGCAGCTCTACCAGTTGCAGCTCGCGGCCGCAGCGCTCGTCACCGTGCCTGCCGGCGACTACAACCAAGACGGCGTCGTGGATTCCGCCGACTACTCGGTGTGGCGGAATTCGCTCGGCTCCGTCGGCTCGAATCTCGCCGCCGACGGCAACGGCAACGGTCGTGTGGATGCTGCGGACTATAGCGTCTGGAAGTCGAATTTCGGCGCGTCCGCAGGCAGCGGCAACAGCGGCATCGCCGCCGGCGGCAGCGTCCCGGAGCCCGCAGGCCTGATGCTATTTGCCATCGCGGCACTACTCTCGCCGCCAATCCGCTTGCGCCGAGCCAACCGCGATGCGTGACATTCTGTCGCGGAAACCGGTCTTCGAGGGTAGGTGCATTGCCAATCGGCTTCGTTTTCTCGTCTTCATTGCTGGCAGTGCGTTCAGGAACACACTTCACGCCAGCGACAGGGAATAATCGCTGCCACGCTGCGCGAAGTGCTTGGCAATCGTGGGCGACGCGTATCAACGCGACTGCGCAGGCGCCCTGACATTTTGTCCCCACTGAAGAGGCAACTATGAATCGACGTAACCAACAACGACCGAATCTCGGAATCGAACGTCTCGAGGATCGCCAGCTGATGGCCGCGGATTTGATGCTCCCCCGCGGCGCCGCTTGACATTTTGCCCGATGACAACACGCAGCCCGCGCTTGTCTCCGACATAGCCGCGGCCAGCCGTCCCGCGCCGCGGCCGAGCGGCATCGACATTCCCGTTGCCGCAGCCGAGCCGCGCTCCTACGACGGCACTGGCAATAACCTCGCCGACTCCGAATTGGGAAGCACCGACGAACAATTGCTGCGCGTGGCCGGGTCCGAGTACGGCGACGGCATCTCGACGCCCGCCGGCGCCGACCGCCCCAGCGCACGCGAGATCAGCAACGCGCTCTCCGCGCAGGACGGCTCGCTGCCCAACGACCGGCAGCTCTCAGCTTTCATTTACGCCTGGGGCCAGTTTGTCGACCATGACATCGATCTCACCGAACCGCCCACCAGTGGCAGCGAAGCGTTCAACATCGAGGTGCCGACCGGCGATCCCCTGTTCGATCCAAACGGCACCGGTACACAGGAGATCGGCTTGACCCGTTCCCGCTACGATGCGTCGACCGGCACCAGCGTCGACAATCCGCGCGAGCAGATCAACGAGATCACCGCCTGGATCGACGGCTCGATGATCTACGGTTCCGATCAAACGACCGCGGACAGCCTGCGGACATTCGTCGGCGGCAAACTGTTGACCAGCGACGGCAACCTGCCGCCGACCGACGCGGCGGGCTATTTCCTTGCCGGCGACGTGCGGGCCAACGAAAACGTCGAGCTCACCTCGATGCACACGCTGTTCGTCCGCGAGCACAATTGGTGGGCCGACCAAATCGCCCAGCAGAACCCCGGCCTCGGCGACGAGGAAATCTACCAGGAGGCACGAGCCATCGTGATCGCCGAGATTCAATCGATCACTTACAACGAGTTCCTGCCTGCCTTGTTGGGTCCGGGCGCCATCGGCGCCTACCAGGGCTACGATCCGACGGTCGACCCCAGCATCGCTAACGAGTTCTCGACCGCCGCCTACCGCCTGCACACGATGATCAACGACGACGTCGAGTTTTTCGGCAACGACGGCCGGGCAGTCCAAGAAGAGGTCCCGCTCGCCGGCGCGTTCTTCAACCCGGAATTGCTCCGCGAGACCGGCGCCGATCCGATTCTCAAATACCTGGCGTCGACTACCGCACAGGAAATCGATCCGAAACTCGTCGACGGCTTGCGAAACTTCCTTTTCGGCCAGCCGGGGCAGGGCGGCTTCGACCTGGCGTCGCTCAACATTCAGCGTGGCCGCGACCACGGGCTCGCCGATTACAATTCCGTCCGCGAGGCGTACGGACTGCCTCGCGTCACGTCCTTCGCCGAGATCAGCTCCGATCCCGAAGTGCAACACACGCTGGAAACTCTGTACGGCAACGTCGACAACATCGATCTCTGGGTCGGCACCCTGGCCGAGGATCATCTCCCCGGTTCCTCGGTCGGCGAGCTCACGCAAACGATCATCGCCGATCAATTCACGCGGCTCCGTGACGGCGACCGGCCGTGGTTCGAGAATATCTTCTCGGGCCGGCAACTGCAGCAGCTCGAGAATACCACGCTCGCCGACGTCATTTCCCGCAACACAGACGTGACGAACTTGCAGCAGAACGTGTTCTTCATGCAGGCGGAAGTCCGCGGCCAACTGTTCATCGACACCAACGCCAACGGCCGGCAGGATCGCGCCGAGGCGGCGCTGCCGGGCGTCACGGTCGAATTGCTCAACGGCGACGGCGACGTGATTGCCACCACGCTCACCAACTCCCGCGGCCGTTATCAGTTCAACACCTTCTCCGAGACGGGCGACTATCAGGTGCGGATCGTCGTTCCCAACCGCTTGCGTGCCACGTCGGCCACGACCCGCGACGTGCTGATCTCGCGCGGCGATCAGACAATCGCCGGCGTCGATTTCGGTTTGCAGACGCTCGGCCGGCCGAAGCCGACGAACGCCCCGAAGCCGCGCGGCCGGCAACTCGCAGCGGTGGATGTGGCGTTTGCAATGGAGCAAACTATGAATCCGCTTGCCGGCATGATGGACGTCGGCGCCACGCGAAAGCCGAAACGCGGCGCGAGGCCGCGCTGAGTGCCTGTACGCTGCGCAGTGCTCGATGTAACGCAACGGGGATGTACCTCAGTTCGTTTGGCCATACAATCAATGGGCCTGGAAAGGGTCCATTGTCATGAATGCGCCGGCCGCTGTGCGGGACAACTCGAAGACCCTTGCGGCCCACGCCTTTGCCGTCGACCAAGTGCTCGCAGCCCATGCGGTCGACGCGGAGCGTGGGTTGACGACTCAGCGCGCCGCCGCATTGCTCGCTGAGTTTGGCCCGAACGAGTTGGTCGAAGCGCCGCCGATGCCCGTTTGGCGAAAGTTTCTTTGCCAGTTCAGCGAGCTGGTGGTGCTGATCCTGATCGCGGCCGCCATCGTGGCCGGCGCGCTCGGCGAGTGGACCGAAAGCTTGGCCATCCTGGCGATCGTCGTGCTCAACGGTCTGATCGGCTTTTTTCAGGAGCATCGAGCCGAACACGCGCTCGCCGCGTTGCGACGCATGGCGAAACCGACCGCTCGGGTGATCCGCGGCGGCGGGCTGCTGAACGTGGCCACGCGCGAGTTGGTGCCGGGCGACGTGATCCAGCTCGAAGCGGGCGACCAAGTCCCCGCCGACTGCCGACTATTGCACGGATTTGGCCTTCGCGTCCAGGAAGCGGCGCTCACCGGCGAGTCGGTGCCCGTGGACAAACACGCCCAGGGAATTCTCGCCGCCGACACGCCGCTGGCCGACCGCTGCAACATGGTTTACGCCGGCTCCGACGTCGCGGCCGGTAAGGGTCGCGCCCTGGTAATCGCCACCGGCATGAACAGCGAGCTCGGCCGCATCGCCGGAATGATCCAGCGCACCGAGCACGAGCCCACGCCGCTCGAGCGCGGCTCAGCGAGCTGGGCCGGTTGTTGGTCGTGCTGGTGCTCGCGGTGATCGCGGTAGTGTTCACGCTGCGGATGCTCCGCGGCGGCGAAATGCTCGACGTCTTTCTGCTGTCGGTGAGCCTGGCCGTGGCGGCGGTGCCGGAGGGGCTTCCAGCCGTGGTCACCATCGCGCTCGCGCTGGGGTTGCAGCGGATGGTCAAGCGCAACGCCCTTATTCGCCGGCTCTCCAGCGTCGAGACGCTCGGCTCGGT
Organism: uncultured Planctomycetota bacterium; assembly: GCA_963847875.1. GTDB lineage: Bacteria > Planctomycetota > Planctomycetia > Pirellulales > Lacipirellulaceae > DASYDU01. The sequence goes on along the minus strand of CAWKBR010000012.1, from coordinate 212,730 downwards.
GACGATTATTTGTTCCGACAAGACGGGCACGCTCACGCGCAACGAAATGACGGTTCGCGAGATGATTGCGGGCGACAGCCAGTACGAGGTGACCGGCGTCGGATACACGCCGGAAGGCGCGTTCTTGCGGCGGCCATCATCCACTCGTGTCAGTCCGCGACACGAACGCGATCTGCTGCAGGCGCTGACCATCGGCGCCTGGTGCAACGATGCGCGGATGACCAAGACATCTGATGACGGCGATTGGCGAATGACGGGCGACCCGACGGAGGCGGCGCTCGTCGTCGCCGCGCTCAAGGCGAAGATCGATCCGCAGGACCGCAGCCGCCCGATGCACGAAATCCCCTTCGATTCCGAACGGAAAATGATGTCGGTCGTCGTGCCCGCGGCGGACGAGTCACGGGTCCTGTATGCGAAGGGTGCGCCCGAGGTGCTTCTGGCGCGGTGCGTGTCGGAACAGCATCAAGGAGTGATCCGGTTGCTGACCGACGAGCGTCGTGCGGAAATCCGTCGTCAGAACGGCGAGATGGCCGGACGGGCGCTGCGGTGCTGGGACTCGCCTACCGCCAGCTAGACGAGCACGATGATTTCGAAGAAGACGAGCTGATCTTCGTGGGCCTGGCCGGGATGATCGATCCGCCGCGCGACGAGGTCAAGGCGGCGGTACGTGTGTGTCACGACGCCGGCCTCCGGCCCGTGATGATCACCGGCGACCATCCGACCACGGCCCGGGCCATCGCGCTAGAGCTGCAAATCATGCGCTCCGACGACCGCGTTGTCACCGGCCACGACCTGGACGCTATTCCCGACGAGCGGCTGACCGACGAGGTCGAGCGGATTGCCGTCTACGCCCGCGTTGCCGCCGAGCACAAGGTCCGCGTCGTGCGTGCGTGGAAACAGCGTGGCCAGGTGGTGGCCATGACGGGCGACGGAGTGAACGACGCGCCGGCAGTCAAGGCGGCCGACATCGGCATTGCGATGGGCCTCAGCGGCAGCGACGTCACGCGCGAGGCCTCGGCGATGGTGTTGTTGGACGACAATTTTGCGTCGATCGTCAGCGCCGTCGAGGAAGGCCGCACGATCTACGACAACATCCAGAAGTTCGTCCACTATCTGCTGTCGAGCAACGCCAGCGAAGTACTGTTGGTGTTTGTTGCAGCGCTCTTGGATTGGCCCACGCCGATCCTGGCGGTGCAGCTGCTGTGGCTCAACCTGGTAAGCGACAGTTTTCCGGCATTGGCGCTGGGCATGGAGCCGCCCGAGCGCGACGTGATGCAACGTCCGCCCCGCCCGCCCCGCGAGCCGGTCGTCACGCGGGCTCGCGGCCTGGCGATGTTTGCCGAAGGATCATTGATGGCCGCAATGGGGCTGATTGCCTTTGCCGTGGTATACCGACAGGATGAAGCGAATCTGCCGCAAGCCCGCACGGCGACGTTTTGCGTCCTAGCATTTTCGCAGTTGTTCTTCGCAATCGCCTGCCGTAGCCAGCGGTTCACGATGCCAGAGCTAGGGCTGTTCTCGAATCCACCGCTGTTCTACGCGCTGGCGATTTCCGGATTGCTGCAGTTGGGAGTCGTCACGCTGCCGTTTGCGCGGCCGATCTTTGGAGTCACGGCAGATTTGGCTCTCTGGGAGTGGGGCCTGGTCCTTGGGCTGGCGCTCGTGCCGGTGAGCCTGATCGAGATTCGGAAACTGATTTGGCCACGTTCACGCGGTTGATGATGCCGAATTCCGGGGCTAGCTCGCCCCTCGCGTCGTATGTTACGTTGTGCAGTGATACGTCGACAGTCGGTCCATCCGCATTTCAAATCGATTGACAACCATCATGCCAGATTCCAAGACCCCACGCCGAAACGATCCAACTCGTAGACCAGGCCGTTGCCGCCGGCAAATTGACCGCTTCGGCGGCGACCAACCTCAAGGCCTGGCTGACGGAGCCGCGCTACGCGGAATACGCCGACGAAGTCGCCGCGCACGTCGCGGAGGGCAAGTGGCAGGTGCTCGACGACGTGTTCTGGACGGTGATCCCGTTCGGCACCGGCGGCCGGCGCGGGAAGATGTATCCGATCGGCTCGAACGCGATCAACGACCGCACGATCGGCGAGAGTGCGCAGGGCCTGGCCGACTACGTGAAGGCGACGCTCGGCGCACGGGCCGACCTCTCGTGCGGCATCGCCTACGACACGCGGCATCGGTCGGAGCACTTCGCCCGGCTCTGTGCCGAGATCATGGCCGCGGCCGGCTTCACGGTCTACTTCCTGCAGGGCTATCGCAGCACGCCGGAGCTGTCGTTTCTCGTGCGCTACAAGCAGTGCTCGTGCGGCATCATGGTCACGGCGAGCCACAATCCGCCGAGCGACAACGCGGTGAAGGTCTACTGGTCGACCGGCGGGCAAGTGCTGCCGCCGCACGACAAGGGGATCATCGAGCGGGTGATGAACACGCAGGAGATCCGCCGAGCCGATTTCGACGAGATGCTCGCGGCCGGCAAGATCGACATCTGCCAGGACGAAGTCGATCCGAAGTTTTATCGAAGCGGTGCTGACGCAGTCGTACGCCCGGGCCGCGCGATCTGAAGGTCATCTATTCGCCGCTGCACGGCGTCGGCGCGACGGCGGCGGTGCCGGTGCTCGAACGGCGACGGCTTCAACGACGTCGAACTCTTCGGCCCGCACGCCAAGCCGGACGGCGATTTTCCCAACGTGCCGGGGCACGTGTCGAACCCCGAGAATCCGAAGGTATTCGACGCGATCATCGCGCGAGCCAAGGAAGCGGGCGCCGATCTGGCGCTGGCCACCGACCCCGATTGCGACCGCATCGGCTGTGCCGCGCCGCTCACGTTCGCCAAGGACGCACCGTGGCACACGCTCACCGGCAACCAGATCGGCGCCCTGCTGGCCGACTACGTGCTGGAGAATCGGAAGCGCTCGGGCCGGCTCACGCCGCAGCATTTCATCGTCACCACGCTGGTCACGACGCAGCTCATCCGCCGCATCGGCGACAGCTACGGCGTGCGACACGATCGGCGACCTGCTCGTGGGCTTCAAATGGATTGCCGGGGCGATCGACGAATTCGGACCGGAGCATGTTCATCTACGGCACCGAAGAGTCGCACGGCTACATGGCCGGCACTTACGTCCGCGACAAGGACGGTGCGCTGGCGTCGATGCTGCTGTGCGAGCTGGCCGCCAAGCTCAAGGCGAACAAGCAAACGCTGCACGAGAAGCTCGACGCCCTGTTCTGGCAGCATGGTGTCCACGTCGAGCGGACGCTCAACGTGCAGATGCCCGGCAGCGAAGGGATGGCCCGGATGCAGGAGGTGATGGCGGCGTTTCGCAGCGGCCCGCCCACCGAGATCGGCGGCGACGAGGTGGTCCAGATCCGCGACTACGAACAGCAGACCGTGACGCCCGCCGGCGGCAAACCGCAGCCGCTCGCCGGGCCGAAGGGCGACCTCGTGATTCTCGACCTGGCGCGGGAAGGCAACTACGTCGCCTGCCGCCCCAGCGGCACCGAGCCGAAGATCAAGTTCTACATGTTCGCCTACACGCCGCCGGAGCAATTGGCGAACCTCGAAACGGCCAAAGCGGAGCTCGGCCAGCGGCTCGACGCCTTTGAAGCCGACCTGCGAAAGTTCGCCGGCGTATAATTTCGGTGATGTCTGACGGATTCATCATCGTTGCCGCGACCGCTCGCAGCGAATCTGCCCAAGACCCAGGCGCGAGTTCTTCGCCCGAGCCGGGCGAGAAGGTGCGGAGCAAGTTTCCGGCCGCGCCGGGCGTCTATTTGTTTCAGGACCAAGCCGGGCGGGTGATCTACGTCGGCAAGGCGAAGAATCTGCGGGCCCGGGCGGGCAGCTACTTTCTCGCGGCCGCGGCGGCCGATCAGCGCACGTGCCAGCTCGTGCGCGAGGCATACGACGTCGACTTCATGGAGGCCGAGAGCGAAGTCGACGCCCTGCTGATGGAAGCCCGGCTGATCAAGGACATCCAGCCGAAGTACAACCGCGAACTCCGCGACGACAAGAGCTTTCCCTACCTGCAAATCACCACGCACGAGGATTTCCCGCGCGTCGAGGTCACGCGCGAGCCGCGCTCCAGCGGCGTGAAGCTCTATGGCCCGTTCGCCAGCGCGGGCAGCCTGCGCGGCGCGATGCAGGTGCTGCAGCGGGTGTTCAAGTTTCGCACCTGCCCGCTCGACATCGAGGCCGACGACGAGCGGTGGCGTTGGTTTCGGCCCTGCCTGCTTGGCGTCGATCAACCAGTGCACGGCGCCGTGCAACTTGCGAATCTCGAAGGAGGAATACCGCAAAGACATCGAGCGGCTGAAGCTGTTTTTGGAGGGCAATCGCAAGCGGCTCCTCGCCGAGATGCGGGCCGAGATGCACGCGGCGTCCAAGGCACTCAAGTTCGAGAAGGCGGCCCGGCTGCGCGACGAGATCGAGATGCTCGAAACGCCTCCGCGAGCGCGGCGAGCTCGAGAAGCACGAGCAGCCGGAAGTGTTTTACATCGATCCGAAGAAAGGCCTCGCGGGACTGCAAAAGATCTTGAAGCTCGACCAGAAGCCGCGGAACATCGAGGGCGTCGACATCGCCCACCTCGGCGGCAACGAAACGGTCGCCAGCCTGGTGCAGTTCCTCGACGGCCTGCCGTTCAAGCCGGGCTACCGGCGGTTCCGCATTCGCGACGTCGAGGGGATCGACGACTACGCGAGCATCCGCGAAGTGGTGATCCGCCGGTTCCGCAAGCTGCGCGACGATGGCGACGTGCTGCCCGACATTCTCCTGATCGACGGCGGCATCGGCCAGCTCCGCAAGGGCCTCGAGGCGTTCGACTTGCTGGGCATCAAGCCGCCGACGGTGATCTCGATCGCCAAGCAGGAGGAGCTGCTGTACGTGCCCGGCCGCGACGAGCCGCTGCGACTGAGCCGCCGCTCCTACTCGCTGCGGCTGCTGCAATACGTCCGCGACGAGGCCCACCGCTTCGCCCAGCACTACCATCATCTGCTGCGGCGCAAGCGGCAGATGGGCGATTAGTCGCGTGGCACTCGATCCCTGCACAACAAACCGTTGCGACAAACAGTTGCGACTTGTGGAGTTTTGGAACGCATTTGAAAAACACGATTCACCGCTCCAATACTCATCAGTTTTGTCGCGCCGAGTGGCTGTCGCCTTCGCAAATCCCCGCAGTTTTCTCGAAGGCGACAGGTTGTTTGCGCCCCCTCGTTTGCGGCGCGTTAGAAAAACCGCTGTCTGCGCAAAGGTAGCGCGGGCGCGCGAACTCTTCGTCGGCGAAGCACGATTGTCTGGCTAAAAGCCAATGGTTAATAGCCGAGAGCTACTTTCGAGATGTCAATGAGCAATAGAGGAAGCCGTCAGCTATTCGCTTTCAGCCATCGGCCAATTCAGTAACGGCCGGAGAGACCGCCGGCGGAGGAAATCGCCTCAACGCCTACGGCCATGGCCTCACATGCCCACGGCGGATTCACATGTGTTCATTTGTATCATACCGCGGGCGGATGAGAAGTCCCTATTTTCGGACGGGGGGAAAGATTCGCCACAGAGGGCACCGAGGTCACGGAGGAAAAAGAGGAACACTAATCGACGCTAATCTGCGCTGATGGGGATTCGCGGAGTGCCGAGAGCCAAATACTTGGGGCAGCAATGACTTGGCAAGAGAGATCCAACCGCGGTCGGAGGCAGCACCGACGGGACCGGTCGCGGCGGGATGGATGGCCCCGGATTACGCGTTCACGAACTCCATGCGTGATGGCACGTTGAACCACAGTGATTTGCGAGATGACTTCATGATCAAGTCCTGGCTCGTCGGACCTCCAAATGAAACGAAACAACGAGAGGAATAAAATTGTGAGATCGCGTAAATATATGTGGCGAATTGGCTCTGCATCACGAATTGCTGGAATTATGTGCCGCGAACAAATAGAATAATTCTTGCGCGAGCTTGAGCGGGATCGGAGCGGTCGATCTTCGCTGCATCAAGGGCCCCGCCGGCTTTTTAGACGGATCTCGCAGAAACAGAGGTTTTTCATGTTGCGCATGGCGTCGATCGTCGTACTCTGTGCCTGCATTGCCCCGCGCGCTTGGGCGATAAACGGTAACGCCCTTTCACTCAACTCGGGTACTTCCGCGGGCTCAGCTGCGCAGCTCAACGACAACGGCTACGCCGGCACCTACATTACGCTGGCCTCACCCGGCAACGTGACGGTGACAGTCGATGCCGCGGGCACCGCGTCTGGCGGCGTCGATCCGCACATGAACATCGTCATCGCCGATACGACGGCAGGATTTGACGTGTCGCCCTCGGGCAGCAACCCGTATGTCCACGAATTCAATAACTTACCTGCGGGGACATATTTCGTCCGCACCGAATTCAACAACGATGGCGGCAGCGGTCGGGCACTAACGATCAACAGCCTCGACATTGTAGGCGCGACGATTGACGCATCGACAAGTGAAACGTCACTACGGGCTAACGCGCTCGCCGCGGCCGACACGTACATTGACAACTTCCGCAAGGGTCCGGGCAAGGTCGGACTGGTCGGCGTCGTGCCGGAACACAGGTTGGCGTCAAGCTGAAGAATCATGCCTTCAACTTCGGCACGAACATTCATGGCTTCAATGATTCGGGATTGGTCGATCCGAACCCAACACCGGGCTCCACTGCCGGCAAGTACCAGCAATTTGTGACCGACAACTTCAATATGGTCGAAGCGTCGAATGCCGGGAAATGGACGGCCAACGAGGGGACCCGCGACGTCGACACTTTGGCATGGCAAGATAAGATCTTCGATTTTGCGGAAGCCCACAACATGCGGGCGCGGATGCACACCCTGGTCTGGGGCACCCAGCAACCGAATTGGGTCACGAATCTCTTGAGCAATCCAGGCGGGACCGACACGTACAACCCGGTGACCAATCCCCAGGGTACCAACCTGAACAATCTCGACGCGTTTTACAGCGATCAAGTCGCGCCCGCGGGAACGCCCAGCGCCGGAGAACCCAGCGAGGTTCAGGAACGCATCAACTACTACGTCGGCGACGGCGTGGGAGCCGACCGCGCCACACGTTACTCGGAACTCGACGTCTACAACGAGAGCTACCACACGGGAGTCAACGGTGGTAGCAGCTCGATCTGGAACCGCATCGGCCCGGAGGGCGTAGCGAACATCTACGACGACGTGGCGAAAGCCGTCGAGATGGCCGGCGCCGACGTGCGGCTGTATTTGAATGAATACTCCGTGTTGCAAAACGATCAGAACGATGCCTACGCCAACTGGTATCGCGAAAACATTGAAGCCGTGGAAAACGCCGATGGCGATCCCTGCGACAAGACCGTCAGCGGCATCGGCGTGCAGTATTACAGCGACAACGGACATAGTGCGAATCTGATGATGAAAGCGCTGCAAAATCTTTCTGTTTTGGGCTTGCCCATAACCTTGACAGAATTTGGCGTCCAAGGCAGCGTGACAAACGATGCGGACAGGATTCGTATCATGAACGAAGCCCATCGCATGCTTTTCGGAACGCCGAACGCAACCGGCTTCTTATACTGGGGCTGGTGGGCCAGCGCCACCGACCCAAATCTACAAGGCGGCGGCGTGCTGGTGGATGCCAACTTCAACTTGACCCCGGTCGGCGAGGCGTGGAAGGCATCCGCGACAGTTGGAACACCGATCTGACGGAGATCGTCAACGCCGACGGCACCATCGACTTCACCGGTTTCTACGGCGATTACGAACTCACGATCGACGGCCAAACGTACGAGCTGGGGTTTACCAAAGGCGATCCGCTCTATTCACTCGTAATCGCCCCTGGCGACTACAACGCCGATGGCACCGTCGACGCTGCCGACTATGTTGTCTGGCGAAATACGCTTGGGTCGGTCGATGATTTGCGGGCCGACGGCAACGGCAACGAGATGATTGACGCAGGCGACTACGACGTCTGGAAGTCGCTGTTCGGCACGAACTACGGCAGCGGGGCCGGTGCGCTCGGTACGGTGCCCGAGCCGGCGAGCATCGTGATGCTGCTGGCGGGTATTTGCGCTGCCGCCTTCCGTCGCCGACGGATACCTGGCGAGTTTTCTAACCGAGGTATCCTACCTCTCTGAGTCGCTCAATCCGACGCGCTCGACTTGTCCGCCGTAGGAAAACTATCAGGCACTGGAATGGTGACTTTGCCGGTCGCCGCCCATTCGGTGCCGCGCTGCAGCGTGGTTTCGAATCCGAGACACTTCATCGAATAGTCGGCGTGGCCCATCACGGTGTGGAAGACCCGTCCGCGGCCGTAATCGAGCGTCATCAGCATCGGCTCGTGCTTGCCGGTACCGTCGAATGCTGGATCAGAATAGGCCGTCGCCAAGATGTGCATGTCTTGGGCTGGGCCACGGAGGCTGTCGTAGAGCTCGTCCTTGGTGTGCATCCAAAGCGGTGGCAGGCCGCGGGTGATTGGATGCTCCGTGTCGCGCAGGCGAACTTGGTATTCGTGCTGCGGGCCGTGGTGGCCGGCGAATCCGGGCGAAGTGTCGCGGACTTCGTTGCCGGCATCGTCGAAATAGACGTGGGGCCCCCACTGTTCATTGCGGCCGTACCAGCCGCCGACGCCGCAGATGCGGTTGTACTCCGGCCAGTCGGGGAACGCGTTGTCGGCCGAGTGAAAGGAGACATAGCCGCCGCCGCCGGCGACAAAGGCTACAAAGTCTTGTTCGGTTTCTGCCGGCCACCGCGGCCCGACGTAGTTGCCCACCGCCACGTCGTAGTCGGAAAACTTTGGCCGGAAGCCGCTGTTGTCAACGGGCGTCGGCGGCCTGTCGGTCGAGCTCGTATACCCGGCCGGTATCGGAGCCGTCGCCACGTCGACGGTGAACCGGCCGCTACTTTCCAAAATCTGTTTCAGCAGCGGCGTCGTCACTTGCCACTCGTGATAAGGATTGTGGCCGTCGACGATCAGCACGCGTAGCTTCTTGCCGTTGGTGGAATCGTCCGCACGCGACGCCCGAGTGACGACGCCGGCTACGACCAGAGCGAGCATGCAGAAATAAAACAAAGCCTTCATAACATATTCTCCCTGTGAACAGGCATCTGGCCGCCACCCTCGTCGAGTGCCGTCCCATTGTAGCGACAGGCACATGCTCCGCGTAATCCTCGTCTAACCATTCGACCTCAGTTCGGCCGGCACGTCTCGGAGCGCTGCGTCGGGGAGCACGAACGAGCTGCCGACGATTTCGGCGTTGTCGTTGATCAAGTCGGGAAACCGCATGCCGGGCAAAAGTGCGACGGCGAAAATTTCCTGCACCGCGTCTTCAAATTTCAGAAACGCGATCACTTGACCGCGCTCGACGTCGACGACCCACACGCCGCAGGTCCGTTCGGTTTCTTGCAGCCGCTCGGTGATTTGGATGCCGCTGAAGACGGCCGTCTCGCGGACTTGGGAGAGCCCGATGAACGCCAAGTTGCCGACCATTTCGAGGCCGCGCGTGAAACCGTCGAGGTGTACGATCGGCTCGAATCTGCCGGTCGCTAGATCGACGAAACCGAGGCTGCCGGTGCCCGATTCCAGCAGCCACAATCGGCCGGCGTGCCAACGCGGCGAATGGGGCATCGACAGGCCACGAGCAACAATCTCGTTCGTTTCCAAGTCGATGAGAATGCCGCCGCTTTTCTTGTTTTCGCGCCAGCCGCCCGTGGTGTCGGTTTCGCCGAGTGCGGTGACCCAGCGCGGCCGGCCGTCGACGACACACAGGCCGTTGAGGTGGCAACGATCGTCGGGCGTGAGGGCCGAAATGAATTTCGGCCGCCAGGTGGGGGCAAAGCTGTGTTCCGGGTCGTGCGTCGCTAGGCACGAAAACCGCGTGTTGACGAACAGCACCTGGTCACCCAAATATGCCATCTCGTGAATCTGGATGTCGCCCGTCACGTGGGCCGACCGCGGCAGGTAGACCGCGTCGTGCTTGTTGGGCGGTTCGAGCTTCGCCGCGACGGCGGGCACGTTGCGGAATTCCCAAACGTCGACCGCCGTGCCGATCGCCAGCCGCCCGCGTCCGACGGCAAGGCCCATCGGCTTGTTGAACGCGCGGAAGTGCGTGTTGATCACGCCGCCGTCGGACCGCACGACGACGAGCTTCCCGGCCTGGTAGGTCGTCACCAACAGCGACGATTGCAGGTGCTCCAGGATCGCCGGGAAGTTGGTCGTATGCACGCTGCGCAGCGGCGACGGGCCGGCGTCGGCGGGCGGTGCGTCAGAATTGAGAGGTGCGTCGGCCACGATCATTTAGCCGCGTCGCTGTTTTGTCAGAGACGAACAAGACAGGCGACGCGCGGTTCAGTCACTGCTCATATCGCATCAGTATCTCATCCGGCGCGAGTCCCGCGATGCTCTTAAACCCGCCGTCCGCGATACCCGCGCCCAGCCCCGTCGCCTTGCGGAAATAGTGATTCGACGGCCTTCTGCCAAGCAGCTTATGCCGCAAGTTGCGGCACATCACGTCGGCTGCGTCTCGGACCATTGTGTCCTCGTGCCGCGCACCGTACAAGCTGGTGGCCAGAATCGTGATGTAATCCTGGCAACGCTGCGAAAGCTCGGCCATCCGGCACTGCCGATCGGCCAGCTTCAACTGGAAGTTGCTCATCGTCGTGGAAATCTCGAGCGCCATTCGTTGCAGCCGATCGCAGGCGAACTCGGCGTGTTCGGCCAAATCTTTCGGCATGTTCGGCAACTCGGCCGACGCCACCGGCAGAAGCCGCCGCGCGGTGAGCCACTTCAAGTACGGCCAGGCCACGCTCTTGAGGGCCATCATGTGGGCCGGGTTGAACGGATTCGGCTGTTTGATGCCGGCCGCCGCGAGGGCTTTGCCGATCGGCTCGAAGAACGTCACGCCGTGGTTCTTCACCAGCGACTTGAAGAAACCCATGGCCAACATCTCGCCCTCCCCCTCGTAGATGCACGGGGCCAGGTACTCGTGGATGTTGTCGCCGAACATGTGGCCGTGGAGGAACGACCGGCCACCGTGCGTCTTCATGAAGTACTCGACGGCCGCGTGCTTCTGGGCCTCGCTGCCGAAGATCTTGGCGACCACGCATTCCATTTCGCCGCGGTAGCCGCGGTCGATCAGTCCCGCACACCAGGCCACTAGCGCGTCGCAAGCCACGACCAGACCAGCCAATTCCCCGAGCCGTCGCTCGACCAACTCGCGCGTGGCGATCGGGGCCCCGTAAGTCGTGCGGAACTTCGCCCACGGAATGATGCTCGCCATCATCAGCCGCATCGTGCCGGCTGCATTCGCACAGAGCGACACGCGGCCGAGGTTCAGGCCATGGTAGGCGATCGTCAGTCCGTCGCCCTTCGGTGGCGTGAGCAGATTCTCCGCCGGCACGCGGAAGTCGCGGAAAATGATCCCCCGATTATACGTTTCTTTGAGGGCCCAGAGCCCGTACTTGCGGAGCTGGAAGCTCTCGTTTTCTTGATTCGGCAGTTCGACGACCAGCACCGACGGCTTGTCGTCAATCAAGCACACCAACCCGATCGTCCGGCCAGGCACGATGTTCGTGATGAAGAGCTTTTCGCCATTCACAACGTAGTCTTCGCCGTCGAGTTTGGCCGTAGTACGCAGCGCCGTGAGATCACTGCCGGCGCACGGCTCGGTAAGTGCGAACGCGCTGAGCCGCTCGCCGCTCGCCAGCCCCGGCAAAAACCGCTGCCTTTGTTCTGCATTCCCAAAAGTCCGCACCGGATCGACCGCGCCGATGCAGCCGTGCACCGACGCCAGCCCGGCGACGGTCGGCTCGACCAGTGCCATCCGCGTCAGGAACGGCGCGAACGAGCTGAACGGCGCGCCCGAGCCACCATATTCCTTGTCGACCAACAGCCCCCAGTAGCCGGCCGCACCCAATTCGGCAAACACCGACTCGGCGATTCGCCCTTCGTCGTTGAGCAGTGTGCGGGCGGCCGTGTGTTTCTTCGCCACGGCGATCGACTCGTCCATCACCTGTTGCACGTCCGGCGGCGTCACTGGCGACGAGCTCGTGAACAACTCGACCGGCACGCCGCGCTCCCACACGGCCCGATGCACGGGACTGTTCACCGTCTGATATTGCGGCGCGAACAGAGCTTCCACTTCGTCGTCGGCCGTGTCGATCGCCCCGGTCCGCCGCGCCTCGTCGGCACTTTTGCCGCCCAGGACAAGCGCCGTTTCGGCAAAGGAAGTTCCGCCGTCTGAGGATGTGGTTGAAGAAGTTGGATCCGCCATATTAAGCCTGTCCATCGCATGCGGTTTAGCTAACTGCACGATTATCTCAAGTATACTCCGCAATCGTCGCCGCGGTTGTTGAGCGTTGCCCAACAGCCTATCATGGTGGGCTGAAATGCCCAAGCACGAATGGTTGGCGAGTTGTTGGCTTGCAACCAGGTCTTGCCTTCCCTGAATCCCGACTCCTGCCTCCCGAAGCCTTTCCGCCATGCACGACCCACGTATTGACACTCTTGCCGATTTGCTGCTTGACCACAGTTGCCAGATCAAAAAAGGCGAAAAAGTGCTCATCGAAGCATTCGACCTGCCGGACGCTGCGCTTGTCTCGCGCTGGTGGAGGGCGCAGCGGCGCGCAGTGCGGTTCCGCTCGTTTCTTGGAAATCGAATGCCGTGCTGCGGTCGCTCTATCGCACCGCGACCGAGGAGAGCATGAAGCTCGCCGGCAAGCTCGAGAGCGATCGGATGGAGCAGGTGCAGGCCTATGTCGGCATCCGCGGGGCCGCCAACAGCAGCCAATTTGCCGACGTGCCGCAGCCGAAGATGGACCTCTATCAGCAGCATTGGTGGAAGCAGGTCCACACCGATGTTCGCATCAAGAAGACGAAATGGGTCGTCCTGCGTTATCCGACCGATTCGTTCGCCCAGGCCGCGAAGATGAGCACCCAGGCCTTCGAAGAGTTTTACTTCGACGTCTGCACGGCCGACTACGCCGCGATGAAGGAAGCGGAGAAGCCGCTCGTGGCGCGGATGGAAGCGGCCGACCGCGTGCGGATCGTCTCGCCCGGCACGGAGCTGGAATTCTCGATCAAGGGCATCCCCGTGATCCCCTGCTACGGCGACCGCAACATCCCCGATGGCGAAGTTTTCACCGCCCCGGTCCGCAACAGCATCAACGGCACGATTCGCTTCAACACGCCGTCGCGCTACCAAGGCGTCGTGTACGAGAACGTCGAGTTCGAATTCAAGGACGGCAAGATCGTCGCCGCCGAGGCGAACGAGACCGAGAAGATCAACGCGTTGTTGGACTCCGACGAGGGCGCCCGCTACTGCGGCGAATGGGCGATCGGCGTGAACAACCGAGTCCGCGAGCCGATGCTCGACACGCTGTTCGACGAAAAGATCGGCGGCTCATTCCACCTCACGCCCGGCCAAGCCTACGAAATCGCCGACAACGGCAACAAGAGCCGCATCCACTGGGACCTCGTGCTCATCCAACGCCCCGACTACGGCGGCGGCGAAATCTGGTTCGACGGCGAGCTAGTCCGCAAAGACGGCCGCTTCGTGCCCGCCGATTTGCAGGGGCTCAACGCAGGGCTGTAAACAGCGATCGTAGGGCAGGGCTCGAGGAATGCACAGAAAAACAGTTAGCCAATCGACTCATGTGACAACCGACAAGCTGTTCGAGGATCTCGGTTTTTCGACCGAGGAGGCGGCCGTTCTTGAACTGAAGCTCACGCTTCACAACGAGATCATGAAGGTGGTCGCCAAGAGAAAGTTCACGTCGAGAGATGTTGAGAAGCGGCTCGACATTAGCCAGCCCAAGGCCAGTGATCTCCTGAACGGAAAAATCTCCCAAATGACCGCCGACAGGCTGACGAAGTACCTCCACCGGCTCGGCCGTCGCGTGAAGGTCACTACCACAGTCGCCAAACGTCCTGGTAAGCAGGTTGCGTAGGACTATAATATTCGATCGTAGGGTGGGTCGAGCTCCGCGAGACCCACCATTTGTTCTACCAAATGGTGGGTCTCGTTCGACTCGACCCACCCTACGAATGTCCTACGAGGAAACGAAGGTGGACGAACCGATTTCGATTCGGTTCCCGACACGAATGGCCCTTTCAATCCATATTAGTCTGTCACAACAGGACTAACGAAAGTTCAAGTGCCATTCGTTCCGGACACCTTTTCCGGGCCGTACGATTCTCGTGACACGTCAGTTCGACCACTTCACATCTTCATCTAATAATCATGTCCAATATTCGTTAAGGCTTCATCGATGTCTTCGCAGAGCGGATCATTGGCGCCAACCCGCAAACGCAGGCACTTCAGAAACGACCTGATGGCCTCACGCTGAATTGGCGTAAGAAGTTTCATCCTGCGCCTGAAAGCTATCGCGGTCTCGGGAGTCCGATCCTGGACCTAGGCCATAGACAACATATTCCGGAACGATATCGGCTTCTTCATAATTTAGAATCGAGATGAGAATGAAAGCTGGCAGAAAAAACTGATAGGCCTCCGGCGTGAGTAAACTTAGCGCCGCATGGTGTTGGAGGAGAAAACGTACAGGAAGTCCGCGCCAATCTTTGCCCCGGAAAGCGTCGACGATTTCTTCACACTCTGGACAATGGTGTGAAACGAGTTTGTCATCACCAGGATAGGAAACTCCATCAAAAGCCCTTACGACTTGTCTCGATAACTCTCCCTCGTTTTGGATTGAATCACTCATAAAGGACACCCTCGATGTCGTAACAACAACCGTTCACGCTTCGCGTAAGCAGCTTGCGGAGCTTCCCACCAACGCGCAGAAGTCCAAGGGCAGAAATCTAAGGAGTCAGGTCTGTTCTTTACTTGGTCGGCCGCAAAGAGTTACCAAATGGTTTCACGGCGATGCGCCGGGTATCCGAAAATTGGGGCTAGGTACTGGCCCACATCATAATACAAAGGGCCCCGATCCGGGGCCACCCATCTCGCCAGGCCCGGTCCGGCCGGTACTGTGTCGAACCGCAGATTGTCATTTGAAAGGGTCAGAGCTGCCCAAGGGATTGGCTCTCGGCACTCCGCTCTTGTCTCTCCGCTTTCCCCAGTGTCCGAAAATCGGGGCTAGGCGCTGGCACTCGCTGTGATACAAATGAACACGTATCCACGCGGACGGGGCGTGCGAGGCCCGAGCCGCTGGCGTGAGGCGATTCCCTCTGCCAGCGGTCCTCCGTCCCGAGCGCCGACGGGACGCTGCTGTTTGGCAATTTGAACGATCGCGCGCCGCAAACGCTAGTTTCTCCAGCGGACGGTCGACGCTTGCCACTCGATTAGTGAGTGGCCGGCTCGTGGATGACAACGGCCAAAGCCCAGAGCAACCGGACGCTAGCGCGATTCGGCTGGTCCGATTAGCCGCAGGGCGCTTGCCCACAGTTTTGAAACCTTTGACACCGAACCGGGGCGGCTGCTGGGCGTGAATTTTGGAACTTTGCCCATGAGGCGCGAATTCGACCATTTTTGGAACGGCGCCTGTGCAAATCCGCCTAGTTTTTCAGGCGTTTCGAGAAAGGGGGTGTGACAATGAAAGTGATTTTTGTAACAGGGAATCGTGTTTCGCGAAGGTGTTCCAAAAATCCAAAATTCGCCCGTGGCAACTCCTCGACGTTCGATCGATTCTGCAGAGTCGAAAGAGGGGAGAACGTCGAACGAGGCGGAGAGCCGCACTGGGCCGTCAATCGCTCGCTGTCGTCGCTAGCACGAATCCTTCAGAATCGCCTCGATCGCCGCCAGTTCGTCGTCGCTGAACGAACGATTGTCGAGGCAGGCCAGATTCTGATCGAGTTGCGCGATGCTGCTCGCGCCGATCGAGCACCGTCGTCACCCGCGGATCGCGGAGCACCCAGGCGAGCGACATTTGGGCGAGCGATTGGCCGCGACGCTTTGCCAGTTCGTTGAGCTTGCGAATTTGGTCGAGCTTCTCCGAGGTCACCTGCTCGCGCTGGAGGAAGCCGTGTGGCTTCGCGGCCCGCGAGCCCTCGGGGATGCCCGCGAGATAGCGATCGGTGAGCAGCCCCTGAGCGAGCGGCGAAAACGGAATGCAGCCGACGCCTCGTTCGCCGAGCACGTCCAGCAGTCCGCCCTCGACCCACCGTTCGAACATCGAATACTTCGGCTGGTGGATCAAGCAGGGCGTGCCCAGCCGATCGAGAATGTCGCAGGCCTGGCGGGTCTGTTCGGCCGAGTAATTCGAGAGGCCGGCGTAGAGTGCCTTGCCCTGTCGCACGGCCGAGTCGAGGGCGCCCATCGTTTCTTCGATCGGCGTGTCGGGATCGGGCCGATGGGAATAAAAAATGTCGACGTACTCGAGCCCCATCCGCTGGAGACTTTGGTCCAAGCTAGAGAGCAAGTATTTCCGCGAGCCCCAGTCGCCATAGGGGCCGGGCCACATCGTGTAGCCGGCCTTCGTCGAGATCACGAGCTCGTCGCGGTACGGCCGCAGGTCATCCCGCAACATCCGGCCGAAGTTTTCCTCGGCCGAGCCCGGCGGCGGGCCGTAGTTGTTGGCCAGGTCGAAATGCGTCACCCCGCGATCGAACGCCCGCCGCACGATGGCGCGGCCCGTTTCGTAGGCATCGACGCCGCCGAAATTGTGCCACAGACCCAGCGACACGGCGGGAAGCCGAACGCCGCTGCGACCACAGCGATTGTAGAGCATCGATTCGTAGCGATCGGCATCAGCGACGTAGGGCATGGCGGGGCTCCGGCTCGATGGCGGCTAGTGGTGCGACTGCAACATGCGGCTGCGTTCCATCGCGTCTTCGGCCAGCCGAATGTACTGCTGGTCGCCGGTGCCGGCGTACACGCGCTGCAGGATGACGCTCAGCGCGGTGAAGCTGAAGGGGTCGTCCGGCGCGAGCTCGCACACCTTTTGGGCGTGCTGGACGGCCTCCTCATGGTGGCCGAGCTTTTGCTCGACGATCGCCAGCGCCGAATGGGCCAGCGCGTAGCTCGGATCGGCGACGAGCGCCTCGTTGAACTTGGCAGCCGCCTCTTCGAGCTTGCCCGCGTCTTTGAGTCGGTCTGCCTGGTCGTACAGCTCGACGGCATCGGCCATGGATTGGGGTCCTCAATGATGACGAAGATGTCGATGCTAGCGCCAGCAGCGATGCGTGCCGTGGCGTCGCTCTGGCTTGGATTTTAGCGGCTCAACGCTCGCCCTCCGCCCATACGCCGCTGCCTCGCAAGATGGGAAAAATCGTTACCTCCGGCTAAGCCGGGCTAATTGCCACAACCGATGAAACTTTCAGACGAGGTCGAGCACCCGCAAATGCCCCGGCCGACGCCAACCGCCAGCGCCGCCTACTCACCGGCGCGGACCTTCTACCAGCAATAAGGACCCGCTTGTGTCGATTCACCCACTTGCTGCCGTCAGTCCTCATGCGCTCATCGGAAACAACGTGAAGATCGGCCCGTTCTCGGTCGTGGAGCCGGGCGTCGAAATTGGCGATAACTCGACGCTGGCCAGCCGGGTCGTGATGCGGACCGGCACGTCGCTGGGCCGCGGCAACATCGTCTGCGAAGGGGCGGTGCTGGGCGGCATGCCGCAGCATCTGCACATGCCGGAATTCCCCGGCCGGCTGGTGATTGGCGACGGCAACGTGATCCGCGAGAACGTGACCGTCCACCGGGCGATGGAAGCCGACAAAGTCACCCGGATCGGCAACGGCTGCCTGCTGATGGTCGGCGCCCACGTGGCCCACGACTGCACGCTCGGCAATAACGTGATCCTTACCAACAACTCGATGCTTGGCGGACACGTGACCGTTGCCGACCGTGCGTTTCTCTCTGGCGGTGTGGCGGTGCACCAGTTCTGCCGCATCGGTCGGCTGGCGATGGTCGGCGGCCTGGCCCGCATCCGGCAAGACGTGCCGCCGTTTGTCACGGTCGATGGCGGATCGACGATGGTCGTCGGCCTCAACCGCGTCGGCCTGCGCCGAGCCGGCTTCACAACCACAACAAGTGGCCGACCTCAAGGAAGCCTATCGCGTGATTTACCGCAGCGGTCTTCCCTGGGACGAGATGCTCGACACTGCTCGAAACTCAATTCACCGAAGGCCCTGCCGCAGAATTTTTCACGTTCTTCCTCGGCGGCCACGCACGCGGCTATGTGCAAGAACGCCGCACGCCCGCCGGGTGCGACGGTGCGCATCGTCCGCGACGAAGCCAGGAGAACACGGCAGCAGACGCCCGCGCTCGTCCGAAGCGGAAAAAATGGCAGGGTAATTCGGTCGTTTCTGCTACTTCTTGCCGCATTCGCCGCCTGGCGCCGCCGCCAGCCGAGCGATCGGCACGCGGAACGGGCTGCACGAGACGTAGTCGAGCCCGACCTTCTGGCAGAACTTGATCGAGTCGGGGTCGCCGCCGTGCTCGCCGCAGATGCCGCACTTGAGACCCTTTCGGGCCGAACGGCCTTTCGTGACGCCCATCTCGACGAGCTGGCCCACGCCGGTCGTGTCGAGCGTTTGGAACGGATCGCGGAGCAGCAATTCCTGCTTGAGGTAATCCGGCAGGAACGTGTTGATGTCGTCGCGGCTGAAACCGAACGTCATCTGCGTCAGATCGTTCGTGCCGAAGCTGAAGAACTCGGCGATCTTGCCGATCTCGTCGGCCGTGAGCGCGGCACGCGGAATCTCGATCATCGTGCCGACGAAGATGCCGAGGTCGCCCTTGAACTTCTTATCTTCCTTGACCTCATCGATCGTCGCGCGGACCTGAGCGACGAGCACTTCCAGCTCCTTCGCCGTGCCCACAAGCGGAATCATGATCTCGGCGATCGCGTTGATCTTCTTCCCCTTGCAGTCGATGACCGCTTCGGTGATCGCCCGGACCTGCGTCTCGAGAATTTCCGGATAGGTAACGGCCAGGCGGCAACCGCGGTGGCCGAGCATCGGATTCATTTCGTGAAGCTGTTCGACGCGAGCCTTCACGTCGGCCGCCGAAACGCCAAGCTGCTTGGCCATCGCGGCCTGGCTCTTGGCGTCGTGCGGCAAGAATTCGTGCAGCGGCGGATCCAACAGGCGAATCGTCACGGGCAGGCCGTCCATCGCCTTGAAGATGCCGATGAAGTCCTTCCGCTGGAGCGGCAGGAGCTTCTTGAGGGCGGCGCGGCGATCCTTGGTCGTGGTGGCCAGGATCATCGCCCGCATCGCTTGGATGCGCTCGCCCTCGAAGAACATGTGCTCGGTGCGGCAGAGGCCGATGCCCTCGGCGCCAAAATCGCGGGCCCGCTTGGCGTCGGCCGGCGTGTCGGCGTTCGTGCGGACTTTGAGCGTGCGATACTTGTCGGCCCAGCCCATCACCGTGGCAGAAGTCGCCCGAGAGCTTCGGCGTTTGCGTGCCCACGCTGCCGGCCATCACTTCGCCGGTCGAGCCGTCGATCGAGAGCGTGTCCTTGTGGGTGAACGTCTTGCCGCCGACCTTGATCTTGCGAGCCTTCTCGTCGATCGCGATCTGGCCGGCGCCGGCGACGCAGCAGCGTCCCCAACCGCGGGCCACCACGGCCGCGTGGCTGGTCATGCCGCCGGTGCTGGTGAGGATGCCGACGGCCTTGTGCATGCCGTCGATGTCTTCCGGGTTCGTTTCCTTGCGCACGAGCAGCACCGCCTCGCCGGCGTTCGTGCGTTCGACCGCCTCGGCCGCCGTGAATGCCAGTTTGCCGACCGCCGCGCCTGGCGACGCCGGCAGGCCGATCGTGAGCACGGTTCGCCGACTTCTTCGCCGCCGGGCTGAAGCTGGGGAGCAACAGTTGCGTCAGGTCGCCGGCCGGGATCCGTTCGACCGCCGTCTTTTCGTCGATCAGCTTCTCCTTGACCATGTCGCAGGCGATCTTCACCGCCGCGGCGCCGGTCCGCTTGCCGGTGCGGGTCTGCAGCATGAACAGCGTGTTCTTCTCGATCGTGAACTCGATATCCTGCACGTCGTGATAGTGCTGTTCGAGCTTGTCCTTGATGCCGATCAACTGGTCGTAACACTTCTTGTTCCACTTCGGCATTTCGTCGACGGGCTGCGGCGTGCGAATGCCGGCCACCACGTCTTCGCCCTGGGCGTTGATCAGGAACTCGCCGTAGAACTTGTTCTCGCCGGTGGCCGGATCGCGCGTGAAGGCCACGCCGGTGCCCGAGTCGTCGC
Source organism: uncultured Planctomycetota bacterium (assembly GCA_963847875.1). GTDB lineage: Bacteria > Planctomycetota > Planctomycetia > Pirellulales > Lacipirellulaceae > DASYDU01. Next base: position 192,582 of record CAWKBR010000012.1, on the reverse strand, counting down.
CCATGTTGCCGAACACCATCGACTGGACGTTGACGGCCGTGCCCAGCAGGCCCGTGATGTTTTCGACCTGCCGATAGGAAACGGCCCGCGGCTGCATCCAGCTCTTGAACACCGCCTCGATGGCGAGCTCGAGCTGCTTGATCGGTTCCTGCGGGAAGGGCTTGCCGAAGTGCTTCTTGAAGACGGCCTCGTAATCCTTGCAGAGCTGGATCATGCCTTCCAATGGCACCTCGTTGTCGACCTTCGCGCGGTACTTTTTCTTGATCTTGTCGAACGCGATCTCGAAGTGTTCGTGGTCGACGCCGCACACCACGTCGCCGTACATGTTGATCAGCCGGCGATAGGCGTCGTAGGCGAAGCGATGGTTGCCGGTCGCGTTGGCGATGCCGACGACCGATTGGTCGTTGAGCCCGAGGTTGAGGATCGTGTTCATCATGCCCGGCATCGAGCGGGCCGCGCCGCTACGGACCGAGACCAAGAGCGGATCGTTCGCGTCGCCGAACTTCTTGCCGAGCTCCTTTTCGAGCGTGGCAATGTTCTTGGCCACGTCGTCCATCATGCCGGCGGGCAGCTTGCGGCCGCTCTTGTAGTAGAGGTCGCAGACCTCGGTGGTGATCGTGAAGCCCGGCGGCACCGGCAAGCCGATGCTGGTCATCTCGGCGAGGTTCGCTCCCTTGCCGCCCAAGAGGTCCTTCTGATGGCCCTTGCCTTCGGTCTTGGTGCGACCGAAGTAGTAGATCATTTTCGGGGCGTGCCCGTTCGACTGCGCCATGTTCGACGAATCCTTGTGAGAGGGAGATTGCTTCGCTTTGCGTTCCAGGCTCGCGGTTGCCATGTCGGTGTCACCTTGCTTGTGTTGGGAATAGCTTGTGTTGAAAACACGCGCTCGGGTACGATAGCGAGCGGCGAGCAGCCTTTCCCGATTTTGCTGGCTGGGAAAACTGCGCTAAGTGCAAACCAATTAATGTATCTGCCGTGTCCGGCGGGCGTCAAGGCAAGCACCGGAGCGGCAGGAGAACTGCAAAGTCTATTTTCTCGGCATTTGGCACAGCATGCTCAGCCACCAGTCGGGCACGCGATTGTCAGGTATTGATGGAAAAGCGGGACGCGAGCAATGCTGCTGCTTCATCGCTAGTAATAGAGAAAAAATGACTTTGCAGTTCTCCTGCCGGAGCGGTAGATTTAGCCGCATTTGCCATGCTCCTTTTCTGAACCGGGGGACACTCAGGGATGCCCAGGTATGAAGACAATCACGGTGCGAGAGCTACACGAACTAAGCCGAACGAAACCGGTCGAAGTGATCGACGTCCGCTCGCCGGAGGAATACCGCGATTTGCGCACGCCGCTGGCTCGGCACGTGCCGATGGATGCGATCGAGCCGCACACATTGATGCGGTCGCGCACGCTTTCGGCCGACCAGCCCCTGTATTTCCTCTGCCACGTCGGCGGCCGCAGCGGCTGGGTGTGCGAGGCGATGACGGCTGCCGGATATCCCAACATTGTCAACGTCGCAGGCGGGATGGACGCTTGGGAAGCCGCTGGCCTGCCCGTCGAACGCCGCTGAATCATAGATGTTTCGGGCTCTCGAACCAATGAAAAAAGTGGTCCGACCCTTTCGAGTCGGCCCGCCGCCTGGGTTTCCTAGACCGGCTCTGGTCCGCTCGCTCCGGAGGAAGAATTCTACCGGGCCTGAAGTTAGTTGCCGAAGCCACAGTCACCAGCGGCGGCGCGTCTTATTCAACGACAGGATTGCCAAGACAAACATTGCAGCGCAACTCGGCTCAGGCACCACCACTAATCGCAAAGTCGTTTGCGATGAAATTATCGAAGTCGGGGCCGTTTGCGGCATGTCCGGCCGAGGTATAACTGATGTTTGAAGTTGCAGCTTCCCTGTAGTTCCGTCGAGCCAGGCGATCTCCAGAGTCTCACCACCGCGGTTTGAAAGAACTAACGAGTCGCCAACATTCTCAAGACCACTAATCGGAGAGCCGTCAAGCGCAAAGCCTTTAGCCAAGATAGTTATGTCGGCATCGCTCTGCGAAAATATCCGAGCATAGTCGTCGGGACCAATGCTACCCCCTGCCCAAACGAAATCGGCCTGAGATGGAATAGTCAATTGATTTTTCAGCAAACCGCCACGCAGCTCCAACGCGGCATCTGACGAATACTGGTAAATCCGTGCAATTTCACCACCGGTAACGAGAACGCGGACTCCTGCGTTAAGATAAAGCGCGTCAACGCTTCCGCCCGCAATCCGGATGTCGGTCCCGCCGTCGGGACTAAATGCACCTATACTGCCGCCGTCAACCACGACATCTGTATCTTCCCAAGTTTGAATCACTGAGAATCGGCCGCCTGTGAGATGAAATTGATGAGCCAGGATACGCTTCGACCGAACCAACGCCTCCTGACATGAGGACTTGTCCACCCAGTGCTCGTAGTTGAACCGCCTCGCCACCACGAATTTCAACCAAGCTGCCCGCGGCCGCAGCCGTGCCTTGAGGCAGAACTCCACCTTCTTCAACGATCACAGTTTGGCTGGGCAAAACGCCGGATGGCGCGGCATCAATCGGCAAGTGAATAGTTTGCGGTCCCGCAGGGCGAACCGACCGGCGTAAGACCACCTCGCCAAAAATCCGATCACCAAAGCCCACTCCCTGGTAGAAGCTAAATGGTGCACCGCTGGCAAGAATCCCAGTGAAGAAAGTTTCTTGAGGAATGAGGATTTCTGCTTCGTCGCTAGCCTCCTCCAGACTGCCCACCGGAACTCCGTCCAGCGCAAAGTCCACACCCTCCAAGACTAATGTCGCAGTTTGCTGCTTGAGAATATTTCGAGTAAATCGGCCACCACTGATTGTTGCATGGGAGCCTACGCTTAGGAACAGTTCGTAGTTCCGTGGGCCCAATAGGCCCCCGTCGAAAATGTTGAACGAGGCCCCATCGCCAACTGTGATCGGCTGTTCCAGTTCTCCTCCATAGACGTTTACCGTTGCACCTGACTGCACGCTCAATTCCCGATAGACCTCGGCTCCATCATAAATATTAAGCGTTGTTCCGGCGGAAACAGGATAGCTAGTCCTTAAGCAAGCGAAGCTTTCACGCTGATTGCATAAAAATACTCGAAACCACCCCTGTTTTACGGGTATCATGGGCACACAGTGCAAGCCCACCCCACGACACAAGGAGGATTTCGAGTGAAACACAGTATACCGAAACGTCTGCGGCAAGCCCAGCGACGCATCGAGCAACGGTTGGCCGGGCCGCGTGCCGATCAGGGAACGCCCATGTTTACGGCGTCGAACATCCGTTTCGAACTGGCCGACAAGACCCGAGGGATCGGCGTGGGCGGCATCGGCGTGGTGCATCGACTCGCTCGGGAAATCGGGCTGATCGAGGCCATCGATCGCCGCCTGCACCTGCTGAAAATCCACAGGCCTTATCACGAGTCGGACCACGTGCTGAATCTGGCCTACAACGCCTTGTGCGACGGCACCCGGCTGGAAGACGTCGAGTTGCGCCGCAATGACGAGGCCTTCCTCGACGCCTTGGGCACGGAGCGGATCCCCGATCCCACCACCGCCGGCGACTTCTGCCGTCGGTTCGACGAAGGAGACGTCCGCTCGCTGATGCGGGCAGCCGACGACGCGCGGCTGAACGTTTGGGCCCAGCAGCCGAAGAAGTTTTTCGACCGCGCCACCATCGACCTCGACGGCACGCTGGTGGTCACCACCGGCGAGTGCAAAGTCGGGATGGACATCTCTTACAAGGGCACTTGGGGCTACCATCCCTTGTTGGTCACTCTGGCCGAAACCGGCGAAGTGCTCCGCGTGGTCAATCGCTCCGGGAATCGGCCCAGCCACGAAGGAGCCGCCGAGGAGGCGGACGGGGCCATCGCCTTGTGCCGTCGCGCGGGCTTCCGCAAGATCGTGCTTCGCGGTGACACGGCCTTCAGCCAGTCGGAGCAGCTCGACGCCTGGGATGCCGAGGAGGTGAGCTTCTACTTTGGCTTCAAGGCCCTGCCCAATCTGGAGGAAATCGCGGAAAACCTGCCGAACACGGCCTGGCAGAAGCTCCTCCGCGAGCCGCGTTACGAAGTGCGGACCGCAGCGCGGCAGAGACCCAAAAACGTGAAGCAGCGGATCATCCGCCGCCGCGAGTTCGAGGTTCTGCGGCTCCAGAGCGAGGATTACGCGGAGTTTGAATACAGGCCCACGGCGTGCGAGCAGTCGTACCGCCTGATCGTGCTCCGCAAGAACATTTCGCACGAGAAGGGCGAGACGCGGCTGTTCGACGAGATTCGCTACTTCTTCTACATCACCAACGATTGGGCCGTCGATGCCGAGGACGTGGTGTTCGAGGCCAACGACCGCTGCGATCAAGAGAACTTGATTGCTCAGTTGGCCGGCGGAGTGCGGGCGCTCTCGGCACCGGTCGATAATCTCTACAGCAATTGGGCCTACATGGTGATGACCGGCTTGGCGTGGAACCTCAAGTCGTGGTGGGCGTTGTCGTTGCCGGAGGATGGCCGCTGGGGCGAAGCGCATCGGGCGCAGAAACAGGAAGTGCTGCGGATGGAGTTCAAGACGTTCCTCTGCGCCTTCATCAAGATTCCCTGCCAGATCGTCCGCACGGGCCGCCAGCTGATCTACCGCGTACTGAACTATCACCCACGCTTGCCGGTGTTCTTCCGCTTGTGCCGGACGTTGCGTTGTTGACGGAGCCGCCGATGAAGCCGGAGTCTGGATGCTCCGGTCCGCCGCCACCCTGAACCACACAGACGTGTCAACGAGTCGCGAAATGAAGCAACCCAGAATTCGACAACTCCCCCCCGACGCCGACCGCGTCAGGCCGGTCGTGCACGCACTGGCCAACCCCAAAAATACAACGCCAATTACCCATTAACGTTCGCTTGTTTAAGGGCTAGTTGGCACCGAGGGAATAGTCGTTGGCGGGACGTTGATAATTGTGTCCGCTCGCAACTCCGCGAAAACGACAATGAAAAAAGCTGCAAACGTTGCTACAAGTCGGCGCAGGAATTTGCGCATGCGATTGGTTCCTACCGATTGAAAAAGGGGAATCTAAATCCGATCTTCGTTACTTGAGATTCTACTTGTGGGGCAGTAATGGTGTCAACAAGCCGCCGAGTTTGGGAGACTTTTGGGTCTTAGAATGGCGACTGGGCCCGCAGGATCTAAATTGGGCGGAGAACAGGTGATACAGATCTTCTCTCGCTCCGATCGAGAGGTCCGTGTTCTCAGAAACTACGATACCGAGAATGAGCAAACCGTTTCCACGTGACTGCAACCGCACCAATCCTCTCGGTCACTCAGTCAGAATGCCATATTGAAAAAAGAAAAGGCGGGCCGACTCGCGTTCGAGTCGACCCGCCTTGTGGGTTTCATTCGACCAGCTCTCGTTCCCTCAGCGGTGGAGGGAAGTCTCAATCTGCCGTGCGGTTAGTTACCGCAGCCGCAGCCACCGGCACAGCCGCCGTCGCCACAGCTGTCGCAGCAAGTGCTGGGGCAGCAGGGGACGCAGCAACGAACCTTGACCGGAATCTGCTTGCAGACGCAGTGGGGCACACACCGGGTGACGGTGTAGGGCACGCACTTCGGCACGCACTTCCAGCATTGGATCGTCTTCTGGTAGCAAACCGGCTTGCAGACCGTGTAGCAGACGGTCTTCGACCGCTGTTCCGGCACCATCTTGCAGACCTTATAGGTGCAGGTCCGTTGTTCCGGCACCATCTTGCAAACCTTGTAGCAGCAGGTCTTGGTGCGCTGTTCCGGAACCATGTGGCAGACCTTGTAGCAGCAGGTCTTCTGTTCCGGCACCATCTTGCAGACCTTGTAGCAGCAAGTCCGCACGCGTTGCTCGGGCACCATCTTGCAGACCTTGTAGGTGCAAGTGCGTTGCTCGGGCACCATGTGGCAGACCTTGTACTCGCAAGTCCGCTGCTCGGGCACCATCTTGCAGACCTTGTAGCAGCAGGTCTTCACGCGTTGCTCGGGCACCATCTTGCAAACCTTGTAGGTGCAAGTGCGTTGCTCGGGCACCATGTGGCAAACCTTGTACTCGCAAGTCCGCTGCTCGGGCACCATCTTGCAGACCTTGTACTCGCAGGTCCGCTGTTCCGGCACCATATGGCAGACCTTGTACTCGCAGGTCCGCTGTTCCGGCACCATCTTGCAAACCTTGTAGCAGCAGGTCTTGGTGCGCTGCTCCGGCACCATGTGGCAGACCTTGTACGTGCAAGTCCGTTGTTCCGGCACCATCTTGCAGACCTTGTAGCAGCACTGCTTCACGCGAGTTTCGCACTCCATCTTGCAGCAGCAGATCTCTTTCTCGATGCACTCCGGAACCCAAACCTTTTTGCAGCACTTCAACGGCGGGCACTGCACACACTCGGTGTGGCACTTGCCAGGGTGATAGCAGCAGCAGCAGGTGCAGGGGTTGTACGACCAGCAGCCAGGCTCGCGGACGCAACGCTTGCGAACCGGACCGGGAACCTCATACTGCTGAGTTTCCCAATGTCCCGACTTGCACATGATCTTCTTCGTATAGTGAACCGGTTTGCTGACGCAGTAGGTCACGTCTTTGGTCCGGGTTTCCCAAACTGGCTTGCAAACTGTGTAGCAATGGGTCTTCTCTTCCCACACCGGCTTGCAAACGGTGTAGCAGATGTCCTTCGAGCGGGTTTCCCAAACCGGCTTGCAGACGGTGTAGCAGCGGGTCTTGGTTTCCCAAACCGGCTTGCAAACCGTGTAGCAGCGAGTCTTGGTTTCCCAGACCGGCTTGCAGACGGTGTAGCAGCGGGTCTTGGTTTCCCAGACTGGCTTGCAGACCGTATAGCAACGGGTCTTTTCTTCCCACACCGGCTTGCAGACCGTGTAGGGAATCTCTTTCGTGCGGGTTTCCCAGACCGGCTTGCAGACGGTGTAGCAGCGGGTCTTGGTTTCCCAGACTGGCTTGCAGACCGTGTAGCAACGGGTCTTTTCTTCCCACACCGGCTTGCAGACCGTGTAGGGAATTTCCTTCGTACGCGTTTCCCACACCGGCTTGCAGACCGTGTAGCAACGCGTCTTGGTTTCCCAGACTGGCTTGCAGACCGTGTAGCAGATGTCCTTCGACCGCGTTTCCCACACGGGCTTGCAGACCGTGTAGTTGCGGCAGCGTGTCTCCCACACCGGCTTGCAGACCGTGTAGCAGACCTCGCGGGTGCGTGTCTCGGGCACGTATTTCGTGCAGTTGATCACGCGGTTCTCACACACTCGCTCCCAAACTGTCTTGTGGCATGTGACCTGCTGTTGCTCGTACTCGACGCACCGCACCGTCTTCATAACGGTGTGGCACTCGACCTTGCAACAGGGTGCACAACATGAATAGCGCGCAAACCGCACCACCCGGCGTCCGCCCCAATTGGGGTGAGCATCAGAGCCAGGGCGGCGACAAGCGGCGCTAAAGTGCAACCTCTCATCTCCTTCGCCTCCTTCAAGTGAGTCCAAAAAATACGTGGGTCCAAAAGCTGGTCGAGCGGGCAGGCATTGCTGCCCGTCCGTAGTTAATTCGGGCCGTCAAATCCACGTACCTTAACCGTTTTACGTAAATTTCGTGCATACCGCATTTAACCCAAGCAACGCTAACGGCATAGGTTCAGCCGCACCAACTCTCTAGCTGGCATAGGTTTACAGGCGACGGCAGGCGGCCGGCGATGTAATGTCGGCGTCCACCTGCGCCGTCTGGCGCGAAGGGGCCGGTTGGCCCGTTGTTCCGGTCGTGCTAGCAATACCGAACTTGTCGTAAGCGATTGCCGCGATTGGACCTGCGATCCCGCCGCAGCACTGCGCGACTTGCTGGTTCCAAACCGCTCATTTACAGTGGCACTGGCAGTGAATGAAAAACCCCAGGAGCCGGTGGCCGCTCGGCTTGGCATGAATTCCGGCAAACACAAGCTGGCGCAGCCCGACCCGGCCGAGGTCCCCAAGGCAGTGATCAATCGGCTGAGTCTCTACCTGCGCGAGCTGCAACACCTGTTGCGAAGCGGCAAGACGACGATCAGCTCCAGCCAGCTTGGCCGGCTGTTGGGCTTCACCGATGCCCAAGTTCGCAAGGATCTCACCTGCTTTGGCCACTTCGGCCACCCCGGAATCGGCTACCGCTGCGAGGAGCTGGTGGCCGCGATCCGCCGCATCCTGGGCACCGACCGGGTGTGGACCGTGGCGCTGATCGGCGTGGGTAACCTGGGTCGGGCGCTGCTGGGTTACAAGGGATTTGGCGCGAAGGGCTTTCAAATCGTGGCGGCGTTCGACGAGGATCCCAGCAAGGCCGCGACCATCGACGGCATCCGCGTCCATCCGATGGATCGGCTTGAGGAAATCGTCGCCCGCCAGCAGATTCAGCTGGCCATGATCACCGTCCCTGCGTCGGCCGCCCAGACGGTGGCCGATCTGGCGATTGCCGCCGGCGTGTGTGGCATCGTGAACTTCGCCCCGGTGACGCTGTCGGTACCAGATGACGTGAGTCTGGTGGGCGTCGACCTGGCCACCGAGCTTGAGCAGATCTCGTTCTCCGTTGCGAATCGACTGGCTTCGCGCTAGACTGGCGTGCGGCAGTGACGAATGAGGAGAGTTTTTCCGACGTTCGTCATGCGATAATTCGGAATTCACCGCCCTCATACCCGGTGGTGTAATGGTAACACTAGGGATTTTGATTCCCTCATTCCAGGTTCGAGCCCTGGCCGGGTAGCTTTCTGCATGACGTTCGACTCTCCTGAAATCCTGTGTGCGATTGCCGCGGTGCGTCAGGCCGCGCTGCTGGCGCGCGAGGTCCAGCGGGAGCTGGTAACGCCGGCGCTGACGAAGGACGACCGCTCGCCAGTGACTGTGGGCGACTTCGCCGCGCAGGCAGTCGTTGCCCGACGGCTGGCCGAGCATTTGCCCGGCTCGACGCTGATTGGCGAGGAGTCGGCCGACGCGCTGCGGCTCGAAGAGGGCATCGACACGCTGGACCAAGTGACGCTCTTCGTCCGCCGCTTGGTGCCCGACGCCACGCCGGAGGAAGTTTGCGGGCTGATCGATCGCGGCAGTGGCGACCCGCCGGCGGAGTTCTGGACGCTCGACCCGATCGACGGCACGAAGGGCTTCTTGCGCCGCGAGCAGTATGCAGTGGCCCTTGGCAAGATCGAGCGGGGCGTCGTAACGATCGGCGTGCTCGGCTGTCCGGAGCTGGCGGCCAGCAGCGAGTTGGTGCCCAATGGAGCGGGTTCGCTCGTGGTGGCGGTCCGCGGCGAGGGCACGTGGTGGCAACCGCTGGTGGGCAACGGCCAGTGGCAGCGGCTGCAGGTTTCCGATCGCACCGCGCCGGCCGACGCCCGCATTCTTCGGTCCGTCGAAAAGGCTCACACGAACACCGACGAGATCGGCTCTCTGGCCGAGCACCTCGGCATCACGGCCTCGCCGGTTCCGCTCGATAGCCAGGCCAAGTACGCCGTGCTCGCTGCTGGGGCAGGTGACGTGCTGTTGCGGTTGATCTCGCCGAAGCGGCCCGACTACAAGGAAAAAATCTGGGACCAGGCGGCCGGCTCGCTGGTGATCACCGAAGCGGGCGGCCGCGTGACCGACCTCGACGGCGAGACGCTCGATTTTTCCCACGGCCGCGAGCTGAAAAATAACCGCGGCATCCTGGCGACCAATGGCCTGCTGCACGATCCGCTCCTGGCGGGCCTCTGCGCGATCGGCGCGTAGTATCGCAGCGCGACGCGAACCGTCATCGGCGGCCTCGGACTCCTGGGACAAATAGCGCTGGCGCTCGAAGTTTATCGCGTTTTGTCCGAGCTTGATTTTCCGTCCGCTTCGCAAGTCGTTACGGCTGCGCCGCTTGCGAGTTCGCCGCGACACGAGCACACGCGCGGAGGTGACGATTGGCGTTCGTATTGTCGTCGCATGGCCTGAAGAATCGCATCCGATCCCGAGATTCGCGTGATAGGCGAGTGACAAAACTGTTCCTCGAATTGTCCGCAAAAGTCCATCGGAGTGGGACTCACCGCTAGGTCGGGGAGGCGCTCGTTCGGTGAAGCCAACCCACGACCAGTATTAGTGTACGCACGTGTATATCACGAGGAGGCAGGAATACAAGAGAGCAAAAATGGCCACTCTTGCCGGCCGTCGCAGGCGAAGCGCCTCATGCAAAGTCGCTGAGGCGCAAAGTGTCCGGAATTGATCGAAAGCTGCTTTGTCCGCGCAATTGTCGCAGCGCAACTTGAGGGACTAAGAACGATTGTTTCTGAAATGGAACGATCCCATTCGTATCCGCGCTCGACCTCTTACGCGCGCGTCCGGATCCTTTGCGCTCTGTTCGAGCAGCGAACTCGCCCTGAGGTCACCGGAGACGTCGAGACCGACAACGGCAGCTAACCGAATTCGCGGATCCTCGTGTCCATGGGCTTTCACCAGTGCATCGAATCCAGCGGGACCACACCGCGCAAGCGCAATCGCAGCGGTGCCGAAACTTTGGTCGAACTCGTTGTCGACGTCGAGCAACACATTGAGGAGAGTGGGCACGGCCCTTTCGTCCCCCATTTCTCCGAGTTGACGCATCGCGTTCTCATTGAACAAAACATTGGCCCGAGAGTCGATAAACCGGCAAAGCGGTTCGACGGCCCGCCGATCCGGGAAATAGGTGAGGCAAAGATACCCGTTAGCACGACGCCGGGGTCCGAATCGGAGAGTGCTTCGAGGAGCGGCGCGGGAGGCTGTTCGTCTTCGGCCAACTCAGTGAGTGCCGAGATGCAAGCGGCCCGTACGGCCGCATCTTTGGAGTCATGAAACAGGTCGGTTAAGGGCCCCACCAAATCCGCAGGCCTGGCCGCATTCCGCCGGCCCTTCAACTGGCCCAGAAAAACTCGCACCGCTTTGGCCCGTAATTTGGCGTCTGTTGAACGCATTTGTTCAATCAGCGTTTCCAGGGACGGCGCGGTGCGAGACTTGGTTGGCGTCCGGTCGGCGGCGACGCGAGGCACGTCGGCGGGAAAGCTCGTCAGCGCTTGCAGACCGAAGTCAGTCGGCTCCAATTCGTACAAGCCGGCGAACATTCGATATTCATGCAGCATCAGGTGGGCGAACGAGGGAAATCGCTTGGCCCCTGGCAACCAGTTGGCGAAGAACCAAGCCTCCCACTCGCCGTCCGGCGTAACCGCTTCCGGATTCAGCAAATAGACTCCGTCGTCGACGTCGGAGATTTGCAGCACGGATGCCAGGTGCTTGGCGCGGTATTCCGCCGCGCCTTCTTCCGAGTACACATAGTATTTGGCATCCCTGATGCGGTAACCCGATGCCGAATAGACTTCGATCCACTGTTCGTTTTCCGTCCGGAACCATTCGACGTCTTGAGTCGCGCGAATGCGGTCGACGAATGGTGTGGTTCGCGCCCAGCCGTTGCTGGTGCGTAGAAACGCCTTGTAGGAGTCGGGGAGTATTGCGCCGAGCCGCTCCTCCAAATGCGCGATCTCGTCGTCCGTGGCCGGTGCAGTGCCGAGCCAATCCGTAGACACTGGCGGTGGGTCAACGCGAGCTGCGAGCTCAGTGGACATGAGCTCCAGCGACCAACAAGTGAGGAATCGACTCCAGTCAATCATCATTCGTTCTCGTTCAAAACAGATTGCATTCGCGAGGGCGGGCTAGCAATAGATCCATATATCGCGTGGGACTCATTGAGTATATTAAATTGCCAGGACAATGCACCTTTCTGTTTGAATTCCTGTCGAGTGACGGAGACTTGCGACCATGACACAATTGCCGGATCAGGAGAGGTTTGCGAACGCTTATGCGGGGGAGGCGCCTTGGGATATTGGGCGGCCGCAGGCGCCGTTGGTGGAAGTGGCGGACCAGGTCGTGGGGCCGCTGTTGGATTCTGGGTGTGGGACGGGGGATGCGTCCCTGTTCTTTGCGGAGCGTGGGCTCGACGTGACGGGGATCGATTTCTTGGAGGAGGCGGTTCGGCGCGCCGCGGCCAAGGCGACTGAGCGCGGGCTGGCGGTCGATTTTCGCGTGGCCGATGCGCTGGCGCTGGGACTGATGGCCGAGCGGTTTGCGAGCGTGATCGACTGCGGATTGTTCCATGTGTTTTCGGACGAAGATCGGCGGCGTTATGTGAAAGGCTTGGCACACGTTACCGAACCGGGTGGGCGGCTGTTTCTGTTGTGCTTCAGCGACGAGGAGCCGGAGGGCCAGGGCCCACGGCGGATCTCGCGGCAGGAGTTGCTCGACGCCTTTGCCTTTGCGGACGGGTGGGCCGTGGAGTCGCTTCAGCCGACGCGGTTCGCGCTCAATCCGAAATTCACCGGGGCGACGTTCTCTGACGGGGGCCCGAAGGCCTGGTTCGCGATCGTGCGGCGAGAATAGGGCTGTCGCAGACGACTCTTCGCGCTATCTGGGATCAGTCGTTCGAAATTCGACTCCGCGGCTTTCCGTTTTCATTGAGCTCTTGCAGGGCTGATCGGCCACGCGAACATAGGCAGTCCGTCGTCTGCACATTCGCTGGCCGCAAGATTGGCGTTGCATTCTTTCGACCGAAAATCGGCTGCGGCGGCGATCGCGACGACAATGTTGAACAGGTGTCGGCGGGCCGATCGATACGGTGCACGCCCCGATCAAAAAGACAGACGCCAACAAGACGTTCGCTCAATCACGACGGCTAAATCCGGACGATTAATGTTCGGTGAAACTTTGGCTATCGCCAAAGAATTTCGTTGACATTCACGTGTGGCGACTGTAGACAATAGGGGCGAGCTAACTCGCTGTCGAGAATTTGCGAGCACATTAACAGCAGGTTTTAACGGGAGTTGGTCCTAATCAGCGATCGCGCACTTGTCCATTTCTTCGAGCCGTTCCGCCTCTAGACGGAGAGCGCTAATGACAGGTTCCATTCAGTTTTGGTCGGCGAAGACTTTTTGTTTTCCCAAGTGAACCTAGTCCTGATCTGGCGCAGGCGATTGTTGCATGTTTGCAGCCGGCGCTACGGATCTAAAGATCTAAATGGAGGAGTGTAATGCGAGTCGTACATTCAGTTTGTTTGGTGTGTGGGTTGTTCGCATCGTTGACGTTGACGCCGGCCGTGTGCAAGGCGCAGGCCGTGCCGATCTCCGATTCTCTAGAGGAGATCATCAAGGATCTCAATCCGACGGCCGTGGCCGTGCTGCCGGCTCCCAAGTTGTATTTGATTCCGGAGATCCCGGGTGAGCCAATTGACGCGGTCTTCGAATTCCCAGGGCATGAGATCGATTTTCGCGAAGTGGTCAGTACGAATTCTCAACTCAGCGATCGGCTCAGCGTCAGCCCGTACCAGGTTCGCGTCGCCTCCGATGACAATCCGAATGGTTTGCCACCACGGACCCCGGCCGACGTGATCCGCATTCCAGCGTCGGCACTCGAATCGTTTCAACCGTTCATGATCACGGCCCGTTCGGACGGTGAGGTCACCAATGCGGCGACTCCAACGTCGGATCGTCTCACCATTACCATCGGTTCTTTTGGACCGGGTACAGGCATGACCATTTTCGACGAAACGATCTTTGAGCCGCTTCCAGAAGGAGTGACGGAGCCTGTGCTTGAATTCGACATTCCCGCGATGCGCTTCGACGTGATCGAACCGCCGGGAGACGTCGCGGGTTCGCAGGGCATCGTCAGCGACTACGTGGACGTGTCGCCGATCCACGTACGATTCATCTCGACCGACGACCCGGGAATCATCGCCAACCTGCTGCCGGCTGACGGATTTGTCGTGGAAGACGTCGAATTTGGCGGCGGCGTACGCTTAGGGTTGGTTTTCCGGTCGGACACGGAAGTCCCGGAACCGGTGTCGCTGTTGCTGCTTGGCGTGGGCATCGCCGCAATGGCGTTGACCCGCCCTTGCCGCCGCACTTGTGCATAAACGCGCCGCGACCCAGCTGATCGTTGGGCAGCGCGTGGTTTGCGACGTGTCGTACGAAACGAAGACGGAAGGCCGACGTGACTCACGCCGGCCTTTCGTCGATTTAGGGCACCGCAACGATTTGCGACGGCGAAGAGCGTGTGATCTCTGAGCCGGTGGCGCGACTGCGAATCGAACGCGCGACGGACCCACGGACTGAGTTACTCCGCCAGCCGCTGGAGCTCAATGTTGCGAAATTCAACCGGGTGACTTTCCGATTGCAGCGAGATAGTGCCACCGGTCAGCATTTTGCTGGCGCCGGCTTCGAGCAACCGCTTGGCGTCAGGGTCCTTGTCGTCGAGTTGTGGGCCGCTGTATTCGAGCACCGTTTGGTCGTTGATTTTGTGGCGGATCAGCTTGTTGCCGTGGACTTCGACTTCGGCGGTGGCCCACTCGCCGATGGGGACGACTTGCTTGGCGACGTCGGTGCAGTGGGTGGTGAAGAGTTTGCCGTCGAGCACGATATGGGTGCCGGGGGAGCAGGCGTTGCCGGTGGGGCCGCGTCGGCCGGCCAGGAGTTGGAACTCGATCGAGACTGGGAAGAACTGGTCGCGGCCCATCGACTCGGGTGATTGGCCGTGGATCATGATGCCGCTGTTGGCGTAGCCCCAGTCGGGTCCACCCTGATACTGCTCACCGACCAGGCGGTATTCGAGCCGGAGGATATAGTCCGAGAACGGCTGGTTGTAGAAGAGGTGGCCGAAGCGGTCGTTGAAGGGGCCCTCGTACTTGTCGTAGGAGACGCAGAGTTTGCCGTCCTGGCGCGAAAGGTGTCGGCATAGTTGTCGCCGGCGGCGTGGCCGACGATTTTTGGCGTCCAGCCGGTGAGGTCGTGGCCGTTGAAGAGCGGGAACCACTTGCCGGAATCTGCGGTGGGAGGCGTCGCCGCGTCGGCGGCCAACGCTCTCGGCGCCAGGAAAACCCCGGCCAGTGCTGCCACGAACGCTGCTGAGAGAATTCGATTGAACATGATGCGCTCCCCAGTTTGCCGAAAAGCATCGCAACTGCCCTATATACGCGGCGAAATGGCGTCGGTTCCCGCGCTGCCCCGGTTGACGTAAAGCGGTTCTGGCACTAGGTTACAGGGCTACCCCAAGCTCGATCGGCCCGGGCGGTGGGGGGTGGAAATCCTGGCCGAGGTTTGTACCTAACGCCGGACGCCCAGTAAGTCAGGCTTTCCAGCCTGACTCGATTGCGTACTGTCAGCCTAGAAAGGCTGACGTACGACATGGGACATTTGCCGGTGTGCCACGTTTTGAGGAGTCTGTTTTGTCAACTTTAGTGAAAGACCTGGTGGAGGCGGGTGTCCATTTTGGGCACCGGGCCAGTCGCTGGAACCCGAAGATGCGGCCGTATATCTACGCGCGCCGCAACTTGATCCACATCATCGACGTCCGCGAGACGGTTCGCGGGCTGCTGCGGGCGAAGAAGTATTTGGCCCAGCTCGCTTCGCGCAACAGCCTGGTGCTGTTCGTGGGCACGAAGCGGCAGGCGGCCGACACGGTCGAACGCGAAGCGTTGCGTTGCGGCATGCCCTACGTGAGCGATCGCTGGTTGGGCGGCACGCTGACCAACTTCCGCACGATTCGCAATCGGCTCGCTCGGCTCGAGGAGCTTGAACGCATCCGCAACGGCGAGGAAATCAACACCTACTCGAAGAAGATGCAGTCGGCCTTGAATCGCGAGTATCGCAAGATGTACCGCAACCTGAACGGCATGCGGACGATGACCCGGCTGCCCGAGTGCCTGGTGATCATCGACCCGAAGAAGGAAAAGAACGCGGTGAGCGAAGCCCGCAAGCTGGGCATCGCCACGGTGGCGCTGATCGACACCGACTGCGATCCGGACACGATCGATTTGCCGATTCCCGGCAACGACGACAGCATGCGTTCGATCGAAATCGTGGTGCGGATGCTGGCCGACGCGATCCTATCAGGCAAGAGCCAGGCCGCGATTGCGAGCCAGCAGAACGCCGAAGGCGCCGACAAGCCGGAACGCTCGGAGCGTCTGCAACCGGCGTAACAAACGGCTGTCGGCTGTCAGCTCTCGGCTGTCAGCCATGCATTTCTTGTACTGGCCGATAGCCGACAGCCAGCAACATTCGTATTAGCAAATGCGTCAGTTTTTGTTGAGACGCTGAGGAGTACTAAGCAATGGCAGATATCACAGCCGCGATGGTGATGAAGCTACGCGACGAGACGGGCCTCCCGATGATGGAGTGCAAGAAGGCGCTGCAGGACAGCGAAGGGCGACTTCGAGCTGGCGAAGCAGCGGGCCCGCGAGAGCGGCAAGAAGATCATGGCGCTGCGGCAGGATCGCAGCACGGAGGAAGGCCGACTGGCGGCGTATGCGTCGGTGAGTCCGCCGGTCGGCGCGATGATCGAGTTGCAGGTCGAGTCGGCCCCCGTGGCCAAGCACGAAGACGTGATCGCGCTGGCGAACGATTTGGCCAAGCAGCTCGCCACCGGCCCGGGCGCCAAGACGCCCGAGGAATTGTGGAAGCAGCCGGCGCCGAGCCGCAAGGGCACGACGCTCGCCCAATGGAAGGACGAGCTGGAAGGCAAGATGCGCGAGGTGTTCCGCTTGACGCGGATTCACCGCGTCCGATGCCCCGTCGGGCGGCTATGTGCATCACGACGGCAAGAGCGGCGTGCTGCTCGAGGTCGAAGGGGGCAACGACGATCTGGCCAAGGGCGTGGCGATGCACGTCGCGGCGATGAGGCCCAAGGCGACCACCACGGCCGAACTCGATCCGGAACTGGTGAAGAAGGAACGCGAGATCCTCACCGAGCAGGCCCGCAAGGAAGGCAAGCCGGACAACATCATCGAAAAGATGATCGAAGGCCGGATGCGGAATTTCTACGCGGAGCACGTGCTCTCGGAGCAGCCGTTCGTGAAGGACGACAAGCAAACGGTCGGCAAAATCGCGTCGGCTGGCGGGATGAAGCTCAAAAAGTTCCTCCGCTGGCAGTTGGGAGATGCGAACCCGCCGGCGGCCGAATGAGCCGAATTGAAAGTCAGCCCTGGGAAATTTCCCAGGGCTTTTTTATGATAGGTGCTAAAAGTGTTGGCTCGGCGGGAGCCTCGCCCTCCCAGGCCTTCAAACGCTCGGAACGAACATGACCGCACCTCCTTACAAACGCATCATCCTGAAACTTTCTGGCGAGAGCTTTGTGCCGCCGGGCCAGCGCGGCATCAGCATGCAGGAGGTGGTCGACATCGCCGGCCAGACCTATCGGGCCGCGCAGCTGGGCGTCGAGATCGGCATCGTGATCGGCGGCGGCAACATTTTGCGCGGAGCGCAGTTCACCTCCGGCAATTCGAGCATTCAAGAGGCGACGGCCCACTACATGGGCATGCTCGCCACGGTGATCAACGGCCTGGCGCTCGCAAGATGCGCTCGAGTCGCTTGGCTGCGCGACGCGGCTGATGTCGGCGGTCCGCATGGACGGCGTTGCGGAGCCGTTCATTCGCCGGCGGGCGAAGCGGCATCTCGAAAAGGGGCGGATCGTGATTCTCGCCGGCGGCACCGGGGCGCCGTTCGTCACGACCGACACCGCGGCCGCCCAAAAGGCGATGGAGCTCGAGGCCGACATCCTGATGAAGGCCACGCGGGTCGACGGCGTCTATAGCGCCGATCCGGAGAAAGACCCGTCGGCCACGCTCTTCAAGCAGCTCACCTATCGCGAGGTCCGCGACAAGAACCTTCGCGTGATGGACTCGACCGCGATCGCCCACTGCATGGAACACGACCTGCCGATCCTGGTGTTCAACTACCGCATTGACGGCAACATCGAACGGGCCGTCCGCGGCGAAGACGTCGGCACGCTGGTCACGAGCCAAGTCGCAGCGAAGAAGTAATTTTCCAAACCGAATGGGGTTTCACGCAAAGGCGCTAAGTCGCAGAGAAATCTGCATTTGCTTTTTCCTTTGCGACTTAGCGCCTTTGCGTGAGACTTTCCAAAAAACCGCAGGCTAATTGCATGAGCGTGGAAGAAATCTTGATGGATGCCGAGGAGCGGATGGAGAAGGCTCTGGCGAAGTTGAAGCAGGACCTGACGGGCATTCGCACCGGGCGGGCGAACCCCGGCATGGTCGACAGCCTGCGGATCGAGGCCTACGGTTCGCCCTGTCCGATCAAGCAGTTGGCGAGCGTCAGTGCGCCGGAGCCGCAGCAGATCGTGATTCGGCCGTTCGATCCGTCGATCATCAAGGACATCGAGAAAGGGATCATCGCCAGCGACCTGGGCCTCGCGCCGCAGAGCGACGGCAAGGTGATCCGGCTGAACATCCCGCCCCTCTCGGGCGACGTGCGGCGGAAGATGGTCGCCCGCACCAAGGAGCTGGCCGAGGAGATGAAGGTGGCCGTCCGCAACGTCCGCCGCGACGCGAACAAGCAGGCCGACACCGAGGAAAAGGACAAGGTGCTCACCGAAGACATCTGCAAGCAGACGAAGGACGAGATTCAGGAGCTCACCAAGAAGTTCGAGGACCGGGCGAACGAACTGGCCAAGGCGAAGGAAGCGGAAGTGATGGAGGATTGAGGGGCAACACCGCCCGTCGATACGCGACGCACGTGCTAGCACTCATCTTTGCATGATCTCTTGCCGGTGCTGGCGGGCCTTGCTATTGTTTGCGACCCCGTGAAGGCCGGCGACCCGTTGGGTCGCGGCTAATTCTGTGAGCGGCGCTGCAGTCGGTTTGCGAGCAGCGTTCGCAATTCAACCCGCTCGGTTTATGGAGAAACCGCCATGTTAGAGCAAGAGGCTCCCGTCGACATCCAAACGCACAAGGCTCGAGAGGCCCGGCGCAAGCAGCGACTGTGGGTCATTGGTTGCGGTTTCGCTGGATTAGCGGTGGCGGTGGGCGTTCGCAGTTACACGGGGACGCCGACGGCGGATGCGCAGATTTTTGGGTCGCGGAGTGCGAAGACGGACGCCAAGCCGCAAGCGGCGAATCCGGATGCGTTGCCGCGGCCCGAACGGCCGCAGCACGACGTGATGGCGGTCGTCAACGGCGAGGACATCCGCCGCGAGGCGCTCGGCGCCGCGTGCGTCGAGCGTTTCGGCGAAGAGACGCTCGAAGGCATGGTCAACAAGCACCTCATCGAGCACCATTGCCGCAATCGCAACATCACGGTCACCGACGCGGAGCTGAGCGCCGAGATCGACCGGATGGCCGCGCGGTTCAAGATCGGCCGCGAGCAGTGGCTGCAGATGCTCGAGAAAGAGCGCGGCATCAACGAACAGCAATACACGCACGACATCCTCTGGCCGACGCTCGCCCTGCGGAAGCTGGCGGCCGACCAACTCACCGTGAGCCAGCAGCAGATCCAAGAGGCGTACGATGCGCAATTCGGCGAAGCGGTGAAGGCCCGGCTGATCGTCGTCTCGACGCGCGACGAGGCGGAGAAACTGCACCGCCAACTGGTCGCCCAGCCGAACGATTTCCCCCGGCTGGCGATGCAGCATTCGCAGGACGTCAACAGCGCGAGCATCGGCGGATTGATCCAGCCGATCCACCACCACGTGGGCGACCCGGCGATCGAGCGGGAGGTGTTCGGTCTGAGCGAAGGCCAGATTTCGTCGATCATCCCGATCGGCGAGCAGTTTGCGATCCTCAAGTGCGAGGGCAAGCTGCCGCCCCGCGAGGTGCCGCTCGAAAGCGTTCAGGCGGAATTGGTCGATCGCATCAAGGAAGAGAAGCTCCGCACCGTGGCGGGCGACTTGTTCGAGCAAGTTGCAGAACGCGGCGACGATCCAGAATGTATGGAACAACCCCGAGCTGCGCAAGCAGATGCCGGGCGTGGTGGCCACGGTGAACGGCGAGCCGATTCGGCTACAAGGAATTGGCCGAGGAGTGCTTGTTGCGGCACGGCGACGACGTGCTGGAGGTCGAGATTTCGCACCTCCTGTTGCAGCAGGCGTTGGCGAAGCAGAACCTGACGGTGACGCAGCAGGACCTTGATGATGAGATCGCCCACGCCGCGGTGCTCGCGGGCGTGGTCGACGCCCAGGGCAAGCCGGACCTCGCCAAGTGGTTCCAAATGGCGACCAAGGAACAGGGGCTCAAAAAGGAACAGTATCTCCGCGATTCGGTCTGGCCATCGGCCGCGCTGAAGAAGCTCACGGGCGGCTCGATCAAGATCGACCAAGAAGACCTCGATAAGAGCTTCGCGGCGAACTACGGCGAGCGGGTCCGCTGCCGGGCGATCGTGCTGGGCAACATGCGTCGTGCCCAAGAGGTGTGGGCCAAGGCCCGCCAAAATCCGTCGCCCGATTACTTCGGCGACCTGGCGGACGAGTACTCGATCGAGCCGCAGTCGAAATCGCTGCGGGGCGAGGTGCCGCCGATCCGCCGCTACGGCGGCCAGCCGCAGTTGGAAGACGCCGCCTTCGATTGGCCCAGGGTGAGCTGTCGGGCATCATCCAACTGGGCGACAAATTCGTGATCCTCAAGTGCGACGGCCGCACCGAGCCGGTCGAGGTCAACCCGCAGGAGGTCCGCGACATTCTCTACCAGGACCTGTTCGAAAAGAAGCTGCGGATGGCGATGAACGACAAGTTCGCCGAGATCCGCTCCCAGGCCCGGATCGACAACTACCTGGCCGGCACGTCGCAGGCGCCGGAACGGGTGCGATCGAAGGCGGATCCCGAACAAGAGGACGCTGAGCGACACGTACCACATGGATACGGCGGTCCGGCCGGCCAATGGGCGGGCACCGGCGACGCGCGAAGCCGCGAGCGGCAGGTGTCGGTCCGCGAGCGGCGGCAGTGACGCGGCGAACCACGGGGCGGTATACTGGGTCTTAGCAGGATTCACCTCGCCGCAGGGTATTGCCATGTCTGGTTCGCCCCAAATCCCGCCGCGCCGATTCGTCGTTCAAGATCCAGCCGGCCGAGCGCGTCACGCGCTTGCCGCCGTATCTGTTTGGCCGGATCAACACGCTGCTCTACAACAAGCGCCGTGCCGGCGATGATGTGATCGACCTCGGCATGGGCAACCCCTCCGATCCGCCCGAGCAGTACGTGATCGACAAGCTGGCCGAGGCGGCCCGCGACCCAAACAACCACGGCTACAGCAAGTCGAACGGCATCGTCAATCTCCGCCGCGAGGTGTGCGGCAAGTATCTCAAGCGATTCGGCGTGCGGCTCGACCCCGACGAGGAAGTGATCGTTTGCCTCGGCTCGAAAGAAGGCTTCAGCCACATGTGCCTGGCGATGATGGGGCCCGGCGACACGGCGATCGTGCCGGCACCGTATTTTCCGATCCACGTCTACTCGGTGGCGCTGGCGTCGGGGAACGTGATCGCGCTCGAGGTGCGAGACAGCGAGAAGTTCCTGGCCAACGTGGCCTACACCTGCGAGCATCTCTATCCGAAGCCGAAGCTGCTGATCGTCAACTATCCGCACAATCCGTCGACGGCCTGCATCGAGCAGCCGTTTTACGACGAAGTGGTGCGGCTGGCGAAGCAGTACGGCTTCATGGTGATCAGCGACTTTCGCCTACGCCGACGTGGCGTTCGACGGCTACAAGCCGCCGAGCTTTTTGGCGTCGCCGGGTGCGGCCGAGGTGGGCGTCGAGTTCACCACGATGAGCAAGGGCTACAACATGGCCGGCTGGCGGATCGGCTTCTGCTCGGGCAACCGCCAGATGATCAAGGCCCTGGCGACGATCAAGGGCTACTACGATTACGGCATGTTCCAGGCGGTGCAGATCGCGGCGATCATGGCCCTGCGGCACGGCGACGCCGGCATGGAGACCCAGGCCGGCATCTACGAAAGCCGCCGCAATGCGCTGTGCGAAAGCCTCACGCGGATCGGCTGGAATGTCACGCCGCCCAAGGCCAGCATGTTCGCCTGGGTGCCGATCCCCGAGCCGTGGCGCTCGCGGATGAGCACGATGGACTTCGGCATGATGCTCTTGGAGAAGGGCAACGTGGCCGTGAGCCCCGGCAGCGGCTTCGGCCCGGCCGGCGAGGGCTTCTTGCGGATGTCGCTCGTGGAAAACGAAGCCCGATTGCGGCAGGCGGTGCGGCAGATCAAGCAGTGCCTCCGCGAGGCGGAGGGGCAATTCTCACGGCGGTGCCGTCTCTACGGCGGCATCTACATCCGGCACGCCAGTGGCAAACGCGTAAGTCTGTCCAAACTCATCGCGTGCATCGCCGGCGACCGTCGTGACGCCGGTATCCTCCAGATATGTTCTTCCCGAATCGGCCGCTTGACGCGCCGTCTGATAACTGTTATAGTTCTGTAGTCACTCGGCGTTTTCCGGTGCTTTCCCGCGGTTTTTGCCATGTTCCTGCGGATTGAAAAAGGCTCGGCGGTGCCGATCTCGCGGCAGATTGCCGAGCAGATCGCCACGCTTTGCGCGTCCGGCTCGCTTGCGGCCGGGCGAGCGGCTGCCGTCGGTGCGGGAACTGGCGCGGGAGCTGGCGGTCAATCAGAACACGATCCTGCGGGTGTACGAGCGGCTGGTGGGCGAGGGGCTGCTCGAGATGCGGCACGGGCAGGGGACGTTCGTCGCCGCCCGGGCCAAGCGCGGCCAGCTCGCGGTGCATCGCGAGCGGCTTGTCGACGAGCTGCGGCAGATCGCCCGGCAGGCAGTCGGCCTGGGACTCACGAGCGACGAACTGCACGAACTTCTGGCCGAAGGCTTCGACGGCGTCGAACAGCCAGTTTCCACGTCTGCAAACGAGGAGTCCCAATCGTGAACAGCCCAGCATGAGCACTCCGGCGATCGAACTGCAGGCCGTCACCAAATCGTTTCGGCGGACCGAGGTGCTTCGCGGCGTGACGCTGCACGGTCGAACGCGGCAAGACGTTTGCGTTCCTCGGCCGCAACGCGTCCGGCAAAACGACGACGATTCGCATGCTGCTGGGGCTGTTGAAGCGCGACGATGGCTCGATCCGCGTGTTGGGCCTCGATCCGACGCCGCGAGCCGCTCGAGCTGCGGCGTCGCGTCGGCTATTTGGCCGAAGACCAGACGATGTACGGCTGGATGACAGTCGACGAAATCCTGCGATTCGTGGCGCCGTTCTATCCGACGTGGGATCACGATCTGGCGCTGCGGTACGTCCGCGATTTCGAGCTGCCGATCGGCACGAAGATCAAGCACCTTTCGAAGGGACAAAACGTGCGGCTGGGCCTGGTGCTCGCGCTCGCCCATCGGCCGGAGCTGGTGATTCTCGACGACCCGGCACTGGGGCTCGATCCGATCATGCGGAAGCAATTCAACCGCGACCTCATCACGCATCTGCAGGGCGAAGGGCGGACCGTGTTCTACAGTTCCCACCTGCTCTACGAAGTCGAGCCGGTCGCCGACGAGGTGGCGATTCTCGACCAGGGCCGGATCGTGCGGCAGGCCGACACGGAGACGCTGCGGCGCGACGTGAAGCAGCTGATCCTCGGCCGCGAGGCATTCGTGGCGAATCGCAAGCATCTGTCGGTGCTCGACGCGCGCAACGGACGGCGAGCGGATGATCGTGGCGGTCGACGGAGCGGCCAAAGCGATGGAATTGCTCCGCTACGAGGGCGTCGAGTTTCAGGTCGTTGATTTGAATCTGGATGAGATTTTTGAGGCGTATGTGGTCGGGCGACGGGACGACACGGCGAGCATCAGCTAAACCGCAAGCGGAGCTTCGAACCGTTGGCGTGAAACACCATGCGAACGATTTGGCAAAGCTTGGCTTGGAAAGAGTGGCACGAGCACAAGTGGAAGCTCGCGGCCGTCACTGTGATTCTGCGGGGTGACCGCGTGCCGTATTGCTCGATTACGGGTCGGGCAGGACTTTGTCTGATGCGATCTTCGCCATGACTGTTGGTTGTGTCGTTCCGTTGTCGTTGTTCCTGGGTGCGGAGCAGCTGCCGGCGAGCGAGCGCGCGCGGCACGCTTGCGTTTCTCGCAAGCGATGCCGGTGCCGATGTGGCAGTGCGGCGATGTTCAAGCTACTGGCCGGCTTGGCCACGCTGTATCTTGTTCAATCTGACCACGTTGGCGTCTGCTGTGGGCTGGTCATTTGCTTGATGTACCTTTCGACGTAGAGCTTGGTCGCGTTCCTTACCGCCTCGCCGCAGTCCGTCGGCCGGCTTGATCATGATCTCGTGGCAATGGCTTTGGGGCCGGGCTGTTCGGCATCTGTCGCGGCCAGCATTTACTCTGGACGGCGGCGGCCGGCGTCAACCGCAAGAGACGAAGTCGAGCGCGGCGCAATGGCGTGCTCTTGATTGTCGTTTGGTGGATCGCTGTTCGCACTTTGTGCTGAAGTCGTCGTTCGAGACAGTTGGCTCAGATCCGACGACAGTTGGCTCGCCGCGATTGACAGTCTTTCGCCCGGTCGCTTCGGCGTCGCTGACCTGTCGCACGACGTGCGTCCGAGCGAAGTTCACCTCTTGGCGTGGCCATCGCCGCGCCTTCGTCGCGTACACCTTGCTGGCTGCTAGGTTCATCAGTCGTTTCGGCGCAGGAAACAGACGACGTGGTTCGCGCGGCCGCTATGGCCGCAAATGACGGAAGTGCGATTGGCTGCGGCCGCCGCGCCATTCGCCGTTTACGGCGATCGCCTGGAAACAATTCCGCGAAAGTGGGCCAATCGTCTTGGTCGGCTCGCTGCAATTCTTGGCTATTTTTGTGTGGTTGTTGCATCGCGATGGCACCAAGATTCAATGCCGCCGTATGCGGTCGAGCTTGTTGGCATCTTGACGTCAACGATTGGATTGTTGGTCGCGCTGGTGGTCGGCATCGGCATGATTCTGACCGATGTCAGTCCGCCGCTCAACACTTTTTGGCGGTCGCGGCCGATCAATCCCGACCTGTGGTTTTGGACCAAGTTTTGCGGGACTGTGCCATACTGGCTGGCGCCTGTCTCGTCCGTTTGATCGCCTCTCTGGTAGCGTGGCGAGCGCGAGTGTCCGTGGTCCGACGATCGGAACCGAGCGATCAGGTGCTCGTTTCCTAGCATGGCGTTCTCCGCCATCGTGTCTGACGACGTGCCTCGTTCGGCAGCATCTACGCGGCTATCCTGGGCATTGGCGCAGCTACGCTGGCTTCGCATATTGTCGATATCGATTGGTCGGCAAGCCGGATGGGGCAATCGACTGGCGGAATGTGTCGATCTGACAAATCGGGGATGCGGCACTGTCGGATTTGATCATCGATCGTCGCCTGGCTCGCCGTGCGTAATGACTGGGGCCGGAAGAGCCGCTACTGATCTCCCTCGCGTTCACTCATAGCGGCACGAAGCCGAAGTTGCCGAGGCTGTCGCTGTACCATTGGTCGCCGCGGCGGGTGAAGCGGAACATCTGCTGGTGGCCTTGGGGGCCGATGGGGATCACCAGCCGGCCGCCGTCGGCGAGTTGGTCTTGGTAGGCGGCCGGCAGCTCTTCGGCGCCGGCGGTGCAGATGATCGCGTCGAAGGGCTGTCGCGGATCAGGCCGAGCGAGCCGTCGTCGAGGTGGACTCGGACGTTGTCGTAGCCGAGGCGAGCGAGCCGCTCGGCGGCCGCCTGATAGAGCGGCTCGATTCGCTCGACGGTGTGGACCGCTTGCACCAGCTCGCCAGCACGGCCGCACCGTAGCCGGAGCCGGTGCCGACCTCGAGCACCGTGTCGCCGCCTTAGCCGGGCTTCCTGGCACATGAAGGCGACGGTGTATGGCTGCGAGATCGTCTGCTCGTAGCCGATCGGCAGGGCGCAGTGTCGTTCGCCTTGTGCTCGAGCGAAGGCGGGGACGAATTGCTCGCGGGGAACCCGCCGCATCGCGTCGAGCACCGCGCGGATCGTCGAATCCCGCGTCGTGCGAGCTGCTCGGTCACCATCTTGTGCCGCAGCAGGTCGAAGTTCATGGTGGCGCCTGACGATATCAACGATTCGCGTCTTTCCAAGCCGATGATCAATCCGCTGATCATCGTTGCAATGACTTCGAGACGATGCATTGAGATCTTCTGCGTTGGCCACAGGATCATCAAAGCCCGGCGGCGTACTATCTCCAAGAGCGGTACACATTCCTGCAGCGAGCCACGCGCGATCGAAAGAAGTGGCGCCGATCGGGCTTCGTGAATCGGCCATTTCCCTCGGCCAGGTTTGCGGCGATCGAGAGTTCGGCCCGATTCAGCTGATCGACGAGAAAGCCATAACCGCGAGGAAAGCTCTCTGTCAGTTCGACGATGTTGTCGGCAAGAGTCGACGGACTTCTGGTAGATGTCGAGTCTTCTCGAACATGAAGGCCATGAGCGTGCTCGCAATCTGGAAGAACAGTGGAGTAGGTTAACAAGGGACCGCAGGAGAGCAGGCTAATATTGTGAGTCAACACATTCCACGTCTGGCTCACCAGTTCGCCTCTATTCACTGCTCACCTGCTCTACTCGCGCTTTGAGCCGCAAGTCGGGGCGAAAGGATTCGAACCTTCGACCTCTTGGTCCCAAACCAAGCGCTCTGCCAGGCTGAGCTACGCCCCGCGACAAACCAATGCTATAGAGCAGTCCATCCTAGTCGCAAACCGTCCAGTGGGCAACGACGGTACGTCGGGCTTCCAGCTTGACGCTCGCCGGTTTGTCAGCCTGGAAACGCTGACGTCTTTTTCAGGCCGACGCGCGGGCTCGCGGGATCGTCGTATCCGCCGTGGATGATGGCCGCCCGTTCGAGCGCGGCATCGAGGTGGGGCTGCATGTTTTGGCGGCCGATGAGCTTCACGAGCTTCGAGCGGCCGATCATCGCGGCCGGCTGCATGTTGAGCGCCGCAGACAATCAGCGGCCGGCCCGATTCTTTGAGCCGCAGGGCGAGCGACTCGAAGGCGTGGATGCCGGTGCCGTCGATGGCCGTCATTTGCGAGAGCTTCAGGACGACGATCTTCGCCGAACTTGCTCACGTCGGCGGAGGCGTGTTCGAGCTTTTCGGTGGCTCCAAACAGGAACGGGCCGCGGATGCGGACGACCGACACGTAGGCGGGGATGTACTTGTCGGTGAGCACGTAGGCGCCGCCGCTGTCGTGCAGATCGTCGTCGGTGATCGAGGTGACGGTGGTCGTCTCCGACACGCGGTGGATGTAAAGCAGGGCGGCGAGCACCATGCCGACTTCGACCGCCACCGTGAGGTCGGCGAACACGGTGAGTAGGAAACGTCGCGGCCCAGACCAGTCGATCGGCGGCCGAGAGCCGCAGGATCGCCGGAATCGCGTGCCATTCGCCCATGCGATAGGCGACGACCATCAGGATCGCGGCGAGCGTCGGCAGCGGAATGAACTTCGCCAGCGGCGCCGCGACGAGCACGATCACCAGCAGCGTCAGCGCGTGGACGATTCCCGCAACGGGCGAGGTTGCGCCGGAGCGGATGTTGGTCGCCGTGCGGGCGATCGCGCCGGTGGCCGGGATGCCGCCGAAGAGCGGCACGACCAGATTGGCGAGGCCTTGAGCCACGAGCTCGACGTCGGGCTTGTGCCGGTCGCCGCACATGTTGTCGGCCACCACTGCCGAGAGCAGGCTTTCGATCGCTGCGAGCATTGCTACCGTGAATGCGGAAGGCAACAGCGGCAGGATCAGGTCGGCGCGAAACTCCGGCAGCGACAGCGCGCGGCAGTCCCGTGGGGATGCCGCCGAATTTGGTGCCGATCGTGCCGACCTGGACTCCTGCGAAGACGCAAGCGATGGTCGTCGCCACGAGCGCGATGATCATGCCGGGCAGTTTTTTCGTCACGCGCGGCCACAGCAGAATAATGGCCACCGTCGCTATGGAGACGACCACCGCGGGCGTGCTCAACGTCGCGGCATCTCTTCGCCAGCGCGATCATTCGCGGGGCGAACTCGCTGGGCACGTTGTCGATCGCCAAGCCGAAGAAATCTTTGATCTGCGTCGAGGCGATCAGCACGGCGATGCCGTTGGTGAAGCCGATGGTGACCGGGCGGGGGATGAACCGCACCGCCGAGCCGAGCCCCGTAAGACCCATCAACAGCAGCATCCCGCCGGCCATGGCGGTACACATCAAGAGGCCCGAGACGCCGAATTTGGCGACGATTCCGGCGACGATCACGACAAACGCGCCGGTCGGGCCGGCAATCTGGCAGCGCGAGCCGCCGAGCGCGGAGACGATGAAGCCCGCGATGATCGCGGTGTAGATGCCGGCCTCGGGCCGCACGCCGGACGAGATGGCAAACGCCATCGCCAAGGGCAGGGCGACCAGGCCGACGGTCACTCCGGCGACCAGGTCGGCCACGAACCGCTGACGCGTGTAGCCGGGAAGCGTCTCCAAGATCTTGGGCGTGAGGCGATGGTTCGGCGGGAGGCTTCATGGACTGGGTGCAGCCAGCGAGTCGCGCAGTGCGGCGACGCAGCCTATCTGCTGCATCGGCATAGCTACCCGAGTTCAAGAGTTGCCGCAATCGCGCGAATTCGTCCTGGTTTTTGAAGTGGATCGTGATTTTGCCGCGGCCTTTGGCCGTCTGGCTGAGGTCGACTTTCGTGCCCAGGGCCGTGCGGAACTCCTGTTCGAGCGACGCCAGCTGTTCGCTGCGGGGCTTGGCGACGGGGCGGGAATTGCCGTTCTCGTCGACGATTCGCAAGCCGTCGCCGTCCTGCGAGCGGATGCGATCCTGCACCGCCTGCTCGGTGGCGCGGACGCACCAGCCTTCCATGTCGATGCGGGCGGCGAAGCGAATTTGTTCCTGCTCGTCGCCAAGCGGCAACAGCGCCCGGGCATGGCCTTGCGAGATTTCGCCCTGTTGGACCATCCGCTTCACGTCGGGCGGCAGCTCCAGCAGGCGGATCAAATTCGCCACGGTCGAGCGATCGACGTTGACGCGGGTGGCGACTTCTTCCTGCGTGCAATGGTATTGGTCGATGTACCGCTGGAACGACTCCGCCTTTTCGATCGCGTTGAGGTCCTTCCGCTGGACGTTTTCGACGATGGCCAGCTCGGCCATTTGGCGGTCGTCGACGTCGCGGATTTGCACCGGCACCTGGCGCCAGTCGGCGGCCTGGGCGGCGCGGAGCCGGCGCTCGCCGGCGATGAGTTGGTAGCCGTCGCCGACGCGGCGGACCACCAGCGGCTGCAAGATGCCGTGGGTGCGGATGCTGTCCGCCAGGTCGGCGATCTCGGCCTCTTCGAACGTCTGCCGCGGCTGATACGGATTGGCTTCGATGGCGACGCAGTCGAGCCAGAGCTGGCCGTGCTCGTCGCGGGTCGTCTGCGGATCGAGCGGCTGCTCGTATCGAGCGATTCGCCATCGACGGCCGGGGTGGCCTCCGGTTCTTCCCACGAGCGGCCCAGCAAAGCTTCCAAACCACGTCCCAAACGTCGCTCTCTCGACACGGCGAATCCTCCCTGATTGCGCGGCTCTCTCGGTGCGCACATCCTTGCTGCGCGAACGTCCTCGGCATCCATGCCAGGGAATTCGCGCGATGGCGCGGTCGCCACTGCTAGCAAGACGCGAGTGGCAGCGGCGTTCGCGGGTCGCCGCGGAACGTGTCATCGGCAGATTGTCGTTCGGTCGTTCTGTTCAAAACTGGAAGCCGTTCGAATCTGCCAAGGAGCGATGCTGTCGGCGTGCACCGGGCCTCAGCACCGGACAGTCGTCCAACCGTTCCACGTGAAACATTCGGCAGAGTGGCCGCAGGCGGCAGGTTTCACGTGAAACATCCAAATCGCGGCATCGTCGCCAGACGGGCCAGCTTGTGCGAGCGTTCCACGTGAAACATTTCGCCGCTGCACCGCAGCCCGCGCGTTTCACGTGAAACACGTAGAGCGTGCGCGACGCACGATTGGACCCGGCGACGCAATCGTTTCACGTGAAACGTGTGGAGGGTTGAGAGTCGAGTGTGACGAGCCGAGTGTCTTGACCCCAGGCTCTCGCACCGCTCAGGACACTCGACCGTCTACTCCAGCGGATTGATCACCAGGCCGCTCAGCAGCTTGGGATAGAAGATACGTGCTCTTCGCGGGCATCCGTTCGCCGTGGCTGGAGATCGCGCGGATGTGCTCGACGGTGGCCGGCATCACTAGGGCGGCCAGCTCGAATCGGCCGCCCGTGCCTTGCTGGCCCGTCGCGTCGCGGCCGGCGGCATCGCCTTCGGTCAGCCCGCGGACGACTTCCTCGATGTCGCGGACGTACTTGGGAGCGGGCAGCATTCGCGCCTGCGTGCGAGCAAGCGTGTCGATCACCAGCCGGTGCAGGATGCTCACGCCGAGGCCCTGCCAGTCGGCCGAGTGATCGGCGGCGACTTCGGCCATCCGCTCGTCGGCCGGCGTCGGTCAGCCGGGCAATCGTCCACTGGTCGTCCTTCGCCGTGTAGAGGCCGAGGGTCGCTTGGTCGCCTTCGACTTCGATCTCTTCCCAGAGCGATCGGGCTCGATCCGGGCCGCTGCCGGCCGGTTCGGTTTCGAAGGCGTCGCCGAGCCGTTCGACCGCAGTTCGTCGGCCGTCATCGGCGGCAAGGCCGCGGAACAGGCGGTGCGTGGCGAGGACCAACATGCCGGGGTCGCTCATCGAGACGCACATCATCAGCACGTAGTTGGCCGGGTGCTCGGATGACAACGTTTCGCCGCGCTGGCCAGCTCAGCCGCTAATTGTCGCGGAGGGTGCAGGCGGTTTCGTAGCGGTGGTGGCCATCGGCGATGTAGGCGGGCCGGCCGCCCATCGCGGCGATGACTTCGGTGATTACGCTGCACGTCGGTCACCGGCCAGATGCGATGCACCACGCCGAGATGGTCGGTCGCTTCGAGCGGCGTGACGCCGACGATTGCCGCTTCGAGCAGGTTCTGGGCCTCGTTCTCGGCATCGGGGTAGAGGCTGAAGATCTGGCTGAGGTTTGCCTTGCACGCGCGTCCAGAGCTTGAGCCGATCGGCCTTGGCGGCTGCCGTGCGTCTCTTCGTGCGGATAGATTGTTGCCCTCGCCGAACCGCTCGAGCCGCACGCGGCACATGAACCCGCGCCGCGTGTGCGTGACGCCGCCTTCGGTGAACTCCTGGTGATAGACGTAAATCGCCGGCTCGGCCTCGGCGAAGAGCACGCCCTCGCGGAGCCAGCCGCGCAGCAGCCGGGCGGCCCGCGTGTAGCGATTGTTGTGCTCATCATCGCCCGGCTCGTCGCGATTGAGAATCAGCCGCACGACGTTGGCCGGATGCTTGTCGTAGAGCGCGGTCTGCAGCTCGGCGTCGATCACGTCGTACGGCGGCGCGACCACGTTGCGAGAGCGAGCCGACGTGGCCGAGGTCGTAGCGGATGCCGCGAAAGGCTTGGATGTCTGGCATGATATTCGAATCTCAAATAAAAACAGGCTCCGAGAATTGTTCCGGAGCCTGTATGAGTTGTCAAACCCCAACCTACCTGCAAACAGCATTATGCCTAGTACCGGTAGTACTCCGGCTTGTACGGCCCTTCGACCGGGATGCCGAGGTAGTCGGCTTGCTTCTGCGAGAGCTTGGTGAGCTTGACGCCGAGCTTGCCGAGGTGGAGCCGGGCGACTTCTTCGTCGAGCTTCTTGGGCAGCACGTGGACGCCCAGCTCGTATTTGTCCGTCTCGGTCCACAGCGCGAGCTGGGCGAGCACCTGGTTCGTGAACGAGTTGCTCATCACGAACGACGGATGGCCGGTCGCGCAGCCGAGGTTCACGAGCCGGCCTTCTGCTAGCACCAAGATCGAGTGGTCGTCGGCGAAGGTGAACTTGTCGACGGCGCCGACGTTGCTCGGCTTGATGTTCTGCTTCTTGACGTTGCCGGCCTTCACTTCGCCCTCGAGCCAGGCCATGTCGATCTCCAGGTCGAAGTGGCCGATGTTGCAGACGATCGCGTCGTTCTTCATCACGAGCATGTGCTTGCCGGTGATGACGTCGCGGCAGCCGGTCGTGGTGACGAAGATGTCGCCCTGGTCGGCGGCCTCTTCCATTGTCGTGACTTCGTAGCCTTCCATCGCGGCTTGCAGGGCGGTGATCGGGTCGATCTCGGTGACGATCACGCGGGCGCCGAGGCTCTTCATCGAGTGGGCACAACCCTTGCCGACGTCGCCGTAGCCGGCCACGACGACCACCTTGCCGGCGATCATGATGTCGGTCGCCCGTTTGATGCCGTCGGCGAGCGATTCGCGGCAACCGTAGAGGTTGTCGAACTTGCTCTTGGTGACCGAGTCGTTGACGTTGATCGCGGGCACTTTCAGCTCGCCGCGTTCGTGCATCTGGTAGAGGCGATGGACGCCGGTGGTGGTTTCCTCGGAGAGGCCGCGGATGCCGGCAAGCAGCTCGGGGAACTTGTCGTGGACCATTGCCGTGAGATCGCCGCCGTCGTCGAGGATCAGGTTGAGCGGCTCGCCGGATGGGAAGAACAGCGTCTGCTCGATGCACCAGTCGAATTCCTCGTTCGTCATGCCCTTCCAGGCGTAGACCGGGATGCCGGCCTTGGCGATCGCACAGGCGGCGTGATCCTGGGTGCTGAAGATGTTGCAGCTGCTCCAGGTGACCTCGGCGCCGAGCTCGGCGAGCGTCTCGATCAACACCGCCGTTTGAATCGTCATGTGCAAGCAGCCGGCGATGCGGGCGCCGGCGAGCGGCTTGCGTGCGGCCGTGCTTCTCGCGGAGCGCCATCAGGCCGGGCATTTCGTTTTCGGCGAGCTCGATTTCCTTGCGGCCCCATTCGGCGAGGCGGTTGAACTCGGCGGGCGAACAATCGAGCACTTTGTACGGCACGTTTCTTGGTGGCCACTTGCGACACGGGAATCTCCTGGAATCGAGTCGGATATACTTTAAGTAAGTATTGTAAGTGGCGGCCGCCGGCGCTGACAAGGCTCGCGTTTTCTGCCCCCACAATTCTAGCGTAGAAACTGCGGCTCAAAGAGCGCGCAAAGGCGGCCCGAGCCGCTGCCACGAAATCACGCATTTTCGCGGCGTCTTTTTTGCCCGGCGCCGATTCGACGCCGCTCGCCACGTCGACGGCCTGCGGGCGCACGATGCGAATCGCCTCGGCGACGTTGTCTGGTGTCAATCCGCCGGCGAGAACCAGCGGCCGTTTGAGCCATCGTTCATGGTCCGCGAGCCCTGCCCAAGAAACGGTTTCGCCGGTTCCGCCGTATCGGCCGGGACTCAGCGCGTCGATAAGTACGGCGTATGGCTTGACGCGGCAAGCAGCGC
This sequence comes from uncultured Planctomycetota bacterium, assembly GCA_963847875.1. Classification (GTDB taxonomy): domain Bacteria; phylum Planctomycetota; class Planctomycetia; order Pirellulales; family Lacipirellulaceae; genus DASYDU01. The sequence goes on along the minus strand of CAWKBR010000012.1, from coordinate 159,509 downwards.
AATCTCGGGCGATTTCGCAACGCCGCCTGGGCCAAATCGAAGCGCGCACACGATCGGAATGAATGATAGTTCCGCAAGCATTTCCGGCGGTTCATCACCGTGCAATTGCACGGCGGCGAGAGGTGATGCCCTCCAGATTCGGCGTACCTCGTCGACAGAATGGTTGACGAACACACCGATGGGAACTGCCGCAGCTTGAGATTCAGCCAGCGCAGTGACAATACGCCGCGCATCGGCGTCGACGACGCTTCTCGGGCTCTTTTCATAAAAATTCAGCCCGATCGCGTCGGCGCCGGCGTCGACAGCGGCGAGCGCATCGTCAATGCTCGTGATGCCGCAAATTTTGATTCTGAAACCGACGAAGTACATCGCGTCACCAAGTTGGTTAATTCACGCTATCACGCTACAGCCAACTGGCGCCAATGCCGATTCAACTCGACAGGGACCGTCGTCTATCGCGCGCGAGTCGGTGGACATGCTATCGCCGGGCACGATTGTCCGCTAGCACAGGCATTCTCCCCGCCGCTTGCCGCCACGCCAAGGACCGCTTTGAGATGAACCTGCGACAACTGGTCGAACGAAGTGACCGGCCGTTTGCCTCCCAGCCACAGGTGGGGCGGTACTTTCCGGCGGCCTCGGTTGAGGACGCGCGGCAGCGGCTCTGTCGGTCGATCGAGCGCGGCGACGGGCCGGGCGTGGCGATCGGCGCGGCGGGGATCGGCAAATCGCTGCTGCTGCAAGTGCTCGCGGCCCAGTATCGCGAGAAGTTCGACGTGGTGCTCTTGGCGAGTGCGCAACTGTGTACGCGAAGGGCGCTGTTACAGGCGATCCATTTCGAGCTCGGCCTCGACTATCGCCGCCGCGACGAGGGCGAGTTGCGGTTGAGCCTGTTGGACACGCTGCTCTCGGGCGACGAAGCGACACAAGGGCTGTTGCTTCTGGTCGACGAAGCGCAGGCGCTCGCGGTTCACCTGCTGGAGGAGCTGCGGCTGCTCACCAATTTGTCGCGTGGGGGCACGCCGCGAGTGCGGCTGGTGATCGCGGGTCTGCCGGCGCTCGAGGAAAAACTCGCCAGCCCCGAGTTGCAATCGTTCAGCCAGCGGCTCGCCGCCCGCTGCTACCTGGCGTCGCTCACGCGAGCCGAGACGGCGCAATACGTCCGCGCTCAGTTGGCGGCGTCGAAAGTCGAGGCGGATCGGCTCTTTGCACCTGCCGCGTACGACGCGCTCTTCACCGCGAGCGACGGCGTGCCGCGAGTCGTGAACCAGGTTTGCGACCGAGCGCTCCAGTTGGCCGACGCGCAGCGACTCGACAAGGTGGATGCGGGCGTGATCCAAGCCGCGTGGGCCGACTTGCAGCAATTGCCGACCGCGTGGGAACCGGCGCCGCAACCGGCATTCGCATTCCGCTGCTCCGTCAAGCGTCGTCGAATTCGGGAGCCTCGCCGAGGAGCCAGCCGTCGCGCCGTCAGCGGACGTGGACGAACAACCGACGGAATTGGACGATGAACAAGATCTAGAACCAGGTCCGTCGGTAGAGACCAAGCCGTCGCCGCAACAGGCCCCTGCGCACCGCCCGCGCGTGTTTGCCGGCCCCGCGCCCGAGGCGATCGACCCGTTTGCCGAGCCGTTCGAGGAAGAAGAGTTGGTGCTCGACAGTTTTGCGGCGCTGGCAAGCATCTTCGGCACGCGAGCGCCGCGCGTCGAGAATCGACGCGAGCCGGCGATCTCGCGGTTGGTACAGGACGCCCTCGATGCATTTGCGGGCAAAACCGAAGCCGAAGCGAAAGACGAACCGGCGGTCGCCGCCGAGAAAGACTCTGCGCCGATCGAACGCAAACCAGGTCCCCGCGGCATTCGCTTGGCCGTCGTCGAAGAGGGGCCGGCGTCGCCGCAAGTCGCCGAGCCGTTCTCCACGGCCAAGCCCGGCGCGGCGCGCTCGTGGCAGCCGGCCGCAGCGATCGAGGCGAATCCACTCGACGGCGAATCGGACGATTCGGCCGACGCCATTCTTGTGATCGAAGACGATTCGAACGACGGCGGCCCGCCGACCACTGGCGTCCGGCGTGAGAGTTATCGGCAGCTGTTTTCGCGGTTGCGCCACGGCGCCTGAGCGACGGGGGCTTGATTTCGCCGGCTGGCCGACGCGAGCCGCGGTGAGTATGCTGATTCGATGAGCATTAATCTGGTCACCGGCGGCGCCGGCTTCATTGGCTCGCACATCGTCACGGCCCTGGTCGGGCGTGGTGAGCGGGTTCGCGTCCTCGATAACCTCAGCACGGGCAAGCGTGAGAATCTCGACCACCTCGACGGCAAGGTCGAGGTCGTCGTGGGCGACTTGGTGGACCGCGCTGCTGTCGAACGTGGCACTGGAAGGCGTGGGCGTCGTGTTTCATCAGGCGGCGCTGGCATCCGTGCCGCGGAGCATCGCGGCGCCGCTCGACACCAATGCGGCGTGTGTGACCGGCACGGTGAATCTGCTCGACGCGGCCCGCAAGTGCGGCGTGAAGCGCGTTGTGTATGCCGGGTCGAGCAGCATTTATGGCGACCGAACGGCCTCGGCCGCGAAGCATGAGACCGATCTACCCGATCCCGTCTCGCCGTACGCCGCGGCGAAGGCGGCCGGCGAGTTGTATTGCCAGGCATTCACGGCCGCGTTCGGCCTGCCGACGGTGACGGTGCGTTACTTCAACGTCTTTGGTCCGCGGCAGGATCCGAACAGCGAATACGCCGCGGTGATTCCGAAGTTTGTGATGAAAATGCTCGCCGGCGAGCGGCCGACCATTTTTGGCGACGGGAAGCAGTCGCGCGATTTCACGTACGTGGCCAACATCGTGGAAGGCAATTTGCTCGCGGCCAGTGTGCCGGACGCAGCCGGCAAGACGTTCAACATCGCCTGCGGCGAGAAGCTCGATTTGCTCGACTTGGTGGCGGCGATTAATCGCGTGCTGGGGACCGCGATTCAGCCGATTTTCGATCCGCCACGGGTTGGCGACGTCCGCGACAGCCTGGCCGACGTCTCGCTGGCTTGCAACATTCTCGGCTACAAACCGGTCGTCGACTTCGACGAAGGCCTGCGACGCTCGATCGAGTATTACCGCTCGCTGGCCACAACCAGGAATTGACAGGATAATAGGATCTTCAGGATGCGACAGGATGACGAAGGAGTTCACCTTGTCTTTCGATCCTGTAAATCCTTCCGATCCTGTTATCCTGTCAAGAAAATGTCTACGTGTCGAACGCTCGTTGCGCTGGCGACTTACAACGAGGTCGAGAATCTGCCGGGGCTGACGGACGCGATTTTGCGCGAATTGCCGGCGGCCGACCTGCTCGTGGTCGACGACAACTCGCCGGACGGCACTGGGCGGTGGTGCGACGAGCGGGCAGCGTCGGAACCGCGACTACAGTGTCTGCATCGCGCGGGCAAAATGGGGCTCGGGTCGGCGGCGCTCGAGGCGATGCGTTATGCCATCTCGCACGATTACGAGCTGATCGTGACGATGGACGCCGACTGGAGTCACGACCCAGACTGCTTGCCGGAGCTGGTGGCGGCGACGAAGCACGCCGACGTGGCGATCGGCTCCCGGTACGTCGACGGAGGCGCGATCGACGGTTGGCCCTGGCATCGTCGCCTGTTGAGCCGCGGGCTCAATCGACTCAGCCACACTTTGCTGCGACTGCCGATCCGCGACACGAGCGGGGCGTTCCGCGCCTATCGCGTGGACAAATTGCGTGAGCTCGATCTGGCCGACGTTCGCGCCGGCGGATACTCCTACCTGGAGGAAATCCTGTGGCATCTGGCCCGCGCCGACGCCACGTTTGCCGAAGTGCCGATCACGTTCTGCGAGCGTCGCGCCGGCCGATCGAAAGTCTCGTTCCGCGAGGCGGTCGGCAAAGTCGGCACGTTGGTCCGCCTGTCATGCCGTTTGTCGCGCGAAAAACATTGACTGAGCTGCGATTTCCGCCTATTCTAACAGCGGATCGGCCCCTGCCCGGGCGACGCACTGCCGGCAGCTTCTGGCGACGTCGGCTGACGGTGGAAAGTGACGCATGTCGGTAACCATTTACGAGATTGCGGAGCAAGCCGGCGTGTCGAGTTCAACCGTCGCCCGCATTCTGCGCGGCGACGACCGAAGTTCGTATCGCCGGAGCGCCGAGACGGCCGAGCGCGTGCGGCGGATTGCCGCGGAAATGGGTTACCGGCCGAACCAGCGAGCACGGGCTTTCTCGCGGGGTCGCACTCGCGGCATCGGTTTGATGTACACGGACGACGCCTGGATTTTTGAAGGCGTCAACACGACGGTCGTCAACAGCCTGGTCCGCTGCCTGCAAGGAGCCGGCCATCACTTGGTATTTTGCCCGGTCGACGACCAAGGCGCCTGGGAGGACATCGTCTTAGGCGGACAGATCGACGGCGGCGTGGTGTTCCAACCGCTGCCATCCGAGGTGGCCCAGGCCGTCCGCGAGCGGAAGTTGCCGCTCGTGCTTCTGGGCGACGATAGCGATCCATCGTTATCGCAAGTCGTGGTCGATGATTTCGCCGGCGCCTATGCAGCGACGAAGCATCTCGTGGGGCTGGGGCATCAGCAGGTGATGTTGTTCATCCACGAATCGGTGAAGCCTCACTGCAGTGTGCCCGAAACGTCTCGACGGCTATTGCACCGCGCTGCACGAAGCGGGCTTGATGACGCGTGAGTTGGTGCGCGTCCATGAATCCGACGCCGTCGACGCGCTGATGCGAGGCGATTCCCGCCCCACCGCGGTTGTATGTTACAGCGACCTCGAATCCACGCTGCTCGTGCATGGGCTCTGGCAAGTCGGCTTGACGATTCCAGGCGACGTGAGCGTCGTGGGCTTCAACGACGTATTTGCAACCCGGTACATGACGCCGCCGCTGACGACGGTCGGCTTCGATTCTGCGAAGATCGGCGAACTCGGCGCGCGACTCGTCCTCAAGGATCTCGAATCAGGCGACGGTCCCAAGCAGCCGACCGTGCTGACGGTGAAGCCGAATCTGATCGTCCGTGGCTCGACCGGCCCGGCCAATTCGCCCAGCCGATCCGACACGGTCGGCAAGTAGCCGCCAAACCGTTGGCCGTTCGGGTCGATCCTGCCGGTTTTGCGGCTTCCTTCCGCTGCGTCGTTCAACGCCCCGAGCGCACTATGTTTGTCTAGCGCGAGGTTTTTTCCTTAGAGCGTCGGACGCATCATGAATAAACGCATCGGCATCCTGACCAGCGGCGGCGACTGCCCCGGACTCAACGCCGTGATCCGCGGCGCGGCGAAGACGTGTTGGGGGCTCGGTTACGACGCGATCGGCTTCCTCAAGGGTTACGAAGGCCTTTACGATCCGGTCCATTACGTCACACTCACGCCGCAGAACACGACCGGCATCTTGAACCAGCGGCGGCACGATCCTCGGCTCGACCAACAAGGGCCGCTTCGCCGCCACCGTGGGCGTGCACGACCGCGTCGAGATCAAGCCCGAGCTGCTCCAAGGCGTCGCCACGACCGTCGAACAACTGGACCTGGCCGGCTTGATCTGCATCGGCGGCGACGGCTCGCTGGCGATTGCGCAGCAATTTCACGAGTACGGCATTCCGGTGGTCGGCGTCCCAAAGACGATCGACAACGACCTCTCGGCGACCGCGTTCACGTTCGGCTTCGACAGCGCGGTGGCTTGCGCGACTGACGCGCTCGATCGCCTGCACACGACGGCCGCCAGCCACGAACGGGTGTTCGTGATGGAAGTGATGGGTCGACACGCGGGCTGGATTGCGCTGCACGCGGGCGTGGGCGGGGGCGCCGACGTGATTCTGATTCCTGAGATCCCTTGGACCTATGAGAGCGTCTGCCACAAGATTCTGGATCGCGAGCACGCCGGAAAGAAGTTCACGCTGATCGCCGTGGCCGAAGGGGCCGAGTTGCCCGACCGCGGAATCGTCGGCGAGCACCGCAGCGGCGCAAGCCAAGCTCGGCGGCATCGGCGAGATCGTGGCCCACGAAATCGAACGTCGAATGCTGAAAGAAACGCGGACCGTGGTGCTCGGCCATCTGCAGCGCGGCGGGGCGCCGACCACGTTCGACCGCGTGCTTGCCACGCAGTACGGCGCGCATGCAGTGCGGCTGATCGTCGAGGGCCGGCTGGGGGAGATGATCTGTTACCACCCGCCGCAGATGGACAGCGTGCCGATCATGGAGGCCGTCAATCGAATTCGCACGGTCGATGCCGACGGGGCGGCCGTTCAGGCGGCCCGGGCGCTGGGCATCTGCTTCGGCGACGCGGCCGAGTGCAGCAGCCCCTTCGTGTGCAGGATTGGCAGCGTGGCCACCTCCGTCGACGTGGAATTGGACGCCGAATTTGTGCTCGATATGGCCGAAGCGGCGGCGGAAGAAGCGCTGGCGGATTGATGTTCACCGGTCCATCGGCCTGCCTGGTTGGTTGACGGGCGAATCTCTTTCGGTAGACTGAGCTGGAAATCAGTCCACACGCTTCCGATTCGAGGTACCACGATGCGCACGTTGCTTTTTCTGATGTTGTTGGCAGCTCCAGCGTTTGGCGCGGAGCGAACTTGGACAATCGCTCGCGACGTTTACACGGCCGAGGGCGAATTGATAACCGTTCGCGGCGATTTGGCGTACTTGAAAATCGGCGGTCGCGTGGAAGAGATACCAATCGACCGGCTCAGTGCGCTCGATCAGCAGTACATCGCTTCGCTCACGCTCGCGCCGATTCTGCCGGGCCCGGCAGCCGATGGTCTGGTCGAGAATCATGAAATCGTCCATGAAGAGATGCCGCTGCCGGGCGCGTCGGATACGCCGGCGAAATCGCTCTCGCTAAACGGGCCCGACGTCGCCCCCACGTATAGTGGAGAGCTGCAGCCGATGCCTGGCCCTGATTATCGCATCGACTCCAATGGCCGCCTGACTCCGCCGCAACCGGGCGTGGCGGCGAACTACTGGGCCCCCATTCCCGAGCCGCGTGCCGCCGATCCGAACGACCGCCGCTATCGACGGCCACCGCAACCGGCGCCGAACAATCAAGCGGCCAAGTCGCGGCGCGACGACGACAAACAGGACGCCGGCATCTTGGGTTTCCGCGCCCGACGACTCGAACGCCAGCGGGCGGCGGCAGGCACTCGATAATCTCGTCGTTGCCGAGCCTAGCATTCACGGTTCTGCCGGCTGACGTTGGCGTTCCAGGCCACGAACACCAGGCTTTGGCAATACCGCGTCATTTTTCCGGAATTCACTTTACAACGCATCTTGGGGCGGTTAACGTGTTTAGTGTCCGAGTTGGCGCTTTGCCGCTCCCCATTGGCGGGCGGCGGGTGGCGGGCGAATCGTCGGATTCCTTTTCAGAGTGTCACAGCCGACCGGGGACGTCTAATGATCAAAAACGGCGGGACGATTTTCCATGCACCGAGCTTGGCGTTTGCGAGGTGCTCTCTTCTTGTTTCTTTGTTGGCGATCGCCTCACTGACCGCCGCGCCGGTTCGGCGCCACGCTCACTTTCGACGTGGACTATTCACCGGGCATTATGGGACTGCCCACGGGGCCCGCCATCGTCGCCGGGGTCAGCGCTGCGACCGCCACGTGGAAGAGCATCTTTCGCGACGACGTCACGATCAGCGTTAAGGTCGAGCTGGATTCGGAGGCGACGGACGTCGACCTCGGCATGTCGCCCTTCACGTTCGCCGCCGCGCTCAACAAGTTTGAGGAACACTCCTACACAAGCGTCGCCTCGGCGATGGTTGCCGACGCCAAGTCAGGCGACGATTCAGCTGCCGTGGGGCTGTTGCAGCCGGGCCCTTATCTCGAAGCGATCACGCACGACACGTCGAAATCGCTGGCGGAGACCGGCGGACTTTCGTCGCCGGAGCTGCGGATCGGCACGCTCGCTGCCGGCGTTTCGGGCCCGAAGGCCGAGGCAAAATGGAACTCCGTGTTGCGCGTGACAAGCGCCAACAGCAAAGCGCTGGGGCTGCCCGTCACGAGCGACGGCAAGCCCGACATCCGCCTGGTACTCAACGACGAATCGGTGCCCGTGTTTGACTTCGACCGGGGCGACGGCATCGGTCCGGGCACTTTCTTCGACTTCCAGGCAATTGCCACACACGAGATCGGGCACGGAATGGGCTTTCAAAGTGGCGTGGACGACGTCGATTATGCCGGCATCGGCGGGATTCCGCCGTCGGCTGCCCCGGATAACCCGCACGATTTGTCGGACGAGGCGATCTTCAGTGTGCTCGATCTGTTCCGAACGAATCTTGACACGCGGCCGCCGGGGATTCCGTTGGGTCAGCCGGCGTCGGGTTTCGTGCTCGACTGGCGTTTCGGTCCGCCGGCCGGTCCATTTTCCAAATCATTCTTCTCGCTCGACGGCAGCGCGATCGATCCGCCGATGAAAATTCCCTTCGCCACGGGCGCGTTTGTCGGTGACGGGTATCAGGCGAGCCACTGGGCCGTGTTGCCGGGCCCCGCTCCGCCGATTGGCCTGATGACGGCCGACCTCGGTCCGTCGACTTTGCTCGACGTGATGGGCTCCGACGTGCTGGCGTTCGACGTGATCGGCTGGGACCTGGTGCCAGAGCCGGCGAGCGGCCTGCTGTTGGCGATTGGTCTGTTGGGTGTCGCGGGCGTTCAGCGTCGACGCCGCAATTGAAATTCGTCTTCGATCACGGGTCCATCGAATCCCAGTTCGAAGGAGTGCAGGCCGAAGCGATCGGAGAGTTCTTCGCAGACTTTGATGCCGCGGACGCTGTTGCCGCGGGCGTCCAGCAGGGGCGAGAAAATGCCGATGCCGGCGAGGCCTGGCACGACGGCACAGATTCCGCCGCCGACGCCGCTTTTGGCGGGGAGGCCGACTCGATAGGCCCATTCGCCCGCGTAGTCGTACATGCCGCAGGTGAGCATTACGCTGAGCACGTCTTTCACGTATTGGCGGTCGATCGCCCGCTCCTTAGTGACCGGGTTCACGCCGGCATTGGCCAGCGTCGCGCCCATCACGGCCAGATCGTGGGCGTTCACGAGGATCGAGCACTGCTGGAAGTAGAGCTCGAGCGAATCGGGGATCTGCTCGCTGACCATGCCGAAGTTGAGCATCAAGTGGGAGATCGCCCGGTTGCGGTGGCCGGTGGTGCGTTCGGAAAGGAAGATCGCGTTGTCGATGTAGAGCTCGCGGCCGACGTAGCGGCCGAACATGGCGAGCGTGCGTTTGATTCGGTCGGCGAAATCTTTGCCGCGGACGAGGTCGGCCGTGGCGATCGCGCCGGCGTTCACGAGCGGATTGAACGGCCGATTCGAGGCTTCGTCGAGCACGATCGCGTTGAACGCTTCGCCGGTCGGCTCGACACCGACTTTTTTGAGCACCGCATCGCGGCCGTGATCTTCGAGCGCCAGCCCGAACATAAACGGCTTCGATACCGACTGAATGCTGAACAACTGCTGACAGTCGCCGACGTCGAACGTCTGCCCGTCGACGGTGACGACCGAAATCGCGAACCAGTTTGGGTCGGCTAACGCGAGTTCGGGGATGTAGTCGGCGACTTTGCCGTCCATGTTGTCGCGGTACTTGGCGTGTAGCTCGTTGAGCGTCGCGCGAAACGGGGCGACCTTCGATCGTAGTCCGCCCAAGAGATCGTCGAGCGCGTCGGTGGAGCTGCCATCTACTTTTGCCATGGTGTCTGTCGTCCTTAGGCCATTACTCGCTCGGCGACCTGCTTCAGCGCGAGCGTCATCGGGTGGTCTGGGAAACGATTCACGAAGATTCCGCTGCTCGCCAGTCGCACGATTTCGTAATTCATCGGCAGCATTGCCACGACTTCCGCGCCGTACGCCTGTTCGACGCGCTCGCGGAGTTTCACGGTGTCCATGTTCGGCGGCACTTTGTTGATCAGAATCAGCATTTCGGGAATCTGGAGCCGGCGAGCGAGCTCAGCGGTCACCGCCGTGCCTTGAAAATCCTGACTGTCGGGCCGCATTACGAGGATCAACTTGTCGGAGATGGCGATCGAAAGCAGCGTCTCCTCGTTGACGCCCGGGTGCGTGTCGATGAACAAGTAGTCGAGATCCAGATCCTTGATCAGCCGTTGAAAGCCGTCGTTGAGCTTGGCGACGTCGTAGCCCTGCTTGAGCACTTTGCCGATCTCGCCGACGTTGACGCTCGACGGGATCAAGAACACCCGCGGCCGACTGGCGCCTGGCTCGGCGGTGCCGATTGCGGCGTCGGTGACGTCGTAGGCCGCGTTGCCAATCGAGCACTTGCCGTACAGATAGTCGTTCAGCGCGTGGACGACGCGCGACTCCGGTAGTTGAAAGATGACGTGGATTCCGGGCGACTGGATGTCGGTGTCGATGACGCCGACGCGGTTGCCGGCCCGGGCGACGAGCACGGCCAGATTGGCGGTGGTGTTGGACTTGCCGGTGCCGCCGCGGAACGAATGCGTCGAAATGATTCTTGCCAAGTATTGTCTCCCCACCGCGGTGGCTTGCTGCCGACCGGGATTTAAGTTGCCGCCCGAGCAATTCACCGACTGCAATCCGATTCGCTACGGAGAAGTCTCCGTGTCATTCCGTGCCGACCGAATTCGTTGCGACTGCTGTAGCAATTCGTCGAACAGTGCGCCGCCCGCTATCTGGTCGGCTTCGCGTCGGCTCCGCTCGTGATCGAGTTCGAACATCGCCAGCGCATCGGGATCAATTTGATCCATCGTGGCGGTGACGCTCGTGACGGGCTTCCCTTGGTCGAATCGCAACATTGGGCCGGTGGGCCCCAGGCGGAATACGACGCCGGATCGCAACACGGCTTCGGCGACGAGCCGGTTGTCGATCAGCGTGCCGTGCCGGCCGCTCGAAATCAGCATCCAAGCGTCGTCGGCGGCGTAGAGCGTCACGTGGTGCCGCGAGACGTGGGGATCGGAGATGACGATGTCGTTGCCGTCCTCGCGACCGATCGTGATTTCGCGCTGGTCGGTGAATCGCCAAGTCTGGATTGGTTGGCCCTGAGCCGAATCGAGCAGCAGCAAACAGACACCGCCGGCCGGAATCGGCCCGTGCTTGTCGCCCATCGATGGTCACCCTAACCGCCTGGCGTGATCGAGAGCAGAACCCGTGTCGCCAGGGCTGATTGTAAACGGCGCGATGAATCGCTGCAACCATTGGGACGAAATCGCCTCGTTTGACACAGTGCGCAGGCGGGTTAGAATCCGAGGGTTCGGCATATCTCGTCTCTTTTTCGCGGTTGTGGAGGTGGAGTGATGGCGGCACAGCCTGGCAAGCAGATCGACACGGTGATGCACGAGACTCGGGTCTTTCCGCCGCCGGCTGAGTTTGCCGCGCAGGCGCGCGTCAAGTCGCTCGACGAGTATCAACGGTTGTGGGACCATGCCGCGGCCGATCCGCCGAAGTTTTGGGCTGAGCTGGCCCGCGAGGAGCTGCATTGGTTCGAGCCCTTCACCGAGGCACTCGAATGGAATGAGCCGTTCGCGCAGTGGTTCGTCGGCGGCAAGACGAACGTCTCGTACAACTGCCTGGACCTCAACTTAGCCGCGGGGCTCGGCAATCGCACGGCCATCCTCTGGGAGGGCGAGCCTGGCGACTCTCGAACGCTCACCTATGCCGAGCTGCACCGCGAAGTGTGCAAGTTTGCCAACGTGCTCAAGCACTTGGGCATCGAAGCGGGCGACCGCGTTTCGATCTACATGCCGATGGTGCCCGAGCTCGCCATTGCGATGTTGGCGTGCGCGGATCGGCGCGGTCCACTCGGTGATTTTCGCCGGCTTCTCGGCCGAGGCGATCGCCGATCGGAACCGCGACTCGCAGGCCAAGCTGATGATCACTGCCGACGCCGGCTGGCGCCGCGGCAAAGTGCTGCCGCTCAAGAACACGGTGGACGAAGCATTAGCCAATTCGCCGTCGGTCCAGAAGTGCGTCGTGCTCAATCGCGTGAATGAGGCGGTCACCATGGAACCGGGCCGCGACTATTGGTGGCACGAGCTGATGGAGATGGTGTCGGCAGAGTTTCCCGCCGTGCCGATGGACTAGGAAGCCCCGCTGTTCATCCTCTACACGAGCGGTTCGACCGGCAAGCCCAAAGGCATCAAGCACACCACCGCCGGCTACAATCTTTACGCTAAGAAGACGTTTCAGTGGGTGTTCGACCACCGGGAGGACGACGTCTTTTGGTGCACGGCCGACTGCGGCTGGATCACCGGTCACAGCTACGTCGTCTACGGCCCGCTGTCGGCCGGGGCGACGATTCTGATGTACGAAGGCGCGCCGAATCAGCCCGACGAGAGCCGCTTCTGGCAAATCATCGAAAAGTACAAAGTGACGGTCTTCTACACGGCCCCGACCGCGATCCGGGCGTTCATCAAATGGGGCGACCAGCACGTCACGAAGCACGACCTGTCGAGCTTGCGGCTGTTGGGCACGGTGGGCGAAGGCATCAACCCGGAGGCGTGGATGTGGTATCACCGCGTGATCGGCGGCGAGCGCTGCCCGATCGTCGACACCTGGTGGCAGACGGAGACGGGCGGCATCATGATGAGCCCGCTGCCCGGCGCGATCGCCACCAAGCCGGGCAGTTGCACCAAGCCGCTGCCGGGCATCGTCCCGGCGATTGTCGATCCGGAGGGCAATCCCGTGGCGGCGCATCAAGGGGGCTGGCTGGTGATCACGCATCCCTGGCCCGGCATGCTCCGCGGCATCTGGGGCGACGATGATCGCTACCACGACGTGTATTGGAGCAAGGTGCCCAATCACTACCTCGCCGGCGACAACGCCCGTTGCGACGATGATGGCTACTACTGGATCATGGGGCGGATCGACGACGTGCTGAATGTCTCCGGCCATCGGCTGAGCACGATCGAGATCGAGAGCGCGCTGGTTTCGCATCCGAAAGTGGCGGAAGCCGCGGCGGTCGGCCGGCCGGATGAACTCAAAGGCGAAGCGGTGGCCGTGTTCGTCACGCTCAAAAGCGATAAGCCGTCGGACGCGTTGCGCGACGAGCTCAAGCAGCACGTCCGCAAGGAAATCGGCGCGCTGGCCCAGCCAGACGACATCCGCTTCACCAGCGCGCTGCCCAAGACCCGCAGCGGCAAAATCATGCGGCGGCTCCTCAAGGACATCGCGGCCGGCAAAGAAACCGTCGGCGACACGACGACGCTCGAAGACTACCGGGTGCTGGCGAAGCTGCGGGAGGATGAGGAATAGCAGTCAAATTCTTCCGCATATCGGCGAAAAGATGACTTGACCATCAGTCAAGTGCGTCTACGATATTGCTAACCGCCGGTGGATACCTTTCCCTAGGGTGCCACTCGGGGCCAGACTTTGATTATTTCATGGATTTGTGTCATGAGCCACCGGGTAAGGGATCATGTGAAGCGTCGAAGGAAAGGTTTGCATTCCGATTGGGCTGCTAAAGTAGATTCCGCGAATCGACGTGCATGTCGCACCTATTGGATAGGAGCCGGCCATGGTCCAAGACCCGCGCTTGGAATGTAGTTTTTTGATCCCCGTTCGACGTGATGCCAATCTGTCGGACGGCGGCGAGCATGATTGCCGATACTTTAGATTGGTTGACGACTGAGTTGTTTGACCGATTTCGGGGCTCGACGATCGCGCCGGTAAATATCAAGGGTTCTACGAAGATCCCGACTCGCACACGCCGGTTTCCGATGAATCGTATAAGTACATCGTCGCTGTTGCCGAATCGCGTCTTGAGGAGCTTCGGCAACTGCTTTCAGCCGCTTGTGTTTTGTTTCAACAGAAGTGCATCTATTTGAGCGTTGCAGGCCGAGTCGAGTTTATCGAGCCGCCATAACATGAGCAAGAAAACCGATTATACCGACCGCCGAGGCGACTCGCTCGATCTGTCCGTGCTGGATCAGGATGAGCGAGAATTGGTGGCCGAATTGCTTCGCTTTGCCGACGCCCATCCAAACGCGCGTACCGCAGAGTATTGGAATTTCTATCCCCAGCGCGTCGGCGAGTTTTATGAAGCACGCGGGTTGACACGGAAAGAAACGACGAGCACCCTCGTTTGGCGGATTGCTCAAGACATCAATGGCCGATTATTGGTTGCGGCAGGTCCTGGCGAAGGATTCCGACGACTACCGCGAAAAGCTCGACGCATTGATTCGCGACAACTACGGCAGCCGACGCGAGTTTTGCGAGTTGACGGGCATTTCCGAAGACATGCTGAGCCACGTCTTGGCCTAAGCTGCAAGCACCTGAGTATTCAATCGCTCACCGAGGCGCTGGCCAAAGTCGGTTATACGATTCAGACTTATGCCGACGCCGAACGTCTCACAACCGCCGTCGATGACTTAGCGAGCGGTAGTAGCTCGTACAGCCGCGCGGTCAGTCCGTCGACGAACTTCTTCGCGTCGTATAGCGTGTAGCCGCGTTTTTCGTGGAGCAGCTTCACAGCGCCCAGTGTGTCGCCGTTCTCGACGCGATCGAGAATCAGTTGGTCGATCTCGTCGTCGCTGAGGGCGCTCACGTCGGCGACGTCTTTCACCGTCGCCTCGTCGACGGGCAATTGATGGCCAACTCGTGAAGTGTCTTCTTCAGCGACGGCACGACGAAGTCAGACTGGCCCCGCCAGGCCAACCGCAGGACATTCTCTGCCGGCAACGTGACCGGCACGTGATTGTTGCGGCCTGTGGACTTCACAAATCCCCACAGGTAAACCCTGGACACCGTACGGCGACGCTCTTCGGCGATCTCGGCAGCGACTTCCTCGGGGGCCGGGCCCGTGAGTCGAATGTCCAAATAGCGGTCGCTCCAGGCGGCGGTTCCATCGCTGGTGCGTTCGGACCGCTTCACGGTGTGCTGGCCGACGCCGGCAATCTCTTGGTAGGGCACAAACAGCACGGTGGCAGCCGGCGCGAAGTCTCGGTTCTGATACGAGCGGAGATTGATCCACAGGCCGTCGGGCGCGATCCGCAGGTTCCAATTCGTGGTGCGAAGCGCCTTGATGGCCATGCCGCCTAGCCACATCGACATCATCGCGGCAAACGACAGTACCGGAAAGGCGATCCACGTCGACGCTCTCGCAATCAACACAAAACAGGCCGGTATACCCGCCATGAGCGTGAGCAGCAACAGATTGCCCGCAACCGACGTCAGTCGCGACTGGCGGCAGAGGCGGCCTTGGATCACACTGGGAACGTCGTCCGGAGTGTAAAGACGCATTTTCGGCAGCTCGCGTGATTCATCGTTTGGAATCGCACGTCACAAGCTTAGCATATCGCGGTATGACTCGTACGCAGCTCGTGATTCAAGTCAGTCGGCCGATTCTGTGGCCGATTTTGCCGCTGGTTTACTACCTCGGCCTGCACGCGGCCGCGGCGCCGGTCTCGGGAGCGGCGCTCCTGCAAATACTTTTGCTAACCTTGCCGATGAACCTCATCGGTTGCGGGCTGAACGACATCTACGATTACGATTCGGACTTGCGCAGCGAGCGACGGCGGAAGATTTGGGGGGCGGTCGTTGCGGAATCGGATCGGCCACTGGTGTGGAAGGCCTGCCTGGCGATGATACCGCTGGTCGTGGGCGGCGCGCTCGTGACGCGAAACGTCTTTAACATCGCGGCGACTTGTGGGCTGGTGCTCGTGGCGTGGGCCTATTCGGTGCCGCCGTTGCGACTCAAGGAGCGGCCGCCGTTGGATTCATTGGCGAATGGATTGGGTTTCTTTTTGCTGCCATTTGTGATGGGCTACAGTCTCGGTGCGGATCCGCTGGCGATGCCGCTCAAGTATTACCTGTTGGCGTTATCGGTGTGCGGCATCCACGCGCTGGCGACGGCGGCGGACTATGATGCGGACCGAGCTGCGGGGCACCGCACGCTGGCGGTTGCCTACGGCCGGCGGGCGGCGGCGGCGCTGGCGCTCGCCACGTTTGCGGTCGCGCTCGTCGTGGGCGACTATCAGGGGATTGCGGTGCGCGTTTACCTGGCGGTGGGCGTGGCGGCAACATTGGCAGCGACGCTCGTGCCGCGCGACCGCACCATTGCGGCGGCGTGTGTGACGATCTTTGTGGGATTTGTCGTGGCGGCGATTTGCCATGTCGTGGGGTGGTGACGTAGCGCGGAGCAAGCTCCGCCGCTAATTGACGTGCACGCTCGATCATTTAGCGGCGGAGCTTGCTCCGCGTTGCAACCGACGACGGATTGACCCCCGCCCTCCGCCGCCGATAATTGACGTCGATCCTCGTCCCTCCCAGGGAGCCCGACATGCCCGCCGAATCGCCTGCCGAACTCGTGAAAAAGAAATGCCTCCCCTGCGAAGGCGGCGTCGCGCCGGTCGCGCTGCCCGAGGCCGAGGCTCAGTTGTTGCAGCTCCCGGGGTGGAAGCTCACGCACAACGGCCAGCGGATTCGCAAGGAGTGGCTAGTCAAGAACTTCCTGGCCGGCATCGATTTCTTCAACCGCTGTGCCGAGGTCGCCGAGAGTGACGGCCACCACCCGGACCTGCACCTCGAAGGCTATCGCAACGTGGCGGTCGAGGTCTGGACGCATGCGATCGGCGGCCTCTCAGAAAACGATTTTATTCTGGCGGCCAAGATCGATCAGTTGCCGATCGATCTGAAACAGACGTAAGCGAGGTGGAACATGGCGATCGACGATTCTTTCCCTTGCTTGATGGTTCGCAAGGACAACTTTGGCACGGTCACGGCCGCAGTGGAATTGATTTCGCCCGACGAATTGCCGGCGGACGAAGTGCTGATCGAAATCGCCTACTCGTCGCTGAACTACAAAGACGCCCTGGCGGCCGACGGGCACCCGGGCGTCGTATACCGCTTTCCGCACGTGCCGGGGATCGACTGCGCCGGCACGGTCGTCGACAGCCGCTCGCCACAGGCCAAGCCGGGCGACCAGGTGCTCATCACCGGCTACGACCTGGGCGCGGGCCATTGGGGTGGCTTTTCGCGTTACATGCGTGTGCCGGCCGAGTGGATCGTGCCGCTGCCCAGCGGCCTCACGCTCCGCGACACGATGATCTACGGCACCGCCGGTTTCACCGCCGCCCAGTGCATCACGGCAATCGTCGAGCGCGGCATCGATCCCGAGCGGGGCGAGATTGTCGTCACCGGTGCGACTGGCGGCGTCGGCTCGTTGGCCGTGGCGATCCTTGCCAAGCTCGGCTATCGTGTGACGGCTGTCACTGGCAAGTCGTCGCAGCACGATTGGCTGACGAAACTGGGCGCCACCCAAGTCGTCGGCCGCGCCGAGGTGCTCGACGAAACCGATCGGCCGATGCTTTCCGAGCGCTGGGCCGCGGCGGTCGACACTGTCGGCGGGCGGACGCTCTCGACGCTGCTGCGGGCGGCCAAGTATCGCGGGGTCGTCTCCGCGTGCGGCTTGGTCGGCGGCGACCAGCTCTCCGTGAGCGTCTATCCGTTCCTGCTCCGCGGCGTGACGCTCGCCGGCATCGATTCGGCCAAGTGCCCCCGCCCCCAACGGCTCGAAATGTGGCAGAAACTCTCGGGGCCGTGGCGGATCGACGACCTCGACCGCTTCGCCACGGAAGTGACGCTCGACGAGTTGCCGGAACGCGTGCGGCAGATTCTCGCCGGGGGCGTTGTCGGCCGGACGCTGGTCGTGCCGAGGTCGACAGCCGCTCGTTAGCCGCTGGGATACTGCCGGCAGTATTCGTAGAGCACCATCGTCGTCGCGGTGGCTACGTTGTAGCTGTATGGCAAGCCCCAGACGGGGATTTCGACCACGTCGTCGAGCAGCGTCAGGATATCCTCGGTGAGGCCGGTCCGTTCGTTGCCGATTACCAAGGCTGTGCGGCGGGTGAATGCGTATTCGTGGAGGTTGCGGGAATTGGTGGTTTGCTCCAGGCCGACGAGTCGGTAGCCGGCCTCGCGCAGCTTTTCGAGCACGGGGGCAAGTGTGCGGTGGGTTTCGATCTTAACTGCGTCGGCGCCGTCGCGGGCGATCTTGCGATCGAGCTTTGCCGGGCCGGTGCAAAGGATGCGTTCGACACCGCAGCAGCCAGCCGCCCGGGCGATCCGCGAGAGATTGACGTTGCTCCGCATGGGAGCGCAGACGAGGACGAATTCCCGCGGCCGCTCGAGGGGCGTGGGGGGCTTGTGGCGTTGGTGTTCGAAGTTGGTCATAGATTTCGTCTGCCCGACCAATCATTGTCAATCGTCTCGGAGCGACGAGCAAGCGCCTCCACCACCGCTAAATTGTGGTTGGTTGGCGGAGCGTTGACCAGTAAGCTGGGAACATGTCGAATCGCGCCTGGTTTCCGCTGCTGCTGATTGTGCTCGCGCTGGGGGGGGTGGCTTGGGCGGTACTGCGGGTGCAGTTGCCGCCGGCGGATTTCACGTTTGTCAACGAGTCGGAAGTGGCGACGGTCGACCCGGCACTCATCACCGGTGCGCCGGAGGGTCGAATTTGCTCGGCCATTTTCGAGGGGCTCACGCGCAACCGCTCCGACAACTTGGAGCCGGAGCCTGGCGCGGCCGCGTCGTGGGAGATTTCCGACGATCGGCGGACTTACACGTTTCACATCCGTCCGGATGCGCGTTGGTCGAACGGCGACCGCGTGACCGCGCACGATTTTCAGTATTCCCTGCGGCGGCTGCTCGATCCGCTCACCGCCTCGCGGTACTCCTACCTCGCGTGGTACATCAAAAACGCGAAACGCTACACCTCGGGCGGCAGCGGAATTACGGCTGGAGACTCGGTCGAAGTCGAATTGAATCCGCCGGCCGACGTGCCGAACACCGTCCGCGGGAAGCTGCTGTTCGGCACGCTCGTCAAGATCATTGATAACACGAATGCCCGCGACCGGGTGTATGTTGTTCAAATCGCCGGCAAGGAGCGAAGTTTCCAGGCGGCCGATATTGGTGCGTCGCTGCCAGAGGGCGTTGGACCGTGTCGACAGGTGCTGTTCGACTCGCAGAAGCTGGGCATCCGCGTGGTCGACGAGCTCACGTCTGGAAATCGAACTGGAGAACCCAACGCCCTATTGGCTCGATTTGCTGGCGTTCTACCCGCTGGCGCCGGTCAATCAAGGCTGTCTCGAAAAGTACGGTGCCCCGGCCTGGACGCGGCCGGAAAACATCGTGACCAACGGTGCCTTTCTGCTAACGGAACGTCGGCTCCGCGACCGGATTCGCCTCACCATGAGCCCGCACTACTGGGATCGGGCCAACGATCGCGTAAACGTGATCGACGCGCTGTCGATCGAAGACCGCACGACGGCCGTGAATCTGTATTTGACGGGCAAAGCCGATTGGGTGACGGCGCCGCCGCCGGTGGTTATACGCGAGATGCTGGCGAAGAAGCCGCCGCCGAACGACTTGAAACCGGTTCCTCAGCTGACCACTTACTACTACATGGCGAACACGACGCGCAAGCCGTTGAACGACGTCCGCATACGTCAAGCATTGTCTCTGGCGATCGATCGCGAGGAGATTACGCGGGTGGCGACGGCTGCCGGCGAGGTGCCCGCATTCAGCCTGGTGCCGCCGGCCATGCCCGGCTACAAGAGCCAGTCGTTCCCGCCCCGCAATCCGGAGCTGGCTCGCAAACTGCTGGCGGAAGCGGGTTACCCGGGCGGCCGCGGCTTTCCGAAATTGGAAATCCATTACAACACCGAGCAAGGACATCAGGCGATCGCCGAGTTGGCCCGCAAACAATGGCAGCGGGAGCTGGGCATCAACGTCACGCTGCGAAACGAAGAATGGGCTTCCGCCCAAGACACTCAACAACAGATGAACTACATGCTCTCGCGCCGCTCGTGGACGGGCGACTATCTCGACCCGAACACCTATCTCGACCTGTTCGTCACGAACGGCGAAAACAACAGCACGGGATTCTCAAATGCCGAGTACGACAAGTTGATCGCCGACGCGGCCCGCGAGCCGGACGAGGCCAAGCGGATGCAGATGCTCGAGCGGGCTGAACGCATTTTGATGGACCAGTTGCCGATTATCCCAATCTACTACTATGTTTCAAGGAATCTGGTGAAGCCTTACGTTCGCGGCTGGTACAACAACCTGCAGGACATCCACCCGCTCAACACGATCTGGATCGATCACTCGGTCGACATGAACGCCCCGCAGCCGAACGAGTACTCGGGGGAGTTGCCATGACGGCTTTCGTAGCGCGACGAATGCTGGCGATGGTGGCGACGCTATGGGTCGTGTTCACCGTGTCGTTTTTTCTGATGCGCGCGGTGCCGGGCGGACCGTATTCCGGCGATCGCAATTTGCCGCCGGAGATCGAAGCAAATATCAAGCACCGCTACCGGCTCGATCTGCCGCTGTACGAGCAATACCTGATCGAGCTAAGAAACGTTGCCAGTGGCGATCTGGGCATGAGCGTGCGGCTCTACGATTTCAACGTCAATCAAGTCATCGCCCAAGGGCTGCCGATATCGGCGGCGCTGGGCATCTTGGCGATGGCGTTCGCGCTGGTGCTGGGGATTACGGCCGGCATCGTGTCGGCCGCCTACCGAGGCTCGATTGCCGACTTGGCGCTGATGTCGGTGGCGACAATTGGCATCGCGCTGCCAAGTTTTGTGGTGGCCGGCTTGGCGATCCTGCTGTTCGTGTTCATGATCCCTATTTTTCCCGCGGCCGGCTGGGGATCGTTTCGGCAACTGGTGCTGCCCGCGGTCTGCCTTGGAGCGCTGTACGCGGCAGAAATCGCGCGGATCACACGCACGAGCATGCTCGACGTGCTCTCGCAAGATCACATTCGCACGGCGCGGGCCAAGGGGCTCAGCCAAACGGCCGTTCTGCTGCGTCATGCGCTGCCGGGCGCGTTGCTGCCGGTGGTCTCGTTCCTGGGGCCGGCAACCGCGGGCATTCTCACCGGTTCGGTGGTGATCGAAAAGATATTCGCCATTCCGGGCCTAGGTTGGCACTTTGTGCAAGCCGCTTTGACGCGCGATTACACGCTGACGATGGGGCTGGTGTTGCTTTACACTTTCTTGCTGTTCACGCTCAATTTCCTGGTGGACTTGTCGTATCGAATCCTGGACCCACGGGTGGAGCTGAGTTGAGCTACGTCGACGAAGAAATGATGGCCAAGCACGATGATCGCGGCGTCGCGATCAAGGAGGCGGGCGTTTCGCTGGGCAGCGACGCCTGGCGACGGTTGCGCCGCGACCCGATCGCGATGCTTTCGTTGGGCGTGCTGGTCACGATCAGCGTGCTGGCTTTTCTCACGCCGATGCTGCCGCTCCAGCCGCCGGACCAAGACGTGACGCGGCTGCAATACGAGCCGCCGCATATTTCGCCGCTGTTTGAGCAGACCTTCCATCTGGATTGGCCAGCCATCGAACGCATGCCGCAGGATTTGCGCCAGGCGCGAGATGATCTCGCGACCGCGGCGGCGCGGTTAGCGTCGTTGCGCAGTACGGCCTCATCCGACGCCGGTGCATTTGCCGACGCCGCACAATTGGTCGAACGCAGAGAAAACGTGCTGGCCGACATCGTGCAGCATCCCTACCGGCAGGTCGGCTACCCCAACCTCAACGGGCTGAGCCGTTGGATGGTTCGCCTGCGGCATCATTTGTTTGGTGAATGGTCGCTGGGTTCGGTGGCGGGCCGCGACGAATTCGGCCGCGACGTTCTGTCGCGCGTGTTCTGGGGAGGCGCGGATCTCGCTCATCGTTGGCATCGTCGCCACGTTGGTCTCGCTGTTTATCGGGGTCACCTATGGCGCGGTGGCGGGTTACGTCGGCGGCTGGGTCGACGACCTGATGATGCGGATTGTCGACGTGTTGTATTCGATCCCGTTCATCTTCGTTGTGATCTTCATCATCACGATCCTCAGCCAGGAAGAGATCAAGCTGGAGCTCGCGCGATGGGGCATCGATCGGATCACGATCTTTTTCTTCGTGGTCGGCGCGATCTACTGGCTAACGATGGCCCGCGTGGTCCGCGGCCAGGTGATCTCGCTCAAGACGGAGCCCTTCGTCGAAGCGGCGCGGGCAATCGGCGTGAGCCAGACGCGGATCATCTCTCGGCACATCTTTCCGAATCTCGTCGGGATCGTGATCGTGTATCTCACTCTCACGATCCCGAGCGTGATGCTGTTTGAGGCGTTTTTGTCGTTCTTGGGGTTGGGGGTCGAACCGCCGGACGTCTCGTGGGGCCTCTTGGCGAACGAGGGCATCAAGGTGCTCACGCCCGTGAAAATCTATTGGTGGCTGATCGTGTTTCCGAGCTTGGCGTTGGGCATCACGCTCTTCGCGCTGAACTTTCTCGGTGATCGGCTGCGGGATGCGCTCGATCCGAAGATGATTGGCCGGTGAGGCCGTACGATTGTCGGCTAGGATGGGAGGTGTATGGATTTCCGGCCAGGATGGCCGGGCTATATAGCTGCGGCATTTTGCCGCGGCGTTAGAATGCCGGTGACGAACCAGGCAAGGACCCAATACAGCAGGGAGCTGAAGAACATCGCCCCGCCGAGCGACACGGCGAAGTAATCGCGCGTCAGCACCAGCGCCGGCGGCTCGGCGCTCTTGGGTACGCGACGCTGAACCGGCGACGGGTGGTTTTGGCTCGCGCGAACATCTTCCCGCCAGGTTTCCCAAGCGGCAGTCGATTCGGACGTCGACAGATTAATCCGCGCCCAATCTCGGGCCGCGTAAATCGACCAGACGACGGCGATCATCAGCGCCACGTAGCCGGCGCCCCATAGCCAAATCCAGCGGCCAAATTGGTTCGGAGCGCCCATCGTTATCACTCCGCGTCGCTTTTTTTGCCTGGCGGCGGCAACAAGTCTTCGGCGATCGCGATCATCGCGGGGACACCGACGCGGAGCCCGGCCTCGGCATCCGGATAGAACCGCGGCGAATGGAGCGAGGGCGGCGGCTCTTTGCGGGCGGCAAACTCATCGAGCCGAGATTGATCGACCACGCCGAGCTTGAACATGCAAATCGGCACGCCGGCTAGACCATACTGGCTGAAATCCTCGCCGCCCATCGACGGCTCGGCCTCGTCGACGTTCATTTCGCCGAATGTTTTGCGGAGAATCTTGACCACACGATCGGTGAGCGCCGGATCGTTGTAGAGGGACGGCGTCCCTTCCGAGAACGTGACGATCGGCTCCGGCGCGGCGGAGCTAGCCGCCGCGGCAAATGCTTTGCGTCTAATTGCCGCGAGCAGTTTCTCACGGACGTCGGGCGAGTAGCTGCGCACGGTCAGTTGCAGCTTGCACTCGTCGCCGATGATGTTGTGCTTGCTACCGCCGTGAATCGAACCGACGGTGATCACGGCCGGATCGGTCGGATCGAGCTCGCGGCTAATGATCGTTTGCAGATCGAGGACGAGCCGGGCGGCTATTACGATCGGGTCGATCGTCGTTTGGGGGCTGGCGCCGTGCCCGCCGCGGCCTTTGATCGTGATGTCGACGCTATCGACGTTGGCTTGCGCGTAACCGGCCAGGCATTCGATCTTACCGCAGGGTAAGTCAGCCGCATCGTGCAGCGCCACCGCGTAGTCGGGCAACGGGAAGCGGCTAAACAGCCCGTCCTCGAGCATTGCCCGCGCACCGGCGCCCAGCTCCTCTGCCGGCTGTCCGATTAACATCAATGTGCCCGACCATTCGTCGCGGTGACTGGCCAGGTAGCGGGCGACGCCGACCAGGTTGGCAATGTGGAAGTCGTGCCCGCAGGCGTGCATCACGCCGACGGTTGCACCGCGCTGGTCGCGAGCGCGAACGTTCGAGGCGTAGGGCAGCCCAGTTTCCTCGACGACCGGCAGCGCGTCGAGGTCGGTGCGGAGCATGAGCGTCTCGCCGGGACCGTTCTTGAGCACGCCGACGACGCCGTGCCCGCCGACGCCGGTGGTCACTTCAAATCCGGCAGCCTTCAACTCGGTGGCCAGCCGAGCGGCGGTCTTCTCTTCCTGGAGCGAAAGCTCGGGGTTTTGGTGGAGCTGCTGGTAGAACTCGACCAAGGAGGCCACGTTTTGGTCGATCCAATGCTGAGGATCGACGGCAGCCGTGCGACACCATGCCACGGCCGCCGCGAGCACCAGGGTCGCGAAACTTGCCCCACTTAACACCCCCAGGATGCAGCGCTTGCAGGAATCGTTGGGAGGCAGTATGCTTCGCGTATTCATTCTCACCCTCTCTCATTGAGCCCGTCTGGTATTTTATTTTGTGCCAGCCGGGCTCTTTTATTGTAACACCAACAGTTGCGGCAGAATCGCTCGCAGCGCCCGCGAGCGGTGGCTGAGTACGCGTTTGACCGTCGGGCCTAGCTCGCCGAACGTGCGGTGGTACTCGACCACCTCGAAGTACGGATCGTAGCCGAATCCGTTCATACCGGCCGGCTCGAAACGAATTCGCCCACGGCAGTTGCCGTGGCTCTCGGCCCGAACCACCCCGGTCGGGTCGGCTACGGCAACGTGGCAGACATAGCGTGCCGCGCGGCGCTCCAGCGGCAGATCGCCCAGCTTTTCGATGAGGTGGCAGTTGTTGTCGGCGTCGGACGCGTTGGGGCCGGCAAAACGCGCGGAATAGATGCCCGGCGCACTGCCGATCGCATCTGACCTCCAGTCCGCTGTCGTCGGCGAGCACCCAGCGGACCAAGTGTTTTGCCTGCTCCGTCGCCTTGAGAATCGCGTTCGCGGCGAAGGAATCGCCATCTTCGACGACCTCGATGGCGCCCGGCAGATCTTCGAGCGTCGTGACGCGAAAACCCCAAGGCGCGAGCATCTCCGCCAGCTCAAGGCCCTTCTTGCGGTTGTGCGTGCCGATCACCAGATCGCGGATTGAAGCTGAATCGCTCATCGAGGATTCAGGATACAGCAGCCGCGATTCAGGGCAAGATGTCGACGAATCTCCGCCTGATATCCGACCCCCGGCTGCTCTATCTTTCCGCATAGGCCCCGGACACGCTACGTCGCGGCACGTCGATCGTGTGGGGATAGATGTCCATCGGAATTATCCGCTCGACTTTGCGGCCGCGCATGATCTTCACGTGCTTCGGATTCAACCCGGTGGAGACTTGGCCGTCGTGGCTGTTGAGCATTTGCGTGAATTGCTGTTTCAATTCGGTCGCGCTTCGCAGTTGTCGGATGTCGTCGCCGGTGAGCGGATCAGCCGGCGTATTGTACGCAGCTCCGAAGGTCGTCACGATCTTCTGCACCTCCGCGGTCGGCGTTACTTGGCCGCCGGCCAGCTGCTGGCCGACTTGATCGAACGATCCGATGGTCACGATGCTCTCGGTGCGATCATGAAACTCGTAGGCTTCCCAGCCGTTCTTACGGAGCTCGATTGTCAGCAAGTGAGCATTCTCGGCGGCAGCGACGAGGGGATCTTCCTTTTGCTTGCCCCATCCCCAACCGAAGCCCGCCGGCTCGACCTCGGTTTTGGTTTGATCGGTTTCCAGGATGGTCTTGCCGACGAACGTCGCTACCTGCACCGTGTATCGGCCGGGGCAGTCCAAGAGATTGTTCTCCACGCCCTGGTTCATCTTGGCAACGAAGTCGTCGACGCCCTTGGGAACGAAGTACTCGCGCGGCAGGAGGGGATTGCGCGTGAAAAACGCCCGCGCCATCGGCCCGCGATTTTTCTTCGCGCCGATCTTGTTCATCATTGTGGTCGAGAAGTGCCGGACTTCGTCCATTGCCGTCTGGGGCTCTTCGCCTTCGAGTACGGCGGAGGGAAGCGTCTTGATCCGTTCGAGCGTCTTCTGCGCCTGCGGATCGTCGATCGACGGAAAGTCGCCGACCAGCACGGCGTACTCGTGCGCTCGCTCCTGCTGATAGCGAGTGCGGAGCGGGGCACCGTACTGATCGAGGCCGCGGCCGGGACGCTTGTCTTCCGAATGGTCGAACGTCTGATCGTGGACGTAGGACTTCAGATGGTGTCGCTGGCTTAGTTCGTCGGCCAGTTTTGCCGCTTCTTCGGCGGCGCCGGCGCCATCGAACGACGCGACCATGATCAGCCAGGGGCCGTCGTCCTGCGCCAGTCGATGGTCGGTCTGCTGGACTTCTTGGTTGTAGGAGACCGGCACCAGGTGCTTCCAGATTTGAGCCGAGGCGTGCGGTGCCAGGGCCGACGCGACCAATCCGACCAGCGCGATGACGCGGCCAGTGTTTTTCGTCCGCATACGGATCTCCGCGAAAAGTGTAAAAATGTTCGAATCGAGGACGCGAGCCCGCCGGCCGCCCCGAATTCTGGAAAAGGGCCGGAATCGTAGTAAAATCTGGCCACGGCGGCCAGAGGAAATCGGCCTTTGGATGCCTGCGGTGGGAAACTACGGTAGAATGGAGCAAGTGGTCCCACGCTAGCCGGCACGCCACCGGTACTGCATGGCAACAACGCGTGCAGTCAAGCGAATGACAGCAGAGGACGGCGTTCGGGAGTAATCGGCGCTGTCCAGTTCGCTTTGTCGGCCACCCATCCACTCTGGAGAACGATTCCATGTCTCGACGGATTTTCGTAGTTCTAAGTCGCGTCGTGTTGTGTTTTTCGGCCGCTGCCTTCGTCGCGCTTTCGTATGCCGATTTGGTGACCGCCGATGCGTCACCGGCCCCGCCGGCCGCTGCGGACAAGAAGGCGGACGCGAAGGCGGATTCGAAGCCGGCCGACGCGAAACCGGCGGAGAGTAAGCCCGTGGAAGCGAAGCCGGCCGCGCCAGCCAAGGAGGCAGCACCGGCTAAGCCAGCGGCCCCGGCTAAAACAGCCGCTGCGAAGGAAACAGCCAAGCCGGCGCCCGAGGCAAAGAAGCAGCACAAGGTGCGGCTCGCTCAGTTCATCGTGAAAGACTCGCTTCCCGAATCGCTCGGCGAATCGGGACCGTTCGGCGAGATGCAGCTTGATCTGCGTGAATTGGTTTCGCGGATCGACCGGGCTGCCGACGACAGTTCGATTGCCGGCGCGGTGCTCGACATTCGCAATCCCGACGTCGGCCGCGGCAAGATTTACGAGCTGCGGGACGCGATCCGGCGATTCCGCGCCAAAGGCAAGAAGATGCACGCGCAAATCGAGTCGGCGATGCCGTCGGACTATCTCATCGCGTGCGCGTGCGACGACATCTCGATGCCGGAAGGCGGCATCATCATGTTGCCGGGCGTCCACGCCGAGGCGACGTTCTACAAAGGCCTGTTCGGAGAAAGTCGGCATCCAGGCCGACTTCCTGCACATGGGCGACTTCAAAGGGGCCGCCGAGCCGCTTACTCGCGAGAAATACAGCGCGCCGGTGCGCGAGAACATGAATGCACTCGTCGACAGCCTGTACGACGAAATGGTGACGACCGTCGTCAAAGATCGCCCGCTTTCGGTGGCTCAAGTCAAAGAGATCATCGACACGGGCCTGATTACCGCCGGGAAAGCCAAGCAACTCGGCCTGGTCGACCGGATCGCCTATCCCGACACGCTGAGGAACGATCTGGCGGAGTCGTACGAAGCCCAGCCGCTAGTGTACGTGCGGAACTACGGCCAGAAGAAGGTCGACACCGATTTCTCCGGCCCGATGGGTTTCATCAAGCTGATGCAAATGATGATGGGCAGCGACGGCTCGTCCAAAAGTGACCACGGCAAGAAGATCGCGGTCGTTTACGCGGTCGGCCCGATCAACACCGGGAAGAGCAAGTCCGATCCGTTTGGCAGTGAAGTGATGGGCTCGACCACGATCATCGAAGCGCTCCGCCAAGCCAATGACGACAAGCAGGTGGCGGCGATCGTGCTGCGGATCGACAGCCCCGGCGGATCGGCCTTGGCAAGCGATCTGATTTGGCACGAAACGCAGATTATCAAGAAGCCGATCGTGGCCAGCATGGGCGACGTCGCGGCCAGCGGCGGTTACTACATCGCGATGGGCACCAACAAAATCGTCGCCACGCCGGGCACCCTGACGGGCTCGATCGGCGTGGTGGGCGGAAAAATGGCCGTGAAAGGCCTCTACAAAAAGCTCGGCATCACGACCGAGACGATCGAGCGCGGCCGCAACAGCGGCATCTTCACTTCCAGCGGACCGTTCACCGACTCGGAACGCGAGGTGGTCCGTGCGATGATGGAAGAGTGCTATGGCCAGTTCACCTCGAAGGCGGCCGAAGGACGGAAGATGCCGCTTGACAAACTCGTCAAGCTCGCCGGCGGCCGCGTCTACACGGGCCGGCAGGCGCTTGCCAACGGGCTGGTCGACGAGCTCGGCACGCTCAACGACGCGATTCAGGATGCCAAGCAGCTCGCCGGAATCGATAAGGACACGAAGGTCTCGATCGAACGCTTGCCGGAGCCGACAAATTTCTTCGAGTCGCTCTTCGGCGGGCTCGACGCGGAGAAGGAAACTCGGCTCGGCGCATCGATTGAGCCACTGGCGCCGGAGCTGGTCGAAATCGCACACCGGGCCTACCAACTTCGCGCGATCTTCGGCCAGGGATCGGCACTGGTGATGCCGTTTGAGTTGAAGATTCGCTAGGCACGTTGCATTGCCGTGCAACTCCCGCCGAAAAAGGGTTGGTCCAACCGACTCGGCTAGCGCTTGAACGCCACCGTCGACCGACTTAGAATCGGTCGGTTGAGGTTTTTGTGTCGCGTTTGTTGCATTTCGCGCTGGGCTGGTACTCTCGCCCTGCAATGAGGTCTCTTTCGTGTCTGGAACTTGCGTAATCGGTCTGCAATGGGGCGACGAAGCCAAGGGCAAGATCGTCGACCGATTGACCAAGGATCATGATTTCGTCGTCCGCTACCAGGGCGGGGCGAACGCTGGACACACGGTCGTCGTGGGCGACGAGGTCTACAAGCTCTCGCTGCTGCCCAGTGGCATCTTGACGCATGGCGTGACCTGCGTGATCGCGGGCGGCGTCGTGCTCAACCCGGCCCGCGTAATCGAGGAGCTCGACGAACTCGCCGCCCGTGGCAAAGGCGACGTGGCCGACGAGAACCTGCGGATCAGCGATCGGGCCCACGTGATCTTTCCCTGGCACTTTGCCGAAGACAAGGCGCTCGACAAGAGCACGTCGGACGGCGAGAACATTGGCACCACCGGCCGCGGCATCGGCCCGTGTTACCGCGACAAGGTCGGCCGGTCGCACGCGGTGCGGCTCGGCGACATGTATCGCTCCGATTTCCGCGCGACGGTCGAGCATATCGTCGCGGCGAAGAACCCGATCCTCGCCGTGCTCTATCCGGCTGGCGATTTTCAGCCGCTCGATGCCTCAGCGATCTACAGCGAGTATGCGAAGTACGCGGAACGTTTGCGGCCGTACGTTTGCGACACGACCGAGCTGCTGCTCACCGCTGCCGAGTCGGGTAAGCGAATTCTGTTTGAAGGCGCGCAAGGGGCGCTGCTGGACGTCGACCACGGCACGTATCCGTTCGTCACCAGCAGCAACAGCTCGGGTGTCGGCATTGCCAGCGGCTCGGGCGTGCCGATGCGGCACGTCGACCACATCATCGGCGTCGTGAAGGCCTATTCGACGCGCGTCGGCGGCGGACCGTTTCCCACTGAGCTCGATAACGAGCTGGGCCAGTACTTGCGCGACCGTGGCAACGAATACGGCACCGTCACGCGCCGCCCGCGCCGTTGCGGCTGGCTCGACGCGGTCGCTCTCCGCTACACGGCGCGGCTGAGCGGCGTCGATTCGATCGCGGTAATGCTGCTCGACGTGCTGAGTGGCCTTAAGGAAATCAAGATTTGCACCGCTTACGAAATCGACGGCAAGCAGATCAAGCACTTTCCCAGCCACGTCGACGACATTCGCCGGGTGAAGCCCGTCTACGAATCGCTCCCCGGCTGGCCGGAAGAAATCACTGCCTGCCGCACGATGAACGAGCTTCCCGCCAACGCCCGTGTCTACCTGCGCCGCGTCGGCGAGCTCGTGGGTCGGCCGATCGAGATGGTCTCTGTCGGTCCCGAACGTGACCAGACGATTGTCGCCTGAGAACTAACCATGCGACCGTATGCGACATATCGCGAGTACTTTCGAGATGTCTTGATTGCCATCGCACTCTTTCTGATTGCCGCCGAAGCAGCGGCATGGATTACTCCTGTTCTTGAGCCTTTATTAAACCATGCTGCTGCCTACACGATAGCCTTCTCCCTTGGGATGGTCCCATTTATGTTGTTTGCAGGGCGAGCAGGGGCAATTGACCTGGACGGCGTCGACTTTTTTGCGTTTCCTGTAATTGTAGTATTGCTTGCGAGCATTCAGAACTTGCGGCCGCCGATTGCCGCATGGGGAGTCCCGGACATTGCGATATCCTGTGGAGCTTTTCTTGCGTGCATCGCCGCGTACAGTGCGGTTCGCAAATGGTTGATGCATCGGCACTCGAAAGACGCCACAAAGGATTGAGAACTTGGCGCGAGCAATGGAAATGTCACTCGACTCGACATCGCCGATTGCGGACGTCCCCGCCGAACGGCTGCCGCGCCACGTCGCGATCATCATGGACGGCAACGGCCGCTGGGCCCGGCGGCAGGAGTTGCCCCGCGTGGCCGGCCACCAGCGCGGCGTCGATTCGGTCCGCCGGGTCACCGAGGAAGCGGCGCGGCTCAAGATCGAGCAGCTCACGCTCTATTGCCTGTCAAGCGAGAATTGGAAGCGGCCGCAGACGGAAATCAGCTTTCTGATGACCCTCTTGGAACAGTACATGATCGCCGAGCGGGCCACGATCATGGAGAACAACATCCGGGTTCGCATGCTGGGCCGCCGCGACGACATCCCCGACCAAGTGCTCGCCGAGCTCGACAAGACCGTCGCCATGAGCCGAACGAACACCGGCACGCAACTAAACCTGGCGATCAACTACGGCGGCCGGGCGGAGCTGGTCGACGCGATGCGGAACATTGCCCAGCAAGTCGCAGCCGGCAAGCTCGCCCCGGACGACATCGGCGAAGAGACGATCGCTTCGCAGCTTTACACCGCCGGCACCCGCGACCCAGACCTCCTGATCCGCACCGCCGGCGAAATGCGGATCAGCAATTTCCTGCTATGGCAGATCAGCTATTCCGAAATCTGGGTGACCGACAAGTGCTGGCCGGAGTTTGACGAGGCGACGCTGCACGATGCGATCCGAGCGTACGCCGCCCGCGAACGGCGATTCGGGGGGCTGAATCAGTAGCTCCGCAGCGCTCCCACCGCCAGCAGCAGCCAGCCGGCGATTAGCGATAGGCCGCCGATGGGCACAATCGCGCCGAGCCAGCGCCAGCTTGGGCCGGTGAGAACCAACGCGTAGAGCAGTCCGGAAAAGATGAGCACGCCGACGAGAAATGCGGCGGCCGCGGCCTGCCACCAGGGCGACGGCCGGCTGGTGAGTGCGACGCCGACCAGCACGATGGCCAACGCGTGCCACATTTGGTAGCGGACGGCCGTGGTGTGGTTGGCGATTCGATGCGTGAGGTCGTCGCCCGCGTAGCCCCACGCGGCAAGCTGCTTTTCGAGTCCGTGGGCGCCGTAGGCGCCGAGCGCAACGCCAAGCGCGCCGAGCAAAGCTCCGACGGCGATCCAACGGGTTGGCAGCATCTGGTCAGAATACACGGGCGAAGCGAATCACGCCACCTGGTACGTCGTTAGTACGTACCTTGATCGGCCGACGTGAGGCCCATGCGTTCTTCTTCCTCTTCCTGAATGATAATCCGCGGCGTGACCATCATCATCAGGCTGTCGGTCGTGCGGCCGATGCCGATGTTTCGGAACAGCCGGTTGACGTACGGCACCTTGGAGAGGAGCGGCACACCGACTTCGTTGCGGCCTTCGTTGAGCCGCTTGATGCCGCCCAACAGCACGGTGCCGCCATCGGGCACGCTCACCGTCGTCACCACGGCGATGAACTGGAACGACGGCAATTGTACGGTAACGCCGGTGGCGTTCGAGGCGTTGCTGTTGCTTTGGGAGTTATTTGTACCGTCTTGATTGTCGTCGGTGGTGCTGCTCGAACTGGTCGTCGACGACGACCCCTCGAAGGTGAACTCCTTGACGTCGCCGACCTGCGTGAAGAATGGCACGACCGTAAGTCGCACGTAACGCCTGTCGTTCGACACGACCGCCTGGATGGTCATCAGCGTTCCCTCGTTTAGCACGACGATCACCGGTTGCTGTGCCGCCGCGAACTCGCCGACGACCGGGATCACGCCAATCACGAACGGCCGCGACACGGCGTCCGCAACGAACGCTTGTTGCCCGTTGAAGAGGGTCACTTTGGGCGCGTTGAGCAGGTTCGTCCGACTGTCGCCCTGGGCGGCTTCGATGAGGAAGTAGGCCTCGATTTCGCTGAGGATGGCAAAGCCGAAGGTGGCGACCTTCTGCGGGTTTCCGAACGGCGCCAGTCGCCAGGCGCGAAACTCTGTTGTCGGAACGGCACGTCGAGGTCGGTCGTGAATGCCGGCAACGCCGG
The DNA here is from genome assembly GCA_963847875.1 of uncultured Planctomycetota bacterium. Taxonomy (GTDB): domain Bacteria; phylum Planctomycetota; class Planctomycetia; order Pirellulales; family Lacipirellulaceae; genus DASYDU01. The sequence goes on along the minus strand of CAWKBR010000012.1, from coordinate 127,178 downwards.
GAACGGAGAAGCGGTTTCCGTTACGCCGACGATCGCGCTCGGCGCATTCTTATTAGCTGTTCCGTTGGCATTGACGGTATTGGCGTTTGCCGCGGGACCGATGTTCGCGTCGAAGTCGATGCCGATCCGCTCGAAGAAGCTATCGTTGAGCCGAATGAAGCGGACTTCGATCGTGACTTGCAGATCCTGCAACCGGCGGAGTTGTTCCAACAAGTCGGCGATTTGCTCGTGGACTGCCTGCGTCTGGCTGATCACGAGGCTGAGATTCGTGGGGAAGGGGCGGATTTCCGCTTCGCCGCCGCCGTTCTCGGCCCAAGTTTCCGACGCGACAGTCGACACGATCAGGTCGATCAAGGAGTCGAAGTCGGCATTGGCGCCACCGCCCATGCCGCCTGGCCCGCTGCCGATTGGAACGGAGCCCGCCGAACCGCCACCCATGGCACCGCCGCCAAACTGCTGCGCCAGAACGTCGCGATTCGGACCATTCGTTCCATTGGGCCCGCGGTCGTTTACCAACACGGTGGGGCCGGGCATCCCGATGCCGCCGCCGCCATAGCCGATCGTCGCGTGGGCGTCGTTGATCAATCCTTGCAGGCCGATGTTGTTGTTCGGCACGAAATTGGGAATCGGGATCACGAGATCCGCCACGTTGTAGGTGTGGACGTACGTCTCGCCGTCGCGGAGCTGCTCGCTGGTGATCTTGAGCACCTCGTCCTTAATTACGTAACTCAAGTGCAAGGGCTCGAGGATTAGGTTGAGCGCGCTCTTGAGGGAAATCTCCTTGCTCAGGTTGATGGTGACCGGCGTGCTCGATTCGACGCCCTCCTGGCTCAAGCCGCGAGGATCAAGATGGATATTCACGCCTGCCAAATTCGACAGGCCGTCGACCACTTCGCTGAGCGGCGTATCTTCATATCGCAAGAGTACCGGCGTCTTCAGCCGACGTTCGATTTCCAGCTCGCGTTCGGTGCGGCGAGTTTCCCGCTCGCCACTTTTGCGATTCTTCACGAGCGCGTTCCACTGCTTCTCGTCGTAGACGAGCTCATGACCGTCGCCGACCTTTTGAATGGCCGACGTTTCGACGTCGTTGAGCGCGTTCCAATTGCTCGATTCGCGATCGTCCGCCAGCCGTTGATTCATGATGTTTCGGCGGATGAATTTGGCGTTCTGCCAGACCTGCTGGGCGACCGGCTCTTCCGGCGCGAGCTCGAACAGGCGGCGCGCGACGACTTCCATTTCGGCGTAACGCTGCTCGTCGGCGAGTTTGTTGAACTCGTCGACCAGCTCAGCCACCTTTTGTTGGACCTTGATTCGGACCTCACGGCTGCGATCGACTTGCTCCAACACGGCCTGATTCTGCTGGTCGAGTTCGATTTCGGCGTGATGGTCCTTGATGTATTTTTCCGTTTCGTCGAGCGTGATGTCGATCCGTCGCAGCAACTGCGTGCGATACTCCTCCGATAATTTGGAGTTCGCCACTTGCTGGCGAGTATCTTGCAGCAGCTTGAGCGCCTCTTGCGGCTTCGACTCGCGCATTCGGCGGGCTTCCGACTGCTTCTTGCCGACCTCGGCCGACATTTGGCGGGCCTGAGTCTGCTGATCTTCGACCGCCGACTCGATTAGGTTCGGTGAAGCAGGACGGGCCGAGGAAATCGGCGCTGCCGGCGGGACTGCGTCGGCCAATTGACTAAGATAACCCTGCAAGCGGACTTGCTCCGTCGGATTCAGCTCGTCGCGCAGGACGTAGGCCTGGCCGAACAGCTTGGCCGCCTGTTGCCGATCCTGCCGCTTCAGTGCCGCTTCGCCCGCTCTTACAAGTTGTTCGGCATTGTCCGCTCCGGCTGCGAAGGGAACGGGTTGTTGTGCGGTAAGGGCGCCGCTCGGTGCTGCCGGCGGGCTCGGTGCGAACGATTGCTGCGTGGATGGCAACGTCGAGGGCATCGGCGACGGCAAACGTTCTGCCGCCGATCCCGCGCCGTCGGGTGGAAGATTCAACGGCTCGGGCAGCTGCGCAAATCGCAAGTCCGGCGTCGTCGAGGGCAGCGAAGTTGTCTGGTACGCCGGTGCAGAGTTCACTTCCGGCGACATGCGCGCCTGAGTCGCGTAGCGGTCGTTCGACGCGGCTGCCGAGTTTGCAGCCGGCAAGGCGGTCGTCCCGTTGGCACGGGCGCGCTGAATGTCCCAAGCGAGTAGAGACGGCCGGTCTTCGTTGGGCAGAAACGATGACTCGGGAACGCCGGTAGCGCTTGCCAATCGAGCCGATTCCTCGGCTTGCTGTAAATCGCCGGCGGCGAGCGCTTGCCGTGCTTCGCGCATCAGTTTTTCGGCGCGCAATTTCTGGTCGTTGTTCGTCGCGCCGGCTGCCGTCGGCGCCGTGCCGAGGAGAGGCCCCGGACTCATCGCAACTTGCTGGGGAAGCTCCTGGGTGGCCGGCAACGACAACCCCGCCGAGGCCTGCTCGACGCGATTGTCCGGCATACCGATCGGCTGGCTATGTAGCGCCGGCACCACGGGAGGCATCATCTCGTCGCGCGTGACGGGTGGAATCGGTTGCGCCAGTGGAGCCGCGGGCAACGCCATCAAGCGTTCGGTGAACGGGTCGCTCGGCTCGCTGATGGGCACCTGCTCACGTTGCGGAGCCGCCGTGGCTGATTGGACCGGCTTGACCGCCGTGATCCCGCGCCCGCGCGGCTTGCTTCGACGAGTTCGCGGCGCACCGACGCAGGAGTCGAGCCCATGTGAAACAGCGAATAGCTGGGGTGAGCGGCCTCGGCCTGGCCGACGAGGGCCTCAGCGCGATTGAGATCGCCACTCTCGATGGCGGAGTGGGCCTCGGCCAGAAGCCTATCGACGTCGCCGCGGGACAATGGCCCCGGCGCCGCGCATGCCGTTGAAATCAGGCACACCGAAGTCAAAACGACACCGGCAGCCACACTCAGAGCTGGCATCCATTTCGCGTTCAACTCGCTACTCCTTTTGGCGTTTTCGTCGTCCGACGCGATTCCCGATGCGGTTGAATCGGCGAAAACGCGCGGCGACGTTTCCCGGTTTGATCGTCCCGGGACACCATTGGTTAACTCTTGCTGGCTCGAATTAGATCGTCCGTGCTGAAACGCGCTCGATTGCGAATCGTCGGAACACACTGGAGGGCGCTGGTCGAACGTTCAACCGAGACAGCCCGATTTCAGTGGGTTCATGACAGAGCGAACGGTTCCTGGCAGATGAGGAGGCGGAAATTATCGACCTCCGACGAAGCAGTCAAGCCCACTTTGGCGCGACGCACGCTGCAACCACGAACTCAACGTGAGGCGCCAGTCTCGCTTGACGAGATCGAGGAATCGCCCGGCGACTCGATGATTGCCGGCAATCGTGTCAGCACTTCAGCGCCATCGGCGGCAATCGCTTGCAGCACTGCTATCTTCCCCGGCCACCCCGGCCGCCGGGGCCCGGGAATCCGCCGCGCCCTTCCGCCCCCGGGCGGCCCATGAAGCCGGCCGCGCCGCCGGACGGCTCTTCGGAGAAGGCCGCTTTGTGCATTTCGATCGCGTCGGCGTCGTCCAATTCGTCCTGCACGAACAGTTGGCCGGCAGGGCCCATCAAGAGCACGCGCGCGGGCGCTGCGCATCGCGGGTCAGCCGCTCGCCGCCGCGAATGTCGACAACCGCAATGCCGGTGCGGAAGGGGAATTTGGAGACCGGGTCGTACGCCCGCCCTCCCTCGACGAGCACCTTGGTGTCCTTCGTCATATTCGCCACGTCTCCACGTTGGAAGTTTTCTTCTTCCGCGACTTGAATGGCATTGCTTTTTTCGTCGCTGCCGAAAGATTCCACGAGCAGCGTAGCGGAGGGCTCATCGTTGAATTTGTCGGTCGCCGGTTTCGTGCTCGCCACCTTGACGCTGCCCGCGAGCGGGATGCTCACCGTGACGCTTGGCTTGCTCCATTCGGTCGAGCGATACGGCGTCGAACGCGATTTGCGAGCCGCTTTCTCTTGCTTGATTCGCTTGTCCGCCTCCTGATTGAGCGAGTCGGGACTGACGTATCGCGCACCGAACGATTGATTCGGATCGAGCATTGCCAATTGGACACGATACTTGTACTTCTTTCCGGGCTCGACGCTGAAGTCGAAGAATCGCAAGAGCCAGACTGGTGCCCGCGGTTCTCCGTCAGGGCCGAGTCCTCCGCCTCCGCCTCCGGCGCCGGCGTAATTGCCGCCGCGTCCGCCGCCCATTTCACCGCCATAGCCACGACCGCCCATTTCGCCGCCGTAGCCGCGGCCGCCCATTTCACCGCCGTATCCGCGACCGCCGAATCCACGGCCACCGTCACGGGACTGCATTCCCATGCCGCCGCGTCCTCCGAGCATGGATTGCCGACCGGCTATGCCTCCGCCTGCTGAGGGGCCTCCGGAGAACAAATCGGCAGGCTCGGCAGTTTCGGGCGTCGCTGCCTTGCCGGCATCTGGCTTCTTTTCCTCCTCGGTAGGTTCCTCAGCATCGGCCGCCAGAGGAATCTCCGAATGCGTCACTTCCGACCCCCAGTCGCGGCCCACGAGCGGCGGCAACGGGAACGCGAGTGTGCCTTCGCCGAGATAGCGCGGGTCGACGATCTCCGGCATCTGCATTGCCCAATCGGTGACCACCCCTTTAACGGCCGATTTTTTGGCGTTTGCGGTGAGTTCCTCCGGCTTGCCGTACAGCACGTCGGCCGACACCACGGATGCAATCGGAATCGAGCTCTTACCGTCGTACACCTTTACGCGCTGCCACTTCAGATCTTTTTCCTCATCGGTCGGTCGGACTTCGGCCCGCTCGACGAAGTAGCCCAAGTATTGCGGCACGTCGGCGGCCGGATTGTAATCGCGGGCGTTCTCGAAGGCATCACGATAGTTCTCGAGCTGCTCTTTGATCGGCACTTCGGCGACGACAATCGCCCAATGGGCAACTTTTATTTGCTCGTAATCTTGCAGCGGCACACCGACCGGCCGGACCATGCCGAGCACCGGTTTTCGCTTCGGGTGGTCTGGATCGTAGATTCCGGCGCCCGATCGATCGCTTTCCTGCCCGGCGCGACCGCGGCTTCGAGCGCCGCCTCGGGCCTGGTCCGCCTGCTGCTTTTCCATTTCCTTTCTTTGCTTGCTATCGAGTTGCGCCGCTTTCGTTTGCTCTTCGAGAATCTTTTTCTTCCGCACTTCCGGATCGGCGAACGCGAGCAGCCCTGATCCGCCGCGGGCTTCCACGCCTTGAACTTCCAGCAGGACTGGGTCGGATCGGAGCACGATCGGCGGGACGACGGCCCGATCCCAACCGAATTGCGAATGAGGCCCGACGTAGGCGGTTCGATCGACTGAGAGGTCCGTTTTTTGCTCCAGCGGCTTGAACAGCCGCACTTGATCGGGATGCTCGGACTTGATTCTGTCCCACGTGTATCCACTCATGTCTTGGAGCGCGAGCGTGATTTGTTGATTCAGCCGGTCGGCCTGTTTGTCAGCCGGGAGTCTGTCGCGGAAGAGCGAGTGGTACACCATCATCGCTGCACAAATCCCGACGATCAGGATGCCAAGCTTTTCGCCGTGTGCCAACAGCAAGTGCTTAATGCCGCCCAGGCCTTTGAGATTTGCTTTCATCGTTTGATCCTACCTTGCAGGTTCCAACTCGTTTTCCGTGCGTCGCTGCCCGTGGCCGTATTGACTGTTCGCAGAATCTTCGGCGAGTTATTGCACGCCCTCGACCTGTCCCGAAGCGTTGGCCGCCGCGTCGGTCGGCGGGTTGAATATGTAGACAACTCCTTGGAGGATCACTGTCTTGATGTTTGGTTCGGCTTCGGGCGTCATCTCGACGCCGTCCTGGCTTGACGCCATTTCGTATCCGCCGCCACGTCCGCCACCGCGACCGCCGCCCCCCATCGCGCCGCCGCCATCTTCCGGGTTGATGCGAACTTCCTGCACCTCGACCTGGAGCGGAGCATTGGCACACTCGGCAATCAACTGCGGCAGCCAGCGCTGGTCCATCGTCAGGGTCATCCGCACCGGGAGCCGTTTGAATTCGGCGGTGCCAAAGGTCGCGCTTCCGTCGCCGGAATCGGCAATTGGGGTGCCGTCGGCACCGACGTAGCGATTGTTGAAGAGATCGAGGTCATCGGCAGCAGCGTCGCCGCCCATGCCGCCACGTCCACCTTCGCCATATCGCTCGCCCATCATGCCTTCGGCGCCGCCTCGCCCTCCGTAGTCCATTGCGGCTCCCTCGCCACCCATCCTGCCGCGCGGTTCGCCGCCTTCGCCCATCGCACCCGCTTCGCTAGGGGGGGCAACCATCTCGATCCGACCGGTTCCACGACTGGCTTGGGCGGCGGCACGACCAACTTCGAGTGACTGGATCACGCGCACGGCTGCATTGGAGAAGCGATCGGCGTGGGCCGCCTTATTTGTGTTGGCGATGATTTGCAGCAGCGCCTCGTACACCCACAAGTCTTCCTGCGTCTTCCAGATTCGCTTAGCCGATGGCGTCGAACGGGGAGCCAGCTCGTCGCGAATCAATTGTTGATCGGCCCAAACCACGATGAAATCCGGTTCGTCAGCCGGTTCTTCCACGCCGCCTTCCGGGCCGCCGCGTCCGCGGCTGGACCGGGTGCTCATGTAGTTCTGCATGTTGAACGAACCGCCGCCACGGCCGTAGTCACCCATGCCACTTTGTCCGCTTCCGGTATCTTCGAGCGCTCCGACAATTTTGGGCAGCTCCGGAAAATGATTCTGGATGTAATTGTTGTAGTGGCGGCGTAAATTCGGCGGAATGTTGTCGCCAAATTTGAGCTTCGCGATGTAGTTGCGGAATTCCTCGCTCAAGTTGCTCGGCCACTTGAGCACCGCCGCGGTTTGCCGCGCGTAGAGCTGCTCCCACAGTTGACGAACACTTTTCTGCTGGTTGGCAATCTCTTCGTTCTGGGCCTGTTGGATGCTTTCGTTGGCGTGGAATGGCTTGCTGTGCACGCTGCTGGCCGCGGCAAATTCGCTCTCGATTTTGCTGCGGTTGCTTTTGTACTCGGCCAGCAGCGCGTTCGCCCCGCGCCACCAGCAACCGAGCGCGACCAGAACGGCAACCACCGTCAGCACCCAAAAATGTTGCCGCTGGAGCCATCCCCACGCTACTCGCAATTGATCCATGATTTATTCCCGTACTCGTATCGGTGCTCGTCTCATCCCCTGGGGCCGGCCGCTTCGCCGACCGACACGGTTTTCAACGTATTGCCTTGGGCTCCGGCAGCCGGCTGCTCCTGCCGCGCGGTACGTGGGGTCTGTGTCCAGAGAAACTGGATCGTGAAATAGTAGCAACGGAGCGGCCAAACCTTGGGGCCAGCCGGCAGCGTTTCGCCGCTGTCGACTGCCCCGCGGCGCCCGATCATATCCATCCCACCCATCCGTTGATTGCCGCTGCCGTCATCAATGGATTCCGGCAAATAGTTGACTTTTATAATTGGATTCTCGGTGATTACGACCGGGAAGCGAATCCCCAGCTTCTGGATCGGCACGTCGACAAGGGCGTTGTTTGGGCCGTCGGGCAATTTCACCGATCCATTCCTGAGAGACTCAAAGAACGTCTTCTCGATGAATTCTTTGCCTTCATCATCAGTGGACACCAGCTCCGGTTTGCCGGGGAACGTATTGTGGAAGTGATAGCCTTTGAGCTGAATGACCCAGGCTGGGCCGGAGGGAGCAGCGACTTCGGTCGCCGTGCCGCTGCCGTCGTCGGCCGGTGCTTCGGGATCGGCCGCGGCTGGGTCGGCCGCTGGTTCGGCGGGCGGCTGTTGCGCGTCGGCTGCTGCCACCTCGCCTTCCGTTGGCGCGACACCTTCCGCCGGTACTTCGCCGGGCGCTGCCGAATTCGCGGCTTTCATTCGCGTCGTCGACTGCGCGGCCTCCGCAATCAGCGGCTGAACTCCGGCATACCAAACCGACGCATCCGGAATGAATTCGCAGTCCATCGAAGTGATGTGAAGCTCGTTACGCGTAGTTACGTCTTCGGCCGTTTCTTTCCGCTCGTCGGCAGGGCGAGTGTCCTTGGGGAGCGCGGAATCGAGCGCTTTGAGCATCTCCAGCCACAGCAGCCGGCCTTCGACGTTGCTCACCAGATTTTTGCCCGTTTCGACGATCGTGTCGAACTGGCTGGTGAGGGTCGTGTAATTCGTATCCATCGTGCTCGCGTCTTGCGTCAGCGTGTTGGCGGCCGACAAAGCGCTAGCCATTTCCGGGCTGTAGGCCGGATCGACCGCGGCGCTCCGCCACGCGGAATATTGGCTGGCGTAGTCGACCGCCATGCCGGTCAAGAGCAGCGCGGCCGCCGCCACCGCCCAGGGCTTCTTGGCTTTTACGAGTCGCTTGGTGATGATTTCGCCGGGCAACAGGTTGGTGTGAATCTGGGCCTTGTCGAGCGCTTGAATGCAGAGGCCGTAAGACACGCCGAACGTGAGCACGTTGTCCTTGAAGTTTGGCACCGCCGTGACACTGCCGCCGAGCAAGGCCTTGAACTCGTCGATCTGGGCGACTTCCTGGTCGAGGTTTTGGGCCAGGAACCGCTTCAGCCCGGGCAATTTCAACGGATTGCCCAGCGCGATGACCGAGCCCAGCTTCGCGTTGCGGTTGTTACTGGTGAAGAAGCCGATCGAACGCTGAATCTCGGCCACCAGATCGCTGAACACCGGCCGCATTGCTTGGAACACGGCCTTGGGGTTCTCGGCCTTCATGGCGTTCCGCTTCAGATGTTCCGCCTTGGCAAACGTCAGCTTCAATTCCTTGGTCAGTGCTTTGGTGAAATGATTGCCGCCGATCGGAATGCTGCGCTGCCAGACGCGGAATCCGTCGGTAATTACCAGGTCGGTCGTATCCGTGCCCAGTGATAGCACGACCTTCGACGGCGGCGGATTGTCCCGTTGATACGTGTCCAAGTTGCCAAGCTGGTCGAAGCAGATGAAGTTGTAGACTGCCAGCGGGGCCAACTGGATGATGTCGATCTGAATGCCGGCGTCCTCGAGCGGCTTGAGAGCCCGCGCTACTTGATCGCGCTTCATCGCGAACAGGCCGACTTCAGTTTCCAGCGCGTAGCCTTCGTCGACGCTTCCGCCGGCGAGCGGTTGATAGTCCCAGACAACGTCTTCGAGTGCAAAGGGGATTTGTTGCCGGGCTTCGTACTTGACGATGTCGGGGATCTTCTTCGCCTCGACGGGCGGCAACTTGATGAACCGCGCCAGGCCGCTTTGCCCCGGAACCGAGATCGCCACCCGATCGCCCGCGAGCGTGTTTCGCGAGACGAACTGTTCGAGCGCTTCGCGGACCAGTTCCTCGCGATTGGCCTCGGGTTGCGTGAGAATCTTTGGATACTCGATGTAGTCGAAAGCCTCGACGACGATTCGATTGTCATCTTTCTCGTGCGGTCGACAGCGCAGCGCCTTCAGCGCGCACTGGCCGACGTCGATTCCCCAGACGGCGCTATTCTTCGCCATGGTCCAACAACCTCAGTTCTCTATTCCGTGCCGACAGATTCCGCTCTGACATTTTCTTCGCCCGATTGCCGCGAACACGGCGACCGGACGGCGTCGATCCGAGAACGGCTATCGTGACCGAACAATCAGCGCCGCAAGAGTTTGCGCACTCTCACCCCCGCCGATTGGGTCCGCAACGGCGGCCCTCAGTTTCCATTTTACTCGTAGAATTCCGCTTGGGTAGCATCTGGGGCCGACCGCGTGGGTTTCTGTTACACGGCCTGGCCCGACATCCGGCCGCCGCTCTGGACACCGGCGCTAACTGCAACCTAGAAATAGCTTTGCGCCTCCGCGGAGCCGCAATTTCTGCGTCACTCCGGCCGGTGGCGCGGAGTGCTGCTCGGTGGTAAGATTGGTCCGCAGTAAACGTTCCCCGGCAGGCGATCCGATTATTCCGCCTCACCCCCATCCAATTGCCCACGTAGTCCGCCCATGATCGTGACCATCGACGGCCCCGCCGGAGCGGGCAAAAGCAGCGCGGCCCGGGAGCTTGCCCGGCGGCTCGGTTTCCGCTTCCTCGACACCGGGGCGATGTACCGCGCCGTCACGCTGGCAGCCAAGCAGCGTGGGCTCGATCTGTCCGACGCGGATCGCCTAGCCGAGCTCGTTGGCGAAATTCGCGTCGAGCTTGACGGCGAACACGTGTTGCTCGATGGCCGCGACGTGACCAAAGAAATCCGCACATTCGAGATTACGACGTCGATCCGGTACGCCGCCGACAATCCGGCGGTTCGCGATCAACTCGTCACCTGGCAGCGTCAGGCCGCCGACGGCTTCGACTTCGTCACCGAGGGCCGCGATCAGGGCACGGTCGTGTTTCCGAACGCCGAGTGCAAGATATTCCTCACTGCCGCTGAGGACGAGCGCGCTCGTCGCCGCTACCACGACCTAGTAGCCCGCGGCGAACACGTCACGTTCGACGAAGTGCTCGGCGCCCAGCATCTTCGCGACGAACGTGACTGCACTCGCGCCGTCGGCGCCCTGCTAATCGCCGAGGATGCGATCGAAGTTTCGACGGACGGCCTTTCGCCGGCCGAAGTCGTCGCCCGGCTGGAAGAGATTGTGCGATCGAAGCAATGATGAGTTCCCCAAAGAAGATCGACGCTCCGCGTGGCAAGAGCAGGCTTGCTCGCTGGTGGTATTCCCTCTGCCGGCTGGCCTGCTGGTCCGTGTGCAAAACGCTGTTCCGCTTTCGCTACGTCGGCTGTGAGAACGTCCCCGCCATGGGGCCGCTGTTGGTGGTGAGCAATCACCAGAGCCATCTCGATCCCGTACTGATCGGCGTCGCTTGCCCGCGGCAAGTCGGAGCGCTGGCTCGCGCGTCGCTGTTCGTCGGGCCCTTCGGCTGGTTGATCCGTTCGTTCGGCGCCGTGCCCGTCGAGCGGGGAAGTGCAACCGGCGGCATCCGAGCGCTGCTCGGCATGCTGCGTGCCGGCGATGCGGCAATTGTCTTTCCCGAAGGGACGCGCACCCATGACGGCAAGCTCCAGCCATTCCAATCCGGCTTTGCGGCGATTGCCCGTCGCGGCGGCGCGACGATCGTGCCGACGACGATCGACGGCGCGTTCACCGCCCTGCCCCGCGGCGCCGTTTTGCCGCGCCCGAGGCAAATCTCGCTATCATTCCATGAGCCAATCGCCCCCGACGAGATCGCCCGACTCACCGACGAGGAACTGGTAGCTCTGACGACTTCACGGATCGCCTTTTCGCAGGACCCTGCATGCACTTCCGTCTGCTGAGCTATAACATCCACAAGGGCATCGGCGGCGTCGACCGGCGATACGACTTGGGGCGGATTGCCGAGACGGTGAAGCATTACCAGCCTGACGTCGCGTTCTTGCAGGAGGTCGACGACGGCGTTCCGCGATCGCGTGGGCACGCCCAGGCTGAAGTGTTGGCCGCGGCGACTGGTCTGGAGCATTTCACCTTCCAGCGCAACGTCTCTTTGCGCGTGGGCCATTATGGCAACGCGATCCTCAGCCGTTTTCCGCTCGAGGATGCGGCCCACGTCGATCTGACGGTCCGCCCAAAAAAGCGTCGCGGCGCGCTGGTCGCCCGCTGGCGCGTTCCGATTGGCGACCACGCGAAATCGTTGATGCTGGTGAATCTCCACATCGGCCTCTCTGGTTTTGAGCGTCAGTGGCAACTCCGCCGCTTATTTCGCGTCGCCCATCTGGCGGAGCTCCGCAACCGCATGCCGCTCGTGGTGGGCGGCGACTTCAACGATTTTTGGAATTCGCTCGGTTGGCGCGTGATGGAGCCGGCCGGGTTCCGACCGGCCGGCCCGCCAATCCGCACCTTTCCTGCCCGCCTGCCGCTGAGGCCATTGGATAAGGTATTCTTTCGAGGCGATCTGCGGTCGACCCACACATACGTCGGGCACACGGAAACGGCCCGCCAGGCCTCCGACCACTTGCCGCTCATCGTCGACTTCGAATTCACGCGAAAGTAACGCACGATGCATTTGCTGGCATTCGCCGTCGACGATCTGACCGAGTGGCTGCCCCACACCGCCGGCTCTGTGTTTTTCTTCATCGATGCCGTGCTCAAAGTGGCGATCGGCATCCGCGTGATCATGCGGCGCCGGCCGACCGGCGAAACGCTGGCTTGGATCATGGTGGTTTTTTCGATTCCGGTGATCGGGTCGCTGTTGTACATCTTGTTTGGCGAACTGCGTCTTGGCCGGCGCCGCGCCGGACGATCCATTGAGCTCGCCAAACCACTCATGGATTGGCTCCACGACATCCGCGAGCGGAGCCTGATCGACTGGGATTCGCTCGAAGCCGATTACAAGCCGCTCGCGGAAATGTGTGAGCGGACGATCGGAGTGCCAGCGCTCGCGGGCAACCGGATCGAATTGCTTCCCGATTGGAAGCAAATCTTTGCCAAACTACTCGCCGACGTCGAAGCCGCCACCAGCACCATCCATTTCGAGTTCTATATTTGGAGCGACGGTGGCGAAGCCGACCGCGTTGCCGAAGCTCTAATACATGCCCAGCGCCGTGGCGTCGCTTGCCGTGTGTTGGTGGACTCTTTGGGCAGCCACCGCTTCCTCCGCGGCGCAACCTGTCGGCGGCTCCGCGAGAGGGGCGTCCAAGTGGTCGCCGCGCTTCCCGGCGGACTGTTCCGACTGCCGTTTGTACGCTTCGACCTGCGGTTGCATCGGAAAATTGTCGTCATCGACGGCCGCATTGGATACACGGGCAGCTTGAATCTCGTCGACCCGCGATACTTCAAGAAAGATGCCGGCGTGGGCGAATGGGTTGACGCGATGGTTCGCGTGGAAGGCCCGGCGGTCGAGGCGACGCAGATCATCTTCCTCGCCGATTGGTACGTCGAATCGCACGCCGATCTCGATCAATTGCTCGACACGGCCGACGCCAAGCCGCAGCCAGCTCGCGGCGACGTCGAGACGCAAGTCATGCCCTCTGGCCCGGACCTGCCGGCCAACGCGATCGAACAAGTGCTGCTGACGGCCATCTATTCCGCCCGCGAAGAACTGCTGATCACGACGCCCTATTTCGTCCCGAGCGAGCCGCTGATGCTGGCCTTGGTTGCCGCTTCGCGTCGCGGCGTGAAAGTCGTTCTGATCCTGCCGCGCAACGTCGACTCGAAGTTGGTCCGCTATGCCTCGAGTGCGTTCAAAGGCGAACTACTGGAAGCGGGCGTGAGAATCGCTCAATTCGACGGCGGCTTGCTGCACACCAAAAGCGTCACCGTCGACCGTCAGCACAGCCTGTTCGGCTCGGTGAACCTCGATCCCCGCAGTTTTCGACTCAACTTCGAAATCCTACTCGCCATGTACGATAGCAATTTCACGGCCCAACTCGCCGACCTCCAACAATCTTACATCGACCGCTCGGAGTTGATGGATCTCGAAACCTACCGCCAGCGCCCCGTACGCTACAAAATTCTGGAAAGCTTCGCGCGACTACTGGGGCCGCTGCTGTGATTGGATTGCGGGCGATTGCCTCGGTCGAGTCATTTTGCGTCTTGGAAGTGTCAGATGAAAGCAGTTTTTGACAGAGGGCTCCTTGGGGGAGTAGAATCGCGGTTCTATTCACTACATCTGGTCGTGAAGGGCTCCGAGTGGGGGACGGTCGATCCGTCGCGACGATTCGATTCGGACCTTCCGCATGACTTCCATACTTGGAATCTCCGCTTTCTACCACGATAGCGCCGCGGCGATCGTCGTCGACGGCGAGATCGTGGCGGCCGCACAAGAAGAACGGTTCACGCGGATCAAGCACGACGCCAGTTTTCCGCGAAATGCGGTCGCCTATTGCCTTGAGGAAGCGGGTCTGACGCCGGAACTACTCGACTACGTAGTTTTTTACGACAAGCCGCTGCTCAAATTCGATCGACTGCTCGAAACCTATCTTGCCTATGCGCCGAGAGGGTTGCGGTCGTTCATGATGGCGATGCCGCTCTGGATGAAGACCAAGCTGCACTTGCCGCGAGAAATTCGCAAAGCGCTGGATGGTCGCTATCGAAAGGCGATTGCATTTACCGGTCACCACGAGTCGCACGCCGCCAGCACTTTTTTTCTGTCGCGCTTCGAAGATGCCGCGATCCTGACGATCGACGGCGTGGGCGAATGGGACACGGCGGCGATCGCGCACGGTCAGGGAAACAAGCTGCGAATGCTCAAGTCGCTGCATTTCCCTCACTCGCTGGGCTTGCTCTACAGTGCGATCACCTACTTTTGCGGTTTTAAGGTCGACTCGGGCGAATACAAGTTGATGGGGCTAGCGCCTTACGGAGAGCCACGGTACGCGGGCGTGATGCTGGACAAGCTAGTCGACCTCAAGGACGACGGTTCGCTGGCGATGGACATGCGGTATTTCAACTACTGCGCGGGCCTCACGATGACCAGCCCGGAATTCAACCGCCTGTTCGGCGGACCTCCGCGCGACCCGGAGAGCGCGATCACGCAGCGTGAGATGGACCTGGCCGCATCCGTCCAACAGGTGACCGAAGAAACGATGCTGCGAATGGCTCGAACTGCGAGGAAATTGACCGGCTCGCGAAACCTGTGCCTGGCTGGCGGCGCGCTGGCGCCGCGCTATTCGTGCAACATCAACTCCTCGATCGGCCACGACAGCTGAACGGCAAAGACGTCTTGCGGGGATCGTTTCTCGGCCCGCGTTACAGCAACTCGGAAATCCGCCGGTATCTCGAAGAGCAGCGGGTTCCCTACACTGCATATGAGCAAGAAGAAAAGTTGTTGACGTGCTTAGCCGAGGAAATGGTCGCCGGAAAAGTGGTCGGCTGGTTTCATGGACGAATGGAGTTTGGGCCCCGGGCACTCGGGGCTCGAAGCATCCTCGGCGACGCGCAACGGCGAGATGCAATCGCAGATGAATATGCGGATCAAAAATCGCGAGTCCTTCCGGCCGTTTGCGCCGTGCGTATTGCTGGAGGACGTGGACAAGTATTTTGAATTGGACCGCGAGTCGCCCTACATGCTGCTGGTGGCCAATGTGCGCAAAGAGTTGCGCTGCCCCCTCGCGGAAGAGCAGATCCGCCTGATGAAGGACCCGGACCTCCGCAAGCGGGTGAACGTGCCGCGTTCGTCGATACCCGCGGTCACACACTTGGACATGAGTGCGCGTGTCCAGACCGTCGACGAAGAGCGGCACGGCCGGTTTTATCGGCTAATCAAGGAATTCAAGCGTCAGACCGGCTGTGGCGTGATCATCAATACGAGCTTCAACATCCGCGGCGAGCCGATCGTGTGTACGCCCCAGGACGCTTACCGTTGTTTCATGGCCAGCGAAATGGACGTGCTCGTGCTCGAAGACTTTGTGCTGCGCCGCTCGGAGCAACCGCAACAAAGCGCCGCGGACCGAAAGAAATACATCGAGAGCTTTCAGCTAGACTGACGCGCCATGATCAACCCTTTTAAGGAAGTGGACTGGAATCCCGATCTCGCCCAGCGACGGTCGTTCGCCAGGAGTCTGATCATCGGCTTTCCTTGCGTGGCCGTGGTGGTGCTGCTGGCGGGATGGGCGACCGGCCAGGGATGGAACGTGCCGCGATCGGTGTTGATCGGAGGTATCGGCGTGGCGGCCGGCACGCTATTTCTGCTCGTACCGGCGATCGTCCGGCCATTCTACTTGACGTGGCATTTCCTGGCTTGCTGCATTGGTTTGGTCGTCGGCAATTTGCTGTTGGCGTTGGTTTACTTTACCGTGGTGTCCGGCACCGGATTGATCCTGCGGGCCAGCGGTCGGCGTGCGTTCCGGAAATCGGTGGATCGAACGGCGGAGACTTATTGGCGCGACGCCGACCCGACGCCGGAGCCGCAACGATACTTCCGGCAGTATTGAAGTACACAATATGAGCGATGAAAAACCGCGATCGTTCGAACACGTCGGCAGGGATAAGCAGCTGGGCATCGTCGGAGAGTTTGTCTATTTTCTCAAGCACAACAAAAAATTCTGGCTGATCCCGATTCTGCTGGTGTTCTTGGCGATGGGCGTGTTGATCATTTTTGGCGGCACGGCAGCGGCCCCGTTTATTTACACGATGTTTTGAGCGAATCCTGCGTTGCTCCCGCCGGATGGAAGGCCGTTCGCAGAGTTCTCCCCGGGCATCGCCAGCGTCTTTCGCCAATCGTTGAAAGACGCACAGTTTTTTCCCCGTTGCTGCGTGATTTCGCTCGCCAATTTGTCTCTCCCGCGGTTGTCTCGGGTTATGGACTTCGCTAGGATAATAGGTTTCCCCGCGGGCTTGAAAGTCGGTCGTGTTGGCCGACTGGCGTGCGGGATTCCACCGTTTTCGTTTGGCAGGCGAGCAAGGCAGGAGTCGACGGGTCCAGCGATAGCGGACCAGCGACGACGAGCGTCTCCCGGCCGAAGAAAGTTCTCTCCCTTTCCCCATGGTTAACCGCAATTTAATTCGTGAGTTCGACGTTTCCGACGAAGATTGGAAGACTCCGCCATCGGCGACGCTCGCTGCCGGACGACATGGACTGGCTCGGGCGGCGCGGACGTCGACCGCCAATCAAATCGTCGAAGGCCGCGTCCTGCGGATCGACGACGACTTCATCCTGGTCGACGTCGGCTACAAGAGCGAAGGCATCATCCCCCGCAACGAGTGGGAAGAGGGCGACGAGCTGCCCGAGATCGGCGACACGATTCGCGTGCTGGTCGAAGACACTCGAAGACGTCACGCCGCAGCAGCAAGACGATCGCGGCATGATCGTCCTCAGCAAGCGCAAGGCCGAGAAGATCGAAAAGTGGATGAAGGTCATGGAGACCGTCCACGAAGGCGACGTCGTCACCGGCACCGGTCACGCGCAAGATCAAGGGCGGCCTGCTGGTCGACATCGGCGTCAACGTCTTCCTGCCGGCCAGCCAGGTCGATATCCGCCGCCCGCACGACATCGGCGAATACATCGGCAAAGACGATCAAGTGCCTGGTGCTCAAGATCGACGAAGCCCGCCGCAACATCGTCGTCAGCCGCCGCAGCCTGATCGAAGACGAGCGGGCCCAGAAGAAGGCCGAACTGCTCAAGACAGCTCGAAGTCGGCCAGCTCCGCAAGGGCGTGGTCAAGAACATCGCCGACTTCGGCGCGTTCGTCGACCTGGGCGGCATCGACGGCCTGCTGCACATCACCGACATGAGCTGGGGCCGCATCAACCATCCCTCGGAGATGGTCAAGATCGACGACGAGATCGAGGTGATGATTCTCCACATCGACTACGAGAAGGAGAAGATCGCCCTCGGCCTGAAGCAAAAGAGCGCCAGCCCGTGGGACAACGTCGCCGACGAAGTACCCGGTCGGCACCGACGGTCAAGGGCACGGTCGTCAACGTGATGAGCTACGGTGCGTTCGTGAAGCTCGAAGACGGCATCGAAGGCCTGGTGCACATCAGCGAAATGTCGTGGACCAAGCGGATCAGCCATCCGAGCGAGCTGGTGCAGATCGACCAGGCAGGTCGAGGTGATGGTGCTCGACATCAACCAGGAGAAGCAAGAGATTTCGCTCGGCATGAAGCAGACGCAGTCGAACCCGTGGGACAAGGTCGCCGACCGCTACCCGCCCGGCGCGCATGGTCAAAGGCAAGGTCCGCAACCTCACCAACTACGGTGCGTTCATCGAGATCGAAGAAGGCATCGACGGCCTGCTGCACGTCAGCGACATGTCGTGGACCCGCAAGATCGGCCACCCGAGCGAAGTGGTCGAAAAGGGCCAGGAAGTCGAGTGCAAGGTGGTCTAGCGTCGATCAGGAACGCCGCCGCATCGCGCTGGGCCTCAAGCAACTGGACGACGATCCCTGGGCGACCGACATCCCGAACCGCTACCAGCCGGGCCAGCTCGTCAAGGGCAAGGTCACGAAGATCACCAACTTCGGCGTGTTCGTCGGCCTGGAAGACGGCCTGGAAGGCCTGCTCCACATCTCGGAGCTGGCCGACCACAAGGTCGAGAACCCGGAAGACGTGGTGAAAGTCGGCGACGAGATCGAAGTGAAGATCCTGCGCGTCGATGCCGACGAGCGGAAGATCGGCCTGTCGCGCAAGCGCGTCGAATGGGCCGAGGAAGACGGGCGGCGGCGAAGATGGTGCGCCGTCGGGCGAGAACGGCGGCAGCCGGCCGCGCGAACTCAAGGGCGGCGTCGGCTCCGGCTCCGGCCCGCTCTTCAAAGCGGCCACCGCAGATCGGACGAGTAGCACGCGCAGAAGCGTCATAACACACAAAGTTGGCATATCACGCGGGCCGGCGATTCGTCGGACCGCGCGACTCGCTACAACCACACACGCAGCGGCGTCCGCGGGTCACTTGCAACCCGCGGCGCCGCTTTTTTTGTTACGGTCCGAATCCGGCGCACAATCTGTGCATGATGCCAAATATCTTGCCGGCTGTCGAGCGAACGAATCTGCCGGGCCGATAGTCTTTGCGGGCAGTGATAGCAGAGAGCAGGAAGCCAGGAGCTGGGAGTCGATTCCTAGCATCCTGCTCTCGACTCCCTGCTTCCCTGCTTCCCTCTCCCATCCTGAAGCATCCCTCCCTGGACTGCGCCACCACGATGCCCACTTCGACCACCACTGCCAAGAAGCGCAAAACCTGCAGCGGCCGTCCAGTCGCCGCTGGAAACCTATCTCCGCGAGATCAACGAAACGCGCGCTGCTCAACGCCACGGAAGAGACGCGAGCTGGCGACGCAAGATCGGCAACGGCGACACGCGCCGCCCGCGACCGCATGGTGCGGGCCAACCTGCGGCTGGTGGTGAACATCGCCCGCGGCTACTCCGGCAAAGGGCTTGGGCCTGCAGGACCTGATCGAAGAAGGCAACCTCGGCCTGCTCCGCGCCGTCGAAGGCTTCGACCCCGCGATGGGCACGCGGTTCAGCACGTACGCCAGCTACTGGATCAAGCAGTCGATCAAGCGGGCCCTGATCAACACGGGCAAGACGATCCGCATCCCGGCCTACATGGTCGAGCTGCTCTCGCAAGTGGCGGCGGGCCACCGCGCGGCTCACCGAAGAGCTGGGCCGCACGCCGACGCCGGAAGAAATCGCCCGCGTGCTCGGCCTGCCGAAGAAGAAGCTGCCGATCATCAAGAAGGCGATCAAGATCTACAACGCCACGCCGCAGACCGACCAGAGCGAAGCGGGCTGGACGCTCGGCGACATGGTGATGGACGAACGGCCAGCATGTCGCCGGATGACGCGCTCGTCGAAAGCGATAGCCTGCACCACGTGATGGACATGCTCGACCACGATGGACCAGCGCGAAGCCACCGTGCTGCGGATGCGGTTCGGCCTCGACAGCCACGAGCCGCGGACGCTCAAAGAAATCGGCGAGCAACTCGGCCTGACGCGCGAGCGCGTCCGCCAGATCGAGACCGAAGCCCTCAACAAGCATGGCCGACAGCATGGAAGATGGGCCAGCTCCCGACGACCGCGATTAGCCGACGAGGGAATTGCTTCTGCCGATCAATTGAGCGCAGGCTCAGCGGCAGCCACGGCCTGGCTCGGCCTCGCCGTCTTGCTGCCAGTGGCTTGCTTGAGTGCTGCGATCAGGCCGTGGGCGGTGTAGCCGTCGCGGAAGACGATCGGCTCGTAGGGGCGGTCGCCGGGGAAGATGGCGATCACCGGCACGCCGTTGCTCTTGAGCGCGCGGATCGTGCGTTCGATCTCCGGCGGATAGTCGGTGTAGTCGCCGTACATCGGTGACGGCGCCCGAATCGGCGATCGCTCGCTGGACCCGCTCGGTGTGGAGCACCGTTTTCTCGAGTGCCTTGCAGGTGATGCACCAATCGGCCGAGAAATCGACCAGCACCGTGCGGCCCTCGTCGACGGCCACCTGCTGCAGCTTTGAGAGCGAGAACGGCTGCCAATCGACGCGCGTGTCTTTCGCATACAGCCAGCCGAACGACACCACGGCCGCGAGCAACACGACCGCGCCGGCAAGCGCCCACGATTGCAGACGGTCGCAGAGTTCGGCCGTGAGCGGCGTGCGCGAAACGAGCCAGCACGCCAACCCCACGCCCAAGAGCAGCGCCACGGTCGGCACGACCGCGGTCGGCTCCATGAACGAGAGCAGGAACACGACGGTCGCCAACAGGATGAAACCGGTGATTTGCTTGAATGTTTCCATCCACTGGCCCGGCTTCGGCAGGAATCGCAGTAACTCGGGAAACACGCCGATCACCAGGTAGGGGCTGGCCATGCCCAGGCCGAGCGAGCCGAAGACGATCAGCGTCGTCGACATCGACTGGGTGACGGCCCAGGCGATCGCGCTGGCCATGAAGGGGCCGGTGCAGGGCGTGGCCAGCACGGTCGTGATCGCGCCTTTGAAAAATGCGCCGAACGGCCCCTCTTTCGCCGCGACGTCCTGAACCGCGCCGCTGCCGAAGAAGCCGGGGATCGGAATCTCCCACACGCCCAACAGGCTCAGCGCCATCGCAAACACGATCGCCGCGAGCGTGACGGTGAACGCGGTGCTGCCGAACTGCCCGCCCCACGACAAACCGATCCACGCGGCGAGGAAACCCAGCAGCAGAAACACCGACACGATGCCGGCCGAGTACCAGAGATTGAGCACCAGCGCGTGCGATCGGCTATGCCCGGCCTGCTGGACAAAGCTCATCACCTTCAGTCCGATCACCGGCAGCACGCAGGGCATCAGGTTGAGGATGATGCCGCCGACAAACGCCAGCAGGATGTAGTAGGCGAGCGAACCGGCTGGTCTCTTTCACCTCGATGCGGCTCAGATCGTACTGCGGGGCCGCGCGACCGAGGGCTGGGGACGTCGAGCTCGCTTCAGCGAGCGGGGCGTTTCCGTTCCATTGCGTCGCCCAGTTCGCTGCCACGGCCGCCGCCTCCTTGTAGGTGGTCGGGCGTAAACGCGAGCGCACGGCGTCGCCGAGCCGGAAACATCGCCGACCACGAGTGTCGTCGTGAATTGCAACCGCCTTCGGAAATTCGCAACTGCCGAGGCCGTCGTCGCGAGTTTCGCAGGCCTGGTAGCCGACGACGCCAGCTGATCGGATATTCGCCAGGCTTCGTGTCAGGCGGGATCTCGATCGGGATTTCCCAAGTCACTGGGCCCGTGTGATAGCGCATCGTGCCGAATTCGGGGATCGAATTGTCGGTCGTCACCGCGGCCGCTGTTGTCGGGCCGGGACGCTTTCAGACCGGAGAGTTGCTCGAATGCGATCAGCGTCGGCTTGCTGCCGGGCTGGTCGTCGCGGTCGGCATAGGCGTAGATGTGCCAGTCGGGCGCAGGCGTGAGCGTGATTTCGAGCCGGGCGACCGTCGCCGGGACGGGTCTCGCCGGGAATCAGGCGGCCGGAGATTTTGACTTCGGAGCCTTCGGGTTGGAAGGTGCTGGGGGCGATGCTTGTCGTGATGTTCTCCGCTCGCTGAAGCGAGCTCGCCGATCGGTACGCCGGAGCCGAGTCGCGCGGTGAAGTCCTTGTTGACCGGAATGCAACTGTCCTTGCAGGCGAGCATCCGCACTTGGCCGGCGATCGTGAGCGTGGCGGGATCGACGCCGGCGGCGAGCTCGATCGGTGCGTACCAGGTTACCCGGCCCGCAGTGTTCTTCAATCGTCAGCCCGACCCAGGCCTCGTTGTCGACGCGTTCGGTCGGCTGCGGCTGCGAGCGGAACTCGCCGGCGAGTTGATACTCCGGCGAAGGCGTCGAGCTCGATCTTGGTCTTGCGTCGGCCCACCGGGCGGCTGGGTCAGCGAATAGACGTGCCAGCCCGGTGCGATTTCGGCTGTGATCATCAGCACGGCGGGGCGTTCGGCCGTGGCGGCCGTGAATTGAGCCGACAGCGTCACGGGGTCGTTGAACTGTGAATCGCCTTCGAGCCCGGCGAGCGGACTACCGACTCGGGCCGCCCAAGCGGATTTGCCCCATTGCGGGTCCGCTCGGCACCAACGCGGCAACGGCGCCGATCAGCAAAAAAACCGAAGACCGATCGCATGCCGAGATTCTACCGTAAGTCGTGGAGCCCGGAAATGTTAGAATCGGCCGCGATAGCCGCCATACTGATGTACGCGACGGTGGGAACTCAGTTTGCGGCGGGATGCTCGCGGCAGACGCGAATTGGACGCCGGAGCGAGAATTCGCCACAATGGAGCGTCAGCTGGCTGGGAAATATCTTCGGATGGAGGCGGATCATGGAGCAGACGCTCACGCTCAACATCAACGGCCAGCAGCACACCGTGACGACCGATCCCGATCGGCCGCTCCTGGACGTGCTGCGCGAGGACCTGGGGCTCACGGGAGCGAAGTTCGGCTGCGGCGAACGGCAGTGTGGCGCGTGCACTGTGCTGGCGAACGGCCGGCCGATCTTCTCTTGCTCGACGCGCGTCGCCACGGTGAAGGGCCGCAAGATCGAAACGATCGAAGGGCTCGCCGACGGCGACGCGCTGCATCCCCTGCAACAGGCGTTCGTCGACGAAGGCGTCGCGCAGTGCGGCTACTGCACGCCCGGCATGATCATGACGGCGGTCAGCCTGCTCAGAAGCGATCCGCATCCGACGGAGGAAAAAATCCGTAGCGAGATGCAGCGCAACGTCTGCCGCTGCGGCACGTACACGCGGATCATCGCAGCGGTGCAGAAAGCCGCGGGAGGTACAGTCATGAGCACGCTGCCAAGACCAAGCGAGCCGACGAACATCGTGCCGCCGGAGATCGACTACGACGCGCTCCTGGAGCCGGTGCACTTCAGCTTCGCACTCGAGCGACGCGAGTTCGTGCAACTGCTGGGAGCCGGGCTCGTCGTGAGTGTGATCGCGGGGCCGGCGCTCGCACAGCGGCGTGGCCGGCGTGGCGGCGGCGGCTTTCGCGGCGGACCGCCACCGGCGCTTTCGGCGCGATTTCACTTTGCCGACGACGGCACCGTGACCGTGCTCTCCGGCAAAGTGGACGCGGGGCAGGGTGCGCGGACCGAGATCGCCATGGCGGCGGCCGAAGAGCTGGGCGTGCCGCTTGCGAAGATGCAAGTCGTGCTGGCCGACACGGGCTTGACGCCGGACGACGGCATGACCGCCGGCAGCGGCACCACGCCGCGAACGATCCCCAGCATTCGCCAGGCCGCGGCTGCGGTGCGAAAACTGCTCGTGGATCAGGCGGCCGACGAAGTGGGGCATCGCCGCCGACGAGATCGAAGTTGGCAACGGCACCGCGTTTCGAAAGCGTGGCAGTGGCGAAGGGATTCGCTATGCCGATCTCGTCGCGCGACGCGGCGGTCGCCGAGAAACTCTGCGACCCAAACGCCGAACGACGTCGAGCTCTTGCCAAT
This sequence comes from uncultured Planctomycetota bacterium, assembly GCA_963847875.1. GTDB lineage: Bacteria > Planctomycetota > Planctomycetia > Pirellulales > Lacipirellulaceae > DASYDU01. The sequence goes on along the minus strand of CAWKBR010000012.1, from coordinate 103,880 downwards.
CGACAAGTGGCAAGTGCTCGGCCGCCCCACGGTGCGGTTTTGGCCCGCGACAAGGTGACCGGTGCCCATCAGTTCCCGTCGGACATGAAGCGGCCCGGCATGCTGTATGGGGCCGTGCTGCGTTCGCCGACCTACCGCGGCAAGCTGGCTTCGGTCGACGTTGAGCCGGCACGGGCGATGGCGGGCGTGGTCGTGGTGAAAGATGGCGATTTCGTGGGCGTCGCGGCGCCGACTTCTTATGCCGCACGCCAGGCGATCGACGCGATTGCCAAAACGGCGACAGTGGGAAGAATCGCCGCTGCCGCCGAGCGACACGCTGCACGAGCATCTCCGCGAGCATGCCGAGGGCCTGCGCGAGAATCCGCATCGCCGAAGACGTGAAGGCGGCGGCGAAATCGCTGAAGCAAACCTACCACATCGCCTACGTGCAGCACGCGCCGCTCGAGCCGCGGACCGCGCTCGCCGAATGGACCGACGGCAAGCTGACCGTGTGGACCGGCACGCAAGGGCCCGTTCCGCGTGAAGGGCGAATTGCAGGGTGCGTTTCGGCTGGCCGACGATGCGGTGCGGGTGATCGTGCCCGACTTCGGCGCCGGTTACGGCGGCAAGCACACGGGCGAAGTATCGGTCGAAGCGGCCCGGCTCGCCAAGGAAGCCGGCAAACCGGTGATGCTTCGCTGGACGCGCGAGGAGGAATTCAATTGGGCCTACTTCCGCCCGGCTGGCGTGATGGAAATGGAGGCCTCGCTCGACGCGGCCGGCCGCCTCACCACTTGGCGGCACATCAACATCAGCTCCGGCGGCAATTCGCTCGAGTCGCCCTACACGGTCGCCAAGAAGGACGAGCGTTCGCACCGTTCGCAGCCGCCGCTTGCGCGAGGGCTCGTATCGAGCACTGGCGTCGACGGGCAATTCGTTCGCCCGCGAGTCGTTCATGGACGAACTGGCGGCGCTGGCCGGCGTCGACCCGCTCGAGTTTCGGCTGGCCCACTTGGACGAACCGCGGCTGCGGCCGGTGCTCGAAGCGGCGGCGGAGAAATTCGGCTGGCGCGAGCGTGTCGCCAACAAGCAGCCCAACCGCGGCGTCGGCCTGGCGTGCAGCTTGGACAAGGGCTCGGTCGTCGCCTGCTGCGTCGAAGTCGAAGTGGACCGCGACGCCGGCGACATCCGCGTCGTCGAAGTTTGCGAGGCATTCGAGTGCGGCAAGGTTCTCAATCCCGACAATCTGCGCTCGCAGATCGAAGGCGCGATCGTGATGGGCCTCGGCCCCGCGCTCGCCGAAGAAATGAAGTTCGACGACCGACGGATCACCAACGCCAGCTTCCGCCGCTACCGCGTGCCGCATTTCAAGGACACGCCCAAGATCGAAACCGTGCTCGTCGACCGCCCCGATCTAACCAGCGTCGGCGCCGGCGAAACGCCGATCATCGTCGTCGCCCCGGCGATCGCCAACGCGGTGTTTCACGCCACGGGCGAGCGAATTCGGCAGATGCCGATTCGACTTGGACGCCTAGCTGTGCAGAATGCAGTTAACGTAATCGCCACTGTTCGCCGGAGAGCAGCGCTGCGAAGCGGGCGGCAATTTGTCGACGGATTGTCGAATTGTCGGCCGTCTATGTAAATCCAGCGGATCCAATTGCAGCCGGCGAGGATGGTGCCGGCCTTGTCGAGTGCGAAGACGGCAAGCGAGTTCTTGATCCGAGAGAGGGCGGACTGCGGAGTAGGCGGCGAGGCCTTCGCGCCAGCCGGTCGCGTCATCGCCGACGAGGCTGCCCAGGAGTCGGGCGACGTCGGTTGCCGGCGTGTCGATTTGCATCGCGCCAAAGTCGATCAGTCCGGTGACGGTGTCGCCGTCGAAGAGCACGTGGTCGTGCCAGACGTCGCGGATGCAGGGTTGCAGCGGTAGCGGCACGTCGGCGAGCGGGGCGAGGCGGGCAATGGCGAGCGGCACGACGCGCGGAAGCTCGGCGGCGAATTGGCGGGCGAGGGGGGCGAGCTCGGGCCAAGTTGCGTCCGTGATCGCGCGGGTGAGCGTTTCAATGCCGCCGCTTTCGCAGTTCGCGGAGGCGGGCGAGGCGGTGGGTGATCGCGGGGGCAGGTCCCCGCGAAGACGCAAGCGGCAGGCCGGTCAGGGAAGTCGGCGACCGAAATGTGGAACTCGGCGAGCGCCCGCATCGCGGCGCGGAGTTTTTCGACGCTTGGAGATACTTTCGTAGTCGGCGGCGCCCGGGAGCCAAGGAGCGAGTTCCCAAAGATGCCCGTCGTGGCGGACGAACGTCGCACCGGTGGTCGCTGCAATCGGCACAGGTAGAATCTTCATGCCTGCGGCTGGCGGCGTGCTGCAACACGGCGTGAATAAACTGCAGGCGTTCGGGCGTCGGGTGCTCAGTCGGCCAACGTCGCAATACGAGTACACCCCGCGGCGCAACAATTCGCCAAAATCTCGCACCGCTCAGTCCGCCCGCCGAGCCCAGAGATTCGACCCGCGTCGGCTGGCAATCGGCTGGATAGCGACGGACGATTGTGGCGATTTCGTTCACGATGGGTTGGCGTGCGGACATGGGTAAGCTGGACTTTTCGCGACCGGCCGAATACTGATTGGATATCGCGGGCAAACTTTTCCTACCAGTCGGAACGTACAAAATGGGGTATATTTAGGCGGCATGGTCTAGGCTCGACTCCGCCGGTGTCCCCGCCGCGTTCGTCCCCACCGACTGTAACTCCCAGCCCTCAAGGAAGTTATCATGCTTCTCCGTCCCCGATTGGCCGCCTCTGCGCCGGTGTTCTCCGTCTGTATTTTGGCTCTGATTGCGCTCTGGCCGATAGGCGTGCAAGCCGCGGATTTGGAAGAATCGTTGCGAAAGGCGCTCGCGGAGGTGCGGGCGGCCGAGGCGGCGAAGGGAGAAGCGGGGGCGAGCGAGGAAAAAAAATCGCAAGAGGCCGCGAAGACGCCAGCGGATGCGGCGGCGAAATCGGCGACGCGAGTCTGAGGCCGCTAAGCCGCAGGCGGCAGCGGCGACCAGCCAAGCCCAAGTCGAAGTATCCGCCCTACGAGCAGGTGCTCAAGGACACGCAGAAGATTCCCGGGCTGTTTACGCTCTATCGCAAGGACGATCACCTGCTGGCGGAGCTCGACGCGAAGAACCTCAACCGCGACTTGATCGTGTTGATCACCATTGCCCGCGGCATCGGCCAGTCGCCGATCGTCGGCGGGTTCAGTTGGCAGTTTGGCGATGATGCGGTGTGGCAGTTTCGCAAAGCGGGCGAGCGGATTCACCTGGTGCGGCGAAACGTCCGCTTCACGGCCGACAAGGGCAGCCCCGACGACAAGGCCGTCGAGGTGGCCTACACCGACAGCGTGCTATTCAGCCTGCCGATCGTCACACGGAGCCCCGGCGGCGCGTACGTGGTCGACCTGACGCCGGTTTTCATGAGCGACCTGCCGCAGATTTCCAACGTGCTACCCGGCTTTGCATTTTCCGAAACGAAATCCACGTGGGAGGAAATCGAGGGCTTTCCCAAGAACATCGAACTCGCGGTCGCCGCGACTTACGCCTCGAATGGCCGGGCCAGCATCGATTCGGTGCCCGATGCACGCGGCGTCACGGTGAACGTTCACTATTCGATCAGCGAGCTGCCCGTCACGTCCTATCGTCCGCGCTTGGCCGACGATCGCGTGGGCTACTTCGTCGTGGCGCAGAAAAACTTCTCGAAGAAAGACCTCGACGATCGGTTCGTCCGCTACATCACGCGTTGGAATCTCGAAAAAGCCGATCCCGACGCGGAGATTTCGGCGCCGAAGCAGCCGATCATCTTCTGGCTGGAAAAGACGATTCCGTTCAAGTACCGCAAGCCGATCCGCGACGGCATCCTCGAATGGAACAAGGCGTTCGAGCAGGCCGGATTCTATGACGCGATCGAAGTCCGCCAGCAGCCGGATGATGCGCCTTGGGACCCGGGCGACGTGAATTACAACACCTATCAGTGGATCACGGCCGGCGCGGCCTATGCGATGGGCCCGTCGCGCGTGAATCCGACGACAGGGCAAATCCTCGACGCCGACATCATCTTCGACGCCGACTTCCTGCAGTATTGGAAGCAGGAGCACGAAACGTTCACGCCCGGGGAAGTCGCGCTGTTGACCGGCGGACCGATCGACCTGGAGCAGTATCGGGCCGAGATGCGGAACCGGCCTGCCTACATGCACGATTCCAACGCGTCGCGGTGCGAGTGCCAATTGTTGGGCGGCATGTCGCACCAATTCGCTGTCGGAGCGTCGGTCATGGCGGCCCGCAAATGCAGTCCCGCCGAAACGGAAAAGTTGATCATGCAAGGGCTCAAGGAGTGCTCGATGCACGAAGTGGGCCACACGCTGGGCCTCACGCACAATTTCCGCGCGAGCGGTTACTACTCGCTCGAAGACTTGAACGACACGACGCAAACCGCAAAAACGGGCCTTGGCATGAGCGTGATGGATTACAATCCGGTGAACATTTCGCCCACCGGCATGAAACAAGGCGACTACTTCTCACAAACGATCGGTCCCTACGACGTGTGGGCGATTGAATACGGCTACAAGCCGCTCAAAGGCGGCTCGCCGGAAGCGGAATTGCCGGCGCTCAAGAAGATCGCATCTCGTAGCGGCGATCCCCGCTACGCTTATGCCTCCGACGGCAACGCCCGCGGCATCGACCCCGATCCGCTCACGGCCCGCTACGACTTGTCGAACGACATTGTGGCTTACGCAAACGAAGAAGCGAAATTGGTCGCCGAGAGCTGGCCGAGAATCGTCGAGGAATTGACGACCGATGGCGAAGGTTACCAAAAGGCGCGGCGGGCATTCAACATGTTGCTGGCGCGACACGGCGAAGTGATGTTCGCGGCGGCCCGCTACGTGGGCGGCGTGAGCGTCAGCCGCAGCCACAAGGGCGATGAAAAAGCGGCCCAGCCGCTGACGGTCGTCCCGGCCGCCAAACAGCGCGAAGCGCTCACGCTCGTCGAAGAACAAGTCTTCAGCGACAAGCCGTTTGGCTTTCCGCCAGAGCTTTACGGACATTTGGCCGCTTCGCAGTGGGACCATTGGGGCACCGAGCCGATCGAGCGGACCGACTACCCGGCCCACGAAGTGATCTTGATGTGGCAGGACCGTATCTTGAGCAAGCTGATGTCGTCGTTGACGCTCTCTCGGATTCACGATTCGGAGCTTAAGATAGCGGCAGATGAAGACGCGTTCACCACCGCCGAGCTGCTCGACAGCCTCACGAAGTCCATCTTCGCCGAAACGGAAGACTTCAAGGCGGGCGAGTACACGGATCGCAAACCGGCGATTTCCAGCGTCCGCCGCGACTTGCAGCGGGCGTACCTCGAGCGACTTTCGCGGCTCGCCATGGGCCAAACCACAGCGCCGGAGGACTGCGAGACGATCGCGTATGTCCAGCTCAAGGACCTCAAAGGTCGCATCGATACGATCGCGGCCGGCGATTTCAAGCTCGACTCCTATACCAAGGCCCATCTCGAAGAATCGTCGGCGAAAATCGGCAAGGTGCTCGACGCGACGATGGTCGTGGGACCGTGACGACTCGCTGGGCAATCGCCGAGCACACGCGATCTCGGACTTTTTGCCGTTTCCTATCCCTGATACAATCGGGATGAGCGGCATTTTCGTGGAGGCACGCCAGCGGAGGCACGTTTGATGAGAGCCGTCATGGCCAGCGTTCCGGATCACATTCTCGAGTGGCGACGTCGCACCGGCGCCGACCAATGGGACGAAATGTGGGAGGGTGTGCTACACATGGCACCGAGTCCAAATCGTGAACATCAGGATTTTGAGTTTGGTTTGGAGTTGTGGCTGCGGCGGCATTGGGCGGAACCCAATAAATGCCGGGTCTACCATCAAATCAACATTTCCGACCCCGGCACCTGGCCGAACAACTACCGGATTCCCGACTTGGTGCTGCTCACGCCGGACCGGTTCGACGTCGACTGCAACACGTACTTCGACGGCGGCCCCGATGCCGTGGTCGAAATTCACAGTCCCGGCGATGAGGCGTACGAGAAGTTCGATTTCTACGCCAAGCTCGACGTGCGAGAAGTGTGGATCCTCCACCGCGACACGCGTCGACCCGAGGTGTACCAGCTCGCCGAGGGCGGTTATCAAATGCGGGAAGCAGACCGCGACGGCTGGGTAGCGAGCGACGTGGCTGGCGTCGAGCTACGGTCGGCAGCAGACGGAAAATTAGAGATTCGCCTCGCCGGTCGCCCAGAAACGCTGGGCCGTTTGCCGTAGTCGCTTGAACGGTTGGATCGATTTTCAGGTGCATGTGATGAAGATGGTAATCGCGGTCATCCAGCCGACGAAGCTGGATGCAGTTCACCAATCGCTGGAGCGGCTCGACGTAACCCGGATGACGGTTTGCGACGCGCAGGGTTTCGCGCGGCAGCGCGGCCAGCTCGAAACCTACCGCGGGCACGAGTATCGGGCGAATTTGCTGCGTAAAGTGGCTCTCGAAATTGCCGTGAACGACGATTTTGTCGACCGCACGGTCGAGTGCCTCGAAGAGGTCGCCCGCACCAGCGTCGAAGGTCACATTGGGGACGGCAAGATTTTTGTCGTGCCGATGGAGGCGGCGATTCAAATCAGCGACGGCTACCGCGGCAAGGGCGCTATCTAGGCATACGCATTATGGTCGTGCTGCTGTCCGGTGATCTAATGGGCATGTCGCGCGTGGAAGGCGCGGCTCGGCAGGCGGGACTCGATTTTCGCTTTCTGCCAAACGTCGATGCCGTGGCTGATTTTTGCGCGATGCAGCCGGTAGCACTAGTGCTGATCGACCTGGCAACACTGCGGCTCGACGTTGCCGCACTCATCCGTCGATTGCGAAATGAGGCCGCCGGGCGCGTGCCACAGACAATTGCCTTCGGGCCGCATGTTCACGAAGAGGCGCTCGAAGCGGCCGCTGCTGCAGGGTGCGACCTGGTGCTCAGCCGCGGCGCATTCATGGCCCAGCTCGGCACGATCCTCGTTGAGAACGCCGCTGCCAGCTAGTCGACGGCCTAAGGATCGGCCGTCGAGTTCTCGGGCATGGCCGCGAGATCGGCGTGGACCTCGGGCACGCCGGTCACGTGTTCATCGGCTAGCGGCGGCATGCCGAATTCTGGATCGTCCTCGACGTACACCTCGTCCATCTCCGCACCGTCGATGTCCTTGCGCAACAAGAGATAGACTCCAACGGCCGCCACAAACAGGAAGCTCGCTTGGTAGCCGGCCGCAAGTGCGCCGAGCAGCGATTTCCAGAAGCGAATGGCCTCGGCGGCGAGCCACATGCTGCCAACAGGAGCTTGCGGCGCCGCTTCCACAGCAGGCTCGGCGACGGCAGGCGGTTCCACCGGCGTACTCTCGACAACCGCTCCGGCGGCAACCGGGCGCGGTGAGACGATTTCGCGGTACGCGGCTTCGTCGAGCCCCCAACTGACCGACCAATTGCCAAGCGCAATTGCCGAAGTGGCGAACAGTTTGACGAAAAACATGCTCACTGCCGCAAGCACGACCACCATCAGCGCGTACCAGAGGAGACGCAACGGTTTTTGGTAAGTGTAGGCGTAGCTGCGACTCAGCGCGTCGAAAGCGTCGGTCCCCTCGACCGCGACGGTGGCCCACATGAGCGGCCAACCGGCGAGCGCGCCGATGAGCAAGATCGCCATCAGCAGCCCGAGCAGCAACACAAAGGGCCAGGCAAACCCGGCGACCATCGCCAGAAAACCGAGCCGCATGATCCAGCCGAGGACAACGAGCTGAACGCCAAATGCAGACGCCCCTGCGAGTGCCAGCAACGGAGCCATGCTGTACGACATGAGTTTGCTTGACGCATGACGCAGCGCCCCGAGCAGATCGGGAGCTTCGTCGCGGGTGAACTTGAGAGCTGCGATCCGGGCGATCGCCCCGCCAAACAAGCCCCAGACCAATAGTTCCCAGACGCCGCACAGTGCGAAGTACACAAACCCAACGGGCGTCAACTCACCATGAAACAGATTGATGAACGGCCGCGTGAGGAACAGCCAGAGACTCACCGGAGCTTCGGCCAGGCCGGTGGCAACGTGCAGGAACAGTGCGTCGGCACTGCGGGCCGAAGTGAGAATCGAAAATTCGGGCGACGTGTTCCAGAGCCAGTCGCTGATCGTCTTTTGCCAAGCTTCGCCGTGAATCACCGGGTCGGCACTGGCCGAAAACAGATAGTCGATCCCCCACCAACCAAGCGTCGTGAAGATCAATCCCGCGGCACCTAACACCAATACGCGTGCCAGTAGCGCGATTCGTACACTTCGCAACAGCAACAGCCAGCGGAACAGTTCGTTCCAGGAAACTTCACGCAGTTTGTCGTGTTGATCGATCATCGGCCAGTCGACGAAGAGGGGGGCAGCAAACGGGAGCAGCGGCGTGCCGATTATAGGCAGGTGAGCCGGCTGTGCCTAGCGGATGGGCAGAATCGGCGATTTAGGGCACATCGTCGGCGTGCGATTCGCCGTTGGTCGCGGCATTCGTCTCAGGCCGCTCGTCGGCCTCCGGATCGGGCACCGCGGGCAAACTATACGACTCGTCGAGCCAGCGGCCGAGGTCGATCGTGCGGCACCGCTCGCTGCAAAACGGCTTGGCGTTCGACTTGTCGGACTCGAATTCTCTTCCGCAAATTGGGCAGCGCATGATTCGTCCTAAAACCCTCGCCAGCCGCACCACCCGAGCCAGTGATAGATCCACGGATGAGTCCAGGGATTCCACGTTGGGTAACTGACCGACAACGCGCTTAGCGTGAGCAGCACTGCGGCAAAGGCAACGCCAATGGTCGATCGCGACAGGCGGTCCGCCGCTGGAATCATAGCCACAATCCAGAGCGGCGTGAACCAAAACATCCAGCGGAAGCCGCTCGTCATGCCGCCATAATTGCGGTCCTCTTGCGGCCGGAAGCCGATGTAAAAGGTCAAACAAACGAGCGTGACGAGGCCGATGAGCGCGGCCAAGTGACGGCGATCGTCGTCGTCGGACTTGAGCCACAGTAGCCCGCCCCACAGGCTGAGCAGCCACACCGGGGTGAGCGAGAAGATGCCGTGGTGACCCACGAGCACGTGCAGCGCATAGACGAGCCGCGATGGCTCGCCGCGGTCGATTCCCTGGCGATGGAGCCAATAGCTCTCACGCTGCTGGCCGTTGACGTTGTAGGTATAGGAGTACCAATTGTCGTTCGAATCGGTCGCGCTGCGGTGCATGTAGGGCGGCAGGAGGCTGTCGTGGGCGAGATAGTTGGTGGCAAAGAATGCGGCCACGACGATCAACGCCGCCGGTGTGAACGCCAGTAGCGTTCCTCGCGGCGCTCGAACGAGCAGCAAAAGACCCATCGTCGCCAACAGCGAAAGTGCCGGCAACTCATCGGCCGCGGTGAACGAGGCCGCGAATCCCGCCAGTGCGAAGTACCACCATTGCCGCTCGCCATCGCAATAGATGCGGACGAATGCGTAGAGTGCGACCGCCGCACTCACGGCCGCCACCAAATGGTTGTTGAGCACCACGGCGAACGTCGTGAGCAACGTGCCGAGCGTCGCCACCGCCATCACAAACACGCGTCCCCAGTCCGTCGTGCCGAACCGCTCGACCAGCTTCGCTAGCAAGAAGTACATCAGCACGAGCGGTAAGATGTTGACGGTGAATAACATCAGCCGACCGACTTCGTAGGGCTGTTCGCCCAGAGTCCAACCGGTGAGGTGATGGATCACCCAATACTCGCCCGCCAGCAGCGTCGCCAATAGCGGCGGCTTGCTGGAATAGAGATGCAGCTGGCCATCGCGGCCGAGGTGCTCGACCATGTCGATCGTGTCCCAGGTGGGCTGGCCGACGATCGCGTCGATCTCGTACGTGCCGTTTTCGACCAGTGCGCGAATCGTCATCCAGCGGCTGCGGTCGTTCGCGCTAAGGAAGGGCCGCTGCAACACCTGGCGGCCACCACGACTGCGCTCGAGCGCGGCCTTATCGACGGAATTCACCGCCAGCAGTCGGCCGGTCATGTTGCCCACGGCTACGGCGATTAGCACCAAGTAGATGCCCCAGCGGAGCCGCGCGGATTGGTCCTCGCGTTCGGCCGTCATGACAACTCGCTCGCGTTTCCAGTGGGAGTGCCGTGCGGCGCACGGCCGGGACTGGTGTGCTGAGCGATCGAATAGGTGTCTGCCTCGCGAACCAGGTGGGCGGTGATCATCTCGCCCAGGAAACCAAACGTCATGAACTGGGCGCCGATGACCACCAGCGCCAGCCCATAATAGAGCGCCGCCGTCTCGTGCAGGTGGACGGGCGCCATGCCGTCGACGATCCGCGACGCGCACCAACGGACGGCAAGATACGCCATCGTCAGTCCGCCCAGGCCGAAGGACGCGAGGCCAATCGTTCCCAACAGGTGTTGTGGGCGCTGGCCGTAGCCGATCACGAACTTGACGGTCAACAAGTCGAGCAATCCCGTGATGATCCGCGAGACGCCATACTTCGACCGACCAAACTTCCGCGGTCGATGCTGTACCACGACTTCGGAGACTTTGAACCCGCGGGCCGCGGCGAGCACCGGCACGAAGCGGTGCAACTCGCCATACAGCCGAATTTCGTGAATCACTTCGCGACGAAAGCACTTCAGGCCGCAGTTATGGTCGTGGAGCACGACGCCCGTGAGATGGCTGACCAACCAGTTGAATACCCGCGACGGCCAAACCTTGTGCCAGGGATCGTGCCGCACCTGTTTCCAGCCGCTCACGACGTCGAAGCCCTTGTCGAGCTCGGCAAGGAGCCGCGGGATTTCGGCGGGGTCGTCTTGCAGGTCGCCGTCCAGGGTGACGATCCGGTCGCCCTCGGCAGCGTTGAAGCCGGCGCTCAAGGCGGCTGCCTTGCCAAAGTTGCGGCGAAAGCGAATGCCAAGCACGCGCGAATCGTCGGCCGCGATTCGCTCGATCGCCGCCCAGCTCCCGTCCGTCGAGCCGTCGTCGACGAAGATCATCTGCAGATCGTAGCCTTCGACCGCCGCCACGTCGGCCAGCTCGCGGTGGAGCTGCGGCAGATTTTCGGCTTCGTCGAGAAGGGGAATGATGACTGAGAGCATGGGGTTGGTCAATTGTGCGTTGTCAGTCGTCGGCGACAGGGCGGCGAATTCGCCACACTACCTCCAGGATACCACAGATGACTAGCTCGGCCAGCAGTGAAACGAGCCGCCATAATATGGCCGCGACGAGTGCGTCCGCCTCGCCGCAGGATTTTGACAGCAATTCGAACAACAGCGCGTCGCGGACGACCATCCCGCCCGGCAGCATCGACACGAATCCGGCGACGATCGAGAGGGTGACCACTGCGACCAGCAGTGGAAGATCGACGATTGGATGCACACTCGTGACGCCGATGGCGCGGAGCGTGGCCCACATGCTCCAGCCCAATAGGACCCAACAGGCGACGGACGCGAGCCACCCCTGCGCCAGCAGCCCCGTCGTGATTTGATGTTCAAACACGGATTGATCGTATTCGCTGGATCGATCCATCGTGTCGCTGGCGACTTTCCTGGCCGTCAGTCGCCGGACAAGTCGCCGTGTGAGGGGCGGAATCGTTGGCAGGCCGATGATCAGCGCCGTGACGGAGGCAGCGATCGCCAACCGCGGGTCGTGTCGCAGCACGAACCACGAGAGCACCGCCGCAAGCACTGCGCCGACCGACATCAACACCAGCGTTTCCAAGAGAATGCTGGCCACGACGAGGCGGATCGAAATCGTTCGCGGCCGCAAAAGTCCCACGCGGATCACCACCACCAGCGCTTTGCCGGGAACGTACTTGCCCAAGTGTCCGACAAAATAGGCATGGAGTGTCGTGAGCCCGTGCATCGACTGCCCGAGTGCTGCGAGCACGCGTCCCCAGAACCAAGCCATCGGCAGCCAGGCGACGACGTACAACACGCCGGCCGCGATTAGCCAACGGGCGTCCATGTGCCAGGGGTGTTCGGCCAACTTCCCAACTGCATCGCGGACCGTGCCCTGTACGGCAAAGCAGACGGCCACGACCACCGCCAGTTTCAAAATAGGCAACCACCAGCGGCGTCGGGGGAGATTCTCGCTCATGGCGGTTGCGTCCGGTGGCGACTTGGCGTCAAGAAATAGCGAATGGCGCGGTTCGACCGCCGCATTCTCGCCCAATGGGCGTGGGTGAGGCAAGATTGCCAATGGGCCGCACGAATAGTTCTGCTAGAATGCCGATAAGCTCGACACGGTGATTTCAATGGATGCGACCCGCCCGAACAACCTGGCCAATCTCTACGTGCCGCGGGTGGTGTCGTTCCTGGTGCTGCTGGCGATCATCTTGCTGGTGGGCATCGTGTTTTTTCGGGTGATGGCCCAGTTCATTGTGCCGCTGTTCCTGGCTTGCGTGTTGCTGGTTGTTTTTCAGCCGCTGCATCGCTGGTATCTGGGCAAATTACCGAAATGGCCGCGAACGGCGGCGCTGCTGACCACGATCACGATCCTGCTCACCGTGCTCGTACCGACGATTTGGCTGGGCTGGAACGCGTACGACGAGTGTGCGCATCGAATCGAGGACGTGCAGCAAAAATCGGAAGCTAAGAGCAAGTCGGCACCGGTGGTTCCAGGAGAAGAATCGAGCGAGAACAGGCTTTATCCGCAATTGATTGCCAAAACCAACGAGTGGGCTGCTCTACTCGAAGCGAAAACGGGCGTGAAGATTAATCCGGAAGAGCGGCTCGCTGAGGCGCTCGAATGGATTGAAAGCCTCTTGCCGGTTGTGGCGGGGGCCGCGATTCGCATCGTCGTCGGACTACTGATCATGATTATCGCGCTGTATTATTTTTTTGCCGACGGCCCAGCCATGATCAACGGCCTGATGGGCCTCTCGCCGATGGACAAACGCCACGAGCTGGAGCTCCTGGCGCGGTTTGCCGAAATCAGTCGGTCGGTGGTCGTGGCGACGATGCTTTCGGCGATCGTACAAGGCATCCTGGCCGGCGTCGGCTTCTATTTCGCGCTCCCCAGCGGCGCCCCGATCTTCCTGCTGATGGCGCTGACGATGGTCTTCGCCATCGTGCCGTTCGTCGGGGCCGCCGGCGTTTGGATCCCGACCTGTGCCATCATTTTTCTGTTCGGCGAGAAGGTGTTTGTCGTCGGCGGCGAGGCCACGCACGGTGGTAATTGGCCGGTGGCGCTGGCGTTGGCGATCTACTGCGCGATTGTCGTCTCTGGGATCGACAACGTGATCAAGCCGCTGGTGCTCCACGGCCAGGCCAATCTCCACCCGCTGCTAGCACTCTTGAGTATTCTAGGCGGCATCCAGGTGCTCGGCCCGGTCGGCATTTTGGTCGGGCCGATGCTTGTGTCGTTCCTGCAAGCCTTGCTGGCCATGTTTCGCAAGGAACTTGAGCGTTGGGACGATCCAAACCAGCGTAGCGTCTCGCTGTCGCCCGGGGCCCGGGCGCTCGCCGGCGACGTTCGACGCGGCAGCCGGAGCCGCCGAGGCGGACGATTCCCGCGAGAAGTCCGGCGGAGCAAAAGGCAACCCCGCCAGGAAAAAAGGCCGTTAGCGGGCAGTGACCGCCATCGACCTGTCTAGTCGATTTGCGCGATTCTGGCTTAGAATGGGCGGTGGCCGAGCATTTCGCTGCCCGGTCGGCTCGAGGATTCATAGCCGGAAAGGACTTCGCGATGGCAGTTGCATCGGTAGCGCTCGTGGTGGCCGCGTTGGGAGTGACCTTCGGTTGGCAGCCGTCGCCCGACGATCCGCAGGCTTACGAAGTGCTGATGCAGGTCGAGCCGGAATTGGTCGACGTGCTGTACAGCGACCTTCATAGTAGTGGCCGGCAGATTCCGATTGAAAGCCACGTGCCGGCCAGCGTGACGCCGATTCGCAACATTCGCGTCGTGGTCGGCACCGACGAATTGCCGCGGACTTCGATTGCTGCGAGCAAGGGCGCGAAGACGCGAGCACAGCGTGTCGTCCGCGGGCAAGAAGAGACGCCAATTGAGCGTACCGCGCGTTTCCAGAGCGACGACGGTTGGAGCGGCGATCGATACACACCGACGACAACCGGAGCCAATCGGCAGTTCGACCAGCGCGGCGCTACCATCGGCGTCGAGCCGATTCGCACGGCTCAGGCCGATCCCTGGACGCTCGATGGCGCTCAACAGTCGGCCACCAACGCGGGAAACTCGCTGCGCGATTCCGTAAGCTCGGGCATTCAGCAGGCAAACCAGCAATTGAGCCAAGGGGGGCAGCAGGTGCTCGAGAGCGCCGAAAACGCCAGTCGCGAATTCGGGCAGCAATTGCAAAGCATGACGGGCCTCGGCGGGCAGTCGACGCCGCCGGCTGCGACTTCGGCGAGTGGAAATCCGCGATCCACCTGGCCGGCGCCACCGCCGCTCTCAACGTCGACCCAAACGCCTCAACTGTCGCCACCCACGACTCAGCGCAACTGCGCCGACCTCCTGGTCGAGCATCCAGCCGCAACTCGCGCCGCCGCGACTGCGGATTCCGATGATGACCGACTCGACGCGGATCGCCAGCAATCCGACGCTGGGCGCGGCGAGCACAGGCCCGACGTTCCCGTCGCCGTCCACGACGACCAGTGCCCCGCCGCTCCATAGTGTGCTTTCCAATCCGGCGACTTCAAGCCAGCGGTCCGCAGATCAGGATTGGGCCTCGGTGTGGGGAACCACCAGTAGTGCTGCGCGAACGCAGCCGAGCGACGCCGACGCGGGCGTTGGACTCGTGCCGGTACCGCCGCGAGTGCGATCGAGCGCGCCGCCATCGACCACCGCGAATAAATCGGAGGCCGATCGCTCGGTTTGGTCGGACCCGCCGTCGACTTTGTCCGCTCCACCGCGGACGGACGATCGCTACAGCCAATCGGCCCCGGCCTCACCCGCGCCGCAATCCGATCTCGCTGCCGACGCCTGGGCGAATTTTGGGTCGACGCCCAGCACCGCGCCGGCCGACGCGGCGACGGGCCAACGCACGCAACAAGCGCAATCTCCGGGACCTACCACACCGGTTGAACAAGCTGCCTTTCCATCGGCCGCCAACTCTCAGCCGACGATCGGAGTTGCTCCCACCGGCAATGAGCAGTCGCAACAAGCTCGCCGAGAGAATGGGGACGAGGTGCCCTGGAAGCCGCTGCTGGCCGTGAGCCTGGCGCTCGCCGCATCGCTGGGAGCCAATTTCTTTCTGGGCGTGAGCTACGCCGACGCCCGGCATCGCTACCTTTCGCTCGTCGCCAAGACGACCCATGCTTTCCAGAAAGAAGCCGGCATCGCCGCGTAGTCGCCAACCGCAAATCTGTTACCACCAATCGGGTCGGTGGATCATCGGTTCTGCGGGCCAGGGGCGGAGGCGGAGCGGCTCTTCAACGGTATGTCGGCCGTTCTTGCTCGACTTTCCGTTACGCGGTGCGTCGTGCCACGAGTATTCCACTTCGTCGAGCCGCGGCGCAACGGGCACCGGCTCGCGGACACGTTCGGTGACGACCTCCTCCACGACGTCGACAAATTCCGGCTCGGACGCCGCTTCAATTACTTCGGCTTCGACCGGCTCGGGTTCGGGAAGTATGGCGATTGGTTCCGGTTCGATTTCTGTTTCAGTCTCCGGTTCGACTGCCGACTCCAATTCCGGCTCGACGATTTCTTCGTTCTCGTGAAAACGATTGGGAATCCGCCGCGCGTCGGCCTTCACTTCGGCGAACAGCCGCCAAACATGCTCGTGGCACGTGAACACCAGCAGCTGATGCCCCTCGAGGGCAAACTCGCGCAACACGCTCACGGCCGTCTTGGTGCGGCTGGCGTCGAAGTTCACAAACACGTCATCAAGAATCATCGGCAGATGGATGCCGCGCCGGGCGTACGCCGCGACGAGGGCCAGTCGTAGGCTCACGAACAACTGCTCGCGCGTGCCGCGGCTGAGCACTTCGACGGGGAGCGCCTTTCCGTCTTCGGTATCGACGAGCAGGATGTCGTTCGCCAATGGCGTCCAAATCCGCTTGTATTTTCCGCCGGTGAGCTTCGCCATGTAGGTCGACGCCTCGCGGAGCGTCTCCGGTTGGCGGAACTTTTCGTACTCGTCGCGAATCTCTTCGAGCAACACGCCGACCGCTGCTCGCTCGCGCCAGGCGTCGCACTTGACGGCCAATTGTGCGTTGACGGTGTCGAGATCGAGCTGCTTTTGCGCGAGCGAATGATCGGCGGCGGCCGCCCGTTGTTGCTCGACCAGGGCACCCCGCTGCTGCAACAGCTCCTTCAGCTGCTTGTCGATCGTTTCCAATTGCGACGATTGAGCTTCCCAATTGGATTCCAACCGGCCGATCGCGTCTGGAGCCAGGAGTGGTGCGAAATCTGCCTCCGTGCCGTGCTTGCCGATCGCAGCGGCGATCTCGCGGGTGACCATCGTGCGTTTCTTCCGCAAGTCGTCGACTTCGGCCAGCCGGTCGGCGAGCTGGCGCAGGCCCCGCTCGTCCTCGACGCCACACCGTTGAAAAAGGGCCTCGCGCCGGCGCCGATGACCGACCGCGGCCTGGGCGTGCTTCAAGACCTCGGCCTTGAGCGCCTTCGCTCGCTCGCGGATCGATCGGCGTTGAGCGACCCGCTGCTGCTGCTCACGATACTCGGAGAGCAGGTGGTCGAGCTGCTCGATCGTGGCGGCATTTTCCAGCCGCAGGCCCGTTTCCTCGGCGAGCGCGACGATCCGCCGCGTGACGGAATCGAGCTCGCGTTGGCGGCGGGTGACATCGTCGCGGCGGTTCTCGATCTTCTCGTGGAGCTGGCTAAGTTGCTCGTGCTGCCCGGCCATCGTCGCCAGGTCGTCGGGATGGACGTCGTCCGGCAGGCCCATTGCCCGAAGTTTGTTCTTCCAATTGGCGAGCGCGGCCGCCTGCTTTTCCTTCGCCAATTCCAATCGCCGCTCGGCGGACGCGATTTCCTCGGCCGCCTCGCGACGCTTGCTCTCGACGGGCAGCATTCGCTCGAGCTCGGCCAGGTGTCGCTCGGCATGTTGCAACCGAGTTTGCACCGAACCCTCGGTGATCGGCAACTCGCGGTCCAGCTCTAGCCGCTCCCGCTCGGCATCGTGCATCTGCTTGGCGACGAGCGCCAGTTGCCGGTGGCAAGCATCGAGCCGATCGGAGGCCGAATCTTCGACAAAGTACTTAAAGATCCAGGCGAACACCGAGCCGACGATGCCGGCCCCCGCGATCCAACCGCCGTACGGGCCGAGCATCGACTGGGGTAGCAAGTACCACGCGGCCATCATCACGAAGCCGATCACACACACCGCCAGCAGCCAACTGAACAGCCCGATCGGTACCACCTGCTGGTCGATCAGTTCTTGGCCCTGGTCCTGCATCTCTTGGGCCTGAGAGCGGGCCTTTTCGATGCGGTCTTCGACGAGCATCCGCCGCCGCAACCGGGCCACGAGGTCGCTCGCCTCCTCGACCTCCATCGGCAGGCCCCACTTTTCGCCGCCGGTCATCGCCGATTCGATCTGCGAGCGAAAGTGGTGCTCGCCCGTGCGGCGATGCTCAAGCTCGTTTTTGGCGACAGCGAACAGTTGCTCCGCCGACTCGATCGCCCTGGCTTGCGGCCCGAGCTGCTCGACAATCTCCGTGGTGATCGCGGGCGGAATCTTGCCGGCGCCGGTCCACTCGTGGGCCAGCCGCTCGTTTTCGCTAGCCAGCCGAGCTTCGAGGAGTTTCACTTCACCGGCCAGCTCGTCGACTTGCTTCTCGAGCGAAATCAGCCATTCTTGTTGCTCGGCGAGGGCTTCGAGCCGCTGGCCATTGCGGACCAACAAGTCGTTGATCCCCAGCCGTTGGGCTTCGTCGCGGAGCTGCTGCCGCTGGCCCTTGAGGATGTCGCGTTGCCGCTCGTGTTCCTCGACGCGCTCGTTGAACTCGTCGAGCGTTTCGAGCGTACCTGGTTCGAGCGGCACGAGGCCGGCGAAGCGTTCGAACTGGTCGTCGAGCTTCTCGCGCTTGACCCACAGCGGTTTCACGTTGATCGCCGTCTCGAGTCGCCGCGCGCGGGCGGCGAGTTCCTTCGACGCGGCCTGGCGGTGGTCGACTTCGTCGGCGAGCTCGCGGAGCTTGACGGCCGACTGGGCCCACCGCCGGCCCTTCACCACGAGCTCGTCCAGCTCGCCGCGCAGTTGTTCCCGCTTGGTGACGAGCGCGCGAATTTCGGACGGCTCGTCGGCCGAGTTCAACAACCGCGTCCGCGACCGGCCAAGCATGTGGATCACGTCATAGAGCGAGACACGATCGAGGCCCGACGTGAGGCGGTAGAGCCACTGCGCCGCGGCAGTGTCGCTGAGCGAATTGAGCTCCTGCACTTCGCGCAGGCCCACCGCGAAAATGTTCACATAGGTTTGTTCGTCGACGTGTTCGAGCGTGTCGAGCAGCAGCCGATCGCCGTGCTCGGCGCCGTCGGCGGTGGTGATCGTCACCTTGCCCACGTCTTCGAGGCTGCGGTCGGCATAGCGGGCGATCGAGAAGGGCCCGTTCTCGCCGACCACATTGAGCCAGCCGCCAGGCCGGCCGCCGGCCAGCGGCGGCAGGTATCGCTTGCGGCGCTGCGGCGTGACTCCGTAGAGCACGGTCCGCAAGAAGTTCATCAGCGTGGATTTCCCCGCTTCGTTCGGCCCGTAGAACACCGTCAACTCCGGCGACAGGCCACGCAGCGTCAGATCGTGCCACACGCCAAAGCCGTCGATGTGGATTTCGGTGATTTTCATGGGAAACTGGGCCGTTTTCTATTGCCGGCGGGCCTTAAGCGTCGGCGTACAATTCGCCTTCCTCGAGCGGTAGCGTCATCAGGTCGATTCCGAGCTTGGCCGCCCGCATGATCAGTCTGCCGCGTTCTGCCGGGCCGTCGATTTCGCCAATCGCCACCAGCTCTTCGTCCCGCAAGCCGGCGGGCAAGAACCGCTTGATGTCGAACGGGCTCCGCTCGTCTTGCGAGCTAGTCCGCACTTGGCGGACGAAGTCGCCCAGCACGGTTTCCTGGTCGTACCATTCGGGCGGCACGCTCAGCGGCGAATCGCACTCGAGCGACGCGCTCCATGCCAGCGGCGTGCCGTTACCGAACCGTCGCCGCAAGTCGGTGAGCAATTCGTCGGCCAGCCCGCCCGGTCGCAAGCGATTCACCAGCGAGCCCGTGCCCTCAATTTTCCACCGCACCAGCAGATTGATGCCTGGGTGCTTGGCGATCAGTTTCTCCATCCGGTCGACGAGCCGCTCGCTGAGTTGCTCCTCGCGCGTCGAGGCAGTGACTTCGAGCGTTTGTTCCGTCCAGCGGACCGAATCGGTGGCGACGAACTGGGGCCGAGCGCGGCCCGTGTCGTCGACGTGGACCAAAGTGCAACCGTGCGGGCCAACTTCATTGGGCCCCCTGCCCTGCGGCGTGCCACAGTAGTGGGCGACGCCCGGGTTGCTCGTCGACCGTCTGATGCGAGTGCCGTCCCACCGAGCGCCATGTAGTGCACGCGGTCTGCAGCAGGGAGCTCGGAGCATGGAGCCGGGAGTTTCCAATTCCCTGCTCCTTGCTCCCTGCACCCTGCTCATAGGCGACGCCTATCGTGAACAGGCCGTGTGCGTCGCGGTGGAAGCCACGGGTGTCGACCTCGCCATTCTCGCGGCAACTGGTGCCTTGCACCCGTGCGATCGTTTCGCCGTCGCGCACCAGGTCGAGCGTTTCGACGCGGCCAACGGGAAACACATGTACGTTTTTCGGGAGCGTGACGCTGCGCGGCCAGTGGTCGGGCAGGTCGGCCACGCCGCCCGCCCAGTACACGGGGATGCCACGGTCGGCGAGCCGCGAGAATTGTTCGAGCAGCAACATGATCGCCGGCGGACCGGCGCGATCGACGTTGAGCACGTCGCCAGCGAGCAGCACCGCATCGACGTCTTCGGCCAGCGCCGCCTCGAACACTTGCTCGGCCGCGTGTAGGGCGCTTCGACAAGCAACTCGCGCAGGTGGTCCGGAACCTCGGCCAGACCGTAAATCGGCTGCTCGAGGTGCAGGTCGCTGGCATGCAGCAGTCGCAGGCTTGGCTTGCCGCCGGTCGGCTGTGGCATCGACGCCTCCATGCGCGAAGATGGGAATGGTAGCTGGGGAAGCGCAGCAGTCTACACGCGCCGAGGCAATTTCACCAACTTCAGCTTGCTTGGCATGTCAATGCTAGCACGCCCCTTCGCGGCAGAGACGACGTGGAAAGCGTCATCGTGGGGCGGCCTTGCGGGGCACGCGGCGTTTCGAGGAGGGCGTCTTTCCACCGCGCGCTTTGGCCTTTTTCTTGCCGGCCGGGGCCGGGCCTTCGTTGGCCGGGGAACGCGGGTTGTCGGCCTGGCCGGTCATTTCGTAGAGGAACCGGCTGGGGATGGTCTTGCGGGGTTTGCCCCATTTGCGGCGCGTCAGCGCGAACGAAAGCGTCAGCACCTCGCGGGCTCGCGTGACGCCGACGTAACAGAGCCGGCGTTCTTCGTCGATGGCCGCGCCCTCCACCTCGAGCGACCGCTTATGCGGCAGAATCCCCTCCTCCAGGCCGACCAGGTAGACCCGCGGGAATTCCAGCCCCTTCGCGCTGTGGAGCGTCATCAGCGCGACCGCGTTGCGTTCGAGCTGCGACTCCTTCTCGTCGCTGTCGTCGCGTTCGTTGAGCAGCACGTCGTCGAGGAAGCCGGCGAGGCTGGCCGATTTGCGGCGGCCGGCGTCGTAGCTCGCCGCCGCGTTGATGATTTCCTCCAGCGACGCCAGCCGCGATTCGCGGTCGTTCGGATCGGGATAGAGCTTGGCGAGCGAGTCGCGGTAGGCCGTCTCGTCGATCACGTGGGCGATGAGCCCGGCAATGCTGAGCTTCTTCGCAGCGTCGCGGAACTTCTCGATCAGCCGGACGAAACGGCCTACGGCGTCGGCCGTTTTCGCGTCGACGCCGTCGACCACCAGCGCGTCGGCCAGCACGTCCCACAAGAACTTGCCTTGCGACGTGGCCTCGTCGAGCAGCCGCTTTTGGGCGGTGTCGCCGATGCCGCGCGGCGGCTGGTTGATGATCCGCCGCAGAGCCGGCTCGTCGTGCGGATTGTCGATCAATTTCAAATAGGCGAGCAAGTCGCGGATTTCCTTGCGGTCGAAAAACGACATGCCGCCGATCAGCACATAGGGCATGTTCGCCCGCCGCAGCTCGGTTTCGAACGACCGTGGCTGCTCGTTCGTGCGGCAAAGGATGGCGATGTCGCGAGGCTGAGCCTTGCGGGCGTCGAGCACCGCGCGGATGCTCGCCACCACGCGAATCGCCTCATCGGTCTCGTCTTTGCATTGCATGATGCCCGGCCGGTCGCCGCCCGGCTTGGCCGCGATCAGCGTCTTGTCGTGCCGCTGGCGGTTGTGCGCGATCAGCGTGTTGGCGTACTCGATGATCGCGGCGGTCGAGCGGTAGTTGTTTTCCAGCCGCACGACCTTGGCGTCTTTCCAATCCTGCTGGAAGCGGAGGATGTGCGTCACTTCGGCGCCGCGCCAGCCGTAGATCGACTGGTCGTCGTCGCCGACGACGCACAAGTTGCGGTGTTCCTTGGCGAGGCCTTTCACGATCTGGTACTGGCTGTGGTTCGTGTCCTGATACTCGTCGACGAGCACGTGATCGAACCGCTGGGCCTCGGCTTTGCAGACCGGCGGGAACCGCTCGAAGAGCTCTTCGGTGAGCAGCAACAGATCGTCGAAGTCGACGGCACCGAGCCGCTTGAGATTGTCCTGATAGCGGCGGTAACCGGCGGCGGCCAGATGCTCGCGGTCGGATTGTGCGAGCGACGCGGCGCCGTCCGGCCGCACCGATGCCGTCTTCCAACGGCCGATGTAACCCAGCAGATCGCCCGGCGCGAGCGTGGTCGAAGGCATCCGCAGTTCGCGCAGCGTCGTGCGGGCCTGGCTCTCCTGCTCGTTGCGGTCGCAGATGACGAACTTCTCGGGATAGCCCAGCCGCTTGATGTTTCGCCGCAGAATTCGCACGCAGAGCGAATGAAACGTCGAAATCTCGGGACGCGCGGGCTGATTTCCTGCGAAAGTTGCTCCCGCGCTTCGCATTCGCACGGCCCTTCCCCTCCAAGCAGTGCCGCGGCCCGCTGTTGCATTTCGGCCGCCGCCTTCTTGGTAAACGTGACGGCGAGAATCCGCTCCGGCTTGGTGCCCTGGCGGATCAGCGCGGCGATGCGGTAGGTGACGACCCGCGTCTTGCCGGTTCCCGCGCCGGCGAGCACCAACAGCGGCCCGCCGAGCGTCCGCACGGCGTCCAGTTGGGCGGGATTTAGATCGGCTCGCATGTTGCGTCCGGTGCAGCTGGGAACATCCTGGTGCGGCGTCAGTCTTGCCGCGATGGCGAGAACGTCTTAACCTACCGCCCGCTGCCGCCACTTTCCAGGGGCGCACTTGACGCTTGGTTCCGCATCGCCCTACACTTCGTGAAGACTATCGAATCCTCCAAGACCGAATCGGTTCGCGCATGAAATCGCAGCATCGCCACGAACTCGAGACCAATTGGCTGGCCAAGCGGGTGGGCGATTGGCTTAACGTCATTCAGCCCTACAATTCGCTTATCGTCGGCACCGTGGCGGCGGTGGTCGTCTCCGTCGTCGGATTTACCTATTACCGCAGCGCATCGGCCGCGCGGCAGAGCGAGGCTTGGAACACGTATAACCAGGCGGTCGGCGGATTAATGCCGAATCTGAATACGCTCCGCGAATCGGCGGAAGAATATCCGGATTCGCCGATGCAGCAGTGGGCCGACGTCACCTGGGCCGATGGCCAGGTCTGGTTGGCGTCGCGGTCGATTCTTCAGAACCGCGCGGCGGCGACGGAAGCGGTTAACCGCGCGACCGGCGTCTACCAAGGCCTGCTGAAGAAAACCAGCAATGAGCAGCTCAAGAGTCGCGCGCATTTTGGCCTCGGGCGCGTGTACGAATTGCGATGCGAACTCGACAAGGCGCGAGAAGAGTACCGTGCGGTGACGGGCGGATTTGCCGACGTCGCCGAGCAGCGGATCAAGGATTTAGACGAAGCCGATGCCAAGGACACCTATTCCTGGCTGGCCACCGCGGAAGCACCGCGTCGCGCGGCGCCCGCTGGCCCCGGCACGCCCGGCCAGCGACCGAGCTTCTCGCCCGGCGAACTGGAAATGCCCGCCGCTGGCACGTCGACGGCGGAACCCGGCGCGACGATGTCGGTTGACGACCTGTTCAAAGGCATTGGCGAGACGAGCAATCAAGACAACCCGAACGTCACCGACCGCTATAACAACGACGTTCCTCCGGCCGGCACGGACGATGCCAAGTCGGGCGATGCCAAGCCGGAGGATGCGGCGGGCGGCGACGCGGCACCGAAGCAGTAAACAGTGGATGCCGTGGACGCTTGCGTCCGTCGTGGCCGACGGCGCCAAAGGATGGTCCCGATCTGACCCCTCCGCTCCACTCATTCACGGTGTCGCCCGACGCGGCCGGCCGGCGGCTGGATGTTTTTCTCGCCGAGCGGCTGCCGGCGTTTAGCCGAGCCGCGCTCCAGCGGGCGATCGAAGCCGGGCAGATTCTCGTCGACGATGCCGTGGGCAAACCGTCGCTCAAGTTGCGATCGGGCAGCGTCGTGACCGTCATCCAACTCGATGTGCCGCGCGAAGGTCCCGTGCCGCAGGACATCCCGCTCGACGTCCTACACGAGGATGAGTCGATCGTCGTCGTGAATAAACCGGCTGGCATGATCGTCCACCCCGCGAAGGGCCATTGGGACGGCACGCTGGCCGGAGCACTCGCCCACCACTTTGGCGCCATGAGCCAGCGTGGCGGTCCGACGCGGCCGGGAATCGTCCATCGGCTCGACCGCGACACGAGCGGCGTGATCATCGTGGCCAAAAACGACCAGGCCCACGACGCGCTCTCAGCCCAGTTCAAAGCCCGAACGGTCGAGAAGCAATACCTGGCGATCGTCATCGGCGTACCGGAGTTCGATCAGGACGTCGTCAGCGCCCCGATCGGCGATCACCCGACGGAGCGTGAAAAGAAGGCCGTCCGGCCGGGCCATCCGACGAGCCGCGACGCGGTGACGCACTACGAAGTGGTCGAGCGATTCGTCGGCTATGCGTTGGTGCGGGCCCGACCAAAGTCCGGCCGCACCCACCAGATCCGCATCCATCTGGCCCACGCTGGCCACCCCGTGCTCTGCGACCGGCTTTATGCCGGGCGGAACCCGAAGCGAATCACTGAATTGGAGTTGATTCCGCGCGAGAAGCTGGGGCAAGATAAGTCGGCGGTGGCTCGGGCAGGGAGCGAACCGCTTCTGGCGCGGCATGCGCTGCACGCCCATCGGCTATCGCTGGTACATCCGACGAGCGGCGAGCGGCTCATATTCGAAGCGCCGCTCGCCGCCGACATGGAACAAACCCTCGCCGCGCTCCGCCGCTGGCGAAGCAGGTAGACAAGTGATCGTCGGCGACCATGTGTCGCCGAGCCCACGGCGGGACAAGCCCGCCGGCTAACAGGTTTTGCCTTTTCCGTCCGCTGGGAGATCGTACTATGGGCATGATTCAAGAGTTCAAAAAATTCGCGTTGCGAGGTAATGTGGTCGACATGGCCGTCGGCATCATCATTGGCGGGGCGTTCGGCACGATCGTCAAGTCGCTGGTGGATGATGTGATCATGCCGCCATTGGGACTATTGACCAACGACGTGAACGTCAAAGGACTGGCCATCACGTTGCGATCTGCCGACAAAGCGGCCAAGATCCCGGCGGTCGTGATCAATTACGGCGCCTTCCTCAACAACGTGCTCACGTTCTTGATCGTCGCCTGGGCCGTGTTCATGCTGGTGAAGGCGATGAACGTCGCGGAGACCCGGTTGCGGCTCGGAACAGAACCGCCCGCCGACGCGCCGCCGCCCTCGGAAGAAGTGCTGCTCCTGCGGCAGATTCGGGATGAACTGCAGAAGGCGTAAACTCATCCCGCGCTACGTAAACAGCGCCTGCATCAAGTCGCGCGTCACGAGCGGCCGCGGGCTGATGAGCATCTCGGCCGCCTCGACGCCGGCCGTGCTGCCGAGGTAGCGGGCCATCGACTCGATCCGCGCGAAGAGCTGATTCTTCGTCGGTGGAAACTGCGTCTGGAAGCAGCGGATCGATTGAATTTTCCGTTCCAACGTGTCGCTAATGTCGACCAACAAATGGCCGTGCAATGTTGGCACGCCGGAGAGCGGCTGGGCCAGCATGCAATAAATCTGCCGGTCGATCGTGTGCACCGGCAGGTGCTCAAAGTGTTCGTCCCACTTGGTGAGCCGCGAGTAGAACACGGCCGCGTCGATGATCTGCATCGCCTGCCAATGGTCGGGCGAGGCCATCGGCGTGCGGTCGCCGATGCCGATCACCAGCCGCGGGCGATATTTGCGAAATTCGATGGCCAGTTTGCAGCGGGCCTCGAACGAATCGAACAGCCGCCGGTTGGGGAGGTCCAAGGTAATGCGGCTGTGGACACCAAGTGTCTCGGCGGCCGCCTTGGCCTCAGCCAGCCGCACCTCCGGCCCAGGCGAGAGCGGCGTCGGCTCGCCGTCCGTCAGATCGATCATGCCGACCTTGTGGCCGGCGTCGACCAGCCGGGCCAGCGTGCCGCCACAGGCGATCTCCAGATCGTCCGGGTGGGCGCCCACGGCGATTACGTCGAGTTGCTCGTACTTGTCGTGCGTAGAATGGGGCATGGTGAGTTGGTCCGTTGTCTGTCGTCAGTGGTCCGTTGCAGAATACCACGGACGACAGACCACCGACCACGGTCAAGACCGCCTATTTTGCCCGACTTCGGCCGCCACGGCGAGGGGAGTGCGAATCGTTTCTTGACAAGCCGCCCCAATGCGCTTCAAAATTCCGGGCTACCCCGCGCTGACGGAGCTCGCGGCCGGAGCGTACGCCACTGCCTGGAAACTAAGGAGATGGCGTCCAAGGGTTTGTGAATCTGGGGGAATCGCGTATGTCGTTGGGAGTGCTTAACAACATGGGGATCGACGATCCGGAAGAATTGGACGACGCGGAAGAGCCAAACGAAGGCTTCATCGGGAAGCCATCGCCGCACGAAGAGGTCGCGTCGAGCGATCCGTTCGACGATTTCGACGACGACGACTTTGATGACGACTTCGATGATGACTTCGAAGAAGAATGGGATGATGACCTCCCGGGCGACGCCGACCAATTCGAGCCGGACGAAAAAGAAGAGGACGAAGACGCTCCCTTCAGCGACGATCCGGAATTTGATGACGAGTGACTGATTCACCACAGAGGACACGGAGTAGGGAATAGAAAGAGAAGAGAATGCAAATTGCCGGACCTTGCATTGCTGCAGTAGTTTCCTCTCTTTCTTCCCTTAGTGCTCTCTGTGCCTTGTGGTGAAATTGATTTCTGCACTGCCCAGGAAGGTCGAGCGATTGATTGATGTTTCAGCCTGTTGACGGCAATGTGAACTTTCCGGAGCAAGAGCTGGCCATCGGCAAGTTCTGGAAAGACGAGGGCATTTATCACAAGTCGCTTGCTCAGCGGAAGGACGCGCCGCCGTTCGTGTTCTACGAAGGCCCGCCAACCGCCAACGGCATGCCCCACCCCGGCCACTGCCTCACGCGCGCGATCAAGGACCTCTTCCCGCGCTACCAAACCATGCGCGGCCGCCGCTGCCAGCGCAAGGCCGGCTGGGACACGCACGGCCTGCCGGTGGAAGTCGAAGTCTCAAAGGAACTTGGCATTCACACCAAGGAAGAAATCGAGAACTACAAGAGTACGACTGGCGGTCCAGATGGCGTGGAGGGGTTCATTCAACTTTGCCAAAAAAGCGTCTGGCGGTACATGCAAGAGTGGCGGCGCCTCACCGAACGCATCGGCTTTTGGGTCGACCTCGACGATGCCTACGTGACGTACCACCAAAGCTACGTCGAAAGCGTCTGGTGGAGCCTCAAGAACCTATTCGACCGCGGCTTGCTCTACCAAGGCCACAAAATCGTCTGGTGGTGGGCCCAGGGCGGAACTGCACTCTCCGCGGGCGAAGTAGGGCAGGGCTATCGGCAGGTGGCTGATCCGAGCGTGTATGTGAAGTTTCCGATAGTCCATGACGAAAAGGCGAAGCAACTTGGCTTAGGCGAGAACTCATTTCTTGTTGTTTGGACGACAACTCCATGGACGCTTCTTAGCAATACGTTTGCTGCAGTCCACCCCGACCTTGAGTACCGGACGATCTACGAAAAGTCAAACGAAGCATTGATCGTTGCAGCCAGTCTTGAAGAAGGAATTGGTCGCCAGACCAATCGAAGCTATAGCGGTGCAGGCCGAACATTCAGTGGTCGCGAATTGGTTGGATTGAGGTACCGACCTCCGTTTGATGAATCATTTTCGGAAAGCTTTTATACGCAACGAAGAGACTACGAAGGCACATTGCGTAACGGATCTGCGGAGCATCTTGAATGGCGAGTGGTTCCCGCGGAATTTGTCACGACGGATACGGGCACAGGAATTGTCCACATTGCGCCGGCATTTGGAGAAGACGACTACCAAGTTCTCGTCAAGGAACGCGATCGTTTTTCCGGTCAATACAGCGATGAACTGCCGGAACTGCTATGCGCCGTCGAGCCAAACGGTACATTTAATGCTCACGCATGGGACTACCGTGGACGATGGGTCAAAGATTGTGATAAGGAGATTATTCGGAACCTCAAGGAGCGAAACTTACTACTCCATCACACACAATACGTCCACGATTATCCGTTTTGCTGGAGAGCGGAGGAAGATCCGCTCATTCAATATCCACGTGAGAGCTGGTTCGTCCGCACGACGCAGTTCAAGGACGCGATGCTTGCGAACAACGCCAAGATTAACTGGCTGCCCGAGCATATCAAGGATGGCCGCTTTGGGAATTTCCTCGAATCGAACGTCGACTGGGCCCTCTCGCGTGAGCGCTACTGGGGCACGCCACTGCCGATTTGGAAGTGCCGCAATTTGGGCTGCCAACATCAGGAAGCTGTAGCCAGCTACGACGAATTGCTTGCGAAGCGCGGTGTATCAGGAATGGATGCTTGGGACGACGCGAAAGAGTCGAATCCTTCATTGCCGGACGACTTGCGAGTTCACAAGCCATATATCGACTCTGTTCGATACTTCTGCCCCATGTGCAGCCCTGATCAACTCGGCAACGAGCACTACATGCAGCGCGTTCCGGAGGTGATCGATTGCTGGTACGACTCCGGCGCGATGCCGTTCGCCCAATGGGGCTATCCGAACGCCGAGGGGAGCGACGCCCGCTTCCAGTCGCAATTCCCCGCCGACTTCATTAGCGAAGCCCTCGACCAAACCCGCGGCTGGTTCTACAGCCTACTGGCGATCAGCACGCTGATGTTTAGCGAGGAGCGAGGAGCAGGGAGCAAGGAGCAAGAGGCTTCCGAACTCCCTGCTCCTTACCCCCACCCCTACCGCAACTGCATTGTCCTGGGCCTGATGCTCGGCGAAGACGGCAACAAGATGTCGAAGAGCAAGCGGAACTACCGCGAGCCGGGCGAAATTTTTGACAAATACGGGGCCGACGCGCTGCGGTGGTACTTCTTCGCCAACCAGCCGCCGTGGACCTCCATCCGCTACAGCGAGCAGGCGATCAAGGACAGCATCCCCGAATTCCTGCTGCGGCTCTGGAACGTCTACAGCTTCTTCGTGATCTACGCCAACATCGATGGCTTCGATCCGGGTGAAGGGTTCAGGGTTCAGGGTTCAGGGCTCAGCGAACGAGAATCGGCATCACTTTCCGCTTGCGTCTTCGCTTCGTGCCCCACCTACCGCCCGATCGCCGACCGCTGGATCCTCAGTGAGCTCAACCGCACCGTCGCCACGGTCGTCGAGCGGATGGACGCCTACGACAATTTCGGCGCCTGTGGCCAGATCACCGAATTCGTCGACGCGCTCTCGAACTGGTACGTCCGCCGCAGCCGCGACCGCTTTTGGGCGGCCGACAAGAAATCCAGCGAGAAGCTCGACGCCTACTGGACGCTCTACGAATGCCTGCTGACGACGGCGAAGATGGTCGCCCCATTTGTGCCATTCGTTGCGGAGACGCTATGGCAGAATTTGGCTCGCAGCGTTTTTGGAGACCGCGTCGTCGAAAGCGTTCACTTGTGCGACTATCCCGTGGGCGATCCGGCGATCGTCGACGAATCCCTCTCAGCGCGGATGAACCTCGTGCGCGAGATTTCTTCGCTCGGCCGCAACGCTCGCATGGCCGCGAGTTTGAAGGTGCGGCAGCCGCTGGCGAAGGTCGAAGTTGTGCTCGCCGACGTGACCCACGAGAAGTGGCTGGAAGAGCACGCTGATCTGATTGCCGAAGAGCTCAATGTGAAAGCGGTGGAATTCACGACCGAGGGCGAGCAGTACATCGAGTACTCGGTGGTGCCGAATTTCAAGCGTCTCGGCCCGCGGCTGGGCAAGAACATGCCGGCCGCCAAGAAACTGCTCGCCGAGATCGACGCGGCCAAGCTGCTCGCCGAATTGAAATCGGCCGGCAAGGCTGCACTTGCGTTTCCCGATGGGAGTTCGATCGAGCTGGACAACGAAGACATCGAAGTCCGCCTGCAAGCGAAGGAAGGCTGGGCCGCCGCCCAGGGCAAGGGCTGTGTCGTGGTGCTGGCGACCGAGCTAACGCTGGAGCTGATTGCGGAAGGCTTGGCCCGCGACGTCGTGCGGCTGATCCAGGACCAACGCAAAGACACCGGCTGCCAGTACACGGATCGCATCAAAGTCGGCTTAGTTACTTCGTCGCCAGCGCTCATCGGCGCCATCAAGAAGCACTACGACTTCATCGCCCAGGAAACGTTGGCCACCGAAATCGTCGACCGACCGCTCGACAAAGCAACGCCGACCGAGGCGAAATTGGGCGGTGAATCGCTGTCGCTTTACGTGCAGGTCACGTCATGAACCAACCGGCGACACCTGCGGACCGGCTCAAACTAGCCGTGCTGATCTCCGGCTCCGGGCGGACGCTCAAGAATTTCATCGATCTCGCGGCCGAAGGTGAGCTGCCGATCGACATTCGACTCGTCGTCTCAAGTACCGCCGAGGCGAGCGGGCTTCAGCACGCGATGTCCGCCGGCATTCCGACACTTGTGGTGAATCGCGGCGATTTCCCCGCCGGCGCATCCGGCGACAAATCCTACGGCGACGCGATCTTCGCCGCTTGCCGCAAAGCGGGAGCCGACTGCGTGGCAATGGCCGGATTCCTGAAGCTCGCGCCCGTGCCGGACGATTTTGCTGGCCGAGTCGTCAACATCCACCCAGCCTTGATCCCCGCATTTTGCGGCGCCGGCATGTACGGCCATCACGTGCATCAAGCGGTGCTGGACGCCGGCGTGAAGGTCACCGGCTGCACGGTCCACTTCGTCGACAACCAGTACGACCACGGCCCGATCATCTGGCAGCAGCCGGTGCCGGTCTTCGCCGACGACACAGCCGACACGCTCGCCGCCCGCGTGTTTGCAGCAGAGAAGGAAGCCTATCCGCACGTGCTGAAGCTGCTCGCGGCGGGGCGACTTGCCCTCAACGAGGGCCAAGTGACGATCCGCAAGCCACCGCGGGGCGAACACGCTCGCACGAGCGCGTATCCGATTGACTGAGCATATCGTGCCGGAACTCAAGACATGAACGACTTCCGCGAGCTCAAAGAGCAAATCTGCGAAATCGGCCGCCGCATCTACGAGCGCGGGTTCGTCGCGGCGAACGCCGGCAACATCACTTGCCGATTGACCGAGGACGAGGTGCTTTGCACGCCGACGATGATCAGCAAGGGCTTCATGCGGCCCGAGGACCTGTGCCTGATCGACATGACGGGCAAGCAGCTCGCCGGGAAGTGGAAGCGGTCGAGCGAGGCGCTGATGCACCTGGAAATCCTCAAGGCCCGGCCGGATGTTTCGTGCGTCGTGCATTGCCATCCGCCGCACGCCACGGCATTTGCGATCGTCGGCGAGCCGATTCCACAGGCGGTGATGCCGGAGGTCGAAGTGTTCCTCGGCGAGGTGCCGATCACGAAGTACGAAACGCCCGGCGGCCGGAAGTTTGCCGAGACGGTGCTGCCGTTCGTGGCGAAGACGAACATCATTTTGCTCGCCAATCACGGCGCGGTGAGCTACGGTGAATCGCCGGAGCGGGCCTATTGGCTCACGGAAATCCTCGACCAATACTGCCGGATTCTGCTGCTCACTCGGCAACTCGGCCCGCTCCGCCATCTGCCGTCCGATAAGGTCGCGGAACTGCTCGCAGAAAAGAAGAAGCTGGGCTTCGCCGACCCGCGGCACGATTCGGAGTTCCGCGGCGACCCACGCGCGAACGCGACGTTTGGCCCCCGGTGTGCCGAATACGGCGTCGTCCCGCGAGCGTTTCCACCGCCGGTCGGCTAGGTCGCAATCAATCGTTCGATCCGCTTGCCCAACTGGTCGACGCCGACGCCGACGATCAAGAACCGTTTCTGCGGCGAAGTTTCGCCCGCAACCAACTCGATCGACGACTTGGGAGTTTCCAATGCGTCGCTCAGCACGGTGATAATCGCCTTGTTTGCTTTGCCTTTTTCCGGCGCGGCAGTCACGGCGACGCGGAGCATGCCGTCGCGCTCGCCGACGATGCCGTTGCGGCGAGCACCGGCTTGGGCTCGCACCGGTAGGATCGTGCCGCGAGGATGGGCCGTCAGTTCAACCATGAACTCCACTCATTGGGCGCCCGCCGACATCACGCGCCACAGCGCGACGAGCGACGTTCCGTTGAACAAAGCGTGCGTCACCATGCAGGGCACGATGCGGTGCGTCCGCTGGTAAACATAGCCGAGGATCAGCGCGAGCAGGAACAGGGGCACCGGTTCCGGACCGTAGCCGACGTGTGCCAGCGCGAATAGCAGCGAGCTCAATGCGATCGGCAGCCAACCGTAGGGCAATCCGCCGCAGCCGGTTGGGGGAGGCTGATCCGTTGGAATTGCCGAATGCCGAACGTCGAACGCCGAGTCGACGGGAACTGAGAATTCATCATTCGTGATTTGTGCTTCGACATTTGGCGGCGCTTCGAATTTCGGCGCTTCGTTTCGCCATCCGAGTCTGCGGTCTTCCCACTTTTCGAGCCAGCCTTGCAGGAGCAAGCGAAACAGCAGTTCTTCGCAGATCGGCGCCACCACGACGGCTGTCGCGAACGCCAACATGTAGAGCAGTGGACTCGCATGTTCTCGGACGATCTTGATCAGCGGGTGCCCCTCCGTGGGGCCGACGAGGTTGATCATCAACATTTGCACGCCATAGACTGGCGCCAGCGCCGCAAGCCAGGCGAGGATGCCGATCCGCACGTCCCGCAGGAACTGCAGCCCGTCCTTCGGCAAGCCGAGGTCTTCGCGCATGGCGCCCGAAACGGCAATCACGACCGCCAGGAATGCGGCGACGAACGCCGTTTGCTGTGCCGCTCCCAGGGCAATGCGGTCGACCAGGTCGGGCGCGGCGGCCGACGCGGCGTCTTCGGCGTGGTCGTTGCCGCTAAAGCCCGCGAACAGGATGTACGCAACGAGCAACACCGGCACCAGCGTACACACCCCATGCCACGGCACCGGTGGCCGCGGTTCGTAGGGCAGGATCGGTCCGTGTTTGAGCCGATCGAAGAGCCAGAACCAAGTGCCGACACTGGCGACCGCCAGCGTCAACACGATCGCGCCCAAGATTGGATCCGATGATTCGGGCGGCATGAGATCGCGTTACTTCCTCAGCATCCGCAGGGCGGTGGTCACGTAGCCCCAGCCGGAATA
This sequence comes from uncultured Planctomycetota bacterium, assembly GCA_963847875.1. Taxonomy (GTDB): domain Bacteria; phylum Planctomycetota; class Planctomycetia; order Pirellulales; family Lacipirellulaceae; genus DASYDU01. The sequence continues at coordinate 71,026 of CAWKBR010000012.1, read as the reverse complement.
GACGGTGAAAAAGATCGCTGTCCAAACCATGGCATGCAGCGAATAGGTCAGCAGTTGGGGCGGCGGCTCGCGCCATTCGATGACCGGGTACGTGGGATCGAGGTACATCCACATCCGGTACAAGCTCAGAACGACGGCCAGGCATTGGAACAGCATCTTCCATTTGCCGGCCCATTTGGCCGAGAAATCGACGCCGCCTTCTTCAAAGAACGCGCGAATCGCGGTCACCAGCATTTCGCGGGCGACGACCAGGACCGCCATCCAAGGCGCAATGGCCGACGCCGGTAGCCGGCTGGCGCCGACGTGCGGCACGGCGGCGAGAAAGATGAACGTGCCGCAAATGATGATCTTGTCGGCGAACGGATCCATCATGCGGCCGAGCTTGGTGATCTGGCCATATTTGCGGGCCCAATAGCCATCGACCCAATCGGTGCCGGCGGCGATCGCAAACAGCACCAAGCCGACGAGGTACCAGTTGATCGCCAGGAACACGAAGCAAACGATCGACAGCACCAGCCGTGCGATCGTGAGCTGGTTCGGGACGTTCAACAGCCCGCTGGCGACCGGATTGGTGGTGCTGGATTGGTCCATAGACATGATTGTAGGGTGGATCGAGTTCAACGAGACCCACCAAGGCCGACGAAAACATACCCTTTCTACAATCTACCTCATGCCGCCAACCGCGGCGGCGACCAGGTCGTACTCGCTGCGGCCGACGATTTCGCACGGCACGATCGCCCCGACGCGCAAGTTCTCGCCGCTCACGTAGACCACGCCGTCCACGTCGGGGGCGTTGGCATACGACCGGCCGACGAAGGCGTTCTTCTCGCCCGCGACGGCCGTGTCGAGGATCACGTCCACCTGCCGGCCGAGCTGGGCGTCGTTCCAGGCAAACGCGATGGCCTGTTGCTCGGCCATCAGCAATTCGCGGCGCTCGTTCTTGACTTCTTCCGGCAGATGGTCCGGGAGCTTGGCGGCGGGTGTGTCGGGCTCGAAGGAATACGTGAACACGCCCATCCGCTCGAACCGCTGCTCGCGGACGAACTCGACCAACTCGTCGAAATCCGCATCGGTCTCGCCGGGGAAGCCGGTGATGAACGTGGTCCGCATGGCGAGGTTCGGGATCCGCTCGCGGAGCTTCGCTAGCAGTGACTCGGTCTCCGCGCGATTCACGCGGCGCTGCATTCGTTTGAGCATCTGGTCGCTTGCGTGCTGGAGCGGCATGTCGAGATAGGGCACGATCCGCTTCGACTCGGCGATCGTGTCGATCAACTCGTCGGTCACGTACATTGGGTAGAAGTACATCAGCCGAATCCAATCGAGGCCATCGACCTTATCGAGCTCGCGCAAGAGTTCCACCAGCCGCGTTTCGCCGTACAGGTCCATTCCATAGTAGGTTGTGTCCTGGGCGACGATCACCAGCTCGCGGACTCCGTCGGCGGCTAGCTCGCGGGCTTCGGCGACGACCTCTTCGATCGGCTTCGTGGCGTGCTTGCCGCGCATCTTGGGAATCGCGCAGAACGTGCAGAGCCGGTCGCAGCCTTCCGAGATTTTCAAGAACGCAAAATGCCGCGGCGTGATCCGAAGCCGGGCCGTGTCGGGGAGTGGATGGGTCGGCGCCGGGTGGAATACGCTGCGTTGTTCGTCGAGTCCGCCCACGAGCCGGTCGGCGACCTTGGTGACTTCCTCGCGGCCGAAGACGCCGACCAGGTGGTCGATGCCGGGGCGATCCACCAGCAGCGATTCCTTCTGCCGCTCGGCCAGGCAGCCGGAGACGATCAGGCCGCGCAACTGGCCGCGGCGCTTGAGTTCGAGCATTTCGTCGATGGCGGCGAACGACTCGGTGCGGGCGGCCTCGATGAAGCCGCAGGTGTTCACGACCGCAAAGTCGGCCCCCTGGGGGTCGTTCACCAGCTCGTAGCCATCGAGCTGCAACATGCCGAGCATCCGCTCGCTGTCGACCAGGTTCTTGGGGCAGCCAAGGCTGACAAAGGCGTAGCGGCCTTTGGTGGCGGCACGTTCGAGTTGTGGCGTAAAGTTGTCGGGCAAAGTGTAGGGTTCAGGGTTAGGGTTCGGGGGAAGAAAAGCAACTTGGGCTGGGCGGGGAACCTTTGATTGTAGTCGTTGCGCTAGCGGCGGCCAATTGCGCGGAGTTGGCTAAATCACGCCTGCAGGAGCGACATTGCGGGTGGTTTTGTCGGGTGGTTGCCCAACTCTTTGCGACAATTGCTGCTGACGCTCGTGGTTTTTTGAAAATTGTCTGGGCGCGAGCGTGCGTCGGGGTGGTTAAGTCGTTGAGTGGCCGACCGTTGCAATTCGTTGGTGCGGCCGGGGCCCCACATTCTGGCGACATTATTCGGCGATTCTGTCCGTCGCCGACTTCCGCAAACGCCGGAAACGCAGGTGGGGCTGCGTGTGCCGGGCGACAAAATGGAACCTCAATTTGCTTCATTTGGTTGAAAACAGGATTCACCTCAAAGTCCACCGAGGATTCTTTCGACCGCTAATCGTCGCTGATGCCCGCCAATTCCGATTAGCGCCGATGAGTGATCCTTAGCCGTTCACTTCCAAGGCGTCAGGTTGTTGAGTTCGAAAACCTCGTGTTTTTGCGAAGACGTCAAGTTTCTCTCGAAGACGTCAAGTTGTTTTCGCCCTCTCAAGGGCCAGATCGTTTGTGGATGTTTGTTCGGTGGCAATGCGAGTCCGCGTGTTCAGCGGGAAATTACTCTCGCGGAGGACGGACTTTGCACGCCAGTTCCAGTTGATCGATCCACGCGATCTTTCAACCACCACGATACCAGATAGTGGACGGATGTAAAGTATCAAAAATCGGCCACCCGGAAACGCGTTGTTCGGTAGAAACGGCAGCCGAGGATCGTGCGATTGAAGGCGGTGCCGGTCGGCGGGGAATCGTAAAACGCAGAGGGCGCGAAGATCGCGGAGGAGGGACCGGGTTCGGTCCTTTCTCTGCGCTCTCAGCGCCCTCCGCGTTTCCTCCTGCCCCGGCCGATGCGGCTCTTGAGCGGGTGCGCCAATCCTCGGGTTGCCACTGGAACTCGCTCCGGTCGATGGATGAAAACATGGAAAGAGAAGAGAGGGCCGCACCGCGACTTGAGGCGGTCCTTGAAAACGTGGTAGACCGTTGGTAGTTAGTTCCACTTCCAACCTCTCCACAAAAGGAATCTCGCCATGAAATTCGTCGGTGCGGACCTCCACAAGAAAAGTATCACGTTCTGTGTCGTCGAGCTAGATGGCCGAGCGTCGAAGGTCGTCGAGCGCAAGCGAATCCTGTGCCATCAGGTCAAGCAGATCGCACAGTTTCTGCGTTTCCTGGGTTCGTTTCAGGTGACGGTCGAAGCCACGATCGGCTATGACTGGTTCGCGGCGCTGGCCGAACAATACGCCGAGCGCATCGTCATCGCTCATGCGGGAAAACTGCGGATCATCGCCGAAAGCACGCGCAAGACCGACAAGATCGACGCACGCATCTTGGCCGACTTTCTGGCTTACGACATGATTCCCGCCGCGTGGCGGGCGACGCCGCGGGTACGGCAGCATCGATCCCTGGTCAGGCGTCGCAACAAGCTGCAAAGCCGAGTCACGTCGATCAAGAACACCATGCGGGGCATCCTCACGCGTTACAATGCGGACCGCCGCGACCTGTTTAGCCAGGTCGGTTGGCAGGCCACCAAGAAGCTCGATCTCTTGGAGGAAGAACGCTGGATCCTGGAGGACCTGCGGGAGGACCTCGACGCAGCGATCGCACGCCGCAAGCGGGTCGAGGATCGGCTGGTGCGGTTTGCCTCCAAAGCGACGATTAAGGAACGCGAGGCCCGAGCGGTGCTGGACACGATGCCCGGCATTGGGTTTGTGACTAGCGAAACGATCCTGGCGGAAATGGGTGACTGGGAGCGATTCCGCTGCGCGGATGCGGTCGTCGCCTTTGCGGGCTTGGACCCGGGGGTACGTGAGAGTGACGGTCGACGCAAGGGGCTGCGGTTGAGCAAGTCCGGATCGCCGCTGTTGCGTCACGTGCTGATCGAGTTGGCCCACCGAGTCAAGCGGAAGAGCCCTCGTTGGAACAGCAGTTTCGAGCGATTATGCAAGCGGATCGGCAACAAAAAGGCCACGTGTGCGATTGCCCGCCGACTCTTGCTGGTGATCTACGCGATGCTTCGTGACGGCAAAGCGTACCGGTTGCCGGCAGCCGCGTAGGTCGCTCGGCCCGAGTCACCCCACCACCACAACGAATGATTAGCGAGATGTTTGACCAGACCGTAAGTACGGACGACCTCGACCCGGGGACTGCCTGGGCAGGAGCTTCCTGCGACCGACGAGTGGATGAATGAGGCGTCTACTTGCATACGTTATCCTGGGACACTTGCCGCGGGTGCGCCACTGCGCACCCTGGGGAGTGATCACCGAATAGATGTTCGAGCACGGACTGGGAGCCGATGCACGCAAACCAACAGTCGTGGTCCACTAGACGCTAAATAGCTTGCCACGAAGTCGCCTCGCTCGGGCCTCCCCAACCAAGGCACCCCTCCCGCCAACTGCATTGAAAATCAAAGAAACGCGAACCAACCGGTTGACACCACGCTTTCCATAGATGTCCCTGGGTTCTCGCTTGAGTTCGCGCCGCGAAACGAAATCGCTCGACTGCGTGGAGTATATCGGCGTCGCGGTAGACTCGACCGATGACAATCGGGGCGGTAACATGCGAGAGCGACAGCCACGAACCAAGGGAGGCGCTCAGATGTCAACGACAGGATTTGCTCAGGATTATCGTACGGTTACGCCGTATCTTGTCGTGGCGAATGTGCCGCGGCTGCTCACGTTTTTGGCCGAGGCGTTTGGGGCCGTCGAGCGGGTGCGGGTGCCGCGGGAGGACGGGTCGGTGATGCATGCCGAGGTGACGATCGGCGATTCGATCGTGATGATGGGTGAGCCGAAGGACGGAATAGAGCCGATGCCGGGTGCGATTTTTTTGCGCGTCGGCGATGCGGATGCCGCACATCAGCGGGCGCTCGCGGCGGGGGCGACGTCGATCATGGAGCCGACCGACATGCCACACGCGGGCGAACGGTACGGAGGCGTCAAGGATCCGTGCGGGAACCTGTGGTGGCCGGCAAAGCAATTGAAGCAAGGCGGGTGATGGGGCATCTGTCTGCTGGACTTTCGAATGGACATAGCGAGGTTGCGGCAGATTTGGTACAACTCGCGGCGATGGCGGCCGGATACGAGAACGCCCAAGGTCACCCTTCGGTAGGCAGCCCAGGTCGATTCACGATGTTGGCTACGCGCACCGCGAGCGACTGTATTGACGATGTGGCGACTGTCGCCCCATTTGTTATCGTACCAGCTAAGCACCGTCAGCATGTTGCCGGCGATGACTTGGAATCAGTCGGCCAAGAAGATCGAGCTGCGGGAGCCGTGAGCGGCGATTCCGATTGCGCAATGGGCGACGATCGGTCCGGTGCGGCTACTGCACCATTTCTTCGACTTCGCCGCTGGAGTTGATTTCGATTGCGCCTTCGTCTTCGAGGCGGCGGACGATGTCGACGATCTCCTGTTGCTTCGCTTCGACGGCTGAGCGCTTGACCGAGCCCAGGTAGCCGATTTCTTCCTTGAGCATGCCGGCTGCCCGTTCGGACATGTTGCTGAGAATCTTGTGGGTCAGCTCTTCGCTCGCGCCCTTGAGCGCCAGCGCCCACTGGTTTGTCTCGACGTTCTTGAGCACGGTTTGGATGTCTTTGTCGGTGAACATGCTGATGTCCTCGAACACGAACATCAGCCGGCGAATGTTCTCGACCAGCTCGGGATTCTCCTCGCCGAGCTTGTCCAAGAGCGCGCGTTCGGTCGCCCGGTCGGCGACGTTGAGCATCTCGGCCACGGCTTCGACGCCGCCGGCGTGCTCGAAGCTCTGGCTCATCACGTTGGACATCCGGCCTTCGAGGGCGTGCTCGACTTGGCGAATGATCTCGGGCGAGGTTTGGCCCATCGCCGCGATTCGCCGCACGACCGCGGTGCGCTTCTCGTCCGGCAGTCCGGTGAGAATCTCCGCGCCGAAGCTCGGCGGCAAATGCGACATGATGAGCGCGATCGTCTGCGGGTGTTCTTCGACGATGTACGTCAGGATGTTTTGCCGGTCGACCTGTCGGAGAAACGCGAACGGCATCGCCTCGATCGACTGACGAACGGTATCGAGCGCGGCGCCCGCGCCAGAGCCGAGGGCTTTCTGCAGCAGCGACTTGGCGACTTCGAGGCCACCGCCGCCGCCGCCGGAGGAGGGCGTGGTCGCGGCAAATTCGAGGATGACCTTTTCTTGCTCCTCAGACGAGATGTTTCGCATGCGGGCGATCTCGATCGAGACCTGCTCCACGTGCTTCGGATCGAGCTGGCTCAGCAGGGTACTAGCGTCTTCTTCCGGAAGACTCATCAAGAGCACGGCGGCGTTGTGGACGTCGGACATGGCGAGCCGAAGAGATGTGCTAGCATTGAGAGACGGCCGCGTGCGCTCGCGCGCAGCCCTACCGATCGTGCCTATCGACTGGCAAGGTGCGGAAGCATGAGAAAAACTGCCGGTTGGGCAAAGTTTGCCGCTAGCCGGGCTGGCATTCCCAGACGGCGATCTGGCCATCGCACTCGTCCAGCTCTACGCGGAGACGCGGCTCATCGAGTCCGCAGCGAAATTCGAGCGCCCGTTTCAACTGCCGGCCGATGTGCGCGGCCATCAGCTCGGCAGTCGTGTTGGCAATGGGCAGCAACCGGCAATCGCCCCTGGGGAATGCCCAGCGGCGACTCTCGAAGGCGACCGTCACCTGATCGCCCTCCTCTCGGACGACCAGCTCGCGATGCTCGGTGGGCAGGAGCACGTAATGATCGAGCTTGGCGGCGATTTCGCGCAGCTCGTCGCGGACCGCCAGGAAGTCGACGACCAGATAGTCTTCGTTGAGCGGGCCAAAGACCTCGGCGGCCACGCGCCAGTTGTGGCCGTGGAGCCGTTCGCACTGGCCTTCGTAGGTGATGAAGTGCGCGGCGCTGAAGACGTGCTCGGCCTTGGCGATGCGGACCCGGTAGGACTCAGGCATGATGGGCTCCGATGCGATCGTGGGCAGGAGAATCCGTGGCGCAGAGGAATCGATCGACGAGCGGCACCGCGTCTTCCGGCGCATCTTCGAGCACCCAGTGTCCGACGTCGGCGAGGCGGTGGACCTCGGCGTCGGGCCAAGCGCGCTCGAAGCGTGCGAGGCAGTCCGGGCGGAAGCACCAGTCGCGCATGCCCCAAACCAAGAGCGCCGGTCGGTCGGCCAATCTCGGCAATTGGCGCTCGACGTCGGCGAGCGTTTGCCACGTCGGATGCCGGGGACCGCTGGGAATGTCCTTCACGAAACCGTAGACCGCTCGGCGATTGGTCCAGGAGTTGTAAGGCGCCAGGTATGCGGCCGCGACCTGGGGATCGAGTCGCGGCCGGCGGGCGAGCGTCATCCGCAGCGCCGCGCGATTGAACAGTCCGCCGCCTTGGACGGCCAGTCTTCCGACCGCAGGAATGCGGCACGCGCGAATTCGCCAAGGGATGTAGGGCGGCGGAAACGCACCGGTGTTGAACAAAACGATTCGCTCCAGCCGCTCGGGCATTCGCAGCATCGCGCCCAGGCCGATCGCGCCGCCCCAATCCTGGGCGACGAGCGTGACGTTTTGCAGGTCGAGCCGTTCGACCAGCGCCGCAAGATGATTGACGTGGTCGGAGAGGCTCAAGAATCCGTCCGGTTTGTCGCTCAGTCCGCAGCCAAGATGATCGACGGCCACGCAGCGGTAGCGCGAGCGCAGGGCCGAAATCAGTGCGCGCCAGTGAAACGACCAGGTGGGGTTGCCGTGTACGAAGAGCAGGGCGGGCCGCGGCGCGAGCGGATCGGGCGGCTGCTCGTCGACGAAGTGCAGCCGCGCGCCGCGCACGCTGAGCCAGCGCGATTCGAACGGATAAAGCGCTCGCCAATCGCCGGTGGTTGCGGATTGTTTCTCCCGATCCATGCGTCTATTGTTCTGGCCGCGGGAAGGCCGGTCAATCTGGCACGCGGTGACAACCGGCCATTTGGAACGTAGGATTCATTGTCGGCGTGCCTGTGTGCCGAGGGGGCGGGCGACTGAGGACCACCACATGGCCAGTTTGACGGTCGAAAACTACGTCAAAGCGATCTACCAGCTCGCGGACCCGGCGGACGCCGCGGTGGCAACCGGGCAGATTTCGGCTGCGCTGGGCGTTTTGCCCGGCACGGTGACGAGCATGCTCAAGACGCTCGACGAGAGCAACCTGGCGACCTACACGCCGTACGAAGGCGTGCGGCTGACGCCGGCCGGCCGGGCGCTCGCGCTGCGCGTGGTGCGGCGGCATCGGTTGATCGAGCAGTTCCTCGTCCAAACGCTGCAACTCTCGTGGGACGAAGTCCACGACGAAGCGGAGAACATGGAACATGCGGTGAGCGATTGGCTCGTCGACCGGATCGACGCGGCGCTCGGCTACCCGAAGACCGACCCCCACGGCGAGCCGATTCCCAAGGCCGATGGCACCATGGTCGCCACGCCCGACCGGCCACTGACCGAGTGCCGGGCCGGCGAGCGATTTCACGTCGCGCGGGTCACCGACCAGGCGCCGGAGTTTCTCCGCTACTTGTCTCAGGAAGGATTGCAGATCGGCACGAGTGGCTCGCTCGTGGCGAACGAACCGGTGGCCGACGTCGTGATGATTTCGATCGACGGCGCAAATCGGACGCTATCGCGGGAAATGGCGGGGAAATTGATGGTGCGTTAGCGTCGCGCTCGCCGCTGCCGCAGGAGAACTGCAAAGTCATTTTTTCTCTATTACTAGCGATGAAGCAGCAGCATTGCTCGCGTCCCGCTTTTCCATCAATACCTGACAATCGCGTGCCCGGCTGGTGGCTGAGCATGCTGTGCCAAATGCCGAGAAAATAGACTTTGCAGTTCTCCTGGCCGCTGCCGGCTGATTCTGGACGCGGCGACCGCTAGCGCGTACAACAGTACATGCGGCTCGCGGGCGAAACGGTCGAGCGGGCGCGGCTTCCGGTGAGAGGCCTCTGCGAAGGGGGCCTTGCCAACCTGGTCAGGGTGGAAACACAGCAGCCACACGCTTGTGTCTCTTTGTGTGGGGGCCTCTCACCGGAAGCCGAATTCAGCGCGGCAAGATGCCGCGGCTATTTAGTTAGCCCGGCCATCTTGGCCGGCCGAAAACGGCACCCCAACCCACGATGAACGACTCCGAGCCACGGTCTGATCCTGCTGACTCGCCATCAAGCGGCGAGTACGTCGTGATCGCGCGGCGGTATCGGCCGCAGACGTTTGGCGAGCTGATCGGCCAGCAGCACGTGGCCCGGGCGCTCGAGCAGGCGATCACGAGCGACCGCGTGGGGCACGCGTATCTGTTCACCGGGGCCCGCGGCGTCGGCAAGACATCTGCCGCGCGGATTCTCGCCAAGGCGCTCAACTGCGAGCAGGGCCCCACCGCTACGCCTTGCAACGAATGCGACGTCTGCCGCAGCGTGGCCACCGGCGACGACGTCGACGTGCTCGAGATCGACGGCGCCAGTCAATCGCGGCATCGACGAGATTCGCCAGCTTCGGCAGAACGTCACCGTGCGGCCGAGCCGCTCGCGGTTCAAGATCTACATCATCGACGAAGTTCACATGCTGACCAAGGAGGCGTTCAACGCGCTCTTGAAGACGCTCGAAGAGCCGCCCGAGCACGTGAAGTTCATCTTCGCCACGACCGAGGCGAACAAAATTCCGATCACGATCCTCTCGCGTTGCCAGCGGTTCGATTTCGCGGGCATCGACATGGGGGCGATCCAGACGCGGCTCACACAGATCGCCGCGGCCGAAGGCGTCGAGATCGAACCGGAAGCGGTTCAGATTCTGGCCAGCCGGGCCGCCGGGTCGATGCGCGACAGCCAGTCGCTGCTCGAACAGTTGCTCTCGGTGACCGACAAGCGGATCACCGGCGAGCAAGTACACTCGCTGTTGGGCACCGCGCCGGTGGAGCGGCTGAGCGGGCTGGTCCGCCATTTGGCGTCGCGCGACGCGGCGGCGGCCTTGGCGGAGCTCGACGCGGCGGTGGCGGGCGGCGTCGAGATTGGGCAATTGCTCGACCAACTGATCGGCTATTTCCGCGACGTGATGGCGGTGGCGGTCGGTTGTCCGCGGGAGCAGATGCTCTATGCCGTGCCGTCGCAGGCCGAGGAAGTGGCGGCGATTGGCCAGCAGTTGGGGCTGCAGACCGTCCTGGCGATGGTGCAGATTCTCGATCAGACGGCGGCCCGGCTGCGAATGAGCCTGCACGGCCGGACGCTGGTGGAAATGGCCGTCGTGCGAATCTGCGAGCTGGAAAACCTCGACGACCTGGCAGCCCTCGTGGCCGAATTGCGAGGCGAGCCGGGCAGTGTCGCGCCGCGATCGGCCGAGCCCGCAAAAAAAAACGCTGAGTCGCGACCGCTAGCCGCTTCGCTCGGTGCGATTCCGCCGCTGCCGACGCGGACGCTGCCGACCGAATCGCCCCAATCCGCTCCGGTCGTCGCACCACAGACGGAGGAGCGAGTGCCGGAACCGCCGACGAATGGCGCAGCGCCGGAAGCGGCCGACTCGGTGCTTAAGCAATTCCAAATGGCAGTCGAAGCGGCAAAGAGCGGCAGCGTCGAACCGCAGGCCGCCGCGCCGCGCGTGTCGCGCCGACAGCAAACCGCGGAGCAGCTCAAGGAAGTCAGCCAACGGCCGTTCGTCGAGCGCGCGATCGAGTTGTTCGACGTGGCGCCGGGGCAGTTTCGTTACTCACCGCCGGAAGGCGATTGAGCAGTTGACGTAGAAGATCTCACGCAAAGGCGCGAAGCGGCTCAAGTTGAACATTTCTTATGTCGGTCGATTGTTCGTAGTCGTGTAACATTGAATTGACCTTTGCGTCTTTGCGCCTTTGCGTGAGACCTATTGTGGAAGTATTGATAGGAAGAGCATGTTCAAAGGACTCGGTAATTTGGCCAATCTGCCCGCCCTCATGAAGCAGGCCCAGGAGATGGGCACGAAGATGCAGGCGCTCAGCGAGGAGCTCAAGACGAAGCGGGCTACCGGCTCGGCGGGCGGCGGGCTGATCGAAGTGGAAGTGAACGGCCTTGGCGAAGTGCTCGCGGTGCGGATCGACCCGTCGCTGGTGGCCAAGCAGGACCGCGAGATGATCGAGGACTTGTTGCCGGCCGCGTTCAATTCTGCCGCGCAGAAGGCGAAGCAGCTGCACGCTGAAGCGATGGCGTCGCTGACCGGCGGAATGCAGCTGCCGGGGCTCGACGACGCTCTCGCACAGCTCACCGGCACGCCGCCGGGCGGCGACCTCAAATAGTCCGCGGTCGCCCAACATAGACTGCCGCTGGCAGTTTAGCGTCACCTCTGCGCCAGTGATCGATCCTGTTGGCGCCGAAAAGTCAAGGGACGAATACCGCGAATCGCTCTGCTTGCGCACGGTTTTCCCGGCGCCATTCCCGGCTTTCTGGAGCTAGAATTGAAGGTAGCGATTTGACCTCGTTCGCCTCGCGGCAGTATGCTACATACGGCGACTCGGGTGAGTGGGTTGGGGAGTGAGTCGGTTGCTTCGGCGGCCATCTTATCGATTCATCGCCTCGCCGCACGACCGTCCAATCGGCGTTGAACCGCACGACTGGTGAAGAGAATTCCGTTCGATCGACAGACTCTCAGGCATTAGCCATGCGACTTTCCCTCGGCCAACAGATGCAACTGGCTCAGAAGCAGGTGCTTGCACCGCGGATGATCCAGTCGATGGAAATCCTGCAGTTGCCGCTGATGGCCTTGCAGGAACGCATCGAGCAGGAGATGGAAGACAACCCCTGCCTCGACCAGATCGAGCCGGAGCAGGACGAAATCGCCGAGCCGGCCGAAGGCGAGGAGGAGTCCCACAGCACTTCGGTGGCCGACACCGAGCGGGAGCTGGTCGTCAAGGACGGCACCGACAACGCCGACGACTTCGAGCGTCTGCTGAACATGGCCGAGAATCTGCCGGACGACTACGAAGAGCGTAGTCGGCCGAGCATGAATCGAATCGAGGCCGAGGGCGACCGGCGGCACGACGCGATGGCGAACATGCTGGCCCGGCCGGAGTCGCTGCACGAATACCTGGAACATCAGTTGGCGTGGTTCGAGCTGGAGGACACCGTGCGGCGGATGGCCGAGCGGATCATCTTCAGCCTCGACACAAACGGCTACATGAAGTCGCCGCTCGAGGAGCTGCTGCCGCCGACTCCGCCCGACGTCAACGGCGACGCGGCCCGCTTCCGCGCCGAGCAGTTGGCGATCGCCGAGCAGGCGCTCGCCGTCGTGCAGCGGCTCGATCCGCCGGGCGTCGGGGCGCGCTCGCTCAAAGAGTGTCTCTTGCTGCAACTGTTGCCGGGCATGCCGGACTATGACGAGTTGCGGACTCTGATCTCCGACCATCTGGAAGACCTCGAAAACAATCGCCTGCCGCAGATTTCGAAGAAGACCGGCTATTCGATCGAAAAGATTCAAGAAGTCTGGCAAGAGATGCGGAAGCTCAAGCCGAAGCCGGGCGCCGACTTCGGCGAGACGACCGTGCCGAGCGTGACGCCGGACGTGTTCGTCGAGCGGAACGAAGCGGGCAAATATGAAGTCCGGCTCGAAGACACCCAGTTGCCGTCGCTCTACATCAGCCCCTACTATCGCAATCTACTCAAGGACGAGAGCACGAACGCCGAGACCCGCGAGTACATCAAGCGGAAGGTAAACTCGGCCCAATGGCTGATCGAGTCGATCGAGCAGCGCCGCAGCACGCTGACCCGCGTGTCGCAAGCGATTGTCGACCACCAGACGAAGTTTCTCGACGATGGGCCCGACCACATCGAACCGCTCAAAATGCAGCAAATCGCCGACAAGGTGGGTGTCCACGTCACGACGGTGAGCCGGGCGGTCGACGACAAGTGGATTCAAACGCCGCGGGGCATCTTCCCCTTGAAGCGGTTCTTTGTGGGCGGCACCACGGCAGCCGACGGCGAGGAAGTCGCTTGGGATCGGGTCCGCATCAAGCTGCAAGAGATCATCGACCACGAGGACAAGATGAAGCCCCTCTCCGACGATGCGATCGTCGACGAGCTCGCCAAGGCCGGCATCACGGTCGCCCGCCGCACGGTGACGAAATATCGCAAGGCGATGAATATCCCCAGTTCCCGCGGTCGGCGGGATTGGTCGAAGAGCGAGAAGTAGACAGATTCTTAATCGATTTCGGTCATGCGTACGTACACTGCGATTATCGAACGCTGCCCGGACACTGGCCTGCTTGTCGGATATGTCCCTGGCTTTCCCGGCGTACATTCTCAGGGCGCGTCGATTGACGAGCTGAATCGGAATCTGGTCGAAGTGCTCACCATGCTGCTCGAAGATGGCGAGCCAGAATTGGAATCCGAGTTCGTCGGCACGCAAGCGGTTCAAGTGAGTTGATGCAATGTCGAACCTGCCGGTTCTGAAACCACAAGAAGTGGTCGCCCGGCTACAGGGATTCGGATTCGTTGAAGTTCGTCAACGTGGATCGCACAAGCAGTTCCGACATACAGACGGTCGTTCTACGACAGTGCCATTTCACAAGGGTTGCGACATCTCGCCGGTCCTTTTGCGGAAGATAGCGCGCGACAAATGAATGCTGAAGAGTTTGTCGCCGGAAAATAGTTGCCCAATTACGACAGACTGCAAATATTGAAGTCGTATAAACCGCCGATATCTTGCGGCGACTTGGCGGCGAATTTGGTAAATCGCTTCAAGAGCGCATCGATGTCGTCGACTCCTAGCCCCGCCAGCAAGCGGAACTTATGGTCCAGCAGCGAATCTAAGTTCCCAGTGGTCGAGCGGGCGTGGCCCTCGGGGTACATCACCAGGCCGCTGGTGAGTTTGCCGAGTTTGGCGTGGTCGACGTCGACGGTGGTGGGGATGCCGTCGGGATATTTGCGGTCGAACTCGGGGCCGCCGTGGCGGAAGTCGATGCGGGCCATCAATTCGCGGGTGAGCGGGTGGAACAGGGCGGAGTCGTCCTCCGCGTAGTCTGCGGGCATCAGCATCAGCCGTTGCCAGCCGTCCTGTCCGTCCCAGCCAGTGCGGCGGGCTTCGTAGGCCTTCCGCAAGAGCGTGGCGATGATGTAGAGCATCGAGTGGTCGGCGCTTTGCCGAGTTTGCGGGTCGCGTTTTGCGGGATCGCCGATGATGCTGAAGGCCGGCTCGTAGATCGTGATCCGCAGCGAACGGAGTTCCGCCGGGTCGTCGACGAGCGACGGCTGGTCGGCGATAAGGTCGATCACTCCCTGAATCGCCCCGGCCGACTGGTGCTCGTAGAGCCCGAGCTTGAAGTGCATGCCCATCACGGCGAAGTCGTCGCCGGCGGTGGCGAGCGTGAGATCGAACGGGCTCGTGTACTTCTTGGCTGGCGGCTCGAACAGGCAGAACACGGCCTGCGGATTGCGAAAGATATCGGCCGGGCCGACGAAGCCGCGCATCGCCCGCCGCATCGAGAGCACCGCCACCTCGGCACTGATCGCGGCCGACGCGCCCTTGGAATCGGATAGCTGGTGTCCGGCCCGGATCGCGCGGAATGGCACGTAGTGGGCGACGACCAGGCCGATCGCCGATTCGATCTGGTCGACCGACGCGCCGAGCACCGCCCCATAGACGGCGGCCGACGCGATCGCCCCGTGGAGCACGTGGTCGATCTTGTAATTCTTCAGCGCGAACACCTCGGCCAGCCGGCCGCGGATTTCGTCGAGCACCGTCATGGCGACGAGCGTTTGGCGGCCGTCCCGAGCCGGCGAGCTGGGCAGCCGCGACGGCCACGGGGTAGAAATCGTTGTGGCCGAATTCGCCGGCCGTCGCGCCGCGGGCCGGGTTGTAGCCGAAGTTAGTGCCGTTGGCGTCCCATTCCCGCACGGCCGACGAGCAGGCGAGCACCGCCTTCTCGGGGGCGACCCGCACGGTTGAGCCGAACATCGGCACGCCCGTCGCTCCTTCGAGCACGCGATACTCCAGCGCCTCGCGCCGCAGCACGGTCGGGGCGTTCGCCCCCAGCGCCAGCGCCGACACGCCGCAGGCCACGCTGTCGAGGTGGAACTGCTCGGTCCTGGCGAGCACGGCTTCGCTCGGGCCGGGGTGCCTCCCGGCGAGCATGTCGAGCGCATACTGGCCGATTCCGCGGGCCTGGTTCTCGTCGGCCCGTAATGTAATACACTGATTGCTGCCCATGGCGTTCCTTCCTTGCAGGCGGAGTGCCAATTATCAATGACTTTCGGATGGGGATCAACGGACCGTGACGATCGACGACGAGACACAGCCCGAGGAGCCGACGCTCGCTGAGAAGCTTGCCGTCGAGGGAATCGCGCTGGAACCGGCCCAAGTCGAGTTGCTCGACCGTTACCGGGAGCTATTGTGGCAGTGGAACGAAAAGATGAATCTGACGCGGCACACGACGATCGAGAAATTCGTCTCCCGCGACGTGGTCGACAGCCTGCAACTCGCGCAGCTCCTGGAAAAAGGGGAGCGGGTGCTCGACGTGGGGACCGGCGGCGGCGTGCCGGGGGTGATCCTGGCGATCGCCCGGCCCGATCTCAAGGTCAGCCTGTGCGAATCGACGCAGAAGAAGGCGCGGGCGGTCGAGGAGATGGTCGCGGAGTTGGACTTGCCGGTTCGGGTGTATGCCTGCCGCGCCGAGGACGTGCTGGAGATGGCCACGTTCGACACGCTGGTGGCCCGGGCGCTGGCGTCGCTCTCCAAGGTGCTCACGTGGCTCAAGCCGCACTGGGAGTCGTTCGACCGGCTGCTGCTGGTGAAGGGCCCGTCCTGGGCCGAGGAGCGGAGCGAAGCCCGGCACCTGAATCTGCTCAAACACTTGGAGCTGCGGAAGGCGGCAACCTACCAAACTCCCCGGACGGGCGCAGAGAGCGTAATCCTCAAAATTTGGCGAGCCGACGGCGAACGCTAGCGCGAGTTCTTCACGGCAATTTTGATTGTTCGCTAGTAGTCGGCCGCGGGAAAATCGCCTAGACTTGCGCAATAGCGCCACGCGAATGGCGGCCAGCGCCAAACATCTCGTAGCGTGTGATATTCGTGAACTGAGAACAGAGCCTTTTCGAAAGGAAATCGCCGTGGTCGATCAAGACAAGCCAGAAAAGACGGATGAACAAGCCCAGACGCCCGCCGATCAGCCGCGGCAACAGCAGCGGGTGGAAGTGACGGACAAGAACTGCATCTCGCTGTACGCGAATTTTTGCCGCGTGACGGGGACGCCCGAGGAGTTGATCCTCGACTTCGGCCTCAACGCCCAGCCGTTCGGTGTGCCGACCGAGCCGGTCGAGGTGAAGCAGCGGATCGTGACGAACTACTTCACCGCCAAGCGGATGCTGCAGGCGCTGCACATGTCGGTCCAGCGGCACGAACAGGCGTTCGGCGTGCTGGAAACCGACGTGCAGAAGCGCGTGGTGGGCAACCGCGGGGGTGCCCCCCGGACGGCACAGGGCTGAGCGCGTGCCTGATGCGGACTAGTCGTTTCAGCGGGTAGCCCCGGTTGCCCGCGACCGGGGTGGCGCTGCGGCAAGAGGCAATTGTTCCAGGCTGGCGCGACCCAGGGCCTCATGCATGGGAATACGTCGCCGCTGCCTCCCGTTGCTGCGCAAGATCGGCTCAGCTTGCTGCGCAATGGTGGTTGAGCCAACCGGTGCTGCCCACTGTCCAACTCACACGGACCCTCCGCTGGACAGATTCCCCAGGAACCGGCTGTGGTGGGCCAGCCGCGCCACTCAGCTGTATAGGACGGACCATCCCATCACTTGACTTCGAGCCGATGCCCCGCCCTTATTTCTCGAAACGGTGGAGTCAGAGCAAGGCCTCGATGGCCTGGACCAAATTGACGTCGACATGATAGCGCAACTGCGGAGGTCTCCTTCACCGCCTGCAATCGGACGCATCGCTATGCTGCGTCGGATTATCCAACCTTTGACAGTTCGAGGAATCCCATTCCAAAGGAGGAGGTGCACACCTCCGCGAGAAAATGGACTTCCCGAAACTGCGTCGGACGATGAAGCCGAAGCAGGTTAACGGCTCAACGTTCAGCCGCAAACGGCGCAGCGACGCAGCAGCACGTCAGGACCAACCTTTCACGCCGTTTGTCGGCTGCAACGTTTTGTTAGACCGATTCGCGTCCGTGGTAGACGCTGCAGTCCGACCCGGTCTCGACCTCGACGGTCAACAGGCCCGGTTCAAGCTGGTTGGCGGCCCGTACCATGATCCCGTCCGGATCGACGATCGCGGATGAACCGTAGGAAACATGCCCATCAGCTCTCCCCGCAACGTCGCTTCGGATCACCCACATACGGTTCTCCACGGCGCAATTGATATCGATCTGCCTTGCCTCGGCGGGGAGCTCACGCCCGCCCCTTTCCCGCGGCAAGCCGTTGTTCGTTGGAACGAATAGGGCCATTGCTCCACGCTCCGCCATCCGTCGTCCAAGCTCCGGGTATCTCGAATCGAGGCAGATCACGATACCGAACGTCAAGTCGCGGACGCGGAAAACCGGAGTGCCATTCCCAGGACTGTAGACCGACTTGTTGAGTGCCGGATGCAGTTTCCGATAGATCCCGAGTACCGCTCCTTCATTCAGGATCGCCGCGGCATTGTACAGAAGGTTGTCTTCGCCGAGTTCAGTGAATCCAAGAATCGTGGTTACAGTATGGCTCGCAAGCGGCGCGAGAAGTTCTTGCAGTCGACGTCGCTCGATCCCGATATCGCGAGGTCGCGGTGCGTAATCTGCCAAACCCCCAAGGATTCCCTCTGGACAACAGAGAATGCCGACACCGGCCGATTCACACGTGCGGACCTGATCGGCAATCAGCGCAAGCGATTCAATCGAGCCAGTTGTCAGTAGTGGCGCTTGGTAGCTCGCGACTTTCACTGTAGGTCCCGGATTCCTCTGAATTCGGTCTAACTTGTTATTGGACAGAAACCTCTTCAGTAAGCCCTGCATACTGAAGGAGATATTCAGTTCGCAGGCCGCTATTCTAGCGGGTTTCCGAATGGCCTTTCAAGCTAGCTGCTTGGCGACAGCGGTGGAACTGCTTCATTCACTTGGCGAGCCCCAAAACTCCCCACGTCGTACATCACCTCAGCGACTTCTAGCCGGAGTCTACGGTGCGTCGGTGTGAAACTCCGACGTGCTTTCTGAGCTTCCCCAATGTGCGGCGGTGAATCTGACCTCCGCCAGAAATTGACTTCCCGAATCTGCGTCGGTTGCATCGATTTCTGCGGCTAAGGACTCCGGCAAACTGCTGGAGGTGGAAGTGCCGAAAATAGACCTCTGAGGATAGATCGATTGGCGAAGTCACAGCGAGTTGCCCAACCTCCTACAGGCAAGCCGACTGCGAACTGCGGGAGCTGGATTTCACGAATGGCACTTAGATTTTGCGTAACATGTTGCCTTAGAATGGTATAGGTGGAAAAGGCCTCTCTTGCGTAGATGGAGCTGTCACACGCCCATCACTGGCAAGGAGGCCTCGCGATGTCGCTTTCTAACCATG
This sequence comes from uncultured Planctomycetota bacterium, assembly GCA_963847875.1. GTDB lineage: Bacteria > Planctomycetota > Planctomycetia > Pirellulales > Lacipirellulaceae > DASYDU01. Next base: position 52,403 of record CAWKBR010000012.1, on the reverse strand, counting down.
GACGGTTCCGCCAACAAGTGCGTTTTCTGCAGAGGCAGTTCCTGCAAGACGGCGAGTTGCCGTTCAGCGATGTGTTGTCCGAGGGGACGATCACGCAGGCATTGAAAGCACTGGATGCTGTCTGGCATGACCGGGTCTATTCGCCGCTGGTGACGCTGTGGGTGTTCTTGAGCCAGGTGCTGAGCCAGGATCATTCCTGTCGTGCGGCCGTTGCCCGCCTGATCGCTCACCGCGTCTCACGCGGGCGACGTCCCTGCTCTGCGGAAACGGGCGCGTACTGCCAAGCCAGGAAGCGCCTGCCGGAGAAGTTCTTTTCTGGCGTCGCTCGCCACGTCGGGAAAGCGCTTGACGACGGGGTTGATCCCGCGTGGCTGTGGAAAGGCCGACCCGTTTACATGTTTGACGGAACGACGGTGTCGATGCCGGACACGCCGGAAAACCAGGCCGCCTATCCTCAGGTCTACAACCAGAAGCCCGGGCTGGGTTTTCCCATCGCGAGAGTCTGCTCGATCATCTCGCTGTCATGCGGGGCGATGCTTGATCTGGGGATCAGCCGTTACGCTGGCAAAGGCCAAGGCGAGTTGAGCCTCCTTCGGAGAATGTGGGACATTCTCTCTCCGGGAGACGTCCTGCTGACGGACGCCCTGATGTCGACCTGGTACGAGATGTTGACGCTCAAGCAGCGCGGCGTCGATTCGGTAAGCCGACTCAACAAGGCGCATCGGCACGCCGACTTTCGCCGCGGTCGGCGCTTGGGAAAAGACGACCACGTCGTCCGGTGGCCGAAGCCCAACCGGTTGATTGGCGGCATCACATGGGCGACCTACAAGAGCCTGCCCGACTACCTGGAGGTTCGCGAGACGCGCGTTCGCGTGGAACAGCCCGGGTTTCGCACGAAGGTGATCATTGTGGTCACGACCTTGCTCGATCCGGAATCGACGACCAAGGAAGACCTGGCGAGCCTATATCGAAGTCGGTGGAGTCAGGAACTCGATTTGAGGTCTATCAAGATCACCATGCAGATGGATATCCTGCGGTGCAAAACGCCGGAACTTGTCCGCAAGGAGATCTGGACGCACGTCCTGGCCTACAACCTGATCCGCACCATCATGGCGCAAGCCGCCAGCCAGCATGAACTTCAACCAAGAGAAATCAGCTTCAAAGGAACCGTTCAAACGCTCGAAGCGTTCCAGCCGCTGATCAGCTTCCAAGGCCACCAAGGCGCGACGTTCCGCGAAAAGCTCTACCTGCAGCTGTTAGAAGCCGTGGCAAGTCATCGCGTCGCAGACCGGCATGATCGATTCGAGCCTCGCATGCGAAAGAGGAACCCAAGGAAAGCAGAAATGATGACCAAGCCTCGCCATGAACTTAAACGCCTAATGCGAAAAGGAGTTACGGAAATCTAAGTGCCATTCCTGGATTTCACCGACCGCAGTTTCTTTAATTGGGCACCAAGCGACATCCGATGTCCGCACCCCGAAGTTATTTCGGACCCGCAGATGCATGTTCTATTTGTATTCCAAGATATCTCCGGGCTGGCATTCGAGTGCTTTGCAAATCGCTTCCAGAGTTGAAAACCGAATCGCCTTGGCCTTGCCGTTTTTCAAGATGGAAACGTTGGCCATCGTGATGCCGACTTTCTCGGAAAGTTCGGTGACGCTCATCTTCCGCTTCGCCAACATGACGTCGATGTTAATGATGATTGCCACGCTGGTCCCGCTACACCGTTAAGTCGTTCTCGGACTTTATATCGACGGCATTTTGAAAGATCCGTTCCAACATCGCGGCCGCGGTGGCAACGACGATCGAGCCGAAGGTGATGACGATCCGCATGACAACTCCCGGCGGCCGATCCTCTGGGTCGCCAAACGGCAAGAAACCGACGCTGACCACAACAAAACCAATCATGGATATCGCGAATATTTTATAGTCCGCAGAGCATTCACGGCCGCTTGTGAGAAAACCTGATTTTGTCCGGCATATCCCAACACCTTGAATGCCTGATAGAGCGCCACGAAAAACGGAATGGCGGCTATATACGCATACGCCAAAAAGGGATCTTTGAAGTAAACCTCAAAGATTGTCGAGTGCGCGTTTCTGCCCTCGATGTTGGGTTCCCAAAGCATGAAAGCAAGAGCGTCAATGCCGATGAGCACAATGACTATCTGAAGAAATACAGTTGAGCTTCTTTTCACATAGTTGCCGTTGCCCACGGATTCAATGGTGAAGGCCAGGCCGGTTGGCGGGGCCGTCCGGTTGTGCTTCATCGACACCAACAGCCGGCGCTTTTCGTCGTCGGCATCTTCCGAGACGAGCCAGACATTGCGGGCCGCAGCGCCGAAGGCCCGGCTGCCGAGCACCCGGTGCAGTGCTTTGCCGTCGCCCTTGCTCAGGTGGGTCACCAACATGATGGCAATGTGGTGGGCAGCAGCCAGATTGGCCAGCGGATTGAGCAGTCCGCGGACGCTGCGATCGTGGTTCTCCTTGACCTGGCCCAAGTAGGAGCTGATCGGGTCGATGACCCACAGCCGGGTATTCGGCGTGGATTGGAGATCGTCACGAAACTTCGGCAGGCGAGGAAGCAGATCAAACGTCTGATGGTCATGTTCGTCGCGGAGCGCGATGATCTTCGTGAGGTCGGCGCGAGCGCCGCTAACCGCGGCCGCACTTCGTTTCCGTAGTTGTCCTCGGCACACAGCAGAAACGTGACCCCGGGAGCGCGAGCGGCAGGAGCCTGCTGGGGATCGGCGCCGCCGGCCCGATGCTCTTCTTCCGGCCAGAGAGCGCCGCGCGAGACGCGGGCCGCCATGTCCAGCGCCAGGTAGCTCTTGCCGACGCCCGGATCGCCAACCAACAGCGTCAACGTGCCCAGCGCCACACGCTGTGGCCAGAGCCACTGCTCTGCGGCAGGAACTTCGTCCGTAAGTGGCGTCGCGTAAGCCATCGGTTCACCCCCCCGCAGACAAAGCGGCCCAACGCTTTGTCTGCGCAGAATCTGTCCCTTCTCACATTACCAGTGTCCCCCACAAGGCCGCCGGATAGTGATCGAATGTATATGATACGTTGACCACAGCCTGGTGGGCACGCGTCGAAAAGCAACACCCTTTTTTGGCCACCCCCCGTGGCACGCGCCGCTGCGCCCCCTGTCCAACTCAGAGTGGCACGCTGCTGGACAGTATTTTCCATGCGCTGTCCAACTGAGAGAGATAGGCGGCAGGACAGCGCTCAATTATGGCGAAGTGTCATGTGGAACCACTCATCGCCCGAGTCCACGAGTGGTTCAGTGCAGTTGGGACCTATCCTGGAGTTCCTGTCCGGGTATCTTCAAAAGTCGTCTCAACGTCCATTCACTTTCATTCCACTCACTGCACAATGCACGACGTCACGCAGATATTCCCGCTCTGGAGCATGGTGATCCCATTGCATAAACTCTTTGATTCGCCCCACATTAATCAGTAGTCGACCTCTTCTTCTTGTTATTGTCGAAGTTGCGATTCGGCCTGTCGGATAGATGGCACGTCGAGCCCGATCGTAGGCCAGAACGCGGGCGGATGTCGCACTCTTGTTGCCTGCTCGAAGGCGTAGGCATAGCTAATCAACTTCCCCTCCTCATAGGACGCGGCGAAGAACGACAGCCCGACAGGAAGTCCACGCACGTAGCCTGCCGGAACAGAGATGTGGGGGTAGCCTGCTACGGCGGGTGGAGTGGAACAACCGCCCTTCAGGATGTTATCTCCCACGATCGGGTCGATCACGAAGGCGGGCGATCCCTCGGTGGGGGCGATGATCGCGTCGAGCCGATGTTGGCGCAAGGCTCTGTCAATCCCGTCAGTCCGTGCAAGCCGACTGCATTCGGCTTTCACCCGGAGATAAACCTCGTCGGTCAGATCACCCTTCCGCTGCGCCATTTCAAAAAAATCCTGGCCGAAAAACGGCATGACTTGCGCGGCATGGTACTGGTTGAATCGGATGAGTTCCTGAAGGCTCCTCACCTTGGCGGCTGGGTGCACGGCGAGGTAGCGGTTTAGACTGGCCTTGAGTCCATAGCGGAATAGCTCGAGCTCCAGATCTCCGAAGAATGGCAGAGAGCTGGCGCACACTGGATCGATGATCTCTGCGCCCAGAGCTTTGAGCTGCGCAATGGCGTTCTCCATAACGGTATTGGTTCCTTCGTGGTTCGCAAAACACTCGCGCACGACTCCCAGCCTGGCTCCTTTCAATGCCCCCGCGTCAAGAAAGTTGCAATAGTCCTCTGCCACGCGGTCGGCAGGCGTGGGTGGCGAGGTCCTGGGGGTCGTAGCCAGGAATGGCACTTAGATTTCCGTAACTCCTTTTCGCATTAGGCGTTTAAGTTCATGGCGAGGCTTGGTCATCATTTCTGCTTTCCTTGGGTTCCTCTTTCGCATGCGAGGCTCGAATCGATCATGCCGGTCTGCGACGCGATGACTTGCCACGGCTTCTAACAGCTGCAGGTAGAGCTTTTCGCGGAACGTCGCGCCTTGGTGGCCTTGGAAGCTGATCAGCGGCTGGAACGCTTCGAGCGTTTGCACGGTTCCTTTGAAGCTGATTTCTCTTGGTTGAAGTTCATGCTGGCTGGCGGCTTGCGCCATGATGGTGCGGATCAGGTTGTAGGCCAGGACGTGCGTCCAGATCTCCTTGCGGACAAGTTCCGGCGTTTTGCACCGCAGGATATCCATCTGCATGGTGATCTTGATAGACCTCAAATCGAGTTCCTGACTCCACCGACTTCGATATAGGCTCGCCAGGTCTTCCTTGGTCGTCGATTCCGGATCGAGCAAGGTCGTGACCACAATGATCACCTTCGTGCGAAACCCGGGCTGTTCCACGCGAACGCGCGTCTCGCGAACCTCCAGGTAGTCGGGCAGGCTCTTGTAGGTCGCCCATGTGATGCCGCCAATCAACCGGTTGGGCTTCGGCCACCGGACGACGTGGTCGTCTTTTCCCAAGCGCCGACCGCGGCGAAAGTCGGCGTGCCGATGCGCCTTGTTGAGTCGGCTTACCGAATCGACGCCGCGCTGCTTGAGCGTCAACATCTCGTACCAGGTCGACATCAGGGCGTCCGTCAGCAGGACGTCTCCCGGAGAGAGAATGTCCCACATTCTCCGAAGGAGGCTCAACTCGCCTTGGCCTTTGCCAGCGTAACGGCTGATCCCCAGATCAAGCATCGCCCCGCATGACAGCGAGATGATCGAGCAGACTCTCGCGATGGGAAAACCCAGCCCGGGCTTCTGGTTGTAGACCTGAGGATAGGCGGCCTGGTTTTCCGGCGTGTCCGGCATCGACACCGTCGTTCCGTCAAACATGTAAACGGGTCGGCCTTTCCACAGCCACGCGGGATCAACCCCGTCGTCAAGCGCTTTCCCGACGTGGCGAGCGACGCCAGAAAAGAACTTCTCCGGCAGGCCTTCCTGGCTTGGCAGTACGCGCCCGTTTCCGCAGAGCAGGGACGTCGCCCGCGTGAGACGCGGTGAGCGATCAGGCGGGCAACGGCCGCACGACAGAATGATCCTGGCTCAGCACCTGGCTCAAGAACACCCACAGCGTCACCAGCGGCGAATAGACCCGGTCATGCCAGACACATCCAGTGCTTTCAATGCCTGCGTGATCGTCCCCTCGGACAACACATCGCTGAACGGCAACTCGCCGTCTTGCAGGAACTGCCTTTGCAGAAAACGCACTTGTTGGCGGAACCGTCCCTGGTTAAATAGCGACATCGCGAGGCCTCCTTGCCAGTGATGGGCGTGTGACAGCTCCATCTACGCAAGAGAGGCCTTTTCCACCTATACCATTCTAAGGCAACATGTTACGCAAAATCTAAGTGCCATTCGTCGTAGCCAGCGATCGCAGTGAGAATCGCAGCGACGTCGGATACGCATCGGCCCATGGGGCCGGCGGTATCCTGCGGATCAGCAACGCCGATGATGCCGCTGCGGCTGACTAACCCCACCGTGGGCTTGAGCCCAACGATACTATTGGTGGAAGCAGGCCGGACAATGGAACCATCGACCTCGGCGCCGATTGCCGCCGTGCAGAGATTAGCCGCCACGGCCACGGCAGATCCCGAACTTGAACCGAGCGGACTGCGATCGAGAACGTAGGGGTTGCGGGTTTGTCCGCCGCGACTGCTCCAGCCACTGCAAGCACGCGTGGACCGCATGTAGCCCCACTCGCTCATGTTGGTCTTGCCGAGCAGGACGACGCCGGCCTCGCGCAGTTTCTGGACGACGAAGGCGTCCCACGGAGCGATGTTACCTTCGAGGGCCAGGGAGCCTGCCGTGGTCATCATCCGGTCGGCTGTATCGATGCTGTCCTTTATGAGCATCGGCACACCGTGGAGCGGGCCCCGAGACCCCTTGTCTTGACGTTCCTGGTCGAGTTCGGCCGCAATGGTCAAGGCGTCGGGATTGAGCTCGATCACCGAGCGCAGTGTCGGCCCCGCGCAGTCGATACTGGCAAAACGTGCCAGGAACGCTTCGCAAAGGCGAACGGCAGTAAACTCGCCGCGAACAAATTGCCCTTGCAGTTCAGCGATACTGTATTCCGGCAAGTCCATGTTTTCGGTTCCCTGAGATTTCTTCGGCGCTCGAGGTTATGCCGTTCCCCTTTCGCCCATTTCGACTCCGCTCCCAGGCATCCACTCCGCGCTATCCAACGCTATGCCACATGCTTGCTCAGGAACCCATCCATCAGCGTCTGTAGCATGACAGGCGCCTCCTCCATCGGGTAGTGGCCTGATTCGATCTCAGCGAATTCGATGTTGTCGTGCCACCGGGTGAACGTCCTCCGCTGTGCCTCGATCTGTTCGTTGGGGAGATCGTACTTGCCGCAGATGACAAGAAACGGCACGACGATTCGGCCCGCTTGCGAGGAAAAATCGTGCAGCGTAAACATGTCAAGGTAGCCCCGCGCCGCTTCCGGAGTGCGGGTCTCGCGGGACGCACGAAGCTTGAACTGTTTCCACTGCGTCGAGAGTCGATCGCCGAAGGCGAAGTCCAGCAGTTCCATGGCCTTGTCGTCGTTTGTGATCGACTCGATGGCTAGCTGTCGAAGTTTCTTCCTCCATCTTAAACCCGGCCGCGGAGACAGCGGCGATCGCCACGACACTCTTGATACGTTCCGGTACGTCGATCGCTAACCGCTCGACGACCATGCCGGTCATGGAGAAGCCGACTAGGTGAATACGATCCCACCCAAGGTGGTCCATGAGTGCGAGTGTGTCGGTCGCCGCTTCCGTTTCGGTGTACTCGCCCCGGAGGTGGATGGATCGGCCGTAGCCACGAAGATCGGCCAGCACATAGGTAAATCGTTCCGCGTCGAGGTAAGGCAGAACGGGAGTCCAGCTTGTGCAATCTCCCATCCAGTCGTTGAAGAGGATGACCTTCTCGGATCCCTGTCCGTACAACTTGTGTCCCAGCAGTGGCACTGGCTACCCTCCTTTCAGATCGGCGAGGATGACGTGGGCCGCGTTACGGCCGGGAGCCATCGAAATGCCGCCGCCAGGGTGACTCCCGGACCCGCACAGGTAGACGTTCGGGACGGGTGTTCGATACTGCCCCAGTTCCGGCAGCGGCCGCAGTGAGCCGGACTGGTAGGGCAGGAATGCACCGTGGCTGACAGTGCCGCGCACCGCGCTTGGGATGGCACGCTCCATGTCCACCGGCGAATGAACGACACGTTTCAGAATCCGGTCCCGCAGGTTCGGAACGTACGACTCCGTGATCAGGTCGATGAGGCGATCGGCATACGCCTCCTTCACTTCGTCCCACGTTCGCCCAGGGATCTTCCCTGCCGAATCGCCCTTGATCTCGTAGGGGACGTTGAGGGCAATCAGCTTCATCACCGCCTTGTTTGCCGGGGCTCGGCTCGGATCGATGGCCGAATCGTTACACATCAACACCAACGGCGCCGCTGGCAGCATCCCGCCGCGACATTCGGCGTAGATGCGGGATAGGTAGTCCATAGTCGGCGGCGTCGGATGCACGTAGGCGCGATCGGCCTGCATTGTCGCCAGCCCGGTAAACGAGCGGCCCATCCAGGGCGAGGTAAACGACGAAATACGCGTCGCCCCACTCGTACCGTTGGATCCTCTGGATGAGGTCCGAGCCGACCTGTTCCTCGCCAAGAAAATCGACGATCACCTGGCGCGGATCGGTATTGGAGGCGACAACCCGGCTGACGCCGATTTCCTCGCCGTCTGCGAGCCGAACTGCCACGGCTCGACCGTTCTTCACCACGATCTTGTTGACACGGGCGCCGGTGCGGATCTGCCCTCCTTTTGAGCGCAGGTATTCAGCAAGGGCAAGCGGGAGATTGTGCATGCCCCCCTTAACGACTCGGTTGCCCAGGGCTTGGATGAGGCTTGCGAACAGCCAAGCCAGATGTGCGCCGCCTGCGTCGTCCGGTCCGATGCCGGCGTGGCAGGCGAAAGTGCCCACGAACAACCGCGATTCCTCTGTCTCAAATTGCTCGTTCGCCCAGGATCGCAGGCTTTGGAGTTCGAATCGGTATTCGTCCATGCCGTGCGGCATCTGAGCGAGCTGCGCGGTCGAGTCGGCGAGAGAGGCAGGCGGCGAGTTCATCCACTCCGCGATCCGGTCTTTCTGCTTGAGGAACTGTTCCGACAACCGCCGCCAGGTCGCCCCATCCTTCTTCGAGTAACGCTCGATGCTCCGAACGGTGTCGTCGAGCGAACGGTGCATGGAGATGATGCCCCCGTCCGGGAACACGTGAGAATAATTGATTTCCGGCCAGATCAGGTCAAAGCCGTATGCCGACAGGTTCAACTCCCGCGGAACGGGGGAGAGGTTCGCGAACTGATACCCAAAGGCATGCAAGTCCGACTTGAAGCCCGGCAAAGTGATCTCCTCGGTGGTCGCCATGCCGCCCACCGTGTGGTACTGATCCAGCGCCAGGACTTTCAATCCGGCCCTGGCCAGATAACACGCGCACGTGAGTCCGTTGTGACCGGCGCCGATCACGACGGCATCGAATGTTTGAGACATGTTCGCTGCCAGATTTGCGGGGCCTCGGCTCCTCATTCACGAGCGAGCGACCCGAACGCCCTCTCTCCATGTGAACAGAGCCGAATCAAAACTGCATGATGAGCTGTCTTAGCCTAACACGCAGACAGGCCGGAGCACCAGACTTCACAATGCGCAACAGCGCCTCGGTGAGCTTCACCGCATTCGGTTTTCGACGTGAACGCAAATTGCATCGACCGATACGTCTGCCAGCTCTTGAAGAGCGGCCTGCAAAGGTCAGCATTCGTGACCAATGACGATCCGTCCGGGGACAAGAACGCAACTTGTCCAGTTGGCCACACCCCGCGGCACGCGCGCTGCGTGTCCACTGTCCAGCACAGTGCCTATGTGAGTTGGACAGCAGGCGGCAGGGTGGGACCAGTTTCGGACGAACCAGCGACAGCGAGCCAGCTGCGGCGGCCAAGCAAGCACGATTGGTGCCACAGGCCGAGGAGCAGCGGCCATCCAATCACTCGAGTCTTCGACCCATGACACGCCCTTTGCGCCAAGCAAGCTTGGGAGAGGAGGATGAGATGTAATTGACAACTCTGAAACCTTTCAGCGGAACCGTGCGGGTGGAAAGCCCGTCCAGTAGAGCCTGACCAGCAACTGGAAGCGAGTCTTGCGTGGTGTAGGAGTAATCCGCACTGCGAAGCGTAGACAGCCAGTCCGAAAGCCATGCTATCGAGCGTCGAAAGTCCTAAACGTGGGAGCCTCTGCACTAGGGTGTTCAGGGGCCACGCTGCTGCACTGCAATGGTCTGGTGCAAGCAGTCCTGCCGGCGTCGGATGGGAACATGTGCAAACGGACAATCGTGGTTCCCCAGGAACTTGGGAGAACCCTGTTCGCTCCTCGGCGAGTTCCCGGTTGGAGATACCGGGTTACCAACTCCAGGCCTTGGCGGCGCACTCGTCCGCCAGAGAGCGAAATCAGAGTGCAACCGAGGTACCGCCAAGCGAAGGAAACGAAGTGCGGCGGGATGGCGGCAGGGCGTCATAGCGTCTTGATAGTACCCACGAAGTTGGCGAACAGCTCCCGGCTGGAGCCAGCGGAGGGAAGCGAGGCGCCGATTCATGGAACCGTTTTTGAGAAACACGACGAATGCATCGAAATTCGACCATCGTGTCCACGAAACAGAAACGGATAGCAGCGTTGGCGAAACAGTCGCCAGAGATGGCTTTCACCTCGCTCGCCTATCTGATGGACATTGACTGGCTCAAAGAAGCATATCGACGCACCCGCAAGGATGGCGCCGTAGGCGTAGACGGGGTGACCGCGGAGCAGTACGAACAGGATCTGGAGGGTAACCTTCATAGCCTGCTCGACCGCGCGAAGTCCGGCACGTATAAGGCGCCACCGGTGCGACGTGTGCATATTCCGAAGGGCGGATCGAGTACCGAGACCCGGCCGTTAGGAATTCCCACTCTGGAAGACAAAGTGCTCCAGCGGGCGGTCGTCATGCTGTTGGAACCCATCTATGAGCAGGACTTCTTGGACTGTTCGTACGGCTTCCGACCTGGGCGATCGGCACACCAGGCGTTGGCATCCTTTCGAGATCAGGCGATGACCGGACGGCCTAAAGGCGGCTGGGTACTGGAGGTCGATATTCGCAAGTTCTTCGATAACTTGGATCATCGACACCTCCGACAGTTTCTTCAACTCAGGGTGCGTGACGGCGTGTTGTTGCGCCTGATCGACAAGTGGTTGAAAGCAGGTGTCATGGAAGACGGGAACGTAAGTCACCCGGACTCCGGGACTCCTCAGGGCGGTGTTGTTTCACCACTGATTTCGAACGTGTTCCTGCACTACGTGCTGGACCAGTGGTTCGAGCAGGACGTGAAGCCGCGGACGCGTCAGTCTGTCTTCCTCATCCGCTACGCGGACGACTTCGTGATAGGGTTCCGTGATGAGCGTGATGCTCAACGCGTCCTGGAAGTCATCCCGAAGCGATTTGGCAAGTATGGCCTGACCATTCATCCCACCAAGACGAAGCTCGTGCGGTTCCGTCCTCCTTCCTCGCGGAAGGATCGGAACGAATCACCAGACGATCGTCCTGGAACGTTTGACCTCCTGGGCTTCACTCATTACTGGGCACGCTCCCGGAATGGGTACTGGGTGGTCAAACTCAAGACCGCCAAGGATCGCTTCACACGAGCGGTTCGCAGCATCGACCACTGGTGCCGAGACAATCGACACCTGCCGATCCAGGATCAACATAAGAAGCTCAACGAGAAGCTGCGCGGACACTACGCGTACTACGGAGTAACCGGAAACTCGGCAGCGTTGGCTCGGTTTCTCCACGAGGTCGGACCGCGGTGGCGGCGGTGGCTTAACCGCCGTAACAACATCCGCTCGATGACGTGGGAGAAATTTCTTGTCATCCTCCAGCGTTACCCGCTTGCTCCCAATCGCGCAGTCCGCTCGACTCTCAGGTGCGCAGCAAATCCATGATGAGAGGAACCGTATGCGCTAATGCGCGCACGTACGGGTCTGTGGGAGCCCCGGGGCGGTAACGCCCTGGGGCCACCCGGTCATGGGTCGTGAGGGTCTGATCAGATCGGGACTTCGATGGCGAGGTGCGCGTTGTCGTCGATGTGATGGCGCCTACTCAGAGGTCTCCGTCACCGCCTTCAGATGGACCCTTTGCGGTGCTGGGCATACCGATTGAGGGCAGGGACTCCGCCAATGGACAATTCCGCTTACCTTTCGGGCGCCATGGCGTATAATGCCAATGCAGCGGGCTTTGGTCCGCGCAGTGACCGTTAAAAGTTGAAGTCGTCGGATGACTAGATAAAGGGCACTCTGGCAAGTACCGGGGGGCTCGTTAACGAGTAAGCCGACGTGGTGGAATACCTTCGGGTGTTCTGCCACGTCGGCTTTTTTCGTTCGGTACCTCTCATACCAGGAGTCGCAACCATGGGTGGCAAAACAGACGTGGCGAAAGGCTGAATCAAGGAAGCTGCCGGCGCATTGACGGACAACGACAAGCTTCGCGCCGAGGGCAAGACCGACCAGGCAGTCGGCGAGATCAAACAAGCCGCTGGCAAAGCCGTCGACAAGGTCAAGCGAACCGTGAAAAAACTGCGCAAGTGAAGCTTGTCGCAGCTTTCAAATGGGACTGGACAGCCGTTGCTAAGGCGTGGCCGAGGCCGGCTATAGGTGCAATCACAGAAAGGGAAAGATCATGAGTACTACAGGGCTAATCATATTGATCGTCGTGCTGTTCGTTCTGTTCGGCGGCGGAGGCGGCTATTATTGGAGCCGCGGACGACGATAGAAAGCGTCCGGTGCCTGAAAGTCGTGCACACTGATCCGAGTGCGGACGGGCCACACAAGCTGCCCGTCACGTGTCGATGTTCGACCGACGCTCCAACGAGTGCCACCGACCAACCCCGTCGGCGCTGGGAATTCTGGTTCAAACTGACTTGCGATTGAGGAGCAATGACTATGGCGGTTAAGCCTGTTATCGACCACGGCCAAGAGTTGGCGAAACCTGCCGGTCAGGCCATCGGCTTTGTCGACACGAAAGAGCAATTCGATGCAGTGACCAAGGCTTTGAACGCGGCCGGCTATGCCGAATCGAATATCATCGCTTTGAAAGGCGAAGATGGCGTAGACATGTTGGAACGTTTACACGAGACGTTTAACTTCGGAGACGGCGAAGACGCCATCGTGGAGTTTTCCATTAAGGAGTTACAGGCGGGACACTACGCACTAGGCATTGAAGCCAAAGACCGTGACGACGCCCTGCGAATTGCCGGTCTGTCGGAGCCTCTTGGTGCCCACAGCTTTAGCTACTTCGGGACTTGGGTGAATGAGCGTCTGACACGCTAGTCATCGACTGACTAGACCTTAAGCAAGCGAAGCTTTCACGCTGATTGCATAAAAATACTCGAAACCACCCCTGTTTTACGGGTATCATGGGCACACAGTGCAAGCCCACCCCACGACACAAGGAGGATTTCGAGTGAAACACAGTATACCGAAACGTCTGCGGCAAGCCCAGCGACGCATCGAGCAACGGTTGGCCGGGCCGCGTGCCGATCAGGGAACGCCCATGTTTACGGCGTCGAACATCCGTTTCGAACTGGCCGACAAGACCCGAGGGATCGGCGTGGGCGGCATCGGCGTGGTGCATCGACTCGCTCGGGAAATCGGGCTGATCGAGGCCATCGATCGCCGCCTGCACCTGCTGAAAATCCACAGGCCTTATCACGAGTCGGACCACGTGCTGAATCTGGCCTACAACGCCTTGTGCGACGGCACCCGGCTGGAAGACGTCGAGTTGCGCCGCAATGACGAGGCCTTCCTCGACGCCTTGGGCACGGAGCGGATCCCCGATCCCACCACCGCCGGCGACTTCTGCCGTCGGTTCGACGAAGGAGACGTCCGCTCGCTGATGCGGGCAGCCGACGACGCGCGGCTGAACGTTTGGGCCCAGCAGCCGAAGAAGTTTTTCGACCGCGCCACCATCGACCTCGACGGCACGCTGGTGGTCACCACCGGCGAGTGCAAAGTCGGGATGGACATCTCTTACAAGGGCACTTGGGGCTACCATCCCTTGTTGGTCACTCTGGCCGAAACCGGCGAAGTGCTCCGCGTGGTCAATCGCTCCGGGAATCGGCCCAGCCACGAAGGAGCCGCCGAGGAGGCGGACGGGGCCATCGCCTTGTGCCGTCGCGCGGGCTTCCGCAAGATCGTGCTTCGCGGTGACACGGCCTTCAGCCAGTCGGAGCAGCTCGACGCCTGGGATGCCGAGGAGGTGAGCTTCTACTTTGGCTTCAAGGCCCTGCCCAATCTGGAGGAAATCGCGGAAAACCTGCCGAACACGGCCTGGCAGAAGCTCCTCCGCGAGCCGCGTTACGAAGTGCGGACCGCAGCGCGGCAGAGACCCAAAAACGTGAAGCAGCGGATCATCCGCCGCCGCGAGTTCGAGGTTCTGCGGCTCCAGAGCGAGGATTACGCGGAGTTTGAATACAGGCCCACGGCGTGCGAGCAGTCGTACCGCCTGATCGTGCTCCGCAAGAACATTTCGCACGAGAAGGGCGAGACGCGGCTGTTCGACGAGATTCGCTACTTCTTCTACATCACCAACGATTGGGCCGTCGATGCCGAGGACGTGGTGTTCGAGGCCAACGACCGCTGCGATCAAGAGAACTTGATTGCTCAGTTGGCCGGCGGAGTGCGGGCGCTCTCGGCACCGGTCGATAATCTCTACAGCAATTGGGCCTACATGGTGATGACCGGCTTGGCGTGGAACCTCAAGTCGTGGTGGGCGTTGTCGTTGCCGGAGGATGGCCGCTGGGGCGAAGCGCATCGGGCGCAGAAACAGGAAGTGCTGCGGATGGAGTTCAAGACGTTCCTCTGCGCCTTCATCAAGATTCCCTGCCAGATCGTCCGCACGGGCCGCCAGCTGATCTACCGCGTACTGAACTATCACCCACGCTTGCCGGTGTTCTTCCGCTTGTGCCGGACGTTGCGTTGTTGACGGAGCCGCCGATGAAGCCGGAGTCTGGATGCTCCGGTCCGCCGCCACCCTGAACCACACAGACGTGTCAACGAGTCGCGAAATGAAGCAACCCAGAATTCGACAACTCCCCCCCGACGCCGACCGCGTCAGGCCGGTCGTGCACGCACTGGCCAACCCCAAAAATACAACGCCAATTACCCATTAACGTTCGCTTGTTTAAGGACTAGAGCCGTTGAACCTGCCAACGTCTGATGGGCGTTTGTTTCGCCCGAGACTGAATTGCCTTCGAGTGTCATCTAATCACCGTTTAGACACGGCTCTGAACGTGCCTCGATTGATTCCAGCCAGAAAGCCATCTAGGTTCAGAGAGTTGCTGGTCGGGAAAGTGCGTTTCATTCATCTCAACAGACACTTACCAATTCTACTTAAAAGGAGGCCTCGTCATGGCCATCGCGAAAGTCACCGAGATTACTGCCTCGTCTACCAAGAGCTTCGAGGATGCGATCCAGCGAGGGATCGATCGGGCGGACAAGACGCTCGATAAAGTCAAAGGAGCGTGGATTCAAGAGCAGACCGTGGCCGTCGACGGCGGCAAGATATCTGAGTATCGCGTCAACATGAAGGTGACGTTCGTACTGAAAGAATGACCGGCCCTGCCAGAAAGACTCCGCGTGTCATGCCATCGACGGACCCGTTTAGAAACGGCCGGCCGGAGTATGGCCGTCGAAATGCGGCGAGCAATGTGGCACCCTTTTTTCGGCACGTCGATTCCCGTTCCGGAAAACGACCCATTTAGAAACGGTTCCGAGGGCGACGATCCGGCGGTCGTGGCGGACGCAGCGATCGGGTGTTCCAAAACTCAACGATGGCCACGCGGCTGACACAGATCTTCCGTGCCAGAAAGTCTTGCGCTTTCTCGGAATGAGCGCGGGGCCGCTTCGGGCCGTGAAACGCGTCGGCAATCCGTCCATATTGAAGCGTCGAGTACCGACTCCGCTTGGGTCGAAGTGAGATTTGTACATTCGTCAGAGCTATTCTCGTCGGGGCCTGTTACAATCATTCGGTCTGGTCAATGAGGTCTCAGGCCGCTTCTAGTGACCGACGTCACATAGATTTTGTGACAGCTGGCGTGAGGTGATGCAGTTACCAAAACAATAGCCAGAGAATGCTCGCGAAGGTCGCTGAAGAAAGTACGATGAGCGCGACATCGAGCACATTGGGAGCTTTTAATCGATAAAGCGCGTTGTCTAGGGCCCGCAGCATCAAGAGCCACAAGGGACGATACTGGCCCAGGACTTTTACGCTCGGTTCAAAGACCTGAGCCGCTCTTCGGCCGCTTTCCACGGCGGCCTCTATACTCCATACATCGACGTCTGTGCGAGTATGAGCGCCCGCCAACGCGAGATTCTTGATCGGTGTCACTTGCGTCGGCATAAAAGCTTGATTGCCAACCCGGTTGACCCATTTGGGCTGTTTCCCGCGAATGCCTTCAGGTGAAAACTGCCATTCATGCCAGACTTCGATGCGGAGAATCTTGAAGTCGCGGAAGGATCTGCCCGCATTCGCTTCTTTGATGAGGGTGTTCAGGCCTGAGCAGTTATGGAGCTGAGCTTTCACTTCGTCGACGAACTGCTCTCTCGTGCATTCCTCGACCGATTTGCCGTATAAACTTCCGCGAACTTTGGAGACGCATGCGGTCACCGTCCACAACGCCTGCACACGCCCTCCTAGGCTCACCTCCTGGTCCCAGACCTGCTCTTCAGCGAACAGTGTCAGGTTGAATTCAGAACTCGCCACTACGATTGCTGCTCGTTCGCGTGGCCAGGCGATTGGCTCTGAAAAGGCAATCCGCAGAGACACTTGCGTATGAGGACCATCCTGCACCAGCGGCCGAAACAGTCGCAGCTGATGTTGGCTTTCCAAGGCAGGCGTACGGCTGAGCACCTCGGCGACAGCGAAGGGATTCGCTGCCAATACATAGTAATCCGCCTGGATGATTTCCCCGGACTGTACGTAAGCGCCCGTGCAATTCCGGCCGTCGAATAGCAATTCAACCAACGCCGTATTCCAAGCGAAGGCTACTCTTAGCGTCTCCAAGTATTTCACCCAGCGATTGAACCAATACTCATTACTTGGTCCGCGGAGTAAAAGCCATCCGTCGCGAGCACCATGTTGCCAAGCGGGACCTTCCGCATCGGCAGCATGATAGTGAGCCGGCCTCGTGATGAGTTGCTTTCGAAAAAATTGCCCTGCCGTGTGGAGGGAGACGTTAAGCCAATCTGATCCGATCCAAGGTCCGAACGAGGACCGCCAGATACGGGAGCATCTCTCGCTGAGCCAGGGATGCCATGCCTCCGCAGCGTTAACTGTAGAATAATGCTCGTGTGAGCGGCGGTCCGCAACCCACGTTTTCAGCATCAGCCAGCTCCCGAGTACCAAATCCCGCCAAGTCATACGAAACATTCCCTTAATGTTCAACAGCCATGTGTCGTCAAATACGGTTTGACCATCGAAATCGGCGAGTCCAAAGTCAATCGGACGCGATAACGCCCGCTCATACAACGAATGCGACTCGTCGAAGGGTATCTGCTTCATTAGGTCGAAGACGTTGTGGTACCAGGGTCCCATCCCGTGCCACGAATACTCGGAGGGCATGTTTTCGTTGTCCGCTCGTCGCGCACTACGGAAAAAGCCGCCGGCTTCGGCATTGGCCTCGTAGACCGATACCAGGTAACCTCGCCGCGCCAATTCATGTGCGACCGTCAAGCCAGCGATTCCGTGCCAAAAACCGCGACTCGTTTAGGAAGATGCATTTCGGGGGCTGCCATGGGCGTTGTCGGTTCATAGAAAGTGAGTTTTTTCCACACAAACACTTGGGCATTCTATTATCACTAATGGCGACCTGTAATCCATGCGAGCAACTTGGTTACCAAGAAGTGCTTTGAGTCCTACCAGAGGGGCTGCTCGACCTAAGGCGTCAGCGATTGAGACACCTCAACAAACCACCGTTTTTCGGGGCACCCGTCTATATCAAGGCTCTCCAGCCAGCCTCCGTTGGACGTCCTGCCTGCCCACCTGCGCGAACTGCGCCGATAGCTTGGTGCGCCCAGGTCGAACCGTCCGGGGACAAGAACGCAACTTGTCCAGTTGGCCACACCCCGCGGCACGCGCGCTGCGTGTCCACTGTCCAGCGAAGTGCCTATGTGAGTTGGACAGCAGGCTGCACCGCTGGACCCGTTCCGCAGGAGCCAGCCGTGGCACCCACCTGTCCGTCGTGCATTCAATTGGGCAGCTATAGATTGCGCGGGATCAGATTCAGATCGAGCGCCACGACGAACAGCATCAGGCTGACGATGAACACGAAGCCGACGGTGTGCAGGGCGACGACGAACTTCTCGCTTGCCGGGCGACCGCGGACGCCTTCGTAGGCCAGGAACGCCATGTGCCCGCCGTCCAAGCAGCGGAATCGGCAGGAAATTGAGCACCGCCAGGTTCGCGCTGAGCATCGTCAGGAACACCAGCAAGGCAGGCAAGCCTTCGTAGGCCGAATAGCCGGCGGCCTTGGCGATGGTGATCGGGCCGCCCAGGGCGGTCACCGGCACCTGGGTGCCGATCTTCTCGAGGAAGCGGAAGACCATGCCGAGCGCGTCGGTCGTTTCGTCCCAACCGTACTCGACTTGCTCCGCAACCGACGTGGCGCGGCGGATGCGTTCGACGGGATTGAACAGGAAACCGCGATCGGTGACGTACAAGCCGCGTGGCGGCGACGGGCGAGAGCTTCTTGGTCAGCTTTTGATCGCCCCGCTCGATGGTAAGCTGGAGCTTCGCGTCGGCCGGCACGTACTGCAGCATGTCGACGACCGCTGGCCAGTATGGATTGGCGCGGGCGTGGGAGATTCTTCGCCACCGAAGATCCAACGAATCCATGCCGGCAACTTGCTCGGCGGATTGGGGGTGAAGCGGAAAGCGACCGGCTCTTGGCTGCTCGCCGTCGGTGCTCTTCGGAAACAAGAATTCCGCAACGTCGATCGTGTCGCCCGGCTTGATCTGCGCTTCTGCGGCCGGACTGTCGGGAACAACGGCTTCCACTCGATTGCCGATCTGGTAGGCGATGCCGAGCGACGGCACGCCGACGGGGGATCCATCCTGCAGGCGCGAATAAAACTCGCTGGGAACCCGCGGCGTGACTGTTAGATTCAAGCGGTTTCCCGTCGCGCAAGACGGTGAGCGCGACTGATTTGCCCGCGGCGGCGGCCTGCTGCATCCGCTGCGGCAGCGTGTCGGGCTGCCAGTCGTCGGCCGACTTCGCGGCGGAGAGCGATTGGCCGTCGACGGCGGTGATGACGTCGCCGGCCTTCAATCCGGCCGCGGCGGCCGGACTGTCGGCCTGCACGGCGGTGATCGGCCCCATGTTCATCACCAGCCCCAAGCTGCGCATGGGCCGTGCGGGGACTTCAAACGTCAGTTCGGTTGCGGCGGGCTCCTTGCCGGCTGGTTCTGGCTTCGCATCTTTCGCGGTCCGTTTGACCGTGACCTCGAGCGGTGCGCTCGGATCGCGGGCCAGTGCGGCCGCGAGTTCGCGGTAGTTGCCGATGGGAGTGTCGCCGACGCGGATCACGGTGTCGCCGCCTTGAAAGCCGGCAGTTTTTGTGTCGGCCGGTGGATTTACGGCTTTCGCTTCCGCGGCCGGCGAATCGGGAACTGCCGGAACGTCGTCGCGGAAGGTGACTGTCAATGGACTCATGATGCCGATCGTGGCCAAGCCGCGGCCTTGGCTCTGTTCCGGCTTGAGCGTGAGCTCGACTTCCTCGCCGTCGGCCGCGCGGCGAACCACGACGGGGATGCCGTTGCTCCATGTCGCCGAGCGTGACGCCGCCCTTGAGCTGCGTGAAGGTGGGATTCTTCCGGTCGCCGATCTTGACGATTTCGTCGCCGGTTGCGAGCCCCGCGCGCCACGCCGGCGAGCCGGGGACGGTTTCCGACACGATGCAAGGCATGTACTTCACGCCCATGCCATAGGCGACCGCCGCGAAGATGAACGCGAAGATCACGTTCATCACGACGCCGGCCGAGATGATCGCCATCCGCTGCGGCACGCTCTTGGCGAGGTAGCTGCGGCGGTCGACGTGGTAGTGCTCGCCGTTGGGGCCGGTGACTTCGCACCGCGTCGGGGCTTCCAGCGGCAACTTCGCAGCGTTTCATTTCGTCGGCGATGTGGGCCGGGTCGTCGTCCTGGCCGAGCATCTTCACGTAGCCGCCCAGCGGCAGGATGCCGATGCCGTATTCGGTTTCGCCCCACTTGCGGCTGAGCTTGTAGCCGCCGATGTCGAAGCCGATCATGAACTTTTCGCACTTCACGCCGCAGGCCTTGGCCACGAGAAAGTGGCCCAGCTCGTGGACGAAGATCACCGCCCCCAGGCCGAGCGCGACCACCAGGATCACGCCGACCAGCGAGACCATCCCGCCCAGGTCGGCGAGCAGCATCAAATTGGCGAGCATCAGGCACATACCCAACGTGATACCTCCTGTCGCGCCCAGCCGTCGAGTTCGATCAGGCGGTGGAGCGACGGACTTGGTTCAAAGCGATGTGATTCCAATACGCTGCGGCAGGCAGGAATGATCTCGGTAAAGTGTAGCTCGCCGGTCAGAAAAGCCTCGACAGCCGCTTCATTCGCGGCATTCAGCACGGCCCCACTGGTCCCCCCCTGCTTCGCACAATGGTATCCGAGCTCCAGGGCCGGGAATCGCTCGTGGTCGGGCGGCTCGAATTCCAGTTGCCAGCGACTCCGCCAATCGAGCCGATCGGCGACGCCGGCCTGGCGGTGCGGGATATTCGAGCGCGTACTGAATCGGGAGCTTCATGTCGGGGGGGCTCAACTGAGCGATCACCGAGCCGTCGACGAACTCGACGAACGAGTGCACGATCGACTGCGGGTGAATCACCACTTCGATTTGTTCCGGCGCGAGGTCGAACAGCCAGCGGCATTCGACGATCTCGAGCGCCTTGTTCATCATCGTGGCCGAGTCGACGGTAATTTTAGGGCCCATGTCCCAGTTGGGATGCGCGAGCGCGTCGTCGACGGTCACTTGCCGCAATTCGTCGCTGGACAGGTGGCGAAAGGGTCCACCGCTGGCCGTGAGCACGACGCGGGCGACTTCCTCGCGGTTGCCGGCGCGAAGGGCCTGGAAAACCGCGCTGTGCTCGCTGTCGACGGGCAAAATCGTCGCACCCCGTTTGGCGGCCAGCTTGGTGATCAGCTCGCCGCCCATGACCAGTGTTTCCTTGTTCGCCAGGGCGACCGTCTTCTTGGCTTCCAGGGCCGCCAGCGTGCTCCGCAGCCCGGCGCTGCCGACGATGCCGGCCAGCACCAAGTCGACTTCCTCGTCGGCGGCGACTTGTTCCAGGCCCTCCTGGCCGACGACCAGTTCCGTGTCCCTCGGCAGGCCGTTCCAGCGGAAGCGATCGGCGGCCGCTTCGTCGGTGGCAATTACCCAGCGGGGGCGGAATTGATGGGCCTGGGTCACGAGCAGGTCAAATCGCCGGTGGGCCGACAGGGCGACGGCGTGCATTCGGCCTTCGCTCGCGGCGATCACCTCCAGGGCGCTGGTGCCGATGCTGCCCGTCGATCCGAGCACCGCGATGCGTTTGGTGGAAGTGAACGAAGTAGTCGTCATGGAGCGGAATTGCGGAGTCGACGGAATCGAACGCGAGGAAAATTGCCGGGACATCGCCCGCAGGTCGTGCACGTCGCAACGGTGGTAGCAACTTGCGCGACTGAAATGTCTGCCTCGATTTCCCCTCGAAAGCGACCGGGACGTAATTTCTCGACAGCGGCCGCGCCGCTGCGGCCTGCAGCCACCGACGCGCGACGAAAGCCCCTCAACAAGCGTTTACCGGGGATGGAGAGGCCATTCTAGGGGGGCCAGCGAAGGCAAGCAAGCCGAGCAATTGATTGGCGACAAGACGCTGTTTCGGGGTGGCGGACAACCGGCTTCGTTGTAAATTCGTACTCACCAACATACGATAAACTAAGGCTGGGTCACTCCCGGAACACTGATCCCCCCTCCTCCCCCCCACCGCGCCCCTATGGACAGCCAAAAACCAACGCCGACTCCGCATCCCAAACCGCCCGAAAAGAAGCTGCCGCAGCAAAGCGGCAATTTTGTCTGGTATCTGCTGGCGCTGGGCGTGTTGCTGCTATTGATGGTCACGATCATCACCAGCCGCAACGAAACCCGGATCCGGATGAGCGACTTCGAGCAGCTCGTCAAAGCCAGCAACCCGGAAACTCACAAAGAAAAGAGCGAGCGCTTCATCGACGTTCCGGATACTACCAGCAGCCCAGAAGGAACAAATGCGTTTGTCGGACTTGTCGCACATCGTGATCGGCGACACCGAGGTGCGGGCCACGGTCACGCGCAGCCGGCCTTCGGCTGCTGGCGTGGAGAGCCAAAGCGAGCCTGGCAGCACGGGAGGCGAAGCCAACGGCCGGCAGGAAAACGTCAACTTGCGAGTCAATTTGAATAACGATCAGGAGGAAGTTCGCCGCCTGTTGCGGGACAACCACATCGCCGATTACGACAACGACGCCCCGCCCAGCCCGCTCCAACAATGGATTCCGGTCCTGTTGATGACCGGTCTGCTGGTCGTGCTGTTTCTATTCATGATGCGTCGGATGGGCGGAGCGGGTTCGCCGATGGCCTTCGGCCGCAGCCGCGGCAAACTGATCGCTCAGGAAGACATCGAGGTCACGTTTGAGGACGTGGCTGGCATCGAAGAAGCGGTCGACGAACTGCGCGAGGTCGTCGAGTTCTTGAAGACGCCGGAGAAATATCAGCGGCTGGGCGGACGGATTCCCAAGGGCGTGCTGCTGGTCGGCCCGCCGGGAACCGGCAAGACGCTGCTGGCGAAGGCAGTCGCCGGCGAGGCGGGCGTGCCGTTCTTCAGCCTGAGCGGGTCGGACTTCGTCGAGATGTTCGTCGGCGTCGGCGCGGCCCGGGTGCGTGACATGTTCCAACAGGCCGAGCAAAAGGCACCGTGCATCATCTTCATCGACGAGCTCGACGCCTTGGGCAAAACGCGCGGCAGCGGCAACATCGGCGGGCACGACGAACGCGAGCAAACGCTCAACGCCCTGCTGGTCGAGATGGACGGCTTCGGCACCAACAGCGGCGTGATCGTGATGGGCGCCACGAACCGGCCGGAAACGCTCGACTCGGCCCTGTTGCGGCCCGGTCGGTTCGACCGGCACGTGCTCGTGGATCGGCCCGACGTCGGCGGCCGCCGAGCAGATCATCGAAGTCCATCTGCAAAACATCAAGGTCGACGCCGACGTCGACGTGAAGTCGCTGGCCGCGATTACCAGCGGTTTCGTCGGGGCGGACCTGGCGAACATGGTGAACGAGGCGGCGCTATTGGCGGCCCGCAAGGGGCGGCAAGTTGTGACGATGGCCGACTTTAACGAGGCAGTCGAGCGGTCCAGCGCCGGACTCGAGAAGAAGAGCCGCATCATGCACGAGGACGAGAAGCTCCGCGTGGCCTACCACGAGGCGGGGCACGCGCTGGTGGCTTCGTCGCTGCCGAACACCGATCCGGTACACAAGGTGTCGATCATCCCGCGCGGCCTGGCCGCCCTGGGCTACACAATGCAGCGGCCCGAGCAAGACCGCTTCCTGATGACCAAGAGCGAGCTCGATAGCCGCATCCAGGTGCTATTGGGCGGCACCGTGGCCGAGGAAATGATCTTCGAGGACGTTTCGAGCGGCGCCAGAACGACCTCGAAAGGGCCACCGAAATCGCCCGCAGCATGGTGATGGACTTCGGCATGAGCCGGCTCGGCCGCGTCAACTACCGCGAGAGCAACCGCAGTCCGTTCTTGATCGGCGCCGACATGCCGCGGATGCAGCACCACAGCGAGCAAACAGCCCGGGAAATCGACGAGGAGGTGAAGCGGATCATCGACGAGGGTCTGCGGCTCACCAAGCACATTCTCGAATCGCGCCGCGACGCGTTGGTGGCCGTCAGCCAGTGCCTCATCAAGCAAGAAGTGATCGACGCGACGGAACTAAAGAAACTCATCGAAGAGAGTTCTTCGAGCCCGATGATCGTTCCCGGCACCGGCCCCGACGGCCGAAAACGCGCCGTGCCCCCGCGCCGGCCAAGGACATCGACGCTTCGGACATGGAGCGGGCGGAGGGGTGATTGCTCCAATCGCACCGACTCAATCGTCATGGCGGCGCCAAGCCGTGTGTTTCGGCCGACTGGTGCATTTCCGAGCGCTGACGCTACGATTCCTTCCGTGGCATCTGGGTAATCGGGGCCCGATTCCTAGGCGCTCGCCAGCTTGGCAATCACAATGGAGTCATCCTCTTCGTGACTCCAGGTTTGCCGGAATGGGTGCCTCATTGCTTCAGCCGCCGACTGCCATTCGCGCCGCCCAAACGGCGCCGGGGCTGATTGGCATCGGACTATCGGTCTTCGTGCTTTCCGTCTGGTGGCCCGTGGTGCCGGTGATCACGGCCTTTGCGCTCGTGGCCTTGGGCGCGACGGGCTCAACGCTCACGCGGTTTCGAGGCCGGGCGTCGGGAGCGCCGGTGTTGATGCTGCACCTGGCGATCTACGGCAGCCTGTATGCGCTGTTTATCGGCGCGACGCTTCATGCCCATGCACGGGACGACGCCGGCAGCGGGCACTTGGCGGCGGTCGATTTGGTCGCCAGCATTTGGCCTGTCGCGATCGCTACACGCCTCGTCGTCGGCCGACTTCTCGACTCGCGTGCGACAGATTGAGATTTGGCAACCAAGTTGAATCAGACTACATGCGATCCGGATTCGATCGGACCGTGTAGACAGATCGCGTATCACCCGAACGTCGTGGAATCTCCATCGCTTTCGTCGGAAAAGCACGTCGAGGTACGCGCTACGGGTCGGTACGACTTGCACTAGCCGGCCGCCTCACCCCAGAGCGTGAGCACCAGCCGGCGGCGTCCGCCGCGGCGACGATGTTCGCAGAGGTAGATTCCCTTGCCAGGTGCCCAGCGTCAGCGTGCCTTGCCGCACGGGAATCGTGAGGCTGGCTCCCAGGAGCGACGCCTTGACGTGGGCCGGCATGTCGTCCGGCCCTTCGCAGGTGTGGCGGTAGGGGAAACTTTCCGGTGCGATGGCCGAGAAGGAGGTCTCCAGATCGGCCGGTACGTCGGGGTCGGCGTTCTCGTTGATCGTGAGCGACGCCGACGTGTGCTGGATGAAAACGTGGAGTAGCCCGATCTCCATTTGGGCCAATTCCGGCAGGGCGGCCAGGACGTCTCGGGTAATCAGATGGAAGCCCCGCGGTTGGGCGGCCAGCTCGATGGTGCGTTGAATCCAGGTCATCTTGGAGGCCCCCAGGTTGGTGAGAAGAATCTCGTGCTGCGAACCCGACTAACGGTTTTCCCATCTTATCTAGGTGTCTGGCCGGCCGTCCGGCAGCGGGCCCAGGGTGATCACACCCGGCTCGCGAATCGTCCTATTTGCCTAAGCCGCAAGGTTTTACGTCGTCGACTCTGGAGGCCATTTTATGGCCGGAAACCTCGGGAGAAAATGCTTGACTTCCGGATTTGGTCGTTAATAATCGTTTGATTAAGACAGTGTTAACAACTGTCGTTCGAGCCGGCCGCTTTGCACCATGATTCCGCAAGGGGCACCCACCTGAAAAGGCCGGCGTGAATTGGATTCGAGCGTCCGCGGTTTCCTTGGATGGGACGGCCGCCGCGGACGGATCATTGAACGCACACAACCTCTCTTTTTTAGACATAGGAGTTCGACGTACCATGCCCGATCCGACGCTCAAAAACGTCTTCGAGGCGATCCTCAAATATGGCCACGACGAGGATTTCGCCCCAAAAACCGACGAAGATTTCAAAGCCACTCAAGCCCCGGCCGGCACGCGCGAAAAGCTCGACGTGTTGGCGGAGCGGGTCCGCAGCGGCCATCCGCTGTGGCACGACGACGATCGGGCCGATTACAGCGGCCTGACCGGCGCGATCCGACCGCGTGATTAGCACGCAGTCTCGCGTGGCGATGCGATTATCCACAGCCGTCGCGGCCCTCTTGGAGGCCGCGACGGCTTTTGCATGCGCGAGAAGCTGGCGGGAGGGGCCGTCGCACTCGATGGCGTAACGGCCAGAAGAGAGTGCTGCCCCGCGGAGGAGTGGCTGCATCGACCGGCGCCGGCGAATCGTCCACTCGGCAGCCTGCCCCTCCGACAATCAGGCCGAGCGCTCGAGCGCGGCCAGCGCTTCGGCCACCCCGGCGACCAGTGGCCGGGCCTGGGACGCGGGGGCGGTCGTCGCCGCGTCGCTGCGGGCCTCCAACTCGTCGCGCAGGACCAGCACGTCGGCCGGGGCCTCGATGCCGACTCGCACTTTGTCCCCGGATATTTTCACGATCGTCACGACGATCGAATCTCCCAAACGAATTCGCTGTGTTTCCTTGCGGGAAAGAACTAACATCACCAACCTCCGTGTGACTTGCGGCCAGATAGTATAAAAATGTATAGTAACAGCCGCAAGCGGGTCAAGCCCGTTGCAGACACAGCCCTCTGCAACGGGAAATCAGTCGTTATTGCTGGGTAAAAACTCCGCCCATTTCCCCTCGCCAGCCCGTCTGGCGCCCTCCGAGTCGGAATTCGCGTGTAGTAAAACACTTAGGCCGCTGACAATTCCCTTGGCCGATTAGCCTCGACGGCTGTCGCGATCTCAGGCGGGGAAATCAATTGTGTCTTCCGGAACCGCTCGCCGCGGGAACCGTAAAACAGGATCGTGTTGCTATCGGTCTCCCAGACCGCGGTCAAGCACAAGGAACGCGGCCCGTGCAGGCAAAAGTACACGCCGCACGGTGCGCCCCGTCGTAGCAGGACTTGTTCGGATAAGGGAAAGAAATCTGCTTCCAATCGGTCCTTTTCGCAAAGTGTGGTGCTTACGTAACGTCGTATGGCAGAAAGATCATCGAGCCGCTGAAATTCTGTCGGCATGCGAAATCCATTCCTCGCTGAACAGGGACATGGCTGGTCTTTGAATAGAAACACTCCGATCGCGAGGCGAAGGTGATGGCGGAGGGGAATCGTGGAACGATTGCCCGGTCGCACGCGACCAATGGCGATCGACACAAACCCCGGAGTTCCTTGTGGTCGGCGAGGAGAGCCGGCCGTGGCTCGTTCTCTTTCCCGACGACGTGGAGATTCAATGACCGCTGCTATCAAAACTGCCGAGTCTGACAGTCCGTTCACCTTACCGCCCGCAGAAAATATATCGGTCAGCGAACGGACGCACTTTTAGCGGACTTGGAGATTTACGCAGAAGCGGCAAGATGGCTGCGCGGCTACGCACACCATGCGATCGCTACGATCGTCGCGCCGTGAGCACGTGTCGGCTAAGATTCAGGAAAGATTCCGGCGCCGAAACCCGAGCCCTTGTCCGACTCGGTCGCTGGAGGCATTGAAGGCCTGTCCGGCGGGGCATCGCCGCGTTGCTGCATGGGGCGCTCGGCCGGCCTCGCCTGAGTCGGCGGGGGACGTCGCGACATGGCAGGGGCCGACTGGCCGTGCGGCGGATCGAAGCGCGCCGGCCGCGAGCGCGTTGCGTCGGCGTATTCAAATTCGAAGTCGTCGTAGCGCGACACGTATCCCGGCTGTTTCGCCAGCTCGATTTCTTCGTGAAAGTCGTGAATCACGCGGCGTTGAATCATTTCGCGGCAGTCGGAATTGATCGGATGGGCGATGTCGGCGTAGAGTTTCGCGCGTCCGTCGGCATCTTTTGGCGCGCGGCCGTCTTCGAGCTTCGCGCCGCATTGATTGCAGTAGCCGGCCCGCAGATGATTCTTCATGCTGCAGCGCGGGCAGTGCGAGGTCAATTTGCGGCTGGGCATGGCGACAAACGGCCCGCTGCTGCCCTCGATGATCTTCAGATCGCGAACCACGAAGCAATCGTCGAAGGTGATCGAACAAAACGCCTTGAGACGCTCGCCTGGTTCATCCATGAGTTTGATGCGAACCTCGGTGATTTCCACGGACGTTCTCCTTGCGTAGCCGTACTACATAAGTAGGCGCGAAATCTAGCAACAACTGCGGGTGACGTAGACGAGTCCCAGCCGCCGCGTCCTGAGAATCGAGGCTAATCGCCGGGCGTGCTGGGCATGACGGCAAACGCCAAAATACGCGGTGCCGCTGCCCGTCAATTGGTGGCCGAGGAAGTCGAGCGCGGCGAACTCCGCCCGAATTCGCCCGATCCACGGCGAGAGGGCGTCGGCCGCGGCCTGCAACCGGTTGCAAATCCATTGATCCAAACCGAAAAGATTTCCCCGCCGCAGCGCCTCGGGTCAACGCCCCCAGGCGACAGCGGCCATTGGCTTGTTGGGCAGAATCGCTCGAAGGCTGCACGTCGAGCCGTTCGTAGACGTCTCGTGTCGCAAGTGCTGCGGGCGGCTTTACGATCACCACGTGGAAAGGAGGTACGCTCGGTAGTCGTTCGACAATTTCCCCGCGCCCGCGGCAAATGGCCGGACCGTGCGACAGAAAAAACGGAACGTCGCTGCCCAATTCGGCGGCCAGACGGGCAAGCCGCTTGTTGGGCCAGTGGATACCCCAGGCGAGATTGGCAAGCTCGAGCGCGGCAGCGGCATCGCTCGAACCGCCGCCCAGTCCGGCCGCGGCCGGAATCCGCTTGAACAGCTCCACGTTGGCGCCCAATTGGCATCCGCTGCGTTGGCGGAGCAACCCGAGAGCCCGCACCACCAAGTTGTCTTTCCCCGCCGGGATTCCCGCGAATCCAGCGCCGGTTCCAGGCCCGCGATCGCAAACAAAGAGACGGAAGGAAATTTCTCCCAACCGCTTCGCCTCAGCCGGCGTGGGCTCGAGAGTCAGTGAATCGAGCAAACGAATCGGCACCATCAGCGTTTCCAGCTCATGGAAACCATCGGGTCGCCGGTTAAGAATTTCCAAGAAGAGATTGAGCTTTGCCGGCGCATGTGCGATCCACGTCGTTTCGTTCTGGCGGCGTTTCATCCTGCACACCACAACAAAGCGGGCTCGAACTCACGCCAACCTCACGCTGCCAACTTCATACGTCAACCTGCCAGCAAATCTGGCTCCGATGAAATCGGCCTCTGCCCGGATCCAAGTGAGTAAAAACCGCGCTTGCCCTGCACGTATGATCCGATCGTGTCACGCTGCTACCCAATCCCAGGTTGGCTGCGACGAAATGACCGAAGTTGCGGTTCTGTCAAGTCGTTGCCAGCAACGCGGCCGAATTTTAACGCTTTCGCAAAATTCCGTCAATTACATGATGCGCCAAGGAAATTGCCGTTTGCAGTCGTGCGGACTCATGCGCGACGCTATTGTGTAAAGGCAGGCAACATGCGCGTTGTGGGGCGTGCGGATGAATGCCGCAAGGTCGTGCTACACCCACGCTCGACGCTTGAATAGCTCAATGGCAATGCAGCAAATGTCGGCCTGGACCGCTTCGATCGGACGGTTGGCATCGATCACGTGGACTTGGTCGAGGGCGCGAGCCGCTTCGGCGAGAAAGCCCTCTCGCAAGCGTTGGCGATAGTCGTCCCCTTGCTGTTCCATGCGATCGAGCGCGCGGCGGATTCGGCCGTCGGCCGCGGCGGGCGGCATGTCGAGCAGAAACACGGCATCGGGCTCGACGCCGTCGATCGCCACCGCGCCCACGGTGCGGATCGATTCCACGTCCAGCCCGCCGGCATGGCCCTGATACACCAGATTAGCGAGCAGGAAGCGGTCGGAAACGACGGTTTTTCCGGCCGCGATCGCCGGGCGAATCACCTCGTCGACAAGCTGGGCCCTGGCGGCCATGTACAGCAGCATTTCGCTGCGGCGACCGATGGGGGTCTCCGCGTCGCTGTGCAAGAGGATCTCTCGCACTTGTTCGCCGAGCGGCGTGCTGCCCGGATCGCGGCAGGAGACGACCTCGCAGCCCCGTTCGCGCACCCAGGTACAGAACAAATCGATCTGCGTCGTCTTGCCAACGCCATCGATGCCGTCGAAGGAAAAGAACATGATTTTCAACCCGGATGAATTATAGAGGAATTACGATTGTCGGCCGCCGGAGGTCTGTCCCGTGATAAATGGCGGCCATGTTCTTGGCCCGTTCGGCTACCAGCCGCCGCAGCTCGGCCGGCTTAAGCACCTCGGCCTGGTCGCCGTAACCGAGAATCCACCAGGCGATCTCGTGGATACCCGACACGCAGGCCCGGTAGATCAGCGATCCGTCCTCTTGGAATTCGAGTTCTTGCGTGTGGTGCCAAATCACTTCGCCAACGTTTTGCGCGACCATAGGCTTAAAATGGACGACGACCCGCCGATCCGGCCCGTCTCCCGGTATCAAAGCCCAAGCATTGCGCAAATGCCGCTCGATGCTGAAGCTGCGAGGGATCGAAAACCGCTTGGGCAACACTTCGAGCGTAGCAATGCGGCTCAGATTGAACGTCCGCACCGCGCTATGCAGCGACGAACGGCCGATGACGTACCAACTATGACGGTAGAATAAGAGGTGGTAAGGGCGCAGCTTCGTGCGAATCCGCTCCCATTCCGTGAGACTGTCGTACTCGATGCGGACGACGCGCCGCGTGGCGCGGGCGTCGACGAGCTGCTGATAAATCCCTCGCTTGGCTTCGAGTGGGCTGACGGGGGAAGGTTGAATGCGGATCGACCGCGTCATCATCCGCAGTTCCTCGCGTAATGCCGAGGGCAGACTGCCTTCGAGCTTGAGGGCAGCGGCATGGGCCGGCTCGTAAAATGGCAAGCGGTCGCTTCGGCCCATTTCGTTGGCCAGCGCCACGAGCGACAGCGCTTCGGCGGCCGTGAAATTGACCGGCCGCAGGTAGTACGAACCCGGAATTGAATAGCGGTCGTGCTCGGCGTCGAAGGCGATCGGCACGCCGGCCGCTTGGAGTGCTTCAATATCTCGAAAGGCCGTCCGACGGCTCACGCCGCACGCCTTGGCCAAGCCGTCAGCGTTTTGCCCACTCCCAGACTGGAGTATTTCGAGCAGTTTCAGCAGGCGTGTTATTCGCTTGACGTTCATTGATGGGAGGCGGTTGGTTACGGTCGATGGGCAGGATACTCATGGCGGACGTGGCATTGTTGCTGTCGACGGCGCCGCGCGCTGCCGACCCCATTGGCGCCGATGTCGATTGCGGATCCTGGGGCGGCGGAAGCGTTTCCTGCGGACCGTTCATTGGCTCGGTGGCCGGGCCCATTTTCTGCATGCCCTCGGGAGCACAACCTTCCTCACAACCTTCGCCGGTCAATTGTTGGTAGGGCCCGCGGCTAACGACGTTGGGGCGCGTGAAGCCGTAGTCGAGATACATGCTGGCATCACGTTTGCGAGCTTCACGCATGGCGTCGAAATAAGCCTTGCCCGGCCAGGGGCCTTCCGCCAAGTACACGCCGTTGTAATCCAGCAGCGAGCCCTTGCGGTAATGGACGTTCATTATAGCCTTGTTGTAATCGATTAACGACCGGTAATAGGCGCTTTCCGCCTCGGCCCGGCGACGCTGGGCGTCGAGCAACAGGTCCAAGGTCACGCGGTCGGCCTGGTAGGCGGCGTCGACCGCCTGGACCTCCTTCTCGGAGGCTACGCGGCGATTGAAGTTCGTCTGCGACAGACCGTAGTTGTTGTCGACGTCGCGGATCGA
This sequence comes from uncultured Planctomycetota bacterium, assembly GCA_963847875.1. GTDB lineage: Bacteria > Planctomycetota > Planctomycetia > Pirellulales > Lacipirellulaceae > DASYDU01. The sequence goes on along the minus strand of CAWKBR010000012.1, from coordinate 21,197 downwards.
GTCACCCAATTGGTGCGAGACTTCCAGCTCCAGGTCTTGCAGGATCGCCCGCTCGCGGGCAATGAGCAGTTCGTGGTGCCGGACGCCAGAGAGCTCGCGGCGGAAACCGATCGGAATGTTCAACTGCAGACCGAGCTGCCATTCTTGAAATTGGCCAGTGGTCAAGTCCTGGAATGCATTGGAACCGGGCTGAGTGAAGTTTGGATTTCCGTTTTGGCCAATCAGGCCGTCACCCAAACCCAGCCAACGATAGCGGCCGGTGGCGTCGAGGCGCGGCAGGAGCAGGTTGCGGGCGGCGATCAATTCGAGTTCGCGACGCTTGACTTCCCATTTCTCCTTGCGGATTTCCACGCGCCGCGTGATCGCCTCGCAATGGATGCTGGACCAATCGAACGCGACCCGGGCCGTGGTAGGCTGGTCGCTGGGCCGGATCAGCCTTCCGTCGGACATCGACAAGCCCATGATGTACCGCAGACGATTCTCGGCGCGGTAGAGATCGGTGAGGGCCTGCTCCACCTGGCCGCGGAAGAGGAAGTACTGCGAGCGGGACTGGGCTTCGCGATCGGCGCTGCCACCCTGCGAGCCGGCGCGGTAGAGGGCAGCGGTTTTCTTCCAGGTCTCCAGCGCGCTGTCGCGGCCGAGCTTGCGAGCTTCCAGGTCGCGATACGTAAAATAAAGTTCCCAGTAGGCGTCTTCTACGTCTCGCGTCAAGTTGGTCACCGAGCCTTCGAAATCTGCGAGCGACTCGTCGGTACGAATGCGAGCGATCATCACGCCATCGATTGGATTGCGGACGCCGGCCGCGTATTGACTGAAATCGAGTGGACCGGCGATGCGGTTGTATTGCGTGCCGGCGCCTTGCAACAACGGTTGATTAAAGCTGGCTTCGAAATTGGTGGTCCAATCGCTGGGCAACGGGCGAAACGTGGTCGGTGTGTTGTTCTGGTCGTAGGACGTGTTGTTGCGAACCGTGAAGGTCGTGCCCGTGGCCGCTGTTTTGGTGATTCCCGCTGTAAATGTACCAGTGTCTTGTCTGAAAATCGCTGGTCGAAATAGTCGACGTGTTCTGCGGCCGATGGTTCTTCTCCCAGAACACGCTGGCGTCGAGCTGAGCATCAAACTCCGAGAGGGCAGCTTCCGGGCCCGAGCCTTGGAACGGTTCGCCGACCGACAGGCCCGTGACCGTTTCCGCCAGGGCCGGGTCGTAGGCCGTGGTGACCGCGACCGGGCTGACCAATGTCCGCGAGATGGTTTCCGGGGCGAACGATTGCACCCGTGCGCCGAGCTGGCGCATCACTTGGCTGTTGCAGAGCGTGATGTGCATGGCCTCTTCGAGCGAGAGGTCCCACATCTCGTAGTTGTCGGTGTTCTTGAGCGTGAGCGGCGGCTTGGCGCAATTCACTTCGTCGAGAGACGGTTCCTCGACGTCGGGATATTCGATTTCCGTGGCGACGTCGAGGTAGTGCGACAGGTCGCCGTCTTCCTTGAAGAAGAACGGTTGCTGCGGCTGGCAGCCCGTCGCCAAGAGCGATGCGCTGAGCACCAGCGCGAGACGTTTGCGACAACGATGATTCATGGCTGTGCTCGGTGGCTCAAGTGCATGGCACCTGGGCCGTATCGCCAAGGCGAGCGGCTCAGGGTGTAGGCGGACGCGCCGTGGCGGCGGCAACGTGCCGCCGGCCGACAACTGCGACCGTTTCCCCCCCGGGCTGCTCCCCTTACACACCGGGCCACGAAGAACCGTAGCGCCGGCACAGAGCAATCAGCACGACTGTTATCGTCGGCCCAATCGTCAAACTTTGACGATTCTCTCTGGCTTTACGTGTGGGTCGGTAAAGTTCCGGCGCGAAGACGCAAGCGAAGCTGGCGGCTTCGCGCCGCGAATCATGCTTCGCCGCTGGCGCCGTCAGAGATTCATGCCAGCGAAATCCGAGCGCTCGGCCAATTGTGCGAGCCGCTCCAGTTCGTTGACTCGCCGTGCGAGATGTCCGGCCGCAATGAAGTGGTCGAATTCGACCAGGACGGCCTGCTCGACCGCTCCGCAAAACCATTCGACGACGACGGCCGGGAGTCCGCCGCAGGTTTCGCTGACCAGCTCGATCGTCAGATCCGCCCGATCGGCCTTGGCGTCGCTGCGGTCAGTGAGCAGCGTGCCCTCGAACGCGAACCGCAGCATGCCGTCGACGTCGGAGTTGGCCAGCCGGTAGATGCAGTGGGCGTTGTAAAGAAAGTACGCGTTTTCGACGCCGTGCCGCTCGATTGCCCGCTTGAGGTGCTCGATGCGGGCTCGAAACTCCGGCGACGCATCGAGCGGCACATCGAGTCGGCCGACGCTTCGTAGCGGCAGGCAATCGAACGCAATGTCGACAAGGGAGTCCATGACTCCATTGTAACAGGCCGCCGGCGCATGTGCGTCGCTACTTGCGATTCCAGGCGACGGTCAGCCAGCCGTTCTCGCTGACGAAATCCTTCACCGGCAAGGGACCGACGTTTTCCAGATTGTCTTTCGGTTCGAGTTGGTCGATTTTGATGGTTAGCGGGATGCCGCGGCCTTTGTCGGAGCGCTCGGTGAGCACCTTGGTCAGATTGCGCCGCACGGCGACCTGCCGCGAGGAAAGCTGGCCTTTCTCTGGGTCGAAGCCGGTCGGCAGCACGACAAGCTCGCCGTCGCGGTGGAGCGTCACGCCGCCGTCGTTGAGTTCCGGCGTGTAAGTGCTGGTGACGTCCCAGTTGTCGAACACGTCGCTGCCCGACTTGAGGTGGGCGACGTGGATCGTGAGTTGCATCTTGCCGTCGACGAAGCTCACGCTGATCGGCTGGTCGCGGCGGAACGTGAGCGACCACGGCTCGAAGTCGGCGTCTGCCGCTGGTGCCTTGTCGTCCATGCGGCTCTTCCAAGCATCCTTGATCGCTTTGGGCAGCTTCACGTCGGCGTGGGTGCCTTCGCCGGCCTTGGTCTCGCTGAGCGTGGCCCCGCCGAGCAGGGCCGACGTGTAATTGTTCACCGCCGATTCGTGCAGTCTCATCACGAGGTCGGCATCCGCCGGCGCCGCGGGCGGTTCGGTGGGCGCGGCGAGTTGGCTCCGATTCGCCTGCGTGGCTTCGAACGCCAGTCTCGGCGTCGGTGGTGCTGAACCCAATCATTGCAAAGGTTCGCCGCGGCGTTCCAGCGGCAACCGGTACTCGTCTTGGAAGCGATTCCAGGCCTTGTCGAGTCGGCTGTTGACTTCGTCCGTCATCCGGCGGGCGATGCGGCCGTTCGGCGTGTTGGGCGGCGATCCGGTTGGCTTGCCCCTGCTTTTCATGGGCCTTTTGTGTGCCGACGTTGGCGACAATGCGTCGTCCGAAGCCGCCGCCCGCCTTGCTCACCGAGTGGATGTTGGAGCTGTTCGTGGCGGACACCCGGGCTGGAAGACGCCCGAAAATCGGTAGCTGGTAAGTTCGACGAGTTGCGATGCGTTGAAATCGGTGTAGCCGGTGCTGCGAATCACCGCCGGCCCATTGCGACCGACGTTTTGTGAAACCACGCGGCCATTTGTCTTCAGTTCGATTACCGCTTTGTCGTTACTGGGAATCGGTCTTCAAGGCGACCGCACCGGTGGTGTGCCCCTCGCCGCGGATGTTGGTGCCGAGGATTATGTCGGTGATCGGATCGTCGCGGTCGATCGGCTTGTCGGCCGCCGCACGCAGTAAACTGGTCGACACGGTGACCAACGCGTTCGTACGCGAGAACTCTCCGCGCACGCCGTCTACCAAATCAGAGGCTTGCCCTAGGCCGGCCAACAGATCGAGTCGCCGGCCGATCGCCGAGCCGACCGAGGGCGTCGGTTTCTGAGCGTACTCGTCAAGTTCTTTGGCGAGCCCGTCGAGCTGCTTGCCATAGGTTTCGGCTTGGTTCTCTTGCCGCGCGATGACGGCCAAGTCGATGTAATGTTTCAGTGCGTCCGAGAGCTGGCGGAACGGCTTGAGTTCGAGCCCGGCTTGATCCTGGTTGAGCTGTTCGTACGTGGCCACCAACGGCTTGAACTGCGGTTGATCGGCGGAGAGTTCCTTTTGACAGGCTTCCCAGCGGAGATAGTCGAGCCACTTCTTGCCGTTGGCGGTTTGCGGGCCGAGATAGCGTTCGAGTCCGTTGGCCGATTTGGCGAGCGTGGCCTTGGCCTCGGCGACCTGTGCCTTGCTCACCGGCGTGAACTTTTCGCGGGCGTTCGCAATTAGCGAAGAGAGATTCGAGTCGATGGCGAGGGCTGCCCCACTCGACCAGAGGCAACCGAATCGACGATCAGCAAACTGAGAATTAATTTTGTTCCAAGACGAGTGAATGATCGGCGCATCGGAATGTCCTTTCCATGTCAGGGATAGTCGTAAATCTAGGTGGCAAACGAACTGGCGGACTGCGTGGGTGCTCGCTGGAACGATTCAATGAGAGGGGCTGCCGGCCACGTGGACGACAGCTCAAAGTTCGCTTCCTGCGGCGGCTCGCCAGACTCCTTGCCCGAAGCCACAGAACTTAGCCAATCTACGCCGCTGGGCGCAGACTGTCTATACGCATCAGAATGTCTGGAGTGGCCAATCGTGCTAGCTTTGCTTGCGGAGCGAGGCGAAACCGCGGGTGATTATTTTCCCTCACGGAGCAAATTAAAATACTCCTCGGCGTGTTCACGGCGATTGCGCGGCAAGCCATCGGTGGAGAGCGGGTCGGCCGGCGCCGTGCCGAAGCTCGACATTTGTTGCTGGATCGTGGCCTCGACCGCGCCCTTGATGTTGGCGCCTTCGACGCGGCCCGCGAACACGGCGTTGCCGCGGCCGGGCTGCTGCCGCACTTGGATTTTTTGCGTGCCGGCAGCCAGTTCGTCGTCCGACGGACCGGCGTTGCCGCGGCCGGTGCCGATGCCGTGGCCCGGCTTGACGTTCTGGCCACTGGAGTCGGTCATCGCATTCTTGCCGGAGTCGCTCTGACATTGTTCGCAGCCGGCACCCTGGCAATTCTGGCAGAGCATCGCGTCTTTGGCCGCCTGCAGGTTTTCGATCGCAGCATCCACCATTTTCTTTTCGTTGGCGCTCTGCTGCATCTCGCCCAGCTGCTGGGCCATTTGCTTCATCGCGTCGGCAGCTTGCTGTGCGTCGCCTTGCTGCAAGCCCTTCTGCATTTGGCCCAGTTGGTCGGCGAGCTTTTGCAGCGTGTCCTTTTGCGGCGAATGTGCGGCGAGGTCGTCGAGTTTTTGCTGCGACTGGCCTGCTTTGTCGAGGTCGCCTGCCTGCCGCTGTTGTTCGATTTGCTGCTGAAGATTTTCCATCGCCTGCTGGTGGGCGTCGGCGGTTGAAGCGAGCTTGTCCTTCATCGCGCCGAGCTGTTTGGCGAGATCGGCTTTGGCACCGTCGTCCAGCTTTTCGTCGTGGAGCTGTTGGGCAAGCTTTTCGACTTCCTTGGCCGCTTGTTGGAAATCGCCTAGTTTCATGGCCTGGGCAATTTCCCCGGCCATGCCGCTGCCTAGATCCTTGAGATTCTGCAGTTGCTTCTGCAGGCCGTCTTTGCCGCCGAGCTGCTTCCGCCGCTGTTCAAGCTGCTTCGCCAGGTCGTGGAGCTTCACGGCCGCTTTCGAACGGTCGAGGTTTTTCTTATCGGCCAGTTCGCGCGTACCGGCCTCAATCTTCTTGAACAATCCCTCGGCCGCTTTGAGGCCTTCACGCTTCGCCTGCTCGCGCTGCTCTGCGAGTTTCTTGCGGGCGGACTCGGCGGCCGTGTTGATCTGCTTGGCGACGGCGGCCGTCGCATTCGGATCGAGGCTGCTCGTCGCGTCGGGCGGATTCACGAATGTCATCAGCAGGAACGCCAGGGCCGCGGGCAAGAGCGGTAACCAAGCGCGGCGGCTTATCCGCACTCGAAACCGGTCGCCGACGTCGATCCGGCCTGCCGCACGCATCGCATCCTTCACCAGCGCTTGGCCGGCCGGGGTGTGGAATTCGGCATCGCTAAGCGACAGGCTGCTCGCCACGCGCTCGCGGAGATCGAAGCGGCGGTCGATCTCGATGGCCGCGTCGAGCGCGGTACGACGCGAGACGATCGTCCAGGCTGCCGCCGCGACGAGGCCCGCGAGAATTGACCCGATCAGCCACAGCGCATCCCAATTCGACGGAAGATTGGCGACCGCCACCAACCGCGGCACGGCAATCGCAATCGCCGCGACCGCGAGCGCCGCAAACAAGCACCGCACGCAGCGGGCCAGATACTGCTCGATCACCAGCCGCCGCTGCGCTCGGGCGACCTGGTTGCGTAGCTCGTTCATGAACGCGTTCCCCAAACAGCATGGGCGTGCCAAAACTCTCCTATCGATTATACCGCTTGCGGGACTGATCGTCACAATGATAGACCAAACGCGTCGAAATTCCACGTTAATTCCAAGCCACGACGACGGTTAGCATTGCGGGAGTCCGCTGTCCGCCATCTCGTGGTTAATCCGTAGTCTGGGACGTACAATTGAACATCATGGCCACCGCATCGTGCGACATCTTGACTACCGAGCACCTGCCCACGCCCGACGAGCGGCCGGAGAGCGACGTCGTCGTCTACGACGGCCAGTGCCGCATCTGCACCGCGCAAATTCGCAAGCTGCCCTGGTGGGATTGCCAAGGGCGGCTCTCCTATCTCTCGCTGCACGACCCCGAGGTGGCCCGCCGGTTTCCCGACCTCACGCACGAGCGGATGATGCAGGAGATGGTAATCGTCGACCGCTACGGCAACCGCCATTGGGGCCCCGAGGCGATTCGCTATCTCACGCGGCGGCTGCGACGGCTGTGGTGGGCCTCGCCGTTTCTCTACTTCCCCGGCAGCATGTTCCTCTGGCGACCGCTGTACCGCTGGATCGCGCGGAACCGCTATCGGCTCAGCGGCACGTCGTGCGACGATGGCGGACCTGTGCGCTGCATCGGTGAATGGGGGAAATAGGAGCGTGCCGGGCCGTCCTCGGCCCAATTGTCACTTCCCGTCGCGCTTAATTGTCAGCGTTAGGTCAGGAGAGTGCGCGAGCAGGTCTTTGTAGGCCGGCACAAGTTGCATTAACTGTCTGGCTACGGAAGGTCGCGTCGGATTCCCCTTCGTAGCCGCGCAAGCATCGCAAATCGGGATTGTAAGCGTGACACCTACGTCGTGACCGCGAACCTCTGCTTCTTTCGGACCACGACCCCACGATACGAAAGCTCCGACGATCCATCTGAAAAAGACGTAGGCCAACAGATGGGGAATATCGTTCGATTCCACGTCACCGCCGCGCTTCACGTATGTTGATTCGCACGTCGCATCGCACCGATACATTGCCGGAGAATGCGAATGACAAAGAAGACACTGCTCTCCAGCCGGACTCCGACCGTCAACTTGTACCTTGCGAATTGCATCGACAGGATCGGATATAAAGGCATCTTTGCCTGCGAGCACGCGCATCTTACTCAAAGTCGGAACGACCACCATCCTGCCGCAGGTGCACGGAATCTGGGTGCCAGCGTTAGCGGCGCTCACATCGAATGGTTTGCCGCACTCGCACGTCAATGTCGTATGCAGATCATTCGAACCCATGCTCTTTGTCCGGAAACGCGCCGCTGCGGACTTCGTCGCGGTATTCGGCGACCGCGCGGGTAACTTCCGTCTTGAGATCGGCGTAGGCCTTGACGAACTTGGGCACGTAGCCACTGGTGATGCCGAGCAAATCGTGCAGCACGAGCACTTGGCCGTCGCAGTCGGCGCCGGCGCCGATGCCAATCGTGGGAATCGTGACCTTGGCCGTGATGTCCTTGGCGATCGACCGCGGGATGCATTCGAGCACGATGGCGAACGCCCCGGCTTCTTCGGCGGCCCGAGCGTCGGCCATCAGGGCGTCGGCCCCGCGCTGCACGCGATAGCCGCCGAGTTGGTGGATGCTTTGCGGCCGCAGCCCGCAATGGGCCATCACGGGAATGCCCGCCGAGACCAGGGCCGCGATCGTGTCGGCCTGCTCGACGCCGCTTTCGAGCTTCACGGCCTGGCAGCGCGATTCCTTCAAGATGCGGCCGGCGTTCTCGATCGCCTTGTGCGTGCCGAGGTGAAAGCTCGGAAACGGCATGTCGACCACGACCAGCGCGTGCTCGACCGCCCGGCCGACCATCTCGGCGTGGTAGATCATCTCGTCGAGCGTCACCGGCAGCGTGCTGTCGTGCCCCTGGACGACCATCGACATGCTGTCGCCGACCAAGATGCCCTCGACGCCCGCCGCGTCGACGAGCTGTGCGAACGGATAGTCGTATGCGGTGACCATCGAAATTTTCCGCCCCTCAGCCTTGAGGGCCGTGAACTGGGGAGCGGTGATGCGCTCAGATCGCTTGGGCATGGCACACGACAGCAGTTAGAGATGTGGATGCGACGACCTGTCGCTACGACGCCAAGTTGCAAACCGCCAGTCATCCGCTAGCTTTCATGGATTCTTCAAATCATTGTGACGGCCACCCAAATGGCTGACAACTGGTCGCGGGGAGGCTGCCGAAAGTTTGTGAAACCTTTGCCGAATTTGTCACCGCTTGACTCTTTTCACGAGGAGCAAGATGCAGTGTATCGAAACGCGCGAATTGCGCTTTTTGCGATCCGCATCATGCCGGCAGATCTGCCCACGACGGCTCTCGACATGCACTTTTCCGCCATAGTTCGCCAGTTCGCCTGCAGCACAAACGGACAGACGGGCCCGCGGCCAAGGCAATGTGTCGCCATGTCTCGGCGTGACCGGAGATTTGGCGAGATACTCTGCGGGCCGCATTGAGCGGCCGCAGAGCTTCAAAATTCCGTGCAGCATTCCGTGTAGGGCGGGGAAACGGCCAACGACGTAAGTCGTTGCGCCGCAAAAGTATCCCCGAGTGGATTCGAACCACTAACCTTCGGCTTCGGAGGTCAAAGCCACGATCGCGTAACTACTAACGACGATACGGAGTTGCGCAACGCTCCGCAAGGCGAGGTGCCCGCAGTGGTGCCGTCCTCCCAGGACGGCGTTCCTAGCGCCCAACTCCCGCCCGAGTTGGCCCGCGTCGTGGCCGCGTGGGACCAGCTTCCCGAAGCCATCCAAACGGCGATTCTAGCGCTCGTCGATGCCGCCAGCAAGACGCAATGAGGCGGCCGTGATTAGCGTGTCTTCCGCCCACGTCGCCCACGTTGGCCCGTGTCGCGGCGCTCCCACTCGTGGCGGCCACTGGTCCAACCGCCGCCCTTTCGCGGCACGTGGCCAACCGGCGAGGTACTGGTTCGCCGGTAAGGGAGGCGGGAACAGCCGCCATTGTAGGCATAGTTTGTTTTGCTTGTCGGAAGTCTAACGGAGTGCATTTCGATGAAGATTGAGCTTCGCAAGTCGGTCGAAATCCGGCCGTATGACGATAACCCCCGTCTCAACGACGACGGCGTGGCGGCCAGCTTGCGCGAGTTCGGCTTCCGCCAGCCGATCGTGGTCGACAAGGAGGGCGTCATCGTGGTGGGGCACACCCGCTGGAAGGCGGCCCAGCAGTTGGGCCTCGAGCAGGTGCCGGTCCACGTGGCCCCCGACCATTCGCCGGAGCAGCTCAAGGCATACCGAATCGCCGACAACCAAACCGCCAACCTCTCCAATTGGGACTTTGATTTATTGCCACTCGAACTGGCCCAGCTGCAGGAAGCCGACTTCGATCTCAATCTGTTGGGTTTCTCCGCGGACGAGCTCACGAAGATCATGGGCGACGAAGCCGCTGGCGGTCTCACGGATCCCGATGACATTCCGGCCCCGCCCGACGAAGCAACGATGCAGCCCGGTGACCTTTGGATTCTTGGCGACCATCGCCTCTTGTGCGGTGACATCAGCAAGCCAGACGACGTCGACCACCTCCTCGACGGCGCGAAGATCCAGTTGGTGAACACCGACCCACAGTACAACGTGAAGGTGGAACCTCGCTCAAACAACGCGATCGCCGCTGGCAACAGTTCCTTCGCGGCGCCGAAGACGCACCACCAGAAGTTTGACCTGAGGCGGCATCCTGAAAAGTCGAAACCGACGCAGAAGAAGCTGCGAGCCAAGGACCGGCCGCTGGCGAATGACTTCGTTTCCGACGTCGCGTTTGATGCACTGCTCGAGGCTTGGTTCGGCAATATGGCCCGCGTGCTCGAACCGGGGCGAGGCTTCTACATCTGGGGCGGCTACGCAAATTGTGCCAACTACCCGCCGGTGCTCAAGGAAATGGAGCTGTACTTTAGTCAGGCGATCATTTGGGTGAAAGAGCACCCGGTGCTCACGCGCAAAGACTTCATGGGCAACCACGAGTGGTGCTTCTACAGTTGGCGAGAAGGTGCCGCCCATCAATTCCTCGGGCCAACGAACGCCGTCGACGTCTGGAGTGTGAAGAAGATCAACCCGACCAAGATGGTGCATCTCACCGAGAAGCCCGTCGAGCTGGTGGTGCGTGCAATTCAGTATTCCTCGCGCCTTGGCGAGAATGTGCTTGACCTGTTCGGAGGTTCGGGGTCGACGCTGATTGCCTGCGAGCAGACGGGCCGCTACGCATACTTGACGGAGCTCGATACCCTGTACTGCGACGTGATCGTCCAACGTTGGGAGAACTTCACTGGAAGGACAGCGGAGCGGGTTGTGACCGCGGAGGTGGCTTTGTGAACGCGACGCTTGCGCCGAGTTGCGACCATTGCCGAAGTTTGGCCCACTGCTCCCACCACGCGACATGGCCCCGAGGTGGCCATCGTTGCCATCGTGAAACAATCCCTATTCAAGGGCGAGCCACGATGCTACTCCATTCCGCGGTTGAGGACCGCGAGGTAGCGATCGTAGGCGTAGACGCGGTCCCTCTGCTTTCCCGTGATCTCACGCAGTACGCCCGCCTGTTGCAGCGAGTCAATCGCCTTGGATGCCGTCGGCTTCGTTGTATTCAGAATCTCCATCACCTTGGCGAGGGTGAGGATGGGCTGCTTCGGAAGCTGATCGAACAGCCGCACTGCACTGATCGTCACGCTGGCGTGAGCGACGACGGCCCGGCGGTCTTTACTCAGCAATGCAAAGAGTCGTTGCGCGCCCCCGACCCCGTCATCCGCAGCCTCGCAGACGCATTCGAGAAAGAATCGAGACCAACCCTCCCAATCGCCGTCTGACCGAACGGAGGAAAGGTGACTGTAATACTCATCGTGTCGCCGCTTCAGCGAGACGCTCAAATACAGGATCGGCAGCGGCAGCATTCCCCAGTGTTCGATCAACAGCGCAATCAAGAGACGCCCGATGCGGCCATTGCCGTCGAGGAACGGATGGATGGTCTCGAATTGGACATGAGCCAGCCCGGCTTTGATCAGTGGTGGCAAAGGATCGTCGATGTGAATCCATTTGTCGAGATCGGTCAACGCAGTTTTGGCGTCGTCGGGTGGTGGTGGGACGAAGCGGGCATTGCCGGGCCGCGTGCCGCCAATCCAGTTCTGCGAACCTCGCCCGGCAGCTTTTCGGCACCACGGACGCCGCGCATCAGCCGTTTGTGAGCGCCACAGAGCAAACGTGTACTCAGTGGGATTCCCTTGGGGCGACGGATTTCACGTCGGGCCCAGTTGAGCGCATCGACGTAATTGCAAACCTCCCGAACATCATCCGGCCGCTCGGCCTTATCGGTGGCCTCGAACTCGAGCACCTCTTGCAGCGTTGCCTGCGTCCCTTCGATCTGCGAAGTGACAACCGCCTCTTTGCGTACGAATCCGTACAGGAACCAATCTGCGCTGGGAACCATGTCGGCCGCGACAGCCAGTTTGCCCACCGCAGCGTTCGCCTCGGCCAGCAGGTTCGTCAAGTGCCCGTCGAGCTGCAATTCGGGTTGGCGTGGAGGGAGTGGGTAGGGAACGAAAGCGCGGACCGTCTCGCCGCCGAACGTCGTCGATCGGTAGGTTCCAGTTTCTCGCTTCATGGCTGGTCAAGCTCCCTTTACTGCTACGGGGCGTTAGTAAAGAAGTCTTGTCTAAGACCTCCCGTTAGTCAAGTTATCTTTACTAGTGCCCGGGCGCCCGGTCACGAGAAAACGCCCGACGAAAGGCCTTCGCGGGCGTTCTTATCGGCAAATCCCCGACTTTCCTAATGCAAAACCGGGCTGCTTTCCGGTCGCGGTGAACCTACCCCGCTCGGTCTTCACGAAGCGAGATTCTTTGCCCTTCGTGATGATCTCCCGCAAGATAGCGGAATAGAGCGTCCGGTCCGGCGTCTTGCCGCCGGGGCTCTTCCACAATCCCTTGGCCCCCATCGCGTCGATCATCTCTTTGGTCGTCATCGGCTCCTTCGACGTGCCGAGTACCTTGGCGGCCGCGTCGAGCGCGCCCGGTTTGCGCTCTGTGCTTCGGTTTCGCGGCCTTGGCCGTCTTCCGTTTGGCCTTGGACGCCACGACCGACTTGGCGAGCGCCTTCATCCCGGCGTCGATCCGGACCGCCTTCGTGGTAGTTCGTTTCTTCGTGGTAGTTCTCTTCTTGGTAGCCATCGTTCATCTCCTCGTGACATAGAACATCGTTGGCGCCGCGAACGCCGCGGCACACGAGTGACAGTTACCTCGACGTGCCGAGAACATCCAGCAGATTCTGCCGAGGTGGGCGAAGATTCCCCGAAGTTGCCGAATGCTGGGAGGTTTTGGGTTCTTCCGCTGCCGGCTCCCGGGGGTGGGTGTCGCCCGCATCGGGGCACTTTTTTTCACGTACCACCTCGAATTGTCCAGGTAAGTAAGCGGCGCAAGATGGGGCCATGAACCAGCGGAATGGAGAGCATGGCGCGGCTTTGGCCGCACTCCCTGCAATGGAGCGCCAGGAATTGGCGGCTGCCTACGGCAAGCTGCTGCGCAAAGAAAAGCTGTCGCGCCGGGAACAGTCGGCGCTGGCCAAATTCGAGCGGGACCGGGAAGAACGTCTCCGCTGGCAGTACTACGGCTCGATTCCCAAGAAACACTGGCAGCGGATGTCGGGCCGCCAGGTAAAAGTGCTCAACGAGCAGGCGGCCCGCTACGGCTTGCCGATTGGAGGCCCCGTGATCGAGCTGCCCAAATTCGTGGCCGCCTTCCACGACTTCTTGGCCCGTCACGCTTACCGTTTCGCATCGGAGGACGACGACCTGTTGCGCTCGGGAGGCCATAGCCCGGCACTGGAGCGCTACCGCGAAGAAAAAGCACTCCTTGCTCGACTCGATCGACTGGAACGCGAAAAGGAATTGGTCTCGGCCCGCGAAGTGGAAAAGCTCTGCAACTGGTTCGCCGACCGGATTCGCAATGCGGCCGAGCTAGTCGGACGCCGGTTTGGGGATGAAGCGCTGGCGATCTACACCGACGCGCTGGACGACTGCCAGCAGAGGATCCAGGCCAATGCGGGCCGTCTTTGGAGCAACGACGGCCCCGAAACCCCGATTCCCCAAGAGGCTCAATAATGCCGGTCGCACGCAGCAAAAAACTTGCCATCGTCGAACGCCGCAAGAATGTGGCCGACCTCTACATCCAGGGCTGGACCCAAACCGAGATCGCCCAGCACCTGGGCTACACCCAAGGCACGATGTGCGCCGACTTGCAGTGGATCCGCAAGGAATGGCGGGAGTCGATGGTCCGGGATTTTGACCTCGCGCGCGAGATCGAGCTCAAGAAGCTGGACCGGATCGAACGGGAAGCGTGGGCCGCCTGGGAACGCTCCCAGCAGCCGGCCCAATCGGCCCACATCAACGACGAGACGAGCCACCGCAAAACGCGGCGGCACATCCGCAATCAGTACGGGGAAGCACAAGACGCCGCGGTCGAAGAACGCGCGGCTCAACTTCATCATTTTTCGCCTGGCCTGTTGCTGTGGCCCGCGGGCGAGCGAGATCGCCCAGTTGCAGATCGCTGATGTCCGAATCGACGTGGTCCGACCGCATTTGAGAATCCGCCGCGGAGCGGCCAATGGCGGCAAGTCGCGCATGGTGCCATAGTGGTGGGATGCGGGTACGCTCGCCAACATCGCGGCCTGGAAGGCACAGTGGATCGAGTCCAAAACAGGCGAAACTCAGCCATTCATTGCATCGCTCCTTGCTGGCCGAGAGTACTTGGCATTTTCCCGCCACACGCTTCGCAAGCGATTCCGGACGGCGTGCAAAGTATTGGGCTCGCAACGACTCAAGTCTCTCACTATTCACCACGGCCGGCACGCGTTTATCAGCCATGCATTGGCTGGGGGGGCGAACTCCGGCGGAAGTACGGGACGCGGCCGGACACGCAAATGTTAACGTGACCAGCGGCTATTTACACGTGGCGGCAGGAGAACTGCAAAGTCACGAATTGAGCAAGCGGAGCCCGAGGTCAGGGTTCCAGGCGATGTAGTCGGCGGCAGCTCGGACCGGTAGCTTGGGGTCGGAGCGGAGTCGGTGGATCGAGAGGGCGGCATTGTTGATGGCTGCCAGGCAGGCGGAGAGGCCAGGCCGCCGGGTGTGGTGGCGGTCTTCGTCCCACCACCGATCTTTCAAGAAGTGGGGGCCGTTTTCCAGCCGCCAGTGGTCGCGGACGTACCGCAAGAGGTCCGCAGCGGTAACGCTGTCAGGATCGAGGCTTGAGACGAAATACCGCACGTCGCGCGAGAGAACTTCGCCGGCGGTGGTGCAAACCTCGCGATCAACACGCAGCGCTATGCGGCAACCGGGCAGGTCGAGTCTTTCGCGGATGTAGTCGGCGTTCTCCAGGTCGACCCATAACCGGCGGGTTTCTTCGAGAGCCCCCTTTTATTCGTCGAGTGCGCAGCCGGTGGACGCTCGGTGGCTTGGGCAAAGCAGTTTTCGAGCACGTCGAGCGTGTCTCCCTGATTGGCTTTGACTTGCAGCAGATAGTCGCGACCGTGACCACAGACGAGCTCGGCCAAGGGGCGCTGAGCGAAGATCGCATCCCCGGTGAACAACCGCAGCATCGGGTAGGCATCGAGAAGCTCCTCAAGATGTCGCCTGAGGAGTGTCGGTTCGTTGGTCTTCTCGGCCCCCGTCGACCATTGGCCGACGACGGCTTGCAGATCATGCACAAACACGTTGAGCATGTGCAGCGGATCGCCAGCGTCGTCGAGCCCTTGTTTGGCCGTCTTGCCGTCCACGGCGACCACCCCCTCTGTCGTCTTGTCGGCCAAGCAGGCTTGCATCCAGACGGAGAGCGCGGCTTGAAACTCCGCCACGCGGCACTTGGCGAGCGTGCGGCTGATGGTGGTGGCGCAGGGCGGGTCGTCGCGGTCAAAGCCCAACGGCTCGCGGAGTCGGTCCCAATGGATCGTCGCCCAACGGACCAGCACTTCCATTTCGCGAATCCGCGCCAGCATCCCCAGCAACATCAGCACGACCATCCCGGCAAACGGATGCCGCACGCCACGCGCCGAACGCGGATCGTCCAACCGAGAAAAGGCATCCAGCAACGTCGCTGCATGCATCGAAGGCTCCTTCCTACAGAAAAGATGCCCCCTGCGGCTTTCAACTACGCCACCTTGGTTCCGCCGGTTCGGGAAAAACTACTTTGCAGTTCTCCTGCACCCCTGCCGACACGGCTCCGTCATCTTCAAGCGGTTCGTTTTCGCCACCCTGATAGATATCCGAGGCTCGCTGGGCCCAACACAGTCTTATCCGGCGTTCGAACCGCTGACAGAACATCACGCTTTAGCGACGGGCCTGTTCAAGGCGGCCATGCCGCCTCGATGCCCTCGGGGTCAAGACGATGTTGTTGGTGTGCCTGAGAGCACGACCAATCAGCCAGAACTCTGAGCTTCGGACGGATTTGATTTTACTTCATCCGGAATTCTGACTCCAAGTCGAACGAGCAGCGGAATCATGAGGTCGCCGACGCACTGCAGGCCGCGCCGATTTTTGCGGTCCAGCTCCGCCAGCAGCTGGGCCTCTGCGGCGTAAGCTGATTTGGGCAGCCAGGCTAAGGCCTCGTGAAGGTCTCGAATCGCCTTGTCCAGCGGGCTCGCATGGAGGGGTGAAACTCCTGCAACTTGGACAGCAGGTATTCGCGCTCGACTCCTTTTCCACGCCACAGTTGGCGTCCACCCACGAGTTGATACACCATCCGCATCACTCGGTTGGCGATCCGGCAGCGACGGTCGCGAGGATCGACTTTCTGTTGCATCCACAGCGCCGACAGGCCGCGATAGTACGGATGGCACTTGATCAAGTTTTCGGCCACCAGCATGGCCGCTCCGCACAACTTGCGGTTCGACTGACGAACGAGCGAGCCGTCGGCACGATCGGCTTCGTCGCTTTGATGCCGCGATCTACTCGTCGAACAGCCGGCACTCCGACGTGGAATGGATACAAGGTGTGAACGTCAATCGTTGGCTTTATTGGGCCGCACAACTTCGTGGGCCGGCCGGTCGACGTTTTCGCGACCAGCACCAGGAAGACTTCTTGCCATGGCCGACGAGATATCGGCCGAATTGTGCGGCATGCGTGGCGACGTCGCCGCCAAATTACCGTTTCTCTTCGTTGAGGACGATCGCGGGACCAAGAGCATCAGCCTGCGATGCTGGCCGCGATTTCGCGTTGACCACAACAAACGTCCACTCAGCTCTCGACAACCAATTGGGATACCTGGTCGCGCAGAGGCCAGCACCCGACGCTGCGATTTTCGTGGATGTTGTCGCCGAAGCTTGGAACGAACGACACGACCATCCCCAAATCGTTGAATTCATTCAGTGGCGCCTGCGTGAAGTGCCTAACAGAATGAATGCGGAGGTACTCGACGGGATAATCTCCGTCATAACCGTCGATGTGAAACGTCGATCCAAGAGCAACGACTCGAGCAACTTTGCCATTCGCGAGCTTCGGCGGGCCCGCTATCTTGAAGTCGACGACGACGCATCCGTGGAGTATCGCTCAATTGGCTCCGGGATGAGTTGCCCGAAATGGACCAGCCGGGCATCAACCGCGACTGGTTTATCGAGCATCTTCCGGAAACCGCCAATCGCTGACTGCTACTGGATGCTGCGTTGGCAACTGCGCCCGAGTCGGAACTGCGGTTGCTGGGTATAATGGCCCAGCGGACTGATCCTACGCCACGAAATCAAAAGTTGCTGGATAAGTTGCTCCACGACGAAGACTCGAAAATACGAACCGCCGCGGAAGAAGTGGAAACCTACTGGGATTCGTTGCGATCGCCGTCCGCTTGAGTGCAACTGCGGCGGCGGTTATTATCAGCGGCATGAGCAGTGTTACTGACAAACCGAAACCGACTGACAAGCCCCTGGTCGGGATCATCATGGGCTCGAAGAGCGACTGGGAGGTCATGAAGAATGCGAGCGCCGTGCTCACGGAATTTGGCGTGACGCACGAGAGCCGGGCGATGTCGGCCCACCGGTCGCCCGAGATGGTAGCCGAATACGCCAAAAGTGCCGAGGGGCGGGGTCTGGAGGTGATCATAGCCGCGGCTGGGATGGCGGCGGCGTTGCCGGGCGTGGCGGCGGCCCTCACACTGTTGCCGGTGCTTGGCGTGCCGATGGAGGGAAAGGTAATGGGCGGGCTCGACGCGCTCCTCTCCATGGCCCAGATGCCGGGCGGCGTGCCGGTGGGGACACTTGCCGTGGGTTCGGCCGGGGCCAAGAACGCGTCCCTGCTGGCGGTGCGGATTCTCGCCAATTCGCGGCCGGCACTGCGGGAGAAGCTGCGGGAGTACTATGCCAAAATGGCCGCGGAAATCGAGCGGGACTGCGAACTGTAATCGCAACTTGAAGCGGCCGCTCGGACGGCTTATACTGGCGGGTCTTTCCAAAACAGCTTAATTGATCGGGAGCCCGACTGGGGACGGTAAAATGACGCTCGACAAGAGTCTTAAGGTGAAGCGCGGCGCTAATCGGAATCGCAGCGTGATGACGCGCGTCGAGCGGCTCGAGCGCCTGAAGGAAGTGGACCGCTGGAAAGAGGGCGATTCACCGCTCGGCCTGCCCAAGGTTCGGGTGCGCAAGATGACGATCAAGAAGAAGAAAAAGAAGAAGGAAGAGGAAGGCCGCCGAGGGTGGTGCTACTCCGGCGCTGGGGCGACCGCTGCTGCCGCCAAGCCAGCCGCGAAGACCGGCGGAAAATCAGCGAAGAAGTAGGGCTTTCGACTGTTCTGCTTCGGGGCGCGACGCAGGCGAGTCGGCTACTGGGGCGCCGTTTCGACGTTAGGTTCCAAGGGGTCGTCGCCGAACGGATCGAGCGAGCTGGACGCACGCGTCGAACCGCTGTCCAGGTCGACCGGATTCACGATCGGCAGCGGGGGCAGGAAATCGTGCGACCCGGGCATCGAGTAGTGGATCGACGTCTTGAGCCACTGCGTCATCTGTCCCTGTTCCGCGACGCCCTTGGGTGATTGATCCCAGGCGTCCATCGCGGCGCGGAAGTGTGTGTACCGGCGGTTGTACTCCGGCAGGTCGTGGCGATACGACATCTTGAGCTGGCTGTCCAGTTCGCCGGCCAGAGGGCCAATTTGATCGTCGCCGCTGACAGGCGCTCGAAAGTAGGCATTGAGCGTCGGCGCTTGCCGGGTGTACGCTGTGCCGGGGGCGTCTTCCACGAAGCGGTAAGGCTGATTGCCCAGGCGAAACGTCTGTGCTAGAGCGGTCGCCGGAAGCGCAACTGCCAGGCCGATTGCGGCTAGTATCTTAAATGGTGGGAGCATCGGTTTCGTTCCAATTGGTTCTCGGAGACGGCCTGATTTCGCCGGCCGCAAAAGCGTACCACGCCCACCCTGTACGTCAAATTATAGTGTGCCGCGGCGGCCGGTCGTAGCGGCCGTGCGAGCTGTAACGCGAGATTGCCGCTATGCCGAACGACAAGATCAGCCTCGCCGGGTCTGACCACGATTTTATGCGTTTGGCTCTCCGCGAGGCGGAAGCGGCGGCCGCAGAAGACGAAGTTCCGATCGGGGCGGTGATCGTCATGGGTGGCCGGGTGATCGCCTCCGCCCACAATCAGCGAGAGCAGCTGCGCGACCCGACGGCCCACGCCGAAATGATCGCCATCACCCAGGCGGCTGGCGGCTCGGCGACTGGCGACTGGAAAACTGCACGCTGTACGTCACGCTCGAGCCATGCCCGATGTGTGCCGGCGCGATCGTGCTCGCGCGGGTGCCGCGTGTGGTGTACGGTGCCGTCGACCCCAAGGCCGGCGCGGCCGAATCGCTGTATCGGTTGCTCGACGACGCGCGGCTCAACCATCGCGCAGAAGTCGTCGCCGGAGTACTCGCCGAGCCTTGTGGCATGATTCTGTCGCGATTCTTCCTGGAAAAGCGGCGGGGAAAGCGTGATTCCGATTTCGCTTTTCCTGATCCACACCCGCTGCAACCTCCGGAAGATTAAATCTGAGCCATTTATGCATGTCGGTTGCCTGGGAAATACCTCACGCCCATAATTGACGGTCTATCACTATGTCAGCTCATCTCAATCATCAGCCGGGACGTATCATTGTCGTCGGCAATTACTTGCCGCGTCGCTGCGGGATCGCCACGTTCACGAGCGACTTGTGCGAGAGCATGGCCGCAGTCGAACCCGACCTGGTCTGTCAGGCCGTCGCGATGAACGACGCCACCAGCGGTTACCGCTATCCCGACCGCGTTCGCTTTGAGATCGAAGCCAATGTCCGGGAGCAATACGACATCGCCGCTGATTTTATCAATCTGCGCTATCCGGACGTTGTTTGCGTCCAGCATGAATACGGGATCTACGGTGGCCGGAGCGGTCGGTATTTAGTCCCGCTGCTGCGGCAACTTCACGCCCCGATCGTGACGACGTTGCACACCGTGTTGAAGGACCCGGATGAAGTGCAGCGACAGGTGCTGTGCGAGTTGGCGGAATTGTCGGACCGAGTCGTCGTGATGAGCGGCCGGGCGGAATTATTTCTGCAAGAAATCTACCAGATACCCAAGCAGCGGATCGCGGTGATCCCCCACGGCATACCGGATGTTCCGTTCGTGGATCCAAACTATTACAAGGACAAATTCCAGGCCGAAGGGCGCCGCGTGATGCTGACGTTCGGATTGCTCGGTCCGGGCAAGGGCATCGAATATGTAATCGACGCGTTGCCGCGCGTGGTCCGCGAGTTTCCCGACTGCCTCTACATCATTCTCGGAGCGACACATCCGTCGGTGAAGCAGGAGCAAGGGGAACAATATCGCCTGCAATTAGTGAATCGAGCGCGAGAAAAAGGCGTCACGGACAACGTGGTGTTTGTCAACCGATTCGTCAGCTCGGAGGAGTTGATGGAGTATGTCGGCGCGGCCGACGTGTACGTCACGCCCTATCTCAACGAGGCGCAGATTATTCCGGCACGCTGGCCTATGCGATGGGCGCTGGCAAAGCGGTGGTTTCCACCCCGTACTGGTACGCGGAAGAGTTGCTCGCGGAAGAGCGCGGGCGGCTCGTGCCGTTCCGAGACTCCGAGAAACTGGGCGAAGCGTTGGTCGATATCTTTAATAACGGGACCGCGCGGAACGCCATGCGAAAGCGGGCCTACAACTTTGGTCGCGAAATGACCTGGCCCGTTGTCGCACGGCAATACTTGCAGCTGTTCGATGAAGTGCGTAGGAAGCGATCATTCGCGCCGAAGCCGGTCCGACCGATTTCCGTGCGACGTTTTCGCTTTGACAGTCTTCCGGAACTCAATCCAAAACACCTCGTGACCCTCACCGATTCGACGGGAATCTTGCAGCACGCGATGTTTTCCGTGCCCAATCCCTGGCACGGCTATTGCACCGACGATCAGGCTCGGGCCATGGTCGTGGCCGTCAAGGGTGCGAACTTGTTTGCTGGGAGTGCCGAATGGGATCTATTGGCCTCGCGATACCTCGCATTCATGACCTATGCTTTTGACGAGGAGAGTCAGCGATTTGGCAATTTTTTGAGCTACCAACGCACTTGGACGAAGCCGGCCGCGACGGAGGACGCTAACACACAGGCCCTCTGGGGATTGGCGCACGTGGTGGCGTTTTCCCGAAATCATGGGCACTGCGCGATGGCGGGCCACCTGCTGGAACGGGCAATTGGGCCGAAGAGTTCGTTCGCTTCGCCGCGAGCCTGGGCCTTGGTGATTCTCGGCATTCAGACCTACTTGCGACGCTATAGCGGGGCCTCTCGTTTTCGAAGGGAACGCGAGGTGCTGGCAACGCAGCTAGCCGAGCGATTTGAGCAACAGGCCTCGGACGACTGGCCCTGGCTCGAAGATACGTTGACGTATGCGAATCG
>CAWKBR010000011.1:0-255379 GCA_963847875.1 uncultured Planctomycetota bacterium | reverse complement strand
ATTCGGGGGCGAATCGCACTGAGCCATCTGGCAGATGGGCGACTTTGCCGGCGATCGGGCCCCAGGGAGTGGCGACTTCGTGCGGCTCGCGGGCCAAAACGGTGCGTATAACTTGTGTCCGCCGTACCCCAAGAGTTGGCGTTTCTTGGAAAAGAACTGTCTCGAGCGATTCGACGTCTGCGGGCCGCGCTTGCACGCTCACGAGCATGCCGAGTCGGCCTTTTTTCATTTGGATCGGCGTCACCGCCACGTCGAGCGCACCGGCCCAAAACAGCCGTTCGACCGCATGGCCGATTGCGTCGCCGGGGCAATCGTCGAGATTGGTTTCCAGGAGGACGATCGATTCGACGTGCGGGCGGTGGTTGCGAGCAGCGATCGACGTCGACTGCGTGCCGAGCAGGATTCGCAAGATGTTTGGCTGCGGAAAATCCTTCTGCCCGGCACCGTAGCCGATGCGGTCGACGGTCATCGCTGGCAGCGGACCGAATTCGGTCGCCAGCGCGGCGACGATGGCCGCGCCGGTCGGCGTGGTGAGCTCGCCTTCGACGGCCAGTGGCGCCAGCGGCACGCCGCGGAGCAGTTCACCCGTCGCGGGCGCGGGAATCGAACAGCGGCCGTGGGCGATCTCAACGTAGCCGTGCCCCGTCGGCACGGGCGAGCACACGAATCGCTCGATGTCCAACAGGTCGAAACCGATCGCTGCACCCATAATGTCGGCGATCGAGTCGACGGCGCCGACTTCGTGGAAGTGGACCTTCTCGATCGTACTTCCGTGGACCTTGGCCTCCGCCTCGGCCAGCTTGTGAAAAATTCGCGTCGCCGTGTCGCGGGCCCGCGACGTGAGCTGGCCTCGCTCGATCATGGCCGTGATGTGGTGCAGGTGGCGATGGGAGTGCTCGGGTTCGTGCTCGACGACGATTTGCGTCGCGCGAAAGCCGCGTTTCTTGACCTTGCTGGCCGCCAACCGGCAGCCGGCCAGTCCGAGCGAGTCGATGCCGGCCTGGATCGTCGCGAGGTCGGCCCCGGCGTCGACGAGCGCCCCGAGCGTCATGTCGCCGCTGATCCCGCTGGCACAATCGAGGTAGGCGGTTCGCATAAGTGACTGCTAGCGTTTGTAGGCTAGCCTTTCCAGGCTGGCGAATTCCCTTCCGTCAAATGTCAGGCTGGAAAGCCTGACGTACGGGCCAATTCTACGGCGAGCCGCCAGCTTCCGCAAAGCGCCGCGGCGTTGACCGCCCAGGGGCCGTTCGCTACAGTCTCTCCGCCGAATTAGGCACTTGCGCTATGACCACGCTCACCAACTCACCATCGTCGTCGACCTACACGCCGAAAATCTGGGGCCAGATGCCGGCCCGAATGAAGGTGCTGTACGTGACGACGCTGCACCGCACGGGCGGCTGGCTGGCGGAGGCGTTTTCGACGGATAGCGCGACGCAAGTGGCGCTCGAAGAGGCGATCGGCGTCACCGCCGGCTTGGCGCGGCTGCGCGACGAAGTGTTCGACGCCGTGCTCGTGAGCCATGAGACGGAGGTGCTCGACGGCCTGGACTTCGTCGAAGGCCTCCGCGCCGGCGGACACGACGAGCCGATGATCGTACTGGGGACCGAGCCGTCGGCCGAGCTCGCGGCCCAAGCCTACGAAGTCGGCGTCGACGCCTATGCGTGCGTTGCCGAAACGACCACGCGCTCGCTGCTCTGGACGTTTGCCCGGGCGATCGAGCGAGCGCAGCTGCTGCGCGAGAATCGCCGGCTGGTGCAGAACGAACGCCAGCGACTGGCCCAAGAGCATCAAGAGGCCGAGCGGCTGCTCACCGAACAACGATCGCTGATCGTCGAGTTGGAACGGATTCGAGACGGGGCGCAGCAATTCGCCCCAACGTCTCCAATCGCCGACGCGGCCCAGGAAGATTCCGCCGCGTCTGCCGCGAGCCTGGTCAGCTCGCTGGCCGCGGCCGCGCCCACCCGGTGCGATCTGCCGGAACGGCTGGTGAATCATTATCGCGAGTTGCTACGAGCGCACGTGGTGATGGGCGTCGGCAACCTGGCTGCCGAGATGACGGCGCTCGCCCAGTTGCTGGCCGAGGCCGACATCACGGCCCAGCAAACCATGCAGCTCCACGTCCACGTGTTAGAGGATTTGATCGGCTCGCTCGGCAATCGCAGCGCCCGCCACGTGATGAATCGGGCCGATCTGCTGGTGGTTGAAGTGATGGCCCACCTGGCGGACAGCTATCGTCGGCGGTACTATGAGCGACATCATCCGCCCGAGCAGCTTCGCCTGCCGGGCTTTGGACCGCAGTCGAGAGTTCCCGTTAGTCGAGCCGCCTGATGCCGCCCGCCGATCCCGAGCGTTCCAACGCCGACGCCACGACGACCGTGGCCGAGCTGCGCAAGCTCGTGGCCGATTTCGTGGCCGAGCGCGATTGGTCGCAGTTCCATTCGCCGAAAAACGTCTCGATGGCGCTGGCCATCGAAGCGGCGGAATTGATGGAACACTTTCAGTGGCTCACGACCGACGCTTCCCGCCGCCTGGTCGACGACCCCGCGAAACTCGCGGCGATCGGCGAAGAGATCGCGGACGTGATCGGCTACTTGTTTGCGCTCGCCAACGAGCTGGGCATCGATCTATCGAGCGCAATCCGCGCGAAAATGGTCAAGAACGCGGTCAAGTATCCAGCGGAACAGTTTCGCGGCCGCTACGGGCCGGAAGACGACGGGCGTACTCGCTGAGGCGACGAAATTGCCACCGGTTGCAAATCTGCATGACACCGGCTGAAGCGGTTCGAAACTTCGTATTCGTGTTGCAATCGACGAATGGCCGTTGTATGTTCATCGGCTAGCTCAGAGGTGGGCTTTGTTTCGCCGCGTCGGTTCCAGCATTCTGGGAGGGTTATCTGGTGCGCGTCGGCATCATTAGCGATACGCACGGACAGGTGGATTTCACTCGTCCGGCCGTGAGGATGTTTGAAAGTCTCGGTGTCGAGCGGGTGCTCCACTGTGGCGACGTCGGATCGCCGGAGGTGGTGGAGTTGTTCGCGCCGTGGCCGACGGATTTCGTATTCGGCAATTGCGATACGGATCAAAAACTGCTGCGATCGGCGATCGATCGGGCGGGGAAGATCTGCCACGACGAATTTGGCGACCTGGAGATCGAGGGCGTTCGCCTGGCCTTGCTCCACAGCCACAATCGTCGGCTATTTGTCGCGTCGATCGGGAGCGGCCGCTACGACGTCATCTGCTACGGCCATACGCACGTCGCCGCCGTCGAAAAGCGCGGCGATACGCTGCTGGTGAATCCCGGGGCGATCTACCGCGCCGAGCCGCACTCCGTGGCGGTGCTCGATTTGCCGCAGAAAACGGCGACGATAGTCGAACTTTGAGAAAGTTGAGGGTTCAGGGAATGGTGAGACAGCGGGATGGAACTCTCACCTCTCATCCCTCAACCCTAGACTCTCCTCAGCCTGCCAGCCGATCGATCCGATTCATGGGCAGGATCAGCGCCGCCTCTTCCGACTGGTAGCAATACTGCATCACGTAGGCATCTTCCGGCGAATCGTCATAGAAATCGCGCAGCACGTTGGTTGCGCGGAAGCCGCCTTCGCGGAAGAAGACTTGGGCCGACAAGTTGGTCTCGCGAACTTCGAGCGAAATCTCGGTACGGCGCTGGCTGGAGAGCTTTCCAATTAGTTTATCGATCATTTGCCGGCCGATCGCGCGCCGGCGGACGTGCGGCGCCACCGCAAAATTGAGGATGTGCAGCCGCGTCTTGTGCAGCTCGTAGATCATGAAGCCGACCACGCGTTCCGCGTGTTCGGCCACCATGCCGATGCAATTGCGTTGTCGCAGGCAGCGGATGAAGTCCTCCTCGAACCAGGGGAACTCGAAGCTGGCCCGTTCGATCTCGAGTACCTCCGGCATGTCGCGACGGATCATCCAGCGGATGTGGACACGCAGTTGAGGTTTTTGGTCGATGTTCATCCAGGGCCTCCTTCCATGTCGGCCAGCCGGTCAGTCGCCGGTTGCCCCAGCGCGGGCCGCCTACGAGCGACGTCACATCACGGGGCGAGCAAATTAACAAATGCCCGGCCGTCTGCCAAGCCGAAAGAACGGCTGGGAATCCTGGAGGCCGATTCGTCGCGGCGGCTGCCACATCGACATGGCAACCCACGAAGTTCGGGCAGAAACGTCGCCTGCTAGCAGCCGCAAGGGCGATTGCTATTGCGTTGCCAACTGGGCTTCGATCGCGGCGACGACTTCCGGCGAATCGGGCTGAGTCTTGGGCGAGAAGCGGGCCACCAATTCACCCTGGCGATTGAAAAGAAACTTCTCGAAGTTCCACTGGATTGGTCCCGGCGACTTCGGATTCGTCTCGGCCGACGTGAGCCACTTGTAGAGCGGGCAGGCCTCCGCGCCGTTCACGTCGACTTTCTCGAGGAGATCGAACTGAACGCCGTACTTCGCCTTGCAGAACGCGGAGATTTCCTCGGCTGAGCCTGGCTCCTGGTGGCCGAACTGATTGCAGGGCACGCCGACAATTGCCAGACCCTTGTCAGCGTATTTTTCTTGCAAAGCTTCGAGCGGCTTGTACTGCGGCGTGTTGCCGCAGAAGCTCGCCACGTTCACCAGCAGCACCACCTTGCCGGCGTACTTCTCGGCCGGGTTCACCGCTTTGCCGTCGAGCGTTTTCATCGACTGGTTCAAAGGCGAGGCGGCGTTGGCTTTGACGTGGGCCGACAGGGCGGCGTCGGCGGCCGAAGACGTGCGATTCATGGCAAAGGCTCCAACGACGAGCAGCGACAGAACGAGCGAGGACTTGATCATGCGAGTGCTCCGGAAGTTGAGTGGGAAGGGAAGCGGCAGCCCAGCATGATACCACAGCGCAGCCGCGGCTTACACCAGCGCCGCTAGCTGTGCGGTGGCAGCGAAGTCGCGAATCGCGGCGGTCGCGCCCAGGCCGGTAACGCAACACGCCCCGGCCGCGGCGGCGAGCCGGGCGGCGTCGGTGGGCGACATTCCTCGCAGGATTCCGGTCAGCAGACCTCCATAAAAACAGTCGCCTGCGCCGGTCGTGTCGACCACTGGCCCAGGCGGCGCAACGGTCGGCACTTCCAGCAATTCGCCTGCCCGCGGACTAATCACCGCGCCACGCTCCCCCATCTTGATCCCCAGCAGCCCCGTCGCGCCCGCCGCGCGAAACGCCTCAATCATCGCTAGCGGCTTAGCGCAGCCTGTCTGATGGGCCGCCTCCGATTCGTTCGGCACGTAAAAATCCAAATGCGGCAGGATCCGCGCGAGCGGTTCCATCGTGCCACCGTCGCCCGCCGAATCCAAGGCGGTAAGGCAGCCGGTCGCGCGGATCGCCGCGAGCACCTCCGGCAAATCGTCCTGCAGCCGCGTCATCAGCGGGTAGTAGCCGATGAGCATCGCCCGGCTCTGGGCGAAGAGGTCCAGCCGCCCGATGAGCGCCTGTTTGTCGAGCAGTCGCGGCGCACCGGCGTAGTGCACGAAGCTACGCTCGCCGCTGGAGTCGATTAGCACGGCCGACGTGCTCGTGGCCCGCTCGGTGCGGGTGGCTACGGCAGCCGTGTCGATGTCTTCGGCCGCGAATCGTCGGCGGACGACCTCCGCCCACTCATCGTTGCCGAGATACGTTAACGCGGCGACGCGCATCCCGAGCCGCGAGAGCGTGATTCCCGCGTTCGACACGATGCCGCCCGTGGTGAGCTGCAGCGGCTCGGTCTCGATCAGTCTCCCGCGGCCGATCGCGGTCTCCAGCGGCACGGGCCGCGCGAGCACGTCGACCACGCAGGACCCCACCACCACGCAATCGAACGTCTTGTCCACGGCTCGCGCGTTCACACGTTCTCCATGAACATCCCGCGCCGCTGCCGTTCGGCTCGGCGTGTTCCGTCGATCAGGTCGGCCACCTCGCAGACGTTTTCGATTCCGGGGAGTCGCAACTCCGGGTCGGTCGTGTCGCTGGATTGGATCGAGATCGTGCCGACGCCGAAAATCCGCTCGATCGGTCCTTGCTCGACGGTCACATCATCAATGTCGATCACTTCGACGCGGTTGCCGGTGCGGCTCAAGAGGCCTTTGTCGTGGAAGAAGCGGTAAGTGCTGAGCCGATAGTGAACGGTGAGACGACGATAGAAATAGACGATCGCCAGCCCGCACCAAACGACGATCGCTGCGACGACCAGCGCCGCCCAACCGGCCGGCCCGCCGAACGTCGCCGCAATCATTCCCAACACCGTGAACACGCCCGCGGCGATCGTCGCCCCGGCCATTGCTTTGGGCGAATAGCTGCCCGTCCACAGGTCTTCCTCGGGCGGCGTGTTCCCACGCCCGCGTCCGCCGGTTAGGAATTGTGGCGGTCCCGCGTCGTCGTCGATCGCCGCATCCTCGAGCAGCGCACCGCACTTCGGACAAAACGCACTCTCGGCCGGCGCGTCGCGGCCACATTGATTGCATTGCATCACGCGATTCCTTTTGCGACGTCGAACGGAAAAGCACCATCGGGCACTGCTTGCCCGGCATTATACGATCATTCGTCGTCCACGCGATAAAAATCCAAAGCGGCAGAATCCGCTCGAGCGGTTCCATCGGCCACCGTCGCCCGCCAACCAGCCGTAACGAGACGAGCGAATCGCCGCGAGCACCTCCGGCAAATCGTCCTGCAGCCGCGTCATCAGCGGGTAGTAGCCGATGAGCATCGCCCGGCTCTGGCGAAGAGGTCCAGCCGCCCATGCAGCGCCTGTTTGTCGAGCAGTCGCGGCGCACCGGCGTAGTGCACGAAGCTACGCTCGCCGCTGGAGTCGATTAGCACGGCCGACGTGCTCGTGGCCCGCTCGGTGCGGGTGGCTACGGCAGCCGTGTCGATGTCTTCGGCCGCGAATCGTCGGCGGACGACCTCCGCCCACTCATCGTTGCCGAGATACGTTAACGCGGCGACGCGCATCCCGAGCCGCGAGAGCGTGATTCCCGCGTTCGACACGATGCCGCCCGTGGTGAGCTGCAGCGGCTCGGTCTCGATCAGTCTCCCGCGGCCGATCGCGGTCTCCAGCGGCACGGGCCGCGCGAGCACGTCGACCACGCAGGACCCCACCACCACGCAATCGAACGTCTTGTCCACGGCTCGCGCGTTCACACGTTCTCCATGAACATCCCGCGCCGCTGCCGTTCGGCTCGGCGTGTTCCGTCGATCAGGTCGGCCACCTCGCAGACGTTTTCGATTCCGGGGAGTCGCAACTCCGGGTCGGTCGTGTCGCTGGATTGGATCGAGATCGTGCCGACGCCGAAAATCCGCTCGATCGGTCCTTGCTCGACGGTCACATCATCAATGTCGATCACTTCGACGCGGTTGCCGGTGCGGCTCAAGAGGCCTTTGTCGTGGAAGAAGCGGTAAGTGCTGAGCCGATAGTGAACGGTGAGACGACGATAGAAATAGACGATCGCCAGCCCGCACCAAACGACGATCGCTGCGACAACCAGCGCCGCCCAACCGGCCGGCCCGCCGAACGTCGCCGCAATCATTCCCAACACCGTGAACACGCCCGCGGCGATCGTCGCCCCGGCCATTGCTTTGGGCGAATAGCTGCCCGTCCACAGGTCTTCCTCGGGCGGCGTGTTCCCACGCCCGCGTCCGCCGGTTAGGAATTGTGGCGGTCCCGCGTCGTCGTCGATCGCCGCATCCTCGAGCGGCGCGCCGCACTTCGGACAAAACGCACTCTCGGCCGGCGCGTCGCGGCCACATTGATTGCATTGCATCACGCGATTCCTTTTGCGACGTCGAACGGAAAAGCACCATCGGGCACTGCTTGCCCGGCATTATACGATGATTCGTCGTCCACGCGACAGGAATGGCTGATGATCGAAATAGTGCGGAAAAAATGCCCCCTACAGCGAGGTCGAGTTCACCGAGTTGAGGTTCCAGATCACTTCGCGCGGCACCACGCCGTAAAGCCCGCGAGTGAACACTTGCTCGATGACTTCGTCGGCCTGCTGGATCGGCGTTTTCGTGATCAGCACGATGTCGGAGTCGTTGAGCCAGATGTCGTCGGCCGGCACGGGACGGCGGCCGTAGAGCGCGCCGCGCAGATCGAGCATTGTGGCCATCAGCCGCCAATCCGAGCCGCGGCGAAAGACGACCACCTGCCGCAGATTGGAGCCGATCTGCCAACCCCCGGCGAGCGCGATCGCCTGCATGGCAGTCGTGGGTCCGACCAGCTCGAATCGGCCGGGATTCGCCACCTCGCCGACCACGTAGATGTACCGCGGGGCCCGCTGCGCGAGATCGATTGTCACTTCGACGCCTGGCACCGTTTCGTTGTAGCGGGCGTCGATTTCTTGCTTAGCCTCCTCGGGCGTGAGGCCTTGGACGAACACGGAGTCGACGGCGGGCAGCTGGATCTTGCCGGCCGGCGTAACCACGGCCAGCAGTTGCATGCCGCCGCGGAAGCCGGCCCGGCTGTCGACCGTGTTGAGCAAGTCTTCCAGCCGCGTGTCGACGTGGATCGGCGTGACGGTGATCGACGGAACGCGGTAGTATTTCTTGTAGTCTTGTTCGAGTTGCTCGCGGAGCTCGGCGACGGTCCGCGCGCCGCCTGGACCTGACCCAACAGCGGCAGCGAAATCGTGCCGTCCGGTTGGATCACGAGTTCCCGGGTGATGCCGCCTTCGGAGAGCACCGTGGCGCCGCCGCTGGATTGGGTCGCGGTCGGTCCTCCGCTGGCCGAGAGCGATTCGACCAGGATGCGATCGCCCACCTGAAACTCGTAGGGCCGCGAGAGCTCGTCGCGCGTGCGACGATAGTAGACGGCAATTTGGTCGGCTTCGCGCAGGCGATACTCGGGCACTTGGGCCGTGCGGGCTTGACCGACCCACTCGCCCTGCGCGAATTCTTGCCACGGAATTGCACCGCGGGCGTCCCAGCCGACCTCGCCGCCGCAACCGCCGGACAGACTATCGACGCCCCAGATTGGATAGGGCGCCGCGGGGCCCAGCGCCTGGCAGAGCTGGATGTTCTGCGGCAGGCACTGACTCTTGGAAGCAAGCTCAGGGGGCGATGGGACTGGGAGGCAAGAAGACGCCGTCGAACGGAGCTGCTCCTGGTCTGCTTGGTCTTCGTGTCTCCCGATCGCTTTATCTCGATCCGACCATGAAAGACTGGTCACGAGCGCAGCGGCAAAGAAGACCACCAAGGCCAGGCACCGCTTCAAGTTGGATCGATTCGGCATCATGTCAACGGCTTAACGACGAAAGATTCCTGGCACGAGTTTCTGCGGCCATTTGGCCACGGTTTGCACCGGGCTCGACGCGTTCGGGAGCCGCGCCGGTTGGGGCGGCGCCTGACGCGGATCGTTCACGACTCTTCCGTTTCCACCGGGGATCGGCGTCGGTTGGGCGACGCGGCTTAGGTCCTGCGGCGAGACCCATTCGATGCCGCTGCGGCGTGCGGCGGCGCCGGTAGCACGATCGCGTGCCGCCAAGTACTGGGCGTACTTTTCGTTTGCGGCCGCCTGCTCGTGTTGCCCCAGGCTGAGCTCCGTCACGGCCAGGTTGTGGTAGCTCGTGCTGGTCGGCGTGGCGTCGATCGCTCGCCGGAACATCGCCGACGCCTCGGCCGGCTGACCGCCCCGCGCGTAGAGCACGCCAATCTCGTTGGCCGCCAGATGATTGCCCGGCCCGGCGTCGAGAGCCGCCAGGAACATCACTAGCGCATTCCGTTCGTGTCGCAGTTCGCCCTCCGACTCGTAGGCCAAGCGATTTTGCACCTTGCCCAGACCGTACAGCGCCATCGAGCCGGCTTGCTCACCAGCCACCGCGCGGGCGAGTTGCTCGCGGGCGTATTGGTGATACAGGGCGATCGCCTCGTCCGGCCGCACGTTGGCGTGTCGGCCGTCGAGCACCGGCGTGCGATGGGCCGAGGCCACGATCGACACGTTCATTTCTCCTTCCAGTTGCGTTCCCTGCGGCACGAAATCGTCGGCCTCGTCCAGTGCCCGCAGCCCCATAGCGAGGGCCCGCGAATGTTCGTCGACGCCCTCGGCCGCGTCCTTGGACTGCGCGATTCGCCGCAGCACTTGGATGAACTCGGTTTGCGCGGCGTACACGGCGCCGTGCTGGGCCAGTCCGTACGCCTTGCGGACCGACGGCAGCAATTGGAGCGACAGTTCCGCGACGGTCGGCGCGTAGGGCGTCGCCGCGGCGGCACCCGAGTAGGCAGGCTCCGGCTCGCTCTGGAATTCGTCGGACCAGACGGCGTCCATCTCGTCGAGCATTGCCGCCGGCGGTTCGGGCGGAAGCGAGCCAACTTCCGGCTCCGGTTGCCCGGCATTCGAATGCCAGGGATTCGACGGGGCCATGTCCGGCTGCCAAGGCGCCGACGGGGGCTCGACCGGCTGGACTTCTGGTTCGGCAGGTTGCGTGACGGATTCCGCCGGCGCCGCGGTTGGCTCGGCCGGCGGTTCTTGCGATTCCGGCGGCGTGGCTGCGGTTTCCGCCACTTCTGATTCCGGTTCTGGTTGCGATTTTGCTTCTGTTTCCGCCATCGGTTCTACATCTGGCTCCGCTGGCGTCTTCGGCTCTGGCTTGGTTGCCTCTTCTACCGGCGAGGCATTCTCCATCTGCTGCGATTCCGACGCGGCCTCGTCCTCGAAGCCCTCCGTCGCCGGCGCCAACAGTCGGTCGATGACCGAGTCGAACGGCCGGGCTTTGGGAGCTGGGGCAGCGGGCGGTTCTGAAGCAGGTGGTTTCGCGTCGGCGTCCGCGGGCGCCGCCACCGCAAACCGGTTCACCACAACCAGCGGCGGCACTTCGCTGCTCGTGACGGCGAAGGTCGAGCCGACCACCATCCATGCCGCGACACCGCCTCCGATTGCGATTTCGCGCAACGGCCAATTCTCGCGCTTGTGCGGGTGTTTGTGCTGCATGGATGGTCCGCAGAGGGGTCTTCCCAGATCGAATGCGTCGGGCGCACCGTCATCATCGTTGCCAGGCATCCGTTCCGTAGAATCAGAATTCGTCTACCCGTCGGGCATTTAACCAGCAAAATCGCTGCTGGCGGAATCACATCCGATCGTCCACGCGGAACAGCCGTCACAGCCGGACCGGCCGGCGGCCAGCGATCGGCATAATCGTTACAAGCGGAAGATATCGGGGAGCCCCGGATCGGGAACCAATGATTCTCGACGCCGAGATCGCAGGGATCGCGGAGGAGCGGCGAGCGGCTGGCCAACTTCAATCCGCGTTGATCGGCATTCGTCGGCGGTTCAATTCCGGGCTTTCTGTCCATAGATGATCTCGTCGTGCGGCTCTGGATTTCGCGCGCATTCCTCGGCGTTTGTGCAAAGGTGAACCAAAGGTTCGGGCATAGGTAATCAAAAGTCGGTTGCGAGTGAATCGGAGGTCCCGCTCGCTTGTCGCTGGATGGTCTCATGCAAAGGCACGAAGATGCAAAGCGATCGGCGGCACGCCGCCAGCGACGTTGGCTTCACATGCGATTGCGGCATGGTTGTGTACAAATGTGTATATAAGATCGCGGCCGCGAAAGAAAGAGGCCAGAATCGGCCACCCCCACCGAATTGTGCATTGCGAACAGCGCGTTTTCACGCGGCCGCATTCGACGTCTTGGGTGGGAGCGTCGTGGTCGAGACATGCGACAAGTACCCGAGCTACTGGCGGCCGCTGTGCCCGAGTGAGCGGCACATCTGCCAGTCATAGTCAAATCCCGCCGCCGACTAGCCAGCGATCTGGCTGGCCCTCGACGGGCCGGATGTTAGGCATAAACTTCTTGACGTGGGTGATTCCATCCACGCGAAATTCGACTTCACACGGAACTTGGACGAATCGCGTCCGGGCGTCGGGATGTGGCGTCGGGGCACCGATGGAGACAATTCGGAGGAATTCCATTTTGCCGAATGCTTCCTTCATGTTCGCCGCGGGCACTCCGGAATAGATGCTTCCGGCCCGGCCATAGTCTTTGGCGATTAGCGCCGCGAAGAACTCGCGGGCAACTTTCGCCGCGATCTGGTCATCCGTCAGGTTGCCCCTTGGAAGCCCGACTTCCTGCGTTGTCCAGTCGATGCGGGTCACGCCCTCGGGAATGTTAAGGACGAAGGTTGCGGGCGGGATTTCCTCGTTGTACTCCAGGAACTCGATGCAATCCGTCAACTCGTATTTGCCGTCAACCAAACGGTACTTTTGGAGCTGCTCGACAAGTTTCGACTGTGGATTGATCTGGCAGATCTCTCGTTTGTCAGGAGAGTCATTGAAGTTCACCACGAGTGTGACCGGCCCCGCCTTCGCCGACGGTTCTTGAGTCTCAATTTTCACTTTCCCTTTGGACTGGGCATCGTAAAGCTGCTCCATGATCGTCTTCGGGTCGAACGCCAGCACCTCTTTTGTGATCCTGTCAGCTGTCGCCCGATCGCGGATCACCAGGACATGTCCTTTCGTCTTGAACCACACTTCAGCCTGATCCCCTTGCCAGACGACTTCCTTCTCGCCGTCCTCGGTCTTGGAAAAATCCATCCGTAGGCGTAACAACTTGCGATTCTCGCCAAACACTGCCCAGGTCTCACTCATTCCACTGCCGGCCGGCTCGACGCGAATGTGGATTGAGCGCAGCCCGAGGTTGGCCTCAAGCGTCTGCTCGAGCGCGTAGGCCACGGTCGCAAACTGGCGATGGAACGTGAACGTACCGACGGTTGCTGCAATCAGCATCGCTGCGGCCAGTCTTGCCCATTGATTTCTCATGATACTCCTCCAGACGCTCGACGGTTGTGCGTCGCGCATTGTTGACTGCGCTTTCGACAGCGCCGCCGACGCATCGGCCAGAATGCGCTGGTCAACTGCGTCGTCGGTCATCACGCGCAGGTGCTTGATTCGATCTTCCAGTTCGTCTGCCAAGTTCATCGTTCAACTCCTGCGCCAAGGGACGAGCGGAGCTTGTCGAGGCCGTATCGATAACGGCTGCGAATCGTGTTGTTCGAGACATTTTCCAGTTGAGCGATTTCTTCGAAGGTCATCTCGCCGTGAAGCCGCAGCGTAACGACGGTCCGTTGCTCAGCGGGCAAAGCCGTTATCGCCTGGTAAAGCCGCTCGTTGGCTTCCTCGGCGATCATTGCCGCGGCCGGATTGATCCCTTGTGCCGCTGAATCGCAGTTTCTTCTGTCGGCGACGCCGGCTGCATGTTGGCCGCTTTTGATCCCGCGTAAGCGGTCGCGCGCGCGGTTTGCCATCGCCGTAACCAGGTAGCCCTTCAGATTGCCATCCGGCCGGATTCGCATCGAATTCGCCGCCAGAGAGACGAACACGTCGTGCAGGCAGTCCTCTGCATCGGTCCGATTCGCCAGCATGCAGCTGCCGATCCTTAGCAGGTCGAGCTTGTGGTAATCGTAAATCAACTCGAGCGCGTGGCGATCGCCCTGGCACAGCCGTTCCACGAGCTTGCGGTCTTCGACCACGGCGTCCATCCTCGAAGAATTGGCGTTGAGATCGCTTCTACATGTAATATGACGATTCGGCCTACGGTCTTGGTCTAACATTCCCCAGAAACTCGCAGATTATTGGCGCGATAGATACCGACTTGCTCTCCGAGAGAGCAGGCCGGAAATGGCGTAATGTAGGCGAATACGGCGCAAGGAAACGGGTCCGCGGCCCGCGCGTGGCCCCGGTGCTACGTCTTGGGTGGGGAACGTCGCGGTCCGGACACAGGAGGAAAGCCCGACCCACTGGTGTTTCTTCAACTGTCAGTTGTCAGTGGCGGTGGCGACCGGGTGGGCGGGAATCCGTCGTGGCCGACGGCCCCGACCGCTGGTCACGCGACACTTGGCGATCAGTCGTCGAATTGGGCCGATGGATACGAGCTGGAGGCACTGGCAGCAGGCACTCGTGGCGGACGTGAGTGGCGGCGGGGGC
Source organism: uncultured Planctomycetota bacterium (assembly GCA_963847875.1). GTDB lineage: Bacteria > Planctomycetota > Planctomycetia > Pirellulales > Lacipirellulaceae > DASYDU01. Next base: position 241,457 of record CAWKBR010000011.1, on the reverse strand, counting down.
GGATGTCGTTATTATGTGTGACAGACGGCGTCGTGAGCGGGCGGCATCCTGCAGTCAACAATCGGAATCGAATCTCCCCATGTCGCAGCGAACTCGAGCGCCGAAAGACGCCACGGGACTAATGTTTGGGCTGGAAGATCGGCCGGACTTCGCTGCCAGTCTTGTCGGCGCGATTCAGCACGTGCTGGCGGCTGTCGTGCCGATCATCATGCCGACGTTGGTGATCGGCCGGGCACTCGGGCTCGGTCCGGAGATTCCGCATTTGGTCAGCATGTCGCTGATCGTATCCGGAGTGGGGACGTTCATTCAGTCGCACCGCATTGGGCCGGTGGGGTCGGGGTTGTTGAGTTTGCAGGGGACGAGTTTTTCATTCGTGGGGCCGATTCTCGCGGCGGGCACGGCCGCGAAGGCTGCTGGACGTTCGCCGGAGGAGATTCTGGCACTGCTATTCGGGCTGTGCCTGGCCGGAAGTCTGGTGGAGATGGGCATTAGCCAGATCATCACGTCGCTGAGGCGGATCATCACACCGGCAGTGACCGGAACCGTGATTACGGTGATCGGCCTGTCGCTAGTGAAGATCTCGTTCACCGATCTGATGGGCGGCGGTGCGGCTCCGGAGTCGCACTGCATGGAAAATCTGGCCGTGGGATTCCTGGTGGTGGTAGTGATTGTGTGGCTCAGCGTGCTGCAGAATTTTTGGCTGCGAATCTCCGCGGTGATGGTCGGCGTGGTGGCGGGCTGCGTCGCTAGCTGGATGCTGGGGATGGTCGACTTCGCGCGGCTGGAGAGCGCGGCTTGGATCGCCGTGCCGCGGCCGCTGAAATACGGACTCGATTTCGACTGGGTCTATTTTGTGCCGATTGCGCTCGTGTACTTGATCACGACCATCGAAACGATGGGCGACTTGACGGCCAACTCGGTGATCTCGGGCGAGCCGGTCGCGGGCGACCTCTATTTGGCGAGGATCAAAGGGGGCGTGCTGGGGGACGGATTCAACTCCGGCCTGGCCGCGGTTATGAACACGTTTCCGAATACCACGTTCTCGCAGAACAACGGTGTGATCCAAGTGACCGGCATCGCCAGCCGGCACCTGGCGGGATTCATCGCGGTGATCCTCATCGCGCTCGGCCTGTTTCCAGTGCTGGGGAGCGGATTGCGATTGATTCCCAACCCGGTTCTGGGAGGAGCGACACTAGTTTTGTTCGGGTCGATAGCGGTGGCGGGGATTCGCATCCTGGCCTCGCAACCGTTGGGCCGCAAAGAGATTTTCGTCGTGGCGCTCGCGCTCGGTTGCGGGATGGGCGTGGCAATGGTGCCGGAGGTGCTCAAGCCGCTGCCCGATGCGCTCGGTAGGGTGTTCGAGTCGCCGATCACCACGAGTGGCGCCGTCGCGATTGTGTTGACGTTGGTGCTGCCCGGTGACGCCACTTGCGTATCGGAAATTGGGAGTGACGCGTGAGGCATTCGGCGCAAGATAAATGAGCCGCGATTTCGCGTGGCCCCGGTGCGACGTCTTGGGTGGGGAACGTCGCGGCCGAGAATTAGCGAAGAGAATGCAACCAATGGCATCGCCAGCGGCTGCGGTGTATGCTGGTAGAATCTCACGTGAGAAAAATGTGCGTCGGCAGATGGCTTGGCTATTTCGGCACGATACGAGCAACTTTTGGGATGGCATCATGGGCAGACATCAACGTGCGCGATCGCGCGGGCAAACTGTCAATCCGCGATTTGTTCGGCGATTGAGCATCGAACGCCTTGAGCCTCGGCAGCTGCTGGCGGGCGACACGTTTCTCATTAATTTTCAATTGGTTGGCGCACCAACACCGGCGCACTACTTGCCGGACACCGGCCAGGTCTTCGGGGATCGTGGCGGCGGCCTGTCCTATGGCTGGTCGAGCGACCACACCGATGTTTCCCGCGATCGCGGCGTCAACGCGGACCAGCGCCTCGACACGCTGATCCATTTTCACCAAAACCAAAGCTGGGAGTTGGCTCTTCCCAACGGATTGTATGAGGTGACTGTCGAGATCGGCGATCCGTCGAATCCAAGCAGCTACACCCTCAACGTCGAGGGAGCGAACTACTGGAATGCGGTAGCGCTCGATCCGAATAATTTTCTTGTCCAGACGCAGCAAATCTTGGTGACCGACGGGCGGCTAACGCTCGATCAGGGCGCGGCCGTGGAGAAAGCCACGCGGATTGATTTCATTCATGTCGTTGGATTGCCGAGCGTCGCCAACGCCGCTCCCGCGACTCCCACGATCACCGAACCTTCGGTCGACGGTCAAGTTGTGAACCCGGCCGACGTCCACATGGAAGCGTTGGGATACTCCGATCCGGACGGTAACGCCCACAAGTCGACGGATTGGGAAATTTGGACCACCGGTCCGAATCCGCAAGTAGTTTGGCAAACGCTCGGCATTACGGGCGTCGAGCGTGGTCACACGCATTTGGGCGACGGCGTTTTCGTCAACTCGCTAGCCGGCGGCGGGCTGCTGCCGAATACCGACTATCAATTGCTCGTGCGCTTTCGCGACGACGTCGGATCCGTCAGTGCGTATGCCACCCGCGACTTTCATACCGGCGCGGCTTCCGCGATCTTCTCGCTCGAGATTCAGGACGTCGCTTTCTTTCCGGCGCCCCAATGGGTCGATTCGATCGGCGGCAGCGTAATCCTTCCGGCCGCCAGTCCGAATCAGCCGCAGCTGCGGATCGAATCGTCGGCCGGCGACCTGCTCTACTCGATTGCCGGAACCAACGGGATTGTGAACGCCATCACGAACCCGCCTGCTCTTACCGATCATGCAGACGTGCGAGTCGTAGTAACGAGTGGGTCGGCCGGTTTGGTCCTCGGCGAAACCACCTTGACGATCGCAGACGACCACAACCAGGAGCACACCCTTTACCTGCCGGCGGTCAATCTTGCCGCCGGCCAGCGGCTCGATCTGTGGGTCGCGTCGGACGGCTCGACGTACTATGGAACGGCGGCGCAGAACGTGCCGAGTTTCTTGAGCCTGGCGCGGCCGAGTGACACGGCCGTGAGCAATCCGTTCACGGCGATGCAGCCGGGGTACGTTGTGGAAGTCGTCGCCAGCGGCCTGCGGTTGCCGGTGAATATCGCGTTTGTGCCTAATCCGGGGCCGAATCCGGACGACCCGCTGTACTATGTCACGGAACTTTACGGTTCGATTCAGGTTGTCCGCCGCGACGGCACGCGACAGACGTTCGCGACCGGGCTATTGGATTACAATCCACAGGGGCCCATTTCCGGTTCGGGCGAACAGGGGCTCACTGGGCTCGCCGTTGAACGCGACTCGATCGACCCCGAGATCTACCATCTGTACGTGGGCATGCTCTGGGACAACGGGTCGCCGCCGGGCAGTGCTGTTCACTATCCCAAGGTCGAGCGAATCGATAGCGTCCCCGGCGGTCTGAGCATGGCCACGCGAACCGTGCTCTTGAATATGCAGCCGGAGACACAGGGCCAATCGCACCAGATTTCGAACATCTCGATCGGGCCGGACCACAAACTCTACGTCCATAACGGCGACGGATTCGACGCCACCAAAGGCCAGGACCTGAACTCGTTTCGCGGCAAGGTGCTGCGAATGAACCTCGACGGTTCGGCTCCCACGGACAATCCCTTCTATAACGCCGCCAACGGCATTACGGCGACGGACTATGTGTTCGCCTATGGTCTCCGCAATCCATTTGGCGGCGCTTGGCGGGAATTGGATGGTCGCCAATATGAGGTCGAGAACGGCCCCAGTGTCGACCGGCTGGCCCGCATCGATGCCGGCGTCAACTATCTGTACAACGGATCCGACGCGTCGATGTTCAATCTCGCGATTTACAATTGGAACCCGGCGCATGCCCCGGTAAACCTCGCGTTTGTACAACAGGCAGACTTCGCCGGCAGCCAGTTTCCCGCGGGGAAGATGGATCATCTATTTGTAACTGAGTCGGGCCCCACCTATGCCCTCGGCACACAATCGGCCGGCAAACGGATTGTGGAATTTGTGCTTGATGCCAACGGAAATCGGTTGAGCGGGCCAACATCGTTTGTCGAGTACACCGGCGTGGGCCGGGCCACGGCGGTCGGACTCGCCGCCGGACCGGACGGCCTCTATTTCACCGAGCTCTACGACGACCTGGGCGAGAATGGGGCGACTGCGGCCGGAGCACGCATCTATCGCATTCGATATGTCAATCCGTTGGCCGGCGACTACGACATTGACGGCGACGTCGATGCCGATGATTACTCGGTTTGGAAGGACAACTTTGGCTCCACCCTGCTGCTCGCGGCAGACGGAAATCACGATGGAGTCGTGAACGCCGCTGATTACTCCGTGTGGCGCAACAACTTGGGCGCAACGCTGCCGGCGGCGGGCGCGGCGGCGAACGATTTGGCTCCGAGCTTATCGGCTGCCGAAACACCTCCGGAGCAATCGGTTGCCAGCGCACTCGCCGTCCCGTTCACGCCCGCCGCAACCCCGTTCGTGCGCACGACAATCCATTCCCACCGACGACCGGACACCGCTCACCGCGAACTCGATTCGCGTGCGATGCTGGCGGCCATCGAGTCGACTTTCGGAAAGCGGGAATCGCACCGGCGGGAAACGGACTCCGGGAGCCCCAATCGTCCCGATTCACCGGCCGCGGGTGATACCGTATTTGAGAATCTGCGAACCCTGGCAGACCTGCTCTAGCGGCTCGCGATTCACGTTTCGTGTCACCAGCCACTTGCTTGTTCGGCAAGGTCTTAGCCGGAATTTGTTTTGCAGGTCCGACTCCCGGCATTGGGTCGCAATGATTCGTATGCCGACGTCGCGTAAGAAAGAAATGGGGCCGCGCTTCGCGCGGCCCCATGCGACGACTTGGGTGGGAGCGTCGCGGTCGGGACATAGGAGGAAAACCCGACCTACTGGTGTTTCTTCAACTGTCACTTGCAGTGGCGACCGGGTGGGCGGGAATCCGTCGTGGCCGACGGCGCTAATTTGGGGACGCCGCTGCGCTGAACTAATTGACTTTGACTTCGATCTTTTTGGGTTGCGACTCGGGACGCTTGGTGATCGTCACGTGCAGCACGCCGTTTGTCAGCTCGGCAGTGATGGTCGAGGGGTCGACCGTGTCGGGCAGCGAGACGCTACGGGTGACTTTGCCGAAGCCGCGCTCGTTGTGCCAGTTGGTGCGATCGCCTTCGGGCACTTTGCGTTCCAGCGTGATCTGGAGCGCGCCTTTGTCGAACGTCAGCTCGACGTCATGCTTGGCGACACCGGGGGCGTCGAGCTCGATGTGGAACGTATTCTCCGCTTCCCAAATCGATGCTGGCGCACGCCACATGGCAACTTCCTCGCCACGGAAAAAGTGGCCGAACAGGTTGTCGAACTCCGGCAGGCTGGCCGGGAACAATTGGCCGACGCGGTTCTTTTGCAGGGTGGTCATGGCTCTTTCCTCCATCCGAATGAAAACTGCAGAGTGCGGATTCCCGTTGGCCCCGTGCCGATCGGTCCGCAGTCTGATTGCGAGTCGATGGAAGGAAATGCATCCTCCGTGCCAACTCTTGGTCGGCACCGGGGCAAGTCAGCGATGGGAATTGTAACTCATTGGCATATTTTGAGTTGCGTACTGTGCCGCGAAGTGACCAAGGCGGCTGCTGCCAGATTGGCAGGCGCAAGAGTGGCGGTCGGAGTGAGGATGCGCGGGTGGCGACTGCCAAGTTGGCATCGGCGGCGGGAACGGGAAAGATATAAAGAAAAAGGAATCGTCGTGGCCGACGGCGCTGAATTTGTCGTGGCGTCTTGCAGTACGACGTAGGAGCCGGTGAAGGACACGAGCGGGCCGGTCGGGCCGGCGATTTCGACGACCAGGTCGAGCTTGGCCTGTTTTTTGTCGTCGAGCATTTCGAGAAAGTACTGCTGGGCTTCGGGCATCACGGGATGGCAGCGGGCGAAGATTTCGGGCGTCGAGACGGGCTCCTGGTAGCGGATCGTGCTGCGGCGGATCACGACGCTGCCGTGTCGGTCGAGTTCTTGGAGTAACAAGACGACCGTCGCCCAGCCGGCGATGGTACACAGCGCGTTGAGGCTGCCGGCGAAGGCGGTTTGCTGGTGGTTGCGGTTGGGGCCCAGCGGCAACCGCATCACGAGGCCTTCCGGTCCGCCGCAGTGGACGTGCATGTCCATTTGCGCGCACATGGGGATTTCGCGTTCCAATAGTGCTTGCAGCTCGCGAAGCTGGGGCGTTTCGGGCATGGGTCGGGCGGCGTTTCGGGCGCGGGCGTGGTTTCGGCGTCTATCGTAGTCGAATGGCGATGCAGCGACTAGCGGAGCATTGGGTTTGGCCCGCCCGCTCGCTGAAGCGAGTCCGCCGTTACAGCTTGAGCAGCAGCAGCACGGAGTAGTTCACCAGATGGGGCTCGGCCCCGTTAGGTGTGCTGTCGAAACGGTCGTTGGCCGAGATTTTGAGGCTCAGGTTCGACGGCTTGGACAGCTCGATTTCCCAGCCGGCGTCGGTGACCAGGCGATACTTGCTGAAGTTTTCGAACTGCGGATAGTATTCCAGCGTGGCAGAGAGTTTCTGGCTGTCGTCGATGTGCTGATCGTATTCAAAGCCGAACAGCGCTTCCGGCGTCCACTCGTTGTCAGGCCCGCCAAACTCCCGCGACGCACCGGCACCAATCCGCGTGGACAAATTGACCATGGGGTCTTTGAAGACTTGGAAGCCGACGCCGGAGCTGCCGTTGGTCTGCAAGTCGAACGCCTGAAATTGGTCGTAAAACAGATTGGCTTTGGCGAAGAGCGACCAAGGCGAGCTGTCGTCCAGCAGCCAGTCGTTGCGGATGTCGGTGGTGGCGTTGTTTTGGGTGGTTTCTTTGTCGGTGGTGGTGCGGTTGTAGTAGAGGCGGTAGTCGAGCTTCGAGAAGCGCGACTCGCGTTTGACGTATCCGCCGGTGCGGATGCTGAAAGACTGGTCGTTGCCGCTTGAACCGTTGAGGCCCAGCTCGATGGCGGTGTCCCAAGGCGTGTCAGAGACCCAGTTGAGCGGCGAATGCCAGGTGGGCTCGTCTTTGTCGAACAGGTCGTCCTGCAATAGCGTGGGTCCGCCGAACAGATTGGCGCTGCTCTCGCTGTGAGACGGCGCCGGAAGCTCGTTGGTCGCTGGCGCGGGAGTCGAGTCCGACGCAGTTGCAGACGACGGTGTCGGCGTGCCGGGCGGCGACCAAGGCGTCGACGGCGGCTCGTCGGCCAACGCGACGGCAACGCTGGCAGCGGCCAGCGCGGCGGCCAGGGCGCGCATCGTGCGAGTGAACGAGACGGTCATCGGTTAGGCGCTCGACTGGGGAACACAAAGCGGGCGTCGGCCACGACCCGACGCGACCGCGACTTATAGCGGTCAAGCGAGCGTCGCTCAAGTCGAATGGACCGTGTGCTAGCAGCGCCGCCAGCTGCGGCGAGGGCGAGATTTACTGGCAGCCGCAGCCACCACAGGCCGGTACTTCGATCTTCTTGCAGACCATCCGGCAAATCCGCACCGGCACTTCTTCGGTGTAGGTTTCCGGAACGCACACCGTGCAACTGACGGTCTTCTGCTCGGGCTGGCACTCGTAGCGGCAGACGGTGAACGTCTGCGTCCGTTGTTCGGGCTTGCAGACCGTGTACTGCACTTCCTTGCTTCGCGGCTCGCTCACGTACCTGCAAACTTTGTACTCGCAGGTGCGGGTTTCGGGCCGACACTTGGCGACGGTGCACGTCCGCGTCCGCTCTTCGGTGCAGTACCTGCAAATGTTCACGCTGCGGGTCCGCTCTTCCGTCTTGTACTTGCAGAGCGTCACTGTGCGGGTCCGATCCTTCTGACGATACTTGCAAACGTGATAGGTGTAGGGCACCTCTTCGGTGTGACGCTCGTACGTCGTGCAGGCGACCTCCCGGGTTTCGGTCGTCGGCACCCAGACACGCCGGCAAACGGTCCGCGTGCCGCAGCCGCCGCAATCGCCACAGCCGCCGCAACAACCACAAGTCACTTCGACCTGGTGCGTTTCCCAGTGACCGCCGCAGACGTTGACCGTCTTCATCGTGGTGACGGGAACGCACTTCACCACCGTTCGCATGGCCTGGACCGCTTCGGTGTAAGGCACGCAGACCTTGTAGGTGACTTGCTTCTCTTCCGTATAAGGCAAGCAGACCGTGTACTTCTGCTCGACCGCCTCGGTGTAGGGCACACACACCGAATACTTCTGCTCGACCTGCTCGGTGTACGGCACGTTGACCGTGTACTCGCGCGATTGCGTTTCCCAAACCGGCTTGCAGACGTTGTAGGTGACCGTCTTGGTGTGCGTCTCGGGCACCATCACGGTGTAGGTGGCCGTCTTTTCTTCACGGATCGGCACGCGGTTGTAAACGGTAATCTGTTTCTCTCGCTGCTCCTGGTGGTAGCGGGTGCGCGTGATGGTTCGCATTTCCGTCGTATACTCGGGCACGTAAACGGTGCGGACCACAGTCCCACAATCACCGTCGCCGCAGCTACAGGGCGCCGCGACGCTCTCACAGCCACAGTCGCTGCCGGCATAAACGGTTGCCGGAGCGATTGTCGCCAACACGGCTAAAAACGTAAGTGATCCGGACAATTGACGAGTCATCGAAGTTCCTCCATCCACAGAATTGGCGACAGGGGGTTGCCGACACGGCCCCACGGCGAGCGATTCGTCCAAGAGACGCAATTTCGTGACGCCCATGCGCCCGAAGAACCACGCTGACCCTTGCGCAGTCCACGACTTGCGTGCTAATCGCTCAAGTCACCCTAAAATACCCCGCCTGACAGCCAGTTGAAAGCGGTCACGCGTTAAAAAACCGCGAAATTGACGCGGCGTTTCGGCATCGCGAGAGCTTGACGCCGCAATAAAAATCGCTGGCCATGCTGGGGATTGAAACTCGCAGCAGCTACTTGCCGTCGATGCCAAGCAATTCGACTTCGAAGATCAGCAGGCTGTTCGGTTCGATCGGCGAACCAGGGGGAGGCTGCACTCCGTAAGCCAAGTCGCCCGGCACGAAGAGCTGCCATTTGTCGCCCACGTGCATCTTCTGCAGCGCTTCGGTCCAGCCGGGGATCACTTGGTTGACCGGGAATTCGGCCGGATCGCCGCCGATCGAGCTATCGAACTCGGTGCCGTCGATCAGCGTGCCGCGGTAGTGGCAACGCACCTTGTCGGTGAGCCTGGGCGTCGGGCCGTTTCCTCGGGCAAGGACTTTGTACTGCAATCCGCTGGGCGACGTTTGCACGCCGGGCTGCTTGGCGTTTTGGGCGAGAAATGCCGCGGCCTGTTTCGCGTTTTTCTCCGCGGCTTGCTGCATCTGGCTGGTGGCTTTGGCACGCATTTCTGCGCTGAAACGCTGTTGGCAGGCCGCCAATTGGGCGTCTGTCAGCCGCGACTTCGCCCCGCTGAGCCCGTCGGTGACGCCCGCGATCAGGCTCTGCAAGTCGATGGCGACCTGATGCTCGCGGAGGTCGTTGCCAATGTTTTGCCCGAGCATGTAGCTCAGCTGCTGGCTGTAGGAGGCCGCGTCGAGAGGCGCGGCTCCGCCTGCGGCGGGGCTGCCGCCGGCCGGCGGCTGTCCGGGCTGTGAGCCCTGGGCCAGAGTCATGCGGGCACTGGCGAAAGTGAACAGCACGGCGAGAGCGATTCGGGCCGAGTTTTTCAGGGGATTCATGGCGTTTCCTTGCGGGACCTGGTGGGGGGAGATGGCTGGGCGGGACGTCTCGAAGGCCCCGATTGTAGGCATATTCCGCCCGGTCGCTATACTAGATACTGACAAACGGGGCAGACACAGGCCGCGGATCGCCGGCAACGCGCGGGTCGGCAAGGCCGCCTTCTCTGGAATCAATGCTCAACCGTCGAAACCGAGCGATGATGCATTCAAGCCGAAGTCCTGACAATGCGCGCATTGCCCAGCCGCTGGGTGGATTTACTCTGATCGAGTTGCTGGTGGTGATCGCGATCGTCGGAATTTTGATCGCATTGCTTCTCCCCGCGGTACAACAGGCGCGGGAGTCGGGCCGACGGGTGAGCTGCGTCAACAATCTGCGGCAGCTCGGCATTGCGGTGAATTCCTACAACGACGTCTACAAAAAGCTGCCTCCCTCGGGAATTGTCGAAAAGAAAGAGCTCACTTACGGCACGTTGACGTACCCCGTCTTTGATCAATTCTCCGGAAAGATGTTCAGTTGGGCTGTGCTGCTGCTGCCGTTTCTTGAAGAGAATAGTCTGTACGATCAGTTCGACCTATCCAAGTCAGTACTCGAACAGCCAAACGAACCGCAACGAATTTTCGTGCCGTCGTTGCTTTGCCCGAGCGACGTGGCGCACGGCCGACTTTATTCCGATGACGAATTTACACGCGGCAAATCGTTTGCGAAGGGAAATTACGCCGCCTACACAACCCCGTTTCACACGGACCTGCAGCTGCTTTATCCCGGAGCGTTGATCTCGACGGGACAAAGCTTGTCGAAGGTGATCGACGGGACGAGCAAGACGATCGTCTTCAGCGAGGTCCGCACGCGGGACGACCCGCTCGACGAGCGCGGAGCGTGGGCTCTGCCGTGGAACGGAGCAACACTGTTGGCACCGGACATGCATCACGACAAAGTTGCTGCCGGAGGCTATGGCAGCGGGTTTGAGGCGCAAGCGACTCAGGCGATCTTGCTCCAGACGCAGCTACCCAACTCGCTTGGTCCAAATCGCGACATTCTTGCGAGGTGCTCGGACGATTCGCTTGCGGACGCGCAGCTCGAGGGCATGCCCTGCGCGAAGTGGATCTGGCCCCTGGGCCTGTTCGGCTACGAGTCGGCCGCCCCACGAAGTCTGCATGTTGGCGGCGTGAATATGGTACTGCTCGATGGCCACGTGGGTTTCTTGAGCAACGACGTTGATCCTCTCGTCTTGGCCTATCTGGTGGATATTCGCGACATGAAGGGAATCACGGATGGCCAGCAGTGATCCGCTCCAAGATGCTGCGAAGTTTCGGAAACTGGCCGGAGCCGCCGTGCTGGCCGGCAGCATGTTGTTTGCTCTGTCGTTTCTACCAGTGCTGTCCGGGGGACGGGAGCGTTGGACCACCGATCAAGCACTTGCCTATCAAGCTGCATCGATGCAAATTCAGGAATTTTCGCATCAGATGGTCGGCGACAAACCTGCAATTGCGCAACATCAGGCTGCCGAGGGTTTTCGCAACGCGCTCTACAACTTTCAAGCCCTCCGCACCAAGTTGAACGATGCACGGAGTCGTTCCAATTCGTGGGCGATGCTGCTGCGGGCCGTCGGTATCGTGACGGTGGCAACAGGTGCTGTCAGTTTTCTATATAAAGTCGTCCAAAAGCAGCGCAGTACCGAGGGCCTTTCCGACGCGGAAGTCTTCCTGAAAACTGACTTCCGGCCGCTTCGAGCGAGGTCCGCAGGCGTCGAGCGGTCGCCCGGATTGCTCTATGTTGGCTCGCTTACCAAGGCCCACACCCAGAAGCGAAAAACTGCGTGAGCTGCCATCTGATTGCCCCGCACGGGGGACCCTCGTCGATCCGACCGTTTCGCAAGAGTGCGCCGCCAAGATCGAGCCGCACTCCTGCGATTTGCCCTGCTGGGATCTCACGCCGCAGCAATTCTGCGATCTCTACTTCCTATCGAACGGCGGTTTCTCGCCGCTCACGGTTTTGGGTCGGAGAAACGGCTAAACCGCAAAGGGCACGCGACTCGGATTGCGGTAGAGGACGCGGGCTAGCAACTCGCGCGAACCGGGGTCGCCGTTGCGGTCGAAGTGCCAATCGCGGTGCGTTGGCGTGAAGGCGGGGTCGAGTGGCCAGGCGTCGAGCGGCTCGCCGCCTAGCGCGCGTGCGGCCAGGGCGGTCGAGTTCATGGTGACGTTGCCGGCTCGCGGCGGAATCGGGCCGGCGTCGATTCGCGGGCAGCCGTGGAGCAAATTCGGGATCGTAACCGCCGACGCGGTTGACGACTTGGGCGATTTCGTAGAGCGACAGCGCCCGCGGGCCGCCGGCGTGGTAGAGGCCGGCCAGGTCGCTCGCCAGCACGCGCTCGTAGAGGCGGTTGAGGCAGTCGGTGTAGGCCGGGCGTGCGAACCTCGTCGAAATACAGCGTCGCGGGCCGGCCGTGCTTGAAGCGCGATTGAATCCAGTCGATCGCGCCGGCGTGGCCGTTGAAGCTCACGCCCATCGGCAGCGAGATGCGCAGCATGCAGGCCGCGGGCATCCAATCGCGGATGAGCTGCTCGGCGGCGACCATCGTTTTGCCGTAGACGGTCACCGGGTCGGTGGGGTCGGACTCGGTGTAGCCTGTTTGAAAACGTGACGTGTGCGACGGTCGCTGGCGACCAGTCCGTTGCGCGCTCCCGAATAAACCAGGTCGATCGACAGGTGCACCAGCCGCACGTCGCGTTCGACGACGATCGAGAGCAGATTGACCAGCCCTTCGACGTTGGTCCGCCAAGCGAGGCGGGTGTCGAGCTCGCAGGCACGCAGCGCGCAGTTGCCGGCGCAGTTGAGCACCGAGCGGAACCGATACTCGTCGAACAGCGCCCGCAGTCGGAGGTGGTTCTCCGGCGTCGCAGGCGACGATGCCTTCGCCGGAGAGCCGCCAATTGTCTTCCTGGCGGATGGCGATGACCTGGCCCGGGTAGCGCGCGCGGAAGTAGTCGAGCGCGTTGTAGCCGGCGACGCCGGCGACGCCGGTGATCAGCAGCGGCAGGGGAATCGGTTCGTCGATGCGCGTGATCACGCAGACATTGTAGCTAAACCGCCAAGCGATCAGCGACAGTCGCTTTCGCCGCTTCCGCTGACGCTCGACGAAGGCGGCGTAGTCGGCCGGCGTGTCGATGCCGCTCGAGGCGTGCTGGACCACGTCGACCACGATCACGCCGCCGGTTTGCAGCAGCCGCAACTGTTCGAGCTTTTCGGCCTGTTCGAGCGTCGAGGGCTGCAGCGTGGCGAATCGCAGCAGCTCCGCGCGGCGATAGGCGTAGAGGCCCAGGTGCTGAAAGAACAGGGGCGGCTGGTTGAATGGGTCGGACACGGCTCGCTGGCGGCTGGGGCGTCGCGGATGAACGGGATTTGGCTGCGGCTGAAGTAGAGCGCGCGGCCTGCATCGTCGCACACGACCTTCACGCAGGCGGGGTTTGCCAGCTGCTCCGGATCGCGGACGGGCGTGGCGAGCGTGGCCATGCCGGCCGACGGATTATTCTCCAGCAGCTCGATCACGCGATCGATCGCCGCGGGCGAGATCTCCGGCTCGTCGCCTTGCACGTTGACGAGGATCTCGTGCGTCCGGCAGTTGGCGGGCCGCTTCGGCGACGCGGTCGGTGCCGCTCGGGCAATCGGGGCTGGTCATGACGACCGTCGCCGCCGAACCGCTCGACGTCGCGGGCGATCTCCGGATGGTCGGTGGCGACGACCACCGCGTCGGGCCGCTTGGCGGCGCAGGCCGCTTCATAGGTGTATTGCAGCAGCGGCTTGCCCGTGTCGCGGAGCAGCATCTTCTGCGGCAGCCGGGTCGAGCCGAAGCGGGCAGGGATGACGACGACGCATTCGCGGCGATGTCTGGCGACAGGGTGTGGCAACATGGCGGGCACCTCGCGGCCGTGGTGAACTGCGGCGGCATGTCCAGCGGCCGCCTCTGGTCCGACGTGATAGCGAAATTGGCCCAAAGGCGATAGATCGGGTTGGGTGCCGTCGGCCCGGCGGATAGAATGAGAGTCGCGGGGCGCAGCTTCCAGGCGATCCGAACCGGTCTTTCAGGATATCAAACGCTATGTGCGGCATTGTCGGCTACGTCGGGCCCGAGGAAGCGGTCGACTTCCTCATCGAAGGACTGCGGCGGCTCGAGTACCGCGGCTACGACAGCTCGGGCATCGTCACGATCGACAACGGCGACGGCTTCGCCATCACGAAAACGGCCGGCCGGATCGACAGCTAGCAGCCAAGCTCAAGAAATCGCCCACCCCCGGCCACATCGGCTTGGGCCACACGCGGTGGGCGACGCACGGCCCGGCCACCGACGCGAATGCCCACCCGCACCTGGGCGGCAACGGCGTCGTGGCCGTGGTGCACAACGGCGTGATCGAAAACTTCCGGCAGCTCAAGCAGCGGCTGCATCGAAGACGGCTACCAATTCAAGACGGCGACCGACACCGAAGTGATCGCCCATCTGATCGCCGACGAGCTCGAGAAACGCGGCGACGACGTCGAAGACTCGATCGACCCTTACGCCCCGCTGATCGAGGCGGTGCAGGCCGCGCTCGCCCAGCTCCGCGGCACCTATGGCCTGGCGATCATGTTCCGCGATTGGCCCGACGTGATCGTCGCGGCCCGGCTGCAGAGCCCGCTGGTGATCGGCATCGGCAACGGGCGAGCACTTCATCGCCAGCGACGCCTCGCCGCTGGTGGGCCGCACCGACAAGATCGTCTACCTGGCCGACAACGAGATTGCCGTCATCACGGCCAACAAGGTCGACGTCCGTCATCGCGACGATGGGCACGTCGTTCACGACGTGAAGCTGCTCGAGACCGAGTCGAGCCACGTCGAGCTGGGCAGCTACCCGCACTACATGCTCAAGGAGATCTTCGAGCAGCCGGAGACGGTCGCTCAGCGCGATGCGCGGCCGGCTCGACCGCGATCAGGCCACCGCGGTGTTCGGCGGGCTGAATCTCACGCCGCAGCAGTTGCGCTCGATCGACCGGATCGTGCTCACCGCCTGCGGCACGAGCTGGCACTCGGCGATGGTCGGCGAGTACATGATCGAAGCGTTTGCCCGCATTCCGGTCGAAGTCGAATACGCCAGCGAACTGCGCTATCGCAATCCGCCGCTCAACTCGAACACGCTGCTGTTCGCGATCACGCAAAGCGGCGAGACGATCGACACGCTGGCCGCCCTGCGCGAAGTGAAACGCAAGGGCCACCCGACGCTGGCGATCTGCAACGTCGTCGGCAGCACGATCGCCCGCGAGGCCGACGGCGGCATCTACCTGCACGCCGGGCCGGAGATCGGCGTCGCCTCGACCAAGGCCTACACGTCGCAGTGCGTGGTGATGGCCTTGCTGGCGCTCTACTTCGGCCGGCTGCGGCATCTGAGCTTCGAGGCGGGCCTGCGGATCATCGACGAGCTCGAAGCCCTGCCGCCGCTGGTCGAGCCCAGGCGCTCGAGACGAACGGCGAGGCACGGCGGATCGCGGCCAAGTATGCGGCGTCGCAACAATTTCTTGTACCTCGGCCGGCAGTACAACTTCCCGACCGCGCTCGAAGGGGCGCTCAAGCTCAAGGAAATCAGCTACATCCACGCCGAGGGCTACCCGGCCGCCGAGATGAAGCACGGGCCGATCGCCCTGGTCGACGAGCACACGCCGAGCGTGTTCATCGTGCCGCAGGGGGCCGTCTATCACAAAGTGATCGCCAACATGGAGGAGATCAAGGCCCGCGGCGGGCCGGTGATCGCCATCGTCGAACGAAGGCGACTCGCGAGGCGGCCGAGCTGGCCGACGACGTGATCCGCGTGCCGGCGGTGGCCGACTTCCTGCAACCGATCGTCACCGCGATCCCGCTGCAGCTGCTGGCCTACCACGCCGCGATCCTCCGCGGCTGCGACGTCGACAAGCCGCGGAATCTGGCGAAGAGCGTGACGGTGGAGTGAACCCTAGTCGAGAGACAAGGGTCAAGAGTCGAGGGCGCGTTGAGGTGCGACTCGCGATGAATGATATATCCCTATTCAGCGGCGATAATCACATCGTTAAGACCGACAGCAAGCTGTGCGGCGATGCCTATAATCTTTTTGGATCGGTAGTCTTCCGATCCCGTGACGAGTTAGACGCTCTTATTCGTGGTCTGACAAATCTTCGAGACGGATGGGATCATCCGACTGGCCATATCCATTTGCAGAATTATGGGTTGGCCCCAGGCGGAGATCCAACATTCTTGGAGGTGATGTTTTCGACGCCCGCTTGGGCTGACACGGACGTTCAACGAAAAACTCGCGAAATTCTCAATTCCCAGGCTCGAAACGCATTGTCGAATGCGGGAGCTGTGTCAGGCCGAGTTGGTACCTTGCTAAACCAACTCGCCCGCGGGCCGCAGTTTGTGCGGGAGTTGATTTACGAGATGCCGCCGGAGTCGCGGAAGCGGCGGCCGGCGCCGGGGGTTTGGTCGGCTCACGAGCACGCGGTCCATTTGCTGCCCGTGCATCCGATCATGCTCTCCCGGCTCGAGCAGATGCTCCGCGATCCATCGCAAATGATCACGTCGTATGAGCCTTCGCGCGACGAGCCGGATGATGCACTCTTGAAGCTGGACCTCGATACTGAAATGGATCGCTTCGAGAGCGAGCGGTCGGCCCTGATCGAGCGACTCAAACGATTGACTCCCGATCAATGGGCGATCACCGCGCCGCACGAAGAGTACTCGCACTACAGCGTGTACATCATGTTCCGACACCTGGCGCTGCACGACCTGTACCACGCCTACCGCATCGAAGAACGGTTGCTGCGAAAAAACTGGGCGGCGAAGCAATAAGCGGCCCGCGAACCGACGAGACGCTTGGGGACTCGTTCGCGGTGTCGAACGCGACCCTCAGCCGTGCTTATCGCAGTAGCCGCAGGCCGTTTGCGATCACCAACAGCGACGCGCCCATGTCGGCGGCGATTGCGCCCCATAGGGAGGAGATGCCGGCGAAGTTGAGGATGACGAAGGCCAGCTTCACGGCGAGCGAGAAGGCGATGTTCTGTCGCACGACGAAGAGCACGCGGCGCGAGTGGCGAATGAGCCAGGGCAGCCGCGAGAGGTCGTCCGACATCAGCGCGACGTCGGCGGTTTCGATGGCCGCGTCGGTGCCGGCGGCACCCATCGCGATGCCGACCGTCGCGCGGGCCAGCGCGGGCGCGTCGTTCACGCCGTCGCCGATCATTGCCACGTGGCCGTATCTGGCAACGAGCGATTCGATGGCGGTGACTTTATCTTCGGGCAGCAAATCGGAAAACACTTCGTCGACGCCCGACTTGGCGGCGATCGATTCGGCCGTGGGTCGGTTATCGCCGGTTAGCATCACGAGGCGCTCGATGCCAGCGCTTCGCAGCTCGGCGAGCGCGGCGGCAGCCGCGGGGCGGACTTCGTCGGCGAGCGCGATCAGGCCGCAGACGTGACTTTCGTTGCCGACGACGACGACGGTCCGCCCCTGCCCCGACATCGCTTCGAGGCGGTCGTGGACGGCGGGCGTCTCCTGCTCGCGTTGTTCGAGATAGCGATGCGAACCGAGCCAGAACTCGCGGCCGTCGAACGTGCCGCGGGCGCCCTTGCCTTGAATGACTTGGAAATCGTCGGCCGGGGCGGGCAGAAAGTGGTGCGATTCGGCGTAGTCGAGCACGGCGCGGGCGATCGGGTGCTCGGAGTGCTGTTCCAGAGCGGCGGCCCTCTCGATCAGCTCACGTTCGTCGTGACCGCTCAAGGGGACGACTTCCACCACGCGTGGCCGGCCGGCGGTGAGCGTGCCCGTCTTGTCGAAGGCGACGGCGCGGAGGTGGGCCGGGGCTTCGAGGAACTCGCCGCCCTTGATCAGCACGCCCTGTCTTGCCGCGGAGGCGATGCCGGCGACGATGCTCACGGGCGTCGAGATCACCAGCGCGCAGGGGCAGGCGATCACCAACAGCACCAGTGCCCGATAGAACCAATCGTGCCACTCGCCGCCCAGCACGAGCGGCGGCACGAGGAAGATGGCCAGCGCCAGCAGCATCACGGTCGGCGTGTAGACGCGGGCGAACTTCTCGACCCACTGCTCCGACGGCCCGCGACGCGATTGGGCCTCGCCGACCAGGCGGATGATGCGGGCGAGCGTGGTGTCGCTGGCGGCGCGGGTGGAATCAATCCGCAGTGCGCCGTCGCCGTTGATCGTGCCGGCGAACACCTCGTCGCCGCGGGCCTTGGGGACCGGCTGGCTCTCGCCAGTGATCGGGGCCTGGTTCACGTCGCTCGCGCCGTCTGCAACGCGGCCATCGAGTGGGATTCGCTCGCCGGGCTTCACCAGAAACACGGCGCCGATCGGCACCGATTGTGGTGACACTTGCTCGGCCGAACCGTCGTCGCTAAGGAGCCAGGCCATCTGCGGCGTGAGGTCCATCAGCGAGGCGATCGCCCGGCGGGCGCGGCCGACGCTCCACGATTCGAGCAAGAGCGAGAGCGAAAACAGGAACGCGACCGCGGCCGCCTCGAACCACTCGCCAATCGCCACGGCGCCGACCACGGCGACGGTCATCAAGAGATTCATGTCGGGCTGGAGGCGGCGGATCGCGCCCCAGGCCTTAGGCAGCACGAGCCAGACGCCGTTGACGATCGCCAGGCCGAAAAGTGTTCTGGAAACCAGTGCAGGGGCGGCTAGCCATTGGGCGGCGTTGCCGGCCGCCAACGCTAAGCCGCTAGCGGCGGTGAGCACGAGCCGGCCACGTCGTTGCCAAAACATGGCCGGTGCTACGACGATCGGCATCGTGCCATCGACCGGTTCTGCGCCGAGTCCGGCGCGACGCACCGCCTCGACGATCGCCTGCTCGGGCACGTCATCGGGCAGCTCGCGGACGGTCATCCGGCCGTTGAGAATGTCAAACGCCAGCCGCTCCTCTCCGCCCACCACCGGCCCGACCTCGCGTTTCAACGCGGCCACTTCCTCAGCGCAGTCGAGGCCGGTGATGCGAAAGGTGGGAGGGGACGATGGAGTCATTGGCACGGGCGTGTTTTGGGTTCACCACTATTCTAGGCCTTGAATTGCCCACGCGAGAAGTCCGCTGCCCGTGAGTACCGTTCGGTGAAAAGTGCAGGGAATCGAAAAATGTGCTTGCGGCCGGTGCTCCCAGACGACTTTGCTCGAAAACCGGACGCCGTCTCGCCAAGGCTGCTACAATCGAGAGCGATTCCGGCGGAGTCGCCGCCAGGCTTCGAGAGATTTCATTCGAGCAGTGAGGTTCAAGACGATGATCAGGTGGTGGCTTGCTTGCGTGATTGGCTTGGTCGCATTGAGTTCCGCGTCGGCCCAAAAGTTCGACGGCCTCGCCCAGACTCCGCCGATGGGCTGGAACAGTTGGAACACGTTCGCCAGCCACATCGATGAAGAACTCGTCCGCGGCGTGGCCGACGCGATGGCCGAGAATGGCATGCGGGACGCCGGCTATCAGTACATCGTGATCGACGACTGCTGGAGCACCAGAGAGCGCGATGCCGACGGCAATCTCGTGGCCGATCCCCAGAAGTTCCCTAGCGGCATGAAGGCCCTCGGCGACTACCTCCACGCGAAGGGTTTCAAATTCGGCATGTACAACTGCGCGGGCACAAAGACCTGCGCGGGCTTTCCCGGCGGACACGAACACGAGGAGCAAGACGCCAAGACGTATGCCTCGTGGGGCGTCGACTATTTGAAATACGACTGGTGCAACACCGACGGCGCCGATCCGAAACAGCGTTACACCAAGATGCGCGACGCCTTGCACGCCGCCGGCCGGCCGGTCGTGTTTAGCATGTGCGAATGGGGGCAGTCGAAGCCCTGGACCTGGGCCGCCGACACCGCCCATCTCTGGCGAACGACGGGCGACATTTGCGACTGTCTGGGACGGTCAGCCCAAGCAAAAGTGGGAAAACAGCATCCGGAAAATACTCGGCTTGCAGGTCGGCCTCGAAAAGTACGCTGGCCCCGGACATTGGAACGATCCCGACATGCTCGAAGTCGGCAACGAAGGGCTCACGTTCGAAGAGTCGCGCTCCCACTTCAGCCTATGGTGCATGCTGGCCGCGCCGCTGATGGCCGGCAACGACGTCCGCAAGATGTCGCCCGAGATTCTCGCCGTGATGACCGACCCCGAAGTGATCGCCATCGATCAGGACCCGCTGGGCAAACAAGGTTACCGCGTCCACGCCGACGACAAACATGAGGTGTGGATGAAGCCGCTCGAGGGCGGGGCGCTGGCCGTGTGCGCGATCAACCTGGCGAACGAACCGGCGGAAATCGTCGTCGATTGGAGCAAGCTGGAGCAGATGCCGGCGGGCGCGTTCACGATCCGCGACTTGTGGCGAAAAACCGACGCCGGCACGACGAGCAAATCATTCCGCGCACAGGTCGGGCCACACAACGTCGCTCAGTTGCGATTGACGCCGGAAAAATAGAACGAGTGCGACAAATCCGGCTCACTTGGCAGCGGTTGGCCGCCAGCCGTCGTCGTCGGCGAGCACGCATTCCGGAGTAGTCTTGGCCGCTTCGTCGGCCGTGAGCGACCGTGCCCATTTCACGCGGGCCGCGGGATTTGCGCCGGGCCCGGTGCTGCCGACTTCGGCGTAGCGGGCCGTCCGCTCCCGTTGGGGTTTGTCCCAGTTGTGCCAGCCCTCGGGACGGACGCTTGAGGGCATCGCGGTGTTCAGGAACGTCACCGCGGCAAAGTCGCGCCACGGCCGACCGAGATAAACCTGCACGCCCGGCGCCGTCGTGATCCGACAATTGCGAAATACGAATCCAAACGGTTGAAAGTCGGGCGTTGCGGCGGCCGTGATGTAACTGCTCTTGAGGCAATGGACGTCGCAGTCGTCGAAATACGCCGTCGCCCCGCCGAAGATGAAGTCCGTCGTGCCTTCGATGTAGCAATGGTCGAACAGTTGGCGGCCGCGATTGACGAGAATCGTGTCCTGGTTGCCGAGGAAGCGGCAATTGCGGAGCACGGCCCGATCGCCGTCGACGCGGATCGCCAGCGCCTGACCGACCGGCCCGGCGGAGTTCTCAAACGTCAAATTCTCGGCCGTGAAATCGTCGGCGTCGATCGTCGTCGAGGGCGTGCGAAAGGTGCCAATCGGCTTGCCGTCTTTGTCGAGCAGGTTGGCGTGCAGGTCGTACGTCAGGATCGTCGTTTTGGGGTCCTCACCGACCAGGTGAAAGAACCGCTTCTCGCGTTGGACGTAAATTGGCTCCTTGTACGTGCCGGGTCGGATGCGAATGAACACCGGATTGTCCGCGTCGCCATTCGGCACGCTCATGATGGCGTCCTGCACCTTGGTAAACTGCCCGCTGCCGTCGGCGGCCACGACGACCGTAGTATCCGCACAGGCAATTTGAGTGAGCGCTAAGCAAGTTATCCATGCCAGCGCCGATAGAATCAATCGCCCGATCATGAGAATTGAGTTCCGTCAGTCCGCCTTCTTGCGTCGCTCGAGCAGCGATTCGCTCGGTCGCACGACGTCCCAGGCCAGGCCCATCTTCTCCCACAGGCAAATCGTCATGTAGGTCACGTCGATTTCCCACCAGCGGTGTCCGTGGGCGGCAGCGCGGGGATCGGCATGATGATTATTATGCCAGCCGTCGCCGTTGGTGGCCAGCGCGAACAGCCAGTTGTTGCGGCTGTTCTCGCGGGTTTCGTAGTTGCGGTAACCCCAGAGGTGGGCGAACGAATTGACGCCCCAGGTGACGTGCCACGTCACGATCGTCCGCAGTACCACGCCCCACAGCAACCACTGCAAGCCGACCTGGTAGCTGCCGGCCCAGGTGCCCCGCAGCCAATAGCCGACGCCGAGTCCCACGACGAAGAACAGCGCCGCCTGCAGCACGAAGACCCACACGTACATCAGATTCCGCTCCAGACGCATGTAGAGCGGATCACTCAAGATGTCGCGGGCATATTTGTGATAGGTTTCCGCATCGGTGGTTTGGCGATTCTCGATGAATAGCCACCCGACGTGCCCCCAAAACCAATCGACCATCGGCGTGTGAGGGTCCGCTTCGTGGTCCGAGTGCTGGTGGTGGAGCCGATGCACGAGGACCCATCGCGCCGGCGACTGCTGCAAATTGCAGACGCCTAGAATCGCCAGCGTGTGCTCCAGCCAGAGCGGGCACTTGAAGCCGCGATGCGTGAGCAAGCGATGGAAACCGGCCCCGATCCCCAGCGAGCAAAAAATATAATTCCCAATCGGCAGCCACAGCACGCCCCACCAACTGAAAAAGTAGCTGAGAAAAGCCAGTGGAATCAGCAAGTGGAAAAACGCCACGCCGAATATATACGGCCAGATGATCCGGCTTTGGGCGTCGACCAGCGGCGGGCGCGGAATCGGTCGCTTCAGCGCGGACGTGGGAAACAACTCTTCCGGCCCGAGGTTGGTGGGCTTGGCAGGCCGTGGCGGAGGCGCCGGCTCGGTGCGTTCTTCGGCTTCGATTGTTGTCGACATCAAATCCTGCGGTTGGGATGGTTCATGCCGCGCCGAGAGATCATGCGGGCGTTCCATCGCCGGCCGAACACACAGAAGGCCCTGAATATAGGACGACGCTTCGGGGCGGTCAATCTGCGGAATAGTCCGCCGAGTTGGGGCGAATCGCTCTATGGAGGAGTTGCGCTGGCCGGTGCAGCCGTTTTTGGAACCTTTCGGCGTGGGTCCGCGTCTATCGGCCGGCGGACTATCGACCGGGGGCAAAGAATCGCCGCCGTCCGACGAATAGCAGCAAGCTACCGGCGGCTGTTGGAATCGCCTGGGTTTCCCAGTCCGCGCGGTTCTCCATCAAGGGTGGTCCACGTGTGTTCCGTCAATGACGGATTGAATGGCTTTTTTCCACAGGGTGTGTGATAATTTCACCGTTGGAGGTAGCGTACGGAATGAAGCTCCGAAGAACAGGCCTGAATCAATCGAATCTGGAGCGGCCGAGTCGCCGGCAGGTGTCGTGTCGGTGACAGGGCTGCAGCTCTACTCTCAATGGAGGTTCGCATGCGCAATTCGTCCAATCGAAGCGTCGTATCGCGGTGGATCGCCGTCAGTGGGCTGGTGTCGGCGCTGCTGACGACCTCGATCCATTGCATGGCGGAGTCGGCAGAGCAGGCTAATCCGGCGGTGCAACTCGCCACGCCGACTCACCATCAGACGGGGCTGATTCAAACCAACGTGGCAGGTCTGCCGGATCGGGCGCTGCAATGCTTCTGCCTGACGCCGGACAATCGGATCGTGGCCGGCTTGGCGGGCGGCGCGGGCGAGCTGCGCGTGTTCGACGATCAGGGCGGCTTTGTGGAGTCGTGGACGGCGCCGTTCGCACCGGAGGCAATTTTCATCCGCGGCGACGGCAAGATCTTCCTCGCCGGCGAAGGGCAAGTCGCTCGGCTTTCTTCCGCAGGCGAGGTCGAGCTGCAGCGAAAGGCTCCACACGTCGACGCCATGAGCCAAGACGTCGACAAAATTCGCCAAGAAGTCGTCGCACAAAACAAGAATCGGGCCGAGGTGTACGTCGAGCAGTCGAAGCAATACGACCAGATGCTCGAACAAGCCGATAAACAAATCGACCGAGTGAAAGACCAGCTCGCCGCGCTCGAAAAACCCGCCGACAAGACGGGCGAGCAAGTCGCGCAGCGAAAGCGGCGCTCGAACGGCAACTCGCCATGTTCGAGCAGATGAAGACGCAGTATGGACAGGTCAAGAAGCAGTGGGACGAGATGATCGCGCAGAACCAGCCCAAGGAGCTTGACCGACGAAGAGATCGATCGGCTGGTGCGAGGAGTCGATCAACTACAAATCGAAAGCGTCGTCGATCAGCGCGACCAACGACCATGTGTTCTTGGCGACCCACGCGGCCGCCGGCTATGGGTTCGACGTCTGGAAGATGGACGCCGAACTGGCCTCGGGCGAGCCGATTATCACGGGCCTCAGCGGCTGCTGCGGACAGATGGACGTGAAGGCCAGCGAGCACGGCTTGTTTGTAGCCGAGAATTCCAAGCACCGCGTCTGCTGCTACGACGGCGACGGCAAACTGATTTGCCAATGGGGACACGGGGCCCGCAAGGGAATCGAAGGCTTCGGCAGTTGCTGCAATCCGATGAACGTCGCGTTCGGCCCGGGCGGCGACGTTTACACGGCCGAAGATAACACCGGCCGGATCAAACGCTATTCGCCCGACGGCAAGCTGCTCGGCCTGGTGGGCTCCGTGGATCTCGTGCCAGGCTGCAAGAATTGTTCGATCGCCGTGAGCGGCGATGGATCGCGCGTGTACATGCTCGACGTCACGCGCGGGCACATCGTGCAGATGGAGCCGTACAAGCCGGGCGAAGCACCCGCGCCGACCAAAGACGACATGGCGTCCGACACGCCCAACGTCGGTGGCTCGGTCGCCAATGGGCTGTTGAGAATACTGGGGTACGGCGACTGAACGTCGACCGGCAGACTTTTCGCTTCTCGATCGCTCCAGCTCCGGGAGATGCGCCATGCGCTTGTTAGGGTTTGCATTTGTCTTCGGCAGCCGCGCTGCCTGCGGCGATCCTGCAGGCCGCGGAAACCGGATCGGTGTCGACTCGTCCGCCGCTGTCGCTGGTGGTGATGGATCCTCTGGCCGCGCCGCTTTCCTGCCCTTGCGTCGCGGGATACGCGCAGCGGAAGTACGAAAAACTGGCCGACTATTTGAGCGAACGGCTCGGTCGGCCAGTGACACGTGACGTTCGCGGAATCGTTTGAAAAAGCCTTGGCCCAGGAGAATTGCGACGCGATCGACTTGGCAATCGGCAAGGATTCGGTCGTGCGGCACGACGCGGCGGCGCTCAAGCTCTCGGCCACGCCGCTTGCCCGGCTCACCGGCAAAGACGGCCGCACGACGCAGACCGGCCTGATCGTCGTGCGCGCGGCCGACCCGGCCCAGCACGTTGAAGACTTGCGCGGTTATCGGATTCTGTTCGGCCCAGTGGAGTGCGACGAGAAATTCGCCGCCCCGCGTGCGATGCTCGCCGCGGCCGGCGTCGAAGTGCCGAGCCCGGCAGCCGCGGAGACGGCCGAAGCCTGCAGCGACGGAGCGTGCAAGATCATCGAATGGGGCGACTCGCGAGCGGGCGGCCGCGGTGATTTCCAGCTACGCGGCGCCGCTGTTGGAAGGTTGCGGCACGATCAAGAAGGGCGACCTCCGCGTGGTGGGCGAGACCGAGCCCGTGCCATTCATCACGGCCTTTGCGACCAACCGCATCGACGAACCGTTGCAGGCCGAAATCCGCCAAGCGCTGCTCGACGTCGGCAAGCAGGCGGAGCTGCTGGCGGCGCTGGAGAGCCTCGTCGGATTCGTGCCCGTCGACCAGGATCAATCGGCGATTTTGGACACGCCCCAGAATAGTCCGACGCCGCCGGCGCAGATGCCGTCTGAGCGGAAGCCGGAAGGCACTTCGAGTTGGCCAGGTTGGCGTGGACAGAATCGAGATTGCCGCGTCGACTATCTTCCCGACTCGCTATCCGAGGAACCGAAGATCGTGTGGCGGCAACCGCTGCATCGCTCCGGTTTGGGCGGCATCGCAGCCACGTCGCGACTACGTCGTCCTCGGCGATCGCGACGTGAGTAACAACTTGGATGAGTTCCGTTGTTACGACGCCCGCGACGGCACCGTGCGCTGGACCGTCCGCTACCCGGCTCCCGGTCGACTCGACTACGACAACTCGCCGCGGGCCACTCCGCTGATCCACGGCGGACGCGTTTATCTTCTGGGTGCCTTCGGACATCTGACCTGCGCGACGCTCGACACGGGCGCCGTCGAGTGGCAGATGAACATCCTCGATTTGTTCGCCGGAGATCCGGAGTTGGTGTGGGGGACTTGCTCGTCGCCGCTGCTGGTGGATGGCAAATTGATCGTTAACCCGGGAGGCCCGAAGGCTTCCGTCGTGGCCCTCGATCCGGAGTCGGGAGCGGTGATTTGGGAGTCGCCCGGCGATCGGCATGCCTACAGCTCGTTTATCGTGGCGACGCTGGGCGGGGTGCGGCAGTTGGTCGGATACGACCGCGAGTCGCTCGGCGGTTGGGACATCGCCACCGGCAATCGGCTGTGGACGCTCGAGCCGCCGCACGACGGCGACTTCAACGTCCCCACGCCCGTTGCCGTCGACGGTGGTCGTCTGCTCGTGGCGACGGAAAACAACGGCACGCGGCTCTATGAGTTCGACGCCGCCGGGAAGCATCGTGCCCGCAGCCGGTGGCAGAAAATGAAGAACTGGCACCGGACGTCAGCTCGCCGGCGGTGTTTGGCAATCGCGTGTTTTGTGTTTGCGGCCGGATGTATTGTCTGGACTTGGACAACGGTTTGGCGCCGATTTGGACCGGCGAAGACGCGTGCGTTTGGTGATTCGTCGCCGCTGTTTGTCTCACGAGCAGCGAGTGCTCGCCTTTGGTCGCGGCGGGGAGTTGCTGCTCATCGACGCTGCGGGCGACGAATTCCGTATCGTCAGGCGAGAATGCAGCTATTTGCCGACGACCAGTCGCGAAGTGCCGAGCAACTTTCCTACCCCGCGCTGGTCGGCACCCATCTATATCTCCGCGGCGAGCATGAGCTGGTCTGCGTCGATTTGGCCCCTGCCGCCGGCTGAAGCCGCTTGGTCAGCCTGCAGGTTGAGCATGCCTGGGGCATTTGTTGACACTTGCCGCCGCGGTCGTTAGTCTAATAATAGCATAGGGTTAGTGCTTTTCGAGAGCGTTTCGCCGAGCGACCAGCGGGGCGTCGAGGCTCGCCCAGCGGTCGCGGGATGGCCGTGCCGATTCAGGCCGTGGTGGCATTCGGTCCTCCGCTGTGCGATAAAGCGAGATTGCTCTCACGAATTCGGAAACAGAGACGGGCACAGATTTGGCCATGGCAAAAGACCTGGGCGATTTTCTCATCGAACGTCGCATCATCGGCAAGGAGCAACTTGTCGAGGCGAAGGCCCTTGCCAAGAACAACGGCGGCAAGGTCCACGAAGTCCTCATCAAGCAGGGCTACGCCACCAGCGAGCAGGTGATGCAGGCGATGGCCGACCTGCACGGCTACGAGTTTTTCGATCTCCGCGACGTGCCGATTCCGCCGCACGTGGTGGAACTCGTGCCCGAGTCGGTCGCCCGCGAAAACGCCGTCATTCCGCTCGCCGAAGAAGACGGCGCGCTGAAGGTGCTCGTGAGCGATCCGTTCGATTACGAAACCTTTGAGAAGCTGCAGTTCATTTTGAATCGCAAAGTCGACATCGCGCTCGCCACGCGCGAAAGCATTCTCGAAGCGATCAACCGCAACTACGGCCAGATGGGCGACGAATCGGCCGACTCGATGTTGCAGGAATTCACCGACACGGCGATCGACTTTACCGAAACGGAAGAAGGCGAGGATGGCGGAGCCGGCGAGGAGGTCGACGAGCTCAGCGCCCCGATCGTGCGGCTCGTGCAGCTGATGATCGGCGAGGCGGTGCAGTTGCGGGCCTCCGACATCCACGTCGAGCCGTTCGAGGAGAAAGTGCGGATCCGCTACCGGATCGACGGCGTGCTGATCGAGCGCGACAGCCCGCCACGGCGGCTGCTCGGCGCGTTGCTCTCCCGTATCAAGATTCTGGCCAAGATGGACATTGCCGAACGGCGCCGCTGCCAGGACGGCCGGATCAAGATCACCGCCGGCGGCAAGGAGCTCGACCTGCGGGTGAGCATGCTCCCCACCAGCCACGGCCAGTCGTGCGTGATGCGGCTGCTGGACAAGGACAACATCAAGGTCGGCGTCCGCCAGCTGGGCCTCAGCGAAAAGGACTTCAAGACATTCCGCGGCCTGATCCGCCGGCCGAACGGCATTGTGCTGGTTACGGGGCCGACGGGGTCCGGAAAGACGACGACCCTCTACGCGGCCCTCAACGAGCTCAATCGCCCCGACCGCAAAATCATCACCGCCGAAGACCCGGTCGAGTACTACCTGCCCGGGATCAACCAGGTGGAAGTGAAGCACAGCATCGGACTCGACTTTGCGAAGATCATTCGGGCGATGTTGCGGCAGGCACCCAACATCATCCTCGTCGGCGAGATGCGCGATTATGAGACGGCGAGCATGGGAATTCAGGCTTCGCTGACTGGACACTTGGTTTTCAGTACGCTACATACGAACGATGCGCCCGGTGCTGTTACACGCATGGTGGATATGGGGGTGCCGGCTTACTTGGTGTCTGGCAGCGTGATCGGAATTCTGGCCCAGCGATTGGTCCGCGTGATTTGCTCCAAGTGCAAGCAGCCGCACCAGCCGGCGGAGCGCGAAATGCAGGCGGCCGGCATCACGCCGGAGCAGGCGGCGTCGGCCAACTTCATGAAGGGCAAGGGCTGCAACCACTGTGGAAACGGCGGCTACCGCGGCCGGCTGGGCATCTTCGAGTTGATGACGATGACCTCCAAAATCCGCGAGCTTGCTTTCCAGGGCGCCTCGACGCAAGAAATCCGCAAAGCAGCCATAAAAGGCGGCATGACAACGCTTTACGACGACGGCATCCGCAAGGTCCTGGAAGGGATTACGACGATTGAAGAGGTCTTCCGGGTGGCCAAAAAGAGTGGCTAATCGGCCGGAACTTGGCCCTCCAGGCGGCGAGTGCTTCGCCGACCGCCAATTAGAATGGATGGCAGGCCGGCCGGCCCAAGCGACGATGGGGACTCGGCGACCTTTCTCGTTCGCGTCTGTTTCGAAGTGCTGGAGCGTTGTGCTAGCGTCCGTTCTCGGCTCGCGGACCGGCCAAGTTCCGGCTATTTTTATGCGCAAATATCCTTGAGTCGACCGATTGGCACGCGAATAATCCATTGGCCACGTGGCGCTAGCAGCGCCCGTGCAAAACTGCGGCGGAATCTGGCGGAACTTCTCTCACGGCGTCAGGTTGCGCGGCAGCGGGAACAGAGGGTTGATGATCGCCGTCGGCAGGCCACTTTCGTGGTGCCGGGGCTACGGCTTCATCGGCAAACCGGGGAAGAGGCTTCCTTGGCTACATGGCTGTCGAAAGACGGGCCTGTCGATGGGTTATTCGGTACGCCCACGGACGGCGGCGCGACAGGCGCCGAGCTAAGGAATTGACGATCTATGGGAACACTTCTGATCGACAAACTGCTCTCCGCGGCAGTCAAGCAGGGAGCGAGCGATCTGCACATCACGGTCGGCCAGCCGCCCGTGTTGCGGCTCCATGGCCGGTTGCAGCGGCTCAAGACCAAAGTGCTCGAGCCGGCCGACACGACGGCGCTGATGAAGAGCATCACGCCGGAGCGCTGCCAACAGGAACTGCAAGAAACCGGCAGCACCGACTTCGGCTTTTCGTTCGGCGATCAGGCCCGCTTCCGTGTTTCGGTGTTCCGGCAGCGAGGTTCGCTGGCGATGGTGCTGCGGCAGATTCCGATCAAGATGTGGAGCATGGATGAGCTCAACGTGCCGCAGGTCTTCAAGAGCCTGATTACCCGGCCCCGCGGCCTGGTGATCGTCACCGGCCCGACCGGCTCCGGCAAGACGACGTCGCTCGCGGCGATGGTCGACTACCTCAACGAGAACATCGACCACCACATCATCACGATCGAAGACCCGATCGAGTTCCAGCACACGCACAAAAAGTCGACGATCAACCAACGCGAGGTGGGCGTCGACGTGACGTCGTTCTCCGAGGCGATTCGCCGGGCGTTGCGGCAAGACCCGGACGTGATCCTGGTCGGCGAAATGCGCGACCTGGAAACGATCGAGGCGGCGATCACGGCGGCCGAAACCGGCCACATCGTGTTTGGCACGCTTCACACGTCGAGCGCCGCCGGCACGATCAACCGCATCATCGACGTCTTCCCGACCAATCAGCAGGAACAGATCCGCACGCAGCTGGCGACCGCGGTCATCGGCATCCTCTGCCAGCAGCTGCTGAAGAAGATCGGCGGCGGGCGGGTGGCGGCGTTTGAGACGCTCGTCGTGACGCCGGGCATCGCCAACCTGATCCGCGAAAACAAAATCTTCCGCATCACGTCGTCGATTCAGACCGGCTCCAAGCACGGCATGATGCTGCTCGACGACCACATTTTCAACTTGTGGAAGGACGGGCAGATCACCAAGGAAGCCGGCCTCGAAAAGTGCAACAACGCCGAGGAATTGGCGCGGCGATTCGAGCAGGCCGAACAGGGCATTTTCGACGACCAGCCGCAAGCAGCGGGCGCGGAGGCGTAGCCGTCGTCGGTGCACCTTGATTTTGCGTTGGCGAAGAGCGCGTCGCGAACGACGCGGCCAATTATACTCACTCGACCCCTGAACTCCCCCAATGGCACATCGACGCATCGGACAAGTCCTGGTGGACATGGGCTTCATCACCGACGAGCAGCAAGAGCTGCTGGTGGATGAGCAGCACGAGCACCCCGGCCAATTGCTCGGCAAAGTCGCCATCGACATGGGCCTGGTGAACGACGATCAGCTCGCCCAGGCGCTGGCCGAGCAGTTGTCGTTGCACTCCGTGACGCTGGCCGACATCAAGGTCTCGAACGAAGTGCTGGCGATGGTCGCGGCGCCGATGGCCCAGATGTATCGCGTCGTGCCGATCGAGTTCGACGGCGACACGCTCACCGTCGCCATGTGCGACCCGCAAAACCTCAGCGTCCAGGACGAGTTGCGGACCTTTTTGGGCTTCAACATTCGCGTCGTCGTGGCGACCGAGCCGGCGATGACCTCGCAGCTCGAGCGCTACTACGGCGAGAGCACCGACAGTGTCGAGAGCATCGTCTCGGCCTTGGAGGAAGACGCCGAACTCGCCGCCGCGGCGGCCGGCATCAGCTCCGACGGCCCGATCAATCTCGACGACGTGACGGCCCTGGCCGACAGCGCGCCGGTCCGCAAGCTCTTGAACATGGTGCTTCTGATGGCGATCAAGGAGCACGCCAGCGACTTGCACTTCGAGCCGTTCGAGGACGAATTCCGCATCCGCATCAAGGCCGACGGCGTGCTCTACGAAATGGTGCCCCCGCCGCGCCACCTGGCGTTCGCCATCACCACCCGCATCAAGGTCATGGCCAACCTCGACATCGCCGAGCGGCGGTTGCCGCAGGACGGCCGGATCGAGCTGACCGTCGGCGGGCATCCCGTCGACTTGCGCGTGAGCGTGCTCCCCACGATGTTCGGCGAGAGCGTGGTCATGCGGGTGCTCGATCGTCGGTGGTGTCGCTCGACCTGGCGAAAGTCGGCATGAACGAGGCGACGCTGGCCAAGTTCCGCGACGTGATCGAGAAGCCCAACGGCATCATCCTGGTGACCGGCCCGACCGGCTCCGGCAAAACGACGACGCTCTATTCTGCCCTCAACGAGCTCAACAGCGTCGAAGACAAGCTGATCACGACCGAGGACCCGGTCGAGTACGACATGGAGGGCATTGTCCAGGTGCCGATCGACGCCTCGATCGGCAATACATTCGCCCACATTTTGCGATCCATCTTGCGGCAGGACCCGGACAAGATCCTGGTCGGCGAGATTCGCGACCTGGAAACGGCGGAGATCGCCGTGCAGGCGTCGCTGACCGGGCACTTGGTGTTCAGCACGCTCCACACGAACGACGCGCCGAGCACCATCGTGCGGATGAAGGACATGGGCGTGCCGACGTTCCTGATCACCGCGACGGTCGAGGCGATCCTGGCCCAGCGGCTGGTGCGGAAGGTCTGCATGCAATGCCGCGAGGAATACACGCCGCCGCGCGAGCTGCTCGAAGACCTGGAGCTCACCAGCGACATGCTCCGCGGCAAGCGGTTCTATCGCGGGGCCGGCTGCGAGCTGTGCAACAACACGGGCTACAAAGGCCGCGTTGGGCTCTTCGAGCTGATGATCATGACCAACGAACTGCGCGACGCGATCATGGCCAACGCCCAGAGCGACGAGCTCCGCGAGATGGCCGTCAAGCAAGGGAATGGTTTCGCTCCGCACCGCGGGCATCAAAGCCTGCTTCGAAGGCACCACCACGCCGGACGAAGTCGTCCGCGAAACAATTTTGGACGCATAGACAGCAAGCTAGTAGTGTAAGTCGTTAGTTTGCCGGAGAACTTGATCGGCTTAACAGCGAGCTAAGTGCCAACGAAGAATGCACCGCCATGCCAACTTTTCAATTCGAGGCGATGGACTCGACCGGCGCCGAGATCAAAGACGTGATCGAAGCCGCCACCGAGGAAGATGCGCAAGCGACCATCCGCCAGATGGGCTACTTCGTCACGAAGATCACCGTGAAGAAGAGCCGCAAGAAGGCGGATGCCGGCGCCGGGGCCAAGAAAAAACGCGGGTTCGTGTTCGGCGGCGTGCGATCGAAAGACCTGACCGCCTTCACTCGGCAGCTCTCGATTCTGCAAGACGCCGGTCTGCCGATTCTGCGCAGCCTGCGGATTCTCGCCGGGCAGGCCAAGGCGGGGCGGCTCAAGTACTCGCTCGAAGACACTTGCGACGAGATCGAAGCCGGCTCCACGCTCTCCGAGGCGATGGCCAAGAGCCCCAAGTGCTTCAACCGGCTCTACGTGAACATGATCAAGGCCGGCGAGGCGGGCGGCGCGCTCGAGCTCATCCTGCAACGCCTGGCCGACTTCCAGGAACGCAGCGAATCGCTCAAGCGCAAAGTCAAAGGCGCCATGATCTACCCGATCGTCGTGATGACGGTCGCGGTCGGCATCTTGACGTTCATCATGATCAAGATCGTGCCCGAGTTCGAAAAGATCTTCGAGGATTTCGATCTCGAACTGCCCAAGATGACGCTGCTGCTGGTGTCGATTTCGCAGTGGACCGTCAACTACTGGTATCTGATCCCCGGCATCCCCGTCACCATCTGGCTGACGATCAAGCTGATCCGCAAATTCAAACACGGCCGCATCGGCTGGGACCAATTCGTCATCAAGGTGCCGATCTTCGGCCCGCTGATCGAAAAGAACGTGCTGGCCCGCACCACGCGGACCCTCGGCACGCTGGTCTCCAGCGGCGTGCCGATCCTCGAAGCCCTTACGATCACGCGCGACACCTCGGGCAACGCCTGTTTCGAGAACATGTATCAGAAGGTGAGCGAAGCGATCCGCGAGGGCGAGGCGATCGCCAAGCCGATGAAGGAAAACTCCATCCCCGGCTTCCACCCGATGGCGGCGTTCTTCTTTTTCTGCTTCATCGGCGGCCCGATCGGGCTGCTGATCTACCTACTTGAAATTCAAGCAACGCATCGTCGACGACATCGTGGTGAACATGGTCGACGTCGGCGAAGAAACGGGCGAGCTCGACACGATGCTCTACAAGGTGGCCGACACCTACGACGAAGAAGTCGCCGTCCTCACCGAGAGCCTCACCAAGCTGATGGAGCCGCTGTTGATTTTGTTCTTGGGCGGCATGGTCGGGTTCATCGTGATCGCGCTGTTCATTCCGCTGGTGAAGCTGATCGAAGGCCTCAGCGGGTAGGGCGAGCGTGCTTCAGCACGCGGGCAGCCCGGCACCAACACTCAAACGATTCAAAAAGCCATTTACAGGAAACCGCGTCATGGAAACGAAAAGGCACTTCATCCGAGACCATTGTGCTAGTCGGGTTGGTTTCACATTAGTGGAACTCCTCGTCGTGATCACGATCATCGGCATCCTCGCCGCGCTGATCGTCGCGGCCGGCGTCGGCGCGCTCAAGAAGGCCCGGCAAGCGCGGATCAAGGTCGAGATCGACCAGATGGCGGAAGCGATTCAATCGACGGGTGTTTTTCCGCCCAATTGTCAAACCGACCAGCCTGGCACTGGTTCTACGGATCCAATCGACGAATCCCAAGTGCTGATCGACCTTCGACGCTACATGACACATTTGTCCACAAAGAGTGCGGAACCCAGCTCCTTACTTTCATTGATGTTGGGTCAAACTGTGGCGGCGAATAAAGAGCTTCCGGGTGGCATCACTGCGGGCGAGGCGCTCGTCTTCTGGCTCAGCAAACCGAGCACCGACCCGAAGTACCCTATTTCGGGTGAAGGTGGACCATCGTATCGCATTGATAACTTGCCGTCGGGTGTGACCGCGGTCCAAGCCGATCCGATTGAAAGCCGAGCATGGATTTTTCCATTCGAAGTCGCCCGTCTGGCGCCGCGCACGCCTGACAAGTATTTCGACCAATCGACAGGTCGTTACATAGAATACGACGTCACAATCAATGGCGTCCAGCAGCGGCGTCGCATCAACTTCTGGCAGTATGTTCCGCCCAAATCGACGCAGCCATATTTGTATTTCGACACCTCGCGACATCCGGCCGCAAACATGGTGAGCGGGACCGCGCTCGCGACGTTTGACCCACCTGCCGCAACGCGGCTTACGGGGCTTGGGCCAAGTGGTCAGGGCTTACACGTTCACGCGATTAAAAAGCGGAGCGAATCGGCGGCGTCCGGTGTGCCGATTGAGTTTGCCAATCGCGACAAGTTCCAAATTCTGCATTGCGGCATCGACGACCTATGGGGCGAGGAAGCATTTGAAAAAATGACGGCCGAAAACGTCGTTCCGCCCAACGATCCGAATGCTTACCTCCTGTACCCCGACGGCCCGTTCACTGGCGACGTGGCCGACACGCTGACTAACTTCTCCGAAGGCACGCTGGAAGACGCGCAACCGTGATGAGAGTTGAGATAAGAGTCGAGTGTCGAGGGCCGGCGACCTGTTAGGTCGCGGCTAGCGCCTGCGCCCGTCGCAACCCCAACTCCTGACTCCCGACTCCTGACTCCCTCCCGCCACGGCGTCACGCTGGTCGAGTTGATGATCACGATCATGATCATCAGCATCCTGGCCGCGGCCGTGCTGGGCGTGGCGGCGGTGGCCGGCGAGACGGCCCGCGAGGCCAAGACGCGCAACGTCGTCGCCCGCCTCCACACGCTCCTGATGGAACAATACGGCACCTACGCCAGCCGCCGGATCAAACTGCGCAGGACATACGGGGCGATTCAGGGCATCGAAGATCAAATTGATGATCCCTCGAATAATTTCAACGCTACCCAACGAAACCGTGCCCGAGCTGAAGCGCGGCTGTACGCCCTCCGCGAATTGATGCTAATGGAAGTGCCCGATCGCTGGAGCGATGTATGGCTGGCCGACCTGACCGTGTCATCGCCCGGAACCCCATATTATTACGGACAACGCACGGAACTCTCGAACCTCTACTTGCGTCGCTACGAGCAATTGAAACCGACCAAGGAAAACGAAAGCGCCGAGTGCCTCTACTTGGTCATCATGAACGCCTGTGGTGACGGCGAGTCTCGGACGCTCTTTCCCGAGAGCAACATCGGCGACACCGACGGCGATGGCGCGCCGGAGTTTATCGACGGCTGGGGCCATCCGATCAGTTTCCTCCGCTGGGCTCCCGGCTTCGATTCCGACGTCCAACTCAGCGCCGACAAGCTCTTGGCAATGGCCACCGCCGAACAAGACATTGCAATCTCGGGCGACCACGATCCGTTTGATTTGTTCCGCGTCGATTCCAACGCGTTTCGACTTGTCCCGCTGATCTACTCGAACGGCCGGGACGAAGGGTCGGGCATCGACCATCGGGAGAATGAGGACACTTGGAAGCCCAACCCGGCCACTGCGATGACGTTCAATTCAACCCCGCCATTAATTCGTACGCCGCAACTGACGCCCTACATTGCGGTGACGGCCGGTAAGTTCGTCGGCGCCATCGTCGACCGCACTCTGGCCACCGACAACATCAACAACCATTTGATCGGCACGAAGTGATATGAGGAACGAGCAGCGAGGAGCGAGAAGCGAGGTCCGGCGAGCTGTTAGCTCGCGGCTAGCGCCGTGCGCTCGTCGTTCCGACTCTCAACTCTCAACCCCCGACTCCCGACTCCTGGCTCCTGCGGCCGGTCTCACGTTGATCGAGCTGCTCGTCGTGATCATCATCCTCACGACGCTGGTCTCGGCGGCGATTCCGCTGCTGTCGCCCACGAACGACGACCGCCGCTTGCGCGAAGCGAGCCGGGGCGTCAACTCGTTCATTTCCGCCGCCCAGATGAAGGCGATCCAGCTGCAGCGGCCCTTCGGCGTGGCGATCAAGCGGCTCTCCAAGGATACGAATCCCAATCCCTCCGATCCGTCACAGCCACACGCCGACAACGCCGTCTCGATCGAGCTGTATTACGTCGAGCAGGCGTCGCCGTTCGTGGGATTCGACGAATCGTCGTCCGTGCGAGTTTGCATCGATCCCGACCCGACGGCACCGCCGAGCCAAGTTCTGATTCAGTTCGTTCATCGTGGGAATACGACCGGCGACTATCTGCCGGCTGGCTGGGACCACGACGTGCTTCCGCCGAGCACGATTCGCCAAGGCGATGAAATAGAAATCGCGGGCACGACATACCGATTGACGGAGACCGATCAACTGGATGCGAAGGGCTACTACACGCAATTTAGCGGCGAACCCGACGGCACTTTGGCGGCGATTCCTGTCAACGATAGCGGCCAATTGCTGTATCCGGTCGACCGGGACCTCGAAGCGACGTTTTCCCGTCGATTCTGGGCGTCGCCCGTGCCCTACAAAGTCCTCCGCCAGCCGACGCCGGCCTCGGCCGAGCCGTTTCAAATGCCGGATGGCACCGCGATCGACTTGCGGGCGTCGGGCCGGGCAATCGAAGTCGGCAGCTCGAATGCCGCCGGTTTTTTTTACAATCCGGACGCGCCGGTTGCGGGCAACTGCGTCGACAACTCCGATCCGATCGTGATCATGTTCACGCCCGAAGGCTCGATCGAGCGGGTGCGGTTCAACCAGAAAAACGTCGCCACGGGCACGGCGGCGGTGCCCGCTCCGGACAAAATTTTCGACGGCAAGACGGTCTCGAACATCTTCCTGCTCATCGGCCGGCGGGCCATCGCCCCGCCGCCGGCGACCGGCAATGACATGACGCTGGACGCCACCAAATACACTTCGACGACAACGGACCAACAGAAACAGGCTTTCAAGGATTCGGATAACTGGCTGCGGAGCGAGAGCCGCTGGATTGTGATCGGTGCGCAGTCGGGCCGCGTCGTCACGACAGACAATGCTTTCGTCGATCCGACACAGTTTTTCCCGATCACGGAACCGCTCGACGTAGTCCGTGCGCGGCAGATTCACGCCGCCCGCGAGTTCGCCCGCGAGATGACGCAGATCGGTGGAAAATAAGGAGAAAGCCATTAGCTCTTAGCTGTTAGCTTTTAGCCAATCCGCTTCTGGCTAAGAGCTAAAGGCTAATAGCTATTAGAAACGCCCGGGCCAAGGGCAATGTTTGAAGGAGTTGTTAGTTGGAAGGCGCTAGGCGCTAGTTGGGAATACCGAACCACGAGAGACTGTTCGCAACTAGCGCCTAGCGCCTGACGCCTAGCGCCTCCAGAAATCGAGGTTGGTTATGTTTCCGAGCACGCATGCATCCGTGGGCCAGAACGCGGGTCGTGCCAGATTGCGGAATGAGAGTTGCGAATTGCGGATTCGCCGATTGCCAGTCCGAAATCCGAAATCCGAAATCCGAAATCGGATATTCCGCCCCGGCATTTCGTTGGTCGAGGTGCTGATTGCGATGGGCATCCTGACGATCGGCCTGTTGGGCGTGGCGGCGTTGTTTCCCGTCGGCGCCTTTTACATGCAGAAAGGCGACGTCGCCGACCGCGGCTCGGCCGTCGCTCAAGCCGCCTTCAACGAAGCCGTAACCCGCGGCTGGCTCAATCCCGAGAATTGGCTGGTGTGGGGTGAAGGAGCAGTCAGCGGAGTTGCGAATCCCTCCGGCGTTGCAAATAGCACGTTCGATCGTCCATTTGCCGAGATGCTCCGCCGACAAAAGGCCTATTTGGCGGGCACGGGATGGGCGATGGAAGTCATGGAAAAACAAACCACTCTGGAATTTGGATCCGTATTCGTAATCGATCCCCAAGCGATTGCAGCCGTGGCGATTGTTGATTCAAGCGGAAGCCACTCCACCGGGGCGAGCATGCGTCCGGGTGGTGTGTTTCCTTCGTCGACAGTTTGGACGGTATCGAACAACGGGGGAATTTCGACGACCCCTTACGCGAAAGCCTGGAATCCGTGGGCGGATACTAACAATTCTGGCCCGCGCTGGCCGATTCGACGCGTGACTTTGCGACAACCGGTCTCGGCGTCGCCCTTGTATGCGCCGCTGGATCCAGCGATCGCCGACAAGTTGTTCTCGTCGTCCGACGACTTGGCGATGGATCTACCCACCGCCCGCGATAAGCCGTCGAGCCAGCGAATGGATTTGTCTCCGGTCGCCCTGAATCTCAACGGCAGCAAAGGCGACCCGCTCGCGCGACAATCGCGCGGCGACTATTCCTGGATTATTACCGTGTCGCCAAACACGGCCGAGGCACGCGATGCGCTCGCAACCGATCCGTCGGCGTTTTCCTACGAAGTGTCGGTGGTCGTCTTCTATAAGCGGCCCTTGCCGCGGACACGACCGCGGGACAACTCGGAAGCGACGTCAAACCTAGAACAACTGTATCCCAATGAGCGCGGCGCCCAGGCGAAGATCGTGTCCACGGGACTAAATGGCGGCGAAGTTCTGTTGACGCGCATTCCCATGAACAATTCGACGCATGAACCGGCAGAAAGCCCCTTTAGCATCCTCAAAACGGGCCAATGGATCATGCTTTGTGGTCCGCACCCGAACAGCACCGAAGCGCGGCCGATGATGACCGCGCGTTGGTATCGCGTGTTGGCGATCGACGGCAAAGATTCCGCATTGGACGTAAATGGGATTACTACCGATCCGAGCAATCAGCGCTTGGTGTCACTCCGCGGACCGCAATGGCCGTGGCTGCCGGCGGCAAATTTGGCGACAAACAGCGAGCTTTCCAATGCGCTGTACGTTTGCATTCCCACCGGGGCCGTGGCGGTGCACTCGAAGACGATTCATTTTGAGGGCAATTCGGTTTGGAGTGGCGGGGCCAGTGGGCTCAGCGCGCCGCCGCCGCCGGGACCGAGGTACTCGTTTTAGTCGCGAGACAAAACGGTCGCCCGCTCGCCGACAGGGTTCGGCCGGGGCGAAAAACAATCGAGAACGAAGAACGCAGCGAACAGAATCTAATCGGGTCAGTCAGTTGAGCAGAGGCAAGAGACGCAGTGCGGCGGTACGTTGTTTCGCTAACGGCTAACAGCTGATAGCGAACAGCTCTCCGCCCAGGAGTCAGATCATGTCTTTTCGGAACAGAGGCAGCATGAGGGTTCTGGGTTCGGGGTTCAGGGTTCAGAGACAAGGCGGCCGACGTGCGTCTCCTTGCTCCCTGCTCCGTGCTCCGCGCTCGAGTCGTCGCGGCGTGTTGCTGTTGGTGGTGCTGAGCCTGTTGGTGCTGTTCATGCTCGTCGGCACCGCGTTCTTGATGTCGAGCAACCAGTATCGCAACGCTTCCACAGCGTCGGCCAAGAACGACCGGTTGGGATCGCCGCCGACCAAGCTCCTCGACGGCGCCTTGATGAAGGTGCTCCGCGACACGGGCGAGCCCGACTCGGCGATCCGCTACCACAGCCTGCTGCGCGATCTCTACGGCTCCGACGGCTTTGAAGCGGTCGTCTATTCGCCGACCACAATGAATTTGTCGACGACGGCCGGGCAAGTGACTCGCTACGCGGCGGCGACCGCTGGAACGCCCGCAGCACAGCTCGGCCCAACCCAAGGACAGCTGATCGACGTCTACGTGCGCGAGCTGGCGTTTAGAGCAGTTGACCCGCTGGAGAAGGCGTTGAATTCCGCGGCCATAGCCCCAACACTTCCTGACGCACGGCACATCCTGAAACTTGAGCCGAGCGTCAACGGCGTACCGGAGATGTACAACATGCCGCGTACGAAGGGCTACTTCAATGGCTGCCTGCTGACGATCACGGCCGGACCAGCTGCCGGCCAATCGACGCGAATCGTCGACTTCGAAGAGATCGATCTTGAGCCGATATCGAATCCGCCGGCAGGAGTTGATCCCATCGATGGAATTGATCCCAAAGCCACCTCAACGGCGACCACTCCATTTCAGAATAAGCCGACGACCCGCATGTTCCGCTTCCGCGTGATGGCTTTCCCGCGGGCTGATGGCAGTCCGTTGCAGATCGACCAAACAGCCGTCCGCTCGCCGGAAGTCAGCGATCTCGTCGGCGCCACGTTCATCGTCAACGGCCGGCCGTTCAACGGCACCGGCGCCGGATTCAACGAGCTGGCCACCGCTGGCGGCCCGCGACTGACGGCGGTCGAGACGGTCGGTATCGTGCCCGATTCTGCGACGCCGAAGACCAAGTGGCTCTACCCCGAGATCGCGCTCACTCCGAACGCGCGGTATTTCTTCGCCTCCGATCCGCTCAACGATCCGACTGCAAATTCAAACAAGGACGTCTGGGGTGCTCGCTACCTCAATCCTGCGACCGGGACTTACGACCCGCTCAATCCCATGATCCTCGTCCACCGTCGCGATCGCCAATCGCCCGCTGCTGTGGAAGTACCAAACCTTCGTCGGCCCGGGCGACGCCGATGAGTCGTACGATGCACCCGACTTCCAGAACATGGCCCTGGCGATGCAAACCGTCACGCCGCGGGCCCGGGGTCGCGTGGTCACGTCGGCCGGCACTTTCGAGGTCGACGATCCGGCCGTCGTGGATAATAACGGTCTATTTGACCAGGCTAACGAATTCCTCCGCCTCGACCTCGAAGATCTGCCGCTGCCTTCCTACTTTCGGCCGGATCTCGAAAACTATTGGTTCCACCGGCTGGCAAAGTTTGTCGAGTCGGTCGGCGGCGTGTCGTTTGACGACGCGGTCCGCGCCGTGCTCCAACCCTACGGCGTCGACGGCATTCGCGGCAACAGTGACGATCCAAGCGTCGACCTCGATCTGCGTGACGAAATCGTCGCCCTCAAGCGGAAAATCAGTCTGCGGCCAATCCGCGAAGAC
Source organism: uncultured Planctomycetota bacterium (assembly GCA_963847875.1). Lineage (GTDB taxonomy): Bacteria > Planctomycetota > Planctomycetia > Pirellulales > Lacipirellulaceae > DASYDU01. The sequence continues at coordinate 200,802 of CAWKBR010000011.1, read as the reverse complement.
CATCCGAATTTCGACGGCAGCAATCCGTCCTCGCGGCCGACAACACTTCCCGGCAGCTTGGTCCGTGGCGACAACATTGCCATTCCGTATTGGGAAGCGGTCGGGCCGTGGGACGTCGACAACGACAACGACGGCGTGCCGGACAGCGTCTGGGTCGACCTCGGCGACCCGATCGCGCAGGCCGAAGACGGTACGCTCTACAAACCGCTGTACGCCTTCCTCATCGTCGACCTCGACAGCCGGCTGAATGTTAATGCGCATGGGCTGGTGGATGATTTGTATTCGCCGCAACTCGACACGTCTCTTAATTTGATATCCGGCAAAGGCAATCTCGCGCACGATCTAAATGCTTCTAGCTTGAATACGTCGAACTACCTGGCGCACGGGCATCGGCTACGGCCCCGCCGAAATCAGTTTGCGCCCGATTCTTTCGCCGAATTTGCCGCAATCGCTTCCCACCCTCGTCGGCAATTCGATTGGCGACGTCAATTCACAAAACGCCGACGACTACGCACGATTGCTCGTCGGGCGACCCGGAAGCATCGCCAGCCCACCGATTTGGGGCCGATACGGTTTAGACGTGACGCCTGATTTCACATCCGGCTTCCCGTTCCGAGCGGCGGCTGGAATCACGAGTACGAGGCAGGCACCCATTAACGCGCCGATCGGGCCGCCGGGAATCCAAAGCCAATTCAAGTTTTTCGGTTATCCCTGGCTGGCGTCGAATTTTGTCGCCGCGAACTTCCTTCCCAGCCTGTTCGGTTCCCCGCCCGACCTGATGGGCCGCTACGCGCTGGGGCTCGACTATACTGGGCAGCCGGTCAACGAACTGATGGGCGAGTCGGCGGACCGTCCGCTGTTGTCCAATTCGCCCTACGAGCTGGATTTGTCCGGCGACCGTCGACGCGATACGCGGACGGATCGATTGATGATGCGTACTAATCCTAGTGCAGGAACCACCGAGTACATCAACGTATCAGACTCATCGGTTGTAAAGTCGACCGCTGGTCTCGCGACCGACAGCGACGATGCCCCGTTTGCCACGGCCGATTTGGAGCGGATTCTGCGTGCTTACGATGCCGACGCGGGCGTGCTGCCCGAGCGGTTGTGGAACGTGGTCGATGCGTTCGATCCGCTCAAGCTGTGCAACGTGCGCGACGGCAATGCCACCCACGGCAACCAGCCGGATTTGGTGAAAAAACAGGCCGACGCCATGTTCGGCACGGGCCCGCACATCGACGCCGAGCTGCTGGCCGCGGCGCAGCAACTGGCCGGCGTCAATCGCCGGCTGGTCACCACCGACAGCTACGACCTGCCCGTGCCGGGCGCCGCCCTCCTGAGCCGGCTCGTTTACGGCGCGGACGGCCAGCCGGGCGTGGCGGGCAAGGACGATGATGGGAAGAACGGCATCGACGACGTGGGCGAACTCGGGTGGGGCGATTCGGACGACTGGTATCCGATTATGAACGGCATTCGCACGGACGTTGAGCCGCCGGCAGTCAAGCTGGTGCCTGAGCATCCGACGATCGTCGATTTGCTCAAGTACCGGATTCAGTACGAGCGCTGGAAGAAAGACCCAACCCTGCCGATTTTCACCGAGCAACAACTCACCGGCATCGTCAACGAATTGTTGTCGCCGGAGTCGATTGCCGAGAACAAGATGGATCTCAATCGGCCGTTTGGCGATGGTGCCGACAACAATAATAACGGCATCGTCGACGATCCGCTCGAAGCGGGCGAGCCGTTTCTCGACGTGAATGGAAACGGCAAGCGCGATGACGGTACTGTCGCACCTGCCGAACCATGGATCGATGTGAATGCGGATGGCAACTACAACCCGCCGCTCGATCATTTGTGGGACGGTCTGACCAGCGAGCCGATCACGTTCGACTACACCAACGGCCAGGCGGTGCCAATTCGCAAGGATGCTTATAATGGCATGGCGATCGCCGGCGGCGTGCGGAATCTCAATTCGCAGGGCCGGCAACTCTTCGCTCGCCAGCTCTACTGCTTGATGCTGCTGTTGGTCGACGAGAACTATCTCGACATGCCCGACTTGCCTTCGCTCGACGGGAACAATCTCAATCTTGAGCTGTTGCTGATGAAGATCGCCGTCGACAATGGCCGTACCGCGTTTACAGCGAACGACAGCGACAAATTGGAGGTCCGCCGCAAACTCACCTGCAAGCGGATCGCTCAATGGGCGATCAACTGCGTCGACATGCGCGACGCCGACTCGATCATGACGCCGTTCGAGTACGACGAGAATCCCTGGGACGGCTGGGGCTGCCCGGACAACGCGAATCCGAGCGTGAACATCCCGCTCGACGGCGACGTGGCGACCGACGAGAACAAGGGCGAGTTTATCGACTGGTTCACTCTCGATCCCACGAACGCGAACATGCGAAAGCCCGTAAAAACGCTCGCCGCGGCCGACGCGCCCGTTCCCGCCAATCAAACGCGTGGCGTCGTGTGGGGCGTCGAGCGGCCGGAGCTGCTGATCACCGAGACGCTCGCCTTCCACGATCGCCGCTGTACCGACGAGCCCGATTACGGCTCGGTCGCCAAACCGCCATTGCCCGGTGCGCCGCCCGATAAACGAGACTACGACCTCGATCAGCGGCTCAAGCCGCGCGGGTCGCTGTTCGTCGAGCTCTACAATCCCTGGACGCCGGATGGGAACAAGCCGCGGGAGTTTTATGGCCAAGTTCCGACGGACCCGACGCACTCGCAGGGCGTGATGCTCAACCGGCTCAGCGATCTCGCGGACCCGGTGAGCGGCAAGTATTCGCCCGTCTGGCGGATGTCGATCTTGCGCGACCCGTTGAACGGCCGGATGCCGATCTTCCGCAACCCGGCCACGGGCAGTCTCGACAGCGGCGTGCTGAAGACGGTCGACGATCCGAGTACGGCTGAGATAGAAGGATTCCCTCCTCCCGATCCCAACGACAAAGAGACGGTGACGGCCGATTCCCTCACCATCGATCCGGACGGCTACAACATCGATCTGGACGAACACGCCGAAAGGCAGGTCTATTTCACCACGGGCCAGAACTATGCCACGGGCACCGGCAGCGACACCAACCGATCGGATGATGACAACAGCGAGTACGTGCAACCGAATCCGACGACGATCGGCCAAGTCGGCGACTTGCAATTCAAGGACGCCGCCGGCGCGCCTCTCGCTAAGCCGGTTCCGGTCGTCAATCAACTCAAGGTTCGAGTCCCGCCGCTGCCGGAACCGCGACTCAACGTAAAGGTCGGCAGCAAGTCGTTTCCCACCGTGCCGACGGCCAAGCGCGATTTCATCGCGCGGCGAAATCGGGTCGAGAGCGCCACTCCGAACGACATTGACGTGACAATCGCGCCGATCTTGCCCGGGCGTATGCGGTGGTCGGCTCGTCCGGCTTGCAACTCAGGGGCATCGGCGCAACGACCGCTCGCGCGGAGGATAACGATTTAAATCGTACCGAGCGATTCGTGACTCCCATTAGCCGCGACGCGTCGCAGCCTGAAGACGTGAAGGGCGAAGGTCAGACATTGAACCGTCTGCCGAAGATGCGGCGAATTGAACTTTGGCCGGACGCCAGCGGCGATCCCAGCAAGCAACAAGTCCTCGTCGCGGAGAATGGCGGGCCGGAGTTCGTGCGTGTCGACAGCAACACGGTCGTCAACGTGACCGATCCGGACCGGGACGGGAATCCAATCAACACGCCGCTGGCCAACATGCTGATCGACCCGGCCGTGGCGATTCCGGTCGAAGACCTCAACATCAGCGAGCCGGTGGAAGGATATCCGAGCATCGCGTACCGGCAGATGTATGAAACCAGCCCGCCCTACAATGCATCCGGCAATCGGATCCCGCTGGACGATCATTCGAAACCACCCCGTAAGACGTTGACGACCGGCGAGCTTGTGTTCCGCACACCTTACGACGTAACCCCGCAGGGTGATCTGGCGTATGACCCACCGTTCGATCGGCCGCTCGACACCGACTTCGATTTGATCCGCAACGGCACCACCCAGAATTATCGTTCAATCCACCTGCAACGGCTTGCCAATCCGACGTTGCCCTGGAATCCCTTGCCGACCGACTCGAAGGGGAATCCCGATCCGCTCTACCGGCCGTGGCTGCCGGTGAATCCCTACCGCACGATCGATTCGCAGAGCGTCGACCTGACCGCGTACAACGGAGCGAGCAACGTGGAGCGAACCGGTTTGCCCGGTGGGGGGAGTGGTGTAACGTTCAGCCAAGACTTCAAGACCGACTGGCTGCAAACGAACATTCTAGCGCCGATTACGGCCGCCCAATTCCTCAGTGCGCCGGACCACGAGCTGTGGGCGATGATAATTCTGATGAAACTCAAGACGCCGCCGATTTCGATCGGCAATTCACCCGACGAAGTGCGAGTGCCGGCGAAGCATTCGTCGAAAAGGCGTTGACGAAGCTGGAGGCCCTCGCGGCGGGGGCGCGGGGCAAGCTGACAGCGAAAGTGACCGAGTCGGTGACGCCTCCGCAACAGCCGAAGTTCCGCGATGGAATGTCGGATGGTTGGAGCTGGCACATGTATCGCCGTGCGCTGCCCGACGACGAAAAGGTCTCCGGTGCGACCTCGAAACAATTCCGTCAGTGGTTGCACTTCAAGTCGCTGGAGCGCGGTTTCCACGCCAGCAACTATTTCAAATATCCCAAGCCGGGAGCCTCGTACGCCGCCGTCGGCGGCAACCCGCCAGAGATTCCCGCGAATCTCGAAGGCTGGGCGCCGGACTTACACGTACTGCCCCGCATGCTGTGGAAGCAGGAGCGGCCGGACGCGCGGTTGTTCTTGGAAGGACAACCGGGGATTTCGGCCGGAATCGTCGACGCCTCGGACCTCAAGAACGCGACCAGTTGGCGCGTATTGTCGGGTCAGACTCCCTCTGATCCTGCGGACGCCAAGATAGAAGCGGATCGGACTCCTGAATCAGAAATCAGCCGCAATCAATTGATTTGGAGCAATCTTGCGGCCAGCACTTCGCTCACAGGGAAGCCGCCGGCAGTGTTCGACTACGTGCTTGAGCAGACGCTCGGCTTTGCCAACCGCTCGTATACGCCCGATCTGGAACGGATGGACGGCGATATTTCGGCGACGATACTCGCCGGCAATCCCAATCCCAAGCCCGGCGCCCCAGAAGTGGCGACGACGTCGGTTCGTCAGCCGGCCGATCCAGTATCGGATCTGAAAGAAATCTGGAATTCCCAGCGCCAGGCGGCAAAACTGAGCACTGTAGCGACGTCGTCTCCGACTTTTCCAGGTGCGTCCACGCCGAAACCATCGCTGCTGCAAGCAGCAGACACCACGGCCCCGGGTTCACCGCTTGAGAATAGGCTCGTCGAAGAGTTTTACCAGCGTCGCAAGATTCTCACGCGCTCGACCTATCCCTGGCTCACTTGGAACGACCGGCCGTTTGTGAGCGCCGACGAAATCATGCAGGTGCCCGCTTCGTCGAGCTCGCTGATGCTGCGTGACTACTCGCTGATCAACAACTTCACGCCCAATCCGTATGACGGGAACAAACAAATTGGCGGCACCGACAAGACCGTTCAGCAGCAGATCGCGGCGCAGCACGCACCCTTCGGTCACTTACTGAATTTCTTCGCCACGTCGGCCAATCCGGCGGTTACTCCTCCGGCCGGCAGTCCCGCAGCGCCCACCGGCGCCCCGAACTTCCAACGCATCATGGACTACGTCGAGGTGCCGTCGCGGTATGTCGGCACTGAGACGCTGCTCTCGCCGGAGGTGTTCAACGACGTGCCGGTGTCGGCTATGTATCCGAGCGAGCCCGTCGGAACGGACATCTCGGGCCCGAGCGACCCCCGCTATAACTTCCAGCCGCCGTTCAACACGGTTTCGCGCGAGCGCGATCCGGGCCGGGTGAATCTCAACACGGTCACGGGCCGCCGATCGCCACCGCCAGCGGTTGGTGCTCCTCCGCACATCTGGTCGGAAGTGTACGACGGCATCATGCACCGCTACGGCGATGGCAACTTGCTCGATTCAACGACTGGCAACCTGCTTCAACTCAGCCATCTCGGCCCCGCTTGGCGCGACGTGGAGCTCAGCCGTCGCGGCTACGCACAAATCGACGCGGGCAACACAATTGTAGACAAGCCGCCGGGAACCACCCCCGATACCTTTGCCTTCGGCCTCAACAAGGATTTCCCGTCGATTTTCTCGAATCCGTTCCGGTCGGCCGACGCCGGCGACCTGGTGCCGCTGCTGCAGTTGCAGCAGTACGGCGTCGACGCGACGCTCATGCGAGTACACCCCTACGGCCGCGGGCCGGACGGAATCAGCGGACCGGCAACGCCTGCGGCATTCGACGACATCCGGGACATGGGCTTCGGGGACGACGTTTTGAGTACGCGATTGACCAGTACCGGCAGTTCGCCGAATGCGGCGATTCCCGGTGATGAATTCGATAAACGCGATCTGATTCCGCTGTTTAGCGAGGTCCGCAGCGACGCGGCGATCGACGCGCTGCGGAATCCCGGCATGATGTACCAGCCGATGACGCGGCTGGGGAACCTAGTCACGACGCGGTCAAACGTCTATGCGATTTGGGTCACGGTCGGTTATTTTGAGGTCGAGAAGGCGCCGGATTGGAATGATCCCAATGCAACGACAAAACTTGCGGTTCGCCAACGATTCGGCGGTACGGCGAACGATGGGGACGATGCGACAATCCGCGCCCGCGCGCTCTACGACCGCGTGTATCCCGAAGGTTACATGCTCGGCCAGGAGGTCGGCAGCGACACGGGGAACACCAAGCGGCAGCGGGCGTTTTACATCATCGATCGCACCGAGCCGGTCGGCTTCAAGCCGGGCGAAGACCTCAACGTCGAGCGGATGATCCGCGTGCGGCGGAGGATTGAATAGCGTGAACTAGCGGGCCGGCAGAATATGGCCACGAAATAAATCGAGGAAGATACGGAAAACACGGATGAACGATACCACCCACGCCAAACCAGCGTCGCGCGACAAGGGCTCGTTCGGTATTCCGCTGTTTTTGATCGTGCTGGCGATCGTGGCGTATTTCGCGTTGCGGGCGCGGTCGCCGGAGGTAGGCTCGTTCGTCGGCATCCCGCGGCCGCCGCTCACCGTGGCCGGCTGGCTGAACACCGACTCGCCGCCCACGGACGCATCGCTCCGCGGCAAGGTGATGCTGCTGGACTGCTGGTTTGTCGATTGCCCGCCTTGCCGAGCGTCGATGCCGAGGCTCGTTGAGTTCAACAAGAGATTCCATGATCAAGGCGTCGTGATCATCGGATTGACTCCCGACTCGGGAAGCGACGTGCCCCGTGCCGAGGCCTTCGTCAAGAGCGTTCCCGGTCTCGATTGGCCAATCGGCTACGGCGCTGACATCCCATTGAGTATCATGGGCGTAACCGCGTATCCGACCATGATTCTGTTCGACAAATCGGGCAGGAGCGTCTGGGTAGGCCATGACGAAATCGGGCTCGACGATGCCGTCGTCAAGGCGCTCGTCCAGAATTGACCCGGCGCAAAAGCCTTCGGTCCGCTAATCCGTGACCGGCTCGCGGATGAACTTCACGTGGGGCCGGCCGGCGTTGCCGACCGGCAGGCCGATCATGTAGTCCGACGCGTAGCGACGCCGTTCGGTCGGTTCCTCGGGAAAGCGGACGTTGTCGCCCTTTTGCAGAATCGTCCGCGCGAGCGGCATTTCGCCGAACGCCCGCGTGCCGGCCGACTCGCAGGGGAACCAGTAGCCGTGGCCCTCGGCGTCTTCCAGGTAGAACTCGGGATAGGCGTGGCCTTCGACCCAGACCATGCGGGCCGGGACCTTGCTCGCACGGCAGAGCGCGATAAACAACATGCTGCGGCCCTGACAATCGGCCTGGGCGTCGTGGAGCGTTTCGAGCGCGCCCTTATCGGGACCCTCGACGTACTTGACGTGTTCGAGCACGTAGTCGTAAATCGCTTCCACCCGCTGCCAGTCGGTGGCCGTCGTGTCGACCTTTTCGAGAATTTCCTTGGCCAGGGCGCGAATCTTCTGGTGCTTGGTCTCGATGTACGGGCTGCCGCCCGTGTAGGGGCGGACGTTACGCGGAATCTTCTTCGGAATCACCAGGTCGTCGGTCTTCTCCGGCGGCAGAATCGGCTTGGTGCTGACCTCGAACGTGACCGTCGCCTCGGCCGAAGCGCCGGCGGCGAGACGCGGAATGGTGATCACCATCTGTTTGACTTCGATGCCCTTGAGCGACCGGTAGTCGACCTGGCCGACGTTGCTGGAGAGATCTTCCGAGACGACTTTCACTTCCTGCTCGGGACATACGAGCGGCGCCGCGACCAGGACGGTGATGTTGCGGGCCGCGCCGTGGTTGGCCGTCACTTCGGCGCCGATGCGGATGCGAACCGTGTCGGGCGGGCCGAACGTGACGCGGGACGAAGCGGGCGTTTCTTCGAGCACTTGGGCGACGGCGGACGTCGGGAGCCATCCCAGCCAAGAGAAAGCAATTGCAAAATGCAAAATGCAAAGTGCAAAGTGCAAAGTGCGGAGCGGTTTACGAGGAGTTCGTGGCATCCCTCCATTGTACTTCGCCGGCTGCGAGGCAGCGCTAAGCCGCCGGCGGCAGTGGGGGAAATAAAATCAGCCCTGCTCGGCTGCCTTCAGGATGGCGCAGCCGAACAGGGCGTTTGTGCGGGGCTGAATGTCCCGGACGACTTCAACCCACGCGGCTCGCTCCGTGGACACCGGCCTGGGAGGGCGGGATTCCGGTGTCCGCTGGGAGCGGCCAATTGGTTTTTACTACGTCAAGCGAGTCGGCCCGACGTTGCCGCTTAGGGGCCCGGCGATGGGTCGACCATCACTTGCTGCGTCGGCGCGCCGTAGCCCGCGTCGGAGTAGCTGCAACCGGGGTCGGCCACGGTGTACGACATGCCGCAGCTCGATTCGCAGGGGCAAGCCTGGGCCGCACAGGCACATGGCGCCGCCGCGGCACAGGGCGATCCGCAGCCGGCGTCGCTGTATACGGGTTGAGCCGGCATCGCGTACTGAGGCACCGTATACTGCTGCGGCGCGGCGTACACGGGTGCGGGGGCTGCGGCGTACACCGGCGTCGGGCAGGCCGCCGGCACCGCCGCATAAGTCGGCACCGCCGCCGGCGCCAAAGCGCCGAACGGACACAGGTTCCGCAGGCACGGGCAGCAATTGCAGCCCGTCGACGCGGCCGTTACCATCGTCACGGCCAGCAAACTTAATGATCTTTTCATCTTCTCTGTCTCCTCTCGTAGCAGTCCGGGAAATACTGCTTGGGGGTCGCTCCGTCGGATGTCCGATTCAGACATCCATAGGCGGGGTGTCGATTTCGCTCCACTGACTTCCCAGCAGGCGAACGGGCGGTGGCCGGCACCGTCATTCGCTGCAAAATCGACAAATTGGGAGCTCGCACCGGGCGGTCGAGCGGCGGGTCAAGGAACTCTACATCACGGCCAGTGATGTGCAAACGCAACCGATGATTTTTTTCAACATTCTGCTCACGCCGGCGTTGAAAACGTGGTACACTTTCCGCGAATTCCCCAACCGGTCGTGTCGATGGATAAATGTACCGCTGTGGAGCGGTTGAGCCGGGACCTTTCAGACGGATTGTAGGACGCATAACGATGAAATTGATTTTTCTACCGCGCGGTGACGAAGTCCGCGCGCAGATTCGATGGCACGTCGCGCTGGCGGCGCTGGTGATCATTTCGTACGGTGCCTTCGCTCAAGCGAGCGCCAGGGCGGACGGCATCCGTCCACAAGACGAGATCCTGTTGGTCAACGTGCGCCCCGTGGGTTGCTGCTGCGACTCGGCCGTCTTGGCCAACGGCGTGCAGATTGAAACGTACCAACCGGCCGACGAGTCGGGCTGCCGCCAGTGGCAGGCGTCGAATATCGCCAGCGTGGCGGCGGCCGATCCCTCGGTTTCGACCGTGATCTTCGTGCATGGCAATCGGCTCACGAATTGGGATGCCAAGTGCGAAGGTCTCGCCGCCTACCGCCGCGTGGCCCGCCTATGTGCGGACCAAGCGCCGATTCGGTTCGTGATTTTCTCTTGGCCCTCGGCGCAGATTTCCGGCCCGCTCAAAGACGTGCGCGTCAAAGCGGCCCGCACCCGGCCCGCCGGCTGCCAGTTGGCCTGGTACATCGATCAGCTTCCCGCGCAAACTCCGCTCACGCTGGTGGGCTTTAGTTTCGGTGCGCGGATCGTCACCGGGTCGCTCAACATCCTGGGCGGTGGCAGCGGAGGGCCCGCGGAGCTCCACCATCCGGATCGCCGGCCGATGAACGCGGTGCTTTTGGCTGCGGCCGTGAATTCCGATTGGCTCTGCCCCGGCCATTGCCACGGCCACGCGATGTCGGTCGTCCACGAAATGGTGCTGGTCAATAACTGCGAGGATCGGGCGATGAAGTACTATCGCTTCTCGACCACCAACGGCAATCCGCAGGCGCTCGGCCTCTGCGGCCCGACCTGCATCGACCCGGCCGGTGCCGCGAAGATCGTCGAGCTCAATGTCAGCCGCTGCGTCGGCTCGGAGCACAACCTGTTCCGCTACTTGTCGGCGCCGGGCGTCACGAGTGAGATCTCGCAGCTCGCCGAACCGATGAGTGGACCGGCCGTCGCAGCGAACTAGCCGGCGTAGGATGGGTCTAGTAAGCGAGACCATCTCTGCGCAAATATGAACACGCCCCTAGCTTTCGCGAACGGCAACTGGATCCCCGCGGTCGAGCTGTCGATTGCGGTCGACGACGTCGGCTTTCTGCTGGGCGCGACGGTCACCGAACGGCTCCGCACCTTCCGCGGCCAAGTGTTTCGGCTCGCCGAGCATCTCCAGCGCATGAGGCGATCGCTGGAAATCGTCGGTCTCGATGCTGCCGCCATCTCCGAGGAGTTGGCTTTCGCGATTCCCGAGTTTGTCACGAAGAACGCCGACCGAATCACAGCGGAGGACGACTGGACGATCAATGCCTTCGTCACGCCCGGTGTCGCGGGCGGTGGCCGGCCGACGGTTTGCGTCCACGGCTGGCCGCTGCGATTTCGTGAATGGGCGGACGACTATGAGCGCGGCATCGCCGTGGTGGTGAGCGACGTTCGCCAGGTGCCCGACAATTGCTGGCCGTCGGAGCTCAAGTGCCGCAGTCGAATGCACTACTACCTGGCCGACCAGCACGCCCGCGCGCTGCGGCCCGGCGCACGGGCGATCCTGCTCGATCAAGACGGCTACGTCGCCGAGTCGACGACCGCCAACGTGCTTATTTACTGCGAGCAGGAAGGGCTCTCCACGCCGCCGGACGAAAATGTGCTGGTCGGCATCAGTTTGGGCGTGGTGCACGAGCTGGCCGGCCGGCTGGGCATTCCCTTCATGCGGCGGCGAATCACCGTGGACGAGCTGCACGCGGCCGACGAAGTCATGCTCGCCAGCACGTCGATCTGTTTGCTGCCCGTGGTCGAATGCGACGGTCGACCGATCGGCGCAGGTCGGCCCGGCCCGACGTTTAAGAATCTGCTCACCGCCTGGGGCGAACTGGTGGGCGTCGACGTCGCCGCCCAAGCCCGTCGTTTCGCCCCTCGAAATTAGAGCGCGACCGGCACGCCATTACGCAACATAATCGGCCTCTTCCAGCGACTCTTCTGTTGCGGCTTCGATCTTTGCCTCGGCATATCGTGCCGGAACCGTCGTCGGCGGCGCCAACTCGGTCGCCTTAGCCGTAGCTCGCTGGCGAATCGCCCGCAGCCGCTGCATCCAGCCGTACGTCGCCAGGGTGACGGCCGCCATGATGGCCAGTTCCAGCGTCGATGGATCGTGCGGAATGGCGCCTTCGCCCGTGTCGAGGTAGAACGACCACAGGGCCCAGAGCATGGCCACCAAAACGGCGACGAACAGCGTGAAAAGCATTGCGAACCTCCTTGTCCGCCTGTGGCCGGTCGCCTGCTGCCATTGCTAGTAGTACCCGACCGGCTGGACCATGTCCATCCCGCCCGGAGGTCGACGCAGACTTCCGGCGGCAATGCGCCAGCGGACACGTGGTTACGCGGCGTGCCTGATGATGTTGCCGGGCGATTCGATCTCGAGCGTGGCGTCTTCGATGCCGCGTGCCGAATTGTCCGCCAGCGTTTTTCGCGTCGGCCGCCATCCCGTCACCACAGCGTAGAAAGCTAGCGTGCCCAGGCCCACGAGCGCGAGTGTCAGCGTGCCCGGTTCTTCCGGCGTGATGTTCCAGACGCCGTTGGCAAATGTCTGCGACGCGAGGATCAGCATGAAAAGCATCCTTGGCTGAGGGGGACGAGTTCCGGCGACGCTATCAGCTTGGCTCGCGTCGCCCGACGCGGCAGACAAACGCATCTGCTCTTTGCGGAGCGGGTCGTTTTTGGTAACTAACGCCGCCCCGGTAATGCGCAACCACTGCGCCCCCTTCATCGGTCGTTCGTCTTGAATCCTTGAATGGAAAGCTGCGTACCATGGCTCAATCAAAGCGTCGTACGGTCAAAGTGGTTCTGCTCGCAACCATGCTAGCGGCGGCAGGCGCGGGAGTTTACTATCTCACGACCTGTCGCGGAAATCTGTACGCGAGATTCTTTGGTCACGGCGAACTGGTGGCCGAAGAGACTCAAGTTCCCGTCGCCAGCAACCTCTCGCAATCCGACATGGACGCCGTGGCCAACGCCTGGGCCAATGCGACGCCGACGCGACCGGCTGCCAACGCCGACCGCTACGTCGCTCCGACGGCCTACGCACCGACCGCTGTTTCTAGCGACGACCGCTACGCAATGGATTGCTCCGCTCCGGCGGACCACGGTACTCTCGCGCAATGTCGAACACGATGAAGTCGCGAAACCTGCTGCACCGGTTGAGCTGCCAGTCGCGCCGCCCCAGGACGTGACGCGCGGACAAGAACCCAACGATTTGGGCAGCGGCACCCCGCAACGGCAGCCGACTCCGGAGCAACTCGATGGCGGAGCCGCGTCGAGTGATTCGAGCCGACGAGCCCGCGAGGCCTTTGGCGACGACATGGCCGCCGCGTCAGCAGCACAATACGCGTCGGCCGACCGCTACAATGCGCCAGCGCGACCCGCGGTAGCCGACGCTCCGCAAACGCCGAGCGCCACTGCCGCAACAAATCCGTTCGCTTCGCAGTCCAGCCCTGAACCGACCGCCGACTCGACGCCGCAGCCGATCGAGTATCATCCCGCCGATATTCAAACCGCGAGCGCCGCCTATCAGCACAACTCCCCCCACCGACGCCGATCAATTGCACGCCACGCGGGAAGATGCGTTGCCGATACAGGGCGAATCGCCGGGCACGACCGACGACGGCACGGGCCGGCCCGGCGAACGCGCACTCGAAGGGCCGCAGCGACCGGCACTTGAGATCCAGAAATTCGCTCCGCCGGAAATCCAGGTCGGCAAGTCGGCCAAGTTCGCCATTCAGGTCCGCAACGTCGGCGGGCAGTCGGCCGAAAACGTCGTCATCCGCGACGAAGTGCCCCACGGCACCCGCGTCGTGAACACTACGCCGCATGCCGAAAGCAACGGCAACTTTCTCGTTTGGGACCTCGGCGCGTTGTCGACCGGCGAGCAGCGGACCGTCGAAATCGAGCTCATGCCGATCGAGGAAGGCGAAATCGGCAGCGTGGCGAGCGTCACGTATGCCGCTCAAGCCTCCGCCAAAACCCGCTGCACCATGCCGCAATTGGCGATTCGCATGACGGCTCCCAGCCAGGTGATGATCGGCCAGCAGCAACGTGTCAAAATCGAGCTCCGCAATCCCGGCACCGGCGACGCGACCGGCGTGATGCTCATGGAGAACGTGCCGGAAAACGTCAAACACGCGGCCGGTCCGGCGCTGGAGCTTGAGGTCGGCACCTTGAAGGCGGGCGAGACTCGGGAGATGGAGCTGGTACTTACGGCTGAGAAGGCGGGCCCCGTCATGAATACGCTCACCGCACGGGCCGACGGCAATCTGCAAGTGCAACAGCAGGTTGAATTCGAGGTGATCGCGCCCGATTTGCAGCTCTCGGTCGAAGGCCCGCAGAAACGCTATCTCGAACGGCCGGCAACCTACCAGGTTGTCGTCGAAAACCCCGGCACCGCACCCGCACGCGACATCGAGCTAGTGACGAAGCTCCCCAAGGGCATGCAATTTGTCAAAGCCAACAACATGGGCGAGTACGACGCCGCGACCCACTCCGTCTATTGGAGCCTGGCCCAATTGCCCGAGGGCGAAAAGGGAACGGTCGAGCTCGTCGCGATGCCGACCGAGGCGGGCCAGCAAACGCTTGAAGTCAGTGGCAAGGCCCAGCAGGGGCTAACCGACGAAGTCAAGCAAGACGTGCTCGTCGAGGGCCTGGCGGCCTTGATGTTCGAAGTTCGCGACACGCAAGACCCGATCGAGGTCGGCGGCGAGACGACTTACGAGATTCGCGTCGTCAATCAAGGATCCAAGGCAGCGACCAACGTCCAGGTTGTGGTCAACTTGCCGCCGGGCATCCAGGCGATTTCCGCGAGCGGCGAAACGCAGCACAAGGTGCAAGCCGGCGGCGTCGTGTTCGAGCCGCTACGCGCAGTTGGCGCCGAAGACCGACACGCTCTACCGCGTCCAAGTGAAAGGCGTCCAGCCGGGCGACCAGCGGGTGATCGTCCAGGTCAACACCGACGACATCAGCCAGCCGATCCGCCGCGAAGAGAGCACCCGGGTGTTCGGGGACGAATAGGCGACGCGGGTGATTCTTCCCGAGTCCCGCGCAGACTGCTTCTCGCCCTGCCATCCGCTCAGTACAATAAACATCTAGCCGCCGTCCTCGCACGCCGCGCGGGTGTAGCTCAATGGTAGAGCATCGGCTTCCCAAGCCGACTACGAGGGTTCGATTCCCTTCACCCGCTCTCACTTTTCGCTTTGCCGGCATCGCTGAAAAAAAGGGGGATGCCCAGATGGACCGTCCATCCGAGCATCCCCCGGAACACAAGCCCCTTTCGACTGACAGTGGAGAGACTGTCCTCAGCGGTAAGTTTCATGCTTAGTGCCTGCACGTCGCAAGCGACGCAGCTAAACGGCCGCGGCCGCTTCCAGGTGCTCGGCGAGCCGCTTCCGCGCGACGTGCAGCCGGCGCTTGATCGTGCCGACCGGCGCGGCGAACGAGTTGCTCATCTCCGCGAGCGATTGGCCGCGGAAGTAGAACGCCTCGAGCGTGTGCCGATCGAGCTCGCCCAGCCGCGCCAAGCCGCCGCGGACCTCGGCCGCCCGCTCGTTGGCCAGCGCCGCGTCCACCGGCGTGCTCGACTCGGTGAGCGTGGCCTCAAGTGTTTGCGGCTCGGTGGCGATCAGCGGTGCCCGGCGGACCCGGCGATTGATCGCCATCCGCACGGTGATCGACCGCAACCAGCCGCCGAACGCGGCCGGCACCTGCAGCTGGCCGATCTTTTGCATCGCCTTGACGAGCACTTCCTGGCACAGCTCTTGCGCCTCGCTGTGGTTGCCGAGCCGCCGCAGGGCGATCGCGTAGATCATGCCCTGGAAGCGGCTGGCCAACTCGCCGAAGGCGGCGCGGTCGTCGGCTTGCGCCAATTCGACGAGCGATTCCAGGTCGGCCCTCGAGTACTCGAACTCTTCGAGTTCTTCCGGTTCGATTTCAGCAAATTTGACGGCGGCGATCATGACTCGATTCCTTCTCGTTTAAGGCACGTGTTTGACTTCCTTGTGGGTCGTGCTGGATGGGTGATTTCGTTTCTTGTGACGGCGAACGGGGCGGCGGCGGACGTTTCCGGGCGGCGGAAGACCTGGCACGAGCGAATCCGAGCTAGCGCGTGAAGGGCAAGGCAACGCACTCGCGGGAGTCGCTCAGTCGGCGATTGGTGTTTTCTGTTGGATCTGGCGGCTAGGCCGCGGTTCCAATCAGCAAACGCCGACTGTGCCGGGGTCGACTACGACGACGCCCGACATCCAGCGCTGGTGGCGCTGGTGGCGACGGTCGGTAATCGACCAACACGTCGCCGGCGTCGATTCGCGTCACCGCGGCCGGCATGCGCTTAAGACTTCAGCGCACACCAATGCCCGCGGGACAGATAGAGGCCGCACGATGCGAGGGCTTCCTCGAAGGAAGCGGCGCACGAAGCGAGGGCCCGACAACGACCGGCGACGTTCACAATGCCTTGGCCAAACAACTTGGCGGCAGAAAACGTGTTTTGGATGTTGTTAATGGCCATGGTCGCCTCGCTGCGCATTGTCGCGCGGCTCAAGGTGAATAAAACGGTCAAATTGGTCTCGATTGACCGGGAACTCGACTCTCAAGTTTCCCACCCAATCCGGGTACGTCAAGCGAAATGAGCCGGTCGGGCCTTGCCAGGCCTGCCGACGCCGCTAGGACATTTGGTTCGGCACTCCGGTTCGGGGTAATTCCGGAAAAATCCTGGGATTCGGGAAAAAGGGGGGAGACGGGGGTAACTGGTGGCCGGCGACCGGTGACTGGGGGAGGAATATCTTGGGGGGGCCAGGGCGGACAGTTCGGACAATAGCTGCTGGTGCCGCCGGTTTTGCGAGTTTTGTTTTTGGACGTCGGCGAGCTAGAATCGCAAGTCGTTCGGCAGCAGGGCTTTGCGTTTTGTCGTGGCCGCTGGGGCCCCACTTTCTGGCGAAATTATTCGCGCGCTTGGTCGCTGGCCGGCGGTCGAAGCCGCGGGAAACGCCGACCGAATCACGTGTGCCGGGCGACAAAATGGGGCGTCGATTTGTTTCATTTCGTCGGACATCGGGGAGGAATACACTTCAACGCAGAGCCCGTGTCTTGAACAGACTCTGCGTTCCGTTCTCCGTGGTGAAGTTCGAAGTGTCCGAAAATAGTCGTTGAATCCAGCCACCCGTTCCGCTACACCGAGAACTGAACATAAAGGCAATATCTGCGCTGGGCGGAAGGCGCTGGTTGGCAGTAACAAGCATCGGCTCGAGAAGGTTGTTCTACGCGAACAAGTCGTGCAGGCCGATCTGGTGTTTGCCCAGTTGGCCGCCGAAACTGCGGGCGCCGATTGCCAGTACGCCTGGGCCGGCTGCCGCCTCGATCGCCACTTTCATCGCACCGCAGACTGCCGCGAGATCGATTCCGTCGATCACGAGCTCGTACGCACAAGCGGCGCCGTCGACCAGTTGCGAGGGCGCTTCGTTGCGGAGCGAGGGACAAAAGGCTTCGTCGGACGTGGCGATGAGGTGGCCGTCCTGCGAGCCGACCTTGCTGCCCGAGCGGCAGATGCCGCCGGGGAACGGGGCGATGACGTTGGGGAGCGTGGCCAGGGCGCCGGCGGCCCGTTGGGCCGCGGCTAGGGCCACTGATTGGGAATCGGCTTGGATCACAAGATTGCCGCCGCCAATACCCGGCTCGACGCCCGCCACCGCATCGACCAGGAACTCGCCGTCCATCACGGGAATCCGCCAAGGAGCAGGGAGCAGGGAGCAGGGGGCAGGGAGCGAATCCGAGCCTCTCGCTTCCGACTCCCCGCTCCCTGCTCCCTGCTCCCTGCTCTCATACCCGTCGCCGAAGGCGTGGATCCAATCGCCGAGCGGGATCGTTTCGCTGGCGTCCGGCAGGCCGTCGAAGCAGGCTGTCGTCGGGCACGTGAGCACGCACTGGCCGACGCGATTCGCCAGGCCGTCGGCGAGCTTCTCTGCGGAGAACGCGAAGAACAACAGCGACGCCCCCGGCCGGCCGTCGGGCGTTTCACTCGCCGCGAGAAACCGATCGAGCCCGGCTTCGCAGTCGCACCCGACGATGCTCGTCGCGTATCCCGTCGCCGCGCGCGGCCAGGTCGACCCAACGGGCGTCGATCGCGGTCACGATCAGCCGCGCGTAGCGGGCCGAAAACGCTTCTGCATGGTTGTCGAGAATCAGGGTCGAGCCGATGTGCATGCTGCCATCATCGTCCGGCCAAACGCTGGCTGCAAGCCGCGCGAACGAACGCCAAGGCCCGACTCAATCGAAGGGCGTCTCTTCGGCCGGCGTCGGTTCCGGCTGTTTTGCATTCCCGCGACCGCCGTAGACTTTGCCATCGCCACGCCCCGCGCCTCCATAGCCAAATCCGAAGCCACCACCGAATCCGCCACCGCCGCCACCTCCGCCGAACGCGCCCATCGCTTCGCCCTCGGGCTGCTGGATCGGTTGACGCAGCGTCTCGCGGATCAAAGACAACAGGCCGGCGATTTCTTCATGCACGGCGTCGGTCTGCGAGATGACGAGCAGCCCGGGCCGCAGCGTCTTGATCTCCGCCTCTCCGCCTTTTTTGACCGCCCAAGTATCCGTCGCGACGCACGAGACGATCGCGTCGACGAGTCGCCCTGATTTCGCGATTGTCGCGATCCCCGCCGATCAAGTCGCGAACGTCGTACACACAGACCTTCAGTTCAGCTTCTGCTGCCTCGGAAGTCGTGATGATGAGCACTTCGTTTCGAATGACGTAGGTCAGCCGATTCGTTTTAAGCCACAGTCGCAGCGCCGATCTCAAGGTAACATTGTGGATTTTGATCGATTCGGGTTCGTCCAATGTCAGGCCGGCATCTTCCAGGGCCGGCGCGTCCAGCGAGATTGGGATGCCATATTCGTCCTGCAGAAAGTTGACGACGCTTTCGAGCGGCTCTTCAATGAATTCCAAGCCCGACGACTTCAGCGGCTCGGAGAGCACCTGCTTAATTCGCTCGACGCTCGGACCGACATCGCCGCTGCAATGGCACATGGTCGGCGGCGATTTCGCCACATCACCCGCACCAGCTGTTGTTTGTTGAGTTTCGTCCGCCCAAACGCTGATCGCCCACACACTCAGCGACAGGGCTACCATCGCACAACAGCCCATTAACCGAAGCAATTTCATGGCCTGGCCTCCTGAGAATCGACCCGCGGGAACTACGGAAAGCGTCGCCACCCGAGCCGCCTTTTCCTGCGGCACTGGCTTGCCGCTGGCGGCTGCGAAGTGGCGACAAACATGGGTTCGCCACGGTCCAGGCGGACTATTCCCGCGAAGATGGGAGGCGAGGAAGTGGGAGGGCGAGGTGCCCGCCAAGCCATGCAACGGGTGGGGGCAAAGCTCGGCCGGAGCCTCGCCCTCCCGTTTATCGACTAAACCGCGGGGACCAGGCTTCGCAGCAGCCGACCGCCGCTCACGTACCAGCCCCCGCCGGTGAACTGGCACCAACCGAGGTCGATTTCCATCGTGAACGTGCCGACGTCGGGATGCTCGAAGGCGACGATCGCCCGGCGATGGGGCAACGGCTGCTCATGGAAAAAGCAAATCCCGCTCGGCGAGATGTCTTTACCAACCACCGTGATCGCCAGCTCATCGAGCCGCTGACCGGTTTGATCGAGCGGCGTCACTCGCAGCAAGAGCGGCAGCGGTATTCGTCCGTAGTTGCGACGCTCGTATTTCACCGGTCGCTGGAGTGCCTGACGCAACTTGCGGAACTCATCAACCAATTCGGCAGCACGGAGCGACGACCCGGGCGAATAGGGCGGCAGCCCCAGTTCTTCGGTGTCCTGCGTCGTCAAGAAGTCGGAAACGGTAGCATTCATCGAGTCGTTCCTCTCACGCGTGTGTTGAACGAGCGCAGCGACAACCGTTGTGAAAAGTCGTTGTGTCGAGTTCAGCCCCGAAGAAAAGCGCCGTCGAACCGTCGGACGAAGCTCTACGGGCCGCGTGCGGCTGTGGAATCTCCGCCACACAACTCTAGGTTACGCGAGAGACCTGAGTTAGCAGATTCGGACGGGTGGGGCAGCGGGTCGGAAAGCGCACTCGGCGTTTCCGTCACAACATGCACAATCGGTCCGGCGGCGCGCCCTCCGCGTGCCACCAACTCGCGGCGACCGGTAATGTATTACAGCAGGAACCAGGCCAAGCCCAAGGCGCAGGCCGTGGCGGCAAGCGACAAGGTCAGCACAAGGGCCCGCATCTGATCGGGCGAGAGTTGGCCGGCCGTGGGATTGTCGAATTGCGAAGCGCTGGCCCGAGCCACTCGCCGTACGCCGGCAACCGTGGCCAATCGCGTCGACGACTTGCTCAGCTCGGAAATAACGGCCGCTGCCGGCCGGGCATCGCCCCAATAGCCGGGCAGGTCGCGGCTCTCCGCCGGCGGCACCGCCTCTTGAAACACCTCGAGCGCCGGCCGCAGCGCCTCGGCCAACCGCCAGCAATCGGCGCACGTTTCGAGATGCGCCTCGACCTCCTCGTCCCAGGGCTCGCCGGTCGGAAATGGTCCGCGCGTCAAAATCACAAACACTCGTTCGCAATCCATCGATCTCCCTCCGACGAATTGGCAGCGCTCACCAAGGCGCGCCCGCACCGTGATTCCAAGAAAAAACCGGTCCCGCACAAACCGATTTGAGGGCGATGCGCGCCGCGTCGCTGCTCGCGTGAAAGCTTCTGGTAGCAGTTATACACCCAGGCGAGAGGAGGATGCCAGAGCAGGTGAGAGAATTTGGGAGCCAGACGCAAGGAAATCCGATTTTCCATGATGCGCAGCTCCAAATTCTGTTCTTCCCGAATCCCTATTCCCGACTCCCGATTCCTATCCCTTCAATTCCCCGAGCGCGGCGACGACCTGCGCATCATGCCCGTCGACCTTCACTGCCTTCCACACTTTGGCTACCTTGCCGTCTGAGTCGATGAGGTAAGTGCTTCGCTGGATGCCGAGTGACTTCTTTCCGTACATGTTCTTCTCGCGCCACGCGCCGTATTTCTCGGCCACCGCGTGATTCGGGTCGGAAAGCAGCGGGAAATTGAGCCGATACTTGTCGCGGAATTTTCCGTGACTTTCGGTGCTGTCGCTGCTGATCCCCAGCACCTGGGCGCCGAGCTTTTTGAGCGTCGCCTGCTGGTCGCGAAAAGCGCAGGCCTCGCGGGTGCAGCCCGGCGTGTCGTCGCGGGGGTAGAAATAAACGACCACCGGCCGGCCTTTCAAGTCGGCCAAGCGAACCTTGGAGCCGTCGTCGGCTGTCAGGGTAAAGGCCGGGGCCCGCTGGCCCGGTTCGATCCAATCGCCCATGTTGTCGCTCCCTATAGCCGCCAAGCTACGCCCCAGCCGCCAGGCTACGCCTCACCGGTTTTCAAAAAACCCGCCCCCGGCGAGACGTAAATCGCCGGCTAAAGGCTTATTGTAGCGGCCCAGCGTTTCGTTCGCACGGTACTCGTCGGCCGGCACCGCGCCGAGTAAAATCAAGTCGTTCGTTCTGCCCACGAGTTGACCGCTTTCTTTCCGAGGAACCTCCGATCGCCGAAGCCCTGCCCAACCTGGAAACGCGCCGCGACCGCAGCCTACAATTGGCGCTCGCCGCGGCACGCACTGCCGCCGACAATCGCGGCCAGGACGTGGCCGTGCTCGACATGCGGTCGATCACGCCAGAGTTCGACTATTTTGTGATTGCCACCGGCAATAGCCGCCGCCAACTCCACGCGATCGGCGACGAGATCGACCACATGCTCGAAGACGAACTGGGCGACCACCGCCTCGGCACCGAAGGCTACCACGAAAGCCGCTGGATCCTACTCGACTATGGTTCGGTCGTGATCCACCTTTTCGACGAGGAGACGCGGCGGTTCTACGCGCTCGAGGATCTGTGGGGCACCGCCGAGCGAGTGGCGTTGCCGTGGGAGCAGCCGAGCCAAGGATCGGTCTGAGAGCATTGCATGAACGTACTCGCCCTGCTTCGCGAACGATTTGCCGCAGCGCTCGACTCGCTCGGCATTGAAGGGGAGGACGTTCCGAGCCTCGTCGGAATGTTGCTGCCGAGTCAAGATGCAAAGTTCGGCGACTACCAGGCCAACTTTGCCATGTCGCTGGGCAAGCGGCTCGGCAAACCGCCCCGCGAAATCGCCCAGCAGCTTGTCACGCTCGTCGACGTGGCCGACCTCTGTGAACCGCCCGACGTTGCCGGGCCGGGGTTCATCAATCTCCGGCTCAAAGATGATTGGATCGTCGGTCGGCTTGCCGCGGCGTCGCAGGACGTCGAGCGTCTGGGCGTGGCAGCGGCGGATCAGCCGCGGACCGTGGTGGTCGACTATTCGTCGCCCAACGTGGCCAAGCCGATGCACGTCGGCCACATCCGCTCGACCGTCATTGGCGACGCCCTCTGCCGCATCTTGAAATTCCTCGGCCACCACACGATCAGCGACAACCACCTGGGCGATTGGGGCACCCAGTTTGGGATGATCATCTACGGCTACAAGCACTTCGCCGACGAGGCGGCGCTGGCCGCGAGGCCAGTCGAGGAGCTCACTCGGCTCTATCGGCTAGTCCACGCGCTGGTCGAGTACGGCGAGACGCAGCAGGACAAGATCCCGGCCCTTAAGCTCAAGATTCGCGAGGCCGAGGAGCGAGTCGCCGGGCTCGATGCTCAGGCCGCCCCCGAGGATCCGAAGGCTCTCAAACAAGCGGCCAAGCAGCTCGCGCAGGCCAAGAAACAGCTCGCGGAGCTCGAAACCGAGCTCACCGGCCTCGAGGAGAAGCTCGAAGCCACGGAGGCCGATCCGCAACTCGGGCCGCTGCTCGAGCCGCACGCCGACGTTGCCCGCGCGGTGCTGCTGGAAACGGCCGCGCTCCACGGCGGCGATCCCACCAACGTCGATCTTTGGCGGCGATTTCTGCCGCCCTGTCTCGCCGAGATCAACGCCACCTACGATCGGCTCGGCGTCGCGTTCGATCACACGCTCGGCGAGAGTTTTTATCAAGACCGGCTGCGCGGTGTCGTGAAAGACCTTGTCGACAAGGGCCTCGCGCGCGAAAGCGAAGGGGCAATCTGCGTCTTCGTCGAGGGCCAACCCGCCCCGATGATTGTCCAAAAGCAGGACGGTGCGTTCCTCTATTCCACGACCGATCTAGCTACGATTCAATACCGCATGCGCGAGTGGCAGCCGGACGCAATGCTCTACGTCGTCGACCACCGCCAGTCGCTCCACTTCGAACAGCTTTTCGCCGTCGCGCGGCTCTGGGGCTACCGCGACTTCGAGCTCCAGCACATCGCCTTTGGCACGGTACTTGGCGAGGATGGTCGGCCGTTCAAAACCCGCGAGGGCACCGCGGTCGGCTTGGTGAGTTTGCTCGACGAAGCGGTCGAACGGGCGTACAAAATCGTTTGCGAAAACGACGACGCCCGACCCGAGCCGCTGCTCTCCGAAGCGGATCGTCGCACGGTGGCCGAGCGAATCGGCATCGGCGCGATCAAGTACGCCGACCTGGCCCACAACCGCACCAGCGACTACGTTTTCAGCTACGACAAGATGCTCGCCATGACCGGCAACACGGCCGCCTACATGCAATACAGCTACGCCCGCGTGCGGAGCATCTTCGAGAAGAGCGGTTTAAGCGAATCATCAATCATCGATCATCAATCATCCATTTTGTTGACCACGCCACACGAGCGCGCCTCGCGCTCGCCCTGCTCCAATTCTCTGAATCGCTCGAACGAGTCGCCGCCGACTACCGTCCCAACTTCCTCACCGGCTACCTGTTCGAGTTGGCCAGCCGCTACAGCGACTTCTTCGAACACTGCCCGGTGCTCAAAGCCGAGAGCAACGACCTCCGCGCCAGCCGCCTACGCTTGTGCGACCTCACCGCCCGCACGCTCCAATGCGGCCTGAACCTGCTGGGCATCGAAACCGTCGAGCGGATGTAGCGGGCGACGCACCCTTGCTGCTTGAGAAAAAGTCAGACGCCCTCTTGGCTCGGGAATTCCACGACCTGTCTTCGCGGGCAGTTTCGATCCATTGGTCGACAATCACCGGCACGTTTTCGAGTGCTTCAGAACACGGCTCACCGTCGGCGGCGCAACCTGGCAACTCAGGAACCTCCGCAATCACGGCCTGATCCTCGTTGCTCCAATAGAGGATGATTTCGAAACAGGGTCTCGTCGCTTTGGAATTCGCCGCAACTCCGATTCTACATAGCATGCAAATGCGCGACACAGCAACCTTTACAGCCATTCGCGCCTCCTCGGGCTCGGAGCCATTTCGTGGCAGAATTAATTATAGGTCGCGCAGCGGTTCACTAAGGCGTCCCTCCAGCAAGAAGAGAGTATTGCCGTGGCTGCTACCGCAACCCTCGATGCCCTCGCGTCCGTCAAGAAAGGAAGAACCCAGTAAGAATCCGGTGATGTCCATTTTCGGTGCTGATTGTTGCGTAGCACCGATGCCGGCGGATCGTCGGGCGATGTGGCACCGGGCGAGGCGATTCGGCGATTCTGCGACTCTCCATCGGGCGAATTGCGCTGGTGTTTCGCCCCGCCCGCGTGTACAATACATCCGGACGGGAGATCCTCTTCCTCTGACCGAACGCGGCCATTCTTGGTCGATTCCCCTTCCGAACGCCGCTCGTCCTCTTTGCGGCGTCGTGCTCTTCTTACACTTCGGGGGATCGCACTATGTTCGGCAGAAACCAAGTCTCGGATCGCGATCTGCTCAAGGCGATCAACCAGCGGCTCGCCCGCACGGGAACCGCCTCGTCGTCGAAAGTCAACGTCAGCGTGCTGCAGGGCAACGTGACCCTCACCGGCACGCTGCAACACGCGATCCAGCGGAGCCCGATCGTCAAGGCCATCTCGCGGGTGACCGGCGTCCGCCGCGTGGTCGACCAGATGCAGCACACCGCGAAAAAAGCCCCGCGGCCCGGCGACCAGCAAAATGCGCGTATGCCGGAACGCACCGTTCTGGTAGAGTCGACCGCCCTGCCGGTCACCGAAGATCGAACCTGCCGACAATCCCGCCGACGAACAGCCGAGGCCCGAGTGAGCGATGCAACCGCCGTGTGTCCCATGCCAGATCATGCTGACGCCGTCGCCGATGCCCCTGGGCCGCGACGCTCGCCAAGTATAAGCTGCCCACCGGCTTAAGAGCGGTTGGCAGCTCGCCAATTCGCTCGTGCCATTTTGTGGCCTGTGGTATCTGATGTACCTGAGCACGTTCTGGTCGTACGGGCTGACGCTGCTGTTGGCGGTGCCGACGGCCGGCTTCTTGGTGCGAATCTTCATCATCCAGCACGACTGCGGCCACCACTCGTTCTTTCGCAACCATCGCGCGAACGACCTGCTCGGCCACGCCTGCAGACTTGCTGACGCTCACGCCCTACTGCCTCTGGCGGCGCAGCCACGCCCGGCACCACTCCAGCAGCGGCGACCTCAGCCATCGCGGTCAGGGCGACGTGAGCGTATTGACCGTCGAGGAATACCGCGGCCGCTCGCGTTTCGGCCGGCTCAAATACCGCTTGTACCGCAATCCCGTCGTGATGTTCGTCTTCGGTGCGAGCTATTTGTTCATGCTGCGGCATCGATTCACGATCGGCATTCCCCGCGGCTGGCGCCGCGAACGCCGCAGCGTCCATTTCACGAACTGCGGCATCGCGGCGATGATCGCGCATCGGCTGGTATACGATCGGCCTCCCGACGTTTCTGATGGTTCATTTGCCGATTGTCGATCTGCGGCGCGGCCGTCGGAAGTTGGCTGTTCTTCGTGCAGCACCAATTCGAAGACGCCTACTGGCAGCCGCACGATTCGTGGGAGTTCACCCGCTCGGCCCTCGAAGGCAGCTCGTACTATCGCCTGCCACGCGTACTGCAATGGTTCACCGGCAACATCGGCTTCCACCACATCCACCACCTCGACAGCCGCATCCCAAACTACAACCTGCCCGCCTGCTACGAAGCGGAGCCGGCCCTGCAACAGGCCGTCACGCTCGGCATCCGCGACAGCCTCAAATGCACGGCGATGAAACTCTGGGACGAACGCCGCCAGCGGATGGTAACGTTTGCCGAAGTTTGAGCCGATTCTCAAGCAGGCTCGATCGCTGGACCCTCTTGTTGCCCAGCAGCATCGATGTCCATGCAGGCCCAGAGCGTGTCGCGGATCTGTGTTGGCCCGGTCATGAGCGCAGTGAAGAAGGCGGCAATCGCAATTCCTAGTCCAGCCGCGCAAAATGGAACTGCCAACTGCTTGGCCGCGGCCAAGTCCCATTCGGCGAGCGCGACGAACGTCACGCCGGACAGCATTGTAACGAATGCGATCAACATTGCCCATAAAATGACGATCCCGCGAGATTTGCGGGAGCCAAACACGCCAAACAGCGTGTCCCGTAGCTTGAAATGCAGCCAGCCAAGTAGGAATACGTCAGCCGGCGTCAGTAATACCAAAGCAATCAATTGTCGCAGCCCAATCCAATCGTCCGAATTCCATCCAATGCTCCATAGCATCATGGCGCCGAGCAGCACGCAGACCATCGCCAACAACAGGAATAGCCGCGCGGCAACTCTCCGCAAGTATCCAGCTGCCGATTCTGGCGCCCTCCAGCCGAACCAACGCTCCGAGTAGTAGTCGAGTCGGGCAGAAACCGGAAGTGCGCTTTCAAGTTCGCTCGTCAGATGGGCGGGCTCGCCGAAACGCCCGACGGCCGCATGCATGGCAGCCCCCGGATCGCGGAGTCGTGTAAGTTCCTCTTCGTAAATGGCGGTCAAATGAGCCAGCAATTCTTCGCGCATTTTCCGTTTGTACGCGGTGCCGGCTCGCACGGGACGGACGATCCGTTCGACAAGTTTCATTTGCATCAAGCGATGGTTGAAAACTCTTTCCGCGACCATCGCTGGCTCGAGGCCGAGACTGGTTAAAACCTGTCCAGCCACGCCTTCCTTTTCGCGCAACAAACCAAAGAACAAATGCTCGGGCCCGATGCGGTCCTGCTGCAGAAACTGTACATCTTCATTGGCTAGCTCGATCGCTCGCTTGGCTCGAGGCGTGAACGGCAACTTGCGATTGGATACAGGCTGAGTGCCGACTTGCACGAGCTGTTCGATCCTGGGGAGGATTTGGCCCGGATCGACGCCGAGCGCCGGAGCGAACTTGTCAAATCGCCGGCGTCGCTTTCCACGAGACCCAGCAGGAGGTGCTCCGTGCCGATGTGGTCGTGGCCGAGAGTTCGAGCAACTTTCATCGCGCGGGTGATAGCCTGCCGAGCAGGTTCCGAATATCGAGGCAACATGAATTGATCCTCCGGCACCAACGAGCGCATGGGCGCTCGCTTTCTCCCGATGACCTACAGTGAGTGGACAAAACGCCGCACGACGCCGTAACCGACGCCACCAAATCCGGCCAGCGTGATCGCCACGCCGAGCAGCAGCGGTGCCCATGGCATGGTTCCCTGCTGCTGAAAGTGGGCCACCGCCGGCATCACCAGAGCCGGACCGACAAATGCCGCAATCACCGCGACCAACCAGAACCAGCGTGACATGAGAATGTCCCTTTCGGATAGGAGGAACCAACGTTCGAACCGCGGAATACAATCCTGCAACTGCGACCCCAGCTCGTCTTCGACACCGAATCGTTCACGTGTTGCTTTACAAGCAGCCTCCTCGTCGCCGAGCCGGTTCAATTCTTCGTCGAACACGGTAGTGACGTGCATCACCAATTCCTCGTGGATCATCCGTTTGCGCGAGCGGCTAGCCCAGATCGGGCGAACCGCCAGCTCGACGATGCTCTCCAATCGGCGCCCCCAGAAATCGTCCACGGGCTCGATCATGCTGGTGCCCCCAGAATCGCTCCCAATGTTTCGACAAATGTCTGCCACTCGCCGCGGCCTAGTTTTAGCTTGCGGCCGCCCTTGGCAGTGAGCTTGTAGATCCGTCGCCGGGCGCCTCGTCGGCCGTGCTGCTCCGTTTCCCACACAGCCTGGACCTCGCCCGATGTTTCCAGCCGATAGAGCGCCGGATAGAGCGACCCCTCCTTGAGCCGCAACAGCCCGCAACCGCGCAGCTCCAGCCGCCGCAGGATTTCCAGCCCATGCGCTTCACCTTGTTCGAGCGTAGCCAGGATCAGCGTTTCCAAATGCCCGCGCAATTTGTCGCCAGCAATTTCCTTCATGCCGTAATCCTAGACAAGCTAGGAATAGGTGTCAAGGGCCGCGGACGCGAAGTGGAGCAAGTCGACTTTGACGGGTTTTGATGCTGGCGAATTGAAGCACTGGGAGCCAAGTTTGCCTGGCGCTTGTGGATCTGTGAATTTCGAGAATTGGCGGGAGCTTGTGAGCTTCGTTTGATTGGGAAAATCGTGGCACATTGACCGCGATGCCTGATCAGGGCGATCGCCACAACGCCGTCTTAATCGAACTCCTGGGCATCGCGGCGCGGTATTCGCCGCATTCTTCGTTTTGCATCGCCCCGAAAATAAAAGCTGATGTAGGTTTGTGCAATTGCAAAGTCTGCTTCGACACGCGGATCGCTGTTCGAAGCTGCTGTGCGGAAGTGAGTTGGTCGTTCGTCGGCACGGCCCCAGAACAAACGCCGCCCAAAAAGTGGGCGGCAGATGGACGCATGTCGCGTCCGTGGAAAGGTCCGAGCCCCTCTCTAGGAAAGGTAGTTGTCATGCTCAACGTCAAAGAAAAGAAGATGGAAGCTACGCAGGGTGGAAATGTTGCCACGAAGGAACAGCGCCCGAACAAGTTCGAGGTCAAGATCGTCAGCATCGCCGGCGATAAGTTGGCGGTGACGAGCAAGTCGGGAAAGAATTACTCCTATCGTTTGGCGAAGGATGCCCGGATCACCTGGCAAGGAAAATCCTGCAAGCCGGCCGATCTGAAGGCCGGTAGCGAGATTCGCGTGACCACACAACCAGACGACCGCAACCTGGTGATCGAAATCGAGTCGATCGATCAGCACAGCAAAGCGGAAGGCTGCTGCAGCTAGGCACGCGCCAGCCGACGGGCCGACGGTGGCTCAATCGGCGTGCTGATCAGTCAGCAATCGGAATGTATCGATCGTTCTAGCGGTACTCGATGCGCGTCTTACCCTGCGTACGATCCGCGCGATGCCGCTTTTCATTTCACGCGAATGGAGAAGTATTATGTCTTCTTTGCTACGGCTTAACTCTGTCGCTTGCTTGGGTTTGTGCTGCTTGGTGGCGAGCGCTTCCGGGCAACAATCGTTAATTAGACGAGGCGAGTCGGACTCGAATCGATACCACGAGAATGGACCGATTCAATCGACTGCCCGGACGGATCGCAATGGTCAGTCGCTTCAAAACCTGGATACTCATTTCGCGGCCTGTTTGCTGCAAGCAAATCTCGCCGAAGTAAAATTGGCGAAAATCGCGGCCAGCCGCGCGACTTCTGAAAAAGTGAAGCAGTTTGCCGAGCAGTCCATCAAGGATCACACTGCCGTCGCCGAGAAACTGGCGAAGCTAGTCGATAACCGCGAACCTATGGATCGTCGTTCGAAGATCGAACAGCAGATCAACGAGCGTTGCCTGGCGATGCTGCAAGCAGAATTGGAAAGCAAGTCGGGCAAGGAGTTCGACGCATGCTACCTGGGCTCGCAAGTTGCCGCGCACATGCGTTTGCTTGCCGCCCTCGACGTGCTCGCTAGCCAAACTTCGGGCCAATTGCAGCAAATCGTGAAGGGTATACAGCCGGCGGTGCAGAAGCACTACGACGAGGCCTTGCAATTGATGAAGCAAGTCGACGGGCGACAAGCCAGCAATAACTGACGCAGTCGCGCGTTGCCAGAGAAATGTCCAGCTGAATCGCACAAACCAGCATGTTGGCCGGTTGCCACGCCGCATTGTCGCAAAGGCAAATGGCGAGCAACTGGCCCAACGGCTGGATTTGTCGAGTTCGATAAGTAGAGCAACGGTTGGCTTCGCGTCAGCCGTTGCTCTTGCATTTTGTGAAACTCGTTTGCGTTGCCCGCAGCGATGGCCTGGCGATGTGGGCAAAGCGAACATACAAGGGCCAGAGGACGCGAGTTCTACGAGCTTCGTCGCCACCCTGGGTTAGCGCCCGCCAATCCTCCTCGGCCGAGTGACACACGCCGCCTGCGGCAACGCGAAATCGAGGCCGAAACTGAATGCGCGCCTCCGTGAGAATTTCGACCGCACCAATCCGTGGCGTCAATCTTCCGCCCCGAATCTCCGCGACTAGGTTGCCTTTCCGCAACACTCCCACCAGCGTGACCGCATTCCTCCAACTAGCCATTCCACCGCGCGGCTAAATCTCTGGCGCCAGACCACCCCTCGCCCCGCCCGCTATTCCCGGCGGGGGGTAAGCTTGAATGCCGTCCCGAATGTAGCAGGCACACTCCGTGTGCCGCAGCCTGCGCCGGGACTCGAATTGTAGGAGAGCAACCCGGTGCCCACTTCCAAGACAAGTAAATTCCTCGACTACGCGTTGCCGGAGCTAGTGCACGCCCTCAGCAATGAGGCAATGCCAGGATCGAACAACCTAGAGGAAATCAAAGGTACGTTGTCTGCCGTTTTGGTTACGCGGTTAGCGGATGCAATTGATCGGCATGAACGCGCGGCCAGCCGCCTCGCCGCGCAAGTGCTAATTCTTAATTGCGTGTTGGGCGTCTTCACAATAGCTGGATCTGTCCTTGCAGCCGTGCAGATCTTCCGATGACCCGGTTAACGAAAGGGGCGTAACAAAGGGGGCGAAACAAATGAAACATTCTACTGTTTACTAAAACCAGAATGTCCACTTTTCCCCCACCCATGAGCACCTATTTCAACACTCTTGACACAAGCGAAGGACAAGTTAGTGTCCTAACAAAGACTCGATGGATGGGGTTTGTTCCCATGCCACACACAAGCGTCATACCACAGAATGCCATTGACCTGGCGCGTCTTGGCACGTTCATCAAGTGGACCACCAACGACCCAGCGACGCTCGCCACATTGCATGAGGGCATTCGTCGGTTGGTGGTGGAGATAGGCATTTCCGGCTTAGTTGTGATTGCGAACAATGTGAAGATGACACAGCAGATCGCGAAGACTCTCGGCGTAGGTTGGCGCGATATAGTAAGGCAGGCAGTCCAAGACGGCGTTGTTTTTCCACTGCCGGATGACATCCTCAGATACATCAAGTGATTTACGTGACGCTTCGCCAACCGTTGTTAGTGTAACTTCTGTTCTGTAAAAGGGCGTAACAAAAGAGACATTCGACGTTTTACTAAAATCAGAATGCCCTGCTCAGTAGAAAACCTATCTGTCGTCTAAGAATGCTGATGTTGTGAGTGAGGGTTTTGAGCAGCAGAAGCCGGCAGCGTCGCCAGTAGGTGCGGGCGTTGACGACTTCTCCACTGAGGCGTTTGATCATCGAGTAGACGGTTTCCACTTGCCAACGCTGTCCGTAACGACTTTCGTGGAGATGGCGTTTCATCTGTTTGCGATAACGTCCCGCAGGTTCGCCTTTCGGTGGTCGGCCATGCTCGGCCGGGATCAGCGACTGAATCCTCAACTCGTCGCGGGCCAACTCGTGGTTGGCTTCGCTGTCGAATCCAGCGTCCGCGGCCACCGCTCTCACTCCGGCGCTGGCTTGCGCTGCGATCCGCAACGGGCGGAAGTCGCCGAAGTCGGGCCGTGGCCCTTGGCTGGCCCGGGCCGCCAGGCAGAGGTGACTCACCGTGTCGCAGACCACTCCCAACTTGGGAAAGCGGCGATAGGAGACGGCGCACTTTCGCCCGTGCTTTCCCACCTTTTTTCGTCGCCAGGCAAAGTAGCGGCTGGTGTGACGTGCTTCGAAGCCGCTGGTGTCGATGGCGGCCAGCCGCACGCGGCGGCGGAGAAGTTTCGCCTTCCGTGCTCGCTGAACCGTCGTCGTGATCAGCCGCCGAAACGAGGCCGCCACCAGCAACCGATCGGCCGCTTTTTGCAGCGTCGTGAAGTGCGGCACTTTTTTCAGCCCGATCGCTTCCCGGAGCGAATCGCCGTCCGCTAACAGGCCGACCGTGCCGCGGTAGGTGAGATTGTAAAAGTCCTTGAGCACCAGACAAGCAAACAGTTGATGCTGGGTGAAGACCCGCGGGCTGTACCGATGCGAATAGCGCGGCAACGACGCCTCGGCCACCGCCAACGCCTCGAACACCACCCGCTTCGGACTCTTGCTCGTCTTCATCCATACCGATACGACGACTTCCAATGCGTTGTTTAGCTAGCATTCCGATGTTTTCTACTGAGCACTCAAGACTCCTTATAGCGACCGCTAGGAATCTTTTGGAATCGCTCGGCATGGGCCGGTTTGAGCGCATCTGGGTCTTCGGCTCTCGTGAGCATTCGATCGTCTTCGATTCGGCCGCGAGTTGGGCAGGTTGGCCCGCGCAGTGCGATCAGGACTTTCCTCTCAAGGCACCGTCGCCACAGTGCCGAACTGCCGGAAGTGATCGTCGAAGGCGAACGCCCGTCGGATGCCGAGCCGTTCCATCACGACCCGACTCGTGCAATCGGTGAAGCTCCACTCTTTATCGGAGAATTTTTGGAACTGGGTCCACGCGGCGGAAAAGTCAGCTGCATCAATCCGCACGACCTGTGCCCACTGTCCCTCGATCACCCGCCGTCCGAAAGCCAGCGCTCGGCGATTCTCACCGCGCGCTCGAAGTAGGGTGAGAGTCTCATCCACGACGAAATCGGTCGTGACGAACTGCTCGTGAAAAGTCCGAATCGCAGACGTCGCGGCGCCATGATTCACGTCGCGGCGTGAGAAAATGGCAAACCACGCACTCGTGTCGACAAAGATCACGGCGCACCGTAGAGGATCTTGTCGTGATCGCGACCGGAGAAGCCGTCGTCAGGCTCTTCAATCGGCAGGCTGGCGATTTCGGCCAGCATTTCCTTGATTGCAGCCTGCTGCCGCGCGAGTTCCTCGGGCGGCAACTCGGCGCTAGAATCGCCCACGGGACGCGGAACCTGGACTTGAACCTGCGTACCTTCAGCTAAGTCCACCGGCTCCAACGGACGGAAGACTCCTGCATCAAAGATCGCCGCGATCGAGTGGTCCATATGACAAGTATATCATCCGCGTCCATCCGCGTCATCTGCGGACAATTGACTGATTTCACCTATGCGCCTTCGCGGATGACTCTTTGTAGCGTACCGCTAGTGCGTGAGACTCCCGGGCTCGCGTCTGCAAAGAGTGGTGTCCAAAAATAGTTGTTGAATTCGGCCCGACGACGCCGTAGGTTGAATCTCGCAGAATTCCAGACAATCGAGTCAGCCACAAAAAGGCACGAGAAGACACGAAAATTTTTCGTGCCTCTTGGTGCCTTTTCGTGGCCGTTCCCTCCTCGGCCGTCACACCAGATCATCGTCGACCAAACAGCCAGCTCGCCCGTGGCCCTTGAGGGGCGCAAACAACTCGACGCCTTGGGAGAAACTCGACGCCTTGGCAAAAACAAGGGGTTTTTGAACAATTCGATATGGAACCGCGGATGAACGCAGATGAACGCCGATCGAAGAAAGTCATCCCCTCACCGCGGCCGACTCATCCGCGTTCATCGGCGTTCATCGGCGGTTAAATGGTTTTCCTCCGTGAACTCCGTGGCTTCCGTGGTGAATCCTTCCCCCTGGCCGAAAACAGATACTTCACATCCGTCCACTATCTGGTAGAAACGAGCATGTACTGTGACGACTCGTAGGCGTCGAGGCCATCCTCCGCTGCGCGTGAGGCCACCGATTGAAAATCCTCCGTCCGCGGTCGTCACGGTGCGTTGATCTTTGACAATCGAAAACGAAGCGGTTCGCTCTTAGCCAGCAGCATATGAGCCAGCGGTCACTCTGCGCTTCCTTGGCGACCTTTGCCCCTTGGCAACTTGGCGCGCATCCTTTGTTCGGCGATGCGAACAGTAGGCGACAAAACGAAGCCGCGTGCGACCAGAAAAGTCTTACTTCGACTTCTTCTGCGACTTCGCGGCCGGGGCCTTGCGGAGGCGGCGGGCGGCGTGGGGGCGAATGATCGGCGAGTTTGTCGCCCGTGGTTCGCTCATCAACCGCATGAACGGCACCCGGTGCAGTTTGTCGAGCTCGACCAGTTCCGCCATGCCGGCGTCGGCCAGCTCGCGGCCGATCACGTATCGGCCGGGGTTGATCCACTCGTGCATCAAGCTCGGCGACACGCCGAACAGATGGGCCAGCAGCTCGTCCATCTCCTGTTCGAGGTGTCCAAAGTGGCGGGCCCATTCGGCGGCCTCGGCCAGGCCGACGTTCTCTTCGCTCTGCCAGCGCATCGGGTGGAACAGCATCACGCTGTAGGGCGTGACGATCCGCCGCTTGCAGGCGGCGAACGGCCAGAGCGTCGCCGACGAGCACTCGCCCGTGACGATGCCCGTGGCTTGGATGTCGCGGAGTTGAATCAGCGTCATCAGCGAGACGGCACAATAGGGGCTGCCGCCGGGGGAGTCGAAGTAGATCGTGCACTCGCCGCCCGGCTCGACGCTCAGCAGTCGGTCGGTCAAATCTGCTTCACTGTCGGTCAAATCGCCGACGATGGCAATCTCCACCGGCTCATCCTCATCGCGACGCTTTTGCATAGTCGATTCGCCCTTGCTCCTGGAAAACTCTGCCCTCAAAGATACTGCCCGATGGCCACAGTGTGTGGCGTGGGAAAGCCCAATCGCCGACAATTCCTGCCATGCCTCCCATTCTAGGAAAGGGGTGCCGACCTTACCAGTTTTAAGTGGCAGTTTTTGCCGGACCGGACGTGTCAAACCGCGGCGTTGGCCGCACATCCGGCACAACCGATCACCGGCGAATTGGCGGCCCAACGCCGCCGGCGAGCGATTCCTGGCGGCCGCAGGGCAGCCTGGGTGGCGGTTCGTCACGCGGGCGCAGCTTGTTCTGTTCGCAGGCGGGCCCACACCTATAATAGGCTGGAGCCGCTTTCGGGCGACGGCCCCGACGCAATTGGCATCCAGAAACGGTACTATCCGCCGGCGGAAAAATGGGCATCCGATTTCAGTGTCCCAACGGGCACAAATTGAACGTGAAAGCAGACCTGGCGGGAAAACGCGCCAGTTGCCCCGAATGTGGCGTGAAATTGGTAATTCCCACGCCCGAGCCCGGAGCCGCCTCAAGTCGCCGACCCGTCGTGGCACGTGCGGCCGGCAGGGGGCGGGCAACTCGACCCGGCCACGGACGCCGTGTTCCGCGCCTGGATCGCCGAAGGGCAGGTGACCGCCGACGCGCAAATTCGCCGCGACGATTGGGCCGAATGGAAGTTGGCCCGCGATGCGGTCGACGATCTGCCGATTCCACTGGCCGCCGTGCCCGTATCGACGCCGCCGGAACCCGTGGCAGCGATTCCGCCAGTGCTGCCGCCGGAATCCGTTGAAAAAGTCGAAATTCCCGTGGTCCCGGAGCCGGTGGATAGCGCAGCGGTCGAATCGCTGCCGGCGGACGCGATGTCAACTCCACCGGCACCGCTCGCGGCCGCTCAGTACAAACTTCAACGGCGCAGAATGCAGAAGACGCAGCTCACGCTGGCGATCGCGATGCTCGTGGCGGTGATTGTGCTCGCGGGCGTGTTGATTTGGGTCATCCGCAACAGCGGCGGCCCGACCGCGTCGGCGTCAATTCAAACGGCGACGTGCCCGACAACCGTCGATCTGGGTCGACCAGCCTGGCAAAGCGAGGCAACGTGAGCGACGATCGGCTTTGGGCACCGTGGCGACTGGAATACGTGTCTGGCGAGGCGTCGTCGGCGCGGGCGGAGACACCGCCGGAACCCGTTGCCTGGCAGGCGGGCGCCGCTCGCGATTGTTTCCTCTGTCGTGCGGCCGCCAGCTACGCGGCACAGGCAGAGACCGACCGCCGGTTGCTCGTCGCGGCGCGCGGCCCGCGCACGATCGTCATCTTGAACCGTTATCCCTACAACAACGGCCACTTGATGGTCGCGCCGTTGCGTCACGTCGGGACGCTCGCGGAAATGACCCGCGAGGAGCACGTCGACTGCATGGAGTGGCTCGCGCGGCTGACGCAAGTGCTCGGCGAGCATTTGCACGCCGAAGGGTTCAACATCGGGCTGAACCTGGGCCGCGTCGGCGGAGCGGGCTGCCCGGGGCACCTGCACTGGCACCTCGTCCCGCGTTGGTCAGGCGACAGCAATTTTATGTCGGTGATTGCCGGAACGCGCGTGATTCCGCAGTCGCTCGACGCGCTGTGGGAGCTGCTTACAAGCGCGCTCCAAGACGAACTGGCGGAAAGATAAACCGCAAGCGAATCAAACACTCGGATACCGATGCGTGGATAGTGAGCCGAACATCATCTTTGAACGGGAAGCAGTGTTGCTGGCTCCGTATGCGATGCACAGCGCCGACTCGGCCGGCCGCAAGCACGCGGAACCGCCGCAAGCCTACCGTGGCCCGTTTCAACGCGACCGCGACCGCATCTTGCACAGTGCGGCCTTCCGCCGGCTGGGGCACAAGACACAGGTCTTCACCGGCGAGATGGGCGACTACCACCGCTCGCGGCTCACCCACACGCTCGAAGTCGCCTCGATCGCCAGCACGCTCGCACGGGCGCTGCGGCTCAACGAGGATCTGGCCGAAGCGCTGGCCCTGGCGCACGACATTGGCCATCCGCCGTTCGGCCATTCCGGCGAAGAGGTGCTCGATGAATGCTTGCGCGATGCAGAGAGCGGGGACGGCCTCGGCTTCAATCACAACTCCCAGGCGCTGCGGATCGTCGAACTGCTCGAGAATCGCTACCCAGAGTTTCCGGGCCTCAACCTGTCGCTCGAAGTGCTCGAAGGGCAAACGCACCGCATCGACAAGACGGCGGCGGCGGGGAGCCCGCTGTTGGAGGTGCAGGTGGTCGACGCGGCCGACAGCATCGCCTACGATTCGCACGACGTCGACGACTCGTTGGAACTGGGACTCTTGGACCTCGACCAATTGCTCGCGGTTCCCCTCTGGCGCGAGGCGGCCGGGCGGGTTCGCGAACGGTTCTCCCAATTGGACGACCAGCAGCTTCGCCGGGCGATCGTCCATGAGTTGATCAATTGGCAGGTGAGCGATCTGCTCGTCGTGGTCGATCGCGCGCTGGCAGCATACGGCGTCGCGTCGGTGGCCGACGTACGCCGGGCGTCTGGGCTAGTCACGCCGTCGCCCGAAATCGCCGACTTGAAACAGGGGCTCGAGCGGTTTCTATTCAAGAGCGTGTATCGGCATCGGCAGGTCGAGGCAACGCGCGACGCCGCTCGTCGGGCGCTCCGCGAGATGTTCGACCGGCTGGTCCACCATCCCGATCGGCTGCCGGCTAAGTTCCGGGCGCGAGCGTCGACGGATGGCGTGGCCCGGGCCGTCGCAGACTATCTTGCCGGCATGACCGATCGCTACGCCCTGGAGGAACACCGCCGGCTGACGGCCCAGTAGCGGCGGCCCGGCCAAGCCGCCCTGGTGACGCGGCCCTCGGCTGTTAGAATAGAGGCTGGGAACGTCGTTGCCACTTTGTGGAAGCCCATTATGGCTTTGCTCATTCTTCGTGTCGTGTTTCTTGCGGTGGCGATCGCGCTGGGATTTCAGCTTTCGCAATCGAATCTGCTCGCAGGCGACAACCGCTGGCTGCCGTGGATGGGCTTTCTCGGAGTGCTGCTGGTCGCCGGTGGCGTGCTCGTGGCCGACGGCGCCGTTCGTCGCAAGAAGCTCGACACGATCACAGCCGTCTACTTTGGCATGTTCATCGGCCTGGTTCTGACCTACGTATTTGGCATCGCGCTGACGCCCCTGCTGGCCGGGATCAACAAGGATTTGGTGAGCTGGATCAATTTGTTCATCGCCACGGTCATGTGCTACTCGTGCATCAGTGTGCTACTGCAGACGAAGGACGACTTCCGCTTCATCATTCCCTACGTCGAGTTTGCCAAGGAAGTGAAGGGGCTCAAGCCGTATGTGCTCGACACCAGCGTGGTGATCGACGGCCGAATCGCCGACGTCGTCGAGACCCGCGTGATCGACAACCAGCTGATCATGCCACAATTTGTGATCGCAGAACTGCAGAACATCGCGGACTCGGGCGACAAGCTTCGCCGCAATCGCGGCCGCCGCGGCCTCGACATCCTCAACAAGCTCCGCAACGATGCGAAAGTGGATCTGGTGATATACGACCGCGACCTGCCCGAGTTCGCCGGCCAGTCGGTCGACCAAAAACTGGTGCTCCTGGCCAAGCACCTTGACGGCAAGGTCGTCACGAACGATTACAACCTCAACAAGGTGGCGAAGCTCCACAACGTCGGCGTGATCAATCTGAACGACATTGCCAATTCTTTGAAACCAGTGTTCCTGCCGGGCGAGGCGATCGACGTGCGAATCACCAAGGTCGGAGAAGAGCCGGGGCAGGGCGTCGGCTACCTGGAAGACGGCACGATGGTTGTCATCGAGGGCGGCCGCGACCACGTCGGCGAAGAAGTTTCCGCGCTCGTGACGAGCGTGCTGCAAACGAGCGCCGGCCGAATGGTCTTTGGCCGCTTCGAGCACCGCGTCGCCGGCGAAACAGCCGAAGTCCCCCGGCCGGCTCAGCGGCGCGAGCGGGCACTGTAGCCTGCGTCCGCATCAGCACGGCGAGACTTGCCCCCTTTTTCTTGTTCACGTCCCCGGTTCTGCCATTTCGATCGCACCGGATCGTAGACTACATTTGAAAATGCGTGCGTGCTTCAAAATTCAAACAGCATTTCGTGGAAGGAAGTGTGGTGCTATGCGACGATTTATCCTAGCTCTTGCCGTGACGTTTTTCGCGATTGGTTCCTCGGCGATCGCGGCAGATGAGGGCCAGCTTTCCGGCTATGTCGTGAAACTCGCAAAGAAAATGGACCAACAAAGGCCGCAAACGATCAACGTCGGTGGGCTGGTGATCGCCGTGGTCGGCGACTCGGGCAGCCGACCGCCTCAGGACATATCGGTCGTCGCATCCGATTCGCTCGAACCGCTCGGCGTCGTCCGCGGCGTGCAGAACGACCAGGGCGTCGCACTGATGGGCGGCGGCTACACCTGGCATCTCTTCAAGCCCATCAAGGCCGGACCCGCGACCGTGAAAGTCGCCTACACCGAAAACGGCGACGGCGGCAAACGGGTCGATCGTACCTATCAGCTCGTCATCGACGCACGATAACGACTTCGCCGGCCAAGAACGCTCGTCGTCGCTCTTGACACACTGTTGTAGTTGTTGTGCAACAGATGCTACATGAACTCTAGTGTCCGGCTCGACCTTCATAGTGGCGAAGCGGTCTACCAGCAGATTACCGAGCAGCTCAAGTTTCAGGTGGCCAGCGGAAGGCTGCTGCCGGGGTCGCAGCTACCGAGCATCCGCGCCTTGGCGGCCGAGTTGAGCATCAATAGCCGGACGGTGGTCAAAGCATACGAGCATTTGGCCGGCGAGGGGCTGGTGATAATGCGGCACGGGCAAGGCGTGTTCGTGGCCGAGAATCGTGGTGGCGTGCCGGCGCACGCCCGCAAGAAGGCGCTCTCGGAACGAGCCAAGCGACTCTTGGCCGACGCCGCGGGCATGGGAGCGTCGCTCGGCGAGGTGCTGGAAACGATCGAGCGGATCGGCCACGACATGGGGATGAACGATGAGTGAACCGGCGATCCAAACCCGTGGCCTGGTGCGGCGATTCGGCCGGATGGTCGCGAACGAT
Source organism: uncultured Planctomycetota bacterium (assembly GCA_963847875.1). Taxonomy (GTDB): domain Bacteria; phylum Planctomycetota; class Planctomycetia; order Pirellulales; family Lacipirellulaceae; genus DASYDU01. The sequence goes on along the minus strand of CAWKBR010000011.1, from coordinate 161,367 downwards.
GATCTCAATCTTTCAATTCAGCCTGGAGTGATTGCGGCGCTGGTTGGTCCCAACGGCGCCGGCAAGACGACGTTGCTCAGCTTGCTGGCCGGATTGCTCGCACCAAACTCGGGCACCGCGGAAATCCGCGGCCACTGCGCGCGAGCGCTATCGGCGACCGTTGCGCCTCTGCTCCAGACTGTCGGCGACGCATTGTCCCCAGAAGCCTGATGCGCCTTTGACGCACCCTTGACCTGGCTATCCCTCTTCGGACCAACCTTCGGTCGGTGCCCGCGTCCCCGCAGAGCTCGACTCCGTTTCACCAAGCGTCGACCAACATAACCGTTCGATTCCAGCACCACAACCTTTGAACACCCGAGACATGCCTCAGAAAATCCCAGGGGGTCTGGGGGACTGGTCCCCCAGGGAACCAGCGACCGCTCCACTTACACAACTCGTAATACACTAAATTCCAAAGGTGACTGTCTCAAAGCTATTGACACATTCCGTTGCGCTGGTGCTGAGAAATGTTTGGGTGTGGTTGCACTTCCAGTTGGCCAAAGCCAAGTGGAGCGACGAGCCCAGTTGAAGCGAATTGCGCTGAGAAAACGCTGCCGTGCTTCGAAGACCAGTGATTCACACGTCGCAGTGCATCAAAAGCTCGTCTTTGCCCACGCGGTGGCAGAAGTCGCCGAAGGTTTCGCCGTCGTGGCGGCCTTCTTTGAACAGTCGCAGCACGGGCAGCAGCGTCGGCACCACCTTGTCGGTCGGCACCAGGTCCTTGTAGATGAAGTTCAACCGGTCGCCCAGCAGGCGGCCGCCCAGGAAAATCGTGTACTTGTCCTTCGTCTTGCCCACCAGACCGACGTCGGAATTGTACGGCCGGGCGCAACCGTTCGGGCAGCCGGTCATCCGGGTCGTAAAGACTTCGTTTTCGAGACCGAGCTTCGCAAGTTCGACTTCCAATTCGTCGATGATCGAGGGCAGGATGCGTTCGCTCTCGGCGACCGCCAGACCGCAAGTCGGCAGTGCCGGGCAGGCCATCGACCATCGGCGGACGCTGGAGATGTCTTCGCTGAGCGGCACGCCGTGGCGGCGCAAGATTTCTTCCAGTCGACCGCGGTCCTCTGGCGTGATATCGCAGAAGATGAGGCCCTGGTGGGGCGTGAGCCGTAGCGGCGGGCGGAGCGTCGTGCAGATCTCGCGGAGCGCCGTCTTTAGCCGCATCGTGTCCGTGTCCTTCACGCGGCCATTCTCGACGTTGAGGCCGTAAAACAAAAGCCCGTCGCCCTGCTCGTGCCAGCCCATCCCGTCGTTGAAGCCGTGAACCACCACCGGCCGGCACGGGGCGAGCGCGTCGCCGAAGTACTCTTCGACTTTCTCCTTGAACCGCGAAATGCCCCAATCGTGGATGAGATATTTCATCCGGGCCACCTTGCGATCGGCCCGATTGCCGAAGTCGCGCTGCACCTTCACGATCGCGATCACGAGGTCGGCGACGTCTTTTGCACTCATGTAGCACAGCGGGATCGCCACCGCGGGAAACGTCTTCTTCGCACTGGGTGTGACGCCGAACCCGCCACCCACCAGCACGTTGTAGCCGACGACGTTCCAATCCTCGCAGATCGCCAGCAGGCCAACGTCATTGGCATAGATGTCCGCGCTGTTGTCGCCGGGCAGCGCGATGGCGATTTTGAACTTTCGCGGCAGGTATGTCGGGCCGTAGATCGGCTCCACCGAATCGACGCCGCTTTGCGCTCCATGCGGCGCGCCGTTCGAGAAGCTGCTGGCCAGCTGAGTCTCCCCCGTCTCGCCGTCGGTCAGCCAAATCTGATGGTACGCTGTCGTGTTCGGCTTGAGCCGTTCGGCCAACTCGTCGGCCAGCGCCTGCATCTGAGAGTGGACCGGGTCGCCATTGTACGGGCAAGGCGTGCACATCACGTTTCGCTTCACGTCGCCGCAGGCCGCCAGCGTAGTGAGCTGCACCTCGTTGATCCGGGCAATCGTCTGCTTGAGGTCCTTCTTCAACACGCCGTGCAGCTGCAGACCCTGCCGGGTTGTGATCCGCAGCGTGGTGTTGCCGACCTCATCGCAAAGGTCGAGCTCGGCCAGCAGTTGCTCGCTCGTGAGCCGGCCGCCCGGAATCGCCGTCCGTACCATGAAGCTGTAGAACTTCGCCTTGGCGGGACCGTCGACGCGGGCCTCGGCCCGACGCTCGCGGTCGTCCTGCTGATAGGTGCCGTGGTGCTTCAGAAGTTGGGTGCTGCCTTTCGACACATGGTCGGTCGCGTCGGCCAAATCCTGCGGAATCTGGCCAACGAGATAGTTGCTCTCGGCCTTGAGCTTCTCGAGCGGGCTGAGCTTGCCCTCGGCAACGTCTTCCGTCGCTTGTTCAATGGTCTCGTGCAAATCAGCCATGTATCTTTACCGATTCGCTAAACATTACCCAGCTTTCGCGTACTACCTTAGCCAATGATACCTTGCGGAGCGGTCCACAGCCAAGGTTGCTCTCGGAGATGAAGTGGTCGGCAGCGGCTGGCCTTCGAACACGATCTCAACCGCCGTATACTTGGGTCCATGCCGACGCCCGACACTCCCCCTGCCGCCTTTCGCGCGCCCCCCTCGGCGGCCTCGTGGCTGGCCACTGGACTCGGCACAGGCCTGTGGGCCCCTGCTCCAGGGACGGCCGGCGCCGCGATCGGTTCGCTCGTCGCCTGGGGAATTGCCCTGCTCCCGAGCCTCGGCTGGCAATTCGCCGCGATTCTCGGGCTCAATCTGGTGGGCATTCCGCTCTGCACCTCGGCCGGCCACGCGCTGGGCGGCAAGAAGGACAACCAAGCCATCATCTGGGACGAAATCATGTCGATGCCGATCGTCTTCCTGCTCGTGCCGTTCACGAGTTGGACCGTCGGCCTCGCCGGTTTCGCCCTGCACCGACTGTTCGACATCACAAAGCCCCCCCCGGCGCGCCAGCTCGAGCACTTGCCCGACGGATTGGGCGTCATGGCCGACGACTGGGTCGCGGCCCTCTACGCCGCAGTCGCGCTCTACGGTGCTGGCATGGGCCGGCCTCCCGCTCGCCGGCTGACATCCGCCGCAAATCGCGTTAGAATCTGGCGGCAGTTCCTGCTCCTGTCCCTGACCCCCGACTCCTGGCTCCTCCCCATGCCCGCTACCATCCTCGACGGCAAGAAACTCGCTCAGCAGATTCGCTCCGAGCTCGCTGAGGAGGTCGTCGAGTTCATTCAAAACAACGGCGTCGTCCCCTGCCTGGCCGCCGTGCTCGTGGGCGACGACCCCGGCAGCGAGGTCTACGTTCGCAACAAGCGGAAGGCCTGCGACGAAATCGGCATCGAGAGTCAGCTCCATCGCCTCGCGGCCACCGTAACGCAAGACGAACTGCTCCAGCTCATCGCCAAACTGAACAAGTCCGACGAGGTGCACGGCATCCTCGTGCAGTCGCCGTTCCCGCAGCACATCGAGCCGGCGCGTGTCGTGCAAGCCGTCAGCCCGGCCAAAGACGTCGACGTGTTTCACCCCGAAAACGTGGGCCGGCTCGTCCAAGGCCGGCCGCGCTTCCTCCCCTGCACGCCCCACGGCGTTCAGCAGTTGCTCCTGCGGAACGGCATCGAGATCGCCGGCCGACACGTGGTGGTCGTCGGCCGCAGCGACATCGTCGGCAAACCGCTCGCCAACATGCTCCTCCAACGCGGCCCGGGCGGCGACGCGACCGTCACCGTCTGCCACAGCCGCACGCCCGACCTGGGCGTCGTCACGCGGTTGGCCGACATCCTCGTCGTGGCGATCGGCCGGCCGGAATTCATCACGGCCGACATGGTGAAGCCCGGCGCCGCGGTGGTCGACGTCGGCATCAATCGCACGCCCACCGGCCTCGTCGGCGACGTCGATTTCGCCGCCGTCCGCGAAGTGGCGGGCGCGATCTCGCCCGTCCCCGGCGGCGTCGGCCCACTGACCGTCGCCATGCTGATGCGCAACACGCTCGCCGCCGCCCAAGCCCTCGAAACCTAGGCTATGTCTCAAAAGGGAAGGGTGAGGTTCCCGCCGAGCCCTCTTCCCCGACGGACTGGTCGCTTCAGCGACCAGTCTCAGCTCCCCGCTCCACGCAGCCCCCAACTCACCCCCGATGCCGCAGCGCCTCATAAAACAACACCGCCGCGGTGGTCGAAACATTGAGACTGTCGGCCACGCCATGCATCGGCAATCGCACCGGCACAACGTTGGCCCCCCGCCATGCCTCGCTCAGCCCCGCCGCCTCGCTCCCCAGCACCACCGCCACGCCGCCGCAGAAATCGACTGCCGTATATAGCAACTCCGCGTCCGGCCGGGCCACCACGATCCGCAACCCATCCGCCCCCAGCCCACGCGCCCGCAGCCACTCGATCGTCTCCGCCGTCGTCGCCTCCACCACATTTCGCGCGAAACACCGTGCCCAAACTCGTACGAATCGTGTTCGGATTGAACAGGTCGGTCGCCCCATCGGCCACAATCACCGCGTCGACCCCCGCCGCATCGGCACTTCTCAAGATCGCGCCGAGGTTGCCCGGCTTTTCGACCCCCTCGACTACCGCGACCAGCGGTTCCGCCGGCAATTGCAGATCGTCGAGTCCGCGTTCGGGCGTTTCGGCCACCACGACCACGCCGACCTCATCCCGCTCGCCAAAGCGGAGCTTCTCATACACTTCCGCCGTCACCGGAAAAATTTCAGCCCCCGCTCGCCATAGCGACTCCACGAGCTCGCCATCTCTTCTCCCCTCGCAAACAAACGCCTCCACCGGCCGAATCCCCGCCGCAACGGCCCGCGCGATCTCCCGCGCCCCGTCGATGACAAACCGCCCCTGCCGCTGGCGCCCGCGCCGAGTCCGCAGGCGTACCGCATCCTTCACGCGGGGATTCTGCCGACTAGTGATGCAAGGTGTAGTCATGATTCATGTTCCCCTCCCACACCGTGGGGAGGGGCCTGGGGCGGGGGACTGGCAATCTCAAAGCCACTCCATTGTAATGAGAAACGTCCTTGAACGAGTGGTCCCCAATCGCGATTCGTGTCCGCCCCGTTCCCGACTCCCGACCCCTGGCTCCCTCCATGCACGTCTTCACCTACGGCACGCTCATGTTCCCCGAAGTTTGGCAAACTGTCGTCGGCCGCGAGTCTGCCAGCCTTCTTGCCCACGCCCCCGGCTTCCGCATCTTTCGCGTTATGGACGCCGTCTACCCCGGCATCGTCGCGGCGGGCTCGACCGACGTGGTCGCCGGCATCCTTTACCTAGCCGTCGACGACGAGTCGTTCGCCCGTCTCGACCGTTTCGAAAGCGACTTCTACCAGCGACGCCCCATCCTCATCACCACCGACGACGGCCGACAACTCGATGCCGAGGCCTACATTATCCCCGACCAACATCGCCACCTGCTGACCGACGAAACCTGGACCGCGGAAGACTTCCAATCCCGCGGCGACCTGGCCCGCTTCGTCGCCCGCTACGCCGGATTCGACCGGCTTGGGTTGCCCCCCACCGACGGCACCTAGCTCTTGCTAACCCGTCCGGGCGGACCACGTTTGGTCTGGCGCCCGTTGGGAGCGGTCTTCCTCGATAATCGCCCTCAACGAGCCGTATCGTCTTTGTTCGATTTGACGATTCTATGTCCCGGGTCGCAAAGGATGCGCATCGAATTGACCCACCCGTTTTACAGCTCTTTCCACGATCCGCTCTGCCGTCGATTGAATGACAATTCTTTTGGCGTACGGTTCAATACCGATCACCCTCGGCGTGGCGACGAGCGGCCCTAAAGTCTCGTGTCCGGCGTTCTCCACTCCACGGTCCACACCATTATGCAGGAGGGGCAAATGAAATACCCAACACAAAAGTCCGTTTGGATCACGATCTTCGGCCTGCTCTCGTTGATTATCGCGTTCACAATCGTGCCTTGGCGATCCAGCTGCGCGACGGCCACCACCTTCGCGTTGCCCGCGGTACTGATGGTGGCGGCGACGCTTGTTGCCACCTCGAGCGAGACTAGCAGCGATCCAACTTATGGCGAGCCCCGATTCCTGAGCTCTTTGCGCGGACTGGCCCAGCAGCCCAGCTCCTCGCTGATGGACCACCGCGACCTGACGTCCCGGGTCGACGCCCAAGACGAAGAGACACGCGAAGTCGCCGACGCGGTGAACGACGTGCTGGAATCTTAGTCCGCCGACGTGTCGTTTGTGAATCAGCACGTGGGCACTCTGTCGGGCACGACCGTCGAACTGGCCTCCAACGCCAACCAAATTGCCTCCGAGGCGCAACTCATCAGCGCCGAAGTGACGTCGGTCGCCGCCGCGTCGGAACAACTCACTTCCAACATGACCGGCATGGCCGCCTCGGCCGAGCAGCTCTCGGCCAATACCAAGTCGCTCGCGGCAGCCATCGAGCAAATGTCGGCCTGCACGGCCGAGGTCGCCAAGAGTGCCACCGGCTCCGCCGCCGAGGCGGAACTGGCCGCCCGCGAATCGGTCGAAGCCAACGACGCGATGCAAGAACTGGGCACCTCGGCGGAGGAAATCGGCCGCGTGGTCGACGTCATCCAGAAGATCGCCGAACAGACCAATCTCTTGGCCCTGAATGCCACGATTGAAGCCGCCCGCGCAGGCGAGGCCGGTCGCGGATTCAGCGTCGTGGCCACCGAAGTCAAGGAACTGGCCAAGCAATCGGCCGAGGCCAGCCAGGACATCCGCAAGCGAATCGAAGGCATGCAAACACGCGCCGGCAGTGCCCAAGAGGCGGTCAGCCGGATCAGCAAGTCGGTCCACGGCATGAGCGAGACGTCGCGCACGATTGCCACGGCCGCGGATGAGCAGCGGCTCGCCACGCAGGAAATCGCCCGCAACGTGTCGGAAAACTCGATTGCCACCGACGATGTCGCCGCGCGCGTGGCCGAATCGGCAGACGTTTGTGCCCAAGTCGCGCGCAGCATCGCCGAAGTTGATTCCGCGGCGAAGAAGGCGACGGCCTGTGCCCACGCCTCGCAACAGGCCAGCGACGACCTGGCCAAGGTGACCGATGAGCTGGTCCAGTTCGCCGAACATCGCAAGACGGAAGATCGGCCGTTTCGCGCCATTTCCATCAAGAGCGCCCACGGCAAGTGGCGGGTGAAGCTGGCCGAAATGATCGCCGGCCGGCGCAAGCTGGACGCCAAGGACTTGTCCGACCACACCCAGTGCCAGTTCGGCAAGTGGTACCTGTCCGACGGCCGGCAAAACCTGGGCAATCTGCCCAGCTATCGCCAGATCGACGGTCAGCACGCGGCCGTGCACAAGTTGGCAAGCGAGATCGTCGGCCTGTTCAACGCCGGCATCGTGCGCGAGGCGTCCGTCAAATTGGGCGAGTTCCCAGCCCTGACCGAGGTGCTCTTTGCATCGCTCGATCGCCTAGAAGTCGAAGCCATGCAAGACAAACGCTTCAATCGGGGTTAGACTGTGCGTTTCGCGTAACGGTAGCGACATTTTTCGCCGTTCGCGATTGGAAGACATGATACGGCCCACGCGGCACGTCCGTGTGAACCGTCGGGGTCGGACCCGATTTCGGGGACCGTCCCAGATTTCAGGACGAAATCGGGACTGTCCCCCTCTGCCTCGAAATTAGGTCTGCGCCCGCCTTCCAGACGCGATAGCCCTCCCACAGGACACCCTCAATGACCCATCGAGAGAAAGTCGCCTGCTTCGAGAAACTAGTGCGCGAGCGCGGCGACTGGGTCTCCAACGCGATCCCTCCCGCGTGTCGCCTGCTGTGGCGCATGGGATTCGAGACTCCGCCTCCCAGCTTCCTCTCGTTCCCGGTGGCCGCGCTATCGGCTGGGGTTGCGTTCGCCGTCGTGTATGGGGCTTTCATGTGGCTGTTTGTCTGGCCCGCCAACGTGACCCTGTCGCACGTCCTGACGTCGAGCACCGGCGCCGGCGTGATCTACGGCCTGGCCATGGCCACCTTCTGGCACGTCCGCGCGAAGCAAATGCAACTCCCCTCCTGGGACGATTTCCCCCGGGCAAAACGAGACGCCTGAGGTGCTCGTGGCCGACCGTGATCGCTTCGTCGCCCGCTTTGCCGAAATTCGTCGCCTTGGCCGACGGCCAAAAAAGTTGATTGCTGACAGCTCTAAATTCGCCCTCGACCCTTCTCCACCCGCCTCGACGGCATCACCGGGTTCGCTTCGCTCGCCGCCCGACCCATCGCGTGCCACCGCCACCGCAAACAACCGCGGCCAGCCAATAGCTTGACGGCTCTGGCACAAGCGACGTAATCGTGTACTCGTACGCCCACTGCGACGAGCCATCGCGATTCGATTCGTTCGGCTGGTTGAAAAGCACGCGGCCTTGAGTTCTCAAATCATAGTAGCCCGGTGCGAGCACAAACGACTGTTGCGACAACCCAGCCCCGAGAAACTGATTCGTCACGACGTTCGTGATCGCGCTGCCTGCATACGAGTCGTCCGAGAATTCGCGGATCGCTACCCGCATGTCGATGCCGTCACTCGTTCCCAGCATCCCGGCGTGCCCACTCGCCTCATATTGCCAGTCGATTCTCACTGGCACGGAAATATGAAACTTCAAGTTGGTGATATACACTGACTGCGTCTCGCCATACGTGCCGGCCTCACCGCTGGTTAGGTCCGCGAACGAGTCGCCACTTCCCGACGCGAAAACCAACGTCGACTCGCTCCGCCGGATCTGAACCTCCGATTTCACCGAGGAGTGCAATTCATATCCTCGTGCGAGCACCACGGCCTGTTCGTCGAACGCGTGCGTGGTCGCCGTCGTCGGCACGGCAAAATCGTCCTGAAACAAGCTGACTGGGTCGAGCGTGCTCGTCGCGTAGTCATATACTCCCGAATCGGCAATCGACTGCGTGAGACTACCCGGCGCAATGTCGATCGCAGCGGCCGCCACTCCAGCCGAGATAATGATGCTCAAACCAGCGGTAACGCTTAGGATCGAGAGGCGATTCATCGTGATTATTCCCTCACGTCGATCGGTGAAGATTCTCATTCCATGTCGCCAACCTAATCCGGTGCCAATCGGCGGTCAAGAAAATTCAGGAATCAATGGCAGCCGCCAAGTGGGATGTCGTCTTTCCACTACGGTGCATTGTCCGGCCGACCATCGGCTCTCAACCCTCGATCATGAGCACCGCCTCGTCTACCAAGTCACCGAAACCAAGATCCGCATCTTGGCTTGCCGGTTATACTACTAGCCGTGATGGATTAAGCACACGGGAGTAATCGCTAGGCAATTTGACTCCCGTCCCAATCCTGTTCGGCGCGGCGGTTGCAGTTGAGTCTGACGCGATGCTTTTGGCTTGGCCAGTGATGGGGTTGCGAGTCGACAGGCACTTCCCCGAGAGACGTCGCGGGGGAAGTTCTGGGGAGTGGGGCTGCTCTGGCGCAGCGTCAAGGGGCTCGTGTCCGCCGAACGTGGAGCGGCCGAGTTTTTCAAGCGTCGTGATTTTTCAGTTTGGCCAGATGAGCCAGTAGTTCGTCCTCGTCGGCCAGGCCAGAGAAGTAATAGCAGATCATCTCGTAGGTCCGCAGCGTCGGCTTGCGGCCGGTGGTGAGGCTGATCAGCATGCAAGCGATGATCGCCGCGTAGGTCTGGATTTCGATGCCGCGGCGGTCGTCGCTGAGCAAATGCCGACAGCCTAACACGTGCTTGAAGAAGCGGAAGAACAGCTCGATCGTGAAGCGGTGCTGATACAGCACGGCAATGATTTCGGCCGGCGGATCGACGAGGTTGGTGGCAATTCGCAAAATGCCGTCGCTGGGTCCTGCTCCCGTGTTGCCTTTGCGGTGGGAACGCTTCTCGTGCGGCTCGATGCGGACCATCACCAGCCGCAGCGGGTGATCGGGCCGCGCCGCGGGAGGCTTGGTGTGTCCCAATCTCACGATCTGGTCGCTCAACACGCCTGCCGAGAGTGCTTCGTCCGAGAGGGGTCGCTCTTCAACGACTTTCGGCATCGTGTTGTCGCGGAGGCGGCAGACGTAGCTGCTGCCGGCACGATGAATGTCGTTAAACAGCGTAAACTGGGCGTACCAGCGATCCATCACGTAGCAGCGGTCGGCTGCGAGGTGTGTCCGGAGCACGGTCTTTTCATCGGAAGGGCCGCTGTTGCGGCCGTTCGTGAGATCCATCCGTAGCGGCACGTGCTTGTCGAGTTCGAACTGCGTGTGCAATCGCCAGGCATGATGCACGGTGCCGGTGCGAGTGGTAAGCCACATCGCTTCGGTGATGCGGGGCAAGGCTTTGAGGAGTGTGCCGTCGACCAGCGTCACCGTGTGCTTGATTTCGGCGAGCCGCGTGTCGGCGGCAATCGGCTGCAATTGAGCGCCCAGCTCGCCGACGACTTCTCGGAGCAGTTCGGGGTCAAAGACATGGCTCGATTCTGAGAGCGAGCCCAAGGACGCCCGGGCACAGCCGAGCTTCTTCTGCACCTTCTTCAGCTCGCTCGCCTGCTGCAAGGAACGCAGCGAAACGACGACCGGATTGAACAGGTAGAGCAGAATCAGCGAGCAGTACTGGTCCATGGTGAGCGTACGATTGCCGGCCTTGTCCCGCTCGCAGCCCACCCCGCGCAACCGCTCAAACAAGGGCAGCAGCCGCCGAAAGTACTTCAGCCCCACCACGTCCTCGTCGGTCACATCCTTCCTTCGCTGCGTCATGCAGCCTAACATGCGCTAAAACAACCGAGGGCGCAAGAGTAAAATTCAATGCGCAAATCTCGTGCCGAACAGGATTGCTCCCGTCCCTTCTACCTACTTACTCCCACGGTTATTGATTACATGGCCAAACTCAATCGACTGCGGGTTGATTTGTTCCTGGACACCGCGGTCAATGGATTGTGGCTCAATGCTCACCTGCGGATCCACCTGGCCTGCCCAGTGGCCTGCCGCCAATCGTAGCGCACTTGGCAAACGAGCCAGGTGCCGGACGCGCCATCGCCTCCGGTGGCCACAACGGGGAGTTTCCATTTCAGCGGAAAAGACACCGTCTTACGCCCGCTCGCGCGTTGCCGTCGCTGAAGGTCGTCGAACATCGCGTCCAAATCAAAACTGAACTGCTTCGCGTATTCTTCGCGTGCCTTACGCACCTCGTCGACGATGGGGTCATGGATCATGGTACAAATGCGCCGGGCAAGCCCGGCCGCTAAATTGCCGAGCACATCTCTCACTCAAGAGAAACTGTCTTCCCTGTCCGCCGGCTCCCAAATCCTCACTCTTTGATAATGTCCCGCACGGTCATTCCGGTGGGGATCATCGGCAGCACGTGCTCTTGGTAGGGGACTTCGACGTCGAGGACGTACGGGCCGTCGTAGGCGATCATTTCCTTGAGTGCCGGCACCAGGTCGGCCTTGTTGCGGACGTAGGCTGCGCCGCAGCCGTAGCCTTTGGCGATTTGCACGAAGTCCGGGTAGCGATCCTTCGGTCCCAGACCATCTCCTTTGCCGACCGCTTCGGGATGATGGATCGGGCCGAGGTAGGTGTGGGCCCGGTTGCCTTGCATGAAGCGGTCTTCCCACTGCACGACCATGCCCAAGTGCTGGTTGTTCAGCAGCAGCACCTTTACCGGTAGCTTCTCGCAGAAGCAGGTGCCGAGCTCCTGGATGTTCATCTGGAAGCTGCCGTCGCCGTCGATGTCGACCACCAGCCGGTCTGGGAATTGGCTCTGCACGCCCATCGCGGCCGGCAGACCGAAGCCCATCGTGCCCAGGCCGCTTGAGGAGAGGAACGTCCGTGGCTTGGCGAATTTGTAGTATTGGGCGGCCCACATTTGGTGCTGGCCGACGCCGACCGTGATCACCGGATCGAGATCCTTCGTCAGCCTGTAGAGCTCGCTGATCGCGAGTTGCTGCGTGATGCCGGGGAAATCTTGATTGTAACGGAAGGGATGCTCTGTCTTCCAACTATCGCACTGTTCGACCCAGGCCGAATGGTCCTCGGGCGCTTCGACGATCTTGTTTAGCTCGGCGAGGGCGTATTTCACGTCGCTGCAGACCGGGATGTGGGCCGGCTTGTTCTTATTCAGCTCCGAGGCATCGATGTCGATGTGCACGATCTTGCCGTGCTTGCAGAACTCCTCGACCTTGCCGGTCACGCGGTCGTCGAATCGCACGCCGAGCGCGAGCAGCAAATCGGCCTGCTCGACGGCGTAGTTCGCGTAGACCGAGCCGTGCATACCGAGCATGTCGAGGCAGAGTGGATGGCCGGACGGGAACGCGCCGAGGCCCATCACGGTCATCGTCACCGGGATACCGGTCTTCTCGACGAGCGTGCGGAGCTCCGCGCTCGCTTCGCCGCTGATGACGCCGCCGCCGGCATAGATGATCGGCCGCTTCGAGAGCTTGATTGCCGCGGCGATCTGCTTGATCTGCTCCGGTTTGGCTTTAGGATTCTCTTGCTTGAAACCGGGCAGTTCGACCGGGCAATCGAAGTCGGGCACCGTCTTGGCTTGCTGCACGTCTTTCGGCATGTCGATCAGCACGGGGCCGGGCCGGCCCGTGGTGGCGATCAGGAATGCCTCTTTCACCACGCGGGCGACGTCGTTCACGTCGGTCACCAGGTAGTGGTGCTTCGTGATGCCGCGGCAGACCTCGACGATCGGCGTTTCCTGGAAGGCGTCGTTGCCGATCCAAAAGGTCGGCACCTGCCCGGTGATGGCGATCATCGGGATGCTGTCGAGCTTGGCGTCGGCGATCGCCGTGACGAGGTTCGTCGCGCCGGGACCGCTGGTGGCCATGCAGACGCCGACCTTGCCCGTGCTGCGAGCGATGCCCTGGGCCGCGAACCCGCCCCCTTGCTCGTGGCGGGGCAGGATCGTGCGGAGCCGGTCGGAGAACCGGGTCAGCGCCTGGTGGAGCGGCATGCTGCAGCCGCCCGGGTACGCGAAGATCGTGTCGACCCCGTGGTTCACCAGCGCTTGGACCAGGATGTCGGCTCCGCTAATGACGTCTTGTTTGGTCTTGGGTTGGGTCGCTGTGGCCACGGCAGTTCTCAGTCAGGGCTAGAGTCGAATGGGATCGAGCGGTTGGCAGTTGCGGAGAGTGACACGCGAGCCCAGGCTCGGTTCGCCCGCCGGCCGACCGTAAACCTATCTATGGTAGGCGGTTGGGCCGAGGAACTCAAGGATTTTTGGGCCGTTGGAGCCGGCGATGGGGGCAAACGGGGCAGATTTAACGGCCGATCTTGCTCGGCGTGCCCCTGCCACGGCCCTGCGGGGCAAGCCCTCGGCTAATTGTCGATCGCAGGCAATCAACCGATCCCCTAGCCGCCGACCCGCCGCGGGATCGTGAACGAATAAATCACGACCACCGCTCCGCCACCGATCAGGCTCCAGGGAGCCCAGTCGGGCGGGACGATTTCCTGCTTGATGCCCGCCTGGCTGGCCACGTCGGGCTTGAGCACGGCCCGCTCGACCGCCAGCGCCTGAACGCCCAACAGGCACACGTAGGCTCCAATCGCCAAGAAAAACGACCGCCACATGGTCACAGCACTCCGACTACGAACAAACGGGAAAGCCTTTGGTCCATCGGTCGATATCGACATGTCCGCACGGCGTCCTCTAGCGGCGGCCGCAACCGCGCGAGTCGACCGGTTGTGAGGAACGCACCGAATGTGCCCGGACGAACGAAAAGTCGCCGCAAAACGGGCGAGAAAAGCCCTGGGACCGATCGCTCGAAAGATCCGTTGCAAACAGTTGCGAGTGGTTTGGCGAGTCGTTAGACTAGCACGGAATTCCTCCGCAGAATTGCGGATTTGCGCGAAAGGCGGCGATTCGTTCGCGGCCCAAACTTCTCTGGAAAGGCGGCGGCATGACTTCGCTCGATTGGATCGTGGTCGGTGGGTATTTCGCCTTGATCCTCGGCCTGGCGTGGTGGGTCATTCTGCAGGCCAAGGACACCGCCAGCGACTACTTCCTCGCCGGTCGCCATCTCGGTTGGTTCGTCGTCGGGGCGTCGATCTTCGCCTCGAACATCGGCTCGGAGCATCTGGTGGGGCTGGCCGGCTCGGGGGCCACCAGCGGCGTCGCCCTCGCGCACTACGAATTGCACGCCTGGTGCTTGCTCGTCTTGGGCTGGGTGATGATTCCGTTCTACATGCGGTCGCAAGTGTTCACGATGCCCGAGTTCTTGGAGCGGCGATTCTCGCCGTCGGCGCGGACGCTGCTCTCGGTGATTTCGCTGGTGGCCTACGTGATTACCAAGATCGCGGTCGGTATCTACGCCGGCGGAATCGTTTGCGACACGCTGCTGCCCGACATGCAGCTCACGCTCGGATCGCTGACGATCGACAGCTTCTGGATCGGCTCGATCCTCGTGGTGCTGCTCACCGGCTTGTACACGCTGCTCGGCGGCATGCGGGCCGTGGCCTACACCGAGGCCCTGCAGACGATCATTCTCATCATTGGCTCGGCGCTGGTGACCTGGTTTGGCCTCAAGGCCGTCGGCGGCTGGGGTGAGCTGCGCAACATTGTCGGCTCCGAAATGTTCAATCTCTGGAAGCCGGTCGTGCCGCGAGGGCGGATTGCACTGGGAACCGATCAAGCAAGTTAACGACGCCGGCAAAGTGGTCGCCCAAGCCTGGTACTTCAACGGCAACTATCCGTGGCTCGGCATGCTGTTCTGCGCCCGATCATCGGGCTTTGGTATTGGTGTACCGACCAGTACATCGTCCAACGGGCGTCGGTGCGAAGAACGAAACGCACGCCCGGCGCGGCTCGATCTTCGCCTCCTACCTGAAGCTGCTGCCGGTATTCATTTTCATCATTCCGGGCATCATTTGTTTCGCGCTCGCCAAGAGCGGCAATATCGCGGAACTGGCGCAAATCGTGGATCCCGACGGCGTGGCGATCGCCGACAAAGCCCAGGCCGCGTTCCCGTTGATGGTCAAGACGGTGTTGCCGGATGGCGTCCGCGGGGCGGTCGTCGCCGGCCTGTTGGCGGCGCTGATGAGCTCGCTCGCCGGTGCGTTCAACGCCTCGTCGACGCTCTTTACGATCGACCTCTACAAGAAAATGCAATCCGAACGCTTCGGACCATCGACTCGTGTGGGTCGGCCGCATGGCCACCATCGCGATGACGATCATCGCGCTCGTTTGGATTCCCGTGATCCGCAACGCGCCGCGCGGCCTGTACGACTATCTGCAGGGCATCCAGGGCTACCTCGCGCCGCCGATCTTCGTCGTGTTCTTCCTCGGCGTGTTCTGGAAGCGGCTCAACGCGGCCGGTTGCATGTCCGCGCTGATCGTCGGCTTCCTGATGGGCGTGTTCCGCCTGGCGGTCGACACGCCGATCACGCTCGGCTGGCCAGTTTCAAAAATGGCTACACGCCCAACTCGTTCCTCTGGATCGTCAACAACATCTATTTCCAGTATTACAGCCTGCTGATCTTCCTGGTTTCGTCTGCGGTGATGATCATCGTGAGCTTCCTCACCTCGGAGCCGTCGGCAACCCAAATCCAGGGCCTGACGTTCGGCACCGTGTCCGACGCACAGAAGCGCGAAACTCGCGGGAGTTGGTCCGCGATCGACGTCGTCACGTCGTGCATCGTGATGGCGTTCATCATCGCGGCCTACGTCTATTTCAGCGGTTAGAGCGGCATCGGCCGAAAAAGCTGGCAATTTCTCCGGCCCCTGTCTATCATGGCGGGAGAGGAATCCGATTCCGTGCTTCGCGCGGCGTCGGCGGAACAGACTTCTTGCGCACTGCCGTCGTAGACGTCGTTCGAGTGCTACACGAGCGGAATCCGTTTCATGTGTTTTACGGCGCCCGCTTCGTAAGCATCGGGGCCGGCAACCGACGGAGGATCAGAGAATGCGCAAGCAAAAGTCAACCACTTCCATTTTCTGGCGGCTTGCGATCGCGCTTGCCGCGCTCGTCGGCCTCGGCTCGTTCGGCAAGCAAGCGTGTCACGCCGAGATCCGCTTCACGGGCGTAAATCTTTTCGGCGCAGAGTTCGGCGAGCAGAATCTGCCTGGCACGTTTTTCGTCGACTACCGCTACCCATCGTCCCAGGAGGTCGACTACTTCATCGACAAAGGGATGAACACTTTCCGCTTGCCGTTTCGTTGGGAGCGGCTGCAACGATCGCAGAACGCGGCGTTCGATGCGACCGAGCTCAGTCGTCTCGACGGCTTCGTCAACGATGCCACGTCGAAAGATGCCTACGTCATCGTGGATCCGCACAACTACGCTCGCTACTTCCCGCAGCCCGCGTCAAGCACTCAGGACTCCACGGTCGGATTGGTCGGTAGCGACGTGCCCGTTTCGGCGTTCGCCGATTTTTGGTCCCACATGGCCAACGAATACAAAGACAACGACCACGTGATCTTCAACCTGATGAATGAGCCCGCCAACATGCCGACCGAGCAGTGGTTCGGTGCCGCCCAGGCGGCCATCAATGCCATCCGCGACGCCGGCGCAAAGAACCTGATCCTCGTGCCGGGCAACGGATACACGGGTGCGCACAGTTGGTCTAAAGAAAACTACTACGGCACGCCCAATGCACAAGTGATGCTCAACATCGTCGACCCGATCGACAATTTTGCGTTCGACGTGCACCAATATCTGGACGACAATTCATCCGGCAATTCGGAACAAATCGGCACGAACGACAATCCCGACAACCCGAACATCGGCGTCGAGCGACTCACCGATTTCACGAATTGGCTCCACGCCAACAATCGCAAAGCGTTTCTTGGCGAATTCGCCGTAGCGAATTCCCGCATCGGCTCAGGCACCACGCAGATCGGCGACGAAGCCATCCACAACATGCTCGACTACATGCAAGCGAATGAAGATGTTTGGCTGGGTTGGACCTGGTGGGCAGCCGGGCCGTGGTACACCAGCTACAAGTTCTCGATCGAGCCTGACAATCTCGGACAACCCAGCCAGTCGGACCGCGCCGCGATGAGCGTACTTGACGACCATTTCGCCACGATACTCCCCGGCGACTTCAACTTCGACGGCACCGTCAATGCCGCCGACTACACCGTCTGGCGCAACTCGCTCGGCCAAACCGGCGCCGGTCTCGACGCCGACAGCAACTTCGATGGCATCGTCGACTTCATCGACTACGACACTTGGAAGGCGAATTTCGGCTCATCGCTCGGCAGCGGAGATGCTTCCGTTGCCGTGCCGGAGTCTGGCACGAGCCTGCTGCTCGCGGTCGGCTACCTCGCAGTCGGAGCGCTCCCACGCAGACGCCGCACGGGCTAACCCGCGGTCGGTGGCGGCGGCGCCTCATCCGAGACGAACCCGCTCGTTTTGTGCGCCCCATCGCAAAACGGCTT
The DNA here is from genome assembly GCA_963847875.1 of uncultured Planctomycetota bacterium. GTDB lineage: Bacteria > Planctomycetota > Planctomycetia > Pirellulales > Lacipirellulaceae > DASYDU01. The sequence continues at coordinate 144,062 of CAWKBR010000011.1, read as the reverse complement.
CCGGGCCGAGTGGCCACAGCGGCACAGCGCGATCGCCGGCTTGTCGGCCGGGATCGTGAACGCCTGGCCCCGCGAATCCGCCAGCTCGAACGGGCCCTCGACCACGAGCGGCCCGTTGGGTCGCATGCGAATTTTCACGTCGGCCATGTGCACTCCTTCATAAATTGATGATTGGCGATTTCAATTCGATGCTTTTCAGACCGCACACACAAGGGCTGCGTCGGTCCCCCAATCATCAATCATCGTTCATCACGTCTTCAATCCCTCTTCCGCCGGCGGTGTGATGATCGCCTTCGCAGCGGCCGGCTGGCTCGAGTCCGGTTCGGCACCGGCGGTGAGCACGAACAGCACTTGGAGCGTTTCCGTCTTCTCCAAGATTTTCTGCTTGGCCCGCCGGGCCACGCCCATCGTGGTGCCGCCGAAAGATTCGTCGGCCGCCGGAGCCGCTGCGGGCGACCGTGTTGCCAGGGCGGATTGATCGTGCAACTCCTCCACCAGTCGTTCACTCGCCGAACGACTTTGAGCTGCCGGTTGTGGTTGGAGCCGCAACGCTTGACTCCGATTCGACTCTTGCGGCCGGTTGTCGCTCGACAGTTGGTGTTGTTGCTCGATCTCGCGACCAAGCTTTCGATTGGCTTCGTTCGGACCTTGTTCGAACTCGAAATAGTAGTCGCGGTTGGTCGCAAACTCCGACTTTTGTTGCGACGGGACAACGCCACGACTGTATTGCTTGAAATCGTAATCGGACCGCCCGGCGGCTCGCGACTGCTGCGACCTCGCTCGTTCGTCCTCGACCTCGATGCCGAGGTAATTCGCGTGATCGGCCTTCAAATCAGCCAGCGTCGACATGATCTGGTCCGGAGCGGCTTCGAGCAACAGCACGTCGGCGTTTTGCAACCCCTGAAGTGCGTTCGCCAAACCGCGTCGTGTCCGTATCGCTGAGCGCGGGCTGCTCGACTTCAATCTGATTCCGCGCGAGCACCGCGTCGAACGCCCGGCGCCGCAGCGCCTCAGGCGTCATGTTCACATAGACGACCAACCGTTCCAAGTTGTCGCCGGCCCCTGCCGCTCGACCGCCACTAGCCGCCGTAGAGCCGCCGACACCACCACCACCATGATCGGCAGCCTTCGCTGCTAGCGGCGCCGAAGCGGGACTCGAAGCGGGAGAAGCCGGCGGCTCAGCGGCGAGATTGTCGACATCGACTTGTCCCTGTGATTGCGGCTCAGAACGTGTTTCAGCACTGGAAGTAGAGTGGTCGCGCTGCGCGACCACACCGGACATGCCCTGGTTTCGCTCCGGCTCCCAGTCGAAGAACATCAGCATCAAGCCGGCGGCGAGCGCCAGGCCAGCCCAAACCCAAGCCCGCTTCGAGCGGCCGAAGGGTATTCTCCGCACGACGTCGCTCAGCCCGAGAGCAGGAGCCCGCTCGCTCGGCACGAGCATCGCCCGCTCCGCTCGCCGCAGCACCGACTCGCGGAGGTCGAATCCCACCGTCGCCGCGGGCAGCTCCTTCACCGTCCGCGACACCGCCCGCAATTCGTCCAACAGTTGCTTCGCACGCGGATCCGCCGCCAACCGCTGCTCGACGCGCGCCCGCTCCTCCGGCGCGAGCTCGTCATCGAGATACGCGCTCAGCAGCTCATCATCAAATGCAGCAGACTCAATATCAGACATCGCACATCTTCTTGACAATCGGAGCTAATCGATCGCGCAGCTCCAGCCGCGCCCGGAACAGCCGGCTGCGGACGGTGCCGATCGGCAATTCCAACATCTCCGCAATCTCCTCGTACTTGCAGCCGTCCATCTCTCGCAGCACGATCACTTGACGAAATTCGGCCGAGAGCTCGGCCAGCGCCCGGTGTACTTGCGTCGCCCGCTCGCTCGCGTCCAATCGCGCGTCCGGTGCCGGCTGGCCGTCGACCGGCTCGCGGCCGCGGTCCGCTCGCCCATCGTCGAGCGATTGCGTCGGGCGTTTTCGGCGGGCGTGACTCATGGCCTGATTGAACGCGATGCGATACAACCAAGTATAGAATGCGCTGGATCCCCGAAACGATTCGAGCTTCACAAACGCCTGCACGAACGCCTCCTGCACCGCGTCGCGCGCGTCCTCGGCCGAGCCGAGCACGCGGACCAGGCTGTTGTACAGCCGGTCCTGATACCGCAGCACCAGCTCCCCAAACGCCGCGGGCTCGCCGGCCAACGTGCGGCTGATGAGCGTGGCGTCCGCGACCGCAGAATCATCGCGTAAGGCGTGGTCGCTCAAGCGATCTCCCGTTCCATTCGATGCGGCACGGCCAGAGAAAGTTCCCGCTCCGCACCATTGTTCCGGATTTTGCAGGCAGTTGTCAAACTCGAAGGTTCCGCTCCAATAGATAACCAATTAGCGGCGGGGCTTGCCCCGAGCGTTCGCGCCGAGCAAGCTCGGCCGCTAAATCCTCGCGTGCAACGGTATTTCGCCATGTCAAACAAAACGCACGACCCGCTAGCCTGGATAAACGACAAGCTCGCCAGCTTGGAGCGGGCAGGATTGCGCCGGCGGCTGGCCGAACGCACGAGTCCACAGGCGGCGACGGTTTCGCTCGACGGACGCGAGCTGGTCAACTTTCGGCTCGAACGACTACCTCGGCCTGGCCGCCGACGAGCGACTCGCAGCGGCGGCCCGCGCCGCGATCGAGCGCGAAGGGTGGGGCAGTGGGGCGAGTCCCGTCGTGAGCGGACGGGCCAACAGTCACGCCGAACTCGAGCGCCGGCTCGCCGAGTTCGAAGGCACCGAGGCGGCGCTCGTCTTTCCCTCGGGCTTTGCCGCCAACGCCGGCACGATTCCTGCGCTCGTGGACGAAGGCGACGCCGTCTTCGCCGACGCCAAGAATCACGCCAGCCTGATCGACGGCTGCCGGCTCTCCCGCGCCGAACGCTTCGTCTATCCCCACGGCGATTGCGATGCGCTCGAAACCATGCTCCGCGACGCCGGCCACTTCCGCCGACGGCTGATCGCCACCGACACGCTCTTCAGCATGGACGGCGACCTCGCCCCGCTACCTCGCCTCGCCGCACTCGCCGAAGAATACGACGCGATGCTGCTGGTCGACGAAGCCCACGCCACCGGCGTGTTCGGCGAGCGCGGGACTGGTGTCGTCGAACATTTCGGCCTCCACGACGGCGTCCACATCCGCATCGGCACGCTCAGCAAAGCCCTCGGTACCGGCGGCGGCTTCGTCTGCGGCCGGCAATCGCTCATCGACTGGCTCGCCAACCGCGCTCGCCCCTATGTCTTCTCGACCGCCCAACCCGCCGCGACCAGCGCCGCCGCGATCGCCGCCCTCGACGTCGTTGCCACCGAACCCCACCGCCGCCGCGAGCTGCTCCAGCGCACCGCCACCCTCCGCTCGCGGCTTAGCGAACAAGGCTGGCACACCGGCAACAGCGCGAGCCAAATCATCCCCCTCTACGTCGGCGACCCCGACCGCACGATGCGTCTCGCCGCCGAACTCCGCCAAGCCGGCTACTTCATCCCCGGCATCCGCCCCCCGACCGTCCCCGAGGGCGAATCGCTTCTCCGCCTGAGCCTCTGCTACCACCACACGCCGGCGATGATCGACGCACTCGTCGCCGCTCTCGCACGAGTGCGCTGAACCTTGCTACCGCACTCGTTCCCTCATCAGCCCGAACGGGATCCCCTGCGAATCAAGGATGATCGCCATTTCGTCGCCGTCGGGGAGCGTCTGCGGCGGGACGATGACCGTGCCGCCCATTTCCGCCGCCGCGCCGGCCGCGGCCTTCACGTCGGCCACCGCGACGAATAGCTGCACCATGCTCTGCCCCTCGGGCGGCGCGGGCCAGATGCCGCCCTGGATCCCCGCCTTCGAGCCGGTGTCGATCGTGCGGTAGCCGAGCGCGTTGTTTGCATCGATCCGCCAGCCGAAGAGCTTGCCGTAGAACTCAGCCGCCTGATCCGGGTTCTTGGCCAAGATTTGAAATTGCATTACCGGTTGACCCATGAGATTTCTCCTGCAAGTTAGTAAGGGGATAGAGCAACACGTCGAGCTGATATACGTCGTCGCACGATCGGCCGTCGCTTACGAGCAACTCGGCCAACTCGTGCCGCACCCGCTCCAAATACTTGGCCGCGACGGGCAGCCGACGACGATCGATGGCCACCGTCGACGAGCTGACGACCCGTTCGCCTCCGCCAGGCCCACCGGTCATCCGCGCGATTCGCCCCGCCAAGTCGCGGAGCACCTCGGAAGGCAAATGGTCGAACCTCGCCACCGCGTGCGTCGACGTGTCGACCCAGCGATTGGTGTCGACCATCTGCAGCAGGCCCAAGTGCAACAGCCGCGTGAGCGCCATATTGACTTCGTCTACGGCAACGTCGAGCACGCGCGCGATCCAACGGCTGTCGGGCCGAAAGCAGTCAAGCCGCGTCAATTCCAGAATCGCGAAGTGATGCCACCCGTTGATGATTTCCACCGCCTCCGCCTGCAACTGCCGGACGTGCCATTCGGGCGGCGCCGTGCCGACCAGCTGTTCCTCATGCACGACAAACCGCTCGGCCTCGGATTCCGGCAATCCGATAGCATGCGCCAGCGAGCGAATCGTCTCGGCCGTCAGCCGTCGTTTCTGCCGCAGGATTTGCGAGAGCGTCGAATGGTCGGTCCCGAGTCGCCTTGGCAAACGCCCGCAACGAATACTGCGGATTCGCCCCACACCGCCGCGCAAGCTCCTGCTGCAAGTAACTCCCGCAACCCGCCCTCCGCACCATCACCGACCGCAGTGGTTTTCATATCGACGATCGTAGATGCGGTCCGCGCGACAAACAACTGCACGACCGGGAAAAGCGGTGCAAAGTCGTGCCCCACGGCCGAAACGTCTGCGTCGGCGAATCTTTGATCTTCTGGCCCAGCCTTTATACGAGGCGAATGATCATGATCTCCCAGCTCTATCGCGGGGTGGCCAGGAATAAATATTGAACACAAGTCCACTATCCGCTAGGCTGAATCCCGACGACCGCCGAACCCTCAGCGATCGACCAACCCAGCTTGCATGCGACGCCATTCCCCCGCGGGAAACTGGGACCTCGGAGCCAGCAGCAGTGTGGTTCAGTTCAATCCGGTCGCATGGCGAAACGCCGCCGGCTGCACTCGCGGTGCGCGCTGATTTCGTCGACCAAATGGCCAGTCGGTATATGGCCGTAGAGGGGGCGAGAAACTTGACGCCTTCGGTGGACTTGTCTCTTCGCAAGAACACGGAGAAAATTGTCAGTTGGCAGCCCGCGCGGTCATTGGGGCTTGGCCATCGGTCAGTTTGCGGGACTTTGCGTCTTGGTGCCTTTGCGTGAGTTACTTGCTTCCCTCGCCAGCCGGTCGCAGCGGTCGTACAGCCGATGGCCGCCGTTGGCGACAAACCCTTGAAAAACAACGAGTTATGGCCGGCCCGGCGGGGTCAAATTGCTTGACCCGCCGGGCGGCCCCATTTATCATCGAAATAGACCAACCAGCCCAGCTTTTCCATTTCGACCGCCGGTCGGAAACGGAACGAACTGCCGGTCCCGACCGTGCCCCCGCCGCGCGCCCTGCCATAGCGAGACATCCGTGTACGTCCTGATCGTCCTGCTTGCTGCTCTTGATCGCGTCGATCGCGGCGGCGTATTTCGGTGCGCGGACATGGCACTGGGCGCATACGACGCTGGTCGTGCTGGTCTTCTTGGCGGCGGCCGGCTTCTTCATCCTGGCGTCGGAAACTTTGCGGATTAACGGCGTCTTGCGAAAGCAAGCCAACCGACTGGAAACCGAGCTCGCCCAGGTGAATGCCCGCAACGACGCATTGCAGCGTGGCACGCGCAATTCGCAGCTGATCAACGAGTTGGCGGCCCAAGACGTGACCGTCCCCGAAGGGGCCGACGAACTTCCCAGCCTTGCCGATCTCGATCACCGGCTGCACCTGGCGACGCGACTGCGCGGAAGCGTGTGGCGGAAAGTGACGCCGGCCGGGTTCGATCCGCAGACCGGCACCGTCAACGTAACCGTCGAGTCGCCGCAGCCATCGGGCATCGCGGCCGACACGATTCTCTATGCGTTCGAGGAAGGTCCGCCGGGGCATCCCGATCCGGCCAGCGGCGCGCAGTACCTGGGCGAATTCCGGGTGAAAGAAGCGGCTGGACAGCAGGCGTCGCTGGTGCCGGTCAATCTGCTCGACGACACGGAGAAAAAGCGATTGGCCGCGAGCCGCGGTCCCTGGTCGCTCTACGAAACGATGCCCATCGACCAGAACGAAATCTTTGCCGGTCTGTCGGAAGACAAGTTGCGTGAGCTGCTGCCCGCCGAGTCGGTCGAGGAATACATCCGCCAGGGCACGCCGGCCGGTCCGGATGACGACGAGTGGCACGTCGCCGGCTTCGACGAGGACGGCAACCCGGTCGGTCCCGACGACATGAGCAAGGCTGCCAAAAAACTCTACCAGCGCCGGCTGCGCGACTATTCGGTCGAGTTTTCGGAATTGAATCGACGGCGCGTCACGTTGTTGGCGAACATGGAAGCGGTGACGACGGACAACGAGAAACTCAAGGCGGCGCTCGCCAGCGCCGAACAGTTGGGCGCCTTCCGCGACGAAGAAATCCGCAAGCTCACGTTCGACCTGGCCGGCGTCAAGAAAGAACGCGCGATCATCGAGAAGCACCTGGCCACCGTCGAGCAGCAACTGGCCAACGCGCGACGGCTCTTGGACCAGGCCATCGCCGAGAATCGCCGCCTCGCCGACGAATTGGCCCGCCGTACCCCGCGTTCATCGGCCGTTCCGGCCGAGGGCCCGCTGGCCGCAAGCCGCTAATTCGGCCGCGAACTCCGCCCAACCGGCGATGACTTTACCGCCAACTGCGGATGCCTTTGTTCGGAGAGCGGCGTACAATGTCGTCGTCATCCAGTTGAATGCCCGAACGACTGTGAGCCAAGCCCCGCCGCTAAGTGTGAGCGACGTACCATGGGCATCTACGACCGAGACTACGAACGCGATCGAAGCTACGGCGATTCGCCGGGCTTCCATCTCGGCAGCGACGTGAGTTGGACGACCAAGCTCGTGATCGTCATGGGGATCGTCTACGTCGTGCAGCTCGTCACGCGATCGAATGTGCCCGGCGGCGGCTGGTTCACGCAGATTTTCGAGCTCCACGCCGATTTGCCGCGCCAGCCGTGGATGGCCTTCCAGCTCGTCACCTATGGCTTTCTGCACGATCCGGGCGACCTCAAGCACATCCTGTTCAACGGCTTCGCGCTGTGGATGTTCGGACGATCGGTCGAAACACTTTACGGCAAGAAAGAATATCTGACGTTTTTCCTCATGACCGTAGTGGTCGCGGGCCTGATTTGGTTGGTCAGCGAGTGGGTCAGCAGTGGACAACTGACGGAGTTTTCGCTGCTTGGGGCATCGGGCGGAATTGCCGGCGTGCTGCTCTTGTTCTGCCTCAACTTCCCGCGCCAGCAGATCTTCATCTGGGGCGTCTTGCCGATGCCGGCGTGGGTCTTCGCCCTGCTATTTCTCGGCATGAACTTGTTCGGCACCGTCGGCGGCGATGGACACGTCGCCTACACAGCCCACATCGGCGGTGCGATCTTTGCCCTGGTCTATTTCAAAGCCGGTTGGCGGCTGAGCAATTGGCTGCCCCGCGGGTGGAAAATGCCCAAGCTGGGTCGGCGGCCGTCGCTGCGGGTGCACGATCCGGCCGACGATCTCGAAGACGCGACCGAGGACGCGGTCGACAACATTCTTCGAAAAATTCGCGAACGCGGACAAGACAGTCTCACGCGCGAGGAACGGCGCATTCTGGAAGAAGCCAGCCGCGAATATCAGAAGCGGCGACACTAGGGGACAAAGCTATTAGCTATTAGCCGTTAGCTATTAGCCAGACGGTTTGTACCGAGGAATCGACCGCTGGCTAAAAGCTAAGAGCTGACCGCTAAGAGCGACGCTTATGATCATTGCCGTCACGGGATCGACCGGCATGGTGGGCTCCGCGCTGGTCGCGGCGCTCGAAGGCCAAGGGCACTTGGTGCGGCGGCTGGTGCGGCACGATGTCCAAGACGCCGAGCGCGAGATTCGCTGGAACCCGGAGGCGGGCGAAATCGACGCGGCCGAACTCAACGGCGTCGATGCGGTCGTCCATCTCGCGGGCGAAAACATCGCGGGCCGGCGCTGGAGCGAAGATTTCAAACGCCGCATTCTCGAGAGCCGCATCAAGGGGACGCGACTTTTGGCCGAGACGCTCGCCCAGCTCGAAATGAAACCAAGCGTGCTGGTGAGTGCGTCAGCCACGGGTTTCTATGGCAATCGCGGCGACGAGGAAATCGACGAGCTGGCGCCCTCGGGCAACGGCTTTCTGGCGGAAGTCTGCCGCGAGTGGGAAGCCGCCGCGCAGAGTGCACACGACGCCGGCATCCGGCTAGTGAAGCTCCGCATCGGCCCGGTGCTCAGCCCGCAGGGCGGGGCGCTGGCCAAGATGCTGCCGCCGTTCAAGCTGGGCCTCGGCGGCGTGATCGGCTCCGGCCGGCAGTACTTCAGCTGGATCGCGCTCGACGATCTGGTGAGCGCGATCGTGTTCGCGCTCGAGACCGACTCGCTCGTCGGACCGGTAAATGCCGTGGCTCCAGGCGCCGTCACCAACCGCGAATTCACCAAGACGCTCGGCCGCGTGCTGGGCCGGCCGACGATCTTCCCGATGCCGGCGTTTGCGGCGAGGTTGGCGTTTGGCGAAATGGCCGACGAGATGCTGCTGGGCGGGGTCCGCGTCGCGCCGCACGAATTGACGGCCGCCGACTTCGAGTTTGCCTACCCGCAACTCGAACCCGCGCTGCGTCACTTGCTCGGTAAGTAGTTGCGGCGTCGACCGAACCGGAGGGCGGCCGCGGCCCGCTTACCCCCATTGGCCGTTCTGGGCAGGGCGGGTAGACTTATCTGTTTGGCGAAAGTAACTGCTTTCGCCGCAATAAGTTGGCGAATGTTGCGGTCGAAAGGGCAGTTCGTGCGAGCCTGCGCGAACTCGGCTCCGGATGAAGGTCTCTTTAATGGCGATGCACTCGCAAGTCGTGGTTCTTGGGCGGCGGGCCGGGCGGGTACGCCGCCGCCTTCCTGGCCGCCGATTTGGGGCTCGAAGTCACGATTGTCGAGGCCGACCCGCGGCTGGGCGGCACCTGCCTGTTGCGCGGCTGCATCCCGTCGAAGGCGCTGCTGCACGTCGCCAAGGTGATCAGCGAAGCCAGCGAGATGACGCAGTGGGGCGTCGAATTCCCCAAGCCCAAGTTACAGATCGATCGGATGCGGGCTCGCAAGGAGGAAGTCCTCGCCACGCTCTCCGGCGGACTGGCGCAACTTGCCAAACGCCGCAAGGTACGCATCGTCAACGCACGCGGCATCTTCGTCGACTCGCAAACGCTGCAACTCGAAGGGGGCGACAAGTCGACCTACGACAGCGAGCGGATCACGTTCGAGCATTGCATCCTGGCGACCGGCAGCGTGCCGGCGATGCCGAAGCAATTCAAAGTCTCGCCGCGCGTGATGGATTCCACCGGCGCGCTCGCGTTGGAAGACGTCCCGACCGCGCTGCTGGTCGTTGGCGGTGGATACATCGGACTGGAAATGGGCACCGTGTACGCGGAGCTCGGTTCGGCGGTGACCGTCGTCGAGCTGCTCGATGGCCTGTTGCCGGGCGCCGACCGCGATTTAGTGAAGCCGCTCGAGAAGCGGCTCCGCACGAAATTCGCGGGCATTCATCTCGGCACGAAGGTCGTCGAGCTGAAAGACGCCGGCGACTAAAGTCGAAGTCAAGATGGAAGGGCCCGAAGTCAGTGGCACGTTCCTCTACGACCGCGTGCTGGTGTCGATCGGTCGCCGCCCGGTCACGAGCGGCATCGGCCTCGAAAACACGCAGGTGAAGATCAACGAAAAGGGGTTCGTCGTCGTCAACGAACAGCAGCGAACGACCGACCCGCACATCCTGGCGATCGGCGACGTGGCGGGCGAGCCGATGCTCGCCCACAAGGCGTCGCACGAAGGCAAAGTGGCGGCCGAAGTGCTCGCGGGCGAGCCGGCCGCGTTCGAGCCGCAAGCGATTCCCGCCGTCGTGTTCACCGATCCCGAAATCGCCTGGGCCGGCCTCACCGCCGACGAAGCCAAGCGGACCGGCCGCGAGGTGGCAATTGCGCAGTATCCTTGGCAAGCGAGTGGCCGGGCGACCGCGATCGGCCGCACCGACGGGCTGACCAAGTGGATCCTCGACCCGGCGACCGACCGCGTGCTGGGTTGCGGCATCGTCGGCAGCGGGGCGGGCGAGTTGATCGCCGAAGCGGTGGTGGCGATTGAGATGGGCTGCACGATCCGCGACGTCGCCGATTCGATCCATCCCCATCCGACGCTCAGCGAAACGGTCGGCTTCGCCGGCGAAGTATACCTGGGCACCGCCACCGAAGTGTATCGGCCAAGACGTAAACAGGCAGAAGTCGAGATCCTGAGAGATAGCCTCAGGAACGGTGCAGAGAAAGTAGCTATGGCCAACGCGAAATCTCTGAACGTGCGATCTGCCGATCCCCAACGACGCCGATCCTTCCGAGACGGCCGAGTGGCTCGAGTCGCTCGACTACGTGCTCGAGAGCAAAGGCCCGGAGCGCGTGCAGCAATTGCTCGCGGCGCTGGAAGAAGCGGCGATCCGCAACGGCGTCGAGCTGCCGTTCACCGCGACCACGCCCTACGTGAACACGATCCCGGCCGACAAGCAGCCGCCCTATCCCGGCAAGCGCGAACTCGAGCGGCGGATCAAGAGCTTCATCCGCTGGAACGCGATGGCGATGGTCACCCGCGCCAACCGCGACCACGCCGGCATCGGCGGACACATCTCGACGTTTGCCTCGTCGGCCAACTTGTACGAAGTCGGCTTCAACCATTTCTTCCGCGGCCGCGGCGAGAGCGGCTACGACGGCGACCAGATTTACTTTCCAGGGCCACGCCTCGCCCGGCATGTACTGCCCGCGCGTTTCTCGAAGGCCGGCTCACCAAGACGAACCTCATCAACTTCCGCCGCGAGCTCACCGAGGGGGGCGGGCTCTCGTCGTATCCGCATCCCTGGCTGATGCCGGAGTTTCTGGGAATTCCCCACCGTGTCGATGGGCCTCGGGCCGATCATGGCGATCTACCAGGCGCGGTTCAATCGCTACCTCACCGATCGCGGCATCCGCGACGTGGCCAGCAAGCACGTGTGGGCCTTCCTGGGCGACGGCGAATGCGACGAGCCGGAAACGCTCGGCGCGATCACGCTCGCCTCGCGCGAGCAGCTCGACAATCTGATCTTCGTGATCAACTGCAACCTGCAGCGGCTCGACGGCCCCGTGCGCGGCAACGGCAAAATCATTCAGGAACTCGAAGGCACGTTCCGCGGCGCCGGCTGGAACGTCATCAAAGTCATCTGGGGCGCCGACTGGGATCCGCTGCTGGAACAAGACGAAACCGGCCTGTTGCAGCAGCGGATGATGGAGGTCGTCGACGGCCAGTATCAGAAGTACGTCGTCTCTGGCGGCGACTACATTCGCGAGGATTTCTTCGGCAAATATCCCGAGCTGCTGGAGATGGTGAAGAACTACTCCGACGAGAAGCTGCAAAAAATGCGTCGCGGCGGGCACGATCCGGAAAAGGTCTACGCGGCCTACAAGGCGGCGGTCGAGTGCAAGGGCAAGCCGACCGTGATCCTCGCCAAGACGATCAAGGGCTACGGCCTGGGCGAAGGGGGCGAAGGCCGCAACGTCACGCACAACCAAAAGAAGCTCAACGAGCAGGAGCTCCGCGAGTTCCGCACGCGGTTCGGCATCCCGATCTCCGACGAGCGCGTGGCCGAAGCGCCGTTCTACGTGCCGCCCGAAGACAGCCCCGAGATGATTTACCTCCGCGAGCGGCGTGCTGCGCTCGGCGGCCCGGTGCCGTCGCGGGTGCTCAAGCCGGTGACGATGGAAGTGCCGAAGCTCGCCGAATACGACAAGACGATGGCCAAGCTGGTGAGCAAGGGCCCAGGCAAAGAGATGTCGACCACGATGGGCTTCGTCCGCCTGCTCGGCGACTTGTTGCGCGACAAGCAGATCGGCAAATTCATCGTGCCGATCTGCCCCGACGAATCGCGGACGTTCGGCATGGAAGGCCTGTTCCGCCAGGTCGGCATCTACGCCCACGGCGGACAGTTGTACGTGCCGGTCGATTCCGATCAGATCGCCTTCTACAACGAAGCGAAGGACGGCCAGCTGCTGGAAGAAGGCATCACCGAAGCCGGCTCGATGTCGTCGTTCATCGCGGCCGGCACGTCGTACTCGGCGCACGGCGTGAACATGATCCCGATGTTCATCTACTATTCGATGTTCGGCTTCCAGCGGATTGGCGACCTGGTTTGGGCGGCGGCCGACTCGCGGGCCAAGGGCTTCATGCTCGGCGGCACGGCCGGCCGCACCACGCTCAACGGCGAAGGCCTGCAGCATCAAGACGGCCACAGCCTGCTGAACGCGATCGCGTTTCCCACGGTCCGGGCGTACGATCCGGCTTATGCCTACGAGACGGCGGTGATCGTGTTCGACGGCCTGAAGCGGCTCTACGAAGAGGGCGAGACGGCGATCTACTACATCACGCTCGAGAACGAAAACTACGACATGCCCGAGATGCCGCCCGGCTGCGAGGAAGGCATCATCCGCGGCATGTACAAGGTGTCGAGCACGGATTTGGACGATACTAACGCGGGCGGCCCGCATCGCGTGCAGCTCTTCGGCAGCGGGGCGATCCTGCGCGAAGCGCTGCGGGCCCAAAAACTACTGGCCGAGAAGTTCGAGGTGGCGAGCGACGTCTGGAGCGTCACCAGCTACACCCAATTGCGGCGCGATGCGCAGGAGTGCGAGCGCTGGAACATGCTCAACCCGAATCAGCCCGCCCGAGCGTCCTACGTCGAGCAGCAACTCGCCGGCGTCGAGGGCCCGTGCATCGCCTCGAGCGATTACGTGCGGGCGGTGGCCGAGCAGATCGATCCCTGGGTGCCGGGCGGCCTGTTCGCGCTCGGGACCGACGGCATGGGCCGCAGCGAAAACCGCGCCACGCTGCGTCGGCACTTCGAGGTCGACGCCGAGTGCATCACGATCGCCGCCCTCTACCAGCTCAAGAAGCAGGGCAAATGCGACGGCAAGTGCGTCGCCCGCGCGGTGGCCGAGCTGGGAGTCGACCCCGACAAGCAATCCGCGTTGTATGCGTAAGGAAGCGAATTCTTCAAGTCAATTCAGTGTCTCACCACGGAGTACACAGAGAACACAGAGAATCGCACTTGCTCTGCTCGGATAGGAATTTCGAACACTGTACCCTCCGTGTACTCTGTGGTGAATCTTGCCTCGTTAAATAAGTGTGCAATGCCCAATCAAATCACGCTGCCCAATTTGGGCGAGAATATCGAATCCGGCGACGTGCTCTCGATCCTGGTGAGCGAGGGCGAGGTCGTTAAGAAGAATCAGGATTTGATCGAAGTCGAGACCGACAAGGCGACGATGCCGGTGCCCAGCCCGGCCGCCGGGAAGATCATCAAGATCCTCATCTCCGAAGGTGACACGGTGAAGATCGGCGCGGCGCTGATGGAAATCGATGCCGCGGGCGGCGCCGAATCAAAGACCGAAGAGAAACCAGCCGCCAAGAAAGAAGAGCCGAAGACAGGCAGTCGCCCGCTGCGCCACCGAAGCCGGCGAAGAAGAAAGCTCCGGAACCAGAACCAGAGGTCGACGAAGACGAACCAGCGCCGCCACCCAAGGCGCCGGCCAAAAAGCCTGCTCCCACGCTGCGAGTGAAAGTGGCGGAGCCGGAAGAGGACGAACCGGGCGACGGCCATGCCTCGTCCGCGGCAGGACCGGCCGTGCGGCGGCTGGCGCGACAATTGGGCGTCGATCTGCGGCTGGTGCGACCCTCCGGTGATGGCGGCCGGATCACGGCCGACGACGTGCAGGCGTTTGTCCGCGAAACGAATGAACAAGTGGCGGCCGGCGCTCCGCGTGGCGTCACGCCGCCCGGCCAACCGACGCTTCCGACGACCACGGCGTGCGTCCGCGTCGAAAAGATGTCGCGACTGCGGCAGACCATCGCCCGCAACATGGTGCTCTCCTACACGACGATTCCGCAGCTCACGAATTTCGACGATGTCGACGTCACCGAGCTCGAAGACATGCGCGAGCAGAGCAAGGGCGACTACGCGGCGCGCGGCGTCAAGCTCACGGCGATGCCGTTTCTGATCAAGGCGGTGGCTTCGTCGCTCAAGAAGCATCCGATCGTCAACGCGTCGGTCGACATGGAGAATCACCAGATCATTTACAAGGAGTACGTGAACATCGGCGTCGCGGTCGACACGGAACGCGGCCTCGTGGTGCCCGTGCTGCGGAACGCCGACCGCAAGAGCATCTCGCAGATCGCGGCCGAGCTCGATCGGCTCGCCCAGATGGCCCGCGACGGTGAACTGTCGCTCGACGACATGAAGGGCGGCACGTTCACGATCAGCAACTTGGGTGCGATCGGCGGCACGTATTCGACGCCGATCATCAACCCGCCCGAGGTGGCGATTCTGCTGGTGGGCCGCTCGCGGAACGTGCCGCAAATCGTCGGCGACACGGTCGAAGCACGGCTGATGATGCCGCTCTCGATCACGTACGATCACCGCGCGGTGGACGGCGCGGCGGCGGCGCGGTTTCTGAACGAGGTGAAAGGGTATTTGTCGGCGCCGGGGCGACTTTTGCTCGCGCCTTGAGCGGTTTCGCCCGCGGCTTCAGTACGCTGGGACCTACTGCTTCAATCCCTCGAGCGGGAAGCACAACACGGGAATCGCCATCGAGGCCACGCCTAGGATCCAGCGGAAGTCGTCCATCTCGATCGTGTCGTCGGCCGTGGGCGGATGGTGGATGCCCATGATGATCACGAGGATCAGCATCGGCGTCCAGATCGCCGCCTGCTCGAGATTCAGCACCACGTACGCGATCGCCACGATCGTGAAC
Source organism: uncultured Planctomycetota bacterium (assembly GCA_963847875.1). Lineage (GTDB taxonomy): Bacteria > Planctomycetota > Planctomycetia > Pirellulales > Lacipirellulaceae > DASYDU01. The sequence continues at coordinate 129,035 of CAWKBR010000011.1, read as the reverse complement.
GCCCGGGCGATCTTATAGGCATCGCGGCCGAACAGCGCGTAGATCACGTGCCCGCCGTCGAGCTGGCTCACCGGCAGCATGTTGAGTCCCGTGATCAGCATGCCGACCCAGCCGGCCATGAAGTACGGGTTGAGCTGCGAGACGGAGACCCAGGCCGCGCGGTCGGCCCACTCGGGCCGCAGCCATTCGATCATCCAGCGGACGATCACCGGATTGTAAAGCTGAATGTCGCCCGGTGCGGAAGGAATCGACAGGTCGAGCCGCATCACGCCGAGGTAGAGGATCGGAAACGCGACCGCCAGCCCCGCGAGCGGCCCGGCCACGCCGATGTCGAAAATCTGTTTGCGGTTGGCTCGCATGCCGTCCATGCTGATCACCGCGCCCATCGTGCCGATCAGGCTGAAGGGCACGGGGATGCAGAGCGGATAGCTGGCCGGGATGTGGTAGCGGACCGTCTGCAGGAAGTGGCCCATCTCGTGCGTGAGCAAGATCGCCACCACGGCCCCCATGTACATGAGCCCCTGCGGCCAGTTGGTCGACATCGCTTGCCAAACGTCGGCCGACTGCGGCTTCCAGTCGGCCGCCCCGACCCAATACGTCGACAGGCACGTGGCAATGAACAGCAGGATCGGCACCAACTTCCGCCGCTGCGGCCGCGAGCGAAGGTGGGCAGCGCTGCCAGATGCGGGTTCTCGCGCGGCCGGAGTCGCGGACTCAATCGCCGTGGGGAGTCGCGACGGGCAGGTCGGACGGGGCCGGCGACGGTTCCGGTGGTCGCGGCTCAGAGGGAGGCGGCGTGCTCATGCGGGAATAATAGCAGAAACTCCGCGGGTCGGTAAGTGAGTCGGCGGCGAACGGCGTCGCTTGATCACGGACTCGTTTACTCGCCAACCTGACCAGCCCGCCGCGTCAAATCTCGATGCTTTTCACCGCGTTCGTGTTGCACGAGCGGGCCGCGTAAAGGCAGCGTTCCGCGCTTTCCACCAGCCGCCAGGGGTCAAAGTTTTTCGGCACGGCCGCGACGGTCGCGACACCCCCGCTGAGCATCGCGGCATGGATCGCGGTGGTCGATTCGTCCTGCTCCGCCAACTCCGCCAATCTGGGTGAGGACTTCGTTGGCGATCGACACGGCAGCGCGTCGCTCGCAATCGGGCAAAATGACCGCCAACTGCGAAGCGGTGATCGAGAGCACTTCGATTTCGCCGCCTGTCCGCGACCGGCACGATTGCTCGAGTGCCCGCCGCAGGAGCGAAATCGCGTCGTTGTCGGTTGCGGTCAAAACATTGGCGCCGTTCGACTCCATCAGGAGCAGGCTCAGTTCCTGCCGTCGCGCGCGACAGAGAGGCACCGCAGCCGACAAATGATTGAGCAGCGCGACGATGCCGACTGCGTTTTCGCTGCTCATATCGGCTGCCGCACGCTCGCCCTGCGTTCGCTCGTGGGCGCATGCCAGTCGTTCCATTGGCGATTGCCTCCCGCCGCTTCAGTCGCGATTTTTCTTTTCCTTCCAGAAACGACTGCATGGCAAGGGTCAACTCCTGGGCTTCTTGGAGCAATTCGGTGTACACTTCATCCTCCGAGCGGTGGTGGCGAAGCTGACCGGCGAGTTCCTCGGTGAGCGACGCCATTTGATCGTGGGCAGAGGTCAGCACTTCGATGTAGTTTTGATCGCCGGCGAGCTCGACCGACAGCACGTCGGCCAGTTGCTCGACCTGCGGTTGTAGTTTTTCGACGACGACCCCTAGTCGGCCCTTGGTCAAATCGCGGTACGCACCGCCGGCCTTAAGCAATTCCGGCAACAAGTCGATGCGGCGCTGCCCGACCAGCTGTGCGAGCAATTCGGCGAGATGCAGGATGCGGGCCAGCTCGGCGTCGACGGAAATCGCGTGCGCCAACCGCTCCGTCTGCTTCGGCGCGGCTACCGCGTCGACCAGCCTTTGGGGAAGATGCCAATGCTTCATGAGCGCGGCGCTCAGCTCGACGTGATCGAAGCCGAGGCTATCGCGCTCGAGCGCCGCCAAGTCGGATCGTTGTTCGATCACGCGGGAGAGTAGCTTCGCGTATGGTTGCCCCAACTCGCGCAATAGCGCCAAAATGCCGATGTCGTGCATCAGGCCGACGATGAACGCCTCGTCGCCCAGTTCGCCCCACAGTTCGGTGGCCAACTGCCTCGCCGCGACGGCCCGCGTCAGCGTGGTTCGCCAATACCACTGGAGTTGCTCGGCCGCCATCTCGGCAAACAGCTCGTCCGGCAGACTGAATCCGAGCACCAACAGCCGCAGCGGCTTGTTGCCCAGGACGTTGAGCGCCTGGCTCAAATCGGCCACCTCGCGCCTCAGTCCGAAGAACGAGCTGTTCACCACGCGGAGGATTTTGCAGGTCAGGGCCGGGTCCTTTTCCAGCAATTCTTTCAGCACGCGCGGATCAACTTGCGGCTCGCTCGTGAGCTGCACGATCTCGAGCGCCACGGTCGGACGGCTGTAGAGGGCCGCGGCGCGGACGGCGATTTGTTCAACGCGGGAGGTGACGTCGTTCATGGTCGCGAGCCCGACAAAATGCAGCAGCAGAGGGGTGTAGCGCAAGTCTAGCTCACCGCAGGCACGATGCGACTTGCTAGCACGATCGGCAGAGCCGGTACGGCCGGATCTGCGCCGCGATAGGTCGTTCGGCCGAAAGCGGCTAGAATTGCCGCTGGGAAGGGATACCCCCGCCGCGTCGAAGGGAGTCTTGGCGATGATGGAACAACGATTTCTCTGGCTTTACGTCGCTGCTGTTTGCGCGCTGGCTGCGATCGCCCGCGCCGAGGCGCCGGCGGTCGTCGCCGGCGACGAGCCGGTCACCGTCGGCCAGACGATGCAGAACGACGCGTCGCTCGCCGACGTGTCTTTTCATCGACAACGCCAATGGTTGGACCGTCGGCGATCGCGGCGTGATCTGGCACACGGCCGACGGCGGCCAGTCGTGGCAATTGCAGACGTCCGGCGTGACCTGCCGGCTCGCGTCGATTTCATTTGTCGATTCGCGCCGCGGCTGGGTGGCGGGAGGCGCGACGCAACCGTACTCGCAATCGTCGCGCGGCGTGCTGCTGACGACCGAGGACGGCGGAGCAACTTGGACCGAGGTCGAGCAATCGACGTTGCCCGCGATCACGCACGTTCGATTCTTTGATGATCAGCACGGCATCGCGGCGGGCGACGGCAACTCGCTGTTTCCCTCCGGCGTGTTTGCGACCCGCGACGGCGGACGAACCTGGCAACCGCTCCCCTCCGACACGCGCGGCACTTGGCTGGCCGCCGATTTTCCGGATCCGCAATCGGGGTCGGTCGTCGGGGCAGCCGGGCGGTTTGCCACGCTGATGCGGCGCAATGTCGTCTCGTCGCCGGCCGCGGTTTCGAGTTCCCGTGCCTATCGCGCGGTCCGACTGACGTTGCCGACGGGCGGTTGGTTGGTCGGCGACGGCGGGCTCGTCATGACGACGAGCGACTTGGGCGCTAGTTGGCAAACACCGTCGGGCGAACTGCCGCCTTACGCCGCTGAGAATTTTGATTTTCATGCCGTCGCGGTCGTCGGCACGAATGTTTGGGTCGCCGGCTCGCCCGGCACGCGCGTATTTCACTCGCCCGACAACGGAAAACATTGGGAGCCGCTGACCACCGGTCAGAACGCGCCGCTCCACGCAATCGCGTTCATCGACGCCAACACGGGATATGCCGTCGGCGACTTGGGCACCATTCTCGTTACGCACGACGGCGGCCACGCCTGGCAAGTGCAGCGTCGCGGCGGCGAACGCGCGGCGCTCTTCGTGGCGCTACGCGCGGGAAACCGACGTGCCGCTCGAGCTGCTCGGAAAACTTGGCGCCGAAGACGGGTATCTCACCGCGGTGACCTTGCTGCACCCAAAGTTGGCCGCGGCGGATGGTCAATCGCGGGAAGCAATGCTCCTGGCCGGGGCCACCACGGCCGACGCGGCGTGGCAGTTTCCGCTGCCGCCCGACGATGGGGCGCGGACGCCGGAAGAGTTGCTCGCCGCGCTCAATCGCGCGAACGACGGTCGGGCCGTCCAAAAGATAGAGGGCTACCTGGTCCGGCAGCTCCGCATGTGGCAGCCGGACGTAGTGGTGACTCATCACATCGCACAAGCGGAAACCGGTCCGTTGGCGTCGCTCGTCGAACAAATGGTCGATCGGTCGCTGCAAGCGGCGAGCGATCCAAACCAATACTCCGATCTGGCGGACAAAGTGGGTTTAAGTCCGTGGTCGGTAAAAAAAGTCTACGGCGTGTTGCCGCCGGGCTACCGCGGCGAAGATCGGATCACCACCGGCCAGTTCGCGCCGCGATTGGGAGCGACGCTCGCCGACTGGGCCGAACCGGCGCGGCGATTGGTCCACGCGACGCAAACGGCGGCCCCCGACGCGATCGAGCTACAACTGAGGGCAATCAATGGCGACCTGGAACCCGGCACGTCGCGCGACGTTTTTGCCGGCCTCCGCCTCGCGCCCGGCGGCGACGCACGACGGCGGCTGGCAAATCTGCCGAGTGACGACCTCGAACGACTGCGCCAACTCGCCGCGCGGCGTCGACAAATGCGCGTGCTCATCGAACGGAGCCAAGGAAACGCGGCCTGGGCCGGACAAGTGGCGAACCTGACCGACGGACTCGATCCGGCCAGCGCCGGCGAATTGCTGTTCGACTTGGCCGACGGATATCGGTCGGCGGGTCAGCTCGACCTGGCGGCCGACACCTATGCGACGCTCGCCCGCCGGTGGCCCGAACATCCGCTCGTGGAACCGGCGCTGCGTTGGCTAGTGCTGTTTTACGCCAGCGGCGAAGCGGCCCAGCGGTTGGCCGACCGCGACGCGACGAACATTCGCACGCCCCAAACCGCTGCTCCGGCGGGAGGCGAGATTCAACAAGCCAGCGCCGTCGCACCGGTGAGCGTCGCGCCGGTGATGGGCCTGTCGCGCGACAGCCGCTTGCGGCGGGCCACGGCATTGGGGCAGTATCTCGAAACGGCGCGGCCCGCGCTCTACGCCGACCCTAGCATCCGATTCCCGCTGGTCGTTGCCGAGCGTCACCTCGGTTTTGCCAACCCAGCACAGCGATATTTTCTGACGCTCCGCTCGCTGCCGGAAAATGATCCCTGGCGACGCTGCGGGGAAACCGAAGAGTGGTTCGCCAAGTCGGAAGGGCTGCCGCCGCCCAAGAAGCTCGGCACATGCCGCCGCGCCGCCGAGCGGCCGCATTTGGATGGAGACTTGGACGATCCCGCATGGCAATCAGCCGACCGCTTGTGGCTTAGCGGCGATTCCGCCAAAGCAGCGGTGGTTCGCATGTCTCGCGATGCCGAATTTCTCTACTTGGCAATCGAATGCCCAAAGGCAAGAGACGTCGACTATTCGCCGGACGATCGCCCGCGGCCGCGCGACGCCGATCTGTCGGCACACGATCGGGTCGTCGTGCGGCTCGACGTCGATCGCGACTATGCCACGGCGTACGAGCTGGCGATCGATGACCGCGGTTGGACGTACGACGCCTGCTGGAACGACGCGACATGGAATCCGACTTGGTACGTCGCGGCGGCGGCCGATGAGACGACTTGGACGGTCGAGGCCGCGATTCCGCTGGCCGAGTTGGTCGCTGCACCGCCGATGTCGCGCGACGTTTGGGCGGCATCGGTCGAGCGGACGACTCCCCGCGGCGGCCGCGAAACCTGGTCGGGCGACGCCGCTGCCGACGATTCCCCTGACATGTTCGGGCTGTTGATCTTCGAGTAATTGGGAGGGCGAGGCTCCCGCCGATCCAAGCGAGCCGGGGCGTCCTCGCCCCCGATTTCACGTGCCGCCAGCGGAACGGCTCGAACGCCAGCAATCGGCACAGCCAAGTCTCGCTCCGCCACAGTCCGCCGCACCACCATCTTGCAGCAGTCGACGCTCGGCGCGCAAAACCAACTCTCGGGGCCGAGGACTGCCCGGTTCGCTGATCTTCTCTCTTCGCTTGAGGTTTTCTTCTCCGCTCCGCTTGACAACCGATATTCTAATTCTTTAGAATACGAGCCGTCGCCTGCGAACCTGAAAGGAATTATCCCCGATGTCCCGGCCTGCCAACCCACATCCGACAGATGTTGAACTCGAAATCCTCCGCGTGCTCTGGGAGCGCGAGTCGGCCACGCTCGGCGAAATCTGCACCGCGCTCCGCCGCGAGCGGCAAGTGGCCACGACCACCGTCGCCACGATGCTCGGCGTGATGCTCGACAAGGGCCTCGTGCGACGAAAGAAGGCTTCCCGCGGGCATCAATGGTCGGCGGCCGTGACCCACGCCGCGGCTGCCAAGGGTCTGGTCGGAAAGCTCGTCGACGGCGTGTTCGATGGCTCGGCCAGCCGGTTGGTTTCGCATCTGGTCGAGGGCGGGAAGCTCTCCGATGGCGAGCTCGCGGAATTGCGGACGCTTATCAATTCACCATCGATCAACGTTTCACGCAAAGGCGCCAAGGCGCAAAGATAAACTCAGCGAGATCATGCCATGAACGCAATTCTGCGGCTGAACGGCGTCGACTTGTGGTTTGTTGCCGGTTGGACGATGCTGCATTACCTCTGGATCGGGGCGCTAGTGGCATTGGTCGCAGGCGCTTGCCGCGTGGTTCTGCGGCACGCCGCCGCGAACGTGCGGTACGCGGTCGCGCTGGCATGTTTCGCGGTGCTTGCCGCGTTGCCAGTTGGGATCGCGGTGTGGGTCGGAGCTAAACCGCAAGCAGTGCAATTGGCGGCAGTGGTAATTCCATCAGCCGCGACGATGCCGGTTGATGGCGGGGCGACGATCGACCTAGCGGTTCCCGCTGCGGGTGCCACAGGCTCCGCCAGTGCTCTTCCTGAACCACCGATGACCTCCGCCGAATCAAACGAGTTTTTCCAGCTTGCGACCTCCACGCTGCAATCCTCCGCCCGCTACCTCCCCTGGCTCTGGCTCATCGGCACCCCGTTCACATTCCTGCTGTTGGCGACGGGCGTCGTCGGTGCGGAGCGATTGCGGCATTCGAGTCACAAGCTCGACGACGGCCCGATTGCGGACGCTTGTGCGCGGATCGTCGAGTCGCTATGGATCGGCCGGCGTGTGACGGTGGCCGTGTGCGAGCGAATTGCCGCGCCGATGCTGGTGGGCATCGTCCGGCCGATCATCTTGCTGCCGCCGGCCGCGCTCACCGGTTGGACGCCGGACGAGATCGAAATGGTCCTGCTGCACGAGCTGGCCCACGTCCGCCGCTGGGACAATTTGGTCAACCTCGTGCAGCGGCTTGTCGAAGCACTGTTGTTCTTTCATCCGGCGGTGTGGCTCGTGTCCAGTTGGGTCCGCCGCGAGCGCGAGGCGTGTTGCGACGCGGCGGTGGTCGGTCATACGAACGAATGGCACGTAGATCTCTGTAACTTGTTGGTAGATAGGGGTTAAGCATCGCTATCGAATCAACGCTGTCACAAGGAGTCGAATCGCGGTCGATGAAACGCGGACCAACAAACCTCGGACGCGGTTAAATCCAGTTGGTTCGCACACCGACGTAGCGCTACGAATGCAGTGCTATAGCAGCGATGCTTAACGGCGTGGCTGCAAAGGGTTACGAAGAACTACGTGCCATTCGTCATACGAACCGACCGCACGCTTATGCCGAAATGTTGGTGGCGTTTGCGGCACGGGCGCGCGAGCCGAGTCGTCCTCGACCCCGGTCCAACGCTTTCAATCGGGGCCGAGGACGGCCCAGCTCGCTGGTAAGTTCCGCGATGGCCGCCGGCCCCTTGCGCAACCGCATCCGTACCATCCTTAAATTGGAGGACGACCCGATGCTGATCTCCGGAAAGTCGCTGGGAGTTGTAATGAGCGGCCTGCTACTCGCCGCCACACTCGTCGTGCTAAGCCTGCCGGCTCGCGGCCAGGCCGACGAGTCCGAAATGAATTCCCATAGTGTCAAGGATACAGACTCGGAAACGACCACGGCAAATGCTGCTCCGGCGGCATTGGAAGCAGAAACGCAAAACAATCTGAAGAAGCTAATTCTGTCTCTGCAGGTATATTGCGACAGCAAAGGCTCTTTCCCGCCGTACGCCAACTTCGATGCAAATGGCAAGCCACTATTGAGTTGGCGAGTGCTCATGCTTCCCTATTTGGATTCTGCGCATTTGGAATCGAGCGAAGCGAAACTATTACGAAAAGTTTCATCTCGACGAGCCTTGGGATAGCGAGCACAACCGCAAGCTTATCGCTGAGATGCCCAAGGTTTTCAGGAACCCGCGGGTTGATCGGCCGGGATTTACGAATTACTTGGCGGTCGTGGGCAGCGAATGCATGTTCGATGGCACCACCAAGGGCATTCGGCTGGCACAGATCACCGATGGCACCTCGAATACGATTGCGATTGTGGAAGCCAATGCCGACCTGGCTGTCGAGTGGACGAAGCCCCAAGATTGGGAGTTCAATCGCCAACAACCCACCGCAGGCCTGGGCTCCCTTTGGCCTGGCCATTGGAACGCTGCTTGGGTTGACGGTAGCATCCATCAGGTCAAAGATCGCCGGCCCGCGGACGAAGTCGGAATCCAGTTCACTCGCGCCGGCGGAGAACGGAAGAGTTTGAGCGAATCCGCCGGAGTCGAGGTAGCGATAGGCGGCCAGATCGGAATGGTTGACGGCAAAATGGGAGGCTACGGCCGAGTAGGCCAGCCCCAAACTGCACACATTGCGTCCAGGCAATTCCCGTCGCTCGAAGAGCAGAAGTTGGCCGATCTGATTTGGAGTCGCATGGGTGGCTTGGAGCTGGAGCCGCTAGGTAAGGAGGACTTGATGCGAGTGAAAGCACTCGGTTACGAAGGCGGGCTGAAGAATACAAACAGCACTTCCTCAAGCATCCAACCGGGCGACATCCTGGTCGGCCTCCACGTTTGGCCCACCACGAGCCTCCAACGGGTGGTCGATATCCTCAACCGCGACGATCTCGCCGAGCTCAATCCGCTGAAGTTCTACGTCATTCATAGCGTGCCAAAGGACGGAGCTATGATGGGCAGCGCTGAGTTGGAGGACAAACTTGTCACCGGGCGGATTACGGTAAGCGGGAATAAGCAATCGCAAAGAGATTCACCGGCAACTGGCAGGTATTCCGCACCGACACCGGCTGCTGGATCGCAACCCTCGCCGGCAGCAATCTACCGCAACTGGTCCCAATCGGCAGTTGCGAAAAAGCGGAGAACACCGCCAAGTCACCAGCCGCCGACGCGAATCCTTATTCCGCATCGACGATAACCGCCAAGCCAACCCTCCGCTATGAAGGGGCCACGTTCGACAAGTGGCGGGACATTTGGTATTCCGACGGTACTACGAACGGCAAGCTCAATGCACTCAGGGCTCTAGAAGCATTCGCTGCGGCCGGTTACGGCCAGGAAGCCACTTGGACAATTTTCTACGGCGCCTATTCGGACGATGGAACCGTCGAAAAATACACGCGCCAGTATCTCAGCCGACTTGCAGCGGATAATAAGCGAGCCGCTGTAATGAGGCTCGTCACCGAATTAAGGACTGATCTCAGCTCGAAACGACGCGTCGCGGCCATTCGAGCGTTGGCTGCGATCGGGCCGGAAGCGGAACCAGCGCTAGACGACGTGAAGAAGACTTTGGCGAGCGACAACCGGGTAGAACAGATCGCCGCCGCCGCCGCCATCAAGATGATCGTCGGCAAGGACCAGTACCAGAAGCCGGTGGCCGACGTGCTGGGCGAGGAACTGGGGATCGAAGTGGTGGAGTCAAACGGCGTTTGGGCGCACTGCCCCGCAAGGACATGAAGGACGGTGGCACGGCGTTCAATGAATTTACGGATGCGGTCATCAAGGAGCAGCAACAACTGTTCCCAGATGGAAAATTCTGAACGCCGCGTCGTGACAGAATCGCCCGCTTCGCTATACTGCCAGGATGGGAATTCTCATCGGCATGGATGAAGCCGGCTATGGGCCGAACTTGGGGCCGCTCGTGGTCGCGGCGACGGCGTGGGAAGTCGAAGACGGCGAGCTCGCTTCAGCGAGCGGGGGCGCCAGGAATCGTGCCGTCAACTGCACCACAATCGCATCGAAGGCGAAAACCAGGTATTCGGGGTCGAGGACGACCCGGCTCGCCGCTGCCGATTTCGATCTAAATGATCTCCACCGCCGCCTGCGATCGATCGTTTCCCTCGCCGCAAGCGACACGCACATCGCCATCGCCGACTCGAAGACGCTCTACAAGCCCGGGCACGGACTGCGGCAACTCGAGCGCGGCGTGCACGCGGCCCTCACGGCGATCGGCTACCCGGCGCGGTGCTGGTCCGACCTGCTTCGATCGTGCGACGCCGATCCGGAGGGACGGCACTCGCAGCTCTGTTGGCACGACGGTTTCGACTGCTCTCTGCCGATCGACGCGGCGTCCGAAGAGCTGGTGCTGCTGGGCGAGCGGTTGGCGGCGGCGTGCGACGAGGTTGGCGTTCGGCCGCTGGCGGTGCGGGCGCGGCTGGTGTTTCCGGCGGAGTTTAATGAGCTGTGCGAAAAGTTCGGGAGTAAGGGTGCGGCGCTGTCGCATGTGACGATTGGGTTGTTGCGTGAGGTGATCGATCGGGCGCGAGACTTGGGCCGCCCGCTCGCTGAAGTGAGCTCGCCGGTCTACGCTTTGTGCGACAAGCACGGGGCACGGAATCGCTACGCGGCCTTGTTGCAGCATCATTTTTCGGAACATTGGATCGAGCCGATTTTGGAGGGGCACACCGAGAGCCGCTATGAATGGGGCCCGCCCGAGTCGCGTGCGCATTGTGCTTTTCGCATGCAGGGCGAAGCGTTCCTGCCGACGGCCCTGGCGTCGATGACCGCCAAGTATCTGCGTGAACTGGCGATGCGAGCATTCAACGAGTTCTGGTGCGTCCGCGTGCCGGGACTGCGGCCCACGGCCGGCTATCCCGGCGACGCCCCGCGGTTCAAACGCGAAATCGAAGGAGTGCAGCGCGAGCTGGGGATCGACGATCATGTGCTGTGGCGGAACCGGTGATGCGGTATCATGGAATTTCCAATCCCTGACCCCTGCATTCCGAACCCTGAATCCTGTCCCTCATGTTCGTCTACATTGCACGACACGCCTGGGCCGGTGAGCGCGGCGATCCGCGCTGGCCGGACGATTCCGAGCCGCCCGCTGACGCCGGAGGGCATTGCGCGGTACGGCGAAGTGGTGCAGTCGCTCGCCAAGCGTGGCTTTGCGCCGGCGCGAATCGCCACCAGCCCCTACGTTCGCTGCCGCAAGACGGCGGAGATCATCGCCAAACGCGTGGCCGGCAGCCCGGCGATCGTCGAACTTGAAGACCTGGAGCCGGGTTCTTCGTTGGAGCCGGTGATCGATTGGACCAACCAGCAAGGTGGCGTCGACGTCTGCTGGGTCGGCCACAGCCCCGACGTCGAGCGATTCGCCGCGGCGCTGATCGGCGACAGTTCGGCTCGCGTCCGCTTTGCCAAGGGAGCGGTCGCGGCGATCGACTTCGATGAGGAGGTGTTCGCGGGCGGCGGCGAGCTTTATTGGCTCGCGACGGCGAAGCTAATGGGGCTATAATCGTCGGTCGACAGACAATTCGTGATGGAACGCGAGATGAAACAGGCGGAAAAATCCGAAGCGGTCGTGATCGGCGGCGGGCACAACGGGCTGGTGTGCGCCGCGTACTTGGCCAGGGCGGGGCAGAAGGTCTGCGTGCTCGAGCGACGGCATGTACTCGGCGGCTGCGCCACGACCGAAGAGCTGTGGCCCGGCTACAAAGTATCCACCGCGGCCTACGTGATCAGCTTGTTCTTGCCGCAGATCATCCGCGAACTGAAGCTGAAAGATTACGGGCTCACGATTCTGCCGCGCTCGCCCTCGTCGTTTACGCCGCTGCCCGACGGGCGAAGCCTCACGATGGGCGCCGACCTCTCACTCTGCCACCGCGAAATCGCCAAGTTCAGCATGCAGGACGCGGTCGAGTATCCGCGCTACAACGCCTTTCTCGAACGTGTGGCAGAAGTGCTCGAGCCCGTGCTGAGCCAGTCGGCGCCCGACCCGCTGCCGCTGCCCGACGAGTGGCGGCGCATCGGCATGAGCAAGAAACTCCGCGACGGCAAAAAACTGTGGGGCATCTATCGCGCGCTGGGCGAACTCGGCGCCGACTTGCCGCAAGCGGTCGAGCTGCTGACCGGCGCGGCCCGGCCGATTCTCGACCGCTGGTTCGAGAGCGACGTGCTCAAGGCGACGCTGGCGACCGACGCGATCATCGGCGCGTTTCTCTCGATCAGCTCGCCGGGGAGCGCCTACGTGCTGCTGCACCACGTGATGGGCGAAGCGGGCGGAGCACGTGGCGTGTGGGGCTACGTGCAAGGCGGCATGGGTGGGCTGGCGGCGTCGCTGGCCGCCGTGTGCCGCGATTTGGGAGTTGAAATTCGCCGTGAGTCGCCGGTGCAGTCGATCCTCACCGACCGCGGCCGGGCGATCGGCGTGCGGCTCGAAGACGGGCGGCAAATCGACGCCAAGTTCGTGGCCTCGAGCGTCGATGCCCATCTCACGTTCGAGAAGTTTCTCACGCCGGACGAATTGCCCGAGTATTTCCGCGCGGCGGTGGCGCGGATCGACTACGCGTCGGCCTCGGCGAAGATCAACCTCGCGCTGGCCGAGCCGCCGCGATTCACCTGCCTGCCGAGCGACGGGATCGGCCCACACCATCATGGCACAATGCACATCGGTCCCTCGCTCGATTATTTGGAACGGGCGTATGACGATGCCAAATACGGCCGGCCGAGCGAACGGCCGATCCTCGAAATGACGATGGCCACCAGCGTCGACCCGACGATAGCTCCGCCGGGCAAGCATCTGTTGAGCATGTTCGTGCAGTACGCACCGTACAAATTGGCCGAGGGAAACTGGGACGACCTCAAAGAGAGATTCGCCGACCGCTGCGTCGAGACGCTCGCCGAGTACGCCCCGAATGTGCCGAACGCGATTGAGCATCGACAGGTGCTTTCGCCGCTCGACTTGGAGCGAACCTTCGGCATCACGGGCGGCAACATCATGCAGGGTGCGATGAGCGCCCACCAACTGTTCTGCTTCCGCCCCGTCGCCGGCTGGGCCGACCATCGCACGCCGATCCGCGGGCTGTATTTATGCGGTGCGGCGAGCCATCCGGGCGGCGGCGTGCTCGGCGCTTGCGGAAAGAACGCGGCGGAAGAAATGCTGCGTGATCTCTAGCGACGCTCTCGACAACACGGAGTTGCGGCAAATGATGACGTGGCTAAGCAGCGTTCGGCTGCGGTACAGTGTGATCCTGCTTTTGCTGTCGGTCGGCTCGCCGGCATTTGCAGGCGACGCGTACGATGTGGTGGTCTACGGCGGCACGTCGGCGGGCGTGATGGCGGCGATACAAGCTAAGCGGATGGGCAAGAGCGTGATCCTCGTGAGTCCCGACGTGCATCTCGGCGGCATGTCGAGCGGAGGGCTCGGCTGGACGGATGCGGGCGATAAGTCGGTCGTCGGCGGTCTCGCTCGCGAGTTCTACCACCGAATTTGGAAACACTATCAACAGGACAGCGCGTGGCGCTGGCAAGAGCGCAAAGCGTTCGGCAACCAAGGCCAAGGCTCGCCGGCGATGGATGGCGAAAGTCGCACGATGTGGACCTTCGAGCCGCACGTCGCGGAGCATGTGTTTGAAGACCTGGTCCGTGAGCATGCAATTAACGTCCGTCGAGGCGAATGGCTCGACCGCGAGAATGGCGTGGTAAAAGATGGCAACCGCATCGTGTCGATCATGACGCGATCGCACGCCGACGATGGGACGCCCCACGAATCGACCTTCGCCGCCTGCATGTTCATCGACGCAACCTACGAAGGCGACCTGATGGCAGCGGCGGGCGTTTCCTACCACGTCGGCCGCGAATCGCGCGACGAATTTGGCGAAAAGTGGAACGGCAACCAAGTCGGAGTGCTGCATCATTCGCATCATTTCGGCATTCTGAAGAAGCCGGTTGATCCGTATCTGATCGCGGGCGACCCGACGAGCGACTTGCTGCCCCCCATCAGCCCCGACCCGCCAGGCGAATACGGCGCGGCTGACAAGCGCGTACAAGCCTATTGCTTCCGGATGTGCCTCACGAACGTGCCCGAGAATCGCGCTCCGTTCCCGCGGCCGGCGGACTACGATCGCACCCAATACGAGCTTTTGGCCCGGATCTACGACACCGGCTGGCGCGGGCTGCCTTTCTGGTCGGACCCGGTTCCGAACGGCAAAACCGACTCAAACAATTTCGGGCCGTTCGGCACCGACAACATCGGCTTCAACTACGAGTATCCCGAGGCGTCGTACGGGCGGCGACGGGAAATTGTTGCCGAGCACGCCGACTACCAACAGGGGCTGTTATACTTTTTGGCAAACGACGAACGCGTGCCGGCGGAGATTCACGCAAAAGTAAGCGAGTGGGGCCTCGCCAAGGACGAGTTCGTCGACAACAGCCTCTGGCCGCACCAGCTTTACATCCGCGAGGCGCGGCGAATGATCGGCCAGTTTGTGATGACCGAGAACGAGCTGCTCAAGCGCCGCCCGACGCCGCAGCCGGTCGGGATGGGCTCGTACACGATGGACTCGCACAACGTGCGCCGGTACGTGACCGCGGATGGCAGCGTACAAAACGAGGGCGACATCGGCGTCAGCACCGAGGGGCCGTATCAGATTGCGTACGGCTCGCTGGTGCCGAAACGCGACGAGTGCGAGAATCTGCTGTTCCCCGTGTGCATTTCGAGTTCCCACATCGCCTACGGCTCGATCCGCATGGAGCCGGTGTTTATGATTCTCGGCCAATCGGCCGCCACCGCGGCGGTGCTGGCCATCGACCAGCATGTGCCGGTGCAGAACGTCGACTACCGCCAGCTGGCCGCCCGGCTTGAGGCGGAAGGTCAGGTACTTCGCAAATCAACGAAGTAGCTCATCCAGCCGAGATTCTGACTTTCCGCTCCCGTTTGCCATCATCGAGACATGCAGCGCCTACACCGCACCTAAGCAACTCGAAGCGCACGAGGCGCGTTCGTTTCTGGAGTCGCGCTGTGTCAAGGCGGTCGTCAAAGGCGAGAAAATCGAAGGACAATTCGATGTGTGCTGAAACTGCCAATCGCCGCGATTCGACGCGCCCACCGAACTCCGTTCGAATGACCCCGACAAAAGTGATAAAGTGTCGATCGGATCGAATCTCGAAGCGAACGAGGAAAACATTCGGGACGAGGAGAGTGTGCAATCTGTTTGGGCCGCAGGGACTAAGCTGGGCCTATGAACGGAACTCCCAATTGTGTTGGCGTGTCCTCGGTGGCTCCGTGGCCGGGGCCTTGCGCTTGCGGCGGCCCGAATTCTGTGTTTCCTACTTCCCGCCGCCCGGTCCCGCGGCGGCATTGTGGCGGTACATCAGGACGTTCACCTTTTCGAGCGTGACCATGCCTTCGGTCACCATGGCGTCGAGCGTCGGCAGGAACTGTTCGATCCGCTCTGGTTTGTCGACGATTTCGATCACCATCGGCAGATCTTCCGAGAGTCGGAGGACCTTTACCGTGTGGATCAAGCTGGTGGCGCCGAAGCCGGACAGGCCGCGGACGACGGTCGCGCCGGCGAGGCCCTGTTCGCGGGCGGCCAGCAGGATCGCCTCGTGGAGCGGGCGGCCTTGCCAGTGGTCGCTCTCGCCGATAAAAATTCGCAGCAGTTGGCCTTCGCCTTCGATCTTCATGGGGTTGTGCCTTTGCTAAAAGAGCTTGGCCAGGAACCAGCCGGCCAGCACCGCAGCGACGCCGGTCGCCACATTGGCCGTCACGTTGCCAATCGCGAGCAAGAATTCATTGTCGCGCAGCATAACGAACGATTCATATCCGAACGTCGAAAACGTGGTGAATCCGCCCAGGATGCCGACGGTCAGCAACAGTCGCACGTTGGGCCCAAAGAGCTGCCGATACTCGACCAGGCCCATGACGGCGCCCAGGATCAAGCAGCCCAGCACGTTGACGGCGAGCGTGCCGAAAGGGAATTCGCCGTTGGACGAGCGTTGCACCAGCCCAGAAAGCCAGTAGCGGGCGATCGATCCCAGGCAGCCGCCGATGCCGACGGCGATATATTGATATTGGCTCATTTTCGCGTCCTCGATCCTTGCTCGGCACCGCTCGTGCGTCGTAGCCCGGCGATCGCCGCCCAAACGGCCCTCGAATAAGGTTACGCCTTTGGGCGCTGCGATGCTAGCATCCGACTTTGCCGGTGGGGTCGCGTTCACTTTAAGGGCTCGGCCGAAGCTACCGATCTTAGCTGATAGCCGGATTTTCTGTCTGCCAAGCCGCAATCTGCGGACGCGGGGAAGCTCTGCGCACAGTCGACCGGGGCAGGAGTGGGATTCATGCAAATCGACCGCCGTCCAAATCGCGGGCCCTACGTTGCCGCCCTCGTCTGCCTGCTCGCGCTGTGCCTGACGATTCCGCTGTATTGGCAGTCGCATGTGCGGCAGGAGGCGGATGGCGAACCGGGACGTGCCGACGGCGACGATTTCGCGGCGGGCGGCAATTTCGTTCGCGTCGGTCGCTATCCCGGCCCAGAGGTCGACTTGCGCGAGTACGGCATGCCGCAATACGGGCAAGTCGACACGCTGGACGAACTGCTGATGCAGCGCGGTAACGAGCCCGCCATCGTCGCCAGCGCCGAACCCGACCTATTCGCGGAGCTGCTTGCCGAGCCGCCGAGCACGCCGCCCGCTGCGGAATCGTCGCCATTGGGTGTGGTAGGGCAATACATTGTCGCGACGTTGCAACACGCTGGTCGGGGCGTGGCGCGGCTAGCGCTCGGGGATCGAGTGGCCTCGCTCGCCGCGCAACCGGCCGAGCATCGGGGCACCGGGACACAGAGAACCGCCACGGCTCCGGCGCCTGCGCTCGTGCTCACGAGTCCGAACGAACGCATTGCGATGGTCCCGCAATACGTCCCACCACATGTGCTTCGCACGCCGGCTGCCGAAGAAGACGACTCGATTACGTTGCCCTGGAGCTCGCCGACCGTGTTGATACAGCGGCTCGAGGTGTTGGCCGGGCAGCAGTACTCGGCCGATTGGGCGCGGCAGACGATCGACGAGGTGCGCGCGTTGACGGAAGTTGAGCAGTCGAGCACCGAGAAAATCGCGGCGCAGCTTGGGCGTCTGCAATCGCTCACGGCCCAGTCCTTGCAATTGGCCAACGCGACGAACGACGACCGCCTGCGTGCCGAGCTGCTGCGAGCGCATTGGGGCCTCGCACGCCGGCTCGAGTGCTGGTCGCTGATGCGCGACATTGTGGTTGCATCGCGGGCGGAGAATCGGTTTGCCGCCCGTGTGCCGTGGGATTCTACCACAAACGTAATTTCCGGCCAGGGCACCGAGCTGGCTGATTTGCACTCGCTGAGCGGCGACTTGGAAGCCTACGAACAGACTGCGCACGCCGCGGCTTGCCCGCGCGATCGTCGAGCGACAGCGATCGCTGGCCCAGTCGAACGACGGCCGACAGCGCGAGTTGGCCGACCAGATCGAACAGAACTACCGCAACGCCAACGTGCGGCTGGCGCTGTCGGCCGAAATGATCGAGCGATTCGTGCCGCAGCAGCAGGAGGAGTTCAGCCCGGTGCGCGACCGCATCGTCGGCACGCCGGTCCGCGGCCGGTCAGTGACGTCGGCGCAAAATCGGGTGAAGCTCGAGCCGGACGCTGCGTGCTGGAACATGGGCTTGAAGTCGGACGGCACGGTCGATTCGCAAACCGTCGCCGACGGCGGCCAGGTGCTGATCAGCAGCTGTGGCATGACTGAATTCTCGGCGCAGAAGTCGATCATCGTCGATCCGAACGGAGTGCGACTCGGATCGAGCTCGGCCGACGCCCATAACTACAGCCAACTGATGGGCATTCGCAGCAGCTACGACTGGATTCCGGTGGTGAACGACATGGTCCGCAGTCAGGCGATCGACGAATACCGGCGGAAACAGCCGCGGGCCAGGGCGGAAGTCGAAAGCAAAGTTGCCCGCCGGGTGGAGCGACAGCTCGACGACCGGACGGGCACGGCGGTCGAGAAGATGGAACGCCAGTTCCGTGATCGGGTGTCGGGGCCGTTGGAATCGGGCGGCGTCGAGCTGACGCCGATCGAGCTGTCGACGACGGCCCAACGGGTGATCGCCCGGCTGCGCGTGGCAGGCAGCAACCAGCTGGCGGGTCACACTCCGCGGCCCCGCGCACCGGCAGACAGCCTCGCCAGCCTGCAGGTTCACGAGTCGGCGCTCTCGAATGCGGCGCTGAGCCTAGGCCTCGAGGGCAAGCGACTTTCCGCGCGGGAGCTGCAAACACTGATCCGTGAAAGACTAGCACGCACGAGCAGGCCGGTGCCCATCGCCGTCGATGAGAACGCCGTGTTCGGATTTGCAGATCGCGATGCGGTGCGATTCCGCATCGCCGACCAGCGGCTCGAACTGATCATATCCATGCGCGAGGTCGTTCACGACGGCGACACGGTCCGTAATTTCCGCGTACACGCCTTCTACGTGCCGGTGGTTCATGGATTGGAGGCCGAACTCGTCCGCGACGGAGCGCTCGGCATCGAAGGCCGCATCGGCACGGGCGATCGCGCCCACATGCACAACGTGTTCAGCAAGGTCTTCACGGAAGAGCGGCATTTGCCGATCGTGCGGCTGGACGATACAAACGACGCGCGATTGGCCGGACTGATGATCACGCAACTGGTGCTCGAAGACGGCTGGATCGGCCTGGCGATCGGTCCCAGCTACGCCGAGCGCACGGCCGAGCGCACGCGGATGTTGCGGTAAGCCGACCGCGGCCTCACCCTACGCCACGCTCGAGACTTCGGCCAGATCGGCAACCAAACTGCGACTGGACCACTCGGGCAAATCGCACAGTCCTCCGCCGAAGTAGAGATGGTGCCAGAGTTGCGTGGAGATGACGCCGGCCAGGCCCATGTCTAAGGCAAAACGTTGCAGCGGTCGGCGACCATGGTTCCGCTGCATGGCGCACGCCCGGTTAACCGCGGCGGAGTCGAAGTAGCCGGCCGCCGCAAGCGAATCCGGGCTCAGGAGTTGGTCGACCCAATCCGGTCGTTGTGGGCCCAGGAAGGCCGAGCCCATGTTGGCGCGGAACATCACCTTGCGCCGCGTTTGCACTTGCTTCGGAGCGACACGCTCGGCCATTTGTCGCAACAGCCACTTGTCGGTCCAACCGCGCAGCTTGTACTCCGGCGCGATTCGACTGCAAAACTCAACGACGTTTTCGTCGAGGAACGGGAAGCGGCCTTCGGTCGAAGCGGTGCGCAGCGCCCGGTCGCCTTTGCCGGCCAGCAGCAGGCCCGGCAGCATCACTTTGTAAGCCGCGTAAATCGACTGATTGAGCGGGTGCCAACGGCGGATCCGTTCGGCGGAGATAGTCAAATCATCGTAGGCCGAATAGGCGCCGAGCCGATCCCACATAGCGCGTGAATAGAGCCGTTCGCGCGACTGGGCGAGCACGTCCCAAGAGATTTGTTGCGTGAAGCGGATGTTGTTCGCAGCGCGGAACGGATGCCGATGCGAGTTCCCGCCGCCGATCGCCGAGACGACCGCCCAGCGGACGAGTCGCTCGATTGGGCTGCCGACGTGTTCGAGCAGCGTCCGCGGCGTTTTGAACCATGAATATCCGGCGAGCGCCTCGTCGGCCCCTTCGCCGGTGAGGGCGACGACGTTGCCGGCCCGGCGGTTTGCGGCGGCCAGCAAGACCAACGCGGCGCAGGACGTGTCCATCACCGGCCCTTCGCTGGCGGTGATGAGTTGCGGGAACGCACCGCAGATGTCGGCGTCGCTGACGTTGACCACCGTGTTGGGCGAACCAAAGAAGCGCGCCGATTGGGCCGCCTTGTCGCGCTCGTCGATCGGACCAGTGCGATCGAGCCCGACGGTCAGCGAGTCGACCGGCCCGTGCCGTTCCTGACACGCCAGCGCGAGCACAACGGTCGAGTCCAGCCCGCCGCTGAGGTAACAACTCACCGGCACCTCGCCGACGAGCCGTCGCCGCACAGCGCCCCGCAAATGGTTTTCCAACTCGTCGACTCCCTGGGCCGGATCGGCAAAGTGAATTTCCGAACCGGCGTCGGGAAAATCTAGGTCCCAGTACTGGTGGATTCGGAATTCACCGTCTTCGACGACGCCGTAGTGGCCGGGCGGCAATTGGCGGATGCCCGCGAAGCAGGTTCGCTCGCTCGGCATCGAAAAGAAATTGAAAAAATAGTCGATGCCGCGCGGATCGGGCGCGGCTGCCAACATGCCGGACGCCAGCAAGCCCTTGATCTCTGAGGCCCACAGCAGCCAGCCGTCGACGTTCGCATAGAACAGCGGCCCGATGCCGACCCGATCGCGGGCTAAAAACAACTTGCGCCGCTTTTGGTCCCAGAGCGAAACGGAGAACTGGCCGTGGGCGGCATGAAAGACTTGCTCCCCCAGCTCCTCGTAGAGATGGACCCAGGCCTCGGTGTCGCAGCGCGTCGAGAGCCGATGCCCGCGACTGAGCAACTGCTCACGGAGCTGCGGGTAGTCGTAGAGCTCGCCCTCGAAGGCGACCCAGACGTCGCGGGTTTCGTTGGCGAGCGGTTGCCGGCCGCCGGCAACGTCGATGATCGCCAGCCGCCGCGCCCCGAGCGCAACGCCTGGCTCGACGTGAATTTGCTCGTCATCCGGCCCGCGGTGCGCGATGGCCGCCGTCATTCGCAATAGTCGCTCGGCGGAAAAGTGTCTCCGCCCCAGCAAATCAACCGCCCCTGCGATGCCACACATAAAACTTCGTGCCCGCCAGTTTCCATTCCTTGGCCGCCCTCGCCGGGCCGAACTGCGTTCGGATGTACCTCCCATGATACCGCACTTGGCGAGCGGGCGGGATGGGTCGTCGGCGAAATGGTTGCTCCGAGTCTTTGACGCCTCTAAAATAACCGCTCGCGTATTCCTGTGATCACACGCTCCGGAACCGATCGCCATGCGTTGGCCGCTGCGATACCAAATCATGGTGCCGATGGCGGTGGTGATGCTGTTGGCCGTGCTGTTCGTCGCCGCGGTAGGGACGCTCGTGGCGGTTCATGAGACGGAGTCTCGAATCGCCACCCAAGTCCAGGAAGTGGCGCGAATTGCCGCCCAAGCGAGCTTTCCCCTGACGAATTCGGTGCTCCGTCAGATGAAAGCCCTCTCGGGGGCTGAGTTGATCGTGGCCGACGAGAGCGGGCGGACTATTTCCTCCAGCGGCCTCACGGAAGAGTTCGCCAGTTTTTCGCACGACCAGCCGTCGCCCGTGCGACCGGGAGTTTTCGGAAGCGATCGAGTTCTGTATCGCGATCGCAGCTTCTTTCACGTGGCGACTCCGCTTCGCGCTCAGGGCGACGAAACGCCGGCGCAGCTGCACATCCTGTTTCCGGAAGAGGCATACGATCGCGCCTGGCAGCGCGAAGTGTATCCCCTGATCGGGTTTGTCGCGTTGGCACTTCCGGTCGTTTTGCTGTTATCCGTCGCCACGGCGTCGCGGATCGCCGGACGCATCGGACGACTGCATCAGCAAGTCGACCGGATTGCGGACGGCGAATTTCAGCAATTCAACTTGCCGCACGGCGACGATGAAATCCGCTCGCTCGCACTGGCCGTGAATCACATGGCCGCGATGCTGGCCGACTATGAGGAGAAGGTGCGGGCGACCGAGCGGATGAGCACGCTCGCCCACCTGGGCGGAGGCATCGCCCATCAGTTGCGGAACTCGGCGACCGGCTGCGCAATGGCCGTCGATTTGCACGCCAGCGAGTGTCCGCTCGGCGCCGCGTCGGAGAACCTGGCGGTCGCCAAACGGCAATTGCGACTGATGGAACAGTACATTCAGCGCTTTCTCCAGCTGGGTAAGCCGAGCGATTCGGCCGACATGCGTCCGGTCGATCTGGCATCGCTAGTCGACGACTTAATGCCGTTGGTCGAGCCGGCCGCTCGCCATGCCGGCGTGCAGTTGACGTGGACGCGCGGCGATGCCGACTCGACCGTCGTCGGCGACGCAGAACGGCTCGGTCAACTGGTGATCAACCTGCTGATCAACGCGGTCGAAGCAGCTGCCCACGACCGCGTCCGGTCGGGTGGGCCCGCTCAGGTGCGCCTGGAGCTAGATCGGCCGTCACCCGATCGCGTGCGGTTCATGGTCTCGGACACGGGTGCCGGACCGCCAGCGTCGATACAACCTCGCTTGTTTGAACCGTTCGTGACCGAGAAAACTGACGGCGTGGGACTCGGCCTGTCTGTCGCGCGGGAGATCGCCGAACAACACGGCGGCGAAATCGCCTGGCGCCGCGCCGGAAACCAAACTCAATTCACCGTCGAACTACCCCTCGCAAAAGCTATCGCAAAAAGGGGCGGGAGCACACCTGACGCGGCGGGATTCGAGGTCCAGGATGCAGCGGCAGTGGCCAGACCATGAGCGAATTGGTACGGCCCCGATTCTCCCGACTACTTTTTGTTGTTCTGCCGCGATTTCCAGACTTCTTCGATGACTTCGGCGCCGACGAGGCCGTAGAGGCGTGGGCGCGGGGGGATGAGGCTGGTGTCGACTTCCTCGTAGGTGAGCTGGGGGTCGCCGGCGGCGTCCACGGTGGCGATGGTAGACTTGAGCCACTTGCGGTTCTTTTCTTCGAACTTGTCGCACCAGGATTCGGCCTGACGGCGGCGCTCGGCGGGGTCGTCGGCGTGGATGCCGGGCATGTCGAATTCGGGCTTGTAGTGGGCGCCGCGGCATTCGTCGCGGGCGAGCGCACCCTTCAAAATTGCTTTGGCGATCGGGAACATGTCGCGAAGGGCCTTGGTGTAGACGACGTTTTGGTTCGTCCACGTGCCGGTGTCGGAGAGCGAGCAACGGCTGGCGCGGTCTTCGAGCTTGTTGACGGAGTCGATCGCTTCGGAGAGCTGCTGGTTCTGGCGGACGACTGTCGCGGCACGGGTCATCGTTTCGCCGAGCTCTTGGTGGACCTGGTAGGGATTTTCATTGCCGCCGGGGCGGTGGAGCAGGGTATCGTGGTCGGCTTGGGCACGGTCGCGTGCGCCGCGAATCATGCCGGCGAACTTTTCGTCGCTGGCCGATTCCTTGAGCGAACCGAGCAGGTTCTTGATGCCCGGGGCGATCCACAAGCCGGTGAAAATGCAGGACAGCAGCGAATTCGCGCCGAGGCGATTCGCGCCGTGGTATTGGTAGTCGCACTCGCCGATGGCGTACAGGCCGGGGATGTTGGTTTGGTGGTTGCGGGGCGAGCTGGCGACCAGTCCGCCCTCGGCCGAGCGCTCGTAGTCGGCCCACAAGCCGCCCATCGAGTAGTGGACGGCGGGGAAAATCTTCATCGGCACGTCGCGCGGGTCGACGCCCTGGAATTTTTCGTAGATGCTAAGGATGCCGCCGAGCTTGCGGTCGAGTTCTTCACGCGGAATGTGGGTGAGATCGAGGTAGACGCAGGGCCGTTCGCGCTCGACGCTCAAACCTTCGTTGATGCAGACGTTGAAGATCTCGCGGGTGGCGATGTCGCGCGGCACGAGGTTGCCGTACTTCGGGTAGCGCTCTTCGAGGAAGTAGTACCGCTCGGCCTCGGGAATGCTCTTGGCAGCGCGGGGATCTTGCGGCGTGCGCGGCACCCAGACGCGGCCTCCTTCGCCGCGGGCCGACTCGCTCATCAGGCGGAGTTTATCGGAACCGGGGATGGCGGTGGGGTGGACTTGGATGAACTCGGCGTTGGCGTAGCGGGCGCCGGCGCGGGCACAGCGGCTCACGGCGCTGCCGTTGCAGGCCATGCTCATTGTGCTGCGACCGTAGATCAATCCGCAGCCGCCGCTGGCGATGACGACCGCGTCGGCCGGGAAGCTGCGAATCTCCATGGTGACGAGGTTCTGGGCGACCGCGCCGCGAGCACGACCGGCGTCGTCGAGGATCGGGCCCAGGAAGTCCCAACCTTCGTACATCGTGACCAGGCCATTGGCGTGCCAGCGGCGGACTTGCTCGTCGAGTGCGTAGAGGAGCTGCTGACCGGTAGTGGCGCCGGCAAAGGCGGTCCGCTTGAAGAGCGTGCCGCCGAAACGGCGCTGATCGCGGAAGCCTTCTTGCGTGCGATTGAAGGTGACGCCCAGCCGATCCATCAGGTCGATGATCTTCGGCGCGTTGTAGGCCATCTCCTTGACGGGCGGCTGGTGCTGGAGGAAGTCGCCCCCATAAACGGTATCGTCGAGATGGAGCCACTCGCTGTCGCCCTGTTGGCGGGTGAGGTCGTTCACCGAGTTGATGCCGCCCTGGGCGCAGACGCTGTGGGAGCGCTTGACGGGAGTGAGGCTCATCAGGTCGACGGCGATGCCGAGCTCGGCGAGCTTCATCGACGCGGCGAGGCCCGCCAGCCCGCCGCCAACCACTAGTACACGCTGCTTTGCCACCGCGGTTTCCTGGTTATTAAAGTCTTAATTCTCTCGCAAAGACGCAGAGGATGGCAGGGGAAGAAAGAACGTGTGATGTAGATCCCTATCTGATCTCATTCTTTCTCTGCGACTCTGCGTCTCTGCGAGAGACATTCAATTGGATGCTGTCGATTCGTCTGATTTAGGTTGGCTGCGTTTTTCTTCGTTGGGTTCGAGTTCGCCGGATTCGATGCGGGATTGGTACATGCGGTCTTCCACTTCGATGGCCTTTTTGAGTCCAGCGCCATGACCCGACTGGTACATTCCGTAGAGCGCGCCCATGCTGACGGCGGCCAGCAGCACGCCGAAGGTCATGCAGACTTTGAGTGCCCGCGCTTGGGCGGCCGGGCTGATCCACACGCCCCAAGTGATGCCCATCGTCCACAGGCCGTTGGCGAAGTGGAACACGCAGGCCAGCACGCCGACCACGTAGAAAATCAAGATGCCAGGGCTTTGCAGGGCCTCCCCCGCGGTGGACGCCGCGTTGAACGGCTTGAAGCGCGCCCCGCCGTACGGCTCGGCGACGTGCTCGAGCCAGCCGTGGAAATGGAACCAGCCGTGCATTTGAAACACGTGGTATCCGATGAAGGCAAACGCGACGAGGCCGGTCCAGCGCTGCCAGGTGTAGCGGCGGTTGGCGCCGTAGGGATAGTCGCGCGTGTTGGGGACCATGCCCGCGGCGATGGCGATGCCGACGAAAGCGTGGAACAAGATCGGGAGGAAAATGAACGTCCACTCCACCAGCGGCAGCAGATTGCCCAGGCTGTGGATCGAGTAGACGTTTTTCTGGAAGGTGCCGGGGCCGTTAAGCACGCTGGCGTTGGTGACCAAGTGGATGGTCATGTACGCGCCGACGGGCATGAGTCCGCTGAGCGAGTGCAGACGGCGGATCACGAACTCGTGCCGGGCAAGAAACGACTGCGGGGGACCATCCACGTCCGAAGACTCCCAAAATAGCTGTTAGCTGAAAGCTATTAGCCGTTAGCCAAGCAGCTATCGGCAACCTCGGCCAGTATAAAGGCCAACGGCATGGAGTGACAAGGGACGGGGAAAGTGGGCGGAATCGCACATCGGCCGCAGGAGCGTCGGCGTGAGCCAAGGAAGTCGCCTGGGCAATTCTCACCCAGCATCGTGTGGTCGCGGCGCTATTGCTGCGTTTGCTTCTGTTTGGCTTCGAGTTCGTCGGCCTGGCTGCGGTATTCGCTGGCGAGCTGATTGTGGCCGAGCGCGGTGAGGGCGTCGGCGGCGTGGCGGTAGGCGGGCGGATAGTTGCTCTCGAACCGCACGGCATTGACAAACGAATCGGCGGCTTTCTGCTGTTCGTTCAGGCGTTCGAAGGCTACGCCGCGCTTGAAGTAGTGCGTCCATTCGGTCGGCTCGAGACGGATGGCAGCATTGAAATCGGTGACGGCCTTTTCGTTCTCGCCGAGCATCATGTAGGCCAGGCCGCGGTTCACGTAGGCCGGCACGTAGCGGTCGCTCTCGGCTAGCGCAGAACCATACGCACGGATCGCTTCGTGGTAGTCGCCCAGCTTGGAGTAGGCGAAACCTTCCCAGAGGCGAGCCCGCGGATCTTGGTATTCGATGCTGCCGGCGCGCTTGAAGTCGTCAACCGCGAGTTGGTCCTCGTTCATGTAGTAGAAACAAATGCCGCGGCGGAAGTAGGCCTCGGCCATGTCGGGATTGAGGTTGATCGCTTCGGTGAAAGCGACGACGGCGTCGCCCAATCGACCCAACAGCCGCAGGCACACGCCGCGGCGGAACTCGGTAGCGGCTCGAATCTGAGCATAAATGGGCGAATCGGTGATCTGCTCCAGCAGCTTGTCGCATTCGGCCAGTGCGGTTTCATAGGCTTTGGTCTTGGCCTCGTCGTCCGGCGCTTTCTTGGCAACTTCCAGCAGTGCGGCGGCCTTGGTCAGATATCCCTGGGCGAACGGATCTTTGGAGTCTTTATCTTTGGGCTTGTAGTTCTGGATCGCCTTGTCGAGGGCCTCGACCGACTCTGGGTACTTTTCTTCCCGCAGGAGAATCGCCGCCTGCGCCATGTAGGTTTCGTGATCGTTGGGGTCGATGCTTATCGCCTTTTCGATATCTTGGTCGGCCTCGTCGTTCTTGCCCACACCGGCATAGGCCTGCGCGGAGCCGAAACGCTTCGGCATTCTTGTCGTCTTTTTCAATGACGTAGGTCAGCGGTTTGATCGCCTGCTGCGCGCCGCCCAGCAGCACATACGCTTTGCCGACTCCGAACAGAGCATCTTGGTTGCGGCGATCCTGCTCGAGGGCGAGCTGGAAATCGGCCAGGGCCAGATCGTTCGCGTTCTGGTCTAGGTAGACGTTGCCGCGGGCGACGAGCGCCGGCACGTGGTTCGGTTCGCCTTCGAGGGCCGATTTGAAATCGGCCAGCGCCGCCTGGTAGTCTTCGAGTCCGACGAATGCCTGACCACGTCCGGTGTAGACAATCGGCAGGAAGGCCTGCGTTTGATACTGCTGCTTGAAGACGCGGATTAGCAGGTCGTAGGTACTCAGCGCTTTCTCGAAATCTTTCGTCTTGAGCGCTTCGTCGGCCTCCTTGAGCATCCGCTGCACGTCTTCGGTAGTGAGCTGCTGTTGCTGCGCCGGAGCGGCATCGGCCTCGGCGCCGGCCTCGCCACCGGCAGGAGCGGTTACGGGGGCGGTCGTCGCTGGGGCTGCGGCCGCGGGCGTCACCGGCTCATCGCCAAACAGGTCCTGGGCCACTGCTCCGCAAGTGAGCCACGGTGCAACGAATAGTGACAGAATTGCCAACACAAAAACTCGGTAAACGCGGGGACTCGAAGCGTACATGGCAGAAACCTCGGGGAGGGAAGCGGTCGGGAGCGCAAAGCAAGACGCGGCTCGCCAACCACGACGGCGGGAGAACCGTTGGGGAATTATAACCCATCGAACGAGCAGCCGCGGCCAAACCGGCATGGCGACCCCTATCGATACGTCGGCTGGGGCGGTCCGGTTGTAGGGGTTGGCTGCGACGAATCGTTTGGGGCTTTTGACCGCTCGCGCTGGACAGTCGCGCGTCACATTTCCCGGCCGTCGACGATGTGTCCGTCGGCACGATTCGCCAGCCGCTCCAGCACGTTTTCGTCGATCGCATCCTGCAGAAATCGCACCGAGCCGTCGGCAAATGCGAAGTTGCAGCCGGTGATGTGGCTGCTGCCGAATCCGCCGACCACGAGCGGCTCCACGGAATCGCCTCCCAACCTGCTCCAGGGGAGCCACGTGGCGGCATCCGGCGCGTTCTTGGTGTCGACCGTCGTATCTTGCACGATGGGTTCGCCGGTGTCGGGGTTGACCGCGGGGTCGAGCTCGTTGTCGCCGCCGTAGGAATAGTTGTGTACCCACGGCGGAATCTCACCGGAGCGCCAGCCCTGCGGCTTCTCGTTGAGCGGATGGCCTGTGTTGCGAAGCGTGGCTGCGGTGCCTGAGAGCCAACCCAGGTCGCACTGATCGACGTACTTTTCGCCCAGCAGCAACGTGTAGGTGGCGCCGTCTCTTATGTCGTCGCGGGTGATTTCGCTGTTGAGAAACTCGACGCCGTCGTTATCGGTGTTAATCGGTTGCTCGATGTCGTTTTGGCAGCCGGCGTAATTCGAGTAGGGCCACTCGACGTTCGGGTCCGAAGGGCAGATCAGTACTGCGATCGTGGACTGTCGTACGGGATCGTTCTGGGGCGAATAGGCGCTGGCCGACAGGTCGAGCTTATCGTATTTCACGTTTTCTTCCAGATGCGGCAGGATGCGGGCGATCCAGCTGATGTGCAGGCCGTTGGGGAGATTCTCGACCGGGCCGGTCGGATTGTTCGTGCCCATCGGCAAGTGCTCGTTGGCCAACTCGAAATCGTGCACCGCCAACGAGAGCTGCCGCATTTGATCGGTACACTGCATGCGACGAGCCGACTCGCGAGCAGCTTGAATCGCCGGCAGCAACATCGCAATCAAAATGCCGATGATCGCGATCACGACCAATAATTCGACCAGCGTAAATGCAGATGTGATTGAACGCTTCATGATTCGTCCCCCGGGACTGAGTTGGAGATTTCAACTTGTTTGGTGACGCGGGCGCGTCGGACGGCGCCGGCGGGATAGTCGGCTGTGGCGGTGATGCGTAGGGCAGCGTCGGCTGGCGTGATGCGGATTCGCACTTCGGCTGCGTGGCGACCGTTGAAATCGGCGGCAGGAATTTGCCAGGTCTCGTTCGCGTACGCTGGGTCGTTCAGCGCGCCGAGCGACTGCGCGGGCGACTCCGGCCTCGGCCAACCGCCCCGCCTCGAGCCGCAGCGCCTCGCCGTCGAGCCAGCGATGCTCGCGGACCGCCGACCGGGCCCAGACGCCAAAGATCGCCATCGACAAAGCGAGCACCACGATGACGCATACGAGTACAAAGCCACGATTGGCGCGGCGGATGTTGTTTTGATTGCAGCGCATGACTTGTTCGACTTTCGCTAATCTAGTTCGCCGCCGCCGTCTGTAGAAACTCGTCCGCGCCGAGCGACGCGTAGACTAGGAATGGCAGCAGCGGCGGTGCCGCGGGATCATTCGGCTTGGCGTCCGCGCCGATAGTCACGGTCAGGAGCGGTCGTCGGCCGGTCGGCCGGCGCTCGACGTTCCACTTCGACGCCTGGCCGATCGCAAACAGGTCGGCCCGCGGTAGATCGTCGTGGCGGGCGATGACCGTCCGCCGGCAGCCTTCGGGGCCAAGCTCGTAGCGCAATTGTTCGCCGGAGGCCGTCATCACCACCAGCGGTCCTTCCACGGAGAGCAGCACGTCGTTGCCGCGGCGGATATCGCTCCGCAGCGTACTGGACAGCCGCAGTAGTTGTTCGTTGCGGGTATTGCGGGTACGGCAGAGGCGGTCCCACTGCCGAAGCTCCAGCATCAGAGAAACGACGACTCCCATGACCAGGCTCGAGAGTGCAATCACGACCAGCATTTCGACCAATGAAAAGCCGTCGCGAGCCGGGCGCCGATTTGGTGAATTATTCATTTGCACAGCGGCACTCAGATTGCTCATGGCGACGATTTCGATTCGCCCGGATAGACCCACGTCGTCAGGTGGAGCGGGGCGGACTGCTGGCCGCTCGGAGTGCGCCAGCGGAGTTCGACCGACAGGCGCTTCGATTCGACCGGTTCGTCGTCGGCAGCGACGTTCGCCGACAGCGCCACACCGGGGAGGTAACGCTTCGCAGCATCAGGGATCGTCAGCTTGCCGGCGGATTCCGGCGTGAGCTGGTCCCACGGCGTGTTGGCGAGTTCCTCGGTGAGCGATTGAACCGTTTGCAGCGCCATCACGCGCCGCGCCGCGGCTATCTGCTGATTCGCCAGTGCTCGCATGACCTGCACACTGCTCGCGAGCAACACGGCCAGCATCGCGGCCGCGGCGGCGACTTCGATGATCGTCAGGCCGCGACGCCATCCAGGTTTGCACGATTTCTTGATTGTTTGATTCATTGTCCGCATCCTATCCGCTCAGGCCTTCCACCAATTTCACCAGTGGAATGAACAGCGACACGACAAAAAAGGCGACGAGCGCCCCCAACATCACGATCAAGATCGGGTACAAGACCTGCACCGCCGCGGCCAGACGGTAGACCACCCGCTTCTCCTGCCGTGCGGCGACGGTTCGCAGCGCCCACGGCAGATTCCCGGCCGCTTCAGCCGACTTCAGTAAGCTCTGCTCCGCCGAACTGACGAAGCGGGCGTCGCGCAACGAATCGCGCCAATCGCCACCCGCGGCCACGGCCGAGGCAGCAGGAGCGAGTTGCCGACGCAACATCCGCGAGGGATAAACTTGCGCGAGCCGCTCGATCACAGTCGAAAGTGGTTGCCGATGCTCGGTCGACACGGCGAGAATCCGCAACACGTCAGCCGTTCGCCGGCCACGCAGCAGCCGATCGCCCAGACCAACGCAACACGTTTCGATCGGTCAAATAGCAAACGCCGACGATCATCGCCGCCAGCAACCCGAATACCGCCAACAATAGCAGCGGAACCCCAAGATACGTTACTGTGAACTGCGAAACGGACACCGCCAGCAGCGTGAGCTTCGGCAATTCCAGGTCAAAATCCTCGAAGATCTTCTCGAACTCGGGCACGATCTTGATCATCAGGAACGTCATGACAAGCGCGAGCATGGTGAGCACGGCCGCCAAATAGCAGAGTCGGTCGAGGTACGAGCGCCAAACTGCCGCGAGATTACTCCGATCGCCGTGACTCAACTCCTTGAGCGCGGCAGCCTGGGCTTCGCCCGAATCACCCGCTACCGCGTAGGCCACCGCCTCGCGCGGCAGCGCCTTGGGAGCACGCTGAATTGCCTCGACCAGCGGCACGCCGAGCCCGAGCATGCCAAAGAGCTTGGCGCTGGCGCGGCCGACCTTGTCGTTCTCCGGCAATCCGGCCAACAGGGCCGACGAATCGAGCTGCTGCCCGCGCCCAACCGAAAGCGCCAGCAGCGCACAGATGGTGCGGCGGCGCGCGGCGCGGTACTCCGTCACGGCCTCGACGAGGGTCACTGCGGCCAACAACGAGACGATCACTCCCAGGAAGCTGATTGCGCTCGTCATGAACAGTGCCCCGACAAGCAACAGCAACAGTGCCGTTCGGATCGCACGGAAGATTGGCCGCGTGCCGAACGGCCAGTCCAGTCCCCGCGCCCCGGACCAGAGCCGCACCGCCATCCACAGGCCGACGGCCGCCAGCGTCCATATTCCAATAACAGTTAGTGGATTCATCCAGACAAGCCCTCGATCAATTTCACCAAGGGAATCATCATGCTGACGACGACGAAACAGGCGATTGCGGCCACGGCGACTAGCGTCAGCGGCGGCAGCATCCGGCGGAGCCACGATACGCGTTGCTCGATCCGGTCGTCGAACACGTCGGCTGCCACGCGCAGTGCGTCGGGCAGCATGCCGTGACGCTCCCCCCAAGCCACTAAAGTTACCAGTGACCAGTCGAAGTGGATCGACTGCGTGAGCGACTGGCTGAGTGACTGTCCTTGCTGAACTCGCTGATCCACACGACGGCAGGCACGCGCCAAATTGCGGTCGCTGAGCACGGCGCCCGTGTGGGCCAAAGCACTGGACATCGGCAGCCGGCGGTCGAGCAACGACGAGAGCATCGCGGCAAACTCACGCTGGCCCGACCACATCCACAACCGGCCCAACAGCGGCACCGCCAAGCGAACTCGGTGCAATAGCGACTGACCACCAACGAACCGCAACACGAGCGGCAGGCCGAACACAATCGCCACCAAGGCCAAGATCAGCCAAGGCATCTCTCGCGCTACTACCAACATGAGCATCGTCATGCCCGGCAGCGCGAGATCGAATTCCACGAATAAATCGTTGAACATCGGAATTACATACATGGAGAGCAACAGCGCGAGCGGCACCAGAATCGCCAAGATCAAAAGCGGATAGGCGAGCGCCATGCGGATCTGCAGGCGGGCTCGTCTCGAGGCCAAACGCTGCTGGGCAAACTGCTCCACGAGGCCCGCCAGGTCGCCGCTTTCGATTCCGGCCTGCAACAGCCCGCCGATTTCTGCCGGCAGCTGCGTGCCGAGCGACGCCACCGCCTGTTCGATCGTCGCGCCCCGTTCCAACTGCTCCGAGAGTTGCCGCGCGACTCGGGCTAAACGCGGGTCCTCGCGTTCTTCTGCCAGCGCGGCAAGAGTCACTTCCAGCGGCACGCGGTTGGCCGATGCCGCGCCAACGGCCTGCACGAGCGAGTCGACCTGCTCTTCTCTCAACCTGGGCGATCTATCAGCGTCGTTTTCCATGGTTCTTCGCTACTTCCAATTCCACTGGGCCAGCTCACGCAGCGTTGACGTGTAGGGCCAGAAAACTAGCAATGCAAACGCAAGGGTAATCGTCCCGCCAATGGCCAGCGTCAGCAGGATCGGCACGTACTCGCTGTACCACTCGGCGGAGCGGATCGCCCGCTCGCGGTACACCGTCGCGGCCTCGCCAAGACCTGCCGTCATCAGACGCCGGTTCGAAGCGTGTCGGAGCGCGAGCCGTACCAATAGCGGGAAATCGGTTCGATCCGCGTACTCCGAGTCGCGGGGCGGCGGGCCAGTTATTTCACCATTTCGGACGCTTTGCGCAAACCGGTGGGCCGCGGTCCGCATACGGTGGTCGTCCACCGCGTCGCCTGCCAGGACCAACGCTCGATCGAGCGGCAGACCGCGCTCGACAAGCAATCGCAACAGATTGGCTAGCGTGGCAGCTTGGCCCCAGCGGTTGACGCGACGCACGCCCGGCAGCCAAGCTAGCGCCCCACCGACGGATCCCGAGCTCCACCACCACGCCACCACTGCGAACACCAGCGCGCACGGGACCACGAACGCGATCGTCTTCACGGCCCACGGCGAATGCGCGAGCTGAGTCAGCAGGCCGAGGCGGGAATTGTTGAGCCAATCGAACTGCGGAATCACCTTGGTGAGAACAAATCCGCACAACACACCGGCGATGCCTACGACCATCAGCGGATAGAGCATCGCCAGGCCTGTAACGCGCCGCAGCTGATCGAGCCGCGAAGCCGTGTCGACGAGCGATTCGAGAGCGCCGCCAAGTTGTCCGCTCTCGATGCCGGCGACGATGGCCGCTCGGTAGGCGGCTGGCAGCGCCGCACACTCGGCGTCCATTGCCGCGGCAAAGCTTTCGCCCGCTTCCATCCGCCGGCCGATCCGCGCGGCGAGCTCGCCCGATTTGTCGGGCAGATCGCCGCCGATCCGGGCCAGGTGCGACTCGAGCGGCAGGCGCGCTCGTACGAGAGCGCCGATTTCTTCATTGATGACAATGAAGTCGGCAAGTGCCGGCGCAATCGAATTGCCGCCTGCGGGAGCGTTCATGCGCCCCTCTTTGGTCCGCGTGGTTGTTCCGAAAAGTTGCCCGCCGGCCCTGGGGGCCGACACCTGCAATATAGCAGGGTGCAGCGAAAAACAATACTATGGCTCGGCAGGAGCCTCACCCTTCCAGTCTCGCTACCGATGAAATCCCAGCACGCGAATCACTTCCAGCGGACTGGTAACTCCCGCCTCCACCAGTGATTCGGCACTGGTCCAGAGATTATTCCCCGGCGGTGCCGGCAAAATCTCGTTCGAAGCACCGGCCAAGTCCTGCCACTCGGCGATCAGGCATCGGCCCAGGTAGCCGGTGCCATGGCACTGGTCGCATCCGACGGCCACACGGCAATGACTCACCTTCAATCCCAACGGCTGGGCATGCTTGGCGACGTCGGCTGATTGGGCACACGTGCAGAGCCGGCGGACCAACCGCTGGGCGACCACCAGCCGCACCGCGTTGCGAACGGCGTAGTCGGCGATGCCCATGTCGACCAGCCGACGAACGGCGTCGGTGCAGTTGCCGGCGTGGAAGGTAGTCACCACCAATTGACCGGTGAGGGCAGCTTGGAGGGCGATTTCGGCCGTCGTGCGGTCGCGCATCTCGCCGATGAGGATCAACTCGGGATCGAGCCGCAGCAAACTGCGGAGGCCGTTGGCCATGTCGAAGCCGGCCGACAAATTGATTTGCGACTGGGCGACGCCGTCGACCGCGACTTCGACCGGGTCTTCGAGCGACGCGATGCTCCGTCCGCCGCCGCTCGTGGCGACGACCTCGCGGAGACAAGCGTAGGCGGTGGTCGTCTTGCCGCTGCCAGCCGGGCCGACGACGAGGACCGCTCCCGACGTGCCGGCAAGGTGCCTTTGCAGTTCGCTCTCGACGGCGACGGGCAAGCCGAGCTGCGCAATCGACGCAAGCGACGTTTCGCCAGATCCGAGCATGCGGAGCACAGCCCGTTCCCCAAAGAGCGTCGGAAACGTGCACACCCGCACTTCCAGCCCGAGCGTGACGTCGAGAATCCGCCCCTCCTGCGGGAGCGCGACTTCGTAGGTCAGTAATCCCGCGAGGACCTTCAGCCGAGCGACGATGTTCGGCGCCACGTCCTTCGGCAACCGGCCGAGTGGGTGCAACACGCCGTCCAATCGCCAACGGACCACCAGCGCGTCGCCCGTCGGATCGAGATGCACGTCGCTGGCTCGCGCGTCGTGCGCCAGCCGCAACAGCCGGTTCACGAATTCGGTGGCAAATTTGGCGTCACCGGTAACGGCGCCGTCGACGAACGCCGCAAACTGCGCTTCATCGTCTCGACGGCTGGCAACTGTTGCTGACATTTCTTTGATCCAGCGTAGCGGCTATTCGCCGTCCCACTTCTTCTGCCACTCGGGAAGCTCCTTGTCCAACATCTGCTTCGGCCAGTCGCCGAGCCAGGCGTAGCCCAGGCGGCGCTCTTGTTCGATGTCGGCCAGGTGGTCGTGGACGATGCCGTCGCGGCCGACGAACATCGGGCGGTTTGTGCCGATCTCGTAGAACCGCGCCCAAATCGGGCCGGCCGACGGGTCGGCGACCACGAGACGGTCGATGGGTCGGCCGGTGTCGGGGTCGCGCTTCCACTCGACCGCCTGACCTTCGATCTTCACCTTTTTGAACCACTCGACCGCCGACTCGATCGCCCGCTTGATCTCGGGGCTGGGGTTCTCGATTCCCATCATGTACTCGACGATGCCGACGCTTTCGTAACCGCTGAGCGACGCGAGTTCATAGCTGCGTGCCCCGGCCGGTGCGAGCGTGGTTTCATCGAATTGGGCGCACCACACGGTCGGTTTGCCGTCGACGACGACTTGCGTGCGGAGGATCACGTCGAGGCCCTTGTCGATCGCTTGCTGCGACCGCTCGCGGAGACCAGAGTCGACAAAATCGAGCGGTTTCTTTCCCTGCGCCACGTCGCGCAAGAGATTCATCACGCCGATCATCGCGCCGTCGTTGAACGTAATGTGCGTGTAGTAGCCCTTGCGGAGCGGATAGATCATCGGCCAGCCGCCGTTGGAGTACTGTGCCGCGAGCAAAAACTCGATTCCGCGCTGGGCGGCGGCAGCGAACCGCGCGTCGCCGGTCGCCTCGTGCACCAGCGCCAGAAAGCGAATTTGCGACCAGGTGGCGCCGTTGTCGATGATCGTTTCGCTTTCGTTGTGCGATTCGCGGAGGCGGGCTTTGTCGGCGTCCGTCAGCTTGCGGGCCATGTCGATGTTCTTCGGCCAGCCGCCATTGTCGTTCTGATAGAGCAGTACGTTCTCGGCGACGCGGATCGAATCGGGGCTGCCGTAGAAGTCGGGCGGGTAATCGAGGATGTTCCGCCACCGCGATTGGCCGCCGCCCCACTGGGCAATGGCCGACGGCGACGCGGCGACGACCAGCACCATTGCGGCGAAGTACACGTAATAACACAAGCCGGACTTCGACATGATTCCTCCACCTACAGAATACATTCTACTAACAATCTCTCAATCGCGCAGAGCCTGGAGCATGCCTTTCGCCTTGTGCCAGGTTTCTTCCAACTCCTCGTCAGGATCAGAATCGGCGACGATGCCGCCGCCGACGGGAATCTGCCACCAACCGCGGGCGGCGGTGATCGTGCGAATCAGGATATTCGTATCCATCCGGCCGCCGACGCCAATATAGCCTAGCGAGCCGCAGTAGGGGCCACGCACGGTCGGCTCCAACTCGGCGATGATCTCCATCGCGCGGATCTTCGGCGCACCGGTCACCGAGCCGCCGGGGAAAGCGCAGCGCAGCAAATCGAACGGTGTACTGATCGTCGCGGAGCTTGCCTTCGACGACCGACACCAGGTGCTGCACCCAGGCGTACTCTTCCAGTCCGCAGAGCTGCGTGACGCGGACACTCGCCGGTTGGCAGGAGCGCGTCAAGTCGTTGCGCATCAGGTCGACGATCATCACGTTCTCGGCGCGATTCTTCTCCGAGAGTGTGAGCGCGTGACCGAGTTTGCGGTCGGCATCGGCGACGCGGGTGCGAGCGGCGGTGCCCTTGATCGGCCGGGTCTCCACATGCCGGTCGGCAACTTTCAGGAACCGCTCGGGCGACGCACTGGCGATTTGCCAACCGCCGCCGTCGAGGTAGCCGGCCATCGGCGCGGGGTTCCGCTCGCGGAGCCGGCAGTAGAGGTCGATCGGCGAGCCGTGCGCCGGGTGCAGTAGCCGCTGGGCAGAGATTCACCTGGAACACGTCGCCGGCATGGATGTATTCGATCGCGCGGCGAACGGCGTGAAGGTATTCGGTGGGGGAGAAATTGCTGGTGAGGTGGTCGATGCCGGTGGGGTGTTGGGGGGAGAGTTTGTGCGGCGGGAGGTTGGGCGGCGATTCCTCGTTGTCCCCGCTCGCTGAAGCGACGTCGCCGAGGAGGAGTCTGCGAAACTGGATAAGCCGTGCGCGCGGGTTCGGTATCGGGCCCGCCTTGCGAGATGAGCCACGCGGCATCTTGCTCGTGGTCGAACGCCACCACGACGTCGTACCAGCCGACGGCGAGCCGCGGCAACTGGAACTCGTCAATCCTCGCCACGGGCACGCGTTCGAACGAAGTAGCCAGCTCGTAGCCAAACATGCCGGCCAGTCCGCCCTGGAACGGCGGCAAATTGGGGCGTGCCGCGTCAGTCCGTCGTGAAGCGACCGCCGCTATTTCGTCCAGCCCGTCCGCCAAGTCCCACCAGCGAATCGGATCGGCGGCGACGAACGAGTACCGCCCGGTCGGGCCGCCGCGAACCGCGCTATCGAAAAACACCACGTGCGGCAAATGTGCCAGACGGCGAAACACCTCGACGGCGTCCAAGGCCGGATTGAGCCGCTCGACGAGGGACATAGGCGGGAAGAAATTGGAGCGCAAAGGACAACGATGGGGCGGCGAGCCGTCATTCTATACAATCAACGGACCATGGACGATGACATACGGGACGACGACCTGCTTGCCGAACTGCCCGTCGCCGGCGTGCTCGCCGAGGCGGTGGCGGCGTCGCGCGGCGGGGCGGTCGTCGTCACCGCGCCGCCCGGCTCGGGCAAGACGATGCTCGTGCCAGCGGCCGTACTCGACGATCTGCCGCCGGGAGAGAAGCTGGTCCTCGTCCAGCCGCGTCGGCTGGCGGCACGGGCCGTCGCTCGGCGAATCGCCCAGCTGCGCGGCGTCGCGCTCGGCGAGGAAGTCGGCTACCAAGTCCGCTTCGACTCGTGCATCAGTCGCGACACGCGGCTGATCGTGGCGACGACCGGCATCCTGTTGCGGCGGCTGCTCGACGACGTGGCACTCGAGGGCGTCGGCGCCGTGGTGCTCGACGAGTTTCACGAGCGAACGATCGAGATGGACCTCGCGCTGGGGCTGCTCGTGCGGATTCGTCAAACGTTGCGGCCCGACTTGCGAATCGTCGTGATGAGCGCGACGCTCGCCGCGGAGCCGGTCGCGCGACTCTTGGGAGATTGTCCGGTCGTCCACGCCGAGGGCCGGCGTTATCCGGTGGCCGTGCGTTACCAGCGTCGCGGCGAACAGCGTTCGATGCCGGAACTGGTCGCGGCAACGGTGCCCGAGGCGCTCCGCGACACGCCGGGACACGTTCTCGTATTCCTGCCGGGCGTGGGCGAGATTCTTCGCACGCAAGAAGCGCTCGCGGGGCTCGCTGACCGGCAGGGGCTCGCGCTGCTGCCGCTGTTCGGCGATCTGCCGCCCGAACAGCAGGACCGCGTGCTCACTGACATTGGAAAACGCAAAATCATCCTCTCGACCAACGTCGCGGAAACGTCGCTCACGATCGAAGGCGTCACGGCGGTGATCGACTCGGGCCAGGCGCGGCAGCTTCACGTGACGCCGGCCACAGGGTTGCCGCGACTGGAGCTGGTGCCGATTTCGCAAGCGTCGGCCGAACAGCGTGCCGGGCGTGCGGGGCGAACGGCGCCGGGCGTGTGCTGGCGGTTGTGGGACGAGTCGTCGCACCGCGGTCGGCCGGCGGCGGAGACGCCCGAAGTGCTGCGGAGCGATTTGGCCGAGCCGCTGCTTGCGCTGTTCGCGCTGGGCGAGCAGGGCGAGTTTCCGTGGCTCGATCCGCCGCCGGTCGAGGCGGTGGAAAACGCGCGGCGATTGCTGCAACTGCTGGGGGCGATCGACGACGAGAACCGCGTCACGCCGCTGGGAAACGAGCTGGTTCGATTGCCGGCCCATCCGCGGCTCGGCAGGCTGTTGCTCGCTGGGGCGAGGCACGGCGTGTTGCGCGAAACTTCGGTCGCGGCGGCACTGCTCTCGGAGCGGGATCCGTTCCGCTCGGCGCAGCACGGACGCCGCGGCCCACGAGACTATGGAACTGTCCGCACCCGCTCCGATGTCGTCGACCGCGTGGCGGCGCTGCAGGCCTTTCACTCCGGAACGCATGTCAACGATCCCGATCTCGAACTGCATCCCGGCGGAGCCCGCAACGTGTTGCGGGCGGCCGAGCAGTTGTTTCACCTCGCCGATTTCCCGCGCGCGACGCGGGCCGAGCAGCCCGAGATCGCGCTGATGCAGGCGCTGCTGGAAGCCTTTCCCGACCGGTTGGCAAGACCCGCGCCGGGCACGCAGGATCGGGCGCTGATGGTCGGCGGCCGCGGCGTGCGGCTCGACTCCAGCTCGCGGGTCCGCGGCGAGCCGCTGTTCTTGGCGATCGAGCTCAACGACGCGGGCGGCGAAGCCCGGGCCCGGCTCGTCTCGGCCATTGAGCGCGCGTGGCTGCCCGCGGAGCTCGTCCGCAATTGCGAGGAGCTGTTTTTCAATCCAACCCGCGGCCAGGTCGAGGCCCGTGCACGGACCTATTGGGCCGATTTGATGCTCGAAGAGACGCCGGTCGCCATCCATGATACCGACGCCGCGGCGGCGCTGCTGGCCCAACATGCCCGGCAGCAACTCGACCGGGTGCTCCCCGCGGCCGACACCGCCGCCGGCAGATTTCTGGCCCGCGTCCGCTGGCTCGCAGTCGCGCGGCCCGACCTCGGACTGCCGTCGCTCGATCAGGCGGAACTGGAGAACTTGCTGCCCGATATCTGCCGCGGCCTGCGTTCGCTCGACGAGCTGCGCGGCGCCGATTGGCTCGCCTGGCTGCAGGCCCGCGTCGGCTTCGAGCGGCTCTCCGACATCGACCGCCTCGCACCCGCCGAGCTCGAACTCCCCAGCGGCAATCGGCACGCGCTCGTGTACGAAACCGGCAAAACGCCCGTGCTGGCCGTGCGAATTCAAGAGCTCTTCGGCATGGCGGCGACGCCCACGATCGCCGGCGGCCGCGTGCCGGTGCTGCTGCACCTCTTGGGCCCCAACTACCGCCCGCAACAAGTCACCGCCGACCTGGCCAGCTTCTGGCAGAACGGCTACCCCGAAGTAAAAAAAGAGCTCCGCCGCCGCTACCCGAAACACGCCTGGCCCGATGACCCGCTCGCCACGCAGGCGACCCGCTCGGGATTGAAGCGCGACATGCGCTGAAGAACCGCAACGGACAACTTCCGATTCAGAAAGTCAGGCCGTAGCGGGGAACGGCGCCCGTGCCTCAACGGCAACTACATCGTATTGGGCGCGAAGGAGGCAAGAGAAGGCAGAGCAATTGTCCGCAGATTTCGCCGATGGACGCCGATGGGAAACCATCCTTCGCACTTGATCTGCGAAAACCCGCGACGTTTGCGGACAGATACCGGCGTAGGAATGAGGTTAACGGCTATTGATAGTCGGCCTCGGAGAGCGGTGGTGCTTTGCGGAACGTAACGATTGCTGGAGGACTGGAGCCGACGGGATTGCCCCAGTTGACTGGATCGACGCAATTTCGGCCGTTCGGCGTGATCAGGCGTTGGTAGACGATATAATCGATGTCGTCGCGGAGATACTGGGTGTGGCCATCGGCGAAGACGACGTTCACGCCGCCGGTGTGGTGGCTCGATGGGCGAGCGAAATCAGGAATCCGGGCGGGAAACGTCGTGACGGTGCCGGTCTCGCGATTGATGCGCTCTTGAGTTCGCGATGTCTGTGCTCGTATTTGGGTTGGGGTCAGGCTGCGGATTCTCGGCAACGACCCACACAAAACCGAGTTGCTGCTCCGTGCCGAAGTCAATGCCGTCGCCGCCGAGCCAGGTGAAATAAGGCTGATTGGCAGCCGCGGGCTCGTAGTTCTTATCTTCATTTTCGCTGACCATGATCGTCGTGCTCGCGCCGTCGCGGATTTTGGAGATTTGCATCTGCGGCGGGGTCCGATTGTCGCGGACATACTCCGCTTGATTTTGGAACAGCCCGTTGTCGGTCGTGTCGCCCATGTTCGGTCCCTGCGTCGCGGCGAAATTGCCATTGGTCAACCGATCCCACGCGCCCGTGTTGGCGACGTAGGAAAGGGCGGCGAGGTTGACGTTCGACTTGGCGTCGGTGTCCGACGGGCAGACGTAGGCTTCGATCGGGCGAATTTCTAGTTCGCCCTGTTGAGCTGCTCCGCCCTGCAACGGATCGGGATTCGCCACGTACACATTCGGGTTGATGAGCTGGTCCCAGATGTCTTGGCGATCCATGTGGGGCAAGATCATCGCCGCCCAACTGACGTCCCAAGGCCGTCGGTTGGCGTCCGCTGGTGAGAAGGGAGCCGCGTTATCAATTGCGTTGTCAACTTCGATTCGATTTGTCCCCGTGTCAATATCCGCGGTAACCCAGGCGTCATTGCTCCGTTTGACGAGCTGTGCATAGCCGGGCAATCGCTGCTTCGAGGTGTCGAACGCCACGAGCGCCAGGCCGATCTGCTTTAGGTTGTTCATGCACTGGGCCTGGCGGGCGGTCTCGCGGGCCCGTTGCACGGCCGGCAAGAGCAGTGCGACCAGGGTGCCGATGATCGCGATCACGACCAGGAGCTCGACTAACGTGAAGCCCGCGGAGCGGAGAGTGAAGCTCACGGGGCGGGACGATCGGCGCGAAAATGTCGACATGGGAAGGTCTCCGGATATTCTGTTCCGCTGGTCCAACCGGGTGCGGCGGACAAGTCCGCCCGCCAAATGGGTTCCGTTTGCGTGCCACACGATGGCTGCGCTACAAGTGAATCGCGTGGGGCACCATTAATTATCGCCGAATCGCGCGAAAAACGCCAGCGCTGGCGGATTCCGGGGAAAAAATCAGCCGTAGGTGTCGGCCAGCGCGGTCGTGACGGCCGAGGCGACGGCGATCGCCAGCGGCACCAAAGCGAGGATGGCCCGAAATAGGGCGGTGCCCCAGCCCGCTCTGATTGGCAGAGGGCGTTTCGGGAGCCAGCCGCCGCCGGCGGCAAGTGAGAGGGCGAGCAAGGCGGCGTTGGTAGCCGATAGGTCGTACGTGTGGCCGAGCAAGATCAGACTGCCGAGCATGACGGTGAGCGGGCCGGCGGCGTGGCTAGGGCCGTCGCCAATTCGTCCCAACACACTGGCGGTGCCAATGGTGCCCAGGAGACTGGCCGCGGCAGCTCCGGCCAATTCGCCCAGGGTGATTGCCCCGGATGCCGCGAGCGTGACCGCGATGCCCAGCGCGACGGCGACCAGCAGCCCGCCGCGGACCAGTGGTTGGCCATTCCGGCGGCCGAGCGCGAGGGTCAGCCAGATTGCCGCGAACGTCGCCCACCAGAAGGCGAGGATGCCGAGCTTTTCGGTCGGCGTCCAGCGGCTCATCGCGGCGGCGTTGCTGGCGAGCAGACGGAAAGGCACTGCGAGCGCGAAGACGCCAGCCAGCGCGACGAGCCAACGCTGCCAGAAACGGGGGGCGAAGGCGGCGAGCGTGCCGATGCCGGCGGCGACCAGCACCAGCCACGGGAGCCAGTCGACGGCGGCGTGGGGATGGAACAGTTTTTCGAGGGCCGCCCGCCAGCCGACACGCACGTTTTGCGCGATCATGCCGACGACCAGGCCGCTGGCGACGCACAGCGACCAGGCGGCGGTGGATCGCAGGCGGCCGGCGGCGAACATCGCCACCGCTGCCGCCGTGCACGGCACCAAGCCGATCCAGATCACGTCGGTCGGGCCGAAGGGCATGTGTCATTCCGCGACGGGTCAGATTCCACGGCCAGCGGCCGCGGCTTTGTGACTAGCGGGGCGGGGCGGCGCCGGCCGCTTGCTGGACGCCTTCGAAGCTGACGGTGATCCCGATCGCGTCGCCGACCATGTTGTTTTCGAGGAACTTGGACATCCCGAAGTCGCTCCGCTTGAGCTCGAACTGGGTGACGAATCCGGCGTGCGGCTTGCCGTCGGCGCCGGGCCCCTCGCCCAAGAGCTCGATCGGCAGCGTGAGTTGCCGCGTAACGCCGTGCATCGTGAGATTGCCGGTCACCTGATAGACGATACGCTTCGGTTCGTTGACGGGCACCACGGTCGTGCTCTGAAATGTGATCGCAGGATTCGTTGCCACGTCGAAGAAGTCGGGGCCCTTGAGGTGTTTGTCGCGGCCGTCGTTGTTGGTGTCGATGCTCTCGGCGTTGATGGTCATTTGAAACTGCGTGGCGGACGGGTTCTCGTGGTCGAGAGTCGACACGAGCCTGGGCCTGGCGGAACAGGCCATAGGTGTAGCTCAAGCCCATGTGGCTGACGCTGAACACGATCGAGAAATGCGATGGATCGAGATCGTAGACGTCGGCCGCACGAGCGGTCGGCGCCGTCGCGGCGACGACCAGACATGCCGCAAGTGAGACGACAGGCGACACTTGACGCGAGGCGTGCTTCCCAAGGCGAGCGATCATGGCAATTCTCCTCTGAAGATTTGGCAATACCAGACAAACAGCGTGGCCCGCACAGGTCTACACGATAGCGCGATTCGGCCCAACCGCCAACCGCCTGGCGAACGATTTCCGGCTGAAATATGTGGCGACGGCCACGGCCCGACCAGCTTTCCGCCGCAGTGGGGCTGCGTTATCATGGAGCGACGTGATCCCCGGCGGGAGGAATCCGCCCGCCCGCATGCCGGCTCCAGTCTGCCGGAGCCATTTGTTTGGAGGACGTGCCGCGATGCCCGATCAATTTACCGACGTTAGTTCGCTGTTGTTCATCGGGGCGGTGGCGATCGCGCTGGTCGTCCTATTCATTTTCGCGCTGGTGTTCTTCAGCTACGGCAAGCTTTGGCTGCAGGCGATGGTGTCGAACGCTCGCGTGAGCATTTTTAGCCTGATTGGGATGAGCCTGCGGCAGGTGCATGCCCGCACGATCGTCGACGCCAAGATCATGGCGATGCAGGCCGGCGTGGGCACCGATCCACACACCGGCATCACGACCCGCCGGCTCGAGGCCCACTACCTGGCCGGCGGCAACGTGCCGCGGGTGATCAACGCCCTGATCGCCGCCCACCGGGCCGACATCGACCTCGACTTCGACCGGGCCGCCGCGATCGACCTGGCCGGCCGCGACGTGCTCGACGCCGTGCGGACGAGCGTCTATCCGAAAGTGATCGATTGCCCAGACCCCGAGAAGTCGGGCCGCACGACCTTGAGCGCGGTGGCGAAGAACGGCGTCGAGATGTTGGTGCGGGCCCGCGTGACCGTGCGGACGAACCTCGCGCAGCTCATCGGCGGAGCGACCGAGGAAACGATCATCGCCCGCGTCGGCGAGGGCATCATCACGTCGATCGGCTCGGCGAAGGATCATCTCGAAGTGATGGAGAACCCCGACCGCATCTCGAAGGCGGTGCTGGAGCGCGGGCTCGACGCCCACACGGCGTTCGAAATCGTGTCGATCGACATCGCCGACATCGACGTGGGCGAGAACATCGGCGCCCGGCTGCAAGCCGATCAGGCCGAGGCCGACACCCGCAAGGCCCAGGCGCTCGCCGAGACACGGCGCGCCGACGCGATCGCCCGCGAGCAGGAGATGAAGGCCAACGTGGCGCTCAATCGGGCCGAGGTCTTGCTCGCCGAAGCCGAGGTGCCGCAAGCGATGGCCGAGGCATTCCGCAGCGGGAATCTTGAGCGGCTTTCGCAAAATGGGCGCGGGTAGATATCACGTGCACTCTTGTGCGTCTATAGCCACGGCGTCGCCAGGCCGATGGCGATGAATAGGGCCGCGAAAATCGCCTCGACGACGAGGTGCTTGACGCCGATTCGCGCGCCGCAATCGTAGCAGCGGCCGCGG
This sequence comes from uncultured Planctomycetota bacterium, assembly GCA_963847875.1. Classification (GTDB taxonomy): domain Bacteria; phylum Planctomycetota; class Planctomycetia; order Pirellulales; family Lacipirellulaceae; genus DASYDU01. The sequence continues at coordinate 84,534 of CAWKBR010000011.1, read as the reverse complement.
AGCAGCAGCCAACCCAAGATCGGCGTGTTGTGATACCAGCGGAGCTCGTGATCGCACTCGGGGCAACGCGACCGCGGAAAGACGATGCCCTGGTCGGTGCCGAGCCGGTCCCAAACCACGTTCAAGAAGCTGCCGACGGCACCACCAAAGCAGCCGAGCCAAAGGATGGCGAACCACCACATCGCGGCCGTCAGGCCGTGGTTGATCGTGTTGGCCGAAACGGCGAGGAATGCTGGGAGTGTCGTCATTCGGACAAGTTTAGCTTGCAGTAGAAGCTGTTTCGCGCACTAGGGCACGTTATTTTGTGGGACGGCGTTTTACGCGGCGCTTCGGCGGCTGTTGTCGTGAGTTCTTGGTTTCGAGATCTTCGACAAACTTCTTCAGCCGTCCAACGAGCTTCGCGCCGATGGACTTTCCCTTCTTGATTTTCGACATGCTGAATCTTCTCCTTATATTATTCCGTGCAACGGGCCGCCGGGGGCGGCCAGAGCGTCGACGCGGCGGGTGATTTCGGGATCTTCGATCAGAGGTGGTGCGTGGTGCGGCTTGAGCCGGGCGTCGATCACCAGCGGGCCGCGGCAGCCCCAGTGTTTGTCCGTGGTGAAGGCGTCGATGCCGTCGACGTCGGCGGCCGGGTTGGTGCGCGTGAACGTGACCCAGAGGAAGTTGCGGAGCGACTCGGCGACGAACTGGCTGTCGTCGACCAGGACGATCCAGCGAAAGCAGTTCGGATTTCGGATTGCGGATAGCGGATTGGAGTGATCAAACCGCAATCCGAAATCCGCAATCCGAAATCGGTCAAACCGCGGGCCTTCGACGGCCAAGATGCCGGGGAGGACGATGCGGGGGTTGCGGAAGCCGTGCGGGCAGTCGCAGGTCGCTGGGCAGCTCCGTGGCCAGGTCGAATCGCTTCGGACCCACCGCGGCGATCACCAGCTTCGAGCCGCTGTTGAGCGCGGTGCCAGAGTAGTCGAGCGTGTCGATGGTGGTTTCGGTTTGGAAGTGCAGGTCGCGGGTCCAATCGGCCCGCTCCAAGATGTGCCGCAGGAAGGCGGCCATGTCTTGGACGTCGAGCGTCGGGTCGTCGGCATGGTTGGCGATGAGCAGAAACTTCGCCAGCGAGAGCTGCCCTTGGCCGAGGATCGCGCTGGCCTGCGTGAGCAGTTCTTGCGGCCGCAGTTGCTCGGCGAATGGCCAATAGCGTTCGCTGCCGATCGCCAACAGCAGCGGATGCACGCCGGCCGCGTCGACCGCGTGGACCGCCTGCACGCCCGGCAGCACCGCGGGGATCGCCGCGCCCGTGATCTCGTGAATCAACTGGCCGAAGATCGTGTCCTCTTGCGGCGGCCGGCCGACCACGGTGAACGGCCAGATCGCCCCGTCGCGGTGCAACACGTGCTCGACCGCGAGCACTGGAAAATCGTGCTGCAGGCTGTAGTAGCCCAAGTGGTCGCCAAACGGGCCTTCGGGCAGCAGCTTGTTGGGAATCACGGTGCCGATGATGCAAAAATCGGTGTCGGCGTGGATCGGCAAGGAGCCGGGGCGACGCAGCATCCGCACCCGCCGCCGCCCCAGCGCACCGGCGAAGCCTAGCTCGCTCATCCCCTCGGGGAGCGGCATCACGGCGGCGAGCATCATCGCCGGCGGCCCGCCGACGAAAATGTTCACGCGAAACGGCTCACCCGCCGCGAGCGCGGCCGCGTGATGTACGCCGATCGAGCGATGAATCTGGTAGTGGAGGCCGATTTCGCGGTCAGGCTCGTAGCGATTGCCCGACAGCTGCACGCGGTACATGCCAAGATTCGACCGCCGCAGCCCCGGCTCGCGGACGTCTTCGGTGTAGACCTGCGGTAGCGTGACGAAGGCCCCGCCGTCGTCGGGCCAACTCACTTGCTGCGGAAGCTGCGAGATGGTCGTTTGGTTTGCCGTGACGTCGCCGCGCGAGACGCTCTGCGGCAACATGCAGGCCGCCGATCGCGCGGCGCCGGCGAATCTGCCACGGCTGCCGCAGTGCCGCGATTGGATCAAGCCTGAGCCGCACCAACTGCTCGACGCTTGCGAGGCTGTCGCGGAATAGGAACCGAGCCCGCTCGATCGTGCCGAACAGGTTGCCGAGCATCGGGAAGCGGCAGCCGCGGACCCGCGTAAACAAGAGCGCCGGCCCGCCGGCCGCGTAGACGCGCCGCTGGATCTCCGCCACTTCGAGCCGGGCGTCGACTTCCGCGTCGACGCGCACCAGCCGCCCGTGCCGATCCAAATCGTCGACGCATTCGCTGAGAGTGCGGTAGCCCATGAATCGAGGATACAGGAGTCAGGGGTCAGGGGTCAGGGGTTGCAGGATAGCATCTTCCTGACTCCCGACTCCCGACTCCCGGCCCCGATTCCTACCTCCGCACTTTTCGCTGCAATCGCAACCCGTCCTGGCTGTGATACGTCAGCAGCAATGAGCCCACGGCCGCGACGCCTTGGAAAAGGTCGAAGATCACTTGCTCCTCGCCCGGCCAAGGATAGGCGAAGATCAGGTCGAAGTCCTCGGGCTCGAGGTCCAGGTCGGCGTAGCAATCGGGGCGGTCGGTGCGGAGCCAGGTGACTTCGCCGGCCGTGTCGACGAACGGCTCCGCGCCGCTCGGCACGTAGCTGCCGCAGGCGAACTCGACGTTGAGGCCGTGGTCGGAGGCGAACGATTCGGCGATCTCGACCAGCGCGGGCTCGACCTCGATGCCGATTGCATCGAATCCAAGCTGGGCCGCGAGACAGGCCACGACGCCGATGCCGCTGCCCCACTCGAGGAAGCGATGCCCGGCCGCGAGGTGCGCTTCGTCGATCCAGGCCAGCGCGCGGTACACCTGCTCGAAATCGCTAGGCACGAAGGCCGGAATCGACGCCTGATACTTCGCGTCGAACCGCCGCAGCCTGCGCTGGGCGTCGGCCAACAACGCCGCGACCGCTTCGGGAACCGCGCCGCTGCCGGGCAACAATTCAATTTCGCTCAGACGCATGGCGGCACCGCGTTCCACTCGCCTGAAGTTGCAACCCCCACTTAAACCCGAACCGACCAACCACGGCGCGACATGGCCCACAGGACGAGCCACCAAAATGTGACCGTTGCCAATGCGAAGCCCAGCGAGGCCAGCTTTGGATCGGTGATCCAGCTCGTAAACAGGTGGCTGTAGAGCCAGCCGTGGGCCGAGGTCCCGCCGATCCGCACGATGCCGAGCAACTGGGCCACCAGCCCCGACGCCACAAACACGAAGATCGCGTTGATGCCGACGATCTCGAACGGCCGAGCCAGCCGCCGCCAACCCCAGACGTCGAACTTCAACAAGCAGCCCGCGAGCACGACCATCGCCAATCCGCCGGTCAGCAGCACGAAGCTGCTGGTCCAAAGTTTTTTGCTGATCGGGAACCACAGTCCCCAACCCCAGCCGACGGCAAAACATACCAGGCCCAATACCACGAGCAGCGCCACGGTCCGGCCATTGGCGCCCTTGCGTTGAATCACCAGGCCGGTCCAGTAACCTAGGATCGCGGTCACGATTGCCGGCAGGGTGCTCAAGAGGCCTTCGGGGTCGGTCTTTTCCGTTTGCGCATGCGTGTACATGTGATTCTCGCCCAACACGGCCCGATCGACGGCGCGGACCACGTTGCCTTCCGTCGAGAGGTTCGCCTGGTAGTCGTGCGGATTGGGCAACCAACCCAACAGGGCCCAGTAGCCCAACAGCAGCACGCCCGCCAACACAGCCTGCGCCCGCATGCCGACGTGCAGCACGATGAGCGACGCACCGAAGTACACCAGCGCGATCCGCACCAACACACCCGGATACCGCAGATTGCTGAAGCTGACCGACGTCGCGTCGCCGAACAGGTACGAGAACAGGCGATACGTCATCCCCATTCCCCAGCCCAGCAAGATCAACACGATCGTCCGCCGCACGATCCGCCAATAGACGGCCGCGTCGACCTGCGTGCCGTGCACGTACTTCCGCAGCGAGTAGGAGAGCGACGTGCCGACGATGAACAGAAAGAATGGGAAGATCAGATCGGTCGGCGTCCAGCCGAACCACGGCGCGTGGTCCAGCGGCCAGTAGATCGAACCCCAGTCGCCGGGATTGTTCACCAGAATCATCCCCAGGATCGTCAGTCCGCGAAACACGTCGAGCGACAACAGCCGCCCGGCCTTTCCGCCGGCGTTGGCCGCGGTTGATCCCGGCGACAGTGAATCGGCAGTTCCGTGCGACATTGCAATCGGAAAGTATATCGTGTCTCGCTGCTACTTGCGACGCCCTTTGGACAGCCGGTAGGCTGTACGGTCGGTACTGGAACTTGAGGGAATCGAGCGAACGAAAGGACGAAATCATGGCGGCCAAAACGATCAACGTCGGCCTGGTGGGGCAGAAGTTCATGGGCAAGGCCCACTCGAACGCGTACATGACGGTGGCCAAATTCTTCGACGTCGATCCGCAGCCGGTGATGAAGGCCGTCTGCGGCCGCGACGAGGCCGAGCTGGCCGAGTTCGCCCAACGATTCGGCTGGGAAAGCTACGAGACCGATTGGCGGAAACTCGTGGCCCGTCAGGACATCGGCGTGGTCGACATTGCCGCCCCGGCCAACGTACATCGCGACATCGCCGTTGCCGCGGCCGAGGCGGGGAAGCACGTCTTTTGCGAGAAGCCGCTCTCGTCGAGCTTGACGCAGGCCCGCGAGATGCTCGCCGCCGTGCGGAAGGCGGGCGTCGTGAACCTCGTGAATTTCAACTACCGCTGCTGCCCCGCCCTGGCGCTCGCGCGGCAGATGATCAAGGCGAACGAAATCGGCGAGGTCCGGCACTTCCGCGCGACCTACTTGCAGGATTGGCTCGTCGACCCCGAGTTTCCGATGAACTGGCGGCTGCGAAAGGAAGTTGCTGGCTCCGGCGCCCACGGCGACCTCAATTCCCATCTGGTCGACCTGGCGCGATACCTGATCGGCGAAATCGGTGAGGTGGTCGGCTTGATGAAAACGTTCATCGACGAGCGGCCGGGCGAAGGCAAGTCGAGCGGCCTGACGGCCACCGCCGGCAGCGGCACCGAAAAGGTCACCGTCGACGACGCCACGCTGTTCCTCGCCCGCTTCAAGGGCGGAGCGGTCGGCACCTTCGAGGCGACCCGCATGGCCCCCGGGCGGAAGAACTTCAATCGCATCGAGATCAACGGCAGCCGCGGCTCGCTGGTCTTCAACTTCGAGGACATGAACGTGCTCGAGTTCTACAACACCGCCGACCCGTCGGGACAGCAAGGATTCCGCAAGATCCTCGCCACCGAGAGCGTGCATCCTTTCTTCGGTGCCTGGTGGCCGCCGGGCCACGTCATCGGCTACGAGCACACCTTCATCCACGCCGTGTACGAGCTGATGAACGCGATCAACAAAAAGCCGACGATCATGTCGGACTTCCACGACGGGGCGCAATGCGTCGCGGTGCTCGAGGCGGTCGAACGCTCGGCCACGGACGGCTGCTGGAGGGAAGTGGAAACCGTGGATTAAGCCGGCAAATCGGCCGGCCGGAATTGACATATGTCAATTTAAGGTGGTAGAATGTTTCGAGCGGGTCGGCAGATCAGGCGACGAGTGCATGGGGTCGTGTCATGGCCCCATTGACCGACCCCGAACGACTGCTGGCCTACAAGAATGCCCTGAGCAACTGGGCGTTCCGCGGATACGTCGAATTCGATTTGACCGAGCAGTCTTACGATTGGATTCGGAGTGAGCTCAGGAACATTCCGCTCCGAGACTTGGCGGAATTGATGCATCAACATGCGGTAGAAGGCGGCACGATTGACGAAGTCCGGGAGACCCGTCCGGAATGGTCGGGAGAACAGCGAGTATCACTATGACCTGCGACTATCGATTCATGGCAAGCAGGTCTACGTCGAAACCGCACTCAGTTTTGATCCTCCATTTGTTCCCGACGATCCGTGGATTCTGGTGGTGAACATTCATGCCCCCTGACGAACCAAAGCACGAGAAGAAGCCTCGCAACGCGGAGCGACCTTTCCCCTGGCGGTGTCGCCAATGCGGGCAGGAAACGGTTGTGCCGACGCGAATCGACTATCCGGCGAAAGTCAACTACGACGGCCGGCTCGTGTCGTTTGTTGCCAAGGATATCGAGATTCCGATTTGTCAAAACTGCGGCGACAAACGGTTTACGCTGGAAGTCGATGACCAGATCAACGTGGCCCTGTGTGCTCATTTGGGCCTGCTCACGCCCGAGCAGATCCGGGCCGAGATTGAGCGGCTCGGTCTCTCCCAGAAGCAAGTGGCCGAGCGGTTGGGGATTGCGGAAGCGACGTTATCGCGTTGGGTGAGCAAACAGGTAATTCAATCGCGGGCGATGGACAACTACCTGCGTGTGTTTTTTCAGTTTCCCGAAGTGCGCACCGCGCTGGCGGCGGTTTCGATGGATTCGGCCGCGTCGGCCGTACCCATGCCTGACGCGGTTTAGCGCCGTCGTCCGCCGGCGGAATCGCACGACAGGATCTCTCGAAGTCAGGTCCGATCGCTGAGTTTGCCGGGGCGGATGTGTGCTGATATGCTGTAAACATTCGAATGCCGGCGCAACCTACAGGTCGAGGCGAAATACCATGCTTCAAGTCGAAGTCGAACGCGAAGACGATGGCCGATGGATTGCAGAGATTGTCGAGTTGCCGGGTGTGCTTGCGTATGGCGACACGCGGGAAGAGGCGATTGAACGAGCGAAAGCCCTCTCGTTGCGCGTGTTGGCCGATCGCTTGGAGCACGGCGAAGGAATTCCTGAAATGGGCGACGTCTTTGCGGTGCTGCCGTGAGCCGTTGGCCAGCCACCAAGGCGAAGCGCGTGTTGGACGCCTTGCTGCGAATTGGTTGGTCCGTCAAGCGTCAAACCGGTTCCCATCGAGTTCTCGAGCGAGTCGGATTTCCCGATTACGTCTTTGCCTTTCACGATCGTGACGAAATCGGGCCACGAATGCTCGCCAGAATCGCCAAACGTACTGGCTTGCAGCCGGATGACTTGTAGTCGGGCGTGGCGAACGGTTCTGCGGCCGACAACTATTCGCTGACGGTTGAGGCGGCGAAGTGAAGTGCCAACATGGCAGAGATTGTATCGAGAGTTTTGTTTTCGATATTGCTCACGGTTGTCGTGACGCCGATATGTCTGTTGGTCTTCACGCCCTGGATACTAATCCGTGCCTTTTGTGACGACGCACGCTCTTGGCAGGTGGTAAAGCGTATGTACTTGGACTTGATCCGCAAATGTCTCAATTTCGGCACGGACTTCATTCGGCCATGAGGCTGTCATCCAGGGATTCGCCATGACCAAAATCAAAACCGGCATCATCGGCACAGGTTTCATCGGCCCCGCGCACGTCGAGGCGCTCCGGCGATTGGGTTTTGTCGACGTCGTCGCCGTGGCGGAGCGGGGGCAGGAACTCGCGGCGGCGAAGGCGGCGGTGCTCTCGATTCCGCAGGCTTACGGCGATTACCACCAGTTGCTGGCCGATCCGGAGATTCAGGTGGTGCACAATTGCACGCCCAACCATCTCCATTTCGAGATCAACAAAGAGATCATCGCGGCGGGCAAGCACGTCGTCTCGGAGAAGCCGCTGGCGATGAACTCTGGCGAATCGCGCGAGCTGGTGCGGCTGGCGAAAGCGGCCGGCGTGGTGAACGCCATCAACTTCAACTACCGCTACATGCCGCTCGTGCAGCAGGCCGCACCAGATGTGCCTAGACAACAACGAAGTCGGCCGCATCCTGGCCGTACATGGTTCGTACCTGCAGGACTGGCTGCTGTGGGAGAGCGATTGGAACTGGCGGCTGGTGCCCGAGTTCAGCGGCGAGTCGCGGGCCGTGGCCGACATTGGTTCCCATTGGTGCGACCTGGTGCAATTCGTCACGGGCCTCAAAATCGTCCGCGTGATGGCCGACCTGGTGACGATCCACCCGGTCCGCAAGCGGCCGAAAGTCGAGGTGGAAACCTATGCCGGCAAAGTGCTGCGGGCCGAAGACCTCGAAGACGTGCCGATCCACACCGAGGACTACGGCTCGATCCTGCTCGAGTTCGACTCCGGCGCTCATGGCGTGCTGACCGTGAACCAATGCGCCGCGGGACGAAAGAACCGGCTGTATTACGAAATCGATGGCAGCCGCTCGGCACTCTCCTGGGACCAGGAGCGTCCGAACGAGCTGTGGATCGGCCGCCGCGATGCTGCCAACGCGGTGCTGATGAAGGACCCCAGCCTGCTGCACCCGGCGGCCCGCGAATACGCCCACTACCCGGGCGGCCACAACGAAGCCTACCCCGACGGCCCGAAGAATCTGTTCCGCAACGTGTACGGCTTCATCGCGGGCCAGCGCCCGGGCGGCGACTTCGCCACGTTTGTCGACGGCCACAATGAAATCGCCATCTGCGACGCGATGCTCGCTAGCTCCCGCGAGCGGCGGTGGGTCGACGTCGAATACTGACGGTATCAGTCCGGGCGGATAGCTGCTGCGGAGCAAGCCCCGCTGCAAATGCTGTTCCCCGGCCCAGATCAGTCTTGACCCACCGGTGCCCGGTCCCGATGATACGCGGCCGATTTTTTCGGGATTGGTCGTCCGTACCGCGACAGGAGACAACCGACTCATGTCTCGCACAATTCTTTCGAGCCAACTCCGGCTCTGCTTGGCGGCGTTGGCGCTCGGCGCGTGGACCGCGATGGTTGCCCCGTGCAGTGCGCAATCGGCGCACGAGTCCAAGGTGCAAGCGGCGTCCTACGATCGAGCCGCGCCGGTCCCCGCCGGCCGCAGCGTGCGCTTCGGCCGACGCGAGCCGCAGGTCGGCGATCAATTGGAGCAAACGCTCACCGTCGCAGTTCAGCTCGACACCTTGCTCCGCCAGGGCTCGACCGTCGTCGAGCGCTCGAAAAGTGCGATGCGGCGCGAGCAACGCCGCGTTGTCACCACGACCCACGTCGACCACGGCATGACGGTCGCCGTGCAGGTCCGCTACGCCCAAGCCAGAAAAGAATCCGCCGCCGGCAGCGACGCCGGCAAACTCGGCGAATCCAGCCTCGCGTCGCAACCGGTCGAAGGCAAGACGTACCGCTGCCGACGCGACGGCGAAACGCTGCTGGTGACCGACGAGGCGGGCCAGATTCCGCCGCTCGCCGAGTCGGAAATCGTGTCCCAAAACATGGAGACGCTTGGCCGGCCCAATCCGCTGGCCGATTTTCTCAACGGCAAAACGATCACCGTTGGCCAGCAACTGGCGGTGCCGAACGACGTGGCGGAAAAGCTGCTCGGCCTGGGCGGCGAAATGGGCGGCGTCACGCGCTTCGAGCTCACGCTCACCAACATCACGGAAATCGACGGCGCCACCTGCGCCGAATTCCGCGCCAGCATCGAGGCGGCGTCGAACGATTCGTCGCAGATGCGGCTGGTCGTCGACGGGCCGCTTGTGATCCAGGTCGATACTTGCCGCGCCGTGGCGGCAAACTTCACCGGCCCAATCGGCATGTCCGAAACACGCGGCAGTCTCACCGCCACCTACCAAATGGCCGGCACCGGCAAAATGACGGTCGCCATCGCGTCGAAATACAGCGACACGCGACGCTAGCAGTGCTGCTCTTCTCCCGCCCGATTTCGGCTGCCAGCTAAACTCCGTGCGCCGAGGGTGCGTAACAAGATTCACCCGGGGCGGCGTCTTCGGGACGCTCGAACTGGGATTTGCAGGCACGCCGCTCCGGGGTTTTATCCGCAGCGACCCGATCCTGGCACACTACGCGATTGTCGTTGTCTTCACGGAGGTCGACACAATGGATCATCACTTCGCAAGGGCAATGAGTCGCTGGGCGTTCGCGGCGGTGGTTGCGTCAGCGATCAACGTCAGCGTGCTTGCATTCGGGCAGGACGTGAGTTTCGATTTCGCCCGGCTGGTGGAATATCGCGACGTGACGCCGCCCGAATGGCTCGAACGCACGCCGCACGAGCGGCTCGTGGAAATGAAGCTGCCGATTTCGGTTCGCTTCCAAGGCCTGGTAAGCGGCGAAATCGAACTCCTCGACTTCGAGATCGACGGCACCGCAGCCGGCATCCGCGTCGAGAGTTTTTCGCCGACGACCTTGCTCGCGGCCGACGCGGTGGCCGTCGAAACCACCACCAAGACGACCCGAGAACGGTCGCTCGGCGCCAAGCTGAGCGGCACGCTTCCCGTGCCGATCGGCCCGGTGACGGCCGAAGTCGGTCCAGGGATTTCGGCCGGCATGTCGAAGTCCAACGAATCCACCGAGAAAGTGCAACGCCTGCCGCCCATGCGGCCGATCGTGGTAAGCGGCACGTTTGCCGAAGGGCAGGGCGTGTTCTTCAAGTTCAAACAATCGTCGCAAACGACGTTCGAAGGCGTGCACGTGTTGGAGGCAACGTTTGCCGTGCCCGCCAATTGGAACGGACGCGGCGTGCGAATCTCCTGCACCGCCCGCGGCAACAAGCCGCTGCTGTGGATGGACAAGCCCGCCATTTTCGGACACGTGGACGATGCGATCGAATTCTACGCGGCCGGTCAGGCCCAGCCGCGCGACGAGGCCGCCGCGTCGCCCGTCGAGCAAGCGTCGTTCTTTCGGTCGATCAAGCACGCCGCCAAGCAGGCCATCGCGGAATGCCCGCTCTGAAGTGGCGCTAAACTACGGTTCGCCGCTGGCCTCGCCGGCCGGCGGAAACTCGAACGACAGCTCGACGATCGGTCGGCCGCCGGCGCAAGCTTCGTCCAGCAACGTGAGTAGCCCCAGCGGGTCGGTCGAATCAAGCTTCACGAGCGTCTCGACCAATTCCTGAGCTTTGGACAATTGGTCGAGCTGTGCCAAAGTCGAGACCAGCCCCCGAGCAGCCAAATAGAACGACTCGTTCGCCGGTTGGTGATACGGCAGAGGGCCATGAACCTTCGCGCGCGCGAGCGTCTTGAGTCCCAACTGCACGGCGAAACCAAAATGGCCGCGGGCAAGCGCCGCGTCGCCCTGGGCGAGTGCCAGCTCCCCCAGCAGCTCGTGGGCCTCGATGAATTCGCTGCATTGGCTCACCAGCCACCGCAGCTCGTCGGTGGCCACGTCGAATTCACCGGCCTCGATCATGGCCCGCACTTCCTCCAGGTCTTCGGCCATCTCTCGCACGCTGCGCGGATGCACCAGCACCCAGCCCCGGCCGTCGGACGAACGCCGCACTCCCAGCTCACTGCCCGCGTTTTCCTGTTTGCGACGAGATGGTTTGCGCTTGGCCAAGCGGCGTGCTTTCGTGGAGAATGGGCTGAGAACAATGGACTGAGTACGCTGAGTACTCAGTACTGGACGCTGGACGCTCACCTACTAACTTACTCATCGATCTCACCGTTTACCAACCTCGGGGCCACTGCGATGGAGCAGGTCGAGTTGGCGTGTCCGTATTGTGCGGGCCGGTTCCCGGTCGAGGCGGCCGACGAGAGCCGCGCGATCCGCTGCCCGCATTGCGGGCGGCCGGTGACATTGCCCGGTGTTGCCGGCCACGCGCCCACGCCGGCGCCGCCCGGCTCACCGCTGCAACTGGAGGAGACGACCAAGACGGTCGTCAATCGCCGGGGCGAAGCCGTCCCGCTGCGTCGCCTGTCGCCCGACGAGCGTGTCCGCTACCGGCGGCGGCTCAACGTGATATTTGCCGTGGTCGGCATGGCAATCCTGGCCGTCGCCCTGGCGTTGCTGCTGCAGGTTCGGCCGTAAAATCACGGCCCAGGTCAATAAAACTCGCGGTCGCCGCCGAATAGTGGACGGGCTCTGGTCCGTTTTTCGGCGAATACCTGATCCTGCGGAGCGATAATCGGCCGAAAACACGGACCAGACCCCCTTGCCCGGCAATCGGTCCCACCGGCATAAAGCGTTCATTTCTGGACAAACGGCATGACATTTTGGAACAATGGGAGTAGGCTACTTCAGCAAATACGTTGGGCGCTCCCGCCCGACCACTGCGCGCCGCCGTGTTTTTCGCACGTCCGTGGAACAGAGGCATGCGGCGCGTTTCTCCGAACCGAGAGAAGGGGTGATGTGATGAGGCCATCCGGCAAAGTTTTTCGCGTCAAGGGTTTTACGCTCGTTGAGCTACTGGTCGTGATTGCGATCATCGGCACGTTGGTCGCGCTGTTGTTGCCCGCCGTCCAGTCGGCCCGCGAAACCGCCCGCGGCAACACCTGCCGCAACAACCTGAAGCAGTTGATGACCGCGCTCACCAACATGGACACCACGCAAAAGCGGCTGCCGGGCTACATCAACGAAGTTTCCGATCCAACGTCGGCGGTTCCAATTGCCCCGGGCTCTAGCATCCGCCGAGCGACCAGCGGCCGACGCGCCAGCTGGGTCGTGATGTGCTTCCCCTACATGGAACAAACGGCCGTCTGGGATCGCTGGTCGCAGGATTTCACGACCGATCCCGCCAACGACACGAACAACGGCCTCACACCGCCGATCGAGGGCCTCACCTGTCCCAGCGACGCCCCCGACACGATCGGCGAGCCGTGGCTGAACTACGTCGGCAACGCCGGGCAGGCCTTCTCGGATCCAGACCGCGGCAGCGACACGAAGGAGCATGTCGCCAACGGCGTGTTTTTCGACAATAGCAAGAACTTGGAGATACTCAGTAACCCGGCGACCCAAAAGGACTTCCGCGAAGGCGATCCCGAAATCCGCACCTCGATGTCCTACGTGTCTGCGAACGATGGCACCAGCAAGACGCTGCTGCTCGCGGAAAACGTACACTCTTGGTTCTACGCCTACGATGGTGATTCGTCGCCGGAATTCGCCCCGGCTACGATCTGAAGAGCCCCAGCGGCGTCGAGGACACCGCCCCAATCAAGGACACAAAGCACATCTTCGGTTTCGTCTGGAAGAACGTTCCGCAGGGCGTCGAGCGGATCAACGGCGACAAGAACTACGATAAGAGTGCTCCCCCGGCCTCGATGACCGATTTCGCCGTGGTCGGCAACTCCAGCCCGGCTTTGTACGAAAGCTACGGCTTCCCCTCTAGCAAGCACCCCAACGGCATCAACGTCGCCTTCTGCGGCGGCCAGGTCGACTTAATGGCCGACTCGGTCGATCCCACGATCTACTCCCAACTGATGACGTCGAATCGCAATCGCTCGACGCTCTTGATTAACAACGTCGCCGAACGGAAGGCCAACGAGCCCTCCGATTCCGACTACTGAGATACGCCAGGCTTTTAGGCTGACGCAGATCGCCGTGGAATCAAGCGTGAGAGCCTGACCGGCGGCCTTGCGATCCCACTTGTCTAAATCAGTTTCTTGCGGCATTTTTGCCGCTGTCCGGCCGACGAAGCGCTCGGCGAATGGTCGCTCCATGCCGATCGGGGCCAATCGAGCGGTGCCCTGGCTGGCGTTGAGCGATCACGCCACTTGTCCTATATTGACGGGTTCAACCAAGCCCAGCCTCCGGACCATCCCACCCTATAGGAAGCGAGCACTAGCGTGACCAGCCATCTGATTGCCCCGCACGGGGGCACCCTCGTCGATCTCACCGTCTCACCCGAACGCGCCGCCGAAATCAAGTCGCACTCCCGCGATTGGCCCTCCTGGGATCTCACGCCGCGGCAACTCTGCGACCTCGAACTCCTGTCCAACGGCGGCTTCTCGCCGCTCACCGGCTTCATGACCAAGGCCGACTACGACTCGGTCTGCGAGAAGATGCGGCTCGCCGATGGCACGCTCTGGCCGATGCCGATCACGCTCGACGTCGCGCAGGAGTTTGCCGACAAGCTCAAAAAGGGCGACAAAGTCGCGCTCCGCGATGCCGAGGGCGTGATGCTCGCGGTGGTCCACGTCGAAGACGTCTGGGCTCCCGATCGCGAGGCCGAGGCGAAGGCCGTCTTCGGCACGACCGACCAGAAGCACCCGGCCGTCAGCTACTTGATGAATCAGAGCAAGCCAGTCTACGTCGGCGGCAAGGTCGAAGCGCTGCAGCCGCCGCTCCACTACGACTATCGCACGCTCCGCCATTCGCCGGCCCAACTCCGCGAGGAGTTCGCCAAGCGCGGCTGGCGGAAAATCGTCGCCTTCCAAACTCGCAACCCGATGCACCGCGCCCACCACGAGCTCACTCTGCGGGCCGCCAAGGAGCAGGATGCCAACCTGCTCGTGCACCCGGTCGTCGGCATGACCAAGCCCGGCGACGTCGACCACTACACCCGCGTCCGCTGCTACCAGGCTTTGATGAGCCACTATCCGCAGAACACGGCCTACCTGTCGCTGCTGCCGCTGGCGATGCGGATGGGCGGGCCGCGCGAGGCGCTGTGGCACGCGATCATCCGCCGCAACCACGGCTGCACGCACCTGGTCGTCGGCCGCGACCACGCCGGTCCCGGCAACGACTCGAACGGCAAACCGTTCTACGGCCCGTACGACGCCCAGGAGCTGATGAAGCAGCACGAGAAAGAGCTCGGCGTGCAGATGGTCGACTTCAAGCTGATGGTCTTCGTGCCCGATGAAGAGACGTACTACCCGATCGACGAAGTGCCCAAGGACAAGAAAACGCTCAACATCTCCGGCACCGAGCTCCGCGATCGGTTGGCTCTGGGCACCGAGATCCCCGCCTGGTTCTCGTATCCGGAGGTGGTGAAGGAACTGCGCCGCAGCCATCCGGCCCGCGGCAAACAGGGCTTTTCGGTGTTCTTCACGGGCCTCTCGGGCAGCGGCAAATCCACGATCGCCAACGTGCTCCTTTCGAAGCTCTTGGAACTCGGCGGCCGGCCAATCACAATCCTCGACGGCGACCTCGTGCGCAAGAACCTCTCCAGCGAGCTCGGCTTCTCGAAGGAGCACCGCGACATCAACATCCGCCGCATCGGCTGGGTGGCGGCCGAGATCACCAAGCACCGCGGCATCGCCATCTGCGCCCCAATCGCACCGTACGACAACATCCGCAAGCAGGTCCGCGCGATGGTCGAGCCGCACGGCGGCTTCATCCTGGTACACGTCAACACCAGCGTCGAAGAGTGCGAGAAGCGCGACCGCAAGGGCCTCTACGCCAAGGCCCGCGCCGGAATCATCAAAGAGTTCACCGGCATCAGCGACCCCTATGACATTCCCGAAGACGCCGAAGTCGTCATCGACACGCTCAAGCTCACCGCCGAAGAAGCCGCCCAGGAAATCTACCTGCGGCTCGAGAAGGAAGGCTACATCAGCTCGGACGAGTGAGCACCGGTTGGAAGATGTGCTGCGATTCGCAGGAGAACTGCAAAGTCGGGGTCTGGTCCATTTTTTCGGCCAACGAGCATCAACTAGCCGCATAACCGTCGGCCGAAAACATGGACCTGACCCCTTGGCCTTGAGACTTTGCAATTCTCCTGCTGCGATTCGTCCATTTCCTGCAATCTTCTACCGAGGGGTTAGAATTGCGGTATGACGACCGACCAATTCCAAGCCGTGCTTCATCAGGTCCCCTTTTGCGCCATTCACGATCCGCACGGCCGATGGCCGCGCGATCGAAGTGCCGCATCCTGATTTTGTGGCCCACGCTCCAACCGGCCGCACAGTCATCGTCGTGCATCCGAACGAAAGCCACAGCGTGCTCGACCTGCTCTTGATGTCGGCGCTGGAAATTCACTCGCTCAACGGACATGTGTCGAGCTGAAGGCTGTCGACTGACGGCTGACCGCTAATAGCTGATAGCTCCTTCCCTCGCTACCGGCAATTCGCACTCAAGCCGATGCTCAAGCTGCTCGACGTGAGGTGAGAGCCGCGCTCTATGACAACTAACGAGACGGCCTCTCATTCACGGCTTGCCGCTTGGTATGCTCGATCGAATTTGAACGCACGATACACTGGCATGGCCAGTGGCACCCGGCGAACGGTGCAGGTAAACTCGGTCGTTCGTCGGCTCCATAGAGTGTTGCCATCGATCGCTTTCGAGACAGGAACGAAATGATGACAAACCGTAGCGCTCAGACAAACCCAAGTTCTCACGTCACGATCCACATGGTGGCATGTCTCGACGGTTTCGTCGCTCGCCGGGATGGGCGCGTGGACTGGCTCGAAACCTCCGACGAATTCGTCGGCGGGGACACCATGGACCCGGAATACATCGAAGCGTTCCTCAAGAAGATCGACTGCTACGTCATGGGATCTCGAACCTATGAGACGGCGCTTCGTTTTGAAGCGCAAGGATTCGGATGGGCCTATGGCAACAAGCCTACCTTCGTCCTTACGAGTCGCGATCTCTCCAGGACCCGGGAGTCCGTAGAGTTCCACTCAGGCACTCTTGCGGAGTTCGTCAATGAACGCCTCCGGCCCAGGTTCCGTTCGATTTGGTTTGTTGGAGGCGGCACGGTTTCCGGCGAATGTCTTCGGCTTGGGCTCGCTGATGAAGTTCGCTATTCGATCGTGCCGATTTTGATCGGTGATGGAATCTCATTCTTCGAGAAGCTCGACCGAGACATCCCCCTGCATCTGGCCGAAGCTAAAGCCTACAAGAGCGGCATGGTGGCACTTCGTTACCAAGTCAGAGCAAACGAGAGCGAGGCCGGGGCAACCTGACCGTCGCCGCAAACATCTGCCCCCTGCCCCCCTGCTCCCTGCCCCCTGCTCGTTGTATCATGAATTCCATGAACAACGCATCATCCCCATCACCGCCCCCCGCCGACCCCGCACCCCAGCCCCGCCGGCGCAAGTCGCCCTGGTGGTGGCAAGCGTTCTGGCTCATCTTCCTCGTCGTTTCGCTCGCCTACGCCTGGTACTGTTTCTACGTCCCCGCCAACAACATCGCCTGGGCCGACGACTTCGCCGCAGCCCAACAGCGGGCCGCCCAATCCGGCAAGCCGATGATCCTCTTCTTCACCGGCAAGTGGTGCGTCCCCTGCCGCATCATGAAACGCACCGTCTGGGCCGACGATCAAGTCGAAGCGACGGTTAACGCCGAGTTCATCCCCGTGCTCCTCGACGTGGACGATCCCACTGCCGCCGCAGCGGTGAAGCGTTACAACGTCGGCGGCACGCCCACCACGATCATCACCGATGCCCAGGGGAATGTCCTGAAACAAGTTCAAGGAGGAATCGACAAGTCGGACTTCCTAAAACTGTTGGAGAAGTCCCAGGGTGCCACTGCGAGGTACCCGGCTTCCGGGTCGGCCACTGCTCGCGACGATCGAAGGCCTGCCCTCCGTCCTGCTGCTTCCTGCCCTCCGGCCTTTGAGTGGCCACATGAAATGTGCAGCTGTTAAAACAGCTGTTTCTGCCCACCACTATCGATCTTGGAAATACCCTCGAAGAACTTCCTTCCAAGTTCATGTTTTGACGCATAAATTATTCGATAAATCGGAGTTTTGTTGGCTTTGTAAATCTCGTCGCTGAAAGCAACGTACCCCAATTGACTTCTTAACTGCGACTTGTAGATATCGGAGAACAGCTGGCATGTATTCTCAGGATTCCGATTGGCCAGATCTTGCCATTGAGTACGCCAATCTGAATCTGGACCTAAGAAGCGATCAAGTTTAGAATCTCTTTGCTTTTCGTTTCTACATTTCTAACAATGTCCATTCCATCTGGCAGTAATATGGCTAAATCAACTCTCCGATTCGTCGTCAGGGCTCGTAAGGTTTCAAAATGGATATGAAGTCCTTCTGGATCAATGAACGCCAACGTTAGCGCACCCTGCGGAATCTGTTCGACTATTTGTTGATACTGGACATTGCAGTCGCCAACTACTACAGAAGCACGATCACCAACCAGGTTGGTTAATCGTGTTTGCAGGGCCACGGCTACTTTTGCTTTTTGCTCGCACACCAAGATTTTGCTAAATGGCTTGGGTGCGTATGCTGCTAAGAGGGCTGAGCCAGGAAAGCGCTTTTTAGTTTCTTTTAATCTGCATATTCCCGGTCCGCCAAATAAGTCAACGTACACAAGTGCTGACCACTTAGTATTTGCAGCCATTGCACTAGTAATCTCTAAGTGCTATTCCATCTAAAAAGTTTTTCCTCTGTCCAAGCTCCAGCCGGACGACATGGCAAGCCATCATCCGCAGCGACTAGGTCGCATAACTCAGGCCACCGATCTTTTCTTTTGGCCATTAATCCCCCTGTCGATAATTGGCATTTCGTCCCATGTTCGGCCTTCTAATCCTTAAACAAGCGAACGTTAATGGGTAATTGGCGTTGTATTTTTGGGGTTGGCCAGTGCGTGCACGACCGGCCTGACGCGGTCGGCGTCGGGGGGGAGTTGTCGAATTCTGGGTTGCTTCATTTCGCGACTCGTTGACACGTCTGTGTGGTTCAGGGTGGCGGCGGACCGGAGCATCCAGACTCCGGCTTCATCGGCGGCTCCGTCAACAACGCAACGTCCGGCACAAGCGGAAGAACACCGGCAAGCGTGGGTGATAGTTCAGTACGCGGTAGATCAGCTGGCGGCCCGTGCGGACGATCTGGCAGGGAATCTTGATGAAGGCGCAGAGGAACGTCTTGAACTCCATCCGCAGCACTTCCTGTTTCTGCGCCGATGCGCTTCGCCCCAGCGGCCATCCTCCGGCAACGACAACGCCCACCACGACTTGAGGTTCCACGCCAAGCCGGTCATCACCATGTAGGCCCAATTGCTGTAGAGATTATCGACCGGTGCCGAGAGCGCCCGCACTCCGCCGGCCAACTGAGCAATCAAGTTCTCTTGATCGCAGCGGTCGTTGGCCTCGAACACCACGTCCTCGGCATCGACGGCCCAATCGTTGGTGATGTAGAAGAAGTAGCGAATCTCGTCGAACAGCCGCGTCTCGCCCTTCTCGTGCGAAATGTTCTTGCGGAGCACGATCAGGCGGTACGACTGCTCGCACGCCGTGGGCCTGTATTCAAACTCCGCGTAATCCTCGCTCTGGAGCCGCAGAACCTCGAACTCGCGGCGGCGGATGATCCGCTGCTTCACGTTTTTGGGTCTCTGCCGCGCTGCGGTCCGCACTTCGTAACGCGGCTCGCGGAGGAGCTTCTGCCAGGCCGTGTTCGGCAGGTTTTCCGCGATTTCCTCCAGATTGGGCAGGGCCTTGAAGCCAAAGTAGAAGCTCACCTCCTCGGCATCCCAGGCGTCGAGCTGCTCCGACTGGCTGAAGGCCGTGTCACCGCGAAGCACGATCTTGCGGAAGCCCGCGCGACGGCACAAGGCGATGGCCCCGTCCGCCTCCTCGGCGGCTCCTTCGTGGCTGGGCCGATTCCCGGAGCGATTGACCACGCGGAGCACTTCGCCGGTTTCGGCCAGAGTGACCAACAAGGGATGGTAGCCCCAAGTGCCCTTGTAAGAGATGTCCATCCCGACTTTGCACTCGCCGGTGGTGACCACCAGCGTGCCGTCGAGGTCGATGGTGGCGCGGTCGAAAAACTTCTTCGGCTGCTGGGCCCAAACGTTCAGCCGCGCGTCGTCGGCTGCCCGCATCAGCGAGCGGACGTCTCCTTCGTCGAACCGACGGCAGAAGTCGCCGGCGGTGGTGGGATCGGGGATCCGCTCCGTGCCCAAGGCGTCGAGGAAGGCCTCGTCATTGCGGCGCAACTCGACGTCTTCCAGCCGGGTGCCGTCGCACAAGGCGTTGTAGGCCAGATTCAGCACGTGGTCCGACTCGTGATAAGGCCTGTGGATTTTCAGCAGGTGCAGGCGGCGATCGATGGCCTCGATCAGCCCGATTTCCCGAGCGAGTCGATGCACCACGCCGATGCCGCCCACGCCGATCCCTCGGGTCTTGTCGGCCAGTTCGAAACGGATGTTCGACGCCGTAAACATGGGCGTTCCCTGATCGGCACGCGGCCCGGCCAACCGTTGCTCGATGCGTCGCTGGGCTTGCCGCAGACGTTTCGGTATACTGTGTTTCACTCGAAATCCTCCTTGTGTCGTGGGGTGGGCTTGCACTGTGTGCCCATGATACCCGTAAAACAGGGGTGGTTTCGAGTATTTTTATGCAATCAGCGTGAAAGCTTCGCTTGCTTAAGGTCTAATTCTCTCCCAGTGCGCGATTTTTGAACTCCACCCCATTGCTTGAAAAAAAATGGAACGCGGAAACGTATGCACCTATCTCTAATGTTAGTTAGTCGTCCCTGATAAATCACAAATTCGCCAGAGATTTGAGGGTGCATAGCTTGCTGGGTGGCACTAAAATTTGCCAGGTTTTGGTCCCGACGGTCCCGAAAGCTGGCAAAAAATGAAGCCCAAAGCAGCCACTCCGCAGTGTGAATTATTTGGCGCCCATCTGAGTGAGCTCTTGAATCCCGAGCACCCGCTCTACGTGCTGGCCGAGCGGATCGACTGGTCGCAGTTCGACGCGGCCATCGACGCTTGCTATGCGGACGAGCTAGGCCGACCGGGGGTCAACACGCGACTGATCGTCGGCCTGCTGTACCTGAAACACGCCTACGACGAGAGCGACGAGTCGGTCGTCGCCCGTTGGGTGGAGAACCCGTACTGGCAATACTTCTGCGGCTGCCAGTACATGCAGCACGAGTTGCCGATCGATCCGTCGAGTTTGAGCCGCTGGCGGAAGCGGGTCGGTGCCGAGCGGTTGGAGAAGCTGTTGGAGGCGACGATTCGCACGGCGTTAGCCATGAAGGCGGTCAGGCCCCAGGAGTTCCAGAAGGTCAATGTCGACACGACGGTCCAGGAGAAGGCCATCGCCTTTCCGACCGATGCCCGACTGTATCACAAGATGCGTGTGGCGCTGGTGAGGCGGGCCAAATCCTTGGGCCTCCCACTTCGTCAGAACTATCGTTTCAAGAGCAAGCAGCTGCTGGCCAAACAAGGCCGTTATGCCCACGCACGGCAGATGAAAAGGGCGGCGAAGATGACGCGTCAGCTGAAGACGATCTTGGGTCGTGTGCTGCGGGACATCCAGCGAAAAGCGCCCGTCATCCAGGGCCAAATCGCTGACGAGCCCCTGCGTGAGCTCCTCGCCATGGCGGAGCGTCTGCTGGTGCAGACGCGGACCAGCAAAAACAAACTCTACAGCGTGCATGCTCCCGAGGTGGAATGCATCTGTAAGGGAAAAGCGCACCAACGCTACGAGTTCGGCTGCAAGGCCAGCGTGGCCACTACCAGTAAGAGGAATTGGATCGTCGGTATCCAGGCTTGGCACGGCAATCCTTACGACGGGCACACGCTCAACGGCGCGATCCAACAAGTTGAACGGCTAACAGGTCACACGCCTGACGATGTGATGGTGGACCAAGGCTACCGCGGGCACGGTTACGCAGGCTCGGCCATCGTCCACGTGGTCCGCACGATTCCCAAGCGAGCGACGCGGATGCTTCGCCGGATGTTGAAACGTCGTGCGGCCATTGAGCCGACGATCGGTCACCTGAAGAGTGACAACCGCATGAATCGGAACTACCTGACCGGCCGAGAAGGCGACAAAATCAACGCGGTGCTGAGTGCCGCTGGGTACAACCTCCGCAAACTGCTGCGGTGGGCTGTTTTTGCGCCAATTTTCTGGCTCTGGCACCGGCTCGCGGTCAGGCTCACCGCCGAAGTCGCGTCCCGCCGAACATCGCACCTGCCGATGCCCGTTTGATTCGCCCCAGCTCGCACCTCAAAATCATGCCGACGCGGCCAACAGACATTTTTTCAGGGACGACTAGTTACCCAATCAGATTTCATTGTCCGCGCGCCAGGACCGGACTCACCGCCAACGATCACCCAGTTGATGCGATGCAAAGGCAATCGATTAATTGGACCAATCAATGGTTCAATGGATAGAAAGCGTACTTGGGCAGGAACCCTTGCAAGTTCCTTGATTCTCCAAGTGTAATCTTGATTTTCTACACTTGTTCCCAACCAGACATTTTCGGGCCAACATAAATCCTTCGCTAACTCGGCGGCTCGCTCTGGTCTTTTTGTCAAGATCTGAAATGTATGCTGTTCAGCCTTTTTCATTGTTTCAAAGCACCGCTGGATGAATGGCAATGGAACATCTGCGTGAAACAAATCGCTCATTGAATTTACGAATATAGTACGCGGCGATCTCCATTTCAGTGGCAAGTCAACTTGGTCCTCTTGCAGAGTTAACTTGAAGCCATCTCGGTAACGTGCCTGCCCCATTGCCTGCAACCTTTTCGCCATCCGTTCGGCGTAGCAAAACTTGCAGCCCGGGCTGATCTTCGTGCAGCCGGTGACCGGGTTCCAAGTGGCCTCTGTCCATTCTATCGTTGAAGACTGTGCCATATGCTGACCCTTCCCAGTAAAGCCCCTTCGTATGTTGTACAAAAGTATAGTACTCCGGTATCGGAAAACGCAAGGGTTGTTCGAGGCATTGGCGGGCAGGGTATCAGGTTGTTTGCGTTTGCGGCAAGCTAGCTTTGCGGCAATTCGCAGGATCTGGAGCCCTTTGGCCTCACAAGCGGTTGAATGATGGGTTTTCGCGGACAACCAACCCATCCTACTTGCTACTTGCTACTTGTCTCGGGCGAACTACCACGACCCGAAAGCCGATGTGATCGGAGCTCTGCTCGGTCTCGAACGGGAGCCGCAATCCGAATACCGCGGAGAGCCAAGAGGTCACAAGAAGCTACCGCCCTCGGACTTGCTCCTCGCCAGGGCTCCGCGACGTTGTTCGCTCCGCCGACCAAGTGCGGCTAGCAAGCCCATCGCGAAAATCGAAAACGTCGCCGGCTCAGGGACCCTGGCAACGAACGCGTCGTAATCTGTTGCACCACTTCCGATTAGCCCCGACAAGTACAAACCTCCGTGCCCGTCAGCGGAAACTCCAGACGCAATGTCAAAATCTATCGTTCCAAATTGCCGCCTGAAAATGAATTCTCCAGCAGCATCGAGCTGGCCGAAGAACACGTCGCCATTTCCTGCATTGAGGGAAAACAAATTCCCCCTTGTCTGTCCCGCGAAAAAGACGTTTCCATGTCCGTCACTGGACAAGCCGTATAGCTGCTCGAGAGTTGTTGTGCCAATCTGCCGGCTCCATTCGCGATCACCCGTCGAATTGAATTTGCTGACGTAGGCGTCACCTTCCGTCCCAGAATAGACGCCGGCAAGACTTCCGAATGTTTCGCCACCGACAAATATGTTGCCGAGTTGGTCAGCCGCTATCCTTCGAATACTATCCTCCTCCACAGTTCCAAATTGGCGCGTCCATTGCACGTTGCCGTTGTCATCGAACTTCCGAATGAATGCATCAAATGATCCGTTGTTGGCACCGTCCAAAACGCCCGCTGTGCTGCCTGCGACGTAAATGTTCCCCAGACCGTCAGCCGAAACGCCCCCATTGAAGTCGCTGTCGATCGTCCCGAATTGCCTCGTCCATAGTAAATCGCCTGCCGGGCTCAACTTACTAACAAACACGTCGCTCTTTCCTTGATTCGGTCCGTCGAGGTCACCTCCAGTTTCGCCGGACACATAAATGTTTCCAAGATGGTCGACCGACAAGGCCCAGCCCACATCGCCACTGCCCGAATCAATCAGACGATGCCACAGCTGATTTCCTGCCGCATCGTATCGGCTCACGAATGCATCACCTCTCGTCTCGCCGGTGATATAAGCGCCGCCGGCTCCATCCGCTTTAATGTCGAAGCTAATATCAACTCCGCTCGTCCCTTGCTGACGCGACCAGATCGCATCGCCAGACGCATTGAACTTGCGCAGAAATACATCCCAATCACCAGCATTTGTTCCTGCCAAGCTGCCTCGTGTGGCGCCTGTCACAAACACATTGCCCATAGCATCCGCCGCGACGGCAACCTCATTCTCCAAACTCGTCGTACCAAAGTGGTTAATCCACTGCCAATTTTGCCCCCAAGCGGGCGGCGCAATTGTCGCCAGCAGAATGTAGACAATCCGGCAATACCAACTGCGTCGTCGAATAAAACAGCAGTAACATCGCATTAGGCCACACTCCTCATCCTTTCGCGATTCAACTGCCCCTATTGCCCGCATTGTACCGGTCGCCAAGAACAAAAGTCAAAGGATTTCGCGCAGGGCCTTCGGTCCCGTAAGCGCCACGCCCAAGTTGATGCACCATGAACCGTCGCCACCTCGGCCAAAGCGGCCTCGTCGTTAGTGAGATTGCGTTCGACAATTGGATCGCGCGATTTCAGCCGTCAGCTTTCAGCCATTGGTCAGCCAACGCCGAGAGCCAAGAGCCCGCCTTGGCGGGCAAACTGCGTGCAGAGAGCCAATCCGCAATCTGGCACCTGACTCCTCGCCACTTTCTCCAGCGGGGTGTCCAAAAACAGCGATTGAATGTAACTGTACATCTGCTACGTTAGAGCCGCGGAACGCTTGCTGCCGCGGAGCCGTTTGGGCCGCGAAATGCCGACGTTTGCCAACGAGCACCTAACGCCTATCACCTAGCACCTAACGACTGGGGAACCACCATGCCACGCGGACGAGAACGAATTTTGGACGAGGGGAAGCTACGCGAGGTCTGTGCCCTCCTGTCGGCCGGCTGCAGCTTGCAGGCGGCGGCCCACTATGTCCAGTGTGCGCCCAACACGATTCGTCGCGAGGCCGCACGCAATCCCGACTTCGGCCGGCGGTTTCGCGAGGCCCGGCTCCAGGCCCAGCTCAGTCCGCTCCAGGCGATGCGCACAGCGGCCGCCAGTCATTGGCGGGCGGCCGCCTGGATGCTCGAACGGGGCGATCCCGATCATTTCGCCCGCCGACCAAGTCCCATCCTGCTGACATTGGCGGACAATTCAGCCCGGCCTTTTGTCCGTCGCGGCGCACGAGAATTCCACGATTCTCGCAGCGAAGTGCACGCCGCGGCGGACAATTCGAGAGCGAATTGTCGCCTCCGATTGCGTTTGCCCGGCCGCGGCGTTTGCGCAACATCGATGCCGGTCACAGGTTGCGCCGCGAGTCCCAAACAGCACCGCCAGACAAAACGCAAAAAACCCCGAACGCCGGGGCCAATTGTCCCAATCGTCCGAGCGACGGCGGGACAAATCACAGAGGTCAGGTGTAAGTTGAGAGTCGAGAGTCGAGAGTTGAGAGCAATGGCCACTCATCAGTCACCAATTCCCGACCGCCCTCGGCCTTTACTCGGCGGCACGCCGCCGCGGCCTCAGTTGCTCCCCCTCCCCCTGACACCCGACCCCTAAATCCTCCCATGCCCTACGATGAAATCCTCGCTGTGAAAATCCGCCAGCTGCTTGGCCGAAGAAAAAACCTCACCGAGAAGAAAATGTTCGGCGGCGTCGGCTTCCTCCTGGGCGGCAACATCTGTTGCGGCGCGTGGAAGGAGTTTCTCATCCTGCGGCTCGGCGACGATGCGGCCCGGCTCGTGCTCGGCGAAGAGCACGCCCGGCCATTCGACATCACGGGCCGGCCGATGCGCGGCTGGGCGATGATCGAGCCGGCCGGCTGGCGCGACGCCGCACGACTCAGCCGCTGGGTCGACTGGGCCGTCGAGTTCACCAGCAGCCTGCCGCCGAAGTAGTAGCAACCATGATCAAGATCGCGTTTTGTGGTTCACGATGCCACGTTCAAGCAACTCGCAAACCAGCCAGTTTTGCCAAGCCTTGCACCTGTTTCGTCGGCCGGAACCTCCGTCACAACAATTCACCGCCGACCCGGAGAGCTGCTAGCAGAATGGCTACGCGGATGCAAACAAAAGAACTCCACCGCCGCTCCCCAAAAACCGCCTGGCCGGATGCCCCGCTCGCCGCGCCGGCGACTCGCTCGGGATTGAAGCGTGACGTAAAGCAGCGCGGCGTCAAGCTAACTCACCCCGAACCGCTGCGCCTGCGCGTACTTTTCTTCCACGCCGACGAGCGAATTGAACTCCGCGAACGTCATCAGCGGCTGTTCGCTGTCGAGGGTCGTGCCGGCGTCGCGGAGCTGCTCGTAAGTCCGTTCGATCGCGCGGGCCGAGGCGTAGAGGCCCGCGAGCGGATAGAGGATCAGGTGGAAGCCGAGTTGGGCCAGCTCCTCTTTGGCGAGCACCGGCGTCTTGCCCCCTTCGATCATGTTGGCCACGTTCGGCGCGGGCGACCGCCGGCCGATCTCCTCGAGCCGCTCGCGCGACTCGGGCGCTTCGATGAAGCTGGCGTCGGCGCCCAACGATCGAGCCGCTTCGACCCGCGCGACCGCCTCGTCGATGCCCTCGACCGCCAGCGCGTCGGTCCGGGCGACGATGAAGAAGTCGCGGTCGCCGCGCGTTTCGACCGCGGCGCGAATCTTGTGCAGGTAGTCGTCGCGCGGGATCACGTGCTTGCCGCGCATGTGGCCGCACTTCTTGGGCCACACCTGGTCTTCCAGGAAGCACCCGGCCGCACCGGCGGCGATCAGTTGGTTGACCGTGCGGCAGACGTTGAGCGGATTGCCGTAGCCGGTGTCGGCGTCGACGATGATCGGGATCGCCACGCTCGCACAGATGCAGCGGGCCCGCTCGACCATTTCCGTTTGCGTGAGCAGCCCCATGTCGGGCTCGCCGATCGCGGTGGCGGCCACGCTGTAGCCCGACACGAACCCCATCGGAAAGCCGACCCGCTCGGCGATCTTGGCCGAGAGCGTATCGAACACGCCGGGAAAAGCCAGCGAGCCGACTTCGTCGAGAATGCGAGCAATGCGAGTGGTGGCCATGATCGCTCTGGCAGCAACTGCCAGCTCCGAGTGGGACCGGTCGCAGGGAGCCTGCCGTGTCCGACGGCAGATTGCGATCCGCGGAGTCCACAGGCGATTCTACCACAAGCAAGATGCGGCGCCGCAGCCTACCAGCGGAATTCCACGCGGCCGACGGCACCGTCGAACGCGATGGTGTCGCTGACGTTTACGTAATTGTCGGCCTGCACGGCGTCGGCCCAGACGGGCGTCGAGACGATGTTGAACCAATAGGAGGCCATGTACCCGAGCGCGACGCGCCAATGGTTTTGCGGGCCGGTCCATTTGATGCCGAGCTCGTATTCGAGCATCGGCACGATGCGGTCGTCGCTCCAATTGGAAATGGCTAGCGTGGTGTCGGTCGAGTCGTTGAACATTTGGTAGTGGGAATCGAACGTGCCCGTGAGCGCGGCGACGAGGCCCTTGCCATAGACGCTGAACCGCGAGGAGTCGATCAGGTGCTCGGCCGCGATGCCGGCGATCGGGCCGCCGCCGGTGAAGTCGATGCTGGTCGTGGTGTCGATGTCCCCGCCCGCCCCACCGCCGAAATTGCCGAACTGGCCGAAGTCCTGCTTAAGTTTTCCGAATCGGCCGCCGGCAAAGACGCTCACCTCGCCGGTACGCGAACAGGATACAAAGTAGCGGTAGGCCAGATCGGCCAGCTGGAAATCGATGTCGTAGGTGGCGTCGACCGGACCGGCCGACGCGGTCAACGACGCGCCCGGATGGTGCACCAGCGAGCCAACCGCGCCACCACCGCCGGGAATAGTCGGGGCGCCGAGACTATCGCTAGCGCTGGAGGTGAACCACGTGTATTGACCGAAGATGGCTCCCTTCGGCGAGAAGCGAACTTCCGCGCCGGCGCGGAAGCCGAGCTCATAGCCTGGGTCGACGACGCCAATGTTTCCGAACGGCACAGTGCCCGCGCCGCCAAGGCCGTTTTGTTGCTGAGCGTGGGCCATGTCGACGCCGGTCGGATGGAGCCAGAGCGCTTCGCCCCAAATCGCCCAACGCATCGGTTGCGGCGGCGGCGGGCAGGGGGCGACCGGCTGCGGACAGGGCTGCATCACCATCTGCGGTTGCGGGCAGGGGCACCCCTGCGGACCGCATGGCGAAGGGCCGTCGAGATAGATTGGCGCGCCGGCCATGGCCGGATCGTAGCTAACCATGCCTTGCGGACCCATCATCGGCGGCATGCCCTGTTCAACCGGCATTTGCGGCTGCATCACCATTTGCTGCTGCATTGGCACGCCTTGCTGAATGACGACCGGTGTGCCGGGGTTCTGGACATACTGTGCAAGCTGCACGCCCGATGCGGCGCCTTGCCACGTCGGACCACCCGTGTTGCTCGCCATGGAACTACTCGCCATCGAGTTGCTCGCCATTGGATCGGGGGCTTCGATCAACCCGCGAAACAGCGAATCGGCTCGCGTCGGCGGCGTAGCTTGCTCGACGGTCGAATCGTCGAGGATCGATTCCGATTCCTGCCCGGGCAGCACGAGCTGCGAAGCCAATAGCGTGCGACCCGTGTCGTGGCGAACCTGCACGGCATAACCAACGTACGGTTCGAGATCGATGCCCGGCACCGGCTCGACATAGCGCTGAATGTTGCCCGATTGGTCGGCGAGCGCGTATTTCGGTCCGCCGCCCGCTTCCTCCGGGTTGCGTATCAGCCGCGCGAGCGGCAAGCGGTGCGCAGCGGTGGGGCGACGAACGGTCCAGGCCGAATTGGCTGGCGACGGCGCGGCGGGCATCTGTGCCAGGGCGATCCCGCACAGCACGTGGGAAACGAGCAGTACGCGCAATGCACGCGAGAGAATGCCATGCCATTCGTTGAGCGACATAGTTCACCGTTGAATGCTGAAAAAGACCGCCGCACGTGCGCGGGGCGGATTGCCTGGCGGACGGATAAGTGCGTCCGCCGACCCAGCGGCTGAATTGCCGCGGAAACCGTCGGACTGCAATGCGTTGGAATGTCGAGTGAAAAGAGGTAGACCGATAAGCGGCGTGGCTTTTATCAAACCCGCTACAACGGCCACAAGATCAGTTTGCCGATTGTAAGGCGTTTTTAGGTGTTCGCGCGGCCGGCCGACGCCGTTGTCAGCCAGCACGGGCCAGCGGATACTGGAGCGATCATGTGGCCCGATTCGCAAGACACGCAGGAATTGCTCGCTCACGCCCGGCAGGGCGATGCGGCGGCCGTCGACCGACTGCTGGCACGCCACCGCGCGGCGGTGCGGCGAATGATCCAGTTGCGAATGGATCCCGCGCTCGCACGCCGCGTCGATGCTAGCGATGTCGCGCAGGACGTGCTGCTGGAGGCCCATCGGCGGCTCAAGCAGTATTTGAAGAACCCGCAAATGCCCTTCCATCTTTGGCTGCGGCAGATGGCGAAGGATCGGCTGATCGACGCCCATCGCCGCCACCGCGTGGCCGCGCGGCGGAGCCTCGATCGCGAGCAGCCGCTCGACGTCCGCTTGCCGCGCGATCAGACAACCCGCAACATTGCGCTCGAGCTCTGCGACGGCCAACTCACGCCGGCCGCGGCCGCCACCTGGCGCGAGCTCAAGCGACGGTTCGAAGATGCCTGCCGCGCGCTCGAGCCGCAGGATCAGGAAATCGTCGTGATGCGGCATTTCGAGCAGTTGTCTAACTCGGAGGTGGCGACCGCGCTCGGTCTCTCGCCGCAGGCGGCGAGCATGCGTTATCTGCGGGCGTTGCGGCGGCTACGCGAGCTCTTGACCGACGAGGCAACCAACAAGTGACCGACGCCGACGAACCGAACGATCGAGATAACCGGCTGGCGGCGCTCTTGGAAGAGCTCACCGAAGCCGTCCGCGCCGGCGATTCGCCAAAGCTCGACGACGTCGCGCGGCAGCATCCCGACTTGGCGGACGAGCTGCGGGCGCTGTGGAGCACGGTGCTGGTCGCCGGAGCCGTCGCCGGCGTGACCGGCGATGACGCGGAGTTGGCCGATGGCGGTCCCGCGGCGCCGTTGCCGAGTGATCTTCCCGATTACGAATTGCAGGAAGAACTCGGCCGCGGCGGCATGGGAGTCGTCTATCGTGCCCGACAGAAGAGCCTACAGCGCGACGTGGCGGTGAAATTGATTCTCCGCGGCACGCTCGCGTCGGTCGACGACTTGGCACGCTTTCAGGCGGAAGCTGAGGCAGCCGGGCGGCTCCAGCACCCGCACATCGTGCCGATTTACGAAGTCGCCAATCACAAGGGTCAATGCTATTTCAGCATGCAGTTGATCGAAGGCGAGACGCTGGCCGAGAGACTTGCCGACGGCCCGCTGCCATCGGTCGAGGCAGCCGGGCTGATCGCCACCGTGGCTCGCGCCATCCACTACGCGCACACCCAGGGAGTCGTCCACCGCGATCTCAAGCCGGCGAACATCCTGATCGACGCGGTCGGCGAACCGCACGTCACCGACTTCGGCCTTGCCAAACAGCTCGACGCGGGGTCGAGCCTCACGCGTTCGGGTGCGGTGCTCGGCACGCCCGCCTACATGGCGCCGGAGCTTGCCAGCGGCGACCGCGGCACGATCGGGCCAGCTTGCGACGTCTACAGCCTCGGCACCATCCTCTACGCATTGCTCACCGGCCGGCCGCCGTTTCAGGGGCCGTCGCCGGTCGACACGGTGCTGATGGTGTTGGAGCAGGACCCGCTGCCGCCGCGGCTGCTGAATCGCAAGCTCGACCGCGATCTGGAGATGATCGTGCTCAAGTGCCTGCAGAAGCCGCCGGAATTGCGCTATGCGAGTGCGGTGGCGCTGGCCGACGATCTGACGGCCTATCTCCACGACGAACCGATCTCCGCCCGCAGCGGGCAGTTCTCGCAGATTATCGCCCGTGTGTTTCGCGAAACGCATCATGCCACGGTGCTCGAGAACTGGGGCCTGCTGTGGATGTGGCACGCGGCGGTGATCCTGGTGATGTGCCTGGTCACCAATTGGCTGCATGCGAACCGCGCCGAGTGGCCGGAGTGCGCGCGGCCGTGGCCCTACTTGATGCTCTGGGGCGGCGGGCTCGCGCTCTGGGCGCCGATCTTCTGGATGCTGCGGCATCGCATCGGGCCGGTCACCGCGGTCGAGCGGCAGATCGCCCACGTCTGGGGCGGGAGCGTCGCGGCGGTGATCCTGCTGTTCGTGGTCGAGTCGCTGCTCGGGCTGCCGGTGCTCACGCTCTCGCCGGTGCTCGGTCTAATCGGCGGGGCGGTGTTCGTGGCGAAAGCCGGTATCCTCTCCGGGCTGTTCTATTTGCAGGCGGCCGCGATGTTTGCCACCGCGCTCGTCATGGCAGAACTCCAGCGGCGCGGTCTCGACTGGGGCATCTCGCTCTACGGCCTAGTGTCGGCCGCGGCGTTTTTTCTGCCCGGCTGGAAGTACTATCGCCAAAGCCGCGCCGGACGCGGCTAGCCGCCCCACCGAGCTACCGCTTGCGGCGCTGCTGACCCAGGCTCGGATAGAAATGCGAGTAAGCGCCGAACGCAGTTTGGTGGCCCGTCGGATACATCGTCTCGGAGCCAGCCGGATTCTTGTAATCGCTTTGCGCCGAAATCTGCTGAACACGGGAGGACAGTTCCATGTTCTGTCTCTGGAATTGCTGATTGTATTGCTGCTGCTTAAGTTGCGGCTGCACCAGCGTTTGGTAGTTTAAGTCGCTGTTGCCGTTAAGATCTTCGCGGAACAGGTTCATGTAGGGACTCACCGTCGGCGAGGAGCTGACCGATGAAAACGGCTTGCTCGATGAACTGGACGAGAAGGAACTGCCCGCACCGGTTGAAAGCTGGGGCATGCCCGCCGCCGATTGGCCGACGTATCCCACGTGGGCCCGGGCGTTCTGCAGGGAAATCGCATTCAGACTCTGGCTCGTATATCCCGTGCCAACATCCTGGTTATAGATGCCACGCAGCGCATTGCCCGTATAACCGCCGGCGCTGGTTCGAGAATCGCCAATACTCGACGTCGACGACTGCGCGACTGCGTACGAGGCGCTCAACATCATGCTCATGACCAGCAGCGTCGTGACCGGCAAAGTCTTAGTCATCGCAATACTCCTCAATCGAAACACGGGGGCGAACGCCGAGCCCGTTCATTGAATCTTATCGCCGAATCCCGGGGGCGACAACAAATTACCCCGCAATCCGGAGCCGCTTCCATTGATTATCGCTCCCGCAGCGTCGCGGTAGTAGCGTACTGCCGCGAGAATCACGTGTTACTGGACAGTCCGACCGCAAAATCGGCACAGACTGCCCAGTCCGACTGACCTTGCCCTTGGCTTGCCGCGGTCGGTATAGTAAACGCCTGTCTAGTCAATCGCAGGAGTCGATCATCATGGACGTCGCGGGGCTTTTGGAACGGATGCGAGCGCGATCGGACTATGCCGGGCAATTGGCCCACGTCGAGATTCTGCCGGAGCACGCCGGTCGCTTTGGCGAGCCGCAGCAGCCGCTGCCCGAGCCGCTCGTGCGGTTGCTCGCGTCGCGCGGGATCGAGCGGCTCTATTCGCATCAGGTGGCGGCTCTGGAAGCGGCACGCGACGGTCACGACCTGGTTGTCGTCACCGGCACGGCGAGCGGCAAGACGCTCTGCTACAACTTGCCGATCCTCGAAGCGGCACTCGCCGATCCAAATGCCCGCGCACTCTACCTGTTTCCGACCAAGGCGCTGGCGCAGGACCAGCTCAAGGGCCTGCTGGAGTTGGTGGGCGACGACGCGGAACTTGCCGCCGCGATTCGCCCCGGCGTGTACGACGGCGACACGCCCACCGCCCAGCGCCGCCGCATCCGCAGCGAAGCGAACCTCGTGCTCTCGAATCCCGACATGCTGCACGCGGCCGTGTTGCCCTACCATCCGAAGTGGGCCGCGTTCTTCGCCGAGCTGCGGTATGTCGTCGTCGACGAGATTCACACTTATCGCGGCATCCTCGGCGCACATGTGTCGGCCGTGCTGCGGCGGCTCCAGCGAGTGTGCGAACACTATGGCTCGCGGCCGGTGTTCCTGGCGGCCAGCGCCACCATCGCCAACCCCGGCGAGCTAGCGAGCCGGCTGATCGGCCGCGACGTGGCCGTGATCGACGACGACGGCTCGCCGCGCGGCCGCAAGTACTTTGCCCTCTGGAATCCCTCGCCATTGGGCAAGGATTCGCTCGCCCGCCGCAGCGCGAGCGACGACGCGGTGACTTGGCTCGTCGAAGCGATCGAGGCCGGCGGGCAGGCGCTGGCGTTCACGCGAACGCGGCAGGCCGCCGAGCTGATCCACCGCTACGCCCGAGATCGATTGGCGGCCCAGAACTCGCCGCTGGCCGACAAAGTGCGGGCCTATCGCGGCGGCTACCTGCCGAACGAACGACGCGAGATCGAGCAGGACCTGTTCAGCGGCAAACTGCGCGGCGTCGCGGCCACCAATGCCCTGGAGCTGGGCATCGACGTCGGCACGCTCGACGTGGCGCTCTTGGTGAACTACCCCGGCACGATCGCCTCCAGTTGGCAGCAGGCGGGCCGCAGCGGCCGGCGGCACGACGAGAGCCTGGCCGTGCTGCTGGCCGGCAACGATCCGGTCGATCAGTACCTGCTGCGGCACCCGGAGTATTTCTTCGCCCAGACGCCAGAGCACGCGGTCGTCGATCCGAACAATCCCTACGTGCTGGCCAAGCACTTGCCGGCCGCGGCGTTTGAGCTGCCGCTGGCCGGAGAGAGCGACTTCGATCGCTTCGGCCCGCTTGCCACGCCGATCGCCGGCGCACTTGAGCACGAACGAGCAACTGGTCGAGGTAAAAGGCAGTTACTATTTCGCCGGCGGCCAGAACCCGGCGGTCGGCGTCAGCCTGCGACACATGAGCGACAACACGTTCAGCATCGTTCGAAGTCGAAGGGGGAATGGCGGGCCGGGTCGTCCTCGACCCCGAGGATTGAGCACACCGTCATCGCCAACGTCGACGCCATCAGCGCCCCGGAGCTTGTCTACCCCGAGGCCGTCTATCTGCACAACGGCGAGACCTACCTGGTCCGCGACTTGGACCTCAACGGCAAAGTGGCCTACGTCGAGCGACGCGAGACCGACTACTACACGCAGGCGGTGCTGGAAAGCAACGTGCGGATCACCGGCGAGCGGGCCGCGAGCGATTCCGTGCCGCAAGCGACGCTCGGCTACGGCGACGTCGACGTGGCCTGGCAGACCGTCGCGTTCAAGAAGATCAAGTTTGCCACGCGCGAGAACATCGGCCTGGGGCCGGTCGA
Organism: uncultured Planctomycetota bacterium; assembly: GCA_963847875.1. Lineage (GTDB taxonomy): Bacteria > Planctomycetota > Planctomycetia > Pirellulales > Lacipirellulaceae > DASYDU01. Next base: position 50,708 of record CAWKBR010000011.1, on the reverse strand, counting down.
CATCCCGGCGCAGAATCTGCAAACGACCGCCGTCTGGCTCGCGCCGGACGATGCGCTGCGGCCGAAATGAAGGCGGCCGGGCTTGCGGGCCAGCGAGGGCGTGTGCGGCCTGCGAAACCTGGCGATCGTGGCCCTGCCGTTCGTGGCGATGTGCGACAGCCGCGACTTGGGTGGCGTGGTCGACAGCAAGAACCTCGGCCGCACGACGATGATCCTCTACGACCGCTATCCCGGCGGGCTCGGGTACAGCGAGCGCGGCTTTCAGCACATGAGCCAGTTGCTGGCGATTTGCCTCGACATGGTCCGCGACTGCCCGTGCGACGAAGGCTGCCCCAGCTGCGTCGGCCTGCCCAACCTGCGGCCGGCGATCCACAGCGATCCCGACCTGATGCGCGGCTACCCGATGCCGAATAAGCCGGCCACGGTCCGGCTTCTCGAACTTCTATTTGGCGACACACGCGCCGCAGGCATGGTGCCAGCAAAACTGCAAGCGGCTGGCGTTGACGCCGGCGGCTGATTCGGTTTCGCTGGTAGGATGTTGGACGCAAGCATTCGACGTCGGCTTGAGACACTGAATCGCGACGCGCTGCCGGCGGAGTCCCTGGCAGAGCGTGCCGTGGCGGCGAGCTCGCCTGAGCGAGCGGGGACGCCAAAGCCGGCTCCAACCGGCAAACCGATCCCCGGCATTCTGCGCGGGGGCGAAGTGGTGGTCACCAGTGCCGGCGAGCACCTGCGGATTCGCCTGCCGATCGACGCGCTTTGGCCGCGCGGATCGGAGCTGGTCGCCGCACGTCAGCAGCAATTGCGACGGCGGCTCGATGAGGCGCAGCAAGCCGTCGAACCGACGGTCGTGATGGACGCCGAATTTGCCGCTTTGGTCGAGGCCCTGCCCGAGCGGGTGTTGATGCTCGATCTGGAAACTTGCGGACTGAGCGGAGCGGCGCTGTTCCTGGCCGGTTTGTTGCGGCACTTCGAGGGCATACCGACGGTCGAATTGCTGCTGGCCCGCAATTATGCCGAGGAGCATGCCGTGCTCGAAACGCTGTGGCAGACGACCGTGGGACAAGACGTGCTCGTGACATTCAACGGCAAGGCCTTCGACTGGCCGATGGTGCTCGATCGAAGCGTGCGGCATCGGCTCAATCCGCGTGTTGCAAGCGACGCGGCCAAGCTGCTGCACGTCGACGTGCTCCACCATGCCCGGCGGCGGTGGCGGAAGCAGCTCCCCGATTGCCGGCTGCAAACGCTCGAACAGTTCGTCTGCCGGCGAAAACGGTCCGGCGACATCCCGGGCCACCGCATTCCGGCCGCCTACGCCGACTTCGTTCGCACCGGTTTCGAGCGCGACATGGAGGCGATTCTGTATCACAACGCGATGGATCTGGTGACGCTCCTAGACCTCACGCTTCGCCTGGTCGGGTGAACGTCGTCCGCCCGGCAGCGGGCAAAAACCCGCGAAAACGGGCGAAAGACGCGCTAAATCCCCGAGAATCCCCGATTTTCTCGATATTCGTCGTATCTCGTTTCCCACAAAATGGTTAGGTGGGCCGAAGCACCAAGGAATTCGACCGCTCGCGGGCCGATCGCGTTGGTGGTCTGCCGCGCATCTCCTATGATTCTAGGTGGGAATCAACGCATTCCCCGATGAATTGCGATCTCGGCGGTCGACGCCGATCCCTTCGGGCGCGACGACGCGCGTGACTATGGGTGCCACCCTTTCTCCATTTGCCCCACCGCAGGCCGTTCCGATACCCCAACGGTCGCTGCGGGCTCACCTGCAGAGCCTCGTCATCGCTGAAGGGCTGATGTCGGAGGTGATCACGCTCGAGATCGCGGGGGGCATGGCGGCCGTGTTTTCGACACGTTCTCCACAAAAATCCACACCCAACGAAGACGTTGCCGCGTTGCTCCCTTGCCGACCGCACCACGGAGTGCTCGCCGTGGCCGACGGCTTGGGTGGCCATGCCGGGGGCGAGCGGGCCTCCCGGCTGTCGATCGACACGATTCAGGAAATGATCCAGGAAGCACTGCTGGCCTCGGCCGATTCCGATGCGGAGAGTCTGCGGCCGGCGATCCTCGACGGCATCGAGGCGGCCAACGCGGCCGTTCGCGCACTGGGAACGGGGGCGGCGACCACGCTCTCACTCGTCGAGATTCAGGGCCGCGTCGTGCGAGCTTACCAGGTTGGCGACTCGGCCATCCTTTTGGCCGGCCAGCGCGGAAAGCTCAAGTATCAGACGATCGCCCATTCGCCAATTGGCTACGCGGTCGAGGCCGGGCTGCTGGCCGAGGAAGAGGCGATTCACCACGCCGAGCGGCACATGATCTCCAACGTGATCGGCTCGGAGCAGATGCACGTCGAGATGGGCCCCACGATTCGCCTGGCCGCCCGCGACACGCTGGTCTTGGCCAGCGACGGACTCTTGGACAACCTGTTGCCGAGCGAAATCGTCGAGCTCGTGCGAACCGGCCCCTTGGATCGCGCCGTCGGCGAGCTCGCCGCAGTCGCCCAAGCACGGATGAACGCCACCGCAGAAATGGCCGCCATGACGCCCTCGAAGCCCGACGACCTCACGATCATCGCCTATCGGCCACAGTGCTGACATGGGCTTTCGGATTCAACCGTCCGGACCCACCGGCGACGCACCAAGCTAGCGAGATTCTTTGGGTGGCTCCACGCCTGCGCAGCGTTTGACGATGTAGAGTGGCCGCCGCTTCACTTCGTCGTAGATGCGTCCCAGGTATTCTCCCAACAGGCCGACGGCCATCAGTTGAATGCCGCCGAGAAACAGGATCAGCGTGACCAACGTGGTGAAGCCGGTTTGGGCGACTTCAGCGCCGATCAGCCGCCGCACGACGAACGCGCACGCCAGTGCGAATCCCACAGTACTCACCAACAAGCCAATAAGCGTCATCAGCCGCAATGGCTTGTAAGAAAAGCTGAACACGGCGTCCATCGCGTATTGAACTAGCCGTCCGAGCGTTTGTTTCGGCACGCCGCCTGCGCGGGCCTGCCGGTCGTACGGCACCGACCGCTGCTCGAAGCCGATCCACGTCCGCAGCCCCGGGATGAACCGATGCTTTTCGGGAAGTTGGTTGAACTCCTCCACCGCCTTTCGGTCGAGCAGGCTGAATACGCCCGAATTGCGGCCGAAATCGAAATCGCTCACCGCGCTGAAGAAGCGATGAAACAACTCGAATCCCACACGCCGCAGGCCACCCTCCTGCCGGCTGCGACGCTCGGCCCGCACGACTTGCACTCCGCTCCGCCAGCAGGCGACCAGCTTGGGAATCAACTCGGGCGGGTCCTGCAAGTCGCCGTCCATAATCACCACGGCGTCGGCGTCGGCGTGCGCGAGCCCCGCCGAGATCGCCGCTTGCTGGCCGAAATTGCGTGATAACTCGACGATCGCGAACCGTGGCTCCGCGGCACGCGCGGTTTCGAGGATCGCCGCCGTGCGGTCGGAGCCGCCATCGATCACGAAGATCACCTGCCAGTCGACGTCGTCGACCTTCGCGCACGAGTCGCCAAGCCGCCGACAGAGCTCCGGCAGCGTTTCCTCTTCGTCGTAAACGGGGACCACAATCGCCAGCGTCGCCATGATTCTTCAGTCTTTGAGACCGGCCGGTTTCACGCTGTGCAAGTATACGTCACCCGCGCACTCACGTCGTGGCGAGAGCCAGTGGCGGGACCCATCCCAACATGACGCTGGTTGAGTTCAAGGACCGTCGCTTGAGTCATGCGGTTTTCATGATAGAATTCATCAGCGGTAAGCCGATACGGCGTGCGCCATGGGCGTCAACGAATCAACGGTTCGCCGGCTGCGTAGGCGGCATCCAGAACATGGCGAGGCAGGCTTGGTGCATCTGAGCACGATGAGTCGTGCCCTGGCACAGATTGGCGCCCACCGCGGCCGCCCCAAGCCAGCCGTCGCCTGTCCCTGGTCCCGGGCGGCGAAAACGAGACGATTACGGCAAATTGCAGCCTATTGGCGAACTTGGCCGCCGACGAAGTGGCTGTATATGAAGACGAAGTGGACGTCTACCTGAATCCCAAAATCGGATTGGACCGGATGGTCTCGGGCCAGCAGAGGGAAGTGTTGACTCCCGAGAAAAAGCGAAAAGCCGTACTTGGCCGGCGCGAAAACACCCGGACCGGAGAGTTGCTGTGGGTGGAAGGCGACCTGAAGAACAGCCTGCTGTTCGTTCGCTTACTCTGGGAACTAACACAGCACTATCGGTCCACATGACGTGGCAGTAGATTCGTGATTGGCAGGTCGCCGTATCCCTTGTGGATTCGATCCTTCGCTTGCGGTTTTGGTGGAGCAGCCTTGCCAGCTTTCCGGCGGAATTTTGCAGGGAACCCAGAGCGAACATCCCAAAGGGTGTCGGCTCGCATCGAATGGGTTGCGTTGGAGTCGTCGGCCTTCGCCTTGGCGAGATAAGCAATGCAAACAACCTGGACTGTGGCAATTGATTCAGCCACGATCGTTGGCTGTCCAGCAACGTCCGGTCGGCCGTTGACCTCCTTGTCACATTCGACGATGATCCGTCTATGAGCCGCCTTGATTTGGGTCGCTGGCGTATTCTTGTTGCGGAAGTGGTTTCCGTCCTGGTCACGTAGCGGGATCATCCGATCGCCGAAGTCAGCGAACCGGCCCCGTCCGGCGCGGAGGAAATGACCTCGATTTGGACTGCCAGCAAGGTCATGCCATGATTACGAACTCCTATCGGCATTTGGGCGTCCGAGAATTTACTGCCATAAAATACTGCCACGCCTGCCAGTAAGCCAAAAAACCATTAGAAATCATAGGGTAAAATCAACTAAGCGTCCGTAGCTCAATGGGGACAAGGGGGCAGACTGAGAATCACGGCAAATATCGTGTTTTCTAGGCTCAAATGCACTTCGGGATTTGCCGCGGTTGCACCTGATTCGACCTCGTTTGACCAAATCTAGTGCCATTAGTACCAGTTGGCAGAGCTACAACACGATTGCCTCGTCTGCCTGCAACCGCTTCGCCCGTGACGCCCAACTACGCGAGGTGACGGATCGCGTTCACGACTGGTCGAATGGGGAGGTGATGCTGCGGTAGCCGAAATCCAAACTGCCGTCGACGCTGTTATTGCTTGGGGTGCGTCTTGTAGTAATTTGGGTCAATCACGGCCCCGGCTTCTGCGTGAGTCTGAGTCGCACGATAGTACGCTCGCTGTTGGGACTCAAGCGCCAACCGCTGTTGGTCGCGTTCTGCGGCAATCACGCTAAGCCGGACAAACTCCGCAATGTTAATCCCGTAGTATTGGTTGAGTGGATAGGCGGAGTATGCAGGAGTCTTCATTGGCCGATGGCCAAACGGACTCGACGGCGGCACAATCTCTTGTCCGTCCATTTGTCCATTGTACGGGCCGCCGCGGGGAGCATATTGGCCGAAGCATGGGAAGGCGATCGTCAGCACAGTCGCCAGCGATAGAATCGTTCGTCTCACAGTATCCTCCCGAGTTTGGGTGTTGGGAAGAGGGCCCCGCCTACATGATCGGCGGGGTGCCTCGCGTTGCCCCGTTGTTGCTATCTGGCATAGTCGATGGTGTATTTATTACCCGGCTGGCCAGTATGCGGGTTCACGTTCCCCTTGTGGCTCCAATTGTTGTTGGGGTTTCCGTCCGGGTCCGAACGGACGTGTTCGTGCACGTATGTTCCGTATTTGGTGGTGTAGCTGTCGACGTGAACAACGGCAATAGCTTGCTGGACACCGATCAATGCGAACGCTACCAAAAGAAAAGCACCTTTCAACATGGGCTGCCCCTTCCAAATGCGACCGGAATCGGTCTGAGAAAAGAAGTGAAGTCTCGGACGAAAGCCGGACTGCACTTGAACTCTACTGCGCCCCCGCAAGAATGCCCCGCCACGATAGGGCGAGGTCACGCCAAATTGTGTGGTTGTCGGCAGCAAATTCCGAACAACCCAACGAGGCCAAATTGACGATTCGGCAGCGGTTCCCCGCCAGCGACGTTCAGCGACGTTCAGCGACGCAAGGTGACGACCTGCCGCCAAACGACATTCGATGTACAGTTACGCAAGGCGACTGACCACGTTCATGGATGGTTGACAGGGACAACCGCACTCTGAGGCCGAATCATGCTCGCCAATTTCGCAATCGCTTTCGCCATAATGGTTGGGCAACCGACTGTGCTCGACTATCGGGGCAATCTGACCTTGCCGTATGACCCACGGTTTGCCAATGAAATATCGTTTGACGACGCCCGGCGGCGTATCGAACGGGGCAATCCACCAATCCTATTCGCCCTAGTAGGTGGCCCGGTGAAACGTGCAACCAAAAGCCAGGCAATCGGGTTGCTCCGCAAATGGGGCGAGCAAAAGGAATTACGCCGCAAGGGAAAGCCGGCTGGTCGATTCAAAGTACGCGACCCAGCAAGATATAAGCCGGCCAAGGAATCGCCCACGATCGGCAGCAGTTGACCACGGACTGGCGATTGTTATTGACGCTTGGCCCATGCTCAGACGACACCCACGATCAATTGTCGTCGGCATGGCCCGCAATCGCCGACGCGAATTGGCGTAGTCCTTGGGCATCGCATGATCGTTGCGAATGGCCGACACGAGGAAGCCGGGAGAATTTGGCCCCTTGTTGAGGGCGTTTAGAAACGGTGGCGCGGGCGTGAATGCGTGCTGGCACGTTCGGTCGTTATTCGTGCCCGGCTCTGCCAATCGATAGCCATAGAATGGATATTGGCGTCGCCTCCCGCCGCTTTTGCCAAGGCGATGTAGCCGCTGAATTCTTCCAGGTCGTCGAGAGTCAACATCATGGGCTTGCCGGCGGGCGTGTCCCGAATGACTTGCTCGTGCTCCTGGTCGAGGCGCATCAGGTCTTCGAGGACCAGCTTCCACTCCGTGGCGGTCAGCTTCAGCGGCACCTTCTCGCCGGGTTGAATGTGTTTCCCGGTGGGCATGATTGCCTGCTTGCGGTTGTCGAAAAGGTCATTCTACCGGGTTGGGTCGAAGGTCGGTAGAATCGTACTTTGAGCAGCAGGACAAGGGTCGACAGACGCACGGAGTCACGGACGACGGATGCCAGCAATCCTACTTCACATCGTCGAGTCAACAACGCTCGGAGCCGACCGGATAGCTGCCCGCACGAACCACATTCATGCTGCCGTGTTGAGCAAGTCGAAGCACATCGACGATCCCAACTTCACGACAATCCATCCCGCCGACCTGGAACTCCTGTTTGCTGAATACGACGAAAAATTCTTCGACGGTCAGATCAGGAAAACGCTTGGCACGGTCCCGCTGCACTTCGGTCTCTCAAAACGGATGACGAGTTCAGGGGGCAAAACGGCTCACTACACCGGCAGAGCGGATGGAAAACAGTGGTTCGAAATCAGCGTCTCAACGACCATTCTATTTGGATGCTTTGGTGGAGACGATCATCGCCCTATTACGGCCAGCGGCATCGTCTGCCGCGATCGCTTGGATGCTCTCCAGCGAGTGATGGAACATGAACTGGTCCACTTGGTCGAGATGCTGCTCTGGGACAAATCAAGCTGTGCAAGGCCACGCTTTCACTCGATCACCTTGCGATTCTTCGGGCACACCGAGAATACGCACCAGCTCATCACCCCGAAGGAAAAGGCGATAATCAAATACGGTATCAAGCCGGGCATGGCGGTGCGATTCCGATTCGACGGTGTCGAACGTAAGGGCGTCGTCAACAGAATCAACAAGCGAGCAACGGTGCTGGTCGAAGATCGTAAAGGACAGCGGTATTCTGATGGGAAGCAATACACCAAGTTCTACATTCCGGTGCAGTTGTTGGAGGCGATGGAGTGAGCCTCGATAAGATCAAGTAGCTCACGCTAGCTAGCTGCACAGTTGACCCCATTTTAGTCGAGAAAATGGCGAAGTGTGCGACTTGGCGAGCCGGCGAACTCGCTGAGAACGATGCAACCGACGCGAGTTTCAGCGAGGGCGAATTGACAGAGGTGGCGACACCTCAGCGGGTTGCGACACGATTCCCAAGCCGAAAAAAGGTCATTATTTGGGATGCCTCACTCCGGATCTGACGGGACGACTTGATGGAATGTCGGATGCAGTTTGAAAGAGTCGATGACCTGAGTCGCCTGACGAGACCCCACGAATTTAGGGACTCCAATTACCAGGATTTGATAAAGTCGCGTGTCAACCATGTAGAAGCGGCATCGAGCTTCGCCATTCGCTTGAGGAATGGTGACACGAAAGTCAAGGCCGGGATAGACGTCGTCGAGCTTGATGGCCTTGCTCTCGAGTAACTCTCCTTGAAATTCCTTCTGCAACCGGTCGCGCCCTGATTCGAGCGCCGACTGCAACTGCTTGGGCCCACTGACTTTCAGGTTAGGATTGTCCTGGTAAGAATGGCACTGCGACTGCTTTGTGGTATTCACCTCAATACGAATACTTTTCGATTTGCTTGCATCGGCGATGCGAATCGGGAGTAGAGTTCATACGGTGGATCAGATTGTATTATTGGCTGAAGAGTCGCGAAAGGTGCCTTGCCGACCACGTCATACGGGCGTGGCGCATGGCAAGTTAGGATCGCGGGCGCGTCGTGTGGCAACGACGTCTCACTACGAGCCTGTTCGCTTATGACGTTTAATGTCAAAGTCTCGTCGTCGAGTTGTGAAGGGCGACGACAGACGCAGCTGCAGCGACGGGCAGAAACAGCTGGTTGAGCGAAAGATTCCACGCGCAAAAATGAATCAGATCACTAACTCCGGTAATCCTCCAGTCCACCGCAAACGCTTCGAGCGAGGCGGCGTGGCAGCAGTCGAATTGGCCATGTGCCTGCCAGTCATCATGTTGCTGGTCATCGGCACCGTTGAAACCTGCTCGATGATCTTCCTAAAGCAGTCGCTTGCGATCGCGGCCTACGAAGGGGCGCGAACGGCCGTTATTCCTAACGCGACAACTGAGCAAGTGCAAGCCGCATGCAAGCAGGTATTGACGGATCGGAAGGTCGTCGACGCGACGGTCACCGTCAAACCCTCCAACATAGCCATACTCAAACCAGGTGACTTTGTTGACGTGACCGTCGTCGCCCCCTGCAGCGCCAACTCGATAGTTCCCATCCGGTTCTATCGCGACAAGTCTCTAACCTCAGCGGCATCGTTGATGATCGAGTTTTAGCCTGACAACACTTATTTACTCTTCGCAGTTCGAGGTAACCCGTGCTTCACAAACGTTCCCATGTTTCGCCCCGCCATCGCCGCGGCGGAATGCTCGTGCTGATCGCCATCACCTTGCCGCTGCTGCTCTTCATGGCAGCCTTTGCCATCAATGTTGCATGGATGCAGCTGTCCCGTACTGAGCTGCGGACTGCAACGGACGCAGCCGCCCGCGCCGGCGCAAAGCAACTCAGCCTCAAGCAGTCCGAGGTTGCAGCTCGGGAGATGGCAAAAACAGTCGCACTGCGGAATAAAGTCGCTGGCGTGCCGCTCACACTCGCGGACGATGATATCGAAGTCGGTAAGAGTACGCAGGTTGGCATTGGACGGTTCAACTTCACGGCGGGCGGGAAAAAGCCCAACGCGGTCCGAGTGACCGGCAATCGACTATCGACTTCGAAAGACGGCGCGATCAAACTTACTGTTCGGCAAAGATTTTCACCGTCAGCAAATTCGCGCCCAAGCAACGTCGCTACTGCATCGCAACTCGACCGCGATATTTGCCTCGTCGTGGATCGCTCCGGTTCCATGATGTGGACGCTCACCAGCGACAACTATCCCTGCGGAACGGACGAATGCGACAGGCCACATCCGACTCAAAGCCGCTGGGGCTCGCTCGCCACGTCGGTGGATGCTTTTCTCGATGAGTTGACAACGACGGTTCAAGACGAGCGAGTAGCGCTTGTCAGCTACTCGAGCGATGTCACGGAAAGCAAGAAGGACAAACCGTGCAAAGTGGCGTATTCGTGCAAGATTATGACGAGAGACTCCGACTTGGTGAGCGACTACGGTGTGATCCGCACCAAAATGGACGCCATCAGTAGTAAGCCGGTCAAAGGCGCTACGGCGATTTCTGCCGGCTTGGATGAAGGGATCAAGGTGCTCTCAGGTAACAACACTCGCCCCTTTGCCGTGAAGACAATCATCCTGATGACGGATGGCGTCCACAACTTGGGCGCGGATCCGGTCCTCTCGGCAATAGCGGCTGCGAAACAGGACATTACGATTCACACGATCACGTTCAGCGACGGTGCCGACATCCCGAGAATGGAAGCTGTGGCAGCCGCTGCGAATGGAAAGCATTTTCACGCGACGACGCAGAACGAGCTGACGTCCATTTTTAGGCAAATTGCCGCGACCTTGCCGGTCCTGACAACCGAGTGACCGGTACACTTCCCGCAACTGTGGAGCACCGATGGAATTCAACGCGATTAGTAATAACAGACGGCGTCTGTATCGCGATTCGCGCCTCGGCGCCACCGTGGTGGAATTCGCGATCGTAGCACCGATCTTCTTTCTCTTTCTGCTGGCGTCCTTCGAGTTCGGCTGGCTCAACGTAATCCGGCATACGGCGAACAACGCTGCCTATGAGGCGGCGCGAGGTGCAATGGTGCCCGGGGCGACGGCGGAGGAGGCGAAAAAGACGGCGAACGCCATTTTGAATACCATCGGTATTCGCAACGCAGTTATCGCCGTGACACCCGCCACGTTGTCGTCGACGACGACCGAAATCAAGGTGTCGATCGACGTACCGCTAAAGAACAACGCGTTGGTAGTCCCACATTTTACGTCGAATAAGAAGCTTCATAGCGAAGCAACGATGCGCACCGAAAGGGCGAAATAGGCGGTTCTATTTATGACGCTCAGAACCGGCCTGCAAAGGACACCAGGGCGATAAACCAACGTCTTCAGTACCTACTCCCCTGCAATCGACCTGGCTGACTTCCGCCAGCGGCTGAACGCGGCGGGAGCAGTGTCCCCCGTCGCGTGAATTGGCGCTCCCTTGACATATCCGTACGCCTTCCAGACGTACTTTCCTGTCTGGTGCGCCGTCACCTCGCAATCCTCATTAGAGATCGTGATCGTTTGCGTTTTGGTACCGTCTAATGAATCGCGGCTTTGAGAAGCCGGCGGCTCCAAGCAACCAATCAAGTTTCAAGAACGACATGCTGGTACTCCAGGTTAATCAACCGCGGGATCGAACATCTTGCCCTGACCGCTGCCAAGCAAAGTAAGAACTTGCTTCCTGAGCCGCACTTTCAATGACTCGCGAGAAAACTCGGCAACCCTATTGAGTGAAGCCCGCGACAATGAATGCGACCTTCCTCCCGCAAATCTACATCGCACCGAGATTTGAAAATGCCGAACCAAGTATTTCGTGGTCTTTACCTCGCGCACTCTCTTTGTTCGTCGCCCCATTTCAATTGAATGTCGCACACCGCAATGGTGTAACAAAGTTCATGAGGAATTCACCTCAGTCGAACGTCTATGTTTTGCGCCAGCTTGGCTGATGACGCGACAAGTGACATATACTTCAGCAGATCGCCGATCATTCGTCGCGGCAAGTTAGCATTGTCGGAAGACTAGTTGTAGGGCAGCCCGGCCACGCTGGGAGGTTTGATAACCAGTAAGCCGACGTGATGGAACCCCTTTGGGCTTTCTGCCACGTCGGCTTTTTTTGTCGGTACTCTAAATCGCGTTACGACCAGGAGACGTCTGATGGACGAGTCGCACACGACCGACTGTGAAAGTTGCCCCACAACGGCGGCAGGGCAGACGCAGCGAGTGCCCGCGAGGACGGTCCTACTTGCGGATGGGAACCGACTAACCCAGAGAATCGCCGCCCACATGCTCCAAACGGACGGCTACCAGGTGACGTCAGTTTGCACCGGTGAACAGTTGTTGGCTGCGCTTCGTCAGAGCACATTCGACCTGCTCCTGATGGATATGGAGATGCTCGACGTTACCGTCGGCGAGGCGATATCCACTGTGCGGGAACGAGAGGTAATCGGGACAGGTCGTCTTTCAATGATTGGAATGACTTCTTCTACGTTGCAGGGGGAGAGTTGCTTAGACGTTGGAATGGATCAATACATCGTCAAACCCCTAGATCTCGACGGGTTGCGCGGAGTGATTGCCTCATGTGCGACCACAACGACTCTCGAGCCGGCGTTTGATCAGCCTGCCGCGCTATTGCGATTGAAGGGAGATAGAGCCTTCCTTTGCACGTTGGCCGCGCTTTTCATCGAGGAGTCGCCGGGCCAGCTCGAAACACTTCGACTGGCCGTTGAAGGACAGGACGGCAAACTCATTTCGCGGGCGGCCCATAAATTAAAGGGCTCAGCTAGTCCTTTTTGTGCAGCGAAGCTGAGCATGGCTGCCCAAACCATTGAATCAACTGGCGAGTCGGGCCAACTGGCGAACGCGGCCGACGAATATCATCGCTGCGAGATTGAGTGCCATCGGCTACTGGCCGCGCTCAAGGAGATGGTGTCCCATGTCGAAGCGCAACGAGTCAGCGATTGTACCGCGATCGACGGGCCGGAGGGAGCTATTCCATGTACTGTATGAACATCGTCGTGATTGGCTGCGACGCGAGAATTGTCAACGACATACGGCGCGAAGCGCTGAACAACTTGGCGACCATTGAAGCCGAGTTCGCCGACCTGCCAAGCGCTCTGCATGGGATCGATTCAATTTCAAATGAGTCTCGGATGATCATCGTTCAGGTCGGCTCCGTTCCAGAACTGGCGCAATTGAAGCGAATCAGCGGTGCGTTCGCCGGGCGACCGATTCTCGCGCTTGTCGACGCGGACAAAGATGCGTCGATGGTTGTCAAGGCGATGCGGGCCGGTGCGATACAGGTTGTGCTACTGCCGTTCCAGCGTTCAGATTTCGGAGCGGCGTTAGACTGTATCGCCGTGCAATTTGGTATGGCGCCGCGCGCGCACAGACGATCGCCGTGGCGGGTGCCTCTGGCGGATGTGGCACAACGACCCTCGCAATTAACTTAGCCTACGAGATCGCGTGCGCTAAGAAACTGAAATGCATACTGATGGAGCTATCTCTTCGGATGGGAGTTTTGGCCAGCTACTTAGACTTGCAGCCACGATTCACAACTTCCGACCTGTTGTTTGACAAAAGTGTCGATACCGCCGCCGTTAAGCAGTCACTCACGGCGATCAACGACGACTTTTCGAGTCCTACCTGGTCCCTATCAAACGGTTGAGCCCGGAGTGATTAAAGCCGAGGATGTCCTGTCGCTGATCGAACTCGTCGGTCACTTGGCGGAAATTGTCGTCCTGGATGTTCCTTGTACATTTGACGACCTCTACTTTAAGGCGATTTCAACCGCAGACAAGTTCGTGCTTGTGACGCAGCAAAAGGTCTCGTCGATGCGAGGAGTGCAAATGGTCTGCGAAGCTCAGCCAGATTTACCAGTTATCATCGTCGTCAACCGCTATGACGCCAAAATGAAGGGTTTCACCGCCGACAAATTCCGCACTCTGCTTCAATCTCCGGGGCTGCTAACCGTGGACAATGATCCGCTGGTTCGCGCGGCAGGCGATCAAGGCGAGGTGCTGCGAAAGGTCGCACCCAAATCTCCTGCGCTGGCCGACATCCTCACGATGATGGAAGTGCTGATTCCCAAGCAATCAGACCCCCTCAACCGTGCAAACACATCTACTCTTCTCGGTCGGCTAAGCGGACAGCTGCGAAACGTGTTCTCCTCCTCAACAAAGGCTTAACTATGGACCCCACTCGAGTTCTGCACGTAGAAGACGATAAGATTCAGCGCGCCCTGATCGCTCACTATCTCACCGAACCGGACGGGCACGAGTATGTCGTCACCGGTGTCGAGAGCGAGGACGATGCTGTTAGCGCGTTTCAACGCGATGGTGTCGACTTGGTGATTCTCGACTACCAGCTTGCTCAGGGTGATGGATTAAGCTGCTTACGTCAGCTCCGCCAACTGGATGCCATCGTCCCCGTCATCGCGGTCTCAGGTACCGCCACACCAGCCATCGCGGAGGAGTTGATTGAAGCCGGCGCCGACGACTATCTGAGCAAAGAATCCATGGACAAATCAATCCTGGCCGAAAGCATCGAGTCCGCGATGACCCGTGCAAAGGGCGTTCGCGCCAGAGTCGAAGCAACTGCCCGGGAAAGAAAAGAGTAGAAGTCGCTTGTTCACGGACAACTAGTAAGCCTACGGGGTCGGACACTTTCGGGTGTTCTTTGTCGATCGCTTTTTTTGGCACGTGCCTGACCGCCTGATTCACGAGGAAATAACGATGGAGAAATCTGATTCGCGCCACTTGCGACGAATGGAAGAAAGTTTCTTTAGACTTCGTCAATCGTTCGCGCGCAAACCATCTTTCAAGCGCGTCTGGAATGCGACTATGGATCGCGCCCATTGGATGGCCCTGGGACTCCTGATCGTTGTGGGCATGCTTTCCTTCTGGAACACGTCCGAGCTCATCGAGAACAGCAACGAAAAGGTGCACCTTCGCAGGTTGCTTTTCGGACTTCAAGAGACCCTAGCCAGTTTGGACGACGCCGAGACAGGCCAGCGCGGCTACTTGCTCGTCCAAAATGATTCCTATCTCGAGCCCTACGAGGACGCCAGGAAAGTCCTCGACTCACAGCTTGCTCAAGTCAAGCTGATGATGCAAGCTCTGCCCAGCGAATCATCCAATTTCGAAGATTTGCAGATCGTCATCACAGAGAAGCTCGCCGAGCTAAGCGAAACGATTGAATTACAACGGACGAAGGGAAACGTGGCGGCGATGGAGGTCGTTCGGAAAGGTCTGGGCAAACAGTATATGACTCAGATCCATGCAAGGTCAGACGAAATCAAAGCAAGTATTCTAGAATCGCTTTCGGCACATGACGCGGCAACGGTTGCGCTTGCCAGGCGCGCAACCCTGTGGGCGATTCTCGGTACTTTGCTGGCAGCAGTCTTGTTTCTCTCTGTTATTCAACGGGGGCGACGCGATCGCGCTCGCGTCGAGGAACGATTTCAAGACGCAGAAACCACCCGAGAATTGGCACGCTCTGTCGAAACAACTCGATTGCAAGCCCTCGCACAATCGGAAAGGGAAATCGCGGCGCTCGGACAGCAAGCTCGCGACTTGGCCGCTTTCGTCCAAACGTTGCAGGAACGCGCACTCAAAGAATCTGACGAAGAAATCGCGGCGCTCGGGCAGCAAGCGCGCGACTTAGCTCGCAGCGTCGAAGCGACTCGCCTGCAGACGCTCATCCAAACCGAGGGCAAGATCGAGGCCATGGGACAACGGGCACGCGACTTGGCTCGCTCTATGGAATCAACTCGCGTTCGCGCCCTGCATCAATCCGACGGTCGAATTGAGGAGCTAGGACAGCTCGCCCGTGACTTGGCCGCCTCCGTGGAAACGTCCCGCGTCGAAACTCAAATTGAATCCGATGACAAAATCAAAGCTTTGGGTGAAGAAGCGCGAGAACTAGCTTTTTCGGTGGAGTCGTCGCGACTCGAAACCCTCATCGAGTCGGATGGGAAGATCAAGGAACTCGGAAAGACGGCAAGCGACCTGGCATCTGCCATGGAAATGTCGCGCATCCGAACCCTCAATCAATCAGACGGCAAAATCGAAGCGCTGGGACAGAGACGCGGGACCTGGCCAGCTTCGTGGAAACAGAGCGCATCCAGGCCCTTAACCGATCGAATCAGGAGATCCGCGAGTTAAACGAGGGATTGGAACAGCGCGTTGTGGAACGAACCGAGCAGCTTGAGTCCGCAAACAAGGAGCTTGACTCCTTTTCCTACTCCGTTTCACACGATCTTCGCGCTCCGCTGCGAGCAATCGATGGCTTCTCCCGGATTCTCCTCGAAGAGTACGGTGATACCTTGGCGGAGGAGGCAAAATCCTATTTGCAAATGGTCCGTGACAACACGATCCAAATGGGCCGCTTGGTCGACGATCTGTTGGCTTTCGCGCGCTTGGGGCGACAACCACTCACCAAGCATACCCTCGACCCCAACAAGATTGTCCGCCAGTGTTTGAAGGAAATGGAAAAAGAACAGGAAGATCGACAAGTTGAAGTCGTGATCGGCGACCTGCCTTCCTGTAGCGGTGATCCAGCGTTGCTGAAGCAGGTTTGGACGAACCTGATTTCGAACGCGCTAAAATACACCCGGAAGCAAGAGGCGGCGCGGATTGAGATTGGCTGTCACACGGAGCCGCGTTCGACGGTCGAAGGCGAGCCGCCGGTGCCGACAAACGCTGATCCCGAGGTAATCTATTTTGTCAAAGACAATGGCGCCGGCTTCGACATGAAGTATGTCAACAAATTGTTCGGCGTATTCCAACGGCTGCACCGCGCCGCCGATTACGAAGGCACCGGCGTCGGCCTGGCAATCGTGCAGCGAATCCTCAAGCGGCACGGGGGCCGGATTTGGGCCGATGCCAAGGTCGGCGAAGGCGCGACATTTTCATTTACGCTCGCCTGAGGAGTATTTCATGGAACTCCGAACTCTCGACATCTTGATAGTTGAAGACAACACGAACGACGGCATGCTGGCACAGCATGTCTTCCATCGGCAAAACATGGCCGACCAGGTCCACGTCGTGCGAGACGGCGCCGAGGCTTTGGAGTACATATTTTGCACCGGCGCGTACGACGGCCGCCAGTTCATCAATCCGAAGCTGATCCTGCTCGATCTATCACTTCCCTTGGTGAGTGGACTCGAAGTGCTAAAGCAGATCCGCCGCGACCTACGCACACGACTAATTCCCGTCGTAGTGCTCTCTTCGTCGAACGAAGAGCGAGACATCTTCGAGTCTTACTCACTGGGAGCGAACAGTTATATCGTCAAACCCGTGGACTTCGATCAATTCAGCCGCGTCGCCAAGCAATTGGCGTACTACTGGCTACTATTCAATCGTCAACCGAATGCAGTCAATAGTTCACTCCCCCCAAATAGCCCCGGAACTTGCGTGCCTCACCATATGACGGCGTTCATTTCACTTACTGGTACCCCACGGAATCAGTTGACTCGAGCTCTACTAGTGCCGAGACTCACGCATCGGTTCAGCCACCGTGACGCAACTGCCACTTTCACTTTCAATTGGGAGAACCCATGGCTGATCAATGCATTGACATTCTGTTAGTCGAAGACAACGCGAATGACGAAATGCTCGCGCTCCATGCATTCAAACGGCACAACATTGTTAACCAAATACACGTTGTGCGCGATGGTGCCGAGGCACTGGACTACGTCTTTTGCACGGGTGCCTACGCTGACCGCAGGTGCGACAACCCCAAAGTTATCTTGCTCGACCTGAAACTGCCTTTGATCGACGGCATCGAAGTCCTGCGTCAGATTCGCAGCGACCCACGCACGCATATGGTGCCCGTGGTGATGCTCACGTCGTCGAGCGAAGAGCGCGACATCGTGGAAACCTACAGACTCGGCGTTAACAGTTACATCGTCAAGCCGGTGAGCTTCGATCAATTCAACGAGGTTGCCAAGCACTTAGGATACTACTGGCTGCTGCTCAATCGCCAGCCGATTCCGGAAGCCACACCCGCCTAGTGAATTGCCGTTCATTTCCGAAATGATGTCGATATGGTTTCGGGCGGCACACCTGGCCCGAATTGAGGAGATTCATATGCTGGAAAATAATGTCGAAATCCTGCTAGTCGAAGACAATCCACACGATGAAATGCTCGCGCTGCACGCGTTCAAGAAGCAGAATATTGCCAATGAAGTTCATGTGGTACGCGATGGTGCCGAGGCACTGGAGTATATCTGTTGCACCGGCGCCTACGCCGATCGCCAAATCGAAAACCCGAAAGTTATACTGCTCGATCTGAAACTCCCGCTGGTTGATGGCATGGAGGTGCTCCGGCAGATTCGCGGCAACCCGCAAACGAAATTGATTCCCGTGGTGGTGCTCACCTCATCGAGCGAGCAGCGAGATCTGGTTGAGACGTATGAGTTGGGAGTCAACAGCTATATCGTCAAGCCCGTCAACTTCGAGCAGTTCAACGAAGTTGCCCGGCACCTGGGTTACTACTGGATGCTGCTCAATCGGCAACCGACCCCTACTGAAGAATTGTTGCCCGAATCCATTGTGGAACTTGTGAGCAACCGATGATGGACACGCCACTGCGAGTCTTGATTCTCGATGACAATTCCGACGACGCGGAGCTGATGTTGCACGCATTGGCGCGCGGCGGGTTCGACCCGACCCCCAACTGCGTCGATACGGAACAAGCGTTTCTGGATGGCCTGCAGTTGGCTCCGGAGGTCATTCTCGCCGATTTCTCTCTGCCGGAGTTTAGTGCCCTGGATGCACTCAATATCATGCAGGAAAGAAACCTCGACATTCCTTGCATCGTCGTATCTGGAAGCATCGGCGAGGAACGTGCGGTCCAGATCCTGCAGCAGGGCGCCGCCGACTATATCATGAAGGACGCGCTCGGCCGCCTGGGGCCCGCCGTAAAGATGGCGCTCGAGAAGAAACAGCTGCGGGACGGAATGCGCCTCGCCGACGAGCAACTACGACACAGTGCGTGTCTGCTCACACTGAGTGCTGAAGTGGCGATCGCACTTACCAAGGACGACACCATACCGGAAATGCTCGGCCAATGCGCCGAGTCGTTGGTTCGCAATCTCGACGCGGCATTCGCACGCATTTGGACGTACAACCGAGCGAACACCGCGCTGGACGCGGCGGCGAGTGCAGGAATTGACGGTGTCCACTTGGGCGCTGGCGATCCGCGGGGTCCGGTTCACCATGATCAGGTTGAACTCATTGCCGAGAGCCGCGCCTCCTATTCAACGAATTCGGTAATCGGCGATTCCGGCGTCGACGAAGACTGGGCGATCCGGGAAGGAATCGTGGCGTATTCGGGGCATCCGCTCCTCGTGTCGGGCCGTGTCATCGGCGTGATGTCGGTATTTGCCCGTGAGCCGATTTCGCCGGCGGCGCAGTTCGCTTTGAGCTGCGTGGCAGATAACATTGCCTTGGGCGTCGAACGTAAGAAGTCTATTCGCTTGCTGGAAGAAAGCGAAGCACGCACCCGGGCGATCTTGGACGCTACGGTGGATGCCATCCTTACGATTGACGAGCGTGGCATCGTCGAGTCGATGAATCCAGCGTCCGAACGATTGTTCGGCTTCGCGGCACAAGAGGTAGTCGGCCAGAATGTCGCGATGCTCATGCCCGAACCATTCCGGCTCGAGCACGACGGCTATTTGCAGAAATATCTGACGACAGGGATAAAAAGAGTAATCGGCCAGGTCCGCGAAGTAACTGGTCAGCGCAAGGATGGCACCGAGTTTCAGATGGACCTCGGGGTCGGCGAGCTAAATCTTGGCGACAGGCGCCTGTTCACCGGAATTGCCCACGATATTACCGACCGAATCCAAGTCGCGCAAGACATGTGCCTGGCCAAGGACGCTGCCGAGGCGGCCAACCGCTCGAAGAGTGAATTTCTGGCTAACATGAGTCACGAAATCCGCACGCCGATGAACGGCATCCTTGGCCTGACAGGCTTGGTCCTCGGTACGAAGTTGTCCACGGAGCAGCGGCAGTACCTCGACGGCGTCAAACTTTCTGCCGAGACCCTCATGAAGATCATCAACGACATCCTCGACTTTTCAAAGATCGAGGCGGGTCGCATGGCGCTGGAAGCAATTGAATTCGATTTGCACGAAACCTTGGGAAACACGCTGAAGACGTTGGCAATTGGCGCTCAAGAGAAGGGCCTGGAGTTGCTAATCGACATTCGGCCCGGTGTTCCAGCTGCGCTCATCGGCGATCCGGCGCGCCTGCGACAGATCGTCGTCAATCTGATCGGCAACGCAGTGAAGTTTACATCGCAGGGCGAAATATCGGTGGTGGTGGAAATGGAAATGTCGGCCGAGGATGCCGTCGTGTTGCACTTCACCGTAAGCGACACCGGCATTGGTATTCCTGACGACAAGCAACAAGCGATCTTCGCAGCTTTCACTCAGGTCGACGGTTCCACAACACGCAATTACGGCGGCACGGGACTGGGGCTGACCATCTCATCACAATTAGTGAATATGATGGGAGGCTCGATGTGGGTCGAGAGCGAACTGGGCAAAGGCAGCAATTTCAATTTCACGGCTCGCTTTGGTGTGCCGTACGCAGCTGCCATCGACGATGAAAGTCCGCTGGCGCCGCCTGAATTGGCAAATCTGTGCGTCCTGGTCGCGGACGACAGCGCGATGCATCGCCACATCTTGGAGGACGCGCTGACACGATGGCACATGCGGCCGACACTCGTCGACGGCGGGGCTGCCTGCCTCGAAGCCCTCCACATGCACAATGCCACCGACGCGGACCTTCCCTTTGGCTTGATGCTGCTGGACCTGGCGATGCCCGATGTCGACGGCTTCGCCGTCATGGAGCATCTACGTGACGACCCAGTCGCGGTCGGGCCTACGATCTTAATGGTCAATTCCGCGTGCCGGGCAGCAGATATTACTCGCATTCGCGAACTCGGCGTGGCCGGATACCTCATCAAGCCGATCAAGCCGTCCGAATTGCGCGACGCCATCGTCAATGTGCTTTCCATCTCCCCCGGGAATGACGAATTGCAAACCGCGGCCGTTGCACCGGCGGCAGGACAAGCGCAAAACCGACGGATCCTGGTTGCCGAGGATAACGCGATCAATCGTCTGGTGGCGGTGCGGATTCTCGAGCTAGCCGGCCACGAAGTCGTCGTCGTCGTCAATGGCCAGGAAGCGCTGGACGCACTGGCGCAGGGGACGTTTGACATCGTCTTGATGGACGTGCAGATGCCTATCTTGGACGGTTTTGAGGCGACCGCGCAGATTCGAGCCCAAGAGACTGCGAGCGGCAAACACCTACCGATCGTCGCCATGACCGCGCACGCGATGAAAGGCGACCGCGAGCGTTGCCTGGACGCCGGCATGGACGGCTACGTTCCGAAGCCGATCCAAGAGAATGTACTATTTGCCGCCATCGATGCGGCCATTCGGGGCGAGGTGCAGCCAACGACCGAACAGCTCGACGCGCAAGAGCAAATTGATAATACGGCCACGGTCGAGCGACTTTTCGAATTGGAGTCGGCAGCGGGGGCCGAGGCCTTTCACGTGACACTCGCCCGAATGTTCCTTGAGGACTATCCATCCTCCCACGCGGAAATCTGTGAAGCGATCGCTTGTCGCAATGGACCGGCGCTGATGGCGGCAGCCCACTCACTGAAAGGATCGGCCGGTGTATTCGACGACGAACGGACGATCGACGCGGCGTTTCAGATGGAGATGGTCGGTCGAGACGTCGGTTGGGAGCGCGTGGAAGCTGCACACGTGACGCTGACTCGAGAAATGGATCGACTGAAATCGACCTTAGCCAAGCTGATCGCCGACGGCGTATCCCCGCCTGTCAAACAATCGCCCCAAGAATCAACCGAAACACCTGAGGCCAAGCCAACGCTCGTCTGATGGCCAAATCAATCTCACTTTCTGATCGTTCGTCGACGGCAGACTCCGGAATAGAGAGTGCTGTTTTCAAGCGTGCGTATCGGATCGTCACGATCGCTTCCGCTTTGGTGGTTATGGCTGTTGGAATTTGCGTCATGTTCGGCTGGCTGACCAATCGGATGCAATTCGCGCAGCTCGGTATCGGCGGCTCCGTAATGGTCTTCAACACAGCGATGTCGTTCGTGGTGGTCGCCCTGTCGCTGATCGCCCTGGCGTACAATCGATTCACGATCATGCGATGGCTCGGCGCGCTTTTGACGGTGATCGCAGCCATCACGGTGATTCAATTCCTGGTTGGGGAAGACCTTGGAATCGACCACTTGCTCTTTGACTCCGACTATTCGGTGGAGCCCTACGCCGGATTACAGATGTCGATAAATTCGGCCATCTGCTTTTTACTGCTAGGTTTGGCCGTCGTGGCACTGCGAACGCCCGACCGTCAACGGTGGCGATTCTTCGCAGTCGCACTTCTGGCATCGGCAGCACTATCGATCTCTACCTTGGCCGTCATCGGCTTCATAACGGGTCTGACGGACGCGATTGGATGGCAAGGAACGTACGGGATGTCGATGCCGACTGCATTTTGCACAGCCGTCAGTGCCACAATGCTCTTAGCCTGGGCAGCTCGTTATCAGCGTCAAATCGGCGGTTCCCTTGAAACGTGGTTTCCGCTCATTGTCGGAAATGCGGTCATTATCGCGAGCTTTGGTCTGTGGCACGCACTGCAATTTCACGATCAGGAGCGAATCCAAGGCATCGTTGTCGCTCAATTTAACGACTTGCAAGGAGACATAACGTATCGGCTTGAACATCACACCGGCGTGCTGATGCGGATGGCCCAGCGTTGGGATTCCGGAGGAGGAATCATCGAGGCCAATTGGCGCGACGACGCCGAGAACTATTTGGAAGCGCTCAATGGATTTGAAGCATTAGCCTGGCTGGATTCGAATCTGGAGGCGAAATGGGTTGAAGCTGTCGACGAAATCGATCTTGCCAAAGTCGTTGCTGACAATAGCGAATTGCGCGAAACGATTCAGCGCGCACGGCGGCAGCGGATTGCCTCGGCAGTGGTTCTTTTGACTGGCCCTGGTCGAGAGCCCAAAGTCTGGCTCTGTGAGCCTACGCTTAAGAACGAAAAGGACGACGGCTGCCTGTTAGCCGTTATCGACTTGCGCCGGCTAATGGCCCCAGTGTTGCAGCGGATGCCCCTGACAGGACAGAGTCTGACGATTCGAGGCGATCAAATTGTACTTTACGAAAGTGATCCAATTCCTGGGGTCGAGTTTACGAAGTTCGCGCAGACCGCCGAGCTGCCATTTGCCAATCTGATTTGGACCCTCATCGATACTCCGTCGCAAGCATGGGTGGCCAGTCAACGAAGTCCGATGACGACGGTGATCTTTGGTGCCGGGCTGTTGTTATCGCTTCTGCTAATCATCTCCATGCAGATGGTCGTCTGGGCACATCGAAGTCTACAACTCGCCAATATCTCGGAAGCCCGCTTTCGGGCCATTTTCGCGCATGCTCCGTTGGGAATTTCGGTCGTCGACGCGCGCGGCCACTTTCTTCAGACCAATGCATATCTGCACCACATGCTTGGCTTCACCGACGAACAGTTGCGAGGAAACTCGTTCGTCGATGTCATCCACTCCGACGACCGGGATCATGCTTGGGCAACCTATCAAGAATTAATAGCCGGACATACTGGTTCGTATCAAATTGAGCTGCGTTCGCGCGGTTCAAACGGACAGGAAAAGTGGGTTACGGTCTGTTGTACCACTCTGCCCAATAGTGATAACTCGCCGTTGGCCATCGCAATGGTGCTGGATATCAGCGAGCGCAAGCAAGTCGACAAGCGTTTGGCGCTCCAATACCAAATCACGAGTATTCTGAGTGAAGATGCAGCGGTGACTGACACGATCCGGATGGCAATTCGGAAAGTTTGCCAGTTGCTCGATTGGGATTTAGGTGCCGTCTGGACCATCAACTCGAAAGACGCTCGAGTTCTGCGGCCTCTGATGGTCTGGCAGCAATCGTCGTTACACACGTACGCGTTCGCTATGGCAACTCAACAGTCCGAGTTCGCTTGCGGAATAGGCCTACCCGGGCGGGTATGGGAAAGCAAGCAAGCCAGTTGGATTGAAAACATTCTTACCGATGGACATTTCCCTCGCGCTGAAGTCGCGCGGACAAATGGTCTGCATAGTGCGTTCGCATTTCCCATTCAATTTCAAAGTGAGTTCCACGGCGTCGTGGAGTGTTACAGTCGGGAGATCCGCCAACCAGACCAGAGCTTGCTGAAAATGATGGAGTCGCTGGGCGAGCTGTTGGGACAATTCTTCCAGCGCAAAGCTGCGGAAGAGAGTTTGCGTGAATCAGTCGCATTGCAACAAGCCATTCTCGACAACGCCGATCGGAGCATCATTTCCACGTCGCCCGATGGCACCATTGAGGTTTTCAGCCGCGCCGCGGAGCGCATGCTCGGGTATGCGGCCGATGAAATGGTAGGCAAGCAAAGCACCACGATCATCCATGACCCGGAAGAAATCCGCGTTCGTGCCAAAGAGCTCTCAGTGCAATTCGGCCGCACGATTCAACCTGGTTTTGACGTATTTATTGCAAACCCAATAATCGGCGGCGCCGAGGAGCGCGAATGGACCTGTGTGCGAAAAGACGGAAGTCGCTTCAAGGCATTGCTCTCCGTTGCTTCGTGTCGCGATTCCAGTGGAAGAATTACCGGCTACTCTACAATCGCCAATGATATTACCGAGCAAAAGCGAATCGAAGTTGAGTTGCGCGAGGCAAAACAGTCGGCCGACGATGCCAACCAGGCGAAGAGTGAGTTTCTCGCCAGCATGAGTCACGAAATTCGCACCCCAATGAATGGCATCATCGGCATGGCGAATTTGGCACTCAAGACGCCGCTTCGATCCGACCAGAAGGAATGCCTCGATACTATTAAGGAATCGGGCAACGCGCTGATGGCTGTCATCAACGACATTCTCGATTTCTCCAAAGTCGAAGCCGGCATGCTCCTGCTGGAAGAGATCGATTTTGATTTACAACAGAAATTAGACTTTGTAATCAACACACTCTCCACACGCGCAGCGGAAAAACGCGTGGAGCTCTCTTGCCAGGTAGATCCCGACGTACCCAAATGGCTCACTGGAGATCCAGGTCGACTACGTCAAATCATCGTCAATCTACTAGGCAACGCGCTCAAGTTTACCGATCAAGGCGAAGTCGCCTTGCACGTAACCGCCGAGGAAGTTGTCGACGAAGAGCCAAAACAATGCCGGCTGCACTTCGCCGTTTCAGACTCCGGGATTGGAATTCCACCGGAAAAGCAACAGGCCATATTCCAAGCATTTTCGCAGGCAGACACCTCTACGACTCGCCGCTATGGAGGCACCGGCTTAGGTCTGACCATTTCCTCTCGGCTGGTCGAAATGATGGGCGGACGTATCTGGGTCGAAAGCGAAGTCGGACACGGAAGCACATTTCATTTCACAGCCCTGTTCAGTTTGCCGAGCAGTATTGCCAAACTAACTTCCCCGTCTCCGGCGGCCGTTCCCCTGACGCAAAGCCTGAACATCCTAGTGGCAGAGGATAACGCCATCAATCGCTTGGTCGCGATTCGCATGCTTGAACTGGCGGGGCACCAAGTGGCACTTGCGACCAACGGCAAAGAGGCGTTGGCCGCCCTCGATCAAAGGCCCTTCGACCTTGTCTTAATGGACGCGCAGATGCCCGTCATGGATGGGTTCGAAGCGACGGCACAGATTCGTGCCGGCGAAAAGGCCACTGGCAAACATGTTCCCATCGTCGCCATGACCGCGCATGCAATGAAGGGCGACCGCGAGCGCTGCCTGAACGCCGGCATGGACGGCTACGTTCCGAAACCGATCCAGGAGAGTGAACTATTCGTCGCGATCGAGGCCGCAATCAACGCCGAGGCGCCGCCCACGGACGGTGTGAGCGAGAAGCAGATGCAAACGAATGCCCCAGTCTTGGCCGCGAGTCAGCCAACAACCGGTTCTATTGAAAACGACTGGTCATTTCAACTCGAGCTTGCGCAAATATTCTTGGAGGACTGCCCAGAAGCCTTATCCGAAATCGATGACGCGATCGCTAGTCGAAACGGACCGGCTTTAACTCAGGCTGCTCGCTGCCTGAAGGAGTTGGCGGGGGTATTCAACGATGAAAAGGCCGCCGATGCGGCGTTCCTGATGGAAAAAATCGGTCGCGAAGTCGACTGGGAACATGCCGTAGCCGTCAACTCCGTGCTTAATCGAGAAGTGGCCCGATTGTCTGAAGTATTGAAAGAACTGCCCACCGACGAAGCCTCGCGACCAGTCGATGGACGAGTGCTGCTAAACCTGAGCGCGTATGCAACGCGGCTTCCAGTGTCGCTTAAGTAAACCACGAAAGGACCGACAAATGTCGCCATCAATTCGAGTGCTGCTGATTGAAGATAATCCGATCGAAGCACGATTGACGCAAAAATGGTTAGATAACACCAACGGTGATAGCTTCCAAGTCGAATGGGTCGAGCGAATGGATCAAGGTCTTGACCGACTCACTCGGACCGGAATAGACCTCGTATTGTCGGATCTTAATCTTCCGGATAGCGAAGGTTTAGACACCTTTTTGAGACTCCACACCCAGTCTCCGTCCGTTCCGATCGTGGTGCTCACGGGCAAAGACGACGAGGCGCTTGGTGCGCTGGCCGTTGCGTCGGGCGCACAGGACTACTTGGTCAAACAACAATTGGACGTAACCAAGCTTGCCCGCGTACTGCAGCTCACTCTCATGCGACACCGCGTGCACGAAAACCAGCGTAGCAAGCCGCGAACCGAAAGGCTCTCGCGTGTGATCGGCTTCCTCGGCGCCAAAGGTGGTGCAGGAACAACAACGGTGGCGGTCAACGTCGCTACCGCACTTGCCAAGCAGCAAGAGTCGGTCATCTTGGCGGAAGTACGCCCTTCGTTTGGCACCCTCGCGTATCTGCTGCGCCAGGAACCGAAGGAAAGGAACCTGCGAACCTTGTTCGACCGGTTCCCAGGAGGCTTCAGCGAGGAAGACGTCCTCGCACGATTGTGCAAAGGCCCCTCCGGATCACGCGTCCTGTTCGGACCCCAGCAGGAAGATGCATACAAGGAGCTTGACTCCGGACAGACCGAAGCGCTCGTCAAATTACTGTCTAAGATGGCCGACTTCGTCATTCTGGATTTACCAAGTCAACCTTCGTGTGCAACCCAAGCGGCAGTTAGCCGCTGCAATGCGGTCGCCGTGGTCACCGAGCGCGAACTTGGATCGGTACAAAGCGGGAAGGTCACACTCGATCAGTTGCAGTCTTGGGGCGTGGGAGGCGATTCGACGTGCGCGGTCGTCGTGAGCCGCAACGAATATCTCAAGCCCATCGAGTTAGACGAAATCAGCGCTCGATTGGGATGCGAAATCGTGGGGACTATTCCGTTGGCGACGTCGGCGAACCTTGAGACGTCGATCGTGAGGGCCCAAGAGGTGGCCGCAAGTTTTGCGGAACTTGGAAAATCATTCGCCACCAGTAAACTGGCTGAAATCAAGGTGTAAACCGGATTAATGCGGCGATACGGGAGTGCGCAACTGGGGCTCCTAAATCGAGTTGCGATGCCCGAACGAAGTACCATCGAATTTAGACGGGAAGCTCGTCGCACGATCTGCGAAAGCTCTGGTGGTCCCTGTTCACAAGGCCCTGTAAGACATCTTGCGTCAGCTAGCGAGAAATGGCAGTTGTAACGCCCCGTTCTTGTACGGAGGAGACTGACACATGGATGCATTGCGCGGTGCACCCTGGAGACATCAGCAAACGCAGCTACGAGGCGCTTGGTAACGCTACTCAGGTCTCGGCGCCGTCATGATGAGGTCAACCACAGGCACGACCACCATAAGCCACATATTGCCATCCAAGATTAAGGTAATCGCCACGCGTTGTCTGCTGGTACGAATAGCACCCTATAGTTAAGTAACTGTGCGATTGGCCTTGGCTGGCATATTAGGTACACAACTGAAGGTTTGGCATATGTGCCTGGGATTCGAACGGTAGTACGAATGAAACTCATCACTACCGCCAGAGTTCAAAAAGTCCACACGACGCCTAAATCCACCCCTTTCGATCAGTCGGTAAATGTGTCGATGCCCCGGGTGCCAAGCGATCAGTGCGATGCAGGAGATCACTGTCCACCGGACGCGGCCAGTTTTGTGGCACTGAGCCGGTTTACCGTTGCTCACATGAGTGACCAAGTCAAGCAAGCATTTCGGAAGCGGCCGCATCGCGTCGACACTGCAAACGGCTTCGTGCGCATGGAAGTTCTCAGCCCATGCGATTCACCCAACGAGATTTGGCTGATCACGTATTGGACAGACGAGTCTAGTTATCGGACTTGGCACCGCAGCCATCTTTATCAGGAATCTCACGTGGGGATTCCCAAAGGATTACGGCTTGTTCCCAAGAGC
The DNA here is from genome assembly GCA_963847875.1 of uncultured Planctomycetota bacterium. Taxonomy (GTDB): domain Bacteria; phylum Planctomycetota; class Planctomycetia; order Pirellulales; family Lacipirellulaceae; genus DASYDU01. Next base: position 22,690 of record CAWKBR010000011.1, on the reverse strand, counting down.
GTCTCGATTCGTTTCTTTGAGCATGTAGCCTCGTAGCGGGAGAAGCTCTATGCAATCCGAGAACCTGATTGCCTGTCAGTCGATCGTTGCTCAGCGAGACTTGTTGGCCGAAAGAATTGTTGCTCGGCATTACTCACTGCGGCAAGATCTTGATTCCCGCTATGGTGGCGCTGGTCGGGCCAAGTGTATCAAGGACGCAAAGTATCACTTGGACGGATTGGCGGAGGCCATCGGGGCGGGGCGACCGCAGCTGTTTGCTGACTACGTTGCGTGGGCGAAAGTCGTCCTATGCGCTCGCGGAATTCCTGTCGAAGATTTGGCAGAGTCCTTGGAAGTGAGCCGCCAAACAATTGAAGAAGTCCTGCCGCATTCTCAGGCTGCTGTCGCCGAGCAGTACATTTTGGACAGCCTCAGCCGGCTGCCCACACTACCGACGGTAACACCCAGCTATCTCTGCTCAGATCGGCCGTTGGCGAACCTCGTCAAAGAATACCTGAATGCCTTGCTCCAAGCTGATCGTCGCAAGGCGAGCCAGCTCGTGATGGACGCCGTTCAGAAGGGAACTTCCGTGCGAGACATCTACCTGTACGTATTTCAACAATCGCAATACGAGATTGGCCGACTGTGGCAGTCCAACCAGATTAGCGTAGCTCAAGAGCACTTGTGCACGGCGGCAACCCAGCTCATTATGTCGCAGCTTTATCCGCTTATCTTTGCCACCGAGCGGAAGAACCGGCGGATTGTGACGGCGTGCGTAGGGGGTGACCTGCACGAAATCGGAATTCGCATGGTTGCGGACCTCTTCGAGATGGCAGGTTGGGACACATTCTACCTTGGCGCTGATGTGCCGAACGCCAGTATTGTGCAAACTGTGGTCGATCGTGACGCACACGTTCTGGCAGTATCGACGACGCTGACAACGAATATTTCCTCCGTCACTAAACTAATCGCGGAGGTACGATCAAATCGTGGATGCGAGCACACGATTATTCTCGTAGGCGGTCACCCGTTCAAAGTGGCAGCCGATCTTTGGCGCGATGTTGGGGCAGATGGACACGCGGCCGACGCCGCTGAAGCAATCGACCTTGCCGAACTCCTTCTCCTTGAGGAGGTTAGCGCGTGAACAATCGCGATGATAATTCTGGCATCGTGCTGCAATGCGATCCGTCAGGAAGGATCATACGGATCATTCGCGACGACCTTGGGATTACCGCGGGCTGCGAATCGCACTCGACGCTCTTTGGCATCGTAGACCAGAATAGCCGAGAGAAGGCCCAGAAGTTCCTCCGCGCAGCCTTCGAATCGCACGCCACGTTTGGGTGGGAGCTGAATGTTTGCTGCGATAATCAGATAACGGGCCTGTTACTCACCGGAGGGCTTACCGACGAGGGTATCATTGTGTGTGGCTCACCGTCGCGGGCGGGCTTAAACAAATTGTTTGACGAGATAACGGAGATTCAGAACAAACAACTGAACGCTCTTAGGATGACACTAAAAGAAGAGCAACTAAAGGCGACTCGATATCAGCAACACGACGAAGAGATACTGGCGGAATTCACCCGCTTGAATAACGAGCTAGTCAATACCCAACGTGAATTGGCACAGAGAAATGCAGATATCGCAGACGCGAACGTGCGGCTCGAGGCCCTCGCAACGACCGACGGAATGACCGGTTTGAAGAATCATCGTGAGTTTCAGGACTCGCTCGAACGCGAGTACGTCCGCGCTGCTCGGTACGGCACCCCACTGTCCCTGCTCATGATGGACGTTGACCACTTCAAGCAATTCAACGATCAGTATGGACACCCGGCCGGCGACAGCGTGTTAATGCAAATTGCTAACATTCTTACCCACGAAAACCGCTCGGATGCAGTGGTCGCGCGCGTATGGAGGCGAGGAGTTCGCCGTAGTATTGCCCACCTGCGGATGTGAGGCGGCCATAGGTGTTGCCGAACGAATACGTCGGGCCGTTGAATTGGGGCCTTGGGATTTGCGACCCGTCACGGTGAGTATTGGTAGTGCCACCATGATCGACTGCGAGCTAAATCGTGACGCGCTAATTGCGCGAGCGGACGCAGCTATGTATCAGGCAAAGGCCAGTGGCCGAAATCAAGTCTGTAGCAGCATGGGCATTTGCGGTTCAGCTCTTGCCATGACCAAGTAGCCCGCATGTCACGAGGTAAATGCTTAATGGCTCACTTCGAGTCGCGCCTCGACGATTCTTTCCTTAACTGCGAAATGCGACACTCGCTCAACTTCCTCGCTTCCAAAGTCTTTTTCCAGCAATACTTGGGGAGACTGTTCTCGTCGATCGCGTCATCCGGCCCATCGAAAAAACACTCTCGGGCCAATTTAGTAAAGTTCATTTGGCGGCACTAATCGCCGTAACCAATTTCAGGCCAGCAACGTGTGGCGGCAATGTTTCTAAACTTATGCTGCGTGTCAAAGTGCCATCACACCAGTTTATGACACAACTACTTTTCGCCTGCCAAGACCGGCATGATCGATTCGAGCCTCGCATGCGAAAGAGGAACCCAAGGAAAGCAGAAATGATGACCAAGCCTCGCCATGAACTTAAACGCCTGATGCGCAATGGCTTTACGGAAATCTAAGTGCCATTCGTGAGACACACCGAACGCAGTTCGTAGTTTCTCTATCTGACAGCGGCTGGACAACCCGACGTAGCTTTGCCGTTCGCTCAAGTGCAGGCGGTGAGGTAGACGAATGGCACTTAGATTTTGCGTAACATGTTGCCTTAGAATGGTATAGGTGGAAAAGGCCTCTCTTGCGTAGATGGAGCTGTCACACGCCCATCTTGGTGTACCAACCACGCCCGACCCGAAAGAAATACCCGCGGCTTCGAGTGCTGGTACGCCGGCCCTTGCCCTTCGCCATGTCGCCTCCCCGGTGTAGACTACAGACAAGAATAGGTCGAAATTAAGTGCCAAGTTTAGTGCCAACGGCTTTACAGCCGCTCGCAAACCCTAGAAAATCAGGCACTCTTTCGATTATGCGTCCGTAGCTCAATGGATAGAGCACTGGTCTTCGGAACCAGGGGTTGCAGGTTCGAGTCCTGCCGGGCGCGCTCTGGAAAACCCCGCGAAGCACTGGCTTTGTCGGGGTTTTTTTGTCCTTTCGCCGATACTGCCCAGTCCGCCGAATTGTCAGCAGTTGACCCTAATATGCACCGCTTGCCCAGATTTGGTGCAACCGTTGGTGCAACCGATCGATGATCGTCTGTGCCGGTCGCCTTTGCTCGCTGGCGGTCCTGCTGTGGGGAGCCATTGAGCGGCAGCGACGGCAGGGCATCGAGAGCCTGTCGCACGTCGAGCAGGCGGGGGTCCGTGTAGACATTCATCGTCAGAACAATCGATGAATGGCGCATCGCGGCTTGGGCAATTCTTGGTGCCACGCCACCGACCGACAGCAGAGTGCCAAACGAATGCCGCAATGCGTGTACGTCGAGCGAGTGCCCTCGGTCATCGATCTTCGAGATGCCCGCCACGGCCAAGTCGCGGTCTAGCGTCTTCACCAGCTGACGTGGCACATCGAGTAGCGGCATATCGAGCGGCAGCGATTGGAGACTGCCTGTCAGAGGCACTGTAGGGCCGCTGAGAGCCTCCAGCTTGTCGGTCATCCATACCCGCAGGTCAGCGGCAAGATCGTCGCGTAGCGGTATCTCCGTGGCCTGGCGGTTCTTTGCGGACGCCGCCTCAAGCGCTGCGTATGGCACCGGTCCGTCGAGATGCAGGCTGCCGACGGTGAGCGAAGCCAACTCACCTCGCCGCAGCCCCGTAATGACGAGCGTTTTGTAAACGAGTGCCCGCTGGCGTCCTCGCCGTTCCATTTTGGCGATGAACGTCGGATTATCTTTCAGCTTCTCCCGAGCCCTTTCGACAGCGGCAGACAGGGCATCAATTGTAAGAGGTGCCTTGGTCCAGGTATCTCGTGCTGACTTCCGTTCGCTCGGGTCTTTTGCCACGGCATCGCGGCCAAACTCGGCCAGTGGACGCCACGTCGCAACGTACAGGAGCCGGCGCAGTTCCTCCTCAGTCATCGCCCGGCGAACAATACGTCGGTCTGTTTGTTGGTCGGCCTTTCGGACTTTCCCGAGCGGGTTCGATGCCAGCCGGTCGGTTTGGACGCACCAACTGCAAAATGCCTTGATCACTTCGAGGTAACTGTTGCGAGTCCGTGCCGCCATGTTTTCTTTCAGTCGCGCTGACAGCCAGCGGGAGATAGCGTCCTCCCGAATATCGCTCAGCCGGACAAATGGGACTTCGCGCACCAGCCGATCGAGCCGAATCTGGATACCCTCTAGGTGTGTCGGCGAGCTTCCACGGTTGCGATGGTGCGTCAGATAGGCTTCAACATGCTCTCCGATGGGCGTTTGCACGTGGTGGGAAATCGCATCTTCAGCGGTTGTCAGGATACCACTTTTCACTTTTTCGGCGCGGTCGGTCAGACCTTTAAGGACCGCCATCGCCCCATCCTTCGAGCGGCAGCCCGTCGAGAATTCCCGCACTATGCCCTGTCCATCGCGGTATTTGGCAACGAAGGTGCCGGACTCGATTCGTACTCGCAGGGAGCCTTCGCGGTTCTCGAAGACCGGGGCCGATTGACGCTTCCCCTTGCCATCCTTCCACTGAGCAAACCTTTCTCCCTTTCTGGTGAACAACTCGGCGTCGGCCGGCAGTTTCCGGGTGACAGTCTTGCGATAAACACTGGCCATTTACTTGTTCCTTTTCGCGCTTAGCACAATTTCCAGACCAAAGTACGCTGCCAACTTGTCCGCCACGTCGAGCCGCAGCGATTGCTCACCGGCGACGAACTTCATCATCGATTGACGTTTCACGCCCGTTTCCCACTCCAGTGCCTTAAACGACAACTCGCTGTCGGCAATTGCCACCCTTAGTGCTTCCGTCATCGTCCTGTAATTCCTTCGCTTCGATGGCATGTAATACTTATTACACCAATCGTCGCTGGCTGTCAAGCTATCGGCCTGTCCATCGGCGTCAGTCCCCGAGATAACGGTAACGAGTTGCGTGGCGTTGCGAGCCAGGCGTGGTGATTTCCAGAATCTTGTCCAGTACCAATAGGCGCAGCCACTTGCTGGCGAGCACGTGCGTTATGCCCAGCAACTCGCCGGCGGTGCGGCACGCCAAGTAGAACGGCGCATCGCCTGCCACGCACTGAAGTTCACGGCAGAGCGCAACAAGCCGGCAGAGTGAATCGGCGCTATATCGGCCAGCGGCAAGTGGCAGACCGTGTGATACCGCTTGTTGGTAGACCATGCGAATCGGCTCCTGTCCGGCGGGAAATTTGACGTTGACCCAGGCATTGACGAAGTCCACCCAAGACTCGTCGAAGTCCTTAGTGGCGATGTAGGGTAACACTGAGGGCTGCGGTGGTTTGATCGGTACCCCACAAGTCGTCTATCCAGGAATCACGTGCCGGCACCGTGGCGATCGCTGGGTTGCCTTGAGTTGGCGGCTTGTCGGTTGCAAGCGACTTTTCGTTGGCCGTCCGGTCGAGGAAACCAAACAGTGCCGCAAACAGAAACACGACCGCGAAGGCAGCAACGCCGATCGACATCCAAACCACCGGATGTACGCGATTCGGAGCCTCGTCCTGAAGTCCATCCTCTGCACCGGCCTCAGAAATTGGCGTCGGGGATGGGGAAAGATCAGGAGTTGGCGCAGGCGGCCGCATAGAGCTTGCCCTTTCCATCGGGCCGGCCGTGGCAGCGTGACGGTGAAAGGCAAGATACCGTGGTCGCTGCCAGGGCCACTTGATGAGCAAGATGGCCATCACGCTCACCGTCCCGACTGGTGCAGTCTAAACCCGCGACGGAGGAGTCTCAATCCTCTGGGTGGATTCCGGACCAAAAAGTGCATCGCGCAAGCGACAGCGCCGCGGCGATGGCTTGACGGCGGGAAGTAGACCTGCCGTGCCCTCGGTTGGCGTTCTTACGTCAGCCGAAAGGACGCCCGCCTGTGGCGCCAGTAGTTCGCCTATCGACGATCGCGTGAGTCACCACCCATATCCGCCATAGAAGATTGGGCTCGGCTCGAATGCCGAGCTGAAGAACCCCGGACCGTAAGAATACCCATAGAGCGGATACGGCACATTCGCGGAACTGTAGAACCCCGGACCGTAAGAATATCCATACAGGGCCGGCTGCCGATAGCGCGGAATGTACGGCTTGCCATTGTAGTCTCGGTGGCTGTTGCACTGCGGCTCTCGCCACTCGCTTTGCCACGGATCGTTTGCGAAGGCAGGGGCGGACAGGGCGAGCAGGATCAGGAGCGTTTTCATAGTGTCCTCCAATTGCCAACCGACCCCCAAAGCGACGACGAGCCGTCAGGGGACGTAGCCCCCGTCAAGATAGCGACCCGCTCGTCAAATAGCGACTAAAATCCGAGAAGAATGGTGACGCAACGCCAAAACCGCGCTGTCCGCGGTACAGCAAGGAGCACTTGGGGCACGCCATTGGCAAAGACGCCTCACGCACGCACGCGCGAGGGGAATCCAGAACGCCAGCTAACGGCACGCCATTTTGCCCACTCCCAAATCCTTCGACGAGCCTGGCGAATCTGAGACAGCCAGCTCCGACCAGCGATGATGGCCTGCGTTCCGACGTCGGTTGCCGGCCAGGTTGCGTTCGGCGTGTCACTCATTTGCCATTCCGGGCCGTACTCCAAGTCGCACATGTCGGTTCGACCTTGGGCTCTTGGCATGGGCCAAACCTGCAGGACGCTCTGGCGCGTCGGACACGTTGCCCGATGGCGTTGGAACACGTATAGCAGCTCCGTCAGAGGGGTGACCAAGGCGAGACATGCAAGCACGATTTCGGCGATCGGGTAATTTGCCGTGGTAACCAATGCCGCACCGGATTAGGCGCACGCGGAATAGGTCGTCAATCGACTAGCATGCTCCTAGACGTCGCGTTCTCGGGAGCCTGCACCAATTACAGCGGCCTTCCAAGGATTGCTTACTTCGTTGCGCACCCACAGTTTCGCAATCTCAGTTCTTCTTATATCGAATGGAGCCTCCGCTCTGGAGCTGGGTCGACGTGTCTCCGGCTTCTTGGGTCATTTCGGAGTCGCGGCCCGCTGCTGCTTGGTACTGTGTAGATTCGTTACCAGCCCGCTGTGTCATACCCGACGAACGGCGCTTGACGAAGAGCGCAGTAATGCCTCCAACTATCGCCACGCCGACTCCGCTAAACACCCAACTCTTGTTCTCAATGATCCAGTCTATTATCGCGTTCAAGCGCCTACTCGTGCTTTTAGGTCTAATACAGTCGCAGGTAAATTATACGACTACTGTGAAGATGCACATGACAACCGATTCATGTCCGCAATCAATATGCCAACACGAGTCAAGTCGCAACTAACAAGGTCGACGTGCTGTGGAGCGACCAGAGCTCGCTCAAGGGCTGGCTCAATCTCCAGCAGCCGAGCCTTGAGCAAGTTAAGGTCGGCATGCATTCGCAAGTAATAAGGGTCCGGACCTATTGGTCCTTCGGGAACCAAAGTGTTGTATAAACGCGTTCGGGCGATACGCTCCTCAAGTGCTGTGTTTCCGCCTGCCAACACTACACAGCCGACGCATTGCAGCTGAATGACGCGCTCCTCCAAATGCTTATCGATAAGGTGAAGGTGGGGAGTCACCCAGCTCTTCAAGAATTTCGACAACTCGGGCCGATTGCTAGCAACGGTTTCTCGTGTGAGCTTTTGTAGGCCGCGAATCAAGGTAAGCAAGTCCATCTCACTTAAAGATAGTTTTGAAACAGCGGCAATCGCTTGTTCGGCGGCGATTTCTGTGTCAGTCCGGTCTCGTGTTCTGGATCGCGCAACAAAGATGCGAGCCAACAGGTCTCGCGCCCTGTCATCGATGCAAACGGCGGATGCACGCATAGCCTCAATCATAGTGTTCTGAACAGCTGGGTCGGCGAGTGAATTGATGGTTTCGCTTCCGGTCTGATCAGACTGACTCTCCAAGTGGGCAAGAAAGTCGCTAATGCGTTGTTGCACTATGAGTTTTGCTTCTTCAGTGAGCTTCGGAAAGTTTTCCCAGAATACTCCTAAGGATATCTGGCGGGCTTCTTCGACAGAAATGCCTTGGTAAATTGTGAGGTCGCGCCCGGATTGGAACTGCCTAGAGCGTGCGCCTGCAGTTTGTATGTGCCTCTCGCTATTCATTTTCAATGCCTCCACCCCAGTTAAAATGAGTCGTTGCGAGACCTGATGGAAGCGGCGCAAGGTAGCCCAATGATCCGTAGGTTCAAACAGCCAACATTGTATGCAGAAGGGGCTCAGGTGCAAGTTAAGCAAGCCGTCCAACGGATCTCGCGTAGAGCATGGTCCTGGTTCCCAACGCGTCAAGCCGGTTTCTGCGCTCTATGGCCCGGGCCAAAGTTAGTTTAGCAGAACGGGACTGCGTAAGGTGACTGCCATAGGGATTTCAAGTAGGGAGTGAGAATTTATTGAAGTGCAGACTTCAAGCGCACCACCGATTGGAGGTTTTTTGAATGGAGCAGGAAAGATCGCGCTCTTGCGTCCTGGGAGGATCATCTCTGTCGCTTGGTGATCACGTATCGCCGTACAGGTAATCCATAAGAGGGACGGCCCCAAACTGCCGTATCAGGCGGTGGTGATCCGACAGAGCGCCATGCACATTAAAGGCAGGAATGCCATAGGGCGTGAAGGCGGTGTCGTTCCTCACACGAGTTCAGGGCCGATCCCTGGTCTCCTTGGATTCGGTTGTATGGACTCCTAATCGAGCAAGCACGGCGGGCATCAGCTCGCCAATTGCGACGGCGCCTCGACGACGCCTGGTCTGTTGCTCCAAGACCGCGGCCACAATCTGCGCTTCGCGGTGACGCGTATTATAGGGCAGCTGGGAAACGGTGGCATGTAAGTCTTCCATCACGCAGCCAAGAGGCGTCTCGTGTTCGTGATGAAAACGCCGCAATTTCTCCAGGATCGAGTCGGGCTGCTGGAAGCAGGGATGCCTCATCGGCTCGTCTCCCGCCACACAGGCGAGGGCCAGTCGGCTGAATCGCTTGGCAATCTTGACGCGGCTGGCGCTTGTCAACGCCGCGAGATTGATCCAGTTCGGCTTGGCCACGGTAGTAACTACAATGGCAGGCCAGGCAGTCGGCGATCCGCATCAGCACACACCGCAATCGGCGATTGGCCTGGCGGATGATTGGACCACTCGCATTGTCCGTTTGATCGCTCTGGTGACGTGAGGGATAGAGGCCGCTGCGGCCGGTAATGGCGTTGGCGTTCGCATAGCGCTTGATCGGTCCCATTTCTCCAGCCAACTCAGCTGCCGAAACCACATTGATTCCCGATATGGCCAGTAATCGAACGTAGGGTGTCCGCGTCAGATCACTGGCAAGTTGTTGTTCTAGCACCGAGATTTTGCGGCGAAAATGCTGATATAGCTCGTAGAGGTCGGTCCAGATCGCATGGTGCAGCGGGCCATCTTGGATGTGGAGCTTCGTCGCCTCCGCGGCCCAGGCCAGCACTCGCTCGATTGTCCGCACCTGGTAGCGGATCTTATTGTCTTGCAGATACTGACTCAGTCCAGTTATGCCCAGCTGGAGCAACATGGCGGGTGAGTCGCCTCGGCGAGCGATGGCCAAGGGCGTGAGGCGCTCGAAGAGGCGGTCGAACAGTTCAGCATAACCGGGCATCGCCAGGTGTAGGTGGTCACGGATCTGGCAAGCAAGAGCCGCCGACTTCTCCACCAGATTGCGGCGGTGCCGAGCTCTCAGCTGCAGCTGGCGATAGGGTGGCTCTAACTCGAATTCACAGAGGCCGAATCCGGCGACGGCCGCTCGGTGCTGGGCGTACAGATCCGTCTCGTCGGTCTTGTTGCCCGGATTCGCCGGCATCCGGTACTGCTTGGTCGCAAAAGGATGAATTACGCGGGTATCGAATCCAGCCTCGGCGAATGCACGTTTCACAGGCAGGTAGTAGTTGCCCGTTCGTTCCACGACGACGATCGTGTCTTGAATGTGATGCTCCTGTTGGGCCTGGCGAATCTGATCCATGGCCAACTTGAAACAGGGTGCTTGATGCTGGAGCGTTTTGGGTTCGATGAGCAGGTTCCCGAAGTAGTCGGCCATCATCCACTCGGAGCGATGCTTGGCGGGATCGACACAGATGATCGCAAAACGTTCACCGCTCACCTTCTGGACGCGAGGGCCAATGACGCCATTGGGCTTTTGGAGCGATTGCCGCCGCGGACGTGACTTCGGCGCAGCGTGACGCCGACGATTGGAGCCGAGCATCGAGGTCATTTGGATTCTCCTTCATCGGGAAAAGAGGGAATTGATCCCATCCTTATCCCCAAAGCATATCCAAGCTGACTCCCACCAGAAGAGGGATTTATGCTTCTAAAACCGTCATACCAGGGCGTGACATTGGGCTTGAAATTCTTCGCGAAATGTCGGTTCGACATTGGGAGCGAACCAGCGTCGGTGTTTCACGCCGACGCAGGTTAAGGGCATGAAGAGAGATAGCGTATGCTTTACAAGCGAGCACGATAGGTCGCATATCCATTGTGAAAAAGTAAATAGCCTTGCCCCACCGTTCTGGGTAGTGTCATCAATTGCCGCCAGATGCCCGGCTTCTCCGAAGAAGCCGGGCATCTTCTCCCCAGGCCTGCCACACGCTGTGGTGGAATTCACCACGCCATTTACGGTAGTTCCGCGACTACCGTGAGCCAAAGAGCAACGCTATAATTGGTCCTGTGTTGTTTCGCCTCCGCAGACAAAGGACAGGAAAGAACCCGCCGAACGCGCCGCTCGGATAAAACGCGCATCTCCAACCAAGATTTCTTTCGCAGTCCATACTCCGATCGGGCTTACTGTTGAAAGTGAACCAAATGAAGATTCAACGCCTCCTGGCAGCTCTTATGTTACTCCTTTGGCGCGACCCGTTTGTGCGGCCGTCATGTCGACGATCGCCGTGGAGGGGGCGATCAGCGGTGGCGCGACGACGGGCAACTTTATGCCTGGGAACACCAAGGACGGCACCACCGCCCCGTTTGTTCTGAAATCTGCCGGCGACGAATCGATCGCCAACGGCACGCTCATGGGGACGGCCGGCGCGCTGACGTCGAACGCTCACGCCTGCTCCGGCCCTCCCATCGGCAACCCGGCCGGGAGCGGCAACGCCAGCACCCGCAGCACCGTGAATTACGCCGAGACGTTCAACATCGTCTCCAGCACGCTCCCGAATGGCACGCCGGTCACGATCGACCTCAAGGTGGCGGCCGCGCGGTCGTACCGGGCGACGGTCATCCAGCCTTATCCGATCCAGGCGGGTGACGCCATCGTCGACGCCCATGCGGCCATCGGCTTCTACACCGAACAATCCACCGGCAATTTCCAGGGCGGTTTCACCTCACAGCAGATCGCAACCGGGGACGTCTTCAAGAACACCACCGGCATCTTCGCCAACCCGTTGATCAAGCCCGGTGAAAACGACGGCGACCCCAACGCCATGGAATCCATCACGACCCTCGCTGGGGTCGTCGGTGGGCACTTGTCATTTTCCATCGAGACTCAAGTGAGCGCGGCTTCCGCGGCGATCTTCCCGATCACTACCGACGGCGATGGCCAGATGTCCCTGGAGTGGGGCGCGGACGTGGTCGGCGGGCTGGCGCAACTTCAGACCTCCGACGGGACGGGACTGTTCCCTGGGACCAGCACCGCCACCGGCGATCGCGCGCTGGCAGATTTGCCACCTGCACCTGTCGTACCCGAACCGGCAACCCTTTCTCTTCTGGTCGGCCCGCTCCTCGCTCTGCTAGTTCGCCGTAGACTTCGATGAAACTGGGCAGGCGTCCAGTTTCGTAGGTAGGACCGAAAAAGGTGTCAGGAAGGCTCTGTATAAAACCTCGACAAACATAAGAATCAAAATGTTGTGAGTGAGGGCCATCAATCGTAGATCGCGGCATTGAGGTCACCTCAAATCTGGCTCGAAACGGAAGCTCCCAATGTGCATCGGACAAATTGGCCGATGCAGATTCGGCAAATTGCTTCGACGCTTCGGATTCATCGTCCGACGCACTTTCGGAAAGTCCATTTTCTCGCGGAGGTGTGCACAACCTCGTTCAGTTCGAGTTTCCTCGAACCAACAGCAGTTGGACAAGTTTCAGCGAGTTGCGCCCGACGCGATCTCGCGGAGGTGTCTCGTCGGCAAGGACACCGCTGCAAGTTCGCCGAAGTCCTTTGCCGCGCTGGGCGATGCAACCGCTGTGGATTTGGATTTCGCTGTACTTGCCGAGGTGAGGAGACCGACGCAGGTTGGCTCGAACGCCTCACCAGTCACCGACGTACCGAAAATGGGTCGATAAACGGCACTTTCACGCGTTGATGAGTTGCTGAAACTTTTCTAGGCGGATCGGCTTCGCTGGACACACCCGTTGCGCCAAGCAAGCTTGGGAGAGGAGGATGAGATGTAATTGACAACTCTGAAACCTTTCAGCGGAACCGTGCGGGTGGAAAGCCCGTCCAGTAGAGCCTGACCAGCAACTGGAAGCGAGTCTTGCGTGGTGTAGGAGTAATCCGCACTGCGAAGCGTAGACAGCCAGTCCGAAAGCCATGCTATCGAGCGTCGAAAGTCCTAAACGTGGGAGCCTCTGCACTAGGGTGTTCAGGGGCCACGCTGCTGCACTGCAATGGTCTGGTGCAAGCAGTCCTGCCGGCGTCGGATGGGAACATGTGCAAACGGACAATCGTGGTTCCCCAGGAACTTGGGAGAACCCTGTTCGCTCCTCGGCGAGTTCCCGGTTGGAGATACCGGGTTACCAACTCCAGGCCTTGGCGGCGCACTCGTCCGCCAGAGAGCGAAATCAGAGTGCAACCGAGGTACCGCCAAGCGAAGGAAACGAAGTGCGGCGGGATGGCGGCAGGGCGTCATAGCGTCTTGATAGTACCCACGAAGTTGGCGAACAGCTCCCGGCTGGAGCCAGCGGAGGGAAGCGAGGCGCCGATTCATGGAACCGTTTTTGAGAAACACGACGAATGCATCGAAATTCGACCATCGTGTCCACGAAACAGAAACGGATAGCAGCGTTGGCGAAACAGTCGCCAGAGATGGCTTTCACCTCGCTCGCCTATCTGATGGACATTGACTGGCTCAAAGAAGCATATCGACGCACCCGCAAGGATGGCGCCGTAGGCGTAGACGGGGTGACCGCGGAGCAGTACGAACAGGATCTGGAGGGTAACCTTCATAGCCTGCTCGACCGCGGAAGTCCGGCACGTATAAGGCGCCACCGGTGCGACGTGTGCATATTCCGAAGGGCGGATCGAGTACCGAGACCCGGCCGTTAGGAATTCCCACTCTGGAAGACAAAGTGCTCCAGCGGGCGGTCGTCATGCTGTTGGAACCCATCTATGAGCAGGACTTCTTGGACTGTTCGTACGGCTTCCGACCTGGGCGATCGGCACACCAGGCGTTGGCATCCTTTCGAGATCAGGCGATGACCGGACGGCCTAAAGGCGGCTGGGTACTGGAGGTCGATATTCGCAAGTTCTTCGATAACTTGGATCATCGACACCTCCGACAGTTTCTTCAACTCAGGGTGCGTGACGGCGTGTTGTTGCGCCTGATCGACAAGTGGTTGAAAGCAGGTGTCATGGAAGACGGGAACGTAAGTCACCCGGACTCCGGGACTCCTCAGGGCGGTGTTGTTTCACCACTGATTTCGAACGTGTTCCTGCACTACGTGCTGGACCAGTGGTTCGAGCAGGACGTGAAGCCGCGGACGCGTCAGTCTGTCTTCCTCATCCGCTACGCGGACGACTTCGTGATAGGGTTCCGTGATGAGCGTGATGCTCAACGCGTCCTGGAAGTCATCCCGAAGCGATTTGGCAAGTATGGCCTGACCATTCATCCCACCAAGACGAAGCTCGTGCGGTTCCGTCCTCCTTCCTCGCGGAAGGATCGGAACGAATCACCAGACGATCGTCCTGGAACGTTTGACCTCCTGGGCTTCACTCATTACTGGGCACGCTCCCGGAATGGGTACTGGGTGGTCAAACTCAAGACCGCCAAGGATCGCTTCACACGAGCGGTTCGCAGCATCGACCACTGGTGCCGAGACAATCGACACCTGCCGATCCAGGATCAACATAAGAAGCTCAACGAGAAGCTGCGCGGACACTACGCGTACTACGGAGTAACCGGAAACTCGGCAGCGTTGGCTCGGTTTCTCCACGAGGTCGGACCGCGGTGGCGGCGGTGGCTTAACCGCCGTAACAACATCCGCTCGATGACGTGGGAGAAATTTCTTGTCATCCTCCAGCGTTACCCGCTTGCTCCCAATCGCGCAGTCCGCTCGACTCTCAGGGCGCAGCAAATCCATGATGAGAGGAACCGTATGCGCTAATGCGCGCACGTACGGGTCTGTGGGAGCCCCGGGGCGGTAACGCCCTGGGGCCACCCGGTCCAGCCACCGCAATCACCAACAGCACCAATGTTGCCGGCTCGGGGACGGCGGCATTGGAGCCGATGGCGCTTGCGGAGGAGCCGCTACCAGAAGTCTCGCCAAAGTGGGCGCGCCAGACCATGTAATCGTTCTCAACGTACGTAGTGCCAAGGCCATTTCGCCAGGTGACGTAGTCGGCCGCATCCAAATATCCATCTCGGTTGAAATCTCCAAAATTGTAGCCGACAACAGAAATCGTCGCTTCGATGTTCATTCGCTTGATAGGCCGATTACCGGCAAGAGGTATATCAATAGATCCCAAATGGATGTCGTCGAAAACAGCGCGGCCGAACCCCATATCGTCGATTTCGATCAGGATGGTCGCCGACGTCCCTGTGTCTGGATACGACAACGAATCGGAAACGATGACGGCAGGCAAGTTCGTGGTTTCGCCGCTGCCCGTTCGCAGGGCGGGGTCAATCGAATTCGTGATATCCTGCGTAAAGTCTCCGAACAGCGGAATACTCACCGTGCCCGTAATCTTGACGATGTTGTAATTGTACTCCCACACCATCTTTCCCAGATCGATGGCGGAAGGGGAGTTCCATGTTTTCGACGTTACGGTATTTGGGATCTCCTCCATAAACGTCCAGTTAGCCGGGTTTGCTGCCCAAGCCGTTGCGCACGTGGCCAAGTGGATCATCATAACCGGCATCGTGATATTGAGGATTGCTCTCGTCATTTTGTATCTCGGCATCGGCGGAGTCTGCGACAGCTTTAGTGGTGAACAGACATTACAACAGTCCATTTCGCCGCGATTGGATCGCGCTAACACCCTTTCTAACGCTCCATTCGATTAGTGTGCTTGCGAACAGTTCGTCGCTGAGGGCGCAATCGTTAGATCGATCTCCGTCGGCGCGATTCGGCCTTTTTGAATCGTTTCGAGCAGTATGCTGGCGGATGCGCTCTGCGGCTAACAGCGACAGTAGCATTTCGTTTTGATTGCGCGATAACTCACCGTAGTTCGCTTTGCGTACCGAACTCGATGTGCTTTCACGCGAAGCCTTTCGGCTGCCTAATGAATTTTGAAACTCACTTACCGGCAAAGACTGCGTCGCGGTTGCGGAGTTGGTAACCACGGTTTGCGACAACGCAGCCGAAGGCTCCAAAGGCAATGCTGCATCTGCCGCCACTTCTTCACCGGCTCCCGCGCCTGCGCCCGGATGCAGGATCGCACCAAAGTTCATTTTCCACTTCGAGTAGTCATCGTTGTCGATCATTCCGTTCCCGTTGCCATCAGCGCCGCTGGAGTTGGGGACGGTTTGCCCAAGCGAGTTGCGCCAAACAGTATAATCGGCTGCATCGACGGCGCCATTGCGGTTATAATCACCCAGCAATCCGGCCGCTCCCGTGACCGTGACACTGGCAGAGAACTCAGAGGTTTCCAATGGCGTCATCGGAGTGACCGGATTCTGATCAAGATCGAACAAATAGGTCGCCGTGGCAGTAATAAACCTTCCGAGCGGAACAAACGTCGGTGAATTGAAACTGAAAGACGCGTCGCCGTTCACATTGGTCGTGATTTCCGTGAAACCCAAGTACTTTTCGCCCGGTCCACGATTGGACGACAGCAATTGGCCATTGGAGAAGAACTCGAGTCGGAATGTCGTGTTAGGAACGCTATTGAGCGTTCCCTGAATAGCTGTCGCGGTTGCGCTGCTGACGGCGTAATTGATCACAGGGTAATTGCGCAGATTGTTGGGCCCGCCATCAGCATCCATCGCGTCGTTCAGCGTGACACCGTCGCCGACAAGATCGATGCCGAGTGCACTGTCGGTTTGCGATGCGGTTTCAGTCACAAAAATGTGGTTGCCCAAGAACGAGTTCACTTGCGCGTAGAAGTCGGGCAGTCCGGCTTCGCTCGCTTGTGTGACAAGTTGCAGAATTGCGACGAGCACATTCAACGCGTCATCAGCTGAGTTGGTAGTGAAGAATTGCTCGCGCGCGTTGAACACGCTTTGCGCCGCAGCGCGTAGAGGCTCGAGCGTTGCGATGGATGTTTCGGGTGCCATGAGTGTCGGGTATTTTCCGTCAACCAACAGGATGGCGTCGTTCCCGCGAGCCCAAATCACATTGCCCGCTCCGGCTGCCGCACCGCCGACAGCCTCAAAGGATCCGGCGGAGAGCCGAATTCCCGCGCCGTCGTTCGCCAGTATATTCAAACCGCTGCGGTCAGTTCCGATCAGATTTCCTTGGATCACGTCGCCGCCCGAGGTGGTCTGTTCGATGCCGTTGGTACCGTTGCCAGAAATGAGATTGCGCGTACTGGGGACAAGACCCCCGACGCGATTGATTGCCGCACCGCGCAGCAGCACGCCGTCCTGGCCGTTGCCCAGGTCTACGGTTCCCGATACATCGGTGCCGAGAAAGTTGCCGTAGATCCGATTGCCGCCGGTCGATCGCACGTGAATCGCGTTCGCGCCGAAGCGATTGATGGCCAAGCCCTGAATCAGGCTTACGTCCGATCCGACGTCAACATAAATGCCGTCTGTGGCTACCATCGAACCATCGACCTCGATCTTGAGCACGGTGTTTAATCCGCCAAGAGCCGGCAAAGTGTTTGGGCTGCTGCCGGGCTGCGAATAGCCGTCGATCGTGACTTGCTCGGTAATCGTGGGAAGCTCGCTGTTCGGTTGGATCGAATACCAGCTGTGAGTCCAGTCGGGGTCGATGCCGATGATCGTGGCATCGTTTGTCGCCGTGGTCGTGGCGATATTGGCGAGAGTTACGTGGCCGGCGATACCATCGTTTTGGAAGTAGAAGTGGCGTGGGTCGTTGGCCGGAATGTTGAACGTGATCGTGCCGGGCGCTTCGCTCAAGTTCAATACGATGATCGCCTCGCGCAGCGTGCCGATGCCGATCTCGCCCGTTTTGGTGACGACCGTGCTGGGGCCTCCCAAAGGATAGATCGCCGAGATTTCCGAGGTGTTGTTTCTCGGGCCACTGCCGGAGTTGGTAATGTCGGTCGCCGTGGCGGTGAGGAACTGTTCGTCGGCCGGAGTCGCCGCGAGGTTCGCCGTGTAACTGACGAAACCGCTCGCGTTGGTCGTCACGTCGACAAAACCACGGTACGTCTTCGCTTCCCCAAACTCGTACGGTCGTTCGGGGTAGCTGAAAGTAGGCCGAGGATCGCGATCACGGTTGGTGAAGAACTCGATGCGGAATTGAGAATTCGGCGTACTCCGCAGCGTGCCTTGAATCTGAGTGCCGCCGCCGGTGTCGATCACCGACGTGAGGACTGGGTAATTCTGTAGACCGTTACTGCCGGTGTCTTGATCGGGCGGATCGGACTGGGGCGGCACATCGTTCGCATCGTGCCCTAGCCCGCCGCGTAGATCGATGCCGATACCCCAATTGGAGTGAATCGAGTTTCGTGATAGGAGGTTCCCACTGCCGGTCAAGAGGACGCCTTCGGAACTATTATAAGCAATTGTGTTCTCCACGATCCGATTATTGCTCGCCTCTATTTCGATCCCGAACTCATTGCTGAGGCTCAGCGTTCCCGTGGCGTCGGTACCAATCAAGTTGCCCTGAATTAAATGGTCGTGACTATTGCCGAGAAAATCTTCGAGATGAACGCCGACCTCATTTCCCGAAATGAGATTGCCGGCACCTGCCAGGGGACCACCGACCGTGATCCCCACGGACTCAATCCACACACCCTCTAGATTGCCAACGGCTTTCGTACCCGACCGATCGGTGCCGATGAGGTTCCCTTGGACCGTATTGTTTGGCGCGGTATCGAAAAACGCCACACCTGCCGAGTTGCCTGAGAGTAAGTTTCGGGCCGCGGGAGCGGTGCCGCCGATCAGGTTACCGGAAATTGGAATCGCAGGGCTGTCGAACACGCCTACGGCGGCAAACACGGGAGGAAACGAATTGTATCCCCGTGGATAAGCATACGTGCCGGAGACATCGGTTCCAATGTAGTTGCCTTCGATGATACTGTTGGTTCCCGAGCGAAGCTGCACTTGCATGCCGACCGAGCGATTGATCGCCAGCCCACGAAGTGTGGTATTGCTGGCGTTCACGTGAATCAATCCATCGAGCGAGGGAATGGTCGTCGCGCCTGCCCCATTGATCTCAATTTTGAGAACGGAGTTCAAGCCCTGGCCGACAATATTGGTGTTCTTAATCGATCCGGGCTGAGTATACCCGTCAATAATCGTCCCGTCGTTGATCAGCAACTGCGACAGCAGCTCAATCGAGAACCAACTGTGTGACCAGTCGGGATCGATGTTGAGGATACTCGCGTCATTGGCCGCGGAGGTGGTGGCGATATTTGCCTTGGTGACATGTCCAGCAATACCGTCATTCTGATAGTAGAAATGCTTCTGGTCATTGGCAGGGATATTGAAAGTGATCGTATCAATCCCTGGCACAAAATTGGCCACCACCAACGCATCGCGGAGCGAACCGCCGCCCGAATTACTGGTGCTGGTTACCATGAGTGCCGTGTCGATTGGCACGGCGGGCGAGAACTCGGACGTGTTGTTGCGTGGCCCGCTGCCCGGATTAGTAATGTCGGTAGCGGTGGCAGTCACATAGGGCTGGCCCGACGGCAAAGCGGGTAGATCGATCATGAAGTTGACCGTGTTGCTGCTCCCGCCGATCGCCAGGTCGAGATCGCCCAGAAAAGTCTGACCCGGGCCGAATCCGCTGCCGGCGGGGGCGCCGCTGGCAAAGAATTCGAGCCGGAAGTTCGAGTTGAGCAGGCTGGTGAACGTGCCCGCGACGCGCGTGGTGCCGCCCAGGTTGGTCACGCTGGTGATGATCGGGAAGTTTTGCACGTCGTTCACGCCCGTGTCGTTGTCGGTGGCGTCCTGTGGGAAGTTCGGTCCGATAGGTGCGCCGGTCACGTCGTACAGGTCAAGCTGGATCGAGTTCAAGTTCGAGTGGATCGAGTTCTGCGAGATCAAGATGCCGATCTCCGGATCGCCGAACGTGTTCCCGGAAACGCCAAGCCCGGAGTTGTTAAATGCGATGACGTTACCCTTGATCACCGAATTGTTCACGCTGCTGAGGTCTATGCCGCCGTTATTGCCAAGATTAATCGTTCCAGACAGATCGGTCCCGATCTTGTTACCCAAGATCATGTGTCCTGTGCCGTCTTGAATACTGATGGCCGACCCGCCGCTTTTGGCGATCACGTTGCCTTCGCCCGCGGCCAGGCCGCCAATCGTCACCCGCGAGCTGTTCGGGACATAAATGCCTCGGTTGCCGTTACCTAGCGGCTGCGTTCCGGTGCGGTCGGTTCCGATGAGATTACCTTGGATCACGGCGTCGCTTGAATTGCCGTCGAGAAAAATGCCGTAGTTGCTGCTGGCAGAAATGACGTTCCCAGCGCCCGGGGCCGCGCCGCCGATTTGGGCGTTGGTTGACCCCTCGATCAGGATGCCATTGGCGCTATTGCCGATCGCCGCGTTGCCAGCGAGGTTCGTGCCAATCGTGTTACCTTGGATGATGGCATTGTTGGCGCCGCTGAGCATCCACACGCCGTGAAGGCCATTGCCGGAAATAAGATTTCCGGCGCCCGGCGCCGTGCCGCCGACGATCGTGCCGGCGCCCTGGTAAGAAAGCACGCCGAGGCCGCTGTTACCCAAGTCGACCGTGCCGGTGACATCGACGCCGATGCGATTGCCTTGCACCTTGTTGCCCGTCGACGGAGTGTTGATGATCGCGACGCCGCCTAGGGTGTTGCCGGAGATCAGATTGGCCGCCCCGGGCGTCACGCCGCCGATCGTATTGTTGGCGCTCGAGACGATGATCACGCCGTCCTCGCCGTTGCCCATGGCGGCCGCGCCGTTAAAGCTGGTGCCGATAAAATTGCCGGCAATGGTGTTGCCGCCTGCGCCGTCGATGCGGACGCCGATCTTGGCAAATCGGTTGATCGCCAGCCCGCGAATCGTACTGCCGCCCGAGCCGGCGCCCAAGACCAAGCCATTGGCGACGCTGCCGGCCAGGTCGCCGGCCAGCTCGATCCGCAGCGCCGTGTTGAGGGGTTGATTGGGGGCCGCGGAATTGGCGCTGGCACCGGCCTGCGTGTAGCCGTCGATGAGAACCGGGTCGGTGATCGTCGGCAAGGCGGACGTCGGACTGATGGTGTGCAGTCCGACACCAGCGATGTTAAAACCGATAGTATCAGTGTCGCTAGCCGTCGGCGTGCCAATGACCTGAGCTTGCTCCTGCGCAGAAAGCGAAGCAACCGCGAGAGTGCGATTGTTGACCAAGATCGCTTCGCGGAGTGTTAGAAAAGCATCGCGGACGTTTGCATCGCCAGTCGAATTGACGGTAATCCCCGCCGCCAACATGCGACGATCTTCTAGTTGTTCCACTCGCAATTGGCGCGAATTGTCGCCCCGCAGATAAGTCCGCAGCTTGGTCCTCGAATTTCTCTGGCAGCGACGACCCATATGGTCCCCCCTCCTCACAAAGTCATCTCAAAACCAGAGCCGATTATGGCCGCGTTCCCGTCAAAACGCAAGAAAACGGCCCGAAGATCGAATACGTAGCAGATTCGCCCGAAAAAATAGCCGCTGCGCGAGCGGTTTCGCCCACAGGCATCTAGCGGTTCACCAGAGTCGCACCAATACAATTTCATGCCCATTCAACGAGCCTTGCAGTTTTAGCAGACCGTCCAATATATCTGGAAGTACGTTCGGCTTCGTGGCCTGAGGGGACCGACGTAGAGTCATTGGCGGTGCCCGCAACCTGCTGAGGTCGCCTACACCGCTGGCTCTTCGCGGTTTATCGAACTCGAAGAAGTTGGACAATCCGCTGTCCCGAAGGCTCCGCGCAAATTGACGGCGGTGAGAAAGACCTCGGCAGATTCGGAATCATTTTGATGGCGCGATTATCATGGCCCAACTTGTCACAGCGTTGGTGCATCAGGACCGGGTGGCCCCAGGGCGTTACCGCCCCGGGGCTCCCACAGACCCGTACGTGCGCAATTAGCGCATACGGTTCCTCTCATCATGGATTTGCTGCGCCTGAGAGTCGAGCGGACTGCGCGATTGGGAGCAAGCGGGTAACGCTGGAGGATGACAAGAAATTTCTCCCACGTCATCGAGCGGATGTTGTTACGGCGGTTAAGCCACCGCCGCCACCGCGGTCCGACCTCGTGGAGAAACCGAGCCAACGCTGCCGAGTTTCCGGTTACTCCGTAGTACGCGTAGTGTCCGCGCAGCTTCTCGTTGAGCTTCTTATGTTGATCCTGGATCGGCAGGTGTCGATTGTCTCGGCACCAGTGGTCGATGCTGCGAACCGCTCGTGTGAAGCGATCCTTGGCGGTCTTGAGTTTGACCACCCAGTACCCATTCCGGGAGCGTGCCCAGTAATGAGTGAAGCCCAGGAGGTCAAACGTTCCAGGACGATCGTCTGGTGATTCGTTCCGATCCTTCCGCGAGGAAGGAGGACGGAACCGCACGAGCTTCGTCTTGGTGGGATGAATGGTCAGGCCATACTTGCCAAATCGCTTCGGGATGACTTCCAGGACGCGTTGAGCATCACGCTCATCACGGAACCCTATCACGAAGTCGTCCGCGTAGCGGATGAGGAAGACAGACTGACGCGTCCGCGGCTTCACGTCCTGCTCGAACCACTGGTCCAGCACGTAGTGCAGGAACACGTTCGAAATCAGTGGTGAAACAACACCGCCCTGAGGAGTCCCGGAGTCCGGGTGACTTACGTTCCCGTCTTCCATGACACCTGCTTTCAACCACTTGTCGATCAGGCGCAACAACACGCCGTCACGCACCCTGAGTTGAAGAAACTGTCGGAGGTGTCGATGATCCAAGTTATCGAAGAACTTGCGAATATCGACCTCCAGTACCCAGCCGCCTTTAGGCCGTCCGGTCATCGCCTGATCTCGAAAGGATGCCAACGCCTGGTGTGCCGATCGCCCAGGTCGGAAGCCGTACGAACAGTCCAAGAAGTCCTGCTCATAGATGGGTTCCAACAGCATGACGACCGCCCGCTGGAGCACTTTGTCTTCCAGAGTGGGAATTCCTAACGGCCGGGTCTCGGTACTCGATCCGCCCTTCGGAATATGCACACGTCGCACCGGTGGCGCCTTATACGTGCCGGACTTCGCGCGGTCGAGCAGGCTATGAAGGTTACCCTCCAGATCCTGTTCGTACTGCTCCGCGGTCACCCCGTCTACGCCTACGGC
>CAWKBR010000010.1:0-39000 GCA_963847875.1 uncultured Planctomycetota bacterium | reverse complement strand
CCTGATGCACCAACGCATTGACAAGTTGGGCCATGATAATCGCGCCATCAAAATGATTCCGAATCTGCCGAGGTCTTTCTCACCGCCGTCAATTTGCGCGGAGCCTTCGGGACAGCGGATTGTCCACCCGCTGCAGATTTGACTTGTTTGCAATTGAGGGCGGTGTGTCTCACCTCAGCACTCAAGAAGAGGGCTGGATACTCACTTCGGCGTGTCGCTACGACGCTCAAGTGCGGCGACAGAATCGCCGGCTTGCCTGTGCCAATCGCAGCTGGGGCAGCCCATCTCTTTGACACCAACAAGCTCGGCTCTTGGTAAGCGAGGGCTGATCCCATGCGATCCTGCGTTGGCAGGCGAAAAGTAGTTGTGTCAGAAACTACGTTTGATGTTTCCAACATACGTTTAGAAACATTGCCGCTGCAACTCGCTGGCCTGACATTGGTTACGGCGATTAGTGCCGGCAAAGGAATGTATGATGGGACCGCGAGCTTTATTGACGCTTGACTAGCGAACTAATTGCTAGCGGATGCGGTTCCTGCTTGGATTTCCAGTCTTTCGACTATCGACCTTGTTAACTTCGCCAATCAAACCTCAATAGGACGCGGGAGGCTTGTCCCAAAGCCTGCTTTTTCACAACGCCGGTGACCCAGGCACTATGGCACCTCGACGCTTTGGTTGTTGGGACCGACGCGTACCATCGATTGAAGACTGAAGGATGAGCGTCACTTGCGAACATATCGGCCCGATTCAACGACGCCGCAAGTACATCACGTCGAAACCGCCAATGAGTTCTTTCGTTCCAAGGCGATGATATGCCTCAAGCCAACTGGTGATTTCAGCGTTGAGGAATAGACCACGCTGGGTGTTTGCAGGATTGTTCTCAGTGTTTGTCGTCATAGAATGATACGTTCGAAGACTTAATCGAAGGGCGCTTCGGCTGATCCGGAGGGCTCGTTAGCGTTTAAACCGACGCTCTCGGATCACCCAACGCTGTCCGTGCGCGCCGGCTTTTTTTAGGGCACTTGTCGTTGCGTGAAGAGGACGTGAGTCCCATAAGTTGAATCGCTGCTAACAACGATGTGCTCAGAGGAAGATTATTTTTTTCCGACGAATCACCTTGCTGTTCGGGAAATCGCAAACGCGCCCGCGCACTCACCGTGCGCGCATCATAAAACGCTTCGCCCGACCCTTGACGTTCGTGGACTGGAAGATCGCCTGCTGCTCGCAGGTTTGTTGGGGTCAGCGGAGGGTTTCGCAGTCCTGGGCGGCTCGACGGTCACCAATACCGGCGCGACCGTCATCACTGGGAACCTGGGCGTCCGCCCAGGTGGTGCGATCACTGGCTTCCTTCCGGGCGTAGCGGTGTCAGGCACAATCCACGCAGCCGATGCGGTCGCGGCTCAAGCTCAAAGTGACGTCGCCGTCGCATACAACGATCTCGCGGGCCGAGCATCCGATGTCGACTTGACTGGTCAGGACCTTGGCGGCCTTACTCTGTCACCCGGCGTTTATACCTTTGCAACATCCGCCCAGTTGACTGGAACACTGACTCTGGACGCTCAGGGCGACCCCAATGCGGAATTCGTTTTCCAGATCGGCAGCACGATCACGACCGCAAGCAACTCTTTTGTCGTCATGATCAATGGCGGGGACAGTTGTAAAGTTTTCTGGCAGGTCGGTAGCTCCGCCACCTCTTGGCACGGGCACGTCCTTCGCGGGGAATATTCTCGCACTCACGAGCATCACGCTCACCACCAATGCGTCGATTATGAACGGCAGGGCCTTGGCGGGGAACGGGGCGTTACCATGGATACCAACCAGGTTTCCGTCGACGGTTGCGGCAGCATTTCTTGGGAGAAGCGAGCCACCGATGGCAACCCGGTGCTGCTTCCGGCGCGACGTTCGAGATCAGTCCCGACCCGCTAACCGGCGTGGGCACGCTGACCGTAGTCGATGGCGGTGTAAACGACGCTGACGGCCTGGCCAATGGTGTGCTGCAAGTCAACAACGTAATGATGGGTACGTATACCGTCACGGAGGCCGTAGCCCCGCCCGGTTTTGCGATTGATGACGACCCGACTCGGTTGATGACCGTGAGCGGCGACGATTTTCATGCCGTGATTGGCGTTCAAGGGGTGGACGACCCAGGCGACACCGACGAGTCCGATTTTCACAATACTTTAAGTTTGGGCAGCATAGCGTGGGAGAAAAGGGATCCATTGAATGTGCTTTTAGGCGGAGCAACGTTTACGATCAGTCCGGATCCGACCAGTGGTGTCGGCATCTTGACGGTTGTGGACAACGGAGCGGGCGATGCAGATCCCATAGCCGGGCAAATCCTTGTCGTGGATGTCCCGGCCGGTTCATACACCATCACCGAGACCGTAGCTCCGCCTGGCTACGCGATTGATGACGATCCGACGCGGGCTGTCACCGTGACGCTTGCCGATCTGGCGCAAGTAATCGGCGTGCAAGGAGTGGACGATCCAGGCAATACCGACGAGTCCGACTTTCATAACCAGTTGGGTTCAATCGCCTGGGAGAAGCGGGCCACCGATGCCAACCCGGTGCTGCTGCCTGGCGCGACGTTCGAGATCAGCCCCAATCCGCTGACCGGCCTGGGCACGCTGACCGTGGTGGATGGCGGTGCGAACGATGCCGACGGCCTGGCCAACGGTGTCCTGCAGTCAACAACGTGCTGCTCGGCACGTACACGATCACCGAGACTGTTTCTCCGCCCGGCTTTGCGATCGATGACGATCCGACTCGTATTGTCACGGTCAGTGCCGGCGACTGAATGCGGTGATCGGCATTCAAGGCAGCGACCAACCAGGCGACACCGACGAGTCCGACTTTCATAACCAGTTGGGTTCAATCGCCTGGGAGAAGCGGGCCACCGATGGCAACCCGGTGCTGCTGGCGGGCGAACGTTCGAGATCAGCCCGAATCCGCTGACCGGCCTGGGCACGCTGACCGTGGTCGATGGCGGTGCGAACGATGCCGACGGCCTGGCCAACGGTGTCCTGCAGGTCAACAACGTGCTGCTCGGCACGTACACGATCACCGAGACCATGTCCCCGCCCGGCTACGCGATTGATGACGATCCGACTCGGATGGTCACGGTCAGTGCCGCCGACCTGAATGCCGTGATCGGCATGCAAGGCAGCGACGAACCAGGCGATACCGACGAGTCCGACTTTCATAACCAGTTGGGTTCAATCGCCTGGGAGAAGCGGGCCACCGATGGCAACCCGGTGCTGCTGGCTGGCGCAACTTCGTGATCAGCCCGAATCCGCTGACCGGCGTGGGTATGCTGACCGTGGTCGATGGCGGTGCGAACGATGCCGACGGCCTGGGCAACAGTGTCCTGCGTCAACAACGTGCTGCTCGGCACGTACACGATCACCGAGACCGTGGCCCCGCCCGGCTTCGCGATTGATGACGATCCGACTCGTATTGTCACGGTCAGTGCCGCCGACCTGAACGCGTGATCGGCGTGCAAGGCAGCGACCATCCAGGCGACACCGACGAGTCCGACTTTCATAACCGGTTGGGTTCAATCGCCTGGGAGAAGCGGGCCACCGATGGCAATCCGGTGCTGCTGCCTGGCGCAACATTCGAGATCAGCCCGAATCCGCTGACCGGCCTGGGTACGCTGACCGTGGTCGATGGCGGTCCGAACGATGCCGACGGCCTGGCCAACGGTGTCCTGCAGTCAACAACGTGCTGCTCGGCACGTACACGATCACCGAGACCGTGGCCCCGCCCGGCTACGCGATTGATGACGATCCGACTCGGGTTGTCACGGTCAGTGCCGCCGACCTCAACGCGTGATCGGCGTGCAAGGCAGCGACGAACCGGGCGACACCGACGAGTCCGACTTTCATAACCAGTTGGGTTCAATCGCCTGGGAGAAGCGGGCCACCGATGGCAACCCGGTGCTGCTGGCTGGTGCAACATTCGTGATCAGCCCGAATCCGCTGACCGGCCTGGGTACGCTGACCGTGGTCGATGGCGGTGCGAACGATGCCGACGGCCTGGCCAACGGTGTCCTGCAAGTCAACAACGTGCTGCTCGGCACGTACACGATCACCGAGACCGTGGCCCCGCCCGGCTTCGCGATTGATGACGATCCGACTCGTTTGTCACGGTCAGTGCCGCCGACCTCAACGTCGTGATCGGCATGCAAGGCAGCGACCAACCAGGCGACACCGACGAGTCCGACTTTCATAACCAGTTGGGTTCGATCGCCTGGGAGAAGCGGGCCACCGATGGCAACCCGGTGCTGCTGCCTGGCGCAACGTTCGTGATCAGCCCGAATCCGCTGACCGGCATGGGTACGCTGACCGTGGTCGATGGCGGTGCGAACGATGCCGACGGCCTGGCCAACGGTGTCCTGCAAGTCAACAACGTGCTGCTCGGCACGTACACGATCACCGAGACCGTGGCCCCGCCCGGCTACGCGATTGATGACGATCCGACTCGTTTGTCACGGTCAGTGCCGCCGAGCTCAACGCGTGATCGGCATGCAAGGCAGCGACCAACCAGGCGACACCGACGAGTCCGACTTTCATAACCAGTTGGGTTCAATCGCCTGGGAGAAGCGGGCCACCGATGGCAACCCGGTGCTGCTGGCTGGCGCAACGTTCGAGATCAGCCCGAATCCGCTGACCGGCCTGGGTACGCTGACCGTGGTCGATGGCGGGCGAACGATGCCGACGGCCTGGCCAACGGTGTCCTGCAAGTCGACAACGTGCTGCTCGGCACGTACACGATCACCGAGACTGTGGCCCCGCCCGGCTACGCGATTGATGACGATCCGACTCGTTTGTCACGGTCAGTGCCGCCGACCTGAACGCGTGATCGGCGTGCAAGGCAGCGACGAACCAGGCAACACCGACGAGTCCGACTTTCATAACCAGTTGGGTTCAATCGCCTGGGAGAAGCGGGCCACCGATGGCAACCCGGTGCTGCTGCCTGGCGCAACATTCGAGATCAGCCCGAATCCGCTGACCGGCCTGGGTACGCTGACCGTGGTCGATGGCGGTGCGAACGATGCCGACGGCCTGGCCAACGGTGTCCTGCAAGTCAACAACGTGCTGCTCGGCACGTACACGATCACCGAGACTGTGGCCCCGCCCGGCTATGCGATTGATGACGATCCGACTCGTGTTGTCACGGTCAGTGCCGCCGACTCAACGTCGTGATCGGCATTCAAGGCAGCGACGAACCAGGCGACACCGACGAGTCCGATTTTCATAACCCTATTCTCAGTGCGAGTAGTGTGATCGTGATCGGGACGGCCAAGAGTCCGCTGACGCCGCAACTCGTCAAGGTGATCGACGAGAAGACCGGTGTTGCATTAGTGCAGTTCGCACCGTATGGGTCCACCTTTCAAGGCGGCATTCGGGTCGCCACCGGCGATCTCACGGGCGATGGCGTCGACGAGATCGTTACCGCTCCGGGCTGGAGCATTGTCGGCGAAGTCCAAGTCTACACGCTGGGCGGCGTGCTCTTAACGAGCTTTCTGCCGTACGGTCCGACCTTCAAGGGCGGCGTCCAGGTGGCGGTCGGCGACGTCGATGGCGACGGCGTGAACGACATTGTCACCGTTCCGAGCTTCGGGCCGTCGGAGGTGAAAGTCTTTCGTAATGTGATCGTCGCCGGAGTGCCGACGTTCGACGCGGCAGCCCCCTACCGCGATTTTCTCGCGTTCCCAGCTTCGTTTATTGGCGGCGCGGTGGTGGGAGCCGCCGACATGGGAAGCACCGCCGTGGTTGGCGGACCGTTCAACAATCTGGCTCTGGACCAAAAGGCGGAAATCGTCGTCGGCAGCGGCGCCGGCATCGTGACCACCGTGAAGGTGTTCGACGTCAGCTTGATCGTCGCTCCGACCCCGAACAGCATTCCACCGGTCGCGGGTAGCTTCATGCCCTTCACCTCCAACTACCAAGGTGGCGTCTCGGTGAGCGTGGCGAGAGTGAATCCTGACGATGTGCCAGACATCGTGGTCGGCGCCGGCGTGAATGGCAGATCCCTCGTCGACGTTTGGGCCTGGAGCAATACCACCAGCGGCACCCTCTCGAGCCTCTCCGCCAATGGCATCGGCTTCAACGCGTTCACCGATCCGAGTTGGAACTCGCCGATTGAGGTAGCTGCCCAGGACAACGACGGCGACGCCATTGCGGATTCGATCCTCGTCGTGCAGGGGCCGGGCGGAACCACGAACCAAATTCGAGAATTTGACATCCTCTCGACGACACCGCTACAAGTCTCGGCCGGCACACCGGTCGCGGGCACTTACCTGGGTCCGTACGACATCGCAGCCGTGGATAATGCTGCGCTCACCGTGCCGCCGACCATTCTGAACTTGCCACCGTTGCTGGGCGACTACAACCACAATGGCGTAGTCGACGCGGCAGATTACACGGTTTGGCGCAACACGCTCGGGCAGAATGTCGTCAACTTCACCGGCGCCGACGGCAACGGAAACGGCGTCATCGACGCGGCCGACTACGGAGTGTGGAAAGCGAACTTCGGTCAGACGCTGGCTCCTGCCGCCGCAAGTGCGCCGATCGCGATAGCTGCTGCACCGCGCCGAAGGCACCGTCAGCACAAATCGATCCTCCAGCTGCGACGAAACAAAGTCTTCAATCGGCATTCGATTCGTACTTGCTCCCGATTGAAACCGCGTTCTCCATTCGCCGACAAACCGGTCCGCACCGTCGGATGACGCAATTTGTGTCTGCGACGGGGCGGCCGCACAACGATCTCGTCCTGGCCGTGCAACCCAAGGCACCCACCCGGCGTTGGGGCCGGGACCAGACCATCGGCGAGCTGGTCGTGCACCACGCCACTCACGATCAGCCCGCTTTCTTGTTCACGGCGTTAGATCGAGCATTCGAGCTACTATAACCGCTTGCCGCAGCCCACGTGGCTCGGCAACGCTCCGGCGGTCGGATTACCACCGCGCCTCAATTCCAGCCGTTATACCCTGAAGAAAAATCGCGCCCCCGTTGTGTAACTGCTCGCCGCCTGTCGCCGACGCGAAGTCAAAATCGAGTTGATCTGGCGCCAGTGCCAGACCGTCGATCCAGAGGGCCGTGTATCCAGCTCTCAGATTCCATACGGGATCCAATTGATAAATGGCCGACAGGTCGACCTCACCCAAATAAGCCACGCTCGTGCTGCTACTTGACACGTCCGGCCGGATTGGAAAATCTGGAAAGTCGATCACCGACTGCCGCTGACGAGCGTTGTTCGCAAAAATTCCAGTCTTGCCCGTTGCTTCCCAACCGTACCGACCGCGCATACGGCGTGTGCGGGCACCAACTTGCCACCCGAACAGATTGTTATTCGTATGTAGGTCGTAGTTTCCCTCCTCCATTGCACCGGCAACCGTACCCTGGGCCAGAATATTCAGCTCTTCGTCGACGTTGATGTAGCGAAATCCAGTAAACCATTCGTACGATTGGCTCCTTACCTGCCCGCAGGCACATTCGTCACAACACTGGTCGCCGCAACCGCAACAGCAGGGCAGATTGGCCTCAAAACTGTTCAATGCGGAAGAGTAGTTCGCCTGAGCCAATTCCAGCCCGACGAACACATTACCAGAAAAATTGTCCGGAAAAATCAAGAACGCACCGGCACCAGGACTGACGGCTCGCGCGGACGCAGTTCCTTGGAATAACCCCAAGTAAGAGAATTCCATCGCCCAGCCGCTGCATAAGCGCGTAACGAAGGTTGCCCGCACTCCGGCGCAAAGTCGGAATTAAGATCCGACGTCGACAGAAATGTTCCGCCTGTATTGGCGTCGACTAGGATCGGCTGGCCGATCAAACGCGACTCCCGCCACAAGAACAGCGCTTCGACCTGGCCGTAGATCGAAGGACATGCGTTGTCACCATGCGGATTGCAGCAGCCATCGAGGGCGGTGCTCGTTGGCTCTTCGATTACCGCAGTCTGCAATGAATTCTGCCGGGGTTCCGGAGCAGGCAGGTCGCCGATGAATTCGTCTCTTCTCCAACCCTGAGCGATGCGGTAGAAATCGGAAAATACGTGGGAAGTCCCCAATGCCACGTCCGCAGGAGGTGGGTCGCGCTCATGCGGATTGAGGCCGCCGCCACTCATTTCGGCGGGTCGCCAACAAATTGAGCGATCGCCAACGGACACGTTTGCGAGGCCAAGAGTACCAATAGGACGCCAACCGCCATCCGGATAGTATTCATGCTAGGAATACGCGCAAGAGAAAGGATTAGGGCGGCCGGATCGAATGCGGCGGCGTTGGCGCAAATATTCCGCACACTGATTAATTCGATCGGATCGTGTCCCAGAATTGAGCATTGGCGGTGGGGAACTCGCCACAAATGGCACACGCCGAAACGAACAAATGCTTTTCGATCGATAGGGTGCGCAGCACGCCAAGGGCCAGGCCTTCGACCGCTTGCTTGACCAGTCGGTTCGGACTGACCGGGGCGTCTACGCCAAGCCACCCTTTTGTGGCTCCGAAATTGTGTCACAATCTGCTGAGGTGTCCGCACCGCTGTCAATTCGCCCTCACTGAAACTCGCGTCGGTTGCATCAACTTCACTGAGTTAGGACTCGGGCAAACTCGCAGCGGTGGTGCCCACCGACCGGAGTTTCTGCGAGCAAACTGTGTAGTCCAACTGATCGCACTTAGGTGGCTTTTGGCAGCATTTATGCCGCCGCGTTCGTGCATAAGGTCGAACCGCCCTGAGTCACTGTCGCGGGTCGTTGAAATGCTCAAATTGACGGCGGCTAGGCGCGCGTAGGTCGGGCACGGAACAGGGGCACATTCTGCTTTTTCGGGATCGGGAAAGGGACCAAGTTGGAGTCAGCCATCCTTCGCGCCGCCAGACCTCAGTTGGGCAATTAGTCAACTCTTGACCGCCCAACGACTTCGGACCACCGAACAGCCTGCCCCCCAATCCGCTGGTCGTCTCGCGGCGCGAGCCGTACGCGCCTCGAGTCAAATCGCTCGGGCCACGCGGAAAACCAGCCGCACCGTCGCGGGCCCGATCGCTCGGGCCACGGGGAAAACTAGTGGCCGAGAATCGGGACTAGGCAGCGGCCCGCGGGATGATACGAATGAACACGTGGCGACGGCGCCCGTTGGCGGTCAGCCTACGCAGTTGTTTGGCAACTCGGTGTTCCGCTCAGAGCGGCTGTGTTGTTTGTCAACCGCAAAGTGGTTGAAGTTGAGGATTCCAGGGAAGATTCGATTTGATCATCGAGTTGAGGATGACCAGTATTTTTCTCATGCAGGCGGTGATGACGACCTTAAAGGGTTTACCGGCGGCTTCGAGCCGTTGGGCGAACTCGCGGATCAACGGATTGGAGCGACGGGCCGTCAAGGCGGCCATGTAGAGCACGCTGCGAACCGCCGCTCGTCCTCCCCAGATTGCACGACGACCATGGAACTTGCCACTGTCACGATTGAACGGCGCGACCCCGACCAAGGCGGCGATCTGCTGGCGGTTGAGGTGTCCCAGTTCCGGCAGCTCCACCAGCAGGCTGGTGGTCGTGACCGGACCGACGCCGGGCATGGTTCCCAACAACGCGGCCTTCGAGGCAAGTGCTGCATCGGACTCGATCAGTTGGCCAATTTCTTCTTCCAATTGCCGAATTTGTTTGTCGAGTTGTTCGAGCATGTGACGAATGTTCTTCCGCACGGTCTTGGCGGCGGCCGTCTCGAGCCGGTTCTTCTCGGCCGTGCGAAACTCGACGAGCTGTCGCCGCCGTGTGACCAACTCGCGAAAGGCGGCTTGTTTTTCCGAGCTGATTTCACTTGGCCGAGGCTGAGCCTGTTGGCCGAAACGGGCGATCACACGGGCGTCGAGCCGATCGGTCTTGGCCAGGATTCCCAGGCCGCGAGCGAAGTCGCGGACCTGCCGGGGATTGACCACGGCCACCGTATGACCGGCGACGGCCAACGCGGCCATCACGCGGCGTTGGTAGCCGCCGGTGGCTTCGAGGACCACCAGGCAAGTCCCTGCGGGGGGCAACTGATCGACCAGTTGCCGGAAACCGCCGTCGTCATTGGCAACAGTGAAGTGACGCTCCGTCGGCAAGAGACACACGTCGAGCGAGTCCTTGGCGACGTCGATACCTACGCAGGCGTGGGAAGTACTTTCCATGAACATCTCCCTGTCTTGCGGATGCGAGCTCGTTCTCTCAGGATGTGGGGAACGGCTCTGGCGGCTGTTCGGGTTAAGTTCACAAGACCGGCGACGATCCCGCTCCGTGACGGCGTCTGGTGCGCCGAGGCACGCTCGATCTGTTGCCGAGACGCCCCCATTACAACATCAATTCGTAATTCTTTGAACATACAAGGCACGCGATGATTCGTCGCGGCTCGCGCTCGGCGTGCGCCAGCCGCTGGTTGCTGACAAAAGTCGGGGCGCTGACGTTTGACGATCAGCCGAGGGCCGCTGCCGCGGCGAATTTTGGAACTTACCCCATGAGGCGCGAATTCGAGGACTTTTGGAACATGAGTCGTCTGAATTCGTCTTGTTTTTCCGAGCCGCCATTCATCCGGGTGTGACAAAACTCATGAATTGTGGAGCGGTGAATCGTGTTTTCCCAACGTGTTCCAAAAATCCAATGATGACTCTGAACCCTGGATGAAGGACAACCATCAAGCAATGTACCCCGCCGGCACGCCGACGAACGGATTCGTGCGTTTCTCCTGGCCGATCGTCGTTGCCGGGCCGTGGCCGGTCAGCACGATCGTATCGTCCGGGAGTGTGAATAGCTTGTCGTGGATCGCGGCCCGCAGCGCGTCGAAGTCGCCGTCTGGGAAGTCCGTGCGGCCGATGCTGCCGCGAAACAGCACGTCGCCACCGAACAGATGCCAGGGCTGCACCTGCCGACAAAGCAAGACCACGTGCCCCACTGAGTGACCTGGCGCCGCGAGCACGTCGAACTCGAGTCCGGCTGCCTCGAATGGCTCGGGTTCGTCCAGCGTGCGATCGGCTTTTGGGCTGATGAGCAACGCGCCGAATGCGGCCGACAGGTTGAGCTGCGGATCGGTGAGTTTGTCCGCGTCGCCCCGGCCGATCACCAGCGGGCACTCGGGCCAACGGTCCTTGAGTGCGGCGTTGCCCGCAATGTGGTCGGCGTGTCCGTGCGTACAGACGATCGCAGCGGGCGTGAGACCTTTTTCGTCGAGGTAGGCGATGATCTTCTCGGGCTCAAAGCCCGGGTCGAAAACGATGCAGTCATCGCGGCCCGGTACGTGGGCGACGTAGCTGTTTTCGTCGAATGGCAGAGATATCACCTTGGCCAGTAGCATTTCGGAGGCTAGCACGTCCAAAATCTCCCTTCCATCAAGAAGCCGGGTTGTCTAGGATATTTTCACCGGTGGCAAGCGATTAGGGAAGCCGGTCGGCATTGCGGTCGATCCGGCAAGAGTGCGAATCCCCGTCACCCCTCGCGGCCCGAGCGCCGTGCCCACCTGCCCGACAAGCCAACTGCCGAACAAGGACGTTGCGAGCGTGCAATTCATTACCCATCTTGGCGGATTCATGGTTAGGAGTCCAATCATGCGGTTACTTTATTTGCGGAGATCGTCGGTCGCCATTCTGTCGAGCGCCACTCTGTCGCGCATCATCGTCGTGGTCGCTTTCGTGGCGTGTCGATCGGCAAACGGTCAAGAGAATAAGACGACCGAGCCGGTCTACCGCGTCGCCAACGAAGCAGCCGCAAACACGGTCGCGCCTGCCGCAGCGCCAGCGACCGCGCCCGTTGCGGCTCCCGCCGCGCCGTTCAATCTCGCTCAGCAGCCGGGCGAGCATCCGATGGCCCCGGCGATCCGTGTGCTGAACGAAGTGCTGGCGAACATCGACCAGAATGTCCGCGATTACACCTGCACGCTGATCAAACGCGAAGCGGTGGAAGGCGTACTCGGCGACGCGCAGCAGATCATGCTCAAGGTTCGCCAATCGCCCTTCAGCGTTTACTTATACTTTCTAAAACCCTACCAAGGCCGCGAGGTGCTCTACGTCGACGGCGCCAACGACAACAATTTGGTCGTGCTGGAAGCGGGGTGGAAGCGAAATCTCGGCAAGTTGAATCTCGACCCCAACGGCATGGTGGCCATGCGCGGACAGAAGCATCCCATCACAGACGTCGGCATTCGCAACTTGGTGGCCAAGCTGATTGCGGCCAAGACGGCGGAAATGAAATTCATGGAATGCACCGTCGTCACCGATCCAAACTCGCGGATCGGCGACCGGTCGGCGACGATGATTCGGATCGAACACCCCGT
The DNA here is from genome assembly GCA_963847875.1 of uncultured Planctomycetota bacterium. Taxonomy (GTDB): domain Bacteria; phylum Planctomycetota; class Planctomycetia; order Pirellulales; family Lacipirellulaceae; genus DASYDU01. Next base: position 26,711 of record CAWKBR010000010.1, on the reverse strand, counting down.
GCCGCGCAAGGAATTCGGCACGCACATCACGCGAATCTTCCTCGACAACGAGCTCCGCGTGCCGATCCACTACGACGCCTACCTCTGGCCGGAAGCTCCGGGCCAGGCCCCGCCGCTCGACGCCAGCTACACCTATGCAAACTTGAAGCTCAACGTCGGCCTGGCAGCCCGCGATTTCGACGCGACCAATCCGGAGCTGTTTAAGTAGTCGTCCCTGATAAATCACAAATTCGCCAGAGATTTGAGGGTGCATAGCTTGCTGGGTGGCACTAAAATTTGCCAGGTTTTGGTCCCGACGGTCCCGAAAGCTGGCAAAAAATGAAGCCCAAAGCAGCCACTCCGCAGTGTGAATTATTTGGCGCCCATCTGAGTGAGCTCTTGAATCCCGAGCACCCGCTCTACGTGCTGGCCGAGCGGATCGACTGGTCGCAGTTCGACGCGGCCATCGACGCTTGCTATGCGGACGAGCTAGGCCGACCGGGGGTCAACACGCGACTGATCGTCGGCCTGCTGTACCTGAAACACGCCTACGACGAGAGCGACGAGTCGGTCGTCGCCCGTTGGGTGGAGAACCCGTACTGGCAATACTTCTGCGGCTGCCAGTACATGCAGCACGAGTTGCCGATCGATCCGTCGAGTTTGAGCCGCTGGCGGAAGCGGGTCGGTGCCGAGCGGTTGGAGAAGCTGTTGGAGGCGACGATTCGCACGGCGTTAGCCATGAAGGCGGTCAGGCCCCAGGAGTTCCAGAAGGTCAATGTCGACACGACGGTCCAGGAGAAGGCCATCGCCTTTCCGACCGATGCCCGACTGTATCACAAGATGCGTGTGGCGCTGGTGAGGCGGGCCAAATCCTTGGGCCTCCCACTTCGTCAGAACTATCGTTTCAAGAGCAAGCAGCTGCTGGCCAAACAAGGCCGTTATGCCCACGCACGGCAGATGAAAAGGGCGGCGAAGATGACGCGTCAGCTGAAGACGATCTTGGGTCGTGTGCTGCGGGACATCCAGCGAAAAGCGCCCGTCATCCAGGGCCAAATCGCTGACGAGCCCCTGCGTGAGCTCCTCGCCATGGCGGAGCGTCTGCTGGTGCAGACGCGGACCAGCAAAAACAAACTCTACAGCGTGCATGCTCCCGAGGTGGAATGCATCTGTAAGGGAAAAGCGCACCAACGCTACGAGTTCGGCTGCAAGGCCAGCGTGGCCACTACCAGTAAGAGGAATTGGATCGTCGGTATCCAGGCTTGGCACGGCAATCCTTACGACGGGCACACGCTCAACGGCGCGATCCAACAAGTTGAACGGCTAACAGGTCACACGCCTGACGATGTGATGGTGGACCAAGGCTACCGCGGGCACGGTTACGCAGGCTCGGCCATCGTCCACGTGGTCCGCACGATTCCCAAGCGAGCGACGCGGATGCTTCGCCGGATGTTGAAACGTCGTGCGGCCATTGAGCCGACGATCGGTCACCTGAAGAGTGACAACCGCATGAATCGGAACTACCTGACCGGCCGAGAAGGCGACAAAATCAACGCGGTGCTGAGTGCCGCTGGGTACAACCTCCGCAAACTGCTGCGGTGGGCTGTTTTTTGCACAATTTTCTGGCTCTGGCACCGGCTCGCGGTCAGGCTCACCGCCGAAGTCGCGTCCCGCCGAACATCGCACCTGCCGATGCCCGTTTGATTCGCCCCAGCTCGCACCTCAAAATCATGCCGACGCGGCCAACAGACATTTTTTCAGGGACGACTAAGTAGCGACGATGCGGCACGTTGGAGTACGCAGTATTCAGTAAGCATTTCCCTGCGCGAGCACCACCCTCAGCGTCTTGAAGAGAATTTTTAGATCCAGCCCGAACGACCACTCGCGGATGTAGCGGTGGTCGCAGGCGACGCGCTTCGCCATCTTTTCCAGCGTTTCGGTTTCGCCGCGATAACCGCTCACCTGCGCGAGGCCCGTGATGCCCGGCTTCACTTTGTGCCGCAGCATGTAGCCGCCGATTTGCGTGCGGTATTGTTCGTTGTGGGCGTTTGCGTGGGGCCGCGGACCGACGAGCGACATCGTCCCTTCGAGCACGTTGAACAACTGCGGCAGCTCGTCGAGCGAAGTCCGCCGCAGCACGTGCCCCAGCGGCGTGACGCGGCCGTCGCCGACGGTGGCCTGCTTGACGGTCGAGCCGTTGTCGCAGCAGGTCATCGAGCGAAATTTCCAGACGAGAATCTCCCGGCCGTCCAGCCCGTAGCGCTTTTGACGGAAGAACACCGGCCCGGGAGACGTGAGCTTGATGAGCAACGAAATGATCAGCATCGGCACGGCCGCAGCGGCCAGCAGCAGCGAGCCGAGCACCACGTCGGCCGTCCGTTTCATCAGACCGTCGACGCCATAGAGCGGGTTCTCGAACACGCTCACGGTCGGCAACCCACCGGCGTTCGACCACCGGGCGTGCAGCAGCTCGAATACGAAAAAGTCCGGCACGATGTAAACCGACACCGCGCTGTCGGCCAGCCGCTCGAGCAGCGTGCGGATGCGATCCTCGGCCCGCATCGGAAACGTGATGTACACGCTCTCCACGGTGCCGAGCCGCGCCCGATGCACCAGCTCGTCCAGGTCGCCGACGCGAGCGCCAAACTCGCTGGGCAAATCCGCCGTCCGCTCCGCAGGCCGGTCGTCGTAGAAACCGGCCAGCCGCAGGCCCATTTCCGGGGCCGATTGGATGTTGCGGGCTAGCTGGATGCCCAGCTCGTTTACGCCGCAGACGGCGTAGGTCCGCGTGTTGAAGCCGCGGGCCCGCAGCCGCTGCTGGAACTTTCGCATCGCGATGCGTGCCAGCACCATGATGGCAGGCGTCGTAAAGATCCACACCAGTTTCGTGTTGTAGGAGAATTCTGCGTTGTACTGAGTCACGAGGCCGAGGCCCATCAGCACCGGTACGGTGTAACCCCAAGTGACAATCACTCGGACGAGCTCATTGCGAAGCCGCGTGCCGCGCCAGCTGCGGTACAACCCGCTGAGGTCGGCCACAATGTGGTACACCACGATCGACGTGGCCGCGACGGTCACCAAGTCGGCGACGGTCGCCTGCGCCGTGTGGCGCAGTGCCAACGCGACCGTGAGGCAAATGATGGCCGTGTCGATCAGCCGGTGGACGCTGTAGAGCAGCGATTCGCTGTAGGAAATTCCACGATGAATAGGTGACATGGGCGTGTTGATCCCCCTGGCCGTCGGTTCGCATTCTGATCGCCTGCCCCCTACGATGCAGTCTTCGTGCCGCAAGCGGCGCGAAATCGCCAGGAACCGCGTGTTCTGGCCATTTTCCGGCCGTTTGACGAAATGGTGCGATGCCGCGGCTCCCCACCATTGGGACCACACGGCGTGGTTTTTTTTCACCACGCGGACGCGAATGCTGTCGCGGAGCGACGGCCGCCGACACGCCGCTTCCACCGGAACTTATGGCCTTCTGCGGGCGTCTCAAGCATGTCCAAGGCAACCGAAACGCCCCGCGCGGCCGCCGAACTCAGGTGGACCGAGGGGCCCGCCAAACCGTAGAACATTAGTTATTCTCCGCCCTCCAACGAGACTCACCGCGATGCCCCGATCGATTTGCCAGCTTGTATTCCCGTGGCTCGCCGCGTTGGCCTTCATGCCCTTCGCTACGGCCGCATTTGCCGAGGACGCCACATTGCCCGCCCGCGAACCACTGCTCCAGGCCTTCCGAGACGGCAACTACAAAGAGGCCTACGACGGACTTCAGCGACTGCTCGTCTCTCCCGATACAAGCCCGGCCAAGATCGGCGGCAACCTGTCGACGGCCGTGCAATGCTTGCAGCAGTTAAATCGCTTCGATGAAGTCGACGCCCTGTTGGAACAAGTCGTCGCCGCGCATTGGGACAGTTGGCGGGCGCAAGCAGCCGTGGCCAATCAGTACAGTTCGATCGAACACTACGGCTACATGATCGGCGGCAATTTCCACCGCGGGCAACATCGCGGAGAAGGCCGCGTGGTGAACGCCGCCGATCGCGATCGCGTGCGAGCGCTCCAGCTCTATCGCCGTGCGATCGAAATCGTGCAAGCGGAACCTCTCAAGAGCGTGGCCGCCGACGTGCTCTCCAGCTTCTCGACCGCAATCGCCTACTGCAACAACACGAACCAGTACTGGCGGCTGCAATCGCTGACCGATCTCAAGACGCTCCCCGACTATCAAGAAGGCTGGGGTTACGACTACCGCGGATCGAGCGGTGCGCCCGTCGACGAGTCGGGCAATCCGGTCTTCTACGAAGTGCCGGCCAGTTGGGAGGCCGCCAAGAACGATGGCGAGCGCTGGCGGTGGGCGCTTTCGACGATGGTCGCATGGGATCCCAAAACCCGCGCGAACGAGTTGCTCACGCGGGCCGCGTTTCTCGCGGCGCAGTTCGACGTCGCAACGATGGCCGGCCAGCCGATCCCCATATTTCGCCAATCGTCGGGCGACGCGGCCGACACGCCGCAAACCTGGGCGCTCGACACGCTCGGCGAAGACGAGACGATCGCCCGCCTGGCGACCGGTATCCAGCGTTTTAAGCTCCCCGACGACCAGAACTACATCAAGCTCTACCAGCAGGTGCTCGCGCTCCAGCCGCCTCCGCCAGAATCCGACGTGCGGACCGCGATCTCGCAGCTCGCCGCGATCTTCGAAAACCGTCGGCAATATGACCGGGCGGCCGAGTATTGGCGGACGGCAGTCGAACGCTTCACGGGCGACGAACGCCAGCAATATCAAAATCGACTCGACCAGATCATCGGCAACTGGGGCGAATTCGGCTCCGAGTCGACGCAGCCGGCCGGACGCGGCGCGACGGTCGAGTTCCGCTTTCGCAACGCCAAGGGCGTCGAGTTCACTGCCCAGCCGATCGACGTGACCAAGCTGCTCGCCGACGTAAAGACCTTTTTGAAGTCGGACCCGAAGCAGCTCGATTCGCAGAAGCTCAACGTCGCCGACATTGGCTACCGGCTCGTGCACGACGACGAACAGCAGTACGTCGGCAAAGCCGTCGCCAATTGGCATCTCGACCTCGACCCGCGGCCGAAGCATTTCGACAAGCGAATCACCGTGACGACGCCGCTCGAAAAGGCCGGTGCATACCTCGTGACGGCCCAGGTCAACGGCGGCAACACCTGCAAAATCATCCTCTGGCTCGCCGACACGGCAATCGTCCGCAAACCGATGGGCGACAAGTCGCTGTACTTCGTCGCCGACGCCGTCACCGGCGCTCCGCTGCCGAAAATGAACGTCGAGTTCCTCGGCTACCGCGTGACGCGCGGCGAACAGCCCGCCGCGCGGCCCCGCGAAAACTTCGTGGTCGAAGTCGAAGATTTCGCCGAATACACTGACAAAGACGGCCAGGCGTTTCTGTCGGTCGCCGATCGCGATCACGATCAATACCAATGGCTGGCCATGGCGACCGGCGACGCAGGGCGGCTCGCGTATCTCGGCTTCCACGGCGTCTGGCGCGGTGCGCAATACGACCAGCAGTACAACGAGGTCAAAGCCTTCGTCATCACCGATCGGCCCGTTTACCGGCCGAAGCAAACGGTCAACTTCAAGGTGTGGGTCCGTCGGGCTCAGTACGACCAAGCCGACGGCTCGCAATTCGCTCACCAGGCGTTTCAGGTCGAGATTCAAAATCCCAAGGGCGAAAAAGTCTACGCCGAAACGCTCACTTCCGACAACTACGGCGGCATCGCGGGCAAGCTCGAACTGCCTGCCGATGCGACGCTCGGGCAGTACTATCTGCAAGTGGTGAACCACGGCGGCGACACCTTCCGCGTCGAGGAGTACAAGAAGCCCGAGTACGAAGTCACCATCGAAGCCCCGCAGGAGCCCGTGAAGCTCGGCGATAAGATCAAGGCGACGATCCGCGCGAAGTACTTTTTCGGCTCGCCCGTGACCGACGCCACCGTCAAATACAAAGTGCTCCGCACGCCCTATTCCAGCACCTGGTATCCGCCCATGCCCTGGGACTGGCTTTACGGGCCCGGTTACTGGTGGTTCGCCTACGACTACAACTGGTATCCCGGTTGGCGGGAGTGGGGCTGCGCGCGCCCGTCGCCGTCGTGGTTCTGGCAGCCGCCGGTTCAACCGGAGATCGTCCTTGAGGGCGAGGCGAAGATCGGTCCCGACGGCACGCTCGCCGTCTCCATCGACACATCGCTGGCCCTGGCCGTCCATCCGGACCAGGATCATCGCTACCAGATTCAAGCCGAGGTTGTCGACCAATCGCGGCGGACGATCGTCGGCTCGGGCGAAGTGCTGGTGGCCCGGCAACCGTTCCGCGTGTTCGCTTGGGTCGACCGCGGATACTACCGCGTGGGCGACACGATCGCGGCCAGCTTTGCGGCTCGCCGGCTGGACGGCCGCGGCGTCGAGGGCTCGGGCAAGCTGAGTCTGCTGAAGATCAGCTACGACAAGAACGCCGTCGACACGCCGATCGAGACCGAAGTCGGCTCCTGGGAGCTTGCCACCGACGCAGACGGCGCCGCCAAGCTCGAAATCAAAGCTTCGGAGCAAGGCCAGTACCGCCTGGCGTATGCTGTGACCGATGCGGCCGGCCAAACGATCGAAGGCGCGTATCTGTTCACCATCGTCGGCGAAGGCTTCGACGGCAGCGCGTTCCGCTTCAACGATCTCGAAATCGTGGCCGATAAACGCGACTACGCCCCGGGCGACAAAGTCCAATTGCAGATCAACACCAATCGCGTCGGCTCAACGGTGCTCCTGTTCTTGCGGCCGTCGAACGGAGTCTACCTGCCGCCGCAAGTGCTCCGGCTCACCGGCAAGAGCACGCTGGTGCCGGTCGACGTGACGGCCAAGGACATGCCGAACTTTTTCGTCGAGGCGGTCACGATCGCTGAGGGTCGCGTCCACACGCAGGTCGACGAAATCCACGTGCCGCCCGCCCAGCGGATTCTCAACGTCGACGTCGTGCCGTCCGCCGACATTTACCAACCAGGCCAACACGCCACGGTGAAATTGAAACTCACCGACGAGGCCGGCCAGCCGTTCATCGGTTCGACCGTGCTCTCGATCTTCGACAAGAGCGTCGAGTACATCTCGGGCGGCTCGAACGTCGCCAACATCAAGGAGTTCTTCTGGAAGTGGCAGCGGCAACACCATCCCCACCAGGAATCGAGCCTCGACCGCTGGTCGACGAACCTGACGCCGCCGGATCAAATCGCGATGCAGAACATCGGCGTGTTCGGCGACACCGTGGCCGACGATGCGCAGCGAAATCGCAGCGACGGAGGATTTGGCGGAGCGGCAATGGCCGGCGGCCCAATCTCTTTTGGTTTTCCGATGGCGATGAGTCGGGCGGCGCCAGCCGCCGCGCCGATGATGGCCGACGGCGAAAGTGCAGGGCTCGCTCTCATGAAAAGTACTGTGTCCCCGGAGCCGGCTGCGGCAGTCGTTGAGCCCACGATCCGCTCCGAATTTGCCGACACCGCTCTCTGGGTCGCGTCGCTCGATACCGACGCCGCCGGCCTGGCCGAGGTCGCGCTCGACATGCCCGAGAATCTCACGACCTGGAAGATACAAGTCTGGGCCCTGGGCAGCGGCACTCGAGTCGGCGAAGCGTCGACCGAGGTCGTCACTCGCAAGAACATCATCGTTCGCATGCAGGCCCCGCGGTTCTTGGTGGAGCGCGACGAAGTGGTGCTCAGCGCGAACGTCCACAACTATCTGCCGGATGCCAAGCAGGTGAAGGTCCGCTTGGAACAGACCGGCACGTGTCTCGAGTTGCCGGCCGACGTCGAGCAGACGGTCGAGATTCCAGCTGGTGGCGAGCGGCGCGTCGATTGGCGCGTGAAGGCCGCCCACGAGGGCGAAGCCGTGATCCGCATGCTCGCACTCACCGACGCCGAGTCCGACGCCGTCGAGATGCGGCTGCCCGTCTACGTCCACGGCATGCTCAAGATGGACAGCTACACCGGCATGCTCCGTCCGAACGAAGACGCGGCCAAGTTCGAGGTCAACGTGCCCAGCGAGCGTCGGGCCGAACAGACCCGGCTCGACGTCCACTACTCGCCCACGCTTGCCGGCGCGATGGTCGACGCCTTGCCCTACCTGATCGACTATCCTTACGGCTGCACCGAGCAGACGCTCAACCGCTTCCTGCCCGCCGTGCTGACGCAGAAGACGCTGCTCCGCCTGGGCCTCGACTTGAAGGCGATCCAGGAGAAACGCACCAACCTCAACGCCGGGGAACTCGGCGACGCTGCCGAGCGGGCCAAGCAGTGGAAGCGGTTCGACCGCAACCCCGTGTTCGATGATGCCGAGCTGACCGCCATCGTGAAGGCGGGCGTCCAGCGGCTCACCGACATGCAGCTCTCCGACGGCGGCTGGGGCTGGTTCAGCGGCTGGGGCGAACACAGCACGGCCCACACTACCGCGACCGTCGTCCACGGGCTTGGGCTGGCGAAACAAAACGACGTGGCCCTGGTGCCCGGCACGCTGGAGCGCGGCGTGGCCTGGCTCAAGCAGTATCAAGACAGCCAACTCGCGGCCCTGGCCAATGTCGACAAAAACGGCCAGCCGATCGACAAGCAGAACTCGTGGAAGCCCGCCGCCGACAACCTCGACGCGCTGGTCTACATGGTGCTCGTCGACAACGGCGTGACGAGCGACGCCATGCGCGACGACCTCTACCGCGACCGCACCAAGCTCGCCGTATACGGCTTGGCCCTCTACGGCCTCGCCCTCGAAAAACAGCACGAAGCAGAAAAGCTGGCCATGGTGCTGCGGAACATCCGTCAGTACGTCGTCGTCGACAGTGAGAACCAGACGGCCTATCTCAACTTGCCGGGCGGCTATTGGTGGTACTGGTACGGCAGCGAGTTCGAGGCCAACGCCTACTATCTCAAGCTGCTCGTGGCGAACGATCCGCAGGACCCCGTCGCGCCGATGCTCGGTGAAATACTTGGTCAACAATCGCCGACACGCCACCTATTGGAACAGCACCCGCGACACGGCGCTGGTGGTCGAAGCGCTCGCCGACTACATCCGAGCCACCGGCGAAGACAAGCCCGACATGACGGTCGAGGTCTGGGTCGACGGCCAGAAGCGGAAAGAGACGAAAATCACCGGCGACAATCTGTTCGCGTTCGACAACAGCTTCGTCCTCACCGGCGACGCGCTGGAAGCCGGCCGGCACACCATCGAGCTCCGCAAGCAGGGCAGGGGCCCGCTCTACTGGGACGGCTACCTCACCAACTTCACGCTCGAAAACGACATCCGCGCCGCCGGGCTCGAGCTCAAGGTCGAACGCCATTTCTACAAGCTTACGCCCGCCGACGCGACCACCCAAGTCGCCGGCAGCCGCGGCCAGGTCGTCGACCAGCGGGTCGAGAAACTTGTCCGCACCGAAATCCCCAACCTCGGCATGGTCGCAAGCGGCGACCTGATCGAGGTCGAGCTCACCATCGAATCGAAGAACGACTACGAGTACGTGATGTTCGAGGACATGAAAGCCGCCGGCACCGAGTCGGTCGCGCTCCAAAGCGGCTACAACAGCAACGACCTGGGCGCCTACATGGAGCTCCGCGACAACCGCGTCACGTTCTTCTGCAGCCGCCTCGCCCGCGGCAAACACAGCGTCAGCTACCGCCTCCGAGCCGAATTCCCCGGCCGCTTCAGTGCCCTGCCGGCCAAGGCCTCGGCGATGTACGCGCCCGAGCTCAAGGGCAACTCGAACGAGCTGAAGCTGAACATCGAGGATCGGCCGACGCGCGGTAGGTGCTTTCCGCGATCGCTTCCAGCGGTCGCGTTAGAATCGGGCGAACCGACTGACAATCGTCCCTCTCGCACCCGAAAGGATTCGCCGTGTCCGCCGTCGCCACCGAAAAAGTGCTCGTCGTTCCCACCGCCGCTGTTCCGAGAGCTGGGCTACTTCCAAGGCTTCTCGGCCGAGGTGGGCCGCTACCTGCCGCGGCTCTTGGAAGGCCGCGAGATCGAGTATCTGCCCCGCGGGCGGATGGAAGACGACCCCAGCTACAAGCAGTTGATTCCCTACGTCCTCTTCCGCTGGATCGACGACGACGGCCAGACGCAGCTCTTCCAATACCAGCGCGGCGGCGGCATGGGCGAACGCCGGCTCCACGCCAAGCGGAGCGTCGGCGTCGGCGGGCACATCTCGTCGCTCGACGCGGCCGCCGGCCACATGGAACACGTCTACCGCGAGGGCATGCGCCGCGAACTGGCCGAAGAAGTGGCGATCGACACGCCGTACGCCGAGACGATCGCCGGACTGATCAACGACGATGAAACGCCCGTCGGCAAGGTGCATCTCGGCGTCGTCCATCTCTGCGACGTCGAACAGCCGGCGGTGACGCCGCGCGAGGACGACATCCTCGACGCCGGCTTCCGGCCCGTCGCCGAAATCCTCGCACGCCTCGACGAATTCGAGACCTGGTCGCAAATCGCGGTCCGGGCGCTGTTCAGTTAAACCGTCAGCGGCATTCGCGGCGCGTTCCTGCGTAGAATACAACGTATCCGCGCCGACACGCCGCTTGCGATTTCGCGAACCATGCCGCCCAATTCCCCTCCAACTCGTCTACATGGACAACCACGCCACGACGCGGGTCGACCCGCGCGTCGTCGAGGCGATGCTCCCCTACTTCAGCGAGAAGTACGGCAACGCCGGCAGCGTGGGCCACCGATTCGGCGACGAAGCTCGCACCGCCGTCGACGAGTCGCGCGACTCGATCGCCGCCGCCATCGGCGCCGACCCACAGGAAATCGTCTTCACCAGCGGCGCCACCGAAAGCAACAACCTCGCCATCCGCGGCGTCGCCGAGCGCGACCGCCGTCGCGGCAATCATCTGGTGAGCGTCGCCACCGAACACAAGGCCGTCCTCGATCCGCTTGGCCCGCCTCGCCCGCCGCGGCTACGAGGTGACGCTGCTCGACGTGGAACCGTTCGGCAGCCCGCGAGCCGGTTGGCTCGATCCGCAGACGGGTCGCCGACGCCCTCCGCGACGACACCTGCCTCGTCTCGGTGATGCTCGCCAACAACGAAATCGGCGTGATCCAACCGCTCGCGGCCATCGTGCAGGTCTGCAAACGAGCGCGGCGTGCTCGTGCATTGCGACGCGACGCAGGCCGTCGGCAAGATCCCGGTCGACGTGGCGCAGCTCGGCGTCGACCTGATGAGCTTCACGGCTCACAAGATCTACGGCCCGAAGGGCGTCGGCGCGCTCTACGTCCGGCAGCGCGATCCGATCGTGCGGCTCGATCCGCAGATCAGCGGCGGCGGGCAACAGGCCGGCCGCGCGCCGGCACGCTCAACGTGCCCGGCATCGTCGGCTTCGCCAAGGCTCTCGATCTGTGCATGGCCGAGCTGCCGACCAGCATGACGGGCCTCGCCGGCCTCCGCGATCGCCTGGCAGCTGAAATCCTGCAGCGGCTCGACGACGTCGTCTTTGCGGCCCGGCCCTCGACGGAGCGGTACACCGACGGCACCCCGCTGCGGCTGCCCGGCAACCTCGATCTCTCGTTCGGCAACGTCGACGGCGAAGCCCTGCTCTTGGCGATGGGCGGCCTCGCGGTCTCGAGCGGGGCGGCCTGCTCGTCCTCCGACCCCGAGCCGAGCCACGTACTGCGTGCCCTGGGCCTCGGCGACGACGCCGCCCGCAGCAGCCTGCGATTCGGCCTCGGCCGCTTCAACACCGCCGCCGACGTCGAATTCGCCGCCCAGCGGGTCGTCCACGCGGCGAGCGAACTGCGAAAGCTGGCATGACTCGGATAATCGGTCAAACAGAGCGAATTCACCTCCACCCTGCCAGAAATCGCTGCGCCATTTTCCGCCGCGCGCGCCGATGACTATAATTACAACGGATATGCTAAACTAACCAGGTAGGCCGGCCGGCCGCAGACCCGCGGCGGCGTGGTCGCTCACTCGACGCTTTGGAGAGAATCAACGATGGGAATCACGCTTACCGAAAAGGCCGCCAACGAGGTCAAACGAATCATCGCCGATCAGAAGCTCGAGCCGGAGACACTGCTCCGCGTCGGCGTCACCGGCGGCGGTTGCAGCGGCTTCTCCTACGCTCTGGGCTTCGACAAGCAATTCGACCAAAAGGTCGACAGCAAATTCGATTTCCACGGCGTGCCCGTCGTCGTCGACAAGAAGAGCGCCCTGTTCCTCGACGGCACCACGGTCGACTTCTTCGACGGCATCGAGAAGCGCGGCTTCACGTTTGACAATCCGAACGCCGTCAAAAGCTGCGGCTGCGGCAATTCGTTCCAGGCGTAGAAACTGAGTTCAAACCGCTGAGGCCGGTCGCGGATCGCTCGGTGACAGTCCAGCGGCAGAGTTGGCGGCGTCGGCCACGACGTTGCGACCGCCAGCCCGGCTAGTTGCCGCGACAGATCGCCAAACGCACGAGTCCCTGGCCGCGACGAGTTCCGCGCCCACGCACCGGTGCCAACCGCTACGATCCGCACAATCGTTGCGACCGTTCGCCTCGATCCCGCCGTCTTCTATTGGCGAATTTGCCATCTTCTGGCTGTAAGCTATGTTTGAGGTGGAAGCTGCCGCCGAGCGCACCTTTTCACGTGGGATTAGCCAGCGAATTACCCACCTATTTCCTATCGCTGGTGGATCGCACTTTGCCGGGATACGGATCATGTGGACTCACATCAAGAATCTCCTGCGCGACGAATCGGGGCCGACGGCGGTTGAATATGCCGTCATGCTGGCGCTCATAGTGGCGGCCTGCATCGGGGCTGTTAACCAAATGTCACAGGCTACTGCCGACAGTTTCGACTCGTCGGCTGAAGCCATCACCGGTGCCTTTGGATAAGAGCGACTGCCTGCGGCCACGCCACAGGATTCCGTTAGCCCGGATTATTCACAAACGCGGCCGTATTCGCCATTTCACGGATGACTCGGCATGTCCAAAGCGCAGTGTGTTTTGGGTAAAATGGCCGCAACATTCAACTGCGAAACGGTTTGCGCCGATTTCCGGATTGTTTGTGAATAATCCGGGTTAGACCGACGTACGTGAAACCGCTTGCAGCCCGGCTGGCATCGTTTCCGCGCATGCATGCCTCGATGCCTCGATGCGACGAGCGTGGCGCAACGATGCCAAATCCGTTGCGCAAAATCGACGTGTCGCTTTCGTGACCGATGCGTCGCATTGAGCGACAGTCTCGACGGCTTGTTTGACGGATTTCCGCCAATTCTTCTGCGAAAAGCCTGCCCCCACATATTAATTTTCGGCGCAGGCCGCGGTTCCGCGTCAAGTCGGTCGGACCGGGGCGCCGATTCTTAATAGTGGCTGGGCCGAGAACGCAATTTTTTCGCGCACAACTATGGATTTGCCGCTACAATAATGAAACAACATCGGGCGGCCCTCGCCCAAAAGAGCATTTGCGGCTCTTCTCGCCAGTAGGAACTACCTGCCCCAGTTCCTCAGAGGAGAGCCGCTCTTTTTTTTAATGAGCCGAAGTTCGTCTCTGATTTGGCGGTCGGTTTTGAATCACATCGACACACTCGCGTCGTAGATAGCATCGGCCCAGGACAATACCCTGGGTCGGACAACACGCGACTTCTCCCTCAGCGCTTGGCCGAACCGCGTGCGCGTTAATCCGCAATCAGGCCTCAAATCGCGGTCAGTTCATTGAACCGCTCATGCGGATGAACGCTAAATCGTGTCCGGCGTTGACAGCTGAAGCGTCGTAGCGCCAGCGTTTCAGCGGTGATTGCAGTGGAGAGTGGGAGAGTGCCAGCCGCGGTTCGCTTGGCCCTCGGCATTGGTGACTAAGCCGGAGTTTGGTAAAAGCCGTAAAGCGCTGAACTCCGATGTTACCCGTTGGCATTCGAGAAGTTCAATTGTGTGGCATTTAGTCAAACGACAGGGCCTCGATTGCCCCACGCTGCGATGACTCCCGAAATCCCGAGACTTCGATTGCCGTGTTCAATCGTTCGCGACGCAAAGGAATCACTGATGAAGAAGCTCTTGCTGCACACGTTTTCGACGCTACTCCCGCTCTTCGGCTTCGCGTCGACGGCTCTCGCTCAAGGCCTTCCGCCAGAGGTCGTCGCGTCCGCGGCCGAAGACTCGCCCTGCGCCGAACCGAGGATCGAATACGGTCGACCGCACAAAGTGATCGACGCCGTGGGTTGGGCCTTCGGCATTCCCCAAAAAATCTTGCTCTGGGATCGACGCGCCGTGAATCACTGTGTGACAAAAGACACCGAGCAGAGTTTGGAATTGTATCTGAACGACAACGCCCTGACCTCGACCAAAGTCCGCATCAATCAATACGACCCCGGTGGCGAGTGGCGAAGGCTGGTCAAGAACAAAGAAGTCGGAGCCGGCTGGCGTTACACAGTCGGCACACTCGACGTGCTTGCCTACACGCTCTTTCCCGGCCGTCTGTTCGGCGAAGATCGCTATAATCCATACACCGACAGCGTCTACATCTATTCCGACATTCCATCCATCGCTCAAGAACAAGCTGCGCATGCCAAGCTCGTTCGCCAGCGCGCGCACCCGGGCACATATGCCGCGTTGACATCTCTACCCATCGTGCCGCCTTTGGCCCGCGAAGCATTCGAAAGACAGCGTGCTCGACTATAATGCCACGTACGGCACGCCCGCTGACGAGAGCGAGGCAATTCGCGTTCTGTATCCCGAGTACGGCGCGGAAATTGGAGGCGAACTTGCCATCTTCGCGCCGGGTGACTTCTTGCTCGCCTGCGCGGCGCAGGACTGGGCCATGCAGCGGCGCATTGTGACGCAGACGAGGCGGCTGCTCAGTCACTCGACACGCTGTCCAGCGACTGGCCCGATGCGATGAACGGCGCCCAAACCCAATGCAATGAAGCACAAGAAAACACCCTATAGAAGCCACGAATATCAAAACTCTTTTGGATTACAGCCAAATCGAAGGCCAAACCTCTTCGGATCTGTCCCGGACTTAGGCGCCCGTCTAAATCGTTCTGGCTCTCGTCGATGTCGCTCAATCCGCTCTCGCCGGTGACCGACTATCAGTCGATGCTCAATCGCATCTTCTGGTTCACGTCGGCCTCCGCGCTCGCGGCGACTTGGATGCTCCGCCTTTACATTTCCGACCTCGATGGCTGGCTCAGCCAAATCGACTTCACGGTTGCGCTGGGCGGCGATAAGATCCTGCCTATGCCCGGTGGCTACCTCCTGCCCGCGCTCGCCGTCGGACTGCTCACCCGCGTCTACCACCTCCACGCCCGCATCTCCGATTGGCTCGGCATCCGCGAATGCTTCGACGTCGAGGTGATCATCGCCGAGCTCGCCGCCCAATCGTCGATCGACCTTTCCTCCATCGACGTCGACCAATTGACGCGCTCGCGCCACAGCATCATGCGCCGCGCGTTCTATTCGTTCGTGGGCAGCTCGCGGCCGCAAATCGATCCGCAACTGATCCAACAAGCGCTCGACGCCTGGTCGTGGCTCTGGATCGGCATCGAAGCGACCCTCGTTTTCACGCTGACCGGCCTCGGCCTCGTCGCCGGCGGCCTCTACGAAGCCGGCCTGCTCACGATCGGCGGCACGCTGTTCGCCGCCGCGATCAGCCTCCCCACCCTCCGCAGCCAATGCCGCCGCTACGCCATCGCCCAAGTCCGAGCCATCCTCGCCGACCCCCTCCGCGCCGCAACCGTCCGAGCCGCCTTCGCCGATCTAGTCCCACCCCACGTCGCCCACCGCCAAGCCGCATAAACCGACTCCGCAATGCGTTTCTCCCGCCGCCAACCGCGCCGCTTACAGCCGCAAAGCGGCGCAAGGTAATAGCCAGGCGGCGTGAGCCTCTGGACCCGTTGAGAGCTCCTTTGCCTCACTCGGCCAGCAGCGCGCGAAAGCCCGCCTGTCGAAAATGGTGGTCTGAAGTCAGCGCTTCCGTCACGCCCTGTTCCTGCATGACAACCATCGATGTGCAATCGGTAAGCGACCATTCCTTGTCGCGACGGGCCGCGAAGAGAGCGACTGCCCTGTCGAACAGCTCTTGGCTCGCGACGATCACCGTCGTTGACGCATCCGCGGCGACTTCTTCGAGCAACAGCAAGAACACGTCTCGATCCGCGCCCCGGCTCAACGCGTCGCCCACTTCCATCAGCACCCACGACGTGGTGATCAACGGCCGATCCGACGATTGCGAAAACGCCAGGCACTTTGCGTGGGCCTTGTCGCGGGGGTTCGCCAGCCCCAAGAAATAGAACGTGTCCGCAAACACGGCGCTCATTGCTTCGACGTCCCGTGCAGATAGTGGTCGTGATTCTCGGCCATGTCGTCGGGTAGATTCCGCGCCGCCCCGATGATGTTCTTGAACCGCTCGGCCAACGTCTTTCGCGCCCCGTCCTCCGCGGGCGGAGCCACCACTGGCACAATGCAGACCTTCATCCCGTCCGGCAACGTCGTCGGCTCATCAAACACGGCCACGCCGTTCTCAATATGCCCTTGAAACACCATCGCAGCGTCCTCGCGGTCGTCACACGATCCACCGCAATATTATACCCTAGTCCAGCCAACCGTGCCGGCCTCATTCTGCCGCCGCAATCATGCGATCCATTCTGGCTAATTACCGACGGCCAATAGCCAACAACTTCCTAGCCCGCCGCCCCCTCCACTCAATCCAAGCCGGAGTCCTTTGCAATTGACCAATCCGCTCGCCGGGCGAGTGGGATTGCCAACCGTTTCATGCTACAACATGCTGCATGATGCAACGCCCTCTCATCGTTGGCGAATCCGCTGTCGCCATTCGGCAACCGAAAACCGACCGGCTGATTCTTGGGCGTTGGCTCAAGGAAGCGGCCGCCGACAAGCGCCTCGATGACGACGCCATCCAAGCCGCCCACGCCATCGTTTGCAAATGGGCCGACCTGGAGTCCAAGGGTCGACTGGCCAAGCTCAAGGAAACCCAACTCCAGGGCGACTTTCTAAACGAAGTCTTCGGCCAGGCCCTCGGCTATCGCCGCGCGGCCGACAACGAGCCTCTCTGGCATCTCGAACAACACCTCACGATCGACTCGAAAACGCCCGACGCAGTCCTCGGCCTATTCCGCCAGGATGAGCACATAATCCCGCTGGCCGTGATCGAACTCAAGGGCCCGACCGTCCATCTCGACCGCGACCGCTCAAATGGGCGCACCGCGGTCGAACAATGCTGGGACTACCTGATCGATTTGCCGCGTACCTGCCGCTGGGGCATCGTCTCAAACCTGGTGAGCTTCCGGCTCTACGAACGCGACTCGACCAAGCGGGCCTATGAGCATTTCTCGCTGCAATCCCTCCGCGACCCCAACGAGTTTCGCAAATTCTACGTCCTGTTCCATCGCAAAGGACTGATCGAGTCGACCGCGGGTCAGCCCCCGCGGGCCGAGGCCCTGCTCGCACGCACCCTCAGTCGCCAGCGCGAAGTCAGCGACAAGCTCTACGATCAATACTCCAAACGCCGCACCGATTTGATCGTCCATCTACACCACAAACTCGGCCACCCGGTCGACAAGTCCATCGAGTACTGCCAGCGCCTGCTCGACCGCATCATCTTCATCGCCTTCTGCGAGGATCGCGATCTGCTGCCCACCGAAACGATCAAGGCCGCCTACGAAAAACTCCCCGGCTTCTCGCCCGTCACCAATCCCCGCTGGCAAAACTTCAAGAACCTGTTTCGCTTCGTCGACGGTGGCAGTCCGGACAAGCGCATTCCCGCCTACAACGGCGGCCTGTTCGCCGTCTCTCCCGCCGACGACCTGGAACTCGAAGACGAATGGACCCAATTCTTCCATTGGGTCGGTGAGTTCGACTTCGCCGACGAAGTCAATCTCGACGTGCTCGGCCATCTGTTCGAGCGCTCGATCACCGAGCTCGAAAAGCTCAAGACGGGCGGGCTCTTCGGCGACGCCGAGAAGGCGGAACGCTTTGCCGCCATGCCCCAGTCGGTCAAACGAAAACAGCTCGGCATCTACTACACCCCGCCCGAGCTCACCAGCCGCATCGTCGACTACACTGTCGACGAGCTAATTGCCGAGCGGTTTAAGCAATTGGCCGTCGACCGCGGCATCGACTCCGCCGAAGCCCAGCGGGGCAACGTCCCCGATGATGAGGCCTACTGGCGAGGCTGCCTCAAAATCCTGCAAGACTTAAAGGTCGTCGACCCGGCCTGCGGCTCCGGCGCGTTTCTGTTCCAGGCCTACAACGTGCTCGAACATCGCTACTTCGAGGTCATCGGCCACCTCGAAAAACTCGATGCCCCCGACGCCGCCGACCTCGCCGACCGCGTCCCTCACTTCATCCTCCAACAGAATCTCTATGGCGTCGATCTCTCGCCCGAAGCGGTCGAGATCACGCAGCTCGCCCTCTGGATCCGCTCGGCCACCGAAGGCCAAACGCTGGCCACGCTCTCGAAGAACTTCATCCACGGCAATTCGCTCGTGCACGATGCGACGATCCATCCCGACGGCTTCGTCTGGAGTATTCGCTTCCCCGACGTCTTCAACCGTCCCGAGCCCGGCTTCGACTGCGTCGTCGGCAACCCGCCCTGGGAACGCATCAAACTGCAAGAACGCGAGTTCTTTTCAATCCCCGCGCCGAAATCGCCACCGCCACCAACGCGGCCATCCGCCGCCAGCTCGTGGCAAAGCTCGAATCCGACGACCCGGCGATGTACGAGCGCTACCAAGCAGCACTTGCCTCGGCCAACGGCCTGCTCAGCTACTGTCGCACGTCGGGCGAATACCCACTCACCGGCCAAGGCGACATCAACCTCTACGCCATCTTCGCCGAGCTGGCCAGCCAACTCGTCGCCCCTCACGGCCGCGTAGGCCTGCTCACGCCCTCCGGCATCGCCTCCGACAAAACCACCAAAGACTTCTTCGCCGCGATTGCCGAATCGAACCGCCTCATCCGGCTCTACGATTTCGAAAACAAGAAGGTCTTCTTTCCGGACGTTCACGCATCCTTCAGATTCTGCATTCTCAATTTCAGCGGGGCGGCTGTTTCCCACAAAGCGGCCGACTTTGTGTTCTTTATCCACAACGTCGAAGAATTGGAGGAATCGAAACGACACATCAAGCTTTCGGGCGCTGATATCAAGCTGCTGAATCCCAACACCCGCACCTGTCCGATTTTTCACACGCGCCGCGACGCAGATCTCGCAAGAGCCATCTACCGCCGTGTCTCAATTCTAATCGATCGTAATCGCGATGGTTCAACTGGCAACGCCTGGGGCATCGCCTTCAAGCGGATGTTCGATCAAACCAACGACGCTGAATTGTTTCGGGAGGTTGACGCACTGCAGAGTGACGACTTCAAGCACAGAGGCAATCGTTGGGAAAAGAGAGAGAAGTTTTGCTTTCCACTGTACGAGGCGAAAATGTTTCGCCCGTTTGACCACCGCTTCGGCACCGTCTTCGAAGACACGTCGAACTGGATCAACCAGGGGCAAACTCTTGAAACAACTCTCGTTCAACATCAGAATCCCGAGTATTTGGTTCAACCACGCTGGTGGGTCGATTCGAACGAGGTACGTAAACGTCTGGGATCAAACGACCGCACCGCACTGGTCGGGTTTCGCGATGTCACCCGAGCAACTGATTCTCGGACCTTCTTGGCGGCAGCATTTCCACTCGCGGGCACAACGAACAAAGTACCGATCTTGCTGACCAAACAGAATTCCAGGAGAGAAATGTGTCTTCTGGCCAACTGCAATGCATTCGTCCTTGATTACTGTACTCGGCAAAAATCCGGTGGAATTTCGTTGAATTTCTTCATTGTCGAGCAATTGCCGTTTCTGCCCCCCGACACCTACGACAAACCCTGCCCCTGGACACCAAAGACGAAGCTCGAAAACTGGATCAGCGAGCGGGTCTTGAAGCTCACCTGCACCGCCGAAGACATGCTCCTCCTGGCCGAAGCGTGCGATTTCAAATCCGGCAGCTTCCAAACAGAGTACGCCGGCCGCCTCAACAAGTGGGACGAGGCCGAGCGGGCCCAGCTCATGGCCGAGCTCGACGCCGCCTATTTCCTCCTCTACGGCATCGACCGCGACGATGCTGCGTACATCCTCTCCACCTTCACCGGCATCCACGACCCCACGCCGCTGTTCCCCAACTCGCCGACCACCGCCCAGCAAATCCTCGCCCTCTACGACGAATTCGCCGCGAAATCTTGATCGCCCACGCAGCACCGTCAAGTCCCAATTCCCGGACAAGCGGCAGTAAGGCGGAAGGCGGAGGGCGGAAGGAAATTCATCCGACGTCCTTCCCCGACTCCCGACTCCCGTCTCCTGACTCCTCCTCCATGCCCTCGGTGTCTTTGTGGCGAAATCCGCAGTGGCCGAAAATCACATCTATACATCGGATCACCAATCCGTAGGATGAGGTAAGTTCGGCGCTGCGCGGCACTCGGCAATGCACCCTCACCATTTCAAAACCACTTCAACCCACATCCTCCGGAGCCGTTTCATGCCTCGCAAGCGAGCGCTCGATGCCGTCAAACAGCGAGAGGTCTGCGCGCTGATTTCGGTCGGTTGCGGTATGGACGTCGCCGCCCGCTATGTCGGTTGCAACGTGCGGACGATCCGCCGCGAAGCACTCCGCGATGCCGAGTTTTACGAAAAGCTCAAACAGGCTGAAGTGCAGGCCAATCTCACTCCGATCGACGCCCTGCGCAAGGCCGCTCAAACCCATTGGCGGGCCGCCGCCTGGTTCCTCGAACGCACCCAACCCGACCGATTCGGCCGTCAGAACCAGGGCAAATTCACCGAACGCGAGGTGATCGCCATGATTGAAGATGTCCACAACATCGTCCTGGACGAGGTGAAGGATCCCGCGGCCCTGCGGCAAATCGGCGGCCGTCTCGAGGATTACGAGTTCGACAACCTGCGAGAGGCCTGGGCTGCTCAGGCTTCGCGTCCGGACGTCCATCGGCGGTACCGGCGGATGCTCGAACAGCGCCAAGCGATGGCCGCACCGCGGTCGACCGCCACACCCATCACTGATTCGATCGAAAGCGATAAAGATGTCAAACCGGCAGGTCCGGCTGAGCCTGACACGCAGCCGCAGACCTGACTCAAAAAAATGCACGAAGTTCCATCCCTGAATCGCGCAGCCTCACTTCTGAATCCCTCTCATTTGGACTCTATCGGACAATTCGGCAACGCATTTTGTCCCCTGCCGCGCGAAGAAAGCCCACGAATTCCGCGTCGAACCGCGAATGACGGTGGACAATTCCAGCGCGAATTGTCTCCTCCGTGCGAGTTCGCCGCGCGGTGGGCGACCCGCAAGCGAAGTACGGGCCACAAGTTACGACCCGGCCCTAAAAATCACCGCTGGACAAAACGCAAGAAACCCCGATCGCCAGCGCGATCTGTCCCAAGTGTCCGAGCGACGGCGGGACAAATCACGGAGCGCAGAAGTCAGAGGTCAGGTATTGGAGATCCGTCTCCCCGCTCCCTGCTCCCAGCTCAAAAAACTTGTCGCTGCAAAAAGCGAGCGCCTTTATGAGATCACACGATCAGCATCGCGTCGCCGTAGCTGTAGAAGCGGTACTCCTCGTCGATCGCTTCCTGATACGCCCGCTCGATCAGCTCGCGGCCCGCGAATGTTTCGACCAGCACCAGCAGCGTCGTCCGCGGGAAGTGGAAGTTGGTCAGCAGCGCGTCGATCGCTTGAAACTCGAACGGCGGGCGGATGAACAGATCGGTCTCGCCTTGCCAGGCGGGAATCGATTCGCGCGAACCGCCCGGCGACCGGACGGCCGTCTCCAGCACCCGCGTGACCGTGGTGCCGACCGCGATCACGCGCCCGCCCGCTTTTCGCGTGGCATTCATTTCCGCGGCGGCGACGGCCGTCAGCTCGCCGTGCTCGCGATGCATGGGGTGCTTGTCGAGCGAGTCGGCGATCGGGCGAAACGTTCCCAGACCAACGTGCAGCGTCAGTGCGGAGATGTCCACGCCGCCCTGCGCGATCGAACGCAGCAGTTCCTTGGTGAAGTGCAAGCCGGCGGTCGGAGCGGCCACGGCGCCCGGCACCCGTGCGAACACCGTCTGGTAGTTCACCACGTCGGCGTCGACCATCTGGCCGCCGCGAATGTAGGGCGGCAACGGCACGCGCCCCAACCGCGCAAGCAGTGTCGCCACCGGTTCGTCGGTTTCCGGATGGGCGATCCACTGGCCCTCGGCGAGCGGCTCGAGCATCCACAGTTTGACGCTCGGCCGGCCTTCGACGTCGACCAGCTCGATCGCGTCGCCCGGCTTCATCCGGCCGCGCGACTTGCAGAGCAGCTTCCAGTGCCCCTCGGGCGTCGACTCGAGATAGAGCCCTTGCCAGCGACCGCCGGTCGGCACCCGCCTGCCGACAAGCTGCGCGGGGATCACCTTGGTTTCGTTGAGCACCAGCCGATCGCCGGCAGCCAGCAGCTCCGGCAGGTCGCGGATGTAGCGATGCTCGATCGATTCCCGGCCGCGATCGACGACCATCAGCCGGGCGTCGATCCGATTGCGCAGCGGCTCCTGGGCCACGAGCTCGCGCGGCAATTCGTAGTCGAAGCAGAAGGAATCGTCGGGCATGTCGAACTCGAACACCGCTGGAGATGGAACCTCGGGCAATGGACCGAAGTGGGCAGCCGAGTATACGGTTCCCGGCTGCCCAGTCGAGTGCAAACCACCCAGTCGAATGCAACGCCGCGTGCGAATCCAAAGATCGTTGTCGACCGCAACCCAGGCGGGCCCGACGTCCCATTTCTACCGGCCTGGGCGGCAACCGCCAGGTGGGCGGCCTCGGTCGCCGGGCGGCGAAGAAAACCGACTTTCGACCGCTAGCTGCGTGACTCCCGGCGAATCGTCAAAAGAGGTGTTCGGGCGTTCAGAGTTAGTAAATAAATACTTTTTCGTCGACGTTAATTTCTTTGCGAGGCGGCCCGCTTCACGCCGTTTGGAGATACGTCAAAACAACTGGACAAGCGACTACTCCGCCTCCCCCGAAACGCATGTTGACGATTCCGCGCCGGTCGAATAACCTAACGTGTTCCGAACAAACATACGCTCCTTCAGCTGACGATACGAATCGGCGTGTGTTTCCGCTGGCACGCCGGGCAGGGGATACGGAGAGCGCTTGGCCACAGTCGCTCCTCCAATCCGGGTTCCTTTCCGGTACGTCCACCCTGTCGTCGCTCGGCGCACGGATGCGCCGGAGTAGCGGAAGGTGGGCAGTCCTGCTGGGGCGTCCCACCCGCGTCGACCCACCCGCGAACACCAGGATGCGTGTTCGTGGGTCGACGCGCGTTGGCTAGTGCGTGTCACCGAGCCCACGCGATTCTCGACGCCGAGGGCACTTCGAGCGTAGGATGCGTCGTTGCCGCTGGCTGCCGTTGCCAGGGTCGTCGAGTCGTGGTATTTCTTTCCCTACGTTGGGCGCGCGATGATGGTTGAGCCGACGCAACACATTCCGGTGCTAGCAAATGAATTGCTAGCAGCGCTGAACCCGGCGGCCGGCCAAACGATTGTCGACGGCACGCTGGGAGGCGGCGGCCACGCGCGACTGCTAGCTGCCGCCGTCGGAACGGTGGCTGCGTGATCGGCCTCGACCGAGACCCGGTGGCTGTCGAACGCACCGCCGAACAATTGAGTCGCACTGCCGGTCCAGTGCGTACACGGCAACTATGCCGACTTGCCGGAGATACTCGCAGATCGTAACCTGGCAGCGGTCGACGGCATCGTGCTCGATTTGGGAATGTCGAGCGACCAGTTGGCCGACGTGGAGCGCGGATTCAGTTTCCATAGCGACGGACCGCTCGATTTGCGATTCGATCCGACCCGCGGCGAACCGGCGTGGCGGCTGCTCGAGCGACTGAGTGAAGAACATCTGGCGAACGTGCTCTTTGAGTTGGGCGAGGAACGCTACAGCCGGCGAATTGCCCGCCAGATCGTCGCGCGGCGGAGGCAAACGCCGGTGCGAACGGCGCAACAGCTCGCGGAGTTGATCCGCCGCGCCGTGCCGCGGAGCCGAACCGATCGCATCGATCCGGCCACGCGATCGTTTCAAGCATTGCGGATCGCCGTCAATGAAGAGCTTAAATGGTTGAAAGTGGCGCTGCGGAGGTTGCCCGATTGCCTGCGTCCGGGCGGCCGCCTGGCCGTCATGAGTTTTCATTCGCTTGAGGACCGACTGGTGAAGGAGTCGTTTCGCGACGACGAGCGGCTGGAAGTGGTGACGCGCCGTCCGATTCGCGCGTCGGAGGGCGAGATCGCGGTCAATCCTCGGGCTCGAGCGCCAAGCTCCGCGTGGCCGCACGGAAATCCTCGGGAACAGAGATCGACTCATGATGGAAGAACGCCGTCTCAGCAAAGTGGAGGCTTGTCTCGGTTTGGGGCTGCTTGCCGGCCTGCTGGTGGCGCTGGTGGGGGTCTACGTCTATCGCTACGATCAGCCGCCGCCTATTGCGCCGGTCGATCCACATTGGACTTCTGCACAGCCGGCCGCCGCAGCTAGCCCACCGGTCGAGCAAACCTCCGGTCGGCCCGAGTGGCTTTCGCCGCTGAATCAGCCGCTGCCGCAGGCCGTCGTGCGTTAGCGCACCATCGCCCCGCTTTGCACGGCGCCCGACACAGTGGGGCTAACCGGCGGCAAATATCGCGGCTTGGTGGCAGTTTGATACGTGGGCGCCTGATAAGCCGGGGCTTGATTGCTTGCGTCGAGCCGTTGGCAGGATAATAGCCTGACGGCGGCGCGTAGCTCGACGTACCGAACGCCGGGCCGCGGGCTGTCGACGGGAAACTTGGCTCGCCCGTCGGCGTTGGGCGCGTATTGCTGTGTTGTACGATGGCGCGACTTCCTGCGGCTGCATCATCGGGGCACCTTCCACGACCTGTGCCGGATCGTTCGCCGCGCCGTGCAACTGGGCGATCGCCAGGCGAGCGGATTCCATCGTCGGATCCAGGTTGAGGGCCGTCTGGAAATACATCACCGCTTCGTGCGGCCGGCCGCGATCGACGAGCAGTTGGCCGAGGTTGTAGTTCGATTCGGCCGGGCCGTGAACGGCCGACAAGTGGGCCAATGCCTGCTGGTCTTGGTGCATTTCTACCAGCACCGTGGCCACGTTGTTGCGGTACAACGCTTTACTGGGCTGAAGCTGAATCGCCTTTTCCATCGCTTGGACCGACTGCTGCAGCTTACCCTGTCGCGCCAAGCAAAGCCCGAGGTCGTTCAGCACTCCGGCGTGCTGCGGATTCGTGGTCACGGCCCGTTTGTACAGCATCTCGGCCAACTGCAACTGACCCTGGCGGTCTTCCATGCGAGCGGCGGAGCGGAGTACTTCGACGTCGTTGGGCCACTTCTTCGAGCGCCTCCTGCAGTTGGTGCCGGGCCTGGGCAATGTCGCCTGTTGTTCGTTCAGTTGGGCCAAGGAGATGTAGTATTGCGGCGTGGCCGGCCCTGTCGGCGTGCTGAGCGAAATCGAATCGTGCCGCGGCAGCCTTCTGCGTGCGCTGCGGCGACTCAACGATTCGGCCACGGGCGTTTCTGCGATCGTCGCCGACATGTAGGAGATCGGATTCCTCCAGGGCGAAATCGCCGCGCTGGGCGGTTCCGCCGCCGTCGGCTGCGCCGCCGGATGTGGGATTCGATCCGACTTCCAGAACTTGAGCGAGTCGGTCCACGAGCTGGTCGCCGGCTTCACGCCGGTTTCGCCAAAGACGTCTGCCGCTGCCGGCTTCGAACCTGTCGCCACGACGCCAAGTGCCGCCGCTACCATGATGACCCAAAGGCGTTGCATCACGAATGTCCTCCCTGTCAGACTCCGCGGGCCAGCATCCTTGCCGGCCACGCTGCCGCTCGATCGCTCGGGCGGCGCGGGCTGTCGTGGTTATTGGTCGAGTTCCGAGGCCGTGGCGGTCGGAAGCACCGGTATGGGCATGTTTTCCAAAAATTTCACGTTCGTCATGTCGACCACGTTCGCCGGTCGGCCTTCGGCCATCAAATCAGTCTCAAACACCTGCGGCAACTGGCCGTCAAGCGAAATGCGCTGTGCGTAGTCGCGGGTCGCGGCGACGCGGGCGGCGGTCACCGACGGATCGATCGAGCGTTCGATGAACACTTGCCGGAACGTCGGCGGGGCTTGGGTCATGATCCAGCGAACTTGCAGCTGACCCGCGGTCGTGAGCTGGTTCGTCGCCGGATCGAACAGAAAGTTGCCGAGCAAATTCTGCCGCCGCCAACCGTTGCGGACCATGATCTCGAACGGATCGCGGACAGCGGCGCGGTCGGGGCAGACGTACGGCCAGGGCCAGGCGACGTTGCGGCGATAGCCGGTCTTGATGTAGTGACATGTCGAGTCGATGAACACCGCCGAGACGGTCGACGCCCAGGTGGCAATCACCAGGGTCGCAATCGTGGCCAAAGTCGTTCGACGCATGATAGGACCTCTCGTCAGACGTAACCAAAAATCTAAATTCACCACAGTGCCAGAGCGCGAGCACTGCGTCTGCGTCGGCCACTCGCCGCTCGGCGGTATACCCGTCGCCCTCGACAATATCGTCACTGCCGGCGCGGTTGCTGCCGAACTTTAGGTTCAACCGTCGCTGCTTACGCAGTCCGCAAGGTCGATCGCTAGCAAGCCGCGGGAGCAGGGGCTTGGCGACGCTGGCGATGTCGATGCTCGCAGCGGATTGCTATCAATTCAAACGCCGAGCGCGACACCATTCTGTTGCCCGC
>CAWKBR010000009.1:0-266520 GCA_963847875.1 uncultured Planctomycetota bacterium | reverse complement strand
ACTTCGTCGAGCAGGATCGAGCCTCCGTCGGCCAGCTCGAAGTGGCCGGTGCGATCGGCTTCCGCGGCGGCGAACGCACCGCGTTTATGGCCGAACAGTTCGCTCTCGGTCAGCTGAGCCGAAAGGACCGGGCAATTGAGGCTCACCAGCGGCCCGGCGGCCCGCGGCTAAGGCGTGAATCGTCTGGGCAACCAGCTCCTTGCCGGTGCCGCTCTCGCCGCAGATCAGCACGGTTTCGTCGCTGGCGGCGACTTGGGCCATGCGGGCACGCAATTCTTCCATCGCCCGACTGCTGCCGAGCATCAGCGGGCGCCGCTGGCAACCGACGCGGCTTCGTGGCTGGCTCCGTGACCAATCGGCGGCGGTCGCAGGCCTGGCTCACGGAACGCTCCAGGCGATCGCGTCGAACGGCTTTTCGAGATAGTCGAACGCGCCGTGCCGCATCGCCTCCACCGCCGACGCCACGGAGGCGTGGGCCGTGATCATCAACACCTGGACGCCGAGCCGCCGCCGCGGATCTCGCGAATGAATTCCAGGCCGTCCATGCCGGGCATTTGCAAGTCGGTCACGACGACGTCGACCGGACGCTTAGCCAGCCGGGCAGCCCTTCGATGGCGTGGCGCGGTGGCGACGTCGTATCCGGCCTGACGCAGCACGTCGGCGACGCTTTCGCGCGCTGGGCGTGGTCGTCGACGACCAGTACTCGGAGATGGATTTGGTCTTCGCGGTGCGTTTCATGCGGCGGCTCGCATTGCTTGCGCGGGAACGGATCGTGAAGGCGGCGCCGCCTTCGGGGCAATTGGCCGCGTGACGGTGCCCCCGTGGGCTTCGGCCACGTGGTAAACCACGGCCAGCCCCAGGCCCGTGCCGTGCGGCTTGGTCGTGTAAAACGGCTCGAACACGCGGCGCTGATCCTCGTCGCTAGGCCGGGCCCGCTGTCGGCGACTTCGATCTCGAAGCCCCGCGAGCCGTCGTAGGAGGTGATCACCAGGTCGCCGCCGTCCGGCATCACGTCGACCGCGTTGAGCACCAGGTTCAACAGCGCCGGCGGACCATTTCGCGGTCGGCGGTAAGCAGCGTCTGGGGCGGAACGTCGATTTCGACGTCGACCTTTGGGCTTCGAGCTGCGGGCCGACGCTGTCGCAGACCTCCTCGACGAGGTCGCCCACGACGAAGGTTTGCCATTGCGGATTCCGATGCGCGGTGAAATTCAAGAGATCGTTCACGGTCACGTCCAGGGCGGCAAACCCTGCCTCCACTTTGGCCAAAATGTCCAGGCTGCCGGAATCGTCCGAAAGCCTCCGACGCAACAAACTCATGTACAACGAAACCGGCACCAGGTTGTTTCGCACTTCGTGGGCCACGTGGGACGCCATTTGCCCCAGGTCGGCCAGGCGATTCTTGCGCGCCAGCTCGCGGTTTTTCAGTTCCAGTTCTTTCGTCAGCCGCGCCACCTCGGCGCAGAGCGTTTCGTGTGTCCGCTCGAGCCGCAGCGTCGCGGTGTGCCAGGCGGCGAGCACGGTTTCCAGGTCAGCGTGTTCGTCGGGCAGCGCGCGGGCGCACTCGTCGCCGTTTTCGGCGGCATGCCCGTCGACGATGCTCTCGTCGACGTCGGCCGCCGTCACCAGCGATAGTTTTACTGCGTTTGTCATTTGTGGGCCTTGTAGGCGTGGCGCGCCTGGCCGGCTGCGTACACCTGCCGGAGTTGCGCGGCCACCTCGTTGCGGCGGACCGTCATCTGCTCGGCGCTGTGCCGCTCCAGCTCGACGATTTCGGCAAGCAACCGATTGCACTCGGCGGCCTGCTGGGCACAGTGGGCCCGGACTTCGGCCGATGCCCAGACGCGGGCGTCTGGATCCTCGCCGTGGTACGGCGCGAGCTCGCGTTCGACTTGTTGCATTAACGTGATCATGTTTTGCTTCGCTGCCAGCAGTTGGAGCAAGGCGGTCGTTTCGCCGCGCTCGACGATTTCCTTTTGGCGGCGACCGACGTCGCACAGCTGAGCAAGCACCTCGTGCTTGCGGTGGATCAATTCGGCCAAGTGTTTCGTGGGCAAGGTGGACATCGGTGTCGCGATCGTTCGCGTCGCTATCACTGACTCAAATTGCTGAGCAACATCCGCCATTCGTCGCGGCTAAACGCGGTGGTGGCGGCAAAATCGGCGTCGTTTGGCAACTGATCGAGCGTGAGCTGGGCCTGCTGCGATCGCGCCATGGGCGTTTTCGGCCCGGTCGAGCCGCTGCCAGCAATGCGCGATTTGAACGAATGTTTCCAATACGAACGGCTCGTTCGGATACAGCGACGAAACGTTTTGATACGCTTCGATCGCGTCCTGGTAACGGCCCAGGTCGAACAGGCACGCGCCTTCGAGCATGTAGCAGTTGCGACGCATCGCGCCGAAGGTGGCGTCGTCCTGCACGTTGTGCATGCGCAGCGTGATGCTGCTTTGCACTGCCTTGAATTGCTCGAGCGCCAGCGTCAGCCGCTCTTTCACAAGTTGTTCGCTCTTCTCTCGTTCGCTGCTAGTGCGGGCCGATTCCAGTCGTTTGAGCGGCTCAGCGGCCCAGCGGCGGTAAGCCTCGCCGGTTACGTAACGAGCGAGCAGCGTTTGGCGGTCGTCGGGATACCGCTGGACCGCTTCTTCGAGCGTGCTGATCGCCTCTTCGTAGTGTGCTTGCTCAAAGAGCAGCATCCCCAGCGCGAACAGAGAGTCTTTCCATTCGGGGCTCTGCGGCTCGAGCAGGCTCTCGGTCAGGTTGACCCGCAAGAGCCGCTCCGCCTCGGCCACCTCGCCGCGAAACAAGTGAGCCTTGGCGCAATCGATGCGGGCCTGGTACGTGGCGTTGTCGCGATCGTAGAGCTCGATGCACTCCTTGAGCGCCGCGATGCACTGGTCGACCCGGCCCAGCGCCAGGCTGACCTGCCCAAGCCGCAACAGCGCCTGAGCGTTCCTCTTCTCCGGCTCATTTTTCAAGTACACTTCGAGCAACCGGGCGGCGCCGGTGTAGCTGTGACCGAGATAGTAGCAGTCGGCGCTATCCCAAAGATCGGACGGGTAGTCGGCCGTCGCGAAGCGAAGCTGCGCAAGGCGTTCGAACGCGACACCCGCTTCGCGGAGCCGGGCAGCCCCGAGTGTGTCAGCTCCTTGCTGCGTTTGCTGTCGTCGGCTGCCCGCCCCAATTCTTGCTCGCCCCACTCGCGCAGCGTTTTACCGCGGAGTTGCAGCTCTTGCGTCCGGGTGAACAGCGGGGGAAAACTGTCGAGCATCGCGATCGCGTTGCCGTACAATCCATCGCGCGAGAAGTCGCTGACCGCTTCCAGGATGCGGCCACGCAGTTCGTCGATCGGCAAGATTTCGCTGCGATAGGTGGCCGGGTCGACGTCGCTTTGCAGTACCTGCCGATACCAGAGCAAGGCCGAGCGGTCGTCGCCCGAACGTCGCAGGATGTCGGCTTCGGCGAGCCTGGCGGCCAGTCCCTCCGGCGAGTCGCCGAATTGCTGATGGGTCCGCGAGTAGAGCGCCAGCGCCTTGTTTTTCGTCGCCGCCGAACTCGGCCGCGCGACCCATGAGGAACAACGAACGCCGCGTCACTTCCGTCGCGTGGTTGTCGAGCGATTGAGCTTGCTTGAGCAAAGCCACCGCTTCGTCGACCTGGGTTGCGAGTTTCGCCGGCAGCGTCCCGCCGGCTTGCAGCGGCAGCCGATCGAGCGCCGCGGCGACTCCGTCCAGCAGCACTTGCCCCCGGGCCACGAGCACCACCGGGTCGCGCGGCCTCCGGTGGAATCGCAGCCAAGGTTTGTTTTGCTTCGTCGTGTCGATCGAGCCGAACGAGAATTTTCGCCTTGAAGATTAGCGCGTCGACTTGTTGTTCGGGCGCGAGGCTCTTGTCGTCGAGGACGCTCCCCAATTGCGCCAGCGCTTCCTCGAATTTCGGCTCGGGCAGCCGCATGTAAGCTTCGGCCAGCAACCGGAGGATGGCCACGTTGAGCGGGCCCCCTTGACTCGGCTTGACGGCCAAGGCGTCGGCGAGGACTTCGATCCCCACGTCGACCTGCGACGTCTCGACCAGGCTCTTTCCCAACAGCAGCAAGCCTTGTTTCTCGCGGCCAGGCGGGAGGCCGTAAGAACGGGCTTCGTTGAGATAGCGCGACGCGACCAGGTACTGCGTCCATCGCTGTGCGGGGACCACTTCGTTGCTGGCGTCGTTGGTTTTAACCGCCCCGAGAATAAACAGGGGTGCGCCGTGCTCGCTGGGCGGCGTCGCCCCACTGTTGAGCACGTGACGGACCAACGTGCGGGCCTGTTCGTACTGTCCCTTGTCCAGTGCGGCCAGCGCTTTGTCGAGATTGCCGCGTTCGCCTTCCATCGCCAAGCTCACCGTGTAGGTCCAAGCGAGCCCGATGCCCATCATCAACAGCGCCACCGTCACGGCCAACGCGATCGTCCGCCTCCAATGGACGATGGCCGCCGTGCGTAGTGCGGCGACGTGACGACGCAGCCGCGAAGGCGCAGCGGCCTCCGCGACGGGTTGATCGGATTCGGGTTGAAGGTGTTGGTCCGACAAGCGAGCAGCCCTCGCGTGTCGCCGATCGTCGGCGGCGCACGGTCGATGATACGTAAACTACTCCTGGTGCCAGGAGCCTGGGAGCTAAGTGAGCCGGTAGAAAAGCGGCCCGCTTGTACAAGAGACGACCGGATACTGTCAATCCACGTTGCCGCGCCGAGCTTAGGGAAAGCAGTGGAGCGATAGCAACGGAGTGCGCCGGCCGGCTCGGCCGGAACCCCGCTCTCCCCGCGTCTCCAGGCGAGCTATGCTTGCGACGGACAGACGAGGGCCATCATCCAGCGGTCGAGGTCCAACAGCATCGTGGTGGTCAGCTCGTCGCCGCAGGGGTACTGACGAAGCGCGACCGTGCAACCGGCGGCGTGCATCAGACGCAGGTCGCGGCAGACCGCAGGCTCCGGGTAGTCGCCGCTCTGCCGGCCCGTGGCCACGAAGCAGGGGAGCCGGCGCAATGCGTTTACGTTCCGCAGCGGACGGCCGTGCAACGGCATCGAACCGCCGAACGTAGCAACGCCGGCGAATCGGCCAGGGTGGTTCCACGCGGTGCGGAGCGCCATCGTACCGCCGCAGCCCATGCCGGCGAGAAACAGGCGATCGGCGTGAATGTTGAAGCGACGGCTGGCCGTCTCGATACAATCGAAAATGCGCGACTCCGCCTGTTCGATAGCTTCCGCCGTTTGCTGCCAACAGTAGCCTTCCTCGTCGGCTGGCATCGCACTGGTGCCACGCGGCGCGATCGCCACGTAGTTGCGCAGGCTGACTTTGGATATCACGCGGCGTACCTGCCGTTCGTTGCCCCCGGGGCCATGCAGCCACACCACGAGCGGATAGGCGTAGCCGGGCTCGTAGTGCATCGGGGCAAATGTCGCATGCGGCGCCAGATCAGCCCCGCGAAGCCGGATTCGATCCATCGTCCGCGTGCTGAGCGACGCCGGGATCGTTGGACTAACCGTGGGCGACGAGAGAATCTCCGTGGCGGATTCGATACGATTCATAGGTCTCGCGTTGAATGCGGGGTGAGGATGTCCGCGGCATTTTGCCACGACGGGACCGCGGCGATGGTGCCGCGACGCGGGTGCTAGCAAGCATTGGGTAGGATGCCGTTTACCATACGACGACGCACGCGGACTGTAAAGGGCGGCCCGAATTCTGTCAACCTGGAGTACGCGCCGTCGGCCTCGACGCCGCTGCGCCATCCGTGCCAATCCGCACGCGCGCGGCCATCGCCGCCGCTAGCAGCGAGACTCTTTGACACATCGCGCGTACCATTGCCCCAGCCGCCCAGCGGCGTCATGGCTTAGTCGGGCGGTGCAAGCCCCCGGAAGCTGAATCAATCCAATCCTCGTCCGCAGGGCCAAACAAGCCGCCGAGCGGCGATGTCCGTTCCGATTCGCAATCGATTGCAAGCGGCGGCGCAAATCCATGTCGCCGCGACGCGGCTGGCGTATCCTCGATCCCAATATCCGTGGGTTCGCACCCTTGTCTTTTGATTTCGGCTGCCCTCGCCGAGCCAAACCGCACGGCGGCGTCCACGCCGACGTTTTCCAGCAGCAATCTGAGCATGTGCAGTCGCTGTTCACTATCCCAATAAAGCTTACATCAGTCATCTCCAGCTTGTCCGGCGCCGAGAAGTAGCGAGCTTCTGCTTCGTCCCCTTTCCAAGCTCGGCCGTCGCGCCGAATATTCCATTGTAAATCACTCATCTTTCCCTCGATGATTGAATTCGCATCAAAATCAATTCGGTCGGCACTGCATTTCAAATCTCAACTTGTTCCGAAACGTCAGGCGATTGAAACACGAACCCCCGGCTCTGGCCGAAGAACGCCAGCGGGTTCTGATACACGATTCGGCGAATGAGGCTCTCTGCGTGCCCGCGGCGGCGCATTTCGAGAATGAAATCGGGCACGGCGGTCGGCTTCGACGGGCCCCAGTCGCCGGCGGAATTCACCAGCAGCCGCTCCGGGCCGTAGAGTTCGACCATGTTCGCCGCCCGGGCCGGCGTGCATTTGCTCACCGGGTAGAGCGTCATTCCGGCCCAAAAACCCTCGTCGAGCACGTGCCGCACCGTGTGCTCTTCCACGTGGTCCCCAGCCCCAATTCAAATCTCAACTTGTTCCGACACGTCAGGCGATTGAAACACAAATCCCCGGCTCTGGCCGAAGAACGCCAGCGGGTTCTCATACACGATTCGGCGAATGAGGCTCTCGGGGTGCCCGCGGCGGCGAATTTCGAGGATGAAGTCGGGCACCGCGGTCGGCTTCGACGGCCCCCAGTCGCCGGCGGAATTCACCAGCAGCCGTTCCGGGCCGTAGATTTCGACCATGTTCGCCGCCCGGGCCGGCGTGCATTTGCTCACCGGATAGAGCGTCATTCCGGCCCAGAAGCCCTCGTCAAGCACGTGCCGCACCGTGTGCTCTTCCACGTGGTCGACCAACACGCGCTCGCGGGAGACGCGAGAATCATCGCAAAGCATGTCGAGGATCATCCGCGTGCCTTGGTATTTGTCTTCGAGGTGCGGCGTGTGAATGAGAATCTGCTCGTCGGTTTTCACCGCCAGGTCGACGTGCTCCAAAAAAACGATCGCCTCGTTTTTCGTGTTCTTGTTGAGCCCGATCTCGCCGATGCCCAAGACGCCCGGCCGGTCGAGAAACTCGGGGATCATGGCGATCACTTCGCGCGACAGGGCCACGTTCTCGGCTTCTTTCGCGTTGATGCAGAGCCACGTGTAATGCTGGATGCCGTAGGCTGCGGCCCGCTTCGGCTCGAACGCGGTCAGTTGCTCGAAATAGTCGCGAAAGCCGTCGACGCTGCCGCGATCGTAGCCGGCCCAGAAAGCCGGTTCGCTCACCGCGACGCAGCCCATCTTGGCGAGCGTTTCGTAGTCGTCCGTGGTCCGCGAGACCATGTGGATGTGAGGGTCGATGTAATACACGGCATGCACTCGCCTGGTTGAACCGAATGAATTGTGTCACGCAAAGGCGCGAAGGCGCAAAGGAAAGCCCAATGACACTAGTGCTGATTTCCGTTAATCAGCGGTGCCCTGTAATTGCTGTTTGATTTATTCTCGACTTTCTTTGCGCCTTCGCGCCTTTGCGCGAGATCCTTGACTTTCAAGATGAATCAGTCGATGCCGAACTTCTTCCGCCAATCGTCTTCGTACTGCCTGCTGAACGCCAACTGCGCGCTCGGCGCGGTTGCCGCGAGATTCGAGCAACAGCTCGATCGCCGCGCGGACCTTTGCCATCCGCGGATCTCGCGTTTCTGCCTCGCCAGCGCGATCCAACCGGTCCAAAGCGGCGGCAACCTCCAGCAACTTGGCCCGCAGGGGTAAAAACTCTTGCTCAATCGTGGGGGCGACATACATGGCGAGCTTCCTGGCGTAGGGCGGGGCGCTGATAGGGCCAGGCTTCAGTTTGGCCCCCAATTCGTCCAATTGCAACGCAAACTGCGAGCGGCCGCAGCAGCACAGGCCTTTGCTAGCGGAAACTCTGCTGGCTGGCCCGAATCGGTTGGGCGACGTCGGCCGATGCGACCGATAAGGCGAGCAGGGGCAACTTTTCCCTACTTTCACGCCGGCGGAGACTGTTTCTTGGCCGATGCGCTCAGGACCACCATGTACATGCTCGCCCACAGCCGCAATCAGGCGGCTGTGCCGGTGTTAACTGCTGCGCTGGGCTCGCAGCGGCTGGACGTTCGCCTGGGCGCGATCCACGGCCTTGCGGTGCGACGCAACCCCGAGGGGCACGCGGAACTCCTGGCACGCCTCCCAGATTTCGGCGACCGCGATCTGGCGGTGCTTGCCGATTCCGTCCTTCGTTCGAGCCATCGCATGCAGCAATCGCTGCACGACGCCCTGCAGGCCGACCAATTGGGCCAGTGTGCGAGTGCCTGCCGGGTGATCATCCTTGGGCGCGTCTACCAATTGCTGCCCGTGCTCGTCGCGGTTTCGGAGAACAAGCGTCATCGCCATTCCGCTCAAGCGCTGGCGACCGTCGTCCAACTCGCCAAGCTGTTGCACGAGGAATCGCTCGCTCGGCCGCAGGACCGTACCTGCGAACCCGCATTCATACGCCGCCAGGTGCTGCCGGCGCTCGAGCAGTCGGTCGTTCGCTTCAAAATCCACAAGCGGCTGGAGATCATCGACGCCTTTCTGCTGCTGGTGCCGCCCGACAATGAATCGCTGTGGCGGATCCTCGGCGATCCGACGCATCCCTGCCATCGCCCAATTGTCGAATCGCTAACCACCAGCGCACAGGTGCCGATCCTTGCGCTATTGACGCAGTTGGCTCACGACACTCGGGCTCCCCATTTGGCGCTGAAGATCGTCGCCGGGCGTCATGATCGCAAGTTCCTCGACTATTTGCTGCACAACTTGGGATCGCCGGTCGCGTTGCGTGTGTTGGAGAACTTCAAGCGGATTTCCTCCGTCGCCTGGCTCAAGGAACGGCGCGACGCGCTTGTCGAACTCGACGGTCAGGCACAAGCGACGGCCGTGGCGATCGCCAACTCCGGCGCCGTCGACCGAACCACGCTGCTTTCGCTGCTGACGTTCTTGCTCGAAAGCGGTCAGCCGGAAGGACGCCGCGCGAGTTGCGACGCGCTGGCCGATTTTCACGATCGTGGTGTCACGCAGCTTGTCGTTCGGACGATTGAGGACCCCGATCCTCGCGTTTCAGCGGCAGCGGTCAGGCAACTGCGCCACCGCAGCGTGGCGAATGCAATGGAACGGCTGATTGCCTTGCTCGACCATCCGGCGGCCGAGGTTCGCGACGCCGCCCGGTCGTCGCTGCCCGAGTTTAGCTTTGTCCGTTATCGCGGGTCGTTCGACTCGATGGATCGGTCGTCACGGCAGAAAATCGGCTCACTCGTGGCGAAAGTCGATCCGTCGGCGCCCCAGCGAATCGGCGAATTGCTCGGCGCGCCATCGGTCTCGACCAAGATTCGGGCGATGGAAATGGTGACTGCAATGGGCGTCGCAGATAGCGTGATCGAACATCTCATGCCACTCGTCACGCACGCCGACCCGGCCGTTCGCACCGAAGCGGTGGCGACCCTCGGAACCTGCCGGCAAGCCGACCCGTTGCCGCTGTTGCGCGAGGCCGAGCAGGATTCGGTCTACTACGTCCGCGAGGCGGCGAGCCGCATCTACGACGAAATCTCCAATCGCGCGGCCGGCAAAGCAATTCTCGACATTCTGCTCGGAGAGGAATTCCCATGAGCTTCGTGCTGCTACAAACTCTCCTGCTGCTCGCCCGTACGCGCGATCTACGCGGTTTCAGCGAGGGATTCCGCAGCCGCAGCGTCGACGACAACGCGTTCGAGGTCTTGCTCGTTGCTGGCGGGCTAGTGCTCGTGTGCATCGTGCTGATATTGGTGGGCCGCTATTTTCGCCGATTCGAGAACCTCAAGTCCTACAACAGTCCGCCGGAGCTATTTCGAGAGCTCTGCCGCGCTCACGGCTTGAATTGGTCGAGCCGCCGGCTGCTTAAGCGTCTGGCCGCCGAATGGCAGCTGCCGAGCCCGGCGCTGTTGTTCGTGGAGCCGGAACGATTCGACACCGCCCGTCTGTCGGCGAAATGGCGCGACGACGAGGATCGCCTAGAACACCTCCGCGAGCGCCTCTTCGAGACGGGCTGACTACGGCGAGAAGCGGATCGATCTGCCGGACGGGGCGGATTGATTCGGTGTTCGCGGCCGGAATTTAGGCGCTCCGCCACGCGGATCGACAGCCGACCCGGTGTCCGCCTGCGGCGGGAAGTCGACGGCTCGCGCCCGGCGCCGAGCTGCACCACGCGATCGTCGGGCGCGTAGCCGATCTGGTTGAGGAACTTGTCGAGCGTGATGACTTCGACGCCGTTGGTCTTGGCGTCAGAGCTCAACTTCTCCCAGCCGGCTTGCATCGCTGCCTGCCGGGCTTCCTGCGGATAGTCGCCGAGCACGAGATATCGCGTGTTGACGTTGATCTCGCCCTTGATGGTTCCGTCGTCGGCGACATAGGCGTCGACCACGCCGCCGTTGAGCTCGATCATGTCGCGGGCCAATTTCATGTCGTTTTGGCCATCGCCGTTGAGGTCGATGATGCCGGCGAGCGCGAAATGCAGCTTCTTGCCGCGGTGCCAAACCTGGCTGTAGACCTGGTCGCCCGTGAGGATTGGATTGCGCGGGTCGTCGTTTGTGACGTGGGCCTCGGCCATGTGGTCGCCGAGAATCTTGGTCACCTCGATGCTGCCCTTGTTGCTGGATTTGGCGGGATCCCGATTGTCGGCGTCGTAGACGCTGAAAGTGATTTGTCGCCGCAGCGCGTCGGCCGACCCCAGATTGATCCAGACGGTGCCGTCCTGGTTCACCCAGGCGATCCGGCCATCGGGGACCTCAAAGCTCTCGGCCGATTTCGAGGCTTCCGCCAGCAAATTGTCTTTGGCCCGTTCGCTCTTGGATAGATTCTCGGTCAGCTCTTTGAGCTGCGTGTTGACGTCGGCCAACTGTTTCTCGTACTTCGCCTCTTGTTGGGCGAGGTTGTCGAGCAACTCCTGCTTCTTCGCTTCGAGAGAATCTCGATCTTTCTTGAACGAAGCACGTTGCGACGCGGCGTCTTCTTCGGCCGACTTCATTTGTGTGGCGTACTGCTCGACCTGCTTTTCCTTCTCCGCCTCGACTGCGAGGAGTTGGTCGCTGGTCTTTTTCAAATTATCCGTCGCGGTGACGAGGCGAGAGGAAATCGACTCGTTCTCTTTCGCTAGATACTCGACGATGTTGCGGTACGAACGCCGGCTCTCGTCGAAATTGGCGCCGTAACGATCCATGTCCTGCTTGACCGTTTTTTCGACGTCCTCGACGCTGTCAAATTGGCCGACGCCCATCCACTTGGAAAGTTGCTCCTTTTCGCCCTGGTTTTTGGCAACCGCGCTATTGGCCGAATTGAGCTGGTTCTGCAGCTCGGCGACGTGCGTTTCCGACTCGCCGTAGCTCTTCCAACCGACGTAGGCAGCCACGAAAGCGACGATGAACAGAATCACAAACGCGATCAGGGTGAAAACCAGCCCTTGATCTTGCCGAGCAGCCATAGCGAAAGTCCGTGGTCAGTGGTCCGTAGTCCGTTGTTGCTCGACCCGGGGCCGCCCATTTTCAACGGGCGGCAACTTACCACGGACCACGGACAACGGACCGAGAATTCGTCCTAAGTCCAGCTTAGTTAGGGGATTAACGCATGTCAACGAACCGGTTACGATAGGGGGCACGGCGGCCGCGTGGCCGCCTCCCAAGGCAGTTCCAACCGGCCCCGATCTCGACCCAAACGCTGCGATGCCCGTCGAAAACTATCAGCGTTCGTTCACCGGCTGGACCGAGCCGGCGGCCAACGGCGAGACCGGAAATCGGCCCGGGGGCTGCCGGTGCCGGCCAAGAGCAGCCGGCGATCAAGGGCTGGCGGGTGTACGTGATCGACGCCCATTCGCTGATCTTTCAGGTATTTCACGCCTTGCCCGACATGACCAGCCCGCGGGGCGAGCACGTGAACGCGGTCTACGGCTTCGTCCGCGACGTCTTGCAGATTCTCGAGCAGAAACAGCCGGATGCGATCATCTGCGCCCTCGATCCGCCGGGCCCGACGTTCCGCGACCAGATTTTCGACCAATACAAAGCCGGCCGCGGCGAAATGCCCGAGGAGCTTGTCGGCCAGATTCCCAAGATCGAGCAGGTGCTGCACGCGCTGGGGATTCCGGTCGTCTCGCGGCCGGGATTTGAGGCCGACGACGTGCTGGCCACCATCGCGCGGCTCTGCGACGAGGCCGGAGCCCAGTGCTTTCTGGTAAGCGGCGACAAGGACTGCCGACAGCTGATCACCGACCACGTCGCGGTGTACAACATTCGCAAGGACGAAGTATTCGACGCCGAGGCGTTGGCGGCCGACTGGGGCATCCGGCCGGAGCAGGTCGTCGATTTTCAGGCCCTGGTGGGCGACAAAGTCGACAACGTGCCGGGCGTACCGACGATCGGGCCGAAAACCGCTCAAACCTGGCTCGAAAAATACGGCACGCTCGACAACCTGCTGGCCCACGCCACCGAGATACCCGGCGCCAAAGGGCAAAAGCTCGTCGAGGGCCGCGAATCGGCGCTGTTGTCGCGCGAGCTGGCGCGGCTCGACGCCAACGTGCCGCTCGTGCCCGATTGGAACGCCGGCCACGTCGGCGGCTTCGATCACCAGCGGCTGGCCGAGTTGTTCGCGGAGTTCGGATTCCGATCGCTCGGCGAGAAGTTTGCAAAGCTGGGCGACGGGCCAACAGACATCGATGCCGCGTGGGACGCCGATTACAGAATCGCCGACACGCCGACGAAGCTCGCGGAGTTGGTGAAAACCCTATCCGCGCAGTCGCTCATCTCTGTCGACACGGAAACGACGCATTTGATGCCGCGGTGGGCGGAAATCGTCGGCTATTCGTTTGCCTGGGCGCCGGGCCAGGCGGCGTATGTGCCGGTTCGCGGGCCGGCCGGCGAGGCGGTCGTCGACCCGGCCACCGCCGCGGATGCGCTGCGGCCGCTGCTCGAAAACCCCGCCATCGCCAAAATCGGCCAGAACCTGAAGTACGACGTGATCGTCCTCCGCTCGGCCGGCATCCGGCTCGCCGGCACGGCGTTCGACACGATGGTCGCCAGCTATCTGCTCGACGCCGGCGAGCGGAATCACAATCTCGACGACCTAGCCAGCCGCTACCTCAATCACACCAACATCAAAATCAGCGAGCTGATCGGCAAGGGGAAGAACCAGAGGCGGATGGACGACGTACCGATTGCCCAAGTCGGTCCCTACGCGGCCGAAGACGCCGACGTGCCGCTGCGTCTCAAGCCGCTCTTGGAAGCGCGGCTCGAGGAGATGGGCCTCGAAAAACTCAATGAAACGGTCGAGGTGCCGCTCGTCGAGGTGCTTGCCGACATGGAATTTGCCGGCATCCGCGTCGATCCCGCGCGGCTCGCGGAGCTTAGCCAGCGATACGGCGAGCGGCTCAAGGAGCTGGAGATCGAGATCGAAGAGCTGGCCGGCCACCCGCTCAACATCGCTTCGCCGAAGCAGCTCGCCCAAGTGCTTTTCCAAGAATTGAAGCTGCCGGTGGTCAAGCGGACCAAGACCGGCCCAAGCACCGACGTCGACGTGCTCGAAGAACTGGCCGACGAGCACCCGTTGCCGGCGAAGATCATCGCGCATCGCCAGTACGCCAAGCTCAAGAACACCTACGTCGACGCACTGCCGGCGATGATCCATCCGACGACCGGCAGAGTCCATACGTCGTTCAACCAGATCGTCGCCGCCACCGGCCGGCTCAGCTCAAGCGACCCCAATCTGCAAAACATCCCGATCCGCACCGCGGAAGGCCGCGAAATCCGCTCGGCGTTTGTCGCCGGCGAGCCCGGTTGGAAACTGCTGGCGGCCGACTACTCGCAAATCGAGCTGCGCATCTTGGCCCATTACTCGGAAGATTCCGCGCTATGCGAAGCTTTCGCCCGTGACGAAGACATCCACACGCTCGTGGCGAGCCAGGTCTTCGGCGTCGCGGAGGCGGACGTTACGGCCGAGATGCGCCGCAAGGCGAAGGCCGTGAATTTCGGCATCATCTACGGCCAAAGCTCTTTCGGATTGGCCAAGTCGCTCGACATCGCGCAGGAAGAGGCGGCCGACGTTCATCGACGACTACTTCGCCCGTTACAGCGGCGTCGGCAAGTTCTTCGCCGACACGCTGGCCCAGTGCAGCCGACAAGGCTTCGTGACCACGCTGCTCGGCCGGCGGCGGGCGATCCAAGGCGTGCGGAATCCCGAGGCCGCGCTCGCGGGAGCCGAAACCTGGAGCCGCCGTCCGCTGAATCTGCCGGAGCGGACCGCCGTCAATACCGTGATCCAAGGCTCGGCGGCCGACCTGATCAAGCTCGCCATGATTGCCATCGCCCGGCGAATGCAAGAAGAACAGCGGCAGTCGAAGATGATTCTGCAAATCCACGACGAGCTGGTGTTCGACGTGCCGCCCGACGAACTCGACGCGATGGCCAAACTCGTCGCCCACGAAATGCAAACCGTGCTGCCGCTCCGCGTGCCGGTGAAGGTCGACGTGAAATCGGGCTCGAATTGGGCAGAGTGTGAACCATGGACCGCATGAAAACCATCGGACTCGTGGGCGGCGTCGCCAGCGGCAAGTCGCTCGTGGCGAAGCTGTTTGAGGAACTGGGGGCCGGCCTGTTGGATGCCGACCGGGCCGGGCACGAAGTGCTGGCGCACGACGGCAAGGTGCGGCAGGCCGTCGTAGATCGCTGGGGCCCCTCGGTGCTGGCAGCCGATGGCAGCATCGATCGAGCTGCGGTGGCCGCTTGCGTCTTCGCGGCCGACGACCCGTCCGCCGCCAATCAAGCCGCCTTGGAGCGAAAATTCCTCGAATAGCTGCTTCATCCGCCGCATCCGCCAGCTGCTGGAGGAAAAAGCCTCGCAATTCGCCGCCGAAGGCCGGCCGGCCGTGGTGCTCGATGCCCCGCTCTTGCTCGAAGCGGGCTGGGGCCCGCTGTGCGATCTGGTCGTGATGGTCGATGCCGATCGCGACGTGCGTCTGGCCCGCGCCCAAGCGCGGGGCTGGTCGGCGGACGAGTTTGCCCGCCGCGAGGCCGCCCAATGGCCGGTAGCGGAAAAGCGGAGCGCGGCTCCACGCGACGCTAGCCAACAACGGCGACGTCGCCGCGCTGCGAACCGCCGTCCGCAAATTCTGGCAAACGCACGTTGCCGGCTAATCGCGTGCCGTGACGCCGCACGATTGTGAAATTTTGACAAATTGCGGCACGCCGGTGCTAGATTGCGCTTTTCAAAATGGCGATCGTTAGACCATAATAGGATCGAGAGAGGCATTCCCCACGACTCGGCCGATTTTTTCCGCGGAGGCACGTCCCATCACGGGACGACGCTTTCCGCGGACACTTGTCGCCAAGTTAGTTTGAGATCCCCTACCGCAGGCGCCATCCGCGCGCTCGCCGCTCTTCTCTTCCCTAGGAGCGAACAACTCATGTCAGACATCAGCAACCGCGACACGCGGCGTGGGCGGCCACGCCCGATGCACCGCCGCGACGGCGGCCACGGCCGTGATCGCAACGGCGACACCACGATCGACCGCGAACTATTGGCCGAGCTCGACCGCGAGGAACCGCTCTCGCTGGCCGAGGAGCTCGACAAAGCCGCCGAGCGGGTCCGCCGCGCCGGCGCCGCGATCGCCCGCGAGGATGCCCAAGACCGCAACATCCACGTCGCCGAACTCCAGCGACTGACGATGCCGCAGTTGATCGAGGCGGCCGAGCAGGAAAAGCTCACCGAAATCACCGGCCTCAAGAAGCAGGAGCTGATCTTCCGCATCCTCAAGGAGCGGGTGAAGCTCAAGGGCATGATGTCGGGCGAGGGGACGCTCGAGATTCTGCCCGACGGCTTCGGCTTCCTCCGCAGCCCCGACTACCACTATCTCTCCTGCCCGGACGACATCTACGTCTCGCCGAGCCAGATCCGCCGCTTCGGCCTGCAGAACGGCAACACGGTGGCCGGCACGATCCGCCCGCCCAAAGAGAACGAACGCTACTTCGCGCTGCTGCGCGTCGAGGCGATCAACGGCGACGACCCGAATCTGCTCGCCAAGAAAGTCTTCTTCGACGACCTCACGCCCGAGCACCCCGACAAGCGGATCGTCATGGAGACCAAGGCCGACGACGTCGAAATGCGCGTCGTCGACATGATCGTGCCGATCGGCTTCGGCCAGCGCGGCCTGATCGTCAGCCCGCCGCGGGCCGGCAAGACGATCCTCATGCAGAAGATGGCCAAGTCGGTGCTCACGAACTACCCCGAGGCCTACGTGATCATGCTGTTGATCGACGAGCGGCCCGAGGAAGTCACCGACATGGAACGGCAGATCAAAGGCCCCAATTGCGAAGTGATCAGCTCGACGTTCGACGAGACCTCGGCCCGGCACGTGCAGGTTTCCGAAATGGTCATCGAAAAGGCCAAGCGGATGGTCGAATACGGCCGCGACGTGATCATCTTCCTCGATTCGATCACGCGGCTGGCCCGCGCCTGGAACGCCGAGTGTCCCCACTCCGGCAAGATTCTCTCCGGCGGCATCGACGCCAACGCGATGCAGCGGCCCAAGCGGTTCTTCGGCTCGGCCCGCCGCGTCCAGGAAGGCGGGTCGCTGACGATCATCGCCACGGCGCTGGTGGACACCGGCAGCCGCATGGACGAGGTGATCTTCGAGGAATTCAAGGGCACCGGCAACCAGGAGATCGTGCTCGACCGGCGGTTGGTCGACCGGCGCGTTTGGCCCGCGATCGACGTCGGCCGCAGCGGCACCCGCAAGGAAGAAATGCTGATGGACCCCGAGGAACACCGCCGCGTGTGCCTGTTGCGCCGCGTCTTGAACGACATGAACCCGCCCGACGCCATGGAGCTGTTG
This sequence comes from uncultured Planctomycetota bacterium, assembly GCA_963847875.1. Taxonomy (GTDB): domain Bacteria; phylum Planctomycetota; class Planctomycetia; order Pirellulales; family Lacipirellulaceae; genus DASYDU01. The sequence goes on along the minus strand of CAWKBR010000009.1, from coordinate 249,497 downwards.
GTCAACCGCCTGCAAAAGACCAAGACCAACGCCGAGTTCCTGATGAGCATGAAAGAGGATCGTTAGCGAGCCGGGGCGAGCCGGGTCGTCCTCGACCCCAAGTGAGAGTGTCGCAAGCGACTGCGGCATTTTCGCGCTGAAGCAACCGAACTCGTACCTCCGTCAAGCCCTCGGGGCGGAGGACTGCCTGGCTCGCTTAGAATCGCCACCCCATGCCCCATGTTTTCCCCATCGCCGAACCGTCGCCCGACGACCGGCTGGCGATCGTCGTCTCACGCTGGAACGAGTCGATCACACAGCGGCTGCTCGACGGCGCCCTTTCGACGCTCATCGGCCGCGGAATTCCCGACGCCACGATCGACGTCGCCTGGGTGCCCGGCGCGTGGGAGATTCCGCTGGTGGCCCAACGGCTCGCCGATTCGCGCCGCTACCGCGCGGTGATTTGCCTCGGCGCGGTGATCCGCGGCGAGACCACGCACGACCAACACATCAATCGAGCCGTCAGCACCGCGATCAGCGAGATCGCCCTGGAGACGGGCGTGCCCGTGCTGTTCGGCGTGCTGACCTGTGAATCGATGGAACAGGCGATCCACCGCGCCGGCGGAAACGTCGGCAACAAGGGCGCCGAGTGCGCCGACGCCGCCCTGGCGATGATCGGCCTGTTGAAGAATTTGCCCTCCACTTAGCCGCAACGTACAGTTCTTTGTTTCCTCCCTGACTCCCGACTCCCGAACTGCCCTGTCTCCTTCTTCCCATGTGCCGACCGTAGTATGTCCAGACGCTCCCGAGCCCGCGAAGTCGCCCTCCAGATGTTGTTCGAAGACGACGTGAACCCACGTCCGTCGATCGAACAAACGAAGGAGTTCTTGCGCGCGCGGCTCCACAGCGAGGACCTCGAAGAATTCTGCCTCTCGCTGATCTTGGGAGTCCGCCGCAACCAGGGCGAGCTCAACGAAATGCTCGCCAAGACGGCCGACAACTGGAGCCTCGACCGCATGGCCGCCACCGACCGCAACGTGCTGCGGCTCGGCGCCTACGAGCTGCTCTACACCGAAACCCCCGGCCGCGCCGCGATCAACGAAGCGGTCGAACTCGCCAAACGCTACGGCAGCGCCAACAGCGCCCCATTCGTCAACGGCATCCTGGACAAGTTTCTCAACCGCAACGGGTGAAAGCCGCGGCTTCGTCGGGTTGTCTCTGCGGTTTCGCCGTGTGACGTCGTCTCATAGAATAGTCTGTTCAATCCCCATCCCCTGAATCCTGACTCCCGACTCCTGGTTCCTCACCCATGGGCTTTTTCGACAAACTCAAGCAAGGCCTCGCCAAAACCGGCAAGCTGCTCAAGACCGACGTCCGCGATCTGTTCAAGAACGAAGGCCGGCTGATCGACGAGCACTTCCTCGACGAGATGCGGGCGATCCTGTTCAAGACCGACATGGGCTACGACGCGGTCGAGCAAATCGTTGCCGAAGTCGCCAAGAACTTCCGCGGCCGCGTCGTGACGCTCGAGCAAATCCTCGAAACGTGGAAGGACAAGCTCCGCACGTTGATGGCACAAGATTCGGCGCCGATCCATTTTGCGGAGAGTGGCCCGACCGTGATCCTCGTCTGCGGCGTCAACGGCACCGGCAAGACGACCAGCATCGCCAAGCTCGCCCGCATGTTCACGTCCCAGGGCAAGAGCGTGGTGCTCGGGGCCGGCGACACGTTTCGCGCCGCCGCGGTCCAGCAGCTCACGATCTGGAGCGAGCGGCTCGGCGTCGACATCGTCACCGGCGAATCGGGCGGCCATCCGGCCGCGGTCGCCTATCGCACTGTCGAGCAGGCGATCAAGAACGGCACCGACGTGGCAATCATCGACACCGCCGGCCGATTGCAGACGCAAAAGAACCTCATGGCCGAGCTCACCAAGATCCAAGACTCGATCCGCAAGCAACTCCCCGAGGCGCCGCACGAGGTGCTGCTGGTGCTCGACGCGACGACGGGCCAGAACGGCATCAGCCAGGCGATGAAGTTTACCGAAGCGGTAAAATGTACCGGCATCGTGCTGGCGAAGCTCGACGGCACCGCCAAGGGCGGCGTGGTCGTGGCCATCCGCCAGCAGGTCGGTCTGCCGGTGAAATACCTCGGCGTCGGCGAGCAGCCGGAGGATCTCACGCCCTTCAATCCCGACGAGTTCGTCGACGCCCTCTTCGCAGGTCTCTCGACCAGCGAAACGCCGGCGACCAGCCCCGCGTAGCGCGGGCGGAATCATTCCGCTCCCCACCGGCCAACCGGCAATCTTTCCCCCAGCCGCAGACTTTGGCCGACCGGCTGACGACCGGCTGACGTACCGGCCGCTTCGACTCACGCATCTTCGGCAGTGAGTCCGATAGCAAGATCGGGTCGCGATCAGCTCGCGGCCAGCCGAGCGTGATTGGCGGCGCGTCTCGACTTGAACTCCCCAGACACGTCCCACCTTGCAGGAATTCGGCCCGCCCGGTGCCGAGTCGGCCCCGCTTTGAGCGCGGCGCCCCCGCACCCCCACGTTTCCCCGTATTGGAGTGATGACCATGAACCGCCACCTCTCGGTTGGCACCGGCCTGGCCGCTTGCCTGCTGGCCGCCGCCAGCGCGTTGGCTCAGAACAGCTTGCAGCAACCGCATCTGGTTGCCCCCGCCGCACAAGATGACAGCTACAGCCGGCAGTTTGCCGAGATTTCGCCGAGCGACCGGCCGGCCAACTACGTCTCCGCGCAAGTCAGCGACCTGACGCCGACCTCGTTCGACGACGCCCCGGCCGAAGCGCCGGCCGCGAAGTCGTCCTGCGGCTGCGAAGAGGCCAGCTTGTGGCTGCGAGCCAAGCTGCGGTTGCGACAGTTGCGGCTGCGGCTGCGACAACGGCTGCTGCCTGTTCGGCGATTGCTGCCTGGGCGACGCCTGGACGCTCGACAGCTGCATCGATCCCTGCAACTGCTGCGATCACACGATCGGCGGCTGGGTCGGCATGGGCTACTACAACGACAACGAGCGGCTCTCGGCCGATCCGGGCGACGGGCTCGCCTTCTTGGACTGAGCCGGACCATGCTGAACTTCGACCAGGCCTGGCTCTATGCCGAGAAGGTCGCCGAAGGCGGCTGCTGCTCGCCGGCTGGGGCTACCGCGTCGACATGCTCTACGGCGTCGACGCCCAGAAGACGCAAGCCTTCGGCAACAACAACGGCAGCTGGGACAACTCGTTCGACCACGGCGTCTACGGCTGGGCCATCCCGCAGCCTACGCCGAAGTGGCCTACGGCGACTGGAGCGTGAAGGTCGGCCACTTCTTCACGATCATCGGCTACGAAGTCGTGCCGGACACCGGCAACTTCTTCTACAGCCATTCCTACACGATGTTCAACAGCGAGCCGTTCACCCACACCGGCGTCCTGGGCACCTACACGGCCAGCGACGCAACGACCGTCTACGCCGGCTGGACGCTCGGCTGGGACACCGGTTTCGATCAGTTCGACGGCGGCAGCAACTGGCTCGGCGGCATCAGCCACACGTTCGGCGACAACGTCACCGTGACCTACGCCTCGACGGCCGGCAACTTCGGCTCCGCAGCGCCGGCCGGCAGCGGCTACAGCCAATCGGTGGTCGCCGTGGCCGACGTCTCGTACAAGCTCCAGTACGTCTTCCAGACCGACTGGGTCACGACCAACGGCTTCTACGATGATCCGACGCTTCGACGCCGAAGACTTCGGCATCAACCAGTACTTGTTCTACACCATGAACGATTGCTGGAAGTTCGGCGGACGCATGGAATGGTGGAAGTCGAACACGGTGACCGGCGAGAGCACCTCGTTCTACGAGCTCACCGGCGGCGTGAACTACAAGCCGCACGCCAACGTCGTGATTCGGCCTGAAATTCGCTACAACTGGTCGCCGACCGAGCTGTTTAGCACGTCGAACGGCGCCCGTTCAACAACACGGTGTTTGCCATCGACGGAGTGTTTACATTCTAGAATTTGCCTGCGAGTTGACAACGGTTGAAAATCAGCTTTTGAGTTAGCACCGTTGAAATGCTTCGATCTAATAGCGTCCCTTCACCGGGGACCGATTCCCAGCGGAATCGGTCCCCGGATTTTTTTGCGCTGGCGCTGTCCGCCGGCATTAAATCGCAGCTTGGATCGCCCTGCACGGGCCACCGCTGCCTAATCGAAAGGAGGTGGCTGCTCATTCCCAAGGCATCGAGCTGCCGTCGCGATCTTCGCCAGCCGAAGACAATTCGTGCGGCAAGTTGCAAGCCGTTGTCAGTTCACGGGTTAGAGAGTTTCCAGAATTCTTTCTGCAACGCCAAGACAAATGGCACGACGTTGCTTTATCGGCAGCCATGTAAGTCAAAGCGATCGACGAAGTGAAACGCGGTCGCTTGAAACTCAGCAATGTCAGTGTAACCAGTGACCACCGGAGACGCGACGAGAAGTCACTGGCTTGGAATGGACGAATGTCCCCCGCGGCTTGGATGGGTTTTCCGCCTGGCCCATCCAAGCCGGGGACGTTCGCTCGCCCGGCAAGACGGAAACGGTAGCACGACCCGAAACCAACCCACCTTGAAGCCAACCGAATGTCCCCACAAGGCTTGGGCGCTCTTTTCCGCCTGGGAGCGCCAAGCCGGGACATCCTTCGACAGATGGAGGCCGAGACGGCCAATCGTCGTGCGAATGACAGCAGCGACGGCCGTGGCAAATTGCTCGGACCAGTCCCGCTGTGAAGCACCGGCACGACGCAGACAGCAACAGCCATCAGGAATCAACCGAATGCCCCTTCTAGGCTTGGGCGGGTTTTCCGCCTGGCCCGCCCAAGCCAGGGCATTTTTTTCTCAATGATCCATAGGCGCTCGCCGGCCCATTCAGGGCCGCGCCGGTGACCGTCCATCGGAGCCAGAAGGATGCCCCAATGGCTTGGGTGGGTCACCGCCTGATCTGCCCAAGCCGGGGCGTCCAAAGCAGGATTCGCGAATCCGGGGCCAGGATTCAGGGATTGGGAATCGACCCCATCCGGCTTACAATGACTCGTTCTCCGCCGAGACCTGCCGTCGATCAATCGGCGCTATCTCGCACGAGTTTCTTCCCTGACTCCCGACTCCTGACTCCCGACTCCTCCCATGAAGCTCATCATCGCCATCATCCAGCCCAGCAAGCTCGAAGACGTGAAGGCGGCCCTGTCGGAAGTCGAGGTCGTGCGGCTCACGATCATGGATTGCCAGGGCTTCGGCCGGCAAAAGGGGCAGACCGAGGTCTACCGCGGCAAAGAGATCTCGGTGAATCTCTTGCGCAAGGTGCAGCTGATGATCGCCGTGAACGACCATTTCGTCGAGCCGACGATCAACGCGATCATCAAGGGCGGCCGCACCGGCCCCACCGGCGAAATCGGCGACGGCAAAATCTTCGTCCTGCCGCTGGAAGACTGCATCCGCATCCGCACCGGCGAACGGGGCGGCGAGGCGATTTAGCGACCGGACTCGCGTCAGCCGCGCTTAGCGACGCCGCTTGCCATTGGCTGCCAAACCAGCCCATCCAAGGATTGCGATCGCAATCACTAACAGCGCCGTCGCGCCAGGCTCCGGGACACTCACCGCGGCAAGCGGCGTTCCTGAAGCGCTGCCGCCGGCCCACTCCCAGCCGACGTATGCATTTCCGAAATGGTCTCTTCCAAGTGTCATAGTCCATCGTGCACGTGTACGTGGAACCCAGAGCCATTGCGCCACACGGTGTAGTCGGCCGCGTCGACACGGCCATCGTCGTTGAAATCACCGGGGATAGCGGAGGCGCCGCGAACTCGCCGGACCCAAAACTGACGCCGGCCACCTCGCACCAAACACTTATCGCTTGCCAGCCCTCAAGAGTTTCGCCGGCCGGCAAGTCGATTATTAGCGGCGCCTGGCTACCGTCGAATGTCGTACCAAGGAGTTGTGGTCCGATCCGTAGCCCTGATCTAAAAGCAGACGCCGTGTCCGACGATCCAAGATAGAAATAGACGCTGATCCCGCCGCCGTTGTAGGTGAAATCGTCGATACGGACCGTGTCTTCGTCGACGATCGCGACCGATCCCGATACGTCCTCCTCAATCGTGCTCAATTCGGCCCGCCAACCTACCTTTGGCGAGGTCAACTCGGCCTGGACCGCGGCCGTACTTGTGCTGAACACGACCGATTGCCGCCACTAAGAATCTTCAGACGCATGGCATGAGGTCTCCTAATTGATCGGCAGCGTCTCAGGACAGCCGCCGCCAGCCGATTGGATCCGCAGAGACCATTGTAAACGATCTTTGAAGTGGCCGGCGGCTCCAGGGGCAAAAAATGTGCTCGGCGACGAATATCTCGCTGCAAAAAAAGCGCCGGAGCCGCCAGCGGCCGCTCGCGGCTTAGCGATTCTGCGACGCCACGCGCAGCTGCCCGCGGGCTTGCGAGATCAGCCGCTCGCGGATGGCGAGTTCCTCGGGGCCGGCGGCCTGGCGGGCGATGGCGGTGCGGAGTTGCTCGGCGGCGACCGCCGCGTCCAGCACGTCGGCCGGCACGGCCCGGTTGGTGAGCACCGACACCATGTTGTTGTTCACCTGCACGAAGCCGCCGTCGGCATAGTAACGGTCGACGTGGCCGCCCGAGCGGATTCGCAGTTCGCCGTAGCCGAGCCGGCCGATCATCGGGCTGTGGAGCGGGGCGACGCCGTACTCGCCGTCCACGAGCGGCAACGCGACGAAGTCGGCCGTCGTTTCGACGACCGTCGCTTCCGGCGTCACGACGACGACGTGGAGAGAGGATCGGCGGTGGTGGGCTGATCGGCCATGGGTTTCGGAATGTAGCTGCGGTCAGGTTGTGATTCGGCGTGGCCGCCGACGTCAATGTGTGGACGCTGCGCGGCTGATTACTTCTTCTGCGACTTCTTCCATTGTTCTTCGGCTTGCTCGATCGCGCCGACGTACATGAAGGCGTCTTCCGGCAGGTGGTCCCACTTGCCGTCGCAGAGCTCTTCGAAGCTGCGGATCGTGTCGGCCAGCGGCGTGATCTCGCCCGGCTTGCCGGTGAACACCTCGGCCACGAGGAACGGCTGCGACAGGAACCGCTCGATGCGGCGGGCGCGGAGCACCACCTTGCGATCGTCTTCCGGCAATTCGTCGACGCCCATGATGGCGATGATGTCCTGCAGCTCGCGGTATCGCTGCAGAATCACCTGCACGCGGCGGGCGATCGCGTAGTGCCGCTCGCCGACGTACTGCGGATCGAGAATCCGGCTGCTCGACGCCAGCGGATCGACGGCCGGGTAGATGCCCTTCTCGGAAATCGAGCGCTCGAGGTAGAGGAACGCGTCGAGCTGGCCGAACGCCGTGGCCGGCGCGGGGTCGGTCGGATCGTCGGCCGGCACGTACACGGCCTGCACCGAGGTGATGGCCCCTTGGTTGGTCGAGGCGATCCGCTCCTGCAGCGCGCCCATCTCCGTGGCGAGCGTCGGCTGGTAACCGACCGCCGAGGGCATGCGGCCCAACAGCGCCGACACTTCGCTGCCCGCCTGCGAGAAGCGGAAGATGTTGTCGACGAACAGCAGCGTGTCGGCGCCCGTCTTGTCGCGGAAATACTCGGCCATCGTCAGCGCCGACAGGGCGACGCGCAAGCGGGCACCGGGCGGCTCGTTCATCTGGCCGAAGACCATGCAGGTTTGGTCGATGACGCTGCGGCCGGTGTCGCCGATCTTGGCTTCCTGCATTTCGAGCCACAGGTCGGTCCCTTCGCGGGTCCGCTCGCCGACGCCGGCGAACACGGAGTAACCGCCGTGGGCCGAGGCGATGCGGGCGATCAGCTCGGTGAGGATGACCGTCTTGCCGAGCCCGGCACCGCCGAACAGGCCGGCCTTGCCGCCGCGGACGAACGGCGTCAGCAGGTCGATCACCTTGATGCCCGTCTCGAACAGCTCGGTCTTGGTCGACAGGTCGCGCAACAGCGGCGGCTCGCGGTGGATCGGCCAGTATTCGTCGGCGTCGACCGGGCCGCGGCCGTCGACCGGCTCGCCGATGATGTTGAACACGCGGCCGAGCGTGGCCTTGCCGACCGGCACCGTCACCGGCTCGCCGGTGTCGACGACGTCCTGGCCGCGGATCAGGCCGTCGGTGCTGCCCAGCGCCACGCACCGCACGCGGCCGCCGCCCAAGTGCTGCTGCACCTCGCCGGTGAGGTTGATCTTCACGCCCTTGTGGTCGGAGACGATCTTCACGGCGTTGTAGATCGCCGGCATCTTGTCCTCGTCGAACTCGACGTCGAACGTGGAGCCGATGACCTGCGTGATGCGACCGATGTTCTGGGCTGTCTTGGGTGCGGTTGCGGTTGCCATGGGAAAACTTGATTGGGTTAGAGGTTTCGCGTCGGCGGCAACGCCGAATTTTCTGGGTTACAGTCCGGCGTGGCCGCCGGAGCCAATTTAGCTCAACGCCTCGACGCCGCCGATCACGTCCATCAATTCGGACGTAATGCGGCCTTGCCGGGCGCGGTTGTATTGCATGCTCAGCCGACGAATCAAATCGTCGGCGTTTTCCGTGGCGCTCTTCATGGCGACCATGCGGGCGATCTGTTCGCTCACCGCCGAGTCGAGGAAGCACTTGAAGAGCTTGATCTTGAAGCTCGCGGGCACGACCTCTTCGAGAATGCTCTCGGGCGACGGCACGAAATCGTAGATCGAGCGCGTGCCGCCTGGCCGATTGCGGACCGGCGCGGCCTCCGCCGCATCGGCGCTGATCGCCCCCAGCGGCAGCAGCGTTTCGACGGCCACTTGCTGCCGGGCGATGCTGATGAACCGCGTGTAGACCACGTCGAGCCGGTCGAGCTTGCCGGTCGCGTATTCGTCGAGGTAGCGGCTGGCGATCACGTCGACCTCGTCGAACGACGGCTTGTCTTCGAAGTGGGTGAACGCCTGGTCGATGGCGAGGCCGCGGAACTTCATCGCCGCGATGCCCTTTTTGCCGACGACTTCCATCCGGCAGCTCGGCACTTCGGCCTTGAGCTGCTCCCACCGTTGCACGGCCGCCCGCACCACGTTGCCGTTGAAGCCGGCGCAGAACCCGCGATTGGCCGTGAGCACCAGCAGCGTTGCGTGGCCCACCTTCTCGCGGACCTCCAGCAGCGGATGCCGCACTTCGAGGCCGCTCGCCATCAGGTCGCCCACCAACTGCGTCATGCGATTGGTGTACGCCGTGGCGGCCGACGCGCGGTCCATCGCCTTCTTGAACCGCGCGGTCGCGATCAGCTCCATCGTCCGCGTGATCTTGCGGATGTTGCTGGATCGACTTGCGTCGTTTGTCGAGGAGGCGGGGATTGGCCATTGGGGAGGGGTCGGATTTCTTGTAAGTCAGGCTTTCTAGCCTGACTTGAGTGATGCTAGGTCAGCCTGGAAAGGCTGACGTACTTACACGGCGACTGCTTCGCGTTCCATTTTCTTGCCCGCGCCGGCTTTGCCCGCCGCGTACTGGCCTTGGAACTCGGCGATCGACTCATTCGATTTGTTGGATCAAGTCGTCGGTACAGGTCCTTCTTCGCGGCCAGCTCGTCGCGGACTTCCGGCCTCTGGTTGTGCATGAATTCGAGGAAGCCTTTTTCCCAGGCCGCCACTTCGTTGACCGGAATCTTGTCGAGGTGCCCGCGGGTGCCGGCGTAAATGACGAGCACCTGGTCGACCACGTTGAGCGGCTGGTACTGCCCCTGCTTGAGGATTTCGACCATGCGATAGCCGCGGTCGAGCCGGGCCTGGGTGGCGGCGTCGACGTCGGTCCCCATCTGGGCAAACGCCTCCAGCTCGCGGAACGCGGCCAAGTCGAGCCGCAAACCGCCGGCCACTTTCTTCATCGCCTTGATCTGGGCGGCGCCACCGACGCGCGACACCGAAATGCCGGCGTTCATCGCCGGCTTCACGCCGGCGAAGAACAAGTCCGGCTGCAGGTAAATCTGTCCGTCGGTGATCGAAATCACGTTGGTCGGGATGTAGGCCGACACTTCGCCTTCGAGTGTCTCGACGATCGGCAGCGACGTGAGCGAGCCGGCGCCGAGCTCGTCGGAGAGTTTCGCCGAACGCTCCAACAGCCGGCTGTGGCAGTAGAACACGTCGCCGGGGAACGCCTCGCGGCCCGGCGGGCGACGCATCAACAGCGACAGTTGCCGATAGGCCACTGCCTGCTTGCTCAAGTCGTCGTACACGATCAGCGCGTGCTGGCCGCCGAACATGTAGTGCTCGGCCATCGCGGTGCCGGCGTAGGCCGCGACGTATTGCAGCGGGGCAGGGGTGCTCGCTCCGGAGACGATCACCGTCGTGTAGTCCATCGCGCCGTGTTCGCGGAGCTTTTCGATGATGCCGGCCACGGTCGAATCCTTCTGGCCGATGGCGACGTAGAAGCACTTCACGCCGGAATCGCGCTGGTTGATGATCGCGTCGATCGCCACGGCGGTTTTGCCCGTCTTGCGGTCGCCGATGATCAGCTCGCGCTGGCCGCGGCCGACCGGCGTCATCGCGTCGATCGCCTTGATGCCGGTCTGCAGCGGTTCGCAAACCGGTTGCCGTTCGGCCACGCCGGTGGCGATGACTTCCATCGGCCGGCGGTGGTTGGTGACGATCGGGCCCTTGCCGTCGAGCGGATTGCCCAGCGGATCGACCACGCGGCCGAGCAGCTCGTCGCCCACCGGCACGGAGAGCAGCCGGCCCGTGCTGCGGACCTCGTCGCCCTCGGAAATCTGCAGGTAGTCGCCCAAGATGATGACGCCGACCGAATTCTCTTCGAGGTTGAACGCCAGGCCGATCGTGCCGTTGGGAAACTCGACCATTTCGTTGGCCATCACGCTCGACAGGCCGTAGACGCGGGCGATGCCGTCGCCGACCTCCAGCACGCGGCCCACCTCGCGGACGTCGATCTGCGAAGCGAACTTCTCGATTTCCTGCTGAATGACCGACGCGATTTCGTCGCTGTTAAACTTCATCGCAAATCTCCGTGTGTCCGCTGGGGACACGACTTCGTGGCGTTTGTCTGTTCGGTTTCGTGTCTGTCCAGTTTAGTCGTGCGGGGCGAGCCCCGCGGCCAAATCTCGTCTTACCAATGTGTCATTAAACGGCGGCCTCGACGAACAAGTCGGGGCGGGCTTGGATCATGTCGGTCGCCCGGTCGATCATCGAGCGGCGGGCGAGATTCAATTGTGTTTCCAGCGAGCTGTCGTACACGCGGTCGCCCACCTTCACGATCATGCCGGCGATCAGCGACGGATCGACGATCGCCTGCACCACCGGCTCCGAGCCGAGCATCTTCTGCAATTGGTCGTGAATCTGCCGCCACAGCCCCTCGTCCAACTCGCGAGCCACGCGGACCTCGACGTCGGTCCGTCCCTGTTGCTTGGCGTAGAGCTTCTTCAAGATGCGGGCGATCGGACGCAACAGGCCCAGCCGGCCGTGTGCCGAAAGCACCTTGAGGAAGTTTGTCGTCTCGACCGACGCCCAGCCGCCGAGCACCCGATCGACTAGGCCCTGCTTGACTTCGCTGGCGATGAACTCGCTGCGAAACACTTCGTTGAGCCGGGGAAACTTCTCGAGCACGTCGACGACGAACGACTCGACCTCGTCGACCAGCTCCGAGGCCTTCGCCGTCTTCGAAGCCGCGCCGAGGAAAGCCTGGGCATAAACGCGCGCGATCTGCTCCTCCGTGACGTCCATCACGGTGTCGTGCTTTCGCTTTTCGCTTATGTCGTGGGCCATCGTGTCGGTCGCCGTCAGTTCTTGCTGGGGGTGGTGGCCGCCAACTTGCCGAGCGCGTCGCGGACCAACTGGCTCTGCTGATCGCTGGTAAGCCCGTCGCGGACGACCTTGCTGCGCCAAATCGATCGCCGTGTTGGCGCTGGCCACGGCCAATTCCTGGATTGCGCCTTCCTTGGCCCGCTGGATTTCGCGCGTGGCTCGGGCGATTTCCTCGCCGGCGGCCTTACGACCTTCCTCTTCGATCCGTTTGCGTGCCGCGTCGGCGTCGCGGCGGGCTTCGTCGAGCATTTCTCGAATCTCACCCGCCGTGGCGGCGAGTTTCGCTTCGTGCTCGGCGAGCACCCGCTTGGCATCCTCCAACTTGGCGTCGGCCGCGGCAATCGTGGCCGCGATCTTCCGCTCGCGCTCATCCACGGCCGCGGCAATCTGCGGCCAGGCAAACTTCGCCAGGATCGCAAACAGCAGCGCGAAGATAACCAGCGTCCAAATCGCCAAGTCGGGATCGACCGCCAGCGGATTCGGCCCGCTGCCGCCTTCTTCTTCGGCCATCGCCTCCTCGGCCGCCAGGCGTGCGTCCGCTCTCACATTCTGCGCACGTACGACGCCGGACCACAGCGTCGCCGCGAATAACACGACGACAAACCAACCAAGTCCTCTCGATGAAAACCGCATATTCGAGCCTCGCTGCTGCACGCTTTCTAGAGCGGTGAATTGAACAACATACAAACAATCAAGGCGAAGAACGTCGCACCTTCGATCAGCGCGGCGGAAATAATCATCGCCGTCTGAATGTTGCCTGCCGCCTCCGGTTGACGCGAGATTCCTTCGACGGCCTGACCACCGATGCGGCCGATGCCGAACCCGGCGCCAAGGATTACGAGCCCGGCCCCGACCGCGGCGCCAAGATTCATAAATCCGCCTGGGGCAGCGGCCCGTCGTGCTACTGCAACCTCCATCGAGTTTGCATCACCGGCGGGGGCTTCCTGGGCGAAGACAGGGGCGGCGAGCAAGAACGCCGCCAGGCAGAATGCCGACAGTTTACATAGTCTGAACATGGGTAAAAGTTCCTTTCTCGAAGTCAATATGTAACAGCCAAGCGGCGACGTTCGTCGCAGCAGCTAATGTGGGTGAACGGCCATGCCGATGAACAGGGCCGCAAGAAACGTAAAAATGTAAGCCTGCAAAAACGCCACGAACAATTCGAGCATGCTCAGGGCCGTGGCGCCAAAGACGCTCGTCGGCGTAACGACGTACCACAGCATCGACTGAGCGCTCGCGGCGATGAACGCCAAGACCACGGCCAGCACCACGTGCCCAGCCATCATGTTCGCCAAAAGACGAACGGCCAACACACAATGCTTGACCAACAGGCCAAAGACCTCAATGCAAAAAATGAACGGAACCATGAACACTTTGATTGAAAACGCCATGTCCATGTGCGGCACCAGCGACTTGATCATGCCCCAGGTGCCCAGTTTCTGCATCCCGGCGCCGATCACGACGATAAACGTCGTCAGAGCCAGCGCACCGGTCACGGCCAGCGAACCGGTCGGCGAGCCCATCCAGGGAATCATCCCGAATAGGTTCAACCCCAACACGAAGAAAAAGATCGTCCACAAAAACGGCACAAACCGGTCGGCGTCGTGCCCGCCGATGCAAGGGCGGGCGACGCTGTCGCGGAAGTAGAGCAGCATCGCTTCAAGGATGTGGCGGAACCGGCCGCGGGGCAGGGCGCCCCCCTTGATCGCTTTGGCGAGTCCGATGAAAAACACGCAAATCAACATCGCCGCCAACAGCTCGATCACCATGAATTTGGTGATCTTTAGGTCCAACGGCTGAATCGTGTTGTCGATCAAGGCGTTGCCGGTGTGGACCTTGAAGATCGGCGTCGAGGTCTTGAACGGCTGCGGAATCTTGACGTGGCCCGAGCCGTCGGCCGTAAAAATCCGCGGCACATGCAACTCCGTCGAGTCCTCGACGTGTCCGAACAGCTGCTTGGGATCGAGCGGATTCTCCGCATGCCTGGCGTGTGCTGTGTTCCCTGTATGTTCAGCGTGCTCGGCCATGGGGGCGACTCAACGGGCGATCGAATTCGTTTGCGCGGCTGCGGAAGCGACCCGGCCGACCGTCAGCCACGTCTCCAGCGCCAGCGTCACCAGATAGAACGCCAGCAGATACACGATAAATGCGAGGTGCTCGCGGCCACTCACCCTTTGTGCAGCCAATGCGACGCAAATGCCCAAGGGCGGCAACATGCGAACGGCCATGCCCAGCAGCATCAAGGCGAGCGGCGTCACGCGACCGTGGAGCATAAACGCCAGCAACTCGGCAATCCAGCCGGCGAAGAGGCAAATCGCGGCGGCAACCGCCAGGCCGGCGATGCCCGCGCTGCCAGATTTGCCGGCGGCGAATGGCGCGATGAGCAGGGCGACGAGCATCACGCAGCCGCCCAGCAGCAGCACCGAACGCAGGAAACTAGCCCGCGCTGTGTTTGAGCCGTTCGTGGCACTCATAACTTGAATGCTCTCTCAATCGCTAATTCTTCGGTGACTTGTCTGCCCCGGGTGTTTCGCTATCGGACGCACTGTTTTCGCTGCGAACCATGCGAATCAAGTGAACCACCGACGCGGTACAACCCACGGCAAAGCCAATCAGCATGAACAACACCACGGTTCCCAACCGCTGGTCCAACCAGTAGCCGGCCAACCCTGGAAGGACCATCTCCAGGGCCACGACCATGATCCGCGACGACCATTGGTATGCCTTGGCGGACGGCGATCGGTCGTCAGTGGACTGGTCACCTGATTGCCGCGATGATCAACATGCCGGCGAGCGGATGACCGTGCCAGCCGCCCACAAGACATTGCCCTGGAGAGATGTTGTCGCCGCCAACACCCAAGGCGGCGGCGAAATCGCTGCCGAAGGGTGCCAACAGCTCGTGGGCTGAGCAATTTATCGCACGTAAGTGGTTGATGTCAACGCCTTAGTGATGAATTCGTGCTTTTTTTCACAAAGTCCGCGTCGGGCCACATTTCGCGACCGCCATCGCGGCTTCCTGCCCCAGGTCGACGCGGCGACCGAGCCTATTCCTCGGCAAACCAACGACGGCGCTGCTGGGATTTCGCCCGAGAATCGAAATCGACCGTAAACCCTCACCGAAAAAGCACTTCCGCCGCGAGAATTGGCGAGTCTTCGCCTGCCATTTCGTTGCATTTCGTTGTCTCCTGACTACACTAAAAGGAGCGGAATTCGGCGCTTTGGCGGGGGGGCGGCGACGGCGAATCGGGATCGCCCGGGGAAACGAAGCATGGCGCTGGCTCCCCCAACCTTGCCGGGCAAGACAGCGCGTTACCAAGCGGACGACCTTCTCCATGACTGCCGCCATCCTGAAAAACTACTCCTGCAAGGACCTGGCCCAAATGGCTAAGGTGCAGGGGGTCGTCGGTTGGCACGCCATGCGGAAGGACGAATTGGTCCAGGCCCTGGTCAAGCGAGCCAAGCAGCAGCGGCGGCAGCCGGATCAGGCCGGTTTCAATCTTTCGCAACTCACCGATGCGATCGGCCGCAACGGCGGTCCCAAATTCCGCCCCACCGAATCGGCGCCGGCGGTTGACCGTCGACCAAGGATTGCGGCCGCCAAGGACCTCAGCTCGGTCGGCACCGGTAAAACGGCGCCGGTCGAGCGCGATCGGCTGGTGGTGATGGTCCGCGATCCCTATTGGCTCCAGGTCTATTGGGAACTTTCGCGGCCGAGCATCGATCGCGCCGAGTCGGCGATGGGGCCCCATTGGCACACCGCGGCGCCGGTGCTGCGGCTTTACAAAATGGCGGTCGACGGCACGAGCGCGTTGGTGCGGAACATCCCGATCCACGGCGGCGTGAGCCATTGGTACGTCGACGTCCAGGAGCCGCCGAACGAGTTTCGCCTGGAAATCGGCTATTTGGCCGCGGGCGGCCACTTCTACGCACTGGCCCGAAGCAACTCGGTGACCACGCCCCGTGCCGGCACCAGCGATGCCATCGACGAGAATTGGACCGACGTCGCCGACAACGCCGACCGCATCTTCGCCATGAGCGGCGGGTATAGCTCGCGCGGCACCAGTCTCGAACTGCAAGAGCTGCTCGAAGAACGCCTCGGCCGGCCGCTGGGCACGCCGATGGAAACCCGCTATGGCGACGGCGCCGCCCGCGTTCTGGCCGACGCCAAGAAGTTGCAGTTTTCGGTCGACGCGGAGCTGCTCGTCTTCGGCGTGAGCAATCCCGGCTCCCACGTGACCTTGCAAGGCGAACCGGTGCCGCTGCGGCCCGACGGCACCTTCTCGGTGCGGATGTCGCTCGCCGACCGTCGGCAAGTGATCCCCGTCATCGCCAGCTCCGCCGACGGGCTGGAGCAGCGGACGATCATCCTCGCGGTGGAACGCAACACGAAAGTGCTCGAACCCCGCCTCCGCGACATCGCCCACTAGGTACGTTAGGCTTTCAGCCTGACGCAGTCTGCCTTGACATCAGGCTGGAAAGCCTGACGTACGACAGCAGTATTTGGCCACTCGTAGCGCGACCGCCGTTTCCAGACCTCGTCGATTTCATTAGGCTGGAGTCCGGCCGTGGCATACGATTCCCCAGGCCGCCAATTCGCTCCACCCTTCGGACTAGCCGCTCAGTGCCTGACGACATTTCCTCCATCCTCGGCGATTGGCCCTACCGGCCGGATGAAATCACGGTGCGGATCGTCGACGGCGACGACGGGCGACGAAAGATCCAGCTCCGGCTCGACCTCGGCATCCTACAGATGGAGTTCGACGGCCGGCCCGACGGCCGACGCATCCACGAGTGCGACTCCTGGTTCGACCTCCACGTCCGCCGACAGAAAGAGCACGATCAGGCGAATCCCGACAGCGCCCCCTACTTGCTCGAACCCGAGGATTGCCAAGAGCTGCTCCGCGAGGGAGTGCAATACTATCACCGCTATTTGAGCTTCTGGCACCTGGCGCGTCTACGAGCTGTGCGCCCGCGACACGGAGCGGAATCTGCGGTTGTTCGCATTTGTGCGAGAGCACGCCCGCGACGACCGCGTGCGGCTGGAATTCGACCAGTGGCGGCCCTACGTGACGATGATGCACGCCCGGGCCGTGGCGACGCCGCTGGTGGAACTCGAGCAGTGGGAGGCCGCGGTGAATGTGCTCGACGCGGGCATTCGCGGCATCGAACGCTTTTTGGCCGACTACAATCAAATGGAGAAGGCCCCGCAGGTCGGCGAGCTGGCGTTCCTGCAGCGCTGGAAGCAGGAGATTCTCGAAAAGAACCCGCCGCGGGCGCTCGAAGAGCCGGGCGCGACGACCCAATCGATCGTTTCTGCCCAGGTCGATCCGCTGAAGCAAGTTCGTGACGAGCTTGCCCGCGCGATCCAGGAGGAGCGGTACGAGGACGCGGCCCACTTGCGCGACGACTTGCGTCGGCTGGAAAACCCGCCGCCTCCGCCGCTGCCGCCATTGGCCAATTGACCGGCCGAATCATGCCCCAACTCTCCGACCAACTTGCTGCCAAACGCGACCGACTGCTTGGTCTCATGGCCAGCTACGGCAGTTGTGCCGTCGCGTATTCCGGCGGCGTCGATAGCGCGGTGGTCGCCAAGGCGGCCCGGCTCGCGCTGGGCGATGCGGCTGTCGCCGTGACGGGCGTCAGTGCAAGTCTCGCCGATGGCGAACTCGAAGCGGCCGTCGCGCTGGCCAAGCAAATCGGCATCCGACATCACCAACTCGACACCGACGAACTGGCGAACCCCGCATATGCCGCCAACGCCCCCGATCGCTGTTTTCACTGCAAGACCGAGCTCTACACGCAGCTCGCCAGCTTGAGAGAGCGGCTCGGCGTCGCCGTGATCGCCAGCGGCACGAACGCTGACGACCTCGCCGACTATCGCCCCGGCCTTGCTGCGGCGGCACAATCACGGCGTCCGCGCCCCGCTGGCCGAATGCGGCATCACCAAGGCCGAAGTGCGAGCGCTCGCCGCGGCCTGGAACCTGAGCGTCGCCGATAAACCGGCCTCGCCTTGTCTCTCGAGCCGCATTGCCTACGGCCAGGCGGTCACGCCCGAGCGGCTGCGAATGATCGACCAGGCCGAACAGATCGTGCGATCGCTGGGCATCGCAGTCTGCCGCGTCCGCTACCTCGCCGGCGACGTCGCAAGTATCGAAGTGCCGACCGATTCGATCTCCGCAGCTCATGGAGTCGGCGACGCTTGCGATGCTGACCGACGAATTCCGCCGATTGGGTTTCCGCTCGACTGACCATCGACCCGCGCGGTTTCCGCTCCGGAAGCCTGAACGAGGCGCTCGCGGTCCATCAGATCGACATACCGGTGTTCGGTTAATTGCAAGCCGATTGCGGCCGCAATCACTGTGGGATGCGACGGTTGCGGTCAATGTGAGAGTTCCTCGTCGATGATCCGCTGGACTTCCGCGATGTCCTCCGTATTCCCTTTGCCAAACACCGCCCGCCAGCCAATCTGCTTCGTGTTGGCTTCGTCACGGTCAGAGGTTACCTTCTCGCGCACCGCATCGAGCAGAAGCGCGTTAATTGCCTGCCCCCGCACGGCAGCGCGGGCTTTGATCTGGCGATAGAGACGGTCCGGTACATCGAAAGTGGTTCTCATATCGCAGCCATAATACCATATTTTGGTCATTTTGGTCATTTGACCGAACGGCGACGCAGGTCTCCTTACCCCAATCGTTTTACAATCAGTTGCGACTGTATCGCTGCTCGGACATCGGTTAACCTGAATACAGGAGGTGACCCATGACCTGTGTCCATTTGCAGCAACTCTATCGACTGTGCCAAGAGCACGATCTCAAGCTCGGCGGCGCCGACTTGATCCACATCGTCTGCAATCAGTGCGGCGTGCAGGACGTTTGCCCGTCGATGCTCTCCGACGAGTACGACGCACGGCACCCGCAGCCGGTTACTGCAGAACGCCATGATAACGAGGAGAAACCGACAAAATCATAGCGCGATCTTACCCAAGACGAAGTCGGGAAATTCGTCGGCCCCGAGAAGCGTGCAGCGGCGGCTGCGGGCGTATTCCTGGCTGCCGGCGGTGAGGCGGGCGTTGGTGACGATCGCCAGTTCGTCGCAGCCCTTTTGAGCCAGTTCGTCAACGATCTGTCGCACGGCGGCGGCGTGAAACGGGTTGATCTCCGAGACGGCCGCCACCGCGATTCGGCGGGGACTGAACGTGACGAAGAGCGTTGTCGGCACTCGGCGAATCACGCCACGTGGTCCGGCAGCCACTGATGTTGCGCGAACATCGGCCGCTTCGGCCCGCTGCACATTCGCGCCCAGCGTCCGGCAGACCTCGACGATGTAGTCTTCCCATTCGCTACCGCGCATCGACTTCCAATCGCGTTGCAAGAGCATCGCCCGCTGCAGTTTGTCGGAGGTCGCCAGTTCGCGCCGCTGTTGGTGCAGCAGCGCCAGCCGGCGGTTCAGCTCCGCAATCGCGGAGACGGTCTCGTGGAGGCGCGACGCCTCGTTTTGGAGCTTGGCGTCGGTCTCCGCAATCGCACTCGGCAGCAGCTCGTCGGCCGGGCGGTAGAGCAGCGACGCGAACAGGGCGGCGCCACCGAGCGAACCGATCAACAAGCCACCCGCCGCCAGCAACCAAGAACTGAAGATCATGCTCAACACTATGAACGCGACGACTCCGATCGCGACCGGCCCGACGGCAAACACAATCACTGGATAGGCGGTCCGTGTCGCCGCCGGAGCGCGGAACCACCGCGCCAGCCGCAGGTAGCGACTGCGACGCCGGAGCCGGGCGACATTTCGAGCGAGCGGCGCCCGATCGATTTCGAGCCGCGCCGCCTCGGTTTCAAGCTGGGCAATTTCTCGGTGCAGTGTTGTCGGGTCGAGATCGGAGTGCGTCGGCATGGGTTGCCCTGATGTATCGCCCGCCCGAGCCGCTGGCGACTCGCACTAGACGCGAGCAACGAACGAGAGAATCGCCAGGAAATGGCAGGTGCTGCCGGCGATCACGAACAGGTGCCAAACTGCGTGGAAGTGCCGCACCTTGTCGTCATAGCGGAGGAAAATCGTGCCCAACGTGTAGCATAGCCCGCCGACGAGCATCCACCAGAACGCGGCCATCGGCACGATTCCCGCCAGGGCCGGCACCGACACGACCGGCATCCAACCCAGCGCGATGCACGGCCAGATGGAAACCGCCTCGACGCGGTGAGCGAACACGACTTTCGCCAGAAAGCCCCACAGCGCCACGGCCCAGATCGCGCCCAACAATAACCACCACGGCGTGGTTCGCAGGTAGGCGAGCGAGAACGGCGTGTAGGTGGCGGCAATCAAGAAGTAGATGCAGCCCTGATCGAGGGCGCGGTAAAACGAACGCCATTCGTGCGTCGTCGCGCTGTGCGAGAGCGTGCTCATCGCGTAGACGGCAATCAAGCTGATAACGTAAACGCTACAGCCAATCTCGCGCCAAACGTCCCCCTCGCCGATGACGTTGATCGCCATCACGAAAGCACCCACCAGGCTCAGCAAGAGCCCGAGGCCGTGGGTAATCGCGTTGGCCCGTTCTTCGGCGCGCAAAGTCGCCAGCCAAAGAATTCACGCGGGAACAGTGAACGGCTTTCCATTTTCGTTGACGACGATGAAACAAAATAACGAATGCCGGCGAGAGCAAACCATGCAGACCATTTATTAGAAGCAGACTGCCTCGACGACGCAACCCTTGCTCCGCTCACAGCACGGCGGAAATACGATCTTCGCCGGCAAAATTTACGCATTCTGCCGGTCGTTCGGGGCCCAACCTATCTCTTATATCGGTCGCGAAACAACTTTCGACAACCGACGTCGAAATTGATAGCAGGCTCAAATCTGGTCGACCTGATAAACAGGGAAGACAAGACAGTCTGCGATGCAGTCGCTGGAGTCTCGATCGCTGGAGTGTTCACGAACAAGTAATTCGTTTCGCTGATACAGGGGGCCAATTCATGTTTACTCTACCGGCCGTTCGACGATTGACGGCTGACCGGGCCTGGGCTGCGGCAGGTTTCGCCGCGTTGCTTGGCGCCATGTTTACGTCCGGCGCGATCGCTGCCGGGACGGCGTGGGGTGACGGAGACTTACAGTATCCCGATCAGTACATGCAACCCGCAACCGCGGCGATGGAGGTTACTCCGACCTCGTTAACGCCGAGCGGCGATTCCGCTGCCGATGCACCGTCGGCCGACGCGTGGAACGCGTGCGACTGCGATTGCCAGTGTTCACACGATTGCTCACAGGAGGACGGGCTCTTGGGTTGGTGCCCGCTGATTCAGCCGTCGGACCACTGCTACGACGACTTCATCAGTCCGATGACCAACCCGGTGTTCTTCGAAGACCCGCGCAATCTGACCGAAGCGCGGTTCATCTTCCTCAATCACAAAGTGCCACGCACGGCCGGCGGCGGCGACGTTCAACTCTACGCACTGCAAGTCCGCGCCGCGTTCACCGATCGGCTCTCGCTCATCGCCACGAAGGACGGATACGTCGTGTCGTCGAATCCGCTGATCGGGGATGGCTGGGCCGACATTTCCGCCGGCTTGAAGTACCTGATCTATTCCGACCCCTGCACTCAGCGGCTGGCGAGCGCCGGCGTAGTTTATGAACTGCCCGTCGGCACACCCGACGCGGCGCAGGGCAACGGCGACGGCACGTTCGACATTTTTCTCACCGGCGGCTCGCAGATCGGCTGCAACTGCCACTGGATCGGCGCCGGCGGGTTCGTCTTGCCGACCGACGATCAGGCGGAGAGCACCTGGTGCTATATCTCGAACCATTTCGACTACCAGGTCCACTCGCGCTACTACGCACTGATGGAATTCAACTGGTATCACTGGCTCGAGTCGGGCGGAGGCGGCATCCCCGGCGTGGAAGGGGGCGACCTGTTCAACTTCGGCTCGACCGGGGTGGCCGGAAACAACATCGTCACCGGGGCCTTCGGTCTCAAGTACAAGCCCAGCGGCCACACCGAACTGGGCATTGCCTGGGAGCTGCCGCTGACCGAACGACGCGACGTGCTCGAGAATCGGATCACGTTCGACTGGATCTTGCGCTATTAGCGTCCGTGCGAGATTCCGCGCGAAGACTATTTCGGCTTGACGCCGAGCGCCTTTTCCCAGGCCGCGAACATTTCCTCGGTCGTCATGTCGCCGGAAAGCACGGTGTCGCCGACAATCTGCACCGGCAATCCGAACGAACCTGGCTTTCCCCGATTCTCGGCAGACAAAGTCGAGAACAAACTGATGTATTTTTGAATTCGCGCGTCGATCGCCGGATCCTGCGTGACTTTGCGAAGCTTGGTCCGGTCCGTCAGGCGAAATGCACGGACGACCGCCTGCGCCGAAGTCGGCGGCTTCTCGACGTCCGCCAGCAGAAAATCGTGGAAGTCGGCGAATCGGATCGGATCGGCCTTTGCCACGGCCAGCGAAAGCTCCGCGATCTTACAGGCGCCGCGGTGCATCGGGTCGGTCGACGGCACCAGCTTGTTGCACTCCAGTTCCAGCGGCACCGGCATGATCACCACTGCCAATTGGTCGCCATAGCGATCGAGCGCCTCTTCAATTTGAGCATACGACTTGCGGCAGTGTGGGCAGGTGTAGTCCATCAGTTCGAGCACCACGTATTTCGCATCGGGCGAGCCCAGCACCGCCTCGTCGTAAACGTTGATCTTGATTTTTCCGTTCAGGAACGTCACCTCGCGCGACAGGGCCGGCGCCGTCTCGGCCGGTTGTTTGGTCGCTGGCTTCTCGTCCGCTGCCGCCTGATGGTCGGCGAGTTTGACCCCTTGGTCTTCGACAGCGGGATCCGCGTCGGTGACGCGATTGACCGTGTACGGCCGAGCGTCGGGCGACAGCTCCGGCGTTGCGGCGGCTGAAGTAGCCGAGGCAGCCGTCATGTCGATCGTGTCCTTCAAATCCGGCTGGCTGGCTTCAAAGGTCTGTGGTGGGAACAAATACTGCGCGGCAATCAGCAAACAAAGCATGCCAGCCGCAGCCGGCCCGGCCACGAACAGCGAAGGTCCTTCGGCCGGACGTGCCCCCGTCGACCGGCGTGGGCCGGCCATCCCGGGAATCGCCGCCAGCGTGGCGTGCGAACGCGATGCCCCCACTTGGTGCGGAGTCTTGCCGACCGCGGACCAAATCACCAGCCCGGCAATTGTCAGGCCGCACAGGTGGATTCCCAGACAGTAGTAGCAAAACGCGCGGAGCGCGAAGATTTGCAGCAGCGTGAACCACAGCCCGCTGGCTGCCGCCAAAATCGCTGCCGCGACCAACGCGGTGCCCAGCCAGCGGTTCGCATTGAAAGCGCGCGAGCCAGCGGCCAAGCTCAAGCCGAAAATGGCGGCATAGCAGACGGCCCCGCCCAACGCGACCGGCATCCCGGCCGCCCGCGACCAATGGCTCTTGAGCACGTCGTCGCAACCTCCCCTCTCGGCGCCGTTACAGCCGGCAACCACGCCATGCGTCAGCGAGGTCCACGTCAGGTACGCCGCGTCCGCGGTCGCCACGAGCGCCAGCACAACGACAGCCCAGCGGATCGGACCCGCGAGCCACGATTGGCTCGCTGCCGACCTTTGCCGAGCGAGTGCGGGATTGACCAATGGTATCATCGAGGGAATCGCCAGCTGCAGCGTCAAAAGGGGGAGAATTAGCCGACCGGCAACCGTGTGCGGCGACTATTCCAGTCTACGGTCCAGCCGGGTTTTGAGCGAGAGGCCGGGCCAGCATCGCTAGCTACCAACCGCGGAAAAGCCTCAATCATCGATAAAGTCCGCCTTGCCTCCTGATCGCCGGGGCCGCTACGATCCGATACTTTGTATCAACCGTCGCGACCCGCAAGGTCGCCTGCCGCCGCAGGGATGTGCTGCGACAGCGATGCCTCACCCAGAATCCATTTTCCTTTCGCGCTCCATCGCGCGAAACACCTTCAGACAAGGACGTCACGACCATGAACATGAGTCCCAAGGTGCGGCCGCTCTGGCAGCGGGTGCCGCTGATGATCGGCACGGCCATGCTGTGGGCTTACAAGATCCTCCACTTGCCGCGATTCATTCTCCCCCGCGACCTCAAAAGCGTGGTTACGAATTGGGAGCACGAAATGTTCTGGGTGCTGATCAAGTCGGGCTTCAACCGCGCCTACATCGATCAGCCGTGCTACTTCAAAATGCCGACCTCGTTCGCGCCGAAGGCCAAGGTCGAACCGAAATATCAATTGAGCGAAGATCAGATTCGCACCTTCTATACGCAAGGCTTCCTTGGTCCGTTCGACGCCTTCTCGCACGAGGAAATGATGGATTTCAAGAAAGAAGTCCTCGCGCTCGAAAAGACCAAGTCGCAGACCTACGGCTTCGTCACGCCCCGCGACCGGCACTTCGAGTCGCCGCGGCTGTGGAACTACATGAAGCACCCGGCCATCACCGAGCGGTGCGCCCAAATCCTCGGCCCCGATCTGTTGACGTGGCGGTCGCAGTACTTCTACAAGGGCCCCAAGGCCCCGGCCATCCAGTGGCACCAGGCCAGCACGTTCATGGTCGAAGACTATCAGGATCCGGGCATCTACCCGCCCGATCGCAGCGAGGTATTCCAGACTCACGGTGTGGGTCGCGATCGACGACGCGACGCCCGAAAAGGGCTGCATGCGATTCGCCTGCGGCACGCACGATCGCGTGCGCACGATCAAGTTCGGCGGCGAAGAAGGCTTCTACGAAGCGGCCTACACGCTCGACTTCAACGAGGCCGATCAGCCCTGCGTCGTGTTGCCCGTCAAGGCGGGCCAGTTCATCATCTTCACCGAGCGCTGCATCCACGGCTCCGGCCCGAACACGACCGACCAGCATCGCCTGGCGTTCAACCTGCGAGTGATCGGAACGAACGTCCCGGCCTACACCAACAAGAAGTACTACCGCAGCGTCTACAACGGCGGAAAGTACAACCTCGACAAGTGGGGCGTCGCCGTCCTGCGCGGCGAGGATCGCCTATCGATTGAGCCGGGCGATTCCTCCGGCCGACCTCGAGACGGGCGTCTTCACCCGCGTGGTTCCCGCCGGCGAGCCGCTCCCCAAACCGCCGCTCCGCAAGGCCGCCTAACGCCGGGCCGGCTGCCAGAATTGAATCGCGAATCCATCAAGCCGGCGAACCGTTCGCCGGCTTCTCGTTTTCAAGGAAAAGGAAAACGACGACATGCGTGAACTGCGCGGCAAAAAGGCGCTGGTGAGCGGCGCGGCCTCCGGCATCGGCCGAGCCATCGCGCTGCGAACTTGCTCGTCGAAGGCACTCGATCTGTACTTGGTCGACGTCGACGCCGCCAGTCTTGCCGGCGTCGCCTATCGAGGCCCGCATGGTCGGCGTCGAAGTCATCGAACGCCGCTGCGACGTGAGCCAAGCCGAACAAGTCTCCGCCGCCGTGGCGGCGATTCTCTACCAGCTGGGGCGGCGTCGACATCCTGGTCAACAACGCCGGCATCACCTACTACGGCCGCACCGAGGAAATGTCCTCCGAGCATTGGGACCGCGTGATGCGGATCAACCTCGATTCGCACGTCCAGTTCACGCGCGAGCTGCTCCCCTCGCTCTTGGCGCGGCGGGAAGCCCACGTGCTGAACGTCTGCAGCATGTTCGGCCTGGTGGCCATGCCCAAGCTCGCCGCCTACTCGACCAGCAAGTACGCGATGGTCGGCTTCAGCGAAGCGCTGCGCGCCGAGTACGGCCGCGAAGGGCTGGGTGTCACCGCGCTCTGCCCCGGCTTCGTGTCGACCAACCTGTTCGCGTCGGCGCCGCTGCCGGAACACGCCAAGGGCGCCAAGATTCCGCCTCGCATCTTCTGCACCACGCCCGAGAAAGTCGCCCGCGCCGCCGTGCGGGCCATCCGCCGCGATCGCCGGCTGGTCGTCGTCGAGCCATTGGCCAAGCTGCTCACGACGGTCAAGCGTTTCGCCCCCGGATTGATCGATTTCTGCCTGCACCTCGGCCGCCGCAGCCGGATCGCAAAAAAAATGGCCCGGCTGGAAAACGAGCGGATGGAGCCGGCAGATCGACGCGCTGCCTGAGGTCACGGCAAGACGCCGCGGCTATATAGCCCTGCCATCTTGGCCGGTCATCCTGGCCGGCCACGGCGTGCGCATCACTTCGCGTGATGCCGCCGCCGCACGACCTGCTTTGGCCGCCGCGCCGCGCTGCCGCCGCTCCGGCGGTAGCCGTGCTCAACGGCGAACCACTCGGCGAACCGCTCGCGCTCCATGTAGGTCGAGTTTTTCTCATCGACCAAATGGCCCAGCTCGTGGATCAGGATGTTGTTGAGGTAGAAATCCTCGGCCGCCTGCTGGCTCCAAGTAAGCGTCCATTCGCCGGGGCCGGGCTCATCCCACGCGCCGCCGTACATCTTCGATTCGATCACCAGCGCCGGCCGCGGCGGTTGATAGAAGTGCTCCACCAGCGAATCCTCGAGCGGATACAGATAAATCGCGTTGCCCCACTGCATGCCGTAGCAGGGGAAGCTCTGCTTCTTACGCGTCATCCGGCTGAGCTGCACCACTTCGAGTTGGTCCAAGAACTCCGGCCGCACCAGCTGGAGCCGCGTCCGAATCTGCTCCTCCGTAACAATGTGCCGAAAACCCTCGCCCGGCTGCTGCTCGATCACGCGGTAGCCGGCCCGGTCGGTCGACTCGTGCCAATCTTCCGGCGGGGCGAACGGAGCGCAGACGTTTCGCAGCCCGCCGATCGTTCGCCGGGCCTGCTTGTGCTGTTGGCGCGAGGCGCCGCCGCCGACCGCCATGTTGCGGCGGTGGGCTTGGCGAACCGGCGATTTGTCGGAATAATCGCGGCGGATGTACATCTTCGACCTCGCGCAGCACGCCACGCAAAATGGCCTGTTGGCCGGCACAAAAATCGCTTGCGAACCGTTCCGTGACAAGCGGCCGACACCTGCGGTCGGCGTTCCGGCGGTCCACCACGTCCGAATGGCGCTTTCTAGGAGGGCACGAGGCCCGTCGGGGCCTCACATCCATCCTAGGCAGCGGCCAGAGAGCCGTTCAAGAAAATGCGTAAGTCATTGAAAATAAAGCACTTACGGACGATGCACTTTGGCGACATTCGCCCTCCCGCGGGAAACTGGAGACTCGGCCCGGGAGCCGCCCGATGACCCCGCAAACCGACCTGCGCGAGCCGCACGACTCGTCGCTACGCGTCGTCCTCTACACGCGCCAGGGCTGCCACCTGTGCGACGATGCCCTGACAATGCTCGAGCGGCACGGCATCCGACCCCAGTGCATCGACGTCGACGCCGACCCGCAGCTCCGCGCGCGTTTCAACGAGTGCGTCCCCGTCGTCGAAATCGACGGCAAAATCCGCTTCCGCGGCCGCGTCGACGAAGTACTCCTGCGGCGGTTACTCCACAGCGGCGCCTAACCCACCGCTCACCGCTTGCGGCTTAGCGCAGTGCTTCGGCCGGCTTCTGTTCAGGCCCATGCTGCTCGGGTCCATGCTCCGCCACGGCATCACGCCAACCTTGATGGAATATGCTCCAGGCGCTTGCCGCCACAAACGCGACCCAGCCCCCCACGACCGCCATCGAAGCCGCGCCGACCAAAATCCCCACCACCGTCGTGCGATCGCCAATCGTAACGCTCAGTGCCACGATGCCCAACAATCCGCCCAGCACCGCCCCGACCGTCAGACAGACCCGCATCCGCCGCAGCGGTTGGTCGCGCCCATGCAGCGGCGACCGGCGCCCGGCTCGGCGGGAACGGCAGCCTGCCGCACCGCCGCCGGCCGATCTTCCTGCCCAAGATTCGCCTCCCACGCCCGCCGCTCGTTGGCATGGGCCCCCAGCCGCGTGCCAATCGCGGTGCTCAACACGTGCAACACCACCACCGACACCGCCAGCACCAGCGCCACCGGCGACAACCCAAACGGAACCGCCATCAACAGGCCGAGCAGCACGCACAGCCCCGTCACCCACCAAAACAACTGCCTCAACCCAAACCGCAACACCGGCAGCTGTGGTTCTGGCAGCTGCGGTTCCGACAACCGCGGTTCTGGCACCCCAATGGCAGAAAGTTTCCGCTCGACGTCCACAGTGCGCATTATTGGCACCCGACCAGGTCACGGCAAGACAAATGCTGCGGCAGCTTGGCACAACATTTACCGGCCCTCTGCGTGGGGCACGGCAATGCCTACATCCGAGAATCTACGACACGGTCGCGCGTCGACGGGTTAACAAAACCGACATGCCCAGAAAGAACATCACCGCGCCGGCCGGCTCAGGAGTCGCATTGCCTGCCACCGATCCGCTCCCCGCGGTCTGGCCGAAGTGGGCCTTCCAGACGTCGTAATCCCCCGCGCTCACGCTGCCGGGCGTCGCGTCGTTGGCCAACAGGCCCGGGCCAATCCCGCTGTTGCGCCACACGGTGTAGTCCGCCGCGTCGACCACGCCGTTGGCGTTGTAGTCGCCGGCGAGCGTCGGCGTCTCGGGCAAAATGGTCGCCTCGCGGAACTCGCCCGACGGGGTCCGAAAACGAATGTGGGACGGCCGCAGCACCGCCCGCGTCGGATCGAAGATGCCCGTGCCGCTGCCAAGTTGAATGCCGAACTGATCGCCCAGTCCCGAATCGGTCAAGTCATCCGGCCACGTCCACCGCAAGTCCAAATCGAAGAACGTCAGCCCGTCCCCGCCGTCGGGAAAGCCGCTGCCCTTCACCTGAAACGTGAAATTGTCGCCGAACGCATTGGTCACGTAGTTCGAGCCCGCCAGGTCAAACGTCCCCATCGGGTGCCACGGCAACGCATTGAGCGGCCGAGCCGCGAGCGAAAACGAAGTCGCCAGCCCGGGAAAAGTGCCCGCGCCAATCGAGCTGTTCTGATCCGTCACGCTCTGGTCGATCGTGTAAGCGATTTCATAGAAATCATTGAGGGCAATCTGGTCGATCCCCGCATCCACGGCCACCACCTGCACCGAGAAGGAACTATGGATCAGAAACGTGTCGCCCGCCCTCGCGCTCGACGTGAGCACGACCAACGCCAACCCAAACGCCGTCAGCGCCCTCAGAATCGACGATCGTCGCCAGGCTTTCATCGTCACGCCCCCATCGAGGTGAACCGCCCAGAACAGGCACATCGTGACACGCGGCTGCGCAAAAAGCAAGATCCCGCCCCGAGCGGAATACGCGATGCGAGACGATCGAATTGTCTCGTTCAAATCGCGGCAAATCTGCTACAATAGCACGCGGGAGGCCTACTGAAATGTCCATCAATATCCCTTCCGACTTGCAACCATTCGTGGCCCAACAGCTCCGGCTCGGACTCTATCAATCCGAACAGCAACTGGTCGATGATGCGGTGCGATTGTTGAAAGCCGAACGTGACGAGGCCGTCGACGGCATCCGCCTCGGCCTAGCCGATGCCGCCGCCGGCCGCACCCAACCGCTCGCCGACGCCTTCCGCGACCTTCGTCAAGAGCTCCGCCTGAACCAGACGTCTTGAAGTACGAAGTCGTCGTGACGGCGGCGGCAAAGCAGAGTCTGCGCCAGCTTTCTCTTTCGGCCGCCGAGCACGTTCCGTCGACGGCCACCGCTTGGCACGAATAGCCCTGAAAGGGTGCGCTACCATCTCCCTGGGTCCATCGCTCCCTAAAACGTTTGACACCAACCGTCGAATCTAGCACACAGGCTGGAGCACCACGACAAGCAATTCACCAATCTTTGTGGGAGGCGTCTCCGACGCCGATCGAGCCCCCCGGCTTGCTCTGATCCCCGCCATGTGCATACTCGGTGCATGGCCCCAGTTCCCAAAGCACTCGACCGCAATTCTCGCCTGCAAGAATTCGTCGACTGGGCCGCCGCCCACGTCACGGGCGACGAAAAGGGCGAGGCCCAAATCTTCCTCGATCGCCTTTTCCAAGCCTTCGGCCAAAAGGGCCTGCTCGACGTCGGCGGCACCGCCTTCGCCGACTTCGTCCGGAAGCGGCTGGTCCCTCGGTCGATGCGACGAATGGCACTAGGTTAAGGTCTCATGATCAAGATGACTGCGCCAGGCAGCGGTTCGTTTTGCGGCAAGTCTGCCTGTCAGTCGAATTGGGTACCTCTCTTGTTTGCCTGGAATACCGAGAGATGATGAATCGGTGGGAAACGATGCCGTAGTGGACGAGCGGAGAGCAAGGAGCTTCCCCGTGACTGCCGGTGATGTTACGAGCGACCTCGCCCCGATGAGTCTGCTTTGTCCGACCTAGAACCACTTTGAACGGTTCTTCGGCAGCTTGGCGATGCGTCGTGGTTGCGTTAGTTGCGCGGCATGCTTCGGCCGTCGTTTTTGCGCTCGCGGTTCCCAGCGCCCAGGTCGGTTGCCTACGCGGTGGTAGGCAATGGTCGTTAGCATCGCATCAACGAGCGGTGCGCGCTCCTCCGGCCTAGCCGCCTCAATCTTCGGAGCGAAGGCTGTCAAGGCTTGCTTCGCTCCTTTGAAACTTACCTTGCGAGGCTCGGTGTCATTTTCGTCGGCGGCAACGGCCATTACCGTGCGGAGCAAGTTGTACGCCAATAAGTGAGTCCAAATCTCTTTGTGGACCATGTCCGGTGTTTTGCATCGCAGGATATCCATCTGCATGGCCGACTTAATCGATCGGATATCGACCTCTCCTTCCCACCGCCGCTCGAACAGATCGCCGATCTGCTTGCCATCGATCGACACGTTGAGAATCGTGGTCACGACCTTGAATTGTGTGACGCGGTTGTTCTTGTCGTGGGCGTCAACGGTCACCTGCCGCATGACGAGGCTCTTTGGGTAGTTGTGGTACTGTTCTCCCGTCATTCCGCGCGGCTTGTTGGGACGCTGCCAAACGAGCATATCGCCCTCGGGGCTAGTCTCTGATATCCGGCTGCCCGTGCGCTCGTACTGAGCTCGAGCAACGATGTCGATGTTGCGCTTGTACAATTCCCACACGATGAAGTAATCGTCGAATAAGGCATCGGCAACAACCACATCGCCAGGTTTAAGAGTGTCGTACATGCGGCGGAAGAGACTCTTTTCGCCGGTGCCCTTGCCCTGGTACGGCGCGATTTCCAGATCGTGGCAAGCGCCGGTGGCGAGCGATAACAGCACGGCGATCCGGGCCA
The DNA here is from genome assembly GCA_963847875.1 of uncultured Planctomycetota bacterium. Lineage (GTDB taxonomy): Bacteria > Planctomycetota > Planctomycetia > Pirellulales > Lacipirellulaceae > DASYDU01. Next base: position 218,605 of record CAWKBR010000009.1, on the reverse strand, counting down.
GCGGGAAACCCAGTCCTGTCGCTTGCTGGGGCGGCTGCGGATACATCTGTTGGTTTTCCGGTGTGTCCGGCATCGAGACGCTCGAGCCATCGACGATGAACACGGAGCGACCGTTCCACTTCCACTGGCGGGTGATGCTCGTCTGTAACTCTTCGGCGGTCTGCTTCGCCAACGTGGAGAGTACCCCCGTGAGAAGACGGCTCCGCGCCTCGCAATAGCTGGCCGTATTCGGCGAACAAACTGCCAGCCCATTCGTCGCACGATGCGCGATGATCCGCGACACGGCGTCGCGGCAACTATGGTCTTCGCTGAGCACCTGACTCAGAAAACCCCAGATGGTGGTGACTGGGTTAAACACGCGGTCCCGATACTGAACGCCATGTTCGTGGAGAACGTCGCGGATGCTGGCCTCGGTCAAAATGTTGGCGAACGGGAGTCCCTCATTCTGCGCAAAGCGGGCGCGTACCGCATCCAAGCTCGCCATGGAATCGCCTTCAGATTGACAGCGATTCCTGCCGCCTGATTCGATTGCGATTCAGACAGGTCCCGTTCTTAGGCGGAAACGCCTGGGGGGTGATTTGATGCCGTCAGTCAAAGTGGCTGCTTCACCGAGTCCGCGCTTTGCTGGCTGGTGTGACCAACCCTCATTGTCTATACTTACGTAGACGCATGGTGGGTTTGTTCACTTGGCTCAGAAAAGTCGGAAAACCATGACCGCAGACGGCGTGATGGACAACATTCGCAACTTGTTTGAGCGTTCGGGAATGACGCTAAATGAACTCGGCGAAGGCTTGGGATACGACGGTCCGACCGCAAAAAAGCGTGCGTGGTTCTTGCTCTATCGCACGTCAGACCCGCGCATCTCGACGGTGCTAGCTGTGGCCCAAACGCTAGGTGTGAAGATCAGCGATCTAGTGAAATGACCAAGCGCAGTCATCTGCGCAGCGCTTAAGCTAGTGCCATTCGTCGATGCGACCGAAGCACGTTTGCGTCGCTTGCCTTCAGGACACAGGACGGATCGACATTGGTCACGAACGCCGTTGTTCGCAGGCCGCTAAGTGTCGCCAAGTTTACGGCAACCGGTCGTTTGCGACACCAAACCGTGACCAGGATTCGGACGGCCAATAGATGTACTCGACGTAGCCAACGATATCTGCCAGGTGAATCGATCCAAAATGTCGGCTATCCCTCGAGCGATCGCGGTTGTCGCCTAGAACGAAATACATCATGCTCCGGTATCGTTGCGTCAAAATCACCCAGTGCGTGTTCGCCGTCTGGAGTATCACCGTAGGCCACCAAATAACGATGACCGGAATTCACTTCCATTGCGACTCGCCCTCGCGCTTGATTGCCAAGAAGCCTCAAGCTCTCATCAGCAACCCGATCTCTCTCCAATTCCTTGCCATTGATGAGCAAGCGTTCGCCACTGGATCTCCAGGTGGTCACCGGCAACCGCAACAACCCGTCCAATGAACCTAGTGGCTCCGGTCGGCGTTGGATTGCCATACACGATCAAGTCGCCACGTTGCGGAACGTGATCGTCGCGGCAACAGTTTTCGTACCAGGATGCGGTCCCCTGGAAGAATGGTCGGACTCATGCTGCTGGCGGAATCACTGAACGCTTCGTAAACCAAACCGCGCACTCCGGCGATCAGGCCGATTGAGTAAACCAGCTGGACGACAATAAGCAGCGAGTAAATCGCCAGCACGATTGTAATCGCGGAGAGAATAGTCCGAACCAATCCGATAAGCAATTCGCCACGCATCAATCGCTGCGTACAAGTACACGATAAAGACAATGACAATAGGCAGCAGCACCAGCAACACGAAAAGCGTCGGTGAGGGCGGCAGCAACGCCGCAATCGCAATACAGATCGGCACGAGGAGCCACGCAAAGTATAGCGGGAGTCCCTTGGCTATCCGTCCGCAGTACAAGTGGCCCACTCCAGCCGACAACAACGACAGCGCCAATGCAACCCAAGGTATGCGTCGCGATGTAATAGTCACTCACCATATTCATTTCCTCAAAATGTCACTAACTGGGCAACGTATGCCAAAAAGACAAACGGCAAGCCGCCGATGGCCAGCGCTCCGCCGCACACGGCCCAACGAGCACCCCGCCAGTGTTCGATCCGCTGAATCAAACGCAACCACCAAATGGCTCGACGCTGGCACTCCAGATGCGCGACTTGGCTCATAATCTGATCCATTAATGACTCAGGTGGAGAGACATCGCGACATTTCGCAAGCCATTGTTCATAGGGTTTATCTGTCATTTCGTCTCCCTCATGATGGGCTCGAGCAGCGACTGAAGTCGTTGTTTCGCTCGATGGATGCGAGACTTTACCGTTCCTATTGATGTTCGCTCTATCCGAGCAATCTCGGCATAAGGTAATTGTTCAATCTCCGCTAAGACGAAAGCAGAGCGTTGTTCCACAGGCAACGACGCCAACGCACTGGCCTGCTCCCCAAAATCTGGTCCATGTGTTATGAGAGTCTAAAGGCCGCTTGCTGGCCGAGGAGGACTCTCGATGACGACGAAGCGACGGAAGCGTCACAGTCCGGAGCAGATTGTGCGAAAGCTGCGTGACGCGGATGCCATGCTCACTGCTGGTAAGGATCTGGCGGCCGTGCTGCAGAGCCTGGAGGTGAGCGAGGCAACCCTGCATCGCTGGCGAGCCCAGTACGGCGGGATGAAGGCCGAGGAGGCGGTGCGGCTGAAGAAGCTCGAAGACGAGAATAAGCGATTAAAGGAAGTTGTGGCCGATCTGACGCTCGACAACCGCATGTTGAAGTACGTAGCGGAGGGAAACTGGTAAGCCCTTCGCGGAAGCGTGTGGTGGTCGTCGAACTCCAGGAGGAGTTCGCGGTCTCCGAACGAAGGGCGTGTCGCGTGCTGGATCAACCACGGTCAAGTCAACGTTACGAGTCGCAGCCGCGCGACGACGAGGCGGCGCTGGTGAAGCGGATGCTGGAGTTGGTGCGTGAGCATCCGCGTTACGGTTACCGGTTCATCACCGCGAAGCTGCGACAGGAGGGTTGGCGGGTGAACGCGAAACGGGTGTATCGGCTGTGGCGTCGGGAAGGGCTGAAAGTGCCGCGAAAGAAGCGAAAACGACGACGATTGGGGAGCAGTGAGAATGCCTGCCATCGTCGACGGGCCGAGCATCGCGACCATGTCTGGTGCTGGGATTTTATTTTCGATCGGACCACCAGCGGCAGCCCGCTGAAGTGGCTCTCGATCGAGGATGAATACACGCGGGAAAGCCTGGCCTTGAAGGTGGACCGCAGCATTACGAGCGAAGACGTGATCGACACGCTCGCGGAATTGTTTGCGATGCGGGGGGTGCCCGGTCACATTCGCTCGGACAACGGCCCGGAGTTCGTCGCTCTGGCGATTGGGCGGTGGCTGGAGCAAGTGGAGGTCGAGACTTTGTACATCGAGCCAGGTGCGCCCTGGGAGAACGGCTACGCCGAGAGCTTTCACAGTCGATTGCGTGACGAGTTCCTGGCTACCGAAGAGTTTGAGAACCTGGTCGCCGCCAGGCGGCTCACTGCCGCTTGGCGAAAGGACTACAACCATTACCGGCCGCACAGCTCGCTGGGGTACAGGACCCCAGCCGAGTTCGCGGCCCGCTGTGCTGCTTCCGTTCGGACTTCGGCTACGCCTCAGTCCTCACTCCAGCAGCACAGCCGAACTACCCAACCCGTACTCTCATAACCCCTGGTACAGGATTTGGGGGCAGGCCAGCACGATCGAGCTGTTGTGAAAGCTCTTGGCTGACGATTGGATCCGTCGGCGTGACGTCTGCGATGGAATCCAGCTCGTTAAGTGCGATCGTTCGACCATGTTTGAGCAAATTGAAGCAGCGGTTACGAGCAATTGTGTACAGCCAAGTGGAACAGGCGGCGCGTGACGAATCGTAACGGGACAAATTGGCGAATGCGGCAAGAAAAGTTTCCTGCGTAACATCCTCCGCTTCGCCCCAATTGCCGAGCAACCGTAAAGCGAACCGAAAAATCGACTGCTGATGACGCTCGACTATCACGCGAAAGTCGTCCGTGCTTCCAGCAAGCGCTCTGCTCACCAGCTCTCGATCCTCGATTTCCACGAGTTGCAGGTCCCGGGTCTCAAGCCGATTCACGTCTCCAGCCATTTATACAGCTCAAGATGCCAAAAGTTCCATGTTTCTCCCGATTTTGAACCGTTAGCGATTTCTACGCAATTTCGCCATCAAAACGACGACAGCGTAGTCCCAATTGCGGATGGCGGCAGGTCCCGGAAGGTTCGCGACCGTTGGCGTGTCCTGAGCGCGTAAATGTGTTGCCTAAGCCATCCAACCCGGCATCAATGCCGGGCCTAATACGTCGAGAAGGAGCGTAAACGCCCCTCGGAAATCTACTGAAACAAGTCATGTACAAGACATCACTTCTCTCAACTCCGAGCCACCAAACGACTTCCGCACAAAACCGCGTTTTTTGTAGAAATCGGCCACCACTTCCGATAGGTTGAACCTCGCACGATCGCGTCGAGGCCATAGCTGTGGGCGTTGAGGCCTTTCCTCCGTCCACGGTTCCTCCGTGATCGGGCGTGATTGTTCTTTGGAAATTTGAAAGGTAGCTGTCGGCGAACTCGCGTTTTGCCGAGCGCTCAGGGTCTGCCGACGTGGGAAGGGTCTGTAGCGGCGCTACCGCTGTGCGCCGCCTGAACCCTGAACCCTGAACCCTCCGCCTTGCATTCCCACTAACCAAACAGCCAGTGCCGAGCTGCCCCTTGAGGACCCGCGAAAAGCCTGTCGCCTTCGCACCGAACCTGTCGCCTTCGAGAAAACACGAGAGTTTTTAACGTCGCTCCTGTCACCTTCGCAAAAACACGACGATTTTTCAAACAAGCCGGAGTTGAACCGCTAATTGCCGCTAATAATCGCTAATCCAATTCAGCAGACATTAGCGCCCGTTAGCGATCATTAGCGGTGATCGTTCCTCCGCGCTCTCAGCGACCTCTGCGTTAAAGCTTCCATGCCAAACAGTATGAAACAAAACGAAGCCCCATTTTGTCGCTTAGTAATCGCGCTTCGCCCGGGATTTCCCGACCGAGTCGCACCCGGCGAGCGACAGAACGCGCGAATAATGTCGCCGAAACTGGGGCCCCCTTCGGCGCCGACTATTTGCAACTCACCAACTGTCAACAACTTACGCCCCACGCGCGAAAACTCGCCCCGACAAAATGCAACAAACCCCGAGCGCCACAACCATATGTCGCCGACTTTCGACGCCCACCCGACAAAATGCGTCACACGGCAACCCTTCGACATTCATCAATCAACATTCATCAATCAACAATCATCCTGCAACGATCCTCCTGACTTTGACCGCCTCTTCCGCTATAACGCAGGAATCACCCTAACTTCCCATTTCGACTCAACCTTAGGTGGATTCGATCGATGCCGTGGATCACTGAACAAGCTCGCGAAATCTCTTGGGACCGACTCGGAGAGCTCATGGAGCAAACCGTCGCCGAGGCCCGGCAGCGGATTTGTGCCCAGCCGAAGCGGGTGCTGCTGCTTGCCGCCCGACATCACGCGGATGCACTCCGGGGCGGGCCGGCTCACCGAGATGCTCTACAAACTGCTCTCAGATGAGGCCGAGGTCCACGTGATCCCGACGCTCGGCCAGCACGTGCCCCACACGCCGGAAGAGAACCGGCAGATGTTCGGCTCGATCCCCAACGAGCGGATCCACGCCCACGATTGGCGCGGCGGCGTCGTGCCGGTCGGCGAAGTGCCGGCCGAGTTCGTCAAGGACGTCACCGGCGGGGCCGCCGACTGGGCGATCCCGATCACGCTCAACAAGATGCTCATGAACGAGCCGTGGGACCTCGTGATCAACGTCGGCCACGTCGTGCCGCACGAGGTGCTCGGCTTCGCCAACCACAACAAGAACTACTTCATCGGCCTGGGCGGCAAGGACCTGATTCTGCGCTGCCCACATGGCGGCCGCCTGCTGCGGCATCGAGAACAACCTGGGCAACCTCATCACGCCGGTGCGGGCCTGCTTCAACAAGGCGGAAGACGACTTCCTCGGCGGCCTGCCGGACCTCTACGTGCAGATGGTGCTGGCCCGCAACGCCGACGACAAGCTCGTCCACACCGGCCTCTACGTCGGCGACGACCTCGAAACCTATCTCGCCGCGGCCCGGCAGTCGCGCGACGAGAACATCACCGTCTTCGACGAGCCGGTCGAGAAGATCGTCTGCGTCATGCAGGGCGACGAGTTCTTCAGCACCTGGGTCGCCAACAAGTCGGTCTACCGCACGCGGATGGCCCTGGCCGACGGCGGCGAGCTGGTGGTGATCGCCCCGGGGCTCAAGCGGTTCGGCGAGCAGCCCGAGGTCGACGCCTTCATCCGCAAGTATGGCTACGTCGGCACGCCCCGCGTGATGGACGCCTACCGCCAGAACCTCGACATGCAGGACCTGGCCCACGCCACGGCCCACCTGATCCACGGCTCGAGCGAAGGCCGTTTCAAAATCACCTACGCCCCCGGCCACCTCTCGCAGCAGGAAATCGAGGGCGTCAACTTCGCGCTACCTCGACGTCGACGAAGCCCGCCAACGCTACCGGCCCGACGAGTGCAAACAAGGCTGGAACACGACGGCCGACGGCGAGCGGTACTACTTCATCCCGACGCCCTCAGCCGGCCTGTGGGCCCATCCCTCGCGGCTGCGAAAGGACCCGGAATGAGATTGAACAAGGGATTCTGGGTGGTTATGTTGAACCATAGCCGGGTAATTCGCGTACTAGCCGTGCCGGAGTCCGCGCAAACCGTGTGACTATCGATCGGAATTCTGCCTTATTTTAAGCATGCCATCGCTGCCCCGAAAGCTGCTGACCGCCGGCCTGCTCGCCATGTACGGCGGCATCGCCGTACTCGGCTACGGATTGCACGAACTCGCCCCCGGTCATTATCACGCAGCGGCCGTCGAGCACTTAGCGCATGATCACGACCACGGCAATTGCGACGGTCACGCTCACCAGCACTCCGCCACGGATTCCGGCAAGTCGCTCAGCAACTCGCACGAATGCGAGATTTGCATCTTTCTCGAGCAAATTCGGTGCGAACGGCCCACGATGACGGCCGAAGTCGTTTGGCAGTATCAGGTCGCGGCGGTGAGCGTCGAAACCCCGCGCATCATTTCTCAGGCCCTTCCCGGCCTCCACGTACCGCGCGGTCCACCGGCTATTGTCGGCTGAAATCAGATCGCGTGCGGCGCGCGGTGAGCGCGCTCGCCTTCTTTCGACTGAGCGTCAGGCTGCGCAGTGATCTGTGCCGCTTGCGCGCTATACCCGTTTCGCGAGGACCACCCATGGCTCGTCGTTCGGCGTTTACGCTGGTCGAGCTGCTGGTCGTGATTGCGATCATCGGCGTCTTGATCGCGCTACTGTTGCCAGCGGTGCAGGCTGCCCGGGCATCGGCCCGGCGCATGCAGTGTGCCAACAACATGCGACAGATCGGCCTGGCAATCCACCAGTATTGTGATTCGCACGGCAGCCGATTTCCAACGACGATGCACAACCTCAGCCAGGACCTTCCGGACGGTCCAAGCATGTCGGCGGACGAGCTGGCGCAGGCGGAAGAAAAGCTCAAGCAGCAAACATGGATCTTCTCGCTGGCGCCCTACATGGAGAGCGTCGACGAGGTGCGCTTGTGTCCCGAGGACCTCGAACGGATCGAGAATCCTGCGTTCGTCGACGAAAACGGAAAGAAGGTTGAGGTGCGGCCGACGAGCTACGCCATGAACGGCTACCTGCGCAAGGAGAAACCCGACCCGTTCGGCAACATCCCGCCCGGTTTTGCCAGCAAGTTTTCCAACCTCGCGGAGACTCACCGCACGATCATGATGTTCGAAGCGGGGCGCGGCGTAGACGAGACGACGGACCACGTCGAGTCGCCAGAGTGGTTTGACGACTACCACTTAAAACGTAATACGCCGCCGAAACACGCTGTGTGGGATGCGGTTGCCGATGATGGGACGAGTGAAGATCAGAAGCCGCCGGGCGAAGTGGCCGTCGTGCGCCACCACGGCGGAGTCGCCAACTATTTGTACGCTGACGGCCACGTCGACGTGATCTCGGCGGATCAGATTGCCGAATGGTGTGATTCCGGGACGAACTTTGCGCTTCCGCCGCAGAACTAGTTCCGCCGGAGAGTGTAGTGAGGGATGTTGTTTCTGATCCAATTGGTGCCATCGTGGACCACGTCGGCCACGGCAAGTCCCTCAAACCGATGTTCATTTTTCCATTGATTTCAGCCTAGGAGTTTGAATCTCATGTACCGCACATTTGCTTCATCCTTTGGTTTGCCGATCGTGCTTGCGTTCTTTAGTAACTCCGTATGGGTGACCCCGGCAAGCGCCCATAGCGACGTATTCTTAGCAATCGTCGGCGGCCAAGTGAAAGTTGGCGGGGCCAATGACTTGGAGTCGGCGACGCCATCGTACGAGCTCGATACCCACGTGTTTGAAGGAGTGCTGGTCACGGGGTATCCGCTCCCGCTGTTCGACTTTGGCCGCGGTGAGCCCGGATTCTTTGCGCTTCCCAGCGGCAGCCCCGACTTGCCCGCCGGCGCTTCCGCGCTCGTCGGCAATGCCTCGGTGTCGATCAATCTACCCGTGTTTACGCTCAATGGCCAAACCGACTCGCTGTTCTACTGGAACGGCAGCGGAGCCGTGGATTTTCAACCGACCAGCGCGACGCAGCCGGGCGTCACGCTGACGATCGACCCGACTCCGTTCTCGGACCTCACCGCGGCAAACGGCTCACTACACTTCCATCCTGCGTACGAACTCAACTTGGCTGGCGCAGGTGTGCCGGCCGATGGCGTCTATCTTGTCGTGCCTACCGCCAGCGTGGACGGGATGGTCGATTCGAAGCCGTTTTACCTCGTGCTACTGGCCGACCAATTGCTGGCGGATGGCGACACGGCCGAAGGCCTGGAAGGCGTCTTTGACGCAGGTGAGACCTATTACGACGCCATCGGCAAAGACTTTGGCTTCTATCCGAGCGCCGTTATGTACGTCGAATCGAATGTTGGCGTTCCGGAGCCGAATGCCGCGCTCATGAGTCTATTTGCGGCGGCAGGCCTCGTCGCGCTCAAGCCGCGTGTTCGAGCAGCGTAGGGAGAACAAGCCATGAGATGCTTCCAAACCATGATTTTGACAACGTGCGTCGCCGTCGTGGTCGCGGCTGGGCCCGAAGAGAGCCGGGCCCAGCATACCGACGTACTGACGTTGCAAGTGAACGGTCAATTGGTCACGGGTCGTTCCGATTGCGGAGATTCGAATTGCACGACCGGCCAGTGGACGCTCGGCGTGCGCGTCTATCCCCGGGAATTCGATAGGGACTTCCTCGTGAACAATCCGGGCTTCAATGCGCCGGATCGACGTCGCTACTTCCGTCCGGAAGTCAGGCATTGCCCCCCAACGCTGACTTGGATTGGGATTTTCGGCCAATGCAAATAGGCGAAACGACGTCGGACTTATATTACTGGAATGGCTCGGACATGGACGGTCAGCCAGGTCTTACACCGAACGACGTGGCGTTCGGAGCCCCGCCAATCCCGAACTACGCGCTAACCATGTTCGACGTCAATTCGCATCCCTACACGATCCACGCCTCAGACCAATCTTTGGTGCCCGGCGGCAAGGTAGCCACGACCCTGTCCACCGGCTTCGTGCACCAGCATAACTACTTCCTGCTGGATGACGGAACAGGATATCTGGGGACTCCACCGGACGACGGGATCTACATCTGGGCTGTTCAGCTACGGATGTCTGGACTGAAATCGTCGTTGCCGTTTGTGTTCGTCTTCGGCACGCTTGGTTCGTCGGTCGAGTCGCTCGACGACGCGGCACTTCCTTGGTTGGAACAGCAGTTCAACCTGCCGGGCGACTACAACGGCGATGGGGTGGTCGATGCGGCAGATTACACCGTCTGGCGGAACACGCTTGGTCTGACCGGTTCCGGACTGGCCGCCGACGGCAGCGGCAATCAAATCGTCGACGCTGACGATTACGATCTGTGGAAGCAGCACTTCGGAGAAGCGGCAGTATTGCGCTTACCTGGAGCGGCTGGCATGGGATCAGGCGCGGCAACAATCCGTTCTGAAACCGTGCCAGTTCCCGAGCCAGCGAATGCCTACGTGCTTACGTCGGTTGCCTTGGTGTTGGTCTCGATTGGGGCGCGACGACTGCGTCTCGGACTTCGATCAGTTCGGCGGCCACGCTCACCGCGATTTCGCCGGGCTGATTCTGACCGAGACGCAATCCGATCGGGCAGCGGAATTGTTCCGCCAGTTTCCGGAGGGATGCCGGCTTCTGTCGAGCTCGCGGAGCATCACCTTGCGTTTCGATTGGCTGCCGATCACGCCCAAGTACGCCGGCCGTCGGCCTTGGCGGAAAATTTCTTCGAGGATTGGCCGGTCGGTGCGGTGCCCCATCGTCATGCAGACGACAAAATCGTCGTCGGCAAGTTGAGACACTTCGCCCGGCATGTCGTCGGTGTGGATTCTGGTGAGCTTGCCGGACTGCGGCAGCTTGGCGAGCCAATCTGCCCGCGGGTCGATGCAGACGATTTGACATTCCATTTCCAGCAGACAACGGACGAGCGATTGGGCGACGTGCCCCGCGCCGAATACCACAATTCGCCACGTGCGATGGTTATACGCTTCGAAATACAGCTTCACGACGCCGCCGCAGGTCATGCCGACGTCGCGCTGCAGATTCCACTCGACGAGCCGGTCCGTGGGCGAATCGCCGTCGGTGAGCATCCGCTGGGCGAACTCGATGGACTGATTTTCCACGCGGCCGCCACCGACCGTGCCGAACAAGAGACCACTGGAGTCGACCAGCATCCGGCTGCCGACGTCTTGCGGCGTGCTGCCCACGGCATCGACCATCGTCACCGCGACGAACGGGCAGCCGCTCCGAGAAAGTTCGGCCAGTTTCTCGATAAAACCATGCGGTGTTGGCATCGGGACACGCCACCCGGCGCTAAACAAGTAGGCTTCGACCAACAAACGAGGCCGTGGCTCGCCGCTATTCGGCCGCTACCCAAACCAGCCGCGGCGCATGAACGCCTTGCGAGCTGCCGCCTCGTCGTTCTCGATTTCGAAGAGCTTGTCGAGCTTCGTGATCTTGAACACCTGGCGGATGTCGGGCGAGATCGCCGCGAGCTTGAGATGGACCTTGAATTCCTTGCACTTCTTCTGCAGCTGGACGAGTTTGCCGAGCATCGAGGACGACATGAATTGCACGTTGCGGAAATCGAGGATCACCCGCTCCTCGGTCGTGTCGTTGAGCTGCTTGATCAACTCGGTGCCCAGCTGCTCGAGCTTGGCCTCGTCGGTGAGACGCGCGTCGGTCAGGCAAATGGTGAGGATGCCGTCTTTAGTAAACTTTACGACGGACATGGGACGTCGCCCGCTGGAAAAATACTTTGCAACCGCAGGACCAAACTACCGTGAGGGTAGCCGAAAACCACGGAAACCGCCAGTGGCCGAAGCGATCTTCCCAGATACGCCAATTCCAACCGTCCGCCGATTAAACGCGGCGGATAACGCCCGTGACGATGCCGAGCACCTGCGCAGTACGGGAATAAATCGGCTTCATCGACGAATTGGCCGGCTGGAGACGAACGCGGTTGGCCTCGGGGAACCAGTACTTCAGCGTGGCTTCGCCGTCGTCGGTCATGGCCACGACGATGTCGCCCTTGTGGGCGGTGCGGGCTTTGCGGCAGATGACGACGTCGCCATCGGCGATTTGGGCCTCGATCATCGATTCGCCCTTCACCTTGAGGGCGAACTGGTTCTTCCGCTGCGGGAACCAGTCTTCGAACTGGAACCGATCGGCCTGCTCGATGGCTTCGCTGAGACTGCCGGCCGCGATCTGGCCGACCAAGGGCATGCCGGTCTCATGCTTGTATTCGTCGGCGATCTGGATGGCCCGCGACATGTTCGGCTCGCGGGTGATGAGGCCCTTTTTTTCCAGCGCCTTCAAATGGCACATCACGCCGTTGGGCGAGCTGATGCCGAAATTATCGCCGATTTCGCGGACGGTCGGGCCGTAGCCGCGGTGAGTGATCAGTTCGCGGACGAATTCGAATATTTCGCGTTGGCGGCTGGTGAGTTGGGCCATCGACATGGTGGGGGTCCTCCGGGACGATTTTTTGGGGCACGCTGACGTGCGAGGGGTTGTTCGGGGGCTGTCGGTGCGGCACGTTGGCCGATTCGACAGCGGAATTGTAGTGCGTTCTGGCCCAGGCGGTTGCTCGCCGGGGCCCTTTTTTCCAGTTTATATATACGTGCGTACATGGTCAATAGCGTTCGTACAGGTCAACGGAAAATACTGCTCGATCGGGACCTGGTTCGCTTGGGTCGCGTGCGAGCGAGGCGCCCGACCGCTGAAGCGGTCGCGCCGGGTCTCGCCGGGCGCGAACCCTACCGCTGCGTGGCGTCATTTAGTATGGTATTACGCTGGAAAGCGCTGGGCGCGACGCGACGAAATAGCGAAAATCTGCGGTAATTTGGCAGGACTAACCGACCATGATCCACGTGATTGCCACGATCGAAACGGCCTCGGGCCGGCGAGACGATTTTCTGGCCGCCTTTGCCGAATTGGTGCCCGACGTGCGGGCCGAGGTGGGATGCCTCGAATATGGCCCGGCGGTCGACCTGGCGATTTCGATCGCCGACCAGCCGGCGGCGCGGGAAGACGTCGTGACCGTCGTCGAGAAGTGGGAGAGCGTCGAGGCACTCCGCAACCATCTGGAGGCACCCCACATGGCCCGTTATCGCCGGACCGTGAAGGACATGGTACTGGGAGTTTCCATTCGGGTGTTGGAGCCGGCTTGATTATGATGGAAGAGTGGAGGGCGGGGGCGGTGCCCTCCGGCAGTCGATTCGGCGTGGCCGCCGACGCCAACACTCCTCCGCCAGCTTTCGCGTTCTCTTATGCTTGATCCGGTTCGGCAAGAAGTTGCGGCAACCTCTCGCACCATCGTCGTGAAGGTGGGCACGCGCGTGCTCACGCACGAGGACGGCACGCTCGACAACGAACGCGTCACGTCCATCGCCGAACAGCTCGTTTGGCTCATCGAAGAGCAGCGGCAGGTGGTGCTGGTTTCGAGCGGGGCGGTGGGGGCCGGCATCGGGCGGCTCGGGTTGCGGCGCAGGCCGACCGACCTGGCCCATCTGCAGGCCGTCGCGGCGGTCGGGCAAAGCCGGCTCATCGAGGCCTATAACCGGGCGCTGGAGCCCCACGGCCGGCACGCCGCTCAGATTCTGCTCACCGCCGACGACCTCAACGATCGGACTCGCTATCTAAACGTCCGCAACACGCTGCTCGCGCTGTTTCAATACGAGTCGATCCCGATCATCAACGAAAACGACACCGTGCGCGTCGACGAACTCGAGCGGAGCGTGGGCGACAACGATCGGCTGGCAGCCATGGTGACGAATTTGCTGCGGGCCCCGCTCTTGGTGCTGCTCTCCGACGTGGAGGGTTTGTACGACGGCCATCCCAGCCGACCCGAGTCGAAGGTGATTCCGACGGTGGAGGACATCGACGAAGCGATTCGTGTTTTTCACTCGCAGATGCCCGTCGACACGGGCCCCAATCATCTCAGCAAGGGCGGGATGGCGAGCAAACTGGAAGCCGCTCGGCTGGCCACCTCGGCGGGCGAAAACGTGATTATCGCCAACGGCCGAAGGAGCAACGTACTGATGGACGTGGCGGCAGGTGCAGAAATCGGCACGCTATTCCTGGCCCAGGGACCTGCCATTGCGTCGCGGAAGCGATGGATCGGCCTCACGGCTCACCCGGCTGGGAAACTGATCCTCGACGCCGGGGCCCAGAACGCCGTGGCCAAGCAGGGCCGCAGTCTGCTGGCGGTCGGGATCTCGGGCGTGGAGGGCGACTTCCGCAAGGGGGACGTCGTGTCTCTGTGCCGCTCGGACGGGGCGGAGATCGCTCGCGGGCTCATCAACTACGGCTCCGACGACCTCCGCCGCATCGCCGGTTGCCACAAGGACCAAATCGTCGAGTTATTGGGCCACCAGCGGTACGACGAAGTCATCCACCGCGATAATCTGGCGTTAATCGGCAGAGAATAAATAAAATGCATGCCGTGGAAAATGTGCTATATTTGGGAAGCTTAGGATGGCTGGTGCGCAAGGAAGTCTGCACTTTCCCCCAGTCGCCGCCGCTGGGCCAGGGTTCTGGCCGGTCTGTGGCCGAGCAGGCAAAGTTTGGCTTTGCCCTCCACCGCGCACATGCTCACGCTTGGCCAATTCGATCCAAAGCATGGGGTGTGTCCGTGCATTCCCCTGGCCGAGCCACCGGTCGCGCACGTCGACCTGGGCGAGTTTTCGCGCGACCTGTTGCATAGAATTCGTGCGTTGCACGCGGAGTTCGGCCCGCTCGGCGTGATCCAAGATGGCGGCCAGCAGGTGGCGTTTCTCTTTAGCCCCGAGCTGAATCAGCAAGTCTTGAGCGACACGAATCGCTACCAGGCCCGTTTTTTTGCCATACGAGGCCCGAAGAATTCCGCCCAGCGACGGCTCACCGGCGGCCTGCTCTCGATGAACGGCCAGCAACACCGCCGCAACCGCCGGTTGGTGAAGGAGCCGTTTAGCCGCCGGGCAATTGCGACGTACTCCGAAACCATCGTCCGGCTGACCGACGAAATGCTGGACTCCTGGTGGCCGGGCGATGTCCGCGACATCGCCGAGGAGATGCGGCGGTACATGCTGCAAGTCACCAGCACGCTGCTGTTCGGCTTGGACGAGCCGGAACTCGCACTGCGGCTGGGCGACATGATTGCCGAGTGGGTCTCGATGAACGACGAACTTGGCGCCGGGGCGCTGGTGCCCAACGAGACATTCAGCCGACGCTACGAAGAACTGCTCGCGTACGCGGTGAAACTGGAGTCCGAGATCGTGCGCATGATTCATCATCGGCGCGAGTCCCAGGAACATGGCGGCGACGTGCTCTCGATTCTGGTCCGCATGCACGACGACGAGGGCGGACTCTCCGACGAGGAGCTGGTTGGCCAGGCGGCGGTGCTCTTTTCGGCCGCCCACATGACGACCGCGCATTCGTTGTGTTGGACGCTGTTCCTCTTGGGTCAGCACCCCTCGGTAATGCAGCGTTTGTGGGACGAATGGCAAGAAGACGACGTGGTCGACAAGTCATCCGGCGACGACGCGGTGCCCGAAGGCGCGGCCTGGGGCGACGCCGATTCGTCGGGTGGTCCGGAAGAATCGCTCTCGTTGCTGGAGCGCGTGATCAAGGAGAGCATGCGGATACTGCCCGCGTCGGCTTACTCGCAGCGAATCAACGTCGAGGCGGTCGAATTGGGACCCTATCGGCTGCCCCGCGGCACGGGAATCGTATTCACGCCGCTGGTCACGCACCGCTTGCCGGAGATTTACGCCGACCCGCAACAATTCCTGCCCGACCGCTGGTTGACGCTCCGGCCATCGCCGTACGCCTATCACCCGTTCGGCGCCGGGGCGCGAATGTGCATCGGCGGACCGCTGGCGCTCGTGATCATGCGAGCGGCATTGCAGCGGATACTCACGCGGTTTCGATTGACCGTCGTCGCGGGCGCCCGCGTCAGCGCCCACGTCGAATCGACGATGCTCGTGCCGACCCACGGCGTGCCGATGGTCATCCATCCGGCGGACGGACGCTTCGAAAGCGCCGCCGTAACGGGCAACATCCACGAGCTGGTGGACTTGGTCGAGGCCCCTGCCATCGCATCTCCCCGGCCGCGTTAGGCGCTCATGCCTCGCGGACGCGGACGCGGGCATAGACGTGAACGTCGCGTGGCACGTCGCCCAGATTGGGCAGCACTAAGTAGCGACGCAGTGTGCCCTCGAACGTCAGCCCCGCCTTCTCCAGCACCCGTGCCGACGCGCGATTCTCAACGTCGCAGTACGCCTGCACCCGCCAGACTGCCGAATCGGCAAGCGCTGTCGCAACGATCGCCCGAGCGGCCTCCGTGGCATAGCCTTGCCCCCAAGCGTCACGAGCCAGGCAGTAGCCAAACTGCACGAGGTGCTGCTTGACGGCGAAGCCAACCGAGCCGAGCAGCGGCCCGCCGCAGCGCGGATAGATGAGCCAATTGCAGCTACTGCCCAACTGCCGCTGCTCGATGCAACGCTGGATGTACTCGCGCGTCCCACTCACCGACGCGTGGGGCGTCCAACTCATGTAGCGGCAGACTTCCGGATCTTGAGCGTAGCGGGCAAACATCTCCTCCGCATCGGCCTCGCTGGGACAGCGCAGCAGTAGCCGCTCGAATTCGATTTGCTCGGAAAAGGTCATTTCGCGGATACTCATGTAGAGGCCAACGGGCTGCGTAGATGACGGTTGCGCGGGCCGGCTGGTTCGCAGACCGGCTGCAAATTCCGGCCATGTTGTCAGCTGTTGCGTTTCGGCAACACAAATTTGCAGCGGGGCAGGGTGGCAATTACGCTGAGAAGCCAGAGACGCTCCTTCCCATTCGCGTCGCCCCGCTTCTCATCGTGAGGCTCTCCCCCATGCGATTCTCCTCATTGATCTTGGCCGTTGTCATTGCCGCCACGAGTTCCGCCGCGGACTCGGCCGAAACGCAGAACGATCCCCATCAAGCCGAATTGGCTGCCGCACGCCGGGCGCTGGCGGTCGCCAAAATCGAAGCTCGGTATTACTGGCAAGTTGAGTATCAGCGCGAGCGTCGAGAGCTAAATGCCTCCATTGAATTCACCGACGCGGAGGTCCAAACCCTCCGCCAGCAGCTACGCACGTTGGCGCCCTTCCATCCGTTCGCCTACGGTCAGGAACCTTGGTATGGTCTGCGGGACGCGAAACTCTGCTTGAAGGACGCCGAAGTGCGGCTCCGTGCCCTGATCGACGAGCGGAACAATCTCGTGCGATTCCACTCGGACCATCTGGCTCTGCTCGAGCTGAAAGTGGCCGAAGCGCGGGCCCTCGTGGTCGCGCTCGAAGGGGGCGGCGAAATCGAACTCGGCGTGGTCCAAGCGGAGTAGTCGTCCGGCCGGCACGACCCGTTCGCTTGCGGGATTGCCGGCGGTTGAGTGGGAGGCTTCGACGGCGTAGAATACGTTGCAAGCCGCTCCATCCCACCACGGGTTTCTTCGCTTTCATGTCCGAGCTGCACCACGAATGCGGCATTGCCGCCGTCTATCACCTGCCGGGCCGCGACGTGAGCCCGCTCTGCCCACCGCAGGGCCCTAGCGAAGTATCGCGGCTGATCCCGCGGCTGCTGTTGGACATCCAAAACCGCGGCCAGCTTTCGGCCGGAATGACTAGCTACAACCCCGAGCGGCAGCAGTTGCTCGAGACGTATCGCGGCCTGGGGAGCGTCAGCGAGGTGTTTCGGCTCAGCCATCGCGGCAAGGCGGAGAGCATCTTGGCTCAAACGGCCGGACGGGCGGCGATCGGGCACGTTCGCTACGCCACCTGCGGCAAGGACGACCTGAGCTATGCGCAGCCGTTCGAGCGACACCATCTGCAAAAGCACAAGTGGTTCAGCTTCGGCTTCAACGGCCAACTCGCCAACTACGCCCAGCTCCGCGACAAGCTCCTGGCCGACGACGACCACCACCTCGCGCGAGCGAACGACACCGAAATCATCATGCACGAGATCAGCCGCGAGCTTTCCGGCGATCGCCGGCCGCCGCTGGTCGAGGTGATGCACAACGTCGCTCAGCGGTTTGATGGCGCCTACTGCATCTCACTCTTGAACGCGCTGGGCGAGATGGTGATCGCCCGCGATCCGCTCGGCTTGCGGCCGCTCTCCTACGCGATCGAGGGACCGTTCCTGGCCGCGGCCAGCGAGAGCGTTGCTCTACTGAATCTTGGCTTCTCGAACCGCAGCATCCGTTCGCTCGAGCCGGGCGAAATGATTTACGCCAGCGGCGACGAATTCCGCCTCGAGCGGTTCGCCGACAGCTCCCGGCGGGCTCACTGCTTCTTCGAATGGATCTATTTCGCCAATGTCGCCAGCACCCTGGACGGCCGCAGTGTTTACCTCTCGCGGAAGGCTCTCGGCGAGGAGCTCGCGCGGCTGGAGACAAATGCGATCGACGAGAACACGGTCGTGGTGCCCGTGCCCGATACGAGCAAGTGTGCCGCCGACGCGATGGCCTACCAGCTGGGAGTGCCCAGCGTCGAAGGGCTGATTCGCAACCGCTATTCCGGCCGCACGTTCATCGAAGGCGGCGACAACCGGATGTCGAAGGCCCAGTCGAAATACACGCCGCTCCGCGAGGTGCTCGAAGGCAAGCGGGTGCTGCTCGTGGAAGACTCGATCGTCCGCTCGACGACCATGCGCGTGCTGATCTCGCGGATTCGCGAAGTCGGCAAGGCCCGCGAGATTCACGTCCGCGTCGCCTGCCCGCCGATCGTTGCGCCCTGCTTCTATGGCATCGACATGTCGACGATTTCGGAGCTGTTCGCGCCGCGGTTCATCCGCGACGGCCGGCCGATTGAGGAAACGTACGCCGAAATGGCACGCGACTTGGGCGCTGATTCGCTCCGCTATTTGCCGGTTGAGTCGATCGCCCGAGCCGTCGATCGCCCTCCGAGCGAGCTCTGTCGGGCGTGTCTCAACGGCGAATACCCCACGCCGCAAGGGCAGCGACTTTATGAGATCGCGCTGGCAAACTCAAAAATTGGCGCCGAGGCTGCGTCGAACGGCTGTCGTCCGCAGCGAACGTACGAAGCGCGCGGCGCGACGATTTGATCGCCGCGGTATTGTGGCCTGCACCACGTCGCTCGGCCCTACGCCCAATCGAGGCCAGTTTCGCGGCGAACGCGATGCTCGAACTCGCCCAACAGTCCGCCGATCACGTCCCAGCCGGTCGGCCGACGGACTTCGATGTCGCCCTGGCGATTGACGCGGATGATCGTGGCGTCGCCGACTCCCGCCTCCGCGAGATCGCCGTGGTGCAATTCGTCCTCGGCGACGATCCGTTCTAGCGTCGAGCCGGTCATTTCGATAAAGGACATGACAACCTCACTGATCCACAATGGGGCGAAAATGCCCAGTTGACGTGATTCTAGCGAATCGTCGCCCGTTTGTCATGCTCGGCGCCGATTCTTCACAGCTGCCGTTAGAGCGACCAATCGGGGGCCGCGGCACGGAACTTATCGGCCAGCGCCAGCAACGTGTCCACGTCGAGCTGCTCGGTTCGCGTGTCGGGCGCAAAACCCATCTCGTCGAGGATCGCGTCGACTTGTTCCTTCGAGAGATGCCGCTTCATTGCCGGCACCACGTTGGCCCGCAGGAATTTGCGGCGATGGATGAAGATCGCTTTCACGAACTGGTGAAAATACCTGAGATCGGCAATAGCGGCTCGCCGCTCGGGGTCGACCGTGATCCGAATGATCGCGGAAGTCACGTTCGGAATCGGCCAGAACACCGACGGCGGAAGCACGCGCACCGTCTCGACCGCGCACTGGCTCTGCATCCACACGCTCAGCGCGCTGTAGTCCTTCGTCGAGGGCACGGCCGTCATTCGGTCGGCCAGCTCCTTCTGGATCGTGACGACCATCGAGTGCGGCACGTGCGGCGCGAGCAGCATGTTCGAGATCACCGGCGTGGCGATGTTGTAGGGCAAGTTGGCGACCAACTTCAGACGCCGGCGCGGGTCGACAGCAAGTTGCGATCCAATCGCCTCCATGACGCGATCGTCGAAATTGTTCTTGTTCCGCAGCGCGTCGAGCCGCAGCATGATCACGTTGTCGAGTTCCAATAGCTGCTCGCTCGCCAGCTCGAACAAGTGGGCGTCGATCTCGACGGTGACGACCGCGGCGGCCCGCTCGGCCATCATCGCGGTGAGCGACCCCGTGCCAGTGCCGACTTCGAGCACCACGTCCTGCGGCCCGAGGTCGGCCGAGTTGACGATCAGATCGACCAGATTGAGATCAATCAGAAAGTTCTGCCCATGCCGCGTGGCAGGCGCAATGCCCATCTCGCGGAAGCGTTCGATGAGGAAGGACTTGGTTTGGCGGGGCATGGGGCGAGAGACTACTTTCCGGCTGAGATACCCCTTTGGGCGATTTGGCGTTCGACATACTTGGCCAGGACGTCGGTTTCGAGGTTGACGCGGTCGCCGATTTGCCGGCGGCCGAGCGTGGTGACGGTGAGCGTGTGCGGGATCAGGGCGACGCTGAAGCGGTCGGCTTCGACTTCGACCAGCGTCAGGCTCACGCCGTCGACCGCGATCGAGCCTTTGCTGGCGATTTGGCCGGCGAGTGCGGGCGGGAAGCGGAACCACATCGTGCACCAATCGGCGTCGTCGATGCGGCGGTCGACGGTGCCGACGCCGTCGATGTGGCCGGTGACGAGGTGCCCGCCGATTTCGTCGCCCAGCTTGAGCGAGCGTTCGAGGTTGACCATGCTGCCGGGCTGTGAGCTCGCCGAGGTTCGTGCGCGAGAGGGTCTCCTCGCCGGCTTGGAACGCGAGCCGCTCGCCGTCGACCGCCACCACCGTCAGGCAGCAGCCGTTGAGCGCGATGCTGTCGCCGATGCCGGCCTCCTTGGCGATGCTGCGGTTCGCGGATCACCAGCCGCACGCCGGGCGGCTCGGCAATAATCTCCGCCACCGCGGCCAGACTTTCGACCAGACCAGTAAACACAATGCCCCTCACGTAGGTTAGGCTATCCAGCCTGACAATACTTTGTTGACGTCAGGCTGGAAAGCCTGACGTACCTAAAACAGCGGTTCTTCCCGCGCCGGCGATGGCGGGCGACTTCCCACGCGAACCGCACCGGCGGAATCAGCACGAACATCACGCACAGCAGCGGCACCGCGTAGCCGCGGACGATCAAAATCGCCACCAACGCGAATACGATCGCCACGATGTGGGCGAAGCTGCGTTGGCCGCGGAGGAACTGCGTGAGCAGGTGGGGGTAGGGGATCCGCGAAACCATCAGGATGGCAATCACGATCGCAAACAGCGGCAGCAGCCGCTGCATCCACCAATCGTAGATCGGAAACTTGGCGTGGAGCAGGAGGTTCTCCTCGTTGCGGAGCGTGTACGAGAGGATGGCGAAGCTGGCGATCGCGGCGGCGGCGGCCGGCGTCGGCAAGCCGGCGAACGCCATGTGGTCGTCGTTCTCGTCCGACTCGACGTTGAATCGCGCCAGCCGCAACGCCGCGCAGCAGACGAACAAGGCCGCGATCGTCCACACCGCCTCGCTGTGCAGGCTCGTGAACTGCGGACACATCTTCACCAGCAAGATCGCCGGCGCCAGCCCAAACGACACCAGGTCGCAGAGGCTGTCGAGCTGGGCGCCGAAATCGCTGGTGCGGCGCGTGAGCCGAGCCACCTGGCCGTCGACCGAGTCGAAAAACATCGCCAGCAGGATCAGCGCCCCGGAGAGCATCAGGTTGTGCGTCGGATCGGTGCTGCCGATCATTTCGATCAGCTCGCGGGCCGAGTCGATCTTCGGCGTCGGGATGGCTTCGATGCCGACCGGCTTCTCGATCCGCGACGAGCACGACGACGGCAAAGAACCCGCACACCAGATTGCCGAGCGTGAAGAGCGTCGGAAAAACGGCGATGGCGCGAATTGGTTTCATGGCGTTCGGAATCTCCCACTCTATGAGCAGAGGAGGAAGATCATTGCGGCCAGCGGGCGACGACGTCGCTGCCGGCGTGAATCTTGTCGCCGAGCCGGACCACGATCTCGACGCCCGCGGGCAGAATCAGCTCGGTCCGCGAGCCCAGCTTAATCATACCAAACTTTTCGCCGCGCGCGACCGCCTCTCCCGGCCGCAGCATGCAGACGATTCGCCGGGCGAACATGCCGGAAATCTGCCGCACGGCGAAGCGGCGGGCCGGCGAGTCGAGCGTTTCGAAGCCGATCCACATCGACTCGTTCCGCTCGGCGCTGTCGGCCCGCATCGCGTTGAGGAACTCGCCCGGCTTGTAGTGCGTGTCGACCACCTTGGCCGCGAACGGCGCGCGGTTGATGTGTACGTTGAAGATCGAGAGGAAGATGCCGATCCGCACGGCCGGCCCGCCAATGAATTCGTAATGCTCGAGCGGCGTGACGTCGACGATCTTGCCGTCGGCGGGGGCCACGATCGCGCCGACCGCGTCGGGGATGCGGCGCGGCGGATCGCGGAAAAAATAGACGATCAGAAACAACAGCACGCCCGGCCCGACCGCCAACCACTGCCAGAGGCCGCCGAGCCAGACCAGGCCGACCACGATCGCCAGCAGCGGCCACCCGAGCAGATTCAGTTCCCACAACCCCCAGGGGGCGAACGGCAACCAATCGGGCCCGCGCGAGGCACATGTCAACGAGGGCTCATGAGGATGAATTCATGCGGATTGGCGCGGCATCAAGTGTTGAAGCATTTTAAGACAGGACAGGTATCAAACCACTCGCGGCCCTGAGCGCTCATCCACTCGGTGCACTCGGTCGGGCCCCAGAATCCCGGCTCGTAGACATGCAGCTCCGGCAGGTCGCTCGCTTGCCACTCGGCTGAGGATCGGATCGCAGATCGACCAGGCCGCCTCGACTTCGTCGGCCCGCGCAAACAGGCTGGCGTCGCCCTCGAGCGCGTCGAGCAGCAGCCGCTCGTACGCCTCGGGGATCGCGCCGCGGAACTCGCGTTGGTAGCTGAATTCGAGGTCGGTCTGCCGGAGCTTCATGCCGGCGTCGGGCACTTTGGTCTCGAAGTGGAGCTGGATGCCCTCGGCCGGCTGCACTTGAATCACCAGCCGATTCGATTCGGCAACGCCCCGCGGACCGTCGGCAAACAGCATGTGAGGCGGCTCGCGGAACTGGACGACGATCTGCGTCGTGCGGCAGGACATCACCTTGCCGCTCCGCAAGTAGAACGGCACGCCCTGCCAGCGCCAGTTGTCGATCGCCAGCTTCACGGCGGCAAATGTCGGCCGTGCGGCTGCCGGGCGCCACCCCTTTGTGCGACAGGTAGCCGCGATACTGGCCGCGGAACGTGTTCTCGTGAATCTGCCCGGCGTCCATCGGGCGGATGGCGTGCAGCACCTTTACCTTCTCGTCGCGGATGGCGTCGGCCTCGTAGCGGACCGGCGCTTCCATCGCCGTGACCATCAACAGTTGCAGCAGATGGTTCTGCAGCATGTCGCGGACCACGCCCGCCTTGTCGTAGTAGCCGGCGCGGCGTGCCGACGTCGACCTCTTCGGCCACCGTGATCTGCACGTGATCGATGTAGTTGCGATTCCAAATCGGCTCGAAGATCGTGTTGGCAAACCGCAGCACGAGCAGATTCTGCACCGTTTCCTTGCCAAGGTAATGGTCGATGCGGTAAACCTGTTGCTCGTTGGAACACCGCATGGACCACGGCGTTGAGCTTCTCGGCCGACGCGAGATCGGTGCCGAACGGCTTTTCGATGATCACGCGGCGGCGGCAGGTATTCTCCTCGGCCAGGCCGCGCGGCCCAACTGCTCGATCGCCGGCTCGTAGAACTGCGGGGCCGTGGCCAGGTAGTAGATGCGAGTGCTCTCGGGGTCTTTCTCAAGGTCGTCGAGAAAGCTGGCCAAGCCGTCGAAATCTTCCGGCTCGCCGATGTCGCCGGCGTGGTAGAAAATCCGCTCGGCAAACTTGGCCCACAGCTTCGCGATCGAAATCTGTCGCCCGTCGCCTTGGCAATCGCCTCGGCCAGTTCGGCCCGCCACGCGTCGTGCGTGAACGGAGTCCGAGAGAAGCCGACGATCCGCGTGTCGGCCGGCAAGCGGTTCTTGCGGCTGAGCTGGTAGAGGGCCGGGATCAGCTTGCGACGCGTGAGATCGCCCGAGGCGCCGAAGATGACGAAGGTGTGGGCCATGGGGTGGCGCGGATCGTTCTTGTAAGCTAATCCGCAAGCGTTGACTGGCGCTGCAGTGACATTGGGCTCATCAAATCGTCATCGCCGTGAAGCCGCCGTCGACGTAAACCGCCTCGCCGTTGATAAAGCTGCCGGCCGTCGGCGAAAGCAACAGCAGCGTGGCGCCGATCAACTCGGGTGCGTCGCCGAGCCGGCCGGCCGGCGTGTGGCGGAGGATCGATTCGACGCGGTCTTTGTCGAGAATCTTTCGGTTCTGCTCGGCCGGAAAGAAGCCGGGGCAGAGGCAGTTGACGCGGACCTTCTGCGGCGCGAATTCGCGGGCGACGTTTTGCGTGAGATTCAGCACCGCGGCCTTCGACGCCGAATACGTGAACACGCGCGACAGCGGCCGGAAGCTCGACACGCTGCCGATGTTCAGGATCGCCCCGCCGCCGGCGTCGATCATGTGCTTGCCGAAGATCTGGCAACCCAACAGCGTGGCGAACAAATTGCCGGAGATGATCCGGTCGAATTCCTCCTGCGTGATGTCGAACAACGGCGTCGGCGAATTGACGCCGGCACAGTTCACGGCCGCATGCACCCGGCCATGTTGCTTGACCACCGTATCGAGCAGCGACTCGCACCGACGCACGGTCCGTGGCGTCGACGGCGGCAAAGCTGGCCGCGCCGCCGAGCTTCTTGATGGCCGCGACCCGCTCGTTGCCGCGCTCGGCGCTGCGGCCGGCCACGACGACGTGGGCCCCCGCTTGCGCGAGGCCTTCGCACAGCGTGCCGCCGAGCGCCCCCGTGCCGCCGATCACCACGGCGACCTGGCCGTCAAATCCAAACAGTTGTGCAGGTACTCGGCAGACATGTTCAAGGGGGAAGGGAGGGAGGCAATGGTGTTATTTCTTCGGCGTGCGGCGTTCGTGGAGCCAGTCGGTGTGGAACACTCCGGGTTTGTCGAGCCGCTCGTACGTGTGAGCCCCGAAGTAGTCGCGCTGGGACTGCAGCAGGTTCGCCGGCAGTCGCTCGCGGCGATAACCGTCGTAGTAGCACAGTGCGGCCGAGAACGCCGGCACCGGAATGCCGAGCCGGGCGGCGGTCGCCACCACGTTTCGCCACGAGTCCTGCGTCTCTTGCACTGCTTTGCCGAAGTAGGGGGCGAGCAGCAGATTCTCCAATTTCGCGTTCGCGTCGAACGCCTCCTTGATGCGATCGAGGAACTTGGCGCGGATGATGCAGCCGCCGCGCCACAGCAACGCGCAGTCGCCGTAGTTGAGCGGCCACTTGTGCTCGGCCGCCGCGGCCTGCATCTGCACGAAGCCCTGGGCGTAGCTGCAAATCTTCGAGGCGTACAAGGCGTGGCGAATCTGCTCGATGAACGCCTTGCGATCGCCCTCGTACTTGGCCGCGGGACCGTGCAGCACCTTGCTCGCGCGGACGCGGGCATCCTTCAGCGCCGACAGGCAGCGGGCGTAAACGGCCTCGGTCACCAGCGTGCTGGGCACGCCCAGGTCGAGCGCGAGTTGGCTCATCCATTTGCCGGTGCCCTTCGCGCCGGCCTTGTCCATGACCACGTCGACCAGGTACTTGCCGGTCTCCGGATCCTTGACGCTGAAAATGTCGCGCGTGATTTCGATCAGGTAGCTATCCAGCTCGCCCCGGTTCCACTCGTCGAAGACGTCGTACAGCTCGTCGTTCGAGAGGCCGAGCGCTTCCTTCATCATGAAGTAGGCTTCGCAGATCAACTGCATGTCGCCGTATTCGATGCCGTTGTGCACCATCTTCACGTAGTGCCCCGCGCCGCGGGGGCCGACCCACTCGCAGCAGGGAATGTCGTTCTTC
Organism: uncultured Planctomycetota bacterium; assembly: GCA_963847875.1. Taxonomy (GTDB): domain Bacteria; phylum Planctomycetota; class Planctomycetia; order Pirellulales; family Lacipirellulaceae; genus DASYDU01. Next base: position 192,884 of record CAWKBR010000009.1, on the reverse strand, counting down.
GGGCCGACCTTGGCGGCGATCGCCTGGAAGATCGGCTTCACGGCGGGCCAGGCATCCGGGCTGCCGCCGGGCATCATGCTGGGGCCCTTGAGCGCGCCCTCCTCGCCGCCGGAGACGCCGGTGCCGATGTAGAGCAGCCCTTTGCTTTCGACATACTGCGTGCGGCGTTCGGTGTCGACGATAGTACGAATTGCCGCCGTCGATGATGATGTCGCCCTTCGACAACAGCGGCAGCAAGTCCTCGATCATTTCGTCGATCGCCGGGCCGGCCTTGATCATCAGCATCACTTTGCGCGGCGTGGCCAAGTTGGCGACCAGATCCGCAATCGTGTGGCAACCGACGAAATTCAGGCCCTTGGCGCGGCCGGCGATGAAGTCGTCGACCTTGCTCGTGGTGCGATTGTAGACGGCGACGCGATAGCCGCGGCTCTCGATGTTCAGGGCCAGGTTCTCGCCCATGACGGCCAGGCCGATCATGCCGATATCGCAGTTTGCGGTCATGTTAGTATTCCATGTTTACCGTAGGGAATGGTCCGTTGGTTGATTGATTTTCCAACTATACGTCATGGACGGGCCAGGGGGGCCGCTCGGGCAGGTAGCTGTCGAACTCCTCCAGCAGGCGTTTTTGATAGACGCCGGCGAAGGTGCCCGTGAAGAACCGCTCCATGCCCTCTTCCAGCAGCCGCGTCCAACTGGCTTCCTCGTGCCCCGGATTGATCGGAAAAAAGAGCGCAGTTGTTGGCCACCGCCGCTTTGTAGTCGCCCGGCGCGTCGCCGATCATCAGCACGTTGTCAGCCGCATACGTTCCCTGGCAGGCCGCGAGGGTTTCTGTCTTGCTGCCGACCTCCTGGCCGCAAATCGCTTGCACGTACGAAGCGATGCCGTGCTCGGCCCACTCGGCCTCGAGCGCGGCGTTGGGCGTCTGCGAACAGACGACCATGTCGGCCTTCTCCGAAAAATCGTCGAGGCACTCGCGCACGTTCGGAAAGGGCGGCACGCCGCGGACCATCTCCGCGATCGACTTGTTCACCGCCAGCGACCACTGGAGCGCCAGCTTCAAGTCGGGATCGCCGGTCGCGGCCACCGCCTTTTCGAGCGCCGGATTGCCGAGCTTCGTCTCGCTGGCGATCCACTTGATGAGGCCCGCCGGCTTCGCGACGTGCACGCCGCGGGCCTGCACTTCCGGCCGCCGCCGCAGCCAATCGAGCTGCTCCACCAGACCGGGAAACCGATTCACCCCGCGGCTCTTGGAATACAGATTAACGAACTCCGCCGCCTCGCGGGCGTACTTGCTCACGCCCTGCAGCTCGTAGTGATTGATGAAATTCGGAACGAAGCACTCCTTGTGCTTCAATTCCATCGAATCGAAGACGCAGCCGTCCGAGTCGATGCCGATGAGGAAATCGTGCTGGGGAGTGAACGTGAACGACGACATGGACAGACTTCCGGGCTAACAAACGCGGCAGTTGGCCGCGAGAAACGGGAAAAACCGGATTGTACCGACCACCGGCCGCGGGGTCGAGGGTGCCGCGGCTCGGTCTCCTGCGGCTCGGTCCTACGGCTTTCGTTCGAGCGAGACTTTTGCTTCGCGGTAGGGCGGTAGCTGCAGCAGCCGCTGGTTGATTTGCTGGAGCTGCTGCTGGAAGCGGCTGTCGCTTTGGGCGCCGAATTGCGAAGCCAGTTCGGCGGCGCTGAGCCCTTCGGGAAGATCGGCCACCGCCGGCATGTAGACCGGCACGCGAAAACTATCGGACACGACCTCCAGCGAGAATCGCTTGTTGATCACGCCGCCGGCAAACAGCACACCGGCGCGATCCGCGGCGACATCGGCGAAGCTGAACCCGCTGCTGCGGCCGGCGTCGCTGAATTCCTTGGCCATTCCCGCGGTCGCGGCGGCTCGAGTTCCCGTCAGCGCCGCCAGATGCGCGGAAACGAAAAAGTGCTGCGCGAGGTCGCGCCGTCCCAAGCATCGTCGGCGAGCCGAGCGTGGCCAAACGCACTGCCCGCTCTTGGTCCGTCTCCACGAGGCGGACAAAGCCACGGAACTTCGGATCGTTGCGAAGCACGTTCGACTCGTCGAACGCGATGCCCAGCCCCAAGAGGAACGAATTCGTGGCGATGCTCTCCGGCAGAAACCGCGCGATGCCGGCCGCTTGTCGCACTAGGTGCTCCGTGAGCGCGTCGCCTTCGCGGCGAGTTGGGCCTCCTGCCGCGGCGTCGCCGCCGACGGGAAGACGTGAATTCGACTGCGCCGAGCTGACCACCTGGGACACCACCTGCTTGGTGCCCATTACCAACGGCACCGCGGTCGACACGTTCAATCGCTGCACAAATTGGTTCGCCGATGGGTCCTGCGGCATGGTCGGCGACATCGCTTGATAAATTTGCCGCAAACGGCGCATCGTGCCGGCCGAAAGCTGCGACGCCTGCTGAACGTGGCGGCGGCGGATTTCTTCGCCCACCAGCGACATGACCAGCGTGTTGACGGGGTCGAACTTGACCTGAAAGCCCCTGCCTGCGGCCTGCCGGTTGCCGAGCACCGGCCGCATCGCGCTGTCTGGCTCCGGGCTGTGCGACGCGCCGAGAAAATGCCCCAGCTCATGCACCAGCAGCTCAAGCCGCTCCTGCTCGCTCATGTGCTGCGACCAATCGCGGACCAATATGTGCGAATGGAGCGTGCCGCGCGTGCCGGCCATGTGGACGCGGCCGGTCACGACCTGATACTGACTGGTGAATCCGATCGCCAACTGGGCGGGGAACGGCTTCACCTCGCGCTCGAACTCGCCCAGCGACTCGAAGAAGTCGCTCGTCGCGTCGTCCGAGTCCCAGGTGCCGACGGCGACCACCTTGAGCTGCACGCGGCAGTACTTGTCGAGCACCGCCGAAGCCGCCGCAATCCGCTCGCGGAGGCGACGCTCCCAGAGCGGTCGCCGGGCAGGCTCCTCTTCGTCGACGAGAATCTTAACCGGAATCACCGCCGACGGCGCGGTGTCCGCGCGGCCAGGCAGCGTCCGTCCCTCGGCCGAATTCTTGTCCCCGCCGAGGCCGATCTTTTGCAGGTCGATCCGCCCATCCTTGGCTTGGCCGAAGTAGTAGGCCGAGTTCGCGTCCAAGAGATAACGCTTCGCTCCGCCCCGGCCAATGAATGAGACATACGCCCGGCCATCGACAAACACCGGCTCCACGTCGCCAGGCAAAAGCGTGACGTTTTGAGCCGTCCCGATTACCGGTTTCAGCTGCGCTTGAATGGCGACCGGCGTGCGATTCGCCAAAACAATCACGTCGGCAAATGCCGGCAACGCGACAAGGACAAGCAGACAAGGAGCTACCGCGATCAGGGCAAACGCTTGGCGGACCAACCTCCTCGTCTCCCCGCCCCCTTTTCTTCTTGTCGGCACAACATCGGCTCGCATGACTCCATTGTACGCAGCCGCCCAGTTTCTGGGGCTATTCGTCGACCAGCGCCTGCAATTCCTGCATCGCGTACAAGTCCCGCTCCCTGCCGAGCGAGGCGAATGCGGCCTGCAAATTGGCGAGCATCCGCGCCAGCCACTGGCGACCGGTTGCCCGGGCCAGGCACCGCGGCGACGGATGGACCTCCCGACCGGTCGTCGCGGCGATCCGCTCGAAGACCTGCGGCTCGGTGAGCAGATTGCCGCCATAAAACGGGTCGACGTACATCCACGCATTCTTCTCCGGCGACGAGCCATTCACTTCGCAGGTTTCCACCGCCGCCAGGAAATGCCCCGGCGAATTGATGCCGTGCACCCGCAATCCCACGCCCTCGGCCACGCACTTGTACACCAGCACCAGCGCGATCGGCAAACCGCGCCGCGTGCGCAGCACATCCGGCAGATAGCTGTTCGACGGGTTGTAGTAGTCTTCGACGTTGCCCCGCAGGCCGACGACGTCGAACAGCAAGTCGTGCAAATGTGCCAGCTTGGCCTGCACGTTCTGAGAATGGACGCGATGAGTGACCGTTTCCGCCAGGCTCGCAATGGTCGCCTCCGCTTGGCCAACGTCGGCGGTGGGCCGGTCGTGCTGGGCAATGGCAAACGCCGCGCGGAACAGGCCGCGCGTCGTCTCGACGTGCGGAAGCTGTTCGACAAAAGCAGCATACGCCCGGGGTCGGCAATAGGCGGGGATGGACAGCGGACTGGTCATGCATTCTGCTCCCGTGTGGGCTCTATTGTCTCTTGCGGCTGGGTAACAAGCTAGTCTTTCGGCGCATGTCGCTCGCAGATTTACAAAGTGACGTTCCGACGATTCGCGTCCGCCTAGCAAACGTGGCGTCCGTCAGGGCCGACGGCGACTTCGTGCTCTATTGGATGACGGCCAACCGTCGCACGCGGTTCAACTTCAGTCTCGATCGAGCGCTCGAATGGGCGCGGTCGCTCAAGAAGCCGCTCGTCGTGCTCGAAGCACTCCGCTGCGGCTACCCCTGGGCCAGCGATCGGTTTCACTATTTCGTCGTCCAAGGGATGGCTGACAACGCCCGCCGGCTCAAGGGCAGGGCGGCGACCTACTATCCCTACCTGGAGCGGCAGGCGGGCGACGGCCGCGGACTCGTCGCGACGCTCGCCAAGCGGGCGTGTGTCGTGGTCGGCGACGATTATCCGTGCTTCTTTCTGCCACGGATGGCAGTGGCCGCGGCGCGGCAGATTCCCGTGCGGTTCGAGCTGGTCGACTCCAACGGCCTGCTGCCAATGCGGGCAGCCGACAAAGTCTTCGCCCGCGCGTTCGACTTCCGCCGCTTCCTGCAGCGAGAGCTCCGCGAACACCTGGTCGACTTTCCAAAAGAAGATCCCTTGCACCATGTCAAGTTGCCGAAGCTCGAAGCGCTGCCTGACGAGATTCGCAAGAGATGGCCGACTGCCGACGTGACGACTCTCGCGGCGGACCGCACTTCGATGGGCGAGTTTCCCATCGCTCACTCCGTAGCCATCGCACCCACGGCTGGCGGCGCCGTGGCGGCCGAGAAACGATTGGCATTCTTTCTCGACAATCAACTGCCTCGCTACGACGAGTTGCGAAATCATCCCGACGAAGACGCAACCAGCGGACTCTCGCCCTATTTGCACTTCGGTCATCTATCGGCCCACGAAGCGTTTGTCGAAACCACGCGGCGCGAAAACTGGTCGCCCACCAAGTTGGCCGAAAAAGTCACCGGCAGCTCGCACGACTGGTGGGGCGTCGGCGTCTCGGCTGAAGCCTTTCTAGATCAATTGGTGACCTGGCGCGAACTCGGCTTCAACATGTCCTCGCAGCGCGACGACTACGATCGCTATGAAAGCCTCCCCGATTGGGCGCGCAAGACGTTGGCCGAACACGCCGACGATCCGCGCGAAACGGTCTACTCACTCACCGAATTCGAGCACGCCCGCATGCACGATCCGCTCTGGAAAGCGGCCCAGCGACAACTCGTGCGCGAAGGCCGAATTCACAACTACTTGCGGATGCTCTGGGGCAAAAAGATCCTCGAGTGGTCCCCCTCGCCGCAAGAATCGCTCGCCACAATGATCGAGCTCAACAACAAATACGCCCTCGACGGCCGCGACCCCAACAGCTACAGCGGCATCTGCTGGATCCTCGGCCGCTACGACCGCGCCTGGGGCCCCGAACGGCCCATCTTCGGCAAGATTCGCTACATGTCGAGCGAGAACACGGCCCGCAAACTCCGCTTGCGAGAGTACGCGAAAAAGTACGGGCCGGCGACTTAAAGCGTCGCCGGCTCAGCGGTGTATGCCGGCACTCGAAATCGAAGACCACCCCACATTTTGCCGCGGTTGATTCGGACGTTCCACCAACCGAACACCCGCGGTAAAACCGGAACCATCGCGCCCCCTTTTTTTGTGAAACAGAATAACGTCAGCAATTGTCAGTAACACGTATCCGGGCGGCTCCGGAACGATGGTCAGCGCAAACGGCACAGAGGTTCCATTTGCAAGAAGCGCATAACCCGTGATCAAACGAGGATCGGCGGACCGTAGTACTCCGACATAACCGGACCGCTCACCAACAAAACCGGTCCATTCGAATTGCGGGTCGTCGACTGCAATTAGGTCGCTTATGTCATGAAACCCGTGAACTACGTTCCAATAAAATGGGCGATGCCCCATCAATGTGTTCCCATCATATAAATCATAAAACCCTAAGACAGTGCCATCTTCACCGAGATAGTCAATTTCGCTATAGGCTTGGCCATTTGTTGAGACGGAAAAATCCAAGATTGTGGTTGCTCTTGTGTTCGAATCAAATAACCACGCGGACTGCCCGCGATTGGAAACTCCGTTGGTACGTTGTGAATGCCCCGCCACGTAGCCAGATTCACTCAAAAAGTCGAACCATGGTGCGTAGTGGCCCGTATCCTGCGGGCTAATCAAGTTCCCGTCGCCGCGGTCGTCGGGATCGTAAAACCACAATCCGGCGTCATCTCCACCTACCACTTGAACATGACTGTTTATTGCTTTGGGCCAACTGTAACGTATTCCGGCCCTTAAGGCAGCTCTCTCGCCAATTCGGGTGGTCGTCTTCGTGTTCGGATCGAATACCCACGCTGAGTAGTCGAATCCAACTTTGCGAGTGACTCCTATGACAAAGCCATCGCCATTCATGCCCAAAACCCTCGACTCGTGTATGCCACCCGGTCCATCAGGGAGGTATTCCGGCGTCATCAGGCCAATCTGCAGCGTTTCGCCCGCCGAGTGATCATAGCACCACGCGGAATATGGAGTGGTCCCCGTCGCCCGTCTGGACTCTCCTGCCACTCGGCCGTGATCGTCGTAGAACTTGATCGAGCTTTGTTGCCCGCCATTTGAAAGCGTGTGCGTCGCGTCGAAGAAACCCAATCGCTGGGGACTGCCCGCGTCAAGATCTTGAATCCAGACAGCATTTACATTGCTATCTGCGCTGCTCCCTCCCAATGCGAATCCAGCCGGACTGATGTAGCTTACGGAGTCCGAGCGAAAATCCGCGGCATTCGTGCTGCCCGGCTGCGCAAGTCCGACTTTTTGGATAGTCTTATCGACAGGGTCATAAATCCAGCCAGCAAACCCGGACCGATTCCCGGTCGGAGTCGACCATTCCGCGAACGACCCTCCACCCACAAAGCCAAGCTCATTCATAGTTGAAAATACCGACACCTCTTCGCCCGTCGCCCGCGTATAGATTCCTCCCGCAAACCCAAGCCTCGTGGTTGTCTCCGTTGCGCGGTCATATTGCCAGACGGAAGTGCCACCACCAGGTGAGTTGATTCTCTCTGCCGTTCCTACTACGTGGCCGAGCGGCGACAATTCTAGAAATGTACTTTTTTGATTCTGGTTAACAGGGTTTAAATGAGCACTGTCGAACAAACCAATTCGAGTTGTCGCGTGGGTTAACGGATCGTAAGCCCAAGTGTAACGAGGCGCACCACTCGTGCCACTATCCCAACCCCCGACTACAAACCCATCGGTGGTAATGTCGGCTGCACCGTTTTCAGCGCTCGCCGTGCCGAGGTCCGGCCGATCAAACAAACCGATCTCCTTCGTCTGTCCCGTCTCGTTGTCGAAGACCCATGCATGGTCAGGCCGCGGCACAGTCGATCCGAGGGCAGTCGAACCAATGGCCATCCCGGTAGTGCTCACTGCACGAGGCGTCGTATTCAGTGTGGTGGTTGTGTCGAGAAACAGACCAATCGGAGTCACTCTCCCGGTCTTGACATCGAAGTGCCAGCCCGAATAACCATCCTTTTCGTCGCCGCGATAGCGATCGGAACGACCAATGATCGCGTACATGTTTCCGTTCGTGTCCAAGTAATTGCCGAACGAGCTGTCGAAGCGGCCATCTCCGTCGGCGACAGGTTCGTCGTCAAACAGTCCCAGAAAATGCAATTGATACCGGGGTGGCGCTGTGTCCGCCCATGCCAAGGGTGCCAAAAAGCAAGCTTCGACGAGCATTGCCAATGCAACAAAAGCTGCTGAGAAACGATCGCCAGAGCTTGCGGTAGATGTGCGTATCAATTAGTCGACTCCTGAAGGATGTCAATTCGAATTGGTCGCAGATTTGACTTCTGTGGAGGATGTCCAACAAGGCCAAATCGCTGTCCACCCGTGCATCGCCAGCACCGGTCAACGGCGTCCTTTCACAAGCTCCGAATTGTTGGTTTGTCTTATTTTCGCCCCCCCAGCAGACTACGCAGTGTAAGCGAATTCGCAGCGACAGTCAATCAAACCGGGGGGCCCTGGGACTCCAGCTTGGGACAAGCGGCCCCCGGAGACGGCCAACCTTTCGCATTGAGCGCCAGTTTGACAATTCGCTAAGTCGTTGCTGCCCCAAAAACGTCGCGGGCGGAATAAGGGGACATTCCACGCCTGTTCGGCCCGGCGATTGCAGCAAGTATTTTGAGCTGCATGGCGCGTGACAACAAGTGGCAGTGGCGGCGACGAGTCGGGCGTCGCCTGCCACGCCGGCATCATCTGCCGCGAGCTGAAAATCCCGACAATCATCGGCACCGGCCGCGCCACCTCCACAATTCACGACGGCGACCTGGTCAAAGTCGACGCGACGGCCCAAGTCGTCCGCATCCTACAGCGGGCCGCTGTCGATCGGTCATAACCGGCGCCGCAAGAGCCGCTCGCCGTCGTGTCACTCACCGCCGACCAGTTGCGAGCCGTCGAACCCGCGAATTAGCTCATGCCAGCGCACTCGCCTGAAAAAGCCCTGCCGGGGTGCCGCCCACCGCCGCCACCGCGTTCCGCATCTCCTTGGGACCAGAAAAGGTGGTCAGATACCGTTTCTGGCATTTCAGTGCCAGTGATTGGGCATCTGACAGAACGCGAGCAACCGCCTCTCCGTCCGCTCGACTGCTTCCAGGAAGATGTTCTCGAACGCTCCGTAATCACCATCCCTTTTCAAAGATGGTCATCCGCGCGCCGCGCGGTTCAGTACGTGATAAATGTATCCACCCCTAAGCGGCTCGATGCGGGCGTCCCATGCCTCGAGACTACCCCATTCGCACATCAACATCAAGAAAGCCGTTCCTGGCACTTTTCTGCACTCTGGCCCCGCCTTTTCTGGCCCCGGACTAGAGACGCAGAAGTGGATAATTCGGGAATTGCTGAAATTGGCGGCGGCCACTTGACGCTATTACAATGTCGGATGCCACACGACTATGCCGAAGGAATTTCCGATGCTACGACGTTTTCTAAATATTGCGTCGATCCTGTGCTGCGTGATGTGCTTGGCATTCATGGGAATGTGGATTCGCAGTTACAGCACCACTGACTGTTTTTGGGTGCCTCTACCGGGAGGCTATGATTTTGGGGGCAGCCTGATCCCAGGGCGACCGACATTCCATTTTGTGTCGCCAGAAGCGGGGCTAGATCCTCAATTGAATTGGCGTACTGAACCTGTCGTCGAAGATGAAGCTGGGGAGGAGTACGTAGAAACTGGTAGTAGTTTTTGGGAGAACATAGGATTTTATTACAACGATTGGCCGTCAGCCGATGACCTGATGGTGCCATATTACTTCTTAGTTCTCGCGAGTGGGTCGCTAGCGATGATCTTGCGAATGCGTTGGCCCTGGCGATACACCCTTCGTCATCTTTTCGTTGTGACTACGTTTCTAGCCATCGTGCTTGGAATGATTGCTTGTTTGGATAGGTCGTGGGTATGGAAGTAAGCTGACATTTTGCGACTGGCCGGGGGACAGCTACACTTCGGCGTCGAACCCCGCTTTGACATTTTGCTAAGTCATTGCCAACTAAGGTTTTCGACTTGGCGACGGGGTGGCCGAAAATAGAGGCTTGTCAGCGGGCGGCGATATGGTACACATGAACACGTGGCAGAGGCGCTAGTTGGCAGACGCTGGGCGCTAGTTTTCGATAACTGGCGACTGCCAACTGGCGCCTCGCGCCATTCCAGCTCTTTGGCATTTTGGCGAGCGACCTTCCGCATCATCCCACTCAACACTCAACGCTCCACACTCAACCTTTTGCTCATCACCGATCAATAGGTGACCGATGAACGTCGCATTCTGTTCGCTCCAATTCACAACCCAGTCTGGTAGAACCGAGGACAATTGAAGATCGACCGAACAAAAGAAACGAATTGTGTGGCACGATCGAGAGTTTTTCGAATTCGATCAAATTGCAACCGACACGCCAGCAACGACTTGCGACAACAGGAGAACCGAGAGCAAAAACAAAAATCGAAAATCCCCGAGCGTCAGACGATTTTTGATACCGGCAGTCCGAAACTGGCCGATCACAATTGGCCAACCCGAGCGGCGCAACATACGGATTCTGAATTCGCAGTCATCTCATCGCCACCCGTTTGCCTTGGTCTTTGGCCACCAAAGATATGGAATTACCCTTGAAAGACAATGCGGCGATCACCAACGAACAAGAGGTGCTGAGCAAGGTTCCAGAGGTCACTCTGATCTTCTGGATCATCAAAATCGCCGCCACCACTTTGGGAGAAACTGGCGGCGATGCCGTTTCGATGTCCTTGGAATTCGGCTATCTCGTTGGCACTGCGATCTTCGCGGCAATCTTTGTCGTAGCGGTCATCGCACAGATAGCCGCGAAACGATTTCGCCCGTTCCTGTATTGGGCAACGATTATCGCCACGACGACGGTGGGAACGACGTTGGCCGACTACGCCGACCGTTCACTAGACATTGGCTATGCCGGTGGCTCGTTGCTGCTGCTGGTATTACTCCTGAGCTCGCTATTCACTTGGCATCGTTCCCTCGGTTCGGTATCGATCAACACGGTCAGTACTCCCAAGGCGGAGATTTTCTACTGGGTGACGATAATGTTTTCCCAGACGCTGGGCACCGCTCTCGGCGATTGGACGGCCGACACGGCGGGTCTTGGCTATGGTGGAGCCGCAGTAGTGTTTGGCGTTCTGTTGGCAGTGGTTGCCGCAGCTTACTACTGGACAACGATCTCCCATTCCATGATCTTCTGGGCGGCTTTTATCCTCACACGGCCACTTGGCGCAGTGGTCGGCGATTTCCTGGATAAGCCCCTGGATGAGGGCGGCCTAGCGCTGAGCCGCTTCTCGGCATCGGCGGCCCTGCTCGTATTCATATTGGCCTGCATACTTGTCGTCCCACAAAGAGCCGCACGACAATCGCACTGAGGGCTCGGCAAAGGGGACATTTTACTTCTTCCGTACCCGAGACCCGTTCGGCCCGGTCGCTGGCGAAAATGTCACGCCCTGGCCGAAAATCGGGGCTAGGCGCTGGCCCGCGCTATGATACAAATGGACAGGTCAACGAGAAGCTGGTTGGAAGGCGCTCGTTTTTCGTCACTTGCGCCTGCCGACTGGCGCGCATCGCATTCGCTCCCGACGGTACGCTGCTGTTTGGCAATTTGAACGATCGCGCGCCGCAAACACAAGTTTCGCCGGCGGACTGTCGAGGCTTGCCCCTCCGTTCGTGCCTGAGCGCTCATTGGTGACAAAAGTCGGGGTACCGACTTTTGACAATCAGCCGGGCCTGCTGCCGGGGCGAATTTTGGAACTTTGCCCATGAGGCGCAAATTCGAGCATTTTTGGAACAGGCGGCTGGAATATTCTGCTTGTTTTCCAGGCCCTCCGCCAATGGGGTGTGACAGAAGAAGTGATTTTTGGAGCAGTGAATCGTGTTTCGCGAAAGTGTTCCAAAAATCCAATAACCGCTGCACCGAAAGCCGGGGGCACAAAGAACCTGTCACCATGGGCCCCGCGTGTCATCTTCGAGAAAAACCCCGAGGTTGTGCGAAGGCGACCGATGACCAGCGGTCCGGTAGCGACACTGCCGGCCGGAATCGCCAAACAGCAAATAGCGTCTGGCCGAGGATCAAAAGCACCGCGCAGGTAGGTTCGGGGACGGAAATCGCGACAAAGGAGGCGGTGCCCGCAGCATTGCCGAAGTTAGCTTTCCAAAAGTTGTAGTCGGCAAAGTTGACGGTGCCGTCGCGGTTGCCGTCGGCGGCGAGGCCGGCGCCGGACTGGCCGACGGAGTTGCGCCAGACGGTGTAGTCGGCGGCGTCGACCGTGCCGTCGCTGTTGTAGTCGCCGTCGAGCGAGCCGGGGGACAAACTGGCGGCGACCCCGATGTTGAGCTCGTCGGCGGTGATCCCGTTATGAGGCTGGTTGATGAGGACCGCCACTTTGCTGAGGTGCTCATTCCAATCGGAGTAGGCGAAACCATAGGAGTCGGAAAGATCGCGGATCGCAGCGGCGTAAATGTTGTAGAACTGATTGACTTCGCCGAAGCCGATCGTGAGCTCGCGCAGCTCACTGCCGGTGAGCTCGTAGACATGTTTGCCGACCAACGCGGGATTCACCGTGTCGCTCGCCGCCACGAGGTGATCGCTGTTGACGTAGCCGAGGTTCAGCGCGGCGTACAGATCGCGGGCAGTGGCGCCGGCCAGGTTGTTCTGCGTCGGACCGACCGGGCCGCCGTCGACGCTGTACCAGGGGTTCGACATGTAGAGCGACTCGGCCAGCGTAACCGTCGGGTCGGCAGGGTTCGGCCCCGCCTTGTAGGACGCGGGGATGAGGATCCTACCGGGGGTCGACGCACTGCCGCCGGCCTTGGTGAGGACGTAGTTGCCGCCGGCGTCGATCGCCGCGGAATACCGATAGTTCGTGGCGAATGCCGTGCCGTCGAGGATCGTCGCTCGATTGGCGGCCTTGATCGACGCCAGGTAGGCGTTCATCGACCGCGGATCACCGAGTTGATTCTGGTAGAGCAACGGAACGCTGTTCGCGCCCTGAACTCGGATGAACTCGCCATCGACTCGACGTACGTTCGAGCCAGCGGGGTCAGCCAGAGCAGAGAGAGCGGCGATGACTTGTGCGTCGTAGTGGCCCTTCCAACCGGCCGACGTGTTGGGGCCGGCGAGCGGCACGCCTTGGTGCTTGAGCTGCAGCGTCAGCGGGACGGCAAAGTTGTCCATCGACGTGAGATCGGCGACGTCGCTCGAACTTGGCGTGTTGGTCAGCTCGACGAAGTCCCAACGCGTGTTGTAGCCGTCGTCGCCGGGGAACACGCCGGGATAGCGGATCGGCGAGCCCGCGCCGTTGCGGCCGGGATCGGGCAACGGCGCGCCGAGGGAGACGTACGCGCGACCGGAGACGAGGCGGCCAAGCGTCAGGCCGGCGGCGAGATCGGCGAGCGTGTACGATTTGCCCAGCGTGATGTTTTGCGTCTGGCCGGTGATCTTGAGATTGTAGCCCGCTTCGGCAGCACCGCCGAACCAGACGTACACTTGGTCGTTCGCATACGAGCTGGAGTTGGTGAACGAAAGTTGGATCGCGGAGGCAGGGACGGCAAAACTAGCGATCGCCAGGAAGGCGAGGCAGCAGGAGGAGCGAATCATCGGCTAGGGAGGCAATCGTGGTGGTAGTGATCATTGGCTGGACGATCGGCATTATAGTTGGCGACCGAAGCGATTTCAGACAAGCGGCCAGATTGTCGGAGCGACGAGCGTCCGATGAGACCCGGCGGAGGCCGTCGGCATAAAAGACCACGACAAAACGACGCGATCGCCGTTTCGAGAGCGAGCGGAAGGTCATCGTCCCGAATGACGGACATTCACTTGCGGGTAGTACTCGCTAGTGTTAAGAAACGACGATCGAGTTCCGGGAGTATAGAACCAGCTGCCGGTGCCGGTCTGTCCGACCGGAACGACTCCGCGTTGCACGTCGTTGTCGAGCCGCTGTATCTCCCGCGATTGTCGGCGGGCGATTGCTTGCTGCTGCAAATTGATCGACTGTTGCTCTTGGCGCGGCCGGACGTAGGCAAAGTAGTTCGGGACGCCGCTATTGTTGAACAGCGTCAAAATGAATCGGCCCATGGTTTACAGACATTTCCTGTCGCCTGCGTCCCACGTGTGATTTGAACTCTCCCGCTCGAAATCGGCGTCGTTTGTCAGAACGCAATCAGTCTGCGTTACCTCGTTTCGTTGATCGTCGGATCGGGCGTCCCTGGCCGATTGTCGCGCTATTGCTCCTGCTGTTTGGTGCGATGGCCTGGTCGGGCGCCCGCGACAAATCGTGCGCGTTCGACGAGATTGCCCATCTCACGGCCGGATACAGCTACTGGCTCACCGGCGACTACAGGCTGCACCCCGAAAACGGCAATCTGCCTCAACGCTTGGTGGCGCTCCCGCTGTTGGCGAGTGGCGTACGATTTCCCGACCGCAACGATCGCCACTGGCGCGAGTCCAACGTGTGGGAGCTGGGTTACACGTTTTTCTACGAATTGGGCAACGATTTTCGCCGCATGCTGTGGCAGGCGCGCGGCATGATCGTGCTCTTGGGGATGGTGCTGGGCGGGATCACCTACGTGTGGTCGCGCCGGCTGTTCGGCGTTGCCGGCGGATTGTTGTCGCTCGTGGTCTATGTATTTTGCCCGACGTTGCTGGCACATTCGGCGTTGGCAACTTCCGACCTGACCGTGACCCTGATGTTTGTCGCCTCGCTGGGGTGTTTTTGGAGGGGGCTGCACAAGGTCAGCCCGGCTGGCGTCGTAGTCAGCGGGACGGTGATCGGTCTGTTGTTCGTCTCCAAGATGTCGGCCGTCGTGGTTTTACCGGTGTTTTTTCTCTTGTTATCGACGCGCGTTGCCGTTGGGCGGCCGTTGATCGTCTGCTGGCGAAAGAACAGGTCCATCGTCGTCGGGCGCGGACGCCAACTGTGGGTCCTGGCCGGAGCGATCACGTGTCAAGCGGCGATCGTCGTCTTCCTGATTTGGTTGTTTTACGGATTTCAACCCACGTTCTTTCGCGAGGCGACGCCCAACCAGTATCACCTGTCGGGCAACTATACGCTCGAATCGTTGACGCGCGACGGTACGGTCGAAGCGTGCCTGCGATTCGCAAACGCCTGGCACCTGCTGCCCGAGCCATACCTCTATGGTTTGGCGTACGCGGTGAAAATGTCGGAGACGCGAGTCGCCTTCTTGAATGGCGAATTCAGCCTGGAGGGCTTCCGTTCGTTTTTCCCGTACGCGTTGCTCGTCAAGACCCCGCTACCGACCTTGATTCTGTTGATCTTGGCGGCGCTGGCGGCAGGCATCAGCTGGTCGCGCCGGAGCGATGCAACGCGACTCGATCCGAAGGCGATTCGACGCCGGGCGGCGCGGGGACTCTATCGGACCGCACCCTTGTTGATCTTCTTGGCCGTCTATTGGGCGATCGCCATTCGCTCGAATCTGAACATTGGTCATCGCCATATTCTGCCGACCTATCCGGTGATGTTTATCCTCTGCGGCGCCGGGGTCTATTGGCTTCGTAACCGGTCGCGGCTGGTTCGCGCGTTGCCGCTCGTCGCCGTCGCGTGGCTGGCGGTTGAATCGCTCAGCATCTATCCCCATTATTTGGCGTATTTCAACGAGTTAGCCGGCGGTCCGCGACACGGTTATCGCCATCTGGTCGACAGTTCGCTCGATTGGGGACAGGACCTGCCGGGTCTGAAGCGATGGCTCGATAAGTCCCACAATACAAATGAAAAACAATTGCCGGTCTACCTGTCGTATTTCGGCACCGGCAGCCCGCGGGACTACGGCGTCGCCGTATTGCCGCTGCCGGGATATCCGGACTGGCGACAGAAGGAAATTGTCGACCTCCGGCCGGGCTTCTATTGCATCAGTGCGACGATGCTGCAAAGCGTGTACGTCGAGCCCCGCGGCCCGTGGAGCGTCGAGTCGGAGCAGGAGTACCAGCGACTGCTCCAAGCGGTGGCCCAGCCTGCCGAGAAAGAGCGGCAGGACCCGCGACTACTCGATCGCTTCGACCGCTATCGCCTGGCCCGACTGTGTGCGTTTTTGCGATTGCGCGAGCCGGACGATTCGGTCGGCTACTCGATTTTGATCTACAAATTGAGCGCTGATGATCTCAATACGGCACTCTTCCGCCCGCTCAGCGATTGGACGGAGTCCGCCGGCCGCAGTAATTGACGCGTAGGCCCAGCGAGTGGGCCATTGCGGCCTTCACCTCGAGCGAGCGGTCGGCCGCGGCGGCATCGCTGGCGTACACGACTTGCACGTGGTTCGATTTGTGCTGGGCCATCATTTGGTCGCGCGAGACGCCGTACAGCACCGCGTGCATGATCGGCCACTCGGGCGTCGTGGCGTTCCAGCGCCGCTCGGTCTCCTCGCGCGGCAGCGCGATCGCCGCGCCGCGGCCGACGTCCATCGCCAGGCGGTTGTCCTCGACGTAGATCCGCGACCAGACGATTTCGCCGGGCTTCGAGATGCCGCGGAGCGTGCTACCGCCGTTGGGGAAGTACATCGCCGGCTGGCGAAATCCCTCGGCACCGGCCCAGCCGCCCGCAAAATGGGCCGGCGGGGCCGAGCCGCTAATCTCGAACACCCAAACGTATTCGCCTGTCGTGCCGGAGCGGTCGGCGTCGGCCCAGCGGACATCGTGCAGTGTCGTCTCGACCGGCTGCCCGGTGGCTCGTTGCACGCGATTGGTGAGCCAGGCGTCGAGACCCGCACACTCGTCGACTTCGTTGAAGTGCACCAGCGGCTGGCCTTCGTAGAGCGTGCGCTGGCCGTCGCGGCTGCGGACGGGCGGCCGGTCGGCGTTGTTAAGCGTCCCCTCGACTAGGTCGCTCGCCGGCAGCAAGTCCTTGAGCCCCTGCTGATACTGGATGCCGATCAGGTTGCAGCCGAAATCGTCGGCGATTCGCAGCGCGGCGACGTACATCTTGCACTGCAGCGAGATTTGCTCGTCGGTTAGGTCGGAGTCGTGACTGGGTCCGGTGTGGAACTTCATGCCGCGGTCTTCCAGCCAACGCCGCACCGCCCGCGCTTCATCGTCGCCGACCTGCGTCGTTTCATAGTACAGCGCCGACTGGCTGAGCCGCTCTTTGAACACGCCCGTCGGGTGGAGCAGGTGATCGGGAATGATGGCATTGAACATGCCCATGCAGCCTTCGTCGAACACGCCCATGATCGCCTTGTCGCGGACGAGCGTGGCCGCCAGCTTATTGCCCAGCTCGACGGACTCGGCCGCGAGTTTGCAATTCTCATAGGGCACGACGTGCGACCTGTCGTGCGACGTGTGGCCGGTGGCGAGCCACTGGCTGAGCCGCGACTTGAAATAGTCATCGTCAAACCGCTCGCTCCAGAGTGTCGAGTAAGCGACGCCCGCCTTGGTCAGCGAGCCGTTGAGATTGAGCATGCCGACCAGCCCCGGCCACTGGCCCGACCAATTGGCGACCGTGAGGATCGGACCGCGATGCGTGGTCAAGCCGGCGAGCACGTGATGCGAGTACTGCCACACCGCCTCGGCAACAATCAGCGGCGCTTCGGGCGGTATCTCGCGGAAGACCTCGATGCCCTCGCGCTGGCTGGCGATGAAACCGTGGCCGGCGCCCGGCTGCTCGCCGTGGGCCCGGACTACCCAATGCCCGGCGTCGGCGATGGCCTGGCCGAGCATTTGCTCCATTTCCTGCTGTGCGGGCCAACACTTTCGATTCGCCGCGAGCCGCAGGTCCCCGCTGGCGACGAGGTACACGTCGCGCGTTTTCGCAGATGGCGAGCGTTGGTCGGCCATGGAATTCTATTCCTCTTTCTCCGGAGTTTGCCAGTGGCCGAGGCGGGAGTCGAACCCGCACGAGGGTTGCCCCTCAACGGATTTTAAGTCCGTAGCGTCTGCCATTCCGCCACTCGGCCGAGTCTTGCGAATCACACGCAGGCGACGCGCAATCTACACGCAACTCGCTACGCGGTAAAGACTTCGGCCGGCGCGGCGTCGTTGAAACGTTGTGCGCGTCGCTCGCGTGGGACTTGCGATTTCCTGCGTTTTGAATGACACCTACACGGCGCCCCCCGTCGATCGGCGCGTTGTCGGTGCCCGTTTTGAGCGCTTCGACCGGCTCCAATTCGGGTATCGAAAAGAACTCCGCCAGACCGTCCACTGCGTCCGCTTCGGCGCCCGGCAGCAAGTGCCCGTAGGTGTCGATCGTCAGCGTGACGGTCGAGTGACGCATCACGGACTGAACCACGTTGAGCGTCGCGCCGGCGAGCACCAGCCACGCGCCGCAGGTGTGCCGCAGGGCGTGGAAGTCGAGCTTCAGCCCGGCGTGGTTTTCCACCGCTAGGAAGTCGCTCTGGTCGCGCCGCATGAACTCTTCGGGTTCGTGCCGCGCCTTGTCGAGCCAAGCGGCGCGAGCAGCATCAAGATCGGCGCGGAGCATGTCGGCCATCTTCCATTTGTCCGGCAGCGCGAAGAGTGGCGCCGTCGGCAGTTTGCTGGCCACGTGCGAACGCAGGCCAGCTGCAAGATCGGCCCGAATGTATTGCTGGGCCCGTTTGCGATTCTTCGTGGTGCCCGCCTTGGCCACGATGTACGGCCGCTTTGCGTCCAGTACGAGGCTCGATCGGGTGAGCTGACGCAATTCGTTCGCGCGGAGGCCCGTCTCGATGGCCACGCGATACAGCAGCAGCCGCTCCTCGCCCGTCATGCCGAAATTGAGCGGCACCGATAGCGTGGCAGCCCGCAAGTGCGGCCACTCATTCGGCAGCAGCATCCGCCGATTCCCCTTGCCGGGCGTCGGCGCTTGGATCGACGCGAGTGGATTGCGCGGCAGCTTGTCGGTCTTCACGAGCCAGAGCGTGAAGCCCTTCAGCGCCCGGATGTACTTTTGGATCGTTCGCGGCTTGCGGCCCGCAGTTTTCAATTGCATCAGGAAGCTAGTGATGCCATCGGCGCTGATGTCGGTCGCGAGTTTCCAACCCCCATGATCGCAGACGGCGCGGATCATCCGTAGCGTTTCATCGACGTAATCCTGGGTGTTGTCGGCCGCCGAGAGTTTCAGCTCATATTGTTGCCAGAGCGTTCGCAACGGCAGTCGCTCGACGTGCTCGCGATGACCCTCGCGACAGAGTTTGGCGTCCTTCTCCCAGTCGTTGGCGATCAGGTGTGCGGCGCTCTCGTCTGCCACGCCCGTCGATCGCGTTTTCGGCTTGCCTCGATAGTCCTGCCAACAGGCCCACCAATGTGCCGAGAGTTTGCCACTTCGCAAGCGACGTTTGAAAAGCGATGCCATGTTGTCACCCTTCCAGCATGCGCCACGCCGCGGCGGTCGGGATGCTGGTCCCGGTCCACCGCGTCGCGGCAAAGATTCGAGTCTGATTCTACGTCGGCTCGCTGGCCGACGAAAGTGATTGGCGAACTCCTACCCCGGCGAGGACTTAGCCAGCGACTCGCGGCGCTCTTTCCGCGTTGCCCGCAGCTTTTCGAGGGCTGCCCGCGTCGCGGCCGGATCATCTTTGCACTGCCGCACGAACGCCCGCAGCTCCTCGATGTCGAACGACACCACGCCGCTGATCCTTGTCTTGCTGAGCAGGCCCGCATCGACCAGGTCGTCAAATGCTCTGGGCGAAATAGCGAGCAGTTTGGCCGCATCCACGCGGCGCACGAGCAGCGGCTCGATTTGCACGCTCAAGCGCGATTCGATGATTGTGTCGCTGTTGCTCACGTCGGTCCTCAAACTAAGGGTTGGTCGGCGGCGATCCACACAATGGCGTCGCGGCCGGAGCGGGTCTTGCGGGTAAAGCCAGCGGCGACGATCTGGCCGGCATTGGCCAAGTCGACACGTCGCGCTCGACCCGTCGATTCGCGTTTGCCCAGGCTGACCGCCAGCGCTTCGATTTCTTCGTCGATGGCGCCATGCTCGCCGCGGCTGCGAACAAACTCATACACGATCGCGGCCGTCGACCGACGAGACTTTTCCGTGGCGTCGAACGCCAGGCGGCGGGTGTTGGTGAACGTTTTCGCCGCCGGCGGGCTCGGCGTCGATGCGACCCGATCGACGACAATCTCACCGGCCTGGTTTCAGAATGTTGGTGTTGTGCTTTGCATCGCTCAATCCATCGCTGTTCGATAACACTTCGCCCCGGTCCGACTGACGCGCTAGGGCGGCCGCGGCTGCTGCTCAGCGAGTTCGATTGCGAGCTGTTCCGCCCGGATGCGATGCGCGGTCAGCCTGCGCGGCGACGATCGCGTCGCGGTCCGTACCGCCGGCGTTTTCCACTTGGCGACGGATTTCGCGCTGCCGCTCGAATTGTCGCGCCTCGACCTCGCGGTGTTTGTGCGCTGCGGCTATGCCTTCTGCGAGTGCGGGGCAGGCCTGCGCGATATGTGCCATGAATTCGTCTCGGTTCCACTCTCGCCGGGCCTGCTCGCGCTCCGCCGCAGAGTGCTCGCGGTTGGTGTGTTGCCGGCGGAGTGCTTCAGCATCGCGCTTCGCGGCGACTTCGCGGTCGAGCTTCGCCTGGTACTCCGGGTCGAAGGGCGGCCAGCCGTCGGCGGCCGGCTGCTCGGGATCGAACGCGAGCAATCGCCGGTGCAGGTTGTGTGGCGCGTGCAGTGACCAGCCGCCGCGATGCTGTCGCCAATGGGCGACGATCGCCGATACGTCTTCGGGCGTCGCACCCAAACTCCGCGCGCCGTCGACCGATGCGCGGGATTGGTTGACTCCGCACCTACGCACCTCCACCGCGCCCCAGTCAGCGTCGCCGTTCGTTGGCGGTTCGCCGGTAGTGGTAGTGGCTTGGCTTGGTAGTATATAGTCGCGACCGCCATTCGGCCGCCAATCGGCCGACATTTTGGCGGTGGATTGGCGGGCGTTTGTCGGTCCGTTGGCGGACCCGAGAGGGAGCGAGCCGTCGCGAAGTTTGCGAACAGGATCGTGTGAACGCTTCCCTCTTCTCCGACAGATTCGGAATGCAAGAATTCCAGCGATCGCAACTCAGACAAGTAGCGTTCGACCGTTCGCGCCGACTTCGTGACGTTCTTACTCTTCCAAGCTCCCTTGCCGATTGCCGGCGGGGTCAACGGCCGAAACCGCCCGCCCGGATCGTCCCACCGTTGCCAGTTCACGTAGGTCAGCACCTCGACGAGCTGGTACCAAATTCTCGCGGTCGGTGGCTGAACGCCTTGAAGACGGCACCACGCGACTAGCTGGGCGTGAGAAACGCTCAAGATGAGGATTTTCGCTTCCGACTTCTCCGGCGGCGGGACAAGCGCCATTTGGACCGCTGGCGCAAGATTCGCGTCGGCGACAGGCGGTTCAGAGATTCGGCCGGCGACGGCAGTCGCCCCAGCAGTAGAAGTCATGGTGCCAGATTGCGCCATCAACCAAAACTCAGGAAGGCGCACCCGATTCGGCCAGATACTGGGTGCGCGCACCCAATCCGATTTGGAATTGGGTGCGCTTCGCACGGGGCCGTGCTGGTGGCAAGAATCCCCGGCGATTTGGGCAGGTGAAGCGCACCCAAATCGAATGAATTCTGGGTGCGTTTTTGTGGGCCGCGAGAGCGCACCCAAATGACTGACGAGGTTTGGGTGCGCTTCAGTTGACGGCGTCGAGCTTCGGGAGAGTGCCCTTCCGCGCCTTGGAAACCATCGAACGCCAAGTCCCCTTTTTCGGCAGGGCGTTCTCGGGCACCTCCGATTTGGCATCACCCCGAAGGTCCAGGGGCGCGGCCTGCAGCTCTTGAGGGGTCCGTTTGCTCAACCATTCAATCGCCTTTGGCCATTCGATCTTATTGCCTCGCCTCGTCGGTTTTTTGGTGCTTGCCGCGGATTTAGCCGAGGCAGCCTGGCCGTTGGGTGACGGCTTGGGCAGATCGCCGGCGACGGGCGTTATAAGCCGGTCCCACTGGATCGTCCAGGAGTTGACTTTGCCGCGCCCGCCTTCCGTCGTCAAAATGCCCGCTTTACGAGCCAGCCTCGCCGTGTCCTCGACCGTGTGCTTCGACGTGTCCAGCTCCTTAGTCAGCGTTCGGATGCCGATAGGCTCGCGATTTGCGACGGCCGCGACAAGTGCCAAAACATTGAGCCACTGATGCTCTGTCGGAATTCCCAGCTTCTGCCAATCGGCCGCGTCTAACACGGCACGTTGTGACGGGACAAGATGCGTGTTTGCCGGCTGGTGAAGCGGTCTAGTGCCGTTCGGAAAGGATGGCTCCAATTTCGACCCGCGGGCACCAGCGAAGGGCTTGAACTTCTCCCAAAGCACTTCATACCGGTTGACCTCTCTGCCACGCGATGAATTACGCCGACTTCGCGTCAGCACGCCGATTTTCTCAGCGTCTTTGATCGCGGTCTTCACCGTGCCAGGCGATACCCCCAGTTCACCCGCCAAGTCGTCCGGCGTACATATTCTCGAGGTGCCGATCGCCGCGCACACACGAGTGACGTGCCACGCCCGTTGCTGACTCTTAACTTCGGCCTTTTTCCAATCGAACCGCTGCAAGAGGCCCTTCCGTTGATTCGATAGTTTGCCGGGTTGAACCCGTTCGGCGACTTCAAATGATCGCGGTGCCAGCTCCGCATCCGAGCGGAGCCGCACAAGATTTGGAAGCCGGCCGACAGGTCCGCCACCCCATCGCGGCACGATTTCGAGAATGCCAATGCTTTCGCCGGCGCGGAGCGGATCGCGGAGTGCGTGACCCTTGAGCGACAGCTTTTCGGAGAGTGAGTGCGTGTCACACTCACCGCATTTCAGCTCACCGCAAATGCTGCGGAGTCGAAAGCAAACCAACGGGCTGAAACCCGTGTTTTCGTGCGTGATGCCCGTGCTGTCGGCGCACGTTCCGTCAGGCGTAGAATTCGGCCGGGGCGGCGCCTCCCAGATCAGCTGCGGAGGTGTCGCCGCTGGCGGCTCACCTCCGGCGTGACGCCTGGTCGCCAACTCGCTGAGACTTGTCCAGCCGACGCAGATTCGTGATTTGCATTCGCGCAGGAGGTGCCTCCACCCACGCAATACTGTGGGTGCGTTCTAACACCAGACGGAAGCAACATCATCCACTGATGTAGTTCCCATTTGGAGGGTATCGGACCCCGAATTTCACAGTATCTATCGGGCGGTCCGTTTACCAATTCCATCTGGTCGGGGAACAGCCGAGTTCGATGACAACGGAGGATGTGGTACAATTCAGTTTGCGCACCTCATCTCCCCCGTCCATTTCGCATCTGCCGGCTTTCCCCGAATGCCCAAAAACACTAATGTCAGCCACTGGATTGATTTAGTGAAGGCCGGTGATTCGGCCGCCGCGACTCGCATTTGGCAGCATTACTTTGACCGTCTAGTGCGTTCAGTTCGAGCCCGGTTGTATGGGCAGAACCGAGCCGTCTTGGACGAGGAAGATATCGTGTTGAGCGTCTTCGACAGCTTCTACAACGCAGCCGAAAACGGCCGTTTTCCCGACTTGTCCGATCGAGACGATCTTTGGCGGCTTTTACTTCGAATGGCAGCAAGGAAAGTGGTCGACAAGCGAAGACACGATCTGCGGCAGCGACGTGGCGGTAACGTACGGATCCATTCTTTGGACCACGCTGGTGACGATGAAAAAGTCGTTGAAGCCATTGGCAACGAACCGTCACCGGAAATGGTGCTGATGATGCAGGAATCTGTGAGACAACTTTTTTTTCATTTAGGTGTCGGGCAGCTTGGGGATTTAGCGGGTGCCAAGTTAGAAGGGTATACAAACGCGGAACTCGCAGACCGTTTTGGCTGCTCTGAACGGACGATAGAGCGTCGTCTGCACCTCATTCGGGAAAAATGCCAGCAGGAATTGGTCGAATTCGATGAGCATCCGTCAAAAGAAACTGCCGATCGCAGCTCTGGAACGCATTGATGATCTCTGTGCAGAATTTGAACGAAAGTGGCAATCCAACGAGCCACCGACGATCGAATCGGTCCTTTCCGGAGATGTCTCCCCAATCGAGCGAGACGTGCTGCTGGCCGAACTCATCGTTCTGGAGATTGACTATCGACGACGTCGCGGTGAATCGCCGACTAAGCAGGAATACCTTGATCGATTCCCGGAAAGTTCAACAGCAATCAACGACGCCCTAAACGACGGTCCTGAACGTGCACGCGTTTTTGAACCACCGACTGTCGGCCGACTAGCTGAACTTTTCCCGGGGCTGGAAATCATCGAGCTCATTGGCGCCGGCGGCATGGGAGCCGTTTACAAGGCGCGCCAATCGGGACTCGACCGTCTCGTTGCCCTGAAGATTCTCCCGGCAGAATTTGATCACGACGTGAAGTTCGCACTGCGCTTCACGCGAGAAGCACGGACGCTGGCAAAACTGAATCACCCCAATATCGTGTCCGTCTATGAATTCGGAAATGTCGAAGACACCTACTACTTTCTCATGGAGTTCGTTGAGGGTTCAACGCTCCGAGATGTTGTTAAAGCAGGACAACTGTCGCCCGAACAGGCGCTAGCCATTGTGCCGCACCTCTGCGATGCACTGCAGTACGCACACGACAAGGGTATTGTCCACCGCGACATCAAGCCCGAGAACATCCTGATTGCCGTGGACGGCGTCGTGAAGATCGCCGACTTTGGTCTCTCGCGGATACTGGGAAACGAGAGCCAACAGGAGATGCTCACAGGGACACACCAAATCATGGGCACACCTCGGTACATGGCGCCCGAACAGTTTGAAGGTTCTCGCGGCGTCGATCACCGCGCGGACATCTATTCGCTGGGCGTGGTCTTTTACGAAATGCTGACCGGGGAGCTTCCTATCGGGCGTTTCTCAGCACCATCGAAGAAAGTTGAAATCGACGTACGGCTTGATGAGGTCGTACTGCGAACGCTTGAGAAAGATCCGCAGCGCCGCTATCAGCACGCCAGCCAGATTAAGTCTGACGTGCAATCGATTACTTCAACCAGCAATCCAGCTCTTGCGCGTACAGTTGCCTACGTTGCGAAACCTCTGGATGACCAACAAACCGCCTCCGCGAATCTGGTACAGCAAGAACTCGCTGGCAGAATGTTGCTGACACGTCGCCAGCTGATGGAACGTGTAGAAAAATCACTGCAGCCGCTTTTCCGCGGACAGATGCTGCAGGTGCTGATTGGCATTGCACTTATTGTGCTGGGAGTGCTCTGCTGGGCTCGAAATACGCAGATTCCGCATCGCGTTGTGAGCGGAGTTATTTTGCACGTTTACGGCGTGATCGTGATTTCTCAAGCGCTGCTCGTCTGCACGAGAATCCGAAGAATCGACTACTCGAAATCCGTTGTCGACATCCGCAGCAAACTCGACAGCCTGCGATCCGGCTACCTGCGTGCCGGCATCGTCATCGGGTTTGTGTGGTGGCTCATGTGGATTCCCGTCGCCGTTGCCCTCGGCTTCGACGCCGTACTACATCCGCACTCTCTTTATCCCTCGTTAGTCGTCGGGATCGTCGGTTTCGTTGTCTCGCTATGGCTGTACTGGCGCGTTCTGAGATCTGGCAGCGCATCTGCTGAATCGTGGAGACGGAAACTCTCTGGTGAGAGCATTGCCGCTGCGTATCTCGCACTCGACGAAATCGAAAACGCTCAAATCCGCTGACGCACAGGCGAACGTAATCGGCCCCCGCATCTCTTCTACCTGCCCCGCCTGTCGGTGCGCAGTACTAGATTTCCAAGGAGAATGACGTTGACACTACAGCCATAAACGCAGAATTGCGAACTAGGCAACAAGCCGCGGGAACTGCAACGACAAACAACCGGACGTCGCTCCATCGGCGCGCCGATGTGGATCCCCAATCCGCTAATGTCCAAACGGGCCGACTCGCCCTGCATACAGCCGTATCTCCCGAGGTCGCGCCCACCGCCTGCATTTCGAGGGAACTCAAACTCGCTGAGGGTGCATCATCTTCGCTGAGTTTGGGGTCCGCCGAACGCGCAGCGGTGTCCACGCCGAAGATAGACCGCTGCGACTTAGCCGACCGGCCAACCTGCTGGTGTTTGTCCAACCGACGCTGGGAAGCGAACGGGCAAACTCGCTTCGGTGTACGCCACGAATGTCACTAGTTTAAGCTCTCAGCACCGGCGTTGTGGGTAATCCAGCTGGAGCAAGATGCCCGTCGGCCGTCTGCTCGACGCGGGTAGTGCTCGCGTGTTGGCAGAGACGCCTGTCGGATCGGCTGCGAAGCTTGGAGGCGCGTGATTGCGCTGGCAATGGTGACGCGCTCGATACGGTGGAATGAGAGACAATCCGCTATGAAAGCAGCCCGATGTGGCAAGCGACCTAAAACCATTTTGAACGATTGCGTGGCAGCTTAGCGATGTGCCGAGGTTGCGTTAGTCTTGCTGCCTTCCTCGGTCGTCGTTTGCGCCCCGTGGTTCCCAGCGTCCAGGACGGTCGCCTACGCGGTGGTAAGCAACAGCCGCCAGCATGGCATCAATCAACGGCGCGCGGTCCTCTGGTTGGGCAGCTTCAATCTTGGGAGCGAACGCAGTTAAGGTTTGCTTGGCTCCTTTGAAACTCACCTGGCGAGGCTCAATGTCGTTCTCGTCGGCAGCTACGGCCATGACCGTGCGGAGTAAGTTGTACGCCAGCAGGTGAGTCCAAATCTCTTTGTGAACCATGTCTGGGGTCTTGCAACGCAGAACGTCCATCTGCATCGTGGCCTTAATCGATCGGAGATCGACCTCTCCATTCCACCGCCGCTCATATAAACCACCGATCTCGCGGCCATCGATCGATGTGTTGAGAATTGTGGTGACGACTTTGAATTGCTTGACCCGGTTGTTCTTGTCACGCGCGTCCACAGTTGCTTCCCGCATTAGTAACTGCTTTGGGTAGCGCCGATATTGCTCTCCGGCCATTCCGCGTGGCTTATTGGGACGCTGCCAAACGAGAATGTCGCCGTCGGGTCTGCTTTCTGCGGTCCAACTTCCCGTACGCACGTACTGAGCACGAGCAACGATGTCGATCTCGCGCTGGCACAATTCACAGGCGATGAAGTAATCGTCGAATAAGGCGTCGGCAAGAACCACGTCACCCGGTTTAAGCATGTCGTACATTCGCCGGAAGAGATTCGTTTCGCCGGTGCCCTTGCCTTTGTACGGGGCAATGGCCAAGTTGTGACAAGCGCCGGTGGCCAGCGACAAGAGCACGCCAATCCGAGCCAGCGGAAAGCCGAGCTCTGGTCGTTGCGTGGGTGGCTGTGGGTACAGCTTTTGGTTCTCCGGCGTGTCCGGCATCGAGACGCTCGAGCCATCGAAGACGAACACCGAGCGACCGTTCCACTTCCATAGATCGGGAATGCTCATCTGCAACTCTTGTGCAGTTCGCGTAGCCAACGTGGAGAAAACGCTGGTGGGAATGCGACTCCGCGCATTGCAATAGCTGGCCGTATTTGGTGAGCAGACAGCTTTGCCATTGGCAGCACGGTGCGCAACGATTCGCGACACGGCATCTCGGCAACTATGGTCGTCGTTGAGCACTTGACTCAGAAAGCCCCAGATGGTTGTGACTGGACTGAACACTCGGTCCCGAAACTTGACGCCATGGTCGTTAAGAACTTCCCGGATGTTGGCCTCGGTTAGAATGTTCGCGAATGGAAGCCCCTCGTTGCGCAAAGCGGGCGCGCACCGCATCCAAGCTCGACATTGAATCGCCTTCAGATTGACAGCGATTCCAACCGCCTGATTAGAATGCGATGCAGACGGGTCCCGTTCTTAGGCGGAAACGCCTGGGGGTGATTTATACCCTCGGTCAAAGTGGTCGCTCCAGCAAAGTTCGCTTTGCTGGCAACCGTGACCAACCCTCATTGTCTATATTTACGTAGATCATGGGGACGTTAGTTCACTCGACTTCAAGAAATACTGAACAACCATGAATGCAGACGCCGTAATGGACAACATACGCAGCGCGTTTCATCGTTCGGACATGACGCTGAATGAACTCGGTGAAGGCTTGGGATATGACGGCCCGACCGCAAAGAAACGTGCGTGGTTCCTTTTATATCGCACGTCAGATCCGCGCATTTCCACTGTGCTCGCCGTAGCCCATGCGCTGGGGGTCAAGATCGACGACTTGGTGAGGTGAGAACCGGCGGTCGAGCCCACAACCGCTAAAGCTAGTGCCATTCGTGTACGCCACCTCAGCGGGAATCGCGGTCGCGAGAGGGCGCGTCGAGCAATCGAAGCTCCGGTCCAAGATCGCGGCCGTTGGCGGACCGCCTGTAATCTCGTCTGTGCCGGTCAGGTCTGCCGAAGGTCTCGGTCCGGCGATGTCAAGAAGCTCCCCAGATTGATGGCAGCCTGGCACTTTGAAATCCGACACGAGTTTAGAAACAATGCCACCCGAACAGCGAGTGGCATCGGGACTTGCCACAAAAAGTGCCGTCAAGGCAACCTTTTTGGAAGATAACTCAAATCTGGTGGCCCGACTCCGAGGGGCATTTTGCGAGATTCAGTATTCCACGACCTCGCTGAGAGCGGTGGCGTGATTGCGGCAAGACGATGCCCGTCCCACACGGGCTCAACGCAATCGGGCTCAGTGTTTTCTCGGATTCCTGGCCCGCCGACTCGGCGGGATCTTCCTGGCGACGCGGCTCAATGTGCTTCGAATTCCGATCCGGGCCTGGTCAAGGACATGCTCGTCTTCTGTCACGATCCAGGTGAAGTTTGCGCGAAACATCATCGCAGTGATCTCGAAAACCAGCTGATTCAGGTCGGCGTCGGGCTGAAGCTCACCATCGTCGCACGCTTGACGCAGCGCCACGATAAACTGCTCAACCCACTCGCCTTGAAGCTTCATGACCCGGTCGCGGGCCCGGCCGGGATGTGGTGCAAGCTGTGCCGCCACCGTCGCGAAGAAGCAACCACCCGGATAAACCCGCCGCGCCAAGTGCTGAAAAAAGGCTTCGGACAACGCCACGACGCGAGCAATCCCGCGGAGCGATTCGGGTGTCTTGCGAATCACGTCGTCTTCAAAGATCTCGGCGGCCGTGTCGATGGTCGCCAGTTCGAGTTCCTCTTTGGATTTGAAATGCGCATAGAGCCCGCTCTTGCTCATACCAATGTGCCGGGCGAGTTCGCCGATCGAAAGTCCTTCCAGGCCATGGGTTGTGGCCAGTCGGGCGGCCGCGTCAAGGATGGTGCGGCGGCTCTCAATGCCATCTGCGCGAGACTTACGATCCGTTAGCGGTGCATGGCTTTCGGGAATTTTGCTTTTCTTGGGCGTGGGCATCTTGACATTATAGCACGATCGGTCGTATTATCAACAAACGAACGGTCGTGCTATTTATCCTTCACCCGCTTTTCACGGAGATTTCGCATGTCCACCATCAATGCGGCCCCAGTCACCCACTCTCAGTCGGGCCCCGATTACGCCGCGGTGAAGCAGCGGCAGCAGGCGACCTGGGCCAGCGGCGACTTTTCCGTCGTCGCCGCGCGTATTCTCTATCAGGCGGAGCAACTCTGTGAGACGGCCGAGTTGCAGGCCGGCTGGCGGGTACTGGATGTTGCCACTGGGAGCGGAAACGCAGCGCTCGCTGCCGCGCGGCGGGGCTGCGACGCAGTCGGCATCGACTATGTCCCCACTCTGCTGGAACGCGGGCGGATCCGGGCCGAGGCCGAGCGCCTATCGGTAGAGTTTCTGGAAGGGGATGCTGAGCAACTCCCTTTTCCGGCGGCCACATTCGACGCGGTGTTGTCGATCTATGGCGTAATGTTCGCCCCGCACCATCGACTCGCTGCCGCCGAACTGGTGAGGGTCTGCCGTCCGGGGGGCCGAATCGCACTAGCCTGCTGGACGCCGGAAGGTTTCATCGGAGAAACATTTCGACTGTTTTCACGTTATCTTCCTCCAACTCCCGGTTTGCAGCCGCCGGTCCGTTGGGGCGATGAAGCTTATCAGCGTGAACTCTTCGGGAACAACGCGGCGTCGGTGACGAGTTATCCCCGAACGGCGATTTTCCGTTACCGGAGCGCGGAGGAAAACGTCGACTTTTTTCGCACCTATTACGGCCCAACGCTGCGCGCCTTTGATGCGCTCCCGGCGGACCGGCGAGCGGCATTGAATAACGACATGATTGCGCTGGTGCGCCGGTATGACCGCAACGCGGGGACCGGCCCCGTCGCAATTGCCGCCGATTACCTCGAAACCGTCATCATCAGGAAGTGATGCTCCGACTTCGGCCCATGCCAATGTCCGTCAGGTTACGCCGTGAGATTGGAACGATTTGTTGAACGCTTGTCCTAGATAAAAAGGAGAAAACTCATGCATCGTTGCGAATTGCTAAACCAGAGTGCCAACGAGAAAGCGAAGGTGTGGTTATGAAACGCTGGTTGTTTTTAGCCTATGGGATCGCCGGCCACGCGACTTTCCTGGCAACGTACGCGTATATGGCGGGTTTCGTAGGAAACTTATTTGTGCCCAAGAGCATCGACGCTCCTGCCGGCGGTAATACAGCAGAAGCCGTGGCCATCAACTTGCTGCTCGTGGCAATTTTTGCCGTGCAACACTCGGTGATGGCTCGGCCCGCGTTCAAACGCCTTTGGACGCGCTTGGTCCCGCAACCCATTGAGCGCGCAACTTATGTTTGGTTTGCAAACGCTGCCACAATTCTGCTGATGTGGCAGTGGCGGCCGATCGACGCCCTCGTCTGGGACGCAGAGCAGCCAATTGTTCGCGGGATGTTATGGTCCTTGTTCGCCGCCGGCTGGCTGGCTGTGCCGCTGGTTAGCCTGTTGATCAACCATTTCGATTTATTTGGCACGCGGCAGGTTTGGCTGTTCTGGCGGAACAAGCCGTATACGAATCTGCCGTTTCGCACGCCGGCGGCCTACGCCCACGTGCGGCATCCGCTGTACCTTGGATGGGGTTTGTTGTTCTGGGCGATTCCGACAATGACGGTGGGCCATCTGCTGTTCGCAGGTTCGCTTACCGCGTACATGATATTGGCGGCTATCGTGGAAGAGCGCGATCTGGTGAATCACTTCGGGCAGACGTACAAGGACTACAGACGTCGGGTCCCGATGTTTGTGCCGAGGTTGACGGTCGCCGCGACTGTTTTCCAAACTTCGCGAATCTGAACCGCTCGCCCTGTTGGTGGAATCGGAGGCATCTGAGATCGCCTTCGACAGATTGGGTTGTGCTGACGTTCCATTGACGCACGGAATTGGTGACGCATGAACACGTATAGAAGGATTGGTCAGCCGAGTGGGCTAACTGGGGCAGCCGCGCGGCGATCTTGCTTGTTTTTACCGTTGGCGTGACAGTGCTCCTCTTATGGTTGGCCGGCAAGTTCGCACCTAAGGTATCGATGCAAGTAGAACGCGTCTCCGCGAGCGAGGAAAAGACACCCGGTATCGTTGCGGAGGTGCGCCTGATTCGGCGACCACTGGTCGAGACGGCCGTTGGGACCATCCGGCCCGTGCATGAAACCACCATCGGCGCCAAGCTCCTAGCACGCGTTGTCGAGGTCAACCTGAAGGCAGGTCAGGTCGTCAATGCAGGAGACATCCTTGTGCGCTTGGACGATATGGATTTGCGGGCCCGGCGCCGACAGGCCGAGGCAGTGCTCAATGCTGCGGAGGCAGCCCGCATCCAGGCGGAAGCGGATGCGAATCGAGCGGCCACTCTGGTGAAGTCCAAGGCCGTCAGTCAGCAGGAATATGAGCAAGCCGGCACCGCACTTAAGTCAGCCGATGCGGAACTCTGCCGCGCGAAAGAATCGATCAATGAGATTCAGGCCACGCTCGACTGGGCCACGATCCGGTCGCCAATACAAGGAATCGTGATCGACAAGAAAGTCGATGTCGGCGACATGGTGACGCCGGGACAAATGCTGGCGACGCTATTTGACCCAAAGCGGATGCAGCTCGTCGCCAGCGTCCGCGAGTCGCTTGCGCTCCGACTGAAGGTCGGCCAGCCGATCGAAGTGCAGATTGAGAACTTCACTAAGCAGCGCACTGGCACGATCAGCGAGATCGTGCCGGAAGCAGAGTCCAGCAGTCGAGCCTTCCAGGTAAAGGTCACTGGACCTTGCCCGGAGGGCGTGTATAGCGGCATGTTCGGGCGAATCCTGATTCCGCTCGACGAAGAACAAGTTCTGGTCATCCCGCGTCAGGCGGTGCAAAGCGTAGGACAACTGGACCTAGTCAACGTGGCAACCCATGGTGCAGTCAGCCGACGGGCCGTTCGATTGGGACGGACGATCGGCGAGGATGTCGAAGTACTGTCCGGACTGCGCGAAGGAGAATGGGTCCAGGTGCCAGTCAATACGGGCATCGACGAGAGTGGCCAACAATGGCTGAGCACGAAAGTGTTGGCTCGATGCAGGAACACCACTTCACGAACAAGATCGTAAAGATCTTCCTGAACTCGAACTTGTCGCTGATCTTGATCTTGCTGGCAACGATTCTAGGATTCGCGGCTCTGTGGTTGACGCCACGTGAAGAGGACCCGCAGATTGTCGTGCCGCTGGCCGATATTTACGTCAACTTTCCCGGTCATTCCGCCGGAGAAGTTGAGCAACTGATCGCGACGCCCTTGGAGAGAATTCTCTATCAGATCGATGGCGTGGAATTTGTCTACTCCATGAGCCGCGAGGGTCAGGCAATCATCACCGTTCGGTATTATGTCGGTGAGGATCGCGAGAGGAGCCTCGTCAAGCTCTATCAAAAAGATCGACGAAAATCTGGACGTGGTGCCGGCTGGCGTGACTGGCTGGGTCGTCAAGCCGGTTGAAATAGACGATGTCCCGGTCGCAACATTGACGCTCGCGAGCCAATCTGCGGACGACATGACGCTACGCCGCGTGGCGGAGGAGCTCGCACAGCGCTTGGCGGGAATCCAAGACGTGTCGCGGGCATACGTCGTGGGCGGTCGGCCACGCGTAGTCCGAGTGCTCATGGACCCGGACCGGATGGCCGGATATCACGTCTCGCCGCTTGGAGTTGCAGCGGGCAGTCCAGGTCACGAACGTCCGGCAGACGGCTGGGTGATTTTCGTACCGGCGACCGCTTGATCCGCGTGGATGCCGGCGAACCTTTCAAGGATGCACGCCAATTGCGCGACCTGGTTGTCGGCGTATTCGATGGGCGGCCTGTGTTTCTCAAGGATGTGGCCCAGGTCGAGGACGGGCCCGACGAAATCGCGGGCTATGTGCGCCACGGGTGGGGACCAGCGCGTGGGTTCACAAAGCATGAGTACTTCCCGGGCACGATTTTGGGCGAGGTGGAGCATCCAGCGCAATTTCGACCAAAAACGGTGATGCCCAGCCGGCCGTGACAATCGCTGTCGCGAAGAAAAAGGGCTCAAACGCCGTATGGGTCGCCGATGCCGTAATGCGGCAGGCTGAAGAATTGCAACGGAAATTCGTGCCGAGTGACATCGATGTGATTGTCACTCGCAACTACGGTCTGACGGCCAACGAAAAAGTCAACGGACTTCTCGAAGGATTGGCCGTTGCCATCTTGATTGTCGTCGCGCTTCTGACAATCGGGCTTGGGTGGCGCGAGGCGATCATCGTGGCGGTAGCGGTGCCGGTCGTGTTCGGACTGACGCTGGCCGCTGACCTGATGCTGGGCTATACGATCAACCGAGTCACGCTCTTTGCGCTGATCCTGTCCCTGGGGCTACTGGTGGATGACCCCATTGTGGACGTCGAAAATATCACCCGACATTTTGCGCTGCGCAAGAAGGCAACTCGTCGGATTGTACTTGAAGCTGTCGCCGAGATTCGTCCGCCGCTCATTACAGCGACGTTGGCCATCATCGCCAGTTTTCTGCCGATGTTCTTCATCACCGGAATGATTGGGCCCTACATGCGTCCCATGGCGTTCAACGTCCCGGTCGCCATGCTCATGTCGATGGTCGTGGCATTCACGATCACTCCGTGGCTTGCCTATCACGGGCTCCGTCGCAAGTACCGCGCGGGAGGTGCGGAAATCGAACGGCCACCACGATCTGCACGACTTGAACGCCGTCAAGCAATCGGCGCTTTACAAGTTCTTCTACCCCTTGATGGCTCCCTTGCTTAGATCGCGACTCGTGGCTTGGTCGTTTCTGGTGGGCATGCTGGTGCTAACAGCGGGAGCGATGGGATTGGCCGCCTTGCGCAGCGTACCGCTCAAGATGCTGCCGTTTGACAACAAGAACGAACTCCTGCTGGTACTTGACTTCGATCGAGGCACGACTCTGGAACGATCGGACGCAGCGGTGCGTGAGATCGAAGCGTACCTGTCTAAGGTCCCCGAGGTCGCCGACTACACGAGCTACGTCGGCTTAGGATCGCCAATGGATTTCAACGGCCTCGTGCGCCACTACTATCTCAGGCAAGGTGATCACGTTGCAGACATACGGATCGATCTGGCAGGCAAAAAGAACCGCAGCTTGCAGAGTCACGCGATCGGCCTACGGATGCGGAATGACCTCCAAGGAATTGCTGACCGGCACCATGCGCGCATGAAGCTTGTCGAGACACCTCCCGGGCCGCCAGTCATTGCTAGCGTCGTGGCCGAGATTTATGGACAGCCGGATATCCGCTACGAGGATCTGTTGCTCGCCGCCGATACGGTTCGAGCTCGTCTGGCGGTCGAACCGGGCGTCGTCGACCTCGACGACGGACGCGAAGCAGCGCAAGAAAAACTGACCTTCGTCACGGATACGGAGAAAGCCGCGCTCAGCGGTATTTCGGCTGACCAGATCGCCACTACACTCCAGGCCGTCCTAGATGGAGCGACGGTGGGTCTGGTGCGGAATGATACCGAGCGAAATCCTCTACGGATCCAGCTGCGAGTCCCCGTGGACCAACGGACCAGTGCCGCCGACTTGGCGCGAGTGCGAGTCAAAGGGGACAAAGGCCAATTAGTTCCCCTCGCCGAACTGGGACATTGGGATACGACCCGTGTGGATCAGATGATCTACCACAAGAACCTCCAGCGGGTGGCCTATGTCTTCGCGGAAACTGCCGGGCGGCCGCCAGCAGATGTCGTGGTCGATGTCTTCTCGGATGAGGCCGACAACGTCAAGACGCCCATGAATGCCAAACAGTTGGCAACGGATGGTTGGCTGACATCGCCGCCAAGCCTGTCGCAGATCGAACGTTTCTATCGAGCGGTGGTGGTATTGCCTGGGCACTGCCGCCGGGGTTCACGGTGGATTTTGCCGGCGAGGGAGAGTGGAGAATTACGCTCGATGTATTTCGCGATCTCGGGTTAGCCTTTGGTGCGGCAATGGTTGCGATTTATATTTTGCTCGTGGCACAGATGGGGTCGTTCGTCATCCCTTTGGTAGTCATGCTGGCAATTCCATTGACTATCCTCGGCGTGATGCCCGGTTTCTGGCTGCTCAATGTTTTGAGCGCACACCACGTCGGTGGTTATCTCGATCCAGTCTACTTCACGGCAACGGGAATGATCGGCATGATCGCCCTTTCGGGCATCGTGACCCGCGATTCGATCATCCTCGTGGACTTTATCCATTTGTCGTTGGCACGAGGACGGTCTCTTTTCGATGCCATCATGGAGAGCCGCGTAGTTCGCTTGCGGCCGATTCTATTGACGGCTACGGCGGCCATGCTCGGTGCCGTCCCGATCATCATCGATCCGATCTTCTCCGGCCTTGCCTGGACGCTGATCTTCGGGCTCTTCGCTTCGACGCTCTTTACCTTATTCGTTATTCCGGTTGCCTACTGGCTCCTGTATGCCAATACGCCCGGTCACGGAATGCCCGTGTCCGCGATGGATCAGGAAGAGGAGCCGACCGTCGCGGCCAAGCCCTATACGCGGCCATCCCGAACCCATGCGGGAGTGTTTTAGCCGGATGTTTACTCGATCGCCTGCCTGGGAACGAATCGAATCGGTTTCGTCTGCTTTCGCATCATCCCAACCGTTTTGTCGGAAACCGATAAGACCACCGTTTTGAAACCCATCCTCCCGGCGACGCTGGTACAGGCGAACCCGCTTCGGTCGCCCCCACCGCCCGCAATTCGCGGGCGCTCGAAGTCGCTGAGGTTGCATCATCTTCGCTGAGTTTGGGGTCCGCCGAACGCGCAGCGGTGTCCACGCCGAAGATAGACCGCTGCGACTTAGCCGACCGGCCAACCTGCTGGTGTTTGTCCAACTGCTGTTGGTTCGAGGAAACTCGAACTGAACGAGGTTGTGCACACCTCCGCGAGAAAATGGACTTTCCGAAAGTGCGTCGGACGATGAATCCGACGCGTTTTCACAAGTTCCGTTTCTGGCGGCGGTTTGGCACGCCGCCGCTGTCTGGCCATCTATCGAATTCGCTGACAACCCTCCAGGTAACCAGAGCTTTTTCACGGGGAGGGATTTAGCTTTTGCTAACTGGAGACATGAAAGTATAGAATCATTTCCTTGTCACACTAGCCGGCACTATGTCGGCGAGGTTTTCATTAACCAGTGAATAAGTCAATGTCGAATCGAAAGCTACTTAAGAGCGTCCTTAACAGCTTCCTTTCTTGCTACGTCAGCCGCCAATCCGATTTCAAGGGACGCTGGATATTCGGGCACTTGGTAAGCGATCTGAATGAATTGCGGTTTGATCTACTGGAGCAAGTAGAATCTCCATCAACCGTAGTAGAGATTGCCCACGCACTCGCTGCCGAGGTGTTCTCAGAACAATTAAGAAAGCAAAATTGTAACCCGTCGCAAGTACAGGAAGCGTTCTTATTCATCAAGCGACTAAGTGAAAAAGAGATGTATGCAGACGGTCGTCAGCTGGTGGGTGGTCACGACGATTTGTTTCGTGTGACTGCAACGAAGCAAAACGGGCAGGAGTTTAGTTTAGGGGAGACGAAGTGTGTCGCACCTTATTGGAAATTTGACAATTATTCTTCTTCTATCTTTGAGTGGGAGTAAGCGTTCGCCGAATCCATACTTGTCGGTCTTGGTAATCTGAAGGCATTCACCTTCAATTTCCAAGGAGTCAAGTTGTGGGTAAACCTGGCAGGCCTGGTCCGACGCTGGATGACTATTTGTATTGGCAGGAGCGCCTTGAGGGTCGCGGTGCGAGCGGATTGAGCATCGACGAGTTCTGCCTCGACGAAGGCGTTTCCAAGTCGACGTTTTATCGTTGGGTGCAACGAATTCGCGACGGCATACCGGATTCGGTCAAGGAGGAAGGGGAAGCTCCCACGTTGGCCGACTTGGCGGCACCGAAGTTCTTGCCGGTGACACTGACGGCATCTCCCGTCGAGATCGAGTTGCCCAATGGCGGTTCGGTGCGAGTTCCCGTCGGTGTGGGCGAAGCCGTGCTGGTGAAGATCATCGAAGCGGTCGGAACATTACGTCCCAGATTGGGCCGATCATGACGAACATCAACCTTTCCGATGTGCGCATCTTTCTCTGCCTCTCGCCGATCAAGATGCAGTTCAGTTTTGATACCTTGATGGGCCTGGCTCAAGAGATCTTTAACCAAGATCCTTTGTCCGGCCATCTATTTCTGTTCTTTAATCGGAAGCGGGACCGGATCAAGATTTTGTTCTGGGACGCGGACGGTTTTTGTATTTGGTACAAGCGACTAGAGGTTGGCATTTTTCAATTGCCGGTGGCAACTGAAGGTGATCAAGGCGTCGAGCTGGATTGCCGCCAACTCAATCAACTGCTGGGTGGATTGGACTTGCGAAACGGACGTCGGCGAAAACGGTATCGCCGCGTTGGTTGAAATTTTTCCTGAAAGTACTCTTGCGCTATTCGTAGAAGTCGCTACAACAGTGGGCGTGATGGATGACGCCAACTTTCTACCGAACGACCTGGGCGAATGCCAACGTCTCTTGTTGGCTGCCTTTCGGCAAGCATCCGAGCTGGAACGTGTGCTCGACAAGACAGCTGCTTCGTATGAAGAACTGCAGGAGACGCATCAGGCCACACTGGATGAACTCAATCGGCTGAAGCGCTGGATCTACGGACAACGTCGCGAACGGATCATCGAAGGCGATGGCCAGCAGCATCTGTTCGATTTGCAGCCACCCTCCGCGGCAACGTCTCCGTCAGAATTGCTTGGCGAAGCGACTCGACAACAAGTGGCTGCGCATAGCCGTCGTCGTCGTCGAGAGCTGGACCTTTCGAAGCTGCCCCATTATCGCCACGAACTCGACGTAACTTCCGCCGAGAAGACGTGCAGTGGTTGTGGGCGGACGAAGGATCGCATCGGCCAGGACGAGACTAAGATCCTCGATTACGTGCCGCCCAAGCTGGAAGTGCACGTGCATGTGCGGCCCAAGTACGCCTGCCGCTATTGCAAGGACGGTGTGGTAAGCCCACCGCCACCCGAGCGGCCGATCGTTCGTGGCATCGCCGGTCCAGGGCTCATCGCTCAAATCGTCATCAGCAAGTTCGGCGACCATATGCCGCTTTACAGACAAGAAGACTTCTTCGCCCGTCACGGCCTGCACATTGCCCGCAGCACGCAGTGCGATTGGGTCAAGGCGGCCGCGGAGCTGTTGAGGCCGCTCCACGATCGCCAGAAAGAATTGGTGCTTAAGTCGCCCGTGTTGTGGACGGACGACATCCCCATCACCGTGCTCACTGGCGGTGAAGACGGCAGTCGCAAGGGGCGCTTCTGGACCTACATCAGCGAGGAATATCCGTACTCGGTGTACGACTTCACCGAAAGTCGTGCCCGCGATGGACCAGCGAGGTTCCTGGCAGGATTCCAAGGCTATCTGCATGCCGACGCTTACGGCGGCTACGACCACATTTATTTGGGATCGAACGATTCCATTCGCGAAGTTGCCTGCTGGTCGCATGCACGCCGCAAGTTTTTCGAGGCACAGAACGGCTCGCCACGCGAAGCACACCAAATTCTCGAGTGGATCTGGCAGCTTTACGACATTGAGGATCGAGCGCGCACGCTTTCGGTTCCAGCACGACTGTCGCTTCGTAAGGAAGAGGCGGAGCCTGTGCTCGATCGTATCGAGGCACAACTGGCCCAGTTGGGACGTCGCGTGCTCCCCAAAAGTGCTTTCGGCATGGCCGTCTCGTACGCCCAGAATCAGTGGCAGGCGCTGCGTCGCTACACCGAGGACGGACGTCTATCGATCGACAACAACGTGAGTGAGAGAACGTTACGGCACCAGGCCATTGGCCGGAAAAATTGGCTGTTTCTTGGCAACCAGCAAGCCGGGCCACGCGCGGCCATTCTGTTTACCATCCTGGCCGGGGCCAAACGTCATCGGATCGAGCCATGGGCCTACCTCCGTGATCTCCTCTTACGCTTACATGCCGACGATCCGCGTCTCGATGAAATGCTGCCCGATCGCTGGGCTGCCGATCACCCCGAGTCGATCCTGTCGTATCGCCTCGACGAATCTCGTCAGAAGGCGGCTCGCCAGCGCCAGCGACGGCAACGACGACGCACGATGCTGCGGACAAAGTAACGTCCGCGCGCACCCTCACTCATCTTGGATCGCCTCTGCACGGGCCCTTCAATTTAAGAAACAATATGTCTTGGCCGGACGCTTACGAGTGGGATGGTCTCTTGGTGTTGGGGTTCCTGACAATTGTAGGATGGGGCTTGTGGTGGCTTTTTAGTTAAGTACAGCGGTTTTATCGACCGTCGCTACGAACTGCAACTCTGACTAAGTTCGGCGGCTTGGCACGCCGCCGCTCCTAGCAGGTTGGACCGACACCGTCGGAAAGGCATTCGGCATCTTTGAACGCACAACCGACTCGTATAACAAAAGAGCCCACCAAGTTGGCAGGCTCTTTGTTGTTAACTTAACTTCGTGAAAGAGTCACGCAGCCTTACGACGTAGCTTAGCCGCAAGCCCGCAGCAACATGCTAGGCCGGCCCATACCATGAACATCGTGGGCTCGGGAACGACGGGATCGTCGGAACTATATGCAAAATTGTCGATCGCTGTTCCTTTAGTCGGGTCATTGATATTGATGGAGGTGATGGCAACAGTGGAAGTAAATCCCACAAACTGCATTGAGTTTGAACTGTGTACTAATTGCTGAAGCCCTGTAACGTTGATAACGTCACCGCTGGATAAATTCAGGGTAAGACTACCCACTGGGCCGTGCCAAGGATAAAGCTGGCCGATATCCATTCCCAATGAATAAATGCCACTACCGCCGAAATTGATGATGAGATTCTGCGTCCCGGTGTCGTTGTGATTGAGATACGAAGAGGAAAGCCCAGAGGTGGAGTAGTAGTTTTCACCAAATACCCAAACACGGCTGTCTGCCTGCGTAAATGAAACCGGACCAATGTTGAGATTGGCTCCATAGTCGTTTAGCCCGAATGGTCCTCCCGGATTTTGGGCTTCAAAATCAATCAGCGTTTGCCCACCTACTGCAGCATCAAATAAAGCTCTTGAGGCGTATGTTTCTATCGACGCGTTCACCTTGGGTGAGGCAAAGCACAGCACGACGACCGCTAAAAGTCCTAGTTGTTTAAAATGCATAATAGTTCTCTCAAATGAAGTTTCTGGAATTGCAACCAGCCAATAGCTCGGTCCGACACGGGACGTGAGCAGGATTAGCCAGCCCAGCAAACAGAGCTGAGGTTGGGGTTAACGCAACGGGCGGGAATGTTCCCCTAGTACTAGTCCTGCAGGAGCGTGAATGAATCTGTCGAATATTCTGATGAATCGGGCAATTTGATTGAAGAATTGGCCCGGGCGGGCCGAAACAGGCCGTCATCTTGCAGTTGTAGGAGCGCAGGTTCAGGCGCCGCGGCGGCGGTGGAGCGGCAGTAAGATCGATCCGAACGCAATCAGAACGATCGAGCATGGCTCGGGCACGGCGCTGAACTTTATCAGGAACGCGTCTCTACCGCCGGCGTTGATACCCTCCAGACTGCCAGATGTGTAGCCGCTGAGAAAGACGCTCCCAACGGCGTCCACCGCTACGGAGTAGCTGACGTCAGAGACGCTGGTTCCGAACTGGTGCGTCCAGAGCTCGTTGCCTGCGCTGTCGTACTTCACGAGAAAGGCGTCTGTACCACCGGAGTTGGTCCCCCCGAGGCTACCGGAGGTGTCGCCAGTGATGTAGACGCCCCCAACGGCGTCCACCGCTACGGACCAGCTTTCGTCAGTGCTGTTGGTTCCGAATTGGTGCGTCCAGAGCTCGTTGCCTGCGCTGTCGTACTTCCTGAGATAGGCGTCGAACCCGCCGGCGCTGGCCCCCCCGAGGCTACCGCCGAATGTATTGCCGGTGATGTAGACGTCTCCAATGGCGTCCACCGTTACGGAGCGGCCGTACTCATTGCTACTGGTTCCGAACTGTCGCGTCCAAAGCTCGTTGCCTGTGCTGTCATACTTCCTGAGATAGGCATCGGCCCCACCGGCATTGGTCCCCTCAAGGCTACCAGAGGTGTAGCCGGTGGTGTAGACGTCCCCAATGGAGTCCACCGTTACGGACCAATTGTCTTCTCTGCTGCTGGTTCCGAATTGCCGCGTCCAGAGCTCGTTGCCTGCGTTGTCGTACTTCCTGAGATAGGCGTCAGTCACGCCGGCGTTGGTCCCTCCAAGGCTACCAAATGAGTAGCCGCTGATGTAGACGCCCCCAAAGGAGTCCACCGCTACGGAGTGGGTGTAGTCAGTGGTTCTGGTTCCGAACTGCCGCGTCCAGAGCTCGTTGCCTGCGCTGTCGTACTTCCTGAGGTAGGCGTCGGCCTCACCGCGGTTGGTCCCTCCGAGGCTACCGGAGCTGTAGCCGCCGATGTAGACGCCCCCAAAAGAGTCCACCGCTACGGAAAGGGCGGTGTCGTCCAGGCTGCTGGTTCCGAATTGCCGCGTCCAGAGCTCGTTGCCCGCGCTGTCATACTTCCTGAGATAGGCGTCTAACCCGCCGGCGTTGGTCCCTCCGAGGCTACCGGAGGTGGATCCGCTGATATAGACACTTCCATCAGAATCCACTGCCGTAGAGTAGCCAGAATCAGTGCTGCTGGTTCCGAATTGGCGGATCCACTCAACTGCAAGCGGCGTTTCACTATGGGCTGCAGACGAGAGCAAAATTACTATCACGAAGCTTGCGATGGCCTTAGCCGTATTCGGTTTCAAGAAGCGGCTCTTTCCGAAGGAGTCACCAACGGTACGGGTGGTGGGGATGAGCGATCGGGTGTCGAACCGAACAGGGTGATAGAGCGTTGCCAGAATAGACGATGCCTTTCGCCAAAAGAGACAACAGGAAACGCGGTATTCAAAAACTGTTCGGTTGAACTTGGCGTGGGGATAAAAAAACATTAACAGGTCACTCCGGTTGAGATTTCTGCGCACACAATGTCGTCTTCGACTGTATCAGCACCGCAGGCGCTCGATACGCACGCAAGGCGCACGCTGGGCGACGTGGTTGAGCGGGAACCCATACGACGTGGCTCGCGAATGGTGTCCAGCGGATCATCAGAGAGTCTCCGATCAGCGCACAAGTCGGCCACGTCGCGCAGGCACGCGCGGCACGAGTTCAGCGGGAGTGGGGTTAACGCAACGGGCGGGAACTCCCCCTAGCAGTAGTCCTGCAGGAGCGTGAATGAATCTGTCGAAGATTCCGAAGAATTGGGCAAATTGAACGAAGAATTTGCCCGCGCGAGCCGATACAGGCCGTCATCTTGAGAATGAGACGCGCGTGCAGAATCAGGCGCCGCGGTGGAAAATCGAGGCAGAATAGCGAAATCCGCTGTTTGAGAAGGTCCACCAATCGCTACTGGGCGAGAGCGGCGGTTACTTCGTCGCGCAAGCGACCGAGTTTCACGCGGTCCCACCAATTCCACTCGAGGTCGCCCGACTGAGAAGCATGATCATTGGCCTCGTGCAATAGCCGTTGAGATTGCTCGATGTTTCCCAGGTGGAAACGTGCCAGGGCAAGAAAATAGAGCGTGTAGGCTTGATTGATATGGTTTTGAGCATTTCCGCCGGGCGGATACCCCTCGTCGACACTTGTCAGAATCCGCGCCGCCTCTTCGTACTGGCCATCTCTCAGGAGACTTATGCCAACAAAATAATTTTGATCTTTCTGGTCTTCAGCCTTCTCCACAGGGAGATTCGCTATCTTGACCAATTCCGCGGTATCGACCGAGGAATTAGGGGCTTTTGTGCAGCAGACAATGAGTTGTTGTCTTGTCGACAAGACGGGGTCTGCTGCAAACGCGACGACGAGGGCCTGGCATTGCTGCTGAAAGCCGAGGTCATTTCCGGCCGCAAGCAGGCATTCCGCTCGCAAGAGCACCGCTATGAGCGATTCACGAATGTCCGTTGAGATGAGCTTGGCAAACTCATCGGCGGCCTGCTCGAATTCGCCCAGCATGGCTCGAATACTGCCACGCAGATTCCAGAAGGCCATCGTGTCGGGTGCATGCCGCAACGCTTCTTGGAGCGCGGCGACTCTGACTTCGCCAGTGGACGAGTGGGCCAGATCATAATACTCCCAGGCCAGCTCTCCGCGGCGAACGCCGGCAGCAATCTCGTAACCTCGCGAGGCGTCCCAAGTTTGCACGTTGCCCTGGGTGGTTCCGGCCGCTAAACGATGGCCATCCGAACTCCAGGCCAAACTCGCGGCGCTCTCATCAGCAAGTGAGAAGGTCAACAGCGGTTGCCCCGAGGTCGCCGAGAGGATCTTAACGACTCCTTCTATCGATGAAGAAGCCAAGCGATCCTCGTTGGGATGCCACGCCAGAGACTGCACCGAGTCGTGATGAATCTTCTCGCTAAAGACGGTTTGTTGCGAGGCCAGCTCCATCACTTCAACGCGGCCATCCGTCGTGCCAATGGCGATGAATTTGTCCGACGGACTCAATGCCACGGAACCAATTAAGAGTTTCCTCCCTCCCGCCGGGATTCGCTTCAATACTCGCTTGCCACTCGAGACGTCAATGACATGTAAGTGATCGGTCCAGTAGTTACGGCCATCGCCGACATCACCGTGACCAGCTAGGCACACGTAGGCTCCATCGGCCGACCACGTCAGATGCTCGACTTTGCCCGGGCGTAGATCGTACGTCCTCCAATTCCATGTCGA
Organism: uncultured Planctomycetota bacterium; assembly: GCA_963847875.1. Lineage (GTDB taxonomy): Bacteria > Planctomycetota > Planctomycetia > Pirellulales > Lacipirellulaceae > DASYDU01. The sequence continues at coordinate 149,160 of CAWKBR010000009.1, read as the reverse complement.
GAGACAGCGTTCCTGTCCAATATCCCAGCAGCTAATAAAGATATCTCGGTTTTCTGACGTAATAGTGACTAGCCGAGAAGCGTCACGTGAGAACTTGCAAGGATGTATCGGCCAGAGCCCCTGATCCTGCGGTAATCGCAAGAGTGATATCTCTTGCTTGGTGTTCGTCTCGACAATGGAAATCGCATGCTGCTGCTCAGAATACACCGCCGCGAAACGACGGTCGGAGCTGTAGCATAACGCATCTTCAAGCATGGGCAGATTGCTGCGGGCGGACTTGCTCTCCGGAAACCGCCAGGTAGAGGCCGTGTTTTCTGCCTCATTGATCGCCGTCAAAGTCGCGTTATCTTTTCCCCACTTGATGGAGTCGATCGAAGCGTCGAGCGCGAGGGTCGTGGAAGCCGCTGTCGCGGAAAGGTCCCACACCTTGATTTCATAGTCGTCGGAGGAAGTGACGAGATGGCCGCCATCGGGACTCCAGGCCACGGACAACACTTCGCGTAAATGCCCATTCAACTCAACGGGGGGGCGATTGCCATTCACATCCCAAACGGAAACGGCTTCCCCATGGGTCACCGCAATTTGCTGGCCATCTGGGCTGCAGGCAATCGCATGTCCTCGGGATAAGGGATGTTCTTCCGTAATTATTCGGTTCGTCGTGTCGAATAAATACCAGCGGTCGTTCTCCACGACGGCAATTCGTTCGTTGCCCGGAAGACGACACAACGCAGTATGCTGGAACTCCGAGGGCAAATGAAACAATAGCACTCCGGTCAGAGGGTCCCAAGCAAAGACTCCCTTGCGATCGACCCCCGCGAAAAGCTGCTTGCCATCGGAGCTCCAGGCGACAGATGTCACGTTGTCGTCAACCGTCATGGTGCGGACTACCGTGCGCGTGGCAACGTCCCAGATCTTGACCGTAAAGTCGATTGAACAACTGGCGAGTTGGGTTCCATCAGGGCTCCAGTCCAGACCCCACAGACCCTCTTTGTGTCCGGTGAGCCGATCGACGGTGTTTGCCTCACGGTTCCAGATGTAGATTGCATTGTCGTCGTCGGTGGCTCCCCAGGCGAACTTGCGGCCATCGGGACTCCAGGCAACACAGTACCGCAAAATGAGAGAGAAGTCATAATTGCGGATGCACTCGTAAGTGCTACTGTCCCAAATCTTCCCCGGGGTACCGATGAGTGCTCCATCAGGACTCCAGGCGGCAAGTGGATAGGCACCTTCATCCCGCATGGTGCGTAGTTCTAGGTGGCACAGCGACTTCAAATAGTACCATTCCCAACCGCGGCGGTCCGGCTCCCCTTGAAGGGGCAAATGACCAGCGAGTTTTGCGCGCAAGCGACTGATGTTCTTACTCTTACCTTCCATCTGCCCGGCAACAATTTCTGCATTATACTGGCTCTGACGGGCTTTGTTTCGCTCCTCGGTTGCATTATTGCGTTCGGCAATCGCATTGTCTTTTTCACCGATAGCAAGCAGACGCTGCTCGTTCGCTTCGTTGCGAGATCGAGCGACCAACACCGTGCCAATGCTCAACATGGTGATCACCAACAGCAAAACTCCCAATGCGGCCCATGCCAACTCCGTGTGTCGTCGTGACCATTTGACAAACCGGTCCCTGATCGAGGGCGCCCGCGCATGGATTGGCTGGCTGTCCATAAAACGTCGCAGATCGTCGGCAAACTCCTGCGCGCTCCGATAACGATCGGCAGCGTCGCGCTCGATTGCCTTGCGGATAATCGTTTCAAGATCGGTAGGAACTCTGCTATTGAGTTGTCGCGGCGAAGGCGGATCCGTTGTCGCGATCTCGTGCAGCAGGTGCTGGCGATCAGTTCCACCGTAAGCAGGCTCGAGCGTCGCAAGTTCATACAGGGTTACGCCGAGTGAATACACATCCGTGCGATGATCGACGACTCCTGGGCCCAGGGCCTGTTCGGGGCTCATGTAACGGAGTGTGCCCAGCATGTCGCCCGACATCGTGAGCCCCGCGTCCGCTTCAATGCGTGCCAGACCAAAATCTGTGATCCAGAGCTTGCCAGCCAAGTCGATAATCAAGTTGGCGGGCTTGATATCTCGGTGGATTATTCCCACTTGATGGGCGTGGTGCAGGGCGTCCGCTGCTTCCGCGCCGAGTCGCGCGAGGGTGCGGAAGCGTCTCGACGAATTGGCTTCCCCCTTTGTAGAAAGCGCAGCCGCAACGGTTTCGGCCGCGGCGCTCGCACTTGTTTCATTCCCCACGCCGCTTCGCTCATCTCGACAATGATGGATGACTCGATCAAGACTTTCACCATCGACCAGTTCCATCGCATAGTAATGGACACCACGATCGCAGCCTACGGAGTAGACGCTCACAATGTGCGGATGCTTGAGTGTGGCTGCCGCACGGGCTTCATTCTTAAATCGCTTGAGCTGGGTTTCGTCGAGCATCGCGGCAAAAGGCAGCACCTTGAGGGCAACTGGCCGGGACAGCGATACTTGTTCGGCTTCGTAGACGACCCCCATTCCTCCCCGACCTAGCTCGCGCAAGATGCGGAAGTCCCCCAAAATACCTCGCGTCGGTTCCTCCTCCTCGCTTTCGGCTAAGTCGACTGCCCCTAGGAGATGCGATCGCGAATTGCCGTTCTTCGTCCCACTGACAGGACGCAGTTGTGTCACTGCTTCCAAGGCCGGCAGGAGTTGTCGCAGTCGGGGGGCCAATTCAGGCGACTCAGCGCAGATCTCCGTAACATCAATAGCTTCCCCATTCTCCAAGTTGGCTACGGTTTGACAGACAAGAATGTCGAAGGCCGCTTCAAGATCAACTGGATCTTGGCTGGTGGAGTGATTAGGAGGTGCCATAGTTGCCCCTCGCTTTTTTGCGACGGGAAGAGTCGCGAGAGATCAGAAAAACATTATTCGGAATGATCGGTCAAACTTTGGGTCAAACTCTCGATCGCACGACGATAGCGAGAATAGATCGCGGCCTCGCTCAGACCAAGCACTTCGGTAATCTCTTTAAACGATAATTCTTCCAGGTGGCGTAGAACGATGATTTCGCGGCTAATATCGGGAAGTTCCTGGATTGCAGCCCGAACACGACTACGCACTTCCTGGCGAATAACATGACCACTGGCGTGAGTGGCGGACTGGACCAATCTTTCGGCAAGAATCGCTTCCGATTGGTCCGAGACGAACGGTAGTCGTTCCTCGCGACCGACCGAGCGACGTTTCGCATGCAAATGTTGGCGTTGAAGCTGAACGAGTCGCTGCCAAGCAATCCCACGCAGCCATAAATAAAGCGGAATCGGCTGAGACTTGGCATAGTTTGGCAATTTATGATGTGCCTCCACCAAGGAGTCTTGGACGACATCCGACGGACCAAAACGCGCCGTGAGCCGACCGTCCATCCGCAGTCGGACCATGGCCACCAACCGTTCTCGGTGACGGTGTAACAAGTGGTCTGCCGCCGAAGAATCTCCTTCGGCCACGCGCGCCAAGAGCTGAGACGTATCGTCGGGGCAACGGATCGCCATACTAGTTACTCTGCAAAAGAGGGCGAGAATCCGTCGCGAATTCTTGGCTAATAGGATAGAGACTGCGCTTTAGCCTAACTTTCCCCGCGGCTGACGTCAAAGGAAACCAGTATTTAAGGCAATTGCTGATGTCCTGCGTCAACGACAATGAGACTGAGCGGCAGCTAAAATTGGCGGTCTCTTGGCTCCAGGAGAGTCCGAGTGAGCAAGATGCGGAAACGTCGTCAGCAGAAAGCTCCAAAGAAGCTACAGTTCACTTGCTGAGATGGAGGCTGGAATGGCACGTAGACTTACTTGAGTCCTCAAACTATTCTCGCTGAGATTTCAGTCGTCATCGAGGCACCCCTAGCAGCCCGTTGAAAAAGGCCCAAACGGAGGGTTGCTAGCTACAAGAATCTTCGGGAATCCTGCAGCTAGCAAACACGCGAAATCGACTTTTTCAACAGGCTGCTAGCACGTTGCGGCGTAATCTGATTCCCCTCGTCCGGAACTCACCAACAATCGCAGTCAAAATGATGCAAACACGGTTACCGGCTCGGTTCCGCACCGCGCTTCGGTATCGAGACCGCTGCGAGTATCGCGGTCCGCTTCGTGAGCGAGGTTGCATCAACTTCGCTGAGTTAGGACTCGGGCGAACTCGCAGCGGTGGTTCCCACGAATGGCACTAGGTTAAGGTCTCATGATCAAGATGACTGCGCCAGGCAGCGGTTCGTTTTGCGGCAAGTCTGCCTGTCAGTCGAATTGGGTACCTCTCTTGTTTGCCTGGAATACCGAGAGATGATGAATCGGTGGGAAACGATGCCGTAGTGGACGAGCGGAGAGCAAGGAGCTTCCCCGTGACTGCCGGTGATGTTACGAGCGACCTCGCCCCGATGAGTCTGCTTTGTCCGACCTAGAACCACTTTGAACGGTTCTTCGGCAGCTTGGCGATGCGTCGTGGTTGCGTTAGTCGCGCGGCATGCTTCGGCCGTCGTTTTTGCGCTCGCGGTTCCCAGCGCCCAGGTCGGTTGCCTACGCGGTGGTAGGCAATGGTCGTTAGCATCGCATCAACGAGCGGTGCGCGCTCCTCCGGCCTAGCCGCCTCAATCTTCGGAGCGAAGGCTGTCAAGGCTTGCTTCGCTCCTTTGAAACTTACCTTGCGAGGCTCGGTGTCATTTTCGTCGGCGGCAACGGCCATTACCGTGCGGAGCAAGTTGTACGCCAATAAGTGAGTCCAAATCTCTTTGTGGACCATGTCCGGTGTTTTGCATCGCAGGATATCCATCTGCATGGCCGACTTAATCGATCGGATATCGACCTCTCCTTCCCACCGCCGCTCGAACAGATCGCCGATCTGCTTGCCATCGATCGACACGTTGAGAATCGTGGTCACGACCTTGAATTGTGTGACGCGGTTGTTCTTGTCGTGGGCGTCAACGGTCACCTGCCGCATGACGAGGCTCTTTGGGTAGTTGTGGTACTGTTCTCCCGTCATTCCGCGCGGCTTGTTGGGACGCTGCCAAACGAGCATATCGCCCTCGGGGCTAGTCTCTGATATCCGGCTGCCCGTGCGCTCGTACTGAGCTCGAGCAACGATGTCGATGTTGCGCTTGTACAATTCCCACACGATGAAGTAATCGTCGAATAAGGCATCGGCAACAACCACATCGCCAGGTTTAAGAGTGTCGTACATGCGGCGGAAGAGACTCTTTTCGCCGGTGCCCTTGCCCTGGTACGGCGCGATTTCCAGATCGTGGCAAGCGCCGGTGGCGAGCGATAACAGCACGGCGATCCGGGCCAGCGGGAAACCCAGTCCTGTCGCTTGCTGGGGCGGCTGCGGATACATCTGTTGGTTTTCCGGTGTGTCCGGCATCGAGACGCTCGAGCCATCGACGATGAACACGGAGCGACCGTTCCACTTCCACTGGCGGGTGATGCTCGTCTGTAACTCTTCGGCGGTCTGCTTCGCCAACGTGGAGAGTACCCCCGTGAGAAGACGGCTCCGCGCCTCGCAATAGCTGGCCGTATTCGGCGAACAAACTGCCAGCCCATTCGTCGCACGATGCGCGATGATCCGCGACACGGCGTCGCGGCAACTATGGTCTTCGCTGAGCACCTGACTCAGAAAACCCCAGATGGTGGTGACTGGGTTAAACACGCGGTCCCGATACTGAACGCCATGTTCGTGGAGAACGTCGCGGATGCTGGCCTCGGTCAAAATGTTGGCGAACGGGAGTCCCTCATTCCGCGCAAAGCGGGCGCGTACCGCATCCAAGCTCGCCATGGAATCGCCTTCAGATTGACAGCGATTCCTGCCGCCTGATTCGATTGCGATTCGGACAGGTCCCGTTCTTAGGCGGAAACGCCTGGGGGGTGATTTGATGCCGTCAGTCAAAGTGGCTGCTTCACCGAGTCCGCGCTTTGCTGGCTGGTGTGACCAACCCTCATTGTCTATACTTACGTAGACGCATGGTGGGTTTGTTCACTTGGCTCAGAAAAGTCGGAAAACCATGACCGCAGACGGCGTGATGGACAACATTCGCAACTTGTTTGAGCGTTCGGGAATGACGCTAAATGAACTCGGCGAAGGCTTGGGATACGACGGTCCGACCGCAAAAAAGCGTGCGTGGTTCTTGCTCTATCGCACGTCAGACCCGCGCATCTCGACGGTGCTAGCTGTGGCCCAAACGCTAGGTGTGAAGATCAGCGATCTAGTGAAATGACCAAGCGCAGTCATCTGCGCAGCGCTTAAGCTAGTGCCATTCGACACGCCCTCCTGAGCGCATTGAGTCGCAGCGTTCCCGACTCCCGCACCGCCCTGTCGCCAACGCCGATCGGCGCTGTGCGATACGACTTATCCAGCTAGAGCGAGCTACGTGCCCCGACAGGCGGTCGGACCTCCGGCCTCACACCGCGACAAGATTCGAAGCGTTCGGGCGCTTTGACCCTCCCCGGTCGCGCCTCGCTGGGAGCCTTGGCTGGTTGATTGAGCGACAGCCTTCCAGTGGTTCGCTGCCCTCGGAGCCGTTCGACTCCCGTGGTGTGGGCGTTTCCTATCGGTTTGCCGCATATTAAATTGCGGGAAGGCGCATAAGAGACTAGAATGCTGCCGCGCCCTTCCGCAAGCGGGATGCCTCTAACCGGTGATTAGCCGGTGGGGCGACAACCCTCACCCTTAATGGCGGGCCACCCATGTCTCGTGAACTTCGTTTGTGCGACTCATCAGCGGTTTCGTTCTTGGCTCTGCGATTGCTTGTGGCGGTGATCTTGACGACCACGACGAGCGAAGGGGCTTCCGCGGCCGCGCCGATCAAGCTCAACGGCCCGCTCGTGACCGGCGGCGATGTCTCTTCGAGCGGCCTGCAGTTCAGCCCTGACTCGAGCCGCGTCCTCTACCTGGCCGACCAGACCACCGACAGCGTGAATGAAATCTTCAGCGTCCCTAGCACGGGTGGCGCGGCGGTGAAGCTCAACGGCCCACTGGTTGCCGGCGGCGATGTGTTTTCGAGCGGCCTGCAGTTCAGCCCCGACTCGAGCCGCGTCCTCTACCTGGGTGATCAGACCACCGACGATGTATTCGAAGTTTTCAGCGTCCTCAGCGCGGGCGGTACGGCGGTAAAGCTCAACGGCCCACTGGTGGCCGGCGGCGACGTGTTTTTTCAGCAGTTCAGCCCCGACTCGAGCCGCATCCTCTATATGGCCGATCAAACCGCCGACGAAGTGTTTGAAATCTTTAGCGTCCCTAGCGTGGGTGGGGGCGCGGCCGTGAAGCTCAACGGCCCGCTGGTCTCTGGGGGCGATGTGTCTTCCATCGGCCTGCAATTCAGCCCCAACTCGAGCCGCGTCCTCTACCTGGCCGACCAAGTTACGGATGGCGTGAATGAAATCTTCAGCGTCCCCAGCGCGGGGGCGCGACCGTGAAGCTCAACGGCCCGCTGGTCACAGGTGGCGATGTGTCTTCCATCGGCCTGCAATTCAGCCCCAACTCGAGCCGCGTTCTCTACCTGGCCGACCAAGTTACCGACGGCGTGACTGAAATCTTCAGCGTCCCCAGCACGGGGGGCGCGGTGGTGAAACTCAATGGCCCACTGGTGGCCGGCGGCGCTGTGTTTTCGAGCGGCCTGCAGTTCAGCCCCGACTCCAGCCGCGTTCTCTACTTGGGCGACCAAGTTACGGACGGCGTGAATGAAATCTTCAGCGTCCCCAGCGCGGGCGGTACGGCTGTGAAGCTCAATGGCCCGCTGGTGGCCGGCGGCAACGTGTCTTCCAGCGGCCTGCAATTCAGCCCCAACTCGAGCCGCGTTCTCTACCTGGCCGACCAAGTTACGGACGGCGTGAATGAAATTTTCAGCGTCCCCAGCGCGGGCGGTACGGCTGTGAAGCTCAATGGCTCGCTGGTGGCCGGCGGCAACGTGTTTTCCGGCGGCCTGCAGTTCAGTCCTGACTCGAGCCGCGTCTTGTACGTAGCTGACCAAACTACCGACGGCGTGAGTGAAATCTTCAGCGTCCCCAGCACGGGCGGTACGGCTGTGAAGCTCAATGGCCCGCTGGTGGCCGGCGGCAACGTGTTTTCCAGCGGCGTGCAGTTCAGTCCCGACTCGAGCCGCGTTCTCTACTCGGCCGACCAGACGACGGACGAAGTGCAAGAAATCTTCATCGTCCCCAGTGCGGGGGGCACGGCGGTGAAGCTCAACAGCCCCCTTGTGGCGGGCGGCGATGTATTGTCGCAGCAGTTCAGCCCCGACGGCAGCTTGGTCTTGTACTTTGCCGACCAAGATGTCGACGGCGTGGCTGAAATCTACGTCCGCATCGTCCGCCAGCATTCGGTCGGCGGCTCCGGAAACTGGGATTCGGGCACGGCTTGGGACCACAGCGGCCAGCCCGATGAAGTGATGCAGGTATTCGTCGACGGGCCGGGCGCCGTGACCGCCGCGGGCATCGGCGGTGCATCGCGAACCGTCAACGAGTTAGTCGTGGGTGGCGGAGCCGGCGCTTCGACCCTCAAGCTGTCTGCCGGTGCCGGAATTACGACGCTGCACGGGGCGACAATCAAAACGGGCGGCGTATTGCGTGGTGACGGCGTGCTGGTGGCCAATCTGGTGGTTGCCGCTGGTGGCGAAGTCCGCTCCGGCGCGGGTGAGCGGATGGTCGTCAGCGGCGCGAGTGTGTCAAACTCGGGCCGTGTAGAAGCCATTGGAACTAGCCTCGCTCTCGCGGAAATCGAGTTTGTCGGCGCGGCGACGAACATGTCCGGAACTGGCAATATCGTTGCCCGCAATGCAGTTTTGCGATTCGACAGCGGACTGACAAACAACGGCGCGGTCGCCCTGAGTTTCGGCACAGCGGACGTCGAGGGAGACGTGACCAATAGCGCCACTGGCACGATTGCCGTGGCGGGCAACAGTGGCGTCACGTTCTACGACGACGTGATCAACAGCGGCACGCTCAACGTGGCGGGGGGTTCCACGGCCGTCTTCTTCGGCGCCTCTCTGGCAACGGCAATGTCGGCAGCGGCCAGGTGCAGGCGCTCGGCGATCTGCTGCCCGGCTTCAGCCCCGGCACGATGGCTTTTGGCGGCGACTTGACCTTGGGTCCGCTCACCAATCTCGAAATCGAGCTCGGCGGAACGACACCGGGCAGCGAGTTCGACCGGCTGACGATCGCGGGCAGCGCCACGCTCGACGGGGCGTTGGACCTATCGCTAATCAACGGCTTCACGCCCAGCGGCGGGCAGCAGTTCACGATCCTCACCGCAGGCAGCATTGTGGACAACGGATTCGTGCTCACGGGCTCGGCGGCCAGTTTGTTCAACCTGGTCGTCAACAGCACCAGCGTAATGTTGCAAGCAATCGGTCTGGCCGGCGACTACAACGGCAACGGCATCGTTGACGCGGCCGACTACACGGTTTGGCGCGACCATTTGGGGCAAAGCGTAACGCTCTTCAACGACACTACGCCCGGCAGCGTCACGCAGGCCGACTACAATGTCTGGAAATCCAACCTCGGCAACCACGCCGGCAGCGGTTCAGGCGCGAATGCCGCCGTGCCCGAACCGACAACGCTGTTGATGCTACTCGCCGGAACCCTGGCGATTTGTTCGCGCCGATGCCAAATGGGTCGTAAACTCATCAACGCGTGACACACGCCAACAACCCACCCTTTTTCGGCTTGGGAATCGTGTCGCAACCTGCTGAGGTGTCCCCACCGCTGTCAATTCGCCCTCGCTGAAACGCGCGTCGGTGTCAAATCTCGCGCAAGACCTCTGCACCTAGCTGGATGAGCTAATCCGCTGGTGTTTGTCCAGCCGCTGTAGTTTCGTGGAACCGCGATCTGATTGAGGTAGATTTCACGAATGGCACTTAGATTTCCGTAACTCCTTTTCGCATTAGGCGTTTAAGTTCATGGCGAGGCTTGGTCATCATTTCTGCTTTCCTTGGGTTCCTCTTTCGCATGCGAGGCTCGAATCGATCATGCCGGTCTGCGACGCGATGACTTGCCACGGCTTCTAACAGCTGCAGGTAGAGCTTTTCGCGGAACGTCGCGCCTTTGTGGCCTTGGAAGCTGATCAGCGGCTGGAACGCTTCGAGCGTTTGCACGGTTCCTTTGAAGCTGATTTCTCTTGGTTGAAGTTCATGCTGGCTGGCGGCTTGCGCCATGATGGTGCGGATCAGGTTGTAGGCCAGGACGTGCGTCCAGATCTCCTTGCGGACAAGTTCCGGCGTTTTGCACCGCAGGATATCCATCTGCATGGTGATCTTGATAGACCTCAAATCGAGTTCCTGACTCCACCGACTTCGATATAGGCTCGCCAGGTCTTCCTTGGTCGTCGATTCCGGATCGAGCAAGGTCGTGACCACAATGATCACCTTCGTGCGAAACCCGGGCTGTTCCACGCGAACGCGCGTCTCGCGAACCTCCAGGTAGTCGGGCAGGCTCTTGTAGGTCGCCCATGTGATGCCGCCAATCAACCGGTTGGGCTTCGGCCACCGGACGACGTGGTCGTCTTTTCCCAAGCGCCGACCGCGGCGAAAGTCGGCGTGCCGATGCGCTTGTTGAGTCGGCTTACCGAATCGACGCCGCGCTGCTTGAGCGTCAACATCTCGTACCAGGTCGACATCAGGGCGTCCGTCAGCAGGACGTCTCCCGGAGAGAGAATGTCCCACATTCTCCGAAGGAGGCTCAACTCGCCTTGGCCTTTGCCAGCGTAACGGCTGATCCCCAGATCAAGCATCGCCCCGCATGACAGCGAGATGATCGAGCAGACTCTCGCGATGGGAAAACCCAGCCCGGGCTTCTGGTTGTAGACCTGAGGATAGGCGGCCTGGTTTTCCGGCGTGTCCGGCATCGACACCGTCGTTCCGTCAAACATGTAAACGGGTCGGCCTTTCCACAGCCACGCGGGATCAACCCCGTCGTCAAGCGCTTTCCCGACGTGGCGAGCGACGCCAGAAAAGAACTTCTCCGGCAGGCGCTTCCTGGCTTGGCAGTACGCGCCCGTTTCCGCAGAGCAGGGACGTCGCCCGCGTGAGACGCGGTGAGCGATCAGGCGGGCAACGGCCGCACGACAGGAATGATCCTGGCTCAGCACCTGGCTCAAGAACACCCACAGCGTCACCAGCGGCGAATAGACCCGGTCATGCCAGACGACATCCAGTGCTTTCAATGCCTGCGTGATCGTCCCCTCGGACAACACATCGCTGAACGGCAACTCGCCGTCTTGCAGGAACTGCCTCTGCAGAAAACGCACTTGTTGGCGGAACCGTCCCTGGTTAAATAGCGACATCGCGAGGCCTCCTTGCCAGTGATGGGCGTGTGACAGCTCCATCTACGCAAGAGAGGCCTTTTCCACCTATACCATTCTAAGGCAACATGTTACGCAAAATCTAAGTGCCATTCGTGAGACACACCGAACGCAATTCGTAGTTTCTCTATCTGACAGCGGTTGGACAAACACCAGCGAGTTGCGCCCGAAGCTAACTCGCAGCGGTCTCTTGCAGAACGAAACACCGCTGCGAGTTTGGACAAATCCCAACTCAGCGAGGCCGATGCAACCTCCGCAAGTTGGAGCGGCGAAGAAAAGCAATCGGTGGGGCGACCGAAGCAGGTTCTCCGGAGGAAGCGTTGCAAAAACGGCGGGATGTCGATAGTGTCATACGTCGACGATTTAAAGGGGCTTTCTACGCGGCCCGGCCTCGCCTTAAGCACCAGCCGGCCGCCGCCAACATCATCAGTATAAGGGTCGACGGCTCGGGCGCTTCTGCCGACAGCGGATCGGCGGTGGGCAGCGCCGTGCCGCCGCCGGGCGCATTGCCCCCAAACACTTCGCCATAGTGCAACTTCCACCGGTCGTAATCTTCCGGGCCAACACCAGGAGTATCGTCGTTGGCAAGCGATGTGGCACTGCCAAGGTGGTTGCGCCAAACCGTGTAGTCCGCGGCGTCAACAATGCCGTTGCCGTTGTAGTCGCCTGGCGCCGGCGCGTCGCACGCGTCCAGACGCGCACGTAGTCGACGTCCATCGACTGCGGGAACACGGTCGTCTCGTCTGGGTTACCGGCAAAGTTTCCTCCCACGGCCAGATTGAGGATGATGTTTTTGGGCGTCTCGAAAATGAGCCGGGAGGCGGTCTCCGTCACGGTGAAGTGGAGCACGCCGTCGACATAGTAGCGGATCTCGTCGTCATCCCACTCCGCTGCGAAGATGTGAAACCCCTCGTGAAAATTGACCGGTTCGCCCCCGACGGTCGGGACGTATACGTCGAACACTGATTCGAGCCCGTCGCAACACGGCCCAGGGACGGTTTGCCAGTGGTAGGCGCTGATCGTGAAACTGGAGTCGCTCCCCAGGTTCTCCATGATGTCAATCTCGCCGCCGGTCGGCCATGGGATCGCCGGGTCGTTGGGGTACAGCCAGAAGGCGGGCGCCATCCCCTGTCCAGTTGGCAGGTCGATCCGCGCTTCGAATCGGCCCGGCCCAAACGCCTGCCAACTCTCTAGACGCGCCGAGCAGTACAACTTGTCCTCGATCGGCTCGTCGGTGGCCGTGATTCGCAACTTGCCGTCGACGACCGACGCGTGTTCCGGCAGGTAGTAGTGCACGTCGCCTGGGTAAGTGCTGTTGAGAGTCACCGCTTCCCACTTGCTCATGTCGAGGCTCGACGAATCAAATTCGTCGCGCCACACGAGGTCCCAGCCGGGCAAGTCGACCTCCTGTGCCAGGGCGATTGTCTGCATCGCCCAACTCAGCAAGACCGCCGGCAGCAGATGGCGTATTAACATCAGCCAGACCCGTGAGAAACTCTCGATCGATAGCGTTGACAAGTCCAGTCGGCTGGGTATTTGCACACACACTTCCCAGGAAGCATATCATGGGTGGCGCGAGCGATCACGTATATTGCAAGGCTAAGCTGCGGCTGCGAAATTGTATGCCCCCTTGCCCTGCCAGACCACAGGCAGCGAGGATAAGGATCGCGCCCAGCTTCTCACGGACGAATTTGGCAGCGGCCAGTCGCATCAGCTCATCGTAGACCAACGGAAAAGTTGATCTGTGGGCGCTTGGGTCGCCAGATTCGATCCGCGACAGGATATTACGTGACAGCGTCCAAAAGGCTGATTATATCACCCCGTGACTCTTTATTCTCGGCTGGCAGAGGGTAGATAGCTCGTCAGGCGGACATGGGAGCCTAATACCTTCCTTTACCGGCACTTTTTTTTTGCTGCAGGTCCCGATGCCATCCACGTTTCGGGCGGGATTATTTGTAGACTCTTGTCGGAATTCAAAGTGCCAGACTGCCATCAATCGGAGAGCTTCTTGACATCGCCGGCCGATGACCGTCGGTGGACTCCGCAAGAAAGGGCGCGCGTCCGCGAGAGCGACCAATGTCCCGGCCGGCATGCCGACTTCCTGCAGCTCCGCCAAAGCCCGGCTGTTTTCGCGTAAGACAAAGACGGTGGTCAGGTGATGGTTGGAGATGCTGAGTAACTGCGGTCGGTGAAATCTACGAATGGCACTTAGATTTTGCGTAACATGTTGCCTTAGAATGGTATAGGTGGAAAAGGCCTCTCTTGCGTAGATGGAGCTGTCACACGCCCATCACTGGCAAGGAGGCCTCGCGATGTCGCTATTTAACCAGGGACGGTTCCGCCAACAAGTGCGTTTTCTGCAGAGGCAGTTCCTGCAAGACGGCGAGTTGCCGTTCAGCGATGTGTTGTCCGAGGGGACGATCACGCAGGCATTGAAAGCACTGGATGTCGTCTGGCATGACCGGGTCTATTCGCCGCTGGTGACGCTGTGGGTGTTCTTGAGCCAGGTGCTGAGCCAGGATCATTCCTGTCGTGCGGCCGTTGCCCGCCTGATCGCTCACCGCGTCTCACGCGGGCGACGTCCCTGCTCTGCGGAAACGGGCGCGTACTGCCAAGCCAGGAAGCGCCTGCCGGAGAAGTTCTTTTCTGGCGTCGCTCGCCACGTCGGGAAAGCGCTTGACGACGGGGTTGATCCCGCGTGGCTGTGGAAAGGCCGACCCGTTTACATGTTTGACGGAACGACGGTGTCGATGCCGGACACGCCGGAAAACCAGGCCGCCTATCCTCAGGTCTACAACCAGAAGCCCGGGCTGGGTTTTCCCATCGCGAGAGTCTGCTCGATCATCTCGCTGTCATGCGGGGCGATGCTTGATCTGGGGATCAGCCGTTACGCTGGCAAAGGCCAAGGCGAGTTGAGCCTCCTTCGGAGAATGTGGGACATTCTCTCTCCGGGAGACGTCCTGCTGACGGACGCCCTGATGTCGACCTGGTACGAGATGTTGACGCTCAAGCAGCGCGGCGTCGATTCGGTAAGCCGACTCAACAAGGCGCATCGGCACGCCGACTTTCGCCGCGGTCGGCGCTTGGGAAAAGACGACCACGTCGTCCGGTGGCCGAAGCCCAACCGGTTGATTGGCGGCATCACATGGGCGACCTACAAGAGCCTGCCCGACTACCTGGAGGTTCGCGAGACGCGCGTTCGCGTGGAACAGCCCGGGTTTCGCACGAAGGTGATCATTGTGGTCACGACCTTGCTCGATCCGGAATCGACGACCAAGGAAGACCTGGCGAGCCTATATCGAAGTCGGTGGAGTCAGGAACTCGATTTGAGGTCTATCAAGATCACCATGCAGATGGATATCCTGCGGTGCAAAACGCCGGAACTTGTCCGCAAGGAGATCTGGACGCACGTCCTGGCCTACAACCTGATCCGCACCATCATGGCGCAAGCCGCCAGCCAGCATGAACTTCAACCAAGAGAAATCAGCTTCAAAGGAACCGTGCAAACGCTCGAAGCGTTCCAGCCGCTGATCAGCTTCCAAGGCCACCAAGGCGCGACGTTCCGCGAAAAGCTCTACCTGCAGCTGTTAGAAGCCGTGGCAAGTCATCGCGTCGCAGACCGGCATGATCGATTCGAGCCTCGCATGCGAAAGAGGAACCCAAGGAAAGCAGAAATGATGACCAAGCCTCGCCATGAACTTAAACGCCTAATGCGAAAAGGAGTTACGGAAATCTAAGTGCCATTCGTGTGTCTCACCTCAGCACTCAAGAAGCGGACTTAACTCACTTCAGCGTGTCGCTCCGACGCTCAAGAGCGGCGACGGAATCGCCGGCTTGCCTGTGCCAGTTGCAACTGGTGCAGCCCATCTCTTTGCCCCCAACAAGCTCGGCTCTTGGTAAGCGCGGGCTGATCCCATGTGGACCGGCCTTGGCAGGCGAAAAGTAGTTGTGTCATAGACTACGTTTGATGGCACTTTGATTGCGACATAAGTTTAGAGACTTTGGTGTCCGAAGGTTTGCTGGCGAAACACCTTAGGGCAATTCGTACCGAGAAACGAACGAATTGGAAACCCCTGTCGAGTCCTGGTTGATGAATTGTCCACCGCCCGGCATGCAGTGGCAGGGCACGGGTACGTTAACCCAAGCGCGTAACTCCACATGATACGACAGTGCTCTCATTCGGTTCCTGCGGCCTGCAACTGTCCATCCATACTCGCAAAATGGCGCACTTCCCGCCTCTTATAGAAGTAGAAGATGACTGGGTAGATCAACAGTTCCATCATGAAGCTGGTGACGAGGCCACCGATCATCGGCGCGGCCAGTCGCTTCATTGTATCGGCACCTGTTTCGGCTCCGATCATAATCGGCACTAGGCCGAATAAGGCCGCCATAACGGTCATCGTCTTGGGTCGAATGCGTTTGACCGCACCATCGTGGATGGCAAGTTCCAGATCGTGTAGGCTGTGCATGCGTCCTTCGCGCTCGAACTTTCCGGTAGGAGAGGTCCAAATAAAGCAGCATCACGGCGCCGGTTTCCGCGTCCAAGCCGGCTAGAGCGATCAGGCCGACCCATACGGCCAAACTCAGGTGATAGCCCAGCAGATAGAGGAACCAAATCGCGCCGACCAGACTGAAAGGCACCGCCAACAGGATGACCAAGGTGCGAAAAATACTGCGAGTGCCCATGTAGAGGAGGAAAACGATGAGCACCAAGGTGATCGGGACGACCACCTTGAGCCGCCGGTTGGCCTCCTGCATGTATTCATACTGGCCGCTCCAGACCACGCTATATCCGGTGGGGAAATCGGGCCGGCTAATGACCTTGTCCTGGATGAGCTGCTGAGCGCGGCGGACGTATCCGCCGATGTCGCTGGTGGACACGTCGATGTAGATCCAAGCGTTGGGCTTGGCTTGCTCGCTACGAATCACGGGGGGGCCGGTGTGGACGGAGAGTTCGGCAAGTTGCTCGATAGGCACTTGGGCGCCAGTCGGAATGGCGATCAGAGTCCTCCGTAACGTGGTCAAGCTGTCTCGGAGTTCGCGCGGATAGCGGACGTTGACTGAGTAGCGTTCAAGTCCTTCAACTGTGGTTGTAACCTTCATGCCTCCCAGGGCAGTCAGGATTACATTCTGTACATCTTCCACGTTCATGCCGTACCGCGCGGCTCGGGAACGATCGATTTTGAAATCGACATAGTAGCCGCCAATCGTCTTTTCGGCGAACACACTGACGGTGTCGGGCAGCGTGCGCAATTGAGTCGAGATCTTCTCGGCCAGCTCGGCAAGCGTCTTCAGGTCGCTGCCGACGACCTTGATCCCAACGGGCGTCTTGATGCCAGTGGAGAGCATGTCAATTCTCGTCTTGATTGGCATCGTCCAGGCGTTGGTCACACCGGGCAGTTTCACCACATCGTCGAGTCCGGGCACGTGCGTCCCGTTTGGCTCATTCCAGCCGTAAATGAGTTCGGCATCCGTGATCGTGGGGTCTTCGGGCCAGAAGTATGCGAGCGGGCCCTTGATCCAGCCGGGCAGGCCGGCGAACCAGCGCGAGACATGCCGCGTCCGCCAATGGGATTTGTCGTGATGCAAGGCAATCGTGGTCTCGAACATTGCAAGACCGGCCGGATCGGTAGGAGTCTCTGCGCGGCCCGCCTTGCCGAACACGTGATGCACTTCGGGAAAGGTCTTGATGAGCTTGTCGGTCTGTTGCAGCAGTTCTCCCGCCTTAGTCGTCGAAATCGACGGATCCATCGTGGGCATATACAAGAGGTCGCCTTCCTCCAGCGGCGGCATGAACTCGCTGCCCAGTTGCGAGTAGGGCCACCAGGTGACCAGGACCAACGCGATCGCAATCAAGATGGTGACCGCCCGGCCGCGGAGTGCAAGCCAAAACAGCGGCTCATAGAGGCGCATGAGCACTCGGCTGACTGGATTGCGGTCTTCGTGCGGGATACGACCCCGGACGAAGAACTCCATCAGCACGGGAATGAGCGTGATCGACAAAATCGCCGCTGCGCCGATGGCAAACGTCTTGGTGAAAGCGAGCGGCTTAAATAATCGGCCCGACTGCCCACCAAGGCTGAAAATTGGCAAGAAGCTGACCGTAATGACCAACAGGGAGAAGAATAATTGCGGGCCGACTTCCTTGGAGGCGTCGATGACGATTTGGGAATGCGAACGTCCCTCGGCACCTTGTTCGAGATGCTTGTGCGCGTTTTCGATCATGATTACAGCCGAGTCAACCATCACGCCGATAGCCAGCGCGATACCGCCCAGCGACATGATGTTCACGCTCAGGCCGATTAAATCCATGAGGATGATGCTGGCCAGCACGCCGGTGGGAATCACGAGAATAGCAACGAGCGAGCTGCGGAAGTGTAATAGGAAGATGATGATGATCAGCGCCACAACGGTCATCTCTTCGAGTAGCTTGCGTTTGAGTGTGTCGATGGCTCGTTCAATCAGTGCCGATCGATCGTACTCGGCCTTGAGGTCGACGCCGGGAGGCAGCCCGGTTTTCAATTCCTCCAGGCGGGTCTTGACGTTGCGGATTACGTTATAGGCGTTTTCGCCAAACCGCATGATCACGACTCCGCCGGCCACCTCACCTTCGCCGTCCGATTCCGCAATGCCGCGGCGCATCTCCGGTCCAACATGGATTTGGGCCACTTCGCGGAGCAGAATTGGCGCTCCTTGCGGCGTTGTACCCAGAGGAATATTCGACCAGGTCTTCCAGGACTTTCTCATTGGTGTCCGGTCCGCTCGTGCCGCCGCCTAAATAGCCAAGCCCGCGAACCATATACTCGTTCTCGGACATTTCGATGACTCGGCCACCGACGTCGCTGTTGGACCGTTCGACGGCATTTCGAATGTCTTTGATGGAAAGATTGAAGGCCAGCAGGCGATTCGGGTCGACCTCGATCTGATACTGTTTTACGAACCCGCCTACGCTGGCCACTTCGGAGACCCCGTCGACCGCCGTCAGTTCATAGCGGAGATACCAATCCTGGATCGAGCGGAGTTGCGAGAGGTCCTGCTCCGCCCGGACAAGTGGTTTGCCGTCGAGAGGGCATTTGCCCGGCTCTTTGAAGCCACGCACGCGCACCAGCCGATCGCGTACGCCCTCAGGGGCTTCCGTCAAACTGGCGTACCATTGATCGGGTCGGTCGGGGTCGTGGAATATGCCAGCCGGGTGGTCGGGGCAGTACCACCCGCTGAAGAGCGAATACTCGTAGACCCATCCGACGCCGGTCGCGTCGGGACCCAATCGAGGCGTAACGCCCGGCGGCAACTTGTTCGCCACAAAACTTAAGTATTCCAGCACGCGGCTGCGCGCCCAATAGATGTCCGTCCCGTCCTCAAAGATGATGTAGACGAACGAGAAGCCGAAGAACGAATATCCGCGGACTACCTTCGAATGGGGCACCGCGAGCATCGTCGTCGTGAGCGGATAGGTCACTTGATCTTCGACCACCCGCGGAGCCTGGCCGGGATACTCTGTGAAGATGATGACCTGCACGTCGGAAAGGTCGGGAATGGCGTCGAGGCGGATTGTGTAGATGGCGTACACACCCGCCAATACCATGACCCCGGTTAGCAGGATCACGAGGAACTTATTGTTCACCGAAAACTCGATGATCTTGCCAATCACTGCTGGGCCTCGCCCTTCATCGCGGCAATCATTCGCATGTTTGCCTCTTTGACGCGCCGTTCGCTGTCCAGTTGAAACTGGCCCGAGACGACGACGTTTTCCCCTTCCTTCAATCCGCCGAGGATCTGCAGGTTGCCATCGCCAACTTCTTCACCCAACAGGACTTCTCGCGGATCATACTGGCCTGGTGCAAGTTCGACGTAGGCAAAACCGACACGCTGTTCGTGCCCTTCGATCTGCTTGTGCTTCCCGTTGTAGATCACCGCGTCGAGCGGTGCGAGGAGGTTTCCGCCGCTCGGCTGAGCGGCAATCTCGACGTTGGCGTACATCTCGGGCTTCAGGGCCTGTTTTGGGTTCGGAAATTCCAAGCGGACTTTAATCTGCCGCGTCTTCTCGTCCACGTCCGGGTAGATGTAGACCACCTTGCCGAGAAACACTTGACCCGGGCGATATGGCAGCGTTAGGCGGGCTTCCTGTCCTACCTGTACCCACGGCAACTGAAACTCATAGATGTACACATACGCCCAGACCGTCGACATATCGGCGATGCGGTAGAACCGATCGCCGGGCTTCATTTCCATGCCCTCGAAGGCATGTTTTTCGATGACCCATCCCGCGTAGGGCGACTGGAAGGTGATAGTCTTCTTCGGCCGCCTCAGCCGCCGTATTTCCTCAATCTCCGAGTCCGGTACATCCCAATAGCGCAACTTGTCCTCGGCCGGATACACGGAGCTATTCTCGCCCGCTGGAGATCGGCGACCCGCGTCTTGACTCAATGGATTGCCGATGCTGCCGAGGTACTCTTCCTCCGCCGAGACTAGCTCTGGAGAGTAGAACGTGAATAACGGTTGTCCTTTTTCGACCCGCTCTCCGACATATGTCACCAACAGCTTTTCAACCCATCCGCCGACCTTGAGCGTTACGTCGCCCAGGAGCGGTTCCGCGTAGTCGATTTGGCCGACGGTCCGCACTGTGCGTTCCGCAATTCCCATGACGACCGGCGCGGTGCGCAGCCCCATGTTCTGAACCACTTCAGGCGACAATGTGATCAACTTCTCTTGCCCCAGTTCGTCCCCGTAAACCGGAATCAATTCCATACCCATCGGGTCCATACCCGGCCTAGGCGAGATGAAGTTGGGAATCATCGACGACTTCCAGAAGGCGATTTCGCGCTCACCCCGTTTGGCGGGCCCCATGCCCTGCATGTCCACCATGCCAGGCATGCCGGCCATTGGCCCTTCGTGCCCTTGGCTCGCGCCACCCAACAGCGATGCAATAGACGGCGGCAGATAAGGAACGGCCCAATGTCCCAGGCCGAGTCCGAGGGCCACCCCAACTATCGCGACAACGACAATGCCCAACAGTCGCCGTACAAAAGTCCAAGGTATTCCCAACATGAAACTCACTCCTTCACCGCTTTCGGCGGCTCCATGTCAGGCATCTGATTGGTCGGCATCACGTGGCCCATGTGATCTTCCTGGCCAGCTGGAGGCGGCGACATTCCGCCGTTGGGCATTGCCCCTCCATGCTCGCCGTGCGAAGCGCGCTCCATGTCACCGGCCATCGCTGCCGGCTCTTCGAACTTTCGGTTGATAAGTCGTAATCGGCTTTCGCTGTCCAACAGGAATTGACCTGAGGTCACGACGCGCTCGCCCTCCGTCAAGCCGGACAGGATTTCGATCTCATCCTCGTCGAGTTCCATGCCAGTCGTCACTTCCCGCGCAGTGAATTTGTTGCCGGGCAGTGCCACGTACACGAGCTGTCGTGTGCCGGTGTCGAGGACGGCCTGATCGGGAATCTTCAGGCCGTCGCCCATGCGATGCGGTTCGAGCACGACCTGTGAAAACATGCCCGGCTTCAGCACGAGCTCGGGGTTGTCGAGCTCGACGCGGACCTTGACCGCGCGGATCTTGGGCTGCAGGTACGGATCGACGTAAACCACTTTGCCATGAAATTCGTGGCCGGGCGGATTGGCGAGCGTCATCGTGGCGCCCTGGCCCTCATAAACACAGTGAATTTGATCCTGGTAGACGTATAAGTAGACCCAGACCTTCGAGAGGTCGGCGATGCGATAAAGCATCGACCCGGCCATCATGTACGCGCCGTCAAAGGCCATCTTCTCCGTGACGATCCCGTCGAATGGCGAATAAAAGGTTGTTGTCTTCTGGACCCTTCCGGCCCGGGCCAGCGCGTCAATTTGCTGGTCGGTCAGGTCCCAATTGCGGAGCCGCTGCCGGACGCTTTCGATGTTCCGTTCGTCCGACCGCCGAACCTCAGAGTCAGGTCGTGAACCAGTTCCCGCCGGGGCCTCCAGGCTAATGAGAAGCTCTTGCTGGGTCGCGACCAGCTCGGGCGAGTAAATCTCAAACAGCGGATCGCCCTTACGGACCGACTGCCCCAAGTAGTCGACGTAGAGCTTTTCGATCCAGGCATCGACTTTCAGCGTGACGTCGCCAGTGCGTGGCTCAGCGTACGCGACCGTCCCAATCGATTGGATCGTGCGGACGAGCGGCCCGCGCTCCACCATCGCGGTGGTAACCTGGTCCTCTTGCAAGACCGGGTCGATCAACACGGGGCGCTGCCCAATTTCCTGTTCCTCGTAGACGGGAACCAGGTCCATACCCATCGAGTCTTTACCTGGCTGGTCCGACCTGACATTTGGGTCGTGGGGAGAGACCCAATAGAGAGCCTTGCCTTGTGGCTGCGAAGTAGGGATCATTGACGCAAAAGCGTCAACGACTCGCTGCTGATAGAGCAATCCGAGGACAACCGCCAGCAAGAAGATGCCGAGACTCAGCACTCGCCAGGCCCATTTCGGCGCGGCAGGCCTAGCATCCGGCCGCTGTTTGGACGGATCGGGCGTCGGTTCTGTCCCGCTCGGCACGCTCATCGGTTCCTATGCTCCCCTAACAACCAAAGAATTCATGCGTATTGCGGCTGTTCTAATACCTCCTAATTGTACCACGTCAACAGACTTGTGCCCGGCAACGATTGAACCCTTCGTCGCCAAACGCTAAATGCCGACGCTTTGGCACAAACCAATCCGGATTTGTTGTGTACTTGCGTTGACACTGCTTCGCACAGAAGTGGTACGTTCGCCCATGGTGATCGACGGTGCTTTCGGCATTGGCTGGCTTGATGCGCATACCGCACGCCACGCGACAAAACACGGGAAAGCGATGCTTCGCTCACTTCAGATACATCCAAACAGAGAGTACCCAAGTGTCGAATGGGATTGTGTTCGGCCGATTATGCCCTATAATAGCAGTAGAATAAGATTTGGATTGCAGCTCTCGTCGATCTTCCGCGGGCCGCAATAAAGACCTGTAGCGAAGATTTCGGATGACTATATAAGGAGCAACCCGGCTGGGCCGGGGGGCTCGTTAACGAGTAAGCCGACGTGGTGGAATACTTTCGGGTGTTCTGCCACGTCGGCTTTTTTCGTTGCAAAGGAGAAATCGAAATGAGTTGTTGTAAAGACAAGATGGAACCGGTTGAGATCAATTCTTGCTGCTCGCCGCAGGATACGGCGCAGGTCGCCGCGCAAACGATGCATAAGACAGGATGCGGTTGCGCGCCCGTGGTGGAAGATGAACAAAGCCGGCGATTGGTGGGTGTCGTGACGGAACGTGACGTTTGTCACGGCGTGGCAACTGATGACCGGCGGCCCTCAGAAATCTCTGTAAAGGAGATTATGCGCCCCGCATCTGCCTGCTGTGGCATGGATGAGCCGATTGAAGAAGCTCGGCGTAAACTCGACACGCATCAGGCCACGAGTCTACCCGTTGTGGATAAAGCGGGTTGCTGCTGCGGAACGATCAGCTCGCACCACCTGGGGAAAACGTAATCCCATACGTAAATGACGTGCTCGGCGCGTTCATCCGACCGTTGTTCACACTGAATGGAGAGTATCATGACGCACGTGGTTGCTGAACCGTGCTTCGATTGTAAGTACACCGACTGCGTCGTGGTCTGCCCCGTGGACTGTTTCTACCAGAGCGAGCAACTGCTTTACATCCACCCGGATGAATGCATCGATTGCGAGGCCTGCGTACCGGAGTGCCCGGTTGAAGCCATTTTCCACGAAGACAACCTCCCTGAGCAGTGGAAAGAATATTTGGCACTGAACGCGGAGATGGCCAAACAAAGCCCCAACATTGTGGAGAAGCAAGACCCCTTGGAAGGCGAGCAGTGCGTGGGGAAGAAGAAGTGAGGATATCGGTCGCTCATTACTGCGCGGAGCGAAAGGAACCAGGGGTCGTGACAGGAACGCAATCCAGTACACCGCGATGGTCGCAACAGCGTCGGCCGAATAGTCGGCGGGGCTTGCGACGCCGCTAGAACATGCGGCGCCGGCCACCGGGGGCCAGACGTAGCACAACCAAAGGAGCACTTTATGATGAATCATGCAGACGGATGGATGGGTGGATGGGCGGGCGGAGGGATGTGGATTTGGACGGTGCTCGGCACCCTGGTGATAGTCCTGCTGGTCGTCGTTATTAGCAAGCTGTCCAAGAAATAATCGTGCGATCACGACCGGTCTGTGAAGTGACGTTTGAAAGGAAAACTATGCTGATCAAATTAGCCACTGACAAAACCGTGAGTGAAGCTGCGGCTGCCTTACAGGCTGCCGTCCCGGCCAATCACTTTGGCGTCATGCAAGTTCACAACCTCCAAGAGACCATGGTGAAGAATGGCGTGGATTTCGCTCATGAATGTCTGATCTTCGAGGTCTGTCAGCCGCAACAAGCGAAGAAGGTGCTTGATGAAAACATGAGCGTCTCCACCGCATTGCCATGCCGGATCTCCATTTACGAGGAGAGCGGGAAAACCATTCTAGCCACACTGAAACCAACATCTCTTCTGGCGATGTTCAACACGCCGCAACTGGAATGTGTGGCGCGGGAAGTGGAAGCCACGATTGGTAAAATCATGAAGGAGGCGGCATCAGGTTGATTAGGGAGCGGCTATGCTCTGGTGCTGGCGATTGGCGCGATGTTCGCCTGTCACCTGATGCACTTCGGCATGTACAAACATGGAGAGAAAGAGAATCACGGACATGAGCACCAACATTGAACAAAGAAGCAATCCCGATTCCGGGAGCGCCAAGCTGCCTTCCGCTCCCGCAGGCACACTCTCATCGGTGCGGCTGAACCCCAAACGCCTCGGCTTGGGATTCGGTGCGACGGGGGTGGTGTTCTACCTCGGCTGCATGCTCACGATGGCCACCGTGCCGCGGGAGAAGGCGGTGGTCTTCTTCAACAGCCTGTTGCACGGGTTCAACGTCGAGCCGATTCTGAGAATCAGTGTGCCCCCCGGCGAAGTCGTGCTGGGATTGATCACCACGTTTATCCTTGGCTGGTTTGCGGGGGTGTTAATCGCGGGTTTCTATAATTTGGGACTCCGCACACCAGGATAGGAGGGTTGTTTGAAAAACCACAGAAAAATGACAGAAGACCCCCTATGAATGAACACGAACACGCAACCAAGAATAAACCCGACGCTAGACCAGCGCACGAGGAGGTGGCCAAGGAGGCCTACGCCATCTATCAGAAGGAAGGTCGTCCGCAAGGACATAGCGAGCAGAATTGGTTGGAGGCGGAAGCTCAATTGCAGCACGCCGGCTCCGACCATCCGGACCACCACGACCACCACGACCATCATGCTCACATGGCGGCGGATTTCCGGAAACGATTCTGGATATCGCTGGCCTTGACCCTGCCGATTCTCCTCCTCTCGCCGATGCTCCAAACGCTGGTGGGTCTGCGTGAAGCCATCCGTTTTCCCGGCGACCTCTACGTGCTGTTTGGCTTTTCCTCTGCGGTCTTTTGGTATGGCGGCTGGCCGTTCCTCAAAGGCTTGTTCAAGGAGACTCAAATCCCGGCAGCCCGGGATGATGACGCTCGTCGCCGTCGCCATCACGACTGCCTATCTCTACAGCGGCGCCGTGGTGTTCGGCCTGACCGGCAAGATGTTCTTCTGGGAGCTGGCCACCCTGGTTGACATCATGCTGCTGGGGCACTGGATCGAGATGAAGTCGGTGATGGGCGCCTCAAAGGCTCTGGAGGAACTGGCCAAACTCATGCCCTCCGACGCCCACAAACTCATGCCCGATGGCAGCGTGAAGGACGTGCCTCTGGGCGAACTGGCGGTGGATGACAAAGTCCTGATCAAACCGGGTGAGAAAATTCCCGCGGACGGCGTCATTGTGAAGGGCGAGAGCTCGGTCAATGAGGCGATGCTCACCGGGGAATCAACCCCGGTTACCAAAACAGACCGGCGGCAAGGTCATCGGCGGCTCCATCAACGGCGAAGGCTCGCTGACCATCGAGGTCAAAGGCACCGGCAAGGATTCGTTTCTGTCGCAGGTCATCGATCTCGTCAAACAGGCCCAGGAAAGCAAATCCAAGACTCAAAACCTCGCCGACACCGCCGCGATGTGGCTCACCCTCATTGCCCTTGGCAGCGGCGCGCTCACCCTGGTGCTCTGGCTGGTTTTCATGAACCATGACTTTGCCTTCGCCATGGAACGCGCCGTGACCGTCATGGTCATCACCTGTCCGCACGCGCTCGGCCTAGCCGTGCCGCTGGTCGTGGCCGTCTCCACGGCACTGGCCGCGAGCAACGGCCTGCTCATTCGTAATCGGGTTGCTTTCGAAGGCGCCCGAATACTGCAGGCCATCATTTTCGACAAGACCGGCACGCTGACCGAAGGCCGTTTTGGCGTGACCGACACACTGGTACTTGCACAGGACATCGACGAAGAAACGCTGCGCAAGTACGCGGCCTCCGTGGACGCGAATTCCGAACATCCCATCGCCAAGGCCATCGCCGCTTGCTTCGGAAAAGAAGCTGCCCGTCGAAGACTTCAAAAGCATCCCGGGCAAAGGGGCCGAAGGCAGGGTCGAGGGCAGAGAGGTCAAGGTGGTTAGCCCGGGCTTCTTGCACGAACAGAACATCGATCTCACCGACAAGCGCGTCGAGCCACTGCAAGCCCAAGGCAAGACGGTCGTGTTTGTCCTCGTTGACGGGAAGTTGAAAGGAGCGATTGCCTTGGCCGACATCGTCCGACCCGAGGCGAAGCAAGCCATCGATGCCCTTAAAGCGCTCGACATCCGCTGCATGATGCTCACCGGCGATAACAAAGCGACGGCCAAATGGGTCTCGGACCAGGTCGGACTGGATGAATACTTCGCCGAAGTCCTGCCCAAGGACAAAGCCGCCAAAGTGAAAGAGGTTCAATCGCGAGGCGTGTTGGTGGCCATGACCGGCGACGGCGTGAACGATGCCCCGGCGCTGGCGCAGGCCGACGTGGGCATCGCCATTGGCGCTGGTTCCGATGTGGCGGTGGAAACCGCCGACGTGATTCTGGTGCGGAGCAATCCGCTGGATGTCGTGGCCATCGTGCAGCTTTCTCGCGCCACGTATCGAAAGATGATTCAGAATCTTCTCTGGGCCACGGGCTACAACGTCGTCGCCATTCCGCTGGCGGCCGGAGCGCTTTACGCATGGGGCGTGCTGCTCACTCCCGCGCTGGGTGCGGTGCTGATGTCCGCGAGCACGGTGATTGTGGCCATCAACGCGAGACTGCTGAGACTGAAGAAATGACCAATCTGTTGTAGCAGGGAGACAAGTATGCTCGATTAACAGGAAACTACGCGAAAAGCCGAATCAAAGGACCGTAATAACAACTAAGAAAGGAACATGACCATGGAAGAATCAAAATCCGTATCCAAAGACCCCATCTGCGGAATGACCGTGGACGAAGCCACCGCTCTCCACGCCGAACGAGATGGTAAGACGTTCTACTTCTGCAGCGACCACTGTCGGAACAAGTTTCTGTCGACGCCCGTCGGTGCTAAGCCGGAGGAGAAGACGGGAGGCTGCTGTGGGTAGTGTCCGTTCGTTGCAGGCAAAGTAAAATCCCGAAATGCCAATCAATAATCAGTTGAGAGATTCAGCAAGCTCAGCGGAATGCGCCACGCGCGCCAAAACCATTGAGGCAAGCCGCGAGTCGTTTTCTCTTCTAGCTCCCTGCTTACGCAAGTTGCCGCACGATGATCAATCCGCTTCGGCTGTTTTCCGTCGTGGAATCATTGACTGCCCGGCGGGGGCAACTGATCGCCCGGCTGTAGCAATTCGACAGCCGGCTCGGCGATGGCGCAGCCAACCGACCGTTCCAGCCGGGCGATGGCCTGCTCACGCGCGGCCGTACGCATAAAGTACTCAACTTGCAAGCGCTGCAGAGTATCGTAGTTGTCGATTAGCTGTTGGAATTCAATTCGCCCGACGCGATAGGCTTCAATCGATAGGTCAAACGTCTGCTGGGCTTTTGCGATGATTTCCTCATCGAGTATCCGCAGCACTTCATCCTGTTCTCTGACGTCGGCGTAGAATTGCTCCACCTCCGCTCGGAGTGCGTCCCAAGCGGCTTCGTATTCCTGACTGCTCTGGCCCGTTTTCAAACGGGCCTCGCGCACCGCGGCGCGGCGCTTGTTGACGTAGATCGGGAGATTGATGCCGACCGTGAGCGAGAAGGCGTCTCGCCCATTGGCCGCCATGCTAAGCCCCTGGTCGCCAATGGCATACCAATTGAAGCCGACGGTGGCGTCAGGAAAGTAGTCCCGACGGGCCAGGTCCACACGCCATTGGTCGCGCGCAATGGCTTCGCGGCGTGCATTGAGGCGAGGATGACATTCGTCAAGCATACCCACAAGTGTTTGGACTTGTTTCGGCTGCATTGACTTGTCCAGCCGTGGCTCGATGTCGATGGCGGCATCTCGTGGCAAATGGATCGCCTTGGCGAGCCTAGCAGCGGCCTTATTCTTTCCCTGAGCAATCTTTACCAACGTGATATCGAGCTCACGCAGTCGGATTTCAGCCTGCAGAACGCTTTCCAAACCAACTTGCGCCGAGTTCGTTTCGTACCGCCGCGCACGATAGTAATCAACTCCGCGATTCTTGGTCGCAGCTCGCGGTAGATTCGTTCCGACTCGTGCAGAAAATATAAGTCGTAATAGGCCAGTTTAAGTTGTTCGATGACACCCAGTTCGATGTCGGCCAAATCCGAGAAGGCAACCTGCGCATCGTAATACGCAATTTCACCTCGCGCGTTTCGTTTACCGAACCAAGGAAACTTCTGCGACAGACTAAGCATGACCTCCTGCGGCCCGGCTGCCGTTTGAATTGGTTCCAGAAAGGTTGCCGTCGAGAGCATAGGGTCTTCGAACGCCCGCGCTTGAGGCACGCGCGCCAACATGGATGAAGCTTTGTACCGCGCGGCACTGATCTCTGGATTGTCGCGGCGGGCGAGCGTCACAAGCTGCTCGACCGACACTGGTCCAGTAATTGCCGAATTGGTGATGGAGGCAGAATCCATGCTCGTCGGCTCGGGCGTCTTGATTCCTTCTGGATACGCGAGCGACTGCATTGGCGGGGCCAGCATGGCAGCTTGCGACGTTGACGAATCGACTGCTGGCAGGAGACGCAGAGCGCCATCCTCCATCGCCCACGGCTCTTTGCTAGCTGCTGGCGTCGCTGCGACGCCGAAAACGAAGCCTCCGCCGAGCAACACGGCAGCGCACGTAGTCCATCGAATGCGCATGCTGAGAACCTCCCTGTTCTCGCTGGCTCGATCGTCTCCTCACGGGCCACCGTGTGGTATCAAGGTGCATCGGCATTCGGCGGCCGTGGATCGTGACGGACTTGCAGCTCTACGCAAACATTGAGCATTTTGCGTATTGTGTCATACGGAACTACTGTGAACGCCGCATCGTTAGGCATGACGAGGATGTTGCATCGCTCGGGCGCGTCGGTGCCACACGTTCGTGTGCACGTGGCGTGTGTCGTTATTCGACCGTCTTAGAAACGCTTCCTCCGGGAAATGCTTCTCCCGGAGAACCTGCGTCGGTCGCCCCACCGATTGCAGTTCGCCACCACTCAAACTTGCCGAGGTTGCATCGTCTTCGCTGAGTTTGGGGTCCGCCGAACGCGCAGCGGTGTCCTCGCCGAAGATAGACCGCTGCGACTTAGCCGACCGGCCAACCTGCTGGTGTTTGTCCAACCGACGCTGGGAAGCTAACGGGCAATCTCGCTTCGGTGTGTCTCACCTCAGCACTCAAGAAGCGGGCTGAAACTCACTACAGCGTGTCGCTCCAATCCGCGCAATGTGACGACAGAATCGCGGGCTGGCCCGTGCCAATCGAAGCTTGGGTAGCCCATCCCTGTAATACAAGCAAGCTCGGCTCGTTGTAACCGCTCGCTGAACCCATGCTCGCCGGCCTTGGCAGGCGGCAAAATGGCTGTGTCGGAGACTGTAAGCGTTCGCCGAAGCCATACTTGCCAGCCTTGGTAGTCTGAGGGCCGTGATCCTCGGTAACCGATTGGAGGCAAGTGATGGCTAAACCTGGCAGGCCCTCCCCGGGCCTTGACGACTATGTTTATTGGCAAGAGCGTCTGGCCGGTCGCGACGCGAGCGGTCTGAGCATCGACGAGTTCTGCGTTGACGAAGGGATCTCGCGCTCGACGTTCTACCGTTGGGTCCAGCGGTTGAAGGCCGGCATCCCCGCGGCGGTTCAAGAGGAAGGAGGGAGTCTCACGCTGGCAGAGATCGCCGATGCGAAGTTTCTGCCCGTTTCCGTGACGGCATCGCCGGTCGAGATTGAGTTGCCGAATGGCGGCGTGGTGCGGCTGCCGATGGGAGTTGGTCAGGCGGTGATTGTGGATGTCGTCCAAGCGGTCAGTGTCCTGCGACCCAGGAGGCAACAGCCATGACCGACCTTTCGGGCTTGCGAATCTTTGTCTGCACGGTCCCGATCAAGATGAACTTCAGCTTCGATCGCTTGATGGGCCTGGCGCAAGCGACGTTTGATCAAGATCCGTTGTCTGGCCACCTGTTCTTGTTCTTTAGTCGGAAGCGCGACCGGCTCAAGATCCTGTTCTGGGACGTCGACGGTTTTTGCATTTGGTACAAGCGGCTCGAGGTCGGCGTGTTCCAATTGCCCGTGGCGACCGCGGGTCAGGAAGGCGTCGAGCTGAACTGCTCCCAACTCAACCGACTGCTGGGCGGACTCGACTTGAACAACGGGCGTCGGCGAAGACGGTATCGCCGCGTTGGCTAAAAAGTATTTCCCAAGTGGACTTGCGCTGTTTGTAGAAGTCGCTACAACAGTGGGCGTGATGGATGACGCCAACTTTTTACCGAACGACCTGGGCGAATGCCAACGTCTGTTGTTGGCCGCTTTCCAGCAAGCATCGGAGCTGGAACGCGTGCTCGATGAAACAGCCGCTTCTTATGCCGAGCTGCAGCAGACGCACCAGGCCGCCATCGATGAACTCGATCGCCTGAAGCGTTGGATCTACGGCCGGAGGCGTGAACGGATCATCGAAGGGGAGGGGCAGCAGCATCTGTTCGACCTCCAGTCGCCCACGACAGCGACCGCGACGGAGTCGCTCCAGCAGCTGCCTCGCGATCAAGTCACCGGCCACAGTCGTCGTCGCCGTCGGGAACTCGACCTCGACAAGCTCCCTCACTACCGGCACGAACTCGACGTGCCGCCTGCTGAAAAGATCTGCACGGGCTGCGGCCGGGCGAAGGATCGGATTGGCGAGGATCAGACGAAGATCCTCGACTACGTGCCGCCCAAGCTGGAAGTCCACGTCCACGTGCGGCCCAAGTACGCCTGCCGCCACTGCAAAGACGGCGTGGTCAGCCCGCCGCCACCCGAGCGGCCGATCGCCCGCGGCATCGCCGGACCAGGACTCATCGCTCAAATCGTGGTCGCCAAGTTCGGCGACCATCTGCCGCTCTACCGGCAAGAAGACTTCTTCACTCGTCACGGCCTGCACATTGCCCGCAGCACCCAGTGCGATTGGGTCAAGGCGGCCGCGGAACTGTTGATGCCGCTCCACGAGCGGCAGAAGGAACTGGTGCTTCAATCTCCTGTACTATGGACCGATGATACGCCCGTGACCGTGCTCACCGGCAGCAAGGAAGGTAGTCGCAAGGGACGCTTCTGGACGTACATCGGCGAGGAATATCCCTATTCGGTGTACGACTTCACCGAGAGTCGTGCCCGCGACGGGCCGGCGAGGTTCCTGACCGGATTTCAAGGTTACCTGCAAGCCGATGCCTACGGAGGCTACGACCACATCTATCTCGGATCGAACGACGCGATCCGCGAAGTTGCCTGCTGGGCCCATGCTCGCCGCAAGTTCTTCGAGGCCAAGGGCGGTTCTCCGCGTGAGGCGCACCAGATCTTGGAGTGGGTCGGACAACTGTACGACATCGAGGACCGGGCGCGCGAGTTGTCTGCTTCTGCCCGAGCTTCGCTGCGTCAGGAAGAGGCGGAGCCGGTGCTCGATCGGATCGAGGCCTACCTGGCCGAGTTGGCACGTCGGGCGCTGCCCAGAAGTGCTCTCGGCATGGCGGTTTCGTACGCGCAGAACCAGTGGCAGGCGCTACGCCGATACACCACCGATGGCCGGCTGACGATCGATAACAACGTGAGTGAGAGAACACTCCGGCACCAAGCGATCGGCCGGAAGAATTGGCTGTTCCTGGGCAGCGCGCAGGCCGGGCCACGCGCGGCCATTCTGTTCACCATCCTCGCCGGGGCCAAGCGGCACCGGATCGAGCCCTGGGCCTACCTGCGTGAACTCTTCTTGCGCTTGCATGCTGACGATTCGCGTCTCGATGAGATGTTGCCAGATCGCTGGGCAGCTGATCATCCCGAGTCGATTCTTACCTATCGCCTGGAAGAATCACGCCAGAAGGCGGCCCGCCAGCGCGAGCGACGCCAACGTCGACGCACACGGCGACAGGCAAAGTAGCGCCCCCGCAGATTCACTGATCTTGCCGCACCTCTGCCGGGCGACATTTAATTTAAGACACAGTATGCCCCGGCCGGACGCAAACCGGAGACTACGTTTGATGGCACTTTGATTGACGAGATGAGTTTTCAGACGTTGGCGTCCGAAGATTCGTCGGCTACAAGACTTACGGCGATGAGTGCCGGCAACCCAAGGTTTGGCAAGACTCGGCCACAGAGACCTGGGAGGACTCATACTCGATACTCGAAAACGACTGCCAGGATGCATCCTAACGTGCCAGGATGCCAGTGTGGCACCGCAGCTGCCTTGTTGATCTGTGGACCCGGGGACTCGCAATTTCGGGTGATTCGGGTATGCTCTTAGACGGTTAAATTGGCCTGCTCACGCAGTTGACTAAGGTGCCCTATGAACCGCTTGTTCCGAGATGTTACCGCCACTGCTGCTTTGCTTTTGGCATTGTACACACTTTTTGGAAACGATTCATCTGTCCATGCTGTCACTCTCACCTGGAATACCTTTGGAAGCGGAACGTTTAACACCGCCAGCAATTGGTTCTCGCAGAAAGTTCCAGATGTTAACGACTTCGTTAGCTTTGAACTCGGCATGGGCTTTCCATACACGGTTACATTTCCTGGCAATCAGCTCGGTGATCCAACTGCAAATTATGCGACTAGTCACTTGCGAGTTCGGGATAATGGCGTGACATTTTCGGGTTCGACACAAGCCGGTCGTGGCCCATCAACGTACACGGTCGCCAGCGCGACGCTGACCGAAGCGAACCGCGGCATCATTGTGGGCGTTTTCGGAGGCGACAATGGTGTGCTCAACGTCAGCCAGTCCGGTATCGCGTGTTGCGGGGTACTTTCCAGTTTAAGCACTCCGGCGGCGACCCTGGGCGACTTTGCTAGTTCCAGCGGCACGTTGAACATGAACGTGGGCGTGTTCAACGTGACGGGCTCCGGCAATGGCGAGCACGAACTCATTGTGGGAAACAACGGGACGGGCGTGCTCAATGTCAATAACGGTGCGGACGTGAACGTCTCCGGATTTGTCGGAGATACATCGATCGGTAACCACGCCACGGGCGTGGGGACAGTGACAGTCAATGGTGCGGGATCGACATGGTACAGCGACTGGACATTGCAAGTTGGACTTGAAGGCCGCGGAACAATCACAATCAAGAACGGTGGCAGTTATACCGGATCGATTACGGCGATTGGCGTCATGGCCGAGGCAACTGGAACGGTTATCGTGACGGGTAGCGGCTCGACGTGGACCAACACCTCGGGGGTCTTCGACGTGGGCGAATTCGGTCAGGGTTTCTTGAACATCGAAGACGGCGGTGTGGTGAATGGCAGCTTTGGATATCTTGCGCGTTTTGGCGGCGTTGGCCAAGCGGTGGTCACCGGCGCCGGCTCGCGCTGGAATAATAGTTCGTCGGTATACGTCGGTGGTACCAACACGGGCGGGGGAGGTGACGGTACGCTCAACGTCAGCGATGGCGGTGTCGTTTCAGTGGGCAACCAGCTCGTCGTGTGGGACACAGGTACGCTTGATGGCGACGGCACGATTGAGGGCAATGTTCGGAGTGACGGCTTCGTCGCTCCCGGCAACTCGGCGGGAAAGCTAACAATCACCGGTAACTATACGCAGCGCGACACAGGCTATTATTCGGTTGAGATCTTCGGTTTGAATCAAGGGACGGACTACGATCTGCTCGATGTGGGTGGAGTCGCGAACATAGCAGGTGTGCTCGAAGTCGACGTGACCGACAATGGATACTCACCGATGTTGGGCGACGCGTTCGAGATTCTCAGGGCCGCCGGCGGGGTCGTCGGGACCTTCGACAGCGAATACCTCCGATCAATTGGAGACAACGTCCGGCTAACAACCATCTATGGTGCAAACAGCGTTAACTTGGCGGTCGTCCCGATTCAGACGGCCGACTACAATGCGAACGGCATCGTCGACGCCGCCGACTACACAGTCTGGCGCAATAGCCTTGGGCAGACAGGCCTCGCGCCGGCAGCCGACGGCGACGGGAATGGCGTGGTCGACGCACTCGACTACGCCGTTTGGCGAAACCATTTTGGCGAGACGCCTGTCATCGGCATCGTTGGTAGTATCGCAACTCCCGAGCCATCTACGGCGGTGTTGAGCATTCTTACTTCCGTTTTGTTGTTGTTGCAGCGACGCAACGGTTGCTGGGTGAATTAGAGGTGAAATAAGCTGAAGTAAAGGGGACGGAAATCAGGCAGGTTCAAATATCAAATGCGACGGCCAAATCACGACGATTGGCGCGATCGTCTGTGGCTAGCAGCGAATTCCGCTGTCGAGTGAGCCGCGCGTTGTAAGCGACTCTTGAAACTCCGCTGAAGACTCGAGGGCTCGTGTCGCGTTTGTTGTTGGAACCCACCTCAATTCTAGAAACAATGAATCGTGTCCCATTTACTTACACCGTTCCGTTTGGCGCTGGGCTTGACATATTGCGCCC
The DNA here is from genome assembly GCA_963847875.1 of uncultured Planctomycetota bacterium. GTDB lineage: Bacteria > Planctomycetota > Planctomycetia > Pirellulales > Lacipirellulaceae > DASYDU01. The sequence goes on along the minus strand of CAWKBR010000009.1, from coordinate 114,886 downwards.
TTTCAGGGCTCCTGTTTGTGTCGGGTGGGGACGTGACCTAGGGCTGCGCCCTAGGGCTTTCGCAGCGAGCTCCTGCGGAGCCTGGAGAGGTTGCGTTTGTTTGGCGATGGGTACTCCGGGCGGCGTCGGGGCTCGTGGAACTCGCGTCATCTTGGCCTGGGCAAAGGACTTAAGTTCCTTCGGAGCAGGACGCGGTCGTTTGGCCCCGGGCGTTCGGCTGCTGAGACAGAATGATACTCTACCGCCTTCAGCCTTTACCCTCGCCAGTTCAGCGGCTTCCGTTGCTGGGGCGAAATAGGGCGTTGGCTTGTTTTCTTCTCCGCAGCGCGTCACGATGCTCCTGGTCCGATTGGCTCACCATGATTAGGCACTTACCGATGATGGCCAGACAACGATTTGCGATTGTCGTTTCGCTGCTATTAATGGGCATCGGCGCCCCGACAGCTTCGGGGCAGCTGGTGTCGCACTCGTTTTCGGTGCAGGTGGTGGCGGTCGATGAGGGGATCACGGAGATTGCTCCGTTCGATTTCTATGAGATTGCCTTCACGATAAATCAGAACGTGACGGATCCGAACAGCTCGCCCAGCGCGGGAACGTTTCCGGGGTTGGCGACGGCGTTTTCGCTCGCGGCCCGTCCACTCAACGCGCTGCCGTGGCATCCGATGGGGACATTCGATCTGGGTGCGGCGTCGAATTTCGTCGACAACGCGTTCGGCAACAACTACACGTTTCAGGTGCGCGGTAGCGGGTTTCCCGACGGTGGGCCGGGGCTCGCGCTTTTCGATTTGGATTTGCGGTGGACGTGGCCGGGCCGGGTGGCCCCGGGTCGTTGCCGACCCGGAGCTCCCACAGACCCGTACGTGCGGACATTACCGCATACGGTTCCTCAATCGACAGGTTCGCTATCCTTAAGTGGCCCTCGTAGCTATTCAATCAAGTTACGGTGACATGTTGATCGAACCTCGATGGGTTCGGCATGTTTCCCTCGATTGATTCTGCCGATCGACGCTTCGCTTTCCTCCACTGGGTCCTCCAAGGTGAGTTCCCCAGCTTCGACGGTACTATCAAAGCGCTACGACTTCCTGCAGTCCGTCCCACCGCACTTCGTTTCCTTCGTTTGGCGGTACCTCGGTTGCACTCGCAAGTTTGCTCCTCGACGACCGAGTGCGCCGTCGAGGCCTGGAGTTGTTCACCCGGTGGCTCCAGCCGGGATGTTGCCGAGGAGACGAACAGGATTCTCCCAAGTTCCTGGGGAACCTCAATCATCCGTTTGCACATGTTCCAAACCGACGCCGGCAGGACTGCTCACACCAGACCATACAGTGCAGCAGCGTGGCCCCTGCTCATCGCAAGGCAGAGGCTCCCACGATTGGGTCTTTCGACGCTCAATAGCATGGCTTTCGGACTCGCTGTCTACGCTTCGTGATGCGGATTACTCCAACACCACGCAAGACTCGCTTCCAGTCGCTGGTCAGGCTCTACTGGACGGGCTTTCTCACCCGCAAGGTTCCGATGAAAGGTTTCAAAGTTGTGGATTACATCTTATTCTCCTTTCCCAAGCTTGCTTGGCGCAAGCGACGTGACCGACTCGGGTTTGGGCGATCCGTTCGTGCAGCAGTTCGGCGGGGGAACGTTTCAGCCGGCGCGGGGCGTGATGCTGCCATCGCATTTTCGGTTCCGGACCAGCGTGGGCGAGATGCGCGAGGCGACTTTTCTTGCCGGTGACGCCGGCGCTGGCGGGCGACTACAACACCAACGGCGTGGTCGACGCGGCGGACTACACCGTGTGGCGTAACAGCCCGCCAGGGCTCGGAATTCTCATCATCGACGCGACGCCGGGGACGATCAGCGATCAGGATTACAGCGACTGGAAGTCCCATTTCGGCCAGTCATTGGGCAGCGGCACGGGCGGCAGTGGGAATGCCGCGGTTCCGGAGCCAGCTACTTGGGCTCTACTAATGCTGGCGGTGGCTGGCAGGTATCTCCGGCGGCGCCGGGCCGTGTAGGAAGTATCATTAACTCATCAACGCGTGACTCTGGTCAACAACCGACCCCTTTAGAAACGGCCGGCAGGGCGTCGATTCAGCCGGCTTCGGCGACCCCGACCAACCGCTTCCTCAGCGTGCCAAAAGTCATCGACGCGACCGCTGGTGACACAGATTTTCCCTGCGAGGAACCCATGCCTTTTCTCATACTCGGACATCAGGGCAATCTGGCCCTGTTGGATGCCCCGGCAAAGCAAGCCACCGGACGAGTCTCAACGCATGGTTAGGATTTCGGCATGCAGCGTTGCCCCCGCCGCCAAGTCTGGCAAGCTGACTTACGCAAGAGTAACCGTTGATCGCTGCAGCCACTATCTCGCACCGAGACTTGAGGCGACTTTTGTGGCTGTTCTGTCGGCCGGGCAGGGAGAAAGCTGCGGAAATGGCAAATTCTCGATTCGTTCATTTGCTTGACATTGCTCGAACAGTAGGTCTAATAGAAGCGGCTGGCGGTATATACTTTTGCCGGTTGTGGCCTTCCTCTCTTAATGATGTAACGCATTGTTCGTTGCACGGCTACGGATGATGCGATTTTGTTTCTTGTCTGCGTTCCACCTTGGAACAGGTCGAGGCAACTCTTGTTCGCAGCTGGCAGGGACAGTCTGCCACGAGCTTTGACCTTATGACGAATGGTCCCAGTTCCGAGCAGAAAGGGGGGTGCTACCAGACTCGGGTTGCTACATCGACGCCTAAATTTAGAGTCCACCACATTAGGTTTCGATCTGTCGCGATGAGGACGTGTGCAACCAAGCACCGCGGCGTCAGATCCACTTTTCTTGGAGGTGCATAATGAGAGTCGTACATTGTTCTGTCATGCTGGCAATTCTGGCCGGTTTCGCCGTCGTGCCTAGAGTGGCATTTGCCCAAACCGGCGCGTTATCTGATTCCTTGGCAGAGACGGTCATGGATTTATCGGGAGTGCCCGTACCACTAGCCCCACCGCCGGTAGTCGTCACGATCCCGGAAACCAGCCCCGAGCCGGGTGGCCCAATTCTCATCCCGTCGCGGGTGATCGACTTCCTCGAACCGACCGGTGTATCCCAAAGTGCCATTAGTGATCGCCTCATCATAGGTCCAGTCGGGCAGCAATATGAATTGAGCGTTCGGTCCGATGACGACCCAGGCGGCTTACCGCCACGGGCCGGGGCCACGATCATCCCGGCGTCCGCACTAGAGCACTTTCAACCCTTCCGAATCGAAGCTGTATCGGATGGCGATCCAAGTTCCAATGGAGTATCGGACACGCTGACAATCACGGTCGGCTATTACGGACCAGGCACTGGTATGGTCATCAAAGGTACAATCCCCGAACCGACGCCGGAGGGGCCAACCGAGCCCCCGCTGACACTCACGATTCCTCCGACGCTTTTCGACGTTGAGGAACTGACAATGACCGCTGGCCCCGCATTGATCGTCAGCGACTATGTCGATATACCCCAGCCGATCGTGGTGACATTTCTTTCGTCTGACGATCCCACTGCATACGAACCACTTCCTCCGCATGGGTTCATCATGGAGGATATCATACACGGTGGTGGCGTAGTTTATGCGCTGGATTTTCGTTCCGATGTTGAAGTTCCGGAGCCAGCCTCGACTGCGCTACTGGGCGTCGCGATCTTCGCTATCAGCCTGTTCGGACATCGGCGCCGAGTCAGTTAACACTTGCCTTAATCGCCAGAATCGAATGAGCGGTGTCTGCCCTCTTGGTCGGCGCCGCTTTTCCAACACAGCTAAGGCGGACGGGGACTCGTCGCTGTGACGGAATGTCACTCGCCGTCCGCGGAGCCACAGAATTGCTCCAGAATACGAGCGCCCGGCTACGATTCTCTCATCAAGACTGGCCCGGTTTCAGGGGGAGGCCCAGCGGGACCACGTGGTCCAGACGGCCGACGACAACTCATTTACCAACCGCGCCGTACCCGAGCAGGCGAGCTACATGCTACTGATGCTCGCGGTGGCCGGCGTGTGTTCTTAGCGGCGCTGGAGCCGCCCGACGCGTCTCAAATCTCATCAACGCTTGACACTCTCGTTTATCGACCGATTTTTCGCATTCTAAAGAGCGGCATATCATCGCTGAGCCACCCGTCGTCCTTCGCTCGAATTCTGCCAGCATGTTGGGTGAACTCGGTGGAGCTTTTGCGTGTCTAGGCGATTGCGGCTATGTTGCAGGCGACTTAACCCCGGTGTTTCTGATCGCGCGCGTTCGGACATCTTGATCCAGCAGCTATGGCTCAATTTGGATTTATTCGACCAGTACAAATATTCGACCTAAACATGAGCAGGACGCCAATCCTCAACGAGTATGCAACTGCCGAGCACGCACTAAAGTACTTGGCACGCGCAGATCGCATTCCGCATCGCGCCGAAGGCGAAGCCGTCTTGCTGGAACTCGTCCCCAGGAAGGTGATGCGGATTCTCGATCTCGGTACCGGAGATGGCCGATTACTGGCGCTATTGCGGATTGAGAGACCTGACGCGCATGGAGTCGCGGTCGACTTCTCTCCGACCATGCTGGACGCAGCACGCGAGAGATTCCGCAGCGATGACAAAGTTCAAGTGATTGAGCATAACCTGGACGAGCCATTGCCAGATCTGGGACAATTCGATGCGATCGTATCAAGTTTTGCGATACATCACTGCTCCGACGCGCGGAAGCAAGCGATCTATGCCGAGACTTATGCTGCGTTGAGCCAGGGCGGCATCTTCTGCAATCTGGAACACGTCGCCCCCGCGAACACGAACCTTCACGCGCGATTTCTCGAGTTACTTGCGATAACGCGGGCGGATGAGGACCCGTCGAACAAACTCGTGAATGTAGAGCTTCAACTTCGCTGGCTGCGCGAGATCGGGTTCACGGAGGTAGACTGCCACTGGAAATGGCTTGAGCTAGCACTCTTTGGTGGTGTAAAACCAGGATGAACGCTGGGTGGCGATACCTCACTTGTGGCGTTCCGAATGTTGCTTCCCTCTCAAGTGAACCGTTTTGGGGATCGGTCAACAAATGACCCTTTTACGGGACATCTGTGACTGGCGAGGCTTTCGGGCCAATCTGCATCGGTCGCCCCCACGAATGGCACTTAGATTTTGCGTAACATGTTGCCTTAGAATGGTATAGGTGGAAAAGGCCTCTCTTGCGTAGATGGAGCTGTCACACGCCCATCACTGGCAAGGAGGCCTCGCGATGTCGCTATTTAACCAGGGACGGTTCCGCCAACAAGTGCGTTTTCTGCAGAGGCAGTTCCTGCAAGACGGCGAGTTGCCGTTCAGCGATGTGTTGTCCGAGGGGACGATCACGCAGGCATTGAAAGCACTGGATGTCGTCTGGCATGACCGGGTCTATTCGCCGCTGGTGACGCTGTGGGTGTTCTTGAGCCAGGTGCTGAGCCAGGATCATTCCTGTCGTGCGGCCGTTGCCCGCCTGATCGCTCACCGCGTCTCACGCGGGCGACGTCCCTGCTCTGCGGAAACGGGCGCGTACTGCCAAGCCAGGAAGCGCCTGCCGGAGAAGTTCTTTTCTGGCGTCGCTCGCCACGTCGGGAAAGCGCTTGACGACGGGGTTGATCCCGCGTGGCTGTGGAAAGGCCGACCCGTTTACATGTTTGACGGAACGACGGTGTCGATGCCGGACACGCCGGAAAACCAGGCCGCCTATCCTCAGGTCTACAACCAGAAGCCCGGGCTGGGTTTTCCCATCGCGAGAGTCTGCTCGATCATCTCGCTGTCATGCGGGGCGATGCTTGATCTGGGGATCAGCCGTTACGCTGGCAAAGGCCAAGGCGAGTTGAGCCTCCTTCGGAGAATGTGGGACATTCTCTCTCCGGGAGACGTCCTGCTGACGGACGCCCTGATGTCGACCTGGTACGAGATGTTGACGCTCAAGCAGCGCGGCGTCGATTCGGTAAGCCGACTCAACAAGGCGCATCGGCACGCCGACTTTCGCCGCGGTCGGCGCTTGGGAAAAGACGACCACGTCGTCCGGTGGCCGAAGCCCAACCGGTTGATTGGCGGCATCACATGGGCGACCTACAAGAGCCTGCCCGACTACCTGGAGGTTCGCGAGACGCGCGTTCGCGTGGAACAGCCCGGGTTTCGCACGAAGGTGATCATTGTGGTCACGACCTTGCTCGATCCGGAATCGACGACCAAGGAAGACCTGGCGAGCCTATATCGAAGTCGGTGGAGTCAGGAACTCGATTTGAGGTCTATCAAGATCACCATGCAGATGGATATCCTGCGGTGCAAAACGCCGGAACTTGTCCGCAAGGAGATCTGGACGCACGTCCTGGCCTACAACCTGATCCGCACCATCATGGCGCAAGCCGCCAGCCAGCATGAACTTCAACCAAGAGAAATCAGCTTCAAAGGAACCGTGCAAACGCTCGAAGCGTTCCAGCCGCTGATCAGCTTCCAAGGCCACCAAGGCGCGACGTTCCGCGAAAAGCTCTACCTGCAGCTGTTAGAAGCCGTGGCAAGTCATCGCGTCGCAGACCGGCATGATCGATTCGAGCCTCGCATGCGAAAGAGGAACCCAAGGAAAGCAGAAATGATGACCAAGCCTCGCCATGAACTTAAACGCCTGATGCGAAAAGGAGTTACGGAAATCTAAGTGCCATTCGTCGCCCCCACCGCCTGCATTTCGCAATCTTTTGAAGTCGCGGAGGTTGCATCGCCCGCTGCGTCAAGGCGACTCGGTGAAGTGCCGTCGGTGAGAATCACCTCTGCGAGCTGCCGTCCCTTCCGCAGGGGAACGGTGGCAGAAATGGGCGAACCGAAATACGTTGGTTTGCCGGCACTAACCCGGATTATTCACGAACGCGATCGTGTTGGGGAGACGGTTCCATGGAATGATCGCTGGTGGCGTGATGTTTGATTGCGGGCAGACGGCCCCCTTTCCCGCATGCCGTGACGGGACTGCTGAGGTGCGAAGGTTTCCGGTTGCCGGCAACTTAGCTGGTGTCCGGCGCGGCTTGGCACACGGCGAGCACTTGCTGGCCGACCGCTTGATAGTAGCCGAGATAGGGCCAGCTCGAAGAGAGCCGCACGACCACGCGGCGGGTCGACTCGTAAACCAGCGCCGCGACTTTGATCAGCCGTGTTCGCCAGGTACAAGGTTGGCCTTGGCCAAGCGGATCATGCGCGCGTCGCCGGTTGTGATGGCTGCGGCGAAGTCGACCGGCGAGCGCTTCGGTCGGAACTTCGGCTGCGACAACTTGCGGCAAGGGAACTTCCACCAGTTGCCGCATCCGGACCAGCAGGTTGTAGGCGGCTGCGTGGAGATACAGTCGAAACAGGTTGGCGAAATAACGGTGGTCGCTGAGGCGGTCCGCCATCAGGCCGCCCTTGAGTTCCTTGTTGCGGTTCTCGCTTTCGCCCCGGTCGGCGTAGGCGTCGTAAGCCGCGCCGGGCAAGACGAACGCGCCCGGGCGGTTGGTCACGATCGCGCGCCGGTTGGTGCCTTGCGCATGGGCCTCGCATTTGACAACGACCCACCGCTGGGCTGGCCAGGAACCGGCTCGATACCAAAAGGCGGTGAAGAGTCGCTGTGGCTGGAGGGTGGCTTCGTAGTTCACCACGGCGATTTCCAGCAGGGAATCGCTGAATTTCTTCAGTTGCCCGTTCATGCCGATCCCCAGCGTGTAGTCGATTTCCAGCCGTTCGCAGACGTCGTACATCACCGGCACGCCGAAGCCGCTGTCGCCACGCACGTGAATCCGCACGTCGGGCCAGGCTTGGCGTAACCGACCGACCACATACTCGAGGTCCTCGTCGGCGCCCAACGTGGGATGCGCGCTGCCGTAGAGCAGCGAGAGGCAGAGCACCAAGTCGTTCTCGGCACAGGTGATCACTCGCGGCAAGTACTGGTACTGCCGGTAGTAGCCGTGAAAGAACGTCAGCTGCTGCTGGCCGTGCGTGGGGTCGTCGAACGGGTCGACGTCCAACGTCAACACGCGGGGCGGCGCCGCGAACGAGGCGATGAACTGGTCGACCAGCAAGTCGCGCAAGTGGAAGAACGCGCGGGGGGCGATCGCGTTCTCGAACCGCGACAGCGTCGGCTGACTGGCCAGGTCGTCATCGTGGATCGAGCGGCCGCACAGCAGCTTGAAGACCGGGTCGCTCCGCAACAGGTCGTGGTCGTTCTGGTCCGCGTAGTCGGCCAGGATGCCGTAGACCCGCATGCGGACCATTTCCAGGAACGTGTGACCGATGGAACCGCCGTGCCGCCGGTCGGTGAGGCAGGCGGCCAATTGCTCGGAGAGTCCCAAGTGCTCGTCCAGTTGACGAAACGCGAGCAGCCCCGCATCGCTGGAAACTTGGGCCGCCGAAAGCTCTACCACAACCGGCTTCGACCTGCCAAAATCAAACCCCAGTTGAAAAGCACTCTGCGCGTCCATCATGCGCCTCCGTGGGTTGTTTCAGGTGCTTGTTAGATAACACCTTAAACGCACGCGGAGGCGCTCTTGTTTCGACCTTCATGAATAATCCGGGCTAATCGCCGTAAGTCTAGTGGAAGATGAATCTTCGGACGCCACCGTCTGAAAACTCACGCCGAAAAACGAAGTCCCGACTACTCGTCGAAAATGTAAGCGTCCGGCGAGCTTCGGGGTGTGTCACCTGCCAAGCGTCGGGAAGCAGCGCCGCGACCGCAGGCGACGAATTCCGTGACAGCTGGACCAGCAGACCTCGCAGGTACGCAAACGGCTCAAAATGACTCGCCTTGGCGCTGGCCAATGATGACAACGACATGAATGAGTCGGACTGAAGTGTTGTCTTGGAAGCAAGATAACGGACGACAGTTGCCTAAACGAGGGAAGATACCCCCCAGAGACCCCCCTGTAAAACTCGCGGGAAAATATGCGCGCTGGGGGCGACGGCGTGAGCGCAATCGCGCCCAAAAAATCCCCCCCCCCCCCCCCGGGGGCAGATCGCGGCGCAGAGAATAGTGGCGAGCGCCGCAACGGGCGAGATCAGTCGATAAGATTGACGATCGCGAGAATGGACCGTTTCAAGTTCGGCGAGAGATGTGGCCAAGTGTCGATGAGTCGATCCAGCTCAAGATCGCACGGCGCCTCCGCGGAAACACTGGACTGTTCACGCGTTGCCGGGATTTTAAGTCCGTAGCGTCTGCCATTCAGCCACTCGGCCCGGTGCGGAACCGGCCAGCCAAGTCCGGTTCCTCGATTCTGCGGTTTCTGCTATTGTCGCTGCCATGCAGGCGATCGACTATCCCGGTCTGGAAGGCTTTCTTGGCACACGGGCATCCTTCATGCTCGACGTGCTGGTGATTGCTATGGCAGTGGTAGTCGCGGTCCTGGGGTGGAGCGTTTATCAGGTCAAGTATCGTCGACGATTTGTGCTTCACAAGTGGGTGCAGGTTATTTTGGGACTGGTGCTGCTGGGGGCCGTGATCGTCTTCGAGGTCGACGTGCGGCTCTATGGCTGGGAAGACCGCGCCGCCGGAGTCCTCGGCGGCCACGCTTCGAGGACTGTCTGGACCGCGCTGGCCATCCATCTCATCTTTGCCGTGGCCGCGACGGTGCTCTGGCCCGTGGTCATCATTCGGGCGCTGCTCAACTTCTCGAATCCGCCCGCGCCGGGGCCCCACAGCCCGTTCCACCTCCGCTGGGCCCGCGTCGCCGCGATCGACATGGTCCTCACCGCCGTCACCGGCTGGACGTTTTACTATCTGGCATTCGTGCGGTAGACCGTCGATTTCGGATTGGGGATTGCAGATTGCAGATTGAAAAGGGAAAATCCCGGCATCGCTCCCATTCCAATCCGCAATCCGCATTTTGAAATTCTTCGCCATGTCACTGCTTGTCGTCGGCTCGATCGCCATCGATACCGTGGAAACTCCTTGGGGTCGCCGCGACAATTTGCTCGGCGGCTCGGCCAGTCATTTTTCGCTGGCGGCCCGGTTCTTTACGCCCGTCAACCTTGTGAGCGTCGTCGGTGGCGACTGGCCGCAGGAACATACGCGGTTCCTTGCCGGCCGGGGCATCGACGTCTCCGGCATCCAGGTCGTGCCGGCCGGCAAATCGTTCCGCTGGACGGGCCGCTACAAGCCGAACATGAACGACCGCGAAACGCTCGACATCGAGCTCGACGTGTTCGGCAACTTCGAGCCGCAGATTTCCGACGCGTTTCGCCGCAGCGAATTTTTGTTCCTGGCCAACGCCGCGCCGTCCACGCAGATGAAGACTCTGGAGCAAGTGCCGGGCCGGCGGCTGGTGGTCGCCGATACGATGGAGCTCTGGATCCAGACGGCCCATGCCGACGTGCTCGAATTGCTCCGAAAAATCGACGGCCTGGTGATCAACGACAGCGAGGCCAAACTGCTTGCCGACACGGAGAACCTCGTGCTGGCGGGCCACCGCATTCGCAAGCTGGGCCCGAAGTTCGTCGTCATCAAGAAAGGCGAGCACGGTGCGATGTTCTTCGGCGAGCACGAAGCCTACGTGCTCCCCGCGTTCCCCACCGAGAAAGTCATCGACCCCACCGGCGCCGGCGACAGCTTCGCCGGCGCGATGATGGGCTACCTCGCGGAGCGGAGCAGTTTCGATCCCGAAACGCTCAAGACAGCGATGGCTTACGGCATCCTTGTCGCCAGCTTCAACGTCGAAGGCTTCGGCCTCGAGCACATTCAGTCGATCAGCCGCGACGACGTGGAAGCTCGTCTACAGGCCTACCGCAAGATGCTGAGCTTCTGACTCGTTGCCCGATCGCTTTGAAGGCACGCGGCTCACGCCGAGCCTTCGACTTCGTGCACCAGCACCACGTCGTGAACGCCGGCGGCCAATTCGTCGTGATTGGCGCCGGCCGTGAGGTGCGAGCCGCCGACGATCACGATCCGGTCGCCTTTCTTCGCACAGCCGATGCGGCAAGCCCAGGCGTCGGTGAATTTGATCAGCTCCTGCACGTCGGTTGCCGGTGCGTTGCGGAGCGGCGTTACGCCCCAATACAGGCACATCTGTCGTAGCGTCTCGTCGCTTTGGCTCACGCCCACCGTCGGCACGAAGCTGCGGTGCTGCGACACGCCTAGCGCCGTCCGGCCCGAATGACTCGCCACGACCACCAGTTTCGCCTTCAGGTCGTAGGCCATCTCGCCGGCGCCGCGAACCACCGCCCGCGTTATCGGATTGAGCCCGATTGCCGAGTTCTGGTGCGGCTCCGGCTCGCGGGGTCGGCGGTCCTGCACGCTCGACTCGGTGGCCAACGCGATCCGGTTCATCATCTCGACCGCCTCGCGTGGAAAGTGGCCCACGGCCGTCTCGCCCGAGAGCATGCAGGCGTCGGCCCCATCGAGGATCGCGTTGGCGACGTCCGTCACCTCGGCCCGGGTCGGCCGCGGCGAGTCGTGCATGCTTTCGAGCATCTGCGTGGCGATGATCACCGGCCTTTGATGCCGCTGACACGAGCGGATTATTCGCTTCTGCTCGACCGGCATCTGGGCGACGTCGATCTCGACGCCCAAGTCGCCCCGGGCGACCATCACGGCGTCGGCGGCGAGCACAACCTCGTCGAGCCGCTCGAGCGCCTCGCGCTTTTCAATCTTGGCCACGACCCGCGCGCTTGACCCAGCCGACCGCAAAATGTCCTTCAGCGCCCGCACTTCGTCCGGCGCCCGCACGAAGCTCAAGCTCACGAAGTCGACGCCCGCTCCCGCGGCCCAGATGGCGTGTTGGTGATCGCGGACGCTGATCGCGGGCACGCTCAGCTTCGCCCCCGGCAAATTGATGCCCTGCCGGCTGCGGATCGTCCCCCGCTGCACGACCTTGGCGATGGCCCGCCCTGGCTCCTTCCGCACGACCGTCATGCTCACCGTGCCGTCGGCCAGCATCACCGGATCGCCAACCGACAGCTCCTTCATCAGCGGCGCGTAAGTCGAGGTGAGCTCGTTGCGTGACGGGCTCACGTCGCCCGTGATGAAGACGAACTCTTCGCCGGTCTCGCAGAAGATGCGGTCGTTGTCGATCTCGCCAAGCCGAATCTTCGGTCCTGCCAGGTCGATCAGGATGGCGATCGGCTCGCCCAACTCAAGGCACAGCGCGCGGATGTTGTCGACGTGCGTTTGCTGCACCTCCGGCCCGGCGTGCGCCATGTTCAAGCGAAACACGTCGACGCCGGCTTGGGCCAGCGTGCGGAGTTCTTCAGGGGAGCTACAGGCGGGGCCGACCGTGGCGACGATTTTCGTCCGGGCTCGCCGCCGAATGTCTTGTGGCGAATACATCGCAGGTACTTTTGTCAACTCCGCGGTCGTGGTTATCGTGGTCGTCGTCGCCTGATCCAGCAGCATGAATGCAGACATATTGTTGCCGATGCTCTGCTCGTTGGGAATACGTGCTGGCGTGAAGTACGCTTGATTCTTCCGGCGACTATCAACCATACTTCGGTTCACTTGTGTAAAGCCCCCGCGGATCGGCATTCCCCCGGCGGCGACGATTGCGACGCCTCGCTTACCCACGCTAACCCGTACACTCGGCACGACATGACCAATAGTCGCTCCTCCGATCGGTCGCCCGATGCGGGTGGCGATTCGTCGACTAACCCCGGCTCGTCGCCGACGCCAGGCTGGGCACGTGCGGTGGTCGGGGGCGCGATTTTGCTTGGCTTGGCGCTGGGTGCAGGATTGGCCCTCGAGTTGTTCGTCGTCGAACGGCTTCCCCAGCTCACCGTGGAAGCCCTCGAGTCCGCTGAAAGGCGCTGGGACGAGAAAGGCCCCAAGAGTTACGACCTCGATCTCACGATCGAAGGCGCCCAGCCGGGCGTGGTCCACGTCGAAGTCCGTGACGGCGTTACCACCGCCATGCAGCGCGACGGCGTCGCCCCGCGTCAACGCCGCGTTTGGGATGTTTGGTCTGTCCCCGGCATGTTTGAGACGATCGAGCGCGAGCTCGAACTCGCCGAAGATCCGCAACACGAGATGGAGTCCGCAGCCGGCAGCCAAAGTCGGCCTCCGCGCCGAGTTCGATCCGGCCTACGGCTACCCGGCGCGCTTCCACCGCATCGTCTTCGGCGGCGGCCCCGAGGTGTATTGGAAGGCCACCAAGTTCCAACCCAAGTGATCGCATTTCAAGTTTCTCTCGCCGAGTCGCCAAGACGCAATGAACATTTAGCCGCGTCGCTCGCGACGCGCGGGCACACTCTCCAGCCATGACCTACTGGCAAAAAAAACGCGCGGTGATCGTCGGCGGCTCTTCCGGGCTGGGCCGGGCGCTGGCCGAAGTGCTCGTCGATCGGGCGCGCGCGTGGCCGTCGTCGCCCGCGGCCAAGAGTCGCTCGACGCAACCGTCGCCGCATTGACCGCCTCCGGCAGTGACGTGTTTGCCGTGCCCGCCGACGTGACCAGCGCCGCCGACGTCGAGCGCCTCGCCATCACGGTCCACGAGCGCTGGGGCGGCGTCGACTTCGTCGCCCACTGCGCCGGCCGTTCGATGCGCGGCGACGCGATCACCACCTCGCCCGAACAGTTCCAGGAGCTTTGGGAACTCAACTTCCTGTCCGCCGTCCGCGTCGTACAAGCCTTCACTCCCGACTTGCTTCACTCGCGCGGCCACGTCGTGCTCGTCGGGTCGCTGGCCGGCAAGTGTGCCCCACGCTACCTCGGCGCGTACCCGGCGAGCAAATTCCCGCTCGCTGCGCTGGCCCAACAACTGCGCATGGAGCTCGGCCCACGGGGGGTCCACACGCTGCTGGTTTCTCCCGGCCCGATCGCCCGGGACGATAGCAGCCTCCGCTACGCCGACCAAACCGCCGGCCTGCCCGAATCCGCCACCCGCCCCGGCGGCGGCGCACGCTTGAAAGCGATCGACCCCACCACGCTCGCCAAAAGTATCGCGTCGGCCTGCGAAGCCCACAGCCCCGAGTTGGTTGTTCCCGCCAAAACCAAGCTGCTCTTTACGCTGGCCCAATTCTGGCCGAGTCTCGCCGATCGCATCCTGGACAAAAACGTGCCGAAGGAGTGATCCGTCACGACGGCATCTGCCCTCGAATAGCCGGCCGCAGTGCGCTGCGGGCCAGGTTGATCTTCTTCTGGCCGACGGTGGCGAACTGGATCGTGGCGCGGCTAGCCGCGTCAGTCGCGACGGGCTAAAATCGTGGAAGAAGAACCAAGCCGGGCAGCGGAACCACCGACAACGCGAAACAAGTCGATAGTCGAACAGCATACGGATCAACGTATGCTGCCACCCCCACTCCAAGCGAAGCCATGAAGTTCTCGGAGCTGACTCGTTTGCTCGAAAGCAACGGCTTTGGCTTGGTCAAGGAAAAAGGGTCAATTCGCTACTACGGCAAAAAGGGTTGGGATAAACTCGTGCGAGTCGATTATCACGGATCGAAGGAAGTTCCCCGTGGCACTTGCCACGCCATCTTGAAGGCCGCAGGCATCAAGAAACAGCAATAGAATTGAGGTCCGAAACGATGATCAATCTTCCATATTCGCTTGTCATTGAGGCCACTGCCGATCCCGAATTCTTCGGCTTCTATTCGACGGAATTGGAGGGGTTCACGGGCATCGGGCATTCGGTGGAAGATTGCCTGTACAAAGCCCGCTGGGGAATGGAAGAGCACGTGGAATTGCTTGCCGAGCAAAATCTGACCGTGCCGCCATCGAATCCCAATCCGACGATCGTCATCCAGAACGAAGGGCAACCCGCGGTCGCGTGATCGGATTCCCTATCGCGCCGGCCGCAGCGCGCTGTGGGCCAGGATGATCTTCTTCTGGCCGACGGTGGCGAATTGGATCGTGGCGCGGCGGTTCTTGCCGGTGCCCGAGAGGGCCACGATCTTGCCCGGGCCGTACTCTGGGTGCGTGACCGTCATACCGTGCTGAAAGACGTCGGGCGAAATGCGCGTCGCAGGCAGGGGCGGATTCGTCGTCCTCCTCCGTGCGCGACGAGTGACGCGGCCGTGGTGATGGCGGCCGCCGCAACGGCGAACGCGGGACGACCGTCGCCGCCCGATTCGACCGCCACGTCCTCGAAGTGCCATTCAGCGGCTGCTGGCTTACTCCGCTCGATGCCGGCCATCCAATCCTCGGTCGCATCGTCTTCATCCCAAGCATCGTGCTTTTCGAGCTCTCGCTTGGCGATGTAGGCCGTCGCCTCGTCGACCAGCTCCAGCTCCTCGCGGGGCATCTCCATCAGGAAGGAGCTCGGGATGGTCCGCCGCCGGACGCCGCGGAAGTCACGCGTCTCGGCGTACGAAAGCCGCAACTCATCCTTCGCCCGCGTCAGGCCGACGAAGGCCAGCCGGCGCTCTTCTTCGAGCTCGTCCGGGTGCCGGCCGACACGCTCGTGCGGCAACACGCCATCCTCCACCGCCACGATGAAGACGACGGGAAACTCCAGCCCCTTCGCGGCGTGGAGCGTCATCAGCGTGACCTTGTCGGTGTCGGTCTCCCAGCTGTCGGTCTCGTTCACGAGCCAGGCTCGTTCGAGATAGGCTTCGAGCTAGTCCGCCGGCGGCACCGTCGGTTTCCGCCCGTTCCGCTCGCTGCTCGGCGTCGAAGCCGCGGGCGTCGGTCAGCAGTTCCTCGATATTGGCGAGCCGATTCTGGTCCTGCTCATCGTCGCTCTCGGCCAGTGATGCCCGGTAGCCCGACGCTTCGAGCACCGTGCCGATCACCTCTTCGACGTTGCCTTCCGACGCGTCCCCTTGGGCCACCGCCGATATGCGGTCGACGATCGCCACAAACGCGAGCACCTTGGCGACGGTCGCCTTTGGGGAGGCCTTCGACCAGCGCCGCGTCGCGGGCCGCCTCCAACAGCGGCATGCCGTGCCGGTAGGCGTGCTCGTTGAGCCGGTCGATCGTTTTCTTGCCGATGCCGCGGGGCGGCGTGTTGACGGTCCGCTCGAACGCAATGTCGTCCCGCGGATTGTTCACCAGCTGGCAATAGGCGAGCACGTCCTTGATTTCCTTGCGGGCATAAAACTCCTGGCCGCGGACCATTTGGTAGGGCACCTGCGCGCGGCGCAACGCCTGTTCCACGACGCGCGACAGGGCGTTCACGCGGTAGAAGATGGCGAAGTCGCTCGGCTTGCGGCGGCCGGCGGCGATCGGCGCCCGCAATCCGCTCGGCGATTGCATCTGCCTCGTGGTTCTGGTCGGCGTAGAGCGTCAGCCGCACCGGCGGCGCCTTCGTCGTTCTCGGTCCAGAGTTTCTTTTGCTTGCGGCGGAGGTTGTGGCCGATCAGCTCGTCGGCGATCCGCAGGATGCGTTTCGTGCTGCGGTAGTTCCGCTCCAGCCGGACGATCCGCACGTCCGGATAGTCGTGCTCGAACTCGAGAATGTTGTTGAGGTCGGCGCCCCGCCAGCCGTAGATCGATTGATCGGGATCGCCGGTCACCGCCAGGTTCGGATAGTCGTGCGACAGCGCCCGCAGGATCACGTACTGGGCCTTGTTCGTGTCTTGATACTCGTCGACCAGCACATAGCGGAAATCGCTCGTCGAGTTCGGCGCGAATCTCCGGATGGTCGTGGAGCAACTGGGCCACGTGGAGCAGCAGGTCGTCGAAGTCGACGGCCGCCGAGGCCAGCATCCGCTCCTGGTAGCGGGGATAGACTTCGGCCACCACGTGGCTCAGCGTGCTGCCCGGCCTCGGCTCGTAGCGGTCGGGCGTGACGAGCTTGTTCTTCGCCCCGGAGATGGCCTCGGCCAACCGGTCGGGCGTAAAATGCAGCGTTTTGATGCTGTGGGCTTCGATCACCCGCTTGATCGTCTGCCGGGCGTCGTTCGTGTCGTAGATCGTGAAATTGGGCGCCAGCCCGACGAACTCGGCATACTGCCGCAGCAGCCGGGCCCCGAACCGATGAAACGTGCTGAGCCAGACCCGCATCCCGGGGGCCAGCTCGGCGACGCGGCGCTGCATCTCATCGGCCGCCTTGTTGGTGAACGTGAGGGCCAGAATCTGCGACGGTCGCACGCCGGTCGAGAGCAAGTGGGCGATGCGATGGGTGATGACCCTGCGTCTTGCCGCTGCCCGGCCCGGCGAGCACCAACAGCGGCCCTTCGCGGTGCAACACGGCCTCGCGCTGCGGTTCGGTCAGATGATCGAGCAGTGGATCCATACGCTTCTATCATTCCCGAGCGTTGGCGATTCGTACATCCCCACTCGCTGCGTGCGATCGACAGGATGTTGCTAGCACCGGCCGACCGCGAGACAAGATTTCGCAAAAAGTGCTTTGCACGCCGAGGAAAATTGGTATACTTCCCGGCGAAGTGAGGCGGCACACATGCGTGTGCTACGAGATCCTTGGCTCGGATGCCCGCCCCCGTCCCCGCCGCAGCCTACAACGCCATTGGGAGGGAACCCGCCATGACCCGCATTCCGTTGAATCGTGCCTTCGAAGAATCGCAAGACGTCCGCCAACGCCTCGAAATGAGCACGGCCGAAATCGGCCTCGCGGTCCGCACCACCAACTGCCTCGAAGAACGGGGCGTGTTCACGGTGACGATCTGTTGCACTGCACGCGCGAAGACCTGCTGAGCATCTCGAACTTCGGCGAAAAGACGCTCGAAGAGGTCTACAAAGCGCTCGAGAGCGTCGGCTTTTACCGTCCCACCGGCCGGCCAAGTCAGCATGTCGGCTGAGCGTGAATTGGCCTGCCATGCGGGGCCACGCTACAATAGGGCCCCATGGCGACACGTCTGCGATGGTTCGTCAAGAAACGCGGCCAGCGACGCACCGGCTCGCGCTGGTACGGCACGCTCGGCGTTGCGGCGCTCGATCTTGCGCTGGTCGCTCATCGGCGGCGTCGGCCTCTATTGGTTGCTCGCCCACGTGCTCCTGGCCCCAGAGCGAACCGCACGGCTGGCTCGCCTGGGCCGCGATCGTGATCCCCATCGCGCCGATCGGCTATGGCGTCGACCGACCTCGTCGTCCTCGTCTGGCGGAACCTGGCGACGACCGAGCGGCGGGCAGCCGTCGTGCAGATGGCAGTCCGACTGGGAATTGCCCGGCATGGGGCCGGAAGCTAGCCGGCCGACGCTCCCTGCCGTGCCGCCAATCGATGCGGTCGTCGATAGCGCCGGCGTGACGGCTGGCCTATCGGCTGCCCAGCGATGCCGCTTCGGGACAGATGTCGTTCGCGCTGGCCGCGGTCTGCGTCGTGTGGAACTCGCTGGTCGTCGTGTTCGGCGTCCGCGTCATCCAGCAGCACCTGACCGGCCCGCCCAATTGGTTGCTCACTTGGATGCTGGTGCCGTTGGCGCTCGCCGGTGGATGGACGATCTACGCCCTGGTGCGGCAAGTCCTGCTCACCACCGGGACGGGCACCACGCTGCTCGAGATTTCCGAGCACCCGCTCTATCCGGGACGCAGTTACGAAGCGTTCCTCTCGCAAACCGGCCGGCTGCAAGTGCGCTGGTTCCAAGTTCAGCTCGTGTGCGAAGAACGGGCCACCTACCAACAGGGCACCGACACGCGGACGGCCAGCGCCACGGTGTACCGCGAGACGGTGCTCAATGAGCGGAAGTTCGAAATCCCGCCGGGCGGGGCGTTCGAGAAGCATTTCAACATCGCCATACCAGCCACCGCGATGCACTCGTTCTCGGCTCCCCACAATGCGGTGTCGTGGATGCTCGTGGTCCGCGGCCGGATGGCTCGCTGGCCCGAGTTCGAGCGGCGTTTCCCGCTCTACGTGTATCCGCTGCCGCCGGCCTCCGCGGCCGATTCTCGCGGCCCCACAACTCGCCGTGCTCGGCAGGATTCCGCATGATCGACGCACCGTCCGTTTCGCTGAAGCTCGACTCCGCCGCCGGCGAATACCAGCCCGGCCAGCGGCTCAGCGGCCACTTCCTGGCCGAGGGCGCGGTGCCCTGGCCGGTGCGGTCGGCCGAGCTGTCGATCCTCTGGTACACGGCAGGGCAGGGCGAAGAGGATTTCGCGATTCACCACTTCGAGCGGTTCGTCGACGAGCCCGGCCGCCCGCTCGACCTGCGGCTGCCACGCCGGTTTGCCGCGACGTCTGCCGCCGAGCCCGCTGAGCTACGATGGCCGGATCGTGAAAGTCTGCTGGTGCGTGCGGCTGCGGAGTCTTTCCCCAGCAGGGACCGGAAGCTGCTGCGGGAAACGGCTTTTCGCCTGGGCGACGTGGCTCCGCTCCGCCGCTAGAGTGAAATCGTTGCACATTGCAAATTGAGAATCAAATTGAGAACGTTAACTTTGCTCAGAAGAGAATCGGCGAGATCCCGTCACGGCACCGAATCCGTTCGCCACCTGCTGGACGCGGCCGGGCGCGATGGCATTTCAATTTCCGCCGGGCGAGAGCTGCCGAACGGCTCGTGGCCAGGTTGGCAGCGGCAGGATTGGCGGGGCGAAATTCTCGGCCCGCACGGCTCCGGGAAGTCGACGCTGCTGGAAACGCTCGCGCCGCATCATCGCCGCCGCCGGCCGCAGCGTCGCGTCGATCACTCTCCGTGACGGCCAGCGGCGACCGCCCAAGCGACATTCTCGAGCACGATCGCTTGCGTCTTCGCGCCCGCTGGTGATCATCGACGGCTGGGAACAGCTCTCCTGGCTCAGCCGCCTGCTCGTGCGCTGGCGGTGTCGCCGCGCATCGGCCGGCCTGCTCGTCACGTCGCACGCTCGCGACCGGCTTGCCGACTCGTCTTTCGCACGCAACCCACGCGCGAGCTGGTCGACCAACTCGTGTCCACGCTCACCGGTCGAAATCCGTCGCCGATCGCCGACGCCGACGTCGCTGCTAGCCATGCCTGCCGTGGCAGCAACGTGCGCGAGCTTTTTTTCGCCCTTTACGACCGCCACGAGCAACTCTCCGCCGCCGCAAGGGCCGCCGCGCAAACCACCGCAGACCGGCCCGCGTAACGATTCGGGCAGCGGAATTCGCGCCTCGCCGGGGGTACGAATATGCCGCCGCGACAAGTCGGCAATCAAAGTGACGGTGTTGCGGCGCAAGCGATGTTGCTCTTTTCCATCATGCCCCGGCGGCGCGTGTGATATCTCGTCAACCGCGACGACTTGTCGGCCGAGACGTGGACTAGAATTCACATACTCGCGGGTCGACCCAGCTCTTTTCCAGGATGGAAATCCGAGTGGTCCGAGGTCGCGGTGTCGGTCGGACGCCGGCACTGCTTGCTTAGCCGGCAGAGTCTGCCGCAAGGTCAGGGGTTGCCCAACACGATTTCTCTGCCAATTCGCGAAATCGAGTTGGCAGATGATTGCCTTTCACCCGTCGCAAGATTAAACAATTAGTAGGGTCTCTTCCCAACGTCGAAAGTGAGAATCAACCATGATTGCCAAACTCGCGCATCGAGTGTTCGCTCTGTTGGCGGCCGTTGCCGTCGTCCTGTTCGCCGCCGATGCGATGGCGCAATGTGCCTCTTGCGGCACAGCCGCGCTATTCCGTCGGCTACGCAGCGCCCGTGGCCTACCAAGCGTCGTATGCACCGGTCGCCTACACGACGGCCTACGCGCCGACGTACACGACTGCGTATGCCCCGGCTTACACGACCTACGAGCAGCGGTTGGTATCCTGGCTATTGGCTCGGCCGAGTGAACCGCGCGGTCTGGGGCTATCCGACCACGACGTACTACGCTCCGGCTTACACGGCCAGCTATGCTCCGGCCTACACGGCCAGCTACGCCCCGGCCTATGCGACCGCCAGCTATGCCCCGGCATGCAGCAGTTGCGGCACCTGCAGCAGTTGTTCGGCAAGCTACGCTCCGGCGTGCAGCACGTGCTCCGCGAGTTACGCTCCGGCTTGCAGCAGCTGCAGTACGTGTGGCGCGAGCTACGCCCCGGCTTGCAGCAGTTGTTCATCGTGCGACGCCTGCGGCTCGAGCGGTTCGACGTGTGCCAGTTGCGCGAGCGGCACCACTGTGAGCCAGGCCGTCTACCAGGAACCGGTCGCCCCCCGGCTCACGACCTATTCGACGCAAGGCCACGACCACAACCTCGCCCACGATGGAACGCCAGCCGACGATTGATCCGAGTCAAAACGTGCCCGTCGAACGCACGACGCCGCGCGAGGCGGACAAACCCGTGCCTGCCGAGTCGCCGTCCATTGCCAGCCCGAGCCCAGCAGCCGATTCCGACGGTAGCGCCACCAATCTCCAGGCCCCGCAGTTGTTCGATCCGAACGACCGCACGGCCCAGCGGCACATGGCGCCGGTCTGGACGGCCGTCTATCACACGACGTCGGGTGCCGGCACCGACGGCACAGCCCGTCTCGTGGCAACAGGTCCAGCAGGACGCCGACGGTTGGACCAGCGCGTCGGATTGAGCGATTCCAATTAGCGGCGGGGCTTGCCCCGCTATTCTCCGAATCGCAGCGCCGAGCAAGCTCGGCCGCTAATTACCGACTACCGCGTGATGAGCACCGAGCACGGTGCTTCGTTGAGAACCCGCGCCGACGTACTGCCCATCAAGCAAGCGCTCGACCGCGCCGTGGCCGCGGCTGCCGACGATCGCCAAATCGATTTTCTGCCGCCCGATCGTCGCCAGAATTTGCTCGGCCGGATTGCCCTGGGCGACGATCGGCTCCGTGGCGCGGAATTCCGCCGGCAGCATCGCTTGGTACTGCTTGACGCTCCTCGACCGCCTGCGTCGAGCTGCTGGTCGTATTCCGTTCGCCACGCCTCCGCCATCGCCTGCACGTCGGGATCGCGCTGAAGCGGCTCGAGCCAATTGGGGAGCTGATGCA
This sequence comes from uncultured Planctomycetota bacterium, assembly GCA_963847875.1. Lineage (GTDB taxonomy): Bacteria > Planctomycetota > Planctomycetia > Pirellulales > Lacipirellulaceae > DASYDU01. The sequence goes on along the minus strand of CAWKBR010000009.1, from coordinate 93,179 downwards.
CGGACATCGGCTGCACGACGCGAATCACCCAGCCCCGCGACCGATCCGGCCAACTCAACTGGGAAACGAGCGTGGCGATTCGCTCGCCGAACTCGGAGCCGTCGAAGGCCGCGAGCATCCGAAAGGTGCCGTCCGCCGTACCGGCCAGCTTTTCGCTGTCTGGGCCGCCGGTCGTCTTCACCACGAGCACCGGCACCCGCGCCGAGTAGACGATCGCCCGGCTGACGCTGCCGATCAGAAACCGCTCGAAGAACCCCGTGCCGCGACAACCGACCGCAATCAATTCAACGCCGCGCTCGTCGGCCGCCGCGAGCAACTGCGTGCCCGGCGCTCCGCTGAGCTCGAGCCGTTCGGCCTTCGTCTGCCACTGGTCCGGCAGCCGCAGCACCGCTTCGTCAAACACCGCTCGGTTGAGCGCCCCCTGGGCCCGGGCCGCGACGGCCGGGTCCATTTTGTCATCGCCGAGCATCGGCAGCGGCGGACCGACGTAGGCCAGGATCAGCTCGTCCCGATCGACCGACAGCAGCCGGCCGACGAATGAGACCGTCGCCAAGGAATTCGACGATCCATCGACTCCGACGAGGACTTTCATGCGGCCAAGTTTAGCCGACGCCCGCCAGCTCCGGTAGTCGCCGGGCGAGTGCCGCGCGAAAATGCCGCCAAACGCGGCGAACCGAATCGTTGCCCGAAGCGTAGTGACGCCGACACCCTCCTATTTCTCCCTGGGAACCTCCATGAGCCACGCCACTCGCCCGGCCGCCGCCCTGCTGCTCTCGATCCTGTCCGCATTCTCCGCCGCTGGCGCCGCCGACTGGCCGCAGTGGCAGGGCCCGCACCGCGACGCCATCTCCAGCGAGACAGGCCTCATGAAGTCTTGGCCCGAAGCGGGGCCGGAACGCGTCTGGCTGTTCGAGAACGCTGGCGCCGGCTACGCGGGATTCGCCATCGTCGACGGCAAGCTGTTCACGATGGGCGGCCGCGACGACAAGTGCCAGCTGATCGCGCTGGATGCCGACACCGGCAAAGAACTCTGGTCGACCGACCTCGGGCCGATGCTCAAAAACGATTGGGGCAATGGTCCCCGCTCGACGCCGACCGTCGAGAACGGATTCGATCTACGCGCTGGGCGGCAAGGGAACCTTGGTCTGCGTCCGCGCCGCGGACGGCAGCGAGGTCTGGCGAACCAATCTGGAGGACGACCTTGCCGGCACGGAGCCGAACTGGGGCTACGCCGAGTCGGTGCTGCTCGACGGCGACCAATTGCTCTGCACTCCCGGCGGCAAAGAGGGCGCGATTGCCGCCCTCGACAAGGCCACCGGCAAAGTCCGCTGGCGGGCCACCGACTTGGACGACACGGCCCACTATTCGTCGATCATTCGCGCCGAGATCAACGGCCAGCCGCAGTACGTGCAGCTGCTCGAAAAGCGGCTAGTGGGCGTCTCGCCCGATGATGGCCGCGTGCTCTGGCAATCGGAGTTTCCCGGCCGCGTCGCGGTCATCCCCACGCCGATCGTCGACGGCAACAAAGTCTTCGCCACGGCCGGCTACGGCGCCGGTTGTACGTTAGTCGAGATCAGCCCGGCCAACGAAGCCACCGAGCTCTACGACGAGCAGGCTCGTAAGCTGATGAAGAATCACCACGGCGGCGTGATCCACGTTGGCGACGACCTGTACGGCCATTCCGACGGCGTCGGCTGGATTTGCATGGACTTTGCCACCGGCAAACAAAAGTGGCGCGAGCGAGAGAAGCTCGGCAAAGGGGCGATCGCCTACGCGGACGGGATGTTCTATTGCCTCGGCGAAGATGACGGCGAGGTCGTGCTGATCGACGCCTCGCCCGACGGCTGGCAGGAGCACGGCCGTTTCACGCTCGACCCGCAAACCAAAATCCGCTCCGACCGCGGCAAGATTTGGACCCACCCGGTTATCGCCAACGGCAAACTCTATCTTCGCGATCAGGACCTGATCTACTGCTACGACGTGAAGGCGAAATGACTCGCGGCTACTCCGCCTTTCCTTCTCGCCTTTGCCTTCAGCACGGGCTTGAGCACCAGCCGCACGGGCGTCCCCAGCGGCGGAATCCGTTCGGTGAACGCCTCGAACTCGAGCGCTTCGTTCGACTGCGAGCTTTCCACCGGGATGTCGAGCGCCGCGGTGCCGAAGTTCGAGACGCAAATGAAGTCGCCCCCCTCGGCCTGGTAATACTGCTTGCCGGTTTCCTCGTCGGTCCAGAAGCGGCTGCCGGCAAACACCCAGGGGTATGTCATCGCTTTGCCGGTCTTCATGTCGCGGACCCAGTCCTGGGCCTTCGCCGTTTGCAGCTTGCCCTGCGGGTCGAGCCATTCGACGGAGACGTCGATCTCGGTCCCCGCGGGCGGCTTGAACTCTGGCACGAACTGCGCCGGGTGGCCGGGCTCGGCGCCGAGTCGCAATAGCGCAGCATGGACCAGGAATGCCTGCGTGTTGGCCGACACCACCGCTTCGTGCTCTTTCGTATTGCGGATGCAGGCGAACATCTCGAGCATGCCGCGGCGGAGCGACACTTGGCCGTCGACCAGCACCGCGCCGCGCTTCGTGTCGAGCCAAACGTCGAAATTCGGCGCGAGCCGCGTGGCGCCTTCCGGCGCGGGCAGCTTGGGCGGCGGGGCGGCGGCGGGCTCCTCCGCCATCACCAGGCTCAAGCCCATCCAGAAACATGCCACCACGACGAAGGCCAATCGACGCATGTTTTTCCGGCTGTTCATGGGCCCATCTCCCTGGTTCGCTTGCGTCTTCGCGCCGCTCCTTGATTCGCCGGGCGCGGCTCTTGTAAGATACTCCCCTTGGACTCGAACGTCTATCAGACAGACCTCCTGGAATCGGACTCCCATGGCGATCGCTTTCACGGACCAGCCCGCGAGCGGTCCCTTCCATCGCACCACGCTGTGGCATCGCACGGCGCCACGTAACCTGTTCAAGGCATGGTTCTCGGGCGACGACGAGCACCGTTGGGTCGTGTGGAAGAAGCACCTCGCGCAGCGCAAGCGGCCCGAGCCATTGGAGTTTCTCGCCGGCAAGCAGCCGCCGATCCTGTGGGGTTGGCCCCCGTCGTGGCGACGCGACGAAATCGCCCATGCCACCAGCGCGCTCGCCCGCTCGAACGCCGTCCACGTCGCTAGCCGATCGAGCCACGTCGACTTGCCGCAGGCGCTGGAGATCGTCGCGGCGGCTTACGCGCTGCCCGAACTGGCCAGGGAGCTGCCCGCCGGCGTTTGGTGGAACCTCGCAGAGACGCTCTATCGCTTGGCGGGCGAGGCCCAGCAGCTACACGTCGACATGACGCACGACGCCGAAAGCATCGTCCGCCAACAATTGCTCGCCGGCGAGTTGCCGCTCACGCTCGGCTACTTGTTTCCCGAGCTGCAGCCGATGCGGTCGCTCCGGCAACCGGGCCGGCAGGCGCTCTCGGAAGGCCTCATCGCGGCGACCGACGGTGAAGGTTTGCCGCACGCCCGCTTGCTCTCGGTGATCGGGCCGTTATGGGCCTGCTGGACGAGGGCCCGGATCGATCGGCGACCAGCTGCATCGTGGCGCGTGGTCTCGCGACGCCGAAACACAGTACCAGTGGTTGCTGCGACGGATGATTCGCCTGGTCGACGCCGCTGGCCGAGTCTCGCTGCTCGACGACGAAGAGCAGCCCTCGCTCGTGCCAATCCTGTCGACCGCGCTCGAGCTGATCGGCGACAAGGGAGACTGCGCGGCCTCGGCCGAGGTGATTTCGAAATCCGTCGTGCCGCGGTCGCTCAAATACAGCCCCAAGAATTTGCCCGACGCATCGCTTGAATCGGCCTGGTCCGCTCTGGCGATGCTCGCCGACGGCTGGTCGAAGTCGTCGCCGCGAGTGACCGTCGATTTTTCCGACGAGCTGCTCAAGATCGACCTGCACGTCGGTGGATTACGGCTGCTGGCCGGCGATTGGACGATGGAAACCCACTGCGACGGCCGGCCGGTCAGCCCGGTCGGCGCGTGGCAAGAGTTGTGTTGGCAGAGCGACAAGCAGTGCGATTTTCTTGAGCTCGGCATCGAGCTGGCCGACGGTTTGCAGATCGAGCGGCAGCTCGTGCTCTCGAAGCGCGATCAGGTGCTATTGATCGCCGACGTGCTGTCGAGCAAGGACCGCACGCCCCACGAATTGCAGCACGCCTTCAGCCTGCCGCTGGGCCGTCGCGTGGCCTGGGTGCCGGAAACGGAAACCCGCGACGGTGTGCTCGTCCACGGCAAGCGGCGGACTGCCGTCCTGCCGCTTGGCCTGCGCGAATGGCGCAGCGATCCCCGCGGCGGTACGCTTTCGAGCGATAACGGGCGACTCACGCTCGCCGAGGCGATGGCCGGACGAGCGTTCTACTGCGGACTCCTCCTGGACCTCGATCCGGTGCGGTCGAAAAAATGCCGCACCTGGCGGCAACTGACCGTTTCGGAAATGCTCCAGGTCGTGCCACGCGACGTGGCGGTCGGCTTTCGCGCCCAGTCGGGCGACGAGCAGTGGCTCGTCTATCGGTCGCTCGGCAAGGCCGGCAATCGCGCCGTGCTGGGACAAAACATCTCGTCCGAGTTCTACGCCGGGCGCTTCCAAGAGAACGGCCTGGTGGCCGAGTGGATCGAGATCGAAGCCGAGTAAGCGGAGCCATGTCGATTGCCGACAACTTGCGGCGGGTGCAAGAACGGATCGCGCGCGCGGCCGAGGCGGCGGGTCGACGTGCCGACGAGATCACGCTCGTCGGCGTGACGAAGTACGTCGGCGTTGCCGAAGCTCTCGAACTCGTGGAAGCCGGTTGCACCGATCTCGGCGAAAGCCGCCCCCAGGAGCTTTGGTCCAAAGCCGGCGAGTTCGCTTCAGCGAGCGGGCAGACGGTGAACTGGCACCTCATCGGCCACCTCCAACGCAACAAACTCCGCCGCACGCTCCCCTTGGTCTCACTCATCCACAGCGTCGACAGCGAGCGATTGCTCGCAGCCATCGACGCCGAATGGCAAACTCTAGCAACGGAATCGAATGCACCGGCACCGCCTGTCCGCGTGCTCTTGGAAATCAACACCTCGGGCGAAGCCGCCAAGCACGGCCTCGCGCCCGCGGAGGTCGATCCTATTCTCGCTGCCGCGGCCCAGTATCCCCACGTCGAGATTTGTGGTCTGATGACGATGGCCGCCTTCGCAGGTGGACTCGAAGTGGCCGCTCGCAACTTCGCCACGCTCCGCCAGCTTGCCGACCGCTGCCAATTGCGGGAGCGATCGATGGGCATGAGCGGCGATTTCGAAGTGGCCATCCGCGAAGGCGCCACGATCGTCCGCATCGGCTCCGCGCTGTGGGAATGAACCCGATTGGCGTCGGCGGCCACGCCGAATCAAGTGGAGAACGGGCTCGAAAGCTAAACCGCATGCGACGGCGTTGATCGTCGACGGCCATGACACCCCTCATGCCCACCATCCAACAACTCTCCCCGAGCGTCGTCAACAAGATCGCCGCCGGCGAGGTGATCGAACGGCCGGCGAGCGTCCTCAAGGAGCTGCTAGAGAACTCGGTCGACGCCGGCGCCTGCCGGATCGACGTCACGGTAGAGCAGGGGGGCGGCGAGCTGATCCGCGTCACGGACAACGGCTGCGGCATCGCGGCCGACGAGCTGCCGCTCGCCGTGGCCAGCCACGCCACCAGCAAAATCTGCCAGGCCGACGACCTGTTCAGCGTCCGCACGCTCGGTTTCCGCGGCGAAGCGCTGGCCTCGATCGCCGAGGTCAGCCGACTCACGCTCCGCAGCCGCACGGCCGAGGCAGAGAGTGGGGCCGAGCTCGAGATCGTCGGCGGCCAGCCGCGGCCGATCGCGCCGGTCGGCTGCCCTATTGGCACGACGATCGAAGTGCGGAACCTGTTCTTCAACACCCCGGTGCGGCACAAATTCCTCCGCTCGACGCAGACCGAAATGGGCCACACGACCGAAGCGCTGACTCGCCTGGCGCTCGCCCATCCGCACGTCCACTTCACGCTCACGCACAATGGCCGGCTGGTACACGACCTGCCGCCCGTGGACGACGTGCGGCAACGCGTTGCCACCTTCTTCGGCCAGGAAATCGCCGACGACCTGATCGAAATCGCCAGCGAGTCGGACGGCGTCACGCTCGCCGGTTACGTCGCCAATCCGATGCACAGCCGCGCCTCTGGTCGGATGCAGTACCTGTTCCTCAACGGCCGGGCGATCCGCGACCGCTCGCTGCAGCACGCGCTGGGCGAGGCGTATCGCGGCCTCTTGCTCACGGGTCGGCAGCCAATCTGCTTTCTGCGGCTCGACATGCCGCCCGAGATGGTCGACGTCAACGTGCATCCCACGAAGCAGGAAGTCCGCTTCCAGGACGGCGGCCGGCTCTACAGCCAACTGCTCGGCACGCTGCGGACGAAGTTTCTCACCACCGACCTCACGGCCCGCGGCAAATCGAACGCGAGCTGGCCCGTCTCCGCAGGCAGCGACGAGGCCGAGTCGAGCGGCTCGGTGAGCCAGCTTGTCCATTGGGCGAAAGAGCAACTCGGCGGGCAGCCGCGCGAGCCGATCGCTGACGTCGAATGTCGCCACGCGGTTCGGCGAGCCGTTGCAATTACATCGGCTAGATGTGCCGCCGTTTCAACCGTTCGATGCGCAGCAGGCGGCCCGCATTCACCGCGACGACGCAAGCGAACCGCAGCCCGCTGCGCCTGTGTTGCGGAACGCCCTGCAAGTTCACAACCGCTATCTCGTCGTCGAGACCGACGCCGGCCTCGAAGTCATCGACCAGCACGCGCTCCACGAGCGGATCCTCTACGAACAGCTCCGCGACAAGGTGCTCGCCGGCGCGCTCGAGTCGCAGCGGCTGCTGGTGCCCGAGCCGGTCGACCTGGCGGCATCCGAAGCGGCGGCCGTGCTCGAACAGACGGAGCTGCTCGCCCGGCTGGGCGTCGAGGTGCAGCCCTTCGGCGGCGAGACGGTGCTGGTGTCGAGCTATCCGGCGATGCTCGCCAACTGGCGGCCGGCCGAGGTGCTCCGCGACCTGGTGGAAAAGCTGCTCGCCGGCGGCAAACAGCCCGAGGCCCGCGACCTGTTGGACGAGCTGCTGCACATGATCGCCTGCAAAGCGGCCGTCAAATTCGGCGATCGTCTCGCGCCGGAGGAGATCGACGCGCTCTTGGCGCAGCGGCATTTGGCCCAGGATTCTCATCATTGTCCCGCACGGCCGGCCCACGGCCCTGGTCTTTACCCGCGAGGACCTCGATCGGCAATTCAAGCGGATTTGATTCGCAGCCGATTTTCGAGGAAAATGAACCTATGAGCGGAAGCTGGCGACCTGTTAGGTCGCGGCTCATTCCTCCCCGTCCCCCGGCTCCTTCCCCTTATGATTTGCGTCAGCATTGGCCGAAGCCGTCACAAGCACATGCTCGCCGAGCACAGGCACCTCTGCGAGCAGGGGGCCAAGATGGTCGAGCTGCGACTCGACTACATCAGCTCGCGCGTGAACATTCAGCGGCTGCTGAAGGACCGGCCGTGCCCGACGATCATCACCGTCCGCCGCGAGCAGGACGGCGGCAAATTCACCGGCGACGAAGACACCCGGCTCCGCATGCTCCGCGAAGCGATCGCCAACGGCGTCGACTACGTCGACCTCGAAGAAGACATCGCCGGCGACATTCCCCGCTTCGGCAAGACGAAGCGGATCGTCAGCTTCCACAGTTTTCGCAATACGCCCGACAACTTGCGCGAGCTGCACGATCGGCTCAAGTCGAAGGATGCCGACATCGTCAAAATCGCCACGATGGCCAACCAGCCGCGCGACAACGTCCGCGTGCTCGAAATGATGCAGGAGAGCGACGTCCCGACGATCGGCATGTGCATGGGCGACATCGGCACGCCGTCGCGAATCCTCGGCCCGAAGTTCGGCGCCCCGTTCACCTACGCCACGTTCCACCACGAGCGGGCGCTTGCCCCCGGGCAGCTCAGCTACCAGCAGATGGTCGACGTCTATCGCCACGACTCGATCAATCCCGACACGGCCGTTTACGGCGTGATCGCCGACCCGATCGGCCACAGCCTCAGCCCGCAGGTCCACAACGCGGCCTTCGGCGAGGCGGGGATCGACGCGGTCTACGTGCCGTTTCGCGTGCCGTTCGATACGCTCGGCCAGTTCATGGAGGACGCGCCGCGGCTCGGGCTCCGCGGACTGAGCGTCACGATCCCGCACAAGGAGGCGATCGCCAAGTTCCTCACCAAGGTCGACCCGGCCGTCAAAGGGATCGGAGCCGTCAACACCGTGCTCGTCAAAGGGCACGAAGTGCTCGGCTACAACACCGATTACAAGGCGGCGATGGACTCACTCGAAAGTGCCTTCGGCCCGATCGGCGCCAATCCCAGCCCGCTCAAGGACAAACGCGTGCTCGTGCTCGGGGCGGGCGGCGTCGCGCGGGCCGTGATGTACGGCCTGGAACGGCGCGGTGCCAAGGCCACGATCGCCGGCCGCACCCGCTCGCGGGCCCAGCAGTTGGCCGATCAGTTCAGCGGCCGGGCCGTCGACTGGCAAGCTCGGCACAACGTCGAGGTCGACGTCATCGTCAACTGCACGCCGATCGGCATGCACCCCAACGTCGACGAAACGCCCTTCGGCAAGTCGTACCTCAAGCCGGCGATGGTCGTGTTCGACACGGTCTACAACCCCGAATCGACGCTGCTGTTGAAGGAAGCCAAGTCGCACGGCTGCCGCGCCGTGACCGGCGTCGAAATGTTCATCCGCCAGGCGGCCTTGCAGTTCATGCTGTTCACGGGCCGCGAAGCGCCGTACCAACTGATGCGCGAGACCCTCAAGCGTGCCATCGGCCCAGTGAAGTTTTAGTCCGCTCGCTGCCTTCGCGTCGGCGGCCACGCCGAATTTGCTGAGAGACGCCCGCCTGCCAGCCAAACCGCCAGCGGCAACGAAACATCGACGCAAGACATGCCTCACCCACACACCGCCCCCATCTTCCTGATCGGCTACCGCGGCACGGGCAAGACGACCGTCGGCCGCTTGCTCGCCGACGGCTTGGTTGCGAATCGATCGACGCCGACGACGAAATCGAGCGCCGCGCCGGCAAGACGATTGCCGCGATTTTCGCCGACGACGGTGAAGCGGCCTTCCGCGACCTAGAAGCTGCCGTCGTGGCCGACCTGTGCCGCCGCACGCAGCTAGTCGTGGCGCCGGGCGGCGGGGCGGTGCTGCGCGAAGCGTCACGCGACGCGATGCGCGCGGCGGGGCCGGTTGTTTGGCTCACCGCCGGCGTCGACGCCGTCGCCGCGAGACTCGCCGCGGATGCCGCCACGGACAACCGCCGCCCCAACCTCACCTCGGCGGGCGGCCGGGCCGAAATTGAGGCCGTTCTGGCGGAGCGGACGCCGATTTATCGAGCGTGTGCTACATTTGTGGTCGATACCGAAGGAAAGAGCCCGGCCGAAGTGGCCGACGAAATCATCGCCCGTCTGCGCGACCAGCACGAATGATGTCCATGGGCCTACGACTGGCAGCACTGTTCGTCGTGGGTACTTGTCTCGGCTCGCTGGTGAACTGGGCCGTCTACACGTTTGCGTGGAACGCGCGAACGATATCGCCGTGGAGCCAGACGCCAGAGGGTGCGCCGCCGCGTGGCTGGTTCGATCGAGTGCCGGTCTTGGGCTGGTTCCAGCTAAACCGCGAGGCGGCGATTCACGGTTCTGGGCATTGGATCCGGCCGCTGCTGGTGGAAGTCGGCACGGGGGCGGCGGTCGCGGCGCTCTACTGGTGGGAGATTGCCGAGCTCGGCTTGATCCGCGGCCAATTGCCGGGCGTTGTCTTGCCGGTGCAGTCAAGGTGCCACTGGGCCCGCTGCATCTCGAATTCGCCAGCCACGTGCTGCTCTTGTGCCTGATGCTCGCCGCGTCGCTGATCGACGTCGACGAAAAGACCATCCCCGACGAAATAACGGTTCCAGGAACCGTTCTCGGGATCGCGCTGGCGACGATGGTGCCGATGTCGCTGTTGCCGCAGATTGCCGCGCGTGCCGCTCCGCCCGTCGCCGGCGTGGCGATCGCCAACGCAGGCGGTCAGAACTGGTGGCTCGAGCCGCTCACCGCGATTTCGCCGCAAGCCTGGCCGCCGGCCTGGGGTGTCGCGGGCCAGTGGCCCTCGCTGGCGATCGCGCTGGGGTGCTACTGGCTCTGGTGCTTCGCGCTCACGCCGCGGATTTGGCGCGGGCGACGGGGCTCCGCGCACGCGTTGCGCATCATCGCCGCCCGTGTCCGCCGCGAGCTGTGGCGCCGCCCCTTGCGCGGCCTCGTAGTGATGGGCACCGCGGCGATCGTGTTCACCTGGGCGCTAGGTGGCCATGCGAATTGGGCCGGCATGCTCACGGCGCTCATCGGCCTGGCGGCCAGCGGCGGCATCGTCTGGGCTGTACGGCTGATCGGCACCGCCGCGCTACGGCGCGAGGCGATGGGCTTCGGCGACGTCACGCTAATGATGATGATCGGCACCTTCCTGGGCTGGCAGGCGGGGCTCGTGTTGTTCTTCGTCGCGCCCTTCGCCGGCCTGGTGATCGGCCTCCTTCAATTCCTGCTGCGGCGAGATGATGTGATCCCTTACGGCCCGTTCCTCTGTCTAGCGGCCGCTGCCTGCGTCGTCTGGTGGGCTTCGATCTGGAATTGGGCCGAGCAGTTGTTCGCCCAAGGCGCCCTGGTGCCGGCAATGTTGGTCGTCTGCCTGGTGCTGCTGGGAGTGCTGCTGGCGATCTGGCAGGCCATCAAGAACGCGATCTTCGGCCGCGCCGCGTAACGTACATTTTTCGTATGATCTGGCCCTGCGAGACAATTACCGACTTCGACGCCGGCCGCGAGCGGATTCGCACGCGGCGGTACGGCGTCATCGAAACCGCCGCCGGGCGGCTCGCGGCGGTGTATCTCCGCCCCTGGCCAAAGCTGCTGGCACTGCCCGACCTGCTGCCCCTCGACCCGCGCTACCATGCCTCGGGCGAGGACGATCGCTGTCGGCTGTATTACAACCAGCCCTGGCGAATGCCAGATTTCCTCGCGCTCAAGTACATCGTCTCGACCTCGGGCACCAGCTACGCCACGTTTCGCGCCGCGCTCCAGGTGCTCGACGCGATCGCCGCCGTCAAGCGATCCGACGCGATCGTCTGCGACGCGCTCAACGTGCGGCTCAGCGACCGGCTGATGCAGCGGCTGGGTTGGGAACCGCATAAGCCGCAGCGCTGGCATCGCAATTTCATTCGGCGATTTTATGGGGTCTATCCGCCGACAGCCGCAAAGCCGCCAGCGGTGCTAGCGGACTGATACAAGCGATCTTGTCGCACGGGCGGGCAATTGTTACGCTCCGCCCGCTCTTCACCCTACTGCACTGGCCGCTACTTACGCTGCTGGACCGATTCCACTCGCGTCCGGCGATTGCTTTTCACCATATTTCCAACCGCGACAGGACTCGTCGCCGTGCTTAACGCATCTGTCAGTCGGTGGGCCATCGCGCTGCCGACGCTGATCTTGTTTGCTGCCGTCGGTTGCAGCCAGATGCCCGGTGCGCCCGGCGGCCAGCAAGTGGCCGCCGTCACGCTCTCGCCCGAGCAGCAGCAGGCGATCGCCATGCAGACGCAGCAATATCAGCAGCGGGCCGCCGCGCTCGACCACGACAACCAGGAGCTGCAGTCGCTGCTGGCCCAGTCGAAGCAGCAAGCGCAGCTGTTGGAGGAGCAAGTGCAGGCGACGCAAACTCAGCTCCGCGACACGGCCAAGCCAACTGGCCTCTGCTCCAGGCCGACAACGATCAAATGAAGTCGCGGACCACGGCGATGGCCGCCTCGATCCAAACCCACAGCCAGGCCGAAATCCGCTCGAACAACAGCTTGCTGCGGAACCTGACGATTACGAACTTGCCCGGCGTCCAGGTCCGTCAGGACGGCGACGTGATCCGCGTCGAGATTCCCGCCGACCAGCTTTTCAACCCCGGCACGGCCCAGCTCAAGATGGGCGCCGACGAGCTCATCCGCAGCGTCGGCGCCGACCTGTTGCGAAACTACCCGCAACAAATGATCGGCATCGAAGGCCACACCGACAACGGCTCCGCCGCGACGCAAGTCGCCACGGCCCAGCATCTTTCGGTCGCCCAGGCCACGACGGTCTACGACGCCCTGGTCCGCGCCGCCGGCATGTCGGCGAACCAGCTCTTCGTCGTCGGCCACGGTGCGAACCACCCCGTCGTCTCGAACGCCACCGACGCCGGCCGGGCGCGCAATCGCCGCATCGAACTGGTCATCTACCCGGAGACGATGCCGCGGTAGGGCGGGGCAGGGGCCAGACCACGAGTCGCAAGCGACGCGGCGCACGGGCTACAATGGCGATGCACGCGCAACCTCGCGCGGTGTCTCTCCGTGTCTGCCTCCCGCACTCTCCGACTCCTGCGTCCCTCCCTCATGATCGCCATCATCGACTACGGCATGGGCAACCTGCGCAGCGTCGAGAAGGCGTTCGAGCGCACGGGACACACGGCGACGATCACCAGCGACGCGGCCGTGTTGGCCGATGCCTCGAAGCTGGTGCTGCCCGGCGTCGGCGCGTTCCGCGACGCGATCGCGGCCCTGGAGTCGCGCCGCCTCGTCGAGCCGATTCGCTCGGCGATCGCGGCGGGCAAACCATTTCTGGGCATTTGCCTCGGCCTGCAATTGTTGTTCGACCGCAGTTTCGAGGACGGCGAGTACCAGGGCCTCGGCGTCGTGTCCGGGCGACGTGGTGCGGTTCGAATTGCCGCCGGAATACAAAGTGCCGCACATGGGTTGGAACCAGCTGCAGTTCCGCCGCCGCCCACCGATCTTCGCCGGCATCGACGACGGAGAGCACTTTTACTTCGTCCACTCCTACTACGTCGTGCCGCGCGACGAGTCGATTGTCGCCACGCAAACCGACTACCCGCAGCCGTTCTGTTCCAGCATTTGGCGCGACAATCTCTTCGCCACGCAGTTCCACCCGGAGAAGAGCCAAGACGCCGGCCTCCGCGTGCTCAAGAACTTCGCCGAGCTGGCCTGAGCCCTCCGCTTGCGGATAAGCGTAAACCCCTTGCGTCAAAACGCCTTGCGACCACCATGTCGCCGGCCGGGGACTTGCCCCGCACCGCTGCGTATGCCATATTCTGGGTTTCCGCGCAGCGGCGCGGGCTCGTCGTGAAATCTGAGTGACTCGGAACTGCGGTCCATGCAAATCTGGCCGGCGATCGACCTCCGTGGCGGCAAGTGCGTCCGTCTGCGGCAAGGCGACTACCAACAAGAAACGGTTTTCGCCGACGATCCGGCCGCCGTGGCCCGCGGATTCGCCGACGCCGGGGCCCGACACCTGCACATCGTCGACCTGGAAGGGGCCCGCGAGGGCCTGCCGGTGAACCTGCCCGGCGTTCAGGCGATTCTCGACGCGGTTGACATCGAGTGCGAGCTGGGCGGCGGCATCCGCGACGAGCAATCGATCATCGAGCTGCTCGAATTCGGCCTCTCGCGGCTGGTGATTGGCACCTCGGCGATCACCGACCCCGACGGGTTCCGCACGCTCTGCCGCAAGTATCCCGGCAAGCTGGTGCTGGGCATCGATGCCCGCGACGGCCGCGTGGCCACCGACGGCTGGCTGCAGACCAGCGACTTCGGCGCGATCGAGCTGGCGCGGCAATTCGCGAGCGAGCCGCTGGCCGCGATCATCTACACCGACATCGCCACCGACGGCATGCTCCGCGGCCCGAACTTGACGGCGATGGCCGTGATGCAGGAAGCCGTCGACGTGCCCGTGATCGCTTCGGGCGGCGTCACGACGGCCGACGACGTGGCCCAGCTCGCCGCGGCCGGGCCTCGCCGGCTGCATCATCGGCCGGGCGTTGTACGTGGGAACGCTCAAGCTCGAGGACGCCCTCCGCGCTGCGCAGAGTGCGGAAGAGTGACCTTTTCTGACAATTCAACAGGAGGAATCATGACGCGCAACGTCCAGGACATCCGCAACATCGCGGTTTGTGGGCACGGCTCCTCGGGCAAGACGACCCTCGTCGACCATCTGCTCGTGAAGACCGGCGCAGTAAGCGGCCAGCCCAGCGTCGACGCCGGCACCAGCATCTGCGACTTCGACGACGAAGAGAAACATCACAAGCATTCGATCGAGTCGTCGGTCGTCCACTTCGATCATGGCGGCAAGCGGTTCAACGTCATCGACACGCCCGGCTATCCCGACCTGATCGGCCAGACGATCGGCGCGCTGCGAGCGGTCGACACGGCGCTGATCACGGTCGACGCCCACGCCGGCATCAAGGTCAACACCCGGCGCGCCTGGAAGGAAGCGGGCGACGCCGGCTTCGGCCGCATCCTCTGCATCACCAAGCTCGACGCCGACCAAATCGATTTTCCGCAGCTCGATCGAGTCGATCCGCGAAGTCTTCGGCAAGAGCTGCGCGCTGTTCAACGTGCCGGTGGGGCACGGGCACGATCTGAAGGGAGTCGTCTCCACGCTCGACCCGCCCAAGGACACAGCCGGTGCGCTCGTCGACCCGGCGAGCGTCAGCGAGAGCGGTGCTCGAGTCGATCATCGAGGCCGACGAAAAGGTGATGGAGAAGTATTTCGAGGGCGAAATGCCCTCGCAGGAGGAGCTCGATCGGCTCTGCGTGGAGGCCGTCCGGCAGCGGACGCTCACGCCGATCGTGTGCATCTCGACCAAGGCGGGCGTCGGCATCGACGAGTTGCTCGCCGTGCTCGCTGCGATGCGCGCTGCCGCCGACCGCGGTCGCCCGCACCGCCACCAAGGACGGCGACACGGTAACGCTCAAGGCCGACCCGGCCGCGCCGCTGGCGGCCCAAGTCTTCAAGACGCGGATCGATCCGTTCGTTCAGCGGCTGAGCTTCGTCCGCATCTATCTCCGGCACGATCAAGAAAGACGCGACGCTCGCGTCGCCCGGCCACCGCAAGGGCATCAAGATCGGCCCGCTGCTGTCCGTCCAGGCCGACAAGACGGCCAACATCGACGAAGCCGGCCCGGGCGACATCGTCGCGGTGGCCAAGAACGAGGAGCTGCACACCGGCATGTCGCTGGGCGAACTGGAATTGCCGCCGCTCAAGTTTCCCACGCCGATGGTCGGCCTGGCCGTCACGCCCAAAACCCGCGGCGACGAAACCAAGCTCTCCGGCGCGCTCCACAAGATCACCGAGGAGGACAGCACCGTCCACCTGCAGCACGACGCCGAGACCAAGGAAATGGTGCTCACCGGGCATGAGCGAGCTGCACCTGATGCTGCTCCGCGAACGGCTCAAGCGCCGCGACAAGGTCGAGGTCGACGTCAAGGAACCGAAGATTCCCTACCGCGAGACGATCCAGGCCGACGCCGAGGGGAGCTACCGGCACAAGAAGCAGTCGGGCGGCTCCGGCCAGTTCGGCGAAGTCCACATCCGCATGTACCCGTTCCCCGAAGGCACCAAGCCGGAGGACTTCGTCACCAAGGACGCGTTTCCCGCATCTCAAGATCGCAGCACTATCACGAGAAGAACCATTTCCTCTGGGTCGACACGGTGGTCGGCGGCACGATCCCCGGCAACTTCATGCCGGCGATCGAAAAGGGCTTCCTCGAAAAAGTCGCCGGCGGCGTCGTGGCCGGCTACCCGGTGCAGAACGTCTGCGTCGAGGTCCATTTCGGCAAGGACCATCCGGTCGACTCGAACGAAACGGCGTTCCGCATCGCGGCCCGGCAGGCGTTCGCGAAAGTGTTCAAGGAGGCGCGGCCGAGCCTCTTGGAGCCGGTCGTGAAGCTGGCGATCACCGTGCCGGTGGGCAACGTCGGCGACGTGTCGAGCGACCTCTCGGGCCGCCGCGGGCAGATGGTCGGCATGGACTCGGCCGGCGGCGGCATGACCACCGTCGAAGCCGTCGCCCCGCTCGCCGAGGTGATGACCTACGCCCGCACGCTCTCCTCGATGACCGGCGGCCAGGGCAGCTACACGATGGAGTTCTCCCACTACGACGTCGTCCCCGGCAACGTCCAGCAGCAGATCGTCGCTCAGGCCAAGGTCAAGGAAGAGGAAGAATAGGCATCACTTGGCGAAAAGTCGCCATTTCAGGCGACTCGGCGTGGCAAGCGAAATCCCGCTAGCAATCTGCGGCGATCTCTGCCAATTGGTCGTGACATTTCAGCCTCGCGACCGGCCTGACCGAGTAGCGAATCGTCCGACCGGTAATATTCTCGAAATCTTCACGAGAAATGTTTTGATACGGGGGGGGGCGGAGTGGCATAATGGGCGGCGTTTTTCCGCCAGTCGGGGTGGCAGGGCCCGGCGGCGGCTGATCGAGTTGTGTTTCATTCTTTCATTTTCACCTTGGAGGAACGCTAATGTCTGTCAAATCTCTGGCCTGCTTCGCCCTGTTGTGCGCGCTCGTCGTGCACGTCGCCCAAGCTCAGCCGACGTTGTCCGTCTATCCGATCGGACTCAATGGCAGCAACAATCGTGAATGGGCGGTCGACGTTGCCCCCGACGCTTCGCTGGGTTCGATGGCCGTGGAATTGGCGTTTGCCATCGACGACACCGATCTGCTCGGCGTTGACGTCAACACCGTCGCCTGGGATCATGATAATCCCGGCAACAATCCCTTTACGGGAACCGTTACCGACGGCTTGTGGCTCGACCTGATCGGCGACCGTACTTTTCGCGCTTTCGGCAGCGTCGTCTTTAGTTCCACCGATCCGGTACGACTCTTCATGATCGAGACTCTCGGCGGCGGGAATACCACGTTACGATATGGAACGGCCGCTTCCGGCAGTGCCACGCTCGGCAACATTATTGCTCAATCCGGGAATACGAACTACTACACCGGCTCAGTCACTGCCGTACCCGAGCCGGCGACGATGGCACTTGCCGCCCTCGCGCTGGCGATTCCGCTTATGCGGCGAAAGTCGCAGCTGCGTAGTCAGGATCTGCGAAATCTTTGACTGGAGATAACCGCAGCCTCGGCGGCCGTCCGCCGAGGCTGCTTTCGTTTCATCACTTGTTGGAACAGCTACTTTCGCCGGCCGACGAACAGCCAGCCGCTCGCTGCGAGCAGCAACAGCGTCAGCGACGCCGGTTCCGGCACCGCCACGAGCTTGTACATCACACCGCCGGTCCCGTTCGACGGAGTGTTCGTCACCAGCGCGTACAGCTCGCCATGACCGTCCTGGCCGAAGCCGTGCACGGTCACCTGGTTTGGCAGTTGGTCGTTCGCAAACTGCGGCAGCAGGAACTCGCGGATCGTGCCCATTTCGAGGTCGGCGTAGAACAACCGGCCGTCGATCCGTCCGACCCCGGCCTGGTTGCGGATCGCCAGGTCGCCGAAGACGTACTTGCCGTACAGCTCGGGGATCGGCCGACCCGCGGTAGACGAAGCCGCCGGTGATCGAGATGCCGTCGCCGTGATCGTACTCGAGTGTGCCCAGCGGCCCGGAGATCGGATCGATCAGCCCAGCCGGGACTCCGGGACTGTTCGCCCCGACCGTGCCGGCATTCCCGGCCGGAGTCGTCGTGCGGTTGAACAAAAACGTCCCTTCCTTCACCGCCCAACCGTAGTTGCCGCCGAGCACCACCTTGTTGATCTCCTCGACGTTGTTCTGGCCGACGTCGGCCATGATCAGATCGCCGGTCAGCGTGTCGAAGGCATAGCGATACGGATTGCGAAAACCGTAGGCGATAGATTTCCGGCACCTGCCCCGCCGCTTGAAACGGATTGGTCGTCGGGATGCGATATTGTCCGTTCGCGCTCACGGGGTCCGCGCTCGCAGGCGTGAGTGCCGGATCGAGCGGATCGATTCGCAGCATCTTTCCCAGCGCGACGTCGCCAGGTTCTGCGCGTTGCCGCCCGGCTCGACGTGGCTCGCACCGACGTCGTTCGCGTTGCCGCCGTCGCCGGTCGCCAGGTACAAGTAACCGTCGGGCCCGAACGCGACGGTGCCGCCGTTGTGATTGTTCGCGTTCTTCCCGAATGAAATGATCTCGCGCCGCGAGGCAGGGTCGACTACGTTCGGGTCGGCGGCGCTCATCTTCCACTCGTTGATCACGTTCTTGTAGCCCTGCGAGGCGCCGTTCGGCGCGACGTAGGTCGGCGACGTCCCAGCGGGAATCGGCTGGCTGTTGTACGTGTAAAGCGTCCGATAGCCGGGGCTGGCCGGGTCGCTGAATCCCGGATGAAACGCCACGCCCAAGAAGCCACGCTCGTCGTTGGCACTGGCCGGATTGAACGCTCCGCCAATGACGCTCTGGATGTCGAGAGCCGGGGTGGGCAGCAAGCTGCCGTTGTCGACGACTTGCAGCAGTCCCTTCTGCTCGATGACGAATAGTCGATCGGGATTGCCCGGCGCACTCGTCGCGTAGTCGGGCGCGCCCATTCCGTCGGCGACCGTCCGCAGCCGGATGGCGACGTCGCCACGCGGAATGTCGGGCAGTACATCTTGCGGCTGCGCTCTCGGCAACCGCGGCACAACCCACGACGACGATCGAAGCCAAGCTACGAAGCCGAAACTGATTTCTCGAATTCACGATTTCAATCTCCTTTGGTAGTCACAGGGTGGTTCTGGCCCGCTGTGATTGCACCTTCCATGCGCAGACGCCGTGCATGGACGGCGCATCGCCGGCGATCAATCGGAGAGGAAATCAGTTCATTGGCAGCTCGCTACCGGCGACAACGGCACAACGCGAACCCGACAGCTGCCTTGCCCAACCGAAGGGGTGCGCATCACACGGTTATGCACCGAAATTCAGGGAAGCACCCAAAAAACCACGCAACACGACGAAAAAATGCGTCGCTTCTGCGTTGCCGATCGCCAAACCGAATCGAATGGTTTGTGGCCCAGAGAAAACCAGACGGGTTCGTGGCCCAGATTGCGACCGGGCGTACGTATACTAGGCGATCGGCATGCTCGACGTCAAGCAATTCGCACAAATTTAACGCCGCCGCCACGCGCCAAACGCTACGGCCGCGATGCCGAGCAATGCCATACTGGCGGGCTCAGGCACCGCCGTGCCGTACCACGCCAACGCGAATTGCTCGCTGCCGCTCAAAGACGGAGAGCCCGCGCACGCGGAGCGTGTACTGCGCCAGCTCGTCGACGTTCCAATTCAGATGCTCGACGTTGTCAATGTTGCTGGTCGACTCGGCAATCAGCGTGCCGTTGCGCAAGAATCTGCAAATCGAGATCGCTCAACGTCTGCGTCTGATAGAACGAATCGCCGGCGTCGATGATCCCATTGCCGTTGTCGGTCCGGCCAACATGGCGATACCACGTGAGCGTGGCAGTCAGCGAGCTGCCGAGCACCAAATTTGGATCGATCGCGTAATCGACGAATTGCCCGGCGGTGAGCGAATTCAGATCCCAGCCGATCGGATCGACCGAACCCGGTCCCATTTCGCCGGCCAAGTACTGCTTGGCGAGCGCCAGCCCGTCGATCTGCCCGGCGCCGAATCGACGTCGAGCGGCTGCGTCACGGTGTAGACGCCGCCGATCGTTCGTCGCCGAACCGGCCTGTCCCGGCGCCCAGGCATGGCCTTGCTTGTCGAGCACCGATTTGTCGGAACTATTCATGATCGTGGCCTTCACGACCAATGGATCGGTGCTCAGCCCGTGCGTCGCGCCGGCTTCGAGCTGCTGGGCCATCAGCCCGGCCACGTGCGGCGTGGCGAAGCTGCAACCGCTGAGATTCGTGTCCCAATCGGCCGCCGCGCCTTCCCAATCGTCGTTGGCCAGCGTCAGCCCGGTCCCGGCGCTACCACGTCGGGCTTCATCCGGCCGTCGGCCGTGAATGCGTTCGCGCTATCGGTGTGCACGCGGCTGTAGTCGGCGGTCGTGCGGCCGACCGTCATGCCGTTGTACGCACTGCCGGGACCGCGGACCAACTGCGTCCCCGAATTGCCGATGTTGCCGACGCACAGCGCGCAATTGATGCCGCGATTGAACGCCGCCCAATCCAGCATCAGGTCGAGCTGCGACGTGCCGGTGCTCGTCGCGGCGAAGAAATTGAGCGACAAATTCAAGATGTCGGCCCCTTGATCGATGGCGAAACCCACGCCGTTCTTGACCTGCACGTCGTTGTCGAAGCCGCCGGTGCTATTCAGCACGCGGGCATTGACGTAGCGTGCGTCGGTGGCCATGCCGGTGTACGTCGCGTCGCTCGAGAGGGCGACGCTCGAAACCCACGTGCCATGTCCGTAGACGTCGTCGCCCGTGCTGGCGGGCTCAGTCGGCACGAAGTTGGCCTCGGCAACCATTCGCGGATTGCCCAGGCTGTCGAGTCCGGTGAGCGCAGGGTGTGTGTCGTCGACGCCGCTGTCGACAATGCCGATGATGACGCCGGTGCCGTCGCCCAACAGCGTGCGCGAAACATCGCCATGGATCGCCGGCACGCTGTGGTTGATGGCCCACGCTGGTGCCGTGGGCGCGCAGACCAACAGCGCGGCAAAGCTCCATCGAGCTATCCGTAAGTTCATTACACAGGCCTCAGAAAGATTCGTCCCGGCAGTGGCCGTGCTGCTTCTGGCAGCTAGGAAGGGGGGAAAAGTCACCGGCAAGGATCGTCCGCCGGCCATCCTTTAATTTACTCACCTTTTGCCGGCCAGCAAGGAAAATCGCCGTCGAACGCCGGATTTCGCGGTTTTTTCGCAATTCCGACGACACGAACCGCCACACCCCCAAAAAATGCGGAATGCTCGCTTGTACGGACTGGTCGCTTCAGCGACCAGTCAAACCCAACAATCCCGCCGCCCACTGCAATATCTCCCGCATCCCAACTCCGAACCCGTGCCGCCCGCCGACCGTCTTGACGATATCCGTCCTGCCATCCCCGCTCGCTGCGGCCGAAATCCCTCAACTGACTGGGCAAACCTTGCCGAGATTGATGGAAGGCGGTTTGAAACGCTGCCACCGCTCCCTTAGAATTGCGGCCATGAGGCACTCGCACATGCGACCCCGAGACTGTTGGTGCATCTGTACGAGTCCGGCCTGACGCCGGACCCCGATCGTGCCGTGCCCAGCCGCCTCGCACCGAGCCGCGGGCCATCTTTCCTCTCGCCCCGCTGCCGTTTCCAAGCGACCTTCGATGATACGACAGCGGTTAAGCTGCGGCAGCGGGCTGCAGCCTGTTCCCGCGAGCCAACCGACACCCGGCGCCCAGCGCCTTCCAACCACCGCCTCACGACTATGGCTACCGACTTCCGCCTCAAAGACCAGCTCCCCTCGCTCACCGCGCAAATCGTCCGCACCTACGACGAGGTCGCCAAGATCAACCACCTCGGCCACTGCCCGCTGCCCAATTACGATGAGATCATCACCGCCACCGGCGAGCTCACCGAGATCCTCTACCCCGGCTACCGCAAACGCGAAGGCCTGCACCGCGGCAACGTCGGCTACTACGTCGGCGAGCTCGTCGACAAACTTCACGATCGGCTGACCACGCAAATCGGCCGCGCCCTCCGCCACGAAGCCGGCGCCTCCGATCCCGCCAGCGCCAACGACTGCGATTCGGTCCACGATTTCGAAGCCCTCGGCCAGGCGAAGACGCTGCTGTTCCTGGAGCGCATCCCCGAACTCCGCGCCCGCCTCGCCACCGACGTCCAGGCCGCCTACGACGGCGACCCGGCCTGCAAAGGTCTCGCGGAAGTCATCTTCTGCTACCCCGGCCTCGAAGCGATCACCGTCTACCGGCTGGCCCACGAGCTCTACCTGCTCGACATCCCGTTCATCCCCCGCATGATGACCGAATGGGCCCACAGCCGCACCGGCATCGACATCCATCCCGGCGCGACGATCGGCAATCACTTCTTCATCGACCACGGCACCGGCGTCGTGATCGGCGAGACGACCGAGATCGGCGAGCACGTCAAGCTCTACCAAGGCGTGACGCTCGGCGCGCTGAGCTTCGCCACCGACGAAGACGGCAACCTCGTCCGCGGCCACAAACGCCACCCCACGCTCGAAGACCGCGTCGTGGTTTACGCCAACGCCACGATCCTCGGCGGCAACACGGTCATCGGCCACGACGCCATCGTCGGCTCGAGCGTCTGGCTCACCCGCAGCGTCACGCCCAACTCAACCGTCGTCATGGAAACCCCGCGCCTCAAAATGCGCAGCGACGTCGAAGCCGCCGTCGACTCGAAGGCGAGCTTTCAGATTTGACGCAAAGTCGGGGTCTGGTCCATTTTTCGGTCAACGAGCTTTGACTTGCCGCATAACCGTCGCCCGAAAACATGGACCCGACCCTTTGCCTTGGGACTTTGCAGTTCTCCTGGCCTGCTACGCAAAAAATTTGACAATTTGGCGACGGGCCGCTTATACTCGTCCCCGCTTGGCGGATCGGACAATCTTTTCACCCGTCGCGGCCATTCGAGCGATGCGATCCAGTCCTTCTTTTAGTGAGCGGTCGCGGGCGGGCGGGGAAGTTCGGCGGCGGGTGCTGGCGTTCGAGACGCTGGAAGATAGGGCAGCGCCGGGCGTGTTTCTGGTCTCCTGGCCGTTGGCGCTGGCCTTGGGCGATCGCACGATGCTGGCCGGGCCGGCGGACGTGGCCCGCGAGCGGGTCGAGCCGGCCGACGCGCGGCTCACGCATCACGAGTCGCCACGTCCGGCGGCGTCGAACGGAGACGCTGCCTCCGACAGGCTCCTCTGGCAACTCGGTCGCCACGAAGATCGAACGACGACCGACTCTGTCGCCGTTCACCATCCGCTCTTGCGGAGACAAAGTTCTTGGCAGCACACAACGACGGCAACCACATCGGCACGCGGGCCGCTCGACGCTGCTTTCGCCAGTTTGGCGCTGCGGCTCAAGCAGAGCACGGACGACGCCGAGCCGATTCTCAAGCGTGACGGCGAGCCGGTCAACCAGCCGGCGAGCGCATCCGCAGCGGGTGGCGGTGGGGGCGCGTGTGATTGTGGCGGTGGCGGCGGCGCGACAGGCCGGGGCACTATCCCGCCAAGCGCGACGAGCATCCAGAGCGACGGTGGCGGGGCCGTGGCGCTCAGCGCGCGGCGGCTGCGGATGCGAGCATCGATAACGGCACGGTCGCATCAACAACTGAGGTCGAACCGGAGGCCGATTGTCACTGTGGGTCGCAGGCCGCTGGGCCGTCCGCTGCCTCGCCGCTGGTGTTGGTCGACGCGGCCGGGCAGCCACTCGACATTCGGCTCGACGCCAACACGATCGTCGTCGGAGCCGCGACGTGGTGCCCACACTGCGCCGAGTTCGAGCAGGACGTGGCGGCCGCGGTGTCGGCGGGCCAATTGGCCGGGCTGCGGATCGTGTTCGCGTTTGGCGACGAAGGGGGCGCGGGTCCGGGCGGCGTCCGCTATGCCGACGTGCTCGACAACCTGCCGGGCGACGTGGCCTTCCTGGCTCCCGAGAGCGCTCAGCCGAGCGCGTTCCCGATGGCGTTCAATCCCACCAGCGGCGCATTCGACCAGAACGCCTACGACGCGGTGAACGCCTGGTACGCGGATCAAAGCGCCACGGCACCGGCGGCGGGCAGCGCGGCCAGCGATGCGTCGAGCGGACCCGGCGGCGCGAGCGTCGCCCAAGTGTTGTACGGCGATTTCAATCAGGACGGCATCGTGAATGCGGCGGACTACACGGTCTGGCGGGACACGCTCGGCCAGACCGGCGAGGGCTTGGCGGCCGACGTCAACGGCGACCTGGTCGTCGACGCGACGGACTACGGGATGTGGAAGACGCACTTCGGCGCCGATGCCGCGACGGCGTTGCCGGGTGAGTTTACGATCACGGGACCGGAAAGCCCGCTTGGTGTCGACGAGTTCACGATCACGTGGGACGCCTCGCCCGGCGCGACGAATTACGAGTTGGTGATCTCCGACCAGATGGATTTGTCGAATCCGTTCCTAGTCGAGGAGATTGCCGGCACGTCGAGAGCGTTTACCGGATTCGGCTACAGGACAGTTTACTTCGGCGTCACCGCTCAGAACGACGCCGGCACGACGGCCGCCAGCAACGGGCCGTTTCTGCTCGACATCCCTCCGCTCGTGCAGGTGCAGACGGTGTTCGTGTCGTCGATACAGTATGGGATCGATTTCATGGAGGTCATTCCGCCGTTTCCGCAAGTGTTCGGCAGCGCGGCAGCGGCGGATTACCATTGCACTTACATGGCGGACCAGGCCGGGCTGCTCGACAATTGGGACCAGCAGACGCGGTATTTCAGGGCGATGATTACGCTGCCGCTAATTGCGATCGACCTCCGCGCCCAGATTGGCGACGGGAACTTTGTCAATGTCAATGGCGAGATTGTGGCGACTGGCAGAGCACAGCTCTATAGCGGCGTGTTCTCAGCGCCATTGCTCGACGAGCTTGGCGACGAGGTCACCGGGGCAAATGTGCCAATCTGGACGGGGGCGACTAGCAACGGGGGGGCGTCCGGACTTACTTGCGACAGTTGGACCAACCCAGCTGCTGCGGGTGCGAAGGTTGGCAACCTCAACGGCGGCGACTCGACGTTTCTCGACAACGGCACCCGCGCCTGCAACCAGGGTGCCCGCCTGGTGTGCGTCGGCATTCGCCAAACCCCGCTGCCCGAATCGCCGTGAGTGACGTTGTGACTTATTCCGAGCGGCGTCTATTCCTTGATTAGAGCGGCGTAGCTCATCCAGGTGGCGATGATGCACTGGCTGGACCCGCGACGACTACGCGCCGACCCCGGCAGAACTCCGCCGGCGATGCGCCGAGAATCAAGCCGGCTGGTCGGCCGACGAAGAGCGATCCAAGCGGCAATGGTCGGCCGACCGTGAGGAAGTGACGATGCACCGGGCGGCGGACCCGGAAAGCCTGGCGGCCCCGCTGACGCACGCTCACGTCGGAATCTACTAAGGGGCCAGGTCTCTTTGTTACGTGGTCGGCCGCAAAGAGTTGCCCAAATGGTTTCATGGCGATGCGCCGGGTGGCCGAAAATCGGGGCTAGGCACCGGTCCGCGCCATGATACAAATGAACACGTGCTAGGGCCGATAGTTGGCAGGCGCGAGGCGCTAGATGTTCGATAACTAGCGCCTGCGAACTGGCGTCTAGCGCCTGCCCAGCTCTTTGGCATCTCAAACGATCGCGCGCCGCAAACGCCAGGTTTGTCCGGCGGCGGTCGACGTGCGTCAGCGGCTCGTTCGTGGCTGGCTCGTTAGTGACAAAAGTCGGGGCACTGACTTTTGACGATCAGCCGAGGGCCGCTGCGGCGGTGAATTTTGGAATTTACCCCATGAGGCGCGAATTCGACGTCTTTTGGAACATGCCGCGCGGGAGATCGGCTTGTTTTGCAGAGCCGACCGCCAACCGAGTGTGACAAAAAGGGTGATTTTTGGAACGGGGAATCGTGTTTGCGAAGAGTGTTCCAAATATCCAATTACTCCACGGCTCGGCGGCGAAATGGCCGAAGTGAGTTGGTCGAAGGGAGGAAGTACATGACCAGACGATCGTGCTTACGGCTTGAGCGACAGCTTTACGGTTCGGCCGCTGGTGGTGAACGCGAGCTTGTCTTCGCGGGCGAGCCAGCCCACGGCGGCGACGACGAGGTCGGCCGGGGCGTCGATCGATTTCTTGATCGCCGCGAGGGTTTGGCCGTCGCCGTTGGCGAGCAAGCCCCAGACTTCGCCGGCCACTTCGCCGATGTGCAGATGCGCGAGCGGCCGCGCGCCGGGTGCGACGGCGGGCTTGGCAGGCTTTACGGCAGGCTTCGCTGGGTTTACCGCGGGCTTCGCAGGGGTTTTCGCCGGCCGGCCGTTGGCGGACGACTTGCCGCTGGCGAGCGGGGTGGGTTTGCGGGCGGTGGAAGAGGCAGCTTTCTTGGTGCTCATGGTCGGTGGCTCCCTGGGAAGGAAGTGGGCAATCGATTCCGAAGTCCGCCACGGCCCGCAATCATACCCGGATTCGACCCCCGCGCGAACCTAGTGCGAGTCGCACGGACGTTTAGCGTTTACCCGATCGTATTTTCCAGGCAATTGCGGCGAAAACTCTGCTTAACGTACCTGGAAGGCGCGCTAGTCGAATTTCGCCCCCCGCCGCGGCATTAGCTTGCACATCAGCACCCCGCCGAAGTAGAGCACCGTCAGCGGGGCCGCCATCAGCATCATGCTGTACGGGTCGGACGGCGTGAGGATCATCGAGAGCACGAAGATCACCAGCACCGCGATTCGCCAGTGGCTCATGTAGTCGGCCAGGCGGAACACGCCGATCCGTTCCAGGAACAGCATCACCAGCGGCAACTGGAAGCTGATGCCGAAGCCCAGCGGCAGGATCAGCACGAACGTGAGCCAGTCGGTGATTCGCGGGTCGGGGTCGATGCCCATCCAGTCGTAAAACTGGAACAGAAACGCCAGCACGTAGCGAAACACGAAGAAGAACGCCAGCAGCACGCCGGCCAGAAACAGCCCCAGACTGATCGGCAGGAACAGGTGCACGTACTGCTTCTCGTGCGGATAGAGCCCCGCGCCGACGAACTGCCAGAGAAAATAAAACACGAACGGGCTCGAAAGCACGATACCCAGCACGGCCGCCGCCTTGATGTACACCGAAAACGGCTCGTGCACGGCCAGGCCCACCACGCGCACCCGCGGATCGTCGGCCAGGTTGTGATACATCCGCAGCGGCACGAGCTGCGCGCGGTCGATCGGGGCGGTCGGATCGCGGGGCGGCAGCTTGCTGGCGTCGATCGCGCTCGGAAACGCGCTGCTGGATCGATTCGAGCGTCTCGCGCGGATCGATCAGCCGCTCGTCGGGCACGAGCCCTTCGTCGGCCATCAACTGGGCCGCCGCTTCGATATCCTGCGGCACGGGCGCGCCGTCGAGCCGCCGCTGTTCGAGATACGCGAGATAGCTCTTCTTGGCCAGCCCGCGGTAGTAATCTTCAAGCGCCGACTTGAGCGGCGTCTGCACGTAGTCGACGACCCAACCGGCAAACAGCAGCGCGATCGCGAAGCCGATGGTCAGCGCGAGCACCGACTTGATGAGCGCGGCGCGCAGCTCATCGAGATGCTCGCCGAACGTCATCTTGGTGCTCTCGAAAATACCGTCGTCGAAGTCGTCGGACACAGATTCAAAGGGGGCAGGGGGGTGACGCGATTCAGCGGCGGGGCTTACTCCGCCATAACTTTCGCTCCATAAGCGATCATAATCAGCAACCCAAACCGCCACAACGCGAGCCGCTTGCCACCCCGGCTGCGAATTACGATGATAGTGAGCACCATGGCCCTCGATCCGCTACGCTTTCAACCGATCTTCAAGGAGTACGTCTGGGGCGGCCGCCGCTTGGGCACCGTGCTCGGCAAGCCGATCGGCGAGGCCGACCGCTACGCCGAGAGCTGGGAAATCGTCGACCACGGCGCGGACCAAAGCGTCGTCGCCGACGGCCCGCTCGCCGGCACGACGCTGCACGAGCTGGTCGCCCAGCATGGCTTGGAGCTCTTCGGGCGGCACCATCCGCAGCGCCAGTTTCCGCTGCTATTGAAATTCCTCGACGCCCAGCTGACGCTCTCCGTGCAAGTGCATCCGAACGACGCCCAAGGCGCGTTGCTCTCGCCGCCCGACCTTGGCAAGACCGAAGCCTGGGTCGTGTTGGCCGCGGAACCGGGGAGCAAAATCTACGCGGGTCTGAAGCCAGGCGTCGACCGCGCCGACGTTAGAACGCGAGCTGGCCGCCGGCACCTGCGACGCCTGCCTCCACCAAATCGAGCCGCAGGTCGGCGATTGCATCTTCCTCGAAGCGGGCACGGTCCACGCGCTGGGCGACGGGCTGTTGATCGCCGAAATCCAGCAGGCCAGCAACACCACGTTTCGGCTCTTCGATTGGAACCGCGTCGACCGCGACGGCAAGCCACGGCAGCTCCACGTCGAAGAGTCGCTCAATACGATCGACTTCGCCCGCGGTCCCGTCGCGCCGCAGCAACCGCAACCGACCGACCGACCGCACGTCGAACGGCTCGTCGCGTGCGACAAGTTCATCCTCGACCGTTGGCGGTTCGACGTGCCGCAATTGTGCGGTGGCGACGACCGCTGCCACGTCGTGGCTGTGCTCGAAGGCGACGTGGCGGTGTGCGACGAGCACTATCGCCGCGGCGAGTCGCTGCTGATCCCCGCCAGTTGCCACGACGCGGTGATCAAGCCGCAGGGCCCCGCGGTGCTGCTAGACATCTATTTGCCCTAGTAATTGGTGGGAGGGCGAGCCTCCCGCCGAGCGAATTCCCGGCCGTTTCCCCCGCCGAGTCGCCTTGGCCATTTTCGCGGCCCCGCCTATAATCCGCGACCCAAACCACCATGAGATCCTGTTCACAATACGTCCGACTCGGTTGCGCGGTGCTCGCGGCGTTGGCGATCACCGGCTGCCGCGGAACGATCATGCCGCAGCTCTACCACCCCGGCACCGCCGGCCAGCAGCGCTACAACGCGCTGCAGTACGATCCCTATCCGCTCGACGACGTCGCGCCCGCGGTCGCCGGCACGCGGCCGAAGGAATACGATCGACCGATCCCCGAAGTGAAGCGCGGCCAGACGTACACGACCGACTACAACAAGCCCAAAGGGGTCTCCTTTCCGTCGTTCCTGTCGACTGGGGTTCCGGTGCCGACGTACCCGCCAGCGCCAGTCGCCGCGACGGTCTCGCCGTTGGCACCGCCGGCAAACGTGCCCTATCAAACCTTGCCGCCCGCGTTGCCGCCCACGTCGACGATGGTCCGCCCGCCGTATTAGCGCGTCGATTCCCTGCACTTAGCGGCGGGGCTTGCCCCGCGCCTTTCGCCAATCGCAGCGCCGAGCAAGCTCGGCCGCTAAATGCCGGTCGGCTCTGGGATGCGCTGCCTCGACCGCCTATGATTGGGTCATGGCCAAACGCTCTCGCAAGATTCCCGCACACCCCGTCGCTCGTCGCCGCCGCCGGCGCAGCGTAAAGCCGGCCAACCCGATGCCGCACGCTGAGGGCGCCGATCGCCTGCAGAAAGTGCTGGCCGCCGCTGGTGTCGCCAGCCGCCGCGAATGCGAGCAGTTGATCCTCGACGGCCGCGTCGAGATCGATCGCAAGCTGGTCACCGAGCTCGGCACGCGCGTCGATCCGCACAAGCAAGAGATTCGCATCGACGGCGAAGTCCTGCACCAGGCGAAGCCGGTGTACTACGCGGTCAACAAACCGGAAGGCGTCGTCTGCACGTCGCGCGACCCCGCCGGCCGGCCGCGCGTCGTCGACATGCTGCCGCCCGAAGCGCCGCGGGCCTACTGCGTCGGCCGGCTCGACATGTCGAGCGAAGGGCTGATCCTCGTCACCAACGACGGCGAGCTGGCCAACGGCCTCACTCATCCGCGGCACGGCGTCGAAAAGATCTATCACGTGCAGGTCGACGGGCAGCTCGACGAGGAGGGACTCAAAAAACTCCGCAAAGGCATCCACCTGGCCGAGGGCTTCGCCCGCGTGAAGCACGTGCGCGTGAAGAGCAAGCGGAAGAACGGCACGATTCTCGAGATGATCCTCGACGAAGGCCGCAACCGCGAAATCCGCCGCCTTTTCGCCCGCATCGGCCACAAGGTGCAGCGGCTCACGCGGATCGCCGTCGGCCCGGTCCGCCTCGGCGATCTGCCATCAGGCGCCGTGCGACTCCTCACCAAACAAGAAGTCAGTGCCCTCCGCCAAGCGATTGCCGAGGGCCCGCGAAAGCAGGCCCCGACTAAAACAGCGCCCACCGAATCCACCACGCCGACCAAACCCTCGAAACTCACCAAACCGCAAGTCGAGAAACCGATGAGCCACCGAGACCACGGAGATTCGGGAAAGGGAAAGCGGTCGATTATCGGCGGCG
The DNA here is from genome assembly GCA_963847875.1 of uncultured Planctomycetota bacterium. Lineage (GTDB taxonomy): Bacteria > Planctomycetota > Planctomycetia > Pirellulales > Lacipirellulaceae > DASYDU01. Next base: position 63,323 of record CAWKBR010000009.1, on the reverse strand, counting down.
AATAAACAGAATGATGGTTCATACCACGAACCCGCTCCACGCAGCCTACTACGCCGACGCCGCGTCACAGCATCGCGCTCCAATCGTGGAGAACGTGCAACTGGCGCGCGACACCTACCGCGTGCGGTTCGAATGCCCTGAAATCGCAGAGAAGATTGTGCCGGGGCAATTCTTGATGGTCCGGCTCGCGGGGCTCGACGATCCGCTGTTGGGCCGGCCGCTGGCGCTCTACGACGTGGTGCTCGACGCTGCTGGGCAGCCGTCGGCGATCGACGTCGTCTATCTCGTTCTGGGCAAGATGACGGGACGGCTCGCCGAGTGTGGGCCGGGCGACGAGCTCGACGTTTGGGGCCCGCTCGGCAATGGCTTCCCGCCGGAACCGACGGACCAGTTAATCATGGTCGCCGGCGGCATCGGCCAGACGCCTTTTCTCGCCCTCGGCCAAGAATACCTGAGACGCTGCGAATACGGCGATCCGCCGCGCCAGTTCCCTCTCGCCAAAAACGTGACGCTTTGCTACGGCGTGCGCACGGCGGCGCTTGCCGCCGGCGTCGACGATTTTCGGGAGGCCGGGTTCGACGTCCGCCTCGCCAGTGATGATGGCACGTTGGGCCACCACGGCTTGGTAACGGATCTGTTACGCGACGCGCTGACCGAGACGGCCGGCCAGAATCGCCTCGTCGCGTGCTGCGGCCCGGAACCGATGATGGAGGCGGTCGCGGAACTCTGCCGCGCCAACGACGTGCGTTGCTTGGTCTCGCTCGAAACGCCGATGGCCTGCGGCATCGGCATATGCTTCAGTTGCGTCGCCAAGGTCCGCCAACCGGACGGCGGCTGGGACTACAAACGCACCTGTGTTGAAGGACCGATCTTTGATGCGGCAAAAATCGAATGGTGAGGGCCAGGAAGTCCGCCCGTACTTGAGGCGGCCGCGCCCGTCGAAGAAACACGATCAGGCATGTTCATGGGCGCGGCTTCGTCCCCACGAGAACAAAGAATCGCCGCTTGGACGAGCAGCCGTTGCGTCGGGAGGTCTTCCGTCGGGCCTGTTCGATTTCGTCGCTGGCAACCAAGTGGATATCGTCCAGCCCTGCCGCTTCCATCAGCACACGGAGGGTGCGCGACCCTTGCCGAAACAACGGACACTCGGCGACCGCTTCCAAGTATCTGGGTTCCGGTTTCCAAGCTGGCCCGCGCCGGCGACAGACGTGCGCTAGCCAGTCGCCGGCAAATCGCTTCGCGCACAGCCACAACGACTGCGTCTCGGGACCTTCATTTTCGTTTCCCATCAGGATTAGCCGGCCTCCAGGCTTCAATGCCCGGCCCCACTCGCGGACGGCCAGTCCTGGGCGCGGCAAATTGAACAGTACGTGGCGGCTCGACACGGCATCGAAGTTCGCGTCAGGAAAGGGCGGTTCCTCTGCGTCGCCGAACTTGAATTCGACGTCCACTCGCAGCTCGTCGGCCCGCTGCCGGGCGACACCGAGCATCCGCTCGGAAAAATCGAGGCCCACGCACTCGTGCCCCATTTGCGAATACAAGCAAGCGTAGAACCCTGGGCCGGTGCCGACGTCCAAAATCCTCAGCCGTTCGCGCGTTGCTCAGCGCCGTTCCAGCGCAGCGCACCAGGCGACGTGGCTTTCGCCCTCGGTGAATTCTGAGGCCTGGCGTGCGTAGTTCTCCACTCGGGCGGGAATATTCCATCCGCGCTGAAATATTTGCTTCAACTCGACGGCAGAGCGCATCTCAATATTCCCTGTGAGAGCAGCGCCACAGCGGGATGCAGAATGGAACATTTGCACCCTCGCGCAACACCACTTCGGCCTCGACGTTAAACACCTTCGCCAACACGTGCGGTGTGATCATTTCGTTGGGCGACCCGCAGGCCGCGATTCGGCCCTCGACCAGCGCGACCATTTGATCCGCATACCGGGCCGCCTGGTTCACGTCGTGCAGCACCATGACGATCGTCCGCCGGCGCTGTTGATGCAGCCGCTCCAGCACTTCGAGCACTTCCAGTTGGTGGGCCATGTCGAGAAACGTGGTCGGCTCGTCCAGAAGCAGCAGCTCCGTATCTTGCGCCAAGGCCATCGCGATCCAAGCCAGTTGCCGCTGGCCCCCGGAAAGCTCTCCCACGGCGCGGTCCGCGAGTCGATCCATCCCGGTGATTGCCAGGGCCGACTCGACTCGCTCATCATCCTCGCGCGAAGTCGCTCCGAAAAATCCCTGATAGGAATACCGGCCGAACGCCACGAGCTCCCGCACCAGCAAGCCGCCCGGTGCCTCGGCCCGCTGCGGTAAGATCGCCAGCCGTCGGGCGACCTCCTTGGTAGGCAGCGTGTGAATTGCCTGCCCGTCGAGATAGACCGCGCCACGCTCCGGCCGCATCAATCGCGCCAGCCCGCGCAGCAGCGTCGACTTGCCCGAACCGTTCGGGCCGATCAGCGCGGTGATCCGCTGGGCGGGCACCTTCAGGCTCAATTCGTGGACGACTTCGTGCTCGTCGTACGCCAGCGACACGTTGTCGGCCTGCAATTGGATCATGATCTTCTAGTTCTTCGAAATGGCTAACAAGTAAAGGAAATAGGCACCGCCCAACACGCCGACCAACACACCCGCAGGAATCTCCAGCGGCGCGAACGCCTGGCGTCCCAAGCCGTCGGCGACCACCAACAGCATCGCCCCGCACAGGGCCGCGGCTTGGAATAGCACGAAATGATCCGCGCCCACCAGTCGCCGCGCAAGTGGGGCGCCACCAGGCCGAGAAAGCCGATTTGGCCGCCGATGGCCACCGATGCGCCGGTGATCATCGTTGCCAGCCCCATGGCCACGAGTCGCTCGCGCTCCACGGCCACTCCCAGGCTCGCCGCGACATCGTCGCCAAGTGACAGTGCATTGAGCACTCGAGCCCGGCTGAACGCGGCGGGTAGCAGCACGCAGGTGGCCGGCGCAAGCAGCCCGATCGACTTCCAATCACCAGCGGCGAGCGTGCCTGACGTCCAGCTTGCCACGTAGCTATAGGTGACGAAGTCCATCCGAAGCGCCAAGAGCAGCATTGCCGCGCTGGCGCCATAGCCGACGGCAATTCCGACCAGCAGCAGGCGCGCCGGCAGTACGCGTCCGCCGCGTTACGCCACGGCAAACACCAAGGCCGTCGTCGCCATCGCACCGGCCACCGCTGCGATCGGCAGGAGCCATGGCAATCGAATCGCGGTCGCCTGATTCATCACCAATAGCAGCATCATGCCCAGCCCGGCCCCCGCGTCGACGCCGATCGTGCTCGGACTCGCCAGGTCGTTGCGGCTGAGTCCTTGCAGCAGCACGCCCGCCACGGCGAGCCCCGCTCCGATCAGCACGCCCAACAGCAACCGCGGCAACCGTAGCTCGACGACGACCAGATGTTCGATCCACTCGCCACGTCCCAGCAGCGCGGCAGCCACACGTCCCGGTGAAAGCGAAGTCGAGCCCAGCTGGAGACTCACGGCGAATGTCACGAGCAGGAGCCCGGTGAGCCAAATTAAAACGACCTTTGGACGGCGCGAGTTGGCGCGGCGCATCACAATCCTCCCCGCACCGCGTGCGATGGCCGACACGCCAAGTACAAGAAGAACGGCACGCCGACGATCGACGTCACCACGCCGACTGGCACCGCCGCCCGAAACGGGGTCGTCGCCAGCCGCGCCCCCACGTCGGCTGCCAAGAGAAAGAGTCCGCCGGCCAGCGCCGCGGACGGCAACACGACGCGCTGATCGAAGCCGACGACCCCTCGCACCATGTGGGGCACCAACAGCCCTACAAAACCGACCGGCCCCGCCAAAGAGACCGCTCCGCCGGCCAGCGCCAGGACAATCGCGGCCGCGGAACTCTTGGCCAATTGCGTCCGTTGCCCCAGGCCGCGGGCCACCGGTTCGCCGAGCGCGAAGACGCTCAATGTCGGCGCGAGCGCGATGGCCGCTACCAACCCCATCACAAACAGCGGCAGAAACAACGCCACGTCGATCCATTGCACATTTTCCGTGCCGCGCGCGTACCACAACAGCAAGTCCTGCCCCAGCTCGTTGTAGATCATCACGCCGTTGCCGATCGCTCCCAAGAGCGCCGAGACGGCCATGCCTGTCAGCGCGAGTCGCACGGGTGTCAATCCGCCGCGCGACAGCGAGCCCAGCCCGTAGACCAACCCCGCGCCGAGCGCCGCGCCGGCAATGGCCACGAGCATTAATTCCGGCCGACCCGCCGCCGGCCAGGCGACGATCGCCAGCACCGTGGCAAAGCTAGCGCCCGTGTTGAGGCCCATGATGCCTGGGCTGGCGAGCGGATTGCGCGTCAGCGCCTGCATAATCGTCCCCGCGACAGCGAACGCCGCTCCCACCAGCAAGTCGGCTACCGCCCGTGGCAGCCGCCAATCGCGGACGATCACGTGTGTCACCAGCCCACGGTCGGGATGCACCAGCGCGTCGCAAACGGTCGAGGCGTCGATCCGTAGGTCGCCCACCAGGAGCGAGCCGCCGGTCGCCAATAGCAACAACCCTGCCGCCCCCACGATCCAAAGCTTTCGGCGCGAAGTCGCCGACGCGCGTGGTTCCTGGTCACGGAGACTCATGGCGGCTCCGTTCAGGCATCATCGCGGCCAGCACGTCGGCGACGATCGCCTCGCTGCCCAACAGACTATCGCCACTGAGCCAGGTTCCCGAATCCACATGTTGCACGTGCCCATGTCGCACCGCGGGGATGCGCTGCCAGATCGGCGTTTCCCGGATGCGGTTAAAGTACGCTTCGCTGTCTCGGTCGACGACCAGGAAAATGGTCTCCGACTGCAGCGTCGAAAGACGTTCCACCGAAAGCACGTCCCAGCCGCCGCCCGACGTCACTTCCGGCATTGCGGGATCGGGCGTGACCCCCAGCTCCTCGAACAGCAGCGGCCCGAACATCGCCGTGCGGGTATAAATCACGCAGGTGTTTCGGCGAAACCGCAAAAAAGTTGCCGGCCGACCCGCGGAGTGCGACGCCACGAGTTGACGCGCTCGGCGAGATGCTCGCGAAACGCCGCCAGCCGAGCGCGGGCCTGCTCGGTCATCCCCAGCACGTCGCCGACGTCGAGAATGCGATTCTCGCGGTCGCCGCCCGTGCTCGAAGAAATGCAGACCGTGGGGGCGATCTTGCTCAGTTGGCCGTAGAGACGGCCATCGCGGGCGCTGCCGGCAAAGATCAAGTCAGGCCGCGCCGCCAACACCGCTTCCAGATTGATCGCCTCGCCGGGCCGGATCTTCGGCACGTGCCGCAAGGCTTCGTCGAGGTACGGGATGACACGGTCGCTGTTCCAGGAGGTCGTCACCAGCACCGGCGTAATTCCCAGCGCCACCAGGCTGTCGGTCGCCGAAGTCGTCAGGCACACGATCCGCCGCGGCGTGATCGGCACTCGCGTCTCTCCAAGCGGGTGCTTCACCAACCGAAACTCCGGCGTTTCCGCGAGCACCTCGATCAATCGCGCGGTCGGTTTACTCGCCGGACGCTGGAAACGGTCCGCAAGCGTCGCCAAAAGCCCCGTTTCCACAAACGCCCAGCCAAACGCCAGGAGAAGTGCCATTGCTGCAATCTTGCTCATCATGGCGCGCGACTCGATTACTTCAGCACGAACTGGTTCAAGCGAGTTCTTGCCTTCACGCACCGTGACTCGGAACTGTGACTTTCGCGGATCGTCATATCGCCCCCGCAAGCGGTCGATCTGCCTCGGCGCATCATCCGGGTCTTCGGTGCTGATCGATTGAGGCCAGCTGAACGTCACGACATAATCGCCGGCCGGAGCACCGTCGTTCGGCCGATACGATTGCAGCTGAAACTCGCCGTTTTCGTCGGTAATTCCCGCCGGGGCAAATCGCGGGCCCTCCTGTTCCAAGAGCGGATGAAACACCACGCGAAAACCGACGGCCGGCTGTTCCATGAAGCAGGACTTTCCCGAGTACCGGCTGAGGCGCTGGCCCCGGCAGCGGCGTCGGACCACCGCAGCCCGCGATGCCCAATGCAACCACGGTCGCGCCAATATGCAGTGACTTCAATTCCACAACTTCGCCCACGGCCCCTACTGCACGAACGCGCTATCCGTGATCACTTGCTCATCGTCGATCACCGTCAGTTGGGCAAAAGCCAGCCCGCTGAGCTCCTCGCCGACGAACCGCACCGACCCGTCGCAGAGCAGGACCATCGCGCCGCCCGGATGAAACGAGTAAACCGCGTGGTGGTTGTTGCAGTTGATCGCGCAGTTGAGCAGGTCGCCCGCCGTGGGATTGGAATTGGCGTCCATCAAGCCGTCGCCGGAATAGGGCCAATAGACAAACGTCTGCCACGCGGCCCAAGAGCCGCGCGTCCCCAGCGAAAGATTCGGCTCGACGCGGTTTCTGCCGATCCAATGTTGCGGCCAGCCGGCCGTCTCGTTCACCAACAGCGTCTTCGACAGGCCGTCGGTGATGTCTTTCAGCTTGCGCGGCGCCTTCGACCGATCGCCGTTTGCGAAGGAGGTGAGCGTCGTGCTGTCGAGCATCGCCTGATGGCCGTTGGCGCTGTTGGTGAAGGTGGGAAAGTCCTCGCCCCAACCGGTCGTCGGCACTGTCATTCCGTTCGAGGCCAGGTAGTCGATCCAGCCTTCGACGGTGTAAGTCGTGCCTTTGTCGGGCGCTGCCAGCGGACTGACCTTGCCGGAACACACGATGGCTTCGTCCCGATCGACGGTCGGGCAAACGAACACGTCGAGCTTCGTCTCGACGACCGCCTTGTTCTCCGGATGAAAGAAGTCGTATTCCCATTTGTACTGGTCGTAAAGCGACTGTTGTTCGACATAGGGCAGAATGAACGTGCCCCAACCGGTATAGCCCTGATCTTCGCGATTCCAACGTCGTGCCGGGAAACCGCCGTATGTCGACGCAAAGTTGTGGAACGCAAGTCCAATTTGCTTGAGATTATTCGTGCACTCGCTCCGCCGCGCCGCCTCGCGTGCCGCCTGAATCGCCGGCAGCAACAGCGCCACCAAGATGCCGATGATCGCAATTACGACCAACAGCTCAACGAGCGTGAAACCCAGATGCTTGAGTCGGCGAGTTGCCGATGAACCGGCTCGGTGCATGACGCGGAGCTCCGTTCGGGCCGAACATACCGGTGCCACCTCAGCGGCGTCCCAAGGCTTCGTTGTGCCGTGCCTGACGCACATTCGTCAACATGGTTTTGACGTCGCGCTGCGCCTCGCCGAAAGATTCAGCAGACGTGGCGCACTTCTGACCAGCCGTCTGTCGAAGCCGTGCGCAGCGCCACAGCGAAGTGCGCATGGAATGAGCGCTCGCAACAGCCCGGAGCGGCGTCCGCAGAAAGCGGATCGCTGCAAGAAAGATCGATCGCCCAGCGCAGCGAACCGGGAACGCGGCCCAAACCGTGCCGCTAACCCTTGATCGACTTGATCGCCTTGGAGAGCCGCGACTTGGTGCGGGCGGCAGCGTTGGCGTGAATCACCTTCTTGCTCGACGCGCGGTCGATCTTCTTGACCAAGGTGCCGAACGCTTCCTCGCTCTTAGCGACGTCCTTGGCGGCGATCGATTCGCGAATCTTCCGCGTCAGCGTGCGGAGCGCGGTCTTGGTCGAACGGTTCTTCGCGCGGCGAATGATACTTTGCCGCAAACGCTTCTTGGCACTGGGAGTATTCGGCATGAGTCCTAAGTGAACGGGGCAGGGGGGTGTTTAGCCGCGACACGCCGACGGTTTCAACCGTCCAAGCGGAGCGTGCAACGCGAATCACACACTATCGCGTAATTGGGCCAGCTTGTCCAGCCGGTCGGCCACGTCGCGGTAGCCAAAATCGATGGCCGCCAGGCGGGTCAAATACTTCTCGGCCCGGTCCAAATCCTTGAATTCGGCCGCCAGGACGCCGGCCCGGTAAAGAGCCAGCTTCTCGACGTCCACTTGCATGGCGTCGCAGGCCTCGATTGCCGCCTCGTAGCTCGACAGGGCCAGCTTGAATTGCCGGATGTGCTGGAACGACTCGCCCAGGTGCAGCTGCACCAGCGCCCGGTGCCGTGCATCGTCCCGAGCCGCCTGAAACGCCTGAATCGCCTCTTTGAACTTGCCGGCCCGCTTCGCACGGACGCCCAGCTCATACTGCAGCAACAAATTGCCGGGATCGCGGGCCGCGCGGGCGGCATAGATCTCCATCTCCACCAGGTTCGCCTGCACGGCCATCCGCCGAGCCAGCTCGACCGCTTCTTCCGTCTTGTCCTGCTCGGCCCGGCGTGTGGCGATCTCGACCTGTTGATGGACGCGCCGCACCTGGGCGTCTTCGAGCCGCTCGCGGACGTTGAGATCGCCGCCGCCGGTGACGGCCAGCGCCTGCGTCAGAATTCGCTCGGCATCTTGGAGTCGCTCCTGTGCGGTGAACACCTCCGCCAGCTCTAAGTAGCTAGCGACCTCTTCCGGCTTCGCTTGGATCGTGTCGAGCAGCGCCTGCTCGCGGCCGGTGTCGACGGTCTTCGACGCCAGCTCCTCGATCACTTCCTTTCGCCCGTGGACCATGCTCGCGCGCACGGCCGACTCAAGATCGGCGACCTTCATCGATCCGTCGAGCATCTCCTGCTGATAGCCGCCTTTTTGGATCGTCTGTTCGACGCTGAGCTGCGATATCGCCTTGGACGCCTCTTTGTCGCCCGGCCGCGCATGCTCGACCCGCCGCCAGCAGCCGATGGCGTTGTCGAATTGGCCCATCCGCGCGAACGCCATGGCCGCGCGGCGATTCACCGTCGGATCCTTCGAATCGACGTCGAGCGCCAGCGCATCAGGAAGACCTCCGCCTCCAGGCTGCCGATTTGGTGGCAGGCGTCGGCGAGCGCCAGACAGCGTCGGCGTGTCCCACGGATTGAACTTCAGGGCGTCGGCCCCGGCCTGGAACGCTTCGCGCCACTGCCCCTTGGCGGTCGCCTTCAACAGCGCCGAGCGGCTGCTCTTGATGCGCAGCCCGGCCAGCCGGGCGCCCTTCTTGTTGTTATTGAACTTCTGGGCCAGGTTCGCCAGAAAGTGCTGGAGGTAGATCAGATTGCCCGGGTCCTCGACAACGCATTGCGTCAACAGGTCGCTGGCGTAGTCGCGTTCGCCCTTGGCCTCGTTTTGCTGGGCGCGATCGAACACCTGCTGCAGGCGCTGGCGCACGGAGGTGGCCAGCGGCGGAAGCATGGTAGCGGCAGGTTTGGGTGGCAACTGGCCCGACATGAAATTCAACAGCGCCCAGAAAAATGGCCCCGGACAAGTGTGGCCGGCTACTACTATTTTAGCACTTGCCTTTCGCCGCACAACGATTTGAATTACCGTAACTTACGTCGGAATCGCAATTTACGAGTAGAACCAGCAGCCGGCGAGTTACGTCTCGCCGGGCAGAGTTCGCCGGACAATCTCGCGTCGGACATACCACATGCCAACAAAAGTCGGCAAGGTCTATCTGGTGGGCGCCGGCCCGGGCGACCCGGGGTTATTCACCCTGCGCGGTGCCCAGTGCCTGGCCGCCGCCGACCTGGTGCTCTACGACTATCTCGCCGGTCCGGAGCTGCTCGGCCACACACGGCCCGCCGCCGAGCTGGTAAGCCTCGGCCATCACGGCCACGGCCGGCTGATGACGCAGGCGGAAATCAACGAGCGGATGATCTCAGCCGCCCGCGACGGGCAGACGGTCGTGCGGCTCAAGGGCGGCGACCCCGCGATCTTCGCGCGGCTCGCGGAGGAAATCGCCGCATTGGAAGCCGCCGGCGTGCCCTACGAGATCGTGCCCGGCGTCACTGCCGCCGCGGCCGCCAGCAGCTACGCCGGCATTCCGCTGACCGATCGCGACGAGGCGTCGTGCGTCGCCTTCGTCACCGGCCAGGAACGTGGCGACAAGAGCAGCGACGACGCGCTCGACTACGCGGCGCTCGCGCAATTCCCCGGCACGCTGGTGTTCTACATGGGCCTCACCTCGGCGCCCGATTGGAGCAGCGAGCTCTTGGCGCACGGCAAGAGCGCTTACACGCCGGTGGCCATCGTTCGCCGCGCGACGTTTGCCGACCAGCAGACGATCTTCACGACGCTCGGAAAAGTGGACGAACATTTGGGCCCCGGCAAACTGCGGCCGCCGGCGGTGGTGATCGTCGGCGCGGTGGCCCGCGAACGCGCGAGTGGAAAATTGGTTCACAGCCGCGGCCGCTGTTCGGCCGCACGGTGCTCGTCACGCGGCCCGCCCATCAAGCCGACGCCATGGTCTCGAAGCTCCGCGAGCTGGGGGCCGACGTGCTCTATCAGCCCGCGATTGAAATCGCCGCAGCCGAGCGACTGGAGTCCGGTCGACGCAGTCATCCAGCAGCTCGCCGACTTCGACTGGCTCGTGTTCTCGAGCAGCAACGGCGTCGAGTACTTCTTTCGCCGGCTCACACAGCTTGGCTACGACCTGCGGGCCCTCGGCGGGCGGAAGCTCGCGGCGATCGGCCCAGCCACCGTCGACGCGCTCGCCCAGTACCACCTGAAGGCCGACGTTTCGCCCGAGTCTTACCGTGCCGAAGCCCTCGCAGAAAAGCTCGCACCGTTCGCCAAGGGCAATCGTTTCTTCCTCGCCCGCGCGAGCCGCGGCCGCGAAGTGCTCGCCGAAATGCTCACCGCCGCAGGCGGCCTCGTCACGCAAGCCGTCGTTTACGAAAGCCGCGACGTCACCGAGCCGAACCCCGACGTGCTCGAAGCCCTCACCGCCGGCCGCATCGATTGGATCACCGTCACCAGCTCGCGCCATCGCCCGCTCGCTGGTCGGCATGTTCGGCGACGCCCTGCGGCACACCAAGCTCGCCGCGATCAGCCCACTCACGGCCGAATTGCTCTCCGAGTTAGGCTGCGCACCAGCCATCGTCGCCGAATCCTACACATCGGATGGCATCATCATCGAGATCCTGACCGCGGAACGCCGCGCATGAGAAATGCGGCGAGCAATGCGCTAAGCATGAGCGACGGCATCTTCGGCTCGGGCACCACGGATCGGGAGGGCGAAGCTCCCGCTGAGCCGCTGCCGGGACTGCCAATTGTCTCGCCGAAGTGCGCCTTCCAGCGGTCGTAGTCGTCCTGTCCGACTCCCGCAGTGTTGTCGTTCGGAAGCGAAGTGACGCTGCCCAGATTGTTTCGCCAGACGGTATAATCCGCCGCGTCAACAACGCCGTTGCCGTTGTAGTCGCCGGGCAGGGCCGAGAAAACCATGAAAACGACGCTCTGAGCGTTGTAGATTACATCGAACGCGATGTTAGGCACGGAAGGTAGTGATTCCATTGAAAACGCCGCCATCCACCTCGTCGGCCGAGAGAATCGTAAACGATTGGCCTACGCTGGGGATGAAGCCGTCGAGGAGATTCACAGTCAGCGTGCCAGCAAGTGTTACATTACCGGTGACGAGCAATTGGTCGTAGCTGGCAGAAGCCAGTTCGATCAGGAGCTCGCCGTCGAGTGTTTGGGTATAGTCTCCGTCAATTTTGAGCGCGCCGCCGAAGTACCTGGCGACACCAAGCCGTGGTTTTGGACATCCGCCTTGAGCTCGGCGTCACCTTGGACTTCGCCGAGCGGGTAGATGACAACGTTGGTAGCCTCGACCTTACCGCCGTCCGTTACGGAGAGCTCGCCCGAGCCAAAGTAGCCCACATTCAAGGTATCGCTGGACCACAATGAGCCCACGCCGTCGACGATCAACGAACCGTTGGATCCGGCGCCGTAACCCAAGTAAGCGATGAACGGAACCGTCGAAGCTACTCCCAAGACCTGACCGCCGTTGACGATTTCTACGCTTCCTACGCCCAATTCACCCACATGAAGCGAATTCTTGAGCTCCCACTTCGCATCATCAACGTAAACCGTTCCATGGGAACCTGCGTCCCGGCCGACCCAGGCTTCGACTTTGCCTTCCATGACCTGTGAAAAGGCGATGGTTTGGACCAATCCACCATTCGTGATATGAAGAGTGCCGTTGCCCCGTCGACCGATGACGATCCCGCCCGAATACTCATAAAAATTGGCGACTAACAGAGCGCACGTCGTCAAAAGTGACCCCTCTCCTTCGACAGTCACACTGCTGACCGAAGAACTGTTATCGGCGATGATGCAGTAACCGCCAAGAATTTCAACAAGGCCAGCGTCTGTAATGCCCAATTCCCCATTTCCGTCGACGCCAACACGCAGAGTTCTGTCGGAAACGTTGTTGAAAGAGATTGTCCAAATTGCATCAGACACAATAACATTTCCGGTCGAGGTGCTCTGTACGCCAATTGCGCCCGTAAAACTATTCACCTGGCCGCTGTTAGAAACCTGAAGCGTTCCGTCACCGGCATAGCCGACGTAGAGATCGCCGGTACCGAAGAATTCGCCGCCGGTTGTCCAGGTCGAGCCGGCACCAGACACAGTCACCTCACCTGTCGATCCGCTTTGATTGCCGATGTAGCTGTTTAAGCTCGTGACCTTGCCGCCGCCAGTGATGTCGAGCGTGCCATCGCCGAGATTGCCGACATAAAGAGCACCGCCGTTCGCCCACCATGAGTTCAGGCCATCGACACTAACAGTGCCGGTCGAACCACTCTGGCTCCCAACGGAGGCAGTACCTGTGGAGACCATTCCGCCGGCCGCGATATCGAGCGTGCCGTTGCCAGAATTACCGACGTCGAAATCGCCCATGTTCGTCCAGTGCGCCGTTGAGCCGGTGACGATTGCGTCTGCAGCGGTCAGCTTTCCTGTCAGCGCCACTGTGGCTGTGCCGCCATCGAGCAATAACTTGGCCAGGGTTTCCGTGCGCGTGTTCACGTCGAGCAGTCCGCCAGCGAGGACCGTCACTTCGTTGCCGGCCATCTCTGCGATTTGCTCATTGGCTGCCAATCGCACCGTGCCGCCGGCACCGATCACGAGATCGCCCGGCACAGCCACGCGGGCCACGCCGCCGTTGCTTTGTTGCAGGACGAGCGTACCGCCCTGCACGTCGGTCAGGCCGGCGAACGTGTTATTGACGGAGCCCACCATCGTGACGGTCGACGCATAGGCGTCGGCCACCGTCAAGTTACCTGCACAAAAATCAAGCTGATCAGGTCGATTTGCTGAGCGCCGGCAAAGTTCAAGTTGAAGCCGTTGAGGTTGACGGCGTCCATCTGCAGCCGACCGGCGGCGGCGGTCCAGGTCTGGTTGGCCGACAGCTTCACGGGGCCGATGACCGATTGGATATCCGCGTCGTTGTTCGTGACGCCACCGACGCCGATCGTCAACTCCTGCGCGCCGAGGATCACGAACCGACCGTTGCCGTTGTTGAACTGCATCGAGTTGATGACATACGGCACGTTGACGATCGGTGTTTGCACCAGCCCGCCGGAGGCCGGAAACACAATATCGTTGTTGCCGTTGGGAGGAGGCGCTACGCCGGGGCCGCCAAAAATATCGAGCCAGTTGGCGTTCGTGGTCCAATTGTCATCGCCGCCGCCACCGTCCCAGATGCTCACCGCGGCCGGGAGCGTTGGCGAGAGAAGGCCGATGAGCAGCAGTGTGAGTGCGGCGCGGATCGTCACGGCGTGCTTTCCTTGAAGAAGATCTGCCGGGGGAAGTGAGCGCAAGTCGATCCTAGACCGTGATTCTAGACACGGCTCGGGCGAAATACAACGAAATTCCGCCCCGTTGTCTGGCAGACTCTGCCGGCAAGTCCCGATCTGCCTGCCACAGCGATTGCTGCGGTCGGCGAAACACTGCGGCCGAAACGTCTGACGTTTGATGAATCGTGGGCGCACGTCCGATGTTTAATAACAGGCACGCGAGCGACCGCAGATTGCGAGTGCGATTGCTGCGTTGCCTCCCACCCTGTGTGATCTCGAACGTCGGGGGCGACCACGCGGAGCCGTGTCCCGCCCCGGCTCGCTGGTCACGAACCCTGCCCGAAATGTCCGCTGCGTCAGTGGAGAATGGAGCGTCTCATGCCGCGCCAAGTGCCCCGTAAGTCGCCCAAAGTGCGAGCCACGTTGTATCTGCCCGATGATCTGCTGGACGAAGCCCGCGACGCGGCCGTCCACCTGGCCGGTTTTCCGGTCCGGTTGACGCTCACCAAGTTCGCGGAGGATGCCTTCCGTGCCGAACTCCAGCGGCTCAAAGACCGTTACAACGCCGGGCTCGACTTCCCGCCCCGCGCCGAGGACTTGAAAGGCGGACGACCAATCGCGGCCTAAGCGCCTGATTGAAGACGACCGGCCGCAGGCACGCCACGTGCCGAGGAGTATCGCCATGAAACAGACATTATCACGCCCCATCATTCTCACGCTGCCCGGCTACGAGCGGCCCGGCTTCGACCTGCCAGGTTACGACGTGAAACCGCGCATCCTGCGGTTCCCCCGCCGCCGAACGAGCGGCCGAAAGAAGCCGGTCGAGTCGACGAGCGATTCCGACGACGCCCTGTGCGCCGTCCGCGAGCGTTTGTTCCGCATGATTGTCGCCACGGAGTGGAACCGCTCGAATGGAAACCGCGCCAGCTAACCGCCGCCGGCGCACCGCCGCGGCGTGGTGCCTGATCGCCAGCATCTGGACGGCCCTGGGCCCGCTCGCAGCAGCGAGCCCAGCGGCCGATCCGCGGGCGTCCGGCAGCGTAGCAGCCACCGCCGACGAACCCGAATTGCGCACCGCCGCCTGGCCCGCCTGGCTGGGCGGCGGACGGCAACTCTATAACCGCAGCACAATATCAATGTCTTGGGCCCGCCGTCCCCGACACGCCCCATCCGGCCGTCGCTCGGATCATCGTGCCCGAAGCGGATGCCACCGCCTACGGCAGCGGCACGCTGGTCGACGTCCGCGAAAAGTTTGGACTCGTAATCACCAATTGGCACGTGGTCCGCGACTCGCAGGGCACCGTCGAAGTCGTCTTCCCGAGCGGCTTCCGCTCCCACGCGCGGCCACTCAAGGTCGACAGCGATTGGGACCTGGCGGCGCTAGTGATCTGGCGGCCGCCAATCGAGCCGGTGCACATCTCGGCGAATCCGCCGCGGCCGGGCGACTTGCTCACGATCCACGGCTACGGCCAAGGCCAATATCGCATCGCCACCGGCCGTTGCACCGCGTTTTACGCGCCGAAGGTGAACTTACCCGCGCGAGATGGTCGAGCTCGACGTGCAGGCTCGCCAAGGCGACTCGGGCGGCCCGATCTTCAACCAGCGCGGCGAACTGGCCGGCGTGCTGTTCGGGGCAGGGGAGGGGACCACGATCGGCAGCTTCGCCCCCCGAGTCGAATCGTTCCTGGCCACGCTCGCCCCCGACATCGGCTCCGCGCGCGACCAAGCACAAATCGCCGTCGCCGACCGCCCCGCCCCAGATGTCCACCCCCTCGAACACCAACCACCAGCCGACGGCCTGGTCGCTTCAGCGACCAGGGAGCCCCAACACACGAAGGACCCTCAAGCTTGGCCCAGCTCGCCCTGGAACCCCTCCCTGACAAAAACATCATCAATCGCCGAAGCGCCACCCACGAATCGACCGACGACGGAACCCGTCGCCTGGAACGACGTGGCCGAAACCGACTGGTACGACGGCGCGAAATCGGTGCTCGCGCTGGTCGGCCTCGCGGCGGTGGCCCTGCAACTGATGCGGCTCGTGAAGTAGAAACACGAGCGCCCTTGAGTCGTTGCTCAAAGATACTCGATTTGCCCCATCATCTCATCCTCGGCCAGGCACTCGTGCATGAGCAGCAGGTGGCGAACAATCTCGCCGATAGACCGGGCTCCGGACGGGCAATAGGCAATTCCGGCGTGCGGCATAGCAAGGGCGTGCAGTCGCACGAGATCGCGATCGTGCGTCACGAGAACTCGGCCTTGCCGCGATGCAAAGTCCAGTTGTTCTTCGTCGGGCGAACTTAGGAGGTTGGCGTCGGTGCTGGTCGTCACGTCAATCGAACGCCGGCGGAGCCCGCCAGCAATCGCGTGGTCGACGTTTTCGTCAAGATGAAACCTCATCGCCGGCCCCGCGCTCGTCGGAGAGCTTCCTGGCTAAAGGTCCAGGACCCGTCGCCGACCGGAATTGTTCTACCACGTCGTTGCCTTCCTTCATCTGCCGACGCAATTCGTCGAGATGACTGAAGGCGTACGAAAGCGCGGCGTGAACTTGCGCCAACGTCAAATGGGGCAGCGACTCGACAATCTCGTCGGCAGTCTGCCCACCCATTTCGTGCCGCAAATAGACGTCTTCCACGCTCACTCGCGTGCCTGCGACGTACGCCCGATCACCGACAACGCGGCTCGCACGGATTTCGATCAAGCTGGTGCTGACTTGCGACATGACTTCATTCTACCCACCAGATTCAAATTGCGGCAATGTTGATCTCGATGACTCACCCGGCAGTTTGAATGCCTACTCCGCCAACTTCGCCCGCAGGTCGGGAATGATCTCGCTCGGCACGAAGCGGGCGATTTCGTCGTCGCTGGCCAGCGACGTGATCTGCTTGATCAGCGAGCTCGACACGTGCGAGAATTCTTCGTCGGCCATCAGGAACACCGTCTCGACGTCGGCGTCGAGCTTGCGGTTGGCGAGCGTCATCGTGAACTCGGCCTCCATGTCGGAGAGCGACCGCACGCCGCGGATGATCACCCGCGAATCGCACTCGCGGACAAATCGCACCGCCAGCCCTGCGAACTTCTTCACCACGACGTTGCCCAGCGGGTCTGGTCAATGCGGCGAATCAGCTCGATGCGCTCGTCGGCCGTGAACAGCGATTGCTTGTCGATGTTCGTGCCGACGCCGACGATCAGCTCGTCCACGAGCCGGCTGCTCCGCTCGATGACGTTCAAGTGCCCCAGCGTAATCGGGTCGAACGAGCCGGTGTAAACTGCGCGACGATGACATAGAGCAACTCAGCCGGGAAAGGATTGGAGCGCTTCGACGAGCCGATCGAGGTCTTCCTCATTGTTGTACGCATGCGGGCTGATCCGCAACCGGCCGGCGCGGCAGGTCAGCACGACCTCGCGCGTGAGGCAGTGTTTCTTCACCGCCAGCGGATCGCGGCCGGAGAGCTCGAAGGCCACGATGCCCGAGCGCTGGCTCGGGCTGCGGTCGGAGACGATCGTCGCTCCGATCTGCTTGAGCCGTTCGCAGGCCCGGTCGGTGATGTCCCAGATCGCCGCCGCAATCGCTTCGATGCCCAGCTCCAACAGCAATTCGAGGCTGGCCCCGAAGCCCAGCATGCCGACCATGTTCTGCGACCCGCCTTCGTAGCGGGCCGCCGACGGCTTCAGATCAAGCTCGATCCGCGTGTAGTCGGAGGAGTGAACGACGCTGTGCCAACCGACGCCCAGCGGCCGCAACCGGTCGAGATGCTCGCGGCGGATGTAGGCGATGCCCGCCCCCTCGGGCCCCAAGCATCCACTTGTGCCCGTCGGCCGCCAGGAAGTCGACGGGCGTCTCGCGCACGTCGAGCGGAAACGCGCCCAGCCCCTGGATCGCGTCGAGCATCATCAGCGCGCCGCGCTGCGTGCGCGATCTCGACGATCCGCTCGACGTCGTGTCGGCAACCAGTCGCATAGCCGACCCAGCTGACCGAGACGATCCGCGTCCGCGCGTCGCACGCCGCGGCAAGGGCATCGAGATCGAGCCGGCCGCTGTCGGTGGCGACGCGCCGCGTCTCGACGCCGCGGCTCGCCAGGTTGAGCCACGGATAAGCGTTCGACGGAAACTCGTCGGCGAGCGTCACCACGTTGTCGCCCGGCCGCCAATCGAGTCCCTCGGCCACCAGGCTGATGCCGGCCGTGGTGTTCGGCACCAGCGCGATCTCGTCCCGATCGGCGCCGATCAGCCGGGCCGCCGCGTCGCGCGTCGCTTCGGATCGCCGCGACCACTCCGGCCACCGCGTGTCACCATCCACCAGCGCTTCTTCGCACCAAGCCCGCACAGCTTCGGCCGCGGGTCTGCTGACGGGCGCCACGGCCGCATGGTCGAAATACGCCCACCGCTCGGCTACGGGCATCTGGCCGCGCAGCCGTCGGCGGGTGCTTTCCACTGTGTTTCGAGGCTCGGGCATCGCAATTGCGCCAATCAGGGAAGGTATGCAATAATTAGATTGTACCGAGAGCGATAGGTTCACCGCAGGGCGAAAGATGTTGTTTCGAGCCGTAATTCTGGTTGGCCTGGCCATTGCCGCCGTCGCTTCGATTCGAACAGCGTCGGCCCAATCGCTCCGCGACTGGCGGGCTTCGGCCAACAAGATGGTCGACGACGAGATCGCCTCGGAGGGCGTGACCAACGAACGGGTGCTGCGGGCGATGCGCGACACGCCGCGGCACGAGTTCATGCCGCCCAACCAGCGGCGGCTGGCCTACTACGACATGGCCCTGCCGATCGGCAACGAGCAAACCATCTCGCCGCCGTTCGTCGTCGCCTACATGACGCAGGAGATCGACCCGCAGCCGACCGACCGCGTGCTCGAGATCGGCACCGGCAGCGGCTATCAGGCGGCGGTGCTCAGTCCCGCTCGTGAAGGACGTCTACACGATCGAGATCGTCGAGCCGCTCGGCAAGCGCGCCGCTCGCACGCTCAAGAAGCTCGGCTACAAAAACGTGTTCGTCAAAGTCGGCGATGGCTACCTGGGCTGGCCCGAGGCCGCGCCGTTCGACAAGATCATCGTCACCTGCTCGCCGGAGAAAGTGCCGCAGCCGCTCGTCGACCAGCTCCGCGACGGCGGCCTGATGATCGTGCCGGTCGGCGAGCGCTATCAACAGAACCTGTATCTCTTTCGCAAGCACGGCGATCAACTCGAATCCGAAGCGCTCAAGGCGACGCTCTTCGTGCCGATGACCGGCGAGGCCGAGGCGAAACGCGAAGTGCTCCCCGACCCCTTGCATCCCAAGATCGCCAACGGCAGCTTTGAAGACACGCTCGACGACTCAAAGAAAGACAACGCCGAATCGAAGGGAGCCGAGCCGGCCGGCTGGCACTACCAGCGCCAACTCACGCTCGAAAACGATCCGGCCAGCGCCCTGACGGCCGACAGTTCGTCACGTTCAAGAACGAGGAACCCGGCCTCGCCGCCCACGCGCTGCAAGGCTTCGCCATCGATGGCCGGAAGGTCGCCAAACTGCGGCTCGACTATGCGGTCCGCGGCAAGAACATCCGCCCCGGCCAGAAGCCAACCGAATGGCCGATGATCGTGTTCACGTTCTACGACGATCGCCGCGCGGTGATCGACGAGGCCCGCGTCGGCCCCTTCGACGGCACGTTCGATTGGCAGGAGCGGTCCGACGTGGTCAGCGTGCCGCTCAAAGCGCGCGAGTGCGTCTTTCGCATCGGCCTGTTGGGCGCCGTCGGCGATATCTCGTTCGACAACCTGCGGATGACTGCCAGTCCGTAGCTGGCTGACACTTTGCGGGGGCACGTTTTTCTCCGGTGCCCTATTGGTGTGCCCAAGCTGTCGTTGCTCTCAAAAAGGGACCTCCCCCAGCCGGAAAAACCGGTCTGCTCCACGGGGGAATGATGCCAGGCTGCCCGCAAACTCCGCGGAATCTGTTGATTTTTCCCACCTTACTTGAATTGCACAATCGGTCTGGTATGTTATTGAAACGGTGCCTGCGCAAGCAGGCGATTCACTTTGGACGTACGGTTTTTCTGTTTCTCGCGGGAGTTTTGGAGGATGATGAACATGGGAATGCGAGTTACATTGCTCAGTGCACTGCTCGCCGTAGGCGTGGTCGCCTTCGCGACAGACGATGCGCAAGCGTTCTGGGGCTCGCGCGGGAGCTGGGGTTCCTACGGCGGAAGCTGGGGAAGCTCGGGTAGCAGCGGCGGCAGCTGGGGTTCCTCCGGCGGCAGCTACGGTAGTAGCGGCGGCAGCTGGGGCAGTCCGGTGGCAGCTGGGGAAGTTCCGGAAGCAGCGGTGGCAGCTACGGCGGCTGCAACTCCTGCGGCGGAGTCTTCTGGCGCCATCGTGCTCGCCACGGTTCGTCCGGCGGCAGCTCCGGTGGTAGCAGCGGCGGCAGCTCGGGCGGCAGCAGCGGCTCGACCGGCGGCCAGGCCAGCTACGGCTACTACAACGGCGGCGGTTACGTCGTGAGCAATTCGACCAGCGACGGTCCGGCGCCGACGCTCGCCACGGCCGCTCCGGCCAAGACCTCGTTGACGGTCCACGTTCCGGCCGACGCCAAGATCACCTTGGCCGGCGTCCAGACCAAGCAGACCGGCGAAGTCCGTGAGTTTGCCACCAACCGGCTTGCGGCCGGCCAGACTTGGAGCAACTACAACATCCACGTCGAAATCACCCGCGACGGCAAGACGATGAGCCAGGATCGCACGATCCTGCTCACCGGCGGCCAGTCGCAGGAATTGTCGTTCGACTTGGGCGGCATGCAGCTCGCTTCGAAGAACTGAGCTTTCGAAACGAACTAGCAAGCTGGCATCGCGCGTCGCAGCGTGCGCACGCCAATTGAAACCAATCCCTCGCATCGGTCCCTTCGGCCGGTGCGAGGGTTTTTCATTTTGCTCTGGGACCAATCGCGATTTCTCGCTAGCATTCGTCCCGAGCTTAGAGACCGATTTTTCGCGTTCGACGCGCGATGCCGTTCGGAGGGAGCCGTTCGTTCGATGTCGTTCAAAGCCCCGGCCTCGCCGCCATCTCAAATGAAACCCAATCGCCCCAATTCGCCGGGGCCGGACCGCGACGCGCCCGCGCAGCAGCGCCCGCGCAACCGCAAGCCGGGCCAACTACCGCTGGCGGTGAAGCTCGTCGTCAGCCTGCTGGTGAGCTGGCACGTCGCCGCCGTGTTCCTCGCGCCGCTGTCGATTCAGCCCACCTCGCCGCTGGTGCAAAAGGTCGCCCAGTACTACATGCAGTGGTATCTCGACGCGCTCTACATCAATCACGGCTACCACTTCTTCGCCCCCGAGCCGAGTGCCGGCCATTTGATCCGCTACCAGGTGATCGACGACCGGGGCGTCATCAAAGAGCAGGGCGAATTCCCCAGCAAGAAAGACAACTGGCCGCGGCTGTTGTACCACCGCTACTTCATGCTTGCCGACCAGTGCGAGCTCGCCGCGCCGACCGAGGCCGAGTCGAACCAATGGCGAGACGACTATCTCAAAGCCTACGCCCGCGAACTATTGCGCAAGTACCCCAGCGCCGCCACCGTTCGCGTCACGCGCGTGGTGCACTATCCGCTGCTCGTCGAGGACGCGATCCGAATTAAGGAGGATCCGTCGCTCCAGCAGTACCGCGCCGCGCCGCTCGAGTATCCGCCGACCTACAAGGTCGAGGCCGAGGTCACCCAGCGCCGCAGCGATCTCGATCAAACCCAAGCCGCGCGGGCGACCAACTGGCGGCAGGACGTCGCCAGCGGCTGGCAGGGAGGTGTTCGATGAGCGCAGGAGGCGGAATTCGCGGCTATGTGGCCGACGTGTGGGAAGCCTGGGACACGTTTTGGTTCACGCCCACCAACCCGGCCACGCTCTCGGCAATTCGCGTCTTCGCCGGCGCGATGCTGCTCTACACCCACCTGGTCTGGTCGTTCGACCTGAGCGGCTTCTTCGGCCAGAACGGTTGGCTGCCAACGCAGCTGATGCACCACGTTCACGAATTCGCCAACAGCGGGCCGGATGCGCCGAGCTTTCGGTTGATCTGGTCCTATTTCGACTACATCCATTCGCCGACCGTGCTCTGGATCGTCCACGTCGCGGCGCTGCTCGTGTTTTTCTGCCTGATGATCGGCTTTTTCAGTCGCACGATGGCCGTGCTGGCGTACTTGATCGCCATTTCGTATGCCGCCCGCGTCACGCCGGGCGCTTACTTCGGCCTCGACAAGATCAACTGCCTGCTGGCGATGTATCTGATGCTCGGGCCGTGCGGCGCGCGGTACTCGCTCGATCGCATCTGGCGGCTCCGCCGCGGGCGCCGCGCGAGGTGCCGCCGAGCGTCGCCGCCAACGTCGCCATCCGGCTGATCCAGCTCCACATGTGCATCATCTATCTCTTCTCCGGCCTCGGGAAGCTCCAGGGCGAGAGCTGGTGGACGGGCGAGGCCGTGTGGATTTCGTCCGCCAACCTCGAGTACCAGTTCCTCGTCGACCTGACCTGGATGGCGAACCATCCGTGGCTCGTGAGCTTCCTGACGCACGCCACCGTGTATTGGGAACTCACGTACTGCGCCTTGGTCTGGCCGCGGCTCACGCGGCCCTGGGTGCTGTTGATGGCCGTTTTCGTCCACATGGGAATCGTCGTCGCCTACGGCATGCCGACCTTCGGCCTGGTGATGCTGATCGGCAACCTGGCGTTCGTCTCGCCCGAGACGGTCCGCCGCTGGGTCGACCCCGTGGCCAACCGCGTGGCGCTGCTGGTGGCCGGCGGCGGAGGGCAGGGCAGGGCGGCCGCCGCGGCCTGAACTTCTCCGACCCAAAATGGGTCGGCTATATGGCCTGGCCATCCTGGCCTGATATCAGTCAAGCCATCCTGGTCCGGTCGCCGCATTGTCGGCCACGACTCCCCATATCTATACTGATTTAGCCGCGTCGCTTGCGACGCGCGTCGTGGCGTGTCGCAAGCGATCGTCTGCTCGTTGTCTTGTTTTTCCAGGAGGATTCCATCCGTGTTCGATTCGATTGCCATCGTCGGCGCCACCGGGGCCGTGGGACAACTCATCCGCAACATGCTCGAAGAGCGCGACTTCCCGTTCGAGAAGATCACGTTCCTCGCCTCGAAGCGCTCGGCCGGCAGCAAGATCAAGTTCAAGGGCCAGGAGCACACGGTCAAGGAGCTCACGCCCGAGGCCTTCGAGGGCATCGACCTGGCGATCGGCAGCACGCCCGATCCCGTGGCCAAGGATTTCGTCCCCTGGGCGAAAGCAGCCGGCTGCGTGGTGGTCGACGAGAGCGGCTACTGGCGGATGGACCCGAGCGTGCCGCTGGTGGTGCCGGAAGTGAATCCCGACGCCGCCTTCACGCATCAAGGCGTCATCGCCAGCCCCAACTGCTCGACCACGCAGATGGTCGTCGCCATGAAGCCGATCTACGACGCCAGCCGCATCCGCCGCGTGATCGTGAGCACCTACCAGGCCACGAGCGGCGCCGGCGTCGCCGGCCAGCGCGACCTGGTGGCCGGCTCGAAGGCTTCGCTCGAGGGCAAGGAGCACAAGTACGAGACGTTCGCCCACCCGATCGCGTTCAACCTGATCCCGCAGATCGGCTCGCACAAGCACGAGGGCTACACGTCCGAAGAAATGAAGATGGTCTACGAGACCCGCAAGATCTTCGGCGACGAGGAGATTCAAGTCTGCCCGACCTGCGTCCGCGTGCCGGTCTCCAACTGCCACAGCGAGAGCATCCTGGTCGAGACCGAGCGGAAGATCACCGCCGACGAAGCCCGCGAGCTGTTTGCGAACTTCCCCGGCATCAAGCTGGTCGACGACCTGGCCAGCGGCAAGTACCCGATGCCGAAGGACTGCGACGGCGACGATGCCACGTTCGTCGGCCGCATCCGCGAGGACATCTCCTGCGAGAACGGCCTCGCGTTCTGGTGCGTCAGCGACAACCTCCGCAAAGGCGCGGCCACCAACGCCGTGCAAATCGCCGAGCTGCTAGTCCGCGCCAAGCGGCCGTCTGAAGGACTGGTCGCTTCAGCGACCAGTGAAATTCGTCGTTAGCGTCGTCGGCCACGACGAATCAACCGTACGTTGATTCAAACCCATCTCCATGCCCACTCGCTGGCTCAAGCTGACCGTCGCCTACGACGGCACAGCCTACGCCGGCTGGCAGGTGCAACCGACCGAGCCGACCGTGCAGGCCGCGTTGAAACCGCCTGGCACGAGATCACGCGCGAAGACAGTTCGCGTGATGGCGGCCGGCCGCACCGATGCCGGCGTCCATGCGCTGGGCCAAGTCGTGGGCGTCGCCACCGATTCGCCGCTCGCGACCGCCGAGCTGCACCGCGGACTCAACGCCGTGCTGCCCGAAGACGTGGCGATCGTCGCCGTCGAAGAAGCTCCCGAGAACTTCCACGCCACGTACGACGCGCTGCGTAAGACCTACCGCTACCAAATCCACAACGGCCGCACGCCCGACGTTTTCAATCGCCGTTACGTCTGGCACTACCCGCAGCCGCTGGACGCCGAAAAGATGCACGCCGCCGCGCAGGCCCTCGTCGGCAAGCACGACTTCGCCAGCTTCGAGTCGGCCGGCTCCGAACGCCCCGATTCGATCCGCACGCTCTTCGCGGTGGACGTCGTGCGCGACGCCGATCGTATCACGATCGAAGTCACCGGCGACGGCTTTCTCTACAACATGGTCCGCGCGATCGTCGGCACGCTCGTCGAAGTCGGGAAGGGGAGCCGCGACGATCGCCTGGGTCGCCGAGGTCCTCGCCGCCCGCGACCGCCGCCGCGCCGGCCAAACCGCGCCGCCGCAAGGCCTCTTTCTCGTTCGCGTCGAATACTGACGCAGCTCACGCGCTCCACATCGCACTTTCACCAGCCGTAAATCACGGGTAAAATGGCAAGTTAGTCGGAATTGATGATTGTTGAGTGATGGATTTCGTGCAATCATCGATCATCAATCTGCGATCAACGATAGGCTTCAGCGTGGCAGCTCAAATCCAATTCGTCGGCAAGTATCGGTTGTTCCACCTCATCCGGGGTGGTGCGATCTACGAGATTTGGGCCGTCCGTCCGCCCGCCGACAACACCGTTTACGCCATGAAGTGGCTCCCCAAGGGCTCCAATTACACCCGCGAACACATCAACGGCTTGAAACATGAGTACGTCGTCGGCAGCTCGCTCGACCACCGCGCCTGCATCAAGACGTACGAATACGAGAACACGTCGAACGGCGCCTACATGCTCCTGGAGCTCTTCAAAACGCTCAACCTCAAGCAGCAGATCATCTCCGGCGGCAACGTCAAGCTCTTCCACCGCGCCAAGGAGATCCTCACCGAAGCCGCCGCCAGCTTGGCCCACCTGCACGAGAAGGGCTGGATCCACCGCGACATCAAGCCGGACAACTTCCTGGTGAACGACGAGAACGTCGTTGAAGCTGATCGACTTCAACCTCGCCCAGAAGCCGGCCGGCGCGCTGGGCAAGCTCTTCGGCATGAAGTCGACGATTCAGGGCACCCACAGCTACATGTCGCCGGAGCAAATCCGCGGCCAGTCGCTCGACGTCCGCACCGACGTCTACAGTTTCGGCTGCATGGTCCACGAGTTCTTCGCCGGCAAGGCCCCATTCACCGCCAACACGCCAACCGAGCTGCTGCAGCGGCATCTCTCGTCCAAAGCCGCCCGACCTCACGGTCATCGACAAAAACATCACGCCCGAATTCGCCAAGTACGTCCAATCGATGATGGCCAAAGACGCCGCGGCCCGGCCCGACAACATGAAAGACGTGATGATGGAGATCAAGACCCAGAAGATCTTCTACAACAAACCGCAGCCGCCCGAGCCCGAAGCACAAACCAAAACCGCACACGAATGAAAGGGTTGAGAGTCGAGGGTTGAGAGTTGAGAGTTCAGTGGCTCGAGCCCTCAACCCTCAATCACTAGACCCTCAACCTTCACAGTCATGGCCAGCGCAATCTACCGACTCGCCTTCGAACAGCCGATTCACGCGCTCGAGCAGCGGATCAACGAGCTCGACGCGACGGAATCGAAGTCGCCCGAGCTGCACGACCAGATCCGCGCGCTCCGCCGCGAGCTGGCCGACACCACCCGCCGCGTCTACAGCCAGCTCGACCCGTGGGAGACGGTGCAAGTCGCCCGGCATCCCGACCGGCCGATGTTCACCGACTACCTCGACCTCGTGTTCGACGAATTCGTCGAACTCCACGGCGACAAGTTCTATGGCGACGACCGCGCGCTCCGCACCGGCTTCGCCAAGCTCGATCGCTACAAGGTGATGGTCGCCGGCCACCACAAGGGCAAAACGCTCAAAGAACGCAACGAGTGCTTCTTCGGCTGCGCCCATCCCGAAGGCTACCGCAAGGCGATGGCCAAGATGCAGCTCGCGGCCAAGTACAAGCTCCCGATCATCTGCCTGATCGACACGCCCGGCGCCTATCCCGGCATCGGCGCCGAAGAGCGCGGCCAGGCGCAAGTCATCGCCCAGAGCATGCTCGAGATGTCGCGGCTCGAAACGCCGATCATCTGCGTCGTGATCGGCGAAGGGGGCTCGCGGCGGGGCGCTGGGCATCGGCGTCGGCGACCGCGTCGCCATGCTCGAGTTCGCCTACTACTCGGTCATCAGCCCCGAAGGCTGCGCCGGCATCCTCTGGAAGAGCCACGACTTCGCCGCCGACGCCGCCCGTGCCCTGAAGCTCACCTCGCGCCACCTTCACAAGCTCGGCGTGATCGATGACGTGATCGACGAACCGCTCGGCGCCGCCCACCGCGACCACAACCAGATGGCCGCCCGGCTCAAGATGTATCTGGTCAAAACGCTCCGCGAGCTGGTCGACCAGCCGACCGAAAAACTGCTCGCCGCCCGCTACGAAAAATTCCGCCGCATGGGCCAGTTCCTCGAACCGGGCGCCGCCACCGGCAATGGCGCAACTTGATGAATCTCGCTTAGCCGCGTCGCTCGCGACGCGCGGCTTCCGGCATTCGCCGCAATCGCATCCATCCGCCCGACGATCCGAGTGTCGACTTGACTGCTCGCGACGCGTCCAGCGGCCTCTGAGAGCCTCCGTTTTCACCACACCCACGGCGAGCGGGCTTCAGCACGCGGACAACAGCCGTGCAGGGCACCACCGCCACGAATCCCGGCACCCGTGCCCAACGTCCGATAATCACTGTTATGTTCGTTTCGGCCGTGGTTTTCCGCGGGAATATCGAGTATCGTGCCTCTGACCACCGCAGTACCCCGTTCATTCACCGGAACGCGATTTAGCCGCGTCGCTTGCGACGCGCGTTCAAAACGCGTCGCAAGCGACCGCGGCCAAATGCCCCACCCCGACCCCGACGACGACGACTGGTACGACGACGAGGACGATGACCTCGACGAAGAAGAATCCGCGCGTTGCCCGGAATGCGGCGGGCCGATTTACATCGTCACGACCAATGCCCCAACTGCGGCTACTGGCTCACCGATGCCGACCACCGCGGCCACGACACCGGCCTATTCTCCTCCCGCCGCGTCCGCCTCGTCGCCCTCGTGATGCTCGCCGCCTTCGCATTCGCGCTCCTCGCCGGCATCCTGAGCATCTTCTGACGATCATTTAGCCGCGTCGCTTGCGACGCGCGCAATTGGCAACCCATCATCCACCATGCCAAAAGACCACCCGCCGAGCCACGTCCAGCGCCATCACCACCAGCAACACCCCGAACAGCCATTCGAGCGTCCGCGGCGGGAGGCGGTTCGCCGTCCACACTCCTAGCGGCACGGTCACCAGTACGCATGGCGTCATCAGCAGCAAGGCCAGCGGATCGACGTAGCCTACGAACCGCGCCGGCAATCCCGCCGCATGCCAGCCCGTGACCGCGAAGCCGATCGTGCCCAGCACGCTAACCACCAATCCGCCGACGCTCGACACGGCAATCGCGCGATGGATCGGATAATCCAGCGCCAAAAGCATCGGCGTCGCAAACGTCCCGCCGACGACGCCGACCATCGGCGAGAGCACGCCGATCAAGAACGCAGAAACCGACAGCACGGGCCGCGACGGCAGCGGCGCCGGCGAACCATCCTCGTGGTCCGCGCCGTCCTCGCGACCGCGGCACGAGCATCCGTACCGCCGCCACCAGCACGACGACCGCAAACAATCCCTCGAGCACGCGGCCCGAGACGAACTGCGTGCAGTAGATTCCTAACACCACGCCCACGCCCAGCGGCGGCAGCCACGTCCACAGCATCCGGCGATCCAGGTTGCCCGCCTTGTGCTGGCTCCGCGACGCCGCGATCGAAGTCGGCACCGCCACCGCCAGCGAAGTCCCCGCCGCCACGTGCATCCCCAGCGCCGCCGGCACACCGAGCACCGGCAACATGTGCAGCAAGAGCGGAATCCGCAACAGCCCCCCGCCGATGCCAAACAACCCCGAGGCATACCCCGACACCAACCCCACGGCGATCAGCAACAAGGCATCAACGTACACACGATTCTCCTGTGCCACGAGTCGGTGAGGGCCAAGTCATCCGCGAACTAACATAACGTATTTTTCGCCGCCGAGAACCACTGCCGAGCACCGCTTCGGATAAAAACTGCGCCGATCCGCGACCGATGAGCATCCGCGAAGATCGTCGCAGGGCAAGAGATCCGCCCCGAGCGATGAACACATGAGCACAACGTGTCCAACCCCCGTCTTGCACTCCCCCACCCTTTGTTGCTATGGTCCGGGCTTGGTTGTGGTCTGGATTGGGGGCAACCACCAGCAGCAAGAGCTCATCATGGCAGCCGATCACAAAGCCACCTCGCGGAAAGTTCTCGCACTCTGGAGCGACAACCTGGCCCACCAGCCCGTCGACTACATCGCGGCCAACTACGCCAACCATCCAATGGACAACCGCAGCAGACGCAAGCCCTTCCGAACCGATGAAGCAGATGCTCGTGCTGAGCAGAGACGCCGCGAGCAATTGGCAGCGGAAAATCGTGATCTTTAACTCTGAAGCGTAACCGCAGATCGGGCCGACCGATGATCGTCGACATCCACACCCACTTCTATCCACGTGCGTATCTGGACCGGCTCGCACAGCGCTCGGAGATACCCAAGGTCGTGCGCGATGAGGATGGCGACCACTTTGTGATCTTCGCCGACGAGGAAAACGTGGCGGGAGCGATGCGACCGATTGGGGAGCACTTCGTCCAGCTGGAGAAAAAACTCGAATTCATGGACCAGCACGGCATCGACCGGGCCGTGATTTCCATCGGCAATCCCTGGGTCGATTTTCTCGAGGGCGAGGAGGCGGTCACCTGGGCGAATCGACTCAACGACGCAATCGAGCAAGGCTGCACGGCGCACCCGCGGCTGCTGGGGCTCGGCGTGGTTCCTCTTCATTCCGTCGAGGCCGCGTGCGACGTCGTCCGCCGGATCGACAAGTTGCCTCACGTTCGCGGCATCATCATGGGGACTCGCCCGGGCCAGCGGCATCTGGATGATGCCGCACTCGAACCATTTTGGGCCGTCGCCAAGGAAAACGAGCTGCCGATTTTCATCCACCCACACTACACGGTCGGGGCCGATTGGATGGCGGGCTATGGGCATGCGCCCCTGCTGGCACTGGGCTTCACCTTCGAGACGACTGCCGCAGTCACACGCCTGATCTTGGGCGGCGTGCTGGAGCGGCACCCACAACTTCGCCTCATTCTTGCCCACACGGGAGGGACGCTACCGTTTCTCGCCGGTCGGCTCGATGCCTGCACCAAGGTAGACCAGAACGCCACGCGAAATCTGCGGAAACCCTTCAGCGAATACCTGCGGATGATGTACTTCGATGGCGTGGCCTACCATGCGCCCGCCGTACGATGCGCGCTCGACCTGGTGGGACCCGAGCGAATCTTATTTGGAACCGATCACCCGTTTGGCATCGCCGACGCGGACGCCTGCATCCGCGCGATTCGCCAGGTGGCGGCCACCGAAAGCGACGCCGCTGCGATGTTGGGCACAAACGCGGACGGGCTGTTCTTTCACTCGCCCGCTTGACGGAAGTCCGGAAACAGAGGGAGCTGTGCGTCCGACTCGACTCAAAACCTCGCTCACCGGCGCGATCGGCAACGTGCTCGAGTGGTACGACTTCGCCGTCTTCGGGTTCGTCGCGCCGTTCATGAGCAGCCAGTTCTTTCCCGACTCCGACAAGACTTCGGCGTTGATCCAAACGTTTGGCGTGTTTGCGGCGGGCTACTTGGCCCGGCCGTTGGGCGGCGTCCTGTTCGGGCAGATCGGCGACCGCCTGGGACGCAAGCGAGCACTTCAGCTATCGGTCGCCTTGATGGCAATCCCCACGTCGCTGATCACGATCTTGCCGACGCACCAGCAGGTTGGGCTCCTCGCTCCGATCCTGCTCATCGTACTGCGGCTCGCCCAGGGACTCTCCGTCGGCGGCGAGTTGATCGGTTCCTCGACCTATCTGGTCGAAATCGGTGAGGCCAATCGTCGCGCGTCCTCCGGCAGCTGGTCGTTCTTCGGGGCGGTACTCGGAAATCTGCTGGGATCGGCCGCCGCGTCGCTGATCCACCACCTGCTTACTGACGCCGAGATCAGCGCCTGGGGCTGGCGGGTGCCCTTTCTGGGCGGGCTGTTGATCGGCGGCATCGGTTGGTTGATGCGCCGTGGACTCGCCGAGACCGAGGCGTTCGTCAAACTCGAACGCGACGGCAAAACAGAGCGGCACCCCGTCCTCCAGGCGCTCAAGGAGACACCGCTCCAAGTGGCGCAGGTCGCGGGATTCGTGTCCGCCTTCGGTGCGGCCTTCTACACGCTCTTCATCTGGATGCCGACCTATTTGATGAACTTCGTCAAACCGCCGATTGACGATGCCCTTTTGATCAATACGTTCGCCATTACGTTGTTGCTCGTGCTGATGCTGCCCGCCGGGCGGCTGGCCGATTGGATCGGCTACAAAGCGGTCATCGCCCTCAGCATCCTGGGCCTGGCGCTCACGGTCTACCCTTTGTTTCGCTGGATCGACACGGGATCACGCGGGGCGGCGATCGCGTCGATGTGCGTGTTTGCCGTGCTACTCGCCGGGCCGCAAGCGGCCGTGCCAGTGGCCATGGCCGAGTTGTTCCCACCACGCTTGCGCTACAGCGGCACCGCGATCGGCTACAACCTGGCGCTGGCCCTGTTCGGTGGCACGGCGCCGCTGGTGGCCACCTGGTTGATCGCCCGCACCGGCAACCTGGCCGCTCCCGCCTGGTACCTCACCATCATCGCCATCGCCTCGCTCCTCTGCGTCCTCACGATCAAGCCCCATCCCGAAGGCCGAGAATAGTCGCACGATGCGCGAAAGCGAAAAGGAGGGCGAGGCTCCCGCCGCGCCAAGCTCCGCGTTCCTCCGCTGGGTGCTACTGGCTCCGCCAAAGTTCTTCCGGCGTGCTCCTAGCGGTCGTCGTCTCGAACCAGCGCCCCAATTTGCTTTCTGCAATAAACATGCTGAAATCTGCAGTCGCCGCTCCTCCCCTGCCCTGCCCTGCCCTGCCGCGGCAACTCAGTTCTGGCCGACGCAGTTTCAATCCACGCTTCAATGGGTACCACCGGTTGTCCTCAACCGGTATTGCGCAGCAACGAGAGGCAGCGGTCCGGTACAAAACCTGCCGAGAGCTTTCACTGCGTTCGATCCGTTGCCAATTGCCTCTTGCGGCTTCGCCGCCCCGGCTGAAGACAACCGGGGCTACTGAGCAGGTCTGTCCTCTTTATTTACCCCTACTAGAAATCCGACGTAAGTATCGTTGTTTCTTCTTGCCGAATTGATCGACAACTTGATTAACCTCATCAAGCTGACTCTCCAATTGCGTAATGATCTCGTCTTTCTCAACCTGAGTCGCCAACAGTTCACGCACCGTTTTCGCCAATGGATGGACACCATAACCAAGGGCACTGGCACTGTCGGCGAGTTTTACGAATGCATCCGTATCGGCAGATTCATTGACAGATTCATTTGCCGATTCATCAGCCTGTTTCGAGTCGATCAGTGCACTGTGCAACGTTGTATCCAAGTCGTGCCGCAACCTCACAAGCGACTTTCCGGCAAGGGAAATTCCATTTCTAAGCAATGCCTCGCAGTCTGGCCAAATCTCCGTCACCGCACCAACAACAAGTGGATTCTCAAAAAGTCGAACAATTGCTTCATCCGGGACAACCGGTCTATCTACTCGCTCGAACACACCAAGGAGTTGCAATGGAGTCGAACTTACGACGTTATTAAGTTTCAGTTCGGACGCTGTTTGCGAGTATCGAGTGGAGTTTGTCACAATGTAACACTTCGCCCAAAGCAGCCTCGACGCCGGATCTACGGCGCTAGCCGAATTCACCTGTAATGTTGTTAGCAGAAGTTGGGCGTCTGTATTTGCGAGCGACCGTTTCTGCTCCGTCGTTCGCGTGTCGAACGCTGTGGCACGACGCTCCATTACTTCCAAGAGCTTTTCCGTGACTTCAGTAAGTTTCTCCTTGTCCAAGGGCTCCGGGCTAACCTTATGAACGTCGATGATCTCGACTTCATCCGGCATTGCCGCTCGGACAACTTGACGAAAGAAGTCGATCTGCTCTTGCGGCTCGATATAATTGTCTAAGTACCGATCAAAACCCCATGACTTATCGATCCGACCTGACTTGATGCCGTGATAATATGCCCTGACGAAGAGGTTTCGCACTTCAACTGTCACGACCTGCGGAGTCATCGCCAACAATTGGAATCCGTGGTACTGAAAAGTGCGAGGAGATCGGGCAGCATGGCGTGCACACTCTTGGATTACAGCTTCCGGGACAATAACTCGTGCGCCAGTGGAAATAAGATGTGCAATGAGCGATGCGTATAGCGGTTGCTCCGGAAGTTCCGCAACAACCGCACTAAGGACGACATCTGTATCGAGGATAAACACTTTTTCTCGAATCCGCGATACTTGGAACTCGCGGAGCACCGGATCGAGATTCATAGCAGCTACACCGAGGTACACACGTGCCCACTGCGCCAATATCTGGGCTTGCTCTTCGCTTGGATCCGAGAAAGCGTCGGCTAGAGCCGCTATCAAAAGGCCACCCAATTGATCGGTTACCTGGCGTTTTGCCAGATTTAGAAGACTGTTCGAAATATCTGGCTTACTGGCCAATTGCTGAACACCCGGCTGCGCAAGTTGCGCCAATTCCATACTATTCGTTCGGAACACTTCGCGAATTACATCTTTCGCATTTCGTTCAAGTCTCTGACGAACGCTGGCAGTCAATCGCAACGGCGCATTGGAACTTACTTGCTCAACAACGTCCGACACCAACGATTCCGTCAGACTATTCACCTTTGTGGTCGCGGCATTCGCTCGCTGTCGGGCATCGGGCTTAATCGAATACTTATCCTGAACTATTTCCACGTCGCCGCTGCATCGAGTGAGGCTTGCCTCAATCTGTGGCGACTGAAAAGGCTCACATCCAAGACTTTTTCCAATTGACTTGCCTATTTCAATTGCGCTAATCGGGTTCTCGCCGTGAATCGCCATGGTCGCCAAAACCATATGGTCGAAAAGAGAAGTCCGGACTGTCATTGCCTCTTTTGACATTCCGAAGGACACTGCCACTTTCAGCAAATGCTATTTCGCGCACATCGTCAGTTTCACGCAGCACGGGCTTGGCTTCGCGAAGCTCCGTCAGCTGCTGCTCTATAGACGGAAAATTCCGATGAAATATTCCATTTGCATAATCGGATAAGCGATTTACTAAAGTTTCACGGTGAAAACAAATCGCAGAGACCCCGTATTCTTTACGGGCAGTGGTACGAACGTTCTCCTGCCGCTCAGTTGAGAGTTTTGCGGCTGTAACTATTACGAGTTCGGTAAACACTATGCTGTTGCCACGAAGCTTTTCAATCGTGTCGCGCAACTTTCCGAGCACATAGTCTTCCAGCGTAAACTGGAAAACAATCTTGGCGGTTTCATCCTGCGCATAAAGTCTTGGATGGCATCCATTCCGAAATCGTTTGAGCCACCCAATCGCCGAATATCGTGATAACCTTCATCACGCATGACCTCGGCAGCGATTTTTTCAAATAGCATACCGTCCGTGAATTGATCAATAGCCAGCTCAACAATGTCATTGCTCATTTTGTGGCTCGAATCCTTCGCCAAATGTGGATGGACGCCTCGTACCTGGTGAGTTTACCGAAGACAATCACGGTACACAATCAGCGCCCGTCAATTGAATGAAACGCGGACATTCATCCCGATAGGGACAGAACTTGACCGTCGTGGCGTCAAACCGGAGTGCGACTTCTGGTGCAGCGTGGGGAAATCCGTCCCGTCGATCCCTCAGCAAATCCCGTGATCCTGTCAAATTCTCGAGTCGGCCGGTTGGCCGAAAATAGTTGTTGAATTCGGCCACGCGGCATGATAGAAACGCATGTACACTATCGCAGCTCTCGGCCATTAGCCGTTAGCTCTTAGCCATTAGCAGAACGCCGGAAGACAAGCAGGGGTTGGTGTGACCTTCCGCCCTAGCAGGGCCACGCTCCCTCTGCGTCTCGGCCCCTCTGCGTCTCGGCGTCTCTGCGAGAGAGAATCCCGTCATGCAGCGGGCACGAACATCCGCCGACCAATCAGCCAGTCGCAAGCTGGGCCTTGAGGTGGCACAAAAAACCTGTCGTCTTCGAGGAAAACCTGACGCCTTCGCAAATACACGAGGATTTTTAACGTCACACTTGTCGCTTCGCAAAAACACGAGGATTTTTGAACAAATTGAAAAATGGAACCGCGGATGAACGCAGATGAACGCTGATCGAAGAATACCATCCGCTCTCCACGGCCGACTCATCCGCGTCCATCCGCGTTCATCGGCGGTTAAATTGTCTTCCTCCGAAATCACGGTGGTGAAACTTTCCGCGTACCCAATGTTCGACAGAATGAGACAAAATGAGTGGCAGTTTTGTCGCTTTGCGGACGCGATTCGCTCGGAGTTTTCCGGCCAAGTCGCGCGCGGCGAGCGACAGAATGGGCGAGTAATGTCGCCAGAAATCGGGTCCCCCGCGGCGGCGACTAAATGCAACCACCGGCCGCAGAACGAGTTAGCCACGCAGATGCGAAAACTCGCGCTGACAAAAAGCGAAAAAGCTCGAGCACAGACCCATTTGTCGCAATCAGTCGCGGGATCTACCGACAATACGCGCTCGCGAGAGTTGGTCATTGGGGCTTGATCATTGGTCATTCCCTGCCCCCTATCTCCCGCATCCTCACCCCGACCTCAATACGTCCCGCCCGCCGGCCGGCTGGCCGAGTAGGGATCGGGGAACGGGTTCGGCTCGCGCGGGCCGCTGTAGTTCGGATTCGCCGGTGCGGTCGACTGCGTTTGCGTGGGCCAACTGAGCGGCTGCGAGGCCGACGGGGCCGTCGTTTGCGGCCACTCGGCTTGCGGCGCGGCCGGCGTCGATTTCAACCAACTCGGCAGTCCCCAATTTGGAAGCGACCATCCGGACGACGATTCGGCCTCCGCCTGCTGCGAAGTGCTGTGTGGAAAACTCGCTTGCTGACCACCATTGAGTCGCTCCTGCACCTTGTGCAGATACGGACCGATCACGTCGTGCAATTCAGGCGGCACCACGGCGTCGGCCTTGTTCAAGAAGGCCACGATGTACTGGCCCGACTGCGAACCGACGATCATCTCGCCCTGGGCGGGCGGCAGCAGCGTCACGGCAAAGAACGTCACGGCAATACACAACAGCACGCCCTTGGCGAAGCCGAACATCGCGCCAAGCTGCTTGTCGAACGCTTCGAGCTTCACTTTGTCGATCACGCCCGAGACGAGCCGAAACGCCGTCCAGATCATGAACGAGGTGACTGCATAGATCACCAGCATGGCGACAAAGCGGTTCCAGGGCGCGGTGCTGCCGAACGTGGGCGCGAGCCGCTCGCTGAACTTCAGCGCGGCGAAGTAGCTCACCACCAACGACGCGAGCGACGCCAGCTGCCAGGCCATGCCCTTCCAGAATCCGAACACTGTCGCGCACAACAGCACCATCAGCATCAGCAAGTCGTAGGTTTGCATGATCGATCAACCCAAGGGAATCAATCCAATAGCGTGAGCACGACCCCGGCGGCCTGGAATGGGGCGGTAATACGGCGGGCGGTGAGTATAGCTATCAGTCGGCCTGATGCGAAGCCCATTCGCCCCGCGCCATCCGCCCCGCTAGCACTTCGCCACGCAGCCATTGATCTTGCCAGCATGGCCACCCCAAATCTACAGTCCGTCGCCCATTTTCCTACTCACCTCCTCACCTGTCACCTTTTCACCTGCTCCAATTTCATGGCCGGTTTCAAGATGCACGTTTCGACCAGCAGCCTGTTGGGCTGCGGGTACGCCGCCGCGGGCATCCTGCACGGCTTCCCGCCCGACAGCGCGCTGGTCGGCGGCGCAATGTGTGGCTTCGCCGGCATGCTGCCCGATCTGGACAGCGACTACGGCACGCCGCTGCGCGAGACGATGTGCTTCGTGTCGGCCACGATCCCGATGTTGCTGTTGGACCGCTTTGCCACGTTCGGATTGCGGCACGACGAAATGGTGTTGCTGGCGGTCACGATCTACCTGTTCATGCGGTTCGGCGTCACCAAGATGATCCGCAAGTACACGGTCCACCGCGGCATGTTCCACAGCATCCCGGCCCTACTGACCTTCGCCGGCGTGGGGTTCTTGATCAGCGGCAATTCCGACATCAACATCCGCTATTTCAAGGCGGGCGGCGTGGCGCTGGGCGTCATGTCCCACCTGGTGCTCGACGAAATCTACGCCGTCGAGTTCGCCCACGGCCGCTGGCGGCTAAAGAAATCGTTCGGCACGGCGATCAAGTTCTGGGGCCAAGACGGCTGGGCCAACTTCTCCTGCTACGTCAAGCTGCTGATTGTCGCCGGCATGATCCTCGGCGAACCGAGCGTGATGCAGCAGGTCCAGGCCCGCAACCCCGAACTCGCGCGGCGCTATCAGGAATTGCAGCGCGACTACAAAAACATCGCTGGCGATTTGCCCAGTGTGGAACTTCCCAGCATGCCGACTCTCCCGCCCAAAGCTCAGTCGACCACCCAACCGATCACATCCTGGAATCCCTTCGCAAGGCAGAGCCCCCCCTGCCCCGCCGAGCTACCAATCGCAAGCCACGCAACCCCAAGCGACGACACCGATCAATCCATACGACATGCCGCCGTCGCAAGTGCCGGTCTCGAACGGCGCGAACGGCTACGACACCGCCCAACGCCCGGCCTGGCCGAACCCGCAGTGAGAGGAGACTACATTTCCGCGGTGTCGATCCACAGCGTCACCGGCCCGTCGTTCACCAGCGACACTTGCATGTGGGCGCGAAACACGCCGGTAGCCACCTCGACGTCGAGCGACCTCACGCGCGCGACGAACGCTTCGTACAGCCGCTCGGCCAGCTCGGGCGGCGCGGCGTCGGTGAAACTCGGCCGCCGGCCCTTGCGGCAGTCGCCGTACAACGTGAACTGGCTGACCACCAGCATCGCCCCGCCCACCTCGGCGAGCGAGCGGTTCATCCTGCCCTCCGCATCCTCGAAGATTCGCAAGTTGACGATCTTTTCCGCCAACCAGTCGATCTCCGCCTGGGAGTCCTGCGGCCCGACGCCCACTAGCACGACCAACCCCCGGCCAATCCGGCCGGTCACGTCGCCGTCGACCGTCACCGTCGCCTCGCTGACTCGCTGGATACATGCTCGCATGGGTGCCTTTCGCGGCGGGACGCTTGCCGGTAGCTTAGGGCAATCGTTGCTGGTGGAGATTCGGCGTGGCCGCCGACGCCAACGTCCGAGTCCGACGAATCTGACCTGGCGTTCAACCCTGTCATGCCCCACGTCGCACTACTCACCTATTATTGCGTGTTCATCCTGCTGGCGTCGATTGCCGGCGGGATGATTCCGGTGTGGTTCCACCTGACGCACCGCTGGATGCAGTTCGCCGTGAGCTTCGTCGCCGGCCTGATGCTCGGCGTCGGGCTGCTCCACATGCTGCCCCACGCGATCGCCGACGCCGTGCTGGTCGACGCCGCGACGCCCGGTCGAGCCGTGACGACCACGGTCTGGTGGATGCTCGGCGGATTCCTGGCGATGTTCTTCATCGAGCGGTTCTTCTGCTACCACCATCACGACGTCCCGGACGACGACGAGGACCTTGCTCACGACCACGACCATGCGAACTGCGACCACCATCACGAACACCAGCCGCATCACGACGTCACCTGGAGTGGCGCGGCGTTGGGTCTGTTCTTGCACAGCGCCCTCAACGGCGTCGCGCTGGCGGCCAGCGTCGTCGGTGGCCACAGCGACACGGCCTTGGCCGGCCTCGGCACGTTCCTGGTGATCTTCCTGCACAAGCCGTTCGACGCGATGACGATCGGCATGTTGATGGCCCGCGGCGGCTATTCGCTCGCCTGGCGGCACACGGTCAACTGCCTGTTCTCGCTGGCGATTCCGCTCGGCGTAGTGGTCTTCTATTTCGGCCTGGCGTCCGCCGACGAAGGCAATTCAAGCAGCCTTGTCGCTGCCTATGCGCTGGCCTTTTCCGCGGGCACTTTCCTGTGCATCGCCTCGAGCGACCTGCTGCCGGAGCTGCAATTCCACCAGCACGACCGCGGCAAGCTCTCGGCCGCCTTGCTGCTCGGGCTCGCCGTCGCCGTCGCCGTGGCCGAGCTCGAAGAGGCGACGCACGGCCCCCATACGCACGCCCCGCCGGCGGCTGCCCAGCCCTGAGGCCGTTTAACCGTTCTACCCGTCAAGTCTTCGCGCACCGTGGCGGCCCTGCGCCGCGCAACTCGCAGCGGTTATCAGTCTTGCCTAACCGTCGAGAGCGTTGTTTCCGTCGAGTCCGCGTCGATCGGCGTCCGAATGGATCAAGAAGGAAGCCTGCACTCGGCCGGCTCCCTCCCCCGCACGCGAGGATCCTCGATGTCGATGGCAAACAGCCGGTCGTGGCAGAAGCACCACGTGGGTCACGTCCATTTGACGGTGGAAGCCGAGCCGACGGACATCGATCGCAATCTCGATCGGCACCGTGGCTTGGCGGAGGCCGCCGAACTACTTTTCGAGATCCTCAACCGGCACAAGCTCCCTGCGACTTGGGCGGTCGGCGACCCGGCCAACTCGGCCGTCGCCGC
This sequence comes from uncultured Planctomycetota bacterium, assembly GCA_963847875.1. Taxonomy (GTDB): domain Bacteria; phylum Planctomycetota; class Planctomycetia; order Pirellulales; family Lacipirellulaceae; genus DASYDU01. The sequence continues at coordinate 24,559 of CAWKBR010000009.1, read as the reverse complement.
ATTGGTCGCAGGCTCCGAAACTCGGCACGGGCTCGCCGTGTTGGGCGATCGCTATTGGATCGGCAAAACCGCCGGCCGGACGCGGTTCGCCCGCGAACTGGCGCGGCGTGTCACGCAGGCTCGCACGAGCAGGCTTCGAGGTCGTGACGCTCGTTCCGCGCGTCGCGCCGGTCGCCGAGCACATCGACCTGGTGGTGAAAAACGGCATTCAGGCCGTCGTCGTCACGAAGGAAGAACCGGGCAAGCGCCCCGCGACCCATGGCCCGCGGGCGCTGCACTATGGCGTTTGGGAGTTTTCGGCAACGAGCCGACTGCCGCTGCGCTCGACGTGGCTTCCCGGCAGTGCCTGGAAGCTTTCCCGCAAACTCCGTCGTGCCGGGAAGGATGCGTCAACGGTCCACCTGTTGATCGACGTCTCGGCGATCGAAGCAGCGGGACGCTCGGCAACCCAGAACATCGAATGGCTCATGCGGCGCGTCGCAAGGCTCCGCGATCGCGGACTACTGCAGGTCGATAATCTGGCGACAGCCGCGGCGCGGCTTTCCGAACTTCCGGCAGCAACACCGCAACGATCGATCCTGCGGAAAGCGGGATAGCCGTCGGAAACCTCGGCTCAGCCGCTATCGCGAAACGCATTCCAGCTCAAATAGCCGAGGATCACCGCGCTGACCAAGAAGCCGACGTCGGTCATCAGCTCCACGCGGCCAAAGGGGATGCCGACCGCCAAGTCGGCGGTAAATGTAAGCGCGAGCAGGCCAGCGACGACCATTCCGGCAATCGACATCGCTTTTGCCATCGGCCCTGAACTCCGCACCACAGTTGCTGTCTGAAAACCGGCCACTCAATCTGTCCAGTATAATTGCCGATTTTCGCCTGTCACGGCAGACAGCCCAGCCCCCAGGAAACCCGCAATTACGCTGATCCACCGGTCGAGCCCGCGAAAATCACCTAATTCGCGGCCATTGTCAATGGCTCCAGGCCCCGTTCGCAGCGGATTCTCGAAACCTCGCCGAGAATCTGCTGGATGATCGCTTGGTTGGCCGCGACGTATTGCCAGGCGGCGAAATAAGTCCAGGCGATCACGGCCAGCCCGACAATCGCACCCGCCAGATGATAGTTGGTCCAAAACTGGGTATCTGGACGGCGGGTAGCGGGGTCGGCGGCGGCACCGAGCGCGATCAGCACGACGACCGTCAGCATCCCAGCCAGGGCCACCGCGAAGGCCCGCCGCTTGAGCCGATTGCTGGCGCGAACAGCGGCGGGATCGAGCGAGTACGTCTCGACGACTTCCTTGCACCAGCGGCTGGTGCCAATGAAATAGGTGACGACCACGCTCTCGACGAGCACCACGGCCAGGGCAGCCGCGAGTCCGGTCAAGCGATGAACGGTCGCCCAGTGGAGCGTCTCGTCGCTCGGCTGATGGTACAGGTCGCCGTTCGACAGACCGACCAATAGCGCCGCCGCCAACAAAACTAGCGACAAAACGGCCAGCGTGAGTAGGATGCGTGTCATGGTGCCTGTGTCATAATGCCTGGGGTATCCAGCGCGGCAGAACTATATAGGCCGATTGGGCGGGGGTCGGATAGAATCTATCCAGCGTAATGGTTGGCCCCTTCGAAATACACCCCCCTGCCCTTTTGGGGGCTCACGGATGTAATCTCCGATTTGGAACACACCAAACATGGAAACGGACAATCGGCCGGAATACCGCACCGTAACTCCCTATCTCAAGCTTCCCAACTCCGAACGCTTGCTTGAGTTCTTGAAACAAGCATTCAATGGAACCGAAAAGGGCCGGCTATCGAAACCCGATGGTACATTACTTCATGCCGAGGTGGTTATTGGGGACACTCTTTTGATGATCCACGAATTGCCGAGCCACGGGATGCCAAAGCCTTGCACGATGTACCTTCGAGTTGATGACACCGACTCCACTTTTAGGCAAGCCATCGCGGCGGGGGCGACGCCTATATTTCAGCCAACGGACATGTATTACGGCGAGCGAGTTGCCTGCGTGACCGACGTTTCGCAAAACGACTGGTGGATCGCATCGCCCGTTGAGAATCTGAGCCTTGCCGATATTCAACAGCGCGCCGCCGATTTCTTAGCAGCACGAACTAGCGATTCCTTTTGATCGAAGGCTCAGTTCGCTTCACGTCCCCGTTTCGCCACGATGTCGGATAAGACCAAACCACGACTGGCAATCACGATGGGCGACGCCGCCGGCATCGGCCCGGAGGTAATCGTCGCAGCCTGGAGCCGGCCCGAAGTCCACGCAAACGTCCTGCCGCTGGTCGTGGGCCATCCGGAGATTCTGCGTCGCGCGGTCCAACTATTGAAACGAGACTGCGAAGTCGTCGAATTCGACGCGGCAGCCGTGTCGCGTGGACAGTGGGCAGCCGACGCGCGAACGATCGCCTGCCTCAAGGCCTGCGAAGAGGATGTGCTCGACGTGCCGCCCGGCGCCGTCGATCGCCGCGCCGGCGAAGCCGCCTACCAATGCATCTGTACGGCAGCCCGACTCGTGCAACAGCGGCACGCCGACGGCGTCGTCACCGCGCCGCTCAGCAAAGCGGCGCTCCATGCGGCGGCGCACTTCTACCCCGGGCACACCGAACTGCTGGCCGATCTCTGCAATGTCCGCGACTTTGCCATGATGCTCTACATGCCGCCCGGCGGCGCGGTGCGAGGTCCGGCCGGGCTCGGTGTGGCCCACGTGACGCTGCACCAATCGCTGCGGAGCATTTTTCACGACCTGAACACGGCCGCCATCGTCGTGAAATGCCGCCTCGCCGACAGTGTGATGCGCCGGCTCGGCGTAATGAAACCGCGGCTCGCCGTGGCAGCCCTCAATCCGCACGCCGGCGAGCAGGGCCTGTTCGGCGACGAAGAACAAGAGATCATCGCGCCGGCGGTCGAGGCAGCCCGTGCGACCGGCCTCCACGTATCAGGACCGTTTCCGACCGACACGCTCATGGTGCGAGCCCGCGACGGCGAGTTCGACGCCGTCGTGGCAATGTATCACGACCAAGGCCACATCGCGCTCAAGCTCTTGGGAATGAACGCGGCCGTGAACATCACGCTCGGCCTGCCGATCGTGCGAACCAGCGTCGCCCACGGCACCGCGTTCGACCGCGCCTGGCAGGGAACCGCCAACGCCGACGGCATGGTAGCCGCCACGCTCACTGCGGCAAAACTGACGCACAGCCAGACGTGACTAACCGACGGCCGGACCGCAGGGCCGACATGCTTCTTCTCTGCCCCGCAGGGGCTTAATACCATAGCCCGGGGCAAGTCGAGACGACTTCCACGAGTCACGACGCCGCCCCGGGTAACCATCACCAATACCTCCTCGGCCGAGCAAAACGCCCCGCCGACAGACATGCGTCGCCGAGGCCGACATGAAATCGGTCAAACGCGCGCCCCGGTCTTTTTGCCCAGCGCCGCGGCGTCGTCCGGCAAACGGTCTCAGACATTTGGTGTGGTAAATCTTGGCGGAATTTTCGCCGTTGAGCGGCTTAATCCCTGCCCGGCTATGGCCGGGCTTTTCCTGCGCCGATTTGCAAACACCGCCCATTTTTCCGGCACGGATTGTCATTCGTCTTCAAACAAATACGGCCCATCAAAAAGAACCTGTCGTGGTTCCATCACTTGGCATCGCTCGGTTAAGTCACCTGCCGAGAGAACCACATCAAGAGATATGGTGTACAATCCGGGAGTCAGTGCGTTGAAGCGTGCAACAATTGCGTGAGGCTCAGAATCGTTGACGGCCACTGGCACGGCCACATGAGCAGTTTCCGACCAAGTCTCAGTCTCCGTTTGCGGAATATGCTCGTAGAACTGTGTCGCGGAGAACTCCCGGGGACGATTGTCGATCGTCCGGTCTATCAGGAGAACTGCAAAGTAGTTTTTCCCGAACCGGCGGAACCAAGGTGGCGTAGTTGAAAGCCGCAGGGGGCATCTTTTCTGTAGGAAGGAGCCTTCGATGCATGCAGCGACGTTGCTGGATGCCTTTTCTCGGTTGGACGATCCGCGTTCGGCGCGTGGCGTGCGGCATCCGTTTGCCGGGATGGTCGTGCTGATGTTGCTGGGGATGCTGGCGCGGATTCGCGAAATGGAAGTGCTGGTCCGTTGGGCGACGATCCATTGGGACCGACTCCGCGAGCCGTTGGGCTTTGACCGCGACGACCCGCCCTGCGCCACCACCATCAGCCGCACGCTCGCCAAGTGCCGCGTGGCGGAGTTTCAAGCCGCGCTCTCCGTCTGGATGCAAGCCTGCTTGGCCGACAAGACGACAGAGGGGGTGGTCGCCGTGGACGGCAAGACGGCCAAACAAGGGCTCGACGACGCTGGCGATCCGCTGCACATGCTCAACGTGTTTGTGCATGATCTGCAAGCCGTCGTCGGCCAATGGTCGACGGGGGCCGAGAAGACCAACGAACCGACACTCCTCAGGCGACATCTTGAGGAGCTTCTCGATGCCTACCCGATGCTGCGGTTGTTCACCGGGGATGCGATCTTCGCTCAGCGCCCCTTGGCCGAGCTCGTCTGTGGTCACGGTCGCGACTATCTGCTGCAAGTCAAAGCCAATCAGGGAGACACGCTCGACGTGCTCGAAAACTGCTTTGCCCAAGCCACCGAGCGTCCACCGGCTGCGCACTCGACGAATAAAAGGGGGCTCTCGAAGAAACCCGCCGGTTATGGGTCGACCTGGAGAACGCCGACTACATCCGCGAAAGACTCGACCTGCCCGGTTGCCGCATAGCGCTGCGTGTTGATCGCGAGGTTTGCACCACCGCCGGCGAAGTTCTCTCGCGCGACGTGCGGTATTTCGTCTCAAGCCTCGATCCTGACAGCGTTACCGCTGCGGACCTCTTGCGGTACGTCCGCGACCACTGGCGGCTGGAAAACGGCCCCCACTTCTTGAAAGATCGGTGGTGGGACGAAGACCGCCACCACACCCGGCGGCCTGGCCTCTCCGCCTGCCTGGCAGCCATCAACAATGCCGCCCTCTCGATCCACCGACTCCGCTCCGACCCCAAGCTACCGGTCCGAGCTGCCGCCGACTACATCGCCTGGAACCCTGACCTCGGGCTCCGCTTGCTCAATTCGTGACTTTGCAGTTCTCCTGGGTCTATCTCAATAAGATACAAGCTTGACTGGCACGGGTAGACCCCGTACATCAATTGATACTGCGGAACCGGCTGATAGTCGCAAACGGTTGCTTCCAAGCCATCAATCGTAATTGAATTGAAGTCATCCTGTTTGCGGATCTTGAATTGAATTGCAAATCCCTGCACAAACCACGTTACGGCATCAATGTCGGGATAGTTATTGAATGCGCAACGGGTGAAACTCACTCTTTGACTTCCTACAATAACGGCACTGTCAGCACCAAAACGGCGAGACGGCGAAATCCGCGCTAATTTGCTCGTCGGAACGGCAGTCGGAATACCTTGCTCTTTGGACGTGGTCATCTCCGCGACCGCCTTCCACGTCCGCAATATGTCGGCACTGTATTGCGACGGATCCCCATCGACCCTTCGACTACAGTTGTTGCAAAGCCAAATGCCATTGGAAAATGCTCGGCGTTGGTCCGGCGCTAATCTATCATCATAGCGTGGCCCACCAGGGGAAGCTGCCGTAATGTGACATGCCACACCAATTGATAATACACTTTCGCTGTCAAACCGCGGTCCCGAAGTCTGTGCAGCACAATTCGGATTCGAGCACCGAGAATTAACCCGTCGCTCTAGACGCTGAATGGTTGCCGGGCTGAAATCGTCGCGGGGCATAACGTACACAACCCATTGCACTTTTGCGCGGACAGTTTTCCGATTGTGATTTGAATATAGTCCAGTTCGATTTGGTCGTCATCCGGCGTAGTTGTAGTCGATCGGACCCGTCGGCGCACATTCGGACGCAACCTGCCACTGCGGGCCCCCGGGGGATATCCATCCTGCCGGGGATCGGTTTGGCCGGCGCGGTATTGAACCGTCGTTTGACTTCTTGCCAACCCATTGCCGCCCAAGGCCTTCGGCCAATCGGCGAGGTGGCCGAAAAAAGTTGTTGAACCCGGCCGCATGATGCCTTAGGTTGAATCTCGCATGATTGACAGGTGTTCAGTTCTTGCGATGCGAGCTCGCTGAGATCTCTATCGAGAGTTCGAATTTAGCCACAAAGAGGCACGAGAAGGCACGAAGAGTTTTCGTGCCTCTTGGTGGCCATTCCCTGCGTGAAGGTCCCAAGCACCGCCGTCGACCAAACGTCCATTTTAGAACTGGAACTTGCGGCAGCGAGGCTGGGGGCGCAAACAACTCGACGCCTTGGGAGAAACTCGACGCCTTGGCAAAAACAAGGGGTTTTTGAACAATTCGAAATGGAACCGCGGATGAACGCAGATGAACGCCGATCGAAGAAAGTCATCCCCTCACCGCGGCCGACTCATCGGCGTCCATCGGCGGTCTGCGCGGTCAAATGGTTTTCCTCCGTGAACTCCGTGGCTTCCGTGGTGAATCATTCCCCCTGGCCGAAAACAGATACTTGACATTCGTCCACTATCTGGTAGAAACGAGCATGTACTGAGACGACTCGTAGGCGTCGAGGCCATCCTCCGCTGCGCGTGAGGCCACCGATTGAAAATCCTCCGTCCGCGGTCGTCACGGTATGTTGATCTTTGACAATCGAAAACGAAGCGGTTCGCTCTTAGCCATCAGCTATGAGCCAGCGCTCACTCCGCGCTCACTCCGCGCTCACTCCGCGCTTACTTCGCGCTTACTTCGCGCTTACTTCGCGCTTACTTCGCGCTTACTTCGCGGCCTTGGCGACTTGGAGCGCATTTTGTTCGGCGTCGCACACAGTAAGCGACTAAATGAAGCCCCATTTTGTGCGCTCAACAGAGAAACTCGCTCTGGAAATCAGGGAGGTTCGACCAGACGCCGGCGACAAAACACAGGAATAATGTCGCCAAAACATGGGACCCCAGCCGCGACGACTAAATGCAACCACCGGCAAGAGCACGACTTGCGACCAGCCATGCAACTTGATCCAAAAACAAAATGCGATCAACCTCGAGCGCGAGGACAATACGTGGCCACGAATCGTCGACTCGACGGACAAATTGAAATCGACGCCCGTGCCGAGGCAGAGACCGGCCGATGCCGAGCCTACCTTGCGCGGCGAATTGTTGGCGAGCCGACAGCGACGGCCGCGGCCAGGAGACCGAACAGCCATTTGGCGACAGCCGGGGCCGCAGGGGGCTCGGGCCAAAATTTGGCCCGATTTGGCGGTTACGCCGACGGAAACGGGTAGTGGTACAGGTTCGGAAAAAGATTTCCCTCAATCGGCACGGAACTTTCGCGGCGACTCCGCAGGGGGTGCGCCATGAGTGATTCGCCATCCGTCGGATCACGGATCATGGATGAATCAGCCCTTTGGTACTGTCCTAACAGACAGCATACGGAAATTTATTTTTCCTGATCGAGAGACGCGACATGACGGAAACACGCCCAATTCTTGAGCGACTGGCACAGGGAGCGCCATTCCGGGATACGCCACCGAATTGGTCGCAGGCTCAATTTACCTGGATGGCCTATGTCCCGACCGAATTGCGACAGGTGTGGGACGACCTTCCGCGCGAAGCTCAGTTAGTTGCAATGGTGCTTGGCGAGGAACTTGCGAGCACCAATCAACGCGACTAGATGAATTTCTAGGGCAACAGCTTGCGTCCTACTCCGGCGATGATGGCTGGTGTGACGAATCGGCTTTGGAAGTTTGCTGATTTGTTTGCGGAAGTGAAGTCGCGGTATTTCGATTAGCGTTTCTCCCGATCACGACGCCAAAATATGCAACGGCCAGACCAACCAATAGACTTCCGAATGCAGTCGCAACCAATCGCCACCAATTGTCACGTAGGGATTTACGGTATCTCTCATCGGCCAAACGAACTTGCTCGGCGCGAAACTCGCGGTCTTCCCGTTCGCGGTCCGCTTGCCACTTGAGTCGAGTGTTTTCTTGGATCACTTCGTAGTGTTCTTTCGGTGTGAACCCCATCAACCAAGGCGTGAATTTATCGCACTCCCGTTCGCGTTTGAGCGCCCGAACGCACTTGTCTTGGTCTTCACGCTGGCGGCTTTTGTTATTTATACTACTATTGGTGTCCGTTGACAATTCCTTGGCGATCCCGACGCCGCCCGGAGAACGGCTCGAATTCCAGGAATTCAACCTGTACCACTACCCGGAAACGGATGGCGTGGACGACTCCACGCCGAGGTAGTAGAATGGCGAGTTCCAGCCCGGTCGAGCGAAGTTCCCTCAGTCCATTCAAATCGTTGGAGGAAGCGTGTGGTCAAACTGACGTTACGAGACAAAGAGTCGGCTCAGGAGGCGGTGCGTCGCTTTCGCAAGCTCGTCGAGCGGAGCGGCATCAAGAAGGAAATGCGGGTGCGCGAATTCTACGAGAAGCCAAGCGAGACCAAACGCCGGGCTCGTCTGCGTGCTCAGCGCCGTGCACGCCGCGACCGCTTCATCGCCACGCACTAAATCGCCGACCGGCAATTCGCCGCCGAGCTGGCTGCTGTTCGGCCGACGGCGCGCGCAAAAAGAAAGGGCTGACCCCCGGACTGAGGTCGGCCCTTTCGGAGACGAAGCGAACGATTTCGTGCTGCGGCCCGTTCGCCCGGCCGATTGGATCTTGCTCTCAATAGCCCACTTCGATCCGCGCGAAGAAGCCGTCGAAGCCGAGGATGTTCGCGGTGTCGAATTGGTCTTCGAGTTGGGTGACGAAGTTGAACTGGTCGCGGAAACCCAGGTCGTGCCACGCGCTGAACAAGTAGCCCGCCGAAAACAGCGATCGCGCCGTGATCCGGGCCGACATGCCGGCCTCCAGTTCGGTCACCGGAATGATCCGGCGTCCGCGGGCGGTTTGCGTCGTGACGAATTGGTCTTGGTCGAGCCGCGTAATCTGCTGCTGCATCTGGCCAAGGAGCACCGAGATGTCGCCTTTCAAGTAAACGCTGCACCAGTTGCTCGAGCCGAAGTAGCGACGGCCTTCCAGGCCGACCCGCGGGCCACCGCCTTCGAAGCTCAAGTTCGAGTTCGTATCGCGGTAGACCGACGAATTGCTTGTGTAGGAAACGTAATGCCGATCCCAGTTGACGTCGGCGAACCGCATACCACCTGACCATGTGATGTCCCAAGCCGGGCAAGCAGGCGCACAACCGCAGGCGTCGCCACAGCCACACGGATCGCAGCATTCGCCACAGGCTTCGCCGCATCCGCAGCATTGCGTCCCACCCAGTGGAATCGTCTTGCGAAATTCGAGATCATACGAATTGACGTCGACGTTGGCGTCGATATACGTCGGGCTGTCTGGGCTGCTCGATTCATAGGCCACGAAGGCGCCGACCGGCGCAATTGCGTTCGCGCTGCTCTGGAGCCGCGTGTACATGAAGCGGACTTCTTCGTCGCAGCAGCCCAGCTTGTATCCGCCGCCGAATCGATACGACGACTCGTGCTGAAAATTCAGCTCGTGAAACGTGTCGTACGAATTGGCTGGATCCTGGGTATTCTGTTCGAGATAGGCGACCGCATTGCTGAAGTTGGCGCGGACGTACAAGTAGTCGGCAGTGACGAACCACCGCGACGATTGGCCGAGCCCCACACAATCCAACCACAAGTCGCCGCAACCGCTGCTGCAGCTGGGGCCGCAAGCGTCGCCGCAGCCGTACCCGCCGTCGTCGCAGCCGTCGCCGCAGGAACCGCCGCTACAATAACCGCCATTGCTGCAAGTGCCGCTGCTGCAACCACCGGGATATGGGCCGCCCGGATAGAAGCCGTCGGATGCGAACTCGTCGGAGAAGTAGCCAGGACCGCCGGACGGCGGGGCGTACCCGCCGTCGGTAATCGGAAGGGCCCTGAAACTGGCTCGGATGTTTTGGAACCAAGTTGGAATGCCCCTGAGCCTGGCTTGGCCGGCCTTCAGCCTGAGCCGATTCTCCCGACGCCTGAAATGCCAGCATGGCCGCCAGCGTAGCTGCGAAAACGATAGAGCGTTTCATCCTCAAATCCCCCCGGAGATGAACTAGGTCGAGCCCGATGCAGGGCCGTCATTGAATGCGGGTCGCCGCGGAGCATTCGGCACCGTGTGCCGAAACCCCTACGACCGTGCGATCATTCAAACTCATCGGTTTCGCTAGAATCGGTACTTTGCTTTTTTTCGCTATAATCGGGAGAAGCAGGGCAAAGCGTGCGCGCGGAAAAACCCGCGAGGTTTTACTAACCCGCAAGGTTTGACAGAAAGTTGGTGGTGACTTGGCCGATTCGGCGTGCTGGCAGCGAGTACGCCGTCGCGTCAACACCGTCGATACATGAACCGCCGAGTGTCTTCCCGCGGAGCGAGATTTCGACGCGAGCGACGCGAAGGTCGGAACGCACGCCGGCGACACCGCTTGTGCCGGCTACGACACGAACGCTGGCGCGAACGCGACCGACAACGCGGCGGACGCGAGCGACCCGATCGTCGAATTGAATTGCGGTGTTCCGCTGACATCGCCGGCACCGTCGTGTTACGCCGCTTGTGCAAATCGGATCGTGGGGCGACGCCGGCGGGAAAACCGCGGCGCCATTGCCATCAATCCGAACAGCGCCAACGCCATGCTGCCCGGCTCCGGAACCACGGAACCGCCTGAAAGCGTAAACGCCCGGACCGGATCGCTCTGGCCATAGCGGGCAAGGCTGTTGTTCACGTACCCCGCCGAGCCATCGACGACGCTCGGATCCTCGAACGGCACCGGGCCCACCGTGACCGACGGCATTCCGGCCATCTCGAATTTGAGCGAGACCTTGGCGTTGTCGGCAGTGCTCACCTGATGCACGATTCCCGCGTTCTCGTAGATATTGTCGCCGTTCATGTCAAACAACACAGTGCGGTAATCGGGATGCGGGTAAAGACTGCCGGCAAATGCGGCATCGACACCCAGTTCGATCTTGAAATGGACAGTGTCGCCCGGGTCCAGGCCGCCGTTCAAGAAATTCACGACGAGCGTGTTTCCGTCGTCTTCGACAAGTGACGACAAACTGAAGCCCGGCGTTTCGCTGTCGAGCTTTGCAAACGTGTCCATAAAGGAGTTGGCAAAGTGAAACTGCTCGTCACCAATCGTCATCTTGAATTGGGTGATGTTCGCGGTCGCCGACTCGTTCGTCAGGCTGATGTGCGGCATGCTGCGAGCAAACATGCGGCTGAACGGCAGGTCCCACATCAGCGATTTCATCGCCATGACGTCGGTGGCGGGGCGGAAGGCCATTTCCCGCTCGCTGATCTTGAGACTCCAGTCGGTGTCGTTGATCGCGGCGCCGGCGGGCACGGCCGTCAAGGCAATGGCAGCCAGGAGCAGCATTCCGACGGCCGCACCCGGGCCGACTCGGACACTTGGAAAAAAACTACGGCAAAGCATGGTTGTATTCCTCTAGGCAAACTCGCGCCTGGCCGTCTGTTGAGAACACTGCACGTGGCAGGTCTCGCGCAGCGTTTGGCTTTGGCGTCGAGATACGTGTAATGGAGTTGGTATTGGCTGATCACACAGGCGTCGCGGTCACGGCGCGCGGCAGCGAGTTCGGCTGCTGTGTTGACGCAACGTGAGCGACAAGGCTGCATGAGGGGCCGTTTCGCGCGGCGCACGTGGAGTGCGTCGGAAACGGCAGCAGAAGGACCGGCCCGCGGGCGAAGTGAAAACACCATTCGCGCCGGCATGGCGCACATCACGAGACAGTCGTCAAAACCGCTCGAGTTGCGTTAGTGCCGGATGGCGTTGCGGGCCGGGCGACGCGCAGAAGCTTGCGCGGTTCGAGGAAGCGGGCCGGGCTTCGCACTTTCGCCAATGGGCAGCACCAGAACCCAACTAATGGCTCACGGAAAACCGTAGGGGCGAGAAGCGGAGGACCTGATCCAGCAGCTCTCGAATGTCTGGCCAACAACGAGCGAACTAAATCGCCGCTGCCGATCTGACACTCATGAGGTCGCTCCAAATACCACGAAAAAACCGCTACGGTGGGGCAAAACCAAACCTTGCCCAACATAACGCGGAAAAACTATTCCGCTTTCAATCTCTATTTATAAACGCGATTCGTCCTGCTGTCAATCATTTTGCCCGGTTTTTTTGGGCGTTCCGGTTGTGCCGGCTGCCGAGGTCGCCACGGGCTTTGCGGCTACTCCAATAGTCCGATTGCCCGGCTGCTTGTCACGCGCCGTTTTGGCCAATTCTCCTGTCAACGGACCGATGGACGGTCGTCGCAAAAAAATGGCGCGGCGGGGTCCCCTCGAAGCTCCCAGCTTGACCCGCCGCGCCGTGGACCAACGCCCCTCCCCAAAGGCGCCGATCCAACCGAAATCTACTATGCCCGGCGGGGCAGTCAAACTGGCGACCGTGCGTCTTCGAAATCGCGTGGGCGAATCGGCTCACGCGTGGCGTTGGCGGCGACTTGTGTGGCAAGATCGCCACGTGCGGCCGCGGCCTGGTGTGGCGGCTTGGCAACCGAAACGCGGGCTTTGTGCCGTCGAAACACCGTGCGAGTCATCCTTTACCGTCGGGAAAGCTGTTGTCGGGAAGCCAATCGAGGCCGACGTCGAGCGACGGGGCGGAATGCGTGATTTCGCCGACGCTGATCCGTTCGACGCCCGTCTCGGCAATCGCGCGAACCGTGCTCAAGTTCACGCCGCCGGAGGCTTCGAGCTCGACTTGCGGAGCCAGCGCGTTGCGACGCTCGACGGCCTCGCGGAGCGCGTCAGGATGCATGTTGTCGAGCAGGACGATATCGGGGCCGGCGGCCAGCACCGATTCAAGCTGCTGCAAGCTGTCGATTTCGATTTCCACCGGCAGCGACTGTTCGTCGCGTTGAGACGCGGTCTGAGCGAGGAAGTCGCGGGCTTTCCGCACGGCGTCGGCGGGCGAGATTCTTTCGCCGGCAACGTTGTCGCCGGCAAACAGCGCGAGGTGGTTATCCTTGATCAGCACGGCGTCGAACAGGCCGGTGCGATGATTGGTGCCACCGCCACAGCGGACGGCGTATTTTTCGAGCCGCCGCCAGCCGGGCGTCGTCTTGCGGGTGTCGTAGATCTTCGCCTTGGTGCCGGCAACCACGCGGACGAACTCACTGGTCCGCGTGGCGATGCCGGAGAGGTGGCCAAGCAAGTTGAGCATCGGCCGCTCGCAGACCAGCATGTCGCGTGCCGAGCCGGAAAGCGTAGCGACGACGGTGCCGGCCGCGATATCATCGCCATCGGCGGCGGTGAACTCGACGTCGATCGCGGCGTGCATCTCGTCGATCACGATCGGCAAAGCTCGCAATCCAGCGACAGCACCGGCCTGGCGGACGACGATGGCCGCCCTGCCCTGCCGGTCCGGGCCGACCAGGGCCAGCGTCGTCCAATCGTGCTGGCGGTCGAGGTCTTCGCGGACGGCGAGCCGGACGATCTGGCGGAGGTCGTCCTCGATCGCGTCGTTCACTTCGAGTTGGGGCCAGTCGAGTTGGGTGAAGTCGGGAAACATGTGTGGCAGACGGGTTCAGAGTTCAAGGTTCAGGCATTTGGTCACGACTTTTGGCTAGCGTTTGTCCATAGATGATCACCAGGTGCGCCCTCGGTTTTCGCAAGTGGATCTCGCGGTTCGTGCATAGGTTTTCAGAATTGGGCGCGGGGTTTTGATCATCTATGGTGTGGGGTTCGGTGTTTAGGGCTCGGCGTTCACCGAAATCTGTCGGCGCACAAGGCGAGTGTGGAAGCAGTGGTTCGGTTCTCGGCTATCCGTTGTCGACTCTCGGGTGTCTGCTCTCGGCTGGATTGGCTGAGGGCTAAAAGGCAATAGCTAACGGCTGAAAGCTCGTTGTCCTTCCTACCACAAGTGGTGGCCTCGTTTCCACAACTATTTTCGGCCACTCGGCGAAGTCGGGTGTGGCGACGATTATTCGCTCCTTGCCCCCGTTTTCCAGGTCCCCGACTGGGTTTGCACAGCCTCTTGTCGCTGCGCGGCCCGTACCCGGTAGAATTTTGGCATGCGGCGAACGATCAACTCTCGAACGCTTGAATTGGTGCTAGGGGACATAGCGGCCCAGGAGACCGACGCGATCGTCAACGCGGCGAATTCGCGCTTGGCCGGGGGCGGCGGCGTCGATGGTGCGATTCATCGGGCAGGCGGGCCGGCGATCATGGACGAAACGCGGCGGCGCTATCCGGAAGGCTGCCCGACGGGTTCCGCGGTGATTAGCGGTAGCGGCTCTCTGCGGGCGAAGTACGTCATCCACGCGGTCGGCCCGGTGTGGTCGGGCGGTGGGCGCGGCGAGGCGGAGCTACTCACGAGCGCCTATCGCACGTCGCTCGACCTGGCGGCCGAGCGTGCCTGCCGCAGCGTCGCCCTGCCGGCGCTGTCGACGGGGGCGTATCGATATCCGCTCGAAGCGGCGGCCGGTGTGGCGGTCGGCGCGACGGTGGAGTTCTTGGAGGGGCTTGAACAGGATACGGCGCTGGCGGTGATTTGGTTTGTGCTGTTTTCGGATGAGATGTCGGCGGCCTTTGAGCGGGCGATTGTAGACGCGCAGCACTCCTAGCCTCTAATCCCAATCGTTTGCTACGTCCCCCTCGTGTTCGCAATGTACCTCCACATCTTTTATGCTAGTGTAACTTCTGTTCTGTAAAAGTGATCGCTTGGTGTTTGCCGTAGCGTAGGGAGTGCAGCGACGAATGGCACTAGGTTAAGGTCTCATGATCAAGATGACTGCGCCAGGCAGCGGTTCGTTTTGCGGCAAGTCTGCCTGTCAGTCGAATTGGGTACCTCTCTTGTTTGCCTGGAATACCGAGAGATGATGAATCGGTGGGAAACGATGCCGTAGTGGACGAGCGGAGAGCAAGGAGCTTCCCCGTGACTGCCGGTGATGTTACGAGCGACCTCGCCCCGATGAGTCTGCTTTGTCCGACCTAGAACCACTTTGAACGGTTCTTCGGCAGCTTGGCGATGCGTCGTGGTTGCGTTAGTCGCGCGGCATGCTTCGGCCGTCGTTTTTGCGCTCGCGGTTCCCAGCGCCCAGGTCGGTTGCCTACGCGGTGGTAGGCAATGGTCGTTAGCATCGCATCAACGAGCGGTGCGCGCTCCTCCGGCCTAGCCGCCTCAATCTTCGGAGCGAAGGCTGTCAAGGCTTGCTTCGCTCCTTTGAAACTTACCTTGCGAGGCTCGGTGTCATTTTCGTCGGCGGCAACGGCCATTACCGTGCGGAGCAAGTTGTACGCCAATAAGTGAGTCCAAATCTCTTTGTGGACCATGTCCGGTGTTTTGCATCGCAGGATATCCATCTGCATGGCCGACTTAATCGATCGGATATCGACCTCTCCTTCCCACCGCCGCTCGAACAGATCGCCGATCTGCTTGCCATCGATCGACACGTTGAGAATCGTGGTCACGACCTTGAATTGTGTGACGCGGTTGTTCTTGTCGTGGGCGTCAACGGTCACCTGCCGCATGACGAGGCTCTTTGGGTAGTTGTGGTACTGTTCTCCCGTCATTCCGCGCGGCTTGTTGGGACGCTGCCAAACGAGCATATCGCCCTCGGGGCTAGTCTCTGATATCCGGCTGCCCGTGCGCTCGTACTGAGCTCGAGCAACGATGTCGATGTTGCGCTTGTACAATTCCCACACGATGAAGTAATCGTCGAATAAGGCATCGGCAACAACCACATCGCCAGGTTTAAGAGTGTCGTACATGCGGCGGAAGAGACTCTTTTCGCCGGTGCCCTTGCCCTGGTACGGCGCGATTTCCAGATCGTGGCAAGCGCCGGTGGCGAGCGATAACAGCACGGCGATCCGGGCCAGCGGGAAACCCAGTCCTGTCGCTTGCTGGGGCGGCTGCGGATACATCTGTTGGTTTTCCGGTGTGTCCGGCATCGAGACGCTCGAGCCATCGACGATGAACACGGAGCGACCGTTCCACTTCCACTGGCGGGTGATGCTCGTCTGTAACTCTTCGGCGGTCTGCTTCGCCAACGTGGAGAGTACCCCCGTGAGAAGACGGCTCCGCGCCTCGCAATAGCTGGCCGTATTCGGCGAACAAACTGCCAGCCCATTCGTCGCACGATGCGCGATGATCCGCGACACGGCGTCGCGGCAACTATGGTCTTCGCTGAGCACCTGACTCAGAAAACCCCAGATGGTGGTGACTGGGTTAAACACGCGGTCCCGATACTGAACGCCATGTTCGTGGAGAACGTCGCGGATGCTGGCCTCGGTCAAAATGTTGGCGAACGGGAGTCCCTCATTCCGCGCAAAGCGGGCGCGTACCGCATCCAAGCTCGCCATGGAATCGCCTTCAGATTGACAGCGATTCCTGCCGCCTGATTCGATTGCGATTCAGACAGGTCCCGTTCTTAGGCGGAAACGCCTGGGGGGTGATTTGATGCCGTCAGTCAAAGTGGCTGCTTCACCGAGTCCGCGCTTTGCTGGCTGGTGTGACCAACCCTCATTGTCTATACTTACGTAGACGCATGGTGGGTTTGTTCACTTGGCTCAGAAAAGTCGGAAAACCATGACCGCAGACGGCGTGATGGACAACATTCGCAACTTGTTTGAGCGTTCGGGAATGACGCTAAATGAACTCGGCGAAGGCTTGGGATACGACGGTCCGACCGCAAAAAAGCGTGCGTGGTTCTTGCTCTATCGCACGTCAGACCCGCGCATCTCGACGGTGCTAGCTGTGGCCCAAACGCTAGGTGTGAAGATCAGCGATCTAGTGAAATGACCAAGCGCAGTCATCTGCGCAGCGCTTAAGCTAGTGCCATTCAGCGCAGCGACCGAAGCGGAGGCAAACACCAAACGGCGCGAGGGGCTTGAAAGGGGCGGGCCAAGACGGTTTCCTATTCGTTGTTCTCTAGGCAATGAAAGGAAGCACGCATGACCCACCAAGAGCAATTTAACGCACTCGACTCGATCGTGGAACTACTCGCCGAACAGGGCTTCGAGGGGATGGCCCAGGCCATCGAAATCCTCTTCAACGAGGCCATGAAGCTCCAGCGTGCCGAAGCGCTCGGCGCCTTGCCCTACCAGCGGACCGCCGACCGACGCGGCCACGCCCATCGCCGGAAGCTCTGGGCGTGCCACCCTATTGCCCAAACAGCCAGCTCGCCCGTGGCCCTTGAAGGGGCGCAGACAACTCGCCGTCTTCGAGCGAACCTCGACGCCCAAGCCATCCCTGGCAGCATCCATGTCTGTGACGTCCGGTGAGTGTGACGTGCAAATCCAACTCGTCGGTAGGTCGCAGATTTAACTCCTGATGCAATCATCAGTTGCATTCCTCTCCAAATCCTGTCGGGATGAGCGAGGAGTGTCACAATGATCTGGGCTTTGAACGTCGACCGCAATGAGCTCGACTACGGCGTGCCTCGTTTCCCTTTTCGCGACTTCTGGTGCCTTTTCGTGGCTACCGTCAGTTCCGATTGTTGGCCACGGTTTTCGGACCGCGCGACAGATTTACCCGGAAATTCAAGGTCTTCGAGCCCTGTTCTCTGAGCTATGTTTTAAGACGGGAGAATAGGATACTGCTCAGAAAATCTTGGGGTATAACCCATGGCCGACAAAGAAAAAGCAAAACCAGCACCAGCGGCGGAGCCGGCCGCGCCGGAATCGGCCGAGGCGACCGAAGCCGAGCTGCCGAAGCGGCCTTCGGCGATAATGACAATCGTCAAGGCGGTGGCCTTCGTGTCGATTTTGGTGATCGTGCAGGTGGTCGGCGCGTCGATGTTCATTCCCTCGGCGCAGGACACGGAGCGTCTGGCCCACCAATACGTTGCCGCCAGCGAAGGCGAATCGGCCTCCGACGGCGCGCACGAGGGCGAAGCGGCCGACGACGAGCATAGCGGCGAAGACACGATCGAGGTCGAGATGGGGTCGTACAACGTTACCCATTACAATCCCGCCACGAACTCGACGCTCAGCATCGACTTCGACCTCTACGGCTCGGTGCTAGCAACCGACGCGACCGAATTTGAGCATTTGTTCGAGAAAAGCAAGGTCCGCGTCCGCGAGCAGGTGATCATGACGCTGCATGCAGCGGATGCAAAAGACCTTTCCGACGCCGGGTTGGGGTTGATCAAACGCCAGATATTGGAGAAAACCAACCGCGCCCTGGGACACCCGATGGTCCGCGAAGTGCTGTTCAGCAAATTCAACTTTGTCGAACGGTAGCTTCCGGGTGGCTGGGGTCGAGCGTTAGCGAGTCGCCCAGAGGATTACTCCTGGGACAGCTCACGGCGTGCAAGGAGGCACCCACCGCGTGGCCGACGAATCGCAACCGATTGGACAGGACGAAGTGGAAGCGCTGTCGCGCAAGCCCGCGGCGACGGCGGCGCCCGCGGAAACGCCTGCCGCGGCGACCACGCCCGCGGCTCCCGCTGCGTCGGCCGCCGATTCCGGCGCCGCGCTCGACCAGTCCGACATCGAAGCCTTGCTCCAACAGTCGGGCAAAGCGACGGCGTCGGCCGCGCCGAAGCCGCCGACGGCCAAAGCGACGTCCAACAAAATGGAAGGCCTGCTCGATCAGGCTCAGGAAGCACTCGCGTCGGTCGATGCTCCGGCGGCGCCACTGCCGCCGGGCGTAAAGCCATTCGAGTTTCGCCCGCTCGGCGGCCGGCCCGCGTCCACCGACGCCGCCACGCTCGACCTGCTGCGCGACGTGCAACTGGATCTCAAGATCGAGCTCGGCCGGACCCACATGCAGCTCGACGAAGTGCTCCAGCTCAAGAGCGGCGCCGTCGTCACGCTCGACAAGCTGGCGGGCGACCCGGTCGACGTCTTTGTCAACGGCCGGCTGATCGCCCGCGGCGAAGTGCTCGTGATGAACGACAACTTCTGTGTCCGCGTGGCGGAGCTTGTGGCCGGCGAGAGCGCGCTGGCGTGATGCCGCCAATGCCAGCGGTGCTGGCCGACGGCGCTAGCCGCCGCGGCTGCTCTGGGCCGGTGCGATCGAATTCGCTATAAGCTCCCCGGCAGCCGGGGCTCTCGACTTGTCTCATCTCGCACCGGCCGCCGCCTGACTTTTCTACCGCGTTCCAGCGAAAGCGATCAAGCGATGTTCGTTCTTCGTTTTTCGATCCAGCTCCGCGCGCTCGCGTTCGCGGCGTTCACCGCCGCTGCGCCGCTCGCCGCCCAGACTACGACCACCGCGCCCCCTGCCCTACCCATCTGGCCCGACCAGGCGCCGTCGGTTTATTCGCAGCCGCCTCGACGTCGGCCGAGAAGCTGATCGAAAAGCCGATCGAGAAAAAACCCGAGCCGGTCGCCCCAGCCAGCTTCGAAGCGCCGCCCGTCGCGGCGCCGATACCGCCCGTTGCCGCGGCCACGACGGACGAATCCCATCGTCTCGCGTCGCGGAGCGACCGCCGTCTGCCGCACGCGGCCAAAGGAGATCGCTCACGTGCCGCGGCCAAGTCGCTGCCTTCGTTCGGCCTGCCGGTCGACTCGATCTACACGACCGTGACGGCGCTGGCCGTGGTGTTGGGCCTGTTTTTGCTCGTCGCGGGGTTGGTGCGGCGCGGCAGTAAACGGTCGAACGGGCGGCTGCCGGAAGAGGTGGTCAGCGTGCTCGGCCGGGTGCCGCTTGCCGCGCGGCAGTTCGCCGAGTTGATTCGCGTTGGCAACAAGCTGGTGCTCGTCTCGCGGACGCCCGGCGGCGCGGAGCCGCTAGTCGAGATCACCGACCCCGCCGAGATCGACCGGATTGTCGGCCTCTGTCGACAAACTTCCACGAAGAGCTCGACCGCCGAGTTCGATCAGATCTTCCGCCAATTGGCCGACGAAACGGCTCCCGTTGGGTTCCTCGGCAACGAATCGTCACGAGTCGACGCCCGAACGGCCGCGGCGACCGACTTGTTCGCCGCCTATCGCGGAGGTGCAGCGCGTGGATAAACGGCTTCGCTACTTGCTGATCGCCGCGGTCGCGGCAAGCACGCTGGCGTGCTGTGTCGGCTCGGCGATGGCGCAGACCAATTCGGTCACGCCCCTGCTGCCGTTCGAACATCGGCGGACCGCAGGACTGGACTAGCCCCGAGGGCCTGGCCTCGACGCTGCAGGTGATGCTTCTGCTGACGGTGCTCAGCCTGGCGCCGGCGATCCTGCTGATGACGACCAGCTTCGTGCGGATCATCGTCGTGCTGGGCCTGTTGCGACAGGCGCTGGGCACGCAGCAATTGCCGCCGAGCCAGGTGATCACGTCGATCGCCCTTTTCATGACGCTGCTGTTGATGGCGCCGACCTGGAAGAAATCGTACGACGAAGGCATCAAGCCTTACACGAACAACCAGATCGGTCTTGAAAGATGCATTCCAGCGCAGCGTCGAGCCGATGCGGCGTTTCATGGCCGACCAGATTATCATCACGCAGAACGACGACGACGTGTATTTGTTCCTGCCGTACGTCGATCCGGAGTCGGCCGATGGCAAAGAACCGGACTATGTCTACTACAATCCGAAGGATGGCCAGACGGTGGTGCCGCTGTTGGCGCTGTTGCCGGCGTACATGCTCAGCGAACTGAAGACGGCGTTCTTGATCGGCTTTCAGATCTACTTGCCGTTTGTGGTGATCGACATCGTGGTGGCGAGCATCACGATCTCGATGGGCATGCTGATGTTGCCGCCGGTGCTGATGTCGTTGCCCTTCAAGCTGCTGCTATTCGTGCTAGTGGATGGCTGGACGCTGGTGGTTCAAATGTTGATGGATAGTTTTCACTTGGTGCTGTAACACTTCGCGGAGCAAGCTCCGCCGCTAATGGCGCGATGTAATCGGGGCCCGTTCAAAGCATGACTCCTCAAGCTGCCGTCGACCTGGCCCGGGAAGCGTTATGATCGCGACGTTGATTGCCGCACCGGTGCTGGTGGCCGGCACGGTGGTCGGCTTGGCAATCGGTTTGCTGCAGGCGCTGACTCAAATCCAGGAACAAACGGTCGCTTTCGTGCCCAAGCTGCTGGCGATGGTCGTCGCGGCGGGACTGGCACTGCCGTGGATCCTGACGCGATTGATCGAGTACGTCCACACACTCGTTACGAACATTCCCGGCTCGTTGTGACGCCTTGCGGCAAGCCGCCTCGGCGATTTCCCATGGCTCCACTAGAAGTCTTTCTGATCAGCCGGTTCATGGTCTTCACGCTGGTGCTGGCGCGGATCGGCGGAATGATCGTGATCGCTCCGCTGTTCGGCACGCTGACGCTGCCGCGACACGTGCGAGTGTTTCTCGCGGTGACGATGTCGCTGCTGGTGGCGCCGGTCTATCTGAATACGTCGCTGCCGCCGGTCGACGGCATCGCCAACTACGTCCATTTGCTGGCGAACGAAGTGGCCGTTGGGCTGCTGTTGGGCTTGGGCGTGAGCATCATGTTTTCGGGCGTCCAGGTCGCGGGGCAAATCGTCAGCCAGATGAGCGGATTGTCGCTGGCCGACGTGTTCGACCCCAGCTTCGACGAAAATGTCTCGATTTTCACGCACCTTGTTTGATTATCTGTCGATGACCGTGTTCGTGGCGATCGGCGGGCACCGGCTGATGATCGAAGCGATCCTCGACACGTTCGCCTGGGCCCCGCCCGGCCACGCCTCGCTCGGCGACACCTACGTCGAGGCCCTCACCGGCCTGATGACGCAGAGCTTCACGCTGGGCGTTCATGCGGCGGCGCCGATACTGGTTGCGATGTTTTTTCGACGATCGTGCTCGGCTTGATTGGCCGGACGTTGCCGCAGATCAACATCATCGCCGTCGGTTTCGGCGTCAATTCCCTGCTGGCGCTGGCGATGACGCTGCTCCGATGGGCACCGTCGCGTGGACCTTTCAGGAGCCGACGATCGGCGCCCTCCGCACGATTCAGGATTCGCTGCAACACTAATCGTGGTCACGGTCCGCCATGGCCGAATCCTCCGGCGAAAAATCATTTGAACCGACGGCCCATCGCCGGGAACAGGCCCGCGAGCAGGGCCAAGTCGCGTTCAGCCAGGACCTCGGCTCGGCGGTGTTGCTGGTGATCGGCGGGATGTTGCTGCTTGTCGATGGGCGGCCGATCGTCGAGTTCACGATCGGACTGATGCGCCGCGACCTGGACGGTCGCATCGCTGACTCCCGATCCCGGCCAAATGATGCACCATTGGTACGCGATCATGAAGGGGCTCGCCGGCGTCGTATTCCCGATGATGGGGCTGCTGGTGCTGGGGGCGGTGCTCATAAATCTGCTCAAGTCGGTTTTCTGTTCCTTCCCGACCGAATGAGTCCCGATATCAGCCGGATCAATCCTGCCCAGGGGCTGAAGCGGATTTTTTCGATCACCGGCACGGCCAAACTCGGCTTCGGCCTGTTCAAGGTGTTCGTGATCAGCGGGGTCGCGGCGACGGTGATCTGGTCGCGGCACGACGAGGTTTTGCGGGCCAGCACGATGGACGTCGAACAGCTCGGCCATTTTATCGCCGACCTCGTGCTGAAAATCGTGCTCTGGGCGGCCTGGCGCTGGTACTGCTCGCGCTGTTGGACTACGGGCTGCAGCGTTGGAAGCACGAGCAGGACCTCAAGATGACGCACCAGGAAATCCGCGAGGAGATGAAGGAGCTGCAGGGCGATCCGCAGATCATCGCCCGTCGGCGGGCAGGTCCAACGGCAGATGGTCATCAACCGCATTCGAGCACCGTGCCCAAGGCGGACGTGATCGTCACCAATCCCACGGAGCTCGCCGTGGCGATTCAATACGACCCGCTGGAGATGGCGGCGCCGATCGTGGTCGCCAAGGGCGCCGGCGTGCTCGCCCAGCGCATCCGCCGGCTGGGGCTTGAGAGCAAACATTCCGATCGTCGAGCGGAAGCCGCTGGCGCAACTGCTGTACAAGGACGTCGACGTCGGCAAACCGGTCCCGACCGAATCGTACGCCGCGGTGGCGGAAGTGCTGGCCTACGTCTACCAGCTCAAAGGCAAAAAGATGCCGGTGCCGCCGCGGGCGGCGTAGCGATCGCATCATCCGGCTTCGTTTTGTCGGGCGGCTCCGCGACACCCGGCGACAAACAGCTCTTGCACACGAGATTCCTTCGTGTTGTCGCCTGCCGATTGCGAATACCTCGAGCAATTCAGCGCGACTCGCGTCGATCGGCTCGGCACGATGATGAACGCCCCCAACCGCTGGCCGCCGCCGCATTTTCTCGGCAATCGGATCGATCCGTTTGGCACGCCGATCCTGGGATCAGCCCAGAATCATTGAGTCCCAAGGCCGGGAGCTTGCTTTGCAGTACGTCAGCGATCAATCAGTGCCGAAGCGGAGCCGTCGAGACAGTTGGTCTTCGCCAGGGGGGATAACTAAATGGATCACACAGGGATAATGCGATGGGACTGGCGAACAGGAACGGACCCATCGACCGAGGGATATTGGCGTTCGGCTTGTGGCGATTTGGCTTTGGGGCAGCCCCGGCAGATTTTTCTGCGTAACTGGAAAAAAGTGCTGGACAAACAGGAAAACGAATTTTAGTCAGGAGTAGGCAACTAGTTTAACTGCTGTTTTCGTGGTTGAACTCGGTGGAAACTAACAATTTTCACAGCGGATTCATAAAGAATTCCCATCGCCGCTCTCGCTTAGTTTGGCGTGCAGTGCGTTGACGGTACGGCGTGCTACGAGGGCGATGGTTGGAGCACATGAATCCGAAGGCGTTCCTTAACTGTTTTTGTAGACTCAGTGAATGTTGGTGGGTAGGGCCGGACGAGTCCCCACGTTGGCCCGCAACATCGAGTATTGAGCAAAGAGGCGGTTGGGGTTCGTTTTCGGTCGTTCTTTTTGACAACAGGAGAGTACTAATGAGGTTCTTACAGCTTCGATGGTTGACGGCGGTCGCGGTGGCAATCGTCGGCTTGATTGGTGCAAGCTCGGCATTTGCCGATCCGTATTCGCCCAGTGTAGCAGACCTTCATTCCCTTGGAGATAATACGTCCAGCTTCTCTAGCGGTAATCAGCTGAGCACGATCGACGCGATTACGTGGCGCCGGACGGCATCCACGTCGACGTCACCTGGCGAACTGGCCAGACGGCAGCAGCTTTAACCGTATTTTGGCGAGACATTTTCGCGCATCGTATTGACGACGTACCAAAATGGAGAGGATGGCGGTACAGGTCGCCTGCTTTTCCCTGGATACGATGGCATCAAATGGTGCCTGATGTCAGACACTCCGTTAGATGCGCAGCCGTACATACAACCGGCACCAAATTGGATTTTCTACCAACCGACGACTGACAGCCCAAATCCCTGGCGATATCAGCCTCTCAATGGCTACGATTTCCTTCAACGACACCCTAGAAACGGCAGTGTTGCCTTGGATGACAACGGCGAAATTCGTAGCAACGCGTTTGGCATACAGTTTTTTGGGCCCCTTCCGCACTCGGCGAAGAAGTTCATGGCCACATTTGGATTTCGCACTGGGTTCCTGAACCCAGCACGGCAGTGCTCTTGTTGATGGGCGTCGTAGGTCTAGTAGGTCTGCGCCTGCTGGCGGCAATAGTCTTAATGACTCGTATCGGTGAT
>CAWKBR010000008.1:0-239598 GCA_963847875.1 uncultured Planctomycetota bacterium | reverse complement strand
ACCGTACGCACTAGCCCATTCTGCTAAGACGCCCCAGGGCACGCCCACCTTGTGCACCACGGCACCAACGAGATCGCGCACTCGGCGGCCGGGGTGTTGGCACCATCAAAATGATTTTGAAGCTGCGGAGGTCTACCTCACCGCTGGCAGTTGGGAGAAACGCAAAGCTGCTGAAGTTTGTCCAACCGCGGGCAGTTTCCGCTATGCCCAATTGCAGTAGGTGTGTCTCATTTCAGCAGTCAAGAAGTTGGCTGGACCTCACTTTGGCGTATCGCTACGAGCTCAAGTGCAGCGACAGAATCGCTGGTTTATCCGTGCCAATCGCAGCTGGAGCAGCCCATTTCTTTGACCCCAACAAGCTCGGCTCTTGGTAAGTGCGGGCTGATCCAATGCGGTCCGGCTTTGGCAGGCGAAAAAGTATTTGTGTCATACACTACGTTTGATGGCACTTTGATTGCGACATAAGTTTAGAGACTTTGGTGTCCTAAGGTTTGCTGGCGAAACATCTTAGGGCAATTCGTACCGAGTAACCAACGTATTTGGCACCCATGTCCGGCTGAAGGTCGATTAGTATAGGCCAGCCAAGATTGCGAAATCGTGGGTCGGTATAATCGGCGTCATGACCGACGTCACGCAGATCTTATCTCAAATCGAATCCGGCGACCCAAATGCCGCCGAACAGCTCTTGCCTCTGGTATATGATGAGCTGCGCAATTTGGCCGCGGCGAAATTGGCTCATGAGAAGCCAGGCCAGACGCTGGTCGGGACCGCCCTTGTTCACGAAGCCTATCTACGTTTGATCGGGACCACCGAAACGCCAAACTGGAACAGTCGGGGCCATTTCTTCGCCGCCGCCGGCGAAGCCATGCGGCGGATTCTGGTCGAAAGCGCCCGCCGCAAACAGCAGGCCGGCCGCGGTGGCAACCGGCAGCGCGTCGAGCTTGATGCGGTGCAAGTCGCCTCGGAAGCTCCGTCGGAGGAATTGCTCGCGCTGGACGAATCGCTTCGCCGGCTGGAGGACCACGACGCAACGGCGGCGAATCTTGTCAAGCTCCGATACTTCACCGGCATGACGATGCCGCAGGCCGCCGAGGCTATGGGAATGTCGCTACGAACAGCCGAACGGAATTGGACTTACGCACGAACTTGGCTCCACCGCGACTTGGGCTAGGCTTACCGTTCGTTCCGCGTATGCGACGATTTTCCCAAAATCCCAAGATTTCGTGGCGGGATTTGACGTCCCGCATCGCACTGTAATCGTCACAGGTCGAAGTGCCTGGAGTTGGCGACATGAACGTGACCCACGACCGAGCCAAATCGATTTTCCTCGACGCGGCTGAGATTGACGTGCCGGACGAGCGCGGAGCGTTCGTCGACGCCCAGTGTGCGGGCGATGAATCCCTGCGCGACGACGTGATCGAGTTGCTCCGCCACCAGCAGTCATTGGGCGGCTTTCTCGAATCACCAGCCGTGTCGGTCGAATTCGAACCAGCGGTGCTGTGCGGGGAGCCAATTTCCGAGCGGCCAGGCACTGTCATTGGTCTGTACAAGCTATTGCAGCAAATCGGCGAAGGGGGGATGGGCGTCGTGTTCATGGCCGAGCAGACCATGCCGATCCAGCGAATGGTTGCCCTCAAGATCATCAAGCCGGGGATGGACACGCGGCAAGTGATCGCGCGCTTCGACGCAGAACGGCACGCCTTGGAGTTAATGGATCATCCCAACATCGCCCGGGTGTTGGACGCCGGCACAACTGCAAGCGGTCGGCCGTACTTCGTCATGGAACTCGTCAATGGTGTTCCGATCACCAAATACTGCGATGACAGACGTTTGCCACTCCGCGCGCGGCTGGAGCTCTTGCTGCCCGTTTGCACGGCCATCCAGCATGCCCATCAAAAAGGGCTCATTCACCGAGACATCAAACCGTCGAACGTGCTGGTCGCCGAGTACGATGAACGGGCCGTGCCGAAAGTAATCGACTTCGGCGTGGCCAAGGCCACCGCGCAGAAGCTGACCGACCGGACGATGTTCACGGAGTTCGGCCAGGTGGTCGGGACGCTCGAGTACATGAGCCCCGAGCAGGCCAAGCTCAACCAGCTCGATATCGACACTCGCAGCGACATCTATTCCCTCGGTGTGCTGCTCTATGAGCTTTTGACCGGCTCAACGCCCTTCGATCGTAAGCGGCTACAAACGGCCGCTTTCGATGAAATGCTGCGGATCATTCGCGAAGAAGAGCCGCCCAAACCCAGCACACGGCTAAGCGCAGTGAAAGGATTGACCGACATAGCCGCCAATCGCAGTTCCGAGCCAAAGAAGCTGAACGGGCTGGTAAAAGGGGAACTCGACTGGGTCGTGATGAAAGCGCTGGAGAAGGATCGCGATCGGCGCTACGAGACAGCGAACAATCTCGCGGCAGACATCGAGCGGTATTTGCACGATGAGACGGTCGAGGCCTGCCCAGCGTCTACGATGTATCGATTCCACAAGTTCGTCCATCGACACAAACTCGGCGTCGCGGCAAGCGTAGCAATTGGGACCGCCGTGGTATTGGGAGTTTTGGGAACAATCGGCGGCATGTTTTGGGCATTGCGGGAGCGAAATGCGGAACAAGCCAGTGCCGCTCGTGCGACCACGCAGGCAGAGCGCAGCGACCAAGTCGCACATTTCCTCGAGGATATGTTGCAAGGAGTTGCGCCGAGTGTGGCGATGGGTCGCGACACAGCCATGCTGCGGGAAATTGTCGATAGGACTGCCGAACGCATTGATAGGGATCTTGAAGGACAGCCCGAAGTCCAGGCCGAACTACGTCTGACGTTGGCCCAAGTCTATTTTGAACTGCAGCTTTATCGAGAAGCGGAAAGGATCGCCCGTCACACACTGGAAACGGCTCGAGCCCAATTTGGTGAAGAAAATCTATTCGTCGCGGATGCGCTGCTGCAACGCGGGCGGGCGCTGACGTATCTCCGGGATTTTGACGAAGCGGAGGCCGTGACTCGCGAGGCGATTGCCATGCAGAAAAAATTGCGCGGCGAGGGCAGCACGAAAGAAGCGACTTTGCTTTGCTCACTCTCTGACATCCTGCTCCATCAGGCCAATATTCGAGGAGATCGCACAAAACAGCTTGCGGAAGCGGAAAGCGACGCTCGTGCGGGTTTGGCAATTCGCAGAAAACGCTTGGGTAACGAAAGTGACGATACGGCCTGGGCGCTCCACGACTTGTCGATGGTACTCCTCGATGAGAACAAAGCTGTGGAGTCCGAAACCGCTATCCGTGAAGCTCATCGCATCAGGGTAGCAAATTACGGCGACGAGCATCCGTACACGGCGCACGATCTCGCCTTCCTCGGCGTCGTCTTATTGCGTCAAGGCAAGCTACCAGAAGCAGAGGAGTGCTGCCGCAGATCGCTGAGTGTCTCCGAGAAGACGGAGGGCCAGGGAAAACTATCGCAGGCAAATGCGCATTACGCTTTAGGCGAAATCCTGCACAAGCAAGGGAAGTTAAAAGAAGCCGAAACGCATTACCGCAATTCCGTGGTGATTTCGAAACAAGCGATGGGGAACGACTACCTGGACCTCCCTGGATCTTTATCGGCTTTAGCTGTTGTGTTGGCCGAGGAAGGCCAGTTGACCGAAGCGCGAGAATACGCTGAGCAGGCTGTCGACATTTGCCAACGCCATCCGGACGAAATTGAACGCTGGCAACAAGAGCAGGCCGTGGCTGCCCTGCGCGATATCGCAGCGAAACTTGGCGACACTGGTACGGATGAGAAGGATTGAACTTCAATCCATTCGGTTTCAAACAAACTCAAATTCGATAGAGAACTGACATGCCTCATCGTTTTATGTGATGTGTCACGACATTGGTAATTGCGGTCGGCTCTTGGACTTCGTCGTCCCCCAAGAAAGGCAATCCTACACCGATTCCAGTACCGACAACTAACGAATTGACTGAACGCAAAAAGAGCGGACGGCGGGGCTGACCGTGAAGCAAGCTTCTCAGTATCCCCCATGTCACCGATTTCCATACGGCAAATACGATCCAACTCAGCCCTCTTCAACCTGGAGCTATCAATGACGTCCAACAACGTATCATTTGGCAAAATGATCGGCTTAGCCACCTTTCTCTTGGGTCCGGCATTGATGGCCGCCAGCGCATCCGCCCAAGTAGGGACCCTCTGGACGAATCCTACCCTCGGCAACTGGTTTGTCGCCAGTAATTGGTCCTTCGGTGTACCGAACAGCGGGTTGATCGCCGAGATCAACAATGGCGGCGACGCCCTGGTCGACGCCCCGGGCGCCGTGGCCGCCTTTCTCTATCTTGGCGATTCGGGCAGCGGTTCAGCCATTGTGCGGGGTTCCGGCACGCTCACGCTCAACGGCATTCTCAACGTCTGGAGCGGCTCGCTGGACGTGAATAGTGGCGGACGACTTGTCTTGCTCCAACCCCCAATCCTCGGTGCCACCACGGAAATTGGCTCCGCCTACACAACGGGGACCGTGCTCGTCACGGGCGCCGGTTCGTATTTGAGCGCCGGCGAAACCAAGTTGATCGGAACCTCGACCTCGACTGGCATCCTGCGGATCGAAAGCGGCGGCCGGGTCGACAGCACTGTCCGTCTTGATGGGAGGCACGGCAACCGTAACAGGTTTGAATTCGCTCTGGTCCGTCGGCTACGACATGGACCATTGGCGGGGGCAACGCCGCATCCAGCGTGACGGTTTCCAATCGTGGAACCGTCAACATGCTAACTGGGCTTATTGGTGACAATGGGACCATGTTCGTCACTGGCGCCGGGTCGTCGTCCAACATCAGTGGGACGCTAGAAGTCGGTATCTTGGGCACGGGTGCGATGAACATTCAAAGCGGCGGCCTCGTCACCAGCGCAAACGCTGATATTGGTTATCGATCCTCAGCGTCAGATTCCGGCGCGGTGACGGTCAGTGGCATCGGCTCGACCTGGAACAACAGCGCGAATCTTTCCATCGGCGGCTCGGCATTCGGGGCTGGCCCCGGCACGGGCACGATGACCGTGTCGAACGGCGGACGAGTGACTACGGCCACGGCGCAAATCGGCCTGCAATCCGGTGCGGTTGGTACGGCAACTGTCACCGGAAGCGGTTCGACGTGGGCGGCCAGCAGCGACATCGTCGTCGGCCAGTCCGGCAGTGGAACGATGGAGATTAGCAGTGGAGGAAAGGTTTCGAGTCTCAGAGGTTACTTGGGCTTCTTTGGCGGTTCAAGCGGCTCGGTAATCGTTCATGACACCAGTTCCTCCTGGATCGCCAGCGGGTCGTTCTTCCTCGGCAACGGGGGGAGCGGGTCGTTGCAAGTGCTCAACGGCGCGCTCGCCAGCACCGCGGGCAACAGCTATCTCGGATTTAACGCTGGAGCATCCGGAACCGGTCTTGTCAGCGGGCTTGGTTCAACCTGGAATACCAACGCGACCATTTGCATTGGCGGTAACCTCGCGGCGGCGGGCGGTCAGGGAAGTCTGCGGATCGAGAACCGCGGATCGGTGATTGCCGCCGGGACCCTCCTATACAACACAGGCCTGCTCGAACTCTCAGGCGTGACCACGTACAGCGGCCCGATTACCAGCTACGGTGGGCAAGTTCGCACCTTTAGCGACGCTGGCCTGGCCAACAACATCACCCTCGGCGCTGGCGGCATCAACATCGACAACCAGACGGCCGGCGGCGTCTCGACGTTCAGCGGCGGCATCTCGGGCGCCGGCGGGCTGACCACAACCGGCGTGAGCAGCGACGCGACGGTTAGGCTCACCGGGAATAATAGCTACTCAGGCGCCACGACCATAGCCTCGGGCATACTCGCGGTCGACGGCAGCATCACCAGCGCCACGACCGTCTACGACGGGGCCACGCTGGCCGGCGCCGGAACCGTCGGTCCGATCACGATCAACGGCGGCGGCACGATTTCGCCCGGCCACAGTCCGGGTCTCTTGACCACGGGCAATGCATATCTTGCAGGCGGCAGCAATTACACGCTCGATCTTCGCACCGACGGCGCTGGGGCCGCCGGCGCCGATTGGGATTCGCTGGGCGTCAGCGGCGCGCTGGATATTTCGGGGCTCAGCGCGGACAGCCCCCTGAACGTCCGCCTGCGAACGTTCGACTCTCTCGACAACCCAAACCCGTTGGACGATTGGAACCCGACGGTCAGTCACACTTGGCCCTCTGTCGTGACCACGTCGGCGGGATTGGTCGGAGACTTCGACGCGAGCTTGTTTCACATCGATACGACGGGCTTCCAAAGCCCGATTGGCGGCACCTTCAGTGTGGTCCAAGACGGAACGAATCTCGATTTGCAGTACGACGCAGCGGTCGTCGACGCTTCGGTTTTGGTAACCAATTTCGCCGAACCGTTCCGTAGCGCCACGCCGATTTCCAACCCGCAGTATTGGGGCGCGCAGTCATTCTTGCCCGATTCTCAGCGGTACGCGCTCACCTCCGTGGAAGCGGTCGTGGGCAACGACAGCGGTTCGTCGGGGATCGTCATCGAATTGCGACAAGCGGACGCCAACGGCGATATCGACCTAACGTCAGAAGGCTTGTTGACCACATTCACTGCACCGGACCTGACGGGCGACCCCGTCGCGCGCCTGTTCGCGCCCGATGCCGCCGTGACGCTGGAACCTGGAACCAAATACTGGTTCATTCTGGGCAACTTTGATACCGGCTCGTTCGACTGGTCCTACGCTGATACGGCCAACACGCTCGGCCCCGGTTCGCTCTCAAATTACGCGGACTCATCGGACGGAGGAGCGACGTGGGACTATCGGGATACCGAGTTCCCGTATTTCATTCAGGTTAAGGCGGTCGTGAGCATGCTAGGCGGCGACTACAACGGCGATGGCATGGTCAACGCCGCTGACTACACAGTTTGGCGTGACACGCTCGGAGCAACTGGCACCGGTCTGGCCGCCGATGGCGACGGCAGCGGCACCATCGATCAAGGCGATTACGATATTTGGAAAGACAACTTCGGCGCGATCATTGGCGGAGGAAGCGGTTCCGCGAGCGCCCCGCTCGCATCAGTGCCGGAGCCGGCGACGCTTCCGATGTTGGTCTCATTCTTGTTCTCTACTTTGCTTTGGCGCTGGAAGTGAGTGGGCACTTGAGTTGGTCGGAGGCATGCGGTGAGGTTTCAATCGGCGACGACTGAGTCGTTGCAGCTGGTGATCTGGCTGTCGTTTTTCGGAGCGGTTGAAAACCGTGACGTTCGGGCTGTTGAGATGTATTACGAGTTCTCAACGACCGTGAATTTCGTCGCATCGGTTGTCGCCAGGCAAACGCATCGGACGAGATTTCTCGGCCACGGCAGGAAGTGCAAAACACCCTGTCGGAAGGCCGCCTTTTAACCTCAATCGCGGGTGTGTGGAGTCGTTCAATGAAACAACTGGTCATCGGTGTTGTCGTCTACTTGATGCTGGTTTCGACGAGTCGGGCTCAGGTTAACTCGACTTGGAATGGCACGTCGGGCAATTGGTCCGACTTCACGCGGTGGAGCAGCAACCCACAGTTTCCGAACAATGGTAACGGCGGAAACGACTACAATGCTTTCGTCAATGGCGGCACGGTCAACGTCAATCTGCCGATCACCGTTCAGCAACTGGCCTTCGGCGGCGGTACGATCGCGCGCTCAAATGATCTGACCGTGAATGCCGACTTCACCTGGAACTTCGGGAGTCTGACCGGCGCGGGCCTGCTGGAGATCGACGGCGGCGGAACGCTGAGCACGAATGCTCAGGTCAGCGGTGGCGAAATCCGCTTTGGCGACGGCGTGAACCCGAGCACGTTCGCCCACACCAATCTGGGTCGACTGGTCCTTAACAACTCTGCGCAGGCAAGCGTGCAGAACGGAACGACCTACGAAATCAACGTCACCAGCCCCGGCTCCAACATCGGCAGTGCGACTTCTGGAACGCCCGGCACGTTCACGGTCGAGGCGGGCGGCATCTTGCGCAAAACCGGGCCCGCCACTCACCTGATCGCCAACAACGTGGTCCTGAACAACAACGGCACGATCGAAGTGGACCAGGGGATCCTGTCGTTCGATCCCAGCACGGCCACCTGGGCAAACGCTGGTCTCATCAGCATCGCCTCCGGTTCGATGGTCCAGAAGGGCACCGGCACGATGAATCTGGAGGGCGGGAGCGCCATCACCGGTGACGGCACGTTTTCGCAGACGGGCGGCACCCTCAATGCGAATGGGGACAACTCGATCAGCCGCCTGCAGCTGCAAGGCGGCACGTTCAATCGGTCGGATAACACCACCACCACGATCACGGACGACTTCACCTGGAACTTCGGGAGTCTGACCGGCGCGGGCCTGCTGGAGATCGACGGCGGCGGAACGCTGAACACGAATGCTCAGGTCAGCGGTGGCGAAATCCGCTTTGGCGACGGCGTGAACCCGAGCACGTTCGCCCACACCAATCTGGGTCGACTGGTCCTTAACAACTCTGCGCAGGCAAGCGTGCAGAACGGAACGACCTACGAAATCAACGTCACCAGCCCCGGCTCCAACATCGGCAGTGCGACTTCTGGAACGCCCGGCACGTTCACGGTCGAGGCGGGCGGCATCTTGCGCAAAACCGGGCCCGCCACTCACCTGATCGCCAACAACGTGGTCCTGAACAACAACGGCACGATCGAAGTGGACCAGGGGATCCTGTCGTTCGATAACAGCACAGCCACCTGGGCAAACGCTGGTCTCATCAGCATCGCCTCCGGTTCGATGGTCCAGAAGGGCACCGGCACGATGAATCTGGAGGGTGGGAGCGCCATCACCGGTGACGGCACGTTTTCGCAGACGAGCGGCACCCTCAATGCGAATGGGGACAACTCGATCAGCCGCCTGCAGCTGCAAGGCGGCACGTTCAATCGGTCGGATAACACCACCACCACGATCACGGACGACTTCACCTGGAACTTCGGGAGTCTGACCGGCGCGGGCCTCCTGAAGATCGACGGCGGCGGAACGCTGAGCACGAATGCTCAGGTCAGCGGCGGCGAAATCCGCTTTGGCGACGGCGTGAACCCGAGCACGTTCGCCCACACCAATCTGGGTCGACTGGTCCTTAACAACTCTGCGCAGGCAAGCGTGCAGAACGGAACGACCTACGAAATCAACGTCACCAACCCCGGCTCCAACATCGGCAGTGCGACTTCTGGAACGCCCGGCACGTTCACGGTCGAGGCGGGCGGCATCTTGCGCAAAACCGGGCCCGCCACTCACCTGATCGCCAACAACGTGGTCCTGAACAACAACGGCACGATCGAAGTGGACCAGGGGAATCTGTCTTTCGAAATAGGCGGGGTTTTGGAAAACAGCGGCGAGATCGTGGTGAATGCCGGGTTCCTGGATTTTCAATTTGGCGGGACCTTTGCTGCGAACGCCGGTTCTGTCTCCCTTGCACCAGGAGCAACTCTCCGCGGCAACATCACCAACGGTTCGACAGGCCTGCTGCAAGGGGCGGGGACAGTGATTGGAGCCGTGACTTTGCAGACCGGCGGGGAGATCGAGGCGGGCGTCAGCGAAACGGCGACGACGATGACGTTAACCAATGGACTGACGATGGCCGATGGCTCGCACTACAACGTCAGGCTCTTTGGCACGGGTCCGACCGCCATCAGCATGGTTGCGGTGACGGGCGCTGCGGACATTTCGACCGGGGCCGAACTTCGGCTCGACCTCAGCGCAGTCTCTGCCGTCGATGTCGCTGCATTACGAGCCGGTATCGGCGAAGGAGCCTCGCGCAGCTACAGCGTTCTCACCACCGGCACAATCTCAGGCGGCGGATTCAGCGCAGCGAATTTTGCGATCAGCGACTACGGTTCATTCCTAGCAAGCGAATGGGAGTTTGAAGCGCTGACGAACGCGAACACGGTGGAGATCACATTTACACCCGTCGCCGACAGCTCCGTCCTAGTGAGCAACCTCGCCGAGCCCATCCGTGCTGCATCTGCGATCGGCAACAACCCTAACCCAGTTGACACCCCGCAAGGCTCGGGTGTCCCCTGGTCTTGGGGTGCCCAGGCGTTTGTGTCCGACAATCAGCCTTACCAACTCACTTCCATCGAAGCTCTCGTCGGCGATGGCTCTGTGAGTCCGTCGCCAGTCGTAGTCGCGCAGTTGCATGCCGATGATGGGGGCGCCATCGGCGATCTAATCACCACCTTCACAGCACCCGATGTTTCAGGGACTCTGACTGCTCTGACGTTCTTGCCTGACGGCACCGTGACGTTGGACCCGAACACGCAGTATTGGTTCGTGCTCGGTTCGGAGGCCCCAGGCGACGGCACCTTTTTCATGGGCTATGCAGACTCGAACTTGTCGGTGGGCCCCGGAGCACTTGGCATTTTTGCCGACTCCTCTGACTCAGGGGAGACCTGGAATTACGGCGACGCGACGTTTCCCTATTTCATCCAGGTGAATGTTGCCAATAGTACATTCCTACCCGGTGACTACAACCAAGACGGCACCGTCGATGCGGCCGACTATACCCTCTGGCGCGACAATCTCGGCAGCACCACATCACTCGCCAACGACGATACGCCGGGCGTCGGTCAAGACGATTACACCCGTTGGAAAGCCAATTTCGGTCAATCTGCTGGCAACGGCTCCGGTGGCAGTGCGAATGCAGCAGTTCCGGAACCGGCAACGCTGGCATTACCGATCTTGGCCGCGGCAGGATTGTGTCTAAGCCGACGCCGTGCCGCATAGAAAGTTCCATCAATTCAATGGCGCTTGAGTTGCCCCATCAATCCACCGATTGTGGAATCTCGGTATAGATCAGGCAGAGCTGGCGGGCCGACGGGTGCCCTTCATACGTAGAGAAGCGAATATTTAGACGCGCTGAGTTCAATTGCCAAGTGGGCCAAACCGGTTGAAGATTACTAAGCTGCGTTGCACGTCAGATCCGTGAAGAGCTTATCAAGACAGCGGTTGCTCTTGCCCCAATCGTAAAGTTGTCCGCCAATATGCGTCGCGCCGCGGACTTCCGCCTGCGCCCCATTACGTCGTACACTCACCAACAAGTCACCCTCCAATGCGAATACGTCGGAAGGCAAGGATGCTTCGAGCAGACATCCATCGACCGCTTGGGTTATGCCGCGCAGCTTTTGCCCGTGTCGAGCCAGTGAGCACAGGGCACGGACGATTACCTGGCCGACGGGTGCCGCTACTTGGTAGACTCGCTCTTTGCCAGTCTTGATACCCAGGCGTGCATAGAGTGGCTGTACCACGGATACCAGGCCTTCGAGCGGCACACCCAGCGGTACCAACTTGTCGGCCAGCTTCAGGAACTGCTCGCCAGTCAGCCGCTTGGTAGCCTGCTGGGCATGACGCTCGATTGCGTCTCGCACTCCCGGATATTTTAGAATGGTTTCGACCTGCACCTCGCGCGTCCCACTCGGGAACGATTCCAGTGGGTACGACGTCGGTGGCCAATTCAGTGGCCGCGAGTGGCGCACCACAGAGAGAACAAAACTTGCCGTGAGCTGGCTTGCCGCAATCCGAGCAAAACATCGCACGTTCTCCATTACTGTAGCAAGCCGCGGAAACCTTGCCGGCGCCAATTAATCTCCACGATTCTTCATCGGCAAGGAGAGTTGAAAGCGATCATCGAGAAGTCCATCAATTGAATGGATGCTCCGGATCACGTGCACGTGTGTAGGCTCGGTCCGTGGCATTTAAGTCGGGCAGTTCTAACGCCATAGGTGAGCCAACAGCTAGCAATGACACCATATCCGTTCAGAAATTGTCTGACCGACTGTTTTGGCAGCGATCTCGGTAATGGTGGCGCACTTGGGAATACCGCGTGACGCATTATGCGATAGCCCGCCACTGTCCGAAGGTGGTGGGCTATCGCATTTCGACTAAATCGCCCCGCTCATGAGGCGAAGGGGAGTGAGTCCGTATTGCGTACTGGCGTTTCGAAAAAGGACCGATTTAGAAACGGCTAGCCGGCGGATGGCTGTCGACGCGCCGGTAGCAATCTGGCACCCGTTTTCCGGCACATGGATTCCCGTTCCGGAAAACGTCTCATCGGAGCTTTTGGCACAGTCCTGACGTATAACCGCCACAACTGCGTCATCAACCCAACCTTTTCCGTTAGGCGTGGGAAGTAATGCTTCCCGCGTGGGAAACCCCGAGGCGTGGGCAAGAAAATGAGAAGAAACCTTAACGCGGGAGACACGGGAGGGAGTGCAGCTTGTTAGAATGGAGGACATACCGAAATTGGCTCCTCTTCAAGCTCAACTCATTTGGGAAATGTCGCGTCACGCAGTCTTAACCCATTCAGGTCGGCAACTTCCGGAGGTCGGGACTAATGATACAGCGAATATCGATCGGTGCCATGCTCGTCACGCTGACGGCAGCAACATCCTTTGGACAAACGATTACTGAGACATTCGACAGCGGCATTCCCGCGTCGTGGACAATCCACGACAACTTTCCACTATTCGGAATACCGATTCCCGCGTTCAGTGCGGTACCGTGGACCGTCAACACGCTGGAGGGAATGGATAATTACACCAATGGCACTCCCTCGCTGGCCGCCACCGCCAGTTCGCACAACCATTCCGGACAGTACGACATTTCGCTGATCACGCCGACGTTCATGCTCAACGCTGGGCTTAACGGCCAATCGCTCCGGTATGACATCAATTTGCAGCGCGTGGACGCGTTCGAAGCGTTCGACACGAATCTCAGCATCAACGGCGGTGACTGGATCACTATGACCCACGACACGTCGAGTCTGGGCCCCGCCTACAGCACGGGCCCGCCGCGGATCACGCGGACGGTCGATTTAACGTTCTTCGGCGCCGCGGTGGGCGACTCGGCGCGGGTCGAGTTCCGCTACTACAGCACATTCCTCTTGCCGATGGTTCGCAACGAATACGTGGAGATCGACAACGTGCGAATCCCGACGCCCGTTCCCGAGCCGGCGAGCGCTTTGTTGCTGATGTTTGCGGCGGCCAGCTGGTGTATTCGTCGAGCCCTGGCCGCATGAAAAATCCCATCAACTCAACAACGCGTGACAGTTCCGTATAACGACCGATTCTGAAACGACTGACCATTCTCAACTACTCATCCGTTTGATGGCATAGCCGGCGCCTGCCGCGAACTCGTCTCCGCGATCGGTCGGACACTCGGCGGTCATTTTGACCGCAAGAACGCGTCATCTAACCAACGATTACAACACTTCACGCCCCCGTAGGCCAATCGGCCGGAAGCGGTGCAACTGCTGGCGTGCATGGCATTGACTCAGCGGGCGCCCAACGTGGCCGTACCTTGGAACGGCCTCCACTTCTCTGCGCTGCATTGGACTTTTCGCGATACTGCTTATGTCGGCTCCCGCGGCGATTCCTGTACTTCTCCGCGATCGTCACAGAATTTTGTTGCTTTCCGATCTTTCCAAGAGTTACAATCTGGGGCATTGTGTGGCGCATGAACGTTAACGAAACGGAGCGATCATGCAATCGCAAGTATTCTATTACGTCAGCGCCCGGCTTCGTGCCACTTGGGCGGTGCTCGTCGTTCTTCTCAGCGTCGGTCAAACGCAAGCCGGGTTGCGAACGGCCCAGGCATACTTGACTCAGCTTGGCAGCCTGAGTGATTCATCGACAAATGGTATCGTTGGTGTGCAAATGGAGTATCCACCTATGCCGGTCACTCCGCCTCCGGAAATTACGTCGAGCGCATCAGCAGGGGCTTCCGATGGGCTCAGCGGCGACGGGCACGTACAAATGAATGACAAACCGGGGTTGGCGCACTCATCTTGGGTGGCCCAATCTCAATCCACAACGACTTTCGACGTCGTCATCAGCCCGCTGCCTTCCAACGGCTCACCTGCTTCCTCGGTTCCAGTGTCGCTCAATCTGAATCTGCAGGGGTTTCTGCTGCCGCAGATGGATCTCATCGAGGGTATTTTCCTTGGCGGAGCCGAGGCCAATGCCAGCGTGCACATTGATGTCACCGTCAACGGTGTGCATCTGGTCGGCGATTACAGTGAAAGTGCGGGCGGAACCGGATGCAGTTTCACGTGTCCCCCAGGCAATTTCGAAAAGACTTTTTCCTCGAATATATCTGGATTGCTTGCCAGTTACGGCTATGTGAACGACGTCGAAGGCTCAAATCTGAACTTCTCGCCGGGCCCCATCACGGTGCCGGTTGGCACACCGTTCTCCGTTTCTTTGGGTTTGAGCATGCAAAGCGCGGCTGGGTACGAAGTCGGTGGAACCGGAGCGCCCGGTCCCAACTTCGTCGGAGACGCGTACTCAAACTACCAGTTCACGGTTCAGCCCACGGCATTCGGTTTGCCCGAAGACTACACGGCCAACTCAAGCGACGGTCACATCGTGAATAATGAATCCGGCCAAGTGATGGGTGACTACAATGGCAACGGCACGGTGGACGCGGCTGACTACACCATATGGCGCAACAATCTGGGAAGCCTTGCGTCGCTTCCGAACGACGAGACGTCTGGCGTGGGACTGGACGACTACGGCGCTGGAAAACCCACTTCGGCGAGTCCGTGGGAAATGGGCCGGTGTCGAACAACGCTGTTCCCGAGCCGGCGACGCTGGTGCTGCTGATGTTCGCGGCGGCTGGCTGGTGTCTCCGGCGAGGCTGGGCCGCGTAACGAGTTCCGAAAAGTCGTTAGCGCGTGAAATGCTTCATCAATCCACCCATTTAGAAACGCCCATCCGGCGGGTGGCCGACAACGCGCCGCGCGCAATACGGTACCCGTTCTCGTTACCCTTCAGGGTGTGTCAGAAAGTCCGCATATTAGCTGGCTGAGACGCTTTAGCCCGGACTGACAAAAAAATCTCGATTAAACCGATCTTCTTGAATTGTTCAGCTGCCCTTGTGTGTCAGCGGTGTTTTGCTTTCGCAGTTCTAAAGTCGCGGGAAGAACTTGACGGAGGGTTAACTCGGGCTACAATCGGGGCGTCGCTGTGTCCCAATTGTTGCAAGAAATAGTACCCGAAACACGCCAATAACTCCCGCGACCACGTCGGGCATACGCTAATTAACCAAATCGACGGTTGAATTCTTTCACGCGCACACCTTACGGGTACATCGTGGAAAAGATTTCACTCGTCGTTTTTGTTTACGCTCACCGGATACGCTGCTTTCGTTGTTTTCCACGTAATCATTGGCCGCGAATCGCCCGCGCGGTCAGCGGCCAAAGCAGGAGAAGACTATGAGTTCCCAAACTCGATCAAGTCGGCAAGTACGTCAGAACAGAATTGAGATGTCAAAGTGCGCGGCACTCGTCGTGTCCTCAGCCTTCATCCTTTGCGGACAGCACCGATGCGGCGTACCAGGTAAACTTCGAGGGAGTCATTAGCCCGGCGGGGTCGTTCGCTGATCCAACCGGCAGTTTCAGTCAAGGAGAGTCGATCAGCGGTTACTGGACTCTCGACACTGCTGTCGTAGATGCCGATCCCGCCAACACGCGCGGCGAATATCTGCAGACGGGATCTCCGGCGTTCCAGATCAACATCGGCGCCCAGACATTTTCGACGGACACGACGACGATCCAGATCCTCGACGACCACACCCTCGGAATTGGGCCTATCGATGCCTACGATGTGCTCGGTGGCACGGCGTCGTCGACGGTTGCCGGACTGCAGGTCAACCAAATGCAGATCACGCTGCGTGACACTATGATCCCGCTCGACGCGATCACGAGTGACTTGCTTCCAGCCACGGCACCCGACCCTACTAGCTTTGATCAAATCGGCCAGGCTGCAGGCCAAATTACCGGTGTGATCGCGGGTGGGGGCGACTTTTTGCTGAACCTTGAGATTCGCTCGACAGAACTCGTCGTTCCCGAACCAGCGAGCTTGGTGCTGCTAATCCTGGCGGCCGCGGGCGTAAGTCCTCGGCGGCGCCAGAGCACCTAGCGAGTCTCAAAACTCATCAAGGCGTTGCACAGTCATCAATCCACCCTTTTTCGGCTTGGGAATCGTGTCGCAACCTGCTGAGGTGTCCCCACCACTGTCAATTCGCCCTCGCTGAAACTCGCGTCGGTTGCATCGCCGAATGGCACTAGGTTAAGGTCTCATGATCAAGATGACTGCGCCAGGCAGCGGTTCGTTTTGCGGCAAGTCTGCCTGTCAGTCGAATTGGGTACCTCTCTTGTTTGCCTGGAATACCGAGAGATGATGAATCGGTGGGAAACGATGCCGTAGTGGACGAGCGGAGAGCAAGGAGCTTCCCCGTGACTGCCGGTGATGTTACGAGCGACCTCGCCCCGATGAGTCTGCTTTGTCCGACCTAGAACCACTTTGAACGGTTCTTCGGCAGCTTGGCGATGCGTCGTGGTTGCGTTAGTCGCGCGGCATGCTTCGGCCGTCGTTTTTGCGCTCGCGGTTCCCAGCACCAGGTCGGTTGCCTACGCGGTGGTAGGCAATGGTCGTTAGCATCGCATCAACGAGCGGTGCGCGCTCCTCCGGCCTAGCCGCCTCAATCTTCGGAGCGAAGGCTGTCAAGGCTTGCTTCGCTCCTTTGAAACTTACCTTGCGAGGCTCGGTGTCATTTTCGTCGGCGGCAACGGCCATTACCGTGCGGAGCAAGTTGTACGCCAATAAGTGAGTCCAAATCTCTTTGTGGACCATGTCCGGTGTTTTGCATCGCAGGATATCCATCTGCATGGCCGACTTAATCGATCGGATATCGACCTCTCCTTCCCACCGCCGCTCGAACAGATCGCCGATCTGCTTGCCATCGATCGACACGTTGAGAATCGTGGTCACGACCTTGAATTGTGTGACGCGGTTGTTCTTGTCGTGGGCGTCAACGGTCACCTGCCGCATGACGAGGCTCTTTGGGTAGTTGTGGTACTGTTCTCCCGTCATTCCGCGCGGCTTGTTGGGACGCTGCCAAACGAGCATATCGCCCTCGGGGCTAGTCTCTGATATCCGGCTGCCCGTGCGCTCGTACTGAGCTCGAGCAACGATGTCGATGTTGCGCTTGTACAATTCCCACACGATGAAGTAATCGTCGAATAAGGCATCGGCAACAACCACATCGCCAGGTTTAAGAGTGTCGTACATGCGGCGGAAGAGACTCTTTTCGCCGGTGCCCTTGCCCTGGTACGGCGCGATTTCCAGATCGTGGCAAGCGCCGGTGGCGAGCGATAACAGCACGGCGATCCGGGCCAGCGGGAAACCCAGTCCTGTCGCTTGCTGGGGCGGCTGCGGATACATCTGTTGGTTTTCCGGTGTGTCCGGCATCGAGACGCTCGAGCCATCGACGATGAACACGGAGCGACCGTTCCACTTCCACTGGCGGGTGATGCTCGTCTGTAACTCTTCGGCGGTCTGCTTCGCCAACGTGGAGAGTACCCCCGTGAGAAGACGGCTCCGCGCCTCGCAATAGCTGGCCGTATTCGGCGAACAAACTGCCAGCCCATTCGTCGCACGATGCGCGATGATCCGCGACACGGCGTCGCGGCAACTATGGTCTTCGCTGAGCACCTGACTCAGAAAACCCCAGATGGTGGTGACTGGGTTAAACACGCGGTCCCGATACTGAACGCCATGTTCGTGGAGAACGTCGCGGATGCTGGCCTCGGTCAAAATGTTGGCGAACGGGAGTCCCTCATTCCGCGCAAAAGCGGGCGCGTACCGCATCCAAGCTCGCCATGGAATCGCCTTCAGATTGACAGCGATTCCTGCCGCCTGATTCGATTGCGATTCAGACAGGTCCCGTTCTTAGGCGGAAACGCCTGGGGGGTGATTTGATGCCGTCAGTCAAAGTGGCTGCTTCACCGAGTCCGCGCTTTGCTGGCTGGTGTGACCAACCCTCATTGTCTATACTTACGTAGACGCATGGTGGGTTTGTTCACTTGGCTCAGAAAAGTCGGAAAACCATGACCGCAGACGGCGTGATGGACAACATTCGCAACTTGTTTGAGCGTTCGGGAATGACGCTAAATGAACTCGGCGAAGGCTTGGGATACGACGGTCCGACCGCAAAAAAGCGTGCGTGGTTCTTGCTCTATCGCACGTCAGACCCGCGCATCTCGACGGTGCTAGCTGTGGCCCAAACGCTAGGTGTGAAGATCAGCGATCTAGTGAAATGACCAAGCGCAGTCATCTGCACAGCGCTTAAGCTAGTGCCATTCGTTGCATCGCCCGCTGCGTCAAGGCGACTCGGTGAAGTGCCGTCGGTGAGAATCACCTCTGCGAGCTGCCGTCCCTTCCGCAGGGGAACGGTGGCAGAAATGGGCGAACCGAAATACGTTGGTTTGCCGGCACTAATCGCCGTAAGTCTAGTGGAAGATGAATCTTCGGACGCCACCGTCTGAAAACTCACGCCGAAAAACGAAGTCCCGACTACTCGTCGAAAATGTAAGCGTCCGGCGAGCTTCGGAGTGTGTCACCTGCCAAGCGTCGGGAAGCAGCGCCGC
This sequence comes from uncultured Planctomycetota bacterium, assembly GCA_963847875.1. Lineage (GTDB taxonomy): Bacteria > Planctomycetota > Planctomycetia > Pirellulales > Lacipirellulaceae > DASYDU01. The sequence continues at coordinate 221,146 of CAWKBR010000008.1, read as the reverse complement.
GACCGCAGGCGACGAATTCCGTGACAGCTGGACCAGCAGACCTCGCAGGTACGCAAACGGCTCAAAATGACTCGCCTTGGCGCTGGCCAATGATGACAACGACATGAATGAGTCGGACTGAAGTGTTGTCTTGGAAGCAAGATAACGGACGACTAGTTGCCCAAACGAGGGAAGATACCCCCCAGGGACCCCCCCCTATAAAACTTGCGGGAAAATATGCGCGCTGGGGGCGACGGCGTAGGCACAATCGCGCCCAAAAAACCACCCCCCCCCGGGTCAGATCGCGGCGCAGAGAATAGTGGCGAGCGCCGCAGCGGGCGAGATCAGTCGACAAGATTGATAATCGCGAGAATGGAGCGTAGCAATTCCGGAGACAGATTTGGGCAGGCCTCGACCATGGTTTTCAGCTCCTCGACATCGACGGACTGCAGCGCTTTTGCAGCGCGCGTGGGCCGAACCTCGATATTCCCCGAGAAAGTTGAGTCGTTTCGAGTTCTGTCACGCCCACTGTTTGCATCGCGAAAACACTAGACGTAACGCATTTCCCGACGATTTCGCGCGGTGCAATATCTTCTGGCAACTGCTGTCCGCTCGTGTCCGCAACTGAGCGCATAGTTTTTCCGGTTGCTCGATCGAAGTCGTCGTCCGTTGTTTGCAGGCAATGCCTTCGCGCGACGACACGGCGGTTGTCGGCACCAAAGAAATCCACCAGGCAGCGTTGAGTGTGGCCGTAGACGGTCGAAGTGCTTGCCTTTACGTCCGACCGCATATCGATATAGCCAGCCAGGAAGTCGCCGAGCGTCACCGGATAGGCCTTTACCTCAGCCTCACGCGGCTCGACGAGGCCGACCGCGTACTCACCGAAGGGCCGCTTCTTGCCGTGCAGCTTGCGATGCATCGCGGGATCGAGATTTCCGACCCATTGCGACGTTTCCGGCTTGGGAGCGCAGCCCTGAAGGTTTGCGGCGACGAGCTCGTCGACATGTCACAGCCAGTTCTCGGCCGTCCGCTTGGCCATTTTCCCGAGGTGGATAATGCGGCGCCGATCGTCCAGCGTGAACGTGATCGTCCAGGCTCCGGTCGATTTGACTTTCGAGAGACTCACCATCGCCACCTCACTTCTTTGTTGGTCTTGCTCGTCGCCCAGGACGTTGCCGCCGCGGCTTGATTTCCCAATCGAAAAACTCGCCCAGCATGTTGAGCACCCGCGTTGACAGCCCGCGCTCGCCGCTGAAGAAGCGACTCAGCGTCGACTCCTCGATGCCCAGCGTTTTACAAATCTCGTATCGGCTCATGCCAGATTCTTCGATCAATGCACGAATTTGATCGCTCACTTTCTTGTGTTCTTTCGTCGGCATCGACGCAGTCTATTCGCCACTTGCCGAAATGTCAAGCAAACGTTGCGGAGGAATTTTGACTCGAACAGCCAGAATGTTGCTGGTCAGGGAGCGGACGGGCGTCGCGCGTAGGAGCGACGTTGGCTGCGACGAAGCTTTCCCTCTCCATCATCCTAAAATAAACGATTGGCCTCGCCTCATGCCTTCGCCGCCTCCTTCGCTGCCCCGCCAACGTCCCAGGTGCCATACCACTTTGGGAACTCGACAGGCGTACGCTTCTGTCGCCGCACGATGGCCGACGACCAGCGGTGAAAGTGCAGCCAGAACTGATGCGTCTTCGCCTGCCCACGGATCGGAAACATCGCTCCTTTCCCCAACTATTGAATGAAGTGTCCCCAGGACAGCATCGAAGACAGTGTTTTTCTGAGAGTGTACCTGCGTAAATACTTACGCAGATTGGCTTTATCTTCACGCGGGAGATATTGTCAATAGTTGTGGATGAGGAGTTGAAGTAGGCGGCGTATTTGGGTTTGAATTTGGTTGTTCTTTAGACCCGATTCCCCCAGGAGTACGCCACCATGCAGGAAGTTACCACAACGAGCGTCGCTTTTCCATCCACGAGCCGGGACGCACTCACGGCCATTCTTCGGCAAGGAGCCCAACAGATGCTCACCGCGGCGATTGAAGCGGAAGTGGCGGAGTGGATTGACTCGCATCGGCATCTGGCCGACGAGCGTGGCCACCGGCAAGTGGTCCGCAACGGCTACTTGCCCGAGCTCGAGATCACGACCGGCCTCGGCCCCTTGAAGGTCCGCCAGCCGCGGGTACACGATCGCCGCAGCGGTGAGGCACGAGAAGTGTTCTCGTCGAAGATTCTGCCGCCCTACTTGCGAAAGACCAAGAGTCTCGAAGAACTCCTGCCCTGGCTGTACCTCAAGGGGATCAGCACGGGCGACTTTAACGAGGCGCTGCAAGCCTTGGTGGGCCCGGAGTGCCCAGGCCTGTCGGCTTCGACGATCACGCGGCTCCTCACCCAGTGGCAAGAGGAGTACAAGGACTGGTCGAAGCGTTCTCTGAAGGACAAGCACTACGTCTACCTGTGGGTCGACGGCGTGCACTTCAACATCCGCCTCGAAGAAGATCGCCAGTGCATCCTGGTGCTGATGGGCGCCACGGCCGACGGCCACAAGGAGCTCATCGCCCTGCACGATGGCTACCGGGAGAGCGAACAGAGCTGGAAGGAACTCTTATTGGACGTGAAGTCACGCGGCCTCATCATCGATCCAAAGCTGGCCACCGGCGACGGGGCGTTGGGATTCTGGAAGGCGCTGCCGCAGGTCTTCCCGACTACCCGCACGCAGCGCTGCTGGGTCCACAAGACGGCGAACGTGCTCGATAATTTGCCCAAGCGGTTGCAGCCGCGGGCCAAAGAAATGATCCATGAGATCTGGATGGCCGACACTCGTGAAGCAGCCCAAGCCGCGTTCGATACCTTCCTGGAAACCTATGGCGCCAAGTACCCAAAAGCCTGCGAGTGCCTGGCCAAGGATCGTGACGAACTGCTCACGTTCTACGACTTCCCGGCCGAACACTGGATTCACCTGCGGACCACCAACCCCATCGAGAGCGTCTTCGCCACGGTGCGGCTGCGTCATCGTCGCACCAAAGGCAGCGGCTCGCGCGCGGCCTGCCTGGCCATGGTCCACCAACTGATGCTTTCGGCCAGCAAACGCTGGCGGCTCTTGAACGGTTCCAATTTAATCCCCGACGTCATCGCCGGAATTCAATTCATCGACGGAGTCAAATCCCAACAAGTCGCCGCCTGAAAAAATCTCTCATCCACAACTATTGACAATATCTCCAAAGTCATTCCGTACGGTGTGTACGACGTCGGCGCCAACGAAGGCTTCGTGCTGCTGGCCGACGGAGCCGATACCGGGGAATTGGCCCGCGACGCCGTTCGCCGGTGGTGGTTTCGGCGGGGCGTTTGGCAATATTCCGAGGCGGAAGAGATCCTGGCGCTGGCCGACTGCGGCGGCAGCAACGGGTATCGCTTGCCGCTGTTCCGCGAAGCGCTGTGTGGCACGGCCCGTCGGATCGGTCGCTCGATCCGCGTCGCCCACCTGCCGCCGTACTGTTCCAAGTACAATCCCATCGACCACCGCTTGTTCTGTCAACCCCGACGACATAGAACATTGCACCACGCTCAAGGCCAAGCCGGAAGTGCATCGCAATCGGCTCTACTTCGCGGCCTTGGACTTGGGAGTGCGGAACGATCATTCCGCCCTTGTCATTCTCGCCATCAATCCCGTGCGTCGCATCATCGAGCTAGCCAATTGCATTAGCTGGCGGCCCGACGATTATGGCGGCACGGTGGATTTGCAAGAGGTTGAATCAACAGTGTTGGCGGCCCATCAATTGTACGGGCTTGCCTGCCTGGCATTCGACCCTTGGCAGGCACACTTGATGGCGCAGCGGCTCGCGTCGCAGGGCGTTCCGGTCCGCGAATGTCCGTTCACGCCCGAGAACCGCAATCACATGGCCCGCGCAATGCTGAAAGTTTTCGTCGATCGGCGAATCGCCCTCTACCACGATCCGGACCTGGCCCGCGACCTATTGCGAATCAGGATCAAGGAAACGGCGATTGGTTTCAAGCTCGATGCGGTGCGTGATGCCGATGGCCACGCCGATCGTGCGATTGCGTTGGCCATGATTCTCCCAAGTGCTCTTTACGAGGTCGACAACTATCGGCCCGATGAATGCGAACCGTGCGACGAAGTTTTGGTAGCTTGATCTTTTTTAAGGAACAAACGAAATGACAGCAACACTTTCCAGACTGCACGAGCGGTCCACCCTGCAAGGTCGCGTCGACCGCGAAGCCGGGAAAATCTACGGCGTGCGTCTGCTGGGGATGAATTCCCGCAACAAACGTCGCTATACCAGAAAAGCAATGCGAGATGCGATTGGGCTCTATGAAGGGGCTCGAATTGTTATCAACCATCCGTCGCCCGATAAACTGGCTAGCGATCGCCCTTTGCAAGATTGGGTGGGCGTGTCGCAAAACGTGCGGTTCGAGAACGATGCCCTAGTCGGCGACCTGCTACTTCGCAAAGCCAGCGAATACTTCGATGCCATTTGCGAGGCCGCGGAGAGCCCCGCATTCAATACACGATTCGGTCTATCGCACGAAGCGGACGGCGAAAGCCGATTCGATGCTGCGACCGGCGTTGATGTTGTCGAGTCAATTACTAGGGTCGATGCAATTGCAATTGTCTTAGACCCGGCAACGTCTAGCGGTTTGTTTGAGTCGGTCGGCGACGACTACGAGTTTGTTGAGATTGTTAACGGCGTCCGGCGCAGTCACCCTCGCGATTCAGACTCCGGGCGTCGCGGGAGAAATAGAAGAACTGCTCAGCGGTCTGGTCGATGCCGCGGACGAGCTAGAGCGGGTTGCCAAACGCAATCAATCGGCGAGCCGGATCGGTCTGGACAATCCGGCCGAGTACGACGCCGTGAGCCAAGAAAAACAATCCAGCAAGCCGACCATCGGCCACCCGCTCGAAAGATTCGATTTTAGTCGTCCCGGTCGTTTCGCGTCGCGTTACCGCTGCTAGTAAGTATTCCGCGGCGATTCCGTTGGATCGTTCGCTAGTTTTTTTCACCCCACAACAAAAAGGAAATTCCAGTGTCAGACACAATTCAGAAACTCACAACCGCTAGCCCTGCGGTGCTCGATCCGTATCAGAACGTCAGTCTGAAAGATCACCTTGAAAGCATGTCCCGGCGGCAAGCCGAGCGGGATGCACGTTGCCCCACGTCGGAGCGAGTTCGCTTGTGTAATGCGAAATATGCGGCCGAGCGTGAATTTCAAAAACCGCAATACGCCTTCGAGGTATCCGCGGAATGGATTGATAAGAACAACATCGACTTGCACGAGAAGTCGCCGAAGCGGGGACCTGATGAGTTCCTGCACGACGATGGCGAGTCGCCCGATATCAAGACCCGGCGAGAGAAGCGAACAGTCGTCGCGCAGAGCGAGGACGATGCCTGGGCGCGATATTGTGACTCATTGGGCACTTGGCCGGGCCGCAATACGTTGTTGCATCTCAAGTTTAAGCGCGGTAAGCAAATCGAGCCGGCGAAGATACTGGCGATGCAATCGAAACCCTTACTGACATTTGGGCCGGCCGGGCGGCGTTGTGAATTAGGGTTTTCGCTCGCCGCTCGGCTGGATTACGAGGTGCAAAAATGCTTGAACGCATGGACTCGGGAATCAATCACGACCCGTTGGTTTTTCGCTATCTGCGCAAGGAGTTGAACGGCATCCCGCCGGACGATTTGCGGCGAATCGACAATTACACGATGCGAGCCCTCGCCATAAAAGCCCTGGAGTGTTGCGAATACCTTGCTTCGTCGCCGAACAAGGTCAGGTGGGACATCGGGCCGGAGTCAATTGACCAGTTAGAAATTCTAATCGAGAGATTGCCGTGAATGACGATGACGCTATTTTTCGTGAGACACCGCGGAGCGTGTTCTGTCCCAAGCGAACGACGCGGCGAGCCAAGCTCCACAGCTTTCGTAAACCGACACGGGATACCCGGCCGCCGGCCAAGCGACCGAAGCACAGACCGCAAGTAACGTGAGCCGCGACGGCGGCCGACCGTGAGGCATCGCGGCCGATGCTCTTTGACAACTCGAAATGGCCCCGCGGAAGTCGCGAGCCGCGGCGCGGGAAGCCGCGGGGCTGACGCCAATCCGCGGCGGCCGGTGGCCGCTCTCCACACTTCCCTGCGGCGGCATCCGGGGCGGTTTCCGGTGGGGGAGGATGGGCGGTGGTGCGTAATAAACTAGGTGCCATCATTGAATTTAAACAGCATCTGTTGCCTACGTACGGCGTCGAATCGGCGATTGATAAACCTACTATAGAGCGGAACTGCAAAGGCATATTTGTTGTAGCGGTTCTTGAAAATGACCCCTTTTTCAATGAGTCTCGGCAACATTTGACTTACATCATTGGGAGAAAATCTCTTAACGCTTGGCACTTTCTTGGACACCTCCACCACCTCGTTTACGGCATACTCGCCATCCGCATTGCCGAGTTGCGCAATGCAGTAAAGAAGATCGCGCTGGCGATCAGTGAGCGTTTCCCATCGAGCCGAAAAGAAGTTGGAATCTAGCTTACGGACGATTGGCTCCATTGGCACGATGGGGTCGTTCGGATTTGTACGCAAATAGTCGAGTGCTTCGCGGCAAATGAATTGAATGAAATAGGGGTAGCCGTCGGCGGTTGTGATAATCAGGTTCAACCCATCCTGAGTGAACTGCCATCTATTTCCAGTAAGCGGCACCGTAACTGCCTTGTTCGACTCTTCTTTCGATAGTCGGCCAATCTCTTGAACAGCGAACATCCTCTCAGCGTATGTTCTGGATTCAACAAGCCGAGGGAAAATGGTTGGCAGACCAGTCAGCACGAGCATCAATCTATGCGCCTTTACGCTGAAGTGACTGAAACGTTTCCAGCAATACGGCAAGCGGGAACTGATCCTTATCTTTCACGTCCCCGACAACTTGTGCTTCATCGTAAGCAAACACGATCCCGTGAGTCCCTCGGTGCTTCGCGGCTTCCCATACCATTTGCAGTACGGCTTTCAGCTTGTCAGAGGTTAGTCCGGGCGTGGCCTGAAAAACCTGAAGCAAGAATTCGTAGTCAAAGTGCTTCGTTTCTTTGCCGTCCAACATGAATCCAAAATTGTTATTCGATGGAATCTCAATACTGAGGCTCGAAGAGAATACAGATAAGTCGGTCAGCAGCCGGATGCATAGATTCAGTTCGGTCAGAAATGAAGATTCCGAAAAATCTGATCCAACCCAGGCCCAATTGGCATCGAGGGCAAGCGGCTTGTATTTGTCATCCATCAGAACGGTTTTCCCGACACCTCGAAGCCCGGTCAGGATCACGTTCTTTAAGACCTCGTCCTGTTTGAGAAAGGTAGTGAAGTCGGCAATCTCTTCGTGCCGTCCGGCCAGAAATGGCGGAGAGTGACCGGCCCCCGCTTTAAACGGGTTGTCGTCTTTATGGGAATTATCAGCAGCCATAGCAGTCTCCCTTGGACTTATGCCGCCTTACGGAACTGCATAATCTTACGCGACCGCATAAGATGATGTCAAGGCGTAACTGATCGTAGGTTGACGGCAAAATGCTCATAAACAGCAGGTTTATCCGGGTGGTTGCCGCCGCATGGACCGCAAAAGATCCGAGAGGCCGAGTCCCAGCGGGTCTCAAGTCCTTTGCACGGGCAAGAGACCCACTGGGGCAACGAGACCATCATTGAGATCGGAAGGCGGCCGGCGTCTGGTGATGCAGCGGGCCTTATTGTTTGCCGTGGAAACCTACCTAACGGACGTCACCATTGCGATCTAGCAACGTCGCCAGTCGCACACCCGCCGCGACCACCCGCTCCCGAGCGTAATTGCCAGCCGCTTTCAGGTATTCCGTCGACGGCGTTACCGGCACCATCTTGCTCCCGACTGGCGTGTTGCGGACCGCCTCAAGGATCGCCGAGCTGTACACAAACGACTCGGCTAGCTGGTGGCTCTCGACCAACCATCTGCGAACGTCGGTTTCCTTGGCCGCTGAATCCCACACGTCGCCGTAGGCATCGCGGTTTGAGAGTTCGGCCGCAACCTTGCAGACGTTGTTAAAGCTCTCAGAGCGGCCGAGTAGGTTGTCCCACAAGCTGTGAAGATTATTGCCGCGAGTGAGCGGTATTTGATTGCCACCGCGGTCGCCCTTGGGAAACCGATTGACGGATACGAGCGCGCAACTGTGTAACGGCTGGTGCAAGTCGCCGACAAGATGAAACAGCCAACAGTAGGCGAGCGCCTTCGCATCCGGTCCGGTTGACTTGTCCGCGATCGTCGCTCGGCAGTAGGCGATCGCCTGGACGACGTTGTAATCTGCTGGATCGCCGCTGGTCGGATACTTGAACGACTGGTTGAACGGCACTTTGTCGGCCAGTGCCCGGCGGTCGCTCATGTCGAGGTAAATCGGCACGTCGATGTAGTGCCACCACGGCCGATCGTAGGGACCGCCGCGGGCAATGTCGGGCCAGCACGCCGCTTGCCAGAATATCCAGCGATCTTGCTTCGCCTGGTCGGCCGTCGCCACGTCGCGGGGCATCTTCGCTAGAAAGTCTTCGGCGAACCGGGGATGATGCTTGAGCGTGTCGACAATGCTCTGTCGAGTTGGGGCGTCGAGCTGCTGCCAAGCAATCTCGGCAACGACCTTGTGGCCAAGGCCGTTCCACCCGCGAGCGGTCGACGCCACTTGGGCAAGTGTGACAGCGATCAGTAACGACAAAATCTTGGGGCGCATAAATCATGCATACCGTGGGGCGTGATGCCTTTAGTATGCTCGATCGCGGGAGAATCCGCCACGATGAACGCCTACGATCTATCCCGAGAGCAGGCCAGCAAGTTGTTCGATCAAGTCCAGCCGATGCTGCTCTATCTGGTGAGGCTCGAAAAGCGGATGGCGGCGCGGAAGTTTCCGCCGGACGACGAGCTACGGGTGCTGGTGGCAAAAACGCGGGCCGCGATCTATGACTTACGGCAAGAGCTACACCAGCGGAGCGCAACTGGCATGATGCAAAGGATTCGCCAGCGGGAGAGTTAGCTATCGCTTCGGTCTCAGTCGAACGCCAAGCCCCACCACGTAGAGGAAACAGACTATTGCGAGGGTGGAGGGTTCGGGAACAGTCTGCACAAATGTCCGAAAATTGAAATCCAAACCGACTGTGTCTGGGAAGCTCGGATTATACGGAAGGACAGCCCAACTGGACCCGGCCGGCACAAATGCTAGTCCGTCCGGATACCCGCCCATAGGCAGCCCGCTTGGAGTTTGTACTGTTCTACCAAGCCCCCACTCGACGCCGGGCGTGTCACGGATATCGACGATTACGGCAAAGTGCTCGCCAGCGTTGACGTGAATCTCTTGAGACGAAAAATCCAAACTGATGTACTCGTCTGACTGGATAGGAGAGGGCAAGTTAATGCGTGGCAATGTGAGTGCGCCGAGATTAGGTCCCGCAGAAATACCCATCTCCGCGTTTCGGATGTAAACGACGACGGTGCCATCCGGGCCGCTCGACCGTCCGAGTCGGAGTTCAACGCGGCTGAGCAAGCCGGTAGTACCTACCGTGAAAGTCTGTGCGGCAGCGTCGCCTATCCCGAATGATCCATCGTCATCCAGATAGAATTGGTCGAGCGTGTCCGCGGCAATTGCAATACCACCGGGCAGCATTAGCAAAACGGGGGGACAGAAAACGAGCAGCAATGCAAAGATCGGCCGCATGAACGCACCTCCGAAAAGTCGCCGGACCGAAACGCTGTCGCCAGCATCATGGCGGGCCGGCCCGAGAAAAGCAAGGAAATAATTTGGGATATCGGAGTCGCCGTGTACCGCCGGAACAATTCTGGGGGCATCCTGTGGCTGCCAAAACGACAAACCTTGACACCCGCGGCCGACCTAGAACAAAATACGGGCGTCGAACCATCCGGGCTGCCGCGTCTGAAGCGGCAGCGGACTATGAAATCTTCACTCCGGCGTTAGTTGTCGAAAATCTATGAAATCAGAGTGCTTGGCCGTGGTGGCCCTCCGGGTAGGTAACGAACCGGGGGCCGTTCATAGCGGCCCGACAAGCCAGTACGGCCAAGCACTTTCCTTGCGCGAAGTTCTAACGCATACCCCACTGGCTGCGTTCAGCGGCGGCCGGGCATTTATTGGTGGCAACATGGAAACCGAAATCAGAGTCTACGTTTGCAAGTATCGCGACCGCGACAACCTTGTAATGATGTACCGCGACCCATATTCGGGCCGGCAAGTCACGAAGTCGGCTAAGACTCCGAATCACAAACAAGCCGAGCGCACCGCGGCGAAATGGGAGGACGATCTACACAACGGCCGCTACAAGTCACCGAGTCGCGTGACGTGGGAGGAATTCCGCGACAAATACGAAAGCGAAGTGCTGAGCGGGCTGGCCAAGAACACCGAAATCAAGGTCTGTGGCATCTTGGATTCGGTCGAAACGATCATCAACCCCGAGCGCGTCCGCGACGTTACGAGCGACCGGCTTAGCTTCTACGTGGCCAAGCAGCGTAAGGCGGGGCTGGCAGAATCGACGCTGGCCAGTCACGTCGCCACTTGCGGGCTGCGTTGGGCTACGCGGTCGAGTGGGGCTATCTGGCCAAACTGCCGGAACTGCCACGGCAGCAACGGGCCAAGGCGTCCAAGGTAATGAAGGGTCGGCCAATCACTGGCGAAGAATTCGAGCGCATGCTCGCCAACGTGACGCCGGTTGTCGGCCCGGACGCGGCGGAATCGTGGGAGCGGCTGCTGCGCGGTCTGTGGCTCTCTGGTCTGCGGTTGAGCGAAGCACTCGCCCTACGTTGGGACGATGCGACCGGCGCGATTGTCGTGGACATGAGCGGGCGTCGTGTGACGCTCCGCATTCCGGCGGCTGCCGAGAAGGGAAACCGCGACCGCGTGTTGCCCGTCTCGCCCGAGTTTGCGGAGTTCCTGGAAGCGACCCCCGAGGCCGACCGGCAAGGCCCAGTGTTTCCGCTCGCCTACCGCCGCAAGGGGCGTGGTGACGCGATGGGGATGCAATGGGTCTCGGCCATCGTCAGCAAGATCGGCAAGCGGGCCGGCGTCGTGGTGAATCCCGACACCGGCAAGACGGCAAGCGCTCACGACTTGCGCCGGGCATTCGGCCAGCGGTGGGCGGCTCGCGTCATGCCGGCTGTGCTACAGCAGTTGATGCGCCATCAAGACATCAACACGACGCTCAAGTATTACGTTGGCTCCGATGCCGACGCGATAGCCGACGTGCTTTGGGCGGCGGTTAACAATTCGGTTAACAATGACCGCGAGGGGGTGAAAAACTAGCTGGGGAACTAGGATTTGAACCTAGACTAAAGGAGTCAGAATCCTTCGTGCTACCGTTACACCATTCCCCAGTAGCGGTCCAAAGTCGATTCGCTTGAATTACAATTTCAAAGCCGAGCGGGCGGCGATTCGATCGTAGCGCCTACCCTACGTCGACGCCCGTTGGGGGTCAAGCCCGGCGGGTTGGCGCGATGAGGTTGGCCCGGCGGTAACGACGCGATTGGTCGTCTCGCGGTTCGGCGGTTCAAGGCGAAGGGGGGCAGATCCATGTTTTCGGATGACGGCTGATTGGTGGAGACAATGGTTGTGGACCGAAAAATGGACCGGCCCCCGGCTTTGCGGTTCGGTGGCAACCGCGATTCGACCTTTCTTCGTCGTCGATGCCACAGGGCGATCGTAGTGGCGTGGCCGCCAGCGCCAACGGCTGTACCCAGAGGCGGAATCTGCCGGCTTCGGGATCTCGTGAACTGCTCTAGTTGACGGTTTGTCGAAACCGGGCCTAAAATATGCTCCACGGCGCGGTTTCGGCGCAGGGACTCTCGCGGGCAGAGGTCGTCCGCTTGCGGCGCGGCTTGTCAGCGCCTCCTGTGCTCGGCGAGCGACGCGCCGTTTTTGTGGGTCGCTCGCGGAGGGGGTGGGGAAACGTCGCACGATGGCTTTTCTGGAACTAGTCCGACAGGGAGTGGGCGCGACGCGGTATGCGATCGACGGCGACCGGGCGGTGATCGGCCGCAATAGCGATTGCGACGTGCCGCTCGACGTGGCGGCGGTGAGCCGGCGCCACGCGGCGATTGTCCGCGAGAAGGAACATTTCTTCGTCGAGGACCTGGAAAGCCGCAACGGCACGTTTCTGAATGACGAACGCGTGGTGAAGCGCACGCCGCTGCGCGACGGCGACCAACTGCTGATTTGCGGCCAGACCTTTCGGTTCCACGGCGACCATCGTTCGGCGGCGACGATGGAAGACACCAGCCTGCTGGACTTGATGGACGACGACAGCACCGAGGCCGCGCGAGCGAGCGTGATGGCCACGTTCGACGTCAGCGGCGGCTCGGCCAGTTGGCGGCTTTCGGCGAAGCCGGAGGTGAAGCTTGCGGCGCTGTTGGAGATCACGAACAATCTGGGCAAGGCGATGTCGGTCGAGGAGATTCTGCCGAAGTTGCTCGATAGCCTATTCAAGATTTTCGTGCAGGCGGACCGGGGTTTTGTGGTGATGCGTCCCAAGCCAGGCGGGCCGCTGGTGCCGGTGGCGGTGAAGAATCGCCGGCGAGGGGGACGAGCAGCGGACGCGGATCAGCCGCACGATCGTCGAAGAGGCGGTCAAGTCGCGCAAGGCGATCCTGTCGGCCGATGCTTCGAGCGACGAGCGGTTCAGCATGGCCCAGAGCATTGCCGACTTTTCGATCCGCTCGATGATCTGCGCGCCGATGATCGGCACGCGAAGGCGAGCCGCTGGGCGTGATCCAGATCGACACGATGAATCAGAAGAGCCGCTTTACGGACGAAGATCTGGAAGTGCTGGCCGGCGTGGCGAGCCAGGCGGCGATGTCGCTCGAAAACGCCAAGATGCACGAGCAGGTGATGGCCCAGCAGGCGATGGAACGCGACCTGGACCTGGCCCGGCGGATGCAGCGGGCGCTGTTGCCCTCGCAGCCGCCCGAGGTGCCGGGCTACTGCTTCTTCGACTACTACCAATCGGCCCGGCAGGTCGGGGGCGACTACTACGACTATGTGCTGCTGCCGGACGAGCGATTCGCGGTGATCGTGGGCGACGTGGCGGGGAAAGGCGTTTCGGCGGCGCTGTTGATGGCCCGGCTGTCGAGCGACGTGCGATTCCTGCTGGCGAGCGAGCCTGATCCGGCGAAAGCGGTGGAGAAAATCAATGCTGGCTTCTCGAACACCGATTGGCAGGACAAGTTCGTGACGATGATCGTGGCGGTGGTCGATCCGAAATCGCATCGGCTGTCGCTGGTCAACGCCGGGCACATGGCTCCGCTGTTGCGTCGCAACGGCGGAGTGATCGAGGCGGTGGGCGAAGAAACGGCCGGATTGCCGCTCGGCGTGGCGGCCGACTATGACCTATGAAGCGGAACACTCGCACGTTGGAGCCCGGCGACTTCGTCACGATCTTCACCGACGGATTCAGCGAAGCGATGAACGCCGAGCGCGATTTGTATGGCCTCGAGCGATTGATGGAACAGGTCAGCTCGTCGGCCGTGAGCGTCAACGACCTGGGCAAGCACATTCTGGAAGACGTGAACAAGTTCGTCGACGGCTACGCCCAGAGCGACGACATGTGCCTGGCGTGTTTTGGAAGAGTGGAGTGACGAAGCAATTTGCTGTTAGCCATTAGCTTTTAGCCAGACAGAGGCCGGCGAAGAATTGCGGCCAAGTCTGGCTAATGAGCTAAAAGCTTACGGCCAAAGCAGCAATCGCTGCTTCTCAGGCCCAAGTTACTTCCAGCAGGTTGTCGATCAGCTGCACGCCGTCGACGCGGCGGATCGGCTTCTTGAGCCATCTGCTTCTGGAAGAAAGAGCCCACGTTGCCTTTGAGCACCACGCGGCCATCGGCCGCTTCGACGCTGACCTGCCGGTTGGGGACGAACGGGTTCGTCGAGAGTGCGGTGTGAATTCGATCGAACAACGGGGCGGGTGCGTGGGTTGCGTTCATAATGTTTTAGACGAATTCAAAGGCCTAGTAGTTCGGAATGACGCGGCGACGTATTGTCGTCCGCGAGACGTTTTTGGCTGGCGAAGTGGTCGACACCTTCGCAGCCGCTCAAAGTTAGCTCAGGGCTTGGCAACTGGAACGTCTGCCAGCGGATTTTTCGGGAATTTTTTGATGCTTGCGGGCCGTGGCAATCTCGATGGTGAATCTGCGAAGAATGGGCTGTTTCCGGCGGGTCGGACACCGGCTCGATTCGACCAGTGGATCGGTCCAGGGCGGCTAGTGGCAGCAATCAATGTGCCAGAGCCATGCTTGGCTGGTCCGTTGCGACTATAGATCGGCAAAACGTAGCAGTTAGGTAAAGCTGAAGTCCGCTAGCAGGGCGAAGCGAGCATCGGTCGGGCGTCGCTTTATAGCGGGTTTGCCGCCTTTAGGCCTGACCAAAATCCTCGGGAATAATGGCGTTATCCCTGCACCCAGGCCGGTAGCACGCCGGCCGGCGGGAGCTGCACGACGATCGCCGAAGAGATTGCCGGCAGGTGGCGGACGGCTTCCAGGGCTTCGGCGGGCGGCTCGCCGTCGAGATTCAGCACGCCGACCGCTTGCCCGCCGGGACTCGCCCGGCCGACCGCCATTTGGGCAATGTTGACCCCGTGCTGCCCAAGAACTGTGCCGACGCTGCCGATGATGCCCGGCACGTCCTCGTGGCTGAACACCAGCAGGCAGCCGTCCAGATAGGCCTCGAGCCGATAGCTGTCGAGCGACACCAGGCGAGGCATGTCCTGGCCGAACACGGTGCCGGTGGCGCGGTGCGACGCGGTGTCGGTAATGACTTCGGCGGTCATCGACGAGCGGAACGCGCCCATGTCGCTGCGCGATTCCTCGACGAGTTCGACGCCGCGCTGCTTGAGGGCCAGCTTCGGCATTGACGAGGTTGACCTCCTCGTCGAGGGCTCGTTCCAGCAGCCCGGAGGCGAAGACGGCCGTGAGGACCTTGGTTTCCTTCTCGGCGATCTCGCCGCGGTAGAGCAGGCGGCACTTCTTGAGCCCGCCCGGCTGCAGGCCGGCCAACAGCAGGCCGAGTCGGTAGGCGACGTCGAGATAGCCGCGAAGCGAGGCCAGCGTCTTGGGATCGAGCGAGGCGACGTTCACCGCGTGGCG
Source organism: uncultured Planctomycetota bacterium (assembly GCA_963847875.1). Taxonomy (GTDB): domain Bacteria; phylum Planctomycetota; class Planctomycetia; order Pirellulales; family Lacipirellulaceae; genus DASYDU01. The sequence goes on along the minus strand of CAWKBR010000008.1, from coordinate 206,034 downwards.
GATCGCGCCGGTGGTGAGGTAGGCCGTGAGCAGCTCGACCGCTTCGGTGGCGACTTGCGTTTGGGCTTCTTCGGTGCTGGCGCCGAGATGGGGCGTGCAGACGACGCCCGGCATGCCGAACAGCGGGCTGTTCGTGCAGGGCTCGGTGGCGAACACGTCGAGCGCCACGCCGCCGAGCTTGCCGGACTTGAGCCCTTCGACCAGCGCCGCTTCGTCGTAGATGCCGCCGCGGGCCGCGTTGATCGAGCCGGGTGCCGGGCTTCATCTTGGCGATTTCGGCCGCCCCGATCAGGCCGCGGGTTTCGTCGTTGAGCGGCGTGTGGACCGTGAGGTAGTCGATCCGCGGCAGCATGTCGTCGACGGTCGCCACCGGTTCGATGCCCAGCTCCTGCGGCTCGCTCGCGGGTCATGAACGGATCGTAGCCGAGCACGTTCATCTCGAGGCCCTTGGCCCGCTTGGCGACGGCCAGCCCGATGCGCCCCAGGCCGACGATGCCGAGCGTCTTGCCGGCGACTTGGGTGCCCATGTAGCTTTTGCGATCCCACTTGCCTTCGAGCAGGCTTTGGTAGGCCGGGGCGACGTTGCGCGACAGGGCGAGCATCAGCGCGATCGTGTGCTCGGCCGTGCTGAGCGTGTTGCCGGCCGGGGTGTTCATCACGACGATGCCCCAGCGCGTGGCGGCCGTCTTGTCGATGTTGTCGGTGCCGACGCCGGCCCGCACGATCGCCTTGAGCCGGCGGTTGCCTTCCAGCGCTTCGGCGGTGATCTTCACGCCGCTGCGGCAGATGGCGCCGTCGAACTGCGGCGAGCGCCTCGCGGAGCGCGTCGCCTTTGAGGCCGGTGCGGACTTCGTATTCGATGCCCGGGCGCGGCCTCGAGCATGTCGAGGCCTTCCTGAGCGAGGGTGTCGAGAACAATCACACGGGGCATGGCGGAGAATGGAGTCAGGGGTCGGGGGTGAGGGGTCGGGAAAACCGGTTGGCGTCGGCGGCCACGCCGAATGCTACTTGTTTGCCTGCAGAAACTCGTTCATGAACGTCGCGTAGCGCCTCGACGCCGGCGACCGGCATCGCGTTGTAGATCGACGCCCGGATGCCGCCGACGCTGCGGTGGCCCTTCAGGTCCGCGAGGCCGCGTTCCTTCGCGCCTTGCGACGAACTTCGTGGTCAGCTCGTCGCTGGGCAAGCGGAACGTGACGTTCATCAGCGAGCGGCAATCCGGCTGGGCGTGGCCGGCGTAGAAGCCGCCGCTGGCGTCGATCACGTCGTAGAGCAGCTTCGCCTTCTTGCGATTCCGCTCTTGCATTTTGTCGAGGCCGCCGATGTCGGTCAGCAGCCACTTCGTGACGAGCATCAGCACGTAGATCGCGAACGTCGGCGGCGTGTTCCAGCAGCGAATCCTCTTTCGCGTGCATGCTGAAGTTCAAGTAGCCGGGCAGCGAGTCGCGGCTGCGTTGGCGAGCAGGTCCTTGCGGATGACGACGACGGTCACGCCCGCCGGGCCGGCGTTCTTCTGGGCACAGGCGTAGAGCAAGCCGTGCTTCTTCACGTCGACCGGCCGGCTCAGGAAATCGCTCGACGCGTCGCACACCAGCGGCACGTCGCCGATTTCGCGGCTCGGTCTGAAACTGCACGCCCTGGATCGTTTCGTTGGAAACGTAAGTAGACGTAGGCGGCCTTGCGGATCGAGCTTGAGATCGGCCTGCGTCGGCAGGCGGTCGTAGTTCGTCGGCTTGCCGTCCCAGACGGCGTGCACCTCGCCGAACTTGGCGGCTTCCTGGGCGGCGTACTTGCCCCACGAACCGGTCAGGATGTAGTCGAACGTGCTCCCGCTTTCGCTGCCGCAAGTTCATCGGGACCATCGAGAACACGATCCGCGCTCCACCCTGCAGGAATAGCACGGCGTAGTCGTCGGGAATTGCTAGCAGCGTGCGGAGGTTGATCTCCGCCTGCTGGATGATGTCGTCGAACGCCTTGCTGCGATGGCTGATCTCAAGGATCGACGCGCCGACGCCGGGCAACGCCATCAGGTCGCGCTGCACTTCGGCCAGCACCGGTTCCGGCAGCACGGCCGGCCCGGGCGAGAAATTGTAGATTCGTTGGCTCATGATTAATTTGCGGTCGTCCGCCGCCTCGGCAAGTCAAAAATCGCATTGTATCGCCGCGGGAATTCTTTGACGATGGGCCAAATCGGCGAAGTTGGCCGGCAAATTGCCGGTTGTCGACGGGGCCCGCGCTACTAGGATAGGGGAACCCGCCGCTCGCCATAGCTGCCGTTGGCCGAGCCGCCCACGTGGGCACGCTCAACGGACACCTTGGACAGCACAGACGTTCGTCGGTTTTTCAGTCTTTGCCGAACGTCCCACACAGCATAGGAAAGGCCATCACCGCCGGTGTTCGCCAGCATCTTTCAGCGTCTCAAGCACCATTTTCGCACGATTTTCGACACCGAGGCAGCGGGTCGACTGATCGTCTACAGCCCCTTGGTGGGAATTGTCGCCGGGCTCGGCGCCGTGGTCTTTTTCTACCTGCTGATGTTGATGCAGCAATATGCGCTGGGCAACATCGAGGGTTACTTTCCTCCCCCGGCCGGCAGCGAACGCATCGACCACGCTCCCCAATTGCCGCTGCACTGGTGGGCGGTGCTGCTGGTGCCCACAGTCGGCGGCTTGGTCTGCGGCATGCTCGTCTACGGGTTCGCCCCCGAGGCGGAAGGACACGGGACCGACGCCTTCGTGCAGGCTTTTCATCGCCTCCGCGGCAAGATCCGCGCTCGCGTGCCGTTCGTAAAGACGGCGGCCTCGATCATCACCATCGGCACCGGCGGCTCGGCCGGCCGCGAAGGCCCGATCGCCCAGATCGGCGCCGGCTTCGGCTCGTTCCTGGCGACTTGGCTCGGGCATAGCGACCGCGATCGGCGGTTGCTGATGTTGGCCGGCGCGGCCGGCGGCATCGGCGCAATTTTCCGCGCTCCGCTCGGCGGGGCGCTGTTCATCAGTGAAGTGCTCTACAGCTCGACGGCGATGGAGACGCTGGCGGTCATTCCTTGCTTCATCGCGTCGATCACCGCCTACACCGTTTTTTCGCTCGTCTACGGGACGGGACTTGCCTTCAAGACGCCGAGCGATTTGCACTTCCACGGCATTGCGGAGTTGCCGTTCTACCTTGTGTTTGCCATTCTGCTGGCGGTGATGGGCTACTTTTACGTGCTCGTGTTTTACGGCTTGCGCGACAAGTTCTTCCGTAAATTGCCGATCCCGAACTTCGTGAAGCCGGCGATCGGCGGCCTGCTGCTCGGCTGCCTCGCGCTGTGGTATCCGCAGTTGATGTCGGGCGGCTACGGCTGGATCCAGCAGGCGATCGACGGCAAGATGGCGATGACAATTGATGGTGATTCTCTGCGTCGGCAAAATCCTGGCGACGTCGCTCACCATCTCGTCCGGCGGCAGCGGCGGCGTTTTTGCGCCGTCGCTCTACATCGGCGCCATGCTGGGCGGCGCGTTCGGGCTCGCCTGCCATCAGATGTTCCCGACGACCATTACCCAACCCGGAGCGTTCGTCCTGGTCGGCATGGGCGGCTTCTTCGCCGGCGTGGCGCGAGTGCCGCTCACGGCGATGCTGATGGTCTGCGAGATGAGCGGCAACTACGGGCTGTTGGTGCCGCTGATGCTGGTGTCGATCATCAACGTGGCCATCCTCTCTTCGCGGTGGACGCTCTACGAAGAGCAGGTGTTTGCCTTGGTCGACAGCCCGGCCCATCAGGGTGATTTCGTGGTCGACGTGCTGGAGATGATCCGCGTCCGCGACGTGATGCGAATCGACCGAAAATTCGAGACCGTCCCCGAAGGCACCCCGCTCACGGAAGTCCTGCGGATCGCCTCGCGCGCCGACGTCGACGTATTTTCCGGTGGTCGACGCGAACCAGAACATGGTCGGGATTTTTTCGCTCCGCGATTTGCGGTCGGTGCTGACCGGCAACGGCGCCGGTCGGCTCGTCGTGGCGGCCGACATCGCCACGAGTCCGGTGCTGACCGTCGACCCAGACGACGACCTGCACACGGCGCTCCGCCGCTTCACGCAAAAGAACATCGACGACATCCCGGTCGTCGATCCCGAGCACAAAAGCCACATTCTCGGCATGCTCAGCCGGCGGGACGTGATCACTGCCTACCACGACAAGGTCACCGCATTGCAGCGCGTGGACGAGGAAATCATGGAACGGCCGGTGTAGGCGGTGAGGCGGGGAGCGGGGACGGGCGGAGCCGCGCGAACCGAACGTTTGGACGCCTCCCCGAAGAGCGGGCCGAGGCGTTAGAATCGGTGTCGGTTGGACAGGCGGATTGCCGACGGAATGTCCATCCGCTAGAGAGCCGTTTGAAAGGACGCCAGCCATGAGTACCGTCGAATTGAAGACCGATCCGTTTGCCGCCCGCGACACCTTCAAGACCGGCAGCGGCACGGCCGGCATCTATCGCCTCTCGAAGCTCGAAGAGGCGGGGCTGGGCAACGTGGCCGCCCTGCCCTACTCGATCCGCGTGCTGCTCGAATCGCTGCTGCGGAATTGCGACGGCTACGTCGTGACCGAAGAAGACGTGCGGGCGCTGGCCGGCTGGCAGGCGGCGCGCGCCCGGCCCAGGTCGAGATCCCCTTCAAGCCGGCCCGCGTCGTGCTGCAGGATTTCACCGGCGTGCCCTGCGTGGTCGACCTCGCGGCGATGCGCGCGGCCATGGAGCGGCTCGGCGGCGATCCGAAGAAGATCAATCCGCTCGTGCCGGTCGACCTGGTGATCGACCACTCGGTGCAGGTCGACTACTTCAACTCGGCCGACGCACTGGACCTGAACATCGACATGGAGTTCTCGCGCAACCGCGAGCGGTACGAGTTCCTGCGCTGGGGCCAGAAGGCGTTCAACAACTTCCGCGTCGTGCCGCCGGGCACCGGCATCGTCCACCAGGTGAATCTCGAGTACCTGGCCAAGGTCGTGTTCCTCGGCAAGGACCATGCGGGCACGGTGGCGTTCCCCGATTCGCTGGTCGGCACCGACAGCCACACGACGATGATCGACGGCCTGGGCGTGGTCGGCTGGGGCGTCGGCGGCATCGAGGCCGAGGGCGTGATGCTCGGCCAGCCGATTTACATGCTGATGCCGGAAGTGGTCGGCATGGAGCTCACCGGCCAGCTTGGGCCCGGCGCCACGGCGACCGACCTGGTGCTCACCGTGACCGAGATGCTCCGCAAGGAGAAAGTCGTCGGCAAGTTCGTCGAGTTCTTTGGGCCGGGCGTGTCGACGATGTCGCTGGCCGACCGGGCGACGATCGGCAACATGGCGCCCGAGTACGGCGCGACGATGGGCTTCTTCCCGGTCGACGAGCAAACGCTCAAGTACCTCCGCCAGACCGGCCGCACCAAGGACGAAGTCGAGCTTGTCGAGCGGTACACCAAGGAACAGGGCCTGTTCCGCACCGACAGCGCGGTCGATCCCGAAGTTCACCAAGATCGTGCGGCTCGATCTGTCGACGGTCGAGCCGTGCCTTGCCGGGCCGAAGCGACCGCAGGACCGCATACCGCTATCGAACATGAAGCCAGCCTGGTGGCAGGCGCTCGACGAAGTGTACGGCAAGCGATGCGCGCCCAACGGCACGCCCGAAGGCCGCTGGGAGGGCGAAGGCGGGCACAAGATCGAGCCGGCCGCGGCGGCCAGCCGAGCCCGCCGTCGCGCCGGCCGATCCGGGCTTCGACGGCGTCGACGTCGACTGGAACGGCAAGAAGTTCGACCGTCAAGCACGGCAACGTCGTGATCGCCGCGATCACCAGTTGCACGAACACGAGCAACCCGAGCGTGATGGTCGCGGCGGGCCTGCTTGGCCAAGAAGGCGGTCGAGACGCGGGCTCAAGGTGCCGCCGCACGTGAAGACGAGCCTCGCCCCCGGCTCGCGCGTGGTGACCGACTACTTCGACAAGGCCGACCTCACGAAATATCTCGAAGACGTCGGCTTCTACACGGTCGGCTACGGCTGCACGACCTGCATCGGCAACAGCGGCCCGCTGCCCGAGCCGATCTCCAAGGCGATCAAGGAGAACGACCTCGTGGTGTCGGGCGTGCTCTCGGGCAACCGCAACTTCGAGGGCCGCATCAACCCCGACGTGAAGGCCAACTACCTCGCCAGCCCGCCGCTGGTGGTGGCCTACGCCCTGGCCGGCACGACCGACATCGACTTCGAGAAGGAACCGATCGGCGCCGGCAAGAACGGCGCGCCGGTGTACCTGCGCGACATCTGGCCGACGCACGGCGAAGTGCAGGCGGTGGTCGACGCAGTGCGTGCTGCCCGAGATGTTCGCGAAGCAGTACGACGACGTCTGGGACAAGAACCCCAAGTGGAACGCCATCAAGACCAGCGAAGGCGAGCTCTACGAGTGGGAGGCAGTCGAGCACGTACATCCAGGAACCGCCGTTTCTGGTCGACCTGACGCCCGAAGTCAGTCCGATCGAGCCGATGCACGGCGCCCGCTGCCTGGCGGCGCTGGGCGACTCGGTGACGACCGACCACATTTCGCCGGCCGGGTCGATCGCCAAGGACGGCCCGGCGGGCAAGTACCTGGTTTCGCTCGGCGTCGAGCCGCGTGATTTCAACAGCTACGGCGCCCGCCGCGGCAACGACCGCGTGATGACCCGCGGCACGTTCGCCAACATCCGCATCCGCAACCAGCTCGCCCCCGGCACCGAGGGGGGCGTGACGCGGCATCTGCCCGACGGCGCCGTGATGCCGATCTACGATGCGGCCATGAAGTACAAGGCAAGAAGGCGTGCCGCTGGTGGTGCTCGCCGGCACGGAATACGGCACTGGCTCGAGCCGCGACTGGGCCGCCAAGGGGGCGTTCCTGCTGGGCGTGCGGGCGGTGCTCGCCGCCAGCTTCGAGCGAATCCACCGCAGCAACCTGGTCGGCATGGGCGTTCTGCCGCTGGAATTCGAGCCCGGGCGTCACCTGGCAGTCGCTCGGGCTCACGGGCGAGGAAACATTTGAGATCCCCGAGCTAAACGAGAGCCTCCAACCGCGGCAGACGATCACCGTCGTCGCCACGAACGCCAAAGGTGCGAAACAGGAAATCCCGATGCTGGTGCGAATCGACACACCCGTCGAGCTGGATTACTATCGAAACGGCGGCATCTTGCAGACGGTGACACGGAAGCTGTTAAAGAGTTGATCAAATCCTAGAGGAGTCATTCTATGGGGCAGTTAAAGGTGGCCGCCGCGTTGACCTTTGTGCTCTTGATTCATGCGTTGCCAGCAGTGGCCGGCGAGCTGTGCGTCGGCAGTTGGAACGTCGAAAATTTGTTCGACACGGTGGACGATCCGAGCGTCGAACTCGATGAAGAATTCACGCCCGATGCGGCGAAGCATTGGACCCCGGAACGGCTTGACGTCAAGCTCAGCAACCTCGCCAAGATCATCCGCAAAATGAACGACGGCCACGGGCCCGACGTGCTTGGGCTCGAAGAAGTCGAGAACCGCAAGGTGGTCGAGATGCTCGTGGCCAAGCTCGCGCCGCTGGGGCGGAAGTACGAGATCGTCCACAAAGATTCGCCGAGCGACCGCGGCATCGACACGGCGCTCATTTACGATTCGGCGGTGCTGAAGCTGGTCGACTCGAAGTTCCACTTCGTCGACGCGGACAAGACCCGCGACATTCTTGAAGCCCAGTTCAAGCGCGTGGGCACCGGCGATGATGCGGCATCGCTGTACGTTTTCGTGAACCACTGGCCGTCGCGCGGAAACGACGAGTGGCAGCGGATCATGGCGGCCACTGTGCTGCGGAAGCGGCTCGACGAAATCCTGGCGGCCGACCCCAAGGCCGACTTCGTGCTGGTGGGCGACTTTAACGACGAATCGGACAACGTGTCGATCGCCAAGTTCTTGCGAGTGGCGAAGACGCCCGAAAAGGCGGTCGATGGCACGCTCTACGACACCACGGCCCACCTCGCCGCCGAGGGAAAGGGCACGCTCGTTTATGACGATAAGTGGGAATTGATTGACCACATCATCATTTCGCCGGGCCTGTTGCACGGCAACAGTTTCACCTGGAAGGCGGGCAGCAGCCAGCGGCTCGAATTCCCGGAGCTGTTCTTCCACCCTCGCGGACAGGGCGAGATTCCCCGGCCCTCGAAAAGCTATTCGGGGAACGACTTTCACAAGGACGGTTATTCCGACCACCTCGCGGTGGAGTGCCTCATCGACGACTGACGGCGTGGTCCCAGCGCCGCCGGGTGTGTACACTGAAATAGGGTAGTTTCCGGCGGGCATGCGGGCGTGGTAGCGGGTCGAGTTGCCGATGTTTTTGCGTATCGAGTGTCCGGGTTGCAAGGCTGTGCTACAGGTCGAGGAGTCGCTCGCCGGGAAGCAAGGCAAGTGCATCCACTGTGGCCACAAGATTATCGTGCCGCGCCAAAGCGGGCCGGCGCCCTCCGCCCCACCGTCGTCGGCCGCGCCGGTGCCGTTTCTGACGGAAGCCTCGCCCGAGGCGATGATCCGCGAGCTGCACGAACGGCGAAAGAGCGCGGTGCTGTTGATCTTTGAGCCTTCGGCCGAGGGCTCCTACGACCTGGTCGACGTGCCGGATGCGAAACTCAAGTGCATCGCCACCGAAGACGTCAATCAGTCGCGGTTCGAGCAGTTGGTGGCCAGTTTCGGCAAGCGATTCACCGCGAAACGGCCAGCCGCGAAGCCGCCGGTCCCCGGACCGGAGCCGTCGGCCATCGGCTCTCTGGGCGGGTTGCCGCAAGGGCCGGACGAGCCGTTCGATCTCAAGGGCGACCCACTCGGCATGAAGCTGGCCGACTTCAAGCAGAGGCACGCCCGTCACACCCCGGACGGGCGTCAGGACTTGCCGATCTGCTCGGACATTCCCGGCTACATCGGCAAGGCGGAATTGCACGGCGAGGCGTGGCATCGACGCGCCGGGATCATTCACGCTCGCGTCGACCATCCGCTGGAAGACAACTCGCCGACCGTGGCGGGAGTGAAGACCGACCTGATGCTGTACCAATTCGTCGACGGCCAGTTGTTTCGCATCACCGCGCTGTTTGCCACCGACCTATTCCACGTGGTGAGCGAAGCGTTGGTGCAGAAGTACGGTCCGCCGACGCGCGAAATCAAGCAGCCGCGAGAGCTGACCTGGGAGAACAACGTCTCGCGGATCATCCTGGTTCGCGGCACGGTCCACCCGCGGACCCACTCCGCGCTCCACTTAGTGCACGATGCACTGCAGGCGGTCGTCGAATCGCGGGCCCCGCGGGCCTCGCAAGATATTTGACGCCCCGACGATCGAGACGCCGCTGCTATGCGGGAACGACGATTAGGCTGTCGCGGTATCGCTCCAGCACCTCGCGCGGCTCGAGATTGAACGCGGCCCGGCCGGTGGTCGTCCACTCGTGGCCCGACCAGGTGAGAATCGCCGTGGCGGCCCGCAGGTTGTCGACGGCCTCGACTTCCTCCATGCCTCCGCCGGCGACGGCCTCGAAGGCGATCGTAACGCCTGCCAACCCGATGAGTTGGCCGTTGGCGCGATCGCGGGCAAGTGTCAGCGTTTCTTGAAAACTGCAGGACTTCCACCGCAAGCCGCGCGGCTTGCCGCTGACGTTGGCGGCGGCGAGGAAGTCTTCTTGTAGCGTCGGCCGACGGCGAGCAAACTCGGCCGCCGCCTGAGCGATCTGCCGGCGCAGCCGTTCGCGCCGCCAGACGGTCCAGGCGGCAGCGGCGATCGCGACCAGCAGTGCAAAGAGAACAACGCGGAGCATGGTTGGCCGCCAATGTACCACGCGATCCGTTAGCGGAGTACCGGCAGGCGGCGCATCGCGGCGGGGGTGGGGTCGGGAGCCGGCTGTGGGCCAGGCGCAGGCGCGATCGCGGGTTCGTTGAGCCAAGATCCGCCGTCCGCCGGCCCGCACTGACAATTGCAATACCAGGCATATGGCGGCCGGGGCGGGCACGGCAGCCGCACTTCGTTCGGAGCACAGAAGCCCGCCCACGTCGAAGGCCCGAGCACCAAGCACGAGTGATACCCGGCCCCATTGCCATAGCCGAGGCACTGACAGAACGAACCCGGCAGGTTGTAATAGCCGATCGCCAACGCGGACGGGATCGTCGCCGAACAAATGCCGACGACGGCCAATACCGCGGCGCCAAGTCGAATCAAATTGCGTCGCAGCATCGGCATAGTCCTCGATGGGAGGCGAAGGGGGCGTCCTCCTACTGAATCGAACCGCAGCGCCAGAGAGCAACAGTCCACGCTCCTCGATCGTGAGGACCGTTACAGGCGATAGGGTTTTCCGCGAGAGCTACGCCGACGATTCGTTGTAGTCGTGCAACTCGCGGTATTCGCTGCGGAAATGGCGCGAGATGTGGTGGTCGACGTCGAAGATGTGGGCCAGCAGGGCCGCTCGAATCCACATCCCGTTGCGAGCCTGGCGGAAGTACATGGCCCGCGGGTCGTTGTCGATCTCGGGCGGGATCTCGCCGAAATGCTGGTCGCGCGGGAACGGGTGCAGGATCGGGGCGTACTCCTTCATCCGGGCGACCAGCTCCGGCGTCAGGCAATACTGCGAGAAATCGAGACTGGCGAACGAATCGGCGTCGCTCGGCGCGTTGTGTTCTTTTTGGATCCGCGTCATGTAGAGCGCGTCGAGCTGCTCGATCACCGGCCGGCCGTCGAGGTTGTCCTCAAATGATTCGACCTCGTCGATATGCACGTTGCGGTCGAGCAATCGTTGGCGCAGGTCGTCGCCCATCCGCAGCTTTGGATGATCGGGCGCGATGAACACCAGCCGTGCGCCTTCGTAGAGCGCGAGCAACATCGCCAGCGACCGGACGGTCCGCCCCCGGCCGATGTCGCCGCAGAAGCCGTAGGTCTTTTGGGCCAGCCCGCGCGTCAGGCTGGTGTAGCCTTTTCGCTCGCGGAGCTCGTCGAACCGGGTGCCGGCCGGCGAATCCTGGGGACTGTCGAATTGGAACGACCGCTGCAGCGTGTAGACGTCCAACAGCGCCTGCGTCGGATGCTCGTCCGCGCCGGAGCCGGCGTTTACGATCGGCACGCTGCGGTTCCCACTTCGCTCCAAATCGTTCATCAAGTAGGCACACGATTCGGCTAGCCGGGCGATCGGGCTCCGCATGATGATCACGTCGAAATAGCTGCTGAACATGCGGAGCGAATCGAAGCGAGTTTCGCCCTTGGTTTCACTCGACGTGGCCGGATCGCGGACCTCGTTGCAAGTGATGCCGAGGATTTGGCAGGCGGCCATGAACGAGAGAAACGTCCGCGTGGATGGCTGCGTAAAATAGAGCATTGCCCGTTTGTGGGGCAGCAGTTTGATAAGAAAATCCTGCCCGGCGCGGCTTTTGGAGAGCATGCGAATCATGTCCGCCACGTCGCCGAGCTCCTCGAGGAGCGGCACGTCGAATTGGCCGGAAAAGATCACGTGTCGCAGCCGGTCGGCCCGCTGAAGCTCCGGCACCTTCATGCGAATCGGACGCTGCAAACGCGCGTCGTAGAGCACCAAATCGCGCTCGTCCTGCGTCTTGGGACGTTTCATGGTCGGCGTGGTGGACATGGCAGTGCTCGGCCGGTCGCGCGGTAGCGCGCCGCTGGCGCTGTTATCGCACGACGAACGTGCGATCGTCAAGGGGTGGCAGTTGGCCGCAACGTGCAGCGGAGCGCGACTAATCGGCCACGCGCCATCGCACTTGGAATAGCTTGATCATCGCCAGCAAGAGCAGCCCATTGTACGCGAGCGACCATGCGACGAAGCCAAAGAACAGGGGCAGATTCGCGTTTGCCACGCTCACCACTCCGCTGCTGCCGCCGGCGTCGCTGCTCTCCATGGCGAGCGGCAGCGAGAAAGTCGCCGCAAACGGGCTCAGCACCCCGAGCTTATCGACGACCGCGGCGCCATGACTGCCCTGGAAGAACGTGCCGGCGAAATAGCTGGCCGCCAAGGGGCCGACAAACATCACGATGATGATCAGATACGCGCAAATCAGGCTCGTGTCTGACTTGTGAAACTCGGTCGAGCAAAACAAGGCGGTCATCGCGGTCGTCAGACAGCACAGGGCGACGACGAGAAAGTAGCCGACGATCGTCGGCAGATGCGACCAGAACCCGAGCAGCGGCATCAGGCAAGCCAGGACCAGCGGCCAGAGTAGGAAGCCGGTCAGCACGCTCGAGACGCGCAGTCCGGAGAGCAGTTTGCCCCACAGCATTTGCCAGGGGGTCACGAGCGTGGTGAGCAGCAGGTCGAGCGTTTGCCGCTCGCGTTCGCTGGTGACGCTGCCGGCCGAGAATACCGGGCCGACTAGCATGTTGAACAACAGTACGTAGGCGATGTACCAGGGCGCGTACTCGGGCCGAAGGAACAAGCAATATCCCATCACGAACAGGGCGAGCGCCATGCTGATCTGAATCACTAGCCGCAGCATCAGTGTGCCCTGGGCGAAGATCTCGCTCCGCATCTCCTTGTCGTAGATCGGGTTCTCGCCGTCATCGAGAAACGTCGTCCGCTTGGGCGGGGCGAACAGCCGGTCGGGGAATTCGTCGCGCTTGATGTAGAGTCCCACGGCGTCGCGGGCCTCGGTTTCCAAGTCGACGACTTCCTTCCCCTCGCTGCCTAGGTCGGACGGATAGAGCAGCCGGCGGCAGGCGTCGTGCCACATCAGCGCGCCCACGGAAAGGTAAGCGACAGGCACCACCGTCATCACGAGCAGCAGCCGGATTTCGGCGCTGCGGCCCAATTGGTTCCAGGCCAGCACGCTGACGATCGCCAACGGCAGAATCAGCAGATAGGAAACGACCAGCGACGCGCTCGTGCGGCGAAAGATGCTGCTCGTCCACAAGCTGATCATGCCGAACAGCCCGACCGACATGATCATCGCAAAATAGGCCGCCATCACCTCGTACGGCGACACGCCGCCCAGCGGCAGGCAGAGCATGACGATGGGCAGCGAGCAGAACATCAAGATCGCCAGGTGGCAAAGCGACGCAAACAGCTTGCCCAGCACGATCGCTCCCGGCCGCAGTGGGCTGGCCAGCAGCATCTCGTAACTTTGCCGCTCTTTTTCGCCCGTGATCGCCCCGGCGGCAAAGCTCGGCGCCAGCAGCGACACCAGCATGTACTGCCCCAGGAAGAACAGGTCCACCAGCTGCTTGGCCGACTGCGACCGCGCCATGTCGATCCGCTGCTCCTGCGGCCAGGCGAGATAGACGATGCCACCCAGCAGTGCGATATAGAAGAACAACAGCACAAACGCCCGCGTCATGCGGAGGTTGGTGAGCAGCTCGCGCTGGAGGACTGGATTTTCGAGGAGGTACATGGCAGGCCTCAAGCGGTCGTTAGTCACTTTCGCGGCCGCACTTTGCCCTAGCACCCGGCTCGGCAGCCCTTGGATTCGCAGGAAGCCTTCCGCGTCGGTTTGGTCGTAGCTGCCGCCGCCTTCCATGCTGGCGATCGCTGCGTCGTAGAGGCTGTTGGGGCTGGTGCGGCCGCGCGACCAAGATGTTGCCCTTGTAGAGCCCGAGCGTCACTTCGCCGGTGACCGGCTCCTCGCGCTTCGCGGATGAACGCCATCAGGGCGTCCATCTTCGGCACGTACCAGAAGCCGTAGTACACCATCTCGGCCACTTCGGGCGCGAGCCGGTCGCGGAGGTGGAGCATGTCGCGGTCGAGCGTGAGTTGCTCGATCGCCTGGTGGGCCGCGTAGAGGGCCGTCATGCCGGGCGCTTCGTACACGCCGCGGCTCTTCATGCCGACGAAGCGATTCTCGACCATGTCGATCCGCCCGACGCCGTTGCGACCGGCGATCTCGTTCATCTCTTCGACCATCGCCAGGGCCGATTTCTTCTCGCCGTTGATCGTGACGGGCACGCCGTGCTCGAAGCCGACGCGTCACCTCTTCGACTTTGTCGGGCGCCTCCTGCGGCGAAACCGTCATGCCGAAGTCGACGATCGCGACGCCGTCGACGGCCGGGTCTTCGAGCTTGCCCGCCTCGTAGCTGATGTGCAGGCAGTTCTCGTCGGAGCTGTACGGCTTGGCGACCGACGCCTTGACGGGAATCTTCTTCGCCTCGCAATAGGCGATCATTTCGCGTGCGGCCGGGGAACATGTCGCGGAACTTTTTCATCCGCCAGGGGGCGATGATCTTGATCTCCGGCTCGAGCGCTTCGGCCGCCAGTTGGAAGCGGCACTGGTCGTTCCCCTTGCCCGTCGCGCCGTGGGCGTAGGCCGTCGCGCCCACTTCGCGGGCCACCTGCAGGCAGACCTTCGAGATCAGCGGCCGGGCGATCGACGTGCCCAGCAGATAGATGCCCTCGTACTTCGCCTGCCACTGCAGCACGGGAAACGCGAAGTCGCGGCAGAGCTCCTCGCGGGCGTCGACGATGCGGGCCGACGCCGCCCCGCAGTCGCGGGCCTTCTTCAGAATCGCCTCGCGGTCCTCGCACGGCTGCCCGAGATCGACGTACACGGCATGCACCGTCGTACCCCTCGTCTTGCAGCCAGCCGAGAATCACCGAAGTATCCAGTCCACCGGAATAAGCGAGTACGCAGGAAGGCATAGGATTGAGGATGCGGAAGTCAGGGTGCGGAAATTGGCGTCGTCGGCCACGACGAATGCCATTGCATCCGCGTGGCCCAACCAGTGTCTTCACGAGACACGTCCCACCCATTGTGGTTCACGAGCCGACAACGGACAAGCCGCCGCCTCCCCAACGGACTGGCCGCTTCAGCGGCCAGTTAGGTGAGCCCCGTTCGGTGTTCCGTCACCGCCCCTCTTCGATCTCCAGTCGCACCTCGCCAACCAAACCGCCGGGCGGCAGCGATGCGGCGCCGCTTTCGGTTGTTCGCCCCTCCGCAATCACGGGATGATCGACAAATACCTCCAACCGATTCTGGGGGCTGAGCAAGTGGGTAATGTCGAATCGCAGCGGCGGGCCATCTGCCTTGACCACGCCCAACGACTCCTCTGACATCATCACGCTGGCCTCGGACCGCTGCGGCTCGACGACGAGCCAGACCCTCTCGTCGGGCTGCAGGCCGGGGGGCGAGTTAAACGTCCGCACGTAACGCACGCGGCCGAGAAAATCGCCGCCGAAGGCCCCACTCCAATCGGCCGGCACGTGCATCCGCGCTGCCGCCGGCAGGCCATCCGCCAGCCGCTCGTACCCGCCATCCTCCCGCGGCACATACCGAAACACCGGCTCGAGCTGCCACGGACCACGGAGACGAATGGTGTGCATGAGGAGAGTTGAGAGTTGAGGGTTCAGAGTTGAGAGTCAGAAGAATTTCGCATTGAGCCGCACGTTTCCTAACCATCAACTCTCGACTCTCAACCCTCCCTCACTCCGGCACCAAGCTCTGGTTGACGCTGACCTGGCGAATCTGCCGGCTGTCGCGCTCGTAGAGCCGCAAGATGCACCTGCACGCCACGGAGCGGTTTATCGTAGGGCGGCGCCGTCTCCCGCTCGCCGACGTCGTCGGGGCCGAGGCGGGTGATGTCCTTGCCATCGCTGTAATTTCCCGGATCGTCGAGGCCGTTTGTGCCCTCGTCAACCAAAGGATCAAACTGAGTCCAGTTCGATCCATTGTGCCAGAACTGATCTTCATTCAAGCCGTCGTTCTCATAATGGAACGACCACGTGTCGAACACGGCGTAGCCAGGCGCCAGTTGACTGAAGATCGCTTGGGCAGCCGTCCGAGAGTCAAGATACACGTCGCTCAGCGCTCGAGCGGCGAAAAACCAAGGGGCTACCAGCCCGGAGTTGGCAGCGAGTTGCGGCGCGAAATGCCCGAAGCCATAGCCCAGGTCGACAAAAGCCCCTTGTCCGACCAAAGGATACTTCGTGGTCCCGTCCACGAACGACGCTTGATTGGGCATGTCGGCGTCGTACGCATATCTCCAGGCAACGTCGGACGGTTCGAGAACCTGCCGCCAACGGCGAACTCGTATCGCTTGGATCATCCAAGACCCCGTATAGCGGTGCGCCGGGGTCGTATACACGTAAATCGAACCCCAGCGCGTCGGTGAGCATCACGTCCTCGCCGCGCCGGTCGCCGGAAAGCGGCACCAAGCCTTTCACGACCCGAACGACTTTGCCCTCGTCGTTGAGCATCGCCCGGGCAGTGGCCACGGTCGTGCTGTCTTCGTCGACGTACGCAAGTGGCCGAACGGGATATGGGCCGTTCGGACTGTCGGGATTGTTGATGGAATAGGACGCGACGTAACCACTCACGAAGGCGTTGTTCGCAATGTTGGCTTTTGCCGACGCTGCGACGAAAGGCGGGTTGGGAGGAAGGTCTGCTGCAACGTCCGGATCAAGCACGAATACCACGTTGTCGCCGCCGTATTCGCTGCCGGTGGAGACCACGGCGAATGGAAACTCGCGCCCGATGGGTTTCTGCCCAGAAGCTACGGGGCGATAGAAGTGATGTTCATAGCGATTTTCGCGTTTGGTGAGATCGCCGAGCGTGTTGGCGACGATCTTCCAGCGGCCGTCGGCACCCAAGAGCGGATCCCACTCGAGCCGAACCGACAAATCGTACCGCTCTTGGAAAGCGATCAATGCGGCAATTGCCTGCGGAACGTCGTTTTGATTTATGTCGTTGTTGAGAATCCGCACCAAACCTGGCTTGGCAGTAAACGGCCCTCCACTATCGCCAACGATCTTAAACGTGTCGACGACTTCACCGGTTGCGGTATTCGTATATCGGTACGGATTGACCCAGGGCGCGACAAGCAGCGTGCGGCGGTAGATCGTCCGCATTCCCGGCTCACCGAAAAAGCCGTTGGCATTGTGGTCGGCGTCGGGATTCTCGATCGCGTACCAGACGACCTCGGCCAGCGGCGATTCGATGGATGTCGTCGACCAGGCATCGGTGCCGGGATCGACGTCGAATTTTGCCGCGTTGTTGGCGTCGATCCGCACGTTGCCCGGCTGGCGCCCGACGAACGGCTCGTGCTCGTTGCGGACCGTGAGCATCAGGACGTCGTCAAAGTCGCCCAGTCCGCCGGGGGCTAGGCTGCGTGGATTGCGGGTGTACTGTTCGATCTCGTTGTCTTCGATCTTGCCGTCGTTGTTGAGATCCTCGACCGCGTTATTCCGCGGCAGGATCGAGACGGCCACGTCGAAATCGGACGTGTCGACGATGCCGTCATTGTTAGTGTCGTGCAGCATCGGCGAGGGGTTGCTATCCGTTTGCGGCCCTTCAACGATCTCGATGTAGCCCTGGTTCTCATCCGGCCGCTGCCAGACTAGGCCATTGCAAGTCGCGCCCTGCAAATCCTGCTGGAGCATGTTGCGGGCGTGTCGCAGTTGGCCGCTCATCTCGACCACCGCCCGGCGGTCGCGGACGCTGTTGCTGAGGTTGGCAAAGAGCGTCACCACGGCACCGATCATCACCAACGTGATCGCCATGGCGATCAGCATTTCGACGAGCGTGAAGGCGGAGGGACGACGTTCGACTGAATTGCGTCGCGTCATAGCAGAGCACCTTGTTCTGTTCCTGGGGCGGGCGACCCTTGCCGATCGCCGTCCCTTCCATTATTGCACCGCAGACGGCCCCGGGTGTCAAGAAA
Source organism: uncultured Planctomycetota bacterium (assembly GCA_963847875.1). Classification (GTDB taxonomy): domain Bacteria; phylum Planctomycetota; class Planctomycetia; order Pirellulales; family Lacipirellulaceae; genus DASYDU01. The sequence goes on along the minus strand of CAWKBR010000008.1, from coordinate 188,417 downwards.
AGCGGGGAAATTGGTGGCGTCGGCCGCCGCCAAGTCGTGGTTTGGTCCAATTCGTCTTTGGAGAATTCGTCGTGTCCGACGACGCGAACCCCTAATTCCCACCGCCGCCGCGGGCGTCTTCGCGTCACGAATCGGCCGGTCACTCCGCGGGCGGTGTCTCGTCGACTTGTGCCGTGGTGCTCGCCGCCTCGCGCCGCGCCGCCCACAGCGACGCGACGATTGACGTTCCCAGCAGGCCGACGATGATGCCCAGCGACAACGCATGACTGGGCTCCCACCAGTGGTGCAGCAGCATCTTGACGCCGATAAAGCCGAGAATCGCGCTCAGGCCGTAGTTCAGGTAGCGGAACAGCGACATCACGCCGGCCAGCAGGAAGTAGAGCGCCCGCAGGCCCATGATCGCAAAGATGTTCGACGTGAAGACGATGAACGGTTCCTTGGTGATGCCGAAGATCGCCGGTACGCTGTCGACCGCGAACAGCACGTCGGTGACGTCGATCACGATCAGCACCAGGAACAGCGACGTGGCGTAGAGCGTGCCGTTCTGGCGGACGAAGAAACGGTCGCCGTGGGAGCCCGGCGCGACGGGGAGAAAGCGGCGACAAATCCGCACGAAGATGTTTTGCTCCGGGTGCGACTCGCCGCCGTGGGAAACCGCCAGCTTGATCGCCGTGTACACCAGGAAAGCGCCGAACACGTAAAACGTCCACTCGAAGTAGTGCAGCAAGCTGGACGCCGCCAAGATGAACACCAGCCGCATCAAGATCGCCCCGATAATCCCCCAAAAGAGCACGCGGTACTGGTGTTTCAGCGGAACGCCAAAATAGGCAAAGATCACGACGAACACGAACACGTTGTCCATCGACAACGACCACTCCACGAGGTAGCCCATCAGGAATTCGAGCGCGTGCACCTTGCCGAACCACCACCACACGCCGACGTTGAACACCGCGGCCAGGCTGCACCAAAACAGCGTCCAGAGGGCCGACTCGCGGAGCGTCGGCTCGTAGGAGTGGCGGTGGAAGACGAACATGTCGAGCGCCAGCAGAATCGACGTGCCGGCGCAAAACGCCACCCAGAAGATGGGGGGAACGTCCAGCGGAGTGAGTGCCGGACTAGCGGCAGCGGCTAGCAAGGAGAACACTGGAGAATCGCTCCATCAAATTTTGGCGCCGGCCGCCGTTCCTGATGCCGATAGATTACACAAGATGCGTAATCATAGGCGGTGCGGATAACTGCATCAACCGGCCTGATCTCGTCGCCAATTCTGCCGCGCAGTTCGCTGGCCAGTTGAGCGGACGGGGCGAACTTGAGCGGTCGTGCTAGCAGCGGAGAGGCTTTGCGCTGTTCAGCATGAGGCCGAGCGCGATAAATTGCGGTGCTTCGCATACAGGCGATACGACGTCACGGAGGATCAAGGAACATGGGCCGAGGGATCGGACCATCCCGGATTTGGGCTGCTGCGCTAGTTGCAATACTGTTGGGAGCGTCGATCGCCCACGCAACCGACCCGCGGGCAGTGGAGCGCTTCCGCGCGGCCGCGGCAATGCAGCAGCGCGGCGCTCTACGATCTGGCCGAGGCCGAGTATGCCGCGCTCGCGGAAGAATCGCCGAACGATCCAATCGCCGCTCGGGCTCGCCTCCAACGCGGCGTCTGTTTGTTTCAGCGTCGCGCGCTATGCCGACGCGCGGGCCGAGTTGGTCCGCCTGAATGCGTCGCCGCTGACGTTCAGCCTGGGCGAGATCGAGCAGCTTCACTCCTACTTGGGACTTTCCGCTTACAACTTGAGCCACGATGCGACGGGCGCGGAACGCGACGAGCTGCTCGACGCCGCGATCGACTCGCTCGACCAACAGTTGAGCCAGTTTCCGAACGGCGCGCTTGCCGAACGAGCCGCCTTCTATCGCGCAGAGGCGCTCTACGATCGCGGCCGGCTTGATTTGGCCGTGGCGGCCTATGAAACGGTCCTAAAGAGTTCTCGCCAGCATCCGCAGCGGGCCGAAGCGCTCTATGCGCTGGGCGTCGCGCAGCAGGAGCTGGATCGACTCGTCGATGCGGCACGCAGCTTCGCGAGATTTGGGGCCGAGTTCCCTCAACATCCGTTGGCGGCCGACGCCCATCGGCGTCGAGGTGACGTGCTGCTGGCGCTGGCGGAGAAACAACTCGCAGGCCAGCAACCGCAGGCGGCCCAGCAGGCAATCGAGCGCTTGCTTGCCGAGTATCCGGAGAGTGCTTTCGTGCCGCGAGCGCTCTTTGACCTGTCCCGCACGCAACTCGCGCAGTCGGACGCGCCGGCGGCGGAAGCGTCGCTCGACCAGTGTTTGCAGCGATGCACCGAGCACGCGGTGGCAGTCGAAGCCCACTTGCTCCGCGCCCAGCTTCGCCACGCGCGGGGCGATTTCGCCGGCAGTCTGGCCGACGTGTCGGAAGTGCTTGCGGACGACCCGCGGCGATCGGAGGCGCTGCACGTACGCGGCCTGTGTGAGTTGGGGCAGAATCGGCCGACCGACGCAGTTAACACGCTGGCGGCGGTCGTCCAGGATGATCCGCATTTCCCGCAGCTTGATCGCGTGCTTTACGATCTGGCCTGGGCCTACGAGCAGTCGGGTCGGCGCGAGCAGGCGACGGCCACCTATTCCCGGCTGGTTGAGTCGTTCCCGCAAAGTGCCCTCGCGCCGGAGTGCCGTTTTCGAGTCGGCGAGTCGCAGTATGCAGCCGGCGATTTTCCGGCTGCCGCGGAGAGCTTTCAGGGTGCCGTGCGAACTGCAACGGACGCGGCCTTACGCGAGCGGGCGACCCACAAGTTGGCCTGGTGCCGCTTCAACCAGCGGGCGTTTGAGGACGCGCAGGCGACGTTTGAGCGTCAGGTTGCTGAAGAGCCGAATGGCCCGCTTGCAGCCGACGCGCGGATCATGGCGGCCGAATGTTTGTTCGAGCGGCGTCAGTTTGCGGACTCGCTCAAGCGGTTCACCGCGGCAATCGGCGATCAAACCGCCAGCGAACCGTTGCGGACGACGGCTTTGTTCCATGCGACAAGGGCGGCCGACGAGGTCCACGACTGGCCGCGAGTGCTTGAGTTAGCCACCCGTGCGCTCGCGGAATTTCCTGAGAACAAGATGGCGATGGAATCGCACTGCGATCGCGGCGCCGCGCTCTACGAACTTGGGCGACTCGACGAAGCCGAGCGCGAGCTGGCGGCCGTCGCGGCCGGCAATACGGGGCTTCTCAGCCTGCGTGCCGAGTTCGTGTTGGGCCAGATTCACGTCACTCGAAAGCAGTACGACGACGCGGTGCGAATGTTTTTCAAAGCGGCTTACGGCCACGGCGGCCCCTCCGCCCCCGAGCCGTATCGCCACTGGCAGGCGGAAGCAATTTACGCGGCGGCCCAGGTGCTTGAAGACACGCAGCGGCTAGAGCCGGCGCGCAAATTGTACCAAGAGATCGTTGACGAATATCCCGATAGCGCACGGGCTTCCCTGGCATGGCAATCGCTCGATGCCACCGTTCGGCGGTAAACCCTATTCGGCGGTAAACACAGTTCGGCGGTAGAGATAGTTCGGCAGTAAATAAAGGACGGTCGACTCGATGCGTGCACCTTGGCGAACCAAAACGACGCGCCAGCCGGTGTACCGCATTCGCGTGGACCGGCGGCCGTCGCCGACCCTGGGATTCGCCGTTAGCCTGATCGTGCACATCTTGCTCGTCCTCATGCTCTGCCGGGCGTACAGCCAACTTGCCGGTCCTCCGGTGCCGACGCTGCACATCGTGGCGCGGGCGCCCGCGCCACGAGTGGATTCGACCCCCAGCTTCGCGGTTGGTCCGCTCGCCGAGGCCGCTGTGTCGGACGAGTTTGATCGACCAGAGGCTCGCGATGTTTCGTTGCCTCGTCCAAGCGCCTCAATGACCGACTTGGCGTTCGCGCCTGGCGGAAAGCCGTTCCCGAGACCGCGGCGAACGACCGTCGAAGCGTGGCTGCCGGCAGCGGAAGTGGAATCACCGAGCGTAGCGGCAGCACCTGAGTTGGAGGACGGGACTCGGCCTGCCGTCGCCGCGGCCATTACGCCGTTGGAACATCTCGACACGCTCGCGCTGGCGCCGTCGGCGACGATCGTGGACGCCGCGCCGCGGCTGGCTTCGCGTCCGATCTACGGACCGACCGAACGTCGGCCGGTCGGGCTGGCCGCGCTGCCGGCCGACGAACCCAGCCGCGAGCAAGCACGGCCGCGTCGACCGGCCGCGGCCTTCGCCCTCCGCGGCATCAACCAGCAGACGCCGCGCGAGAGCCGCGCCGCAATCGAGCGCGGGCTCGACTTCCTGGCGCGGGTGCAACTCGACGACGGACGCTGGCGGTTCGACGATTTGCGCGGGGCGATTGATCCCGAAGCGGAACCGGTCAGCATTCGTGCCGACGTGGCCGCGACGGGATTGGCACTGCTCGCGTTTCTCGGCGCCGGGCACGATCACGTGGACGGCCGCTACTGCCGCACAGTTGACGACGCCCTCCAATTCTTGATCCATGCTCAGCAGCAGAACGGCGAGTTGTTCGTCGACGACGGCCGACCGGCGGGGCTGGTCACGCGATTCTACGGCCACGGCATCGCCACGCTGGCGCTCGCAGAAGCCTATGGGATGACCGGCGACCCGCAACTTGTCGGGCCATCACAGCGGGCGCTCGACTATTTGGCAAAGACGCAACATCCGCAGAAGGGCGGCTGGCGCGTATGCACCCGGCGTGAATACCGATCTTTCCGTCACCGGCTGGCAATTGGTCGCGCTGCGGAGTGGGCAGCTTGCCGGCTTGGACGTTCGGCCCGATACGCTCGCGCGAATTTCCAAATGCCTGGCGTCGTGCCGCGATGACGCCAGTCGTCCCGGGCTTTATCGCTACAATCCTTGGGCGTCGCCGACCGACCCGCTCACGCGCCACGGCCGGCTGCCGAGCACGGTGATGACGTCGGTCGGCCTGCTGATGGAGGTGCACCTCGGCTGCCCGCCGGACGACGCGCTATTGCAAGCGGGCGCGGGTCACCTGCTCGCCAATCTGCCGCAAGTTGGCGATTCGCGGGCCGGTGCGCCGATCGGCACGCTCGCCAATCCCCAGCGCGACACCTACTACTGGTACTACGGCACCCAGGCGATGTTCTACCTGGGCGGCGACTATTGGCAGGCTTGGTCCCGAACGCTCGAGCCGCTCTTAATCCAGTCGCAGTTGCTGGAGGGCCCGCTCGCCGGCAGTTGGGATCCGCTCCGACCCGTTCCCGACAAATGGTCGGCCTACGGCGGAAGGCTCTACGTCACGGCGCTGAATCTCCTGTCGCTGGAGATCTATAGCCGGCATTTGCCGCTGGACTTCGAGAGCGTGCCGCAAATCGCCGAGCGGCCCAAGTGAGCTTCGCTTTACGCCGCCCGCCGAATGGTCGCCGCGGCGACGTCGGCATCCATCCAGCGAAATCGCTGGCCGAGCAACGCGACCAGGCGCTGGTCGTGAGGCCGATAGTGCTCCTGGAGCAACGCGGCCGTCGTAGGCTCGATCGTCTCGCGGTAAAAACCACGGTTGTAGATCTTCTGCGGCTTCACGTCGAACCGCTCCAAACCCAAGAAATCGAACACTCGCTGGCACGTCGCATTGGTGTCGTCGAACAGATCGGCGCTATCCAGAACCAGGACCTGTTGACGAGGATACAATCGCAGCAGCGCGTCGATCTGCTCGGCGTAGTATCCCCCGGCAATGCAGTCCGCCACGTTCGCGGACAAAGAAGTCGGCAAAGTCTGCCGTCCCGTCGCTCCGGCACGTTGCTGCCCACCTCGCACGGCCTCATGCACCATTTCCTCGAAACTGCGCGACTCGAATCGTCGTTGGTATAGGTGTTGATATCGGGAAAACGCACGGTCGACTGGGGCGCGTAAGACGACGATCACCGCGGCATCGGGCAGCACGTCGTGCATGCGGTGGAGTGCTTCCGGAAGGGGCAAATACGAAGGCGACGCCTCGAGGCAGATTCCACCTACGCGATCAACAGTACGCCGCAGGGGAAAGCGGGAACGATACCACGCCAGCGGACGATCGGCGTGCCGGGAAAAGTAGTCGATCTCTTTTCGGGTGCCGCCGAAACAACGCGGGTGCCGCGTCAAATAGGCGAACAGCTGGGTGGTCCCGCACTTTGCGGCCCCGACGATGACCGCCGCCGGTAATTGGCGATACTCATGGGTGGCCATCCGCCATGCGTTGGGCAGTAACCGTCGAGCCGCTCGGAGCTTGGTCTTGACGTAGAGATAGGCAGGATGGCGCTGCAACTTTCGCAGCCTGTAGCGGAAGTCGTCGTCGAACGACTCGATTCGAACGGCGTCTGAAGCAAGTTCTTCCTGCATGGGCTGCCGTGATTCTTGGGGGGAACGGCGTCGCAGACGCGCGTCGCGGGCGACTCCTGGCCGCATCTGGACGAAAGCGGCGAAATCCCCGTCGCACGTCACGTGAAATGATTACTAAACCGAGCCGAATTCGGGGCGACGCGTACCCAACTGATTCTGCAGCCGTTGCACGATCGCGCTGTGCATTTGGCTCACCCGGCTCTCGGAGAGATCGAGCGTCGCGCCGATCTCTTTCATCGTCAACTCTTCGTAGTAGTAGAGGATGATGATCAACCGTTCGTTGCGGTTGAGGCCCTTGGTCACGAGCCGCATCAGATCCGATTTCTGGATCCGCTTCGTGGGGTCTTCCCCCTTCTTGTCCTCGAGGATGTCGATTTCGCGGACGTCCTTGTAGCTGTCGGTTTCGTACCATTTCTTGTTGAGGCTGATACAGTTCACGGCGTTGGCGTCGGTGATCATCTTTTCGAGTTCGGCGACGCTCAGGCCCATGTGGTCAGCCAACTCGTTCTCGTTGGGCGAGCGTCCGAGCTTGGCTTCGAGAGTCTTGATTCCCTCGTTGAGCCGACTGGCCTTGCTGCGCACCAGCCGGGGAACCCAGTCCATCGTGCGAAGTTCGTCGAGCATGGCGCCGCGAATCCGCGGTACGCAATACGTTTCAAACTTGACGCCCCGCGACATGTCGAAGGCGTTGATCGCATCCATCAGGCCGAAAATGCCCGCGGAGATCAGATCGTCGAGATCGACGCCCTCGGGCAGCCGCGACCAGATTCGCTCCCCGTTGTACTTCACGAGCGGCAGATACTGCTCGACCAGGCGGTTGCGCAGGTACTGGTTGTCTTGATTGGCCTTGAACTCGGTCCAAATCTCGAGCATCTCCTCTGGGGTTCTCGACTTCCGTGCAGCAATGTGGGACGCGATAACTGTGGGCATGCAATCCTCCGTGATCAGCCACTGGCTCGTCGTGAGCCATGTCGAGATCCGTCTCGACGGTGTTTACAGTGATTATGTCGTGGATGTTCGGTCGTTGTTCAAGCAAGGCATGCGGCTGCAAACTGCCTCTCGAATCACGTTGCGGCTCCGGTAGTCGCGTCGTGCGTCGGATGTGGAGCGAGTTGCTGCTCGATCTTCTGTTGCACCGACTCGTCGACCGTCGCTTGAGCGATTTGCCCCAGCACCGAGCCGATGATTGCGTAGACGGCCAGCGCGACGATCGCCAGGGTCAGCGTGCTCTCGATGCCTCCCGAGTCCTTGATGCCGCGGCAAATGACAATCGCCATGGCCAAGGGTCCGAGGATGCCGGCGTAGATGCGTCCCATTACGATCCGCTCGATGGCCGTCAAAGTTCGTGCAGGTTTGCCAGCTTAACAAGACGCGGCGCGGTGCCGCTATATCGCCGAATATCGACGCGGCACGCGGCGCGAGTTGAATGAATTTTCTCAGCATGTTGACAATTCGTACGTTTCGCGCTCGGCCCGCGCATGCTGCGCCAGCACGTCGGCGGCAAATCGACCGAGTTGGTGAACGTTTCGGGCGAATGCCGTCGCAGGTGCTTCCCATGCCAGCGGTGCGCTCGTGCCAGCGTCGATCGGCTGGGAATGCCGCGGCAGCAGCGGCGCACGTCCGATCGAGCGGCCCAAGAACCGTCGGCATGTCGCGGCGAGTCGGCTCTGCACGTCGGTGGCCGTGGCCGTGTCGCTGCACTCGTTGACCAGGATGCGAAGGTCAACGTCCTCGTCCGGCAGTCCGTGTTTGATTGTGGCGTAGGCGTCGACCACAGCCACGTCGTCGGGCGTGGTCACCAGCAGCACCAGCGCCGCCTGCGACCAGAGCCGTTGCCACCAAGGTTTGACGCCGCTGCCGACGTCGACGACGAGCACGTCGGCATAGGCGTTCGAGCAACGGCAATTGTTCGCAGAGCCGCTCGAGCGACCGGTTCGAATGAGCGGCTGATCCGTTCGGCCGCCCATTCGCCGGCCAGCAGCGTCATTCCCGCCGGTCCGGAGCGGAGCGCGTCGGCTGCGGCACAAGTGCCCGACAGCACGTCGGCGAGGCTCGCACCCCGGTCGACGTCGACGCCGAGCATCGGGGCCACGTCGGCGTTGGGTGCGGCGTCGACGAGCGCCGTGCGGCGCCCGCTTTGCGCGAGTGCGGCGGCGAGATTGATCGCCACCGTGGTCGTGCCGACGCCACCCTTCCCGCCGGCGACCACGATCGTCGGCGGCAGTGCCGCGTCGGCATCGATATGCGGCGCCGCGTCGAGCACCAACTTGCGCAAGTTGTAGGCTTGGTCAGACATCTTGGACTTTTGATTCGTGAGCGAGCCGGGGCGTCCCCGCCCCCGACGACACGGATAGTCAATCACACTTATCGTTCGACTCCCAGCATCAGATACGCGAGCTGCCGCGCTTCGGCGACTTGGATGTCGTCGGGCACGTTTTGGCCGTCGGTGAGATAGCTAATCGGTAGGCGGCACTCGCGCGTCAAGGCCACGAGATGTCCGAGGCTGGTGGCTTCGTCGAGCTTGGTGAGCAGCAGGGACGTGGTGCCGACTTCGGCGAATCGCTCGGCGGTGGCCGTCAGACTCTTGGTGCCGGCGGTCGCGCTGAGCACCAGCAGCACGTCGTCCGCCTCGGCTTCCGCCAGCAGCGACCGCAACTCTTGAATCCGAATCTCGTCGCGCGGGCTGCGGCCGGCGGTGTCCATCAACACCAAGTCGAGATTTCGCATCCGTGCGACCGCCTCGCGCATCTCGCGCGGCGTCGAGACCACCTCCATCGGCAGGTCGATGATGTCGGCATACGTGCGCAGCTGTTCGACGGCCGCCACGCGATAGGTGTCGACCGTGATCAGGCCGACGCGCTTCTTCTCGCGGAGCCGATAGTTGGCGGCGAGCTTGGCGATGGTCGTCGTCTTGCCGACGCCGGTCGGGCCCACCAGCGCCACCAGCCGGCATTTGTCGGCGCTCGTGGCGATGGGACCGGTGACGCGAATTTCGTCCTCCAGAATCTGCGCGATGCGGGCCTTGACCAACAGCGGGTCGGCCACGTGAGCGGCGGCGTCGCCGCGGATGCGGTCGATCAAGTTGCGGGCGATGGCCTCGTCGACTTCTGCCTCGATCATGTCCGTGAAGACGTGGAACAGCGACTCCGGCAAGTCGTGCCGGGGCTGTGTCGCCGGCTGGTTGCAGAGCTTTTCGATCATCTCTTGCAGGCGATCGAGCTGCCCAGCCACCTTGTGATCGAGCACGGAGCTTGGCGCATGGAGCACGGACGCGGCATGCTCCCGGTATTCGGTCCTTCGGACGTCGCTCTCCGCCCTCTCTGCTTCTCGCATCCGGGCCGGCAATCGGCTCGGCACGTTGACGTTGGACGACGCGGCGACCTCATACTCCCGCCCAAATAGTACCCGTCGCACGAGCGTGCCGTTGAGCTCTCGCGTGTGGAGCACCGATGCGTCGGGCCCCAGCTCCCGTCGCACCAGCGCCAAAGCGTCCTGCATTGTCTTCGCACGAAAGGTTTTGATGTCCATGGAAATTGATCGAGCGTTATCCGTTGGTCCGAGGTAATCGCGTTGACGATGTTACGCTTGCCTAACTGTCGGCTCGCTCACGATTCCCACCGTCACGATCTTCGTGTCGCGCGTGATTTCGTTGAAGCTCAGCACCACCAATTGCGGCAGGTGGTTTTCGGTGATTTGCTTGACTGCCGCGCGAATCTGCGGGCTGACCAGCACGATCGGCGTGTGGTGCGCGGTGGTGAGCTTTTCGATCTCGCGTGGCGATCGGCGCGGCAGGTGGCTTCGACCGCTTGTGGCGACAGGCGGATGAACATGCCGCGATCGGATGTGCTCGAAGCCGGCGCGAATCCGGTCTTCGAGCGCCGGGTCGAGCGCGACGACGTAGCAGCTCCGCCTCGCGCGTCGCGATAGCGCGTGCAAATCTGCCGCGCCAGCCGGTGCCGCACGTACTCGGTGAGCAGGATCGGGTCCTTCGTCCGCGGGGCATGGTCGCCGAGCGTTTCGAGGATCAGCCCCAGTTGCCGGATCGACACCTGCTCGCGGAAGCAGCATCTGCAAGACTGCTTGCACTTCGGCGAGCTTCATCACGCTGGGAATCAATTCGTCGACCACGGCCGGCGACGTCGTCTTCAGTTCGTCGACCAGGTGCTTGGTGGCGTCGCGGGTGAGGATCTCGTCGGCGTGGCGGCGGCAGACTTCGGTCAGGTGCGTCGCCAGCACCGCGCCCGGCTCGACCACCGTGTAGCCGTACATCTCGGCCTGCGTCGCGGCGGCCGGATCGATCCACTTGGCGTCGGTGCCGAAGGCGGGGTCCTTGGTCGGCGATGCCGTCGATCTGGCCGGTGGTCACGCCGGAGTCGATCGCCAGCAGCCGTCCCGGCTCGACCTCGCCGTCGGCGACCGGCATGTCGGCGATCTTGATGCGATACTGTTGTGCGTCGAGCCGCATGTTGTCGCGGATGCGGACCTTGGGCATGATGATGCCGATCTCGGCGGCCACGTTCTGCCGCACCCGCTGCACGCGTTCGAGCAGATCGCCGCCGCGCTTCGGATCGGCCAGGCGAATCAGGCCGACGCCGAGTTCCGATCTCCATCGGGTCGACCGTCAGGTAGTCTTCGACGCGCTCTTCCTTGGGCTTGGCGTTCTTCTCTGCTTCCGCTTTGAGCTTTTCGTCGTCGCTCGACTTGCGACTCGCGGCGATTGAGCATGCTGGCGATGCCCAGGCAGCCGCCGAGCAGCGTGAGCAGCGGGATCTTGCGGCAGGCTCGTGAACATCAAGCATCGCCAGGAAACCGCCGGTCACGGCCAGCGCCTGCGGCCGCGAGAACAGCTGCCGCAGGAACTCGTGCGGCAAATTCGATGCTCTGCGTGCTGCGCGTGACGAGCAAGCCGGCGGCCAGCGAAATCAAGAACGCCGGCACCTGGCTCACCAGGCCGTCGCCGATGGTCAGCCGCGTGAACAGCGTGCGCCGCCTCGCCGAAGCTCATGCCGATCTCGACGACGCCGATGACCAGCCCGCCGACGATGTTGATCACCGTGATGATGATGCCGGCGATGGCGTCGCCGCGGACGAACTTGCTGGCACCGTCCATCGCCCCGAAGAAGTCGGCCTGCTGCGTGATTTCGCTCCGCCGCGTTGGGCCTCGCGCTCGTCGATGATGCCGGCGTTCAGGTCGGCGTCGATCGCCATCTGCTTGCCGGGCATGCCGTCCAAGGCGAACCGGGCGGCGACTTCGCTGATCCGCGTGGCGCCCTTGGTGATCACGACGAACTGAATCACGATGATGATCACGAAGATGATCAGTGCCGACGACGATCTGCCGTCGCCGGCCACGAACTCGCCGAACGCCGTGATCACGCCGCCGGCCGCGTCGTCGCCCTTGCGTGCCGGCGTTGGTGAGAATCAGCCGCGTGGTGGCGACGTTCAGCACCAGCCGCGCCAGCGTCGTCGCCAGCAGCAGCGAGGGGAAGACGCTGAACTCCAGCGGCGTGCGCACGTAGATCGTCGTCAGCAGCATGATCACCGCGACGGTGATGTTCGCCGACAGCAGCACGTCCATCAGCGCACGCCGGCAACGGCACCAGAATCACCAGCACGCTGGCGATGATGGCCACCGGCAACACGAGATCTTGGCTGCGGCTGAGGAAACCCTCAGTCGGAGCCGTAATCGCTGCGGACGCCACGACGGACTCCCGACGCTTGATGGATGAAGTTTCGGAGAAGAGAAGCTGAAAAGTTCGCCACGACGCTATCGCGCCATGGTCAGATGAGTGGGCGGGAAGTTAGTGGATTGGTCGGCAATTGTCCAGAGCGGCGAACGGGAGGTTTCAACTGGGCGCGCGGGAGATTTCCACTGATAGCTGCGGCAGCTAGCGAGCAACTTGGGTCCGCCGACGGCCCCTCTACGCGGCCTCGCCCTCTCCCTCTTCCGCCGGCGCCAGCTGCACCCGCAACGGCTTCTCGGTCGTGAGGTGCACGTCCCGCTGTGGGAAGGCGATCACGATGCCGGCTTCGCTGAACAGGTGCTCGATGTTGAAGCGGATGTCGCTTTCGATCGAGCGGCGCTCCATCAGCGTGCGGACTGAGACCCAAAAGTGCAGCTCAAATTCCAGTGCGTTGTCGCCGAAGTTGTTGAAGATCACGAACGGCGCCGGTCGGTCGAACACCCGGTCGTGGTTCGCGGCCGCCTTGAGCGCCTGGTGGGTCAGCTTGCCGGTCGGCGAGCCGTAGGCGACGCCGAACGCCACGTGGGTCCGCATGTTGTTGTCGGAGAGCGTCCAATTCACGACGTTGGTCTCGAGGAAGCTGCTGTTGGGCACGATGATGTCGAGGTTGTCGCCTGTCTTGACGCGCGTGCTGCGGGCGCCAATGTGCTCGACGTTGCCGTAAATGTCGTTGATCTGGATCAGGTCGCCGACCTTCACCGGCCGCTCGGCGAGCAGGATCAGGCCGCTGATGAAGTTGTTGACGATGTTCTGGCTACCGAAGCCGACGCCCAGCGCGACCGCCCCGCCGAGCACGGTGAATGCAGTGAGCGGCACTTCGACTTGCTTCAGGGCGAACAGTGTGAACAGCAGCAGTAGAAAGTAGTAGGCCAACGATTGAAACGCCGCCGTCGCGCTGGCATTCACGCCCATCCTCGAGAGCAGCCGCCTCCCGAAGGCGCGGCTCAGCATGCGCGACACGATAATGCCCAGCGCGAAGAAGAACAGGCCCTTGAGAATCCGTCCGATCGTGATCCGGTCGTCGTTCACGTGGGTGACTTCGTAATCCCAGACCAAATCAAGGTCCTTGCGCCCTTCGGCGAGCCAGCGGGCCGCCGAGGCCGAGAACGTGTCGCCCGTGAGATCGTTTTGCAGCTTTTCGAGTACCCGCCGGGACGACTCCAGTTCTGCGATGGCTCTTTCGCACAGCCGCCGCTGCTGTTCTAACGACTGGCTGGCCTTCGTGAGCCAATAGCGCAAAGACGTATCCGACTTGTCGGCGGCCAACAACTTCTTTTCGACGGCGTCGAGTTGTTTCTGGGCACTCTCGGCCTTCGCGCGGAGGGCTGCCGCGTCGACGCGCAAACGATCGCTGGCGGCTTTGGTCTCCTCCAACCATTCGGCCGCTTCGCCGGTCGAAATCCGCGAATTGGCCAACTCGTATCTGCGTTGCCACGCCGTGTGCACGTCGACGAGACGGTCGACCTTGGTGGTGTTGATCCCGATCTCATAGTCGGCCAACTGCTGGGCGAGGTCCTTGGCTTGGACTTCGGCAGCCAGCGCCGCCAGCTTCGATTCATCCTCCGTGGCGCGGGCATCGTCGAACCGCTCGCGGGCTTGATACCATTGTGGTTGCAGAAAATTGGTCAGATCGTCGGCCAGCTGTTTGGCCCGCGTCGAAGCCGCTCTGTTCCGCGCATCGAGGTCTGTGAGCACCTCGTTCCGCATCTCAGGCGTAAAGACGACGTCTTGCCTGTAGAGCGCGACCAACTGCTCGGCATATTTCTGGCGCAGCGTGTGGACTTGTTCGTCGAGCTGCAAGTTGGCCAACTCGGCCCGGCGCAGCGTGAGCAATTGTTTGGCCTCAGAGAGCTCGTGCTCGGCGTCGGCGACGGCTTGGGTTAGCTTGGCCGTCGCGCTGGCGTCGCGGTTGTGGTCGAGCTCGTCCTTGGTGCGACGCACGTCGCGCTCATGCGCTTCCTGATCGTCCTCAGCATGCGCTACCGCTTGCTTCGCACGCGCGACTGCGTCGGCGATCGCGCTGGAACTCTGCGATTCCGAGACGAGCTCGTCGCGGGCCTTGTCGAGAGCGAGGTAGGAATATGGCCGCGATTCGTCGATGCCCTCGGTCGTAAGCTTTTGCAGCTTGGCTTCCCAGGCGGCCTGCTCCTGCAAATGCGCTTTGTGCCTGGCTTCGGCGTCGGCGAGATTTGCAGTTAATAGGTTGCGCTCGGCAGTCTGCTGTTCGTTGTGCGTAGCGGCTTCCGTGCCGGACGGCACATCGACGTGCGTTTCCGACCCATTGTTAACCGGCGTGGAGGCGGCCGGCGCTGGATTCTGCGCCGAGCGCAGCCGCGTCGAGGGAAACGCCGGGCCTTGTGCCAGCAGCCGCACGTTGCACGCGGCGGCGATCAACAGGCACGTCATGCCACAACAGCATCGTTTGGCAAGGGGGGAAAACATGGGCGCAGCATCCGGCAAGATAGGATTCCGATCGCCGCTGATAGCTGGTCGCGCGGCCTGCCGTCAAGAGCATTGCCAGCTTTGCCGCGACGAATCGCTAGCAGCACTTGCACGAGCGCCGCTGCCGCGCAATACTGCTGGCGCACAAGTTGCTCACGATTTCAAAGCCGTGGCATACCTCGCCGCCACTTCGGCGCGGCAAAATGCCGCGGTTATGGCAAGATAGGAGACACGAATCATGCGTCGCGCGAAAATCACGATTGTCGGTGCCGGAAACGTCGGGGCGACCACCGCCCATTGGTGTGCCGCCGCCGAGTTGGGCGACATTGTGCTGTTGGACATTCCCGACTTCGAAGGCGTCGCCAAGGGCAAGAGCCTCGATCTGCGTCAGTCGTCGCCGATCATGGGCTTCGACTCGAACATCGTCGGCACCAGCGACTACAAGGAGACCGCCGGCAGCGACGTCGTCGTGATCACCGCCGGCATTCCCCGCAAGCCGGGCATGAGCCGCGACGACCTGCTCGCGACCAACGCCAAGATCATGACCAGCGTTTGCGAGCAGGTCCGAACGACGAGCCAGCACGCGGTCGTGATCGTGGTGAGCAATCCGCTCGACGCGATGGTCCAGCGGGCGCAGCAAGTGACCGGGTTCGAGCCGCAGCGTGTCCTCGGCCAGGCGGGTGTGCTCGACACGGCCCGCTATCGCACGTTTCTGGCGATGGAATTGGGCGTGAGCGTGGAAGATATTTCCGCCCTGTTGATGGGCGGACACGGCGACACGATGGTGCCGATTCCCAGCTGCACGAGTGTCGGCGGCATTCCCGTCACCCGCTTGATCAAGCCCGAGCGGCTCGCCGAGATCGTCACCCGCACTGCCAACGGCGGGGCGGAGATCGTGTCGCTCCTCAAGACCGGCAGCGCGTACTACGCCCCTGCCGCCGCCACCGCGCAGATGGTCGAGGCGGTGGTCCGCGACAAGAAGCGGGTGATCCCTTGTGCTGCTTATTGCGACAAGGAATACGGCGTGGGCGGCTACTACGTCGGCGTGCCGATCATCCTCGGCGCCAGCGGCGTCGAGCGGATTGTCGAGATTGAACTCACCGACTCGGAACGCGCCGCGTTCCAAAAGAGCGTCGACGCGGTCAAACAGCTCGTCGCTTCGATGGCGAAGTTGGTGTGAGTCGTTCGGGGTAGTTCGAAAGTAAGGCTCGCGGGATAACGACGGGGTGCTCGCAGCGATGCCCTCGACGACTTAGTCAATCCCGCCGTAACGTGAACAGCTCGAAATCGTGTCCCGGCACTTCCATCGAGAATTCTCTCGGCCATTGCCTGCTCCCTACGATACGCACGTACGCCGAGGAAAGCCTTACGCGAAAGCTCGCGTCGCCCAACTTCGATTTCGGGGTTGAATAACCGCGCGACGAGCAGTCGCGGCTTTATGGGATGATCGCGTCGGCTTCGATTTCGATCAGGGCTGCGGCGTCGATCAGCCGGGCCACTTCGACGATCGTCGTTGCGGGGCGGATCTCGGCGAATACGCTGCCGTGGATGCGCGCGACCTCTTCCCATTTCGACACGTCGGTCACGTACATCCGTGTGCGGATCACGTGCTCCAGCTTGCCGCCCAAGGCTTCGATCGCCGCGGTGATGATGGCCAGCGAGCGGGCCGCTTGCTTGCCAAAGTCGGGATCGTACGTGCCGTCGGCATTGATGCCGACGCAGCCGGTGACGGCGATCGTGTCGCCGCTGCGAACCGCCCGGCTGTAGCCCATGATCGGCTCCCACTTCGAGCCGCTGGAGGCACACTTGCGGCCGGCGCGGTCGGAGACGGTGATCTTGACGTCGGACATGGCTGCTCCTCAGTAGGCTCGCAAAGGTATGGGACAGAAAGTCACCCACTATACGCGAAAGGAGGCATGTCCGCGAGCCATTTGCCACGCATAGCGGAGAGTGCCGTGCGCGAAAGATGATTGCGGTTGCTTCGAGGGGGCGTTAGCATGAATATAGTCGGTATCGACGAACCCTTCGCTTTTTCCGAGTAGAGCTCACGCAACAGGCCTCGAAAGATCAGTCCTCGCGACGCACCGCGTCGAGGATGGTTTTCCGAGGCTTTTTGCATTGGCAGCAGGAGTGCTGGCGGTACGACACCAATCTGCGCAGGAGACATGACTTTGAATCGATCTATTCTCAACCCGCTGTGCATCGTTTCGCTCTGGCTGCCGATGGCGCTGGTGTTCGCCGTCGCTGGACGCGCTTCGGCGCAGCTTCCCGTCGCCACGGGACGGCAGGTCGCCATGTCGAATGCGGCTTGGAAGCTGTTCATTCCCAGCACCTACCAGCAGCGCCCGGACAACGTCGCCGACCTGTTGGTCCATTTCCACGGCGATCCGCAGACCGTCTGGAACAACGCCGAGTACGCGCACCTCAACGCAGTGATCGTGACGGTCAACTACAGCGGGCTATCGAGCGCCTACTCGACGCCGTTCTCCAATGCCGCGCTGTTCCAGTCGCTCGTCGACGAGGCGCTCGCCAAAGTCCGCCAGCAAGCGGACTTCTCAAATACGCTCCAGTGGGACAAGCTCGCCGTGTCGTCGTTCAGCGCCGGCTATGGCGCGGTCCGCGAAATCCTCAAGAGCGCGAGCTACCGCAACCAGATCAATGCTCTGCTGGCCGCTGACTCGCTCTACGCCACGACCGCGGCCGACGGCACGCCGCTCGATTCGCAAATGGCCGACTACAAGACGTTTGCCACGCTCGCCAAGAACGGCGATAAAACATTCCTCTTTAGCCATTCGCAGGTACCGACCTACACGTACGAGAGCACGGAAGAAACCGGCAACGAGCTGCTCCAGCATCTTGACTTGACCGCGACTCCGGTGAACACGAACGGCCTCGGCACGCTCCACTTCTACCGCGAGGCACATAGCGGCAAATTCCACCTCTGGGGCGCCACTGGCGCCGACGGCGATGCCCATCTCGAGCACCTCCGCTACATCGGCGAGTTCCTCCATGAGCTGCCGCTGGCCAAACAGATTCCCGAGCCGGCAACGCTGCTGCTCTCCGCGCTCGCCGCCGTCTGTTTGCCGCGACGGCGACGCTGCCGTTGAGACGATTCAACCGCGCGTGCGATAGAGCTTCGGGTCGACGGCGGCGGCCATCGCGGCCACGTCGAGATCGCCGCTCAGGAAACTCGCGATGGCTGCCGAAGAATGTGCGGGATCGGCAATGATCTGCCCGTAATTCACGGCGAGCAGCTCGACGTTCGGCTGCTGGGCGAGCCAGCGGCGGATGCGTGTTGATTGGGCGGAGAACGTCCGCCGCAACTGATCGTCGGAGATCCTCGCCGTCGCCTGGTCGTTGCGCGCGAGCATGCGGCGTTGCGACGCCAGCACCTCGTCGAGGTCGCGCTCGACGTAGAGAATGCGGAAGCGATAGTTCATCGGCAGCGCGGGCAGCAACTGCGTGATGATTTTCACGGCCTTGCCGTGGGCCTCGCCCAACCACGAGTTGTCGTTGCGGAGATTCTTCACGAGCTCGTATTCAAAGTAGCCCCGCGGGTTGCTCTCATCCGCTTGGCGGCGCCCGTCAGCAAGAATCTGCATCCCGCCGGCTGCCAACATCTGCATGACCATCGACGTCCCGCTCCGCGGCAAACCGCTGACGATCGTAATGAGTGCGGCCTCGTCCGTCGGGCGAACGGAGTCCTCACCAAGGTTTGGCGTGGCTCTTACGATTGGCTCGGCGAGAGCCTTGCCCTCCCCCGTTTTTTGGGCAGAATCACTGACTGTCGATCGATAGCGCCGTTTCGCTTCCCGCGTTTCGCTTCGCGCGAGTCGCATCTGGCGTGCGAGGCGCTGGTGGTGCCCGGCCTGCTGAAAATCGCCCCGCCGACGACGGTGGATGACCGCCAGCAGTCGGTGTGCCTCGGCGAAATGCGGATTGATCGAAAGCGCCACCTCGAGCGCGTCGATTGCCTGCAGCGTCCGGCCCAGCCGGACGAGCGCCCTGCCGAGCAGGAAATGCGCCATCGGCAACTGATACCGCAGGCCGATCGCCCGAAGCGCCGTCTCCGCCGCGGTCGCGTACTGTTGTCGCAACATCTGCACGCGGCACAGCCCCAGATGGGCTTGCGGATTGTCCGGGTCGATTGCCGCCGCCCGCTCGAAGCATTGTTCGGCCCGATCCGCTTGGCGCAACCGCAAATACGCCTCGCCGATCTGCAGCAGCAGCCCCGGCCGCTCGGCATCGACCTGTTCGGCCTGCTCAAAATGCCCGAGTGCCCGTTCGTAATCGCACTCGGCCAGCGCGACGCAGCCCCACAAGTAGTCGATCGCCCGCGGATTGTATCGAGCACGGCTGCGAAGCGCACGGATTTGCATTCGCTCCGCGTCGGTCAGCGAGCGATCTTGTTCCCCTGCCGCCTCCGTCTGTCGAGCACGGATTTGATCCGCAAACTCGCGGAGCTGCTGTCGGGCCGCGTCGGCGTCGGCCCGGCGGCGCGTTGCCAAGTCTTCGGCCACGGAACGCAAATCCGCGATCCGCTCCAGCGCCTGGTAACACGCGGCCAGTTGCACGCCAAAACGATGCTCGTTCGGCCAGCGTGCGTAGAGCTCTTCCAGAATCTCCGCGGCCGCAGAGTGCCGGCCATCATCCATGTACGAGCGCGCCAGGTTGTAGCGGAGTTCGCGGACCGTGTTGTCGACCGCCTGCTGCCGATTGGCCGGCGGCGGCTCGATGTAGCCCAACGCGACCAACTGCTGGATCGCCTCTTGCGATTCCACCGGGTTGAGCTGCATGTCGGGCGGATGCAGCCCCGCTTCGCCCGGCACGTCGTCCCAGCTGGGAATCGTCTCGATCGGCGGCGGGTCGCAGAAGGCTTCCAGGAGCGGCCGGCCATCCATGTCCTGACCGACCGCTAGTCCAAACAGCGTGAGCAAGGTCGGCGTCACGTCGAGCAAATTGAGGCCGTGCAGTAGCTGATCCTCGTTGATGCCTGGCCCCGCCATCACAAAGATGCCGAAGTCGCGGTGCTCGAACGCGGGTCCTGCCGGCTCGGCTGGAATCCACTTCGGCCGCAAATGATCGGGATGAAAACCATGATCCGACAGGAGGATCACCGTCGTCTCCGGCCCGGCCATTTCGATGAGCGTGTTGAGCATCATGTCGTGGTAGCGATAGCCGGCCTCCACGACATTGTGGTAAAGCTCAAAATCGCGCTCGGCGACGTGCTCCTGCCGCGGCGGATGATAGCGCATAAAGGCATGGCAGAAGTGATCGATCGCGTCGAAGTACACGGCCATCAAGTCCCACGGCTGGTGCTGCATGAGCCACGTGGCAACCACGTTGACGCTCGTGCATTCGGCGAGAATCTTCCCACAGCTCGCCAGCCGGCGGTCTTGATCCTGGTCGATCTCGGCCGCCCGCGGCACGAACGGCAAAATGTGTTCGGCCAGCAGCTCGTTCGGATTAAGTCGCAGCGCGACGAGCGTCGCGGCCAGTTCCGGCGGATGAACGGCCCCGGCGGGCACCGGCCAGGGCTGTTCCGGCGGCCCGACCGCTTGCTGAAAATGGTTCGACACCATCACGCCGCGAATCGGTTCGGCCGGATGCGATGGCCACCAACCGACAACGTTGCTCGTGAGCGAGTTCTGCGAAAGGATGTTCCAAACTGCTTTCGTCTTCCGCGACAGATTCGTCACGGGTCGAATCCCGGCGCCGTCGGGCGTCGGCTCGGCGAAGCCGAGTACGCCGTGCTTGAATGGCCGTTTGCCGGTGGCGATGCTCGTCCAGAGCATCGGTGAGAGCACAGGATGCAACGTGGCGAGATTGGCCATGGCGCCCCGCTCGACTAGCCGGGCGACCGTCGGCATCTTTCCCGCGTCCACGAGCGGGTGGATCACCTTCCAATCGGCCGCGTCCCAACCGACGAGCAAGACTCTGCGGCGGCTTGATGCGTTCATGGCCGGGGGCAAAACGGGCTTGGGCGCATCACTTGGATCGACGACGCACTGCTGCCACACCCGCTGCGCCCAGCGCGAGCACCCCGAGCGTCACAATCGACGGTTCGGGCACTGCGCCGGACAACGAGGCGCTGCCGGATGAATTGAGATTGTTACGCCAAACTGTGTAGTCGGCGGCGTCGACCTTCGTATTGCCGTTGCCGTCGGCACCGGTTCCTGCGGTGACATTCTGACCGAACGTGCTCTTCCAAATGACGTAGTCTTCCGGCCCGACCGAACCGTTGTTGTCGTAATCGCCCGGGACGCCGCCGGCGCTCGTCTGCCCGGCCATGATTGACTGGCCTGGCACGGTCTGAAGAGCCCACTCGAGGATCGAGACGGCGCCGAGGTGGCCACTGGATGACTCGGTGCGAATCTTGATCCAACCGGCACGCGGTTGCGAGTTAATTGCAACGACAATTCCGGCGAAGCCGGTGTCGTTCGCCCCCAGCTGCCATTTTGATGGTACAGCGAGCCAAAGGCAGTGACGGACGTTCGCAGGATCGATCCCGCCAAACCAGGTTGAACGGCCGGTATGACGTCGTTGCTTTGAAACTTGTGAACAGCAAACGAGTAGCTGCCGATTACATGGTCGCCGACAAGCTCGGCATCGTAGACGCCTCGAGCGGTTCCGAGAAAAAAACTGGTCCCGATAGGGCCCGCGGAGCTTCCTGCTCCGAATCGCAAGTCGAACTGCGAGTCGCCGTCTAAATCGACGAAGGTCGCTGCGTTCGAGTTGACGCCGATTCGAATCGGCTGTGGCGGCACGACGTGGTTGATTGCTGCTTCGGCCGTGGTCATGCCGGCCAAGGCTGCTCCCGTCGCGGCCGCGAATCGTTTCCAGGCAATGGGGCAGCCCGCCCCTGAGTGTGCTTGGTCGTGCATCCGGCGCCGGGCGATTGATCCGTACTTCTGCAGATTCCTGTCGAGCGTTTCCGAGCGTCTGATTCTCATGCCAACCTCCCCTTTCTTGCCCCTGTCTGAATCCCACGATAGCGTCGCGACGGGCGAATCGCTGTAAGATAGCAACTGCGAGTGCAAATTGCCAATTTTCGAGTGACAGATCACCGAAAAACCTGCCCATAATAGCTGGGTGAAGGGCCGATCGAATCATGACCAGCCACGCGCAAGGTGAAATAGACCAACTGTTTGCATCCGCCCGGGCGGGGTCCTCCTCCTGCCTGGGCCGGCTGCTGACCCTCTATTCCAACTACCTGAAATTGTTGATCGCCGCCCAGCTCGATGACCGCCTGCGGGTCCGGGTGAGCCCGTCGGACATCGTCCAGGAGACCTTTTTCGAGGCCCACCGCGATTTCCACCAGTTCCGCGGCCAGTCGACCGGCGAATTTGTCGCTTGGCTGCGTAAAATACTGGTGAACAACCTGCTGCACGTCGTCGAACAGCATTTGCTCGCCGAGAAGCGCGATGTGCGGCGGGAGGTGTCGCTCGAGCAGATCGGCAAACGGCTGGAGCAGTCGACCGCCCGGCTCGAATCGCTCCTGGCCCAACCGGGCGATTCGCCCAGCGGTCATGCCCAGCGGAACGAACAGGAGATCATGCTGGCCGATGCCCTGGCGGAGCTGCCCAGCGATTATCGCCAGGTGATTTTGCTCCGCCACGTGGAAGGCCTGCCGTTTGAAGAAGTCGCCCACCGCATGGACCGCTCCAGCGGCGCGGTGCGCATGCTTTGGCTGCGGGCGTTGGAAAAACTTCGTAAGATTTTTCCGGAACGAGAGCTGGCGTGAACGAACATCTGGATCAACTCGAGGAAACGCTCACGCAGACGACGGCGCCGCGGCGCGAGTTGGCGGAGATACTTGAGAGCTACCTGGCCGACCTTGAACGAGGCGCTGTGCCCGATCGCGCGGCGCTACTTTCCGCGCACCCGGAGTTGGCCGACGAATTGCAGCCTTATCTCGACAGCCTCGACAAGCTACACGTTGCCACGCACGAACTGCGGGCCATGCGCCCCCTGGGAGGCAAGGAGCCGGTTGAACCAGCGGCCAAGCAGATCGGCGACTACAAGATCGTCCGCGAAATCGGTCGGGGCGGCATGGGCGTCGTGTACGAAGCGCACCAAGAGTCGCTCAATCGCCGCGTCGCGCTGAAAATTCTGCCCTTCGCCGCCGTGCTCGATCAACGACAGATCGCCCGCTTCCGCAACGAGGCCCAGGCGGCAGCCCAGCTCCACCACGAGCACATCGTGCCAGTGTTCGCCGTCGGCCAGGAACATGGCGTCTACTACTACGCGATGCAGTTCATCGAGGGCAAGTCGCTCGAAGCGGCGATCGACGAGTTGCGGGCCGCCGACTGCGCCGTGGCCACGCAAGGCTCGACCCGCGCGCGGTGCCGTTCTCGGCTCGACCAGCACGGTCGCACTGCATCGCGGCTCGGTGATCACTTCCGACCGATCGATTCGCAGCAGCGAGTTTTTCCGCGGCGTCGCCCGCTTAGGCAAGGAGGCGGCCGAGGCCCTCCAGCACGCACACGACTACGGAATCGTCCACCGCGACGTGAAGCCGTCGAATTTGCTTCTTGATCTGCAAGGCAAACTGTGGGTCACGGACTTCGGCCTGGCCCGCATCCAAAACGATAGCGGCGTCACGCTCACGGGCGACGTCGTCGGCACGCTCCGCTACATGAGCCCGGAACAGGCCTCGGGCAAGGCCGGCATGGTCGACGCCCGAACCGACGTCTATTCACTGGGCGTGACGCTCTACGAGATGCTGACCCTCCAGCACGCTTACTCCGGCGACGATCGGCACGTCGTGCTGCGAAAGCTGGAGCACGAGGAGCCGCCGCTGCCGCGGAAGATCAACTCGTCGGTGCCTGTCGACCTCGAGACGATCGTGCTCGCCGCGATGTCGAAGAGCCGCGACGAACGCTACCAATCGGCTCAAGCGCTGGCGGACGATCTGGGTCGATTCCTTTCCGGCGAGCCGGCGCTCGCGCGGCGGCCCGGTCTGGTCGACCGTGCGACGAAATGGGCTAGGCGGCATCGGGCGATCGTGACGGTCGCGGCCGCGTGCTTACTTTTGCTAAGCATCATTTCGTCGGCAGGCATGGTGCTGCTCGCCCGTGAACAGGCCCGCACGAAGGCCGCGTTCGCCGAGTCGGAGGAAAACCGGCTTCTCGCAAATGAGAGCTTTGCCCGCGCCGAGGATAGCTTCCAAAAGGCGCGCGACATGCTCGACCGACTCGGCGTTCAGATGGCCGACCGGCTGGTCGAGGTGCCCGGCAGCGAGCCGGTGCGGCAGCAATTGCTCGCCGACACGCTGCGATTCTATCGCCAGTTTATTAAGCAGGCGGTCGATGACCCGAAACTTCAGCATGAGCTATCGCTCGCCTACTTCAAGTCGGGCGTGATCGAGGCCAAGCTGGGCAATACAGCCCAAGCGGTCAAGGAATACGCGGCCACCCAAGAACTCTTCGAAAAACTCACTGCCAGCGACCCGGCGAACGATCAGTTGCTTTCGCAACTCGCGCTGACGCACAACAACCTGGCCATTCTCGCCGCCGCTCGCCGCGACAACGCGGAGGCCCGCTTGCGCTACGAAGAGGCGATCCGCGTACAGCACCGCCTCGCCGACGAGCATCCGGACAAGCCGGCCTACGCTGCCCAATTAGCCGAGAGCCAGTCGAATCTCGGCATGTTGCTCGATGCCGAGGGCGACCCGGCCGCGGCCGAAACCGCGCTCGCCGAGGCGGTCGCGCTCTTGCGACCGCTGGTGGCCGCGAAGGATGCCGAGCCTCGCTACGCCCGCAACCTCTCGATCGCGGCCAATAACCTTAGCTACGTGTTGGCCAAGCGCGACCCGGCCGCGGCTGAGCGAGCGTCGCGCGAAGCGGTGCGAATGCTGGAGCAACTCAGCGACTCCGATCCCCATAGCGATCGCTACCAAGACGACCTTGCGCTCTGCTACAACAACTTGGCGGCTCTGCTGAGCCGCACCGGCCGCGCCGCCGATGCCATCGAATGGCACCATCGGGCCGTGGCGCTGCAGGAGCAGTTGGTCCGCCGGTCGCCGTCGGTGGTGCGGCACCGGAGCGATTTGGCGGTCAGCCTGAACAATCTAGGCGTGGCCTATTGCCGGGCGGGCCAGGTCGACGCGGCCGACAAGCCCTTTGCCGCGGCCCGCGACCTGTTTGCCACCCTGGCCAGCGATTATCCGAACGAGCTGGGCTATGAGAGCGCATTGGCCGGCCTGCTGAACAACCAGGCCTTGGCCTTGGCCGGCGTGGGCCGGCACGAGCGGGCGGTCGGCCTGTATGAAGAAGCCATTAAGGCCCAGCGTCAGTGTTGGCAGCAGGCTCCGACCTCGCAATTGATGCAGGAAACTTTGAGCAAGATGGTTTATAATCAGGGCCGGTCGCTGGCAGCCCTGGGCCGTTGGGATGCGGCGACTGATTCGGCCCTCGCCCGCCGCGAGATTTGGCAGTCGGACGGCAAACGCCTGTTCGGCGTGGCAGTCGAGCTGGCCGGCATCGGCCGGGCAGTGGCCGAACGGAAGAGTGCCGACGCCGAGTTGCACGAACGAGTCGACCGCGAAACCGTGGCCACGCTTCGGCAGGCACTACAGTTCGGTTTGTCGCCCAGTCAGGAAATAGCGAATGATGCGCGGTTCGCTCATTTGAAAGAGAATAAGCAGTTTGCCGATTTGGTCGCCGCACGTTCCCGTTAGCCGATCTCCTTTCATGTTCAAATCACGATCAACAAATCGCCGAAGTCGGCTCGACGCGGCCGAGCCGCGAGTTCGCCGGCCACGATCCCGACGGTTGGCCATCGAGTGCATGGAGAGCCGGCTGATGCTCACCGGCAATCAGATCGTCGACGCTCCGCTCGATTACACGATCTGGAATCTCGACTCGATCCAGGCCAAGTATCAGGTCATTTCGCAAGGTGGCACTCTGCCGACGATCGACGCCTTGCCGTCAGCCCCGATGAATTTCCGAGAGCCCGGCGCAGTGGTCTTGAACGTCGAGTGGGTCGTCGTACCCGGAATGACCGCCAGCCCCCAAGTTGCAGACGCAATGGCGTATCAACAATTCCGCGAGGCAATTTCGCAGGGCGTGTTCACAGCCGATGAGATCGCGCCGCTCTATGCGCAATGGCGAGACAATTTAGGCAGCCATGTCGGTCTCGATTCGGCGCCGATCTATGCAATCGGGATTCGTCGCTCGGGCCCCTGGCTATTAAATGACGGCGTGGGAGATTCGATTACCGGACTTTACGCCGACTCTTTCGCTGCCAACCAAGGCGCGTTCGGCAATTTCGATCTGGCCGGCGATATAGCCGGTCCGCGCGTGAGCGGCGGAGCGTTCACCCATTACGACGTCGGAGTCGGTACGGTCGCTTTCGACATTGGCACGACGCTCGTTTATTCCAATCCCTCGACATTGGAGTTCCCGTCAAACGGTCCCCTTGTCGATACCAACGTACTCGACAATTCGACCGGACAGATCGCCAACGCGACGCCGGTTCCGTCGCTAACGGATTCATCGACCGTAGTCGCCTCGCCACCTGTCGCTGACCTCGGGGGCGCGGTCGAAAACCTGTTGTCGGACCACGTGATCGTCGTCCGTCCGACGACAAGTGCCGAAAAAACTCAGGTCCGCAACGAAGCGAATGACGTCGTTTCTCCTGTCGGCGAGGGGATCATCGTCGTCGCGGCCAATTCTCCGGACGACGGTGGCATGATCCCCGTCGAGGAACTGGTCGGTGCGGTTGCCCGAGAGTCGACCGTGGGACCACCGACCACGGCCTACGTTGCAGCTAGCAGTGGCGGGGTGGAGATTGCCGGCGAGTTGACGCGGGCCACGGTGATGGAGCTGATTGAAGGTGAAGCGGATCCCGCGGCCCCCATCTCGACGGTCGACCACGTCTCGCTGGTGTCAACGAACGGCGCAAACGTTGTGCCGGCGCAAGCCGAGGCCGGCCGTGGTTCCGAGCGAACCGTTTCGGCCCGGGCGATCAAGGTGTTCGCTGAGCAAGCCGGGCTGGCCGCATCAATGATGACGCCGGTGAATCCCGTCAACTTGGCGACAATCGGAAGCACCGTGAGCGACACGTTTGCCGCCGCCGCGCTGTCGTTACCGTCAGAGACGACCACGCTAGCCGCAGTAACTGGCGACGAATCGGGCGCCGCGCGAAGTGCGGCCTTCTCGCAATGGAGCGACAAGCGGCACGGATCCGGCACGGCGGCCCGCGGCGACTCGAATGGCTGGCTCGACGCGCTGCCGCTGTTGACGATGTTGGCCTGCGAGCGCGTTGTGGCGGCCAAGAACCAGCGACAGAAGCAACGTCAAAGGATCGGAAAACCGGCGAAGGCAAAATTGCCCTTCAGCTTGCGTCGTACTGAATGACGCCGGAGATCAACGCGCTGAGCTTGGGCTCGGCCGAGTTCGCGGTGGCGATGATGTGCTCGATGTTGGCCGGCACCAGCGCGTCGGGCAAGCACATGTCGGTGACGACCGAGAGTCCGAACGTCCGCAGACCGCAGTGGGCCGCGACGATGGCTTCGGGGACTGTCGACATGCCGACCACGTCGGCGCCGATCTGGCGTAGAAAGCGGTACTCGGCCCGCGTTTCGAGATTGGGGCCGGTCACGGCCACTGTGACGCCGCGGTGGGCGACGAAATTCTGTTGCCGCCCGATTTCCAGGCCCTTGTCGATCAGTCGGCCGTCGTAGGGCTGCGACATGTCGGGGAACCGCGGCCCGAGGCGATCGTCGTTGATGCCCACCAGCGGGTTGTCGCCCATCAGGTTGACGTGATCGTCGATGATCATCACGTCGCCGGCCCGATAATTCGGATTCATGCCGCCCACCGCCTGCGACAGAACGAGCAGCTTCGCGCCGAGCCGTTTCATCACGCGCACCGGCAGCGTGATCCGCTGGAGCGGGTAGCCTTCGTATTGGTGAAAGCGGCCCTCCATCGCCACGATCGGCACGCCTGCGATCCGACCACAAACGAGCCGGCCGCGATGGCTCGTGGCGGTCGGGGTTAGAAAGTGCGGGATCTCCGCGTAGTCGAGCGTCGCGCCAGGCTCGATGCTCGCGGCAAAATTGCCCAACCCGGTGCCGAGAATCACGCCGGCGTGGGGCGTTTCGTTCCAAGCCGACCGGATCGCGGCGGCGGCCTCCTCGATTTGGTCGTACAGGTCGAGCATCGCTCTAGTAACTGCCTTCCTGCTTGGCGGATTCGCCCCGTTCTCCAGCCGCAATGGCCTGGGTGGCGCTGGTGCCGAGGCGGGTGGCGCCGAGATCGACGAAGCGGCGAGCGGTCGCGTAGTCGCGGATGCCGCCGGAAGCCTTCACTTCGACCGCCGGTCCGCAACTGGCACGCATCAGCCGCACGTCATGATCCGTCGCACCGGTGGCCCGCAGCGCGCCGTCGTCGCCTTTCACGAATCCGAAGCCGGTCGACGTTTTGACGAATGCCGCTCCCGCCGCTTCGCTGATTTTGCACAGCCGGATCTTCAATTCGTCGTTCGGCAACAGGCCGGTCTCGAAGATCACTTTCGTGATCGCTTTGTGGCTGTGCGCGGCGTCGACCACCGCACGGACGTCGGCTTCGACGTACTCCCATTCACCGGAGAGGGCCTTGCCGATGTTCGCTACCATGTCGACTTCTTTGGCGCCCTGCCGGCAAGCGAGGTGCGTCTCGGCGACTTTCGTCTCGGTCGTCGTGCTGCCGTGCGGAAAGCCAATCACCGTGCTCACCAGCACAGTCGAGCCCTGCAAACACTGCTGCGCGAGTTCCACGTGCGACGGCTTTACGCACACGCTTGCCGCGCCCAGTTCGGCGCACAGAGCACAGGCCGCGCGGACGTCGGCGTCTGTCTGCGTTGGTTGCAGTACGGCGTGATCAATCAATTTGACGATGGAATTAGGCAAGGGTTTGGTCAGCGGATGCAGGGGATAGGAAGTGGTATCGTAATTTAGACGGGATCGACTCGCTGTACAGGTCGTGTCACAGCCACCTATTCGTCAGGCCTTCAAGGACTTGGGCGACGCCAGCTCGGCGACGATCCGGGCACTCAGTACTGAAAATGCTTGATCATTTCGCCTTTTTCGCCGATCTCGGTCAGCGAGTCGATGCCGATGGTGAGATGCACGTCCGACCAATCGCGCGAGACGCGGGCGTCGCTCTCGCTGGTTTTTACCCCCTCCGGCGTGAGCGGTTTGTCGGAAACCAACAGCAGCGCCCCGCGGGCAATCTGGTTCTTGTGGCCGACCGTGAAGATCGTGGCCGTCTCCATGTCGATGGCGATCGGCCCGTACTCCTGCAGTTGTTCGCGGAACTTCACGTCGTGCTCCCAGACGCGGCGATTTGTGGTGTAGATCACGCCGGTGCGGTATTCCAGGCCGCTGTCGACGAGCTTCTGCGAGACGAACTTGTGGAGCTTGAACGACGGCAGCGCGGGCACCAAGGGGGGCATGTAGTCGTCGGACGTCCCCTCGCCGCGAATCGCCCCGATCGGCAGGATGAAGTGACCGATTTCGGTCGTGTGCTTCAGCCCGCCGCACTTGCCGAGGAACAGCACCGCCTCGGGATGATAGGCCGTAAGCAGGTCCATGATCGTGGCCGCGTTGGGCGAGCCGATGCCGAAGTTGATGATCGTCAGTCCCTGCTCGTTCCTGGCAGCCTGCATCGGCCGGTCGTCGCCGTAGATGGTGCAACTGAACCGCTTGGCGAACCGCGTGACGTAATCGCGGAAGTTCGTCAGCAGCACGTACGGCCCGAATTCGTCGAGCGGCATTCCCGTGTAGCGGGTCAGCCAATCGGCGGCGATTTCGGATTTCGTGACCATGGCGTCGCAAGGGGAAGGCGGAAGGATCGAGCTAATTGAAGCCGGCGGAGGCGACCGCGATTGTCTTGCGCAAACCCCCGTTTCGACCCGAACCTCATGCCAGTCGATCGGGAGGCAGCCGCAGCGGCGCAACGGTTTCCAGTCAACAATCGAGCGTAACCTCAGACTTCACGCTACTTTACGCCGAGGCCCAGGCGGCAGCAAGGTCGTTTACTCCCGACGACCGGTTCGCGGACGCCAAGTTCAGTCAAAACCCAGACCGCACATTGGGCGGTGCAAAGCGCGGCAATATGTGGGAAACTCGAATTGCCTCTTGGGGTTAAATCCAGGAGGAGTTGGTGCGCGCCCGATGCGCTCGTGGACGGCATTCTTTTTGGGCGGCCAGCCAATTCGCCCGTTTTTTCAGGAGAATCGACGATGAAATTTGCAGTTTGCGATTCGCGATGGATGGCGGTGCTCAGCGTGCTTTTCGTAGCCGGTCTTTCGTGTGCACAGCCGCCTGGCGGTGGCGGCCCACGTGGGGGACCGGGTGGGCCTGGCGGATTCTTCGGCGGCGGAGGCATTTTGGGTCTCGCCCAGCAGCAAGAAGTGCAGCAGGAAATCGAACTAAGTCAGGATCAACAGGCCCAGTTGCAGAAGCTCAGCGATACGATCCGCAACGAAATCCGCGACCAGATGCAGGGCATGTTCCAGGGGATGCGCGACTTGAGCGACGAAGAGCGGCAGGCCAAGTTCGCTGAGATTCGCACCAAGTTCGAGGAAATCAACAAGGATGCCGAGGCCCGGCTGCAAAGCGTGCTGATGCCGCATCAACTCGATCGCCTGAAACAGATCGATCTGCAGTTGCGGATCCAGCGCGGCGGGGCGGCGGCGCTCACCGAAGGCGAGTTGGCCGACACGCTCGGCCTCAGCGAGAGCCAGCGGGACCAGATTCGTGAAAAATCGCAGCAGGTGCAAAAAGATCTGCAAGAGAAAATCAGCCAGCTACGGGTCGACGCCCGCAACCAGTTGCTCGAAGTGCTGACCCCGGATCAGCGGGCGAAGCTCGAAGCGATGATGGGAGCCGAGTTTGCCTTACCGGAGCCGCAATTCGGGCCGCCCGGCGGACGGGGTGGACGCGGATTTGGCGTCGGCGGACGTGGCGGACGCAACCGAGGCAACAACAACCAGCCAGCGGGCGCTCCGGCCGGCCAAAGCGGCGGGAACTGAGCCCCATTTGTGGCCGCTGGGAGAACCACGCATAACGAGTGTAAAGACTGAAGCACTCACCACAGAGCGGCTGTGTGGTGAAACGATTAACGCCACGGAACACCGATGGAAGCAGGCGCCATTCTCGTGAAACGCGGGCTCTTGTCGTCCCAGCAGTTGGACCAACTGCGACGGGATCGGCCCGACGTAAACCGGCTCGACGTGGCCGCCGTCGATTCGGGGATGGTCAGCGAGGAGCAGGTGCTGCGAGCCTTGGGCGACGAAGTCGGCATCCCGTTCGTCGACCTCGAACAGCAAGAAATCGACCTCTCGCTCTTGCGAGGCTTTCCGCAAAAGCTGATCCATCGCCATTCGCTCTTTCCGGTGCAGCAGCACAACGGCTCACTCGTGGTGGCCACCAGCGACCCGTTCGACCTCTATCCGCTCGACGAGCTGAGTGTGCTCACAGGCCTGACGATCGAGCCGGTACTCGCACCGCGGCAGCAGATCGCGCAGCAGATCAAGCTGCACCTCGGCGTCGGCAGCGAGACGATCGAAGGCCTGTTGGCCCAGCAGGACGAAGAAGACATCCAGGTTCTCGACGAGATCGACGCCTCGGAACTGGCCGAAGCGCAAGAGGCGTCGGTCGTTCGACTGGTGAACGAGATTCTGATGGAGGCCGTCGAGCTGCGGGCCAGCGACGTACACATCGAGTCGCAGGCCGCGGGCATCAAAATCCGCTACCGCGTCGACGGCATGCTGCACGCCCAGCCGGTGCCGCCGGAAATCGGTCGTTTCCAAGCCGCGATCATCAGCCGGCTCAAGATCATGGCCCGGCTGAACATCGCCGAGAAGCGCCTGCCGCAGGACGGGCGGATCAAACTGCGAATGGCCGGCCGCGAGATCGACGTCCGCGTCTCCGTGATCCCGATGCTGCACGGCGAAGGGATCGTGATGCGGCTATTGGACAAGGGCCGGATGAATTTTTCGCTCGAGGCGCTGGGCATGGAGCCCGATTTGCACCATCGATACAGCGAGCTGATCCGCATGCCGCACGGCATCGTGCTGGTCACCGGCCCGACCGGCTCCGGCAAAACGACCACGCTCTACAGCTCGCTGATGGAAATCAAGAGCGAGGACAGCAAAATCATCACCACCGAGGACCCGGTCGAGTATCAGCTCGAAGGCATCAACCAGATTCAGGTCCACCCGAAGATCGGCCTCACGTTTGCCGCCTCGCTGCGGTCGATCCTGCGCCACGATCCCGACATCGTGCTGGTCGGCGAAATTCGCGACATGGAGACGGCCGAGAACGCGATCCAAGCCTCGCTCACCGGCCACCTGGTGTTCAGCACGCTGCACACGAACGACGCACCGAGCGCCTACACGCGGCTCGTGGACATGGGGATCGAGCCGTTCCTGGTCGCCAGCACGGTCGAGGCCGTGATGGCCCAGCGGCTGGTGCGAACACTCTGTAAGGAGTGCCGCGAGGCATATCGGCCGAAGCGCGACGAAGTGCCGAAGGATTTTCCCTGGGACGAATTTGAAAAGGGCGGCAAACCGCTCTAT
Source organism: uncultured Planctomycetota bacterium (assembly GCA_963847875.1). Taxonomy (GTDB): domain Bacteria; phylum Planctomycetota; class Planctomycetia; order Pirellulales; family Lacipirellulaceae; genus DASYDU01. The sequence continues at coordinate 156,293 of CAWKBR010000008.1, read as the reverse complement.
CGGCCCAAGGGCTGCCGGGCCTGCCGGCAGCTCGGCTTCGTCGGTCGGCAGGGCATTTTCGAGCTGTGCGAAACGAGCGACCCCGTGCGGCAACTCGCCCACGACCGCGCCAGCAGTTGGGAAATCCGCCAAGCCGCCCGCGCCAGCGGCATGAGAACGCTCCGCGAGGACGCCTGGTGCAAGGTGCTCGATGGCATCACGACGATCGACGAAGTGCTCCGCGTGACGAAAGGCGATCGACTGTAATGAAGCTTTCCTGTCTCCTGACTCCCGGCCCCTGACTCCTTTTCCCCATGCCTGAATTCGCCTACATCGCCCGCGATCTCACCGGCAACCGCGTGGAAGGTACGCTCGCGGCGGGGACGGAGCGCGAAGTGCTCGCCTCGCTTTCGTCGCGGGATTTGTTCCCGTTGAAAGTGGCGTCGGCCGACCGGAGCACGGGGGCGGTCCGATCGCCGCGGGTGCGAGCGCGGATCATGGCGACGACCTACGGGCAGTTGTCGGCACTCTTGAAGAGCGGCGTGCCGCTGCTGCGGGCGCTCGACGTGATCCGCGAGCAAACGCCCCACAAGAATCTCAAGACCGTGCTCGAAGACGTTCACTCGCGGGTGCAGGAAGGCGCGACGCTCTCCGACGCCATGGCCCGCCATCCCCGCGCCTTCGGCGAACTGGGCACGAGCATCGTCCGCGCCGGCAGCGAAGGCGGCTTCATGGAAGAGGCGCTCGACCGGCTCGCGCGGTTCACCGAACAGCAGGACGAGCTCAAGAGCCGGGTGGTCGGGGCGCTCGCCTATCCGGCGATTCTGTTCATCCTCGGCACGGTGGTCGTCAACGTGCTGGTGATCTTCTTCGTGCCGAAGTTTGAAACGCTGTTTGCCCGATTGCGAGATCGAGGCGAGCTGCCCGCGGTGACCGATTGGCTGCTCTGGCTCTCGCACACCTTGCAGGACTACGGCATTTTTATCCTGGTCGGGCTGATCATCGCCGGCATCCTCGTTCGCAATCGCCTGGCGACCGAGGAAGGCCGCGTTTGGCTCGATCGCTGGCGGCTGCGTGTCCCGATCGTGAGCTCGATCTATTTGAGCCTGGCCGTGTCGCGCTTCTGCCGCGTGTTGGGCACGCTGCTCACCGGCGGCGTGCCGATCGTGCGGTCGCTCGAGATCAGTGCCGACTCGACGGGCAACCGAATCCTCTCCGCAGCCGTGAAGGACGCGGCAGAAAACATCTCGGCCGGCCAGCCGCTGGCCGAACCGCTCGCGGCGAGCGGCCATTTTCCGGCCGACGTGGTCGAGATGATCGCGGTAGCCGAACAGGCCAACAGCCTCGAAACCGTGCTGCCCCACGTCGCCGACACGCTGGAGCGCGACACTTGGCGGCGGCTCGATTTGTTCGTCCGGCTGATCGAGCCGCTGATGCTGCTCCTGCTGGCCGGCGTGGTGCTGTTGGTGGTAATCGCCCTGTTGGTGCCAGTTTTGAAGATGAGCGCCGGGACGTGAGAATTGCGTACAATGGTAGTTGCCGGCCACGGCTGGCGCATGCAGATGCAAGGAATCAAGGAGCAAATCCATGACTCAAAAGAAATCGCTGGATCGACGTAATCTAGATGGCCGCGGCCGGCTGGGCTTCACGTTGATGGAGGTTCTGCTGGTACTGATGATCCTCGTGGTGCTGGCTTCGATGGCGGTGACCATTTTCGGCGGCACGCAGGAGCGGGCGCTCAAAGACGCCGCCAAGACGCAAGTCGGCCTCTTCAAGAGCGCGATCAATTTCTACAAGCTCCACACCAAGAGCAACCCGGGCGGCCTTGCCGATCTCATCAACAAGCCGGGCGACAGCAAAGTGGCGACGCACTGGGAAGGACCGTACCTCGACGTGACGAAGATTCCGCTTGACCCCTGGGATAACGAATACAAATTCGCGTCGCCCGGCAAGCATAACACCGAATCGTTCGACGTTTGGTCCGTCGGTCCTGACAAACAGGACGGCACCGAAGACGACATCGGCAATTGGGAATAACTTGATGGCAAGCCGGTCTCGTTCGTTCCACCGATCGCCTCGCTCCGCCCTAACGCTGGTTGAAATCATCCTCGTGTTGGCGCTGCTGGTGGTGATCAGTTCGGTCACCGTGCCGCTGCTCTCGAAGTCGCTATCGCACGCGCGGCTGCAACATAGCGGCGACTTGGTGCGGGCCGCCTGGGGCAAGGCCCGGCTCGCCGCGATGCGGGCGGGCGAATCGTATGTCTTTCGCTACGAGCCCAAAGGCAGCCGATTTCAAATCGTCTCGCTCGCGGCGACCACCGCCGAAAACGCCGACGAGGTGAACGCCCTGCCGCCCGAAGACGCGGAAGATGCCGAGTACGCGGCGGAGGACATCCTGCGGCTTTCCCGCAGCCGGCTCTTGGAGGAGATCGTGTTCGCCTCGGGCGACGTGGCGTCGGTGCCGCAAATGGCCGCGGCCGCAGCGGCGACCAAGAGCGGCTGGTCGGCACCGATCGTGTTCTATCCCGACGGCACTGCGAGCGACGCAACCGTGTTGCTGGCGAACCCATCCGGCCTCACGCTCCGCGTCACGCTTCGCGGCCTCACCGGCATCTCCCGCGCCGGCCAAATCGGCAACGAGGCCACGCCATGAATTCAAATAAAGGCTCAAATAAAGGGATGAACAAAGGGGACATTCTACTTTTTCCCGTTGGGCGTCTTCAAACTGCCGGTGGAGCAGAAAAAGTAGAATGTCCTCTTTTTGGCTTCTCGCTGCTGGAAGTGGTGTTGGCGCTGGCGATTCTGGCGGGAGCGCTCGCAGCGTTGGGCGAGGTGATGCGGCTGGCGGATCAAAACGCCGCGGCGGCCACGGATGAATCGCAGGCAGAAACGCTCGCCGACTCGGTGATGTCGGAGTTACTGGTCGGCGCGCGACCGCTCACGGCCGTCAACAATGCGTCGCTGGCCGTCGAGGCGGAGCCGCCCTGGGTGTTGTCGATCTCGATCGATCAGACCGATTTCAAGGAGCTGGTCGCCGTCCACGTCCGCGTGGCCCAGCAGATCGCGTCGCAGCTGCAACCGGCCCATTGCGATTTGGTGCGGTGGTTCGCCAATCCCGACTATCTGCCCGCCGCCGAACAGCAGTCGTCAACTTCGAGCGACAGTTCGTCCTCGTCGTCTTCTTCTTCTTCGTCTTCCTCTTCATCGAGCGGAGGGCAGCCATGAAATCCCGCCCAGCCTTCACGCTCTTCGAGCTGATCCTGGCGATCGCACTCTCGGCGACGCTGCTCGCGCTGATCGGCACGGCGGTGAATCTGTACTTGCTGCGCGTCGACGCCGGCCGCTCGCGTGTCGAAGAGGCCCAGCTCGCCCGCAGCATCTTGGCCATCCTCGCCGCCGACGTGCGGGCCACGACGACCTACCAGACGCAAGACGTCTCGGCGATCGCCCGGTTGGCCGCCGGGGCGGCAAAATTCGACGTCGACGCCATCGATTCGTCGGGCACCTTTAAGGGCGGCACGCTTGGCACTCCCGGCACGACGAGCACGACGGGGACTTCCAATTCCTTGGGATCGTCCTCGACGACGTCGTCCGGCGGTTCCTCCTCCGCGTCCTCCGCCGACGGCACCGAAACGACGCAGGCATCGGTGCCCGGCCTCAACGGGTTGGTGGACGAATTGCTCCTCGACGTGGCCCGCCTGCCGCGGCTCGATGAGCTATTCCCCATGGTGCCGGAGCAAGCGTCAACCGTCGCCACGGCCGCGGCGGCGGCGAACCTGCCGCGTCCAAGCGACTTGAAGACCGTCCGCTATTTCATCCGCCAGGGCACGGCGATCGACCCGAGCGACCTGGCTGCCACGGCGCTCGGCTCGCCGGAGGCGCAAAACAGCGTGGGTGGACTCGTCCGCCAATCGATCGATCGGGCCGTGCGCGAAACTGCCGAGCAGGCTGGCAATTCGCAACTGCTCAATTCCGGCCAAACGCTGCTCGCCCCCGAGGTCACGCAAATTCAATTCCGCTATTTCGACGGCACGACGGCCTACGACGAGTGGAACATGCAGGAACACAACGCGCTGCCAACCGCGATCGAGGTGCGAATCTGGCTCGATCCGACGGGCAACGCCGCGAATCACTCGGTCGCCACGACGCCGGCGACGAACGATCACATGTACCTCGAAACGATCGCCCTGCCGCTGGCTCAGTCGACCGACTCGACCAGCACGTCGGACAGTTCGGAAGATGATTCGACGGATCAAGGGGATAGCAGTCAGGGCGAGGATGACGGCAGCGGATTCGGCGTGGGGAGCTAATTGTCGCCATGAAGCAGCGACTACGACACTCGGCCAGTTCCTCGCGTCGCTCAGCGAGCGTGCTGCTGCTCTCGTTGATCGTGATCGTGCTGTTGACGCTCGGAGCGATGTCGTTCTTTGAGCGGATGTTCGTCGAGCACCAAGCCGCGCGAGCCCATATCCGCCAGACGCAGGCTCGCTGTCTCGCCGAATCGGGCATCGAGTTCATTCGGGCGATGGCGATTCAGGAGCCGGACGTGCTCCAGCAGTCGGGCGGTCTTTACAGCAATCCGTCGCTATTTCAGGGAAAGTTGGTGGTCGACGACCCGCTGGCCGCGTTTCGCGGGCGATTCACGATTATTGCGCCGCAAGTGAATCCGGCCGGCAATTATGCCGGCATCCGCTACGGACTGGAGAACGAATCGGCACGGCTGAACCTCAATACGCTGCTGCTCGCCGACAACTACGAGGAAAACGGCGCCCAGAAACTATTGATGTCGCTGCCCGGTATGACCGAGCCAATCGCCGACGCGATCCTCGACTGGATCGATCCCGACAGCGATCAGCGAACGCTCGGGGCCGAGCAAGAGTACTATTCGTCGCTCTCGCCGCCGTACGCGCCGCGGAACGGGCCGCTCGGCTCGATCGAAGAACTGCTGCTGGTCCGCGACGTGACACCCGCGCTCTTGTTTGGGGCCGACCTCAATCGCAACGGGCTGATCGAGGCCAACGAGCAGCCGTACACCACGATCGAGGGCGTCGACAACACGAGTGGCACGCTCAATCGCGGCTGGGCTGCCTACCTGACGCTCGATAGCGCCGAAAAGAACACCCGCGCGGACGGAACGCCGAAGATCGACGTCAACATGCAAGACCTACAAGAACTGCACACGCAGGCGCTCACCGTGCTCGACGAAGAAATGGCCAACTTCCTCGTCGTCTTCCGCCAGGGCGGAGCGTACCAGGGAGATCAAACCGGCCAAAAAGTGTCGGCCGCCGGCCTGACGCTCGACTACAATTTGCCGGGCCGCGAGCGGTTGCAATCGCTGTTGGATCTGGTGGGCGTGACGACGCAGATTGTTCAGCAAGGCACGAACGGGCCGCCGCCGACCGTCGATTCGCCGTTTACCAACGACTCGTCCGCGATGCGCGACTACCTGCCGAAGCTGTTCGACAATTTCGCCGTCAACGCGGCGCCGTCGATTCCCGGCCGATTGAACATCAATCAGGCGCCGCGCGTGCTGTTGGCGGGCATACCGGGGCTCACGTCCGACGTCGTCGAGCAGATCATCGCCAACCGTCTTCCCGAGGCGAACGGCCAGCGGCCGGAGCAAGCCTACGAGGTTTGGCCGCTGACCACCGGCATCGTCGACCTGGAGACGATGAAGCGCCTCATGCCGCTGGTGACCGCTGGCGGAAACGTCTATCGGGCCCAAATCGTCGGGTTTTTCGACGAAGAAGGGCCGGCCTATCGAATCGAGGCCGTGGTCGATGCGACCGGCACGACGCCGGTGGTCAAGCGGCGGCGGGACCTCGTGGAACAAGGACCCGGGTACACGCTCGACGTGCTCGGCACGGCGGTGGACGACGGGCCGTAGGCGGTGTGATTACAATGGAATGTGGCAGCGCAGGAACGAGCCGCGTCGCAAGCGACGCTGACCAGAACCCCTGACGGATTATCTCCTTATGCCACGTATTCTCGCCATCGACTGGGATCGCCTTGAAGCGCGAGCGCTGTTGGTGCATGCCGGTGCGACGGGATCGACGGTGACGGGCGCTTGGACGGCGTCGCTCTCTTCGGCCGAGGGGACGGTGCTCGGCGCGCGGGAAGTCGGCGCGCGACTTGCCGCGGCCATCGGCGGTGCGGCGTCGGCGAATGCGACGACACTTGTGGGCGTCGGCCGCGAACAAGTGCAGATGGTGCTCCTGTCGCTCCCCCCTGCCCCGCCTGAGGAATTGCCGGAGCTGGTTCGCTTCCAGGCAGAACGCAATTTCACGTCGCTCGATGACAAGGCGGCACTCGACTACATCCCGCTCTCCGGCGACGCGGCCACGCCGCACCAAGTGCTGGCGGCGGCGCTGGCGGGCGCCGGCCTGGCCGAGGTCCGCGACGTCTGCCAGGCGATTGGCGTCGAGCCGGAGCGAATCACGTTGCGGGCGACGGCGGCCGCGTCGTTCGTCGCGCGACGCTTGGGAGCGGGAGCGAGCGACGTCTCGCTCGTTGTCAATCGACTACTGGACGAGGCCGATCTGACAGTCCTTGTCGGCGACCAGGTGGTGCTGGTGCGGACGGTGCGGCTGCCCGACGCGACGGAAGCCGCTGGCCGGGCGCGGCGCTCGCCGGCGAGATTCGCCGCACGATCGCGGCGGTCCGCCAGCAGTTGGGCGATCGGATCGTCGGCTCGCGTGATACTTTGCGGCAACGCGACAGAGGCGAGCGACGCCGCGGGCTTGGCGACCGAATTGGAGCTGCCGGTCGAAATGTTCGACGTCGCGGAAAACGCGCCATCGGGGCTCGCCAAAACCGGCGTGCCGCCGGCCAGCTTGGCGCGTTTCGGCGCGGTGCTGGGGATGGCGCTCGGCGAGGTGGATCGCCGCGAGCCGGTGGTCGATTTCCTCCATGTCCGCCACCGCCAGGAAAGCCGAAAGTTTACGCGGCAACATCTACTCGCGGCGACGGCCGCCGCGGTGACGCTGCTGTTTTTCGGCCTGGTGCTCTGGCAACGCAGCGCCTCGCTGAGCCGCGAGCTTCAGACGCTCAACTCGCAAACGGCCGAGCTCGACGAGCAATTCAAACAGCAGCAGCTCGGCGCGACGATCGACAAGGCGGCCTCGATCGACGCCTGGCTGGCAACCGACGTGAATTGGCTTGATGAACTCGATCGGCTCAGCATCACGTGGCGGCCGGAACCGCTCGACGCGAAGAAGTTCCCGATGGCCGACGACGCCGTGGTGACACAACTCACGTTCTATCGCCCACCGGGGAACCAGTCGCAAGGCGGCCGCGTCGCCGTGCAGGCGGTCGCTCGCAGCCAGTCGGCGGTGGCGAAACTCGAAAAGCGGCTCCGCGACGACGAGCACCGCGTGGCGACCGGCGGCGGGAAGCAGGATAGCACGGTGCCGGGCTACGGCTGGTCGTTCGGCCTGACGATGGACGTCGCTCCCCAGGACGATGCCGCGGAGGCCTGCGCCATGACGACCCTCCGCGAAAAAATCCTGGCGGCCGCCGTGCTCGGCTTGCTCCTGTTGTGGGGCGGCGGCAAGCTATGGGGACGCTACAACGAATCCTTGGCGTCGAAACGGTCGGCCCTGGCCTCGGCCCGCCAGCGGCTCGAGGATGCGAAGTTCGCCCTCGAAAAGGGGCGGATCGCCACGAGGCAACTCGAACGCTGGCAAGCGCGCTCGCTGCCGGCCGACCGCGAAGTCGCCCAGTCGGCTTACCGCGTTTGGCTGGAAACCAGCTTCAAGCAGGCCGGCCTCACGATCGACGACATCCAGCCGAGCCAGCGACTCGCCCCGGCCGCCGGCTATTCGGCGATCGGCTGCACCGTGACCGCGCGCGGCTCGCTCAAGTCGCTCACCGCGTTTTTGCGCGAGTTCTATCGCAGCTCACTGCTGCAACAGATCACGCGGTTGCAACTGCGGCCGGCAACCGATCCGAAGCTGCTGAACATCACGTTGCAGACCGAGGCGCTCGTCCTGGCCGGCGCCGCAAGCGAAGGCATCCCCACGGAAGTGGTCGAGCGGCCCAAGAAACCGACGGCCGCCGAATATGCCGAATCGATCGGCGGGCGGAACTTGTTCTCGGTCTACACGCCGCCGCGGCCAGTGCCGCCGCCGAGCATGGCCCACGCCGCGCCGCCCAAGCCCGAGTTCGACGACGCCAAGCATGCCTATTTCACCGCGACCATCCAAGTCGACGGGCGTTACCAAGCCTGGATCCACGTCCGCACGACGAACGAAACATTGCGGCTGTTCGAGGGCGACGCCGTGAAGGTTGGGCTCTTCGACGGCAAGATCGTGTCGATCGAGCCGCGGACGATCGTCGTCAAGAGCGGCGACGAAGAACTGCGCGTCGAGCTGGGGCACAATCTGCGCGAAGGCAAAGCGGCCGCGAAGACGAAAGAAGGCTGAGTCAAACCGCCGCGCCGGCTTCGCGCGCCTTTTTCACGCCCACGAACGACATCTGCGCCTTGAGGCAGGTGTGACGGAACGTCTCAGGCCGCGGCACGGCCCAGATGCGAAACGTCTCGACCGGTCCCAGGCGGAACACCAGGTCGCCCGCCTTGTACCAAGCCTGGCCGGGTTCGACGACCACGTCGATCGCGTTGAACCGGTCGAGCGCGACGCTCTTGACCTCGCGGCCGAACGGGTTCTCCATGATCACGCGGCGATTCGTGAGCCGATATTGCCAGCACCATGGGTTTTGAATGCCGAGGATCACGCCGGGAAACCGCGGCAACCGCATCAAGAAATATAGCGCCACCATGAACGGAATCGACGCCAAGCGCAAAGAGCCGGCCGATCGTCACCGGCACGCCGAAGATCCGCGGCCCGTACTCCAGCGCATACAGCCGCCCCCAGAAGCGGCCAAACGCGGTCGCCGAAAGCGACGGCCAGACCGTCATGTTCGTGACTTCCGAAAGCTGCGACGGGGCGACGCCGGAGATGGGCTGAATCATGCCTTGGAGATTATCAAACGCGAGTCCGCTTGACTAGGCCTCGACGTGCGGGCAAATGATTGGAGTAGAATTTGGGCATGAACCCAGTACACCCCGCATGTCTGCCGATCGACGAACTGCTCGCCCAATGTGACGTGCGGCACGAGCGGCGGAGCGGCCCCGGCGGGCAGCACCGCAATAAGGTGGCGACCGCCGTGGTGCTCACCCATCGGCCGACCGGCCTGCGGGCCGAAGCCAACGAGCGGCGGAGCCAGGCCGAGAATCACGCGGCGGCATTGCGGCGGCTGCGGGTGCGACTGGCCGTCGAGGTGCGTTCGCCGGCGAAAGTGGAAACGAGCGAGCTATGGCGGTCGCGCGTCTTGGGCGGGCGATTGGCGGTCAATCCGGCCCACGAGGACTTTCCGGCGTTGTTGGCCGAGGCGCTCGATGCCCTGGTGGCGGCCGAATACGATTTGCCGGCGGCTGCGGTGGCATTGGGCATCACGGCGACGCAGTTGGCGCGATTCCTGCAGCATGAACCGCTCGCCTGGGCGGGTGTCAATGCAGGCCGTCGCCAGCGCGGCCTGCGACCACTACACTAAGTTCGCGCGGAGCAAGCTCCGCCGCTAAATGTCATGCATATTTGTTTTCTCGACATCGATGGCACACTGATCTCGACCGGCGGTGCGGGGCGGGCGGCGTTTGTCGTGACGCTCGACAAGGATTTTGGCATCGCGAACGCCACGTCGTCGGGCGTGACGTTCGCCGGCCGCAGCGACAGGGCGATCGCCATGGACCTGTTCGCGTTGCACGGCCTGCCGCAGACGCCGGAAGTCTGGCAGCGGTTTCGCGCGGCGTACGTCGAGCGGCTGGGCGAGGTCTTGCCCAGCTATCGCGGCCGCGTCCTGGAAGGCGTCGTCCCGCTCCTGGAATCGCTCGCCCAGCGCGGCGACGTCGCGCTGGGACTGCTCACGGGCAACGTCCAGCAGGCGGCTCAGCGAAAGCTCCGCCACTACGAGCTCTGGGATTGGTTCCCCTTTGGCGGCTTCGGCGACGTGCACACCGATCGCTGCGACATCGCGGCCGCCGCGCTGGCCGCCGCACGGGCCCACCTCAACGGCAATTCCCACGGCCAAGTGATCGTCATCGGCGACACGCCGAACGACGTGAAATGCGGCCGCTCGATCGGCGCACGCTGCGTTGCGGTGCCGACCGGCAATACCCCGATCGACGTGCTGCGAGCCGCGCAGCCCGACGTTCTCGTCGAAACGCTCGAAGATGCCGAACCGATTCTCAAATTGCTCAACGAAGATTGATCATGTCCGCCGTCCTGGGCCGCATCACGATCTTTCCCATCAAGTCGCTCGATGGCGTCGACGTACTCGAGGCGCGGGTGCTGGCGAGCGGGGCACTCGAGCACGATCGCCAATTTGCCCTGATCGACGCCGAGGGCCGGTTCGTGAACGGCAAACGCACCGAGGCGGTGCACCGCGTCCGAGCCGAGTACGATCTCGCCGCAATCGTTGGTGCGATTCAACGCCAAAGTCGAATTCTCGCTCCGCCACCAACAGCGTGAAATCGGCGAGTGGCTCTCCACCGCGCTAGGCATCGCTTGCAGCTTAGCGGAGAACCCGTCGCACGGCTTCCCCGACGACACAGATTCTCCCGGCCCGACGCTCCTCAGCACCGCGACGCTCGCAGAAGTGGCTACTTGGTTTCCCGGCCTCGCGCTCGAGGAAGCCCGCCGCCGGTTCCGTGCGAATCTGGAAATCGACGGTGTTGAATCGTTTTGGGAGGATTGGCTCATCGGCTCCGCAGGCACGAACGTGCCGTTTCAAATCGGCGACGTGCAATGGCTTGGCATGAACCCTTGCCAGCGGTGCGTGGTGCCATCGCGCGCGTCGGACGGCGGCGAAACGACGCCCGGTTTTCAAAAGGCCTTCGCCACCGAGCGAGAGCGTCGGCTGCCTGCGTGGGCGCCGCGCGACAGGTTCAACCATTTCTACCGTCTGGCCGTGAACACGCGGCTCGCTCCCGGCCAACCACCTGGCCGAATCGCGGTCGGCGACCCCATCATCTGCCGAGAGCGTCCCGCGCACTCATAATCGACACATCCGGCAAGGTCGATGGCGGCCGCCCCTCGACGAATTTGACAGATCGAACGCCGGAATCTGTGCGTCACCTACGTTTACACAGATCGAAAAGCTGCCGGCACGAGTGGCGCAGGCGACGCCTTTTCGCGGGTCACAAGGATTCGCATCGATGCACTATGACTTGATCGTGATCGGCAGCGGGCCGGCGGGGCAAAAAGCGGCGGTCGCCGCAGCCAAACAGAACCGCCGCGTCGTCGTCGTCGAGCGCGAGCGCGAGCTACTGGGCGGCGTTTGCCTGCACAGCGGCACGATCCCCTCGAAAACGATTCGCGAGGCAATCCTCCATCTAACCGGCTACCGGCACCGCGACGTGTACGACGAGCTCTATCGCCGCAAACGCGAGATCACGATGAACGATCTCCGCCGCCAGATGTTCCACGTCAGCCAGAATGAATGGCACGTGATCCAGGATCAATTTGCTCGGAACCGCATCCAAGTCCTCGTCGGCGAAGCGTCGTTCGTCGATCCGCACACGGTCGAGGTCGCGTCGGGTGACGAACGCCAACAGCTCTCGGCGACAAACGTCCTGATTGCTACCGGCACCAAGCCGGCCCGGCCGGGCCACATTCCGTTCGACGGCCAGACGGTGTTCGATTCTGATGATATCCTCGACATCGACCGCGTGCCGCGCTCGATGGTCGTGGTGGGCGGCGGCGTGATCGGCATCGAATACGCCATCATGTTTGCCACGCTCGGCGTCAGCGTGACCGTCGTCGACGGCCGCGAGCGGCTGCTCGAGTTTTGCGACCACGAAATCATCGACACGCTTGCTCTACCACGCCCGCTCGCTGGGCATGGTCTTCCGGCTCGGCGAGAGCGTCGTCGACGTATGCCAGCCAAGGCCGGGATTGGTGGCGGTCGAACTCGAGAGCGGCAAGCGGCTGTTGGGCGAAACGGTTCTGTTCAGCGTCGGACGTAGCGGCGACACGGAGTGCCTGCATCTCGATCGGGCCGGGCTCGCCGCAGACAATCGTGGTCGGCTCAGCGCCAACGAACATTTCCAAACCGCCGTGCCCCACATCTACGCGGTCGGCGACGTGGTCGGCTTCCCCGCCCTGGCCAGCGCCTCGATGGAGCAAGGTCGGCGGGCCGTTTGCCACATGATGGGGCAAACCTTCAAGCCAGCGCGGCACATGCCATACGGCCTGTTCACCATCCCCGAGATTTCCACCGTCGGCCGGAACGAAGAGCAGCTGACGGCCGAACGCGTGCCGTACGAAGTCGGCATCGCCCGCTACAGCGAAATCGCTCGCGGCCAAATCGCCGGCGACCACACCGGCATGCTCAAGCTCCTGTTCCACCGCGACACGCGGAAGTTGCTCGGCGTCCACGTGATCGGCGAAGCGGCAACCGAAATCGTCCACATCGGCCAGACCGTGATGAGCTTCGACGGCACGATCGACTACTTCCGTGACACCGTGTTCAACTACCCGACCATGGCCGAGTGCTACAAGGTGGCCGCCCTCGACGGGCTCAACAAGCTCTCGCTGCTCGATGAAACCGACGTCTGCTGCTCGTCGATCGACCGGCTCGAAGTCGCCGTCGATACGTCGCTGCTGCTGGCATAGCGCGCTTCGAGCGTCATTACGCGGCGGGCCGTTTGTTTCCATTCGCTACCGTCGGCGATGTTGATCTTCGACGCGAGTCTACTTTGCTGGGGAATGAACTTAAGGGGGACGAGAGTCGTTTTCAGTCGAATTGACTCCCGTCCCAATCCTGTTCGGCGCGGCGGTTGCAGTTGAGTCTGACGCGATGCTTTTGGCTTGGCCAGTGATGGGGTTGCGAGTCGACAGGCACTTCCCCGAGAGACGTCGCGGGGGAAGTTCTGGGGAGTGGGGCTGCTCTGGCGCGCAGCGTCAAGGGGCTCGTGTCCGCCGAACGTGGAGCGGCCGAGTTTTTCAAGCGTCGTGATTTTTCAGTTTGGCCAGATGAGCCAGTAGTTCGTCCTCGTCGGCCAGGCCAGAGAAGTAATAGCAGATCATCTCGTAGGTCCGCAGCGTCGGCTTGCGGCCGGTGGTGAGGCTGATCAGCATGCAAGCGATGATCGCCGCGTAGGTCTGGATTTCGATGCCGCGGCGGTCGTCGCTGAGCAAATGCCGACAGCCTAACACGTGCTTGAAGAAGCGGAAGAACAGCTCGATCGTGAAGCGGTGCTGATACAGCACGGCAATGATTTCGGCCGGCGGATCGACGAGGTTGGTGGCAATTCGCAAAATGCCGTCGCTGGGGCCTGCTCCCGTGTTGCCTTTGCGGTGGGAACGCTTCTCGTGCGGCTCGATGCGGACCATCACCAGCCGCAGCGGGTGATCGGGCCGCGCTGCGGGAGGCTTGGTGTGTCCCAATCTCACGATCTGGTCGCTCAACACGCCTGCCGAGAGTGCTTCGTCCGAGAGGGGTCGCTCTTCAACGACTTTCGGCATCGTGTTGTCGCGGAGGCGGCAGACGTAGCTGCTCCCGGCACGGTGAATGTCGTTAAACAGCGTGAACTGGGCGTACCAGCGATCCATCACGTAGCAGCGGTCGGCTGCGAGGTGTGTCCGGAGCACGGTCTTTTCGTCGGAAGGGCCGCTGTTGCGGCCGTTCGTGAGATCCATCCGTAGCGGCACGTGCTTGTCGAGTTCGAACTGCGTGTGCAATCGCCAGGCATGATGCACGGTGCCGGTGCGAGTGGTAAGCCACATCGCTTCGGTGATGCGGGGCAAGGCTTTGAGGAGTGTGCCGTCGACCAGCGTCACCGTGTGCTTGATTTCGGCGAGCCGCGTGTCGGCGGCAATCGGCTGCAATTGAGCGCCCAGCTCGCCGACGATTTCTCGGAGCAGTTCGGGGTCAAAGACATGGCTCGATTCTGAGAGCGAGCCCAAGGACGCCCGGGCACAGCCGAGCTTCTTCTGCACCTTTTTCAGCTCGCTCGCCTGCTGCAAGGAACGCAGCGAAACGACGACCGGATTGAACAGGTAGAGCAGAATCAGCGAGCAGTACTGGTCCATGGTGAGCGTACGATTGCCGGCCTTATCCCGCTCGCAGCCCACCCCGCGCAACCGCTCAAACAAGGGCAGCAGCCGCCGAAAGTACTTCAGCCCCACCACGTCCTCGTCGGTCACATCCTTCCTTCGCTGCGTCATGCAGCCTAACATGCGCTAAAACAACCGAGGGCGCAAGAGTAAAATTCAATGCGCAAATCTCGTGCCGAACAGGATTGCTCCCGTCCCCTTTAGTTAGTCCCAACGTGACGCACGGCGATACGCTTCCGTTCGTCTCAGAATGAGCCAGCCGGCGCCAAGCGAAAGTGCGGAGCCACCGATAGAGCCCAACACCGTAATAAGCAAGGTCAGCCACCACGGCACATGAGCAACCACGTCAGTCGTCGTCTGTGCTATTAGCATTGGACGCCTCAGCATTACCTTCAAGGTTTAAGTAGCCGCGCTCCCGAATGAACTCCGCCAATTTCCCAGCCCAATAAACCACCGTCCGAACGAACCGAAGATAGTTCCAGAACGCGATGGATTTCATTAAGCCAACGCCTCCCACAATTTGATCGAGAGTCGCCTTTTTCTCTGGGTCTGTATGAAAGACCCCTGCATTTAGAGTTAGGTCTTCAACGTCGAATTGCGATAAAGGAACCGAGTCGCCAGTGTCGGTCTTGAGAGTGGCAAACCACCAACTACGCCCTTCGGCGTTCACTTCGCTCCTAATCTCGCGCACCAATTCCCGCGCACCAACGTCGCCCTCCCGCGCCACCAAATTGGCAATGCGAAAGAGGTTCGTTGGTTCATTGTTCATGCGCAGCTTCCGATAGTGCGTCATGAACGCGCGAAAGTCATCATCATCGTACCTCGGCCATTCATCTTTAATCGTGCCGTCTGGGAGTTTACCGACGAAAATGTGATGCGGCTGCTTGTTGAAATCGCGAATGAACCGACACGCCAATATGGTATCGCTCAATTCGCAGAACCATTTCAGACTGTTCAATTCGTGTTCAGGGAACATCTGCAATATCGCTACGTGTCAAATGGTGCGCTCGTCACGATACGGACCATTCGCTCAACATATGCCGTAGCTTCAGTCGGCGTGGCGTGAGCATAGTTCGCGTGGGCAAAATCGTTTCTCTGGTCGAGTAAGCTCTGTAGATCGCGGAAAGTCCGTTCAGTCAATCTTTGCAGTGAAGCATCCTGCGAATCACGACAAGTCTCAAGAAGGCGATACTCACCAAGTCGAAAGAAATCGTGATAATCGCCAATGCCCATTGGCCCACCAGAACGCCGAGCCGTTGCAAGTTGCGTGTTGAACGCGGTAAGCCGCTGCGGATCATGGAACACCCACGACCGCACGAGATCATACCCCAGAGCCCATCCCAGCACGATCGCTGGACGCGCCAGACGGGCCTTCAAACACGTCAACAGGTCTAAACGCAACGCTTCTTGATGATCCTCTAGGGATCGCGTCAATCGACTTGCCAAGTTGACTAGGTCTATTGGCGGTTCAGCAGACGTTGCGATTATCGTCGTTTTTTTTGCCTCAGCCCGTAAGCAAGATTTGACAGCTTGAAACGCAAATTCGAGCTGATCGGCGTTGTTTGGAAGGATGAAACCGGTTTCGCTATTAACGTAGAACGTGCAGCTATTGAACGTCTCAGTAGCCGCAACGGTTCCCGTAAATCGACACCACTTCGCCAGTCGTGAGAATTCCTTGATGGACGTACGATAGTCCGTTCCCAATGCATTCTTCGCATTGCTAAGGAACAACATCTGCGACCCAAGGCTAATGAAGTCATTGGCTGTCAACTCATCTTCTGCCATTGCGTAGCTCCAGGGCCGGACGAGATATTGCGGATGTCTTTGACACCTGCAGGCACCATTCTAGGGGGCTAAACGGCCTTTTGCGAGAGAGTCGCAGAGAAGCGTGTCAGGCTAGAAAACAAGGCATTTGCTGCTGATTTGCAAAATTGTCTGGAAAGGGAAAGGGACGTTCTAATTTTCCGGATCGGAAAAGGGATCAAGTCGACGGCAGCCATTTCGTGACGTCAGGACACCGGTAAGCAATGGGGCAACGCTTTGCCGCCCAAGGACTTGGCGCGACCGGACTCCCCCGCCGCCAAACCGCTGTTCGTCTCGCGGCGTGAGCCACATTGAATCGGGCCGATCGCTCGGACACGGGGTATACCGTCTCGGGCCTGATTGCTCGGGTCACGGGGAAACTATTCGTCTCGCGGCGCGAGCCGCACTGAATCGGGCCCGATCGCTCGGACACGGGGTATACCGTCTCGGGCCCGATCGCTCGGGCCGCGGGGAGACTATTCGTCTCGCGGCGCGAGCCGCACTGAATCGGGCCCGATCGCTCGGGCCGCGGGGAGACTATTCGTCTCGCGGCGCGAGCCGCACTGAATCGGGCCCGATCGCTCGGGCCGCGGGGTATACCGTCTCGGGCCCGATCGCTCGGGCCGCGGGGAGACTATTCGTCTCGCGGCGCGAGCCGCACTGAATCGGGCCCGATCGCTCGGGCCGCGGGGTATACCGTCTCGGGCCCGATCGCTCGGGCCGCGGGGAGACTATTCGTCTCGCGGCGCGAGCCGCACTGAATCGGGCCCGATCGCTCGGGCCGCGGGGTATACCGTCTCGGGCCCGATCGCTCGGGCCGCGGGGAGACTATTCGTCTCGCGGCGCGAGCCGCACTGAATCGGGCCCGATCGCTCGGGCCGCGGGGTATACCGTCTCGGGCCCGATCGCTCGGGCCGCGGGGAGACTATTCGTCTCGCGGCGCGAGCCGCACTGAATCGGGCCCGATCGCTCGGGCCGCGGGGTATACCGTCTCGGGCCCGATCGCTCGGGCCGCGGGGAGACTATTCGTCTCGCGGCGCGAGCCGCACTGAATCGGGCCCGATCGCTCGGGCCGCGGGGTATACCGTCTCGGGCCCGATCGCTCGGGCCGCGGGGAGACTATTCGTCTCGCGGCGCGAGCCGCACTGAATCGGGCCCGATCGCTCGGGCCGCGGGGAAAGTAAGTGGCCGAAAATCGGGGCTAGGCAGCGGCTCTCGGGATGATACAAATGAACACGTGGCGACGGCACCCGTTGGCGGTCAGCCTACGCAGCTGTTTGGCGATTTGATCTTCCGCTCCGAGGCACGCGATGATTCGTCGCGGCCAACGCTCGGCGTGCGTGAGCCGCTCGTCGTTGACAAAAGTCGGAGTACCGACATTTGTCAACGAACCGGGCCCTGCCGCCGGGGCGAATTTTGGAACTTTGCCCATGAGGCGCGAATTCGAGGTCTTTTGGAATGAGCATTATGCAAAATCGCCTAGTTTTGCAGAGCCGATTGCAACGCGAGGGTGCCAAAATAGGTGATTTTTGGAACAGGGAATCGTGTTCGGGAAGTGTGTTCCAAAAATCCAAAAACGCCGCCCTCGCCCTGGGAGTGGACCCTGAACCCTGAACCCTGAACCCTCTATCATACAGCCATGACCAACCGCGACATTGCGGCCGCGTTCGATGAAGTGGCCGATCTCTTGGAGTTTCAGGATGCGAACCCGTTTCGCGTGCGGGCCTATCGCAATGCTGCGCGGAAGATCGGCGATTTCTCCGACTCGCTCGCCAAAGTCGTCGCCGACCCGGAGCGCGACGTCACCGACATTGAGGGCATCGGCAAGGACCTGGCCGAGAAGATTGCCGAACTGGTCACCTCCGGCAAGCTGATGATGCTCGAGGAGTTGCGGTCGCAGGTGCCGCCGGGCGTGATGGCGCTGTTGCGGATACCCGGGCTGGGGCCGAAGAAGGCGGCGGCGCTCCACAAGGAATTGAAAATCGATTCACTCGACATGCTGCGGGCCGCCTGCGAGGCCGACCAGGTTAGCTCTCTCAAGGGTTTCGGCGCGAAGACGCAGGAGAAGATTCTCGCTGGGATCGACTTCGCTGCCCACGCCGACGAGCGGATGTATTGGGCCGAGGCCGACGCGATCGTTCAAGAGCTGCTCGCGCACATGCGGAAGCTCAAGAGCATCCGTCAGATCGAAGTCGCCGGCAGCTACCGCCGCGGCAAGGAAACGGTCGGCGATCTCGACCTGTTGGTGGACGCAAAAGACGCCGACGCCGTGATGGATCATCTCGAAAAGTTCGGCGACGTCGATGCCGTGATCGGCCGCGGCGACACGAAGCTGTCGCTGCGGCTCGAACGTGGGCTGCAGATCGACCTGCGCGTGGTGCCGACCAAGTCGTTCGGAGCGGCACTGCAGTACTTCACCGGCTCGAAGGACCACAACGTCATATTGCGGGGCATGGCGAAAGATCGCGGGCTGAAGATCAATGAGTATGGCCTGTTCCGTGTTGGCAAAAAGTCGAGCGACACGGAAGACGAGGGCGAGTACATCGCCGGGAAGCAGGAATGCGACGTCTACGCGGCGATGGACTTGCCCTGCTTTCCGCCGGAGATCCGCGAAGCCCGCGAGGAGTTTGCCTGGGCCGCGGCGGGAAAGCTGCCCAAGCTAATCGAGCTCGCCGACCTGCAGGGCGACCTGCACATGCACACCACCGCCAGCGACGGCAAGGCGACGCTCGCCGAGATGGTCGCGGCAGCCCAATCGCGCGGTCTCAAGTACATCGCCATCACCGACCACTCGAAGCGCGTGAGCATGGCGAACGGCCTCGATTCGGCCCGGCTGCGCAAGCAGTGGAAAGAGATCGATCGCCTCAACCGCGACCTCGACGACTTCCTCGTGCTCAAGGGCATTGAGTGCGACATCCTGGAAAAGGGCGGCATGGATTTGCCGGACGATGTGCTCGCCGAGGCCGACTGGGTTGTGGCCAGCGTCCACTACGGCCAGAACCAGCCGCGCGAGCAAATCACCGAGCGAATCCTCGGCGCACTCGAGAATCCGCACGTTTCGATCATCGCCCATCCCACCGGCCGACTGATCAATCGCCGCGAGCCGTACGCGGTGGACCTCGAACAAGTGATGGCCACCGCGAAGCGCTACGGCAAGTTCCTGGAGCTCAACGCCAACCCCGCGCGGCTCGATCTCGACGATGTGAACTGCGCCGCGGCGAAACGGCACGGCATTCCGATCGTGATTTCGAGCGACGCGCACAGCACGGGCGGACTCGACGTGCTGCGGTACGGCGTGATTCAGGCCCGCCGCGGCGGACTCACCGCGGCCGACGTCGCCAACACACGGCCGTGGGCGGCGATCGTGAAGCTATTGCGTCGCGCGTGAACGACGAAGCATCTCGGGCACGACGCTTCACGGCTCGGGCGGTTGATCGCTGAGCGTGACGCGCTTCGTGAGGGTTTCTTCGCCGCGTAGGATGGTCACGTCGACTTCGTCGCCGGGCTGATGTTGTGCGATGATCGCCGTGAGGCGATCGAAGTCCTGGATTGGCGTGCCGTCGATCTTGGCAACCACGTCGCCGATGACGATGCCCGCCTTGGCCGCGCCGAATTTGTCGTCGGCCTGGGTCACCCGCACGCCGTTGGGCTGCGACTCGCCCCCAATTCCCAACAGCGCGCGATTGCGGATGTAAACGATCGCCTTGGGTTGATGCGCCTTGAGCGAATTGGCGGCCGCCGTTGTGACGCGCGACGTATAAACCTGCAGCAACCGCAGGCCCGCCTTCGACTCGAAGAGCCTGATCACTTCGTCGTCGACGGCGGGGCCCACCAAGCGGAAATAGTGCCGCTGATCCAAATCCAGCAGGCTCTTGAGGTCGCCGACGTTTCCGTGCCAGTTGTCGCCCAGCTCGACGCGGACGATCTGAACCGGACCGAGGTCAGGCAACAAAAAGTCGACGATCGTGAGACTCCCGCCCAATTTGGCGAGTTGCTCTTGGCAAGCCTGTTCACGCAGCCGGCCCTGGGCTTGTTTCGCCTCGGCCACGGTCGCAGGGCGGCCTTGCACTTGCACCAGTCGATCCAGCGCCGCAAGCGCCAGTTTGCGGTCCTCTGAATCGCCCAGTTTCTTCAACACCCACACCGAGCGATCGGCCGGTTCCGGCCGGTCGCCATTCGCCGCGACCAACAACGGATCCAAGGCCGCGGCGCCGGCGGTGAGCAGTTGTTGCGTTGCCTGCTCCCGTAAGAGATAGCGATTGCTATCCAGCTCGCCGATCCACTTTGCAATCTGAGCTGCATCAACGGCTGAAGACGTTGTGGGCGACTCGTCGGCAACAGCGATTCGGCGCGAACCGACCCCGACAAACAGCGTCGCGATCGCCAGTAGAACGGAAAGTTGCCGCGTCATGCGTATGGAATCGAAAGCAGTGGCCAAAGGAAATCACCAACGTCGGTGCTTGCTAACATCTTACATGAAAGCCCGCTCGCAGGCATAATCGAGTTTCGCGTCGACATCTCAACCTGCAGAATACCTCGAATTCCACGCACCATGAAGTTCGCCGTCCTTGGTACTGATCTCGACGCCCTGGCGCTCGTCGCGGCGGCCTTGGCGGCCGGCCACCAGATTACATGGCTCGGCGACGTCCGGCCGGAGGACGTGGCGATAGTGAATCGCCTGCTGCCGGGACTGGGCGCGTCGGCCGATTGGGAGTCGCTCTTGGACCATGGCCTGGCGGACGCGGTGCTTGTCGGACGCGGCTCGGCCGACGACGCGCTGCGAGCTGAACAGCTCAAGCGGCTGGTGGCCGACGTCATGCCCGTGCTGGCGGTGCACCCGGTCGGTACGTCGATGCTGGTGTACTATGAACTCGACATGGCGCGGCACGAAGTGCATGGCGTGTTGCGACATTACTCACCGCTGGATGGCTCGCCCGCGGTGGCGAAGCTCGCCGACTGGGTTGAGTCCGGCGACGGGCCGATCGGGGCAGTCCACCAAATCATCCTGCAACGGTCGCTGGCCGACTGCGGACGCGAATCGGTGGTCCGTCGCCTTGGCCCGCGACGCCGAAGTACTGCGCGCGGTGGCCGGGGGAGTCGACACGGTCAGCGCGGTCGGCCCGCGCGAGGCCGATGCGTCGTACGCCTCGCTGCAGGTCCAGATGACGTGCCCGGGCGCGGCAACATTGCGTTGGTCGGTCTCGCCAGCAACGCACACTGCACCTTCGGCGAAGCTTTCGCTCATCGGGGCAAAGGGCACCGCGCAGCTTCAGCTGTCGCTCGAATCTGCGGATGTCACTACCGAAGTCGGCGGGCAAGAGACCACGCTGCAGATTCCACCGTTCGATGCGCCGGCCGCCGCCATCGACGCACTGGCGGCGGCGTTGCCAGCCAACGGCACCGACCAAAGCGACGCGGCTTCGACTTGGCAGCAGGCCACCGCTGCGATGGAAATCGTCGACACGATCGAATTGAGCCTGCAAAAGGGACGCACGATCGAAGTGCATGGCCAGCGACTCACCGAGCAGCTTGCCTTCCGCGGCACGATGGCGGCATTCGGCTGTGGACTGCTGCTGGTCGCGTTCTTCGCGCTGGTTGCGGCCGGCGTGTTGGGCGACGTTCTGGGCGTGCCGCTCCGGAGCTATTGGCCGATCGCGCTGCTTGTTTTGTTGGCCGTGTTCCTGGCGATGCAAGCCCTGCCTTGGTTAGTGAAGCGCCGCCGCCCTGATTCGGTCGCCACCAACAAGCGGACTGTGTCCGAACGCTAGCTTCGCAGTCTGCGGCGGCGATTGCGCGGTTTGGGCAAGGATTGGCGGTTACGCGAAAGTTTCCTCCCCTCGGATGCCGATGATGCGCAGCGTGAACGACTGCGCATATTATTCCCGGCCCACTCGGACGATCGCCTGGCGAAACCGGCTACTAGCGTTTTTCGGCGCCGCGACGATGGGCTTGTTGGCTCCCACGGGCTGCGTCGTCGCGCCCGATGCCCAGGGGCCGACGAGCGAATCGTTCCGCGAAATACTCTGGGGGCCGAACCACCGGAGCGGCTGCAAGACGTGTGACGCACCCTGCGACGCCCCCAGCGACGCCGATTGCGAAAAGTGCGACAGCCCGCCATGCGACAGCCCGTCGTGCGAGGGCGATCCGGAATGTGCGCCGCCTTGCGAGCCCTGGCGCTTTCACTGGCCCCATTGCCATCTCTACGATCCGGAAGCGGGTATCTTCAATTTCTGCATCCCGCCCCAATGCATTAACGAGCCTCCGCCGCTTCCGCCGGGACGGTTCTTCCCGGTGCCCGTTCGGCCGGTGTTCGCGCCGCGGCAACTCTCGACCTACGCGCCGCCTAACGGGATGTGACTTGTACGTCCGTGCCGCGTGCTAGCACCGGTGCCCAGCGCCCACTCTTGCCGAGGCTTGAACTGGGTTCCGCAAATCGCGTGAAGTGCCGGAAAATCCGGTGTGAATCTGGGCCGTCTCTGCGGCCAACGACTCGTCGTCTTTAAGCGGTCTGCCGCGGCGGGCCGATCTTGCCTGCGTGCGTCATTGCGATCGCATCGTGCCACGGTCACGCCCCGCACCGTCCTCCGCACTCGGCTCGAACCGGCTACCGATGACCCACACACCGCGCGCTCGACGGTGCCTGACGCTCGCCTCTTGCGCGTGTCTGGCGATTTTCTTCCTGGCCAGCTTTTCGACCCACGCGGTCGACACGGCCGCCGCCAAGGAAATTTCAGCACAGCGATTGACCTACGTCGTGCGCGCTGTCCGAGCGGCTCGGCCGGCGGTCGTGAACATCCAAGGGCAGAAGGTGGTCGCGTCCACGGTCCAAACCGCGGCTGGCACCGAAGCGCCGCGGCAAGTGAATGGCATGGGCACCGGCGTGGTGATCGACGAGCGCGGCTACATCCTTACCAACTATCACGTCGTTGCCGACGTCCGCCGCATCCAAGTGGCACTGTACGATCACCGCGAATTCACGGCCGAAATGGTCGCCCGCGATCCGGTAAGCGACCTGGCCGTGATCAAGATCTCGCCTCCCGAGCCGTTGCCACTGATCAAGATCGGCACGTCGTCCGACCTGATGGAAGGCGAGCCGGTGATCGCGCTCGGGCAATGCGTATGGGTACGAGCATACGGTGACGCGCGGCATCATCAGCGCGCTCGGCCGCGACGTGCAAGTCAGCGACACGCAGACCTACGACGACTTGATCCAGACCGACGCCAGCATCAACCCCGGCAACTCGGGCGGCCCGCTGATGAACGTCGACGGCGAAATGATCGGGCTGAACGTCGCCGTGCGGGCCGGCGCCCAGGGCATTGGCTTCGCCATTCCGGTCGATCAAGTGATGCGCGTCGCCGCCCAACTGATCAGCGTCGAACAACTCGAACACAAGCGACACGGCTTGGTGACCCATGCTTCCAACGAGCCCGGGGTTCCGCTGATCGTCGACGAAGTCCAACCCGACAGCCCTGCCGCGGTGGCTGGCTTGCAAGCGGGCGATGAGATTTGCGAAGTGGGACAGATGCCAATCGTCCGGCCGTTGGATCTCGAGCGGGCACTGTTGGACCGCTCGAGCAGCGAAAAAATCGCTGTTGACCGTGCTTCGCGGCGGCGAGCAACGGACGTTCGACCTGGAACTGGCGAATTGCTCGAAGGCCTGGGACGTGCTCGGCTTGGAATTGACCGAGGAGCCCAAGGGCACGTTCCAGCAGCGGAGCTCTCGTTACCGCGGCGGCATGCGGGTGGTCGAAGTGCGAGCCACGAGCCCGGCGGCCGAAGAAGGCATCCGACCCGGCGACGTCATGGTCGGCATGCACGGCTGGGAAACCGCCTCGGCTCAGGACATCGACTACATCGTGACGCGGCCCAACTTGGCCGAGATCGGCTCGATGAAGTTCTACGTCTTGCGAGGCAAGACCATGCTCTACGGGCATCTCGACTTGGCCCCGACGGCGTCGGTCGCCGCCACGACGACGGCAACCACGAAGCGCTAGGTAAGTAGCCTTCCAGGCTGACCCCTGCGATGCGTAGTTTGTCCGTTGGTCAGGCTGGAAAGCCTGACGTACGTGCTCTACAGTGGGGCTATGGAGGCTGAGTTTCATCGTTGGTTGCGCGAGCATGTGCCGGCTCACGCGCGGGCGCCGCTGGGCTTGAGTGACGATGCGGCGATCCTCTCGTTTGCCGGAAGCACCGACCTGGTGGTGACGACCGATCTGGTGAGCGATGGTGTCGACTTTCGGCTCGAGCGCGACGATCCGCGGCGGATCGGGCGGAAGGCGCTCGCGGTGAACTTGAGCGATTTGGCGGCGATGGCAGCGAAGCCGCTCGCGGCCGTGGTGGCCATCGCCCTGCCCCGCGCGGGCTGCGGTTCGCGCACCGCGCTCGATTTGGCGATCGCCCTTTATGAGGGGCTGTTGCCTCTGGCGGCCGAGTTCGACGTGGCGCTGGCCGGCGGCGACACCAACACGCACGACGGACCGCTCGTCGTGTGCGTGACCGCATTGGGCGAATTGACCGAGCGCGGGTCGCTCACACGCTCCGGCGGTCGGCCGGGCGACAAGCTGCTCGTCACGGGATCGTTGGGCGGGAGCATTGCCGAGCATCACTTCGATTTCACGCCCCGCATCCGCGAGGCACTCCTGCTCCGCCAGCGTTACGAACTGCACGCCGGCATGGACGTCAGTGACGGACTCGCGCTCGACCTGTCGCGTCTGGCGGCAGAGAGCGGGTGCGGTGCGATCGTCGATACGAACCGGGTGCCAATCTCCGACGCAGCGCGCGAACTTCCCAACTCGCTCGAGCACGCGCTGGGCGACGGCGAGGATTTCGAGCTGCTGCTGGCGGCGCCCGCTGATGTTGCCGAGGCGATCGTTCGCGACCAACCGCTCGACTGCCCGGTGACGTGCATTGGCGAGTTGATCGCGGACACAGGTCTTTGGCAGACGACAGGCGGCGAACGGCGAACGCCGCTCGAACCGAAAGGATGGCAGCACTAACGCGATGCTCACCCTCGTCCTGAAAAGTGAACAAGACACCGAACGACTCGGCGCGGCGCTCGCCGAGGTGCTGCCGCCGCAGACGGTCGTCGCGCTCATCGGTACGTTGGGCGCCGGCAAGACGCGGCTGGTGCAGGCGGTGGCCACCGCGCTCGGCGTGCCGGCCGGCACGGTCACCAGTCCGACGTTTGTGCTGGTGAACGAGTATCGCCAGGGCCGCGTGCCCGTGTTCCACTTCGACACGTATCGCCTCAAGGACGATGATGAATTCGTCGAGCTCGGCCCGGACGAGTATTTCGCGGCCGAGGGGCTGACGTTCATCGAATGGGCCGACCGCGTCGAGCACCTCTTGCCGGAAGAACTGGTCGAAATCGAGCTCGAGGTCACCGGCGATACGACGCGTCGCGCGACGCTCGTCGGCACGTCGTTCGCGCTCGACCAGGCGATCGAATCGCTGCGCTGCCGGTTTTGAGGCCGTCGGTTTTGAGCAGGGGCTGGGGCGAACTGGTTTCCCTCTGGTTGCAAGTCGTTGTAGGCCAGTTTTGGAGTGTTGGAACACATTCGCGAAACACGATTCCATGTTCCAAAATTCAGGTCTTTTGTCACCCTCCTTTCCTGCGGGCACTGTGAACCGAGCTACTTCTTCCAAGGTCATGTGACAAAACTCCTTGAATTCTGCGCCTGATGGGCAAAGATCCAAAATTCGCGGTTCGCCATGAGTTCGAGCCAACGCATGAGCGGAAGCGTCGCACCTTTGCAACCGCGCAGCGTGAACGCTCGCCAATGCGGGAAGTCTCTCGCACCGGCTTCTGTTGACACGTCGCGGAGCCACCAAGGACGCGCAAAGCTTTCCTTGCCCAATAGCTTACCGCTATCAGCTAAGAACTCGTTTCTAATTGCCAAAGAACGAATTGCAGGCGATTGGCTTGGAGCCAATTGTGCGATTGCGGAGGAACCGCCGTGAGCGGAAGAAACGCCTCAACGCCCACTGGTTCTCGGATTCGCGGACGGAGCCTAATCGTCCGCTTTTTCGCCTCACACGCAGTCGTGCGAGGTTCATCGTAGCGGATGGTGGCCGTTTGTATAGATGCTGTTTTTGGCCAGCGGCGGTGTTGGAAGAGTTTTGACGGGATTACAGCAAACATTTCTAAGAGCGACAGGATGCACCTCTGAGGTGCCGCAGTCAGCGTGCTGATATAGGCGAACTAGGTATTCGCGGGGATTCTCCCCGGCGAATTCGTGCAATAATTTGCCAAAACGCGATCGCTCGCGAACAATACGCAGTCATGACTGCGAAACTGAACCAGCATTTCGTGCCCCAGTTTTACTTCCGGCTTTTTGGCAGGGCGGGGCGACGCATCAACATTGCGCGGAAGCGAACTCGCGACATCATTACTAATGCAAGTATCAAGCGCAAATGCGCTCGCCACAAGTACTACGGCGACACGGAATTCGAAGAGTCTCTGCAAAAACTCGAGACAAGACATGCTATTGCATGCAGAAGGTTTATCGATGCTGCCTGGAACGATTGCGTGGATCGAATTGACGACAATGAGCACGCAGAGATCCTTAGCGCCGTTATGTTGCAGAGGCACCGCGTCCCGCGTATTGCTTTGCCGTTCGCCAAGAGTATTGAAAGCATCTCGCTTTGCGCCTTCCGTGAGCATCTGAAGCAATCCGATGATCCAGCGCTGAGTGTTGAAGCAGTTGATGCGATCAACTGTGGTAAGGCGAGCATCGCTGGAGCGGAGCTTGAGTCTGTCAGAATGTCAATTGACGTCGCCGTTAGGTCTGTCGCCACCATTTCTGATTTATCGCTCGCGGTCATACGAAATCAGACACCATTCCCTTTTATTTTTTGTGATTGCCCATGTGTCTTCTACAACAAACTCCTGTTCCATGTTCACGACAGAGGGGTCCTTGGATTGCGTACACCAGGACTGATCATATTTTTGCCGCTCGATGAACGAACAGAGATTATGCTTTACGATTCTGTCGTATACAACATGGCAAGTGGAGACGAGATTGTAGATTTGTATGACCTGCCGGACATATCACAGATAAATGCCCTTCAAGTGCATATTGCTGAAGAGAATACTTACTTTGGGAGCGCCAGTGCAGAGCAGTATGTATCGGACCTGATGCTTGCACATTGTCGACGTTTTGACCGCAAAGTGTTCTGACAATCCAGCCAGCAGGAAAATTTGAATATGAGGATAAGCCGCTCCGCGATGGGGAAGTTATTCAGATGTTCGATTGTCAGTTATCTCACCATCTTGACCTATCATTCTTGGAAATTCGTCCTGAGTACAAGGAGCTGTCAAGTATCCCGTTCTCACGCAACAAACAATTCGACGACTCGTTCATGGGCGAAAACAACTTCCAAAACAAGGGGACTTCGATTGCGTCACTTGTCGACGAGATGCGAAACCGCTTGGTAATTCGCTGGGAGAGAGAGTTTGCTGGCGGCTGCGCAGCCGCCAGCAAAAAATCGTGCTCAGCGGCCGGCCGTAGATCGATTACCCTGTGGCGTCAAGAACGCCGTAGCCCAGCGAGATCGCGGCCGGCTTGGAATCGTAAGCCCGAACAGCCGCAAGAGCCGCACGCGGCGTGCCGCCTCGAGCTCGCATTTGCAAGGAAGGGATGGTTCCATGACGCAGGACCCGGTCGTCACGTGGATTGGGATCGATGTGGCCAAGAATGCCTTGGACGTCGCCTGGAACAGTGAGGATCAGTTACATCGCTTGTCGGTGTCAAACTCCCTCGCTGCGTTGACTTCGCTCGTTGATCAGCTACCTCGACCGACCCAGGCGCGTGTCGTGGTGGAGGCCACAGGCGGTTACGAACGCGCCCTCGTAACAGTGTTGATTGAAGCCGGCTATCGAGTGGCGGTGGCCAATCCGCGGCAGGTGCGCGACTTCGCCAAGGCAGTAGGCATTCTGGCCAAGACCGACCACATCGACGCCCTGGTCTTGGCCCGCTTCGGCCACCAAGTGCAACCCCGGATCCTGGAAGCAGATCCAGCCGATCGCGCGGAGCTCGTGCAATTAGTAACACGACGTAGGCAATTGATCGACTTGCGGACGATGGAATTGAATCGCCAGCAGCAAACCACCGTTCGGCAGGCTCAGAAGAGTATCCAGCACGTCTTGAAGCTGCTGGCGAAGGAAATCGAGCAACTCGAAGCCGAAATTGCTCGACTCCTTCAGTCGGACGACGACTGGCGGGGGAAGATTGAGCTGCTCTCGACCGCACCGGGCGTTGCCAAAGTGACGAGCGCCACCCTGGTCGCTGAGCTACCGGAATTAGGCCGGCTCAATCGCCAGGCGATTGCCGCCCTGGTCGGCGTGGCACCCTTCAATGACGACAGCGGAAGCCACCGTGGCAGTCGCCGCGTCAAGGGTGGCCGGGCCTCCGTGCGTCATGTGTTGTACATGGCGACACTTTCTGCAAGGCGCTACAACCCAGTGATCCGCGCTTTTAGCGACCGACTTGCCGCCCAAGGCAAAAAGCCGAAGGTAATCATCACTGCCTGCATGCGAAAGCTTCTCGTCATCCTCAACACCATGCTTAAGAACAACACTCCTTGGAAAAACCTCAATGCCTGCTAAAAGACCATTGACATCCAACACAGCCGCTGGGATATGTTCTTCAGCCCTTACGGGGCACCAAGCATCGTGATGGCAAAAACCGTGGCTCGGCTGAGTTTGGCGCTGGGTGAGGGTGGTGCTGGGCGTTTGGGCCCCGGACGTTGGGCCCCGGGCGACTCGCCAGGGGCTAATTAAAGCGTCAATCGGCGACAACGTTTTGCCGCTGCTCGCCGAGACTTTCGACGCCGAGGCGGACCGTTTGGCCCGCCCGCAAGAAGACCGGCGGCCTGCGGCTCATGCCGACGCCGGACGGCGTGCCGGTCGTGATCACGTCGCCCGGGTGGAGTGTGAAGAACTGGCTCAGGTAGCTGACCAGCTTTTTCACGGGGAAGATCATGGTGCTGGTCGAGCCGTTCTGCATCGGCTGGCCATCGACTTCGAGCCAGAGCTTTAAGTTCTGCGGGTCGGGGACTTCGTCTTTGGTGACGAGCCAGGGTCCGAGCGGGCCGAACGTGTCGCAGCCCTTGCCTTTGTCCCAGAGTCCGCCGCGGTTCTTTTGAAACGAGCGTTCGGAGACATCGTGCGACGTGCAGTAGCCGGCCACGAAGTCGAGCGCCCGCGCCTCGCTCACGTACTTGGCTGGCTCGCCGATCACCACGCCGAGCTCGACTTCCCAGTCGGTCTGCTCGGAGCCGCGCGGGAGGCGGATGTCGTCGTTGGGGCCGATGATCGAGCTGGTTGCTTTCATAAACAGAACCGGCTCGGTGGGAATCTTGGCGCCTTGCTCGGCGGCGTGCTCGGCGTAGTTGAGGCCGATGCCCATCAATTTGCCGACGCGGCCGACGCACGGGCCAAGGCGGACCGGCCCTTCGACCAGCGGCAACGACGCCGGGTCGATCGACCGCAGCCGTTCGAGCGACTCGGCGGAGAGGGCTTCGGCAGCCAAGTCGTCGACGCCGCCGCTCAAGCTGCGGATCTGTCCGGCCGAGTCGAGAATCCCCGGCTGTTCTTTGCCAACCGGTCCGTATCGCAGTAGTTTCATGGAATGGGTTCCTGATTTCTGGTCCATCGTATCGGCTGCGGCGGTGGGAGGACCAGTCCCGCAATTTGCACGCTGCTTTCCGACCGGTTATCATAATGCGGGACGATTCGGTCGAGTTAAAGCTCTTTACATGCGGAGTCTCCATGCGGCATTTCTATATCCTGCTGGTTGCGCTTTTCGTCTTAGCTGGGCCTGGCTCGTTGCTCTCGGGCGAGGAAACGCACGATCCCACAACACACGACCCCACGTCGCTGGGCTTTATCAAGGGGATCTCCTGGGGTTGGGTTGGCAGCCGAGGCGACTACGATTCGCCCGCGGCGTCGGAGTCGCTCGGCAAGCTGGCCGACACCGGGTCGGATTGGGTCTGCATCGCGTTCGCCCCGAACATGAAGACCTTCGATACGCCGGAAATCATCTTTTCCGACG
This sequence comes from uncultured Planctomycetota bacterium, assembly GCA_963847875.1. GTDB lineage: Bacteria > Planctomycetota > Planctomycetia > Pirellulales > Lacipirellulaceae > DASYDU01. Next base: position 126,342 of record CAWKBR010000008.1, on the reverse strand, counting down.
CCAACCCGAACATGATTACCGACGAGGAGCTTCGCCACGCGATCGCCGTGGCCCGCGCCAAGGGGCTCCGAGTGATGTTGAAGCCAGTGGTCAATTCGGCCGACGACGTGTGGCGGGCGTGGATTCGCTTCTACCGGCCGGTGACGGAGGCGGAGCGGGCGAAGGGCATCACCGGCGAGTTCGACCCCTGGGGCGAGGAGCCGCACATGCGCGAGGGCGAAGTGAAGGACCTCGCCAAATGGGACCAATGGTGGAACGACTACACGAATTACATCGTCCACTACGCGAAGATCGCCGAGGCCGAAAAGGTGCCGATCCTCTGCCTTGGCTGCGAGATGAATTCCACGGAAGAGTTCGAGGACAAATGGCGAAACCTGATCGCCAAAGTCCGCGACGTCTACCACGGGCAGATCACCTACGACGTGAACCACGGCAACGAAGAGTCGGTGAAGTGGCTCGACGGACTCGATTTCATCAGCATTAGCGCCTATCACGCGATTCCACGGACCGACGGCCAGCCGCTCGAATCGCCGACCGAAAAGACGACCTCGCTCGAAGAACTCCGCGCGGCGATGGCGCCGATCCGCGAGCAGTTGGCGAAGGTCAGCGCCAAGTGGAACAAGCCGATCCTGTTCATCGAAGCGGGCGTGACGCCCGTCCGCGGTTGCGCCCACACTCCCTGGGCCCACGTCGACGAGCGGGCCGACCGGCCGACCGACGAGCAGGAGCAAGCGAATTACTACCAAGCGATGTTCGAGACCTATTGGGATGAGCCCTGGTTCATGGGCTGGTGCTGGTGGGACTGGCCGGCGCGGCTGTACGACAAGTCGGACGCGGCGGGCGATCGCAGCTTCTGCATTTACGGCAAAAAAGCCGAAGACGTGCTCAGCGAGTGGTACGCCAAGCCGCGTTCATTGCCCGCGGTAGAATAGAACGTGTCCGGGGCGGCTGCCCGTTCGCTTGCGGCTTAGCGCGGCGTCAAAACCGTGATCAACTCCGCCTGCTCCGGGTAGTCGCGGAGCAACTCCGTTCGCACCGCCGCCTCGAAATCGGCGTAGTCGAATCCCGGCGCCACGGTGCATCCCATCAAAGCCCAGCGGCCTCCCGGCACCAAGCGGCATCCCTGCCAAGCTCCGGCCGGCACCACGACTTGCGGCGTCTGTCCAGCGGCCAGGTCGCTGCCGATCGCGACGACCGCCGTGCTGCCGTCCTGCCGCAGTTGCAGCATCTCGACGGGGTCGCCCGCGTAGAAGTGAAACACTTCGTCGCTCCGCACGCGGTGGATCGCGGAGAAAGTGTCCGGCGTCAGAAAATAATAAATCGCCGTCGAAGCGTTCCGCTCGCCGCCGTATTCGCTCGGCAGGGATTGGGCCAAGTGCCGCAGCGGCGACCGATAGGTTTCCCGAAAATACCCACCTTCCGCAACGTGCGGTTCCAGCCCGAGGCGGTCGATGACTTGTTGAGCGGTCAGCATGGCGACGATTCTCCAATAAACCCATGGCCTGAAAGTGATTGCGGCTGTTAGCCGGCCAGTCTAGTCCTCGCCGAGTCGGCCGGGCCATCCCCCGATTTAACTGGAATTGGGCTGGACTTTTGTGCAAGCATCCGCGAGAATAATCGGCGGTTGGTTCGATGAACTTGTAAGCGTCACCGATGGGTCCATCGGGTTCCTGATGCGCAGTCAGCCGTCCCTCCTGGTAGGCCGCCATTCCGGCCGCTTTCTCTTCAGCCCGGAAAGTAATGTGGCGGGCTGACTCTTTCTTCCATGCACAGGAGATTTTACGGTGGGGAAGAAACTTTATTGTGGCAATCTGAGCTTTAACGTCACGAGCTCGGATCTTGACCAACTGTTTGGACAATTTGGGACGGTTCAGAGTGCCGAGGTCATCAACGACCGTGACACGGGTCGGAGCAAGGGCTTCGGCTTTGTCGAGATGGGCAGCGATGCGGAAGCCCAGGCGGCGATCGCCGGCATCAACGGCACCGAGCACGATGGCCGCACGCTGACGGTGAACGAAGCCCGTCCGAAAGAAAACCGCAGCGGTGGCGGCGGTGGTGGACGCGGTGGCTATGGTGGCGGCGGCGGTGGTGGTCGCGGCGGCTACGGTGGCGGTGGTGGCGGCGGCGGTGGTCGCGGACGCTATTAATCGCAATTGATCGGTCCATCGTCGGCTCCAATCGACGTGAGCCAATAGGCATTCGTGCACTGCCATGCGTGTCGCGTGGCGGTGCATTTTTATGCGCTCAGGTCCGTACGGCGCCGCCGTTCGTGCTGGAGGCAATTTCATTCCTGAAACGGAAAGAGCGAGATGGCAAAAAACCAAAACACGTTCGAGAAGCGGCGACGCGAAGTCGAAAAGAAGATGCGGGCCGACGAAAAGCGGAAGAAACGTGGCCAGCGCAAACTCGCCGGGCCGGAGCCCGAGCGGCGTGACGCAGATCCGCCATCTGAAGAAAACGGCTAATCTACGCAACTTGCCAGTCGAGCCGGGTTGCATTTCTGGATATTTGCGCCAACGGCGATATTTCTGCTGGACATCTCGTCGCGACACGTTGATAATGCCCCCGGTTGGTTCGACGAACGTGTATCTGCTGCCGGTTCTTTTCTAGTTCGGCTCCGGACGCCCTTTCAGCCGTCCCTCCTGGTGGGCCTCCATGCATGATCGATCGTGATCGATTGCAAATGTGCCCCTTTCGATTCAGCCCGGAAAGTGAAACTCGCGGTTGAACCTTTTTTTAGAAGTTCAGGAGCCGAAACGTGGGAAAGAAACTGTATTGTGGCAATTTGAGTTTTAATACGTCGAGCAACGATCTCGACACGCTGTTCTCCGAGTACGGGACGGTGAAGAGCGCCGAGGTGATCAACGACCGCGACACCGGTCGGAGCAAGGGCTTCGGCTTCGTCGAGATGTCGAACGACAGCGAAGCGATGGCCGCGATCAGCGGCGTCAACGGCAAGGAACACGACGGCCGGACGCTGACCGTGAACGAAGCCCGCCCGAAGGAAGAACGCCGCGGTGGCGGCGGCGGTGGTGGCGGACGTGGCGGCTACGGCGGCGGCGGCGGTGGTGGTGGCGGCGGACGCCGGTACTAAGCCGACTCGCCTGTCGAGCGGTTTGTATCGTATTTCACACAAGTGCATCGTCGAGCCCGGGGCGCGACGATGCACTTTTTCATGCGCACGTTCGATGGCGAGCGCCGCCCCTGTAAGTTTACGGACGTTTCTGCCACGGCGACATGGAAGAAGAAAGCGGCCAAAATCGGCCACCCTTTGGGCGCAGGGTGGCACGCCATGAGCTTCTAGCGAAGGGCGTGGCGTGTTGGCATCGCGATCCGGCCACGACCTCCACCGGAGGCTTAGGGCGTGCCATCCTGAATCTGCTTCGGTTCGTCCGAGACGGGGTCTGCCACTTCAATGAGCGCGTCAGGAAGTGTTTGGGACAGCAATTCGATTTGATGCTCGTTGAGTAACTGCTCGAATCGCACTTTTTTCAGGTTTGGAAACGACGCGAGTGCGATCAGCAAATCGTCATCGATAGTCACGGATTCAAAGTAAACGGAGTTTATCGACGGAAACCCCTTGATCGACTTGATGAAGGCAGTAACTCCTTGGCAGTCGTAAATCCCGATATCGTTGACGTTCGATAGCTTTGTCGTGACGGAGAAACTTGGGTCGGATAGGTCGGTCATGAAAAAATAGACGGAAGTAAGATTCCGAATGCATTCGGGATCGTCGGCGAGCATGAATAGGACTTTGGATGACTGAGAAACAGTTACCTGGGACTCCCCCGATTTGATCGCCTGAAACGACTCGGATTCGCGGCGCCGCTGGTTGCGCTCAAATTCCGCGAGACTGTTTTGATGGCCGAGACCGATCAACAAAGCGATAATACCGCAGAATGATACGAAACCTGCGACGGCCCAGCGCCAGGGAAATGTCCGAGAGGGAGTTGGCTGTGGCTGCTGCAAATCAAACATGCGTGCCACCCACTGTTTTCGTCGGCTACAAAATAAACTTGCTCAAATCCTCGTCCTTCGAAATCTCGTCGAGCCGCTGCTTCACGTAGGCGGCGTTGATTTCGACGTGGCTGGCGCCCATGTCGGGGGCTTCAAAGGAGAGCTCTTCGAGCAGGCGTTCGAGGATCGTGTAGAGCCGGCGGGCGCCGATGTTTTGAGTCGTTTGGTTCACTTCGTAGGCGTAGCTGGCCAGCGACTCGATCGCATCCGGCAGGAATTCCACGTCGACGCATTCGGTCTTCAAGAGCGCGACGTACTGTTTGGTGAGCGAGCTCTTCGGCTCGGTGAGGATGCGGACGAAGTCGTCCTTCGTGAGATCGGTGAGCTCGACGCGGATCGGGAACCGACCCTGCAGCTCGGGCATCAGGTCGCTGGGCTTCACCTTGTGGAACGCTCCGGCGGCGATGAACAGCACGTGGTCGGTCCGGACGTAGCCGTAGCGGGTGTTGACGACTGAGCCTTCGACGATCGGCAACAGATCGCGCTGCACGCCTTGCCGCGAAACGTCTGCTCCTTTGCCCCCCTCGCTGGCGACGATCTTGTCCATCTCGTCGAGGAAGATGATGCCGAGGTTTTCGGCCAGCTCGATCGCCTGGGCGTTAACCTTCTCCTGGTTGATCATCGCCTCGCACTCCTGCTCGAAGAGCACGCGGCGGGCGTCCGCGACGGTCATCTCGCGGTGGCTGACGTTCTTGGGCAGGATTTTTTCGATCATCCCCTGGAAGTCGAAATCCATCGTATCGCCGCCGGGGCCCATGCCGGGGATCATCATCGCGTGGGCCTTTTGCTCGATCGTGATCTCGACCTTGCGTTGCTCCATTTCGCCGCCCACGAGCATCGCCCGCATCTTTTCGCGGGTGCGTTCGTAGCGGTCGGGCGAATCGGGCGAGTCGACGCCGACGTCGAAGTGCTGCGGCGCGGGAGCCAAGAGATCCAAGAGCCGCTCCTCGACGCGCTTCTTGGCCGCCGGCTCGACGCGCTCGAGTTCCTGTCGCGCGGACCAGGCCGATCGCGTTTTCGACCAATTCGCGGACCATGCTCTCGACGTCGCGGCCGTAGTAGCCGACCTCGGTGTACTTGCTGGCCTCGACCTTGATGAACGGGGCGCCGGTGAGGGTGGCGAGCCGGCGGGCAATTTCGGTCTTGCCGACGCCGGTCGGGCCGATCATGAGGATGTTCTTCGGCGCGACTTCCTTGCGAAGCTCATCCTCGAGCTGCTGCCGCCGCCAGCGATTGCGGATGGCGATGGCGACGGCCCGCTTAGCGTCGTGCTGGCCGACGATGTGGCGATCGAGTTCGGTGACAATTTGGCGCGGCGTGAGGTCGTGCATGAAACGTGTTCGCTCAGGATTCTAGCCACAGAGGACACAGAGTTCACAGAGAGAAGAAACAGGAATCGCAAAGAATGAAATGGAGAGATTTCGATTTGCAATTCTCATTTGCCGTCTCTGTGCCCTCTGTGACCTCGGTGGCGAAGATTATCTTGTGGGTAGCTCTTGGATGACGATGTTGCGGTTGGTGTAGACGCAGATGTCGGCGGCGATTTCGAGCGCGGCGCGGACGATTTCTTTGGCCGAGAGATTCGAGTGGAGCATGAGGGCCTTGGCGGCGGCCTGGGCGTAGTTGCCGCCCGAGCCGATGCCGAGGATTCCGTCGGAGGGTTGGATCACGTCGCCCGTGCCGGAGACCAAGAGCGTGTTCTGGGCGTCGACGACGGCGATCATCGCTTCGAGTCGCCGCAGCACGCGGTCGGTCCGCCATTCTTTGGCGAGCTCAGTGGCGGCGCGGGGCATGTTGGCGGGATAGTCCTTCAACTTGGCCTCGAAGCGTTCGAGCAAGGCGAAGGCGTCGGCCGCCCCGCCGGCGAACCCGGCCAGCACCCGGCCATCGGCGAGCGGGCGGATCTTCACGGCGTCGGCCTTCATCACGGTGTTGCCGAGGCTCACCTGGCCGTCGCCGCCGATGGCGACCTGGCCGTCGCGGCGGACGGTGAGGATGGTTGTGGCGCGGACTTTTTGTCGGTTGTGCATGCGTGCCATTCTCCCCCATTGTTCGTCGTCGTTCCAGGGGCTAAGTTGCTCGTATGAAAGACGACGCTCTCGCGGTCCGCTCGCCGGAATTGATGAACGCCACCGACACGGGGCTTTTGGTCGTCGATGCGCAGGAAAAACTGCTGGCCGTGGTGCCGGGGGCGGAGCGGATCGTGTGGAACATCCGCCGCTTGCTCGATGCGGCGAAGCTGCTGGGCGTGCCCCGGGCGGCGACGGAACAGTATCCCGAAAAACTCGGCCCTACGCCGGCGGAGCTTTTGGAACGCCTCGACGCGCCGGATCGCCAAGCTCACCTTTAGCGGGGCCGCTTGCGGCTCCGAATCTCGCCGACTGGAAAGCCGACGGCCGCTACCGCGTGCTCTTATGCGGGATCGAAACGCACGTCTGCATCGCACAAACTGCGTTCGACCTCACTGCGGACGGGTGGCTTGTCTATGTGCCGGTCGACGCGGTTGGCACGCGGCACGCCATCGATCATGAAACAGCGTTGCGCCGCATGGAGGCGGCCGGCGTTGTTCTGACGACGACCGAGGCCGCGATGTTCGAGTGGTGCCGAGTGGCCGGGACGGCGGAGTTCAAGCAACTCAGCGCGCTGGCGAAGGAAGTGGGACCGCAGGGTTGACAAGACTAACGCGAGTCGCGAGCGACGCGGCTAAACTTATGAATGCAATTCCAGACACTGTGAATCCGCCGCTGCGAACGCTGTTGGGACCGGGGCCGAGCGACGTCGATCCGCGTGTGCTCGCGGCGCTCGGCGCAGCCGACGGTCGGGCATCTCGATCCGTACTACTTGCGCGTGATGGATGAGCTGCAGGGGATGCTCCGCGAGGTGTTCCGCACCGAGCACCGAATGACGCTGGCGATTAGCGGCACGGGCTCCGCCGGGCAGGAAGCGGCGGTGGCGAATCTGGTCGAGCCGGGCGAGCGGGTGCTGGTGTGCGTGAACGGCGTGTTTGGCGGGCGGCTGGCCGACATGGCCGAGCGGGCCGGCGGCGAAGTGACGAAAATCGAGCGGCCGTGGGGCGAGGTGTTTACTGTTGCCGAAGTGAAGGAGGCCCTCGCTCGCGTGAAGCCGCGGGTCGTGGCGATCGTGCTGGCGGAGACGTCGACCGGGGCCTGGCAGCCGATCGAGGAGATTGCGGCCGCCGTGCGCGACGCCGGCGCGATGCTCGTTCTCGACACGGTGACCGCGCTGGGCGGCATCCCGGTCGAGATCGATAAGTGGCAAATCGACGCCGTGTACAGCGGCACGCAGAAGTGCCTGAGTTGCCCGCCAGGGCTCGCGCCGGTGTCGTTCAGCGACCGGGCCGTCGAGAAGATTCTCGCCCGCAAGCAAAAGGTCCGCAGTTGGTATCTCGACGTGTCGCTGATCGCCAATTACTGGGGCGGCGACCGCGTGTACCATCACACGGCGCCGATCAACATGACCTACGCTCTGCACGAGTCGCTGCGGCTCGTGCTTGAGGAAGGCCTGGAAGCGAGTTGGACTCGGCATCGGCGGAATCACGAGGCACTCAAGGCGGGTCTGGCCGCGCTGGGGATTGGTTACGCGACACAAGCGGGGCACGAGTTGCCGCAGCTCAACGCGGTGAGAGATTCCTGAGGGCGTCGATGACGTCGCGGTGCGGAAGGCGCTGTTGGAACGTTTCAACATCGAGATCGGCGCGGGGCTCGGCGCGTTCAAGGGCAAAGTCTGGCGGATTGGGCTAATGGGTTATAGCAGCCGGCCGGAGAATGTCCTCAAGGTGCTCGCTGCGCTCGAGGAATTGCTGGCGGAGCAGAAGCGGCCGGTGGAACGTGGGGCGGCGGTGGCGGCGGCGCGGGCGGTGTTGGGGTGATTTTGTGTCGGGGAAGCGCTAAGCCGCGAGCGGCGGGTGTTACTTGGTTTCGGTTTGGTCTTCTTCAACCGCTCGGCGGCGGGCAGTGCGGGGCATTACGACCAAGTCGCTCCGCACGTCGACCGACGCGGGGCCGTCGATCGAGTCGAGTTGGCCCGGCCCCGCGGCGTAGTCCAAGAGCCGCTTCCGTTTGGCGTCGAAGGGCGATTCGGCGGCGTCCTGTTCGCGGCCTGGTGCGGCGCCCCAGACGATTCGCGTGCCGCCGCTAGTTACGATCTCGAAGGCATAAAAGCTCTCTTCGCCGCGGACTTGGGCGTGCATCGACGGGATGATCTCCACGAGACGGAGCTGGTTCCAGACGTCGGCGAGCCGGGCGGCGAGCGTGGCGGCACTGGTCACGCGCTCGTCGGCCCAAACTTCGCCGATCGACGGCCGGCCCGCGACGCCGGAGATCCGTGGCAGCGAGCGGCGTTCGAAATCGCTGAAATCGGCATCCGGCAGACGCACGCCCGCGGCGTCGATCGGCAGGTAGGATACCGTCGGGCCATCGACCGATTCGACCGCCGCGACTGGCTGGCGATAGCGGAGTTCGACGTCGAGCGAGGCGGGGAGGTCGATCTTGATCTGGCCCACCGCGGCGACCCAAGGGTGAAAAGCGAATGCGTCGCGGATCCGCTGCTGGAGCCGCTGGTGGTCGTCGATCACCGAGAGCGTGCCGATCAACGCGGCGTCGCGGAGGACTTCGGCTTTGACGTCGGCGTGAATCCACGTCGGCGGGGGCGTGATGTGGATGTTCTCGGCCGTGATCTGAAACTGGGGATGGCGGGCGACGGTCGGCAGGAAGTGTTTCCACGCGAGGTGGCCGCCGTAACCGACTGCCAGCACGATGGCCAGGCTGCCCCAGACTTTAGGCCGCCAGAGGATGCGGGAAACGGGCGCGGCGGGAGGGGAGGGCTTTGGTGCGTTGCGTGTTGAGCCCATGCTGGTCACCTCCGTGTGACTTGGGTTCTGGCCATCTAGTTTTGATACGTGCGTGGGTGTGAGCCCGCGGGCTGAAGCCCGCTCGCCTACCAGATTTGAATTTCGGTTTCGAGTTCGACGCCCATCCGCTCGGCGACTCGGCTGCGGACCAGGTCGATCAGCTTCAACACGTCGCGGGTCGTTGCCTTGGGGTGGGCGATGATGAAATTCGCGTGTCGCTGGCTGACTTCCGCGCCGCCGACCGTCTCGCCCTTGAGGCCGGCCTGGTCGATCAGCATCCCCGCGCTCATGCCGCGCGGGTTGCGGAAGATGCAGCCGGTGTTCTCGTGGGCCATCGGCAGATTGGCTTTCTTGAAGATCCACTGCTTTTGCATCCGCTTGGTGATTTCGTTCGGGTCTTCCTGTTCGAGCTCGAATTGGGCCTCGACGATCGCCAGCTCGTCGAGGCTGCTCTGGCGGTAGGCAAACACGAGGTCGTTGCGCTCGCGGGCGATCAGTTCGCCGGCGCGGGTCATCACGGTGGCGCGGCTGGTCCATTGGCCGATGTCGCCCGCCTGCGTGCCGGCGTTGCCGTGGAGTGCGCCGCCAACGGTGCCAGGGATGCCCACCAACGGCTCGAGGCCTGCGAGTCCGGCGCCGACCGTTTGAGTAATCACACTGGCCAGTTGCGCGGCGCCGCCGACGGTGACCTTATTACCGTCGATCGCGATATTGCCCAGCGTCGGCCCAGTGAGGCAGATCACCATGCCGGCGACGCCTTCGTCGCGCACGAGCACATTCGAGCCGCCGCCCAGCAGGCGGACGTGGAGCCCTCTGTCGTGCGAACGCTGGACCACCGCCCGCAGCTCGTCGAGCGAAGTCGGCTCGGCAAAATAGTGCGGCCGGGCCACCGAGCTTGAACCAAGTGCGGTCCGCCAGCGGCACCCTCTCGCGAACACAGGTGATTCCAGTCATGGCAGGCATTTTTTTGAGGACTCCTCCCCAATGTTGACGGGAAGCGTGCGGAGCGTCAATCGAGATTATCCGCTTTGCCCAGCCTGCCATTGCCGCAATGCTTCGTAGACGGCGACTGCCACGGCGTTCGAGAGATTCAGGCTGCGGACGTCGTCGCTGGTCGGGATTCGGACCAGCGCGTCCGCGTGTTGATCTTGCAAGGAATCGGGCAGCCCGGCCGACTCGGAGCCGAACACGAGCGCGTCGCCCGGCCGGTAGTCGGCGTCCCAGAACGAGCGTTCGGCCCGCTTGGTGAACAGCCAGCGGCGGGCGGGCAAGGCGGCAACCAGGGCGGACCAGTCGTCGACGGCTTCCCAGGCGAGCCGCTCCCAATAGTCGAGCCCGGCCCGGCGGAGGTAATAATCGTCGACGCGGAATCCCAGCGGCCGTACGAGCCAGAGCTTGGCGTGCGCCGCGACGCAGGTGCGGCCGACGCTGCCGGTGTTGTAGGCGATTTCCGGCTGGTGCAAGACGACGTGCAACCGGGGTTCGTAGAGCGGGTGCGAAACGGACATCCGCTGACTATAATGGCCAACCGACGCTGGATGCTAGACGTCCAGCATCCGGCATCCAGCTACTTCCGTAGAGAAAGGCACTCCATGGCATTTAGATTCGGCATTGTCGGTTGCGGCGTGATCAGCCAGTTTCACGCAAAGGCAATCGCCGACCTGCGGGGCACCAAGCTGGTGGCGTGTTGCGATACACGGGCCGAGCCGGCCGACCGCTTTGCCGCGGCCAACGGCTGCAAGTCGTACCATTCGCTCGACGACCTGCTGGCCGACGAGCGGGTCGACGTCGTCACGATTGCCACGCCGAGCGGCCTGCACATGGTGCCGGCGGTTGCCGCGGCGAAGGCCGGGAAGCATGTGATCGTCGAGAAGCCGCTGGAGGTGACGCTCAAGAAGTGCGATCGCATCATTCGCGCGTGCGAACAGAACGGCGTGCAGTTGGCGACCGTCTTCCCGTCGCGGTTTCACGATTCGAGCGTGAAGCTCAAACGGGCGATCGAGGACAATCGCTTCGGCCGGCTCACGCTGGGCGACGCCTACGTGAAGTGGTTCCGCACGCAGCAGTACTACGATAGCGGCGCGTGGCGCGGCACTTGGGCGCTCGACGGCGGCGGGGCGCTGATGAACCAGGCAATCCACAGCGTCGACCTGCTCACCTGGCTGATGGGGCCGGTGAAGGAAGTCTGCGCTCAGACGGACCTCTTGGCCCACGAGCGGATCGAGGTCGAGGACACGGCCGTGGCCACGCTGCGATTCGCCAGCGGTGCGCTCGGCGTGATTGAAGCGACGACCGCCGCGTACCCCGGCTACCTCAAACGGATCGAGATTCACGGCTCCGAGGGGACCGCGGTGCTCGAAGAAGAGGACCTTAAGGCCTGGGACTTTGCCAAGCCCGCGAAGGAAGACAAGGCGATCCTTGCCGAAATGAAGAAATCCAAGAGCAGCGGCGGCGGGGCGAGCGATCCAGCGGCGATCGGCCACCACGGCCACCGCAAGCAATTTGCCGACATGCTTGAGGCGATCCGCAAGCGGCGGCCGCCCGCCGTCGACGGCCACGAGGGCCGGCGAAGCGTCGAAATCGTCCAGGCGATTTACAAGTCGGCCGAGTCCGGCGGCAAGGTGGTCAAGCTGCCGCTGCGGGGTGAGCCGGTGCACCGGTCGATGAGCGGACGCAAAAAGGGCTAGCTTGTCGTTGGCGGGCAGTACCAAAAACGCTCTTCGTGGTGGACGCTGCATCTGCGACAATCGGCGAGCCGGGTCGTCCTCGACGCCGGACCCCGGACCCCGGTTACGGAAATGGAGTTCCACCCGTGCTGCGTCAAGCAATCGATTACTCCGTCTACGTGTTCGTCCGCGTGTTGATTGGCCTGGTGCAGGCGGTGCCGCTCTCGGTGTGCGAGCGCGGGGCGGAAGTGCTGGCCACGCTCGCGGCCCGCGTGCTGAGGATTCGGCACGAGGTGGTCGACGAAAACCTGCGGATCGCGTTTCCGCATCTGACCGAGCCCGAGCGGGCCGAGGTCGCTTGGCGGATGTGGCGGCACCTGCTGTTGATGTGTGCCGAGATCGCACACACGCCCCGCAAGGTGCATCGCACCAACTGGCATGAACACTCGCGGATCGTCGATCTCGAGTCGTTCGTGCGGACGCTGCTTTCGGGCCGGCCGCTGGTCGTGATTTCGGCCCACTACGGCAACTTCGAGCTCGGCGGCTACTTGATGGGTCTGTTCGGCTTTCCGACCTATACTGTGGCCCGAGAGCTCGACAACCGCTACCTCGACCGGTTCATCAATCGCTTCCGCGGCCGTACGGGGCAGTACATCCTGCCGAAGCGCGGCAGCGGGACCGAGATCAAGCAGGTGCTCGACGCGGGCGGCATTCTGACGCTGTTGGGCGACCAATCGGCAGGCAAGAAGGGCTGCTGGGTGAATTTCTTTGGCCGGCCGGCATCGACCCACAAGGCTGTGTCGCTGTTCTCGCTCGGCAGCGAGGCGCCGACGATGGTCAGCTACGCCCGCCGGATCGGCCGGCCGCTGGAATACGAAGTTGGCCCCCAGGCGATCGTCGATCCGCGTGAGCCGGGATTTTCGCTGCGGACGGTGCCCCTGCTCGCCCAGTGGTACACCGATCACCTCGAGGACCTGATCCGCGAGGCGCCGGAGCAATACTGGTGGCTCCACCGCCGCTGGAAGGGGCAGCCGACCGCACGGGCGATGAAGCGCTCCGCCCAGCAAACCGCGGCGGCGTAGTGGCAACACACCATTTAGCCGCGGGGCTTGCCCCGCGCGGTCGAGCGTCGAGCAAGCTCAACCGCTAATTGCGACACGTTGGGCGGCATCTTCTCTCGGTCTCGATTCACGGTTACGATAAACGGTTTGCCCGCCGCGTGCCCGCTCTCCCCCACTGCTGGCCACCGTGTACCAATTCCGGCCGTTTCAGAATTCCGACCCGCCCCATCTAGCCGAGATTTGGCGCAGCCAGCCGCCGCAGCGGGGCGTGATGCAGCCGATGTCGGCGCAGCTGCTCGAACAGTTCGTATTCTCCAAGCCGTATTTCGACCCGGCGGGGCTGCTCGTGGCGCTCCGCGACGGCCGGCAGGTCGGTTTCGTCCACGCCGGTTTCGGGCCCAACGACGAGGGCACGGCCCTGTCGACCGAGCTGGGGACCACCTATCTCCTGATGCTCGAAGGGGGCGCGGGCGACACGGCACTCGCCGACGAGCTCGTCGCGCGCTCGGAAGCCTATTTGCGCGACCGCGGCGCGACGGTGCTCTACTGTGGCGGCATCCGGCCGCTAAACGGCTTTTACCTTGGGCTCTACGGCGGCAGCGAGCTACCCGGCGTGCTCGACACCGACCTGGTGTTCGCCGACGCTTGCCGCCGCAACGGCTATCGCCAGATCGATCGCGTGATGATCGTGCGGCGCAATCTCAGCGACTTCCGTCCGACGCTCTCGCGCGAGCAACGGCAACTTCGCCGCACGGTCGCCAGCGGCGAATGTTATTGTCCACCCTCGACCAGCTGGTGGGAGGCTTCGACGACGGGCGCGTTCGAGCAGCTCGATTTCTACGTGCAGGCGGTCGTCGGCGGCCAGATCCTGGGCCGTGTGTCGTTTTGGGACGTGGAACCGCTCTCGACTAGTTGGGGCGTTCCCACGGCCGGGATGTACGACCTCGACGTGCTGGCCGATTGGCGGCGCAAGGGATTGGCGACCTTTCTGTTGAGCGAGGCTTTCAACCGGCTCAAGAACCGCGGCATCGTGATGGTCGAAGCGCAAACGATGCAGGCCAATCTGCCGGCGCTGGCGATGTACGCCAAGCTCGGCTTCGAGACGGTCGGCCACGGCGACGTGTTTCGCAAGGGCGATTAGTCCGACGGTTGCGCGGCTTTGAGTCCGATCAGGTATTCTGCGAGCGTGCGTTGTGGCTGGATGTGCCGCGCGGCGAGCCGTGTCGAGAGTGGTTTCGCCGTTCCTTTGTTGCGCAGCTCCGTCAAGTAATCGGTCAGCAGCTCACGCCGCTCCGGCGTCGAATGGAGCAGGAAATAGACCCACGCCCAGGCTTCGGCGTAGTGGATTTGCTGCATGTCGCCGGCGGCGTTGATCGCTTCGAGCTGCCGCAGGTCGGGCTGCCAGCCGTTGTGCTCCATCATGTCCGAAAGCAGTTGGAGGTGTGGCGAGTTGAGCCCTTTGCGGTTGCGCGGCACTTCAAAGTATTCTGCCAGGCCTTCGTCGAGCCAGAGCGGGATCGCCGGCACGCAGGCGTGCAGATAGCCGTGGCCCACCTCGTGCCGCAAGTCCTCGGCGACGCGATCGCTGTCGTGGGCGTAGACTTCGAGCCGCGTGTCGGTCTCGATGAAGAACGCCCGCCGGTTGGGGACCATCGGGAATTTCTTGGCCAGCACTTCGCCGTACGTGTCGGCGTCGTGATACAGGTAGACGTGAATCTTCTCGTCGCTCGGCGGGATGCCGAGCGTCGTCGCAATGTCGTCACGCTCGGCGGTGAGCTGCGCGGACCATCAGAGGGTTGGGCGGGCGGCCGGTATCCGTGTGGAACTCCAGCTGCGCAGAAAGCACCGGTGGCCCGACCGGCTGCGGTCGGGAAATCGAGAGCGGCAGCCCGCGGCAACTCGCCAGCGCGGCGAGGACCGAGAAAAGCAACGTGGCTGCCATGCGCCGCATGCGTGATTCCCCGAAAAGCGGGGATTCTAGCGGAAGTGGCGAAACCGCCGTAGAGCAGATGGCAGCGGGAATTCGGCCCTAAAAGTGAGGGCCCGCGAGGGTCGGGTGGGGCGCGTCGCGGCGGGCTTGCCCTCGTGCTGAAGCCCGCTCGCCGTCTTTCGAGCGCGATTTCCGCTTGCGGCCGAGCCTCCGCAGCTCTTTGCGCCGCAGCGCCACCAGGCAGACTTCCTGACCACCGCTGGCGAGCTGTCGCATCCGCACGTCGCGGTAGCCCCAGCCGCGCACGCGCGCCGCATACTCGGCGAGCCGATCGGCGTGGCTCCAGTCGGCGAGCTTGAGCGTGAGAATCAGGCCGCGAATGTGTACGTCGGCGTGCGTGACGATCGCTTCGACCGCGTCGAGCGTGTAGTTGGGCGCGAGATTCATGTCGGCCGCCAGCCAGCGGACGCCCAGGTACTCGCTGCGGCGGACTTCCTTCGAGCGCTTGCGGAGATGGCGGAACCGCGGCTGCTCCAGAAGAATCGGATCGACCTCCGCCGGATCGATGCCGGTGACGTACAGGCCGCGGTCCAACAGCGCCTGGCTCGCGCCGCCAGGCGCACAGCCGAGCTCGACGCACTCGTCCTCCTTTTCGATCGGCAGGCCGCTCCACGCCAGCGCTTCGGCCATTTTGGTGTAAGCCCGCGAGACGGCGTGCGGCGGCGTCCGCACGGGAATCGCCCCACCGGGCCAGCGCTGCTGCGGCGTCACCACGCGATGGTATCCGACCCACCACTCGTTCGGCTCGACGAGGACGACGTCGAGCACGCGGGCGCGACCGGCGCGGGCCGATGTTTTTCTCCCGATGGCTTACGCAGGTTTTGGCACGAGGCGGGAGCAGCGGCACGAATCGCCGCTTCGATCTCGGCCGCCAGCGGCGAGACCACGAGCGCGCTCGTGTCGTCGTCGTTCGGATGCGCGCCACGCTCCCAAACATGCACGTCGCCGTACGACGTCTCGCCGGCAAGCTGCCACACCTGCCGCGCTAAACCGGACATATCCTCGCCGGAGACCTTGCCGAGCGAGATGCCCTGGGTTCGTGCGAGCACCCAGTTCCGCTCGGAGAGCGCCCGGTCGTCGATTGGCTCTTCGCTCACGCGTTTGAACGTAGCAAACCCCGGCCGCGAGTAGGCCAACCGCCACTCGGGCTCGGTGCGAGCGATTTCCTGCTTGAGCGCAGCGTCTGCGCCCGGCCGGCAGGTGATGAACACGAATTGCGAAGGTGCGTACGACATAGGAATATCGGCGAAATTGACATTGTGCGGCAACTCTTCTACCTTAACTACTGATCATGGAGAGCGACATCCGTAAAACCGACGAACAGTGGCGCGAGCAGCTTTCGCCCGAGCAATATCGCGTGACCCGCCAAAAAGGCACGGAAGCTCCCTTCTCGGGCGAGTTCTGGGACCACAAGGCCGACGGCACGTACCGCTGCGTGTGTTGCGGGGCGGAATTGTTTCCCTCGGCGGCAAAGTTTGACTCCGGCTGCGGCTGGCCGAGTTTCCACTCCGCGGCAAACGACAAAATCGTGGCCACTCAAACCGACGCCAGCCACGGCATGATCCGCGACGAGATCGTCTGTACCCAATGCGGGGCCCATCTGGGGCACGTCTTCCCCGATGGCCCGCATCCGACGGGCCTCCGTTATTGCGTGAATTCCGCCTCGCTTTCGTTCGAGGCCAAGCCGGACAAGTCGACGCCAGCTTGATCGCAGCGGGGCGCGCGGCTAGAATCAATAAGCGATGGGCCGGATGTCGTAACATGCACGGGCGCTTTGCTTTCCGGCATCGCGGCTCCGTCGGATTTGTCTCAATAAGCATCCCCGCCAGCCGATCGGTCGCTGCGGCGACCTCGCCAGCCAACCGTGGTGCCTCGTATGTCAAACGACTTTTCGCTGGGCGAAGTGCAAGTTGCCCTCTCGCCCAAAGAACGCTTCGAAGAATACCTCCAGAGTCGCGGCAAGCGGATCACGCAGCAGCGGCGGATCCTGGTCGACCATGTCTTCGAGCGGCATGACCACTTTGACGCCGACGAGCTGGTCGCCAGCTTGACCGGCAAGCCTGAGGTCGGCGCCGTCAGCCGGCCGACCGTCTACCGCACGCTCAACGAGCTTGTGGAAGCGGGCCTCTTGCGGAAGATGACGCTCGGCGGCCGGGCCGTCTACGAGCACGATTACGGCTACCCGCAGCACGACCACCTCTACTGCCAGATGTGTGAGAAGCTGATCGAGTTCTCGAGCGAGGAGCTCGCCGACCTCCGCGACGCGGTGGCCCGCGAGCACAACTTCCGCGTGGCGTCGCACCGACTCACGATCTTCGGCGTCTGCCGCGAATGCAGCCGCACGCGCCACCGCCGGCAGTCGCCGATGGACCTCGTCTAGCCGCTCGCGGCTTAGCGCGACGGTCCACGATTGCATCAGTACGTCAGACCGCCCCGCACCATCAACGTATTGCCCAGGTCGATTTGGTCGCCATTGCTTTGGTATTCCAACTTCCGGCTGAAGACATAGCCCAGCTCGACGTGCCGCGACAGGCCGCCAGTGATCTTCCGCTCGTAGCCAAGGAACACCCGCCAATCGGTAATGTCGAGCCGATCGTCGGTGCCGTCGGTGCGGCGGACGGCCCACGCGCCGCCGCCAAATTCGCCGCCCACGTAGACCCAACGCTCGTCGCTGCCCGGCACGTCGGTCCAGGGCAGACGCCACGAAAGTCTCGGTTCCGGAAAGACGAGCCGATACTCGGCATCGTCGTTCGGCGTATAGATGAAGCCGGCCACCGGCAGGATTTGCGTGCTCGCACGATTGACGTATTCCGCGCCGAGCACCCACTTCCATTGGTCGCTTGACCGATAGACGCCCGCCCCGCCGCCGGTGATGCGGAAGGCCTTGCTCGAATCGAAGCTGGCGTCGTCGGCATACTGGCCGAGCGTGAGATCGAGCATCGCCAGCCAGCGGTCGCTCAGCGGCCGGATGTGCTGGAAAGTGATCGCCGCGTCGTGCAGCCGGGGCGGCACGTCCGGCGAATCGGGACCGTCCATGAAGTGGACCGCGTAAAGCGGCGTCACCAACAGCGGCGTCTCGACCGTGAGAAACGGCAGCCCAAACACCACGTCGAGCTCCAGGTCGCTCATGCCGAGCGAGTCGTCGCTGAATCGCGGCAAGTAGTCGCCGGTGAATTTCACTTTTTGAAACACGCCCGTTCGCCCGCCCGGCGGGAACCAGGGCTTCATGCCGCTCGGCGAGACGCCCGGTTGCGGGAACGTGAGGTTGCCCGGCGGCGGACCGGTCACCATCGGCGTCGTGGCCGGCGGCGGCACGGGATAGATTTGCCACGGCTCGCTCGTCGGCAACGCAGAGTTTTGGCACGACGGCTCCATCGTCGGCTGGTAGGGCACCGGGTCGGCGACGTTGTAGCCGCCCCACGTAGCAGGCGTTTGCGCATCCGCCAAAGCCGCCCACCCACACACCACGAGCAGCGCCACAAGCCGCGTGCAATGGCGACACTGGCGACGTCGGCCACGACGCTGCGAATCGACTGCCGCGACATTGTTGGCGCAAAGTGTACGATGCATTAGAAGTCGATTCCGGCGCGGAGCATCACCGTGTCGTTCAGACCGAACGGTGGTGGATCGTTCGAGCGAAACACTAGTTCGCGGTCCCAGACATAGCCGGCCTCGACGCGCCCGCGAATCTTCGTCTGCGTTTCCCACTCGATGCCGCCGAGCACGCGGATGTCGTTGATGTCGACTTGATCGCCAATTGCCGGGTTCACCCCGGCCGCCGGCCGGTCGACTGTCCATGAGCCTCCACCGTATTCGCCGGCCACATACCAATAGACTTTCGTATTGGCGACGTTGGCCCAGTATTTGCGCACCTTGGGGTTGGGAAACACGAGATAGGCATCCCACTCAGGCGTCGGCCGCCAATAGACGCCTCCCGCCGGCAGAATCTTCACCTTCAGCCGGTCGAGATATACTACGCCGAACAGGATGTCGAGCTGCGGCGTCAACGACACTGACGCCAATCCGCGGCCCAGGAAGCGAACCGAGTCGGTCGTGACGTGATTGAAATCGCTCCACACGCCGGTGCGAAAGCCGAGCTCCCCACCGAGCCATTGGTTGACGCGCGGGTACCAAGCGAAATCGAGATAGGCGTCGTACAGCCGGGGCGGCAAGTCAGGCCCGCGCGGCACGTCGGCCGGGTCGCTCAGCGGCCCGTCGAGCCAGTTGAAGGCAAAACCGGGCGTGACCAGCAGAGGTGTTTCGACGTTGCCGAATAGCGGCATGGCAAATGTGCTGGAGAGCTCCAGGCGGGTGATGCCGAGGTCGTTGGGGTTCGTCTGCTTGCCGTAAAGCCAAGTGAACTCGGCGCTCAGCTCCTGCAGCAGTCGTTGCGCCGTGGCATAGTAGCCTTCTGTGCTCGGCATGCTCGGTTGAAACTGATAGGGCAACCCGTTGGGATACAGCGGCGAAGTCTGCGGTCCGGCAACCGGCGGGGGCGTGTAGCTGTAAGGCACGGCGGGCGGCGGAGCACCGAGCGGACCAGGCGATGCATACGGATCGAACGGCGGCGGCGGACTCACTCCGCCCGGCGAGATGGGCGCCGGCGACGCCAGCGCCGGCGGCGGCGTGACGGGCGCAGGACCGCCGAACGGCGAAGTGAGCGGCGTCGGCGTGGTTGGGTATGGCGATGCTGGCGCGCTCGGATACGGAGTGATCGGCGTTGTCGGAGCGGTGTACGCCGGCGGCGCAGTGTACGCCGGCGGAGAGGCGATCGGCGAGGGCGCAGCGATCGGTGCACCGTACGCGGGCGGCGACGTGTACAGGGGCGGTGTGACCGGGGGCGTCGCAAACGCCGACGAGGCCGGTGGCGGCGCGGCGAACGTGGTCGGCGGCGCGGCCGAAAGCGGCTGCGTGGCCGTCGGAAACTGCACCCGTTGCGCCGTCGCCTCGAGCGCGAACATCGTAACAAGCGCGGCAGCGATGAGTCGTACGAGCGAGTTCAACGGTTCGACCGTGTCTTAGCGCGAGAAAAGACCGAGTTTCGACCAGCGCAGTCGGGGCGCGGGGAAGGGTAAATAGCATTCCCCGCAAATAGCGTCAATCGCAGGGCCGCCCGGGCCCAGGAGAACTGCAAAGTAGTTTTTCCCGAACCGGCGGAACCAAGGTGGCGTAGTTGAAAGCCGCAGGGGGCATCTTTTCTGTAGGAAGGAGCCTTCGATGCATGCAGCGACGTTGCTGGATGCCTTTTCTCGGTTGGACGATCCGCGTTCGGCGCGTGGCGTGCGGCATCCGTTTGCCGGGATGGTCGTGCTGATGTTGCTGGGGATGCTGGCGCGGATTCGCGAAATGGAAGTGCTGGTCCGTTGGGCGACGATCCATTGGGACCGACTCCGCGAGCCGTTGGGCTTTGACCGCGACGACCCGCCCTGCGCCACCACCATCAGCCGCACGCTCGCCAAGTGCCGCGTGGCGGAGTTTCAAGCCGCGCTCTCCGTCTGGATGCAAGCCTGCTTGGCCGACAAGACGACAGAGGGGGTGGTCGCCGTGGACGGCAAGACGGCCAAACAAGGGCTCGACGACGCTGGCGATCCGCTGCACATGCTCAACGTGTTTGTGCATGATCTGCAAGCCGTCGTCGGCCAATGGTCGACGGGGGCCGAGAAGACCAACGAACCGACACTCCTCAGGCGACATCTTGAGGAGCTTCTCGATGCCTACCCGATGCTGCGGTTGTTCACCGGGGATGCGATCTTCGCTCAGCGCCCCTTGGCCGAGCTCGTCTGTGGTCACGGTCGCGACTATCTGCTGCAAGTCAAAGCCAATCAGGGAGACACGCTCGACGTGCTCGAAAACTGCTTTGCCCAAGCCACCGAGCGTCCACCGGCTGCGCACTCGACGAATAAAAGGGGGCTCTCGAAGAAACCCGCCGGTTATGGGTCGACCTGGAGAACGCCGACTACATCCGCGAAAGACTCGACCTGCCCGGTTGCCGCATAGCGCTGCGTGTTGATCGCGAGGTTTGCACCACCGCCGGCGAAGTTCTCTCGCGCGACGTGCGGTATTTCGTCTCAAGCCTCGATCCTGACAGCGTTACCGCTGCGGACCTCTTGCGGTACGTCCGCGACCACTGGCGGCTGGAAAACGGCCCCCACTTCTTGAAAGATCGGTGGTGGGACGAAGACCGCCACCACACCCGGCGGCCTGGCCTCTCCGCCTGCCTGGCAGCCATCAACAATGCCGCCCTCTCGATCCACCGACTCCGCTCCGACCCCAAGCTACCGGTCCGAGCTGCCGCCGACTACATCGCCTGGAACCCTGACCTCGGGCTCCGCTTGCTCAATTCGTGACTTTGCAGTTCTCCTGCGCCCGGGCCCGCTTGGCATCGGCGGCCACGCCGAATCCACGGCGAGCACGCCCTGCCCCGTCCGCTGATAGCAGCGTCTTGATAGCAGCACGCCGGAGTTCAATTGGGTCGCGCTGCAATCAGCGTATCGAGTTCGGACTTGAGCTTCCCCAAAATCTCCTCGTACGGAAACTGCCCCAGCGTCTCGCCGCCGCGTTTGAGGTTCACGTAGTTCGGCCCGCACCACAGGCCGAGGTCGGCATCGTCCGTTTCGCCCGGGCCGTTCACGCGGCAGCCCATCACGGCGATCGTGATCTTGTGCTCGCGGGCGTACTCGGTCATCCGCTTCACGTCTTCAGCCAGCTCGACGAACGCCTCGTTCTCGACCCGTGAGCAACTAGGGCAACTGATGATGTTGAGCGTCGCGAGGCCGTAGTCCACGACCGAGCGGACGCGGCCCGCCGCGATGTCCTCCAGAATTTTGCGGCCGGCGGCAATTTCCTCCGGCTTGCGGTCGTTCGGCACGGTGAGCGAGACGCGGATCGTGTCGCCGATGCCGCGGCTGATCAGCTGCTCGAAGGCGATCCGCGTTTTGATCACGCCGTCGGGCGGAAGGCCCGCTTCCGTGACGCCCAAATGCAGCGGCACGTCCGGCCGGGCCTCGGCGAAGCGGCGATTCACTTCGATCACCTCGAGCGGGTTCGAATCCTTGAGCGAAACGCAGTATCGCGTGAAGCCCAGGTCGTCCAAGAGCCGGCAGTGCTCGAGCGCGCTATCGAGCATCGGTGAGAGTTTGTCGCTCTTGTCGTACTTGGCCTGCAGCGCGGGGTCGACGCTGCCGCAATTGACGCCGACGCGGATCGCGCAGTCGTGGTCGCCGGCCACGCCCACCAGATAGCGGACCTTGTCTTGCCAGGGTTTCTCGCGCTCGTGGTGGTACAAGTGGCCGGGGTTATAGCGGAGTTTGTCGACGTGTGGGGCGATCCGCTCGGCGAGGCGGTAGTTTTCCTGCAAGTCGACCGACAGATTGGCGGTCGTCTGCCGGCGAATTTCGACGATCGCCTCGGCCTCGGCCGGGTTGTCGACGGCGATTCGCACGACGTCGGCCCCCACGTTGATTAGCGCGTTCACCTGCGCGACTGTCGCGTCAACGTCGCGGGTTTGCGTGGCCGTCATGCTCTGGACGGCGATTGGCTGGCCCGCGCCAATGCTGACGCGGCCGATGCGGACACTGCGGGTGGGATTGCGGGGAAGTTGCATGATGTTTGAGCCAAGTTTGCTTTACTTCGTTACTTGAGCCGCAACGGAACAGCACCGCCGTTCTCGCTGGCTCGGCCGGCCTCTCTTTGCGGTGCATTTTAGCGAGTCTGTTCTGGTGAGGCCATGATTAGGGCAGTTTACGAAATTCCATGGCCGAACGATTCCGCCCCACCATTCGGCCGTCAGCGGTGGCGACTACGCCACTGCGATCGTCACGCGGCACCGACTTCGAGAGAGGGTAAAACGCTCTAGTTTGCTCACTCGACGCCGCGCTCTTGGCGGAAGTTCGCTACGCGCTCGGACGGCAAAAAAAGCGGTTCAGAGCGGCTCCCTATTCTTCTATTCTGCGCGGTTTCTGCTGGAAGTGTCCGATTCCGCGAAGCAGTTTCTGATAGCACCTCCATTGCGCTCTACCTATCCAGGCCGAGCCGCATAAGCCCTGCAATCGAGCGCGGCTGCGGGGTGATCACCTCACCCAATGCTGCTCGCAAGGAGTCTGCGTGTTTTGTGGCCGATGAACCATGTTGAGCGCCGGCAAGCGATGGCAAAACCATATGTGTAGGCCTAACGGTGCGATCCACATCGGGAATTGTACGGCTGCGAGCGGTTGCGTTGACACCCCCCAACACCTGTTCTTGCAGAGGTCTGCGTGATCATCGAGCAGAGAGTGTTCGCGCTCGCGCTAAATCGGTAAACGATCATGTCTGATTCACCGGAACTAAGAGTGCAACGCCGCTCGGTCAGATTGTGGCGAATCGCGACGTGGAGCGGCGTGCTCGTCAGCTTGCTGGCCGTGTCACCGTGCTGGGCCCAGGATTCGGTGCCGCTGTTTCAGGACCCGGGCCGGCCGGCCGCTGGTTCAAATCTGGACCCAGCCGAGCAAGACGTGCTCAACATGAACTTGGATCAGCTTTCCCAAGCGGACGTCGTCGTTCCGGCGATGGACACGTTGGTAAGCACTGTCACGCGGCAAGAGAGCACGGTGGGCCGCTCACCGGCGGCCATCTATGTGATTACGCAAGAGATGATCCAACGCAGCGGGGCGCTCACCATTCCCGACGTGTTGCGGATGGTTCCCGGCGTGGAAGTGGCACAGATCGACGCCAACAAGTGGGCCGTATCCATTCGCGGGTTCAACGGACGCGTGGCCAACAAGCTGTTGGTGCAGATCGACGGCCGCAGCGTATACACGCAATCCTTCAGCGGCGTGTTTTGGGACATGAACGATCTCGTCCTCCAGGACATCGAACGAATCGAGGTCATCCGCGGTCCCGGCGCCATCGTGTGGGGCGCCAACGCAGTGAACGGCGTGATCAACATCATCACCAAGCGAGCTCAAGACACCCAGGGATTATTGGTCAGCAGCGGCACGGGCACGGAAGAGCGAAGTCTGAATATTTTGCGCTATGGCGGTCAGATCGGCGATGATCTCTACTGGCGCGTGTACGGCAAACAATTCGACCGCGACCAAGCATATTCTCCAGATACGGATTTCGACGACTGGCGCCAAGCAAGAGGCGGCTTCCGGGCTGACTGGAAGCTGTCGGATTGCGACGCGCTGACGATTCAAGGAGATTTCTACGAGGGAGATTCCGGAACCTTTCAAAAGGTGCCTATCCCGGTGCCTCCGTTCGTCGTGGACTTGGTGGGAGATACCAGCGTCCGCGGCCAGAACTATCTCACACGGTGGACCCACACGATCGACGACGACACGGAATGGGGACTCCAGCTGTTCTACGACCATTGGGAGCGGGGCGAACCTGTGGGCAGCAACGGCCAGAAAACGCTCGATATCGACTACCAACTCCGCTTCCCCTGGGGACAGGACCAGAACTTCGTTGTGGGAGCCGGATTTCGCCAGATCGACGATCACATCAATTTCGATCCGAGGGCCGGGTCGGTCAATCCACCTTATTTAAGTACGCAACTTTACAGCTGTTTCGTTCAGGACGAGATCACGTTGGATGAGGACCGCTGGTATCTGATTGTCGGCTCTCGATTCGAGCATAACGACTTCAGCGGATTCGAGTACCAGCCGAGCATCCGTTTGTTGCACTTGCCGTCGGAGCGCGAGTCGGTGTGGGCGGCGGTTAGCCGGGCGGTACGTACGCCGAATCGCATCGATCAGAGCCTCGAATTCACGACCCTCCTGTCGCCGATCGGTCCGACTTACGCTCAGTTTACCGGCGACGACAATGTCGCCTCCGAGGAACTGCTGGCGTTTGAGCTCGGATACCGTGCCCAGCCCACGGACGATTTCTCGTGGGACCTGGTCGGATTTTACAATCACTACGACAACATTATTGCGAACATCCAGGCCGGTGCCCCGTTTTTCGACCCCTCACTCGGCGGATTCGTTATTCCATTTGTTGCGAACAATGCTTACACAGCGGATTCTTATGCGCGGAATTGGCGAGCACATTCCAGGTCAACCCAATCTGGGAACTGAGCGGGTCCTATTCGCTGCTGTATATGGACGTTCACGCTCCACCGGACAATCTCATCCAAGGTTCGAGCCCCAAAAACCAGCTCTACGTGCGTTCGTCCTGGAACCCGAGCTGTGATACGAAAGTCGACCTGATCGGGCGCTACGTCGACAACTTGCCTGCGATCGGCGTTCATAGCTATGTGACGATGGATGTTCGGTTCGCCTGGAAGCTCCGCAAGAACCTCGAGTGGGACGTTGTGGGACGCAATCTGTTGGACAGCCCCCACCGGGAGTTCAACGAGGAGGCGAATGGACTAGTCGGCACCAAAGTCCAGTCGGAAGTTTACACGACGCTTACGTGGACCCGCTGACGGTGTTTGCCAAACTGTCGCCACACGGATCGAATCGCCGCCGCACGAAGCATGAAATTCGTCATCCATGCGCAAGAAGTGATGTCGTTACCCCGTCGCACAATACGAAAGTACCGGCAGGAGTTGAAGGCCGGAACGCATCGATGGGCTGGGTTCGTAGGTTGTTTCGCGGCGTGGCTGCTGCTTGTAGCACTCTGCGGGTCGTCCGCCGTCGCTCAGGGACCGTACGCGGAGCAACAAGACGTCATCAATCGCGAATATGCCATCAAGGCGGCTTACCTTTACCAATTTTCCAACTATATTCAGTGGCCGCCCGAGACGCTTCCCACAGAAACGCACCCGTTTATCATCGCTGTTTATCGCGACAATCCCTTTGGATCGGCGTTGAAGAAGATAGCAG
Source organism: uncultured Planctomycetota bacterium (assembly GCA_963847875.1). Lineage (GTDB taxonomy): Bacteria > Planctomycetota > Planctomycetia > Pirellulales > Lacipirellulaceae > DASYDU01. The sequence continues at coordinate 100,936 of CAWKBR010000008.1, read as the reverse complement.
AAATCAAGACTGTGGACGGGCGACCGATCGACATTCGGCGAGTAACGTCACCCGACGAGGCACGACACTGCGAAATACTATTCATCCCTCGTTCTGTGCCGCCGGAGCAACAGAATGCAGTACTGCGCGCTTTGCGTGGATCGCCCATCCTGGTTGTAGGCGAATCTGACGGATTTGTAGCCCGCGGCGGCGACGTTCAGTTTTTTCTTCAGGGAAACAAGGTGCGCTTCGCGTTCAACGCCGACCTGGCTAAACAAGAAATCCTCAAAGTCAGCTCGAAGCTGCTGTCGCTTGCCGAAATCATCCCTGGCAAGTGATCATAGCACGGTCGTCATTCGTTTTCCGAGAGCGCAAAATGAAACTGCTGAGAAACATTTCGATCAATGGGAAACTCACGCTCCTCGTCGTTGTCACACTGGTGACGGCATTGTCGTTGTCATACGCAGCTTTCGTCATCAACGATGTCCGCATGATGCGAAAGGGAATGGTCCGACAGCTCTCCGCGCTGGCAGACGTGTTGGGTTCCAATTCCAGCGCCGCCTTGACGTTCGACGATAACGCAGCGGCCACCCAGCTTCTTGGCTCGCTGAAAATGCAGCCAACGGTAAGATCAGCCTGTATCTATGACGAAAACGGGGCGGTGTTCGCTACGTATTCTTTCGATCGAGAGTCGCCGACATTTCCTCCTGCTCCGCGCCGGGGTGGCTACGAGTTCACTCGCGGCGGGTACTTAGTCGTGGCGCAACGCATCGTCGTCAAAGGGGAAACGATTGGCACGATTTATTTGCAGGCCTCTTTGGATGTAATCCGCGAAGAAATTGTCTATTACGCGGCGATTATCGGGTCGGTCTTGGCCTTGTCTTTCACTGCATCCTATTTACTCGCCTCTCGCCTCCAACGCACCATCTCCGACCCGGTAATGGAGTTGGCAAGAACGGCGGAGCTGATTGCCGAGCACCAGGACTATTCCATTCGCGTACAAAGGACGAGCAATGACGAACTGGGTATCTTGTACGACGGGTTCAATGATATGCTTGGGCACGTTGAGTCGGGCAAGCGTCAACTCCAGGAAGCTCACGACAAACTCGAGTTGCGGGTCGAAGAACGAACCAGACAGCTCTCAGTTGCGAAAGAAGCCGCCGAGCAGGCAAGTCGGACCAAAGGTGATTTCCTCGCCAACATGTCGCACGAGATTCGCACTCCGATGAACGCAATTATCGGTATGACAGAGCTCACGCTGGACACCGAGTTGACCGCCGAGCAAGAGGAGTATCTGGGATTGGTCAAATCGTCTTCGATGTCCCTGCTGCACATTATCAACGACGTGCTCGATTTCTCCAAAATTGAGGCCGGTCGGCTTGAACTCGATACGACAGAGTTCTTCCTCAGAAGCGTCCTGAGCGACACGATCAAGTCGTTGGGTGTTCGCGCTCAGGAGAAAGGAATCGAGATCGCTTTCCACGTTGCCCCGGACGTTCCCGATGGTCTCGTGGGCGACCCCTTGCGCTTGCGGCAGGTGTTGGTGAATCTGGTCGGCAACGCGATCAAATTCACCGAGCACGGCGAGGTGGTCGTGAGTGTGGAAGCGGAAGCCACCAGCGACCAGCCAACTCGCACCCTGTTTTCCGTCCGCGACACGGGCGTCGGCGTTCCACCTCATCAACAGCAGTTGATCTTCGAAGCATTTACGCAAGCCGATGGGTCGGCGACCCGCCGGTTTGGCGGCACAGGCTTAGGCTTGGCCATTTCGACACGCTTGGTTCAATTGATGGGCGGTCACATTTGGGTGGAAAGCAAACTAGGTAAGGGGAGCACTTTCCATTTCACCGCCCAATTTGGCATACATAACAAGCCTGCCCCCAAACCGGAGCCGTCCAAAGCTCGATTGAAGAACCTGCAGGCGCTCATTGTCGACGACAATGCAGCCAATCGAACCATTCTTGAGAGTACGCTCACCGATTGGCAAGTGCTGGCAACCTGCGTCGACAGCGGATCTGCTGCCCTGGAGACCATGAAGCGAGCCGCGGACGAGAGCCATCCGTTCACGCTGGTGCTGCTCGATGCCATGATGCCGGATATGGATGGTTTTGCGGTGGCTGAGCAAATACGAGACCAGCGAAGCCTGGCAGGCACTACCATCATGATGCTTACCTCGGCCGACAACAGCGGTGACATTGCACGCTGCCGAGAGTTGGGAATCAACGCTTATCTCCGCAAACCGATCGCCGCCCAGGAATTGTATGATGCCATAGGCATAGCCCTCGGCCTTACCTCACCCAAGAAGCCGGGCAAAGCCGCGGCCGATTCTGCTTCCAACGAGCTATCTGTGCGTCCGGCGAGCATCTTACTTGCAGAGGACAACGCGGTAAATCAACGCTTGATGATCGGCATTCTCAAGAAACGCGGGCATTTTGTTACCACCGTGGATAACGGAAGGAAAGTCCTAGAGGCTCTGCGATCTCAGCAATTCGACCTCATCCTGATGGATGTGCAAATGCCGGAACTGGACGGGCTGGAAGCGACGAGGGCCATCCGGCTAGCGGAGCAGGAGACGGAAGGGCATATCCCGATCATTGCCTTGACTGCCCACGCGATGAAAGGCGACCGGGAACTTTGTATTGAAGCCGGAATGGACGACTATCTGACTAAACCAGTCGAGCCGAAAGCAGTACACGAGATAATCGCCCAGTGGACAAGCCTCAGCAAGAAAGAAGACGGGGAACAAATTCAGGTGAATGCTGGGGAAAGCAATTCATCGGGAAGTCGGAAAGTGCCGGTCAGCGCGGTGGGAAATCTTGACGCTGGTGCAAAGCCATCCACCGAAAAACGCGCCGATCAGACCAACCATTTTGATCTCGAAAGTTTTCGTGAAGGTGTAGAAGGTGACTCGGATTTACTGGCCGAGATCATCGAACTCTATCTGACTCATTCTCCACCGTTGCTGGACGAAATCGACGCGGCTGTCGCTGCGAAAGATCGGGGAAAGATTGCCGCGGCCGCTCATACCATGAAAGGCATGCTAAAGAACTTGTGCGCCACCAAGAGCGCAAGAACTCAGCGCTGCAAGTGGAATCAGCCGGTAGGTCCAGCGACTTTGCACGAGCGGATCAGGCACTGGTCGCTTTGAAAGAGGAACTGGAGCAACTTCGAAAGATTCTCGTCGACGTAACCAACGAAGTGCTGCTGTGAGCGCGACCAACGGTGGCACCCACGAAAACCAGGGGCATTACCACGACTCGGAAGGTTGCGTTAGTCCGGGAGGAGCGAGAAGTGCACATCGTCGTAGCCAGGAAGAGTGCCAGGATGTCAGGAAGCGGCCCGCCCTTCGGAGCACCGGCCAAAAATAATCGTTGAATTCCCCGTCCCGCGGTGCTAGAACCAAACACCTGGAACGCGCCGCACTCACCGCCGTGTCGTAGCGGAAGCGCTGACGGGAGTCCGGTTCGGCCTCCAGCGAATCGCTTCTCCCTCCGCTCGTTCTTTGGCAACCAGACAAATTGGAAGGCAACCGCTAATTAGCCGGCATTATCGCCAATTTGCGGTCGAAAGTCTGCCTCCGTCGCTCTCCCGAGGTGAATTTTGAACACTCCCGAACGTGCGTCCAAAGGCGCAAACTCGACGAGTTTTGTCACCCCGCCGTGCGGCATACTCCACGATTCACAGTCTTTCGATGCGCGGTCTGCGTCAAAACAGCCCGTGTTTTGTCGCCAAAAATCGAGTTGCTTGCGCGAGTGCCAAAACGACAAAACTCCCAAAAACTACCGCTCCCACCGTCGCGTGACTCGTAAACGCGCCAATCTTCCACTTCAACCAGGACAATCAAGGTCAGTAGATTGGATCGTCGTCTCCGTCGAGTCGTCGTGGTTTATTAACTACAAGCCATATTCCTTGATCTTCCGGTACAGCGTTCGTTCGCCGATGCCGAGCATTTCGGCCGCTTCTTCGCGGTTGCCGCCGGTGACTTTCAGGGTTTCGGCGATGAACAGCAACTCGAGCTCCGAGAGGCTCTTGCCCACGAGGTCGTGCAGACCGTCTTGGCCCCCTGCCCCGGCGCTGCTCTCGCCGTTCGATGGCGGCGCGAGTTCGGCCGGCAGATCGTCGAGGTCCAACACGCCGTCGAAGTCGACCACCACCATGCTCTCGATCACGTTGCGAAGCTGGCGCACGTTGCCCGGCCAGTCGTACGCCAGCAGCCGCCGCCGGGCCGCGGTCGAAATGCCTTGGATCGTCTTGTTGTGCCGCTTGGTGTGCTCTTTCAAGAAATGATCGATCAACAGCGGAATGTCCTCGCGCCGCTCGGCCAGGCTCGGCAGGCGGATCGTCACCACTTTGAGCCGGTGGTACAGGTCTTCGCGAAACGTACCCGCCGCAATCGCGGTTTCCAGGTCGCGGTTAGTGGCCGAAAGAATGCGGACGTCGACATGCACCGGTTCATTGGAACCAACTCGGGTGATCTCGCCGCTTTCGAGCACGCGCAGCAGCTTGATCTGGGTGGGCACCGGCATGTCGCCCACTTCGTCGAGAAAGAGCGTGCCACCGTTGGCGTACTCGAACTTGCCCTGACGGTCGTTCGAGGCGTCGGTGAACGCGCCGCGGATGTGCCCAAACAGCTCGCTTTCGAGGATGTGCTCGGAGAGCGCCGCACAGTTGAGCGGCACGAAGGGACGCTTCTTCCGCGGGCTATTCTGGTGGATCGCCTTGGCCACCAGCTCCTTGCCCGTGCCCGTCTCGCCTTGGATCAGCACGGTGACGTCGGTCGGGGCGATCCGCTGCAACCGGTTGACGACCTCGACCATCTGCGGGCTGTTGCCGATGACGCCCTCGAAGCCGAACCGCTCGTCGAGCCGGCGGTGGAGCTCGGCATTGGCACGGCGGAGATACTGGCTGCGGGCCGCGTTCTCAACGACTGCCCGGAGCTGCTTCAAATCGAGCGGCTTGAGCAGGTAGTTGAACGCCCCGCGCTGCATCGCCTCGACGGCCGACTCGATGGTGCCGTGGCCGGTGACGAGGATTACCTCGGCGTCGGGCTGCACTTCCTTGCACTTGGCCAGCACTTCGAGGCCGCCCATCTCCGGCATCTTGAGGTCGGTGATGACGATTTCGTACGTGCCGACGTCCAAGAGCGCGGCCCCTTCCGACCCGCTCGTGGCGACGATGCACTCGAAGCCGACGCTGCGCAGGCTGTCGGCCATCGCTTCGGCATGCGCGGGATCGTTGTCGATCACGAGCACTTTGATCGGCGGCCCGGCGGTAGCGGCGGTAGATTTCGGCTTGGTTGGCATGGTTCGATGATACGGTTCGAGGATTCGAGCGCAAAGACCAGCCGACTCCGACTCTTGCACAGAATCGCAAGTTTGACACTAATTCGGCCCTTATGGTAGGCTATAAACGGAGGCTCACGGTCATGGCAAGCGATCTTTCACCCGACACGGAATCGTTCATCCAACAAGAAATCGCCGTCGGCGCGTTTCAATCTCGCCAGGACGCGCTCGAAGCGGGCATGGCGCTCTTGAAGAAGCGGCGCGAACTCATGACGCGTCTCGCTGAGAGCCGTCGCCAACTCGATGAGGGTGAGTATTTCGAGTATGACCAGGACGGATTACGGCAATTGTTCGAACAGTTGATTGCCAAATCCGAAGGTCGATTGCAGCAATCTTGACATGGCTGCACCTCAATTCCATCTCTCGCATCGAGCTCATGCCGACCTTGATGTGATCGCCGCTCATTTGGCCGAACACAGTGCAAAGGCCCCGCGGCGCGTGATGCTGGAGCTGTGGAATACGTTCAAGGCCTTGGCGGCCAACCCCGAGATCGGAAATCGCCGCGACGATATTCACCCCAACGTGCGAATGTTTACGCCTTCGCGGCCGGCAAGTAGCTACGTCATTTTCTACTATCCTCGTGTCGACGGCATTGAAATCTCGGACGTGATTCATGCATCTCGCGATTGGCCCGGAATGTTCGCCAGCGGGGAGCATTGATCGATCCACGATGCTCAGTCGCCGCCTGAGAGCCGCGCCGGCACCGGCAGTTCGATCGTGAATTGGGTGCCGCGGCCGACCTCGCTTTCGACGCCGATCCGGCCGTGGTGGCCGGCGATGATCTTTTGCGTCGTGGGGAGGCCCAACCCCGAGCCGCCGGGCTTGGTCGAGAAGAAGGCTTCGAACATCTTCGAGGCGGTGCGGTCGTCCATGCCGCAGCCGGTGTCGATCAAATGAATCGCCACGTTTTCGCCCTGCGCAACGGTTCGCACGGTGAGCTGCCCGCCATCGGGCATGGCCTGTTTGGCGTTGAGCAGCAGATTCAAGAGCGCGCGTCGAAAGGCCTCGCGGTCGAGCATGACCGTGGGCAACTCGGGATCGAGATAACGCACGACTTCGACGCCCGCCGCCGCGGCCGCCGGCGCGAAGAACTCCAACACATCATCAATCTGGTGATTGAGGTCCGACGGTTCGAGGTGCAGGCGACGCACCTTGGCGTAATTCAAAAAGTCGTCCAGGAGCGCCTGCAGCCGGTCGCACTCGCGGCGGACGACTTCGGTGCGCTTCGAGCGCTCGCCGCTGGGCCGGCGTCTGCGGCTCCTCGAGGTCCTCGGCCAGCAACTCCATGTTGAGGCGGATCGTGGAGAGCGGATTCTTGATCTCGTGCGCCAGTCCGCCTGCCAGACGTGCGATCTCCGTATATTGGTCGAGCAATCGCTGGACCGTGGCGGACGAATCGTCGTCGTGGTGCTCAACAGATTTCTTCGCGGCGGACATGCTTCGATCATACGACGGGAGCGCAGCGAACAACATTGCCCGGCCATCTAAGCCGGCTGTTGATCGGCGAAATCCGTTTGACGAGAACCGACGGCGCGTGCGTCGACCCAGGACGGGTCGGCAATTTGTTATGGTGCGCCGTTGCCTTCGGCCGCGGCAAGCTCCAGCATCGCGGCCTTACGGCTGAGCTTGACGCGGTCCTGCTCGTCGACGGCGATCACCTTCACGGCCATCTCGTCGCCCACGCGGCAAACTTCGCCGACGCTGTTGACGTACTCGTTCGATAGCTCGCTGATATGGCACAGCCCGTCTTTGCCGGGCAAGATTTCGACAAACGCGCCGAAGTCCTTCACGCTGGTGACCGTGCCGTGGTAAATGCGGCCGACCTGGACCGAGGCGGTCATCGCTTCGACGCGATCGACGGCCTTGCGGACCGACGCTTCGTCCTCGCCGGCGATCGTGACGGTGCCGTCTTCCTCGACGTCGATCGTGACGCCGCAATCTTCCTGGATGCCACGGATGTTCTTGCCGCCCGGGCCGATGAGCAAACCGATCTTTTCCGAGTCGATCTTCGTGCGGACCAGGCGCGGGGCCGAATCGGCCGTCTTGGGTCGCGGCCGCGAGATCGCCGAGAGCATCGACCGCAGAATCTCCATCCGCGCGTCGCGCGACTGGGCCAGCGTCGCGCGAATGATCTCGTCGCTGATGCCGTTGGTCTTGAGGTCGAGCTGGATGCCGGTGATGCCGTTCTGCGTGCCGGCGATCTTGAAGTCCATGTCGCCGTGGTGGTCCTCGTCGCCGATGATGTCGGTGAGTAGGACCCACTTGTCGCCTTCCTTCACCAGGCCGGTCGAGATGCCGGCCACCGGATTGGTGATCGGCACGCCGGCGGCCATCAAACCGAGCGTCGCCGCACAGACGCTGGCCATCGAGCTCGAGCCGTTCGACTCGAGGATGTCGGAGATCACGCGGATCGTGTAGGGGAACTCGTCGTGGTCGGGGAGCACCGGGTTGACGCTCCGCTCGGCGAGCATGCCGTGACCGATTTCGCGCCGGCCGGGGCCGCGGATCGGCCGCACTTCGCCCACCGAGAAGGACGGGAAGTTGTAGTCGAGCATGAACCGCTTCGAGTATTCCTCGAACAGCCCGTCGACCCGCTGCTCGTCGCGGCCGGTGCCCAGCGTGACCGTGACGAGCGCCTGCGTCTCGCCACGTTGGAACAGCGCGGAGCCGTGGACCCGCGGCAGCAAGTCGACGGCGCAGGTGATCGCCCGCAGCGTCTTGCCGTCGCGGCCGTCGGGCCGAGTGCCCGCGAGGATCAATTCGCGGACGACGTGCTCTTCCAGATCGTGCCAGGCGGTGCGGAAGGCGGCTTCGTCCGGGGCGCCCTCGGCCTTCGGATCGGGAATCAACTCGGCCAGCGCGCGGGCCTTCAGTTGGCTCACCGCTTCGGCCCGGGCTTGCTTGCCCTCGGTCTGCTTGGCCGATTTGAGTTCGTTGTAAAACCGCTCGCGCAAGCTGCCGGCCAGTCCGTTGTCTGGCGGCGGGATGAACTCCTTCTTCGGGTTGCCGACCTTGTCGATCAACTCTTGCTGCAAGTCGCAGATCTGCCGCACCAGGCGATGGCCTTCCATCAGCGCCTCGGCCATGCGGTCTTCGGGCATCTCGCGGGCGAAGCCTTCGATCATCAGCACCGCGTCGCGGGTGCCGGAGATGATCAGGTCGAGCTCGCTGGTTTCGAGCTCGTCGTGCGTCGGGAAGGGGACGAACTCGCCGTCGACCATGCCCAGCCGCACCGAGCCGAGCGGCCCCTGGAACGGCAGCGGCGAAATGCCCAACGCCGCGGCCGCGCCGTTCATCGCCAGCACGTCGCCGTCGGTCTGGCGATCGCTGGCGAGCACGAAGTTCTGGATCTGCACCTCGTCGTTGTAGCCGGTGGGCCACATCGGCCGGATCGGCCGGTCGATCAGCCGCGAGGTGAGCGTTTCCTTGGTCGTGGGCCGGCCTTCGCGTTTGAGGAAGCCGCCCGGGAACTTGCCGGCCGCGGCGTGTCGCTCGCGGTAGTCGCAAGTGAGCGGAAAATAGTCGAGCCCGGCCCGCGGCGGGCCGTCGGCCACCGCGCTGAGCGTGACGGTTTCACCATAGGAGGTGAGCACGGCCCCTGCTGCCTGCTTGGCCAACACGCCGGTTTCAAACTTGAGAATACCCTTACCGATTTGCCGTTCAACACTGATTCGATTCAACTTAGTTCTTCCTTCTTGATTCAATGAGCTGCACGCTGGGCGAGTTGGTGTTTGGGGAAGCGCGTCGCAAAGCGCGGCGGGCGGCCTGCGGCTGCGAAACCACAGGCGGGGCGATCAATCGCTCGACCGGCACGGGCGGGTTGCACACAGGGCTGGGCGATCCGCTCGCCCGGCCTGCGATTCAAACACGAAAGCAATCACGGCACGCCTGCCGCCGACCGTAGAAGCGAGAACGGCTCCTCCATGGCTCCGACAAACATGGCTCCGACAAAGCAGAGCCCTAACTCAACAGGCGACGGCGACCGCCATCTGGAGAACGCCCCGCTTCTCTTTCAAAAACCGATCCGGGGCGAATGACAACTCGCTCGATTCTCTGCAAACGAGCGCTTACTTACGAATCTCCAGACGTCGCAGCAGATCGAGATACATCTGCGGGTTGTGTTCTTTCACGTAATCCAACAGCCGACGCCGCCGGCTGACCATCGCCAACAGACCACGCCGGCTGGAGTAGTCCTTGGGATGCAACTTGAGATGTTCGGTCATCTGGCTGATGCGATTGGTGAGCAGCGACACCTGGACTTCCGGCGAGCCCGTATCGGACGCGCCGCGGCCAAATTCACCCGCCAGCTGTTGTTTCCGTTCCTTGGTTAATGGCATTACGATTCCCGCGTGTTCTCTTTCTGATGCGCCGCACACCCGTGGTCGACTTCTGACGACGCACGCCGCGATTGCTCGGCAAACACCAACTCCTACAACATGGCTCCAACTTGACTGGGGTAGCTATCAGCTACCAATCAAAACGACACGACACTTGATTACACAATTCGCTGCTAGACCAACCAGTGTACCGAACCGTGGCCCGAATGCAACCGCAAACGGGGGGCGGATTTCGGGCAAAAACCGCCTCTCAGCCGATCGCACGTGCCGCAGACGCCTCGGAACGTGATTCCCCGGCCAGGTCTCGACGCTCACTCACTTCGGCGGTAGTCCAAGACCGCTTTGCCGGCATGCCGCCACACGTCCGGCCGGGGTCAAGATCGCACCGCTGTCGCCGCCGTCACCGCTATCGCTCGAAACGGCGAATGGAGTTGACCCGCCGGCCGGCCCTCCTATAATCCGGCCGCCTTTTCACGTTTCCGGAATCCCGCTAGCGGTTGCGACGATTGGCGCCGCGGCCGCGCGTTTGGTCTGCTGGTGACGAATCGGTGAACGTTGCGGCCCGATTTTGCCGAACAATTGAACAAAGGACCCTACGCGTCAAACTCGCACCCGCCCACGCGCGCGCCGCACTGCCATCGGCTGGGCACCGCGCTGAAGGTTACAAGGTAACCCAGGTCATGAACTCGGTAATGAACTCAAGAACGAGCCAATTCGTCTGGACAGCGTTGATCGCCGCCTCGCTCCTCGGCTGCCAGTCGGGGCCGCGTTGGGCACAGGTCCCCACGCGCCTGGCCTGGTGGAAAAAGGGCACGCCGTCGGAGGACAATTCGCTGGTGGCCCGCTCTGCCGCTCCGCGAAGTGGAGTCGCCGGCGGTTCCGCCAGTGCTCCCTTCGACCAAAGCGACGCCCCAGACGCTGACCGCCGCGTCCACGCCGCCATCGGCCAACTCGGTCGCTGGGGGCACTCCAGCACTGACGACGCCGTTCACGTCCGTTCCCGCAACTTCAACCGCGACGATCGCCGCCGCTCGTACGGCCACGTATCCCACGACTCCCACGACGACGAATTCGAACTCTCCCTACCCAACGACGCTCGCCGCTGCGCCGCCGAGCGCGACGCCCGTTGCCCCCGCAGCACCGCCGGCGACGGTTGCCCCAATGGCAGTCGCACAAAGCGGACCGTACGATCCAAGTGCATACAACGCGGTTGCGGCGACTGCCAGGCCGGTCGACCTGGCCGCGGCGTCCTCGGCCGACAACCGCTACGGCGAAACGACTTCCGGGGCAGATCGATACGCGCTGCCGTCGGCTCCGGCTCCGGCTCCAGCGCCGGCGGCCCAGGTCGCATCCGCCCCAGTTTCTGCCACACCCACTTCGCCGGCGCCGGCGTCGCCCGCCGAGTCTGGTGATCGCTACGCCTACAACGCCACGCCAGTCGCCATGCCTGCCAGTCCGCCAAGCTCGGCCGGTTCCGGCCGCTATGGCGAGACGATTCCTGCCGTGTCTCCGATGGGCACCGCGCCAGCGACTGGCGCCACGCAACTCTTCCAGCCACCGGCCACTCCGACCGTGACGCCGTCGACCGCAACCATGCCGATCGGTCCGCAATCGAATGCCACGCCTGTCAGCCCAGCAACCGTCGCCGCGGCGACGGTCCGCATCGAGACGCCCCCGGGCCAATACCGCCCCGGCGGCACATCCTCGTTCATTGGCCTGTCGACCGCTCCGACACAGATCGCTTCGCGGCCGACCGAGGGAATGCCATCGTCGGCCACGCCGCCGACGCCCATTTCAAACGGTCTGCCGACCGCTCCGACGGGCGACAACTCGGGCCTGCAGAGATATTAAGAATCGCGAAGTCGAGAAGAGTCGGGCGCCGAGCTTACCAGCCCATCACCATGTTTGATTCGACGACCTTGCGGGCTTGCTCGAGATCGACGCCTGTCTCGTGCATGTAGAGCCGGATCGCGTGGACCTTGTCTCCCTCAGCCTTCGAGAGGCAGTCGCGGGCCGTCGTGCAGGGGTCCATCTTGCCCGAGATGCCGAGCGCGCTCTTGGAGATCACCCACGTGTCGCGGGGGCGCTTCGTCAGTCGCAGCACGCTCTCTTGCGGATAGGCGTCCAAGACCACGGCCGAAGCGGCATCGCCGTCCTTGGCCCAGGTGATCAGTATGTGATTCTCCGTCTCAACCTCGAATAGTGGCATCTCACGCTCCTTTTATTCCAGCCGATCCACGACAACGCAAGCCGTTCGCCCTCGCGGCAAGCTGGGACTGTCGGCGACGCCTGACAACAGCGACGCCGTTGATCGTAAGAGAGACGGATGCCGGAAGTCAACTCGACAAACCCAAATGGTGCAACCGACGCAAAAAATGTCTGCCGGGCCGCTCGCTTCAAGGGCTCATTTCACGGACATCGACGGTCGGCAGCCGGGATTCTTGGCCCGCTGGGATCGGCGCCGCTCAATCGGCGGTCGCCCCGACCGATTCCAGGGCGTCGGCGGGCGACGGGTCGACTGGGGGCACCGACGGCAGGGTACTTTCCGCCAGCGTGGCTTCCGCCCCGCGGCCGGGGGCTGCCGAGCGGTGCTCGCGGATTTGACCGCCGGTGTGGATAAACTGTCGGTTTCGTCCGGATGCCTTCGCGCTGTAAAATGCCGAGTCGGCCCGACCGAGGAGCGAGTCTTGGTCGTCGCCCTCTTGGTATTGGGCAATGCCGCAACTGACCGATACCGACGTCCGTTCGGTGACCAGTTTCCGCAGTCGCTCGCCAAAGATGCACGCGCTGGCGATTTTCGTCTGAGGCATGATGACGACGAACTCGTCCCCGCCGTACCGAGCGACGAAGTCGCGGTCGCGCATGCACGATTGAATCAATTGGGCCAACTCCGGGAGCCGGGCACGCTCGCTGCGCTCGCCATCGCCGGCCGTTGCAATCGAGTCGCGATCGATGCTCACCAGCGCGATCGAGAAATCGGCCCCGCCGCGGCAGGCGGCCGTCAGCAGCACGCCCAGCTTTTCCTCGAGCGCCCGCCCGTTGCCGACGCCGGTCACAGGATCGGTGCGGGCTTGCGAGAAGGTCTCGAGCGCGTCGGATTGCTGGCGGATCGAATCATACGCCAGCGACAACTGTTGCGCCAGTTGCATCGTGGGCGCGAGCATCAACTCGGCTTCGCTGCACAGCTCGTGCCAGGCGCGGTCGTCGCGGGTCGACTGCGCCTCGCCGAGCCGCTGTCGGAAGCGGGCCAGGCGACCGTGGTGACTGGCCAAGTCTTGGCGGAGCGTTTCGGCGATGTTTTCGAGGTGGTGGGCGATGCCCGAGGCCCGCGCGAGTTCTTGTTCGCGTTGCGCATGCTCGGAAGCTTGTTCGGATCGGCTCGTCCGCTGCCCAAACAGGTAGCCGATCAGCGCCACGGCCGCCAGCGCGACCGTTGCCGGCAGTCCGACGTCCACGCCGGGACTGTAGATCCACGAGTACAGTAGGAGCAGGTTGGTTGCCATGAGATCTCACGCCGTTTAGTACTTGCTCCGCGAGCCGTAGCCGAGCATGCACAAGAAGCCGAGCACCGACACCACAGCCAGCACCACGACCCACTCCTCGCGGCTGAGGCGGCTAAACCATTCCCAGAGATCACCGCGGAGCTCGTGGGTTTCGTCGACCATTCGTTGGATCAGGGCGGCCATTTCGCGGTTCCTAGAGGGTACACGGCACTCTCAATTCTAGGCCATGTTCGCTTACCTTTCGGAGCCGCCACCCATGGGTCGTACCGCTTATGCCGGAAGTAGGCCCGGGTCGTCCCAACACCGGTTCCAAATCGGCGAAAATCGCCCGTGACTTGCCGTAGGTCGGGTGCCTTGCTATAGTTGCGCTTTGCCTGGGCCGGCCAGCATGCGGCCCAGTAAATCCTCGGGCGCGGTAGCTCAATTGGTTAGAGTCCCGGACTGTCGATCCGGTGGTTGCGGGTTCGAGTCCCGTCCGCGTCGCTTCTACCAGCCGGTGTCACAGCCTAGCCAAACCGGTTACATGTCCGCCGTCGACGCGCGTGAAGTCGTCCGTCGTCAGCCCGATGGCCGAATGACGAGCCAGCTCCTAGGCCAGCTTCAGTTGGGCGCCTGCCGCGGCCAAGCTCAGCTATTACGTGTACCGAGTTTCGGACGGCCTCGGCGGGCTCCAAGACACGATCCCCGCCATACCGCTGAGTTCGTTTAGTTTCACCAATGCCTATCTGGGCCGCTCTGCTTTCCTGGCTGACTCTTATACCAATGGTTCGGTAGATGAGTTCCGGGTTTATCACGAAGCTCGTTCGCCCGCTCAAGTCCTTGGCGATTTCAATGCGGGACCAGATTCGTTGGTTCCCAAACCGGCGAGCATTGCCCTAGTTGATGTCGCGTTGGCGGGTGCGCTTTGCGGTCGCCGTGGGTACGCCGGTAGAATGGATGACGGGTTGCCCCGGAAGTATTGCTGCAATTCCTTGTCTGGGTGTTGTGGCGAGTGCGGTCGGCGGCATCTCGCAACCAAAGCGATTTCATTCACGAATGACGAGCGGAAATTTCGCTCGTCCTTCGTTCGTTTTGTAGCAGCCGGCCTATTCGCAATTCAAATGTCAGTTCAGAAAGGGCAAAGAAGGGGCAAGACGTGTTGGCAAGACGCTGAGGGCGGGAGGGGCACTGTCAAACTGACTCGCAGCGGCGATGGCGGGTTGGGCGAGCATTGTGGCGATCGACCGCGAGATACTGCCGCACAGTCCGCGAGCTGCGGTCAAACGCGGAATTTCGTGCGATATTTCGCCGGCGTCACCCCAATCTCCTTGCGAAACACTTGTGTCAAGTAGCTGGGCGAGTTGTATCCGCTGGCTTCGGCGATTTGCGGGATGGGAAGATCGGTTTCGCGCAACATCCGCTGGGCATGGTTCAGGCGGATCCGCTGAACTTCGGCCAGAATCGTCTTTCCCGTCGCGCGACGAAACTTGACTTCGAGATTTCGCCGGGAGATCCCCACGCTGCTGGCAACCTCGTTGACGGTGAAGCTCCGCGACCGGTTGCGGTGAATGAAGCTCATGACCAGCCCCACTTCGCGGGCCTCGATCATTTTCACGTCGGTCGAACGCCGTGTCACAACCTCAATTGGTTCGACGATCAGCCGCTGCACCGTGCGTGTATTGTGTTTCATGAGTTGGTCGAGCAGATGGGCCGTGCGATAGCCGCCGTGTTCTGCATTCAAGCTGACACTCGACAGCGGCGGATCGGACAATTCGCAAAACAACTCGTCGTTGTCGACGCCGATCACCGCGACTTCCTCTGGGACGTGGGCACCGGCCAACCGGCAGGCTTCCAGCACATATCGGCCGCGGTCGTCGTTGCAGGCCATCACGCCGACCGGTGTGGGAAGTCCCTCAATCCAGTGGGCGAGCAGCGACTGCTCGCGTTCCCAACCGAAGTTATCTTCCGTTTCCGGCAGTGGATAGACGTGTGGTTGAAAGCCGGCATCGATGATTGCGCCACAAAAGGCGTCTGCGCCGACGCTCCGACCAAACCCGATTCCACAGACCGACGAAGGCAAAATTTGAAATCCGCGTTCCAGAAAATGTTCGGCGCACATTCGCGCCGCACCCTCCGAATCGGAAGAGACGACAGAATGCTTTTTTAGCTTGGGAACCTCGTTCAGTATTCTCGGGTCAGGATCTAGAATCACCGCCGGGAGCCCGGTCGCCAGAATTGCCTCCGCCACTTCGACCGTCTCGACGCGGGCAATGATCCCAGCCCCATGTACCATCTCCGGCAGCGCCTGCCGGAAATCTCCCGGCGTCAGGTAAAAGCTCCAAGGCCCGTGCAGTCGCGCGTACCGCATAATGCCGCGGAGCAGGGAGCGTCCATACTCACGCGACGTTTCGATCAGCAAGGCAACGCGAGGACATGAGGCGGACATGAACGTGCTCCGGCATGACAAATCCGACCGACTTCTCTAGATATTGCAACGGACAATGTGCAACGCTAATACACTGTGCCTCGTCGGCTCCTCCGTTGACGGGTAACGCAGAGCAATGAGTGAGGCGCAAACGTGGCTTTCGTGGCGGCTACTGCGTCACTTTCGCCGAATCTCAGCCAAGAGTCAAATCATGTTCCGGGCACTCCTTCGGCAACGTGTTTCGGCTCGATATAGGCGGAAATGCGCAGTCAGTGGCGGCGACCGGTTTGGCGGAACTCATGCCAAGTTATGCCCGAGCCCGAAAACCACGAGAGGAATTCGACCGTCGCTGGGGGGAATTCGAGCCACCCAATACCCAATGGCTTGTGCCGCAAAACATAAAGAATAAGGCGATTTTCTGATTGGCCGCTGCCTACATGGGGCGTCATCCAAGGATGGCGGAGTCTTTCCGCGCCATTCTGCGCGAACGCGTGTTGGCAGGATGGGACGGCGGCTCATCGCAATGAGCTCGACACCATATTTGCTTGGCGAGGCTCCTTTGCCTTGGAGGAATACGCCGCTCGTGCGTGGCGGGCAGGACTCGCTTAGCGGATGGGATGCGCGCCTCATTCACACGGCGTGCGGTGCGGTCAACGGATGCAGAAACGGCGGTGCGCACGGCTCGAAACGGCGCAGCTTTGAGTCCAGACGCGATTGAAAGGACGGCCAGAGCGGCGAGGCGATCGCGTCGTCGCGTGCCGCACTCTAAACTTCGGTAAGTGGATTGGATGCGGAATCAAATCGTCATAGCGTGCTTCATTGTCTGCCTGCGTTCGCCAGCAGCAGTATTCGAGCTGCAGACGTCACGTTGAAGGTCGACGCCGGCTATCCCAGTCATCCAGTAAGTCCACGACTGGTCGGCATCCTATTCAAACGGGGTGAATTCTAAGAGGTCACGTCGAAAACGTCGTGTAGCTAGCTAAACCGGGAGTAGCCGATACTCGTACTGGGTTGCATGACGCGTTCTCGGTCGCCGAAGTTGGTCCTGCATGTGGCTTATCTTGTGGCCGCTCAGGCGTTGCCGAAGTATTCGCATCGCTACAGTCCCAAGAAGTTCACGCAGCATCAGCTCTTCGCCTGCCTCGTGCTGAAAGATTTTTACGGCCTCTCGTTCCGCGCGGTGGCAGCTCTGCTGGAAGATTGCTCGGACCTGCGGGAGGTGATCGAGCTGGAAGTGGTTCCCCACTTCACGGCACTGCAGAAGGCGGCCCAGCGATTGCTGGTGGTTCGCTCGTTTCGAAAGCTGCTGGCCATCACCGTGAAGCAAGCCCAGAGCCATCGCATGCTCCGCTGCCGCGTACGTCTGGCTGCGATCGACACCGCGGGTTCGAGTCGCAACACACCAGCCGCTACTTCGCCAAGCGGCGTGAAACGTCGGGAAAGCAAGGGCGAAAGCGGAAAGTCGTGTACCGGCGATTTCCCAAGTTGGGAATTATCTGCGACGCCGCCAGCCATTTCATCCTGTCTGCTCGACCGAGCCAAGGTCCCTACCCGGACTTCGGAGACTTCGAGCCCTTGCTCCGTGACACACTCCGCGTGGCCAGACCGAAGACGCTGGCTGCCGACGCCGGTTTCGACAGCGAAGCGTCCCACCGGTTGGCTCGTGAAGAACTCGGGATTCAATCCCTCATTCCTCCCAAGCATGGCCGACCAACCAACAAAGAACCTGTCGGGCGTTACCGCCGGCAGATGAAACGCCACTTGCATCAGAGCCGCTACGGCCAGCGCTGGCAGGTAGAAACGGTCTTCAGTATGATCAAGGTTGCAGCGGAGAAGTCGTCAACGCACGCACTTACTGGCCCGATGTCGGCTCCTGCACCTGAAGACGCTCACGCACGACATTGCTATTCTTTAGCTCGCCATAGGTTTTCTACTGAGCAGGTCACGTCACTCTTTCACTTGGTCGGCAGCATGAGTTGCCCAATTGCTTTACGAGATTTTCCGGGTGGCCGAAAGTCGGCACTCCGCACGGGCTAGCTATCAGTTTGCGAATGAACCCGTATTGGAGGCATGAGGTGCTAGATGTGCGATAACCAATGCCTTTCAACTAGCCGTCTATTGCCTTCGCTCCCAAAAGTACGCTGCTGTTGGCAATCTGAACGATCGAGCGCCGTGAAACCAGTTTCCCCGGCGGACGGTCGACGTTGCCCTCGCCGTTTGTTGGTGATCGTTCGTTGGTGACAAAAGTCGGGATACCGACTTTTGTCACCGAACCGGGGCCTGCCGTCCGGAGTGAGTTTTGGAACTTTGGCCATGTGGCGTAAATTCGAGGTCCTTTGGCACACGAGGGATGAGAAATCGCCTTATTTTTCCGAGCCGACAGCCAACCCGGTGTGACAAAACTGGTGATTTTTGGAACGGGGAATCGTGTTCGCGAAGTGTGTTCCAATAATCCAAAAAACCCGCCTCCAGCCCTTGAGCGACCGACAATGGTTCCTCCGCCATCAACACGTCGAGGCCACTTCCTCCGCGGATGGTCGTGACGAGTGCGTTGATCTTTGAAAATTGAAAACGAAGCCGTTCGCTCTGCTGGCAGCCCGTTTGAAATGATCATTTGAGTTGGGTGAGTCCGTCGATTTGGACTTCGTAGAGCTCACCCAACCGTTCGTCCGCTATCAACAAGGTGTGATCGTCTGCAAAGCAAATCGCCTCGGCGTCCCGCTGGGGAAACGGCTGCCCAGGACACGCGACCGTCGAAGAAGCTTTGAGAGAGCGAGTCTCGCTCGAACAGCCACGCGCCCGTGTACGTGAGCACCGCCTGCCGCTTGCCATCGGGCGTACAGTCTCCGCCGACCGCTTGGCCGTGTATGTTGAACGTCCCGAGCAGCGTAAGCGTGTTAGTCATGACCGGTTGCGGATCGTCCAAACGGTAGAGGTTCGTATCGTGGTTGCTGCGATTCTTGCTGAGAAGATATACTGTGTTTCCAACCGTAAACACCGCTTCACAATCGAAGTTGAATTCATTCCGTTGGGCGGGAAATTCGTGCTGATCGGGATAGCGGAGGAATACTTTTTTTCGAAAGGTCGTACGACCGGCCGTCGGGCTTGGCTCGTCCAGGTAATACAGCACCAGTCGCGCCGGTCGTTTTCGTTGTTCCCGGTGTCTGCGATGATGACGTTTCCATCGGCATCGACCGCTATATCCTCCAGTCAACATTGATCGCGCCGCCAATGAGCACTCCGCTTTCCTCCGCGTAACGAGTGTCGTCGTAGTTGGCGCCGTTGCGATGAACTGGGTAAATCGCGGCTCGTCGCCGGAGTCGTTGTGCATCCAGAAGAGATCGGGAAAGTTGCGACTCTTGACGATGCCCGAGTTTTCCTTGGCCGGCCCAGGCCCTAGCTTGGCGACCAACTTCAGCTCGACTGGCGGTCGCTCGACCAGAAGGACGCCTCGATTCGCGTCGCAATCGTTTTCGCCCGCGATCGCAGTCGTCGGCGTTCGTAGGTAACCGGCAAGCAATACTAGAACCAGAAGTCCGATCAGGAATCCACAGTTTCTTTCCAACACATCGGGCATTTGCAGTCTCCTCGGCCTCTCGCTTTGGGGCAAGCGCGGGCGTAATATGCCGAGAATACGCTGCTGAAGTGAAGCGACAATTAAGACAAGGGGCGAGAGTTGCGTCGATTGTCTGACTGTCTGCGTCGCGGCAGCATTCGATCGGCGGGTCGGCCAGGGAGGACGTCGCACGGAATCTGGCGTTGGGGGCACCATCGCAGGGATGGAAAGTGTGAAATTTTGGTGAAGATTGAGGCCCGGTCCTGGCGACCACCCGCTCTCGACTGATTTAATGCTTGGTACGGCCTTCGTGCGGCCATGCCGAGTCTCTCATTTTCCAATTAAGTCGGCATCATCGACCGCCCGAGACTGTTTTGCCGGGAATCGAAGTATCCATGGAGACTCGCGCGAATCGCGCTATTGATCGACACGGCAACGACGTGGGGCACCGGGCTGATCGAAGGCATCGCCGAGTACGCTCACCAGTGGACCGATTGGCAACTATTGCTCGCGCCGCGCGGCAAATACGACCAAATGCTGCTGCCGGACAACTGGGACGGCGGCGGTGTCATCGCGCGGATTACCCATCAGGCGCTGGCGGACCAGATCGTTCGCCTCGGCATTCCGGCGGTCGACGTCTCGTGGTATCGCTTTGGCGAAGGCCGCATTCCACGCTGCACGTGCGATGAACGCGCCGTGGCAGAGCTGGCCGCCAAGTACTTCGCCGATTTGGGGTTCCGGCAGTTCGCCTATTGCGGCTCGTCGATCCGTCCGAACTACGTCGATCGCTTTGGCGAAGCGTTTATCGAGAAATTGCGGCGCAGCGGATACTTGTGCCACACGTTCTATCTGCGGGGGGAACCGGTGACGGTGATGCCGCCGGCCGAAGAACTGGACCGCATGATCGACTGGCTTCGCACGTTGCCCCGTCCGATCGGTCTGCTCGCGTTCGATAGTTTGCAAGCGAGGCAGGTGACCGAGGCGTGTTCGTTGGGCGGCATCGACGTGTCACACGAGATTGCAGTGCTCGGCGGGGAGCACGACCATTTGAGTTGTACGATCTCCAAACCGCAACTATCGAGCATCGACCATTCGCCGCAGCTTGTCGGCTACAAAGCAGCCGAGATGTTAGCCGGCCTGATCCGCGGCGAGCCGCCGCAGGCGGAACCGGTGTTCGTCCCCGTGACGCGGGTGATTAGCTGCCAGTCTACCGACACGGTTGCGGTCGCCGACGATCTGCTCGCGGCGGCCGTGCGATTCATCAAAGAGCACTGCCACGAGCGAATTCGGGTGAGCGACATTCTGGCGGCGGTGCCAATCAGCCGTCGCGTGTTGGAGAAGGGCTTTCGTCAGGCGCTGGAGCGGTCGCCCGCGGAGGAGATCCGTCGTGTCCGCGTGGAGCGGGCCGTGCAATTTCTCTGCGACACGTCGTGGACGATGCCACGAATCGCCAAAGCCGCGGGATTTGAACGGCCGGAATTATTGACGCGCGCGTTTCGCCGAGAGCTCAATACGACGCCATCCGAGTTTCGCAAGCACCATGTGCGGGAGCGAAAAATGCTCTCTGCGGCGGTGAGTCCTGTCGCTAGCGACGCCTGACGTCACTACGACAAAATGCGCAAAGCGGCTGAGCCGATGCGCGGTTTACGGCGGTGGAAGTTGCAGCTGAGGGTATACTCGCGGACGACGGCGCATCCGATGTGCCGATTTACGCGCCAACTCAGGGAGATGACAATCATGCGTTCACCTGCCCAAAGATCGTTGTCCGTTTTCCCAGCCGGCTGCAATGGCGAATTCAATTTGCCGGCGGAATTTGCCACCGTCATCTCCCGCGGCGAGGGGTGCCAACTCTGGACCGTCGACGGGCAGCGGATGCTCGACTTTTCGATGGGCTGGGGCTCCGCGCTCGTCGGACACGGCGCCCCGAAGTGGCCGACGCCGTGGCAGCGCAAGTGCGGCAGGGCGCGAATTTCGCGTACGTTACCGAACAGTCGCTGGCGTTGGCGGAGCAAATCGTGCAGCTCAGTCCGGCGTGTCAGGCCGTGCGATTCTGCGCTTCGGGGACCGAGGCAACGATGTACTGCTTGCGGCTCGCGCGGGCCCACACGGGGCGGCCCAAGATCCTGAAATTCGAGGGCGCCTATCACGGCGCGCACGACGTTGGCCTATGCAGCCTGTTTCCATCGCGGCCGACGGACTCTCCCGCGGCCCAGGCATTCTCCTCGGGCGTGGATCCAGCGCTCGAAGATTCGATGTTGATCGCGCCGTACAACGACCTCGACACGACCCGCGCCATCATTGAGCAACATG
The DNA here is from genome assembly GCA_963847875.1 of uncultured Planctomycetota bacterium. Classification (GTDB taxonomy): domain Bacteria; phylum Planctomycetota; class Planctomycetia; order Pirellulales; family Lacipirellulaceae; genus DASYDU01. Next base: position 79,505 of record CAWKBR010000008.1, on the reverse strand, counting down.
CGGCGGAGCTCGCGGCGGTTATCGTTGAACCCATCCAGCGCTGCTTGCCGCCCGTGCCGGGATTCCTGGCGGGACTCCGCGAGGCGACTCGCAAAGCCGGGGTGTTGTTGATCTTCGATGAAGTCGTCACCGGCTTTCGTCTCGCCTACGGAGGGGCTCAGGAGTATTACGGCGTCGTGCCCGACTTGGTCGCTTACGGTAAGGCGCTCGGCGGTGGTCTGCCGATTGGCGCGTTCGGCGGTCCGCATGAGATCATGAACTTGGTGCGGGAAGATCGGCTCGGCCGCGAAACTTACGTCTGGATGGCTTCGACGACTGGCGGCAATCCCGTGACCGCGGCCGCAGCTAACGCCACCCTGGGTGTCTTCCGCCGCAACGACACATATCCAAAACTGCACCGACTCGGTGAATACCTTCGCAACGGGATTCGGCAGGTCCTCATCGATCGAGATTTGGAGGGCGCCGTCCTGGGCGAGGGGCCGCTGGCGCAAATTGCCTTCACGTCCAACGAGGTGCGCGACTATCGTTCGAGCCAACACCGCGACAAACATTTTGCCCGCCGGCTGATGCTCCAGATGTTCTCGCGCGGGATCTTTCTGAATCCAATGGGCACGAAACTTTATCTGTCGTTGGCCCACGAGGAAGCTGAGTGCGATGAGTTCTGCGACTTGCTAGCCGACTCGCTGGCCGCCGTAGCCAGCAGCCGAGCCATGGTCGGCTGAGCCAGCACGGTTTCGGCTAGCGATTGGTCGTGCTACCGCCGTCTTGGAGAGTCTGGCCGGCACGTGTGCCGTAGTCGCTCCAGACTTGCTTGTCGACGTTGTCGGAAATCGACTCGACGTGGCCGTCGACAAACATCATTTGCACGATGCCAGGGTGGACGCCGCCGAAGGACAGTTGCAGCGCCTGGCAATCTGGCGACCCCGGAGTAGCACACATGGCCTGGTTCTCGACCGACGTCTTTTGAAGGTTGATCCCAACGCCGGTGGAGCCAAGGAATTCCGACAGATCGACGAAGGGGGTTGTATCAACGTCGTCGCTGCCGCCGAACCAATGGTCTTTGCGATTGCCTTCGATGGCCTCTCCATTCGGGCCCAGCAGCTCCTCGGTTTCCGTGTCGTGGACCGCTTCGCCGACCATCACGGTTTTCGACGTGCCGTCGAGGATTTTGCGGAATGGGATGCGACCGTAGCCGACGTCTTCGGTGTGATGGATGCCGACCAAAACCCCGTCGACGCCTTCGTAATCGGGATTCTGGAGCGGGTGTTTCTGAACTCGCATCCGCCACACCGGGTACTGGCGAGTTTGCAGCCCGCTGACTACGCCGAGATACGACGCCGGCACTCGCCGCATGACATAGTATTTGTCGTAGGATAGATCCAGTTGATGTTCCAAGAGCCCCATGGAAGGGCATCGAAATGCCGAGATCACGGTTTCTACCAGCCGAACATTCTTGAACTGCGGTCCAAGTTCGGAAGCATCGGCATAGGGGCTTGGGGAACCCCATTGGAAATTGCCGTTTTTATCTTCGCCAATGGTCAGTTCAGCGAAGACGTTGCCTTCTTCCATATACGGAAGGATGTACGCGGACCAGGCACTGCCTTCTCCCAGGAAAGCCCCTGGCGGAAGCGCCCTCTGCGAGGATTCAAAATTGAGGCATGCCAAGCCGATTTGCTTCTCGTTGTTGGAACACTGCGTGCGACGCGCCGCTTCGCGGGCGGCCTGAATTTCCGGCAGCAACAAGGCCACCAGAATGCCGATGATCGCGATTACGACGAGTAGTTCGACCAACGTAAACGCAGTGCGCACGAGCCGTCGACGGCAGCATTCAAGCAGATGTGGTCGGCGATGGGAGACTTGGGCAAGATCCATGACTGTGACACTCCGTGTCGGTGTTGACGAAGTAAATTGACGCCTGACGATAAACAGACCGGTCGTTTCTAACACGCTGATACGGCGGCCACGACTTGCAAACGCGCATGTCTGTTGATCCCTTGCGCCGCGTAGCAGCACTACGAGTTCCCGTCAGTCCGATGGTTGCCTGCGAGTTCACGTCGCCGACTCCGACGCTGAAACGAAATTGCCATCGCGGCGATGGCCGCCAACAGCCCCGTTCCTGGTTCTGGAACTGAACCGCCGTTGATCAATGCGAGCGCGGCTGCGCCGACGCCCGGGCTGGCCGAGTTGAGCATGGCCCAGTCCGCCAGATCGACGCGGCCGTCAAAGTTAAAGTCGCCCTTCGAGCGAGACACCAAGTCGCCGACGATTAGGCTCTGTTCATCGTCCATCGAATCGGTCCATTTCAACGTGTTCTCGTACAGCCAATTGCTGGCGAAAACTTGCGCATCTGAAAAGCTGATCGTACCCTCGCCGGTCAAGTCGACCGGGTTAGTCGGCTTGAAATGAGCGGCATAGTCGTTGTCGCTTTGAAACTCGTACTCGCCAAAGTCGCGCGTGTGATTCAGTCCCATGACGAACATTTCCAGGTCGTCGACGATGCCCCGGAAATAGTCGGTCGTGCCGGCCACCGGCGTTTGCGGCCGTGGATCCACGAGCGGGTCGGTCGGCCCGATGCCGGTGTTGGCGCCGACAACCAGCGGGCTGGTGTCGTGCAGGTCCTGGTTGGTCTGCTGTCCCATGTCGTCGAGCAGCATGGTCTCGATGTTGTAACTGCCCTTGGCGGCCGCGACCGCCTTGCCGTTGACGTACAAGATCGAACCGTTGTTCGGCCCGAACGGCCGCACCACCGATAAGTGGTACCAAGTGTTGGCCACCGCCGAGGTGTCGCTGACGTAGTCGTTGTAGGCGTATCGAATGACGAACTTACCGGTCGAATCGATCGAGACCCCGTGTTGGCTGGAATCCATCACGACGTCGAAACGCTTGCGCGGTGGGCAGGGCGGTCGGCTTGGCCCACAACTGGAAGCCACGATCGCTGATGAATGAGTAGTCGATCGTGCCGCCGGGCGAAAACGTGGAGGCGGGCGACTGTTCGGGGAAGTTCAGCGCTTCGCCGAAGCCAGTCTTCAAGTATTGCTTCTCGATGCCCAACGAATTGAGCTGGATGCCCAAGCTCGTGACGCCGTCGGGACGATCGCTGACAGTCACGTACTTCGGCCTGGCGCCCAGTCCGCCCACGGCAGCCAAGTCGGTCAACTGGTGCATTCCGAGCGAACCGGCATTGTCAAAAATCGTCGTCACAGTACCGCCGGCCGCAGCGCCCGGATCGTCATCGCCGAAGCCGTAGTCGCGGTCCAGAGTGAACGCTTGAGCGGTCGCCGTGAGGAAGAGTGACGACAAAGCCAGCGCGATCACGCCGAGCTTCACTTGTCGATGGACTTTTCTCGATCCCATGGCGAGAACGGCTGCCGCCAGCACGACGAGCGAGACCGTGGCCGGCTCGGGCACCGAAGCGACCGCGGCAGCGCCACCACCGGCGCCTACCGACTGGCCGAAGTGGGACTTCCACACGTCGTAATCCGCCGCGGTGACCGTGCCCGGCGTAGTATCGTTGGGCAACGTGACGGACTGATCGAGGTGGTTGCGCCATAGGGTATAGTCGGCCGCGTCGACGACGCCGTTGCCGCTATAGTCGCCCGGCACGCCGGGCGCGGCAAAGTACTGCACCGCGCCTGCGATTTGGTCGCCGGTTGCCGTGGTATAGCTAAACGCCACGTCACGGTCCGCCAGCGGCGTCGACGGATCGAAGATGATCCCGAGATCGACGACGCGGCTGTTGTCGAATGCCGAGTTACCAAACAGAAACGCCTCGAAGATGCGGTTGTTGTTCGCGGTCAGCATTTCCCACTGTTCGCCCGGCGAATCGCCGGCGACGCTGCCAACATCAGGGCCGTCAATACGCTCCATGCCGCTGGCGCCGCTGAGGCCGGAGGCCGTGGCGCCACGGAGGTGACCGTTTTCACTTGTGATGTCGATGGAATTGACCGTCGTGCTAATTACGTCTCCGCCGACCAGGAAACCTCGTCCCGTATTGGTGTCGATCTTGATGAGCGACGGATCGGCTGGCACTTCGACCGAGAGGTTGTCGACGGCCCACCACCAGTCGTTCCAAGCCTGGCCCAAGCCGAACTCGAGCGTCATTGTGGTGGCCGTGCCGTCGTACTGCAGGTCGAGCCCGGAGATACGCTCGTTCGGCGCATCATCGTGGAACGTGTCCGATTCCGGGTCGGAGTCCCAGCGCAGCACTTCGGTCTTGGGTCCATTTCCGTACTGAACTTTGATCGTGGCGGTTTGATTGTTCGACAAATCGAGATCGTCCATGCCTTCCGGCTTCCAGGATGAATCGAAGGCAAGTTTGATCCGTCCGGCGGGAATGCCTGCCGGAATGTTAATCGTCTTTGTCTTAATAAACGTGTCGTACAAATTGTTTGGCGTAGTCGCCTCAGCCAGCGCTCGACGGCCGGTTTGGGGAGTCGGTAGCGAGTCGTTTTCGTCGTCCCATTCGTCCGGGTCGGCAATCATTACGGTGCCCTGACCGCGAGTAAACATGCCGCGGTCCTGGTCGCTGGCGGTCTGAACCCACCAGTCTTTGTCCGCAAACGTCCAACCAATCCATTCCTTGATACCGTCGGTAAGGGGATTACCCAGTCCAGGCATGCCGGAGTTATCGGTGAGCCAACCAGTCGGTGGAACATTGGTCCACACTTCGCTGCCCGCGTTCGCCTCTTCAACATTGGGGCCCAACGCCAACTCCTCGAAATCTTCGGTGAATATCTTGAGCTGGGCGTGCGCGTCGCCGGCAGAGAATACAACACTGACCGCGACCGCGATCAGCGCCAGCAACGAAACTCGTCGCGCTGATGGCCTTCGCCGCCCGACCGAACCAATCACCGCGGCCACGAAGAACAAAACGAACGAGCTGGGCTCGGGGACACCGGCGATCATTGCCGCGAACGACCCCGCCCCGTTGGCGTTGTTGAACCGTTGTTGAAACTCAAGAAAGTCGGCCGCCGTGTGGAAGCCGTCGTTGTCGAGGTCGCCCAAATTGTGACGAATGGCGTCTGGCTGATCGGTCAGCGACGCGGCGAAGCCGGCTTTGAACGCCAGCCAGTCGCCGATTTCAACTGCGCCGTTGTAGTTCAGGTCCAGGAAATCGTAGGACTCATCACCGTTGCCCATAAACTCGAGAATGCCTTGGATCGGCGTGTCATTGCCGTCGACCAGGTACTCGAAGTGAATATCCGAATCGTCTTTATAGTATTTCTGCCAGACGTTGCCGAAATTGATCACGGCCTGATTCGCCAGGTCGGCACTGGTGAGGTGGATTTCGCTTAGGTCATTGGCCGGGTCGCCGAGCCGCGTGGCTTGGAGCCAGTTTGGATCGCTTTGGGACAAGAACGTGGCGTTTGCTTCGTCGAAGGCGCCATCCGTGGAGCGGAGCGAGTATCCGCGTAGGCTGATCGCCTGGCCGGTGTTGTTGACGATTTTCACCGAACCGGTTTCCCGATCGATGATGGCCCGCAGCGCGCCGTCGGCAGCGGGCGCCGCTCCAGTAAAGACCTTCAAGTTGTCAAACGCCCACCACCAATTGTTGCCCGCGTCGTAGAGGCGGAACTCTAACTGGACCGAAGTAGCCCCGGCCGGATTGTGCAAATCGAACGTCAGCCCTTCGTTTGGCGCATCGTCCTTGAAGTCCGGATTAGGAATCGTGCCGCCCAATCCATCGTCGATGTTCTTGCGGGAATCCCATTGGAGGATATTTACGTCGGTTCCATTGTTGTAGTGGGCCGTGAGACTTGCCTTTTGAAGGTTCTCGTAACGCCATGACGAATGAAAAAACACCTTGGCCTGTTCGGCGGCAACTCCACTGAGCGAAATTGACGAGGTCGTGAGTTTAGCGACGTAGCTTCCCAGATCGGAGGGCGACGGGGCAAACGACGGAAAATCATCCCACTCGTCGGGATCCGCCACGGCGATGATGCCGCTGGCGTTGGAAAACAGGCCGCGGTCCTGGTCGCCGGCCGTCGCGATCCACCAGTCCTTGTTCACGAAGCTCCAGCCTTCAAATTCCTTGACGCCGATATTGGGATCTCCCGCGGTGGGGACGCCGCTGTCGTCGACGGTCCAGCCGGTTGGAGGAACGTCGGTCCAGGCTTGCCGCTCGCGGATTTCCGAGTCGAACGTGACGACGGGCCCCAAAGTCAGCCCCTCGAAGTTTTCTGCATACAAGTCCGCGGCCAGCACGGAAGTCGTATTGAAGAAAGAAGCAGCGGCCAGCAGCCCGCAAATTGCCACCGACGGTGCGAATTGAAGTGTAAATCGTTGCATCCTGTTTTCCCGTTTCTCGTTTTTTCGATACACGTTCAGCCGACAGACAACTCACCACGACCGCCGCGGCCCTGCGCGTGTCTCTCAAAGTACCGACAGTAAATGAAGCTGTGATAAACCCACGTTGAATGTTTGTTGATGATTTCCCACACGACGAGCGCAACCGCAGCGACGTATCGCGCACCGTCGCATGTGCATGCAACCATTGGATCGCGTAACGCTAGCGCTCGGTTTCGAGATCATGTTGTCTGCCCCGTCCGCATAATGACCGACCAACAAGGAAGAGATTGAACGTCGCACAAAGCGGCCCGGCTGGCGGCGAAGCGCCAACCGGGTCGCGCTTTCAAACCCCGAACAGAGTTGACTGTTGCCAACGACGATTAACCTCGACGCCGACCGCCAATGGCCAGGCCCGACGCCACCGAGGCGAACAGCGCCAGGGCGCACGATGCCGGCTCGGGCACAGCGCTCACCTGGACATTGTCGATCGCCCACCACCAATTGTTGTTGCCGCCCAAGTGGGCGAACGCGAACGTGGCCGTGGAAGCGCCCGCCGGGACGTTCAGCAGCAAGCTAACCGTTTCGTTGGTGTTGGTGTCGTGAAAGTCCGCACCAGCCGAGTCAGACAGCCAATGCAGGACTGGCTGAGGACCATTTCCGTCGCCGTAATCGACGGTAATGAGCGCCTCTTGCGCGTCCTCGGGTCGCCAACTTGAATCGAACGACAAGCGGAGAAGGCCTGCCGTGGCGCCCGAGACGTCGATCGCCGGACTTTCGAGCACGGTGTTAATCGGGCCGAAGTTGCTCGAATCGCCCAGGTCGGTCCATTCGTCCGAGTCGGCAATCGCACAGTTGCCGACACACTTGGTGAACTCACCGCGACGCTGTTGGTCGGCAAACAACCAGGAGTCCAGCGGCGCGAACGACCAACCTTCCCACTCGTAGACGCCGACGTCGTTGTTGCCAACCGTGCCGGCAGGCATGCCGGAATTGTCGATGTTCCAACCAGCCAGCGTATCGTGCGTAAAGTAATCCGGCCGACTGATCGTATCCGGGGTTCCCTCGGCCGTCGTCACGTGGGCGTTATGCGCCAGTCGCTCATTCTCGCTCGGACCGAGCGGGACGCTCTCAAAATTCTCCGACCAAACTTGGGTGCTAGTATTCACGTCGTCGAGCGTGAGATTGTCGACCGCCCACCACCAATCATTGGCAGCATTGGCGATGTTGAACTGAAGGCGAACCGACGTTGCCCCCGCCGGCGCCAAGAACGAGGCTTGACGTCCGGGCTCATTTGCCGGGGTGCCCGAGAAGAAATTGGGCGATGAGCTATCCGAGTTCCAGCCGTCGATGACCTGCGTCTGGCCGTTGTCAAACACAGCCAGAATCTCCGCCGACTGGTTGTTCGTAGTGTCGAGCGCTGAATTCGGACCGTAAGTATCGTCAAGTGACTCCGAGCGCCAGCTCGAGTCATACGTCAAGGTGTAGAAATTCGATCCGTCGCCAACGACGGGAATGGACGGACTCTTGAGACCCGAATTGTAATAGCCGCCGACTGGGTTGTCGGTGTCCCCGTCAGGCATGTCGAAGTATTCATCCGGATCGGCCACGGCGACCGTACCGGTTCCGCTCGTGAACAGCGACCGGTCTTGGTCGCCTGCGGCGTTCACCCAGAAATCCTTGTTGGCAAAGCTCCACCCCTCCCACTCGTTGACGCCGTAGTCCGCAAGGCCCGCTCCAGGAACGCCCGCATTGCCGACGGTCGGCGACGGCGAATAGGAAACGGAAGGCACACCGTCATACAGGCCCAGCGAATTGTCGACATCCCAGCCCGTTGGGCCGGTCTTCGAGAAGGCATTGTCATACGGAACCGATTCCGGATCAGTTGCCACGCGCGTGACGTTGGCCGGTCCGTATCGCTCGTTGACGCTGTCCATCAGCGTCAGGCCGTCGAAGTTTTCGCTGTACAGGACTTGGGCCTGTACCGCTCCGGCCGACAGGCTGGCGATCGCCGCCAAGCCCATGACGGCCCATCCCATTGGTTGCATCATCATTCGTTTCATCAGCAGATTCTCCCTCCAAAATACTAAGAACCAGGGCGCCACTCGCGGACGCAAACCGTCTCAATGCGAATGACATTTCTACCGAAAGAAAATAAAGTTTCCGTGAGGATCGTGTGAAAAGACGATATTGCTGGCAAAATCGCTTTCCCGCTGGCGCATCCACTCATGCGTTTTGCGTCCGGTCGGACTGGTTGCGGAGTCGCCCAGTCGAAATGCGCACGCCTTCCCCCCGGCTGAGACGTTGAAACTTGAGCGCAGCCGCCTGCTTAGAAGCCACGGCCCGTCCGAAGACGGTCGTCGATCGTCGCGAGCAACGCCGGCAGATCGGCCACCGTGTCGACGGCGAAGTGGGCGCCTGCCAACTCAAGCCGTTGCCGCGCCACGTCGCAGCGCGCCTGCCTGTCCTCTGGATCGAGCCGTTGAAACTCGTCCCGGCTGAGCCCCACCAAGTTGCCCGATTGCACGACGCCCACCGTCCACATGCCGGCGTTGAGTCCCGCCTCGATGCCGACGACGGTATCGTCGACCACGACGATTGCGGAGGGCGGATAGACGTTCAATTGGCAAGCGCACTCAAAACACATCCACGGCGTGGGACGCCCGGCGAAACCCTCGTCTGCGACGACTGTTGCGTCCGGGTTGTATCCCTGTTCGCGCGCAGCGGCGCGAGCACGTCCATCAGCCCGCGCGTGTAGCCCGTGGTCGAGCCAATCTTGAGCCCGCGTTGGCGGCAAGCTGCTACCGCTTCCGTGCAGCCGGGAACCAGCGTCGCGTGAGCCGCGATCACTTCCTGCTGCAGCGGCAAGAACTGACGATAGAGCTCGTCCGCGTCGGAATCGACTGGCGGGCGGCCATGCACCGACCGCCAGCGGGCGACGACTTCCGGCACCCGCAACAGTTCGCCCAGGTGGTCGCGTTTGGCCCGTCCCATCGGCCCGCGGGCTTCGTCCAGCGAGATCGGCACGTCGCATCGGCGAAACGCCTCGATTATCGCGTGAACGGGCGCCAGGCTGCCGAAATCGACCGTCGTGCCGGCCCAATCAAAGATTACGGCCCGCAGTGGCCCATGGAATCGAGAGTGAGGTGCCGATTGACTCATGGCAGAATTGGCGACGAATGTCGCGTACGAGAACTCACGCGACGTCTTCGGCGTTCGAGCAGGCAGATCGTTGTGGCGGTACGGCGAGAAGCGGGCCGTTGTGTGCCGGAAGTTGCCGTGGACGCGACGAGCCGCCTTCGTCCCAGACGTCCCACAGCTTCTCGGCAAGTCCATACGACATGGTCATGCCGCATCCGCCGGAAGCAATGACGACGTCGACGCCGGGTTCGGCTTCCTGCTCGAACTGCACGATTCCGGGAATCTGGGCATAGACGCCGTGCCACCTGGCTTGAATCGTCCAGTCGGGCAGTTCCATGCGGATTCGCAAATGCTCGAGAATCAACTCGTCGATCACCGATTTGTCGAAGGGAGTGACTTCGCCGTCGTATTCGTGGGAATCGCCGAGCACCACTTCACCGAGTCCGTTCTGCGACGCCATCACGTGGATGCCATAGCGATCGAGCTCAGGCATTTCCGCGGCGATTCGATTCTTGAGCGCCTGTAACGAATGGCAGATGCGGAACGAGGCATAATGTCGCAGGGTCAATCCGCTGGCCAGCATCGGGCCGAGCCGCCAGCCATCGGGCTGGGGCACCGTCCGCAGCATCTGCAGCTTGCAGCGTCGAAAGCCGGCTTGGCTCAGCAGCGTTGGAAAAAGCGTCCGAAATTCGGCTCCAGTCGCCACGATCACGCGATCGACCTGCCAACGCCGTCCGTCGGAGGCAACCAACCACGGCAGCGACGCGTGTTCGATTGCCGTCTCGAAATGCAGCTCGACGCGATATTTCTCTGCCAACCATTTTGGAACGCGGGAAATGACCTCGCGCGCGTCGACGCAGACCTCGGTGCCGCTCCAGAGTCCGCCCAACAATCCGTCTCGGCGCGCCGCAGGGGAGCGTCGGAGCACTTCGTCTGGCGAAAGCATTTGACATTCGTATCCTAGCTCCGGAGCGAGCTTGGCGAATTCTTCAAGCACGTCCAGCTCGTCGCGATAGTAGGCCAAATGCAGCGATCCGCTTTCCTCATGCCAGATTTGAGTCTCCTGCAACATCTCCAGCCACAGGGCGCGACTCTGCAGCGCCGTACGGTGATCGGGCCCGTTCGGCTGGCCGATCGGCCAAACCATGCCAAAATTGCGGATCGAAGCGCTGCACGCCTGCCGATGGCGCTCGAACAACAACACCGTGTGGCCCCGCTTGGCGGCGGACCAGGCGTGGGCCAAGCCGACGATGCCGCCGCCGATGACGGCAACTCGCTGCCGGGATCGCCGCGACCGGCTCCGTGTAGGTATGGCTCGCCAACTCATAGCACTGCCTCGACGCGCGAATGGTCGGCAATCACTTGCTCGACGTATTTCAAGAAGTGATCGAGCGCGGGCGTTTCAAGCCCCGGCACCTTCGCTAAGTCATCCCAGCGGCGAACCTGCACCGCCCGCTCGAAAAAGGGGCTCTGCTCGAACTGTTGCACTTGCTCGGCCGCGTACGGGCCGCCTTGGAGCATCAGGCTTTGCACCGACGGCGGACTCAGCGACTGTTGATACGCCGGCTCCACCGCGCACAGATATCGCTTGGCGTCGACGTGCATCCGCACCGGCTCGCTGACTTCCGGACCGAAATGGCCGCGGAGCCATTCGTCCGCGAGTTGCTCGTGGACGTCATCGACGCCCTCGTCGGGAGCGTCCTCCGGCAAATCGTGGAGCAGGTGCCCGAGATCGTGAAGCAACGCGGCGGTGATGGTCGCGGCGTCGGCGCCGCACGACTCGGCCAGCGCCGCCGCTTGCAGGGCGTGCTCCAATTGCGTGACTTGCTCGCCCCCATAGAGCGACGAGCCGCGCTCTTCGAACAGTCGCGCAATCTCGCCCACAATTCTCCGTCGAGCCATCACCACACCCTCCGATCGTCAGTGCTGTTAAGTTACGAAACCAATCAAGATAGTTGAACTCGCGGCATGGCAAGCGTTGCCCACGCGCAAACCGGCAGAGTAATTGCGCATGGCGGTGCCGCGCCAGTTCGCGGCCATGAGCAACAGCGGGAACGTGACCAGCCCCGGCACCGAGGGCTCCGGCACGCCAATCACGCGGCGAAACGCCGCCGCGCCAAGTCCTTGGTCGACCCGATTGAGGATCGCCCAGTCCGCGAGATTCGTGATGCCGTCGAAATTCAAGTCGCCGCGAGCGTATCGATCGCCGATGCCGCCGCCGCCCTCACTGAGCCAACCGGCAAGAAATGCGGACACGTCGTCCGCGTCCACTGCTCCTTTGCCGTCGCCGGCGATCACTCCGTCCTGGTTGACGTCGCCGACCAGACCGTTCGGCGGATCGACCGCCAGACCGCGGACCGTGCCGTCGAGCCCCAAAGCAAACGGATCGATGCCCAGATGCCACAGCGCGGTCGGCACGACGTCGCGGAGCGTGCCGCGTCCCATGATCGCTCCGTCCGGCACGGAATTGCCGCTGACGACGAACGGCACTTCCCAATTGATGAGCCCCTGCCCTGCGTTGTGTCCCGTGCCGAGTCCGCCGTGGTCGGCCGTCACAATCACCAGCCAGTCCTCGTCGCCGCTGGCGACGCCGGGTCGGACGTTGATCGCCGCCATGATCGCCCCGACGTGGCCGTCCACGGTTTGGATCGCTGCATTGTACGGCGAACTGCCCCACCCGGAAGCGTGTCCCGCCGCGTCAACCTGGTCGAAGTGCAGGAAAATCGCGTCCGGGTCGCCGTGCTGAACGAGATCGATCGTCGCTTCGCGCACGAGCGCATCTTGTTGAGCCGACGAATAGCCAGGGAATTGCCGCTCCAGGCTGGCGTATTGGTCCGCCAGGATCTGCGTGTTGATCGGTTCCCAGCTAACGATCGAAGCGCGATAGGACGAGGGATCGTGGTCTTGGATGTACTTGAAGAAGTGCGGATGTTCGTCGAAGCGGCTGCCGCTGAAGCTGTTGTCAACGACGCCGTGGTGTGCGGCCGACGCCCCGGTAACGATCGTCGACCAGTTCACGCCGCTGGCGCCGTAGCCGGAAGGCGGATTCTCGACTAACGCTCCCTCGTTGTAGAAGTCGTACCGCACGGTGCCGTTGTTGATCAGCGCGTCGATGCTGGGAGTGTTGGCATTCTGCAGATAGCTGCCACCGGCGCCGTCGATGCCGACGATTAGCACGCGATGGTCTGCCCCGTCGGCCGCGACTCCCAATTGCGATAAGAGCCATACAAACGTCGTTGCCGCGCAACAGAGCTTCGCTGCATAACCGCTATTCATGGTGTGGTTCCAGAGGTGACTCTAACCGTTTTTCTTTCCCTGCGTCAAAACAGTCAGCGGACTCGCAAGCTAACAAGTGAATTCCCATCGGGCAACATTCACTTGGCGTTGCGAACCGACTTGAACGCAAAACGTCACTCACTCTGCGCATCGCGGACGGCTTGCTCGGCGGCTCGGCGAATACTGTTGTGAATGTGTGCCCATCTTCACCGAGTCTTAACGCAGAACGTCTACGATCCGTTTGCGTGTGCGTTGACGGCGCGCTCGCGGCTCACATGACTCGATCGCAGCGCGGGACGGATCGGAATATGCAAGACACGAGAATCACGCGCTGGCTGGCTCGCTCGCCGGTCGGCGTGTTCGACGCGTACGCAATGGCGGCCGCGTTCACGACCTACTTCTGCATGTACGCGTTCCGCAAGCCGTTTTCCGCCGCGACGTATCACGGCCTCTACGTCGCCGGCACGGGAATCGAACTCAAGACGGCGCTGGTGATTAGTCAGATCATCGGCTACGTGGCCTCGAAATTCATCGGCATCAAATTCTGCTCGGAACTCTCGCGCGGTCGGCGCGCCTGGTGGCTGCTAGTGCTCATCGCCGCCGCCGAGTCGGCGCTGGTGCTGTTTGCGGTCGTCCCGGCCGAATGGAGGATCGTGGCCATTTTTCTCAATGGATTGCCGCTGGGCATGATTTGGGGGCTGGTCGTGCGGTATCTCGAAGGGCGGCGCACGTCCGACGTCCTGCTGGCGGCGCTCGCCTGTTCGTTTATCGTCTCCAGCGGCGTCGTCAAGGACGTGGGACGTGCTCTGATGGCCGGCGACGGGTTCCAAATCTACGGTCTTCCGCTGCCGAATCCGTTTCCCGCGGTGGGGGAATTCTGGATGCCCGCTGCCACCGGGTTGGTCTTCGCGCCCGTGTTCGTGCTGGCGGTTTGGCTGTTGAATCAAGTTCCCGAGCCGACGTCCGCCGATGCCGCGGCCCGCACCCGGCGCGAGCCGATGGGATCCGATCGGCGACGGCAGTTCGTCGCCGAGTATTTTCCGGGGATCGTGGCGCTGGTCGCGGCCTACGCTTTGCTCACCGCATTCCGAGATTTCCGCGACAACTACATGGTCGACGTCTTGGACCAGCTCGGTTACCAATACGAGCAGCACCGAGACATCATGTCGCGGATGGAGCTGGGCGTCGCGCTGGGCGTGATGGGCGTGACGGGGCTGTTGTTCTTGGTTAAAGACAACCGCCGCAGCCTGTGCGCCGTTTTCGCGGCGATGATTGCCGGCATGTTGATTGTCGGTGCGACAACGGCGCTGTTAAAATTGCACGTGATCGGCGGCTTTTGGTGGATGTCGCTCCTCGGCCTGGGGTCCTACTTGGCTTACGTACCATACAACACGGTGCTGTTCGACCGGCTCACCGCGTCGACACGCTTCGTCGGCACCGCAGTGTTTGCCATGTACTTGGCTGACAGCGTCGGCTACACCGGCAGCGTGGTCGTGCAGTTGGGCAAGGACCTCGCCGTCGGAGAGACTTCCCGGCTGGAGTTTCTACAGAGTTTTTCTTTGTTCATGTCAGTGTTCGGATCGATATCGCTAATTGCCGCCTGGTATTACTTTCTCAGTACCGCGCACGTACGGGAGTCGGCGGCCGACAACTCGGCGATCGTCGAATCGGCGGTGGAGTTCCCCGCCTGACCACGCTACGCAGGACCGTTTGACCCGTTGTTCGTACTCGCCCTGAATCGCACAAGGAACTTTCATATGCACCGTGTTATTGAATCGAACGGAGTATCGTCGCGAAGTTGGACGCTCGCCGTGTATCTTGGTCTCGCGATGGTTTGCCTAGTCGTGCGGAATCGGTTCGCCACGCAGGCGTTCGCCGCGCCGATCGCTCCGCCAGCGGATGAAGAGCGCGTGGGATATACGGCCAAGGGACGCGCCGTCACGCCCGTCAACCAGGTGCTCACGCCGTATGGCCGGCAGCTTGACTTGCCGGGATTGCGTCCGCAGGCGTTGGCCCTCGCTCCCAACGGCAAATTGCTCGTCACGTCGGGAAAATCCAACGAGTTGATTGTCGTCGACCCCGACCAGGCGACCGTCCTGCAGCACGTTCCGCTGCCAAGCGAGGAGACGGAGACGCCGTCGGGCCCCGTATCCGATCAGGTTCTGCATCCCGATACGGACGGGCAACTCAGCTACACGGGGTTGATCTTCTCTCCTTCGGGCGATCGGATTTACATGAGCAACGTCGACGGCTCGATCAAGGTCTTCCGCGTGTCGGAGCACGGCGCCGTGGCCCCGGAGTGTGCCTGGAAGTTGCCGCCGGCCGGCGCCCGCGACGCGAGGCCGAAATCCCCAGCGGCTTGGCCACCTCCGCCGATGGCAGCAAATTGTACGTCTGCGGAAACCTGTCGAACCAATTGTTGGAGCTGGACACCAAGACGGGAACACCGTTGCGGACGTTTGCCGTCGGCGTCGCGCCCTTCGACGTGGCGATCGTCGGTCACAAAGCATACGTCAGCAATTGGGGTGGACGCCGCCCCGGCCGCGACGATCTCACCGGTCCGGCTGGCCGAGGCACGCGAGTTCGCGTCGATCCGGTACGGCACGTAGCCAGCGAAGGCTCGGTTTCGGTGATCGACTTGGAAACAGGCAAACCGGCGACGGAGATTTTGACCGCCTTGCATGCCAGTGGTTTGGCGACGTCGAGCGGACATCCGTATGTCGTCTGCTGTAATTCCGCCAGCGACAACTTGAGCGTGATCGACTCGCGCAGCGACACGGTGGCAGCGACGATTTGGGCCAAGCCCAATCCAGCCGTTCTGCTGGGGGCCGCGCCCAACGCCGCCGCCTTCGACGCCCGTGGCCGGCGGCTGTATGTTGCCAACGGCTCGCAGAACGCGATCGCAGTGTTCGACTTCGAGCCGCAGGACCCCAAGCAATCGCGGCTGCTGGGCATGATCCCGGTGGGCTGGTATCCGGGGGCCCTGTTGGTCGACGACGCCCGCGACACCGTCGTGGCCGCGAACATCAAGGGCTTGCCGAAGACGCCGAAGCCTTATTCCGACGGCCGCCTTCCCGGGGCCCGAGGCTTCAATTCGCACCACTATTTCGGCTCGCTGTCCTTCATCAAACTGCCGCCCGACGACAAACTTCCCGCCCTCGCGGAGTCGGTCGCGCGAAACTTGCGCGCACCGCGGATCGCCGAGGCATTGCTTCCGCCCCGCCCCGATCAACCTCTGCACGCCATCCCCGAGCGAATCGGCGAGCCAAGCCTGATCAAGCACGTGGTCTACATTATCAAGGAGAACCGCACGTTCGATCAGGTGCTGGGCGCCTGTGGCCGCGGCAACAGCGATCCATCGCTTTGCATCTTTGGGCGGAACGTCACGCCCAACCACCACAAGATCGCCGAGGAATTCGTGCTGCTCGACAACACCTATTGTTGCGGCATCCTCAGTGCCGATGGCCACCAGTGGAGCACCACTGCCTACTCGACCGACTACATGGAAAAGAGCTTTGCCGGCTTCCCGCGGAGCTACCCCGACGGAATGGGTGTCGATGAGGACGATGCGCTGGCCTATGCACCCACTGGATTCATTTGGGATAACGCGCTCCAGCACGGCAAGACGGTTCGCAACTACGGCGAATTCATGGGGCCCGCGGTCCACTGGCGCAACAAATCGAAGGCGGGCGAACCCGATTTCATGGCCTGCTACAAGGCCTGGAAAAACGGCACCGACGACGTCGTCTTCGCCTGCTGGCCCAGCGTTGAGTCGTTGCGTGCGATTTCGCCCCTCGACTTTGTCGGTTGGGAAATGTCGGTGCCCGACCAGTTTCGGGCCGACTACGTGCTCCGCGAGCTGGCTGAGTTCGAGAAGCAGGGCCAGTTGCCGCAGCTCGTGATCATCTGCCTGCCGCAGGATCATACGAGCGGAACCGATCCTGGCTGCCCGACGCCTGCGGCGTGCGTGACCGACAACGACCTCGCCTTCGGACGCATCCTCGAGGCATTCAGCCACTCAAAGTCCTGGTCGGACACGGCGGTCTTCGCCATCGAAGACGATCCCCAGGCCGGCTGGGACCACGTGAGCGGCTACCGGACGGTTGCGTTCTGTGCCAGCCCATATGCCAAGCGCGGCGCCGTGGTGAGCACCCAATACAACACGACCAGCATTTTGCGAACGATGGAACAGATTCTCGGCCTGCCGCCGATGAACCAATTCGACGCCAGCGCCACGCCGATGTTCGATTGCTTTGTCGACCGGGCCGACCTCACTCCCTACACGGCGGCGCCGACGTTGGTAGCGCTTGACGAAATGAATCCCGAGCCCCATGCGATCGCAGACCCCGTGCTGCGCGAAGACGCCATTGTTTCCGCTTCGCTGAACTTTCGCGAAGCGGACCGCGCGCCGGAAGACGTGCTCAATCGCATCTTGTGGCGCGCGATGCGTGGCAGCACCATGCCCTACCCGGAATGGGCGATCTCGATCGTCGCCCAGGATGACGACGATTAGCGATGTTCCGCGGCCGAGACCAAATGCTATAAGACTCCGTTGACGACGCTTCGTGGACGGCGGCCGGCGAGAATGTCGAGCACTGCGTCGGCTGCCTGGCGAGATTGTCGCTCCGCGGCTTCGCGCGTGTACCAAGCAAGATGCGGCGTCAGCACGACGTTGGCCAGTTCGAGTAGCGGATGCGCGTCTCGCAGCGGCTCAGTGAAGAACACGTCCAAACCGGCGCCGGCGAACCAGCCTTCGCTCAGGCCCCGCAGCAAGGCCGATTCGTCGATGATTTCGCCGCGCGACACGTTGATCAGATAGGCCGAAGACTTCATCGACCGCAGTTCCTTTTCTCCGAGCAGTCGCCGAGTTTCCGGTGTTAGAACGCAGTGGACCGAAACGAAGTCGCTGCTGGCCAAGAGCGCGTCGAGGTCGACGAATTCAACCGCAAGCCCTGCCTTGTCGACGTCGGCTCGGATCATAAACAACCATTCGCATGTCGAACCCAGCGGCACGGCGAGCCATTTTGCGACCGATCTGCCCGAGGCCAATGATGCCCAACGTCTTGCCTTCCAGATCGACGCCGCAGAATTGGTCGTCGGGCCAAAACCAACCGTCGCCGCGGAACACTTGATCCTGTGTCGTAAGTCGCCGGGCGAGCGCAATCAGCAGCGCGAAGGCATGATCGGCAATGGTTCCGCTGCCGTAGTCCGGGCAATTCGCCACCGGAATGCCGCGATCATTGGCCGCCTGCAAATTGATGTTGTCGGTTCCAACTCCGTACTTCACGATCCCCCGCAGCCGTTGCCCTGCTTCGATCAAGCTCGCCGGGACTTGCGCGAAACAGGACGCGACGAGCACGTCCGCGTCGATCACTTGAAGAAGCAGCGTCGACAGGTCATTCCCGTCGGAGATGATGAGTTGGCAAGCGTCCAACAGTCGCTGTCGATCCGAGACAACGAACCGGCATTCGACGTCGGTGCATAAAATGGTGTGGCGGCGATGCATGTCGATAGTATAGGCGACGCCGCTGGCCGTGGGAGGTGGGGCCGCCGTCGGTCGAACGCATTGTGCCGTTCGGTCTGCGCATTTGTGTGGGTCGCGTGTATATTCGATCGGCATGCCTCTTGGGAGCACTACCCGCAACGCTCAACACACGGCTCGGGGAGGGCACGAGGTACGAACACTTGGACGTAGACGAAGGGGCAGGTTCCAATATCAAATGCAACAGCTGCATCGCGGCGGTTGGCGCGATATTGCGCAGCGACCAGCAAATCCTGCTGATGCGTGAGCGCGGTGCCGTAAGCGGATCGCAAACATCCGCATAAAACCGGCCGACTCATGTCGAGTTTGTGGTCGGCTGCTGCCCTGATTTACCCTGGCGATGGAGTAGTGATAGATTTAGCGTCCAACGGTGGCATTCGCGCGGGCCAAGTTGCTTGGCCTCTCCCGAGAGGACAGCTTTGCTAACTGCGTACCACGGCGATGTGGTTGGCTCGAGGCCAAGATTGAAGTAAGGGGGTGTCGCAGCACCTGACCAACCGGCGTAGTTCAGCCATAGACCCACGTGCGCAACCAGCTTGGAATCGAACAGCAAACGCAGTTCTTCGGTGGTCTCGGCGGTGGTCAGGCTAACGCAACCCTCCGGCGGACAATCGGTAAATAGCTTCATTGCAACGCCGGATAGCAGGTCGCCCTGACTTTTGGGCACAACACTTACGTCAACCGTAGGGCCATCAACCGGCGTGGCACTGGGCCAAGTGAAGGCTCGGCCTCGAATTCGAAAATCGCCGCTTGTACCACCGACGCATTGGACTCGTGTGTCCGCCGGCAGGCCGATCCGCATGCCGGGCTCGATGGCAACCAGCGGATGCGCAGCCCAGATGTACGGCAGCGGACAGTCCGAACGGTTGGTCAGTTCGTAACTGGCGGTGAGTGGTCCGTCTCCGTCCGGCAACGTCAGCGTGCGCTCGAAGCGGAAAGGCAAGTCGGCATCGTCCACAGCCAATGTCAGCGAAGCCACCCGGTGCGGGACGACTTGGGCAGCGAATGTCTCCCACGGCCGATACCACAGCTCGCCGTGATCGGTGAGCGCGCGATCACCCCAACCGGAGCCAGGCACGCGGCACGGATTAACGGTGGGAAAGATTTCGTCCCAGCCGCCGGAGTCGAACTGGCCGAAGTCGGTCGCGTCCGTCGGAGGCTTCCGGAGCGGCAAGTGGGGATTCTCCCACAGCCACTCGCGGCCGGTGGAGCGCGACACAAGCGAGACGATTTTGCCGCCAAGATCGGGGACGACCACCAGGCGCATGGCGTCGTTCGAGAGCGTCACCGCCGGAAAGCCTCCGACACGAGTATGCTCCAATTGGACGCTCATACCGCGTTCACCTTCTCATTCCAACCGCCGAGTTCACGCCGTCAACTCGGCCTCGATTTGCTCGAGCGTCTTGTCTTTCGTTTCCGGCAGCCGGAGCCAGACGAAGACGAAACCGATCGCACAGATCACTGCGTAGAGCCAGAAGGTGCCATGCGCGCCGAGGTACAGGTTGAGATAGGGGAATGTGAACGTGAGAATCGTGCAGGCGGTCCACAGGGCGAGCACGGCGATCGACACCGCGGCGCCGCGAATGCGATTGGGAAAGATCTCGGAGATGACGACCCAAGTGACTGGCGCGAGCGACATCGCGTAGCAGCCGATGGCCGCGACGATCAGCACGACCATGTGGATGCCGCGGCTTTCGCTGTAGTAGGCGGCCCCGAGCACGGCATAGATCAGCGCCAGCCCGGCGGCGCCGGTGAGCATCAGCGCGCGGCGGCCGAGCCGATCGACGGTGAAGATGGCGACCAACGTAAACAGCAAATTGACGATGCCCGTAAGTACGATCGTCTGCATGATGCCGCTGACGTTGTAGCCGGCCGCGGCAAACACTTCCTGGGCGTAGTTGAAGATCACGTTAATGCCGAACCACTGTTGCAGCACCGCCAGGCCGATGCCGAGCACCAGGATCCGCGACACGTCGGGCGCGAGGAGGTCGCGGAAATGGACTTGCCCAATCTCCTCGCGGGCGAGCGTGAGGCGGATGTTGTCGACTTCGGTGCGGGCATGATCCTCGCCGCCCACGCGGCGGAGAGTCGACTCCGCTTCGGCGAAACGGCCCGCTTTCGCCAGCCAGCGGGGGCTCTCGGGCACGATAAACATGAGCAGAAAGAAGGCGGTTGCGGGAAACGTCTCCGCCCCGAACATCCACCGCCAGCCGACTTGGCCGTACCACGATTCCTGGAGCATGGCGAGCGTCGCGTCGGCCGGTACGCCGCGGGCGATCAGCCAATTGACAATCTGCGCCGCCAGGATGCCGATCACGACGGTCAATTGATTGATCGAAACAAAGCGTCCGCGCAGGTGAGCGGGACTGATCTCAGCGATATACATAGGCGATAGATTCGACGCCAGGCCGATGCCGACGCCGCCAACGAGTCGCGCGACGTTGAAGCTGATGAACTCCGGCGCGAGCGCGGTGCCGATGGCGCTGGCGGTGAAGAGAAAGGCGGCGAGGATCAGCAGCCACTTGCGGCCGTAGCGATCGGTCAGCATGCCGGAAGCGGCCGCCCCCACCAGGCAGCCGAACAAGGCGCCGCTCATGGCGAGTCCTTGCGAAAAGGGGCTGTCGGAGATGCCGAAGTACGGCTCGTAGAAGGGCTTGGCGCCGCCGATGACGACCCAATCGTAGCCGAACAGCAGGCCGCCCATCGCCGCGACCAGGCAGATCATCCAGAGGAAACCCATCCGGTAATGGGTCGTGGCTGTGGCACGCATGTGCATAAAACCGTCCTGACACGGAGCGCGCCGACGGCGTCTGCCGCGTGCGAAGGGCTATAGCACCGATCGCACGTCCGCGCTGCAAAACTTGCGATGAGTGATCGCGCCCAAGTGATTGCTGTCGAGTAGCAGTATATTCCCGAACTCTTGTTCTGCCAGGTTGTCTTGGTGGAGCCCGAGATAGCCGAGCGCGAGCATGTAGCGGCAATGCAGCTCATGCTTGGCGGGCAAATCGGCTTCAAACACCAGGAAATCGGGCAGCGACACGGCAAAGAAGTCGATCGCCACGTCGTCGTGGAGATGGGCCTGGCCGTAACCGATGAGCCTCTCGAACCGCCGCACCGCTTCGCTTTCGCGGCCCAACGCGCGGTGTGCGAGCCCCTGGTAGAAGATCATTTCGGGCGGTTGATCGTTGTAGTATTGGGCCGAACGGGGTTGGGCGAGGCCGTGGCTCGCACGCTCGAACCAACCGCGGGCAGAGTCCTCCTGGCCGAGCTGCCGATGGGCCTGGCCGAGCCAGTATTGGATGTTGTTCTCTTGGATGCCGGCGAGTTTTCCTTCGCCAAGCGACTGGGGCCAGACCAGCGCCTGGTCGAGCAGCCCGATCGCCTCGCTGTATTTGTCATCGGCGATTGCCTGGCGGGCGAGCTCCGTGAGGCCCAGCACGTATTGAGCCGAGGCCTTTCCTTCGCCGCCCTCCCAAGGATGAAATTGTCGGCCGAGCAGCATTTCGAGCGCTTCTTCGTGCCGGCCGAGTTGATTGAACAGCGTGATCTGTTCGATGGTAAGGTCGTCGCGCTGGCGGACACACCGCGAGTGTGCCTGCAAGCGATCGAGCCGCTCTTCCGCGTCGTGATTCAATCGTTTGGCGAGTTGATCCAGTTCGTAGAGAACCCGCGCGTCGTCCGAATCGAGTCGGAACGCCTCGTCCAACGACTTCCACGCGCCCGCGGTATCGCCACGCTGATTGAAATAGGCCAAGCCCAAGTTGCGACGCGGCTGAGCGAAGTCGCCGGCCAAGTCGCGTGCCTCTTCCCACGCGCGGATCGCTTCGTCGTATCGTCGCTTGTTGTAGAGCAGATTGCCGAGGTCGCACCAGGCACGGAAGTCGCCGGGCAACCGCGTGAGCGACGATTGCAGCGCGGCGAGGTCGTCGCAGCGATTCGGGAAGAAACCCTGCCGCTGCAATTTCGCGCCGAGCCTCGAGTAGCGGACGGCGGCGGCGCCGTCGCCCAACTGCTCGTGGCACTCAGCCAGGTGATAGTAAACAAGCGGCGTGTCCACTCGCTCGGCGACGCGTTGCAGGTAGTGTTCCAGCACCGCGACGGCCCGCCGGCAGCGGCCGGCGGACACGTAGTCGATCGCTAGCTCGAGGTAATTGTGCGAGCAGTCGCGCATCCGCCGGTCGCAATCGCTAAAATCGACGCCGATCGCGAGCGCCTTCTCGAACAGCACGCCGAAGTTGAACGGATCGCGCGTCAACTCGTCGTCCGCCAATCCCCAGGCTTCTTCGCGTCTGCCTTGCTCGACCAGCGCGAGCACCAACAGGTGGAGTGCCTGGTGATGCCGGGCATTTCGCTCTAGGCAGCGGCGGAGCAAATCTTCTGCAGACGCCCAATCATTGCGGCGCAACGCGATTCTGCCCAATTGAAAACAGGCTGAATCCTGGCACGTCGCGTGCCATGTCGATTTATGCAAAGCGTCTTCCGCTTTGTCGAATTTGCGTTGAGCCGTTAGAGTCAGCCCCAGGTTGTAATGGCATTCGGCGTCGGCGGGGTTGGGATTGTGACGGGTTGCGCGCTCGATCGCTTCGCGGAAATGGACTTCGGCTTCGCGGTATCGGCCGCGGCGGTACAGCGTCTTCCCCAACGCGAGATTGCAGCGGACGTCGCCGGGGTTGCGCAATAGGCCTTCGCGGTAGTAATCTTCGGGCCGGCGAGTTGCGTGTCGATATTGTTCGATGTGCAGTCCGGCGAGGTACAGCGACTCGACGGAATCGAGTTCTTCGGGCTTGGCGATTGGTTGGGCGGGGTCGGGAATGTTGGCGTCGATCTTCTTGGGACGGTAACTGACGAGTTCTCGGCCCGCGGAATCGTAGACCGACAACTGAAGATTCTCAGGATCGACTCCCGCGGGGATCGTGGCCTGAAACTCACGGCAGCATTGCGGACTGACGTCGAATTGCTCGTCGAGGAGGGTCGAGTCGCCCGCTGCCAACACTACGCGTGCCGAGGGGCGGTCAGCCGTCACGTAGACTCTGGCGATTGCCGCCCTCCCCTCGATCTCGAGCCCAACCACGGCGTCGGTCGTCGCGTTCTTGATGACGCCGACGCCTTTGTAGGGCATGAAGAACTGCGAAAACGATTTCTCTTCACCCGGGGCGATCCAACTGAAGTCGGGCTGATTGTCGGTGTACACGCCGCACATCAGCTCGATGTAGGGACCGTCTTCGTCGGTGAGCTGGCGGTCCCAGGCCTGGCCGAATTCGCCGCAGCCCCACGTCCACTGCTTCTTGCCGGGCGAAACATGATGACTGGCCACGTGCAACAAACCGGCCTGCCGGCCATGGTCGTACGAACCGACAAAGTCGTAGTCCGAGTGATAGGCCATGTACGACGTCGGGACGGGAATGTTCTTGTAGCGGCTGATGTCGGTGCCGGGCGAGTAGTCGACCTTGTAGTACTCGCCGGTGGCGATCGGAAAGCTGCTCACGTCGCGTTTGCCGTGGTCCATCACCGCGCAAACGTCGGGAGGGAAAATCGATTGATGGTTCTCGTCGACGTGTACCGCCGGATTGGCCCACCACAAAAACGTCTCCGGCAGCGGCGTGCGATTCGAGAGGCGGACGCGGATTTCGAGATACGCCTTGCCAGGATACAGCGTGAATCCGTGCATGCCCCGCGTGCCCACCATGCGGTCGATCTCATTGCACCAGACGGTCCAAGAGCCGCCGTCGCCAGAAATCACGTCGACGTCGACCGGATGAAACGTGCTGGGCCGGTGGTGTTGCGGCCAATTGAACTCAATCCCGCCGCTGATCCATGGCCCCGCCAATCCGACCAGCGCCGGCTTGATCACGCGATTGTAGTAGACGAAGTGATAGTCGTTCGTCTTGTCGAGCGCCATCTGCACCCGGCCGCCCAAGCTCGGGCAGGATCATGATCTTGAGGATATTCATTCTCGAGAAACACCGCGTCGTAGTCGTGTGGGGCCTTCTCGTTCGCCACGCTCTCGACCACCGGGAAAGGGTAGACTGCCCCGCTGCTGCCCTGATAGACCCGCTTCTCCAGAAAGACCGGATTCGGGTCGGGCTGGCCTGCCTCGTAGGTGGGTATCGAAATCCGCTCGTGCCAGGCGCGAACGGAGCTGGTTTTGTCTCGATCGATCATGAATTCCGCCAATCACGAAAGTGAATCGCGCGAAGCGGCCGCCGGAGAACGGTCGTTCGCAGGGCTCCTTCTCATTAGAATCACGAACTGCGGAATCATCATTCATTCGATGCTTCAATCGCTTTTCATATTTCGTCACGCCCTGACAAAGAGCGACGGCGACAGGTACGATTGAGGAAAGAGTTGCATTTTTTTATCACGGTTTCGCCGGCCGCTTGAATCGCCGGCCAATCTGCATTCACACATTTCATCACCGCGGGTCTCCCGTGATTCAAACCAATGGCGAGTGAACGCAAACGGGTCATGCTGCTGATCGAAAGCTCTCGTGCTTATGGCCGAGGTTGCTTGTTGGGCGTCGCTGCCTACGTGCGGTCGCACGGACGTTGGAGCATTCTCCACGTCGAGCGCGGACTCACGGAAAACGTGCCCAAGTTTCTCAAGTCGTGGAAGGGCGACGGCATCATCGCGCGCATCGAGAACGAAAAGATTGCCAAGGCTGTCGCAGAATTGGGGGTGCCGGCAGTCGACTTGCGCGGTTCGCATCGGCCGGCCGGCGGCGCGATGCTCGACACCGATCCGCGAATCGTGACCCGTATGGCCGCCGAGCATTTTCTCGACATCGGATTTCGCACACTTTGCCTACATCGGTTTTCCGGGCGTGGACTTTTCTGAGCGGCGATTCGCGGCGTTTGCCGAGTATTCGAAGAGTCGAGGCATGGACGTGCACGTCTATTCGCCGCATCCGCAAGTGCAACAAAGCACCGACGTGCTCGGCTGGGAAGCCCGCGGCGAACTGGAAGGCGCCGCGATTGCGGAGTGGTTGCAGTCGTTGCCACGGCCGCTCGCTGTTTTCGCCTGCAACGACGTTCGCGGCCGGCAAATCATCGATGCCTGCGGCCTGTCGGGGCTGAGTGTGCCCGAAGAAGTGGCCGTCATCGGCGTGGATGATGACGAAGTGATTTGCGAGCTCTCCAACCCGCCCCTGAGCAGCGTTCAGCCCGACACGCTGCGACTCGGCTACGAGGGAGCGGCGCTGCTCGACTCGATGATGAACGGCCAGGAAGCGCCGGACGAGACGATCTTCGTACCGCCGAAAGGCATTTCGCACCGCCTCTCGTCGGAAGCGGCGGCGGTGGACGACCGCGAGGTGGCCACGGCGATGCAATTGATCCGCGATCATGCCTGCGAGGGCCTGAGCGTGCAGGACGTCGTCGCGCGTTTGCACGTGAGCCGATCGACGCTCGAACGGCGATTTCATGCCGCATTTCGCCGCACGCCGGCCATGGAAATCGAACGAGTACGGATGTCGCGCGCCAAGCTGCTGCTGATGGAGACTCGCTATAAGCTTTCCAAGATCGCCGTGATGACAGGCTATGGAACGGCGTCGCAGTTCGCCACGGCATTCAAGCGGCACGCCGGCCTTACGCCGGGCGACTTTCGCAAGCAGACGCAGTTATTTTCTTAATGCCCGATGCGACAAGCGCGAAAAGACTGAAAATCTTTTTTACAGATTGCAGCAAATCAGTTTTCGATTTTTGTCACGGTCGTTATTGATATTTGTCACGGTGCGATGAGAACGCTTGAATTTGCGATTCGTGTTTTTTCCCCAGCCGCTGCTCTCGATTTGCGCAGCGGCAAATCATGCGGAAATGTCGGCCGGAAATACGCGTCGGATGATTACAATGATCGATGTAGAGGCGGCTGGAAACCTCATCCGAACGCTCTTACGAGGCGCGACTGAGTCGGTGTTGTCCGACTCCCTGATCATGCGAACGCTGTTCTGCATACGGTAGAGAGACGGTTAGTCCGACAGGCGGAATTGCGTCCTAGTGAGCGACGATGTTTCACGACGCCTCATCGGTGGTGTGTTGTGGCGCGGAGTGAAGCGGATTGCATTCGTGGATGGCGCAATAACAGCGACGGCCACGTCAACCAGCACCAGTAGGTGAATCGAACACAACAGTTCAAGACTGTGGCATACGAAGTTTCAATTTAGGCGGAGGCAACCTGATCATGCTTCGACGGCAATTCAATTCGCAGGGGTTTATTGGCGTGCCGCGATCGGTCTCGCTCGCGACGTTCGTAGGCGCAGTTTTCGTCGGGACGACGTCCACTTGGGCGCTTCCGGGCACGATCAATCTGTCGCTCTTGCCGGGAGCTGTTGCGACCGCCAGCCCAAGCCGACCTGAGGGGAAATACGACACGGCGCCCGATACGGCAGTCGACGGCAATCGAGACGGCAACTATGGAAATGGCTCGGTGTTCTATCGAGATGCCAATCCGGAAGCGCTGCCATTGTTCTACCAGGTCGATTTGGGCACGAGCGCCTACATCGATCGCGTGCAGATACTTCGCCGCACCGATGCGGATGACTCTGTGTTCAACAACATGGAACTGACGATTTATCAGGACGACGGCGCCGGGCAGCCCGGGACCGTGGCGTGGTAGGGACATTATTTAGAGTCACCCGCGTTTGAGGTTGGTACCTGGGGAACGACCGACCCAGGCAAGAGTGCTGCGGGCGGTGCCTACGGCCGGTTTGTGAAACTTTCGCTACTCGATAGTACGTATTGGTTGGACTTTGCCGAGTTCGAGGTGGTCGGGTCGACCAACCCGCTCACGTTCACCGACAGCAACAACATCGCAATCGGAAAGTCCGTAACGACTTCTTCTCCGCCCGGGTACGGCGCAGATCACCAGTGGCAACGACGGAAACATCGACGGTAGCTTCGGTAGCGGAATCTATCGCCCCGTGTATCACTCTTCCGACTACGGTGTGGGTGAATATTGGCAGGTCGACCTTGGTGCAGTCACCCAGCTGGACCACTTGCAGCTATTCGCCCGAGGAGACAACTACACGACGTCGCAGTTTTTGGTCACCGTGTACGACGCGGACGGCACAACCGTCGCCGGCTCGTATATCGTCGACAACAATCCGCTCATCAGCGAAAGCCAAGGTTACGACCATCTGGTGAACACGGCTGGCATCTCCGGTGAATTCATCCGCGTCGAAACGACCAACAGCGAGTTTCTCGCGTTTACGGAACTCCGCGCCTTCGAAGGACCGGGCAGTGCATTCGGACCGGGCGACTACAACCAGGACGGCGTCGTTAATCAATATGACTACACCACTTGGAGGCAGGCCTTTGGGACAAACTACGCCGCGGCCGACGGCAACGGCAATGGCATTGTCGACGCCGCCGACTACACGATTTGGCGCAACAACGTGAGCGGGGCCGGGTCGGGCAGCGTGAGCGGCGCCGCCGGCGTTCCTGAACCGTCGACGATCGTCCTCATGCTGGGGCTCTTGCCGTTGGTGTGGCGTCGCCGTCGCTAATTGTCGGGACGATTGTGGATCACTGACTCGAAGGAAATTCACCATGATTGCTCGTATCCCCAGCGTAGGAACCCATTGGGAATTGGCGAACAACCGGCAACGGCGGTCGCCTCGTGCATTCACGTTGGTCGAGCTGTTGGTGGTGATTGCGATCATCGGCATATTGGTAGCCTTGTTGTTACCGGCGATCCAGGCGGCCCGCGAGGCGGCACGGCGGTCGCAGTGCACCAACAACATGCGGCAAGTTGCCTTGGCGATCCTCAACTATGAGAACCAGAACAAGAAGTTGCCGCGCGGCACATACAACTACCTGGACAGCACCGCGAACGGTACGGCCCCGCCGTACGGCAAATACGACGGCATCGGTTCGCCCATCGACGCGAGCAAAGACAAGATGGATCGCCGTTGTTGGTTTCACGACATTCTCCCATTTGTCGAGGAGCAGAGTCTTTCGGACGCGTACGAGGCGTTTATGAACAAGCCGCTGTCTTGGGGGCCCTATCCTTCGTCGTTTGATTTCGAGCAGGCGTCGACGATCGTCCACGCGTTCGTTTGCCCCTCCGATCCCGTGTCGCCGAAAACGAAGACTTACCAACCGGGCAATCTCACGGCGACGCAGGGCTTCTCGGGCAATTTTGTCGGCTGCGCAGGAAGCTACTACGAGAACAAATTGTTACCCGACGATCCGAACTACGAAGCATTCAAGGACAACGTGAGGCTCTCCGGCACGAAAGTCAACGGCCTCTTGGTCGGCGGCGCCAACGTCAAGTTGGCCAAGTGTACGGATGGAACATCGAATACAGCGCTAGTGGCGGAAATCCGGCTCGTCGAAGATACGCGCGCCGACGATTCGCGTGGCCGCTACTACAATCCCGCCCACGGCGGCGTGCTTTTCACCACGCTTGAGCCGCCCAATACCGACCGGGGGGATGAATTGGCGTGGGTCAGTAGCAAGAACGACGTCTCGCTGGCGCCCATCAACGAATCCGGAGAAGGGGACGCCTATTTTATGTCGACTCGCAGCTACCATCCCGGCGGCGCCAACGTGGCGCGGGCTGATGGTTCGGTGGAGCTGGTCAGCGAGAGCATCGATCGACTCGTGTTCCAAGCGCTGGGCAGCCGCGACCGCGGTGACTAGGCGAATGAGGGGGCGGGCGATCTGCGCCATGCGGATCGCCCCAACAAAACGGTGGTCCGGTGGACTCAGGCATTGTGCTTGTGAACGCGGACCGTGCAAAAGTCCATTGGTTACCAATGCATCATCGATCGCAAACAGCGTCCATAAGAATGTTCGCCGTCGGCGCCGCGCTGATGCTGATCATCGCTACGGTCGGGTGCAATCCATCGGGGCCAGCAACGTATCGCGTGCGAGGCGAAGCCCGATTCAAGGGTGAGGCAATCGAAAACGGCACGATGACGTTGATTCCCAAGTCGTCGCAGGCCCGCACGACCGTCGCACCGATCGAGAACGGTAAATACGCCATGGAAGTCACGGCCGGCGACTGGACCGTGAACATCCGGGCCATCTGCGAAAAGGGTCCGCCCGCTCGCGAAGGCGGCGAAGTTCCACGCGAACAATACATTCCCGCCAAGTACAACACCGATTCGACAACGGTTATTACCGTGCCTTCGGAAAAGACAGAATTCAACTACGATCTCCAACCGTAATGACCCAAGCGGTGGATCACTGCGATTATTTGGGAACAGAGAAGCAGGCCGCGTTAGAAATGACCTGTCGCGCAGCGTGATAGCGTAGGTCGTTTGTCCTATTTTGATTGGCCGAAAGTTTGTGAGGTGGACTAATGAAGGTGAGACATCAGTGTAAGCTTCTAATGGGACCCAGACGCGTGGTCGCGGGGCTATCGGCCCTGGCGTTAGTCCTTACGGCATCCAGCTCCGTACGGGCGTTGCCGGGTACGACCAATCTTTCGCTCTTGCCGGGAGTTACTGCGACGGCGACGGGAGCTGACTACGGTGCGTCGATTGAAGACGCGATCGACGGCAACCGGGACGGCAACTTCGGCAACGGCTCGGTATTCTATGTGAATGCCAATCCGGAGTCCCCGCCATTGTTTTACCAAGTCGATCTGGGCTCCGACGCCTACATCGAACGCGTGCAAGTCTTGCGTCGCACCGACGCCGATCAGGGCGTCTTCGGCAACATGCGGCTCACTATCTACGAGGACGATGGCGCCGGCAATCCGGGCGCAGTGGCGTTCACCAACGACTACCTGACCACGGGGTTTTCTGTCGGTAGCTGGGGCACCACCGATCCCGGGGCGAGCGCTCCCGGCGGCGCGCTGGGACGCTTCGTGCGACTCGAACGCCTCGACAACAACTATTGGCTCACGTTTGCCTAGTTCGAAGTGATTGGCTCCGGTTCGCCGTTGGCGTTCACTGAGAGCAACAATCTCGCCGCCGGCAAAACGGTGACGACTTCCTCCGCACCGGGCTATGGAGCTTTGATCACTTCGGGAAACGACGGCAACATCAACGCGGACTTTAATCAGCCCGACCGTTCCGTCTACCACTCGACCGACTACAGCGTCGGCGAGTCCTGGCAAGTTGATCTCGGGGTGGAAACACCGCTCGATTTCCTTGAGCTCTTCGCCCGCAGCGACAGCAACACGACCAGCCAATTCAAAGTGTCAGTGCTGGATAGTGCCCTGGCCGAAGTCGGTTCCGTAATCGTCGATAATGCAGCGCCGAACGCGATGATGCCCGACTACGATCACACGATCGACGTCAGCGGCATGACGGGCCGGTACATTCGCGTGGCTACGACGCGTGAGGAGTATTTGTCCTTCACGGAGTTGCGGGCCTTCGCTGCGGTGCCGGAGCCGGGCGCGATCGTGCTCGCCGGCCTTGGTCTGCTGGGATGCGCCGTGCCAAGGAAGTCCCGCCGCTGATCGGACGTAGCTGGAGAGTTTTCACAACGTCGTCCCCCGTAGGAAGCTTTGAAGCCGAAACGTCCTGCGGGGGACGCGTTCTTTCAACGATGGGAAGTTCCGCTAAAATACAGTCTGACAATCAGCGTGCCCAGCAGCAGCGCCCTTGACCGAAACCAACACCAACAGAGAAGGAATTCGCAAGGCCATGAAAACTTGCCTTAGCCTGTTGTCGATCGCCGCGACATTTTCCCTCGCAGCTCCGAGCCCATGTCTCGCAGCCCAGGCCTGGACGCTGACGTCGCCGACCTCCCGGCTCGAGGTGAAAGTCGAGCAATCGGACGGCATCAAGTACTCGGTCCTACTCCGTGGCCAGGAAGTCATCGCCCCGTCTCAAATCGATCTCAAGGTCGCGGGCAAGGGCTCCCTGGCCAAGCAAGCGGGCGAACCCGTTGCCACTGAGCGATCGAAATCCGAGACGGTCGACTTCGTCGTTCCTCGCAAGTACCGGCAACTCAAGACGAAGTACAACGAGCTCGAGTTGAAGTTCGCCGACGGCGCGAAGCTCGTCTTTCGGGTTTACGACGAAGGCGTCGCCTATCGCTGGGAAACGAGCTTCCCAGGCGAGATCGAGGTCGAAGACGAGCTCGCCCAGTTCATCTTTCCGGGCCAGCCCAGCTCCTGGTTCCCCGAGGAAGAAAGCATCTTCTCGCACCAAGAGCGCGCCTACAAATATCTGCCGCTGGCCGAGATCGGGCCCGAGCGATTCTGCTCGACCGGCGTGCTGGTCGACCTGAAGGACGGCCGAAAGGTCTACATCTCCGAGTCCGATCTACTCTCCTACCCCGGCATGTTTCTCCGCGGCGCGGGCGGCGGCCAAGTGGGCCTCGTGGGCAAGTATGCTCCCTTCGCGCTCGAAACACAGCCTTTGGCTGGCAGCTCGTGTGGTCGCGACGTACCGGTGACGAAGGCGGCGCCCTACCTGGCAAAGACGGAAGGAACGCGCACGTTCCCCTGGCGGGTAGTGCTCGTCACCGAAAAGGACACCGAACTGCTCCAATCAGAAATCGTCTTTAACCTGGCGTCGCCGCAGAAAATTGACAACAACGCATGGATCAAGCCGGGCAAAGTCACCTGGGAATGGTGGAGCGACGTCAATGTCACCGGCGTCGACTTTCGGGCCGGCGTCAACACTGAAACGTACAAGTACTACATCGACTTTGCGTCCGACTATGGCATCGAATACCTGCTGCTCGATGAGGGCTGGTGTGCCGATTCGAGCGATGTCCTCAGCGAGAATCCAAATCTGAATCTCAAGGAGATCGTCGACTACGCCAAAGCGAAGAATGTCCGGGTCTTGCTGTGGGTGCTGTGGAACGGCCTCGACAAGAATTTAGAAGCCGCGATGACGAAGTTCGAGAAGTTGGGCGTCGCCGGCATCAAGGTCGATTTCATGCAGCGCGACGACCAGTGGATGGTCGACTTTTACGAACGAGTGGCCCGCGAGGGAGCGAAGCATCATCTGTTGGTCGATTATCACGGCGCCTATAAGCCGACCGGGTTGCGCCGCGAGTATCCGAACGTCATGACCCGCGAGGGCGTCACCGGCATGGAGCAATACAAATGGGGCGACGCGGCAGCGAATCCCGAACAAGAGCTCGTGCTGCCGTTCACACGGATGGTCGCCGGACCGATGGACTTCACGCCCGGCGCGCTGAACAACGCGAACAAGGAAAGTTGGCGTTGGAGCATCGGCCAGCCGATGAGCGAGGGCACCCGCTGCCACCAGCTGGCGATGTACGTCGTCTACGAAAGCCCGCTGCAAATGCTCTGCGACAGTCCCACGCGCTATCGCCAGGAGACCGACTGCATGAAATTTCTCGCAGCGGTGCCGACCGTGTGGGACGACACGATCGCGCTCGACGCCAAAGTGGGCGACTACGTGGCGATCGCCCGCCGCTCGGGCGACGAATGGTATGTCGGCGCGATGACCGATTGGAGCCCCCGCGAGCTGAAGATCAAGCTCGACTTCCTGCCCGACGGCGTCTACCAGCTCGAATCCTGGAGCGATGGCGTGAACGCCGACCGCAACGGACAAGATTTTCGCTATCGCACGGAGCAGGTTTCATCCGGCGACACGCTCACGCTGAAGCTGGCGCCCGGCGGCGGCTGGGCCGGGCGACTGAGGCCGGCCTCGGCCGCGGGCAAAATCTCGCTGATTTCGGAGTGAGCATGTCGCCATGTGATAGCCGCAAGTGCCGCAACAGGCGTTTTCGTAGCGGCCTGCGTTTCGGTGTGCTAGTGGCCGCACTGTGCGCAGTCCTTTGCACCATCGGTCGAAACCATGCGGAGAGCGAGCAGCCGCCGAGGGCGACCGCGCCTCAAACTTTGGAAGAGCTCGGTGAGCAGCTAAATCCGGACGCACCGATTCCGCCCGCCCTCAATGAGCGGGCCGTGAAGCGGGCCACGGCGGGCGGCTTGCACTACGAGAGCCGCGGCGTGTGGGGGATGAGTCCCCATGCGACGCCCGCCCAAGTGCGGGCGGCCCTCCGCCAGGCCAACGTGCCGGCCATCGCCGGGCCGGTCCAGCCGACCTGGCAATCGGTCGACGACCACTACCGGCCGCCCGCCTGGCTCGTCGACGGCAAGTTCGGCATCCTCATCCACTTCGGCCTTTATTCGATCCCGGCCGTCAACGAGTGGTACGAAAAGTACATGTACAGCAACTCGGAAATCCGCGGCTCGCACATAGCGCGGTACGGGCCGCTCGACAAGTTCGGCTATAAGGATTTCATGCCGCTCTTCACCTTGCCGCGCTTCAATCCAGACGAGTGGGCCGACGTGTTTCAGGCCAGCGGGGCCTGCTGGGTGATGCCGACCGCCGAGCACCACGACAACTACTCGCTCTGGAACAGCCGCGTGAATCCCTTCAATTCGGTGCGCACGGGACCCAAGCGCGACGTGATCGGCGAGCTCGCGGCGGCGGTCCGCCGACGCGGGCTGAAATTCGGCGTTACCAACCACACCATCGAGCACTACGACTTCATCGAGGTCAACAACATTCCCACCGACGTGCCGACCGACTTGAATGCCGAAGGCTTCGAAGATTTCTACTGGACCGACCACAGCGACGCGCGGCTGATCCAGCACCTAGCCAATTGGTCGAAGAAGAACATTGAGTTGATCGACCAATACCATCCGGACCTGATGTGGTTCGATAACGGCCTGATCAATCGCGTGTTCGATCCTCTCAAGCTCTCGATCGCCGCCTACTACTTCAACCGCGCCCAAGAGCGGCACCAGGACGTGACCTTCACCGGCAAGGGCACCTGCTTCCCGGCCGGGGCGATCCAGGACTTTGAAGACTGGCAGCGCGTGCCGCGCGATGCCACCGATTTCCCCTGGATGGTGCACGACCGGCTGATCAATACCTGGGGCTACACGGAAAACGCCCAGATCATTCCCACGGGCGCCGTCATTCGCAAACTGATCGAGGTGGTCGCTCGCAACGGCTTGTACGCGCTCAACGTCGCGCCCAAGGGCGACGGCTCGATCCCCGACGATCAACAACAGGCACTGCGAGAAATCGGCGATTGGCTCCGCGTCAACGGAGAAGCCATCCGCGGCACGCACCCCTGGAAACTCGCCTACGAGGGTGCGCCGCTACGCGACAGCGGCGCGCAGTATTCCGCCGCCGACGTCCGCTTCACCGCCAAGGACGACTGCATTTACGCGTTCTTGATGGAATGGCCCGCCGACGATCGGGCGGTCGTCACCTCGCTGGCCGCCAGCAAGTGGGACGGCAGAATTCGCAAAGTTGAATTGCTCGGCCATGACGGCGAGCTCCAGTTCACGCGAGATTCGCGAGCTCTGCAAGTACAGCTTCCGACGAACAAACCGTGTGAACATGCCTACGTTCTCAAAATTAGCAACCCCAGCACTGAGAACACTTCCCGCCAAGAATGACTCCCATCCCAATCCTGTTCGGCGCGGCGGTTGCAGTTGAGTCTGACGCGATGCTTTTGGCTTGGCCAGTGATGGGGTTGCGAGTCGACAGGCACTTCCCCGAGAGACGTCGCGGGGGAAGTTCTGGGGAGTGGGGCTGCTCTGGCGCAGCGTCAAGGGGCTCGTGTCCGCCGAACGTGGAGCGGCCGAGTTTTTCAAGCGTCGTGATTTTTCAGTTTGGCCAGATGAGCCAGTAGTTCGTCCTCGTCGGCCAGGCCAGAGAAGTAATAGCAGATCATCTCGTAGGTCCGCAGCGTCGGCTTGCGGCCGGTGGTGAGGCTGATCAGCATGCAAGCGATGATCGCCGCGTAGGTCTGGATTTCGATGCCGCGGCGGTCGTCGCTGAGCAAATGCCGACAGCCTAACACGTGCTTGAAGAAGCGGAAGAACAGCTCGATCGTGAAGCGGTGCTGATACAGCACGGCAATGATTTCGGCCGGCGGATCGACGAGGTTGGTGGCAATTCGCAAAATGCCGTCGCTGGGTCCTGCTCCCGTGTTGCCTTTGCGGTGGGAACGCTTCTCGTGCGGCTCGATGCGGACCATCACCAGCCGCAGCGGGTGATCGGGCCGCGCCGCGGGAGGCTTGGTGTGTCCCAATCTCACGATCTGGTCGCTCAACACGCCTGCCGAGAGTGCTTCGTCCGAGAGGGGTCGCTCTTCAACGACTTTCGGCATCGTGTTGTCGCGGAGGCGGCAGACGTAGCTGCTGCCGGCACGATGAATGTCGTTAAACAGCGTAAACTGGGCGTACCAGCGATCCATCACGTAGCAGCGGTCGGCTGCGAGGTGTGTCCGGAGCACGGTCTTTTCATCGGAAGGGCCGCTGTTGCGGCCGTTCGTGAGATCCATCCGTAGCGGCACGTGCTTGTCGAGTTCGAACTGCGTGTGCAATCGCCAGGCATGATGCACGGTGCCGGTGCGAGTGGTAAGCCACATCGCTTCGGTGATGCGGGGCAAGGCTTTGAGGAGTGTGCCGTCGACCAGCGTCACCGTGTGCTTGATTTCGGCGAGCCGCGTGTCGGCGGCAATCGGCTGCAATTGAGCGCCCAGCTCGCCGACGACTTCTCGGAGCAGTTCGGGGTCAAAGACATGGCTCGATTCTGAGAGCGAGCCCAAGGACGCCCGGGCACAGCCGAGCTTCTTCTGCACCTTTTTCAGCTCGCTCGCCTGCTGCAAGGAACGCAGCGAAACGACGACCGGATTGAACAGGTAGAGCAGAATCAGCGAGCAGTACTGGTCCATTGTGAGCGTACGATTGCCGGCCTTATCCCGCTCGCAGCCCACCCCGCGCAACCGCTCAAACAAGGGCAGCAGCCGCCGAAAGTACTTCAGCCCCACCACGTCCTCGTCGGTCACATCCTTCCTTCGCTGCGTCATGCAGCCTAACATGCGCTAAAACAACCGAGGGCGCAAGAGTAAAATTCAATGCGCAAATCTCGTGCCGAACAGGATTGCTCCCATCCGTCATTTTCTTTCGGCCAGATCACGGCCCGTCTTCAGCGGTCGGTCAGCGGCCAGACGGTTGAGGGCGTTCGGGCGTGGTCGAGAAACTCCTGAAATTCCGCGACAATGGCCGGATTGTTTTTTGCGACGTTGTGCTTTTCCTGCTCGTCGGCCCCTAAGTCGTAGAGTTCCAACGGCTGACGTGGATCGTGGCGGATCGCTTTCCACCTGCCTCGGCGAGCGGCTTGCTCGTTGAAGCCGCGTTCGTTGAACTCCCAGTAGAGGAACCGATCGTCGTCCGGTTGGTGGTGCCCGAGTAGCGTCGGCAGGAACGAGACTCCATCGATGCCCGGGGGACATTCGGCGTCGGCGACTTCCGCCAGCGTTGGCAGGACATCCCAAAAGGCGGAAATGTGATCGGTGACGGTCCCGGCCGGAATCTTTCCGGGCCAGCGCACGACGAGCGGCACCCGAATGCCGCCTTCGTAGAGGTCTCGCTTGCAGCCAGTCAAGCTGCCGGCACTATTGAAGAAATCGGGGTCGGCTCCCCCTTCCCGATGAGGTCCGTTGTCGCTGGAGAAGAGGACGATCGTGTTGTCGGCGAGTCCCAGCTCGTCGAGTTTTTTCAGGATTTCGCCGACGTAGCGATCGAGCCGCGTCACCATTCCGGCGTACGCCGCCCGGGGTGTGGCCTGCGACGCGTAGGCACCGAGCGACTAGCCAGACTTTGCGTCGTTGCTGGCATTTTTATTCTCGAACGGCGTCTCTTTCCAACGGCCGGCAAATTCCTGCAGCGAATCGTTCGGAACCAGCAACTCGGCGTGAGGCAAGGTGAACGCCCAATAGATAAAAAATGGCCTGTTATGGTTGCGTTCGATGAATTTCAGGCCTTCGTCCGTAATGCGATCGGCGATGTAAACGCCCCGCTTTCCATTCGCGTTTTCGGGAATCGGTTCCTTCGCGCCGTTGCGGAACACGTATTCGGGATAGTACTTGTGGGCATGCGCTTGATTCAGGAAGCCGTAGACTTCGTCAAATCCCTTCTTGTTCGGCTCGCCGGTAGTGCCGTCCATTCCCAAGCCCCACTTCCCGAACACGCCCGTCCGGTATCCGGCGCGGTGGAGCACTTCGGCAGTGGTGACGTCGTTTGAGCGGAGCGGCAATTGGCCGCCGAATCCGTGAGGGCCGGTCTCATAGTTGCCGCGGACAAGGCAGTGCCCGCCATGCTGACCCGTCATCAGGGACGCTCGCGACGGAGCGCACACCGTTGCGCCGGCATAGTGGTTGGTGAATCGGAAACCCTCGGCGGCCAACTGGTCGATTTGAGGAGTCTCGAAGCGTTTTTGGCCATAGCAGCTTAGATCGCCATAGCCCAGGTCGTCGGCCAAAATGTAGATGATATTGGGCTTTGCACACGCGGTGTCCGGGCAGGCTAAGAGAACGATCGCGAGCCCCAGCAGGGTGTGCCAGCAGCAGATAAGAATCGAGCGATTCATCCGTCAATCTCGATGCGGTGTGGGATCTTGGCTGCTTTTCGCAAGCTCGCGCAGAATTAGCCACCAGCCCAGTTTAACAGAATGCGCGAAGTAGTGCTCTAGGCCCTGGCGGACTTGGCTATCTGACGCGGCTGCTGGGCGGATGGAGGGCGAGATGGTTGGAGTGGTACGCGGCGCGTGCGCGTCACGCTGCATGCACTGCTGGACGAGTCAGCGGTGGCACTCATGGTGTTGTGATTGGCTCGGCGGGATTTGCGTCAAAAGGGAAATGGTGTGGGAGGCGTCTCTGACGCCGATGTTGCTCCACTTACCGATCGGCCCTGCCGCGAATTCCGAAATCGCGGTCGGAGACTGCTTCCCCTGAGTTCTTGTGTGGAGCCCTGCTCGGCGGAAGCCTTGCGTTTCCTGTCCGCTTGCGGTGTTCCCTTGCTGGCGTTGCGGGCATTTGCTGCGGGGTTGTGCTGGCGGAATTTTCGGCAGAATCGGAAAAATCCGCAAGTTTTGCCCAGCCTCACTCGATAACAAGTTCCAAGCGGATGCTAGGCCCCGCCGGGCGGCAGCCTCGCGCGAGCTGGGAAGACAACGCAAAGGGACGAACGATGGCACGATTCTCGATCATTGGAATGGGACTCTTCTTGGCGGCGCTTTTGCTCTCGACCACGGGTTGTGGTTGGGGCCTGACGTCGCAGGGACCGAGCTTGGGCCCCGTGCTGGCGATTCCGATCCCGATCAGCCCGTACTTCCAGGAACGCAAGGAAGACCAGGCGTGGGAGAAGGAGCGGTACGACCGCGTGCCGATCTTGGGGCCGGTCACCTCGGCCGGCGAGCCGGTGGCGCTCGATCCGCCGAGCGATGACGAGGTGATGCGGGCGCTTGGAGAAGGCCCGGCCGGTGGAAGGGGGCGTGCCCCTGCTGTACGAACGGAACCGCAACAACGTGCGGATCGTGAAATACAAGATCGCCGACTACATGGATCCGCCGCGGGTGTATCCGCTGATCGGCCCGGCCCAGCAGCACCACGCCCACTACAAGTGCATCATCTACTACGAAGACGTCCGCCACATCGGTTGGCCGGTGCCGTATACGATCCGCGACGAGGACGCCGAAGAGGTGATCTACGTCGACCACAACCACTTGCACATGGTTGGGAACGTCGACACGGGAGCGGGAGCGCATTTTTAGGGGACGTTGCGGCGTCGAGTTGTTGGGGAGTAAATCCGGGTGAGGAGACGGGGAGACAAGGATTCTCCCGCGTCTCCTTGTCTGTGTAAATGACGGACGGTTTCTGCATGCCAACGGACATCTTGATTTTCGCCGACGCCGCCGCGTTGCCGGCTCCCACGAGCAGTCTGTTCGAGATGCTGGTGGCAGGCGGGCCGTTGATGATCCCCATTCTGCTGGCGTCCTTTGTGCTGCTGCTGATTACGTTCGAGCGATTGATCACGCTGCGTCGGCGGCGGGTGGTGCCGCGGCTGTTCGTCGAGCGGTTTCTGTTGCAGCTGCGCGAGGGCGCGCTCGATCGCAGCGAGGCGCTCGAGCGGTGCGACGAGCAGCCGAGCCACATTGCCCGGGTGTTTGCGGCAGGCTTGCGGAAATGGGGCAAGTCGGCCGTCGAGGTCGAACAGGCGGTGCTGGACGAAGGCGAACGGGCCGGAAACGTGCTGCGGCGATACTTGCGCGTGATCCACGGGATTTCGACGGTTTCGCCGCTGTTGGGCCTGGCGGGCACGGTCTGGGGGATGATGAATGCGTTCAACGTGATCGCCACGAATTCGGCGATGGGCCGGGCCGAGATGCTCGCCGGCGGGATCAGCGTGGCGCTGGTGACGACGGCTTCCGGGCTGATGGTGGCGATCCCGGCGATGGTGTTGCACATGTTTTTCGCCGGGCGGGTGGATAGCTTGATCATGGAAATCGACGGGCATGGCCAGGAGCTGGTGCACCTGGTGTCGGCCGAGGGCTTGGAAGAGCGCAAGACCGGCCGCTCGACTGTTTTCCGCCGCAAAGCGGCCTGAGGTCACCTCGCGTTGCCTGTCCCGTTCGTCTCCGACAAAACAGCAACGCGGCTAATTCGATGCCACTGAAGCTCCAACATGATGAGCAGCTGCAACTGAACCTCACGCCGATGATCGACGTGCTGTTCCTGTTGATCATTTTCTTCATGGTCGCCACGACGTTTGGCGACTTGGAACGGAACATGGAGCTGCAGGTGCCGGAAGTGGCCGACGCGGGCGACTCGGTGGAGCCGGCCCAGCCGCTGGTGATCAACGTGTTTGCCGACGGCACGCTCGACCTCGACGGCCAACCGCTGACGCTGGAGGAGCTCACGACGCGGCTCGTCGAAGCGCGGAGTCGGATCGGTCAGCCGACGGTAGTGATTCGGGGCGACGCGGAGTGTGCGTTTCAGCACGTGGCGTCGACGCTCTCGGCGTGCCGGAGTGCGAGCATCTCGGAGCTGGGAATTACGGTGCGGATCGCCAGCGCGGGCGGCCAGTCGCCGCGCTAGTGCGATCGCACGGGGCGTGAGCGGCGAACATGTCTGCATTGCTGTTAATTGCCAGCATCTTATCGCGCGTGGCGGCGTTGCGGCCGTTGTACCTGGCGGTGTGGTGCGCGCTGGCGGTGCTGAGCGTCGTGCTGGTCGTTTCGACGCGGAGCCGTTGGGGGCGGAGGCGGCCGCTGTATCGCTGTGCGGTGCTGTCGCTGTTGGTGCATCTGGTGTTGGTGGGCGTCACGATGACCGTCCGGCTGGTGGTGGGCGACAGCGGAGCGGGGGTCGGGCCGCCGATCCACGTGCGATTGGTGGATGACGTGCAGCGCGAGGGACCGATCTTGCTGGCGGCGCCGGCGGTGCCGAAGGCGGACGACGCGAAGACGGCAAGCGACGAAACGGCCGCAAACGACGATTACGCCGCCCGAGCTGGCGAGTGAGCCGGTGCCGGTCGAGGCGCCGCCGTTGATGGCGCCGCCCGCGCCCGCGGCGGAAAAGAAGATCGTGCTCGACGATCCGTCGGTTGCACCGCCGTTGGAGGCGGTGGCGGAGACGGTGCCCGAGCCGGTTGTTCCTGTCGCCGAGGCAGCCGTGGCGACCGCGACGGGTCCCACGGAAGTGGCGGCTGAGGTCAGAAGCGACGTGCCATCGGCCACCAGTCCGTATGCCCATCGCAACGCTCCGGATCGGCTCGAGTACGCCGAGCAGCATGGCGGCAGCGTCGAGACGGAGGCCGCGGTCGCCGCAGCGCTCGAATGGTTGGCCGAAGCACAGTCTGCCGACGGGCGCTGGGACGCGAGCCGATTCGGCGCCGGCCAAGAGCTGGTCGTGCTGGGTCAAGACCGCGGCGGAGCGGGCGCGGATGCCGACTCGGGCATCTCGGCGTTGGCGATCCTGGCGTTTCTCGGGGCGGGGCATTCGCATCAGCAGGGCGACTACCAGGCCAACGTCGCCAAGGGGCTCGAGTTTCTGATGCGCTGCCAGATGTGCGGACGGACGCCTGTCGGGCGAGACCAGCTTGTACGCGCGAATGTATTGCCATTCGATGGCGTCGTTCGCGCTGGCGGAGGCTTTGGCGATGACCGGCGACAAGCGGCTGGAGCCGGCCGTGCGTCGGGCGGTCGACTACTCGTTACGAGCGCAGCATCCTTCGACGGGCGGCTGGAGATACAACGTCGGCGACACCGGTGACACCAGCCAGATGGGCTGGCAATTGATGTCGCTGTGGAGCGCCGACCGGGCGGGAATCGAGATTCCGCCGCGAACGTGGACCGGGGCGGCGCGGTTCCTGCGGAGTGTCGAGCGCGGTCGCTACGGCGGTCTGGCCAGTTATCGACCGGATGGGCCGCCGAGCATCGCCGATGACCGCCGAGGCCATGTATTGCCGGCAGGTGGTGGGCGAAATGATCGGCGGCCCGGACAACGGCCTGGCAATTGACGAGGCGACCGCCCAACTTCTTGCGGTGCCGCCCGAACCTAACCGGGTCAACTTGTACTATTGGTATTATGCGACGCTGGCACTCCACTACCGCCAGGCGTCGAGCGCCGAGGCCGAAGCCGCCTGGCAGGCTTGGAACTCGTCGCTCGCGTCGGCGTTGGTAAATGGGCAGGTGGCGGCGGGTCCCGAAGCGGGGAGTTGGCCGCCCAACTGCGTGTGGGGCGGCTACGGCGGGCGAGTGTACTCGACGGCCGTGG
The DNA here is from genome assembly GCA_963847875.1 of uncultured Planctomycetota bacterium. Lineage (GTDB taxonomy): Bacteria > Planctomycetota > Planctomycetia > Pirellulales > Lacipirellulaceae > DASYDU01. The sequence continues at coordinate 37,742 of CAWKBR010000008.1, read as the reverse complement.
CGGCGATGTGCTTGGAGGTCTACTATCGCTACGCTCCCTTGCCAGCACAGGAAGGCTGGACGGCGTCGCGCCCGGAGAGCGCATCGACTGCCGAAGTAGGCGCGACCGCGTCGGCAGCCGGCAAAGTCATGCGAACTTGACCCAGGAGAACTGCAAAGTAGTTTTTCCCGAACCGGCGGAACCAAGGTGGCGTAGTTGAAAGCCGCAGGGGGCATCTTTTCTGTAGGAAGGAGCCTTCGATGCATGCAGCGACGTTGCTGGATGCCTTTTCTCGGTTGGACGATCCGCGTTCGGCGCGTGGCGTGCGGCATCCGTTTGCCGGGATGGTCGTGCTGATGTTGCTGGGGATGCTGGCGCGGATTCGCGAAATGGAAGTGCTGGTCCGTTGGGCGACGATCCATTGGGACCGACTCCGCGAGCCGTTGGGCTTTGACCGCGACGACCCGCCCTGCGCCACCACCATCAGCCGCACGCTCGCCAAGTGCCGCGTGGCGGAGTTTCAAGCCGCGCTCTCCGTCTGGATGCAAGCCTGCTTGGCCGACAAGACGACAGAGGGGGTGGTCGCCGTGGACGGCAAGACGGCCAAACAAGGGCTCGACGACGCTGGCGATCCGCTGCACATGCTCAACGTGTTTGTGCATGATCTGCAAGCCGTCGTCGGCCAATGGTCGACGGGGGCCGAGAAGACCAACGAACCGACACTCCTCAGGCGACATCTTGAGGAGCTTCTCGATGCCTACCCGATGCTGCGGTTGTTCACCGGGGATGCGATCTTCGCTCAGCGCCCCTTGGCCGAGCTCGTCTGTGGTCACGGTCGCGACTATCTGCTGCAAGTCAAAGCCAATCAGGGAGACACGCTCGACGTGCTCGAAAACTGCTTTGCCCAAGCCACCGAGCGTCCACCGGCTGCGCACTCGACGAATAAAAGGGGGCTCTCGAAGAAACCCGCCGGTTATGGGTCGACCTGGAGAACGCCGACTACATCCGCGAAAGACTCGACCTGCCCGGTTGCCGCATAGCGCTGCGTGTTGATCGCGAGGTTTGCACCACCGCCGGCGAAGTTCTCTCGCGCGACGTGCGGTATTTCGTCTCAAGCCTCGATCCTGACAGCGTTACCGCTGCGGACCTCTTGCGGTACGTCCGCGACCACTGGCGGCTGGAAAACGGCCCCCACTTCTTGAAAGATCGGTGGTGGGACGAAGACCGCCACCACACCCGGCGGCCTGGCCTCTCCGCCTGCCTGGCAGCCATCAACAATGCCGCCCTCTCGATCCACCGACTCCGCTCCGACCCCAAGCTACCGGTCCGAGCTGCCGCCGACTACATCGCCTGGAACCCTGACCTCGGGCTCCGCTTGCTCAATTCGTGACTTTGCAGTTCTCCTGGAACTTGACCCAGCTTGGCTAATCGTCTAGCTTTTATGCAAGTTGGAGCCGTGGCATCGTCGACAACTAGAGGAAGTTTTTGGCGAGCTTTTTGTCGCGACACAGCGGCTCGGTTGCTGGCATGGATCGTTGACAGCATCGCGGCCGGTTGCATCGCAAATCGGGCTCATCGTGAACATGGCGCCGTCGCCAAGTGGCTAAGGCATCGGATTGCAAATCCGAGATCGTGAGTTCGACTCTCACCGGCGCCTCTCGAGCCGCCGCCGAGCAATGCTCTCTGAGCACGCTCGGCGGCGGCTTCTTCTGTCGGGTCGCTCGTTCTCGTCGTTAGAATGTTCCGTCGCTAGCTCTCCGTCGCTAGCATGGCGCGGCCCAAACCGGTGGCCTGGGCAGTCATTCTCGCTTGCCAGCGCGGCGAAGCGGCTAATCTCCGCCCACTCATCCGTCGGAATTCCACCGATCCGTTTCCCCAGCACGTCTCGTTGCCGCCGACGTCGGCAGATGCCCGCCCCCGCGGGACCAGGAGAACCGATGCCAAGCACGCCTCACTGCTCGCTCCCATTCGCGTATCGCCGCCGTTGCGTTGTTTGGCGCGGCGACCCTGCTCACGGCAAGCGGCTGCGCACCGATCTTGGCCACGGGGATCTACGTCTTGCAAGGCGGCAACGTGGTGCCGCCGGAATACGAGGGGCTGGAAACCAGCGGGTGGTCGTCGTTTGCCGTCCGCCGTCGTCGCACGAGTATCATCACGCGGGTGCGTCGCGGGCGATTTCGCAACAGGTTAGCGAGCTGTTGGTCGACAACGTCAAAGACGTCGACGTCGTGAATCCACGCGAGGTCGACAATTGGCTCGACGAAAGCGATTGGGGCGACTTCAAAGAACTGGCCCGGGCGGTGCATGCGGATAGAGTCGTCTACGTCGAAATGAACGAGTTCGAGCTGTACAAAGGCAAGACGCTGTACCAAGGCCAGGCCGACGTCTCGGTGACGATTTACGACATGAAGAACAACAGCCGGGTGGCCTGGGAACGCCATCTCCCCGAAATCCTCTACCCGACCAACAGCGGCATCCCCGCCCAGGACAAGCCGGTGCAACAGTTCGAGCGCGAATTCGTCGACATCGTCGCCACGCGGATTGCCGAGAACTTCTACAAGCACGACGCCAACAGCGCGTTCGCCATGGACGCGATGGCGAATCGGTAGGACGTACGTCGGTGAGAGATCTACAGCGCCGGCGGGTCGCGGCGGGGTTTTTGCGGCGGGTCGGCCGGTGCCGGCGGACGGCGGTTATTGGCGCCTTGCTGAGCTTGGGCGACGCGGCCGGCCACGTCGGTGAAACGCTTCCTGCCACTGCCAGCCGAGCGGCTGCGCGAGCTCGCGCTGGGCGTCCATCGCCCAGGGCGTGCCCGGGTGGTCGGCCACGACGCGCTGGAGATAGTGCGGTGGCGGCCCCCGAATCTTTCGCCAGGGCGCTGTTCACCGTGACCTCGCGGCCGGGCCGCAGCAGCCAGGTGTCATCGTGCGGGTTCTTGAATTTCATTCCCTGCTTGGCCTGGGCGAGCATCGCGTTGTAACCGTCGGTGCGGACCTTCACGGCCAGTGCCCGACCGATCGCCAAGTCGAAGCCGGCCTGCCACCGCGGCTTGGTGAGCTTCGGCCGGTCGGCTTCGCCTTGCCGCAGGATCGACGACCAACTGATCGATCTTCGGCTCGAGCTTCGCGGCACTCCGCTGGGCAACCGATAGAATCGCGGGCCAATTGGGCGTCGTCGACCTTCGGGAAGCGCAGCCGCATGTCTTCCATCGGCGTCGTCCACGAAAGCTGGGCCGCTTTCACCAGCGCCGCAGGGCCCGATTCTCGGCCAAGCAGCTTGTAGTAGGCGTCCACGCGTGACGTAATCGGGGCGATAGTTGCGCATCACCCGCTCGTCGAAGAACGCGCCGATAGATGCGACGAGTACGCGGCCGTCTCCCAAGAAGGCACCGGCGTCGCCGACCTTGCGATTCGGGTGGACCGTGAAGTAGAGGCCGCCGGTTTCCGAAGTCAGCCGGCACGAGCCGAAGGGCCGAAGCCGGAATCGATCCGTTCCTCGTATTCCCTCTGGCCGGCAAAATTCAGCTTGATTCGCTCCGGCAGCAGCGACTCGGGCCCCTGATGCACGGGCAGCCACTGGGGCGATTGGTCGAAATTCGGGTCGGGATCGACGTACTTGATGAACGCATCCTCGCGGCCAAACGGGGCGGGCACGCCGACGACGTACACCGGCATGGCAAATTTGCGGCAGGTTTCGACCGTCGCGTCGAGATGCTCGACGTCGTCGCCCGCTTCGTCGGTGAAGACGACGATCATCACGTTTCGCCGCGGCGTTTGCAGGCGGTAGTGGCGATACTTGTCGGCGACATATCCGACCGATTGAAACACGTTTTCGCGGCCGGACGGATCGTCGGCGATGCCGCGGACCGCTGCCTTGATCGCCACCACGTCGTCGGTCGGCTTTCGGCGTGAGCAGTTCACCGACTCGCCGAACGAGGCGACGGCCGTAGCAGCGGCTTGTCGTCGTGCCGGCGGAACGCCGGATTGCCCGACGCTTCGATCACGCCCAATTCGTCGTACACGCGGTCGAACCGCTGGGCGATCGATTCGCCGCTGGGCTTTGAGGCTGCCCGACCCGTCGAACAGCCACACGACGAGCGTCGGCCGCTCGTCGAGCGAAAGCAGGATTTCGTGGGTGATGCGATCGATCGCGCCGTCGGCACCGACGGTGCCCGTGCTGCCGGCGCCCTTGATGAGCAGGTTTTCGGTCGACGTTGCGGCCTTCGAGAATCGTGCGATCGACGTCGAGCACTTGGAGATTTCCGACGGGCGTGAGCGATCGGACCTCGTACGCCAAATCGGTGTTGGGCGCTTCCGCGAGCGACTGCGGCACGGCGTCGCCGCTGCCGCCTTCGCTCAGCGCGCCGACGGCGTCCGTCCGCTCCTGAGAAAAATGAAACGCGTCGAGCACCGTGGCGACGTCTCGTCGACGGCCCGCGCCGAGAGCACGACGGCCCGCTCGTCGGCCGGCAGCAGCAACGTGGCCGCCGGCGAGCGCCACGAGCGCGGCGGCATGGACCGCCAGGCTGAAGAGCCAGGCCGGCGTCCCGCCGTCGAGCGGCGTGTCTTCTCGTCCGGTGTGGATCTGCCACCACTCGCGCAGCTTGTTGATTGCGAACACAGCCGATCGCCCTCGCTGACATCTGGTTCCGCGCGGACGTCCCGCTCGGAGCCCGCGTCGCCGTATTCCATTTTCCGCCGGCCGGGCGTTTTCAGCAACCGTCGGGTTGCGGAGAGCGTCTGCCCAGAGTAAAAACCCCGTTCCCGGCAGGTTGTTTCGGTTACAATGGGGATAGCAGCGGCCGGCGCGGGCCGCCGGGTCGCGTGCGGAGATTTTACCGGCGAGGAGGCTCTCAATGATTTGCCGATCGGCATGGGTACTGACCGTCGTGTTGGCGCTGTCGGGGTCGACCTGCGCACGACTCAGCGCAGCGTTCGGCAGTGCGCCGCCGGAACCGGCCAAAGTGCGGACGCAGGACGGCGTCGAGCTTTCGCTCAATTACTATCCCAGCTCGGCCGCCAACGATCCGCCCCGCGGCAAGCAGGTGACGCCGGTCGTGCTGCTGCACGACGAAAAGGACACGCAGGGCGTGTTTTCGTCGCTGGCGGCGCGACTTCAGTCGGCCGGCGGCGACGGCACAGCATCCGACTTTTGCCGTCGTGACCGTCGACCTGCGCGGGCACGGCGCGAGCATCCGACAGACGGCCCCCAATGGCGCAACGCGCGAGCTCGACGCGGCCAAAATCAACCGGAACGACGTGCTCGCCATGTCGACCCAGGACATGGAAGCGGTGCGGGGCTTTCTGGTCGGCAAGAACGACGCCGGCGAACTGAATCTGAACAAGCTGTGCCTCGTCGGCGTGGGTTTGGGCGCGACCGTGGCCGTGAATTGGGCCGCGCAGGATTGGAGCGCCCCGCCGTTGCTGGTCGGCAAACAGGGCCAGGACGTCAAAGCGCTGGTGCTGATTTCGCCGCAGTGGAAGTTTCGGGGCATCGCCGATCCAACAAGCGATGCGCCGCCCGGATTTGAAGAAACAGGTCGCCTGGATGCTCGTCTACGGCGAACAGAACCCCGAGCAAGACGGCCGACGCCAAGCGGATCCTCCGCCAACTTGAGCGGTATCACCCGGAGCCGGTTTCGGCGCAGGCGCCGCCGCGCAGCTTGTTGTCGCTGCCGTTTCCCTCGGCCTGCAGGCAATGCCCTCGTCACCCAGGAGCGGAGCGCCGCTCGAGGACGCGATCGTCGACTTCCTGACGGTCCAGGTTGCCGACCAGGACTTGCCGTGGATCAAACGGCGGAATCGCCTGGACTAACGTGCAGCGCGAGCAAGTCGATTCTCAGTCGGCGCTCGGCCTGGCGGCGATCGGCCGCATCAACTGCAGCCTCGCGGGCCGCTGGTCGAACGAACTCTGCGTTCGTTCCACGGGGACCATGCCGGCGGGCAGATCGTGGCTGCGCCGCCTCGATCGTCCTGGCGGCGGGAGCAATGCGCGGCCGAGTCCGCCATGCGGCGGTCCGGAATCCGCAATTCCACGCCGATCGGCAGCATCTCGGGGTCGGTCAGCACGTCGCGGTTGAGTCGGAAGATGTCATCCTTGAGCGTGGGGTCGTCGAGGTAGCGATCCGCGAGCCCTGGCGAGCGAGTCGCCGTCGACCACCATGTGCGTCCGCCCGTGAAGACGCGTTGTCGTCGGTCGGCTGTTCCTTCGGCCGAGTCTCTGGAAGAGAGGCTGCCATGTCTCGCGCATCGCTGCTCGTTCGCAGCTTGACCGGAACCGGCTCCATTTTTTGGAAGCTAGTGGCAACGGCGCCGCCCTGCGACGGCGCTGCGCCGGGCTCCCAACGCGGCCATCGGTCCCAGGGCGACGCCGGCACGCGGCGATGCGTCGCTCGATAGTCCGACGACGTTGGTGATTCGCGCGACCGGTCGCGGCATCCGTTCGGCCGAGTCGGTCGGCGCGAGTGGGGCGGGCTCCGGCGGCGGATACTCGGAAAGCATCGGCGCGGCGGCGAAAGTGGGCTGACTGGCCGTCGGCGGCTCGGAATTGGTTGCCGGGGTCGACACCAGCCAGGTGGGATGATTGTTCCATTGCAGCGATTCGACATTCGATCGCTGGTCGTGGCTGGCGACGTATTCGGACTCGGGCACGAGGCGACCTTCGGGTGAAATGTCGTGGTGCGGCACGAGCTCCTTCAGCGTCGTGAGCAGTCCGCCGCTGTCTGACCGCGCGCTGCCAGCCGAAGTTCCGCCGGGGTCGAGGTAGTCGGTGAGACCACTCAGCACGATCGCCAGGCCGTAGCCACCGGCCAGCAGAACCAATGCGATGATGAGCTTACGTGACTTGGTCACGGCGAACCTCTGGCAACGAGTCGTGACGCCGCGGCCGCCAGCATGGCGGCAACGCTGCGTCGAGTTGTGCAACGGGTTCGTCCGTGAACGGTCCGGCCGGCGGCGGCACTCAGCCGGCGCAGGCTAGTCTGTTTCTTCGACGCACCGCGGGCGGCGGTTCGAGCGAAACCGCTGACGACCAGACAATTATCATACTTTGTCGGCCGTGGACGACAGTCGGCGAAACACTGCCGGTTTGGCAAAGTCTGCCCGATGCGCCGCGCAAAGCGATCGCGGAAGATTTGAGCCGCAACTGACGGAATCGACTCGCTCGACCAGCTAGCTGGGCAACGGCGCCGACGCGTCGGCCGACGCTCCGCTGAGCCACAGCAGCATGGGCGTGGCGATGTAGATCGTGCTGTACGTTCCGGTGACAACGCCGATCAGAAACGCGTAGGCGAATCCGTGAATTCCGTCGCCGCCGAAGAAGTAGAGAATCACCACCACGATAAACACGGTCAACGAAGTGAGGATCGTCCGACTGAGCGTTTGATTGATGCTGGTGTTGACGATTTCGGCGGAGACGTAGGGCCGCTTGCCGCGGACTTCTCGAATGCGGTCGAAGATCACGATCGTGTCGTTGAGCGAAAAGCCCATGATCGTCAAGACGTGCCGCGACGATCGTCAAATTGATCTGGAACGAGTCGATCTGCAGCATCGTCGCCAGCCCAGGCACGGCGTTCACGATGTAGGCGCTGATGGCAATCATGCCGATGGTGACCAGCACGTCGTGAATCAGCGCCACCGCGGCGGCGAGCCCGTAGACTGACCTTTTGGAATCGCAGCCAGAGGTAGATGGTGGTTCCGATCAGGCTGAAGAAAATCGCCTCCATGGCGGTGACCTGCATGTTGGCCGACACGCGGCCGCCGATCTTGTTGGCCATCGGGAACATGCGGCGTCTGTTCCAGGACGCTTTCCATGTTGCTCAAGCACGCGTCGCGCACGTTGTTCGTCGGCACCGCCGAGGCGGACGGTCCAGTCCTTGAGGCGGCCGGCGCTGCCGGCACGGTAATTCGGGCTGTCGACGGCGACGGTCACGTCGGAAACGCCTTCCGGACGTGAGGCGCCGCTTTGAGCATTTCGACGAGGGCGTCGTGGCTGATGCCGTCGTCCGCTTCGTATCCGGGGCCGTCGTTGACCGTGACTTCGGCCTCCGTCCCCGTGACAGCCGCGATCGGTCGAAGGGCTTCACGTCGCCCAATTCGACGGAGTACATCTGCATTTTTCCGGCGAACGTCTTGCGGACGATTTCCTTCACGCTGTCGACCGATTGCTCGCTGGTGTCGATCGTGTAACGGGTTTGCGACGTGCCCCGCTCGACCACCAACAAGTTCTTCTCGGCCAGCTCGGTCTTCGACCAGCGCCAGCCGCACCGTCGGAGATCGGCATCTTGTCCGCTTCCTTGAGCGCGAAGGAGACGGAGGTGCCGCCCGTGAAATCGATGTCCAGCAACCGCTGACCGCGTTCGTAGACGGCGACCATGCCCATCGGCGATCAACAGACAGGAGCAACCGATCGCCACGAAGCGGCCGCGGAGAAAGTCGATGTTGGTCGTGGTCAACAGGTGCAGCATCCGAATCGATTTGACCCAACCTTGTCGTTCCGCGATGTCGAACACGAGCCGCGAGCAGAAGATCGCGGTGTACATGCTGGTGATGATGCCCAAGATCAGCGTGACGGCAAAGCCCTTGACCTGGTCGGTGGCGAAGACGTACAGCGCGAGGCCGGAGATGATCGTCGTCACGTTCGAGTCGACGATCGCCGACATCGCGCGATCGAAGCCGTTGCGGATCACCATCCGAAATGCGGCGCCGCTGCGCAGCTCTTCGCGCATCCGCTCGAAGATCAGCACGTTGGCGTCGACCGCACATGCCGATCGTCAGCACCAAACCGGCCAGGCCGGGCAACGTGAGCGAAGCCTGGATCAAGATCATCAAGGCGACGACCAGCAGCAGGTTGAACAACAGCGCCAGGCAGGCCACCAAGCCGGCGAAACGGTAGTAGACGAGCATGAACACGATCGTGGCGACGAACGACCAGAAAATCGCCTTCTTGCCCTTGTCGATCGTGACTTTGCCGAGCGTGGGGCTGATGATCTCCTCGCTGATCGGCTCCTTGCTCAACTGGATCGGCAGCTTGCCCTCGCGCAACACCGAGACGATGTTGTCGACTTCCTTTTCGGTCATCGAGCGGCCGCTGATCGTGCCTCGGTTGGAAATCGTGCTTTCGATGCTCGGTGCGGTGATCAGTCGCTTGTCGAGCACGATGCCCAAGTAGCGGCGGGCTCCCGTCGCGGCGTTGGGCTTGTTCTTGCTCGTGAGCTGCTGGAAGCGACGCGCCCCCTGCGCGTCGAACGAAAAATCCACGGACGGACCGCCGCTTTCACTCACGCCTTTCGAGACAGAACTCAAATACTTGCCCGTGACACTGACCGACTCAGGGTCGATCAGCACGCAGCGCTTCGGGCGTGTCGCCCGCGAGCCGCTTGACGATGTTGCGTTCTTCGCGATCGACCGGACCAAACTCGTCGACCGAATAGGGCAGCCATTCGGCGACGACGCGCTTGCCGACGACCACGTCCTTCTGGCTCAGCGGCAGCTCCTTTGCCAGTCGAATGATTTCGCGTTCCTGCGAATTGGGCTGGGTCGGGTCGGCGGTGATTCGGAACTCGAGCTGACCCAACTGCGTGATCCGCTGCTTGACGTATTCCAGCGCATCCGGGCCGGTCTTCGGGATGATGATCTCGATGGCGGGCCCATATTCGCGGATCGTCACTTCGCGCGTGCCGGTCGGGTCGATCCGTCGCTTGAGGATGTCGATCGCCTCGCGCAATTCGACGTTCTCTTTGCCGCCGGCAGTGGCGCGCGTCTGCCGGCCGCCGGATCCTGGGCCGGCTCTCGATTTCATAAATCAGCGTGATGCCGCCCGCCAGGTCGGGCCCGAATTTCAATTGACCCAGCGAGATCACGACGATCGACGCGGCCAGCGTGCCCAGCACCAGGCTGATCTTCCAGCCGTAATCGGGCATCCGCAGCCAGCCGGCGATCATGTTTCCGACGACCATCGGCAACACGAACAGACTGACGATGATCAGCCCGTAGATGATCGGCCAGGTGTTCGATCCGCCGGTCGGAGCCGCGGTCTTGTCGGTCGACGTAGCGGCGGCCGGTGTCGTCGCGGTCGGTGCAGTAGCAGCCGTCGCAGTCGCGGGAGCCGTCGTAGAGGCCGCATCGGAAGGAGGCAGTCGGTCGCCGGGCGGGGTGATGTCGGATGCAGCCGACGGCTGGACGGTCGCCGGCTTGGCCTCGGACGACGTGCGTTCGGCCGGAGCGGTCAGAGCCTGGCGCCTCCTTGGGCGTTTCGGCCGCAGGTTCTTGCCCGAAGGCGGCCGCCGTCGGCAACGAAGCCAGCAGAACCAGCGCGAGGCCCTGCAACGACGCGCAACGGCGCGGCTGTCCATGGACCGCGCCGGATGACAACTTTCGGTTGTGCTCATGATTTCATTCTTGCAACTAATGCCGCGCCGCAGCAGGCCATTTGGCGATCTTGGCCGGCGGTTACGGCGATTGTCTATTTTGATTTCCCGCCGCTGGAGGCGCCGTTCGAATCGTCATCGGTGATCACCCGCGCGATCGCCGAGGCGCTCACCCGCAGCTTGGTGCCGGTCGAATCGTCGACGCGGAGCGTCACGCGCTCGGCATCGCGCTGCACGTTGGTCACCACGCCGTGGATGCCGCCGATCGTGACCACGTGGTCGCTTTCCTTGAGGTCGGCAGACCAGCTTGCGAAATTCCTCGTCCTTCTTCTTCTGCGGCCGGATCATCAGGAAATAGAACAGGGCAAATATGGCCAACAGCGGCAGCATCATCCGGAAAAACGCATTCGGATCCGGAGCGCAGCCGCATCTGCTGGGGCATTTGCCGCGGCATCTTGAGCAAGCAGCCAGATTTGCTGAACGGATGGAATCACAACGAGAACTTCCGATCGCGAAGGAAGGAGCCAACGAACAGAGCCGGCCCGAAGTTCGGGTCCGCGCCTGCTCAACATAAGCCCGCCATCATAAGGTGAAGCGCCGTAAGGGACAAGGGCGGGTGGGGGGAGCGGGCGAACAATGGAATCAGGTGAGCAGGAGGCCGAGATTTCTGCCGTCCTGTTCAGTTGCTCACGTCATCCGCGCCACTCGCTTCCCAGCCCCGTTTTCGCTCGTTGCAGAACGCGGTAAATCGGTCCGCGGCGATCGCCTGCCGCGCCCGGGCCAGGAGCCGCTGGTAGTAGGTCAGGTTGTGGATCGAGAGCAGGATCGGGCCGAGCATCTCGTTCGCCTGGAACAGGTGGCGGAGGTAGCCGCGGCTGTGGCGACAGGCCGGGCAGGGGCAGTCGGGCTCGAGCGGCTCGCGGTCGAGCGCGTGCTGTTGATTGCGGAGCCGCAGCGGGCCGCGATCGGTGAACGCCAGGGCGTTGCGGCCGTTGCGCGTCGGCATCACGCAGTCGAACAGGTCGATGCCCGGCGCGATCGCCTCCAGCAGATCGTTCGGCCGGCCGACGCCCATCAGGTAGCGCGGCCGGTCGCGCGGCAGCAGGGGCAGCGTGACGTCGAGCGTCTGGTACATTTCGTCCGGCGTCTCGCCGACGCTCAGCCCGCCGATCGCGTAGCCGGCAAAGTCCAGCGCCACGAGCCGCTCGGCCGACTCGGCCCGCAGCTCGGCGTCGAGCCCCCCTTGCACGATGGCGAACAGCGCCTGGTCGGGCCGCGTTGCCGCGGCGCGGCAGCGCTCGGCCCAGCGGACGCTGCGCCGCATCGCGTCGGCGATCACGTCGCGGTCGTTGGGCAGAGCCACGACGTGGTCGAGCTCCATGGCGACGTCGCTGCCGAGTTCCTCTTGAATGGCGATGGCCCGCTCGGGCGTGAGCTCGACGCGAGCGCCGTCGATGTGCGAGCGGAACACGGCGCCGCTGTTCGTCGATCGTGGCCCGATCGGCCAGGCTGAAGATCTGGAACCCGCCGCTATCGGTGAGGATCGGGCCGTCCCAGCCCATGAACGTGTGCAGGCCGCCGAGTGCCGCGACCGTCTCGGCGCCGGGCCGCAGCAGCGAGATGATAGGTGTTGGCCAGGATCATCTGGGCGCCGGTCTCGCGCAGCCGGCCGGCGTCGACGCCTTTGACGGTGGCCTGCGTGCCGACCGGCATGAAGGCCGGCGTCTCGACCGCGCCGTGCGGCGTGGTGAAGCGGCCGAGCCGCGCAGCCGAACCGGCGTCGTCATGAAGAAGCTCGAAGCGAAATGGCGATGCCATGCGAATGCAGAGTTGAGGGTCGAAGCTTCGAGAGCCAGCAAACCTCATCGACTGGCTCTGGCCTCTCGACCTCTACTCTTGACTCATCAGTCGCCGCGGAGCTTGAGGCTCTGCAGGGTGAGCTTCTCGCGGACTTCGTTGAGGCTGGTGACGCCGAAGTTCTTGCACTCCAACAGATCGTCGCCGGTGCGGCGGAGCAGCTCGCCGATCGTCGAGATGCCCAGCCGGACCATGCACTTGCGGGCCCGGACCGACAGGTTGAGGTCGGCGATCGGCCGGTCGAGCATCGCCCGCTCGTTCGGCGAGAGGGCCTCGGGGTCGTATTGCGGCTCTTCCTCGACCCGCTCGGTGGCGAATTGGCCGAGCTCCAGGCCCTTCGACACGAGCATCTCGCGGATCTCGACCAGCGACGTCTCGCCGAAGTTCTTGCTCGCCAGCAGCTCCTGCTCGGTGGTCTGCGTCAGGTCGCCGAGCGTCATGATGCCCATCTTCTGCAGGCAGTTGCGGCTGCGGACCGAGAGCTCGAAGTCGGTGACCGGGATGCTGAGCACCTGGCTGAGGCGATCCTGGCGGCGGCGGGCTTCCTCGTCGTAGTACATGTCGCGCGAGGCGTCGGCGTCCTTGTAGAACAGCCGGGCCCGGGCGTGGCTGGGGAAGACGTCGAGAATCCGCTGGTAACACTGCGGGCCTTGTCGTAGAACTGCATGTCCTCGTACAAGACGCCGAGATTCAGCAGCGTGCCGACGTGCGTCGGGAAACTGGTTGGCGGCCCGTTCGTACAGCTCGCGGGCATAGCCGTCGTTGCCGTGGCGGTCGTTTTCGAGCGCCAGGCCGAACAGGGCGCCGGCGTGATTCTCGTCGGCGGCGACGGCTCGCTCCAAGAGCGCGACGACTTCGTCGGGATTGCCGCCCAGCGCCGCGACCGTGGCCGAGCGCTGGTAGAGATATTCGGACGATTGTTCGACGGCGCCGGAGAGGCTGTTGAGCGTGTCGAGCGCGGCCTGGGGCTGGCCGGCGTAGCGCTGGGCCTCGGCCTTGGCGAGCACGACCGCGTCGCGGGCGTAGCCGGCCCGTTCGGCCGACTGGTAGGCCACGAGCGCGTCGTCGTACTTGTCGAGGGCGAGGTACGCCTTGCCGAGATAATAGTGGGTCAGCGCCCCGCCGTCGCTGTGCGAGAGGGTGTCGACCGCCTCGCTGTAGCGGCCGAGCAGGTAGTAGCAGACGCCGAGCCGGGCGTTCATGGCCGGGCTGCGATTCTGCTGGGCTTCGAGCTCGGCGACCGCGTCGCGGAGATCGCGGTAGCGGGCGTAGTTGTTGGCAATCGCGCGCGGTGATCTGCGTCGATCTCGCGCGGCCCGAAGGCCGAAGTGGAGACGACAAGTTGTTTCAGGTCGACTTCGAGGCCGATGCTCATACGATGGGAACTCCTACTGGGGAAGCTGTTAGATATTAGCGTTTAGCTGTCAGCCGGCCACCGTTTAGCTAAGAGCTAACGGCTGAGAGCTAACAGCTTTCTCAAGAGCCAGCGGTCGGAGTCGAACCGACAACCCCCGCATTACGAATGCGGTGCTCTGCCGATTGAAGCTACGCTGGCGGCGAGCGGTAAGCCCATCTTTTTACCATGCTGGAGGGCGGTTCGACAAGCGGGGTTGACGAGCGGAAGTGGAGCGGCGGCCGGGGTTTAGGGTGAAACGTCCCAGTTTTCGATTGGCCCGAACCACGCGGAAGGAGACGAACCGCGGCCCCAGCCCGCATGTCTCAAGTCGGACGCAAAGGCAGATTTCATTACAATCTTCGTATGTCCAGTCTCTCTGAAGTTCGTCCCGGTTACGACCGCTGGTCGGCGGTCTACGATCACGATGCGAATCCGTTGCCGGCGCTCGAAGAGCCGGCGGTGAGGCGGGCGGCGGGCGACGTGCGCGGATTGGACGCCGTCGATCTTGGTTGCGGCACGGGACGGCATGCCCTGTGGCTGGCGAGCGCGGCGCGAAGGTGACGGCGATCGACTTCTCAGCCGGCATGCTGGCCGAAGCACGACGCAAGGCGGGCGCCGCCGACGTGCGATTCGTCGAGCACGACTTGCACCAGCGGTTGCCGCTGGCCGACGGCTCGTTCGACCTGGTGGTCAGTGGGCTGGTGCTGGAACATCTCGGCGATTTGTCGTCGTTCTATAGCGAGGCTCGCCGCGTGCTGCGCGCGGGCGGCCGCGCCGTCGTCTCGGCGATGCACCCGGCGATGTTCTTACGGAGTAGCCAGGCGCGGTTCACCGATCCGACGTCCGGCGAGATTATTTCGCCGGGCAGCATCAACCATTCGCTCTCGGACATGGTGACGTCGGCGATTCGGAGCGGTTTGCGATTGACCGACCTCGCCGAGCACGCCCCCGACGCGGCATTTGCGGCGAAGTTTCCACGGGCCGAGAAATACGTCGGCTGGCCAATGCTGGTTGTGTTCGCGCTTGCATCAGATTGAGGTTGGGCTCTGTGAGTCGCGGCGATCAACAAACGAAGCGGAACGCGCTTGCTGCACGTCCCGCTTCCGTTTGCTGCGGAGGGTGTGTTTCCAAACGGTGCGTCTACCGCCGCAGTTGCCGCTTAAAGCAGATGCCGATCAAGCCGAGGGCGCCGAGACCGACCAGAGTAATACTGGCCGGCTCGGGAACCACCGCGAAGGAGAACGACGCGACAGCGGGCGTGGGCGACGGCACGACAGAGAAAGTGTTTCCAATCGGGGTGGCGCTGCCGAGGTACGGCGCGAACTGCGTGGCGAGGTTGGCCAGATGGACAACGCCATTCTCTGGATCGCCGAGCGTGGCATCTTGCCCGACGACGTAGGCCGCGCCGAACAATTGGTTCACCTCGGTGCCGGCGTCCCAGATGTTACTGCCGGTGAGCGTGAAGTCGCTGGCCACGAAATTACCGCCGGCGTCGAATAGTTCGACGGCGGTCGGCGAATCGTTGCCGAGGAACGAATCGTTGCTTGGCACGACCATCGAGCCATAGCTGAGATAGCGATTCATCGCCGGGTCGAGCGAGAGCACGATCGAGCCGGACGCACCCGGCGGGAAGATGCCGGGGCCGAAGCCGCCTTGTGTGGCGATGGCTGTGGCGAGGACGGCGGTGGCCTGGGCGGTCATCGCTTCGCTCTTATAATCGGTTCCGTCCCCTAGCTCGGCCACGTTCTCGACTCCGGCGCTGGCCATCGAGCTGGCGTCGAAAGCGTCGAACGAGCCATCGTGAGCGGCCAGGGTAAACGGCGACAGGGCGACGCTGCCGTCGGGCGACAGATTGCGAATCGTCACGCGCACGTTGACGGCCAGCGCGGACGACGCCGCGGCGACTGTCAACATCAGGCTGGCCAACAACAACTTAGCTTGCATCCTCATCCCAGAACCCTCATTCAGTGTTGTGACGTATCGACGCCGGCCACCGAGCCGGCGCGAGGCGGAGAACGGGCGAATCCGATCAACTGCCGTACATCGGTTAGTCGCAGGCGAGAGCGGTCGACTACAAGAAAAACTCAAGAAGAGCCGAAATGTCCAAAGAGCAGCCGGTTAGCCCGCATCCGACTGCCCGGCGTCGCGGAGCAATTGCTTGATTTGATGCTTGCAATCGGCGGAGAGCCGTGGCAGGTGTTCGCGCAACTGTTGCTGGGACGTTGCCGGCATTTCTGCCAGGAGAGCGCGGATCGTCGCCAGCTGGCGCATCATGTGGCGACAGCTACGACAAATGAAACCGTGCATGCGCAGCCCCCACCGCTCGCTCCACGTGAGATCGCGATCAAGTGACTCGGAAGCCAATCGCGAGGCCTCCTCGCAGGAGAGACTGACCAACAATCGGACGTCGCGTAATGTCATTAGCTTCACCAATGAGGCGCTTGTTCAAGCGCCGCTTCGAAACCATTTTTGGTCCAGGCAGCGGCGCATCAGCAGCCGCGCGCGATGCAGCCGGACCGACAAGTTTTTGGGCGTGACGCCCGTTGCCGCACAAACCTCCTCCATGCTCGCCAAACGAATCTCCCGCAGCTGGAACGCCTCGGCCAGATGCGCCGGCAAACCTCCCAGGCAACCGGCCATCACCGACCAAAACTCGGAGTTCTCGGCCAACTGCTCGGGCGACTCCTTCCAGCGTGCGACCGGTTCGAGCCACTTTCCCCATTTGCCGAACAAACTGCCATTCTGATCGGTGGCGTCGACTTCGACCATCACCCGCTCGCGACCAAGGCGTCGATAGTGATCGGCAATCTTCCGCCGCAGGATGCCGCACAACCAGGTGCCGAGCGAGGCCCGGCCGTCGAACGATTCGCGGGCCCGCCAAGCGGCTAAAAACGTCTCCTGCACGAGATCCTCCGCCACTTCCTGCCGGCCCACCCGGCTCAGAGCAAATCGGAGCAGAGCATCCCCATAGCGATCGACCCAGCGGGTTGGATCGTCGAGTTGCGGCCGCTTTTGTCCCGAATTCAGGGCCATCGCCTCTTCCGCGTTTCCCGTCGACACGAACCAAGTCTAATCTTAGTCGCCTGGGGAAGTTCGCGATTTCTGAAATTTTGGAGAAAACCGACGGAAAATCGTCGGCCGATGAGCGGCAATGCCGGTCGCCCGCGACGGACTGCCGACGATACACCCACGGTATATCGCGCTGCCCTCGGATTCGACGTCAGAGCGAATCGTCGTCGGGCTGCTCCGCGGCATTGTCGCCTTTGGCGTCATTGGCGCTTTTCTCGCCAACTTCGCTGACCGCAGAGTCCGGACTTGATGTGCCGTACTTTTCGGTTAGTCGCTGGCCAGCAAATGTGTCGTTGTACTTATTTGTTTGGCCACTGGCAATCGTGCGCCGCCAATACTCTTCCGCTTGCTGCTCGTGCCCGTGCAGGGCAAGCTGCTCGCCAAGAAAGTACCAATAATTGCAGCGCGCCCAGAGCGAGAATTTTTCCAGCTTCCGGTCGACGTCGGCCAGACTGGCATCGTCCAACGAGCCCTCGCGCTGGAGCTTCTGCATGGCGACGATCACGTCCGAAAAGTGCGGCTGTTTTTCTCGAAATTGTTCTTCGGAGAGTTTGACGAGATGGTCCATCGATTCTGCATAGAGCTGTTCGTTGCCAAGTCGTTTCGCCAGCAACGTCACATGCGTTTGCCAGAACGTCTGGTCGGCATACTCGGGATTCGCTTGAATGCGTTCGAGCGCCTGTTGATAGCGGCCGGACAGCATGTCGTCGACAAACAAATAATTCTCGCCCTGTTCTGCATTCTTCACCCATCCAAGTTCCAGAAACTGGTCGAAATACTTGCGAGCCGCTTCAGTGTCGCCCCGCCCGGTGCGGCGGCACCATAGATACCACTCGTGACCGGAATACGACGGGTAGTTTTCGGTGGCCTCGCGGAACCATTTCTCCGACTCGTCCCAGCGCCGCAGCGCTTCGTACACCCGCCCGGCGAGAACTAATCCCCAGGCGCTCCATGTCTGAGCCGCGGCCAGCGCGTGCGACTCTGCGTCAGTCCACTTACCTTTTTCGATGTAATCGTTGGCGATCAGCTGGTGGATTTGGGCGTGCCCGAGGGCGTAGTCGTCCTGCTCGAGATAATCTTCCAAGGCAGGCAGCCATTTGTCCTCTTGGCCCGAATCGCGATAGGTCCACGCCAACTCTTTGGCGGTGTTCGCCGCAGGCGACAGGGTGTAGGAACGGTCGTAACAGCGAATGGCCGCTTCGTATTCGTGTCGCCGGTAGTAGTGCCGCGCGATTTCGAACAGAGCGTAGGGATCTGCCTGGCCCCGCTCTTCCCAATTAGCAATTTGTTCTGGTGTAGTTTCGGTGGTCGTGTTGACCTCCACTCGCAGTGCAGTTGGCGCGTAAGGTGATATCCGCGTCAAACTTGTGGCAGCTTTTTGGAAGTAAGAGAGACAATCCGCCCGCTGCCACCAGGAACTGCTGATCGCATCGAGCGTGGCCGCCACCGCCGGGAGACAGTAGTCGGGCTGCCAATACAATTCCTTACTGGAGTCTACGAATGTGCTGCCTGTAGCGTCGCGATCGGTCCAAAACCGATTGAACATCCAACTCATATTGGGTCGCGGGTCGCGGATGGTGATTTTCGCCGCAAGTTTGGCCCTTTCATCTGCCTGCCTTCCACGGTCGAGTGTGTAGCTCTGGATGTAGGCTGCGTACGGATGGCCCTCGATTTGCGGGGCAAAGCGATCGACCATGTCCTGCTTCGAATACTCGACGGCATTCATGCTAACCTGCAGATCATTGGCGACTTCAGCGAATTGTTCTTCCGCGATCATCGACGCCAATACTTGCCACGAAGGCTCGGCCACCTCGTTGCTCGCTTGGCTCTCGTCGCGCAACACGCGTGCGATTTTGCTAGGGAGTTGCGACCAGGCATAGCTGCTCCGATCACCAGAAATGAGCTGCGACAGCCAACTTGTCGGCGGGCCGGTTTCACCGCGGACAAGGTCCTGCACCTTTTCGGGCAGCCCGTCAAGACTTGCGACGCGACGTGGAACCTGCCGGCCAAAGGTTTCGGCGGCTTGCTGCACGGCCCAGCGCTGCCCAGCCATAGGCGCCTCGTTTGCCATCACCGAATAGATGCCATACGACTCCGGACACTCACGCAATGCCTCCGGGCCGACCGTCATGAACCAACGCTCGTTGTAATAACACGTTTTGATTTCGAACACGAGCTGATGCACCAGCGGACGCAGGCCATTTTCGTCCTGTAGACTGCGCAACCTCGCTTCATCGAACCGGCAAAACGGTTCAATCACCTTGGTCCAAGCAGACGTCGAGGGCGAGGATTCGCCATTGCTTTTATCGGGCGGCAAACGATCGAGGTCCTGAAGCGCTATGCCATGCAACCCGATCAACGCTCGCGCATAAGCGCGATGTTGCTGCGCCAAGCGCGATTGGCCATCGAGCGACGCCAACCGCTCGGCATAGAGCAGCGCCCGCGCAGCAAAGGCAGCGTTGGCGCTACTCCAATGATGCCGCGTGAGGAGCGTTAGGTGGGCATAGCCGCGGACCAGCCCGCCCAGTCGAGCCGGGGATTCACCCTGCTCGGAGATCGCCGCGTGGATCTTCCGCACGGCGGCAAATTGAGACACGAAGTTCATGTCGGCCAGTAGCGGTTCGACGCCGTCGGGCAGCGGGCCGTCGGCGTTTTCTCGCACCGATTTCCCGCTATATCCGGCTCGACGCAGAACGCCGACAAGCTCGTCGCGCGAAGCTGTCCCCAGTGCGGCTGCCATCGACGTGTATATATTGAGCGTGTCGCTTTGAAATTGGAACTCGTAGCGCCCCAATTCGGAGTTGACGGCTGCAGCCGCGTCGCCGACCGCGTCGACTTTCAGAATCAAGCTGCCCGTGCCATCGCGGCGGGGATCTACGGAAAGTGCCAGTGGCGACGACGAATCGTCGAGGTCCTTGGGAAACACTTCGCCCAGTGTCTCGTCGCGCGTCGCCAATCCCAATCCGTCGCGGGCGGCGATGAGCATGGCCTGGCGCCCCAACTCCCGCGCGAGCGGATACTGCATCACGCCTTCATCGGCGGGTGCGGGGAAAAACTCGGTTGTAAGACAAAACGGACCGTGGCGCGGCGGTGCCTCGGCAACGACCGGCAGCGTCACGGGCGAGTCGGTGAGCTCGCCGCATCCGGCGATCGAGGCGAGCACGAATATCGCCGCACAATGGATCGCGATATCCGCACCTCGGCGTGGCTCGAATTCATGTCGACATGCAGGCATGGGGCGACCTCGCGTTCGACGCGATGGTTCACAGAGGAAAAGGTGGGGCGAAGACCCCCAGCGATGAATCCTACGACCGAGTATTAACTATCGGCGCGTAGATTTCAAGCGGTGGGATCAGGTGACGCCGGCTGCTTCACTCACGGCATTCGCCGCAGGTTCTCCCAGCGGACCGTCCAGGTGCCATCGTCCGGGAAGCCGGGGGCGTTGCGGTCGGGTGCGCCGTCCCAGCCGGCGGCCATCATGGCGGTGGCGGTCAGCAGGCCGCCGTTGCCGGGGAGATAAATCGTGAGGCCGGGGCGTTGGTGGTTGTGGCCGTTGACGTGGTAGTGGTTTTTTGGCGTGTCGAGCAGCAGGGCGTCGACGGCGCGGGCGGGCTCGCCGAGGCGGGCGGCGCTCATGGCGACCATCGGGTAGTCCCAGCCCCAGGTGTTCGGCCAGTTCCAATGCTGCCAAACCCATTCGAAAGTGCGATGCATCGTCGCGCGGTCGATGCCGGGGCCGGGGAGCATGCCCAGCGCGGCGAGCACGGTGGGATGATCGTCGTTCCAGCGGGGATTGGTGTAACTGTCAGGCGTGGTCGCAGTGAAGGCGTATTTGCCATCGACCACCAGCGGTTTGGCGAGCTTCGCTAACACGCGGTCCCACGCCGGCTCGCGCGGCATGCCGAGCCGCTCGCGCCAGCGCTGTGCCGTTTCGAGACCCCAGCGCCAATAGGTGAGCTCGAAGGTGGGGTTGAGCGTGGCGTCTTTCGGGAATCGCTCTTGGGCACATTGCAGCACCGGGCCGAGGACGTACGAGTCGGTGGCCTCGTCCCACGCGGCATAGGACTTCATGAACTCGGCCGTGGCGAAGACGACCGCTTGATATTTTTCGAGCGTCGCCCTGGACGGGTCCTGGCGGTACGCGAGCTCGGCGTAGTAGATCGGGTGGGGCTGTTGCCAAATGAGGAACGGGCCGATGGTGGAGGGCGACTCGGCGCCGGACGGATCAGTCATCTTCGGCCAGCGCGTGCCGGTATAGCCTTGGCGGCGAGCGGTCGCTTCCGCCTGTGGCAAAATGCGCTGGTAGTAGCCGAGGCTCCGCTCGAGCATCGGCCAGCGATCCCACAGCGCGAAGTGGACCGCGTGCCACCAGTGCATTTCGAGGTGGAACTTGCCATTCCAACTGTTGTACGTGAGCCCGGTCTCTTGCGGCGGCAGGTCGCCCGAGCATTGGATTGCGGTGAGATACTGCGAGAGGACGATGCGACGCTCGAGCTCGCGCCAGCGCGGGTCGGTGCTTCCCGAAAGGTCGATCGCCCCGCCGGTTGTCCAGAAGCGATGCCAGTGCTGGCGAACGAGGGCCGAGGTGGCCTCGAAATCGGGCGGGGCCGCGGCGAGCTTCTTCGAGAACCAACAGTCGAATTCCAGCGAGTCCTTGCCGTGCGCAGGGCGCGACCACAAACTCGTGCCGTGCCGTTCGCTGGATCTTGCCGCCGCGGGACCAACGGGCGGCGACTTGATATTGGTCGTTGTCGAGTCGCCGACCAAACCGCGCGACGTCGTCTGCCGGCTGCGAGAAGTTGGTCTCATGCGCTTCGGGATGATCCCAGTCGGCCGTCTTCGCGTCGGGCGTTCCGTAGGGGAATTTCAGTTCAATGGCAATCTGCCCTTCGGCCACCAACGGCGACGTCACGCGCACCGCCACCAGATCGAGCGTCGGATGGCAGAGAGTCTCAACTTCGACCGGTTGGCCTTCCAGCTGGAAATGGCTCACCAGCACGCCATCCCATAAGCGTAAAGTTTGGCGAACATCCGCCAAATCGGCAACTTCCGCCGGCCGGCCATCCGACATTGTGAGCCGAAAGCCAATTTGCCCCAGGTGCAGTCGGTGCGGATTGGCCCGCAGCCATGCGACCTCCGGGGTTTGTCGGTTGCTTGGGATGTCGGCGTATCCCACTTTTCGCCCGTGAGCGTTGAACTCGGTAAATGGGAACTTCTCGATCGACCAGCCGTCGGGATTGGGCGACGAGTGCCAGCCCCAATGGGAGAGCGTGCCCAGGGGAATGGAGGCCGCAAACGCCTCGGGGAAGGTCTGCAGGCCGGTCGCGTCGGCCGTGAACGCGAACTGGCCGTTGCCCACCGAAAGGGGTGACTCCGGATCGAACCGCTCGACGACCGGGTCGTGCCGCGAGACGAGCGCATGGCGGTTGATTGGCTCCGCCGCCGCGTTGCCGGCTACCGTGACCAATCCGATTAGTACGGCAAATCGCAAGATTAGCGAACACAGGTTCAGGATCCTTGCATTCGTCTCAAATGTTTCGTCGCGCGCGTTACGCAAATTTTCTCCTCCTACCTCAAGTTTCTTGAGAATCGTAGCGATGAACCGTAACCGACTTACGGCGTACAAGTACGTGTGCAAAAAGCGGAAAGACATCTTCCGTGTCACGCGACCGCGGTTTACATTGAATCTGACGCAAAGCACTTGCCTCTGCAACATTCTTTCCGGTGCATTCAGGGGGAAAATCATGGTTCATTATAGTCGGCGCAGGTTTCTGCAGGGGACGGCCGGGGCGGTTGCACTTTCGATGCTGCCCAAGATCGCAAGGGCCGACGTCAACAGCCAGATTCGCATGGCGACCATCGGTTTGAACGGCCGCGGGCAAAGCCATTTGGATGGCTTCGCGGAGAACCTGGTAGCGGTTTGTGATTGTGATCGCGGCGTGCTCGGTGAGCGCGCGGCAAAGTTTGAGCGGACGCATCAGCGCAAGCTCGATACGGTGGTCGACTACCGCGAGTTGCTGGATCGCGACGACGTCGACGCCATCTCGATTGCCACGCCAAATCATACTCATTCGCTCATTGCGATCGCGGCCGCCGAAGCAGGCAAGCACGTCTACTGCGAGAAGCCTGTGAGTCAATGTGTGTGGGAAGGTCGGCAACTGGTGAACGCTGCGCGGAAGTACGACCGATTGATTCAATGCGGTACGCAAGCTCGCTCGAGCGCCTGCAATCAACAGGCCGTCGAATACGTCCGCAGCGGCAAGCTCGGCAAGATTCAGTACGTGTATGCCAACTGCTTTAAGCCCCGACCGAGCATCGGCGAGCTGGACACTCCCCTCGTGATCCCGAAGGAGGTCGACTACGACCTGTGGTGCGGCCCGGCGGCGAAAGTCGACCTCTACCGGCCGCATCTGCACTACGATTGGCACTGGGACTTCAACACCGGCTGCGGCGACCTTGGAAATCAAGGCATCCACCAAATGGACGTGGCACGGTGGTTCTTGGGCGAGCAGGCCGTCGCGCCGCGGGTCATCAGCTTCGGCGGCCGGGTCGGGTACGAAGATGCCGGCAACACGCCCAATTCGCAGCTAGTGTTTCACGAATATCCCGCCGCTCCGCTGCTGTTCGAGGTCCGCGGACTGCCGAAATCGAAAGCTGCCCAGAAGAACTGGGGAGCTTCCATGGACACCTACCGCGGCTCGCAAATCGGCGTCATTGTCCAGTGCGAGCTTGGGTACGTGTATTCGTCGGACAGTTACGCGACCGTCGAGGCCTACGGACCGGACGGGGAGTTGATCGAAGAGTGGCGCGGCGGCGGCAACCACTTCCGCAACTTCCTCGACGCCGTCCGCTCCGGAAATCGGGAAGATCTGAACGCGGAAGTGCTGGAAGGCCATCTGTCGAGCGCGCTCTGCCACACGGGCAACGTCTCACAGCGGCTGGGCGAACAGCGGACGGCATCGGAAATCGCTGCCACCGTGGCCGGCAACGCGGTTCTCGCCGAAGCAGCTGACCGATTGCTGGCCCATTTGCGGGCCAACGAAATCGACGTCGATTCGCCGGTCCTGGCACTCGGCCCTTGGCTCGAGTTCGACCCGGTCGGCGAGCGATTTGTGAATAACGAATCGGCCAACCACTTCGCGCGACGCCAAGATCGCAAGCCGTTCGTGATTCCGCAGATCGCATAGTTGTCCCATTTCGAACGTCCATCAAAGCGAGGCGATCATGCAGCCGTGGCCGACCGAGTGGATCTTTCCAGTTCTTTTGGGAGCGGTGGCAACCCTCGTGCCGCAATTTGCGTCGGCCGAGGTGACGGTCGAGCGCTGCGAGAAGGGCGCAGTCGTCAAAATTGACGGCAAGCCGTTCGCCGAGTATCTCACGCGCTCCGGGCATCAACCGGCGGTCTGGCCCGTGATCGGCCCGACCGGCAAGGCGATGACCCGCTCCTATC
The DNA here is from genome assembly GCA_963847875.1 of uncultured Planctomycetota bacterium. Classification (GTDB taxonomy): domain Bacteria; phylum Planctomycetota; class Planctomycetia; order Pirellulales; family Lacipirellulaceae; genus DASYDU01. The sequence goes on along the minus strand of CAWKBR010000008.1, from coordinate 13,625 downwards.
CGGCGGGACCGACGCTCGCGGGCGAAACGACCGATCACCCACATCACCGTTCGCTCTGGTTCGCGCACGGCAACGTGAACGGCCACGACTTCTGGACGAATAACGAAGAATCGCATCAAAACAACCAAATCGTGCACCGCGAGTTCGTCACGCTCCAGAGCGGCGAAACGGGCAAAATCGTCACCCGCAACGATTGGATAGCCGAGGGCAAGAAAGTCTGTGAGGACGAGCGGACGCTGGTGTTCGGCGAGGACCAGCATGGCCGTTACGTCGACTTTCTCGTAACGCTCACCGCCTCGGAAGGAGATCTCACGTTCGGCGACACGAAGGAGGGCACGTTTGGAGTGCGCGTGAACGCGCCGCTGACAGTCGACTCGAAGCAGGGTGCGCGGCTCGTCAACAGCCGCGGACAAGTCGACGGCAAGGCCTGGGGCATGTTCGCCGACTGGATCGACGACTATGGGCCGGTCGACGGCGAAGTGGTCGGCCTGGCGATGTTTAGCGACCCCAAAAACTTCCGCCATCCGACGCGGTGGCATGTGCGCACTTACGGCCTGCTGGCGGCGAACCCGTTCGGCGAGCGCGACTTCCCATCCGACCCGAGCCAGCCGAAACAGGGGGCCACGACCGTTCCCCAAGGCGAGAAGCTGCGGATGCACTATCGCGTGCTACTCCACGCCGGCGATCCGCAGCAGGCTCACGTGCCAGCGGCTTACGAAAAGTTCGTCTCGGATAGCGACTCCAACAAATTGCCGTAGAAATTTGACGCACGTCGACGTGATCCGACGTCACGTCTGTTGGCGACACAATCGTCCCACTACTTGTCCCAATCGAAGCGAGTTCCCAATTGCGAGGAGAGCTGAACGTTGAAAGGGGAAAAATACTCGACGAGCCGATGCCGCGTGGCGCCGCTGCAATATCGACTCATGTTCCCCGACGTGGACTCCGAACTATCGCGTGAGTTTAAGGCGGTCCTCGTTGGCGGATCGTGCAACGCGAATTGGCGCATGGACGACAAACCAGATACAACCGCTACGCCGGACGCTGGCAGTGACGGCAAGGGTCGTGTCGGCGCGTCCCACGACAACCGGCGGACGCGTCGGGGCGTTACATCGCGCGGCAGTGCAACAGCGGTTTGTAGACGTAGTTCCGCATGAATGCTCCCCACCTCGGTTCGCTGAGACGGTCAGCGCGTGCGTTGTGAAGTTTTAACTCCCGCACGTCCGCCGAAAGTTCGCCGTCGTAGTTGGCGAGCTGCCGGGGGTACAGGTGGGCCAACGCGAAGTCGTAGACTTTCTGGTCTTGGGCGTTGGCGTCCAAGATACGGGCCCGCGTCTCGCTAGAGTCCAGGTAACTCATGTCGCTCATTTCGCGCGCGAGGTCCCGCGGACGCCGCTTGTCGCTCAGACGATTGGCGGGTCGATAGGCGGGGTAAAAGCCCGGCTCGCTTAACCAATGGCGAAGCAACACCAGACCTTCGTCGAATCGTTCCGTGAAACCGACAAAACCAAACCTGGTTGCCAGCAATTCGATGGCCGCGTCGGCGTTCGGTGCCCCGGCGATCATCTTCGTCTGCCAATTATGAGTCCACTCGCCGGATATCCAGCGATCGAAGTCCAGCGCCGTGTGGCCCGTGGCGCGATTGAGAAAATGGGATCGAAACCGTGCTACCGGGTCGCGCAAATAAGTGATGTAACGGATTGCGGGACACGCCGATTCGAGATCCGAATACGGCTTGACGTGGTGCCCGGAGATGCCGCGCAGACGGCGATAGAGCTTCGTGACTTTCCGCAAATCTGTGGCCTCCACGCAGGCACGGAGATCTCGTTCCTCGCGCCGACGCTTGGCCAAGGGCAGTCGGACGTCGCAATGCCGGGCTCCAAAGGAACGGCGGAGAATCGACAGCAGCGTCGAGCCACCCGTCTTTTCGATGTGGACAAATGCATACATCTTCGTCGTTCTCGTCACAATAACTAGCCCGCCAATCGGTCCTGTTGGACCTGAATCGGGTACGTCACGGCCTTTTCTGAAGTTGGGCCGACCGCTCGGCGAGTTTCGTGAAGAATTTCGCGCTTGCGCTACCGCCAAATTGCGTGATCGAGCGTGACTGGAATCGCCGAGTGCTATCAGCGGCCGGGAAGCTAGCACCAAAGTTTGTCCATTCAGAAAGCCGAAACTCTAGAAGCGGGCGCCTATCACCAGATCGTGCTGGAGGGAACCCGAAGGGGGGGGCGTTATGTCAGCGAAACTCACCGTGCTCGTTCCGTGCAAGAACGAGCGACGCAACATTCGTCCGTGCATCGAGTCTGTACGATCGATCGCTGACGAGATACTTATTGCCGATTCTGGTTCGACGGACGGGACGCTCGAGATTGTTCACGATGTGTTTCGGGAGATCCGCGACGGCCGCATCATCGAGCGCGATTACGTGAACGCGGCCAATTTCAAGAATTGGGCGATCCCGCAGGCCAAACATGAATGGGTGCTCGTCGTCGACGCCGACGAGCGTGTGCCGCCGCAGCTTGCCGACGAGATCTGTCAGGTGCTCGCCGATCCGCCGGCCGACGTCGATGGCTACTGGATCGGGGCGACAATCACTATCTTGGCCATCGCATCCGCCATTGTGGCTGGAACACGGATGACGTGCTACGGTTGTTCCGCCGCGAACGAGGTCGTTATCGGGCGCGCTGGGTCCATGAAGAAATCGAGATGGAGGACCGTCGCACCCGTCGACTCTCGACGCCATTCTTACACTACACCACTTGGAGCACCGACGATTACCTCAAGAAGCTCAACTGGTATGCTGCGCTGGGCGCGCTCAATTTCCGCGACGAGAAAGGGCGGAAAACCGCCGGCTTCTGGCCGATGATCTCGCGGGCGCCGTTGCGGTTCCTACAGCTCTACGTGCTGCGGCTGGGCTTCTTGGACGGCATCCCCGGCCTGCAAATCTGCATGTTCACCGCGTTCTACTCGTTCCTCAAGCAGGCGAAACTCTGGGAGTCGTGCGAGGCGATCGCGCAGCCCGATCCGGAAGCCCAGCGGATGCTAGCAACAGAAGCACCGATCGCGACCATCGATTTTGCCGAGGCAAAACAACGGCGCGGCGAATCGGCCGCAGAACAGAAGCGGTCGCTACGCGCGGCTTGACTCCGAGCGACTTTTGCGCGAGGAAAGCATCTGATCGTTTGTATGGGCAATTCCACGCACACTTGCTGGGTAGACAGTGCAACGCCGCTCCGCTAGCATGAGCGTCCGGCTAGCCCGAGCTTTGGGAGTGATGTCGAATATGGACCCGGTCGTATCTCGATGCGCGCCTCGGCATTGGCTGCGGATCAGCAAATATCTCCTGCCATTGGGAATGACCTCGACTGGCCTGGGGTCGACAAAACCTCCCCGCGTTCAGGTCCGCGTCGTGCAACTTGCGGCCGAGCACCCAGACCGCGTCGTTTTGCACTCGGCCGGCAAGGCGGAAGATCTGCCGGAGTTCAAGTACGAGAGCATCGAAGCGGGCGTGAGCCGACAGTACGTCCTGCCGATGAAATCTGTCGCACCGGCGATGGTCGCTGAGATTCGCGACGGGGCGTCGTTCGGCCGGCACGGCTGCGTGATCGGTCCAGAGGGCAAGGCCGTTCGAGAGACCGGCTTCAATCTCGACGGCAAAGTGCTCAACGAACGGGGGCCGATCCCACGTTTTCGATTGCAACATTGGCGAAAACGCTGGGAGGGCGACGTCACGTCGCGTCCCTGGTTGCCGCCAAAGTTGCACGTCGAGGGCCGCGTGGCCGTGCTCAACACGCGCTACTGCCACAATTTCTATCATTGGATGATCGACATCCTGCCGCGACTGATGCCATTGCGCCGTGCCGGACTCCGGGCGAATTACTATCTAGTCGATTGCTTGACGCCATTTCAGCAGAGCGTGTTGGCAGCGCTGGGCATCGAATCGCGCCAATTGATCCAGCCCCATTGTCGGTTGCTGCTCGAGGCCGACCAATTGTTCGTGCCGTCCTTTCCCACGGCCGCATGCTTGCGCGAGTTTGGCAGCCTGCTCTTACGAGGCCTCGGCGCGGACGGCGGCGTCGAGTCACCGCGGAGAGTTTTTATCAGCCGTCGCAACTGCGGCACGCGCACCTTGGCGAATGAAGACCAGGTGGAGCAATTGCTGCGGTTCCACGGATTCGAAACTCATCTGATGGAGCAGTACTCGCTCGCCCAGCAAGCGCGGTTGGTTCGCGAAGCGGAAACGATCGTCGCCACGCACGGCGCCGGCTTGGCCAATCTGGTGTTCGCGCGGCCCAACACGCGGGTCATCGAGATCGCTCCCGCCGGCCGCTACAACGCTTGCATCTATCCGGAAAAGAGCCGTATTTTTGGGCTGGAACATCGCATCCTCTTTGCGCCGGGCACGCGGCACGGACAGGTGCTTCGCGTCGCAATCGACGACGTCGCGGCGGCACTGGAATGGGCCGAGCGGCCCGCGTACCAGACGACTGCCGCATGAGCGCGCCCAGTTGCCGCTCGGTGCGACACGCACGGTGGGCGGCCAGGCCGCTATCGCTCCATCCACGAGCACGTTGCGGGCGGCGTGGCCGTCGTTCGGCGGTCACCTAATTTCGGTCGATGCCCTCGTTCGGCAGCAGGCGGAAATTGCGGAGCGTGAGCTGGCCGACGTTTTCGATGACGCTCGGCTTGGCGGCATTGCGAAACGTGCAATTCTCGAGCACCACGTTCTCGATTTTCGAGTCGTTGAGACCGGCAAAATACAACGGGTACTTGCTCCGCTCCGACGTGACGCCCTCGATGAAGATATTCTGCACCCGGGGAGGGTGCTCGCCGCGGTCGCGGTCGTAGTTGAGGTTGATGCGGACGACCGCGTCGGCGACTTGGCCGACCTTGATGTTGCGGACGTACAGATTCTCGAGGTAGCCGCCGCGGAGCGAGTTCGACTTGAGGCGGATCGCGCGCTCCAGATGGGGGCTGTCCATCTCGCAATTCTCGACGAACACGTTGCGAATGCCGCCGCTCATTTCGCTGCCGAGCACCACGCCGCCGTGGCCGTCCTTCATCCGGCAGCCGCGGATGATGATGTTTTCGCTGGCGACGCCGATCCGCCGGCCGTCGGCGTTGCGGCCCGACTTGATCGCAATGCAGTCGTCGCCGGTGTCGAACGTGCAGTTCTCGATCAGCACGTTGCGGCACGACTCGGGATCGCAGCCGTCGTTGTTCGGTCCGTGGCTCGTCACCGTGACGCCGCGGACGATCACATTTTCGCAAAGGCAGGGCGTGACGACCCACATCGGCGAGTTGGTGAAGGTGACGCCTTCGATGAGCACGTTTTTGCAGCGGTAGGGCTGCACAAAGTTCGGCCGCAGCTCGTGCCCCTCGCCGAACACCCGCTTCTCGACCGGCACGTTGCTCTTCGCCCATTTGCCGCAGCGTGTCCGATTCGTTGCTCGAACTCTTCCACGGCCACCAGTGCGTCGGCTCGGCCTGGCCGTCGAACGTGCCCGCGCCGGTGATGGCGATGTTCTCGGCATCGAGCGCGTAGATGAACGGCGAATAGTTCAGCATTTCGTTGCCCTCGAAGCGGGCAAGCACGGCCGGCAAGTAGTCGGCCGGATCGGTGCTGAAGCGGACGGTCGCCCCCGAGTCGAGATGCAAATTGACGTTGCTTTTGAGATGAATCGGCCCCTTGACGAGCCAGTCGCCCGCGGGCACGACGACGCGTCCGCCGCCGGACTCGTGGCAAGCGGCGATCGCCGCGTCGAACGCCGGCCGGCAGTCGGTTTGGCCGTCGCCCACGGCGCCGTGCTCGATGACGGGAAAATCGCGGTCGGGAAACGTCGGCGGCTGGATCGCCGCGACGATCGCCGGCACCGCGTCCCAGCCGGAGGGGTCGGCGGCGGCAACCTCCGCCAGCCGATCGGCGAACGCCACCACCGCAACGGCAAACGCAAGCCAGCAGATTGATCGCACGGTGCGCCTCCTCGAACGAAATAACTAAACAAACGCGGCAGCCAGTTTGGAAACTGACTGCCGCGGGATCTTACGTCGAAACAGTTCTAGTCGAATTGCTCATGCCCAGCGACGGCGGAAGCCAGCGATGCCGACGAGGCCGAGCAACGTCAACAACAGGCTGCCGGGCTCGGGCACGGCACTGGCAGCGAGTCCGCCGGCGCCAGCAAGGTTCGACATGCCGAATTGCGACTTCCACAATTCGTAGTCGGACTGGCCAATCGTGCCGCCATCGCCATTGCCACTGAGCAGGCTCCCTTCTGGGCGCCCAAATTGTTCCGCCAAAGCGTATAGTCGGCGGCGTTGACGACGTGATCGCCATTGAAATCGCCGGCGAGGCCTTCCGGAGCAAGGAAATAAGTATTAAACGTCACCAAATCGAGATCATCGATCACATCGTCGGCGTTGAGGTCGTACAGGTTTTGCTGCGCATTGAGCAAATCGTAGTGCGATACAGGCGGTGTGGCGATCGCTGCAATCAGCGCATTGCGATCCGCGTCATTCAGGATCGTGTCGCCGTTCAAATCGCCAGGCGTTCCTGTAATTTGCAGTCCGCTGAGAATTACTGCCGGATCAATCACCGAATCCTGGGTCCCACCGCCGCTTTCAAAATAATTGATCTGCCAGCTGTACACCGCACCGGCATAATCTTCATTGATTCGAAATCCGTCGAGCAAGGCGCGATGCGGAGAGGTACCGGAATCGTTCGTGTGGTCAGGCTCAAAGAAACGACCTTCCAGTAGCTCCTCCGCACCCGCTGGCACAGCGGTCACGCCAGTGGTAATGCGGTCCGCATTAAACAGCACAATGACGTCGCCAGAGCCCGGATCATCCGGATTGTAGGTTCCCATCCCCTTCATGGTCGGCTGGGAAAGCTTCACTCGCAGGAACGCCGGCACCACGGAGTTTACTTCGCCCAAGGTTGGTGTGGTGATGGTCGCATTGGTGCCCAGATCGAGATTGTCCTCTACGGTTATCGGCGTCACGCCATTGGCGTCAAGTACAAATTCCACAACGGACTTGCCGCGATTGAACTGCTGTCGCACTCCCGCTCCTAAATCGACCTCGGACACATCCCACGTGGACGTCAAGCTGCGTACCTGAAAACGATCGCCGACTATGATTGGGCCAGCGTTGGAGCCGCGGACGCGGAAGATACCGCCCGGCGATTTGACGCCGGATTTGGCGCCCATTTGCATGTCCGAGAATAGATGTAACGATGCATCGCCGCCGACCTCCCAGATACCTCCTGCGGCGAGTGCCTTATCGCCGGTAATAATGAGGTCGGATCGATTAGAATCTGCGGCCATCTCGAACAGTGCTTGGCCGTGAGTTTGCTTGACAATTCCCCAGGGAAAGACGTCGTCGTCGGTGAAATCCGACTGTCCGACGCGGAATTGTCGAACCGTGGTGCTCAAGTCCCCGGTGCCGGTCCGTTCAGCGCCCGTGAATGTGACATTTGCGTTGATAGCCAGCGTGGTAATCTCGTTCGACATACCGCCGCCGATGGCACCGGCACCGATTTTCGGGTGCATCTCGTCGCTGCCGTCGCGGGCTGAGTTGAGAGTAATCACTCCGTCGAAGTTTTCGCGATCCGCAGCGCCTTCAATAAACCAAGTACTATCCGCACCCGGCGGTCGCAACTCGGGACCAATGGAGGGAATCGGATCGTAGGTCGGAACGGCCCAATTCGTCGACAATTCAAAGTCGGCCGTTGCGTTGGGTCCTGCCGCGACCGCTTGCCATGCAACACCCGCATACGTCGGCGCCGCGACGCCGAGAGCGAACAACAAGGCCCCAAAACCGCCTATCCGCCAGTTAAACTCCATAGCATGTATCATCGAATGTCCCTCCAACCAATCAGAGAAGTGTACGACTATACGGTAATCCCAACATTAACTAAATGAAAAACGTTCTACTGGTAGCGCCCACGTCGGGCATGAATACTATTGAGGCTCAAAGTGGAGACGGGCCGGCGCTGGAATTACATGGTGGCGACGTGCCGTTTACGTCATACGATTCACCGTCGTCGCACTGGGCCATACGGTCGACCACGGTCGGATCGATTTCACGACTGACTGCTTGTACGCTGCCGTCAACCATCACAAACATCACGACGCCAGGATGGGGGCTGCCAAAGCTGACGGTATTTCCACCCGGCCTCGGTTGAATACTAACGGAAGCGAAATAGCCGTTCGGCCACGGATCCGGTTCTGGATTTGGAGCGAAGGGAGCATGTTGGCCCGCAAACAATCCTGGCGCGCTATCGCCGTTAAATGCCTGGAAACCCTTGGCTCGCTCAGCACTGATTTCGCCAAACATCAATGTCTTGCTAGTGCCGTCGGTGATTTTGGCCATCGACACTTTCGAGCTGTAACTGATAATTCCCTGGGGGTAGTTACCGGTGCCGCCCGGGAGATTTGGATTGCCGCGAAAATTTCCGGGCTTTACTGGAACAATTGCTCCGTCCACCATGTATGTCTGTTTAGACGTACTGCCACCATCGCCATACTGATTGCCAGAATATTTCGGAGCCGTATATGCGCACGGTCGCACAGCTGGAAGACATGCTGGCCATGTAGTCGGCAATCGATCCATAGAAGCCACTTCCCTCGTCACCCGCAGGGTGCGTGTGCCCGCCAATGTTTTGAAGGTCATGCAGCACCGTCAGGCTCTCATGCGTCTGCGAGGGACAGATGTACGTCGGAACCTGCGCTGTGCGAACTTGATAGGATTGATCGTAGAAATCTCCCTCCGAGATGTCCCACAATGTTCCCAACTGGACGTCCTCCATGTACGGCAAGATTAGATAGAGCCATGTCGCCTGATGTTCGACGATTCGCGAGGGTGGCAACGCCTTATGGGTGTCGTGGAAATTGTGTGCAGCAATTCCCATCTGCTTGAGATTATTAGTACACTGCGCGCGCCGGGCCGCTTCGCGGGCCGCTTGGATCGCGGGCAGCAATAGCGCCACCAGGATGCCGATAATCGCGATCACGACCAAGAGTTCCACTAATGTGAACGCTTGTCGACGGAGTGTTGTTGTTCCACCTTTCGCCATGACTCCACCGTTCCTTTTGCCCAGAACTGCCGGCGCGAGGCCGACTCCTCAATCTAGATTATACGCATGATCCGCAAACGCCGCGCTCGTCCGGCGCGCCGCGTCAAAGCACCGAATCAGAAAAGACCACCGCTTGTTTTCCTGACGCTCGCCGCCGCGCCGGCAAGCTGCCACCGCCGCCGACAAGTGTCCGCTGTTCCCTCAGGGCCGCTCCCGCCAGGGCAGCAACCCGCGAACGACACCCTCCAAGCGACAAGGAAGGGCCATCGCCCGTCAATTTGATTTTAATTTGAAAAGGATTTGCGTCCAAGCGGCAATTCTTGCAATAATGTACTGGAAACACGCACTCCCTCGATTTGAGACATATAGAGAAAACCCGAATGAAACAAGCCAAAGAAGTTGCCCTGGCTTTTCCACGCGGCGCCCACCAGGAGGAGCTCATCAACGGGGTGCTGCGATACGCTTTGGAGCAGGGCTGCAACTGGACCTATGTCACGGCGCCCGAGTCGCTCGCGCTGTCGGTGCTCGATCTCAAAGGCTGGCGCGGCGACGGCATCATTGCCGCGCTCAACACGCCCGCCGAGGCTGCCTGCGCAAAGAGTCTCTCGCTTCCGATCGTCAACATCTCGGCGACACTCGCCAAGACTCTGGTGCCTCGCGTCAGCGTCGACAGCCGCGTCGTGGGGGAGCTGGCAGCGGACCATTTGATCGAACGAGGCTTCCAACAATTCGCTTACTTTGGACTGCGGCGCGTCGCCTATTCGGCCGTGCGGCACGATGGCTTCGAGGGTCGGCTCGCGACTGCGGGCTTTCACAGCGTAACGCTGCTCATGCCGCCGACGTACCGCGTTCGCAGCCAGCAGTGGCGCGACCAGCAGCGCAAGCTGGTGCAATGGCTGGCCAAGCTGCCCAAGCCGGTCGGCTTGTTTGCGGTCACCGACTACCGTGCCCGCCAGGTGCTGGACGCCTGTCGGCAGGTGGGGCTGCGCGTGCCTCAGCAAGTGGCGGTGATCGGCGTCGACAACGAGGAGGTGATTTGTGCCCACGTGCAGCCGCGGCTCTCGAGCGTGGCTCGCAACAACCGACAGGAAGGCTACCACGCGGCGGCGATGCTCGATCTGCTGATCCGCCACAAGCCGGTGCCGAGCCTGGAAGAAACCATTGCGCCGTTAGGGGTCGTGGCCCGGGAATCGACCGAGACCGTCGCGTTCCAGGACCCGCGACTGTGCAGGGCGATCGACTATTTGAATCAAAACATCGCCGCGCCCCTGGGCGTGCAGGAGTTGGCCTCGCACGTGGGCGTCTCGCGTCGCTGGATGGAATACGCGTTTCGCGAGGCTTTGGGAGAGAGCCCCTATCAGTATATCCGGCAGCGGCGATTGAAGCTCGCGCAACAACTGTTGGAAAAGGACGCCCGCGTGAAAATCTACGCGATCGCCAAGCAAACCGGCTTCTCGTCCGCCAAGCAATTCTCGATGGCGTTCAGCCAGGAGTTCGGCTCGAGTCCACGCGAGTACCAGCGCTCGCGGAACAATTAGTCGGAGGCAGGCGTCGTCTCGACGCCGACGTCGTCGCTCAACCAAACACGATCGGTCAAGTTGCACAAACGTCCGACCGCGCAAAAACAAAGCGGCGCCCTGCTGCCAGGGCGCCGCAACCTATCCAAGTGATTTTGCTGATCGTTTGACCTAGCGACGACGTCGCATTCCCAACAAGGCCAAACCACTAAGTCCGAGCAGCGCCAAGGTTGCCGGCTCCGGAACGATACGTGGTCCTTCGACGCGGAACAGGCTCGTGTCAAATATCTCAGCCGTGGTCGTCGCACCCGATGGACGCAGGCCAAAAGTGTCGAAATTGAAGCTGCCGCCATTGGGAGCCAAGTCGGCCATAGACACCGAGACGCTGCCGGTGCCATTGATGTTGCCACCGGACATCGTCGCCTCAACATCAAGCAAATCCGAGGCGTTTCGCGTGATCGTCATTACGAACGTGTACTCGGTACCACTGGCATAGCCGACCGCGCCATTGCCAAAGCCAGCCGCGTCCGCCACGGTGGACCAGGAGCCACTGGAGGAGAGGAAGGCGCTGCTGCCGGCGGCCCTTTCAACCAATCGGAACGGCGTACTTCGGCCCGTCGTCTCACCGAAGTTAATGAACATCCCATAGCCGGTGTATGCGGCAGAGCCCGGGGCGCCATCCGCGTCGAGACGGGCGGCAGCAGGGCTATCGGCCAGCGCGATGCGCAAATTCTGACTGCTGTTCGATGCGTTCACGTTGGTCGGAGTGAAGACCCACGTAACCTTTAACTGATCGCCAGGATTCGCGAGATTCACTCCGCTGCCTTCCGGCGTGAAATACGTGGTCCACGAGGCAGACGATCCGCTCGTAGCCGAAGAAAACGCCGCACGCAAAGGTCCGCCGGCGCCGACTGGGTCGAGCGTGCCATCACCGCCCTGATACCACGCCGATTCCAAATCACCGTCCGAGTCGCTATCCGTACCATTTTCCGAATACGTTGGCTGGGCCGGATCGGTGCGCGTGCCGTCCTGCCAGGTATCGTTGACAATGAATACCGCCAGGGCCTTCGTGTTGAAGCAAAATGCAGCGGTCAATGCCCAAGAGACCGCGAAGAGTTTGATTGACCAATGATGTACCGACATTAGCTGTCTCCTTAATAACCGAATTACCGCCAAGAGAAGCAAAACTCAAGAGAAGAAACCGGACAACCACCGAAACCCTCCGCCCGCTCCGCTAGAAGAGTGAACGTAGCGTGGCCGCCACCTAAAGTTCATGCTAGTTGCGGCCGGGAAATCGGCCAAGCATTTTTTGTTGCAAAATATGCCCGGAAATACGCAGAGCGCGTCAATCCGAAAGGGGCGGAAAACCGCAATCTGCCTCCGTGGCGGCGAAACTGGAAAAAAAGCGAGCCGCCCGCGAAGCATGTTCTTGCTCCGCGGGCGGCTCGCCCGAGCGATCCCAGCAATCAGCAGAATATCGCCCCCCGGCCATCCGCCGGTCCTCCTGATCGCACCCGTCCATCGGGAGAAAAAGACATCTAATCAGGCTGTCCAACCAATGGGGTCCACCTGAACTGCGCGTCGCGGTCAACACGAGCTCGATCAATCCCAGCCAACAAAAAAGGTCATCGCAAGCCGATCCGTCGTCTTGCGATGACCTCTATCCTGAAGCAAGTCACGCTGTGGTGTCTTGCCCTCCCGTTACATTCGTATGTATCGACGCATCCCAGAGAACGGCTCAAAGAGAATTGAATCGGACTGCGGATTCTGCCTGCGTTGCGACGCCCGAGGCGCTAAAGTTTAGGGGTTGGAACGGCTGCAGCGGACGTGGTAGCACGGCGACGAATAGCCGATTCCAAAAACGGGCAGGTGCCGCGCGACGGTCAGGATCGCTAGCTCGAATTCGCTGAGCCGCTCGGAGCCAGTTCCCTTTTGCGATCGGGACTATTGTGGCCGGGGGGCGGCGGCGGCGCCTTCGAGCAGCGAATCGTTGGGGATCTTGCCGAGCAGCTCGAATTCGCTGGGGCCGATGCCGATCGCGACTTCCGGCGGGTAGGAGCATCGGTCGGCCAGGCACGACCCTTCGCCGCAAGCCGGCCCGCAGCCGCAACAGGTCACGGTTTGTTTGACGTCGTAGCGGTAATCGTGCGGAGCCCAATCCGGCGTGCGAGGTATGTAGTATGGACGGAGTTGCAAGTCGAGCGGCGAGCAGCGAATCGGGGCGAAAACCTCCCAGCACCCGCCGCCGCAGCCGGTACACTGCCCGGCCGCGGTGGTGGCCGCCGCCGCCAGTGCCGTCGCGGCAATCAGGCCCAAGATGCGTGGTGGCAGGTACATCGACGTTATCGTGAACCGTGAGAATCGAGTGGCGGCAGCCCTCTCGAGAGTCCTAGTGCCGGCCCTGCGTGGCTTTCCCGCGATTGCCGCAGCCCGTGCGATCCGCAATCGCGGTAGAGTCGCCTGCCAGACCGTGTTGGCAGCCGTCTGCCGTTACGCAGTGCGGACGCGACGTCATCCGCGGGCCGGAGGTCGAACAGCGAGAAGATTTCGTCGCGCGACAGGCCGAGCTTGGGCGGCGACTTGGAAGCCCCGAACACGGCGTCGAACAGCTCGCGTTTCTCCTCGAGGATCTGGTTGATCCGCTCTTCGATCGTACCCACGGCGAGAAACCGCGTGATCGTGACGGGGCCTTGCGCCGATCCGATGTGCCCGGTTGATGGCCTGGTCTTCGACGGCCGGATTCCACCAGCGGTCGAATAGGAAGACGTAGTGGGCGAATTGCAGATTCAGCCCCACGCTGCCGGCACCGTAGCTCATCAGCATCACGCTCGAGCGTCGTTCGAGCGGAACCGCTCGATGGCCGCGTCCCGCTGCCGCGGCGGGATTCGGCCGGCGAATACTTCTGGTGTGTAGCGGGCAAGCCGCGACTTGAGCTCGACGAGCGTTTCGACCCATTGGCTGAAGACGATCGCCTTGCTATCCGCTGGCGGCGCATTCTTCGAGGTCGGCTTCTCGAAGCCGCTCGAACTTGC
>CAWKBR010000007.1:0-243358 GCA_963847875.1 uncultured Planctomycetota bacterium | reverse complement strand
ATCGTCGTAGCCATTCGCAACGCCGTCGTCCTTGAAAACATTGGCTGTATTCGACTGGGTCGGCGTGCCGCTGCCAGGCGGCTGATCGCTGTAGGGCGTCGCGTCGGTCGAGGTGGGATAGTCCCTAATAATTGCCCGTCTGGCGCTGTTGTTCTTATGGTAGGCGGCCTTGTACCACTCGTCCTCGCTGGGCAGCCACCACGTTGTGCTGGCATTGCGGGTGATGCTGTTGGCGTTGGAGGGCGTGGGCGGCCGCCCTGCAGCGTGTACGCCGTTCTCCGTATCGCCGCTGCCCTGGCCATTGTGCAGCCAGTTGGCGAAGCGGATCGAGTCGTACCAGGAGACAGGCACGACCGGGTTACTGTCGCGTCCGGACTTGATCTCGTATTTCGATCCGTTGGCAGCGCCGCTGTTGAAATTGATCCCGCCGCGGGCATCGCTCGACATATTGCCGTTGTAGAGGGCGAGCGTTTTCGCGCCGGTCGGATCGACGCCGTTGAGGAACTCCACGTACTGGGCGTTCGTCACTTCATACTGGCCGATGCGGTAGTTGTAGCTGACGGCGCCGTAAGTACCCTGGATTGCACATCGCCCGCGTTGCCCGGATTGCCGACCGGCACCGTGGGAATCGTCGCGGCGTGGCTGGAAGCGGAAAAAACAAACGTCGCCAAGACGAGGCCAAACAGACTGGTTACCTTCATGAGTCGTCCCTCCCAGTTTGAGCGCCGAGCAGCGCAAGCGGCAGAAATCAACGCGATGCCGTCATTGTAGCCGAGTGCCCGCCCCCCGTGTTCTCCGCTTTAATGAGATTTCGAAATTTTATTCCGGAACCTGCGTAAGGACCGGGTGGCCCCAGGGCGTTACCGCCCCGGGGCTCCCACAGACCCGTACGTGCGCGCATTAGCGCATACGGTTCCTCTCATCATGGATTTGCTGCGCGCCTGAGAGTCGAGCGGACTGCGCGATTGGGAGCAAGCGGGTAACGCTGGAGGATGACAAGAAATTTCTCCCACGTCATCGAGCGGATGTTGTTACGGCGGTTAAGCCACCGCCGCCACCGCGGTCCGACCTCGTGGAGAAACCGAGCCAACGCTGCCGAGTTTCCGGTTACTCCGTAGTACGCGTAGTGTCCGCGCAGCTTCTCGTTGAGCTTCTTATGTTGATCCTGGATCGGCAGGTGTCGATTGTCTCGGCACCAGTGGTCGATGCTGCGAACCGCTCGTGTGAAGCGATCCTTGGCGGTCTTGAGTTTGACCACCCAGTACCCATTCCGGGAGCGTGCCCAGTAATGAGTGAAGCCCAGGAGGTCAAACGTTCCAGGACGATCGTCTGGTGATTCGTTCCGATCCTTCCGCGAGGAAGGAGGACGGAACCGCACGAGCTTCGTCTTGGTGGGATGAATGGTCAGGCCATACTTGCCAAATCGCTTCGGGATGACTTCCAGGACGCGTTGAGCATCACGCTCATCACGGAACCCTATCACGAAGTCGTCCGCGTAGCGGATGAGGAAGACAGACTGACGCGTCCGCGGCTTCACGTCCTGCTCGAACCACTGGTCCAGCACGTAGTGCAGGAACACGTTCGAAATCAGTGGTGAAACAACACCGCCCTGAGGAGTCCCGGAGTCCGGGTGACTTACGTTCCCGTCTTCCATGACACCTGCTTTCAACCACTTGTCGATCAGGCGCAACAACACGCCGTCACGCACCCTGAGTTGAAGAAACTGTCGGAGGTGTCGATGATCCAAGTTATCGAAGAACTTGCGAATATCGACCTCCAGTACCCAGCCGCCTTTAGGCCGTCCGGTCATCGCCTGATCTCGAAAGGATGCCAACGCCTGGTGTGCCGATCGCCCAGGTCGGAAGCCGTACGAACAGTCCAAGAAGTCCTGCTCATAGATGGGTTCCAACAGCATGACGACCGCCCGCTGGAGCACTTTGTCTTCCAGAGTGGGAATTCCTAACGGCCGGGTCTCGGTACTCGATCCGCCCTTCGGAATATGCACACGTCGCACCGGTGGCGCCTTATACGTGCCGGACTTCGCGCGGTCGAGCAGGCTATGAAGGTTACCCTCCAGATCCTGTTCGTACTGCTCCGCGGTCACCCCGTCTACGCCTACGGCGCCATCCTTGCGGGTGCGTCGATATGCTTCTTTGAGCCAGTCAATGTCCATCAGATAGGCGAGCGAGGTGAAAGCCATCTCTGGCGACTGTTTCGCCAACGCTGCTATCCGTTTCTGTTTCGTGGACACGATGGTCGAATTTCGATGCATTCGTCGTGTTTCTCAAAAACGGTTCCATGAATCGGCGCCTCGCTTCCCTCCGCTGGCTCCAGCCGGGAGCTGTTCGCCAACTTCGTGGGTACTATCAAGACGCTATGACGCCCTGCCGCCATCCCGCCGCACTTCGTTTCCTTCGCTTGGCGGTACCTCGGTTGCACTCTGATTTCGCTCTCTGGCGGACGAGTGCGCCGCCAAGGCCTGGAGTTGGTAACCCGGTATCTCCAACCGGGAACTCGCCGAGGAGCGAACAGGGTTCTCCCAAGTTCCTGGGGAACCACGATTGTCCGTTTGCACATGTTCCCATCCGACGCCGGCAGGACTGCTTGCACCAGACCATTGCAGTGCAGCAGCGTGGCCCCTGAACACCCTAGTGCAGAGGCTCCCACGTTTAGGACTTTCGACGCTCGATAGCATGGCTTTCGGACTGGCTGTCTACGCTTCGCAGTGCGGATTACTCCTACACCACGCAAGACTCGCTTCCAGTTGCTGGTCAGGCTCTACTGGACGGGCTTTCCACCCGCACGGTTCCGCTGAAAGGTTTCAGAGTTGTCAATTACATCTCATCCTCCTCTCCCAAGCTTGCTTGGCGCAAAGGGCGTGTCCTGGGGCGTCTTAGCAGAATGGGCAAGTGCGTACGGTCACATCGCCCTGTGCTGCATCTAAACCGTCTCGCCCTCGCTCCCTGGTTCCGAATGGTACTTTGTCATTGCGGGAATCTCCTAAACGCAAGACGCCCCAGCATCGCCTCGACCCGCTTGACGGCCATCCTCTACTTACTGCCGGCTCGGTCCGTCGGGTGCGGTTGCTGGGACGGAGGTGGATCGTCGACCGGATGGCTTGGCTCGTTCGCTGCCCGAGTTCGCTTCTCGGCCGCATCCGCTTTGAATTCCAGCAGGCAGCCCAAATCAAACAAATAGTCGAAGACGCTGCCAGTCGCTTGCACTGCTCTTTGCCAACACTTGCCGAGTGAATCGTTGGTGGGTTCGAGGTACTGCTTCGGCATCAGTTCGCGCAACTCCTGGTCGATCGCAGTGTATCGCTCCAACAGCTGCTTTACTCTTCGGGCCATTGTGCGTGGTCTGCCGGCCATTGTTAGTTGTCTCCTGTAACTGGTGGGACCCTGGGACGAAATAAGTCAGATTAGAAAGTCACATTCGGGACGGGCGAGATAGCTAATACCTGGGTCAGCAAACAGGGGTGGGGGGTATGGTCAAGATTCCAGAGGTCGTGGGGTCCCCCCGCTTGCTTTCGAGTCACAACAGATTACCCAACTTCACGTGCGACGCGTGCGGCCAGTGCGTAGTCGCGTTCGGCGTAGACTTGGGTCACGTCGGCCCGAGCATGACCCAGTGTCGTTTGTGCAGCTTCCAAACCGAACCGCTTGCGAATCTCCGTGGCCGCCGCATGGCGAAATTGATTCGGCGCCCAACGGTGCTCGCTCTGCCAGGCGGCGAGCTTCGCCGGATCGTGGGCGACTTCGGCAGGAGCAGGGAATGCTCTGTCGCATGCCCGATGGATGGCCCGACGGTAGGCGTCGACATCGTACACTTCGCCCGGCTTTTGCTTGGGCTTTCGTCGACGGTTGGTGCCCGGACGATTTCCGCAGGAAATTGGGGTGCTGCGGGTGGCGTGGACGGCGGCACGCCGCTTCGCTTCCGAGTCACATGGCCGGAAGCAGTACGCTTCGGCGTCGCGGGCCAGATAGCGGAGCAAGATGGCTTGGGCTTGCGGGCCAATGAAAATCAACCGCTCGCGGCCCGTGTGGGCCGTCTTGTGGTGCTGCGGAATGTACCGCCACGGATCAGCACTGCGGTCGATGTCGCACGGCCGCATCATGCACACTTCCGCCGGTCGCATCCCGGTGAGCCTTTGGATGCGAACCATGTCCGCCGGCACATCGGGCAGGTGGGGGAGGGTGGCTTCAATCGTCGCGTCGTCGACCGGCAGAATGGGCTCGCTCTCACGGGCCTGAGTGCGGCCCGCGCGAAGGCCCGGAACGGCTGCTAGAGCCTGTAATGTCTCGGGCGGCAGCAATTGCTCTCCGATGGCCCATTTGAATATCTGCTTGATCCTGGCCACGAGGTCGTTCACATAGCGACGGCTAAGTCCGTCATCGACCATTTGCTGGCGGACGGCCTTGATGGCGAGCGGTCCAAATTCCACAGCCGGCGTGCGTGAATAGCGATCGCGGAGGTACTTCATTGCCCGCTTGATTGCCGGCTGATTGCGATTCTTGGCGTCGTGGGCTTGGTAGTAGCCGGCGGCAAACTTCCAGTAGCGGACGCACAGTTCGGCGATCGTCAGTTCGCTGCCTGAAATGTGGAGGGGCTGCCGGCCAGCGGCCAGCCATTCGCCGATCAGGCGGTCATATTCGATGTGGCTGGCTTTTGTGCCGTGCGGACCGAGATAGTGGTCGCGGCCGTTGAGCGTGACGACGGCCTGATTCGAGCCGCGGTGCCGACGATACTTGGGTACGGTGTGGAGAAGACGGGGCATGGTGTGGGTCTCCAAAGGGGCCAAAACGGTATGTACCGTTTTGCGCTTCAGGAAAACGCCACACTGCCGACCGTCGGCAGGTAACAGAATAGTCTTGTTTTGGCGGACTAAATTACAAGTCGGGCTGAAAGGATTCGAACCTTCGACCTCTACGTCCCGAACGTAGCGCTCTAGCCAGGCTGAGCTACAGCCCGCATTGGGTCGCGCTGGCGACTGCGTGCCAGTACCCGCGGCGGAACATAGCACTCTAGCAGATCGGCGTAACTGCCACAAGATGCGGCGGTTACGGCAGTTTTGCATTGCCAGCGTACGGGCGCGCCAATTGCTCTGGATCGGCTCGTTCGATTTGCTATCGTCTCGCTCGCCGGTGGGGAATTGCTGCCGCAATGTATCTCGTCCTCGGCTTACTCTCTTCTTCTCTCGGTACATTCTGCCATGAGCAATTTTTCGTCTACGATCCGTGTCATCATCGTTGGGGCCGCGCTCGTTTCCGGTGGATGCGCGTCGATCATCAGCGGCCGAACCGCGACCGTGAAAATCGAAAGCCGGCCGTCCGACGCCGACGTCGTGATCCGCGACAAGCACGGCCACGAAGTGCTCGCGACGCATACGCCGGCGACGGTCGAGCTGCGACGGAAGGACGGCTGGGTTTGGCCGGCGAAGTACACCGCGACGATCGAAAAGCCGGGCTACCAGCCGACCACCGTGCCGATCGGTTCGACGCTCAATCCGTGGGTGCTGGGCAACGTGGTGATTGGCGGTCCGCTTGGTTTGGCGGTGGATACTGCGACCGGCGCGGGCTGGAAACCGAAGGTCGCTTCGATCCAACCCGATCTCGAGCCGATCTACACGGCCCAGCAGCCGGCGGCGCCGAATCCTGCTGTTAGCCAACAACACGTTGAACCGGCGACCGCCGTCTATTAACGGAGACTGCGAGAGCCTGTCGCCAAGGCGTCAGGTCGGAGAAGGCGTCGCGCGCAAAACCCCCGTGATTTTGCGAAGACGTCAAGTTTCGTACGAAGACGTCAAGTTGTTTGCGCCCCCTGCTTTGTAGGGAGCGAAACAATCGCCCTTCGTGCGCACCCCTAGCACGGCCGTCCGCAATCTCGCGCCGGCAAGCGTCGATCGCACGCCGGCAGACAGGTGTTTGCGGCGCTCGATCGTTCAGGTTGTCAAAGAGCTTGCTGGGCGGAGCAAGGTGTGCGGAGGAATTGCCTCGAACACAGCCAGGGACCGCCGGAATTTGTACACTTGTTCCTATCCAACGTGGCGGCCGAATTCAACGACTATTTTCGTCCGGGGGCGGATTTCGCCACGACGTTCACGGAGGGCCCGGCGCGGCCGGCGACTGCGACCGAACTCCGGCAGGAGCATTGTCCGCAGATGACGCAGATATGCGCAGATGAAGTGTCGCTGGCGCTTCCTCCGAATACTCGCTTATCTGCGACCATCGGCGTCATCTGCGGACAAGAAACACGAGTCGCGACACCATCTGCGCAAACCGCGTAAATCGGAAGTGGTTTAGGTTTCTTTGCTAGTTGCCCGAATTCTGCATGTTCGCAGCCCGGTGGATTTCGGCCTCGATCACGCACTCCCATCGGCAGCCCGCGTAGCTCGGCCGCGGAATTGTCGGACGAATCTACCCATGGCGGCACCTGGACTCGCGGAACTCGTCCCGGCTGGCGCTGGGCTGACGGATTGAGCCCTTTCAGGGCGGGCCGTTGTTTGGCGTTATTGATTGGCGGCGGATGTAGTTTGTGCCAATTGTCCGTTTGCGGGCGGTGTTTCGCGTTATTGCCGGGCACAACGACCGATACGACTACTACCGTCTTATCGAAGTGCTCGTTTATCAGGCCGCCGGCCGGACAGGTAAGCTGAGTTTCTGATCCGCCGGACGTATAATTATTGCGATCGTGCTTGCGTGAGCGCGGGTGTTCGAGTGCCGCCGTTCGGCGGTCAATTTGGCGTGACGCATTTCACAGGAGTGCAACGTGCAACTTGTCTGGTTTCTTTTGATCGGGATTGCGGCGGGTTGGCTGGCCGGCCAGATCATGAAGGGTGGCGGCTTCGGCCTGTTGGGCGATCTGATCTTGGGTGTGATCGGAGCACTGGTGGGCGGCTATCTGTTCGGCCTGCTGGGGATCGCGGCCGGCGGCTTGATCGGGAGCCTGATCACGGCCACGGTGGGAGCGATCGTACTGATCGCACTGTTGCGGCTGATCAAGCGCGCGTAAACGCGGATTCGTTGACGTATTGAGAACGACCGTGCCGCAGGGCACGAGTCTCCGTTATCAAGTCGTGCTGTCTTGGTTCGTGCTCGTAGGAAGAACGGGTCGGATTGAGCCCTTTCAGGGCCAGACTGTGCGATTCACGTGTTGTTGCGGCTCCATCCGAGTGGAATTCGTCATCTGATGTATGGCCGTCGCGTTGGGTTGAAGGATTAGAGGCGGCCGGGCAGCAATTGTCGCCCGATGAGCGGACAGCGTTTCGCGCCTGGTTCGCGGCATTTGATGTTGCCAAATGTGTCCGCCAGCTCGATGAAGCACCGCTCGATGCCCCGATTCGCCGTTGCATTGAAACAGAGGCGGCGATCGGCTTGGGATGGGTGGCGGATCTCGGTGGCCGCGCGTCGCAAGCGACTCGGCTAAATCCATCAGGATTTTCGTTTTGGGTTTGATCGCGATTGGAGTCCGGCGTATGATAGTTTTTGATGAGTCAAAAAATCGGCCGCAGGGCGTGAAAAACCGTGCTTTTTTGGCGGATTCGCAATCCGCGCTGCAGCCCGTGTGGGCAACTGAATCTGGCAATCTCTATGGCATCGCACGAATCCGACGTACCCGCCGACGCCGCTGCCAACCCCGGGAATCGCCCTCCCGCTGGGGAGCCAGCAGTGGTCAAAGTCGGCCACGTCTCGCTGGAAGGGCTGCATGGCACGGTCGAGGTGCCGCATCACCAGATGGGTTTTTGGCGTCAGATGCGGGCGTACACCGGGCCGGCGCTGTTGGTCAGCGTCGGCTACATGGATCCGGGCAACTGGGGGACGGACCTGGCGGGCGGGGCCCAGTATCAATACGACTTGCTGTGGGTCGTCTTGGCGGCGAGCGTGATGGCCATCTTTTTGCAGGTCGCCTCGGCGCGGCTGGGGGTGGTGACGGGCAAGGACCTGGCCCAGGCCTGCCGCGACTGGTACCCGAGCTGGACGCGCTGGCCGAATTGGCTGCTGTGCGAAGTGGCGATCGCCGCTTGCGATCTGGCCGAGGTGCTGGGCAGCGCCGTGGCGCTGAACTTGCTGTTCGGCATTCCGCTGTTGTGGGCGGTGCTGATCACGGCGGCCGACGTGTTTCTGCTGCTCGCGCTGCAGCGGTTCGGGATGCGGACGATCGAAGCGGTGGTGCTGGTGCTGGTGGCGACGATCGGCGTGTGCTTCTTCATCGAGATTTTCGTCCTGCCGCAGACGCAGCCCGACTTTCGCGGCGATGGGCCATGCGCTGCTCACGCCGGGCTTGCGTCGCGCGGGGATGGCCTACGTGGCGATCGGGATCATCGGCGCAACGGTCATGCCGCATAACCTCTATCTGCATTCGGCGCTGGTGCAAAGCCGCAAGCTCCGCACGACGGACGATCACCACACGCGGATCGCGATTCGCTTCAACACGATCGATTCGACGTTGGCGTTGAGCATCGCTTTCCTGGTGAACGCGGGCATCCTGGTGCTGGCGGCGATGGTGTTCTACGGACGCGAGAGCGTGACCGTGGCCGGGCGGCGAAGTGGTCCATTTCGGCGCCGACGCCGATTGGATTCGCGTGGCGTATCTGACGCTCGCGCCGCTGTTGGGGACGACGGCCGCCAGCGTGCTGTTTGCCGTGGCTCTGCTGGCCAGCGGACAGAGCAGCACGATCACCGGCACGCTCGCCGGCCAGGTGGTGATGGAAGGCTTCATGCACTGGCGGCTGGCGCCGTGGGTCCGGCGGGCGATCACCCGCGGGCTGGCGATTCTGCCGGCGATCCTGATCATCGGCATTCGCGGCGAGAGCAGCGTGAACGACCTGCTGACGCTCAGCCAGGTGGTGCTGGCGCTGCAACTGCCGTTTGCGATGTTTCCGCTGCTGCACTTCACCAGCAGCGGCAAGCGAATGGGAAAATGGAAGAACGGCTGGTTCCTGCTGGCAGCGGGCTGGACCAGCGCAATTTTGATCACGGCGATGGATATATATGGTCTGCCCGATTCGCTCGCCAGCGCCTGGCAAGTGGTGGTCGGGCGCTGACGTGCTGACGCTCCGCCGACGCGACTTGTGTCGCCGGGAGCTATGGAATTGCGTGCCGATCCGTTACCATGAGTCGCGGCATAGACGGACGGAACAGAAGGCGTTGGATTGGTTTGAGGGGAGGCCGCATGTACAAGACAATTCTCGTGACGCTCGAAGCGACGGCCACCGATCGGGCGATCATCGAGCACGTCAAGCAGTTGGCGAGCGGAGATGCACAGCCGCGTCGTGCTGCTGCACGTGGCAACCGGTGTGCCGGCACAGGTTTACGGACCGGACGCGGCCGGCCACGAAATTGACGAAGATCAGGCGTATCTCGCCGGCGTTCAGGCGGAGTTCGAAGACCGCGGGCGTGACGGCCGAGGCGCAGCTGGCGTTTGGCGACCCGGTGACTGAGATTTGCAAGTGGGTCGAGAATCAAGGCTGCGACCTGGTGGCCATGAGCACCCACGGGCACGGCCTGATCGCCGACGTGCTGCTGGGCACGACCGCCATCCGCGTGCAGCACAACCTCAGCGTCCCGGTGCTGCTGTTGCGAGCGCGGTAGGCGACGTGACTCTGCGGCTATGGCCACCGGCGGAACCGTGGACAGGAATGCAACGGCCGGTGGCTTTTGCCGGTTTCCTTTGGTCGCATCGCTAAGGTAGGATGCACTTTGCAAGGCACCCCATTTTAAGACTCCCATGGCGCAATGACGGACAAGACAATGTTCTGCGCTTGATTGCTTTCCAAATGCTTATTCGTCGACGACGATCGCGTCGGAAATCATGCGGTCCGTCGTTACGAAAACTAGCACGCAGCGTGAGGAGTTGTTGGTCGCCGATTTGTAATAGATGATTTTACTGGCTTTGCTGCCAAGTCGCAAAATGTCCCAGTCGGCAATTCCGAGTTCGGTAAGATACCTAAGCGAACTGAACTCCTTGAATTCTTGCATCGGATGATCAGAAAAGTGTTTCTTCGCACCGCACGTAACGTCCCGGGCTCGATCCAGTGCCTTGCCGCCCAGCGCGAACGCTTTCAAGGACGCTTGCACGATCAGGGTGAACTTTGGATCGGGATCGGGTCGCGGAACCAAGGTATCAGTCAACGGCCCAAGGTATGGAGCGACGAACACTTCCTTGCCGCCTACTTTATATACCAATTGATTGGTATGATTCTGTGTATCCATTTCAAAAGTGATCGTCCAATCTCTCGCCGGGTTAATGTCAGGGTCGGCGTAGAAAAAAGTGTCTCGAGAAAGGGGCAGTAGCTCCACGGGATCTAGTCCAACGCCGAACCAAAAGAGCTTCCCTTCTCGAGCAGTCATTTTGCTGACACTTCCTCGCACGTCGTAATACCCAGCGTAAGCGTCCAATACAGCTGGCGACACCTTGGCGACCGGTGGCTGGATGGCTACCGAAGCGGGAACGCAGATTTTGGCGATCCGGTTCGCGATCACTTCGGGATTGCCGTCGCTTCGGTTCATCAGTACGACGACGGAGAATTTTTCGTCAGGGAAGCGAACGATCTGGTTTCGAAAACCGACGGCGCCGCCGCCGTGCCACACTTTCCGCGTCCCGCCGATGTCGTCGATGAACCAACCGAATCCGTAGCCTGACGAGCGGTCGATCCCATGCTCATTCGCCGAAAACATCTGATTAAGTGCATCGGCACTGACAAGTTTCGTGGTGTAGAGCGATTGATCCCAACGAGCCATGTCTTCGACGGAGGAGTAGATTCCGCCGTCCCCCAACGTTGCGCTGGTCAGACTTTGGTCCGTGCGTTGGAATTTGTTCTCGTTGGGAGTATAGCCAAAGGCACGGTTCTTAACGGTTGATTTTCCCGCGACGTATGCAATCGTGTTTGTCATTCCACAGGGCTCGAAGATGTTCTCCGCCAGGAATCGCGGGAACGGTTGTCCGGAAACTTGTTCGACGATAAGTCCTAGGAGCACATAATTGGAATTGCTGTAAGCGAATTGTGATCCTGGTGGAAAATCGCCGTTCTTCAGTTGTTCGAGGATTCGCAATACAGCGAGATCCGTCAACTGTTCAGTTTGGCCTGCCGGAATATGTTCGGCGTAATCCGGCAGACCGGCGGTGTGGTTGAGCAACTGCCGCACCGTAATCTCGCGACCGTACGCCGGAAACCTTGGGAGGAAATCGCTGAGACGGTTGTCAAGCCTGATTTTTCCGCGCTCCACCAGAATCAGGATCGCCATCGCGGTGAACTGTTTTGAGATAGAAGCAAGACGGAAATTCGTCCGAGTCGTGTTGGGAATCTTTGCTTCCAAATCTGCCAAACCACACGCCCTCTTGTACACCACATTGTCGTTCTTGATGACAATGACGCTTAAACCAGGCTCTTCCGGGCGGTCGTATGGTTGCAATATCTCGTCGATTTGAGCGTCGATACGATCCATGCGCTTGATAGTCTCTGCTTGCGCCGTGAGAGATGCGAACAGAAGCGCGGGACCCAGCAAGAGCACGGTGGTGAATCGATGTCGCCTGTCGTGGTGGAAACCTTGTGGCATGAGTTTAGTGTCCCACTTGCGGCGGCTGAAAGGACTTCGATTTTGACTCCAGCACGGTATTAAAGATCCTTTCGGCGAGCGGTGAGATGAGATCGGTCGCGGTATTGCTGAGCACAACAACGCCTAAGCGACTTGGCGGATGCACGTACACGGCGGCAGTGTAACCGCCGGTCTGCCCATTGTGCCAGCGAGTAACATTGTCGCGGGCGATTTGCCAGCCCAGTCCCACGCCGACTTCTCCCGACTTGCCGAAGTGCTTTTCCCAGGCGGTATGGATGGCCTTGGCAACAGGTCGATCGTCGTTGGCGAGTGATGCCTCGACGAGTTTGAGTAGATCGTTTGCGGATGAACGAAGGGCTCCGGCCCCAGCCAGCGTGTCGAAATCCCAGTTCTGCTCGGCTTCGAGTTTGGCGTTGTAGGGTGGCGCCAAGCGTCGACGTTGTTCATCAGTCAGAGTGATACGCGTGTCGCCCATTCCGAGGGGCGTGCAGATACGCTCGACCACAAGATGCTCATAGCTTGTCCCGACGCGCATCGCAAGCACGTGGCCGAGCATTCCAACCGCGAAATTCGAGTATTCGTATTGGCCTGGCGGACGAAGAAGCTTGTATTTGGCTAGGAATTCAAACATTAATTTCGCGGAGTAATCGGCATAGGGGTTTGCCGGATCGCTCGGTACAAGGTTGTCCGGCAGCCGTGGGTAACCGGAGGATTGCGAGGCGACGTCGACAAGCGTGATCGGGTGATCCTTGATAATTTGCAATTCGACGCCTGGCGGCATCAAGCTTTGCAGTGGCGTTTCGAGTGCAAGCTCGTGCCGATTGACCATGTCGGCCAGCAACGTGCCGGTGAACGCTTTGGTCACGGAACCGATTTCGTAAATCGTGTCGCCATTGGGCGGCTGGTCGACCTCCCGTTTCACGCGGCCATAGCCATAGACTTCTCGCGCGCCGTCGTCAAAAACGCCAACCACGCAACCGACGACGGCGTTTTGGCCGAGCAGCGGCCGAACTAAGTCGTCGACTCGCTCCGAATGGCTAGCGAATGCAGATTCGATGGTCAGCGACATTAAAATGACAAGCAGTACCGACTTCTGCATAGACTACCTCTCATCAAATAATTGTGCGAACATTGTGCAAAACTGATGGACCGCCTAGAACCACGCTTTCGACCAGAATGCTGTCGAGTCTATTCAGGTATCACTGCATTGATCCGCGATCGCAGAGATTCGTCGTCCATTAGCATCGGCACAACGACCGAGGGCCGCGGTCTGTGAGGCGCGTCGCCCCAGCCGAGGCCGTCGGCGTCGCGGAGCAACTGTTCAACGTGGTCCTTGACGATGCGGTCCTTTTGCTCAGCCCGTTGGCGATGGATATTCCGCAGCCTTTCGAGTTGATCCGCGAGTTGCTGGAGTTCCTTTTCTCGCAGCCGCTGGCGAACGTCAAATTGCGAGGCAACGGTTTTTCCAATTTCGTTCGTCAGGCGTTCGCGCTCGGTCGAATCGGTGGCGGCGCGGTACTGGGACAGCAACTCGTGGCTTTGGAGGTTGAGGGACTGTTCCTGAGCAGCAGCGTCGGATTGGTCGACCAAGTCCAAAGCGGATGGAGTGCTTGTAGCCACATCGGGACTTGGCTGTTGGGCGACGGCAAAAACGGCGCCCGAGATACCCAACGCGTAGGCCGCAACTGTCAAGATTACACGTAAATTCTTCATGTCGACTCTCCTCGGGAAAGGGATGATCAAAAGAGGGGCTCGCCTTCAAATTCGTTCATGCGTTGTCGCAGATCTTCGACGGATTCCGACCAAGCGTCGTCGGTCTGCCCGGTAGGATGGTCAAACAAACTCGCTCTCAAGGCGTTCGACGACCCAATCAATTCGTCGGTTCCGTCGGCGTTCCAGAGCGGAACGTCGGATGGAGGCGGCAAGGTGTCGGCGGCGGAGGCCGAGTTACGTTTCGCCGGGCCATTCGTTGACACTACCAGCCAAACGGTCCATGCAATTGCAGCAAGGAAGCATGGGATTATCAATGCGACCACGACCCGCATTCGGCGTCGTACGTGTTTCTGTGGGATCGTGTGCCGCTGGTCCTCCATCCATCGTCGATTGGGCGCCACGTGTGGGTCGGGACTTTGAAGATGGGCTTGTTCAGCTTCCAGCAATTGCGCGACAGTGGTTGCCGAATCGAATCGATCCGACGGCCGTTTTTCCAATAGGCGTTCGACGAATTGCTCGATCCATTCTGGCATGTCCGGATTTAGCTCGCGAATGGAGCGGGGCAGATCGTGGACGATTCGCTGCATAGCCCCGTATAGCGATTCCGCCCGGAACGGTGAGTGGCCGGTGCACATCGCATAGACAACGCTGCCGAGACTGAACAAGTCGGATTGTGCGTCGCACGTTTCGCCGCGCACCTGCTCAGGCGACATGAACTGTGGCGTACCAACGATCAGTCCGCTGCGAGTGTAGCTGGCGTCGTTGGAGACGCGCGCCAACCCAAAGTCAGTCACACGCACTCGTTCAACTCCGCGGTCGAGCAAGATGTTGGCGGGCTTGATGTCGCGGTGGACGAGCCCGCAATCGTGCGCCGCAGCAAGTGCGAGGGCGACCTGGCGTGAGATTCGGACGATGGAGAGAATGTCGAGCGGCCCATCCTGTCGAAGCCGGGCTTCCAAAGTTCCACCGGCGACGTATTCCATAGCGAAAAAAGGCAATCCGCGGTGCTCATCCACGGTGTAAACAGGAACGACGTGCTGATGCGCGACGGCCGCCATCGCGCGGGCCTCGCGTGCGAATCGTGCCGCGGGCCGCACCTACCGCAGCCAGGGACGGATCGAGAACCTTGATTGCGACATTGCGACCAAGCGATAGGTCGTGCGCTCGGAAGACGACTCCCATGCCACCGCGCCCGATGATGCCGGTGACCTCGTAGTTGCCGATGCGGCCCAGTGATTTGGGATCGTCAGTCGGCGAGAGAATGGAAAGGTCGATCGCCGCGCGGGCCGAATCTTTGTCGGCCGTTTTGTCTTCGTGCAGGCCCATCGAATGGCTGGCGGCAAAGTCGGACCAACAGGGAACTTCCGACGAAATTCCAAGCAGCGCGTGAGCCGACCTCCAAGTCTCGCAAGTGCCCGCCTCTTCTTCGAGCGAGAGCTGACACGTTGAGCACGTCTCCAGATGGATCTCGAACTGGATGACTTCGTCGAAAGTGAGTTCGTCACGCAGTAAGCGGCGACTCAAATCACGGTCGCAGTAGGTCATGATGGGCCTCTGTCGCCGGTGGCGGAGTTCTCATCAATTTCATCGACGGCACGACGAATTCGCGCGAGTACGCGGCACTTTATCGAGTACACGGTCCCAACCCGCATCGAGAGCGATTTCGCCACAACTTCGGCCGATTTGCCTTCCACGGCAGTCATCCAAAAGACACGCCAATGCTTTTGACTGACGTCACTTTCAACGATGGAAGCGGCACAATAGAATTTCCAGCGATCGATCTCCGTTTGATCGTCGGTTATGTCGTCGAGAATTCGCGACATGGCGACCCCCTCGGCGATTTCTTTGGCTGTGGCGTTGCTTCGGTTTCGGTCGCGCCAACGAATCACCTGTAAGGTGACGCGGCGGGCGGTTTCCGCCAGCCATGCGCGAAAACTGCCCGTTCTTCCGGTAGGTTGCCATCGTGCCGCCTGCTGATGTACGGCTATCAGTACTTCTTGGACAACGTCGAGCGCGTCCGTTTGATGCAAGCCTCGGCTGCGTGCATAGCGATAGATCGCCGGCTGGTAGCATTTCTCGAACCATTCCCAGGCGGCGAAATCCGCTGGGTCG
Organism: uncultured Planctomycetota bacterium; assembly: GCA_963847875.1. Classification (GTDB taxonomy): domain Bacteria; phylum Planctomycetota; class Planctomycetia; order Pirellulales; family Lacipirellulaceae; genus DASYDU01. Next base: position 227,978 of record CAWKBR010000007.1, on the reverse strand, counting down.
GCCAGCCGATGGATGAAACTCAATCGTGTATCCGGCCAGGAGGGCATGATGAAAGCTATCCGAACATCGGTCTTAGGGGCAGGCGCTAATGGATCTCGCTGCTGGTCTCATGATAAATGAATTCTGGTGTCGAAACCTTGCATTCTGAGGAGAGTTTTTCGAACCTAAATCTTCTTCGCGGGGGCTGTTTTTTTCCCAGCATGCGAGTTAGACCGCGTTTTGTCGGAAACAAGCCTGGATAATTGTGTATGCGTTCAGCAATTCGGGCACTTAACTATGAGGTGGAAGCGATTTCAAGCAGCTTGCCCCTAGTGTAGGATAAACCTCGCAAGGCATCCCATTTTGAGACTCCCATGGCGCAATGACGGATCACAAGGTGCTTTACGCCTATCTGACGATTCTCACTGGCAACCGGGCGGGGACGAATTTCCCGCTGGATCCCGCGCGAGAACGTCATCGGGCGGGGGACGGATTGTCACATCTCGATTCCCGACCCGATTTCGTCGCGCGAGCACGCGGTGATCGTGCGGCGGGAGGACGTCTGGAGCATCCGCGATCTGGGCAGCCGCAACGGCACGACGGTCAACGGGCAGAAGATCGACGAGGCCCGGCTCGCGGACGGCAACACGATTCGCATCGGTGCAACCGAGTTCGGGTTTCACGAGTCGGAAGAGCCGCCCACGGCCAAGGGGGACGATCCGCAAGTGATGCAGACGATCGTGCAGGACATGCCGATCGCCGTGCAGCAGTCGCACGAGGAGGCGCTGGCCGGCTTGCCGAGCACCGAGCAAGTGAAAGAGCTGATGCTGCTCTACCAACTCTGCATCAAGCTGATGGGCAGCGGCGATCCGAATCGCGTGGTCGAGATCGCGCTCGATTTGCTCAAGAAGCGCACCGGGGCGGCGGTCGTCGGCTTCCTGGCGGTGAACGACGAGGGCGGGCTGCAACCCAAGCTAGTGATTCCGCAAGAGGCAGCCAATCGGGTGACGCTCAATCAGTCGCTTACCGAGCTGGTCTCGCGGCAGGGGCACGCGGTGTGGATCGCCAATCAAGCCACGGGGAAGGACGCGGCTGGTAAAGACTCGCACAGCTTGGCCCATTTTGCCGACGGCGTGTGTGCCCCGCTCGTGCGGCGGACGGCAGAGGGCGAGCGAACCACGCTCGGCGCGATCCACGTCTATCTGCAGTCGGGACGGTTCCGGCAGTCGGATTTCGATTTCATCATCTCGGTGGCCAACCTGGTGGCGATCGCGCTGGTGCGGGCCCGCCAATTGACTTCGCTGCAGACCGACTATCAGCAACTCGTCGAGAAGTCGCCCGGCTACTCGGAGCTGATTGGCGAATCGGCGCCGATGCGCGACCTCAAGTCGAAGATCACGCGGGTGGCCAAGGCGCCGGGCTGCGTGCTGGTCCGCGGCGAAAGCGGTTCGGGCAAGGAGCTGGTCGCCCGGGCGGTCCACCGGGGGAGTCCGCGGGCCGATCGCCCAATGGTCTCGGTGAATTGTGCCGCGATCCCGGCCGACATCATGGAGAGCCAGCTCTTCGGCCACAAGGCGGGGGCGTTCACGGGGGCCGACCGCGATCACATCGGCTACTTCGAGCAGGCCGACTTAGGAACGCTGTTCCTCGACGAGGTGGGCGAGATGACGCTCGAAGGCCAGGCCAAGCTGCTGCGGATTCTCGAAGGGCACCCATTTCTGCCGGTCGGGGCGACGAAAGAAGTGAAAGTCGACGTGCGGCTGATCGCCGCGACGAACCAAGACCTGCAACAGTACGTACGAGAGAAGCGCTTTCGGGAGGATTTGTTTTACCGGCTGAGCGTATTCGAGCTGTATTTGCCGCCGCTGCGGGATCGGGGGACCGACGTCGGCCTGCTGGTCGATTTCTTTCTCGATCATTTTCGGCGGCAACACGGCCGGCCGACGCTCACGCTCGGCGAGCCGGCCCGGGCGAAGCTGCTGGCCTACCGTTGGCCGGGAAACGTCCGGCAGCTCCGCAATGTGCTCGATAGCGCGGTGGTGCTCGCGGAAGAAAATGAGATTCGCCCGGCGGACCTGGCCTTGCGCGACTCGGGCAGCAGCGACCTCGACACGCTCGAGATCGCGCACTGGGAGCGAAAGCTGATCACCGAGGCGCTCAGCCGCTCGGGCGGAAACGTACCGGACGCAGCGAAGCTGCTCGGCATCGGCCGGGCGACGCTGTATCGCAAGATCGAGCAGTATCACATCGAACGGTAATTCGAAAAGTCTCTCGCAGAGGCGCGGAGACGCAGAGAGGTGATGTTGTGGAAGACATTCTTCGATTTGTTCGATCGCTAACGATTCGTCATTCGCATTTACTCCGCGTCTCTGCGTCTCTGCGAGAGACATTGGCGATTCTTGTCGTGGGATGCTCGTTCTTTAGTGGAGCATTGACGCAGGCCGAGAACTGGGATCGATTTCGCGGGCCGAATGGCGCGGGACAGAGCGAGGCGGCGGGGATTCCCAGCGAGTGGACCGAGGCCGACTACTTGTGGAAGAAGTCACTCCCCGGCGTCGGGCACAGCTCGCCAATCGTTTGGGGCGATCGCGTGTTTGTCACGTCCGGCGATCCGAAATCGGGTGAGCAAATCGTGCTCGCCTTCGACGCGAAGAGCGGCGAACAGCTTTGGGAGAAGCGGTTTACGTCGCACACGTATTCGATGCACTCCGACAACAGCTACGCTACCAGCACGCCCGCGGCCGACGCCGATCAGCTTTACGTGCTCTGGCTCGATGGCGATCGGGTAACGCTCGCCGCGCTCACGCACGATGGCAACGAAGTCTGGCGGCGGCAGGTCGGGTCGCTGGTCGAGCAACACGGCTTCGGCACCTCGCCGGTGGTGGTGGGCGACATGGTGTGCGTGGCGAACGAAACCGACAGCGCCGACCGCAGCATCGTTACCGGCGTCGATCGGATGACCGGCGACCTTCGCTGGACCGTGCCACGCAGCCCCGGCAAAACGGCTTTTGCCACGCCCTGCGTGCTCGAGAGCGGAGGTCGCCAGCTGCTGGTGATGTCGAGCATGGGCTCCGGCGTGACGGCTTACGACCCGGCGACCGGCAAAATCGCTTGGCAAGTGCTGGAGAACGACCTGCCGGACCGTTGCGTCAGCTCGCCGATCGTGGCGGCGGGGCTGGTGTTCGTCTCCTGCGGCTCGGGCAACAACGGGCTGCAGATGATCGCGCTTCGGCCCGGCGAGAATGGCTCGCCGCCCGTCGAAGCGTATCGCACGCGGCAAGGCGTGCCGAACATTCCGACGCCGGTGGCCGCGGGCGACCTGTTGTTCTTGTGGCACGATCGCGGCACGGTCTCCTGCCTCGACGCCGCGACTGGCGAGCCGCACTGGCGCAAGCGCGTGAGCGGCATGTTCCACAGTTCGCCGGTACGGATCGGCGACCGCATTTTCGGGCTCTCGAAGGATGGCGACGTGACCGTGCTGGCGGCCGACAAGGAATACAAACTGCTCGCCCAGAACTCGCTCGGCGACCGCTGCCAGGCGACGCCGGCCGTGGCGAACGGGCGGATCTACTATCGCACGGAAGCTTCATTGATTTGTTTGGGAACAGGTGGATGAACCTGTCCTTCGATCAACGCCGCGATCTCAAAGCGCTCGACCGACGTGCGCTGGAGCGGCTGCAGATCGAGAAGCTGAATCGGCAGTTGTCGGCGGTGCTCGCGTCGAACGAATTCTATGGCCGCAAGCTCTCCGGCTGTCCGCGGGCGCTGTCGAGTCTCGCTGAGCTTGCAGGACTCCCGTTCACGATGAAGGACGAGTTGCAGCCGGAAGGGGGCGAGACGTTTGCCGCAAACCTTTCGTTTCCGATCGAGGCGTACACGCGGTTCCACGAAACATCCGGCACGCACGGGCGGCCGCTGGCGGTGCTCGATACGCAGGACGATTGGCAGTGGTGGATTGACGGTTGGCAATTCGTGCTCGACGCGGCCGAGCTGACGTCGAGCGATCGAGCGCTGTTGGCGTTTTCATTCGGTCCGTTCATTGGATTCTGGAGCGCGTTCGACGCGATCGTGGCCCGCGGGGCACTGGCGATTCCCGGCGGCGGGATGGGGAGCCTCGCGCGGCTCGAGCTGCTGCGTACGACGCAGGCGACGGCGCTGTTTTGCACGCCGACGTATGCGCTGCGGCTGGCGGAGGTGGCGGCCGAGCACACGATCGACCTTACGCAATTGCCGGTGGAAAAAATCGTCGTGGCCGGCGAGCCGGGCGGCAGCGTGCCGGCGATCCGCGCGGATCGAGCGGGCGTGGGGCGCCGGAGTCGTCGATCATGCGGGGGCAACGGAGGTCGGACCGTGGGGATTCGCCGACGCCGCGGGGCGCGGCCTCCACGTGAACGAGTCGGAGTTCATCGCCGAGTTCATCTCCGTCGAGACGGGCCAGCCGGCCGAAGAGGGCGAATTGGCCTACTTGATTCTGACGTCGCTCGGCCGCGTCGGAGCGCCGGTAATTCGCTACCGGACGAACGACTTGGTGCGGCCGACGTGGCCAACAAGTGGGCCGAACCGCTTCGTGCTGCTGGAGGGCGGGGTCCTGGGCCGGGCCGACGACATGATGATCATCCGCGGCGTGAACATCTATCCCAGCGCGATCGAGCAGATTCTGCACGGCTTTCCCGAGGTAGCCGAGTACCGCCTCACGGTGCGCAAGCACGGGGAGCTGGACGAGCTGGTCGTGGAAGTCGAAGATCATTTACACCAACCGGCGCGGATCGCCGAGGAGCTGCGAGTCCGCTTGGGCCTCAAGGTCGAGGTGCGGTCGGTGAGAGCGACGTCGCTGCCGCGGTTCGAAGGCAAGGGCCGGCGGTTAGTGGATGAACGCCCTCGCTAAGCACACAATTGCGTTATGAACATCCAACCGAGCAAACTTGGAATTACCGACGCGGGCCGGCTCCGCATTGTTTGGAGCGACGGCCAGGTGCGCGAGTATGCGATCCGCGAGTTGCGCGACAAGTGCCCCTGTGCGACGTGCCGCGAGAAGCGAAATGCCCCGCCACCTCCAGCGACGGCGCTGCCGATTCTCTCGGCGGCAGAAGCGACGCCGCTCGGGATCGCGGCGATGAATCCCGTGGGCCGCTACGCCTACGGCATCGACTTCAGCGACGGCCACGACACGGGCATCTTCACGCTCGAATCGCTCCGCGAGATGGGCGAGGAAGTCGCATCGGCGAGCAAGGAATAGCCGAGCCGCTACGCGGGCCGGTCCGGCAAGCGTGGCTCGCCGGCTATTGGGTTGTTGGTGAGCACCTGCCGGGCGGGGCTTTGCACAAAAACGCTGTGGGAGCGGTCTCTGACCGCGAATACGGAGTCGGCCATAGGAGCCGGTCACGCGGTTGATCAATTGGCTGCGCGAGCAGGCCGGGAGAGGCCCGCTCGTACAGCCGCAACAAGATGAATACATGCAGAAAAAGCTTGACCATCATGGCCCGCGAAGTCAATAATCGGGCCGAGGAAGGGACTGCAAATTGCGACAGCAACCTCAGGTCATTAACGGGGATGCCACACCGGATTTGCGAAGTGTTGATCGCCATGTATGTTTTTTCGCATTATTCTCGCCCCGCGCGGCGGAGCAGCACCTGGCGGATGCCACGCCGACGACGTGTGAGCGCCTTGGCGTGTGTAATTTGGTGTTTGAGCATCGCGTCAGCGCAGGCCAACTTCCTGTATTGGTCTAGAGGAGCGATCTATCGAGGTCCCAAAGGTGGCGGGGCGGTCACCACGCTCTTTGATATTGACGACTATCCTGGGACGCCGGATCAAGTCAATCCTCTGGGAGTGGCCGTTGATCAGGATTCGATTTATTGGACGGATTCCGCCACAGATCAAATTCTCCACGGCAACAAAGACGGCACGGGCTCGGCAAGCGTTCTGTACTCAGCCAACGACTATCTCGAACCATCGGCCCCCGCGCTCATGTCAGCAATCGCTGCCGATGATCAGTTTTTGTATTGGATCGTGTCTGGCGCTATCTATCGTGGTTTGAATGACGGCAGCGGAGCCGTTGGCCAACTATTCGGCACGGATTCCAACGCATCTGGCGGACTTGCGGTCGACGACCAATTTGTATATTGGCTTGATAAGAGTAAAGGCCTCATCTTGCGGGGGCCGAAGGACGGCGGCACGGCGGAAGTCTTGTATGGCGACGACGAATACTCTGCTGTGTCCTTATACGATCTAACAGTTGACGACGACTCGTTGTACTGGACGGATATTCGAACGGGGGAACTGTTAGCAGCTCCAAAGAACGGTTCTGGTATCGTTAGTGCGATCTACGAAACTTTCTCGATTCGAAACGTGGCCGTCGACAACAGCCGCGTTTATTGGACAGTCGAACACACGAGCACGGACGACTACATCCTACGGGCCGCAAAGTCCGGCGGTGCGATTTCGACAACGATATTCGTGGGCCCACCCGGTCCTGGCTACTTGGCCGTCGATCCGATTCCCGAACCTTCCTCGCTGGTTGCTGCAAGCGTCATGGCCGCGATCCTGCTGCCGGCTCGATTTCGGCGCCGGCGTGACAGGCGGCGGGATCGCTAGTTCGCGGCGGCACCGGTCGGCACGTCGGCGTCGTCGACGATCAGCGGCGGGCCCTGCTTGGGGTGATCGTGACGTCCACCAGCTTGATGCCGCGGACGTGGCGAATCTCGAGGCCCTTCCCTCGGCCGAGATCTGCACGTTTTCGAGCAGCACGTTTTCGATCGGGCTCTCGGGCAGGCCGACGATCACGCCGGCGTCCTTGGTGCTGGTGGCGGTGAGATTGCGGATCGTGATGTTCCTGTAGGCGGGCGTCGTCTTGGTGACCGGTTGGGCCGTGTCGGTCGCGGGAATCTTTGGGTAGTAGCTGGTGATCGTGATCGCCCCGCGGACGTTTTTCATCGTGATGTTTTCGTAGAGCACGTTTTCGACCGTGCCGCCGCGCTTGCGATCGCTCTTGATGCGGATGCCGTTGTCGGTGTCCTCGAACGTGCAGTTCCGCACGACGACGTCTTTGACGCCGCCGACCGTTTCGCTGCCGATCGACATGCCGTGGCCGTGCTTGATCGTGCAATCGGTGACGGTCAGCCCGTCGGCGGCGAACTCGCGGCCGTCGACGGTCTTGCCGCTTTTCACGGCCACGTTGTCGTCGCCGACGTCGATCAGGCAGCGGGTGATCGTCACGTTGCGGCACATGCTGGGGTCGATCGCGTCGGTGTTCGGCGCACCGCTCGGGGGCGAGGAACGTCGCGTTCTCGACGAGCACGCCGTCGCACTCGGTCGGCACGAAATGAAACTTGGGCGAGTTCTGGATTGTGACGTTGCGCACGATCAAGTTCTTCACGCGCGTGAGCACGATCAGATTGGGGCGGGGCAGGGTGTAGCCCGATTTCTTCTGCCGGGCTTCCTCGGCCGGGATCCACCACCGCTGGCCGGAGCCGTCGATCGTGCCCGGGCCCTCGATCGTGACGTTTTCGAGGTCCTTTGCCGGTGAGAAAATCGTTGAACTTGCCGGGCCGTCGGCCTCGGCGTAAGTCGGCGGGATCGTCGGTCGCCTTGAGCGTGGCGCCCTGTCTCGAGCCGCAGCGTGGTCTTGGTGCGAATCACGAGCGGCTGCGACAGATAAGTTCCGGCCGGCAACAGCACGGTGCCGCCGCCGGCCTTGCCGCAGTCGTCGAGCGATTTCTGGATCGCCTCGGTGTCGAGCGTTTTGCCGTCGCCCGTCGCACCGGCGTCGCGCACGTTGAAGACCGCTTCGGCGCATGCGCGACGGAGCGACCAGCGATCGAGGCGATCACCAACAAGAATAGAAAGCAAAACGCAGTTTCATGGATCGCCGCCTGACTGGAGAGGGAAAGAAGTGTAGCGCCGATGGCCACTAACCACTTTACGCGCAGATTGCCCGCCGCGACACCCGCGGAGAGCGAGATTTCTTCGCGATTGTCGTCCGCGACACGGGCGTGCTTTGCGGCGACTTTATTGACCAACGCCGGGAATCGACGGCAGGCCGGGCAGGGCGGCGCCGGGGCGCCGGCAGCGCTGGCGTTCGCATCGGCGGAAGTGGACTTCGCATTCGCGGACTTTTTCTTGACCACGTCGTCGCGGCCGAGGCGGACCTTCTTAAACGTGTCGTTGGCGACGACGAAGTACCAATCGCCGAAGCGGAGGTTCAAGTCTTTCACTTCCTGGCGGCCTTTTTCCAACAGCGCGTTGTACTGCGTCGAGTTTGCGCTTGTTTTCGGTTTCGATCCGCTTGCGCTCTGCGACGGCGTGTTCGTACTCGGGGGATTTCTGTTCAGGGGTTTCGGTTTTCGGGGCTCGGGTTTCGCGGCCTCGGGTTTTGTCGCTTCGGGCTCTTTGGCTTCCGGTTTGGTGGTTTCGGATTCTGGTTTGTTCGGTGTTCGGCGGGTTCGCCCGCTCGCTGAAGCGAGCTCGCCGGATCGAGGTCTTCGGTTGGTCTCCGTCGCTTCGTTGCGGGCTTCTCCTCGGGGAGTGGGGGGAGGGGTTCGAGCTCGGGCTTTTTCACCGCGGCTTCGTTGAAGCGGGCCATGGCGAACAGTAGCGCTGCACCGACTTGTCGCCGGCTTTGGCTTTTTCGGCGGCGGTGGCTTCGGCGGGTGCTCCGCATCTTTGGCACTCGGCGTCCATCCGCAGGTCGCCGAACCGCAGCACGTACTCGACGCCGTCTTTCATCGTGATGATCGATTCGCCTTCGCTGGAGATCAGTTCCTGGCCGCCGCTGCCGTCGCGGGCGGGCATGGTGGCGAAGCCGAGCGAGCGGAGGTCCTTACGGGCCTCGGCGTTGTCGAGGAAGTCGACGCCCGCCTTGAGGTCGGCGCTGAGCCCGGCCGGCTTGCGGTCGACGTCGACGATCGCCAGGTCGTCGAGCGCGGTCTTCAGCGCGTCGAGCTTTTCGGCGTTGAGCTCTTCGTCGTCGGCGAGCTTGAACTCGACGTAGCCATTGGTGTCTTTGTCGAACTCTTTGAGTTCCTCGGGCGTCCACTTCGAGGTTTTGTCGTCGTAGGCCGAATTTCAGTTCGCTGCGCGGGTCCCAAGCGACTTGAATCGCCAATCCTTGCGGCGTCATCACCGGCTGCAGCTCGGCCGTGTAGTCGTTGATTTGCACGTCCTGGATGTCCCAGGCGTTGAGCTTCAAGAGGTCCTTCTCGATCCAATCTGCGAAGTTGGTCGAGAGTTTCTTCGGGATCGATTTCGACGACGTACACGACGTCGCGATTCGCCTCGCGGACGTAATGCTGATTGGTTGTTCGTGTCCTTCACTTCGCGGCCGATGATCAGGTCGGCGAGCGGCTTGTTCTGGATGTCGGAAATCGTCACGCGGGTGCCGACGCCCTTCTGCCCGACTTCGAGCTTCGGCGAGAGCGGATCGATCACGCCGAATTGCTCGTGGTCGCCGGCGTTTTCGCTAGCGATGGAGAGAATTTTTCGATCCATCAGCGAGGTGGCGGCCTCGGCCATTTGCCGGGCGGCGTCGGCCGGGTAGCCGTTCTTCGAGGGGATGGTCCACAGGCCGTCTTCCTCGGCAACTTCGAACTCGCGGAGCGCGGCCGAGGCTTCGTTGAACTCGACGATTTTGAGTCGTCGCGCTTCGCCCGGATCGGTGAAGCCCTTGGTCAGATTCTCACCGACCAGCGAGCCGACGTTCACGTCGACCGACGCCGGGCGCGACGCCCAGCCGGCCAGCAGCGCGACGAGCGCGACGGCGATAAAGGTCGTGGTCTTGGCTGATTCACTCATCGAAAGGCTCCGTTAATACCTATGCTGCTGATTTCTTTTTGCCGTAGCGCAGGCGGCGGGTGTCGACGCCTTCTTGCTCGGCGCGGCGGCGGTGGAAGAAGACGAAAAATGCAAGCAGGATCGGCGGAATCGGCGGCAAAACCAAGGCGCAGAACTTGTAGAAATTCTGCACGCCTTGGATTTTGGCCGCCAGTTCGCGGTCGCTCTGCTTGACTTCTTTGTCGCGCTGCTTCTCGAGCCGGGCGATTTGCACGTCGCGCTGCCGCTCGAAGTCGATCCGCTGCATCTCGATGCGCTGCGCCTTGGCGCGGGCGTCGAGATCGGTGCGGTTCTCCAGTTCGGCGATCTTGTCGCGGAACTGTTGCCGCACCTTTTCGATTTGTTGCGTTCGATTCGTCGATGAACTTGCTGCGTTCGGCGAGCGACTTGGACCGATACTCCTCGGTGGCCTCTTCGACCTTCGTGAGCAGCCGATGCGAGCGGGTCCGCTTGCGAATGTCGATGAAGCGGTCGTCGCCGGCGAGCGAGTCGAGAATGTTCAAGACGAACGGCACGTTCTGGAACTTCCAATCGACGAGCATGTCTTGGTTTTTGCCCATCTCGCGGAGCTGGAAGATGATCGGCGCGATCCAGTCGATGTCGGAGACGAGGATCACGTCGATGTTGTGCTTCTTGGGGCCGGCCTGGTTGGGGTTCTCGGCGGGGTCGGTTTCCTTGGTGGAATCGCCCGCTCGCTTCAGCGAGCTCGCCTCGGCGGTGTTCGAGGCTTTGATCGCTTCTTCGGCGGGGTCGAGTTCTTTGCCGGCATCCTTCGGCGCGGCCTCTTTGCCCTTGGTGTCGGATGCGAACAGGTCGGCATCGTCCACCACGGTGCCCTGCGACGCGGGCGGCGACGATGTATTGGTCGTGCGTCAGACTGCGGCGCGGCTGGATGGTGCCGCCCGAGCGGTTCCACATTTCGTAGTCGCGGTAGGTAATCGAGCCGGTGTTCGGGCCGGTGTGGGCCAGCTCGGTGAATTTGAGCTTGGAGCCCTTTTCCGGCTGCCACGCGCCGCCGACCAGGAACAGCACCTGCTTCATTCCAGCGGAGACGGGGTCGAGCGGATTGAACGGATCGATCGCGTTCTGGGCCTTGAGACCGTCGTCGATGAAGATCCATTCCTTGGGAATATCGCCGAGCTTGGTTTCGGGGTTGAAGTCTTGCCAAATGATCGAGTCGGGGTCGAATTTCACGCCCAAAAGTTTCCACAGCTGCGAGATGTCGCCCTTCGGCTCGGGCGGCTGCTGACCGCCGAACATCGCCATCATGCCGCCCGGCGGTTGCTTCGGTTGGCCCGTGCCGACGACGCCGCCAAACGAGTTGAGCCAGGGCATGGGATCCTCGAAGATCGCGGTCGGTTGACCCGACTTCACGCACTCGACGAAGTTAGTCATCGCCTCGGGCGTGAGCGACGAAGGCTGCACGGCCAACAGCACGTCGTACTTCTTGGTGATCGGCTTCGACGGGTCGACCTCGGAAACGTCGTATTGTTTCTTGAGCTCGGTGATGATTTGCGATTCCTCGGTCGGTCCCTGCATCGAGAAGCCGCCGAAGAGCTGTGCGTCGGTCTTGAGGACGCCGAGCGTTCTGCGCTGCTGCCCCGCAACCGTGCAGATCGATCGGACCAGTTCGTATTCGACCGGGATGCCGCGATCGACGAAGGGGATCACGACTTTGTCGAGCCCCGAGCTGAAGGCGACGCCGAAAAAGACTTCCTCGTTGCCGCGGACGCCGCGATTGATCGTGGCGACGCTATGCGGCTCGATGCCGTAGGTCCGCTCGGCGAGCGTGGCCGCTTCGCTGAAGTTCTCGATCTGGTGGACGTCGACGACGATCTTGCCGCCGCTCAGCGCGCTCAACTCCGAGAGAGTCGAGAGCAGGTTGAGCTTGTGGGGCGCGTATTCGGCGGGCACCTGCGGGCTGACGTAGGCGTCGATGCGGATCGTCTTCACGTCGGGATTGTCGCGCAGCTCGTGGACGAGTTTTACCGTGCGGTCGGAGAGCGAGTTGAGCCCTTGGCTGGTGATGTCGACGTGCAGTGCGTTGTGGTGCGACAGGAACAAGTTGACGCCGACCGCGACCAAGAGCAGCGCGATCGTGCGGGTCAGATAGTGGGCCCACATCGTGCCGCCGTCGTCGCGGCCGGTCCAATGGCGGCGGCTGATGAGGACCATGCTCACGTAGAGCATGACCACCGAGATCAGCACGAAATAGCTAATCCCGCTCAGGCTGATCACGCCGCGTTGGAAGTCGCCGAACTGCTCGACGGCGCTCCAGCGCTTGATTCCTTGGGCCAGCTCGGGGTCTTTGATGATCCAGTCGGCGACGCCGAATAGCGCCAGCGGCAGATTGAAAATCATGCCCAGGATGAAGCCGACGGTGAGATTGTTCGTGAGGAACGACGCGACCATGCCGATCGAGAGCATCGCCAGACCGATGAACCAGTAGCCGGCGTAGGAGCCGACGAACAGCCCCACGTCGGGCGAGCCGAGGCCCCAACTAAACACCAGCCAGATGGCGAACATCGAGAACAGCAGCGAGACCGTGTAAATCGCCACGGCCGCGAGGTATTTTCCGACGACGACGTCGATGTCGCCCGCCGGCAGCGTGAGCAGCAGTTCGTCGGTCCCCTGGCGGCGTTCCTCGGCCCAGATGCTCATCGTGATCGCCGGGATGAACACCAGCATGATGAACGGCAGCCATTTGTTGAGCTGATCGAGGTTGGCCAGGTTGTTCGAGAAGAACTCCGGCGGCCAGAACGCGGCCAGCGCGCTGAGCACCACGAACACGCAGATAAACACGTACCCCGTCGGATTCGAGAAATAGCTGACGAAGTCGCGCTTGAAAATCGCTTTGATGACGGTGAAGTTCATGTTCGTACGTTAGCCTTTCGAGGCTGACCTATGCGTTATGTCAGGCTGGAAAGCCTGACGTACGTGCTAAATTCCCGCTCGCGTCAATTGATGGAACCGCTCGCTGATGTCGCTGTCGTGGTCGGCGAACTCGTCGGGCGATCCGTCGAACACGACCTGACCTTCATTGATGAAGATCACGCGGTTGCACATCGCTTCGACTTCTTGCAGGATGTGGGTCGAGAGCAGGATGGTTTTAGTTTGGCCGATGCGGCGGATGGTTTCGCGGACTTCGCGGATTTGATTGGGGTCGAGGCCGGCGGTCGGCTCGTCCATGATCAGCACGTCCGGCTCGTGCAGCAGGACCTGGGCCATGCCGACGCGCTGCCGAAAGCCCTTCGAGAGCTTTGCCGATCGGCTTGCCGACCACGCTGCTGAGCTTGCAGAGGTCGATGACGACGTCCATCCGCTCGTCGATCTGCTGGCGGGTCATGCCGCGGGCCGAGCCGAAGAACCGCAGCAGGCTGCGCGGCGTCATGTCGGGGTAGAGCGGGCCATTTTCGGGGAGGTAGCCGAGTCGCTTGGCCGCTTCGATCCGCTCGGTGGCGACGTTGTAGCCGGCAATGCGGGCCTCGCCTTCCGAGGGCGCGAGGTAGCCGGTCAAGAGCTTCATCGTGGTGCTCTTGCCGGCGCCGTTGGGGCCGAGGAATGCGGCCACCTCGCCTTGGCGGATCGAAAACGTCACGTCGCGGCAGGCCGCGAAGTCGCCGTAGAACTTGGAGAGTCCGTCGGCCTCGATCATGGCCGTGCGGACCGGTGTGCCGCCCAGCGGCGGCGAATTCGTTGCCAAGCGTGTCATGGGTTCGTTGCTCCGCGAGCACTGCAGCAGGGTATGGGAAACGGGAATCGGTTGACCACGTTTCCGGGCAGAATGGCCCCGGGGCAGAACGGTCCCGGGCAGAATGCCCAAATTGGTGCCGCCCAGCCTTTTGCCAGGCCACCCGTACGCCGGTAGAAGCGTACCCGGTATGCCGGGCAGGTGTCTATACCATACAGCTACGCCGACGCCCGCGGGAGGGTTCTACGCTGCCGGACAAAAGCCGATTTCGCGGCGGTTTCCCTCGCTATATTGCCGTCGACCTGGCGGGCGGCAGCGATTACTCTCGCGGTTTTGTCGGTAGGTTTATAGATTAGAAGCGCGGCAAACTCGCGTTGGGGTGGCACGGCCAAGAGGCTCGGCGAAGGGCGTGGCAGTATGTGATCGCGCCCGCCACGCCCATCGCTTGAAGCTCTAGGCGTGCCACCCGAGAAGGATACCGATGCTGACCTTTCTGCTTCTCAAGCTGACTTACCTTGGAGCGGAATGGATCCTTTGGCTGTTGGTCGGGCTGAGCGTGCTGAGCATTGCGATCATGCTGGAACGCTGGTGGTACTATTGGCGAACCGGGGTCGACGCCGACGATTTGGGGACCCAACTGCAGGACGAGCTGCGCAAAGGAAATCTGCCGGGCGCGTGGCAACTGGTGAAGGAGGCCCACGCGTACTCGATCGAGTGCGGCGTGGTGGCGGCAGGGCTGGTGAATTTGCGTCACGGCGTCCACGCGGCCAGCGAAGCCATGCTCAGCGCAAAAGCGCGGATGCGGCCCGCGCTCGATGCGAATCTTTCGATCCTGGCGACGATCGGCAGCAACGCCCCGTTCGTCGGCCTGTTGGGCACGGTGCTGGGGATCATCAAGGCGGCCCATGAGATGAACGTGAATGCCGGGCAGAACAACCCGAGCGCCGTGATGAGCGGTGTGTTCGAAGCGCTGGTGGCGACGGCGTTCGGGCTGTTCGTGGCGATTCCAGCCGTTGTGGCTTACAACCTGTTCGAGCGCAAGGTTCGAACGCGGCTGGCGCAGGTCGATTCGCTCGCGCATCTGATGCTGGCGAATCTGCCGACCGACGTCCGACCCGCCGAGCCCGCGCCGGCCGCTACACCCACGAGGAGCGTTTGATGGCCGGCGGCGTTTCTTTCAGTTCGACCTACGAAGACGAAGCGGCTCCGCTGGGCGACATCAACGTCACGCCGCTGGTGGACGTGACGCTCGTGCTCTTGATCGTGTTCATGATCACCGTGCCGGCGATCGTCGGCACCGCGCCGGTGAAGGTCGAGCTGCCGGAATCGTCGGAGATACCAGCCGCCGTCGAACAGACGCCGCTCGTGTTCACGCTCAAACGTGGCGCGGCGGGAAATCTGGAGCTCTATCTCAACGAGCGCCGCGTCGATGAGGCAGCAGTCCGCAAGTATTTCCAAGACCTCGGCCCGGCGACCTCAGACCAGGAAGTTTCCTTGTCGGCGGAGAAGGGCTTGTTGTGGGACGACGTGCTGGCGCTCATCGACCTGTTGAAGTCCGTTGGCGTTGAGAATCTGAAGCTCAACACGCGGCACGTAGAGACGCGCTAGCCGCCGCGCAGCACCGACAAATGTCGTCGCCAGTGGGCGTCGTCGGGCTCCGGAAAGTCGCTCCGCAGGTGGACGCCGCGCGATTCGGTGCGTTCGAGCGCCGACTCGACGATCAAGCCGGAGACTGTCAGCATGTTTTCGAGTTCCCAACCGGTCGGGTTGGCAAATTGCCGCGCGAGCACGTAGCGGCACCAGCGGTGGATCGTCTCGTTGGCGTTCGCCAAGTTGCGGGCCAGAGCGATGGACGCCGGCCGCGCGCCACATCAGGCTCTTGAGCGAATTGCGGATGTCCGCCAAGTCGAGCGGCTCGGTCGGCGATTCGACCGGCGGATTCTCGAGCGGGATCACCTCGTAAGAATCTCTTTGCTCGAGCGCTGAGGCCGACGCTCCGCGGCCCGCATGGGCGCCGTAGACGAGGCCTTCGAGCAAACTGTTCGACGCGAGCCGATTCGCACCGTGCAGCCCGCTGCTGGAGACTTCGCCCGCCGCCCAGAGCCGATCGAGGGTCGTGCGGCCATCGTGGTCGACGGTCACGCCGCCGATCATGTAGTGGGCTCCCGGCCGTACCGGGATCGGGTCGCGGGCGACGTCGATGCCAAATTCCGCACAGGTCTTCGCGATGCCGGGGAACCGGTTGCGGACGAATTCCGGATCGCGGTGGCTGAGATCGAGATAGACGCACGGTTGCCGCGTCTTTTCCATCTGGGCGACGATCGCCTGGCTCACCACGTCGCGCGGAGCGAGCTCGCCCCGCTCGTCGTAGTTCGACATGAAGCGGTGGCCGGTCGAATCGACTAGCCAGGCCCCTTCGCCGCGCATTGCCTCGGTGATCAGGCTGCGGCTCGAACCGGCAATGTAGAGCACGGTCGGATGGAACTGCATGAATTCCATATCGCGCAGCTCGGCACCCGCGCGATAGGCAATGGCGTGGCCATCGCCGGTGGCTACCGCCGGATTGGTCGACTCGCGGTAAATCTGCCCGGCGCCGCCCGTGCAAAGAATCGTCTGCTTGGCCCAGACAAATGTTTTGCCGTGGTCGGCGTTCCAGACCAGCGCCCCGCAGCAGACGCCGTCGTTGGTGAGCAAATCGATCGTGAAAGTCTCTCGGCCAGAATTGGGCGCCGAGTTCGGTCTTGGCCCGCTGGATCATCGCCCGCATGACTTCGTGGCCGGTCGCGTCGCCGAGTGCGTGGACGATGCGGCGATGGCTGTGCCCGCCCTCGCGGCCGAGCAGCAGATTGCCGTTCTCCAGGTCGAACTGCGTGCCCCAGGCGATCAAATCGTGGATGTGGTCGGGCGCTTCGCGGACGACCATCTCGACGACTTCTTGATCGCAGAGATTCGCGCCGGCGACCATCGTGTCGGTGACGTGGTCCTCGAAGCGGTCCTCGGGATCGATCACTCCGGCGATGCCGCCCTGGGCGTAGGCGCTGTTGGACTGTTCCATCGTGTCCTTGGTGATCACCAGAAGCGAGAGCCGTGGATCGATTTCCATCGCGGCCCGCAGCCCGGCAATGCCGCCGCCGATCACCAACACGTCGACGAAGTGGTGCGGAATCCGCTTGGGATGGAACGGAACGAGATAGCGTGGCACGAACAGCGACATGACTTCCTTAGCTTGGCTTGGCGTCGGCGGCAACGCCGAATTAGAAGGGAGCGGAAGACCCGAGCTGCCATTCTACTCGCCATCTTGCCGCGCACGCGAGACGCCTTGGTTGTAGGCCCGCAGCCGTTCTTGGTATTCGAGCGGCACGGCGCCACGGTAGCCCTGGCGAAGGTTGCGCAGCTCGTCGTCGGAAACCTTGGATTGCTGCAACTGGCCGCGTTGGAGGCCGAGGCTGCGAAGTGCATCTGCCAATTCGCGTCGATCGGCGTCGGTGGACGGGCCGTTGTCGCGGGCAGCCGCTTTGAGCTGTTGCCAGCGGTCGACGAACCGCTTGAGGTCGGCTTCTGTCCAGCCCAGTTCATCAAGCAGCCGCTTATCGACTTTCTGACGCTTCATCTGCTCGGCGAGCGATTCGAGCACGAGGTCGGTCTCGCGGCGGGCGTAGTCGAGGTTGGCGGAGTCGGCGTCGGGGGCGGTGCCGGTGGACTTGGCCGGCTGCATGGTGCCGTTGGGGACGCGGCCGGCGCCGTCGGCGGCGCTGGAACCGGTGTCTTGGGAGCCTTCCGATGGCTTCTCGGCGGGGTTGGGGCCGGATTGGTTCTTTGGCGCGTCGCCCTGTTGCCCGCCCGCTGAAGCGGACTCGCCGTCGGGGCGAGCCGGGGCGCGGGCACCATCGCGCAGCGATGGTCGGCCCCCGTTCTTTGGTTTGTTTTGATCACCAGTCCCCTCGCGCTGTCCGGTGCCGTCTCCCTTCTCTTGCGCCGGACTGCCCCGTGCGTTCCATCGACGTCGCATCTTCACCGGCGTTCGGCGAGTCGTGCCCCGCGCCCTGTTCGGACGATTCGCCGGCGCCTTCGTCGGCCGACTGGTTCTGGCCGGCGCCACCGGTGCCTTCGCGATCGGCCTTTTGCCCGCCGCCTTCTTCGCCACCGCCCGCGCGGTCGCCGCCCTGGTCGCCTTGCGAGTCGGACTCGCGTTTGCCGTGGCTGCCGGAAGGTGGCTCCTGACCGCCCTCCGGCTTTTCGCCAGAGGGCTTTTGTTGCCACTTGTCGGCCGGCTTCATGTCCGGCTGTGCGTCGGGTGAGCCCTGTGAATCCTGTGGTTGATCGCCGGCGCCGGATTCGCCTTTGCTCGACGTCTGTTGCCCCTGGGGCGACTGCGACTGGTCGCCCTTGTCGGTGGGTTCGTTGGTTTGTTCGGGCGTATCGCTGGGGGACGATTCTGCGCCAGAATTTTCGCCTTTGGAGTCGGCATTTGGAGTTGCTTGGTTCTCGGGTTTCGATTCGGCGCCTTTGTCACGGTTGGCGTTGGCGTCCAGCTTGCCGTCTTCGCTTGATCGCCCGGCTGGTTGTTGCCCGTCCGCCGAAGTGGACTCGCCGCCGGACTCGGCTTTGGACGCGCCGCCGGACTCGGAATTGGACTCGCGGTTCTGTTTGTCGCCGGGCTTGGGCAGCTTGCCTTCGCGCTGGAGGAATTGCTGGATGCGGTCGAACGCTTCGCCGTCGTTGTCGCCTTCGGGGGAGACAGGCGGCTTGTCGCCCGGCTTCGACTGAGCGCTGTTGCCGGGTTCGCGTTGGGCGTGCTTCGATCCTTGCTGGGCGCCGGTTTGCTTTTGCGCCGAACCTTGGCGACCGTTTGCGTCGGACTTGCCGCTGGGGTTTTGATTCGCGTTGTTCGGTTGGCCGTTTTGGTTGGATTGCCCGTCCGCTGAAGCGGAATCGCCGGGTTGTTGTTGATCGCCAGATTCGCCGCTCTGTTTGCCGGCAGAGGACTGGCCGTCACTACTTGGTTTGCCGCCCGACTCCGACTCGCCGGGCTTGTTGTCAGGTTGTTCGCTGGATTGTTCGCGCGACTGCTGGGCGGTGTTTTGCTCGCCGGTTTGGTCGGGTTTCCCGTCCGCTGAAGCGGACTCGCCGGGTTGCGGTTGGTCGCCGCTTTGTTTTTCGCTTGATTGGGATTCGCCCGACTGGTTGCCATTTTGCGGCTGCGCGTTTTTCGCGCTGGGCGATGCGATCTTGCGGCGCTCGCCCGGCTGCTTGGGATCGGGCGAAACGACGCGCAGCGTTTGCGAATCGCTGGCCGTTTCGTCGGGCTGCCGGGGTGCGATTGTCGCGAGCGGTGATCCAATAGCGGACCACCTCGCCCGGCTGCAGAGCGTGTTCGTTTGGCTTGAACAACAGCCGCCCACTGAATCGGCCGGTGTGCAGGGTCGCCAAGAGCGGAGCGTCGATCACCTTGCGGCCGGCCACTTCGCCTTGCAGCCGCACCTCGGAGAGGGCGAAGTCGGGGTCGCGGGCTTCGACCTCGATGGCGACGGTTTCGTCGAGTCGCACGTCGCGCACTTTCTCCGCCGGGGCGAGAATCGCGACTTCCGGCGGCAAGTCGGGCAGCACGTCGATCGGGTACTTCACGGGGTCGCGATTCGCCCGGCCGTCGTCGCCGGTAAAGCGGAGCACGTAGCTCGTGAATTTCGGCGTCTGCCGGTCGTCGCGCAGCGCCAGCACGAAACTTGCTTGCGCCTCGTTGCCGGTCGACTGGAGCGCGACGTCGCGTCGCCCGTCGGCCTCAAAATCGATCGCCGCCTCTTTGATCGGTTGATTCGCCCGGGCATGGATCGTCACCTTGGTGCCTTCGATGGCGCGGATGTCGCCCAGTCGTTCGACGCTGTGGTCGGCAAAGCCAGTGTAGTCCGGGTAGTCGTAGTCGATTTTCTCGATCGTGATCGTCGGCGCAGCGACGACCGACACGGAGTACTCGCGCGAGCGCGCGTCGCCGGCTTCGATCCGGTAGCGGAAATCCTGAGCGACGCCGGCGAGCGCGCCTTCGTGGGCCGGCGGAATCTGCCCGCTGAACCGCAACCCGGCGGCGGACGGCTTCATCGGCGCGGGCATGTCGACGGCCTGGCCATCGGCCGTGGTGTAGCGGACGACGACCGGGTCGTCGTCGCCGATGCCGCGGACGTCGGCCGACACGGTGAGGACCTCGCCGCGGGCGAGCGTCGTCGCGCCCGGTTCGACGTTTTCAATCACCACGCGGCTGGCCGGCACCACGTCGGCCCAGGGCATCAGCACGCGCCGGGCAGTGATGAATGGATCCTTGGGCGAGAATATCTTGTAGAGCGCCGCCAACGCCACGACGGCCATCAGCACGTAGCCCAGCCGCAACAAGTGCGTGCGATCGACGGCCGACTCGACCGGCACGCGGGTGAGCCGTTGGGCCGCCTGTTCTTCAAGCGTTTCGTAAACGGCATCGGTGATGATTTCGCGATGCTGCCGGAAGAGCAGCAGGTTCAGCAAGCTGTTTTTCAGGGACGGATTATCGTGCTCGATGGCCTGGGCCGCGTAGGCCGGGTTGATCGACCCGACGCAGAGCGGCCACAGCCGACGAGTCGCATAGAAGCTCAGCCCACCCACAAGCACGACGAACAGCAGCAGCCGCACCCCGACGTTGAATCCGCCGGGCACGAGCCAGTGCTCGACGACCGCCGCGGCCAGCAGGATGCCCAGCGCGCCGATCGCCATCACCAGCAGGGCGGTCGTCACGTCGACCGCTTTCACCATGTGTCGGGTGGTTTGAATCTGCTTGTCGATGTACTCTTCGTATTGGACGACCTGGGCGCCGCGCTTCGCGGGACGAGCACTTTCGGAGGGTAGTTGATCGACGGGCATGAGGATTGGCGAACCGGACGGACTTTGCGATTCAGAGCGTTCTCTCTATTATACGGCGTCGGTCCAATCTCTGAGATGCCGGAGAGAGCAAAAGTCTCGCGACTTTTCGGCGAAATTTGTCGTGGGCCGTATGTATTTGAGCTGTCCTGCCGATTGCCCCTGCCCATGCTCGATGCCAACGCCTTCCGCGAGATCGTGAGTGGCCGCCGACGCGGTGCCGGGGCGGCGCTGGCGCGGGGCGTGATGCGGCTGGCGGAAGTGCCGTACACGGCGGCCGTCAATTGGCGGAACTGGCGTTTTGATCGGGCCCATTCGTCGGTGGAACGTGTCGCTGTGCCAGTCGTGAGCGTCGGCAACTTGACGCTCGGCGGCACCGGCAAGACGCCGATGGTCAAGTGGATCGCCCGCTGGTTCGCCGACCGGGACGTTCGCGCGGCGATCGTGAGCCGCGGCTACGGGGCGTCGGTCGGCGAAAAGAACGACGAAGCGCTGGAGCTGGAGCAGTCGCTGCCCGACGTGCCGCACGTGCAGAACCCGGACCGCGTCGCCGCCGCGCGGGCCGCGATCGAGCGGTTCGGCAGCCAATTGATCCTGCTCGACGACGGCTTTCAACATCGGCGGCTCGCGCGCGATTTGGACGTGGTGCTGTTGGACGCCTCGGCACCGTTTGGCTTCGAGCACGTTTTCCCGCGCGGCATGTTGCGCGAACCGATCGCCGGACTGGCGCGTGCCCACGTCGTCTGCCTGACGCGGGCCGACCAATTGGACGCGGCAGATCGAGAGGCGATTCGACGGCGTGTCGCTCAGCTCGCGCCGCAGGCGGCGTGGTGTGAAGCGGCACACGTGCCGCACGAATTGCGCGATGCCGGTAGACACACGCAGCCGGTGGCGACGCTTGCCGGCAGGCGTGTAGCGGCGTTCTGCGGGATCGGCAATCCGGCCTCGCTGCGCCGCACGCTCGAAGGGCAGGGCGCGAGCATCGTGTATTGGCGGGAGTTTCCCGATCATCATGCCTATAGCGCAGGCGACCAAGTGGAACTGGACGCAGCGATCGCGGCGTCGGAGGCGGAGCTCGTCGTGGCGACGCACAAAGACCTGGTGAAGCTCCCCGTCGAGCGGCTCGGCGGCCGGCCGCTTTGGGCGCTGGTGATCGAAATGAATTTTCTCGCCGGCAGTGCGCTGCTGGAAGAGGCCCTGCGAAGCGTGCTGCCGCGGACTACATCGTGACGACAATCGCGTTATCGAGTTGCTCGTCTTCGAGGACGCCCAGGGCGGCGTGTTGTGCCAACTGCTTCGTGTAGAACGTCGCGCAGCGGCCTTCGAGCACGATCGCGTTGCCCTTAATGCGAATTGCCAAGTCGCGCACGCGGCCACCGAGCCGCGATTCGATTCGTTGGCGGATGGCGACGGCTAGTTGGCGTCGTCGCTCCAAAGCGCGATCCGTCGCGGCCGGATGTGATACGGTGAATCCAGCCGGGGCGAGAATGACTTCGGTTTCAGCAGCGGCGGAATCGGGCGCGGCGGACAGCGCGGCGGCGGTATTCACACGAAGCGAATCGGACGACGTCCGAACGGGCGTAATCGGAATGGCTACCGAATGTTGGCGTCCAGCGAGGCGCATGGATAAATCTCCTCCGCCCAACATTGACCCGCGACGCGGCTCCTCAGCAAATCGAGTGCTTTGAAAAACCAGTCGCGGGGAACTGCTCCCCTGCAAATAAATTCGCGGCAGCGTGTGCCGTCGTCAACAGATCTCGCCTATCCGTGCCGCTGACGTAGGTCGAATGAATCCTTCAAGCCGAAAGCTGAGACGGCTGGCCCCGTCCACCGATTCGGCCCGCGCTCGCTATTTCGCACTCGGCAGGCAGATCAAAACTGCGTTCCAGCCAAACCTGTTCCGTATCCAAGCTGAAAAGAGCGGGCGATTAATCACCAATCTAACCCTGTCCGACCGCTAATGTCAACCTGATCTGACGCACACCGGAGAAAGTTCTTTGAATCTTCGCGCGAAAAGTGCGTCGCGACTCGCGTGATAGCATCCGCGCTCGAAGGCTAGTCGGCAATGCCTGCCAACTCGCAAAGGTTGGCCGCTGCCACCGGCTGGGGGCAGCTCCAAACCAGGAAGAACAACGCCTCACGACACCAGCGACCGGCTGGATGGCCGAGCACGTAGCCCGTTCCTTTGGCCGCGGAGAGCGCGGCTTGGGTCGCACGCAACACGAAGGTGTTGGCCCGCTGGCGAATGGAT
This sequence comes from uncultured Planctomycetota bacterium, assembly GCA_963847875.1. Taxonomy (GTDB): domain Bacteria; phylum Planctomycetota; class Planctomycetia; order Pirellulales; family Lacipirellulaceae; genus DASYDU01. The sequence goes on along the minus strand of CAWKBR010000007.1, from coordinate 205,350 downwards.
TCTTTTGTACAGCGGGCTTCGCCGCGGACCAGTGCAGTGAGATCGTCCACTAAATCGGCATGCTCACGGGCCAACGCATCGTGCGGTGCGGCGAGCTCGGGCCGCTTCGCCGACTCGGCCGCGAGAAAGGCAATCGCGGCCCGCGCGAGGCCCAGCGCCAGGGCCGAGGTTTCGTAGCCGCCGGTGCTGCCGCCGACGCCGCTGGTCATCACGTTGGCAGCCGGGCCGGCGATCACGCAATCGTGCGGCACTTCGACGCCCTCGAGCCGCACCGCGCCGGTCGAGCTGGCGGTGAGTCCCACCAGCGGGAACGGCGCATCGATCGACAGGCCCGGGAGATTGGTCGGCACGGCGACGAGCAACTCGCGGTCGGTCGCTTGGTGGTTTTCCACCAGCGTCGACGCCAACACCAGCACGTCGGCAGCGGCGGCGCCCGTGACCCACGGCGACATGCCGTCGAGTCGGAACCCGCCGGCGCTCTGCTCGGCAGCAAGCACGGGCCGGCCAAGATGGCGGCGGCTGGTGGTGAGGTGCGAGATGCCGACGGTCGCGAACTGTTCGCCGCTTGCGAGGCCCGGCAGCCAGCGCCGCTTCAAGGACTCGTTCGCACAGCCAGCAATGCGGCGGCAAGCGCCGGTCCGCTGCGTGAGGATGAACGCCGTCGTGAGGCACGCCGATGCAATCGCCACGTAGCCGCGAATGGCATCTTCGACGCTCCAACCTTGACCGCCGTGCTGCAGCTCCAGGAACCACTCGAACACGCCCGCTTCGCCGCAGAGGGCGAGTTGTTCCGCCGGCCAGCGACCGCTGCGATCCGTATCATCGGCGGCCGCGGCGAGCTGCACGCACAGCTCGGCCAGCGCGGGCGAATCGGGCGAGGTGATTTTGGCGAGGGGCATGGCCGACTGGGACGCGAATCAAAAGGGACGGAAGATAGGGCTGATCGTCAATGTATCAGTTTTTGAATTCGGCGGTCGACTGGCGGGCCGCCAGAAATGTTTGCTCTCCCCCGAAGGGGCGGTTAGAATCGTGGGAAACGATCACTGGGGGAGGGACTTCTCGATAGGTCGACGAAGACGCACTGCTCGCTCTGCCGCTCTGCATCGCCGCCCTTTGCGCATCGAGCCGCTGGAAGACCGGCGGCTACTGGCCGTGGCAACGGTCACCACGCTTGCCGACACGGTTGATTTCAACGACGGCCTCACGTCGCTCCGCGAGGCAATCTTTGCCACGAACACTGTGGCCGGGGCCGACACGATCGAGTTCGATCCGTCGCTCACGGCCGACGCCCTGGCGACGATTTTGCTCACGATGGGTGAGTTGGTGATTACCGATTCGCTGACGATCGACGGGCCGGGGTCAACGCTTTTGACGATCGACGCTTCGGGAAATGATCCAACGCCCGACTCGACATTGAATGATGGCAACACGACGAACGACGGCGACGGCAGCCGGGTGTTGAATATTGATGACAACACTTCTGCGCTGATGAACGTCGAAATCCGTGGGCTGCGGCTGACAGGCGGTGACACGAATGAGTATGGTGGCGGAATCGTGGCCCGCGAAAACCTGACGCTGCGCGAATGCATCGTCTCGGGGAACACGTCCAAGATCGACGGCGGCGGGATCTTTAGCAGTGGTTTCTCCTTTTACTACTCTTCCGCACCGAATTCATTGACGTTGGTCGACAGCATGATCGTAGACAACTCGTCAGGTACTGAGGGCGGCGGGATTCGCAAGGTGATCGGCGACCTGACCGTCGATCGCAGCGTGATTGACGGCAACCAAGCTGGAGCGGTGGGCGGAGGTATTTCCGCGGCGAACGAACAGGTGCAGGTTCAGATCCGCGACAGTGTGGTCCGCAAGAATCGAACGACACGCTCGAGTTTGTTTGGCGGCGGCGGTATCTTCCTGTACGATGCGATTGCGACGATATCGAATACTTCCGTCGTTGAGAACGAAGCCAGTAGCGGTGGCGGCATTTATTCTATCGGCCATTCCGGCACCAGCACGACGATCGTCAATAGCACGGTCAGCGGAAATGTCGCCAATCCGTTCGACGTCGGCGGCATCTACATTGTGGGTCCGGTATTAGACTACGTTTCGCACAGCACCGTCTCCAACAATACGGGCTCCGGCATCAGCGGCACAGCGCACGTCTATTCGACGATCGTCGCGGGCAACTCGTCATCCGGCTCCTTTGTTTCGGATGGATTCAATCTCGTAAATTCCAGCAGCAATGGCATTTTGGGGCCCCTGTTTGAAAGCGGAATGCCGGTGTTTCTCGATGGCTCGCGGATGCCTCTGCATGCGCTTCTACCAGGCAGCCCAGCCATCGACGCGGGAGATCCGGCGAACATTGCAGGTGTGGGCGGTGTGCCGGAGTTTGACCAGCGCGGCATGCCGTTTGGCCGCGTGGCGGACGGAAATGCCGTGCCGGGGCGCGGATCGACATCGGCGCTTACGAGCGGCAACCCAATGAATCTGCACTTAGCTTTGTCGTTGACACGCTTGCCGACGAAGATGGTGACGACTATTCGCCGGGCAGCCGATCGCTGCGCGAGGCGATCAAGCTGGCCAACGCCAATCCAGGCGTGGATACCATAACGTTTGACCCCGAATTGTGGGCTGCCGGGGCCGGCGAGATTCTCTTGAAGTACGGCGAGATGGCGATCACGGAGGCTGTGGTGATCGACGGGCCCGGCGCGGACTTGCTCACGGTCGATGCTCAGCAGCAGTCGCGGATTTTCAATATCACGGCAACTAGCGGGGATTTCACAATCGAAGGGCTGACCGTCGCCCACGGCCGGACGACCGGAAACAACGTGACGGGGCCGAACCCTTATGATTACTCGGGAGGAGCCATTCGCTCCGTGTCGCTGGGAACGCTCACGCTCGAGGGCGTTCATGTTGTTGACAGCGGCACCACAGGAACCGGTGCGTCGGGCGGCGGCGTGTTCAGCCAGGGGCCGCTGGTGCTATACGGCAGCGTGGTGAGCGGCAATTCAACGGCTGGCAACAACGCCTACGGAGGTGGTGTGGCGACGCGTTCGAGCTTCAGCGCGGTCGACTCAATCATCGACGGCAATCGAGTCTTCGGGTTGGATATGTCGGGTGGCGGAGTCTGGTCGCAAACCACTGCGATGCTCGCGCACAGCTCAGTGACGAACAACGCCTTGATGAACGGCAGCCCGATCTATGGGGGAGGACCGCCAATTGGCGGCGGCGGGGTGTTTGCGGGCGGCGTCACCGTGACCGACAGCAGCGTCAGCGGCAACACGACGTCAGGCACTCTCGGAGGCGCCGGCATATGCGCGGTGAGCCTCGTAACGATCACTCGCCGCAATGTCTCTGACAATCATGCGGGCAGGCATGAGGGCGGGGGCGGGGGCGGCGTATTCACCTGGGGTCAAGTCAATGTCGTCGGGAGCACGATCGCCGGCAACAGCGCCACCGGCGCGGGTGGCGGTATCAGCGGCGGCAGCGTCACGCTGACGAACAGCACGGTCTCCGGAAACACCGTGAACGCTGTCGAAATGTCCGTCGTCCATGTGGGCGGCGGCGGGATCGCTGCAAGAGGGGTGACTATCTTATTCAGCACGATCACCGAAAACCACGCAGTCGGCCCCGACGCGGATGGGGGGGGAGTTTCTGTAACATCTTCCTTCGTTGGCCGGGGATCGATCATCATCGGTAATTCGGCGGCCTCGCAGGGCGACGATCTATTTGGGACGGGAAACCTGCAATTCAGTTTGCTGGGGAACAACGAGGGAACGCCGGCGGGAAACCTTGTGGAAGCGCCGGTCGGCTCGCCGGACGCCACGGGCAATTTGATCGGTGGGCCGGTCAACGGCGTGATTGATCCGAAGCTCGGGCCGCTCGTTTACAACGGCGGGCCGGTGTTTTTGGACGGGTTGCGGATGTTGACGCATGCGCTGCTTCCTGGTAGCCCGGCGATTGACGCGGGCGATCCGGCGGCAGTGGCGGGCGTGGGCAATGTGCCGGAGTTTGACCAGCGGGGGTTGCCGTTTGGGCGCGTGGTGAATGGGGATGATGTGCCGGAGGCGCGGATCGACATGGGGGCGGTCGAGTGGCAGGTGAATCCATTGCCGGGCGATTACAACTTCGATGGCCTCGTGAATGCGGCCGACTACTCGGTGTGGCGGAATACGCTGGGGTCGACGAACGACTTGCGGGCGGATGGCACGAGCGCGTCGACGCCGGGAGCGCCGGACGGCGTGGTGGACGAGTTGGACTATGCGTTTTGGAAGGCGAACTTCGGCAACGTGCTTCAGCAAGGATCAGGGAGCGGGGAGCAGGGAGTCGTTCAATTAGCCGGCGAGCTACGTCTCGCCGGCTCCGCTGGGGCGACGGAAACGACGGAATCGAGGGGGGACACTGTCGCGAGTCCGGCGAGGCGTAGCTCGCCGGCTATTGGGGCAGAGGATTTTGCTTTCACGTCGTTTAAGTTGGGCCGGCAAACAGATTCTCCACGGCACGACGCCGCAATTGTGCGAGGCCGCACGACGCATGACGATGCGCTGGTGGCGTGGCTCGCGCGGCGCAGTGAACAACACGCGCCGGACGACAGCGGCGACGATTTCGAGCACGCAGAAGTCACTGTTACCGAATCGGCCGTGGGAACGCGCGACGAGGCGTTTGCCGTCTTTTCTGGCGGGTTCTGAGCAGACGCGATTCGCCCGCTGGCCTGACTTTGCATAGAATCGTTGGTTGCACCACGACTCTTTTCCTTTGCCCACTGAGCCCATGATCGAACGATTTCCGTCGAGCCGCGAGCAATTTCAACAAATCCGGGCCGAACTCGGTGGCCGCAATGACCAGCCGCATGGTGGTGGCCACCGGCGGCGCGACCGTTCGGCAGGCACGTTGATCTGGAGCTTCCTGGGCCTCTTACGCGGGCAATATGCGTCACTGGCGCTATCGCTCTCGACGCTTACCGTGGCGACAGTGCTCGCGTTGGTGCCGCCAGCGGCGACGAAGTTGATCATCGACTACGTGCTGGGCGGCAAGCCGCTGCCGAACAGCGTCCCGGCTTGGGTGCCGCGCGCTCCGTGGCCGCTGCTCTTGGCGGTGGCGATCACCGTGCTCGTGGTGTCGCTGGTGAAGATGTGCATCCAAATCTGGGGCCGGTGGCATGCGACGCGGATCACGAAGCTGCTGCAGATGTCGGTCCGCAAGCTGGTGTTCGCCCACGTCATGCGGCTGCCGCTCCATCGGATTCAAGAGCTCAAGTCGGGCGGGGCGGCGAGCATCCTGCGTCAGGACGCCGGCAGCGTCGGCGACCTGGTGTTCGGCATGCTCTACAATCCGTGGCGGGCGGTGATCCAATTGGTGGGCAGTTTTTGCATCCTGGCGTGGGTCGATTGGCGGCTGTTGGTGGGAGCGATTGCCGCGGTGCCGCTGGTTTACATGTCGCATCGCACGTGGATCAGCCGCATCCGGCCCCAGCATCGGCGGATTCGAGCCGAGCGCGAAAAGGTCGACTCGCTGGCGACCGAGGCGTTCGGCGGCATGCGCGTGGTGCGGGCCTTCGGGCGGCAGCGGTCCGAGACGAGCCGCATCATGCGCGGCAATCATCTGATGGGCCGGCAGGAGCTGCACGCCTGGTGGTGGATGCGGAGCATCGAGATTCTCTGGGAGACGCTGATGCCGCTGGCGTGCGCGGGGCTCTTGATCTACGGCGGCTGGCAGGTGATCCAGGGCACGTTGACGCTCGGCGACCTGGTGATGTTTCTGGCGTATCTGGTGATGCTGCTCGGGCCCTTGGCCGTGCTGGCGCAGAGTGCGGCCGAGTTTCAGAACGGCCTCTCGGGTCTCGACCGAATTCTCGACCTGCTCGAGGAGCCGCGCGAGATGGAGTCGGACTCGGCGGTGAAGGTCGACCGTGCGGAGGTCGCGGGCGGCGTGACGTTCGAGAGACGTGTCGTTCAGTTATCCGGGCTCCGGCGCGTTTGCCCTGGAGGAGATCTCGCTCGACGTCGAGCCGGGCGAAACGATCGCGCTGGTCGGCCCCAGCGGCGGCGGCAAGACGACGCTCTGCAACCTGGTCGCGCGGTTCTACGACCCGACCAGTGGGCGGATTCTGCTCGACGGCCGCGACCTGTGCGACATCGACGTCGAGAGCTACCGCAATCTGCTGGGCATCGTCGAGCAGGACGTGTTTCTGTTCGACGGCACGGTGGCGGCCAACATCGCCTACGGCAATCGACGGGCTACGGAAGGCGACGTCCGCGAGGCGGCCGAGGTCGCCAACGCCGACGAGTTCATTGCGGCATTGCCCAACGGCTATGATACGCTGATCGGCGAGCGGGGCGTCAAGCTCAGCGGCGGACAGCGGCAGCGGATCGCCATCGCCCGAGCGGTGCTGGCCGATCCGCGAATTCTGATTCTCGACGAGGCGACGAGCAATCTCGACACCGAGAGCGAGCGGGCGATCCAAGCGAGCCTGATGACCCTGATGGAAAGCCGCACGTCGTTCGTGATCGCCCACCGCCTGAGCACGATCGCCCATGCCGACCGGATCGTCGTGATCGAGAACGGCCGCATCAGCGAAATCGGCAGCCACGAAATGCTGATGGCCACGGACGGACGATACCGCGAAATGGTGTTGCTGCAAACGCGACCGGCGGAAGTTTAGAGCGGCCGCTATTGTTTCGACATGTCCGCGCTCAGGCCGCCGGCGGCGACGAGGTAGCACTGGCGGACGTAGTCCATCACCATGCGGTGGGCGCTGAAGCGGGCGGCGAGGGTCGAGATCGATTCGACCATGCGTTCGATCCAATGGCGGGGCAGGCCGTCGGCGTCGCGGTCGTAGAAGAGCGGGATGACTTCCTCGCTGAGCACGCGCATCAATGCCGTGGCGTCGCGGGCGGTGGTGATGTCGTCGTCGACGTGCTGGGTGCCGTTGCCGATGGCGAAGCCGTTCTTGCCGTTGTAGGCCTCGGCCCACCAGCCGTCGAGGATCGAACAGTTCAGCCCGCCATTGAGCACGGCCTTCATGCCGCTGGTGCCGGAGGCTTCCTTGGGGCGGATCGGATTGTTGAGCCAGACGTCGACGCCCTGCACCAAGTGGCGGGCGACGTTGATGTCGTAGTCTTCGACGAACACGATGCGGTTCTTGAACCGCGGATCGTGCCGCAGGTTGGCGACCTTTTTGATGAGCTGCTTGCCGGGCTCGTCGGCCGGGTGAGCTTTGCCGGCGAAGATCATCTGCATCGGCCGCTGCTCGTCGTTGACCAGTTCCAACAGCGTGTCGAACTCGCGAAGGAACAGGTCGGCACGCTTGTACGTGGCGAAGCGGCGGGCAAAACCGATTGTCAGCGCGCTGGGGTCGAGGGCGTTGCGGGCCGCCTCGACGGCAGAGTCGTCTTCGTGGCGGCGGAGGCAGTCGCGGACCATCCGCCGGCGCATGAAGTCGAGCAGGCGATTCTTGAGCGCGTTGTGGGTCTCCCACAATTCGCCGGGGTCGACGTTGTAAAGCGGCTGCCAAGTGGTCAGTTCGTTGACTTTCTGCTGCCAGTCGGCGCCCAGGTTGCGGTCGTAGAGTTGGTGCATCGGATAGGCGAGCCAGCTCTGGACGTGAACACCATTGGTGATGTGTCCGATGGGAATCTCTTCGTCGACGCGCCACGGCCAAAGGTGCGCCCACATGCGGCGTGAGACGTGCCCATGCAGCGAGCTGACGGCATTGGCTCGGCGAGAAAGTTTGAGCCCGATGACGGTCATGCAGAAAGTTTCTTGCTCGTTTTGGGGTTCGACGCGTCCCAGGCCCATCAACTGCGAGGGCGAAATTCCGAGCGTGTCGCGCAGCGGGCCCAAGTGCTCTTCGATCAAACCGGCGTCGAAGCGATCGTGGCCGGCAGGAACGGGCGTGTGGGTCGTGAAGACCGTGTGCTTGGCGACTTCGCGGAGGGCTTCGTCAAACGAGAGCCCGTCGTCGGCCATCCGCTCGCGGATCGCCTCGAGCGGAGCGAAGGCACTGTGCCCTTCGTTGAGATGGTAGACACCGGGATTGATCCCCAGAGCGCGAAGCGCTTTGATACCCCCGACGCCGAGCACTAATTCCTGGCGAATGCGGGTGCGGACGTCGCCGCCGTAGAGTCGCGAGGTGAGCTCGCGGTCCTGCGGGCTGTTGCCTTCGACGTCGCAGTCGAGCAGGTAGAGCGGCACACGGCCGACTCGCATCAACCAGACCTTGGCCAGCAACACGCCGGCGCGGGTATCAATCGAGATGGTGACCTGCTTGCCATCGGCGCCGAACGCGGGCTCCATGGGCAGATTCTCGACGCGCGTGTCGAGGTATTCTTCCTGCTGGAAGCCATCGTGGTCGAGATGCTGACGGAAATAGCCCTGGTCGTAGAAGAGCCCCATGGCGACCAGCGGAATGCCGAGGCCACTGGCGCTCTTGACGTGGTCGCCCGAGAGCACGCCGAGGCCGCCGGAATAAATGGGCACCGATTCGTGGATGCCAAACTCGGCGGAGAAATAGGCGACCGGGGCCGAGCCGAGCACGCCGGCCTCTCGGGCGCCGATCGTGTGGCGTGTGTTGGCCAAATAATCCTTGAGCCGGCGATGGGCCTGGTTGATCCGCGTGGAGAGGACCATTTCGGCGGCCCGCTCGGCGACTTGCTCGGGCGTCATCTCGGCCAGCAGCACGATCGGGTTATGATCGACCTTGCGCCATTTGATCGGGTCGAGGTCGCGGAACAGGTTGACGACTTCCGGGTGCCAACTCCACCAGAGATTGCGAGCTAGCGCGACGCACCGGTCGTAGAGCGCCTGGGGGGTGATTTCCGTCCAGTTTTGTCGTTCCTGTGGCGTGCGAGATCCAATCACTGCTTGACCCATTGCTCGAAATTCCTTCTCTTGTCGGGGACCGCTGCCAAACCAACACAAGCGCGCAAGCCGGACATCCATGGGCGAGGCCGGCCCACGGACGCACCGAGAGCGTCGCCATGCAGCGCCGGCAGCCGCCGTTCGCGCACCGATGTGCGGAAATCCCTCGAACTGCAACGCAGTAAGTCTCGCCAATCGGGGCGACGGCGGCAAGTCCCATTTTGAGCCGGAATGCAGTCGTGCCCCCATCCTCAAGTTCGCCTGCGGGACGCATTGACGAATTCAATCGTTTGGACGCTCTGTGCGTAACGGCCAGGCATGGGCGGCTTTTGTGGCGACCGCGAATCGCACGGGCAGCGCCTGGGTGACATGAAAAACGGACGTCTGGGCCGGGACTTCGGCGGTTTGAACTTTGAATGCGAGCGTCTGATCGCCCACCGGCCTAGCAAGAGTGGTTACATCGAGTGTAGGGATTCGCCCAGTGGTCGCGCATGGTCGACGCATGTCTATTGAAGCGATTGTCCGAGGACACTCCCACAAAGATCGGTTCGCGGGTAGACGATCTCTGGGGTACAGACCTCAATCGCACCAAGATTTTCGCATCGCTGTCACAAGTAATCGCTCAAGTCGAATTCGGATTGGCCGATAGAGAAGAGTACTACGAAAATGCTAGCCTTTGATCGTCGAGGCAGGTGGAACTAAACAGCGTCGTCGCAATACTGTTAACGTTGGGGGCAGGTTGCGATGGCGCTTTTTGTTCTCACGACGATTCGACGATTCGCCTGTCGGCGAGTGGACCATCCGCGCTAGCTTCGGCAAACGGCCGGAAAGCGGTGCATTGCCGTTGGGCGCCCCTGGGCGTTCGCTCTCATTCACGGCCTCGTTCGCACCGGCAAGTTTTTCAAGCGGACGTCGGCGGGCGGATCCTGGCTGCCGCGGCGCCGTATTTCGGTGTAGACTGGTGGTGAGTGACTTTGTCTTTACGCCGCAATGGGCTGCCGGTCATGAAAATAGCTGCCGCTTATGGGCCGGGTCAATTCGGCCTGTCTTTTGAATTATTCCCACCCAAGACGCCACAGGGCGAGGCGACGTTGTTCGAGCACGTCGCCCGGCTGGCGGAATTCGGGCCTCGATTCATCACGTGTACGTACGGGGCGGGCGGCTCGACGCAGGACACGACGCTGGGGATCGTCTCGCGCGTGCATCGGGAATTCGCACTGCCGGTGGCGACGCATTTGACGTGCGTCGGCGCCACGGTCGACCAGCTCCGCGACTATTTGCGGCGGGCGGCGGAGGCAGGCGTCGAAAACGTCGTCGCCTTGCGGGGCGATCCGCCGCGGGGCGACGATAAGTTTCGGCCGGTGCCCGGCGGACTCTCGTACGCCAACGAATTGGTGAGCTTGATCCGCCGCGAGTTTGCTCAGTTCGGCATCGCGGTGGCAGGCTACCCGGAGACGCATCAGGAAGCGCCCAGCCCGCAGGCGGACCTCGCCAACCTGAAGCGCAAGGTCGAGGCCGGCGCGGACGCGGTAATCACGCAACTTTTCTACGACAACGCCGACTTTTTTTCTTTCCGCGACCGCTGCGTGGCGATCGGGATCCGTGTGCCGATTGTGCCCGGCCTGCTGCCGATCACTAACTTCGCCCAAGTCAAGCGGATCACGGCGCTGTGCGGCGCGAAGTTGCCTCCCGTCCTGGTCGCAGGCCTCGAAGCGGCCGGTGACGACGTCGCGGCGCAGTTCGCCCTCGGCGTCGACTTTGCCGCCCGGCAGACACGGGAACTGATCGAAGCCGGCGTGCCGGGCATCCATTTCTACGTGCTAAATCGCTCCGAAGCGACGGCCCGGGTGCTCGGCGAGGTGCAGCTGCCGCAGCAAGTAGAATAGATGGTGGAGAAGGAATGGCCGGGCGACAAGGAGAATTGTCGTTGCGGCCCTGCTCCTTGGCTCCAAGTTTCCACGTCTCCTTGTCATCAGCCTGCGCCGTTGCACACAATGAGACGAGGCCCGTCGTTTCCTCGCGGAGTAGGCCATTGAGCCCGCTAGTCGGCCAGACACTGAAAGATTACTGCGTGCTGCGAAAGCTCGGCCAGGGGGCGATGGCCGAGGTCTATCTGGCGCAGCAACTCTCGCTCGCACGGCAGGTGGCGCTGAAGGTGCTGAACACCGACCTCGCGCGCGATCCGGTGTACGTTGAGCGGTTCCATCACGAGGCCCGAGCGGCGGCGGCGCTGGTCCACGCGGGGATCGTGCAAATCTACGAAGTCGGCGAGTCGGGCGGCGTCCACTTCATCGCGCAGGAATACGTGCCGGGCCGCAATCTGGGCGAATTGATTCGCAGCCGCGGGCGGCTGGACCCGGCGCTCGCGCTCGATATCCTGCGACAAGTGACGGCGGCGCTCGCCAAGGCGGCCAGCGAGGGAATCGTTCACCGCGACATCAAGCCGGAGAATATCATGCTCGCTCGTAGCGGCGAGGTGAAGGTCGCCGACTTCGGCCTGGCGCGGGCCCAGGGCGACGGAGGCCTGAACCTCACGCAGATCGGCATCACGATGGGGACGCCCCTCTACATGAGCCCGGAACAGATCGAGGGTCGGCCGCTCGACAGCCGTAGCGACGTCTACTCGCTGGGCGTGACCGCCTATCACATGCTCGCCGGCGCGCCACCTCACACAGGCGATACGCCGCTGGCCGTGGCGATGCAGCATTTGAATCAACCGCCCGAGCGGCTCGAGAAGCAGCGCCCGGACGTGCCGAAGTCGCTCGCCAACGTGATCCACCAGATGTTGGCCAAGAAACCGGCCGACCGCTTCGCCGACCCGGCAACGCTGCTGCGCGAGCTTCATGGGCTGGCCAAAGAGGGTGCGGCACAGGGTTGGGCGATGGATCCGCAGGATTGGTCGCTGGCGGAATTGATTGCACTGGCCGACGACCGGGCCACGGCCACGTCGCACTTGGACGAGGTCATGAAGACCAGCGCGTTGTCGACCCAGCCGCGGCGCAGCCCGTGGCGGTGGATCGCAGCGGGCGTGGCCGGATGTCTGCTGCTCGGAGGCCTCGTCGGGCTGGCGACGCGGCCGAGGTCGCTTGTCGCCGACGCAACCAGCGGACCGCCGTCGCTGAGTTCGATCTGGGCCCAGCTCTATCAGGCAAAAATGGTCGACACGGAAGCAGCGTGGAAGGCCGTCCAACTCCACTTTCCGGAGGCCGATTCCCACTATCACGATCTCGCTAGACAGGGACTCGCGCAGTACTACATGTCTCGCACTCCGCCCGACTACGACGCCGCTCGCGGGCCGCTACGCGACCTGGCTCAGTTGGGCTCGTCGAACCCGTCGCTCGCGGCGTTCGGCATCGCGGGACTCGTCGTGGCCGAGGCGAAGCTCGGGAACACCGATTCGGCCCGCGACGAAAACGGCCGACTCACCAGCGAGATGCGTGCCGATTTGCAGCAGCGCTCGCCACAATTGGCAGACCTCTTGGAAGAGACGCTGCGCGACCTCAATCTGCCGCCCCAGTAGGTCGGGGGTTAAATCGCTGGCGGCCAATCAGGCCGCCGTGGCATCGCGTCGGCGGCGGGTACGCTTGCCCGGCCGCATGACTCTCTCGCGGGCACTCGGTGGCGCCGCGGCACGCCGCGCGGCCGGCTTTGCGTCGTCGTCCGAGTTCTGTTCGCCGCGGATGGCAAGCTGGCGGTCGCGGAAAATCATCGAGCCGATGAACACCCAGATCAGCGCGAAGCTCAGGCCCAAGACGGATTGAATCAGCGAGAGTGGCATGGAGGATCGGGTCCGAAGAGGGCGCTATGCGTGTCGGCGGCGCCGCTTGACAGAGCGCCTGCATACACGGCTCATCGGCGAATCGGCTTCATTCTCTTGAAAAGTCGGCTCGGCGCTCGCCGTGGCCCGCTTCGTCGGATCGTTCGGAGCAATCGGTCGAATCCGCGCCGGTGCACGAAACAGCGGGAAAAACGGGGGTCTCAGGAAACCTACAGAAATAGTGTACATAAGTATAGTTTTCGGACACCCTTTGTGTTAGGTTCTTGCGTAGCGTTGACGGATGCAACGATTCACCTCCTTGCCACGGAGAAACTGAGCATGAAAACCGACCTGCCGCCCATCGACCCCAGAAATACGGACTCGCGCGACGGCGACGCCAGCGACGTCGACCCCCGGAACATGGTATTGGCCGACGACGCCCCCCTTACTACGGAGCCGGACGAAGCCAGCGATCTCGACGACGTGCCCTACGACGATGCGCCCTACGAAGACGTGCCCTGCACGGACGATGGCGATGATGCGCAGTGGGAGGCGTTCATTCCGGACGAGGATGAACGCGATCTCTTGCCGGATCGGGGCGACTTCTGGATGGAAGGCAGCCAAAACAGCGTAGCCGGCAAACAGCCGGGCAGGGTAAGTGATCCAGACAAGGAGAGCGTTCGTGGTATCCGCCATCTCCTTGTTTCCCGATCTCCAGGTCTCCTTGTCTAGTTCGGAGGTTGCGACGATGCTCGCTCTAACAATCGTTCAAGAAATCGATCGGCTGCTCGGCGAGGGCCACTTGTCGCGGCGGAAGATCGCCCAGCAGTTGGGCGTCAGCCGAGCGACAGTCTGCGCGATCGCCAACGGGCAGCGGGCGATCTACGGCAAGCAGCCGGAACCGGACGAGCCGGACCGCGAGACGCTGCCTCCCGAGCGCTGCCCGAAGTGTGGCTACCTGGTGCAGATGCCCTGCCTGGTGTGCCGGACGCGCGAGTACCGGCATGGCCGACAGGCGCTTGCGGCGTTGTCGAAACAGCATTCACCAGCGGTTCGTCGTCCGCGTCGCTCTCCGGAACGGCGCAGCAGCACGTATCGGGCCCGCGTGGCCTAGGCGTCAGCCCAAGCGCCCAATGCGCTGATTGTGCCGTGGGCGCGGGCGCTGCGGGCAACTTGCGGGCGAGGAATCTTACCCAGCGCGGACTGCCTGCCCTATAATTCCCTGGCGATCCACTTGGCGCCGGCACGCACTCTCTGGGCGACGTCCATTCGTCGCTGGTTCGCGCGGCTGCGAACCACGTAAATCATCGTCGGAATTCTTGGCGGGCGTGAGTGGGCGGAAACCACGTGAACAGCGACCGATTGAACGAATGACGGCAGACCGTTACACTGACATGCTCGGTGCAACGAAATCAGGCTGCCGTTCGATCGACGTTTGAGGTAGTCCGCATGAGCATGGTGACGAAAAGGGACTCCGCGATGACCGATGTTGCGAAATTGATCTTGGACGGCGACGAAATCGAGTTGCCGATCGTCGTTGGCACCGAAGGCGAACGCGCGGTGGACATCGGCAAGCTCCGCGGCGAGACGGGTTACGTCACGCTCGACGAAGGTTACATGAACACCGGATCGACGCTCAGCGCGATCACGTTTCTCGACGGCGAAAAAGGCATCCTTCGCTACCGCGGCTACCCGGTCGAGCAGCTCGGGACCAATTGCGATTTCGTCGAGGTGGCCTACTTGCTGATCTACGGCGAGCTGCCGACCGACGCGCAGCTCGAGGAGTTCCGCACCGAAGCTCCGTCGGCACACGATGCTGCACGAGGACATGCGGCTGTTTTACGACGGCTTCCCCCGCGACGCCCATCCGATGGCGATCCTCAGCTCGGTGTGCGGTGCGCTCTCGACGTTCTACCAAGACTCGCTCAGCTCGAAGGATCCGGAGCAGGTCGACAAGTCGATCCTGCGGCTGATTGCCAAGCTGCCCACGATCGCGGCCTACGCCCACAAGAAGTCGATCGGCCAACCGTTTGTTTATCCCCGGAACGATCTCACGTACTGCGAGAACTTTCTGCGGATGATGTTCGCGGTGCCGACCGAGCCGTTCGAGGCCGATCCGGATTTTGTCGACGCGCTGAATCTGCTGTTGATCGTGCACGCCGACCACGAGCAAAATTGCAGCACTTCGACGGTGCGGATGGTGGGTTCGTCGGACGCGAATTTGTTCGCGTCGATCTCGGCCGGCATCTGCGCTTTGTGGGGCCCGCTGCACGGCGGGGCGAACGAAGCCTGCGTCGCCATGCTCACGCAAATCGCCAAAGAAGGCGGCAACGTCAAGAAATACGTCGAGAAGGTGAAGGACAAAAACAGCGGCGTCCGCTTGATGGGCTTCGGCCACCGCGTGTACAAGAATTTCGATCCGCGGGCGACCATCATCAAGAAGGCCTGCGACAAGCTGCTGGCCAAGCGCGGCATCAACGACCCGATCTTCGAGATTGCCAAAGAACTCGAAGAGACGGCGCTGCGGGACGAGTATTTCATCGAGCGAAAACTGTATCCCAACGTCGATTTCTATTCCGGCGTGATTTATCGCGCGATCGGCATCCCGGTGCCGATGTTCACGGTGTTGTTCGCGTTGGGGCGGCTCCCCGGTTGGATCGCCCAGTGGATGGAGATGCGTCGCAGCCCGTCGAAGAAAATTTGCCGCCCGCGGCAGATTTACACCGGGCCGACGAAACGCGACTTCGTGCCGAGGGAAAAACGCGGCTAGGCCGCCGGCGACGCATGGCACATTCTCGCGGCGCGATCATCCTCTGCGGCGGCGCCAGCGCCCGCCTGGGCCGCGACAAGGCGCTGCTGCCGTTCGGACCGCAGGAGGTCTTGCTCCAGCGCGTGGTGCGACTCGCTGGCGAAGCGGTCGCGCCCGAGCAAATCATGTGCGTGGCGGCAGCCGATCAAACGCTTCCCAGGCTCTCCGACGCCGTCGAAATCGTGCGCGACGCCGAACCACACCTAGGGCCGCTTGCCGGCTTAGCGACGGGATTGACAGCGATCAAGGCTCGCGCCGATGCAGTGTTCGCCTGCGGCTGTGACGCACCGCTGTTGGCGCCGAGTTTCGTCACGCGGATGTTCGAACTCCTGGCCGACCACCAAATCGCCGTGCCGCACGACGACGAACACTTCCACCCGCTCGCAGCCGTCTATCGCAGCAACGTGCTGCCGATGGCTGAGGTGTTGCTTTCGGCTGGTGAGCGGAGCCTGATGTCGTTGTTCGAGCGCTGCGACACTCGTCCTGTGCCGGTTGACGAGCTCCGCGACGTCGATCCGCAGCTGGCGTCGCTGTGCGCCTGCAACACGCCGGGCGAGTATCAGCGGCTCTTGAAGGAAATTGGCGTCGAGGGTTAGCCTCGGTTACTTCAAGTCGACGAAGTGAACTTCTGAGTGGGTGACCCAGACATCATCTTCGCGGTAGGTTACACTCGTTAAGCTTTTGACGGCCGCCAGCACGTCGAGCAGTTGATGAACTTGCGGCAGGATGAAACCGGCCGGCATCATTGCGGCCGCTCCGTCCGGCGAACTGCTGTCGGATGCGTCGTCGGAGTCTTCGTCGTCCGCATTACCGCCGTCCTTCAATTGCCCGGCGCTCACCGCAAAGCCGTAGTCGACCCAGGGCCGAATCGCATCGAACAGCTTAGGAAACTGGACGTAAGCGACGATCGCCGCCGGCCGCCGCACGTCGAGCGACGAATCGATCGCCAGCGGCGTCGCGACGAGAAGCCGCGAGGTGAACGCGGGCATCCCGCTCATGGCCCAGGTGGCGTCGGTCAATCCGGCATTGAAGGCAATCTGCGGGTCGATGCCCCACGCGGCCGGGCAGGGATAGGAGTAGTCCGTCCGGCCATCGCTGCTCTCCTTGTCAGGCAGCGGGAGCTGGAAGGCATGCACCTCCCCAGGATTCGCTTCGTGCAACAACGCGATCGTATCTTGGAGGATGGCGAAATACTCGGCAACGCCGGATCGCAGTTGTTCGGCACTACTCACGCTGCCGACGAGCCCGATTTCAAGCATCGGCAGCGGCTCCTTCGCCCGCGGCATCTGCGCGATCCAACGGCTGCTCTTGGACTCGGTGTCGAAGACGAGCGCCGTTTGGCCGTCGGCAAGGGCGGGAAACAGGTGCTCCCGTGTTGCCGTGTCCAGCCGGGCGAGCAGCCCGACGATCCGCGGTCGCCATTGCTTGAATACCTGCCACTTGTCCGGCGGCGATTTCTGTTCGGCAAGCTCCTCCGCGTCGGCGGCCACGCGCTTCAGCCAGGATACGGTCTGATCGTACTGCTCAATGGTCTGCTTCGAGCGCGAGGCGATCACGAGCAACGGACTGCCGCCCGCATGATCGAGGATCGTCAACGGTTGCGAACTGTCGTAGGCGGGTAGCGTGCCGGTGCGATACTGAAAACTTTCGGCGCCGCGCTCCGTGAGGAACGAAACGGACGAAATCGCAGCCGGTGCCGGCAAATACTGGGCCACGTTTTCGGCCAAACCACGTACGTCGCTGAGAATCTGTTCGCGGCGTTCCGCTTCCAGATTGAACGCGGGCAGACCCACTTCGGCCAGCCCGACCAAGTCGTCCACGTTGCGGCGCGGCGAATTCAATTTGCCGGCCAGTGCCGCGCTGACGTACGAGATCGACGTAATCCGCTCAGCCGCGTGGCGACTGAGCCGGGCGATGTCGGGTGAGTCGGCCAGCAGCGGGCCCTGGCCGTATTCCTCAAGCGGTTCTGTCGTGTCGCCAAGGTAGACGAGCAGAAACTCGTCCCACACCCCCACTGCGACCACGAGCGTCTTGCGGCTGAAGAGGTCCCGCCATTTGTTGAAAGTTTCCTCGTCTACGTTGTCGGCTTCGGAGCGCATCTCGTCCCAGGGCAGCAGCGAGCCATCGAGCCGCAGGGTAACGAACTCGTGGCCGGCAATTTGCTCGCGCTGGACGTGCGACGCCAACTCGGGACGGACTTCGGCAAAGACTTCGGCAACTTTGGCGCGGATTTGATCCAGTTGCCGCGTGGCCAACTCCTTGTCCTTGATGCGGAAGCCGAACATGATCTCGGGAATCGTGAGTTTTTCGCCGCGTTGCAGGATCGTGTCCATCATCCGCGTCTTTGTTTCTTCCGGCGACTGCCCGGTCGCCAGTGCTTCGATCTGGGCCTTCCGCGAGAGTCCGTTGAGTTCCAAGACGAAGTTCAGCAAATCGGCGCACTTCGGGCCGCCATAGCAGAAGAACTCGTCCGAGAACATCTCCTTGAGTAGCGCGACAGCCTGTTGGCCCTCCGGCGATTCGACGTATGCGCGGACCTTGGCCACGTTGGGCTCTGGCGACTGCTGCCATTGAAACGAAATCTGCATCTTCGCCAGTTGGACAACCGGCACTTGCAGCAGTCGTGCGTACGCCTGGCTTTCGAGGAAGACGTCAAGTTGTTCCTGGAGGCGGAGGCTCGCGGAGTAAAAGGCGACGTCGGCCGGGACCGAGTGGAGCGAATGGGCCTGATCGGCTAGCGGTTCGGCCTGCGCCGGCGGTGCGGCCACGAGGATCGTCCCCACGAGTACGCCGACACCGAGGGCCAGCGCGCGAACCGGAGCAGAAAGACGGCTGTCTCGTCGGTAAGTTTTCATGGCAGTCTCCGTGATACGAATGGCATTCAAAGAATGGTCTGCCCCCAGCAGTGTGAACGACAATGGAGCGAAAGTAAACTAGTTTGCATGGCGGTCGTGCAGGTTTTTCATCGGTCGTGGTCGACGGACGCCCTGATCATGGTGGCACCGTGGCGGCCGAATTGATATCTTTGACCGTTGTCGGGCCGATCTCGTGTACGGGGACGTGATCGGCGCCGCCGCGAACGCTTGCACCAGGAGGAAATGCCATGTCACGCACACGCTTGCAGGCCGCCGTCGACCGCCTAGAAATGGCCCGTCGCCGCGTTGAGGATTTTACCGACGACCTCACGCCGGACGAGTGGTTCTGGCATCCGGCCGAGTTCACGACGCACGTCGCTTGGCAGGTCGGGCACTTGGCCGTCTCCGAGTACAACCTCTGCCTGCGCCGCCTCCGCGGCCGTACCCAGGCCGACGAGACGCTGATTCCCGATTCTTTCATCGAGCACTTCAAGCTCGGCTCCAAGCCGGTGGCCGGCTCTGAGAATTATCCGCCGATTGCCGAGATCCAGCGCGTGTCCGGCGCGGTGCACGCGCAAACGCTCAGGGAGTTGGCCGCGCTCACGGACGAGGAGCTCGACGTCGCGGTCGAGCAGCCCCACCCGGTGTTCCAGACGAAGCTCGGCGCGGTCGACTACGCCCCGAGCCACGAGATGGTCCACGTGGGCCAGATCGCGCTGCTGCGGCGGCTGATGGGCAAGCCGGCGCTGCGGTGAGCCGCTTGCGGCTTAGCGGTATCCCGCCCAAAATTTTTTCCAAAAATCTGCTTGCAATCGCTCGGGACAACGCTATCATGGCCGTTAATGAACACCAGTTCAGTAACACCGATTGAGCGTCAGCGCGGGCGTTTTCCGCACTAAATTGTCGGAAAATCGCTCCCAGAAAGACCGCGGAGGCAAGCATGATTACGGCCGCCCAGCCGAGGGTTTCCAAAGTGACCGACAGCGTCGTCCCACCGGCCGCCCTCAGAACGCTCCAGGAGACGTTTGGTTTCAGCGACTTCCGCACGGGGCAGGCCGACGTGGTCGGGCGGCTGTTGGCAGGCCGGTCGACGCTGGCCATTTTTCCCACCGGCGGTGGCAAGAGCCTCTGTTACCAGTTGCCGGCCCTGTTGCTCGACGGGCTGACGGTCGTCGTTTCGCCGCTGATCGCGCTGATGAAGGATCAGATCGATTTTCTGGTCGAGCACCGCGTACCGGCGGCGCGGCTCGATTCGAGCCTCGATCGGGCGGCGGCCCTTCGCACGTTCGACGAGCTCCGCGCGGGGCGGACGAAGTTGCTCTATGTGTCGCCGGAGCGGCTCGGCAACGAGCGATTTCTGCAGCTCTTGGAGCGGCAGTCGATCAGCCTGCTGGCCATCGACGAAGCGCATTGCATCAGCGAATGGGGGCACAACTTTCGGCCGGATTACCTCAAGATCGCCGCGTTGGCCAGGCAACTGAAGATCGGCCGTGTCCTGGCACTGACCGCCACGGCGACGCCCGAAGTGGCGAGCGACATCGCCGCAGCCTTCGCCATCGAGCCGGAGGACGTGGTGCAGACTGGGTTCTATCGGCCCAACCTGGAGTTGCGGGTGACGGCTTGCGGCGATGCGGAGCGTGCCCAACTGCTCGCCGCGCGGTTGAAGTCGCGGCCGCCAGGGCCGACGATCGTCTACGTGACGCTGCAAAAGACGGCGAGCCAGATCGCCAACTATCTCGCCAAGTGTGGCTTCTCGGCCCGTGCCTATCACGCCGGGTTGAAGTCGGAAGAGCGCAGCGAGATTCAAGACGCCTTCATGGCCGCCGACGACATGATCGTCGTCGCCACGATCGCGTTCGGGATGGGCATCGACAAGTCGAACATCCGGGCCGTCTATCACTATAATCTGCCGAAGGGTCTCGAAAGCTACATGCAGGAGATCGGCCGAGCTGGCCGCGACGATCTGCCGGCCGTGTGCGAGATGCTCGCCTGTGCTGACGACGTAGTAACGCTCGAAAACTTCAGCTACGGCGACACGCCCGATCCGGAGAGCGTCGCAGCCATCACCGACGAGCTGTTGGGGCAGGGCGCGGAATTCGACGTGAGCATTTACGACCTCGCCCAGCGGCACGACGTCCGCGATCTCGTGGTGAAGACGCTCATCACGTACCTGGAGCTCGACGGTGTGTTGCAATCCACCGGCTCGTTCTACTCGGAGTTCAAGTTTCAACCGCTGCGGCCGTCCGTGGAGATTCTGGCGCAGTTCGACGCCGACCGGGCGGAATTCCTCCGCGGCGTGTTCGCCTCGGCGAAGTTCGGCAAGACTTGGTTTGCACTCGATGCCGACGCGGCGGCTCGGCGGCTCAAGCAGCCGCGCGAACGGATCGTGGCCGCGCTCAATTACTTGGAGGAGCGGGGCGATTTGATCGTGGAAGCCACCGGCGTGCGGCAGAGCTACCGCCGGCTCACGCTGCCGCGCGATCGAGCCGACCTCGTCGAGTCGCTCGCCGAACGGTTTTTGGAGCGCGAGGCGAACGACGTCGCCCGGGTTGAGAGCGTCGTTTCGCTTGCCGAGCACGATGGCTGCGTCACCGGTTTTCTGCTCGACTACTTCGGCGAATCGCGCCAGGCCTGCGGTCATTGTAGCGGCTGCTCGGGAGAACCGGTCCGGCCTCTGGCTCGCCCCGAGGCCTGGGCGCCGCAAGCGGCCGACGTGGCTGTGGTTCGCAGTCTGCGGGCGGAGGGTTTGTCGGCACTGGCGACGCCGCGGCAAATGGCCCGCTTCTTGTGTGGGATCTCGTCGCCCGCCACCACGCGAGCTAAGCTCCGGCAGCGAAAAGAGTTCGGCATGTGGAACCGGCGGCGATTCGCCGACGTATTGGCACTTGCTCTGCGGCAGTAGTCGACAAACGCGGCGGCGGCGTCGAAGATGTGGTTCGCGGTCGACCATGCTTTGCGGATGCACCGTACGAAATCGGGCCGCCAGTTCGTTGCCTGCCGAAATTGCTTTGGAGGAGTTGTCGTGAAGTTTTCGCCGTTGGTGCTAACTGCCGCCATTTGCCTGGTCTCCGGAATGGAGCGCCGGCTGATTGCCGAGGAACCGCCGCTCGACGTGGAAGTGGTGCGGACTTTTGCGAATCTGGAGTGGCCGGATTGGCTCACCGGCGCCGACAGCGGCCTGCACCACGATCCGCGGCCGGTGGTGATTACCGGCGCCGGCGACGGCACGAATCGCATGTTTTTTGCGTCGCAGTACGGCGTGATCTTCGTGACGAGGAACGATCCTGCGGCCCGCGAACCGGTGGTGTTTCTCGACTTTCGCGAGCGTGTCATGCCGTTCAAGACCGGCGAAAACGAAGAGGGGTTTCTCGGGCTGGCCTTTCATCCGCGATTCAAGGAGAACGGCGAATTCTTCGTTTACTACACGGCGAAGCCGACTCCCGAGCACCCGCACCAATCGGTGATCTCGCGGTTTCGCGTGAGTGCCGAGGATCCGAACCGTGCCGATCCGGCGAGCGAAGAGGTGCTGCTGCGGATCGAGGAGCCCTATTGGAACCACAACGGCGGCACACTGGTGTTCGGGCCCGATGGATGCCTTTACATCGGCATGGGTGACGGCGGGTTTCGCGGCGATCCGCACGGCAACGGCCAGAACCTGGCGACTCTGCTGGGCTCGATCCTCCGCATCGACGTCGACCACAAAGACCCCGGCTTGGAGTACGCCATCCCACAAGACAATCCCGTCGTCGATCGGCCGGGGGCCCGCGGCGAGATTTGGGCGTGTGGCATTCGAAACGTCTGGCGCGTGACGTTCGACCCAATAACGAAGACCTGCTGGGCGGCGGACGTTGGGCAGGATGAATGGGAAGAAATCGACCTCATCCGGCGCGGCGGCAATTATGGCTGGAATGCGCGCGAAGGGAAGCATGCCTACCAAGACGACGCCACCGCCAAATTCAAGCCCGGCCCCGGTTACGTGCCGGCTTCCGGACCGTTCATCGAGCCGATCCTCGATTATCATCACAAAGTCGGCAAGTCGATCACCGGCGGCTACATCTATCGCGGCAAGCGAGTGCCGGCACTCGAGGGGGCGTACCTCTATGCCGATTACGTGACGGGTCAGATATGGGCACTTTGGTACGACGAAGCGACGGGCGAAGTGGTCGCCAACTGCACAATTCGCCCCAGCGGCACGCCCGTCATCACCTTCGGCGAGGACGATGCCGGCGAAGTGTATTTCACGAGCGAGCGCGAGGTGTTCACGTTCGCACCGAAGTCGGCGGACTCGGATCACACACCTTGACTATGACGATTTACCACGAGCCGTAGAGTGCCCGAACCAAGATTACGACCGCCGACAGGGCTGAGATCGCCAGGATGGCGGGGCGAATTCGGCGGCGGTCAAGCCAGGCCGCGGTGTAGCGCGAGATGGCGAAGCCGACGAGAATGGCGGGCATCAAGATCAGGCCCATCGTCAGCTCGACCATCCCGAAGCGGCCGGCCCACCACAGGCCGGCGATCGAGATAATCGTGCCGACGACGAAAATCGCCGACATCGTGCCGCGAACGCTCGGCCCGCGTTCGTGTTGATATACGAGCGCCATCGGCGGACCGCCGATCGACGAGATGGTGCCCGCAATGCCGGAGAGCGTGCCCGCAACGATCACGTTCAGCCGCGTCCGCGCGATGTGCACTCCGGACGCACTCAGTGCGACGCCCGCCAGCACAATCGCCGCGAAGACCAGGTCGTAGACGTGTCGGGGCAAAACGGAGAGCGCGTAAGCCGCAGGAATCGTGCCCAACACGCGGCCCATCGTGCCGAGCGCGACGTCGCCCTTGATGATGTGTGCGCGATCGCGATGGGCGATGAGCACCACCAGCAGCATCGCGGCCATCAGCATCGGTCCGGGCACCCAAACCGGATCGATCAGTAACAACAAGGGCGCGGAGACGACCGCCAAGCCAAAGCCGATCGAACCTTGCAGCGTCGCGCCCAGCGCCGCAAGAACAAGGGCGAGGGCGATTTCGGTCGGCGGGACGGGAAGGGTTGGCAAATGCGGTACGGGGGAGGGGGAGGAAGGAAGAAAATTCGAGCTCCCTTTATAATCGGGCGAGCGGATGCCAGCTAGTCGGGCGTTCGCCGCTACTCGCGTGTCAGCTTGCGGATGGCGTCGCCGACTGCGATCGTGCCGCCGGTGACGATGCTGCCGTAGCGGCCGCGGAGGTGGAGCTGCATGCCGCGGGTGTTGTTCATGAAGGCGCGGGCCTCGGCGCCGTAGCGCTGTTGAAACTTGCCGCAGCCGGTGTGGGGCGTGTCGTTGACCTCGACGACGACTTCGCCGATGGCCAGGCGGCTGCCGGGCGGCAGATTTTCTTCGCTGAGATCGAGATCGACGATCAAATTGTCGCCCGCCAAGGGGACGGCGTCGTCGTGGCCGGCAATTTGCCGCAGGAAGCGAGCGTTCATGAGTGAAATTTGGCCGGCGGGATCGCGGCGATGATTCGCCGGCCCAACGGTCGCCGTCGATGCCGCCTTCGGGCGTGAGCTGCGCGGAAGTGAGCACTCGGCGCTGGTTTGACCGCGGGGCGAACGACGATCGACACCAGGCGTCCATTATCGGGCGGCGATGCCAACACTTCGGGCAGGCCGCGTTCCAACTCGGCGGTCGACAAATGGCGTGGAGCGGTAAGCATGTCGGTAGTCCTCCTGTGTATCTGACCGCACCATCAGGAACGAGGACACGCGACTCGCCGCAGGGTTCACCGATTATCACGTACCGCCGGGACCGGCCCAAACCGCGGCAAACAGGCTCAGCACGACGTATATCGCCAGCAATACCCACCAGCCGAAGACCACGATTTCCGGCGGACGGTAGCCGAAGGCGGGAACGGCCAGCCCGGCGAGCGCGACCAGCCCGCAAAGCGTCGCCGCGTTCGATGTTCCTCCCAGCATGGCGGTCAGCCCCAGCAGCACCGCGGCGCCTGTGATCGCCAGACAACAATTGTTGGAGCGAGAATCTGAACTGAAGCTGCCGCGCGGGGGCCGAGGGCGCTGCGGCTTGAACTGTCGCACGGGGTGGTGGTTCGTCGTCGATTTCCTCTTCGACGACTTGGCCGCTGAGCCGCGCTTGGTGTGCGCGCTGCGCCGCGTACATTTTTTCACGCCGGCGTTCCGCTTCTTCCTGCCGCTTGTTCTCCTCCCACTTCAAGTAGATCGTCAGCCCAGCAACGCCGCCCATGATCAAGAGCACGAACATCGCGAAGAACCCGACGCCGAGCTTGTGGAGCGTCAGCAAGACCGCGGCAACCGCCGTGGCGATCAGCAGGTGTTTGATCTGGAACTGAAAGCGGAATTTGCGCAGCCGTCCAACCAACTCGTGCAAGACCGCGCTGTCGCGATTGGCGTCGACGTCGCGGAAGACTTCGTTGACGTCGATCGTGGTGCGGTGGGCGTTGATCGCCGCCGCGGCGCGACGCTCTTCGGCCGCGATCAATTCCGGATCGACCGGTTCGAGCTCGTAGTCGCCGCCGTCGTCGTCGTCGGCCGGATCGGTCGCGTCGGTCGAGTACAACTTGTCGCGGTCGAGGTCGTCGGTGGGCATAGTGAATCGTCGAGAGTCGAGTGTCAAGCGTCGAGAGCCAGGTAGGTCTATTGTCGACGAGCTTTCAAACCGTGGCAAGTTGCGTTACCGTATCTTTCCAACGCATGCGGTTTACCTGGAACGCCGCCGTCGGTTGGAAGGATCATGACACAATTCATTATTTCCGCGATCGGCAGCTATGGCGACGTCCACCCGATGGTCGGCCTGGGGGCGGCGTTGGCCGGCCGCGGGCACCGCGTGAAGCTGATTTCCAATCCCTATTTTGCTGACTTGATTGACGAAGCGGGGCTCGAACTGTTGACGATCGGAACACGCGAGCAATATCTCGAGCTGACGCAGCACCCGGACCTCTGGCATCCGATTCGCGGCGTCAAACTGGTGCTGTCGCAGGCGGCCAGCGGTTTCCTGCGATCGATCTACAATTTGGTCACCGAGCACTACGAGCCGGGCAAGACGGTGCTCTGCGCCCGATGCGCTCGATTTGGGAATCCGAGTGGCGGGCGAGAAGCTCGGAGCGCCGTTGGCCAGCGTCGATTTTGCGCCGGGGGTGATTTGGAGCGTTTACGATTCACCGCGGATCAAAGGCGCGTTCTCCGGTCCAGGCGTGCCCAAGTGGCTGAAGTTGTTGCAGTATTGGGTATCCGACACTTTGTTTGTGCGGCCACTCGTGGGTGGCGAGCTCAACGGTTTGCGTCGCGAGCTCGGCTTGCCGCCCGTCAAGCGCGTGTTCGGCCAGTTCATGCATCAAGGCGACATGCTGCTCGGGTTGTTCCCGGATTGGTTCGGCCCGCCGCAACCCGACTGGCCGGCGAACACGCGGCTGGTGGGTTTTCCGTTATGGGATGCACACCGTTCTGCCGAGCTTTCGCGTGATGCGCAAGACTTCCTGGCAGCGGGAGATGCACCGATCGCGTTTTCGCCCGGCTCGGCCAACCGCGAAGCGCACCAGTTTTTTGAAGCGGCGGTCGACGCCTGCGAGCGATTGGGTCGTCGCGGCATTCTGCTCACCAAGTATGCGGACCAACTTCCGGCCGAGCTGCCGGCGGCGGTGCGGCACTTCGGCTTCGTGCCGTTGAGCAAGTTGCTGCCCCACACGGCGGCAACTGTCCATCACGGCGGCATCGGCACCTGCGCAGGGCCTGGCAGCGGGCGTGCCGCATCTGGTGCGGCCGATGGCGTTCGACCAGTTCGACAATTCGCGGCGACTGGTGCGATTGGGCGTGGCGGAAGAGATCTCCGTGAAGGCATTCCGCGGGCCTGCCATTGCGGCGGCGCTCGAGCGGTTGTTGTCATCGCCGGCGGTGGCGTCGAGCTGTCGTACGTTGGCGGCCCGATGCGATGGCCCGGCGTCGCTCGCCGCTGCCTGCGTAGCGCTGGAAGAACTGAGTCACTCACACGTATAATTGAAAAGTCAGTCGTCCCAAGTCAGACCAATTCAGAAAGGAGCCCAGCCATGACTCACGATCAACCCTTGGCAGACCTCCGTTTCTTGATGTTCGTTGACATCGACTACGAAGACCTCGAATTGTGGTATCCGAAGCTGCGGCTGGCGGAAGCGGGCGCGCATGTGACGGTCGCCGGGCCGAAAGGCGAGACCGTGTATCGCGGCAAACACGGCTATCCGTGCCGCTCCGATACCGCGATCGAGTTGATGGAAGCCGCGGACTTTCAGGGCCTGGTGATCCCCGGCGGCTTCATGCCGGACAAACTACGGCGAGATGCGAAGGTGAAAGACCTCGTGCGCAAGTTTGCGGCCAGCGGCAAACTGGTCGCCGCGATTTGCCACGGCGGCTGGATTCCGATTTCGGCCGGTGTGTACAAAGGCGTCCGCGTGACCGGTTCGCCAGGCATCAAAGACGACCTGGTGAATGCCGGTGCGATCTGGCAGGATGCGGCGGTCGTGGTCGATCGCCATTTTGTTTCGAGCCGCAAGCCGGACGATCTGCCCGAGTTCTGCCGGGCGATCATTGAAGTGATGTCGGGAGTGGCGGTTTAGGTGAAAAACCGCGGCAGGATGCCACGGCTATATAGTCTGGCCATCTTGGCCGGCTAAGGCTAATACCGCACCGACGGCGTCCAACCGCTGGCAGTGCGTGGCGTGGCCGACGGAGTCGGCGCGGCGGCGACGACCGGCGTGGTCGCGGCCTGCAATTGGGCGACGCGGGCAGCGACTTCGGGCTGGAAGCGGTTGACCGAGAGCGACCGCTGATAGTCGGAGAGCGCTTGGGCGTAGTTGCCCGACTGATCGCGCAGTCGGCCCAAGGCCGTCAGCGCCCGCGCATTGTGCGGATCGACCGTCAGGGCTTCGACCAGTTGGGCCTTTGCCTGATCGGTCTGGCCGGTTTCTTCGAGCAGGCGGGCGAGCTCGATCTTCGGCTCAGCCGACGTGGGATTCGCCGCGGCCCAATGGTTGAGCAGGCTGAAGGCGTCTGTCTGTCGGCCGGTTTCGTTGAGGAGCACCGCCAGGCCGCGATGCGCGTCGGCATGGTTCGGGTCGCGCTCCAGGCATTGGTTGTAGAGGATTTCGGCCTGCTGCAGGTCGGCGGGCCGGTTGTAGAGCGTGCCCGTTTGTTGCAGCGCGGCCGCGAGGTTGTAGTAGCCCTCGGGCGAGGTCGGATTCTGCGCAATCGCCTGCTGGAAACGGTCGGAGGCCTGCTGGTAGTTGCCTTGCTGATAGAGGCGTACGCCTTCGACGTTGGCGGCTTGCGACTGCATGTTGCTGCAGCCGCTGACGGCGAGCGAGATCAACGCGAAACCGCAAGCGAGCCAAACGTGGCCGATTGCGACGGACGTCTCAGCAAGGTTTTTGTTGCGGGGGAACACGCTCAGGTTGTCTCCCAGGTTGGACCGTCGCGGAAGGAAAAGATGCGGCGTAGCTGGAGCAGCGATCGGGCAATCGGATGCCGGACAAGTTTTGGGCGGCGAAAAGTAGCAGGACCAGCCGGGGCGAACAAGCCGGGAATCCGGCCCGGACGCTGGCACTCAGCGGCCGCAGAACCGCGCCGGTTGGCTTCACCCGATGCCGGCCGCCTTCATTGGGCTCGGTTGCCGGGAATTTTTGCCCAAACCGGAAGAACCCGTCAAACCGCACTATTTGCGCAAATCTCCCAGTTTTCTTGATTGTTTTACTTTCACACCGCTCGGTTCCGATGCTTGCTTGTGTTCCCGAGCCATTCTTACTTGGCGAAATCCCAACCCGTTCAGGCAGGAGATCCAGGCGGTGGCAAAGACGAAGACGCAGCACAAGAACGCGAAACGCGTCGCGCCCCGCGGCCAAGACCGCGTCCCGCAAGCCCAAAGCTTCGTCCGGCAAACGGGCATCCGCCTCGAAGCCACGCACGGCGAAGGCGCGCCCGGGCGGCGACGAGGAAGTGACGGTCGACCGTCGTCGCGGCACCCGTCGCCAAGAGGAAAAGAACAACGCATCCCCGCCACCGGCCGTCGCTCCGACGCGGCTCGAGCGCCGTCAGAAAGTGAATCGCCGTCGGCAAATCGACCCGACGACGTGCGAACGCGACTACACCGACGACGAGGTGCAGTTCATGAACGCGCTGGACGACTACAAGCGATCCAGCGGTCGGATGTTTCCGACCTGCAGCGAGGTGCTGGAAGTTGTGCGATCGTTGGGCTACGTGCGGCTCTCGCCGAGCGAGCAGGCCCCGACCGCGGTGGAGCCGGCGCCCGTAGTTGCGAGCCTCGAGATCGACAAACAAGAAGCCGTTCTCGAGAGAGACTGGCGATAGTCTGCGTCGCCCCGGATCAACGCCGTCATTCGCCCGCCCTTGGTCGTCACGACCGCGCCACGCAAAGAGGGCGGGATCAATCCTGTTCGGCACGAGATTTGCGCATTGAATTTTACTCTTGCGCCCTCGGTTGTTTTAGCGCATGTTAGGCTGCATGACGCAGCGAAGGAAGGATGTGACCGACGAGGACGTGGTGGGGCTGAAGTACTTTCGTCGGCTGCTGCCCTTGTTTGAGCGGTTGCGCGAGGTGGGCTGCGAGCGGGACAAGGCCGGCAATCGTACGCTCACAATGGACCAGTACTGCTCGCTGATTCTGCTCTACCTGTTCAATCCGGTCGTCGTTTCGCTGCGTTCCTTGCAGCAGGCGAGCGAGCTGAAAAAGGTGCAGAAGAAGCTCGGCTGTGCCCGGGCGTCCTTGGGCTCGCTCTCAGAATCGAGCCATGTCTTTGACCCCGAACTGCTCCGAGAAATCGTCGGCGAGCTAGGCGCTCAATTGCAGCCGATTGCCGCCGACACGCGGCTCGCCGAAATCAAGCACACGGTGACGCTGGTCGACGGCACACTCCTCAAAGCCTTGCCCCGCATCACCGAAGCGATGTGGCTTACCACTCGCACCGGCACCGTGCATCATGCCTGGCGATTGCACACGCAGTTCGAACTCGACAAGCAC
This sequence comes from uncultured Planctomycetota bacterium, assembly GCA_963847875.1. Lineage (GTDB taxonomy): Bacteria > Planctomycetota > Planctomycetia > Pirellulales > Lacipirellulaceae > DASYDU01. The sequence goes on along the minus strand of CAWKBR010000007.1, from coordinate 176,058 downwards.
GTGCCGCTACGGATGGATCTCACGAACGGCCGCAACAGCGGCCCTTCCGACGAAAAGACCGTGCTCCGGACACACCTCGCAGCCGACCGCTGCTACGTGATGGATCGCTGGTACGCCCAGTTTACGCTGTTTAACGACATTCATCGTGCCGGCAGCAGCTACGTCTGCCGCCTCCGCGACAACACGATGCCGAAAGTCGTTGAAGAGCGACCCCTCTCGGACGAAGCACTCTCGGCAGGCGTGTTGAGCGACCAGATCGTGAGATTGGGACACACCAAGCCTCCCGCAGCGCGGCCCGATCACCCGCTGCGGCTGGTGATGGTCCGCATCGAGCCGCACGAGAAGCGTTCCCACCGCAAAGGCAACACGGGAGCAGGACCCAGCGACGGCATTTTGCGAATTGCCACCAACCTCGTCGATCCGCCGGCCGAAATCATTGCCGTGCTGTATCAGCACCGCTTCACGATCGAGCTGTTCTTCCGCTTCTTCAAGCACGTGTTAGGCTGTCGGCATTTGCTCAGCGACGACCGCCGCGGCATCGAAATCCAGACCTACGCGGCGATCATCGCTTGCATGCTGATCAGCCTCACCACCGGCCGCAAGCCGACGCTGCGGACCTACGAGATGATCTGCTATTACTTCTCTGGCCTGGCCGACGAGGACGAACTACTGGCTCATCTGGCCAAACTGAAAAATCACGACGCTTGAAAAACTCGGCCGCTCCACGTTCGGCGGACACGAGCCCCTTGACGCTGCGCGCCAGAGCAGCCCCACTCCCCAGAACTTCCCCCGCGACGTCTCTCGGGGAAGTGCCTGTCGACTCGCAACCCCATCACTGGCCAAGCCAAAAGCATCGCGTCAGACTCAACTGCAACCGCCGCGCCGAACAGGATTGGGGCGGGATAGTCTTGGCCGCGTCGCTTGCGACGCGCGTCGCAAGCGACGCGGCCAAATCATTCGCGCACTTCGTCGATCAGGTCGCGGAGTTCTTCGACGGAGACGTCGGCCAGCCGCTGGCCGCGCTCGACCAGCCGCATGTTGAGCCGGAGGATCGTCTCGCGCATCAGCACGTGGGTCTCTTCCGAGCCGCCGGCGAGGAAAAAATTCTGGCCCCGCGTGATGCGTTTGTGGCCATCGGTGGCGTCGAACGCCAAACCCAGCAGGCCGGCGATTTGGCGGTGTTCGGGAAGTCGATTGGAGGTCATGGTGCGGGTCGCTGGGGAAGGGAATCGATCTTCAATCGATTTGCCGGCGTGGGGCGATTGCTGTTGATGCCGCATCGTACTCCGGCAGCGAGGAGTTGCCCAGGCGAGCTAACGTCGTCGCGTCATCTCGCGGAGGATGTCGGCGGCCGCGTCGCGGCTGTCTTTGGTCGCTGCGGATGGCCGCGGCGGCAGCTTTCCGGGCGATTTCTTGCCGCCTTTCTTGCCCAATTTGAAGAGAGACCAGCCGCCCGACTTCTCTGAGGACTCATCCGCCCCCTTGTCCTCCTCGGCCGCCTCTTCGGACTCTTCCGCAACGGCTTCGCCATTGTGCGATTCGGCGGTGGGAGCCGGTTTTGTGGTCCCGGCGCGGACGATGGAAGTGGTTTCCTCCATGCTCATCGTCTGGGTCTCTCGGAGCGCGTCGGCGCCGCCGCCCCCATCTATACCCAAGAGCCAGCGAGAAATGTCTTCTTCGGAGGCGGAGCTGTCGCCCTGAGACGCGGTTCGCTCGACGACCTCGGCCACGTTCTTGGCCGGCGGCTGCTTGCCCCGTTTGACGTCGACCGGCTCGACTGGCTTCTCGGTCTTTGCCTTGACCGCCGACTTCGACGCCTTCGAGCCACCGTCGACTTTCACGAGCGGCTCGACGCGGAAGTGCAGCGGACCGACGCGGATCTCGTCGCCCACCTTGAGCGGCGTCGGTTCGTCGACGGTTTGATCGTTGAGAAAGGTGCCGTTGCGGCTTCCCAAATCGCGCACGATCCAAGCGCCGTCCTTGCGGACGATGGCACAATGCCGCCGACTAATGGCGGAACTGCCCGCGCGCAGGGTGCACTCGCTCGCCCGCCCAATGACGAACTTGTCTTTCTTCAGCGGGATCTGCGTGCCTTCCTTCGCACCGGCCAGCACAATGAGTTTCAATTCCATAATCGCCCAGCCCTGTTCCGCGAGTCAAAAAACCAAATCAACGAGAACTCGAAAATCGCGCGGAGCCAAAGCCCAAGCAGCGGTCTCGGCCACGGCACGGATGTCCGTTGCCAGAGGATTAGGATAAAAATGGCGAGACCACGCCAGCGAAATGTCGCTATCTAAATGATATACACTCCTCCGGTTGAAAATTAGCAAAAAATGACGCTGTATTGTAATTTTTCACAGCTCGGCGAATACCCCCGTTGCGGCGGGGGCTGGCCAATTTGCCGTTCGTGAGCCTTCTTCAACCCCAGTTGCGGCGAATTCTGCGGGTGGGCCGGACAGTCGGGCAATCGCCCTGATTCTAAGTCGGACTGTCGCCGCCAGCGACTTTGGCCTAACGACGCAGCGTCCAAGATCGAGACGAATACTTGGTTTGCTCGATTTCCCGGGCCATTTCGCGGATCGCAGCCGGAATTTCCGACGGCGACGCTCGGCTGCCCAGCAGCCCGGAAAATCGGCACGCCAGGTCCGCGATCAACGCCCCGAGCGGCAAAGGCTCACCCGTCAGGTCTTCCCAGCCGGGCAACTCCGGCGCGGCGGGCGACCGGGCCACCAGCAGACTGCCATGCTGCAGGATCGCCCGGCGGTGCCGCCGTTGGGCACTGCCCAGGATCTTATTCGCTGGCAGTCCGGGGATTTGTTCCGTGGAGTCGCCTCCGCAGGCGAGCAGCAGGTCGCCGCGGGCGCGGCGCTGGAAACAGAGAAACGGCTCCTGGCTGGGTCCGAGCCGCGACGCTTTGTCGTGGAGCATAAGTCGCCACTCATGCGCCTCCGCCGAATTGAGCCGCGGCTCGAGTGATTGGATGAACGCATCGTGTACCGCGGTGTAGAGCGCGGTGGCGTCGCGGGCGAGCGGATGGCTGGGCGGAAGCGCGAGGCTATAAGTCAGCTCGCGGTCGTGGAGGATCGCCCCGCCGCCACTCTGCCGCCGGACGACAGCACACGCGCTGCTGGCCGCGTGCTCGTATCGATCGGCGTGACGCTGGAAGTAGCCCAGCGAGAGCGTCGGCTCGCTCCACTGGTAGAATCGAAGCGTGGCAACGCCGGCGTCGACCGCGTCGGCCAGCAGCGCTTCGTCCACCGCCATGTTCCAGGAACCGGCCGCGGGCGGATCGACGATCAGTCGGCACTGTTCCACGCGAATCATTTCCACGCAATCATTGCTGCGGCCAGACCAGCACGGGACGGCGGGCGGCGGCGACCTCGTCTGGACGGCTGATCGGCGTCGTGTGGGGCGCTTCGTGCAGCAGGTCGGCGTCTTCCTCGGTGACGCGGAACAGCGTCTCGGCGAAGGCGTCGAGCGTTTCGCGGCTCTCGGTCTCGGTGGGCTCGACCATGATCGCCTCCTTCACCGTGAGCGGGAAGTAGACCGTCGGGGCGTGGAAGCCGTAGTCCAGCAGCCGCTTGGCGACGTCCATCGCCGAGACGCCTCTTTCGGCCTTGAGCTTCGCGGCCGAGGCGACGAACTCGTGCATGCAGCGGTCGCCCTGCGGCACGGGCAGGAAGTGCTTCACGCGGCTCAGCAGATAGTTGGCGTTGAGCACGGCGTTCTCGCTCACGCGCCGCAGGCCGTCGGGGCCGTGCGTGCGGATGTACGCAGTAGGCCCGCAACAAGACACCCGTGTTGCCGAAGAACGCCCGCACGCGGCCGATCGACTTGGGGCGATCGTAGTCGAGGCGGAAGTGAGGAGTCGAGAGTCGGGAGTCGGGAGTCGAGGAAAGAGCTCTGTCTCTGACTCCTCGACTCCTCGACTCTTGACTCCTCGATCTTCACCACAATCGGCGTCGGCAGATACGGGCGCGAGCTTTCTCGATGACGCAGATCGGTCCCGCCCCGGGGCCGCCGCCGCCGTGGGGGCCGCTGAACGTCTTGTGGGGATTGTAGTGCTGCATGTCGGCGCCGAAGTCGCCGGGCCGGGCGATGCCCAGGATCGCGTTCATGTTGGCGCCGTCGAGATAGACCAGCCCGCCGCGGGCGTGGACCGCGTCGGCGATCTCGCGCATGTTCGGCTCGAAGATGCCGACCGTGTTGGGATTGGTGATCATGAACACGGCGATCCGCTCGTCGAGCTTGGCGCGAAGGTCGTCCATGTCGACGAAGCCGGCGGGCGTGGTTTTCACCGTGACCGTGTCAAAGCCGGCCATCGTGGCGCTCGCGGGGTTCGTGCCGTGGGCGCTGTCGGGGACGAGCACCTTCGTGCGCTTTTCTCCCAGATCGCGAAAGTAGGCGGCTGCCACCAACAGCGCGGTCAGCTCGCCGTGGGCACCCGCGGCAGGCTGCAGCGAGCAGACGTCGAGCCCGGAGATCTCCTGCAAGTACTGCTGCATCTCGTAGAGCAACTGCAGCATCCCCTGCAGGTTTCTTCCGGCTGATACGGGTGCAGGTCGGCGAACCCCGGCATGCCGGGCGATTCGCTCGTTCCGCTTGGGGTTGTACTTCATCGTGCAGGAGCCGAGCGGATAGAAATGCGTGTCGACGCTCATGTTGAGCTGCGACAGATTCGCGAAATGCCGAACCACCTGCGGCTCGGAGAGCTCGGGCAGAGTCAGGCGGCTCGTCGGCCAACGCACATTTCGGCAGCAGCTCGGCGACCGCTCGCTCCGGCACATCGCACGCAGGCAAGCCGGTGCGCACGGCGGCCGGCTTCGAGAGTTCGAACAACAGTTTCGTATCGCGGGTATTTCGCATAGACCGGTTCAGTCGCGGCGTGGTGGCGGTTGGAATCGAGCGCGCGCACTAGCGCGTCGACTTCGAATTTGGTCCGTTTCTCCGTTACGGCGACCAGGAAGCAGTCGTCGAGTTCCGGATACCACGGGCCCAGCGGCACGCCGGCGAGGAAGCCGGCTTCGAGCGCATCGGCCAACAGCTCATCGACGCGGCCCTCGCGGTCGCGGATGACGAACTCCTTGAACGTGGGGGCGTCGAACGCCAGCTCGAAACGTTCGCTTTCGCAGAGCCGCTCGGCAGCATAGCGTGACTTTTGCAGGCAGAGATTGGCGGTTTCGCGCAGCCCCTCCGGGCCGAGCAGCGCGAGATAGATCGTGGCCCGCAGGGCAAACAAACCTTGGTTCGTGCAGACGTTGCTCGTGGCCTTCTCGCGGCGGATGTGTTGCTCGCGGGTTTGCATCGTGAGCACGAAGCAGCGTTTGCCGCGGCGATCGACCGTTTGGCCGGCGATGCGGCCCGGCATGCGGCGGACGAGCTTCTCGCGGCAGGCCATGATGCCAAGGTACGGGCCGCCGTATTGCATCGGCGTGCCGAGCGTGTGGCCCTCGGCGACCGCGATGTCGGCGCCCTAATCGCCGGGCCGCTTTAAGAGACCGAGGCTGATCGGATCGAACGCCGCGACCACCAGTGCACCCGCGTCGTGGGCGATCTTGGCGAGCGCTTCGGCGTCTTCGATGCAGCCGAAAAAGTTGGGCTGCTGGATGACAACGCACGCGGTGGTGTCGTCGACCGCCGCGGCCAGGTCTTTCGGATTCACGACGCCGCTAGGCGTGCCGACTGTCACCACCTCGACGCCGAGGTTCAACAGGTACGTGGCAATGGTCTGGCGATACTCGGGATGCAGACTCGCGGGGACGACGACTTTGCCGAAGCGGCCGGTCGAGCTGACGGCCATCAGCACCGCTTCGGCCGCGGCGCTGCCACCGTCGTAGAGACTCGCGTTCGAGACGTCGAGGCCGGTGAGCCGGGCGATGAGCGTTTGGTATTCGAACACGACCTGCAAATTGCCCTGGCTGACCTCGGCCTGGTAGGGCGTGTAGGAAGTGTAAAACTCACCGCGGCCGGCGATCTCGTCGACCACGGCCGGCACGAAATGATCATAGCTGCCGCCGCCGAGGAAGCAGACTTTGCTCCCCGCGTGGGCATTCTTGGCCGCCAGCTGGGTCATGTGCTGCGTAAGCTCGATCTCAGACATTGCGGGCGGGATCGGCAACTCGCGCTCGAGCCGCAGCTCGGCGGGGATCATCGCGAACAGGTCGTCGAGCGAACCGACGCCGATCGCATCGAGCATGGCGCGCTGGTCTTCGGGCGTGTTGTAAAGATAGGGCATGCGGGTAGGACATCTTACGTGGGGCTTAGCGGCGTCGCTTGCGACGCGTGAAACGGTTGGTGCGCGTCGCAAGCGACGCGGCTAAAACTGCGGTGACGGAGTTAGTGCACCTCCTCGGCACATTGTTTCTGATACGCGGCGTAGTCGATGAGCTGTTTCAGGTTCGCATCCTCCGTGACCTTGAGCTTGGCGATCCAGCCTTCGCCGAACGGGTCTTTGCTGAGCAGCTCCAGATTGTCGGGCAGGTCGGTGTTCACGGCGACGACTTCGCCAGCGAGCGGAGCATAGACGTCGCTCACCGCCTTGACCGACTCCACTTCGCAGAACGACTCGCCCGCCTGCACCTGCCGGCCGACCTTGGGCAGCTCGATGAACACCAGATCGGTCAGCGCGTCGACGGCGAACGCACTGAGGCCCATCGTGGCGATCTTCTGGCCGCCTTCGTCGGCGACGGAGACCCACTCGTGCGTCTTGGCAAACAACAAATCTTCCGGTTTCACAACAAGACTCCTTAGCTATTCTGTTTCCCACGTTCGTAAAACGGCAGTGGCACCACGACGGCCCCATAGGCGGTGCCGCGGACGTCGGCGGCCAGCCGCGTGCCCGGCGATTGGACCGATGGATCGACGTAGGCCATCGCGATCGGTCGATCGAAAGTTGGCGAGAACGTGCCACTGGTCACCTCGCCGACGGGACTCTCGCCGCGGAGCACGGCCGCCCCTGTCGCGGCACACGCTTGCCATCCAATTGTAATCCGATCCGCACCGGCAAGCTCGCGTCTTTGGCAAACTGTTCGAGCGCGGCCCGGCCGACGAATTCACGGTCGCCGAAGCTCACGGCGAAGCCCAGCCCGGCCTGGATTGGATTGATTTTTTCGGTCAGCTCGTGTCCATAGAGGGGCATCGCTGCTTCGAGCCGCAGCGTGTCGCGTGCGCCGAGGCCGACGGCTTGGATACCGTAGCTCGCGCCGGTTGCCATCAGTTTATCCCAGATGGCGACCGCGTCGCCAGCCGTGCAAATCATCTCGCAGCCGTCCTCGCCGGTGTAACCGGTGCGGCTGATAAAGCAACCGAGCCCGCTGAATTGTGCGTTCGTCGCGGTGTAGTAGCGCATCGTGGCAAGATCGCAGTCCATCATCGGCGCCACGAGCCGCACCGCTTTCGGCCCTTGCACCGCGATCATCGCCGTGGCGACCGTCACGTCGTCGAGCCGAGTGGCAAAGTCGGGCAATCGCCGCTGGAGCCAATCGACAATCTTCGCACGATTCGAGGCGTTGACGACGACCTGAAACGTCGGCGCATCATCGTCCACCGGCTCGTCGGCCGGGAGCCGATACACGAGCACGTCGTCGAGGATGCCGCCGCGGTCGTTGCAGACCAGTCCGTAGCGGACCTGTCCCGGACGCATGTCGGTGACGCGGCGGGTGACGGTGGAATCGAGGAAGCGGGCCGCCTCTGGACCGTAAAACTGCAGCCGACCCATGTGCGAGACGTCGAACAGGCCGACCGTCGTCCGCGTGGCCTGGTGCTCTGCGGTGATTGAGCTGTATTGGACCGGCATTTCCCAGCCGGCAAAGTCGACCAATCGCCCGCCATGCGCGACGTGCCAATCGTAGAGCGGGGTTCGGGCGAGCTGGGTAGTCATGGTCATGGCGATCCGTCGCAGGAAGATATGTCAAAAAACTCGGCGACGGCGTGATAGCGTACGCGCCGTCGTCTTATCGTGGCACCGTATTCTAGTGGCAGCGTGGGCGACCTGTCACGGGGCCGCCGCGATTGCGGCGGGCAGCACATTCTTGCCAAAAAAACCTGGAATCTCGTGGCGAATCGTGGGATACTTGGTCGTACGGACCAAGCTCGCTGCCGAGTTTAGGAGATCGGCGGCTGCTCGCCGAGTGTTTTCGCAGATGGCAAAATCCTAACTCATCGGAGGCAACATGATGGCCCACGATGCGCTGAACCCCGATAACGATCCATTCGGCCCGCCCGCCATTTCGACGGTCGTGCACTGCATCCATTGCGGCGAAGAGTATGACAGCTACCGCATCGAGTGGCGCGTCGAGCGCGACGCCGACGGGCAGGTGCACGGCTTCTGGTGCTGCCCGATGCCCGGTTGCGGCGGCATGGGCTTCGGCTTCGACATCTTCCCTGTCGATCCGGAATATCGCGACGAGAACGGCGAGCTGATGTGGTGCAGCGACGACGAGGACGAATTCGAGGACGACGAATTCGCGGATCGCGAGTTGCGCAGTTCGACGATGAGGACGACGACGAGGACGGCGAGGACGACGACTGGCTGATGGATTTCGACAGCGAAGCGCCGTCGCACGGCTTGCGGCCGGATCGAGACGAAGAAATGCCATTCTAACGCCATCGGCAGCGGCCCCGCCGGGGCTTGCATTCAAGAACAACGGAGCGGTGCATGACTTTGGCATTGCATTCGACGCGGGCGTTTGTTGTCGTGTTGTTGGTCGACGGTTTTTGTCGTGGGCTTGAGAATGGTCTCAAGGGATTTCGATTCTCAGTCGATTCCTTCCGCATTGCGCAGCCGGAGAATTTGGTACAATTGACGGCATGAGCGGCTGGAAACCCATAATGCGGATCGGTCTCGTCTGGGGCGCCATCGCGGCGGCATCGGCCGCGGCGGTCGGCGGCAAAGAAGCCCGCCCGCCGAAGTGGTCGCGCGACGTGCTCGACACTTTCTTTGACGATGCCCGCGAGAAGCTCGAGGGTTCCCGGCCCGACTATGGAACAGCCGCCCGACCTGAGCGCCTCGCCGAGTCGAATCCTGCTGCGGCAGGCGGGGCTACCGCGGATCGCTGGTCCACATTGATTACTGCCGACGCCCTCGAGACGGAAATCAAGCGGCTGAGTCAATCGGTCGCCGGCGCGGTCACTTCGCCGGGTGCGTTCAAGGATGGCGGCAACAAGGCCGCTCGCCGCGATTTCAGCGAGCTGGCCGTGCTGTTCGCGGTGACGGCCCAATACGACGACGATGCACGTTGGAAGGATGCGGCGGCTGGACTGCGCGAAGTGTTCTCTCGGGCCGCGACCGATGCCAAGGTCGGCAGCGACGAGTCGTACCAAGAAGCGGTCGCCCGAAAGCAAGATTTGGCCGACCTCGTCCGCGGTGGCCGGCCGCAATTGCCAAAGGCGGAGGTCAACGTCGCCGATTGGTCGCAAGTCGCCGTCCGCGCACCGCTCATGCAGCGACTCGAAATCGCCCACCAAGAACGGCTCACCAAATGGCTGGCCGACGCGGCGTCGTTTCGCCGTAACCAAAACGACGTTGCGCACGAAGCGCAGCTGGTCGCCCTGCTCGCAGACGTGATCCACCGCGAGTCGTTCGAGTATTGGGATGATGAGACGTTCGTCGGTCACGCCGGCGAACTGCGCGACGCGGCAACGGATGTGTCGGTGGCAGCCGCTGCCAACAACTTTGACGAGGCTCGCTCTGCGATCGGCCGGGCGACCAAGGCCTGTGCCGATTGTCACGACGGCTATCGTGGGTGAGCCAAGCGGCACTGAAGATTATTATCCGCTCCGCAGCCGCGCGACCATGCCGGCCGAGCCCGCCGAGTCGATGCCTTTGAGCGCCGAGGTGAGCGCTTCTCGATGGGGGGCGTAGTCGAGTGCCACGGTTTTGAGTATTTTGTCTTGCTGCACGAGCTCGCACAACGAGTGGGTGAAGTCGCGCATACCCTCTTCGCGGCACTGACTCAGAATTGCCGGCAGGTCGTCATCTTCCTCGCGGAGGATTTTTTCTTTTGCCACCGAGTTTGACAGGAGCACTTCGGTGGCCGGATAGCGCGAGCCGTCCTTGAGGCCGGGAATCAGTCGCTGGCACATGATGGCCCGCAGGCTGTTGGCCAGCGACGAGCGGATGAAGCTATGCTCGCTGCGGTCGAAGAACTCGAGCATCCGCGAGAAGCTCAACTGCACGTCGGCACAGTGGAGCGAGCCCATCACGAGGTGGCCCGTCTCGGCCGCCTGAATCGCGGCGAGCATCGTCTCGCGGTCGCGCATCTCGCCGATCAGAATGCAGTCGGGGTCTTGCCGCACGACAACTCGCAACGCGTCGGGAAAGCTGGGCACATCGAGGCCGATTTCGCGCTGCGAGATGATGCACTTTTTGCCGCGGAAGCGAAATTCGATCGGGTCTTCGATCGTGATCACGTGCATGCTGCGATGGTTGTTGATGTACTCGATCATCGCCGCGAGCGTGGAGCTCTTGCCCGATCCGGTGACGCCGCAGACCAGAATCAACCCTTCTCCAGTTTCGCTGATCAGCGTGCGATAGATCTCCGGCAGATTCAGCTCGTCGAAATCGAGAATCTTCGACTGCACGCGTCGCACGGCCACGTGGACCTCGCCCATCGAGCGGTAGATGTTGATTCGGTAGCGGTCGCCCGACTCGTCAGCCGCCGAGAAATCGAGCGAACCGCGCGTCTCGAAGTCGATCCAGCGATTGCTCGGCACGAGCGGGCGGATCATCTCGGTCATGCGGATGGTGTCGGCGATGGGCGGCAGTTGCAATTGGCGAAGGTAACCGCCGATTCGGACATAGGGCGAGTACCCAACCTTCAAGTGCAAGTCGGACGCCCCGTGCTTGCCGAGGAACGAGAGAAGACGCTTCATTTCCTCGGCCGGAGGTAGCGGAGTATCCATGAGACCATTCCTGCCGGGTGCTGGCGCTCGAGCGGAAGCCAATCGAAACGCGGGCGGTCAATCATCGGTGGGGCAAATCAACCGCCGCCGGTCGGCTGGGAGCTGTGCGAATTGCAGTCGCCGAATGGGCGAATCCGCACGTTCTCAGCGAGAAAGCGGCGATCGAAGCCTGTCGGTTGAGTAGCAAGCAAACCGCGTGCCCAGCCGCCAGCCGATCTTGTTGCGGCCGGCACAAGTCCGCCATAATTGCCCGCATGATACCACCCGTGGAAGCCGAAGATCAACCGCACCGAGTGCCGACGGGCGACGAGCCGACGACCGAGCGGCGGCGCGGGGCGGCAAAACCAGTCGACCCGGTCCACGTAGGCCTGCCGCCGCTGGGCCGCGACCCCAGCTTTTGGGGCATGGCGGTGACGCAGTTTCTCGGCGCATTCAACGACAATCTGTTCAAGCAGATGATGCTGCTGTTGGCCACGCCGACGGCCGTGCAACTTGCCGCGGGCGACGCCGACGATCGCCAGTCGCTGGCGATGGGAGTGTTCGCCGCGGCGTTTTTGATTTTTTCCGGCTATGCAGGCTATCTGTCCGACCGCATCAGCAAGCGGCCCGTGATTGTCGCGTCGAAGGTGGCCGAGATCGTCGCCATGGTGCTGGGCATGGTCGGCTTTTTCTTCTACGGCATCATCGGGTTCAACGGGATGCTGGTGGTGCTCTTCCTGATGGGCGTGCAGAGCGCGTTCTTCGGGCCGTCGAAGTACGGCATCCTGCCCGAGACGATTCGCCCCGCCGATCTGCCGCGGGCCAACGGCATCTTCCTGATGCTCACGTTCCTGTCGATCATCTTCGGCATGGCGCTGGCGGGCGGGCTGTTGCAGCTGGTAGGGAACGAGCACGTGTGGGTGGCGTCGCTGGTGTGCGTGTTTATTGCGATCGTCGGTACGCTCACGTCGCTTGCCGTGCGCCCCGTGCCGCCGGCCAACCCGGAGCTGAAGGCCGATTGGCAGTCTTGGCTCGTGCCGCCCGATATTCTGCGACTGCTGGTGAAGGATCTTTCGCTGCTGTGGGCGATCCTGGTGGTGTCGGTGTTTTGGATGGTCGGCGGCATGGTGCAGCAAGGCGTCAATGCGTTGGGCAAAACGCAATTGGGACTCAACGACGCGAAGACGAGCATCTTGGCCGCGTCGATCGGGCTCGGCATCGCCGTGGGCTGCGTAATCGGCGGCTACTTGTCGCGCGACCGCGTGAATCGAAACGTGGTGATCGTCGGCGAGATCGGCATCTTCGTGACGATGGTCCTGATGAGCCTCCGGGGCGGTCCGCATCAGCACTTGCTCGGATACTACGGCAGCATCCCGACGCTGATCGCGATGGGGGCGTTTACCGGCATGTTCATCGTGCCGATTCAAGTGGCGCTGCAATCGCGCCCGCCGCGCGAGCAGAAAGGCCGCATGATCGCCACGATGAATCAGTGCAGTTGGATCGGCATCTTGCTGGGCGCCGTGCTCTATGCCGCGTGCATCAAGGTGTTCGACGCGTACGACTGGCCGCGGAACACGATGTTCGCCGTCACGGCCGGGTTGATGCTCCCGGTGGCGATCTTCTATCGGCCGAAGGATGAGCCGCTGTCGGCAGAGTGAACGGGCAATTAACCGGCGGGTTTTTCCTCGGCATCGGCAGCCGCCTTCTCATCGTGGGCCGCCGACTTGAGCGTCGAGTGGTCGAAGCCGTGATCCACGAGCGCCGCGATCGCCGCGTCGGCGTCGAACTTGCCTTCCTCGATGGCGACGGTCGCCGTCTTGGCGTCGAAATCGACGACGACTTCCTTCGCCCCCGGCTGCTCGGAGAGAATCTCCTTGACCTTCACGGCACAACTCTCGGGACACATCATGTCCGGCACGCTGAATTCGACGGTCGGGGCGCCAGAAACATTGAACGCGACGGCGGTCGTTTTTTCCGAAGGCACCGACGAATTGCTGGGCGTTTGCGAGCAGCCCACTAAGAGCATGGACACGGCAAGCAGGGAGGCGACGCGATTCATAGCAAGATCCTTTCCAAAGGCGATTGTCTATATAGTCTAATCACGCGAATCGGCGCTGGCCGCTACCACGGGCAACTCCAGCGGATTCTCCGCCGCCATCGCGCGGATGTCTTCGGTGATCTTCATCGAGCAATACTTCGGCCCGCACATGCTGCAAAAGTGGGCGCTCTTGAAGGTGTCGGCGGGAGCGTCTGCGTCGTGGTAGGCCCGGGCCGTTTCTGGGTCGAGCGACAGGCGGAATTGCTCGTTCCAGTCGAACGCGAACCGGGCCCGCGACAGGGCGTCGTCGCGGTCCTGGGCGCCCGGCCGCTTGCGGGCGACGTCGGCGGCGTGGGCCGCGATCTTGTAGGCAATCATACCTTGCTTCACGTCCTCGCGCTCGGGCAGGCCGAGGTGCTCCTTGGGCGTGACGTAGCAGAGCATCGCCGCGCCGTACCAGCCGGCCAGGGCCGCGCCGATGCCGCTGGTGATGTGGTCGTAACCGGGCGCGAAATCGGTCACCAGCGGGCCGAGCACGTAGAACGGCGCCCCGTTGCAGACCTCGATCTGCCGCTCGATGTTCATCTGAATCTGGTCCATCGGGATGTGCCCCGGGCCCTCGACCATCACTTGCGTGCCGCGCGCCTGGCCGCGGGTCGTGAGCTCGCCGAGCACGTCGAGCTCCGCGAACTGCGCCGCGTCGCTGGCGTCGGCGATCGAGCCCGGCCGCAGGCCGTCGCCCAAGCTCCAGGTGACGTCGTACTCGCGCATGATGTCGCACAGGTCGTCGAAGTGCGTGTAGAGCGGGTTCTGCTGGCGGTGGGCCATCATCCACTTGGCGATCAGCGAGCCGCCGCGGCTGACGATGCCCGTCACGCGGTTCATCGTCAGATGCAGATGCTCGAGCATCACGCCGCAGTGGACCGTCATGTAGTCGACGCCCTGCTTCGCCTGGTGCTCGACCATGTCGAGAAAATGCTGCGGCCGCATGTCTTCGATCTCGCCGCCCAGCTCCTCGAGCATTTGGTAGATCGGCACGGTGCCGATCGGCACGGGCGACGCGCCGATGATCGCTGCGCGAATCTCATCGATGTTTTTGCCCGTCGAGAGGTCCATCACGGTGTCGGCGCCGTAGTGCACCGCGTAGTGGAGCTTGTCGAGTTCGCCTTCGAGACTGCTGGTGACGGCCGAGTTGCCGATGTTGGCGTTGACCTTGCACTTGCGCGGCGATGCCGATGCCCATCGGCTCAAGCCGACCGGCGAGATGCACCTTGTTGGCCGGAATCACCATCCGCCCGGCGGCCACTTCGTCGCGCATCGAGCGATGGCTCCAACTGCTCGCGGTCGGCGACAAATTCCATCTCCGGCGTGGTGTGTCCAGCGCGAGCGTGCTCAAGTTGTGTAATGGGTTGTGACATCGATTTACGTCAGCCTCCGTGATCAAGCGCGCCGGTAAAAAAAGCTATGGCGGTCCGAGGCATTGTCTCCTCAATCCGGCGTCGGCAACCACCGGATTTGCCGCAAGAACTGCCTTCGATCCAAGTCGTTTATCCTATCGAAATGGCTGCCGGTGTCAACGAACACCACTGCGGTCGAAACACTGCTGCGACCGAAACACCATTGCCTCGACCGCCAAACGAGGCGACAATTCAGACTCCTACGTACCATCTTCCCGAGTCCCGGCCCCGTCGTCCATGCCATCGAGAGTGATTGCCATTGGCGACGTCCACGGCTGCGCAATCGCGCTCGACGCGCTGCTGCGACAAATCGAGCCGCGGGCCGACGACACGATCGTCATGCTCGGCGATTGCGTCGACCGCGGGCCGGATAGTCGCGGCGTGATCGGGCAATTGCTGAACTGGAAGGACCGCTGCCGGCTGGTGCCGATCTTGGGCAATCACGAGGAGATGATGCTCAATCACTTGGAAGGCCGCGCTCAGCCCGACAATTGGCTCCTCTGTGGCGGACAGGAGACGTTGAACTCGTATCGCGGCACGAAGGGTCAGCCGAGCGTGCCGCCGGCGCATCTCGAATTCATCCGCTCCTGGGGAGATTATTGGGAGGCCGACGACCAATTCTTCGTCCATGGCGCCTACCATCCGGAGCAACTACTCGGCGCTCAACGCTGGCAAACGTGGCGCTGGCACTCGCTCCGCGACATGCTTCCCGGGCCCCATGTATCGGGCAAAACCGCCGTCGTCGGCCACACCGCGCAGAAGTCGGGCGAGATTCTCGACGTCGGACACCTGGTCTGCATCGACACCTATTGCTGGGGAGGGGGCCGGCTCACCGGCTACGAGCCGACCAGCGGCCAAGTGTGGCAGGTTGATCGCGACGGCAATCGTCGCAATTAGGCACGCGATCTCACCGTGTCGGCTTGGATTCTTCTGCGCGGTAGGGCACGGTCTTGAAACGACTCCCGCCGGGAGATCGCCCCGTGCAATCAGCAGATCTGTTCCAGACTGTCGATTTTGTTGTGAATTGACGAGCTTCGTGATAGGATACACGTTGGCGAGTAGGAGCCGGCTAACGGCCGGTCAAGCTTCCGTGATTTTGCATCATTGGTGGGCGACGGCGTCTCGGTCTAGAGGACTGCATCATTGATATAGGCATCCGGTGTCGGCACGACGGAGAGCGCGTGACCCGGCCAAGCGGAGATTGAATCGTGCCGAAGCGGTTTTGTTTGCTGCTGGCCGCCATCGTTGCGGCCGTTGCTGACGGTGCGGCGGGAACATCGCCAAGCGTGTCGTTGCAGTTGTTTCCGTTAACGGGCGAAGTTCGCATCGCTAACGACGACCCGTCCGATTTCACGTTCGTCGCGTATACTTTGGATTCTCCAAGCGGGGCCCTCAACGGAACCAGCGGCGTCTGGAAGTCGATCGCCGATACATACGACGCCAGTGGCAACGGGTTCATCGACGCGACCCATCAGTGGTCGGAATTGACGCCCGACGCCGGCGCGCATGCGACCAGTCTGTCGGAAGGCTCTATCCCGTATCCAGGCGGAGTATTTCCAGCCAATCGTTCGCTCAGCCTGGGAACCATCTGGAATCCAAGCGTTGTTTCGCCGCCCGACGTAAAGCTCACGATCTACTTTTCGGAGGTCGACAACGCGATCTACGATGGCGTTCAGGAGGTCGACGGCGATTACTTTCGAGATGGCGACGTAGATGTATTCGACTACAATTTTTGGAAGGCGTTTTACGGCTCAACATCCGCCAACTTTGCCGATGGCAATCTCGACGGGATCGTCGACGCGGCAGACTACACGATTTGGCGCAACAACCTCGGCCTGAGCGTACCGGGCAGCGGCAGCGGCGAATCCGGCTTGGCGTCTGCGGGGCTGTCGGGAGCGGTCGTGCCCGAGCCGGGCGGCATCATCCTCGGCCTTCTGGCATGCGTCGGTTGTCTCGCGCACCGCCGCCCGTTTCGCCGTCGCGTTTAGTTGATTCTCTCCAGCACGGCCGCTTGCACGTCTCGGACTGCCGCGGTGTTCGGCTCGCCCGTCACGGAAAGATGCCCGAACGGCAGCACCACGGTATCCGAGACGCCGTCGAGGCGGCCGCGGGCCACTGCCACCACGCCGTCGCCCTTGCCCTCGACGAGCTCGTCCAGGTCGGCCAGCATGGCATCGAGCCGATCGGCGCCGTCTTCTGCGCCAGGCAGATTCTTCAGCTTCCCGACGACTGACTCACGAATCCAATTCATCTCTGCTTCACTCATCCGTGCGCCGGTGCCGAGGACGACCGTATAGTGGATTCGCGGGTGGCGGGGCCGCGAATTGAGCTCGGTGAGGAACGGAGAACCGGGGCACAACTCGTCGGCCGCTTCGCCCAGCCCGTCGACCACCGAATCGTGTACGCGCTGCCACGGACCGCCGTCGGGCCGCGATAGCCAATGCTCCCAGAGATCGGTCCCAATCGCAAAGTGGGCGATTGCCGTGCCTCGGTTCGGCGGGGCGATGAGGACCAGCCGGTCGACGTTGCCCGGGTCGTAGAGCGTGTCTTCGACGCAGGCCCGGGCGACGATGCCGCCCATCGAGTGGCAAACGAGCACCACACGCCGCTCGGGATGGCGCGGGCGAATCGTCGCAATTCGCTGGAGAGGAGCTGGGCCGACGCCGGGATTTCGTAGTCGTTGGGATACGCAAACGTGCCGCAGGGAAAGCCGGCGTCGTGCACGGCACGGAGCAGCGCCTGGTTCTTTTTCGGGCAGGAATTGTAGCCGTGAATGACGACGACCACCGGCTTCGTCGCGTCGGCGCGGTCCCATTGTTCTTCGAGCACCAGGCCGTAGCACGACATGTCGACTTCACGCACCATCTTCTGTCGCAGCCAACAGCGGCAGCGGGCACCCCATGAGTCCCGACCGTCAGCAAGAGTTGCGGCGGCCGCGGGCTCTGCCGAGACCGGCGGAACGAGCGCTCCGAGCGCGATGGCCGCGGCGATTGCGAGCGAAAACGATGAACGCCGAAAGCAGACCATGCGCGGAACCTGGCGGTCAGGGGAACCATGGCGACTACTTTCAGGTTATGCGATCGGCGGGTTTTGATCCAGGGATTGGCGTGCTAGCCGTGTTTTTGAGCTGGGGGATTGGGGGACTTGCGGTTGGTGATTACTGGTCGCTGAAGCGACCAGTCAGTCGGCGACCAGTCAGTCGGCGACCAGTCAGTCGGGGATCGGTCAGTCGGGGATCGGTCAGTCGGGGATCGGTCAGTCGGGGATCGGTCAGTCGGCGGTTGGTCCGTCGGCGGTTGGTCAGTCTTCGATGGTGTCGTTTTCGTCGGCACCGCTCGGAGAGGAGCCGGCGAGTTTGGCGACTTTTCCGCCGCCGGTGCTCATGATCTTGTCCTTGAGTTCTTGGGCGAGCTGGGGATTCTCCTTGAGGTACTGGCGGGCCTTTTCTTTGCCCTGGCCGAGCTGCAGGTCGCCGTAGCGGAACCAGGCGCCGGTGCGGGCGACGATCTTTTGCTCCAGGCCCATGTCGAGCACGTCGCCCTCGAAGCTGATGCCGTCGGCGTGCATCATGTCGAACTCGGCGATCGCGGAACGGCGGGGCGACCTTGTTCTTGACGATCTTGGCCCGCACCCGCTGGCCCATCACCTCTTCGCCTTCCTTCAACTGGCCGATGCGGCGGACGTCGATCCGGCAGGAGGCGTAGAACTTCAGCGCCCGGCCGCCGGGCGTCGTCTCGGGGCTGCCGAACATCACGCCGATCTTTTCGCGGATCTGGTTGATGAAGACCACGGTGGTGCGCGACTTGTTGATCGCGGCAGTGAGCTTGCGGAGCGACTGGCTCATCAGCCGGGCCTGCAGGCCGACGTGCGAATCGCCGATCTCGCCGTCGAGTTCCTTCTTGGGCACCAGGGCGGCGACCGAGTCGATGACGATCACGTCGACGGCGTTCGATTTGATGAGCATCTCGGTGATGTGCATCGCTTCTTCGCCGTAGCTGGGCTGGCTCACGAGCAGGGTCTCGAGGTCGACGCCGAGCTTCTTGGCCCAACTGGGGTCGAGCGCGTGCTCGGCGTCGATGAAGGCGGCGATGCCGCCGTCCTTTTGGGCCTCGGCGATGGCGTGCAGGGCGAGCGTGGTCTTGCCGCTCGACTCGGGGCCGAAGACCTCGATCACCCGGCCGCGGGGCAAGCCCTGGCCGCCCAGCGCGATGTCCAGCGCCAGGCTGCCGGTCGAGATGCCCTCGATGGCGACGGCCTTGTCGACGCCCAGGGGCATGATCGCCCCTTCGCCGAACTGCTTTTCGATGGCGGCCACGGTGTTCCGCAGCTCGACGCTCGATTCGAGCACGTTGGTCGGCTTCGAGCCTGCGGCGCGGGCGGCCTTTTTGGACGGTTTGTCGGGCTTGCTATCGGATTTAGCCATGCGGGTGCTGCTGGAAGGGGTGGTGCCCGGGGCGGGACGGTGGTTGGTGGCGACACGATTCTGGGCTACGGTGACCATGAACAAACCCTTTATCTACGAGAATCGGCTCGATTACAAGGTGCCGGCGGAAGCAGGGAGCAGGGAGCTTGGAGCAGTGAATTTCGCGGAGTCGTCGCTGCTGTGGCTCGCGGTCAGTCCTTGTTTCACGCTGGCCGTGTACTGTACACATGATTACTGTATCGGCGTTCATTCCAAGGTGCAATACTGAACAGCAGAAAACCGGCAATTTGGAGTTCTCGGGCTTGTACACTACTAGCGGTTGCGGTGAACAGGGACACATTTTGTCGGCGAGCTCGGGGACAGTTGGCGACAAATCGTGCTGGCGCTCGAGGATTGTTGAGTTTTGCTTTCGAGTCGTCTGTGGTGCGGGCCGCAAGTCGTTGGGCGGCCAGCGGTTGCATTTTGTCGTCGCCGCTGGGGGCCCCATTTCTGGCGACATTATTCGGTCATTCTGTCGATTGCCGACATCGAAGGTCGCGGGAAACGCAGCCCGAACCGCGCGCGACGGGCGACAAAACGGGGCCTCCTTTTGTTTCCTATTGTTTTGCTTGGGGCGTGAATCATGTTTTGCCACAGAGATCACTTGGCTGATTCAAATTCGCCGTGTTTTTACGAAGACGACAAGTTTCGCACGATGATGACAGGTTTCTTGCGCCCCTGCTTTGCCCGCGGTTAAAAAACGACGCTTTGCGCGCAGCGGTAGCGCCGCCGCGTGGGGTTCCACGTGCGCGAGCGTCGACAACCCCGGGTAGGGAGCGACCGCCGGCAAACGAGCGTTTGCAGCAGTGCGTTCGTTCGTAATGTCAAAGATCAACGTTACCTGTCACGACCATCGGCGGAGGAAGTTGCCTCGACGTGTTTATGGCGGAGGAACCGCTGATGCTCGTTGGCAGTACGTGTTCATTTGTATCATATCCACCGCGGCTGAACAGCCCCTATTTTCGGCCACCTTGCGTCTCGCTGCGAAAGCCTTGGGCAGCAATGACTTAGCCAAAATTTCGAACTCCGACTCGACACCGCAATGCGTTGAGGGAGGCTGCTCCCGCGTGGTCCAAACCATCATTGCTACTGCCCTCGTCGGCGTCGTATAATTGAGGCACGAACGCTTGGTACGCACATCAGTTTTGCGAAATCGGTTAGTAGGTCGGATATGGATTCGTTTTCGATTCAAGGGCACGTCGACGATCAGCATCGACTCTCAGCGATCGTTCCCGGCTCGGTGCCAGCGGGACCGGTGACCGTTTGGATCGGGGCTAGCAGCGACGACGAAGATGAGGCAGGCTCGGCCTGGATGGCCGGCATTGCCGATCAGTGGGCGGATGAATTGAACGACCCGCGCGAAGACCTGTACACTCTCTCCGACGGTGAACCGGTTGATCCAGCGTGACGAGATCTATTTGGCCAGTTTCCCGTCTGGCGGTACTGGTTAGACATCGTGTGGGGTTTTTGTGGCCACATCCACGAAAAGCCGGTGGACGATGGGGGTTTCTTTAGATCGGCTGGGGTGGCCGAAAAAAGTTGTGGAAAGTGGGCCAGACGGCCTGTACGTGATAGCGTCCCACTTGTTCTGTAAATTGCCGAGATGGTTGGCGCTCTTGCTGTGGGCGTTCCGATCTCCCCGGTTACTGATTGTCGCCATCGGTCAATCAGGCTGTGCCATGAACGATTACTACGTTTACGTCTACATCGACCCACGGAACTACGAGGAGTTTTACTTCGGCAAAGGCCGCGGGTCTCGGAAAAACGCCCATTTGTCGGATTCGTCTGATACCGAGAAGACCCGGCGTATCGAGGCGATTCGCAACGCAGGCTTAGAGCCAATCATCCGGGTCATCGCGAGGAATCTCTCAGAGCACGACGCCCTGCTAGTGGAAAAAACGCTGCTGTGGAAGCTGGGCCGTCAACTGACAAATGTGTCGTCGGGACACTATGCCGACAATTTCCGACCGCACGATACCTTACATTTGGATTTGACGGGATTTGATTTCCAGAATGGGATTTACTACTACAACGTCGGTGAAGGACCGCATCGGAATTGGGATGACTATAAGCAATTTGGTTTCATTTCCGCGGGCCAAGGGGCCCGTTGGCGAGACGCCATGCTGGGTTTCCAAGTCGGAGACATCGTGGCAGCATATCTCAAGCGTCATGGCTTTGTAGGCATCGGACAAATCAAAGAACCCGCGAGACCGATTAGGGACGTGGCAATCGGTGGCAAGCCCTTGCTAAACCTTCCGCTACGGTGTCGGAAGATGGATGACAACGTGGCCTCTGATGAAATGTGCGAGTAAATATGTACTGTCGTTTGGAAGCAAACGGTCGAGCGTAGCGATGCCAAATCGAAGCCTCGATGTGGTCTCTACACGACTACCCATATTCGCGCCTCCCTCGACGGTCAACCTGCGACCGTTGAGTTCCTTGAAAAGGAGTTCTCGGTCGTCTTGAAAGAGCTTGTAACGTAAGAGCGTCCGGTGGTGCGACGGCCTTGGCGACGATCAGCTTTCCTTGAAAGCTGGATGCCTTCAATTTCCAGTCGTTCGTCAATGACCTACGGCGACGTGCAATTCGATGCCCTCGTGGCGACGAAGCGAACTCAAGAGCTGGGAGAGATTGTCGGCGCGGGGATTGCCCTTCGCGCCTGAGCATCCGCATTAGGCTCTCGGGTTGTTTGTCGAGTTGTTTTGCCAGATCTGGAAAACCGATCGTCGCATTTACGTAGTCGCGCAGCAGCGTCTTGCCGGTTTCCATGTCGCCGTTCAAGAAGCATTCGGCCGCTTCGGTCAGCAGGCCGATGCGGAACTTGGGGTCTTTTTCCGCACGCTCCTTGATCGTTTCGACAAAGCTTCGTGTTAATGCCATGGTTTAATTCCTTCTCTCGCGTTTCTTCCTCGCACGGTAGTCTCGCCAGTATTGCTTGGCGCTCACAATGTCGCGGCTCTGTCGCTTCTTTGATCCGCCGCCCACCGAGATCATTAAGCTCTGACCATCCTGGCCGAAGTAAATTCGATAGCCCGGCCCGAAATGCACCTTGCACTCGCTAACGCCTTCGCCGACGGGCTCCACGTTGGAGAAATTGCCGTTCTCCATCCGCGCGATCGCCGTGCGAACTTTCAAGGCCGCCGGCGTGTTAAGCGTCTCGAATCACTTGGAGAACGGACGCACACCGTCCTCTGTTTCGTATTCGACGACCTCGACCATCCAGCCAATCATAACACATGTGTTATCTTTCGGCAGACCTGCTGCTGATCCCGTCGAGCGGCAGTTCCGGAGTTTTCGTGCCTCTTTGTGCCTCTTCGTGCCTCTTCGTGGCGATTCCGATTGCGAATGTTGCGAGGGAGAGCGGTTGCTGCCGTGGGCAGCGAGCACGTCCGTTGCGACCGCTACAACCGAAACGGCGGGCGGCCGTCGTAATTGATATATTCGCCGCGTTGGCTGTCCAGCGTGGCATAAACTTTAAGTGGCGATTCGCGGTTGAGTCGCTCGATCGCCACAGGTGAACATGCATACGATCATCGACGCCAGCAATTTGACGGATGCCGAACGCGAATTGATCCGCGCCGCGGTCGGCAATCAGGGCGTGTTGGAAATCGTCACGCGGGCTGAAACGCGGGGGAGGGCCGTGTGTGCAGGGCGGAAGAAGTTCTTCGACCCGGCCGACCGGTCGGTCGCCGAACAGTACGTTTCGCTGATCCCGCGGCTCAAGGGAATGGAATTGATCCACGAGGCCGCGGAAAAAAACGCCTACGAACTGACGAATTTCGGCTGGCAACTGAGCCGGCGGTTGGGTCGCGATTTGGCTCATCCGTGAGCCGGATCGAATGAGCTTGGTCGATGGGCCGTCGTCATCGGGCGTTGGGGCGACAGGCAGGGTCGCCGCGTGGACGCGGGTCTCTCGCACGAAGGAAGGCATGGTCAAATCGCGATGAGTGCAACGGAAACTCTGGAAAACGCGTCATCTCTGATCTCGGCCCTCGGCCTCGACGACAGCTTTCAGCCGCAAGAACCGGCAACGACCAAGGACACCGGGCTGAGCGAAGCGCTGATCGAGGACCTGATCCTCAAGTTTCTCTCCGGAGTCGGCTCGGAGAGCGGCCGCGCGATTTCCGACCACGTCTGTCTGCCGTTGGCAATTTTGGAAGACCGCTTTTCCGCGCTGCGGCAGCGGCAGGAAATCGCGCCCTCCGGCTCGGCAATGCTCGGCGACCACATCTACCGCCTGACCGACGTCGGCCGCGACCGGGCACACCGGGCGCTGCGCGAATGTGCGTACGTCGGCCCGGCGCCGGTGCCGCTGGATGACTACGTCAGCTCGGTCCACGCGCAAACGATCGCCTCCGAGAAACCACGGAAGCGGGAATTGGAGCGGGCCTTTTCCGACATTCACATCGAGCCGGAAATGTTCAACCAACTCGGCCCGGCGATCAACGCGGGCAAGGGGATGTTCATCTACGGTCCGCCCGGCAACGGCAAGACGACCATCGCCCAGCGGATCACCCGCTGCTTCGGCCAGAACATCTTGATCCCGCACGCGATCGTCGAGGGGGGCCGGATCATCAAGATGTTCGACGCCTCGTGCCATAAGGCGATTCATTCCGCCACGGAGAGCCTGTTCCGCCAGGTGGAATTCGATCGCCGCTGGGTGCGGATCGAGCGGCCGACCGTGGTGGTCGGCGGCGAGCTTACGATGGACAGCCTGGAGCTGAAGCACGACCACGTCTCGAACGTGAGCGAAGCGTCGCTGCAAATGAAGAGCAACTGCGGCTGCCTGCTGATCGACGACTTCGGCCGGCAGCGGATCAATCCGACCGAGCTGTTGAACCGCTGGATCATCCCGCTCGAGAATCGCATCGACTATCTGACGCTCTCGAACGGCCGCAAGATCGAGGTGCCGTTTGAGCAGTTGATCATTTTCTCGACGAACTTGGAGCCGCACGAGCTGGCAGACGATGCGTTTCTGCGACGGATCCCGTTCAAGGTCCACGTCGGCGACCCGACGATCGAGGAATTTCACCTGTTGTTCCAAGTGTTTGCGAAGAAGTATCAGGTCGAGTGCCCGCCGGCGATGGTCGACTACCTGATCGGCGCCCATTATCAAAACCGCTCGCGCCCACTGCGCCGCTGCCACGCCCGCGACTTGCTCGAGCAGATCATATATCACTGCAGCTACAACGAAGTGCCGCTGGAAGTCACGGAGCAGTATCTCGACCAGGCGGTGCGAAATTATTTCACGGCCCTCAAGGGCGAGTGAAACCGACGGCGAGGTTGAAAGCTGGTTGCAGTCGAGTGCTACACGCCAGCCGGCTCGCCGATCGTCGATGGCACGATCAGCGACGTCAGATCGTCGGCAGATTCGGACTTGCTGGAGAACGAGTCCTCGCTGATCGGGTCGATCATCGAGAGAAAGCCTTCGCAGCTGAGGTAGCCCAGCGGATGCTCGCCCGCCGTGACCACCAGCGTCGAGCAGCCGCGAGTTGAGAACGCTTCGTAGATTTCCGGGAAACTGGCGCTGTGCGAGATCGTCTCCGGCATCGTGAGATCGGCACCGGCGCCTTCGCGCACGTCGCCAATTTGCGTGTCGGCCGCCGACGCCGGTTCCGGCAGCACGCCAACCAGCCGGCCGGCGCTGTCGACGTACGGCCGGACGGGGATGCCCGAACGCCGCAGTGCGTCGGCCAACTCCGGCTGATCTGCGCCGTCGAGCAAGAGCGCGGAAAATGGCTCCATAATGTCCTGCGCCACGACGGCCGCGAAGGGATTCCCTTCGGTCATTTCGCTCTGCCAGGCCGCGAGTTCCTGCTTGAAGTCGCCGTGTTGGATCACGCAGTTTCCCCCGGAATGTTCGGCCAGGTCGAGCGTATCCAGGGCTTGGCCGATGAATCGCTCGGCGTTTTCGCCGGCCGGCCAGGGCATGACCGCACTGGTAAGCGTGGGCCGCGGGACCGATTCGTGTGGGCCCTCGTAGCTGGCAAAGTCCTTGGCCAGCGATTCCGCGATGCTCTTTGCCGCCGCGGTGGTTTGGCCGACCAGCAGCGTGGCGAAACGGCCAGCACCGAAATACGCCGAAAGCGCGTCGTCGCCCGCAGCCCGCTTGATCGCACGAGCCACGGTGCCCGCGAGCCCCCGGCTCACCGTTTCGCCACACTTGCGGCGAATGCCCGCGTACCAGTCGATGGCGGTCACCAGCAGCACGTGTTGCGACGAATCGAACTCATCGGCAACCGCCAGCTTGCGCAGCGCTCGCAGGAAGCCGCGCCGCGAAACCATGCCGGGCACGACGGCACACCGCGCCGATTGACTGGCGAGCCGGCGTTCGAATTCGAGATATCGTGCCCCGGTGCGTACCCGGGCAAGCAATTCGCCGCGGCTCACCGGCGTGTGCAGCGCGTCGTGAGCCCCGGCGGCGAACCACGCGGCAAAGTCGGTCGGCTGCGCGGGATCGTACAGAAAGATTCGATACAGCGGATTGTCGGAATCGTGAGCAAATGTTGCCGCCGTGGGTTCGCCGACGTGCCGTCCGTCGACGATCACGACGTCGGTGACCGTATAGCGCCGCCAGAGGGCCTTCTGGTCGAGGTCCTTGGTGGTCTGGACCTTGTAGCCGACGGCCTCCAGGATCCAGGAAATCTCGTGAAGCAGCCGCGTATCCTCAGACACGACGACCACCTGCAGGGGACGGGGCTCGGACGACATCGCTGATTACCCTTCCGAATACCGGGATTGGAACGTTTGATCCACCCACAACCCTAGCATAAGGCGGAATCAAACGCCGGCGAAATCGCGGCGCCGGCACCGGCAAAGTCGGCGGATGCTAGGCTTTATGATGGACATTCGGCAGAATCCCGGAATTTGGCCCGCCACCGGTCGGCCTGTCCGGTTCTGCCGCGTTCGTCGCCTGAGCAAGCACTCGTCGGTCGCACTACGTCAACCCCGGCTGGCACTCCCGTGACACACATCACGCTCTCCAAGAAGACGACGTCGAAGCCCTGTCTGGAGTTCTATTCGGACGGCAGCGGCGAAGCCCGTCGAGTCACGATTGAGAAGTTTCCGTTCCGCATGGGCCGAGCCGAAACTGCCGACTTGCGGATCGATTCGCCGGAAGTCTCGCGCGAGCATGCCGAAATCGTCGAACGCAATGGCGTGTGGCTGGTGCGCGACTTGGGGAGCACCAACGGCACGCACGTGAACGGCAAAGCGGTTAAAGAGGGATTGCTATCCGACGGAGACATTTTGAAGATCGCCGAAACCGAGCTCACCTTTATCGCATCGGCCGCGTCGCAGTTTCAGCGAATGGTGACGCAGCCGATTCAAGCGAAGCCGGCGGCGCCATCGATCAGTTCGCTGCCGCCGGAGATCGCGGCGACCCGCATGATGACCGAGGCGACCCTGTGGCAGGCGATACCGGTCGAGCTGCTGGCCGTAGCCTCGCTGCGAAACGGGACGGTCGAAGCGTACTTCGCACCAACAACCAACGGCACCGAACATATTCCGCTATTCGATCAGCCTCACGCCGTGGGCGAGCGCTACCGGGAGTTGCAGCGGATGCGGGCGATCCAGCTGGCGGTCGAGCGGGCGGTGGCGAACCAATTGTTTGTCGGCGTCGGCTCGGCGGAGATCGAGACGCCCCATCGGCTGTTTGCGAGTCTCAAGCAGATGTTGGGACGGATGCCCACCGGCTGGGAGCTTGGAATCACCATTTCGCTGCCGACCGACGTCGACATCCTGCGGATTGCTGAAGTCTATCGCGAAGCCCGCGATCAGGGGCTGCTGGTCGCGTTTGACGAGTTTCAGGGGAATGGCGGGCAGGTGAAGCACCTCGAGTCGTTCCTGCCGGACTATCTGATTCTCGCGGCGAACATGACGAAGGACTTGGCCTCCACGCGGCAGCCGCTCCGTCGCCTGGAATCGTTGCTCGCCGCTTGCGAAGAATCGGCCGTGAAACCGGTCCTCAAGCGCACCGAGTGCGCTCACACACTCGCTCAATGTCAGAAGATGGGTTTCGATCTGGTGCTACAATCGGCGTCGCGCCGCGTGGCGGCGCCAGCGCCCGCGTTGAGCCTCGCACACTAACTGCCGCTGGGCGGAACCATTTCGTGGATTCAGTGAACCTGATGTCGACCACCACTCAATCCTGCGACGTCGTGCTGCCGGGCTACGTGCTTGCCGAACGCATCGGATCGGGGGGCTACGCCGAGGTCTGGCGGGCGGAAGCGCCGGGCGGCATCGACAAGGCGGTGAAAATCGTCCACGGCTTCTACGACGACGAGTTCGCGTCGCAGGAGCTCAAGGCGCTCGAGCGGATCAAGGGCGTTCGCCATCCGTTTCTGCTGTCGCTGGAGCGGTTCGAGGTCGTGAACGGCCGGTTGGCGATTCTCACGGAACTCGCCGACATGAGCCTCGAACAGCGGCTTCGCCAGTGCCGTACGGACGGCCTATCCGGCATTCCACGCGACGAGTTGCTGCGTTACATGCTCGACGCCGCGGAGGCGATCGACTTCCTCTTTCAAAAGCACAATCTGCTGCACCTCGACATCAAGCCCGAGAATCTCTTGGTCCTCGGCGAGCACATCAAGGTGGCCGATTTCGGGCTGGTCAAGGAGCTGGCGTCGCGGACGCAGAACTCGCTCGTTTCGGGCATGACGCCGACTTACGCCTCGCCGGAAATGTTCGACGACGACCCGTCGGCACACAGCGATCAATACAGCTTGGCGATCGTGTATCAAGAAATGCTGGTCGGCACGCTGCCGTTTCCGGGTCGCACGGCCGCCCAGTTGGCGAAGCAACACACACAGGCCGAGCCCCAATTGATGGCGCTGCCGACCGACGACCGGCCGGCGGTGGCCCGGGCCCTGGCCAAAGACCCCGCGGAACGCTTTCCCAGTTGCCGGGCGTTTGTCGAGGCGCTGCTGCATCGTGCGCAAACGCCGCCGGAGTTGCCGGCTGCGTCCCCGGCACAGCCGCAGCCGGCTGCGCCTCCGTCGCCACCGGGAACAGACGACACAAAACCGTCGTGGATTCGGTCCACGGTTCGACGGCCAACGGACCAACCAATCGAATCCCGCGACGCAATGTTCACTCGACCGATCGGGCGTGGCGGGCACGAACCCGTTGGACCCCTCGACAAAGCCGCCGCGCCGGTAAAGCCTGCTGCCGAAGAAACGGTCGACGTCGCCGTACCGGCAGCGAACTCCGAATTGGGGCGCGAGCAGCCGACCCTGTATGTCGGGCTCGGCGGGCTGGGTATTCAGGTGCTCTGTCGCTTGCGATCGCTGATGGCGTCGCGCGGCGGCATCGATGAAGCCGCGGATGCAAGGGAAATGGTTGTTTTCGACACCGATCGCGACGAGCTCCGCGAGGCGTGCTCCAGCCGTTGGAAATCGCCGCTGTCGCCGGATGATGCGTTGCACTTGCCGTTGCGACTTCCCAAGAACTACGACAATGCCCGCGAAATTCTGGGCTGGGTCAGCCGCCGGTGGCTGTACAACATTCCGCGATCGCTCGAGACGCGCGGCTACCGACCGCTGGGCCGCGTCGCGCTGGTCGACCACTCCCAACGCGTATTGGATCTCTTAGATCAAAGGCTGGCGAGGCTTGGGGCGCTTGCAGGCGCCGCCGGTCGGGAAGGCGTTCAGCGAGACGAGTGTGTCAAAATCGTGCTGGTCGCGGGCATGGGCGGCGGCACGGGGGCCGGCATGGTGCTCGACGTGGCCAACGCGGCCAAGGCCCTTGCCAAGACGCGAGGACTCAAGACGGAAATCGAAGGCGTTCTGATTTGCACGTGCTTCGCCAGCGCCACTTCCTCGCCGCTCGTCGCCGCCAACACGTATGCACTCTTGACGGAACTGAGTCACGCCACGCAACGCGGAAACGAAGGCGCGAGCGAGCGTACGAGTCGCATCCACACATTCGAGTCGCGCGAGGCGCCATTCGACGCGGTCTACTGCATTCCGGTACGGAGCCGAAAGACAGATTCGCAAGAGCACATCTTGAACTCGGTGGCCAAATACCTAGCTCTAGAGACGATCCCGGAATCGCGCGCCGCCGTACGTTCGTGTCGTGCGGCGACAACCCCGCGCGAACAATCGCGATCGGGAGCACTGGCGCTCAAGAAGTTTGGCTGCGCATCGCTGTCGGATCGCACGCGTGAGTTGCTGAACGACCTGACCGCATCGCTTGCCGACGCCGTTAAGCATCACTGGCTAATGGTCGACACAAGCGCCGATTGGGTCCGCTGCGTGCAACAGGAACAGCAGGCGGCGAGCGTGGCGAAGCTGGACGTGGCCGCGAACGGCGACGATGGCACGCGGCCGGAGGTTGTTCCGTTCGACGATGCGACGCCGCTCGCACTCCGCGGCCGGTTCAACGAGCATCTGTCGTTGCAGTTTGCCACGGAGATGATTGCGGAGATTCAGCGCCGGCTCGATGCGCGCAACGGCCGAGGCCGCCCTCAGTTGCTGCCGTGCGATGCCAAATCGATCGTCGATGCGGCGCGAGCGACCGTGTGTTCCCTCACAGCGGGCCGGGAAGGCGCACCGGTCGCCGAATCGCAATTCGCCGCCTCGCCGATCCTCAGCCGATTGATTACCGCGGGGAGCCAGCGAGTCCTTGGCCAGGTCGTCGATGAGTTCGACCCGAAGGCGCCGGAACGTCAACTGACCCACGATGCATTGAATGACTTGCTTCTGAATGAATGTCGACTTTTGCTCGAGGAAAGCGTCGACCAACCGGAAATGGGTAGTGCGCTCCGGGCGATTATGCCGATCGAGCAGGCGATGGCCGCGGCCATCGAGCACGCGACGACGGACTTGCTGCAATGCGGCTGCGACCGACGCACCGTGCTCGTGACTCCGAAAGACCGCGCCAATGACGCGGCCGCGGACGCGCTCCGCGCCGCGAAACCCCTCGCCGCGGTCGTGTCGGCCGAGGTCGACGACGTCGTGCTCGTCTGCGAGGATGCAGGAATCTCGCCGCGATCGCTGGCCCTGGGACTGGAGTGGGTCTATCCCGGCATCTCCGACGCCGCGCGGCGGCTGCACACGCGCATCGACGTCGAGTGGACCAGCCTGCTCTAAGTTGACCCCGGTGATCCAAACCTGCACGAGCGGCGACGCGGCCGCTGTGCCTCGCACGCTACCGGCGATCGGATCAAGATCGCCGATTGTGCCGTTTTTTCCGCTGAAATAACGGCCACTTGCGGACGTCGTTGGTGATTGCCGTAATGTACTAATTGATAGCGCGAGCACGGGGCATTTTCCTCGGAGGAATAATGGGATGAAAGTCTTGATCGTTGGCGGCGGGGTCGCCGGGCTGACTCTCGCAGCCAAGCTGCGGCAACAGGGCGCGAGCCCGTGGTGGTCGAGAAGGCACCTGCCTACACCGACATAGGTTACGGCATCGGGCTCTATCCGCTGGGGAGCTGCGTGCTGCACGGACTCGGGGTGTACGACGATCTCGTGGCTCGCAGCCTGATCGTGAAGCGCTATGAAATCGCCGACCACACGGGCGAAGTGCTGCAAGGCATGGACATGTCGACTTTCACGGCCGAGATCGGGCCGATGCTGATGATGGCCCGGACCGCTCTGATCGACGTGCTGCGCAAGGCCTGCGGCGATTTGCCGATCCGCATGGGGACCACCGTCACCAGCGTCGACCAAAACGGCGAGACGGTCGCGGCCAGATTCAGCGACGGAACAACCGGCGTGTTCGACCTGGTCGTGGGGTGCGACGGGATCCACTCCGATCTGCGAAAACAAGTGTTCGGTCCGGGAGAAAAACACGACTGCGGCTGGACCTGCTGGACCTGGTGGGGCCGGGGCGACCTCTATCCGGTCGAGCTGGTCCGCGAGTACTGGGGCCGCGGCTGGTTTTTCGGCGGCTATCCCTGTCCGGATAAGCGGGTGTTTGTCGTCGGCTTGCCCAACGAAGTCGCCGGCGACCCGCACGCGCCGCAAGAGGTTGTCCGGAAGGCGATCACGTCGCACTTGGCGGAATTGATCGAACGCGACCAGGCCGCGGCCGAGGCGGTTGCCGAGGCGCAGACGTTCTTTGCCTGGCCGATGTTCGACGTGCGGATGGAGCATTGGTCGAAAGGCCGCGTCGCGCTCTGCGGCGACTCGGGGATGGCGTTCCTGCCAACCGCTGGTGTCGGAGCATCGAACGCGCTGCGATCGGCCGCAGCCCTGGCGGACGAGCTCTCGCGGGCCGACGCCCAGCTTGTACCGCTGGCGCTCTCGCTGTACGAAAAGCGCTGTTACAAAATTGTGAAGGCGAACCAGCAGGACTCGCGGACAGCGGGACGGATGATGTTCCTGGATTCAAACGCGCTGGGATGGGGGCGCGATCAACTCATGAAGCATGTCTCGATGAGCTCTTTCATTAGCAGCATCATCAAGAGCATGAAGGAGCCGTTTTAGGCCCCAGGTGTGCCGCCCGCGTGCTGAAGCACTCTCGCCATTGAATGTTGAACACGACGCTTGGCTCACAACCAGGAATCCGGTCGGGAGATCCCCACGGGCTTTTTGAAAAATCTGGCGGTAACTACTTTCGCGCTGTTGGGCACTACCTTCAGCCTCAGGAATTTCGGCGGCGCGTTCCAGCGCTGGTAATTAAGAGGGCAAGTGCAACGAGAACGGCAGTGCTTGCCTCCGGTACTATTGACAGGCGCAAAGTTTGCTTGCCCGAATGTTCGCCGGTCATCAGCGTCAGAACATCGAGACGACCATGAAAGCCGTTGCTATGCAGAGTTGCATTTGAAGCGTCGATGCTGTCAGCGATAATCAGATCATATGCATCACCCGCCAAAATCTGATTGCCGAGCTCCGGCACCACCCAGATGATACCTCCCAAGACGACACTTTCTGCCACCAATTGGTCGCTGATTCCCGAATGCCCACCTCGCAGTTCAAATAGCGACATGCCGCCAACGCCTTGCTGATAGTCTCCGACAGTCAACACTCCCATGCTTTGGCCTGGGGAAACAACGCCGCCCAAATTGTTCACGTCGCCAAGGCTTCCGGAGCCGCCGAGCGTTCCCCCTTCGAAGGTAAGTGGCAGCTCGTTGGTCAGCTGACCGTTGACGATTAGAGTGACATTATCGCCCACAGTTGTTGCCTCAACCGCATCAGATGTCGCAGTGACCCCCGCGGCTATCTCAAGCGTAAGGGGCGTGGCGGCACTTTCGGCCAGAAGCAATGGAAGGTGGAGAATTCCCTGCCCTGTGACGTGCAATGCGCCTCCGGCCCCTCCAGCCGACAAGGAAGAGAGCGTGGCCAATGTCTCTGGAATTTCCAAGAAGGAATCGCCGGATACAACAACCCCTCCAGTAAAGTGAACACTTCCCGGGCCTAGCACAGTGAGCCCGGAATTGTCGTCCAGACTCGTTTCGCCAAGAACATTCACCAGTGGATTAACGACATTGTCGTCACCCAACGGGTCGAACATCAATAGACGCGATGGAGCGGTTACTCGCCAGTTTCCATCGAAATCCCAACGGGACGCAGCCGACGACCGTCCCACTCCGACATCGCCGCCGGCCAAATGCAAGTTTGCGACAAGATTCATATAACCAGCGCCGGATTCCAAGGCCCCGTGGAACAACGTGCCGCCGGGCATGATCGTGGTTTCGTTGGTGCCGAGGGCATGAGTGGAGGTTACAGCGGCAGTCGAGGCACCGGCAACCAATGTCCCTGCCTCAATGACAATTTTCCCAGAAAAATCAGGACTGTCGTAGCGTAGTTCCGCCACTCCTTCGGTCGTCTTGCGAATTTGACCGTCGCCGGTGAGCGAAACGAACATGCGGCCACTTTCCAAATCATACTCGTCCGCATCGACCAGAATCAGACTACGGTCGGCAGGACTATCCCGCGGCGCGACGAAGGAGGCGGCCTGTCTAAGCGATAGTTTCGCCAAGTGCTTAATGCGAGTCGGTTCGTATTCAAGAATTGCTTCTGCAGCTTCAATTATCACGTCGCCATCGTCCGGCAGTGACTGTTCCGACGAAAAGTAAAGTCGACCTTTTTGCACCACTGTCGGGCCGCTGTACGTATTCACGCCGGACAAACTAACATCGACATTTCCCGACTTCACCAATGACACGTCTCCGCCGAGTGGGTTATCGACGATATCAGCCGAAACTTCGACGACGGGATCGGCGCTTGTTTCAACCGTAACATGGGCGCGCAAATACAACTCAGCTGGGCCGGTCCCGTCGCCAGCGGTCAGTCGGCCATTTGAAATCGAAGAATGGGCATCCGAATAGGCCTGCCGCAGCAATCCTTCATCAGCCAGAGTCAACGTGTGACCTCCCAAATTCACGTTGTAGTGACCGTCGCCAGGAATATTTAGGGTTGCAATCGTGCAATCGGCTGTCAGCGTCGACATGCCGCCTAATCCAACTCTCACGTGGTCCGTCGGTCCTGAGCCGTTGATTTGGACAGGTCGATTCACGCGAATGTCGAGCGGCATGATTCCAAGCTCGGCATCGTACGTCGCAAAGTCTGTATTTGTGGTGGCCCAGCCGCCGAGAATAGAATTCGATAAACTCGGCGCGGTGTCGAACATTGCCTGCATACCAACGAATGCCGTTCCGATTCCAGTATCAAGATTGAAATTGATAGTTGCTGAACCACTCCGCTCCAATTTCTGAAAAGTAAGGCTGGACGTCTGCGTGGGAACTTCTATGGTCGCTGAACCATCTGGAATGACCAAATTGCCGACTTTTTCTGTGGCAACGTTCGTCCCCGCGACGTACGCAGCGCTGATCGTGCCGCCATTGAGCACAATTGGAATGCTGTCGCCGATCCGATTATCGACGAACTGAATTTGATTCGAAAAGGCGAGCGTGGAGTGTCCGCCGACGTCGATTGCGCTTGTCGAAAGGAGTTGGCCGCCGCGATTGACGGAAAACAAGACGGCCTCACCATTGACGCCGATTCGGGTAGCACCGGAATACGTGTGATTAGCGGAGGTAACCGACGCTCCACGAGTCACTTGAAGAAATCCACCGTGAATAGCACCTCCAAACCCGGCGCTTTCGATAACCGCACCTTCGTCGCCCAAGTACACGTCGCCATTAATGGAAGTCGCCGTCAGAGCGCCCGTTCCATTGAATCCGCGGGCGTTGTTGAGATAGATGCGGTCGCTGGTGGAACGCTCGGTTGAAAGCCTAGCAAATTCCGGCGAGGCGACGGTGATGCCTCCAACGGCAGAACCAGCGCCTCCGTTTCCGAAGCCAAATGTACCTTGCTCAATAATAATCTCGTAGTCGCCGCTGCTAGAAAAAGGCGAGAGAGTGGCTGAGCCATAGCCTCGTTTCACCACAGCGCCGTCGACAACCAATCCATCTGGACTGCCCGCCGTGTTATTGATCAAGCCACCGCGCAAAACCAAATCGCCGTGAACATGTAACTTACCGGCGCCGCTCACAAGACCGCCGGCGATAGTCATCGCGTCGACATTCAGCGGTTGACTTAGCAAGAGATTACCTCCTAGCAGCGCAAGCTGAGAGACTTCGACGGGAATATCCGTCACGACCGTACCGGAACCAACCGTCACTAAATATTCTGTGTCGAGAGTATCTGCTGGGACAGTACCTATCGGCACCCACTCATTCGGATCACTCCAACTGCAGCCAGCGGCAAACTGAGGATTGCATTGCGTGCCGCCCCACGTGACAGCGATTGGTTCGGCGGATAAAACTCGCGTTCCCACGGTAGCCGCCAAGACGAAGGCCACGGAGAAGTGTTGACAGATGGCGTAGCGATAAGCGAGCCTCATCGGCAACTCGTCAGAAATGGAGAACTAAATGTCGTCCGTCGCTATCGCCAACACACTCCAATGGAGTAATTTCATTAGCCCCCATTCTAGATCCCGGGTGCACGGACGTCAACGATATTGATTCTGCTGCTGAGCGGTCACTTTGTCTCCAGCAAGTCAGTTTCGCGCGGTTTGGCGTCAGCGCGTCGAGGCAGAGACTTGTGCTGATTCCCTTCCGTAGCTGGCAAAAACAAAACCCCGTGGGGAGATCCCCACGGAGTTTTTGAAAAATCTGGCGGTACCTACTTTCGCGCTGCTGGGCATGAACTCTAGCCGGAAGAGCTTAGCTTCTGGGTTTGCCCGTGGGATCGGTCCGACCAATCATGCGGTTGGGGTGAAGATGGTGATGCCTGAGCCGCGGTAACTGTCCATCGAGGCGAGTGCGGCGGGGGCTTCGTCAAGAGTGGTGGTGTGGTCGACGAGGCGCTGGGGGTCAAGTTTTCCGGCTTGGATCAAGTCGAGCAGGGCAGGGTAGGCATGGGCCGGGAGGCCGTGGCTGCCGACGAG
Organism: uncultured Planctomycetota bacterium; assembly: GCA_963847875.1. Taxonomy (GTDB): domain Bacteria; phylum Planctomycetota; class Planctomycetia; order Pirellulales; family Lacipirellulaceae; genus DASYDU01. The sequence goes on along the minus strand of CAWKBR010000007.1, from coordinate 140,882 downwards.
CGTCAGCTCGTGGCCGATGATTCGGTTGATGACGGGCGCGGGGATTTCGTCCCGGTTGGTGAGAATTCCGACTTGGACGTGACGGCCGCGCTTGCGGAGCGAGCGGATGGAGTTGGCGAAGGTCGTCGCACTACCGAGGGCGTCGAGTGCGACGTCGGCGCCGCGACCGGTGACGTCGTGGATCACGGCAGGGACGTCGACCGTGTTGGCTGCGTTGAGGACGACTTCGGCGCCGAGGCTCTTGGCTAGTGCGAGCGGTTCGTCGCGGACGTCGACCGCGATGGTGCGAGCGCCAGGGCGCGAGCGACCATCGTCGCAGACAGGCCCGCGCCGCCACAGCCGTGGACGGCCACCCACTGGCCCGGCTCGACGGCGCCCTGGGCAGCGACCGCGCGATAGGCCGTGGCGAGCCGGCAACCCAACGCGGCTGCGGCGTTGCTCGAAATGTTGTCGGACAGGGGCACGAGGTTGCCGTCCGCGTATCGAACGGCAACGTATTCGGCAAACGATCCCCAGCCGGTGAAGCCGGGCTGGTATTGGTCGTCGCAGATGTGCTGATTGCCCCGCTGGCATTCCGGACATTTGCCACACCCGGCCACAAATGGAATGGTGACCCGCTGTCCGACGGTCGCGCGCCCGACGTCGCGGCCGACCGCGACGACGACGCCGGCGAACTCATGGCCCGGCACATGCGGGAGCTGCTTGATATCCGGATCCTGCCCGTGCCAGCCGTGCCAGTCACTGCGGCAGAGCCCGGTGGCCTCGACTTGAATGACGGCGCCGTCTGGCGCGGGATACGGATCGGGAACCGTCTCGATGGCGATGGGGCCACCGAACTTGTGATAGACAACTGCTCGCATAGGTCACGTTCTTATCCGCCAGCGCAAACGAAAACCCCGTGGGGCGATCGCCGCGGGTGTTTTGATTGAGGAATCTGGCGACACCTACTTTCGCGCACGTTCGTCCAAGGGGTAAACGCAGTCGAGTCCGGGGAAACGCATGAAATCGCGGTCGGCGGTGTGGACCGTGGCCTGGTGAGCCATCGCCAGGGCGGCGACTTGCGCGTCGGTAACGAGATTGCCGCCTGCTGAGCCAGCGGATTCGAGCAGTCGGAAAACTTGATCGACGTGATCGCGGGCCGGAGACAAGATACGAATCACTGAACGCATCATCCATTCCGCGACGCACTGCTTGGCTTCTTGCAGCGTGAACGGGTTTGGATAGGCATGCGTGCTGGTCGTGACTCTCACAAAGGAAAACAGTGTCGGATAAGCCAAGCCAACTGGTTCGTTTTCTGAGAGGCACGCCTCCCACCAGGAAACGGCTGCCTGATGAAATGGCGACGCGGCATTGTACGCGTAAATCAATAAATTGGCGTCGGGCACGATCACGACTGTTTTTTGGCCCAGCGTTCTTCAAGCTTCCGCGTGACTTCCAGATGCGCCTCGACTTCCATTTCATCGGCCAATTGCTGAAGCTTGGTAGGATCGATGCCCGGCCGGAGGCCCATGTTCTTCGCGTTTACCACAAACGGCTTTTCGTTTGCCTGGGGCACGATATCTGCAAGCCCCTTGCGTACCGCCTCGTTGAGAGTAGCCTTGAAGCCTTGGCCACTCTGCTGCATGGCGGCCCGTAGCAGCCGCTCGACATCCGGATCGACGGTGACAGTGGTACGCATAATAGCATCATAGCATCACCATACAATGCTGTCAAGATGCTGCATAATAGCTATATCACAAGTGGCCTTTCGACTTGGGGGTCAATTTACAGCGGCTCAGTCGCGGACCATCGTGATTTCGTAGTTTAGCGGAACGTCGCGGAGCGTAGGGCCGGTGAGGATCGCCTTGCCGCCCTCAAGCCGATAGTCAAACGGCAATCCGGTCACGGGGTCGACGGGAATGGGCACCTCCGTGATGTCCGCAAGCTGCTTCGGCAGCTGGCCGGCGTGACTCGCCCCGTAGATGCGGAGCGCCTCGATCACGCGGAGCACGGCGATGCGACGATCGTTGCGAGCCATTGCGACACGCGATGTCTTGATGGCCGGCATCAAGAATTGGGCGATTGGGATGATCTCAAGCTGTTCGCGATTGGCCCGCAAAATGGCGGTGTCAATTCCAACGATCGCGTCGGGGAAGGGCAAATAGTAGTACTTGATGGCGTCGTCGAGGAGTTGGTGATACGTTTGCAGCGAGTAGAGCAGGGCAACCTGGTGTAGCGGCATGGCGGCTACCGTCTCCGTGGGCAGGCCGCCCGCCACCAGCGACTGCTTGGCGATCGGGAGCAATCGCTTGCACCGCTCGTCGAGCTCGTCAGCCGACAGCGGCTTGAGAGATTCACCAAACCTAATCTGCTCAATGACTTCCTGAGCAAAATGGTGAAACAGCTCACGCCACTGTTCCGGCGTTCGCACAGCGGTCTGGACGTCGTGCAGCTCCGGAAATGACAGCTCGACACCCATCGCTTCGACGTCGACGGCATCGTTTACGTCAATGAGCGGCCTGGGCAGCATGGAGAGCGCCCAGTACAGATTCGGAGCCTTCGGCTGCTGGACGAATTCAAGGACCTGGCGGGACATGATTTCGGAAATCGCGATTCCGACCAAGCCATTCACAATGGTTTCTCCGGACGCAACATGTCGGCCGAGGGAATAGCCGCATTGCAGCGATTCCACCGCGTCGGCGAATTCGCCATCGGCGATCTGCATCCGCGCTCGGACAGCAAGTATGCGGCCGAAATTGCGCGTCTGCTGGATCTCGGGCAGCAGCATCCCGTAGAACGGCCCCTCGCCAATCGGCAGCTGCCAATCGCAGAATCGACAATGGGCGCCGCGGCGAATCGAGCCTTCGATCCCGCCACTGGTTGGCAGATTGAGCTTGCCGTCCCGCAACTCCTCCAGCGGCGTCTGCTGCCACCGATCGATGTTGTCAAACATTTCTCGACTGCCGAAAAACTGAGTTTCCTCGCCCGTGACTTTGCCGTAGTGGACGGCGGCGTTGCCGGGCTTTTGATCCAAGCGACTGGGCAAGAACCGGTACTTTAGCGCAGGGATTGGCTGCGGAGCGGGATGCAGGGTTAACTTCTCGGGCAACTCAGGTTCCGCGCCACGTACTCGGCCATTCTGCAATGGCAGCATCAGCGTCGCGGCGATTATCGCAAGTAAGGCAGTCGTGCGGATCATGAATTGACTCCTCGGTCCAAGGGCAAACTGGAAGATTCACCGGCCGGACCACTTGGAGACTCAGTGCCACCGATCACCTGACGCCAAGCAGCCGGAGTCAGAACGGGACGGTCGCGATCGTCGACCGGCGTCGTCGCCGCATAGTCTTCGGCGCGCCTGGCCAACAATTGCTCGACGTCGCCGCCGCGAGCATCGCCGGCGGACAGCACACCTGGCCGCCCGTCGCCTGAGTCACGGGACAATCGACTTCGAGATTCCAAGGGCCGAAATCCGCCCGCGACTTTGTCGAACGGGACCGGTGACGACACATCGGTGACCGAAGTCCGCGTGAGCAGCATGATAAACAATGCCGCAGCAATGGCGGTCATCGCGGCGAACGCCCGCGGCCATACTGAAGCAGGCAGATTCAAGCCAAACAGCGAGACGGGCCGCTGGTTCGCAACATCCGCCGATGCCTGGCCAGCCAAGAAGACTAGCCGCTCGCGGTCGAGTCGATCGTTCCGCGGGGCGAGCGCCGCCAGCCGAGCCTCCAGTGATTGCAATTCGCTCGGCAGCTCACCGGGCACGCGCCGTGCCGGATCGTCGTCGCCCGGGTTCATCGAGGGGTTCGTTCGTTCTGGCATGATGGGCTCCAATTCTCACGTAACATCCGCAGGCCATGTTCGTATCGCCGGTGTGCGGTACTCGACGATATGCCGATCAGTTCCGCGATTTGCTCGAACGACATTCCACTCCATATCCGCAGTACGACTGGTTCACGGTAATCGATTGGCAGCAATTCCAAGGCCGCCGACGCGAGCTCCGCATCGAGCGCATCGCCACTCGTCGGCTGAAACCACGGCTGGCGTTGGGATTGCGCTGCTGCCTCATGTCGCGTTCGCCGGTTGGATGTCCGCGCCAGGCTCACGGCCTCGTTACGGACCACGCGGTAGAGCCAGCCAACGATGTTGTCTGGCGCAGGCCGCTGGCTCATCAAGCGAATAAAGGCTTCTTGCACTGCATCTTCGGGGGCGTGGCACCACTGTTGGGCGTACAGCACCAGCGACGCACCATGTTCGTCGAGCAATCGTGACAAGGTTGCCGGGTCGGCCGCGTCCATAAACACCTGCTGAGCGGTCTGCCGAATTATTGACGCTCGCCGCAGGATTCTATCCCGCGATTGGAACGAAGAAATCCCGACTTTTCTGCGGACTGGCAGAAACGACGTCGGTAGGTAAGCGGGTGGCTCAACCCGCATTCCGACGTGTGCCGACTTGCACTGGCCTATCTGGCAACCGGAAACGCACCCGGGAAGGTGGCGGTTTCGCCGGTCCAGCCGAGCAATTGCCGGATGTCCTTCGGTAGCGGTGCGGCGGACTCGGCGGCGGGGAATTCGGGCAGCAGACCGAAACGGCTCAGCCGCTCGCCTTGGAACAGCGGGCCGAAATAGTCCAGGTAGGAATGGCTGTGGGCGTCGAATTCCGAATGCTTGGTCCGCAGTTCCTCCGCAGTCTGGAAGCTGTCCGGGATGGTGTAGATCGAAAATAGCGCGCGGGTCGCGGGACTTCGACGAACGTAGACGTTGAAATCCAACACCGACACTTGAGGCCTGGTCAGTCGACTGCGAAGCTCGTTGCTTTGGGCAAAGATCAGCAGTGGCCGATGAAACTGTTCTCCCGCAAAGAACAGGTTGCCGACCACTGCGTGCCCTTCGCGTTGGTCGACGTCGGGGCCGGTGGCCGGGTGCCAGCCGAAATGGTCGGCCACCGCGCTGCGGGGCGTGCGTTCGAACCAGGCCGTGCTGTTGACCAGCGTGTTTTGGTAGACGCGGACGTCGCGGCTGTTGAGGATTTTGATGCCGGTGCCGCAGTCGACGAAGACGTTGCCGGCGCAGATCGCGCCCTTCGAGATCTCGAAGAAGAAGCCGTTGTCGGTCCGCTCGATCCAGTTGTCCACGAACACGCCGTCGACCTCGCCGACGTCGTACCAGATGCCGCTTGAGCCGTTGCCGTTGTCGATCACCAGGTTCTCGCGGCAGGTGACGCGGTAGCACTGGTTGAAGATCTTCACCGCGGAGGCGAAATAGCCGGTGATGTTTTCGATGTTGGTGCGAGTGATGATGTTTCGCTCGAGCAGCACGTCGTTCGAGCTGAGGACGTAGATGCCCTCGGTGCCCGAGTCGCTGACCAGGCAGTGGCGAATCGTGAGGTGGTCGCCGCGGAAATAGCCGGCCACGCGCGAGCAGAAGGAGATCGTGCAGTCGTCGAACGTCGAGCCGACGACGTCTTTGCCGTGCTCGCTCTCGGGCGAGACTCCCTCCGGGTCTTTGCCTTCGATCTCGATCGCCCGGTAGGCGTACTGCGTGAAGGTGATGCCGCGAATCGTGGGGCCTTTGCCGTCGGACTGCTTGCCGTGGACTTCGCCGATGGTGCGGGTGATGGCGTCGTCGAACGCGGTGATTTCGACCAGCTTGCCCTGCGGATCGACGCCGATGTAGACGTAGCCTTGTTCGTAGTCGATCCAGTAGGAGTCGGCGTTGACTTCGCCGGCCCAACCCACGGCGTCGAGGAGCTTGCCGTCGACGAAGACCATGTCGTTGTTGAACTTGTAGAGCGGCGTGCGGGCCGACTCGCACTCGCGCCGCCACCAGTCCTGCGGCGCCGACGGGAAGAGCGTCGTCCAGTGGGTCCGCCACAGCCCATTGCGTAGCCGCTCCCACTCGGCGGCCACCTTGGTGCCTTTCAAGATGGGGCGTTCATCCTGGTAGGGCTGGATCGTAATCTGCTGGTTGAACTTGAGGCTGCCCCGTGCGATACGTTCCGCCGCGGAGGATGATCGCGTCGCCGGAGATGATGTGTTCGATGGCCGCGTCGATCGTGGTAGGCTCCGCAGGCGAAGTCCCCGCCGCGTCCTGTTTCCCGTCGGGCGCCACGTAATACACATGCGCCGCATCGGCCGGCACCTCGTATTTTTGCTGAATCGGGCCCATACGGCCCGCCGGACGGCTGGTCCCACGCATCCGCTGGCGTCAGAAGCGACGCGATCAAAAGTGCCGAGCTGGTAATTGCGATTCGAAATCCAACTATGGGCGGCATTTCAGGAAGCTCCCCATTTCGGCGCACGACTTAAAAGTTTCAGCCGCACTTGAATATAACCGGTGCCTTAAATCCATGCTTCAAATGGCGGAAGAACAACAATTGTCTGCGCAAAAAGAAGAACCACATCATGAGCTCTACTGAAACCGCCGAAGCGAAGAGCGAGCCCCATCGGCTGGGAACGCGCCGGCGGCCGGCTCCGGCCGACACGATTTTTGAACAGTCGGAAAAGTCCAAAATCGACAAAACGGAGCTGGCGTTCGAGGTCTGGCGATTTCTGTTTTTTGGGTCCGCGCGGTCGAATGCGCAAGTTGTTGCTGGAAAAGGATTTGCATTTTGTTCGTTTCTTGAAAATCGCATTTCGAGCGACACAATTCACTCTTTCTGTCGTGTCGGCCTGCTTCGAAACGCTGATTCTTCCGAGTGTTTTGCGAAACACCGGGTGCAAAAGTCGCATCTTTTTGATTCATTCTGATCCGCACGTCGGCACGTCACCTTGAAACCAACCAATCAATCAAGTTGCCGCGCAGCAAGATACCTCGGCCACATAGTTAATGGCCGTCAAAGCGAACGTCGTAATCGGTCCAAGAACTGTCGCTAACGGACGACTAGGCCCGCCATGCGAAAGTGTACCAATGTATACATCTCTACGGGGTCGCCGTCAACGGTCGTTTTCGGCCAGCAGCACCAGCAAGGGCAACTGAACCCCAGGGCGATCGGCACGTACCCGGTCCGCCGACTGTCGGGCGATGTCCGAACATTGAGACATGGAGATGCCCCCCGACCTTGTTGCCGAGACGCAGAGAGGGAACTGCCGCCGGAAACGCCGAGTTGTCGAAACTCCTCACGCAGGACTTATGACAGAAAGTATCGACATGAATTCAGTGGGACTCCCAGTCATCGAGAATCGCTCCGCTACGTCGAGCTTGCACGATCTGGTCGGGATCGAGGCGGGCGTCGCGAAGGTCGACAAGATAGAAGTCGACGTTTGCGATATTCGCCCGGCGTAAGTCGGCCCCACGCAGATTAGCCTTTCGAATTTCCTCCGGATGTCGAAAGTGCATTTCTTCTCGCTCGTCGGTGTAAAAACCTGTCTTGCTACCTTCGCAAGCAATAGGACTGCCAACCAAACCGCTGCAGAACGACCCCATGTGGAATGACGCCCCATGCAAGTCCGCACCCCGAAGGTCGACCCGCGGCCAGTCAATTTCGGCGAGGTGGGCGAACGCGCGATTTGCGTTACGGAAGTCCGATTCTGTGAAATCCGACCCGGTGAGATGCGCGTATTCAAGCCGGGTGCCATGAAGTCGCGCTCGGCGGACTACTACGTGCTCCAACTGTGCGTGCGACATGACGGCATTAGCGAAGCTGACACCGTGGAGGATTGCGCGGCGCAAGTCGGCTTGTGCCAAGTTGGTCTCATCGAGCTTCCCGTCAGTGAAGTCGGTATCAACGAGGACCGCCCCGGAGAGTTGGGCCCCCAACAAATCGGCCTTGTTGAGCTCGGCATTGCTCAAGTCGGTCGACGCCAGATCCGCTTTCACCAAGTTAGCTCCGGACAAATTGGCACCGGCAAACGACGCATGGGCCAGTTCCGAAATCGCCAATTTCGCCGACGTCAGGTTTGCGCGTCGGAAGTCAGCGCGCAAAGCGCGAATGCCAATTCAGTCGCGCCCGGCGAAGATCTGCGTCCGCAAACTTTGCCGACGTCGCATCTGCTTCGTCGAGGTTGCCGTCCTGCAAATTCTCCGCCGCGAAGTCGGCCTTACGCAGATCAGCTCCGGTCAAAATCACCCCGTGCCAGTCGACACCGTGAAAAATCGCGCGGGAGAAGTCATAGGCATACGACGCGTCACCCCTGGGCCGCCAAGCTGAGTCGGCAAATCGGAGAATGCTTGCGGCCATTGACTGATATGCGCTCGCACGTGGCGACGCTAACAGTCCTTTTAGTCGCTTCAACGCCAATGAATTGTCGCGACATCGATTGCCCACTAACTCAACAAGATCTCTTGGCAGCGGCCTCACGAGGCAACGTAACGAAGTTCTAGACGAGAGCATGGCAACAAGCCGATCTGCTGCCAGCGGTGTTTGAACACTCTTGTGCCTTAGTAAGGCGACAATGTTTCGCGGACAGTGAATCCTTTCGAGCACTTTGCTCGTCGACACGATTGCAGTGCTTTCCCCAACCAACAGGGCCAGGCAGTACTCAGTGGCTGCCGAGAAGTGACGTGGCTTTTGCAGATGCAAATGAATTTCGGCTGCCAGGGCAAAATGCGGGGCTGTTAGGGATGGATCAGCGGCGAAATGATCGAGCAGCACGCGAGCAAATTGCGGAACCCACGAGGGCCGGGCCGCAGCACCAATCCGCGCCATGACGGAATTGCACTGTTTGGGCGCCGCTGCAAGAAGGTATTCCACCAAATCGTCGGTTCCCCATGGCATAAGCCGCACGACAATCCCGCTCCGCCCAGTGGGGGACGTTGTCGCGGCCACGAACAACGACGTATCGCAATTGCGATTGAGATCTTCCTCTGTAGGTTCGTCGAAGAACTCGAAGCGTGAGTCGACAAAGCGGGACGCCAAGTAGACAATCGCAGTCGTTTTGCCACTGCCGGGACCACCGACAACCCAAACCACACCAGTCGTGAGTTCGTCCGCAAGTTCGGCAATCAGGTCGTCGAGCAATCTAGGCTCGCCGCCACGGCTCGTTACCGCGCGTGGACGAACGATTGCATATGACGGCATGACCTCAGCCACGGCCATTCTCTTCAAGAGGGCACTTAATGGATCATCCGGCCTCGACCAACATTATACCGTCGCGACGAAATTCTGGGAGCGAATTGGTGAACTGGGGCGGCAACCATTGCGAGTCAAATAAGTGGCCAAGCGCAAAACAAAAACCCCGTGGGGAGATCCCCACGGGGTTTTTGATAAATCTGGCGGTACCTACTTTCGCGCTGGTGGGCACTATCATCGGCCTGAAAAGCTTAACGACTGTGTTCGGAATGGGGACAGGTGTATCCTTTTCAGTATGTTCACCAGAAGAAGAACGCCGCACGGTAAGGCACGGCGCCCTTAATTTGGTCGTTGCAAGAGTGGGGCAGGGGGTTCGCAGCGGGGTCGAGGCCGACCCGGCTCGCGAAGCTCGCTGCCTTTCCATTGATTGCCCTTTTAGCTGTGTATGAAAAACAACACAGAGAGCGTTTGATAAATGTGGCCAAGCGATCGTCCGTTAGTACCGGTTAGCTGAACGCATTACTGCGCTTACACATCCGGCCTATCAACCTGGTAGTCTTCCAGGGGACTTTCGGTTATTAACCAACGAGACCTAATCTTGGAGCGGGCTTCACGCTTAGATGCCTTCAGCGTTTATCCGTTCCGACCATAGCTACCCAGCCGTGCCGCTAGCGCGACAACTGGAACACCAGAGGGCCGTCCTTCCAAATCCTCTCGTACTAAAGAAGAACCTCCTCAAGTCTCGTGCGCCCACAGTAGATAGGGACCGACCTGTCTCACGACGGTCTGAACCCAGCTCACGTACCACTTTCATCGGCGAACAGCCGAACCCTTGGGAGCTTCTCCACCCCCAGGATGTGATGAGCCGACATCGAGGTGCCAAACCGCTCCGCCGCTATGGACGCTCGGGAGCGATAAGCCTGTTATCCCCGGAGTACCTTTTATCTGTTGAGCGATAGCCCTTCCATACGGGACTACCGGATCACTATGCCCTACTTTCGTACCTGCTCGACTTATGAGTCTCGCAGTTTAGCACCCTTCTACCATTGCGCTCGTTGCCTGATTACCAACCAGGCTGAGGGTACCTATTGGGCTCCTCCGTTACTCTTTGGGAGGAGACCGCCCCAGTCAAACTGCCCAACTGACACTGTTCGTCGCCCGGTTTCACGGGAATCGACGTTAGAACTTATGCATAAAAAGAGTGGTATTTCACCGACGGCTCCCCCCGACCTAGCGGCCGGGGATCAAAGCCTCCCACTTATCCTACACAGTTTATACACGAGCCCAATATCAGCCTACAGTAAAGGTTCACGGGGTCTTTCCGTCTAGCTGCGGGAACGTGGCATCTTCACCACGACTACAATTTCACCGGGTTTCTGGTTGAGACAGTGCTTCTGTCGTTGCGCCTTTCATGCAGGTCGGAACTTACCCGACAAGGAGCTTCGCTACCTTAGGACCGTCATAGTTACGGCCGCCGTTTATCGGGGCTTCGGTCGTGAGCTTCGCCTTGCGGCTAACCCTCTCCCTTAACCTACCGACACCGGGCAGGCGTCAGACTCTATACATCCACTTGCGTGTTAGCAGAGTCCTGTGTTTTTGATAAACAGTCGCAGAAGCCGATTTACTGTGGCCAGGGGCAGCGTGAACCGCTCCTGGCACCCCTTATCGCGAACTTACGGGGTCATTTTGCAGAGTTCCTTAACCAGAATTCTCCCGAGCGCCTTAGACTACTCGTCTCACCTACCTGTGTCGGTTTTAGTACGGTCGATCGTGCTTCGAACTTTAGAAGCTTTTCTTGGATATCCTGCCGATGACTTCGTGAACATAAACGCACTCGGCCCCCTGGCTTGGATTACGCGGGCGGATTTTCCGATCCCACCACCTTGCCAGGGTTCACGGACATTTCTATTCGTACCGCTCACCTTTCGGACATCGTCCCTCCATCAGTCCACACGACCGGCGCAGGAATGTTGACCTGCTGTCCATCGTCTACGCCTTTCGGCCTCGACTAAGGAACCGGCTAACCCTGGGCGGATTTACCTTCCCCAGGAAACCTTAGGCTTTCGGCGGGCAGGATTCTCACCTGCCTTATCGTTACTCATTCCGGCATAATCACCTCTTGGCCCCACCACCGCTCCTTACGGTACGGCTTGTATCTGACCAAGAGCGCTCTCCTACCACGTACATTGCCCGAAGGCGCAGTACATCTGTTGCTTCGGTGTGATGCTTACTCCCGTTCATTATGGGCGCAGATCTGCTCGACCAGTAAGCTGTTACGCACTTTTTAAATGGTGGCTGCTTCTAAGCCAACATCCTGGTTGTCTCAGCAAATCAACTTCCTTAGTGACTAAGCATCACTTCGGGACCTTAGCAGACAGTCTGGGTTGTTTCCCTCTCGACCACGAAGCTTATCCCCCGTGGACTTACTCCCGAGATAATCGCACTAGTATTCGGAGTTTGGTTCAGCAGCGTACTTGGTGAAAAGCCGCAAGCCAATTCAGTATCTCTACCCCTAGTGCGTAGTTGCTCGAGGCTAGGCCAATACCTATTTCGGAGAGAACGAGGTATCTCTGAGTTTGATTACACTTTCAGTCCTCCCCACAAGTCATCCCCTCGGTTTTCAACCCAAGTGGGTTCGGTCCTCCACGCGGTATAACCCGCGCTTCAACCTGCTCATGGGTAGATCACTCAGTTTCGCGTCTACCGCCAACGACATAAGTCGCCCTATTCAGACTCGGTTTCCCTCAGGCTTCGGTCCGGAAGACCTTAACCAAGCCGCGGACGGTAACTCGCCGGATCATTATGCAAAAGGCACGCCGTCACCCATTCCCCGAAGGGCATAGGGCTCCGACCGCTTGTAGGCGTATGGTTTCAGGTTCACATTCCTCCCCTAACAGGGGTTCTTCTCATCTTTCAATCGCCATACTGAGTTCACTATCGGTCATCAGGGAGTATTTAGCCTTACGAGATGGTCCTCGTAGATTCAGTCGGGGTTCCACGTGACCCGACCTACTCAGGTACCCCTCGAGAGATCACCAATTGACGCTTACGGGACTGTCACCCTCTGCGGTTCAATTTTCCAAAAGATTCTGCTAACTGGTGATTTTGTAACTCTCATGTGAAAGGCCCTACAACCCCGCAGAGGAAACCTCCGCGGTTTGGGCTATTTCGCTTTCGCTCGCCGCTACTGACGAAATCGATTTTTCTTTCTTTTCCAATGGGTACTGAGATGTTTCAGTTCCCCACGTTGGCCACGTGTGGTTATGGATTCACCACACGCTAATTCGGGAATCCCGGGATCATCACTTGTTTGTCAACTCCCCCGGGCTTATCGCAGACTTCCACGCCCTTCATCGCCTCCTGATGCCAAGACATCCCCCATACGCCCTTAGTAGCTTGGCCACATTTATCGAACGCTCTCAGCTGCTGAAAACAAGACCGGGATCGAGGACGACCCGGCTCGCTTACCTCGCTTAGAACAATCAATACTTGCTGCTACTCTCAATCCCAGCCCACCGGCGAAGGTTAAGGCTGGGAGTAACGATTTTTCAAACGTTCTATTCTAAGGACAAATCATTGGAGTCTTAGCTGACACATGCTCCCCCACTCGAAACACTTGCGTGCTCCGACTGGCGGCATGCTCAGTCAAGATGCCACTCTTACAACTTCCAAATTGTCAAAGATCAAACCGGCGAGCCACCGTATCTATTAAAAGACACTGTGCACTCACCCCGGTCACAATCTACCGGCCTGGCACTTCACAGCGATTCGTTCCGTCGAACGAAGCGTCGTGAATGGACAGAGGCCGGCAAGGCAGAGTCAATCCCTCCTGGAATCGGCTGCCTTACCAGCCTCTGGCCACTCAGGTTCTCAAGCGACCCGTGGCTCACCACCGATGAGCGATAGCCCCTTCGGCGGAAACGCAGAATATAGCGGGTTCGGAAACCCCTGTCAAACGCTGCGAAAAAGATTCTACGCCGATCAATCCCCGGGGCAAGGGGCGTTTTTCATTATTTTTGCCGAAATCTCCCAGCCGGCTGGAAGCGTTACGGTCGGCGATCTGGGGATTCCCTACTGATTGCCCTTCCCCGGCGGGGCGATCCGGCGTCGCACCACGACCGCCGTCCCGCCGCACAAGGCGATTGTCGCCAGTTGCAGCACCACACCAAAAACTGGACCCCAGCGGCCCCACGGCTCATCACCGGACGCAATCACGGAGATGCACGGAACGAGAGCCCCGACCGCAAAGGCCTGCAAATCTCCGCGTGCGAAGATCGCCGCGACGAGGGCCGCGGTCGGTACGATGCCACGAAGCATTATAAACAGACAAAGGCCGACGAGGAGTTGCCCTGCACTAAACGACAAAAGACCAAGCAGCACCGCAATAAATGCCACGGCGCCGAGCAGCCACCGCAAACTGAATTGCCATCGTGACGGTGGGCTAGTTCTCGACATCACCGGGCTCCAATCGTTGGTGCAACGAAGCCGGCGATTTTACCACAGAACATTCATGGAGGGTCGGCACGCGGCGCTATCGGCCGACCAGCCGCTTCTGTGCCGCTTCGGCCTCGACCGCTGCATTGGCGCGTGCCATGAGCAGCGCCGCGGTTTCGTTGGGGCGGAGCTCCGCGATGCCGTGCGTTATTTGCAGCCGCGACTTATTGTTTTTCACGGGAATCGCACAATTCGCAGCGGTCGCCTGCAGGCGCTTGGCGACTTGACTCGCCTCGGTAAGCGTGCTGCCCGGCAGCAGGACCACGAATTCTCCGTCGTCGAGCCGGGCCAATAAATCCATCTCGCGAAGCGCCGATTGCGTGAACAGAGCGACGGACTCGAGCGTCAGCTGTGCGACCGACTTGCCGTATTCCAACCGGATCGTGGCAAAGTCGTCCACTCTCAAGTGCATGACCGAAAGCGGTATGCCAAAGCGCTGGCTCTCGGTAACGCGGCGGTGCAGAAGATCGGCAAACGTCGACCGGGTGGCGATCGAGTCGATGAGTTTTGCACCGGACTCGGGCTGTGTGGGTGCGTTGGCGGTCGAAATATTGCTGACGACCGGCAGGCACTCGGTGCCGTCGTGCCAATGGCCACAGTTGCGGCCGGCGGCTTTGGATTTGTACAGTGCCTCGTCGGCGCGGCGGATCAAGTGCACCACTTCGTCGTCGTCGCCCACCCGCGCGACGCCAATGCTTGCCGTGACCGAAAGCGACTCCTCCTCGAAGCGGACCACCGCCCCTTCGATCGCCTTGCGGAAACGCTCGGCGGCGACGCGGGCTTCCTGAATATCGGTGCCCGGCAGGACAACGGCGAATTCCTCGCCGCCATAGCGGCAAGGGAGGTCCATTTGGCGTGCCGTCTTTACCAGGACCGTACCGACGTTGCGCAGCACCTCGTCGCCAGCCAAGTGGCCGTGCGAATCGTTGAATTCTTTGAAGTGGTCGATGTCGAGGATCAGCAGCGAGAACGGCGTGTGGCGACGCTGCCATTCCGCAAAACGGCGCCCTAGCTCGTCGTCGAACGCCCGACGGTTTGCCAGGCCGGTCAGCGAGTCGGTGCGGGCCTCGGTTTCGTAGCTGCGCAGATCGGCCGCCTGCGCCGCGATTTGCTTTTCCGCAAGCGACAGCCGCGTTTGCAGCTCGTTGTTGGCGTCGATCATGCGGCCGATCGCGGCCAAGACGGCCTCTTCTTCGTTGCCGGCGTGACCTTCGGCAATCTGCTGTAGATCGCTGTTAATCGCTTCGACCTTGCTCGCATGCTCGCCCACGTCGCAGACCATGGTTTTCGCCAGGTCCTGAATCCGTTGCGAGGCCATCATGGCCCGCTCGGCGGCGCGCTGCAGTTCGCTTTGCTGCTTCTTCGACTCGGAATCGCTCCCCGCGGGCAACGAGTACGATCGGCAAAACCAGAAGCCGAATGCAAATCCGATCGTCAGCGCTATGCCCACAAACAGCAAGTTGAGGGTTAGCAGCGACCCGATCGAAAGCAAGTTGGCGAACATCAGTGAAGCCTGGATAGTGGGGGAGAGGCAGATTCAATCACGGTGTCGACGCAACGCTAGCCGGTCGACGGCGAGAAGCGCGGAATGTGCCTCCCGTGACTGCGGCAGGTTGCCTGATCACGAAAACCTAGGTTACGACCAGGCAATGTCAACGGCGTAAACGTGCCAATTCCCCTGGCAATTTGACGTTCTACGCCGCGGAAGCAGCCAAATTCCTACGGCTTGGAGGGATTTCACCAGTCGACCGTGCTACAGTCGCTAAATCCGATGCCGTCGGCCTAGAAGGCCGCCTAATAGCGGAATTACTGGACAGCAGAGAAAATCGGGAACCACGAGGTAGCCGGCTTTAACCATTAGAAGGTGAATGTCCAGCAGAGAACTGCGATATACGATTCCGAATTCAAAGTGGAGCCGAAGGGACTCGAACCCTCGACATCTAGCTTGCAAAGCTAGCGCTCTCCCAACTGAGCTACGGCCCCGGTAGTCGGAGGCAGGGCACGAGATGCAGGAAACAGGGAAGACCATTAGGCTTCCCTGAATCCGGATCCGTATCTCCCGTCCCCTCGTGCGGCTGGCGACCATCGGCGAATACTGGCGACTCTTCCACCCAATCCGGCGACTCGCCAAAATCTGGATCGATCGTGTCGCCGAGATCGGCGGCTGCGGCTGCCTCGACTTCTCAGTCTATCATCGACGCGCTGGTCCGGCTACCGGGAGCCGCGCCGGCGAAGGTCTGCGACGGCCCAGGTTTCGACCCCGTCGAGACGCGATTTTACGCATACAGATTTGCGACCTCGCGGCGTTCGAGTTGCGGCAGACTACCAACGTCGGCCAAGACCGTCGTCACGGTTGGTCGTTCAGCCAACCGCCCGCAAATTCGGCTCGCCGCAAGCCTTGCATGACGTATGGATTCTTCCTCATCAGTTTCCAGACTAACTCCGAACGATAATTCTCGATCATGAGCAGAATTGGCCCCTGGTCGATCCCCAGGTAGTCGTCATCTACCCAGCCAACGTCGTCGATCACTTTGCTGTGTTTAACTGGTACGGTCTTGTCCGTGAAACTCGGATTGAAACTATCGCAAAAGCCGTATTTGCGTACGATAAAGTTACCGTAACGCGAGCGCATTGTTTGCAGGGCGGGAATGGCGATTTCAGGGGCAAACGGGATCGAACCGCCGGCTGCCGTGGGTGCCAAGGTGCCGTCATCGTTCACGTAGTCTGCGCCGGCACGCGCGCCGAATAGGACTGGAACTGCCGCTGTCGGCCGGCATACTCGGCCTTGACGTCCGCCGGTCCGTCACAGGCGGTAAGCCCCCAGACTTCCGCGTCATATCCGCGCCACCCCTGCGGATTCTTGATCGCGTATTCCCGCTGTGCGTAGGTTGCGCGGCGCGAGTTTTCGAAATAATCGATCCCCTTTTCGCGCATGTAGGGATCCTGAATCTTCCGAAAGTCGATCCACGCGTGCGAATACTGGTGGCCGAAGAGGGGTGCAAAATTCACGAACTCGTAGCCTTGAAAATTGGCCCAGTGGTAAGTGCTCGCAAAGGCAGCCCAAGCCGATGCGTCGATCGGGTGCGTCGGCGAACCGAGCGCTAGGACGTATAGCAGCATGGCCTCGTCGTATCCACGATAGTCGTGCGTACCGAACCCTTGTTCGGGATGCCAGCTCATAGAGATTAGCGGCGGCCGCGGCTGCATCCAACTCCACTCCACGCGGCGGTACAACGCATCCGCCGAATCGCGGATCTTTTGCTCCCGTGGGACATCGCGGTCGAAGTATTCTTGACACGACAAGACTCCCATCATCAACAACGCCGTGTCGATGCTCGACAGCTCACATTTCCACTCTCGGGCACCGGTCTGCATGTCGAGAAAGTGGTAATAGAATCCGCGGTGCTGCGTCGCATCGGCATGCTGGCCCTCCTGCGGCGCGTTCTCGAAGAAGTCCAACGTCTTTTGCACACGTTCGATGGCCTGATCGCGGGTTACGTAGCCACGTTCGGCGCCAATGCAATACGCCGTTAACCCAAACCCCACGGCCGCCACGCTCGAAGGCGACTCGCTCGGCCAGCGATCTGGCACGAGGCCGTTGTCGGCATTCGCCGTCTCCCAAAAGAAATTGAACGTCCGCGTCTCGATGTCATCCAGAAACTGCTGCTCGGCGCGAGACAATTGGCTTGGGCTCGACGGCCTCGCTGATCGCTACCAACAACGGAGCCAGCAACAGGCATTGGGCGAAGACCACCACGCGAGGCGGTGGCAGCAGGGCAGGCGATCGCTTTCGATGAACCATGATTGACACCAACCATTAACTTTGATGAACCGAGCACTGATGTCTCGTGGAAGTGAAAGTCGCCAAGTCGGAGATTTCTGTAAATCATTTTGCAGCCCGCAAAGCGAGATTCCCCCGCGCAACAATCGTATCAGGACTGACCTAACTTCACCATAATCCTTGGCGGCTCGACCCTGCAATTTGAGCCCTGAAACATCAGCGGAACACCGGTCGGGGGTGGCCGGTGTTCCGCGTTGCAAACGGATTCTACTTTTCGTGCGAATGGCGCGGCCGTCGCCGCCGCCGCGATTCGCTCAATGCTATGCTATCGCCGCGAACGTCGTGCGCTCACCAAGCCAATCAGTGCGATCCCAACCAACACCAGTGTGCCCGGTTCGGGAACCAGCGTGGCATCGGCCAGGCCGGTCAGCAACGCGCCGTCCGCCGCCGAGAGCCCCAGACCGCTGAGCAAGCTGCTCAAATTGATGTCGGCCGTCGACGGGTCATCGTAAATCGTGCCGTATAGCACCAAGGCGTTGAGCAGCGAGCCGCGGTTCTGGGCGTGATACTGACTGGGGTCGGAGGCATCGTAGAAGTTGGCCGGAAAATTGGCCAACTCCCAGGCGTCGCCCGCCGGCACAACTTGGCAATGTCCATCCCGACCGTCATGTTGATGTTCTCGGTCGACATGTGGTAACCATCGCGCAGTTCCTGCTGCATCTGTGCGGGGCCGCCGGGAAACGCGGGACTCGCGCCCGCATAAAACGAATTCGCATACCCCCGGGCCCAGGTCTCGTACATTACCGGAACAACGTTCGGGCTACGCAGGGCCACCTTTTGATACATCGCCAACGTACTCGACAGATGCTGCGGCAAGTTGCCGACGTGCGTCGGCCAGGTCGAATAGTCCTGCAACACGACGTTTTCCCAGTTTTCTCCCAATGGGATTGCGGTGGTGATCACGCTGGTGTTGTTGGTCAAATGCCATTGCATGGTCTGACCGTCGACCGAGGCGTTTCGATTGCGCGGGGCCGGATGACCGGCCGCCACGGCAATATCCGACACCATGTTCGGCACCGACCTGGTGCTGCCACAACACGTGGCATTCGTAAAGCTATTGCCGAACCACAGGATGTCTTTCGGGTCCTCTGCGCGACACGCCGGACCGAGCACGAGACTGGCGGCAGAACTCAACAGACAGATCGCGAACAATCTCTTCAAGTATTTCATGAGTCGGAACTCCGATAGTGAAAAAATGACAGGTAGGAGCCAACTCAGGAGAGCCGACGGTTCGCAAAGATTCCGCGGCATGCGATCAGGCCCGAAAACCCGAGCATCAGCAGCGCGCCGGTAGCCGGTTCTGGAACGGAACAAGTCAATCGAAGCGCGCCCAAGTAAGTGAATCCGCTCGAATTGTTGTTGTTCGGACCGGCTTCGACGTGCACGGTGATCGTGCCGGCTGCCGTCGGCAGAATGCCAGGCACCGTGACGACGTTGTCCGTGTCGTTTGCGGCATCGAGCAAGCCGACGTCGGAGTTGCTGCCCATCACGGTGTATTGCGTCTCACGATTGTCCGTGACGCCCAAGCGAGAAGCGAAGAACGTGAAGTCATACGCCATCGACGGATCGAGACCCGTAAAATCGAGTACCCCGAGAGGAAACGGCGCCGGCTGGTTGAAATTGACGGTATGTCCAAAGAGGTTGTCCCGCGTCGCTTGCGGGTCGAAGATTAGAGCGCCGCCGCCGGGGGTCAGCGTGCCATTCTGATTTGAGCCCGGATTGAAACCGCTGGTGGCCAAGCCGATCCCCGTGCCCGCGCCGGTCGAGTCAAGGGCATTGAAGATCGGCAACTGGGCCTGGGTCACGTTGTTATAGTTGCCGGCGGTTTGCTGGGCCGTCTCGCCGAAATCGAAGTACATTGTCGACGCAAAGGCGGGGACGGTCACCAGGCACACGAGCATCGACAGCAACATTCTAAGATTCTTCATTGGTTCATCTTTCCGCCCCAACGGGGCTTCAAAAAAAGAAATATACGATGAGCGCAGCAACGTCGCCATGCACAAATGCAAACATGAGCGCGATAGTGGAGCGCAACAGAGAAGGAACAGACTACGAACTTGCCGTTATACCGTTCCGATGCATTAGAGATGCATTAGCGCCTTCGATCGAGTTCGTCACGAGCAAGTCAGTCCGCGTACTTGATTAGAACGGGACACCGGCCCCAAACGGCCGGTGTCCCGAGTGACAACGGAGCACAACTGCCCAACGAGGCACGAGCGGTCGGTGGAACCGCCGGCCCCACTCAACCTTACTTGCTCCGTCGGCGGATTCCAAACAAACCAACGAGCGACAGACCTACCAGGGTCAACGTCGCCGGCTCGGGAACGCAGCTGAGCGTGATATCATCCACGACGAAGGCCTGACCACCACCGGCAGGATTTGCCATCGCATTGATCATCGACGAGCGAGCACGAACGGTTGTCGTACCGTCGGGCGCGACCGCCATCGTCATGTACTGCTTGTAGTTAAACGGTTCGCCGTTAGCGACGAACAGAGTTGGCAACAGGTCAACCGACGAGCCGCCAATCACACTATTTCCGGCGTCGAGGAAATCAATAGCGAATTCCGCGCCTTCCATCATGGCATTGGCCTCCGCACCGGCCCACCCGGTGAGAATGTACTTCATGCCTGGCGTGCCGGGATTGTCCTGATACAAGTTTGCGGTCGCCAAGCCGTCGGTTGCGCTGCCTGTAAATGGCTTAAAGAACACGCCGCAATCCCCGTCAGTTTCTGTGTTGCCGCAACCTTCAGGAGCAGGAGGATTCAAAAGATTGCCGGTGGTTACCGGCGTGGGAGCCGGGCCGGCCCACGGTTCGAGCGACAGATCGTCCAGGTATGGGCCGGAGATCGACCTGCTGCCGTCATTTACCCAACCGGCTGGCTGTGGCAGGAAAACCGTTGGAACCACTTCCACCGCCACAGCCCGGTCCAGATAGCCGTTATTCGTGCTGCCGTCGATCACGACGACGGCGTTGGCCACGTTCGCGCCATAGGCAAGAAGGCCCAGGACTGCAAACAAAATAAGTAATCGCTTCATTAGTTCATCTCCATGGTGTCTCAGAGTCACAACTCGAGACTCACGATACTGTCATGAGTCTCCGCATTTACCTTTTCTCTGTCACGTCAATCCCGCATCAAGCTCGATCGCTCACGATCATTAGTTCACGCAATTACCCTCCGATTCAGGGATTACCACTAGCACAACATCCAGCACGTTGCCGTCTCCAGCGAAACTCCGTACGCCACAATCCCCCCGCTTCGACATCAACTTCTATGTCGCCCGACACAAATCACCCCACATAAGATGCTCAGTAGCATCAAGGAACTCGGTTCTGGCACCGCAGCAAGGCTTCCCGCTCCCGGCAGCGTTTCGATCAATGAGAGATCATCGAACATTGCCGATTGCGGAAGTGCAAGCCCCGAATTCGCCATACCGGTCGCCCCTAGGGATACGCGTATGCTCACCGTGTTGGCCGGTGCGGTGCCATTCAGGGAAAATTGATTCCATTCTCCTTGCGGATCGGTCGGATATGGCACCACGTCGTCGAGATCGAGAGTCTGCGTGTCGATCACGGCGCTCGCGGCGTCGAGAAACTCCATCGTCATAAATGTCACCGTGGACGACAGTGGATCGAATCCAGAGTATCCACCCTGCAATTTGACCCAGGCGGAGAAGTCGTAGTCAGCTCCGGCGGTGCCGTCGACAGTCTGCACGACCTTGGCGTCGCCTCCGTTGAACGAACGCAGCCACAAGCCCTGATTTCCAGTGTGTACAGCATAAGAAGCGTTCGTGAATTGGACATTATCCTCGGGCGACTTGACCAACGTAAAATCGATCGGCGCCCCGGGTGCATTCAGATCGCCATTTACGAGCCGCTCCGACGGAAGCGAACTGTCCTTAAGCGAGAAGTTATCGAAGAAGACGTCTTGCCCGGCTTCACATATGGAGCAGCTATCCACCATGTTGGTCGCGGATACCGTAACGCGAATCTTGGTGGTACCGGCTGGCGCGACTGCCGCCAATGTATGCAACTGCCAGTCGTCCGGAAAAACGTCCGTGGGACGATTCTTGGGTAAATTAAGCGTTGCCGGCGTGCCAATCACCACATCGCTCGCGTTGAGAAATGCTAATTCAAACTTAGTCTGAGTTGGCGATGGGATCGGCCCATGACCGCTTATGCCGAATCTCTCTTTCCAGTAGTCGTAGTCCGCCTGATCGATCAAATCCAGACTGGCGCCTTCATTGGTGCCGTTTGCGCGGAAATCCGTGGTCGAGCCCAGCGTGTCACGCCAAACGGTATAGTCGGCGGCATTGACAACGGTGTCCAGGTTGTAATCGCCCAATGGCGTTAATGTGCCCAGCGTTTCGAGGTTATTCGACGAGTCCAATTGATAGAACGAGTGCCCGGTAAAAGTGTACGTTCGGCCGGCGGCAAACGAGCCGAAACTGAACGTTTGCGAGAGGCTCACGTCGACCATGTTATTCTGACCTGCAAAGTCGCCGCGGTTGCCCGCATAGGGCTTCACTAACAGGCCGAGGCCAGGTGTGTTGGGAAATTCTTGATTTGCAGAGTCGACTTGCTCCGTGGCGTTCACCACGGCTTCCGGCATGCCAACGACGGAAGCTGTCAGCGTCCAGCCCGCCGGCCCAGCACCCATTTCAAATCCGCCGTTGCTTAAGACTTCGATCGCCGGCGCCGAGGAAACCGAGAGCCCGCAGGCAATGAGCGTCACGAATGATCCAACAAACGAAAACGTCCGCATGCTTCTCATCGCAAGTATCTCCAAATGCGCAAATTCAAATCACGGAATGCCGACTCGCCAACGCAAAACCCGTCCAGCGGCCAACACAGACCCGCCAATACACGCCTAAATTCTGAAAAGTCCGCGCCCACTCTATACATGCAAGCGCTTTCATCGCCTAGATGCATTCTAATCGAGAATCGACAAATCAGCAAACAATTCGACCGGTTGCCCCATTTCTTTTCACTGGTGACACCAGTGTCACGTTCCGAAATCAATAATCCTGCGTAATCGTCTCCCCGTCGGACCGATTCCCAAGGCGGTTCAGCGTTTCGAGGTCAATGTCATAATTGAGCCCCCTCACCGATCCATCCGCGAACACCGCGTTGAACCCACCCGGATGGGCCGAGCCAAGAAAATAGTTAGCCACCTCGGTGGGATCGTTACTGGGTGTTTCGCCCGTTGAATCCGAGCGCGGCGGTACGAGGGTCGAGCGCAGTGCGTCGAAGTCCCAGCCATCGCTCCAGCCCCGGTCGTCGGCTTGCCCACCCGAACCTTGATATAGAGTTACATGAACCCATTTTTCCGAGACGACAAGCGTCTTGCTAGTCCCGTCGGCGATCTTGTTGAAGGTCATCTTTACCATAAAACCGATGTGCGCTCCCCCAGGCGGCGTGACGCCGGGAGCATGGTCCACCCAGTCACCTCGTTGAATCACGCCGGGAAAGTCCACTTGGCCATTCCGGTATGGTGTTTTCAATGCGGATACTCCCCGCGCGCTATTGACGCCGCAGTCGACGCAACCCCAAAAGCCTTCCTGCTTGCTCCTAAAGTAAGGATAGGGGTCCGGATCGTTGAGATATTTATTGAACTCGGTGTCGCCGATTTCCGAACGCGCAGGCCCGGCCACCGTGGCCGCGTAATCGACCAGCGAAACCGGGAATGTTGCGCCGTTGAGATAGGTGATGCCGCGCCGCGAGGGGCAGTTGTAGAGCGAAATCGGGACGCCTGTCAGCTGCGAAGTCCGGACGAGATTCTGGACCGCCCCTTCTTCCAGATAGGGAAGTATCTGGTACATCCAGCCGAGACCTTGCTCGAGCGGACCGTTGGCTGGCCCTTGACGTGCAAACGGATTCGTTTGCGAATACGTGTCGCGCAAATAGTTGCCGATGTCCGGATTGGGTTGCGTGCCGCCTGTGGGGAATATCTTGTTAGTGCTAATGAAATTCTGAATCGACAGGCCAATGTTTTTGAGGTTGTTCTTGCATTGGGTGCGACGGGCCGCCTCACGGGCCGCTTGGATCGCCGGCAGCAAGAGCGCCACCAGGATGCCGATGATCGCGATCACTACCAGCAGCTCGACCAGCGTGAACGCGAATCGGCTTGATGCGGACTTGGCCGGCCTCGTCCGCTGGCGAACGATCGTCATTCGGTCGGCGAATAGCCGATAGGCTCGAATCTGCATTAACCGCCTCCTGGTCCAACCTTTCGAAGAGCACCCGTTGGAAAAGCATGCTTGCGGCGAAACCGCGCCATGCGGGCGACTCGCCCGAATGCAAAACCCACTCGCCTTCGGACCCACAAACCCCATGCTAACACTGAAAAACAAGAATTGCAAGCGCTTTCATAGCGCCGGGGCAAATTTTTTGAAATTGTTCGTTTTCGACGGCGGCTCGGCGAACGACTCGCCCGAGCCGATTACGCCGCGTGAATCGTCGCATCGGCCAGTAAAGTGATTTAGCCGACCCGCCCACCCGAGCAATAGAGCCAATTGGCCGACGACGACGATCGCCGCCGGCTCGGGAACAGCCAGCGACGAGTTTCCCGCACCCCCGGAGTAGTGGTTCCGCCAGACCGTGTAGTCGGCGGCGTCGACGATGCCGTCGTTGTTGCCGTCGGCGGCCAACTGCGTCCGGGAGCCAAAGGTTGATTTCCAGTAGTTGTAGTCGGCCACGTCGACGACGCCGTTGCCAGTGTAGTCGCCGGCGACGAACACGGTGTCGAGGGCCGCACTGACCTCGGGCAAGTTCGCAAAGAACGAGCTCGAGCGATCGGCGCCGTCGAGATACTCCATCAGCGCCATCAGCGAGAGGGTCATGTTCCAGTTGTCGGCGAACGAGGGAACATCGGTCGGGTTCGCGGCCCCGGTGGCCCACTGTGCCGAGTCAGCCAGCCCGAGCGGTCCGTCCAGCCCATTGCCGAGGCCGTTGTCGAGCAAGAACCGCAGCGCGTCTTCCGCACCGGGTGCTCCGGACTGCAGCATGAACGCCACGCTCCACGGCTGGAACAAATTCGGCTGACCGAAGTTGTTGTAAAGGCTCCACGGCTTGTAATCGTTCGCACCAGCTCCCGCGTCGGGCTGCATGAAATTGTCGCGGCCGAGCTGATCGAGTTTGGCGGAGACCTCCGATTCGTAGCGGACGAAGTTCATCCACGGATTGCGGGCGAGGTTGCGGTTCGGGTAGTTATCGGCCCCGCGGTCCGACGTGTCGACGAACAGATTGAGCAAGGCCTGCACGAACGGCGCGCGATAGACGGTGTCGTACGAATAGACAAGATGGTTCTGCTGCGGATCCACGAGCGACGCGAGGGTGCGACCGACGTCTTGATTCCATTCGCTGGCCAGCGGCACGTGGTGGTCGTCGGACAACTCGGCGGCCAGCGCGATCACTTTGTTTTCGTTGGTATAGCCTCCGTAGGTGCAGCATCCGAACTGGCCGGTCGGTTGAAAATAGGCCTGCTTGAAAGCGCCGGCCCCGGTAAACGCCGCGAAGTTGAACCGGTTTTCCAAACTGTCGATCGCGTCGTGGAGCGCAGTCGGAGTCGCCGGCTGCGATTTGTAGTTGTGCAACGCTAGCGCCATGAACGAGGCGTCAATCGACGACTCTTCATGGTCGGTAACCGGGGCGCCGGTCACGAAGTCGAGGAAGCGCGTCGGCAGGTACGTCGTTTGATTGCGATTCGTGTTGAGCGTGGCGACGAGTTGGCCCATATAGGCGTCGGCATCGGCTTGCGCGACCCAACCGTGGCGGACGGCCGACGGCAGATTCCACACGACGCCGGTCGTGGTGTTGAGCGCCTCCGATCGACACGTTGTCCGACGAATTCGGGATCAGGCCGGAGGTTTTGTTCCGCGCAGTCCAGAGGGCGTCGAACTGCCGGTGAGCGAGGTGCTCCACCACGTCGTGGATCGGCGCCGTCGCGGCGTCGATCGTCGGCCCTTTTTCCACAAGCTCGAAATCATCCAAATACAGCGAGCCGTTGGCGGCGCCGAAATCGGTGTTCACCAAAAAGCCGACGCCGAACGTCCGCGACAAATCGGGGCTCCCGGTCACATTCCAGCCGGAACTGACGTCGAGAGGCGCCACGATATGGGTCCACGAACTACCGGCCGGTACGGTGAAGCTCTTCTTGGCGACTTGTGAATTTGAATCGCGATAGTCCTTCAATTCGAGCGTAAAGGTCAGCGCCGCTCCAGTGTCGTTGCGGACATAGCCTTGGAACGTATCGTAACGCGTGAGATCGCGATCCTGCCGATAACCGGGCGTCGGGTCCACGGCACTCGAAAACGTCTGAAAGAAGCGGAAGTCGTTGCTCGGCACGGCGCCGAGCAAGGCCTGATAGGCGGCCGTTCCTGAATGCTTAACCGTCGATTGTCTGACGACGCAGCTTGCCAAGCCGCAGCCCAGATTGCCGTTGTTAAACGGCCCGCCCCAGAGATTGAGCGAATCGCTTCGTTCGCCGTTGAAGAGCGGCACCGTGTTTAGATCGCCGGCCGGCGCGGGCTCGGCGCACACGCCAAGGCGGCAGCCGCCAGCGCAATTCCCAGCACAAACGCCCTCGCCTGTCTCATCGCTTTACACCTTGCTCATTGCCCAGTGAGCGCTGCTCAAAACCGCGACCCGACCGGCCCGGATCGCGGGATGCGGATCGAAAGGAGTCCCGACGTCAGGACCAACAACACCAGCGCGACCGATGCAGGCTCCGGCACGGCTACGGACGAAGCACCTGCCCCCCCGGAGTAATTTTTCCGCCAAATGGTGTAGTCGGCGGCGTCGATTCGGTGATCGTTATTACCGTCGGCGGCCAGCAGGGTTGTCGAACCGAAGGTCGATTTCCAGTAGTTGTAATCCGCGACGTCGACAGTTCCATCCGCGTTGTAGTCGCCGGGCGTCAGCGCGGGAAACATTCGATTGGCGAAGAAGTTGGGGTCGAGGCTCTCGACCAAGCCGAACAGCAGGAACGTGTGGTCCACCAGACCAGCGTCAGAGGGAATCCAACTGGGCTCCGTCTGAGAGACGAGGGTCATGCCGTACTTGTACCGCGGGTCGGTGCTCGGAGCGACCTGTGTGGCATAGAACTGCAGCAGCGTGTCCATGTCGCCCCAAGCGGCCACCGCCTCCGGCGAGAAGACGTTATTCGGATGGTTGGAAATTGAATCGGCGTTGTAGCCCTGAGGACTGACTCCCGCCGTCAAGCCGTAGCGAAACTCCTCACCCAATCCAAACGGAAGGACGTTCCCGGAGAAGGCCTGGTCGACCAGTTGCTGATTGCGGAAAAATGTCTCGAAATCGGCGCTGCCACGAAAGTCGCCGTTGAAGAAGTGCATCTGCTGGACCCAAAACGCGGGGGCAAAGTTGTTTACGTTGTCCGTCAGCGTGGGGATGCCGGCGTACGACTTCTTTGGGATGAAGTCGGTGTCGAGCCATTTATGCTTCGCGGCGAGAGCATGCGAATTGTCGGCCTCGCGCAAGGCCAGGCTCTCGACAAGCATGAATTCGTTCCAAGTGGTGAGCGTGCCGCCGGTGCCGCCTCCGGCCTTGCCCATGTCGAGATAGATTCGGCCATCGGATCGGACGGCATTGTTGAAGTTGACGCTGTGCGTCAACTCGTCGGAGAGAGACGCAATCGTGGGGTTGTCGGGAAAGCTATTCCGCGCGAATTGGGCCCCGGCGACTAACAGCGCGGTGCCGATCGGCGTGTAGGAGTGGTCCCAGCCCGAGGCATACGTGCCGTTGTTGACGTTCATGAAATGGACGAAGTGGCCGTCGGCGGAGCGATCGGGCACGACTCCGGCGGTGTGACCGGCGTATGCCGAAAGGACGTCGACGATTCGCTGTTCGGCGTCGGGAAGCTTGTCGACGTGATTCAACGCGCTGAGCGCCAAGAGCGCGAAGCCGGCCGCATCGGGCGTGGCAGGATGGAAGCTGTTGCCGTTGAGCACGACGGAATCGCGAACTAGCCCCGTCGGTTGAATGGCGGCGAGCACGTAATCCTTGAGCTTATTGATTTGGTCGTCGCGCACGGCGTTCAAATCCTGGGCGGCGGCGCACGACACGAGCGTGCAGATGAAGGCCAGTGCGACAAGACAGTGACGAATCATGCAATCAGTCTTTCAACGAGGCGCCGTGGGAGCGAATCGCTTGGGCATAGAAGTGCGCCGACGCTTTCGGAGTCCGCCTCTGCGTGGAAAAGTCGACGCGGACAATGCCGAACCGCTTCGAGTAGCCCTGATTCCACTCGAAGTTGTCGACGAGCGACCAGACATAGTAGCCGCGCAAATTGACGCCTGCCCGCAGAGCCTGCCCCGCCGCCTGCAAATGTTCCTTCAGGTATTCTACACGCTCGACGTCGTTTACGTCGCCATTTTCGAGCGGATTGTCGTCGAATGCCGCTCCGTTTTCTGTGACGTAGAGCGGCAGGTCGCCGTAGCGGGACTGCACCCACTGGAGGATTTCGGTTAGCCCCTGCGGATAGACTTCCCAGCCCAAGGCGGTCCGCGGACAGTTGGGCGGCGAAACGATCTCCACCCGCGGTGGGCCTCCGGATCGGCCAGCGGAGGAAGCGTCGCGGACGAACAGCCGGAGGTAATAGTTGATGCCGACAAAGTCGATTGGCTGCCGCAACTGGGCCAGCTCGTCGGCCGTCATCGTCGGCCAGGCCTCGCCGAACATCTCCGACAGTTCCTCTGGAAATTCGCCCAACAGCGCCGGGTCGAGGAAGTGGCGATTGAGATAGGCGTCCATTCGTCGGGCCGCCGCGCGATCGGCGGTTGCGTCGGTCGCCGGATGGACGGGAACGAGATTCACCACGAGCCCGATCTGCTGCCGCCATTCGGTGCGATACAAGGCGACCGCCGCCGCGTGGGCCCGCAACAAGTTTTGCGAAACTTTGGCGGCCTCCGCCCAATCACGTCGGCCCGGCGCGTGGTTGCCCGCGACGTAGCCGTTGTCCATCGCGACCCACGGCTCGTTGAGCGTGGTCCACATCGGCACGCGGTCGCCGAGCGTGCGAAACATCAATTGGGCGTACTCGGCAAACCACTTCGGTGCGTCGGCGTGAGCCCAGCCGCCGCGGTCTTCTATCGCGGCCGGCAGGTCCCAGTGGTAGAGCGTCACGCTCGGCGCGATGCCGTGCTCCAGGAGCGCGTCGACGAGCCGCGAATAGAAGTCGAGCCCCTGGGGATTCGGCCGGCCAGTTCCCTCAGGCAGCACGCGAGCCCAGGCCGTGCTGAAGCGATACGACTCGATGCCAAGTTTGCGCATAATCTGCACATCGTCGGCAAACCGGCGATAGTGGTCGCAGGCTTGGTCGCCGTGGTCGCCGCCTTCAATTCTGCCCGGTGTGTGGGCGAACTTGTGCCAGATACTCGGCCCGGCGCCGTCGGCGAGCGGCGAACCTTCGATCTGGTAGGCCGATGTCGCCGCGCCCCAGACAAAGTCGGGTGGAAATACGAATGAGGTCAATGGATGCCTGATCTTTTGGGCGACGCGCTACAACCGAACAACGATGCAATGCTTGGCGCCGTCCTGCCGCAACTCGATTCGCGCCGCGCCATCCGCGACGCTGACCGGTTGGCCGTCGAGCGTTGCCGCAGTGACGCCGGTTTCCTTGCCGGCCGGATTCTCGATCGTGACGTCGTACTGCGTGCGGCCGTCGGGCAAACGGTAATTCAAACGGCAACTGGGCCAAGCCGACGAGATCGCGGGCCGCAGCACCAACGTCTGGCCGCGCTCGATCGAAAGCCCCAAGATCGACTCGACGGCGACGCGATACATCCAGCCGGCCGAGCCGGTGTACCAGGTCCAGCCGCCGCGTCCGACGTGCGGCGGCTCCGAATAGACGTCGGCGGCCACCACATAGGGCTCAGTTTGATAGATTTCGACTTGCTCGGCCGTGGCGGTGCGCGTGACCGGGCTCAACATCCGCAGCATTTCGACGGCCTTGGTGCCGCGGCCCATCTCGGCCAGCGCGCGGAGAAAGAACAACACACCGTGCGTGTACTGCCCGCCGTTTTCTCGAACGCCCGGCACATAGCCCTTGATGTACCCGGGATCGTGCGGCGTTTGGTCGAACGGCGGCGCGAGCAAGCGGATCAGCCCCGCGTGCTCATCGACGAGCCGCTCCGCCACGGCGTCGATTGCCAGTTCGGCGCGCTCTCGTGGAGCGACTCCGGAGAGCACGGCCCACGCTTGCGCGAGCGCGTCGATCTGGCATTCGTCGCTCGTAGCCGAGCCGAGCGGCTGGCCGTTGTCGTAGTACGCGCGGCGATACCAACCGCCATCCCAACCCGCCGCGTTAAGCGCTGGGCGAGCCGTTCGCGCTCCGCCGAGTAACGCGCCGAGCGCGACTGGTCGTCGTAGCTTGCGCACAGCGGCATCATCTGGCCGAGGACCGTGTACAGGAAGAAACCAAGCCAGACGCTTTCGCCCTTTCCTCGCTGGCCGACGCGATTCATGCCGTCGTTCCAGTCGCCGCTGCCCATGAGCGGCAGGCCGTGCTTTCCGGAAGTGAGCGCGCGGTCGAGCGCACGGCAACAATGCTCGTAAACTGTGGCGGAACTGCCGTCCGGCACGGCGACGAAGCCGATTTCGGCCTGGCCCGGCTGGAGCTGTTCGCCGGCGAGGAACGGCGCGATTTCGTCGAGCACGGCATCGTCGCCCGTCGTGGCGACATACGCCGCGGTCACGAAGGGGAGCCAAACGAGGTCGTCCGAGAAGCGCGTTCGCAGGCCGAAGCCGGTGTCGGCGTGCCACCAGTGGAGCACGTCGCCCTCGACGAACTGCTGGCCCGCGTGGCGGAGGATCTGTTGGCGGGTGACGTCCGGCCGGTGATAGACGAGGGCGGCGGCATCCTGCAATTGGTCGCGGAATCCGAATGCTCCGCCCGGTTGATAGTAGGCCGAGCGCGCCCACATCCGACACGACAGAGTTCTGGTACGCCAGCCAGCCGTTGACCATCAAATCGATCGCCGGATCGGGAGTTTCGATTTGAACGGCGGAAAGCGTCTCGCGCCAGAATGTCACGACCTGGTCGAGCGCATGATTCGTCTGCCCCGCCGCGCGGTACTTGCGGACCAGCGCGGCGGCTTGTTCGCGGTCCGGAGCCTCTCCCAGCACGATCGTCAAATCAATCGATTCTCCGGGTGGGATCTCCACCGGCACCTGCCAGGCAGCGCACGGATCGAGGCCGCTGCCGGTTCGGTTGTCGAGTTGTTCGGCTTCCGCCACGGCCGCCGGAGCCGCCAACTCGCCAAACCGGCCGAGGAACGCCGAGCGGTCGCCCGTGTGCGAAACATCGACCGCAGCCGTTGGCGCGACGATCGTCGAGAAGGCGACTGCGTCGCGATAGACGTCGCGCTGCGGATTGCGGGCGAAAATCGCTTGGATTGACTGGTCGAACTCGGTGGCCAAGGCATCCGATTCACCGGTCAACGTGCCGAGCGCCCAGTGTTGATAGGAAAACACCGTCAGTCGACGCATCGTCTGACCCGTGTTCTCGATCCGCAGCCGCACGAGCTTCACGGGGTCATCCGGCGCCACGAACACCGTCGTTTCCTGCAGGAGTCCCAAGCTGCTGTGCCGAAACGTCGTGTAGCCGAAACCATGCCGCACCTCATAGGGCGCTTCGGCCGGCGTGGGGCCGGGCATCGGCGACCAAAACACGTCGGCCTCTTCGTCGCGAATCCACAGCGCCTCGGCGTGCGGATCGCACACTGGGTCGTTGTGCCACGCCGTGAGCCGATTGTGCCGACTATTGCCGGCCCAGGTGTATCCGGCGCCTCGCTCCGTCACCAAGCAACCGATGCGCTCGTTGGCGATGACGTTCACCCAAGGCTGCGGCGGCAAGCGCAACTGGCCCCGTGCGTCCGGCTCGAGTCGAATCACATACTCGCGACCATCGGCCGAGAAGCCGCCGAAGGAGTTCTCGAACTGGAGCTTTTCCTGCAAGTGCTCCGGCGGACGCTCGGTCTCGGTGACGACACTCGCGGCAGGGAGATAGCATCGGCGCGATTCTGTCGTTTGGAGCCGCGATGGAGGCTCTTGGTGTGCCGGATGAGCGATCCAGCGGGAGGAATCGCCGTTGGTGGCAGCGTATCCCGCTTCCAAACCGGCGAGAATGTCGATTGCTCCATCTATATCGTCTACCGCCGCAACTAGCGCTTCGATCGCTTCACGCCCCTGGGCAGCCCCCAGCACCAATACGACCTCGCGAGTTTCGCCGGGAGCGAGCGACAAAACCGTGCGCAAACTGCCGATCGGATCGAGCACCGGGCCCTCGTCGCCAGTCAGTTGGGCGTCCGCCTCAAGGGCTTGAGGTCGCGCCGTGCTTCGCCCACGACCGACGAACCGCTTGCGATTCGTCTCGAATTGCACACTGCCGTCGGCGGCGCCGGCATCCAGGAGCAAGCGATGAAATCCCCAAAGCTCCGCTTCTTCGGCGCTGCGTGGACGGCGGCGGGCTAGGATCACCCGCTCGCGCGGCCGAAACTCCGTCTCGACAAACAATTTGGAAAATGCCGGGTGGTTGGCGTCGGCCTCGCGCTTGGCGAGTGCGAACTCGACGTAACTCGTCAGCTCGATCCGCCTTGGCCCATTGCCGCGATTCGTGAGGCGGCAGCGACGCAACTCGAAATCGTACTGCGGAGCGACGCAAACGGTCAGCCGGCACTCGATTTCGCGGTCCAAGCGGACGATTTCGGCGGCCGTACTGTTGAATTGGAACTCGTAGGCGTCCGGTGTGACGCGTGTCGGTTGGTAGCCGGCCGACCAGACGAATTGGTCGTCGAGATCGCGCAAATAGAAGTGAAACCCGTCGCTGCTGCAGGTCGGGTCGTCCGTCCAGCGCGAAATGTCGATGCCACGAAGCTCGGAAACGCCGCTTCCCACCGCGGCGAGCGACACGCGATACCGACCGTTGGTGAGCAGCGCCTGCTGCGAGCTGAGGCCGATAATCGGATCGCCCAACAGGCGGCCCCGGCCGGCTAACCTGTTGCTCCAGTCGCACGCGTTGCATTGACACGACGCCCCCTTGGGAGCAAAAAAAGTTGAAAAAACCCGGACAGCAAGCGCTTTCAGTCACCGGTTTTAGTGTAATCTAAGGCTGCGGAAAAAGGGAGACCTTGGCGGGAAAAATCTTTTCTCGGGCCGGCCGGGCGTGATTCCCGCCTGTCCGGACGGGCCGCTGGGTTACTATTCGCGGCCACAATGGCGATATTCAATCGATTTGCCGAAAATGCCCTAGTATTCAAGGACATGAGCTGATGCCGACATCCGAGCGGCATGCGACCGCGGCCGAAGACCGAGTGCCCTGGCGGCAACTCGTCGCCTACGGCATGGGCGGGCTGATCCCGATTGCGCTGTTCAACATCGCCGGACAATTGATGGGCCTGCTCGGGAACATCTCGCTCGGGCTGAGTGCGTTTTGGCTGGGAACGATCATGATCGTTCCCAGGCTGTGGGACGCGCTTTCCGACCCGCTGATCGGCCACCTTTCCGACAACACGCGGACCCGCTGGGGCCGGCGACGTCCCTACATTCTCGTCGGCGGGATTGCCGTGGCGCTGAGCTTCGTTGCCATGTGGTGGGTGCCTCGCGGCGAGTGGATTCGAGGCATTTTCCCGAGCGATGCGGCCTACAACTGGTTTCAGCTGTTCTACATCTTGATTGGACTGCTCGTATTCTTCACGGCTTGCACCGTCTTCGAGATTCCGCACGGTGCGCTCGGCATGGAAATGTCGAACGACTACCACGAGCGAACCCGCCTGTTCAGCGCCAAGAGTTTCCTCGGCAACTTGTTCGCCATGGGCACGCCCTGGCTGATCTTCCTGGCAGGACTAGAAGTTTTCCGGGGAAACGGCGACCTCACCGACGGCATGCGCTACGTTTCGATGTTCATCGCGGCGCTTCTGATCCCGATGGCGTATTGGTGGTTCGTCGTGCTCAAAGAACCGCGACTTGACGGTCGCCGAAGCAAGTAAGAAACCCGATTTCTGGCACGACATGCAAACCACGATCAGCAACCGGACGTTTCTCAGCCTGGTGGTGATCATCTTCACGCTGGCGATGGGCTTCAATTTTGTTTCGCTCTTTAACTACTACATCACGATCTTTTACCTCTACGGCGGCGATGCCGTTGTCGCCAGCCGCCTGCTCGGCGTCGCCGGAACCGTGTGGGCCGTTACCGGCCTGATTGCCGTCTTCCCACTCAACTGGCTCAGCCGGCGTTTGGGAAAGAACAAGACGCTACTGATTGCCATTTTTCTCATGTGCGGGGCACAACTTGTCGAAAATCGCCTGCTACTCCCCGTCGTATCCCTACCTCGTGCTGATCCCCACGGCGATGCTCTCGATGGGCATGCTGATGTTCTTCACGCTGGGCGCCTCGATGGTCGGCGACGTCTGTGATGAAGACGAGCTCAGCACGGGCACGCGCTCCGAAGGAACCTACTACTCGGTCTATTGGTGGTTTATCAAGATGGGCACGGCCTTTGCAAGTTTTGTCACCGGCGCGCTGTTGGTGTTCACGCAGTTCGACCAGACGCAGAATGTCGCCGTCGACGCTCTAGGATCTAGCGTGGCGGTGATCAAAGCAGAAGCTGAGGTTTGGCTGGCCGACGAGGCGAACAGCGCCGACCGGCTCGCCCACTTCAACCAGCAGCTTGAGAAAATGATTTCCGGCATCGACGGCTTGGAGAATCATTTCCACGATCGCACCGAGGCATATCCCGAGCAGGCCGAGCACGTGCAAGGGTTGGTTGATCGCCTCGACGCCGTCCGCTCGAAAGCCGTTGCCCTGCAAGCCAAAAGCACTGGCAGCGCGACCACTCCCGCGGCGTTGGTCGCTCAAGCCGACGCGATTCTTGCCGAGACATCTTTCTTGAAGCAGCAGGCACCCCAGACGCTGTTTCGCCTGCGGCTGGTGGAAATCGGCCTGCCGCTCGCGCTGAGTGTCGTGTCGATTTTCCTCACCCTGCGCTACCCCCTCACCGAAGCGCGGTGTTACGAGATCAAAGAAGCGCTGAAGAAACGGCGGGCGGAGCCGGCAACCTGACGCGGCAAGGTTGGCCGCCGACTATGCATCACG
This sequence comes from uncultured Planctomycetota bacterium, assembly GCA_963847875.1. Taxonomy (GTDB): domain Bacteria; phylum Planctomycetota; class Planctomycetia; order Pirellulales; family Lacipirellulaceae; genus DASYDU01. Next base: position 106,450 of record CAWKBR010000007.1, on the reverse strand, counting down.
CCCACTGCCGCTCGACTCGCGCACGATCAGCTCCGGCGGCAAAGAAACGGTCGTCGACTCGCGTTCTGGCTCTGTGATCCGTTGGCAGAGCAAGTCGATGGCCGTCGCGCCCATGTTCGACATCGGCACGCGCACGGTGGTCAGCAGCGGCTTGGTCATTTGGGCCACGCGCGTGTCGTCGAAACCGACGACGGCCAGGTCCTCGGGCACGGCCACGTCCCGGGCGATCGCGCCGGCGATGATGCCCGCCGCCATCTCGTCGTTCGCGGCGAACACGCAGGCATCGGCTCCGACCCAATCGCGAACCCGGTTTTGGGCAAGCCGGTAGGCCGACTCGTAGGTGTAGTCCAGATAGTACACGTCATCCGCGTCGACTTCGCGATGCGCTTTCTTCAGCGCATCGCAATACGCCTTGTAGCGAGCCTGCGTGTCGATGTTCGTCTTGAGACCGCCGACGAAGATAATCCGCCGCATGGCGCGGTCGTCGATGAGATGCTGCATCATCGCCAGCGCCCCTTGCCGTTGATCGATGACCACGGTGTCGTGCTCGACACCGTCGATCTCGCCATCCAAGACGACGATCGGCAACTGCAACTCGGCGAGCGCCGGGCCGATGCCCGAGGCCATCGTGTCGGAAACCATCACCGCCAGGCCGTCCAACAGCGCCCGCTGGCCGAGCGCCGCGAGCCAGCGCTGTGCATCGTCGCCAGGCAAGGCGGAGGAAAGCAGCAAGTTGGTGCCCACCTCGCGGGCCTGCAGATTCGCGCCGCGAATGATTTCGGAATAGAACTCGCCGTGCAAATCGGGCAGCACCAGCCCCACGATGCCGCTCTTGCGGAGCATCAGGCCGCGGGCAAAGGCATTGGGGCGATACCGCAGCTCGCGGATCGCCTCTTCCACGCGCTCGCGAGTTTTCACGTTGACCAATTCACGACGGTTGATCACTCGCGAGACCGTGCTGATCGAGACTTTCGCCCGGCGTGCAACGTCCTCGATGGAACTTGGCATAGGGGAGACCCCAACTCGACGGTACGACCGGGCGCGGATGGAAACAGCGTTAACGCTTTCAATTTAGGATAATTGCCAGACGACCGGTGTGTCAATTGAACGACAACTGTAGCGCTAGTTCGACAGCGCTAGCTCGACGGACGGTGGACTACCGCCACATTGATTAGGAACGGCACGTCAAGCAGGTCGCTCGAACGCAAGCTGCGCCCGATTTGACAGCTGGTCGAAACAGCCGTATGGGGCTCCGTCACGCCGAGCGAGGACCGACGTCGACCTTGACGGCCGACACAGGCAAATTTCAACGGGCAATTCGACCATGAGGAAGCGAAAGCCGCGCTCGCCAAGTACTCGTAGCGCGGTCTTTCGTGAGCGGGCGATTCGGTTCGGAAGTTCGACGGCGATCCAAGTGGTCTGCGAATGGAACGGCAACAGCGAAGCCGTGGCGACGAAGCAGTACTTGCAGGTCACCACCGATCACGTCGCATCGGCATTGGCAGACCCGACGATTCTTATGCACCAGTCATTGCAGACAGGTGCGGGGACAAGCCGCCAGGCCCGTGACTGAAGAGAAAGCAAAATCTGCAATTGCCGCAACCCGACGATTCAAGGGGTTGCGAGTGGGTGCGCGAAGCTGCGAACACTTCGCCACGTCAAAGCACTTCCGACAAAAATCAGGCGGAACTTGCACAGCCCATGGCGCCGGGCTCCGCAGCGGCGACCGACCCAACTACCCAGTCTATCATCGACGCTTTGAGTCGGCTACCGGAGGCGGAGCGGTCGGCGATTCTTGACCAGTTTCAGGCCGGGCAGAAGTAGTCCGTACCGTGCGTAATGGCTATCGCCGGGACCCTGATCCTCCCATTTATAGGAGACAAGTGGCAATGGCTGGACAACCACGAGCTATGCTCAAAAAGCTCGACTTGTTTTCCAGTCGTGCTGCCGCACTCGTGAACGATCTTCGCCGACGGATGCCCCGGCTGTACCGCGAACGACACACCTCGGGCGATCCGGTCGCCGACGCCTGGAGAGAGGCCATTAGCTCCGCCCTCGACACGTGGCTCGCTGTCGACAGCCTGTGCGCAAAGTCGCCGCTCGGCACGAAATCGAGCGACGCCTTCTCCCCGATGCTTCGCCCATCGAACTCGACGGCGAATTCGACACGCTCATTGTATGGTGTCAGACTTACGGCACCCCTCCGTCCGTCGCTGTCAGCCGAGTCAGCCGTGGCATGGATTGGGAGAGAGCCATCATACTGCCCGTGGAGCCCGGCGAGGCCGATCGAGCAGTACGGCTCGTCGGACCGGTTGAGACGAAGAACGCCGAACAGGATGCCGATGACTTCGACGACGCCAACCCGGAAGTCAGCGAGGACTCGGCGGTGACCGCCAATCTGGGATTGAAAGAAGCGACTGAGTAGGCAGCCGTTATCTTGTCCCCTTCTCTCATAACGCGCGTGCGCGTCAGCGCCTATTATACCATAATGTCGGTATCCTGTAAGCCGAAGTTGGAATGTCGGCAGTCGCTTGAGCCACTCCGCGCTCTTCAGACGCAATCCTGCGAGCTCGATTTCTCAGGGATGACACACTTCGAGCGACGTGATCTGCACGAACGAGCGCCATGCTGGTCACTGATCGGCAATGATTCGCTGAGCTTTCGTTAACTGTTCTAGTCCTTAAGCAAGCGAAGCTTTCACGCTGATTGCATAAAAATACTCGAAACCACCCCTGTTTTACGGGTATCATGGGCACACAGTGCAAGCCCACCCCACGACACAAGCCGCCGACTAACGGCCCCTGATCGATCTCCACTGGCGTTGGATGAACGAAATGAAGCGGCTGCGAATTCAAATGTCCAGGCCGGACTGCAACGTCGTCGGCCATGGCGTTCTCCTGCACGCCCTACTGACGGCTGCGGGGAGACGTAGTCGGGCGATTGTAACTGCCAGGCCCCAAATTTGCCCGTGCTTTTCGATTGATTATTCAATCAGATGGCGACGGGACCCGGGGGACCCCACGGCCTTAGAAATCTTGACCAACCCCCCACCCCCTTTGTGCCGACCCAGGTGTGAGGTATCTCGTCCGACTCGAAATTGAATTTCCGGTTTGAATTATTTGGCCCCAGGAACATACCCGTTACAGGAGACACACGACAATGGCCGGCAGACCGCGAACGATGGCCCGACGAGTGCACCAGCTTTTGGAGCGATACTTTGCGATCGACGAGGAGTTGCACGCCTTGATGCCCAAACAGTACTTGGAACCGACCAACGACACCTTGGGAAAATGTTGGCAGAGAGCGGTGCGGACAACTGACAACGCATTCGACGAATTGCAGGATTTGGCCTGCTTCCTAGATTGCAAAGTGGATGAGGCCGAGAAGCGAGCCCGGGCTGCGACAGAGCCAAGCCATTCAGTCGGCGATCCACTTCCGTCCCAGAAAGAGCACCCGACGGACCGAGCCGGCACTCAGTAGAGGATGCCGTCAAGCGGGTTGAGGCGATGTTGGGGCGTCTTGCGTTTAGAGTCTTACCTTGTAAGATACGCGCACTGTGCGTGCATCATTTGACACGTGATTTGGATTGGCTATGTTGGATGGAAGTGCAGGAGCCACCCCAGCCGAACATGTAGAGTTCGGTGGGGCAAGAATCGAACGCGCAATGCGTCGAAGCACTAACGCCAAGTCCGACAAGGACTTCGAGTTCCCTTGTGGAACCGCAAGCACCGTAATGTTTAGGTGCTCGCAACATTATTTGAACGTTGGCAACCATACCTTCGGCTCCTGTGAGAAAAACGTCGACTTGTCGACGGCGCTCGTGGTATGCGCGTTTCTCTTTGGTTGCCGCGATTGGCCGCGTTAGGAGAATCCCGTAACGACAAAGCACCATTCGGAACCAGGGAGCGAGGGCGAGACGGTTTAGATGCGGCACAGGGCGATGTGACCGTACGCACTTGTCCATTCTGCTAAGACGCCCCAGGACACGCCCTTACGCACTTGGCGACCGGTAGGTCGGGGCTTCGATGGCCAGGGCGCTGGCGTCGTCAAACTGATTCTGTAAGTGCGGAGGTCTTTCTTACGAATGGCACTTAGATTTTGCGTAACATGTTGCCTTAGAATGGTATAGGTGGAAAAGGCCTCTCTTGCGTAGATGGAGCTGTCACACGCCCATCACTGGCAAGGAGGCCTCGCGATGTCGCTATTTAACCAGGGACGGTTCCGCCAACAAGTGCGTTTTCTGCAGAGGCAGTTCCTGCAAGACGGCGAGTTGCCGTTCAGCGATGTGTTGTCCGAGGGGACGATCACGCAGGCATTGAAAGCACTGGATGCTGTCTGGCATGACCGGGTCTATTCGCCGCTGGTGACGCTGTGGGTGTTCTTGAGCCAGGTGCTGAGCCAGGATCATTCCTGTCGTGCGGCCGTTGCCCGCCTGATCGCTCACCGCGTCTCACGCGGGCGACGTCCCTGCTCTGCGGAAACGGGCGCGTACTGCCAAGCCAGGAAGCGCCTGCCGGAGAAGTTCTTTTCTGGCGTCGCTCGCCACGTCGGGAAAGCGCTTGACGACGGGGTTGATCCCGCGTGGCTGTGGAAAGGCCGACCCGTTTACATGTTTGACGGAACGACGGTGTCGATGCCGGACACGCCGGAAAACCAGGCCGCCTATCCTCAGGTCTACAACCAGAAGCCCGGGCTGGGTTTTCCCATCGCGAGAGTCTGCTCGATCATCTCGCTGTCATGCGGGGCGATGCTTGATCTGGGGATCAGCCGTTACGCTGGCAAAGGCCAAGGCGAGTTGAGCCTCCTTCGGAGAATGTGGGACATTCTCTCTCCGGGAGACGTCCTGCTGACGGACGCCCTGATGTCGACCTGGTACGAGATGTTGACGCTCAAGCAGCGCGGCGTCGATTCGGTAAGCCGACTCAACAAGGCGCATCGGCACGCCGACTTTCGCCGCGGTCGGCGCTTGGGAAAAGACGACCACGTCGTCCGGTGGCCGAAGCCCAACCGGTTGATTGGCGGCATCACATGGGCGACCTACAAGAGCCTGCCCGACTACCTGGAGGTTCGCGAGACGCGCGTTCGCGTGGAACAGCCCGGGTTTCGCACGAAGGTGATCATTGTGGTCACGACCTTGCTCGATCCGGAATCGACGACCAAGGAAGACCTGGCGAGCCTATATCGAAGTCGGTGGAGTCAGAAACTCGATTTGAGGTCTATCAAGATCACCATGCAGATGGATATCCTGCGGTGCAAAACGCCGGAACTTGTCCGCAAGGAGATCTGGACGCACGTCCTGGCCTACAACCTGATCCGCACCATCATGGCGCAAGCCGCCAGCCAGCATGAACTTCAACCAAGAGAAATCAGCTTCAAAGGAACCGTTCAAACGCTCGAAGCGTTCCAGCCGCTGATCAGCTTCCAAGGCCACAAAGGCGCGACGTTCCGCGAAAAGCTCTACCTGCAGCTGTTAGAAGCCGTGGCAAGTCATCGCGTCGCAGACCGGCATGATCGATTCGAGCCTCGCATGCGAAAGAGGAACCCAAGGAAAGCAGAAATGATGACCAAGCCTCGCCATGAACTTAAACGCCTAATGCGAAAAGGAGTTACGGAAATCTAAGTGCCATTCGTGTGTCTCACCTCAGCAGTCAAGAAGTTGGCTGGACCTCACTTCGGCGTATCGCTACGACGCTCAAGCGCGGCGACAGAATCATGGGCTCGCCCCTGCCAATCGAAGTTTGGATAGCCCTCTCTGTAATGCAAGCACGGTCGGCTCTTGGTAAGCGCGGGCTGATCCCATGCGGTCCGGCCTTGGCAGGCGCAAAATAGCTGTGTCAGAAAACACTTCATGTGGAAAGCGTTCGGCGGCGACACACCGCTTCGAGTTGGGAAGCTAGGAGACGTTGGCGAAAGCTAGCTCCAAAGCGAGATCCATCACGGCCTGGCCGTCGTCGGCAGTCGCACTGAATCCCGGCATTTCTAACTCACTGGCCGTGGCTTCGCGCCGAGGAGCGCGCCAAGCCGGCAAGTAGTTGGGCTGAGGCGCGAACTTCTCGAAAACTTGCTGACGGCCGAGCACGCCGGCGGTCTTACTTGTAGGTGCCTTGTCGGCCGATCTTCCGAGAAACGCGAAATCAGCTCCTACAGCGCTGGAAATTGCGGCGGCACGAGCCAATGACGAGCTTGGTGCTTGAGTGTTGTCTTGCCGTAGAGCTCCCACCGGTGGTGGATCGGCAATGCCTTGAGGATTGCCGTTGCCCACGGCGAGCGCGAACGTGGCCGCGGCCGTTTGGCTGCCGGAGGTACGGCTTGCGGCGCCGACGTACTGATACACGAGATCGGTCCCGCTGTCGACGATCCAGATGTCGCTGACGTTGGCCGGATCGATCGTAATCCCCGTCGGCTTCGAGTTCGCCGAGCCGATCGTCCAGCTGCCGACGAGACTCCCCGACACGGTGTACTTAAACACCTTGTCGGTGCTGGAATCATTGACGACCCACAGCGACGCCCCATCCGTGACGATGTCCTTGGCACTGCGGTTACCACTGTTGAGGCTGAAGCTGCTGGCAGCGTTCTGGCTGCCCGAGAGCCGGCTCGCTGCACCGGCGTACTTGTAGACCTTGTCGCTTTTCGAGTCGACGATCCACACGTCGGTGCTGTTGGTGGCGATGCCTTCCGGCGTGGCTCGGCTGGACATCGAACCGGCGGTCCAAGAACCCAGCAGGCCGCCACTCGTATCGTAGACAAACACCTTGCGATTGGCGTCGATGACCCAGACCTTATCTCCAACCGCGGTGGTCGCGGCGCCGCGGGGAGCGCTGTCGCTGAGCGAGTAGTTCTCAATCGCGCCGCCCGCTGCATCGTACTCATACGTACGATTGGCCGACGCATCGTCCACGACGTAGAACTTGGTAGCGGGAACCGGGGCGAAGGCGAGCTTCATCAGGAAGGTGCCGTTGCCGGCATTGGTCAGCGTCTGGCCCGTCGAGAGGGTCACGCTGTCGGCAAATGACCCGCTGACATACACGTTACCAACACTATCCTCGACCTCGCCGTTGCTTTCTGTCACGCCAGGACCCGACATTTGGCGGACCCAGGCGAAGCTGCCGTCGGCGTTGCGCTTGACGACGGCGCCATCGTCGAATGGCACGTAGATCTCTGTAACTTGTTGGTAGATAGGGGTTAAGCATCGCTATCGAATCAACGCTGTCACAAGGAGTCGAATCGCGGTCGATGAAACGCGGACCAACAAACCTCGGACGCGGTTAAATCCAGTTGGTTCGCACACCGACGTAGCGCTACGAATGCAGTGCTATAGCAGCGATGCTTAACGGCGTGGCTGCAAAGGGTTACGAAGAACTACGTGCCATTCGCGCCATCGTCCGACGCATCGACGCTCGTCAAATTGGCGACACCCGGTCCAGGATCGAAATCCGCGCCTCCCCTCAAAGGCATACGCCAAGAGCGGATTTCCAGCCGCATCGAGCCGCAGCGTGCCGGGGGTCACATTGCCCGGCCCACTGGCGATTTGGTCGGCCCACACAAAATTGCCCGCCGTGTCAAACCGGGCGACGAAACCGTCTTGGCCGCGGATGTACTCCGCGATCATCTCGTCGGTCACATTGCCGCTCGATGCCACGAAATAGCCCCGTGCCCACAGGTGGCGACCCCAGTATTGTTTTTGGATATGCTTGAACTCCATCATCAACTTGCGCGAAGTCTTCCCCTGGATGAGTTGCATGATCTTGCTCGGCGACAATGTCGGGGGACAAGAGAGCAGCACGTGGACATGGTCCCTAGAAACGGCTCCCTGCAAAATCTCGATCTCATTCGTACGACAGATCTCGCGTACCAAGTCCCGGGCCCTGGTCCCCACCACACCGGCGAGGACCGATTTGCGGTACTTGGTGACCCACACAAAATGGTACTTGATGTCAAAGCGACTGTGCGATCCGGTTCGGTAGTTCTCCATCCCTCTATTCTAGCGACCAATCAAGAACCTAAAGGAGTCGCCTGAAGGCGAGGGTTTCAGACCCATTGTGGAGACAATGACGTCGGGTTTATCCACGTGCTGCGATTGGTTCATGAATAGCTAGGAATAGCGGCGTATTCGGTCAGCTTCTTGAATACCCTGCAATTTTGCGGGCAATTCTGATCTGAGCCGCAATCGCCGTCGGTCGCGATATGCACTTCCGAACCGGCGTAAGCGAGACGAATTGAGGTGCCGACGCAAAAGAACTCGGCATCGTCCGAATACGCGAGAAATGACAGGGCAACTTTTCGTTGTGGGAAGGTCGTCATCAGTGTGATATCGAGTGCCGAATTCAAAAAGGGATAGCAAGAAGTCCCACAGGCCCGCCGCTGAGGTGACTCAGGCGCTAACAATGCAGCGCCGCGACTGGCGGTTTCTTGGCAGTCGGCTGCGACCACCGGACAACCCAGGGCTTCGGTCTTGATTCTTAGCCACAATTCGCTGCGTGCCGCTCCGCCACCAGCGACCACTCGCGCCGGTAGGACATTATCTGTTAGAGTGCGAACCTGTCGGCACAGTTCGCCGGAAACTGCCTCAAGAATCGCACGGACTTCGTGTCCCCGAGTGTGACGCTCCGTACGACCCTCAAAAAACTGATCCACGGGTCGTTGGAAAGCGTCCATACGAAGCCTCAGGCCATCGGCACCTCGCGGAACTCCAGCAGCTAGCTTATCAAGCTGTGCAAAAGTTGTTTCCGGCGCCTTGGCGTTGCGGTATCGCTCCAATATTCCCGCTGAAAGCTCACCAAACGTTAACTGATAATAGTGACCTTGTTGAAATCCAGGACCTTGGAAAATGGCGGATTTCGGATTTGGATTAAAGAACTTGTCGCATCGGACTGTGGCCAGAACGGTCCCTGTTGTCTCCGATACGGAACCCGGTGCCACATTACCCGCGCCCATAGCACTACCGAATTGATCCAGGCATCCGACGATCAACTGACAATCCGGGGGCAAGCCCCAGTCACGGGTGACCTCCGGCTTAATGGTCCCTGCCGACGTGCCGGCGCGGACAATTCGAGGAAGTCGGTCGACGGAAATTTTGGCGATCGAACATGCTTCTCGCCACCAATCGAGTGTATGAATGTTCGCCAGACCGGTGAGTCCGGCGGCGGCCGCCTCCGTCCACCAGCGGCCTGTGAGCCACCACGTGAAATAGTCGCTGATCAAACCGAGTCGTGCCGTCGACTCCACGATCTTCTGTTCGTATCGATGCAGCCAAGCAAGCTTTGCCGGAAGGAACAGATGATTCAGTTGCGGTACGCCTGTTGTCTGGTAGAACAAGGCAACACTTGCAAACTCTTCGAGCAACGCCTCCTCGCCGCGTGCTCGAGCGTCCGACCATAGAATGAATGGGGTCAGCGGCTCGTTGGCTCGGTCAAACAGCGCGAATGAGTTTGTTTGCGTGACGAAGCTGACGGCTTTCACCCCGTCAAGTGTGCCAGCCTGTCGCTTGAGGTTTTGCACTGCGCCGGAGATGCAGTCACGAAATGCCTCTGCATCGATTTCTGCGCGTTCGCCCGATGAACACGTGACGGGAGTCGGCACAGCCTGTAGTACGTCCAACTCGCCTCGGTGGTTGAAGAGGCTAACCTTGAAATAGCTGGTACCCATGTCTACCGTTAATACCTTGGTGCGCGCAGGCAATCGCTCCATGGCCGCGGGTTGATCCCAAGCTCTTGAAACGTCGACAACCATGCTGATCTTATGACCTTGGCAAATCACTGCCAATTCTCTACTGCCAAACTTCCAAGACGGTCATGGGCCAAGTGAGGGTGCGCAGTCTGAACAAATGATACATCAGGTGTCGTTTGAAAGATCAAATTCCTTTGACGTCGTTGGCCTCTCAACTGGACCGCTCGAAGTTTCCTGAGAATCAGTGAGTAGAGCATGAGTGGCGGCTACGAGCCGATTGCCGGCCTGTGGACTGTCGAAAATCGCATTTGCAGATTCGTACCATGAACGGACCACGGCTTCTTCCGTGACGAGGTAGCCTTGCAGCTCGCCATTGGCGAGCGTGATCACAACCGCACCGGGAAACATTTGCCGCAATTCCAGAGCGAACTCAATGAATATCTCCCCCGGCCAGGCCACGAATTGCCGTGAATTGATGCGGATGGCTTGAATTTCTGCAGGCATACACTCGGAAGCGACCGCTTCCAGTCGGCCGGTGCTGGCCGCATGCGCAATTGTCACCAATTCTTCAGCGCCAAACACATCGCATTCTGCAGTTCGAAGCGTTGGGCGGTCTGCCCAGGACCTTTGCAATTCCGTTAATGACGCCGTCGCGATTGCTAGCTGCTGCAGTGCAGACTCCGCTTCCGGAAGAGGCCGCAATGGAAGGTCGATGGACCGATTGCGGCAATCGAGCCTCCAATCGTGCGTGAACGTAATTTTCATAAATGCTGTGCAAATAGCGTCGGCCAACACATTCCCCAGCCGATCCGCCTCAGCCAGCGTGTTTGCTCGTACCGCATGGCGTGGGCTCTGATTGCCTGCCACGCCAAGATGGTTGAGGACCGGCATCGACCTTCCGTCCGCCAGGCGATTCTGCAGAACTCGCCGTGCGATGCCGGGAAAATCGCCGCTCACGAGCGTCGAATCCTCGTGCAATACGGTTGGATGTACGCTGAATACGTAGTGCAGGGCGAGGAGTTGCTGCGTTTTCACCAAGCGAACCGCCATCACCGGCACAGTTGACGCTGATGGTCCGCGTGGATCGTGACGGTTTCCGCCGATTCCAGGCACTTGCGCATCGGAGAATCCGACTTCGGCGGCTTCCGCATTGCGTACAGCGTCAACGGCCGCCGCAACGATCCCATCGAGAATCGCTTCTACGGTAGCGAAATCAGGTGGCGGTATGTGCGGATCCCGCTCGTTGCTCAGCAATGTGACGGTCGTCGGACCCGAGTGTGTATGGCTAGCAGCAATGAGAATCCTCTCGGCTTGTATGTCGACGCACGAAGCGATCTTCTTACGTACAGCCGCAACTTGACGCTTTGACAACCAAATCACGTCGACAGAGATCAGCAGACAGCGCTCGATGCCGTCGTCGAGGAACAGCGCCGAGGCCAACAAAAGGTCGCTGACGCCAGTACTGATTCGAGGAACGTGTGGGTAGCCATAAAGAAAGACCGGCTTGGACGGAGTGATGTCGGCCGTAGCAGCTCCGGCGCGCGGACTACGTACGCTGCCATCTGGGTGTGGGAACATCATGCGATTCGGCCGAGTGGCCGCTCCATCTCATCGGGGGCCTATTGACAGCGTAGAATGCAATTTGATATGTTGTTATAACCAATGTAGGGAACCGCCGAAAGCCTGGCAAGTGGCAGCCGTCAATATATGTCGAAAAGTTCTACCGCTTATTCACAAGTTGCCGACGCGCTGCGCCGCCGGATACTCTCCGGCAAGCTCCAGCCGGGCGAAATGCTGCCGCCCGAGCGGGAGCTCTGCGAGCAATTTGCGTCGTCCCGGATCACGATTCGGCGCGCCCTGCAAATCCTCGCTGAGGACATGCTGGTGGTGCGTCGTCAAGGGAGCGGGACTTACGTCAGTGCCACTCCTTCGCGGAAGATTCCCTTGTTGAATGCGGACTTCAATGGCTCGCTATCTTTGCACGCGCCCGACATCTCGCGGCGTCTCGATTGCTGGGAGTGGCGATCGGCGGACGAACAAATTGCCACACTGCTACAAGTCCGGCCTGCCGCCCGCGTGCTTTTTGCTCGTCGGTTCGACCTCCTCGACAGCAATCCGGTGGCGTATGACGAGATTCATCTTTTGGAACAGACTGCCGATCGCCTCGGACCCGATGATCTTGCAGACTTGAGTTTTCTTCAACGATGGCAGGACGTTCAGCAGATTCGCCTTGGGCACTTAACTCAGAGCATGGAAGCGATTTCCGCCGATAGAGCCACGGCCCATCGCTTGAATGAGAAAACGGGTAAGCCGGTCCTAAAGGAACTTGACGTGATGTATTTGGTCACGGGAGCTCCGTGCGGCGTGTTTTTCAGTTATTACAGGCATGACCTTTTCCGACTCACGTCGACGGTCGCGTTCGCTACGAATGAGAGCTTGCGCCAGGGGGTAATTTCGGTTCCCGGTATGGGAGTGTTTTCCACGGGCCGTCGGACGATTCGGTTGCGGATTCCAGAATGAGTCTTAGCCAGGTGAGTGACCGATGAGCTACCCGCAGGCCGTCATTGCGAATGCCGAGATGGTCGCGCCAGGGCGGAGAGTATATCGCGGCGATGTGTTCATCGCGGACGGAAAGATTGCGGCCCTCGCGGCGGAAAATGTGAACGTCGACGGGCCACATGAGCGATTTGATGCGGCCGGGCTTACTCTGACGCCGGGCCTGATCGATCTGCATGTTCACGGTATTGGACCATCGCTATTTGAGGCTGGTCCGGAGGATTTGCTCCGTGGCTCGGTGTCGCTACTCGAATACGGAACGACGTGTGTCTTGCCCACGCTCTACACGATCATGAAACCGTCGACGCTAAACAGATTAGAGCTTTTGGCCAAGACGCTCGATGAAGTTTCCGGCGCGACGATGCCGGGCTTTCATTTGGAAGGGCCGTTCCTGGCTTTGGCGGGTGCAGGTGCAGGTACAGCTCCGGGGGATGTCGAATTGCTGGACGACTTGCTGGCGGCATCCGGCGGCCGTGTTCGAGCCATGTCGGTGAGCCCCGAGACAAAGAACATCCTTCCCGTCATCGAGCGGTTACGGGAACAGGAGATCACCGTCTTCTTGACTCACACGCGTGCCACCGTCGAGCAGACCATGGCGGCGATTGACGCCGGCGCCCGACACGCCACTCACTTCTACGATGTCTTTCCGATGCCGCCCGAAACGGATACCGGCGTGCGGCCTGTGGGCGCAGTGGAAACTTTGTTGGCTGACAGTCGCTGCACCGTTGATTTTATCTGCGACGGCGTGCACGTGCATCCTATGGCAATCCGCGCTGCTCTGGCAGCCAAAGGGTGGCAAGGGGTGATTGCCGTGACGGATGCCAACATTGGGGCGGGAATGGATGATGGAGAGTATCCCACGCCTTGGGGCTATTCGGTGCGGGTCCAACGTGGAGATGGAGCGCGAGTTGCCGACCGCGATCATGTGTTGCATGGGCTGCTGGCCGGCAGTTTATTGACACTCAACGAAGCGGTGTCAAACCTGCTCGAATGGCTGGACCTGGAGCCAGAGCAAGTGTGGGCGATGGCAACGGTTAATCCAGCCGATTGCGTCGGTATACGGAACAAAGGCCGTCTGGAGGTCGGCGCCGACGCGGATTTAGTGTTGTGGGATTGTGTGGGGGGACGACACCGGGCAGTTCGCACCTGGATGGGCGGAAAATGCGTCTACGAAGCGGAGTCGCAATTAGCCCATTCATAACTCGACTACTGAATCGAATTCTATGAGTGCCACATTCCGCTATGCGCCGTCACATCATGTGCCGTTTCGCGACGTTGCCGAGATTGACCGCTGCCGGCGCATCACGTGCGCGGAAATCGACAAGCATCCGAATCCGAATTTCCGAATTCGGGTGATGCCCGGTGACGAGATCGAATTTCGCTGGATTGCCGACATGTTCCGTCGCATCAAGGATTCCGACGATCAAGACGAGCCGGTCGTCGCTGATCGTGCCGAACCCGTGCCCGGGCGTTTATCGCAAGGTGGCCCACCTGATCAATCTGTTTGGTGTAAGTTGCCGAAATTTGCACGTCTTCACCATGGACGAATATGCGAACGAAGACGGGATTATCGCGCCGGAAGACTGGCCGTTCGGATTCATGCATTCCTTTCTGCAGAACTTCTACGTGCAGATTTCAAAGCTGTTACGTCCACCGCGCGAGCAAATTCATGGGCCAACCAACGAAAACATCGCGGACTACGGCAAGATGATCGCAGCGTTGGGAGGGGCCGACATGTGCTACAGCGGTCCAGGTTGGACGGGCCATGTCGCGTTCGTCGAGCCGGATGCGCCGGAATTCGACGCCCCGCTGGAGGAGTGGAGACAGTTTGGCCCTCGGATTTGCACGCTCAGCCCGTTTACGCTGGCACAAAACTCGCTGCACGGCAGCTTTGGCATGAGTGGCGACCTGGCGGCCGTGCCTCCCAAAGCGGCCACGATCGGCCCGGCCGAAGTGATCGGTGCGAAGAATCGGATGGAATTCGCCGGTATCACCGTCCACGGCACATCGACCGCGTGGCAGCGACTGATCGCCCGGTTGTGCTACCACGGTCCCGTGACTCCGCGTCTGCCGAGCTCGATCCATCAAGAACTGCGCACCGACTGCTTTATCAGTGAATTGATCGCACAGGACATCACGCCCAACTGGGAGAAAGGTTATTAGAGCATGGCCGCGTCGACGACGTCACCTGCACATTCGCCAAGCCTGGAATGGGCGAAGCGCGACACCGCGACACTGCCGCGCGTGGTCGTGCCGCCGCCCGGACCGAAGTCGAAGCATTATCACGACCGCTGCACCGACTATTTCAAGGGCCTGTCCAGCCAGGTGAAGCTGTTTCCGGTGACATTCGAGTCCGGGCAGGGTTGCATGCTGCGCGACGTCGACGGCAACGAATACATTGATTTCTCATCGGGCATCTACGTGACGACGCTCGGGCATTGCCATCCGAAAGTCAGCGAGGCGACGGCGAAGTATGCCCGCACGCTGATGAATTGCCACGATTTCACGACGCCGATCAAGACGATGCTCTGCGAGAAACTGGCGGAGGTGCTGCCCGGCGATCTCAACGGATTCCAGTTCTATGATGCCGGTACTGCAGCCGTCGAAGCGGGGATGCGCGTGCTGCGAGCGGCGACGAATCGTAATGAAATCGTCTCCTGCTTCTACGACTTCCATGGCAAGACATATGGCGCCGTTTCCCTCGGCCATATCCGCTCGCGAGTATACGGGGCGGTCCGTGCCCCGGGATCTCACATGGTGCCTCGGCCGGATCCCTACCGGCCACTTTGGACCAAGCCCGACGGCTCGATCGATACCGATTCGTATATCGGTTTCTACAGAGAGTATATTGACAAAGGCACAGTGCATGATGTGGCCGGCTTCGTTCTGGAACCGATCCAGGGTTGGGGCGGTTCGATCATTCCTCCGGACGACTTCTTTCCGAAGCTGCGAAAGCTGTGCGACGAGCTGGGCATTCTGCTCATGGCGGATGAAGTCCTGACGGGGTGGGGAAGAACCGGCAAGTGGCTCTGCCTCGAACATTGGGACGTTCTGCCCGACGTGGTCAGCATCGGCAAAGGATTCGGCAACGGCTTTCCCGTAACGTGTGTGGCGGTGCGCGAGCCCTACAAGGAGTCTTTCGAGCAAATCAGCGCGTCGTCGAGCTACGGCGGCAATCCGATGGCGTGCGCTGCGGCATTGGCCTCCACCGAAGTAATTGAGGAAGAGAATTTGTTGGAGTACGCCGAGCATCTGGGGCAAATCGCCTTGCGGCGCATGGAGCGCATGAAAGAAGAGCACCTGATCATCGGCGACGTACGCGCGATGGGATGCTTGATGGGCATCGAACTGGTGAAGGACCGGCGGACCAAAGAGCCCTTTCCGGAGGCTGGCGAGATGGTCTATCAACGCGCCTTCAGAAAGGGCCTGGCTTGGATTCCCGCCGGACATATTCTCCGCATGAGTCCGCCGATCGTCATGGATCCCGACATGCTGCTCAAGGGCCTTGATATCATTGATGAATCGATCGGCGAAACAGAACGTGAGCTGGCCAAGCGGTAGTTCTGGCTTGGCAGCGAGCAAACAACTACCGAATCACCATTTATACTCACGGAAAGAACAATGTCTGTTTATCCACGACTTAAAGACTGGCAAGTTCACGTACAGCCTGGCACGTCGACATGAAACGATTGCGATTTGGCATCATTGGCGGTGGGTTGATGGGGCGCGAATTTGCATCCTCCGTAGCGCGATGGTGCCACCTATTGGACCTTCCGTTCGTGCCCGAAGTGACAGCCGTATGCACTCGCACACCCAAATCGCTGGAATGGTTCAAGGCCACTTGTCCGGCGCTGGGGCAAGCGACGACTGAATGGCGGCGACTGCTGGAGAATGAGGCCGTCGACGCCGTCTACTGTGCCGTGCCGCACGATCTTCATGAGGCGATTTACTGTCAAACATTGTTGGCCGGCAAGCACCTTCTGGGTGAGAAGCCGTTCGGCATTGATCGTCAGGCGAACGCCAATATCCAGTTGGCCTCCCAACGACATCCCCAGCTTGTCGTGCGATGCTCGTCAGAATTTCCGTTCTTTCCCGCCGTGCAGTCGATTCTTCGATTGATTCAGGAGGATCGCTTCGGGCGCATTCTGGACGTGGAGTGTGGTTTTCTACACTGTTCAGATCTCGATCCTACCAAGCCGATCAATTGGAAGCGCACACTAGATCACAATGGCGAATACGGCTGCATGGGCGACCTGGGCATGCATGTGTGCCATGTGCCGCTACGGGCCAACTGGAGGCCGATGAATGTACGGGCTATCTTGTCGAATGTCTTTGATCAGCGACCGGACGGCAAAGGTGGAATGATGCCGTGTCCCACGTGGGACAATGCTGATTTACTTTGCGAAGTACAGGAGGAAGGATACAGCTTCCCATTAACCGCTCGCATGATGCGCATTGCGCCGGGCGAAACCAATACTTGGTATCTGGCGATTCGCGGCACAGCCATGTCGGCCCGTTTCAGCACCCGCGAGCCGCGTACGCTGTGGACGCTCCCGTATCAACCACGAGGCACACAGGCGTGGCGCAGCGAGGCACTCGGATACGAGTCGGTGTACAGGACCATCACTGGACGTCTCTTCGAGTTTGGTTTCTGCGATGCCTTCCTGCAGATGGTTGCGGCCTTCTGCGACCAGGTGTACGGCGGACCGGAAGCACCGGTGCCATTCTCTTGCGCTACTTCTGACGAGGCTGCCGATACGCACGCGCTTCTTACGGCGGCGCTGCAGTCACACCGCACCCGATCGGTAATAGCGGTCTCTTATTCGCCTGGCGGTAGAATTGGGAGCGGACATAATTAAGGCAGGCCCCTGTGATAAGATCGAAGAGTATCACCTATTCGTCGAAGCTGGTGGAAGTTGTCCCGTTCTGCTGCGAGGTGGCGACCGCGTCCCCGCACAAGAAGTGCTGGCACGGACCAAGGCACGGATGGAACAGGGCGCTCGCCGGAATTGTCTACGGGCGGAACATAATTCAGTACGAGAATCCCCACGCGATGACCCGTGATTTGATGGCAACTGTACACAAAGATGCTACCTTGGATGATGCGAACGAGCTGTTGAACGAGCCCCCGAGCTTGGCGTTGGCTGTGCGCTAGCGGAACCACCCGAAGTTCGTCCCATGTCCGCACCTGATTTCGATTTTGTCGTCAATGCCGCAGCTAGACATATTCGCGATGAAATGGCAGCTAAGTGTTCGTATACTGTAATCGTCCGCTGCAGCGGGAGCTACTTCCAATGGTCGGCAAAATGGCGCTAATGCGCCGTCGACGAAAATCGGCGAAACTGTAAATGATCCGCTGAGTCCGATTCTATTTGAAATGTAGCGCTGCTGATCGAAATCCACCTGTGAGAAATGCGAATGACGACATCAACTCGCCTTCAGGGCGTTTTCGCGCCGAATATTGTCCCTCTCGACGATCATGGTGAAATCCATGAGCGCGAGTTGAGACGCTATGTTGACTGGTTGATCGAACGTGGGATCGATGGCTTTTATCCAAACGGGTCGACGGGCGAATTCACTCGGTTTTCAGCAGCCGAGCGAAAACGAATTGTGGCAATTGTGAAGGATCAAGCCGATGGACGAGTTCCGGTGGTCGCGGGTGCGGCAGAAGCCAATGCTCGAGAAACCCTCCGCGCTTGCGAATATTACGCCGAGCTCGGCGTGAGAGCGGTCGCCGTCGTTTCCCCGTTCTATTTCAGGCTGAATCAAGATTCAATATTCGCGTATTTCTACGAGATAGGTCGCAATTCGCCGATCGATGTTGCGCTGTACAACATCCCATTTTTTGCCAATCCGATCGATGTCTCGACAGTGCAGCGTCTGGCGGAGAGCTGCGAACGAATCGTAGCAATCAAGGACTCTTCGGGTGACATCGCGCACATGCTCCGCATGATCGGGGCTGTTCAGCCAAAACGGCCTGACTTTTCGTTCCTCACCGGCTGGGACGCGGCCTTCATGCCCATGTTGCTTGTTGGATGCGACGGCGGTGTTCTGGGAAGTTCCGGAGTTGTACCTGAGCTAACCCGTCGACTTTATGAGTTGACGCTTGCCGGAGAACTCGGCAGCGCACGCAAGGTACAGCATCAGGTAATCGCGATTTTTGATGCGATGCTTTCATTTGCCGAAATTCCCGAAGGAATTCGCGAGGCAGTAAAGCTACAAGGATTCAACGTTGGGCTGAGTCGCCAGCCTCGATTGGACGGCGACAAAGGATCGCTGTCGGCCCGTACTCAGGCATTCAAGAGTTTGCTGGACAAGTATGGTCCGGTCGTCGTTTGATGGCCTGCCGTGCGTCGGCCGCCGACTAGGTTCGTCCCTCGTCTGATTCGGGGCGCTGACGCAAATTTATTGCGCTGCGAGTTCGCTGCAATAAGAGCATTGCTTGTCGATATGCGACTTGTCTTGCGAGCGTACTTTGCGATACGTCGAGTGAGAGCGCCCATCGAGTGCATGCTATGTTGTGCGAAGAAAATCAGTAGCCGTTCACGGCTTTTGAATTGCTATAGGTGGATTTTGGTTTCTTGATTTAGGTTATCGCGTCATGGGGACGCGAGCGGAAGACCTGCCCGAACTGCGAACGTCTGGCTCGGCGGGTGGCCGAACTCGAACGGCTGCTGGCCGAGGCGTTGGCGAGAATCGCGGAGTTGGAGAAGCAGTTGGCTGCGGCCCGGAAGGATTCGTCGACCTCTTCGAAGCCCCCTTCCAGCGACATCGACAAGCCGCCGCGACCGGCGGTCGAGGCCTCTCGGGGACGAAAGCGGAAGCGACGGCTGGGCGGTCAACCGGGCCACCAGCGGCACGAGCGGGTCCCGTTTCCACCGGAGGAGGTCGATGCCGTCTGGATCTACGAGTGGCCGGCATCGTCGCTGACGTCGGACTGGAAGCCGCTCGAGGAGTTTCAGACGATTCAACAAGTGGAGCTGGTCGAAAAGCTCTTCGAAGTGACCGAGCATCGCGCCCGGCTGTATCTTTACCGCCCGACAGGCCAGGTCTCGGCGGCACCGCTTCCCGACGAAGTGTGGCGTGCTGGGCTGGTGGGTCCGCGGCTTTCGGCGTTCGTCGCGTACCAGAAGGGTGCGTGCCACATGAGCTACCGGGTGATCGAAACCTTCCTCGCCGACGTGCTCGACCTGCCGATCTCCACGGGGCAATTGGCCAAGATCGTCCGCAAGGCCAGCGCGGCCTTGGCGGCGAGCTACGAACAAGTCGAGGGCACCCTGCCGGGCCGGGCCGTGGTCAACGTCGATGAAACGGGCCACCCCGAAAACGGCCAGCGTCTTTGGACCTGGGGCTTCCATGCGCCAGGGCGGCAAGGATGTACCTTGTTCCACATCGACACGGCGAGAAGTTCGGACGTGCTGAAGGAGTTCCTTGGCGAAAGCTTCCCAGGCGTTGTCGGCTGCGACTACCATAGCGCGTACCGCAAATTCCTCGACGACACCCAAGCGACCATGCAGTTCTGCTGGGCGCATCTGATCCGGGACGTAAAATTCCTCGTGACACTGTCCAGCCCGCCAATGCGCCGTTTCGGCGAGAAACTGTTGGCCACGATCAAGCACCTCTTCCGCCTCTGGCACCGCCGTGACCAGATGCCGGCCGAACGCTGGCAGCGCGAGACGGAGCGGGCCAAACGGGCCGTACTCAAGGTGGCGAGGCGTCCGCCGTGCCGAAGTGAAGCGCAGAATATAGCGGAGCGGTTTCGTCGACACGCCGAGCACTACTTTCGCTTCCTGGAGACTCCCGGTGTGGAGCCAACCAATAACGCCATCGAGCAACGGTTCCGCTTTGTGGTGATCGACCGCAAGATCACCCAGGGGACTCGCGGCAAGGCCGGCCGCCGCTGGTGCGAGCGCATCTGGACCGTGCTCGCCACCTGCGCCCAACAGGGCCGCTCGGCGTTCGACTTCCTCTATCAATCGATCGTCGCTCACTTCAAAAGCCAAGCATCACCATCCCTACTGCCGAATCCGCCGTGAACGGCCACGAAAATCAGCTGCGCAATGCAGGGACGAGAAAACGGAGGTTTATTGCAATTAATTGGGTTACGGCCTTTTCGCGAGCGAGCTAACATGAAATCGTGAGAAGACCAGTCGCGCACCGCGTATTGAATTGTTTGATTCAAGTTGCAGGCGCGATTTCGCCAAGGATTGTCGGCCAGATCGATTCGATTTGGCGCGGACAAATCGGGCCGCATGGTTATCGACACCAAGTCAAGCTAAAACCCGAATCGTGACGAGGCCGCTTGCCGCCCTTTACGTTCGGGCCGCAAACCTTGGCGCTGATAGACACCTTTTCTGGAGTAAGTTAAGTGCGCACTCGATCTTTGATTATTGCGGTGCTCGCGATCGCCAGCTTCATTGCGAAACTGGCTTCGGCCGACACAGTCACTGTCGATTTAGAGTATCGGACTGATACGCTCGCGTGGCAATTGTATGCGCAAGTGGTGGACACTGCCGGTGGCAACAATGGTCTGAACGGGATTGCCGCGCTGCGTGCCATGATCGACAACATCAATTTCGGCACCAACGGCGATGCAGTTAATATCGCAACTGGGATTGGGGCCATCGATCCGATCGCTCAAGGCACACCCTTCGAGCGCTCTCCCGTACTGATGACTTCTGGGGGCACGATCGATATTGTCTATGGGCAGGATACGTCAGCCCCGGCCTCGGTTGTGGGCGGTGTTGGCGTTGCGGCCCGCGCCCTGATTGTGGATGGAACGTTTGCATCGGCGGCGTTACCGCCTGCGTTCGGCGATGACGATCTGGGCTTAACGACGGATGGCAATTTCCTCAACGTTGCCGCTCCAGGACCATTCGGAAATGCATTGCCTTTTAGCGGTCTCACCTTGAACGTGATCAACGTCACACCGGCCAGCGGCCTGGCAGGAGACTATAACGGTAATGGCCAGGTCGACGCCGCGGACTACACCGTATGGCGCGACAACCTCGGAGGAGATGCCTCGGTGTTTTCGGCCGGTAGCCGCCAAGCGTCGAACACAGGCCCTATCAATACAACGGACTACACGTACTGGAAGAGCAATTTTGTCTCGTCGCCGGGAAGCGGCGCTTTCGCGAGCCCAGTGCCTGAGCCCAGTACAATCGGACTGCTTCTTCTGGCGATTTGCGCCTCACTGGTTACGCGTGGCGAGAGATCGTTGCGTGGGTGAGAGGCCGAAGTCGCGTTTAACAGAGGTAACGGTTTAGGACTGGCATCATCATCTGCCTTCATGGCAGAGATTGAGTTGCGTGCGAGAGGCAGGAGTCAATCAGTTGTGCTGCCATTTATGGGAGCCTCGGTACGGATTCTCGTAGCCCATTTTGCGACACGGCGGTCACCGCGCGAAGTTCACCTGTTAGCACAATTTCAGGGGGCAGAACTTTCGGCGCATCGAGTCGCGGTATGAATCAGTAACTACCGGCAGAGCCGGTAGTTTGAGGAAGGCCCCTAAAAGGGGCCCTTGGGTTAATCTATGTCGAACAGTCCGCGTTCTTGGTCACGCTCGTGTTGCTCCTGGTTTTGGATGTACTCGCGAATCATCGCTTCATCCAGCCCCACGGTACTTACGCAATATCCGCGTGACCAAAACGCTCGTCCGTACAAACTGCCTTTCACTTTTCCGAGGTCACGGTTGATCCGGATGGCACTCTTCCCTTTCAAAAATCCCACCGTGTTGGCAACGCTGTGCTTCGGTGGAACACTCAACAGCAGATGAACGTGGTCCGGCAATGCATTGCCCTTCACCAATCCGATATCCTGCTGCCGGCAAAGATCGCGGAGAATCTTCCCGATCTCGCCGCGAAGACTTCCATAAAACTTACGCCTCCTGTATTTTGGAACGATCACAACGTGGTACTTGCAGTCCCACTTCACTTGGGATTGGCTACGCCAGTCTTGCATTCGGGATCCTCCTGTGCCCCTCGGGGCCTTCCTCAGGAGGATCCTTTTTTATGCTCCGGGAACGGCGGAGCCTATTGGGTACTCACCAGCGAAGCTGGTGGTTTACGGATTTGAATTAGTCGAGGAATTCCGGCTCATTTCTGGTGATTCGTTCGACCCCTCGCTTCGCAACTGTTGAGATGAATTCGCTTGGGGTGATTGCAGGCGACTTTTGCAGGTCTGCATCGCGAATGCTGGCGATGCCCTTTGTCCCCCGCCGCTAACCTGGCCAAAAATCGGTTTGCCTAGTTCAGTCAATCCATTGAAAGGAACTGGTTTATGCTGCAGCATCCGTTGACGCCGACGCAAATTGAACAGTACCGCCGCGACGGGTTCGTAATGATTCCATCTGTTTTCAACCGCGAAGACCTGGCGGCGGTTGATCAAACGATTCGCGATATTGCGGACCGCGCGATCAGCACCGATACGATGGAGGGAGTGTTGGAATTGGAGCCGGAGCCGGTAAACGGCGAGCGCGTTCCGCGCCGCATCCTCAATCCGTTCGAGCAACACGACAAGTTTCGCAAGATTGCCACCGACGACCGCATCTTGGATCGAATTGAATCGCTCGTGGGTCCTGATATCGCGCTACACCATAGCAAGTTGAACGCCAAGCCCGCCAAAGTCGGCTCAATTGTCGAATGGCACCAGGATCTGGCTTACTTCCCGCACACAAACGACGATCTGGTCACGACGTTGATTTACCTGGACGACGCGACGGAAGAAAATGGCTGTTTGCAGGTTCTGCCGCGACATCATACGCACTACTTCGACCATCGCATGCAAGACGGAACGTTTGCTGGCATGATCACGGAGCCGATCGGGGATGGGCGGTTCGGCAAACCAATTTCGCTCGCGGGTCCGGCTGGCAGTGTGATTTTTATGCACTGTCTGACGCCCCACACATCGTTGCCAAATCGTTCCAATCGCGGCCGGCGGACTTTGATTTTCGAGTATCGCGCATCCGACTCGTTCCCGATTTTTACGGGCGAGTACGTGACTGTTTCCGAGGCTCATGCTCATCACATCCGAGGAAGCGAATCTCGAATTGCGCGATTTGGCGGCCCCTCTCCGGAGATCCCGCGTATGCCGGCCACCGACAAGTACAAATCCCTTTACGCGTTGCAGGCCGAGGCAAAAGCGGCCGCGGAAGTTGTGTCTGTGTAACGGATAGTAAAGCGCAGCCAGAGTTGCCAAATGGCCGAACACCTAAACAAGTTTAGCTCGCAAATCACTCAGCCGTTGTCGCGCGGAAGTGCGCAGGCGATGCTCTACGCGACCGGCTTGCGCGAGGAGGATTTGGCAAAGGCCCAAGTCGGAATTGCAAGCATGTGGTACGAGGGCAACCCGTGCAACATGCACCTCAACGATTTGTCGGCCAAGGCTAAAGAAAGCGTTGTCAAATCCGGCCTGGTCGGCATGCGCTTCAACACGATTGGCGTCTCGGACGGCATCTCGATGGGCACGGAAGGCATGAGCTATTCGTTGCAGTCGAGAGATCTCATTGCCGACTCGATCGAGACCGTTGTGTGTGCCCAGTGGTACGATGCAGTGATCGCGATCCCCGGTTGTGACAAGAATATGCCCGGGGCGTTGATGGCGATGGGACGGCTGAATCGGCCTGCCCTGATGGTTTACGGCGGGACAATCAAGCCGGGAATGCGTGACGGCAAGCCGTTGGACGTTGTGTTGGCGCTGGAGTGTTACGGCCAACTTCTTAAGGGTGAGATCGATCTCGCTACGCGCCATGACATTGTGCGCAAGGCCTGCCCGGGCGCTGGCGCGTGCGGGGGGATGTATACGGCCAATACCATGGCAACCGCGATTGAGGCCGTGGGTATGAGTTTGCCATATAGCGCCTCCGTTCCGGCGGAAGATCCGGCCAAGGTCGAGGAATGCGTCGCCGCGGGCGCGGCGATTCGAATTCTACTCGAACGCAACATTCGTCCGCGCGACATCATGACGCGGGCTGCTTTCGAGAACGCGATCGTGACCTTGACTGCGCTGGGCGGATCCACCAACGCGGTCCTCCACCTGATTGCGATTGCCAGGTCGGTTAATGTGCCACTCGACATCGACGACTTTCAGAAGGCCAGCGACCGGGTGCCCCTATTGGCAGATTTGCGACCCAGCGGACGATACCTCCAGGAAGATTTGCATCATGTTGGCGGCGTGCCGGCCGTTATGAAACTCCTGTTGGCCCACGGAATGATCGACGGTAGTTGCTTGACGGTTACCGGCCGAACGTTGGCGGAAAACTTGCAAGAGCTTCCAGGGCTCGATCCCGATCAAGATGTGGTTCGACCGATGGATCGACCGATCAAGAAGACCGGTCATCTGCGAATCCTGCGTGGTAGCCTGGCACCGGAGGGCGCTGTTGCGAAGATCACGGGCAAGGAGGGGCTGCGTTTTACCGGTCCGGCCCGCGTGTTCGACTGCGAAGAGGCGATGCTGAAAGGGTTGGAACAAGGGCGTATCCGCAAGGGCGACGTCGTGGTGATCCGCTACGAAGGCCCGAAAGGAGGACCGGGAATGCCCGAGATGCTCTCCCCGACGAGTGCCATCGTCGGCGCCGGGCTGGGAAAAGACGTGGCGCTTGTCACGGATGGTCGCTTCTCGGGCGGTTCGCACGGTTTCATCATCGGACACGTTTGCCCCGAGGCACAGGAGGGCGGTCCTATTGCGCTCGTGCACGACGGCGACACCATTACGATTGATTCGGAAGAATGCCAGATCGACATCAGTGTTACGAACGAAGACATGCTGCGCCGACGCCGGGAATGGAAGATGCCTGTCTATCGCGCGACTAGTGGCACACTCAAGAAGTACATTATGCTGGTCAAGAGCGCGAGCGAAGGTTGCGTGACGGACGCATAAAGCATCGGTGGATGTAAGGCGCGTCGAGTGTTATTTAAGAGAAAAAATGGCGAATTCAACATCAGTATACTTCGGTGTGGCTCGCCGGTGCATCACGCCAAGTGTGCCAGTTGCGCTGTGCGGCTACTTTTATCTGCGCATGTCAGATCGCGTGCGCGATGACATCTTTGTGAGTGTCGTCGCACTCGCCGACGGCAACAGCTCGACGGCGATCGTCGGTTTTGACTGGGCCGTGATGCCAGCTCCCGTCGTCGAGCGGTTGCGGCATGCGGTCTCCGACATGCCCAAGTTGGATCCGCTGCACATTCTCTGCACATGCACGCATTCGCATAATAGTCCCGAGACTCGGCAGGATGAGCCGGGCTACAACGATGAGTATACTCAGTGGGCGATTGACCAGGCGGCCGCAGCGATTCGCGAGGCATTCGCCGGTCTGCGCAAGGTCGATCGACTGCTGGTGGGCCAGGCTCACGTTGCCGGTGTCAGTTTTAACCGGCGTTACTGGATGAAGTCCGGCCGCGTTGTTACCAACCCACCTCGAGGGAGCGAGGAGATCGTGAAGCCTGAGGGCGTGATCGATCCGGAAATTCCGCTGCTGGGAATCGAGTGCGCTGGCCGGCTCGCCGTACTACTGGCGAGCATCGTCAATCACACGGACACGTTGGGGTCTGCCGAGATTTCCGCGGATTGGCCGGGAGTAGTTCGGCGAGAATTGGAATCAAAATATGGGGCGGGCCTGTTGGTCATGCCGCTCATCGGAACTTCGGGCAATGTAAATCACATCGATGCGACTCGGCCTGGCGAAATTTACGTGGACAGTAATCCTGAACGCATTGGACGGGCCTACGTCTCCGGCATTGAAATGCAGCTCGGCAATTTAGAGCCTGTGCCCGCGGAATCGTTGGCTGTCGTCCGGAGGACATTCACGCTCTCGCCGCGAGAGATCGACTCAGCAGAACTTCTTCAGGCGAAGTCCGATTCCGAGCAGTTCTCGAGGAATGACCACGAGAAGCTAACCTCGGAAGGACTCGCCACTGGTGCACCCGCGGCGCGGAAGTATTTCGCGGACGCATTGTTGCGTGTTGCCGCCGATCGGCGGGAAAAGCAATACGACGTGACCGCAATCCGTATGGGGGAAGTCGTATTCCTCTCGATGCCGGGCGAACCCTTTGTGGAAATCGGATTGACGATTCGAAACGATCTTCTTCGTGGACGACACGCACTCCTGATTTCCCACGGGAATGCGGCACCCAACTATTTTCCGCTGCCAGAGAATTTTGCGAACGGCGGATATGAAACGACGCCGTTGTGTGCGCCGCATGGTACGGATTCTGCGATTCGTATGCTCGCCGCCGTGCGCGAATCGATTCTCGCATTGGGACTTGAAAACCGCGAGGGGAACATTGCCCGACTACCTGCATCAGTTTAAGTCCTGCGGTAAGAACGTCGTGATCGCACCAGATGCCGTCATCGCGCATCCCGAATGCATTGAATGCGGCGACAATGTAACGATCATGTCGGGATTCCACCTGATCGGAGAGCCGGCGGTTTGCCGGATCGGCTCCGACATCACATTTTACCCTAATTGCTTCATCCAAGGCTCCCTGGGAAAATTTGTTGTGGGCGATCATGTGCAGTTCTTTCCAGGTACTTACATCTCACTCGGCGATTGGAAAACGAGTTTCGTTGAGATCGGCCACCACTCGCACTTCGCACCAAATTGCGTGCTGTATGGGTGGGGCGGATTGAGCATTGGTGCGTATTGCAATATCGCCGCGCACGCGGTCTTTGCCACGGTCGGTCATCATGATGAGATCACTGACCGTCCCATGGCTCTGACCGGAGAGAAGGCCGGCCCCATCACGCTCGAGGAAGATGTTTGGGTAGCCGCAAACGTGACAATCACCGCCAACGTGACGATCGCAACGGGATGCGTCATTGGCGCCAATGCGGTTATTACATGCGATACGACACCGATGGGAGTGTACGCTGGCGTGCCGGCGAAAAGGCTTCGCGACAGGTAATCATGGAAATCGACCCGTACGCATGAAGGGGGATGTAAGTCCATCATGCATCGACAAGTACTGTCGGCTTTCACGGTAGAATGGTACAGGCTCAATGCGGGGCATCGTCCAGGGATATATTTCTCGGCAATTCGAACATATACTGGAATTGTGTGGCGCAAGCGGCTGATGGCACGGCGAGCGCCGCCGCAGAGCTGCCTAGAACCAGTTTCAGAACCGTCTTAGCACGATCATCGGGCAAGCGAGTTTGGCATAGCTGTGGAAGAGAAACGAGTAGAACTCGTAACGAGTGACGAGTCGGCGGAACGCCTGGATCCAGCCGATTGTGCGTTCGATGATCCACCGTTTGCGGTAGCGGCGGAGCGGTCGTCCGTACTGGGTGGCGGGCCGAACGCGGCCTTTACGGTGAGGGCAGATCAGTTCCACATCGCGGGCGACCAACCGCTCGCGGAGTGGATCGCATTCCGCGGCACGGTCGTAGATCAACCGAGGTCGAAAGTAAGGTGTGACGGCCTGATCGAGGAGCGGCTCAATCAGCGTGACTTCAGCGGGACTAGCGATGTTGACGTCGATCGCCAGCGGCAGGCCGGCGCCTTCGACCAAGAGCATGAGCTTGGACCCCTCGCCCCGCTTGGTTGGGCCGACGAGATCGCGCCTTTTTTTGCCGAGGCAAACGTGCCATCCGCAAAACCTTCTTCCCAGTCGATGTGGCCTTGCCGGTCGAGAAGCTCAACCAATCGACGCCACGCTTGGTCCAATACGCCAGCGTCGGACCACTCGACGAAGCGTCGCCAACACGTGACATACGAAGGGGACGACCGGGGGAGGTCCTTCCACCGCGCGCCGCTGCGAAGTACCCATAGGATGCCGTCGAGGCACCGACGCACGTCGGCTCTTGGTCGACCGCCGCGCGGGTCGGGCGCGGGGACTGTAAAAAGATCAGAGATCAGCAATCACTGCTCGTCCGTCAGTTGCGGTTGCGGAAGATTCGAGTCCGGTTCCATCCTGGACCCTGCACTTCGGCGGGATCGAATACGCATCAAAAGTTTCCTTTCGTCCTCTGATACGAAATCTATTCCAAACACGTTTAGCTAGCTAAATCAAGATTTGTAACTGGTTCTAGATCAACTGGCAGCGTGTCGGGAGGGGCAGAAGGGCAGAAAATGACATCGAGCAAGCACGTTGCAATCTTGATCGAAACTTCGACTGCCTACGGTCAGGGGCTCATGAGAGGCGTCTCGCGGTTCTACTCCGAGAACGGCTCGTGGTCTGCGTACTTCAAGGCACGGGGCCTTGATGACGCATTGCCCGATTGGCTTAAGTCATGGAAGGGCACGGGGATTCTCGCCCGCATCACGTCGAAGCAGATGGGAAAATCACTGAAGGCGACAGGTCTACCGTTGATCGACCTGCGCGGAGGGGGGCGATCGCTTGGAATCCCTCCGTTCGGGCCCAGCAGTCAAGCGGTTTCCGAACTAGCCTTTGACCATCTACGGAGCTTGGGATTCGAACATTTCGCTTTCTGCGGCGAACCGCGAGGTGCCCACGTCTACGACGACGAGAGGATGGAAGCGTTTAAGCGCGTCGCAATTGAGAGTGGATTTACGTGCAGTGTGTTCAAGCATCGGATTCGCGGACATAACGTGACTTGGGAAGACGGGCAAGAACATCTAGTGACCTGGCTCAAGACGCTGCCCAGGCCTGTGGGGATCATGGCTTGTCACGACGACCGCGGCCAACAGGTGCTCGACGCGTGCCGCCGGATTGAATTGCTGGTACCGAACGAAGTCGCGGTGATCGGGTCCGACAACAGCGAGTTTCTCTGCAATTTGTCGATTCCGTCGCTGTCCAGTATCGACGTCAACAGCGAAAGAATTGGCTACGAAGCGGCGCAACTGCTGGACGGGATGATGGAGGGCAAAGTGAAGTTCAACGATCCTGTATTTTTCAAGCCGGTCGGCGTCGTGATTCGGCAATCGACCGACGTGCAGGCATGCGCCGACAAAGATATCGCCACGGCGCTCATGATCATTCGCCGCGACGCGTGTCGGGGTATCTCCGTGTCCGAATTGGCGGATCAGCTCCCATTGTCCCGGACACTTTTGAATCGGCGATTCAAAAAGATCGTGGGACGGTCGCCGAAAGCGGAAATCCTGCGCATTCAAGTCGAGGCCGCCAAGAGAATGCTCATTGATACGAGTTTACCGGTCTCCACGATCAGCAATAATACCGGTTTCAGTGAATCCAAATACTTTATATCGGTGTTTCGAAAGCTGACGGGAAATACGCCGCGCGGTTATCGGCAACAATGCAGTCGGCACAATGGACTGCAGGTGCCATGACCGCCATTCTTGACGGCGGTCATTTGCGGATTTGAGATCCGGCATATCGCTTGCGGCAAGCCGTCGCATGGCATCGTGCGACAAAGTTGCGATTGATGACGGGACAGCGCTCGTGATGGAGCATCGCGTATGTTCGCATCTCGATCTTGTCGGCATCACCATCCCGAGCGAGAATGTGTGACGCGATCGGTTGACCATTTTTCGGAGAATAAATACTAGGAATTACCTTTCGGCGCCTGTTTGTTCCGGCAATAGTAAATAAATCCTGTGAAGCTAATCGCTTGGGCTGGCCGAGGCAGGCTGGCAGCAATCGCGAGCGTTGAGTTCACTTGGGACCGATACGTGTTTAGATCGAAGACTGCTGCAA
Source organism: uncultured Planctomycetota bacterium (assembly GCA_963847875.1). Classification (GTDB taxonomy): domain Bacteria; phylum Planctomycetota; class Planctomycetia; order Pirellulales; family Lacipirellulaceae; genus DASYDU01. The sequence continues at coordinate 76,619 of CAWKBR010000007.1, read as the reverse complement.
AGGTCGTTCGTGGTCGCGCGCACATTGAGTCGCGTTAGGGATTTGTGGTTGGCGTGATACGGCTCACTGCATTGATGGCAGCAAGGGTGAGATTCTTGGGAATTGCCTAGAAGCAGTTTCAATACCTTTGCTGACCGGATGAATGCAATGAAATCGCCGAGGAATTCGCTAGCGTTGCAGTCACGACCGGGGTTCTGTAACTGCTTCTAGCACGAAAGAACAGCGATGTCCGTTCGCTTAGCGCATTCAAAAGCCGCACATGCGCGCGGCCATAAACTGAGAAGCACTGATGTGCGAGTCGACGACGTAGCGATTTACTTTCTCCCGATCGATTTCCGCGTCCCGCTGCAGTTCGCTTCGGAAACAGTCAGCAGCATCACCTGCTGTCGCGTCAAAGTCACGGTCACCGATTCGTCGGGGCGGTACGCCGAGGGTTGGGGCGAGGTGCCGCTGTCGATCCAATGGGCCTGGCCAAGCACGGCTCCGATTGCTACACGATTTGAGCGACTCACATTCTTGTGCTCCGACATCGCCAAGATGTTGCGGGAGTTCGACGTTTGGGGCCACGCCCTGGAGATCGGACACGATTTCCGTCAGCTCGTGCTGCCCCAGCTGTTGAAGCTGTACCGTTCGACGGATGGCGACCTGGTTGTACCGTATTTGGCGGCGTTGGTTTGCTTCAGCCCGTTTGACATTGCGCTTCACGACGCTTACGGCCAATTGAATCAGCGCGATGTCTACGAGACATACAACGCCGATTACTTAAATCGCGACCTCTCGTCCTTCTTGGCTGTCACTGACGGCAGCGGAATGAGCTTCGCCGGTCTATACCCTCAAGATTTCCTCGAAATGCAGCCGTCGACTGCACTTGCCGCGTGGCATCTCGTGGGTGGGGCAGACCCGCTTACCACAGACGATTTGACGGGTGACGAGCCAGATGATGGACTGCCTGTGCTATTGTCGGATTGGATTACTCGCGACGGCCTGTACTGTCTGAAAACCAAGTTGCGAGGCAACGACTTAGCCTGGGATTACGAGCGACTTGTGCGAGTGGGCACGATTGCTTCGGCGCACGACGTGAAGTGGTTGAGCGCAGACTTTAATTGCATGGTGACCGATGCGGCGTACGTGATCGACATCTTGGATCGACTGTCCGCGGAGCATCCTCAGATATCCGCGATGCTGCTGTATGTGGAGCAGCCTTTCCCGAGCGACTTGGGCACGTCTCGCATCGATGTGCGCGGCGTTGCGGCGAAGAAGCCGGTCTTTCTCGACGAGAGCGCGCACGATTGGCAGAACATCGCGATCGGGCATGAGCTGGGTTGGTCGGGAGTCGCGCTCAAGACTTGCAAGACGCAAACCGGTTCGTTGTTGAGTCTGTGCTGGGCGAAATTCCACGGCATGTCGTTGATGGTCCAGGACCTGACGAATCCAATGCTCGCGCAAATTCCGCACGTCCGCCTTGCCGCGCACGCAGGCACGATTATGGGCGTGGAAACCAATTCGATGCAGTTTTATCCTCATGCATCGGAGCCGGAATCGCTGGTCCACCCCGGGCTCTTTCGGCGTCGAGATGGGAACTTGGATTTGTCGACCATTTCCGGGAGCGGATTCGGCTACCGAGCCGACGAAATTAAGCGAGACGTAACCGAGAATTTCCTGGACATCGACGCGGTCAGCTGAATCGCTTAGTGTGGCATCTTGTGGTGGCCGCAGCCGACGACAGGTCGCAACATGGCGCCGATCGAATTAAATCACACAAGGCACACGATGTTAAGCGCATTCACATTCGGGCAGCGCCTGTTTACCACGCTTCTTCTGCTGGTGGTGATGCACGTTTCGGCGGCCCGGGGTGTTGAAGCCACAGCCGATGGCGGCGTCGAGATTGTCGCCGATGGAGCTGCCAAGGCGGTGGTTGTCGTGTCGGACAACGTGGACGATCGCCGGGCGGCAGAGCTGCTCTGCGAATATATCGCGAAATCGTCCGGGGTTCGCTTGGCGATCAAGCACGAGACCGATCTTGGCGCGGACGATGGCGTGCAAATTCATGTGGGTGCCACGGACTACGTCGCTAGTCATAAGCTAAATGTCGCAGCGCTGGACGGCGACGGATTCTTTCTTGATTCGACCGCCATGAAGCCGAGCAACATTGTGATCGCCGGGCCGACGTCCTGGGGAACGGAATTTGGTGTGTGCGAGTTCCTCGAACGCTATGTGGGAGTCCGCTGGCTCTTCCCAAGCGACGCGGGAGAGGACGTCCCCAAGCATGCGTCGATTCGCATACCGCGAGAGCGGGTCACGCAAGAGCCGGCGTTCGTGTCGCGGCAATTCAGCGGCAATTTCGGAGCCGTACAGGAGCAGTGGGAGCGACGCAACCGCATGCACGGACGGGTGGAGTTTCACCACAACCTGAGCAATCTGTTTCCGCCGGCGAAGTACGGGCAAACGCATCCCGAGTTTTTTCCGATTAAGGACGGAGTGCGGTTCATCCCTCCCGAGGGGATCACGACGAATTGGCAGCCGTGCTTTACTGCGCCCGGCATCGTTGACGAGGCCGTCAAAAACATCTGCGAGTATTTTGAGCAACATCCTGAGGCGACATCGTATTCGCTTGGGAGTAACGATGGAGGCGGCGACTGCGAGGGTTCTGCCGACTGCCAATGCGGATCACCGAAGCAAGACGGAGTTAACTTTCTCGGCGTTCGGAATACGTCGGACCGGTATTTTACCTGGTGCAATCGAGTGGTTGAGAGAGTGCTCAAGAAGTACCCGGATAAGTTCTTTGGTTGTCTCGCGTACAGCGCGACGGCACAAGCGCCGACCCAAGTGAAATTGCACCCGCGACTAATACCCTTCATGACCTACGACCGGATGGCGTGGATCGACCCCGAAGTCGAGGCCAGGGGAAAGAAACTGACGGAGCAATGGGCCCAGGCGAGCAATAGCTTTGGCTGGTACGACTACATCTATGGCGGCACGTATTGTTTGCCCCGCGTCTACTTTCACAAGATGGCTGAGTATTATCGCTACGGGCACGCGAAAGGCGTGAAGGCGATGTATGCCGAGTCGTACGCGAACTGGGGAGAGGGCCCGAAACTTTACGTCGCGGCAAAGCTCCAGTGGAATCCTGAACAAGATGTCGACGCATTGCTGCGCGACTGGTATGTCCGTGCAGTGGGCGAGGACGCGGCGGACGATCTAGCGGCCTACTACGCGCATTGGGAAGATTTCTGGACGCGACGCATTTTGGCGTCGGATTGGTTTGATAAGAATGTTCAGTTTCTTACCTATCATCAGAATTCCTATTTGTATTTGCTGACAGAGGACGAGATCCACGTTTGTCGACAACAGCTCGAAGCGGTGCTGGCCAAGGCGAAAACACCCGCACAAAAGGCGCGGGCCCAGGTCTTCCTGCGAGCGTTTGAGTATTACGAGCTAACCGCGTTAGCCTATCTCGCGGATGCGCACTCGTTGGACAAGCCGGTCACGACGGAGGCGGAGGCTTTGGCGTCGCTCACGTCGGGCGTAGCCTGCTGCGAGATGGCACAAAAGCGCCGTAATGTGGCGCTGATTGAACTCGCCAAAGACCCGGTGTTGCGCCATGCGATAGGCCTGGAACTTACCCACGACGACCATCGGCCTTGGATGCGCAAGTGGGGATATCGCGATGTGCTTGCTGGAACCAATTGGGGCACCACGGCATTGTGGCGCGCATTTGACTGGGCCGATAATGGAACAGTCCACCGGCAACTGGTCGACCTGGCTCAGTCGGCGCAGAATCCAAGCGTGCGCGAGCATGCACGGTTCATGCTCCTGTTGAAGCAGAAGAAACTGGCGCCAATTTCAGAGGACCCCTCCTTCGAAGCAGTAAACGATGGGCAGGCTGGCCCGTGGGAGTTTACTGCCGGGAGCGCGGACTCGATTAACGTCGTCGCGGATGGCTGCGCAACGGCGAACGCTGCGTCTTATGCAAGGGCGTTCAAGATGGGCACCTCAAGCAGAAGCTGCCGATTGTTCCTGGACTCTACGGGGCTGTAGCCTCGATTCGCGGCGTGGACGATCTCAACGAACGTGCGACCCTTGAGATTTCAATCGACCTTGAAGACGCGAGCGGCAAGGACCGCCTGCCGTTGCCCACCATTGCAACGACAGTACGTCCTCGCAGCTCGGAATGGGTCACGATCGCAACCATGGGCGAAGTGCCGGCGGAAGTCGAAGGCTCGACGATCACCCGCGCGGTGCTGAACATTCAGCTGAAGGGATTTGACCCCGAGGAAAGCGTCCACATAGACGACTTTGCGTTGTATCGAATTTCCAAGGAGTAGCAATTTCGGGGCGGTGGGGAGATATTTGGTTAATTGGGGCACGACCAATGCTCATTTGGAAGCCAGTTGCCGCACTTCCTTGAACGCGCGGTCTGCAGAGTCAATCAGATAGGTGAAATCGCAGCCAACTTGAATCCAATCGGCGCCCATCGAGATGGCCTTGGCGGCGTACGCGACATCGCTGCCCGTGCCAAAACCGACCAGACGCCCTGCCCGGTGTGCTGCCGCGATGATCGCTTGGACGGCGGACGTGACCTCAGGATGCAACACTTGTCCCATCAGTCCCATGGACGCGGAAAGATCGTAAGGCCCGATGACAACCGAATCCAATCCATTGACTGCCACAATGTCGTTGAGACTTGCCAGCGCATCAACATTCTCGATTTGCACGGAGACAAACAAGCTTTTGTTCGACTCGGCAACGTACTCATCCTGTGGCTGACGGCCATAGTTGTTGGCACGACGCGGTCCCCAGCCTCGATCGCCCTCGGGTTTGTAGCGACATGCTGCCACGACGTGGCGGACCTCGTCGGCGGATCGCACTTGAGGTACGATGATTCCCTCGGCCCCCATGTCCAGCACTCGCTTCAGAACAGAGATTTCCGAGCCAGGTACCCGCACCAGGGCTGCTACGTTTGCGGCACTGCGCAGCGAGCAGGTGGCCCATTAGCGACTCCATGCCGATGGCTGTGTGTTCCGTATCGAGCCAAAGAAAGTCCACGGAATGTGCCAGCGCTTCGGAAACCAAAGGATCGGAGAACGTGATGCAAGAGCCGATGCAGACGTGGCCGCTGGAGAGTTTGTCCCGGAAGCGAAGGATATTTCCGAACATAGGAAGTTCTTTACGATAAGGGTTTTGGTTGTGCGATGCTTAACAACGACGGAGATAGCTGCGCAAGAACAGGCTAACATGCGTTCGCACATTGTGATGTGTGTGCGAACGTTGTGACAAGTCAGAAAGTTTATTATCGGCGCGAGCAGAGGATGCGAAGGCAGACGAATGGTGGTGGCGGGACAATTCATCATGTGGATCAATGTCGCCGAATTTGGCGAAACCGCAAATGGTGAGCGCGTTGATGCTATCTGCCTGGAGAGCGGGAGCGGTGTGGCGGCCACGATCATCAGCTATGGCGCCGCCCTCGCCTCGTTACACTTGCCGGACGCCGCCGGCGTCGTGCGAGATTGCGTGCTTGGTTACGACACCGTGACCGAGTACGAGCGGGGTCAGTCCTATTTCGGTGCCACGGTGGGTCGCTGTGCAAGCTTCATTGCAGATAGTCGGTTCGAATTGAACGGGTCCGAGTATGTGCTGACATCGAACTATGACCGCCACCACATTCACGGCGGCACGAAGGGTTTCTCGCATCATGTTTGGCGATGGCGAACATGGGAAGAATCGGACGTCGTTGGAGTGACGATGCAATTGACCAGCCCCGATGGCGATCAAGGTTACCCCGGGCTGCTCGAAGCGGAAGTCACCTACGCGCTCAATGACCGGAACGAGCTACGCCTTGACTACACCGCGACTACGGACGAGACCACGCACGTCAATATGACACATCATTCGTACTTTAATTTGGCTGGCCACGACGCGGGAAACGTTTTGGACCAGGAATTGACCCTTTTCAGTGACCGTTACTTAGTCGTCGACGGCCAGCTCATCCCCACGGGCGCCATCGCGTCGGTCGAGGGGACGCCTTTCGACTTTACGAAAAGCAAGGCTATCGGCGCAGACCTCCGCCAAGTGCCTTTGCTCTACGATCACACATTCCCCTCGGTGCGCAACGGCGACGAGTTAGCACTCGTGGCGGAGGCGTACGATCCGGGCTCGGGTCGGCGATTGGAGGTGCGAACGACCGAACCCTCGGTTCACCTATATACGGCGGCTCACCTACGCGACGAGCGAGGCAAGGGCGGCGTGTTCTATCAGGCGGAGCAGGGGTTCTGCCTCGAGACGCAGCATTATCCGAATGCGCCGAATCGACGGGAGTTTCCGAGTACGGTATTGAATCCTGCGGAACGTTACAGAAGTACGACCGAGTATCGATTTTTTATTAAGTAGCCTATCGCGGCACCGCGTTGCCGTGTCCTAAGTTGCGTTGTACGAGTCGGAGCCTCATCATGCCTGTCCCGTAAAAATGCCCAAGCTCGGCATGACGATGAGCTCGGGCGCTGTTGTCAAGTTGCTGGTAACAATTGGCGAGAGGGTGGAGCTTAAGCAGCCGGTGGTCGAGATCGAAACGGACAAGTTGGTCTGTGATATCGAATCGCCGGCCAGTGGCATCTTGGTGAAATGCATTGCGAAAGTGGGCGATGTCGTGGAAGTTGGTCAGACGATTGCGTGGATTGCGCTGGACGGCGACGCGTGTGAAACGACCTTCGAGTCGGACGCGCCTTGCGCAACGGCCGCCCGCGAGTCGGCGGCAGTTGCCGCAATTGGTTCGTTATCGTCCGCGCTCTCAGCACACGACGAAAGACGATAGCCGCGGGCCATGTTCTCCTGCGGTGCGGCGTCTTGCCCGAGAGTTGGGTGTGGACACACGCGCCGTTTCCGGATCAGGTCCAGCCGGTCGAGTTCTCGAGGAGGACATACGTCAGGCCCATCAAAATCGAACGGGGGTGTCAGTCAACGACCGAGTCGCAGAGGCCGCCGGTCCGGGTGCGAGCACCGTCGAACCCCTTTCCTCTATGCGGCGGGCGATCACCAACGCCGTAACGATGTCGGCGACCACTCCGACGGTTGTCCTCTTTGGGAGCGCCGACGCTACCTCGCTGATGGCACGGAGGAAACAAGATTCGACCATCGCCTATGACGATATGTTTGTCGCCGCCGTTGCCAAGACGCTACGGAAGCATAAATATCTTAACGCTTCGTTCGAAGGCGAGGGAATTCGCTTTCACGCGCAGATGAATATCGGACTTGCCGTTGCTACCGAGGAGGGACTGCTTGTCCCGGTGTTTCACGCGGCAGAGCAGATGACGGTCAAGCAAATTAGCGCCGAGCGTGCGAAGATCATTGCGCTGGTGAAAGCGAAGAAAATCACGGAGCAGCATCTGACGGGAGGCACGTTTGCAATCACCAATCTTGGTATGTATCCCGTAGATTGCTTCACGGCCCTCATTCAATCGCCCCAGGCCGCCATACTTTCGATCGGACGGATTCAACAAGTTGTCGAACCCGTCGACGGAGCTGGCCTGGTCTTTCGATCGAAAATCACACTGGGACTGACGCTCGATCATCGTGTGGCGGACGGAGCGCATGGCGCCGCGTTCCTTCAGGATCTTATTTTGCAATTGGAAGCACCTGATAGGGAGACCACTTAGTATGACCCAAAATTCTCCCGATCTCGCCAAAATTGTCAGCGACTTGGGGCGAATGCGACTGCTGACAATCTATGAGAAGATGCGAACGATTCGCGTGTTCGAGGATAAGCTTCACGAACTCTTTGCGACCGGCGAGATTCCCGGGTTTGTCCACTTGTACGCCGGCGAGGAAGCAGTTGCAGTGGGTGTCATCGCGGCGCTCAATCCAAGCGACTACGTCACATCAACGCACCGTGGCCACGGACATTGCATTGCTAAGGGCGTCGAGCTGAATCCAATGTTGGCGGAGATTTATGGCCGCGTGACGGGCGTCTGTAAGGGTAAAGGCGGCTCAATGCACATTGCGGACATCGATCAGGGCATGCTTGGCGCAGAACGGAATCGTCGGGGCGGGCATGCCGATCGCCGCTGGTGCGGCCCTGGCGGCCAAGATCAAACGAACGCGACAGGTAGCCGTCAGTTTCTTTGGCGATGGCGCTAGCAACCAGGGCACGTTGCACGAGGCCATCAACCTGGCGTCGATTTGGGATTTGCCGTGTGTCTTTGTTTGCGAAAACAACGGCTATGCCGAGGCGACGTCGCCGAGTTACTCGACGCACATTGAGAATATTGCCGATTGCGCGGCCGCTTACGGCATCCCAGGCGTCGTGGTCGACGGACAAAGCGTGCTCGACGTTTATGCCGCGGCGAAGCACGCAATTGAGCGCGCTCGCCACAGCAAAGGCCCCACCTTGATTGAGGCCAAAACGTATCGCTACTACGGTCACTTCGAGGGCGATGCGATGAAGTATCGCATATCCCAAGAGGTGGAGCACCATCGTCAACGCGATCCCCTGACGTTATTTGCACAAGAAGTGGCGCCCCTGGCTGGAATCAGCGCCGAGGACATGCAGGCGATCGACACTCAGGTCGGCCAGCGTATGCAAGAGGCCATCGATTTCGCCCAGTCATCGGCTTTGCCGCTACCGGAAGAATGCTTAACCGATGTCTACATCACCTATTAAAGGAAAGCCTCGAGACACTATGCAACGAATCATCAGCTATCGGGAAGCGATCAACGAGGCACTCTCGGAGGAAATGGAGCGTGACGAAAATGTCATCCTCCTGGGAGAAGACATCGCCGGGGGAGCGCAGAACGAGAGCCTTGAGATGTGCGATTCGTGGGGCGGCGTATTGGGAGTGACGAAAGGGCTGCTCGGGCGATTCGGGAAGGATCGCGTGCTGGACACGCCGATCTCCGAGTCAGCGATCATAGGTGCCGCCACGGGCGCCGCAATTGTCGGTTTGCGGCCAGTGCCCGAACTCATGTTCGTGAGCTTCGTCGGCGTTTGTCTCGATCAAATTGTTTACCAAGCGGCCAAGTTTCGTTACATGTTTGGCGGCAAGGTAAAGACGCCGATTACGATCCGCACGACAATCGGCGCCGGCATCGGAGCGGCTGCTCAGCACTCGGACGTACTCTATTCGTTGTTTACCCATTTTCCCGGCTTGAAATGTGTCGTACCGTCCAACCCCGCCGACGCCAAAGGGCTGCTTAAGTCGGCTATCCGCGACGACGACCCCGTCGTGTTTTTCGAAAACAAGGTGTTGTACGACACAAAGGGGCCGGTGCCGGATGGCGAGTACCTGGTGCCGCTAGGAAAGGGAAGAATCGTACGTGAGGGCAGCGACGCGACAATTGTCGCGCTGTCACGGATGGTGGATATCTCGCTCAAAGCAAGCGAGATACTGGCCAGTGAAGGCGTCAGTGTCGAGATCGTCGATCCGCGCACCATCTCGCCGCTCGACGAAGAAACAATTCTGATGTCGGTTCGCAAAACGGGGCGGTTGATCGTGGTGGACGAAGACCACCCGCGATGTTCGATGGCGACCGATCTAGTTGCGCTCGTAACGACGAAGGTGTTCGACTACCTCGACGCGGCGCCGGTGATGGTGACACCTCCACACACGCCCGTTCCGTTTTCGCCACCGCTAGAGAAGTTCTACGTTCCAAGCTCGTCCAGGGTGGTCGACGCCGTGAGGCAGTCGTTGACAGCTCTCGTGTAACGGCTTGAACGGGCTAGAAAGATGCGTATGCTGGAGCCGAGTGAAAACGAAGCCGCAGTATCTACAGACTTGTGTTGCGCCCAACGCTAGCCACGATTCTTCGCGACCATTTGCATCTGGCGCCACTTGTGATATCGGAACTATAACAAGAACGTAATGCAAATAGTGGAGGGGCTATGGGACTGCTTACAGATCGTGTCGCGATCGTCACTGGAGCCACGTCGGGGATCGGCCAAGCGACCGCCCGGCGGTTCGCCAAGGAAGAAGCGGCGGTGTATGCGCTGGGTCGGCGCGCGGAGAGGCTTGACGCGTTGCACCGGGAATTTGCCAATATTGCGCCGATGCCGTGCGACATTACGGACCACGCTCGCCTCGAGGAATACACACGGCAGATTGGCGAATCCCGCGGCCAGATCGACATCCTTGTCAACAACGCCGGCTTTAGCTACTACGAACGTCATCTCGATAGTTCACTGGAACATTGGAGGCAGACGCAGGCCGTCAATATTGAGGCGATGTACGTGCTATCGAAGTTGGTGGTGCCATGGATGATGGCTGGTCGTTACGGTCGGATCGTCAACGTCTCGTCGATTCAAGCCCGCGCGGCGGAGCGAAGCGTCGGGGCGTACGCCGCGAGCAAGGGTGCGATCGACGCCTGGAGCCGATCGTTGGCCGTGGACCTTGCCGAATACGGAATCCTGGTCAATATCGTGGCTCCGGGTTGTACGCACACCGAGATGTCGATGATCGACGGTGTCGATGAGACGACGACTAAAGAGTTCCAACAGTGGTACGTCGGCGAGCGAAAAATCCCGCTGGCGCGGGCTGGCACCGCGGACGAGATCGCAAGTGCGATTCTGTTCCTAAGCGGGCCCGAATGCACATACATCACAGGCCAAACACTGGTTGTCGATGGCGGACTTACGATCACTTTCTAACGACACGCGAGTGAGGGGAGGCCTGATATATTATCACAAGTTGACGGGCCGGCAAAAAGTCCGCAGGGAGGACTTGTACGATCCTGAGATGGCAAATTCGCGTAATGCTTACCCTACGCGACCACGAGAGCGGCGATCTGTTCGATCCTTGGGAATATCTTGGCCCGCAGCGGCGAAAGTTGCTCGAGCAAGGCTGGATGGGTGTGTTTCGCGATTACCTGCTCCGGCACCTACCGGTGAAGAAACTGGCGGCCGGTTTTCGGGATGACTTCGGTCGTCCCAGCAAAGATTTGCCGATCGCGTTGGGCGCCCTGATCTTGCAGCAACTGCACGACCTGACCGATCGGCAGGCCACATGGCAGAACTGCGAATTCGCGGCATGGCAAAGGTGACTTACGCGGCGATGTTGCGCGCATTGGGGCTCAACATTCATCGAGTGGCCGCCTATCGAGCGGCAGGAGGGTAGTTTGGAAAGAATAGCGATGCGTTCGGTCCAGGTCGCCGACAGGAGCCATGACACGGCCTCAAGCCTTATCAGATGCAGCAGCAATTCTCGAACCGAATTCAGCGGCGAACCTAACACATGTGCTCGCCGACGCCCATCTCCACCAGCCTTTTTGCCGCCGCGTCAACCATTGACAATACCTCAGGCCCGTGCTGCTTGTTGCATTTGGCAGCGCCCATCGAGTCGAGCTCTTCATCACGTTCACAGCGGGCAACGCACAATGCGGTTGGCGCAACTCATTGGCAACGGCAAGAAAACAGTGTTTTTATACCAACATTTAGGTTGTCGCACTTTCCGGTTTCTTTCATAATTCAAAACAGCGGGTTTGCGATCAATATAGAACTGTAACTGTCTATCTTTTCAAATGTCCGCCTAAGGTAGCCTGGGCAGCGCAACTTCCTAACACCGCTTGTTACCGCACCTCGATGCCGTGTCCGGTCGGTGCGGCAAAATGGTAGGGAGAGTCGCTGAAGACGGGTGGTGCGCGAGCCCTTCCTACTTGAGGTGTTAGCCGCGATGCGATGTGTATTGCGCATTGCCGCAAGAATCAGGCAGTTGCTCGATCGGAGAGAAATTAGATGCTACATCAACTGATAATGCGAGCGGTGCTGATCTTGTGCATATACTGCCTCGTTTCGAGCGTGGAGGCGGATACCGTGGCTCAGTGGTTGTTTGACGAAGGCGGTGGTGCAGTCGTTCATGACTCGTCGGGTAACAACCATCATGGCGACATCACTTTTTTCGGCGTTGACAGCGCGTGGTCGACCGATTCGCCGTTCGAGCCCGACGACAACGATGGCTCGCTCGCTGGCCTGCAAGAAGTCCGGGTGCCGAATGCTCCGGAGCTAAATCCGACGGGCGACTTTACCGTTGAGGCATGGATAAAAATTCCGCCCATCCCCGGCTATAATCCGTATATCATCAGCAAGCGGGGCACGGGTCCGGTCGGATTCACTGGCTATTGGCTTGAAATGTTGCCAGGCGCCGGAGTCATCGATTTTATTACTGGCAATGGCGTCGGCCAGGGACTTTCGGTTTCTGAAGCGGTGCTCGGAGAACTTGGCGGCCCCTACGAGAATCTCAATTTTGATGTGGACGTCTGGTACCACATTGCCGGGGTTCATACCGCGACCGAGAACATTCTTTACGTCAACGGCATTTCGAATGGCGGAGCTCCGGCGGCTCCGATGGTGGGCAATTCGGACCTTCTCACGCTCGGCTATTATGTCACCGGCGATCATTACGGCAATTTCTCGAAGGACGATTTTCGGATTTCGAACGTCGCATTGTCACCCAGCGAATTGGGGTACAACGCAAAACTGCTGCCGACGCCGGGATTGGGTGATTTTAACGGAGATCTTGTGGTCAACGGCGCTGATTTCCTGTTGTGGCAGCAAGGCGGGTCGCCTATGCCGCTCAGTCCAGGCGACCTTTCAACTTGGAAAAACACGTTCGGCACAACTTACGCACCGGGCTTCGGGGCCGGCCTGCAAGGCGTAAATGTGCCAGAGCCAAGCTCGCTTGTTCTCGCGATTGGGATTTTGTCGGGTGTTGCGCTCTTCAAGCGATTCACCTGAGATGTTTGTGCGGCAACAGGCAGATTGACATGCGGGCGGTGCATGTGCTCCACGGGATTGAGAAGACAGTGGCAAGAGTGTGTCGTGTTTGGTGTACATCTTTGTGAGGTAGTGTCTTATGAAATCGTGGACAAGTATTCTCTGTATTGCCTATTTGTGTATGCTGTTGCAAGCGCCGGTCGCTCGGTCGGCGACGATTGGACTTTGGTTGCAGGACGAAGGCAGTGGGTCCGTCGTGAGCGACTCGTCCGGAAACGGACATGATGGCGCAATTACGTATGGAGGCACTTGGTCGACGGACTCCCCATTCGAGCCGAACGCAGCGAACAACTCTCTCGGAGGCATTCGCGAAGTGGGCATCCCGGACGCGCCGGCACTCAATCCCTCCGGCGATTTCACGATCGAAACATGGGTAAAATTCTCGACACTGTCCGGCAATCAATATTTAGTCAGCAAACGAGGCTTTCCCGTCGGTGGCTATAGCGGCTACTGGCTCGAGGCGTCGCCAGCATCGGGGGTTTTCGATTTCATCACTGGCGGCGGTGTCGGGAGTATTTCGGTGACCGAGGGCACGTTGGGCGCGGGGCCTTATGCGGCACTGGGCGCGATCCAATCGGACACGTGGTACCATATCGCGGGTGTGCATACTGCAACCGAAAACATTCTCTACATCAACGGCATCTCCAATGGCGGAAACGGTACAGCGCCAATGGCTGCGAGTTCCGAAAAACTAACGTTCGGTTACTTGGTCAGCGGCGACAAGTATGGCGACAACACGCTGGATGAGGTGCGGTTGTCCGATCGCGCGTTGTCCGCGCCGGAACTCGGATTCTATCATTCACTTGCCGTGCCCGAGCCGACTGGAATTCTATTGGTATGCTGCGGTTTGACGTTCGGATGGATTGTAAGATGGCGGCGTGATCTCGGGGGCTGGGCCTGATGTGCGCCACGTCGCCTGACGTACGATGCAGCAGCGCTGAAATTGCGAAGCGGGAGCTTAATCGCTGCTAAAATGAGGCCCATAGCCGCGAATTGCCAGTTGCAAGACTCGCAACGAGTCTTGCAGCTGGCAATCGCATAAAAATGATTTGTGAAACGGATTGTTATTTCGCCGCGTGCGGAAGCTTTGCTGAGTTAGTCTTGTTTCTGATTATTGTGAAGGACTGAAGCATGGTGCTTCTTCGACGCCGTCAAACGGCCTTTACGCTGGTCGAACTGCTCGTGGTGATTGCCATCATCGGTATCCTGGTAGCGCTTCTCCTGCCGGCGATTCAAGCAGCACGCGAGGCGGCACGCAGAACGCAGTGCCAATCGAACGTCAAGCAGTTTGTCCTGGCAATTCTCAACTATCAATCAGCGTTCAAAGTATTTCCGCCAGCCGGACGCAGTTACTCCTGGTGCCGTGGCGTGGGCGACAAGGAAACCTTAGACGCAAATGGAATCGTCGACCTGCTTCCATTCATTGAGGAGCAGGGGCTCTATGATCAGTTCAAACGCAAAGAGTCTTTTGCGAGCATTCCGCTCGCTCGCAATAATTTGAACGGAAGACCGGTCGGCAATGCAATCACGAATGGAAATGCTGCCTTGGCGTCCAGAATCATCGGTGTGCTGAGGTGTCCATCGGACGAGACCGACCCACTGGAGCGGCTGACGGGAAAGCTGTTCGGACCGGCCCAGGATCTGCGGTCGTCATCGACGAATTACGACTTCGTCGTCAGCGACTTCGACTTTTCAAGATGCCACAACTGGAAGGAGTCGAATCCTGCTACGCGCCGGATGTTCGGTGAGAATAGCGATACGTCGCCCGGCGACGTGGTCGACGGATTGAGCAAAACCTTCGCGGTCGGCGAAACGACCGGATGGCATGAAAATGGGGCTGCCTTTGCCTGGTCCTATCGTGGATGGTGCATGCCGGGCATCGATCCTGGCGGAGAAAGTCCGGGCATCAATCTTTGGCATATGCCGTGGATTGACCCAGGCTGGCAAAGCCCGCCTTACGACCCGGTGCCGGGACACGTACGGACTTGGTGGGCTCCCGCCGCCAGCATGCACCCCGGTGGATGTCATTTCGGCATGGGCGACGGTTCGGTGACTTTCATTTTGGACACCATCGAAGGCTCGTTGCTCGAATCTTCATCGACGGTTGGTGAAGGAACGTGAGCAGCGAGTCGGGCCAACCCATAAGATCAGAGAGATGCTTCGGCAGCCTTGCAATGCGCGCGATGACAGACCTGTTGGTGAAACGCTTTGTTGCTCGATTGATTGTTTGCCTGGTTGTCGTGACCATCGGTTGCGGACGTGGCGGACCAACATATTCGGACGTCCATGGCAAGGTGACGCTCGACGGATCTCCCCTGACGTTCAAAAGCATCTATTTCGCACCGGAACCGGGGACGCAGGGAATGGGTGCGGGCGCAATAACGTTGGAAGATGGCTCGTACAAATTGCTGGCAATCGCGGCGGGGGCGACGCGCGATATTCAAGGCATTCAGGCCGGTTCGTACCGGGTCGTCGTCGCGGAGCCGATGATTCCAAGATCCAAGCAGAAGATTCCTCCACCCTACACGAAGAAGGAATCGACGCCGCTCCAAGTGGAAGTCGGCAAGGAAGGGGGCGAGATCAACCTGGAGCTACGCTCTCGCCCTTAGGATGCTTACCTGCCCGGCAAATCAATATTTCCGCCCGCGCGAGATGTTGCTTTTGTAAATCATCGTGCCAAGCATGTGGGCGGCCCGAGGAATTCGAGCGACAACGCGAATGCTCTTGGGATTGCAAGGCAGATGGCGCCGTGTGCATCCCAAGTTGCTCACCCGCCTGCTGCCGCTCTCGACCGCTACGCCCAATTGACGAGCAAATCGGGGGCTTACTGCATCGACCATGGCGTTGAACGAGATGACAGCCAACAATTGTTAATGATGGGAGATCGAAAATGCCACGAGTGCTATTGAAGGCTGAGCTCTGTATCCTGGTCTTGTCGACTTGCACGATAGCTGCTTCGATCGGACGTGCGATTGCAGCGGAAGGACATGATCCGGTTGCGCCGGCCACTGCGCCGCTTTCGTATGGCATCCAAGGTGAACGTGACACGCTGCTCAAGCAGATCGACAGGGTGCAGTCGATGCTGCAAGAACGGAAGCGACTTGATGCGGTAACGGAGCAGCAATTGGGCTCACTTCAGCAGGAACTCGGCAGCGACTCGCTGACGTTAGAGACGATTGAGGCGCTTCGGGAACGACTGGGAGTCTCAGTCGGGCGCGCCGCGAGGAAGGAGTTCCCCGAGACGGACTTTGTGGCCTGGTCGCGTTCACGATGGGCGGAACTGGCACCGCACGATTGGCCCAGCGACTCAGAGTCGAAATCGCTCGACCTGACGATCAACATGGCTCGGGATGCCGTTGGATCCGCAGCGTTGGTAGCGACCAACACTCGCGATACTCCGGTGGAGATCGACGTAAGCATGGCTCCGACTGAGGGTGCGCCCCGCGTGACGCTACGTCGAGGTTGGCATGTGGCGTGCCCCGACCGTCAATATCGCCCCGATGTCTTGGCGCTCATATCCGACCAAAAGTTCACGCTTCGACCCGGCGAGACGACGTTGCTCTGGTTCGAGGTTGACAGCCATGGAACAAAAGCCGGCACGTTCGACATTCCGGTTAAACTGACCGCGGGAAAGACCGTCGCGGAGACCCGGCTTCAGGTCGAAGTGTACGACGTCGTGTTGCCGCGCGTTTTTGATTGTGCGCTGTTCAATTATTCCTATCTGGACGAAATGGGTTGGATTCGAGATTTCAAAGACGCAGCGCTGAAAGACCTCGATGATCACCGAATCAACACCTCGATCATCCCAGGGTACCTGCCGATGGCGAAGGCAGATGCCCAAGGCAATCTGACGACGGATATTGACTTTTCCGCGGTCGACCGGCAAATCCAACTCTACCGGCCACATTCAAGACAGATTGGAATTTTTTGGGAAGGCGATTGCAATCGGCACTTGAAACTCTTTCCGGAGCTGGAGTTTCTCAGCGAGCCGTGGCGCAAAGCGGTGAGCGCATGGTATCAACAGTGGATTTCCCATTTGGATGAAATGGGGCTGAAGCCCGGCGACTACTTCATGTACGTCTATGACGAGCGCAGCAGCCCGGAGGTACAGCAAGTGTATGCGATGCTGAAGCAGGTCGCCCCGGAGGTGCCATTGCTGCTCAATCCCACGTCTGGGTACAAACCGGAGGAGCTACGTGCAATTGCGCCGTATGTCGACATTTGGATGCCCAGTTACGAAGCGCTCGTGCGGCCCCATCCGGAAGATTTCGAGTTCATCAAATCCACGGGCGCTAAGGTGTGGATCTACTCCTGCTCCAATGGCACGCCCCTGCCGACTTACGATTACAATCTGCGGCGGCACTGGATAGGGTGGGACTTGGGCGTCACAGGCATCGCACAATGGGCTTACGCCGACAACGGCGGCTGGAACTCGACCAATAGCTGGGAATTCGTCAACGGCGATTTTGCGATGGTCTATGCCAAACCGCACGCACCCAAAGAGCTGAAGTTGACCGAGACACTAACTCCAAGCCGACGCTGGGAAGCGTGGCGCGAAGGGTCGCAGGACTTTCAGCTGTTGAATTTGGCCCGTACGGCGGCCGCGAAGTCCGACGAGTCGCAAGCAAAGCTGAACCAGGCCGTTTCCTTAGTTGTCTCCAATACCGACGATTCCCAGGCGGCGGACCGCGCTCGGACCATGCTGCTTCAAGTCATCGCCGATAGCAATTGACGGGTTCCGCAGTGATTAAAACCATCTACCTGGTGCACCATACACACACGGACATTGGCTATACGAGCACGATTGATGCGGTGCTGCGCACGCATCTCACGATTCTGGATCGCGTCATTCGGTTGTGCAAGCAGCATCAGAGCCTTCCCGCCGGCGAGCAGTTCAAATGGACGATTGAGACAGCGTTGGTGGTGGACGAGTACCGGCGACGACGGCCAGCGAAACGTTACGCCGATCTCATTGCGCTGATGCGCGACGGTCTCATCGAATTAATGGGCTTGTACGCACAAATCTTCACGGAGCAGCCTAGTCTGCAGGAGTTGGCCCATTTGCCGGAATTCGCCGTCCAGCTTGGCCGGCAGCACGGCTTCCCGGTGCGATGCGCGATGCTGAACGATATTCCCGGCGCAACTTGGACCCTGCCGGACGTGTTGTCGCAATCCGGCATCGACTACTACGTGAACGGAACGAACACAATTCGCACGATGACGCCCTGGGCCCGCGACCTCCCACCGTTGTTTCGGATGCAGAGCCCGAGCGGTCGCGACATCCACTTTTGGCAGTTTGGCCTCGGCAACGACGAGCATCCGGAAACGGTCAAGTCGCTCCACCCGCAATACGCCTTTGGCTATTTCTATATCCTCTGGCCGGCGAGGGGTTGGTACGACCCGGTTCGCCGAAAATACCTGTACGACGTGGTGAAGAGCGAGTACGTAGCGCGAAAGCCGAGTGCGAAAGCGTGCGTTGCGATGGCGCGACAAGGCGTTGCCTCGCTCGTCGAATCTGCCGAGAGACGTAGGTATCCTTATGACGCCATCATGCTGCAGGCCGGAGCCGACAACTTCGGCCCGGATGAGCAGCTGTGCGACATTGTGCGATGGTGGAACGCCGAGATCTGTGAGCCAAGGGTTGTGATCAGTACTCCGACGGAGTTCTTCGACCATATGGTTGCCAAGTACTCGAAGAAGATGCCCATCCGTTGCGGTGAGCTTTCGGACTCGTGGTCCGATCACTTGGGCAGCAAAGCGAAAGAGACTGCCGACCATCGAACGGCATCCCGCGACCTCCGTATCACTGGCATCCTGGAAGGTATCACCACGCTCACCAGCGCCGGCGAAGCAACGAGAAATGAAAAAATTCGCCGGGATACGCTGACGCAACTCATGATGAGCGCGGAACATACTTATGGTCTCAATACGTTCGGTTTTCACGAGCTGCTGCTGGACGGGCGAATTAAACCGAGCGATTCTCAGCTGAAGGCCGCCGAAACGTCGTGGCGTCGCAAAGCGAGGTATGTGCGCGACGCAGCGGCCCTCGCCACAAAATCCAGAACGACCGCATTGCGCAGGCTGGTGGGCAAACTGCGTTTGGGCACGTCGCCCTCGATTGTGGTCATCAACACAGCGCCGCAATCGACAACCGGCCTGGTGGAAGTCAGTATTCCCAATCGCTACTCGGAATATCAGCTAGTCGATCCAGCCACTAAGAAAATGGTTGGCAGCGAAGTGCGTTCGCAGCTGCGTGGTCGTGTAACGCTTCGATTTGTTGCGGTGCAAATCCCGGGATGTGGCTTCAAGGCTTATTCCCTGAAAAAGGGCGTACCCAGTTCCAAGCCGCGACGGAGCCGAGGCAGCGACTTGTGTGTGGTTGAGAACCGTCACTACCGGCTCGAGCTGGATCCGGCATCGGGGTGTCCGAAGAGCATTGTGGACAAGTCGCTTGGCCGCGAGTTGGTGGACGCTCGGGCTGCATTCCAGATGAACCAATACGTCCACGAGGAGTTCGCAGATTTTCCACGAACGGTGACGCGAGCCGGGCTAACGACGCCCACGGAGCGAATCCACCACACGGCCTCACCGGATTCAATCCGCATCAAAACGGGCGAGGGCGTCGAGGGGCCGTTCGTGACGGCGACCAGCTCGGTTGCCGGTCCCGCACCAGCACGATTGAAACAGAAAATCGTGCTGTACGATTACGCCAAGCGGATTGATTTCTTCAATCAAGTGAATAAACGAGAGGCGGCAAGAAAGGAGGCAGTCTACTTCGCCTTCCCATTCGTCGTGCCTCACTTCGTAGCTCGATGTGAGCTTGCGGGAGCCGCCTTCGAGACAGGTCGCGAACAACTTGGCGGCTCGCTTTCCGACTATCAAGCCATACAAAACGTCCTGGCATTGGCAGGGCAAGACGTATCCGTGCTGTGGGCGACCGCGGATGCGCCACTGGTTTGCATCGGCGGCATGAACGCGCTGCACTGGGCGGGTCGGGAAACGAAGGCCACGCATCCGCACCTGTTCAGCTATATCATGAACAATACGTGGATGACGAATTGCCCCTTGTGGCAAGGCGGGCCCATGTCATTTCGGTATTCATTCTCGAGCCGAGCGAATCCGCATACAGCGGAAGAGATGGTCAGGTTTGGACGAGAGGTGACTGAGCCGCTGCAAGCCGCCTTCTCTCCCGGCGCCGAGTCGCACGGCGCGACGTCGAGGGAACGCGGCAAGTCGTTGCTCTCGATTCCGGAGGATGGACTCACGCTTGAGGCCGTCGAAACTTCGAACGATGGCCGACGCGTCCGGATCATGCTCGCGGAGCGGCGAGGCGAGGGTCGGGTATGCCAACTCGAGTTTGACTCCTCCGCGACGCGAATCGAACGTGCTCGCCGCGTCGACCTGCGGGGCGAAGATGTGGGCTCCTGCCGCGTAACGGGAAAGTCGAACGTCGCGGTTGAGGTCACGCCCTATCAGATTGTTGTCCTTGAGCTCGAAACGAGCTAAAGGATGAGCGGAGAAGTTGAGACACGCCATTTGCTTCGAAGGGCACGTGCTGAGCATTGCAGGATTCTGTCATGAACATGCACTGGATTGACTGGACAATCGTCGCATTGTTTCTGACGTGCCTGATTGGCACTGCAGTGTTTGCGGGCAGTTTGATACGCAGCGTCACAGGGTTCCTCGCGGCCAATCGCTGTGCTGGGCGCTATCTGCTAAGCATCTCGCAGGGAATTTCCGGACTCGGGGCAATCGGCGTAGTTGCCAACTTCGAGTTGTTCTACAACGGCGGCTTCTCGGCTGGTTGGTGGCAAATGACTATTTGGCCGGTCTGGCTCTTCGTATCGGTCTCGGGCTGGGTCGCTTATCGCTATCGAGAAACGCGAGCGATGACGATGGCCCAATTTTTCGAGATCCGATATAGCCGACGGTTCCGCGTCTTCTGTGGTGTTGTCGCGTGGGCGGCAGGCGTAATCAACATGGGCATTTTTCCGGCGGTGTCGGCTCGTTTCTTCATCCACTTTTGTGGGTTGCCCCCCACCTATTCGTTGCTGGGTTTCGAGGCGTCGACCTTTGCCTCTTTCATGTTGGCCGAGCTCTCGATCGCCATGCTGCTTACGATGTGGGGCGGCATGATCGTTCTGTTGGTCACCGACTTTCTTCAGGGGATGTTTTCGTACGCGGCCTTCCTGATCATTATGGGAGTGTTGTTTCTCAAGTTCAGGTGGACCGATGTGGTGGCCGCGCTTCAAACGGCCCCCGAAAATGAATCGCTCCTGAATCCGTTCAAGATGGGAATGGCCAACGACTTTAATCCAACCTATTTCATGATCGTAGCAATTGGCGCTGTTTACGGCTGGAAGGCCTGGCAGGGCCAGCAGGGATTTAATGCCGCCCCAAAAAATGCCCACGAAGCCAAGATGGCAGGAATCATCAGCATTTGGCGTGAATTGATTCTAATGCTGTTGCTGCTGATGGTGCCAATTTATGCGTACACGTTGTTGCATGGCGCACCATATGCGCTGGAAGCACAGCGCGTCGAGCAGGCCATCGCCGCGATCGATCAAGTCCAGATTCAAAAACAGTTGACGGTGCCCCTGGCTCTGGCGGAGATGCTGCCGGCGGGACTGCTTGGGCTGTTCGTCGCCGTGATGCTCGCCGCGTCGATCAGCACCGACGACACATGCCTTCACTCCTGGGGATCCATCTTCATTCAAGACGTCGTGTTGCCCTTTAGGGAAAAGGGCTTCACACCCACACAGCACTTATGGATGTTGCGAGCTTCGGTTTTTATCGTCGCTCTGATCGTATTTTGTATCAGCCTCTTTTTCCGACAGAACGACCACATCATCATGTACTTGATGTTGGCCGGCGCGATTTATCTCGGAGGCGCTGGTGCGGCGATCATCGGCGGACTGTATTGGAAACACGGCACGACGGGCGGCGCCTGGGGCGCAATGATTGTCGGCGGTTTGTTGGCGTGCGGAGGCCTGACGATCCAAGCAATCTGGCCTCAGATTGTGCCCACGCTGATACAGTGGTATCCCAACTCGACGTTTCTGATGCAGCACCCCGACAAGTTTCCCTACGATGGGGTGCGGATCAACTTCTTCGCCATACTCTGCGCGATTTGCACCTACATCAGTATCTCGCTATGGTCGCGGTTTGTGCTTCGTACACCTGCATTCAATCTTGATCAAATGCTTCACCGTGGATCCTACGCAATTGTGGGCGAGCATGAGGATGAAGTTACGATGCCTGATACCGGCTGGCGAGCTTTGCTGCCGGGCAAGGAATTCACTGGCGTCGACAAGCTATTGCATTTAAGCCTTACCGCATGGATTCTCGGGTGGTCGGTGTTCTACGCCGGCGTGAATGTCTATCACTTCACTTGGGGCACGACCGACGAATGGTGGGCCAGCTTTTGGCCGTTTTATATTTGGCTTAATCTGATTCTCGGCGCCATTGCAACTATCTGGTTTTTGATCGGTGGCGTATTTGACCTTCGGTATATGATCCATGTCTTGCGAAATCCGCAGCGCGATCCGACTGACGATGGGCGAGTGCCAGAACGCTCGAGCGAATTGGAATACCATGGAACAGTCGACCGTGGCTCGATCATCGAGATTCCAGTAGCAGCTCCCTGACATGCTGCATGCAGGAAGGCGACTTTTGGCGTGGCACCAATCGTGAGGAATACGATGAAGTCAACCATGAATTGGGCTGTCGTTGGGTGCGGCGCGCTCGCTCGAAGCGCGCACATCCCAAATATCGCCAAGTCGGATCGCATGACGTTGCACACCTGTTGTGACTTGTCCGAGGAAGCGCTCAACGAGTGCCGAAGCCGCTACGAAGGGGTGCAAACGTCCAATGACTTCGAAGCGGTGATTGGGAACCCCGAGATCGATGCGGTTTGCGTCGCGACGACCGAGAAACTCCGGTTGCCGATCATCGCAGCCGCGGCTCGAGCCGGCAAACCAGTGTATGTCGAGAAGCCTGTCGCGCGGACACTGGAGGAAATGTACAAGATCCAACAGATCGTTCGAGAGTCGGGCAT
The DNA here is from genome assembly GCA_963847875.1 of uncultured Planctomycetota bacterium. GTDB lineage: Bacteria > Planctomycetota > Planctomycetia > Pirellulales > Lacipirellulaceae > DASYDU01. Next base: position 53,808 of record CAWKBR010000007.1, on the reverse strand, counting down.
TCCATTTTGCGTTGGCCACAATCGACGGTCGTCGCCAGCCATGCTTGAAGCGCGGCAGATCTTCCGCAAGCACATGGTCGAGCCCGCTCCATGCCCTTGGCGGTGGAACCGCGAGGGAGCGGCTCGACCCGAGCTGGCCCGCGACGGTGTGGCCGGGATCTCCGTCCGCATCAACGATGATTGGTGGAGTTGGAAGAAATGGGTCTTTGACAAAGAGCAGGCGCCCGAAGGACCGATGCTCTTTGAAATGACGCACTTTACCGACATTTGCAATTGGTTTCTTGACGCACAGCCTGAAAAGGTAGTGGCGATCGAGCAAGGGATGCTTAGTCACGGCGTGGTGATCGGCTACTCGAGCGGCGAGATTGCGACGATCTTCTCCAACTCCAACGGCACTTTTGGCTACCCCAAGGAGTTGTATGAAGCCTTTGGCAACGGCGGTGCAGTGATCGTCGATCATATGGTCGAAGTACGGACCGCAGGCATCGAGACGGCAGCTACGCGATTGACATATCCTTTGATCAACGACCGCCATCCAGAAATCGGTACCGAAGGAGGCATTTCGGGCTGGTTGGCAAAGAAACGGGCTGCGTGCCAGGAAGCCGCCTCAAGTGGCGATCCGATGCGGGCATTTGCAGCCGAGCCGGACAAGGGGCACGCACACGCCCTCAATCGCTTCGTCGATCAAATTCAAGGGACCGGTCCCGAAGTCTGTGGTATCGACGACACCGTGTTAGCGACTCGCGTCGCCTTCGCGGCAATCAAGTCTGCGCGGACCGGACGAGCCGTGATGATCGAGGAGATCTAGACCGATCGCAGATGACTCTGGCCATGAATCAATCGGTATGCCGATTGCCCGTTGAGGATTGGTCGACGTTAGCTTCCGGATTTCGACGTCCGAAAAGCCCAACTCGCCGGCAAGATTCTCTTTGATCCGGCGCATCGTCGCCGACGAGCCGACAAGATGCGATCGATCGGCTGACCAGGTGGCTCCCTGTTCGTCGACGACGACGGATAGTTCGCCGATTCGAAAATTGCCGGGCGGCATGCCCGCGGCGCTGATCGCGTCCGTCACGATAATTGCCCGGTCGCAGCCGACCAACTTGATGTAATTTCCCAGTGCTGGCCAGGGGACGTGCACTCCATCGGCGATAAAAGAGATCCAGAGTCGGTCGGAACGACTCAGCACCCGCTGCACTACGTTGTCATGCCGATGCATTTCGAGCGGACACCCGTTACCCAGATGAGTGAACATCGAGAGTCCCGCATCAATCGCGGCGTCGAGTTGCTCCAAAGTCGGATTGCAGTGGCCAGCCGAAATGCAGACGCCATGCTTTACGAGCGTACGGGTCGTGTGAAGTTCCGGATCACACTCTGGGGCGAGGGTCACGATTCGCGCAAGTCCTTCCGCGGCGTCGAGCAGCCGATCCATCTTGTCGATACTCGCCGCGCTCGCGGCTGCTGCCGGATGAGCACCGACGTATCCCGTCTCCCGGCTGATGAATGGTCCCTCAATGTGAAATCCCAGGATGACTATTTGCGCCACGGAATCCCGCCCGCGCAATTCGGCGAGACGAGACAGCCGATTCGACATGCGGTCGATCGTGTCGGTGATGATGGTCGCCAAGATTCCGGCGACTCCGTCCGCCGTTAGCCGCTGACAAACATCGTGCAATTCATCCGGCGAAAGGTCGTCACTATTGAAATCGACGCCGGCATAGCCGTTGACCTGCAAGTCGATGGCCTGAGGGAGGTCGGTCGGCGGCGCCATTTAATTTCGCTCGGTCGAGGTCAACAGACTGGCAGAGGGCTCGTCCAGGTAGAGCCAAACGTCGGGATGCTTTTGTAGGATTGAAGCCGGCGTATTCGGAGTCACCGGGCCCTCAATCGCGCCATGCACCGCCGCCGCTTTTCGCGCATCGGGAACGCTACAAATGATATGTCGTGCTTTCATGATCTGGCGAACGGACATGCTAATTGCCTGTCGCGGCACATCATCCAGCGTGGGAAACCATCCTTCCCCCAGTTGTTGCCGACGACATTCCTCATCCAGGTTGACCACGAGATACGGGACTTCGGTGACGAAATCTGCCGGGGGATCGTTGAACGCCAAATGTCCATTCTCGCCGATGCCGACAAAAGCGATGTCGATTTCATGGGTGCCAATCAGTTCCGAAAGGCGGGCGCATTCGCCGCGGATATCCCCATTGTCGTTGAGCCCTTGACCATTCACATAGTGAAACGCGCCAATCGGAACCTTGTCGACAAATCGCTCCTTCAGGTATTTGCGAAAGGAGGCGGGATGCGTCATGGGCATCCCCGCGTATTCATCGAGATGAAAAGCGGTAACCCGGCGCCAATCGATGTCTGGAGCGCGGACGAGCGCGTCAAGCATTTCGAATTGAGACGCTCCGGTCGCAACGAGAATTGTCGATCGCTCTTGCTTCGCGAGGGCGGCGCGAAGCAGTGCTGCCCCGTCGGCGGCCGCACGCTGACCAAGATCGCTTTTGCTGGAACTGACAAACACTTGCATACGGAACTCCACCATTGTCACGACGCATCGTTGCGAATGAACGGGTCATAAATTGCGACGCGTGAGCGACAAACCCGCTACAAACAGTTTCGTTCAAGAAATCGCGCTTTGTAAGGTGTCGACGAGAAAACGGAGGTTTATTGTAATAAATTGGGTTTATGAGTTTTTACTCGCGATTTAGGATAACATGCATGAGAGCTCCAGCTGCCGCTTGATAATGTCACTCGCGCGGATTCGACTGGGTGCGAATCGCATCGGAACAGGCATCACGACTGGCCACTCACTGGCCGATATCGGGTCTCACCGGATTTTCCACAATCTGCCATGCAGCGGATTTCAAGTTTTTGGGAATCGGCTTTGTAGTCACCGAAGTGACGGGAACTACAGCCCACTTCTGGGACATAGAAACTTTGCATTCTGCAGATCCACTGGCTCGCCATTGACTATACCGACACGAGGTTCACGCCGTCCGATGCGTCAGCACAAATCTGAATCTGTCCCAAAATCGGGTGGCCGTCGGTTGCATATCGAACAGCTCGAAGAGCGGCGCCTCCTTGCGGTGCTCACGGCCGATTTCAATGGCAACGGCGTCGTCAACAACGTCGATCTCGACATCTGGCAGTCCAACTTTGGGCTGGTGGGCTCCGGAACGCGGGGCACGGGCGATGCCAACAGCGATGGCCAGGTCAACGGATTCGACTTCCTCTCCTGGCAGCGTCAGCTTGGAAACTCCAACCAGTCCGACACTGTGGCGAAATGGCTGTTCAACGAAGGCAGCGGCACGGTGGTCCAGGATTCCACGGGCAACGGCCACAACGGATCAATCACCTACGCAGGCACATGGTCAACCGATTCCCCATTTGAACCCGATGGCGCCAACGGATCGCTAGGCGGAATTCGCCAGGTCGATATTCCAAACGACGCAGCGCTGAATCCGACTGGCGATTTCACGCTCGAGACCTGGGTGAAATTTGCAGCGGGAGCCACCGGCACTTCCTACTTGATCAGCAAGCGTGGTCCGACAAGCTACACCGGTTACTGGATCGAGGCCGACGCGACAACCGGGACATTTGCGTTTGCCACGGGCAACGGCGCGGGGCTCGGACTTTCGTTGACCAGCGGAACACTCGGCACTGGCCAATTTGCCTCCCTCAACTTACAGGCTGACAAGTGGTACCACGTAGCCGGAGTTCACACGGCGACAGAGAATATCTTGTACATCAACGGCATTTCCAACGGTGGGAATAGCGCGGCCCACATGGCCGGAAATTCCGAGATGCTCACCTTCGGCTACCTCGGGTCAGGCTTCAACGATAAGTATGGAAACAATTCGCTCGACGACGTGCGACTCTCGAGCCGCGCATTGACACCGTCAGAATTGGGCTATTATGCCGCGATCAAGGAAGATCCCGTCGAACCCGATGGACTCTGGCTGTTTAATGAAGGCAGCGGCACCACGATCGCAGACTATTCCGGAAACGGCAACGTCGCTCGTGTCGTTGGTGGGAGCGGCGCCTGGTCGACGGATTCGCCCTTTGAGCCGGACTCGACCAACAATTCCTATCGCTTTCCCAAGAACATCGTCGTCGACAACGCGCCGCTTCTAAATCCGATCGGCGCGTTTACGATCGAGACCTGGGTCAAGTTCAGCAGTCTGACCGGTAATCCCTACCTCGTCAGCAAGCGCGGCGTCGGAGCGGCTGCCACCACCGGTTATTTTCTGGAAATGTTCAACGGGAACTCATTCGGATTTTCTACTGCCGATGGGACGAACTTCGCCGGCGCAGTTGCCACGCTGGGAACTGGCCGCTTTGCCTCGCTGACTATGCAGACCGGGGTCTGGTATCACGTCGCAGGTGTGTTCACCGGCACCGAGAACATTATTTACGTCAACGGCATCTCGAGCGGCGGCGTGAGTTCAACTGGCCCTGCACCCAATAGTAACAATCTCACCTTTGGCTCGTATGATCTCTCGGACAAGTTCGGCAACTTCCTCCTCGATGACGTGCGCCTCACGGGCAAAGCGTTGACCGCCGGGCAGCTTGGTTACGTAGGAAGCTTGGCGGGTGACGATGTCTGGAAGGGAATTGTCAAACGGCTCAATACCGATATCGCTGCCATCCGGAGCAAGACGAGCAGCGCGTCGATTCCAGCTTCCGTCAAGTCGACGATCAACGCGGAGCTGGACGCCGTCGTCGCCGAGATCAGCAGTATCCCCTTGCATTACGACAGCGATTTTCGGTCGATCTTTCCGCTCAACTCTCAGCACGCAAAAGTCTACAAAACACTCGCCCAGCTGTGGACTGCGTTGGGGAAGTCTCCGCTCACGGTGTGGCAGTCGGATCTGTGGGGCAAGGACCAATATCTGGGGACGCCTGGAGCAACCCTCAGCGAGGCGATTGATGTCTCGATGATGAGAAACGAATATCGAGCAGCATCGTTCAATTTGAGCAATTCGACGCAGGAGCCGATGACGCTCGAACTGCGGATCACCGGGCTTCCCGGCGGCGTCAACCCGTCCTACATCACCGTGCACCAGGTGGAATGGACCGATTCCGGCCCCGCCTATCCTTTCGGTCCGATCGCCGCCGCGTTGCCCGAAGCGACCTTGGAAGGAGGCGCGTACAAGATTACGGTGCAACCGGGCCTGACGCGGCAGGTCTGGCTCACTTTTAACCCGGACAGCGGTATCGCCGCCGGCAACTATAGCGGGCAGATCGAGATCACTGGCGCGGGGGGCGTGAACGCCATCGTGCCGATGGATTTCAATCTCTATGCACTCGATTTCCCGGATCGGCCGACGCTGAGTCTCGGCGGCTGGGACTATGCACTCAATCCGCATCCCGCGTTTGCGTACACTCCGCAAAACAAGGCGTTGATCCTCGAACACTTGCGCGAACATTACGTCGATATCGCCTGGGAGAATGCCGAAGTGATGCCGTACGGTTCGTTTGACGCCGCCGGCAACATGATCGTCGCGCCCGACACTTCCAACTTCGATGCCTGGTTGGAACTCTGGCCCGATGCACGACGGTACTACGTCTTTGCCGGAGTCGGCAACAATATCAAGGGCCTGACGATTGGAACGTCGGCCTTTAATACGGCGGTCGCACAATGGACCAGCTTCTGGGCTACTTATCTGCAATCGAACGACATCGATCCGTCGAGTCTTGGAATCTTGTTGGTGGATGAGCCGCAGACGGTCGCCGATACGAACACAATCGTGGCCTGGGCCAATGCAATTCACTCGGTCGGGGCGGGCGTCAAAATCTACGAAGATCCGCCGACCGCTGCCGCCGATCCCGCGTTGTTGGCCGTCACAGACATTCTCGCTCCACGGCGCGTCGCCTTTGTGGCGGGCTCGCAGGCCAACCGCGATGCCTACCTGGCTCAACAAGCGATGGGCAAAGAGCTGCAGTTCTATGATCCCTCGGGCCCTTCCGGATTGTTTGATCCGTATTCCTACTATCGAATCGCCGCCTGGGCCGGCGTCGAATATGGCGCGACGGCCGTGAATTTTTGGGCTTTTGCACAGACGACCAACAGCAAGTCCTCGTGGAACGATTATCTCAATCTGACGACGGCTGACGGCGCAAATTTCTCGCCGTTCTTCATTGATGCGACGTCAGTCACTGCGGGAAAGCACATGGAGGCGCTGCGAGGGGATCGAAGACTACGAATACTTTGTGATGCTGGAGAATACTGTCGATTTCCTCGCAGCTCACGGATACAGCGGCCCACTCTTAACGCAAGGACAGACGCTGCTCAGTCAGCAACCGGCGGCTGTCGCCAATTCAGGTGCAGCCAACTACAACTGGAGCGAAAATATCGACCGTACGAAGGCCGACGATTCCAGAAAGCTCGTGTTGCCGGTGCTGGAAGCACTCGTTCAGGAAATGCAAGCCTATCAAGGCGGTGGGGCGGCGGCGGTTTTGTCGACGGACAGCCGTTCGGCCGCGGGTGCAGAGAGTGCCTCATTCGTATTGGCAGAAGCGACAAGTAATTCTACCGACAGATCCCTGTTGATTCGAGGATCAAGTGGCGGTGGGGCCGGGTCTTCGTCGTCAAGAACTTTGCCGACGAAACGATCCGAACTCGACTTATTGCTGTGCGAGCGGGAGACGCCCGAGCGTCGAACGCTGGTTGATCACGTAATGAGCGACGCTGAATTCCTCGCCGACGATCCGTTCCACGCCGACATTGCGGACGCTGTTCTAAATCTGCGTCATCAGGCGTTCGCTTCCCCGTTCTCCAGTTTCGACTCCGCCTGGCTGGCGTCCGTCCGACAATTCAACTTTTAACCTCAGGAAGAGGAAGCGTTCAACGTGCGAATCACTGACATCGAATGCCATGTGTTGGTTGTACCCGACTACGACGACGATGCATGCAGCTCGGCTCAGGACACCATCGTCGTAGAAGTCCACACCGACGAGGGCATCACCGGAATCGGCGAAACGGACACCAATCCTTGGATCGCGCGAATGTATTCAAGCCCGAGGCACTCACTGCTTGGGGCGAGGGCTGCAGGAGATGCTGATCGGCGAGGACCCGCTTCAGCCGGAACGCCTTTGGCAGAAACTCTATACCGGCTCCAAAATGACCGGGCGTCGGGGAGCAATCATCTGCGCGTTGGGCGCGATCGACATGGCATTGTGGGACATCTGCGGCAAGGCAATGAACCAGCCGATCTACAGGCTGCTCGGCGGAGCGGTCAAAGACTTCATCGTCCCTTACGCCAGCTTGCTGCCAGCCGGCCACACACTCCAAGAGTATCGTGACAACCTGGTTCAAGATGCGACTCGGGCAAGGGCCCACGGCTTCACCGCGGGCAAGATGGAAGTATGTATCAAGGGGCCTTACGCCCACAATTTGCTCGACGAGAGTGACGACGCGATTGTCGACATTGTTGCCGCTTGCCGCGAGGCCGTCGGCCCGTCGTTCACGATGATGGTCGATGTCTGTTACTGTTGGTCTAACGCCAAAGAAGCGCTCCGCGTGATCAAGCAACTGGAGCCCTTTGACATATTCTTCTTTGAGACGCCGATCGACATCGACGACCTTGAGGGATATGCCTACCTCTCCGATCACTCTCCGATCCGAATTGCTGCCGGCGAGTTGCAAAATACGCACTGGGAGTTCCTCGACTTGGCGGATCGGGGAAGGCTCGACGTTTTGCAGCCCGATGTGGGGCGCGTCGGCGGGTTCTCGGAGTTTAAGCGCGTGGGACATATCGCCGCCGATCGCGGCAAGCTGATCGTTCCGCACTGCTGGAAGACGGGCATCAGCATCGCCGCCACCGCTCATGCCGCTGCAACGATCGGTTGTTGCCCCTTCATCGAGTTCCTGCCCGCCGACCTCTGCGAATCCGTGTTGCGCAAGGAGCTTGTCAGCGACGAGTTGACGATTGTCGACGGGGTGATTCCTCTGCCGCAAAGGCCGGGACTTGGGATCGAATTGAATCGCGATGCGATTCGCAAGTTTAACTCCGATGAGTTGGTCATTTCGAGTTAGGCCGGTCCAATGTCGACACTACCCTGCCCTCTTCTATTTGTTGCGAGCTTCGAATCCGAGGACCAGGGTGCGATCGGCGCGTATCGCTTGGATGTCGAAGCCGAGCGCCTGGATCTGGTGGAGAAAACCTCCGAAATCAGTGCCCGTTCTTTTTGACGCTGTCGCCCGACCGGAAATTTCTGTATTCCACACATGCTCCCGTGGAGTTTGGCGGCAAGACGCACGAAGAGGTGACAGCCTTTCGTACACAAGGTCGGCCCGGTCAACTCGAGTTGTTGAATCGCCAGTCCGCGTGCGGATCGGCTGCCTGCCACTTATCCGTCGACAAAACGGGTCGGACGGTTGTCGTGGCGAACTACGAAACTGGCAGTGTGGCGTGCTTTCCAATTTGTGCGGATGGAACTCTCGCGCCAATTTCCACGTTCGTGCAACACGTGGGCGCAAGCATCAATCCGGCGCGGCAGGAAGGCCCCCACGCCCATTGTGCCCGATTCTCACCCGACAATCGCTTCGTCTGCGCTGCAGACCTCGGCCTGGACCAGGTCGTCGTCTATGAGCACTTAATTGCCGAATCGGGCCCAACCCTCAAATTGTCGTCGCACGCCAGCGTTTCCACCGGCGCGGGACCTCGACACTTGCATTTTCATCCGCAGGGCCGGTTTCTCTACGTCCTCAACGAGCTCGGCAACTCGGTGACGGTTTTCGCATGGGATGCCACCCCTGGCACGCTCACCGAACTCCAGACCATCGCGACGCTTCCCGACGACTGGACGGGTGAGAGCTATTGCGCCGACTTGGCGATTACTCCAAATGCTCGTTGGCTTCACGCTACGAATCGGGGCCACGACAGCATTACGGCCTACTCGATCGCCGACGACGGCCGGCTGACTCTAATCGGCACTTGTCCAAGCGGCGGTAAGGAACCGCAGAATCTGGTGCTCGCGCCGGGAGGTGAAGTGCTGCTGTGCGCCAATATGAAAAGTGACTCAATCGCGATATTTCGGATCGACGCGAAGTCCGGGCGACTCTTGCTTGCCGGTGAGCCGCAACCCGTCCCCAGCCCGTCATGCATCCAATTCCTATGAGCGAGGGACAGGCGATTTGAGAGTTACGGGCCCATGATTTATCGGATTTCACGGATTGAAGAACCCGCCGCATTCGATGCCAATTGGCAGAGCGTGATATGGAAAGAGATTGCCCTGCTCGAGCTTCGCAACTACGTGGGTGTTAGGCCCAAGCACTTTCCAGTGGTCCAGACCAGGCTGGCCTACAGCGCCGACGCGATCTACGGGATTTTCCAAGTGAACGACCGATACGTGCGAGCGGTTGCGAAGCACCATCACGCGCCGGTGTCACGCGATAGCTGTGTCGAGTTCTTTTTCACTCCGGCAGAGCACGTATCGATGGGATACTTCAACCTGGAGATCAACTGCGGCGGGGTGACGCTTTTTCACTTCCAACGCGGTCGCGGAATGATGCCGACTCGGATCAGTCGCGAAAACATGGATTGCCTGAACGTTATTCATACGATGCCGAACATGGTCGATCCCGAGATCGAGCAGGCAACAACTTGGGCCGTGGCGTTTCGCCTGCCATTGCAAGTGATTCAAGAATACTGTCCTTCGGAAATCGCACCAGCTGCGCCCGGAGTCGTATGGCGCGGCAACCTATACAAATGCGCCGACGAGACGTCGCATCCTCATTGGCTGACTTGGGCTCCCATCACCAGCGAGCGGCCCGACTTTCACAGGCCGGACTGTTTCGGAACATTGGAATTTCAATAGAAGGACAGGCGCAATTTCCGAGACAAACACGCTACGGCCTTTGATCAAACAACGGTTGGCAGGTTCATCAATATCACAATGGAGGACCTGATTTCGTCCACATAATTGGCATCGGAAGACTCAGGCGGTCGAATCCGATTGCGGCGGCGCTGCGCAGCTGCTGATGCCTTTCCCATGTTTGTCACTCAACCCTTTCCCAAAAGGATCCCAACATGTCTATCGACCGCCATCCGTTAGAACCGTTGTCCGCCGCTGAGATTCAGCAGGCCGTTTCCGTGCTCCGCACCAGCGGCAAGCTCACCGCCACCACGCGAGTCGTGTCGATCATGCTGAAGGAGCCGCCCAAGGAGACGGTTAACGTCCAGGCGGATGGCGGACATCCGCGGCAGGCGGACGCCGTACTCTTTGACAACGGCACCAATAGTTGATTCGAGGTCACCGTCTGTCTGTCGTCGCAATCGCTCAAGTCGTGGATCCATGTCCCCGGCGTGCAGCCGATGATGACCATTGACGAACAGGTCGAGTGCGAGCAAGCGGTGCTCACGAGTCGGGAATTCAAGGCCGTGCTCGAACGGCACTATTGCGTGAGCGATACCAGCCTGGTGATGGTCGACATCTGGAACCACGTGTGGGTGACGCCGTTCCGAGAGGATGAAAAATACGGTGCCGGAAACTATCCGAACCAGAGTGACGGCGGCGATGGACTGATCCGCTGGACGGCTGAGGATCGCGCGATTCAATCGACCGACGTCGTGCTCTGGTACACGATGGGGCACACGCATTTGCCGCGGCCCGAGGACTACCCGGTCATGCCGACCGCCTATATCGCAGTGAACGACCTGCACGGCGAGGTATTCTGCCGAGCGATGGACGGCAAGGGATTCAAGCCGCGCAGTAATGGCTAAACAGGGAAGTGCCCGAGGTCGACAAAGCACCATTCGGAGCGAGTCAGCGTTGCCGCGTTTACTGACTGACGGCAAGTCCCTGCTATAATGCCCAGTATGCGACACTTATTCAACGCTGCATTTCTTGTCCTTTTGCTTTGCGGTTGCAACGATACAGGTCGCACTCCGAAGCTGCTGCCGAGCAATGTCCGACCGGACGTTACACTCGCGGGGAGCTACTATCAAGGCGACGGTCTCGGATTCAATCTTCATCTCGATTTGGCGGCTGATGGTCACTTTACGTGTAAGTGGACCGGATGCCTCGGAGAATACGGTTCTACGCAAGGGAGATGGGGTCGAGACGGGGACAAAATCCTCATTGCCGAGATCAGGTCCACCGGGATGTTCAAAGACTCGCCTTTGGGCAACATGCAAATCGTAACGTACGATGGTGATCCGCGGCTTCTCCGGGATGAAGATCAAGAATTCCTGAAAGACTCCGAGATGCTTTTGTTCGTATCATTTGCACGGACGGACTGACAATTCCTGGAAGATGAGCACACTTCATTTCGTAGCTGCCCTGCGAATCGCCACAGCCTTTGCCTGAGATTCCTTCCACGGCTGCCCGTAGATCGGCTCGATTTCCGCCCGAGTGAACACGCGGTAGAGTGCTTCACGAAAGAAGTCTCGCCCCGGCCGAACTGCCAATGCAAGTAGCGTCGTTCGATTTGCCGATCGGCGTCGGCATCTTGGCCGGAAGTCGCGAGCCGCGCAGCGAGCAACGATTCAGCGATCCAACTTCTCTTCTAACTTGGCCCGCATGTCGACAAGCAATTCCCTCAGCTCCTCGGCCATGCACCCTAGCTCCACGTCGGCCGGCTCGGCGAGGATCGCGTCGGCCTCAGTGGCGAGCTGGTCCAGGCGGGCGAGGATGGCGAGCAGGCGACTTCGGTAGGTCGTTGACATGCAGATATTATAGAACGCGGTTCAGGCGGACGTGCCCGAGGTCAGCTCGAAATGGCCCCGCGGAAGTTGTGAGCCGCGGGGCGATGGGCACTGCGTTGCCGTGCAACTATTTGACCGCTTCTGCGGGCGCCTGAGTCTGTATAGGGGTGGGATGCGTCAAGAGACGGGCCACTCCCACGACAACCAGCGTCAGCATAATTGCCGCGACAAAGAATCGCATGCGATGAGCGTTTTGCTTGTCCATGATACGTCCCTCCGTCCGGTGCTGTTGGCGTAGTGTGTTGCTGGGGAGGTTTTTTAGGGTGGCCCGATGCGGTTTAGAATCCGCCACCAGACGATTATAGACAGCGGGAAAACGACCAGCCCGGCAAAGAGAGATAAGCCTAGGCCCAAGGGGTTTACTCCAAACACCATCGTCCAAAAAAACAACGCCACAAGCCACGTCGTGACACCGAGAAGCATTCTTCTTATTGGGAACTTCACAGCACTCCCTTTCGCCCCTAGCCCACCGGACATTCTACCAAACGGGAAGCCGGCTGGTACAATCCTGGCATGACCCCCGCCGAACGACGCACACGCCTTTTGCGCCTGCTGGCTGTTGTGGAACAGCAAATCCGGGAAGCCGAAGTCATTGCGTCAGATGAAAGTCTGAATGCGAAGGAACGGCGGCGAGCGGCTGTTCAACTCGACTTCCGGCGGGATTCCGCCAAGCGCATCGAGGAGATGTTGCACGAACCCAGCGGCAGCAGCGGCCCGTAGATGCATGGCGGCGACGACTCGAAGCGGCCTAGCTCGCGGTCGGCGGGCGGGCATTCGCCTGAAAATGAATGGAATCCGCCGAAAGAAAAAACCGACGGACGGCCATGGGAGTATACCGTCCGCCGGTCATGACGGGATCAGACTTCAGTATCGGCGGCTACTATTGCGTGGTGTGACTTCGCCACGAAGATTCGAGTTTGTGACGATCAAACCGATCGTACGCCTTCAAAATGACTTTTGGTGACGCAGATACGCCAGGCCCGTCGAACGATTTGGACGACGGCGAAATGGCGTGCTGTGAACTTGACCTGCCATCGAATCGGCGACGCGTGAGACAATCACCGAGGCGAAGCTACACTCGATCGATCCGTTTCTAACCACCATTTATCTCGACCCTTTGCGCGCGGCGGTGAATCTGACCGCAGTTAGAAACTGACTTTCCGAACCTGCGGCGGTTGCATCGCCGAATGGCACTTAGATTTCCGTAAAGCCATTGCGCATCAGGCGTTTAAGTTCATGGCGAGGCTTGGTCATCATTTCTGCTTTCCTTGGGTTCCTCTTTCGCATGCGAGGCTCGAATCGATCATGCCGGTCTGCGACGCGATGACTTGCCACGGCTTCTAACAGCTGCAGGTAGAGCTTTTCGCGGAACGTCGCGCCTTTGTGGCCTTGGAAGCTGATCAGCGGCTGGAACGCTTCGAGCGTTTGAACGGTTCCTTTGAAGCTGATTTCTCTTGGTTGAAGTTCATGCTGGCTGGCGGCTTGCGCCATGATGGTGCGGATCAGGTTGTAGGCCAGGACGTGCGTCCAGATCTCCTTGCGGACAAGTTCCGGCGTTTTGCACCGCAGGATATCCATCTGCATGGTGATCTTGATAGACCTCAAATCGAGTTTCTGACTCCACCGACTTCGATATAGGCTCGCCAGGTCTTCCTTGGTCGTCGATTCCGGATCGAGCAAGGTCGTGACCACAATGATCACCTTCGTGCGAAACCCGGGCTGTTCCACGCGAACGCGCGTCTCGCGAACCTCCAGGTAGTCGGGCAGGCTCTTGTAGGTCGCCCATGTGATGCCGCCAATCAACCGGTTGGGCTTCGGCCACCGGACGACGTGGTCGTCTTTTCCCAAGCGCCGACCGCGGCGAAAGTCGGCGTGCCGATGCGCCTTGTTGAGTCGGCTTACCGAATCGACGCCGCGCTGCTTGAGCGTCAACATCTCGTACCAGGTCGACATCAGGGCGTCCGTCAGCAGGACGTCTCCCGGAGAGAGAATGTCCCACATTCTCCGAAGGAGGCTCAACTCGCCTTGGCCTTTGCCAGCGTAACGGCTGATCCCCAGATCAAGCATCGCCCCGCATGACAGCGAGATGATCGAGCAGACTCTCGCGATGGGAAAACCCAGCCCGGGCTTCTGGTTGTAGACCTGAGGATAGGCGGCCTGGTTTTCCGGCGTGTCCGGCATCGACACCGTCGTTCCGTCAAACATGTAAACGGGTCGGCCTTTCCACAGCCATGCGGGATCAACCCCGTCGTCAAGCGCTTTCCCGACGTGGCGAGCGACGCCAGAAAAGAACTTCTCCGGCAGGCGCTTCCTGGCTTGGCAGTACGCGCCCGTTTCCGCAGAGCAGGGACGTCGCCCGCGTGAGACGCGGTGAGCGATCAGGCGGGCAACGGCCGCACGACAGGAATGATCCTGGCTCAGCACCTGGCTCAAGAACACCCACAGCGTCACCAGCGGCGAATAGACCCGGTCATGCCAGACAGCATCCAGTGCTTTCAATGCCTGCGTGATCGTCCCCTCGGACAACACATCGCTGAACGGCAACTCGCCGTCTTGCAGGAACTGCCTCTGCAGAAAACGCACTTGTTGGCGGAACCGTCCCTGGTTAAATAGTCGTCCCTGAAAAAATGTCTGTTGGCCGCGTCGGCATGATTTTGAGGTGCGAGCTGGGGCGAATCAAACGGGCATCGGCAGGTGCGATGTTCGGCGGGACGCGACTTCGGCGGTGAGCCTGACCGCGAGCCGGTGCCAGAGCCAGAAAATTGGCGCAAAAACAGCCCACCGCAGCAGTTTGCGGAGGTTGTACCCAGCGGCACTCAGCACCGCGTTGATTTTGTCGCCTTCTCGGCCGGTCAGGTAGTTCCGATTCATGCGGTTGTCACTCTTCAGGTGACCGATCGTCGGCTCAATGGCCGCACGACGTTTCAACATCCGGCGAAGCATCCGCGTCGCTCGCTTGGGAATCGTGCGGACCACGTGGACGATGGCCGAGCCTGCGTAACCGTGCCCGCGGTAGCCTTGGTCCACCATCACATCGTCAGGCGTGTGACCTGTTAGCCGTTCAACTTGTTGGATCGCGCCGTTGAGCGTGTGCCCGTCGTAAGGATTGCCGTGCCAAGCCTGGATACCGACGATCCAATTCCTCTTACTGGTAGTGGCCACGCTGGCCTTGCAGCCGAACTCGTAGCGTTGGTGCGCTTTTCCCTTACAGATGCATTCCACCTCGGGAGCATGCACGCTGTAGAGTTTGTTTTTGCTGGTCCGCGTCTGCACCAGCAGACGCTCCGCCATGGCGAGGAGCTCACGCAGGGGCTCGTCAGCGATTTGGCCCTGGATGACGGGCGCTTTTCGCTGGATGTCCCGCAGCACACGACCCAAGATCGTCTTCAGCTGACGCGTCATCTTCGCCGCCCTTTTCATCTGCCGTGCGTGGGCATAACGGCCTTGTTTGGCCAGCAGCTGCTTGCTCTTGAAACGATAGTTCTGACGAAGTGGGAGGCCCAAGGATTTGGCCCGCCTCACCAGCGCCACACGCATCTTGTGATACAGTCGGGCATCGGTCGGAAAGGCGATGGCCTTCTCCTGGACCGTCGTGTCGACATTGACCTTCTGGAACTCCTGGGGCCTGACCGCCTTCATGGCTAACGCCGTGCGAATCGTCGCCTCCAACAGCTTCTCCAACCGCTCGGCACCGACCCGCTTCCGCCAGCGGCTCAAACTCGACGGATCGATCGGCAACTCGTGCTGCATGTACTGGCAGCCGCAGAAGTATTGCCAGTACGGGTTCTCCACCCAACGGGCGACGACCGACTCGTCGCTCTCGTCGTAGGCGTGTTTCAGGTACAGCAGGCCGACGATCAGTCGCGTGTTGACCCCCGGTCGGCCTAGCTCGTCCGCATAGCAAGCGTCGATGGCCGCGTCGAACTGCGACCAGTCGATCCGCTCGGCCAGCACGTAGAGCGGGTGCTCGGGATTCAAGAGCTCACTCAGATGGGCGCCAAATAATTCACACTGCGGAGTGGCTGCTTTGGGCTTCATTTTTTGCCAGCTTTCGGGACCGTCGGGACCAAAACCTGGCAAATTTTAGTGCCACCCAGCAAGCTATGCACCCTCAAATCTCTGGCGAATTTGTGATTTATCAGGGACGACTAAATAGCGACATCGCGAGGCCTCCTTGCCAGTGATGGGCGTGTGACAGCTCCATCTACGCAAGAGAGGCCTTTTCCACCTATACCATTCTAAGGCAACATGTTACGCAAAATCTAAGTGCCATTCGTGGTTTTCACCGATCGCAGTTCGGGGCAGCGAAAAGTGCAGTCAAACCGGTAGAGTTTGCTGCCCTTGCGAGATCACACCACCGTAATCCGGCGAAAGTCGCGGGTCCATCAATTTGGCCAAGCGACTTTTCCGAATTTGCAGTCGGCAGCCACGATAGCCGACATCGCGGCAGAACGCCGGCGCTGCGTGAGGCGGTTCAGCGGTCGACCAGAATGTTGATCCGGAGCGAGGTTTTCTGAGGGCCCCAATCGCGCCGAACTCTTTTCCATACCCGCACCTCTTTTTGCGCATGGGTTTTATATATCTCGCCTGAGTTGAATGCCGACTTCTTCGCAACTCTGACGTGCCACGATCGCGTTTCGGACTGCACACGGCTTCGAGTTGATCGTGCCTCGTTCTTAACACAACGTCTCGGTTCGGATATAGTTCGTATTATGGGTGGCCGGACGGATTGCAACCGTTCGACCGCAACTTGGACCCGCGGCGGCGAACCCTCTATCTCCGGTTTGCCGTCGCGGGTCCGGCCCGCAAAAGGAGGTAGATTCTCGATGGCAGAAGTTTCCACGCTACTTTCCAATCCGCAGATAAAGGCGTTTTATCGCCGCGTTCTATCGTTGGTGGAATCCAATCTCCAACATTTCACTGATGCGGCGATCCGCTTTACTGAGGGTCCGCGACAGTTTGACATTGGGCCCGCCGATCATCCATTCGTGAAGACGTCGGAACTAATTGCTCATCTGAAAGCTCGAGTGACCGGGGAATATGTTCCGTTGAAAGGCGATTCGCAAAGGCTTACGCGTACGATAATTGCTCAGAATAAGCTTGACCGTGAGGGAGAACATCGGAGCGACGGCGAATCCGATGAGGCTTGGGAAATACGTCGCGACCGGCAAGAGAAGAGGCGGGCAGAAAACGCTCAACTTCTTCGCGATCTCGGGCAGGTCAAGGAAGGCGAGTTCGTGGGTGATACGCGCAAGTACGACAGGCTGCCCATGAAGGGCATCACGGTCCAGCGGAACGCGGAGCGGTACTACTTCGTGTCGCACGCGGAGGCGGCCAAGGTGCTCGCCGCTTGCCCGGACGCGGAGTGGCAACTGATCTTCGCCCTGAGCCGATTCGGCGGCCTACGCTGCCCGTCTGAGCACATGGCGTTGCGTTGGATCGACGTCGATTACGCAAACTGGACCACGATGACGGTCCAGAGCCCCAAGACAGCCCACCAGGGAAAAGCGAGCCGCGTTGTGCCAATCTTCCCCGAGCTACGGCCTTTTCTCCAGGAAGCGTGGGAAGCGGCACCTGAGGGGGCCGAGTACGTCATTCGCCGGCACCGCGGGCAAAATGCCAATCTTCGGACCCAATTGCAGCGGATCATGGGGCGGGCTGGAGTGAAGCCGTGGCCCAAGCTGTTCCAGAATCTCCGCTCAAGCCGTCAGACCGAACTAGCCGAGCGTTACCCGATCCAAGTTGTCTGCGAATGGATCGGCAACAGCGAAGCTGTGGCCGCGAAGCACTATCTGCAAGTGACCGAAGATCACGTTGCATCGGCGATCAACACGCCAACGATTCCTATGCACCAGTTATTGCAGACTGGTACGGACACAAGCGGACAGACGCAGACTGACGAACAAGCAAAGCCTGCAATTGCCGTAACCCCCGACGATTCAAGGGGTTGCGAGTGGTGGCGCGAAGACTCGAACTTGGGACCTCAGCCTTATCAGGGCTGCGCTCTAACCAACTGAGCTACGCGCCCGGCGAAAGATGTTGCTGGCCGTCGGCTCTCCGCTGTCGGCACGAATGACAAAAAAAGACCGGTGCAACACCGACCTGGCCGAAAGCTGACAGCCGATAGCCGACAACCTCTTCGTGCCAGCATCTGCAAAGAACAGACTATTCTAGGTTTTGCCGGTTCGCTGTCAAACGCAGTCCCGGCGCCGCCGAAAGCCGCAGCCTTTCGGCTCGGCTTTCGCCCCAACACTCGGCTGAAAATCACGCGGCGCAGCCGAATAAGCTGGCATTTGTGGAATTCGGCCGAGCGCCTATAGTTCGTGTCGGGCTACGGCGGCTGGCGACGCCAAATCGGCACGCCGGCGCGGCCCCAAGGGACATATCACGAGGAGCACGTTGGATGGACCGGATATTGCGACATTTTGCGGCGATCTCGTTCGGACTGGGCATCATTCAATTCGGCGTGTGCTCGCATGCCGGCGCGGCGCCATCGGCTGCCGACGCACTCGTCTACAAGCCGATTCAGCCGAACGTCGACTACTATCAGCCGACCAAGCAAGAGATTGCCGGATGCACGATCCGGGCGGAGAACCAGGGGGGCGCGACGGCCTGGATTGTGCGGAATGCCCAGGGCGAAACGCTGCGGCGTTTTGCCGACACGAACGGCGACAACATCGTCGACCTTTGGTGCTATTACAAGGACGGCCTCGAGACATATCGCGATATTGATTCCGACTTCAACAAGAAGGCAGACCAATATCGCTGGTTCCAAGCCAGCGGCACGCGCTGGGGCGTCGACAAGAACGAGGACGGCCGCATCGACTATTGGAAGGTGATCTCGGCGCCCGAAGTCGCCGAAGAGCTGGTATGGGCGCTCAAAACGCGTGACCCGGCACGGTTTCAGCTATTGCTCATCACACCGACGGAACTCGAGGCCTTGGGATTTGGCGATCAGCAAACGCAGCGATTGGAAGCAAGGTTGAAGGCGGCCCCCGCAGCATACTCGAAGCTCGCGGCGGAGCAGAAAATCGTGACGCCGCAGACGGAATTCGCCGATTTTTACCGCACTCGACCGGCCACCATTCCCGCCGGCACCGATGGTTCCACGAAAGACGTCACGATCCACGACAACGCGACGGCGCTGGTGACGACCGGCGAGAACCACGAGCAGATTTACTTGGGCACGTTGGTGGCCGTTGGCGACACGTGGAAACTGCTCGATGCACCGACGATTGGTTCCGACAACCCGGGCGGTCTCCTGACGCGGAGCCTCGAAGGGGCCGCCCAAGCCCCGGCAGAAACCACCGGCCCGTCCGACGAAATGCAAAAGTTGATGGCCGACCTGGAAAAATTGGATGCTCAGGCGGGAAATGCGGCGCCGAGTCAGCAGGGGCCAATTACCGATCAGCGTGCCGATATTCTTCAGAAACTCGCCGATGCGGCAAACGACGCCACGGCGCGGGGCGAGTGGCTTCGGCAGATGGCCGACATGCTCAGCAGCGCCGCGCAAGACGCCAACGCGAACTACCCGAAAGGACTCGAGCGGCTGGACATATTGGCCGACGACTTGGCCGCAAAGAACCCGAACGATCCGATGATCAGCTACGTGAAGTTCCGGCGGATGTGGGCCGAAAATTCGATCAGCCAACAGGCGCCGGACGCCGATTTCGGCAAAATTCAAGAGAAATGGCTGGCCGATCTGGAAACCTTTGCCAATGCCTATCCGAATAGCAACGACTCGGCCGAGGCCCTGTTGCAGCTCGGCATGTCGCACGAATTCGCCAACCGCACCGACGTGGCCAAACAATGGTACGAAAAACTGGTCAAGGACTTCCCCGACTCCCCGCAAGCCACCAAGGCCAAGGGCGTCTTGCGGCGGCTCGACTCGGTCGGCAAGCCGATTCGGTTCAACGCGAAAGACGTCCGCGGCGGGGCGGTCAACATCGCGGCCCCGCCGTACCTCGGACGCGTCGTGTTGATTCAGTTCTGGGGAACCGTGGATGATCGCTGCAAAGACGACATGGACACGTTGAACGATCTCTATGCGAAGTACGGCGGCCGCGGTGGATTCGAAATCATCGGCGTCTGCCTCGATAAGGATCCCAAGACGATGCAGGCCTTTCTCGCCGAGAACCGCTACCTGTGGCGGCAAATCCAGGAGCCGGGCGGCTTCGACGGCAAGCTGGCGAACGAGCTGGGTGTAATGACGCTGCCGATGATGATCCTGGTCGACCAGAAGGGCACCGTCGTGGGCAACAACATCTTTCCTGCCAACCTGGAAGGCGAATTAAAACGCCTGCTGGGCGCGGCGGCGGCCCAGAACCCCGTCGGAAATCAGCGGCGATAGGCGGTCGGCGTCGCAGGCCGATTGCAGCCAGCCTACCAGGCCCAGCGGCGATTGCGTCGAGCGGATATGCCCAGCGGCACGTTGGCCCCGGTGGCTCGGGTCGAGCGGCGGCGCGGCGTGCGTGCAGATCGGCCGCGGCTGTACTGCTTGCGATTCGCTTCCGAGCGATCAACGAGCGCGTCGCCATCGAATTCGCCGCATTCTTGTTCCAATTGAAAGCTTCTGGAACGCATAAGATATCTCCTTTGAAGTTCCCTGGCAGTAGCGCCCTCTCCTGGCCGAATCGACTGACAACCGAGCGTCCGCTGGGAATGCAATCGGCGCGCCAGAGAGTACGCACCGACGGAAGAAGCCGCGGCGTCGCACCATAGTGCCGCATGAAACGCAGCTAGCGGCAACGTTTTGCTGCGCGGCGTTCCGTAGAAATTACTTCGTTGTGTTGCAAGATTTGCCACGAATCCTTGCGCCTTGGCTCGGTCCGGAGGAAGAGCCGTCACCTCGGCGGTGAAAACCTCGGCCATCGGTGCAAGTCGTTGGCGCGTCTCGCGTTTCGGCCATCCGTCGGCGTTTCCTCTGCCAAGAGATTGGCGTCGGGCCGGTCGGCGAACGCCGGAAGTTATTTCGTGGCAGCCAGTTAGCGGGTCGGCACCAAGATAGTGACTCGGTTTCACCAAAATGGTGAAACGCGCAGCGGCGACCGCCAGGCGGCGATACGCGATCGAATCGCAGCACATCCTCGACGTTTCGCGCGGACCGGTAGCGCAGTTTCCACCTTCCAGCCGCGTCGCGCGAGCGCAGTCGGCCCAAAATCCCCGCGGAATCTGCGGCGCACACCCTCTGGGTGCCGCTATTACCGCGGCGAAAACTTCCGCCAACACGCGCACCGGCGACCGGTTGGCGGCAGACTCCTGTGCGATTCGACCGAATGAGCACTGCGCAGTCGCCACGGGTCCGCCCGATGAGCGTCGGCAGAATGGGCCGGCCTGACTCGTTGTAATTGCACCGAATTCGGCGCAAAGTGTTTCTCTTGCACGTCTTGCGGCGCGCAGGGCTACCGCTTCCGCCGTGTCGACGAGCGGAGCTGGTCTCGGAGAAGTGGGAGGCAAGCCGCGTGCCGCTAAACTCGGCGCATCGCCCGTA
The DNA here is from genome assembly GCA_963847875.1 of uncultured Planctomycetota bacterium. Lineage (GTDB taxonomy): Bacteria > Planctomycetota > Planctomycetia > Pirellulales > Lacipirellulaceae > DASYDU01. The sequence continues at coordinate 32,601 of CAWKBR010000007.1, read as the reverse complement.
TATTTGCGGGCACCAGGCGATGTGGCCTGTAAAGTTTGCAAAATCGGTAAATTTTGACATGCCCGACTTGCCGCATTGCCAAGCCGTGAGTCGAGCTTGATGACCGTAAGTCCCTCATTCATAAGACCTTGGATCGCGCAGCCGCCGCTGGCCCTGCCTCGCCGCTCGCCATTGGCATCGCAGTCGCATAAGCAAATGCCATCGCCGGGCCTCGGGTCGCACAACTCCGATATCCAAGGATTGGATCGGGCAGCAGCCCATCGCGTCCCCGGCAGCCCTCAACCTTGGAAGGAACCAAGGATGGATTTTGGAAGTGTTTGGGCCACCAGTGGATTCCTTGCGTTGCACCTGGGCGCCATCGCATGTGCTTGCGGAACGCGTGTGGCCGCCGGCTCGCCCTGCGAACGATCGTTTCAATTTCTTTTTCTGCTCGCGCTGGGTGCCGTGGGGATGGCCACTTGGTATTGCCGCGACGCGACGCTGGGTTTGGGAATCCCGTCGGGAATGACCCTGATTGCCATGATCCTGGTGGCCGTGACCGATTTTCGGCGGGCCCACGAACCGGCAGCATACGACCTCGCTGGCGATGCATCGCTAGCGTCTCCGACCGCAAATCGCCCCGGCCGGGTCGAACAGTCAGCCCAGACTTCTTAGTTTCGCGTGTCATCGCCGAAGGACCGGCAAAACCGGAAAAAGACTCCCTTTCGGCACTACCGTCAGCCGAAACAAAGTCCAAGGACCGGGGGTCTGGTTCGGTCGGAGTTCCGAGCCGCGGCGATTCATTCGCGCGAGCTCGGCTGATGTTTGCCGCCGACCCCCAAGTTCGCTCGCTATTCGACCTAGGGGGAAAGACAATGCGGACATCGTTTTTCGTGGCCTGCCTCGCGCTGTCGGTGCTCGTGCCGAGCACACCAGCCGCAGCTCAATCGGCCCAAGACAAAGCCATCGCTCAAGAGATTGGCAGCCAGCTCAAGACGAGCGGCCAGTTGCACGACTATCGCATCGGCGTGAAGTACAAGGACGGCGTGGCCGCCTTGTCGGGCACGGTCGCCAATCAGCAGCAATTGGTCACTGCCGTGCGGCTCACTCAGCAGATGAACAGCGTCAGCCAAGTCATCAACAAACTGACGATCGCCGGCGACACGCCATCGTCGCAGCCCGCGCAAAAGTCGGCCACGCCGGCCGCGTTCACCTCGGCTGGAGCGCAGTCGCCGCGTGCGGTGCGGACGTCGTACCAGCCGGCCGGCCCGCAGCCGACCGACAATCAGCCCACCGGCCCGCAGAACCAGGGCCAGTACGGCCAGCAGCCAAACCAAACGTACATGGCTCGGCGCCAGCCGATGGGTCCGCAGCGGCCAATGTCGGCCAACCGGATGCAAGCGCCGCGTCGCAACAATACGCCGATGCCGATGGGCGGCCGGCCGCCGATTCAGTTGGCGATGGCCCAACAGCCGATGCAACAGCCTATGGGCGCCATGCAGGCAGGCTGCAATTGCGGCCCGGGCGGCGGCGGCATGATGGGCGGCGGCGGTGGCATGATGGGTGGTCCGCCGGCCGCGATGGGCTACGGCCGGCCAGGGCGGGGCAGTCAACTACGACAACGCTCAAATGCCGGGCTACGCCTGGCCGAGCTACGCTTCGTACCCGAACTACGCGGCGCTCAGCTACCCGCAACAGTATTCGCCGTCGGCTTGGCCGTACATCGGTCCGTTCTACCCCTATCCGCAGGTGCCGCTCGGTTGGCGGAAGGTCTGCCTCGAATGGGATGATGGCTGGTGGTTCCTCGACTTCAGCGACTGCGGCTCGAATCACTAGGCCCGAGCTACAACCGTCGAATAGCGATTGCATCACTCCGGACCCCCGCCACGATTCACGTCGTGGCGGGGGTTTTTTCGTTGGCTCGCTACTCGATGCTGGATTTTGAATTTTGGAGCATTGGAACACAGTTGAAAAACGCGATTCCCCATTCCAAAATTCATCCATTTTGTCGCGCATGGGTGGCTGGCCACTCTGCAAATCACGTCGATATCGTAAAACGCTTAGTCCAAAATGCACCGAATTTGCGCTATTGCCGAAAGTTCCAAAATTCGCGGCCCGGAGGATGCACGTTCCCCACACGGGTGCGCACCTCGAAAGCAACCATCCGCCGACTAAACGGCGCACAGCGACCGCTGGCCAATAGCTGTTCGCGATTCGCCAACCGCTTCGTTTTCGATTGTCAAAGATCAACGCACCGTGACGACCGCGGACGGAGGATTTTCAATCGGTGGCCTCACGCGCAGCGGAGGAAATGGCCTCGACGCCTACGAGTCGTCTCAGTACATGCTCGTTTCTACCAGATAGTGGACGACTGTCAAGTATCTGTTTTCGGCCAGGGGGAAGGATTCACCACGGAGTTCACGGAGGAAAACCATTTGACCGCCGATGGACGCCGATGAGTCGGCCGCGGTGAGGGGATGACTTTCTTCGATCGGCGTTTATCAGCGGTTCCATTTCGAATTGTTCAAAAACCCGTTGTTTTTGCGAAGGCGTCGAGTTTCTCCCAAGGCGTCGAGTTGTTTGCGCCCCCAGCCTCGCTGCCGCAAGTTCCAGTTCTAAAATGGACGTTTGGTCGACGGCGGTGCTTGGGACCTTCACGCAGGGAATGGCCACCAAAAGGCACGCAGAGGCACAAAGAAAGAGTTTCTGTGACTGCTCGTGCCTGTTTGAGGCTGAATTCGAACTCTCGGTAGGGATCTCGGCGAGCGGCGAGCAGTACGCCATACGTACTGAACACCCGTCACTGGTGCGAGATTCAACCTAAGGCATCATGCGTCCGGATTCAACAACTGTTTTCGGCCACCTTGCCGATTAGCCGAAGGCCTTGGGGAGCAATGGGTTAGCAAACAGGCAAACCGTGGTTAGACATGCGTCGTATCAAGCCGAACGCCCGGCCGAATGGAGTCGGAATTGGATCTCCGCGGTTCGCGCTGCGGTTCGCGTTCGGCCAACAAGACGCTCGACGCGATCGTGCGGTAATTGCGTTCGAGTGACAGATGTATGTCACTGCATGTCTTGTCAAGACGTGTCACACTGACGCATCGCTGTGCGGGAATAACCCAGCTTGCATTCGACGAATGCAGAGCGTGTTAAGATTTGGCAAAATTTGTTTGCTAATGGATGGTGGACTGTGGTAGGGTGCGGCGACACCCCTTGTCTGAGGTCGAAACATGAATCGCCTTGCAACAGTCTGCGCAATTGGAATGGGTCTATTGCTGGTCGCCGTGGCTGGTGCCGCGACTCCTAACGAACAGCCGAAGGCAACAGAAATTCCGCTCGATCAAATCTGGGGCTACAACCTTCCAGGAACGCGAGATGTGCGCGATCTTGAGCCGAAGCGAGATATTCGCAACATGACTCACAAGGAATTCCTCTGGGGTTCTTTGGTCAATCGAATAGCAGCCCGACTTGAAAAGGGGCCGAATAGAGGAGAGAAAGCGGATTCAGCGTTCGTGGTTGTCGGAACTGACAAAGAAGCGCTAAAGAATGCGGATGATGTCTTCCTAGGTCGGCAGCCGCGAAAAGAGTCTTTTCCGACTGACATGGATTTGACCCTCGTATTCTTTTCACATCCCTCAAGTTTGGACATGAAAATTGTGTCCGTCGAGAAATCAACCGGGCAAATCCAGGTGAAGTATCAGTGCCTTTCAACGCAGCCGTCAGAAAGTAGGATCAGGAATTTGGAGAGTGCAGTCACGAGGTTCGCGCTGATTCCGCTTGGGAGGCTGCCAGCAGGAGAAGTGCAGGCGTCGATTGAGCAATTGCCGCCAGTGGATCAGCAAGGGAAGCCAGTCAAGCTAGTGCGCGATCCACGTACAGTGGTATGCAATTCCGCATCGTTGACTGTCCAATGATAGGAGGCATGTATGCGATACGCCGCGATTGTAGTGATTCTTGCGGCAAATACGGCTCTTGCAAGCTCCTTTTCGATCAGCGAGTTCGGGATAGACTCAAAATCTACCGGACTTGACGGAACCGGAGTGGAAATCGGTCAGGTTGAACCAAGTCGTTCGGGTAAAGCGGAATACGATGCTCCGGCAGATTCGGCGTCCAATACCAAGCCGGCGGGCGTGTACTTTCAAGGCGTCGGCGGCATGGATTCGCCCGGTGGCCACGTTGACGACCACGCAACGCGCGTAGCCGGAGTGATGATTGGCGATGCTACTGCCGGAGCCATGTTTGAGGGTGTAGCTCCAAAGGCTAATTTGCATTCGAGCGGATTCTCGGGCGATCTTGTCGATGCCACGCTTGCCCTCAATCGAATGGCAACTCTGAACGGTGCTGGCGTCAAGGTAAAGGCGATAAACATGAGTTTTGGAACGGAGCCGCAGGGCTTCGTCGAGGACGTGGACGGAAGGTCGCTTCTCACGCAATTCATCGACTGGTCGGCACGACGGCATGACGTGTTGTACGTGGTAGGTTGGCCCAATAACGACCTCGCTCCCAAGTTCTTACCAAGTGATGAATACAACGGGATAACGGTTGCCGCCTCTGGGCCAACAGACCCATTATTTGACGAGGAGTTTACGAGATTTTGGCGAAATCAATAATCACGACATATTTGGTGGCGATGCCATCGGAGATAGAACTAGCATCGACATATTGGCGCCCGGGACGGACATTTCAGTGCTGAACCCCGGTGACAATTCCATCACGGTAAGTGGTACCAGCGAGGCCGTTCCCCACGTTACAGGGACGGTCGCGCTCCTACAGCAATATGCTCAGCAGCAAATCGACGCCTCCAATCCGCGATTCAGCGGAGGCATCAACCCCAATTCTCAGCGTCACGAAACGATGAAGGCAGTGATGATGAATGCAGCCGACAAGATAAGTGGCGTCCACGGTTCGACACGCACCATCAAGGATTCAGCGGATAAGGATTGGACAATGTCGGAAGCCTTCAATAATCCGTTCATCCCGCTCGATGACGAAATGGGTGCCGGACATCTCAACGTCGCGCCGTTCGGTGCAACAACTCAGTCCCGGTGAATACGCCCCTGGAATGGTTCCGAGAATCGGCTGGGATTATGGCTCTATTGGCGAGGGTGGGACGGTTGAATACATGTTGTCTGGCGTGTCGGGATACATAGCAATAACACTCGCATGGGATCGCGTTGTAAACCACACCGAAAGTTGCGGCGCTGGAATATACTGTGCAGGCGATCAATTCTTTCCATACGCGGACACCGACGACATCCTCAACAATCTAAACGTCAGTTTGAAAACCGACCTCGGCATCACATTTGCCGAGTCTATTTCACAGGAAATGAACCTTGAGCATATTTTCTTTAATGTTCAGAATCCCGGTGACTACCGAATTGTCGTCGAACACATCGGCGGGTTGGGAACGTCACAAAACTACGCCTTGACGTAGTGGAACGGCGACGCAGCCGGCCCCGTGCCAGGAGATTACGACGGCAACGGCTCAGTCGGCCCCGAAGACTACGACGTTTGGAAGGCAGACTTCGGTACAACCAATGCAGCCGCAGACGGCAACGGCGATGGCATCGTCAACGCGGCCGACTACACCGTCTGGCGGAACATCCTTGGTGCAACGGTCGGCAGCGGTAGTGCGGCTGCCGTGCCGGAGCCGGCGTCGATCATGCTCGCGCTGGTGGGGGCTATTTTGTTGGGCGTTCGCGGCGAGAAACGGGGAAGTACGAATCGACACGAATAAGCGGGCCGAGGGACGTCCAGCTCTCTTCGTTCTGCCCCCTTCGGCTAGCAAGGCGATACTGGCAGTGCCCCATTTCGTTTCGGCCTGGGTGATGCGTGTCTGCCGGCGGCGCGTCTTGCTCGGCCGAGGAATGGTTGGTGATGGTTACCCGGGGCGGCTTCGTGACGATTCGGTTACTACCGCCATCGGTCTTGCTTCCTCGCTACCACTCGGCGATCTCTGTTGCTCCCGCTTCGACTTGCCCCGGGCTATGGTATTAAGCCCCTGCGGGGCAGAGCAAAAGAGCGGAAATTGCAAATTGCAATGTGACGAATGCAAATTGCAAAATGGGGGAGGGGTTCGGCGGGAGTGCTGCTTGGTTTCGGAGGGGCCTGGGCGTGTAGGGCGAGTGCCCTGAGGTCCTGGACTGCCGGCGATGATATCCGATGCATCCCCGGCGGGGCGACGCTCGTCGACGTGCGATGATGCCGGGTGATGAGTGGGACGGATCGTGTGGCTTTCGATAGACATCGCCTCAATTGGCTGGCTATCGCTTGTTGCGGCCCCTTTTTCTGGCCCGCCATCGGCTTTGCCCAAGAGATTCGGTGAGAGCGGGTCTTTGACCGTGAATTCGGAATCTGCGGCAGGGCCTGTCCCGGGGTTGAGCGACATCGGCGGTTGAGCGACATCGGCGTCGGAGACGCCTCCCACACGTGGTCCTTTCTGTGCAAAGCCCCGGCCGTTCTTGTGCGAAGCCCCGGCAGGGAAGCCGCTGGGTTCTCGTTCGTCGGGCTTCGAGATTCGGCTATTTCCTCGATAAGATGGGCAAGATGGCATTAAAACCCCCGTAGCCACTGGGCTAAAACTCCCTAAAATACATAATCTCTGCAACTGCAGAACGATACGCACCCCTGCGAGATCACTCGATGCATGTATTGGAAGCGGCAAATGTCACGAAGACTTTCATGGATGGCGAAGTTCGCGTTGCGGCGCTGCGGGGCGTCGATCTGGCGGTCGAGCAGGGCGAGATGCTGGCGATTGTCGGCCGCTCGGGATCGGGCAAGAGCACTTTGCTGAGCCTGCTGGGAGCGGTCGAGACGCCCACGAGCGGCCACATTCTGTTGGAGGGCAAGGACTTTGCCGCGCTCAACGACGACCAGCGCACGTTGCTTCGCCGCCGTCGGATCGGCTTCGTGTTTCAGTCGTTCAATTTGATCCCGACGCTTACTGCGATCGAGAACGTCGCGCTGCCGTTGGAATTGGACGGCGTGGCGGAGTCGGTCGCCCGGCAGCGGGCTGCGACGATGCTCGAGTTGGTGGAGCTCAGCGAGCGGCACGGCCACTTTCCGAGCATGATGTCGGGCGGCGAGCAGCAGCGCGTGGCCGTCGCTCGGGCGCTGGTGATCGAGCCGGCGCTAGTGCTGGCGGACGAACCGACGGGCAACCTCGACAGCATCGGCAGCCAGCAAGTCGTTCGCCTGCTGCGCGACCTCGTGGATCGGCAGGGCCAAACCGTGGTGCTGGTGACGCACGACATGCAAGTAGCCGACGTCGCGGACCGCATCGTGCGGGTGGCCGACGGACGAATCGTCAGCGTCGAAGCGCCCGCCGAACGATCCCGGCCGACAGCGGCCGCCGTGCGATAACTGGGCAAGGAATCGCACATGGTCTACTTCAAACTCGGTTGGCGCGAGATCACCAAGCATCCCGGTCGATCGTTTCTCACGCTGATGAGCATCGTGATCGGGGTGGCGGCGGTGATGGCGGTGACGCTCACGACGCAAACCACACGGCGCGCGTTCGACGACATCTTTCAATCGATCGCCGGCCGGGCGTCGCTCGAAATCGCCGGCCCGCTCGGAACGACGTTCGACGCGGCGCTGTTGAAGGAAGTCAGCGCGGTTCCGGGCGTTGAAGCGGCCGCTCCGCTGATGCAGCGTCGCTCGATCATTTACGTCGGCAAGAAGCGGGTGCAATTGATGTCGATGGGCATCGACCCGCAGCTCGACCAGGCGATCCACGATTTCAAAGTCGTGGCCGGGCCGGCCGCTGGGCGGCGCGCCGGGCGTGCTGCTGCACGAAAACTTTGCCAAGAGCGTCGGCGCCAAGCCGGGCGACATCATGGAGATTCTCACGCGGCGCGGTTTGGTCAAGACGCAAGTCCTGGGGCTGTACAAATCGGAGGGCACCGCGAACACGGGGCAGGGAGCGGTGCTGTTGATGACGTTGCGGGCTTCGCAGGGCGCATTCAACTCGCCCGGCAAGCTCGACGCGATCGAGCTGGTCGTCGATCCGACGGCGAATGAGGCGAGCGTCAAGTCGGCGATCGCCAAGCTGCTGCCCGAGAACGTGACGGTCCACCGCCCGACGGCCCGCAGCGCCATGGCCGAGCAGACTTCGCTTTCCACCGAATTGGGCTTGGGCATGGCCCGCGCGTTTCTCGGTGCTGTTGGCGCTGTTCGTGATCATCAATACGTTTTTGATCAGCGTGACGCAGCGTCGGCGGCAGCTCGGGATCATGCGTGCCATCGGCGCAACGCGGGGTCAAATCAGGCGTTTGGTGTATAGCGAAGCGATCTTTCTCGGGGCGGTGGGCACTTTGCTCGGCTGCGTGCTCGGCATGTTGGTCGCCCACTATTTGTCCGACGCGATGGGGATGCTTTACCGAACGGCGCTGCCGAGAATCGAGCTCAGTGCGATGCCGTTCGTGCTGGCCGCGTTGTTTGGAGTCGGCATTTCGCTAGCCGGGGCGGCGATCCCCGCGTACAAAGCCAGCCATCTATCGCCGCTCGAGGCGATGCGCGAGGTGCTGACCGACGAGATCGAGGGCACGTCGCGGGCGTTCATCGTGATCGGTGGGGCGCTGGTGATGCTCGCGGCGGTGCTGATGGTTGCGATCGCAGCCGGTTGGGTGCTGCCGTTTAACGTGATTTGGTTCGCGCTTTTGCTGCTGATCGGTTTGGTGTCGCTGCTGCCGCTGGTGATTCGGCCCCTCTCGGCGCTGGCCGCCGGATTGCTGCGACCGTGGATGCGCGTCGAAGGTCGGTTGGCACGGCAACAGCTGGTGCGTCACCGCACGCGGACTGCGCTCACGACCGGCGTGGTGTTCATCGCCGTCAGCACGGGCATCGGATTGGCGAGCGCCTTGATCGACAACGTGCAGAACGTCAGGGATTGGTATCGCAAAGCGATCGTGGCCGACTTCTTCGTGCGGGCGATGGTGCCCGATTTGGCCACGGGCATGGCCGCCGACCTGCCGGACGCTTTGGACGCCAAGATTCGCCAGGTGCCGAATCTGAAGAGCGTCGAATCGGTGCGGTTCGTGAACGCGAAGACGGGCGGCGACACGGTGGTGCTGTTCGTCCGCGAGTTTTCCGACGCCCATCCGCTTGAGCTCGATTTGGAGAGCGGTGATCCGAACGTCGTGCGCCGGGAGTTGCACGAAGGCGAAGTGGTTATCGGCTCGGTGTTGGCGCAAAAGTCAAAGCTCAAGGCGGGCGACGAGATAACGCTCCAGGTGGCGAACGAAACACGTGCGTTCCGCGTGGCGGCGGTCGCCAACGACTATCAGGCGGGTGGGCTGACGATTTACGTCGATCGCAGCGTGGCCAAGCGGCTGCTGGGCATCGAAGGCATCGACGCCTTTTTGATCAAGGCCGACCATCGTCGTTTGGACGAAGTCCGTGCCGACCTGCAGAAGCTCGTCGACGAATATGGCCTGACGATGCAGTCGTTTTCCGACATCCAGCGCTCGATCGACCGGATGATGAACGGCGTCGTGGCGGGGCTGTGGAGCATGGTCGCGCTGGCGCTGTTGGTCGCGGCGTTCGGCGTGGCGAACACGCTCACGGTCACGGTGCTGGAGCAGACCCGCGAGTTGGGGCTGCTGCGGATCCTGGCCATGACGCGCAACCAGGTCCGCAAGACGATTCTGGCCGAGGCGCTGATGATGGGCCTCTTGGCGCTGGTGCCGGGCATCGCCGCGGGTGTGACGATCGCCTATCTGATCAACTTCGCCACGCTGTCGGCGATCGGACACCCGGTGCCCTTCGCGGTGCACCCCTGGCTGCTGGGCGGCAGCTTTGTCGGCGGCCTGCTGGTAATCACCGCGGCCGCTTACGTTCCGGCGGAGCGGGCCGCCCGGCTCGAGCTGGCGACCGCGATTCGGCAGGCATAGCGCGGCGAAGGCCACGCCGTTCCGCAGTTCGGCCTGCGCTATCGGCACATTCAAACCCGACGAATCGCCCAGACAGCCGGTCGCAGGCATAATGCCGCGATTGACCGGTGTGCATCGAGTGCTTTTCCCGCGCGTTAGCCGTCGCGACCGGGCGATAACGTACGCTAGAGTGACTTCCATTGGTCTTGAAATGAGGCAGAACATGGGGCCGGTTGCGGACGATACTCGTTTTCGCGCACGATCGTGGGCGCCCGCGCTCTGTTTGGGCGCTATTCTGCTTGGCGATTTGGGCAATGGCGATGTCGTCGGCTGTGCACGCGGTGGAATGGGCGTCCCCGTTCGAACCGGTCTCCGACACGCCAAGATTTGACACCACCGCGGACGCCCGCGACGACAATGATCAAGAGGACGAACAAGAGGACGAGAGCCAACAGGTCACACCCTACATCGAGGAGCTATTCCTCGGCAGAATCGTCTATCCGCAGGAAGCGGGCGAGGTACAACTGACGGGCGGATTCTTTCAGGGAGCAGAGGCTCAGCAGGACGCAGCGTTCTTATTCGAAGTTGAATACGGAATTACCGATCAGCTTCAAATTGGTTTCGAGGCCAATACTCACCTGGGGCCCGACGAATCGTTCCAGGGATTGCAGCAATGCAGCGTCGAGGTGTACTACAATTTCTACAGCGAGCGTTGCACCGGTAGCGCTTACGGAGTTGGTTTCGAGTTCGGACCGCCGATTGACGCGACGCCCGACGAGCCGCGGGCTTGCGTCTTCGAGCCGTTTTTTATTGCCTATCAAGAATATCGCACGTTCGCCGTCAATTTATCGGCGGCAGTGGAAATTGCCGACCCCGTGGTGCGGGACGAGGCGACGGATGTTGCGGGCGATGTGTCGCTGGCCATTTTCCGGCGTACCGGCAACATCACCGCGATCCTGGAGTCCAGCGTCGAGTTCGATGCCGAAGAGTCGCCGGTGCGATTGGCGCCGGCGCTCTATTGGCAGCCATTCGACGCTCCGTTCGACTTGGCCGTGTCGCTGCCGATTGGCTTGAACCGCGACGCGCCCAAGCTGGGCGTCTTCCTGCTGGCGATTTATGAGTTTCCGGCGGCACGCCTCGCGCGACGTTAACGCAATATTCTCTCGAGAAATCCTCGACGGCATCCCCATGAATCTAAACTACTTCCGTCGGTTTCCAGCAACTGCGATCGATTTGATTGTCATCGTCGCCGGCGCCATCGGCGTCTACTTCATGGCCGGCCACTTTGAATTGTATGAGCGATTTGACGACTTTCTGATTCACCACAATAAATGGCAAATCGATGAATTGTTTATCGTTTGCGCCTACTTGGCGATTGGCTTAGCAGCATTTTCTTGGCGACGGAGGAGAGAAGTCACGAAGACTTTGGTGGAGCGGGACCAGACGATGGCGGAGCTGCAAATCGCCAAAGTCAAGGCGGAAGCAGCCAATCGGGCCAAGAGCGAGTTTCTTGCAAACTTGTCGCACGAGATTCGCACCCCGATGAACGCGATCATCGGCATGACCGAGCTGGCGCTCGACACCGACTTGTCGGCCGAACAACACGAAGATTTGCAGCTGGTTCAGACATCGGCGCAGTCGCTGTTGCAGATACTTAACGACATCCTCGACTTTTCCAAGATCGAAGCCGGGAAGCTCGAATTGGCGTCCACGAGCTTTTCGCTGCGCAGGCTGATGAACGACGTGGTCAAGTCATTCCTGCCACGTGCTCGTGAAAAAGGCCTGGCGGTTGTCTGGAGCGATTCCGGCAACGCCCCCGACCAATTGATCGGCGACCCGCTGCGGTTTCGGCAGATCTTGGTGAATCTGATCGGCAATGCGATCAAATTCACCGATGCCGGCGAGGTGGTCGTACTCCTCGAGTCAGAGCTGGTCGAGGATAGCGCCATCCGGCTGCATGTTTCCGTGCGCGACACGGGCGTCGGCATTCCCCCGGGCATGCTCGATCTCATTTTCGACGCCTTCACCCAGGCTGACGGAGGATTGAAGCGCCGATATGGCGGGACGGGCTTAGGCTTGACCATCTCGACCCGTCTGGTCCAGATGATGGGTGGACACATTCGCGTGGAGAGCGTGGTGGGCGAGGGCTCGACGTTTCACTTCACGACCAATTTCCGAATGGACCGTTACCGAAACAACGATCTTCAGACTGAGTGCACCGAATCTCGGACCGGGGCTGGATCGAACGCCTCGACAGAACGACCAGCGGCGACGGGCGATTCAGCCCTGTCGGCCGGCAATCAATCGGCCGTTGCGATTCAACTCAATATCTTGTTGGCCGAAGATAACCCGGTCAATCAGCGTGTGGCCATCCGCTCGCTCGAAAAGCGTGGACACGTCGTCGTAGCGGTGAACAACGGCCGCGAGGCGATTCATGCACTCGCGTGTGAGCATTTTGATCTCGTATTGATGGACATTCAAATGCTGGAGATGGACGGCCTCGAAGCCACCAGGGCGATTCGCCTCTCGGAGCAGGAGACAGGGCTGCACGTACCCATCATTGCCATGACGGCGCACGCCGTGAAGGGCGACCGCGAACGATGTCTGCAATCCGGAATGGATGACTACGTCGCCAAACCTGTCCAACCCAAAGCGTTGGCCGAGATGGTTGCGCGGTGGGCGCCGCAAAAGCGGTACATCGAGCAGTCGCGCGAGATCGCTGCGCTGGTGGCCGGTCAGTATTCGCTCAATCGTTGCCAGGAGCCAGGAGCGTCCGGCACAATCCGCTCTGCGCCGGGGGCGGTCGATATCGACGTGTTCGATCTGGCGGCACTTCAAGCCCGCGTCGAAGACGACCAGGAGTTGCTGGCCGAGATGATCGAGCTCCATTTACACAGCTCACCGCAACTGCTGGCGGAAATCGAGTCGGCGATCGTGAGACGTCATCCCGGAAATCTGGTTCGCGGCAGCCATACGCTCAAAGGTGTGCTCAAGAGCATGTGTGCGACGAGGTGTGCGCTGACAGCCCTAAAAGTGGAGACCATCGCCAGGAGCGGCGATTGGGACGGGGTCGATCAGGCGCTCGTCGAATTGAAGACTGAGTTCGAAAAGCTGCGAGTCGTGTTAACCGAAGTCGATGAGGGGATTCCCGCATGAAAGTGCTTGTTGCCGAAGACGAAGTGGTTTCGCGCCGATTGATCGAATCATCTCTCCGACGTTGGGGATATGATGTGATCGTCGCCAAGGATGGGCTGGAGGCGCTGGGGATTTTGACGATACCCGATGCGCCCCAGCTTGCCGTTCTAGACTGGTTGATGCCTGGTCTCGATGGCGTACAGCTCTGCCGCGAGATTCGCGATCGCAGAAGCGACCCTTACACCTACATCCTGCTGCTCACCGTCAAACACTGCAAAGACGACATCGTCGCCGGCCTCGAAGCGGGAGCCGACGACTACATCGCCAAGCCGTTCGACCCGCAGGAATTTCGCGTCCGCCTGCGGACGGGAAAACGGATTCTCTGCTTGTTGGATCAGCTCACGACTGCGCGAAACGCTACGCGATCTGGCAGCCCACGACTCACTCACTGGCCTGTGGAATCACAATTCGATCATCGAACTGCTCGACAACGAGCTCGCCCGCGCCGAGCGACAGGGTATGTCGGTGGGTGTGGTGATTGCCGACATCGACCATTTCAAGGTAGTCAACGATACGTTTGGCCATCTCGTCGGCGACCGCGTGCTGTGCGAAGCCGCGGAACAGATGCGCAGCGCGATTCGTCCGTATGACGCAATCGGTCGCTATGGCGGCGAAGAGTTTTTGATCATTTTACCTGGCTGCGATCAAATGAATGCCATTAGCCACAGCGAGCGTCTGCGGCAGAGCTGCAATCATTTGGCGACAAAGTCGGCGGACGTTCGCGTGCCCGTGACCGCGAGCTTCGGAGTCACGGTGGTGAATTCCGATTGTCGTGTCGGCGCCGAAGCAGCGATTCAAGCCGCCGACGCCGCTCTCTATACGGCGAAGCACAACGGCCGAAATCGCGTCGAGTTCCTCGCGCCGAGCGGAGGCCAATCCATGGGCCGGGTCGCGCCAGTGGTTTGCGTCCAGCCCGCGTTGCCAAGCGTCCCGCTCTTGAGCGACTTTTGAAGTATCGATTTAATTCCGCTGCGTCGTGGCCGACGTCGTCCCCAGCCGAGCTGCGCCGCATTTAGTTCGCCGCATCCTCGGCCGCCACGTTCTCATCGGTGAGGATGATGCGTTTGCCGCGGTTGCGGGTCAGCGCGTTCCAGCCCCAGTCAACGAAGACGCTTGTCTTTTCTTCGGCGCCGCTCAGCAGGCTCGGGTGAACGCCGAGCTAGGCGAGCCAGGCGACGCGGCCAGTGAGGGCGCCGCCTGCTGGAAATTCGACACGTCACCTCTGTTGGCGAAAAATTGTCAGGTCGCGACATCCGTGGTATAGTAGGCTTTCTGTCGCATTGGCTTGAATTCTCTTCCAGATTTGCATTCTCATGGAGTCGCTTGATGTCGCGCGCATTACAATGGGCAGTCCTTGGACTAATCCTCGGCTGGGCCTGGAAGGCGCAAGCGGTGACCATCGAGACCGTCGCCGTCGGCAACGCGGGCAACGCGCCTGATTATCTTGGCCACGGTGCCGTCGATCACGCCTTTCGCATTGCCAAGTACGAAGTGACCAACGCGCAGTACACCGAGTTTCTCAATGCGGTCGATCCGTCGGGCAGCAATGCACTTGGTCTGCACCATCGTCCCGGTCCACCGTACAACGTGGGGATCGAGTTGAACCCCGCCGCACCGAACGGGGCGAAGTACGAACTCTGGCCGGGCAGCGACAATTATCCTGTCGCCCGCGTGACGTGGTACGACGCGATCCGCTTTGTCAATTGGCTGCATAACGGGCAAGGTAGCGGCGACACAGAAACGGGCGCGTACACGCTGCCCAGCGCCGTTGCGGATCCGCCGGGCGGCGAAGCGATCGCGCGGAATGCGTCCGCCCGCTGGTTTCTTCCGACCGAAAACGAATGGTACAAAGCCGCCTACCATCGGAATGACGGCGCGAGCGGGAACTATTGGAAGTATCCGACGGCGTCGGACAACCAACCCTATAGCGCACCGCCGCCGGGCGACAGTGCGCCGGATGCGTCGAACACGGCCAACTTCCTTCTCTTGGATAACTTGTACGACAATGGTTACAACGATGGCTTTGCGGTGACCAATGACGTTGTGTTCCACCTCGACCAGAACTACCTCACGCCGGTCGGGGCCTACACCCATTCCCCAAGCTCCTACGGAACGTTCGACCAAGGGGGCAACGTGAGCGAGTGGCTGGAGGACTTATATACGCCGACTTCAACTCCGTATCGGCGGATCCGCGGGGGCTCGGCGTTCGATCACTATTTCGACATGATTTCCTACTTTGCCGGAGTGGAATCCGCATCCGCGCCCACGGGATCCTTCAACAGCCAAGGGTTCCGCGTAGCAACGATCGTCCCGGAGCCGGCGAGCACGCTACTGATGTTGCCGGGCGCCCTGGCATGGGCGGTGTGGCGCCGGCGCTGCCGCGAGCGCTAATCGCTGGAGTCCTTCTCGGCTAGATATTCATCCGTGAGGATAATGCGTTTGCCGCGGTCGCGGGTCAGCGCGTTCCAGCCCCAGTCGACGAAGACGCTGGTTTTTTCTTCGGCGCCGCTTAAAAGACTCAAATGGACGCCGAGCCATGCGAGCCAGGCGGTGTGGCCGGTGAGGGTGATGTTGCCGGGCAGTTCGACCACCGCGGCGCCGCGGCCGATTTGGGCCATCACGCCTTTGTCGAAGTACTCGAAGGGCTTGGCCGGTTTGCCGGCAACCATCTCCACAATCGATTTGCCGACGTACCGGCCGGCTTGCAGCGCGACCGCGCCGAGACCAGGGAGTGGTTTGCCGGTTTTGGCGTCGATCGCCGAGGCGACGTCGCCCACGACGAAAACTTCGGGATGATCTTTGACGTTGAGATTGGCGTCGACGGGGATGTGGCCGCCGGGGGCAAGCTCGATGCCGAGCGACGTGGCGACGGGGCTGGCTGCGAGGCCTGCTGCCCAGACGAGCGTGTGAGTCTTCACTTTCTCGCCGCTGGCGAGCGTGATTTCTTTCGGTCCGACTTCATTCACGCCCACGCCTGTGTGGACCTCGATGCCGCGCTCTTCGAGTGTCTTCTGAGCGTAGTCGCGGAGCTTGGGCTTGAACGGCGCAAGCAGGTGGGGCGAGTGTTCGTAAAGCACGATTCGCACCTTGTCGATCGGCAAGTTGGGATAGTCCTCGGTCAGTTCGGCGTGGAGTAGTTCCGACATCGCCCCGGCGAGTTCGGTGCCGGTGGGGCCGCCGCCGACGATGCAAAACGTGAGGGCGCCGTCGTCGGCCAGCGCCGGTTTCTTGTCGACGGCTTCGAACATTTTGAGGATGTGGTCGTGAAGCCGGATCGCGTCGGCCATCGTGTAGAGCGGAAACGAATGCTCGGCGGCCCCGGGCGTGCCGTGGAAATTGACGACCGCGCCGAGGGCCAGGACGAGATAGTCGTACTGGAGCGGTGGCATGCCTTCGCAGGAAACTTGCCGCTTGGCCAGATCGATGCTTTGGACCGCGGACTTGTGGAACGTGACGTTGGAGTGGCGATGCAGCAGCTCGCGGACGGGGTAGCCGACCTCCGTGGGGCCGAGCTCGTCGGTGGCGACCTGGTACAGGAGCGGCTGGAAGGTGTGGTAGTCGTGCTTGTCGACGATGGTGAGCTCGCACGGGGGCATCGCGGAGTTTCTGCGCGGCACCGATGCCGCCGAAGCCGGCGCCGAGGACGATGACGTGGGGCGGGTTTTGCTTGGTGGAGGGCATCATTGAGGGCATGACGGAGCTGCGTCGCGAGCGACGCGGCTAAATGAGGGATTGTTGGTTACAAGCCGGGGCTGCTTTGCATGATGCCGCCGTCGGCGAAGATGGTGGTGGCCGTGAGGTAGCTGGCGCCGTCGCCCGCGAGGAAGCCGACGACGCTGGCGATTTCTTCCGGCTTGGCCATGCGGCCGAGCGGAATCGCGTTGTCGAGCTTCTTCAACAGCGCGGGGTCGTTCATCGTCGAGAGGTTGATCGGCGTGGCGACCGCGCCGGGGCCGACGCCGACGACGAGGATGTTGTGCGGCGCGAGCTCGACGCCGGCGGTGCGGGTGAGCATTCGCATGCCGCCCTTGGAGAGGCAGTAGGCCGTGTTGCCGGGCATCGGCCAGTCTTCGTGGACGGAAGTGATGTTGATGATCCGGCCGCCGCCGCCTTGCTTGATCATTTGCTTGGCGGCGATTTGCGTGCCGAAGAACGCGCTCTTGAGGTTGATCTCAAGCACTTTCTCATATTGGGCCTCGGTGGTGTCGAGCACCGAGGTGCGGGTTTCGACGCCGGCGTTGTTGACCATCACGTCGACGCGGCCGAACTTGGCGACGGCGGCATCGACGAGCTTCTGCAGGTCGGCCACTTTGCTGACGTCGGCATCGACGCCGATCGCCTGATCGCCCAGCGCCACGACCTGCTTTTCCAGCGCTTCGGTCGCCTCGGGATGCGAGACGTAGTCGATGACGATGTTGGCGCCTTGCCGGGCCAGCTCCAACACGATCGCCATGCCGATGCCGCTATTGCCGCCGGTGACGATGGCGACTTTTCCTTTGAGACTCATGGGAATGACTCCTTTGATTACAGGCGCTCGAGCAAGTGGTCGCCGACGCGCAGCGCGTTGGCCATTGCGGTGAGCGCGGGGTTTACGGCGCCGATGCTGGGGAAGAAGCTGGTGTCGACGACGTACAGATTGTCGAGTTCGTGGGCCTTGCAGTTCGTGTCGAGGACCGACGTTTTCGGATCGCTGCCGAAGCGGCAGGTGCCCGCCTGGTGGGCCACGCCGCCGAGGTCGATCTCGTTTTTCATGTAGAGATTTCGCGGGATCAGGTGGTCGTGCATGTCGAGGTGGTTGAGCATCGACTTGAGCTTCTCGTAGAGCTTCTGCTTGGCGACCTGGTTCGAGGGCGTGTAGCTGAGCGTGATTTTGCCCTCGCGCGTCGACGGTGACGCGGTTTTCGGGCCGGGGCAAATCTTCGGTCGAGAGCCAGAAGTCGACCGCGTGCCGGGCGACCATTTCGAGCGACCACTGCGGCGCGAGCGCGGTCTCGATCGGCTTCTCGCCGCGGAACATCGGGGCCTGCGACTTGCCGATCATCTGGATGTTGCCCATCGGAAAGTCGAAGCCGTCCATGCCGAAGTAGAAATCGTTCAGGCCGAGCGTCTTTTGGTAGATCGTCGGGTTCGGCTCCTTGGAGAGGGCGAGCACGGCCTGGCTGTTGTGGAACATGTAGTTCCGGCCGACCTGGTCGGAGCCGTTGGCCAGCCCGCGGGGATGCTTGTCGTTGGCCGACATCAGCAGCAGCTTGGCCGAGTTGGCCGCGCCGCAGGAGACGACGACGACGCCGCGCTTCGTAGCGTTTCCTGCTGGCCTTCGTGATTGACGACGACCTGCGTCACGGCGGTGCCGGCCGGATTGGTTGCGAGCTTCAGCACCATGGCGTTGGTCAGCAGCGTGACGTTGGGATGCTTCGAGCGCGGGCCGCACGCCGAGCACTTCGGCGTCGCTCTTGGCGTGCACGAGGCAGGGGAAGCCGTCGCAATCCATGCAGCGGACGCAGCGGCTGAACGGCATTCGCGATTCGTCGAGCATGATGCCGCAGGGCGAATGGAACGGCCGATAGCCGGCCCGGGCCAGGTCGTCGGCCAGCTTGGCGATCCGCGGTTCGTGCGAGACGGGCGGGTGCGGATAGGGCGCGCTCGCCGGCGGCTCGGTCGGATCTTCGCCGCGGGCGCCGTGCACCTGGTACATCTGCTCGGCCTTGGTGTAGTAGGGCTCGAGCTCGTCGTAGCTGATCGGCCAGGCGGGCGAGATGCCGTCCTGGTGCTGGCGTTCGCCGAAGTCTTCCTTGCGGAGCCGGTAGAGGGCGGCGCCGTACATTTTGGTCGCGCCGCCCACGTAGTAATGGACGCCGGGCTGGAACGGCTTGCCGTGTCTTGTCGTGCCAGATGTCGGGCGAGACGTAGCGATTCTTGACGAACACCTCTTCGGTGATCCAGTTCTCCGGCTCGCGCTGGAGCCAGTCGCCGCGCTCGAGAATCAGGATCGTCTTGCCCGACGGGGCAAGATGGCGCGGCGAGCGTGCCGCCGCCGGCCCCGCTGCCAATGATGATCACGTCGAATTGGTTGGCCATGATTTCGCTCCTTCTCTGCGGCTTAGGCGGGCACGCTCACCAGCACGACCGACGATCGGGCTTGGCAAGTATACGGTCGCCGCTGCCGTCGGGCAGCGGCACGGGCGGATCGCAAAAATCCAGCGGCGATTCGAGCGCCGTATCGACCAATCGCCGCCACGCGCTGGCCCGTCGGCAGTCGCCGGCAGCTCGAACTCCAGCGGCTCCCAGTAGGCGTTGAGCATGACGTGCAGATGTTCGGCATTCCCGTCATCGTTCTGGTGGAACAACTCGTATGCCAGTGCGTGCGAATCGTCGCCCCACTCCGGCTGGCCGAGCCGCACGCCATGCCACGTGATTTTAGTGGCTCCGGGCTGACCCCAATACGTACGAATCGCGAAAAATTGCCGATTCTTGATGGAAATGGATCAGGCCGCGGGCGAAGCGGCGGATGCCCGCGTGGCGAGTCGACGTCCTCCCAGTCGAACCAGGAAATGGCGCTGTCCTGGCAATATGCGTTGTTGTTGCCCTGCTGCGTGCGTCGCACTTCGTCGCCCATGGCGAGCATCGGCCGACCTTCGGAGAAGAGCAGGATCGTGAAGAAATTCTTGATCTGCCGGCGGCGGAGCGCTTCGATCGGCGGGATCGTCGCGTGGGGCCTTCGACGCCGCAGTTCCAACTGAAGTTGTCGTTCGTGCCGTCGCTGGTTGTGCTCGCCGTTGGCCTCGTTGTGCTTGTCGTCGTAGGTCACCAGGTCGTTGAGCGTGAAGCCGTCGTGGGCCGTGATGAAGTTGACGCTGCGGCTGGGGAGTCGATCGGCGTGATCGAACAGCTTGGCGCTCCCCACCAGGTTATCGGCCAGCGGGCCGACCGTTCCCGTTCGTCGCCTTTGACGAACTGCCGCACGTGGTCGCGGAACTGGCCGTTCCAAACGGCCCAGCGGTCGCCGCCAAAGTTCGCCAACTGATACAACCCGGCCGCATCCCAGGCCTCGGCGATGATCTTGGTGCCGGCCAGCACGGGATCGACTTCGATGTCGTGAGGATCGGCGGGTGGTCGAGCGGCTCGCCATCCTCGCCGCGCGAGAGGCTCGCGGCCAGATCGAAGCGAAACCCGTCGACGTGCATGTGCTCGACCCAATGTCGCAGGCAATCGACGATCATCCGCCGCACGACCGGCTTGTTGCCGTTGATGGTATTGCCGCAGCCGGTATCGTCGACGTAGTCGGCCGGGTTCGCGGGGTCGAGGATGTAATAGGTCGGATTGTCGATTCCGCGGAGCGAGAGCGTCGGTCCGGTCGCGTCGCCCTCGGCCGTGTGGTTGAACACCACGTCGAGGATCACTTCGATGCCGGCGCGGTGCAGCGCCTTGACCAGGTCGCGGAACTCGTTTACCGGCCCGAGCGAGTCGGACTGCGAGCTGTACGCGCGATGCGGCGCGAACCAGGCGACCGGCTGGTAGCCCCAGTAGTTGGTGCCGTTCGGCGCGGCCTGGGCGTCGAATTGCTGCACGGGCATCAGCTCGACCGTCTTGATGCCGAGGTCGACGAGGTAGGGAATCTTCTCGATCAGGCCGGCATAGGTGCCGCGTTTTGCCGCGGCGACGCCGGAGTTTGGATTGCGCGTGAAGCCGGCGACGTGCAGCTCGTAGATCGACCGAGTCGATGAACGGCCGTTCGAGCGGCGTGTCGCCCTCCCAGTCGTAGTCGTGCGGGTCGACCACAACGCTCTTGATGGCCGTGGCCGGGTTGTCGCCCGGTGCGGCCGCTTGTGCACGGTCGTACTTTTCGGTGTTCGCCACGGCCAGCGCGTAGGGATCGACGAGCAGCTTTTGTGGATCGAACCTGAGGCCCTGCGCCGGTTTGTCCGGCCCGGAGACGCGATAGCCGTAGAGCTGCCCCGCTTTCGACGCCGGCGACGAACACGTGCCAGTAGTCGTACGTGCGATTCTGCTGGGGGTCGAGCGTGATCGTTTGGACGGCCTGCGCATCATCGGCGCGATCGAACAACAGCAGCTCGACTCGCGTGGCGTGCTTCGAGTAGATGCAGAAATTCACGCCGCCGTCGGCGACGGTCGCGCCGATCGGGAACGAGCGTCCGGCGGTTGTCTCAAGAGAGCCCATGCTGCTCCCAATACTCGTAGAGCAGCGACACCACCAGCGCGGTCCAGCCGGTTTGATGGCTCGCGCCGACGCCGGCGCCCGTGTCGCCGTTGAAGTATTCGAAGAACGGCATGCAGTCGCGCCAATGGGGATCGGTCTGGAAATATTCGTTGTCGCCCCACACCGCACGTCGCCCGCCGTGGGCTTCGTCGCGGAGGAAGATGCTGCCGAGCCGGCGGGCGATTTCGCGGGCCACCTCGTCGAGCGTGAGCATCTGGCCGGAGCCGGTCGGGCACTCGACTTTGTAATCGTCGCCGTAGTAGAGCGAGAACTCGTGCAGCGAGCGGATCAGCATGTAGTTGACGGGGAACCAGATCGGCCCGCGCCAGTTCGAGTTGCCGCCGAACAACCGGCTGTCGGACTCGGCCGGCAGGTATTTGACGGTGTACTCGCTGCCGCCGCAATCGAAGACGAACGGATGGTCGAGGTGATAGCGCGAGAGCGCACGGACGCCGTAGTCGGAGAGAAACTCCGTCGGGATCGAGCATTCGCCGCAGCACGGCGGTGAGCCGATCCTTGGTGAGGATCGACATCAGCTTGGTGTCGTTCTCGCCGGGCTCGAACACGGGGGCGACATTCTTCAACAGGTCGGGTCGATGCTCGAACGAACCACTCGCGCCCGCTCGAGAAAATCTTCGAGTCCCTTGCATCTTGGTGGGCGACGCGGCGAACACCGCGAACAGCGGCACCAGGCCGACCATCGAGTGAATCCGCAGCGGAATGCTCTGGCCCGAGGGGAGCAGGATCACGTCGTAGAAGAACTCGTCCTGGCTGTCCCACAAATCGATGCCGGCCCCGTCCATGTTCGTCATCGCGTGGGCGATGTAGAGGAAGTGCTCGAAGTACTTGATCGCCATGTTCTGGTAGATCGGGTCGTTCTTGGCCAGCTCGGCGGCGATCGTGAGCATCGTGATGCAGTAGAGGGCCATCCAGCTGGTGCCGTCGCTCTGTTCGAGTTGGCCGCCGTCGGGCAGCGGCTTGTCGCGGTCGAACACGCCGATGTTGTCCATGCCCAGGAATCCGCCGCCGAAGACGTCGCGGCCGCCGCGAGTCCTTGCGGTTGAGCCAGAAGCTGAAATTCAGCATCTCGTTCTGAAAAATTTCTTTCAGGAACTCTGCGTCGCCGCTGCCCCGGTCGATCGCGTTCGATCTGATAGACGCGCCACGCGGCCCAGCCGGTGACCGGTGGATTCACGTCGTCGAAGTCCCATTCGTAGGCCGGGAACTGACCGTTGGCGTGCTGATACCACTCGTAGCCCATCAGCAGCAACTGCTCCTTGGCAAACTCGGGGTCGATGTGGGCCATCGCCACGCAGTGAAACGCCAAGATCCCACGAGGCGTACCAGGGATACTCCCAGGTATCGGGCATCGAGATCACATCGGAGTTGTGAAGCTCCTTCCAGCGGTGGTTGCGGCCCTTCCAACGTTCGTCGGGCGGCGGGGGCTGCGTGGGATCGCCTTTGAGCCAGCGCCACACGTCGTAGTGGTAGTACTGCTTCGACCAGAGCAGGCCGGCGAAGGCCTGCCGACCGACCAATTGCTCGTCCGCGCCAAAGCCGGGTGGATGGATCGACTGGTAGAAGGCATCCGTCTCGGCGATGCGGGCGGTGAAGACGGCGTCGAAGTCGGCGAACGGCTCGGTGAGCGCCGCCGGCGAGAAGCGGACCTCGACCGAAAACGTGCCGCCTGCGGGGACGACGGCCTGCGCGTGGCCGGCCAGCTTGCTGCCTTGCTGCGAATTGACGGCAGTTTTCTGGCCGCCGACGACGCAGTCGTTGATGCCGTCCTTCACGTAGGGCGACTTGTTCGGCGAGTTGTCGACCCGCTGGAAATTGGTGTCGTTCTCGGTGAAGAGCAGTTCGACCGGCTTGCCGTCGGAGGCCCGCACGTACCACCAGCGGTCGCCCAGGGCGGGATGCGAGGTGTGGACCGCGCCGGGGCCGATCGTGTGGATTACCTCGGGCTTGGGGTCGAGTTCCCACGACCAGCGGTTGCGATACCACAGATGCGGCAAGATATGAATCGGCGCCGCGTCCGGCCCGCGATTGTGCGCCGTGATCCGGCAGAGCACATCCTCGGGGCTCGCCTTGGCGTATTCGATGAACACGTCGAAATAGCGATTGGCCGTGAACGCGTCTTTGAGGGCGTCGAACAGCTCGTATTCCGGCTGCGACTGATCGCGGCGGCCGTTCTCGGCCACCAGGTCGTCGTACGGGATACTCCACTTGCGGGTACTTGTAGAGCATCTTCATGTAGGAGTGGCGTCGGCGTGCCGTCGAGGAAGAAGTAGTACTCCTTGACGTCTTCGCCGTGGTTGCCCTGCAGATTCGCCAGCCCGAACATCCGCTCCTTGAGGATCGGGTCTTTCTCGTTCCAGAGGGCGAGCGCCAGGCAGATGTGCTGCTTCTCGTCGCAGAAGCCGCCGATGCCGTCTTCGTTCCAGCGATAGGCGCGGCTGCGGGCGTGATCGTGGGGAAAATAGTTCCACGAGTCGCCGTCGGCGCTGTAGTCTTCGCGGACGGTGCCCCAGGCGCGCTCGCTGAGGTAAGGACCCCACCGCTGCCAAGCGGCCTGGCCTGCGTCGCGCTCGACAATTCGCTGTTGTTCAGGATTCGACGTCGTCACTCGGTGGCTCCGGGCAGTTTGTGTGGCGGTAAACAATCTGTAGTCCGCTCAATTTACCAAGTTTACGTCCGCAATCGAGCAGCATCGCCCGATGAGGGACAGAAAAAGGGCAGGGCCGCGAGAACGCGCTTGCCGAAAATTCCGTTCGCACAGATACGGGTGGCAGTAGCCCGCACAATTGGTATACTGGCCGACGATCGTAGTTATGGCGGACTCGACGTTGCGCGGCGAAAGTAAGGATATGCCATGGGCGCGTGGGCGCAAGCAGCAACCTGTGACGGGACGTCGCAGAACTTGTCGATTTTCGACGCAGCGTCTCCCAATGCGCATTCGATCGTCAATCTGGCGGTGTTGACGCTGTTCATCGTCGGGCTGATTTTTCTCGTCGTCGAAGGGATTCTGTTCTACAGCGCATGGCGATTCCGCCAGCGGTCGGACGATCCCTCGGGCGAGCCGCCGCAAGTCTACGGCAGCCAGCCGGTGGAAGTCGCCTGGACGGCCGCGCCGACGATGATCGTGTTCTTCCTCGTGCTGGTGACGACGCGGACGTTGTGGGAAGTGGAACCCACGCCGCCCCAGCCGCGGGTAGGCGACAACGCGGTGTTCGTGAAAGTCGTCGGCCATCAGTGGTGGTGGGAATACGAGTACGAAGCGTACAACGGCAAGCCGATGAGCATCGTCACGGCGGGCGAGTTGCACATGCCGGTGAGTGAGGACGGCACGCCGCGGCCGGTGCATCTCACGCTCCAGTCGGCCGACGTCTGTCACAGTTTTTGGGTGCCGCGGCTGGGTGGCAAGATGGACGTGATCCCCGGCCGCACGAACCATCTCGTGCTGCAAACCGATGAGGTCGGTTGGCACCTCGGTCAGTGTGCTGAGTACTGCGGCACGCAGCATGCCGGCATGTTGATTCGCGTGATCGCCGAATCGCCAGACGATTTTCAGACCTGGCTCGATCAGCAAGCGAAACCCGCGGCGGAAGATCCCGCGGTCGTCGACGGCAAGCGGACCTTCCTGTCGCAGACTTGCGTGAGTTGCCACACGATCCGCGGCACGCCGGCCGCCGGAACGTACGCGCCCGACCTGACGCATCTCATGAGTCGCCGCACGCTCGCCTCGGGCCTGATCACCAACACACCCGCACATCTTGCCGATTGGGTGCACGATCCTCAAACCATCAAGCCGGGCTGCTTGATGCCTGCGTTTGGCTTATCCGCTGCCGACGACGAATTGATCGTCAGCTATTTGCGTACGCTCCAGTAAACCATGTCCACCGTCGAACCAACACGCAACATCCCGCTCACCGGCGAGGCAGACCCCGCCGCGGCGCTCGGCTGGGCGTCGGTGCTGCACGAATGGACGACCACCGTCGATCACAAGAAGCTCGGCGTGATGTACGTGCTGATGAGCATCGTGTTTCTCGTGGTCGGCGGCTGCGAGGCCCTGGCGATGCGCTGGCAGCTGATGTTCCCTCGCAATGATTTCCTTTCGCCGGACGTGTTCAACCAGCTCTTCACGATGCACGGCACGACGATGGTGTTCTTGGTGGGGATGCCGATCCTGATCGGGATGGGCAACTACCTGGTGCCGCTAATGATCGGGGCCCGCGACATGGCCTTCCCGCGGCTCAACGCGTTCGGCTTTTGGGTCACGCTGCTCGGCGGATTGTTGGTTTACTTCAGCTTTGTCGCGGGCGGGGCGCCGGCGGTCGGCTGGTTCGCCTACGCGCCGCTCACCTCGAGCACGTTCGCCCGGGGGCCGGCGACCGACTTTTGGGCGATTGGCCTGTTGGTGGCCGGCATCGGCACGATCGCCGCCGCGGTGAATTTCATTGCCACGACGCTCGGCATGCGGGCGCCCGGCATGACGATGCGCAAAGTGCCCTTCTTCGTCTGGACGATGCTCTGGACCAGCATGCAAATCCTGCTGGCGATTCCGCCGCTGACCGCGGCGCTCGTAATGGTATTGTTCGACCGCGAGTTGGGGGCCCGGTTCTTCGACGTCGGGAACGGCGGCTCGGCTTACCTGTGGCAGCACCTGTTCTGGTTCTTCGGCCATCCCGAGGTGTACATCCTCATTTTGCCGGTCTTCGGTTTCGTCTCGGAGATCATTCCGGTCTTCTCGCGCAAAGTGCTCTTCGGCTACGAATTCATGGCGGCGGCGACGATGGCGATCGCCTTTATCGCCATGGGCGTGTGGGCCCACCACATGTTCTGCGTCGGCATGAACAAAACGGTGGATTTGTACTTCGCCCTGGCGACGTTCCTGGTCTCGATTCCCACCGGCATCAAGTTTTTCAACTGGCTGGCCACGATGTACGGTGGGCGAATTCGCTTCGCCTCGCCGATGCTGTTTTCGTTCGGCTTTTTGTCGTTGTTCCTGATCGGCGGGTTGACGGGCATCATGCTCGGCGCGGCGCCGCTCGACTTCCAGCTCTCCGACAGTTACTTCGTCGTCGGCCATTTTCACTGGGTGCTGATCGGCGGCACGCTCTTCGGCACGTTCGCCGGCATCTACTATTGGTATCCCAAGGTGACCGGCCGGATGATGTCGGAGCGGCTTGCGCGGTGGCAGTTCTGGCTGCTGTACGTCGGCTTCATCGTGACGTTTGGGCCGATGCACATCTCCGGCATGCTCGGCATGCCACGGCGGATTTACACTTACGACGCGGGCTTCGGCTGGGAGATTTGGAACCAAGCCGCCACGATCGGCGCGCTGATCCAGGTGCCAAGCTACGCGATCTTCGTTTACAACCTGATCGTTTCGCTGCGGAACGGCAAACCGGCGGGCGACGACCCGTGGGACGCCTGGACGCTGGAGTGGACCACCACTTCGCCGCCCCCCTCGTACAACTTTGAAGAAATACCGGTCGTCCACAGCCGCCGTCCGCTGTGGGACCTTAAGCATCCGGAAGACCCTGATTGGCAATACGAATAGTCGGATCGCCACCCGACTGAGTTGCTGCTATGACACAAGCTGCCACCGACTTTCCGATTCCGCCAGCCATCGTTCCCGAGCGGACGCTGAGCGCGCCCGAGTGGGGCATGGCCAGCTTCCTGCTATCGGAGGTCGCGTTCTTCAGCACGCTGATCGTCACTTATGTGACGTTCCTGGGTGAAGACATCGTCGGCCCGACGCCGCGCGAGGCGCTCACGCTGCCGCTGGTATTCGGCACGACGGCCTGCCTGCTGACCAGCAGCGTGGTGATTTACGCGGCCGAGCGAGCGCTGGAGCGGAAGGAGCAAGGCTTTTTCTGCTTCTTCTGGGCTGTGACGATCCTGCTCGGCATCGCGTTCCTCGCCGGCACGGCCTACGAGTGGCACGATTTGATCGAAAAGCACTCGCTCACGATCAACCGCAACCTGTTCGGCTCGACGTACTACACGCTGGTCGGCTTCCACGCCTTCCACGTGACGGCGGGCGTGATTGCGCTGTCGGTTGTGCTCGGGCTCGCGCTTCGGGGCGAGCTGACGGAAGATCACAGCTTGGGAATCCGGCTCGTTTCCTGGTATTGGCATTTTGTCGATGCGGTGTGGATCGTCGTGTTCCTGGTGGTGTACATCTTTGGCCGCGGGAGCGTGGGATGAGCGAGCCGCATTCAACGGACGACGCCAACTCGATCGACATGCCGCGGCCGACGGCTGCGCCGCTGATCTTCGCGTTGGGCATCGCGCTGACGGCGATCGGGGCCGTGGCGAATTTGGCGTTTCTCATTGTCGGGGGCGTGTTGTTTGTGGTCGGACTGGGAAGTTGGATCTCGCACCTGCTGCCCGGCCGCGGACACTGGCGCGAGCCCCGCGTCGCGCCGGCCGCGCGGCCGAAGCCCGTGGCGGTCGTGCCTGGCCAGGTCCAGCGGCTTCGAACTGGCATGCCTGGCTACCGGTTGCGGTTGCCGACGAAAGTGCATCCGATCTCGGCCGGCATCAAGGGCGGGCTGGTCGGCGGGCTGGTGATGCCCGTGCCGGCGCTCGTCTACGGACAATTGAGCGGGCACGGCATTTGGTATCCGGTGAATCTGCTCGCGGGGATGGTGCTGCCCGGCGTCGGCGACTTGAGCGTGCCGGAGCTGCAACAAATGCATCCGACGCTGCTGGTGATGGGCATTGCGATCCACGTCGTCGTGTCGCTGATCATGGGGCTGATGTACGGTGTGTTGATGCCGACGCTACCGAGCTTTCCCAAGCCGCTCGCCTGGGGCGCCCTGTTGATGCCGGCCTTGTGGACCGCGGCGAGCTTCGTGGCGCTCGGTTATTTCAATCCGGAGGTCCGCGGGTTGGTCGAGTGGCCCTGGTTCGTGCTCTCGCAGTTTATCTTCGGCGTGGTGGCGGCGATCGTGTTCATGCGATTCGAAAAGTGGAATTCGCTGCTGGCAGGCATCCTGGGCGGCATCGCCGGCGGGCTGTTGATGCCGGCCCCGGCGCTCTTGTGGGGAATCCTTTCGAAGCATGGCATCTGGTATCCCATTAACTTGCTGTCGGCGATGGCGACGCATCATGCCGTCGCGCCCTCGGTCGAGCAGCTCGAACAATATCATGCCGATTGGCTGATTGCGGCGATCGTCGTTCACGCGGTATTCGCGATCGTGTTCGGCTTGGCGTTTGCGCTCGTGTTGCCGGCGATGCCGAAGATCCCGGGGCCGCTCGCCTGGGGCGGCTTGTTGATGCCGCTGCTGTGGACGGCGATGAGTTACGGCCTGATGGGCGTGGTGAACCCGGTGCTCCAGGAGCGCGTCGATTGGCCCTGGTTCATCGCGTCGCAATTCGTGTTCGGCGTGGTGGCGGCGATCGTGGTCGTGCGATCGGAACAAGTGTTTATTCCGCCGGCCGGGCGCGGCGATTCGTCGGCCCAGTTGCCGACAGGATGATGACGTGGGGGTTTGGCGTGACGCAGCGTAATCCGAATACCGCACTCAGCCGGCAAGCGAGGGGGCGTGCGTGCGCGCTGGCACTCGTCGCGCTGATGGCGGCCGGTTGCGATTTGCCGGGTAAGCCGAATCCCGACGATCGCCCCAAGGTGCCGGACCAGATCCTCAGCTTTGCGCCGTTGTTCGGGCAGAACTGTGCCGGTTGCCACGGGGCGGACGGCGTGCTCGGCCCCGCGCCGCCGCTCAACGACGCGCTGTTTTTGGCGATCATTTCGGACGAAGAGCTGACGAAGGTCATCCACGATGGCCGCGCCGGCACGCCGATGCCGCCGTTCGCGCAGGAGCGCGGCGGCGAGCTGACCGACCAGCAAATCAAGGTGCTGGTGGACGGCCTCAAGTCAAAATGGGGCGACGGCGAAAAGGCCGGCCAAGCGCTACCGGCCTACGCGATCACCAAGGTCGAAGGCGTGCAGTCCGCGCCGGGCAGCCGAGAGCGTGGACAGGAAGTCTTCGCGCGAGCGTGCGCTGGTTGCCACGGCTCCATGGGCAAAGGTGAAGTGCATCAAGGCGAGTTGCGAGACGCGATCAACGATCCGGCGTTTCTGGCGCTGATCAGCGACCAGGCCCTGCGACGGATCATCATCACTGGTCGGCCCGACCTGGGAATGCCGACCTACGCGGAGCAGGACCGGCGCCCGAAAGACTTTCAACCGTTGACCTCCGCCGAGATCGACGATCTGGTCGCGCTGTTGGCCGACTGGCGCGCGACCGGCAACGTCGGCGGACGAATGGTCACGCAACCGTAAAGCCGAACCACTGCAATCGAGAGACGCGATCATGGACACGAACCCAAATTGCCCGCCGCTGGACGAGCCGTCGACCCGTCGCCGCTGGTTCTTGCGGGCGGCCACCGTACTGTTCGGCACGGTGGGAGCCGCGGCGCTCGCCGTGCCACTGGTCGGCTATTTCTTCCGGCTGCGGAAGCGGCGCGTGTACTGGGTCGACCTGGGCACGGTGGCCGACTTTCCGCGCGGCGAAACGCGGCGGATCATCTTCGACAATCCGCTCCGCCAGCCGTGGGACGGCATCACTGCGCTCACCGGCGTTTACGCCCGCTACGAAGGCAAGAACGACCAGGCCGAGGATCAGTTCCTGGTGCTGGCGATGAACTGCGCCCACTTGGGTTGCCCGGTCACCTGGTTTCAGCAATCGGGTCTGTTCATGTGCCCGTGCCACGGCGGCGTGTACTACTCGAACGGCGAGCACGCTTCGGGTCCGCCGCCGCGCGGGTTGTACCACTGCGTGTGGCGCGTCGCGGACGGCAAACTGCAGATTCAAGCGCCCCACTACCCGACGCTGCAAGACACGCTCACCGGCAAGGCGTGAGATAGCGAGGCCCCTCTAATGTTCGGTTGGCTCAAACGTGTTGGCAACTGGTTCGACGTTCGCATCGGTTGGAGCGACGTCCTGCTGCCGACGATGCGCCATCCCGTGCCGCGAGAAATCGACGGGCCGATGGGTTGGTGGTACGTGTTCGGCAGCGCGTCGATGACGTTTCTGTTGATCCAGATCATCACGGGCATCGGGCTGGCGCTGGTTTACGTGTCGGCGGCCGACAAGGCCTACGAGAGCCTGCTCTACCTCGACTACGATCAGCCGTATGGCTGGTTCCTCCGAGCACTGCACTACTATGCCGGCTCGGGAATGGTCGTGATGTTGCTGATACACATGACGCAGGTGTTCCTGCAAGGGGCGTACAAGTATCCGCGCGAGCTGACGTGGGTGCTCGGCGTGTTGCTCCTGGTGTGCACGATGGGGATGTTCTTCTCGGGCCAGATTTTGCGGTGGGATCCGGACGCCTACTGGGGCCTGGCCGTGGCCGGTTCGATGGCCGGCCGCGTGCCAGTGCTCGGGCCATGGGTCGTGCACATGCTCTTAGGGGGCGAGATCATCGGCGGTAGTTCGCTCAGCCGCTTCTTCACGCTGCACGTGTTCGTGATTCCCGGGGCGCTATTGTTCTTCCTGTCGGCCCACTTGTGGCTGGTGCTGCGGTGCGGCGTGAGCGCCCCGCCGGTACCGGGCGAAGTCGTCGACCCCCGCGACTACGACGCCAAATATCACGAAGAGCTCAAGTCGGGCGTGCCGTTCCTGGGCGACGCACTGTTGAAGGACATCCTGTTCTCGGCCTTTGCGGTGACGGTCGTGGTGGTGATCGCCGCGATCGTGGGGCCCAAGGGCCCGACGGGTCCGCCCGATCCGGCGCTCGCGGGCGCGAACCCTCGGCCCGAATGGCCGTTCTTGTGGTTGTTCGCAATGCTGGCTTTGAGCCCGCCGAGCATCGAGACGTTCATCATGCTCGTGTTCCCGCTGCTGGTGATCGGGGCGCTGTTTCTCGTTCCGTTCATTAGCAATCGCGGCGAGCGTGCTCCTAGCCGGCGGCCGGCGGCCGTGCTGCTTGTAATCGTGGCCTACTCGGCGATCGGAGTGTTGAGCTACGAAGGGGTCGTCGCGCCTTGGTCGCCCGACATGGCCGGCTGGACCGCGGATCCCATCCCGATTGCCATGATCGAGCGGAGTTCGCCGCTGGAGATGCAGGGCTCGTTGGTGTTTCAGTACAAGAATTGCCGCAACTGCCATGCACTGGACGGCGTCGGCGGTCGGCGCGGGCCGGAGCTCACGACGATCGGCGCGCGGATGCCTCGCAACCAATTGATCGACCAGGTCAGCAACGGCACGCCGGGCGGAGTGGGCGGTCCGGGCGGTGGGAACATGCCGGCCTTCGGCAAGCAAATGACGCCGGCCGAGATGGATTGCCTCGTCGCGTTTTTGGTGAGCCTGCGACCGGAAGGACAACGGCCCGCCGGCGCGAAGCAAGCTTCACTAGCGGCCAAATCCTCGACATCGCCTGCCGAGCCGCCGCCAACGGCTAAGCCATGAGCCCGACGCTCGATGCCTTCCTGCGATCCTGGCCGAGTGATCCGTGGCTCGCGTTCACGCTGATTGCCACGGCGGCGGTGTACGTCCGCGGCTGGCGGCAGCTCAATCGGCGCGACCCGCGGCGCTGGGGCGTGGGTCGGCTGGCGGCATTCGTCGGCGGGTTGGCCACCATCTTTGTGGCGCTCGCTTCGCCGATCGAGCCGTTTACCGCGCTGCTGTTGCAAGTCCACATGCTGCAGCACCTGCTGCTGATGATGGTCGCGCCGCCGCTGGTGTGGCAGGGCTGGCCGCTATTCCCGCTGGTCCGTGGGTTGCCGGAGGCGGTGCGGACGGTTTGGGTTGCACCGCTGTTGCGTTCGCGGCGACTGCGGCGTGTGTTCGGATTTCTGACGCATCCGTTGGTGGCCTGGCCGGTGTACGTGGCGACGACGTGGATCTGGCACATGCCCCGCGCGTACGAACTGGGCTTGAGCCGCGGCGATTGGCACTTCGTCGAGCACGCCTGCTTCATTGCGAGCGCGATGTTGTTTTGGTATCCGGTGGTGCGACCCTATCCGAGCCGGCCGCGGTGGTCGCGGTGGCTGCTGTTTCCGTATCTGCTGCTGGCCGACGTGCAGAACACGGTGCTCGCGGCCTGGCTCACGTTTTCGAGCGACGTGCTCTATCCGAGTTACCTCCGCGTGCCGCGGTTGGGAGGGATCTCGGCGCTCGACGATCAGGCGAATGCGGGCGTTTTGATGTGGGTGCCCGGCTCGATCGCGTTCCTGTTACCGCTCGGGCTGATCGGCGTATCCGTGCTGTTCGATTCGGAGAGCAGGCCGCGACCGAGGTCGACCGGGCGGCCGCGGGCGGCGAGTGCCTCGCAACGGTTCGACCTGCTGGGCGTGCCGGCGGTCGGCCGTTTTCTGCG
>CAWKBR010000006.1:0-250207 GCA_963847875.1 uncultured Planctomycetota bacterium | reverse complement strand
ACTAGCCCCGAGGGGCTCGCCTCGACGCTGCAGGTGATGCTGCTGCTGACGGTGCTCAGCCTCGCGCCGGCGATCCTGCTGATGACCACCAGCTTTGTGCGGATCATCGTCGTGCTCGGCCTGTTGCGGCAGGCGCTCGGCACGCAGCAATTGCCACCGGGGCAGGTGATCACGTCGATCGCGCTGTTCATGACGCTGCTCTTGATGTCGCCGGTCTGGAAAAAGTCGTACGACGACGGCATCAAGCCGTACACCGAGCAATCGCATCGGCATCGACCAGGCATTCGATCGCAGCGTCGAGCCGATTCGCCGCTTCATGGCCGACCAGATCGTCGTCACGCAGAACGACGACGACGTCTACCTGTTCCTGGACTACGTAGAGCCGGAATCGCCGACGGCCAGGAGCCCGACTACGTCTACTATGATCCGAAGCCGGGCCAGACGGTCGTGCCGCTGTATGGCCCTGTTGCCGGCGTTCATGCTCAGCGAGCTGAAGACGGCGTTTCTGATCGGCTTTCAAATTTATTTGCCATTCGTGGTTATCGACATCGTGGTCGCCAGCGTCACGATCTCGATGGGCATGCTGATGCTGCCGCCGGTGCTGATTTCGCTGCCGTTCAAGTTGCTGCTGTTTGTGCTGGTCGACGGCTGGACGCTGGTGGTCGGTGTTGCTGGATAGTTTTCACTGTCGTGCTGTAGATAGCGTCGCGGAGCAAGCTCCGCCGCTAATTCGTGCGAGTAATCGGCCCCCAAAGCATGGACCGCAGGCTGCCGTCGATCTTGCTCGGGAAGCGCTCATGATCGCGCACGCTGATTGCCGCGCCGGTGCTGGTCGCCGGCACGGTCGTCGGGCTTGGTGATCGGGTTGCTGCAGGCGCTACGCAAATCCAGGAGCAGACGGTCGCCTTTGTGCCGAAGCTGCTGGCGATGGTCGTCGCGCTCGGTTCTGCCCTGCCCTGGATCCTCGACGCGACTCATCGAATACGTCCCAGCACTCGATCTCGAACATCCCCACATCCTTGTGACGCCCAGCGGCAAGCCGCCGCGGCGTCTCCGGCATGGCACCACTCGAAGCGTTTCTGATCAGCCGGTTCATCGTCTTTACGCTGGTGCTCGCGCGCATCAGCGGCATGATCGTGATCGCTCCGCTGTTCGGCACGCTGACGATGCCGAAACAAGTGCGCGCCTTCCTCGCCGTGGCGATGGCGCTGTTGGTCACGCCGGTGTACCTCAATACGTCGCTGCCGCCGGTCGACGGCATCTGGCCGAGCTACGCCCATCTGCTGGCGAGCGAGGTGGCCGTCGGCCTGCTGCTCGGGCTTGGGCGTCACGATCATGTTCTCCGGCATCCAGGTCGCCGGGCAGATCGTCAGCCAAATGAGCGGCATGTCGCTGGCCGACGTGTTCGATCCGAATTTCGACGAGAGCGTCTCGGTGTTCACCCAACTTGTTCCACTTCCTGACGATGGCGGTGTTCGTGGCGATCGGCGGGCACCGGATGATGATCGAAGCGATGCTCGAGACGTTCGCCTGGGCGCCGCCCGGCCACGCCACGCTCGGCGACAACTACGTCGACGCTTTGACGGAGCTCATGACCCAAAGCTTTTCGCTCGGCATCCACGCCGCGGCGCCGCTGATGATCGCGTTGTTCCTGTCGACGATCGTGCTGGGGCTGATTGGCCGGACGCTGCCGCAAATCAACATCATTGCCGTCGGCTTCGGCGTCAACTCGATGCTGACGCTCGCGATGCTGATGCTGTCGCTCGGCGCCATCGCCTGGACGTTTCAGGAACCGACGATCGAAGCGCTCCGCATGCTGCAAGATCGCTCGTACATCGCTTCGGAGCTAACAAAAACTCCCTGTCAGGCTGGAAAGCCTGACGTACCGCCATGGCCGAATCGTCCGGCGAAAAAACATTTGACCCGACAGCCCATCGCCGCGAACAGGCGCGCGAGCAGGGGCAGGTTGCGTTCAGCCAGGACCTCGGCTCGGCGGTGCTGCTGGTGGTCGGCGGGATGCTGTTCCTGTTCATGGGCAGCCAGATCGTCGAGTTCTCGGCCGGCCTGATGCGCCGCGATCTCGAAACGGTCGCCACGCTCACGCCCGATCCCGGCCTGATGATGGTGCATTGGCAAGTGATCATGAAGGGCCTCGCGGCGATCATCTTCCCGATGTTGGGTTACCTTGTCCTGGCGGCGATGCCACAAATCTGCCCCAGGTCGGCTTCATGTTCGTGCCCGACCGCGTCAGCCCCGATTTCGGCCGGCTCAGCCCGGCCCAGGGGCTCAAGCGCATTTTTTCGCTCACCGGCACGGCCCGCTCGGCTTCGGCCTGTTCAAAGTCATCATCATCAGCGCGGTGGCCGGGGAGGTGATCTGGTCGCGGCACGATGCGATTCTCCGCGCCAGCGCGATGGACGTGCGCAACTCGGCAGCTTCCTGGCCGACCTCACGCTCAAAACGGTCCTCTGGTGCGGCCTCGCCTTGGTGCTGCTCGCGCTGTTTGACTACGGTCTGCAGCGATGGAAGCACGAGCAGGATCTCAAGATGACGCACCAGGAAGTCCGCGAGGAAATGAAGGAGTTGCAGGGCGATCCGCAGATCATCGCCCGCCGCCGGCAGATCCAACGGCAGATGGTCATCAACCGCATCTCGAGTCCGTGCCCAAAGCCGACGTGATCGTCACCAACCCGACCGAGCTGGCGGTGGCGATCCAGTACGATCCGCTCGAGATGGCGGCCCCGGTCGTGGTCGCCAAGGGGGCCGGCGTGCTCGCCCAGCGCATCCGCCGCCTGGGGCTCGAGAACAACATCCCGATCGTCGAACGCAAACCGCTCGCCCAACTGCTCTACAAAGACGTCGACATCGGCAAACCGGTGCCGACCGAGTCGTACGCCGCGGTGGCGGAGGTGCTGGCCTACGTCTATCAGCTTAAAGGCAAGAAGATGCCGATGCCGCCGCGGGCGGCGTAGCGATCGCATCATCCGGCTTCGTTTTGTCGGGCGGCTCCGCGACACCCGGCGACCAACAGCTCTTGCGCACGAGATTCCTTCGTGTTGTCGCCTGCCGATTGCGAATACCTCGAGCAATTCAGCGCGACTCGCGTTCGATCGGCTCGGCACGATGATGAACGCCCCCAACCGCTGGCCGCCGCCGCATTTTCTCGGCAATCGGATCGATCCGTTTGGCACGCCGATCCTGGGATCAGCCCAGAATCATTGAGTCCCAAGGCCGGGGCGCTTGCTTTGCAGTACGTCAGCGATCAATCAGTGCCGAAGCGGAGCCGTCGAGACATTTGGTCTTCGCCAGGGGGGATAACTAAATGGATCACACAGGGATAATGCGATGGGACTGGCGAACAGGAACGGACCCCATCGACCGAGGGATATTGGCGTTCGGCTTGTGGGCGATTTGGCTTTGGGGCAGCCCCGGCAGATTTTTCTGCGTAACTGGAAAAAAGTGCTGGACAAACAGGAAAACCAAGTTTAGACTCAGGAGTAGGCAACTAGTTTAACTGCTGTTTTCGTGGTTGAACTCGGTGGGAAACAAGCAACTTTTCACAGCGGATTCATAAAGAATTCACAGCGCCGCTCTCCTTATGGGCTGCAGTGCGTTGACGGTACGGCGTGCTACGAGGGCGATGGTTGGATCAATCGAATCCGAGGCTTTTTTCACTGTTTTTGAGACTCAGTGAGTGGCGGTGGGTAGGGCCGGACGAGTCCCCACGTTGGCCCGCAACATCGAGATTGAACAAAGAGGCGGTTGGGGGTTCGTTCGGTCGTTTTTTTTGACAACAGGAGAGTTCTAATGAGGTTCACACAGCTTCGATGGTTGATGGCGGTCGCGGTGGCGATCGTCGGCATGGTTGGTGCAAGCTCGGCGTTGCCGATCCGTTTTCGCCCAGTGTAGCAGACCTTCATTCCCTTGGAGACAACACGTCCAGCTTCTCTAGCGGCAATCAGCTGAGCACGATCGACGCGATTAACGTGGCTCCGGACGGCATCCACGTCGACGTTACCTGGCGAACAGGCCAGATGGATAGCAGCTTTAGTCCGTATTTTGGTGAGACATTTTCGCGTATCGTATTGACGGCGTACCAGAATGGTGAGGATGGCGGTACAGGTCGCCTGCTTTTCCCTGGATACGATGGCATCAAATGGTGCCTGATGTCAGACACTCCGTTAGATGCGCAGCCGTACATACAACCGGCACCAAATTGGACTTTCTACCAACCGACGACTGACGCCCAAATCCCTGGCGATATGAGCCTCTCAATGGCTACGATTTCCTTCAACGACACCCAGCAAAACGGCAGTGTTGCCTTGGATGACAACGGCGAAATTCGTAGCAACGCGTTTGGCATACAGTTTTTTGGGCCCTCTCCCGCACTCGGCGAAGAAGTTCATGGCCACATTTGGATTTCGCACTGGGTTCCTGAACCCAGCACGGCAGTGCTCTTGTTGATGGGCGTCGTAGGTCTAGTAGGTCGCGCCCGCCGGCGGCAATAGTCTTAATGACTCGTATCGGTGATTTGGATGGCCGTCGGTAAACGTCGACGGCTTGAAGATCGCCGGCGAGTGTGTTGAAAAAATTGATCGCTGGCTCGGCCTTTGAGCCGAGGCCGGGCCAGCGTCTCTAAATCGGCTCGTTGGATTGGTGAAACTCGGTGGCAATTGGCCGGCGACCTCTCGCGGAATGGTGCGGTCGGATGGCGCGGGATGGAGATCGACTAAGCGGTCGTTATTCTTCGAGACCGCTCATTCCATTTCCATCATGACCGGCGGCGGATCTCGGTCCATGATTTCGCGAACGACATTTTCAGGAGTGAGGTAGGTAGCATGCAAACTAGACGATGGATAGGATTGACAGTCGTGTCGTCGGCCATTTTGCTGATGACGTTGTCTCCGGCCGTTCGCGCTCAAACTACCCAGCTCGCCACCTGGGATACTGCTCCCACGGGAAGCGTGTTCCCGGGCGGCGATTTCGACCC
The DNA here is from genome assembly GCA_963847875.1 of uncultured Planctomycetota bacterium. GTDB lineage: Bacteria > Planctomycetota > Planctomycetia > Pirellulales > Lacipirellulaceae > DASYDU01. Next base: position 245,217 of record CAWKBR010000006.1, on the reverse strand, counting down.
CACGCTCGACAACACATTATCTTGCTCGGGGTGCTGGACCGGCCGTACGGCCGGTACGGTGACTTACTCTCGGGCGACGACCAACGGCGTCACGCAAGGAACCGGTGCGCTGCAGGCCAACATCGTCGGCAAAGGAGCCGGCGGCGAGTATTCGGTGCCGATTAACGGCGTCAACGTGAATCTCGACACCCACTTCGATTACCCGCTGGTGGCGACATACACCAACGTTGCCGGCGCAAATGGGGGCGTCGTCGATCCCCGCTTCACCGCCATTGATACGGCCGTCAATGGGGATCAGGGCCTTTACACGATCGACTTCGACATCACGTACGACGTCGCTCAAATGCGTTCAATTCCCTGGCAGCCGCCCGAGGAGACGGTCGATCCGGTAGGGAACGGGCAGTATCCCCAGCGATTCTTCTGGGTCGGCATGTGGGGCGGCTCCAACGGCGCACCTGGCTCGTTCAAATTTACCGGCTTTGATCAGAACAGCATCAATCCGTTCGACGCCCAGTACGACCTCAACCAGTTCCCCGTATTCCATGCTTCCTTTCCCCTGGCGGACTTCGATTTCGTACCGGGCTCGGGCGTCACCGAATATCGATTGGGCATCTTGTATAATAGCGTATTTGGGACTTTGCCGGCTCCTTCCAACACGACGGCGGTCCATATTTACTTCGACAATCTCAGGCTCACGCAGCTCATTCCGGCAGAGCACATCGACTACAATGGCAACGGCGTTGCCGACCCGGAGGACTGGAGCCTGTTCATGGCTCAGTTCCTGGTCAACAATCCCCCCGCCCCGGTCGGCAATCCATCCATCTCGTTTGATTTGGTGGGCAACTTTGGTGCGGGTGGCACCAATGGCGTCGTCGATTTCCACGACCTCCAGAAGTTCCAAGACTTTTACCGACTCGCTAACCCCGCCGGCGCGGCGGCACTGTTCGGTACCGTTCCCGAGCCGAGCGCATTGGCGTTGCTGGCGATCGCAATCGTGGGCCTGGTAATGTCCCGCAGCAAACGATTTGCGCTGCCGCTGACAATGATTGGCGCGGCGGCGCTGGTTTTCACACTGCAGCAAGCGGCCCAGGCCCAACTCGTGGAAGGCTGGGAAACGCTGGGCAATTGGACCACCGGCAACAGTTTTGCCCAAGGCGCCAATCCCTCGGTTGCGCTCGAAACTTCGAAGGGCGTCACGGAAGGAACGCATAGCTTTAAGGTTACTCAGGAGGTCGTGATCACGGGCACTGGTTTTAGCTGGAACGCAGGGACAGCCCCCAACTGGGTGTCGATGGACGTGCCTTTTGACACCCTCGCCGCTGCGGTCCGAACCGGTGCCGAGCACTACAATCTGTTGATCGACTATTACTTCGATCCCGCCGACCTACCTGGCATCAGCGAGGCGAATATCACGCTGGGACTGAACTTCGTCGGCCAGACGATTGGGACCTACGCCGGCGAGACGGAAGTGGTCCAGGGCACGGCCTCAATTCCTCTCGATCTTTTCGGACTCGGAGATGTGGTCGATCAGGGAGTGTCAAGCTATTCTGCACAGCTAGGCGTCACGGCGACGGGCGATGTTGATCCATTTAGTTTCTACGTCGACAACTTGCGCCTGGAGCAAATCTCCACACCCGATCTATTGACGCTCGAGGTCGATCGCAGCACCGGCGCTGGCACGCTGAAGAATCTCAGCGCCAATCCGATTTCTTGGAATTATTTCGACGTCAAAAGCGCCGGCGGCTCGCTCAATGCGGCGGGATGGAGTAGCCTCGACGACCAAAATCTCGATGGCGCCAACACCTGGATCAAAGCGGGCGGATCGTCCGCTACTGAGCTCGCAGAGGCTTCCCTTTTGGGCAGTCACGTGATGATGCCAAACGATACCATCTCATTGGGCAATCTCTACAACAATGGAATCAACGCGGAAGACTTGAACTTCGTGATCCGCCGAGCCGATGGCCCTACCGATCGCACCTACGATCAACTTGTGACCTACATCGACGTTGCTCCCGCCGGCGCGATTGGCGACTACAACAGCGATGGCGTTGTCAACGCGGCCGATTACACGGTTTGGCGCAATAATTTGGGTACCGCGTTCGTCCTCCAGCATCGCGATCCTTGCCAACGCGGGCAATGTCAGCGCCGGCCGACTACAATTCGTGGAAAGCCCATTTTGGTGAAACTGCGGGTGCGGGCGCCGGTGGTTTGGCGGCCAATGGAGTGCCTGAGCCCTCGGCAATCCTTCTCGGGTTGTATGCTGTTCTGGGTGTCGGCATTGTTCGGCGTACCAGGTCCGTTTGAGTTCATTTCGTTGCGGCTTGCGTCGATGTGTCGGACCGCTGGCAGGATAGATGGTTAGGACGAGTAATCGCTGAGGTCCCTTCGGTACGGCATCCGGGCGAATTGAACTTCACTAGGCGTCGGCAGCGCCGTTCACTCGGACTTCAAAATCCGGCGAAATTGCCCAGTCAGTGAAGTCGGACGTGGAGAGCGGTTCCTAACCGATTGTCGCCGACCTATTTTGCGTTTGGAAATTTTTTTGATACTGACTGGACTCAATGCCCAATCTTCGCTATGATTAGTTCAAGTGCTTTACCAAGGCATTTGATGGAATACTTTTCTAAGCAGGACGGAGAGTGTCATTATGTTTCACCGTCGTAGGCGCTCGTTGGCTGGTTTTACGCTGGTCGAATTGCTGGTCGTGATTGCCATTATCGGCATCCTGGTGGCGCTGCTGCTTCCGGCCATCCAAGCCGCCCGCGAGGCGGCCCGACGATCCCAGTGCCAGAACAACATGAAGAACTTGGGGTTGGCGCTGTTGAATTACGAGCAGTCCAAGAAGACTTTTCCGCCGGCGTTTCTTACCGAGCCCAAGGACGCACCTGGCTATTCCGATCGCATTTATTCTGCATCCGACGGAACTACGGTTGTATCGGAGTTGGGCGACCATGATTTTGCCGTACCTCGAAGAGCAAGCTCTCTACGATTCCTTTGTCTTCGAAAGGTCGGATGGACGACAGCAGACTCTGACGACTGACAATCTCTCTGCGACCTCCCTTGGTAGCAGTGGCAAGCCTGCCAACGCGAATCTCGTCGCGCGGAGCACTGAACTGGAGGTAATGCTCTGTCCGTCGGACGATGGCCGGGGAAGGCTCTATAATGGTCCTAGTGGGATTTGGGCTCGCGGCAACTATGGCTACCAGTTTGGGCTGGCATTTCCGCCCAGCAATCGCAGTCTCGACGCGAATATTCCGTCGGTTTGGAGTAAGACATTTGTGGACCCGAGCACCCAAGAAATCATTAGCTGTGGTCGAGGATTGGGGGGAGCCGACATCGGAATGACGATGGCTCAAATTACCGATGGCACGTCAAAGTCCATTGCGATTGCTGAGCTTCGCACGGGGCGTTCGAATAATGACCGGCGTGGCGTCTGGGCTATGGGCATGATAGGATCTAATCTCCTTGGTCAACATGGCTCGAACTACGCTTTTGGCCCCAATACTTGCCAAGAAGGCGTCGATGACTTGCGCGACAACCTTGCAATCATCGCCGAAGCCGGCGAGGACTATTTGAAATCTGAATGTATGTTGCCCTATCCGAGTAATTCTTGGAATCATAGCGTACAGACGTCCGTGCGCAGCAAGCACCCTGGTGGCGTTTTCGCCGCAATGTGTGACGGGAGTGTACAGTTCATCTCCGATTTCGTGGATGTTGGCAACGAATTAGGCGGTCTCAGCTGCAAGCCCGAAAACTTCGGTATATGGCAGCGGTATCAGTGTCCCGACGATGGCGAAGTCATCAATGATCAGAATTAGTCTGGAGCATGCGTTGCCCGATATCATCCGATGAATCGTTTTTGTTGGAAAGTCGTGTCAGTATGAAAATGACGTTGCGGCAGGAGTTTTATGTGGTTGCCGCGCTCGTGATTGCGCTGGTCGGATGCGGTGGCACCGGAAGTCCATTTGATTCAGTTCCGGTCAGCGGGAAAGTCACCTACGAGGATGGAAGTCCGATTCCAGTTTCCGGGATGACCCTGTATTTCTTTTGTCAGGAACCGCCTCAAAAAGGCATGCACCCTCGTCCGGCGTCTGCCGGCGTTGGTGCCGACGGAGCATTCGACACGGTGACGACGTACAAGTACGCAGATGGGCTAGTCCTCGGCAAACACAAGGTCGCGATCGTCTGTTCCGAGCACGGAAAACCTTCCCCCAAAATCCCGAAGGGCTATGACATCGCAACGAAGACTCCCCTTATGGTGGAAGTCACCCATTCCGGACAGGTCTTGGAAATTAAAGTGCCCAAGCCGTAGGTATCGGGCCAGTTCAATTTTTTTCGGGCGGGAATACATCCGGGGGAGACGTGGCGCCGCACGATTCGCAGTCCTAGTTCGATTCGTGCGACTCTGCTTCGGTTCCGAATGAGAGAAGGTGAGATGAGGCGGTTCGCTCGAGGATTCTCTGTCGCCATATTTTGTCCGCTCTGCGTCGCCGCAACACTTTGCACATTGCACGTCGCGCGGGCCAATCCGGCCGTCTACGAACCGGCGACCGATCCGGGCATCGGCTTCAACTTGATCGCGTGGAGCGGTTCGAGTACTTCGAATTGGACGAATGCCATTAACGCGCTCTATGCGGCAGGCTTCCGCGAGGTTTCCATCAGTCCGGTCCGCAGCGTTCAGAATGGCACCGGCATCATCTCGCAGGGCGGCTATCCGCCGCTCACTAGCGTCCGCGCGGGGGTCGAGCGGGCTTCGCAGCTGGGCATGCGAGTGACGCTCAACCCGTTTGTCGAGGTGCCGGGGCTCTCGTGGCGGGCTTATTACAATCCCACGCCCGGCAGCGCCGAAGCGGACACCTTCTGGCCGCAATATCAGAGTTACCTGGTCTCGGTCGCCCAAATTGCCGAGGAGTTCCACGTCGCCTCGATGAACCTCGGCACCGAAATGAAGGGGCTCGATCAGAACGCCGGTAATGCTGCCAACTGGAGTAGCGTGATCGACGCGGTCGATGCTACGTTTCAGGGGCAACTTGGCTACGCAGCCAACTGGGACAGCTACCAGGATCCCAACACGACGAGCTCCATCTGGGAGAATCCCGCGATCGACTACATCGGCATCGATTCTTATTTCAGCAACACGTTGTCGAATTACTATCGGTATCTCAACCCGGGCGCAAATGGTTCGCAAGTCAACAACGGCGTGAATGCCTGGGTCGACGGCTCGGGAAGCTATCCCGATGAGTCATTTATCGACCTGATGACCGCTGCTTGGAACTATCGACTGGATACGGAGATTCTCCCGTTTGCGGCCGCCCGCAAGGATGGCGCAGGCATGCCCGTCGCATTCACCGAGGTCGGCTATCAAAACTACAACAGGACTGCAAAGACGCCGCAAGGTGAATCTGGCGCGGTCGACTCCGATGAGCAAAAGATGGCGTTCTATGGCTTGATCCGCGCTCTCGACGGCCGCAAGGAAGAGTTCCAGGCGATGCACATCTGGCAATGGTGGATGAGTGGCTCCGACGGCAGCACCTGGAACATCGACCCAACGCTGCCGGCCAATCAGCCGCAACAGGTTCCCATCGGTCAGTGGCTCTCCGGTTTCGTCCAAAACGTATTGCCCGGCGACTTCAACGGCGACGGCGTCGTCGACGCGGCCGACTACACGACTTGGCGTAACACGCTTGGCCAGTCAGTGCTCGACTTCACTGGTGCCGATGGCGACGGTAGTGGCCTCGTCGACGCCGGCGACTACGACGTCTGGAAGGCGAATTTCGGCGCCACGCTCGGCGGCGGGTCGGTCGCGTCGAGCTCCGTGCCTGAGCCCGCAGCGAGCGTTCTGCTGCTCGTCGCGTTGTGTGGCACGACTTTGAGTCGATGGCGACGGGTGTGGTTCGTTTAAGCCGCGATCATCACGCCCGCCGGCGGCGGGTCCAAGCGTGCCGCACTATTTCTTGCCGCTCGTCGCAGCCGGTCAGCCGGCCGCTCGCAGTGCCGCGTCCCACAGCCATTGCGGCATGGCGAACAGGACGAGCGTCGCCACGGCACACGCCAGCCCGCCGAGCCAGGAAGCAACCTCCACTGATCGGATCGGCCGGCTGACGGCCGGCTCTAGGTACATCACGGCCACCAGCCGCAGATAGTAGAACGCCGCGATGGCCGCGTTGAGGGCCAACAGGCCGGCGAGCCAACGGCCGACGGCGGTCGTCTCGCCCCAGGCGGCCAGGAACAGGTTCAGCTTGCCGAGGAATCCGACCGTCGGCGGCAGGCCGGTCAGGCTCAGCAGGCAGACGGCCAGCAAGAGCGCGGTCGACGGATGCGAATAACTCAGCCCGCGGAGGTCGTCGATCGTTTCCAGGGCGTACGATTTGCTTCCGGCGCCTCGCAAGAGGGCGAACACGCCGATCGTCATCAGGCCGTACGACGCGAGGTAGAACAACACCGCGCTCGTGCCGCCCACGGCGCCGACATTGCCCACCGCCAGGCCGACGAGCATGTAGCCGGCGTGGGCGATGCTCGAGTAGGCCAGCAGCCGAAACAAATTCTTCTGCCGCAAGGCCATCAGATTGCCGACGAACATCGTGGCTACGGCGAGCACGGCCAGCAGCGCCCGGGCCGACTCGTCGGGCAGCCAGAGCTTGGTGGTGAGCGTCGCCCCGGTCAAGGGCAGCAGCCGCACCAGCGCCACGAAGCCGACGACCTTCGGAATGAACGAGAGCATCGCGGCGTTGGAGGCCGGCACGCCCTGGAACACGTCGGGGGCATAGAAATGGAACGGCACGGCGGTGATCCGAAACGCCAGCCCGGCGACCAACAGCGCGAGCGCGATGTGCCGACTCACGCCGTCGCCGCTCTCGGGCGCCGAGAGCGTCTGGGCGATGCCGGTGAGGTTCGTCGTGCCGGTCGCCCCGTAGAGCCAGGCCATGCCGTAGAGCACCAGTGCCGACGAGAAAATACTGAGCAGGAAGTACTTGATCGTCGCCTCGCGCGAGCCGTGATCGCGCCGCACGAGGTACAGAATCACGTAGGTCGGGATGCTGACCAGCTCCAGAGCCAGGAACAGCCCGACCAGGTCGTTGGCCACGGCGACCAGGTTCGCCCCGGCGACGATCGACAGCAGGCAGGCGTGGGCTTCGGCCGAATGGGCATCGTCGACCTGGTTCCACAAGCAGGAGCACGAGGACTGCCCCCATGGTGAGCGACAGCCCGCGGGCGAACCAGGCCAGGGCATCGGCCGTGAACGGCCCGCCGCTGACGGTCGCAGGAGCGTGGTTGAACCAGAGGAGCCAGGCCGTACCCAGCGCCGCCAGCGCCAACCCACCCCAACGATGCCGCACGCCGCGCGGACGCCTGCCCGGCCGGGCTGACCAGGAACGGACCGACCAGGAACATCACGCAGACCGTCGCCAAGAGCACGATCTCGGGCACGACGAGCGCGGCGCGATTAAGTTGTTCGATGTCAGTTGTTCAATCGTCGTATTCATACCTACTCACTTGCTAACTTACGGATACTTCCCGACGTCGTCGCCACCGCCACGGCCGGCGAGTCTGCCTGGCGATCCGCGTACAGCGCGGCCACGGCCTCGACGTCGGGCTTGATGAGGTCCACCAGCGGCTGCGGCCGGACGCCGATCCACAGGCACAGGGCGCAGATCGGCGCGAGCGCCAGCGCTTCGCGGAGGTTCATGTCGCCGACGTGACGCCCGCCATGCTGTCCATCGTGATGCGGTTCCACCAACGGGCCGAAGAGCAGCGTTTGCAGCATTGAGAGCAAATACCAGGCCCCGAGCACCAGGCCCGTCGCCCCGAGGACTGCATAGAGCGGGTGCCGCGCGAACATGCCGGCCAGCGACAGGATCTCGCCGACGAAGCCGTTCAGCCCCGGCAGCCCGATGCTCGAGAGCGAGATGAACACCAGTGCCACTGCCAAGCAGCGGCAGCCGCGACGCGAGGCCGCCCAGGTCGTCGAGCTGCCGCGTGTGGTAGCGCTCGTAGATCATGCCGACCAGGAGGAACAACCCGCCGGTCGAGAGGCCGTGGTTGATCATCTGCAGCACGCCGCCCGTGATGCCGGCGACGTTCAGCGCGAACAACCCCAGCAAGCAAAAACCCAAGTGGGCGATGCTCGAATAGGCGACGAGCTTCTTGACGTCGCGCTGCGCGAGCGCACAGAGCGAGCCGTAAATGATCCCGCCCACGGCGAGCGAACCCAACAACGGCAGCCCGACCGTCAGGCAGGCCTCGGGCAACAGCGGCAAGCAAATCCGCAGGAAGCCGTACGTGCCGAGCTTCAGCAGCACGCCGGCCAAGCAGAATGCTGCCGGCCGTCGGAGCTTCGACGTGCGCAAGCGGCAACCAGGTGTGGAACGGGAGCACCGGCACCTTGACCATGAACCCGGCCGAAAGCGCGAGAAACAACGCCACCTGCGTCTGCGGGCTGAGCCGATTGGTGGCGAGCCAGGCGGCCAAGTCGGGCAGCGAGCAGGGCCGCGCGAGCCCGCTGTTCGCCACCAGCAGCACGAGCGCCACCAATCCGACGAGCGTGATCAAGCTGCCGGCGAGCGTGTACAGGAAGAACTTCACGGCCGCGTAGCGCCGCTGCGGGCCGCCCCACATGCCGATCATGAAAAACAGCGGAATCAGCGTGAACTCGAACGACACGTAAAACAGCATCAAATCGAACGCACGAGAACACGCCGACCAGCCCAGCCTCGAGCGCCAACAGCGACGTGTAGAACTCCGCCTCGCGCTCGGCGATCGACTCCCACGAAACCAACACGCACGACATCGTGAGCACAGTCGTGAGCACGACCAGTGCCAGGCTGATGCCGTCGAGCCCGAGCTGGAAATCGAACTCAAATCCTTCGGCGTCGGTTGCCGCCGCATCGCTGGCCGGATAGCTAAACCAATGGTAACGGACCAGGAACCGCGGCTGGATCGGAAACGAGCCGAGTCCAGACGTGGCCGCTGCGGCTCCGCGCTCGGCGAGCGGGAGCTGCGCGAAACTCGTTCGCCAGACCAATCGACACCAGCAGCGCCGCCACCGTCGCGGCCAGGGCGATCCACCGCGGCGTACGGCCGGTCATCGAGCGCCGGAATGCCATCAGCAGCACCGCCGCCGCCGCCGGAATCGCCATCGTGAGTAGTAGTAAAACAACCATGCCTTCGCACTTACACCATTTAGCGGCGGAGCTTGCTCCGCGCGACAATTCCTTCGGACATCACAAACAAATCCTCAACACCAACAACACACAAGCCACCGCTCCGCCGAGCATCACCAGCGAATACGTCGAAACCAGCCCATTGTGTACAAACACCGGCACCCGGCTGAGCACCACCGGCACCATGCCGACGCCGTCGACGATCCGGTCGACGACCATCCGATCGAACCAATACGACAGCCAAGCCAGCCCTCGCAACGGCGCGACCAGTATCCGATAGAAAATCTCGTCGAGATAAAACTTGTTGAGCGATAGCGTGTAGAGCGGATCGAGCGCCCGGGCCAGCGATTCCGGAATGCTCGGCGACCGCAAGTAGAACAGCCACGCCAGCGCGAACCCCACAAAACCCATGATCGAGCTGAGGAGCATGATGTCCCGGTGTAGTCCGTGCGACTCCACGGCGACGTGGCCCGGCGTGTGGTGCAGGTACTCGGCAAACAACTCGGTCGGCCCAAACACAATGCCCACCCCCAGCGCGCTCACGGCGAGGATCCGCAACGGCCAGGCCATCACCGGCGGCGCGTCGTGTGGATGATGGCCGGCCTCGTCGGGGAACCGCTCCGCGCCCCAAAACGTCATGAAGTAAGCCCGGAACGTGTAGAACGCAGTCAACAGTGCCGTCGCCGTGGCCACGAGCTGAATGACGCCGAAATAGGTGCCATGCGACGAGTTCTCGCCTGCTGCGGCGAGTACCGCGAGGATGTCGTCTTTGCTCCAGAAACCGGAGAGCGGCGGGATGCCTGCCAGCGCGATCGCGCCGCAGAGAAACGTCCAGTGGGTAATTGGCAGCGCCTTCCGCAGGCCGCCGAATCGTCGCATGTCGATCACGTCGCCCATCGAGTGCATCACGCTGCCGGCGGCCAGGAACAACAGCGCCTTGAAAAACGCGTGCGTGAACAGGTGAAACATGCCGGCGGTGGCCGCGACGGTCGCCGCTTCGGCCCCCCCTACCCCGGCGCCCAGCGCCATGAACATGTATCCGAGCTGGCTGACAGTCGAATAGGCGAGCACGCGCTTGAGATCGTTCTGCGTGAGCGCGATCAGTGCCGCGATCAGCGCGGTCGTCGCCCCGACGCCGGCGACCGCCATCTGCGCCGTCGGTGCGAGCACAAACAGCGGCGTCGCCCGGGCCAGCAAGTACACGCCCGCCGTGACCATCGTCGCCGCGTGAATCAGTGCGCTCACGGGCGTCGGGCCTTCCATCGCGTCCGGCAGCCAGACCTTCAGCGGGAACTGGGCGTCTTGCCCATCGCCCCGAGGAACAAGAGCAGGCAGATCGTGGTGATCGTCGCCAGGGGAATCGTCGCCAACTTTGCGGGGTCGCCCAGCACGTCGGCGAAGTCAAGCGAGCCGAATGTCCGCCAGATCATGAAGATGCCCAGCACGAAGCCGAAGTCGCCGATCCGGTTGACGACAAACGCCTTCTTGGCCGCCGCGGCCGCACTCGGCTTGCGGAACCAGAAGCCGATCAGCAAATAGCTGCACAAGCCGACCGCCTCCCAAAACACGAACATCAACAAGAAGTTGCCGGCGAGCACCAACATGCACATCGAGAACACGAACAGCGCGATCTCAGCAAAAAACCGCGCGAAGCCGGGGTCGCCCTTCATGTACCCCGCCCCGAACACCGCCACCAGGAAGCTCACGAACGTGACCATCGAGAGCATGATCGCGGTCATCGCGTCGGCCTGAAGATCGACACGGACGTTGAAGCCGCCGATCTCAAGAAACTGGTAGCCCGAGGCGACGATCGGCGTGCCAGCGTGGCCCGTGATGAAACCGTTCGGAACAATCGCCAGCAGCAAGATAAACGAGCAAATCGTCGCCACGGCGAGCGCAATCCAACAGGGCCAGTGGCTCCGCTCGCGCAGCAGCTTCGGCCCCACCAGCGCCGTCAGCACCGCCGCGGCCAGCGGTGCGCCCGGGATCAGCCACATCACGAGTTGTCGTGTCGATTCAGTCATGTCTTTAGCGATTCACTTCCAGCGACGTTTGGGGCCCCGTTGCCGCTGTCACGCCGTTCGGGCATCTGACCGGCCGGCGTGAGATGCGGGAACTCCTGGACCTCGGGCAGCCGGAGCGGCGGCGCGTCGCGGTCGACTTCTTGCATTGGCGGCGGCAAATCGGGCTCGTGGAGGTTGGTCCAGATTTCGACGTCGAGTGACTTCGACTTCTGATAGAGCGCGAGAATCAGCGCCAGCGCGAGCCCCGCCTCGCAGGCCGCCACCGTGAGAATGAAAATCGTGAACGCCTGCCCTTCCTGGTTGTGGTGCATCCGGCCGAAGGTGACCAGCGTCAGCGAAACGCCGTGCAGCATCAACTCGGCCGACAGGATCATCAAAATCAAGTTGCGGCGCGTGAGGAAGCCGAGCGCACCGAGCACGAACAGCGCCGCTCCGACGACCAAATACCGCTCGACTTCCATGGCGCCGACGTCGAGCATCACAGCGTCCCCTCGGCTCGCCGCGGCGCCATGGCGATCGCCCCGATCGACGCGATAAGGAGCAACGTACCCGCCAGCTCGACCGCGAACAAATAATCGCCGAACAGCGAGCGGCCCAAGCCGTGCATGGTGCCGATCGGTTGGTCCTGGGCCGGCTGGCTGAGATCGTTGGCGGCCACCGCCACGCGGGCTTGGGTGGCGTCGGCCACCGCGCGGTGAACGTCCCAAATCTTGATCGTGTACACGAGCGCCCCGAGCAGGATGAAGGCCACGATCGTCGCCGCTAGCGGTTGCCGCGCCCGCTGATCGTAAATCGTCGCGCCCGCCTGTTGGGCGAGCATCATCACGAACAGGAACGTGACGATGATCGCCCCGGCATAGACGATGATCGTCGCCGCCGCCAGGAACGGCGCCGACTGCAACAGAAACAACCCACACGTGCTCAACGTCACCAGCGCGAACCAAAGTGCCGCGTACACCGGCTTCCGACTGGTGATCATCAGCACGGCACAGACGAGCGCGCCGAGCGAAAAAATCCCAAACAGAATCGACTCCGCGAGCGGCCCGGTCGCCACGTGCAACTGCGTCGCCAGCAGCCCGCCGCCCACCAGCGCGAGCAGCCAACCCCCGGCCCGCGACCGCGGCCACGAGGAGGGCATCAGCCACCACACGCCCAGCCCCATCAGGCTAAGCGAGATGACCAGCAATCGATTTTCGATGATCCAGTCCATAAGTAGTTGTCAGTTGGTCAGTCATCAGTTCTCAGATCTCCGGTATTACTGACGACTGAGAACTGACAACTGATGACTCCTCACATGTATCGATCCGGAGGCGCTTTGCCAATCGTGCCGGGCGACGTCGCGTGGGCCGCACGGTCTTTGTCCTCGACTTACGTCGCCGGCCCGACGGTCGGCAACGTGCCAAACTCCGACGCCGGGCCCAGCTGCCCGCGGCCGGTCCGCACCGGGTCCTGCGGGTCGTCCTTCGTTTTGTCGTACACTTCGAGCAGCTTCTCGCGGTTGAATAGCATCTCGTCGCGCGACGTGGCCGTCAAATCGTAAATGTGCGTCAGCTCGATTGCGTCGACCGGGCAGGCTTCTTCGCACATGCCGCAGTAGATGCACCGCAGCTCGTCGAGCACGAACGTGGCCGGAAACTTATCGCGATCCGCCCACTCGGGCGGGGCGGGAGCCGCTTCGATGGCGATGCAATTTGCCGGGCAAGCCGTCGCACAGAGCATGCAGGCCACGCACTTCACGCGGCCCTGCTCGTCGCGGTTGAGCCGGTGCACGCCGCGATAGTGCTCCGGCAGTTCGGGCTTCACCTCGGGATACTGCTGCGTCACCGGCCGATTGAGCTTGATGTGGTCGATCGTCGTCCGCAGGCCAGCCGCGATCGCCGGCAGGAACGACGCCTCCCAGAAGCCAAACTCCGGCTCCTCGACCCAGGTCACGTCTTTTGGTGCGATTGGCATGACAACATTCTTTTGACAGGATTACATGATCTGCCAGGATTTACAGGATACAGAATTAGCCTTGGAATCCTCTAATTAGTTCTTATCCTGTCGATCTTTGGCGATCCTGTTATCCTGTCAAAATTTCTAATTTGCAAACGCGGCCGGTCGGCTCGCGCGGGGGCGGCGGCGGATCTCGGCCTGTTTTGCGCTGACGCCCATCACGCCGGCCGTCAGGAACAACACGATCGACGCCGCCAGCAGCCACCAGTGGTTCCAGCCGAATTGCAGCACGGTCATCACGATCACCACGTTGGCCAGCGAAAGCGGAATCAGCACCTTCCACGCCAGGCCCATCAATTGGTCGAACCGGAACCGTGGGATCGTCCAGCGAATCAGCATGACGAAGACGATCACCGTCGCCACCTTCGCCAGCAGCACGCCGATCTTCACCAGCCACGCGCCCGCGTAGCTACTCTCCGGCGTGGCGATCCAGGGGAAATTCCAGCCGCCGAAGAACAGGATCGACAGCAAAAAGCTCACGGTCACGACGTGCACGTACTCGCCGAGGAAGAACATCACGAAGCGAAAGCCGCCGTATTCCGTGTGGTAGCCGCCGACCAGTTCCTGCTCGCACTCGGGCAAATCGAACGGCAAGCGGTTCGACTCGGCCATCGCGCTGGTGAAAAACATCAGGCAGGCCAGCGGCTGGTACCAGAAGTTCCAATGCCAAAAGCCGCCCTCAGCCTGCTGCGTGAGAATCTGCTCCAGATTCAGCGACCCGGCCAGCAGCGCGACGCCCAGCACAGTCATGCCGAGCGGAATCTCGTAGCTCACCACTTGGGCGCTCGCCCGCAGCGAGCCGAGCATGCTGTATTTGTTGTTCGACGCCCAGCCGCCCAGAATCACGCCGTACACCGCCAGGCTCGTGATGGCGAAGATGAACACGATGCCGATGTCGACGTGCGGCGCGATGATGAATCGCATGAACCACGGCGCCTGGCCGACCGGCCCGAACGGCACCACGGCAAACGCCAACAGCGTGGTGAACACCGAGATCATCGGCGCGATTCGGAACAGCACTTTGTCGACGTGTGCCGGCGTAGGGTCTTCCTTCAGCAGGATCTTGAGCCCGTCGGCCACCGGCTGCAGCAGGCCCCAGGGCCCGACGCGGTTCGGCCCGATGCGGTCCTGCATCCGGGCGGAAACTTTTCGCTCGAGCAAAACCAAGTACGCGCACGTGCCGAGCACCGCGCCGAATACGACGCCGATCGTGATCAAAGTTTGGATCAGTTCGTTCATGCGTGGGCGACTTCCGCGGCCGCGACCAGCCGCACTCCATGCTCGCCGATCCCCGCTTCAAGCGCGGCGAGGGCTGGGATCGCCTGAGCCATCTCGCGGCGAATCGCAGCCAGGTTGAACAGACCACGACGCCCGGTGAGCTCCCACAAGATGCGTCCATCGGGCCGCGAGTCGCCCGGCCCGTGAACCGCGCGGCTGAATCCCTTGGGCCAGCCCGGCGTGATTCACGAACGTGCCGTCCCGCTCGGCGAACGAGCCGCCGGGGAGCACGACCGTCGCCTGCCGCGTTGCCGGCGAAGCGAAAATATCTTGCACGACGACGGTCTCCGGCCTGGCGAGCGCGGCCGCTTGTTCGTCATTGATCCAACCGCGCGGGTCGCCGCCGACGCAGTAGACCGCGACGAAGTCGCCGCTCGCGGCCCGGCCCAACACGTCGCCCATCGGCGTCACCGCGCCGGCAAACTGCTGCAAGATGATCTCCACGCCGCGGCGGTTGGGGCACTTCTCGGCGCGGATCGTGAACTTGGCTGGCTCGACCGGTCGGCCGTGGACGTCCTTGGGGTAGTGGTCGTCGTGGCCGACGACGCGAACAGGGCCCAGCGCGAGCGTCGCGTCGGCGGAGAGCGACTTCAAATAGCTGGCCAGCAGATACGCTTCTTCGAGCGTCATCCAGGGCGAGAGCACGCCGGCGATGCCGCGATCGCGGGCTGTTTCCAATCCCTTGCGGACCGCGGCGAGCACCGCGTCCCAATCGCGCGAGACCAAGCTGCCGTCGCGGCGCTTGAGCTCAGGCACGGTGAGCCGCTCCTCGGCGTGGATGTACTTCCAGCCGAACCGGCCCTCGTCGCACATGAAGTGGCCCTGGGCCTGCGGGTTGGGCCGCGGCCGCAGCCGGTACACGTGGTCTTCGTTCTGATCGACGTGGATGCTGCAGCCCGTGCTGCAATCGGGGCAGACGCTGTTCGCGCTCTTGAGCCACCACACCCGCTGCTTGTAGAGAAAATCCTTGCTGCACAGCGCGCCGACCGGGCAGATGTCGACCACGTTGCCGGCGAGCTTGTTGTTGCACGGCTGGCCGGGAAAGATGTCGATCTCCTCGTGCGTGCCGCGGCCGACGACCTGCAACTCCGCCGTGCCGCTGATCTCGCGCGTGAACCGCACGCAGCGGCTGCACATGATGCAGCGGTCGGTGAACAGCGTGATTTGGTCGCCGATGTGGTCCTTGTCGGGCTTGATGTTCTTCGGCTCGTCGAGCCGGCTGTAGCCGCGGCCGTAGTGGTAGCTGTAATCTTGCAGGAAGCACTCGCCCGCCTGATCGCACGTCGGGCAATCGAGCGGATGGTTCAAGAGCAGGTACTCGAGCGTCGCCTTCTGCGCGGCCCGCACCTTCTCGCTGTCGGCCACCACGACCGTGCCATCCTTCACCGGCTGCTGGCAGCCGGGCACGAGCTTGCCGTCCATCACGATGCTGCCGTCCGGCTTCTTCTGCCCGATCTCGACCAGGCACATCCGGCAACTCGCCACGACCGACAGCGCCGGATGCCAACAATAGGACGGAATCTCGAAGCCGATCCGCTGCGCAGCCTGAATACAATTCAGCCGCTCATCCTCGGCAAACTCGACCGGCTGATTGTTAACGTAGGCGGTAGGCATAAATCGTTGATTCACCACAGACACAGGGGACACGGAGCAGAATTCTTTTCTTCTTTTAGCTTTCTCTGTGCTCTCTGTGTCTTGTGGTGAATGCTGGTTTTGTTTAATGAACGGCCATTAGTTGATCTGCGAAGTTGATCGACCGCTGGCCGCTGGTGATGTAGTCTTCGAACTCGCTGCGGAACTTTTTGATTGCGTTCTTCACCGGCCAGGCGGCGCCGTCCGAGAGGCCGCAGATCGTCGTGCCGGGGATGATGCCCATCGACGCGGCGACTTCGTACAGCAGGTCGAGGTCTTCGAGCTTGCCCTCGCCACTGCGGATGCGCGTGAGGATCTTCGTCATCCAGGCGGTGCCTTCGCGGCAGGGTGTGCACTGGCCGCACGATTCGTGCGACATGAATCGGCAGCAGTTGTAGAGCACGTCGACCATGCTCGTCTGGTCGTCGACGACGACGACGGCCGCCGTGCCGAGTCCCAGGCACCCGGCCCTGCCCGGCCCGGCGAAATCGAGCGGCGTGTCGATCTCGTCGGCCGACAGGAAGCCCATGCTGATCCCGCCCGGCACGATCGCCTTCGCCTTCCGACCCTTCCACACGCCGCCGGCATGCTCGTCGATCAGTTCGCGGGCCGTGACGCCCAGCGGCAACTCGACGCAGCCCGGCTTGTTCACATGCCCGCTGATGCAGTAGAGCTTCGGCCCGAAGCTGCCCTGATCGCGCGGATTGTTCGGGTCGGGCGGCACGCCGATCGATTTGAACCAATCGACGCCGCGCTCCAAGATGTGCGTCACGCAGCAGAGCGTTTCGACGTTGTTGACGATCGTCGGCTTGCGGAACAGGCCCTCGATCGCGGGGAACGGCGGCTTGATCCGCGGCCAGGCCCGCTTGCCTTCGAGGCTCTCGATCAGCCCGGTTTCTTCGCCGCAGATGTAGGCGCCGGCGCCGCGGTGCAGGTACACGTCGAGATCGAAGCCGCTGCCGTGGATGTTTTTTCCCAGCAGGCCGGCCGCGTAGCACTCGCGGATCGCCGCGTCGAGCACGCGGTAGCTCTTGCCGTATTCGTACCGCAGATAGATGTAGGCCGTGTGCGATCGGATCGCGTGGCAGGCGATGGCGATCCCTTCGAGCAGTTGGTGCGGATCGAGCTCCATCAGGATTCGGTTGTTGAACGTCCCCGGCTCGCTCTCGTCGGCGTTGACGCACAGATAAATCGGCCCCGGATGATTCTTCGGCAAAAACGTCCACTTGAGGCCCGCCGAGAAGCCGGCCCCGCCGCGCCCGCGCAGGCCCGCGTCCTTCACCAGCGCCGTGACCGCATCCGGCTCCATCGAGAGCGTCTTCTTGAACGTCTCGTACCCGCCGTCCGCGCGATACCCGGCCAGCGCCGCGCTGTCGGGCTTGATGGATGCGAGCAAGCAGAACTGGTTCAAACTTCGGCATCGAGATCAGTTCTCAGTCGGTGCGAGTCTCTGTCTCGCCGCATTTCGTAACTACAATTGCTCCAGCACTTTCGCAGCACTCTCGCGATCGTCCAAATTCATGTGACAATCTTCATCCACCAACATGCACGGCGCCCCTTCGCAGGCCCCCAGGCACTCGGCAAACTCGAGCGTCAGCTTGCCGTCGGCCGAGGTGTGCCCCGGCTTCACGCCGGTCCGTTCCGACAATTTGAGCAGCATCTCCTCGCTCCCGCGCAGCATGCAGGAAATGCTCCGGCAAACCCACACGCGATGCTTTCCCAGCGCGTGCCCTTCCTCCTTGAAGAACTGGTAGAACGTCATCGTGTCGGACACTTCGGACGGGTGCAGCTCCAGCAATTCGGCAATCTCGACCATCGCGGCGGGCGTCACCTCGCGCTCGGCATTGTGTACGATGTGCAGCGCCGGCAGCGTCACCGCCCGCTTGTCCGGATACTTCGGGAACTCCGCCCGAATCCCCTCTCGCAACTCGTCACTCAACACCGGCATAATGATTTATCGCGTGTTCGTACCCGTTAGCCGGCGGGCTCGTCCCGCCGCGTCAACTCGGCGAGACAAGCTCGCCGGCTAACGAGTCCACTAGTGAAAAATTTCACAATCTATCTCAAAAAAATTCCTGCGCCGTCTTTCCTTTGCGACTTCGCGCCTTTGCGTGAGATCTTCCCGTTCATCGATCCAGCTCCGCCGCGATGATGTTGATGCTCCCGAGCACCGCCACCACGTCGCTCAATTGATACCCGCGAATCATGTGCGGAAACAAGCCGAAATGAATGTACGAAGGCGGCCGCGTCCGCGCCCGGTAGGCCCGAGTCGTCCCGTCGCCCACAATGTAAAAGCCCAGTTCGCCGTTGGGCGATTCCTGTGGCGGCGTAAATCTCCTCGTGCGGCACGTCGTAACCCCGGTTCGGCATCAGCACCTCGAAGTGCTGAATCAGCCCCTCGATGCTGCGGTAAACCGGCGGCTTGGCCGGCAGCACCACGTCGCTGACCGACTCCACGTTCACCGGCCCGGCCGGCAGATTCTCGATCGCCTGCTCGATGATCTTGAGGCTCTCGCCCATCTCCCGCATCCTGCACAGATACCGGGCGTAGCAGTCGCCGCCGGTCGAGCAGATCACCTGGAAGTCGAGGTCGGCGTAGGCGAGATACGGCTCGTCTTTTCGCAAGTCGCGGACCACGCCGCTGGCCCGCGCGATCGGGCCGGTGGCGCCGAAATCGATCGCATCCTCGCGCGTCAGCACGCCGATCCCCTTGGTCCGGTCGATGAAGATGCGGTTGCGCGTGAGCAGCTTGTCGATCTCGCGGTAGGTCGGCGGGAACTCCTTCAGGAACTTCCGCACCCGGGCGACCCACTCGTCGTTCACGTCGAGCATCACGCCGCCGACGCGGGTGTAGCTGGTGTGGAACCGCTGCCCCGAGGCGAACTCGACGATGTCGTAAATCTTCTCGCGCTGCTCGAAACCGTAGAGAAACGCGGTGAACGCCCCCAGGTCGAGCGCGGTGGTGCCGACGTTGAGCAAATGATCGTGCAGCCGCATCAGCTCGGCGAGGATCGTCCGCAGATACACGCACCGCGGCGTGAGCTCGATCCCCAGCAGCTTCTCGACCGCGTGGTGCCAGGCGATCTCGTTCGCCAGCGGCGAAATGTAGTTCATCCGGTCGACGATCGTCACGTACTGGTTGAAGTCGAGGTGCTCGCCCAGCTTCTCGAATCCGCTGTGCAAATAGCCGATGTACGGCACCGCGTCGACGACCCGCTCGCCGTCGAGCGTCAGCACCAAACGCAGCGTGGTGTGCGTCGCCGGATGCTGCGGACCGAAATTGAGGGTCCACAGATACTCGCGCTCGGTCGAGTCGGTCGGCAGCGTATCGGCGAGGGTCAGGGGCATGGGGAAAGAATCGTTTACGGCAGGCAAAGTGCAAATTGCAAAGTGCAAATTGCAAATTGACGGCTCTGCATTTTGCATTTTTCAATCTTCATTTTGCACTTTACAATTGCATCGATTTCAACTTTCGGCTCGCGTGATCACCGGGAAATTGTGCCGCTCGCCGCGGCCTTTGAGCGGATAGTCCTTCCGCAGCGGGAAGGCCGTGAACTCTTCCGGCATCAGGATTCGCCGCAGGTCGGGGTGGCCGGTGAACACGATCCCGAACATGTCGTACACCTCGCGTTCCAGCCAGTCGGCCGACTTCCAGAGCGGATAGGCGATCGGCACGTCGAGCTCGGGCGGATTCAAATGGGTCTTGACGATCAGCCGCTCGCCGGTCGTGGTGTTCACGAGCACGTAAACCACGCCAAACCGATCCGTCGCCCCTTCGTATTCGAGATAGTCGACCGCCGTCATCTCGACCAGCATGTCGAACCCGTTGCGCTTCAAGAACTCCAGCACGGCATAAACTCGCGCCAGCGGCACGACGATCCGCCGGTTGTCGCGGAACGTCGACTCAGTGAGCTCCTGCCCGAAGCGTTCCTGCAATTTGGCCAATTCGAGCATCGAGCTCATCCTGAAACTTCGGGTATCGACGGGTAACGACTGATCGGCTTGTCGGCATCGACGTCGACCGTCGGCGGCACGTAAGACCTCGAGCCCTTCTACCGGCGACGCCTCGCGGAAGCGGCGGATTTCGTCGGGGTCGAACTTCGCCGGGCCGGTCGGCGTGGTCCGCTGCAAAAACTCGCGGCCCGTGATCGTGCCGGTCTTCATGATCTTCGCCTGCATCTCGATCAACGCGGCGAGCAGCTGCTCCGGCCGCGGCGGGCAGCCGGGCACGTAGATGTCCACCGGGATGAATCGGTCGACGCCCTGCACCACGGCGTAGGTGTCGAACACGCCGCCCGTGCAGGCGCAGGCGCCCATCGAGATGCACCACTTCGGCTCGGGCATCTGCAGCCAGATCCGCTGCAGCACCGGCAGCATCTTCATCACCACGCGGCCGGCCACGATCAGCAAGTCGCACTGCCGCGGGCTGAACCGCATCACCTCGGCCCCGAACCGGGCGATGTCGTGCCGCGAGGCCGCGGTCGCCATCAGCTCGATGCCGCAGCAGGCCGTGGCGAACGGCATCGGCCAGAGGCTGTTCGAGCGGGCCCAGTTGGCCGCGGCGTCGAGCTTGGTGAGAAACACGTTCTCCGGCAGGCCTACCGCCATCGGAAGACTCCCTTCCGCCAGGCATAGATGTAGGCAATCGCCAGCGTCCCCATGAACACCAGCATCAACGCGAACACAGTGTCGCGCAGTTCCGCAGGAATGCCGGCGTCGCTATACGCGCTCACCGCCCACGGATAGAGGAACAACAGCTCGACGTCGAACACCAGAAACAAGATCGCCACCAAGTAGAACTTCACGTCGAACGGCTGCCGGGCGTCGCCCACCGGGTCCATGCCCGATTCGTAGGGCATTTCCTTGACGGCCGAATGCTTCTTCGGCCCCGCAAACCGCGCCAGCAGGAGATTGGTCGCCACGAACCCCAGCAAAACCAGGGCGTAGATGAACAACGGCGGGAATTCGGGGATCGTCATCGGGTAATTTCGAGAGAATCGAAGGCGGGACCGGCGAGCCCCGCTTCAGCGGGCGGGCTAACCAGTTTTGCCCTGCTCTTATCCTTTCGAACTCTGCAGCAGCCCTGTGGCCCCTTCAGCGGCAACACCGGTTCTGGGGGCAAATTTTACCGGCCCAGGCGTCGACCCACAAGTCGAAACGCCATACCTCAAAACGACTTGGACCCGCCTGCCGTCCCCCACACGCCGAATCCTGCCGGTGGAAATCGTGCGCAATTTCTGGAATACTTGTAGTCAATTGGACATATACTAGGTAGCTTGTTGGGCGCTGATTCGCGTTGCCTCTTCACCAGAGAAGTTCCTCGATCGGAGTTACCTGTCCATGGTTTCCAGGCGACCTGTCGTTACCGGTCTGATCCCCACCGCAATCCCCATCGCAATCGCCCTCTGCGTCCCCTGGGCGAATTCGCCGGCTCAGGCCGCCGAGCCGCTCGAAGCCAAAGCGGTCGTCCATGGCGATAAAGACGGCGGCATCATTAATCGGAACCTCTACGGCCAGTTCGCCGAGCATCTCGGCCGCTGCATCTACGACGGCATTTGGGTCGGCGAGGAGTCGAACATCCCCAACACCCGCGGCATGCGGACCGACGTCATCGAAGCCCTTCGCGCGATCAACATCCCGAACCTCCGCTGGCCCGGCGGCTGCTACGCCGACGACTACCACTGGCGCAACGGCATCGGTCCCCGCGCCGACCGCCCCTACACGCTCAACATAACTTGGGGCCAGGTCGTCGACACCAACGCCTTCGGCACCCACGAGTTCCTCGACCTCTGCGAGCAGATCGGCGCCGAGCCCTACATCGCCGGCAACGTCGGTAGCGGCTCGCCCGAAGAGCTGCGCGACTGGATCGAGTACATGACCTACGACGGCGATAGCCAGCTTGCCAACCTCCGCCGCAAGAACGGCCGCGACAAACCGTGGAAGGTGAAGTACCTCGGCGTCGGCAACGAGAATTGGGGCTGCGGCGGCAACATGCGGCCGGAGTACTACGCCGACCTGTTCCGCCGCTACGCAAACTTCTGCCGCGACTTTGGCGGCAATCGACTGGTCCGCGTCGCCTGTGGCCCCGGCGGCCGGAATCCGAATTGGACGAAAGTACTCATGGACCGCGCAGCAGGTCAAATGCAGGCCTTCTCCCTGCATTTTTACACCGTCTGGCCCGGCTGGAACAACAAAACGCCCGCCACCGGTTTCGGCGAACACGAGTGGTTCCAAATGCTCCGCGAGTGCCGCAACATCAACGCTGTCCTCGAAGAGACCGAAGAAATCATGGACCGCGCCGATCCGCGGAAACGGATCGAGCTCTGCGCCGACGAATGGGGCGCCTGGTATCGCGTCGAGCCGGGCCATCCCGGTTACGGCCTCTACCAGCAGAATTCGCTCCGCGACGCCGTGCTCGCCGGCCTCACGTTCCACATCTTCCAGGAGCACAACGACCGCCTGAAGATGGCCAACATCGCTCAAGTGGTAAACGTGCTGCAGGCGATGATCCTCACCGACGAAGACAAGATGCTGCTCACGCCCACGTACTGGGTCTTCGAAATGTACAAAGTCCACCAGGATGCCACGCGGCTGCCGGTGAAGCTCGAATCTCCCGACTACGAGTTCGACGGCCAGAAAATCCCGGCCCTCTCGGTCGCGGCCTCGCGCGACAAAGCGGGGGTGGTGCATGTTTCGATCGTCAACGCCCACGCTAGCGCGACCGTGAAGCTAGACTGCACGCTCGAAGGTGTTGCGGCGTCGCAGATCGCCGGCCGCATCCTCACGGCCGACAAACTCGACGCCCACAACACATTCGACGACCCGAACGCGGTGAAGCCCACCACGTTCGACGGCGCAAAACTCGACGGCGACAACCTCACCGCCGAAATTCCGCCCCACTCCGTCGTGATGCTCACTTTATCGAAATAGCCGCGGCATCTTGCCGCAGCCTGCAACTTCAATTATCGCGGTCATTGTGTACGTCCGCGGCAGGATGCCGCGGCTATTTAAGTCTCACTCGACTGTCCAGAGCGCCACGTTGTCCTGATCCTTCGTAAAGATCCGCTTGCCGGATAGCACCGGATACGCATAGGTCGCCGATTCGGCAACCTTGTACCGCACAAACTCCTTGTACTGCGTGGCACTTGGCTCGAAGACGACCAATTCCATCGCGGGCGTGAGCGCCACCAGCACGGAGCCTGCGTCGACGATCGAACCGTAACCGCCTCCGCCGCCAGCGCCACCCCGGCCACGACGACCGCCGGGCCCACCTGGCCCGCGTCGTGCACCATCGCCGCGCCGTTGCTCGTCGCTTGGCGACTGCGCGTTCTCCCCGCCCTGCCCTTCCGTCGCCTGCGCCAATTGTCCTTCGGTCGCCGCGGCCAGTCGCACCGCATCGTCACGGCGCGGCGTCGCGTCGGCCCGATCGTTTGGCCGCGATTCGCCGCCCGGTCGATTACCGCGATCGCGCCCGCCGCCCGGCCCAAAGGGGCCGCCGCGCGGCGGCTCGGCGCCGCCCAGAGGTTGCGTCCAAGCCGTCGCGTGCGTGCTGGCGTTGATCGCAAACAAGGCGTTGTTGGTCGACAAACCGTACAGCGTGCCGTCCTTCAGCACAGGCGTGTTGAATCGTACCGTGTTATCCGTGTTTTTCCACAACTCCTCTTCCTTGAGCTTGCCGTCTTCCATCTTCAGCCCGATCGCGGTGAACCCGCTGCCCGGCCCGGAGATAATCAGCGTCGCGCCGTCGACGATCGGGGTCGCCGTCGTGCCGCGGCCCTGCTCGTAAGGAATCTTCCAGACTTCTTTGCCGTCCGCCACCTTCACGCCGACCAAGCTCTTGTCCGTCGGCGCGATTACGACCTTCGTGTCGCCGAACGTCATCAGCACGGGCGACCCATTCGACGGGCCTTCGCCGGTCCAGCGCCACGTCTCCTTGCCGCTTGCCAAGTTGTAGGCTACGATCCCGCCGTCGTCCGATCCGCCGAGCTGCGCTATGCACATTCCGTCGGCCACCAGCGGCGAACTCGACGTATAGAACATCGGCCACTTGCCAGGAAAATCATCCTTCCGCCACAGCACCTTGCCGTTCGCGGCATTCAGGCAAGAGAGAACCCCGCGTACGCCGAGCGTGACGACCTTGCCATCGGCGACCGTCGGCGTAGCGCCGCGGTCCGGGAAAACCGCCGGCCGGACCCGTCGCGCCTTCCGTCTCGTACGAGTCTTTCCAAACCTCGCTGCCAGTGGCGGCGTCGAGACAACGAATGATCTCATTCCCGTCCTGCCGCGAGAACGTGTAGAGCCGATCGCCCACGAGCGAAGGCGTCGCCACGCCGTCGCCGATCGGAACCTCCCATTTCTTGGTCAGTTCCTTCGGCCAGGTCGCCGGCGCGGAAAACTGGGCCACCTTTGCGTCGCGATTGTCGCCTCGCCATTGCGACCAATTCTGTGCGTCAGCCCGCGCCGCCGCCAGCAGCGCCACACCCAACACCAATCCCTTCACAACGCTCGTCATTGCATGCTCCTTGTGTCCGGGTCCCAGCCGACACCCAGCATGATACCCGCCCCCCCACAGAATCGAAAGACTTTTCCCGTTTCCGGCTACCTCGCTTGCTGGCATCGCGCTCATCGCGGCGATATTTTGAATTGAATCGAGGACTGCTG
This sequence comes from uncultured Planctomycetota bacterium, assembly GCA_963847875.1. Taxonomy (GTDB): domain Bacteria; phylum Planctomycetota; class Planctomycetia; order Pirellulales; family Lacipirellulaceae; genus DASYDU01. Next base: position 220,466 of record CAWKBR010000006.1, on the reverse strand, counting down.
CCGGCCACTTGCAGACTTCATTCGAAGTTCGTCGCGATATTCCCGGGTAATGCTTATAGCCGCGGCAGGAACATCATGGCCAATCACGCCGACGTCCAACGCCTCGCACGTCCGCTGTTGGTATTCGACGGAGACTGCGCGTTTTGTCGCGCCTCGATCGAGAGGTGGCGCGCGGCGGTCGGCGCGCAAATCGACTTTGCGCCATATCAGGAAATCGCTGCGCGATTTCCGCAGATCGAAGCCGAGGAAGCTCCACGCGCGATTCATTTTATCGACGCCGAGAGGCGTGCATCGCGCGGCGCCGAGGCCCTCTTTCGTGCCGCCGCGCACTGCAATCGCAAACGATGGCTGATTTGGTTCTATACGACGCTGCCGCCGTTTGCCTTCGCGGCCGAGATGGTCTACCGACTGGTCGCGGCCAATCGTACTCCTATCGCAAGCGTACTACACGTCTGGCGTGGCCGCGACTTGAAGCCGCCAACCTATCACGTCGCCAGCGCGCTGTTTCTGCGATTGCTCGGCCTCGTCTATCTGATCGCCTTCGTGTCGCTGTGGACCCAGATCGGCGGCCTGTTCGGCGACCAGGGAATCCTGCCGGCGAGCAACTATCTCGAAGCCGTCCAGCTCCACTGCGCGCACCAACTTCCGCCGACCGCGCCGTTTTGGCAACTGCCGACGCTGGTTTGGATCAGCCCGCACGACGCGTTTCTCCAATCGCTCTGTGCGGCCGGCACGCTGCTTTCTTGCCTGCTCATCCTCGGCGTGCTGCCGCTTCCCGCGTTGGTGCTGCTCTGGATCGGTTATCTGTCGTTGTTTCACGTCGGGCAGGATTTTTTGAGTTTCCAATGGGACATCCTGCTGCTGGAAACCGGCTTCGTCGCCATCTTTCTCGCGCCCTTCGCCTGGCGCTCACGGCTGTTCACCGATCGCCATCCGCCGCGACTGGCGATCTGGCTTGTGTGGTGGCTGTTGTTTCGCTTGATGTTCGAATCGGGAGCGGTCAAGCTCACGTGGAACAACGGACTCCTCGGCCCCGACGGTTTGCCGGTGCCCAACACTTGGGAGTCGCTCACGGCGCTCGACTTCCACTATTGGACCCAACCGCTGCCGATCTGGACCAGTTGGTACATCGCCCAGTTTCCCCACTGGTTTCAAAAGCTATCCGTCGTGGGGGTGTTCGTCGTCGAACTGGTGCTGCCCTGGTTGATCTTCGGCCCGCAGCGGTTGCGCTATGTCGCCTGCGGCGGGATTACGCTGCTGATGCTGCTCATCTCCGCCACCGGCAACTACAACTTCTTCAATCTGCTGACGATCGTTTTGGCGCTGATGCTGCTCGACGACGCCGTCTGGCCGCGCGCCTGGCGAAATCGAATCTCCGGCGACGATTCGCCGTGGCTCTTTTCGCCCACCCGCTGGCGCAGCTTCCTGCTCGTGCCGTTCTTTCTGCTGGCCGTCGCGACCGGCACCCGGCAACTAATCGAAGCCGTCGCGCCGGGCGAATCGCCGGGCCCCTCGATCGCATCGGAGCTGGGCATCTCGCAGTTCGTCCTGGTGAACGACTACGGCCTGTTCCGCCGCATGACCGAGACTCGCCCCGAAATCGTGATCGAAGCCAGCGCACGACGGGACCGATTGGAAGCCATACGACTTTCGTTGGAAGCCCGGCGACCTTGCCCGGTCACCGCGCTTCAACACACCGCACCAACCACGCCTCGACTGGCAGATGTGGTTCGAGGCCCTTCGGCTCGAGCAAGTCGACAATGCCCTCGGCACGATCGAACTGCGCTACGCCGACTCGTGGTTCCAGTCGTTTCTGCTGCGCCTGCTCCAGGGTGACAATCAAGTGCTCGCCCTGTTGGCCGAAAACCCGTTCCCCAACGCTCCACCAGAATTCGTCCGCCTCGTCCTCTATCAATACCGCTTCACCGACGCCAGGGAGCGACGAGCGACCGGCAACTGGTGGCATCGCGACCTCGTTTGGACCGGCCCCGCCTGGTCGCTCGAAAAGCAGACGACTCCCGCCGAATAGGCCGGGCAGAATAGTGCCGGCCCGCGCCGATTCGTGGCTTCGCACCCTCCGCGGCCGATGTTATCCTGAACGATTGATTCCATTCCTCAGGCGAGTACTGAAAATGAACGTCCGACTTGCATCGCTGGTTGGTGTTTCGTGCCTGCTCCTATCCTCGTTCGCCACGCAAGCAACTTCCGCCACGGTCGGTGCCGGACCGAGTTTCGAGGGCCCTCTCGGCCTGCAACTTTACAGTCTCCGCGATCAATTCGCGCAGGATGTGCCCGGCACACTCGACAAGGTGCGCGACTTCGGCTTCAAGTACGTCGAGCTGGCGGGCACCTACGGACTCACGCCCGAACAGGTCAGAGCGGAACTCGACGCGCGCGGACTCAAGGCGGTAAGCGGTCATTTTCCCTACGCTCGTTTCCGCGACGACGTCGAAGGCATCGCGCGTGAGGCCAAAATCCTCGGCCTGGAGTACGTCGGCTGCGCGTGGGTCGACCACGAAGAACCGTTCGACGAAAAGACATGCCGCGATGCAATTGCCGTGTTCAATCAAGCCGGCACCGCGCTCGCACGACATGGATTGAAGTTCTTCTCTCACACCCACGGCTACGAATTTCAACCCTACGGCAGCGGCACGCTCTTCGACTTGATGATGGCGGAAACGAAGCCGGAGTTTGTCAACTACCAGATGGACGTGTTTTGGGTCGTCCACGCGGGTCAGGATCCGGTTCGACTGCTGGAGAAATACGGCAGCCGATTCCAGCTCACACATCTAAAGGACATGAAAGACAGCACTCCCACCGGCTTACTCACCGGGCATTCCGATCCGGCCAACTGCGTGGCAATCGGCACGGGTAAGATTGATTTTCCGCCGCTGCTTCGCGCCGCCGATAAAGCGGGCGTGAAGTGGCACTTCATCGAAGACGAATCCCCCTCCGTCGAACAGCAGATTCCAATAACTCTGCGGTATCTCGAACAGGTGGGATATTGACGGCACGGAACGAAAGCAGGGGATCAGTCCAATTGCGCAAGTTGGACTGGCCCCTTTTTCCGAATTTGAATGCGTGTTAGGCGCGAAGATCGACGCCGCTGCTGCCGTCGTTGTCGCCGTCGCTGTCGGTGCCCCCACTCGTGCTGGAGCTGGCGGGGGCCGGTTTTGGCTCCGCGGTTTGCGCGGTCGCCTTGGTGGCCAATTGCACCGCCGGATACGAAGAAGACGCAGCACTGCCAACGCCAGAAACGGAGCTCATGACCTTACCCCCGTCAAAACAAAGAATTGGGAACTTCAATACACATCTCTACGTCATGGATCGGAGGGGCCGCACGGCAACTGCGAGACAATGCCCGCGGCAGGCATCGGATTGTGAAAAGAGTTGCCGTCGGTAGCAGTCAAGCCGGCGCTTCCATAGGTTCCGTCGTGCCGGAGAAATCCAAGCCACGCTGACTCTTCGCCCTCGGCTCGGCAGGGTGGCCGAGAATAGTTATTGAAATCGGCCGCGCGAACCTCTAGGCTGAATCCGGTTAGGATTGACAGGCGTTCAGTACATTCGGTGCGCTGGCCGTCGAAAGGCTTGCGCATCACCCACTTGGCATCGTTGCGGACGAAAAAGCCAGTTCGTCGCTGGCCCTTGAGGGGTGCAAACAACTTGACGTCTTCGCACCGAACTTGCCGTCTTCGGGAAATCCTCGAGGATTATCGAAGGCGTCGCTCGTGGGCATCAACCCGCACTCACGCTTGCGAGCAAGGGCGTCGAGCGCTGGAGAACGGCGCCGGCTCAATGGGCGGCCTTCGCCGAATCGTCCTCGGCGGCCGGCTTCGTCCCCGGCCGTTCGTCAGCCAGCTCGTCGAGCAAAAACACCTCGACCCGCGAGTTCTCGCCTTGCCAGGCGGTTTCGATCCGGTTGGTGAGCGGCTCGAAGGCGGCCGATTGGCTCAGCCGCAACCGGTCGGCGGAAATCCCATGCTGTTCAAAGTAATCCATCACCGCCAAGCACCTCGCATAGCAGAGTTGCCACAAGTCGTGGTAAGGACTGTTGGCCGGCAGCGGCCGTCGCGTCGAATGGCCGCGGACCTCGAGCTTGTTCAACTTGCCGACCAAGCTCGGTATCAACTTGTCGAGCTGCATTTTGGCGTTCGCGGTCAGCTCGCTCGAAGACTCGTCGAAAGGGACCACGAGCGCGGGGGTGGTGCGATCGCTGTCCTGCAGGAAATGGACTTTGCGATTCTGCGCCCAACGCGATTTGGCTTTGACGTCGGGGTCTTTGTTGTCCGAGTCGGCCGCGCCGGGATGCTGTCCCGGCGGCAGCTTTTGCGGCATGTCGAGGCTCTGCACGTCGCCGTGCATTTCGCTCGGCAAGAGTGAGGCGGGCGCGGAGTTTTCCGACGACGTGCCCCACGGATCTTGAAAGTACCCCGAGATCGCCTTCTTCGTCTCCGGGCTTTGGCCTGTGATCCACATCACGAGAAAAAAAGCCATCATCGCGGTCACGAAGTCCGCGTAAGCCACCTTCCATGCACCGCCGCCGCCTGCCATGTCAGTCTCCTGAATCCTAGATGCTGGATGCTCGATGCGCGCTTTTCGGCACCCGCGCACAAGTTTCCGGCATCAATTGTCTTACGCTGCTTCGGCTTCCTTAAACAGTTCGTCCAGTTCGTTGCGGTCTGCTCGGAATTCACTCGCCACGCCACGGCGTGCCAGATCGATTGCAACCTTGGGCGGCAAGTTGTCGGCAAAGCCGACTACGATCGCGGCGATCGTGCGAAAGAAACCCATTTCGCTGTGGCCGAGGAATTCCAGCCGCGTGGCCAACGGAGCGGCAAAGCCGTACGAAGCCAGAATGCCCAGGAACGTGCCCACGAGTGCCGCGCCCACCTTGTGCCCAATTTCCGCCGGCGGTCCGTCGATGTGCCCCATCGTGATCACGATGCCCAGCACAGCTGCCACGATGCCGAAACCCGGCAAGGCATCGGCCACCTTCTGCAGCGCCATCGTCGGCGCATGATGCTCTTCCTCGAGGATTTTGATCTCCATCTCCAGCAGCCCGGCCAGTTGTTCCGGCTTGGCCGTCGATTCGATCAGCGGGGCCATGGCGCCGCAGATGAAGGCGGTCACGTGATGGTCGTGCCCGATCCGCGGATACTTGGCGAAGACCGTGCTGTTTTCCGGATCGGCGACGTGCCCTTCGAGCACCCGCATGCCGTCGCGGCGAGCCATCCGCAGCAGGTCGTACAGGCATTTGAACAGTTCGTCGTAGGCCGCGCGGTTGTACGGCGTGCCCTTCATCGTGCTGACGACGCCCTTCGAAAGATCGACCAGCACCTTTTTGGGCGAACTGACGATCAAGCCACCGAGGGCCGCCCCGCCAATGGTGAGAAGTTCGGCCGGATGAATCAGCGCGCCGATGTGCCCGCCCGACAGCACAAAGCCGCCGAGAACCGCCCCGACCACCACGATGCAACCCACGATGACAAGCATGGTTCGATACTCTGAGCGCAAGGCCGGAGCGCGTCACCCCGGCCGGCCGTTGCGCGAGGTAATTACCGCGCAATACCAGGCAAAAATAGCTTCCAAAACAAAGCTTCGCCGAGAGAATACGCCGTGGCCGGTTGTAACGATCGTGCCGGCACGAAAGACGCGACGCGAATCCGTGTGATCGGCCTGATTCAGGCCGTGGCGCGCTTCGCGGCATACATGGCCCGGTCTGCCGCGTCAATCAGCGCTTCGGGCGTGCCGCCGTCGTGGCCCGCTCGAGCCGCGCCCACGCTCACGCTGAGCGTCACTTCGCCTTGGGGGAAAGATATCGGCTGCGAGAATGCCGCCTGGATTCGCCGCACCACCGGTTCGAAATCGTCACAATCGCCGATTCGCTCCAGCAGCACCAGGAATTCGTCGCCTCCGAACCGCGCGACGACGTCCTTTTCGCGCACGCTCCCAGCGAGCCGACGCGCGACTTCGCCGAGCACACGATCACCGACCAAGTGGCCGTAGACGTCGTTCACTTGTTTGAAGCCGTCCACGTCGATGAACAACACCGCACACCGCTGGTCTTCCTGCCGGTCGCCGTGCAGAATGGCTTTCAACTTACCGAGAACGAATTCGCGGTCGGCGAGACCAGTGAGCGGGTCGACACCGTGCCGTCGAGTCGATCCGCGGCCACCCATGAACTCCCGGCTTCCCGCGACCATGGCCAACAGCACGCCGCTCGCCGTTTCGACACGGCGGACGCGAATTTCGCCGATTGGCTCCACACTGGGTTCCGGCGCAGAGCGGGAATCGATCCGTGCTTCATCCCGCGACCCCTCCGCCAACTCCGCCAGCAACTTGCGATTGGCGGGAGTTTCCAGGTCCGGAAGCAAGTCGAAAACGTTCCCGCCGACCGGCGATTCGCTCGACGAACCGGCGAATCGGGCGAATTGCCGATTCGCATATACGATTCGCCAGCCGCACGGATCGACGAGGCAAGCGCCCTCGCCGCTCAGGTCGGCGAGCGACCGCAGTCCTTCCGGCGGCGGGTTCGTTTGATCTAATGCCATTGACTTCCACTCTAACACACCTGGGAGAGCTACGGAAATTCAGCGAGATTCGGCTGCCACCCGCCGACCACGGCGGGTCGACGGCAGGCAGCTTTCCCCAGAACACCGCCTTGCCACCTGAATGCGCCAGCGGTAGCATCGCGGAATGAAGATTCACGAATACCAAGCCAAGGAATTGTTGCGGGCTGCCGGCGTTGCCGTTCCGCAGGGGATTGTGGCCGCCACGCCGGACGAGGCGACCGCGGCGTTCAAAACCTTGAACGGCACGCTGGCCGTGGTGAAGGCCCAGATCCACGCCGGCGGCCGCGGCAAGGGAACCATCAAGGGCCATCCGAAGCAGCACGGCGTCGAGCTCGTCCGCAGCGGCGAGGACGCGGCCCGCGTGGCGTTTGAGTTGCTCGGCCTGCCTCTGGTGACCATTCAAACCGGTCCGAACGGCCAGGTCGTGCGACGCGTGCTGGTCGAAGCCGGTTGCGAAATCGCCCGCGAGCTGTACCTTGGCATCGTCATCGACCGAGCCCGGGCCATGCCGGTGCTGATGGCCTCGAGCCAAGGCGGCATGAACATCGAGGAGGTGGCGGCCAACACGCCCGAATTGATCTTCATCGAGCCGTTTCATCCGGATAGCGGATTGCAACCGTACCAGGTCCGCAAGCTGTGCGCAGAGCTCGGCATCACCGGTTCGGCCGTCCGCTCGGCCGATTCGTTCATGCGGTCGCTCTGCAAGTTGTTCGTCGAGCTCGATTGCAGCTTGGCGGAGATCAACCCGCTAGTGGTCACCAAGTCGGGCGAGCTGATCGCGCTGGACGCCAAGATGAGCTTCGACGACAACGCGATCTTCCGCCATCCGCAATTGGCCGAACTGCGAGATTTTTCGGAGGAGGACCCCAGCGAGTTGCGCGCCGGGCGGGCCGGCCTGAGCTACGTGCAGCTCGAAGGCAACATCGGCTGCTTGGTGAACGGCGCCGGCTTGGCCATGAGTACGATGGACCTTATTAAGCTCCACGGCGGCGAACCGGCCAACTTCCTCGACGTCGGCGGCGGCGCCAATGCCGAGCAAGTGACCGAGGCGTTCCGTATTCTGCTTTCCGACAAAAACGTGAAGGCGGTGCTGGTGAACATTTTCGGCGGCATTATGCGCTGCACGACGATCGCCAACGCGATCGTCACCGCCTACAAAGAAGTCGGCTTCAGCGTGCCGCTGGTCGTGCGGCTCGAAGGCACCGAAGTGGAACAGGGCCGCAAGATCCTGGTCGAAAGCGGCGTCGCCATCATCAACGCGACCGATCTCACCGACGCCGCGAACAAGGTGGTGAAGGCCGCGGGTTGATCGAGCCAAAGCATTCCTCGGAATTGAATCATGAGCATTTTGATCGATAAGAATACCCGCGTCGTTTGCCAGGGCATCACCGGCAAGTCGGGTGAGTTTCACTCCAAAAACTGCCTTGACTACGGCACCAAGCTCGTCGCTGGCGTGACGCCGGGTAAGGGCGGGCAGACGACGCTTGGCGTGCCGATTTTCGACACGGTGGCCGAGGCCGTCGAGAAGGAGGGCGTCGACGCGGCGATGATCTTCGTGCCGGCCGCATTCACGGCCGACGCGATCCTCGAAGCGGCCGACGCCGGCTGCAAAGTCGTCGTGGCAATCACCGAGGGCGTGCCGGTGCTAGACATGGTGCGGGCGTACGACGTAATCAAGGACCGCGACGTGCACCTCGTCGGCCCGAACTGCCCCGGTGTGATCACGCCCGATGAGTGCAAGATGGGCATCATGCCCGGCTACATTCACAAGCAGGGCCCGGTCGGCGTGATGAGCCGCAGCGGCACGCTCACATACGAAGCAGTCTGGCAGCTCTCGAACCTCGGCCTCGGCCAGAGCACGTGCGTCGGCCTGGGCGGCGACCCGATCGTCGGCACGTCGTTCATTGATCTGCTCAAGATGTACCAGGCCGATCCCAAGACCGAAGCGATTCTGATGATGGGCGAAATCGGCGGCACGGCCGAGGAAGAGGCGGCCGCCTACGTCGCCGAGCATGTCACCAAGCCGGTGGCCGCATTCATCGCCGGCCGCACCGCTCCCAAGGGCAAGCGGATGGGCCACGCCGGCGCGATCATCGCCGGCGGCAAGGGCACTGCGGCCGAAAAAATCGCCGCCCTCGAAATGGCCGGCATCGAAGTCGCCCAAAGCCCCGCCGACATGGGGGCGGCAATGCAGCGGGCAATCAAACGGGCCCAAAAGTAGCTTCCGACCAACCCGGATCGGCCGCTAGAACAACGTGTAAATAAACGGCGCCGACACTTGCGCCGCGGCAATTACCAGTCCGATTGCCAAAAACAAGAGGATGCTGAAGCTAATCAGCGGCGAGCGATTGACAATGCCGAACATCACCACATCGCGCAAAAGCCGCCAGGTCCATTTTAGAAAGAGCATCGTATCACCGTTAGCCCGCGGGCGACTGTCTTAATCCAGCCCAAAATTCTCACGCCAATCCTCGTCTTCGCGCCACTCGGGCTGTTCGGACTTGTGCAACACGAAGCGGTCGAGCACCAGCACGTCGATGCCAGTCCGCATAAAACAAATATAGGCGTCTTCCGGCGTACAAACGATCGGTTCGCTGCGCACGTTGAAGCTGGTATTGACCATGATTCCATAACCGGTGAGCTTCTTGAACTCGGTGAGCACGTCGTACAGATCAGGCGAACGCTCGCGGTCGACCGTTTGGATGCGGGCCGAATAGTCGACGTGCGTAATCGCGGGCACGTCGCTCCGCGGCTCGTTAACCCATTCCTTGAGGTCGGCCCTGCTGCGGTCGACGCGCGATTCGGTGCAACGATCGGCCCGCACCTGATCCACGAGCAGCATGTAGGGCGATGAAGTCACCGCTTCAAAATACTGAGGCGCGTCCTCTTCCAAGCAGATCGGCGCGAAGGGACGGAAGCTCTCTCGGAACTTCGTCGCCAGGTTGAGGAACGACTGCATCTTCGCGCTGCGGGCGTCGGCCAAGATCGAGCGGTTGCCGAGTGCCCGAGGGCCGAATTCCATGCGACCCTGAAACATGCCGACGACCTTTTCATCAGCGACCGCCTCTGCCACGAGCCGATTCCGCGCGCCCATCTCCAACTCGCGGTAGGGAATCTGGTTCTGGTCGAGAAACATTTTGGTCTGGTCGCGTGTGAAACCCGGTCCCAACAGCGTTCCATGCACGAAGTCGTGTTGATCGTCGGCCTGCCGCGGGTTGCCGAGAATGTGGTGCCAACTGTAGAGCGCCGCTCCCTCTGCCCCACCCGCGTCGCCGGCTGCCGGCTGAATCCAGACGTCGTCGAAAATACCGCTGCGTAGGACATGTCCGTTGGCCACGCAATTGAGCGCGACGCCGCCCGCCATGCACAAATGTCGTTTGCCGGTAACTGCTTGCGCGTAGCGGGCAATCTTGAGCATGATTTCGTCGGTCACTTCTTGGATCGATCGGGCCAAATCCATCTCTCGCGCGGTGATCTGCTGCTCCGGCAACCGACGCGGGCCGCCAAAGAGTTTGGCAAAGCGGTCGTTGGTCATCGTCAAGCCGTCGAGATAGCCAAAATAATCGAGATCCAGCCGAAACGAACCATCCTCGTGGAGCTTGATCAGTTTTTGCTTGATGACGTCGACGTACTTCGGTTTGCCGTAAGGGGCGAGGCCCATCAGCTTATACTCGCCCGAATTCACTTTGAAGCCGGTGAAATAGGTGAACGCGCTATAAAGCATGCCGAGCGAATGAGGGAATCGCTGCTCGAACAATAACCGCAAATGATTTCCTTCGCCGACGCCGATCGCGGTGGTGGTCCACTCGCCGACGCCGTCGACCGTGATGATCGCCGCCTCGCGGTAGGGGGACGGATAAAAAGCGCTCGCGGCGTGGGAGTGATGATGTTCGGCGAGGTGGAAATCGCGTGGCGGCCGGTAGCCGAGCCGCTGCAGATAGTGTTCGATCGTGTACGTCGCCCAGCCTTTCTCCTTGAGCCACACCGGCACCGCCATCAGGAACGACTTCAAGCCTCCCGGGGCCACTTGTGTGTAAGTCGTCATCAAGCGGGTGAGCTTCGAGAGCGGTTTGTCGTAGAAGGCGACGACGTCGAGGTCGTTCTTGCCGACCTGGCCGGCTTCCAAGCAGTATGCAATCGCCTGACGAGGTATGCTTGCGTCGCCCTTCTTGCGGGTGAAACGTTCTTCTTGCGCGGCGGCGATGATCTCGCCGTCGCGAACAAGGCAGGCTGCCGAATCGTGATAGAGAGCGCTGATGCCAAGAATGTTCATTGCGACCCGGCCTCCGCGGCGGCGGATGTGTCGTGACGTTGAGCGCGAAGCCTGGCGCTTTGTTCTTTCACTCGTGCATCGAGATATTTCGCGTAGGCGCGATGGCCCCTCACGTTGAGGTGGACTCCGTCGTGATAAACCTCGCCTTCCGTTCCTTGATTCCTGAACAACCCAACGGGATAGCCCACGGGAATACCGAGTGGCTGTAACGCAGTGCGGAGCGCGGCGACGGCCTGCTGTTCATCGGCAGGTGCTGTCTCCGTCATCCCTGCCGCTCTGCTGGGAAGAACTTCAAACAACACTTCGCAGCCACGGTCGCGGAGCATTTGGGCGAGTTCGACGTACGCGGCGATGCCGCGCTGGCCGCGCTCGGCGACGTCCTTTGCCGACGACGGGCGCGAAACATCTCGCGACTTCGCCAATTCAAGTGTCGCAACAATTCTTCCAGTGCAAGGCGAGGAGGATCCCTAACCGTGAAATAGGGGAGTCCCATGAGTTGGGACAAGTCGCGATAAATGTCGCCGATCGGCAAACAAATGACGGCTACGTCTGCGTCAAATGTGCCGAATTCCTCGACGAAACCGAGTTCGTTGAACGGTCCCCAGCCGTTCGCGGCCATGTTTAAGACATCAACCTTGCCTTTGCCGAACTGCTTTTCGAGCGCGTCGGCCAACTGGCGGGCGTAAAGGTCGTCTTGATTGACGTATGATCCGCCGTATAGCGTCGAGTCTCCGAGCATCAAGATTCGCAACGTTCCGGCCGGCTTCTTGGCCGCAAACTCGGGGGCTCGCATCCCATACGAGTTCGTGCGAATCATGCCGCCGTAGCGGTGCGATTGCTGATTGGGAGCAGGATAGTAGCCGACAAGGGCATCCGGCTGATACAGAATTGGGTTGCCGAAACCAAGCGACCGCAAGACGGTTTCCGCGGCGACGAGGAGCCCTGCACTTGACAGCAGCAGGATCACGCCCCAGCCGCCCGCTGGCGCACGCGTCTCCGTGGCGTAGAGCGACCGGATGTGGCGTACTTTTCGCCGATCTTGATCTGCCGGGAGCCAAAATGATTGCGACGAAGTATCGCGCAGGTGAAGAGGGTCGCGGCCTGCAAGGCGCCCGACGATTCGCGCCGCTGTAAATCCGATGAGGTACACCGGGGTAAGCAGCAGGATGCCAAGAGTCCAGCCGACGCAACGGCCAAGGAGCGCAAAGAACTTACCGATGCCCGTCCGCGCCTTCTGGGAACTGAAGGTGATGGCGCCCACCAGGCCGGCCACGATCCAGATCAACGTGGCGAGCCTTTCCGCGCCCAGGCGTAAGCCAACCCGCCGATCGCCACGCCGACGAGCATCTTGACAATCGCGCTGAGCGCGGTCGGCTGTTCGGGGCCAGGCCGATGCTGGAACCACCGTCCGGATTTGATCGTCGACGTGGAGAGGGACGCCGTGGTCGGCGGCGACTGTGCCGGTAGTGTCTGCGTCGGATTCTCGGAAGCCACGTCGAAACAGCCCTCGTTTAGACTGGTGCAGGCGGGAGATTAGTCGAGTGCTCGGAGAAGCCGACGGCGGTATCCGCTACGCCGCCCAAAATGACAATGCTCCGGGGCACCGACGGCGAGCCAACCAATTCGGCCGTACCACTTTACTGTAGTCACTGCGACCGGTTTTCGTCAAGCAATCAGCGCCGCCAAGCCGCCACGCCGTGGTGCGTTAATCGGCACAATTCGCACAACTGGCGTCGACCGACCAATGCCGGCGCGAAGTCTTCACTTTGCTTCTGCCATTGAATTGGCGAGGTGTGAAGCGATCGGCGGTGACATTGCTGAGACTACTACGGGCCGTATGCCTCGGCCGCCTTGGCTGGATCGCCAAACTCTTTGAGCTTGATGTTCCGCCAACGGACTTCCTTCGGCTCCTTGGCACTACCGACCGCGTGGACTTGCAAGGCGATGAAGCCCTTCGGCGTGAATGCGTCGTCGTCGGTATCAGTGAAGTCGGCGGCCGGGACGCCGTTGAGCCAGGTCTGGATGTGTCGGCCGTTGGCGACGATGCGCACGTGGTTCCACTGGCCGAGCTTGAATGCTTTGCGGGCCGCCTCGTTGTTCGTCAGGTCGTTGAGCCAACCCGCCTCGCGTTTGTCGAAGCCGCCTTCGAAATACAGCCCGGCGGTCCAGGCGCGATCGGGATTCGGATCGATTTCCACTTGGTAGCCGTAAACGCGCTCGCCGTCGCCTTCGGGCCGCGCGTGGCTGCGTATTTGAATGCCCGAGTTAAACGTCGGGTCATCGATCTTAAAATCGAGTTCTAATTCAAAATCGCCGTAGTCCTTTTCCGTCGCCAGAAAAGTGTTCGACGTGTCGGGCACGCTGCGGCCGACGATCGCGCCATCCTCGACGGAGTACTTGGCCTCGCCGCCTCGCCGCTTCCAGCCGCTGAGGTCCTTGCCGTTAAAGAGTTCGATCGGTTCCGCGGCTGCGGCAAGGATTGACCAAGTGAATGTTAATGCCAGTGCCAATATTGCCAATCGATGAACCGACATGAGCGACCTCATAAGCGTGTGTCGAAAGATTGAGCCGACGCGACGGGGCCATTGTACCACAAGCCAGGCCGCTTGAAATGAGGTTTTGCTCGGCGGGTAGCAGGCGGCCATTGCTTCAGGCCGCCATGCGCGAGACGGCACGCCGCGGCAACCCAACCGGAATGATCCGCTCGAGCTCCATGCGGACCACTTCATTCGGCTCATCGACCACCAGTTCCAGCCGGTTCACGTCGTGAATCACCTCGAGCAAATTACGCTTCGCGCTCTCGGCGACCATGATCTTCGGATGAGCCGTCAACTGGCGGACTTCGCGCTCGTCGTACAGTTCCTCGTAGAGCTTTTCGCCGGGCCGCAGGCCGACGACCTCGACTTCGACGTCCACGCCCACCCTCAGCCCGGAAAGGCGGATCATGTCGTGGGCCAAGTCGAGGATACGAACCGGCTCACCCATGTCGAGCACGAAAATCTCGCCCCCCTGCCCCATCGCGCCGGCCTGGACCACCAACTGGGCAGCTTCGGGAATGAGCATGAAATAACGCATGATGTCGGCGTGCGTGACCGTGATCGGTCCGCCGCGCGCGATTTGCTCGCGGAAGATCGGCACCACACTGCCCGACGAGTCGAGCACGTTTCCGAACCGCACCGTTACCAACCGGCAGGGCGAACCGGTCGAACGCGCTTGCACGTATTGTTCCGCCAGCCGCTTGCAGCATCCCATCACGCTGGTCGGATTCACGGCCTTGTCGGTCGAAATCATGACGAGCGTTTGCACGTGGTGTTCTTCGGCCAGGTCGACCAGGTTTCGCGTCGCCAAGACGATGTTCTTCACCGCCTCGCCGCAGTGGGTTTCCATCAGCGGCACGTGCTTGTAAGCGGCGGCGTGAAACACGACGTTGGGCTTTGCCTGGCGGAACAATGCATCGAGCCGGCCGTGATCGTTCATGTCGGCCAGTCGAACGTCGATCTGCGTCTTGGGGGCCAAGCGACGCAGTTCATGCTCGAGGAAGAATTGGGGCGACTCGGCACGGTCGACGGCGACCAACTTCGCCGGCCCTAGCTTGACGAGCTGCCGGCAGATTTCGGACCCGATACTGCCGGCGCTGCCCGTGACCAAAACGACTTGTCCCGAAAGCCAATCGCGCAAGCGATCGAGATCGAGTTCAACGGCCGAACGGCAGAGCAAGTCTTCGATCGCGACCGCACGGGGATGGATGGCGACTTGTTCGGCGAGCAGTTGTTCATAGCTGGGAAGCACCTTGACGCGGAAACTTCCCTGACGAGCCGCGTCGATCAGCCGGCGAACTTGGGTGCCGGGCAGATCGCCGGCGGTGATCAACACTTCCTCAACCCCGTGTCGCTCGACCAATCGGGGTAGGTTGTTGCACGTACCGACAACCGGCACGCCGCCGATCCGCCGGCCCTGCACGTCGCGACGATCGTCGACGAATCCGGCAACGCGGTAGTTCAGCGCCGGATTGGAGCGGATGGCGCGCAGCAGCGTCTCGCCGGAGTCATTCGCACCGACGATCAACGACGGCACGCCGTCGGTCGACGCAAACAGCCGCAAACCGTCGTCACGAATCAGTCGCGGCAGCGCGCGAGCCGCGCCGATCACCACGAGCGTCATGCCCCAATCGATGAGCACGACGCTGCGAGGAATTGTTACCCGGGGCAAACAGAGCGCGTCGACCAGCGTCACGCCGATTGCACAGGCGGTGACTGCCTTGCCGAGCACGAGCAAATCGTGAAAGCTGACGTACCTGGTCCAGCCCTGGTGCACACGGAACCAGAGAAACACCAGCCACTTGACGAGCAACACCGGCAATAGCGTTGCCAGCAGAATCTCGACGTATTGTGCATGGTTTTCGCCGGCGAAACGCAGCAAGTAGGCGCCGAAGTAAGTCATCGCAAACAGCGGCACAAACACGACGGCGCTGATCAGTAACCCGACGCTACTGCTTCGAGGACGCTCCGGGTGTGGGTCGTGGGCGATCATTGCGGAAGTTTCCGGCGTTGCTTTCGGTTCAAAGTGTCCGGCCGTTGCCGCCGCCGTCAGCCGCGACGTCGTTCGCGCTGCGTTCTGCCGTCCGCAATTTCGTAATTTCGAGAATCGCCGCGCGGAGCCCTCGGTTCTCGGGGCGCCGAGCCAAACACCACCGCAAGTGCGGTTCGGCTTCTGAGTATTTGCCGACGTCTTTCAAGGCGTAACCAAGGTCGTAGCGAACTTTGTATATGTATCGATTGCACTGATACGCATGCTCAAGGCACGTCAGAGCCTGTTCTTTCTGATTTAAGTCGCTGTACATCGACGCTTGCCAGAGCCAGATGTATTCCGGCGGAATGCCGTTTGGTTCGTGGACCTCGCGCTCGGTCACCTTGGCCGCATAGTTGATCAATTCGGCGAGTTCCTGAGGTTGTTGGCGATAGCGGGCCCATACCTCGCGGAGCGTGCGCCAGTCGGGATGCATGGCTTCGAGGAAATCGCGGGCCGGCATTGGCCCGGCCAACAGATTGACGATGCGCAATTGGTGTGTGCCCGAATCGGCAAAGCACTTGGACCATTGACGCATGCCTTTGTCGAATTCATGATGCACGAAATAGTGTTTGCCGACCTCGAACATGACTTCGCCGCTATACGGTCGCACCAGTTGCGCTTGAGCGATATACGCATCCGTGGCAGCAGGCTTCTCGTCGCTCAGAAACCCCAAATTCGCCAGTAGAACGTAGGCGTCGCCCTCGAGCGGGCTCAGCGCCACCGCCTGGCGGGCGTGGGCGTATGCCGCGTCGAGCAATTTGACGTTCGCGCCGACCGCTCGATCGAGCCAGGCTCGCAAGCCGGCGGTCGACTCGAAATTCGACTGCGCCGCGTCGCGAATCTGCGGCAAAGGCATCGCGTTAGCGGCAGACTGCTGCGCGAGCTCGAACTGCTCAACAAGAAGAGACGCGAGACGCAAGTGGGCTTGGGCAAACGAGGGGTCCCAGCGAGTTGTTTGTTCCAGATGGCGCTGGATTGACTCGGTTAGCGGATCGCGGAGCGCCGCGTCGGCAGCGGTGAGCTCCTTGGCCAGTGGCGAAAGCTGGCCGGCGAAAAGGTCGGCTTTGGCGACGACGTCCCGGCAATAGCGGTCCCAATGGATCGCCGCCACGGCGGGCCCAAAATACGAGTAAGTTGTCCAGACCCCCAACATCGACGCGACGCCGACGCACTCCAGCCAAGTGGGCCACGAGAATTCAAATCGTGTCTTCGCTTGATTGCCGTCGGGAAGCGACAACTGCGCAAGCCGCAGCACGCAGACGGCGAGCGCCAGCGTTACCGACAAGCAGGCGGGAATGTACCAGACGAAATCGACCACCGAATGGACCAGACTGGCGACGAGTCCGGCTGCCGCGGCGCCGAAGCAAAGTTGTTGCGATGCGTCTTGGAGTCTGCCGAAACAAAGCAGGCTCCAGGTAGCACACAATCCGATCCCCGCGGCCAATAGCGCTACGCCGACCATGCCGTTCTCGGTGGCGATTTGCAGGTAGCCGTTTTCGGCGTGCGTATATTCGAGCGTCGTCGGCTCGTCGAGATAGACGGGGCAGATTTCGCGGTGACTGCCTGCGCCGGAGCCGGTGAGCCCGCCATGCTCGATCGCCTGGACATTCGCGGCCCAGACTTTTCGCCGGCCAGCGCCGTGGTCGACCGCTTCAATCGATCCGCTGGCTAGGTCGTCGAGTCGGTTGGTGACCTCGTCGTAGCCATGAATCGAGAGCAGCCCCAACATCAAGAGTCCAATCCCCGCCAAGCCAAGCAGGTACTTGCCGTCGATCAGCCGCCAGTGCAGGTAGATCGCGCCGATGACGGCCGTGGCCGCCGCCACCGCCATCGCCCCGCCCTTCGACATGGACAGAGCGATTGCCATCAGCACCAGCGCGATGGCGGCCAGCAGCGTACCGGTGCGAATCAGATCCGCCGAGCTCAAATGCGAGCGTTTTCGACCGAAGGCCGTTCCTTGCGCGGAGCGCGCTGACCAACCAGCGCACCAGCGACCCCAATCCGAGCACCAGGAAGTCCGCAAAGTGGTCGCGGTTCATGAAGCTGCCCATCGCGTACTTGTCGGTGGTGCGGTAGGGATGGACGTAGCACCAGAAGAATTGTCCGTTCGACGTGAAGTACTGCAGCAGCCCGAACCCCGCCATCAACGCGGCGGCAATGGCCACGATGTTTAGCAACCATTCGACGTCGGCCGTGGTCTGAAGCCTTTGAGAAAGCACGGTGAACCACAGTCCGTACGACACCAACATCGCCAGTGCCAGCGTCGTCTCGTGCGGAGTTAAGGTGATCGTGTTCCAAGAACCAAGGTGCGCCGCGGCATCGCCACCGCTCCATAACGGCAGCAACTCGCGTGTGCGCGGCGATAGCCACGCCAGCCAGCCGTCCGGCAGCGGGATGAGCTGGAACACGACGACGGCGACGGTGCACAGCAGAATGGCGAACGCCGTCGTCCGAGTCCACGCGGCTTTGGGTAGGAGACTTTGGCGGGCGAACCAGGCCACCGCGGTCAATCCGACCAGCGCAACGAACACGAGCCGGCCCATGTCGTGCCGTCCGCCAAATACAAACGGCGCGACGCAGATCGTCCCCACCAATCCTGCGTCGACCAGCGACAGCAAGCGATCCGCGAGCGGTCCGCCCGGACCGCGATCCACGCTCGATCGCGTCGTATTCCAGAGGAGTTTCGGTTGCCGTGATTTCATCGTTTTCAACAGGTTCCTTAGGCGGCGCGGTTTTCATTCGATTGAGCGCCGCCGATCAGACAATTCAATTCTTCTGCTGGTAGAACCCCGTCGCGTTCGTCGATGCGAATGGCGACGGTTTCGTTGTCCGCCTCTTCGCCCTCCTGTTCTTGTCCGTAACCGTATTCGTAGCCGTAGCCGTAGCCATATCCGCCGCTGGAGTCGGGCGACAGACCGTTGGCAACCACTCCCAACACGGTGCTTCCCGTGGCGTGGAAGCTTTCACAAGCCCGCACGACCAATCGGCGATGATTCTTCTCCGGCCGCACGACGAGGATCGCGCCATCGACCAACCGGCCGACGACCTGCGCGTCGCTCACCGCCAGCACGGGCGGGCAGTCGACGAGCACCCGGTCGTAGCACGATTCGGCCCAAGCCAGCAGTTCGCTGAATCGCGGGCCGCTCAAGAGCTCGGCCGGATTCGGCTGGCGCGGTCCGGTCGGCAACACGTCGAGATTGCCCAGTTCCGTTTGATAGACGAGCTGGGGAGCGATTTCCGTGGGCGGGAGTTCTGACAACAATAGGTCGGCTACCCCGGGACGACCCTTGAGGTCGAATCGCGCGGTCATGCCGGGCTTGCGCAAGTCGGCGTCGATCACCAGCGTCCGCTTTCCCGCTTGGGCAAACGACACGGCCAAATTGGCGGCGACCGTCGTTTTGCCGTCGCCTGGCTCGGCGCTGGAGATCAGGATCCGGTCGGCAACCTCGACGCTCAGCGTGAGCGCGGTCCGCAGCGTGCGGAACGCCTCTGTGTCGATGGCGGTCGGGCGCACGAACGTGTGGATGGCGGGCAGTCCCGTGCCGTCGATCGGCTCGAGATCGCGGACCATCGCCAGCACCGGCACCGACAACTGCGTCGTCATCTCTTCGGGTGAGGAGAATCGGTCGTCGAGCACGTCCTGCACGTAGACGATCAGTCCGCCGACGAATAGTCCGCCAAACAGCGACATGATCATGACGTGTCGCAGTTGTGGCGCGACAGGCGACTCGTTCGGCAACGGCTCCTTCACCACGGTGGCTTGAATCGGCGCCTGCAATTGGCGAATGTCGATGTTGGCGATGCGGTCGGTGAGCACGTCTTGCTGTCTTTCGAGTCGCTTGACCTCGCGTTCGCGCGATTCAAGTTGTACGACGTTGCCGCTTTCCTTGACTGCCTGGTCTCGTGTCTCACGAAACGACTTAGCAAGTTGCGCTTCCTTGCGATGCGCCTGAGCGACGGACTGCTTGAGCATGGACTCGAGCATGGGCCCCAGCTCTTGACTACCAAACGAAGCAATGCGTTCGCCCGTGTTCGCACGATAGTTGGCGAGGTAGGTTTCGATGGAATTGATACGCTGGTCGATTTCGGCGATTTTCGGATGGGCCGGACCGTAAAAGGGCGCCAGCGATTGCCGCTCTTGCTGGGCATCGAATAGCTTTTGCTGCTGGTCTTTAATCAGGCTCAAATCTTCGCTCGACAGACCCAAGACGGAGACCATCATTTGCTTGCCGATGGTTTCCTCCAGTCCCGCCAAACAGGACTGCAAATCGCCGCCGGCGGCGATTGCTTGCTGGATCGACTCCAACTGCCTTTCGAGGGCAAATCGTTCTTCTTGCGCCGCCGTCAGTGCTTCGCTAAGTTGCAGGGCTTTTTGAATCGTCGGATGGACGATGCCGTCGTTACTGCGAACCGTCAGCGAGCCGACCTGCTGGCGAAGTGCCTGCAACTCATTCTGCTTAAGGGTGAGCTGGCGGCGGACCTCGTTCAGTTCGTTCGTGAGTACGACCATGACGTCGCTGGCCGACTCCTTGTGCGTCCCGTCGACAAATCCGAGGTACGATTGCACGACGGCGCTCACGACCCCGGCCGCGGCCTCCGGCGACAAGGAACGGTAGCTGACTTGAATGAAATTGGTTTTTCGCGTCGTCTTGGCCGATAGCCGTCTGGCGATCGCGTCGTTCCAAAACTGAGGCGGTGTGTCGCGCAGGTCGATGCGATGTTCGGGGAGCAACTGCTCAAGCGCGGCCTGAATGACAACGGGGCTGGTGATCAACTCCTGGTGCGTTGCCATGGTGTTATCGAGTGACTGTTGTTCGCTGACCATTGCCAGTTGGTCGTTGGACCGCTGGATGATCAGCAACTTGGCCGTCGACTCGTAGTAGCGCGGCGCGAGTGCGTAATAGATCGCTCCCAAGATCGCGGCCACGCACAACGATTGTATAATCGTTTTGCGGCGGTAGCGCGCGATCCGCAGCCAATGCAGAATCCCGAAGACGAAGTCGGAAGACGCCGGCAGAACCGGTGATTCCGAAGTCGCGGCCTGATTCGTATTGTCAGAAGTTGATTGCATGGCAAAAACTTGCTGCTGCCGAATAGGCCATTGAGTCGTCAAAACGCGACAAGGCTGCCGCCCACGCTAAAGCCCACGCGGAACACGGTCATGACAGTGTCGACCATCACGGTGCTCATCGTCCGTTCGACGCTCACCAAGTCGCCCGACGCGAGCCGCAGGTTTTCGTTCCCGTCGCGCTTTGCGTTGGCGATGCTCACCTGGATGACGGTCGGTTTGGTCATGCTGGGAAGCTGACGGATGACGAATACTTTGTCCGCTGCCGGCGACGAAGTCCCGCCCGCCATGGCGATGGCATCCAACACGGTCACGTCTTGATTGCGGGGCAGCTCAAACTGATTGGGCTGATGCACCAGGCCGGTGACGTGAATGATTTGTTTCTCCTGCGGCAACACCATCACCACGTCGCGATCGCCGAGCGAGTAGCTGGGGACATTTTTCTCCGGCAATTGGGCCAGGTCGATGCGCATCGTTTGCGGGGGATTCATTTCGCCGTTCGGAGTGTAGGACGCCTGGCGGACTCCGTTGGAGGACGCCGCGGGCGTCCCGCGTCGGCCATGAAGCTCTGCGTGCTGTAGCGCAACACGTCGACTTTGGTGCTGGCTTCCTCGGTGAGGCCGCCAGCCGACGCGAGCGCCGCGCGAGATCGCTCGAGCCCTTGGGCAATTCCTTCACGCCAGGCTCCACCACGGCGCCGAGCACGGTAATTCGATTCACCGCCGGCTTGAGGACCTGCAACGTGACGCTCGGACGAACGAAAATGCCGCGCGCGATCGCCGCCTGGACAATTTGTTGCTCGGCCATGGCCGGTTCCAACCCGGCAATCGGCACCGGCCCGATCGGCGGTGCGTCGACCGTGCCATCGCTGGCAACACGTAACTGGACTGGTTTCTTTTCATCGTCGTCGCTACGGCCGCTGACGACCGTGATCGCCAGCAAGTCGCCCGGATTGATTTGATTGGTGCCCGTGCCGGGTCCGACCATTCCGGCAACGTCCATGTGAGCAACGCGGTTGGCCGGCGGCGCGCGGAATTCGGCCGGCATCGTCGCGCCGCGATAGTCGGCCGATTTACAGCCGGCGAGAACGAGCGTCGCAAGCAGCAGTGCCGCCGCGAACCATCCGGCGCACAGACGCCCCGCAAGAATCCAATGACGCCAGATCGATTCGTGGCAACAAGCCATAGTGTGCGTCGAGGCGACGAAAAAAACTGTCCGACTGCAATCGCGGGGCGCGAGTCGGCAAACGCTGGGTCGGAAAATCGGGAATCGGGTCGCGTTAAGTACACGAAAATGCCCGGCTTACGCAAGGCAAATTCGCCGGTGGAGGGGCGACGTGGTGTCGGCTGATTCCAGCCGAGACGCTAGCTACGCTTTCACGATCTTGTCGCGCCCCGAAACGACGCTGGCAGTGGCGTTGCGCGTGTCGACGACCAGTCGCGAGTGGCGGACGATGAACTCGCAATCGTACGCACTGTGGTTGGTGGCGATCAGGACGCAATCTTGCTGCGACAAGTACTCCGCCGTCAGCGGCTGACTTGTCAGCGGCGGAAGGTCGTGGGCTCGAATCTTGGGTAGTCGCGGCACGTGGGGGTCGTTGTAGGTCACGACGGCACCGCGGGCCAGCAGCTCTTCTAGGAGCACGAACGCGGGGCTTTCGCGCGCGTCGTCGACGTCGCGCTTATACGCCACGCCGAGCAGCGCGATCTTGCTCCCTTTGAGCGGCTTGCCGGCCGTGTTGAGTGCATCGGCCAGTCGCCGCAGCACGTACTGCGGCATCGCCGCGTTGATTTCGCCGGCGAGTTCCACGAAGCGTGTCGCCATGCCGTGTTTGCGGGCGATCCAAGTCAAGTAAAACGGATCGATGGGAATGCAATGTCCGCCCAATCCGGGTCCCGGATAGAACGCGGTAAACCCGAATGGCTTCGTCTTGGCCGCGTTGATCACTTCCCAGACGTCGATGCCCATCCGCTCGCAGAGCATCTTCATTTCGTTCACGAGCGCGATGTTCACGGCCCGGTACGTGTTTTCCAGAATTTTGCAGGCCTCGGCCACTTCGCACGACGACACTGGAACGACTTCCGACACGGCCGAACGATAGAGGTCTTGCGCCAGCTCGGCACTGGCCGGATCGTAACCGCCAACCACCTTGGGAATGCCGGAGGTCTTGAAATCGAAGATTGCCCGGATCCTCGCACTCAGGACTGTAGGCCAGAAAGAAATCTTCGCCTGGCGACCAAACCGGTGGCCGCAAGAATCGGCAGCACGACGTCGCGCGTCGTGCCGGGATAGGTCGTGCTTTCGAGCACGATGAGCTGACCTGGACGGAGAATCTTGGCGATCAGGCGGGCTGTGGAAGTAATGTATTGGAGGTCAGGCTCGCGGGTCTCGGTCAGCGGCGTTGGCACGCAAATCAAGATCGCGTCGGCTTTGGCGAGTTCGGCCACGGCCGCCGTCGCGGCGAACCGGCGGCCGGCGAGCCATGAGCCGACTTTCTCCGGCGTAATGTGCTTGATGTAACTTTCGCCGGCCTGAAGCTTGTCGATCTTCGACTGATCCAGTCGAAGCCCAGCACGTTCATGCCCGCTTGCAAGAACGCATCCGCGAGCGGCAGTCCCACGTAGCCCAATCCGACGATGCCGACTGTCGCCGTTTTGTGCGCGATTCGAGCTTTCAGCGCATCGTGGGGCGACGCTGGCAACACCAACGGCACGACTGCCGCCGATTGCTGTACGAGAGTTTGCATGGGGGAGTGCCCATCTGAGGCCAGGGGAGAAAGTCAGGCGGGGAAGAATACGAAACCAGCGGCTCGCCGTCGACACTGTTTTTCCAGCCGTGCTAGCAGGCGAATGCCATTGCCCCACGATGGTAGCAGACGTATCATCCGCGACCCGTTTCTCGACCTCTCCTACTTCGATCGAACCTCGCTTACGTTGCCGACGCTTCGTCGGCGGCGGTGGAGGATGCGACCATGAATTTCGGTTTAATTGGTGCGGCCGGCTACATTGCTCCCAGGCACATGCAGGCGATCCACGACACTGGCAACTCGCTGGCCGCGGCCGTCGACCCACATGATTGCGTCGGCCGGCTCGACAGCTTTTTCCCCGATGCTCACTTCTTCACGGAAATCGAGCGGTTTGACCGCTTCCTGGAAAAGCGTCGCCGCGGTCCGGCGGCCGACCGTGTCAACTACGTGAGCATCTGCTCGCCGAACTATTTGCACGACGCCCACGTGCGGCTTGCGCTGCGCGTCCAGGCCCACGCGATCTGCGAGAAGCCGCTGGTGATCTCGCCCTGGAATCTCGACGCGCTCGAGGAACTTGAAGAGGAACACGGCAAGCGGGTTTACAACGTACTGCAACTGCGACTGATTCCCGCACTGTTGAAGTTGAAGCACGAGCTATCGGGGCAAACGGCCCGCGAGCGGGCCGACGTGTGCTTGTGCTACGTCACTCGCCGTGGCCGCTGGTACGACGTCTCCTGGAAGGGTTCGCCGGAGAAGTCGGGCGGCGTCGCACTGAACATCGGCATCCATTTCTTCGATCTGTTGTTGTGGCTGTTCGGCGACGTCGAAGCGAACCACGTTCATCTCGCCCGCCCGCGGAAGATGGCCGGGGTGCTCACGCTTGAACGGGCCCGCATCCGTTGGTTCCTCTCAACCGACGTCGACGACTTGCCGGATCACGTCCGAAACCAAGGGGGCTACGCCTACCGGTCGATGACGTACGAGGGCCAAGAGATCGAATTCTCCGATGGATTCCAGGGATTGCACACGCGCGTCTACGAAGAAATTCTTTCCGGCCGGGGCACCGGCGTTCGCGACGCCCGCCCGGCCATTGAGCTCGTGCACTCGATCAACCGGACGGAGCCGCAGTTGACGCTCGAAGATGCGCATCCATTGGTGCAACAGGCCGCGTCATCCACGCTTCCTTTCGCGCTACAACACTTGAGTAAGGCGGCGTGACGATGAGCATCTTGGCTCCGGCATTTGTCCATGAATCGTCGTACGTCGACGCCGACGTTTTGATCGGCGCCGGTACGACGATCTGGCACTTTTGCCACGTGCTCAGCGGTTCGCAGATCGGCGAGCGGTGCCGCATCGGCCAAAACGTCGTGCATTGGCCCGCGAGTGTCGATCGGCGCCAACGTGAAGATTCAGAACAACGTCTCGGTGTATGAAGGCGTGACGCTCGAAGACGATGTCTTTTGCGGCCCGTCGATCGTATTCACCAACATACTCACTCCCCGGTCTGCGTTCCCTCGCAATCGCAGCGAAGACAACCTGCCGACGCTGGTCAAGCGCGGTGCGAGCCTCGGCGCCAACGCCACGATCGTCTGCGGCCACACGATCGGCGAACACGCGTTGGTCGGCGCGGGAGCGGTGGTGACCAAGGACGTGCCGCCCTACGCGGTCGTGCTGGGCAACCCCGCCCGGCAGCACGGCTGGGCGTGCGAATGCGGCATCGTACTCGAGTTTCACAATCGCCACGCCACCTGCGCCGAGTGCCGGCGCGAATACCGACAGATCGACTCCACTTCGATTGAGCGGATCGTCGACGCTGCCGGCACGGCCGCCGCCTAACCTTCACTAACCTTTGCGTAAGACCCATGATTCCACTCTGCGACGTTTCCCAACAATATCGAGCCACTGAAGCCTGAGATCGACGCGGCGGTCGCGGCCGTGCTCGCCGGCGGGCACTACATTTTGGGCCCGAACGTCGCGCAGTTCGAGCAGGAAATCGCTGAATACCTTGGCTCCTGCTACGCGGTCGGCGTCGGCAGCGGCACCGATGCCTTGCACCTGGCGCTGCGTGCGCTGGGCATCGGCCCGGGCGACGAAGTGATTACGACGCCGTTTACTTTTATTGCATCGACTGAAGCGATCGGGCTGGTCGGCGCCACGCCGGTGTTCGTCGACGTCGATCCGCACACTTACAACATCGACCCCAATCGCATCGAGGCCGCAATCACCGGCGCAGACGAAGGCGATTCTGCCGGTCCATCTATACGGCCAGCCGTGCGACATGGACGCCATCATGCGAATGGCGGATGAGCACGCGATCCCCGTCGTCGAAGATTGCGCTCAAGCGATCGGAGCAACCTACAAAGGGCGACGGGTGGGGACGTTTGGGGTCGCCGGTTGCTTCAGCTTCTTCCCCACCAAGAACCTCGGCTGCTGCGGCGACGGCGGCCTGGTCGTGACCAACGACCAACCGCTCCGCGAGCGGGTCGAGATGCTCCGCCGCCACGGCGGCCGGAAGAAATACCATCACGAGGAGTTGGGACTCAACAGCCGACTCGACGAGCTGCAGGCCGCGATTCTGCGCGTCAAACTTCGCCACCTCGACGGCTGGAATCAGGCACGCCGCTCATTGGCCTATCGGTACAATCGGCTCCTCAAGTCGGTTGAAGGAATCGTGCGACCTGTGGAAATCAGCTCCCACGACGCGCTCGCGCCAACGACGGCCGCCGAGAGCAGCGACTTGGTCTACGCAGTTTATCACCAGTACACGGTGCTCGTCGACGACCGCGACACCGTGCTGTCGGCACTTAGCCGAGCGGGTGTTGGCTGCGCCGCCTACTATCCTGTGCCGCTGCACCGGCAGGTCGTCCACCGCGGCCTCGGATATCTCGGCGGGACATTTCCGCGGGCTGAGAGGGTGAGTCGCCATTGTCTCAGTCTGCCGATGTTTGCGGAATTGACCGACGCTCAACAAGACGAAGTCGTCGAATCGCTGGCGGCAGCCGTTGCATCCGTTGTGCCGCTGCGGAAGACTGCTTGACCCAACCGAGTCGGATATCAAGTGTACGCGACCGATACAATCATCCGCCGCTGGTTTGCCCACGGCAGCTTTCGCCGCGACGCGGTGCTGCTGTTTACGAGCACTGCGCTGGCGCGGGGCATTCTGGTCGTTTCGATGCCGCTGCTGGCTCACTTCTTCAACCCTGCAGACATCGGCAACTGGCAGTTATTCGTCAGCAGCGCGACGGTGCTGGCGACGATCATCTGCTGGCGGTACGAAGTGGCAGTGCCGCTGCCGGCCAACGAGCAGACGGCGCGCGACGTGCAGAGACTGTGCCTGATTCTCGCGGCGGCCACTTCCCTCTTGTTGATCGTCCCCAGTCTGCTTTTCCGCGAGCAATATGCGGCGCTAATCGGCGCACGGGCCATTGAGCCGTTCCTGTGGTGTATTCCGCTGTTCACGCTGTTGTGCGGCTGCGAACAGGCATCGACGTTTTGGCTTACGCGGGTCGGCGACTTTCGCGGCGTCGGCGCGTTGCGCGTGGTGAAAGCGACGCTGATGGTCGCCGTGCCGCTCGTAGCTGCGTCGGCGTTCGACGTCGGGTTTAGCGGACTAGTTGCCGGCACGATGCTCGGCCAGTTGGCGGCTACGGCCTATCTGCTCCGAGAAGACTCGGAGGGCGGCGAGCTGTGGCGATTCGACCGGCAGCGACTCGCACGGTGCCGCGCTGCAATGATTGAGTACCGCAACTATCCGCTTTACGTTGCCCCTTACGCGTTCGTCGGGCAGTTTAGCAGACGACTCGTGTATTTCCTGCTTGCCGCTTATGCCGGCGCCAGCACGGTCGGTTTCTTCGCCGTGGCGATGCAACTGACTTACATGCCGGTAATGTTCATCACGGCGGCGTTGAACCAAGCGTTTTACCGACGGGCTGCTGCAAACGGCGACGTTCGAAAGCTGGAACCGCTGGTGCTGCGCGTGTTCGGGCTGCAGGTGGTCGCAGCCGTGCCGGTTTTTGTCTTGTTCGTGTTGCACGGGGAGTCCGTATTGCATTTCGTCTTGGGGCCCGCTTGGGACGAAGCCGTCGGCTTCGCCAAATGGCTGGCCGTGCCATCGATGATGCTGTTTTTCACCGCCTGGCTCGACCGACTGTTCGACACCTTGGGCCGCCAGCGGCTTGCCGTTGTCCTGCAGCTCGCGTATGACGCCGCGTCGATTGGATTGCTGCTCACGCTCCTGGTTCTTGGCTTCCCGACGCTCGTTGCCGTGGCTTGCTACTGCCTGGTGACCGCGGTCTATAACCTGATTTGGCTCGTGATCACCTTTCGAGTAGCTGGCTTCTCCTTGCGGAGCCTATGGAGTCTGTCGTTGCTCGCATTGGCGCTGGCTGGAACGGTAGTTCTGGCGCATGCGCTGGTCACCGAGCGGTTCGACCATCCGGTGGCCTGGTGCTTGGAGGTCGTGGCGGCCGTCGCCGCCCAAGCGGTAGCGCTAAGGCACATGCGAGGCTTGCAACCATGAACAAAGTCGCACACCGATGGAAGTCGTTCTGGGACGACAAAACCGTTCCCCTGCACACCTGGGACGCGGACGATCACTATCTCCGGCTGTCGCAGGAACTGAGACTCCTCTTCGAGGACGAAGCGCCGAATCGCGTGCTCGAAATCGGCTGCGGCAACGGCGCACTGTATCGACACCTCGGCTTCGATCGTGCCGCCGTGTACAAGGGAGTGGACTTCTCGCAGTCGATGCTTGATCGGTTCAAAGAGCGATATCCCGACGCCGCACTGATTTCGGCTGGCGGACACGCCTATCGCGACGACCAGCAGTACGACTTGATCTTCTCGAATGGAGTCGTGCAATACTTCGACTCCGCCATGATGGCGGAGCACTTTCGGCATGCGGCCGCCATGCTCGCGCCGAATGGCAAGTTCATCTGTGCATCGGTCCCCTGGAAGAGCCTTCGCCACCGATACCGCAGCGGGAAGTTTCTCCACAAACGGCCGGGCCTTGTACGAGCAATGGCAGGCTACCTTCGAGCCGTGCGCCGCGACGGCATGGGCCAGTGGTTCGAGTGGCGAGATTTCGAGCGACTGGGCCGCAAGCACGGCTTCACCGCCAGGTTCTACGGTTCGCTGCACTACCCCTATCGATTCCACGCGGTGATGAGCCGCGAGTCGGCCGAACAGTCGACGCGGAAGGCGGCCTAGCGAGTCCGAAGCATGACGAGCGATTCCAATCACACGAACAGCATCTTCCAACAGCCTTGGTGGCTCGACGCGGTCGCTCCAGGTCGCTGGTCGGTCGCCACCGTCGAAGAGCGCGGGATCGTCAAATCCCGTATGCCGTACGTGGAGTCGCGCAAATACGGCCTCCGCTGCATCGTGCAGCCGAAGCTGACGCAAACGCTCGGCCCATGGTTGATGCCGACTGACGAGAAACGGTCGCTCCGGCTAAAGCATGAAAAAGAGTGGCTCACCCAGCTGATCGACGAGCTGCCGCCGTTCGACTTCTTCCAGCAATCGTGGCACTATTCGGTCGGGAATTGGCTGCCGTTCTTCTGGCGCGGTTTCGAGTGCATTAGCCGATGCACGTTAGTGCTTGACGACATCGCCGACGCCGACCGCTTATGGCACGGCTACCATGACACCACGCAACGGCAGATCAAAAAAGCGCGGCGGCTGGTCGAAGTTTGTGACGATCTGGGCCTTAATGAGTTCTGGAGGCTCAATGTCGAGACATTCCGGCGGCAAGGACGATCGATGCCATATTCGCGCGAGTTGGTCGAACGCGTCGACGCCGCCTGTGCCGCGCAGACGCCCGTAAGGTTTTTTTCGCCAAAGACCCAAGCGGCCGCGTTCACGCCGCGCTCTACCTGGTTTGGGACGAGCACTCCGCCTATTACCTCATGAGCGGTTCCGACCCGGACCTGCGCTCCAGCGGTGCGCTTAGCCTGCTGATGCACGAGGCGATTCAGTTTGCCGCCACCGTCACCCAACGGTTCGACTTCGAAGGCTCGATGCACGAACCGATCGAGCGCTTCTTCCGCAATTTTGGCGCGACGCCCAAACAGTACTTTCAGGTCCGCGGCTATAGCCGACGCGCCAGCGTATTGCAGGGCTTTCGCGACATGTTCCGAAAGGCGGCCGGGTGACATGAAGCTAACGGTCCACATTCCCGACAACTGCCAGGCCGAACGGCGCTACATCGTGTCGCTCGTGTTTGAGGAGTTTCTTGGCCTCCCGGTTCGCGTTGTGTTCGAGCCGCGATCGGACGTGGCGATCGTCGGCGCAGACGACAAGGAGTTGATTCTCGCCGACAGTTTCTTTGCGACAGCCGATCGAGGTTGGCTTGCGAAGGCGTCGATGCCGCCACGGCCTCTGCGCCGGATTCAATTGCCGAATGATTGTTCCGCGGCGGATAACGACGAACATACGCTACCAGTGCTATTTGCAGAGCAAGCCGACGCGCCGTTCCTGCGCTGCGAGAACCCGCAGTGCACGCGATGTTCGCTGGACATTTTCGGAACCGCGTTCTTCTTGATCACCCGCTACGAAGAAGTCGCAGCACCGGCGGAGGACGGCCGCGGACGGTATCCCGTCGAAGCATCGCTCGCATATCAAGAAGGATTTCTCGATCGGCCGATCGTGGACGAGTACGTCGAACTACTGTGGTGGCTCATGTCGCAGCAGTGGCCAGGCCTGGAGCGAAAGCAAAACCGTTACCGATTCTTCTTAAGTCACGACGTCGATTCACCTTACCGTATAATTGGACGCACGCCATGGCACGTAGCATTCGCCGCCGGCGGCGATCTCACGCTCGGACGGGGCGTGCGCAGCAGCCAGGCGGCTGTCGAACGCCTATCGCGTCTATCGCGGCGACGACCGCGCCGATCCGTACAATACATTCGAGTACATCACGTCGATCAGCGAAGCGCACTCGGTCGAGAGCGCTTTTTACTTCATCACTCGCCGACGCAAGGGCCGGCTCGATGGCACACACGACTTCCGATCGACGAGCGTCGGACGGTTGGTGCAATTCGTTCATCGGCGCGGCCACGAAATCGGCTTGCACCCTAGCTACAACTCGTTCTGCAATCGGCAGCACATCGCCGACGAGTTTTCGATGCTGCGGGAGCAATGCGAACGACTCGGCGTGCATCAATCCAGCTGGGGCGGACGTCAACACTTTCTGCGTTGGAAGAACCCGACTACTTGGACAGCTTGGGACCAGGCTGGACTCGATTACGACAGCAGCGTCGGCTACGCGACTGACGTCGGCTTTCGCTGCGGCACGTGCCGGGAGTATCCCGTCTATGATTTGGTGAACCGAAAACCGCTCCAGTTGCGTGAACGTCCGCTGATTGTGATGGAATGTGCGCTGTCCTATCAATTGGAGCGACCGAAGGCAAGTAGTTTTGAACGAATTGCCAAACTGATCGAGCGCTGTCGACGGATGAAAGGCAACTTTACGCTGCTCTGGCACAACAACAATCTACTGACGAATTCTCAACGATGCTGTTACGAACAAGTCGTGCAAAAAGCGGCGTAGCTAACACGAGTGTGAAGATAATGTGGCCAATGTCCGAATCCCTGGTTGACGTTTGGGACAAGACGTGGGATGTCGTCCGCAGCGAACGGCTCACGCTCTCGATTTACGGTAGCGACGCATCACAGGCGGCGTTCCAGAGATTTTCCAAACCTCACCGAATGGTCCCTTTCTTTCAGAGCAAGGGGTTTGGCGCGGCCTTATTTCGATTGCCAGACCGGCCAGAGGACTACCTGAATGGAAAATCGTTTGAACTGGTCCGCCGCAAAAGGCGCAAGGCCCAGCGGCGAGGCTTGAGGACAAAAAAGTATGAAGCAAGGGACCATGTAGACGAAATGTTGAGGATCAACCGGTCCTGCCCAACCCGGCAAGGGCGCCCCGTCAATTCCGAGTATTGCGACGCTCAGGCCGTCCGCGAGTTCTGCGACCAAGTGGGCGAAATCTATGGAGTATTCGACGCGGACGGAACATTGCAGGCATACGCTTACGCGCCGGTACTGGGCGACGTCTTTGTACTCTCTCGCCTTCTCGGCCACGTCGACGAATTGGAGCACGGCATAATGTATTTGCTCATCACCGAAATCGCGCTCGACATGCTCCAGATCAGAGCGACCAAGGGTTACCCTCAATGGGCAATGTATGACATGTACTGGGGAGCGAAGCCGGGGCTGCGTGAATTTAAGCAACGGCTCGGTTTTAAGCCCTTCCGAGTAACGTGGACGTCAGGTATCGAACATGGCTAGAACACGATCCGTTGGCAACCGGATACTTTACCGAGTCTACGAAGACTGCTTCATGCCGTCTCGGCTCGGCCACTTTGAGCGGCTGCTCGAGCGATTGCTCGTTGCCGACTATGAATTCATTACCATCGAGCATTTTGCCCAACTGGTCGAGGAAGGAAAACCCCTACCTAAACTGCTAGCTGTGCTCCGCCACGACGTCGATCACGACAGTCGCACGGCTCAAGCGATGCACGAGCTGGAAGCCAGGCTGGGAATCGTGGCCTCGTTTTACTTTCGATACTGCACGATCGACGTTGAGTTGATGCAACAGATCGCGGCACAAGGCAGTGAAGCGAGCTATCACTTTGAGGAACTTGCCACGGTTGCCAAGCGTCGAGCGCTACTCGATGCAGACGCTGTGTATCGGCACGTCGACGAAGCACGAGAGCTGTTTCGCCGCAATTTGTCACGCCTCCGCGCTCAGACAGGGCTGGCGATGCGAGTCGTCGCGTCGCACGGCGATTTCATCAACCGACGTCTCCACGTAGCGAATCACGAGTTGTTGACGCCTGCGTTGCGGAAGGAATTGGATATTCTAGCCGAAGTCTACGATGACGGCTTGGCGCGTCCAATCACGACCCGCGTCAGCGATTGTCAACCACCGAATTATTGGCAGCCAACGAGTCCTGACGACGCAATCGGCCGGCGGAGTCCATGCATTTACCTTCTGGTGCACCCGAAACATTGGTATGCCAATCTGCGAACGAACATGCGGGCCACGGCGACGCGTTTGTGGGAGGGCTTTTCCTACGAAGTCCGCAGACGAGTCGCTTGAGCTCGCCCTAAGCGAGTCGCCGTTTTTTAGATTTCCGTTACGACGCCTGTCATTGCAAACATCATCGGTAACCGAGCATCGCCGTAAAGCGCCGGCATCGAGCAGGAGCCTCCATGCAATCAATTGACTCGACGTCGTTCGAATGCAGCAGCCCACAACAGTTTGTATACCGCCGGGAGGTTCGCGACATGGAAGCGGCGACGCCTCTCGACGCCAACGTCGACCTTCAGCTTGTCACGAGCCCCGTTCGCACGCTGGCTCGCTTTGTGCCACTGCTAAGGGTCTTCGGCTGGCCTGGTGTGCTTAAAGCGATCGCCAAATTGGCGACGCCGACACGACATTTGTACGCAGTGTTCGTGGACGGCCAATGCGCCAGTTTCGGCTGGATCATGCAAGGACGCTGCCGGGCATATCACATTGAGCCGACGGCTTGCGTGATCGGGCCGATTTACACGTCCGATTCCATGCGCGGGCGAGGTTTGGCTCCCCTCGGCATGCGGTATGCCGTGCGTGAAATGTTCCGGCGTGGTTGGCGAACGTTTTACATCGATGCCAGCAGCGACAATCTCGCCAGTCAGCGAGCGATTATCAAGGCAGGATTTAGCGGCCCCGTTGCCGCCGTACCCTTTCCGCGACATGCCGGTCGGTAAGATTGGCCCTGCGAGACACGAACCTGGCGATTTCAACTATGCCATCGATCGGCTTCAACAATTCGCGACAGGCCCTGAATACGGCTCACCAGACGTTGGTTTCGACGCAACGAGTCCTGGTAATTCTCTCGTGCTGCATGTACTTCTTGGCACTGAACTGGAGCTACTTGGAAGTCGATTCGGTACTCTACAGCGGCCAAGGGTTCCTCTATACCAACTCGCCGTGGAAGGTGTTTCTAACGGCATTCTTCATGGCCGTCATCCCTTCCCTCTGGTTGCCGTTCGAGCTGCGATATCCATCGCAGGTGTGCTACTGGCTGATCTACTTGTGCGTTGTTGTGCCGACGATGTTTCTTCCCTACCACGTGCTCACTTACCAGAGTCTTAGCGAGATCCTGCCACTACCGGTTTCGATTCTGCTCTGTTTCGCGATCCTGGGAACGTCCTATCGCTTTCCGCCGTTTCGCGTGAAGACACCCCGCGTGAATCAGCGCCTAGTCGTGGGGTTGTTGACGTTGGCGGCCATCGTCCTAATCGGTTTTGTGATTTATGTCTCGGGCTTTCAATTCAAGTTGTCGCTCGACGATGCCTACGATCGCCGCATGGACGCCCGTGATTCGGTTGTCGGCGGCACCATCAGCGCCTACGCCATCGCCACGCTGTCGCACTCCATCGGGCCACTACTGATCACCATCGGCTACGTTCGGCGCAACGTGGTAGCTTTTGTCGTCGGCATCGTCGGAGGCATCTGCATCTTCGCTCTCTCTGGGGCGAAGACCGACGTCGCCACCCCTGCCTACTTGTTCGCGCTGTTGTATCTCATCGCTCGTTATCGGAAGATATTTGGCATCGCGATTGCGGTTGCCGCGTCGGCGCTCGTGCTGGCGTCGGTCGTTCAATGGTTGGCGCTCGAGCGAAACGAGCTGTCGCTCTATCTCGTGCGCCGCCAGATTTTTTGTCCTGGTCTACTCACCTGCTTCTATTGGGACTTCTTCAGTCACGGCGACTATGTCTATTTTTCCGACAGTTTTCTCCGCGCAATTATTCCTCGGCAATACGATTTGCCAATGGCACGACAGATCGGCGAAACGTACTTCGGCAATCCCGAATCAAACGCCAATGCAAATATTTGGGCATCGGCGTTTGCCAATGTCGGATACTCGGGAATGATCGGATTCACGGCGCTGCTTGGTTTGCTCTTCCGGTTGATCGACGGCATTGCAGAACGCAGCGATTTCTTTGTGGCTTCCTTGATGTGTGGAATGTTTGGGCTGACGTGGACGAACGGTGGCTTGCAAACGTCGATGCTCAGCAACGGAATTCTCGTTTCTCTGATCGTAATGTACATGCTCCAGCCCGCCAACCGCGCGATGGTGGTGCCAGCGCAGATCCGTGCCGTCAGACGTCGTTCCCGGTCGTTGACGTCGATCGCAGGTGCCTGAATCGACTCTTGGCTCAAAAACGTGGAAGCACAATGATGGCGATACGAGTTGTTCATTTGACGACAGCCCATTCGCCCTTCGACGTGCGGATTTTCGGCAAGCAAGGTCGGTCTCTGGCCCAGGCCGGCTACGATGTGACCGTGATCGCCCCTTACGATCATCGCGACGTCGTCGACCAGGTTCGCGTCCGCGCGGTGTCTCGACCGGCGACCCGCGTCAGTCGAATGCTGGTAACGTCGCTGCGCGTTCTCGCGGCGGCTTTTTCCGAGCATGCCGACGTCTACCACTTTCACGATCCGGAGTTGATTCCCGCCGGGCTGGTGCTCAAGGCCTGCGGAAAGTGCGTGATCTACGACGTGCACGAGGACGTGCCCGCGCAAACGCTGGGAAAACACTGGATTCCGCAATTGCTGCGACGCCCCTTGGCGTCCATGATTTCGGTCGTCGAGGCGATTGCTGCGAGATGTTTCGACGGTATCGTCGCGGCGACCCCCACGATCGCGGCGCACTTTCCCAGTCGAAAGACAATCACGGTTCACAACTATGCCCGAGTCGACTCAATTCCGGCTGGTCCCATGCCGATTGTCGAGCGCCACCGCTGTTTGGCCTACGTGGGAGTGATCAGCCCGGATCGGGGGCTGTTCAACATGCTCGCGGCGCTCGCTCATGTCGACGGCCAGTTGCTGCTAGCCGGAAGATTCTCACCGCAACGCCTGGTCGATCAGGTACAACAGATGCCCGTCTGGCGACAGGTGGATTATCGCGGCGAGCTCGATCGACGCGGAGTCGATGAACTGCTCGGCCGGTCGCGAATCGGCCTGGTGACCCTCTTACCTACTCCGAGCTACGTTCCATCGCTGCCGGTGAAGCTGTTTGAGTACATGCTAGCTGGCCTGCCGGTGGTCGCCTCCGATTTCCCACTCTGGCGCCAAATCGTCGACGGCGCACAGTGTGGACTATTGGTCGACCCGCTCGATCCAGATGCCATTGCCCAGGCGTGTCAATGGCTGCTCGACCATCCGAAACAAGCTCAGGAGATGGGCCGACGTGGCCGCGCTGCTGTCATCGACAAATACAATTGGTCTTTCGAAGCCCAGCGACTGGTCCACTTCTATCGCGGTCTCACGGGCGATGGCCAGCGGGCCTCGGCGACTGCCGCTCCGGGTGATAGCACGCGCGCCGCGTGAAAACATCTGTTCCTAGCCCGATCAGTTTGCGATAAAGTCCGTGCTTCGAGACGCTACCACCCACCGTTCTCGTGTCGCGTCTTGCGCACCTTAGCTGCAGGGAAGTCAATAGCCATGGACCAGCCCCTAACCCTCGACCCACAACCGTCCGACCGCAAACGACAGGAAGCTGACTTTCGCGATCGGCGCGAGATCGATCGCCAGTCACTTCAAACGGAAGAATTTGAAGACAAATATGCCAACAAGAAGTGGTACAGCATTGCCCGCAAAAGCCGCCGCTTTGCCGACCAATGGTTGAACGCGCATTGCGCCGGAAAGATCGCATTGGACTACTGCTGCGGTTTAGGGGGCATCTCGCTGCAAATTGCCGAAGCCGGCGCCTTCGTGCATGGGATCGACATCTCGGCGCAGTCTGTCAAGACAGCCGAGTGCCGGCTGGCCGACAACGGCTTCGCCGACCGATGTGCCATGCAAGTGATGGACGCCGAAAACCTACAATTTGCAGACGGCACTTTCGACGTCATTGTTTGTAGCGGCGTGTTGCACCACCTTGATCTCGATCAGGCGTATCCGGAACTCGCGCGCGTTCTAAAGCCGACGGGTACGATCCTATGTATGGAAGCGGTCGGCCACAATCCGATCATTCGGCACTACCGCAAGCGAACTCCCCACCTGCGCACACCTTGGGAGGTCGACCATATTCTAACTCGCCGGGACGTTCAGAAGGCCGCCGCCTGTTTCGACTCGATCGAGCTGCGCTTCTTTCACCTCTGCTCGATCGCCGCCGTTCCGCTGCGGAAAAGTCGTTGGTTCGGTTCGGCGTTAACGCTGGGCGAAGCCGTCGATGCCTGGTTGTTGCGAATCCCGGGGTTGAGATGGTGGGCCTGGCAAATGGTCTTTGAATTGAGCCGGCCTCGCAAGGGACAGGCAGGCGTTGCTAAAGAGGCGGCCTAAAATGCGGATTTGGCTAATCAACAGCGCGGAACCGACTCCGCTCGACCAAGACAAATTCCGCCTCCGTCGGATCGGTATTTTGGCCCAACTCGCCGCCGACCAGGGCCACGACGTGGTTTGGTGGAACTCCACCTTTCTGCACGCCACGAAGAGGCAGCGGTTCGATAGCGCTCACATCGTCGAGTTCGGCCACAACTACCACGTCCATTTCATCCACGGGCCTCCCTATCACAAGAACGTATCGCTCGCACGTATTCGAAATCACGTCTTACTCGGCCGCCGATTTGCACGGTGGGCCCGGCAGGAAACACCACCCGATGTGATTCTGGCTTCCCTGCCCACGCTCGAACTGGCTGACGCGGCCGTGCGGTACGGACGCGAGCATCATGTGCCCACCGTACTTGACGTCCGCGATCTGTGGCCGGATGCCATGCTGGAACTCGTTCCATCGTGGTCTCGTGCCGCGGGACGCTTTGCCCTGATGCCATACTATCGCATGGCGCAAAGGGCATGTGCCGACGCCACGGCGATCTCGGGCAACACAGACGAATTCGTAAACTGGGGCTTGCGATGCGGGCGGCGCTTGCCGACCAGCCTCGATCAGTCGTTTCCCTTCGGCTATTTGCCGCTCGCGTTGTCGAACGAAGAGGCTGCCGAGGCAGATCGATTTTGGCACGCACAGGGCGTGGTCGTCGATCGCCGCGTGCCCATCGTCAGCTTCTTCGGGTCAATCAACCACCAGTTCGATTTTGACACGGTGTTGGAGGCCGCCCGGCAAGTACAAGCCGTGCGTCGTGTTCAGTTTGTGCTCTGTGGCGAGGGAGAGAGCACGGCGAAGTATCGACAAGCCACTCTCGACAATCCAGACATCCTGTTTCCCGGCTGGGTCAACGCGAAACAAATCTGGTCACTCATGGCCCGTTCGTCATTTGGCTTGGCGCCCTACATCGACAATCCAGGCTTCGCGAACAGTCTTTCCAACAAGCCAGTCGAGTACCTGGCTGGCGGTCTGCCGATTCTGTGCAGTCTATCTCGAGGTCCGCTGTTTGAATTGGTGACGCACGAAGACTGCGGTATCGCCTACGAAGGATCAGCCGACAAACTTGGCCAGGCAATTCTCGAAATCCTAGCGCTCCCGGTGCGACACGCAACCTTGGTCGACAATGCTCGCCGCAATTTCGCCCAGAAATACGACGCCGCCCACGTATATGGCCGCATGCTGGCATACCTGGCTGATCTTGCCGCCAACCAACTTGCTAGCTATCATCTCACCCCCGCCGCCTGACGCACGGTTTTTAGGCTACCCGTGGGCAACCGCACCGAACCTTGCCAAATCCGTGCGACGTGGCGTCGCCTTCGATTTTCCTGCACGCTGGCCTCGCTTTCCCCATGTCGCGACAGTTTTACCTGCTGACAAAACGAGCCTTCGATCTCGTGGCTGCGGTGATCGGCATCGTGTTGGTCAGTCCGCTGTTATTGTTGATCGCGGTACTCGTAAAACTCGATTCGCCGGGACCAGTTTTGTACCTAGGAACGCGCATCGGTAAAGACGGCCGACCGTTTAGGATCTACAAGTTTCGCAGCATGGTCGCCAACGCCGAGCAAGTCGGCACTACGGCCACTGCGCACCTCGATCCCCGCATCACCCGAGTCGGGCAATTCATCCGGCACTACAAACTGGACGAATTGCCGCAATTGTTCAACGTGCTCGCCGGCGACATGAGCCTTGTTGGGCCTCGCCCTGAAGTGGAAGAACACACGTCCTGTTACTCCGAGGAAGAGAGAAGTATCCTGTCCGTCAAGCCAGGCATCACGGATCTTTCTTCGATTCGGTTCGTCAATCTCAATCAACTGCTGGGAACCGAAAACGCCAACCAGGTGTTCATCGAAAAGTACCGCGCCGAAAAGAATCGACTCCGCCTTGAATACGTGCGCACGCAATCATTCTCGTCGGATTTTTGCATCCTGGCTTACACCGTCTGGTTGATCCTTACCAGACCGCTGCGAAAAGGATGAGCATGGAAACGATCCAACTTGGAAACACGCAGCAGCGAATCAGTCGATTGGGACTGGGCGGCGCCGCCACCGGCGGCCACGGCTGGGGCAAAGTCGACGACGACGATTCGCGCCGCGCGATCACGCGGGCACTCGAGTTGGGCGTAACGTTTTTCGACACCGCCGACGTTTACGGCCTCGGCCATGCCGAAGAAATTCTCGGCGACGCGCTCGGTCCGCGCCGGCACGACGTCGTCATTGCCACGAAGTTTGGCGTCCGCTGGGACGCCGCCGGCCGGACTTGGAAAGACGTGTCTCCGCGCTACTTGCAGCAGGCGCTGGACGCGAGTCTGCGGCGGCTGCGGGTCGACTGTATTCCGCTTTTCTACGTACACTGGCCGGACGGTGTCACGCCATTGGACGAGACACTCGCGGAGCTCGAACGCTGTCGCCAGGCAGGTAAAATTCGTTGGATCGGTCTTTCAAACCACACTGCCGATGATGTGCTTCGAGCCAGCCAGCTTCTTGAGATCACGTCCGTCCAGGTGCGGTTCAACTTGCTCGAACGTGCTCAGGCACAGTCGCTAGCCGAATTGGCCGCGCTGCGAGCAATTACACTCGTGACCTGGGGCTCGCTTGCCGAGGGGATGCTGACCGGCAAGTTTACTTCCACCTCGACGTTTGAACGGGGCGACCGCCGCAATCGGTACAAGAACTTTCGCGGCAAGAGCTTCACGGAAAACTTGGCGATGGTCCGTCGCGTCCGCGACGTCGCAACCCGACTGGAAAAGACCTCGGCACAGGTTGCGCTCCGCTGGCTGCTCGATTCGCCGAG
Organism: uncultured Planctomycetota bacterium; assembly: GCA_963847875.1. GTDB lineage: Bacteria > Planctomycetota > Planctomycetia > Pirellulales > Lacipirellulaceae > DASYDU01. Next base: position 181,072 of record CAWKBR010000006.1, on the reverse strand, counting down.
CGTCGGCAGCGTTTTGTTTGGAGCGAAGACGCCGCGCCAAGTGGAGGACAACCTCGGCGCCCTCGGTTGGTCGCTTTCATCACAGGATTACGCCCTGCTCGAATCCTTGACCCGGCAACGTGCTGCCTGACTCGCTAACCATTGCGGAGAATTAACAGTGAAACGATATCGGACCGCCGTTGAGGAACAGGTCGGCCAGACCATCGCTGAACTCTTTTCGACATGTCCCGACACGATCGAGGAGAAGCTGGAAAATTTCCCCAAGTACGTCCGCCGGCAACACCTCAAGCGGTTCCTGGCACTCTACGAAATCTTCAAGATGGTTCTTCCCGTCAAAGGTTCGATCGTTGAGTGCGGGGTGTTTCGCGGCTTCGGATTCATGAGCTGGGCGAAACTCAGCACGATTCTCGAACCCGAAAACCTCACGCGGCGGATCTACGGCTTCGATACGTTCGACGGTTTTCCGTCAGTCGACCAGCGCGACGGTAACGACGTCGCACTGCCCACCGAAGGAGAACTCTGCGCCAATTCGCGCGACGAACTCGAATCGCTGATCGAGGCCTACGACGATGATCGCTTCCTCGGTCACATCGACAAGGCGCACCTCATCGCCGGTGATGCAACACAGACCATTCCCAAGTTCGTCGACGATCACCCACACCTGGTAGTGAGCTTGCTGTTTCTCGACTTCGACCTCTACGAACCGACCAAGATCGCCCTCGAACACTTCTTGCCGCGCATGCCAAAGGGCGCGATTCTCGCCTTTGACGAATTGGATAATCCCATCTGGCCCGGCGAAACATTGGCCGCCCTCGACACCGTCGGCTTGAATCGGTTGAGACTGCGACGGCTCGATTGGGACCCATACATCAGCTTTGCGGTCATCGAATAGCGACGTCGACAAAAATGCCAAATACTGCATTCCCAGCACTGAAGATCGACAGCCGGCTACTCGCCCAACGCGTCCGCATCCATGCCGTCAACATGACGAGCCGTGGCGGCAGTTCGCACGTCGGCGCCGCGCTGTCGATTGCCGATATTCTGGCGGTGCTCTACGGCGACGTGATGCACTTCGATCCGGCCGATCCGCGGAAGGCCGACCGCGATCGCTTCATCCTCAGCAAGGGCCACGCCGGCGCAGCCGTCTATGCCACGCTGGCCGAAGTCGGCTTCTTTCCCGTCGAGAAACTAGCGACCCACTACCAGGATGGCTCCGACCTCAGCGGCCACGTCTCGCACAAGGGCATTCCGGGAGTCGAACTCTCCACGGGATCGCTGGGGCATGGGCTGTCGGTCGGCGCGGGCATGGCCTATTCGGCTAAGCTCAAAGATGAGCGGCATCGCGTTTATGTCCTCTTGAGCGACGGCGAGTGCGACGAGGGATCGAATTGGGAGGCCATTCTGTTCGCGTCCCACCATCGGCTCGACAACCTCGTCGCGATTATCGACTACAACAAGATTCAGAGCTTGGCCCCGGTCGCCGAAACGCTCGCCCTCGAGCCGTTTGCCGACAAGTGGCGGAGCTTCGGCTGGTCGGTCGTCGAAGCCGACGGCCATGACCACGTTGAGTTGCGGACCGCCCTCCACAGCACACCACACATGGCGAACCGGCCGACCTGCCTGATTGCCCATACGACCAAGGGCAAAGGCGTGTCGTTCATGGAGAACAGCGTCCTTTGGCACTACCGCACCGCCCGCGGCGACGAGCTCACCGCCGCCCTCGCCGAATTGGCCGCCCTTGCCGAAATGGAAGGTGCCGCATGAGGGACGTATTCATCCGGCGGTTGAGCAAAATGGCCGAGCGCGATCCGCGGATCATGTTGATCACGGGCGATCTCGGCTTCTCGGTGCTCGACGACTATCGCCGCCGATTTCCCCGGCAGTTCATCAACGCCGGCGTGGCCGAGCAAAACATGACGGGCCTCGCCACCGGCCTCGCGCTTGAGGGCCACGTCGTTTACACCTATTCAATTGCCAACTTCGTGTTCATGCGCTGCCTGGAACAGATTCGCAACGACGCGGCGTATCACGACTGCAACGTGAACGTCGTCTCTGTCGGCGGCGGCTTCAGCTACGGGTCGCTCGGCATCTCGCACCACGCGACCGAGGACCTGGCAATTATGCGCACGCTGCCAGGCCTGACGGTCGTGTCACCGTGCGACGATTGGGAAGCGGCCGAAGCCACCGAGGCCGTCGCCAATCGAACCGGAACCAGCTACTTGCGCCTCGATCGCTCGACGGCGAAAGTCAATCGTCGGCCGAGTGAAGAGTTTCGACTCGGAACGCCACGCATGCTGCGCGACGGAGTCGACGTCACGCTTGTCGCCACGGGCGGCATCATGAGCGAAGTCTTGCTGGCTGCCGATGAACTTGCTCACCATGACGTCTCTTGCCGCGTGCTCAGCGTTCACACGCTCAAGCCCCTCGATCCGGAGCCATTTTTCTGCGCCGCTCTCGAGACGGGCGGCCTGATCACGGTCGAAGAACACACGGTCGACGGCGGACTGGGAGGAGCGGTCGCCGAGCTACTGCTAGAAAGCGGTGCGATTCCTGCCGTGTTCCGCCGCATCGGACTGCGAGCCGGGTTCTCCAGCGCCGTCGGCAGCCAACAGTATTTGCGAACGCGTTACGGCATGAACGCCGAGTCGATCGTCAACACGGTGCGCGATGCGCTCGGCGTCGCGTCGAAAGGCCGCGTCAGGGCGGCATAATTGAACGGCTAACGCCTTCTCCTGAAGCTCTTCGTCGGCGGTGTCGGTGCTGGCAATGGTGCGGTGGCAACGACTATAGTCAGTTCGTCGAACGCAGAAAGTTGGCCATCGCCGACCAGCAGCCGCAGCGTGTAGGTCCCCGCCGTGCTGAATTGCGTCGTCGTCGAGAGCGCCGCCGGGCTGGAAAACGTCACCGTTCCGGGCCCCGCGGTCTTGGTCCATTGATAGGTGAGCCGCCCTGTGGAGCTGGGGCGTTTGTCGTCGGACGCCGTCCCAGTAAGTGTCGCGAGCGCCGGCAGTTGGATCGACTGATCGGCGCCGGCATTGACCAGTGGCGCCAAATTCGGCGGCGGCACCGCGTTGTAGATCCGCTCCGGCTCCGCGTAGTAGATCGGGTTGAGCTCCGCCACCAGCTTTCCATTCAGCTTGCCGCCCGTCCACTCGTAGACCTGGCCGTTGGGCAGAATGTAGTACCAGATTCTTGCTTTGCTCAGCAGCCAACGTTCTTGTTGCCCGCCCCAGTTCTGTTGCAAGCCGCCGGAGACAAACAATTGGAAGCGGCGGTCGAGCGATACCGCTTCGAAATAGTCTTGATAGACGTCGAAGATCTCCGGCTGCGCGACCGGCGACGCGATTTCCCACACGCTGATCCCCTCCAAGTCACCCGCCTCGTAGGCGGCCCGGGCATAGTCGAGAATCGTCCGCGAGTACTCCGGCGTGATCGTCATGAACGACGGGCTGATGCCGTACAGTCCGATGTACCGGTCGGAAGGCGTCACCAGATCATTGCCCGTCACGACGATGTTCGATTTCGTTGCGTCGGTCCAAGCCCAGGCGACGGGAACGTCGTCCGGCTGGCGAATGAAGATATTCGCCGAATAGCTCCAACGATTGAAGCCCTGCGAAACCACGAGCTCCAGTTTCACCTCCGCCGTGGTCTTGCCGCTGGCACGCAGTGCCTGAAGCTGCGACGCTGGAATCGTCACGGTTTGCACGTCCAAGCTGTCGGCCGCGAGATCGGCATCGTAAACGACGTTGCCATCGAACAAGATTCGCTTTTGGACCCAGCCGGTCGATCCCGCCGACGGTGCAATGGTGTCGAAGTGTGCGATAATCAGGTCCGAATGCAGAGAATTCAGGTCGATCGTAGCCTGTACGCTGACCACGTCGCCTTTCCTTGCTTTCGCGGTGCTGGGGTGGTAGACAGTAGCCAGCGGCGACAATTCGTTGGCTGAAAAAGCGCGGCGGAACATGTCGATTTCGATCCCGATGCGGTCGGGATTCGGGTCGATTCGATCCGCCGTCTCAAGGAAGTGGCGGTAGACGAAGTGAACCGCGTCCAACGCATTCTCGAACCGCTTCGCGTCGTAGGCGGATATGGCCGGTAGATATTCGATCGACTCGACGCGGAAGTCCGGCGCGATGCTTCGGCCAGTTGCCCGGAACGACTCGACGTACTCTGGTGTAAACACCTTGTTGATTCCCGCGTCGCGCGACATATCGGCGTTGAAATCGTCGATCAGGATTCCCTTCACGATCGGGAACTCGATGCTCAAGAGCGCCACTTCCCGGGCCCAGCGATGATAATCGTCATACCGTCCGACCTCGTCGCTCGCGTCGCCCGGCAGTCGGTCCACCCAATGGAACGTTTCGTCGACCGCGTACAATGGCGAACCGAGATACGCCAGCACCTTCATTTGCGGATTCTCGCTCTGCAGCCGTGCGACCGTCGTGCGAAAGTTCTGCCAACTGTCTACGGGCCGGTCCTCGTACGTCCAGAATCCGTAGGCCAGCGTTTCGCTGTCGAGTTTTTCCGTTGCTTGGAAAGCTGGGTCCGTGTCGAGCCAGTTTGATTCGGCCGCGGCTTGCCCGGCGGCTGTGCGTGGACCGAAGGCAGACGTGATTTGCGTCACGCTCATCAGATGACGGTCTTCGAGACGTTCGACCGCCAGCGTCTTCGCACGCCGAGGCGCATTGGAGCGCCGGCCTACCAACTCGTCCGCGAAGTTGGAGAAAAAGGTGTGCAACTCGTTGTCCTGAGCAACTGGGCGGGAATGAGTGGATTGGGAAGGGCCGTCAGGACCGCGGGTCTGAGCGATCAGGTGGCCCGTAGCAGCCGAAAGAAAGGGAGGAATCGGGCCGATCAACTCAGGCCGCGGGAAATTGGTGGCCTGGGATGTCAGTATAATCAGGGAAAGCAACGACGAATACATAAATTGCGAAGTTTCAAGAAACATGGTTGTTTGCGATAGATTTACAGTGTGTAGCGATCGTGCCGACGTTCGGCAGCGTCGTAGGACGCGCCCCCCAGGCGCGAATTTACCGGCGGTGCGACTCAAACGCTAGAAGCAGCGGAGCGGCGCGGTACAGCAGAAGAATGTCGCCCGCGAATGAGTGCACGGGGGCAAGAGATGCGCAAGTCGTCGCCTGCACATCGATCCGCACTATTCGACCGGCGGCGGCAACCAGCTTAGATCGGCGTAGTCCGCTGAATCGAGCATGGCGAGACGCGGTCCCGCTGTCGTTGGGCCGCCGTTCCAGCGGTGGAGCGAGCCATCCGGCGTAAGAAAGAGCCAGTGCTGGTCACGGTCCAGGAACCACTTTTCTTGGCTCCCGCCGCCGCTCGGTGAAAGATCACCGCCCACGTGCAGCCCAAGGAATGTCGCCAAGTGGGTCGCCTGAGCTCGTGCCAATCGGTTTGGATCGCTGTAGTAACCGCGGTCGATTGCCGCTATTTGGATGCCCGCTAATCCCGTCGGGAGCTTGCTACGAAATAGCCAGAGAGTGCCATTCGGCAACAAATAATACCAACTGCCGCCACTCTTGATCCATTTTTCGTCGAGCCCGGCCCAATTGGTCCATCGATTGTCCACCGAATCGAGTCGATAAAGCGAGTCAATTGCGTAGGCATGGGCGTCGTAAAGCAGGTTCAAATTCGAGTGGTAATCGGGCGATAGCCTGGCCACCAAGCGTCCCGTCGCTGTCGGCTGGCGGTCCCATTCATACAGCGAGCCGTCGGGCAAAACGAAATACCACTCTCGCTGGCGTCCCAGCAGCCACTTCTCGCCCCGGCCGCCCCAGTTTTCGTACACCTTGTCGGCGGCCTGCAAGCCTAATTTCTCGTCGAAATACGCCGCAACCGTCGTGCGGTTCGGCAATTCGAGATTGGCCAGCCGTTCGTCTGGCGCCGCCGCAAATAGTCGTTGAGGGTCGGCATAGTACGACGGATCGAGCGACGCAACCAGTTGGCCGTCCAGCCCCGTGCCCGCCCATTTGTAGACGTCGCCCATCGGCAGAATGTAGTACCATGCCGCCTCTTTGCCGCGAATCCACTTCTCTTGAGCTCCGCCCCAATTGAAAGCAAAGCTCCCGGTCGAAAACAGTTCCCGATCGCGATCGAGCGCCGCAGCCGCGAAGTAATCTTCGTATGCCAAATAAACTTCAGAATTCGTCTCCTGCATCATGACTTCCCAAATGTTGATGCCTTCGACGTCTCCAGACGCATAAGCGGCCCTGGCGTGGTTCAGGACGATTTGCGTGTACTCGGGCGTAACGTCCATGAACGACGGGCTGCCGCCGTAGAGCCCGACGTAACGCTCGGGCGGCGCCGTCAAATCGCGGCTCGTCTCGACGATATTTGATTTGCTCGCGTTGCTCCACGTCCAATCGAGATACACGTCTTCAGGCTGGCTGACGAAGATGTTGGCGGCATAGCTCCAGCGGGTGTAACTTTGGGTGATCGTGAGGGACATGGTCAGCTGGGCCGTCCGCCGTCCGCTGGCCCGCAGCGCCGCGATTTTTGCCGCCGAAATCGTGATCGCATGCACGCCCACGCTGTCGTCCGCCAGGTCGGCGTCGTAAATCACTTCGCCGTCAAATCGAATCGTCTTCTGCACCCAACCCCGCGAGGCGGCGCTCAACGGCACCGTGTCGAAATGGGCCACCACCAGATCGGTCGATATCGCATCCAAATCGAGCGTGGCCTCGACGGAAACGACGTCGCCTGCCGTGGCCCGTTGATTGCTCGGATGATAGATCGTCGCCAGGGGCGATAGCGTCGACGTGGAATACGCGCGCTGAAACATCTCGATTTCGCCGACGATGCGATCGGGGTCGGCATCGGTCCGTTGCGCATCGACGTGCCGATAGAAGAAGTGCACCGCGTCGAGCCGACCCTCGAATCGCTTGGCGTCGTAGGCCGATATCGCGGATAGGTACTCCACCGCTTCGACGCGGAAGCCGGGCAAAATGCTCTGCCCCGCCTCATGGATCGCGGTCACGTATTCCGGCGTAAAGACTTTGTCGATGCCTGCGTCGCGCTGCATGTCGGCGCTGAAGTCGTCGAGCAAGATGCCCTTGACGATCGGAAACTCGAGACCAAGCTGAGCCACCTCTTGGCTCCAGCGAACGTAGTCGGTGTAGCGTCCGACGTCGTCGCTCGGATCGCCTGCGACCCAGGTGAAAGTCCCGTTGCCGGCATAGGCTGGCGAGCCGACGTAGGCCAGCACTTCGAGTTCGGGCCGCTCGGCCTGCAATCGCGCGACCATCGACCGAAAGTCACTCCAGCTCTGCGGCGAACGCTCTTCCTCGGTCCAGAATCCGTAGGCCAGCGTGTCGCCTCCCAATTGCGTGAGCGCGTCGTAAGCCCGGTCCACGTCTAACGCACGCGAGTCAGCGAGGACGTAGTCGACGATCGGCGATGAGGCCTCTTCCGCACGGAAGAATGACACCGTATGTCCCACGCTGAGCAACTGACGGTCTTCGAGCGACTCGAAACCCAAGCTCGCCTGCCGTCGCACGGCGGAGCGTCGCGAGGGAGCGACCAACTTCGTCAGCCAAGTAGCGAGCGACATGAGCGCGCAGTCCATTGCGGTCAAACAGGCAAAACTCGCCCGGTGGAATGAGACATGGGGCCGCCGTGCCAGCGTAGCCTGCTATTTCCATCGTCCAGTCGATTCCGCCCGCATAAGCGTCAGCGCGGACATACGCTCGCGAAACGATCCAATTCGCCGATACCGTCGATCGCCGGAGCAACCGGGAGGATGGCGCATTTTAGGCTAAATGCGTGCCCGTCGATGCGTCAATTGAGAGCCCCGTTCAATTCGGCAAACGCCAGCTGAAAAGAGGCCAATTCCCGGTTAGGCGTCATTTCGACGAGCCAATCGAATTGGTCGGCCAAGGGATCGGCATCATCATAGGCCGCCCAACTGCTGGCCGCTTTGTCGAAGCGATTTGCATTCACGTCCGAATTCCGTCCAACAACGTCGAGCAACGTCGACCGATTGCTGTTCATCGAACAAAGTGCTTGTCCGGTCGCCCCGACGCGCGCGATGGTTCGAGCCGGGTTGCCGACGGGCTTCTGTTCCGTCGCGTAAGAGCCAAATTCGGCGGCACCGCTCGACGCGGTGTCGACCGCGTCCACCGACACGCCGCCGCCCAGTTCGGCAAATGCGGCGGACTGCACGGCGGAAGCGCTCCCCAGCGGCGCCACCGAGTCGCGCAACCGCGACGGAGTCGCGTAATAAGAAGTGTCGATCGCCGCCAACAGCCGACTGCCGGCCAGATTCCTGGCGCCGCTCCACTGATAGAACCCGCCGCTCGGCGTGATGTAGTACCAACTATTTGCCGTGCCGCGGATCCACTTTTCTCCCTGGCCGCCCCAGTTCGTAGAGTACGAGCCGCCAAATTGCAGTCCGAGCGTTACGTCGAGATCGTGCGCGGTCTGTGCACAGAAAGAGCCGAGCATCGAGGCGTCCTGCATCAAGCTCGGGTCGCCATACGAGCAGCTGCCGACCTGTGCCACGACGGTGCTGCCCGCGACGCCCGCGCCTCCGGCCCATTGGTACAATGTTCCGTCAGGCGTAACGAAATACCATTGCCGAGCGTTGCTGAGCACCCACTTCTCGTTCATTCCGCCCCAATTGGTGTAGTACGAACCCTGCAAGTGCAGGCCCATGTTCGCCACTTGGTGGATGAGCTGTTGGTCGAGCATCGCGCCCGACAAATGGGCATCGTGAATCAGACTCGGGTCGGCGTAGTAGCTTGCGTCGAATTGCGCGACCAGCGGATTCGCGTCGACCGTGCCGCCGCCCGTCCAGCGATGCAACGCGCCGTCCGAAGCCACGAAGTACCAACCGGCGTTGCCGAGAATCCATTTCTCATCGAAGCCGGCCCAATTCTGATAGTAGCTCTTTGACATCGTTAGTCCAAGATCTTGGTCGAGCACCAAGGCCCGCGCGTCGAGGTCGGTCACCGACTCGACTTCTGTTGCGCGAAGCGTCGCCATGTTGCCGGCCTTGGTCGTGAGCGAGTCGTTGCCGGCATTGCCGTCGACGACGATCGTCGAGACCGCACCCCCGGCGAAGCTATAGACGGCGCCGTTGATCGCGATCGTCTGGGTGCTGCCGCCGGCGCACACGATGACGTCATCCTGCGTCGTGCCGGTGACGTTTACGGTCGAGCCGACCAACGACACCAAATTCGTGAGCCGGAAATCGACGTCGGCATTCGCACCGCTGACCCGCAGATAAAGCTGTTCGCCGCCGGCGACGAGCCGATCGACTCGTTGACCGCCCGGCGTCGAGCTACCGGTGGCCGCCGGCTGCAGGTTGGCATCGAACCAAGCCAGGTCGACGTTGCCGCCCGAGGCATCGAAGAACGCCTCGGCCGTCAGATATCCGGCTTGGCTCGCGGTGACGCGGTACCACGATTCGCCGTTGCTTGCCACGTTGTTGATCTGCGATTGCCGGGCCGTGCCCCAGTCGACGAACGTAAACACGCTCTCGGCCGAGATCGTCAGGTCGAAATAGCCGATGCCGTCGCTTGACGACAGCCCGACGGCATATGTCTGGCCGGCCACGACGTCGATCGTGTACGTGTCGCCGTTGGCGCCGCTTACGGTGCCGCCGCCGGTCCACACCGCGGCCAGATAGTTCGTCGTTTCGGCAGTGAACGTGACGGTCCCGGTCGTGGCCGCGGTAAAGCGGAAGTAGTCGACGTCGTCGCGCTTGCCGATCAGCCCACTGACGTCGGCCCCGGTCGTACCGATCGTGCCCAGATCGTAGGCCGTGGCGACGCTCGAACCGTAGTCGTCCGTCGGTATCAGCGAGCTGATTGCGTTCTCCATGTTGAGACGCTGGTACGACTGATTCGTCGCCGCGTCGAAAAACGTGTCGGCGGTCGACATCATGTGGTTGTAGATGGTCCACTCGGTAATGTTCGTATAGCCGACAAATTCCATCGCCTCGCGAATGATCACGCTGGCCCCGGCCACATAGGGTGCGGCCATGCTCGTGCCGCTGTAGTTGGCCCAGTCGTCGGTCACGCCGTTTTGATTGCCGACGTAATCCGGCACCGTGCTGTGGATCGACCGGCCCGGCGCGGCGATTGCCCGCGAAAGCCGCTGGCTGAAATAACTCAACGATCCCGAGTCGTCAACCGACATCACCGGCACGACGTGCGAGCTCGCCGCCGGGTAGCTCAGACCAGTCGCGTTGTAGGTCGTGAAGCTGTTGCCGGCCGAGACGGAAACAAAAATCCCGTCCGCTTCGAGCTGTGAAAACTCGTCTTCCAGCATCGCCCAGCTCGGCACGGTCGCGGCATTCCACGACGTGCCGAGCGACAGATTGACCGCGGTAATCGGATTCTCGAACGAATTGCGGTTCGTGTGAACCCATCGCAAGGCATTCTCGACCCAACTGAAGTAGCCGGCGCCTTGATCGTTGAAAACGCGCAGTCCGACGAGATCGACGCCCGGGGCGACGCCCACGTCGCCCGATGAATTGCCCGTTGAGCCGATGATGCCCGAGACGTGCGTGCCATGCGAGCCCGCCGGCCCGTCGTCGTACGGGTTGGCGTCGTTTTCCTCGGTGAAGTCCCAGCCGCCGACGACGCGGTAGCCGGGGCCGAAGCCGCCGCCCAACGCGTAGTGGTCGTAGGCGATGCCGCTGTCGATCACCGCCACTGTTTGGCCCGCGCCGGTAAACCCGAAATCTTGGCTCGCCTGGTTCAGTCCTGTGAGAACATGGGCGCTGGCCAGGTTCTGCTCGATGTCTCCCAGCTGCTGATCGAGGTCGCTGAGCGGGTCGCCCTCGTACCAAAAGTCGGGCATGGACGCCACGTGTTGCTCGATGCTTCCGCCCAACGGAGCGCCCACCGGGTCGGCAGAAAACATCTGCCGATCTTCGAGCACTTCGATTCTCGTGCGGCGTGCGATGCAGCGACGCGAACCCTTGAGACCCATGAGTTGCACATCCCGACTGCTATTGCCGCTTGCCCAGCGTGTGCCCGCGCACGCGCCACGCAATTGCAGCCAATCGACCGCTTCAGCGGTCTGTTCGATGAGACAAATTGGCTCAGTGCTTAAACCACGACCGAGCCACGAAAAGTGCTTTAGCCGGATTCTGCTCGTCGCTTCGTCCGGTTAACAAAGCGTAGGTCACGGAATGGGCCTGGCCGGGGAAACGGCCGTGCGACGCAATTTCGCTGTCGGCGTTTCGCAACATTTGGCGGCGTGCCGTTGCCTAATCACCACTGGCGACTTGTCCCGCAGACACACGACCGATATTCTCGATCAATACGGCGCGTTGTTTGGAACGCGCTCGTGCTCCCGATCGTCTCCCCATGCGAACGCTCATCAAGAACGCGACAGTCGTCTTTCCTCACGGCCCCGATCGCCTGTCGGTCGTCGTCGAAGGTGCGCAGATCGCCGAGATCGATCCGGCCATGCAACTTCGCGTCGACGAAGTGGTCGACGCCGCGGGCCTGCACCTCATCCCCGGCGTCGTCGACGACCAGGTCCATTTTCGCGAGCCGGGCCTGACGCATAAAGAAGACCTCGCCTCGGCGAGCCGCGCCTGCGCAAAGGCGGCGTCACCACTTTTCTTGAGATGCCGAACACCGTGCCCCCCGCGACGACGCAGGCCCGGATCGAAGAGAAGCTCGCCCTGGCCGCGGAGAAATCGCCGGTGAACTACGGCTTTTACATCGGCGCCACGCGCGACAATCTCGCCGAGTTGAAAGCGGCCCACCGCACGCCCGGCATCAAGATCTTCATTGGTTCGAGCACGGGCGACCTCTTGGTCGACGATCAGGCGGCGCTCGAACGGATCTTTGCCGAGACCACGCTGCCGATCACGGCCCACTGCGAAGACGAGGCGACCATCCGCGCGAACACAGCCAAGTTCGCCGGCACGCACGACGTGTCTGACCATTCCCGTATCCGCGACCATGTCGCCGCCCTCATCGCCACCCGCCGCGCGATCGACCTGGCTCATCGGCACAAGCATTGCTTTCACGTGCTGCACGTTTCCACCGGCGCGGAAACCGAGCTGCTCGCCGATCATCGCAACCTCGTCACCGCCGAAGCCTGCCCGCATCACTTGCTATTCAATACCAGCGACTACGCCCGACTCGGCACGCTGGTCCAGATGAATCCGTCGCTCAAGACAGCCGACGACAACCAACAACTTTGGCGGGCACTTCAACGTGGCCTGATCCAAGTGATCGCCACCGACCACGCGCCCCACACGCTCGAAGAAAAGCAGCGCCCCTACCCTGCGTCGCCGTCCGGTCTGCCGGCGATCGAGAATTCATTGGCGCTGATGCTCAATGAGTTACATCTCGGGCGCTGCACGTTGGAACAAGTCGTCCATTGGATGTGCGACGCCCCGGCCCGCGTCTGGGACGTCGTCGGCAAGGGACGCATCGCGGTCGGGTATGACGCCGATCTGGTGCTAGTCGATCTCAATAGAACGGCAGAAATTCGTAATGAAGTGCAGCTCACTAAGTGCGGTTGGAGCCCTTGGCATGGCACGAACTTAACAGGCTGGCCGGTTCGCACGTTCGTGATGGGTCGCGAAGTCTACCGCGACGGAAAACTCCTCGCCGATCGCGGTGGACAGGAAGCGGTGTTCGACCACTCCCGCGGCGGCTACTGGGCAACGGCATGAACAGCTCATCGGCAAGCTCGCGTTATGCGATCGTCACCGGCGGAGCCAACGGTCTCGGCCGCGAATTCTGCCTGCGACTCGCCCGTGACGGCTGGCACGTCGCCATTGTCGACGTCGATCGCTCGGGCGCCGAAGAAACGTCGCGGATGGTCGCACAAGCCGGCGGAGTCGGCCGCGTTGAGCAGCAGGACGTGACGCGAATCGACGACTGGCTGGCCGTCCGCGACCAACTGCAAGCCGATTGGCCGCGGCTCGATTTGCTGGTCAACAACGCCGGCCGGTACGCCGCAGGCAACGTCGGCGCGTTCGACCTGGCGGAAGCCGAGCGGCTCATCCAGTTGAATCTCATGGGCGTCCTCTACGGCTGCCACACGCTGGCGCCCTGGCTGGCGGAAAGCGCGAAGTCGCAACGAGCGGCGATCATCAACGTCGCCTCCAGCTTCGCGTTTCTTTGCCCGCCTGGCATGGCGCCGTATAACTTGTCGAAGGCCGCCGTGGTGGCACTTTCCGAAACACTGCACGGCGAATTGAGGCCGCGCGGCGTCGGTGTGACTGTCGTCTGCCCCGGTCCGATGCCCACGCGCTTTGTCGAGAGCGCGTCGTTCGAAAGCCGTGCCTTCCGTCAGCTCACCGAGTCGTACGTCCGCGATTCGACGCTCGCACCCGCCGCCGTCGCCGCCGCCGCGCTCGACGCCATGCGTCGGCGGAAACTGTATGTCGTGATGGGTGCCGACCAGCGTTGGTACTGGCGGATCAAACGCCTGACGCCGACGACGCTGCTCGGCCGCGTCGCCCGCCGCGTACGCAAAGATCTGGCCACGATTGAGAAGGGCGATAACCGCGAGCCAACGGCTCGCCGGCAACCGACCACCGACCACTGACCACTGACCACTTCCATGCTCCACCTTCAATCCGAAACCGACAATTGCTGGTTGGCTCAAGTCGACACCCATCTCCCTGAGATCCTCATCGACCACGCCCACTGCGAGAAAAAAGCGGCCGGCACCGCGCTCAATCTCATCTTCGCCTACGTCGAGGACCAAGAGCTGTGCCGCGAAATGGCTTTCATCGTCAACGAGGAGCTCGAACATTTTCAAATGGTGCTCGACCTGCTGGCACGACGCGGCATCCGCTTCCGCCGGCTCAAGCCGTCGAGCTACGGCCGCGAGCTGAACGACCTGGTCCGCAAGCAGGAACCGCAGCGGGCCGTCGATCGCCTACTGGTGGCCGGTTTGATCGAAGCCCGCTCGTGCGAGCGGTTCCACGTGCTCGCCGAGCACGTGCAAGACCCCGAGCTGGCCGCGTTCTACGCCGGGCTGTTCGAGTCGGAAGCCCGGCATCACACCACGTACACGCGGCTCGCCAAACACTTCGCTGCCGAAGAGGTCGTCATGGCCCGGCTCGAAGAACTCGCTGCCCTCGAAGCCGCAATCATCAACCGTGGTGAGGAGCTGCCGCGAATGCACAGTTGAGCGGCCGGGATGAGCGAAGAGCCGGGAGAATCTGCTCCCAGCTCTGTGCTCCGAGCTTCTACCATGCTGGTCCGCGGAGATCGACTTCGCCCTCGGGCCAGTGCTTCGCGATCGGATAGCGCATCACGACTTCGTCCCAGAAGGGAGTCTTCGCAGGGTCGTCCCCCAGCGAGTTGACAAATCGATTTGTCACAACGCCCGCGCCGAGCTTCTCGTAGAACGGCCGGACTTGATGCGACGTCTGGAACAGCGAATGCAGAAACGGACCATGGTCTACCAGGTCGAACACGGCCCGCACCACGGCCTGCCCCAGCTTCCGGCCGCGTCCCTCCGGGTCGGTCGCCACGTGCGAAAGAGCGACGATCGTCAGCTCGCCTTCACTCGTGCCGATCGTGCGCGGCGTTGCTGCCGCATGGGCCAGCACTCGGCCGCCGTCGCGAATGATCATCGACCGCGGATACTCCGCCTCGGGGCCGCGATATCCGGGCCAGTCATCCACCAATCGTGCCGTGCGATCTTCGAGGCTTCGCCTGGTAAACACCTTGTTGAGTAGTTCGGCGATTGAGCGTGCATCCGCCTCGGAAATAATGCGGCGATCGACGACTTCGATTTGCATTTTAGCCTCCTCCAGTCTCAGTTATCCGCTGCTTCCACCGCAATGTAAAGCACGATTCTTCAGGAGAACTGCAAAGTAGTTTTTCCCGAACCGGCGGAACCAAGGTGGCGTAGTTGAAAGCCGCAGGGGGCATCTTTTCTGTAGGAAGGAGCCTTCGATGCATGCAGCGACGTTGCTGGATGCCTTTTCTCGGTTGGACGATCCGCGTTCGGCGCGTGGCGTGCGGCATCCGTTTGCCGGGATGGTCGTGCTGATGTTGCTGGGGATGCTGGCGCGGATTCGCGAAATGGAAGTGCTGGTCCGTTGGGCGACGATCCATTGGGACCGACTCCGCGAGCCGTTGGGCTTTGACCGCGACGACCCGCCCTGCGCCACCACCATCAGCCGCACGCTCGCCAAGTGCCGCGTGGCGGAGTTTCAAGCCGCGCTCTCCGTCTGGATGCAAGCCTGCTTGGCCGACAAGACGACAGAGGGGGTGGTCGCCGTGGACGGCAAGACGGCCAAACAAGGGCTCGACGACGCTGGCGATCCGCTGCACATGCTCAACGTGTTTGTGCATGATCTGCAAGCCGTCGTCGGCCAATGGTCGACGGGGGCCGAGAAGACCAACGAACCGACACTCCTCAGGCGACATCTTGAGGAGCTTCTCGATGCCTACCCGATGCTGCGGTTGTTCACCGGGGATGCGATCTTCGCTCAGCGCCCCTTGGCCGAGCTCGTCTGTGGTCACGGTCGCGACTATCTGCTGCAAGTCAAAGCCAATCAGGGAGACACGCTCGACGTGCTCGAAAACTGCTTTGCCCAAGCCACCGAGCGTCCACCGGCTGCGCACTCGACGAATAAAAGGGGGCTCTCGAAGAAACCCGCCGGTTATGGGTCGACCTGGAGAACGCCGACTACATCCGCGAAAGACTCGACCTGCCCGGTTGCCGCATAGCGCTGCGTGTTGATCGCGAGGTTTGCACCACCGCCGGCGAAGTTCTCTCGCGCGACGTGCGGTATTTCGTCTCAAGCCTCGATCCTGACAGCGTTACCGCTGCGGACCTCTTGCGGTACGTCCGCGACCACTGGCGGCTGGAAAACGGCCCCCACTTCTTGAAAGATCGGTGGTGGGACGAAGACCGCCACCACACCCGGCGGCCTGGCCTCTCCGCCTGCCTGGCAGCCATCAACAATGCCGCCCTCTCGATCCACCGACTCCGCTCCGACCCCAAGCTACCGGTCCGAGCTGCCGCCGACTACATCGCCTGGAACCCTGACCTCGGGCTCCGCTTGCTCAATTCGTGACTTTGCAGTTCTCCTGCACGATTCTTGGCAAAGCGTCGGTCGATCAGTTACTCTAGTACGGTGGCGCGTAGCGCCGCTCGGTGACGGGTTTTCAACTCTTGAGTAATTAGGAGCAGTCACGCCATGGCAGACGATTCATCGCATCACGTCTCCTTGCCCAGTCGCCGCGAGTTTGTCTTGGCCTCGGCCGGGTTGAGCGCTGCCGCGTTGGCCGCGATCGACGCCGCTGCGGCCGAAGCCGACATGCCGCGCGATAAGTCGCTTATCGAGCCGGGACAAACGATTTTGTTCCAAGGCGATTCGATCACCGACGCCGGCCGCAACAAGGACGATTCGGCCGCCAATTCGCAGCCCGCGCTCGGCAACGGCTACGCCTGGTTCTCCGCGGCGGAGCTGCTCGTGGATCATCCCGGCGATCGGCTGAGCATCTTCAACCGCGGCATCAGCGGCAATAAGGTCTACCAGCTCGCCGAGCGCTGGCAGACCGATTGCCTTGACCTGAAGCCGGACGTGCTGAGCATTCTGATCGGCGTCAACGACTATTGGCACAAGGTGAAGCACGGCTACGAGGGGACGCTGGAAACGTACGAGACCGACTACCGGCGCTGGTAAAACGCACAAGAGCCGCGCTGCCCGACGTGAAACTGGTGATCTGCGAGCCATTCGTTCTGCAGTTCGGCGCTGTGGAACCCTCGTGGCCCGCGGAGTTCGCCAGCTACCGGGCGGCCGCGAAGCGGGTGGCCGACGAAGCGGGCGCTGTCTTTGTGCCGTACCAAACGATGTTCGATCGGGCGGTGAAAACCGCCCCATCGCAACGCTGGCTGGCCGACGGCGTGCATCCGACCGGCGACGGCGCCGCCCTGATGGCCCACTGGTGGCTCAAAGCCGTTGGAGCGTGACTTGTCGGCGATGGCTGGAACCGCGAGTCGTCCATCGTGATTGTCGCACTGTCCGCCCGAGCAGACGGCGCGGCACGGACTCCACGACGACTATCGGGCACTGGGCATGGCTGAAAGTGGGAGTGTGAAAGCACTCTGGTCACGCGCTCGCCCGGAGCAGGCGGAGCGTGCGGCCGGCTATTCGTGCGGGTCGACGCGATCGGCCTGCTGGTCGAGCGGGATGGTGTTTGCGCCGATCATGCGCCGGATCGGCTTCTGGAAAAACAGGTTGTTCGGCACCAGCAGCATCGCGCCTTCCATGTCGCGGAGCGTGGAGTAGATCAAGTTGAAGTCGATCACCTTGCCGCGCCACGGCTCGCCGGAAATCTCGATCGAGTCGCCGACGTTGAACGGGCGGGAGATCATCAACACGATCGAGCAGAAGGCGTTGGACAGCACACTCCAGACCGCGACAAAGCCCACGGCCACCATGGCCAGCAGCGCCGTGAGCGAGGTCCAGGCGTTGTCGGTGACGCCGTACTGTTGGAGCACCAGCATAATGGCGATCACCCAAAACGCCCAAGAGAGCAGTCGGCGAACGATGGCAATCGTGTGGGGCGATGGCCGGCCGCAGATTTCGTACGCCCGCAGGCCCCGTTTAATCCACCAATAGGCAATCGCGAGCAGCAGCAGGACGACCGCAGCGGCGAGCGTTTCGCGGATCATCAGACCGGCCTCGCCGGGCAGGAGTTGCTTGAGTTTGGCTTCCAAGTCAGGCACGGCGCGGATCCTCCATCATCGGGTGGACCGAATTTCGCCTGCGGAATTCGTCCGTCGGCGAGGTCAGCGCGCCATGATACGCGGATGTCAGAGATGAGGGAACCGCTGATTATTGTCGAAGAATCAATGGATTTGTAGTGATTTCCGTCAATTCAAATTGACGCAGTTTCTAATGGCGATTAACATTCGGTGAGATTCTCCCTGCTATGGATTCGTCGCGGTCGACGATATCTTCGAGGCATTTATGGCAAAGTTGCGTTTCAAGGTCGAGCGTCTGGCGAAAATCAGTGACGCCCGCGAGATGCCCGCCTACACTACGTCGGAAGCGGCACACTATCTCTGCATTCCCAAGGCGACAATCAACGCCTGGGTCAAAGGCACAACATACACGGTGCGCGGCGCTTCGAAGCGATTTCGACACGTGATCGAGTTGCCGGACAAGTCGCTGAATCTGTTGTCGTTTTATAACCTCGCCGAAGCGCACGTGTTGCGTGCGTTGCGCACCGAGTACGAAATCTCTTTGCCGGTGATTCGCAAAGCGTTGGATTTCATTCGGAACGAATTTGGCTGGGAGCGGCCGCTGATTCAGGAGCAGTTTCGCACCAATGGCGTGACGTTGTTCGTCGAACGGCTGGGCACGTTGATCGACGCAGCGCATCCGGAGCAAACATTGCTCCCGATTTTGACCGATTATCTCGACAGAATCGAATGGGAAAACGAGTTCGCGGCGCGGCTCTACCCGTTCACGCGCGTCGTGCACGACACGACGGCGCCGCGGGCGATCGTCATTGATCCGAGCCGCTCGTTTGGCCGGCCACTCTTGGACCGGCTAGGCGTGACGACGAACGTGATTGCCGAACGATACAAGGCAGGCGATTCGATCGCCAAGCTGGTGGAGGAATATGGCGGCCCGGAAACGGACATCGAAGAAGCCATCCGCTGCGAGCTCCACATCGGCCTCGCCGCCTGACGCTACGCATATCGCGTAAAATACTGCGTATTTTGAATAATTATCAAATCGGGCTACTTTTGCCGGGCGATTCGATGGCCAGCTTGGTGGAGGAAGATGGCGGGTGGAAGCGGCCATAGTTGTTCACTGAGCAAGCCAAGCAGAATAGGTATCCCGATCAATTGGATAAGACATCCAAGACGTGTCGGGTTTCGGCAAACGCAATGCGTCCTTCACTGGTAACCATCCCTGCGGCAACGACATTTCGCCAATACTACCGCGCTTTGTCGTCCACCTAAACATCCGGCGTTTCTCACACTCCAATCCGAGCTGCAATGTGGCGCGAACATCTTGTGCAACATAATTCATCACGGCGTCATGTTGTCCCTGCAACCAGAGCGTTGGAGCATCGCAGCCATCGACTCCCTGGAGCTTGCCTTGCATACCCATCCCTGAAGCAGCATTCGCAAGACCCACTGGGAATCCCTTTTCGCACACAATGTGGAACATCATATCGACGTGCAACAGTGCTTGCTGTTTACATTGTTCCCATAGGTTCGATTCCTCGGCTAGGATGTCGAAGTCGAACGCCAAGCCGTTCCAAGTTAGCGGCGTGAAGCCATCCTTGATGAGTGAATTCAGGTAGCCGACGAATTCAGCCGCGTCGTTGCGCGACATCTGACGTAGCGGGATGCCATCGGTATCCTTGCTATACCAGATGCGCGGTTCTTTGCATTTACAGGACATCGACGCCATGCACGCAATGCCAAGCGGTCGGTGGGGCCGCCAATCGAACTCTGTGCCCGGAACGTCCTTGGCCGTCTCGATGTCGAAAGCAACGTATTTTGCGGCCATGATTGTTGACAACCCCCTTTCGGCGCTATTGAAAACTGCGGGATGCAGAATTCAAGCGGTCCGTCGCAATTGTTGCTGTAGCGCTAGCGGTCGGCGGCTCTTGAACTGAATAGTCCGAGTAGACGCCGTTGATTATCGTCCACGGCAAGCGTAGCGTTGGCTGCTTTGGGATGAATCTCGGCCCGCTCCCACTGCTGAGCAACAACGCTTGTAGCCTCTCTACTAATCCTTAAGCAAGCGAAGCTTTCACGCTGATTGCATAAAAATACTCGAAACCACCCCTGTTTTACGGGTATCATGGGCACACAGTGCAAGCCCACCCCACGACACAAGGAGGATTTCGAGTGAAACACAGTATACCGAAACGTCTGCGGCAAGCCCAGCGACGCATCGAGCAACGGTTGGCCGGGCCGCGTGCCGATCAGGGAACGCCCATGTTTACGGCGTCGAACATCCGTTTCGAACTGGCCGACAAGACCCGAGGGATCGGCGTGGGCGGCATCGGCGTGGTGCATCGACTCGCTCGGGAAATCGGGCTGATCGAGGCCATCGATCGCCGCCTGCACCTGCTGAAAATCCACAGGCCTTATCACGAGTCGGACCACGTGCTGAATCTGGCCTACAACGCCTTGTGCGACGGCACCCGGCTGGAAGACGTCGAGTTGCGCCGCAATGACGAGGCCTTCCTCGACGCCTTGGGCACGGAGCGGATCCCCGATCCCACCACCGCCGGCGACTTCTGCCGTCGGTTCGACGAAGGAGACGTCCGCTCGCTGATGCGGGCAGCCGACGACGCGCGGCTGAACGTTTGGGCCCAGCAGCCGAAGAAGTTTTTCGACCGCGCCACCATCGACCTCGACGGCACGCTGGTGGTCACCACCGGCGAGTGCAAAGTCGGGATGGACATCTCTTACAAGGGCACTTGGGGCTACCATCCCTTGTTGGTCACTCTGGCCGAAACCGGCGAAGTGCTCCGCGTGGTCAATCGCTCCGGGAATCGGCCCAGCCACGAAGGAGCCGCCGAGGAGGCGGACGGGGCCATCGCCTTGTGCCGTCGCGCGGGCTTCCGCAAGATCGTGCTTCGCGGTGACACGGCCTTCAGCCAGTCGGAGCAGCTCGACGCCTGGGATGCCGAGGAGGTGAGCTTCTACTTTGGCTTCAAGGCCCTGCCCAATCTGGAGGAAATCGCGGAAAACCTGCCGAACACGGCCTGGCAGAAGCTCCTCCGCGAGCCGCGTTACGAAGTGCGGACCGCAGCGCGGCAGAGACCCAAAAACGTGAAGCAGCGGATCATCCGCCGCCGCGAGTTCGAGGTTCTGCGGCTCCAGAGCGAGGATTACGCGGAGTTTGAATACAGGCCCACGGCGTGCGAGCAGTCGTACCGCCTGATCGTGCTCCGCAAGAACATTTCGCACGAGAAGGGCGAGACGCGGCTGTTCGACGAGATTCGCTACTTCTTCTACATCACCAACGATTGGGCCGTCGATGCCGAGGACGTGGTGTTCGAGGCCAACGACCGCTGCGATCAAGAGAACTTGATTGCTCAGTTGGCCGGCGGAGTGCGGGCGCTCTCGGCACCGGTCGATAATCTCTACAGCAATTGGGCCTACATGGTGATGACCGGCTTGGCGTGGAACCTCAAGTCGTGGTGGGCGTTGTCGTTGCCGGAGGATGGCCGCTGGGGCGAAGCGCATCGGCGCAGAAACAGGAAGTGCTGCGGATGGAGTTCAAGACGTTCCTCTGCGCCTTCATCAAGATTCCCTGCCAGATCGTCCGCACGGGCCGCCAGCTGATCTACCGCGTACTGAACTATCACCCACGCTTGCCGGTGTTCTTCCGCTTGTGCCGGACGTTGCGTTGTTGACGGAGCCGCCGATGAAGCCGGAGTCTGGATGCTCCGGTCCGCCGCCACCCTGAACCACACAGACGTGTCAACGAGTCGCGAAATGAAGCAACCCAGAATTCGACAACTCCCCCCCGACGCCGACCGCGTCAGGCCGGTCGTGCACGCACTGGCCAACCCCAAAAATACAACGCCAATTACCCATTAACGTTCGCTTGTTTAAGGACTAATTGTGACGCCCCTTTCTCCACATTCTTCACGGAGACTTGTAGCATGAAACAAGTAAACCGAGTCAATGTGCCAGAGCCTAGCTTCTCCGCGAGAAGTTCCCGCCACGGACCGCGGCCCCGCCAATACCAAAAAGCAATCGGGCAGTGCGTCTTCCCTTATAGCGAGAACTCCTTCACGTTTTGCGTAGAATTTTACGTTGACCGTTTTGCCTCGAAGAGGTCCGGACCGAAATCGGCCATCGATACCCTTTGCGACCGCAGACTCCTCGAGCTCAATATCGAACACCTTGGAGGCAATCCACTCACCGACATGACCGATTTGAGCAGGGCGTCCGATCAGCTGTGTAATTTGCCTAGCCACGTCGTTTCGCTCGCGGACCAGCTCTGCAAGTTGCTCAACGTCGTTCATTTGTTTGCCCGATCAACGAGGTGGAAACGATGCGTCACATTGAATCATAAATTAAATCCCCCATCTCGCTCGTCGTGAAGCCCATCTTGCGGGCGTTGTGGCGTCGACCGGCGGGAGATGCAACCAGCTTACAGGAAGTACAGGTTGTTATTCAATGCTTTGGCGTCCGTGCTTTCGAGCAGTTGCTGCAAACGACGAATCTTTTCGCCGATGCTATACCGCTGCCGTGGAATGACAATGATGCCGGCGTGGAAGTCGCCCCGTGCAATGAACTCACGATGCAGGCGCGCGAAATGGCGCGCGTTCAAAGAATAGACGGTCCGATCGAGAGAGGTTGAAAAACGAAGTTGGTCGTCGTCGCTAATGCCAACGCGGCCAACTTCGAGGACGGTTAGCACATCGATGCCTAGCCGGCGCAGTGCCGAGACCACGGCATCTTCACAAGCATCCTCGTCAACGAACAACTTTGGTTTGTCCACCGTTCATTGCCGCTATGCTTGTTCTCGTTCGGCCTCATCGTCGGCGGCCGCTTCGGCCACAAGTTCCTCGTCAAATTCGACCTTGTGCTCGTAATACCAGGCCAACACGGCGTAGATTTCGCGCAAAGTGCGCTGGGGGTATTGTTCGACGATTTGTTCCGCGGTCAATCCTTGCTTGTGCAGTGTGACGATTTGATTGACCGTCATGCGAGTGCCGTCAATGCGCAGATTCCCGCCGCAGACACCGGGGGTGCGGACGAGTGTTACATCGAGAACAGTGGACATGGCGAGTCCTCGCGGACAAACGGTCGAATTGGCTCTACTATTCTACCTCGTCCGCGAGATTCGGCAAAATCTCGGCGTTCGGACCCATTGCCGCAGCCCGCGACCGGCGGCCGCGGCTTGATGGTCACAGTGCCGCGACGACCAAATCCCCCACCTCGCTCGTTGTGAATCCCATTTTGCCGGCGTTTTGACTCTTCATTTTGGTGCCGGTGACTTGCATGATTGCGTTCATCACACGATCTCCCGCCTTGTCGTAGCCGAATTGCGTGAGCAGCATGCTCACGGCGTTGATCGCGGCGATCGGGTTGATTTTTCCGGTGCCGGTGTACTTCGGGGCGCTGCCGCCCATCGGCTCGAACATGCTCACGCCGCCCTTTTCGGGGTTGATGTTGCCGCCCGCGGCCACGCCCATCCCGCCTTGGATGATGCCCGAGAGGTCGGTGATGATGTCACCGAACATGTTCGTCGTGACGATCACGTCGTAGAACTCGGGGTTCTTTACGATCCACATGCAGCAGGCGTCGACGTGGTTGTAGTCCTTTTCGATGTCGGGGTACTCCTCACCCACTTCCTGAAACGTCCGCCACCAGAGGTCGTGGCCGGTGGTGAGCACGTTCGTCTTGGCCACGAGCGTGAGTTTCGTCCCCTTGGGGTTGTTCCGTTTCCTCGTGAGCTCGAACGCATACCGAATCGCGCGTTCGCAGCCGCGGCGGGTGTAGATGGCGGTCTGCGTGGCAACCTCGTGGGGCGTCCCCTTGTGCATGAAGCCGCCGGCCCCGCAGTAGAGGTCCTCGGTGTTCTCGCGGACGACGATGAAGTCGATGTCGGCCGGCCCCTTGTCCTTGAGCGGCGTGTCGACACCGGGAAACAGCTTTACGGGCCGAAGGTTAATGTACTGATCGAGGCCGAAGCGGAGGTCGAGGAGCAGCTTGCGCTCCAGGATGCCCGGCTTCACGTCGGGGTGGCCGACGGCGCCGAGCAGGATCGCGTCGAACTTGCGGAGTTGGTCGAGCCCGTCGGCGGGGAGCGCCTCGCCAGTCTTGAGCAGCCGGTCGCCACCCCAATCGAGGTGCGTCAGCTCAAACCGCAGGCCTTCGAGCTTGGCCACGGCCTCGAGCACTTTGACGCCCTCGGCCGCCACCTCCGGCCCCGTGCCATCACCACCAATCACCGCAATCTTCTTGGCTTCACTCATGACGTTCATTGTTCCTTTTCAAAAATAGGATTTCGCCACTTAGGACACCGAGGTCACAGAAAGGAGATGAGCAAATGCCTTGCCCTATTCATCCTCTGCGCACTCAGTGTCCTCTGTGGTGACAATTCTTCGTTTCTATTTGCTCTGCCGCCAGACCGGGTCCAGGTGCGAGTCGTCGCTTTGGGGCCAGCGGGTGAGGGTTACTTTTTGGCGGGTGTAGAATTGGATGCCTTCCGTGCCCTGGATGTGCAGGTCGCCGAAGAATGAGCGGTTCCAGCCGGTGAAGGGGAACCAAGCCATCGGGGCCGGCACGCCGACGTTGATGCCGATCATGCCGGCATTGAAGTGCCGCTTGAACTGCCGGGCCGCGTAGCCGCTGCGAGTGAAGATCGCCGCGCCGTTGCCGTACTCGCAACCCGCGCCGACGGCCATCGCTTCGTCGAGGTCGGCCGCGCGGACGACCGACAGCACCGGGCCGAAAATTTCCTCTTTGTAGACGCGCATCGTGG
The DNA here is from genome assembly GCA_963847875.1 of uncultured Planctomycetota bacterium. GTDB lineage: Bacteria > Planctomycetota > Planctomycetia > Pirellulales > Lacipirellulaceae > DASYDU01. The sequence continues at coordinate 156,624 of CAWKBR010000006.1, read as the reverse complement.
GGGCGACGCGATCGACGACGCTCGGCCCGATGAGGAAGCCGTTCGACTTGAAGTCGCGTCGGCCGTCGAGCGCGATGGTCGCGCCGTCTTGCTTCGCAATGTCGAGGTAGCTGGCCACGCGATCGCGGTGCTCGGCGCGAATCACCGGGCCCATGTCGACGTTTTCGTTGCCGTCCGACGGGCCGACACGCATGCTGCCGGCCACGTCGACCAGTCCTTCCACCACCGCGTCGCCCGCCTTGCCGACGGCCACGGCGACGCTGCCCGCCATGCACCGCTGGCCGGCGCAGCCGTAGGCACTGGCGACGAGGGCCTTCACCGTTTGGTCCATCTCGGCATCGGGCATGATAATGAGATGGTTCTTCGCGCCGCCGGCCGACTGCACGCGTTTGCCGGCCGTCGTGCCACGCTCGTAGATGTACTTGGCGATCGCGGTCGAGCCGACGAATGAAATCGCGGCCACCTGGGGATGATCCAACAGCGCGTCGACGCACTCGCGGTCGCCGTGGACGATGTTGAACACGCCGTCCGGCAAGCCGGCATCCAGCAGCAGTTCGCCGGCGCGGATCGCCGAGAGCGGCACCTTCTCCGACGGCTTCAAGACGAACGTGTTGCCGCACGTGAGCGCGATCGGATACATCCAGAGCGGCACCATCGACGGGAAGTTATACGGCGTGATGCCGACGCACACGCCGACCGGATGTCGCACGGCCTCGGCGTCGACGTCGCCCGCGATGTTCGGCAGAATCTCACCGGTGACGAGGCTCGGGATGCCGCAGGCGAACTCGATCACCTCAATGCCGCGGTTCACCTCGGCCCGGGCCTCGGCCAGCGTCTTGCCATGCTCACGCGTGACGAGCGCGGCCAGCTCTTCAAAGTGCCGCTCCATCAGCGCGCGAAAGCGGAACATGACCCGCGCCCGCTCGACCACCGGCGTCTCGGCCCAAGCCGGCAGCGCGGCGGCGGCCGCTTCGACGACCTCGCCGGTTTGCTTGGCATCGCAGAACGGCACCCGGGCGATTACTTGGCCGGTAGACGGGTTGAAGACGTCGCCGGTGCGGGTGGACTTGGGTTCGACCCACTTGCCACCGCGGAGGATGGGGAGGGTGTCGGCTTTGGTTTGGGTGGCGGTCGTCATGGCAGATCTCCAACTAGTTAAACGGTGGGTTGACTCGATCGAGCCCCACCACCACTCGACTACGATGACTTCTGTTTAGAATTCGGCTCGATCGCCTGCGACAAGAACTCGAGGTAGACGACAAAGAACCCCAACAGCACGACCAAGATCCCACCCCCGATTGCCATTTGTCCTGAGCTGACGTTTCCCGAGTGCATGTATGTAAGAGTCACTGCAAACGTGCCAGATGCCCACAGAACGCAGCCCGAAAACACGACGATCGCACCCGCAAGAAACTTCATAATCTCGCTCCAAAGAAGGCGATGTTGAACGGCTCCGACAGAACTGTTGCGGCGACCGTCGCTGCAAACTGGAATGCTCATTGGCGAACCCGATATGGTAGCAGTTTTCGGCCAGGCGACCAACTGGCGGGACCTGCAGAATGTGAGCCCGCGGCTAGCGACAAGAAAGTCCTTGACCGTGTGCCGGCGTGTCGCGAGGAAACGAGAAGTGGGAGCCACCGCACCCAAACGGGCCTATTTCTTGGTGTCCGCATTTGCCGGGCCGGTGCGGTAGCGGTCGACCAGCCGCTGGTACTCGCCGTTGTCGACGAGCATCTTCAATTGCCGGTCGAACTGGTCGCGCACCGCGGCGTCGCGGAAGGCAACATGGAACTTCGTGTTCGGCGGAAAGATAGCGTGGTACACCGCCGCGCTGGGGTCGTGGTGCTGCTGAGCGCTGACGTACCGGAAGATGCTGCCGTCGATCACGACCACCGCATCGTCGGCCCGCCAGAAGGCGGCCACCTGCTCTCTCTGGTTGGCGAACTCTTGGTAATCCTTCCGGTCCGGCGAACCGGGCGAGAAGAGCTTCTTGAACGCATCGCCCAACTCCAGGTAGGCATCTTGCCAGGCGAGGACCGGATGGCCCGCCAGCTCCGCAACGCTGGCAATCTTGAGCCCGGCCGCTTTCTTGCTGATCGCGTAGTTGTAGAAGCTGATAAACTTCTCCGAGTAGAACACGCCGTGGTCCGAAGTGACGCCCTCAAGCACGCAGACCGACACATCGGCCCGCCCCTTTTCGATCGCCGTCTCCAATTCGTCATACGACATCTGCACGAACTTCAGCTTGTAGTCGGGCAGCAGCGCTCGCATCAGCTCGACTTCAAAGCCGGAGGTCGCCTTCTCGCTCACGTAGGGCGGAATGTCGACCGAGATCGCCGCCGTCAGCTCCTGGTCGGCGGCCCAAGCGTGGCGGCCGACAAGCGAAAATGCCATTATGCCGGCGACTGCGACAGTGCGCCGCAACATCGTGTGCCGGGTTGTTTTCGCGGCCGGTGACATCCTCTCGTCGCGATCCATTGTAAGTCCTCCCTATCGAGTGGTGCCGGTCAGCCGCCAATGCATTCGCAATTGTACCACGCGGGAAGCATCGCAACGTCGGCGATTCTACCGGCGGCGGCGCCTACTGAAACGTCGCAAGCTAGGAGCGGGCGAGCAGTTTTGCTATACTGGCAGCCTGTCGCCGTGACGGCGGCGGCGGACCGGTAGTCCGCGTCTGCGGCATCAAGTTGAGCATGTGAAAGGTTGTCCTATGCCCCGAATGGTCCGTGGTGGTTTGATTCAGGCCACGTTGTGCGAGCCGGCTACTTCGCCGGTTGAAAAGATCAAGCAAGCGATGATCGACAAGCACGTCGGTCTCATCGCCGAGGCCGCGAGCCAAGGCGTCGAGGTGGTCTGCCTGCAGGAGCTCTTTTACGGGCCCTACTTCTGCGCCGAGCAGGAGATCAAGTGGTACAACCTCACGGAGAAAATTCCCGAGGGACCGACCACCAAGCTCATGATGCAGCTGGCCAAGAAGCACCAGATGGTGATGGTCATTCCGATGTACGAAGAGGATCTGCCGGGCGTCTACTACAACTCGGCCGCCGTGATCGACGCCACGGGCGAGTACCTGGGCAAGTTTCGCAAGATTCACATCCCGCACTGCAATCCGGGCTTCTGGGAGAAGTTTTATTTCCGCCCCGGCAACCTCGGCTATCCGGTGTTCGACACGCGGATCGGCAAGGTCGGCGTTTACATCTGCTACGATCGCCACTTCCCGGACGGCGCCCGCTGCCTCGGCCTGGGCGGCGCAGAGATCGTGTTCAACCCGTCGGCGACGGTCGCGGGCCTCAGCGAGTATCTCTGGAAGCTCGAACAGCCGGCCCACGCGGTGGCGAACCAGTATTTCGTCGGCGCGATCAATCGGCCGGGCTGGGAAGAGCCGTGGCGAATCGGCGAGTTCTATGGCCAGAGCTACTTCGTCGACCCGCGCGGCCAGTTCATCGCCCAATCGACCAAGCGGACCGAGGACGACATCGTGATCGCCGACATGGATTTCGACCTGATCCGCGAGGTGCGCAACACCTGGCAATTCTTCCGCGACCGTCGGCCGGAGACTTATGGAGCGATCACCGCCCTGTGAAATAGCTATATGTTAAGAGACTCAGATGGCGATATAATGGGCCATTATGCTCACGCGATTATACGTCGACAACTATAAGTGCTTAGTGAATTTTGAGTTTCGACCGACCAATAAGCAGTTAATTATTGGTCGGAACGGAACTGGAAAGTCGACTGCGCTGGATGTTCTATCCCTCTTGAGAGACTTCTCCGTGAGGGGCGTTGCATGCGACGATCGACTGGCCGGTGCTACGAAGACGCGCTGGCAGTCCGGCGTCGAGCAACAGCGATTTGAACTCGACGTTTCGGGAAATGATTCAAAGTACCGTTACGTACTAGTTGTGGATGATTGGGCGGTTCCTTCTTCTTCCACGGGAACGTCAAGTGGCACGCATTTCCGTCCCCGCATTGTACTCGAGGAGGTCCTTTGTGATGGACATCCCATCTTTCGATTTGAGGAAGGTGAGGTTCACCTCTTCAACGATAAGTATGAGGATAAGGTTCAATATCCATTTGATTGGCATCGCTCGGCGCTTGCCACGATTCAAAGGCGATGGGACAACACGAAACTTACATGGTTTAAGCAATGGCTTGGCGGCGTAGTGCACGTGCAGATCAACCCGTGGGCGATCGGTGCGAGATCAGAGCAGGAAGCAACGGAGCCGTCTCGAGACCTAAACAATTTTGCCGACTGGTTTCGTCATCTGAAACTAGAACGCGGAAATGAAATCCACCATGCAATTAGCGCACTCAAGGAAGCAATTCCCGGCCTTGATTCGCTTGATGCAAAGGAAGCCGGCCTCAACGTAAAAATTGTTCAGACGAGCATCCGCGATGAGAATAGTGGAAAATTGATGCAGTTTACCCTCAATGATCTGTCGGAAGGTCAACGCGCGTTGATTGCACTATACACGCTCATGTATTGTTCCGTTGGGCCCGGAGTCACGATCTTGCTCGACGAGCCAGATAATTTCATTGCGTTGAGCGAAATCCAACCATGGCTGTTTAAGTTGCTCGATCGTGTGGATGAACAGGATTCCCAAGTTGTCCTCAGGAGAACTGCAAAGTCTATTTTCTCGGCATTTGGCACAGCATGCTCAGCCACCAGCCGGGCACGCGATTGTCAGGTATTGATGGAAAAGCGGGACGCGAGCAATGCTGCTGCTTCATCGCTAGTAATAGAGAAAAAATGACTTTGCAGTTCTCCTGAAGTTGTCCTAGTGTCGCACCATCCAGAGCTGCTAAATCAATTGGCGGGACAGGGTGGTGTCATATTGGATCGACCCGGCGGTTTTCATACGCGGATTAAGCAGTTCGAATCAGCGAATGATACCGGACTGACTCCCGCTGAGCTCGTAGCCAGAGGATGGGAAAGTGGCTGATCGGACTGCGAATGTTTTCGTCCTGGTCGAGGACCGCGAACATCAGAATCTCATCCGTCGCTATTTGATAAGAAGTGGGCATAGCGACCGTCAGTTTCGTTTTGCACCCCTTCCGGCAAAAAGCTCAGGTGGAAGTGGCGAAATATTTGTCCGCGACAAATACCCTGAGCAGGTGAAGGCGTGTCGCTCGACGATCGGAAAGAGAGCATCGGCAATTCTCATTGTGATGATCGATGCCGATTCCGAAACTGCACAGCGCCGAAAATCGCAACTTGAAGATGCCCTTCAGCTTGCCGGCGAGGATTCGCGGGACAGCAATGAGCCCATTGTCGTCCTCATTCCAAAGCGGCACGTCGAAACCTGGATTCGGGCATTGCTTGGAGAGCAAGTTGATGAATCGACGGACTACAGCAAGGCGCCGTTCTCGCGTCCGAATTCCAACGATATTCAATCTGCCGCACATGCGCTTTTTGGCTGGACTCGTCCGGGAGCGCAGCCAGCCAGAAACGCACCACCGTCTCTGATTACATCGATTCCGGAGTGGCAAAGGATTCCGTAAGTGTTTCACGCCAGTTTTCCGTCGAAAACGCCTCTCATCTGTCACTGATTCCAAAGCTACAAAGTCGCTCCGCCCACGCGCCGACGATCGCGCCCAACACGCTACCAGCGATCACGTCGCCCACGAAATGGTAGTCCATCGCCACGAGCGCCACGAGCATCGGCAAACCGACGATGATGTAGAGCCAGCGGCCGCGCGGAAGCATCAGCCAAAAAACGGATACAAAACCGACGATGCGGGCCGCGTGGCCCGAGGGGAAACTGCCAACGTCGTCGCCCACTTCGAACGGGTGGAAACCGTACGCGCCGGTGCCGATCAGCGACGGGTTGTTGTCGTGCCAGGTCTCGGGCCAGTAGCGGCCGCAGAGGTCGCCGAGCGACGCGCGGAATTGGTCTGCTACGATCAAACTCGCGCAGGCCAGAAACAACACCGCCTGCCACCGCCGCCACGGTCCAAATGCCCGCCGCACAGCGAGCAGCACCAACACCAGCGGGGACCAGCCCTGCACCAGCGGCGGCGGCTCGGTCAGCCAGCGAAATTCTTCGAACCGCGCGATCCCGTGCCGATGCACGAAGAAGGCCACCGGCTTGTCGACGAAGTAGTAGCAAATCACGACCGCGATGACGCCAGCGGCGAGGGCCGCTAGCGTGCGATTCAGGAGTGGGCGAAGATCATTCATGGCGATGTCTGCCAGCGACCTTCATCAGCACCACATACACCACAAACGATACGCCGAAACTGAGGAACCAGGCGTAGTGGTAGAGCTCACTCCAGATCGGCGCGAGGGAGCCATTCCAACGGTCGGACACGGCGGCTATGAAACCGGGTACGCACGGGGCGATGCCGAGCACCAACGCCACGAGCGCCGCCGGGTTGAAACCGCCGGCGTACCAGTACGGGCCGTCCTTCTTGTAGAGCCCGGCCAGGTCGAGCCGCGTGCGTCGGATCACGAAGTAGTCGGCAACGAGCACGCCGCCGACCGCGCCCAAGAGCGACGAATACGCGACCAACCACCGGAAGATGTAGCCGGACGGATCGGCGACCAGCTTCCACGGCTGCATCACGATGCCAATCAGCCCGGTGATGAAGCCGCCGGTACGGAAGGTAACCCATTGCGGCGCAGAGGTGGGCGAAGTCGTTGGCCGGGCTCACGACGTTAGCTGCGATGTTCGTGGCCAGCGTGGCGATCGACAGCGCGAGCATCGCCACGACGAGCACCACGGGATTCTTGAATTTGCTCAGCACCACGACCGGGTCCCAAATCGCATCGCCATAGATCACCGCTGTCGCGCTGGTCACGGCCACGCCGATAAACGCGAACAGCGCCATCGTGGTCGGCAGTCCGAGTGCCTGGCCGAGCACCTGATCGCGTTGCGAGTAGGCGTAGCGGCTGAAGTCGGGGATGTTCAGCGAGAGCGTCGCCCAATAGCCGACGTTCGCCGTGAGCGACGCAAAGAAGAACGGCCAGAACTGCCCCGCCTTCGGTCCGCCGGGCTCGAATTCTGAGGGCTTGGCAAGCATCGGGCCAAACCCGTCTGCCGCCCAATAGGCCCACGCCAACAGCGCGAGACCCAACACGATCAACAGCGGCGCTTTGATGTTGAGCAGCATCCGAATCGACTCGATTCCGGCATACACGACCCACATATTGATCGCCCAGAAGAACAAGAAGCAGGCCACTTGGGCGGCATTGATGCCGACCAGCGGCAGCGGCGCCGAATTCGTCCCAGGCCGGCACAAACTCGATGAGAATCTTGTAGATTGCCCAGCCGCCGATCCACGTTTGGATCCCAAACCAGCCGCAGGCCACCAGCGCTCGCAGCAGCGCCGGAACATTGGCACCCAGGATGCCGAACGACGGCCGGCAATAAACGGGAAACGGAATGCCGTACTTCGTGCCCGCATGGGCATTGAGCACGATCGGGATGAGCACGATCACGTTGGCCAGGAAAATCGTGACGATCGCCTGCCACCAGTTCATGCCCTCTTCGATCATGCCCGAGGCGAGCATGTAGGTCGTCACGCAGGCCGACATCGAGATCCAGAGCACCGCCATGTCGCGAGTACGTCCACCGCCGCCCTGAGCGCGGCACCGGGGCCATGTCGTGGCTGTAGTAGGGCGAGCTGGAAAGATCGACGGTGAGCTCCTCGATGCCGTCGCCAACAGTGCCGCGCGAAAATGCTGATTCGGTCATGCCGTTGCCCTTATTACCCAATTGCAGCCGGTCCGCACCGGCGGGGCCAGCTGCCGCACGCCTCCAGTACATGCACTGTCCTGGCAAACGTCAACCTCAGTCGTTAGAATCGAACGTGCGAACCGGGCCCAAATTGCCTTTTGCGGAGACTTCTGCCATGGCCACCGCACTTGCGACCACTCGCTGCCGATCATCGACCATTCGCCCGAGCCCTACACCGGCCCGTCGCGCGACCAAGTCCTCGCCCTGCGGCATCAATACCTCTCGCCCGGCATCATCACCTACTACCGCGAGCCGCTGATGGTCGTCGAAGGCCACATGCAGTACGTGTGGGACGAGACCGGGCCGGCGGTATCTCGACGCCTTTGCCGGCATCGTCACGATCAGCGTCGGCCACTGCCACCCGAAAATCGTCGAAAGGGTCCGCGAGCAGACGGGCAAGCTGCAGCACACCACGACGATCTACCTCCACCCGACGATCGTCGAGTTCGCCGAGAAGCTGGCCGAGAAGATGCCGGCCGGGCTCATGCGGTCGTACTTCACCAACAGCGGCAGCGAGGCCAACGAAGTCGCCATCCTCTCGGCCCGCGAGTTCACCGGCAACCAGGACGTGATCGCGCTCCGCAACGGCTACCACGGCGGCACGAGCGTCCCGATGGCCCTCACCGCCCACGGCAATTGGAAATTCAAGTCGAACAACACGACCAACATCCACCACACGCATCGCCGGCTACTGCTACCGCTGCCCGTACGACCTCGAGTATCCGAGCTGCGACCTGAAGTGTGCGTACGACATTAAGAACGTCATCCAGTACGAGACGCCGGGCGAGATCGCCTGCTTCATCGGCGAGCCGATCCAGGGCGTCGGCGGCACGATCACGCCGCCCAAGGAATTCTTCGGCATCGTCTACGACATCGTCCGCGAGCATGGCGGACTGTGCATCGCCGACGAAGTGCAAGGCGGCTTCGGCCGCACCGGACACCACTATTGGGCCCACCAAAATTACGACGTCGTGCCCGACATGATCACGATGGCCAAGGGCATCGGCAACGGCGCCCCGCTCGGGGCGATGACCACCACCGACCGCATCTCGGCCGTGATGAAGAACCACAGTTCACTTCAACACTTTCGGCGGCAACCCGATCAGCATGACCCAGGGCCTGGCGACGCTCGAGATCATCGACGAAGAAAACATCCAGCAGAACTGCGCTGGAAGTCGGCACCCATCTGAAGGAGGCCTTGCAGAGCTGGCAGACAAGCACCCGCTCATTGGCGAAGTCCGCGGCCTGGGCCTGATGCTCGGCGTCGAGCTGGTCCGCCATCGCCAGACCAAGGAGCCCGCCAACACCGAAACGGCCGACGTCATGGAAAAAATGAAGGAGCGCGGCGTGCTGATCGGCAAAGGCGGCCTCTACGGCAACACGCTCCGCATCAAGCCGCCGATGTGCCTCAACAAGGACGATGCCGACTACCTGGTCGCCATGCTCGACGAAGTGCTGGGCGAGATCGAAGCCAAGAAGCAATAGACAGGATCGACAGGATTTACAGGATTTCGGAATACGCTTGCAGATTCAGACATAGATCGAGATCGCGATCCGCCTGCTATTGTCAAATTGCCTGTGATCGCATCCTGTCGATCCTTCTAAATCCTGTAATCCTGTCAAAAATAGAGTGTTGGAGTCCCAGCGGATGAGTCTGAAAGTCAAGTCGGCGGAATCTTGTCAGTTTGATTTGGTGGCCCTCGGCGAGTCGATGATTCGGCTCTCGCCCGCCGGGCATGGGCGGATCGAGTTCGCCCCCGCGCTCGAAGTCTGGGTCGGCGGCGGCGAGTACAACGTCGCCTATGCCCTCTCGCGGCTGGGGCTGCGGACCGGCTGGGTCGGCGGGCTCAACACCTCGCCGATGGGCCGCATCATCGCCAACCACGCCCGGGCCGTCGGGCATGGACATCTCGCACGCCGTCACCAAGAAGTACGACGGCGTCGGCAAGGTCGACCGCATCGGGCTCAACTTCACCGAAGTCGGCCACTCGAAGCGGGCCTCCGTCACGCTCTACGACCGCGGCCACACCGCCACCGCCGGCATGAAGCCGGGCGACGTGAATTGGAAGAAGCTCTTCGGCGAAGAAGGCGTCCGCTGGCTCCACACCGGCGGCATCTTCGCCGCCCTCTCCGACGGCACGCGCAAGGTCGTCGCCGAAGCGGTGAAGGCCGCCCACGAGGCCGGCACCATCGTCAGCTACGACCTCAACTTCCGCTCGAAGCTCTGGTCCTCGAAGGAAGCGATCGAGACGACCAAGCCGCTCGTGCCCTACATCGACTGCCTGATCGGCAACGAAGAAGACTTCCAAAAAGTGCTCGGCTACGAGGTCGAGGGCGTCGACGTCGAAAAGGGCGGCAAGCTCGACACCACCGCGTTCAAGGCGATGGTCAACCGCGTCGTGAAGGACTATCCGAACATCAAGGTCGTCGGCACGACGCTCCGCGGCGTGAAGACGGCCCTGGTGAACGACTGGTCGGCCATCATGTGGCACGACGGCACGTTCTACGACGGCCCGCAACTTCCCCGACCTCGAAATCGAAGACCGCGTCGGCGGCGGCGACGGCTTCGCCTCCGGCTTCACCTACGGCTTCCTCAACGGCAAGAGCCCGCAAGAATGCGTCGACCTCGGCGTCGCCCACGGGGCACTTTTGATGAGCACCCGCGGCGACTCGAGCCAGATCACGCTCGAAGAGCTCGAACACGTCGCCGGCGGCGGCTCGGCACGGATCAAGCGGTGAATTTCGGAGGAGAGCCATAGAACAGCAGATCAGGAGAACGGCAGAAAGTAAGAAATAGGTCGCCACTAGCACTCTGCCGTTCTCTGCTCCGCTGTTCTGCCGTTCTTGCTTGCCCATGATTGACCTCGACAAAAATCTGACGCCCTCCGACCTGCTGCCGAAGCTCGAGCGGTTCTGGGCGCGGTCGGCCGAGTGCATCGAGGCGATCGAGGTCAGCTGCCCGCCCGGCTCCGCCTCGCCCGTGTTCACCGTCGACGGCCGCTACACCGCCCGCGGCTGGACCGAGTGGACGCAGGGCTTCCAATACGGCTCGATGCTGCTGCACTTCGACGCCACGGATGACGAGCGATACCTCGAGCTTGGCCGCGAGCGGACCGTCCAGCGTGATGGCCCCGCACCTGACGCACGTCGGCGTCCACGACCACGGCTTCAACAACGTCAGCACCTATCGGCAATCTCTGGCGGCTCATGCAAGAAGACGAGATCGACGCCGACCAGTGGGAAGAGCGGTTCTACGAACTCGCGCTGCGGGCGAGCGGCGCCGTGCAGGCCGCCCGCTGGACGAAGACCCGCGACGGCAGCGGTTACATCTATTCGTTCAACGGCCCGCAGTCGCTGTTCGTCGACACGATCCGCTCCTGCCGGTCGCTGGCGCTCGCCCACCAACTCGGCCACACGCTTCTCGGCGAGCGCGACGAGCGGATCAGCCTGCTCCAGCGGCTGGTCGAGCACGCGAACAACACGGCCCGCTACAACATCTGGTACGGCGAAGGCCGCGACGCGTACGACGTCGCCGGCCGCACCGCCCACGAGTCGATCTTCAACGCCACGACGCGGCGACTACCGCTGCCCCTCGTCGCAGCAGGGCTACTCGCCGTTCAGCACTTGGACCCGCGGCCTGGCCTGGGCGATGCTCGGCTTCGCGGAACAGCTCGAATGGCTCTCGACCCGCGAGCAACGAGGAGCTTGCCCCCGATCGGCGGCCGCACGGCGATCGAGGCGATGTTCCTGAGAGCTGCCCGGGCGACCTGCGACTTCTACATCGAGCACACGCCCACCGACGGCATCCCCTATTGGGATACCGGCGCCCCGGGCCTCGCCGACCTGGGCGACTACCTCGATCGCCCCGCCGATCCGTTCAACGACCACGAGCCGGTCGACAGCTCGGCCGCGGCGATCGCCTGCCAAGGTCTGCTGCGGCTGGGCCACTACCTGGTCGACGAACGCGGCGAAACGAAGGCCGGCGTCCGCTACGTCGAGGCCGGCCTGACCACGCTCAACACGCTGCTCGACGAGCCGTACCTGTCGACCGACGTCGAGCACCAGGGGCTGATCTTGCACTCGGTCTACCACCGACCCAACGGCTGGGACTACATCCCGCCCGGCCGCAAGGTGCCCTGCGGCGAATCGAGCATGTGGGGCGACTACCACGCCCGCGAAGCGGCGCTGTACGTCGGGCGGCTGGCCGAGAACGCGCCCTACTACACGTTCTTCGGCCCGACCGGCGTTGAGTAGTTCACCAAGGAGGAAGCGGAAAGTAAGTAGGATGGACAATCTTGTCCATCCTTCCTGATATATTTGAGTTCGCAGAAGACGGGCAGGATTGCCCGTCCTGCGGGTCATTGGAGTTCGTAATTTGGCGAAGCAATGCTAAACGAGTTGCACTAGTCACCGGCGGCGGCCGCGGGATCGGCCGTGGGATTGCCGAGTGCCTCGCCGACGAGCGGATTCGACTTGGCGATCAACGGCGTCCGCGATGCGTCGCAAGTTTGTGGAACTGTTGCTTGGCTAGAAAGGCTCGGTGCGACTGTTGTTTATTGCCAAGGCAACGTCGCCGAACCGGCCGACCGCCTTGCGATACTCGATGGCGTGCGGAAGAAGTTCGGCCGGCTCGATGTGCTAGTCAATAACGCTGGCGTCGCCCCCACCGAGCGGGCCGACGTTCTGGAAGCCACCGAAGAGAGCTTCGACCGGATGATCAGCATCAACCTCAAAGGCCCGTACTTTCTCACGCAGCTCGCCGCCCGCTGGATGGTCGAACAGCGGGAGGCCGATGCCGAAGTTCCAGGGCGTGATCGTCAACATCTCGAGCGTCAGCGCCACCGAGGCTTCGATAAACCGCGGCGACTACTGCATCTCGAAGGCCGGCATCGCCATGGCCACGCAGCTCTGGGCCCATCGGCTCGCCGAGTTCGGCATCGCCGTGTACGAGGTCCGCCCCGGCATCATCGAGAGCGACATGACGGCCGGCGTGAAAGAGAAATACGACAAGCTGCTCGCCGATGGCCTCACGGTCGAAAACCGCTGGGGCCAGCCGGAAGACGTCGGCCGCGCGGTGGCCATGCTTGCCCGCGGCGAGCTTACCTACGCCACCGGCAACGTCCTGAACATCGACGGCGGCCTCACGCTGCGGCGACTATAATACTTCGACTCGTTTGGACGAATCTCCTGCGCGATCAATCCGCTTTTGCAATCAAGGGAACTGGCGAAACATGCACGAAGTTCTCGAAAATCTCGGCCGCCTGCGGCTGGTGCCAATGGTGGTGATGGATTCCGCGGCGCACGCGGACGGGTTTGGTGATGCGCTGGTAGCTGGCGGACTGCCCGTGGCGGAGGTCACATTTCGCACCGAGGCGGCCGAGGCGTCGATTCGCGCGCTCGCCAAGCGGGGTGACTTGCTCGTCGGGGCGGGCACCGTGCTCACCAAGGAGCAGGCCGACCGGGCGATCGGCGTCGGGGCCGCGTTTATTGTTGCACCGGGAACCAATCCGGCGGTGATCGACCACTGCCTGTTGCGAAGCGTGCCGATCGTGCCTGGCGTGGCAACGCCGACGGACATCGACTTGGCGATGTCGTTCGGGCTCGACGCCGTGAAATTTTTCCCGGCGGAAAACCTGGGCGGCACGTCGACGCTCAAGGCGCTCTCCGGCCCGTACGCCGACATGATGTTCCTCCCCACCGGCGGCATCACGCCCGAGAAGCTGCCCGAGTATCTCAAGCTGCCGTACGTGCTAGCCTGCGGCGGCTCGTGGCTCGCCCCGCGCGACGCGCTTGCCAAGGGCGACTTCGCCACGATCCGCCAACGAGTCGAGAAAGCGGTGGAACTTCTCGCGCGTGCTGGGACCGGCTAAACCGGGTTGTGACAACGCGCCAACTCCTCGCAATTCTCAAGTTCATTGCCCAATACACTCTTTTGCCCGACGAATACCTCGACAACACAACCAGAGTGTTGGCCGGAAGACAACGGTGAGTTGTGCGCGCCGAGCCGAACCTGGAACGATATTCTGTTACGTCTGCGAGATGGCCCGAGCAACGGGCGCCCCTCACCAAACCGCGGTCACTTCTACCGATGTGGAATCGTCTCAAACCGGCTGTTTCACTTTTCCTGCTCGCCCCCCTCATCGCCGAGTACCTGCTTGGCAGCCTGAGCTTCAGCCAACTGGGGCTTTTTCCCATCATGGCCCTGATGTACGGCGCTGGGGCGCTTTTCGTGCGCGAGCTCGCGCGGGGGACCGGACGCGGCTGGCCGACCATCCTCACGCTCGGCCTGGCCTACGCCTTCATCGAAGAAGGCCTCGCCACCCAATCGCTCTTCAACCCGCATTATCTGGGACTTCGCCTGCTCGACAACGGTTACATCCCGCAACTGGGCATCGGCGCGCCCTGGACCGTGTACGTGCTTCTCATCCACGTCGTCTGGAGCATCGCCGTTCCGATCGGCCTGGCAGAATGGCTCTCTCTCACTCAGCGGACCACTCCCTGGCTGAAGACGATCGGCTTTGCCGTCAGCCTTATCACCTACCTGCTCGGTGTGGCCCTGGTGGCCTTCGGAACGCACCAAAACGAAAAGTTCATGGCTTCGAGCTCGCAATTGGCCGTCACCGCAACCATTGCGTTCCTGCTGGTCGTGATGGCTTTTCTTCTAACACGTTCCAGCACGATACCGACGGTAGATTCGCCAACTTCGGCCCAGGGGAATCCACTGGCGATTGCGGCGATGTCCTTCGTCGCTAGTTCGGTGTTCCAAATCGTGGCTCAACTCGGCAGTGGCTATTTCGCACCCTGGGTCGCCGTGCCGATCCTGTTGGCGATTCCACTCGCCGTAGTCGCCGCGGCCCGCGCCGCAAAATCCTCCGGCATCGGGACTAACTCAATTGCCGACGCGCTAATGCTCGGAGCCTTGCTGGCCTACTGCTGGCTCGGATTTTTCATGACGGTGCGGTTGCACGGTGCCAGTTCGCTACCGGGCCAGTTCTTCCCGTTCGCAATCATCATGGCGCTCGTCGGGTGGCGATTCGCACGCCGCCAGCCCGCACCCGCAAGCTAGTCCGCCGCAAGTCATCGTGCGTCTGACGACACCAACCGCTTCATGTCGCGCACCGCTTGCTCCAGTCCAACCATGATCGCGCGGGCGATGATGCTGTGGCCGATGTTCAGCTCGCGCATCTCGGGGATCGCGGCCACGGGCTTGACGTTGCGATACGTGAGGCCGTGCCCGGCGTGGAGCAACAGGCCGGCGGCGCGGACTTGCCGGCCAGCCGCCAGCAACGTCGCCAGCTCCGGCTCGGCATTGTGCGTCGCCGAAGCGCAGGCGTACGCCCCGGTGTGCAATTCGATCGCGTCGACGCTCAGCTCGGCACCGGTCGCCAATTGCGCCTCATCCGGATCGAGAAACAAGCTGACCTTGATGCCGGCGTCTTTCAGTCGTTTCACCGCCTCGGCGACCCGCTTGCGGCCGCCTGCCACGTCGAGCCCGCCCTCGGTGGTGACTTCCTCGCGTCGCTCCGGCACCAGCGTCGCTTGATACGGCCCGGCATCGCACGCAATTGCCAACACGTCGTCGGCACAAGCCAATTCCAGATTGATCGGCACGGCCACCGACTCGACCAACACACGCAGGTCGCGGTCTTGGATATGCCGCCGATCTTCGCGCAAGTGGACGGTGATCGCGTCGGCCCCGCCAAGCTCGGCGAGCGTCGCCGCCCAAACGGGGTCGGGCTCGTTCGTCTTGCGAGCCTCGCGGACCGTCGCCACGTGGTCGATGTTCACACCCAGCAATGGCACGCTCGGACTCCCGTCTGTGACTGTTTAACCGCGAAGCGCCGGTCGTTTCAACGACTGTAGCGGAGCGCGCTGCCAACGTGGCCGCTCTCCACTCTACCACCCTGCCCCGTTCAAGTGAAACCGTTGCCGGGTTTCGTACCGGCCGTCGCCGTCGGCGTCGGTATCGAGATGCCAGCGCCCGTTCACGGACATAGTAGTAGAGACGATGACGCGGTAGGCCGGCGGCAGGTTCAGTCACCAGCGGCCGGCCGATGGCGGCCATGGCGCTGGCGAGTGAATCGCGCGGCGGGCGGGGCGGATCGCGATCGACGGGAAATCGCTGGCCCAGCGCGAAGCTCGCCACGCCGGCCAAAATCACCAACGCCACGGGCCGCCACAGCAGAGGGTCGAGCGCTGGCCGCTCGTCCGACCACGCGCCGGCAGCGGCAGGGTCCTGGTACGACTCGATCTCCGCCAGGTGTTGCCGGATTCGTGCGGCGGCCGCCTGCGCAGCCTCGGGCGGCGACTGAATCAAGTAACTCACCAGCCAGCGGTCCGACAGCGCGCTAAAGTCCTCCGTTTGGTAGATGCGTGCCTCGATCTCGTCGCCGGCCAGTTCGTCGACGAGAAACCCGGCTTCCGCCAGATTGGTGACACGGGCGACGTTGGTCCAGGGTGTTCGTCGCGTCGCGCTCGAACGGCGTGCCGCAATGGGGACAGGCAGCAGCGCGGCCACGTCCGCCGGAAGCGTCGGTCGGCCGAGCACATTCGGGACAGAAATGGGTGGAGCGCATGGTGAGACTCCCTCTAAGTAGCCAAAGTCGGCACGCGCAGAAGCCGCGATCAAGTTGTACGGCCTCTATCGATTATGCGGTGTTGGTGCGCGTAAAGCCAGCGATTGACGCGGCTCAAAACGTCCAAAGGGCACGTTGGCCGCGAGAGCGGGCCGCCCCCAACCAGTCGCCGGCACGGCGTGAGCTACACTTTTGCGGACGCAAATACGTTCAACCAGTCTGGCACCCACCGGGTTTTGCTCCGGACGCTGGCACTATTGCCAGAAATTCGACTCCCTTGCTTCACACACCTTGGACTGATAGCCGAGCGATTCGCCATGAAATGCACCGAGTTGGCCCAACAGATCGAACAGATCCAACCCAATGCTTCGCCGCAAGACGTCGCCAGGCTGTGCCTGCTGCTGGCGAATGAAGTCGACAATCTCGACGCGTTGCGCGAGCGGACCGCCCTTCAAGATGCGTGGAAGCGGATGGGCCTGCAGTTGCAGCTCGCTACCGATCAACACGCGGCCATGACTCAGGAACTCGAAGACCTGGCCGCATCCGACCCAGAGTCCTTCTCCAAGGACCAAATCTGGATTCTGATTCGCGCAATCAAGGTCCAAAGCCAAGTGCTGCAGATGTACGTCGGCCACCCGTGGCTGGATTTGTAGGGAAGGAGCCGGGAGTCAGGAGCCAGGATCGAGAAAGATTTGTCTGGCTCCCGGATCCCACTTCCTCCCCCGTCCCCACCCGACATTGACACCGATCGAGCCGGCAGCTAGCTTAGCGATCGGTGTATTTTTTGGAGACTCAGCTGTTCGCAGCTCGCAGGACGTGAACAGATTGGTCGCGGTGGAACACGACCCATCTGCCCACGCTATCGCCTTCGGCCGACCTGCCCTGTCGCGACTTGGCTGGCTTCCTGAGTGAGAGCCTGCGAACCGGTCGAGTCGAGAACGCCCATGGTGGAGTCGCATCCGGCGGAATCAGCGCCTATCGACGAATCTCGCCTGGCAATCTGCCAGCGACGAATCGGATACCAGTTCAAGAACATCGCGTTCTTAGATGCGGCATTTACGCACGCTTCCGGCGCCGATCATCGCTTGGCGTCGAACGAGCGGCTCGAATTCCTCGGAGACGCGATCCTCGGAAAAATCGTCTGCGAGGAGCTGTTCCACCAATTCCCCGAATTCCTCGAAGGCGACCTCACCAAGCTGAAATCGATTGTGGTGAGCCGGCTGACATGCGCCAAAATCAGCCAGGCGTTGGGGCTCCGCGAATTCCTGGTGCTGGGCAAAGGGATGACCGTCCACCCGGCCGTCCCGCAGTCGGTGCTGTCCGACGTGCTCGAATCGCTGATTGCGGCAATCTATCTCGACGGCGGCAGCGAACCCGCGAAGGAATTCGTGCTCGCGTACTTCGGCCCCGAGATCGAGTCGGCCGCCTCGGGCGACTCGGGCGGCAACTACAAGTCGCTGCTCCAGCAGTTTTCGCAGCGCGAACACGGCGTGACGCCGACCTACCACCTGCTCGACGAAAAGGGCCCGGACCACAGCAAGTGCTTCAAGATGTCGGCCCAAATCGGCCGCGACCCGCTACCCACCTGCCTGGGGCCGCAGCAAGAAGGAATCCGAACAGCGGGCCGCCCACAACGCGATCTGCCACTTGCGCGGCGACCCGCTCGCCTTCCCGTCGGACGACGACGTCGAACCGTAAAGGCCAAGGCTGTGTTTCAGGCAGCCAGCGACGCATCTGGCCGCAATCGGCCTGCCGCCTGTCGTGCAGGCCGTATCGCCTCTGCCGATTGCACCTATTCTAGAAGTTCCATTTCCCTGCACTTTGTGCACTCCTCGACATCCGTGAGGCAAGCTCTCCCAAGCCAAGGTAGATTTGCTTGTCCCGAGGTTCCATTTCACCGTCAAGTGCCGGAGCGTTTGATATGCCCCAAGCCAGTCACCGCGCCCACGACGACCAGGTCGCCATCGCGCGGCTTTCGACGGCCACCTTCCATGAAAAGCTGGGCCGCGTGTCTCACGTGCTGCCGATTTCGGCGGCCGCGCTCGACGTCTACGAGATGACGCAGAGCATCGACTGGGACCTGTCGCAAATTGCCGCCGCCGTTCAACGGGATGCCTCGTTGCTGACGGAGGTCTTGCGGATGGCCAACAGCTCGTATTACAACCCGCCCGGCCGGCCCATTGTCGACATCGAAGAGGCCGTCATGCGCATCGGCCAGAAGCGAGTCGGCGAGCTGGCGCTGTCGATCAACGCGCTCTCCTCCGTGACGCCGGCCAAAATCCCCTGGATGGATCTCGAGCTCTCCTGGAACCGCAGCATGGCGGCCGGCATCGCGCTCGAGCTATTGGTCGAACTCGGCGGGCACGAAGAAGTCGCGGACGGCCTATTCGTCAGCGCGATCATGCACCCGCTCGGACGCATTGTGCTCGGCATGACGTTTCCCGAGCAGTACGAGGCGATGGTCGCCGAGTGCGCCCGCACAGGCGCTACCCTGCACGACCTGGAGCGACAGGTTTTTCCCGAGAGCCATACCGACGTGATGGCCCAGTTGCTCGCCGAATGGCGGATCGCGCCGGAAGTATTCATCCCGGTTAAGTTCTCGCTCGACGACTATGCCGCTCTGGCGCAGGCTTCTGGAACCGATGCGGACCAAGGCCGAGCTCGTGAAAGTTGCGATCTTCTTGAGTCGGCTAGCGGTGGGTCGCTGGGAGAATTGGGATCGCGTGCAATTCCCGCCCGCAAAGGTGCTCGATCGACTCCGCGTCTGCGAAGTCGAGCAGCTCGTCCGACAAACGCGGTCGGACGTCTCGCGGCTGGCCCAATTCCATCCCGGCGAGAAGCCGACGAACAACAAGCCGGCCGCCGCGCCCCAGGCCGAGCGAACCGTTGCCTACTGCAATTTTTCGGGCCACGACGTCGATCTCGTGAAAGAGTTTTTGCCGGCACTCGGTCTCGACGTGCAGTCCTACACGACCAGCGACCTGCGACAGTTCGACCAACCGCAGATCGCCAATTGCCTGGGCATCGAAGCGACGCAGTTTGCCGCGCAGCGGACCAACAACCTATCGGTCATCGTCTCGGATGCCTCCAAGTGCGAGGCGTTCGAACGCTACGCGCCCGCGGTCGGGCTGCCGAATAGCTTCGGCCGATTGCGCGAGTGCATCCGGGCTCGCGTCGCCGAGCGAGCTTGCGAAAGCGTAAATGGCTGATGCGGTAGGCCAGCGGAGCGAAAGGGGGCACGCCTTGCGGCGCTGCTGTTTCGACTCGTTGGGGACTCTCCCCCTTCCACTCCGCCTGCCGCCTTGCAAGTTCGCCAGGCATTCCCGCCTGACACAGGGTTGTCGTCGCGACCGATTGCTTAACCTGACCTACTCTTAACTCGCTTCGTGCATAAAGTCGTCCGGCACCGGATGCTCGGCGATGCGGCCCAGCTCGTCGGCCGAGCGTCGGTGACCCACGGTCGGCCAGGCCGCCACTTCCTTCAGCTCAGGCATGATCTCGATCAGTTGGCCGATCATGAGCTTGGCCAACCGATGTTCCGATTCGCTGCGGGCCTGGGCACGCAGCGCTCGGGCCGTCTTCATGATTCGCAACATGCGGGCCCGCATCAGAACGCGCGGCGAAAGCGTGTCCTGCGGCTCGTTGAGCAATTCTTCGAGCGGAACTTCCAACACCGTTTGCCAGCGATATAGTTCGGAGAGCATGATGTCGGCACGCTCCTCTTCCTGGGCGCGGACCTCGCCGACGCTCATGTTGAGCCGCTGGGCCACGCAACGCACCGATAGCCCCTGGCGACGTCGCGCTTCGCGCAACTGGTGCAACTGCGTCGGTTTTTCCGCGGCCGGCCGCCGCCGCGTCGATTCGCCGTTGGCCTTGCCGGGACTGGCCGCTTCACCATTGATCGGTGCGCGGCTGATCGGTGCGCCGACGCTTCGCTCCGCAACGCCATTGGCGGACACGGTCCCATTGGAAACGGCATGCCCGTTGGACGACGCGTGTCCATTCAGAGAAGCATGGCCATTCGATGCGCTGCAATCATCGAGCGGTTGATTTCCGCTCTGTAGCTCGTTGTCCACGGCAGGGCCTCCAATCGGATCTCCGTAACACTTCCAGAGAAGAGTTTAGGGTGCATCCCGCTGGCCCTGCCGGGAATCACCGGAAACATACACGGAGAGCTCTGCTTCCCCCTGTCGTGAGCGCGCTGCTTCGGAAGACGCCCGATGCAACGCAGCTCAGTCCATGCCGCAAAGCTGTTCCGCCTATCTACTCAAGGATGTCTGGTCGTATGCTTGTGTAAATGCCTGATCGATTCAAATTGCTGTCGCGCCCGCGATTACTAACTTACCATTAGTCGAATCTGCCTACCCGCACAAGTCAAGGCGCTGTGCCATACGGCGCAGGCAGATATACGATTGAGAAGTTGCCAGCAACTCCCTGCCTGCCGATTTGTCACTGCCCTATTCCGCCGGCGCGTCGATGAAAAGTCGAGTCGCTTCGCTCGTGGCCGCTGAACCCAATCTCGCTGTGCCCCAATCGCAGCGGCGGCGCACTCCCGGGAACGATATCGACATTAACAGCCCGCGAGGCACTCGGCAACTGGCGCGACCGCGATTCGGTAGAGAATTCTTCGGAAAGGCCGCCGCAGGGTTTGCTTGCAGGTCAAATCGTCTTGGCGGCCAGCGGCGGCAACTGCTAAACTCCGGTACGAAAGGCGTTCAAGGGATGCCGCGTCCGGTGCCGCCCGCACAAGAAAATCGCCTGCGACAGCGGGCAAAATGTCGCATGGAATTCACAAGAACGGAGGATTGGCGGAAAGCGTCCGGACTCTAGCCTTGCCACGTCTTGGAGCCCCGGAAATTACTCCCTGACATTCGGAGCGCTGGTCGGTAATTGGATCAGTCAATTCGTGGCAACCATCCCCACCCAGTGAAAATGGCCGCGATCGCCGCCGTCCAAGCCAACTCGCCGGTCGGCGAGGGTTCGGCCCTTGCAGTTTGAATTAGATTCTCACGCCACGGCACAGAAATTGCTCTCCTCTTACGCTGAACTGCATTCTGCGTATGCATCCTTGAAAGAGTGCGAACACGGCACACTGCGAGCGTGCGGTGATCCGCATCGTGCGCAAATGTGATTGGGCGGGACTGTCAGATTGGCGGAGCCACGGTTGAACAGAGTTCTGCGGGAGCTTGGGCGGATCGCCGATACGTCGTTGCTGATCCGGAGTAATTGGCTGTCAACGGACGGCGAATCTCTTAACGCGTGGCCTTGACATTGCAAATGGCCAGCATCGAGCGGAACGACTGCGGGATGTCGACGGCGTCGCTTGGCTGGCGTTGAGCCAAAGCGGAACCAGCGCCAATGAAGAATTGACTCCGTTCGTTCAAATCGACTCAGCCTGCGTAGGACCAAGGAAGCACGTTCACCTTGGTCAAGAGGAGTACGAAAAGTGTCAACTGTACCTCAGCACCACGCCGCAGTCGTCTCAATCTCCCGCCAGTCAAAATTTAAGGGGGCACGGGCCTTGCCATCGCTGGCTTGGTCCGTGACCGCGCTAAGCGAATATCTCGTGGACGCTCTGCAGCGAAATGTCATCCTTCTGGACGTGCTCCGCCAGCGTGGCAATGCCCAGGAGGCCATCAGCCGCCGTCCAATGGCAACGGTTCTCCGCTATGAGCACGAGATCATCATGACCGGGCCGACACTCCCAAGGCCGATTAACTACTACCTTGCTCGGATCGTACCTCCACCTGGAGTGACAATTGAGCCCGGCAACGCGCCGATCATCGTGATCGATCCTCGCGCGGGCCAGGCCCCGGGCATCGGAGGGTTTAAGTCGCAAAGTGAGATCGGAGACGCCCTAGCAGAAGGGCACCCAGTGTATTTCATCGGCTTCTCGGCCGAGCCGACGCCCGGTCAGACGTTTCTCGACGTAGTCGATGGACAGGTGGCATTCGTCGAGCGCGTGTCCGAACTGCACCCCGACAGCCCGCGGCCGGTCGCCTTCGGCAACTGCCAAGCCGGCTATCAAACGCTGATGGCGGCAATGCTTCACCCTGAATTGTTGGGTGCCGTGATCATGGCCGGTTCGCCGATGTCCTACTGGCAGGGCGTGCATGGAAAGAACCCCATGCGCTATGAGGGCGGATTGGTCGGGGGGGCCTGGCTGACGGCTTTGACCAGCGACGTGGGAAACGGCAAGGTCGACGGTGCGTACCTGATCGAGAACTTCGACAACCTCAATCCGGCCGGCTCCCAGTGGGGCAAGCAGTACAGCCTCTATGCAAACATCGACACAGAGCCGCCGCGTTACCTGGGTTTCGAAAAATGGTGGGGTGACTTCGTTCAACTGAGCGGTGTCGAGGTTCAGTATCTGGTTGACCAGCTATTCATCGGCGACAAGCTGACAAGGAACGCGTTGTCTTCAAACGATGGCCACGTTTTCGATGCCCGGAACGTGACCTGTCCGATCGTCTGCTTCGCCTCGCTGGGAGACAATATTAGCCCGCCCCCGCAAGCGCTTGGTTGGATTCTGGATCTCTATCACGACGTCGAAGAGATCATGGCGCGCGGGCGCACGATCGTTTACTGCCTTGATCCGACGGTAGGTCACCTAGCAATTTTTGTGTCGTCAAAGGTGGCGGCCAAAGAGGATGCTGCGTTCGTACGAACATTGGACATGCTCGACGTCCTGCCGCCCGGTCTGTACGAGATGATCGTGACACCAAAGAGGCCGGGCGAACCCTGTGCTGAACTTGTAACCGGAGAGTTTCTGGCCCGCTTCGAGCCGCGAACGCTAGACGACATTCGGGCGCTGGGCCGCAATTCAGAAGAAGATGATCGCGCCTTTGCAACCGTCAAGCGGCTGTCGGAGATAAACTTACACCTATACCGAACCTATGTGCAACCCTTTGTGCGGCTGGTGGTAAATGCGCCGGCGGCTCAGCTAATACGTCGATTGAATCCGCTTCGCCTGAGCTACACGATTTTCGCCGATGACAATCCGGCGATGGCACCGGTCGCCGAGCTGGCGGAGCAAGCGCGGGCCCAGCGGCAACCCGTGACGCAGAACAATCCGCTCTGGTTGATGCAGGAAGCGGCCTCGAAGCTGATCGAGCGCACCATTGACGTCTGGCGGGAGACGCGCGACAGTCTCGGCGAAGCGTGGTTCTTCGCTGTCTATGGGTCGCCCTTCGTGCAAAGCATGCTCGGCACCGCCGACAGTGCCGATGCAGTTCGACAGCTGCCACCGATTACACCGGCCGACACGGCCGCTTACGAAGCGGCTCGCTTTCATGCGCTGGAAAAGGTGCGGGAGGGTGGCGTGGAAGAGGCGATCGTGCGGGCACTGCTCTACGTGCTTCAAGGGGAAGGTCGATTCGACGAGCGCGTCGCCGCGGCCTTCCGGGAGTTGCATATGCGGCGAACTTATCTGACCCGAGGGGGCCTAAAGAAAATCGTGCGTGACCAAGCCGCCGTATTGCAGCTCGGTCCCCAATTGGCAATCGATAATCTATCCGACCTGATTCCAGACGAAAATCGAGCTCGCGCAGATATCTTGGATCTAGTTACCGAGGTGGTCAGCGTAACCGGGCCACCCGGCGCCGCGACGGAAGCGCGGCTGGACCAGATCGCGGCAGTGCTCTCGTTGGAACTAAGGAAAGGAAGCCGCGGACAAATGCCGGCCTTGTGTGTCACCGCAAAGGACTAAGTCCGCTACGACGCGAGATGGATTACGGAAGCAGCTGCGGAGATTCCGGCCGGCTAATCAATCTCGCACGAGCGACTCGCCCCGGGCGAGCGCCGCGAAAACGGCCGGCAGATCGCGTATCTCGCCGATCGGCACGGGCTCCGGCGGGTCGGCGATTTCCGGTCGCAGGGCCAGCTGCCACCAGCCGACGTCTCGCCAATCGCCCATCTTGTATCCAACCTTGCGATAGACCGCCACCCGCCCAAAGCCGACCGCCTCATGCACCCCGACGCTACCCGGATTGGGGAGCGTGATTCCCGCGTAGGCCTTGAAATAGCCCTGTTGCCGCAGCAGCTCGACGAGCGCCGTGTAGAGTGCCCGACCGACGCCCCGGCGATGATACGTGGCGTCGACGTATACCGTCACGTCGACTGCCCAGCGATAGGCGGCCCGCTCGCGATGCTCACAGGCGTACACGTAGCCCGCCACCACGCCATCGACTTCACACACCAACCACGGAAACTGCGCCGCGACCTTGTCGATCCGCGCGGCCATCTCTTCGACCGTCGGTGGCCGCAGCTCGAAGGAAATCGCGGACGACTCCACGTTTGGCGCGTAAATTGCCCGGATGGCCGCGGCGTCGCCCGGCTCGACAAAACGGATGCGCACTCCCATACGGTCCTATGCCTCAAATCGTCTCACGCAAATCGGCCCCGCGTTTCACGCCGGCCGGCCCAGTCGCCGAAAAATCCAGGAAAACAATACCCCGTGAACAAAATCGGCCGCCGCAAATTCAGCAATCACCCTCGGCACCCGCCCTAGCCAATATAATATCGCTACCGCAAATGCGAAAATGAGTTTCTCGAGGGCCGCTGGAACCATCGGCGGTCGAAAAATGCACAGGATTGGTGGCCATCACCAAGAACGCGACTTGCCAGGCCACCGCCACTCTAACGAAACACAGCAGGATTCCGGTTGCGTAATTGTCGGCGAATAGTCGCGGCCAACGCCCGTTTCCACGGACAACTGCGGCAAGAGTACGGCCAATCCGTGAGTGCGGAACCAGTGAAAGTCGTCGAGTCGCAATCGCGGCCAATGGCCGATGCGCACTTGAGAAAAGGTGTTAAACTGGCTAAGGTGCGATCATGTATCCATTCCTCGAATGTGATGAGCGATGGGCAATGAAGTGTATGAAAGAGCTGTTTGCGCGGAGCAGTAACATGACTTTGCCATTTAAGTCGTTTGCTCTCATCGTTGTTCTTGCGCTAGCGGGCGTTACTGCATTTGGGCAAGATGTCCGTCTTTCCCCTCAAGATTCGTTGGATACCGTAATTGCCAAGGCTCTGAAGGTCCGGCCGACGCCGCGACAAATCGCCTGGCAACGAGACGAAATCTCGGCGTTCGTCCATTTCGGGATGAACACATTTACCGATCGCGAATGGGGCGACGGAACCGAGGACCCCAAGCTCTTCAATCCGACCGAATTCGACGCTCGGCAATGGGTCCGTGCCGCCAAGGCCGCCGGCGTTTCGCGGATGATCCTCACAGCGAAGCATCACGATGGATTCTGCCTGTGGCCCAGCAAGTACACCGAGCATTGCGTGCGAAACAGCCCCTGGAAAAACGGCCAGGGCGACGTGGTGGGCGAGTTTGTCGCCGCCTGCCGCGCCGAAGGGATGCATTACGGCATCTATATTTCTCCCTGGGACCGCCACGAACCGACTTACGGCGACTCGCCCAAATACAATCAGCACTTTTTGGACCAGCTCCGCGAAGTTCTGACGACCTATCCGGGAATAGAAGAGGTGTGGTTCGACGGCGCGTGCGGCGAAGGCCCCAATGGCAAACGACAGGAATACAACTGGCGCGCCTATTGGAAGCTGATTCGCGAGCTCGCGCCCAATGCTGCTATCACCGTCCGCGGTCCCGATGTGCGCTGGTGTGGCAACGAGGCCGGCCACTCTCGACAGAGCGAGTGGAGCGTGATTCCGATGCTCGGCGACGATCAGCCCTGGGAGGAATCCGACAAAACGCTATCGGGTTACACGCGCGACATCTATGGCGACGACCTCGGCAGCCGAGACGTGCTGATGCGGAGTCGTCACGACAGTTCCGTACTGGCCTGGTACCCTTCCCAAGTGAATACTTCGATTCGGCCGGGCTGGTTCTATCACGAGCACGAAGACGACCGCGTCCGCACGTTGGAAGATTTGTTGGCGGTCTACTATGGCTCGGTCGGCGGAAATGGACAGTTCCTGCTAAATATCCCACCGGATCGACGGGGCTTATTCCACGAGAACGATGTCGCCCGCCTCAAACAGCTCGGCGATTTTCTCAAGTCAACTTTTGCCAATAATCTTACCGCCGGTGCGCAGGTGACTACCGAAGTGGTCGGCGGCGAATCGGTCGGCGATGTGGCCACGCTGCTCGATGGGAATCCCGATACGTTCTGGACGACGACTGACAACCCGACGGAAGTTACGCTCACCGCGGACCTTCCCGCGCCGGTTCGTGCCAACTGCCTGATGCTGCAGGAACGCATTGCGTCGGGTCAGCGCGTCGAGGCATTCGACGTGGATGTGTTCAGCGACGGCGAGTGGCGCACGATAGCCAACGGCACGGTCATTGGGTACAAGCGTCTGTTGCGGTTTCCCGACAGTACAATCTCCAAGCTCCGGATTCGCTTCACGCAGTTTCGTGTCCGTCCTACGCTGGCGAGTTTGGGCCTCTATTTTGCTCCGGCAGTGCTTGCGCCGCCGAAGTTCGTCCGTGATGTCGACGGCAACGTTACAATCACGACGCCAGACGGCACATGCGCTCGGTACACACTGAACGGCTCCAATCCAACGGACAAATCGCCGCGCTACACGGATCCGATTGCCATGCCCAAGGGCGGCGTAATCATTGCGCAGACATATCCACTGACTCTGGCTAAAAACGTCACCGATGCCGCGAACCCAATCGCGCGGATGCATTTTGGGCTGGCCAAGGCGAAGTGGAAGATCGTCGACTGCGATTCGCAGGACGGCGCCGACGGAGCTCCAAGCAAGGCCATTGATGACAGCCCGGCCACCATCTGGCACACGCGTTATCGCGACGGGGTCGATCCCATGCCACATCACATTACCGTGGATCTTGGTGAAAAAGTGACTATCAAGGGATTCATCTACACGCCTCGGCAGGACATGTGGGATGGCGGAATCGTCACACGGGCACGGTTCGAGGTCAGCGACGACGGAAAGAACTGGACTGTGGCGGCAGACAATGTGGATCTCGACAATATCGTCAATAGCCGGCAGCAGCAGGTTGTGAATCTGCCAACCGGCGTGACGGCTCGTTACTTTCGATTGACGGCATTGCGGACAGCTAATGACAGCGATGTTGCATCGGCGGCCGAGATTTCGGTGCTCGTGGAATAAGTGGACGATTTGGCTGAGCCAAATCAATCCCAGATGTGATCGATAGCTGCAGAGGGTCTGCGGCATGTT
The DNA here is from genome assembly GCA_963847875.1 of uncultured Planctomycetota bacterium. Classification (GTDB taxonomy): domain Bacteria; phylum Planctomycetota; class Planctomycetia; order Pirellulales; family Lacipirellulaceae; genus DASYDU01. Next base: position 129,134 of record CAWKBR010000006.1, on the reverse strand, counting down.
ATCTGGCTGAGAAACGACGATGTTCTCATTTGTGCTGTGTCTGGCGATGCTCTTGGCGGTGGCCATGTCAGGCGCGCAGGCGGTGGGAGCTGGCGGGCATCCGGCCGACGCGGAGATTGTAGTTTCTCCGGAAGGGAACGATGCAGCACGCGGTTCGGCCAAAGAACCGGTGGCGTCGCTGCATCGGGCGCAGATGTTGGCTCGCTCCGCCTTGGCCGATGGGCAGAGGGTCACGGTGACCCTGAGAGGCGGCGTCTACCGGCCGAGCGACACGCTCGTGTTGACGCCAGAGGACTCGGGGACCGCCGAGGCCCCTGCCTTGTGGCAGGCGTCGCCTGGCCAAGCGGTGTTGATCAGCGGCGGAACGCTGTTGAAATTGCAGTGGGAGCCATTCCGTGACGGGATTTTCCAGGCGGTCGTGCCGGCGGATTTCGTGTCCGACCAATTGTTCGTGGGCGGCGAACTTCAGCACATGGCGCGATATCCGAACTACGACCAGAATCAGCGGATCATGAACGGTTACGCGGCCGACAGTATCAGTCCAGAGCGCGTGGCGCGCTGGGCCAATCCGGCCGGCGGTTACATCCACGCCATGCATGCGCATCTCTGGGGCGATTACCACTACCGCATCACGGGGAAGAACGTGGACGGCACGCTGTGCTATGAAGGTGGCTGGCAGAACAATCGCCAGATGGGGATGCACACGGATTATCGGTACGTCGAGAACGTCTTCGAGGAACTCGACGCACCCGGCGAATGGTACCATGATGCCCATTCCCACATGCTGTATTTCTATCCACCGCCAGGAACAGACCTGGACAACGCGGTGGTGGAATCGGTGCGGCTGAGACATCTAATCGAGTTTCGCGGCGGCGAAGCGAACCCGATCACCCACGTCACCCTCCGCGGGATCACATTCACGCACACAGCGAGAACTTTCATGGACAATCGCGAACCGCTGTTGCGCAGCGATTGGACCACTTATCGCGGTGCCGCTGTGTTCTTCGACGGCGCCGAGAACTGCCACATCGAGAGGTGCAAGATCGACCAGGTCGGCGGCAACGCAGTCTTTTTCAGCGGCCACAATCGCAACTGCGCGGTGCAAAGCTGCTGCATTTCGGATGCCGGCGCCAATGGCATTTCCTTTGTCGGCGACCCAAACGCCGCTCGCAGTCCGTTGTTTGAGTACAACCAACGGCAGGACTATGCCGCAATGGACAAGGGCCGAGGGCCCAAGTCAAACAACTACCCGGCCGATTGCCTGGTCGACGACTGTCTGATCTATCGCACTGGCCGCGTCGAAAAGCAGACGGCACCTATCGAGATCTCGCTTTCGGCGCGGATTACCGTGCGGCATTGCTCGATCTACGAAGTCTCCCGTGCGGGCATCAATATCGGCGACGGCTGCTGGGGTGGCCATGTAATCGAGTACTGTGATGTGTTTGATACCGTGCGCGAGACCGGCGACCATGGCAGCTTCAACTCGTGGGGACGCGACCGCTATTGGCTGCCGGATATCAAGGAGGTCGACGCTCTCGTGGCCGCTCATCCAGAGCTGCCAACATTGGACTGTATTGAGCCGATCACCATCCGCAACAGTCGCTGGCGCTGCGATCATGGCTGGGATATCGATCTCGACGATGGTTCGAGCTACTATCATATCTATAACAACCTTTGCTTGAACGGCGGTATCAAGAACCGCGAGGGGTACGGACGCGTGGTCGAGAACAACATTCTCGTGAACAACTCGTATCATCCGCATGTGTGGTATAAGCGGAGCGGCGATATCTTCCGACGAAACATCGTCTTCACCGAGTATCAGCCGGTTGGGGTCGACAAACCTTGGGGAGCGGAAGTCGATCGGAACTTGCTCCACCGGCCGAGCGCAGCCCGTTGAGCCGGCTACCCAGCTCCAACAGCAGAGCGGCCGCGACGAGCATTCGCTGGTTGGTGATGCCATGTTCGCTGATCCGGAACGCGGCGACTACAGCGTCAAGAATGGATCGCCGGCCCTCGAACTTGGGTTTGTGAACTTCCCGATGGATCAGTATGGAGTGGTGAGCCCGGAACTTAAACAGCTCGCCAGAACACCGCTGCCCGCCGTGATGAGCACGCCAATTGAGGGCGGCGATCAGCGAGTCGAGCACTGGCTTGGAGCAGAGGTCAAAAGTGTAACGACGCCAGGCGAAGTATCAGCAACGGGCCTGGGCCGCGCCGAAGGGGTCTTCGTCGTTCGCGTTCCGCCTGATAGCGAGGCGGCACGGGTGGGGCTGCGGAGCAATGATGTGATCCTCAAGCTCAATTCAACTGCCGTGGCGGACTGGGAGAAATTCGATGCGGCATGGCGGGCCGTGGCCGGTACCGGACCGGTGCCGCTTGTCATCTGGCGCGAGCAGAAAGAATGCAAAGTCGAGGTGGGGCCATCGCGCTGACGGCCCGCGATTGGGATCGTCTGAACTGATGAGAGCGATGCACTGGCCGGTGAATACTACACCCACATGCTACTAACAACTATGAGAATTGTGTTCAAGATTGGCTCACTCCTTGTCGCCGTATGCGCCGCGTTGACCATCTCGACGATCGCGGCTGCCGAGTCGCCGCACGAGCACCTTTCGCTGGATGCAAACTGGAGATTTCATCTCGGCGACGATTGGCAGGGCGCACTTCGTCTGGACAAGGCTGGCACCGGCGGCGGTCCCGCCGCGGCAGGGTTTGCGGGCGAAATGACATGGCGCACGGTCGATCTCCCGCACGACTGGGCCGTGGAGTTGCCGTTCGACCGGGCCGGCGACCGCAACCACGGCTTCAAGCCGCTTGGCCCGGGTTTCAAAGAGAACAGCATTGCCTGGTATCGCCGCACGTTCGAATTGCCAGCGGAGGATTCAGGCAAGAGGATCTGGCTGACGTTCGACGGTGTGTTCCGTGATGCAACGGTCTGGGTCAATGGTTGGCTCGTTAGGCGGCACGAGGGTGGCTACTACCCGTTTCGCGAGGACGTCACCGACGTTGTGAAGTTCGGCGACAGAAACGTCATCGCCGTATGTGTGGACGCGTCCAAGTTCGAAGGCTGGTTCTACGAAGGCGCAGGCATCTACCGTCATGTGTGGTTGGACAAAACCGCGCCGGTGGCCATCGCACCGGATGGAGTCTTCGTCTACGCTCGATTTAAGGACAACGTGCCGGGAGAGGAGGCAGAGATGCACGTTGAAGCGAGCGTGCTCAACACGCTCGGCAGCACCACGACGGCAGTCGTCGACTGCGAGATCATTTCTCCAGATGGCAAGTCTGTTGCCCGCTTCAACAAGTCGACGGAAGTGCCTGGTCAGGCACAAACGACCGCAACGCTTGAGTCCAAATTGCCGTCACCTGATCTCTGGTCGCCGGAATCGCCGAAACTCTACAAGTTGGTCACGACTGTCGCCGTCGGCAATGAAGTTGTTGACCAGCGGGAGACAGTGTTTGGCGTTCGCACTGTGGGCTTCGATCCAGCAATCGGCTTCCTGCTGAACGGCAATCGCTATGAACTCCACGGGACCTGCAATCACCAGGACCACGCCGGCGTCGGTGCCGCCATTCCAGACGCGTTGCAGGCATTCCGCGCAAAACAATTGAAGAAATTCGGCTGCAACGCCATTCGCACCGCGCACAATCCGCCCACGCCGGAACTGCTCGATGTTTGCGATCGCCTCGGCATGCTCGTCATGGACGAGAGCCGCCTGCTAGGCAGCGATTCGGAAAACCTTCGCAAGTGGGACCAGCTGATTCGGCGGGACCGCAATCATCCGTGTGTGGTGATCTGGAGCATCGCCAATGAAGAGTTCACGGTACAGGACACGCCGCAGGCCGCTAACGTTGCGCTGACGATGCAGAACTACGCCAAGCGGCTCGACCCGACGCGGCCCGTGACCTATGCCGCGCCGGAAGGCAATGTCTTCCGCGGCATCAACTCCGTCATCGAAGTCCGTGGTTGGAATTACAACTACGGCTCGGGCATGGACGAATACCATGCCGAACATCCCGAACAGCCGAACGTCGGCACTGAGCAGGCCAGCGTCGTCGGCACGCGCGGTATCTACGCCAACGACTGGCTGCGCGGATACGTCAGCGCTTACGACGTCGTCTGGCCGGGTTGGCAAGCGACCGCCGAAAGCTGGTGGAGCTATTTTGCCGACCGCCCCTGGCTCTCCGGCGGTTTCGTGTGGACTGGCTTTGACTACCGCGGCGAGCCGTCACCTTGTATCTGGCCCTGCATCAGTTCCCATTTTGGCATTCTCGACACGTGTGGTTTTCCGAAGGATGCTTTCTATTACTACCAGTCGTGGTGGACGCCGAACGCGGTGCTGCACCTGGCGCCGCACTGGAACTGGCCCGGCAAAGAAGGCCAGGAAATCCGCGTCGAGGCCCAAAGCAACTGCAGACAAGTGGAGCTCTTCCTGAACGGCACCTCGCTCGGCAAGCAGGTGATGAAACCCCATTCCAAACTGGTGTGGCAGGTGAAGTACGCGCCCGGCACGTTGAGCGCCAAGGGATACGATGGCGACGGCAACGTCATCGTGGAAACCAAGGTCGAAACCACGGGCCCTCCAACGCGGCTTCGGCTTACACCCGATCGCGAGACAATCAATGCCGATGGCGAAGACGTGGCCGTGTTCACTGTCGCCGCATTGGATGCGCAAGGCCGCATTGTGCCGCTAGCACAAAATAAGATCGATTTCGCCATCGAGGGCGCCGGCAAGATTGTCGGTGTGGGCAACGGCGATCCAACGTGCCATGAGCCCGACACGTTTGTCCCCACGCGGCACACGATCGCCGTGGGCGAATGGCGCTGGAAATCTGGAGGCTTCCCCGCTAGCGAGCTCGAGTCGGCGCCCGAATTCGCTTCTGGATTCGACGATTCGTCATGGAATGTCGCCAAGCCGGGCGAGTTGCCGATGAAGGAGAATGAAACGGCGATCTACCGGGCGCTCGTCACGCTGACGAAGGAGGACCTCGACGGATCCAGCGTCTATCTCTGCTTCGGCACGATTGACGACCACGGGTGGATTCGTGTGAACGATCGATTCGTGGGAGAATCGCATGGTTGTCAGCCAGCGTCGGTGTTCGAGATCAAGCAGCATCTGCACACGGGCAACAATCTCGTTGCCGTGGGTGTGAAAAACGATGGCGGGCCGGGCGGCATCAATCCGCGAGTCAACCTGGTCATCTGCAAACAGCCGGCCGGACCTTGGTCGCGCAGCCTGTTTAACGGCTTGGCCCAGGTCATTGTACAGTCGACCCGGGAAGTCGGCGAATTCAGACTCTCGGCCAGCGCTGACGGTTTAACGCCAGCGACGGCGGTTGAACGAACAGAAAGTGCCAGAACGAAATATGGGCGCGTGTCACGAACTGCTCCCTGATTCGTTACGAGTCACCGAGCCATTGCTGAGAGGGTAAAACGATTTGGCGATTCTTGCTCCTGGGCGCGTTGCTGGCGACTGCGACGGTGCTCGTTGCAAATTGTTGCGATGCTGCGGTGCACGAGCGCGATTGGAAGACGCCGGGTGATGGGCTGTTGACCTACGACGACGTCAACCGGCGCGAGTGGCTGGACTTGCCTCAATCGGCGCTCATTCAGTTTCCAGAGCCCCGGCTTGAGAACGCGATCGCCGAATTGACGCCCGGCGGAAGATTCGAGGGCTTCCATTGGGCGACCAGCGACGACGTAATCGCATTGGCCGAATCGGCTGACATCGATATCGAGGGACACCATTCGATTAACGAATCGATTGACGAAACGACAAGCCTCATTAAATTGCTCGGCCCCAGCGATGACTACGGCTTTGAAGCGAAGGGGGTTATCAACCAGATGCTGGTCGACCCGATTGACGCTCGCCCATGGCCCCACGCTGCGTTCGCTGTTGAGCGCAGTCTTTCTAATTCTCCGCGCTTTGCTGTCCTTTTGTTTTACGAAGATATTCCAACATTATCGACTGGCCTAATGCTTTATCGGACTGTCCCGGAGCCGTCGTCGCTCGTTTTGCTCGTGACCGCTTGGGCCACCCTGACGTACCGGCATCGGCGACGGGAATAGGAACACAGCGATTGGTTGGCCAAAAATAAATACGTGTTTGACTCTACGCTTGACTTGTGCATCAGAGGTATCCGAAATGAACCGTTTGTGCGTACTAAGTTCGATCTTGATCTGCGCTGTTGTCGCGCGAGGCGTAGGTATCCTTGCCGCTGAGCTTCCCAATGGAAGCGACGTCCGTGTACGTCACATCGACGTCGATGCGAAACGCGTGAAGGGACCTCTAAATCGCGCCTATCGCATGTCGGTGGGATCGGACCGGGCGATCATCCACCTGCGCCCGGAGCATCAGCGCGACCTGCGTTTTGTCAGGGACACGTGCGGCTTCGAGTACATGCGCTTCCACGGCCTGCTGAATGAGGAGATGCATCTGGTGAAGGTCGGAGCGGATGGCAAGCTCAGCTACGACTGGACGAATATAGACAAAGTCTACGATTTTCTCCGCGAACTGGGGATCCGACCGATCGTGGAACTGGGCTTTATGCCGGAGCCGCTGGCCAGCGGCAAGCAAACGATCTTTTGGTGGAGGGGCAATGTAACCGAGCCGAAATCATATGAGCAGTGGGCCGATTTCATCGAGCACTTGGTGCGGCACCTGACCGAGCGATATGGGGCCGACGAAGTGCGCAATTGGTACTTTGAGGTGTGGAATGAGCCAAACCTCGACGGCTTCTGGCCAGCGGGACAGGCGCCGTATTTCAAGCTGTATGAGGTCACAGCCCGGGCGATCAAGAAGGTCGATCCTGCGTATCGCGTCGGCGGTCCGGCAACCGCTGGTTACGGCTGGATCAAGGAAACGCTCGACTATTGCGCAAAAGGCGACGTGCCCATCGATTTCATCGCCACCCACGCTTACGGCGCCATGGAGGGCTTCCTCGATGAACACGGCAGAGGCCACACGATGCTTGCTCCGAACCAGGACTCGGTCATCGACGGTTTGCCGCACGTACTGGAGGCAATTCGAAACAGCAAGTTTCCTGACCTGCCTGTGCTTGTAACCGAATGGGGGCCCAGCTACTCGCCGCGGGACCCGGTCCACGATTCGTACTTCTGCGCCTCCTGGATCCTGCATCGGTTGCGGCAACTTCCGGCCGGAGTCAAGGCAATGTCCTACTGGACGTTTTCAGATCAGTTCGAAGAAGCGGGAATTCCGGACAAACCATTCCATGGCGGCTTCGGCCTGCTGACGATGCAGGGCCTGCCCAAACCAGCCTATTTTGCCTATCGCTTTCTGAACGAGCTGGGCGACACGGAGCTCGCATGTGACGACTCAAATGTTTGGGCGTGCCGCAATGACAATGGCTCCGTCCAGGTGCTGCTTTGGGACTACACGCATCCACATCAGGACTCCCCCGACGCCGAATTCTTCGCGTGCGATTGGTCCTCCCAACCAACGTTGCCAGCCCATGTGACTATCGATCATTTACCGCCGGGCAAGTATGCGGTGAACATTACGCGGGTGGGGTATCGCCACAACGACTTGTACACAGCGTATCTGGAAATGGGTAGCCCAGCGGCAATCCCCGGTGCGCCAAGTCATCTGCCGAATGACGTGGTGGCCAAATTGCGCGACAAATGCACTGGCACGCCCGATACCCGCGAGGTTCTCGTTCGCGAAAATGCACCGCTAACGCTGGATTTGCCCATGAACGAAAACGACGTCTACCTGATTACCCTTGTGCCGTAATGCGGTCGATGAGTCGGGGCTCGTCCGCGTGGCGCAACCGACAGCGAGCGTGCCGAGTTCAATGTCAGTCTACACGGCGGCCCCCGTCGAATTCCCGAATCCAGAGAGGGCGCGGGTGAGTTCGCTGCGGATGATGCCCGCCAAATGAAGTTTTTGCGACCCCTAGGCGACGTCTCAGAGAATCTGCGGTGGGACGTGCGCGTTCAATTGTCTAGTTTGATGCAGATGGCCGAGCCTGGCGGCGTAAACGCAATCGTCGACGATTTACCACGTGGCCCCGTGTACCCACGAGCAATGCTGCGATCCTGTTCGTGGTTGGGATGCGCACCGATGCGGCCATCTCGTCGACCGTCGGTGGCCGCAGCTCAAAGGAAATCGCGGACGACTCCACGTTTGGCGCGTAAACTGCTCGGATGGCTGCGGCGTCGCTCGGCTCGGCAAAACGGATGCGCACTCCCATACGGTCCTATGCCTCAATTCGTCTCACGCAAATCGGCCATGCGTTTCACGCCAGCCGGCCCAGACGCCGAAAAGCCGCAACAAACAGCAGCCCAAAGATGAAATCGATCGCCGCGAAACCAGCGACCACCCCCGACACCCGCCCTTGCCAATATAATGTCGCCACGACAGCAGTGAAGCCGAATTTCTCGAGTGCCGCTGGAATCATGAGCGGTCGAAATCGCTCCGGATCGGCAGCGATCACGAGAAACGCAATCTGCCACGCCGCCGCCACGCCGAGAAAGCCATAGAAGTATTCCGGATGCGTGATCGCCGGCGGATACTCGCGGCCGACGCGCGCCTCCATGAAGAACGGCGGCAAGAGTACGGCCAACCCGAAGGTGCCGGCCACGAAGAAGAGTCGTCGCGCGCGAATCATGGCATTGGATGTTCGATGGCCGGCGATGCCAATCGCAAGAAAAAGGAGTTGCAGCCAACATGCTACCGCAACACTATGGATGCAAGTGGCGGGGACAGGACTTGAACTATCCCACGAAACTACGGGAAATTCAATAGGTTCGCCCCAAAGCGGCGCAGAATCCGGCGCACATGACGCTCAAAGTGGCACCTTTGACCCCGATTTGGCGGCGTTCGTCGATGCTTGGCCGACGCTGCCGGAACCGCTTAAGGCCGGCATCCTGGCGCTAGTCCGGGCGGCCGAAGGCGGCGCTTGAATCGTGGCGGGTCCTTCCGGGCTGTCATTCCGATTCACTGCCTACGGAAAAGCGGGAGCGAATAGCTGACTTTACCTTCGGCAACTCGCCTGACATTCAGTCGAGCAACTAGGGCAGGCGTTCTTGGCGACGCGACCGCGGATCGATGATGCGGTACGGGGGACCCATCGGCCTCAGAATCTTTACCATGCCCCCCACCCCTGTTTGCTGACCCAGGTATCAGCTAGCTCGCCCGTCCCGAATGCGAATTTCCAATCTGAATTATTTCGTCCCAGGGACCCACCAATTATAGGAGACAAGCTACGATGGCCGGCAGACCCAGAACGATGTCCCGACGAGTGCAGCAGCTCGTTGAGCGATACGTCAAAATTGCCGAGGAGTTGCGGGAGCTGATGCCGAAGCAGTACCTCGAATCGAGCCACGACCTGCTAGGCAGGTGTTGGCAAAAAGCCGTGGAAGCGACTGAAAGCGGGTACGACTACTTGTTCGACTTGGCCTGCCTGCTGGAATTCAAAGCGGATGCGGCCGAGAAGCGAGCCCGGGCTGCGAACGAGCCAAGCCCGCTGGTCGACGATCGACTTCCGTCTCAGGAAGAGCACCCGACAGACCGAGCCGGCTGTCAGTAGAGGATCTTGTCGAGCTGACCGGGGTGTCACGGTCGGACCACCGCCACATATCGTCCGGCACGAACGCATACCAGCCGTGCTGTTTCATAAACGGTGGATAAACGGCATTTCACGCGCTTTCGAGTTCTCGGCACTTGCGATGCGGCCCGCCCCGCAGGAAACACCAACATGGCTAGTTCAGGCCCGGGAACATCGTACTAGCATCCGACCGCTACCGGCCGCGTTTTCCAGACTGCGTCCTGCACCGATACTGTGGACGAATCCCCGTTTTCTCCGGATCGCAAGTGCGCTCCAGCCGGCGGCGGCGATCAATCCAAGCATCGCGGAAGAAGGTTCTGGAACTGACGGCGGAATCCAATAATTGTTGACGATGTTAGCACTCACCGAGTTGACGCTACGCGATCGGAACAAGTGACGAACGATAATCGCCGCCTGATCGAGACCGCATCATTTGCATTTGCCTATGGTTTGCAGCGCACCCGGCGGCCCACCACAAATGGGACTCCCAATAGAAGCAGCACCGCGCTCGCCGGTTCGGGAACAAACGGTTTCGAGTAATCAAATCCCGTGTCCGAGGTAACAGCCCAGCTTTCGATCGGTTGGCCGGTTGCGGAATCGACTACGCTGGTAATCCCACCCCACCGAAGTGTATGGCCGAAATGTGCAGAAGCCTCGCCATGGCCAGGCCCCTGCCTGTTGCTCGAAAGGTTCAAATGGACCTGCGCGGAGGCCTGGAGCTCTAAGGTCACTTTCACAGGTTGGTCAACGCGAACATTGACCATCACCAATTGAAGCACGTTGCTAATAGGCGTATTGGTTGGCTCCGATAAAGTGCTCAGGAATTCGTTGCCAAACGTTGCGCCGGCCCCTACCGCTTGGCCGGATTGTTCGGCAATAGCAACGGCTCGAACAGAAGCAAAATTATCTTGGACAATTTCTCCGTTACCTATGGCCGAGAGGCTGCCGTCGATGAAGATAGGGCTAGTAATCGTTACGAAGTCAGTCACGAACGGATTGAAAAGAATGTTCAGTCGAAAGGAGTCATCGACAAAACGGCTAACGGCCTGTGCCTGGGTCAGAATATTACTGGTGGCATCACCCGATGTTTCGACATCGACCCTGATATCGCCGGCAGCAGCAAATGCATTGACATTCGCGTGTCCGGTGTCGATGCCGCCCCCATTCAATTCCAAAAGGGTACCATCAAGGCCCTCGCCTTCGCTGTCCGCGCTCGTGACTATGGCAATAACACCATCGCTTTTGCTGTCTCCTGCTGATTTAGTCAATATGTTGGCGCCATTACCAATACCGGGGTCGATGGCAAAGACGCTCGCCTGGAAGGTGGCAGTCCCCATGGGGCTTGCCAAAACTGGCCGCGCAAGTGAAAGCGCGCTCAGAGACACAGCGAGGGCGAGCAGTACCGGTTTCATTTTTCTCTCCCGCAGCCAACGAACATAGGCTGCAATAGCGTGTGGCAACGATCAGGCTGGCTGACCAAATCGCCGTTTGAAAAACAAAAAGGCGTCCGCAGGTTCCGTCGCAACTGCTGCTCGAATGTAGCTGCGGGCGACAAACTGGAGACGCCTTTTTTGCTTTTTCAGTAGCCGTACCAAATGACTGATAGGAATTTAATTCCCCGTCAAGACCTGATCCTAGGTTTGGCACGGGCCAATTGTCAATCATTTTCCCACTTTATCGGTCGTTGCTGGCGTGCGAGTTCCATTTCCGGGTGTGCAGGAGCGAGTGCCGGCCTTTTTTGGCTGTTTTTTGTCTTGGGTTTGACTCGGCGGTTAGAAATGTCTGTGTGGAAGAAAAAGGAGGTCAGAACCACGCCTGTTCGGCACGGCATCTTCATCGGGCAACGGGGACTCGGGCGCGCCTCGATTGAATTCCAGCCCATAAAAGAATCGGCGCCGCAGCACTCGAATAGGTCGCTGACCCTGAACGACGACGACGGACCGGTGGGCGGTAGCTTGGGGCGGCCGAGTTGGGATTGGTAACGATCCTCAGAGGGACGCCGCTGAGGACGGGTGACGACAGCGACGCTCTACTTGGAAGCGTCCTTGGACATTCGCCAGGGCTAGGGACTGCCCGGGCGCAGGCATTCACGAATACCCAAGTCGATGACGAGCGTCGAAGATCCACGGAAGAATCGGCCAGCCGTGAAGTGCCGATTTGGCCAAGTGCTTTCAGGCTATGGCGAGTCGGAAACAGCGGACTATGCGGAGTACTTCCGGAGGGCGATAGTTAGCCTCACAGCCAAATCTACGGACCCTTTTGTTCCGTCTGATTGACACGACCAATCTGCGAACCGATAATGCCGTCACGCTGTCCCTAGCCGCAGCGACCGCTTTTCATCGAACCTGATTCGAGGACCAATCCGCTGCACGAAACCCGTTAACGGGTGATGTTGCACGCACGACTTACATCTGCCCCAATCTGCCAGAAGGTGTTCGCATCTTCTTCCACGTTTCGGTACCTGTAACCGGCCTGTGGGAGAAACTGCGAACACCTTTTTTGTTGCGCAAATCAAATGAGTCTCTTGTGTCACCCGAACCGCATCCGGACGATTCAGATCAAACGGGAAACGTCGGGCCGACTAACACGAAGGGCTATTCTATGTTGATGTCGACACCCGTCTTCGGACGCACTCGATGGTACGTTCTTGGCGTCTGCCTGTTTTCCGTTGTTGCGAGTAGTGTTAAGCAGGCTCAAGCCGGGGGAAATATTGTTGGTAATACTTCCGCAGGTAGCATAGTCGGATATGGTGAGAATTTAAATTTAGTAGATTCATTTCAGTATTCCACCGAATACCCTGGCACCGCCAATCCACCCCTTCCCCATGTAGTCGTCCCGCTGTATTCCATAGATCCAGCTGACCCTGTTATTCTTTCGGTCGATGGTTTCAATCTGTCAATTTCGGGGAATGGACACCGCCAGGTTATATGCAGTCCAGGGGCGGCATGTTTGTAGAGTCCCGTATTTCAGGAGAAGCGGCGGGGGAAGATGTCACATCTTGTGTGGTCACTCTGCAGGGTGACATTTTCTTGAGTGGTAATCTAGCACCGGGCGATCAGTACATCTACGTCTTTTCCGCTGGCATTTCTGGGACAAAGACCGGCCCTATAGATTTGGGCGACGGCGAGGGGCCCTATATTATCGATACAATAACTGCGCCAGGACCGTTCACTATATACTTGCCCGTCGACATAGTTTGGGGAAGTCAAGATGAACCTGGCCAAAAGGGCCTTAATGACTTTTACCAGGTTTTCACTATTTTCAGTGAGTATCTTGTTCGTCACTATTCTCCACCAGGGCAAGCTTCCGCCACGGGCGGTGCAGGTGCTGACGACACGGCTTCTTCGGTGAACGTTCAGGTTGACTTAGTACCTTCTTTTACCTTTGCGACCGGACCGGGTGTCGTCGCGGCCGGCGACTACAACCACGACGGCATCGTCGATGCGGCGGACTACACCGTGTGGCGTGACTCGCTTGGTTCGACGGGCAACTTGGCCGCCGATGGTGACAATAGCGGCACGGTCGACCTAGCGGACTACGACTTGTGGAGAATCAACTTTGGCAATCATACCGCCACGGGTGCCGGTGCGAATGCGGCCGTCCCCGAGCCTAGCTCGATCGCCTTAGCATGTCTCGCAGGTTTGACTGTGCCGTCGCTCCGCCGGCATCGACATATTCAAACCTAGGCACAAATCTTCACGCCGAGCCGACTAACACGAAGGGCTGTTTTATGTTTATGCCGATACGCATCTTCGGACGGACTCGATGGTACGTTCTTGGCGTCTGCCTGCTTTCAGTCGTTGCGAGCAGGGTCAAACAAGCTCAAGCTGGTGCAAATACTGTTGGAATTCTTTCCCAACACAGTCAATCCCTTTATGGTCGGGCGTTTGGACCATATTCATTTGATAACCTTATCGACTACCCAAACATCGCCAATCCGCCAGGCATTCACGCGGTCATACCGCTGCCTACCGTAGATCCCGCGTCTCCTATTACGCTTTCGATCGATGGTTCAAATATGTCACTTTCGGGGAATGGGATAGGCGTTCCCAATAACACGGCCCAGGGTGGCCAGGGTACCCGCTCTTGGGTTTCTGGGGCGGCGGCGGGACCTGATGTCACATCTTGTTTGGTCACTGTGACGGGTGGCTTTACTTTTAGCGGTTATCTAGTACCAGGCGATCAATTCAACTACTCCGCTGGCGTAACCCTTGCCGGAACGTACGACGGCAACGTACCACTTGGTGGCGGTGGAACGATCAGTCAACAAGGTATAGTCACGACGCCAGGTATGTTCACTAGGTCTGTCCCCGTTGATCTGGTTTGGGGGAATGCGGATGGACCTGATCAACAAGGCCTTTGGGACTACTGGGATTACGTGGGTAACATGAGTGGGTATTTTGTTCGCACTTATTCTCCATCGGCGCAGCCGACTTCCGCCACAAGTGGTGCAGGTGCTGACGACACGGCTTCTTCAGTTGACATCCAGATGGACATATCGATTTCTTTCAGCTTTGCGGGCGTCGGGGGCCTCCTTCCGACCGGTGACTACAACGGGGATGGCATCGTGGACGCAAGGGACTACACCGTGTGGCGTGACTCGCTTGGTTCGACGGGCAACTTGGCCGCCGATGGTGACAATAGCGGCACGGTCGACCAAGCCGATTACGATTTGTGGAGACTGAACTTCGGCAACCATTCCGGCTCGGGTGCCGGTGCGAATGCGGCCGTCCCCGAGCCAGCGGCCATCGTGCTCGCAGCCTGCGGATTGATGATGGTCGTACTCCCGTGCGTTCGCCGCCGCAGCGTGTAGAGTCGAGAGGTGGCGCGGTGGTTTAGGTTCCGCCTATCGGTTTCCGGCCCTTTCGTCTGCCGGTGCCTCACTAGCGGAACCATGCTCCGTTTCCACCTCCCGCTCATCGAACCGGACGTGCGGATTTCCCGCATCCGGCTCTCGGACAAGGGTTCATGCTTTCGCCCACGGGACGTTGCGGTCGCACAGCCGAAGTTGGACTAAACCCAACTCCTCATGCAGATATTCGTCGGGGTAGCGTGTAAGACCCCGATTCCGCACCTTGTGCTTCCGACGCAACCACCGACGGAGCCTGATACAGGCGTGGCGGGTAATCGTCGCATACGCTTGACTGACTGGACCTTGGCAGAAGTAGTTCGCCCAACCATGCATGGCTTGGTTGAGACGTCCTACTTGCTCGTCCTCATCCAGCCAGCACCAACGTCGGTCGGTCCACTCGCTGATCTTGCGGCACAAGGCCTGGATCTTCTTCTTCGACGGGCGTTGGCTGATGTAGCGGTAGCCCGTCTTCGGAGAGTAGCAGCGACCAAACGTGTACCCAAGAAAATCGAACGATTCGTCGGGAAGCCGACAGATGTGCGTCTTCTCTTCATTGACGGTCAGCTTGAGCCGCTGCATCACGTTCTGCATTGCAGACATGGCCTCGTCGGCCTTGTCCGCGACAGCAGATCACGAAGTCATCGGCGTAGTTGACAATCGTTGCCCGAAGTCGCTGTTCGTGTCCCAGGACCTTCCACGCCAGCAGGAAACGACGCATGTAGAGGTTACTGAGTAGCGGTGAGACGGGAGCCCCTTGCGGGGTTCCGCGTCCCAGGTCTTTATTCCGGGTCGTTCGCTGTTTTCGACCCCGCTGGTCCGACTCTTCGACCGGCGCTACGAGCCACATCTTGACCAGATGCATGACATGCCGGTCGCTGATGCGTCGAGCTACGGATTTCAAGAGTTCTGGATGGGGATCGAATCGAAGTAACCGGATAAATCCGCGTCAATCACCTCCCAGTGCGATTCTTGAGCAGGCGGTAGACGTGTTGAACAGCGTCCAACGCACTGCGTTCTGGGCGGTAGGCGTACTGCTCGGGCTGCAAGTCGGCCTCGAAAATCGGTTCCAAGACCAACACGGCAGCCGTCATTACGACACGATCTTTAATCGTCGGAATCCCCAGCGGACGGGTTTGTCCAGGCTTGCCCGGTTTCGGGATATGCACCCGCCGAACCGCCTGGGGCCGATACCGCTTCGTTCGAAGTTCCTCCATCAGTTCGCCGAGCCACTTCATCCGGCCGTACGCTTCGATGTCCTCGAACGTCTGGCCGTCCACGCCTGGTGCTCCGCCATTGAATTGGCAGATGCGGTAGGCGTGCCACAGCACATCGGCTCGATACACCTTGTCGTAGAGCGCATAGAATCGGTAGCTGGGCGATCCCTTCGCTTTGGCATGTAACGTCTTCTGTAGTTTCTCAACCGTTGGTGGAGGTGCTAGGCTCACGCCAATCTCCTGGCTGTCGCCACTTCGTACGTTAACCTTGAACTCAGGCCCCTTCGCTCCACCAGCGTTACCTGGCTTCCTCACTACTACGGGCCTGTCCGCCACCCCACACGGCCCAGCCTGTCCCTCGCGGGCGTCTGGTTGGTGGTCACGCGCCACCACCGCTGGGGCTTCCCGTGTTTCGGTCGATTTCCATGTGCATGCATGCTGACGCCGAATACCCCGGCGGAGACCGTTGAGTGCATGTATCGCTTCTTCCCCAACGGCGGCGGCCTTCCCCGTTATCAGGGCGGGTCGGCTTCCGCATTATTCATTTCGGGGCCTGCTGGGCGTTCGCTTGCGCTTCGGCCTGCATGCTCGCTCAGATCACCATAAGTGACCCTTTCTCGAAGACTTCGACGATGTTGTTACCTCGTTCGCCGCTCCGATTGCTACCGGCTGGAGCGATCCGTCGCCGGGTGGGAATTGCACCCACTGAAAATCGCCGACTTTTCACGGCGTACCCGATAAGTTGGAATTCTGTTCGCTTTGATTGCTTCACGGGATCGACGTAAGAGACCCTCAGCTCCTGCAATCTATCGAGGTCACTACGACCTAATTCGGCTCTCGCTATCTCGTTGTGCACATGTCGAACTGAGATGTGCGACTGGAGTACGGCCCGGAATGGCAATGAGTACACGCCGAACGCAACCTGCCGGCAACCGACGTCAACGCAGGCCATCATCGCTGGTGGGAGCTGGCTGTCTCAGATACGCCAGGCCCGTCGAAGGTATTGGACGCCGGAGACACGGGGTGCCGTTAGCTGGCGTCGGCGAATTCCCTCGCGCGTGCGTGCGTGAGCCATCATAAACGGCGTGTCCTTCAGTGCTCCCCACTGTACCGCGGATAACGTGAAATCGGCGGTTGCTCGGCAATTCCTCTGCGATTTTCCTCGCTAATTGACGGGCAGGTCGCTATGTTGATGGCAGCTGCGTCACCGGACGGCTCGTTGCGGCCGAGTGCCTTACGTTGCTAAACATTCAGTGGAATTTGCAGCTCAGGTTCCGAGCATCGGATTCAACGTGGGAAGGTCTAATGAAACTAGCAGTCGTATGTAGTCGCGGAAGTGAGCAACTCAAGTCCAAATCGGTTTCGCAATCGTTGAACAGTGGCATTATCAGGAGAATCGCCATTGTGCTGAGCTTGCTTTTCTTTCTTGATGCCGGTGGAATCCTGACGAGCGGTTCGGCAATCGCGCAATCGTTTACATTCAGAAAGATTGCGGACACCACGACTCCAATCCCAGGTGGTTCAGGGACTTTCACTAGCTTGGGGTCCTGGTCGCTGGATCATGGTCATCTCGCATTTAAGGTGTCGGCGAAGGGCAGATAGGAATCTATCTGTACGACGGTCGGACCGTCACTTAGCTCGTCGATATTCACTCTGCCATTCCCGATGGAGCCGGGAACTTCACCGGTTTCAGTCCCGTTTCGCTGGACGGCCCAGACTTAGCGTTCGCAGGAGGGGGAGAAGGCGAGGCTGGCATCTATGCCATTTTCGGTGGCGTCATGTCGAAGGTGGTGGACCGGAACACGCCTATCCCTGACGGCACGGGGACGTTTGAGGGTTTTGATCAGCCGTCGCTGGATGACGGCGCGATCGCTTTTGTGGGATACCGTGGTCCAGATCAACTTGGCGTATATCTCGCCCAAGAGGGAACACTCACCACGGTAGTTGACACAAATACGCCGATTCCCGACAGGACGGGTAACTTCATCGTTGTCAGTACGACGCCGGCGTCATTGGACGGTGGGCAGGTTGCATTCACTGGATATGGTTCGGACGACGCTCTGGGTATAGCGGGATATACGTGAGCGAGGGAGGCACTATTACAAAGGTCGCCGACCTGAACACGCCGGTTCCTGACGGCGTCGGTACGTTCCCCCGGTTCCAGCAGCCAGTGATCGACGATGGCATTGTCGCATTCCAAAGCTATGACGCTCTCAACGAACCTGGCATTTTTCTAGCCGACGAAGGAACGATCACCAGGATTAACTCTGACGTGGGTCGCGGCTTAAGCAACCCTTCGCTCAATGCGGGAAGTGTCGCCTTCGAGGCGTTTGTCGGTACTGACTCCCACGGAATCTACACGACGCTAGATGGCATGCTGTCCAAACTCATCGACGTGACGGATACATTGGACGGCAAGACGTTCAATCCTAACAGCACGATTTCTTTCAGCGTCGGAGATGATGGTATCAGCGGCAATCAGATCGCGTTCCGAGCCGTTTTCGCCGATGGCTCGCAGGGGCTCTTTCTTGCGACGTTGGTGCCGGAGCCGTCGTCGACGGCGCCGCTGGGGCTGACCATCGCCGCGCTGATCGGGCACGGCTTCAGTCGTTGCCGCCGGCTTGGCCGGCAGTGTTATCGCTGGTAAAATCGAATTGTCGGGCTCGCGGTTCGCTACCGCATGGACCGGCCGGCCGATCGTGGTGTACGCACCTACCTTCACACGGCGGCCGGCTGGTCAGCCTGGCAGCAAGGTAGGTTTCTATGTCAGGCGAGTTTCGCCACGAAGTACGTGCGTCTGCTGCTATCGAGCGGCTATCGGAGCTGATCCCAGAGATCGACAGCAACTTAGTCACTGTACGCGAGTTTGTGAACGCCTGCTTCGCCGACGACATTCAGACCTAAGTCGGCTGGAAGCGTTTGACGCGGAGTTCGACGTTCAGCAGCTTTACGACTGCATGGCGTTGGCAAATGGCTATTTCGAGCAGTTGGGGATTGGCCCGGACGCCGAAGCGCTGGTCCGCGAAGTTAAAGAGCTGCGAGATGACGTTCACGACTACGGCGTGGAGCTGGTAAAGTTGGCGGACGCCGTAAAGGGCGACGCCGAGGCAGAAGATATCTTGCAGGTGAGTGGCGAGCTGCACGACAAGGCCATTGTGCTAAACCTCGACCTGCTGGCGGTTGAGGCGGCGTATGGAGACCTGTTACCACGATTCGAGGGTGCATCCAGAGCGGATGGGGCCCTCCAGGGCAAGAACGCAGACAGGGACGCCGTGCCGGCCAATAAAGGAGACCGAAACGGCGACGAGCCGGAACGGCGACTGCTAAGCGCTTTTACGGGAGGGCTATCCGAAAAACGAATCCAACAAGCGGTGGCCATTCTTCAGAACGAAAGACTCGACGCCAACGAGAAGTTGACGAGAATAGACGCCATCATCCCCTTCCCACCGACGGCATCCTCTAAACATCTGGGTGACCTTGTCGGAGTCACCAAACAGCGTGTTGCACAAACGGAATGGTGGAATCAACACCGCAAGGGTGAGCAAGCCGACGAAGTTGGCCGACGGCGCAATGTGCATGCTGATCGGGCGAAACAGTGCCAACGGAACCAGCCAGATGACGATGACTAACGGCAGTCGCTAACGACTTGACCGTGGCTTGATGCCGTTGTTGACGCAAAACTTTTCTCGGCCGCATGGTGCTAGACCTTGCGGCTTTTTTCGTGCGCGGGCACTTGACGGATTCTGTTGACGGCGGGGGATTCGGGGTATGCAAGCCGCACTTTGCGGCAAGCGACCCGTTCGGAGCAAACGACGATGACAACCCCCCTGGCCCTGCGGCCCCGCGAAGCCGCGCAGACGTTAAGCATCTCGCCCCGCCACTTGTGGCAACTGACTCACGATGGCCATATCCCGTGTGTCCGCGTCGGTAGCGGAAAGCGGCGAACCGTTCTGTACCCAATGGCAGACCTACAAGCCTGGCTGACCCGCCAAGCCGAAGCCGCGAAAGGGGGCAGCGATGTCGCCCGTTGAACGGATTCTGGGGAAACTGCCCGACGCCAAACAATCGGGCAATGGTTGGTCGGCAAGATGCCCGGCCCACGAAGATCGGCGGGCCAGCCTGATCATTGCCGAAGGCGATGACGGCCGGGTGCTGGTCAAGTGTCATGCCGGCTGTAAGGTCGATGCAATCTGCGCGGCGGTCGGCCTGCACGTCGCGGACCTGATGCCGACGGCCAACATGCTGCCGACGCCCAGCACGCCGAAGTCGAAGGCCAAGGCGACCAACGGTAAGCCCCGCATCGTCGCCCAATACGATTACCGCGACGAAGCCGGCGACGTGGTGTTCCAAGTGGTGCGGTACGATCCGAAAGACTTTCGGCAGCGGCGGCCGAAGCCCGGCGGGGGTTGGGATTGGAGCGTCAAGGGCGTGCGTGTTGTCCCGTATCGCCTGCCCGAACTGTTGGCCGAGCCGACGCGGCCCGTGGTGGTGGTCGAAGGCGAGAAAGACGCCGACAACCTGGCCCGCATCGGCGTGCTGGCAACATGCAACGCCGGTGGCGCAGGGAAGTGGACGGCCGAGCATTCGGAGTTTCTTCGCGGCCGGCATGTGACCATCGTCCCCGACAATGACGAAGCTGGACAAAACCACGCCCAGCAAGTCGCTCAATCGTTGCACGGCATCGCCGAATCGGTGCGGATGGTTGAACTTCCCGACCTTGCCCGCCAAGGGCGACGCAAGTGACTGGATTACGGCCGACGGAACGAAAGCCGAGCTGAAGCGGCTGGCCGAGCCGCGCCCGTTTGGACGCCGGACGGCGGCGCTAGAACTTGGCCCGATCCTGACTTGTCTTGCCGACGTGGAACCGCGCCCCGTTTCGTGGTTGTGGCCGGGGCGAATTCCAGCTGGGCCGAATTACGCTGCTTGTCGGCCGACCCGGCGAAGGAAAATCGTTCCTGACCACTGACGCGGCGGCTCGCGTGACCACGGGAACACCGTGGCCCGACGGCAGCGATTGCCCGCAAGGATCGGTCATTCTGATTTCGGCCGAAGACGATCCGGCCGACACGATCCGGCCGCGACTCGATGCGCACTATGCCGACGTGCGGCGAGTGCATTTGTTGTCGGCCGTGCGGCGCGTCGATGACGACGGGCAATATGAACGACTGATTACCCTGGCCGACGTGGACGCCATCGAAGCGGCACTGACGCGGTTGCCGGATTGCAAGTTGATCGTGGTTGATCCCATCGGCAGTTTTCTCGGCGGCGGAACCGACGCCCATCGGGACAACGAAGTGCGCGGCGTGCTGGCCCCCATCGCGGCGCTGGCAGAGAAGTACGGGCCGGCGGTGCTGGTTGTGGCCCATCGACGCAAGAGCGGGGGCAACATCGCCGATGACCTGGCCCTGGGAGCCGCGCGTTCACCGGCATCGCGCGGGCAGTCTGGCACCTGACCCGTGACCACGAAAACAAGGCGCGTCGGTTGCTGTTGCCCGGAAAAAACAACCTGGCCCGCGAAGGCGATGGGCTGGCATTTTCGATCATCGGCGAGCCGCCCCGCATCGCATGGGAGCGCGACCCTGTGGCGATGAGTGCCGACGATGCCTTGGCGGTCGAAAGCCAGAGCCGCGAACACAAGCCCGGCCCCGATGCCGAAGCCTTCGACGCAGCATCGGACTGGCTGCGGTCGGCGCTGGTTGATGGCCCGCGACTGGCAAAAGACCTGTTGGACGAATGGCAGCAACGGGCAAGGTGGGAGTAAGCGAACCCTGGATCGGGCAAAACAATCCTTGGGCGTCGAAGCGTACCGCGACGAAGTGCCTGGCCCGTGGTGGTGGCGACTGCCGGGCAAAGATGCCAACCCGACCGAACACGTAGAACCTGGCCATCTTGGCAACCTTGCGGAAAACGCGGGGAATTCGCACGATTCCGACCACGACGAATGCAAGGATGCCAAGTTGAGGAACTTGGCAACCTTGGCCCCGAGCGTGTGCGGGTGACGATATGAGCGACTCGCCTTCGTTACTCGCCAACCTGCTGGCGGATTGCGACGCCCACGGCATCCGGCTGTTGCTGGCCGATGACGGCGGGTTGACCATCGACGCCCCGCAAGACGCCCTTACGCCCGACCTGTTGGACCGGCTGAAAGCCCACAAGGCCGAACTGCTGACGCTACTGCTACGTGCGTCGGACTTCGACATTGATTCGGCCCCCGATGCCGAGCCGGCCCCGGCGGCCCTGGACGGACCACAAAGGAAGTTTGCCGATGCGGTTCGACAACCTGGCGCGACGTGCCGATTCACGATGGCCAATCCATCCGGCGGGACTGTGGCCGTTGCGGGCGGTTCATCGACTTTCCAATTTGGTACGGGAAGGATACTGGACATAATGGCCAGCATCCGGTATGATACCCGCATGGCGAAGAAACGTCCCAGAAAATGACCGACCAATTGCGGCAAGCAATCGACGATTGCGGGCTGACGCGATACGAAATTGCCAAGCAAACCGGCATCGACGAAAGCGCGCTGGCGAAGTTCTACAACGGGCATCGCGGGCTTTCGATGGAAGCCTTAAACGCCCTGGGCGAGTTCCTGCAACTGAAAATCACGTTGGGCCGCAAGCCCACGAAGAAAGGAAAGTGAACGATGGCCAGTATCGCACGCGACAAGAACGGCACGCGGCGGATTCTGTTCGTTGCCCCCGACGGCAAGCGGCCGACAATCCGGCTGGGCAAGGTTTCCCAGCGGACGGCCGAAGGCATCAAGTACCGCGTGGAGCAATTGCTTGAAGCGCTCAATTTCAATCGGTCGATGGAAGCCGACTTGGTGCAATGGGTGACGGACCTGGAACCGCCCTTGGCCAAGAAGCTGGCGCGGTCGGCCTGATTCCCAAGCCGGAAGCAAAACCGGCGGCCGAGCTGGGGCCATTCCTAAAAGCGTACCTTGACGGCCGAGCCGACTTGAAGCCAGCGACGAAGATTGTTCGCGGGCAAGTGATTCGAGACTTGACCGAATTCTTTGGCGAGTCGCGCGACGTGCGGACCATCACGCCGGGCAATGCCGACGACTTCAAGCAATGGCTGGTCGGCCGGAACCTGGCCCCGACCACGATTCACAAGCGGCTGCAATCGGCCCGTTCGTTCTTTCACGCGATGCGGCGGCGGAAGCTGATCGACGAAAACCCGTTCGACGGGGTGAAAGCGGCAGCGACGGGCATCAAGGATCGGCAGCGGTTCGTGACGCGGGAAGAAATCGCCGACGTGCTGGACGCCTGCCCCGACCATCATTGGCGGGCTATCGTCGCCTTGGCCCGCTACGGCGGCCTGCGGTGCCCTTCCGAAGTCTTGTCGCTCCGTTGGCAGGACGTGGATTGGAACGCCAGCCGAATCGTCGTTACATCGCCGAAGACGGAACACCACGCCGGCAAAGCAAGTCGCACGATTCCCCTGTTTCCCGAATTGCGGCCGATCCTTGACGAAGCCTTCGACCTGGCCCCCGACGGCGCGGTGTACGTCGTCGACGAAAAGTTCCGCAAGGCGGCGATGGGGCCGGCGGGCTGGATGAATGCAAATTTGCGAACCACATTCGAGAAGATCATCAAGCGGGCTGGACTGACGCCCTGGCCCCGATTGTTCCACAACCTGCGGGCAAGTCGAGAAACCGAACTGGTCGAAACCTATCCGGTCCAAGTGGTCACAAGCTGGCTGGGCAACACGCCGAGCGTGGCCATGCGGCACTACCTGATGACGACCGACGAACATTTTGAGGCGGCCGTGAAGGGCGACGGACAGGCTGCGGAAACAGTCACGGACGAAGCGGCGCAAAATGCGGCGCAGCGGGCGCACGCGGGGCATCGCGGCGAGTCGCAGTCGTCCAAGAGCGCGCATGAAAAAACCCCGGTTTTGCCGGGGTTGGCGAGTAGCAGCGATTTCACGCAACTACCCGGAATGGCGGGGACAGGATTCGAACCTGCGACCTCGAGGTTATGAGCCTCGCGAGCTACCTGGCTGCTCCACCCCGCGTCAGGATACCTATTATTGCGGGAGAGGTGCCCGTCGGCAAGGTGCAATCGGGGCGCGCAGCTCCCGCTGAGCCTGGCACGCATAAACGGCTCGGCAGGAGCCTCGCCTTCCCGCAACGCGGCGGTACTGGAATAATCGTCATCTGCGGCAATAACCGACCGACTTCCCGCGGAATCGTAGGGTGCCGATCGCTTGCTGCTCTGCTGGCGTACCGATAAAGTGAGAGTAGAGTCGTGAATTTCCGCCGAGCGGGTGGAGACTGCGGGTTGTAGCCGACCCGCGCGGCGGACTTCCGGAACAGAGACTCTCGCGATGATCGAGCTGACTTCCCCGCCGCCCGGCGAAATTTCGCCCGCGGTGCCGGCCGCTCCGGTGCGCGCTGTCGTTGCGCCGCAGCCGGCCGAAGAGCCGCCGCTGTTGGACGTCGCCGCCTGGCTCCGCAGTGCGCCGCCCTGGCTGTTGAGCGCGATCATCCACATGACCGCGCTGATCGCGCTCGGGCTGCTGTTCTTCCAGCCGAAGCTCGACGACGACTTGCTGCTCGACGCCGGCTACAGCGACGACGTGCGGATTCCGCTCGAAGACGACCTCGACCTCGCCCAAAGCGATTTGGAAGCGGTCAAAATCGACGAGCAGGTGGTCACCGACCAGAACCTGCCGCAGGTCGATCAGCCCTTCGCCTCGCCCGACGTGCAGGAGATCGCCCCCAACCCGCTGGTGGCCACCGGCACCGTGATGCCCACCACGATCGGCATCGCCCTCACCGGCCGCGAGGCAGGCATGAAGCAGGCGCTCCTCAAGGCCTACGGCGGCACCGGCAAAACCGAAGGGGCCGTCGCGCTCGGCCTCCGCTGGCTCGCCAATCGCCAACTCCGCACCGGCCTGTGGAGCCTCACCGGGCCCTACGACGACGGCGCCCGCAGCAACAACGACGCAGCCGCCACCGCCATGGCCCTGCTCGCCTTCCAAGGCGCCGGCTACACGCCGCAAAGCGATCCGAAGGACCCGTTCACGCCCGTCGTCCGCCGTGGCTGGAACCAACTGCTCAAGAAGATGGACAAAGACGGCAAGTTCTTCGACGAGGTCCACTCCAACCAGCAGCTCTACACCCAGGCGATGTGCACGATCGCGCTGTGCGAGCTGTTCGGCATGACGGGCGACTATCAGTATCGCGACGCGGCCCAGAAGGCGGTCGACTACTGCGTGAAGATCCAATCGCCCGAGGGCGGCTGGCGCTACGAGCCCGGCGTCGACAGCGACATGTCGGTCACCGGTTGGTTCGTGATGGCCCTGCAGAGCGCCCGCATGGCCGGGCTGGAAGTTCCCAGCCCGACGCTCGACCGCATCAGCGGCTTCTTGGACGAGGTGGCTCGCGACGGCGGCAGCCGCTATGCCTATCGAGTCCGCGACGGTGCGACGCTCACTCTCACCGCCGAAGGACTCCTCTGCCGGATGTATCTCGGCTGGGAACACGACGACCCGCGGCTACAAACTGGCGTCCGCTACTTGCTCGAAAATCTGCCAGTCTGGAGCGAGCAGAACGTCTACTATTGGTACTACGCCACGCAAGTGATGCACCACACCGAGGGCTCACCGTGGCGGACCTGGAACGAGCAAATGCGGAAGCTGCTACCGGAAAAACAAGTCCGCCGCGGCCGCGAACGCGGCAGTTGGGACCCCGCCGACGACCGCTGGGGCGGCGATGGCGGCCGACTCTACGTCACTTGCCTCTCGCTCTACACGCTCGAAGTCTACTACCGCCACCTGCCGCTCTATCAGACGGGCCTCACCGGCGGCGGGTACTGAAGCGCCCGCCACTCTCGCCGCCGCCCCTGCCCCTTGCGTCTTCGCGCCCCTATGGCGCCCGTGCGGTCCGCGGGCATCGCTGCCTTTGATGACGGTCCTCAAGCGCCGGCAAGCGCCTACTTGTCTATTCAGGCGCCACGAAGCGGACGGCCTGTTCGTAGATCAACAGCGCGATGCAGCCGTTCTTGCTGCCCGGGGAGTGTTGGGTGCCGGGCGGATTGATGACCAGACTGCCCGCCGGGTACGAACCCTCTTCGTCGTATTGGTCGCCTTCGAGGACGAGCAAGTGCTCGTAACCGACGTGTTCATGCTCGGCGACACGAGCGCCGGGCTCGTAGCGGAGCAGCACGGCGGCCGGCCCGCCGTGGCCTTCGTTGTACAGCCAGTGGGCGGTCACGCCGGGGCGGAACGGTTGCCAATCGTATGTCTCGCGCAGTTTCGCAACTTGGTCGAGGAGGTGAGGAATTGTGATCGGAGCAGCTAGAGTGGTCATAGTTCAATCTCCAGTTTGGTTTTAGACCGGTTGCGAAATTGGATCAGGTTCGGATGTGGCAGCGGCGGCCGAGGCAGACGCAAGTGGAACAGCGAACCAACGGTCTTCGACCCAGCCCAAGGCGAGCATGAGCCAAGTGGTGAACACGAACGGCGCCGACAGCGTCTGGACGCCGAAAGCGGCGACTGCCGGTGTAAGAATCGTAGCAAGCAAAGCTCCCAGGATGGCCAGCCGCAGCTTGCCGCCGCAAAACACAAACACCGACACGGCCGTCAGAACGCCGTTAAATCCGTAGAGGCCGAGGTTGGCGCTGGCCGGATCGGCGTCGCGGTAGTAGTAGGCGACGGCCGTTCCAATCGTGGCGCCGAAGATGGCGATCAGGCCGTGCCGCCAGTTGCTGAGTAGCACACCCGTGACAAACAGCAGGCCCGACCAGATGCTCGGCGCGAACATCGCCTCACCGAGGCTCGATAACACGGCCGTGAGAGGATGGAACGTCGTGGGCTGGGCCGCGGCGAACACGATCGGTTGCAGCACGTCGAGCTTGGGCGCCAAGGCATACAGGATCCAAAAAATGATCAAAAACGGTAGTACCAGGATCGGAAACGGCAACACGGCCACGAATAGCCGTACCAACAGCACGGCGCTGGCGACACAGGCCAAGAGCACCATCCACATGCCAACATCCGTCCAGCCGGTGTGGAAGAAGGCCGGCAGCGAGAGCGCGACCAAACACGGATTGAGGCCGGGGAGGCCTGTGGCGAGGATGGGGCCTCTTTCGCCGAGCAGCATCCGGCCGGCCGGTGCAATCATCGCGGCCACCAGCAGGTAGGCGGCGGAAATGGGCGACGCGACGAGCACGGCCGCCAGGAAGACTAGCCCCGTCAGCTCGTTGGACTGGAAGCACAGCTGCGAGCAGCCTCGCAGCACAATCCGCCAATACGGAATTCGATCCGTCTTGGCGGGCCGAAGAATCGTGTCGATGGTTTCGTTCATCGAAGCGTTCCAGAGTAGGACGCACTAGTGTGCTGGCGCCAGCTCCGAGTTCACAATGCCGTTTATTCCATGCTTGGAATTCTTATAGACGCGCCAATCACCGTACTCAGAAATGTCGAGCTGCTTGTCTTCCGCGAGTTCGCGGGGATAGAGGATGCCGAAAACCTCGCGTCCGTTTTCGAGTTTGACCTTGCCTCGATAAAGGTTGGGTGGTTCCCCTGCTTCAATTTGTTTCCAGGTTTCGTCACTTACGCAATACAATTCGCCGACGACTGCCACCCCGCCTTGTTCGCCATCTTCAATGCGATACATACCAGGGTGGAGATCATTAATAGAGTAAAGTCGATATCGCGGCTCGGTTCTAAATTCACCAACGAACTCGGAATCGCCCATGTTTCCATGCAGCGGCAGGCCTCGCATCAGCGTTCCGTTGACAAATAATTCAAATGCCATAGTACGTCCTTCGGGGACGCTCCCATTCTGCTCCGCAGACTTCGCAGAAATGGGAGCGTCCCCGTCGAGTTTGCTTCGCGTTTCGTCGAGTTACTCGACCGAGTCACTAGGAAACGCAACGAATGGGAACGACGAATCGATTCGACTCAGCCGACTGTCGCCAACAACTCGGCGGACTCGGCGTCGGCATCGGCTTCGCCGCGAACCGTCGCCAGCAACGCATCGGAAGTCGCGTGAGCGCCGAACACGCCGCCCTGCATCGTGATCATGTTCAACGCTGCCTGGTGATTCTTGGGGTCCGTTGCGGCCGTGCAGTCGCTCAGCAGCAAGCACTCAAAGCCGCGATCGTTCGCGTCACGCATGGTCGTGTGAACACACACGTCGGTGGTGACACCGGCAAGAATCACGTTCTGAACTTCCGCGAGATGGAGAATCATCTCCAAGTCGGTGGCGTAGAACGAACCCTTGCCGGGTTTTTCGATGATGTGTTCGCCCTTGAGCGGGGCAAGTTCGGGAATGATGTCCCAGCCTTTTTCACCGCGGATCAGGATGCGGCCGCACGGCCCTGCATCGCCGATGCCGACGCCGTGACCGATTTGCCGCGAGCGCCAACGCTTGTTCGGCGGAAGATCCGACAAGTCGGGCCGATGTCCTTCCCGCGTGTGCAGGATGTGAAAGCCCTGCTTGCGAAACTCTTTCAACACGCGCTGAATCGGCTCGATCGGACTGCGGGTCAGCGAGATGTCGTATCCCATTTTGTCCACGTACCCGCCCTTTGCGCAGAAATCAACCTGCATGTCGATGACGATCAGCGCCGTGTTCTCCGGGCGCAGGTCTCCGTTGTACGGCCAAGCGTATGGATTTGCTTTAACGTGCGGCATTATTTTCGTTCCTTTGCTAGCTAGTGGACCCCGAATGCAAACCGCAATCGGGCAGGTTCAGGATTGAAGAAGAATCGGTGCTTACCCTTGGGAACTCGTGCCGGAGTTAGGCCAGTACGGGTTCACGGAGGTAACCGCCGGCGACCAACTCCAGAACTTCCAACAGCGGCTCCGACCGGCAAGTCCAGCCGACGATGCCGCCCTGCGCCGTCAGCGCCTTGAGCGTCATGGACTTGAATTCGGGGAAGAAGCTGTCGGTGCCGTCTTCGACCAACAGGCAATCGTAGCCGCGATCGTTCGCCACCCGCATCGTGGTTTGCACGCAAACCTCCGTCGTGACGCCCGTGATCACCAGGCCGGAAATGTTCCGCGTGTGGAGGTACTCTTGAAGGACTGTGCTGTAGAAGGCATCCTTCCCCGGCTTGGAGATGACCAGCTCGCCTTCGATCGGTGCGTTCTCGGGAATAAAGTCGGAGCCTTCTTCGCCGTCGATCAGGATTCGCCCCATCGGGCCCATGTCGCCGATCTTGAGCTTGGGGTTGCCGCGGTTGCGCTTGGCAGTCGGCAGGTCGGAGAGGTCTGGCTTGTGGCACTCTTTCGTGTGAATCACCGGCAAGCCGGCATTGCGAAAGGCCGCCTGCAGCTCGGCGATGACCGGGATGCAAGGCGCGACGTTGTCGAGGTCGTTTCCGAGCGATTCGGCGAATCCGCCCGGCAGGCAGAAATCACGCTGCATGTCGATGCAGAGCAGCGCAATGTGGTCGATGTCGAGCTGATAGTCAAACGGTTTCGCTTTGACGATGGGCATGGTTCGATTCCTTTTTCGGTTCCCACGGAATGGACCACCACAACCGGATGGTAATCCCAATGTAATCGATGTTTCCTCTGTGAACGGCCATGAGGAAAGCGTCGTTTATCGTTGCCCGAGACCGGTTCGTCGGGGCACTGGCAGGATCATACAGGTCGATTCCGGGACATGGAGCCACGGAATAAACGATCCCGTCCATTCGTATAGCACGGTCAACGGGGCGAAGTGACGAGACTTGTCCTAGAAATCCAGATTTGAGGCCAACTTTCGAGGTGTCGCCCGGCCCAAGACGGACAATCGCTACAGTAGCGACCCGCGGATTGCGCGGAACAATCGGAGCGCCCCGCGCGAGCCGCGGAATCGAGCGATTAGAAGAGCACGATCGCTCGAAAGGTGATCGCCAGGACGTCGCTCAGTCCAGGGCTGCCGGCCGGCGTCGAGATGTACGTTAAGTTGGGCTGCAAATAGCAGTTCGGATTCACCTGGTACTGATAGTACCACGAATAAATCGCTTCTCGCGGACCGAGATTCGACGCCGGGTCGTCGTTCATCTTGCCGTAGGCGAACGCGACGCCGGCTGAATCGTCGTCACGATACCGGATCGGTCCGAAGTAGGTGAAGCCTGAGCCGACGTAGCGGTGCGTTTCGATAAAATCAGAGTTCGTGGCGGCGAGTTGAATCCACGCGGAAAGCCCCATGTTGCTCTCTCCCGGACGCTCGAAATAGAGCCGTTGCGAACCGAACAGATACACGCCCTCGGCGCCGCGGACGTTGCCGCCAGGGGCTGACAACAAGCCCGATTGATACCAATATCCGGCGCCAAGTCCGCCCGGTTTTTCCTGCTGGCCGATCGTCCAGATGGCTCCCGTTTCGGCAATTTGCAAGTAGTAGCCGTTGAAATGGGGCCCCTCCAGCCCGGTTTGACGGCCAGCCGCGAGATTGCCGTCGTATAAGCCGTATTTGGCATAGATGTGATCGTTCGGGGTAATCGCGGCCGTCATGCCGGTCGCCGAATTGTAGTAGCCGGGCATGACGCCGAGTTGCGTGGGACTGACGTAGAGCGGCGTAATGATCGCGCTCGTGACGGCGGGAATATCGTAGGCTTCGTCGGAGAATGGAATCGAACGCACGACGTTGTTGAAGTCGTAGGTGGGGACTAACTTTCCAACGCGGATCGAGAGCTTATCGTCGCACAGAAGTTGGCGATACCAAAGCGTATAGATCTCGAAACGCGTCCGCGGCGCCTCGCCGTCGAGCGAGTTGTAGCCCATCACGGTGCCCGCGTCGCCGTTGATGTCGCCGCCCGTGTAGAAGAGCAGCTCCATCCCCAACCGGCCCCCGTGCCAGTTCATCCACTCTTCCAGGTCGAGCGACGTGTCGAGAATGGTCAGGCTACCGGACGTCCAGCTTCCAGGCTCGACGCCGCCAGTGACCTGCGCGTTGACGTCCGTGACATTGAGTCCACCGAGGCGAAAACCGTTGTGGTTGACGTCGAGCCAATCTCCCAGCCACCCGGAGCCCACCTGAAGATCCGTGGCCGCCGGGTTACCGCCCGGCCCGACCGATTGCGAAACGGAGGCACCTTCGCTGCCAGTATTTCCCGTGTTCGGACCGCCACGCGCAATTCCTACAATCGACCAATCGACGTCGCCAGACGATCGATCGAGCCAGGCATCTTGCGACAAGAGTGGAGAATTGAATTGGTCCGCGTCACCGACGTCCGACGAGATACTACTTTCCGCCGCCGGGCGTATCGACTGGCACCAGCCCGGAGTCGCGCAGACGACCACGCCGAGAACCACGGGCGAGACCAGCCACCGTGGTATTGGCCCTGAGCTCATCATTCATCGTCTCTCGTCGTCTGTTTGCATCTACTTTCGAGGAATCGACTGTCGGCCGCGCCGATCTTTTCTTGAAATGGCCGCACCGAGATTTACAGGCTTTCTGAGCTTCCAGGTCGTCGGGATGATGCTCAGGATGCCGATTGTTCGGGTACTGCGGACCGGCGGCCGCGGAGCACGACGCCGGATCGGTTGCCGCCGGCAGTTTACGCAGATCGTTGTACACCATCGGTAGAAGCTGCTCAGAGGCGGCTGGATCGCCAGATTCGATCCGCGCCATAGATGCTCAAAACCTCGGCCGGCTTTTGAGCATCTATGGCAGCATCTCGGGCACCTGCTCCGCCAATCCCTCCACCGACGAAACCGGCAACAGCACAGCGGCTCGGTGCCGCCCACCGGCTCGCCGCTACTTGCCGATGAATTGCTGCATCGTGCTCGGCAGCTCCGACTCGAATACGAGCGGCTTGCCGGTTGCCGGATGCTCGAAGCCCAGCGACAGCGCGTGCAGCGCGATGCGGCTCGCCGGCCAGCCCTCGTGCCGGGCGTCTTGCGGTCGGTAGCGCGGGTCGCCGAGCACCGGGTGGCCGTGGTCGGCGAAGTGGACGCGAATCTGGTTGCGCCGGCCGGTCTCCAAGCGGACCTCGACGACCGTCGTGTCGGCGAGCGTTTTCATGACGCGATAGTGCGTGATCGCCAGTTGGCCTGCGGCCTCGTCGCGCGTCGAATACTGATCCAGATTCTTCCGCATTGCCAGGTGCGAGCGGAACGTACCGGTCGGCCGCTCGACGATCCCCGCCACGATCGCCACGTACCGCCGCTTCGGCTTCCGCGCCTTGAATTGCTCCTGCAGCTTCTCCTGCACGGAGCGCGACTTGGCAAACACCAACAGCCCGCTCACGCCGCGATCGAGTCGGTGGACCACGAGCGCTTCCCGCCGGCGGCCCGTGTGCTTCAAGTAGTGCGACACGCGGTCCACCAGCGTGTTGGTCTCGCCGCCGCGCTCGGTGGCGATGGTGAGCACGTTCGCCGCTTTGTTGACGACCACCAGGTACTGATCTTCGTAAACGATCGAAAAAGCGGCATCCGCCCAGGCCCGCTTCTTCTCGGGATACCCCTGCTGCGGATCGTAGCACACCTCGACGCGGTCGCCCGGCCCGACCAACCGGCCGCCATCCCCACACGGCTCGCCGTTCACGGTCACACAACCATGGTCGAACAGCCCCGGCAGTTTGCGATGCGGCAAACCGCTGAGCGCACGCACGACCCGGTCGACTCGGCCGGCCTGCTCGTCGGTCACTTGCGCGGTTTTGGTGATGATTGCCACTCCTCTGGTTATACGAGGTCGACGGCCAGTCCCGATAGATCCGCCGCCTTGGGCCGCTGTTAACAAGGCGGCCGCGAATCCGTACAATGCGAACCTCTTTGAACGGCGAGGCACGCAGCTCGTTCGACTTTCGGCGGAGGAACTTTTTCGATGCAGGCGTACTTGGCTGAGTTCGTGGGCACCGCGCTGTTGGTCCTGTTGGGCAACGGAGTCGTGGCCAACGTCGTGCTCGACAAGACCAAGGGGCACGCCTCCGGCTGGATCGTGATCGCCTTCGGCTGGGGCATGGCCGTGTTCGTCGCGGTCTGGTGCGTGGGGCCGATCAGCGGGGCCCACATCAATCCCGCCGTCACGCTCGGCCTGGCCGCCGCGGGCGATTTCCCTTGGAACAGAGTCGCCGGCTACGTTGCCGCTCAGTTGCTCGGCGCGATCCTCGGCGCGACGCTCGTGTTCCTCTTCTACCGGCCGCACTACGACGTGACGAACGACGCAGAAGCCAAGCTCGCCACGTTTTGTACCTCACCAGCGATTCGCCGGCCGAGTTCCAATCTGCTGAGCGAAATCGTCGGCACCTTTGTGCTCGTATTCGCGGTCCTCTTGGCCGTCGAACCGTCGATCGACCTTGGGCAGCCGGTGCCGGCCGGCGCCGCCTCGCCGACCAAGATCGGCCTCGGCACGCTCGGCGCATTGCCGGTCGGGATGCTCGTCCTCTCGATCGGCCTATCGCTGGGCGGCACGACCGGCTACGCGATCAATCCGGCCCGCGACCTCGGTCCCCGCATTGCCCACGCTCTGTTGCCAATCCCCGGCAAACGCGACAGTGACTGGTCCTACGCCTGGATCCCCGTCGTCGGGCCGCTTCTCGGGGCGCTCGCCGCGGTCGGCCTACGATCGGGAATGTGGCTTGGCACTTGAGCAGCGGGGCCGCTGTGCGATCGTCTCACTCGGCCCAACAGGCCTGACCGGAATCACATCTCGCGGCAACCGAGTTCGACCGGGCGGCACCATGATCCAAGCCCGGCTATCTCACACGAGCCATTTCGCCGGCTGCCGGTGCATCAAGCGGAGCAAATCGCCCCACCAGATTTCGTCGCTCGAAACGACCATAACGCACTTCTCGGAAATGACGACGACGTAAGTACCGGAGAGAGGACTTGAACCTCCACGCCCTTGCGGGCACCGGATTTTGAGTCCGGCGCGTCTGCCAATTCCGCCACTCCGGCACGAAGTTGGGGCCTTTCCGAATCTACGGACCATTGCCGCAGGGGTCAATCCCCGCACTCCATCCCGACGAGCATTCGGGGTTCGGAGTTCAGGAATCTCACCCTTGAATCCTGGCCCCTGAACCATGCACCCTCCTTCGCATGGCCATTTGATCGATTCTCCAATC
The DNA here is from genome assembly GCA_963847875.1 of uncultured Planctomycetota bacterium. Classification (GTDB taxonomy): domain Bacteria; phylum Planctomycetota; class Planctomycetia; order Pirellulales; family Lacipirellulaceae; genus DASYDU01. The sequence goes on along the minus strand of CAWKBR010000006.1, from coordinate 95,486 downwards.
GTGCTATGATGAATCCGGTTGGCGAGATCAATATCAGGCAGCTTCCCCTCGGCCCACGTCCTTCGATTGTCGACGGCCGAGTATTTGCGGAGGTCGGCCATGCTCTGTCAAGAAGACTTTCAAGTCGCCACGCTCGGGCTCAACGAAAAACCTTCGCCCCTGCGACTCTCGTCGGCCCACTGCGACGGACTCGGCGACTTCGTCCCCGGCACGCCCCGCATCCGCTACCAACTCGACGTCTCGCCCGAGGCCCCACACCAGGACCTGCTGCTCGAACAGGCCGGCCCGCGCGAACGCATCTACTTCGACCCCTTCTACACCACCGCCGCCATTGTCACCTGCGGCGGACTCTGCCCCGGCCTCAACAACGTCATCCGCTCGATCTACCTCGAGCTCTCCAAAAACTACGGCGTCCGCAACGTGCTGGGCATCCGCAACGGCTACTTCGGACTCAATCCCGCGTCCGGCCTCACGCCGATTCCGCTCACCGACGCCTACGTATCCGAGATTCACAAGCTCGGCGGCACCGCGCTCGGCAGCTCGCGCGGACCGCAGGACCCGAGCGTGATCGTCGATTTCCTCCACCGCCAGGGCATTAACATCCTGTTCTGCGTCGGCGGCGACGGCACACAACGCGGCGCCCACGCCGTCTACCAAGAAATCACCCGTCGCGGGCTCAAGATCGCCGTCGTCGGCATCCCCAAGACGATCGACAACGACATCAAATATGTCTATCGCACGTTCGGCTTCGCCACCGCGCTCGAAACCGCGCAGGCAGCCATGTGCTGCGCCCACGTCGAAGCGAAGGGCGCGCCGAACTGCATCGGCTTGGTGAAACTGATGGGCCGCGACGCCGGCTTCATCGCCGCCGGCGCCACGCTCGCCAGTCAGGAAGTGAATTTCTGCCTCGTCCCGGAAATCGCCTTCCCGCTCGAAGGCCCGAACGGCTTTCTCCCCGCCCTCAAGGAGCGCATCCTCCAGAGCAAGCACGCCGTCATCGCCGTGGCCGAGGGCGCCGGCCAGCACGTCTTCGCCGAGCAGAACGGCGCCTGCGACGCCTCCGGCAACCGCCAGTACCAGGATATCGGCATTTTCCTCCGCGACAAAATCTGCGAGTACTTCAAGCTGGAAGGCGTGCCGATCTCGCTCAAGTACATCGACCCCAGCTACCTGATCCGCAGCGTGCCGGCCAACACTGCCGACCGCCTCTTGAGCGACCAAATGGCCCGCTACGCCGCCCACAGCGCGATGGCCGGCAACACCGACGTGATGATCGGCATGTGGAACAACGTCTTCGTCCACATCCCGATCTGCACCGCCATCCAAGAGAAGAAGCGGATGGAGCTGACCGGCGAGCTCTGGACCAACGTGCTGCTGGCGACTGGACAACCCCGCTGGCCCTCGATCCCCGGCCTGGTGAAGGCAGGCGAGGACCCGGAAGCCGACACCGCCGACGTCGCCGAACACGAACTCGCCGCCACGAACTAATCCCCCAACATTTAGCCCCTGGTGATTCGGTTGTCTCAGCAGCCGTACATGGTTTTAACCGCTTGCCCTTCAGCGGTTCGCTCGTAATTGCCGCCGAGGCAGCAAAGTATTAACGACACGTCTCTGGTTACAGCCGGGGACGTTTTTTTGTTTGAGGACAACGTGAAAGAGGTTTTCCCATGCGGGTGATCGTACTTGCTCAGAACCAGGTAAACGAGCGAAAGGTCAGACCATGAAAAGATCAAAAGACAGACGGCGATGGCAAAGTTCAGACACGCAACTCGTGGCCGACGAAGATGAGTGGCGGGAACCAAGCCCGGCAGGTAATCCGAACAAGTACTTTTTCCGACTGTGGATGCTCATTCGCAGAGCAGCACGGCTCGGTTTGGTGCTCCGCGTGGTCTTGTACGTCAGAGTGAGTAGCGACAAGCAAGGCCGCCGTGGCAACGGGGTGCACCAGATGGAAGCCCTGCGCAATAAGGTCAAGTATTGGGGACGTGTCCACAAGGTCAGGATCGAGATCGTGGGCGAATTTTCGGAGGAAGACGTATCTGCGTGGAAGCTCTGGCCGGGCGGACGACCCGAATTGGTCAAGGCCGGCCAGTTGGCCCGGCGGAAGGATGCCGTGATTGTGGCGATGCACACGTCGAGGTTCGTCCGCAATAGGCATCATGCCCGTGGAGTGCTTCCCACCGTGGAAGATTTCGAGAAATTGCAGGAACTTGTCGGTGGGGTACAACTGGCAACCGTCATTCGCCCAGACACACAAGAGGATCGAAGTGCGGATACGAAACGAGGTTTGAAGGCGTCGAAAAAGCGACGCGGACGGCCACCGAAAAAACGACCGGGTGACAAAAAACGACTCAGGCTCACGTACAAGCCGCAAATCGTTCAACGTCGCAAGGAAGGGTGGAAGGTCGATCAGCTTTTCGACGAGTATGGCAAATTCGGCATTAAAAGATCGACGATCGGAGACTGGATTAAATCACCAGATTGAGTTGTCCGGATTTTCGTGACGGGAACCAATAAAAATGGTAGTTCAGCCAGTAAAACAAGCTGTTTTCGAGAAATTGGCAGAAATGGAAATCGTTACCCACATTTGGACCCGTTTTCGGACCCATATTCCAACGCATCCGGACCCATATTCATCATCCATTTCCCATCCGTGCTACGTTCATCCGCTGGCATTCAATCGCTCGTACCGCGTAGCCATAATTGGAGCAATTGATGCTCTCAATTCTTCTGTTTTTTTGGCGATGATATTGAAATTCATCGACGATTCGAGTTTTGATTGTTTTTCATTGACGCATTGACACAACTGGCGTAGAACTGGGTTCTGTCAATGTCAATGCACATAACATTAAACTTCATCTGTGAATTTCCATGACAGATAAACCCAAGCCATTTCCAGTCCAGGTTCTGCCGAAATTCATGGCGAGATTCGTTCGTGAAGCGTCATCTTCCATCGGCTGCGACCCGTCCTACGTCGCACTGCCACTCATGGCCAGTTTGGGACGTGCCATCGGCAATAAACGAGTAGTCCGATTGAAGGCTGGCTGGACAGAGCCTCCCATCATCTGGGCCGCCATAATCAGCGACAGCGGCGAGCACAAATCTCCATCCCAAACAGCAGCCACTCAGTTCTTGAGTGCTCGCCAGAACAAGGAACGGGACAATGGCGGCGACGTGACGTACATCTCGACCGACGCAACCACCGCCGGCGTGCGTGACGCGGTTCAAGGTCAACCGGACACAAGTCTGTTGATAATGCCAGATGAACTGGTGGAGGTGTTCAGTAGTCTCGGTCGTGCCGGCCATGCTGCCCCCAAAAAAGGACAGTGGATGTCCTGGTGGTCGGCCGGTGAACTCCGAACTCTCCGCTACAACAAACGCATTCATGTTCCACGAGTGTCGGTTAGTATCGTTGGTGGCATTCAGCCGAAGGTCTTCAAGGACGCAGTTCTTAAGGAGCGTAATCTATCGGATGGTTTGTGTGCACGATTCCTGCTGACATGGCAGCCCGACACCAAACCACAAAAGTGGTCAAAGCAGTCGATCTCGTTGGCTGCGAAAAGTGAAGTGCGTAGCGTTTTCAATCGGCTACTCGACATGCAGACGAATAAGTTCGAGGCAACATACTGCAAGCCAGACATCGTGAAACTCAGTGAAACTGCTGAGCAAATGTGGGCCAAGTTTCACGATCAGCACACCGCCGAGGCACACCTGCTCGACCACGACCTGAAGGCCGCCTGGGGCAAGCTGCTGGCCTATGCCGCTCGCTTCGCACTCATCTTCCAATTCGCTATCTGGGCGTCTGACGAGGAGAAGCAGCTTGAGGGAGACGATTTGCAGATATCCGGCTTGGCGATGCAGAAGGCGATCCGACTGACGGAATGGTTCAAGGGCGAAGCTCGACGCATCTACCAATTGTTCGGCGAGTCGGACAAGGATAGCGAACGCCGAGACCTAGTGACTACCATCCAGCGACGCGGCGGAAGCATTACATCTCGCGAACTAATGCGAAGTAGCTGGAAACACAAGACCGTCAATAGTGCCGATGCGGCGTTGACCGAATTGGTTCGAGCCAAGCTGGCGAAATGGGAAGAGATTCCATCGACACGCAAGGGCGGACGGCCGACGAAGAAGTGTGTGCTGCTTAACGAACCGAAGCCGGCCAAGAAAAAAAGACTGGCCAAACCGAAAGCAAAACGAAAAACGGCACGCAAAAAAGTTGCGAGCTAGGTCGCTTGGAGCCGCCGCCGTCGCGGTGTCAGGATTTCGACTCGCCGCATCAACGTAACGGCCTTCAACTTCGTATCGTACAACTCTAGGCTGTAAATTCCGTCGTCAAGTTTTCCGAGCGGCACCCAATAATAGTAGTAGTGAATATCAAGCGACGATGCACCAATCGGGTTTCTGTGGTAGCCGAATCTAATCTTGCCATCATTCACGGTCACGTTATCCACAATCCAACTTACTGGGCTGCTGCCGGCAACGCCAACAAAAACAACTAGCCAATGATTGCCGCGTGGTGGATTTGGCTTATTCAAAACTGCTGGATATTCAGCCGAACGGTATCCCGCAAAGACTGTGCTGGAAACTGCCATTGCGGATACGTCATTTGGAGCATCCACAAGGAATACATTGGATGCCGCATTTCCTTTTGTCATGTCGAAAAAGTGTTGCAACGCTTCGCCGGTCGGAACTACGTACTGTTTCTCGCCGTCGACCATTCGATAGCCTGCTGTAGTTGCCTGCAATTCGCCTTGGCCGCTTGTGGATATTATAGACGACAGCGGGATAGAAACGCCGCGACTACGTACTAGAAATAAGGTGAGCAGCATGCAAACGACGAGACACGCCGCTGCGATGATGAAAAACCGAAATATGCGGGGCCGCTCCATAGAATCCTAGTTTAACAAATCCAAACAATTCTCGCGGGTCGATAGCGGCACCGTGTTGGCTGCCGCCAAGAAATTTGGCCGCCGCTGGCTTGGTGTCGAAATAGATGCCAACGTAGCCCGTGGGCACGTCGGCGGCTGGCCGCTTAGGATTAGGCGGGAATCAAAAACAAGCGAAGCCCCGGCACCGCACGCCCGATGCTGGGGCTTTTTGTTTTCACACAAGTCTGTGCCATGTTGCTACAACGTACTGATGCACCAAGAAATACAGTACGAAAATAAACAACGCAGCAGGCAACGACGCCGTTACTCGTTGCCGGGTGAAGCCCCACACCATGACGAATAGCGAAGCTACGATTCCAACCACAAGTGAACTGACCAACATCATTCGCATGACAAACATAAATCTTGGCGACGGCGTGCCGACAACTGGAATCGTACTGTTGTATCCGGCGTAGAGCCCGATGTAGAGAAAAATCAGGAACGTAATCGCAGCCAGCCATTGGACACAAACCGCTGGCCAGCCTAAATTGCTCGGCGTCCTCTTATCGATTGACATTTTCCCCATATCGCATAATTACCCAATTCCGCACGAGCAAGTTATCATCTATCCCCGCGTGGTTAGTGTTCGGTATATTGAACAACGGTGAAGTCTCCACGTCAATATCATCGTTTGATCCAGCGACCGACGTGCCGTGCAAAGACGATGGCTTGTGTGTCATGCGTCTGACATCGGCGGTGGCGACACTTAACAGAGAATCAGGCGGCGAGAAGCCGTAGCGGCACGGAAGGTAGCCGCAAAACGGCGGGGTGGCTAGCGTCGGCAGAGTGCGTCGGTGTTTCACGCCGCCGGTAGTCTGCAACTAGCTTTTTTCCCAGGGGCGACAGTTATCAGCGAGTCCTAAAAGAATCGCGTCCTTTGAATGATTCTGCTACACTTAAGAACTGGCTATTTGTGACCTCGCACCTAAGTCGCTGTACTAAGTCGCATGCCGGATATCGTGCACACTCTTGTAGCGAAGGCAATTTCTCAGCGTACGCAGCCGAAGATACGTGTGGGGCTGCGAGCGGCGTTCACAATGGTCTTTGTCCTTATTTGCTTTTTACTTGTCATACTTTGGTTTCGCAGCTATACGTGGCGAGACCGCATGGTCGTCCCATTAACAGCTACTCGATTCTGCCGTATTGATTCCAATCATGGCAAGTTTGAGTTTGAATCATACGGTCCGGACATGGGAGAAATGGCGTTTTCAGTCACTGCTTTGTCTTATGCAAATATTTCCGCAGCTTGGAAGCGATTCACCGACGCGCCTGAACCTGGTCCGGGCAAACAATGGCGTTGGGAGCATTCAAGTACGGGACGGTTTTTCATCTACGTTCCGCATTGGTTCCTGCTCGGACTTTCTGCGGCAATCGCGACACTGCCCTGGATTCCTTGGCGATTTAGCCGCCGTGCTTTCTTAATCACGATAGCGGCGTTGGCTGTGATGCTGGGTTTTTTAGTCTGGGTCAATGCACCACCGCGACAGTCGGGTGCACGACGCGATGCGTTTTACACCGATCTGATGGACGCTGCGAAAAAACAGGAGAGAGGCATTGTTACCAATAGGTCGACGACCGAAGACAGCAGTATTCCGCAGGCACGGAGTTTGGATTTCACGACACTTGTGAGTTCGCTCGACGACGCGATAGGAAAAAGGCTCCAAACTCCACAGATGGATGGTACAGAATCTGCAACGTACCAATACAACGGGCCAATTGAGGAAGTCCTCGACATTGTCGCTCCGATTGCTAACGGAAGTGGATTCTCAGCAGTGACTGGCGACGTAGCCAACGCTGCTGCACAGAAGATGAAGAAAGTAATGGCAAATGGAGTTATGAAAGTCGTCGACCACAAGATGTATAGACACCCAAATGGCGAACTCCTGACAGTATCCAGAATGGCAGTTGGAAATTCAGGAATGATGATGCTGACGATCATTTACATGAATCCGAGGCAACTGCCTAGCGTTGAGGAGAATGCAAGCAGCAACGAATGAACACATATTGCGGTCGTCATGGCAGGGGCGATTTGACCCACTGTCGCACGCACCCCCCGCCCCCGCCCCCGCCACTGCTTTTCGGGTCGCTCGAAACAAAAAGCAACTATCGTGCCGCAGATTCGCCAAAGAATCACCAGCCAGACGCGGAATAGACGCCAAGCTACTGCCGACCCAGCATCTGCCCTAAAACGTGCCAAAAAATCGACCCAAGAATACCTCATTCAAAACTCGGTCGCTCCCAGCGGCACCCCAATCTGCCACCCCGCAAAAAAACAAACAACTCTGAATCTCGCCACGAAAAATCCCAGTCACCCATCGAAAAAACGAACCAATCTGGCATCCCAAGCAGAACTCACAATACCTCTAGTTCCTCCGCAAAAAGACAGAGGAAACGCCAAGCCAATAAATCCAAATCTGCCACCAGTTACACCATCCCATCACACCATATCGTAAATACACCAATCCAGCACCGCAGTTACCCAATATTCGTTCCCAAAAAGTCCACAACGCACGGAATTGAACACTCTGAAAAAATATGCCTTCCTGACTATGAACTGTGACTGACACTGCTCCTGATCTAGTTCACGGTTTCCATCCTGCCAACTTTTACGCACGTCCCAGAGCAGTTAAATCGGCGCATTTCGCCAGTCATGCGCGCATCAGCTGTCGCTCAAGACCGCAGTACGTCGTCGCCAACGCGATGATTTTCTTCAGTGCATAGAACTCAAGCACGCTGCTCATCTAATAGTCGCTGCCGTCAATTTTATCGGTCGCGTATTCGCACTGATTTTCGGCCGCTCGAATGCCGGGGAATACCGCGCACCACGTCCGGAAATAATGCGACCATTTTAACGTCCGATCGCTTGACACCCCCTGGTAGTGGGGATACAATGAATACGTGGACATTAGTTCACACTCGTATCACCCCGTTTCACAAGGAGAAAGTCATGGCCACGAAAACGAAGACCCGCAAAGCATCCACAACCAAGACCGCGAAAGCACCAGCGAAGGCGAAAACGGCCAAGCAACCAGTTGTCGTTCCCCCGGTCGAAGAGGCACGCCCAATGTTTGCGAGCAAGGAACACATTGCCGTTGTTTCGCCCATCTCTCACGCTCGACGTGCGTTGAACGAACCGGCCATTGTCGCATTGCTCAAACGCGGTCCGGTCTCCGTCGAGCAATTGGCCGAACGACTCAAAGACGAGTATGGCATTCCACGTAGTGCGTTGAATCACCAGCTTGATTTTGAATTGAAAAAGCGGAAGACCCCGCGATTCAAGCTGGACAGCAAAGGCCGTCTGGTTGTCATCGGCACAATCGGTCCGTTGGCGTTCCGCAAGCAACAGACCGCATAGCACGTTCAACGCACCGAATCAGCCCTGGTAGGACGCCAGGGCTGTTTTTATTTGGAGACACACCATGACTCTATTCGATGAAGTCGTCACGTTGATTCATTCAATGTCCGACCGGCAACGCGAGCACGTAGCCAAGCAGCTACGTCTCTCTGTATGCGAACGCAATGGCCACAACTACCGACCAGTCGGCGTGGAGGTTCGTTGGATATTGCCTCCACGAGTTCGATGCGTCTGCACGAAGTGTGGTCGAGTGCTCAAGTCTTAGACACCGGGGTCAGTTTGCAGAGTGATGGGACTTCAGCAGTCAGTCAGTGACACATTTTCCGCAAACCCGTTTTTTACCGTTTTCCAACAACTCGCTTTCCACCATTTTCAATCAGGAGAAATTCAAATGAACCAAGTTGCCGTTTACGTGCGCGTTTCGACGCTCGATCAAGAGAAAGGATTGGAGTCGCAAAAACGTGCCATCAAGCAATATCTCAAGGGCCACGACATCACCAACGCGAAGTGGTATGTCGAGCGAGTTTCCGGTGCGGCGACGAAGCGACCGAAACTCGATTTGTTGAAAAAAGCAATCTTCATGGGCGAAGTCAAAACCGTGATCGTGTGGGCACTCGACCGGCTCACGCGGAAAGGACCACGCGATGGCTTGGATCTGTTGAGCAAGTGGATGAAAAAGGGAGTGCGGGTCGTGAGCGTCACCGAGCAACTAGATTTCGGCGATGACTCGGGTGAGATGATCGCCAGCTTGCTGTTCTCCATTGCGAAGATGTATCGCACGAAGTTGTCGGAGAACACGAAACGAGGATTGGAGGCGGCCAGGGCACGTGGCGTGAAGTTGGGCAAGCGGCCGGGGAGGTGGACGATGGAGGTGAAGGCGCTGCGCGAGGCTGGGCTGTCGGTATCGGAGATAGCTGCGAAGCACGGCAAATCGCGGCAAGCCGTCCACAACGTGTTGAACGGGGTCACGGCCGTGTACGAGCCGCCACGACGGGAGCGAAAGGGCCGATAATCGCAAGGAAATTATGCATGTAGACAAATGTTCACTATGTGGTATCATGGGTGTATGTGGCCGGTTCCCATTCGACGGCAAGCAGCACCATGAAGACCAAACCGAAGAAGCGCTTGCGATTGTTCGGCAAGAAGAAAGTCCGTTTGCCCAAGCCTGGCTTGGCCAAGAAGGACAAGGGTTTCACGCTGCGAATGATTCAGGAAGCGGATTCACGGTTCGCCGTGGTGAAGCAGATGCGAACGCGGCTGCAAGAGTTGCTTGAGGATTGCGGAATTGAGACGAAAGCCGAAGAGTGGCTGGCCGGTCGAGCGGTCTTCATGCTCAGCTACTTAGAGAGCATGGAGGTCGACGCGATGGAGGGCCAGGAGATTCGCTGGGCAAGCTATTGCCAGGCTTGCAACACGCTCAACGGGCTGCTGACCAAACTCGGAGCATTCGCCATTGAACGCCGACCGACAGTATCGCTGGAAGATTACGTAGCCACGAAAACCAACGGGAGACATGCGAAGGACCGCAAATAGAGCTTGAACATCATCGAGGCGATTAAAGACGAGAATCTATTCAGGCCGTTCTTCGGCGAGAATCTCACCTCCTGGAAACCTTGGCTAATCGCTCTCCGCGTTCTCTACGGGCTGCCCGTCACCAGCAAATTTGGACGCAACTTGATTCGTGAGTGCACGGGCCGCGATCCACGCAAGCTGCCGCCGGAAGGGTTCGATACGGCGCTGTTCTTGACCGGTCGTCGCTCCGGCAAGTCTCGCATCAGCGCAGTCATCGGAGCGTATGCTGGCGTCTTGTCCGGTGCCCACTCGAAACTAGCTGCGGGCGAAACCGGGTTGGTGCCAGTCATCACGCCGACCATTCGCCAGGGCTCGAACGTGAAAGGGTATCTGCGTGCGTTGTTCGATGCTCCGATGCTTCATGCGCAACTCGTATCGGATCGGAAAGATGCGTTTGAATGTAAGAACAATGTCCGCGTCGAAGTCTTGCCGGCCGACCACAAGCACACTCGCGGCTACACGTTGCTGACAGTTGTGGTCGATGAAGTTTGCTTTTTCGGCTTGGACGACGAAAGCAAGATTCGGTCAGACACCGAATTGATCCGGGCACTGCAACCGGCTCTGGCCACGACCAACGGTAAGCTCATAGCGATCTCATCTCCGTATGCCAAACGCGGCTGGGCATACACCACGTTCGAGAAGAACTTCGGCAACGACAGTTCGCATACGCTCGTTTGGCGTGCTCCCAGCCGCACCATGAATCCCACACTGCGGCAATCCGTCATTGATCGAGCCATGAAGGAAGACTTGGCGGCAGCCAAAAGCGAATACTACGCCGAATGGCGCGAAGACGTGGGTCTGTTCGTGCCACGCGAAGTTGTGGAAGCATTGGTCGTGAAGAATCGGCTGGAAAACTTGCCACGCGATCATCGCTACTGTGCGTTCGCGGACATCAGCGGAGGTCGGATTGACGGTTCGGCGTTGGCCATCGCGCACAAAGAGGGCCGCAAAGTCGTGCTCGATTTCTGCAAATTGTGGAAGGCACCGCACAATCCCCATCAAGTCATTGCGAGCATGGCCGAGGAGCTGCGGCGATTCAGAATCTACAAGGTAGTGGGTGATGCCTACGGTGCCGACTATTGCTCATCGAGTTTTGCATCGAACAGCGTCCACTACACGAAAGCGGATCGCAACAAGAGTGCGCTTTATGCGGAGCTTTTGGCGTTGCTCTGCGCAGGTGAGATCGAGTTGCTCGACAATCCAACGCTCGTCGGTCAATTGGCCAGTCTCGAACGGCGAACGAGAAGCGGCGGAAAAGACATTATCGACCATCCGAGGGGAGCGAAGGACGATTTGGCCAATGCGGTCGCGGGCGTTGCCGTGGTCACCGCCGCACGGAGAATCCTTTGCGGAGCCGGCGGCTTCTAGATCAGAAAGGAAAAGTGATGCATTTTAACAATCCAGCCGTCAAGAAATTCTACAGGCAGCATGGCGAGTTCGTGCAGATTCCGGACAGCCAATACGTTTTGTTCGAGGACGGTGCTCTCCACGAAAATTCGTCCTGCGGGGTCGGGCCAATGATGCCGCCGCCATCGGACGAGTGGGAGTGTGCGAAGCTAGTGGCCCAATTCTGGAAAATCAAGGCTGAGGCGGCGAGCGACGAGTTCCACCAATTCAAAGGCTATCTGAATGGCGACGGATTTTGCCCGGCGGGGATCTATACCGACGAAGAGAAGCTCGCCTATCTCAAAACACTACGAGCCGCCGCGACGCGGGCCAACAAGCGATACCGCATGGCCCGCAAGGAAGTCGACGCGACCACACCAGCCTGGCTGATCCGAAAGCAAAAGGATGAAGCAGAAGAACGTCGAGCTCGGCAGAAATTTCGAGAGCGAGCAAATGCCATTAACCTGTAACCAAAAAAGGAGAGACACTATGCCACTCATGATTATCAATTGCAGAGACAGAACGTACCGCAGGAGCGATAGCGAACAGAACCATCGGCCGCACTTTGATGAAGTTGGATATGAGGAGCCGCTGCTGATGCCGTCAACGCAGCGGATCGTCGACAATGTGGCGGATGACGACACGGACGACGACGTGCTCGAACTGCCGTCAACTCTTGTTAGCAATTCGGCGAAAGATCGAGAACAAGAGCAAGTGATGGACGACGACGATTTTGATGACGACGTATTGGAACTTCCCAGCACCATGCGAAACTAGATTCATCCGGCCAGCGTGTTTGTTTGAGACTCCTTTGTTCACGCTGCAAAATCGGTGGCCGGTTGCCGGTTTGTGTTGGCGGGTTCAAGCAACGCTCAGCGTGAATCGCTCCGGCTGCCGATGCCGGAAACGGCTGTAGTGTACATAAATTACCCATATTACCACGCACCACGGCACGCCACGCCAGCGGCCACGGTGGGTGACAGCCATCGACCGGCCGGACGGCTCGAATCGCGTCAACGGGTCACTGGGTGGCCGTAGCGGGCCGCTGATCCGGCGAACCGGCCAGCATTCCGACGGCAGCCGACCGGTTGCAAAATTGCCCAAATTGACATGGATCGAATTAGCGGACCAAATAATTTATAATTCGCATTGCGGGCGGCACCACGATAGCTACGTGGGGCCACGCAGCCGCGACCCGGCTGGCCACGCCGCCCCGCTTTTTCTTCTTGGCTTTGGGTCGCGGAAAGGGTCGCATCTCGTGGCAACAGCGATAAGCACCAAGCCCATCCGAGCCGTCGGCTACTGCCGAACGTCGAGCGAAGGCCAGCGTGACAATACTTCGATCCCCGTTCAAAGGGATGATATCGACCGCTACATTCAAGCCAACGGCTGGCATTTCGGCGGGTTCTACATTGATGAATGCAAGAGTGGCCGATCGATAGTGGGACGCAAAGCATTTCAGGAAATGATGCGTGACGCGGCGGCTGGCAAGTTTGATCTAGTCATTGTCTTCGACGTGAGCCGGTTTGGCCGTGATGGTGCTGATATCATCGAATCCGCACGCACTCTGAAAAGAGAGTTCGGTGTTCACGTCATCGATACCAGGGGCAGTTTCGATACGCGGGGTAGTAACCGCACGCTTACCAACTTCGTGCAGGCCGGCGTAGTTGAGGATGGTCGGCTCCGAATTCTGGATCAAACAGCTCGCGGACGAATTCGCATGGCCGAGTTGGGCAAACCCTGGGGTCAAAGTCGCCCCATAGGTCGTGACTATGATCGGGAAGCCTGCCACTGGTACGTCACCGAACGAGGTCACGCGATTGCAGACATTTTAGAGCGATACCTTTTGGGTGAACATTTGCCCGAACTCTGTGGTGAATACGGAATTTCGTCACGCAGCAAGATTTCGCAATGGGTATGGCACGGACAACTGGCCGGCCCTTATGTTGCGACTTTCAATATCCCAGAAGCAGGGTTTGTCGAGAAAAAGGTTGTCGTGCCCGGGATGCCCGAAGTGGTGTCCGAAAAGTTGCTGTCGAGAGTTAAATCACGCCTGAAATTCAACCGCACTAATAATCGAGTCGATGTCTGCAGCTATCCGTTGACAGGTTTTGTGCGATGCAAAGACTGCGGGCAAGCACTGACCGGTCAAACGTCTAAAGGAAAAGTCTGGTATCGACACAAGAGAAAATCCTCGTGCAGTTTAGCTGCCGTAGCCGCAAAAGAAATCGAGCCGGCGGTACTCGGTTTTCTCTACAACTCGTTTTTGGACGAGCCGGCATTCAATGATGCGGTTCAACGAGAAATTCCGCCGGCTAGTTATCGAGAACAATTAGTGAAGGACCGTGCACAAGCGGCAAAGTGTTTGAAGCAAAACGAGACAAAGATCGAACGGTATGTTGACGCAATTGGGAAAGGAGCCGACGTTGGATTGTTCTTGAAGATGCAATTTCGGCTCAAGTCGGAAAACGAAGCACTCACAAAGCGACTTGAGGAATTGGATACCGAAATTGCCGCATTGCCAGACGCAGAGCAGATTCGCGGTGCGGCGATGCTAACGCGGCTCCAGTTGGTCATGCAGTACAAGGGCCGAGACTGGCGAGAATTGCCAATCGAGGACATCAAGCGGTTCCTGGTCCATTTATTTGGTGACGACGCGAGAGCACGTGGGGGCGGAATACACGTGCAACGCAATTCTAAGGATCAAATAGTCGGGGAATTCAAGGGCAACGTCGAATTTCATCACATCGTATGTGATGGACATGCAGTTTCTCACGCATTGGCAATCGCGGCAGACACAATGAATGCGGCTATGCGTCGGCAGTATGAGCGAGCGATCAAGGATGCGACGGCTGCCAGCGACAAGAGTCTTGCACGGTTAAAACCATGTACGGCTATGTCAGCAACCGAACACCAGGGGCTGTATTCTTCAGCGTCGCGTTCAACTTATAGTTCGTCGTTCGTCGAATCCACGAACATGCGAACTGCACTGGCTGCAAATTTGCTTAAGCAACGGGCGGTCGGAGCCGCGGTGCGATCAAAGTGATCACAAACATCACTAAAAAAACGACGAACAAGATTTTTGCGATCGACATCGCCGTTCCAGCCAGCACTCCAAAACCAAGTACTGCTGCAATCAGTGCGATGACCAAGAAAGTAAGAGCCCAGCTCAACATGATGCACCTTTCCTTCTCTGTTCGGATTGGATTCACGTGCAAACATTGATTGCCAACTATCGCAATCGCCGTGCCAGGCCAACGAAAACGCCGAATTTGCCGACTTCCGACATGGTCACCGGCTGCGGCAAGCTGTCGTTTGCTCGCCAATCGTGCAAACTGGCTCGTCGGCGTTCATTGGGACGCGGGCACGAGTAAGTCGAGCAGACAGATTGACGCCTTTTTTCGTCCACGGCCGCATGCCGCCTCCCCATTTAGCTGCGGGGCGACGCCATTCGGCGCGATTTCCGTTCATTCGGACGACGGGCGAGCAGCCGTCGCAGGATCGAAGCCCACGTCTTCTGCACTATCGCCAATTTCGACTCGATTGAAATAAGCAATGTACGTGCTCTCGGTTGCGTCACGGTACAAGCCAAACTTCAGTTTTGGTGCGAATGGCTGATCGTACCCCACCGGGCCGCGATACTCGACAATCTGCCGACCGTTCCACCACACGTTCACCAGACCGTCGTCCCGGTACGACCACTTTGCTTGCACCACGAAGTTCTGCCACTGCCCCACCCGAAACTTTCTCGTTTTAAACAGGTCCCTTTCTTCGACGGCGTCCGCGTCGCGAATCTCTTTTTCGTCGCTGTGCCGCAGCCTGATATAGAACTGACCATCGACGAATCGAAATGACAGCGATGGACTCAACCCCACCGCGAGAAAACCCTCTCTTTCTTTCCACTGCGGAAATTGAGCCGGTTCTTCTCGATCGGAAAATCGCTCGGAAACAAGACGCTGAGCGCATACCACTTCTCCACGCCAGCCGGAGGAAAATCTTTCGTCGTCACTTCCGCTCGGAACGTATGCGAAAAAGTCTGGTCCACCCACGTATCGCCCGCGCCAATTCAAACCGCAGCGAATCCTCGCCGCGCTCTTGGCAATCGGAATCCGTCCGGATGGAATACGGCTTCGCCGCCGACTGGGTGATCCACCGCGTCGCTAGCGGCTTCATCCATGCCGCCGTCGGTCGGATCTCGAGCGGATAGGTCGGCAAACCGCGCTGCACCTCGCGCACGCCGAGCAGCCCAAACGCCACCGCACCGACCACGGCAGCTTTCGCCAGCGGGCGCCGCCAGCCGACGACGCCGAGCACGAACGAGAGCAACACCGCGCCGCACGCGATCCAGAGCAAAACCTGCGGCAGCCAAAACGCCCAACACAGCACCGGCAGGACCCAACCGACCAGCAGCAGCACCAACGCGACTCGCGCCAACCACCGTTGTTCGCTCGCCACAGCTAATGCCACCGGTTTGTTCGCCGTTCCATTTGTCATCGCGTCATGTCTCCAAACAAATCGCGATTCAGTGGTCGGCCGCGATTGGGAACATACCACCGTCGTCCCACGTGAAATCAATCAATTCTCACGGGCGCCGTCCTCTGCCGCAACGCGGTTCAACTCCATATCCTTGGATCGCCAACACATCCAAGAACGAACTCCATACCCTATTTAGCCCCGGGCGATTCGGTTGTCTCAGCAACCGAACGCCTAGGGCCCGAACACCCACAGCCAATCCACCATTCATTCACCGATTGTGGCATGATCAGAATGAGGGCTCATCCCGCACCGCCGCGCTGCCGAGTCCCGTGACGCTCATTCCGCCGATGCCCACCGCGACCGTGCGATCACGCGGCACATCGCAAAGTACGCACCGCCCGCCACGAGCAACTCCGCGAGCACAAACCACCAAAACACACCTGTATGCCAGGCGCCGAGTCCCAACCCGCCGATCGCCAGCGCAAGCAGCATGATGCCGATCATCGACAGCCCACGCGACGCCGCCTTCGCTTCGTCGCCCGGCTGCGAGAGCGGCACCGCCTGGCCGTTCAGGCTGGGAATCAGCGTGAACACCGGCAGCGCGATCAGCCCCGGCAACAACAGCATGAACTGCGAACTCATTCCCACCATCGCCCAGCTGGTTAAACCGAGTGCCACCATCATGGGCAGCGCCAAAACAAACAGCACCGCCTGCCGCGCCCCGTGACAGAGCCGCCCCGGCCCCGCGAGGGGCGCGACGCGGAACAAATCCGACGCCTGCCAATGCTGCGAATAACTCATCATGCTCGCGGCCAGCATCGGCACCACCGACAAATAGCCGCACGAGATGGAAATGCCAAACGTCTGGCCGTCGGCCGGTCCGCCCCGACCGCCAAACAAGAAGAGCACCGGCAGCACCAAAAATGGTGCGAGTCCGGGATACACTCGCAACTTCACGTCGCGATCGCGCACCAGATACGCCACAGTCAGCAGGAACGAAGCCCGCTCGACCGGATCGCGGAGCCACCAGCTCAGCGGCGGCTGGTTGACCAGCCTACCGATCCAGCGTCCGCGCTGCTTTTGCTTCACGGCACCGGCCGATTCGTTGAGCGTTTGCAGCCCGGCCTCGTAGGTATTGGCCAGCTTCCCAAACGCGAGCCACAGAACCAAAGCAGTGGCCACGACTGCGCACGCCGCCAACAGCCAGGAGCTGGTCGCCCCGCTTCCGGCGAGCGCATCATCAATTCCCGCGAACCATGCCGGCGGCACCAAGCCGATCCACCACGCCGACTCGGCCACATGTGTCAGCTGCCCCTCGCGGGCGAGCATTTGTGGTAGAAGTTGCCCGCCCAACACCGCGCCCACCGAGACCACCACCTGCGCCGTCACCATGATCGCTTCGAGTCGCTCCCGGCCAAACCAGCGCAGGCACAATTGATAAACCACCACCACGCACGAGACACAAAACAGCGCCAGCAACAGCGTCGATCCCGCGTGAACCAGTGGAAACAGCCAGCTTCCATTCGGCACCTGCATACCCACGATCAGCCCGGCCAAATTGAACGCCCCGGCAATCCACAGCGACACCTCCACCAACACGCGCACTTTCGCCCACAGCAGCGTTCGCGGCTCGATCGGCCGATGGAGCAAGATGTCGGCCTCGGCCTGGTTGAATAAAACCTCGCCCGCCGACGCGGCCACAAACATTCCGACGATCGCAAACGTCATCGCGTGCAGATACGCGCTCAAGAAAAACACCGGCTGCCGCACGAGCGTGAACGCGATGCAGCCGAACATCCCGTAGAAGAACATCGTCATAGCCAGCTTCTGGCCGACCGACTTCGGTGCCGCATTCTTCTTCAACCCGCGCGAACTCTGCCCGCGCAGGAACAGCGTCAGCAACAGCTTGCGCAGCGTTCGCGCCGAACTCGGAGCCGCGTCTGCCGACCTGGGTGGCGAATCGGGGGCGGTCGTCGAATTGGTCAAGCTCGCACTCATGGGAGAAATGTCTTGGCAAAGTCCTCGGCCCGCCGTTCAAGCTCCGTGCCCCCAGTCAGCTCGGTGAACAACCGCTCGAGACTTCCCGATTGGTGCGCGGCGATCAACTCGTCCGGCCGTCCGTCGACCAGCAGTTTGCCCTTGTCGATGATGATCACGCGATGGCAGACCCGCTCGACCACGTCGAGAATGTGCGAGCTGTAGACGATCGTCTTGCCCTCGCGGGCGAGCGTCTGGATCAGCGCCTTGAGTCCCACCGCGGCATTCGCGTCGAGTCCGTCGAGTGGCTCGTCGAAAAACACCACCGGCGGATTGTGCAACAGCGCCGCCGTGATCACGACCTTCCGCCGCATCCCTTTTGAATACGCGCCGAGTAGCTTTTCCGTGAGCGTATTGAAGCTCAGATCGAAAAATGCGATGAACTGCTTGATCCGCCCACGTGCCGCATCGCCTGGTATGCCGTACAGCGCCGCAACCATCTCCAGGTATTCAAGCCCGGTGAGCGATTCGAACACGAATGGCACTTAGATTTCCGTAACTCCTTTTCGCATTAGGCGTTTAAGTTCATGGCGAGGCTTGGTCATCATTTCTGCTTTCCTTGGGTTCCTCTTTCGCATGCGAGGCTCGAATCGATCATGCCGGTCTGCGACGCGATGACTTGCCACGGCTTCTAACAGCTGCAGGTAGAGCTTTTCGCGGAACGTCGCGCCTTTGTGGCCTTGGAAGCTGATCAGCGGCTGGAACGCTTCGAGCGTTTGAACGGTTCCTTTGAAGCTGATTTCTCTTGGTTGAAGTTCATGCTGGCTGGCGGCTTGCGCCATGATGGTGCGGATCAGGTTGTAGGCCAGGACGTGCGTCCAGATCTCCTTGCGGACAAGTTCCGGCGTTTTGCACCGCAGGATATCCATCTGCATGGTGATCTTGATAGACCTCAAATCGAGTTCCTGACTCCACCGACTTCGATATAGGCTCGCCAGGTCTTCCTTGGTCGTCGATTCCGGATCGAGCAAGGTCGTGACCACAATGATCACCTTCGTGCGAAACCCGGGCTGTTCCACGCGAACGCGCGTCTCGCGAACCTCCAGGTAGTCGGGCAGGCTCTTGTAGGTCGCCCATGTGATGCCGCCAATCAACCGGTTGGGCTTCGGCCACCGGACGACGTGGTCGTCTTTTCCCAAGCGCCGACCGCGGCGAAAGTCGGCGTGCCGATGCGCCTTGTTGAGTCGGCTTACCGAATCGACGCCGCGCTGCTTGAGCGTCAACATCTCGTACCAGGTCGACATCAGGGCGTCCGTCAGCAGGACGTCTCCCGGAGAGAGAATGTCCCACATTCTCCGAAGGAGGCTCAACTCGCCTTGGCCTTTGCCAGCGTAACGGCTGATCCCCAGATCAAGCATCGCCCCGCATGACAGCGAGATGATCGAGCAGACTCTCGCGATGGGAAAACCCAGCCCGGGCTTCTGGTTGTAGACCTGAGGATAGGCGGCCTGGTTTTCCGGCGTGTCCGGCATCGACACCGTCGTTCCGTCAAACATGTAAACGGGTCGGCCTTTCCACAGCCACGCGGGATCAACCCCGTCGTCAAGCGCTTTCCCGACGTGGCGAGCGACGCCAGAAAAGAACTTCTCCGGCAGGCGCTTCCTGGCTTGGCA
This sequence comes from uncultured Planctomycetota bacterium, assembly GCA_963847875.1. GTDB lineage: Bacteria > Planctomycetota > Planctomycetia > Pirellulales > Lacipirellulaceae > DASYDU01. The sequence continues at coordinate 76,116 of CAWKBR010000006.1, read as the reverse complement.
GTACGCGCCCGTTTCCGCAGAGCAGGGACGTCGCCCGCGTGAGACGCGGTGAGCGATCAGGCGGGCAACGGCCGCACGACAGGAATGATCCTGGCTCAGCACCTGGCTCAAGAACACCCACAGCGTCACCAGCGGCGAATAAATCCGGTCAAGCCAGACGACATCCAGTGCTTTCAATGCCTGCGCTATCGTCCCCTCGGACAACACATCCGTGAACGGCAACTCGCCGTCTTGCAAGAACTGCCTTTGCAGAAAACGCACTTGTTGGCGGAACCGTCCCTGGTTAAATAGCGACATCGCGAGGCCTCCTTGCCAGTGATGGGCGTGTGACAGCTCCATCTACGCAAGAGAGGCCTTTTCCACCTATACCATTCTAAGGCAACATGTTACGCAAAATCTAAGTGCCATTCATTCGAACACCGCCCCCGACTCCGGCACGAGTCCGATGTTCCGCTTCACCTCGATCGTCTGCTCGCGCAAGTCGAAGCCACACACGCTGGCCGTGCCGCTGGTGGGCGTGATCATCCCGGCCAACATCTTGAGCGTGGTCGACTTGCCGGCCCCATTCGGCCCCAAGAAGCCGACGATCTGCCCCGCCGGAATCTCAAACGAAATCGCATCAACGGCTGTTTGCGTACCGAACCGCTTCGTCAACTGCGTTAAAACGATCATCGCGGCCTCGACGCCCAACGCCCCAATCGCCCCCAATGCGTGGCGTCAATATACCACACCCATCGGACCGCGAAAGCAACTCACGCCCGCCGCCGCGCTATGCCTCTCCTTGTCCGCCAACCTCCTCGCACATACTCCCGCCTTCCGAAGACATTTACTGCTCCGCGCCAAGCATCCGCAGCACCTCGCGATACTCCTCGATTCGCTTCTCGGCTTGCCCCGGCTTGATGCCCTCGCTTTTCTCGAGAAGGAGTTTTATCTTGGAGCAGGGAACCTCCGCCGCCGACCGGCCGTCGTTGCTCCTCGCATCAACATCCGCCCCTGCCGCCACGAGCACCCGCACCACGTCGACCCGCCCACTACCCGCCGCTCGCATCAACGGCGTCACGCCTTCGGCGCTTGCCGCATTCACCTCGGCGCCCGCCGCCAACAGCGCCTCGGCTACTTCCGCGGTCCCCGCCACCATCAGTGCCGTCAAACCGCGTTCCAACCGGCCGTCGATCATCGAGTCGAATTCGAACCGCTTGTTCGGGTCGGCCCCCCGCTCCAACAGTAATTGCACTGCGGACAACGACTGTGCCGGCTTCAACGAACCGAACGCGCACGCGTTGTAAAGTGGCGTGAATCCGCCGACCAGTTTCACGGCGTTTGGATCCTCACCGGCGTCGAGCAGCTTTCGCAATTCCCCGAGGTCGTCGCCGCACGCCGCTTTGAAAAAAGGAATCTGCCGCCGTGCCTCTATCAGCTGCGCTTCGCTGAGCGGATTCTCCCGCCGCCGCTTATTCGACGCCGCCTTCTGCTTCCTCTCAAGCCCCATCAGCCGAATGAGCTCCGCCCCTGTATCTCTTAGACTCCGATCCGCCTCCGGCATGTCGGGGTAAGCGACCTGTGCTTTTTCATACCGGGCCCGTCCCGCAATTCGTTTCTTGACGATGTACTCTTCCGCAACTTTCTTCCCCGCCGCAAATTCCATTGTGCAGGCAATCTCCAGCATGCCGTATGAGTGCTGCTCCCGCACGAGCCGCCCGTCCTCGTCAAACGTCCGCACGATCGTCTTCCCCGACGGCGATTGTTCAGATTCTTTCGCCATGAACCCAGCCCTCGTCCGCCAGCGCCTTCCGCCTCTCCTCGTCTCCCAAGCTCCCAGTCTACGATTCCCCTGCCAACGCAAACAACCACCAGTTTTTCCAGCCCGCAATCAATCGGCTACACTCTGGCGGTGCGCGGACATCCATCTCGCCGGGGCGCGGCCTGACCGAAGTCACGTCAAACCGCGGTTTGATTGTTGCTCACCTACTGCCGCCCAAGGCCTTCGGCCAATCGGCAAGGTGGCCGAAAACAGTCGTTGATTCCGGCCACATGATGCCGTAGGTTGAATCTCGCATGAGTGACGGGTGTTCAGTGCGTATGGCGTACTGCTCGTCGATCGCCGAGAATCTCTACCGAGAGTTCGAATTCAGCCACCAAAAGGCACGAGCAGTCACAGAAACTCTTTCTTTGTGCCTCTGCGTGCCTTTTGGTGGCCATTCTCTGCGTGAAGGTCCCAAGCACTGCCGTCGACCAAACGTCCATTTTCGAACTGGAACTTGCGGCAGCGAGGCTGGGGGCGCAAACAACTCGACGCCTTGGGAGAAACTCGACGCCTTGGCAAAAACAAGGGGTTTTTGAACAATTCGAAATGGAACCGCGGATGAACGCAGATGAACGCCGATCGAAGAAAGTCATCCCCTCACCGCGGCCGACTCATCGGCGTCCATCGGCGGTCTGCGCGGTCAAATGGTTTTCCTCCGTGAACTCCGTGGCTTGTATGTTCAAAGAATTACGAATTGATGTTGTAATGGGGGCGTCTCGGCAACAGCTTTCGCAGCGTAGCAAGAAAGCTGTTGCCGAGACGCCGGCGACAGATCGAGCGTGCCTCGGCGCACCAGACGCCGTCACGGAGCGGGATCGTCGCCGGTCTTGTGAACTTAACCCGAACAGCCGCCAGAGCCGTTCCCCACATCCTGAGAGAACGAGCTCGCATCCGCAAGACAGGGAGATGTTCATGGAAAGTACTTCCCACGCCTGCGTAGGTATCGACGTCGCCAAGGACTCGCTCGACGTGTGTCTCTTGCCGACGGAGCGTCACTTCACTGTTGCCAATGACGACGGCGGTTTCCGGCAACTGGTCGATCAGTTGCCCCCCGCAGGGACTTGCCTGGTGGTCCTCGAAGCCACCGGCGGCTACCAACGCCGCGTGATGGCCGCGTTGGCCGTCGCCGGTCATACGGTGGCCGTGGTCAATCCCCGGCAGGTCCGCGACTTCGCTCGCGGCCTGGGAATCCTGGCCAAGACCGATCGGCTCGACGCCCGTGTGATCGCCCGTTTCGGCCAACAGGCTCAGCCCCGGCCAAGTGAAATCAGCTCGGAAAAACAAGCCGCCTTTCGCGAGTTGGTCACACGGCGGCGACAGCTCGTCGAGTTTCGCACGGCCGAGAAGAACCGGCTCGAGACGGCCGCCGCCAAGACCGTGCGGAAGAACATTCGTCACATGCTCGAACAACTCGACAAACAAATTCGGCAATTGGAAGAAGAAATTGGCCAACTGATCGAGTCCGATGCAGCACTTGCCTCGAAGGCCGCGTTGTTGGGAACCATGCCCGGCGTCGGTCCGGTCACGACCACCAGCCTGCTGGTGGAGCTGCCGGAACTGGGACACCTCAACCGCCAGCAGATCGCCGCCTTGGTCGGGGTCGCGCCGTTCAATCGTGACAGTGGCAAGTTCCATGGTCGTCGTGCAATCTGGGGAGGACGAGCGGCGGTTCGCAGCGTGCTCTACATGGCCGCCTTGACGGCCCGTCGCTCCAATCCGTTGATCCGCGAGTTCGCCCAACGGCTCGAAGCCGCCGGTAAACCCTTTAAGGTCGTCATCACCGCCTGCATGAGAAAAATACTGGTCATCCTCAACTCGATGATCAAATCGAATCTTCCCTGGAATCCTCAACTTCAACCACTTTGCGGTTGACAAACAACACAGCCGCTCCGTGGTGAATCATTCCCCCTGGCCGAAAACAGATACTTGACATTCGTCCACTATCTGGTAGAAACGAGCATGTACTGAGACGACTCGTAGGCGTCGAGGCCATCCTCCGCTGCACGTGAGGCCACCGATTAAAAATCCTCCGTCCGCGGTCGTCACGGTATGTTGATCTTTGACAATCGAAAACGAAGCGGTTCGCTCTTAGCCATCAGCTATGAGCCAGCGCTCACTCCGCGCTTACTCCGCGCTTACTTCGCGGCCTTGGCGACTTGGAGCGCATTTTGTTCGGCGTCGCACACAGTAAGCGACTAAATGAAGCCCCATTTTGTGCGCTCAACAGAGAAACTCGCTCTGGAAATCAGGGAGGTTCGACCAGACGCCGGCGACAAAACACAGGAATAATGTCGCCAAAACATGGGACCCCAGCCGCGACGACTAAATGCAACCACCGGCAAGAGCACGACTTGCGACCAGCCATGCAACTTGATCCAAAAACAAAATGCGATCAACCGCGAGCGCCAGCCCCTATTGTCGCGAAAAGTCAGCCGACCGAGCGGCAAAATGCAGCCGCCCGCGACCCCAATCGCGCGTCGTGAGCAAGGCTACAAGGTCTCAACGACCGAGTTGGGGAGCCAGCCGGATTGGCCAGCCGTCGTGCGGACTTGCGTCCAGCTGCCGCGGTGTTTGAGGTGCTCGACCGATTGGCCTGCGTGGAGCGCGGTGCCGGTGACGCTGGCGAAGTTGTCGCCGTCGCCGGCGCGGAGCGTGGCGGCAGGCGAGACCACGATCGCGGTCGGCTGGCTGAGCGATTGACAACTGAGCGAGTACGAAGTCGCGGCGAGCGCGGTGACGGCGAGCGCCACCGTGGCCAGCGACTTCCAGGCGACGCGGAGGGCGAGCAGCCGGGCGGCGAGCGCGGCCCAAATGACGAACCAGCCGCCGATCGCCGTTGCCAGGACCGCCCGCGGACTCACGTAACGATTGAGCCACTCGTTGGCGATGGAAACGTAATCGGCGAGCGATTTGTCGGCGTGGCCGGCGTCGGCGGCCGGCGACGACAGCAGGCTCTCGGCATACGTTAGGTTCGTGCGGGCGTCGCGGCTGGTGGGATCCAAGCGGAGCGAGCGTTGGTAGTTGGCAATGGCACGCGGGACGTCGCCACTTTCGAGATAGGCGTTTGCGGTGTTGAAGGACAGCCGGCTGTTGTGCACTCCGGCATCGACGAGCAGTTGATACTTGTCGGCCGCGTCGGCGAAGGCTTGCTTGGCTTCGGCCGAGTCGTTGGCAATGTTGTCCAACGCCAGTTGGTAACGCTCGTTAGCCTCGGCGAGAAGCGATTGCTGTTGAACAGGCGTCAGGCCGGCAGGAGTTGCGAGTTCGGTCGCGGCGCGGGCAGTGCCGGCGCTGAACAGTAGTGCGGTGAGGATGAGGGACGTTGCCGTGATGCGGAGTTTTCGCGCGTCGCGAGCGACGCGGCCAAGTTGCGGACGGGGACGGGCGGCTTCGGTTTGCAGGTCGTCGGCGAATTGTAGTGCGTTGCGCTTGAGTTCGTTGAGCGATGTTCCGCCGACGCCGACTTGGCCGTGCGTGTCGCACTGTTCGAGAATTCGCTCGCAGCGGACGGCCAGGTTACGGTAGCCCTTCGCACGGAGCGTCCCGACGATCGTGGTGGCATCGGTTTGCGAGCTGCTAAGTCGAAATCGCTTGGCGACGAGCGAACGCAGGGCTGCGGCAACCGCGGCGGGTTCGTCGGCCTCGGCGATCCGCGCCTGGGATTTGCGGAGGTTCGAGCCGAACCGGCCGACGAGTGCGGAGAATCCGCTGCGGCTGCGATAGACAAGCAGCCCCAGCACGGCGAGCGGCGCGAACGCCAACAGCACTGCGAGCGACCGCGAGATAATAACGGGCGGCGACTGGTTCGTGAGCAGATTGTCGCCCGTGAAGATTGCCAGTTGCGGCGACGCATCGGCCCCGTCGGCGACGGTGGAAACATTGTGATCGCCGGCGGCGTGCTTGCTGCGGCCGACCACGTCGCCGAGCGCGAGCGTGTCGGCCGGCTCGACGTGAATCGAGATCGGCTTGCTGCGGACGGTGACGAACTTTGCTGTTTCCGGATCGAAGAAGCTGAACGGAATGGCGGGAACCTCGGTGATGCCCGCTTTGCGGGGGCGGATGGTCGTCGAGAACACCTTGCGATCGCCCTGCACGAAGCCGGCCAGCGGCTCGTTGGGCACCTTGAAGTCGGCGGTCAACTTCGGCAGCTCGGCCAGTGGCGGCGCTTGGACCAATTCCATCGGACCGGTGCCCGCGACGCCAATCACCAGCTTGATCGGATCGCCCGCTTTGACGTCCGACGGGCTGGCGTCGGTGACGACTTGGTACTTGCCCACGGCGCCGCGATAGTCGGCCGGCCGGCCCGCCGTCGGAATCGGCCGCACGTCGATCGGCTCGACGGTGGCTTCGGCGACGATCGGCCGCACCGACTGGACTTCGAGCCGCGAACCGAACGGGGCGAACATGCTCTCATCGAACATTCCGCCGCGTCCGCCGGGCATTGACATGTCGTCGAAGAAGCCGGCGAACGGGTCGCGCGATTTTCCGATCGCGGTCGGATATTGGACGACGACCTGCACGTCGCCCGCGTCAATGTGGCCAGGCTTCTTGGGGTAAATCGTCGCGTCGATTTCGTAGAGGTAGTAGCTGTGCTCGACACCATCGCGGTCTTTGCGAAGGACTTCCTTGCCGGCTGGGCGCTGGTGGTTCGCTTCCATTTGCCGGACTTGTTCCTCGAACGGACCGAAGGCCGTGCGTTGGGCGAGGAGCTGCCACATGTCGCCATCGGTGAGAGTGATGTTGTGTTCGCGGTCGCGGAACGGCCGGAGCCAGATTTTGAGCGTCAGGTCGAGCGACTGGCCGACGTAGATCTGCTTCTGCTTGCCGGCAATTTCGACGAACAGCAAGTCGCCGGTTTCGCTCTTCGAGGCGACGAAATCGAAGGCGCGAGTTTGCTCCGCGCGGCCGTCGGCCTCGACCGTGATCGGCGGGATGCGGAAGCTGCCGGGGCGCGTGGGCGTGACTTCGTAGGTGTAGGTGACCGACGAACGGCTCGATACGTTGCCGTTGATGACCGTGGTTTGCGTGCTGCGCGACGGCGTGCCGAGCGACCTGATCTGCAGGCCGTCGACTTCCGGCATCGTCGGCGGTTCAAACTTCGAGGCGTTGCTGATCTGAATTTGCAGCGTCACGGGCAGGCCGACGTAGGTTTCGCGTGCCGAGACGCCGGAGCGGACTTCGGCGGCCGACGCGTCGAGCGCCAGGCCGCCGGTGAGCGCCGACAGCAGGATTGCGATCCAGATGGGGTTTATGAATCTGCTCATGGTTATGGATGAGGAGGATGTTGGTCGTTGGGATTTCAGGCGGTTACCAGTCGCGGTCGACAGGCACGTGTTGGTTGCGTTCCGCGGCTTGGCGTCGCAGGCGGCGGATCATGTCGCGGTCGCGGATCGCTTGCAGCATCTTCTCGGCTTCTTGCTGAGTCATTTCGCCGTCCTTCGACGGGTCGAACGCGGCGACTTCTTGCTTGTTCTTGTCGTTGGACTTTTCATCTTTGTCGCCGGCAACGCTCAGCTCGCCCTTCGGCGGCTGCTGGCCTTGCTTGTCGTTTGGCTCGTCGGCTTCTGGCGAGGAGTTTTGCTCTTGTTGTTGCTTGTGGGCTGCTTTCTGCTGCTGACTCGGCTTGGATTGCGACTGCTGCGGATTCGACTGAGGCTGCTGATTTTTCGAGTCGGACGATTGGTCCTCTGACGGCTGCTGCTGTTGTTTGTCGGCAGCGTCTTTTTGATCTTTCTGTTCTCGCGGTTTGGACTTGGATTCGTCTTCGGACGACTGCTTGTCCTGGGCCTTGCCGGATTTGGACTGCTCGTTCTTGTCGTTCTTGGATTGCTCCTGTTGGGACTTATCGTCGCCCTCCTGCGGCTTGTTTTGAGCGGATTGGTCTTGTTTTTGCTGGGTCGATTGATCGTCTTTCTTCTCGTTTCCTTGAGACGACTGCTGTTGCTGTTGGTCCTGCTTTTGTTGGTCTTTGCTCTGCTGTTGATCCTTCTGTTGTTGCCTCTGCTGGTCCTTCTGTTCTTGATCTTTCTGCTGCTGATCCTTTTGATTCTGCTGCTGCTGTTGCTGCTGCTTCTCCTCCTGCTTCTGCTCTTCTTGCAGTTTGTCGATCAGCCGGGCGGCGAGTTCGATGTTGGCGCGGGCGTCGGCGTCGTGCGGGTCGACGGCCAGCGCGCTGCGGTAGTTGGTGATCGCCGATTCGAGGTGCTTGATCGCGGCGGGGCGGTCCTTCTCCGACACCTGCAGCGCGGTCGCGTAGTCGCAGTTGCCGAGGTTGTAGCGGGCCTTCGCGGCGATCGCATCGTCCTCGGTCGTCGCCACCGTTTGGAATAAATGCTCGGCCGCGGTCACGTCGCCCTTGCGATACTGGGCTACCGCCGAGTTATAGGACAAGTCCGCATTCTCAGGCGCGAGCTGCTGCACCTGCCGATAGGTCCCGATCGCCCCGTCGACGTCGCCGCCGCGGAGCATCTCGTTGGCCTTATTGACTTGCACCGCAAAGTCGCGCGCACCGTCATCGGCTCGGGCGGGGGCCCCGCCGGCTAGGCTTGCCAGCACGAGGCTTGCACAGATTGTATTTTGAATCGCGTTCATGCTGCGGTCGAGTGTTGAATGGTTGACGACTTGGTGGTCCGGGAGCTCGGCTTGTGGCGTGCGGCGCCGACGGTCTGACGGGCGCCGGCCGTGTTCCGCACGGGCCAAGTGGTAATCGCAATTTCCGCGAGCAGCAGCACTAGGGCCGCGCCGAGGAACCATTGATATCGTGCTTCGTATTGATTGATCTTGGCCGTTTCGAATTCCGTCTGCTCGACGCCGGCGATGTAGCTGTGGTACACGTCGGACATGTTGACTTGCTTGGTGCCAGCGGGCACGTAGGCCCCGTCGGTCTCGGTGGCCACCTGGCGGAGGATGTCGCCGTGGAGCTTCGACCAGACTAGCTGGCCGTCGTGTTCGAGGTAGCCGCTGTGGTCTCTTGATTCGAGCGGGATCCGCGAGCCTTTGTCCATGTCGCCGAGGCCGACGGTGAAGATGCGGACGCCCGTCTCATCGTGGGCCTTGCGGGCGGCGGCGACCGGGTCGCTCTCTTGATCTTCGCCGTCGGTGAAGATGACCATCGCCTTGTGGGCGTTCGATTTGGTGAGGAAGGCGTGCGAGGCCGCGGTGATCGCGTCGCCCAGCCGCGAGCCACCGCGGCGAACGTTGTGCGGACCGACTTCGTCGAGCATCTGCTTGAAATCGTCATAATGGGTCGTGAGCGGGATTTGCTGCTTCACGTCGCCGGCGAAGACCAACAGTCCGACGCGGTCGCCCGCCATCTCGTCAACCGTGTCTTTGATCTGCTGCTTGGCCCGTTCGAGACGACTGGGGGCGGCATCGTCGGCAAGCATCGACCGCGACACGTCGAGCACGAACATCACTTCGATGCCCTTCTGCGGCACGTCGCGCCAAACTTTGCCCCAGCGGACGTCGACCAGCGCGACCACCATCAGCGCCATCGCGGCGGTGACCAGCACGGTGCCGACGGTGCGGCGGAGGGTGCGGTAGGGTGGCAGCGCGCGGCTGATGAGGTTGGCGGTGGCGAACTGCAATCTCGCGCGGCGGCGGGCGGCGGCCGCGAAGACGCAAGCGGCGAGGCAGAGTGCGACCAGCCACAACCAACCGAGCTGGCTCAAGTTTCCGATTTGCAGGTCCATGATGATCTATTGGGAACAGTTAAGTCAGGCGAATTCGCGGAATACGGTGTTGTTCACGACCACTCGCGCCGCGACCAGCAGAAGTGCTACGAGCACCAGCGGCGGGACGCTCCACGCGCCGACATGCGACGCCTGAATCGCCAGCTCGCGGTAGTCGACGAAATGCCGGGCCTCGACGTTGGTCTTTTCGAGCTGATCGATCTCATGATAAATCGCGGCGAGCGACTCGGTGTCGGTGGCCCGGAAATACTTGCCGCCGGTCGTGGTAGCGATCTTAGTGAGCGTGTCTTCGTCGATGCTGACCTCGACCCACTGGACGTCCTGCTGGCCGGTGAACGGGTTGCGAACCGGCATCGGGGCGGTGCCGCGCGTGCCGACGCCGACGGTGTAGATTTTCACGCCCATTTTCTGGGCCAACTCGGCCGCCTGGATGGGATCGACCTCGCCGGCGTTGTTCTCTCCGTCGGTGAGCAGGATCAGTACCTTGCTCTTGATTTTCTCGTGCTTGTGGCTGTCGAGTGTGTTGAGCTTCTCGACCGCGAGGCTGATCGCGTCGCCGATCGCAGTGCCGTCCTCATCGCGGCGGGAGACGATTTCCTGGTGATTCAACTGGGCCATTAGGAAGGCGTGGTCAAGCGTCGGCGGCGTGATCGCATCGGCGAAACCGGCAAACGTGACTAGCCCGACTAGGTCGCTGACCCGGCCGGCGAGACCTTCGTCCTGATGCTTTTTGTCGTCGCCCTCGATAAAACGACTTGCGACGTTCTTGATCGCAGTGAGCCGGTCGACGTGCTGGCCGTCGATCTGGAAATCGAGCGCCTGCATACTGCCGGAAAGATCGACGACCATTTCGATGGCGATGCCGTCGGCGTCGACGATGGTCTGTTCACGGCCTTCGCGTGGGCGGGCCAGGGCGATGATGATGAGCGTCACCGCGGCGAGCGTCAGCGCGGCCGGCAACCAAGCGAGCCGCTGCCGCCAGGTGGGACGCAGGTCGAGCGCGAACTGCGTCGAGCTGAACGGCACGGCCACGTCGCGCGACCGCGACCAAAGTCGCCAGGCGACGACCGGCAGCACGAGCAGCAACAGGAAGAACCAAGGGCTAAAAAACATCACGCCGCCTCCTTCTCCAGGGCCCGGCGATGCGTTTCGCACTCGCCGACAAACGCCTTGGCCTGTTCCAGGGCCTGGCGGACTTGCGCTTCGCCCACGCCGAGTCGGGCGAACTTGATCTCATCGGCCAACGACGCCAGCGACGCGAGCCGCTCGCGGGCGGTCTTGTCAAGGCTGACGACCGTCGCCGCCTGGGCCAAGAATTCCCGCGTGGTTCGTGAGAGCGTGGGCACGTTAAACTCCAGCTCGAAGAACTCGCGAACCAAGTCGACCAGTTCGTTGTACGCGGCTTCGGCGTCGGCACTACCCGCAATCGTGAGTTGTTCCAAGTCGGCAATCGCCGCCAGAGCCCATTCGGCGGGCGACGGCCCACGTTTGCGTCGGACGACCGCGAGCGTCGCCAGTGCGACGGCCAGCGCCCCGCCCACACCGGCCGCCGACCAGCCCAGCCAAGCATACGAATGCTGCTCGGGCACGGGAATGTCGACCGTCGTTTTGATGTCGCGGAACTTCGTCGGATCGGGCCGATCCTCGAGCACGCTGGTGATGCGGACTGGGATCGGCTTGGTTTGGAGCGTCTTGAACGTCGACGCGTTGGCGTCGGTCGTGTAGTGGACTTCGAGCGGCGGGACGGTGAGCTCGCCAGTCTTGATCGTGTCGAGCGAAGCATTAAGCACCCAGCGACGCGAGTGGCCGTTGGCGGCCGAGGGAACGTCGTTGGTCTGCTGGCTAGCACGGACGTCGAAATCGCCCAGCTTCTCGGCGAGCTGCGGCAGTTCGACCCGCGTGCCCAGCGGTGCGTCGACTTCGAGCACGAGCCGGACCGGCTCCGCAACTTGGGCGACCTTTTTGTCGATGCGGGCGATCAACTCAGGCGCACTCCGCCGCGAGGGAAAGCGTTGGCGCGAGCGCCAAAATCGCCGTCAAGATGGTAGATTGAATTCGCCCGCTCATCGATGCAGCTCCCGTCGGTGGAAGAACCGCTTGAGCGGTTCGACGAAATCTTCGCCCGTATAGATGTGGATCGGATCGAGTTGCAGCTTGCGGAACAGTTCGTCCCGCTCGGCTGCTTGCCGACGCCGGAGGTCTTCGTACGCTCGGCGATTGGCTCGGCTGAATGTATCGAAGGCGATCATTTTGCCGGTCTCCGCGTCGCGGAGTCGGACCAGTCCGAGCTTGGGCATCGTGAATTCGCGCTCGTCGGCGACGACCAGCGGAATGACGTCGTGCTTGCGGCGAGCGATCTTGAGGGCCCGCTCGTAGCCGGCGTCCTGAAAGTCGCTTACGAGGAATACTACCGTCCGCCGCGAGGCGGTGCGATTGAGGTGTTCCAGGGCTTTGCGCAAACTGGTCCCCTGCCCTATCGGTTCGCAGTAGAGCAGCTCGCGGATGATCCGTAGGACGTGGCGAGTTCCCTTTCGCGGCGGCACGAACTTCTCGATGCCGTCGGTGAACAGCGTGAGGCCCACCTTGTCGTTGCTCTTGATCGCCGAGAACGCGAGCGTCGCGCTCAGCTCGGTCACCAGCTCGCGTTTCGTTTGCCAGTGGGTGCCCAGGCTCTGCGACGCGCTCAAGTCCACCAGCAGCATCACGGCCATCTCGCGCTCTTCGCGGAATAGCTTGATGAACGGGCGGCCGGTGCGGGCGGTCACGTTCCAATCGATCGCCCGGACATCATCGCCGAACTGATAGGGCCGGACCTCTTCGAACTCGATGCCGCGTCCTTTGAACGCCGAGTTCCACTGGCCGGAGAGCAGCTCGTTGACGATGTGCCGCGTGTGAATCTCGATGCGGCGGATCTTCTTGATGATTTCGCGTGGGAGCATGATGGACGTGCAAGCGGCGTGTATTGCGTTACGAGAAGAATGGGACGCAGGCGGTACGCGGCGTCGTGGCCGACGCCGCCGAGCGGCGCGATACTCGAAAGCGATCGCGGCGTTGCGTTTTACGGCACGGGGATCGCATCGAGAATCGTGCGAATCACGTCGTCGGAGGTTTTCTCCTCGGCCTCGGCTTCGTAGGTGAGGATCACGCGATGCCGGAGCACGTCGAGCGCCATCTCCTTGACGTCTTGCGGCAACACGTGGCCGCGGCCGTGCAGGAAGGCGTTTGCCTTTGCGGCGAGCGTCAGATAAATGGTTGCCCGCGGCGAGGCGCCGTATTGAATCAGCTCGTCGAGGTCCAGTCCGTAGGCTTGCGGTCGCCGCGTGGCCAACACCAGGTCGACGATGTACTCTTGCAGCTTGCGATCGACGTAGATCTGGTCGACCAAGGCGCGGGCGGTCAAAATCTCGTCGGGGCTGGTAACGGCCCGCGTCTCGGTGTTTTGCCGGGTCTTCGACATCCGCTCCAAGATCAACAGCTCCTGATCGCGGTTCGGATAGCCGACGACTACCTTGAGCATGAACCGGTCCATCTGCGCTTCGGGCAACGGATAGGTGCCTTCCTGCTCGACGGGGTTCTGCGTGGCCATCACCAGGAAGGGCTCGTCGAGCTTGAAGGTCTCGCTGCCGATAGTAACTTGCCGCTCTTGCATCGCCTCCAAGAGCGCGCTCTGCACTTTGGCAGGGGCGCGGTTGATTTCGTCGGCGAGAATCAAGTTGGAAAAGATCGGGCCCTTTTGGACGACGAATTTTTGATCCTGCGGCCGATAGATCAGCGTGCCGATCAAGTCGGCAGGCAATAGGTCGGGCGTGAACTGCAATCGCTGGAAGCCGGTGTGAATGCCTTTGGCGAGACAGGCGACGGCGGTCGTCTTGGCGAGTCCCGGCACGCCCTCGATTAGCAAGTGCCCGTTGGCCAACAGGCCGATGAGCATGCGGTGGATGAGCGCTTCCTGGCCGACAATGGTGTTGCCAACTTCTTGGATGAGCTGGCGGAACGGTTTGCTGTGGGCCTTAATCTTCTCGGCGAGCTGTTCAATCTCCGCGTGGGAAATTGGCTCGGAATGGGTAGCTGGTGTGGCAGACGTCATCACATTGTTCCTCGAACGGTGTTCCTTGAACCTAGAAAAGCATTGCGCCGGATCAGCGGCGGAAATGGATCGCACGTTGGAAGCCTTACAGGCGACCGCCCGAGCCGGGTGAACGACTTCCCGTCGACTTAGGTGTCCAGCGTTTCCGCGGCCACCTAAGCCCCGTTCGGGCGTGCATGGGACTATCTACGCAAGCAATTCGGGGCAAGTTCGGCGGAACCGCTTGCATGTGGAGTAAAGCCTTTGAGCGACAAGATTTGGCGGAACATTCTTCGGGCCCCGCGGCCGAGGCGGAAGACCGCGCCCGGCATCGTCGAAAGAGATTTTGCGACGACACGGGCTCGTGACGCCGCCTGGAAATGCCGATGTGCCGGCCGCCCGGACCGGCGATCCATCGACCGCGGATCAGCGCGACTTTGACGGTTGATCCGGCTGTATCCGTTTTGCCGACTTCGCAACCATGTCGGCTGAGTAAACCTTGCTAGCACGTACACTTATCACGTAGCGGGACGAGGCGATGGTTCGATGTAAACGAAGACGCGGATTCCCCCGCTGTGGCGGTTCGTTCAGTTGGCGGGGGCGACGGGGTTCGTCACCGATTGCCAGGTTTTCCAAGTACGCCGATTCCAATGAACATCGTCGATCTACCACCCACAAGACGTCGGCAAACCGGCCTCCGCATGATGCTCATGTGGTTGATCGTCGGTTGCGCGTCGCTGCCCGGCCGATTGGCGCAGTGCCAGCTCCAGCGGCCAAACAACGACCCAGCGGCGAACCGCGACGTACAAGCGATCCCGCTGCAAACCACGAGCGTCGACGGACAACTGTCGTGGATCATCGAGCCTGACGTGCCGCGAATTCCCAAGATCGCGGGCCTTGACCCACAGTTACCGCCTCACATTGAGCGTCGACTGAGCTATGCCTTCGACTTGGCGCAGCGGCGCGACCTACACGGCCGACGCCGAGTTCCGAGCCGTGCTCGGACTGTGTGCCCTGGAAATGGATGCCCGCGAAGGGGGCACCTCCCGTCGCGAGGCGCTGCGGCAAGGGCTCGTGGCGATTCAAGAAGCCGACCAGTTCGGCGGCGAGCAACTCGACTGGCGCGAAGCGGCCGACGTTCGCACTGTGGCTGCGAGCCACATCACTCCTGTGCTCGCCCAAGCCCGCGGGCCAGTCGACTCGATTCAGGCCGTGCAGTCGTACTACATGTATGCCGAGCAGCGATTGGCGTACTCGTGCCAAGGATTGCCCGGTGCCTCGTTGGCGTTCTATGGGCTGGCTCGAACGATCGTTTTGCCGGGCACAAAAATCCCTCACGCGAGCGGAAAAGCGGCCTTGCTGCAGCGTGTTGGCGCTGGCGGTCGCGCCGCAAAACGTGCTTGCTGCGAATGAGCTGGGGGTCCTGCTTGCGCAGCACGGCCAGCTGCATGATGCGGAGAAGATATTCAGGCAGTGCGTGGCCACCGACGCCACGCCGGAATCCTGGCGCAACTTGGCGGTCGTTTATGCACGCCAGGGCAACGACGAGGCTAGCCGTTCTGCCATAGCGTCCGGCAACGCACTTGAAGCTGACAGGCGCCGCGAGGCGATGAATCGCGCGAACGCGGTCACTCCGATCGACGCGGCGGCCGAACCGAACCCCGAGGACGAGAAGAAGCCCAGTTTTCTCTCGAAATTCAATCTAACGCCAAAACTCCCCAGCATTTTCCGCCGTTGAGCGAAGGCGACTGCAATCGAATGCACTTCCCCCATAAATAGAACGATGGCAGACATGAAAAAGCAGACTACCTTGCCGAGCGCCGGACGATGCCCCCGCTGGGGTGTTGCTTTAGCATTGGTGATCGTTGCCGCGAGCATTCCAGCGGCCATGGCGCAGTCGACGCTCCGCTTCGTCGACGCGAACGGAAACTCAACGATTATTGGGCCCGTCGAGCCCTCATCAGCTGCCCACACCGCTCCGCGAGATCAAACGGAGCTTCGTTTTGTCGACGCGACGGAGAGCAGACAGCCAATCAGTTCCTTATCGCCAGTCTCAGTGAGTCGTGCGAAACCAGAATGCGTCGTTTCGACGCCGGCGCCCGTGCCTTCCAAGCAGCCTGCCCCGATCGCAACTCAACCGAATCAAGTTTCCGCCTGGGAGTTGCGATTCGATCCATTGCCGCCGCAAGTTGCTTCGCCACCGGCCGCACCCGCACGATTCGCGGCGGCAAGGGTTGCGCCGGCGGCAACTGAGTTGTTTCCGTCGCTCCCCGTATGCGATTCTCCGGCCTTGTCGCACCCCGCAGGGAACCAGCCGGCGAGGATCTCGGCGACAACAACGCCGACTCTTGCCCCGGTTGGCACGGAACTGTTTACGTCGGTTGCACCGAGACATTGGGACTTGCCGGCGCTCGACTACGGATTGGCGCTGAAGCAAATTGAGCCGCCGAAACCGCTGGTGGCTGCGGCACAACCGGTTGAGCCGATGCGGGTTGTCGTCAAACCGATCATGCCGTCGAATGGTACTGAGCTTTTTGCAGCGGGACCGCAGCAGTTGCCGCAACAGCCGGCAGCGTCGGAGCTGAATTTCTCTAACGTGCAGATTCCCGCGAAACAGGCGGCGCCGGTTGAGCCGATGCGGGTTGTCGTCAAACCGATCATGCCGTCGAATGGTACTGAGCTTTTTGCAGCGGGACCGCCGCAGTTGCCGCAACAGCCGGCGGCGTCGGAGCTGAATTTCTCTAACGCGCAGATTCCCGCGAAACAGGCGGCGCCGGTTGAGCCGATGCGAGTTGCCGTCAAGCCGATTGTGCCACCGAACGGTACGGAGCTCTTCGCAGCGGGATTACCGGAGTTGCTGCGGCCTCCGCAGCAGCCGACGGCGTTGGAATTGGACTTTTCGAACGTGCGGATTCCGGCACCGCAGTCGAAGCCGACTTTCACCGCTGCATCGCCTGCTCGCCTAACACCAACAACGCCCGAACCTGCACTAGTGCAACGTCTGGTGCCGGTGGCAGTGGCCCCATTCGTGGCGGCCATGTCCCCGACCACACACGAGTCGCAGGAGTTGGCGACGGCGCCGCCTGCTCCCGTCGCCAAGCCGGAGCTTATTGCGGCGTCGGCTCCAGTGCCGGCCAGCAACCCGGTTTTCATACCTAGCGAACCGGCGCCCTGAGTAACTACAAATTCCGATTTGCCGCAACAACCGATAACGCACCGACGTCGGGCGTCAGCAGCGCTACACCGATTGCCCTGGCGACGGCAAGCGGCGAGGCGGAATCGACGTTGCCAGAAGTCGGCTCAGCGCCGTGTGCTTGTGACTCACCCATGGGGCAATGCGATTGTCCCTACGGCTGTGGTCAGTCGGGCACGCGGATGATCTGCGGTGTCGATTGCGGAATGGGCGGCGCTCCCTGCTGCTCGACTTGGAGCGATTCGCAGTGCATTCCCTGGTCGCTGTTCGGACCAGGTGAGTACGTTGGCCCGGCGCGGACGGAACACGTTTCGACTTACTTCCTGCGAGTAAACGACCTGCTCACGCTCACGTTCATCGAGTCGCGCAAGAAGTCGGCCGAGCATTACCGCATCGGCGTCGGCGATACGTTGCAAATCGAGTGGTTGCAGGGCGCTGCCAACACCGAAACACCGCTCAATCGAAAGCTCTTGGTTCAGCCCGATGGCACAGTGACCCTGCCGCTAATCGGCGAGGTGCTGGCCGCCGGCAAGACGATTCCTGATTTCCGCGACGACGTAGTCAGGCTTTACGGCAAGTTTCAGCGCGAGCCGCAGATTACCGTCACGCCGATCTCGGTGAACGTCGGAATCCAAGACTTGTTGAAGGCCGTGACCTCGAAGTCCAGCTCCTCCGGTCAGATTCAAGATTTGCGAGTCACGCCGGAAGGAACGATTCAAGCGGCGGGAATTGGATCGGTCTACGTGCAGGGGCTGACGCTCGACGAGTTGAAGAGCGAGTTGGAGGCCCGTTACGCGGCGACCTATGGTCCTGGGTTGGATGTTTCGCCGGCCCTTACCGAGCGAGCCACGAGCTACGTATTCCTTGGCGGCGAAGTGAAGGTCCCCGGTCGCTACACGCTCGAAGGCCCGACGACCGTCATGCAGGCCATCGCCTTGGCCGGCGGCTGGAACATCGGCGGCAACGTGCGGCAGGTCGTCATCTTCCGGCGCGACGAGAATTGGTGCTTGAAGGCCACCAAGATCGACGTGCGGGCGCCGCTGTATGGGCAGGATCCGTGTCCGGTGAACGATGTTTGGCTCCGCGAGAACGATCTAGTGATCGTGCCCAAGTCGCGGATTCTCTGCGCGACGGACGTGATCAACCTGTACTTCACGCGCGGCGTGTACGCCGTCTTCCCGATTAACTACGTATACGACTTCTCGCAGACCAGCGGTATCGTGCCGGTGCCGTAGTTGATCCCTCTCAACTCGTAACCTCTCACCGCGCACGTCCGACGGCAACCCACTCTCGGCCAGCACTTGCCGCAGCGCGGAATGCAGTTTGGCATCCCCTCTTCTCGCCAGCTTGGCAGATATCTTACGCTCCGGACCCGTAGTTGCGTCGATTGCCAAGCTCGGCAACGAACGTCCACGGTGCCACTACACTATTAGCCGGCTGGCTCACCTGCTATCGCAACTAGCCGGGCGAACCCCCGCCCTCGCGGGTCAGGCCCCGCATGTCGATCACTGCTCAGCGGGGCAATTCCGATGCACACGATCAGCATTCTATTTGCACGCGCACATGGGGTGTATGCACAATATAGACACTGCTCGGTAATTGGCGCTGGTTGCATCCTTTGCAATGACTGCAAAAAATGGAGAATATTATTTGACAGTCTCGCGCATCGTTATTTTGCACAACTGATAAACAACGAGAAACTCAGTCATTTAATAATTAATATAAAGGGCACTAGAAAAAATACGAAGTGTGGGTATAGTGAGCATCTTACGGTGCATGGATGTAATGCAATGAAGTGGAAGGTTAGGAGTTATTTAGCGAGACTTTTGACTGCATGCCGCGCCCCGTGCACAGTCGGCACCACAAATCAATGTGATTTCTCGCTCCCCAAGTTCTGAGTCTGCTGAGCACCGCAACGTTTAGAAATCGGAGGGTTTCCATGCTCGCCACTAATCAACATTTCGTAACGCCGCGTGACGTTGCCCGCATCCTGTTTCGACATTGGCGGAAGATGGCCCTGTTCTTCTGCGCTATTGTTGGTCTCACGCTGGTCGTGATCGCGCTTTACCCACGGTCCTACTCTTCCGAGTCGAAGCTGTTTCTCCGCGTTGGTCGCGAAAGTGTCGCGCTCGATCCAACGGCGACCACCGGCGAGACGATCATGCTGCAAAAATCGCAAGCCGACGAAATTAACACGGCGCTGAACCTCTTGAGCAGTCGCGCGGTGCTTCAGCGCGCAGTCGAGCAAGTGGGGGCATCGCGGATTATTGAGGATTTGCCGGCGAGCGACGCTGATTTGGCTAAGTCGGAGAATTCGCTGAGCGTAATATGCCGCACGTCAAACGTTTTGCGCTCGTGCATCAACACGGTGTTAGTGTCCGTGCGATTGTCCGATCCGTGCTCCGACGAGGAACTGGCGGTCCGTCGGCTGGTGAAAGGCACGACCGTGTCGACTCCCAAGGATTCACAAGTTATCTCCATCAGCTATTTGGCAGCATCGCCCGAGCTCGCGCACGACGTCGTCGATGCAGTCACCAAGGCGTTTCTCGAGGAACATTTGCGGTTGAGTCAATCGGAAGGTTCGCTCGGGTTCTTTTCCGAACAGGTCGCCAAGCTGCACCAAGAGCTGACCGCGGCTCAATCAGAACTACGAGACCGCAAGAACGAATTTCAGTTGACGTCGAGCGTGGGCCGGCAGTCGGTACTCGAGAAATCGAAGGACGCGCTGCGTCAAAAGATTTACGATTTGTCGATGCAGGAGAGCGAGCTCCAATCGCGCTACACCGACGCCTATCCGCCGCTGAGAGAAATCCGCCGTCAGAAGCAGGAGGCTGCACAAGCGTTGATGGGAATTCCCGTGGCGCAGGCGACGGGCGTTGCAGACGCGATAGGCGTTTCGGACGGCAACAAACTGGCGAACGAATTGGCGAGGCTCAACGATCAGGACTATCAGCTTGCTCAGTTGGAGCGCAACGTGGAGTTGCTGGAAGGCCAATACCGCATGCACGTCGAGAAGCTGGAGGAGGCTCGCGTCAACAATGAACTAAGTCGCGACAAAATCTCAAACGTCAAGGTCGCTCAAGAGGCAACGCTCGTTCGCAAGCCCGACGCGCCGAAAAAGGCATTGCTGCTCGCCCTGGGGCTGATTCTGGCCACGGCGGGTGCGATCGCGCTGGCGTTCTTCAGCGAAACACTGGACCAAACATTGCGGACAACGGATCAAGTCGAGGCGCAGCTCGGTTTGCCGGTGCTGCTGTCGCTGCCTCGTCGCAAGCGGAATCGCCGCCGGTCGTTCGCGGCTGGCTCCACATCGACCAACGGTCATGCAAAAATCGAGAGCAACGGGCACAACGCCCACAGCCAGCATTCCGGCTATCGGGCGCTGGTGAACGAGTTGATGTCCAAAGGAGAGAGCGGCCAGAAGAACGGTGATCGGCACGCGCGAACGATCGGGGTCGTCGGGTGCGACACCTCGAAGTTGCGAAGCAAGGTCGCCGCCGATCTGGCGATTCAGGCCGCGTCGTCGGGTAGTGACCCCGTGCTGTTGATCGACACCGACGCGCGTCGTCGCCGCGTGACCAAACGATTCCACATCAACGGCTCACCTGGCTGGCGCGAAGTGCTCGCCGGAGTCGTCAACGCGGACAGCTGTGTTCATCGTCAGGAGGCCGGCAACCTATCCGTGATGTCGCCGGGCACGCCCAACGGCCACGAACCGGTCGAGCGCCCCGCATCCAATTCGTTCGGCCAACTCGACGGGATCAAGTCCGGCTATGGCTTGGTGGTCGTCGATCTGCCGACGTCACGCGATCGGGAGAGCACGCCGCCGGCGTCGGAGTGGCTTGACGAAATGGTTCTCGTCGTGGAAGCGGAACGGACTCGGATCCAAACGGCGCAGCGGGCCAAAGACATGCTAGAGCGAGCCGGTGTTCACGTTACCGGAGTCGTCCTTGCGAACCGCCGCGAACACATCCCCGGCTGGTTATATCATCGGCTTTAGTTAATCCACGGCGCCGTCAATCATCTGGACAGCCTGCTCTCCCGGTACGTTCTGTGTAGCAGATTGCAGACAGCGTCGCTTCCCTAGCTCGATCACACTATGTCTCGGTTACGAAGCACAACCTGGTTCCGACAGAACGGCGACAACGGCGCGAATCGCCGCTTGCGCGCCACGATTCGATTCGAGTCGCGAATTCAGTCGCTGGCTCGACAACGAGCAGGCGCGAGCGAACCCGGTATCAGCGAGAGTTCTCGGTGTTTACGTTTCGATCGTCGGGCGATCGGTGTCGTAAGTGGATGCTCGAGGCGCCTGTACTTTGTTGAGTTGACAATCAGGCAGTTGGCGGCTTAAGGAAATTCGACGATGGTTTTACCCGTATGGCTTCGAAATAAGCTGACAGTGATTCGCCAAGTACAGAGCGAGGAAAAGGGCTTTGTACTAGCCGAGCCAGATTTTCGAGTCGCGGTGGCCCGCGAACGTGTGAGAGCTGACAGAAATGGATCGCCGTTTGCCATATTGGTGATCGAACTTGCTGCCGACCATTCGACACGTCGCGACGTCGCCTTCCTGTCGAAGGTGTTGCACCGACGGCTGCGAACTACGGATACTGCAGGCTACCTTGCCAACGGTCTGATCGCCGCGCTGCTGCCGGACACGCCGAAGGCCGGTGCGTGGAAGGTGGCCAGCGACGTTTGCGACGTGTACCCCATCGGACATGAACGACCGAATTGTGAAGTCTACGTCTATCCGGATGAGACCTCGCCGCCGATCGACGAGTCGCGTCAGCGTCTTGAACAAGCCCTTGGGAGCGTGAACCGCAAGTTGGACTCGTTGTTCGTGTATCCGACGCCGATGGTGAAACGTGCTTTGGACGTGTTCGGTGCTTCGCTTGGATTGGTGGTGGCAGCACCATGCTTGCTGTTCATGGCAATCCTAATTAAGCTCACGTCGCGCGGCCCCGTCTTCTATTCGCAGCTTCGGGAAGGTCATGGCGGTCGCCGGTTTCGTATCTACAAATTGCGTTCGATGCGTGCCGACGCAGAGCGACTTCAAGCGGCGCTCCGCGAGTACAGCGAACAAGATGGGCCGGCGTTCAAGATGCGGCATGACCCGCGGATAACTTGGATTGGGCGGTTCCTTCGCCGCAGCAGCTTGGACGAGTTGCCGCAACTCTGGAACGTACTAGTGGGCGATATGTCGCTGGTTGGCCCCAGGCCGCTGCCCGTGGATGAGTCGCTTCAGTGCACCCCGTGGCAGCGCCGGCGACTGGCCGTGGTGCCCGGTTTGACTTGTGTTTGGCAGGTGCGCGGTCGAAACACTGTTTCCTTCGACGAGTGGATGCGAATGGACCTTCAGTATTTGCACAGCCGGTCATTGTTCAACGACGTGCGACTGCTGTTATCGACCGTTCCCGCGCTCGTGTTGCAGCGAGGACCGCGGTAGGCCCGTTGAAACATCCATCCGATGAACGGAATCTTGGATCATTCAATCGCATACTGTTTGAGGGACCTACAACTATGGACGATCATCAAGTAAATCCGAATTCCAATTGGTTCTGCCAAGAGCCGACACGACTGCGCACGGCATCGATCTGGGCAACGGCGCGCGCAGCTGCCGGACTGCAGGTTTTGTGCGGCAATCGCACTCGTACTGGTTTTGGCATCTTGATGTACCATCGCATCGCGGAGCGCGTGCCAGGCGTTCAAGCGCCCACGTCAAATGTGACGCCGAAACGCTTTCGGCATCAGCTGACCGGATTATTGGCGCTTGGTTTTGAGGCTTGGCCGCTCACAAAGCTCTTGAATGCTCACAGTGAATCTCAAGCGATCCCGTCCAACGTGTTTGCCGTGACATTCGACGACGGGTATGAAAACAATTACTTGAACGCTTGGCCGATTCTGCGGGAATTGAATGTTCCAGCGACGATTTTCGTGGCCACAAAATACCTGGACACGGATAGGCCTTTTCCGTTCGACGATTGGCCGGCCAGCGGAATGAGTGGCGTTCCGACTTCGACCTGGCAACCGCTTTCCACTCGACAGTGCCAAGAGATGCTCGCCAGCGGTCTGATTGAAATTGGCGCGCATACCCACAGCCACCAGAAATTCCTTGGCCGCTGCAGCGAGTTCCGCCGCGACATGAAACTCTGTCTCAACGTACTGGGCGACCGCTTTGGGATTCGCCGGCCCACGTTCGCGTTTCCCTATGGCGACTTAAGTCCGGAATTAGTCGACGCTGCACGGCGACTCGACGTGGCGTGCTGCTTGACCACGTGCCATCAGCTCGTGCAACCGAGCGATGACATTTGCAGGTGGGGGCGCTTCTATGCCGGGGCCACGGACTCGCCGCTGGTGTTGGCCGGGAAGCTATCTGGCTGGTATTCGGCGGTGGCCAAGGCCGGAAAGGCGTTCATGCGGCCAGTAGTCGGCATTCGACCTAGAACTTGCTACGCATCGATGAAACCGACCCATCGGTAAACTCAACGCCTACAGCACAATAATCGCCGCGACTGCTGCGAACTTGGCGACCCGCCCGAAAGTGCGAACTGTGTACGATCAACTGCTATCACGCCCTCGTCTCTTGTTGCTGGCATACCACTGCAATCCGCGCTACGGCTCTGAACCAGCGGTAGGCTGGAATCGTGCGCTCGACGCCGCAAAGCACTTCGACACTTGGGTGATCAGTCATGGAGATAACGCCAGCGACATCGAAGAGTTCGTTCGTGCCAACGGCCAGATCCCCGGCCTCCATTTCGAATTTGTCCATTCGCCTGAATGGGAAAGGAGGTTGCTCGATACGCGTCGGCTCCATTGGCTTGTTGTGCGTCGGTGGCACAGGCGGGCCCTGCAAGCCGCCAAACGACTCCACGAAGAGCATCACTTTGATCTGGTCCACCAAGTCACACCAGCTTCATACCGTGAGCCGGGATACCTGTGGAAGCTCGATGCGCCATTTGTATGGGGGCCGGTGGGCGGAATTCACAATCTCCCATGGCAGTTCCTGCTGGAGGCGGGACCTGTGCGAGCGGCAAACGAGGTGATGCGAAACATCGCCAACGGCGTTCAATTGCGTTGGAGTCGCCGCGTGAAGCTCGCGGCGCGACGAGCCAGCGTTTTGCTGGTCGCCAACTCGACCACGCGCGAATCGATTCAGCGGGTTCTCGGCAAAGCCGGAACAATGACCTGCGACGTTGGCATCAGGCAAGTCGTCCCGACGCTACGCGAGCCGCGCACGGCTGGTGGACCATTACGAGTTTTGTGGTCGGGCGATCTCGAGCCGCGAAAAGCCCTGTCGCTACTGCTCAAAGCGTTGGCCCAGTTGCCGGCCGACATCGCATTTGAGCTGCGCGTTTTGGGCGAGGGGCGCATGGAATGCCGCTTGAAAGCTCTGGCCAAGCGGATGGGAATCGACGCAAAAATCGCATGGCTGGGGAGGCTCCCTTATCGGGAGGCAGTCGAACAATGTGGATGGGCTGACGTGTTCGCTTTCACCAGTCTGCGAGATACGACAGGCACAGTCGTGCTCGAGGCATTAGGATACGGCCTGCCGGTCGTTTGCCTCGATCATCAAGGAGTGCATGACATCGTCACCAAGCAATGCGGAATCAAAATCCCCGTCATCAATCGCCGCCAAGTCGTGAGCGGTCTAGCCGAGGCTTTCACTCAGCTGGCCCGCGATTCGCATCGTCGGGCCGCCATGAGCGCGGCAGCCATTGATCGGGCTGGAAATTACCTATGGAGCCAACTCGGCGCCGAAATGCTCGACGTTTACCAACAGGTGCTCGCATCACCGGAAACATCTCGCAGCAAGCAGGAGCACATGGATCGCTCCGACCGTCGCGAATTCTCGACTATTCCGGGTAGGGCACGCCGGAATGCGGCCTTGAACGCAACCGGTAACCCGGTGGTGCAGCCATGAAGGTTGAACTTGCTGAACAATGTGATGCATGCAACGAGCGATCGCGCGACGCGATTCTGGAGATTCCCGCGCGCCTGCGTACATTGGCAAATCGCTTTCCCGCGGTATCACATGGGCTCCTTTCACTCGCAGACCAGGGAATCGTCAGTGCAACGAGCTTCGCAACGATGGTCATCGTCGGCCGGGCCACCTCGCCTGATCAACTTGGGTTGTACTACCTGATCTTGAGCATCGTGTTCATTTCGATCGGTGCTCACGAGCAAATGGTGGCAGCGCCATACACGGTCTATTCCAAGCGCTACAAAGGCGGCGAATTGGCGAGGTACACGGGCAGCGTATGGTTTCATCATGCGGCCGTGACGGCATTCGGCTTAGCAATTCTATTGATCGCCATCGTCGGCCTCACGCTCTCCGGCACCGTACGCATCGTTCCGGGATTGTGGGCACTATTGGCTGCCGGACCCTTCATACTTCTGCGCGAGTGGATTCGTCGATTTGCCTATGCGAATCTGCGGATTGTACCCGCCGTTTCGCTGGACGCCGTCGTGGCAACAGTTCAGTTGGGCGGCTTGCTGCTGCTATGGCGTCTTGATTTGCTGTCGGTCTTTACTATTTTCAGCACGATGGGTGCAGCCTGTGCCATCGCCTGCATTGGGTGGTTTCTGCTCGACCGGCCTGATGCGCGACTCGATCGCGGTCAGGTTTGGCCCGATTGGGCGCGGAATTGGTCGTTCGGCCGGTGGGCACTTCAGAGCTACGTCGTCAGCGGCACGATTCCGTTCGTGATGCCCTGGATTCTGGGTCTCACGGTCGGCATGGCGGCGGCGGGAGTGTTGGCCGCCTGCAACACGCTGATCAACATCTCCAACTTGTACTTATTAAGCATGGACCGCGTGCTCATACCCCGAGCCGCACACGCCTTTGCCCAAGGCCACGCTAGCGATCTGCGTCGAGTTCTGAATTGGGGAGCGCTGGTCATCCTGCCGCCGCTCGGTGCGTTCTTTCTGGTCGTGTTTGTAATTGGCTCCCGATTGGCCGTCTTCATCTTCGGCGACCAATACCGAGGTCATGGAGACGTACTGTCTACGTTGGCCCTGGTCATGTTTGCGAACGGCATTGGATCGATCGCAGGAATTGGACTTTGGGCGATCGACAAACCACGGATCAATTTTTCGGCCGACGTTGTGACATTGCTGATAACTGTTGCCGCGGGCTTCGTCTTGGTCGTCCCTTTTGGCGCATTTGGTGCGGCGCTCGCGATTCTCGCCGGGACATCGGCCGGATGCGTTGTGCGAACCTGGAGATTGCGACGGGCCCTCGCGATGTGCGACGACCCGATCGCTCTGAATGATCAAGTTCGTGAGAATCGCATAGTGTCTATCGAACGGCTTGGAGACTGCGTGGCCGGCGACGTCTGCAACGGATTTCCGTCCCAGCACGAGCCCGCGTATGAATTGTACAACAACGGGAGTTGCACATGAGCACCGCACCAGTCAGATCCATTGGAATGCGAAGTTGGGACGTGCCTCGAGCGGAAGCCGGCCAAGGTGCGTCCATCATGCTTGTTGCTTTCATCGCGATTGCGGCTACTTTTGTCTTCACCGTGCCAATCACCGAGTCGTGGAAGCATTCGACTTATGAAAACTTCGACAACTCGATCGACGAAGCAGAAGCCTCGGTGCGCGACGGCTCGTTGTCGCGGCAAATCGCGATTGGAGGCCTAGGGCTGCTCGGACTGGTAGCCATCGCCAGGAATGACGGTAAACGAATTCGCGTTGGAACAGCATTGGGTACGATTTGCGTCGGCTATCTGGCATGGAGTCTCGCGTCGTGCATTTGGTCGGACGACTTTTCCATTTCGTTGCGACGCTGGATCGCCCTTGGCTGTGAAGTAGCGGCCGGAGTGGCGATCGCCAAACGGACGACCGTGCGCCAGTTCGTGTGGATCGTGTTCAGTTGCACGTTGGCCTGGCTCAGCCTGGGCGTCCTGGCCGAGTTGTCGCAAGGGACTTTTCGACCGTTTGAAGCTGGTCATCGATTTGCCGGCGTGTTTCACCCAAACATCATGGGGGTGAACACAGCGCTCCTGACTCTCTCGTCGCTCTATTTGGCGATGGGCAACAGCCGCAAACGCTGGCTCTTGATATCGGTGGCTGGCGTTGGCTTTCTATTCCTATTTCTCACTCGCTCACGCACGTCCGTGGCGGCAATGTTGGTCGCGATTGCAGTGACGTGGGTTTTCACGGCACCCATTAGCCGCAGGATCGGTTATCTATTGACTCTTGGACTTGCCGCCACTTGCGTTGCGATCGCGATTGGACTGGGATCTTTCGAGATTTCCGCCGACGCTGTCGCGATGGGTCGCGCGGACGACGACATGTCATCGTTCACCGGCCGCGTGCCATTATGGCAGGAGCTTCTCGAAGATTACGTACCAGATCGGGCGTGGACTGGATACGGCTATGGAGCCTTCTGGACATCCGATCGCATCGCGGAGGTGTCGAAATCGCAGGGGTGGGCAGCGACCCACGCACACTCGACGTACATCGACTTGGTGCTGAACATCGGCATCGTGGGAGCCGCCTTGTGTTTGCTCGCCATGGTGTGGGCCACGGTGGCTGGGCTCCGACGTGAAGCACGACTCGCCGGGGCCGGCTACGGATTCATTGTGATGATCCTCGTGTTCGGCCTCACGTCCGGTCTGCTAGAAACGTACGTCGGACAAACGTGGTTTTTGTCGTTCTTTGGAATTTGCGGTGTCTCGTATCTTCTGATTGACCAGCAAGTGGCTGCTGAGCCAGAACAACACATCGAATCGCCACGATCGGGTTGGGTGCCGCCGCGTCGTCGCCGTGCAGCTCTTTCCAGTCGGGGAAACTAGAGGGTCGGAAATGCTCAGAGTCCTCGTAGTCGGCCAGACACCGCCACCCTATGGTGGCCAGGCCGTCATGATTGATCGTCTTCTGAAGGCTGAACTTGCCGACGTGCAGTGGATTCACGTACGAATGAGTTTTTCGTCCAACATGAACGAGATCGGTCGGGTCCGGTTCGCAAAAATTGTGCATTTGTTTGCCGTGATTGCCCGCATCATCTACCATCGCTATGCCGAGCGGCCGAAAGTTCTCTACTACCCGCCGGCGGGCCCCGACCGCGTGCCAATGTTCCGCGATGTCATCATCCTCCTTGCGACTCGCTGGCTATTTGACAAGACGGTATTTCATTTCCACGCGGGCGGTATTTCGGAGTTACATGACCGAATTCCGCGTTGGCAACGATGGTTCTATCGTCGAGCCTATTTCGGCGCCGATGCCGCCATTCGACTATCTCCTTTGACACCCCAAGACGGAAGACTACTCAAGGCAAAGCGACAATTCGTTGTTCCCTACGGGATCGACGATCCCTGCCCCGGATCTTGCTCTAGCAAACCGGCCAGCGTTCGCTCACACCGAAAACTTGCTGCGAATCCTCTTCGTGGGCATTCTGCGGGAGTCGAAGGGAGTGATGGTGCTCGTCGAGGCGTGTGGCAAGCTAGCCGCTCGCGGAGTGCCGTTTCAGTTGGAAGTGATGGGCCAGTGGCACAGTAGTGAGTTCGCCGCTCACGTCGAACAGCGGATCGAAGAGTTGAAACTGCAGGAGCACGTCCGATTTCTGGGTGTGTTGACAGGCGACGAAAAATTTGCGGCCTTCCGCCGGGCAAACGCGTTTTGCTTTCCGTCGTTCTTTAACTGCGAAGCGCTTCCGGTGGTGTTGCTCGAAGCCATGGCCTGCGGGCTGCCCGTCGTGTCGACGAATTGGCGTGGCATTCCCTCGATCGTCGACGATTGCCGGACCGGCTTCCTGGTCGCGCCACACGACTCGGACGCCGTAGCCGACCGGCTCGCAACCCTTGCTGATGACCCCGAACTGCGTACACGGATGGGGCGGGCGGGTCGAAGAAAGTTCGAACAAGAGTTCACGTTTCCTCGCCACGCCTCTCTCATGCGGAGCGTGCTACTTCAAACGGCTGGGATGCCAGTCGACGATCAACCCCAAGCGAACGCGCAAACATGGGCGAACCAAGTGTCATTGCCGAGCTCCGCCGCCGATTCCCGAGAGCATCGCCATCGTGGCGCCGGCGTCTTGGAAGCACTCTAGAACTAAGGGCCTCACCGACGATGTCGCTGTTGACCACGACTAGGCGTTTACAGACCACGCATGTCACCGTCGGTGGAACTACCGCCGCATATCCTTCTGCGCCCAAGTATCCGACGTCGCTGTCGATATTGGGCGTGCAGCTCAGCCCCGTGTCCGTCGACGATGTCCACAGTTACATCGTTCGCGTCATCGAACACAACGAGCGGGCGTTGATTATGCATTCGAACGTACATTGCGTGAACTTGTGCCAAAAACTTTCTTGGCTTCGGGAGTTCATCAACCAAGCGCATTTGGTGTTCTGCGATGGGGACGGTGTGCGTTGGGGTGCGCGAGTATTGGGAATGAATCCTCCGCCAAAGATCACGTACGACCGTTGGATTTGGCAGTTAGCGGAACTTGCAGATCAGAGAGGCTATAGCTGCTTCTTCTTCGGCGGTAAGCCGGGGATTGCGGAGGAGGCCGCCAAAAGGATTTCCCAAAGATTTCCTCGGCTGCAAATCGCCGGGACGCAGCACGGCTACATCAACAAAGACGGCGCGGACAACGACAAGATCATCGCCGCGATCAATCAAGCGAAGCCGGATATTCTGATTTTGGGATTCGGCATGCCGATCCAGGAGAAATGGTTGCGCGACCATTGGGAGCGCGTGGACGCACACGTAATGCTCACCGGAGGTGCAGTATTCGACTATGTATCTGGCAACGCCAAGCGTGCTCCAGGTTGGATGATCCGGTTCAACCTCGAGTGGCTCTTCCGACTGTGGCAGGAGCCCGGGCGTCTGTTCGCACGTTACGTCTGGGGTAATCCCTACTTCCTGGCAAAAATCTGCCAGCAGAAGCTCTTTTCACGAAATGGTTCTCGATGATTCAATATTCGACTAACGTGTTGCCAACGTCGACTGCAACGCCCAGCCGTGCCTGCAAGGTAGGCACTCTCGCCGTCGTGCTGCGAGCATTTGAGGGTGGAGGTGCGGAACGGGACGTGATCCTCCTGAGCAACGCCTTAGCGGCGAAAGGAGTGTCGGTGGTGATCCTGGTCTTGCACAATCGGGGGCCGCTGCGCTCGCTGCTCGATTCCAAGGTCCGCGTTGTTGATATTCCGGGGCAGCGCATGCGCTATGCCATCCCCGGTTTGCGACGACTGATCCAAGAACTCGCTCCTCGATTCATACTCAGCTCGGAATCGAGCTTTAATCTCTGTTGCCTCGCAGCGGTGCGTTCCCTGCCGCGGGCTAGACGGCCAAAGCTCTTGATGCGCGAGGTGTGCAGTCCTACGCCGGCGCAAGACAGTGATCCTCACTGGCAGAATCGAATTGCATATCGGATTCTGCGCCGTCTATTTCGGTATGCGGACCACATCCTCACGCTCACCGATGGTGCCCGTCGCGATCTAGTGGAAAACTTCTTTGTACCGGCGGACAAAGTTTCCTCAATGCGCTCGAACGCCGTAATTACCCCGGAGTTTGCCGACCGGGTTGCGAGGTGGGATGGTGAACAAGGGCGCGAACCGGATCTGATCGTTTCGGTCGGTCGTCTTTCGCCGGAGAAGAATCACCGATTGCTGCTCGAGGCATTGGCAATGCTAGGGACGAAACGTCCGTGGCGCCTGGCCTTGGTCGGCGATGGCGTGGAACGACCGGCGCTCGAAGCCTTTGTGCGCGACAACGGCCTGTCACAAAGAACGACGTTTGTTGGTTATGCTAACGATCCGTTCGCATGGATGATGCGGGCGCGAGTTGCCGTATGCTCGTCGCACTACGAAGGGCTTTGCAACGCGATCATCGAGGCGCTCGGCTGTGGCACACCGGTCGTCGCGACCGACTGTCCCTATGGCCCGCGGGAAATCCTGCAAAATGGCCGCTTCGGCACTCTGGTGCCGCTTGGCGACGCAGCCGCCCTGGCTGCGGCAATCGAGGACGCGCTTGATCGTCCCATCGATCGAGAGAGCCTTATGGAGCGTGGGTTCAACTATACGGCTGAACGCGCAGCCGACTCCTTTCTCGAAATTATTGCCACTGTTTGATCGACTGTAGTTCGAGTGTACGTACAATTATCTGTGACAATGCAGCAATCTTCCTAGCCGGGACACGAATTCGAATACTCGCGACTTGGCGGTTGATGCCGCAGATACAGCGCGGGGATGCGCCATGCCTTGAGTTTGCGCTGCAGCGTTCGGACT
The DNA here is from genome assembly GCA_963847875.1 of uncultured Planctomycetota bacterium. GTDB lineage: Bacteria > Planctomycetota > Planctomycetia > Pirellulales > Lacipirellulaceae > DASYDU01. The sequence continues at coordinate 45,131 of CAWKBR010000006.1, read as the reverse complement.
GAGATGCCGAGCGTTTTGGCGGCGTGCGTTCGGTTGCCGTGATGCACCTGCAACGCCTTCTCCACGGCTGCCCGCTCCAGGTCTTCCAAGGACGTGCCCGGCGGAATCTCGATGTGCGGGCGGCCACCCCGCCCTTGCTCAGCTCCGTCGTCGTGGCGCGACTCGAGCGGCCGCAGTGGCTCGTCGCGATCATTTATCGATTCACACGAATTATCGCAGTCGGCCTGTTCGGCGAGCCCATTGCCAATTGTATGTCTCGCGAAATAGTCGGCACGATCAAATATCATGGTCTTGGATTGAACAGTCATGTTTCTCGTTCCGTGGAGAAGGTGATTGACTGAAACGCCCTGCAGCCGATGCACGCCACAGCGCCGCCCCGTGCTGGATGGCTCGTCGCCCGTCCAGCCTGGAGAGCCGTTTACGCAAACTTCGTGCCGCATTCAAAGAGCCGTTCAAATACGACAGAATGTCGCCTACGGCCGTGAGTTAGAATTGGCGAGCCCCTGAAACTTCGGGCCGTCACGATCCAAAGAGGTGGGCACGATTCAACCACCGTGACCGGTATTCGCGCAGCCGCTGCCGAGCGACCGGCCATGGGGCGATGTCAATCCGACGAGCTTCTGGCGTCAGAATTGCACCCGCGTGGCAGAATTAGCAGTGGCGGCGCTAGAGGATTGGTTCGTAGAATTGCCTCGGGCTCATGGGGAACCGCCTACGATGAAACTCGATCGCATGTCCGACGAATCCGTGCTTGACGTTGATGGAACCTTGGCCCGCCTCGGCGGGGACGAGCAGCTGTTCCGTGAGTTGCTCGGATTTCTACTGAAAGATGCCCCGCCGCTGATGACGCAGCTCCGTCGCTCGGCCGAGACTCTCAATGCGGCCGCCGTTCGCTCGACGGCGCACGCTCTGACGGGCTTGCTGGCGGGTTGTGGTGGCGTTCGCGCCGCACGGGCGGCGCGGCTGATCGAACAATCCGCCGAGGTGGGCGATTTGAACAACCTCGTGCGATTGCTGCCGGAATTGGAACGCGAATTCGAGCGGCTAACCCACGCCGTCCTCGAACAACCCAGTTGATGAACGCTGGTACCGTTCGGACGAGCGATCATGATTCGACCGATCCCCCGGCGACTTGCACTTGGGCGCCAATCGAGACGCCCAGCGCGCAGTACTTTGCTCCGCAGACAGCCACGAGTAATCCCTAGCATTCTAGCAGCCTTCGACTGATTGCCCTCGCACAGACGCAGGACTTGGGTGACCAGGTAGCGTTCCATGAACTCGAGCGATTCTGCGTAAAGTTTCGTCGAGCCGCTGTCGATCCGTTCGTCGACGAACGGCCGCAGATCGGTGTTGCCAGCGTCGGCGTCTGATGAAGCCGATGCCACGGTTTCGGGATGGCGGACATGTTGCGGCAAAAAGTCGGGAATAATCACCGGCCCTGCCGATCGAAGCAGGGTCTGCTTCAGCACGTTTTGCAGCTCGCGCACGTTTCCCGGCCATGCGTAGCCGAGCAAAAGCTCCATCGCTTCGGCCGAAATGCCGTGGACGTCCTTGTGCAACTCATGACTGAATTCCACTAAATAGCTTTCGAGCAAGGGGACCAAGTCGTCGCGCCGTTCGCGCAAGGGCGCGAGCTGAATCGTGAACCCGCTTAGGCGATAGTAGAGGTCGGAGCGAAATTCGCCGTCTTGGACCATTTGTTCGAGATTTCGATTCGTCGCGGCAATGACACGCACGTCGGTCGTGATGGTTTGATTGCCGCCGACGCGCTCGAACTGCTGCGACTGCAAGACGCGCAGGACCTTGCTCTGCACCAAAGGCGACATGTCGCCAATCTCGTCGAGGAACAAGGTCCCGCCCGAGCACTGTTCAAATTTTCCGACCCGCTGCCGGTCGGCGCCGGTGAAGGCCCCTTTTTCGTGTCCGAACAATTCGCTTTCCAACAGCGCATCCGGAATCGCCGCGCAATTGACGGCGAGAAACTGAGCATCGTGCCGCGGGCTGTGCTGATAGAGGGCCCTGGCGACGAGCTCCTTGCCAGTGCCGCTTTCCCCGCGGACGAGCACGGTGACGTCACGTGGAGCTACGCGGCCAATGGCCTTGTACACCTCCTGCATCTGCGTACTGCTTCCCACCAACGTGTCGCTGCGAATGGGGGCCTGACTGCCGCCTGCGTCCGCGAGCGAGCCCGGCACCTCGACGGGGATGCTCATCAGGCGGCGAATTTCCAGCGCCTGATCGACCAATTCACGAATCCGCACAACGTCGAGCGGCTTGAGCAGGTAGTCGAAAGCGCCCATCGTCATCGCCTTGATTGCCGTCTCGCTGCTGGCCAACGAGGTGATGAACACGATCGGCAGCTTTGCATCCGACGAGCGTAGCTCCTCAAAAAGCTCCAGCCCGGAAGTCGCGGGCAACAAAATGTCGAGCAAGGCGACGTCGGGACTTGATTCGCGTTGCAGCCGCCGTCCCTCTGCCGCCGACGCGGCGCTGAGTACCTCGACCTCGCTGCCGGCAAACGTCTGTTCAATCAAGTGCCGCACCGAGCGGTCGTCGTCGATGACAAGTATCTTGGGCATGTCTCTCTCTTCGTACGTTCCTCGCCGCGACCCGCCACACGGCTTAGTTCAATTGTTGGTAGCCCGTTGCCGCCAGGCAAGCAAATGGTTCAACCCGCCGCCGAATGCACGCGCCCAAGATGCCGCTATTTGCAGAATCCCCGGGGGAGTTTCCAGTTCGTTGCTCTACCGGGTGGTCGTCAGCAGGTCTCGCAGCTCGGCGATGTCGGCCGGTTTCACCAAATGATGGTCGAATTCCGATTTCTGCGAACGGCGATTGACGTCGTGTTGGCTATAGCCGGTCATCGCAATCAAAACCGGCGTCGATTCGCCCATTTCCAACCGCAGGCAGCGGGCCACCTCGTAGCCGTCGATTCCCGGAAGACCGATGTCCATGAGCACCACGTCGGGACGGTAATCCTTGACCGCCAGCAGTGCTTCCCGCCCATCGGCCGCTGCGCGCACTTCGTGCCCCAACTTCCGCAGCAAGGCGACGGTGACCCGCGACAGCGCCGGCTGATCTTCGACGACCAGAATCCGCCGGGGCTTGCCATCAGACACCAAATCAGGAGCCGGTGGCGCCGAGCTCTTCGCCATCGTTCCAACCTGTGCCGGCAGGCCGACGAAGAACGTGGCGCCGCGACCATACCCTTCGCTTTCGGCCCACACGCGACCGCCGTGCAGCTCGGTCAGTCCTCGAACGATGGTCAAACCGATGCCCAGGCCGCCCTCCGCCCGATGAAGCGAACGGTTTGCCTGGGCGAACAAATCGAAAACGTTCGGCAACAGGTCGGGGCCGACGCCGATGCCCGTGTCGCGGACGTGAAAAACGACTTCGGCGTCGCTCGACGTGGCGCCAAACCAGATCTCGCCGCCGGGGTCCGTGTACTTGGCGGCGTTCACCAGCAGATTGGTGAGGATTTGTTCGAGGCGGAACGGGTCGGCTTCTAGAAAGACGTTCGAACCCGGCCGCTCGAGGTGGAGCGTGTGGCCGCGCGACGCATACGACGGTCGATTCGACTCCGCCACGTGGGCGAGAATCTCTCCCGCATTGACGAGCGACCGATGCAGTTGGACGCGCCCGCTCGTGATCCGCGACACGTCGAGCAGGTCGTCGACCAGTCGCTTCATCAGCGAGGCCTGCTGGCGAATCACCTCCAGGGTCTCTGGAAATGTCTTGTCGCTGGGATCGAGCAGTTTTGTCAGCTCGCCGGCGTTGGTGATTGCCGCCAATGGGTTGCGCAATTCGTGGCCGAGCATCGCCAGGAACTCGTCCTTGCGCCGCTCGCCGTCGCGAATGGTCTGAAACAACTGCGCGTTGTCGAGGGCCGTCGCCGCGCGACCCCCCAGATTCTCCAGCAACGCGACGTCAGCCGGTTCGAAATGCCGTCGCGCTCCGTGCAGACAGCAGACGATCGCTCCCAAGGGAACGTCTCGGGCCACCAGCGGAATCACGATGACGCTCGACCACTTGCCGTTCTCGCCGAGATCCGGAGCGTTGGCCACTGTCTCCGCTGAAGTCGGCACCGCGCGGCCGCTTTCGATCGCCTGACGGATCGCGTTGGCTAACTCAGTGCGGACCATTTCTATGCGTGGGTGCGAGCGTGATGCGCCGTCGGCAACTGTCTCTTCCGGACGGACGACTGGCGCGAACCAATAGCCGCCATTCGGATCATCGAGCACGAGCTGACACGCGTCGGCCAGCGCAGGCACAACCGCGTGATGCAAGCTTGTCAGCGTGGCGTCGAAATCCAACGATCTCGACAAGAGCCGGCTGGCTTCGGCCAACAGCGCCGACCGCCGCATCGCCTTCTCCGCCGCCTGGCGGGCCGCCTGCTCGCGGGCCAATTGCACCCGATGGGCCGCCTGTTGTCGAATCGCCTCTGTCTTTTGATAGAGGTCGACAAACACGCGGACCTTCGATCGCAACACGTCTGGATCGATCGGGGTCGAAATGAAATCGACCGCGCCCAACGCGTAGCCTTTCGCCAGTTGGCCGTCATCCGATTGCGCTGTGATGAAAATGATCGGCGTGTGCTCTGAACGTTTTCGCTCTCGAATCCGCGCAGCCGTCTCAAAGCCGTCCATCTCCGGCATGCTCGCGTCGAGCAGAATCATCGCGAAATCGTCTTCCAAAAGACAGCGCAGCGCTTCGCGCCGGACGAGGCCTTCACGATGTTCTGACCCAGCTCCGCCAACGCCGATTCGATTGCCGAAGCTTTTTCACGCTGATCGTCCACCACCAGTACATTGACACGTTCGCTCGGTTTCATGGCGGTGTCGATCGTCTCAGCGCTGCATTGGCCGTTAAATGGCCTTTCGGCGGGAATATCGGACGAGGTGATGGACGCATAATCTCCGGCACGAACCCTGAGCTACAGCCGAAATAGTCGACAAACGCATTTTGCGGACCAATTTAGGGAACGTGCCGCTTAACAGGCGTTAGTTGACGACAACGATCGATCGGGATCGCCGATCGGGTCGCTCGAACAAACTCGCCTGGTCTCTGGGCGACCGACTTGGACGCGATCCGGCCAACGGGGTGAGTGTACGCCGGCTACCATCAATCTATCACGTCTCAAGACTTTCTAAAGGGTCGGCTCCGCCCTTCTCGAAGGAGCCGGGGTGGATTCGTTTCTCGCAGAACCCGGCGGATCGCTACGATCGGACCCGCCAGCGGCAGATTTTTCGGCCGGATTAGCCGTGCGATCGCCGGCGATGTCCTAGGATTGTCGTGACAGGGGGACGGGTGGCCAATCGGGACTGGCCTGCAGGCGAACCGCCTGCCGTCGGTGCTTCGTGCGCGAAATTCGACTCCGCTTGTCAGCCGATCTGTTCCATCTGAATCGAACCACGTTTGCGAATTGCACGAGGGATGACAACATGTGTGCCAAAGTCTTGGTCGTCGACGACTCTGGAACGATGCGAAAGATCATTGTTCGGTCGCTTAACGCCCTGGGTGTCACAGACATCGTCGAAGCCGGCGACGGCAGCGACGGATTGGATCTCTTCAAGCAGCACCAGTTCGACGCAGTGCTCACCGACTGGAACATGCCGCGGATGACGGGGCTGGAGCTCCTCAAAGCCATCCGCGCGGCCAATACGACCGTGCCGGTAATCTTGATTACCACCGAAGCGGAAAAAGGCCGTGTGCTGGAAGCCGTTCAAGCCGGTGTTTCCGATTACCTGGTCAAGCCTTTTGAGACCGAGGGTTTGCGGAAGAAGCTACAGAAGTTCCTCAGTGTCGCCGCCGCTTAAGCAATCTAAGCCAACAAGGAACCGGCCATGACCGCCGCCTGCGCTTCCATTACCGCCGACTGTATCAATCCATTTGTCGTGTCGGCCACCAACGTGTTTCGCACGATGGCCCATTGCGAAATCCGCTGCGGCAAACCGTTCCTCGTGAAAGGCGACCAGTCGACGCACGACATCAGCGGTGTCATCGGGCTGTCGGGCAAGGCGCGCGGGACGGTGGTGCTGAGCCTTGGCGGCCCCGTCGCGCTGAAAGTGACCGGGGCCATGTTGGGGGACTCGCCGGCCGAAATCGACAGCGACGTCATCGACGCGGTCGGCGAGTTGACCAACATGATTGCCGGCGGCGCCAAGGCCCAGCTCGAACACCTGCAAATGACGCTGAGTCTGCCAAACGTCGTCGTGGGCCACGACCACAAAATCGCCTTCCCCGGCGACGTCACGCCGATCGGCGTGCCCTTCGACTGCCCCTGGGGGCCGGTATGCGTTCAATTTGGCCTGTCCGAACCAACGGACTAGACGCCCTCGATTCCGTCACGTCTCGATTCCCGTAGGAAAACCGGGCGACGTGGCCGGGGCGAAATCAGGCCAGCGCTGTCCGGACGAACGCGGGCCGATTCGTGGTGATTCCCCAAGCGCCGAGCCCGGCATACAACTGGGCAACCATCGGATCGTCCACGGTCCACACGTGGAATTCTCCGATTCCCGCCGCCCGGAGTCGCGCGACGAAGTTGGCGTCAAAATGCTCCGGCTTCGATTCCGAGCCGAAGCCATCCGCGCCCACACGGCGAATCGCGGCGATCACTTCGTCGGCCGTGGGTGCCCAGTCTCCGTTCGATTGCTGCTCGTAATCACTGAGCCAATGGCAACGCACGGTCGGCAGATGCCGCTTGCAAGCGTCGATGGTCGCGTCCACCAGGCTGATGAGAAGGATATTATCTGTCGCCGGTGCCCGTTCCAACACGTCCGCGAGTGGCTCCACGATCTCCGTTCCGGCCTTCAGTTCAATGACGACCTGTTTACCCGCGGGCGTCATGGCCAAGACTTCTTCGAGCGACGCGATCCGCTCTCCTTGCCACTGCTCACCCTTCCACGCCCCGACGTCGAGCGCGCGCAGCTTTGCAAACGGCGTTTCCTCGACAATCTGCGAGGTTCCCGCCACGCGCGCCGTGTCCTCGTCATGGATGCAGACGATTCGACCGTCCGACGAGAGACGAAAGTCGCCTTCGATGCCGTCGGCTCCTTGCTCCCAGGCCAACCGAAAGGCGGCGAGCGTATTCTCCGGCGCGTCGGCCGATGCCCCGCGATGTGCGATGATGAGCGTCATGGGTCGTGGCTGTGCGGCCGATTTGTTCGTGCCCGGGTGATGTTCCCTTCGCACACGATAACTTGCCGCATGGCACGTCGTCGATGGGAGTGCTATAAAACGTGTGGCAAGGTTGCCTCACGTCGATCGCAACCGGCCGTTCTCGCACTCGTCAGGCGCTGCCATGTCTTATATTCTGGCCCTCGATCAAGGGACGACTTCTTCCCGGGCGATTGTTTTCGATTCCGATGGCGGAATCGTCTCCCTGGCTCAGCAGGAGTTTAAGCAGTACTTTCCTGCGCCGGGGTGGGTTGAGCACGACGCCAACGAGATCTGGTCGTCTCAGCTCGCGGTTGTCAAAGAAGCACTGGAGTCGGCCAAACTCAAGTCGGCCGACGTGGCCGCACTCGGCATCACCAACCAGCGAGAGACCGTGGTCGTGTGGGACCGCGCGACCGGCGAGCCGATCCACCGCGCGATCGTTTGGCAAGATCGCCGCACTGCCGCCGTTTGCGACCAGCTTCGCAGCGACGGCCGTGAGCCGATGGTGCATCTCAAAACCGGCCTGCGACTCGACCCCTACTTCAGTGCCACGAAGTTTGCCTGGATTCTCCAGCAGGTCGCCGGTGCGAGCGAAGCGGCCAAGGCGGGCCGACTCGCCTGCGGCACGGTCGATTCCTGGTTGATTTGGAAACTCACCGCCGGTCGGCTTCACATCACGGACGCGACAAACGCCTCGCGGACGCTGCTGATGGACATCCACAGCGGCGAATGGGATGATGAGCTGCTCGATTGCTTCGGTGTGCCGCGGGCCATGCTGCCCGAGATCCTTTCGTCGAGCGAAATCTACGGCGAGGTCAGCGGATTGACCGGGCTCGACGGAATTAAGATCGCCGGCATCGCGGGCGACCAGCAGGCCGCGCTGTTTGGCCAAGCGTGCTATTCTGCGGGCATGGCGAAGAACACCTACGGCACCGGCTGCTTTCTGCTGGTGAACACCGGCGAGCGACCCGCCGTATCGCGCCACGATTTGCTCACGACGATTGCCTGGAAGCTCGGGTTGACGATTGAGTATGCTCTGGAGGGAAGTGTGTTTGTCGGCGGTGCGGTCGTCTCGTGGCTCCGCGACGGGTTGGGCATTATCAAGTCGTCGGCTGACATTCAGCCGCTGGTCGAATCCGTGCCGGATAGCGACGGCGTGGTGCTCGTGCCGGCATTCACTGGCCTCGGCGCGCCGCATTGGGATCCCTATGCGCGCGGCATGATGATCGGCATCACGCGCGGTACCAAGGCCGCCCACATCGCCCTGCGCGGCGATCGACAGCATCGCCTTCCAAGTCGCCGATCTGGCCGAAGCGATGCAGAGCGACGCTGGCGGGTCGTTCGTCGAGCTTCGTGTCGACGGCGGGGCCAGCGTCAACGACACGCTGCTCCAAATGCAGGCCGATTTCCTGCAACTCCCCGTCGTTCGTCCCAAAGTGACCGAGACCACCGCGCTCGGCGCCGCCTACCTCGCCGGGCTGGCGACCGGCGTTTGGAAGGTTCGCGGCGAGGTCGCCGACCACTGGCAAATCGATCGCCGTTTTGAACCGAAGATGCCCGCCAATCGCGCCGTGGCGCTGCGCGCCCGTTGGAGCGAGGCAGTCGAGCGGTCGAAACATTGGGCCGCCAAGGAATAGGCTTACCCCATGATGGATTCCGAGAACGCATTCAGCCGCGAACGCCTGTTCGCCCGACTCGACGACGAGAACCAGCCGTGGGACGTCGTCGTCATCGGCGGCGGTGCTACGGGCGTCGGGGTCGCGGTCGACGCGGCGACTCGCGGCTACCGCGTCGCGCTCTTCGAACAGCACGACTTCGGCAAGGGCACGTCGAGCCGCAGCACCAAGCTCGTTCACGGCGGCGTCCGCTATCTCGAGCAGGGCAACGTCGGCCTCGTGCGCGAGGCGCTGCAAGAGCGCGGCCGACTCTGCCAGAACGCGTCTCACCTGGTCCATCCGCTGCCGACCATCGTGCCGCTCCACTCGCAATGGGAACGAGTGTACTACGGCATCGGTCTCAAGGTGTACGACTTGCTCTCCGGTCGCTTGCGGCTCGGACCCTCGCGTCACCTCAGCCTCGCGGAAACGCAAGCCGAGATTCCGATGCTCCAAACCACCGGGCTCTGCGGCGGCATTCGCTACTTCGACGGCGCGTTCGACGATGCGCGGTTGCTGGTGAACCTGGTCCAGACCGCGATTGAAGCAGGCGCCGTCTGCCTCAACTACACGCCGGTCCGCGAGTTGGTGAAGGAGTCGGGCCGCGTCGTTGGCGTTGTCGCCGAGGACGCGGAGACCGGCCGGGAGCTGCGCATCCAGGCGCGGGTCGTCATCAATGCGACGGGGCCGTTCAGCGACCACACGCGGCGGCTCGACGATCCGCAGGCCGAGGCGGCGATTGTCCCCAGCCAGGGCATTCATCTCGTGTTCGACCGTACGTTCATGCCGGGCGACACCGCGCTCGTGGTCCCCAAGACCCGCGACGGCCGCGTCGTGTTTGCCATTCCCTGGCACGAGCACGCGGTGGTCGGCACGACCGACACGCTGCTGAAAGAAGCCTCGCTCGAGCCGCGGCCGCTGCCGTCGGAGATCGAATTCCTGCTCGAGACGATCGCCCCCTATTGGACTTGCCAGCCGCAGCCGGCCGACATCCGCTCGATCTTCGCCGGTATCCGTCCACTGGCCCGCAGCGGCGATTCGCGCAATACCGCGAAGCTCGCCCGCGACCACGTGATCCGCGTCTCGACGAGCGGGCTGATCTCGATCATGGGCGGCAAATGGACGACTTACCGCCGCATGGCCGAGGACGGCCTCAATCGAGCGATCGCCGTCGGCGGCCTGCTCCCCAAACCGTGTCGCACCAAGACGCTGCGAATCCATGGCGCGGACGGGACGTACTCGCAAGGCGTGCTCGCCGGCTACGGCGGCGATGGCCCGGCGATCGCTCAGCTTGCCACTTCTGCGTCCGAACTGAGTCACCCGCTCGCCGACCGGTTGCCGTATCTTGCCGCCCAAGTCGTCTGGGCCGCCCGTTACGAAATGGCCCGCTCGGTGGAAGACGTGCTGGCTCGCCGCGTCCGCATTCTGTTCCTCGACGCCGCCGCCGCCCTTGCCGCCGCACCCAGGGTGGCGGAGCTGCTCGCCGGCGAACTTAGCCACGATGCCGCATGGCAGGCGGACCAAGTTCAACAATTTCAGACAGTTGCAGAGCATTACCAATACCACGCGAACGACTAGCGGGTCGCCGGTTCGCGTTTCCGGCTGGCCAATTATGATTCGCTAGTTTTGAGCTGCCGGTATCAAAAATCGTCTGGCGCTCGGGGATTTTCGATTTTTGTTTTTGCTCCGCGCTTGCCGTTCGTCACAAGTCGTTGCCGGCATGTCGGTTGCAATTAGTCCTTAAACAAGCGAACGTTAATGGGTAATTGGCGTTGTATTTTTGGGGTTGGCCAGTGCGTGCACGACCGGCCTGACGCGGTCGGCGTCGGGGGGGAGTTGTCGAATTCTGGGTTGCTTCATTTCGCGACTCGTTGACACGTCTGTGTGGTTCAGGGTGGCGGCGGACCGGAGCATCCAGACTCCGGCTTCATCGGCGGCTCCGTCAACAACGCAACGTCCGGCACAAGCGGAAGAACACCGGCAAGCGTGGGTGATAGTTCAGTACGCGGTAGATCAGCTGGCGGCCCGTGCGGACGATCTGGCAGGGAATCTTGATGAAGCGCAGAGGAACGTCTTGAACTCCATCCGCAGCACTTCCTGTTTCTGCGCCCGATGCGCTTCGCCCCAGCGGCCATCCTCCGGCAACGACAACGCCCACCACGACTTGAGGTTCCACGCCAAGCCGGTCATCACCATGTAGGCCCAATTGCTGTAGAGATTATCGACCGGTGCCGAGAGCGCCCGCACTCCGCCGGCCAACTGAGCAATCAAGTTCTCTTGATCGCAGCGGTCGTTGGCCTCGAACACCACGTCCTCGGCATCGACGGCCCAATCGTTGGTGATGTAGAAGAAGTAGCGAATCTCGTCGAACAGCCGCGTCTCGCCCTTCTCGTGCGAAATGTTCTTGCGGAGCACGATCAGGCGGTACGACTGCTCGCACGCCGTGGGCCTGTATTCAAACTCCGCGTAATCCTCGCTCTGGAGCCGCAGAACCTCGAACTCGCGGCGGCGGATGATCCGCTGCTTCACGTTTTTGGGTCTCTGCCGCGCTGCGGTCCGCACTTCGTAACGCGGCTCGCGGAGGAGCTTCTGCCAGGCCGTGTTCGGCAGGTTTTCCGCGATTTCCTCCAGATTGGGCAGGGCCTTGAAGCCAAAGTAGAAGCTCACCTCCTCGGCATCCCAGGCGTCGAGCTGCTCCGACTGGCTGAAGGCCGTGTCACCGCGAAGCACGATCTTGCGGAAGCCCGCGCGACGGCACAAGGCGATGGCCCCGTCCGCCTCCTCGGCGGCTCCTTCGTGGCTGGGCCGATTCCCGGAGCGATTGACCACGCGGAGCACTTCGCCGGTTTCGGCCAGAGTGACCAACAAGGGATGGTAGCCCCAAGTGCCCTTGTAAGAGATGTCCATCCCGACTTTGCACTCGCCGGTGGTGACCACCAGCGTGCCGTCGAGGTCGATGGTGGCGCGGTCGAAAAACTTCTTCGGCTGCTGGGCCCAAACGTTCAGCCGCGCGTCGTCGGCTGCCCGCATCAGCGAGCGGACGTCTCCTTCGTCGAACCGACGGCAGAAGTCGCCGGCGGTGGTGGGATCGGGGATCCGCTCCGTGCCCAAGGCGTCGAGGAAGGCCTCGTCATTGCGGCGCAACTCGACGTCTTCCAGCCGGGTGCCGTCGCACAAGGCGTTGTAGGCCAGATTCAGCACGTGGTCCGACTCGTGATAAGGCCTGTGGATTTTCAGCAGGTGCAGGCGGCGATCGATGGCCTCGATCAGCCCGATTTCCCGAGCGAGTCGATGCACCACGCCGATGCCGCCCACGCCGATCCCTCGGGTCTTGTCGGCCAGTTCGAAACGGATGTTCGACGCCGTAAACATGGGCGTTCCCTGATCGGCACGCGGCCCGGCCAACCGTTGCTCGATGCGTCGCTGGGCTTGCCGCAGACGTTTCGGTATACTGTGTTTCACTCGAAATCCTCCTTGTGTCGTGGGGTGGGCTTGCACTGTGTGCCCATGATACCCGTAAAACAGGGGTGGTTTCGAGTATTTTTATGCAATCAGCGTGAAAGCTTCGCTTGCTTAAGGATTAGTGCGCTTTCGAAAAACTCTCGTTCGTGCGACAGAATTCGTTTCTTCTGTTCGGTCGGTCGTCAATTGTCCTCGGTTTTTTCAGGCTGGGTTGCGAAATGGAGCGAAAAGAATTCGACGTTCATCGGTCACATTTTGATCGGTGATGTGCAAGGAAGGAGTCGGGAGCAAGGAGCAAGGGAAGGAACTACGTACTGATTCTTGTCGGCGCAGTGGTAGCGCAGCCGTCCGTCATCCTGGCGGCGCAAAGCGACCGCTGGCTCATAGTCCCAAACTCGCCGTGGTGAGCTAATCGCTAAGAGCTAACAGCTCCGCTTTCAGTTATCAAACAGCATCGTAGCCTGGCTGCCGGCGCGGAGGACCGCGGGCCCGACTCAGCGGGTCAACTTCAATAATGGTTTTGACGCGTGGAACTCGCGAAAGCCTTCCGCGGCATCTGCCTCGCACGCGCCGACCGCGTGGCTACGTGTTCATTTGTAACCTATTGCGGGCGGCTGCCTAGTCCCGATTGTCGGCCACTGGAAAGCGGAGAGACAAGAGCGGAGAGCAGAGAGTCAATCCGTTGGGACATAATGACTTCGCCAAAAATCAAACCGCGGTTCGATGCCCAAGGGATGGTTGTCCCCGGGTCGGTCCCGCCGGGTCGGTCCCGGCCAAACTTGATGGCTCTCAATCTCTCTTCCCTTCGTCTTTTTTTCCATCGATCAGACACTTAATTTTCCGAATATCTATCGATGCGTCGACATCGGGCGGATTGATTCCGACGGCAAATTCAAGCTCTCGCGTGCCTTCAGGAATATCGAGTGTCATTTTGTACGTGGCCCACTCGGCAGTCAGGGGTTCGTTGGACTCTTCCGCCGTTAAAACCCCGTACATATCTCCGTCCTGCCTACCCGTTTGGCATGTGATTCCCATGTTTAACGAAACAGCAGGTGTGTCTGTTTTGGCAGCGACAAGCAACGACACGCTTTGCGATTGGCCACGCCCGATATTAACATGCGTCCACATTCCGCCGCTATATCGCGGTGGATTGTGCAGTTCCAGATTCTTCAGCGTTAGAAAAGTGACATCTGCCGTCTTCACAATATCGGCCACGCCAGGATGCAGTGTCTCCCATCCCTGCATTCCATTCTTAAAATCCCAATTGATGACTTTGGGATGAATTTTCGAGTTGCAACTGCATGTCGCAATGCCCATCATTGCGATCACGGTTAGAAACGCATTCTTCATCTAATACGACCTCGCGTTCGGTTGGGGCGCAACCGGGGACATCTATGGAAAGCGTGGTGTCAACCGGTTGGTTCGCGTTTCTTTGATTTTCAATGCAGTTGGCGGGAGGGGTGCCTTCGTCGGAGCCGGCCGTCGCTCGCTCGCCCCGTCGTTGGTGAGCGACGGCCGAGCGCAGGCGAAGGCACCCCGGTGCCTTGGTTGGTGAGGCCCGAGCAAGGCGACTTCGTGGCAATCGATTTAGCGCCAAGCTGACCACGACCATTGTTTGCGTGCATCGGCTCCCAGTCCGTGCTCGAACATCTATTCGGTGATCACTCCCCAGGGTGCGCAGTGGCGCACCCGCGGCAAGTGTCCCAGGATAACGTATGCAAGTAGACGCCTCATTCATCCACTCGTCGGTCGCAGGAAGCTCCTGCGCCAGGCAGTCCCCGGGTCGAGGTCGTCCGTACTTACGGTCTGGTCAAACATCTCGCTAATCATTCGTTGTGGTGGTGGGGTGACTCGGGCCGAGCGACCTACGCGGCTGCCGGCAACCGGTACGCTTTGCCGTCACGAAGCATCGCGTAGATCACCAGCAAGAGTCGGCGGGCAATCGCACACGTGGCCTTTTTGTTGCCGATCCGCTTGCATAATCGCTCGAAACTGCTGTTCCAACGAGGGCTCTTCCGCTTGACTCGGTGGGCCAACTCGATCAGCACGTGACGCAACAGCGGCGATCCGGACTTGCTCAACCGCAGCCCCTTGCGTCGACCGTCACTCTCACGTACCCCCGGGTCCAAGCCCGCAAAGGCGACGACCGCATCCGCGCAGCGGAATCGCTCCCAGTCACCCATTTCCGCCAGGATCGTTTCGCTAGTCACAAACCCAATGCCGGGCATCGTGTCCAGCACCGCTCGGGCCTCGCGTTCCTTAATCGTCGCTTTGGAGGCAAACCGCACCAGCCGATCCTCGACCCGCTTGCGGCGTGCGATCGCTGCGTCGAGGTCCTCCCGCAGGTCCTCCAGGATCCAGCGTTCTTCCTCCAAGAGATCGAGCTTCTTGGTGGCCTGCCAACCGACCTGGCTAAACAGGTCGCGGCGGTCCGCATTGTAACGCGTGAGGATGCCCCGCATGGTGTTCTTGATCGACGTGACTCGGCTTTGCAGCTTGTTGCGACGCCTGACCAGGGATCGATGCTGCCGTACCCGCGGCGTCGCCCGCCACGCGGCGGGAATCATGTCGTAAGCCAGAAAGTCGGCCAAGATGCGTGCGTCGATCTTGTCGGTCTTGCGCGTGCTTTCGGCGATGATCCGCAGTTTTCCCGCATGAGCGATGACGACGCGCTCGGCGTATTGTTCGGCCAGCGCCGCGAACCAGTCATAGCCGATCGTGGCTTCGACCGTCACCTGAAACGAACCCAGGAAACGCAGAAACTGTGCGATCTGCTTGACCTGATGGCACAGGATTCGCTTGCGCTCGACGACCTTCGACGCTCGGCCATCTAGCTCGACGACACAGAACGTGATACTTTTCTTGTGGAGGTCCGCACCGACGAATTTCATGGCGAGATTCCTTTTGTGGAGAGGTTGGAAGTGGAACTAACTACCAACGGTCTACCACGTTTTCAAGGACCGCCTCAAGCGCGGTGCGGCCCTCTCTTCTCTTTCCATGTTTTCACCCAACTAACGCATTGATTGTAACAGGATAGCGTGGAAGGTTGGGGGACGAATTGGCGGCGGATGGTGCCGCGGGGGACCGCGAAGCGGCCGGGACTTTGCAGGCAGTCCCGATGTGGAAGCGATGATGCGCTGCAGTGGGGCAATCGCCGAAACGTTGACAGCAATTCAACGTGAACGGTGAGTGAAGCGTTACAATTGCGCAAGTGGTTTGCGAATGATTCGCGCGAGAGTTTGCAGCGCGACGGTAAGTGACGATGTCGACCGCCGGGTAGCGTCAGTTGAACGCAATTCGGTGGTGGCACAAGACAGGGAGTACGCGATGAACAGCGATCCGATGTTAAAGACGAAGGACGAGTACGCGGCGATTGTCGAGCACATTAGCGTGACGAATTCGCCGGTGGGGATCGATGCGCAGTTGACGCATGCGATCATCATTACCTATTTGCAGCGGATTGAGGCGCGGTTGGAGCGGATCGAGACGCGGCTGGAGGGGGTGACTTAGCGTGGGGCAGCGCTAAGCCGCAAGCGATGGGTGGAGTCGATAGGTGTGGGGAGTGTCGTGATTTTTCTTCATGGCGGTGGCGGCGGTCGCTTTTGGGCAGTATGTTGGGCGGTTTTCATCGCTTGGCATGGAAGTGAGGTATGCTTTCTTGTACGGAACTCTCCGGTCATCTCGACCGAGGGGCTTATCTCTCGTCACATCTGGACCGGCTCTATGCCGCCGGCGTCGGTTTTTCAAACGGCGGGTAGCGGGATGTCGGCCGACGAGCAGGCCGCGACGTGGCGGCAAACGAAAATAAGTGGCCCTCACCGCCTACATGAGAAAACTCCTTTGCATGTTCAACGCCATCCTCTGTGGACAAAAAATCATGGAGAAATCAACGCGCCAATACTTGAATTTCAAGACAGTCGCTGACCCCTTTCCCGGAGATCGTTGATCGAGTCACCGCAAATGAAAATGCCGGCGGAGCAGACCTGCCACTGTCCTGCCCCACCGGCGAATTCACATTCTGTAATCGTGCATGGGAGCTATCGAAGATTGATCTCGCTAGCATGACTCGATCGGAAACATATAAGTGGGATAATTAGCCGACTTTATTGGGCGATTCACCGAATGAAGCGTTGAGCGGGAAAATCAAGTGAGCATCGCCGATGTGTTGAGCGGTAAACAAAGGGGCGCGCACGGCACGCTAAGTCAGCGGGGTTTGCAGGCGTCATCGGATATTTCCTCCCCGGCGCGCATCTGCTGCCTGATGGTCGCGAAGTAATCGACGAGCCGTTCGAACTGCTCGGGTGCCATCAAGTAGGTTTCGGTCGAGTTGCTAAAGACATCGGTCGTCGTCATGGTAATTTGTCCGCTGGAGTGATCAATTCCAGCGGACCAGCTTACCGCCGCCTCCTGTCCGTGGCGGCGGACGGTGCCATTTGAGCCGCGCATTCGCAGGATGAGCACGAGCAGACCCTGGGCCTCGCTTTCGGCCATCCGCAAGAGCTTGAGGACTACCGAATGATCGGCCGCACTCATCTTCGCGCCGTCGTTGAGCATTCTGTTTTCAAGCTGAATCAACGTCCGCTTGATCCCTTCGAAACGGTCATAGATTTCAGCAAAGTCGATCATCGTGATTGCTCCGTTGGGATTCTCTGGAGATTTTCGTCGGACAGTCGGGCGGCAATTTCACCTCGGTGGACGGGAACCTCGTTGGGAGCTGCAACTCCCAGTCGTACTTCCCCACGCCCTATTTTGACGACCATAATTGTGACGCGATCGCCAATTTTGATTTCTTGTCCACCTCGTCGGGTTAGGACGAGCATGTTGAACCTCCTTCACAGAATGAGACAAGCAGTCGTTTGCCTCGCGCCCCCTAAGTGAGAGCTGGTAACGACTTGACGCGGTACGTGGCCCCGATTGATAGGTTAGCGTGTTCGGAATTCCGCTGGCCGACACACGGGGAAAAAGAAGTGTTTTTCCCGGCACACTGCAATTTGTACGCAGATGGTGCGGTTCGGCAAAGATGTAATCGCCCCCAAATAGGATGCGACTACGTGCACATTCCACTTCTCCAGTGGACAAGGTCTGCCGTCAATTGTCAGAAGAATCGCAATTGAAACATGCTATTGGCATGGCCAACGCTTACAACGGACGGCAAAAGTGTGTTGGTGCGCAGCCCTAGAATCTATTTAATTGCCGCGAATCGCAAATTAAGTTTGAATTCCTGGCCACGAAAACGGTCCTTGCGGAGATTTCGACGAGGCCGATGGCCATTATTCTTTTTGGATTCGCTCCCCGCAGTTGGGGCAGTCAATGAAGTAGTACGGCGGCGGCGGCGTATCCCAGCCGAAGAGTTCGCCGAGATCCGCGAGGGTCTCGTGGTCCGACACGTACCCCTTCACTTTTGCCTTGCCGTTGCAGACTTGGCACGTAATTTCTGGAGGTTGTGTAGCCATGGCGCCCTGTCCCTTGGAGGCCGCTCTTTGAGATCTGGGACCGATCGGTCCCCATCTGCGCCGATGGCCAATTGATGGGCGCCCAACGTGGCTTGAGACAATTACAAGCCGTGAAAATACGTCGACAAAGATATCCGTCCAACCGGATATTTGACGAATCCTAGTGCGGCTCACGTTAAGCGGCCGCAATTATTAGCTGCGCTCATTTCTGTTGAAACGCTGCAATTCGAGACATCATCGCGATGAAAATCATATGCGCTTCGATTTGAGAAGTGCCCGTGAAATTCCATGGAACTTCAACCGGCTCAACGTGCGTCATAAACTACGCCACTCAACTCTACGTCGCACGAGTCGGCAACGACTAATCTATATATCCAAGCCAACACCCTGGCCGACCGAGCGATACGTGGACAATACGAATAATTGGCAAATTGATGTCAGCCGAAAGTTAATACCGACGCTTAGCATGGTCCAGTCGCACGATATACAATTAAACACCCCAGATACCCAAACCAAGTGTTTATGCGGGAAAGCAAGTAGACAAACGCATTTGTTCGAGATTTCCGGCGCGATTACTATGGCGAAAAACGTTGAGCGCCATTGGCGGGGTGCGCGAGGGGGGTAAGTTGGCTTGTGCGTGTGGCGATCGACTCGAATGCTTGTCTCTAATTGGAATCTCTTTCATGACGCGAATCGTCCCGCCGGAACATTTGCAGCTTATCGCGATCCGACTGTTTATCATTACGCGTCGAAGTTTCGACGGCGACGCGCTGACCGCGCTGTTTCAAGCCGACGCGAACTTCCGCGTGCTATGCACGACGACTAGTATCGAGGTGGCGTCGACGGTGAGTCGGCACCGCCATGCCGATCTGGTATTGTTGGAAGCAAAGATGATTGACGAACAGGACTCGAAAAGTGTTGCGTCCTTGGTGGCACAATTGGGCGGTTTGCCGATTCTCTTGTTGGACGATGACGTGAACGATGGCCGGCTGGCCGCCATTCTCCCGGTGCCAGGGAGTGGCTACTTCACGCGGGCCGCGCCATTTTCGGATTTGGCCGCCGGGATTGGCAACATGGTAGGCGGCGAACGCGCGTTCGATTCGGCAGTGCAGCACCGCATCCAGCAGACGCCGCTTGGATGGCAGTTTCGCGCAGACGAGAAAATCTCCGGTCTTTCAGGTCTGACGCGGCGTGAGATTGAAATCCTTAAGCTCGTTGCGCTAGGCCATTCGGTTAAGCACTGCGCGAAATTGCTCGACATCGCCTCGAGTACGGTCGACAATCACAAATCGAGAGCGATGAAGAAGCTGGGGTTTCACAAATCGCTCGATCTCGTACGATTTGCCATGCATGAAGGGCTGATCGAGAGTTGAAATGAGCCGGTTGGCTGGGCTGCTTGCGCATTCGCCAACGTGACGGGGCGAATTCCGCCACCGGCGTCGGGGCTTGATGTTCGACGTGCCGCGCTTTACGCAACGGCTGCCTCAAGCAGTTCGATCGGATCGGCAACAGGCTCGTCGTAGTGGACCAGTTCGATGCGGCCATCGTCGTATTCGACCAGGGCGGTGCAGCTTTCGACCCAATCGCCGCAGTTGTAGTAGGTCAGCTCCTGGAGGGCGTTGATGGCGGGCGTGTGGATGTGGCCGCAGACGACGCCGTCGCAGCGTCGTTTGCGGGTGTGTATGGCCATCATCTCTTCGAAGCCGTGGATGTAGCTGACGGCCCGCTTCAAGTTTTGCTTCATGATCTGGCTGTAGGAGCGGCACTTGAATCCCAGCTTGCGTCGGCACCAATTGATGGCCGTGTTGACCGCCAGTAGTAAGGAGTAGGCCCGATCGCCGAACCGCGCGAGCCAGGGCATGTTGATCGAGACGCCGTCGAACTTGTCGCCGTGGATTACCAGCAGCCGGCGGCCGTCAGGCGTCTCGTGGAGGAATTCGTCGGCAATTTCGATGTGTCCGGTGAGCGCGGTCTGCAGCTCGTCCATGTAGTCCCGCAGGAATTCGTCGTGATTGCCGGCCACGTAGCGGACGACCGTGCCGCGTTTGACCATGCCAAAGATGCGGCGGACGACCAGCGTGTAGGTGTCGTTCCAGTGGAAGCCGCGATGCAGCTTCCAGCCATCGACGATGTCGCCCACCAGGTAGAGATTGTCGCATGTATGCTCCTTGAGGAACGAGAGCAAGAGGTCGGCCTGGCTGTGTCGACAGCCGAGGTGTACGTCGGAGACGAAAATGCTTCGCACGCGTTTGCGTTTGGATTCATCCATTGCCGATTCCCAAGAGGTCGAGGGTTTGGTCGACGCCGTTGGCGGGGCGCGGCGGCGCGGTGACGCGGCGGCGCAGCGTTTGCTCGATGTGCTCGCGCGAGCTCGTCGATCGAAACGAAATCGCCGAAGCCCTCGAGCCGAGCGTAGTGGGCGTTGATCGCCTGCTCGTGCTGATTGGGCATCGGGACCACAAGCAGCGGTTTGCCGAAGTAGCGGGCTTCGCTCATTACCTGGTGCCCGGCGGTGGCCAGGACGGCCCGCGATGAGGCCAGGTCGGCGGCGAACTGGTCGTAGCTGGCTCGCTTGTACTGGATGTTGGGGGCGGCCGGTCCGTCGAAGCCATAGGCGATGAACTGGGCCGGCACGGTGCTGGCGACCTGGGCCACGCGGTGGCCGAGCCGGCTGCGGCCGTAGATCAGCACATGATCGCCGTCGGTGGGTTCGAGCCGGGCGATTTGCTCGCGGAGCAAGGCGTCGACGCGGCGGAAGTGCCGACTGGGCGAACAGCCGTGGAACACCGCCACGATGCACTCGCGTGGTCCGCGGATCCAGCGCTGCACGAACTGGCCGGCTAGTGTTCCGTAGGCCCGAAGCGTGAGCGGAAAGCGGCTTCCCAGCGGCTGACAGAAGCGGTGCTGGTTGTCGATGTTGACGCAGGGGATCTTGAGCGAGGCGGCGGCCAGCGCGGTGAGCGGCTCGAAGTCGGTGAGGAACAGGTCGGGCCGCTCGACGAGCGCGAGTTGGCGGATCATGTCGAGCGATTCGCGTCGAGCGCGGAGGAATTGGCACAGGTTGCAGAGCGTGCCCAACGTGGCGACGCCGCCGCTTGCGGTCTCGCGCCAGCGGAGGCCTCCGATGCGGTGGGGCCGATGGCCGCTGCTGGTGAGCAGGCGGTAGGCGTCGGCGAAAGTGAACAACGTGACTTGGTGCCCTAGCGTGTTGAGCCGCTCGACCAACGCGAGCGACCGGCCGCTGTGGCCCAGCCCTTCGCCGCAGATGCCGTAAAATATTTTCACAGCGCGGGTCCGTAAGGATCCGTTCGAGATGCTCGAGGTGTTGAACGAATCATATTTTGTTTAACTGCCGGGTCCGTCTCGAATCGCAGGCACTCATCGATATTAATCGCTCGAATTCGAGCGTTACTTCAGATCGTGGGACCTGCAGTTAGCGCATTCATATAAATATCATAATCAGCGGTAAAGCCGGAACCGCCGCGGCGAGCACGAGAAAGCGGGAATCAACCAAGACTTCACGGTTCGTTAACGCGATCTACACATTCGCCGCGGAACGGGCTCGCCAAATCCGAGGTTCCGCAAGTGTTGCGACGCAATGGAGGGTCAGTGGCCGTCTTGCGACATGAGCCGTTTGAGGTCGTCCCAAGAGACGGCCCCGGGTAACGTCGGACGGCCCAGGCGCTCGCAGAGTCGCGCCGTGAAGGCGGCGGCGAAGTTTTGAGGGGAATGGAACTTGACGAGCTGCTCGGCGGCCGGGCTTCGTTGCCACTCGGCGGCTTGCTCAAGCCGGGCGGCGATCGCGTGTGCAAATTCGCTGGTGTTCTGCACGTTGCAGGTCCAGCCGAGCTGAAACGCGGGCACGACGCGGCCGCACCAGCCGAAGTCGGTCGCCAGCACGGGGCGTCGCGCAGCCGCGGCCCGCAGCACGATGCTGGCCAGTGCGATTTGCCGCGCGTAAGGGGTGCAGACCAAGTCCATCGACGCAATGGCGTCGCCCAACTCGGCGACGGTCAGATATCGGTCGAGTCTGACGATGCGCTGTGCGCGCACCAGGTCGGCGTACTCGGTTTCGAGTAGCTCGCGGATGTACGGATGGTGTTGCCCACCGAGAAACAGGCGAGCCGACGCGGGGAGGGCCGCGGCCTTGAATGCCGCCAACAGCAGGTCGATTCCTTTACGCGTGTCGATGGCGCCAACGCAACCGAGCCACGGCCCATCATCAGCGAGGCCCAATCGTCGTCGGGCCTCGTGGCGGTCGACGTCGGGCCAGTCTTCCACGGGATCGGGCAGGAATCGATTTCGGCGGGCCAGATCGCCGCCGTGTCGCTGAATCCATTCGTAGGCGATCAAGTCGACGTTGTGCAGCCGCGTCCACGGTGCGCGCAGCGTGTGCCCAGTAGCCGATTCGATAGAGCAGCTGCTTGCGCCGCGACGGAGCGGGATAGGCAAATCCGCAGCGGTGCAGCACGCCCTCTGCTTCGAGACCCGAGTGGAATTCGCGGCGATCGAAGAGCGAAGTGCAACCGAGCACCTGCGATAGGCTGTCGGCGGTCGGCACGTAGAGATGGTCGGGACGGTGCCGGCGGAGCGCCTCCTTCAGCGCCCGGCGGGCCACGAGTTGCCGGTTGATAAGGGAACCCGACGCGGTCGGAACGCTGCCCTCCCAGCGGATGCTTGGCGGCAGGCTCTGGAGATGGACTTGGGTCGACGGCAGCGCGAGCACGTCTTCGTTGGCGACGACGGTCACGTCGTCGGTCAGCGAGACCAGGGCCGGCAACAACAGGCGATGGTAATTGAACGCATGGCCCCCTCCGCGAGTCGCATCAAACACCAGCACGCGCATCCGAAACCATCCCTTGCAGGTGGAACAACAGCCGCGTCGGCCGACGAGCACGGTTGGCCGGCGGCGGCGACGCCTCCGTAGTATAAATGTAGATCACCGCGAGCGGGATGGGCTGCCGAAGCGTTTGGGTCGTATGCTATAATACAGGATCGGCCCGACCCACTGCGGTGCGGCATGGTATCCGCCGAGTCGCAGCAGGCGGCCGAGTCCCAGCAGGCGATCGTGGGCCGTTTTGGCGGCGCGACCTTCGTCAATCGGGGACTCCCCTTCCACCGGCGTAGCAGGCAGACGTGAATCGAGACAGTACAAGCCAGCCGCGACTCGGCCGGAAGTTAGTGAGCCGGTTCAAATGGCGCGTGCTGGCGCCGGTTCTGTTTGCCTGCCACGTTGTGCAGACCTCGGTGATCGGCTGGCTGCGCAGCCGGGGCTGGCGATCCGTTCGGCTGCACAGCGCACTGGCGATGGAAGTTGTCCCATCGTCGATCGGCAGTTTGGGGGATCAGGCGATGGTCGGGGGCCTGGTCGAAATCCTCCAGCAGGACGGCGTCGCCGATGTAGGCATCGTCACCTTCGGGCGTGCCAATCCTTGGAGTCGGATCGCCGGCACGCATCACGCCTTCGCGCTGGACGGGGTGTGGAACAGTTTGCTGGCGATTTGGCGAATGAGCGGTTACGAGCGGATCTACTACCCCGGGGCGGACGTGATCGATGGCACGTATTCCGAGAACAGCGTCGGACGCGTGCTGCACCTGGCGACGATGGCACACCGGCTCGGGATGCGGGCCACGATCTGCGGCTTTAGCTTTCGCAAACAACCTGCCCCGCTGGCCGTGGAGCATATACGGCGTCTGCCGGAGGGCGTAAGATTGTGCTGTCGCGACGCGCTGTCGCAGCAGCGATTGCAGCAGCTTTTGCCGCGTGAGGTGAAGCTGGTCGCCGATTTGGCGTTCAACTTGCCGCCGGAAGATTCGTCGCCCAAGGTGGAGCCGATACGGGCGTGGATCAGTCAACAGCGCGCGGAGGGTCGCCAAATCTTGGGCGTGAACATGCACAAGCAGTTGCTGCACGAAGGCACCGACGTAAGCATGCCGGAATTGCAGCAGGCCGTGGCGAAGGCATTGCAGGAAGTGGCTGCGCAGCGCAAAGTGGCGTTTGTTTTTATCCCGCACGACTACCGATCGACGCGGAGCGATTTGGCGGTGTTGCGCGAGTTGCGTGCGGTGGTCGACCCGGCGCTCCACCGTTCGATTTTGTTGACCGACGAGGAGCGTACGGCCGGCGAAGCGAAAGCGATCGCCGGGATGGCCGACCTGGTGCTGAGCGGCCGCATGCACTTGACGATCGCCACGCTTGGCCAGGGAGTGCCGGTCGTGTGTTTGACGTACTTCGACAAGTTTGAAGGGCTGATGCAGCACTTTGCCCTGAGCGGCAACCTGCTGTCGCCGCAAGAGGCGCTGGCCGGAGATCGGCTGGGCCCGGTGCTCGTCGACCACTTGGACCGGTGCGAAGCGCTGAAGGCAAAAGTCCGCGAGTCGTTGCCGGCAGTTTTGGAGATGTCGCGGGCGAATGCGTGATGGGAAGCTCCCGTTAGTCGAAAACAAGTGAGACCACTTTGAGTCGTGGCAGTATCTCAAATTCGATTCCACCGCCCCGAATGGGATGTCAGCATCGATGAATTCAAATTCCACCGTTGATCACAAACCGAGCATTGCCTGTCGATTTTGCGGCGCCCACGCCGTGTTGGCATTTCGTGCCAATGTGCGAGAGCGATTCGACGTCGGTTACTATCGCTGCACGGGATGCGGCTCGATGTTGACCGAGCAGCCGACGTGGCTGGACGAGGCCTACAGCGATTCAGTTCGCCCCAACGATCTCGACGGCGCTGCCCGCGTCGAGCGTTGT
This sequence comes from uncultured Planctomycetota bacterium, assembly GCA_963847875.1. GTDB lineage: Bacteria > Planctomycetota > Planctomycetia > Pirellulales > Lacipirellulaceae > DASYDU01. The sequence goes on along the minus strand of CAWKBR010000006.1, from coordinate 20,655 downwards.
CGAATGATTGTGTTCTGGCTGTGGAAGCTGTTCAGATTCGCCGCTGCCGATCGACTTCTTGATTGGGGAGGCGGAGATGGACTGCTAGTTCGAAAACTGCGAGACGACGGCATCGACGCCGCCCTCCACGACCCTTACTCCCACAATGCGTACGCGATCGGTTTCGAAGGCCAGCCGGACGAACCCTACTCGCATGCTCACCGCATTCGAGGTTTTGGAACATTTGGTCGAGGCGCGTACCGAGCTGGAACGAATGCTCGCCTGCCAGACGAAAGTGTTTCTCTTTTCCAGCGGGTTTTATCGTGGCCAGGACGCGAAGCTGGTCGTACCTTTTCCCAAGCACCGGCCGTCACGTTTTTTTTTGGTCGCCCGAGGCTCTCGAGACAAGCCGGCAAGCTGTTTGGCTACGAAGTCGTCGTGGGAGGCAGTTTGGGCATATTCTATCGCCCCGGTCTGCTGGGTCCGCTGCGGAGACGACTCGTACGCCTAATTGTGAGCTACCACGGCATGCGAACAAAGCAACTGTTGTGGTTGTTCTATCCGAAGCGATCGCTGCGAAAACAAGATCGAGCATTCATTGCAGCGCGATTCGACACCAAGGCGAATTGACCAGTGGCCCGCCGAGGCGATCGGGAACTGCACACGTGAGGTCGGCTCTTGGCGTCGAATTCTGTTCCACCCGCGAATCTGAGCCATCGTACCGCCAGCGGCCTGGGCTGGCTGGGGATGCAGACGCTAGCGCTCAAGCCGATCAACGTCATCGGCAACTTGGCGCTCGCCTGGCTGCTCGCGCCGAACATCTTCGGCGTGGTGGGCATGGCATATACCGTCACCTCGTTCGTCGATCTAATCCAGCAGGCGGGCGTCAACCAGGTGTTGATCCATCGCCACACCTCGTACCGAACGTGGCTGAATCCGGCGTTCTGGATGTCGATGGCCACCGGGCTTCTGGCGAGCGGGGTGGTGCTCGTCAGTGCTCCATTGGCAGCGGCCGCATACGGCCAGCCACAACTGATTGGGCTGTTGAGTGTGCTGGCGATCGCCCCGCCGATTCGTGCCCTGTCGCTGATCCCGACCGCCAAGCTGCAAATCGACATGCGATTCGCGCTGCTCGCCAAAACGATGATCGCCACGAACACGCTGCAGATGATCCTGGCAGTGTCGCTGGCCGCCCTCGGATTCGGCGTCTATAGTGTCGTCATGCCGGTGCCAGTGGTCGAAGCGGCGAGGTTGGCCGTTTACTGGCGGGAGGTGCGGCCACGAGTCCGGTTCAATCTTCAATGGAATCGCTGGCGGTATCTGATTTCCGATACGGTCTACACGTTGGCCGCCCAGTTCTTTTTCACCGTGATCGGCCAAGGTGACTACATCATCCTGGCGCTGTTGTACAGCGCCGGCGAAATGGGGCTGTACTTCTTCTCCTTCAATCTGGCGCTACAGACTCTGCAGCTGTTCACCGCCAATCTGGCCAAGGTACTGTTCCCCGCCCTGAGCCAATTGCAGGACGACAAACAACGGCAGACGCGGGCCTTCATCAAGGCCGCCAAGTTGCTCACGCTCATCGCCGTGCCGGGGTGCTTGTTTCAGACTGCGTTAGCCGACGATTTCATTCACGCGTTGTACAAATCCGACTGGTACGGTGCGGTTCCGCTCTTACAGATTTTTTCGATTGCTTTTGCCTTTCGTGCCGTGGGCGGCTCCGTGGGCGGCCTGATGATGGCGCAAGGGCGATTCCGGACGCTGATGTGCTGGTCGGGCGGCATCACGGCTTTATTCTTGGCCTGTGTCCTGATTGGAGCTTCATTTAGCGTTGTCGGGACGGCCATTGGCCTGCTGGTGTTTTCGGTGGTGATCGGACCCTGCGGCATCTACCTGGCAATCAGTTACGGCGGCGGCGGCTGGCGCGACGTCTGGAACATTTATGCTAAGCCGATGTTCGCGGCCACGATCTCCATCACGAGCGGCTGGCTGATTTCGCGGGCGATTCCGCCGCTGCCACTGGTCGAATGGTGGCGAATGGCGACCATTGGCCTGGTCGGAAGCGGATTGTATCTGGCCATGATGTGGTTCGTGGCGCGATCCCAATTGCAGCAACTGTGGCGGGTCGCCACGGGACTGCTGGCCCGCCGCGCCGACCAGACGCCGGTCGAAGGGATTGCCAGCAATCCTTGAGAGCTCTTCCAGCAGTCGTCCTCGACGTGCGATCTGGTTCCGAAAGGCTGCCGGGTTTTCCCTGATAAATCGGCGTCTGCGCCGTTGGTTCGGACGAATCACAAGGGCACGGGAGTCAAATCGTCGCAACGGAAGCCGGGGAGTGTGGGCGTGTGGTGTTTTCGGGCATGAACGCCGTTCACGCTTTAATTGCCGGGCAGGTTGTAGATTTCCACCGGCTTGATCTTCTCCGCCAGCGGGAAGCCGAGGATCTTTGAGTAGAAGTAGAGTTCGGCTTCTTGGGCGCGGATGATGTTCTCCGCGCGGCGGAAGCCGTGCTGTTCGCCTTCGAAGGGGACATACGCGACCGGGATGCCGCGGGTTTTGAGCGATTCGAGGATCAGCTCGGCCTGGTTTGGTGGGACGATTTTGTCCTCCAGGCCTTGCAGCAAGATCACCGGCTCGGTGAAGCCCGCGAGGTGGTGGATCGGCGAGCGGTCGCGGTAGCGCTCGCGCTCTTGCGGATACGGGCCGACGAGTTGGTCGAGGTAGCGGGACTCGAACTTGTGTGTGTCGGAAGTCATCAGCTCCAAGTCGCTAATGCCGTAGAGGCTCGCGCCCGCACGGAATACGTCGCCAAATGCCAGGGCCGCAAGCGTCGTGTAGCCGCCGGCGCTCCCGCCGCGGATGAGCAGCTTCTGGCGGTCGACTTTGCCCTGGTCAGCGAGATACAGGGCGGCGTTGGTGGCGTCGGCGACGTCGACCACGCCCCAATTGTCGCGGAGGCGGTTGCGGTAGTCGCTGCCGTAGCCGGTGCTGCCGCCGTAGTTCACGTCGCAGACCGCGAAGCCGCGCGACGTCCAATACTGAATCGACAGGCGGAACGAAGCGGAGGTCGCGGAAGTTGGCCCACCGTGGATCATCACCACCAGCGGCGGATTGTCACCCTCGGGACCGCGGAATTCGCGGTTCGTCGGCGGATAGTAGAAGGCGTGGGCCGTCTGGCCGTTGTCGGTTGGGAACTCGATCGCCTGCGGGATCGAGGTGTAGGCCGGGTCGGCGGCGATCGGCGAGCTTTTGCGGAGGACGGTCGCGGCGGAACCCTCACCCCGGCCCTCTCCCGGAGGGAGAGGGAGTTTGGAAGGATCAATCTCGATGATCGAATCCGGCTCGGTCGGCGAGCTGACGATGGCGAGCGCCCGATCGGGGCCCACCGCGAGGTTCGACACGCTGGAATACGGCAGGTCGAAATCCCGAAGCTCGCCAGCCGTCGGATTCAACTGCGCCAGCCGCCACTCGCCGGCTGGCTCGTAACGCAGGACGATCCGGCCGTCGGCGAGGAAGCCGTACGTGCGGTATCCGAAGACCCATTGCGGCACGCCGAACTCGGCGTCCATCGGCAGCACGGGCGAGACTTTGCCGTCGCGCTCGGCGTAGAGGTTCCACCAGTTGGTGCGGTCGGAGACGAAATAGAGCGTGCCGTCGGGCGACCAGGCGGGCTGAAAGATCGACTCGTCCTTGCCGCCGGCCACGAGCCGCGACTCGCCGAGCGTTCCGTCGACGTCGATCGGGGCGACGTACACCGCCGTGTCGTCCCAGGGCATGTTGGGATGATTCCAGGCGAGCCACGCGAGCTCTCGGCCGTCGGGACTGACGCAGGGCGTCGAATAGAAGTCGGCCCCCGTCACCAGCGGCGTCACGCTGCCGGTCGCCAGGTCGACGGCGACAATGCGGTTCACCGGCTCGGCGTCCCCCGCCGTGTGATCTTCGCAGACGCTGATGAGGCGATTCCGCTTCGCGTCGAGCACATAGTCGGCGAACCGCTGTTTGCCCTCGGGGGTGAGCGGCCGCGGCTCGTCGCCCGGCCGGATGCGCCAAATCCGCTGGTCGTCGTAGTTGGAAAAATAGACGACGCCGTCGGCCGGCAGGAAGGCCCCGCCGCCGTACTCGTGGGCCGTCGTCCGGGCACTCCAGGGTGGCGGCAGCACGTCGGCGGTTTTGCCATCCGGCGTGCGGCAGACGATCGCGTAGCGGCCCTGCTCTTCCGGCCGACCTTCGAGCCAGTACAGCGTATCGCCATCGATCGCGAGGTCGCCGAAACGCACGCTCTTAGCCACCAGCATCTCGGCCGAGATCGGCGACTTCCACGAGCCGAATGGGGCGACGACCCGGGTCGTGGCGGAAGCGGGATCAGGATCAGCGGCGGAAAACGCGGCACACATTAGCACAAGCACCGGGAAGAATCGCGTCATGGGTTGCCTAACACCATAGATGGAATAGGGCGTGGGCCGCAAGGGAGCGGATGACGGCGGTGAGGGTGCATTCAACCGCACATCGTTCGGCCCGGCGGAAATGCAGGTGTTGTTGGCAGCAGCGGACGGCGGCTCGTAGAATCACAACATGGATCCAACTGCGAGCAAATCATCGGGCGAAGCTGGCAGAACGACTTGTTCGCCGCCGCGGTCGGCGTACATCCATGTGCCGTTTTGCCGGCATCGCTGCGGCTACTGCAACTTCACGCTGGTGGCCGGCCGCGATGATTTGATCGGCGACTATCTGCGGGCGATCGAGCTGGAGCTCGCCCAATTGGAGACGCCACGCGAGGTCGACACGCTGTATTTTGGCGGCGGGACGCCGACTCAACTTTCGCCCGACCAGTTGTTGCAATTGGGACGCACGGTGATGAATTGGCATCCGCTGGCGGCTGGGTATGAATGGACGGTCGAGGCCAATCCGGCCGACGTGACCGAGCGGATGGTCGAGACGCTTTGCGAGTTGGGCGTCACGCGGCTGAGCCTCGGCGGGCAGTCGTTCCGCGACGAGAAGCTGCGGCTGTTGGAGCGCGATCACTCGGGCCGCGACGTGGTCCGGGCGGTGGAGCTCGCTCGCGGGGCCGGGCTGCACGTCGCCCTCGATTTGATTTTCGCTACGCCCGGCGAGACGCTCGACGAGTGGCTCGCCGACGTGGAGGCCGCCATCGCGCTTGGGCCCGACCACGTCTCGACGTACGGTCTCACGTTCGAGCGTGGCACCGCGTTTTGGAGCCGGCGGCTGCGCGGCGAGATCCTCGCGGCGGACGAAGAATTGGAACGCGAGATGTATGCCGCGGTGATCGACCGGCTCGCGGACGTTGGGTTCGAGCACTACGAGGTCTCCAACTTCGCGCGCCCGGTTGCCGCTCGCGGCACAACCAGGCGTATTGGTCGGGCGACGGTTACCATGCGGCAGGCCCCGGGGCGGCGCGGTACGTCGACGGTGTTCGCGAAACGAATCACCGCAGCGCGACGACGTATCTGCGGCGCGTGCTTGCCGGCGAGTCGCCGGTGGCCGAGCGAGAGCGGCTTGAGCCCGAGGCCCGGGCGCGGGAATTGTTGGTGTTCGCGCTGCGGCGGATCGAGGGGGTGTCGCGGCGTGAGTTCGAGGAGAAGACCGGTTACGCGGTCGAGGAGTTGATCGCTAAGCCGCAAGCGGAGTTTGTGGCGATTGGGCTATTGAAGACCGAAGGCGACCGGCTGCGGCTCACGCGCGAGGGGCTGTTCGTGAGCGATGCGATTTGGCCGGAGATGCTCTGATGCGGCGCTAAGCCTCAAGCGGCGTGGTGGCCTTTTCTGCGGGTTCAACTAGAGCGGCGCCTTCGGCAGCCGTCGCCGGTGGGGCAGATCGGCACGCGTCGGCAGCGGGTCGTCGTTCTCGGCCGCCCACAATTCGCGTTCTGCTTCGCTCGCGTAGTATCGCAGCCACGTGTCTGGGTCGTCGTTGATGTTGGCGCAGTCCCAGTGCAGGAACGTCGAGCGGCGTTCGAGCTTCTTCTCTTGCGACGGCAAGATGTCGCGGTAGATGATGCAATAGAGTTGGTAGTCGCTCAGATGGTCGGTGAAGTCGAGCACCACGTGGGCCTCGAAGAGCTTTTCGATCGTCGCCGTGAGCACGAGCGAAAGCTGATGGCCGCTCAGGCTGTCGGGATGCGGGAGCTTCAACTCCGGCTGGAACCACTGGCTGATCGGCAGAATCGGGGCCCGCTCCCAGGCCAGCATCGATTCGAGGAATTCGTTTTCGCTCCGCGTTGACATCACGGTCGAGTTCACGCGGCCGATCGATTCGTCGAACAGCGGCTCCAATTCGTCGCGCAGTTGCGCATTGCGCAAGAGGTGCTCAACTTCGTCGGGGCTGGATGGCTGGGAGCGAAACATGGCACCTGGTGGGGAAGCAGATGTCGTTTGAGAACGAACTGGAGGATTGATAAATACATCCTGGAGACTTCACTCTAGCAACAAATAACCGAATCGCAAAGCGCCCGTACGACGCCAAGTGCCCTGAGTTCGCGAGCGGTCGGAATCACGACCAGCAAGTTAGGCAATCTCCAGCGGAGCAACCTGCGCATTCGTTAAAGTCGCGCGCGAACAGCGCCGACAGCTCAAGAAATCGGCAGCGGTTGCACCAATACGCGGTCGATTCGCCTGCCGTCCATGTCGACCACTTCGAGCCGCCGGCCGTTCCAATCGACCGCGTCGCCGATCGAGGGAATCCGCCCGAGTTGGTCGAGGATCAGGCCGCCGAGCGTGTTGAAGTCCCTGTTTTCCAGGGCTTCGTCTTCCGGCAGGTCGAGCCGCTCCATCAACTCGGAAATCGTCACGCCGCCGTCGATCAGCCAGCTGCCATCATCGCGGCGGACGAAATCTTGGTCTTCGGCGCGGCGGTGCTCGTCGCGGATTTCGCCGACGATTTCCTCCATCACGTCTTCGAGCGTGACCATCCCCTCGGTGCCGCCGTATTCGTTGAGCACGATCGCCAACTGGTTTTGCTTTTCCTGAATCAGCTCCAACAGCCTGTCCAGGCGCATCGACTCCGGCACGAACAGCGCGGGATGCAACAGCTTGCGCAGCTCCAAAGGCCAACCCAAGTGCAACTGGCGAAACAGATCCTTGATGTGCACGAAACCAATGATGTGGTCGAGGTCGCCCTCGTACACCGGCAACCGCGAGAAGCCGGCCATCGCCACGGTGCCGAGGATTTCATCCGGCGGAGTGTCGACGTCCATCGCGTCGAGGTCGATCCGCGGGCGCATGATTTCGCGGACGGTGTGCTCGCCGAGCCGCAGCGCTTCGAGCGCAAGCCGCTGCTCGAACGGCTCGACGACGCCCTCGGCCGTGCCGGTGTCGATGAGATGCTCGATGTCGTCGATCGAAACGGTGGGCTCGGCGCCGGCCCGCAGCCGAAACAGCCACAGCACCGCGTCGGACGAACCGCCCATCGCCCAGACGACCGGCCGCGCGATTCGGGCCATGGCGCTCATCACCGGTGCGACAAACACGGCAAGCGACTCGGCCCGGTGCAGAGCCGCCCGCTTGGGCACCAATTCGCCCACGATCAGCGACACATAGGTAAAACAGACGACAAAGATCGCCAAGCCGATCGATTCGGCATGAACTTGGGCGAAGGCGAAGGGCCACTTGGCGATCACCTTGCTCAAGTCGCCGACGACCTGCTGGCCACCGTAGGCCGCGCCGAAAGCGCTCACGAGCGTGATGCCGATCTGCACTGTGGGCAGAAAACGATTCGGATCGCGCGACAGCTCCAGGGCCAGCTTGGCATTGCGGCTTCCCTCTTCGGCGCGCTGTTCCAGTCGGCCTCGCCGGGCGGCGATGATCGCGATCTCGGCCGCGGCGAAGAATCCGTTGGCGAGCACCAGCGCCAAGATCAGCAGGACTTCCCAAAGTAGCGGTGAAATGTTGATCGACCCTCACTCGTTAAAGCTCGACGCCCAGCGCGCGCATCAAGAATTTCATGTCTTCCCAGCAGTCTTTCTTGGCGGCCGGATTCCGCAACAGGTACGCCGGGTGGAACGTGCAAACGACTTTCGCTCCACGATAGGTATGGAACTTGCCTCGCAGTTTACCGATCGGCGTCGTGGTGCCCAAGAGATTCTGCGACGCCACCGCCCCCAGGCAGCAAATGTACTCGGGCTGGATCAATTCGAGTTGCCGGTCCAGGAACGGCCGGCAGTTGACGAGCTCGTCGGGGAGCGGATTGCGGTTGCCCGGCGGGCGGCACTTGAGCATGTTGAGAATATAGACGTCTTCCCGCTTGAGCCGGCAGGCCTCGATGATCTTGTTCAGGAGCTGGCCGCCGCGGCCGACGAAGGGCTCGCCGAGTCGGTCTTCGTCGGCCCCGGGCGCTTCGCCGAGGAAGCAAAGCCGCGCTTGCGGATTGCCGACGCCGAACACGGTTTGAGTCCGTGTGGCCGCGAGCTCGCGGCAGCGCGTGCAAGGGGCCACTTCCTGCTGCAAGAGGCCCAGCGTCGCAGCGTTCGATGCGGTCACGGGCGATTCGTCGGTCGCCTCGAACAACACTGCCGCGTTCCGCGCCCAAGCCGACGATTTCGCCATCGCGTCCTCTTCGATGATCTGTTGCATGACATGTTGATTGTCCACCGCCGGCGGCGACGCGACTTCGCTCGCCGCGACGGCAGCGTCGTTTGCTGCGGTCGTCACGTCGGCTGCCGGTCGCTCGCGCGCCTTAGGCAATTGGCCGACCCCCGCCCTGTGCAGGCTTTCCAGCCGCCCCCGCAGCACGTTTCGCAGCTGCTCCCGGTTCTCCATCATCGCAGTCGCACCTTTCCTCCACCGCCAGTGTAGGCGACGCTGTCGACGGCGGAAGGGGTTTCGCCCCATCAAATTGCCGAGTCGCTAAGATCAAGCGAGGAAATGTGTTCCGTCCAGCGGAATGCCGGCAGGAGAACTGCAAAGTCATTTTTTCTCTATTACTAGCGATGAAGCAGCAGCATTGCTCGCGTCCCGCTTTTCCATCAATACCTGACAATCGCGTGCCCGGCTGGTGGCTGAGCATGCTGTGCCAAATGCCAAGAAAATAGACTTTGCAGTTCTCCTGGGAATGCCGGCTCGCACCTACTCATTCGCCGCGACTTACACTATGATAGAAGGTTGGGAACTTTGGTGGGCACCGTTCGCGTAGTCGAGACCTGCTGGTTGTGGGCCGGCGGCAATCTCACGTCTGGGCACGACGCCTGGACTGCGCCCTTCGCGCGCGACTCTCTGACGCTTCGTGCGTCGCTTGATTGCAGATTTAGGTCATTATGGGCGTTCCGCAAGTAGTCATCGTCGGTCGACCCAACGTCGGCAAGAGCAGCATCTTGAACTGGCTCGCCGGCGTGCGGATTGCCATTGTCGACGACAAGCCGGGCGTCACGCGCGATCGGCTATCGCACTTGATCTGCCACGACGACCGTTTCTTCGAGCTGGTCGACACCGGCGGCATGGGCTTCGCCGACATGGACAACCTCACGCAGCACATCGAGGACCAGATCAACCTGGCGATCGACTCGGCGGCAGTGATTCTGTTCGTCGTCGACTCGCGGGACGGGATGATGCCGCTGGATCAGGACGTGGCCAAGCGGCTTCGCTCCGTGACGTGCCCGATCCTCCTGCTCGCCAACAAGACCGACGGCGAATCGCTCGACAGCCAGGCCGACGAATTCTATCGGCTCGGTTGCGGCAAGCCATTGCGGGTGAGCACGATTCAGAATCGCAATCGGGCGGTGCTGCTGAACATGATCGTGGCCCACTTGCCGCCGTCCCTGGCCGAAGACCCGCTCGAGATCAGCGAGCCGGAAATGAAGGTGGCCATCGTCGGCCGTCGCAACGTCGGCAAGAGCACGTTCGTCAACTCGCTTGGTGCAAGCCGAGCGGATGATCGTCAGCGAAATTCCCGGCACGACGCGCGACAGCGTCGACGTGCGGTTCGAGCTCGACGGCAAGAGCTTCGTGGCGATCGACACGCCCGGCATCCGCCGCACCAAGAGCGTCAAGACCGACATCGACTTCTACGGCACCCACCGGGCCCAGCGGAGCATCCGCCGCTCCGACGTGACGCTGCTGTTCTTCGACGCCACCGAGCGGATCAGCAAAGTCGACAAGCAGCTTTGCGATTACATCGCCGAGCAGTACCGGCCGTGCATTTTCGTCGTCAACAAATGGGACCAGCTCGTCAAATCGATGCCCACCGAGAAGTGGGTCCGCTATCTGCACGACAATTTTCCGACGATGCGCTACGCGCCGATCGCGTTCATCACCGGGCAGACGGGCAAGAACGTGAAGGCGCTGTTGAATCACGCCCAGATGCTGTTCAAGCAATCGCGGGCCCGGGCCAGCACGGGCCAACTCAATCGGATGCTCCGCGACGCGCTGAAGCGCAGCCCGCCGCCCGCGCAAGCCAATCGCACGCCGAAGATTTTCTACGCCACGCAGGTCGGCGTGCAACCGCCGACGATCGTGCTCTTCTGCAGCGCCCCGAGCGCGATCTCGAGGACGTACCAGCGCTATCTGCTCGGCAAATTCCGCGATGAGCTCGATTTCCCGGAAGTGCCGATCAAGCTCTACCTCCGCCGCCGCCATCCGGCCGATCTGCGCGACGAGGTCGATTCGCAGCTGGCGTCGAGTGAGAGAGAATCAAATCGCGGCAGGAAGCAAACCGGAGCGCGTAAGAAGCGCCTGCAGACGCTTAAACTTAAGACTCGTCGGCAACGACCGCGATTTTACTTCCGCGCTTGCATACCGCTCATGTCGGTCGAGATGGCGAAGGTCCGGGCTGCCGCTCGGTCGTCAACCGGGCGTTGGGTCGAGAGCGCCATCAATAGCGCAGCGGCCCACGCCGTGGCAAAGCAGATCACTTCGCCGTAGTTGAATAGCTTCTGCCAGTTCCAACGTGTTCCGAGCATTCCTGAATGCCGATCCGTCGTCGAGTTTCACCTCCGCCTAAGTCTCGCGGAAAATTTTGGGGCCGAGCCAGACCGACTCGGCCAGCGTGCAATCCGATGCCACGCCGCCGCGAGCACCACCAGTGGAACTCAAGCCACCGATTACATAGAATCTTCACATGGAGAGCAAGCCCGCCTGGGACGTATTGCCGTGTTTTGCTAGCAATTCGTCGATCGTCGTTAAATCGGGGGGCTTGCGCAATCAGGATAGCTCGTGTTGCGGCTTGGCGTCGCCGGCGTCGGACCGCTCGGCACCACAGCGAAGCCAATTTCGGCACTTAGCCGGCGACTGCTGGCATGATATATTGGTCGGTTCGCCGTCACACGACGGCCGGACGAGCATTTCGAGGGCGTGTAGCTCAGTTGGTTAGAGCGCTTGCTTGACATGCAAGAGGTCACAGATTCGAGTTCTGTCACGCCCACTGGTGTTTTTATGGGAGAGTTGTCCGCCGACATCGTCGAGGTACAGAAGGACGGCAGGTCGGTGTAGGCTCTACCTCGCAAGACGCGTTCATCAGCTCTGGTCCGGCACGCTCGACATCGGCCCGGCGAGTGCGATTCTTCGCATGACCTGGCCAGACGTTGCTGACCAGTCAGGTGGCGTTCAACGGCCAGGTCACGCTTCGAAACAGCACGAACTCGCATGGCGTCGCTCGACGGTCTGTTGGAGGTATTGATGACCGACGACGGCGACGGCCTATTTCTGCCGCAGATTGGCGACGAGTTCGTCATACTGACCGCCATTGGCGGCGTGACCGGCCGATTCATCATCGACCCCGTGTCGGCCGCTGCCGGCAAGCTGTTCCACTGGTCGGTACTCTACCACCCCAACGACGTGACGCTTCGATTGGCCGATATATCCGTTCCCGAACCTTCGAGCATGACCCTCGCAGCTTTGGGAGCGATTGCTTTCGGACATAGCCGGCGTACCGGACGACGCATTCGCGTGCGCGATTTCTCGACGTTTCTCGACGGTGACAAGCGAAACCAGGTTGTTAGTGGTTGCGTTTGATTTCGGGAGGCGCCAAAACTTCCGGGAGACGGTGCCGTCGGCTAAGCCGTCAATGGCAACGGACGATGTTCGATCGCTTGGCAGCATTCGGCCACGAGTTGCACGTCGTTCTCGCGCGGCACGAAGAGCGACTGCAGTCGTGCGCGGCGGATGACGCCTTTTTCCAGGAACTCGGCGAAGAGTTCCCATTGCGACTGGATCGCGCCGTTCGGCGACACGGACGACGGCGAGTTGTCGGAAGTCGCTCGTGGGCATAACCTCGGCGTAGCTCCACTTGCCGCCCGGCCAGTCGCCAGAGAATGGCGCATGCGTTGGCCTGCGGATCGATCCCTTGCAGGCCATCGACGCTTGAATCGACGTGCGAATCGACGAGCAGGTCGTGGCCGACGAGGCTGACCATTAAGCACTTCGTCCGCAGCGAGCTCGACTGCACGAAAATTCGCGGATGGGTGTCGAGCAGATCGGTTTGAATCGAGACGACGAGTGCAAGCGAGGCGAGCATCGCGCGTCGCCAGGTTCGCGGCTCGACAGTCCAATAGATTTGCGGTGAGAAGGGCCAGCTCTCCTGGCCTGCGTAGGTCGCCACGACGTCGTTGCCGCGGACGTAGGCGTCGATTAGCTGTGCCGGCCACTTGGGTTGATCGGCGTCGGGGGTGACGGCCAGTAAGCGGCCGTCGACGGTCGGAGCGGCTGCAGGCCCAAGTCGGGCCGTTCGAGATTGATCGTCGCTCTCCAATCGCCGAGCGAGCAGGTGGCACGGTGTTCATCCAGTTGCCAGAGCTCGGCATGATCGCGAATTTGGTGGCATGGGCGTGCGACGTTAGAAGCGGCGGGCAAGCCCGCCCGCTAAATAGTGGAAGGAGAAGAAGACTAGAGCCAATAAAAAAACCCCGCCGAACATCCGAGGATGAAGCGACGGGGCCGGAACAGAGAAGAGGCCTAAGTGTTTCCCAAGCAGTTACCTGCACTTGGGGATGATAAAAATAAGGCAATCGCCTTTCCACGTAACTCTAAAAACGTCGTGGCTTCACGCGGCTCAAGAGACACCTAGCCGACCAACTGTTGTTCCTGTAATGATGATACCCGTTTCATGGGCCGTGTCCATAGTTTTGGGACAAAAAGTTAGGTCAGAATTTTTGACTTCGTTGTGCGAGCAAGTCATTAGTCCTTGTGCGGACCAATGTTACGACAATCGCTGGGTGTCGCATCTGACGCCGATTCGCCATGTTTTTGGCCGAAAACTCCACCCAAACGTGAAAGTCGGCATCTCGATCATGAGTGAATTACTGGAAACTTGCGAGCTAGCGGCCCGAGCTGGCGCGAGCGAACTGCATCTCCTGGCGAGGCCGCTTTAAAACGCGCGAAAGGCGCCCGCCGACCTGGTGACCGACGCCGATCTCGCTTCGCAGGCGGCGATTCGTGCGGAAATCGCAGCCCGTTTTCCGCATCATTTGTTTGTCGGCGAAGAGAAAACTTCGCAAGTCGAGGTCGGCGACGACGACTTCGTGTGGCTGGTCGATCCGCTCGACGGCACGACGAACTACATCCACGGCTACCCCTGTTATGCGGTCTCGATCGCGGTCGCGCGGGGCGAGAGTTGTTGGCGGGCGTGATCTACGATCCGCTAGCAAACGAGCTGTTTTTTGCCGAGCAGGGGCGGGGTGCCTGGTGCAACGGTGAGCGATTGAAGACCAGCAGCGTCACGTCGGTGGGCGAGGCGCTGGTGGCGGTGAGTCTGCCGCCGCGGGTTGGGCCCGAGACGCCCGATTTGGCCGACTTCATCCGCATGGTGCAGTACAGCCAGGCCGTGCGTCGCAGCGGGTCGGCCGCGCTGAACCTGGCCTACGTGGCCCACGGCCGGCTCGACGCTTTCTGGGCGACGAAGATCCAGCCCTGGGACGTGGCGGCCGGAGTGCTGCTGGTACGCGAAGCAGGGGGCATCGTGACGGGCCGCCATGGCGGGGAATTCGACGTCTGGAGCCCCCATTTTGTCTCGGCCGCGGGAGCCGAATTGCACGGCGAATTGATGCGCGTCCTGGGACCGGCGAAGCGGTTAGTGCAGTTTGCCTGGATTGCCGCGCGGTATTGCGGCTTGCGACGCGGCGATAGAATGTCGGGCAGAGAGCCGCCGGGCTCCGGTTCGATGTTCGTCGTCATTCTTCTCCTTCTTCCTGCCCGTCCGTGGCAGCCGTCACGTTCTCAGCCATCGTCGGAAGCCATGACCCCTTCGCCGGCCCACGATTCTGATTGCGATGGCCGCCGGCCTGCTCATCGCCGCTTGGCCAAGCATCGCGCGCGGGCCGAGCCGCCGCCGCCGGAGGAGCCACCGAAGATCGAGGGCCGATCGAATACGTCGGTCCGGATACCTACCTCCTGCTCGATGCCGAGGGCCGACCGCAGCCGGTGCTCGGCATGACCTATGACGACTTCATGGCCGCGTGGAAGAAGCTGCAAAGCGTCGAAGCGGGTGTCGCCGAGCGGCGATTCACGATCGACGAATTGCGAGTCTCGGGCCAGGCGAAGGACGACCGCGCGGAGCTCCGCGTCGAAATATCGATCCGCACTTCGTCGGCTGCTGACCGATCACGGTGCCGCTCGGGATGGCAGGCGCGATCTTGACGCAGCCGCCACGCTGGGAAGAGGCCGTTGATGCTGGCGAGACAGCACGCACGCGGCAACGGCCGGCGGTCGACTACGATCCCCAGGCGGGCGGTTTCGTCGCACGGATCGGCGGCGGAACATCGAGCGGCAGAAGCTAGTCTGCAACATGCTCGTGCCCTTGGTGCGTGATGGGAATGAAACGAGCTTGCGACTCAACTTTCCGCGTGCGCTGGTGAGCCAGCTCACGCTGGACGTTCCCGCGCGATTGTTGACGCCGCGGTCAGCGAAGGTGCGGTACTCGAACGAGAACCAGCGAACGAGGGCAGCACGCGACTCGTCGCCAATGGGCTGGCCGGCGACTTCCGGCTGACGTGGAGCACCGCGGAAGGGGAGCGGCGCGAGTTGGCCACCGTGCTCAGCGCCACCGGCGCGATCGCGATCTCGATCGACGGCCATAGCATCCGCTCCGACGCGCATTTGTCGGTGCGCAGCTTCGGCGGGAATTTCGATCAGTTTCGCGTCCGACTGCCGCCGGGTGCTCAATTGATTCAAGATCGGCCGGACGACCTCGGCGCGGCGCCGTCAGGCTATCGCGTCTCGGTTGCGGACGAAACACCGGCGGCGGACGATTGGCCGCGCATCGCCACCGTCGAGCTTGGCGAAAAGCAGTTCGGGCCCGTCGAAGTCGACCTCTCGACCGAACAGCCGCTCGGGCTTCCGTCGACGGATCGTGCGGTCGAACTGGCCGGATTTGAGGTCTTGGCGCGGTGCGGCAATTTGGAGACGTCGCGGTGCGTGTGGCCGACGACTGGCAATTGCGGTGGGAGAGCGGGCCTTACGTGCGGCAGGTTGAGCGGGCCGATTTGGCGACGGCCCTGCACGACCCGCGACCAACCGCCGCGTTTCAATACGATCGCCAGCCCTGGTCGCTCCGCACGCGGGTGGTCGCGCGGCCGATGGTCGTCCACGTCGCGCCCGACTACACGCTCGAACTGGGACCGGAGGAAGCCCGACTGCGCGTCCATTTGATCTACCAGGTGCCTGGTGCCCGGGCATTTGAATTCCGCGTGCAATTGCAGGGCTGGGAGCTGACGCCCGAGCCGATCGAGTCGAATGGTTTGGTGGATCGCGACGACGTGACGGTGACGCGCGACGGCGTGCTGGTGCTGCCGCTCACGCAGGCGTCGTCGCGGCGGGCGGAAATCACCTTGTCGTTGCGTCGCTCGACGCCGCGCGACGCGAAGGAACTGACACTTCCGCTGCCGGTTCCGGAGGCCGACTCGGTGGCTCCGGCCGACGTGGCGATTTCGGCCTCGCCCGAGGTCGAGTTACTGCCCGATATGTTGCTGTCGCGCGGCCTGGTGCCGACCCCCGTTACCAGCGACGCGCCGCCCGACGCATTGTCGAGCGGCGAGCAGTTGCTTCACTATCGGGCACTGGTTCCTGACGCCGTCTTTGCGGCCAAACGCACGATTCGATCGAGCACGGTAACGGCCGCGATCGAAACCGCGGTGGCGATCGATCAGAGCAGTTTCAAGCGACGCAAGATGTTTCGTATCTGGTGCGATACCAGCCGATCGAACAGTTGGAGTTCGACGTGCCGGCAGGTTGGTCGCTCCGCGATGACCAAATCGAAATCGCGTCGACTGGCCGGCCGAGCGTGAGTTCGCGCCCGCGATCGTCGCCGTGCAGCCGGACATCGCGGCACCCGATTCGGTGATGCGGCAGTCCGCGTCATGTTGCCGCAACCGCGGCTGGGAAATTTCCGGGCGCGGCTCAAGTTTGACATGACCGAACCGGCAGCAGGTTGGCGACGGGGTCGCTGCGATTGTCGCTGCCTCAGCCCGCCGGCGTGCGGGTTGAGAGCAACCGCGCGACGATCACCACCGCGCCCGAGCAGGCGGTGTCGCTCGATGCGTCGAACGGCTCGGCATGGCAGCGGGCACAGGTGGCCGGTGCCGATTCCGCGTTGGAAATCGTCGCCACGAAGCCGCGGCCCGAATTGCTGCTCTCGATCGGCCCAACGCGCCGGATCGGCCGCAAACGACCGTCGTCCAGCGCGTGTGGCTGCAGTCCTGGCAAGCGGGCAGCACGATTCAAGACCGCGCGGTCTTTCGCTTTCGCACCAGCGGTACGGCCGCCACCGTGGAGCTGCCGCCGCTCGTATCGGCCGACGAAGTCGAAGTCCTGGTGGACGGCCAATTGGCGAAGGTGTCGGCACGGCAAGCGGGCCGGCTGCTCATCGAGTTGTCGCGTTCGAAGCCGACGGGCCCGTCGCCCACACGCTCGAATTGCGTTACCGCCGCCCAGCCGCGACGGGACTTGTTGCGTCCCAAGAGTTCACGCCGCCCCAATTGGTCGGCAGCTCCACGTTGAGCGAAGTCTATTGGCAGTTTGTCTTGCCGGGCGATCGACACGTCGTGCAGACTCCAGCGTCGTTGGTGCCGCTCGACACCATCAGTGGTTGGAGATTGTCTCCGGCCGACAGCCGACGATGACGCAAGTCGAATTGGAAGCGTGGTCGGGGGCGACGGCCCAGCTCGCTCCGTCGGCCTCCCAAAAAGTCTACCTTTTCAGCGGGCTGGCGCCGGTGGCGTCGATCGAAGTGCTGACCGCGCCGCGGTGGCTGATCGTGCTGGCTGCCTCGGGCGTCGTGCTCGCGCTAGTGGTCTTGTGGATCCATGTGCCTGTGGTGCGACGTGGCTGGATTGGCCTGCTGGCGGCAGCGGGCATCGCGGCGCTTGCCGTCTCGTTTCCGGCGCCGGCCGTGCTGGTGGCCCAAGCTTCGGTGCTCGGCCTGCTGCTGTCGGCTGTCGCGCTCGTGCTGCAACGCCGGCTCACTCGGCCCAAGTGGCAGCCCCAGTCGACCGCCGGCAGCACGAATTTCCGCATTCACTCCGCCTATCGTCCCGACTCGATCATCACGCCGGCCGGACCGACGCCGAGCGACGCCGGACGCACAAGGCGCCTGCAAACCACCCGCGCTGCCGATTGCCGTCCCGGAAACAAATCGATGAGCAGCGACTCGTTGCGAGATTTTGGTGGTGGTGCGTTTTGGGTGCGGGGACGCTTTGTTTTCGGCGCGGTTTCTTCCGCTATTTCCGCCGAGCCGCCGCGCCTATCGCCGAGTTCTGGTCCCGGCCGATATGCCGTCGGCCTGGCCCCGCGACGGGGAAAAGTTTCTGCCTGTGGAATCGCGCGATTTCGACGCTTGGCTCGCCGCTGCCAATCGCCCCGGCGCCGAGTCGAGCATCGTGGATGCCGAGTATCACGCGCGGCTCGCAGGGCAACAGCTCGTCGACACCAGCGGGCGCTGGCAAATCGCGCTCCGCGGCGAGGGGCCAGCGCGGCTGCCGCTCGCCACCGGCTCGCTGGTGATTCAGAATTCCGCTGGAGCGGTGCGTCGCCCCAGCGAGCACGCTCGGTTGGTGGCCTGCAAGCGACGGACCGCAGATGCGCTACGCGCTGGTGGTTCCTCGTTCCGGCGAGCTGGAATTCGATTGGCACGTGCCGACGCTCGAAGTTGTCGGGACATCGCTGGAAACTCCGCTGCAACTGCCGATCGCGGCGCGCACTCGCCTGGTGCTCGATTTGCCGGTAGGTAAGCGGCCCGAGGTTGCCGGAGGCCTGGTCCTGGAATCCTCGGCCGACGCCAGCGATCGAGCCTCGGACAAAACCCGGCGGTGGGTCATCGGCATCGGCGATTCGCCGTCGCCCGTCTTGCGGATCGTCGATACCAGCGCCCGCCCTTCCCAGGCGCCACCTACCGCGACGTTCAGCGAAGCGGTGCGATGCAACGTCCGCAGTCGCGGCTTCGACCTGGAAACGCGACTGCGAATCAACGCCGGCCAGTCGCCGTTGTCGCAGCTCAGCGTCGCGCTGCCCGAGGGCCTGCAGCTGGTCGAGGTCACGGCGGACGACCAGAAACTGGCCTGGAGATGACGCCGGCGGAGAATCGGGCGGTACGAATTGTGTTACGCTTCAGCTCCCTAAACTCCCCGAAAGCGGAGAGCTTGTGGTCGTGCTGCATGCCTGGGGGGCGGTCCCCTTCGGCGAGTCGTGGCAACTGCCGAGATCTCGTGCGACGACTTGTTCTGGACGTCGGGCAGCATCGAGCTGGCGATCGACGATTCGCTCGAGTTGTGCGATTTGACGGCCCTCGAGTGCATCCAGACGGCAGCGAGCGCCGGCACGACTTCAAGCGGCGGGCTATCGCTCTGGTTTCAATCGTATTCGCCTCGGGCTGCGTTATGCTGGCCGTGCGTCGGCGTCAGACCGAAGGTCGAGTCCGCATGGCGACCACGCTACAAATGGGCGGCTCCGGCGTCGACGGACGACTTGCCGCAGATATTGTCGTCGACGAAGGCAGTCTCCATGCGCTCTCGGCCGAATTGATGCCCGGCTGGTCGATCGATGGCGTGGAGTCGGTTCCCGCCGACGCAATCGGCGAGTGGTATGTCGACGGACCGCCCGCGCGGCGGACGATCGAATTCAATTGAATCGGGCCGTCACGCCCGGTCGTTCGCTGAGAATTGCCGTCACGGGCCGCGCATTGCATAGCAGGTCGTTTGAGCCACGGACGCTCGAGAGTCTGAAATGGCTCACTTGGCGTGGTCTCGACATCGAGCGAAATCTGCTGAGAATCACGGCCGCCGGACCATTCGAGCTCGAGCCGTTTGGCGATCTGCCAACCATTGTTCGCTGGCCGATCTTACGCTCGACGACCGGCAGCTAATCGGCACGTGGGACGATGCCCGCTGGCTCGATCTGGGCCCGTCCTCCCCCGGACGGGGCGATTCGTCTGGCGCCGCGACAAGGCACTTACGATGCAGAGATTCAGCTCAATGCGGTGCTGTCGGCCGGCGAACTCGCGGAGTCCTATCGAATCGACTGCCGACCGCGGGGAAGCAGCATCGACCACATGTTGATGTACATTCCGGAGAGCGAGGCGGAGCCGCTCGCATGGGTCAACGCGCAGTCGGGGGAAGCACTCGTCGCCGAGCGGATGCCGAAGAACGATCCGCGATTGGGTGGGCTGCCGCCTGGCGGCGAGTTGTGGCAGCTGCGTTTGCGCCGGCCGTATGCACGTCTGGTCACGATCACCGCGATGCGAACCGAGCCCTGGCCCGAGCGACGCCCAGTTCCGCTCATAGCATTTCCGGACGCGGCCGAACAACGAGGACGAGTCGTTGTGGAGAGCGACAGAGTCGCGTTGCCGACGGTCGTCGCCGCGCGGATGCAGCCTACGCCGTTGCCCTCGGTCGACGAAGCGGAATCGTGCACTGAGGGTGCGGGCGATGTGCGGGCCATCTACCGTTATCAGCCGGTTCGCTTTTACGACGCGGGACCGGCTCCCGAGTTGTGGCTTGGCCCCGCGGCCGACGGCACAAGCGGCGCGGCGTTGATCGCCGCGCAGGTGCAGGTCGAATCGCATTACACGGCTTCCGGGTCGGGCGCATCGCGTCGAATATCGGCTCGAAAATCAGGGGCGGATGTGGTCGAGCTGAAATTGCCGCCGGGGGTTTCGCTGGCGTCGCGCGAATCGATGGAGAGCCAATCGCCGATACCGCTCCGACGGGCCCATTTGATCGCGTCGTCGTCACGTTGCCGCCGAATCGCCGTCTCGTTTTGCTGGAACTTCGACTCGAGAGCCAACAGCGTCCGCTATCCTCTGGACGGCGATTGCCGCCGCCGCTGCCTTCGGGGCCGATGACGATTCTCCAGGGCGAGTGGACGATTTGGCTGCCCCAGGAGTTCGACGTGATTGAGGACGATGCAGCGGCGATTCCCGCGGCGGACTCGATTGGCGTGCAAGAATCTTTGGGCCGTTAGCACGGGCACGGTCGGAGACGCCGTTCAATCCCTTCGCACTGACGACTGGAACGCGCTGTGGGACAGCGTCGATTTCCTCTCCGCGAGATCTGCAGTAGCGCCACGCCGCGAAACCTCGCCCCGTCCCTGTCGGACGGATGGCACGCCTCTCGAAGTCAGTTTTGTCGCTGCGCCACCAGCCGCGGTGACCGTTGCCGATCCGCCGGCGATCGCCGCCTGGTCGCTGGCGATTTTTCTGATTTGCCTGGTAGGGCCGTTGCTGGCTGGCTTGCGGACGATCCACGTC
>CAWKBR010000005.1:0-150629 GCA_963847875.1 uncultured Planctomycetota bacterium | reverse complement strand
GGAGCCATCGGATGTTCTAAATAGATAGGCGAGCGAGGTGAAAGCCATCTCTGGCGACTGTTTCGCCAACGCTGCTATCCGTTTCTGTTTCGTGGACACGATGGTCGAATTTCGATGCATTCGTCGTGTTTCTCAAAAACGGTTCCATGAATCGGCGCCTCGCTTCCCTCCGCTGGCTCCAGCCGGGAGCTGTTCGCCAACTTCGTGGGTACTATCAAGACGCTATGACGCCCTGCCGCCATCCCGCCGCACTTCGTTTCCTTCGCTTGGCGGTACCTCGGTTGCACTCGTTGATTTCGCTCCCTGGCGGACGAGTGCGCCGCCAAGGCCTGGAGTTGGTAACCCGGTATCTCCAACCGGGAACTCGCCGAGGAGCGAACAGGGTTCTCCCAAGTTCCTGGGGAACCACGATTGTCCGTTTGCACATGTTCCCATCCGACGCCGGCAGGACTGCTTGCACCAGACCATTGCAGTGCAGCAGCGTGGCCCCTGAACACCCTAGTGCAGAGGCTCCCACGTTTAGGACTTTCGACGCTCGATAGCATGGCTTTCGGACTGGCTGTCTACGCTTCGCAGTGCGGATTACTCCTACACCACGCAAGACTCGCTTCCAGTTGCTGGTCAGGCTCTACTGGACGGGCTTTCCACCCGCACGGTTCCGCTGAAAGGTTTCAGAGTTGTCAATTACATCTCATCCTCCTCTCCCAAGCTTGCTTGGCGCAAAGGGCGTGTCCTGGGGCGTCTTAGCAGAATGGACAAGTGCGTACGGTCACATCGCCCTGTGCTGCATCTAAACCACCTCGCCCTCGCTCCCTGGTTCCGAATGGTGCTTTGTCGTTACGGGATTCTCCTAAACGCAAGACGCCCCAGCATCGCCTCGACCCGCTTGACGGCATCCTCTACTGAGTGCCGGCTCAGTCCGTCGGGTGCTGTTGCTGGGACGGAAGTGGATCGTCGACCGGATGGCTTGGCTCGTTCGCTGCCCGAGTTCGCTTCTCGGCCGCATCCGCTTTGAATTCCAGCAGGCAGCCCAAATCAAACAAATAGTCGAAGACGCTGCCAGTCGCTTGCACTGCTCTTTGCCAACACTTGCCGAGTGAATCGTTGGTGGGTTCGAGGTACTGCTTCGGCATCAGTTCGCGCAACTCCTGGTCGATCGCAGTGTATCGCTCCAACAGCTGCTTTACTCTTCGGGCCATTGTGCGTGGTCTGCCGGCCATTGTTAGTTGTCTCCTGTAACTGGTGGGACCCTGGGACGAAATAAGTCAGATTAGAAAGTCACATTCGGGACGGGCGAGATAGCTAATACCTGGGTCAGCAAACAGGGGTGGGGGGTTGGTCAAGATTTCCAAGGCCGTGGGGTCCCCCCGGTTGCCCGCGCGGCCACGGCCTACCCCACTTCCCGTGCGACGCGAGCGGCCAGGGCATAGTCGCGCTCGGCGTAGACTTGTGTCACGTCAGCCCGTGCGTGGCCTAGGGTCGTTTGCGCAGCTTCCAGGCCGAACCGTTTGCGTATTTCGGTGGCCGCCGCATGCCGCAATTGATTCGGTGCCCAACGGTGTTCACTCTGCCAGGCGGCGAGCTTCACCGGATCGTCGGCGACTTCGGCAGGTGCTGGAAATGCTTTGTCGCACGCCCGATGAATTGCCCGGCGGTAGGCATCGACATCGTATACGTCGCCTAGTTTGCGCTTTAGCTTTTTGCGGCGATTGGTGCCTGGACGATTGCCACACGAGAGCGGCGTTGTGCGGGTCGCGTGAACGGCCGCACGGCGTTTCGCTTCCGAGTCGCACGGCCGGAAGCAATACGTTTCGGCATCGCGGGCCAGATAGCGGAGCAAGATGGTTTGGGCATGCGGGCCAATGAAGATCACCCGCTCGCGGCCCGTGTGGGCCGTCTTGTGGTGCTGCGGCGTGTACCGCCACGGGTCAACACTGCGGTCGATGTCGCAGGGCTGCATCATGCACATTTCGGCAGGCCGCATCCCTGTCAGTCGCTGGATGCTGACCATGTCGGCAGGCACGTCGGGCAGGTAGGGCAACGTGGCTTCGATCGTCGCATCGTCGACAGGCAGAATTGGCTTGCTTTCACGGGCCGAAGTGCGGCCCGCGCGAAGTCCCGGAATTGCTGCCAGGGCCTGTAGTGTATCCGGCGGCAACAATTGTTCCCCAATCGCCCACTTGAATAGTTGTTTGATCCTGGCGATGAGGTCGTTTACGTACCGGCGGCTGAGACCATCGTCCACCATTTGCTGGCGGACGGCTTTCAATGCGAGTGGCCCAAACTCGGTGGCAGGCGTGCGAGAGTAGCGGCCGCGCAGGTACTTAATCGCCTGCTTAAGAGCGGGCAGGCTGCGATTTTTGGCGTCGCGGGCTCGGTAGTAGCCGACCGCAAACTTCCAATAACGGATGCACAACTCCGCGATTGTCAATTCGTCGCGGGCGACGTAGAGCGGATGCCGGCCAGCAGCCAGCCATTCACCGATCAGACGATCGTATTCGATGCGGCTGGCCTTCGTGCCGTGGGGGCCGAGATAGTGGTCTCGGCCGTTGAGCGTGACGACGGCCTGCTTCGAGCCGCGGTGCCGACGATACTTGGGAACGGTGTGGACAAGACGGGGCATGGTGTGGGTCTCCAAAGGGACCAAAACGGTATGTACCGTTTTGCGCTTCAGGAAAACGCCACACTGCCGACCACCGGCAGGTAACAGAAAAGTCTTATTTTGGCGGACTAAATCACAAGTGGGCGACACAAGACTCGAACTTGTGACCTCTACGGTGTGAACGTAGCGCTCTAACCAACTGAGCTAGTCGCCCGGGGGATGCCGGCCACTGTTGGCGGGCCGGCAAGACGCATTGCCTGGCGACGATTTTACACCCGGCCGCGGGGCCTGGCTAGCGGGCTACTGATCGAGCCGGTCTATTGGTGCTGCGGCTCGCTGGCCGGCTGCTCTGTGGGAGCGGCGGCATTCTCGGCGGGGGTCGGGGTCGCGCGTGTGATCTGCTCGTTGTACGAAACGCGGCCGGCCGGTTCCGAGTAGATCGAGCTGTGCATCTCGCTCTCGAACTCGCGCATGCCCTTTTTGAACTCGGTGAGGCTCTTGCCCAACGAGCGGGCAACCGACGGCAGCCGATTCCCGAACAAGATCACCGCGATGATTCCCACAATCAACATTTCGGTGGGACCAATTCCAAACATCGTACGAACTCCAAGAATGATCAGGCAAAGCGAATCGACTACAAATCAAACTCACTTATGCTCGACGCGGTCCTGTGCGCTGTCGTCGTCGTTCATGCCGCGTTTGAACTCGGTGATGCTCTTGCCCATCGAGCGCGCGATGGACGGCAACCGTGTGCCAAAGAGCAGCAACAAGATGCCCAGGACGATCAGCAGTTCCGTGATACCGATGCCGAACATGAGAGAGACCATCCTGCGCGGCAGCGCGGGGCCGCGAAAATTTGGCTGGCGACGCGTGCGGCCAAAGCTAAATAATGGCGCACCAGAGGCTTACGCTTAATTCTACAAGACGCCGGCCGGGAGTCAAACGACGCCCACGCACGCTCGAATGGCGGCCGATTTAGCGAAATATGTACGTCGGCCGGCCCGGATACCAGGCGAACGGCTTGCCGCCGGGCGATTGCCAGGCCGGGCTGTAGAGCGTCGTGAACGGGGTGGGCGAGGCGGTCGGGCGCGAGTTCGACATACCGTACCAGTTGAGCGCCGCGAGGCGGTTCGAACGCTGTTGGCCGTAGGCCATCGCCCGCTGCTGGGCGATCATCTTTGGATCGGGCTTGTAGGCAGTCGGTTCTTTCGACGGTTGATAGTACCAACTGTCGTCGTGAGCCTGGCTGCGATTCTGATTCACCGGCGAGCTGACGTCGACGTTGAGCACCTCGTCCGCCACGGCCGGCGCAGGCGCCGCGCTTGCCAACAGCGAACTAAACAACACTGCCGCGATGATCGAACGGGCCATGGCTAAGCGCCTCCCTGCAAGCATAGGTCAGGCCCGCAAGCCTGACTCGCCAAGAATGTGATCTATCAGAACTTCGTCCGCGCGGCGTGGGGAGAATTAGACCGAACCGGGGCAGAAACAGCTCGCCCGGCAAAGATACTTCGACTCTACCGGTGAGGCAGAGTTTGTGCTTGATAGCACGCATGGCGGGTGACGGTTACGCCGTCGGCTGGTCGACGCCGGCGCGGCGACGGAGCTTGGAGCGGGCTCGGCTGAGGATCGGGCCGACGGTGTTTTCCGGCATGCCGACGACCCGGCTAATTTCTTGGTACGATTTGCCTTCGAGATGATACATTCGCACGACCGCTGCTTCGGAGCCGTGCAGCGAGCCCAGCAGTTGCTCCAGCTCGTCGTGAT
The DNA here is from genome assembly GCA_963847875.1 of uncultured Planctomycetota bacterium. Taxonomy (GTDB): domain Bacteria; phylum Planctomycetota; class Planctomycetia; order Pirellulales; family Lacipirellulaceae; genus DASYDU01. The sequence continues at coordinate 146,260 of CAWKBR010000005.1, read as the reverse complement.
CGATAATGCGCTGCTCGACGTGGGCCTCATCGGCGGCAGCTTGCGTCACCATTTCGCTCAGCGGCATGGCGGATCGGCCGTCGACGAGCTTGCGGACGACCACGCGGCGGGCGATCACGGTGAGATAGGTGGCGAGGGAGCTTTGCCCGCGAAAGTGCCGCAGCACGGCCAGGTTGTTGTCGACGATGGCCAAAAAGACCTCGGCCGCCAGATCTTCGCGGTCGGAGTTGGACAGTCGCAACGAGCGGCACTGGGCGGTGTGGTTGATCACGTGGACCACCAAACCCATGTACCGGTCTACGAAATCTTCCCATGCCCGCGGTTTGTTGGTCAGACAGCGGTCCAGGAGATTGCGGTCGATATCCGATAGCGCCACGGAAAAGCACCTCGTCGGGCCGCATTGAGCAGGCAAGCTCGCAGCCGTTCGCGCGACAACACTGGCCGAGACCGGCCGAAAAGACAACCGTCTTCCTGGCAAACCAGTCGGACCACACAGCCCACCTGACCCGCATCCTGCGAGAAAGTTCTCGCATTCATTCAATCATAGGTAGGATTTCCAGCCGGAGCAAGGTTGCTGGTTTCGCCTGCAATTGCCGAGAATCCAGCGCTTGACACTGTGGAAAGGCGGCACTAGGATTGCCGAAAACGGGGCCTGCGGCGGCTTCCAAGTGCTTTGTTGGCAAGAACTTGCCGACATTTGTCCGACGACGGGAGCGACGCCGCCACGAGTGCCCGAACGCTTGGCGCGGCACGAATTGGTTTCTTGCCGCACGACGTCTTGCCAACAGGATGTCTTGCCAACAGGTTGTGCCTCGCCAATTAGGGAGATTCTGAGAAATGACGCACGTCGTTTGCGAACCTTGCTTCGGATGTAAGTACACCGACTGTGTGGTGGTCTGCCCGGTCGAATGCTTTTACGAAGGCGAGCAAATTCTGTACATCCATCCGGACGAGTGCATCGATTGCGAAGCGTGCGTGCCGGAGTGTCCCGTCGAGGCGATCTTCCACGAAGACAACGTGCCGGAAGAGTGGAAGGGCTTCACTGAGCTCAACGCGGAGATGGCGCCGCAATGCCCGGTGATCACCGAGAAGGCGGAGAAGCCGCTGTGCGGGGATGCTTAGGGCGTTGCTGAACTCGTCGCTGAAGCGATCAGTCCGGCGAGGCGCGCGAGCGAATAAATGAGCGCGCTATCTCAGATCGACCGACCAGTAGGCGTTGTCTAGGAACGTCTTCCAACTGGCGTACTTGGGGCTGCCGAGCTTGACGGTCAGCAGCGGGCTGGTCTTTGGGCGGACCGGTGGCTTGATGAGCTTGATGCCCGCTTCGCTTGGCGTTCGACCGCCCTTGCGTACGTTGCACCGCACGCAGGCGCAGACCAAGTTCTCCCACGACGTATCGCCGCCGCGGCAGGTCGGCAGCACGTGGTCAAGGCTCAATTCGCTCGTGGCGAATCGCTTGCCGCAATACTGGCAGTGGTTGCCGTCGCGGGCGAAGATGTTGCGGCGGTTCAATCGCACGCGCTGCTTCGGCACGCGATCGTAGTGCAACAATCGCAGCACGCGCGGCACCTGGATTTCGAAATTGACGGCCTGAATCCAGTCCTGGTGCGGTTCCTTGAACTCCGCTTGTAGGTCGCTCACCTCGCGCCACGACTCAAAGTCGTAATTGCCCCACTGACCGTCTTCGATGTGAATCACTTCGGCCAGTCGGCGCATCAGCAGAATAAATGCGCGGCGCACGTCGACCACGTGGATGGCGACGTATTGGCGATTCAACAGCAAAACGCTTGAATTCAGCGCGGAGCTTGCGAAAGCAGTCATCTCAGTGAAAGGGAATTTGCCGGCTCGTAGTGATCCATGGGAAGATCGCGGCAACCCCGCTGGGACGACCGCGAGACGTACCCTTTATTCTAATCCCGCGACAAACGTCCGGCCAGACTGTATTTCTTGATCTGTTTGGCGGACGGCGCCGCTTCCCGTCGGCCAAAAGCGGCTCCCTGTGTCGCTGCTGGCGCACGCGAATGAAATCATCTCAAAGCGCGACACCCTGCAATTGGCGTACCAGCCGAGCCGACTCGGCGACTCAACATCTGTCGCATTCTACGACACTTTTTGGCATTCCGGCGGGCAAAAAAACTTGCCGGTTTGGGTTGCCGCGCGCTTGAAATCTTCACTAGGATGAACCTTAACACGGCCTTCACTTTGTATGCCTGCCGTGCGACCACGTGAATCGGTGGAAAGGATTGGGCCCATGTTTCACTGTGAATGTCATTACGAATGCGATCTCTGCGGGCGCGAGCTCGACGCCAAGACAGATCAGCGCTACGAGCTTCGCATCTCGGCTTGCGGCGAAGCGGCGGATCGCGGCATGGAGGACGACCGCGACTACCTGGAAGAGATCGACATTCAGTTGATTTGCGCGCGCGATGTCGACGTCGAGCTCGATGGCGACGAAGACGAAGAATTCATCTGCGACCTGTGCCCGGAATGCCGACGGAGTTTTTCACTCGATCAACTTGTCCGCCGCGCCGCTCCGTCGCTCGATTTCAGCCCGAACTGATGCGCGCGTCACTCGAATTCGATCATCGCTTTGACGACGCCGTCTTGGTAGTTGGCCACCAATTCGAACGCCGTCTTCGTTTCGGCAAAAGGGAAGCGGTGCGTGATTAGCTCTGCAATGGCGGGCTGCTGTTTAGCGATCAGGGCGAGCACCGCCTCGACGCAGCCGCGTTGGCGGCGGACGTTCTTGATCGTCAGCTCCTTGCGGCGGGTTCTGTCGGCGGCGAAGTGGATTTCGTCGACCTCGGGAATGCCGATGATCGAAAGCGTGCCGCCCGGACGCAAGAGCTCGACGGCGTCGTCGAGCCCAGCCTGCTGACCACAGCATTCGAACACGACGTCGAGGCCCAACGGTTCGCGCTCGAGAATCTGGGCGACGACGTTTTCCGCGCTGGGATTGCCGACCCAGGCCGCGCCGGCACGTTGGGCCGCCGCGCCGCGGGCGACGATCGGGTCGGTCGCGTAAACTTGGCCGCACTGAGCGTCTTGCGCGGCGAGCAGCACGGTGCGTCCGATCGGGCCGAGACCGAGGATGCCGATCCGCGCCGTGAGCCAAGGCCGCCTGGCGAACCGCGTAGATGGCGATCGCCAGCGGCTCGGAAACGGTCGCCTCGGCAAGACTGAGCCGCTCGTCGATCTGGAAGCAGTTCTTCTCGGGCATGACGAGAAACTCGGAGAGACTGCCTTCGGCCTGGCCGGGGCAACCCAGAAAGCGGTTCGTGCGACAGGTATTCTCGCGGCCGGCGCGGCATTGGTCGCACGTGCCGCAGGTCATCGCCGGCTCGATGGCGATGCGATCGCCGGGGCCGACCCGCGTGACGCCGCGGCCGACTTCGACGATGATGCCGGCGCATTCATGGCCCACCGTGAAGGGATACCCGACGACCTGGCTGCCAATGCGGCCGGTCGTGTAATAGTGGATGTCGGACCCACAGACGCCGACTGCGCCCATGCGGATCAGCACGTCGGTCGGTTGGCGGATTTGCGGATCAGGCGCGTCGCCGAGCGCCATCGCGCGGAGGCCGGTGAGGGGAAAAGCTTTCATCGAATGCGATCGCTGCGGGACAATCGGGCGGACTCTCAGCCCTGGATTCTAGCCGAGCGTGTGGCCGAGGACAGCAGCAATGGCGAATAGGGCAGCGCTTGCGAGCCGGAACGGTTAGCCGCGCCAAGGGCCGCCGCCACCGCGGCCTTCCACCGGCGGCAGACCGCGTTCTTTCATGCGGTCACCGAGCTTTTGGCGGAATTGATCGAATTGCGCCCGCATCTTGGGGTCGGTGCGGGAGATCATCTCCTTGCGGCGCTGATCGCGCTGGGCTTCGGTCATGTTGCGTCCGCCGCCCCAGCCGCCAGGGCCAGCGGGGCTGCCCTGGCCGCGACCGGCATTCGGATTCTTCTGGCGCTGCTGCATGCGGTCGATGATTTCGTCGAGGCGTTTCTTCTGTTCGGCTGGCGGGAGCTGGAAGAATTCGTCCATCCGGGCCTGGCCGAAACGCTGAAAGCGATCGCGGCCGCTATCCCACAGCGCGGTGCGCTGAGTCTCCGTCAGGCCTTCCATTCGTTGGCGGAAACTGTCCCACTGGGCGCGACGCTCCGCTTCGGGGAGGTCACGGTTCTGGAGCATCTGGTCGCGGAGCTGCTGCATTTCAGTGACGACCGGATCGCCGCGAAAATAGCCGAGTGCCCAGACCCCACCAACCGCCAAGAACAGCAAGGCAACTATGCCGATGATTGTGGTGCGCTTCTTCACGATCTCACTCTCCTGCTCATGAATTGAATACGGCAATCAATCGTCGGCGACGACGATCGCGTCGACGTGGCCGTCGATGTAAATGTAGTTTTGCGAACCGTTTTCGCCGGGCGGACCGTGGAACGGCTTGTAGTCGTAGGCGATCCAGACGCGCGACGAACTGCGGGGTTCGTTGCCGTCGCGGGTCATGAGCGCTTGCTGCCGCGTCTTCGCTTTGTCAGCGCCCCGCCTCAGAGTCCCACGGCGCCAGGCGGGGGCGGTCGTACCAGTAGCTCAGTCCCTCCGCGTGGAAGTAGGACACATCGGTCGGCTCGTCTTCGTTGGGGTAATAGACATCGCTCGGGCAGCGGTACATCTCGTTGTTGTTTTCGCTGAATGGACCGAGCACCTCGACCAAGCTGGGCAGAATCCGATCGGGTAGCTGATCGGTCGGCAGCTCGGCGGCCAGCGGAAACTTGCCGTTGGGGCCCTGCGATTGGATGTACTGTTCCAGAGCGAGGCCGACTTGGCGGAGGTTCGAGATGCACTGGGTACGGCGGGCCGATGCTCGGGCGGCTTGGATGGCCGGGAGTAGCAGCGCCACCAGCACGCCGATGATCGAGATCACGACCAACAGCTCGACGAGCGTGAAACCATGCCGAATTCGTATTTGATCGTCCATCGTGACTCCGCCCACTGCCGCTAAACCCACTGCCGCTACGCCATTGTCGAGGCGAACCCGCGGCCTTAAGCGCTCCCGAAGATTCAACCCCGGGGGAATCGCCCGGTATCGCCGCACGGCGGCCAAAATAATCGCCCTTGGCAATGCCGGCGGCGCCAGCAGGCGAGTTGAGAAGCTGGACAAAGATTAAAAATAGGGTAATTCCAGCCAGCGGCCGATTGCCTGTATGGACCGGCGAGTCTATCATTTTTGCCAACGGGCACTTTCTTTTGCGCAAAAATCGTGAGTTGAGGCCAGCGAAAATCGAATGAGCACGAAGGGTGAAGCATTTGCCGGACTGTCGGTCGCCTTGGTCACGCCGTTTTCCGGCGGCAAGATCGATTACGACGTGTTCCGCCAGCAGATCGAGTTCCAGATCGCGGCCGGCACCACCTGCCTTTGCCCGGTCGGCACTACCGGCGAATCGCCGACCCTCATGCACGACGACCACGAGCGGGTGATCGCATTCGTCGTCGACACAGTGGCGGGCCGCTGCAAAGTAATGCCAGGCACCGGTTCGAACAATACGGCCGAGGCCCTGCGGCTGACAAAGTTCGCCGAAAAGGCGGGGGCCGACGCGGCCCTGCAGGTCGCTCCCTACTACAACAAGCCGACCCAGGAGGGCATCTACCAGCACTTCAAGCTGCTGGCGGAGGAGACCGGCCTGCCGCAGTGCGTCTACAACATCCCGGGCCGGACCGGCAAGAATATCGAGCCGGAGACGATCCTCCGGCTGGCCGAGCTGGAAAACATCACGATGGTCAAGGAGGCAACTGGCTCACTCGACCAGGCGTCGCAGATTTGCTCGGCCACCAATCTCACGGTGCTCAGCGGCGACGACAGCCTCACGTTGCCGCTGATGGCCGTGGGGGCCCGCGGCGTGATTTCCGTGGTGGGCAACATCGTGCCGCAGGACATGATCGCGCTGGTGAGGGCGATGGACGCCGGCAACCTGGCGGAAGCCCGGCGGTGGCACTACAAGCTGTTTCCCCTCTGCCGCGACATGCTCGGCCTGTCGACGAATCCGATCCCGATCAAGGCGGCGATGAAGCTCCTCGGCCGGGACCCGGGCGATCTGCGGCTGCCGATGACGCCGCTCGACAAAGAAGGCGAAGCGAAACTCCGCAAGACGCTGGCCAACTACGGGCTGCTGTAAGCTCACGCGGGGAGGGCGGGGCTCCCGCCGAGCCTGGCTCAGTGGAGTGTCGCCGCCGCGAGTTGTACCATGCCCCGCCTTGTCATCCTTTGCGAGTTCCTGACGCTGCTGGGCGGCGAGCGGTCGATGCTCTCGACGCTCGCGGCGGTGCGAGCGGCTGGGTTCGACGTGTACGTGGCCGCGCCGCCGGTCGGCGGCGCTGGCCGAAGCCGCACGCGACGCGGGCGTGCCGCTCCTGGCGTGGTCGATGCACGATGCGGCCGGCGCTCGGCGGCCAGTTGAGCAGATTCGCCGCGACCTGGCAGATCTCGTCGCCAAGTTATCGCCAGATCTGGTGCATGCCAACAGTCTGTCGACAGCGCGGCTTGCTGGGCCGGTGACTGCTGCGACACGTGTGCCAAGCATCGGGCATCTGCGCGACATCGTCGGGCTCTCGCGGCAGGCGATCGACGACGTGAACTGCCTCGATCGGCTGGTCGCAGTGTCGCAAGCGACGCGCGATTTTCACGTGGACCAGGGGATCGACACAGCGAAATGCGTCGTCATCCGCAACGGCGTCGATCTCGAAGCCTTTCGACCGCAAGCTGCGACGGGGTACTTGCACCGGGAGCTGGGTCTTGGGCCCGACAGCACGGCTGGTGGCGACGGTTGGCCAGATCGGCATGCGAAAGGCGACGGACGTGGCGCTCGCGGCGGCGACGCGGTGGGCAGCGGCATCGCCGGACGTGCATTGGCTCCTGGTCGGCGAGCGGACCTCAAAAAAGGACGAGGCGCACGAACTCGAGCAGCGGTTGCATGCGGCGTCGGCCGAGCCGCCGCTGGCGGGGCGGGTGCATTTCTTGGGGACCCGTGACGACGTGTCGCAAATTTTGCCTGAGTGTGCGTTGTTGATTCACGCCGCGCGGCAGGAGCCGTTGGGCCGGGTGTTACTGGAAGCTGCAGCTTGCGGTTTAGCTGTGGTGGCGACCGACGTTGGCGGCACACGGGAGATTTTCCCGAGCGACGCCGACGGTGCCGTGCTCGTGCCCAAGGACGATCCGGCCGCGCTCGCGGCGGCGGTGCAAGCGTTGTTGGGCGACGACGGGAAGCGCCTGGCGTTGGGGGCGGCCGGCCGTCGCCGCATGGAAGCGGCGTTCAACGTCCATTTGGCGGCTGCGCGCCTTGATTGACTTGTATCGTTCTGTGCTACGATTGTAGGCTGAATCGAGTTCCGCGAGACTCGTCTTCCGAAACCGAGCCCCGCTTGAGACAATCGAACCATGGATACCGCTTCCACCCCTGTGCCAGCGAACGACGCTTTGCCGGATCGCGTCCGGCACGTTTGGTTTCCGATTGTCGTGATTGGCCTGGTGGCCGCCTGGTGGCTGTGGCGTGTCGCGGCGACGGACTATACCACCCTCGTACACGTGCTGGTGATCCTGGTGAGTGCCGGGCTGCTGTCGGCGTGGTTTGTGCGCTGTGGCGGCGGAAAGAAACGGACGCGGCAATGGATCGTCCGCCTCGGCTGGCTGGCCTTCATCGCGTGGATGGTGGTGCTGAAGCCGGTGTACAACGGCGACATGGGAATCTACGCCTGGAAGTGGCGGTTCGGACCCAGCGCCGACCAATTGCTCGCAGGAGCGACCGGGGGCGGCGAGGCAACGGATTGGCGCACGACGCCGCACGACTATCCGCGGTTCCTGGGAAACGGCTACTGGGCCGAGGTGCCCGGCGTCGAGCTCAAAACCAACTGGAAGTCCCATCCGCCGCAGGAAGTTTGGCGTCATGAGATTGGCGCCGGTTGGTCGGGGATCGCGGTGGTTGGCAACTATGCGGTGACGCAAGAGCAGCGTGGCGACGAGGAGCTGGTCTCCTGCTATCGTGTCGACAATGGTGAGCTCGTCTGGGCGCACGGTGACCAAACGCGATTCGATCCGGCCGATTTCCAGGGCTCGCTCGGCGGCATCGGGCCGCGGGCCACGCCGACCATCCACGACGGCAGGATTCTCACGCAGGGCGGCACCGGCATCGTCAATTGCCTCGACGCGCGGACCGGCGACGTGATCTGGTCCCACGACACGCATGCCGAGACCGGCGCCGACAACTTGGTCTGGGGTCAGGCCGGTTCGCCGCTGGTGGTGGGCGACTTGGTGATCGTCAACGTCGGTGCGCCGAACGACGCGGCCGCTCGCGAGAGCTACGACAGTTCGCTCGTTGCCTACGATTTGGAAACCGGCAAATTGCGTTGGGCGGCGGGCAACCGGCAGGCGAGTTACGCCTCGCCGGTGTTGGCCACGCTCGCCGGTGAGCGGCAGATTGTGATGGTGAACGAGAAGTACGTCACGGCCCACCGTGTCGACGAAGGCGCCGTGCTCTGGGAGTACCCGTGGGCCAGCGAAAACGACTCGAACGCGACGACCACACAGCCGATGCCGCTCGCGGGCGACCGGCTGTTCTTGTCGAAGGGCTACGGCGTGGGGTCGTCGCTGCTCCACGTGTCGAAGGATGCCGACGGCAAGTTCGTCGTCGAACCGCTTTGGGATCCGCCGATCAAGCGCGTGATGAAGACGAAGTTTTCCAACGTGGTTGTGCGGGACGGTTACGTCTACGGCCTGGACGACGTGTTGCTCTGCTGCGTCGAAATCGCCACGGGCGACGTGAAGTGGAAGAAGCGTCGCAACCCGGCGTTCGGCCACGGGCAGATCATGCTCGTCGGCGACGCGATCCTCGTGCTTTCTGAATCGGGCGAAGTCGCGCTCGTCGAGGCGGCGCCGGAGGAATACTGCGAAATGGCGAAAACTCAGGCCCTCGATTCGGCCGACACGACTTGGAACACTCCGGCCTTCGCGGCACCGTATCTGCTCGTGCGCAATGCGCGCGAGATCGCCTGCTATCGGTTGCCGTTGGCGGACGCGTCGTCGCCGATGCTGGGTGCCAACTAGACCTTAAGCAAGCGAAGCTTTCACGCTGATTGCATAAAAATACTCGAAACCACCCCTGTTTTACGGGTATCATGGGCACACAGTGCAAGCCCACCCCACGACACAAGGAGGATTTCGAGTGAAACACAGTATACCGAAACGTCTGCGGCAAGCCCAGCGACGCATCGAGCAACGGTTGGCCGGGCCGCGTGCCGATCAGGGAACGCCCATGTTTACGGCGTCGAACATCCGTTTCGAACTGGCCGACAAGACCCGAGGGATCGGCGTGGGCGGCATCGGCGTGGTGCATCGACTCGCTCGGGAAATCGGGCTGATCGAGGCCATCGATCGCCGCCTGCACCTGCTGAAAATCCACAGGCCTTATCACGAGTCGGACCACGTGCTGAATCTGGCCTACAACGCCTTGTGCGACGGCACCCGGCTGGAAGACGTCGAGTTGCGCCGCAATGACGAGGCCTTCCTCGACGCCTTGGGCACGGAGCGGATCCCCGATCCCACCACCGCCGGCGACTTCTGCCGTCGGTTCGACGAAGGAGACGTCCGCTCGCTGATGCGGGCAGCCGACGACGCGCGGCTGAACGTTTGGGCCCAGCAGCCGAAGAAGTTTTTCGACCGCGCCACCATCGACCTCGACGGCACGCTGGTGGTCACCACCGGCGAGTGCAAAGTCGGGATGGACATCTCTTACAAGGGCACTTGGGGCTACCATCCCTTGTTGGTCACTCTGGCCGAAACCGGCGAAGTGCTCCGCGTGGTCAATCGCTCCGGGAATCGGCCCAGCCACGAAGGAGCCGCCGAGGAGGCGGACGGGGCCATCGCCTTGTGCCGTCGCGCGGCTTCCGCAAGATCGTGCTTCGCGGTGACACGGCCTTCAGCCAGTCGGAGCAGCTCGACGCCTGGGATGCCGAGGAGGTGAGCTTCTACTTTGGCTTCAAGGCCCTGCCCAATCTGGAGGAAATCGCGGAAAACCTGCCGAACACGGCCTGGCAGAAGCTCCTCCGCGAGCCGCGTTACGAAGTGCGGACCGCAGCGCGGCAGAGACCCAAAAACGTGAAGCAGCGGATCATCCGCCGCCGCGAGTTCGAGGTTCTGCGGCTCCAGAGCGAGGATTACGCGGAGTTTGAATACAGGCCCACGGCGTGCGAGCAGTCGTACCGCCTGATCGTGCTCCGCAAGAACATTTCGCACGAGAAGGGCGAGACGCGGCTGTTCGACGAGATTCGCTACTTCTTCTACATCACCAACGATTGGGCCGTCGATGCCGAGGACGTGGTGTTCGAGGCCAACGACCGCTGCGATCAAGAGAACTTGATTGCTCAGTTGGCCGGCGGAGTGCGGGCGCTCTCGGCACCGGTCGATAATCTCTACAGCAATTGGGCCTACATGGTGATGACCGGCTTGGCGTGGAACCTCAAGTCGTGGTGGGCGTTGTCGTTGCCGGAGGATGGCCGCTGGGGCGAAGCGCATCGGGCGCAGAAACAGGAAGTGCTGCGGATGGAGTTCAAGACGTTCCTCTGCGCCTTCATCAAGATTCCCTGCCAGATCGTCCGCACGGGCCGCCAGCTGATCTACCGCGTACTGAACTATCACCCACGCTTGCCGGTGTTCTTCCGCTTGTGCCGGACGTTGCGTTGTTGACGGAGCCGCCGATGAAGCCGGAGTCTGGATGCTCCGGTCCGCCGCCACCCTGAACCACACAGACGTGTCAACGAGTCGCGAAATGAAGCAACCCAGAATTCGACAACTCCCCCCCGACGCCGACCGCGTCAGGCCGGTCGTGCACGCACTGGCCAACCCCAAAAATACAACGCCAATTACCCATTAACGTTCGCTTGTTTAAGGACTAGAGCGCATCCCAATTGAGTGTAGCGATAGCCGCAGTGCCGGAACTATCTCCGCCGCGGATGCCGTTCACGACGGCGAATTCCCTACGGCCGCGAGAGCGCCGCTCCCATCGCGGGCCGACGCACCCCAATGTAGTCGCTCGACGAATGAAAAACACGCAGAAAAGAGTTGCTGAGCGCACGCGAAGCTGGGGGACCTCTTGCCCAAAGTACTGGTAGGCAGAGTGTTTAACGATCCAGGCAACTGGCCAGGATTGGCAGGCTAAAGCCGAGCCCGCCACGGCCCTTACTCCAGCAGATCCGCATCGTAAGGTTTCAGCCGCAGCGTGCTTTCATACGACTTGCCGCTGACGATCCCACGTTTGCTGCCGTGAATAGGCAGGGTTTTCTCTTCGCCGGTGGTGTTCACGTAGAGCGTTCTTCCGTTGACCACCCGAGCGTAGACGCCCTCCGGAGTATCCGGCCCCTTTTCGATCGCAAGTGGTCCGTAGAGGCTGCGAACGAGCGGCGCAAGGACGGCCATTTGGGCGGGAACGGCGACATAGATGGCTTGCCCTTTTCCGTAGTAATTGACCGTGATCGCCGGCGATTTCTCCGAGGTGTTCGTGAACATCGCCATGAGCTGCGCAGTGCGCGGTTCGAGCACTTCGTAGAAGCCGTCGCGAGGCCTAATGGTCTTGTCGTTCAGGCTCAGCTCAAGCGAACTCTGGCGGTAGAACTCGGCGGTGCGAATTCCAAAGACATCGCTTAATCGCCCTGGCAACGCAGTATCGAACCATTGATTGTTCTCGTCGACCTTCGCGGAAAGCGCCGTCATGATCACGGTGCCACCGCCCTCGACGTAGTTGCGGATCGCTTTGGCGCTGGGGGCGTCCATCAGATAGTCGGCCGGCACGACCACGAGCTTGTATTCGAGCCGGCTGTGGCCGACGTTGACGACGGCGACGTCGATGTTGTCTTCAAAGAATGGCTCAAGTGCATTGGCAAACTGGTCGGTGTAGTCGACGGTGAAGTAATTGCGGACGGAGTTCTTTGGTCCGGGAGGATCGGATGCTATCCAACTTTCAAACGAGTAGGCAATGGCGACCTCCGGCTTGCGATCGCGGGGGAATCCGATTTGTTGCAGTTTCGAGAACTCGCCGGCAATTTGTTTGAATTCCGCGTACTTCCACGAGGGCGCGCCATCGTGATCGAGCAAACCGAAGAGGGCCTGTTCTTCACCGCCCCGGTGTGTGTTGAAGGTCCAGGCCAGAAATGTTTGTCCATAATCCAACAGAGCGAGGTAGGCCCACATGCGGATGCTGCCTTTCGGGCCCCCATAGTTTCCCGGTCCGCCCGTCGCGAATTCGTTGAACCACAACGGACGCGACAATTCGCCCTTCATCTGCAAAGCGCCAAGCGTGACGCCCAGCGGCGTACCGGGGTAGAACCCTTCGGCTCCATAGCTGACATATTTCCGGTAGGAGCTGAGATAGTCGAAACCCATGCGCGGGGAAGTGGGCCAAAGATTGGAAACCGCGGGTAAATCGGGCACGCTTCGCCGACGGACTTTTTCCAAGTCTTCGAGGACGGAAATGGCGACGTCGGACCAAAAGCGACGCAGATCGAGATAGCGTTCCGGTGGCGAAGGTCCATGGACGTACGGCAGCTGCACCTCATCAAACGAATTCAACCGCCGCGACCAGCGTTGGGTTGCCCACGCCTGGTTGAGTTTGGCGACCGTCCCATACTTTGCCCGCAACCACTCGATGAACCGCCGGCGAACGCCTTCGGAATACGACATGTAGCTGTCGCCAATCTCGTTGTTGTAACCGATGGCGATCAGTGCCGGATGGTGGGCACAGTGCCTGGTCAACTCGTCGGCGAAGCGGATTAGATGCTCCCTGTAGATCGGATCGCTGATGTCGACCATGTAGCGTTCTGCGGGGTGAACGGTCGCGCCTTGCTCGTCGACAAGATTCACCGACGGATAGCGATGATGCAGCCAGATGGGCGCCGGTGATCCGCCGACATCGACAATCACCCTGATTCCCGCCTGGTTCATTTGGTCCAAAATGTTGTCGAACCACGCGAATTCGTATTTCCCTTCCGCCGGTTCGAACGCGTCCCAGGAGAGATCGCCCATCCGGACCATCGTGAATCCCGCCTGCCTCATCAGGTCGACGTCGGTGCGGACCTGCTCGGGTGAACGGTCGACCGGCTGGTAGCAGGTTCCGACGAATAGCTGCCCCTTGCTTGGCCACTCTGGATGTTCTTCCACGCCCTGACCAACAAGGGGTGTGAACAGCAACAGCGCCACAGCGATCGCAATTGGCCGGGAGATCATGGCAACTATGTTTTGGTTAAACGAGTGTCGGAGCGACAAGAGAATGAATTGGGAGTAACATGCGGTCGCGGTGACTGTCGAGGAGCCGGGTCGACGCGATCCATGGTGAATTCTCCCCAAGTACGTTGGGACGAGACCAAATTGAGAGGGCGGCGCAGGCAATCGTGGCCGACGGCACTATTTGGCGCCGCCGGCCGATGAATCCATGATCGTCCAGGCGACATCGCCTCCCAACGGGTCGTTTTGCACCTGGAACTTGCCGTCCGCACCCTGGGCAACGCGCACTTCATGCACATTCCCGGCCGGCAGGGCCACCAGACCGGTCGCCGGGCTGCCGTCGCTGCTAAACACCCGCAATTCGAGATTCTCCCAATCGATGTCGCCCGTACTCTGGGCGACCGCGGCCCGCGGAATCGCCGCGCCGCTGCGGACCAGTACCACGATTGGCACTTCGCCGGCCACGATCTCGTGCCAGCGCCCGCCCTCATATTTCTTCTCGGTCTGATAGTCGATCCAATCGCCGGGCGGGAGGTACACCTTGCGCTGGTCCCCCTCGACGAACAGCGGGGCCACCAGCAAGTCGGAGCCCAGCATGTACTCGTCCTCGATCAACCAAGACGTCGGATCGTCGGGAAACTCGAAGAACAGCGCCCGCACGAGCGGATAGCCGTGGTCGGAGCTGTTCTTGGCCTGAGCATAGATATAAGGAATCAGCCGGTAGCGCATGTCAATCGTGTTGCGGAAGTCGTCCGTAAACGCCTCGTCATATTCCCAGGGCTCGCGCGGCGGGGCGCCATGGCAGCGGGTGTGGGAGATGAGGGCACAGAACGGCAACCAGCGGCGGTATAGATCGCGCGGCGCTTGCCCACGAAGCCGCCCGCGTCGTTGCTCCAATAGGTGAATCCCGAGAGCCCGAACGACAGCCCGGCCCGCAACGAGGCCGCCATCGCGGAATCGGTGTTTTCCGCGTCGCCGCCCCAGTGGAGCGGATAGCGCTGGCTGCCGGCCCACGCGCTGCGGGCCCAGATGATGCGATTGCCCGTGATTTTCTCCGTCAGATCGGAAACCAATTTGTTGTAGCGGAGCGGATACAAGTTGTGCTCGTACCAACCGGTCCGGCCCGAGGCATACACGCCGTCCATCGGCGCATCTTCGCCAAAGTCGACCTTGATCGCGCCGACCTTCAGCTTCAAGAGCCCCGTGAGCAGCCCCTCGTACCAGGCCCGGGCCTGGGGATTGCTCATGTCGATGATGCCATCCTCGAATGGCAACTCGCCGCCGGCATTCTTGACGAAGTAGCCCTTCGCAGCCGCCTCGGCGAAAGAGCGCGTTCTTGGTCGTGAAGTACGGCAGCTGCCACATGCTGACGTGGAAGCCCTCTTTCGCCAGATCGGAAATCATCTTCGCCGGGTCGGGGAACCGCGTCGGGTCGAACTTGAAGTCGCACTGCCAGTCGGTCGTGAACCAACCGGTGTCGAGGTGAATCACGTCGGCCGGGATCTTGTGCTCGCGGAGTTTCTGGGCCACGTCGCGGACCTGGGCCTCGCTGTTGTAAGTGATCCGACTCATCCACAGCCCGAACGACCACAGCGGCGGCACGGGGCTGCGGCCGGTCACCGCCGTGTATTCTTCGAGCACCTGCTTCGGCGAACCGAGGAACACGAACAGGTCGAGCTCATCGTCGCCCGTGTAGATCACGTTCGACTGGTCGAAATCCTGGCCGAAGTCGAACGTCGTCGGCGTGCTGGTGTGGACGAACATGCCGTAGCCGCGGCTACTCATGAAGAACGGAATCGGCTTGTACATCCGCTGGCTCTGGGCGCCCATCGCGTCGCGGACGCAGAGCACGATCTTCTGGCCCCGCTTGTTGAGCCGCGTGAACGATTCGCCGCAGCCGAAGATTTTTTCATCCGGCGAGAGCTTGAAGCTGGCGGCCATGCTCCGGCCCAGGTCGCGCGCCCGGCGAACGAACGAGAACGGCGTCGGGGCCGAGAAGGTCGCCGGGTCGCTGAGCGTCTGCGTCTGCGTGAGCAGTTTGCCGCTCGCGTCGTAGAAGCGAATCTGCCAGGGTTTCTTCACGATTTCGACGCGGCCGGCACTCGACGTGTACGTGATCGTGCCGTCCTGCTCCGCGACCTTCCAACTGTCGTCGCTCGGCAGCTTGCCGGGGATCATCAGCGACTCGCGCTCCTTGAACGGAGTGTCGCGCGACGCAAATCGCAGCCGCACCGTCCGCGGATCGATGAACGAAATCGCGAACGGCAACTGTGGATCGCGGTCGTACTGCGTGCCGGGAAACTCGGTCGACTTGCCGCGGACGAACGGCGTGTCGAGCTTGTTGAACGACAGGCTCGGCTGGCGGACGTAGCGCTGCCAACGCAGCTCGCCCTCGCCCGTCTGGGCGTCGAACTTGGTGATCGGCCCGGCAACGAAATAGGTCGAATCGCGATCCTGGAAATCCTGGCTGACGTCGACCAATTCGCCGATCAACTTGGCCGAAGCTCTGTCCGCGACGAGCGCCGCCGCGATCGCGCCAACCACCAAAAAAGCCGCAAAAAGCCAGTGTGACACCGGTGGCAAATTCAATCCAGACCGTCGCATTTCGTTTCGCATGGGTAGAGCAACACCTGAGGTGCAGACCAAGAAGATGGAGATGAGCCGCCTCGACGACGAACCGCCTCGACCAGATCGAACCCCCTGGGCCGGCCCGCTGCGGCAGTGTGAAAACCTAACTTCGACAATAACAGCTAAACTCGGCACAAACAACTGGCACTGCAAAGTCGGGGTCTGGTCCATTTTTCGGCCCACGGGCTTCGCCCCAACCACACCGCCGTCGGCCGAAAACGTGGACCTGACCCCTTCGCCTTGGGACTTTGCAGTTCTTCTGCCGCGATCGCCCGCCCGTGGGCCTCGTCGCGCTGTTATGCTATGTTTTCTAGGCGATCGCCGTACGCCGGCGGCCGCGGAGACTCTTCGTCGCTTCGCTTTCTTGAGGGTTTTTATGGCCGAAACTGCTGCCTGGATCACCTACCGCCCCGAGCTCAAGGTCCTCGATTGCACCATCCGCGACGGCGGCCTGGTGAACAATCATCAATTCACCGACGAGCTGGTCCGCGCCGTCTACGATACCTGCATCGCGGCCGGCATCGACTACATGGAAGTCGGCTACAAGAACTCCGCCAAGCAGTTCCCCAAGGAGACGCACGGCCCCTGGATGCGCTGCGACGAGGCCGACCTCAACCGCGTCTTCGCCGGCCACGACGCCGACACGACCGGCCTCAAGCTCAGCTGCATGGCCGACGCCGGCGGCAAGAGCGATTGGAAGCACGCGATCGTCCCGCGCAGCGAAAGCGTGCTCGACATGATCCGCGTCGCCTTCTACGCCCACCAGGTCTCCGAGGCCGTCGAGATGATCGAGCACTGCCACGAGCTCGGCTACGAAACCACCGCCAACCTGATGGCCGTCACCAACGTCGAGGACGTCGAGATCGACACCGTGCTCACCGCCATCGCCCCCACCAACGCCGGCACGATGGTCATCGTCGACAGCTTCGGCCACCTCTTCCGCGAACAGATCGATCGCCTCTACAAGAAATACTCCGAGGCGATGGCCGGCACCGGCAAAGACATCGGCATGCACGCCCACAACAACCTGCAGCTCGCCTTCGCCAACACGATCGAGGCGATCATCCTCGGCGCCAACCGCGTCGACTCCACGATGGGCGGCCTCGGCCGCGGCGCCGGCAACTGCCACACGGAACTGCTACTGGGCTTCCTGCGCAACCCAAAGTTCCGCCTCCGGCCGGTGATCGAGCTGCTGCAAAGCCACATCGAGCCGCTCAAGGCCACGCTCAATTGGGGCCCCTCCGTGCCCTACAACATCACGGGCCAAATGAACCTCCACCCCCGCGCCGCCATCCAATTCCTCGCCAGCGACGAGAAGCGCGACTACGTCAAATTCTACGACCAGGTCGCCATCGACGCGTGACACGGGACGACTCGCAAATGGCAGGTGACCGCATGAACCGCCCCATCGAACTCTTGGACGTAGTCGCACTCAGTGTTGATTTGCCGACCAATGGGCTAGTACGCGGGCAGGTGGGCACAATCGTCGAGACGTTATCGCCGGGCGTCTTTGTAGTGGAATTCTCCGACGATCAGGGAAAGACATACGCAATGGTGCCCTTGCCCGCCGATCAACCGATCGTGCTGCACACGACGCGGGTCCGCGCATCGTGATTGCATCTGATCTTCCTTCGTCATGTTTTTGGCCATCGCGGGAATGAACCTCCACCCGCGAGCCGCGATCCAGTTCCTCGCCAGCGACGAGCGCGACGACTACGTCAAGTTCTACGACCAGGTCACCATCGACGCGTGACGCACTCGTGGTCGCTGCCGACGTCGATCATCGTTCATTGCTCATCGCACCCGCCACTCCGCCTTCCCCCTTCCCCCTTTCTTTTTGCTTCGCCGGCCGACACCATCCCTCGCTTTGCCAGCCGCCCAGAGCCACGCTACAATCCACGTGGAAGTCGAATGTCCCCGGGTTCCCTCTTATGCGGCAATACGTTTACGCACTGATCGATCCTACTCGGGATAACACACCCTTCTACATCGGGAAGGGGCTGGATAATCGCCTCCAGAGCCATTTCAGAACGGCCGAGCGACTTGCAGTGGAGGACGATCGAAATGTCGTAGGTTGTGACACGCGTTCCGTCCTCGACGACGCTGAATCCGACCGCTTTATTAAACGCCTCTCACGTGTTGCGGAGTTGAGACAAAAGGGTTTCGACCACACCCAGATTGCACGGATTGTCGCTCGACGCATGGACGAGCGGACGGCATTTGCCGTCGAGGCGTACCTGATCCGCAGTGTTTACGGCATCAGCAATTTGACGAATCGCGTTGAGGGGGTAAACGCCGAACGGTTCCGCGCTCGGGGACGCGACGACTATGTTGCCGGATTCGATATCGACGCCGAAACAACTGAAGCCCAATTGCGAGAGATCGAAGCAAGATTGGGACGCTACTACGTCTACACTCTTCGCGACCCCGATAGCGGTGGCGTGTTCTATGTCGGCAAGGGTACTGGCCGGCGGCTGTTCGCTCACTTCACCGACGCGACGAGAGTGGACGAATCCACGTTCGGCGATAGTCACCTCCGATGTCTGTCGAAATTGATTGGGGATGGCTACCGCCAGGCAGACATCTGCCGCATCGAGGCGTGGGTCGAGTGTGAGCAGCAAGCATTCGCACTCGAAGCCTTGCTGCTAAAGTTCGTCCACGGCTTGATGTCAGTGGATAATCGTGTCGCAGGCCACCACGGCGAGATGTTCCGTGCTAAAGGCGACTGGGAACGCCGTCGGGGGTTCGACCTGCCTTACGTCTGTGACCCAGGCAAGGCAGCCGACCGGAACGATAAAAGGGACGGAATGATCGGCAAGGGTCTGGCCATCCCACTCCTCGCGATCGCGGCCCAATTCCCCCACCTCGCGTTCGACCCGCCGAAAATACTCGACGCGGCAGAACTTGCCGTGGAAGCCGATCTCACACCACAGCATGGCGGTGCTGGAGTGCGTGTCAAAGTGTTTATACGCCGACGTAAAATGCAGGTTGAACTCCGCCCGCACAAGAAGGCTCAGAAAGAATGGGTGCGGTCGCGCTTCACGCGGCTCGGAGCATACCCACTGCGGAGAAAAGACGACGTATTCTTCCCGGACGCTTGGCGTGGCCCGGCCAACATGACCAACGATCTCGAAGAGATCGCTCGTCGAGTTCGAATCATGGAAGAGATCGTGAACGTACGCGACGCCGCCTCGCTGTCAGCTGCGGCGCGGTCGCTGCTGCCGAAGTCGAACAGATGAGCGGGTGTTGTCAAGCTGAAGCAGGGCGTTTCATCTGAGCCAGCCCACATTCAGGCATTCCGTGGAGCGATCTGGACACGGCCATCCTTGGGTGGCGAACCGCGGTTTGATCTCTTGCCAAGCAGCAGTTTCAAAACCGAAAGGCGAGGGGAACAGTTCCATTTTCCTCCGGCCATGCTGCGCATGGTGACCGCTCCGAAGAATTGGGACAGTCCCCAGCGGTGTTGGGGAATGGCTCTCGACTCTCAGCTCTCCGCTAGGGTCATGGGGGCGGATGATCATCCGGGTGATGATTGTCCCCCGACCGCGGCAGCCGGCTGCATCGTGTCGACTACGTGTCGATAAGCTTGACGCCATGCATGCTCCACCTCGGGCGTGAATCCATCCTGAAGCATTTGACGCAGCATCCCCATCAGCGCCTCACCCATGGGGCCGTACATCTGGGCTGTTACGCCAGATGTAACGTGTGCCCGGCCCAGATCCTCAAGTGCCGGCACTACCTGATCGAAAGCTCGCAGGCCAACGACTGCCACGTCGATCATGTGGATCAACTTGTAGCCTTGCTCCGCCATGTCAACCGAAAACAATCGTCGGTACTCTGGCTTCGACTCAAACAGGCATTGATAGAGACAGGCCGCCGCTTCGGCTTCTCGCGCCATCACGCGCGACCAGGTTGCTTCCACCAGATGGCTGTCTCGGGCCGTCATCATTGATTCAAGATAGCAAAAATGCTTCGGCGGCCAGATGGACAATCCATGTACCGCGCTGGCATTATATACGTTATTCGACACGCCGACGGCATACTTGCGGCCCACGTGGCGTATGTACGCCACTCGGCAAACTGCCGCTCAGCAACACATTCGCCGCGGTCCGGCGCCGAGATCCGGCGCCACCCATCCCGCCGGGACCAGTCCGGCTGGTGCAGCAGCAAACCGCGGTTTGATGTTTTGCCAAGTCATTGCTGCCCAACGGATTGCCTCTCCGCCCTTCTTGATTCCAATCACTACCGCCCTCGGCCTTTATCCTCGCCAGCTCGGAACTCGGAGGACAATGTCTACCGCGTGTCGCTATGCGCCTGCGGGCACCGATTCGCAGAATTGGTCGGCTCGGCGAGCGACACTTGCTCGGCCTCAGTTGCTCCCTCCGCACTCCGTCACTTATCGTTTATCACTCATCGTTCATCGCTTTCCCCAGTTGCTCCCCTTCCGCTCTCCGCCAAATCCTATCAGCACTGATTCGCGCCGATCAGCGTTCCTCTTTTTCCTCCGTGTCCTCGCTGCCCTCTGTGGCCATTCTTCCCCATCCGCGTCCATCCGCGTTCATCGGCGGTTAACAGCCTTCTCGGTGTCCTCCGTGGCTTGTATGTTCCAAGAATTAGGTAATTGATGTTGTAATGGGAGCTTCTCAGCAGCAGCTTTCGCAGCGTAGCAAGAAAGCTGCTGCTGAGAAGCCGGCGACAGATCGAGCGTTCCTCGGCGCACCAGACGCCGTCACGGAGCGGGATCGTCGCCGGTCTTGTGAACTTAACCCGAACAGCCGCCAGAGCCGTTCCGCACATCCTGAGAGAACGAGCTCGCATCCGCAAGACAGGGAGATGTTCATGGACTGCACTTCCCACGCCTTCGTAGGTATCGACGTTGCCAAGCATTCGCTCGATGTTTGTCTCTTGCCGACGGAACGCACCTTCGCCGTCCCCAACGATGACGCCGGTTTCCGGCGGCTGGTCGACCAGTTGCCCGCCGCCGGAAATTGCCGGGTGGTGCTCGAAGCCACCGGTGGCTACCAGCGGCGCGTGGTGGCCGCGCTGGTCGCGGCCGGTCACACGGTCGCCGTCGTCAATCCCCGCCAGGTTCGCGACTTCGCCCGTGGCCTGGGTATCCTGGCCAAGACCGATCGGCTCGATGCCCGCGTGATCGCCCGCTTTGGCCAGCAGGCTCAGCCCCGACCGGTCGCCATCCGATCGGAAAAACAAGCCGAACTTCAAGAGTTGGTGACGCGACGACGCCAGTTGGTCGAACTGCGGACGGCCGAAAAGAATCGTCTCGAGACGACCACGACCAAAACCGTCCGCCAGAGCATTCGCCACATGTCGAAGGGCTCGACAAACAAATCCAGCAATTGGAAGAAGCGATTGGAAAACTGGTCCAGTCGGACCAGGACTTGCCTCGAAGGCCACGCTCTTGGAAACCGTACCCGGCGTCGGCCCGGTGACCGTCACCAGCCTGCTGGTGGATCTGCCCGAATTGGGCCACCTCAACCGCCAGCAGATCGCCGCCTTGGTGGGTGTCGCGCCGTTCAATCGTGACAGTGGTAAGTTGCATGGTCGTCGTGCGATCTGGGGTGGCCGAGCCGCGGTTCGGAGCGTGCTTTACATGGCCGCCTTAACGGCCCGTCGTTCAAATCCTATCATCCGCGCCTTCGCCGAGCGACTCGAAGAAGCCGGCAAACCTTTCAAAGTCGTTCTCACTGCCTGCATGAGAAAGCTACTCGTGATCCTCAACACAATGGTCCAACCAAATCTTCCCTGGAATCCAACTTCGACCACTTTGCGGTTGACTTTCAACACAGCCGCTTGTGGTGAAACTTTCCCCTGGCCGAAAATATGGTCTGTACATAGTGCCACTAATTCGTAAGGTGGGGGGAGAAGATACAGGCGCAAGGCTGTAGGCACTAGGCGCTGGTTAGCAGCGCCGAAACCAGCGCCTACCGACCAGCGCCTAGCAACTACCCAATCGCGTGTGAGGCGGCAAGACTAGCACGAAGTTCGGCCCCTGCATCCTACATCCCGAATCCTGCCCCCTCACTTGTTCTTTGATAAATCGAAACAAAGCAGCTGGCGAAGTCAGCGTTCGCCAAGCGCTCAGGGTCTGCCGATGCAAGAAGTGTCGGCGGCGGCGCTACCGCTGCGCACCGACCAGACTCCAGCACGAAGTCCCATCGCTGTACCCCGCATCCTGAATCCTGCATCCTACACGGGGGTGAAAAAACCTGTCGCCTTCGGCCCGGCGTGTCGCCTTCGAGAAAAACCCCGAGGTTTTGCGAAGGCGACAGACAGACCCAAGATGACAGAAGAAGCTGGAACTGGGGTTGGCCAGTTAATAGCCGTCGGTCACTGATCACTTCCCCGACTCCGGACTCATGGCTCAATTCAGCTCATCGGCGCCAGTTCCGGCACCAAGTCGATCAGCGGCTCGGTCAGCAGATCGTCGCTTACGAGCGCGTGATTCAGCAGCTCTCGGCGCGAAACGATGCCGACGAGCACGCCGTCTTCCACCACCGGCAGCCGTCGGAATCCGTGCAGCACGAACAGTTGGGCGGCTCGCGCCAACGGATCGTCGGTCGACGTCACCACCAACTCGGTGGCCATGTACTCCGAGACCTGCGTATCGCGAACGGCACGGTCGAACAGCACGTCCATCAACTCCTGTTCAGAAATCATTCCCACGAGGGTCCGCTCAGCGGTCACGACGGGCGCCGAATCGACGTGATGGCCGTCCAAAATCCGCACGGCCTCGGCGAGCGTCGTCTCGGGGCGAATCGCGACAACGCATTTGTTCATAACGTCTCGAATTTGGGTCATGGCTCGTACCTGATGTTTGGCTCGGAAATGGTTAAATCGAAAAGCGAGTGCCGCATTCGAAGCAGTCGTCGTACACTCGCCGGCAGCGGACGACCTGCAACGAATAATCGGCCCCATTCGGCAAGAACATTCTGACGCGGTCTTTCGGATAGAGTTGCACGGGCGACAACAGGCAAACGCCCTGCCGCGAGATGTCCTTCGTGTATGCACCGATCAGCTCGTCGCCGCGCGCAGCAGGGCCTTGCAGCGCAGATAGTAGCGGTGATACATGCGGCGACTGTCGATGTAGCCGCGCATCGGTCCCGAAAACGTGAAGAAGGTCCTCTCGATCTCGGACGGCAGCTCGACTTGGATCTGTGCCGATTCCCACACATCGTGGACTACGTGTTCTTCATGGCGATCGACCAACATCGCACGATCTCCGGATCGAATTGAGAGCCTGAATTATGGTTAAGGTATTGCAGGGCGACGCGCGTCGACGAGCTATTGCGATAGGGCCGCGTGCCCGTCATCGCGTCGAACACGTCGACGACCGCGAGCATCTTGGCCCACGGGTGAATGTCCCTGCCAGTGACGCCCACCGGATAGCCGCTTCCATCCACGCGCTCATGATGCTGGTAGACCATCATCAATTGCCCGAAGTTGAGATCCGCGCGCTCGCACAACTCTTCGTAACCGCGCGCGGATGCGTTTCAATCAGCGCGCGCTCGGCCGGCAGCAATCGCGTAGGCTTGGTGAGCACGCTGGCCGGGATGAATCGTTTGCCGACGTCGTGCAGCATTGCCGCGATCGCGATCCGCTCCAAATCGGTTTGGCCGCTAATACCCATGCCCCTGGCCAAAACTACACAATAGCTTGCCACGTTGGTCACGTGTGTAAAGGTGTTGAAATCGTGCCGGGCAATGCGGAACAGGTCGCAAGGCAAAACCGAACTGGCGGCCAGAATGGAGACCAGATCGCGGCCAACCCGGTCGGAGAGCGACACCAGTTTGCCGCAGTCGACCATCCGCGCGGCGTGTTCGATCTCGACGGCCACGGCGAGCTGCATCACGGCATAGCGCTCGGCGGGCGAGACGGTTTGGTGCTCGATCTGCGAGTCCACCGACTTCAGCAGCTGCGCACCGAACTCCGGAAAATCCGTCGTGCGGACGTAAACGTCGCGCACGCCGGCTTCGGCCAGCCCCAGCAATTGGCCGCTATCGAGCGGCAGCCCGGCGCGGCAATAGAGCCTGGGAACGTGGCGGTTATCCGCTTGCGTGAAGACGTCGACCGCAGCGACTCGCACGTGCCGCAGCAGATCGACGTGTACCGGCAAGTAGCCGTACAGCGGATCGGCTCGTCTCCGAGATTTCGCCGCAACGGAGGGCATTCGTTCCGACGCTTTCTCTGCCCAATAAATTCGGACTCTTCGCTCCCACTCTCCGATCTATCAGAAGAAATGTACGGCGCACTTTTGGCGGGGCAGAGAACCTCCCGGGAACCAGGGGGGCCGATTGCAACGAGCCGGTGCGACCCGAAATCTCGACCAAAACCGATCGCCCGCGCGTTCCACCGGTTCGGATCGCATCGAATGCAGCGACGCAGCCGGTTGGCATTACGCCGATTTCTCCAGCTCGCTCACCGCGTTGAGCTTGTTGTAGAGCGTCTTGAGGCTGATGCCGAGCTCCTCGGCCGCCTTCGGCTTGCTGCCGCCGTGCCGCTCGAGCGCCTGGTAGATGGCCTGCATCTCGAGATCGCGGAGCGAAACCGGGCCGGGCCGAACCGCGGCCGCAGCCGTGAGTTGCCGGCGGTGGAGTTGGGCCGGCAGGTGGTCGGCCGAGATCGGACCGACGGTCGCAGAGAATCGTGGCGTGCTCGATCGCGTTGGCCAGCTCGCGCACGTTGCCCGGCCAAACGTGCGACTTCAGGGCTTCGATCGCGTCGAGCGTCAGCGCCGGGCCGGTGCCGTTCTTGGGCCGCAGGCGGCCGAGCAAATGGGTCGCCAGTTCCGGAATGTCGTCGATCCGCTCGCGCAACGGCGGCAGGTAGATCTCGAACGTGTTGATGCGGTAAACAAGGTCCTCGCGGAACTCGCTCTCCGCGACCATCTCCTGCAAATCGCGGTGCGTCGCACAAACGACCCGCACGTCGACCATCGTCGGCTTGTTCTCGCCGACGCGGCGGATTTCGCCGCTCTCAAGCACGCGGAGCAGCTTCGCCTGCATCGCTTTGGGCAATTCGCCGATCTCGTCGAGGAAGATCGTGCCGCCGTGGGCGACCTCGAACAGGCCCACGCGGTGCTCGTCGGCGCCGGTGAACGAGCCCTTGCGATGGCCAAACAGCTCGCTTTCGATCAGCGTTTCGGGCAGTGCCGCCGCAATTGACCGCGACGAACGGCATGTCGGCCCGCGAGCTCTGGTCGTGGACGGCCCGGGCGACCAGTTCCTTGCCCGTGCCGGTCTCGCCGAGAATCAGCACGGTCGACTGGGTCGGCGCCACTTTGGTGATCAGAGCGCGGACCTTTTCCATGCCGGGCGAACTGCCGACCAGGCGTGGCGTGCCTTCGATCCGTTCGAGCCGGCGTTTCAGCGCGCGGTACTTTTGCGTCAGCTGCCGCTTTTCCCGCACACGGTTCAAGATCGCTTCGATCTCGACCAGCTTACACGGCTTGGTGAGATAGTCGAACGCCCCATGTCGCAGCGCCGCGATTGCCGTGTCGAGCGAGCTCTTGCCGGTCAGTACGATCGCCTCGACGTCGGGCGAAAGTTCCTTGGCCTTGGCGATGACCTCGATGCCGTTGAGTCCCGGCATGTCGAGGTCCACCAGGATGCAGTCGAAATTCTCCATCTCGAGCGCGGCCGCGGCGGTCAGGCCGTCCGGGCAAACGGTCACGCGGTGGCCCATCCGCGGAATCTCGAGCTTCATCAGTTCCTGAAGCGAGCGTTCGTCATCGGCAAAGAGCAAAGCCAGTCCTTGGCTTTCGCGGGAGTCGGATTTCGTGGGCGATTTGGTGGTGGTCATGGTGGGCCCTTTTGTACGTTAGCCTTTTCAGGCTGACCTATTCAATTGCTGTCGGGCCGCGGAGCCCGACATACTAGGCGGCTTGAGTTCGATTGCGTTGATGGACGGGTTGTTTCAATGGCAGCGTCAGCACGAATCGCGATCCGTTGCCGATGCCGTCGCTGGTGGCTACGATCTGGCCGTGGTGCTCCTCGACGATGCGGTATGTGATCGACAGTCCGAGGCCGGTGCCCTGCCCGTTGCGGCGACGCGTGAAGAACGGCTCGAACAAGTGCTGGATCACTTCTTCGGTCATGCCGCAGCCGTTGTCGGCGACGACGATCTCCGCGTTCGCGCCGCGGGCGGCAACCTGGACGGTAACTTTGCCGCCGCGGTCGAGGCTGTCGAGACCGTTAGTGATTAGGTTGAGCACCACTTGCTTCATTTCTTGGGGACAGATTTCGGCGATCACCGGCGAACCCGCGAACAGTTCCACGTGCTTGTCCTTGTTGCGCCCCAAGTGGCCGACCATTTCGATGACGCCCGACACCAGCTCGCGCAAATCGGTGTGGTGCCGTTCCGGATCGCCGCTCCGCGAGAAGTCGAGCAGCTTCTCGGTAATCTGCTTGCAGCGAAAGGCCTCTTTCTGAATCATCGCGAGGTAGCTGCGAACCACGTCGCGATCGGCGGTGCGGGAATCGTCGACGTCTTCGAGCAACTCCTGCAGGCGGCGCTCGAGCGATTCGCTGCCCAGCGCGATTGCCTGCAGCGGATTGTTGATCTCGTGGGCCACGCCCGCCGCCAAAAAACCGACGCTGGCTAGTTGTTCGCTGCGCACAACCTGCTTGGTTCGCTCTCGGACCTGCCGATCGAGGTCGTCGCGGACCTCCTGGAAGCGCGCCGTCATCGCGTTCATCGATTCCGCCAACTCGCGCATCTCATCATTCGAGTCGAGGCGAATGCGATGATCGAACTTGCCGGCCGCCACTTCACGCGAACCTTCCACCAGGGTCTGCAGCGGTTGGGCCACCCACTTGCGGAAGAACTGCACAACGGCGATCAACACCAGCGTGGCGATAATCGTCGTGGCCCAAGCAACCGTAATCGCCACGCGGTACTGGCTACGAACTTCGTTCGCTAGTTCGTGCAGCCGGACGTGCAGGTGACTCGGCAATTCGGCCGTCTGCTCGCGCAGCTCCTCCACTTCTTCGCGCAGCTTGCCGACTTTGCTCCGGTCGTCGAGCAACCAATCGACGCCGTCCGGGTCGTCGTCGTACTTGGCGATGCGGCCGATTACGGCGTTGATCTTGGCCAAGGTTGCGCGTTCTTTGCTGTCGTCGCCGATCCGCATATCGGCCCGCTGCCGATTGTCGTCGAGCTGTTCGGTGTATTGCTTGAGCTTTTGGCGGATGAGGTCGAATTGCGTTGCATAGTGACGGCGTAGCAAGCCATCGGCTTCCCACTCCTTTTGATCCGGCCCCGTGTCTTGCGCCAGCACGCTGCCCGGAAGGTATTCGTGCCGTTCTTCGACTTGGCTGAGGATGACGCGGAGATCGGCAACGTACTGACTCAATTCGTTCGCCAACGGAAGTTCGGCCGATCGGGCGCTGAGACTCTTCACCAGCCCGCGATAGGCGTAGAGGCCGTAGTAGGCGCTGCCAAACAACGTGAGCACCGAGACTGCCAACAGTCCCAGGCCCAGTTGCAGCTTCTTCCTGATCGGCCAGTGCGAAAACAAGTGCGACCTCCTTGTCGCGGCGGATGGCAGGCTCGCGCCCGGAATTGGGCCGCGGAGTTTAGCAAGCGAAGGCGAACGGGGGAAGGCGGAAGCAAACACGCCAGCGAGCCGCGAATCGCCGCTTGCGATCCGGTTTAATAACGAATCACGCGTCGCAGCAGCCACACACCCCAAAGTGCTAGCACAATGTTGCCAAGCCACACCGCCGGCGGCGGGAACGCTCCGTCTTTGGCCTGATCGACGCTCACTGCCAGTAGCGGGTAGTAGACCACCAAGATCGGCAGGAAACAGACGAAAAAAATCGCCAAGAACTCGGCGTGACGGAGCCGAATCGCCATCGGCGCTCCGACCAGCACAAAGCACAGGCAACTGAACCCGTTCGCCCAACGGCGCCACGGCTCGGTGTGCAGGCGCTGCAGCCGCTCGCGTGCGGAGGCTAGCTCGCGCTCGTGGACTTGCCAAGTGGTTTCGCCGAGCGCCTCGAAATCGCCGGTCAGAAGCGCGAACGACGATTGCACCGTCATGCTCTGCTCGACGTCCTCCAGCCGATGCAATCCATCCGCGATCGCGGGGCCAATCTCGCTGAGGGCAAAATTCGAAGGGCTGCGCAGTCTTGTCCGACGCGCCGGTCCATTCGTCCAGTGAGATCGCCTGTTCGTAGGTGCCCGGGTCGGTCAGCGTGAACGGACCCGAGACTTCAAAATTGTGCGAACGGACGTACAGCATGCGAGTTTTCGCGTCGAACGAAAGCTCCGCTTCCTTCGCCCGGACGGTCACCGCCGGCCGGTCGTCTGCGGCTTCGATGACAAGCGTCGGCTGAATCAATTTTTGCCCTTCAATGCCGCGGACGATGATGCTGAATTTATCGTTGCTATACGTGCGATGCATCTGCAACTGGCCGTAAACGACGTCCTCGACCGACTCGACGAACACGCGCTGCACGCCGCGCATGCCCCAGCTCACGGCCAGATTGTTGATGTAAACGCCCGCGAAGCTCACCAGCGTGGCCAAGACCAGCGTCGGCCAAATCAGCACCATTGGCGAAATGCCAAGCGCCTTGATGGCCACGATCTCGTTGTAGGAAGACAATCGCCCGTAGACGTACGTGGTTGCCAGCAGCATCGTGCCGGGCACGGCAAATTGCATCGCTTGCGGCAGCAAATAGGGCGTCATTCGCAACAACGGGCCAAGGCCCAGCCCCTTTTCGACCGCTTCTTTTCCCACCAGGCCGATGAAGATCGTAAGCGTCAGACCCGTGAGGATCAGCAGAAAGACCTTCACCAGGTCGAACACGACGTAGCGAGTGAGAATGCGCATTTACGTGATGGAAGCCGGTGGCGAAACAGCCGCCCCCTTGGCGGCACAATACTCTAGCAAGCACCGCCACTCGGACAAATGACAGTTGGCTTATTGCGACTTCATCTCATGCTAGCAATGGTATCGTCTTTGCCAAAAGCCTTTTGCTGAATCAACTTAACCGTGCATGACGATGTTGACGAATGCGAGTGTTGCCGAATACAACGCCGATTCGCTTGTCGACTATTGCACCTCCGCAAGGATACATTCTGCCATGATGCCCGAGCTTACCACCGTTCCAACCAACGCATCGGCCAACGCATCGGAATCCAATCTCGCCCAAACTCCGTGGCGACGTTTCCTAGCAATCCTGGTGCGATACCGAGTCCGCATCACGGTCGTCGTTTTCTGTGCGCTGATTGCGGAAGACCTGCTGAGCGGCACCCAGCCACACAACATGTTCCACGTTGGCGACCTGAAGGCGATGTTGGGACTGACGGTGATTTTGTCGGGACTGGCGTTGCGTTCCTGGGCAGCCGGGATCTTGCACAAGACGTCGGAATTGACGACCATTGGACCGTACGCGTTGGTTCGACACCCGCTCTACGTCGGTTCGTTCATGATGATGATCGGCTTTTGCGTTCTGATCGACGACGTTGAAAACATCTGGTTCGTGCTCGGCCCGTTCGCCTTCATTTTCGTGATCAATTTGCTGAAGGAAGAGCGCGTGCTGTCGAACAAGTTTGGTCCACGGTGGCAAGCCTATGCCGGCAAAGTGCCACGGTTCCTGCCGTACCGAATGTCGATGGACGCCTTTGCACCCTGGAACGGCCGGCAGTGGCTCAACAATCGCGAGTACAACGCGGTCATTGCAACGGTGTTGGGGCTGATCGCGGTTCAAGCCTGGTCGATGCACATGATCGGCCTGCGGGCCGGCTGAGCAAACGAGCGGCCCGGGGCGCACCGATCTCACGGCCGGCAGACGCCCGAATCGTCGGTCGCTGTCAACCGATGTTGGCGGAGTTGCTGCATCACGGCCCGCAAACCTGCGGCGTAGTGGCAGATCGCACCGTGGCAGTCGCCGTTCGCAGCCGCCGACTTGCCCGCCGCGACCGACTCGTCGAGCGGCGTCCAATCGATCTTCGGCCCCTTGCCATCGGGCAGGTTGCGGAGTTTCTCGGCCAACTCGGCCAAGCTGGCAATCAACTTGTCGTCTGGCTCGATGTCTGTTTCGCGATAGGGTCCATTTCCGTAGGGGCCACCCAGCGAAAGAGCTGCCGGCGAGGTGACACCGCGACGCGAGCGGCCGGCGGCGAGGAAACTCAGGCCGGCAACGAGCGCGGCCCCGGCGATCGCCGAGGCTACCCACCATTGGTTGACGAGGCACAACACCAGCGCAAACAACGCCGCAACGCTCAGCGATTGAAATAACACGCTCGGAGCTGGCGGCGCCGCTTGGCCCGCGACGCTGTCTTTCCCGACGGTCGATCGCCGCTTCGCATCCGGCGTTTCCCCGCCGACCACGCGAGCGACGACCAGCGAGATGTTGTCCGGCCCGCCCCGCAGGTTCGCCAAATCGACCAGCGTTTGCACCGCTTCCTCCGGCGTCAAGGCGTGGAGCAGTGCGCCGAGCTCCGCGTCGCTGATCTGCCCGCTGAGTCCGTCGCTGCACAAGAGGAACACGTCGCCCTCGGCCACGTCGAACAGTCCTTCGAGATCGACGTTCACCGTTTCGTGCGGTCCCAGCGAGCGGGTGATGACGTTCTTCGGGATGTACGAGGGCACGTCGGCCTGGTCCATGTGTCCGGCGGCGGCCATTTCCCACACCAGGCTGTGGTCGAACGTCAGCTGCGCGAGCCGGTTGCCTCGCAGACGATAGACGCGGCTGTCGCCGACGTGGGCCACGAGCGCCCCCTGCGGCAAGAGCACCAGGCAACTGCAGGTCGTGCCCATCCCCTGGAAGCCGATGTTGCTCTGGCCCCGGGCGAAGATCAGCGCGTTGGTGTCGCGAATCGCCTGGCGCAAAGCGGCGGGCGGCGGCAGATCGCGGAGCTTGAAATAGGCGTGCGAAATGTTGTCCACCGCCAGCTTGCTCGCCAGCTCGCCCGCTGCGTGCGCGCCCATCCCGTCGGCGATCATCATCAAATGCCCGCGGTCCGACCACTTCGCGGCGTCTTCGGTGACGACCACCGCCAGCGAATCCTGGTTGTTCAGGCGGCGCATGCCCAGGTCGCTCAGTTGCGCATACTCCAGAGCAAACGTAGGGCAATGGTCGCCGTGTTTCATCGAAAACGGACCGGGGACGAGATTTAAGAATCGTAGCAACGCTAGCACGGCCGGACCGCGCACCGGGGCCGCTCGTCCGGTCGAGTTCGTTCGACACCGATCCACTTAAGCGACCGGTTCATCCAATCTTGGAGGGTCCGTTGGCAGCCTGGTTCCATTCTAGCTAGACCTTTGCGCTCGGGATACGGCCGTTGGGTCGCCGATTTGGCCATTCGAGTCGCTTCAAGCCGCTCTGGCTGGAGGACTGGCTGATGCTTATACTCCGCGGCCCACTTCTGGCGTTCGTTTCGCATGAATTCTCCTCCGACAACTCTCCGACGCGCAACACTCGCACTCTTGCTGGCCGCGATGCTGCTGCCGACCGGCTGCGTGCGACGGCGGCTGGCCTTGCGCTCGAATCCGCCTGGCGCGCTGGTGTTCGTCGACAACCAGCAAATCGGCACGACACCCTGCTCGGTCGACTTCACCTACTACGGCACGCGCGAGATTCGGCTGGTGAAGCCGGGGTACGAAACACTGACCGTCAACCAACCGATCCCGACGCCGTGGTACGAGATTCCGCCGATCGACTTCGTGAGCGAGAACCTCGTGCCGGGCAAGATCCTGGATCATCGCACCGCCTCGTTCGAGATGCAGCCGCAGTTGATTGTGCCGACCGAGCAGTTGCTCGACCGGGCGAACCAGTTGCGGCAAGCGACGCTCGAGGGTGCGGCGGTGCCGCCGGCGTCGGTGGCGATCCCCAACGCGACGGTTCCGCTGAGCCCAACGCCGCTCAATACAGTTCCGCTCAACCCAGTGCCCGCAGGCCCGCCGACTGGAACCGCCCCGATCGGCTCGCCATTCGATGCACCCCAACCGATGCAGCTGCCTCCGACGACCCCGGCGCCAACGCCATTGCCGCCGACCTCGAGCGTCGCACCGCCGCCGACCTACTCGCCGGCTCCGGCTCCGTTCTCGTCGCCGATGCCATGACGTGCTCGGCAACTGCATTTTGTCGCTCGCCACTTCCAACCCGAACGTGAGAATCCGAGCGTGAAAATCCGAGCAAAGCACATTTGCGAAGCGACAAAACTCGGGGTCAATTCGTTTCATTTTGTTCGTGATGGGAGAATTTAACGCAGAGGCCGCCGAGATCGCGGAAGGGAAAAAGCTAACCGCGGATGAACGCTGATGGTCGTGGATGGTTTGAGTCGGAGCCATCCGCGTGAATCTGCGTCGATCGGCGGTTCCATTTTGACTTGTTCAAAAACACGGTGTTTTTGTGTAGGCGACAAGTTTCGGCATTGAAGAATCCTCGTGTTTTTGCGAAGGCGTCAAGTTTCTCTCGAAGGCGTCAAGTTGTTTGTGCCCCCTCAAGGGTCAGTTCCGCACTGGCTGTTTGTTCGGCGAAAGCACGTGCCCGCCAAACGACGGGGATGTCTCTCGCAGAGACGCAAAGACGCGGAGCGAGCGCAGCCATCCAATCGATGGCGCAACACGACTTGGGTACTTAAGTCTCCTTGTCTCCGGCTCTGCTTGTCTCCTTGTCTCTTCCTACTTGCCGGACTGCGGAGGATTTTCAATCGGGCCTCACGCGTTTGACGGAGGATAAGCCTCAACGCCCGCGGAGGAAGGCCTCGCACGCAACCTCGGTTTGCCGGCCGCCGGCGGATTTCCGGAGGAATCCGCGGCGACCTAGCGAAGTGTACATTACACCAGTATGCGGGGGAATTCAAGAATTGTTTTTGGACACTGCCTGAGGAAAACCAGAGGTCCGGAGCTAGGCGACGCGATGGTTGAAATCTGACAATTCGGCGCTCATTGCGTCCGACCACACTAAACAATGCCCGACATAGCAAGGGAACAGAACTACGATCCCTCGCTCGGCGATTTCGGATTGGCGCCTTCGACTGGCGAATCGCTTGCATCACCATCTTTACCAGTGGTCGACTCGCCGTCACCGTGCACCTTGGAGTCTGTGTCGTCGCGCAGATCGTCGGTCGCGCTTTCGTTGGCCTCGTTCACGTCCTGGCTGGCGTCCGGTGCGTCGACTTTGGTGGGCTCTTCTTCCAGCCGTGCGAATTCCTCGGGGATGCCGCCACGATCCGGGCCGAATCGTTCGACCAAGCGAAAGCCAGCCAACGTGGCGTTGAGCGCGTCAAAGGGTCCGCCAAATGCTGCACGCCGCCAATAGAACTCGGCTTTCTTCGTCTGGCCGAGTTGATTGAGCGCCTCGCCCAGGAAGTAGTAGTAGTTGCAGCGATACTCGGCGGCGGCCCCTGACAGCGCATGATCCAACGCGCTTATGAACTCCTCGTCGACCGGCTGGCCGCAGAATGCCGCGCTAAGATCGTCGTAGATGTTCGCCCAATTAGGGCGCGTCGGCTTGATGTTTTTTTCGACGTAGGCCTTCAATTCGGCAACCGCCTGCTGCTTGCGTTCCTCGTCATGCAGCTCTGCGGCAAAAGCAATGACGTGCAGCAACCGCCAAGGGACATTCCACGTCGCCTCGCCGCCGAGGCAGGTGGCAATCTGCTGGTCGAGCCCGGCCAGCGCCGCCGCTTTGTCGCCTTCGAGAACGCGGTAGACGAACACGCGATACGCTTCATCGTAGCGAGTTTGCTGCGACGCCAATTTGATGCTTGGTTCGGCAATGGCGCGAGCGGCGTCTAAATCTCCTCGACCGTTGCGACGGCACCAAAAATACCAGCTCGTGCCACTATAGTAGGACGGGTAACTTCTCGCGGCTTCGGCCGCGAAATACTCCGATCTCTTCCAATCCTGCAGCCCTTCGTAGGCCTTGCTCGCCAACAGCAGTCCCGCGCAAGAATAGGACTCGGCCGCAGCGACCGCATGTGGCTTCGCTTTCTTCCAGGCACGATCGCGGATGTGCTGTTCGGCGATTTGGAGGTGAATGTTGGCGTGCGCTAGCCCCAAATCTTCGACCAGGAGATACGATTCGAGTGTCGATTGCCAGAGGTCCTTCTTATTTTTGTAGTAACTAGGTGTTGGCCAGGCCGACGGTCGCGTCGTAGCAAGGACTGATTTCCAAGGATCGTTTGAAGCACCGCTCGGACGAGTCAAGATCGTTGAGTCGGTAGTAGTAGCTGCCGAGCGTCATCCATCCGACGGGATCGTCTTTGAGCTGCGGCTCAAACTTGGCTAAGTCGGCCGCAGTGAGTTTGGGCACCGTTTCCCACTGCAGTCGCAACGCATTGGGAGCGTCGGGGCTCACGTCACGGAAGTCTTGAGCGAATCGTTGCCGGTGCTCCGGCGTAATCGCTTGCGTCCAACTCACGGAGAGACCGTAGTAGGTGTCGCGCAAATCAGGGAGCGCGGCGTCCCGCTCCCAGATCGCCCGCCATTGCAACTGGTTGCCGTTCTTGCCGTCGGCGGTCGGCGTGTGCCAGATGCGGTTGAATAGCGGCCGCATCCGTGCCCGCGGATCGACGACGGTCATGTCGCGCAGGATCTCCGCCGCCTGCTCCGGATCATTTGGCGGCGCGACAAAACTGCGAATGTAGGCCGCGTAGCGATGGCCGGCAACCAGTGGCGTAAGCTCCTCGACGAGCCAGGCGTCGGAGTGCTCCGTCGCGTCGCCGGACACGTGAAGCATGTCGGCAGCTTCGACGAACTGTTCCTCGGCAATCAATCCGGCGAGAATGGCCCAGGAACATTCGCTCGGTGTCGGTTCGCTTGCGGAAGCGATCTTCAGTGCCTGAGCTATGCTGATCGGGCGGTCGCTCAACACTCGCTCGTGCTCCGACCCCAGCAACCGTTGTACGACGTCGCGGAGGGTGTCATGCAGAGTTAGCCCCAAGGGCGGCAGGTTCTTTAGAGTGAGCACGCGCTGGGGCAGCAATTCTCCAAATGCCCTCGTCCCCATCGCGGAGCCGGTCCGCTTGGTGCCCAGCGCGTTCCAATTTGCCATTACGGAATAGACGCCGTATGCCTCAGGACAAACTTGTGCGGTAGCGATGCCTTGTTCGTAAATCCATCGCCCATGCATGTAGCAGTGGCACTGGTTCCAGCTCAAGAGCGCCGCGGTTTGTGTTAGCTCCGGATGGTCCTTGGCAATTTGTGGGAGTTTTGCCCTGTCAAAACGGACGTACGGCTCGACCAAGAGCGTCCAGGGTGGCATGTCGTCGTCCTGATCACCCGCGCCGGCAAGTCCCTCGAGTTCGTCAATTGCTGCTGAGTGTGCGCCGATGATGGCCCGCGCATAGGCGCGATGCCATCTGGCCAGCGCATCGGCGTTGCTGAGGCGACACATCCGCTCCGCATAAAGTAACGAACGAGCCGCGAAGGCCTCGTAGTGAGTCGACCAGGTATGCTGGGTGAGCATCGCCAAGTTGGCGTAGCCGCGCACCAATACGCCCATCCAAGCGATCGAGGGCCCGCCGTTGTGCATAGCCAGATGCGCTGTGCGAACCGCCGCGAATTGAGACGCGAAGTTCATCAATTCCAACTGCTGTTCGATTTCGGACGTCGGTTTGTTGTCGGGATTCAACTTCGGAGTGTCGCCCGCCGCGCCGGCCTGGCGCAACTTTTCGGCGATGGCGGCGCATTGCTCGTCCATTTGCTTCGCAAACTGGCAATAGATCGTCCGCTTGTTCATCTCACTCGTGCCCTGATGCTGCCACACGGCGTTGTCCTGCGTGGTTCCCGCACCATATAAGCGTGCCTCCCAAGATCCGCCTGCGTCTAGGTTCAGCGATAGCGCAAGCGGTTCGGCCTGTGATTCTGCGTCGTTGTCCGTATCCCGTGTCTTCGTGGTCGCGTTTGAAAGCGGCTCCTCTAGTGTTTCGTCGCGCGTCACCAGTCCCAATTCTTCGCGCACGGCCATTAACACGCCTTGGCGCACCAATTCGCGGACGAGTTTGTTTTCGGTTTCGTCGTCATTTTGAGCGCGGTCGGGATACCAATGCGTGGTCAAGCCCACGACGGCACCTAGCGTGACCGAAGGTGGCGACGGACTCGTCGATACCGGCGTCGCGGTGCCGCTGCGTTGTTCACAGCCGGTCAAAACCGTTTGCAGGAATGTGGCGGCTGCCAAGAAGAACAATTCCACCAGCGGCGTTATACGTCGCAAATTCATCGGCGACATCGTTCCAATCTCCGTGGCGGGTAGATAGGGAGAAATGCCAACTTGTCGTTTGCGGACCAACGTTCTAACGCGCGTACGCCAGCCGTCAGGATGCAATTAGCATAGACGTAATACAAGGCGTTCGCCACTCTGTTGCGCTGAATCCGGCTTCATTGTGAAAATACCGGGAGACGGTTGGGATTCTTTCGACCCGGTCGGAATCGGCTCTCCCAGACGCCGTCCGCCAAACGCCACAGACCTGCAATTCGGATATGTCGCCGAAGCGACCGAACCCCCGGGCTTTGGAGTATCACGCCTGCGGCGCAAAAAAAAACTGGGAGCGGTCGGGCCGGGTAGGCGCTGTTCCGTCGTGGCCGACGGCGCTAACGTACTTGATGTGCGGCCCGTTGGTGAATGCTCCGCTCACCACTCGGGCGGCTTGGCGCGCCACTTTGTTATGCCGTTTTTGACCGAGCGCGAGCGACTGTGGTACACTGTTGGAACGTGTTGAAGGCTGCCCCGCCTCGCGCCCTTTCTTTATCCCTCGTCATTTGTCTTGGGAAAAATTTAAGGGGACGGGAGCAATCCTGTTCGGCACGAGATTTGCGCATTGAATTTTACTCTTGCGCCCTCGGTTGTTTTAGCGCATGTTAGGCTGCATGACGCAGCGAAGGAAGGATGTGACCGACGAGGACGTGGTGGGGCTGAAGTACTTTCGGCGGCTGCTGCCCTTGTTTGAGCGGTTGCGCGGGGTGGGCTGCGAGCGGGATAAGGCCGGCAATCGTACGCTCACCATGGACCAGTACTGCTCGCTGATTCTGCTCTACCTGTTCAATCCGGTCGTCGTTTCGCTGCGTTCCTTGCAGCAGGCGAGCGAGCTGAAGAAGGTGCAGAAGAAGCTCGGCTGTGCCCGGGCGTCCTTGGGCTCGCTCTCAGAATCGAGCCATGTCTTTGACCCCGAACTGCTCCGAGAAGTCGTCGGCGAGCTGGGCGCTCAATTGCAGCCGATTGCCGCCGACACGCGGCTCGCCGAAATCAAGCACACGGTGACGCTGGTCGACGGCACACTCCTCAAAGCCTTGCCCCGCATCACCGAAGCGATGTGGCTTACCACTCGCACCGGCACCGTGCATCATGCCTGGCGATTGCACACGCAGTTCGAACTCGACAAGCACGTGCCGCTACGGATGGATCTCACGAACGGCCGCAACAGCGGCCCTTCCGACGAAAAGACCGTGCTCCGGACACACCTCGCAGCCGACCGCTGCTACGTGATGGATCGCTGGTACGCCCAGTTTACGCTGTTTAACGACATTCATCGTGCCGGCAGCAGCTACGTCTGCCGCCTCCGCGACAACACGATGCCGAAAGTCGTTGAAGAGCGACCCCTCTCGGACGAAGCACTCTCGGCAGGCGTGTTGAGCGACCAGATCGTGAGATTGGGACACACCAAGCCTCCCGCAGCGCGGCCCGATCACCCGCTGCGGCTGGTGATGGTCCGCATCGAGCCGCACGAGAAGCGTTCCCACCGCAAAGGCAACACGGGAGCAGGCCCCAGCGACGGCATTTTGCGAATTGCCACCAACCTCGTCGATCCGCCGGCCGAAATCATTGCCGTGCTGTATCAGCACCGCTTCACGATCGAGCTGTTCTTCCGCTTCTTCAAGCACGTGTTAGGCTGTCGGCATTTGCTCAGCGACGACCGCCGCGGCATCGAAATCCAGACCTACGCGGCGATCATCGCTTGCATGCTGATCAGCCTCACCACCGGCCGCAAGCCGACGCTGCGGACCTACGAGATGATCTGCTATTACTTCTCTGGCCTGGCCGACGAGGACGAACTACTGGCTCATCTGGCCAAACTGAAAAATCACGACGCTTGAAAAACTCGGCCGCTCCACGTTCGGCGGACACGAGCCCCTTGACGCTGCGCGCCAGAGCAGCCCCACTCCCCAGAACTTCCCCCGCGACGTCTCTCGGGGAAGTGCCTGTCGACTCGCAACCCCATCACTGGCCAAGCCAAAAGCATCGCGTCAGACTCAACTGCAACCGCCGCGCCGAACAGGATTGGGACGGGAGTCAAATCCAATGTGATGGGCGATTCGATATCTCCCGGAGGAAGGCATGTACCTCAGCTATGTCCATAAATCCGGATCGGTTGGCGATATCGGCTACTTTCGCACACTTGAGCAACTTGTCAGCTACGCGGCGACGGGCTTTGGTCTGCACCGAGACATTTGGGCGATTGAGGAGCACCCGGGAAATAACGAAAGCAATGGCAACTAAAGTAGACGGGCGTCATCCGCTGAAAATCGGACTCCATCACATCTTGGCTTTCCCCGGCTGTGCAGCATTTCTCGCTCAGCTATAGCTGGCTGAGATCGACCTGCAGTTTGTCGCCGTCGAGCCAGAGGCGTTCGATCCACGCTAGGCTGTCCGTCACGGGCGGCTCTGGGTTGCCCATGGCGATCTGCCAATGCTCGACTGCCGGCGCGATGACGACGTAGTTGAGAATGCTGTGCAGTAGGATCATGTCTCCAACCGTGTCCAACTGTTCGCGGTCGAGAGCGTATTCGACGCGGTAGCCCCGCACCAGCATTGCCAGGACGTGTCCGGCCAACTCGGGACATGCGTGCGGCACGCGAAAACTGGGATAGTAGTAGTGCCCGAAGAGCAAAACCGCAAAGTCCATCGTCCGCCAGCCGTAGCAGCCGAGGTCGAAGTCGATGATTTCCACCTGGCCCTCCTCGACCAGAAAGTTCCCCGCGTGAAGATCTCGGTGGACGAGCCCATAGTGACGAGGCGGTGTCGGCCGCCCGCGCAACTCATCGATGAACGCCCGCATGGCTTCCGTGACGCGCGGGTTGAAACTCTTGGGAAGCGGATCGGGAATTTGCGTGAGCTTTCCCTCGTACCAAGGCAAGCGATCCCGGTCAGCAGGTAAGTGCAAATCGTCCGAAGCGCGATGGATGCGGCCAATCTCGCGGCCGAGGTTCAAAAACAGCTCGTCATTCCACCGGGAATCGGTCGCCGGATTGAGTTCCCGACCGCCGAAACGCTTGAAGCAGCTGACGTGCATGGTGTCCTCCTCCAGTTCGATCGTCTCCAGCAGCTCTCCCCGGCGTGAAGCGATTGGCGTGGTGACCGTGCAGCAATGGCGGATCAGGTGATCGAGCCAGAGCAATTCTCCTAGCAGCTCGCCGCGTGGGCGAATCGCGCCATCGCTGATGCGGATAATGACCGGGGCTCCCTCCGCGGACTCCGTGCCGAACACGTGATTGATGCCGTCGCGGATTAACTCCGTCTTCTCCGGAACGAGCCCCCAGTGATCGACAGATTGTGCGAGCGCCTGGTGATAGGGCGAAGAATCGCCCACGGGTAAATGATTCGGATCCACGACTTGCTCCCCAGGTGAGCACGTTCTGCTTGCCGACAAAACTCACGAAGACACAGGCAAACTTTCTGCATCGGCGCACGATGTTTGCCCAGTTCCGGCAGCGTCACTTCACTACAGGCGTCTCCTGGTAGAACACCGATCGCCACTGGCCGTTGACCTGCTTCCACACGATCGTGGCGTACACGGTAGTTGTCGCCGGCTTTTCCTGACCATCATCGCTCGTCCACGACAGCTTGAAACTGAGAATGGCAACGTCCGGCGTTACCTGAATCGTCTTCGCCTCGCCCATCCTCATATCCTTGACCGACACCGACGCGAGGTCGGCAATCTGGTCCGCTGTCATCTGTCGCCCGCGCTCTACCGAAATCGACATCACCTGGTCGTGGAGCAGTTCCGCGAGTGCTGCCCTGTCCTGCATTTCGATCGCATTCAACACCTTGGTTTCCTGCGCCACCAAAGATTCTTGCAGCTTGTCCTGGGAAGTGATTCCCTGGGCCAAGGCAACGCAAGCAGTCGCAGCGACCAGCGAGGTGAAAACCATGCATCGGCCAGTTTTCGGAAACATACGCGTTCCTCCATTCAAATCGAGATTTCCCACCAGGCTGATCCCGGAACCAATCGCGGCTCGGAATTGAGGCGATTATAGCAACGCGCCGTCGCCAGCTACCAGTGTGTGATGAATTCGTAGATATTTCCTCGACGCCTCATAGAGCAGAATTATGGAGCAGAAGGCAGAGAGTCAAAGGCGGAAGGCCGGAACAGGATTGCTCTCGGCCCGTTGCTCCGGGACAAATGCCTTTTGTGCGCGTCGCCGCCGGCGCTGACCTCTTTGATGCCTGGGCTGTTACCGAATGATCCGCGGATGACGCGACTCTGTATTTCGGCGGCCCAGCAGGTTATGCTGGCGTAGGTTCCGGAATGCGAGTTCGCAGCGGACGTCGTCTGCGACGAAACCATGCTTTGTTGAACAGCGCCCCGCAAACTTAGGAGATCATGCGATGAGACTTGCCATGCAGTGCGTGTTGATGGCCCAGTGCTTGCTCGTTGGTTTGGTCGGCGGGGAGGCGCACGGGCGGGACGGCATCTTGAACGTGATCCCGGCCGACGCGATTGGTTTCGCGGTCGTGCACGACTTGGCTGATGCGAGCGGCCGCGTCGACGAGGTGGCGAAGCTCGTGCACGCGCCGGCGCCCGCACTGCTCAATCTGGCCAAGCG
Organism: uncultured Planctomycetota bacterium; assembly: GCA_963847875.1. Taxonomy (GTDB): domain Bacteria; phylum Planctomycetota; class Planctomycetia; order Pirellulales; family Lacipirellulaceae; genus DASYDU01. Next base: position 105,583 of record CAWKBR010000005.1, on the reverse strand, counting down.
GGTCGTCGGCCTGGAAAAAGGGGTCAATGAGCAAGGCGACATGGCGATCGTGCTAATGAGCGTCGACCCGGCACCCAAGGGCGTGTTGCTGGTGCCGGTGGCCAACTTCGCCGACTTCTACGCGGCCCTCAACGTGACGGAACCGGCGACGGGGGCCGTCGAAGTTCAACTGGTCGGCAAGCCAAAGCTCGTCGCGCGGAAAGGGAACTACGCCGCGATTGCTGACTCGGCGAATCGGGACGTCTTGGAACAGGTTGTCTCGGCGACGACGAATCTTTCGAGCGATGCCTCACTCGCCGCGTGGCTCGACGCCAATCAGGCCAGCGTCGTTGTGACGTCGAGCGGCATCCGGCAGTCCGTTCCCAAAATCATCACGGGGATTCGCGCCATCCAAGGGCAGATGCGTCAGATGGGAGAGAAGGGACAGCCCGGGGCCCACGCGCTGGACATGTACGCCCAGCTACTTACGGTGGCCGAGCCGGAAGTGGACGAGTTCAGCGTCGGATTTCGGATCGACTCGGGGCAGAACGTCGAAATCGTCAAGCGGATGCAGTTCACGCCCGACGGCGCCTGGGCGAAATGGGCCGCGGACGTGAAGCCGGCCGCGGCGGATTTCCTGACGGGTCTGCCGGCCGGGCCGTTTGTCGTGGCGATGGGGGGCGTCGTTCCGCCAGGATCGTTGGAACCATTCATAAAGTACTCGGCGCAAATGATGCAAGAGATGCCGATGTACAAGCTCACGCCCGAGCAGGCCGAAAAGTATGCCAAGCTCTCGATGGGTGCGATGAGCGGCATGACCTCGATGGGCATGGTGATTGGGGTCAGCGAGCCGGGAACGGGATTCTACGGCAACACGACGGCGGTGTTCACCTGCGAGGATTCCCAGCGTTTGATCGAGGGTTACGAAAAGACGCTGGCCGCGCTGCGGGAGTTTGCTGACGAAGTGAAGAATTCCGCGATCCCCGTGGCGACGTGCCAACACGTCCAGCTCGGTGAAACGGACGTGTTGGAAGTCTCGATGGACCTCTCGTACATGAATCAGCTCACCACACCAGGCGGACCCGACCCGCAAAAGATGATGCAGATGATGATGGGCCCCGGCGGCCAGATGAAGATCTTTCTCGCGCCGGTCGACGGGCACACCATTGTCATGTGCTACACGTCGCTGGAGCGTTTGAAATCGGCGATCGATTTCTACAAGTCCAAGCAGCGAGGGCTATCAAGCGACCCCAGCGTCGCCCAAGTCGCGGCGATGCTGCCTGAGGGATCGCAATTCGTCGCCTATGTCAGCCTCGGCGGCATGGCCAAAGTCGTGCAGCAATTCGCCGCGGCTATTCCTGGAGCGCGGCCGGCGGCGATTCCGGACTTTCCCGACAGTCCGCCGGTTGGCATGGCGGCGAAGGTGTCTCCATCCGGCGTCGAGGGTCAATTGGTTGTCACGGCCGAGACGCTGCGGGCCATCGGCGACGTCGTGGCCAAAGCCCGCGGTGCAGTTCCCGCTGGCAGTGCGCCGCAATAGTAGCGCAGTCGGAGCCGACGTGTGCGGTTTTGACCGAGTGAAGGTGGCTGTGATAGACTGGGGGCGTGTGTCGAAGGTCGCCTCGACTGCGAGAGCGCCTCTCGTCGTTCTATTCTGCTTGTCCTAGTCGCGAGAGGCTCTCCGCCGATGACTTCGCGTATCGAAGACTACGCTCTCATTGGCGATTGCCAGACGGCCGCGCTCGTGGGTCGCGACGGGTCGATCGACTGGCTCTGTTTTCCCCGGTTCGACTCGCCCGCCTGTTTTGCCGCGCTGTTGGGCGGGCCGGAGAATGGTCGTTGGCAGATCGCGCCGGTGGAGAACGTCCGCGTCGTGCGCCGGCGTTATCGCGATGGCACGCTGGTGTTGGAAACCGACTTCGAGACCGATGGCGGCCTGGCCACGGTGATCGACTTCATGCCGGTGCGTACCGACTTTCCGGACGTGGTGCGGATCGTGGAAGGCCGCCGCGGCCGGGTCGCGTTTCAGTCGCAGTTGACCATTCGCTACGACTACGGGTCGATCGTGCCGTGGGTGCGGAGCATTCCGGATGGGATCCGCGCGACGGCGGGGCCGGACACGCTGTATTGCCGCTCGCGCGTTGACCAGCGCGGCGAAAACTTGCACACGGTCGCCGATTTCACGGTCGGTGAGGGCGAGCGAGTCGCCTTCACGCTCACCTGGCGGCCCACGCACGAGCCGGAGCCGCGGGGGATCGACCCCGAAGCAAGCCTCCGCGAGACGCAGTCCTGGTGGGAAGACTGGTCCCGGCAGTGCACCTACCAAGGGGAATGGCGCGACGCAGTCGTACGATCGTTGATCACGCTCAAGTCGCTCACCTACGCACCGACGGGCGGGATCGCCGCGGCCGCGACGACTTCGCTCCCCGAGGCGTTGGGGGGTACTCACAACTGGGACTACCGCTACTGCTGGGTCCGCGACGCTTCGTTCACGCTCGACGCGCTGATGGTTGGCGGCTATGTCGGCGAGGCCCGCGCATGGCGCGAGTGGCTGGTGAACGCCGTCGCTGGCAGTCCGGACCAATTGCAGATCATGTACGGCCTGTCGGGTGAACGGCGGCTGGTGGAACTGGAACTCGACTGGCTGGTGGGTTACGAGAGTTCGCGACCGGTGCGGATCGGGAACGCGGCACATCAGCAGTTCCAGCTCGACGTCTACGGTGAGCTGATGGATGCGATGCACGTAGCCCGCCGCATGGGGCTCGAAGCGGACGAAAACGCGTGGCAACTCGGACAGTGTATGATGCGCTTCCTCGAAGACCATTGGCGTGAGCCGGACGATGGGATCTGGGAGGTTCGCGGCGGGCGACAACATTTCACCCATTCGAAGGTGATGGCATGGGTGGCAGTCGACCGGGCGGTGAAGGCCGTCGAGAAGTTTAATATGAGCGGCGACGCGAAGAAATGGCGCGAGCTGCGGCAGGAGATTCACGACGAGGTCTGCCGCGAAGGCTTTGATTCGAAGCTGAACTCGTTTGTGCAACACTACGGATCGACCGATGCAGATGCCAGCCTGCTGCTCTTGCCGCTGGTAGGCTTTTTGCCGGCCACCGATCCACGGATGCTGGGCACGGTCGACTATATCCGCCGGAAGCTCACACACGACGGTTTCGTCAAACGCTACGAGGATCATCCGGACCCCGGGGGGCAACCGTCGCGCGAGGGGGCCTTCCTGATTTGTACGTTTTGGCTGGCCGACAACTTGGCCCTGCAAGGCCGCGAGGCGGAGGCCCACGAGCTGTTCGAGCGATTGCTCGCGCTACGCAACGACGTCGGCTTGCTGTCGGAGGAATACGACGCGGTTGACCGGCGGATGCTGGGCAACTTCCCTCAGGCGTTTTCGCACGTCGGGCTGATCAACACGGCCCGCAATCTCACCCGCGGCGGCGGCCCGGCCGAGGATCAGCCGAAGAAGTGACGAGGGCGGCGGCGGTGGTGGAGACTGCCGGCCGGGGGTTCGGGGTATGAGGGAGAGAAGCGGCCGGGCCGGGCAAGCACAAGTCCGGCGTGGCCGCCGGCGCTGAACTCATTTGATGCCGGGGGCATTCGGCGATCGCCTGCCATTGAAAAAACCATTGCTTGTTGACAGACCCAGCAGCATTCGTTACTTTGCAATACAGAGTTATCGGGCGGCGTTGGGAATCGAGAGGTTTTTTGCAGGGTATTCCCCATGGAGCTACGGCAAGCGCTAGCGCAGGTGTCGGAAATCCGCGAGCACTTGGCGCGTACGGAAGTGTTTCGCGGCTATCGGTCCGCGACCGTCGCATTCACGGGCCTGGTCGGCGTGACCGCGGCGATCTTGCAGGCGTCGTTGCTACCGCGGCCGATCGAACGGGTGGACGCCTATCTGGCGTTGTGGTTCGTTGCCGCGGCAATCAACTTGGCCGTCGTCGGCGTTGAAATCTGGTGTCGAGCCCGATTGGCTGGAATGGCCCTCGCTCGGCAAACGACGATGTTCGCGGTCGGGCAGTTCGCGCCGGCGTTAGTGGTGGGCGGGCTGCTCACGATCGCGATTGTCGAGGCGCAAGCGATTCGGTTTGGATGTTGCCTGGCCTGTGGGCACTCGTGTTCAGTCTGGGCGTCTTTGCCTCGTGGCGACTGCTACCTCGGGCTGTGGCGATCGTGGGCGCGTGGTACCTTGTTTGCGGCATTCTTGCCTTGGCATGGGGGCAAGGCGAGGCCGCGCTGTCGCCGTGGATCATGGGCGTTGCGTTTGGCGGCGGGCAACTTTTGAATGCCGTCGTTTTGTACTTTACTTTAGAGCGATTCGAAGATCGACTGGATTGAACGCAATGAGCACGCGCAGCAAAGCAAGCGCGGCCGACGATGGCCGTTTCGCCTACGAAGGGCTCGATCGCGCCATCCACGAGAAAGTCGCGATTGGGGATTCTCACGTCGCTGATGACGCGTCCCGAGGGGTTGCTGTTTAGTGATCTTAAAGAGCTTTGCTCGCTGACCGACGGCAATTTGAACCGGCACTTGGCGGTCCTGGAGGAGGCGCGGCTGGTGGTCGCCAATCGGGCGGCCAAGCGGGGCCGGCCGCAGACGGTCGTGGCGATGACGCCCAGTGGTCGGCGTCGGTTCCAGCAGTACTTGAATGTGCTGGAGCAAGTGTTGGCCGACGCCGCGGCGAGCCAGCCGCAGGCTTCCGTCGGGCGCGGAAAAGTGAGACCCGATTTTTCGCCAGCGTAGGCCTATCTGAACGTATTCACACGGACGCCAGTCATCCCCATTTACTTTGCAACACAAAGCTAAGAGAGAGTCGGATGGGTGAGCCAATCAAAGCCGTCAGCGCCGACGCCCCCCTGCCCTCGACCTTGTGGCAGAAGCTGTTCAAATCGCGGCTCGTGCGTCGGTTATTCAAAAGCTTCGCAATCTTGGCGCTGCTCGGCGTTCTCGGGGTTGGAGCGCTGCTTGGGTCGCTCTGGTTGGAGCACCGGACCGAGCTGACACTCCCGACCCCCACGGGGCCATTTGCAGTTGGCCGAACGACCTACGTTTGGGCCGACGAATCGCACCCGGACACGTTGGCCCCAGTTCCGGGAACCAAACGTGAGCTCTTTGTTTGGATCTGGTATCCGGCAGATCCTGGGCACGCAGCTGCAACGATGGACGACTACCTGCCTGCTCCGTGGCGAACGGCATTCGAACTCCGTGGCGGCGCCTTGATTAACCTCCTGACGCGAGATCTGTCGCTGGTCCATGGTCACAGTCTTCGTAACTCCGAGGTGTCTGCGCAGCAGCGATCGTATCCGGTGGTGGTCATGCGCGGGGTGCTTCCGCTGAAGTGGTCAATTACTCGACGCTTGCGGAGGACCTGGCCAGTCACGGTTACGTGGTCGTGGGCTTTGATGCACCGTATCGCACCGGAGTCGTTGTCTTCCCCGACGGCCGAGTGATCACACGCGAGCCAAAGAACAACCCGGAATTCTATTCGGGTCAGGCGCTTGATCGTGTCGGCAAGAAGCTACTCGCCGCCTGGACCGCCGACATCGGCTTCGTGCTCGATCAGTTGGAGCGGCTGAACGCGTCGGATCCTTCCGGCAAGTTCACGGGACGTCTCGACATGACGCGAGTCGGGGTGTTTGGCCATTCCTTTGGCGGGGTGCAAGCCGCACAGTTCTGCCATGAGGATTCCCGATGCAAGGCGGCCATCGATGTGGACGGCCTTCCACTGGGCAGCGTCGTTCAGGCGGGAATCGATCGGCCATTCATGTTCCTTCTCAGCGACCACAGTCGCGAGTCTGACCCGGAGAGCCGTGAGGTCAAGGCCAACATCCAATCGATTTACGAGCGTCTGCCACCGGATAGACGGGCTCTCATAGTGATTCGCGGCGCGAACCACTTTCTTTTTAGCGACGACGGAGCCCTGTTGAAAAGCCATGTCGTGCTGCGAACACTCCGTATGTTAGGAATTGTTGGTATCGACGGGCGTCGCCAGCTCGCTATTACGGCGTATTGCGTGCACACCTTTTTCGACGAGTACCTCAAGGGAACAGGCCATTCGCCACTTAAGATTTCGGCTACGCTTTACCCTGAAATTCAAGTTCTGGATTGAACGAAAATCGAACTGCAAATCAAGCGAGGAGACGACTCATGCATTCCCGCTGGTTTCCCCGCGCGATGCGCATTGCGCCGCCACTCGATCACCAGCAAAGAACAAGTCCGGTGCGAACTCGTCACGTACTCTTGATCAATCCGTTTTATCCCAAGGATCCACACGCGAGCTTCGGCAAGCACGTGCTCACGCCGACGCTCGCACTGACGAGTGTGGCTGGCGCGACTCCGCCGGACTGGACTGTTGCGTATTGGGACGAAAACTTGCTGCAAGGCCCGCCTCCTAGCGAACCGTTCCCGCAGGTTGTGGGCATTAGCGTGCATTTGACGTTTGCCAATCGAGCCTATGAGCTTGCGCGCTGGTATCGAGAACGCGGTGCGACGGTCATTCTTGGTGGGTTGCACGTTCTATCGTGCCCGGCGGAGGCCGCCCCGCATGCCGACGCATTGGCAATTGGCGACGGCGTGCAAATCTGGCCTCAGATCTTGCAGGACGTCGCGGCTGGGAGCCTGCGGCCTGAATATCACGGCGGCTATCGGTGACCCTATCGCGACGATCCGGCGCCGCGCCGCGAGCTATTGCCGCGCCGCAGTTTCCTCACCACGTCGAGCCTGATCGCCACGCGCGGTTGCCACAATCGTTGCGGATTTTGTTATCTGTCGACCAAGGGTCTGCAGATGCCGTACTTGGTGCGTGACGTCGAGCAAATCGTGGCAGAGTTCCAGGCCGATGCGCAACCGTACGGCGTTTTTGTCGATAACAACCTCGGTTCGCGCCCGGAATACTTGTATCGACTATGCCATGCGCTGCGACCGGTCGAAAAGATTTGGAGCGCTGCGGTGTCGATTGACGTAACCGACGATCCTGATTTGGTTCGCGAAATGGCACTGGCCGGTTGTACCGGCGTGATTGTGGGCTTCGAGTCGCTTCAGAACGACAATCTCGTCGCCGCGCACAAGAAGAGCCCTCGAACGGAAGAATATGCCCAACGTGTCGAAATCTTTCATCGCAACGGCGTGCAGGTGAACGGCAGCTTTGTGCTGGGCTTCGATCATGACCGGCCCGACGTGTTCGACACCACGGTCGATTGGATTGAGCGGCAGCAACTGGAGTGTGCGACTTTTCACATTTTGACTCCCTACCCGGGCACGCCGCTGTTTGAACAGATGGAGCGCGAAGGACGGCTGCTACACAAGCAATGGGACCTGTACGACACGGGGCACGTGGTGTTCCAGCCTAGGCAGATGACGCCGGCACAATTGGCGGCCGGCTACGCCTGGTGCTACCGGCGGTTGTTTTCACACCAATCGATTTGGCGGCGGCGCCCCTGCGATTGGCGCAGCGTGCCACCTTATTTGGCAATGTCGTATCTCTACAAACGCTCCAACCTGTTTTGGTATCTCTTGATTAGGCATCGGCTGACGCACTTGATTTGGAAACCGCTCGTGGAGATTACGCGTCGTCGCCACTTGCGATTCCGCAGACGACTGTTGACAGGCGAGCGGGACAGCGTGTGGGACGGCGCACGCGCAGTGACGTCGGCCGGCGTGTGACCGGGGAACGATCTATGTTGCCTGGCCGCCGCGGAGGATCGGTGAAGAATACCCGGCACACTACGTCGAAAGGCTCAACTTGTATCAACGGAGCCGATCGTCCTATAGTGTGCGCCGAGGCGTTGTTGAAACTGGCCTGCTGGTGGCAGCAATGCCAGCAGCGGCATCACGAAAGCACAGGAGGTGCGTCATGTCACTCGACAGGGAAGACTTTGTCCCCCCCCGCGCACAAACGCGGAATCACCGTTTAGCCCTGAATCGGCTCTGGAGAGTGTTGCCGGAGTCGGCACAGCAAGAGACGTTGCAGACGCTGGCTCGGATGCTGGCTCAGCAAGTCGAGCAGTTCTCGGGACGGAAGGAGGTGCCGCATGAGCGCTCCTGAAGCCCTGACAGCAGACGCACCAATCGCTCCCCGCCTGGCGAGTGCTGAGCCTGTCGCCAATCCCTTCGGATCAATCAAAATCCGACCCCAACACTTGGATCGTTTGGCCATTGTCTATGTACGCCAGTCAACTCCACACCAGGTATTGGCAAACCGTGAATCGGCAGAGATGCAGTATGCGCTGGCTCGACGAGCCGTCGCGCTAGGTTGGCCGGAGGAGCGAGTGTTGGTGATCGACGAGGACCAGGGCCTGAGTGCCCAGTCGGCCGAAGGTCGTAGGGGGTTTCAACGTCTATTGGCCGAGGTAGGCCTGGATCATGTGGGGTTAGTACTGGGCATCGAGATGAGCCGCCTAGCTCGTTCGTGCAAAGACTGGCATCAGCTTCTGGAACTGTGCGCCCTCTTCCAGACGCTCTTGGCGGACCAGGATGGTCTTTACGATCCGTCTGACTACAACGACCGCCTCCTGTTGGGTCTCAAGTGGCCCTTTTGATAAAGCACAAGTTCAACTCACCTGAATTACTTCGGCTTGCGCATCCTATGCCCGTTTTCATTCCAGCCTCGGCGACGAACCACGTAGCCAACGATCATAGCATTAAACGGCAACCCCTTCGCGCTTTTGAATCCCTCTTCGTTGAGCCTTGCCGCAATCGTCGCGTATTCGTAGTGGGGCATCAGCTCTCGCATTCGTTCGACAGCCTTCTCGGGGGTCTTCGGTGCCCACGCACCAACCAGTGGGCGATCGATCTTTATTGAAGTCTGCCGCCGGTATGCCACTCAATATCGATGCGGATCTTTCCGTCTTCAGTCACGCCATCGAGGTGAACACGTTTGATCAAGAATCGCAACAGCGTCTTTCGGTCCTCCATGGAGGTAGTCCTCGCATTCCACACACATTTCAAGTCACTCGACAGTTCTTTGATCCGTTGTCGGTCTTTTTCGAGAACCGGCAGCTCCTCCTTCCTTTCATGCTCGTCCCGCTCACGCTCCAGCTTCTCGCGTTGGCGCAATGCGTTTTCCCAAAGTGATTCAAGTTCACCAGCCACGAGTCGGTTTTCTGGATCTGCCGCTTCGTAACGACGACGTGCCAACTCGACTTCATAATCAGCTTGCTGAAGCTGAAGGTCCCATTGTCGACAAGCTTCCTGATGATTGGACTCGAACTCCTCCAATGCTTGAATTGCGATATCGATCTTGGCTGGTGAGACGACGTTGAGAAACTCATTCGCAACGGCTTCGTCGACGGGCATTGAGCTCATCATCTGGCACGTCGAACGACTTCCTTTACGCTGGTAATCATAAACGCATCCGTAACCTGGTGACCGCTTCTCTTTCGTCGAATAATGGAAAATCGTCATCCTCGCTCCGCAGCATCCGCAATAGACAATGCCCTGCAGCAGAGCCTGTCCCTTGCGAGGCGCACCTTGGCTGTCGTGGCGATACCAGTTCGAGCGAAGAATCCGCTGATTCTCCACAAACTGCTTCCAACTGATGTACGCCGGATAGAAACCCTTGAGACAGACAGGCCAGTCTTCGATCGTACGTACATGAACTTTCGCCTTGCCATTGGTTGGCGAACGGTGAAATGAATCGTATTCATATTGGCCGTACACGTAAGCGCCTGCATACGTTGGGTTCTTCAGTATACGAATCACGGCAGCCAGGTCTGGTTCCTTCCACGTCACTTCTCCGTGACGAGGGCCGCCCCAGACTTCGTGGGAATCTTCAGCTTCTCGTCGACCAACTGTGTCACGACGCGACGTGCGACCTTGCACTTTGCAAACAGTCGAAAGACGTATTCGAGCCTGCGTTGAACCTGACGATCGGGATTCTTCGTGACCTCGCCGGTCTCTGTGCTCACATAGCCAACGGGCAGTGAACGAACCAGTTCACCTCGCTTGGCTTTGTTCCAACGTCCTTGATGCAGTCGTTGCCTTAGCGTAAACAGCTCTGCCTCGGAGATCGTTCCTTTTACCCCGAGGAGGAGCCTATCGTTGGGCTCCCGAGGATCGTACACGGCGTTTTCATCAGCCAGTAGCGTTTGCGTCACCACGCAGATCTCGACCAGTCGATGCCAATCGGCATTGGAGCGAGCCAGCCGAGATGCCTCCAAGGCTAACACCACACCGACCTGGCCTGCGCCAACTTCTGCGAGTAGCTTCTTGAATCCTTGCCGATGCGTGCTGGTGGTCGCGGATCGCCCTTGATCTTCGTCAATCGACTTGATCGACTTGACTGGCCAGCCGAGAGTCTGGGCTCGTTCCACTAACGCATACTGCCGTCGGCGACTCTCTTGATTCTTCGAACCTGCTGAGCACTGGACTGACGAATGTAAACGACCGCCTGACGACGTAGATGTTCGCTGCAAACCTTGGAATCAGATGTTGCCTTGATCATGTTCTGACCTCCTGATCTTCTTGATCGATTTCATTGAGACATTTCAGAATCATGCGAGAGAAGCAGCTTCCGAATTGCGTTCGTTCATCAAGAGAAAGCTGAAACCAAAGTTGCTGACATACTACTTGCTCTTTCCGCTTGGTGCGCGTGCTGCTGCCCGAGCCTCGACTTGGACTCCTTAGGCTGCGACAGTGGTTGGCCAATCCGATCAACGCCAAAGGGTGAACTTCGGCCTGATTCCGTTCGCGAAGAAAGGTATTCTGATGACAAATCCGTCCATGATGCCGGTACTGCTGTCCGGCACCCCGAGGGCAACTGAAGCACGACCCATGGCTCATCCTCCCGCCAGAAAATGTCGTGAACGCTAGCATGATCGCCGCCCAACTTGCGGCGAATCTTTGGCGAATTGTGATGAATTGCCCTCGGTCATGTAAAGCTCGTGTTTTATGTTGCATGTTACAAGGGAACGATGTCGGAAGCAGAGCTTCACATCCTCCGCAATCGATTGAACCAAGGACGGCTGAACAAGGCGCGGCGGGGCGATCTGTTTTGCCATTGGCCGATTGGCTACATTCGCTCGCCTTCTGGCGAATTGGCGGAGGAACCGGATGAGCAGGCGCGTGCGGCGGTGCAGCTCGTGTTCGACAAGTTTGAAGCGTACGGCACCGTCAACAAGGTGCTGCGTTACATGGTGCATCAGCAAGTCCAACTGGGCATCCGGCCGCACAGCGGCCCCAACCGCGGGCAACTCGAGTGGCATCCCCCTTGCCGAGCGACGCTGCTGAATATACTGCATCATCCGGTCTACGCGGGGGCGTACTGCTATGGCCGCCGCCCCATCGATCCTCGCCGAAAGCGGCCGGGACATCCGCATTCCGGACGAATCCGCGTTACGGCCGAAGAATGCTTGGTGCTACTGCGTGACCGTTGCCCAGCTTACATCTCATGGGAGCGTTACCAGGCGAATCAACGGCAGATCCAAGAGAATCGCTGCCGAGCCGAATCAAGGGGCCCTGTCCGTGAAGGGGTCTCTTTGTTGGGCGGCCTGATCGAATGCGGTCATTGTGGCTGCCGGATGACGGTGCATTACGACGGGCCCGCCAAACGACTGACCTACCTGTGTGAACGGCGGCAGATCGAGTACGGCGAACCTCTATGTCAACAACTGGCGGGACGAGGCTTGGACCAACTGGTTGGTCGACAAGTTCTCGAAGTGTTGAAGCCGGCCTCGTTGGAGTTGAGCGTGGCCGCGGCCAGGCAGATCCAGCAGGAACGGGAACGTCTCCACAGCCACTGGAAGCACCGACTGGAGCGAGCCCGATATGCAGCCGAGCGGGCGGCCCGCCAGTATGACGTCGTCGAGCCGGAAAACCGGTTGGTAGCTCGCCGCTGGAACGGGGCTGGGAGGAAGCACTACGAGTCCAGCGGCAACTCGAAGAAGACTACGATCGTTTTCAGTCTGAGCAGCCGCCAGAGCTTTCTGACGACAATCAGAACCGCATCCGCGCTCTCGCCTCCGACATCCCTGCACTGTGGCAACTGCCAACCACCACGGCGGCGGACCGGCAAACGACGCTGAGATATCTGATCGAGAAAGTGGTCGTGGCTGTGCAGGACAACACCGAATACGTGGACGTTACGATCCACTGGAAGGGCGGCATGACCAGTCAGCACGAACTCATCCGGCCTGTCGGGAGTTACCAGCAATTGCGTGATTACGACCGACTGATGAAACGAATCGTCACACTAAGCGACCAAGGGCAAACTACTCGGGAGATGGCCGAACAATTAACGCTTGAGGGCTGGCGGACGCCCAGACGCCGAACGCACTTCCGCAGTGACACGGTGCGAAAACTACTTTCGCGACGAGGTCTCCGCGAATCACGGCCTCCTGCGTTGAAATCAGATCAACTTCTTCGCCCTCATGAGTGGTGGTTCGGCGACCTAGCCGGTTCCCTCGCCATGCCACAGCCGACGCTGTATGTTTGGCTACGACGGGGCTGGGTTCATTCCCGATAACTGCACGGCCGCCACGGGCGCTGGATCGTCTGGGCCGATGAGGACGAAGTAGACCGTCTTCGTCGCCTCCGCGCGCGTTCGCGAAGTTGGTCGGACGATGCCCCGCCAGTTGACCTGACAACGCCCAAACCGCGTCCCGATAGTTGAAAAGGAACCCAACTCACCGTCCGGAAATCCGTTGGTCGAAACCCGTCAAAAGTTGTGACAAAGGAAGCATTGTGATGGGCAAATCGACGTGGGACCCTAAGGCGGGACACTTTTGGCGCAGGTGACGAGATCGGTCCGGCCAAGTGCGCGATTGTCCGGCGTGACCGCCGGCGCTAACTCATTTGATGCCGGGGCTGTTCGAGAATGCGCCGCTCACCACGCGGCCCGGTTCGCGGGCAATTTTGTCCATGAACACGCGGGCGTCTTCGACGACTGGCCTCAGCCGCTGTGTCAGGCCGCTGATCTGCAGGACGACCTGGTTCGAATTGCACAACAGGCGGTTGAGATTGTCGTAGACGGCGGGATCGTGGATCAGCCGGCCGATCGTGCCGTTGCGGTTGTTGAGGGCTTCGGTCAGCACGGTCAGTTCCTCGACGACGCGGCTGAGGCCATTGAGGGCGTCGATCAGCGAGTGGGCGACTTGTTCGCCGTTGCGGCCAAGCGGCTCGGTGAAGCCTTCGAGGTTTTTCAGGTTGCGATCGATCGAGTCGATGGGTGCTTGGACCTTTTGGGCGACGTCGCGGACGTCGTTCATGGTCATGCGGGCCTCGCGGACGGTGCTCATCAGCTCGGGATCGCCGAAGAACTTGTTCATCGTCTCGGCCGCCTGCGACAAGTTCTTCATCGAGACTTCGGCCGTGTCGAGCAGTTTGGGGATCCGGCCGGCCTCGGGGTTGGGCCCGATGGCCTCGTTGACGGTCTTGGCGAGCTTGCCGACCTCGTCGCCGGCGGTTTCGCAGCGACGCAATCATTTTCTTCAGGTCGCCCTGTAGATTGGCGATGGCATCCATGGGGCTGGGAGCGATTTCGCCCTTGCTGACCGTGAAAACGGCGCCATTGCCGACCGGCGGCGTACCCAGCCTGGACGGGCGCCGTCACGAACTCGACGGTGGCGTCGCCCAGCAGCGTGGTGCGGACTTGCACGTGATAGTTCGGGTAGAGCAGGCTACCGGCGTCGATGTTGGCCTTCAACGCGACGTGGTCCTGCAAATCTTCGACGGCGGCGACGCGGCCGATGAGTAAGCCGTTCTTGCGGATCGGCGTGTCAGGCCCGATGCCGGGGGCCTCCGGCAACTCGATGGTGACCTGGTAGTGCCGATTGAGGCCGGGAATCCACTCGGTGAAGGTCGGCCCATTGAGCATCGTGAGGATCCCCCCGATGATCGACGTGGCCAACACGACGACGCCGACGCGAAATTGTTTGGTGCGGTCGTTCATGGGTAAGAAGCTATTAGCAGTTAGCTCTTAGCTTTTAGCTCCGGAATTCTTCAAAGCGTAGTTGAGATCGGCTAATAGCCAACGGCTAAGAGCTAATAGCTTTTTCTCTCATTTCCATCAATCGTTCGCCCGCTTCGCCGCGGACGAATTGCGAGACGCGTTTGTCGGTCGAGGTTTCGATTTCGGCCGGCGTGCCGTCGAAGATGATTTGCGGTTCGTGGTCGTCGAGCCGGGCGAGCGGGTAGAGCATCACGATGCGGTCGGAGGTTTTGAAGGCGTTTTTCATGTCGTGCGTGACGAGGATGCTGGTGACGGCGTGGTGCTCGCGGGTGCGGATGATCAGCTCGTTGATGACGTCGCTCATGATCGGGTCGAGGCCGGTGGTCGGCTCGTCGTAGAGGATCACTTCCGGGTTCATGGCCAGCGCCCGGGCGAGGCCGACGCGCTTCCGCATGCCGCCCGATAGCTGGGCCGGTTTCTTGGTCATCACGCTTTCGGGGAGGCCGACTTCGGCGAGATAGCCGGCCACGGCCTCGCGAGCGGCGTCGAACCGCATGTTTTGATTTTGCTCGAGCGGGAAGGCGACGTTCTCGGCGACGGTCATGCTGTCGAACAGGGCGGCGTTCTGAAACACGTAGCCAAAGCGAGTCCGCTGGGCTGTCATCTGTTTGTCGTTGAGTTCGTCGAGCCGGTGGCCGTCGAACGTCACGTAGCCTCGGCTGGGCCGCACCAGGCCGATAATCGTCTTGAGGAGCACCGTCTTGCCGCAACCGCTCTCGCCGATGATCGACAGCGTCTGGCCGCTGGGAATCACCAGGTCGATTTCGCGCAGCACGCTCTGCGCGCCGAACTGGACGCTCAGCTCGCTCAGCGCGATCAGCGGTTCCGTGGAGTTGGTATTCGCGGCGACCATCTTTTGCGTCAGGCATTCCCGCCTGACCTCAGTAGATTATTGCTATCCGTTGATCATCTGCGGCCAGATCATGTCGTGTACGTTGTCGAGCAGAATGCTGAGCACGAAATCGAGGATCAGGATCACGACGAACGACATGACGAAGGCAGTGGTCGCGGCCCGACCCACGCCCTCCGCGCCCGGATCGCAATGGAATCCGCGATAGCAGCTGACGATGGCGATCGTGGCGCCGAAGAACACGCTCTTGATGATGCCGTAGAACAGGTCCCAATTGCTGACGATGTTGCGGGAGTTGCTCCAGTAGTGGTAGGAGTCGATGCCCAGCACGTGGATCGAGTAGTAGCCGCCGCCGACGACGCCCATGAACACCGCCATCAGCGTGAGCGAAGGGATCATCAACAGGCAACCGAGGAACCGCGGCACGACGAGATAGTGCACCGGGTTCGCGCCCATGCTGGCCAGCGCGTCGATTTGCTCGGTGATCCGCATCGTGCCCAGCTCGGCGGCGATCGCGCTGCCGACGCGGCCGGCGAGCATCGTCGCGGCCAGCACGGGCCCCAGCTCGCGGCACATCGACATGTTGATCAGCGCGCCGAGCCGCGTCTCGAAGCCGAACTGCTTGAACTGCGTGTACGATTGGACGGCGAGCACCATGCCGATGAAGGTGCCCGTGAGCGCGACCACCGGCAGACTCAGCACGCCGATGTTGTAGAGCGAGTTGAGCAGCGTGCCACGACGCGGCCGCCGCGACAGCAGCCAGGAAATGGTACTTAGCGCGAAGAGCGAAATGTCGCCGAGCATCTCGACCCAGCGGATGGTCACGGCACCGAGGTCGGCGACCGAGCCGGCCGTCGCCATGATCGGGCCGCGCGGCGAGCCGTCGATGCCGGAAGTGGAAGATGCGCTGGACATGGGGGAACCTCAACCGGGCCCCGACCGATTTCGGCCGCGGCGCGTACCGTCCCCCTTCGCGTACAAGATATATGGATCGGTGGGTCGCATGGCGCGGCTCCAACAAAGTTTGCCGGTCGCGGATGCTGGGAAGGCGGCGCGAAGTGGGGTGGGTCGCGGATGCTGGCACCGCTAGCGCAGTTAGCCGCGTCGCTTGCGACGCGCGACCGCGCATCCGCGCGTTGCAAGCGACGCGGCTAATTGGCTGATGGAGGCGGCGCGGTGAGGAATGTCACCAAATCGCGGAGGTCGGCGATCGAGAGCATCGTCTCGAGGCCGTCGGGCATGATCGAGTTCGTGCTGGTGCTGCGCGTTTCGACTGCGTCGCTCTCGAGCGTGAACTCGTGGCCTTCGGAATCGACGTAGGGCTCGATGCCGTCGTCGCCCGCCTTGGCAAGGCGGAGGCCGGTGCGCGTCTTGCCGTCTTTGGTCACGAGCACCCAGGGTCGAAAGTGGGGCGCAATCTCCTGACTGGGCTGCAGGATCGAGGCGATGATCCGCTCGCGGGAACTGCTGCGCGAGATCTGCGTCAGGTCGGGGCCGACCCGTCCGCCGCGGCCATCGTACTCGTGGCACACGCTGCACCGCGGCCCCACCGGGCTGAAGAACAGCCTGCGTCCCACCTGTGCATCGCCCGGCTCGGCGAGCAAACGGTTCCAGGCCGCGAGATCGTCGGCCGGCGGCTTGGCTTCGATTGGCACGGGCCGCAGCCGCGCGAGCCGCAACAGACGCTCCGCCTCGTGCCGGAGCGTTGGATTCTTGTCCTCCGCGAATCCCTCCAGCACCTCGTGAGCGAGATTCGCCGCCGCGGCCAGGCCGACGAGCGCCTCCGCTCGCACGGCATCCGACTGAGCGGTGTCGCGCGCCGTCGATTCCAAGAGCGTAAAGCGCTCGGGATTGGTTTGTTGGGCCAGTGTGCGGACGGCCTCGAGCCGCAGCGGCTCGTACTCATCCTGCAGGTAGCCGGCGAGCCGATCGGTGGTGAGAAACTTGTCGTCCGGCGAAATCAGTTGCAGCGCGAGCGCGTGGACGGCCGGCGAGCGCCGCTCGCTGCGCAGCTCCCGCACCAACAGCGCGTCGTTGACGCCGGCGGTTCGCAGCTTGGGATCATCGTCCAACCAGTCGACGGAACCAAGCACGGCGAGATAGTAGCGCGGGCTCGGCAGCGGTCCGTCGAGGAGCTGGGCCACGTCGTCGCGGAGGGCCGTCAACCGCTCGTCGGCGATCCAGCGGACCGCGTAGAGCCGCACGTCGGGCGACTGGTCGGCCAGTGCGTTGCGCAGAATCGCATCGGCTGGTTGGGAATACCGTCGCCGGAGCGCTTCGAGATGGCCGAGTCGCACTCGCGCGTCACTTGGCTGTCGGCGCGCGTCGAGTTGCGAACCGTCGTGCTTGGCCAATTGCCAAACGCCGGCCGTATGTAGGTAAGGATCGTCGGACGCCAGTGATTTTTCCGCCTCGGCAGGCGTCAGCGCTGCGACTTGTTGTTCGGCGGCTGACAATGCCGGAGTCACCTTCGCCAACTCGTCCTTTGGCAGTGTGAGCCGCCAAACCCGGCCGTGGCCGTGGACTTCGTAGTCGCGGAGCACCCAGTCGCCGAAGTAGATCGAGCCGTCGGGGGCGACGGCCATGCCGGTCGGGCGGAAGTCGGCGTTGCCCTGCACAACGATCTCGCGGTCGGCGCCGAACGACGCGCCGCGGGGCACCAGAGTGTAGCGCTCGACGCGATGGTCGCCCCAACTGCTGACCCACAGGCTGCCGGCGTGGGCCACGATCGCGGTCGGCGCTTCGCCGACGCCGCAGACCATCGGCAGCGTGCCGGGCAATTCGCCGTTCCAGGCTTGCAGCGGATGGGTGCCGGCCCGGCCGTATTGGTAGAGATAGCCATAGTCGCCGCCCGGCACAATGTGCAGCAGCCGGCAGGGCGGGCTGGCGTCCGGATCGTTGTCGACCGCAAACATCCGTCCGCGCGGATCGACGCAAATGCTGAACGGGTTCCAACACCCGTGGGCCAGCCACTCGAGTTGGCCGCCGTCGGCCGTCGCGTGGATCACGCCATCGAAACCGCCGGTGCCGGAGAGCTTGCTGCCGTCGGAACCGGTGATCGTAAACGCAAAGCCGTGGTTCTCGCCGAGGCAAATGAGCAGCGAGCCGTCGGCCATCCGCGCGATGCCGCCCAAGCCGTTGTGCGGATAGTCGTCATCCGATTCGAGGTGAATGATTTCTTGCTGCTGGTCGGCGTGGCCGTCGCCGTCGGTGTCGCGCACGAGTACGACTTGATGTCGGGCCAGCACGTAGACGCCGCCGTCGGGCCGGGCGAGCACGTTCATCGCGTGCAGAAACCCCTCGGCAAACGTGCTCCACTGGTCGAGCCGACCGTCGCCGTCGGAATCGGCGAACATGCGGATGCGGTCGCGCGTCGGGCCCTTGTAGTCTGCCTTCCGCTGGTGCGTGTGCGATTCGACCACGAGCAGCCGCCCCGCGCTGTCGAACGTCATGCCGATCGGCGTGACGACGTCGGGCTCTTGGGCCAGCAGCTCAAGACGATAACGGTCGCTCGACAACCGCGGCTCAGCGACTTCGAGATGCGAACTGAGAATCGCAGCGAGTGCCAGAAAGAACCAGCCGCCGGTGTATACTCCTGTCATCGATGGAATTCCCCGTCTGCGTGTTGGAGACCACTGCATTGTGCACCGGCGCGATGCAGTTGGAAAGAGAGCGGCGAGGATTCGTGATACTTTGCCTGGTCCGATAAAGAAACGGGGCTATGAGGCTCTACTGCTTTGTCAGCCTTGAAGTTAAAACTTGACGGAGCACTAGCCTGTAGATGATCCCCCAGTCGTTGAACGCTTCGCCCGAGCGTTCCAGGAGACGAGCCACCTGGTATTCGTGGACGGGGCGGGCCAACGTGGTTATGCCCGTGCCACGCGCCGGCGCCGAGCCAACGGCGCCAACACGCCGGCAGCCATCACCAGCAGCAGCAAGGAGCACGGTTCCGGCACGCCGTCGGCTGCCAACGCGCCCGATCCGCTGCCCGGCGGAGCCACGTAACCAAGGAAGTTCCGCCAGATCGAGTAGTCGGCCGCATCGACGATGCCGTTGCCGTTGCCGTCCGCGCCGGAGAAGTTCGTGACGACGGTGCCAAACGTACTCTTCCAAAGATTGTAGTCGGCGACGTCCACTTTGCCGTCTTCGTCGTAGTCGCCCCCAACGACTCGCAGCGTGACGGCAGTCGAAGTCTTATCAATGGCCCAACGCGCGCTCGGATACAGATTCGGCAGGCTGTAATTGGTGAAGTCGCCGCTGATCGAGCTGGCCGTTAGCACGGTAAACGCATCGCCTCCTTTGGGAAAGTACTGGTTCAAGAAATCGACCGCGAGCGTGCCGCTCAATTGTGCCGACCCTGCCACGGCCAGCCGATCGTAATGCGTGTCGACCGCCGTGCCGCGAATGTCGATCGCCAGCGTTCCGCCGGCGCCCTGTTGATAGCTCGGCAGCGTGATCGCGGCGTTTTGCAGGCCGGGCGCCAGCGTGCCCAAGTTATTGACGTTTCGATTGACGAAGATCCCCTCGCGGACACCGAGCGTGCGGCCCGCGCCGATTGTCAGTCCACCCGAGCCGGTCAGCGTCGTTCCCGTGTCGAGGAATGCGTCGCGCGTGGAGATGGTCAGTCCGCCGCTGGGGAAATTCAGCGTGGTGCTGCTGCCAGTGTTTCCGTAGTAGTCGATTCGCGCGGCGTTTTGCACGATGACCAAATTGGCCAGATAGCCGAACAGCAATGGCACGCCATCTAAAGGATCGGCTGCACTCCCAAATGGACCATTTATGCCGTCTACATCGTCTCGTTTTCCATTGTCATTGGCGTCTTGATTGAGATCGACGATGTGCATTGCGTCCGCGCTAGAAGTTGGCAGAATGTCGAGCGCGTCGAAGTAATTCATACCGTCGCCGCGAACTTCGCCGAACACCGTGAAGCCGCCGTCGACGCTGTCCAGAAACGAGTTGTTCTTGTAACTCACGAACCATTGGCTGGAAGCGCTGTTCGGCTCACCGCTACGGCGGGCCATTGCCAGCGTTCCCCGTAGATTCGAACGAGTCGTGCCGACCGAGTATTCATTCGCAATCTCTGGATTGGGCGTGGCCGGATTGCCGTCCAAATCGACCTGCACGTCGGGACTTGATTTGAGCGAATAGGGGATGTCGGTCAGTGCGGGCTCCGATCTGATACTGGGGATAGAATGCCCCACCCTGCATCACGAAGCCGTGCGACAAGCGGTGCATGAACATTCCGTTGTACTTGCCGCCGTTCACATAAGCCATGAAGTTGCTGGTCGTAATCGGCTTGTCGTCGAAAAGCTCGATGAACACCGTGTCGCGCGAGCGGCTGTTGAGCGTCAAGTTGTAGTCGAGCTTGACGAATTGATTGGCCTCGGCGGCGAGCGGCGCGAGGGCGAGACAGAAGGCCGCTAAGTGTGCCGGCCAAAAAAGTGTGTCGGAAGAAATGTACCGTCGTCGCATGGGAATGAACCTCTAGACCCTCGACCATTGTCGCGGGCGACTGCCGAAGCTCCTGTGCAGGCACACCCAACAAGTCGTCGCGGCGACACCGACTAAGAAGACCGCAGCCGGCTCCGGCACGGCCAGGCCGGCCATGCCACCGCTGCCCGAAGACTGGCCGAGCGAATTCCGCCATACCGTGTAGTCCGCGGCATCGACGACGCCGTCGCCATTGCCATCGGCTGCCGCGTTGGTCGTCGACCCGAAATTGGTCTTCCAGACGTTGTAGTCCGCAGCGTTTACAGTGCCATCGAAGTTATAGTCGCCGGCCGGCAGGTTCAAAACGGAAACATTCATGTTGACGACATTGTCGCCATCGACAGGTACAAAGTTGTTATACTCGGCCGCCGTGTAGTTTCGCATCGGCCCTTGGTCCCAAGGGCTCTGAAATACGAACGTGGGCAACGCCGCAATCTGGTCGACGACCGACATGCCATTGCCGACCACGCGGCCGAACACCGTGAACCCACCGTTTTGATTGTCCAGGTTTGCCGAATTGTCGCCGAGATTGAAGAACCATTCACGTGTAGCGCTATTAATTGTCTCTTGCGTAGGCGGCTGCCCTGTCGGTGGCCCAATCTTGGCAAACGCAATCGTGCCTCGCAAATTCGAGATGCCAGGCTCATTGAGTACTGGCGCCTGCTGTGGGACTTGCGGATACTGATTCGGTTCGATCTGGGCCGTACCGTCGAATCGGTATCGGCCCCCTTGGATGACGAAGCCGGGAACTGAGCGGTGAATTAGCACATTCTGATAGTCGCCGCGATTCACGTAACCCAAGAAGTTGGCAGCGCTCAGCGGTTTGGCCTGATCGTAGATCCGCACGTCGACGTTTCCAAGCACCGTGCTGAATCGGACAATCGTCGCGCTGCATTGGTCGGCGCAGAGCAACGCGGCGATCATCGCAATCACCGTCAAGCGCACCCTTGCCGGACAATAATCGAGCTGCGCAAAAACAACTTCCGCCGCGCGCGATAACGCCATCGCCGCCACGGCAGCATGCCGCCGAAGAATCGAGAAGTAAGTCATCTGTTCCGTCCGGGAGACTCGCCGCCTCGGCCAAGGGGCCGAAATGGCAGCTTTCTTCCAGCCTACTCGTCTCCCGCAAAACTGTCCAACAAAACCCCTCCCGGAGGATCGTTTCATCCGATAAAATATGACCCTTTCGTCTCCTTTTCCGCGTGACATTTTCGCCGCAAATCAATCTGAGCCAAAAAACGGCGTGATTGATGCGTTCCTTCCTCCGCAGCGACAGGTGAACTTTCCATGACCGCGTTTCCCGAAATCAGCCGCATCCCGTTTGAAGGCCCGCAGAGCAAGAACCCGCTCGCCTTCCGCTACTACGACGAGAACGAAAAAGTGGCCGGCAAGACCATGAAGGACCACCTGCGGTTCAGCGTCGTCTACTGGCACACGTTCCGCGGCCAGGGTTCCGATCCCTTTGGACCGGGCACGGCGGTGCGGCCCTGGGATGACGGCTCGAACTCGGTGGCCAACGCCGAGAAGCGGGCCCGCGTCGCGTTCGAGTTCATCGAGAAGCTCGGCGCACCGTTCTACGCCTTCCACGACCGCGACGTCGCGCCCGAAGGCGCGAACCTCGCCGAGACGAATCGCAACCTCGACGCGGTGGTGAAAGTGCTCAAGGAAGAGCAGCAGCGCACCGGCGTCAAATTGCTCTGGGGCACGGCCAACCTGTTCAGCAATCCGCGCTACATGCACGGCGCGGCCACCAGCTGCAATGCCGAGGCGTTTGCCTACGCCGCGGCCCAGGTGAAGAAGGCGCTCGAGGTCACCATGGAGCTCGGCGGCGCCGGCTACACGTTCTGGGGCGGCCGCGAGGGCTATCAGAATCTTTGGAACACCGACATGAAGCGCGAGCTGGACCACCTCGCCAAGTTCCTGCACATGGCGGTCGACTACGCCAAGGAGATCGGCTTCAAGGGCCAGTTCTACATCGAGCCCAAGCCCAAGGAGCCGACCAAGCACCAGTACGATTCCGATGCGGCGGCCTGCCTCAACTTCCTCCGGCAGTACGACCTGTTGCCGCACTTGAAGCTCAACATCGAAACCAACCACGCCACGCTAGCCGGTCACACGATGCAGCACGAGTTGGAAACCGCCGGCGCCGCGGAGGCGCTGGGCTCGATCGACGCCAACACGGGCGACTTGCTGTTAGGTTGGGACACCGACCAGTTCCCGACCGACATTTACCTCACGACGCAGTGCATGCACTCGATTCTTCAGTTACGGCGGGCTCACGACCGGCGGCGTCAACTTCGACGCCAAGGTCCGCCGCGAGAGCTTCGAGCCGATCGACTTGTTCTACGCCCACATCGGCGGCATGGACGCCTTCGCCCGCGGC
Organism: uncultured Planctomycetota bacterium; assembly: GCA_963847875.1. Classification (GTDB taxonomy): domain Bacteria; phylum Planctomycetota; class Planctomycetia; order Pirellulales; family Lacipirellulaceae; genus DASYDU01. The sequence continues at coordinate 82,927 of CAWKBR010000005.1, read as the reverse complement.
CTCAAGATCGCCGCCGCGATCCACGCCGACGGCAAACTCGAAGAGCTCGTCCGCGACCGCTACGCTAGTTGGGCGGCAGGCCTCGGCAAGGAGATCGAGTCGGGCAAACACACGTTCGCCACGCTCGAAAAGCTCATGCTCCAAAAAGGCGACGCCGCCCCCAACCGCAGCGGCCGCCAGGAGATGATCGAGAATCTCATCAACACGTATTTGTAGAACGTTGGTGAGGCCGCGAATCCTGCTGTCCGCGACTTTTCAACGTCCATTTGACGACGCAAGTTTGAGACGCCGTAACCCAACGGATTTGCTGGCCACACGACATGCGGCGATCGGTCCGGTCAAGTCAACGATTTAGCCAGATGAGTCCGACACGCCAGTATGGCTCGTATTGGCCGAATCCAAATCGGCTCAATTGGCACGCAGCACAGCGACGAAGCCGCCGCCCGGCGCCATCGAGACGTGGATTGGCGCCCCCGAGTCGACGGATCGCTGTTGCTTGCTAACGGCATTTGGCTGCGACCCGTCCAGTGATCCGTCGACATACAGCTTGGCCTGAAACTTGCCTGGCGAGAGAAAATCCAGCGGCACTTCGATCTCGCGCGGCGTCCAGTTGGTAATTCCGCCGACGTACCATGCATCGCCCCGGCGGCGAGCGATGACGACGTACTCGCCCGGCTCACCAATCAAGAAACGGGTTTCATCCCAGGTGGTCGGGACCTCAGCGAGAAAATCGAATCCCGGCTGGCCTTCGTACGCGCTCGGGTCATCGGCAATCATCGGCAGCGGGTTTTCGTACACAACATAGAGCGCCAAGTTGTGACAGCGCGAGCCCATCACCATCGGGGCACGGTCACGTGGTTGAAAGTCCGCTCGTGCAGCGGAGCGGAAGCCGCCGAGGTGATAATCCAGTGGTCCAGCCAACGCTCGCGTATAGGCCACGTTCACATTGTGGGCCGGCGTCACGTCGTCGTGCCACTTGAGGTATTCAAGGTTCATCACCCCTTCACGGTTGAACAGGTTTGGAAAGGTTCGCTCCTCGCCGCTAGGCTTGGGCGAACCATGGATTTGAATGTTCAGATGGTGGCGGGCGGCACTGGCCAGCATCCGCTCGGTGAAGTCGTTCATCTCCTGGTCGTCGCGGTCGAGGAAGTCGACCATCAGTCCCTTGATGCCCCACGACTCGTATCGCGCGAATGCTTCGTCAAGGTGCTCGCTAAGCGGCTTCCAATGCACCCACAGACGAATGCCGACGCCGCGTTGGCGGGCGTAGTCGATAATCTTGGGAAGCTCCATCTCAGGGCGGCTCGTGCGGACGTCGGCGTCTGGCGATGTCAATGCGTAGTCGCTTGAGGACTGCGGATACCACGGGCGACCATCGCCGGAGACGGCGTGATAGGCGATGTGGTTGGCGGCGCAGAAATCGATATACTTCCTATGCCGGGCGAGAAAGGCGCCCGGCGCGGCCGATGGCTTGTAGTCGTCCTCGAAGGCGCCATACCACCAGTGAAACGTGGTTTTGCCCGGGCGGAGCCAGGAGAAATCGCCAAGTTCGGGTGGCGGCGGGTCGTTCAGGCACAACAGCAGATTGCTCTCCAGCAAACTGCCGGCGCGATCGGCCAACAGCACTACGCGCCAGGGACTCTCGTGCGGCGTCTGGCCCACGACGCACACGTCAGGCCGTGAGGGAAGCGGCGAAAGACGACAGCAAAGCGTGGCGGGCTGATCGACGGCGCGCTGCAAATACATGCCGGCAAAATGGCGAACGCGGGCCTCGGTGATCGCCGCCGCGGGGCCGTTGGGCCAGATCAAGAGCAGCGGCATTTCGAGCAGCTTGTTCTCGGGAATCTGGGCCAGCGGCTGGCGCTCGAACAGGCCTTCATGCGAGGATGTAAAACTGTCGTAGCCGGTAAACAGTGCCGTCGGGTCGCCCTCCACGGCAAACTGCGTGACCTCGTCGTGGATCGCGAACTCGGCAGGATGTCCGTCTTGCGGAAGCAGGCGATAGCGGAAGGCGACGCCGTCGTCGTAGGCTCGCAACTCGACTTGCCATGGCACGTGCGTGGCACTCTCGAGCGTAACGACAGCGTACTCGCACCGATTGCTAACTTCGCGCGTTTTGCCCCAAGGGAGAGTGAAAGTCTCGTCGATCTTTCCACGTTTCTCATCGGTAACGCGAGCACCGTCACCCAGCGGTCCGCCCGCGACCAATTCGGGACCGAGGGGCGAGAGGCCAATCACGGTGTGGCCGTCGCGACTGATTGTGAACTGAACATGATCGCCATCGTCGTTGGCCGCTCGCAAAACGATGGAATTGCGACCATCGGGCGATTGAATTGCTAGCTGCGAAAGGTCGGCGTACCCGGTACGGGCCATACCGAGAACCGCCACAGGAAGAATCAAGCCGCAGAATAGTCTCACCGGTACTGGTAGAGAAAGGACCCGCGTTTCCGAGGATGAGAAGAGCTTCATTGGCGTGGTCTCGACAGTTCGCATTTGAGTCGCCATAACCGAACCCGATGCAGTCGCCTGGAATCCATCCGTCCACATTGCCAACTTCGTCTTCCACCGCGGCCGATCAGTGCCCATTGTAGCTCCTTGGACAAATTGTTGTCAGACATTCATCGGGCGACAAAGCCTCTAGAAGGTCACTCAATCAATCGTTGTTGATTTGGTGAGGGTAGATTGGCGAGAATGCCAGGCGATTTGCCGACGTGGCGCGTGGCGGATTTTATTTTTTCCACCTTTCCTAGCCGAACGACCGGACAGGGTCGAGAATCGACTTCCGCACACATCGTCTTTGGACGATGGTGCCGCAGGCCACTTCCACAAGTCTAATTCATGCCGCGACGCGGGACGCAACGGCCACAATCCGCTTCCGCAATACTGCTACCAGCGACAGGCAAAACGGGAGCTGCACGCTGCCTAAGAGTGTCGCATCGCTTGCTATTGCGGCGGCGAGTGCGCGATTCACGACGGGCGGTGGCAGTTGCAAACCGCCCGGCTGTTTGCTGCCGGGCGGCAGCTTGCTTGCCGGTCGGACGACGGCGGCGATCGCTTACGAACTGAAAATCTCGCGTTAAACCGAGGCGGGTATCTCAGGTCGACCCGACCACGCATTCTGCTCAGAGCCCGCGAGCCCCAACAATTCCGCGTGCTGGGGGCGCGGCCGAACCTCGATCGCGGACATCCAAGTTTTGGCGTCTAGATGCTCCGCCACCGCCGCGTACACCCGGTCGACCGACAAATCTCGCATGCAGCGATGATGCCCGAGTGGGCACACACGCTTCATGCACGGCTGGCACTCGAGTTTGAGCGACAAGCATGTCTCACGCTCATAGTGCGTCTCAACCAGCCGGGCGTCGGTCGGTCCGAAGAGCGTCACCACGGGCCGCTGGAAGGCGATGCCCAAGTAGCGCGGCCCACTGTCGGTCGTCACCAGCAGCCGCGCGCGGCGGATGCAGGCTTTGGTGAGCCCGATCGGCAATTCCCGTTCGTCGGCTAGGCTCATCACGCGCGGCTCGCCCGCTCGCGTAACGATCTCGCGGGCTAAGTCGCGCTCCTTCGGTCCGCAATTGATAAGTACCGGCAAATCTCGATCGGCGGCGATCCGCCGGGCCAGCTCGGCGAAGTGCCCGACAGGCCAATGCTTCGCGCTGCCGAACGCGCCGCCCGTATTAAAAACCACCACGTCGTCGCGGCATGGCAGGCCAAGCCGCTGCCAAACTGCGTCGGCCGCCTGCTCGTCGCTTGGCGTCGTCGCCAGCTCCATCCGCGGCGGCTCGGCCGGGCAGCCGACCGCCTCGGCCAGGTGCACGTAGGTGTCGAGCGAGGCCCACCGCAAACCGGTCGCCGCGTGGATCGGCTGCTTGATCGCGTGGGTCAGCAGCCAGCCCCGCCCTTCGCCGCGAATGCCGACGCGCTGTGGCGCGCCGCTTCGCCGGGCCATCCAAGCCGTGCGGAACGAATTGGTGAGCAGCAGAATTTGATCCAGCTTCGCGGCCCGCAACCGGCGGATCGCCTCGCGGCCGCTCAAGACGTTGGGCGTCGACTGCTTCGCGTAGATCACGGTCTCGTCGAACCAGCGCTCGCCGGCGAGCACCTCGGCCACGTACGGCCGCATTACGCCGACCAAGCGTACTTCGGGCCCAAGGTGCTTCCGCAACGCCCGCAGCGCCGGCGTCGCCATCACGACGTCGCCAATCCAATTCGGCAGAAACACACCCAATCGCATGGGCCGGATGCTAACATGCCCGCAAGGGAACAGCAAATACCAACGTATGCTAGCAAGTCGAGAAATTGTGTTTCACGCAAAGGCGCGAAGACGCAAAGGCGTCGACTTGCCTTGCGTCTTCGCGCCTTTGCGTGAGACTCTCCTATTTCCCAATGAGTGCGGCTCCCGAGACATCACGCGATCGCAAATCCGCGAGGAGTCGATCTGCATCGACGAATTGCACCGCGTCGATGCCGACTGCCCGGGCACCCTCGACGTTCTCCAGCCGGTCATCGGTAAAGAAGACTTCCTGAGCGGCGACGCCGGCCCGCTCGATCGCCGCGTCGAAGATCGCGCGGTCGGGCTTCATCGCGCCGACCTCGTAGCTCAGGATCGCCCAATCGAATGCACACTCCGGCCGGCCCATCGCCAGAATCGAAAATCGGCCGTCCGTGATGTAGTCCCATTGCAGAGAGTTCGTGTTCGAGAGGATGGCGAGCTTATATCCCGCCGCATGCAGCCGCCGCACCAGTTCCCACATCGGCTCGATCGGCGAGAAGATGTTGCGGACCGCGTCGGCCAATTGCCCGCGGTCCGCCGCGGTGCCAGTCACACGCGAGAAGCAGGCGAAAAAATCGTCCGTCGTCATCCGGCCCGACTCGTACTCGATCAGCGCCGACCGGCATTCCGCGTCGCCGAAGATCGCTTCCCGCACGGCCTCGGGCGTCGTCCCCGCCACCGCCGCCATCTGCCGGCACATCTGCTCGTGGCTGAACTCCACCAGCACCATCCCCAAGTCAAAGTAGAGAATCTTTGGCGGCATGCGATGATCCTACTCGATCCTCGCCGCGATTTCGAGCGGCAAATCCGGCGTCGCGCCCGGCTGCGAGGCCACGTAAGCGCCCAGATGATTCGCAAGTGCGGCGGTTCGGTCGGGCGGCATGCCAAGCAGAGCCCCAACGAGAATCCCCGCCGAGCAGGCATCGCCGGCGCCCACCGCGTCGGCATTCGGCGTCTCAGGATATCGAACCGCCGGCGGATCGACGACCGTGTCTTGATTCACCAGCAGCGTCCCCCGTTCGCCGCGCGTCAAGACTACCGCGTCGAATCCAAACCGAGCACGCAGCGTAAGCAAGGACTCCGTCGACGACCCCGACGCAAGCCCCACCGCCTCGACCACCACGTCGAGCTCATGCTCGTTGAGTTTCACAAGCGTCGCACGCCGGCACCCCTCGAAGATCGCCTGGCGATCGTAGCACCCCTGCCGCAGATTGACGTCGAACAGCCGAATCGCCTGCGGCGCCGCGTCGAGAAACTGCCAAATCGTCCGCCGCGACAGCCGCGACCGCTGAGCCAGCGTACCGAAGCAGACGGCGTCGCAAATGGCCGCCAACTCCGCCCACGCGGGCGTGAACTCCAATTGATCCCAGGCGATGTCCGGCGCAAACGTGTAGGTCGGCTGGCCGGCCACAAGCGTCACGTTCACCGTGCTGGTCGGATGCACCGCATCGCGCTGAACATAGTCGGTCGCCATGCCCCGCCGCGCCAGCTCGTGCAGCACCTCGTCGCCCAGCGCGTCGGTTCCCACGCGGCTGGCAATTACAGCCATACCGCCACGTCGGCTCCGGGAGGACGAGGCTCCCGCCGAGCCTTGCAACAAAGCATGCACGTGGCAAGCCACGTTCAGCGGCGCCCCACCGAGCACCTTCCCACTCGGCAACACATCCCAGAGCGCCTCGCCCAATCCCACGATGGTGCGATCTCCGTCCATCACCTTGTTTTATCCGATCGCGCTCCCACCGCCCACCCGCTGCATCAACACGTGAAGTCCCCGTCCCGACGTGTTACAATCATCGTTCTGCAAATGCGTAAGTACGTCCCAGTCGCGAGCACGCCGACAACCCCCGGCTCCGCCGGGGGTTGAATAAGGGCAACGCCCGCAACCACTTCAGTCCCTCCCAAGCCAAGAGCTACCGATGACCCGCTGTGCCAGTCTATCTTTACTCGCGTGGAGCGTAGTCGCGTCCTCGACGGCCGCCCCCGCCCCTACGCGGCAAGACGTCGCCGCCGCGCGCACCAACGCCGCCACCGCGCAGCAAGCCTTCCAACACGCTGCCAGCTATCTCCGCGGCTGGTCCGCCAAGCGAATTCCCCCCACCGGCCTGATCCCCAAGAACGACGACTACCTCGTGTGGGAACCCAAGAACTCGGCCGCCGACAACTATGTGTTCATGGTGCTCACCTCCGACCTCCTCGACCCCGTCGCCTTCCAAGGTCCGATGCTCGACATGCTCAATAGCGAAAAACACGTCACGTCGCGCGTCTCGCGCCAGGAGAGCCGGCGATCCTGCCGGACGATTTCGACCTCTCGACCAACCAGTTCCATTTCCCCGAGCCGGACGTGTTCCGCGTCACCTACGGCACCGCTGAGTACGCCAAAGACGGACTGATGCCGATCTCCGAATGGCTCGGCCCGCAGACGCCCTGGTTCGAACGCATGACGTCGATGATCGACTTTATCTGGGAGCATCACTGCCCGGGCAGGTCGTTTCAAGGCCAGCCGATCGTTCAGGCCGATCCCGATCCGAATTCCACCGCCAATGTCGAGGCCCACGGCGAAATGTTGCAGGTCTTGCCGCGGTTGTACTGGCAAACTGGTGACCCGAAGTACCTCGACTGGGCGATCCGTCTCGGCGACCACTACCTGCTCGGCAACCGTCATCCCACGCGCGATTTCACAAGCCTCCGACTGCGCGATCATGGCAGCGAAGCAGTCTCCGGGCTCACCGAACTGTATGTCACACTTTCGTTCACCGACCCCGCCAAGGCGGCCACCTACCGGGCACCACTCTACGAAATGCTCGATCGGATCCTCGAGGTCGGCCGCTACGACGACGGGTTGTTCATCAATGAGGTCAATCCGCAAACGGGAGCCGTCGTCGAGCGCGGCGTGGCGGATACGTTTGGCTACGTCTACAACGCGTATTACGCGGTTTGGCAAGTCGACCACGATTCACCGGACGCCGCGACGCGCGAGCGCACCGCCCATTACCGCGACGAAATCCGCCGCGCGCTCACCAGCCTCGAGCAGCCCAAGTATCACAACTTCCGCTGGGAGCGCGATCAGGCAGACGGCTACGCCGACGCGATCGAGAGCGCTCTGAATCTCTACAATCGCGAGCAAGACCTCGACGGGGTCGCCGCGTGGATCGATAGCGAATCCCAAGTCATGTGGAACATGCAGCAGCCCAGCGGCCTGATCAACGAAGGACACCCAGACGGAAACTTCGCCCGCACGACGCTGATGGTCGCCCTCTGGAAGACGCGCGGCGTGTGGACCGACGCCTGGCGACCCGATCTGCGCATCGGCGCCACCGAAGTCGGTCCCGGTCTGCTGGTCGTTGTCTCCGCCGACTCCGCCTGGAATGGCCGGCTGCACTTCGACCTCCCACGGCACAAAGAGTACCTCCACTTGCCGATCGACTGGGCACGGATCAATCAATTTCCGGAGTGGTTTGTCGTCGACCCGGCAAAAAGCTACCGAGTTCTGGAACGCTCAGCTTCCGACGCCGAATGGAACGAATCGAAAACCGTCGAGGGCACGGCGCTCGTTCACGGGCTGCCCGCTAAACTCGCCGCGGGCGAGGAACGCCAGTTTTTGGTGCTGCCGGAGTAGCCGTCCGACCTCTCACTTCGGGCGTGACCTGGCGACGGAGAAGTGACCAATCTTAACCAGCGCTTGCCGTTCCAGCACGCGTTCGATTTCATTGAAACCGAGTAAGTGCGCGGTGACGGCACCCATGTCGGAGAGTGGTTCGATCAGCAACGAATCGGCGCGGATTCGGAAATGATCGTCCCAGCGGTCGACGCGTGGGTTGAACAGCCGAACAAGTCTTTCCGTACCGGGAACGAGGGAAGCAATGTCGGTTCCCTTCGCTCGATTGCAGACGGCGCAGGCAAACGCCAGATTTTCCAACTCGGTCAATCCGCCGTGCTTCTCGGCAATGATATGATCCACGTGGCAGCCGACGTAGGTATCGCGCTCATGGATCAGGCAATATTCGCAAGCTCTACCGGCGCACTCGGCAACGAGCCGCCGCAGCTCAGCGCTCACATAGCTACTCATGAGAAAGCCGCGCCTGGGCTCGCGCCTTGGCTAGCCGCATTACGTGCTCAAGCTGCATGTATTGGTCGAGCTCCGAGCGATCCTCGTCGGTAAGCTCGCCGGCCTTCTCGCGGGCGACGAGTTCGGCCACGCGTTCTTGCGTTGTCGCCGATGCCTGAAACCCCACCACCGACTCCGGACCACCACCGGAGGCAATCAGATCGGCGATTTCTTCATAGGCACGGATCATGCCCGTAGGATAGTCGGCCCCCAGGATTCCCGCAACTGCGGCCCTCGGACGAAAACGGTGCCGACTCCGATGCCGCGATGGCCTCTACAAGGCACTTTCTCCCGACGGCAATTCAGAGTTTGCCACGATCCTCAAAGTCGTCCGCTCGCTGGGTTTGAATCTGCACGCGGGAGCCAGATAGTCACGCACGGTTCAAAAGTGCATCAAGTTTGGCAGTCTGCCCTTGAGCGCTGCGTCGATTAATTCATCGCGCCGTGAATACTTCGACTTGCTTCTCGCTTTTGCCGCGAAACTCTCCGCTTCCTGCTGCCGCTTGTTTACCACGAGCAATACTATGAGCGTAGCTGAATCATTCAAGAACCATCGCTCCGCCACTTCAAGTTGGTGATCCTTTTCCGCCAATGGTACGTGTTTCTCCGCAAACTCAATGTCCATTCCGTATATTTCCACGATCCGCGCATATGACTTCTCCGGTTCCAAGTATTTCCTACAAAGCGCAAACTGCTTCGCCTTCAGGAGGGATCGCTGCGCAAGGTCATACACGTTGCGTGCCACATCGGGCGCGTCCTTGTCCAGTCGAATAAACGTTGCGACCGTCGTTTCTTCCTCGTCCAATTCTCTGTTGATGGAACTCATGTCGTGAAATGATTCACGCACATCGTGCTTGTGCTTAATTACCTGTTTCGTGGCATCATCACGCGTTTCTTTCAGCTTATCCATTGCGGGAGGATACGCCTTGCCCAATTCGTGCCAATCCGCCAACGCGACCGACAACCGAACTCCGTATAGGGATTCTTGATACTCGAGGGCATGATGATGAAACCAAATCTGCTTGGCGAGGGCGTCTGCGTAGCGACCATCGCGGGCATCCTCCCTGGCTTCATCCAGAATCGCATCCGGATCAGGATTCGCCGGAACATGCCATTCGGCCACGGCTCGAAGTGGCGCGGCAAGGCAAATAATGAAAAATAGTAGTTTCATGACGAGAATGCTTGCTACGGGAAGTCAGAGCGATAATCGGACCGAGCGTGCTTCAACATTTTAATGTCGTCATCGTACCGCGCGGATGCAGCGCCGTCAAAAAAAGGCCGATATTCCGGTGTCAAGCCTCCATTCTCGGCCACCCAGAGGTGGCCGAACATAGGATCTCGAAATCGATCCACCGGCATGTTAGGTTCTATTGCACAACGTCGCGGTGTACTCCGCGGACATCGTCGCGCCCTAGCAGCCCGTCGACTGCGCTCGCGTTGCGCCCCAATGAACATCCTAAACCTTGAAACCCAAACCAGCCGCCATAGACGGCCAAAACCCAGGGAGGAAGTTTTGGCCAACGTATGGAAAAACGCCTAAGAAATTGGCGAATCCCGAACCACCACTCGACCACGTGGGTCGATGTCCGCAGCGACGCCGACATGGTAAAATCGGTGCCCGCGAATTGATTCCGACATTCGACTAGCTCAAGGAGCCTCCAGGTGCCCACCGTCCTCAACAAATACAGCCGCCAGATCACCCAGCCCGAAACGCAAGGCTCTTCGCAGGCGATGCTCTACGCCGCCGGACTGACCGAAGCCGACATGGACAAAGCCCAGGTCGGCATCGCCAGCATGTGGTTCGAGGGCAATCCCTGCAACATGCACCTGCTGGACCTCGCACGCGAAGTCAAGAAGGGTGTCGTCGCGGCCGGGCTCGTCGGTTGGCAGTTCAACACGATTGGCGTCTCCGACGGCATCTCGATGGGCACCGACGGCATGAGTTATTCTTTGCAGTCGCGCGACATCATCGCCGACTCGATCGAGACTCTTTGCAGCGCCCAATGGCACGACGCCTGCATCGTGATCCCCGGCTGCGATAAGAACATGCCCGGCTCGATCATGGCACTCGGCCGGCTGAACCGCCCCGGCTTCATGATCTACGGCGGCACGATCCGCGCCGGCCACACGTCGGCCGGCGAGCCGATCGACATTGTTTCAGCCTTCACCTGCTACGGCGCTCAAATGGCCGGCAAGATGACCGACGCCGAGCGGCGCGAGGTCGTGCGCCACGCCTGCCCCGGCGCGGGCGCTTGCGGCGGGATGTACACCGCCAACACGATGGCCTCCGCGATCGAGGCGCTCGGCATGACGCTCCCCTACAGCTCGTCGATCCCCGCGACGGACCCCGACAAGCTCAACGAGTGCCATCGCGCGGGTGACGTGATCCGCCACTGCCTCGAACACGACATCAAGCCCCGCGACGTGATGACCCGCGAGGCGTTCGAGAACGCGATGACGATGGTGATGGCTGTTGGCGGGTCGACGAACGCGGTGATGCACCTGATCGCCATGGCCAAGAGCGTCGAAGTGAAGCTCACAATCGACGACTTTCAGCGGGCGAGCGACCGCGTGCCGTACCTCGCCGACCTGCGGCCGAGCGGCAAGTACGTGCAGGAAGACTTGCACAAGGTGGGCGGCACGCCGGCCGTGATGAAGTTGCTCCTCGAAAACGGCCTGCTGCACGGCGACTGCCTCACGATCACCGGCCGCACGATTGCCGAGAATCTCGCCAAGCTCCCCGGCCTCGCCGAGGGCCAGGACGTCGTCCACCCGATCTCGAATCCGATCAAGGCAACCGGCCACATCCGCATCATGCGCGGCAACTTCTGCCCCGACGGCGCGGTCGCCAAGATCACCGGCAAGGAAGGCCTGCTGTTCACCGGCACGGCCAACTGCTTCGACTCCGAAGAAGACATGCTCGCCGCGATGCAGCAGCACAAAGTCACCAAGGGCGACGTGGTGGTGATTCGCTACGAAGGCCCGCAGGGCGGACCCGGCATGCCCGAGATGCTCTCGCCCACCGGCTCGATCGTCGGCGCCGGCCTTGAGAAGGACGTCGCGCTGATCACCGACGGCCGCTTCTCAGGCGGCTCGGCTGGCTTCATCGTCGGCCACGTCACGCCGGAAGCCCAGCTCGGCGGCCCGATCGCGCTGGTGAAGAACGGCGACCAGATCACGATCGACGCCGAAGCCAACACGATCAACCTCGACCTCTCCACCGACGAGCTGGCCAAACGCCGCAAGGAATGGAAAGCCCCGCCCTACAAAGCAGTGCGCGGCACGCTCTACAAGTACATCAAGAACGTGAAGAGTGCGAGCGAAGGCTGCGTGACGGACGAGTAGATAAGATTTATAGTGAGCCGATTAGAATTGTGGCTTGACGTGCTTCTGCCAAATCTCCTTGACTCTTGCTCCGTCAGTTGCGGAAATAGCTCCAATCCTAGCGACCAACAGCGACTGCTCAAGGCAATCGAGCCGAGACAGGCGAACCGTTCACGCCCGCCGCAAGCCGGACGACTTCCAATCGTTCAATGCGACGTCGAAATGAGAACGTGGCGGGGCCGTCGTGACCGCCGCGGCAACGAGGTCGGCGCCGTCGAGCCACAGAACCAACACTGGCCGTTTCTTGGAACCACTCCCGCCAGTGAAAGGGATGTTGGCAATCCAAAATTCACCCGGCTGAACAGTCATCGTACAGACCTTCATCCTCGGGCGCGTAGCTATTCAGAAAAGCGGTGTGATCACGGACGACGCCGGTGCCGACGGCATTTGCCGGCCGAATGGAAACGAGCCAATGTCCGGGGCCCACGATCTTCGCCGCATCCTTCGGGAGCAGCAGCGGTTCGCCCGGCAGCAGTTCGACGTCGTAGGTGAGTTCAGTGAGTTTGGTTTCCATCAACTATTCCCACATCGAGTGGCGTGCCCCCAGATGATTATAGCAGCGGATTCGCAGGGCAACAGCTGACGACGAATCACGGCAGGAACCAACCTATTTCCATCCCTGCCCCACCCGACGCCATCGCGCTATAATCTTTGGATACGAACCGATCCCAAATCCGACACTCCAGCGCGTGCAGCCATGTCCTTTTCCACGACGACCCGGCCTCAGATCCTCGCCGAGCTCCGCTCCAGCGGCTGGCAATCGAAGACGGTCAAGCAAGAGATTCACGACAACTTTCTCGCCAAGCTGCAAAACGGCGAGGAGCTCTATCCCGGCATCGTCGGCTACGACGACACGGTGATCCCGGAGCTCAACATCGCCATCCTCGCCCAGCACGACATGCTCTTCCTCGGCGAGAAGGGGCAGGCGAAGAGCCGGCTGATGCGGCTGATGGCTTCGTTCCTCGACGAGGAGATTCCCTACATCGACGACCCGCACATCCCGGTGCACGACGATCCGTTTCGCCCGATCACCAAGCGCGGGCGGCACCTGGTGGCCAGCGTGCCCGCCGACGAGGTGCCGATCGCCTGGTGGAAGCGCGACGATCGCTACGCCGAGCGGCTCGCCCCCGGCACCAAGTTTGCCGACGTCATCGGCGAGATCGATCCCGCGAAACTGGCCGGCGGCGTCAGCATGGGCGCCGAAGACGCGCTCCACTTCGGCCTGATCCCGCGATTGCACCGCGGCATCTTCGCCATGAACGAGCTGCCCGAGCTCGACGAGCTGGTGCAGGTGGGTCTGTTCAACATCCTCGAAGAGCGCGACGTGCAGATCCGCGGCTACCCCGTGAAATTCGACATCGACGTGCTGATCCTGTTCAGCGCGAACCCGGCCACGTACAACCGCTCGGGCAAGGTGATCCCGCAGCTCAAGGACCGCATCGGTTCGACGATCCACACGCACTATCCGCTGGAGCGCGATTTGGGCATTCAGATCGTGGAGCAAGAGGTGGGCGAGCTTGGAGCAGGGAGCAGGGAGCAGGGAGAGGATTCCGCGGACTCCATGCTCCGAGCTCCCAGCTCCGTGCCTTCCGTCGTCGTGCCCTATTTCATGAAAGAGCTGATCGAAGAAATCAGCCGCGCAGCCCGCCGGTCGAAGTACATCGATCAAGCGTCCGGCGTCAGCGCCCGACTCTCGCTCGCCAACTATCGCACGATGGTCGCCTCGGCGCGACAGCGGGCGGCCGTGCTCGGCGAGCAGCCGGCCGTGCCGCGGATCAGCGACCTGGGCCACCTGTATGCCTCGTCGCTCGGCAAACTGGAGCTCGACATGATGGGTTCGCATCAAATGAGCGAACGGCAGGTCGTCGACGCGGTGCTGGCCGAGGCGATTGCCACCGTCTTCGCCGAGTACGTCGACAAACACGGCCTGGCGGAGATCGCCGAGATTTTCTCGCAGGGCGTCAAGATCGAAGTCGGCGACATGCTCCCCTCGTCGCACTACGCCGCGCTGATCCAGCGCGTGCCGCCGATCTGGGACAAAGCCTTCGAAGTAAACGCCAGCGACAACGAAGCGGTCCGCGCGAGCTGCATCGAGTTCGTACTAGCCGGCCTCTACGCCACCGACCGCATCAGCCGCAGCCAACACCGCGGGCGGATCGTGTATGAGACGTGATTGCCGCAGCGAGACTTACGGGGGTTCCCGACACAATGACACGGCAATTTGATCATGAAGATTGGGCGGTCACAGACCACATCAGAGAACGGACCGTTAGGATCCTTGATTTCACGGATAAATCTGCGGGCGGCACTGGGGTTAAAATTCGTCTAAATGGACGTCACTTTGTTGCGACGGCTGCCCATGTCATCCCGCAAGGACATGAAATTCGGCTGTTGGTAAGAGGGAGGCGCCAACACGTTCGTTTCCGCGTTTAGGGATTGGAGAATCGATAGCGAAGTTGACCTTGGACTCCTTGAACTGAATGAGCAGGATGCCAACTTGCTCGGCGGCGAGTTTGTTGAACAGACGCAAATCGTCGTAGATTTTCCTCTGGACGATAATTGGAATGTCGTTGTGTGCGGGTATCCCGGACAGATGATCGGCACCACCGAGCAACGACTAGGCCAAGTTCTTCATCGCAACTACGACTTCCGGTCCATGACATTCTTCACCGACACAATTCCGCTCCGCGATTGGCCGACCAGCAGCAATTGCGTGCGAGCACTTGTTGACGGAGCGGAGCTTTTTATCAGATTTGATTCGAGTGCGGATCTTGAGCACATTGACTTTCGTGAACCAAGTCCGAGATTAGAGACGGCGGGTTTAGAAACATTTCGGCCGGCTGGAATAAGTGGGGGCGGGATTTGGGCAGATTCTCGACCGCACGACGACAAGCTTTGGACGCCACAGCCGTTCTTATTGGCAATTGAGACTAGCGTTCATGTGAAACACAATTGGATGAGGGGAACGCGAATTGGAAGGTGGGTCGATCTTGCCGGCTTGACCTTAAAGAAATGAACGTCGAATCGTCGAAGTCGATTGCTTCCGACGAGTGACGAGAGTTATCAAGTTCGCACGCGAATCCGATGCGATTCCACGAGCAGCAACTTTCCATCCATGCTGCGCCGTTCTGGGTGCCGATTCAGGTACTCAAGCAGCCTATTCATTATCGGCTCCAGCGTTTCAGGCCGATTCCTGATCTGCAAGGCGACAACGCCGCGATGGCTCAAGGGCGGGTACGCTGTTATGTCGGCAAAATCACCATTGAGAGAAATGAGGATCGCATCCAGCTCCCCAGCTTTGTGCATGACGATCTGATCCGGTGAATCGGTCGGCAAACAATCTCGAAGGCGGACCACTTCATGCGACGCGGCAGCGAGCTTGTCGGCCGCTCGATTCGGCACACAGTGATCGAGCAGGAACTTCACGTTGCCGCGACCTCAAAGTCGGCCAGCTCGCGTGCATAAGCCAAGCAAGCGCTGATGTGCTCGGGGCGAAGATCAGAAAAATCCGCCAGAATATCAGGTTGGGTCGCACCTGAAGCCAAGTAGCCCAAGACCAAGGCCACGGGGATCCGCGTGTCCACAACACGTGGTTTGCCACGCAACACGTCCGGTGTGCTGACAACGTATTGCCGCCAGTCAATCGATCCATTGGGGGATGTCGTCATCTGGGTATCTCCATTACTATTATGGAACCCGTCCTTAACGACGGCAAGCAAGCCTACTACCTATTTCACGGCACATACGCGTTTTTCGGGTTCAGCAATTTAGCATGAGATTCATCTGCAGCACTTTGATTTTGGCCCTTTTTTGGGAATCGCAATCCTTGGCACAAGAGTCTCCGGCCAGCCGCCTCGTCGACCTCACCCACCCTTTCGACGCCGAAACCATCTACTGGCCGACCGAAGAGGGCTTCAAACTGATTCCCGAGGCGGCCGGCGTCACCGACCAGGGCTACTACTACGCGGCCAATCGCTTCATGTGCGCCGAGCACGGCGGCACGCACGTCGACGCCCCGCGGCATTTTTCCGAAACGGGCCAGACGGTCGACGAGATTCCGCTGACGCGGCTCATCGGCCCGGCCGCGTGTATCGATGTTGCCGACAAATGTGCGGTCGATCCCGACTATCAGGCGACGGTCGAAGACTTCCAAGCCTGGGAACTCTTTAACGGCGCCTCGCTCGAAGACCGCATCGTGCTGATTTACACCGGCTTCGGCAGCCGCTGGCCCGACCGCGAGAAGTACCTAGGCACGGCCGAGCAAGGCCGCGCCGCCGTGGCGCTGCTTCACTTTCCGGGCCTCGATCCGACGGCCGCCGACTGGCTCGTCGCCAAGCGTCACATCCGCTTGGTCGGCATCGACACGGCCAGCATCGACCACGGTCAGACTCACGAATTCCCCACCCACCAACGCCTGTTCCACGACAATGTGCCGGCGCTCGAGAATCTGGCCCACCTCGATCAGCTCCCGGCGAACGGCTTCACGCTCACCGCGCTGCCCATGAAGATCGCCGGCGGCAGCGGTGCGCCGTGCCGCGTCGTGGCGACGCTCGATGAATGAAGCTCGACGAATGACGTTCGGATCGAGCTTGAATATCGCAATATCGCGCCGCCCACTCAAGACACTGCGACTGTTTCCGCTTCCATTTCCTGCTCCATCGCGCTGATCGGATCGCGGAAGCGATAGCCGACGCCGCGCACCGTTTCGATGAGCGACGACCGCTTCTCAAGCTTCTTTCGCAGCGAACGGATGTGGACGTCGATCGTGCGCTCCAAGACGAGCGAATCGCCGCCCAGCGCCGAGTCGATCAACTCCGATCGCGAGAACACGCGGCCGGGTTGTCGAATCAAGGCCTCAAGCAGCCCGAATTCGCTCGGCGTCAAGTCCAGCAGCTCGTCTTCGGCCGTGACGCGGTGCCGCTCGCGGTCGATCATGATGCCCTGGCTCACGAGCACGTTGGCGCTGGCCGCATTTCCTTCGCGGCGTCGCAACAGGGCCCGCACCCGCTCCAAAAGCACCTTCACGCTGAAGGGCTTGGTGACGTAGTCGTCGGTGCCGACCGAGAACCCGGCCACCTGGTCGGTCTCCTCGCCCTTGGCGGTAAGCATCAAGACCAGGATGCCGCGCGTCACGGGGTCGGCCCGCAGCCGCCGGCAAATCTCCAGGCCGTCGATGATCGGCAGCATCAAGTCGAGCACGACCAGGTCGGGCGGCCTGATCTTGGCCTGCTGCAGACCGTCTTGTCCGTCGAGCGCGACGGCTGTTTGATAACCGTCTTGCCGCAGGTTGTAATCCAACACGTCGGCCAACGACCGATCGTCTTCGACAATGAGAACGCGTGCTTTGGGCATGGCTTAGTTCACGTGCCTTTTCAGTTCCGCAAAATGATGCCTGGCGATTTCGCCTTCCACCAGATAAATCACGTCTTCGGCGATGTTCGTCGCGCAGTCGGCGATCCGCTCGATATGACGGGAAATCGAAAACACGTGCAGCGCCGGCTCGATCAAGTCGGGCCGGTCCCGCATGGCTTCCGAGAGCTCGTCGATCACCTGACGATTCAAGAGATCGACCTCCTCGTCGCGACGACAAACCTCGCGTGCTAGCTCCACGTCGAGCTCGACGAACGCGTCCAGCGTGTCGTGCACCATGTCGGTCGCCTTGACCGCCATCCGCTCGACCTTGCCGGGAATCTCAAACTCGACGTGTTCGCTGAGCGAGCTGATCCGCTCGGCGATGTTCACCGCCAGGTCGGCGATCCGCTCGAGCTCCGTGTTGATCTTGAGCACGGTCGCCGTGCGTCGCAGATCGACCGCCACCGGCTGATGCAAGGCGAGTATCTTGAGGCACTCCTCTTCGATCTTCACCTCACGCGCGTCGATTTGCTGTTCGCCCTCGAACACTTCGCTCGACAAATCGACCCGCCGGTCCACCAGCGCCCGGCAAGACTTGGCGATCATCTCTTCGACCAGCGACGACTGGGCGAGAATCTCGCGTTCGAGAGCTTCCAAATCGCGTTCTAAATGTTTCGACATGTTGTTCTCGGCCTAGCCGAACCTGCCCGTGATGTAGTCTTCCGTCTGCCGCTTGGCGGGATTGGTGAACAATTCGTTGGTCGACCCGGCTTCAATCAGCTCGCCTTGGTAGAAGAAGGCGGTTTGATCGGAAACGCGGGCGGCCTGCTGCATGTTGTGGGTCACGATCACGATCGTGTATCGCTCGCGGAGCTCGAAGATCAGGTCCTCGATGCGGGCCGTCGACGCCGGATCGAGCGCCGAAGCCGGCTCGTCCATCAGCAGCACGTCCGGATCGGTCGCCAAAGCCCGGGCGATGCACAGCCGCTGCTGCTGTCCGCCGGAAAGCCTCAACGCCGATTCATCCAGTCGGTCGCTGACTTCTTCCCACAGCGCGGCCCGCCGCAACGACTTTTCCACGATCTCGGCCAGCGTCGCGTGCCCGCGCACGCCGGCCACCCGCGGCCCGTACGCCACGTTCTCGAAGATCGACTTGGGGAACGGGTTCGACTTCTGAAACACCATGCCCACGCGCTTGCGGAGCTCCACCACGTCGACCTTCGGCCCGCGGATGTCTTGCCCGTCGAGCAGGATTTCGCCTGTCAGACGCGTGCCGTCGATCAAGTCGTTCATCCGATTCAGGCAACGCAAGAACGTGCTCTTGCCGCATCCCGACGGGCCGATCAGCGCCGTCACGCAGTTGGCCGGAATCTCAAGCGCGACGTCGGTCAGCGCCTGCTTCGCCCCGTAGTAGAAATTCAGCTGGCGAACCGATAGCTTCGGCTGGCCGACGGCCATCTCGTCGCTTGTGCGCATCGGCCGCTCTCGAATCAGGTTCGAAGGCCGAATGGGCTTGGTCGTCGGACGCATCGCGGTTGTTTCCTGCATGACTGGATACTCACAATGAATTATGCCGACAAGATCGGCCCGCTGGCAAACCGCTTCCTAGCGAAGTACTCGCATTTCCTTCATTTCCTGATTTCTGCACCCGTAAAGATACCGTTCATTCTAGTTGGCCTGCCTTCCGTCGGCAGGGCACGTCGGCGGGGATTACGCATTGGCAGGTCCGCCTCGCTGCAATCGATGGACCGTGAAGCGTAGCGCTAGATTCAACAAAAACACCAAGCCGATGAGGATCAACATTCCGGCCCAGGCCAGATTCTGCTCGTCTTTATACGGCCCCGTCGCATACACGAACACTTGCACCGTCAGCGACGGAAAGGGGTGCGACGGATCGAGCGTGAGCAGGCGGGAACCGAGCGCCGTGAACAGCAGCGGCGCGGTCTCGCCGGCAATCCGCGCGATCGCCAGCATGATCCCGGTGATCACGCTGCCGGTGGCCGCCGGCAGGATGACCTGCAGGATGGTGCGGGCCTTGGTGGCGCCCAGCGCAATCGAGGCCTCGCGATAGCTGTAGGGCACCAGGCGGAGCATTTCTTCGGTCGTCCGCGCGACGATTGGAATCATGATGAAGGCCAGCGCACAGGCGCCGGCGTAGCCGTTGAAATTCCCCATCGGAACCACGAACAACTCGTAACCGAGGATCCCGACGACAATCGACGGAACGCCGGTCAGCACGTCGGCCACGAAACGCACCGGCGCACCCAACCACGAGCGGCGGAGTACTCCGACAGGTAAATCCCCGCCAGCATGCCGAGCGGGATCCCGACGCCGCTCGCCAGCGCGATCAGAATGCCGGTGCCGATCAGCGCGTTTTTCAAGCCGCCGGGCGCACCTTCCATGCCGGGCGGGATGGGCAGCTCGGTGAAGAGATCCCAGCTGATGTAGTTGAACCCGTTGACCAGCAGATAGAGCGTGACGAACGCCAGGATGGCGAGGATACCGACGGTGCAAAGGATGCACGTCATCTGCATCGACGCCGACTGAATCGCGCGATAGCGGCGGTAGATTGGCCGGGGCTGGCGGGCCGGATGGTGCGACGGGGGCATTCATGGTCGAGCCTCAAGCGGATCAATGCGCGGCGGCGGACCGCGCGTTGCTGCCGACGACGAGCCAGCGAGCGACAATGTTGAACAACAGCGACATCACCAGCAGAATCAAAGCCACCTCGGTCAGCGCCGCACGGTGCAGGCTGGAACTGGCCTCGGCAAACTCGTTCGCCAGCAAGCTCGACATGGATTGGGCCGGAGCGAAAATCGAACGGTGAATCTGATTGTTGTTGCCGATTACCATCGTGATGGCCATCGTTTCGCCGGCGGCGCGGGCCAGCCCGAGCATCACGGCGCCGAACAGCGCCGAGCGCGAGTAGTGCAGCATCTCCCAGGAACTTTGCCACCACGTGGCGCCCAACGCCAGCGTGCCTTCGATCTGAGCGCGGGGCACCGTCTTCAAAACGTCGCGGCCGATGGCCGTAATGATCGGCAGGATCATGATCGCCAGCACCAGCCCGCCGCAAAACATGTCGCGGCCGGTGAGCGGCAGAGTGCGGGTGACCGCGTGTCCGGCACGCATCGCTGTTTCCGTGAACAGCCAGGCGTCGACGCCGGGAATCCATCCGAGCGCGGCACGGATCGCCGGTTCCACCTTGTGTTGCAGAAACGGCGCAAGCACGAACAGCCCCCACATGCCATAGGCGACCGAGGGAATCGCCGCCAGGAACTCCACCAAGAAAGACACGGGCGAGGCCAGCCAGCGCGGACTCAGCCGCACGAGGAACAACGCGGCGCCAAAGCTCAGCGGCACCGCGAAGACGATCGCCAGCAGTGAGCTCACCGCGGTGCCGTAGATCACCGGCAGGGCGCCGAAAACGGGCGGAATCGTCTGCATCACGACCTCGCCGTCTTCGATGATCACCTTACCGGCATCGTCGCGACCGGAACGTTCAATTCATTCGGCCGCCATTGGCTGGTGATGAGAAACTTCCAGCCAAACGTCTCGATGCTCGGCCAGGCAGCCGTTGTCAGCACCGCGAGCAACACGACCAACATGGCGACGACGCTGAATGCGCCAACGCGCGAACAGCCGGCCAAGATGGCATCGCCGCTAATCCAGCGACGCGGACGATCCAGCGACCGAAACGGCCGGTCGACCATCGACGCGCCAAGGCCAACGGGAGTGGCGGGGCTCAGGTCGGCCATCGTCTTAGTAGACTCCGAAGAGTACGAGGTTCGCGTACTGCCATGCGGCGGGAGCCGACTGGCAGCGTATCCAGAGGGCGATCATTTGCTGCCGACGTCAAGTGCTTGGCCTTTGTACGTGATCGTCTTCAACGCCTGCTCCACCTTGGCTTGCACTTCCGGGGCAAGCGGCGCGTAGTCGAGCTCCGCCGCGTACCGCTGGCCGTCGTGGGTCGCCCACCAGAGGAAATCCACCAGCGTCTGGGCGGACTGTTTGCTGGGCAAGTTGTTCATGTCCTTGTAAACGATCAGGTAGGTAAACGAAGAAATGGGATACGCTTGCGCGCCCGGCTGGTTCCAAATGTTGGCCGCGAGGATGTTGCCCTTCATGCCGGACACCGCGCCGGCGCCGGCCTGGGAGACGGTTTCCGGCGAGGCTTTGACGAACTCCCCGCCCTTGTTTTCCACCATGCCGTAAGGCAAGTCGTTGTTGTCGGCGTAGCCTTGCTCGACGTAGCCAACGCTGCCGACGGTCTGCTGGACGACGGCCGTGACGCCTTCGTTGCCCTTGCCGCCCTGGCCGACCGGCCACTGCACCTGCTTGCCCATGCCGACCGTCGTCAGGAAATCGTCGGACTGCGTGGCGAGGTAATTGGTGTAGATGAACGTGGTGCCCGAGCCGTCGGTCCGCCAGACGGGCGTGATCTGAGCATTCGGCAACTTGACGCCGGGGTTGAGACTGGCGATCGCCGGATCGTTCCACTCGGTCACGCGGCCCAGATAAATGTCGGCCAACAGTTTGCCGCTGAACTTCAGCGAAGCCGTCACGCCGGGCAAGTTGTAGGTCGGAACGACGCCGCCGGCACACGAAGGAATCTCCACGATGTTCGCCGCGCCGCCGGTTGCCTCCAGTTCCTTCTTGCTCATCGGGGCATCCGAGCCGCAGAAGTTGACCGTCTTGTCGGTGATCGCACTGATCCCGCCGCCGGAGCCGATCGATTGATAGTCGATCAACACGTCCGGGTGCAACTCTTGATAGACTGCCACCAGTCGCTTGTAGAACGGAGCCGGAAACGTCGCGCCGGCACCCTGCAGGCGAGTCGCACAGGCGCCCGTGGACGTGAGCAAGACGCCAACAACTAACGCCATGACAATCCGCACAACGGTTTTGAACGAAGTCATTTATGTCTTCCCTTTTTCGACACGTCCGTAAACCACTCTCACGAACGACGAATTCGACCAGAACGATCCGACGAACGTCGACGCAACCATCGACCCAGGGCCCCTCGGGACCCGAATCTCCCCGAACCTTCCAGGCCTTAGCCTAGGCGACAAATGTGAAGATTGTGTGAAGAAATCGTGAATTGGTGGTGTCAGAACCGCTGAAATACGGAAAACCTGCAGGGATTACGCCAGAGGTAGCGAGACCCGGAATGTGCTCCCCCGGCCGCTTTCGCTCGTCGCCGAGACCGTGCCGCCAAACGACTGGGCCAAGTGCTTGACGATCGCCAGGCCCAGGCCCGTTCCCCCCAGCTCCCGCGAGCGGGCCTTGTCCACGCGATAGAACCGCTCGAACACGCGCGGCAAGGCGTCGGCGGCGATCCCGATCCCGGTGTCCGACACTTCGATCGTCGCCACTTTGCTCACCGGCTCGTCGATCGCGCGCCAACGGATCGTCACCCGACCACCATCGGGTGTGTACTTGATCGCATTGTCGACCAGGTTGTCGAGAATCTCGCGCAGACCTTCCGAGTCGGCCCGGACGAAACAGCCCGGATGCTGAGGCTCCGCGGCCAACACGATACGTTTCGCGTCGGCGGCAGCTCGGTAGTACTCCAAGCACGCGTCGACCACCTCTTGAATCGACACCGGCACGATCTCGAACACTTGCTGAGTCGATTCGATCCGCGCGAGCGAGAGCAGGTCGAGAATCAAATGGTGCAGCCGCTCGGCCTGCTCCTGAATCCGCTCGACGAACGCCACGCTCGCCTCGCGATCGTTGAGCGCGCCGTTGTGCAGTGTTTCCGCATAGGCTTTGATCGAGCTCAGCGGCGTCTTTAGCTCGTGCGACACGTTGGCGACGAAATCGCGCCGCAGCGATTCGAGCCGACGCAGCTCCGTCGTGTCGTGCATCACGATCACGACGCCGGGACAAGGTTCGCCCGAGAGGGGCGTCGCCTGGATCGCCACGCTTGTCTTGTCGTTGCCTTCCTGCGTGGTTTCCAGCCGCTGCGGTTGCCGCGTCGCCAGCGCGGCGCTCACCGCTTCCTCCAGCGTATGATTCCGCACCACCTCAAGCAGCGGCCGACCTTCGACCATCGTGGGCCGAAACTCGAACAGCCGTCCTGCCGCCGCGTTGGCAAACAGCACCCGCTCCCGCCGGTCGACCGCGATCACGCCCTCGATCATGCCGCCCAACACGGTCGCCTGCCGCTCGTGGCTGGCGGTGAGCTGCATGATCCGATTATCCAGCTCCTGGCTGAGGCGATTGAGCTTGCCGGCGAGTTGGCCCAGTTCGTCGCGGCTGGGCACGTAGACCCGATGCTGAAAATTCCCCCCCGTAATCGCGTCGACTCCCTTGTCGATCTCGGCCACGGGCTCGACGATGCGGGCCACGACCCAAGCCGACAGCCCCAGCGAGGCAAGAAACATAACGGCTGCCGCGCTCCAAACCAGTCGCCGCTGGGCCGTCATCGTTTCGCGAATCGCGGCGAGCGGCGTCGCCGAGCGGACGACGCCTACCGGCTTGCCGTCCACGTCGACCCGCGTCGCATAGTAGCGATACACTTCACCCTGCGACTCGCTCGAGTGGTCCGCCGTCCCTTCCCCTCGCGACACCGCCCGGAGTATCTCCGGCAGATCGTGGAGATTCTGCATCGCGGCAACTTGTGCCGAATCCTTCTGCGAGGAATCGGCTAAGACCGTGCCGTCGAGCGCCACGACCGTAAAACGCACGCCGGTCTTCTCGGCCAGCCGGCTCACGCGCGCCTGCAATGCTTCGCTCCGGCCGCCGGCGATTTCCCCCGCCAAGTCGTCGCCGGCAAGAAAGGCCGCGTCCTGCAGCCGGCGCTCGAACTGCTCGACCAATTGGCCCTCCTGCCACCGCGAGACTACCGCGCTAAACGCAAGCACCGCCGCCAGATTCAGCCCCGCCGTGGCAGCCAGCAGTTTCCAGAACAGGCGTGAAGAAAGCATCGCAGCAGCAACCGGCCAGAGTTTGACGAGAACCGAATCGACCGCCTCAGAATACCACGTTTGGGGAAATCGTGGAGCCGCAATGTGCGTGGCGCACTTACTTGCCGGCCGGCGTTGGCGGCGAGGGGGGCAGCCGCTTGGGAGAAACTTTGGACGTCGCGGCGGAAGGCGGTGAAGGCCGCGCCGGCGAGAGCGTCTCCTGCCAATCCGCTGCGATCACGGCACTCGGCGCGGTTCGATCCTCGAGCTTGACCGGCACCAGCGCGCTGGTCGGCTGGACCGGGTGATCGGGCGACGGCTGCTCCCTCGGCAACGCTTCCGGCAGCTCGCAGGCTGCACCGCCCTCAGCATTCTGCGGAATCTCGCCCCAGCCGACCACCGGCGCTCGCGACGAAGCGTAGTTCAACTTCCGCGGATCGCCTCGCAGCGATTCCATGTCGGCCGCGTCGCGATACGCTTCGCCCGGCCACGGTCCTTCGGTCAGATACACGCCGTCGTAGTCGAGCAGCGTCCCTTTCACGTAGTGGACGTTTTTCGTGGCGATCGCGTATTCCGCCATCGCCCGGAAATAGCGCGATTCCGACTCCGCCAGCCGACGCTGCGCGTCGAGCAGCAAATCGAGCGAGACTTCCTTATTCTCCTCAAACGGCACCACGAGCGCTTGGTGCTGCTGCTGACTGGCGATCAGACGATTGTAGCTGGTCTGCGCGACGGCAAACGTGCGATCCATCTCGGCGATCGAGTCGGATAACTCGTGAATCACTTCGCGCTGTTGATCGCGCAGCAGGGCCCGGTCGCGCGCCAGCAGCAGTTCGGCGTTGCGCACGCCCGCGTGGGCCTGTCGGAAGCCGATCGGCACGGAGAACTCCGCCCCCAATTGCCATTCCTGGTAATCGCCGCCGACCAGGTTGGCGAAGGCGCTGTCGGGGATGTCGGTGCCGGGCGAGTTGCCGTGGCTGGAGCCGATCAAGTCGTCACCCAAACCGCGCCAACGATAGCGGCCCACGGCGTCGAGCCGCGGCATCAAGAAATTCTTGCTGGCGATCAGCTCGAGCTCGCGTCGGCGGATTTCCCATTTTTGCCGGCGCAGCTCCGCGCGGCGTGCAGCCGCTTCGCTGATCGACTCCTCCCAGTCGAATTCGACCTTCGCCATGATCGGCTCGTTGCTTGGACGGATCAACTTGCCGTCGGTCGGCGACAGGCCCATCAGCACGCGCAGCCGCCGCTCGGCGACCAACACGCCGCCCGTCGGACGAAACGTCCCGCCGCCGCTGCCGTTGCCCACCCGTGTGCCGTCCAGAATCTCGCCGCTCAGCGCCGTTTGCACTTCTTCCTGGAAGCGGAAGTATTGCTCGCGGGCCTGCGCTTCGTTCGCCGCTTCGCCGCCCGTGCGGCCCGTCTCGTACAGCGCGTAAACGCTTCGCCACGTCTTGAGCGCCTCGTCGCGGGCCTTGATCTTCGCGTCCAAATCGCGGTAGCCGTAGTACAAGTCCCAATAGCTATTTTCGAGATTACTCATCAAGTCGCGGACGGCGATCTCGAAGTCGGTGAGTGCCACGTCGGTGTTGATCCGCGCCACGAGCACGCCGTTGTAAACGCCCGGCTGCGACTGCGGGCCGGCGATCCGATTGAACTGCACGCCCGCGCCCTGCAACAGCGGCTGGCGAATCTCGGTCTCGAAGTTCGTGTTCCACGCGCTGGGCACCGCGTTGCCGGGCGCGTTGTTCGCGTCGTAATCGACGTTGTGGCGAATCGTAAACTGCGAGCCCGTCACCGCCTGTTTGGTGATCGCCGATTGGAACACGCTGGCATCTTGATACAAATCGCGGGTGCCGCCGCCGAAGAACTCGTTGTTCAGCAAGCGATGGTTCTTTTCCCAAAAGACGCTGGTCCGCCACTGGGCATCGAATTCACTCAGCGCCGCCTCGGTGCCGAATCGCGGATCGCTCTCGGCAATCGCCGCGTCGTAAGTCGTGCGAGTGGCGTCCGGCGATCGCACCACGGCGCCGCCCAGTTCGCGGAGCACCTGCGAATTGGCCAGTGCGATCTCGATCACCTCGGCCAGCGACAGGTCCCAGTATTCGAGTTTGTCCGCGTCGAGCAGCGTCACGGGCGGCGGGCCGGCCAGCGACGCGTCGTTGTTGTTAAGCGTGCACTTCGATTCGGCCGGATACTCGATCGACGTGGCCAGCGCCTCGAAATACTTGTCGGTCGCGCCCTGGAAGTTGCTGTGGCTGCCCCACTGGCAACCCGCTCGGCGCAGCGATCGAAGCGGCGAGCAACAACACCAAGAATTTTCGAAGGCGATTCATGCCATGTCCGTACGGCGATCGGCTCGCCGCTCGTGGGGCGATTTCCGTGGCCGAACCTATCGCGGTCACTCGGCACATCATGCGTCGTCAGACAAGATTGGCTGCAGTCCGCGCAGCGCAGTGGAGCGCGTGCGTACGGATTTGGCAGATGAGGGCGGGAAAACTACAGGCGCGCCGACACCCCTGCCAAGGGCAGTTATCGCCAAACACAGCGATAGCACCTCCAGCAGCCCCAACATTTAGCGGGCGGGCTTGCCCGCCGCTCTTCACCGTCCTTATTCCCACTTCCTTCTCAAACACGGCAGCCGACCCCGCAAAATCGCCCCAACCCGCAGCCGCACCGCGTCCCCCAGCTTTCCCCACCGCCCTGCCGCCACGGCGCGGCCTCGAAAACCGACCCACCGGATATACTGAACTATCATGCCCACTCCTCTTTCCACCGCGGGTGCGGCCAGCGGCGCCGACGCCTGGCACGAGCTCGAAGACGTGCTCTCCAGCCTCGGCCAATTGGCCCGCTCGCCGATCGAACCCGAGCAGTTTTACGAGCGCGCGCTCAGCGAGTGTGTCCGCGCGCTCTCGGCGGTGGGAGGCGCCGCCTGGCTGCGAAACGCCTCGGGCGCGCTGCGGCCGGTCACCCACGTCAATTGGCCCGGCGCGGAAATCGCAGCCGATGCCGACGGCACGCCGAGCACATGAATCGCTGCTATCGAGCGTCGCCGCCGCGGACCACGTCGTTTCGCTCGATCCGCACTCGCGACAGCAGCCGGCCGCGGTCGACAATCCGACCGACCAACCGCTGATCGTCGCGCCTGTGCAAATCGCGCAGGACAATTCCCCGGCAACCACCGTGGCGATCCTCGAAATCGTGCCCCGCGCCGACGCCAGTCCGGCCACGTATCGCGGCTACGAACAATTCCTCGCCGCCGTCTGCGAGCTCGCGGCCGAGTACCACACTTACCGCGAACTCGCCCGCCTTCGGCGCGACGACACCTACCGCGACGAGCTCGTGCGGCTCAGCACGCTGATTCACCGCCACATTGATCTCGCCCCGACGGCCTACGCCGTGGCCAACGAAGGCCGCCGCGTGATCGGTTGCGATCGGCTCAGTGTGCTGGCGACGATCGGCCGCCGTTGCCGTCTGCTCGCCACCAGCGGCGCGAGCCACGTCGAACGCCGCAGCGGCGCTGCGCGGCAGATGGAGCGGCTCGCCGAGCTGGTTCGCCCGATCGGCGAGCCGGCCTGGTACGCCGACGGCCAGAGCGACGCCCTGCCCCCGATCGCCGAAGCGCTCGAAGCCCACGCGGAAGAATCGCACGCCCGACACATCGCCGTGCTACCGCTCGCGCGACCCACCGCCGGTGAGCTCGCTTCAGCGAGCGGGAACCACCCGTCACGCACCGAGCCCCCAGCCTTCATCCTCATCGCCGAACAATTCGACGCCCGCACCGGCAGCCTCACGCAACAGCGGCTCCAGGAAGTCGGCGAGCTCTCCGCCACCGCGCTCTACAACGCGCTCGAAATCCACGAGCTGCCATTTCGCTGGCTATTGCGACCGCTAGCCGAAGCGAAACGACAAGTCGCCAATCACGTCGCCCGCTCGACCGTCATCGCCGCGGCGGCGCTGGCCGTTGTTGCCGCGCTCGTGCTGCTGCCCGCCGACTTCAGGGTTGAAGCGCCCGGCACACTCGAGCCCGCCGTGCGGCAGGAAGTGTTCGCCCCACGCAGCGGATTGGTCGACGAGGTGCTCGTCGCGCACGGGTCCGACGTTGCCGCCGGCCAACCGCTCGCCCGGCTCCGCGACCCGTCGCTCGAACTCGATCTCAAGCGTGTGCGGGGCGAAATGGAAACTGTCCGCCGCCAGCTCGAAGCGGCCCGGGCCACCAAATCGAGCCGCGAAGTCCGCGACGCTAATCCCGTCGAGCTCTACCGCCTCTCGGCCAGCGAACGCGAATTCGAGCAACAGCTTGCCAACCTCGAAAGCGAACTGAAGCTGCTCGACCACGAGCGCAAGAGCCTGGTGGTCCGCAGCCCGATCGCCGGCCGCGTGCTCACGTGGGACCTTGCCACTCGCCTCACGGCCCGACCCGTCGAACGTGGCGAAGCGCTCGTCACGGTGGCCGACCTGTCGGCCGATTGGCAACTCGAGCTCAACGTCGCCGACGACCGCATCGGCTATGTGCTCGAAGCCCAAGACCAAGCTGACGCACCGCTGCCGGTGCGATTCCGCCTCCGCTCCGCCGACGCCCCCAACGTCGGCCACGTCGAAAAGATCGGCCTCACCGCCGACGTCGACCCGAAGGACGGAACCGCCGCCCGGCCGACGGTCGAAGTCGTCGTCGCCTTCGACAAATCGAAGCTGACCGACGCCGCCCGACGCGAGTTGCGTCCCGGCGTCTCCGCCCGCGCGGAAATCGACTGCGGCCGCAGTTCGCTCGGCTACGTCTGGCTGCACGACCTCTGGGACACCACCCTCACCTGGCTCCGCTTCTAACTCGAAATGAATCTCTTCTATATCAATACGGAAGTTTTCACGCAGAGACGCAGAGACGCAGAGAAACCCGCCAAAGTTCTCTTCTCTGCGTCTCTGCGTCTCTGCGTGATTATTCTCGCTTCGTTACTGAGTGAATGTTTGAGCGCGGCAGAAACGGCGACCAACGCGCAGCCGCTCGAAGTACAGTCGGTCGTGCTGCGTTTGTTGGCAGAGGCCGATGTGCCGGCGCAAGAGGCGGGCGTGCTCACGAAGGTCGCGGTGCGCGAAGGCGACGTGGTGAAACAGGGGCGCTGCTTGGCGCAGATCGACGATCAAGTCGCGCGGATGGCCGAGCAGGCGGCGCAGTTCAAGTACGACGTCGCCCACGAGAAGGCCACGAACGACGTGCAGATCCGCTTTGCCCGCAAGGCGGCCGAGGTCGCGGAGGCCGAGTACCAGCGCTCGACCGAGTCGATCGCCCGCTTCGCCAAGAGCGTGTCGCAAACGCAGCTCGACGTCGATCGGCTCAACGCCGAGAAGACTCGCCTCGAAGCCGAGCAAGCCGACCACAACCAGCAAATCGCCGTCCTGGAAATGAAGACGCAGCAGAACGAGCTGGATGCCGCAAAGGTCCAACGCATCCGCCGCCAGATCGTCGCCCCGTTCGACGGCACGATCGTGCAGGTGTTCGTTCGGCTCGGCGAATGGGTCGAGCCGGGGCAGAAGGCGCTGCGGATCGTGAACATCGACCGGCTCAAGGCCGAGGGCTTCCTGAGAGCCAGCGAGGCCAACGCGAAACTGCTCGGCGCGCCGGTGCGGCTTACGCTCGACCTGGCCGGCGAGCAGGCGGCCGCATTCGACGGCAAAGTGTCGTTCGTCAGCCCGGAGGTCGACCCGATCACCGGCCAGGTCCGCATTTGGGCCGAGATCGACAACCACGCCGGCCGCCTCCGCCCGGGCCAACCGGTGCGGATGGTAATTGGCAAGACCGAGTCCGTGTCTCTCCGTAGTCCGTAGTTTTCCTCAGTTTTGCAGTCTGCAATTCTCACTTTGCATTTTGCAATCGCCTTTCGTCCCATGACCAAGCCGCTCTCCTCCAACGATCGCCCGCTCGCGCCTGCGGCTGCGGCCCGACCTCACGGCCACGCCGGTCGCCATGGCCGGTGCGTCGACTTGGGTCGTGACCGATCCGCTCACGCTCGAGCACTTCCATTTCTCAGTGGAGGAGCACGCGCTGTTGGAAATGCTCCGCCGTCGAGTGAGCCTCACCGAGATGTCGCGCGAGTTCGCGCGGCAGTTCCCGCCGCGGACCATCACTGAACGCGAGCTATGGGCTTTCTTGAGCCGGCTGCACGAAGCGGGCCTGCTCATGAGCGACGCCCCGGGCCAAGGCGGGAGCTACTCGAGCGGCATCGCACCGAGCGACTCCGCCGCTGGTCGCTCGCCTGGGCCCAGCTCACGGCGATCCGCTTTCGCGGCATCAACCCCGACGCCGCCCTGACCGCCATTCACGACCGCTGCCGCTGGCTCTTCTCGCGGACCGTGGTGCTGCTCTCCGCGCTCGTCGTGCTGTTCGCGGCGTCGATCATCGTCGGCCATTTCGACGAAGTTCGCGCCCGTCTGCCGGAGCTGTCGGTGCTTGGCCGATTGGCGGAACCTGCTCTGGCTGCTGGCGACAATCGGCTGCGTGAAGGTGCTGCACGAGCTGGGCCACGCCTTGGCGTGCAAACATTTCGGCGGCCAGGTGCCCGAGATGGGCGTGCTGCTGCTGGTCTTCGTGCCCTGCCTGTATTGCGACGTGACCGACGCCTGGCGTTTTACGAGCAAGTGGCAGCGGATCGTCGTCTCCGCGGCTGGCATGATGGTCGAGCTTGTGATCGCGTCGCTCGCGACGATCGTTTGGTGGTATGCCCAACCCGGCCTGGTGCAGCTCGTGGCGCTCGACGTCATGATCGTCTCGACCGTCCACACGCTCGCGGTGAACGGCAATCCGCTGCTGCGTTACGACGGCTATTACATCCTCTCCGACCTCGTCGAGTCGCCCAATCTGTGGCAGCGATCGCGCGACGCGCTGTCGAACCTGGCCGGCCACTGGCTGCTCGGCCAGCAAGCCGACGAAGACGCGCTGGTTCCCACCCGCCATCGGCTGTGGCTCGCGGCGCTACGCGGTGACGTCGAAAGCGTACTACGCCGTGCTGTTCGTGGCCATCGTGTGGGGACTGGTTCGCGTGCTCCATCCCTACCATCTTGAGAATCTCGCCTATGCCCTGGGGCTGACGCTGGTGGGCGGCGCGCTGGTCGGACCCGTGACGAGCGGGCTGCACTTGCTCCACAATCCGTTCCGCCGCCGCGAGCTCCGCCAAGGCCGGCTCGCCACGTGGCGACGATCGCGCTGGTGGCCGCCGTCGTGATCCTCGCCTGGCCGGTGAATTACTACGTCCGCGCGCCGCTGGTGCTGCTGCCGACCGACGCGGCCCGCGTCTACGCCACGGTCGACGGCACGCTCCGCACCGCCCTGCCCGCCGGCCACGCGGTCGCGGCGAACGAGCCGGTCGCCACGCTCGCCAATTCCGAGCGTCGAGATCGAGCTGGCCCGACTCGTCGGCGAACACGAGCTGGCCCGAGTGCGGCTCGACAACCTCGAGAAGCTCCGCGGCGTGGATAGCGAAGCGGCCGCGAAAATTCCGGCCGCCCGCGCCGAAGTCGCCGACCTTGCCGAACGTCTCGCCGACCGCCGCCACGATGCCGAGCGGCTCACGCTGGTTGCTCCCACCGCCGGCGTCATCATTCCCGCCCCCGCGCTCGAACAGCGCACGCCGAAAGACGGCCGCCTGCCGACTTGGTCCGGCGCAGTTGCTCGACCAGCGGAATCGCGGCGCGTGGGTCGAGCCCGGCACGCTGATCTGCCTCGTCGGCGATCCCGCGAAACTTTCGGCCGTGCTGCTGGTCGACGACACCGACGTGGCCCGACTCGCCACCGGCCAAAACGTGCGGATGATTCTCGAGCAGGCCCCCGGCCAAGTGCTCGCGGGCGAAGTCGTCGACGTGGCCCGCCGCGACGCCGAGACCACCAACTCGGCGATGACCGCCCGCGCCGACCTCGCTCCGCTCTTCGCGGGCCTCGCGCCGCCCGGCCGCGACGAGGCACACTACCAAGTCCGCGTGCAGCTCGATCGGGCCGACCCAACCGCTCGCCATCGGCGGCCGCGGCGAAGCAAAGATCGCCGCCGAGCGGATCACGCTCGCCCGCTGGCTGGCCCGCTACTTCGCGCAGACGTTTCGTCTGCCGACGTGAGCGATTCTGTTTTGTCGGGAGCGGAGTTTGCCGTTATACTGGCCGCTGCTTTGTGACGGTCGCTGGCAATTCTCTCGCACGGATCAGGCATTCTTATGTTGCGATGCAACCTGACGCTGTTGGTGCTGTTCTTCACGTCCGCCCGGGCACTGGCCCAACCATTACCCTCACCGGAAGTCCTCGCGGCAGCCCAAGCGAACGCCGTCACCGCACAGCAAGGATTTCAGCATGCAGCGCGTTATCTCGGCGGTTGGCTGGGGAAACGCATGGAGCCCAGCGGCCTCATTCCCAAGAATGACGACTACCGCGTGTGGGAACCAAAAAACGCGGCCGCCGACAACTACACGTTCATGGTGCTCACCGCCGCCATCCTGGAGCCGGCCACGTTCCACGGCCCGATGCGGGACATGCTCTCCGCCGAAAAGCGGTTGACGTTGCGCAGCCTAGTGCCCGGCGAGCCGGCCATCCTGCCCGACGACTACGATCTCGTCAGAAACCAGTTTCAGTTCGCCTCGCCCGACGTCTGGCGGACGACCTACGGCGTGGCCGAGTACGCCAAGGATGGATTGATGCCGATTTCGGAATGGCTGGGCCCGCAGACGCCGTGGTTCGAACGCATGACGTCAATGATCGATTATCTCTGGACGCATCACACGCCCGACAAGTCGTTTCAGAAGCAACCGATCGTTCAAGCGGACGCCGATCCGAATGCCACCGCCAACGTCGAAGCACACGGCGAAATGCTGCAAGTCTTGCCGCGGCTCTACTGGCAAACCGGCGATCCGAAATACCTGGAGTGGGCGGTCCGGCTGGGTGACCACTACTTGCTCGGCAATCGCCATCCCACGCGCGACTTCACGAGTCTGCGGCTCCGTGATCATGGCAGCGAGGTCGTGTCCGGGCTCACAGAGCTATACATTACGCTCAGCTTCACAGATCCTGAAAAGGCGGCCGACTACCGGGCCCCGCTCTACGAAATGCTCGACCGCATCCTTGAAGTCGGCCGCAACGAAGACGGTCTCTTCCTCAACGAGATCAACCCACAGTTGGGTGCCATCGTCGAGCGCGGTCTGGCCGACACTTTTGGCTACGTCTACAACGCGTACTACGACGTGTGGCAAATCGACCACGACTTGCCCGACCCGGCAGCTCGCCGGCGAGCTGCCCGCTATCGCCAAGAAGTCCGCCAGTCGCTCGCCAAGTTGAACCAGCCGAAGTATCGGAACTTTGCCTGGGAGCGCGATCAGGCGGATGGCTACGCTGACGCGATCGAAGGCGCGTAAATCTCTACAACCGCGAACCCGACATGGCGGGTGTCGCCGCCTGGATCGACAGTGAGTCGCAGGTCATGTGGAACATGCAGCAACCGAGCGGGCTGATCAACGAAGGCCATCCGGATGGCAACTTCGCCCGCACCACGCTGATGGTCGCGCTCTGGAAGACGCGCGGCGTGTGGGCCGACGTTTGGCGTCCCGACCTGAAATATGGCGCCGCGGAAGTCGGGCCCGGACTGCTCGTGGTGCTGTCCGCCGAATCGCCGTGGGACGGAAAACTGCATTTCGACTTCGAGCGTCACAAACAGTTTCTCCATCTGCCGCTCGACTGGGCCCGGATCAATCAGTTCCCCGAGTGGTTCGTCGTCGATCCGGCCAAGCGGTATCGCGTCTTGAAGCACCCTTCCGCGAGCGCACGACTGGGGCAAGTCAAGGCTGGTCGACGGCGCAACGTTGACGGAAGGATTGCCACTAACACTTGCACCGGGCGAAGAGCGGCAACTGTTGGTGCTGCCGGAATAGCACCTGGCTTCTGCTATGCCGGCTTCGCGCTCGTCGTACGTCAATCGACGTCGTCCTCTACTCCTTATCGAGCCACCTGCTAGCTGGTCGTGACCGCTAGCTGC
This sequence comes from uncultured Planctomycetota bacterium, assembly GCA_963847875.1. Taxonomy (GTDB): domain Bacteria; phylum Planctomycetota; class Planctomycetia; order Pirellulales; family Lacipirellulaceae; genus DASYDU01. The sequence continues at coordinate 48,907 of CAWKBR010000005.1, read as the reverse complement.
CAAATGGTGTCGACTTGTCGCAGCTTAGTCGCTACAAATCCCGCGGTTTGTGTTGCTTTTCTGAGCCGCTCCTTCTCGCGGGCGTCTTACAAACTAACTGCCCGCCAAGGAACTCGCCCGCATGAACCGCTGGTCGCAGCTATCGTTCTTGTTCGTCGTCGTGGCTTCTGTGGCCATGATCTACGTCTACCCGCTCACGTTGCCGACGCCGCTGTTGGATCCGGACGAAGGAATTCACGCGTCGATTGCCCAGGAAATGGTCGAGAGCGGCGACTACCTCGTGCCCCGCTTCGCGGCGAACCGTTCCGCGACAAGCCGATTCTCTACTTTGCGGCCCAGGCCGCTTCGTTGCGGATGTTCGGCATGAACGAGGCGGCGGTCCGGCTGCCCGGCTTCCTGTTCGCCCTGCTCGGTTGCCTGACGACGGCGCTGCTGGCACGGCGCATGTTCGACGCCGAAACCGCCACTTATGCGACGATCGCCTCGCTGACCCTCGTGCTCCCCGTCGTGCTCGTACAGTCGCCGGCCCACGACATCGCGCTCGTCCCCTGGATCAACCTGCTCGTGCTTTGCTTTTGGGAGCAGGAGCAGGCCACCGGCGCGGCCTCGCGCTGGCGGTGGGTCGCCGGCGCAACGCTTTGCGTGGCCTTGGCGCTGCTGACCAAGGGGCTGATCGGCGTCGCGGTCATCTCGGTCGGCATCGCCCTCTACGCGATCGTCACCAGGAGCCTGTCGTGGGGACTGGTCGTGCGCGGTTCGGTGGCGCTCGTGGCCGGCGGGCTTCTCGCCAGCCCCTGGTTCTTGGCGATGGAGGCCGCCAGCCCAGGCTACCTCTACTACTACTTCGTCCAGCGGCACTTCATGGGCTTCGTCACAGAAGGGCAGCAGCACGGCCTGGCACCTTGGTACTTCTACTTCGCACCGGTGCTCGGCGGCGCCATGCCCTGGTTAGCTTACGCGACCGCCAGCGTCCTGCAAACTTGGCGTGCGACGATGGACGCTCGCGGCAAAGCCGGGCCACGGTGCTCGCCGCCTGCTGGTTTGTCGGCGGCTTGCTCTTCCTGACCGTCGCCAAATCGAAGCTGCTGACCTACACGCTGCCCGTGTTTCCGCCGATCGCGATCCTGGCCGGCCTGGGCTTTCGCCGTTTTTTCCACAACGACCTTGCACCGTCGGCCCGACTGATGATGGTCACGACGTTTCGACTCTGTTGCCTGTTCGGCGTGTTTGCCTCGGTGGGAGTGCTGCTCACGATCGACTACGCCTGGCATGTGTCCTCGCCCCCCGCGGCTTACGCCGTAGCGGTGCTCGCCTCGGCGTTTCTGGCGGCAGCACTCGTGCTGTTCGAACGAAAGCAGTTCCGCGCGGCGTTCGCGGTCGGCATGCTCTGGTTCCCCATCGGCTTCGTCGCACTAGCCACCTGGCCGATGCAACGGCTGGCCGAACTGCATTCGCAACGGTCCCTGGCAGCAACAAATCACCAGCGGCGACACATTGCCTCAAAACGTCGTGATGGTCGGCGAACGGATCGGCTCGTTCTTGTTTTATCTCTCGCCCGAGGAGCGGACCTGGTTCCGCGGGCCGAGTGCAAGGCGTCCGGAGCGACGAGCTCGACGCACTCATTCCACCGCCGCCGCAAACGGTGGTCGTCGTGGCCGACAAGGAGCTGCGGCAGTCCAAATCTGTCGACGACTTCTTGCGACTCAAGCCGCGGGTGGTCGGCGAGTTTCACGTCGTCGGACCGAACGCGGAACCGATCGAAGTCACCAAGCGCCGGAGCCCACCCGAAATGAGCTCGACGTTAGACGTTTCAATCGTCATCCCCACGTTCCGAGAGCAGGAGAACCTGCAGCGGCTGCTGCCGGTGCTGTTCGACATTTTGCACGTGGCGGGCCGCGGCCGAGGTGATCGTCGTCGATGATGATAGCCGCGACGGCACCGAAAATCTTTGCCAACGGCTCTCGGCCAAGCATCCGTTGCGGCTCTACGTCCGCCGCGGCGAACGGGGACTGGCAACCGCCGTCTTGCGAGGCCTGCAACTGGCACGCGGCAACGTGCTGCTCGTGATGGACGCCGACTTTTCGCATCCCCCCGAGGCCGTGCCGAAGCTCATCGCAGCGGCCGAGTCGCCGAGTGCGACCTGGCCATCGGCAGCCGGTACGTCGCCGGCGGCGCGGTCGACCCGACCTGGAGTTGGTTCCGACATGTCAACTCTCAGGCGGCAACGCTGCTCGCGCGCGGCCTGACGAACGCCTCCGACCCGATGGCCGGCTTCTTCGCCATCCACCGCGCCACGCTGGCCCGGGCCAGAGGTCTTGCGACCGCTGGGCTACAAAATCCTGCTCGAGATCATCGTCCGCTGCGGCTGCCAGCAGATCGTCGAGATACCGATCGAGTTCCAAGACCGAGTGAGCGGCGAGAGCAAACTATCGCTCGCCCAACAATGGCTCTACGTGCGGCACCTGGCCCGACTCTATGCCGCCCGCTACCTCGGCCCGCGACCCGCAGGCACGCCCGCAATCATCGAAGCCCCGGCCACCGCTGCACCGACGCGCCGAGCGGCGTGACACGCTTCCGCACGTATCGGCTAGCACTCGAGTCACCTACCGGGCCTGAGATGCGATTCTTTAAGGATTTCTTGGCGGCCGGCTCGGCATGACCCCGCTTCTCTATTTGGTGATGTGCGAGCTTGGCCACGCTGGCGCATTTGCCTGGCGCAATGTGCCAAAAACGCTCGCATTTTCCCACCGAATGCGGATTCCGTCGTGTTTTCCGCCGCGATTCATGGGCGTTACTGAATCGCTAACCGGACTCACGCCGCTTGGTACAAGTCTTGCAGAATCGAACTGGTTGCGTTTTAGCGAAAGGCCGCCACCGGCGGCAGGTCAGGCCGGGCGTCGAGGGACAAATGATGAAGTCGGTCTGCACGTGTGCAGTCATCTCGGCCGCACCCTCGTTGGCATCGGCACTGACGCCGGCGCTCAACTTCTAACGACCGCCGAGGCGGTCCAGCTGGAGTAATTCCTCGACCCGACTTTGGAATGGTCCGTCTACCGACTTGAATCTCACATCTTTTGAAAGGGTCCGATAATGAAATCAGCCAGATTTCTGCTCGGCGCTGTGCTTGCGGCTGGTTTGGGTCAACACCCCAGCCTTGGCTGCGACACTGTTCGGCAGCTTGAGCAACTTCGACATGATCAACGACACGGGCGAAACGTGTCACGGCTTCGAAATCGAACTCGAAGGGGTGCATCCCTCCGACATTTCCTTCACCTTCGGCAGCCCCTACATCCGTTACGGCGACCCGGTGAAAATTGACACGGGAACGGGCACCATCGTCCGCTACGCCAGCTCGTTCGACTCGTCGACCATGCAATGGGCAGCCGGCACCCCGTTCCAAGATCCAAACAACCCGGTGATCACGGGCGGGCACCAGCTGTTCTACTCAGCCTACGGCGGCGACCCGAACTACATCAATCTGCCCGGCGACCACTTCGGCGTCGCACTCAACGGCAACCCGACGAACACGATCTACCGCTGGCTGCTCGGCGATGCCACGGGCAATCTTTCCCCGGCCGGGTCCAACGTGAAGATCCCGGCCCCGGCCTGGAACGTCGCGCCGCCGGTCAACCCAGCCGCACCCGCCGCCGTCCAAGCGGTGGTGCCGGCGGTCCGAAAGAAGATCCGTTCGCCGAATTTGGCGACGCAATGTGGGTCAAGGTGTTTGTCACCGAGTCTCCAGCACCCGCCGAATTGGAACATCTCGTCGTCGGCGATCCGGCCATGCCCGATCGCGAAGACCCGGCGGAAGTCGAGGTCGAATGGCAACTCCTGCAAGCTGGCAACATGGACGAGGTCGATAGCGGCCTGAACGACCTGGGCACCGGCCACGAATCGGTGACCCGCCGCTACGAGTTCTACGAGTACCTCGGCGGATACGACCCGGAGAATCACGAGGCCCTCGTGGATGATGCAACGCTCAATCCAGACGCCGTCGGCCGATTCCTGGGTGGGCAAAATGCCGCTCTCAATCTCCTGCCGTTTGCCAACGTACCGGAGCCCGGCACACTCATCCTGCTCGGCATCGGCCTGGCCGGCAGCACGGGAAATCGCCGACGACGAAGGTAAGTCGCCGTCGGTCAGGGCGTCTGTGAGGCGCACAGCGTCGCCACGGGATCAAGAACACTTGCCCCGTGGCGACGCCCCCATCGGCAAGCGCACGAGGCAGTTCGGCGTAACAAAGGACAGAACGACTTAGCCACGCCCATTAGTTCTGCTCCTGATTCTTCTCCTTTTTCGACTCCTACCACCTACGACGCTTCCACCCCCAACCTCGCTCCAGCTTGCGCGGACGCACCCCGTCCCATTTATTATTCCTTTACAGTTCTTTCAGCTCGCGGGCGGCGGCCGATAGCGTCCGCACGATGAGATCAGCACCACTGCGCTCAAACGATCGTGCGTCTTGACGGAAACGTCTTGGTCCTGCCACATGCCGACCACGATCTTGAGGTCCGGAAATTTGGGTCTAAGCCGCTTGCACAAATAACGAGCATGTGTGGCAGCGGCCGGCGGCAACGCAGAAACGCAGACAATGGCCGCAGACCGATTCTGAACTTGTTCCAGCATTTCTCCGCTCGGCGCAGTTCAGCAGAGAGCACTTCGGCTGCAACACCCTGCCGACGCAGCAGCTCGACCAGCATCGTGCCCACGATCTCATCCGCCTCGTCGTTGGCTGGTAGACAGAGTACGGGCGTCTGATTGGCGATTCTCTCGCCGGGCATGTTCCGCGGAGTTACTGTGCCCTCGGTCGGCTGCTTTGTCGCTTGCGGAAGACTGACCAGGTCCTCGACGATCTCGCCAGTCGATTGGTGTATGAAAGCGATCTTCGCTTCGTTTAGTTCCCCGCGGTGTCGATCTTGCTCGGCGAGGCCGAGGGCCGGCAGCAACACCTCATCGCATAGTTGCTCGATCGTATGGTTTTCCAAAAAATCTTCGGCGACCTCGGTCGCTTCCTCGGGATCCACCGCCAGCACCCGTTGATAGAATCGCGCATGCGGGTGGCAGCACTTCTTCGTCGCCGATTAACGTGTTCAAGATACTGAGCTGGGGAACGTATTTTCCGACGGCGGTCAGGCAGACGGTGAGCGGAGTGGCGATACCAATCCGACCGGCCCCCAGAGCCAGCCCCAAAAAACCGCGGAGGCCAAGATGCCGATCGTCGAGATGCCCGTGCTCGCGCCATATAGCCAAGGCTCCAAGCGAATTGTTGCTGACGAGCTCGTTGCACGACAAACAGTGCCAACACCAAACCGGGCCGAGTCCATCCGTCGAACACCGCGAGCGACATTGTCACCGGCATCAGCGCCGCGATCCAGGGACCGATATAAGGAACGAATCGCAGCGCGGCGTCAACGCGCCCAACAGAAACGCATTCGGCAAACCAATGAAGAACAATCCCAGACCGATCACCACGCCATACGCCGATTCACGAGCAACTGCATCAACAGATACCGGCTCACGCGGCTGCGCGGCGTCGTCGAGGGCCAGTGTCGTTTGGTTCAATTGACTTGTTCCGACCAATTGAATCAGACGATTGCGAAGGTCCTCGCGCTCCAGCAGCATGAAGACGGCGAACACGATGACCATCGCCCCGGACGCGAGCGGCGAGACCACCGGTCCGATGATCTCCTTCGCCACTTCTTCCGCCGAAAGACTCTCGACCACTTCGACGGGAACCGGTGTCCGAATCCGCCTCCGATTTTCCTGCTCGGGACTCGCGCCGGCGGACTCGAACCGCGACTGCGACTGGAGAGGGCCGACTCCGCTGATTGCGTGTCGATTGCCTGTGCGGCAGGCTTCGACTTCGGCAGATGTTTCTTCTTCCCGGCGTCAGACTGGCCCGCACGTCCTGGAGTGTCTGCGAGGCGCGGCTCCAGAGTCCGTCTTCGCTGACCTGAAATGCCTTGGCCTTGGCGATGATGTTCCCTTTGTACTTGGGCAAGTTGTAGGCCACGTCGTAGGCTTGTCGCGTGACGATGTAACGACAGGCCAGCTGCTCACCAGGATCGACAGCGCCATCACCGTCACCACGGCCATCGACCGCCTCATCCGCCAGCTTTCCAGACGCTCGACGATCGGCGTGAGCACGAAGCTCAGTAACACGGCAAGCGCAAAGGGGAGCAGGATGTCGCGGCCGAAATAGAGCCCTGCCACCACGACGGCAAACGTGAGCAACGAATTCAAGCGTTCGCGACTGGCCGTTCGATGTTTTGCTGCGATCCACGCTGTGCATGCCGCCTGGAAAAAGGATTACTTGCAAGACTCTCGAATTCGGACGGCTGAATCGCATGGTTCAGCTCGTACTCAAATTCCGCCGCGGGATCTAGCGAGCTGGCTTCGCTCACCGCTGCGGTACCGCCGCGGGTGGCTTCTCGCTCGAACCCTTGCCGGCGCGGGCTTCCCTGCCATGTACTTGTTGCAACCGCTATTGCCGGTCACCCGCAATTCAAACGGCTGGAGCTTCTCTTCGATGCAGTAGCCGGCCGTGAGATGCTCCACCTTAGCATCTGGCTCGATCTGCCACCATTTGCACGACACGCACAGTCCCCATCCCGACGATTGATCGCTCGCCATCGTTGCCTCCTCATCCAGCATTTATGGCCGGCAGCGGTTCGACTCTCGAAAGGCTCCGCTTTGCCAGACACGAGATTGCGACTGCAATAGCTATGCCTAATCGCAATTACCATTTTTCCCGAACCGCCCACGCTCGAACTCGTCGGATACGCCCCGGCCGCTCGGACCGATTCGGACGTGCAAATGATCATTGGCTGCACCCCAAAAGCGAACGGTATTGGCAATCGTAGGGCCACCTTGGCGGCAAAGAATAACAGCGTTGCTACTGGGTCAAGAACACCAACCCGGTGGTGATGCTGCCTTCATCTTGCGCCAGGGCAGCGGGGCAATGCAAAGCTGACGGGAGTCGTTTCGCCCCTACATGACTCCCGTCCGCTGCTGAATTACTCGCGGAGTCGATTCTGAAATTCAGCTCGCGCAGGCAGAGGCCAGCACGCTACTCCGCGCTCCAAGGGAAGCTGTTTCACGTCACCGGCGAGCGGGCTATAATCGCCCCGTCCCGGCGGGCATCTGCCGGGCTGGTGTTGATCGGCAACGCCTGCAAACGGGAGTTGTGTCGAACGGCGATTTTGACGGCGTATCGCGCAAGTCAGCTCCAATGAGCAATCAACCGAACCGATTGCAGCGACTCCTGCGGCGCACGGCAATTTTCTTGCTGCCCGCGCCGCTAGTGATCATTGCGTATCCATACTAGCGTCACAACTCAGCGAATTCGCGACCAGAAACGAGATTCTCTCGCTGTCGTCATTCATCGTGATCCTCTCGTTTAGCGGCCTGGCATTCAACTGGTGCCGGGTATCACCATCACTGTCGTCGGAAGCCTCTCTCCGCACCGTTTTCCAAGTCGGAATCGATTTGTTCCTGGCCAGCCTGCTCGCGCTGGTCGCCAGCTTTTTCGCTTGGCTGCAAACGATTCCGACGCTCGTTCCTGCCAAATTCTACCCAATCCTATTCGGCTTGCACTTCCTGTTTCTCCTCCTATCGCTGCTCTCATTCCTGATCTCCATCCTCTGCCTCCTCCGAGTCATTAAAGACGAGAACGCGGCCTAGTGAGCTAAGAGAAGCGGAAGACAGAACAGTAAAGTCAAGGCAATATTTCGGTGTCCGCAGTTTCTCTCAGAGCATACGGTTGGGGATCGCAGTGGCTAGCTAGACCTTTTGCGTAGGACTCTTGCATTCCCAACTCCAAGCCGGCTTATACGCGTTCTAATCTGAACCTGCAGCTAGCACTTGCCAAAAAGGCCAAGAATTGCAGGGCACATCATTGCTAGCAACGCGCTACTTCAGATTAGAAAGCGTATTATTCCGGTGCTTTCGGTGTCCCCGATTGTTCCATTGAAATCTCACCCGCTCGAACTCAGCGCCATTCCGCCATCACCACAGCAAGCGGTTCGTCGGTCAAGCTCTGGCTATTCAGGTCATCCTCGCGATGGTCGACGTCCTTGCGATCGTTCGCTGCAGAGAAGTCTTGCCGTAAGGGACGTCCCAACGCGGTCGTTAGCCAGCAAGAGTAATAGATTGTCGTGGACGGGCTCGGCGACCCTGAAAGAGTTGAGCCGACCCACGGCCGAAAGGCCGAGTCGTGCCGAGTGAATCGAGTATCGAGAATTGCCAAGGCAGCCGCTCTTCTGTCCCCAACTGATTCGACAGGGGTCGATGTCGGCTCAGTGGGCATTGCCCGACTGCTACGCCCACTGATGCCGGTTCGATGGCGGCGAGCGTGGCGGCACCACTTCCTGTCAGCGGGCGGCTGCTCCACGCGACGTCCGCAGCGCCACGCTCCCCGCTCCCGGCGGCGGAGTTTCGCCGTAGTGGCTCTTCCACACGCTGTAGTCGGCCTGCGTAATGTCGCCATCGCCGTCGCCATCCGCGCCGCTGAAGGGCGTAAGACCACTCTGGCCCAGCGTGTTCCGCCACATGGTGTAGTCGGCGGCGTCGACCACTGTCATTCAGGTTGTAGTCGCCGGGGAACCCGCTGAAGACGAGCACGGAAACGGAACCGAGGGCGGGATCGCTTTGCATACCGTCGCCATCGTCGACGACCACAGAAACCGATCGGACTGCCGTGAAGGGCGAGCCTCCCGGTGATTCGAATGTAATGCTCCGTGCGAGGGCCTGCACTGCATCGATGGTGCCATTGAGATTGAATCCGATCGACAATGGAGACAGCCCGGTACCGCCGGTCATCGCTCCGATGACCTGGCCTTCGAACAGAACATTGGCTCCATCGATTGAAAACTGACCACTGCCAACCCCTTGATTGGCGACGGCCAAAATATCGCCGGAATCACCGTTTGTCACGATCGAAACGGTGAGCGCGCCACCGTTGAAGTCAAAGCTATCCTGATCTTCGACCACCGCCAGCGGAGCGATCAGCACCGGGCTGCCATTCGCCGTGTACGTCACGTCTCCGACTTGGGAAATCGACGGCGCGAGTGCATCAGGGAACAACAGGTTGCTTCCTGGGCCGCCGTCCAAGGTGTTGCCCCCCTGTCCGCCGAACAGTTGATCGTCACCTTCGCCGCCGAGCAGAGTATCGTCTCCCCCTTCGCCGTAGAGCATGTCGTCGCCGTCCCCGCCGTCGAGAACGTCGCCCTCATCGCCCCCGAAGATGCGATCATTGCCTCCCATGCCGAAAAACGTATCGATCCCTCCCTCGGATTCGAGGTAATCGGCGTCGTCGCCGCCGGTAATCGTGTCGTCTCCCGGGCCACCAACGAGGACGCCGCCGAGTTCAAACGTAAGCCTGGACCGCCCTCGACGTATCATTACCGTCGCCACCCACCAGAAAGTCACAGCCGGAATGCCCATAAAGCTCGTCATCACCAGCTCCCCCAAATGCGATATCGGTGTTGCTTCCCCCGTTCGTAAGTATCGTTCGCCCGATCCAGTGAGTTCAAAGTCAACATCGACGAGCCTAAAGATCGAAAAAGGCAGGAGACAGGATCGAGGCGAAAATCGACGGCGAAAAAATCTCGTTGAAATCGAGTCCGACTGACAACTTCAGATTGAACGAGTCTCCGAAGGCCACGTTCAATCCGTCGCCGCCTGCCAATTTATCGTTGCCGTCCCCACCCACGATCAGGTCAAATCCGCTTCCGCCCGTGATTGTGTCGTCCCCCGAGTCCGTTCCCACCATTTGCAGCGAGGCTTGAAAATTCCCAGACGCGATCCCGCTGAAACTCAAGCCATTCAAGGTATCGAAGGTGAAGCTGTCTCCGATCAGCATTCCTTGGCCCACAATCGTATCGTCGCCATCGCCGCCGGCGATAATGTCCGTGCCGCCGTGCCCCGTAATCGTGTCGTTACCGGCGTTGCCAAACAGGAGATTCAACCCGGAGGTACTGCCGTCGATCGTGTCGCCGCCGCCCCCCCCCATGATCAGCACGGCCGCATCGCCCGCCGTAATCGTGTCGGCTCCAGAGCCGGAACGTACGAAGTCGACGTCCGCTCCAAATTCCAGGTCGTCGATATTGATCGTCACCGCCCCGGTCAAGCTCAGTGAATCTCCAAAGATAATAGCCCTCCCCGGTCCAGATTCGAGTGTGTCGCCTCCCGCACCTCCCAGCAGAAAATCATCTCCCCCGTCGCCGAAGAGCGTGTCGTTGTCGCCTGCGGCTGGCTCCAGCCCCGCCTGCGAGGGTGAAGTTCAGATCAAGCATGTCCTGGAACAACGATTCCAGCGACGTCACTGACGTATCCCAGCCTTCCCCGAGCAACGCGTCGTTGTCCGCTCCGCCGTGCGCTTCGTCGCCCCCAGCACCCCCGACAAAGACGTCGCTTCCTTTGCCCAGGTAGGCGGTGATCGGATACTGAAAACTTGGGTAACTTAATACGAGATCGTCGTCGTCCGCGGTTACGACGAGAATTCCCGGTGCAGTTTCTGCAAAATCGTATCTGCTCATTCCATCCACGGTGGTTAGCGATACTTGCCTGGGTGTTTCGGGCAGGCTGTCTCCCAGATAGAGGGTATCTTCCGACTCGCCCCCCGATCGGACGACAAACGTGCGGTCTCGGACTGCTGGAAGAACCCGCGGAACGGCACTCCATCTTCCTCATATCCCGGTTCATGGACGAGGATCGTGTCGTAATCTAACATTTGCGAAGAGCGACTGCAGATCCGGGCGCCGTGCCATCGACGAGCAGCAGGTGCCGGCCAATGTCTACTGCCGACGAAGCATCGATGACGGCGCCGGAATCAGGGTCGGCGAGTGTAAATCGCGGTCGTTCATGATGATGTCGGGCGAGATGCGGAACTTGTTGTCCTGCGTTATGCTCGCCGAACTCGTCGACGCCGCTCAGCGACAAAATCGCACATAGCATATAGGGTCGGTCACCTCGTACTCGATCGCCACTTTCGTAACGTCGGCGCCGAGCGTCGTCTCATAGTGGCTGAAATGAAGCATGTCGGCGTGGTGTGCATGAACATTTTCAATCGACAAATTCATGTAGGAATGGATTCGATAATTGGATGTGACCGATACCTGGTCGTGGAGAACGACTTCGATTTCGCTGCCCGTCGTCAAGTCAAACTCACCCTCGATCGATCCGTCGTGACCCAGCGTAAATGTCTTGGTATCGACGAGTTCTAGTGACGTGGATTCGTCTGTGGCCTTATAGAATTGAATGGTCACGGATTTGTTGCGGCTCACCGTCCCTTCGTGCGGATCAGAAACTTCATCGTCATTGTGTCGAAAAGTATCGTAAGTAAACGCCCAGTCGCCCTTCACGGGCGTCCCGACTATCGGACAATCGACGTCATAGATGCGAAAACGATAAACGGCCGTTCCAACGGAAGTCGCAGACGCATAGCCAGTCGGACCTTCCTCTGGGTCGTAGCCTACCACTGCGATAGGCGTGACGCCTTGAGCTCATGAATGCGGGCGACTTCGGGCTGGCCAATCGGTTCGAGCACGTCGTCGTACCAGTAGCCCGTTTCCAGGCTGGCATCGTAAGACCAATGGTACTCCACCAACTCATCCGCCAGCCCATTTGAATCATCATAGGCGACGCCCGGGACGACACTGATTGGTGGAGCGAGGCTGCCTTGCGGGTGAACCGCGACTCACTAGAGCTGGTCTCACTCAAGTAATCAGTGCCCGATCCTGATAGCGTGCCGCTGGCCGCCAAGTCGACGACATACGCCGCCGCATCCAGAACCACCCGTTCTTCCAAAGGTTCGAAAACGAGACGTCGAGAATAGCGGTTTATCTCTTGGGATCGCCGCAATGGACGCACGGGCATGGAGGACCTCTGTCTTGCTGCAAACGACCACTAGGGAATACGCTTCAGCAATCGAACGCTCGATTGCGCTTCATAGGAGTTGAAACTCCGATTGTCTTATACTGGCTTGCACCGACTCACAATGTTGTGAGAGGAATTCCTGAGTTTGAAGGTTACTTGCATGCGAGCGCGTTGGTCGAAATGCTCGCCAACCATGCTGTCGCCGATCGCTCCGAAAAGTACTCCGGCGGCCGAAGACTCCGGCGGAAGCGCCGCAGCAATGAGTCCCAGGATGAAAGCCAGACTGAGGACGCGGGTGTACTTTGGGGGAAGTGGACGGTATGAGCGGCTTGAGCTAGCGGATTTCATCGATATTTTCCTGTTGGTGCAGATTTGTTGAAATTAGCCACCCGCCCAAACACCTGTCGCAAAACGCCTGAATACGCGGCAAAACAGCATCGGAAGCGCAATATCTCACGTAATCGGGCGGCGTGTTTTTCTCGAAATTGGCCTATTTCGTAACGCAATTACCGGAGATGAGTTGCCATAATAAGCCTTTGGGAGGTCGGCGGGTGCCGGACGCCAGACGCACGCAATGCGGTTGACGTGGTCGTGCGTACACTCTTTGGCGAGGGGCCGCCGCAATCGCCAAGCGACGAGAATCCTTCGCACACCTGTGAGGTCGATGATGGCTTGGGCGAAAAGCGACCTGAAGCGTTCGTACCCGTGCAACGGCGAGCTTCTCAGCTACCTGCGGGAGCGCAAGGGCTGGACGCAGACGGAACTGGCCCATTTCGCCGGCTACAGCAAGCGGCTCGTCTGCAAGGCCGAAGCGGGGGAGCCAATTTCGACCGCCGTTATCGCCGACCTGGCCGATGCGCTCGCAGTACCCGATGGGCCAGTCTACCCAGAAGACCTGATCACCGATCCCGTGAGTCTCGCCAAGGCCTACATTGCGGCGGAATACGTCGAGCAAAAAAACACGTTCAACGCGATTCGCCATTTTCTCGATGACGACATCGCGATTCACCTGGCTGGCGATCCGCAGTCGATTCCCTTCGCTGGCGAGCACCAAGGCATCGCGGCCGTGGAACGTGCCTTCGCAATATTTTTTTCGATCATGGAAGTACCCGTCGGCCACGACCACGAGCCGTGGTACCAGTTTTTGGGGCAGGGCAATGAGGTCATCGTTTGGGGAGAGTCGTGGATGCACCCGATCGGTCGGCCCATGCAGCAGCCGCTCAAACTTGTGCACCGCATGAAGTTCCGCCGCGGCAAGCTGTTGCTGGTGGAAGTCATCTTCGACAGCCTTGAAGGAGCCCGGTTGCTTAACAACGAAGCAACCCGCTATCTCGACGCGTCCATCGCGGCAAGGCGAAGTGTGCGGTGTGCGACCGGGCACGAGTGATCCGCAGAGAAACCCGGTGACAGCCATCCTGGCGGTCGAGCCGCGGTTTGATAATTCGCTAAACTCTTACTGCCAACGGATTGGATCTTCGCACTCCGCTCTCGTCTCTCCGCTTTCCAGTGGCTGAAAATCGGGGCTAGGCACCGGCCAGTACAGGTTACAAATGAACACGTGTCGACGGCGCCCGTTGGCGATCAGCCCGCGTAGTTGTTTGGCAATTTGATCTTCCACTCCGAGGCACGCGATGATTCGTCGCGGCCAGCGCTTGGCGTGCGCGAGCCACTCGTCGGTGACAAAAGTCGGGGTACCGACTTTTGTCACCAACCGGGTCCTGCTGTCAGGGCGAATTTTGGAACTTACCCCATGAGGCGCGAATTCGATGTCTTTTGGAACGCGGGGGTTCTTGAATCGACCTGTTTTGCAGTGCCGAATGCAATGTGAGGGTGACAAAACAGGTGATTTTTGGAACAGGGAATCGTGTTTTTCAACGCGTTCCAAGAATCCAAAACGAAGTTGCCCAGCCCGCTGGTTACGGGATCAAGAACACCAGCCCCGTGGCCACGCCGCCTTCGGACAGCGCGCCGAGGCAGCTCGGCTGCGTGCAGCAGTTGTAGCGCCACGGTGGGCAACTGCCGGGGCGGTAGTAGCCGAGCGAGTAGTCGCACTCGCCCGGGCAGTCGACCGCCATCTCCCACGGCAGCGCCGGAATCGTGCCGAAGAAGTGGCAGGCCGACACGGCCGATTGCAGACAGTTCGAGCAGCAGGGACTGAAGCAGCCGCAGCCGTAGCCGTAGCGCTCGAGGTTGATCTCCTCGAAGTAGAGCGGATTGTGGCAGAGGCAACTGGCGACCCAGGTGAACGTGTTCACCGGCCAGCCGCGCGTCGTGCCGCACACGTTGCCGCAAGGGACGAATTGTTGCGGCCGATCCTGCCAGTGGTTCTTCGGCAGCAGTCCGCCGGGCAGCACGATGTCGGTCGAGAGCTCGCTCACCGGTCGGGCCGACCAGATGGAGCCCGCCTGTTCCTCGCTGTGCTCGTGTTCGTACTTGGGTTGCGGCGCCGGCAGCGGCTCGGCTTCCGCCGGCGTGCTGGGCGTTTGAAAGTCGGCCGGTTGGAAGTCCGTCCCTTCGAATGCACACGGCACGATTGCATTCGACGTGGTCGCATTCGTAACGGGCGGCAAACGATCGAAGGGATCGTCCGCAGGCGGCTGAAGAATCGGCGCGTGAGAATCGCTATGCACGACGCCGCCATGCACCGTGTCGCCGTGCAAAGCGTCATCCTGAAAGACGATGGCGACGCTTCGCCGGCGAGGCGCTGGCCGGTGCTTCGACCGCCGGCGGTGCCGGCACATCGAACGGATCGTAGTTGCGCCGATGGTAGGCGTTGGTGGCCGGGAACTGGATGCCGGTGGCCGCGGTGCCGCTCTCCGACCACGCGGCGCAGGCCAGCGTCGCCGCCGCCAGCACGATCGCTCGGCGAAACCAAATTCGGCGGCCGCTGCTAGCAAGCATCTGGCAAGAACACCCGCGTTGAACGGTGGAGAATAACCAACCTTCTCTTCCATCGGCCGCCGCAGACCAGCATCTTCAGCCCAATCGGCACAACCGACAATGTCTGACAAACAGCCGGACGGACGGCGCCGCACGCCGTCTGCCGCCGAAAACCACTCCCACCGCGGCCGACCGCCGCCGGCCGATTCGCTTCAACCCCCTGCCACAAAGCGACATGCGCCGGCACAGAATGTTTGACATTTTGCCCCGCCGCTCGCGATAATGGGGCTTGAATGCGGCCGCCTCGATCGGCCTCGCGTCGCGGCCAGCCGGGCGGGCGCGCTCGACGCAACTGGGCGGTGGGCAGCCGCGTTCAACGCGGAGCGGCAGCGCTCCCGATTTTCGTCGTTCCGGAACCCGACACCCTCCGTTCGCCACCCGTCAGGTCTTCACCATGCGCCTGCCCTGGATTCTGCAACGCCCGTCCCTGCGCCCGGCCACGCGGCGAAAGAAAGCCGCGCCGCTCCTCGTGCGGCGACTCGAACGGCGTCGCGTGCTCAACGCTACGGTCGCCGAGATCGTCTTTGCCCCGCCCGACCTCAACGCCGCCACCGCCGTGCACGATACGAACGAAGGCGCGAAAGTCACCGCCACGGCCGACGCCACGGGCACCGGCCAGTTGTTCTACGAATGGACGCTCAAGCAAGGTGCGAACACCGTCGCGCAAGGATTTAACCCGTCGTTCTCGTTCACGCCGGCCGACGACGGCAGCTACTCGCTCACCGTCAAAGTGACCGACAGTGCGCAGTCCATCCGCGACGCGCACCGAAGACGTGCTCGTCCACAACCTGCGGCCGGTACTGGTCGTCGCCGTCGATCAGACGGTCGACGAAGGCTCGCCGCTCGATCTGTCGGGCATCGGCGCGCCGCCCTCGGGCTGTTCATTGACAATGGCAAACTCGACACCCACACGGCCACGGTCGACTGGGGCGACGGCTCCGGCACCCAACCGGCCGACGTCTTGCAAGCCAATGGCTCCGGCGCGATCCTCGGCACGCACACCTACAACGACAATGGCCTATTCAAAGTCGACGTCACGGTGACCGATGACGACGGCGGAGTCGACATGCAGTCGTTCTTCGTGACGGTCGAGAACGTCGCCCCCGACGGCCGACTTCACGAACAACGGACCGGTGCCGGAAAGTTCGTCCGCCACGGTAAGCTTCAGCAATCAGTTCGACCCCAGCTCGGTCGACACCGCGGCCGGTTTCCGCTACGCCTACGATTTCGACAACGACGGCACGTTCGACGTGGGCGACGGCAGCTACGGCGGATCCGTCATGGCCGACAGCCAGATGGTCTCGCCCGCCTTGCTGGCAGAAGGCCCGGGCTCGCAGACCGTCCGCGCCTGGATCATCGACAAGAACGGCGGACACACCGAGTACTTCACCAACGTCGAAATCACCAACGTCGACCCGACGCTGATCAACATCCACGTCGACGACACCACGATCGACGAGGGTCAGACGGCGACCATCACCATGACGGTGAACGACCCCGGCGGCGTTCGACGTGTTCGAGGTCGACGTCAATTGGCAAGACGGCCCCGCCGACACGATTCCCGACCTCGGTTTGACGAATTCCAGCGGAACCGTCGGCGGCACCGACTTATCAGTGGGACGCCCAGTCCCGCGAGCTGAAGGTCACCCACCTCTATCGCGACGACAACCCGACCGCCACGATGAGCGACGTCCACGCCGTCGCGCTGACTGTCCACGACGACGACTCTGGCCAAAGCGGCCCGTACAACGTCGACATCACGGTCAACAACGTCCGGCCGGTACTGGTCGTCGCCGTCGATCAATCGGTCCTCGAAGGCCACGAGCTCGATCTCGCGGGAATGGGCGCGCGCCGCCCTCGGGCTGTTCATTGACGACGGCAAACTCGACACCCACACGGCGACCGTCAATTGGGGCGACGGCACCGGCACCCAACCAGCGACTGTCCTGCAAGCCAATGGCTCCGGCGCGATCCTCGGCACGCACACTTACAACGACAATGGCCTATTCAAGGTCGACGTCACGGTGACCGATGACGACGGCGGAGTCGACATGCGGTCGTTCTTCGTGACGGTCGAGAACGTCGCGCCGACCGCCGATCTTGGCAACAACGGACCGGTGCCGGAAGGATCGTCCGCCACGGTGAGCTTCAGCAATCAGTTCGACCCCAGCTCGGTCGACACCGCGGCCGGTTTCCACTACGCCTACGATTTCGACAACGACGGCACGTTCGACTTGGGCGACGGCAGCTACGGCGGATCGGTCGCGGGCAGCAGCCAAATGGTGCCGCCCGCCCTCACGGCCGAAGGGCCCGGCTCGCAGACCGTCCGCGCCTGGATCATCGACAAAAACGGCGACCACACCGAGTACTTCACCAACGTCGAGATCACCAACGTCGATCCGACGCTGATCAACATCCACGTCGACGACACCACAATCGACGAGGGTCAGACGGCGACCATCACCATGACGGTGAACGACCCCGGCGCGCTCGACGTGTTCGAGGTCGACGTCAATTGGCAAGACGGCCCCGCCGACACGATTCCCGACCTCGGTTTGATGAATTCCAGCGGAACCGTCGGCGGAACCACTTATCAGTGGGACGCCCAGTCCCGCGAGCTGAAGGTCACGCACCTCTATCGCGACGACAACCCGACCGCCACGATGAGCGACGTCTACGCCGTCGCGCTGACTGTCCACGACGACGACTCTGGCCAAAGCGGCCCGTACAACGTCGACATCACGGTCAACAACGTCCGGCCGGTACTGGTCGTCGCCGTCGATCAATCGGTCCTCGAAGGCCACGAGCTCGATCTCGCGGGAATGGGGGCGCCCGCCCTCGGGCTGTTCATTGACAACGGCAAACTCGACACCCACACGGCGACCGTCAATTGGGGCGACGGCACCGGCACCCAACCAGCCGACGTCTTGGAAATCAACGGCTCGGGCGCCGTCCTCGGCAAGCACACCTACGCCGACGATGGCGACTACCTGGTTACGGTCACCGTCACCGACGACGACGGCGGGTTCGATAAGCAGTCGTTCACGGTCACTGTCGAGAACGTCGCGCCATCACTCACGGGCATCGACAACGTTGTGGTCGACGAAGGCCAATCCTTCACGCTCAACGAAAAAGGAGTCGGACTGTTCGATCCGGGTTTTGACAATCCGAATAATCCACATGCTCAGCCCGGCGGCAGCACGGAGGAATTCGCCGCCTACACGGTCGATTGGGGTGACGGTAACGCCTCAGATACCCTCATGATCGTGGGACGCGCAAGCGACGTTCTGGACGGGCCAACCACCGCCTCGTTCCAGCACTTTAACGAGATGCTCATGAGCATGAGCCACGTCTATGCCGACAACGGCGATTACATGGTCACGATCCGCGTCGCAGACGACGACATGGGGGCCTTCCAAGACCCGCTGAAATTCACGAAGGACATGAACGGGAACGACGTCGGAATCGCGGGCAAAGATTTTGTCGATCTCTCGTTTGTCATCCACGTAAAGAACGTCGCGCCCGCGCTCACGTTGCCGAACGGCGATTTGCCGGCCGGTGGTCAAATCATCGTCGAATCGCAAACGATCTCACTCGTCAATCTGGGTGTGATCACCGACCCCGGCTTCGATAATCCTAACAATCCATTCTCGCAGCCGGGGGGCAGCTCGGAAACATTTCGCTACTGGGTCGACTGGAACGACGACGTGACGCTCAATTCGGCCGACACGTCTGCCGCCACGATCGACGACGTAGGCGGCGTGGGAGATCTCACCGATGCATCTTTCGATGGCAGCCACACCTATGCCGACAACGGTACGTATCAGGTGCATGTCCGCGTAGCCGACGACGACATGGGCGCGTATCACGACCCACAATTGTTTCGCGACGGAACGGTCGGAGAAGACTACGTCGAGATGACGTTTACGATCGTGGTCACCAACGTCGCCCCGTCGTTCGCACCGCAGCCGGACGGCTCCAACTTCCAAGGCGACGATCTCAATTCACAGGGCATCACCACGATTCGCGTGGCGTTCAACGATCCCGGCTACGACAATCCGCTCAACACGCTCGCCTCCAACGGCGGCGAAACGGTCGAAACCTTCAATCACGTCATCCAGTGGGGCGACGGCACCGTCGACGCGATCCACCCTTACAGCACCGGCGGCACGTTCACCGTCACCGTGACCATGACGCCCAGCGGCGGCGGCTCGCAACAATTCACGTTCGACGACTTTAACAGCGCCAATCCGGTGCTCACGCTGGTGAGCAGCCAGCAGCTCAACGATCCGGCAGTGGTGCCGCAGGTCGTCACTTACGTCGTCAATTGGGGCGACGGTCACGTGGAGACTTTCCAGCTCAGCGGTTTGCTCAACCCGGGCCTGCCGGTCGGCACGAACGGGCTCACGACGCTCGGCGCCTCGGCGCGCAACTCGGGCAACGCCAACACGCTCACCACTGGCTCGGCCCAAGTGCAGCATCAGTACCTCGGTCCGCCCAACCCGCTCCACCCGACCGCCGACATCATCATAACGCTCTCCGTGTACGACGACGACGGCGGCTCGGTCACCGACTTCGTCGCGGTCAGCAACCCCGGCATCCAAAACGCGGGGGTCGCCATCGACACCACGCCCGACGTGCCGCGACTCGATCTGACGCAGCGGCCGATGACCGAAGTATTCGTTCCCGACCAAGGCGGCCTGACCCAACAATTGCAGATTCCCGACGTTCGCGGCGGCGGCGGCGAAGTCGCCGCGACGACCGAGCGGTATCTTGAGCTCCGCGTCGTCTATCCCGACGGCACGGAGAGCCAGGGCTATCGCATCAAGGACGAAGCGCTCATGGACTTGCGCAAGTTCTTCAAAACGCTTCCCGACGGCCGCTACGCCATTTATCTCGTCCGCACGGAAAACCACTCCGAGCGGCTGGTGATCCAAGTCGACGTCCGCCGCGGCCGCGTGATCGACGTCTCCGACGACTCGGAAGGCACGCGCGATCGGCCGCCGGTCGGCGAAGAGCAGACGCCCGCCGCCGTGCCGCTAGAGCAGAATCCGCTCTTGGAGACTGGTCCGGGTGCCAAAAAACAGGGAGACTTGGAGACAAAGAGACAAGGAGCGATCGCAGAGAGCACCGACACGGACGACCGGCAAGTCGCCTTGCTTGCGACCGCGTTGGTTGCCCAACCCTGGTCGCGGCGGGTCGATGCCGCGCTCGCCGAAGCGGACGACACCGCCTGGAAACGGCTCCGTCGAGCCGGCCGCCGCGGCCGCAGCACGCCCCAACCATTGGTTCCAACCAGCAGGATGCGAACCTTCGCCAACGTCGACTACAATCAGAACTAACTTCGCAACTTTCGATCCGCCATGCGATTCTGCCACGCCTGCCAACAAGAGTTCGATTCCGCGTCGCTCGCGGCGGGGCGGTGCGCGAATTGCGGCGCCGCGATTCGCACCATTGCCCAGCGGACCGTCGAGGACAAGAAACTGCTGCACCAGCCGCCCACCGGCGCGGGTCAGGCGACCGAGGAGTCGATCGACCTGGAAATCGTCAAATCAGGCTCGACCGGCGACGATTCGCCAGAGAGCAAGAAGAGCGGCCCGCAGCGCAAGTCGCCCATGATCTCCGACCGCACCGACATGACGATCGAGTTTCAGCCCCCCGAGTCAAGCGACTCGCCCGGCGACGATGCTTCACGCGACGCCGCCAGAGACTCTGCCGCGACGATCGACTCGGCCGAATTCTCCTCGCCGCGGCGGACCCACCCGATCGACAGCGATCTCACCATCGACCTGGCCTCGCTGCCGCCCGCAGAGCGGAAACGACTCGAATCGGAGTGGGGCGGCACCTTTACGCCTGGCAGTCGTCAGGGACAAACCATTCGGCAAAAGGAGACGATCACCGGTCACCGCTCGTCGCTGCCGGTGAAGTCGCGCTTCATCCGCGATCGCAAAAAGGACGGCACGCCCCGCGAGCCTGTTTCGCCCAATGAAGTTCCCGACTACGAGCTGCTCGAAGTCATCGGCGAGGGCGGCATGGGCGTCGTCTACGCCGCACATCAATCGTCGATCGCCCGCACCGTCGCGGTGAAGATGCTCAAGCCCTCGGCCAAGGTCGGCGAGGAGCAACGCGACAAGTTCATTTCCGAGGCTGTGGTCACCGGCGAGCTCGATCACCCGAACATCGTGCCGATCTACGATCTCGGCGCGAACGACGCGGGCGCCCTGTTCTACTCGATGAAGCGCGTCAAGGGCACGCCCTGGGACAAAGTGCTCCATCAAAAAATGCTCGACGACAACCTGAGCATTTTGCTGCGCGTGGCCGACGCGGTCGCGTTCGCCCATGCCCACGGCGTCGTGCATCGCGACCTCAAGCCCGAGAACGTGATGCTCGGCGACTACGGCGAAGTGCTGGTGATGGACTGGGGACTGGCGCGGATCACCACGATCTTCGCCAACGCGGATGCGATCTTCCAGGCCGACAGCCTGGGCGGCACGCCGGCCTACATGGCCCCGGAAATGGCCCGCGGACCGGTCGAGAACATCAATTTCACCAGCGACATTTATCTCCTCGGCGCGATGCTCTACGAGATCATCGGCGGCAAACCGCCCCACTCCGGCCGCGACGTCATGCAGTGCCTGATGAACGCCGCCCAGAACCAGATCGACGGCATCCGCTACGAAGGCGAGCTGAAGTCGATCGCCCTGCGGGCCATGGCCACGCGGCAAGAAGATCGCTATGAGTCGGTCAAGGATTTCCAAGAAGGCATCCGCACGTACCAAGCCCACTCCGAGAGCCTGGTCCTCACCGCCCACGCCAATCTCAACCTGCAGAACGCCCGCGAGTCGGGCGACTACCAACTCTTTGCCCGCGCGCTCTACGGCTTCCAAGAGTCGCTCAATCTGTGGAGCGCGAACGATCGCGCCGGGGTCCTGTTGGTCGAAACCCAGTCCGACTACGCCAAGTGCGCGCTCGACAAGGGCGACTTCGATCTCGGGGCTTCGCTCTTGGACGAGCACAACCCGAAGCATGCTGAACTGCTCGCCAAGATCAACGTCGCCCGGGCCGATCGCGACCAGCGTCAGCGCCGGCTACGCCGCGCGAAGCAGGCGGTCGCGGCACTCGTGGCGGCGGTGGTGACGATCATCACGATTTCGCTCTACTTCGTCAATCAGCAGCGCAGCCGGGCGGTCGTGGCCGAGAAAGAAGCTGTCAAGCAACGCGACGTGGCGGTGATCGCCAAAGAGCAGGCCGTTGTCGCCAAGGAAAAGGAAGCGAAGCAAAAGGAGGCTGCCATTGCGGCCGAGCTCGAAACGCGCAAGCAGAAGGAAATCGCGGAGCGCGAAGAGCAGCGCGCCAAAGAGCAAGAAGCAATCGCGGTCAAACAGAAGAGCATCGCCGTTGAGGCCAAGGTCGCCGAAGAATACGAATCGTACGTCGCCAAGATCGGCCTCGCCGCCGCCAAAATCAACGACAACGCTTTCGTCTACGCGCAAGAGCTCCTCAACCAGTGCAAGCCCGAGCTCCGCAATTGGGAATGGGGCCGGCTGGTTCATCTCTGCTCGCTCAATGCCGGGAAGTATCAAGCCGCCGGTCCGGTCGACGCGGTGGCCTACTCGCCGGACGGTCGACATTTCGCCAGCGGCGATTGGGGCGGCGAGCTGATCGTCCGCGAAGTCGACAACGGCGAAGAACTGTTCCGCGCCCACGAGGGCCAATACGTCCACGCCGTCGCCTATTCGCCGGATGGCAAGCACCTGGCCACCGGCTCGAGCGATCACCAGATCCGCATCCTCGACGCCGAAACCGGCAAGCTCGAAAAAACGCTCCAGGGCCACACCGACGGCGTCGTGAGCGTCGCCTTCTCGCCCGATGGGAAGCAACTTCTCAGCGGCTCGTTCGACCAAACCGCCATCCTCTGGGACGTCGCCACCGCCGCACCGCTGCAAACTTTCAAGGGACACAGTTGGTGGGTCTGGAAGGCCAGGTTCTCGCCCGACGCCCAGCCGCATCGTCACCGCCAGCCAGGACGGCAAAGTGATCGTGTGGCAGAAAGCAGGGAGCAGGGAGCAGGGAGCAAGGAGTGAATCAACGCAGTCCCCAGACTCCAGCCCCCGGCCGCTGTATGAAAAACTCACCGAGTTCACCGGGCACGACGGCGCCGTCTACGCCGCCGCCTTCTCGCCCGACGGCAAGCTCGTCGCCACCGGCGGCTACGACAAGCTGGTGATGATTTGGAACCCGGACGAAGTCCAGCCGGTCGACTTGGGCAAATTGCTCGAAGGCGAGCCGAGGCCGAAGCCCAACTACCTGCGGCTGGCCGGTCACGACGGCCCGGTCCGCTCCATCGCGTTTTCACCCAACGGCCAACTGGTCGCCAGTGGCAGCGACGACAACTCGATCCGACTCTGGGACCTCGCCACCGGCGAGATTTCGCAGGTGCTCCGCGGGCACGGCAATGCGGTTCGGTCGGTGGCCTTCTCGCCCAACGGCGACTTCATTCTCTCCGGTGGGCAGGAAAAGAAGGACAAACAGATTCGGCTCTGGAACCTGGCCGGCTACCAGGAAACGCGAGTCTTGCACTCGACGGTACTGGCAGGTCACGATGATGCGGTCCTCTCGGCCCGTTTCTCGGCGGATGGCCACGAAATCGTCACCGCCAGCCGCGACCGCACGGCCGCCCTCTGGGACGTCGCCTCCGGGAAAGAGTTGCGTACGTTCCAGGAAGGCCACGAGTTCCTGGCCACCAGCGCGGTCTTCTTCCCCGATGGCCGTCGGCTCGCCACCGGCGCGGGCGACAACTCGGTGCGGATTTGGGACGTCGCCCTCGGCACGCAGCTCGCCGCGCTCACGCCCACCGGCCGGCTCGGCACGCTCGCCGTCTCGCCCGACGGCGATTGGATCGTCACCGGCAGCCCCGGCAACGACGCAAAAATCTGGGATAGCCACTCCGGTACGCAGATCGGCGAACCGCTCACCGGCCACTCGGCCGAAGTTTCCGCCGCCGCCTTCTCGCCACAGGGCGACACGCTCGCCACGGGCGACGACCGCGGCAACATTCGGCTCTGGCGCAAGTCGAGTCCGGGCGAGCGCCTGGACCTTGGCCCACGAGCTCCGCGGCCACAGCCGCACGATCACGTCCCTGCGATTCACGCCGGACGGCCAGCGGCTCGTCTCCGCCAGCGGCGACCACACGTGCGGCCGGTGGGACGTCGCCACCGGCCAGGAAGACCGCACGCACGTGCTCAAACATCCCAATTACGTCACCGCGCTCGACCTTTCGCCCGACGGCACGCAGGCCCTCACCATTTGCGACGACGGCGCCGCGCGACTCTGGCGGCTGGCCGACGCCCAAATGCTCGACGAAATCAAGTCGCCGGGAAGAATCTTCAGCGACGTCAGCTTCGCCCCGGATGGACATTCGGCGCTGGTCACGGCGAATCTGGATTCGAAGGTCTATCGTTGGGATCTGTCGACCGCGGTGGGCGCCACCGGCGCCGCCAGTCCGCCGCTGGAAACCGTGCTCGACTTCAAGAAGCTCGGTGGCGTCGTCTGGGCCGCGCGCTACGATCGCGGCGGCACCCATCTCTTGACCGTCGGCGGGAACGACGCCACGCTCTGGAGCGTCGACACGCTGCGGCCGGTAATGCACTACAGCCCACACGGGGCGGTCGCCTCGGCCGCCCTCTCGCCCGATGGCAAGCTGCTCGTGACCGGCAGTTGGGATCACTCCGCAAAGATTTGGGACGCCGCCACCGGCCACGCGATTCGCAAGCTCGAAGGCGGCCACACCGGCTACGTCAACACCGCCGAGTTCTCGCCCGACGGCCGCGAAATCCTCACCGCCAGCGACGACGGCACCGCCCGGCTCTGGGACGTCGCCACCGGCGAGCTGAGCCCCGTCGCCTTCATCGGCCACACCGACCGCGTGCTCGGCGCCACCTTCTCGCCGGACGGTTCGCGCGTGCTCACGGTCAGCGCCGACAAAACCGCGCGACTCTGGGATCGCCGGACGGGCCAATTGCAGCGGACGCTCGCCGGCCACGATTGGGCCGTCCTTTGCGGCCGCTTCTCATTGGACGGACGTCGCATCATCACCGGCAGCGTGGACACCACCGCCATCATTTGGGACGCCGACACCGGCGCCAAACTTGTCACGCTCGCCGGCCACACGGCCGCCGTTACTTCGGTCGCCTTCTCGCCCGACGCGACCCGCGTCCTTACCGGCAGCCAGGACTACACCGTCAAACTCTGGGACACCCGCACAGATCTCGACCACGGGAAAGAAATCCTCTCGCTCGCCGGCCACCAGCAAGAAGTCACCTCGGTCGCCTTCTCACCCGACGGCCGGCTGGCCCTCTCCTCGAGCCGCGACGGCACGGCCATCGTCTGGCTCGCCGTCGACTGGCGCGACAGTCTCGCGCTGCGAACCGTGCTGAGCCAATAGCACGGGAGGGCGACGCTCCGGCCGCGCCTTTCGGCTGCCAGCAGTGCTGGCACCGCGCCGATTTTGGTCACTTTTATTGCGCCGGCCGCGCCCCCCTCAAGGTCCTCGCAACCGCTACCCGATACTGAATGCGAATACGTGGGCGCAGGCGCGTAGTGGCTGCGCGGCGCACACCCACGGACCAAACGCTCGCCAAGGAAGGCACCAGCGCGGTGGGTTCAGCACGACCATTTCCATCCGACGACGCGACGGCCAAACCGCCCGCCGATCGCGGCTGCCGCCTCGCGCGCGAGCCGGCGCCGGCCTGGCCGATCCTGGCCCGAATCGCAGAAATCGCCGAGAGCCGACCTTCGACGGCACCGAGCGAATCGCCGTCCTATCGCGTCGACTCGCCCCACGCCGCCGCCCCGCCGATCCACACCTCGCCGACGACGAGACCGCTTCAGCGGTCGGGTGCTTCGCCAACTCATGCTGACACTACCGACGCCACCGAATACCAAGACCGAGTGCTCGCGTTTGCCCCGCTGCCGATTCGACTGACGGTCCAAGCCTGGCGGCTCATGCAGCCTTACCTGGGGATCATCCGCTTTGCTGCGATGCTGGCCCTGATGGCGATCGGCGGCACGTCGATGACGCTGATGCTCGGCGGCTTCTGGCATCACGCCGACCCGCCCCCCAACTCGAGCACCACGGCGGTCGACCAAACCTCGACGCTTGAAGCAGCACCGTCGGCGATCGAACCGATGCTTCCGCTCGACCCGCCCACGCCGCCCGACGCCAAATCGAGTTCCATCGCGCCCACCGCGATCGGACCGACCGCCGCGAAGTCGAAGCCCTTGATGGCGATCGAGTCGACCGAAGCACCGTCTGCAGGATTGACGGAAAACTCAACCGAGACTTCGACTCCATTGGCCGTCGCGTCGTCGTCTGCCCAGAACGCGGAAATCCCCGTCTCCCCAGCGACGCCATTCGCCGCGTCGACTTCGCCGCAGTCCCCCAGCGAGCCGTGGCCACAAGTGCAGACCAGCGAACCGGCAGTCGCCCGGCTCAGCGGTGTCGTCCTCGAAACAGAATCACGGTAAAGTTCCGATGAGCACCAACCAGGCATTTATCAAGGCCTATCGTCACGACCCGCCGCGGGCCGCGACGCCGGCGCCGATGGCCCCCGCGCCGACCGAGTCGCTCGTGCGCCAGCCGGCGGCCGTGCCTCATGCCGCGCTCCAGTCGTCGGTGCAAATCGTCGCAGCCGACTACGGACCGGTGTTCACGTCGGCCACGTCGGCCACGCCGATCATCGGCAAGCGGCCACTCTCGTCGTTCGTGGCCGAGGGCACGTTCGCGCCGCCTCCCGCCGCCGAACCGACCTTCCGGCCGGAAACCACCGTCAGCGCGTTCCGCTGGCCGCGGGTTTGTCGCACTTTGTGGGAACAATACGCCGACCAGTACGAACGCATCGCCGACACGCTGCTCACGCGTTGCGGCCGGGAGCCAGGTCGCGGCGGCCTCATCGGCGTAAGCTCGCTCCACACCGGCGACGGCTGCTCGACCACGCTCCTCTGCCTGGCCGTCGCACTCGCCGCCCGCAAGACGTCGGTCGCGTTGGTCGACGCGAACTTTCGCGCGCCGCGGTTGGCTGCCCTGCTCGGCAATCAGCCCACCACCACCTGGCAAGACGTGCTGGAACAAGGCCTGCCGGTCGCCGAAGCGGTGATCCGCGCCGAGGCCGACCACGTCGACCTGCTGCCGCTCGACGCGCGCGAGCTAGCCGGCCGCGAACCGGACGGCGCCAAGCTGGCAGCCGGATTGCAAACCGCCATCACCGCCGGCGTCCTCCGCTATGCGTACGACGTCGTGCTGGTCGATCTCGGCGCCGTCCTCGCGCCGCGCTCGTACGCCACGATGAGCCACCTGATCCGCAACATGCGGATCGACGCAGCCCTGATGATCACCAATCCGCGAAACGCCGAGCCGGACGACCTCACCATCGCCGGCGAACTACTCGACGAAACCGGCTGCGAGCTGCTCGGCGTGATTGAGAACCGAACCAACTCGGCACGCTAAGACAAGCACTTATCAACGAATTGACTGCGATTTATGTACTTAGATTATTGGAAACTCTCGTCGCAGCCGTTCGAGTCGATCACCGATCGTGCGGCGTTCTACGCCTGCGAGGCGCACGAAGGCGCCCTCATGAAGCTCCGCTATGCGATCGAGAACGAGCGCGGCGCGGCCCTGCTCGCCGGCCCGGCCGGCACCGGCAAAACACTGCTCTCCCACCTCGTCGAAGAGCAGCTCGACGCGCGGTTCACGCCGTTTGTGCGGCTCGTCTTTCCGCAGATGTCGAGCCGCGATCTGCTGACTTACCTGGCCGATGAACTCGGCGCGCCGCCCGCCGATCCGCCGCGGCACACGGTCGAAGAAAGCGTCCGCCGGCTCGAGCGATTCCTCGCCGAAAATGCCGAACTCGATCGACACGCGGTGATCGTCGTCGACGAGGCCCACTTGCTCGAAGATTGCGGCTCGCTGGAAACGCTGCGGCTGCTGTTGAACTTCGAACACAACGCCAAGCCGACGCTCACGCTGCTGTTGGTCGGCCAGATGAATCTCGTCTCGGCCGTCGGCCGGCTGCCGAGCCTCGCCGAACGCATTGCCGTGCGATCGCTCCTGCGGGCGCTCACCGCAGAAGAAACGGCCGAGTACGTCCGCCACCGGCTCGTAGCGGCCGGCGCTTCGCAAGAGATCTTCACCCCCGGCGCATTCGAAGCGCTCCACTACCTCGGCCACGGCATCCCACGGCAGATCAACCGCCTGGCGGACCTCGCGCTGTTGGTCGGCTTCGCCGATCGCCTGCCGCAGCTGGCCGCCGAGCAGATCGAAGCAGTGAGCGAGGAGCTGGTCGCCGTCGACGCGATCTAACCTACACCGGCTTCGGCCATTTGCGCCGGCCCACAAACACGCTCATCAAGCCGACCACGCCGATTGCCAGCACAATCGCGCTCGCCGGTTCCGGCACAGCCGCAGCACCGCCGCTGCCGGCGTCCGTTGCGCCGAAGTGCGCCTTCCAGTAGTTGTAGTCAGCGACGTCGACGGTGCCCGGACTGGCGTCGTTGAGCAAGCTACTGCCGCCGAGACTGTTTCGCCAGACGGTGTAGTCCGCCGCGTCGACCACGTGATTGCCGTTGTAGTCGCCAAACAAAGCGGTTTGAACAGCGCCCGGCGCGTAGCCCGGACTGCCGATGTCGCCGCCGGGATGGTCGATCGTCATCTCCTCAAACGGAGCTGCGTTGTAGGTTTCCAAAGTGTCGTCGGTCGTGCCGACCCGCGTCCAACTCGATGCTTGGTTTGGATCGGCCGACAGGTTGTTGAGATAGATCGAGCTGCCATTCTTGACCGTGGGCCAGCCTTCCCCGGCCACGGTGTTGTAAACGACGGCGGCCGACGCCAGCGCGTGGGCCCGATGATCGTCGCCGTCGATCGTCTCGTTGCCGTAATCGTCGATGTTGTCCCAAATGGCAATTGTATCTCCGCCCGCATTATTGAGCGCCGGCCAGGGTGCGACCGGTATGTAGTTCTTATCCGCACCCCACATCGTGGCCATGTTTTCGGCAGTGAGCATCTCGGCGTTGTAGAGGATGCCGACGTCGCCGGCGGCGAGCGAGCCTGACGCGACGTTCGGCTCGGCGAGCGTCCCCACAAAATCGTCAAACACGCGGGGTGTCGAGTCGAAATCGATCGCCGCGCCGGTGTTGTTGTAGACCTCGACCCACTCGAAATCGGTGGACGTCCAGCCGACGGTTGGGTACTGGCTAGCCTGCGGGTGGGAATCCCGCCGGTTCTGGCAGTTTTCCCCGGGGATACGGCATTCTGCCAATCTCACCCCGTCGCAGTACAATCAACGTCATGGACAACGATCCGCCCCGCACCGACAAACCGCACCGCCTCACGTCGTATTTACGGCTATGGCGACAACGTGGAAGGCCGCACCTCAAGAGCTATCTCTGGAGGACGGCATTTAGCGCCGTAGTGGCTGTGTTATTTCTTGTAATTGGATCGTTTCAGTACACGCCACTTGTAGTTACTGCGGCATGCGGCGCGGTACTGGTGCTTGTCGGGCTTGTAGTCTTGCGGTTGGTTAATACCAGGAAATGGGGTCTCTCCGAGGCAGCGCTGCTGACGTTTTGTCTGCTGGCAATATCGCTTAGCATTGCAATGGCATATCTCGCGCCACCGGTTGCCACTAAGTTAATCAACGATGCCAACCGGGCACGCGATTCCGCAGTGTCCGAGAGAAATGATGCAATCACACACGCAGGCATTCTCAAAAAGGAAAATGGTGAATTGCGGGGAGATATCGGCGGGAATCGCGAAGAGTTATCGGCATTGCGAGCGCGGCTTGATGATCGGAAACGCCGCGCTGAGCTGAGCGATAAATTGGCTGACTTTGCGCTTAGGGCGATGCGTTTTCGTGAAGACACAAAGGTGCTAGACGAAGACCAACTTCCAACCGAGGAAATGGTCGCTTTCCAGACCGAACTTTATGAGTTTGCTGATGCAAATTTGGAGTACAACCAAATTGTCCGTATAAAGAACCCGTACCTTGGAATTCAGGCAACGGTGACCTTTTCTGGGAGCGGTAAGAAAGGCGGTATTTACAGGCACATGAATGTATTGGAGATGCAGATAACTAACATCATTCAGGAGATTAAGATCGCCGGATTATGACTTTGCAGCTTGTCCAAGTAGCCCATCAATAGTCCAAGCCTTGTCGGCCAATCCAGCGGCCATCGCTGGCGTCTTGCCCTTGAGCGTTTCGTGCTTCCGGCAGAAATTGTAGAACGCATAGAAAATCGCCTGCATGGCCGCGTGATGCCGCGGGCTCTTGGAGTGGGCATTCGTCAATCGCGTGAATCGCCGCAGAGTCATTCGGACGGTCAGATTGAACCGTTCGATATGGCTGGTGCAAATTCGGTCAGGGTCCGGGTTTCCGAAGACTGGCCGCTTCTCAGCGCTTATTATCGTGGCCGGGCTGTAGCGGGTGACTTCCTGAGTACTCGAATAGGTTTTGACCAATTGGGCGAAGTCGACTCGGCTGCCGAATTCAAATGGCACGTTGTGCGTGTAGGTCTTGAGGCCGTCGGTCGACAACTGGAATCGTCCGGTCGTGGCCTTGTTCAACTGGCGCAGGAACGTGACGCACGTTTCGTGGTCACGTTGGCCGACAAGGTGGGTCAAAATCAACTTCGTGTTGCGGTCGATGCCAAGAAACGTCCAGCTGTCGCCCCACTCCGCATTCTGACCATGCTTGGCACGGTTCTTTTCCTTGCATCCGATGAATCCCCAAATCTCGTCAACTTCCACGTCGCGGGCTTCGACTCCGCGTACCTTCGTGTCGAGTAGGTTCTGGCAGTTGTCCCCGACGACCAGAATCAGATCGCAAATCGTCTGGCGGCAAATCCCGGTCAACCGCTCAGCAGCCCGGACGCTCAGACCTTCCAAGAGCAGACCAAGGATCGTCGTGGCGTCCTTGAGGCTGATCCGCAAGTCGCCAATCGGCTTGGCGGTCGGCTCGACAAACGTCGCTCCGCAGAGAGCGCACTTGAACCGCTGGTTCCCTTGTCGGTCTTTACCGTGCTTGTGGGCTTTCTCGTGTTGGCAAGCTATGGCTATCATTTTCTGGCTCCCTTTCGTCTCTAGTTATTGTAGCCACAACGTAGCTACACGTCAACTAGGAAAAGGGGCTTGCCAACAAAGTTTTTTGTGGCTACATTGTGGAGTATGGCACGACCAAAGAAAAAACAAGCTGAACGCCGCCAGGACGTTCTACGGATTCGCCTAACGGATGCTGAGCGGAAGGCCCTGGACGCCGCCGCCAAGGATCGGACGCTGGATACGTCGACCTGGGCGCGTGCAGAGCTATTGCAGCTCGCCAAGCGGAAGGCTTAGCGGAGAGAGGGGGAATTGAACCCGATCGGCGCAGGGCCGACCCTTGCTGAGCTTATAAGGCACGCTGCATCACCAGACGCGGGCCACTCTCCGAATATTTCGGAGAATTTCGCCAGCGAAAGTGTGTATGCGAGTTAGTTGTCATGGATCTGTGCGCGTATATAATGGGACGAAGCAAACCGGAACGGTTTGGACCCGCCATGGTCGCTTGTGGAGGGCGACCTTGCATCACCGGAGTGTTACGAGCACTCCATTGCGGTTTACCGGCTTGGCTTCGTGCTTCTTACGATTGGACGATCGTGTGGTTGTTGTCGATTGTATTCGGGGCCGATTGCCCATTGAAAATGTCGCGCAGTTTCTCGAATTGATCGCGGTTTAATTGTGAGATTCTGGATGCAGCATAGTCTCGCTGCAACAATTCCTTGAACGCACTTGGATCAACGTTGGTTGCCTTAAGGTGCTCTCGAAAAGACTCGATTTCTTTATCGTCGACCAGTTTTGGTTTAGCGTCCTTTACCGGGACGACGAACACCGAAGCACGCTTTCCACTGCCGCGCTCGGCCAGCTCAATGATGCCGTCGTTTACCATCCTGCGAAGCTTGTGAATGATCGTCGTGCGATTGGTGCTCAGACCCTTGGCTGACTTGATCCAGCCTTCAACCTGCTTTGCTGAGAATTCCTTTCCATCCCACTGCTCAACGAATTCAGCCACGGCTGCCGCGGAGTTGCCGCGGCTGACACTAGCTCCTTCAGGCTGTTCCTTGGGAGGCTTCTTGCCGCCAGAGGATTCCAGCCAGATCAATTCAAGTGCCTGCAATTTCCGCTCGTACTCGTCGGCAAACTGCTTCTTCAGCCGGAGGTAATCGCGCTCATTCATACGGGCATTCTTGTGTCAGTAGTGTGTGCTGTCAAGGCATGGCACGCTAGGGGCTTGTGTGGCGCCACGCTAAACGTTAGAATCCAGCAGCCCCGCTGGGGGCAGCTGGTCCAGCCAGCGATAGGACACCTGTTAAACTGTCGCAGTTATGGAGATTTGGCATGCCCGATTTAATGAGTCCAAACGGCCTGTTCGAGCAAATCAAGCGGGTCAATGAAT
Source organism: uncultured Planctomycetota bacterium (assembly GCA_963847875.1). GTDB lineage: Bacteria > Planctomycetota > Planctomycetia > Pirellulales > Lacipirellulaceae > DASYDU01. Next base: position 16,607 of record CAWKBR010000005.1, on the reverse strand, counting down.
TTGGGGCCGAATACTGGAGCGCAAGGGACTTGGTAGCAGTACTGGATTACTCGGAATGGCGGAGTTTTGCCAACGCGATTGAGCGAGCAAAGATTTCGTGTCGCGAGTCTGGCAACGACGCTGACAACCATTTTGTGGCCGACACCAAATTGGTCACCACGGGAAGTGGCGCTAGTCGGAAAACGGCAGACGTGCAGTTGTCGAGGTTCGCGTGCTACCTAATCGCCCAGAACGGCGACCCCTCTAAGGCGGCGATTGCCGACGCCCAAAGATACTTCGCCATCCAGACTCGCCGGCAAGAGTTGAGCGACGCCGTTCTAGCCGACCGCGAGCGAGTGGGAGAGCGGGAGCGATGCACAAGGGAATTTCGAGACCTATCTGGCGTGGCAAAGAAAGTAGGCGTTAACTCTCGGAACTTCGGACTCTTCCACGACGCCGGCTACAAGGGATTGTATGGTGGTCTTGGCAGCGATGCCATTAAAGCCCGAAAGGGAATCCCAGCTAAAGACCTCCTGATGGATCGAATCGGCACGACCGAATTGGCAGCAAATGCATTTCGACTTACCCAGGCCAGAGAAAAACTTGAGACTATTGGACCGGTTTCAGAACAGCAGGCGTATCGGATCAATCGAGAGGTTGGCAATGAAGTCCGAAATGCAATCCAGCGCATCGGTGGAACGATGCCCGAAGACCTTAAAAAGGAAGAGCATATAAAGGAAGCGAAAAAACGATTGAAACGCGCAGTTCCGCAGATAGAGCTTGAGGACGCCGACGCTAAGGGGCTTGCTGCTAGGCCAACTAAGCAAAGTGACTTTGATGATCTGTAGCAGCCCACCGCCCATCCTTCCCCACCTGAAACCGCCCCGGATACCGCTTGAACATATCCCGAATGGCCCGCATGAGCGTATTCGGCACGTTGTTGGACCGATAGCCACGCTCCCGCATAGCAACTGCAATTTCGACTACCTTGAGCGGCCGGCCCGCTTCCCGGAGAATTTCTTCCGTCACTTCGGGCAGTGACTTCGTGTCGATTGGCCCATCATCGACCGCCGACGTTGCCAAGGCATACATGGTTTCTTGGTGGCCGGTCTTGTAGAGCCGCTTGAGATAGCCCCGGCTGCACAGCCTGGACGTTTGGGTGCGGACGGTCGGATAGTGGAACTTCTGCCCCTGGTGGGCATCGTGCAGTAAGTGCATGACATCAGAGACAGTGAACGGCTTGTCTCGCGGCACCACGGCCCGAATTATATCGGTAACGGTCGGCTGCTGCTTGAGCGGCCTTGCCTGATCGATCGTGGGTAGCGGTGACGGCAGGCTGCGCTGTAGTGCGTCGATGGCTTCGATGTCCTGCCGATACTGCCGGCGTGCGCCAGCGATGGCCTCGTCACGCTTCTGGGCGGCTATGCTCTGGAGTGTGAGAAACGGGTCCATTCCCAGATAATAGGGGCTGGACGGCTGGCGTCAACGTGGCTACGATAATCCCACACAGAGACTAGCCAGTACCCCAAAGCGAATCGTTGCCGCCCGGCTCGTACATCACCTCGGTAAACTGAAGCTGAGCGGCGGCTTCCTGCACCGGCGAGGCCAAGCGAACAGCAAGGCAGACGAGGCAGATCCACCCGATGCGGCTCCGCTTGACGATGGTCCAATCGGGCATGATTCGTCGTCCGCGGGTGATTGTCTAGTAGATGGCCAATAGAGCCGAGCCGGCGGACATTATCACGGCTCGTTCGCCGCTTGTCAAAAAATTTCTGCCCCGTGACGCACCGTCGAATCGCGGCTGTTTCGACGTCTGTCTGCCGGCCCCACGGCCCAGTACACTTAATTGAATGGACTCACCCGAGAAACTCCACCGCGCCGGCAGCTCGCGTCCGCCGAGTGCCGCCACGCCAACCGCAACGGTCGATCTCGACCGCCGACACCGCTGCGGCTTTCCCGAGGTGGTCTTCGGCCAGGGGAAGACAGTCGAACAGCTCCGCGAGATTTTGGCTGCGCTCGTCGCAGCGGGCGACGGTGCCCTCGCCACGCGGATCGACAGCGAACAGGCAACCGGGCTCGCCATCACATTTCCGCAGGGCCGCTACAACCAGGTCGCCCGCACGTTTCGCCTGCCGCGACAGGATGCTGATAATGTGTCGCCCGCCGGCTGGGTCGCCGTGATCTCCGCTGGCACCAGTGATCTGGCGGTCGCCGAAGAAGCTCGCGAGACGCTCGACTGGATGGGCGTCCGCGTGACGATGATTCACGACGTCGGCGTGGCCGGCCCGCATCGCCTGCCGGAACGCCTCGCCGAGTTCAAAGACGCCGACGCGGTGGTCGTCGTCGCCGGCATGGAGGGCGCGCTGCCGAGCGTGGTGGGCGGCTACGTCGCCTGCCCCGTGATCGGCGTCCCCACGAGCGTCGGCTACGGCGCGAATTTCGGCGGCGTCGCGGCCCTGCTCTCGATGCTCAACAGCTGTGCCGCCAACGTCGCCGTGGTGAACATCGACGCCGGCTTCAAAGCCGGCTACCTCGCCGGCCTGATCGCCACACGCCGACACGCGACACCCGACACCTGACACCTGACACCTACTATGCTGCTCATCGACACCACCAATTCGCCGCTACCAAAACTCCCGCCCCGCCCCGCCGACAGCCACAAGGGACTCTTCGGCCACGCGCTGGTTGTCGGCGGCTCGCGCGGGATGAGCGGCGCAATCACGCTCGCTGGCCTGGCCACTCTTCGCAGCGGCGCGGGGTTGGTCACGCTCGCCGTGCCGCGAGCGATTCAAGACGTCGTCGCCGGCTACAACCCGAGCTACATGACCGTCGGCCTCGCAGGTGCCACGGACTATATGGTTGCCGCCGCAGCCGACGAGGTCCTCGCGCTCGCCGAGGACATGACCGCGCTCGCGTTGGGCCCTGGCCTCGGCCGCGCAGAGAGCACGATCGAATTCGTGGCCCGACTCTACCGCGAAGTGAAGCAGCCGATGATCGTCGACGCCGACGCCCTGTTCGCGCTCGCCCAACACAAGGAGCTACTCAGCCAAGCCGCCGGCCCGCGCATCCTCACACCCCACCCCGGCGAATTCGCCCGCCTGACGGGCAGCAAACCGCCTGCCGACGACGCCGCCCGTTCCCTCGCCGCCGGCGAGTTCGCTTCGGCGAGCGGGGGAAAAATCCTAGTCGTCGTCCTCAAAGGCCACCACACCGTCATCAGCGACGGATCGCAATATGCCTTGAACCAAACCGGCAACCCCGGCATGGCCACCGGCGGCACGGGCGACACGCTCACCGGCATCATCACCGCCCTAGTCTGCCAACACCTCGCCCCCTTCGACGCCGCCCGCCTCGGCGCATACGTCCACGGCCTGGCCGGCGACCTCGCCGCCGAGAAGCTCGGCCAAGTCTCGCTCATCGCCAGCGACCTAGTCGATTTCCTGCCCTCGGCGTTTTGCGTTGCCGCCAGCGCAAAGGGCGGAGTAGAATAGAGTATATGGCCACCATATCTTCACCGTGTTCGTCTGTCGCTGGTCACTCCCACATCGAGGTCACGCCCGGTACGTGCGGCGGCAAGCCGCGTATCACCGGTCATCGCATCCGCGTGCAGGACATCGTTCTGTGGACTGAGGAAGGTCGGTCGGCAGATGAGATTGTCGCGGGATTCCCCCAACTATCGCTGGGCGACGTTTACGCTGCCCTGGCCTATTACCATGATCACCGCGAGCAAATCGACCGAGACATCCGCGAGGACGAGGAGTTCTTCCAACGAATGAAGCCGAATATCGGCCCCGAATTGCCCAGCCGCCAGAAAGATGCTCATGGCGGAGATCCGCTACCATCTTGACGAGCACATGGACACGGCGATTGCTGTGGGTCTTAGGCGTCGTGGTGTCGACGTCACAACGACGGCCGAGGCTGGGCAGTTACGAGCCAGCGATCCAGAGCAGATTGCATTTGCGACCGCGCAGCAGCGAGTATTTGTCACCCGCGAACGTGGCATCGCGGCGGAAGTCCCGCCAGACGCCTCTCACGCGGGGATCGTAATCGCGCGAAGCGGCCGCCGCAACATCGGTCCGACGGTACTCGCGCTGGTTCATCTTCACCGTCGCGCAACAGCCGAAGAAATGGTGGACCGGTTCGAGTACTTGTAGTTCTGGGCGACCGAAACCCCGGCACGCTATTTCCCGGCGATACTTGGCCCGTACATGCGCAACAGCGATCGATACACCGACTCCGCCAAGTAGTGCGCACCGGCGACGTTTGGGTGCAATCCATCATCGCTCAAATGTGGTTCCGTCAGCCCGCCCACGACTGGAATCGCCGGACTCCGCACGACCAACATCCGAATCGCGGTGTCGGGGATCAATTCCAGGTCGTACTTCCGCGCCAATTCCCGTTCCATCCCCGAAAACGAATCTGTGATGAAACCGCGCGGGATTTCAATCAACACGACCGCTGCGCCCGCGGCGCGGCAGGCCTCGATGATCTCCACGAGGCTCGCTCGCGCCGACTCCCTTCCATAACCGCGCAGGAAGTCATGGCCGCCAAGCTCGACGACAACGACTTGCGGATGCGTCGCCAAAGCGGCCGGCAAGTGCTTGAGGGCGTCCCGTGCCGTGATGCCGGCGCGTCCGAAATTCAGCACCGGCACGCTAACGAGCTGTTGCAGATACAGCGGATACGCTTCAACGTCCGACAACCCGGTCGTGAGACTGTCACCCAGACAGACAATGGGACGACTGGGATCGAGACGATCAGCCACCGTCGGATGTGTGCCTGCATACGATTCCCACAATGCAACCGACCACAATGCCCACAACACTCCGATGAATACCAGTGCGACTCTTCGCCATACCATCGTCAGTCCGTCCGTATTTCGCCTCCAGAATAGGATCGCGGCAACGCCAGCCATCGACGCGGCCAGCACATTCAGCCCCGGCGACCAATCGGGTCGCTTGATCACGAGCACGACCAGACAAGCAGCCAGCGGCAACCAGGCCGCCCGACTCCAGCGAATCGCGACACTCGCCACGGCCAGCCAAACCGCGACCATCCACAGCAGGGCACTCGGAAAAACAAGCAAGGAAACGGCGACCGCCACGGTTGCGACGAATAACCAGAGAATTCGCGCACATGCATCAATGGCTGACCGATTCGTCATAATTGAATCTTTTGGCGAATCAAAGCCTCGATGCTAAGTCACCAGCCCTTTCGTAACCAGCATGAACACGTCTTCGAGCGTCGGCTCTTTTTCGGCGAATGAAATCAGGCCCACGTCGGCCGCCACCAGTTGCCGCAGGAGCCGCTGGACGTCGGCATCCTGCCCCGCCAGCTCCACGCGGCAGCTGCGCGTGTTCATCTCGACGCTTTGCACCTTTGGATCGCTGCGCAGCAGGCTCGCGCCATGGGTCGGATCGCCGCTGAAGCGGACTTCGATGTGGCGGTTGCGCTGAATCTGCTTGTAGACCGTGTCGATCGGGCCGTGGAGCAACAGCTGCCCGCGCTCGATGATGCCGATGCTCGTGCAGCAGTCGGCCAGCTCGGTGAGGATGTGGCTCGAGATCAGGATCGTCTTCCCCATCGCCCGCAGCTCCTTGAGCAGCGCCTTCACTTCGAGCCGCGCGGGGATCGAGGCCGCTGGCCGGTTCGTCGAGAATCAACACCGGCGGATCGTGTACCAGCGTCTTGGCCAGGCAGAGCCGCTGCTTCATGCCGCGCGACAGGCCGTTGACGAAATCGTCTCGCTTGTGCGTGAGGTCGAGCAGCTCTAGCACGTCGCCGATCACGCCCTTCCGCCGGCTCTTGGGAATTTCGTACGCCACGGCGAAGAAGTCCAAAAACTCCCAGACCTTCATCCCGTCGTACACACCGAAGGCATCCGGCATATAGCCGATACTCTTGCGGACCGCGATCGGGTCTTGGGTCACGCTGTGGCCGTTGACGATCCCTTCGCCGGCCGTCGCCCGCTGCAGCGTCGCCAGGAAGCGAATCGTGGTGCTCTTGCCGGCGCCGTTGGGTCCGATGAACCCGAACATCTCGCCCGCCGCGATCTTCAGGTTCAAATTCGCCACGGCCACAAAGTCGCCGTAAGCTTTCGTAAAGTTGCGGAGCTCGATCATGTGTGCAGGATACAGGATTGAGGAGTCGGGAGTCAGGGTTGGCCGCGCGCGCTAGATTGTCACGTCATTCTCCCCCTGAATCCTGACTCCCGACTCCTGGCTCCGTTCCCTTCGCCACGTCTTGCCGCGTGTTGAGGTCCGGTAGCGGCGCCGGCCCGGATCCGTAGTCCAAATGTGCCACCACCAGCACCGCGCCGCGGACTTGCGACGCCTCCGGCGAAACGGTTTCGCCCGTAAGCACCTCGTCGAGCCGACCCACCAGCCGCCGCTCGCCCGGCTCGAAGCTGTTCACGTCGAGCGCCAGCCGAAACAGCGGTTCCAAGTTTAGCCGCGGCACGTTTTGCAGGCGTTCTTCAGCCGCTCGCTCTTTGGCAAACGGCGACTCGTCCTTGCCGACGACGATCGGCATCGCGAAGCTCGCCGGCCGCGACTCGCCCGGCCGCAATTCGCCGATCCAAAATCCGCGCAGCGCCGGCGGCTTCGCACCGGCCACGTCCGTCTCCTCGGCAGATGCCGTCCGCTCGACGATCGCCACGCTGTGCAACCAAAGCTGCGACCGGTTCTCAATCTGCTGCCGACCCTGCGACACCGAGCGGTCGAGCCGGATCGCGCCCTGGAGCGGCAACATCTGTTCGCTGTGGACCATGTTCGTCGTGTTCGAGGGGACGAACACGCCGGCCAGCCGCACCGCATCGAACCGTTCGTATCGGCAGACCGCGCCGCCTTCCGCCGCGGCCGGCCCCTGCGGCTTGTCGCTCGTCGAGAACGGCGCCGCCACCGCCGAGAGATTCTCGAACTTCAAATCGTACGTCGTCGAGAGCGACGTGTAGAGCGCCGTGTAGCGCGCGAGCAGGCCGCGGTCGTAATTCGGCTGCAGCTCCAAGACGCCAAGTTCCGTCTGGGCGCGGACGAACCCGATGTCGAGCCGCGCCCGATCGACGATCGCCCACGTGCCGAGCACCGCGATCACGGGCGCGGCAATCCATGCCCATTCCACGCGCCCGATCGCGTTGAACACCAGCCAGTTCAGCGGCACCAGCGCCACCAGGTACATCGTCAGACAAATCACGACGAACGAAGTGTCGGGCACCTCGACGCCGGCCGCGTCGACCAGAGACTCGCGGGCCGCGCTCGCCGTCGCGCTGAAGTCATTCCAAGCGCCGAGGCCGCCCGCGTTCTCCGGCGGACGGAGCTCGCGGATCGGCGGTTGGCCGGGCAGCCCCGCGGCAATATTCGGATCGGTCACGTCGACGTAGCGATAGTTCGTATCGACCCCCAAGTCACGTGTGAAATAGCGCAGGCCCGTCGTCAGCCGCGCGTCCAGCCGACGATTGATCAATTCCGGATCGGCCCAGGCCAGCGTCAGGTCGCCGTAGTAGCCCGGCCGATATTCGCGCTGCGGCCGACGCAAGATGCCGCCATTGAACAAACTCTCGAACCCGCTTTTCCAATTCACCAGGTCACGCTCCGCGAGCTGCATCGCCGACACGACGATCCGCCCGCGGCCAACGCGCCGCTCGACGATCAGCCCACCTGTCGTTCGGCCCAGCAAATCCAGCTTCTTCTGATCCGGCGATTCCACCAGCTCGATCCCCGACCACGGCGGCTTCGGCGCGAGCGGCTGGCCGCCGTGTGGCGAATGAATCATCCAGTTGCGATTCAGCTCGCGCAAATCGTCGGCCGCGATCTGCCGGCTGCCGCCACTGGTGGCCGGCAGATACGGCTCCAGGAACGAACCTCTCAGCCGATTGAGCGAATCCGGCCCGCTCACGATGAGTTGCCCACCCCAGTGCAACCAATCCACCAGCGCCCGCGCCTGCTCGGGCGTGAACAGCTTCGGATCGACCTCGTCCCACAACACGTACGCTATGCTCGTCCACGTGAGCGGGTTGTCCGGCAGCGGAATCACGCGGTCCGCCGCCAGCGACACCACACGGTAGTGCAGCGGGTCGTCCGTGTCGTCGACTTCCGTCTCGCCGTCCCACGGCACGTTGACCGAATCGAGCGTCTTCACCAGCGTATAGCGACTCGGCTCCTTGGCCAACACGACGAAGTAGTATTGATACGACGGCATCCGCGCCACCGGCACTTGCGTCCGCAGCGAACGGCCGAATCCGCGCTCCGTCAGCTCGCTCCGCACCTGCATCGCCTGCGACGACTGCGGCACGAGAAACGTTGTCGCAATCTCTTTCGGTTGCCCCTTGGCGAGCGTCACCGGCCGCGTCGACTCGAGCACGACCGGCGTGCCGTCCACCGGATAGGCCTCGCCCCGGGCGTTGACGACGCTGGTGGCCGACTCGCCGACGAAATCTTGATAGATCGCCCGCATCCGCTCGCTGCCCGTGGCCCAATGACCCGGTTTCACCGCCTGGGTGTCCAACTTCGCCGAGCCCGGCTCAACAACCATCGCCTCGACGCGCGGATCGCTCTCTTTCTGCTCCGCTTGCTCGCCCTGCTTCTTCGCGTCGTTCTCCGCCTTTTCCTCAGCAGCCGCCGGCGGCCTCTTTCCGCCCCACGCCTGCCAGCCCGCCGCCGCCAATCCGATCGCTGCCAGGCCCAGCACGGAGCCCAACAGCCATATTCCCAGCGGCAACGGGCGGCGGATTTCCGGGTCGCTAGCCATCGGTGGATCGATCCTGCAGGGGGGAAAACGACGAATCGGGACGGCGTCATTCCAGCGTGGTCCGCCGAAGCCGCGTCACCGCTTCAGTTTAGGACATCCGCCGCCCGCCGGAAAATGCAGCTGGACGCCGATTCGGTTCTTGGTTGCCATTTTCGGCCCGGGGTGATAACCTGTAGATAGGTCGTGCGGCCGACGGTTGTCGCGTCCTTTGACTTTTCGGCGCGCTCTCGCTGGCCACGCAGACAGCTATCTCCTCTTAAGTTTACACGCACTGTTCTGGAATATCGTTCTTGAATTGAGCAACGTCCTTGAATTGAGCTAGTCGTTCCCGCTGCCGGACACAGAGGCTGAGGCAATCGGCAAGGAAGCGATAGCACGTTCCGGGCAACTTGTCCGCGTGCGCTAGGTCCACGTTCCAATCACCAGCGGTCGTTCGTCGACGGATTGGTGGTCGGGGAGGCCGGAAGAGCATGGGAATTCAAGTCGAATGCCCCAATGGGCACACCTTCAAGGTCAAAGACAAATACGCCGGCAAGAAGGGCCTCTGCCCGCATTGCGAAGGCCAGGTGATCGTCGTCGTGCCGGATGCGTTCTCGCTCCTCGACGAGACCGACGAGCTGCAAAAAGACGCCATCCGACACCGCCAGGCCGCCAAGCAGAAAACTCCCAGCTCCTCGGCCAGCTCCAGTTCCGTGCTCGACGACTCGCACGACTTCGGCTCCTCGCCCGGCACCAGCGGCAGCCTGCTCGGCTCGTCGGTAATCCGTCACAACATCAAGTGCGGCAAGTGCGGAGAACGTGTCCCCATGTGGTACGCCCGCTGCCCGCATTGCGGCGACTATCTCGAACACTAGCCGCATTTGGCTCTTGCCAACATCGACTCAGCTGCAGCATTCCGAGAGTTCTCTGAAATTCTCGCGGCCAACCGCTGGACACCCGCGCCCCTCCTGCCACTAGCATGGTGTCGATGGAACCAACTGCCAACAGCGATGCGGAGCTGGTCGCCGAATCCCTCGCGGGCGACCGCGAAGCCTTCGGCCAGCTCTACGACCGACACGCGCGGCTGGTCCGCGCGGTGGTCGTCGCCGCCTCGGGCGATTGGCCCTCGGTCGACGACATGACGCAAGCGTGCTTCCTGCGGACTGAAATCGCGGAGTTGACCAAGTGATCGTAGAAGCAGGTTGCGTTGGGATCTCCAACGATTCCGATGCACCGTCCGCCTAGCGACGCCACACGTTTAGCGACGCAAACGACGCCTCATCGCAAAGGCGGCGAGTCCGAACGCCGCCAGCCCGATCGACGTCGGCTCGGGAACTTTGGCGCTCGGCACCCCGGCAAGCTCGTAGCTATTGCCGCTGGGGCCACCCTGAATCTTGAGGCCGAAACTCGACAAATTGAGCGTGCCCGAGAAATTTCCGTTCACGTGAAGCGTGAAATCGTCGCTGCCACCGGCCGGGACTCCGCCACTGGCGCCGCCCGCACAATTGTGCGACGTGCCGCAAGTGAGTGTTCCGAAGCCGGGAAAATTCGCGTGGTCGGCGGTATCCAAATAGGTGCCGCCCGTCGTAGCACTCGCCAGCGATGTGTACCCATCGACGTCGAAACCAACTACCGTCACGCGCGGGTCGCTGCCACTGATCGGCGTGCTCATGTTGTCGAGCATCACGCGAATGTCCGCAGTGGTCGCGGTCAACGAATCGATGCTCACCATCCCGGTGACGTCGAGACCCGATACGCCACCCCAAGCAACGTTGAATGCATCTCCCTGGACGAGTCCGCTGACTTGATAGAGCGGCTGAGGCGGGTTACCAGTCGAGGACCCACCCGTCAAAGAAATCGTGTACGCATTGGCGATGGTAGCCGAGCCGCACAGAGCTGTGCACAAAACAAGGCCAACACGATTATGCTGGCGAAAAATCGCGTTGCGTATCATTAGCGGTACGTCCTAGAAGTAAGCGAACGAACGGACTGCTACTTCTTCGCGATCGAATCATTCGCCGCAAGAAAGCCGCCATCAGGAACTCGAGGGAATGGATAAACTTCCTCGTGAGCAGCGGCGCAGGACACGCCGCCCATCAATGCTGTCCCGTCCTGATGGGCACTACTTTCAGCGTAGTCAGGATCCGCAGTTCATTCCACCAAATTGCCGGTCTTTCTTAGATTTCCGATGTCCCCACCGGCGGGGGATCGACCGCAACGCTTCCGCTTGGTCAATGGGAGGTCAATTTCAGGCTCAATTTCAGGCCAACAATCGGTACCGCCAACCGAGACAGCCAGCCCAGACGCGGAACCGCCGCTCACCGTAAATCGAAACGGCGGGGAGTCGTTCCGCAGCGAAAGCGCCCGCTCGGGCGCCGGCGACGGAGGGAAACGATTCGTCAATGGCCATCCAACCCGGCATGATTGCCCGGGCCCAACAATTGCAGAACGAGCGTAATCACCCCTCGGCAATCCACCCGCGTGCCACTGCCCCCGCCAGACACTGCCCAATTCTGCAATTTGCAATTGTCACTTTGCAATTTGCATTCGCTTCCGCCTTCCGCGCTCCGCTGCCCAGCCACCGCCCCGTCCCATCCTCCGGCATCGGGTAGCCCCGGTTGCCTCAACCACGTTTGCGGAGCAAAACTAAGCATTCGAGTGCCGAGCGGCAAGAGACAATTGCTCTGGGATGAAACGACCTGGGGCCCGATCCCTCGGCAACACGTCGCCTGATACCCCTTCCTCGACTCGACTGAGCTCGCCGAAGTCCGCCATTGCAGTCCTTGCCCGCTCTCCGCTCTCCGCTCTCCGCTCTCCGCTCTCCGCTCTCCGCCCTCCACTCTCCACTCTCCGCCCCTGTGGGAGGCGTCTCCGACGCCGATTCTCCCCAGCCGCGAAGCGGCGACGTCGTGTAGCCAGGTGGCGTCAGCCCCTGGATACCGATCCGATCATTCCCTCGGCCGAGCAACCCGCGGCGCCACCCAACACGCGCCGCCGATGCCGAAATATGTCCGGCTCACCACCGCATGCCTTTTGCCCGGCTCTCCCCCTACCCCCTTCCGCCCTCAGATTTACCATGAACCGATTGGCCCTCGTCCCCTCCCCATGATACGCTTGAACGTAGGTCCTCCCGTCGAATTCGCCGCGACTGGAGCCGAAAGGAGCGAAACGATGGCCACCGGAATCCAACTCGACGCCCTGCTCGCCCGCACGCCCAACGTCTGCGGCGGCCGCCTCCACCTCGATGGCACCCGCGTCACCGTGCTGCAAGTCGCCACACTCTACAAGCGCGGCGAGACTCCCGAAGAGATCGCCCAAAACTTCCCCAGCTAAATCTCAGCCAGGTCTACGCCGCCTTGGCCTACTACCACGCCAACCGCGCGGAAATCGAGCAAGAGCTGGCCGACGAACAGGCCGAATTCGATCGCCTCAAGGCCGAGCACGTTCCAGGCCAGCCCAAACCGTGAGCCAGATTCGCTTGCTCATCGACGAAGATGCCCAGCATCGCGGGCTCGCGCCAGCGTTACGGGCCCGCGGCGTCGATGTGGCGACGGCCCGCAAGCTTGGCCTGTCCGGCGCAGCCGATGATACGATCCTGGCCGACGCCGTCAACGCCGGGCGAGCAGCTCTACACATTCAACGCGGGAGACTTCTACCGCCTCCACGCTCAGTTCCAGCAGCAAGGTCGCGATCATACCGGAATCATCATCGTCCCGCGTCAACGTTATTCCGTCGGCGAGCAGCTCCGCCGTTAGATCCAATTGATCAACACTCGCTCGGCCGAACACATGAAAAACCAGCTCGCATTCCTCTGATCGTCACACCAAGAATCGCACTCCCAGCGGCAGAGGTTGGGTGAGAGCGTCTTCCAATTGTCATTTTGCAATTTTCATTTTGCACTTTGCAATCGCCTTCCCCCTTCCTTTTTGTTTCGTCCGCCGCCCAGAGCCACGCTACAATCCACGTCGATGATGGATTTCGCTGGGTTGTCGGCCAAGGTTAATCCACCTTCGCCGACTCGATTTGTAAGCCGCAGGTGCTTCGGCCGATTCGACCGATGCAACCAAGCCAGGCTCAATTGCTGGCGTCGGAGTGTCCCACGAATGGCACTAGCTTTAGCGGTTGTGGGCTCGACCGCCGGTTCTCACCTCACCAAGTCGTCGATCTTGACCCCCAGCGCATGGGCTACGGCGAGCACAGTGGAAATGCGGGATCTGACGTGCGATATAAAAGGAACCACGCACGTTTCTTTGCGGTCGGGCCGTCATATCCCAAGCCTTCACCGAGTTCATTCAGCGTCATGTCCGAACGATGAAACGCGCTGCGTATGTTGTCCATTACGGCGTCTGCATTCATGGTTGTTCAGTATTTCTTGAAGTCGAGTGAACTAACGTCCCCATGATCTACGTAAATATAGACAATGAGGGTTGGTCACGGTTGCCAGCAAAGCGAACTTTGCTGGAGCGACCACTTTGACCGAGGGTATAAATCACCCCCAGGCGTTTCCGCCTAAGAACGGGACCCGTCTGCATCGCATTCTAATCAGGCGGTTGGAATCGCTGTCAATCTGAAGGCGATTCAATGTCGAGCTTGGATGCGGTGCGCGCCCGCTTTGCGCCAACGAGGGGCTTCCATTCGCGAACATTCTAACCGAGGCCAACATCCGGGAAGTTCTTAACGACCATGGCGTCAAGTTTCGGGACCGAGTGTTCAGTCCAGTCACAACCATCTGGGGCTTTCTGAGTCAAGTGCTCAACGACGACCATAGTTGCCGAGATGCCGTGTCGCGAATCGTTGCGCACTGTGCTGCCAATGGCAAAGCTGTCTGCTCACCAAATACGGCCAGCTATTGCAATGCGCGGAGTCGCATTCCCACCAGCGTTTTCTCCACGTTGGCTACGCGAACTGCACAAGAGTTGCAGATGAGCATTCCCGATCTATGGAAGTGGAACGGTCGCTCGGTGTTCGTCTTCGATGGCTCGAGCGTCTCGATGCCGGACACGCCGGAGAACCAAAAGCGGTACCCACAGCCACCCACGCAACGACCAGAGCTCGGCTTTCCGCTGGCTCGGATTGGCGTGCTCTTGTCGCTGGCCACCGGCGCTTGTCACAACTTGGCCATTGCCCCGTACAAAGGCAAGGGCACCGGCGAAACGAATCTCTTCCGGCGAATGTACGACATGCTTAAACCGGGTGACGTGGTTCTTGCCGACGCCTTATTCGACGATTACTTCATCGCCTGTGAATTGTGCCAGCGCGAGATCGACATCGTTGCTCGTGCTCAGTACGTGCGTACGGGAAGTTGGACCGCAGAAAGCAGACCCGACGGCGACATTCTCGTTTGGCAGCGTCCCAATAAGCCACGCGGAATGGCCGGAGAGCAATATCGGCGCTACCCAAAGCAGTTACTAATGCGGGAAGCAACTGTGGACGCGCGTGACAAGAACAACCGGGTCAAGCAATTCAAAGTCGTCACCACAATTCTCAACACATCGATCGATGGCCGCGAGATCGGTGGTTTATATGAGCGGCGGTGGAATGGAGAGGTCGATCTCCGATCGATTAAGGCCACGATGCAGATGGACGTTCTGCGTTGCAAGACCCCAGACATGGTTCACAAAGAGATTTGGACTCACCTGCTGGCGTACAACTTACTCCGCACGGTCATGGCCGTAGCTGCCGACGAGAACGACATTGAGCCTCGCCAGGTGAGTTTCAAAGGAGCCAAGCAAACCTTAACTGCGTTCGCTCCCAAGATTGAAGCTGCCCAACCAGAGGACCGCGCGCCGTTGATTGATGCCATGCTGGCGGCTGTTGCTTACCACCGCGTAGGCGACCGTCCTGGACGCTGGGAACCACGGGCGCGCAAACGACGACCGAGGAAGGCAGCAAGACTAACGCAACCTCGGCACATCGCTAAGCTGCCACGCAATCGTTCAAAATGGTTTTAGGTCGCTTGCCACATCGGGCTGCTTTCATAGCGGATTGTCTCTCATTCCACCGTATCGAGCGCGTCACCATTGCCAGCGCAATCACGCGCCTCCAAGCTTCGCAGCCGATCCGACAGGCGTCTCTGCCAACACGCGAGCACTACCCGCGTCGAGCAGACGGCCGACGGGCATCTTGCTCCAGCTGGATTACCCACAACGCCGGTGCTGAGAGCTTAAACTAGTGACATTCGGGTGTCCCACCGACGCCGATTCCGGCTTTGACCGCAGCTTTTTTCGGCGTGTAGGGCCGTCGCAGGATTGACAATGGCGCGAACACGCCTTGAGGGGGGGCGACGCAGATTAGTCGTCGACCGTTGTTATTCTTAGAATGGTGTTCCCGGCCAGGTTTTGCGGTGCCAAATGACCCATGACACGCCCTCCTGATGCACCAACGCATTGACAAGTTGGGCCATGACAATCGTGCTATCAAAATGATTCCGAATCTGCCGAGGTCTTTCTCACCGCCGTCAATTTGCGCGAAGCCTTCGGGACAGCGGATTGTCCACCCGCTGCAGATTTGACTTGTTTGCAATTGAGGGCGGTGTGTCTCACCTCAGCACTCAAGAAGAGGGCTGGATACTCACTTCGGCGTGTCGCTACGACGCTCAAGTGCGGCGACAGAATCGCCGGCTTGCCTGTGCCAATCGCAGCTGGGGCAGCCCATCTCTTTGACACCAACAAGCTCGGCTCTTGGTAAGCGAGGGCTGATCCCATGCGATCCTGCGTTGGCAGGCGAAAAGTAGTTGTGTCAGAAACTACGTTTGATGTTTCCAACATAAGTTTAGAAACATTGCCGCTGCAACTCGCTGGCCTGACATTGGTTACGGCGATTAGTGCCGGCAAAGGAATGTATGATGGGACCGCGAGCTTTATTGACGCTTGACTAGCGAACTAATGCTAGCGGATGCGGTTCCTGCTTGGATTTCCAGTCTTTCGACTATCGACCTTGTTAACTTCGCCAATCAATCCTCAATAGGACGCGGGAGGCTTGTCCCAAAGCCTGCTTTTTCACAACGCCGGTGACCCAGGCACTATGGCACCTCGACGCTTTGGTTGTTGGGACCGACGCGTACCATCGATTGAAGACTGAAGGATGAGCGTCACTTGCGAACATATCGGCCCGATTCAACGACGCCGCAAGTACATCACGTCGAAACCGCCAATGAGTTCTTTCGTTCCAAGGCGATGATATGCCTCAAGCCAACTGGTGATTTCAGCGTTGAGGAATAGACCACGCTGGGTGTTTGCAGGATTGTTCTCAGTGTTTGTCGTCATAGAATGATACGTTCGAAGACTTAATCGAAGGGCGCTTCGGCTGATCCGGAGGGCTCGTTAGCGTTTAAACCGACGCTCTCGGATCACCCAACGCTGTCCGTGTGCGACGGCTTTTTTTAGGGCACTTGTCGTTGCGTGAAGAGGACGTGAGTCCCATAAGTTGAATCGCTGCTAACAACGATGTGCTCAGAGGAAGATTATTTTTTTCCGACGAATCACCTTGCTGTTCGGGAAATCGCAAACGCGCCCTGCGCACTCACCGTGCGCGCATCATAAAACGCTTCGCCCGACCCTTGACGTTCGTTAGCCTGGAGGATCGCCTGCTGCTCGCAGGTTTACTGGGTTCGGCGGAGGGCTTTGCAGTTTTGGGCGCGTCGACGGTTACCAATACCGGCGCGACCGTTATCACGGGAAATCTCGGGGTTAGCCCAGGGAGTGGGATCACGGGCTTCCCGCCGGGCGTCGTGGTGTCAGGAACAATTCACGCAGCCGATGCGGTCGCAGCCCAAGCTCAAAGTGACGTTTCCGTCGCATACAACGATCTCGCGGGCCGAGCATCCGATGTCGACTTGACTGGCCAGGATCTTGGCGGCCTCACTCTGACACCCGGCGTTTACACCTTTGCAACATCCGCCCAGT
>CAWKBR010000004.1:0-526995 GCA_963847875.1 uncultured Planctomycetota bacterium | reverse complement strand
GGACTCGTCGGTGTCGCCTGGTTGGTCGCTGCCTTGAATGCCGATCACGACGTTGAGCTCGGCGGCACTGACCGTGACAATACGAGTCGGATCGTCATCAATCGCGTAGCCGGGCGGGGCCACGGTCTCGGTGATCGTGTACGTGCCGAGCAGCACGTTGTCGACTTGCAGGACACCGTTGGCCAGGCCGTCGGCATCGTTCGCACCGCCATCGACCACGGTCAGCGTACCCAGGCCGGTCTGAGGATTCGGGCTGATCTCGAATGTTCCCACAGGTAGCAGCACCGGCTTGCCATCGGTGGCCCGCTTCTCCCAGGCGATTGAACCCAACTGGTTATGAAAGTCGGACTCGTCGGTGTCGCCTGGTTGGTCGCTGCCTTGAATGCCGATCACGACGTTGAGCTCGGCGGCACTGACCGTGACAATACGAGTCGGATCGTCATCAATCGCGTAGCCGGGCGGGGCCACAGTCTCGGTGATCGTATAGGTACCGAGCAGTACGTTATTGACTTGAGGACCCGTGGTCTGGCCTCGGCATCGTTCGCACCGCCATCGACCACGGTCAGGGTACCCAGGCCGGTCAGCGGATCGGGCTGATTTCGAACGTGGCACCCGCCAGCAGCACGGGATTGGCATCGGTGGCCCGTTTTTCCCAGGCGATTGAACTCAACTGGTTATGAAAATCTGACTCGTCAGTATTGCCTGGTTGGTCCTGCCCTGCACGCCGATCACCGCGTTCAGCTCGCGGCACTGACCGTGACAGTACGAGTTGGATCGTCATCGAGCGCGTACCCGGGCGGGGCCACGGTTTCCGTGATCGTGTAGGTGCCGAGCAGTACGTTGTCGACCTGCAGGACACCGTTGGCCAGGCCATCCGCATCGTTCGGTCCGCCATCGACCACGGTCAGCGTACCGATCCCGCTCAGCGGATTCGGGCTGATCTCGAACGTCGCCCCAGCCAGCAGCACGGGATTGGCATCGGTGGCCCGCTTTTCCCAGGCGATCGAACCCAGCCGATTATGAAAATCGGACTCGTCAGTATTGCCTGGATGGTCCTGCCTTGCACGCCGACCACCGCGTTCAGCTCGTCGGCACTGACTGTGACAATACAAGTCGGATCGTCATCAATCGCATAGCCGGGTGGGGAAATGATTTCGGTGATCGTATAGGTGCCGAGCAGTACGTTATGACTTGATGACCCGTTGGCCTGGCCTCCGCATCGTTCGCACCGCCATCGACGACGGTCAGGGTACCCACGCCGGTCAGCGGATTTGGGCTGATCTCGAATGTTGCGCGGCCAGCAGCACCGGATTGGCATCGGTGGCCCGTTTTTCCCAGGCGATTGAACTCAACTGGTTATGAAAATCTGACTCGTCAGTGTTGCCGGGTTGGTCCTGCCCTGAATGCCGATCACGACGTTTAGCTCGGCGGCACTGACCGTGACAGTGCGAGTCGGATCGTCATCAATCGCGTAGCCGGCGGGGCCACGGTCTCGGTGATCGTGTACGTGCCGAGCAGCACGTTGTCGACTTGCAGGACACCGTTGGCCAGGCCATCGGCATCGTTCGCACCGCCATCGACCACGGTCAGCGTACCCAGGCCGGTCAGCGGATTCGGGCTGATCTCGAATGTTGCCCCAGGTAGCAGCACCGGGTTGCCATCGGTGGCCCGCCTCTCCCAGGCGATTGAACCGAACTGGTTATGAAAATCGGACTCGTCGGTGTCGCCTGGTTGGTCGCTGCCTTGAATGCCGATCACGACGTTGAGCTCGGCGGCACTGACCGTGACGATACGAGTCGGATCGTCATCGATCGCGTAACCGGCGGGGCCACGGTCTCGGTGATCGTGTACGTGCCGAGCAGCACGTTGTCGACTTGAGGCCCGTTGGCCAGGCCTCGGCATCGTTCGCACCGCCATCGACCACGGTCAGCGTACCCAGGCCGGTCAGCGGATTCGGGCTGATCTCGAATATGGCACCGGGTAGCAGCACGGGATTGCCATCGGTGGCCCGCTTCTCCCAGGCGATTGAACCCAACTGGTTATGAAATTCGGACTCGTCGGTGTCGCCGGGTTCGTCCTGCCTTGAATCCCAATCACCACTTTAAGCTCGGCGGCACTGACCGTGACAATACGAGTGGATCGTCATCAATCGCTACCGGGCGGGGCCACGGTCTCCGTGATCGTGTACGTGCCGAGCAGCACGTTGTCGACTTGCAGGACACCGTTGGCCAGGCCATCCGCATCGTTCCCTCCCCATCGACCACGGTCAGCGTACCCAGGCCAGTCAGCGGATTCGGGCTGATCTCAAATGTTGCACAGGTAGCAGCACGGGATTGCCATCGGTGGCCCGCTTCTCCCAGGCGATTGAACCCAACTGGTTATGAAAGTCGGACTCGTCGGTGTCGCCTGGATCGTCCACTCCTTGCACGCCGATTACTTGCACAGATCGGCAAGCGTCACGGTGACAGCCCGCGTCGGATCGTCATCAATCGCGTAGCCAGGCGGTGCTACGGTCTCGGTGATGGTGTATGAACCAGCGGGACATCACGACAAGGATTTGCCCGGCTATGGGATCTGCATCGCCCGCTCCGTTGTCCACAACCTCAAGACGCCGACACCACCGGTCGGATCCGGACTGATCGTAAACGTTCCTCCGCCTTGAAGCACATTCAATGGATCTCTTTTCTCCCACGCTATGCTGCCCAAACTCAAAGTATTGTGGAAATCGGACTCGTCGGTGTCGCCTGGGTCGTCCACCCCTTGGACGCCGATCACGGCATGAAAATCGTCGCCGCTCACGGTCACCAACCGAGTCGGGTCGCCGTCGATCGCATAGCCGGGCGGTGCTACGGTCTCCGTGACGGTATACGTACCCATCATTACGTTTTGACTTGTATCACGCCATTGGCCAGGCCATCAGCGTCATTTGTACCGCCATCGACTACGGTCAGCGTGCCCAGGCCGGTTAGCGGGTCGGGACTGACCTCGAACGTTGCACCGGGTAGTAGCACCGGGTTGCCATCGGTGGCCCGCTTCTCCCAGGAAATGCTGCCGCAACCGTCGACGGAAACTTGGTTGGTATCCATGGTAACGGCCCCATTTTGCGCGAAGGCCCTGCCATTGATGATCAATGCGTTTGTGGTGAGCATGATGCTTGTGAGTGCGAGAATATTTCCCGCGAATGACGTGCCGGTGCCAAGGGTGGCCAAGCTACCGACCTGCCAGAAGACGTCACAACTGTCCCCGCCATTGATCATGACGACAAAAGAGTTGCTGGCAGTCGTTATCGTGCTGCCGATCTGGAGAACGAATTCCGCATTGGGATCGCCTTGAGCGTCCAGAGTCAATGTTCCAGTCAACTGGGCGGATGTTGCAAAGGTGTAAACGCCGGGTGTCAGAGTGAGGCCGCCAAGATCCTGGCCAGTCAAGTCGACATCGGATGCTCGGCCCGCGAGATCGTTGTATGCGACGGAAACGTCACTTTGAGCTTGGGCTGCGACCGCATCGGCTGCGTGAATTGTTCCTGACACCACGACGCCCGGCGGGAAGCCCGTGATCCCACTCCCTGGGCTAACCCCGAGATTTCCCGTGATAACGGTCGCGCCGGTATTGGTAACCGTCAACGCGCCCAAAACTGCAAAGCCCTCCGCCGAACCCAGTAAACCTGCGAGCAGCAGGCGATCCTCCAGGCTAACGAACGTCAAGGGTCGGGCGAAGCGTTTTATGATGCGCGCACGGTAAGTGCGCAGGCACATTTGCGATTTCCCGAACAGCAAGGTGATTCGTCGGAAAAAAATAATCTTCCTCTGAGCACATCGTTGTTAGCAGCGATTCAACTTATGGGACTCACGTCCTCTTCACGCAACGACAAGTGCCCTAAAAAAAGCCGGCGCGCACGGACAGCGTTGGGTGATCCGAGAGCGTCGGTTTAAACGCTAACGAGCCCTCCGGATCAGCCGAAGCGCCCTTCGATTAAGTCTTCGAACGTATCATTCTATGACGACAAACACTGAGAACAATCCTGCAAACACCCAGCGTGGTCTATTCCTCAACGCTGAAATCACCAGTTGGCTTGAGGCATATCATCGCCTTGGAACGAAAGAACTCATTGGCGGTTTCGACGTGATGTACTTGCAGCGTTCGTTGAATCGGGCCGATATGTTCGCAAGTGACGCTCATCCTTCAGTCTTCAATCGATGGTACGCGTCGGTCCCAACAACCAAAGCGTCGAGGTGCCATAGTGCCTGGGTCACCGGCGTTGTGAAAAAGCAGGCTTTGGGACAAGCCTCCCGCGTCCTATTGAGGTTTGATTGGCGAAGTTAACAAGGTCGATAGTCGAAAGACTGGAAATCCAAGCAGGAACCGCATCCGCTAGCAATTAGTTCGCTAGTCAAGCGTCAATAAAGCTCGCGGTCCCATCATACATTCCTTTGCCGGCACTAATCGCCGTAACCAATGTCAGGCCAGCGAGTTGCAGCGGCAATGTTTCTAAACGTATGTTGGAAACATCAAACGTAGTTTCTGACACAACTACTTTTCGCCTGCCAACGCAGGATCGCATGGGATCAGCCCTCGCTTACCAAGAGCCGAGCTTGTTGGTGTCAAAGAGATGGGCTGCCCCAGCTGCGATTGGCACAGGCAAGCCGGCGATTCTGTCGCCGCACTTGAGCGTCGTAGCGACACGCCGAAGTGAGTATCCAGCCCTCTTCTTGAGTGCTGAGGTGAGACACACCGCCCTCAATTGCAAACAAGTCAAATCTGCAGCGGGTGGACAATCCGCTGTCCCGAAGGCTCCGCGCAAATTGACGGCGGTGAGAAAGACCTCGGCAGATTCGGAATCATTTTGATGGCGCGATTATCATGGCCCAACTTGTCAATGCGTTGGTGCATCAGGAGGGCGTGTCATTACGCTTGACTTTCTGAGTGAAATGTCGGTTCGACCTGTGCGGCCAAAATCGCCACGGAAGCAAGTCTGGTTCGGCCCGGCCGATTCATGGCGAATGGTCCGCCGCCGGCAGCGTCTGGAGCATACCGATCGTGGCCCAAGCCGTCCCCCAAAACGTGTACACATTCAAACCCCGACGGCGGGTATTGATGGCCTCCTGCGGGACCTGCCAGCTACCGTCCTTGTCCTGAGTCCGCAACAGGAATTCCCAAGCCCGACGCACCACCGGGTCGTTCCCGTCACGGCCCAGAAGGCCCAGGGCGTACAGGGCCTGGCCCGTCGCGAAGGCATCGCTGCCTTTGTTTTCCTTGACCCAACCCCACCCGCCGTCCGCATTTTGCCGGCCGACCAACTCCTTCAACAGCGCCTTCCTGTGGGCAGGTTCGCCGAACCTGTGAGCGATGATCAGGTGCAGGGCGAGCGTTTGCAATGTCGCTTCCGGTGTGGCCTCCTTCAACGACTCCAAGGCCCGTTCCCTGCTGCGAACCAGTGCTTCCTCCTTCGGGTTACCCGCGCTGACGGCCAGGAGGCTCCACATGGTCGTGGCCTCGTGCATCTCCTTCTCGCCCGCCCATTTCAGGCCCGGCAACTGTCCGGCGGCCTGCCACGATCCGTCTGGTTCCTGCCATTCCAGCAAGCAGCGAACGGATAGCGGTGTAAGATTCCTTCTCACTCTTGTCCTGACTCGACGCCGCCTGCCCCAGCAGTAGTTGGCTAAGGGTGTCAGGCCCGCCGCCGTTGTTCGGAAGAGTGGCCGCCTTGAGCAGGCGCTCTTTGTTCGCGGCGAGTTCTTCGCGGCCCGACGGCCCCCTCCAGCGCATGCAGATATTCCTGTCGTGTGACGTAGGTCTTGCCCTCGAGCGGCTTTAGCTTGGCGAGCAGGGCTTCGGGAAAGCCATCGGCCTTGAGAGAGGCCATCGCCCGGGGCCGCAGCATGAACCAGAATCGATCCGACAGCGAATCGGCCAACGACCATTTCGTCCATTCCGCCAGCTTCGTCCGGTCGATGTCAAATCCGCGGGCAGCCGCCTCGTTGTGGGTCCAGACGAGGAAGGTGACGTTGTGGCAGGAGTTGCACTTTCGCTCCCGCATCCAAGCCGTCCCGACCTTCTCGATGTACGGCAAGCTCCGTTCGACAGCGCCCCGGACGTCCTGCGACGTCGGGGTGGGCGGCGCGGCTGGGACCTCGGAGGCAAGGACCGTCGCCAGAAAGGCGAGACTGCAAAACAACGGGAACGATCTCCTCGCATCCATCACTGCATCAAGAATACGTGCCGAACGCAAAGCTGAGCGACTGCCGCCGGAAACGCAAGGTCGAGCGTGAACGGCGCGTCCGAATTGCCGCCCAGCTTCGAGCGGAGAGGCGGGGCGGCAGTTCGTCTCCAGCGTCTGGTTCGGCTTTTGCATTCAGAACAACATCCAAGAAAGTTCGCCGATAGCAGCGAGCACAATCACCGCGACGGCTATTGTCGTAGCACGAGGACTATTCTTTCGTGCCACAAAGAAATAGACCAACGCTCCCAAGAAGTACAAGAGCAGGATTTCGATAAACCACAGAACTCTCCGGGACACCGATGGCTGCTTCGTGGCAGCGTCTATCATCATCCAAATCCAAAACAGAGTAATGCAGGCCAGTGAAATCTGCGAGATGAGAATTCCGATGTTGATTTGAGCAAACATTTGGTCTCTTAGCTATTGGTTCTTGGTTTTGCCGAACTTGTTTTTGGACGGAAACTTCTTCAGTAAGCACTGCATATTGAAGGAGGCCTTCAGCACGCAGGCTGTCTATCTTATATGGCGCCAGCATGCGCACTCAAGCTGGTGAAGCAACCGAGGCAGAATATGGCGATCGGACGTCTCTGAGCCGAAAGATGCCTGTCTTTTGAAAGCTACGTACGACACTGAACCAGAGTCGATTGGGCGACCCACCCGTCTGCATAATGTGGGCGTGCCCTGGGGCGTCTAAGCAGAATGGGCTAGTGCGTACGGTCACATCGCCCTGTGCTGCATCTAAACCGTCTCGCCCTCGCTCCCTGGTTCCGAATGGTGCTTTGTCGTTACGGGATTCTCCTAAACGCAAGACGCCCCAGCATCGCCTCGACCCGCTTGACGGGTCCTCTACTGAGTGCCGGCTCGGTCCGTCGGGTGCTCTTGCCGGGACGGAAGTGGATCGTCGAGCGGATGGCTCGGCACCGTCGCCGCTTGCGCTCGGTTCTCGGCCGCATCCGCTTTGAATTCCAGGAAGCAGGCCAAATCCTGCAATTCGTCGAAAGCGTTGTCAGTTGTCCGCACCGCTCTCTGCCAACATTTTCCCAAGGTGTCGTTGGTCGGTTCCAGGTATTGTTTGGGCATCAAGGCGTGCAACTCCGCGTCGATCGCATAGTATCGCTCCAAGAGCTGGTGCATTCGTCGAGCCATCGTTCGTGGTCTGCCGGCCATTTCTGCAATTCTCCTGTAACTGGTGGGATCCTGGGGGCCAAATAATTCAAATTTGAATTTCAATTTCGAGTCGGACGAGCTAGATCAACCACGGGGCAGCACAAAAGGGGTGGGGGGTTGGTCAAGATTTCCGAGGCCGTGGGGTCCCCCCTTGCCTGGTCCTCAGCCGTTCGTCGCGTCCCGAGCGATGACCACGATCCGTTGCCGCACGTCCGCCGGCAGCGTCGGCCAAGCATCGACCACCGCCGCCAAGTCGACCGCGCCAAGATTGGCCAAAGATGCAAGACTGGATGCAAGTCCCGAGTCTGGCGTTTCACGTAAGTCGTTGGTAGAATTGGGACTTACGGAATGAAGTTCGAATCCCCTTGGGGGTACTATTACCAGCTCCGCATCCGCCCAGGCCGCGCGGTCAGCTCGCACCGCCCGAGTACCGCTGCAGCAGGTAGCCCATCGTGAAGACGCACACCGAAACGAACAGAAATTGCAACATCTGGCCCAGCGAAATCGATCCGCTCAATTGAGCGACCATGGCCAACGGCAAAATCACCAGGGCCACCAGTTGCAATAAGCGTCCGAGCTTGAACATGCCGAGCACGTTACCATTGGCGGGCGGCGCAGGCAAGTGGCCACGCTGGCGCGAACCTTGCACGCCCCGCAAGTGTCGGAGTGCCGTCGATGGATAGAGAGGATAGAGACGGCACGAATTCGAAATCGCAGGGCACGCTGGGCAGTCTGTGGCACACGATCGTGCTCATTGTGCGGGCCGCCCGGCTCCGCTGCCCGGCCTGCGGCCGAGGCCGAATCTTCCGCGGTTGGTTTACCATGCACGAAGAGTGTCCCGACTGCGGCCGTTCCTTCCAGCGCGGTCCCGGCTTCTTCCTCGGCTCGATCTACTTCAACTACTTTGTGACCGCGCTGCTGGTAACGGTCATCTACTTCGCATTCTTCTTCAGCGACGTACTCACCGATCGGCAGTTGCTCGCGGTGACGTTGGTTTTCGCGCTCGCGTTCCCGGTTTGGTTCTTTCGCTACGCGCGAGCGCTGTGGATCGCCTTTGACGAACTGTGGGACCCAACCAAGAAAACCATGGATGAACGCCGATGAACGATCAAGAACTCGTCCGCCGCTTTCCACGTTCTCACGGCTATAACTTCGATTGGGTCCGCGAAGGCGGCATGGGGAGCCATCCCTTGTGGATCGCCGAGTGGCTTAGCCAATCGCTCGACCTGCAGCCGGGCATGCGCGTGCTCGACCTCGGCTGCGGCAAAGCGAAGTCGTCGATCTTCCTGGCCCGCGAGTTCGGCGTCGAAGTCTGGGCGACCGATCTGTGGGTCGCGCCGGGCGAAAACTACGCAGCGAATTCGCGACGCCAAGCTTGAGGGCCGCGTCTTTCCGCTCCGCGCCAATGCCCACCAGCTCCCCTACGCCGCGGAGTTCTTCGACGTGATCACCGCCCACGATTGCTACTCGTACTTCGGCACCGACGACCTGTATCTCAACTACCTCGTCCAATTCGTGAAGCCCGGCGGCCAAATCGGGATCGCCGGCGCCGGCCTCGCCAGGGAAATGCCCTCCTCCGTGCCGGACCATCTGCGGGCGATGTGGTCGCAAGACTTTTGGTGCCTGCACTCGGCCGACTGGTGGCGGCAGCACTGGGGCCGCACCGGCCTGGTCGACGTCGAACTCGCCGACGCCATGCCCGAAGCCTGGCAAGTTTGGAGCCACTGGCAACGCCAGAGTTCGCCCGAGAATTCCGTTGAATACGAAACCGTCGAACGCGACGCCGGCCAGTACCTGACCTACGTCCGCATGGTCGGCCGACGGCGAGAAGGCATCCAGCTAGAATCTTACGCCTGGCCGGATGGCTCCTTCTCGCTGCCGCGTGCGTACGAGCCGAAAGAGATCGCCGCGTCAGACGGCACTCCGTCGGAAAGCCCGAGAATTCGAGCAAACGGCTCTTAGCTACACTGAAGCCGCTGGCAACGATGACTTGGAAGCACTCTGGCAGCTAGTGCAATTCGACAGCCAACCTTGTCGCGGAGGACCGCAGCCTGCGTCGATTCACAGGGACTATCGGCGTACCGTTCGCAGTGGCAGGCCGCCCAGCAGCCATTCTCGGGAACGCCAGTTTCCGATGGCGCCGTAGTCGGCTCGGACCCCTTGATGCACGCCGGCGGCCATCGGCGACGTCGGTTCCAATCCGCTGCCGGCACAACGGCCACAGGGAAGTGCGCCGACGGAACCCAGCCCGTCACAGTCTTGGCACAGGGACGAGGGGTGCTCGTCATTTAGGCAGGCGTCGCTTCGATCCGTGCAGTTTTCGCGCCAGTCTCCACCAACATCGAAGATTTCCCCACCGCCTGTAGATGGAGACGTATGGCAAGCAAAACGCATGCCGGCCCGGGCCGTCCACTCGCCAAGAGCCAAGAGCCGACAACTGCCGCGAATTCCGCTGCCCAGAACTGTCGGGGACTGTCCCGATTTTTTGCGAGTCTGCGAGGAAAAATGGGGCTGTCCCCCTCTCCCAGACAGTTCTGGGATAAGCGCGTGAAATAGTCGTCCCGGAAAAAATGTCTGTTGGCCGCGTCGGCATGATTTTGAGGTGCGAGCTGGGGCGAATCAAACGGGCATCGGCAGGTGCGATGTTCGGCGGGACGCGACTTCGGCGGTGAGCCTGACCGCGAGCCGGTGCCAGAGCCAGAAAATTGGCGCAAAAACAGCCCACCGCAGCAGTTTGCGGAGGTTGTACCCAGCGGCACTCAGCACCGCGTTGATTTTGTCGCCTTCTCGGCCGGTCAGGTAGTTCCGATTCATGCGGTTGTCACTCTTCAGGTGACCGATCGTCGGCTCAATGGCCGCACGACGTTTCAACATCCGGCGAAGCATCCGCGTCGCTCGCTTGGGAATCGTGCGGACCACGTGGACGATGGCCGAGCCTGCGTAACCGTGCCCGCGGTAGCCTTGGTCCACCATCACATCGTCAGGCGTGTGACCTGTTAGCCGTTCAACTTGTTGGATCGCGCCGTTGAGCGTGTGCCCGTCGTAAGGATTGCCGTGCCAAGCCTGGATACCGACGATCCAATTCCTCTTACTGGTAGTGGCCACGCTGGCCTTGCAGCCGAACTCGTAGCGTTGGTGCGCTTTTCCCTTACAGATGCATTCCACCTCGGGAGCATGCACGCTGTAGAGTTTGTTTTTGCTGGTCCGCGTCTGCACCAGCAGACGCTCCGCCATGGCGAGGAGCTCACGCAGGGGCTCGTCAGCGATTTGGCCCTGGATGACGGGCGCTTTTCGCTGGATGTCCCGCAGCACACGACCCAAGATCGTCTTCAGCTGACGCGTCATCTTCGCCGCCCTTTTCATCTGCCGTGCGTGGGCATAACGGCCTTGTTTGGCCAGCAGCTGCTTGCTCTTGAAACGATAGTTCTGACGAAGTGGGAGGCCCAAGGATTTGGCCCGCCTCACCAGCGCCACACGCATCTTGTGATACAGTCGGGCATCGGTCGGAAAGGCGATGGCCTTCTCCTGGACCGTCGTGTCGACATTGACCTTCTGGAACTCCTGGGGCCTGACCGCCTTCATGGCTAACGCCGTGCGAATCGTCGCCTCCAACAGCTTCTCCAACCGCTCGGCACCGACCCGCTTCCGCCAGCGGCTCAAACTCGACGGATCGATCGGCAACTCGTGCTGCATGTACTGGCAGCCGCAGAAGTATTGCCAGTACGGGTTCTCCACCCAACGGGCGACGACCGACTCGTCGCTCTCGTCGTAGGCGTGTTTCAGGTACAGCAGGCCGACGATCAGTCGCGTGTTGACCCCCGGTCGGCCTAGCTCGTCCGCATAGCAAGCGTCGATGGCCGCGTCGAACTGCGACCAGTCGATCCGCTCGGCCAGCACGTAGAGCGGGTGCTCGGGATTCAAGAGCTCACTCAGATGGGCGCCAAATAATTCACACTGCGGAGTGGCTGCTTTGGGCTTCATTTTTTGCCAGCTTTCGGGACCGTCGGGACCAAAACCTGGCAAATTTTAGTGCCACCCAGCAAGCTATGCACCCTCAAATCTCTGGCGAATTTGTGATTTATCAGGGACGACTAAACCTTAAACAAGCGAACGTTAATGGGTAATTGGCGTTGTATTTTTGGGGTTGGCCAGTGCGTGCACGACCGGCCTGACGCGGTCGGCGTCGGGGGGGAGTTGTCGAATTCTGGGTTGCTTCATTTCGCGACTCGTTGACACGTCTGTGTGGTTCAGGGTGGCGGCGGACCGGAGCATCCAGACTCCGGCTTCATCGGCGGCTCCGTCAACAACGCAACGTCCGGCACAAGCGGAAGAACACCGGCAAGCGTGGGTGATAGTTCAGTACGCGGTAGATCAGCTGGCGGCCCGTGCGGACGATCTGGCAGGGAATCTTGATGAAGGCGCAGAGGAACGTCTTGAACTCCATCCGCAGCACTTCCTGTTTCTGCGCCCGATGCGCTTCGCCCCAGCGGCCATCCTCCGGCAACGACAACGCCCACCACGACTTGAGGTTCCACGCCAAGCCGGTCATCACCATGTAGGCCCAATTGCTGTAGAGATTATCGACCGGTGCCGAGAGCGCCCGCACTCCGCCGGCCAACTGAGCAATCAAGTTCTCTTGATCGCAGCGGTCGTTGGCCTCGAACACCACGTCCTCGGCATCGACGGCCCAATCGTTGGTGATGTAGAAGAAGTAGCGAATCTCGTCGAACAGCCGCGTCTCGCCCTTCTCGTGCGAAATGTTCTTGCGGAGCACGATCAGGCGGTACGACTGCTCGCACGCCGTGGGCCTGTATTCAAACTCCGCGTAATCCTCGCTCTGGAGCCGCAGAACCTCGAACTCGCGGCGGCGGATGATCCGCTGCTTCACGTTTTTGGGTCTCTGCCGCGCTGCGGTCCGCACTTCGTAACGCGGCTCGCGGAGGAGCTTCTGCCAGGCCGTGTTCGGCAGGTTTTCCGCGATTTCCTCCAGATTGGGCAGGGCCTTGAAGCCAAAGTAGAAGCTCACCTCCTCGGCATCCCAGGCGTCGAGCTGCTCCGACTGGCTGAAGGCCGTGTCACCGCGAAGCACGATCTTGCGGAAGCCCGCGCGACGGCACAAGGCGATGGCCCCGTCCGCCTCCTCGGCGGCTCCTTCGTGGCTGGGCCGATTCCCGGAGCGATTGACCACGCGGAGCACTTCGCCGGTTTCGGCCAGAGTGACCAACAAGGGATGGTAGCCCCAAGTGCCCTTGTAAGAGATGTCCATCCCGACTTTGCACTCGCCGGTGGTGACCACCAGCGTGCCGTCGAGGTCGATGGTGGCGCGGTCGAAAAACTTCTTCGGCTGCTGGGCCCAAACGTTCAGCCGCGCGTCGTCGGCTGCCCGCATCAGCGAGCGGACGTCTCCTTCGTCGAACCGACGGCAGAAGTCGCCGGCGGTGGTGGGATCGGGGATCCGCTCCGTGCCCAAGGCGTCGAGGAAGGCCTCGTCATTGCGGCGCAACTCGACGTCTTCCAGCCGGGTGCCGTCGCACAAGGCGTTGTAGGCCAGATTCAGCACGTGGTCCGACTCGTGATAAGGCCTGTGGATTTTCAGCAGGTGCAGGCGGCGATCGATGGCCTCGATCAGCCCGATTTCCCGAGCGAGTCGATGCACCACGCCGATGCCGCCCACGCCGATCCCTCGGGTCTTGTCGGCCAGTTCGAAACGGATGTTCGACGCCGTAAACATGGGCGTTCCCTGATCGGCACGCGGCCCGGCCAACCGTTGCTCGATGCGTCGCTGGGCTTGCCGCAGACGTTTCGGTATACTGTGTTTCACTCGAAATCCTCCTTGTGTCGTGGGGTGGGCTTGCACTGTGTGCCCATGATACCCGTAAAACAGGGGTGGTTTCGAGTATTTTTATGCAATCAGCGTGAAAGCTTCGCTTGCTTAAGGACTAAATAGCCTAGCCGAAAGAACTATCGTTCAAATCGCATACTATTATTCCATTGTGAAGTTTCCGTAAAAGCGCATCGGAACTGCGCTACTGCCTTCACCTTATAGCCACTACTAGCCCTCGTCGACCCTTCCGCAGTCAAATGGACTCGTGACTGCCGGGGCGACTCGACTCTCGGGCAGCATTGCACGCGCAGGATACCTATCGCGCGGCCCGGTTCGGGCCGTCGGTCAGGCTTTCTGGCCTGACATTTTGGAGATTTTCGTCAGGTTGCCACGGCGACGCACGGTGGTGCGGCAGCGGCAATTCCAAAGGCGGTACACCGGCGGGGGGCAGTCCGATTCTCCCGGGCGGAAAAATCGGGACAGTCCCCGGCGGCGTCCCGATCGCTAGTTCTTCGCGGGCGTCGGCGGGATTGGGGCTAGCGCGAATTGGATTCGTAAGGGGCGTGTCGGGTGGCAAAAGACCGGTGATGTCATCGCCGGCTTTATGGATCGAGCTCGCGCAGGGCTCGCGCGGCGCGGTGGCCTTCGTGTCCCGCGTGCCTTCGTGGTTTACAACGGGCTCGCCGAGTACATACTGTGTATCGTCGGCCAAATGTATGTCTGGCCGTTGACAAAGTCGTGCAGGATCACGGAGCAAAGGTCATGACAGAGCGCATCGAATGGAACGATCGCTATCGGGACGGCAACTTGCCGTGGGACACGGGACAGCCGTCGTCGGAGTTGCAACTGGTTTTGAGTCGCCACAAGATCGAGCCGTGTCGCGCGCTTGAGCTGGGCTGTGGGACGGGGACCAATAGCGTTTGGCTCGCGCAGCAGGGGTTCGAGGTAACTGGCGTCGACGTGGCGCCGCTGGCGGTGGAGCGAGCGGCGGCGCGGGCCCGCGTCGCCGGAGTTAAGGCGCATTTCTTGGTGGCCGATGTGCTTGCGTTGGCCGAGCTGGACGGACCTTTCGAGTTCTTCTTCGATCGCGGCTGTTACCATGCGGTGCGTCGCGCTGCGCCGCGAGAGTACGCCCCGGCCGTGGCGCGGCAATTGGCAGCGGGCGCTCGAGGGCTAGTCCTGGCGGGCAACGCGCGTGAGCCGCACGATCCTGGGCCACCGGTGGTAACGGAGGAACAGCTGCGCGACGAACTCGGCCTGGCGTTTGCGATCCTCGACTTGCACGAGTTCCGGTTCGATGAAGCACCGGATGTCACGGAGCGGTTTCTAGGTTGGTCGTGCCTGGTGGAAAAGCGCTAGGCGTCACTCGATGGCGCGGATTTCGAACTTGACAAATGAAACAACGAGTCCCACCCCGTCGGATTGCCTTGCGGCACGCGGAGTGGACCGGACGCTTGGCGCCGGCTTTGTGGCCTGGCGACTTGGCGTGAGACGTTGGCAAATGCCGCCTCAACCGAAGTCGTCGTCCGAGCGCCGCGCGCTGCGATGTTCCGCTTACTTCTTCTTCGCCGCTTTGGCGATGATCGGGGCGATTTCTTTTTCGGTGAAGGCGGGGAGGATTTGCGTGCGGACGTTGCCTTGGGCGCCGATGTGGAGGGCGAGCGCGGTCATGGCCGCATCGTCCGGGGCTTCGTAGACGACGGCGACGTCGTATCGGCCGAGGGTCCAGTAGACGTCCTTGACGGTGATGCCCATTTTCTTGGCGGCGGCCTGCATGGCGCTGGCCCGCTTGGCGGTGTCCTTGATGCCGCGGATGCCTTGTTCGGTGAATGTGCCGAGCATGATGTAAGTGGCCATGTCAAACGCTCCTTGTGGTGACGGCAAGGGTGAAAATCGCGGCTTCGACGCCGCGTTCGCGCCCGAGTTTGGGTCGCGGTCGCCATTATTGCCCCATTCGGCCGCTGACGGAAGGTAGTGGTACAGGTTCGGAAAAAGATTTCCCTCAATCGGCACGGAACTTTCGCGGCGACTCCGCAGGGGGTGCGCCATGAGTGATTCGCCATCCGTCGGATCACGGATCATGGATGAATCAGCCCTTGGTACTGTCCTAACAGACAGCATACGGAAATTTATTTTTCCTGATCGAGAGACGCGACATGACGGAAACACGCCCAATTCTTGAGCGACTGGCACAGGGAGCGCCATTCCGGGATACGCCACCGAATTGGTCGCAGGCTCAATTTACCTGGATGGCCTATGTCCCGACCGAATTGCGACAGGTGTGGGACGACCTTCCGCGCGAAGCTCAGTTAGTCGCAATGGTGCTTGGCGAGGAACTTGCGAGCACCAATCAACGCGACTAGATGAATTTCTAGGGCAACAGCTTGCGCAGCTTTGGGCGCCAAGACACTACACCGTCCCAGAATAGCCACGAGTAGATGTAGTGGGCCGTCTGGATAAATCGCTCTCTAGCGTCGTGCTCAAATTTCTTGCGAAGCCTGGCCTCGATTGATTTAAGCCGCGGCGAACGTCTCTGTTTTGGAGTCAGCCAAGGCGAAAATGAGCCGAGTTTTTCAAGCAGCGCCAAGTTTCCACATCGTTGCGCAATCATCTGGTCGGTAAACCGCAAGTGATTGAACGAGTGGGCAAATTTGTTCCTGATTGGCCCTAACTGCTTTAGGTCGCCGAGAGTGACCTCGCCGAATACATCCATGCCATGAGCTAAGTTGCATTTGTCTTCAAAGCCCAGTTTCCCGGAACGGTCGCCCAGCCCGATTATTCCTGCGATGGCGCTGTTCTTGTTCGGAAGCCGTCTGTCGATAGCGGCCGTCACAAGATTGTCGATGTAGGCGCACGAAAGCAACACTAGGCCGCGATCCTTATTCCGCACGCCCCAGTTAAAAACGTCTTCGATATTACGTGCCGCCGCTGCGGGTTTGGTCCGTAGTTTCTTCGCCATACGTGAACCTGATTGCTCGGCACGCTGTCACCCAGGGCTACCGGAAGGCCGTCCCGTGGTTTGGCACTACAGCGGCGTTATACACCGCCTAAGGGAACTGGCTGGCGCTGGATGAGTTCGATTCTCCGGCCTTCCGACCCTATTTATCACGCCGCTTCGCGGCTTTTACAAGCACCTGGCGAGCCCAGGTAGAGGTTTTCCCGCCACCAGCCTTTTCTATCAACCTGAGTTCGCCGTCCGTCATGCGGATTTCCAGGCGGGCTGTCTGGCGTTCTGTGGCCGGTTTGGGTGGCCTGCCCATTCTTTTGGTTTCCATGCCGTTATTGTACGGCAAAAAACTATCCACGCAAGTGTTGACACGCCTACTTTCTATCCGTACAATAAGTAGAGACGAAGAAACCCCGACAAGTGCTGAAACACCTGCCGGGGCGAATCACAACCGAGCTTTCGCCAGATTGCGACCTGATACCTCAATTCTAGCGAAGGCTCCCAACGATGGGAAGCTTTCAATGGCCAACGTACTAGCAGCCGACAAACAACGAACCGCCCTCCAAATGCTGGTCGAGGGCAATTCGCTCCGATCGGTTTCCCGGCTTACAGGCATTCACCGGACCACGGTAATGAATCTGTTGGCCCGCTTTGGCGACGCCTGCCGTCAATTCATGGACGAAGAAATGCGCGGCCTGAAACTGGACCATTTAGAAGTGGACGAAATCTGGACATTCTGCGGAAAAAAACAGGGGCGACTCCACGTCGAGGACAGCGACAATCCCGAGCTTGGAGACATGTATATGTGGGTCGCGCTCGACAAAGACACCAAATTGGTTCCGTCCTTCATAATCGGCAAGCGTTCGGCGGATATGGCCCGTCGACTCATGGTGGACCTCGCTAGCCGGCTGGTGTTCCCCCGCCCCCAGAATTGGCACAGCGACATTTTCGAGTACGTCACGCAAATCAGCACCGATGGCTTCGCCCCTTACCCGGAGGCCGTGGACCTCGCGTTTGGCCCACACGCCAAGTTTGGGACTATCACGAAGGAATACCGGAATGCGAATCTTCGCCCCGGCAACTACACGCCGTCCAAGATAGTGAGCACAACACGCAATGCCCGCTTTGGGATGAATCACGACGAAATCTGGACGATTTGCACGAGCCACGTCGAGAGAAACAACTTGACCACTCGCACATTTATGAAGCGATTCGCCCGGTTGTCGCTAGGGTTCAGCAAGAAACGCGAGAATCTAGCGGCTGCTGCGGCCCTCCACTTCGCCAATTACAATTTCTGTTGGCGTCCACGGCATACGGACAAGAGCGGAAAATCAGGCAGCTTGCGTCCTACTCCGGCGATGATGGCTGGTGTGACGAATCGGCTTTGGAAGTTTGCTGATTTGTTTGCGGAAGTGAAGTCGCGGTATTTCGATTAGCGTTTCTCCCGATCACGACGCCAAAATATGCAACGGCCAGACCCACCAATAGACTTCCGAATGCAGTCGCAACCAATCGCCACCAATTGTCACGTAGGGATTTACGGTATCTCTCATCGGCCAAACGAACTTGCTCGGCGCGAAACTCGCGGTCTTCCCGTTCGCGGTCCGCTTGCCACTTGAGTCGAGTGTTTTCTTGGATCACTTCGTAGTGTTCTTTCGGTGTGAACCCCATCAACCAAGGCGTGAATTTATCGCACTCCCGTTCGCGTTTGAGGCACCGAACGCACTTGTCTTGGTCTTTGGACTTGCCGGCCTCCTGGTCAGTCCTGAAGTTGACGACTCGCATGAAGCAAATCGGATAATCATCATACGACAGGTCAATTCCGCCCTTCTTAGGCGATGGGATATTTCCGGTCGTCCGAAATTGCTCCTCTGCATCTAGCAGTTGTCGGCTGTTAGTG
Organism: uncultured Planctomycetota bacterium; assembly: GCA_963847875.1. Classification (GTDB taxonomy): domain Bacteria; phylum Planctomycetota; class Planctomycetia; order Pirellulales; family Lacipirellulaceae; genus DASYDU01. Next base: position 508,940 of record CAWKBR010000004.1, on the reverse strand, counting down.
TGTCGAAGCGACAAATAACCACAGTCGGCGCACTTTACCTCTGGCATGGCATCACCCTCGGTTGACGAAAAAAGCCGAGCGGCGTACCATGCGTGTATTCAGAGCGCACGGGCCTATCTTGGCTCGTTCCGAAGGCCGTCAGTTCACGCTGGCGGCTTTTGTTATTTATACTACCATTGGTGTCCGTTGACCATTCCTTGGCGATCCCGACGCCGCCCGGAGAACGGCTCGAATTCCCGGAATTCAAACTGTACCACTACCTGACGGAATGGGCGCTGGGAAACCGGTGGTAAGTGCGTCATAATGGTGGGTTAACGCTGCGGGCACTTGCGAGACCTGTATGGCCGGTGAGTCGAAAGCGAAGCGACCGAGAGACGACAGCGGCTGGCGGCCGATATTGCGGGCCGCGGACCAGGCGGCGGTGGCGGGATTGGTGCTCGCGGCGCTCGTGGGAATGGGCGTGTACTGGGTCGTGCAAGGTGGGCTGCGTGGCGAGCTGATTGAGATCGATCGGGCGGAGCCGCTGGTGGCGCGGTTTCAGGTCGACGTGAATGCGGCGACCTGGCCGGAGCTATCGCAGGTGCCGACGATTGGCGAGACGCTGGCGCGGCGAATCGTGGCGTCGCGCGACGCGGCGGGGCGGTTTGTCGACCATGAGGATTTGCTCCGCGTGAACGGGATCGGCCCGCGGACTCTGGAGCGGATGAAGCCGTATTTGCTGCCGATGCCGGGTCAGACGGAGGTGGCGGGGACGGGTACGGATGAACGTGATCAACTCTAATCGCTTGGGCGGATCACGGCGCAATCAAGAGGAGTCGATGAAATGCTAGAATACGTCCTGCTTGCCTTTCTGGCGGTGGTTCTTTATCGCGCTGTTAAAACGTATTACAAGGTGCAAGAGTTGAAATTGCGACTCGCGAGGATGGAAGAGAGCCTCGCCGGTAGCGCCTGATGTGCGATAACTGCCGGCTGGCCGGTCTGCTCATCGACCACCAGGCGACATCTGAATCTTGCTTTCACATACGGTGTGGAGCCGATTCTGTCGCTATTTGGAGAATCGTTGCGATGGGTTGAAGGCCCACGTAGAATGCGCTCGTGGCCTGGCACTTCCTTGCCGCGGTGGTCACTCATTCTTTTCGTTGCCGGGAGGTTGACTGATGACACGATGGCTTGTCACAACGTGTTTGGCGATGGCAGTCGCTGGGGTTTTGGTCGACGTGAGTCGCGCCGACGAAATTGCACTCAACTACAGCAAAATCAAATTCGAATATGTCGAGCAGGATCCTGCAGGGGGAATCACGTTTGGCGGCGGCAGCACGTTTCCGGTGCTGCCCGCCGATTTTTTTGATCCCGGTTCCGAGCCGTTCGGTGGGAACATTCCGCTGACAGGATCTAATATCCTGCAAAACGCAGTGTCTGTGGAGCGTACGGCAGGCGCCATCTTTGGCACAAGTTCTTCGCCGCAAGATATCCCCAGCGAAGTCGTCGCATTAGATCTCGCTTCCATCGAACCCATCAGCGTAAACTTTAGCGACGGTTCAACGCAGGAATGGGACCTGACCGTCAGCCTGAGTATGGATGAGAATAGCAGTTGCTGGATTCGGGTCGCCCACAATAAACCCGGCGAGTCGGACGGCGGAACGATTCTGCCGGTGGATAGCGTCTTCGACGTCTTCGCGGAGATCACCTTCACACACACCCCAACAAGCGGCGAACGCAGGTACAGGTCTTTCGCGATTATTGACCGAACGCATCTCACTACCACCGACGCAAAGTGGGCTCACTGGCACAGCAGCATTGCCAGCGGCGCCGATCGCGACTTCATCCCCGGGGCTGATCCGGCCAACCCGTTTGCGCCGCTGCAGGTTCTTTTCTTCGATGGCGGTGGGCTGGATTTGCCGCTGAGGGTGGTCGACGTAGTGCCTGAACCGTCGTCGCTCGTTCTCGTAGCTCTGAGCGTTGCCGGGATTGTCTGCGGCACGCGTCGGCGCGGTGATTAGGAGCCGTTAAAGTCGACGATTTCCTTGCTTGGTCAAACGACTGCGACCATCGTAGAATGAGTGGTTCGGTCCGCCTCGCAAGGATTCACGAATGGAATTCCGACTTCAAGCACCCTTTGAACCCGCCGGGGATCAACCCGAAGCGATCGAGCAACTCGTGGCAGGGCTGCGCGGTGGCCGGCGCGAGCAGGTGCTGATGGGGGTCACCGGGTCGGGCAAGACGTTCACGATGGCGAACGTCATCCAGCGAGTGCAGCGGCCGGCGCTGGTGCTCTCGCACAACAAGACGCTCGCGGCCCAGCTCTACAGCGAGTTCAAGGAGTTCTTTCCGTACAACGCGGTGAGCTACTTCGTCAGCTACTACGACTACTACCAGCCGGAAGCGTACATCCCGCAGCGGGACATTTACATCGAGAAAGACGCCTCGATCAATGAGGAGATCGACCGGATGCGGCTGGCGACGACCAGTTCGCTGGTCAGCCGGCGGGACGTGATCGTGGTGGCGAGCGTGTCGTGCATCTACGGCTTGGGTTCGCCGGAGGACTATAAGGCGATGATGGTCGGGCTCGCCGTGGGCGACATCGTCGATCGCGACACGTTGTTAGCGAAGCTGGTCGACATCCAATACGAGCGGAACGACACCGATCCGTCGCGGGGGAAGTTTCGCGTGCGCGGCGATTCGGTCGAGGTTTGGCCGAGTTACGAGGAGTTCGCGTACCGGATCGAGTTCTGGGGCGACGAGATCGAGCGGCTCTCGATTATCGATCCGACCACCAGCGAGACGATCGACAAGCTAGAGCGGATCTTCATCTACCCGGCGAAGCACTTCGTGCTGCCGGAGTCGCGGATCGAGGGGGCAGTCGACCAGATTCGCAAGGAGCTGCGCGGGCGGCTGGAGCTGTTCAAGTCGCAAGGGAAGCATCTCGAAGCCCAGCGGATCAACGCCCGCACGCGGTACGACTGCGAAATGATGATGGAAATGGGTTACTGCCCGGGGATCGAGAATTACAGCCAGCCGCTCTCGGGCCGGCCGCCGGGGAGCCCGCCGAACACGCTGTTCGATTTCTTTCCGGACGATTACTTGCTGTTTGTCGACGAGTCGCACGCGACCGTGCCGCAGATCGGGGCGATGTACGCGGGCGACCGCAACCGCAAGGTGACGCTGGTGGAGCACGGCTTCCGCTTGCCGAGCGCGCTCGACAACCGGCCGCTGCGGTTCGAAGAGTGGCAGGAGCGGGTGAAGCAGGCGATCTACGTGTCGGCGACGCCAGGGAAGTACGAGCTGGAGCAGACGGGCGGCGAGGTGATCGAGCAGGTGGTGCGGCCGACGGGATTGTTGGACCCGGTGATCGAAGTGATTCCGGCCCGCGGGCAAGTGTCGCATCTGCTCGGGCAGATTCGCGAGCGGGCTGCGGCAGGCGAACGGACGCTGGTGACGGCGCTCACCAAGCGGCTGGCCGAAGACCTTGCCGATTACTTTACCGAGCAAGGCGTGCTGTGCAAGTGGCTGCACAGCGAGCTGGATGCATTCGAGCGAGTAGAGTTGCTGCGCGATTTGCGGAAAGGGAAGTTCGAGGCGCTGATAGGGGTGAACCTGCTGCGCGAGGGGCTCGATTTGCCGGAAGTGTCGCTGGTGGCGATTCTCGACGCCGACAAGGAGGGCTTCCTGCGGAGTGAAACGTCGCTGATGCAGACGATTGGCCGGGCGGCTCGAAACGTGAACGCGAAGGTGATTCTGTACGCCGACCGAGTGACCGACGCGATGCAGAAGACGATTGAAGAAACGAGCCGCCGTCGGGCACTGCAGGAGGAATACAACCGCGAGCACGGCATCACGCCGGAGACAATCAAGAAGGCGGTCTACGCCGGCATCGAAGCGACCGCGGCCGCCCATGCCGAGGCGAACGCCAAGGTCGGGCGGACCGACGAGACGCAGTACATCACGGAGGAGTATCTCGCGGAGCTGGAAGCGGAGATGTACGCGGCGGCCGACGCGATGGAGTTTGAGCGGGCGGCAGCGATCCGGGACCGGATCGAACGGATGCAGGAGTCGATCGGCAAGCCGGTCGACGCGGTGAAAGAGGAGTCTTCGCTAAGCCGCAAGCGGCGGGGAAAAGGGAAGAAAAAGGCGGGCGACCCGGCGGAGTGGAAAGGCCGCGTGCCGCGGCCGAAACGGGGCGTGTGAATGCTATCGAGCCGGGACGTCGGGGTCGATGACGACCCGGCTCGCTTAAGCTTACGTTGTCTACGACGATGCGGCGGCGATGGCCGCAGGCCAGAGCCAGGCGAAGATCGCGCCGGTGACGAGGCCGTAGGCGATGCCGTCGATGATGTCGGCCACCATCTTGCGGCCGAACCAAATGCCGTTGAGGATGTTTGCGGTGCCGTAGGTCAGGATGCCGGCGGTGCCGACGAAGCGGAACACGAACCAGCGATCGGCGCCCGGTCGGATGACCATCGCCGCGAGGTAGGCGATCACGAAATTGGCCACCAGGAAGAACAGAACGGTGCAGAGCATGTTCCTGCCCATGTTGCACGCACCGGACCAGACGACCATATTGCCGTTGGGGCCGGCTTGCATTTTGGCCTTGAAGGCGTCGCTCTTCCAATCATCGGGGGAGGCGGGGTCGGGAAACCTGTATTGACCGGCCGTGACGCCGGAGTTCTTGAGCGCGGCCATGACGGCGTCTTCGTTGGGAAGGCCCTGCCATTCCTTTTTGTGATGCGGCAGCAACATCCACGCCAACCAACTAGCGAAGAACAGCGCGATGCCAGAGGCGACGATCGGCAGCCACAAGGCGAGCATGGGGGTTTGCATGGCGTTGGATTCCTGTTGAAGGGGTTGGAACATGCCGCGCGTCGCGAGCGACGCGGCTAAATGTGCGGTGGTTACCCTGGTCCGTGGCCATAGAGGTGTTGGATCGGCGTCTTGTGGCCCCAGGTGACGTTTTCGACTGCGACGCCGAAGACGGCGGCGATCTTCTGGCGCTCCGTGGGACTTGGCGTCCAGCGGCCGAGCGCGATCGCCAGCACGCGGCCTTCTTCCAGTGCGCTCCGCTCGGCAAGTTGCGGCACGGTCAGGCCGTACTCGTGACAGAGATCAGCAACGCTGTGCGTCATGGTCGAATAAGCGGCGTCGAAAGCCGGCCGTAGCCGGCCAGGACCGGCCAGGATGGCCGGGCCATTCAGCTCGTGCTCGCGCCTATCTTACCAAGTCGCCGTGATTTGCGGCAGACGAGCCTTTGGCGGCCGATTTCCGGCGTTCTGTGGGTTCAAAGGAGTTGTGCTTGTCATTGCTCAAACCTATAATTTACATTGGATTGGTTAATGGTATGGCATGCGGTGCCGGTCGGCCCCCTTGCAGGTCCAACTGTGCCGCTGCCTGCTCGTAGGCAGTCTTTTCATTCTGCACGGTCTTAAACTACATAGATCGGAGGCCCGCAATGGCTACCGAGTCGATTGATCGGGTGACCGACATTCCGTCGGCCTCTTCCGCTGGCCCCGCGAAGTTCGAGTACACGGGGGTTCCCACGACCTGCGACGGCGCCGAGTCGGTCGTCTGGGTCGAGACCCACATCTCGCAGGGTTGCGGGGCGTTTCCCATCACCAGCTCGACGACGATGGGCAGCGGGTTCAACCAGGCCGTTGTAAACGGCGTGCCGAATCTGTGGGGCGAGCAGCTCGTGTTCGTCGAGCCGGAGAGTGAGCACTCCAGCGCCTCGTTCTGTGAAGGCTTCGCGGCAGCCGGCGGGCGGGTGACGAATTTCACCTCCGGCCAGGGCCTCGTACTGATGAAAGAGGTGCTCTACACGATCGCCGGCAAGCGGTTGCCAGCAGTGTTCAACATCGGCGCTCGGGCGCTCACGAGCCAGGGGCTCAACGTCCACGCGGGGCACGACGACGTGATGAGCGTCGCCGATTGCGGTTGGGGCATCTTGTTTGCTCGCAATGCCCAGGAAGCGGGCGATTTGTGCCTGATCGCGCGGCGTGCGGCCGAGGCCTCACACACGCCGTTCTTGAATTGCCAGGACGGATTCCTCACCACGCACACGGTCGAAAGCGTCCGGCTAATCGAGCCGGAATTCATGAAGGAGTTCGTCGGCAATCCGCGCGACAAGCTCGTGAACCTGATGGACCCGGCGAACCCGATGATGTCGGGTGTCGTGCAAAATCAAGACTCTTACATGAAGGGCAAGATTGCCCAACGCTGGTACTACGACCAGGTCGAGCCGGCGCTCGCCGAGGCGTTCGACGAGTTCCATCGCCACACGGGCCGGCGGTACGACTTCGTGGTGCCCTACCGCTGCGAGGATGCCGAGTACATCGTCGTCGGCATGGGCTGCTACATGGAAACGGCTCAGACGACGGTCGACTGGCTGCGGTCGGAAAAAGGGATTCGCGCCGGCTGCCTCAACGTGCATTGCTTCCGGCCCTTCCCGGCGACGTACATCGTCGACGCGCTGAAGCACGCCAAGGCGATCACGATCGTCGAGCGGATGGACGACCCGCTCTCGACCACCGGCAACCACCTCACGCGCGAGATCAAAGCGGCGTTCTGCGACGCGATCATCGCGCAAAACGGCCAGGAACAGATCGACCGCGTGCCGAAGATTTATCACGGTGCGGCGGGGCTCGGCAGCCGCGACGTCCGGCCGGGCGACTTCTATGCGATCTTCGAGAACATGCGCGAGGATGCCCAGGATTTCTTCACCGTCGGCGTCAAGCATGCGACGTCGCTGCCGGCATGCGAGGATCCCGACCTGCGGCCGACCGGCGCGTTCTCGATGCGCGGTCATTCGGTCGGCGGCTTCGGCTCGGTGACGACCAACAAAGTGATCGCCACGATCGCCGGGCAGGTGTTCGGCAAAGACGTGCAGGCCTATCCGAAGTACGGCTCGGAAAAGAAGGGCCTGCCGACGACGTATTACCTGACGATCGCCGACTCGCACATCTTCTCGCACAGCGAGCTGGAGTACGTCGACCTAGTGGTGCTCAACGACACGAACGCACTGTTCAGCGGCAATCCGCTGGTGGGCCTGGTGCCCGGCGGGGCGATCTTCATGCAGAGCCATTTCACCGACGCGGCCGACGTCTGGCAGCGGATCCCGGCCCAGCACAAGAACACGATCCGCGAGCGAAACCTGCGGGTGTATTACATCGACATGGTGCAGATCGCCCGCGACGTGGCGAGCGAAGCCGACCTGCAGATGCGGATGCAGGGCATCGTGCTGCTCGGCGGTTTCTTGAAGCTCACGCCCTACGCCAAGCTGAGCAACATGAGCGACGAAGCAGTCCACGCTGGCGTCGAGAAGGCGCTCCGCAAGTACTTCGGCAAGCGCGGCGAGCAAGTGGTGCAGGACAATCTCAATTGCGTGAAGCGCGGCTTCAGCGAGCTGCAGGAAATCCCGCGGGAGATTATTCACGGAGGGAATGGGCAGGCGTGAGGGAAGTTCGGAGTTCGGATTGAAATATCGGTTCAGCCGCGCAGCGGCGACAGCGCTTAGCCGTGGGCGTCAGCCCACGGAATCATGGCGCAAAATAGACAAAGCCGCGCAGCGGCGACATCAAAGATCGAGAGGCCGAGCGTTGGCTGGAACGTATTCCAAGCTGTTCTACCACATCGTGTTCAGCACGAAGAATCGACAGCCATTCATCACTTCGGTTGTCGAGGAGGAACTCCACAATTACATCGGCGGAATCATCCGTGGAATATGCGGCGTAAGCCTCGAAATCAACGGCACGGCGAACCACGTGCATATTCTGGCCATTTTGCCTCCGAAAGTCGCGCTCTCCGATGCATTGCGGGACGTCAAAGCGAATTCCTCGAAATGGGTGCATGAAACGAAATGCGACCTACAACAATTCGGTTGGCAGGACGGCTATTCGGCGTTTACCGTGAGCAGGTCACAGGCCGAGCCGGTCCGACAATACATTGCTGATCAAAAGGCGCATCACGGCCAAAGGGACTTTAAGACGGAACTACTTGGTCTGCTGGATAAGCACGAGATGGAATTTGACGAACGTTATATCTGGGATTAATGTCGCCGCTGCGCGGCTTGAAAACTCGTTTTGACTCCGATCCGTGGGCTTGCGCCCACGGCTAAGCGATGTTGCCGCTGCGCGGCTAAGAATGCAATGCAGGTGCAATCATGGCGACCGTCGAATCCCCGCGTTCGATGAACGAAGCGAACGAGCGTGATCCGTACAACAACAACTGCTACGGGACGCTCGTCGATCGGCCGTATGCTGAGGTCAAGCTGCCGATCTTGGACGTGATCGACTTCAACGAGCGGGTGATCCGCGGCTACGAAGGAGGGCGCGGCGAGAAGGATTTGCCGGCCGACCTGGCGGTGGCGCGGTCGTTGGTGCCGGCCGGGACGGCGGCCTTGCGCGACTTCAGCTACGTCGCGCCGGAGATTCCCGAGTACATCCGCGAGAACTGCACCGGCTGCATGGACTGCGTGACCGAATGCCCCGACACGGCGATCCTCGGCAAAGTGCTGGCCGAGCCGGACCTCGAAGACAAGCTCGCGGCGATCGACGATCTCGACGATCGGGCCAATTTCGAGGCCCAGTGGTCGAAGCCGCGGAAGTACTACGACGGCCCCAAGAAAAAGGGCCTCGATGGCGGGCGGTTCGCCATCATCATCGACCCGTCGAAGTGCAAGGGCTGCGCCGAGTGCGTGACCGTCTGCGACGACAACGCGCTGAAGATGACCGCCAAGAGCGAGCCGTTGATGGACCGGATTCGCAAGTCGCACCGGCTGTTCAAACAGGTCGGCCCGAGCGACAACCGCTACATCAACGACAATTTGCTAGTCGACATGATGCTCAAGGAGCAGACGCACGTTTACGTCGGCGGGGCGGGCTCGTGCGCCGGCTGCGGCGAGGGGACGGCGCTGCGGATGATGTGCGCGGCCACCGGGGCCAAGTACGGCGACCAATGGGGCATCATCGCGGCGACCGGCTGCAACACGGTCTACACGTCGACCTATCCGTACAATCCGTACCTCGTGCCGTGGACCAACTCGCTCTTTGAAAACGCGCCGGCCGACGCGATGGGCGTTCGTGCGCGGTGGGATCAAATGGGCTGGCAGGACAAGCCGCTCTGGTGCATCGGCGGCGACGGGGCGTTTTTCGACATCGGCTTCCAATCGCTCTCGCGGCTGCTGGCCTCCGGGATGCCCGTGAAGTGCTTCGTGCTCGATACGCAGGTCTACTCGAACACGGGCGGGCAAGCGTCCACGAGCACCTTCACCGGCCAGAACACGAAGATGAGCATCCACGGCAAGGCGATCGCCGGCAAGCAAGAGCGGCGCAAGGAAATCGCACAGATCGCCATGATGCACCCGCGGAGTTACGTCGCCCAGACGACCTGTGCCCACATGAACCACTTCTACAAAGCGGTGCTCGGGGCGCTGGAGTTCGACGGGCCGGCGCTGGTGGCCTGCTACACGACCTGCCAGCCGGAGCATGGCGTGGCCGACAACATGGCGGGCGAGCAGGCGCGGCTGGCGGTCGACACGCGGGCGTTCCCGCTGTTGATCTACGATCCGCGGGCCGGCGACACGATCCGCAAGCGACTCTCGCTGCAAGGCAACCCGGCGATGAAGGACGATTGGTTCACCAATCCGAAGACCGGCGAGGTGGTCGACTTCATCGACTTCGCCCGCAGCGAAGGCCGCTTCGCCAAGCAATTCGACCGCGACGGCAACCCGTCGCAAACGCTGCTCGCGGCGCGGCAGGACCGGCTCGAAAACTGGCACCTGCTGCAGGAGTTGGCGGGGTTGCGATAGGTCGGGGCACGCACGCCGCGTCACTACATCTTCAGCGCGTCGTTGATCGTGCCGATGTAGAAGCCGGCGATGCGGAAGATCATCAAGATGATCATGCCCGCCACCAGCAGCCAGACCAAGAACCCGGCGATCGTGGTGAGGATGTGAAGGACCGACTCCGACTCCTCCTCATAGCGTTTCGAGAGTCGTTCCATCGATTCGACGACGGCGCCGCTCTCCTCGGCCACTTCGAGCGCCTCGATGAAATCGGCGGGAAACGCGCCCGTGGCCGCGAAGGCCTTGTAGAGTGGATGGCCGGCCGCGACGATCTTCACGGCTTGGTCGGTGTGCCGAATGTAAAAGTCATTCCCCGTGGCCCGCAACGCGAGCGGCACGACCTGCCGCAAGTCCATCGCCACGTTCATCGTCAGGTGAAGCGCCCAAGTGAGCCGGGCGAGGGCCAGTTTTTGCAGGCATTCGCCGAGCGCGGGCAGCCACATCACGGCCCGTTGCAGCGGTCGCGTCCAGAGCACGCCGCGTCGAACGGCCACGACCAGCCCCGCGACGCAAACGCCGACGGCGATGATGAAGTTCGCGTAGATCACCAAACCGCGATTGCCGATCAGGCCGAGGCCGAGGATGTCGATCGGCTTGGCCGTGGTTCCGTTGTGCGATGATGCCCAAGATCCAGATCATCAACCCGATCACGAACACGGCGATCGTCAGTTGAAACATCGGCCAGGCGATCGCCATGAGGAACAATCGCTGCATTTGGACGATGCGTCGATAGTGGCTCGAAAGGCGATGAAACACACGGCCGAGCGTGCCGGACTTTTCGCCAACGTCGACGATCTCGCGAAACAGCGGCGGAAACACTTCGCCTGTGCCGGCTAGCGCGGCCGACAAGCTGTCGCCACGATTCACGGCGTCGCTGACGTGCTGAAAATCGCCGCGGACGCGCTTCGGAGCCGACTCGGCTTCACGTTTCCACGTGCGGCGGACGTCGATGCCCGATTCGGTCTCGACCGCGAGCCGGTGGCTGAGTTCGCCCAGTGTCTTTGCCGAGAGTCGTGGGGAGAGGAACATGTGGGGTTCCAGCGCGGACTGGCGTTGGGGATAGCATTTGCGAGCCAATGACACGGCGGGCAAGCCCGCCCGCTAAATGGCGATTTGATGCCAGGTTATTGTATCATGGCGTACTCTCGGTGGTGCGCGGGTTTGGCGTCGGACCAGATTCCGCGTTTCGCGCGTTTGGCCTCCTCCTGGGCTGCGCGGAGGCGGCGTTTGAGGGTCGGGCTGAAACTCCAGCCGAGGCGTGCTTCGGCAAGGCCGGCGCGGACAAGCTCTTCGTTGAGCATTTCCTCGTCGTCCCAGACGAAGGCCAGGTAACGGCCGTAGTCGTCGAGCCGATTGTTGCCGAACGTGATCTTCACTCGGTTGCCGGCGTGCTTCACGAAATCTTTGGTGAACCTGCTGGCCTCGGGGCCCCACTCTTCGACCGGATAGTTCGGGCGGACGGTTTCCGGCGTGTCGATGCCCTCGAGCCGGACGCGCGCGCCGGAGGACATCAACAGCGTGTCGCCGTCGACCACGCGGCGGACGGTGTGGACGCCCTCGGTGAGCACCTCGCGGCCGGACGGTCGCGGCGGCGGGCCCGGCACGGGCGGGTACATCACCCATTGGAACACCAACAGCGCGATCACCGCGAGCCAATACCAATAGGCTCGGATGCTGCGCCAGTAGGGACGAGGGCCACGCTGCATGTCTCGCATCGCTCGCAATTGCCGGTCGCGGATTAAGTTTGCTTACGCTACACTGGCGCCGCTCCATTCTACCGAGCCGTCGGACGCAACGTCGAGCCGGTTACGCCGTTGGCCGCACGACGCCATTGGAATGGAACCTTGAGATGTTGGCCATTCGCTGCACGAACCTGGTGAAACGCTACAGCGGCAAGCCGCCCGTGGAAGCCGTGCGCGGACTCGACCTGGCCGTCGAGCAAGGCGAGTGCTTCGGCCTGCTGGGCCCCAACGGCGCCGGCAAGACGACGACGATCGAGATTCTTGAGGGCTTGTTGGAGGCGACTTCCGGCGAGGTCGAAGTGCTCGGCTACCGCTGGGGCCGCGAGGACGAGGAAATCCGCCAGCGGATCGGCATCTCGCTGCAGGAGACGCGGCTCTCGGAAAAACTCACGGTCCGCGAGACGCTCCAACTGTTCCGCAGCTTCTACCGGCAAGGCATCGAGCCCGAGACGGCAATGGCCCGCGTGTCGCTCGACGAGAAGGGCGACGCCCGGGTGGCGAGCCTCTCGGGCGGGCAGAAGCAACGGCTGGCCGTGGCCTGTGCCCTGGTCGGCGATCCCGAGCTGTTGTTTCTCGACGAGCCGACCACCGGCCTCGACCCCAGCTCGCGGCGGCAACTGTGGGAGCTGATCCGCGGCTTCCGCAAAACGGGCCGCACGATCCTGCTCACCACGCACTACATGGACGAAGCGGAGCGGCTCTGCGACCGGGTGGCGATCGTCGACCACGGGCGTTTGATCGCGCTCGACACGCCGCGCGGGCTGATCGCCAGCCTGGGCGGTGAACATATCGTCGAATTCACCTGCCAAGATAACGGCGACGGGGCCGCTGTCGACGTGGCGAGCTTTGCCGATTTGCCGGGAGTGAGCAGCGTCCGACTGGAGAACGGCGGCGTGTGTCTGTCGGTCGACGAGTTGCACGTCACGCTGCCGGCGCTCGTGGATCGGCTGGTGACATTGGGCACCAAGCTCACCGGCCTCACGACGCGGCATGCGAGCCTCGAGGACGTGTTCGTGCAGCTTGCCGGGCGGCATTTGACGGATGAAGAACGAGCCGAGTAGAGCCGAGATTTGACCGATTCACCGAAACGTCCCTGGTACTTCTATTGGCCGCCGGCGCAATTGGTGCTCGCGCGGTTGCTGGAGCTGCTGCGCGAGCCGGAGGCGCTGTTTTGGGTCTATGGCTTTCCGATCTTGATGACGCTCGCGCTGGGGATCGCGTTTCGCAACCAGCCGGTCGAGCAGATCGTCGTCGACGTCGTGGCCGGGCCGGCCGCCGAGGCGACCGTCGACGCGCTCGCCAAATCGGCGAGCCCCGAGCGTTTCAAGACGCGCGTGCTGCCGGAACCGGAAGCGGCGGCGCGGCTGCGGACCGGCCGGACCGACCTGGTGGTCGTGCCGGCCGAACACGACGAACCCGCCGCACTATGAATATCCGCTTCGACCCGACGCGACCGCAGAGCGTGTTGGCCCGCAGCGCGGTCGACGACCAATTGCAACGCGCCGCCGGGCGACGCGACGTGGCGGAAGTGAAGCTCGTGGCGGTCGACGCGCCGGGCAGCCGGTACATCGACTTCCTCGTGCCGGGGCTGTTGGGCATGAGCCTGATGGGCGGCGGGATGTGGGGCGTCGGCTTCGTGACGGTCGACATGCGGCGGCGGAACTTGCTCAAGCGGTTCCTCGCCACGCCGATGAGGAAGAGCCATTTTCTCGCCGGGCTGATGATCAGCCGGATGCTGTTCATGATTCCCGAGGTGTTGGTCCTGCTGGTGTTCGCCCGCTTGGCGTTCGGCGTGGTGATTCAGGGCAGCTTGTTCGCGGTGGTATTCTTGATCCTGCTCGGGGCGGTGTTGTTCTCCGGCCTGGGCCTGTTGGTGGCGAGCCGCGCGAAGACGATCGAGATGGTCTCCGGGCTGATGAACCTGGTGATGGTGCCGATGTGGATCTTCTCGGGCATCTTCTTTTCGTCGGAGCGATTCCCCGAGGCGATCCAGCCGCTGATCCGCTGATCCCGCTCACGCCGCTGATCGACTCGCTGCGGGCGGTGATGCTCGAAGGGGCGCCGCTGGCGGCGCAGACGTCGCGCGTGGGCATTATGATCGTTTGGTGCGCGGCGGCGTTCGTGCTCGCGCTGCGGTGGTTCCGCTGGCGGTAGGCCCGCTGCCGACCGACCGAACTTCATGTCGGCCCGCTTATTCTGCCGCGGCCGGCATTGCCGGGCCTTGGCCGCCGCCGGGCCGGAGCGACTCGTCGTCGCTCGTGACGTAAATGACCATCGCTGCGAGCATCAGGATGACCGCGGTGAGCGAAACCCAGAACCGCCAATCGTGGTGGATCGGCCGTTTCTTGGGGTGCGTCTGATGGTTGTGATGGGCGTGCTCGTGTTCGTGTTCGTGCGACATCGCGTGGGGCGCCTAGATTCCGTAGGCCAGCCTTTCCAGGCTGACGTGGCAAATGGTGTCAGGCTGGAAAGCCTGACGTACGTAAGAAACATAGCATAGGGCGAGCGTGCGCGGCGAGGCAAGGGAGGCAGAAAATCGCGCCGAACTTGCGGGTTGTCTGGAACGTACATACCGGATAGAAAAAATGCTGGCCGTGCATTTTCGATCACCCCCTATCTTGAACAATTCACTGCCCGGAGGAAACCCATGGCAGACACAATTGACGTCGTCGCGTCGGGAAAGATGCTCGAAGTTCGCGTGTCGGGAAAGCTCACGAAAGAGGCTTACGACAAATTGGTGCCAGTGGTCGACTGCGCAGATCAAGGAATTCGGCAAGCTGCGAATCCTGATGATCATGGAAGACTTCCACGGCTGGACGATGGCGCGCTGTGGGAGGACACGAAGTTCGACCTCAAGCACTGGCGCGACATCGAGCGGCTGGCCATCGTCGGCGAGACAAAATGGGAAGAAGGCATGGCCACGTTCTGCAAGCCGTTCACCACGGCAAAGATTAAGTACTTCGACCACACCAAGCTGGATGATGCGCGGAAGTGGATCGCCGACTAAACGAATAGGCACTGGTCACGGCGATTCGACGTCGATCCAGACGAGGCGATGGTCGGTGTGAGTGATGGCCTCGGCGCCGGGTTCGCCCGGGGCGGGCCAGAAGACGCCGCTGCCGACGACCTCGAGTCCTCGCGACGGCAGCACGTAGTCGATCCGCAAATTTTGGAAGTCGCCGAAGTTCGACGTATCTTGAGCGGGATCGCCCTTGCCGACAGCTTTCGGATCGTGCTTGGCCGCGGTGGCGAGTTTCGCGCCCACGCTCTGGGGCGTGAAGTCGCTGTTCACGCGCGGGTTATCGAAGAGCTGCCGCATTGTGCCGGGGACGCCATCGCCATCGATCGGGTCGCAGTTGAGATCGCCGAGGATCACGAACTTCTCGCGCGAGTCGAGTCCGCCGCTTCGACCCGCGTCGTCGACGAGATAGCCGGCACGACCGGGGGTTTTGTCGGGAGTTATGTAGTCCGCCAGCAGCCGAATTTCATCGTGGTTGCGGCGGCCGTTGCGGTCCTCGGGGCCGTCGAACACCGGCGGCGTCGGATGCGAACACAACAAGTGCAGCTTCCACGCGGGGCCTGGACCGGAGGCCGGGATCTCGACCGGCAGGTCCCAAAAACTCTTCGATGGGAGCCGAAAGACGGCGACTGCCGCGTCGCTGAGGTAGGGCTGCTGCGTCTTGGGATCGACCGGCATGAGTCCGCCGGGCATGTCGCGCCAGAGTAAGTGTTGGAACGAGCGAGCCGCCTGCTTCTCGATCGGGAAGCGCGACAGGACGAGCATGCCGTATTGTCCCGGGTGGATGCCGTAGCCGAAGGCGTCGTTCGCGTCGTTCGTGCGGCCGTTGTTGTCGAAGTCGATGCCGCTGGGCTGGCCGGTGTTCACGGGGCCGACGAAGTAGTCCGCGAAGCGGACCGGCTCGAGACCGTTCTGCGAGACGGCAAGATACTTCTCCTGAAACAGCTTGGCCGCCCGGCCGTCGGCGTCGTAGTCAAATTCGTTGCAGAGCATCACGTCGGGGCGGACACGTTGGATCACTTCGGCAATGCCCTTCGCCTGCTCGTTGGTACCGGTTTCGAGGTCGCGGATAAGCTCGCCGTCGGCGTCGCGGAAGAACGACGTGTTGTAGGTCGCCACACGGAAAGAGTGATTCTGTGCGGGACTCGCGGCGGCCGGCTGTTCCTCGGCGCCGGCCTGACAGGACATGCCGGCGATCGCCAGCAATAGCATGAAGCGGCGGACAAGGTCGTAGAAGCGGAGCATGTTGAATCGTTCCTTCTCAAGATGGGGCGGCTAGGTCTATTGTAGCGATGCCGGAAACGGCCCGGCGACTACCCATTTGGCGGAAAAAACTGGCCGCGGGCGCGGGTGCGATTCTTCTCAGCCGGCGTGGACGGAGCTAGAATGGGGCCAATCGCGGGCGAGTCCGCGAACTTGCGGGCGCTGCCGCCTGGGTCATCGGTCGGCCTCAGCGAGGGTCGCGTCGGCACGTGCGGAGGTACATGGAGAAAGGATGAGCCCATGTCGATCACTTTGGTTCCCGAGGCGCCGTGCCGCCAGCTGGCCACGGAGAGTTTCATGAGTGGCGTGTTTGAAGTCGAGCATCCGTTGATCGCTTGTCACTTGACGCGGCTCCGCGACAAGTCGACGCCACCGCGCGAGTTTCGCGCGCTGGTGAATCGGCTGGCGTCGCTCCTGGCCTACGAAGCACTGAAAGATTTGCGGACGGAGCGGGTGACGGTGGAAACACCGCTTACCAAGACCGAGGGCCGCACGCTGGCCCAGCGGATCGGACTGGTTCCGATCTTGCGGGCCGGCCTCGGCATGGTCGAGCCGGTGCTGGAACTGATACCGCAGGCCGAAGTCTGGCACCTGGGCCTGTACCGTGACGAAGAGACCGCCAAGCCGGTGAAGTACTACAGCAAATTGCCCGAACAGCATCCGGTCGACGTGGCGCTGGTGGTCGACCCGATGCTGGCGACGGGCGGCTCGGCGGTGGCGGCTATGACGACGCTCCGCGCATGGGGCGTGCCGCAGGTGAAGCTGCTCGCGCTGATCGCCTCGGAAGAGGGCTGCAAACTGGTCGAGACCGAATTCCCCGACTCGCAAATCTACGTCTGTCAAATCGACCCGGACCTCAACGACAAGAAGTACATCGTGCCGGGGCTCGGCGACGCCGGCGATCGGATTTTCAACACGATGCACACGTAGTGCCGCGGCACCGCGAAGTGTTCCCTCCTTTGATTCCACACAACCGAATTGTCGCCGCTGGCAGGAGCCATGCATGAAAGTTTTGCTCAACAAGGATCAACTACACGACGGCGTCACGCGGATGGCCGACGAAATTGCCGCCTGCTATGCCGAACAGCATCTGACGATCATCGGCATCCTCACCGGCAGCGTCGTGCTGATGGCCGATCTGATTCGCATGATCGACGTGCCGCTACGGGTCGGCGTGTTGCAGGCCTCCAGCTACCGCGGGCCGACGACCACGCGCGGCGACCTGGTGATCAATTCCGACTTGATGCTCGACGTCGAAGGCCGCGACGTGCTGTTGGTCGACGACATATTCGACACGGGGCACACGCTCCAGCGCGTCATGGACAAGATGCAGGACTTCGGCGCGGCCTCGTTGCGCTCGGCCGTGCTGTTGCGGAAAAAGGCGCGGCAGGAAGTGGAATACGAACCCGACTTCGTGGGATTCGACATTCCGGACGAGTTTGTCGTCGGTTATGGCCTAGATTTCGAAGACATGTACCGCAATCTGCCGTATCTGGCGGCGCTCGAGGCCGACGACGTCGCGCGCCATAAGCAGGCGCCCGCGGAAAACCAATTGCGCTGACAGATTTCTTGGAGCGGGGAGAATTTGACATGGCCGTGCCCCGTATCCTTGCGTTCGCCGGCAGCGTCCGACGCGAATCGTTCAACCAGCGGCTGATCAAGATCGCCGCGAACGCGGCGGAAGCGGCGGGGGCGAAGGTCACGCTGATCGATCTCGCCGACTATCCGTTGCCGCTGTTCAACCAGGACCTGGAGGCGGAACAGGGACTGCCCGAGAACGCGGTCGCGCTGAAGATATTGTTTGTGGAGCACGACGGCCTGCTGCTTTCCTGCCCCGAGTACAACAGCTCGATCACGCCGCTCTTGAAGAACACAATCGACTGGGTCTCGCGACAGGGCCCCGGCGAAGGGCCGCTGGCGGCGTACAAGGGCAAGACGGCCACGCTAATGAGCGCATCTCCCGGCCGGCTGGGCGGCTTGCGCGGACTGGTTCACGTGCGGTCGATTCTTGGCAACATCGGCGTGTTGGTGCTGCCTGATCAAGTTGCCGTTTCCGATGCCCACGGCGCGTTCACGCCGGACGGCAGGCACAAGGACGCTGGAATGCACGAGTCGATCGAAAAACTCGGCCGCGGACTTGCCGAGTTTTTGAAGAAACTTGCCTAGTCCGGCGACGGCAGCTACTTAGGCCGTTTGGCGGCGTCGAGCTTGCTCTTGTCGAACCGGCTCGGCAACAGGTCGTCGAGCGTCGCCTGGTAGCCGTGGTCGCGGGCTTCGGAGTCGACCATCACGATCGGCAAATTCGGATTGAACTCGGCCAGGAACTGCCGGCAGGCGCCACAGGGCGACACGCCGCCGCGGCTGACGACCGCGATGGCGGTGAACTCGCGCTCGCCGGCGGCGACGGCCGCGCCGGCGGCCACGCGTTCGGCGCAAATCGTCAGGCCGTACGAGACGTTTTCAACGTTGGCCCCGAGAAACAGCTTTCCGCTCGCGGCGCGAATCGCCGCGCCGACCGGGAACTTCGAATACGGGCAGTAGGCTCGCGTTTGGGCGTCGAGCGCCGCGTGGATCAGTTCGTCGCGGTCGGCTTGATTCATGTGATTCGCTCCACGATCAGGTTGGGGGGTTCGATCGGCTCGTCGGCGACGGTGATGGCGGCGACGATTTCGTGTTTCACGCGTTCCGCCGCGTCGGACTGGGCGAAGACGCGCAGCAGCGGCTCTCCGGCATCAACCTGGTCGCCGAGCCGCACCAGCATTTCGAGGCCGGTCGAGAGATCGAGGACGTCGCCGAGTTTCTTGCGGCCACCGCCGAGCTCGATGATCACGCGGCCGAGTGCTTCGGTGTCGATCGCCGCGACGTAACCGGCACGCGGACTGGCCACTTCGCTGGCGGGGGCGACCGGCCGCGGAGCGTCGAGGTCGCCGCCTTGAGCCGCGACCATCTCGCGGAATTTTTCGAGGCCGGCGCCGGAGGTGACTGCTTTGGCCAACCGCTGCAGAGCCAACGTGTGGGACGGATCACGCTTGGTGAGCACCAACAGCTCGGCGCCCAATTCGAGCGTGACTTCCATCAGGTCGTTGGGCCCCTCGCCTTTCAAGGCATCGACCGACTCGTTGACTTCGACGGCGTTGCCCGCCAGACGGCCCAGCGGCTGATTCATGTCGGTGACGACCGCGGTCGTGGGGACATGCATCCGCCGGCCGGTGTCGACCATCGAGCGGGCCAGCGCGTGGGCCTCCGCGCGCGTTTTCATGAACGCCCCGCTGCCCCACTTGACGTCGAGCACCAGGGCGTCGAGCCCTTCGGCGAGCTTCTTGCTCATGATGCTCGCCGTGATCAGCGGAATCGACGGCACGGTGCCCGTGACGTCGCGGAGCGCGTAGAGCTTGCGGTCGGCCGGCACCAGGTCGGAAGTCGCACCGCTGATCACGCAACCAATGCGGCGCACGACCGTCTGCATTTCCTCGGTGGAGAGATCCGTGCGGAAGCCGGGGATCGCTTCGAGCTTGTCGAGCGTGCCTCCGGTGGCGCCCAGGCCGCGGCCGGAGATCATCGGCACCTGCAAATCGCAGCAGGCCAACAGCGGCGCGAGCGGGAGCGAGACTTTGTCGCCGATGCCGCCGGTCGAGTGCTTGTCGACCTTGGGCGATTCGCCGGCCGGCCATTTGAAGGTCGCGCCAGAGTGGAGCATGCGATCGGTCAGCGCGGCGGTTTCGGCGACCGTCATGCCGCGCAAGAAGACGGCCATCGACCAGGCGGCCATCTGATAGTCGGGGACGTCGCCCTTTGCGTAGCCGTCGATGATCGCAGCGATTTCGAAGTCGGCCAACTCCTCGCCGTCGCGTTTTTTCGAGATGAGGTGAACGATGTTCATAGGGGGAAGCTCGATCACGGTGCGTCGCAAGCGACGCGGCTAATTGGCAAATTCAGACAGAATGCCGATGACGATGGCGCTAAGCTTGTCGCGGGCGGCTGTTGGCGGTGGCGACGACTTCATCGTGCGTAGCGATGTGGCGGACATCGGGCGAGCAGACGTTGGTGATTGTCGAGAGGCCCAGCACACGGAGGCCCGCGTGGGCGGCGACGATCACCTCGGGCACGGTCGACATGCCGACCGCGTCGCCCCACGCACGAAGCATGCGAATCTCGGCCCGGGTCTCGTAGTTCGGGCCCAGCATGGCGATATAGGTGCCGCGGTGGCAGACGAAGTCGTGCTGCCGGGCGATGGCGAGCGCGGGTCGCCGAGCTGCCGGTCGTAGGGCGACGACATGTCGGGGAATCGCGGGCCAAGGCGATCGTCGTTGACGCCGACGAGCGGATTGCGGTTGAGCAGGTTGACGTGGTCGTCGATCACCATCACGTCGCCGGCGGAGAACAGCGGATTAAGTCCCCCGGCGGCGTTTGAGACGATGAGCAATTCGATGCCCAGCTCCTTCATCACGCGGATGGGAAAGGTGACGCGCTCGGCCGAATATCCTTCGTAGCAGTGGAAGCGCCCCTGCATGGCGACGATCGGCACGCCGGCGAGCCGCCCGCACAGCAGCCGTCCGTGATGCCCGACGGCGGTCGAACGCAAGAAGTGCGGCACGTCGTTGTAGTCGATTGCCTCGTCCAGCTCCATCGCGTCAGCCGCTGTTCCGAGCCCCGAACCAAGAATGATTCCCACCCGCGGCACGCCGCGCCAACGGGCACGGAGGAAGTCGACGGCGTCGGTAATCTGTTCACGAAGGCGAAACATGCGGATTGTTCCACGGTCTGCGTGTACTCATTGTTGACGCGGCCGCTTGCTCCCAATCACCAGCAGTCCGGTCAAGATTACGAACCATTGTCGCTCCCACTGCGTCTGACTGTCAATTCTCGAATCGCCATCGGAGGGCGGCCCTCATTCTGCTTATACTGGTGGTTCCAGCGCGGTCGAATCATCAGTAACACCTGGTCGTCGGAGTCGGAAATGACGTGGGAAGCCTGGTTCACTTTGGCAGTCGTCGTCGGCATCTTCGTCGTGATGGTCCGCGAATCGCTGCCGACCGACGTCGTGATGGTCGGCGCGCTGACGCTGTTGGTGGCGGTCGGCGAAATATGGCACAGCCGATTGTTGCCGAACATCGGTCAGGCAGTCGGTGGAATGGGAAATACCGGTCTGATCACCGTGGGGGTGCTGTTCGTGGTCGTGGCGGGGCTCGTGCAGACCGGAGCGATGGAGCTGGTCGCCGGCCCGATCATCGGCCGACCCAAGACCGCCCGCTCCGCCCTCGTGCGACTGCTGACGCCCGTCGCCACGCTCAGCGCGTTTCTCAACAACACGCCGGTGGTGGCGATGTTCATGCCCGTGGTGGAGGACATCTGCAAACGCTCGCGGATCAGTCCTTCGAAGTTATACCTGCCGATGGCCTACGCGGCGACGTTCGGCGGCGTCTGTACGCTGGTCGGCACCAGCACCAACCTGATCGTGCAAGGCCTGCTCACCGAGCACGGCCATGCCGGCATGAAAATGTTCGACCTGGCCTGGATTGGCATCCCGTGCGCCATCGCCGGCGTCATCTATTTTCTGATCTTCGGTCAGTGGCTGTTGCCGGACCGTCGCCCGGCGATCACGACGCACGACGATCCCCGCGAGTACACGGTCGAGATGATGGTGCTCGGCGACGGTCCGCTCGTGGGCAAGAGCATCGAAGAGGCCGGACTGCGGCACTTGCCCGGCTTGTTCCTCGCGCGGATCGAGCGTGCCGGCGAGGAGATCGCGCCGGTGGCGCCGCGCGAACGGCTCTTCGGCGGCGACCGTCTGGTGTTCGCCGGCGTGCTGGACTCAGTCGTCGACCTCACGAAGATGCGCGGCCTGGCGCGGGCGCCCGAGCCGTCGCAGGAGCTCGACACGCCGGTGGCCAATCGGCGTCTGATCGAAGCGGTCGTCTCGAGCCGTTGTCCGCTGGTGGGCACCAGCATCCGCGAGGGCGAATTCCGCTCGTTCTACAACGCGGCCGTCGTCGCTGTCGCCCGCGGAGGCCAACGATTGCAGGGCAAGATCGGCGACATCGTGCTGGAGCCGGGCGACACGCTACTGTTGGAAACCGACGAGGATTTCCTGCTGCGGCAACGCAACTCGAGCCACTTCTTCCTGGTAAGCGGCGTAGCCAACTCGCAACCGGTGCTCCGCGATCGGGCTTGGGTCGCGCTCGCGCTGTTGCTGGCGATGGTCGTCGTCGCCACGCTCGGCTGGCTCGACCTGCTCACCGCCGCGTTCATCGCCGCCGGCGCGATGATTGCCGTGGGCTGTTGCTCGATCAGTCAGGCACGGCAAAGCATCGATTGGTCGCTGCTGGTGGTGATTGCGGCCGCGCTGGGAGTTGGCAAGTCGATCGAAATCAGCGGACTGGCCGCCGCCGTCGCCGCAGAGATCATCGGCTTCGCCGGAGGACATCCCTGGTGGGTGCTGGTGGCCGTGTACTTCGTGACGATGGTTTTCACCGAGCTGGTGACCAACAACGCGGCCGCCGTGCTCGTCTATCCGATCGCCATGGCCTCGGCCGATTCGCTCAAAGTCGACGCGATGCCGTTCATCATCGCCATCGCCGTCGGCGCGTCGGCCGGCTTCGCCACGCCCTTCGGCTACCAGACGAATCTGATGGTCTACGGCCCCGGCGGCTATCGCTTTACCGACTACCTGCGCGTCGGCATCCCGCTCGATCTGGTGTTCATGGCGGTGACCGTCGCGCTGGCGCCGATCGTGTTTCCGTTTCATCCGTAGCTGAGCAGCTATTGTTCGTCTTCCATTGCTCGCCGCGCTTCGCCGCCGGTGATCAGCCGCGCCGAGCGGTCGTGGGTCAAGTAGTTCCAACCCCACTGCAAGAACACCAGCACGCGGTTGCGGTAATTGACGATGTTCATCAAGTGGATGAATAGCCACAGGACCCAGGCCACGAAACCGCTTAGTCGCACGCGGCCAAAATCGGCCACTGCCGCGCTGCGGCCGATCGTCGCCAGGTTGCCCAGATCGCGATAGCGGAATTTCGGCAGCGTTTTTCCGCGCAGTCGAGCATCAATCAGCCTTGCGACAAACCGCCCCTGCTGAATCGCCACGGGCGCGACGCCCGGCAGCGGGTCGCCGCCTTGATGCGTGTAATTAGCCATGTCGCCGATCACAAAAATTTCCGGATGCAGCGGCAGCGACATATCGGCTTCCACCGTGATCCGCCCGGCGCGATCGAGCGTGGCTCCCGTCGCCTCAGCTAGTTTCCTCGCCAGCGGCGACGCGGCAACACCTGCGGCCCAAATAACCGTCCGCGTCGGCAGCCTCTCCGTCTGGCCACCGGCCGCGACCAACACGTGGTCGTCTTCGATCGCCGTGACCATTGTCTTCGTGCGCACCGTGACACCCAGTGCGACGAGCGACTGCTGCGCTTTCGCCGATAACTCAGGCGGAAAAGCCGCCAGCACTCGCTCGCCGGCTTCGACCAAGACCACCTTGGCATCGGCCGGGTCGATGTGGCGAAACTCGTGCTTCAGTGCGTAGCGCGAGATGTCGGCAATGGCTCCTGCGAGCTCGACGCCGGTCGGCCCGCCGCCGACGATCACGAAATTCAGCGGCGCAGGCTGCCGCTTGAGCTCCGCCTCGCGCTCGGCCAGCTCGAACGCGGTAAAGACGCGGCGGCGAATTTCTGTGGCGTCTTCCACCGTCTTGAGCCCCGGTGCGAGCGGCTCCCACTCCGGATGGCCGAAGTAGCTGTGTCGCGCCCCCGCGGCCACGACCAGCGTGTCGTAGGAGATTTCGTTGCCGCCATTGGCGTTGTCGACGATCACGCGGCGGCGGGCCACGTCAAAATCGTCGACGCTGCCCAACAGCACCTCGCAATTGCGCTGTCGCTCGAGCACGCTCCGCAGCGGCGCCGCAATGTTCGCGGGCGACAGCTCGCCAGCGGCCACCTGGTACAGCAGCGGCTGAAAAAGATGAAAATTCCGCCGGTCGACGAGCGTCACCTGCACGGCGGCGCGTCGCAGATAGCGAACCGCGTTCAGCCCGCCAAAACCTCCGCCGACGATGACGACGCGGTGAAGTGCTGAGGAATGCCTGGCGGAGGAGGCCGACATGACGTGATCCAATCAACTACGCTTGCCGCCGCCGCAATTGTAATCGTCTTGCCTCTCGGCAACCAATCTTACTCCGGCAGCGGCTGGTTCTTCGTCTCCGGCGCAAAGATCAATGTGACCAATCCGACCAAAAAGATCGAACACATCGCCATCGCCGCATAGCGCTCCTTCAACGGCGAGCCGTATTCGCCAAACACCTGCACGGCGAGGGCTGCGGAAAAAAAGCTGCCGCCTGCCGCAGCAAACCGTCCCAAATTGTAGCAAAACGACGTGCCAGTACTCCGCAGCCGACTTGGAAACAATTCCGGCAGATAGATCGCGAAGCCCGCAAACACCGACAGTTGCGATCCCGACATCAGCGGCATCATCCAATAGGCGTCTTGCGGTGAACTCATCTTCCAATACACGAACATTGTCGTTACGAGTGCCGCCGTGAAACCGATGGCGAATGCCGGTTTTCGGCCCAGCACGATCGCCAGCCGCGTGAAGATCCACATTCCGACCGCGGCGCCGATCATCTGCAAGATGTAAGCGTAGTTGCGCTTGCTCCACGTTCACCATGACGTCCGTCCCACTCAGCCCAGCTTTTTCGTAATACTGACGGAACACGAATACCTGTAGATCGGTCAGATACTCGCCAATCGCCCACAAGCCGACGACGCCGGTCGACGCGATCAGCGCGCCGACCACCAGATTTTTCCGCCAGCGATCTTCCGCCAACAGCCCCAGGTACGGTGCCAGTATCGCACCCTTGGGAAGCTTGCCCTCCGCGCCAGCCTCAGCCACGACTCCGGCTCGCGCAGATACCGCATCGTGAGTACAACCAACAGCGCCGGCAACGCGCCTACCAGAAACATCCACCGCCAATGCGTACCCGCTTCGATGGCCTTGATCTCGACCAAATGGTCGATCACCATCTTCACAGCCACGGCCGTGAGATTGCCGATCGTCGAGAGGATTTGCAGCCAGCCAAGGGCGCCGGCACGCGCGCCGTCCGGGAGCGTTTCAGCAATCAACGCGACGGCTAGGCCGAATACTCCGCCGACACCCAGCCCGGTAAGAAAGCGGAACAGCGCAAAGTCCCAGTAGCCCTGGCTGAAGAACGTCAGCCCGGTGCAGGCCGAATAGATCAGCACCGCAAACGTGAGCATCTTCGCCCGCCCAAAACGATCGCCCAGCGGACCGAACACTAATCCACCCACGCCCCAGCCGATCAGGAACAGCGCCGTCACGTCTTTGCCCATCGACTGCACGTCGCCCGCCGGCATCAGGTCCTTGAGCGCCGGATTCGCGCCAGCGAGAACAGCCGCTGGTCGAGGCAATCGAAGAACCAAGCTGCGGTGGCAACCAGAAACACAAACCAATGATACGGCGTGAGCTGCCGAGCCCAATGCGTGCTTTCTTTGCCCATGTCGTGGGATACCCCTATTCAGGCAACATTTCCTGCTGCGGCTCCGGCAGGAAGAAGCTCAGGATTAAGTTCGCTAGATAGACTCCCGTGCCGATCACGGTGGCGGCCATCGCCATCTTCACGGCGTCGCTACCGCCCGGCATCACGGTCGACAGGAAGCTGGCGACCAAAGCGAACGAAGTGCCGATCATCCGCCCGCCAATGTTCGCGGCAAAACTCTCGCCCGTGCCGCGCAAGTGTATCGGGTAGACCCGAGGCAAGTAGTTACCCCAATAGCTGAATTGTCCGACCGTGAATAACCCGGCGAAGAAGATGCCGACCTGTAGCCAGAATAAATTGCGCGTCGCCGCGTAGCCAAACACGAGCGGCATGACCACCAGACCTGGCACCAAGAATACGCGTAGCAAGTTTCGCCGGCTGACGATCACGGTCGCCAGCACGGCCAACAATAGCCGCCCCGCCAAACCGCCATATTCTTGAATCTTCGTTACCGCCGCCGCGGTGCCCTGTGCGATCTTTCCCGCCGCCGGTTTCGCTTCCGGGGGAGCAAGGTCCTTCGTCGCGGCCGTCACCTTGGCTTGCACCTCGGGGAGCGCTGGGACAATGGCAGGGATTTGTTGAATCGCACCAAATGCGGCTCCAAAACTGCATGCGAACATCAGCGTGGTGACGATCGTCGTGCGGCGCAATTGGGGTGCGAACAACTCGCCGATGCTGGGCCGCTTGAGCGTGCCGGCCGCTTTTTTTGCCGCCCAGGCCGGCGACTCCGGCAGGAACGGACGAATCAGGATCAGCGGAATCGCCGGAACGATGCCCGACATCAGCGTGTAGCGCCAGGGCGCGTGATAGCCTGCCAGGTTGCCCAGGGCCCCCAACCACGACGGTAGACTAATTGCCGGTAGGCTGACCGCGTGATTCACCACCCACAGGTTGACGAAGGCGACCACGATCCCGCCGAACGACGAGAAAAACTGAGTGTAACCCAGCACGCGCTCGCGCTGCTTCGGATCGGGAAACAATTCCGCGAGCCAGGCCACGGCCGCCACGAACTCGACACACACTCCAACGAACGTAGTGCAGCGGAAGAAGAGCAGCATGCCGATGCTCGTCGAGAATCCGGACGCAAACGCCGAACACGCGTAGAGTAGAATGCTCCAAGTGAGTATCCGCCGCCGCCCCAGGCGATCGGTCAGGTATCCGCCCAGCAATCCAAACACTCCGCCGACTAGAGCGGGGATGAAAAACATGAGTCCCCGCCAGAGCACGAAAGGTGGACTTCCGGGCGTTGCGCCTAACAACTCCGCGAGCGCCGGCGGCAACACCAGCGGCAGCATCAGAAGTTCATAGGTGTCGAACGCGAAGCCAATAACGGCGATTACGCAGACCGCCCATTGCACGAATGTCAGCCGTTGTGATTCCGCCATCGATCGCCGGCCTCCGCGTAAAGTCGCTTGCAAAACGAAATAGAGCCGGCTTATCTTAACAGAAGTAGCAGGGTCTGACACCCCGCATTCGCCAGGATGGCGCCGACGCATTCGCTTTGAGCCCGCCGCGCAACAAGTGAGTACGACTCCTGTTGCGCCAAGGTTCATGGAGTCGGCCGGCATGCGTTGGAGCCTTAGCGCAGCGCGCTGCGTCTCGCGGTTTGGTAAGGTGCGGATGGCCGCAACCGATCGACTTTGCCGCAAAGCTCGTAGAGAGCAGACTGCCGCGTTCGCTGGAGCCGGGCAGGCCCCGCCCGCCCTAGCCCTTCGTTCCAGGCCGACATCGCGCCAGTGCGAGAATTTTTTCGGACCCGGCTTGACATGGTTACATTATGTAGCCATAATGGCGATGCACACTAACCAAGGACGATGCCATGAAACTGCCAGAAGAACCACTTTCGCCGGCTCAGCGCGAGATCATGGAAATTATCTGGGAAAAAGGGGAAGTGGCCGCCATCGAGGTCCGCGGCGCGTTGGCCGACGGTAGAGAGTTCGCGCACGAAACGGTCCGCACCATGCTTCAACGGATGGAAGAAAAAGGCTGGCTCAAGCACCGGGTCGTGGGACGCACGTTTTTCTATTCCGCCGTCGTTCCGCGCGGCGGCGCGGTAGGCCAAAGAGTCGTCGAGTTGATCGATACGATGTGTGGCGGGTCGCCGGAGCGACTCATGACGGCGCTGTTGGACTATCGCGGTCTGAGTGCCGACGAGGCCAAACGGATTGAGGCCATGATCCAAAAATCCAAGAGCAAGAAATCAAGCCGACGGAGGTAATCGCCATGTCGCTGCCTGTCGATTTTGCCGGGACGATTGCGGTCGACGCGTTGATTCGCGTGACGGTGGTGCTGGGAGTCGCCTATTTGTTGGCCGTTGCGGTGCGGCGGCAGGCGGCGATCCGCCATGCAGTGTTGCTTTCCGGACTGGCGGCGGCAATCGCCGTCGTCGGCGCTTTGCTGGTTTTGCCGACAGCAGGAGTTCCCCGCTGGCACATGGAGCTGCCGACTGCTCGGATTGCAGGGCCGGCCGACGCGACTTGTTTGGTGACGGCCTCCGAAGTTGTGCCAGTCGAGGCAAACATTGCCGTGGCGCCAATCGCTGATAGCGAGATGGTGGAGATGGCAGCGCCCACGAGCTCACCTGGGCATCAAGAGTGCGACTCTACTTCAGCACCGCTGTCCGCTGGTGGTTCTGGTTTCGAGTGGCGATTCATCGCAATCGGCCTGGCCGCATTGTGGTTCTTCGGCGCCTGCGTCAAAACCGTTGGTTTGGCCGTTTCCGTGGTTCGCTTGCAACGGATTGTCGACCAAGCACGTCCCGTTGAACCGCAGCCTGCCCGATCCCTGTTGACTCGAGTCCAGCGTTGGGTTGGCCTGCGGCAAACTCCCCAATTGTTGGAAAGCCCCGCGGTGCCAACGCCGATCGCAGCCGGAATCGTCGGCAATTATGTGCTCTTGCCGGCGTGCTGGATGAAGAGTCTGTCGCGGAGTGAATTGTGTTCGGTGCTTTGTCACGAGGCCGCCCATCTGGCCCGGCGCGATCATCGGACCGTCATTCTCGAAGAGTTGATGGCCAGCGTGTTTTGGTTCCATCCGCTCGTGCATTACTTCAATCGCGCGTTGAATCAAGCTCGCGAAGAAATCTGCGACAACTATGCAATCGCCTCGATCAATCGGCCGACCTACTGCGAAGCGCTCTGTCGGCTGGCGAGCGGACGGGGCGGTTCAGGGCTCCTTGGAGCCACTTCGATGTCGCACCGCCACTGGCCGCTCGAGCAGCGGATTCGCGGAATTCTCGATGAGCGGCGCCCGACGCTCACGCGACTCTCTGCTGGGGCGCGCTTCACGGTCGCGGTGATCGCGCTGGTCGTCTGTGGCTTGGTGACAATGCCGGAGGTGGTTGCGGTTCAACCGTCGGACAAACAGGAGGCTGCGGCATCTGCGGATGCCGACGCTGACGTCGCTGCGGATGCAAGCGTCGATGCCGCCGAATTGGAGCAGTTGCAGGCCAAGGCAGCGGCCTTGCAGGCGAAAGCGCTGGCACAGCAGGCGGCCGCCGAGGCACGACAAATGGAATCTGCCACCTGGCAAACTGCGGCCAAGGAAGCCGCCGCCGCGGCGCAGCGTGCGAAGGCCGAGGTGCAACGCGTAAAGGCCGCAGCGAAGCGAGCCAAGTCTGCATCCCTCCGAGCCAAATCGGCGGCGACGGATGCGGAGCCTACGGAATCGCTCACGTTGAACGATACGCGAACGCTGCCAGACGCGATCCGCACGCTTGTGGTCGAGACCAGCGGAGACATTCGAATCGAGGCCGCCCAGGACGACCAATTGCACATCGAAGCGACGCTGTTGGTTCCGCGGCCGGCGGGCAATGATGCGCTTTGCCCGGCCCTGGATGACTACGTGCAGATTGCGACCGATCAAGATAGTCTGAGTATATCCGAGTTGGAACAGCCCGGCGTCGCAAGTGGCCGGCAGCAGTTGTCTCTCGCGATCTCACTGCCTCGGACCTTGGCCATTTGCCTGAAGAACTCGGAGGGCGATATCAATTTGGCCTGCGCCGCCAATGGCGTCGACATGGCGTCCGCCGACGGAGACATCACGGTCAAGTCCGAGTCGGTCGGCTCGATCACTGCCGCCAGTGTCGACGGCGATATCCTGGTGAACGTGAAGTCGATTCAAGGCAACGCGGCGCTGCAGTCGTCCGATGGCGACGTCTCGCTCTCCGCGCGTGAAATCAAGGGCGACCTGAAAGTCGAAACGAGCGACGGTGACGTCCAAGTCGAACTTAGCGATCCGGTCATGGGAGCCGGAAATATCACGTTGCATTCGAGCGACGGCCTCCTGCAACTGAAGGCCGCAACGGCGAAATCGGTCGAGGCCAAGTCGGGCGACGGCGACATCCAATTGCATTTTACTGGCAGCGGAGCTCAGCAGGGCGTAACTGCGCTAGCGGGTGACGGGAGCATTGAGTTGATCGCGTCACACCAGGTGCAGGCCGACGTCGCAATGATGACTGGAAACGGCGCGATCACGACTTCGGACGGCGGCGCCTACGAAGTATCGCAATTGAATAGCGGCAATGCACGAATCGCTACCGCGCACCTGGGAGCCGGAGGAGCTTCGTATCGGCTGAACACCGGCGATGGCGATATCCGCCTTCGCTCGGAAGAGTAGCTTCCGCCGGGAGCCGGATAGGTTTGATTCACTGAGCTTCAATTGTCGCAATGCTACAAATGGTTGCCACCATCGACGACGTCGCCAAGAAGGCCAAGGTCTCGATCAGCACGGTCTCGCGCGTGTTGAACCGGCCCAAACTCGTGAACGCGAAAACGCGCGAGCGCGTCGAGATGGCGATCAAGCAGCTCGACTATCGGCCGAATGAGTACGCTCAGGGTCTAATGCGAGGAAGAAGCAATCTGCCGAGCTTGGGCACTCGTCGCCGAAGACGAGCGTAGAATTACCGCCAGCCACTAATCCTGGCATCTCCGCAATTGCCCGGCTCGCATCGCGAGGCCGCTCGATCGGAATCGCGACAGACGAACGCCCTGCGACGAGTCGTTCCACGATCACTGGTCGCGGACGGGCGAGGAAGTTGCTCGATCGCCGCTGCATTGTTCCGCCACGGCCAGGTCGGCGAGCTTGCGGGCGATATTGATCGTTTGTTGGTCGCCAGTGACGTGACGCGTGACGTAAGCGCCTTCCATGATCAAGCAGAGCTCTTTCGCCAGGGCGCGCGGGTCATTCGCGCCGGCCGCGACCGCCAGCTCAAAGACGATCTCTTCGACCGCGCGTTTGCTGTGGGCGGCGGCGACGTGGGCCGGTTCATGTGGCAGTGGGAACTCCATCGCCACGTTGACGAAGATACAACCTTGAAAATCGACCGATCCGATGAAGTGTTCGACCACGTCCATCAGCGAGTGAAGCTGGCCGAGGGGCGTCGGGCCGCCGCGCTCCCGGATCATTTTGCGAAACGTATCCTGCATCTCGCGGTCGTGATCTTCGAGGGCTGCGAGCACCAGGTCCTCTTTGCTCTCGAAGTGCTTGTAGAAGGCGGTCTTGCTGATGCCGACGTCGGCCAGGATCTGGTCAAGGCCAACCATGCGAAAGCCGTCACGGTAGAAACGGCGTCCGGCAGCCTCGACGAGCCGCTGGCGAGTGGGAGTGACGGTCGACATGATTCTCTCCCGGGTTTACGGGGGGTGTACCACAAGTCAACCGTTCAGTTTACCACAGGTCAACTTGGCAGGCTCCCCCTGCATCCGATAATCAAAGCGACGCAACGGAACGTGCGGTTGCGACAAATCTGCATTCAGAAGAGAGAAAGGCGACGAGTCCCATGAAACGGTGGTTGTTTTTCGGGTACGGGCTGGCGTGTTACGGATTGTTCTTTGGAGTGTACGTCTACATGGCGGGTTTCGTTGGCGGCTTGTTGGTGCCGCAGTCGATCGATTCGCCGAGTGGTGGGCCGATTGAGTTCGCCGGCGCGGTAAATCTGCTGTTGCTGGCGGTGTTTGGACTGCAGCATTCAATCATGGCGCGGCCCGCGTTCAAACGAATTTGGACACGACTAGTTCCGCAGCCGATCGAGCGAAGCACTTACGTGCTTGCCTCGTGCCTGGTGGTGATGCTGTTGACGTGGCAGTGGCGTGGCGATCGACGGCGTCGTGTGGAACATTGAGTCAGCCGGCGCTGCGCGGTTTGGTCTGGGCGCTGTTTGCGATGGGCTGGCTGGGAGTGCCGGCCGTGAGCCTGTTGATCAACCACTTCGACCTGTTCGGCATGCGACAGGTGTGGCTTAATTTGCGCAGGGAATCTTACATGGCGCTGCCGTTTCGCACGCCTTTGTTCTACAAACACGTACGGCATCCGCTCTACCTGAGCTGGGCACTGGCATTTTGGGCAACGCCGACGATGACGCTGGGACATTTGCTGTTTGCGGTCGTGCTAACCGGATACATGGGCTTGGCGGCCATCTTCGAGGAACGCGATTTGGTGAACCACTTTGGTCGGCAATACGCGGACTATCGGCGACGAGTGCCGATGTTTGTGCCGCGGCTGGCGGTCAGCTCGACCCCGACCAACGAGGAATGCCCGGAAGCCACCGCTTAGTCGGGGAAGACAAGATCACCATTCTGGTCGTAGTCGAGCCGCAACGGACCGGAGACCAACTCGCCGTCGGAGCTGAACGATCCCTCGCCGCCCGCGAGCAAGTTGAGTACTTTCTCGCCGTGGCGATCAATCAGATCGGCTATTTTTCGCAACGAAGTGGCAGCCAGCTCGGGTGTCGTGCCGCGGCGAATGGTAAGCCACAACAGCGATTCGCCGCCCATCGGCACCATCTCGAAATGAACGTGGTCGCCGTCGGCGTCGAACTCCGGATAGAGGATGTTCCCGGCCTGGTCCCTCGTGGCAGGGACTCGACCGATATGTTCCGATTCCGGCCTTTGCAGTGAAAACTCCAGACCAAGTTGTTCGCTCTCTTGTCGGTTTGTCATCTGTTGGCAAACTCCCGTGGAATCTGACGCTCGATTGGCGGCACGATGTGCCCCGCGGCATTTCTCGCCGCCTCATCCCAGGAATAACAGCCGGGGCAATGATTCGTCAACACGCTATCCACGGAACGGAGCCCGAAGGATGGGCCAGCAGATTGCTCCATCGGGGACGTCAACTTGGGCTCGAGTCGGCGCCGCTTTCGCCGAGCGCTTCCTTGATGAGCGCCGCCAGGTCGAGTGTGCCGTTGCCAATCGAGTCCATGATCGAGTCGTGCTGGGTCTCGAGTTCATATTGACGGACCCGAGCGAGAATCTTTTCGATCTCCGCCTCGGTCTGACCGAGGCCGCGGAGGTATTCGGTGAGCTCGTCGTATTCGTGGTTCTCGGCCATGGCAGCGTGGCTCTTTGGCCCTCTGGGGCTGTTCGCGACTGGGCTGGGAGTTCAGTTTAGCAGAAGTCTCGCTCGATGGTGCAAGAGCGTACTCCGCGGTAGGAGAAAAAAAGGAAGGCCGCCCGGTTCGAAACCCTAGGCGGCCCTCCAACGCAGGGGGGATCCTTGGTTCACACGCTGGCCGAGGACACACACTCTTCGATGGTGTCGCGCAGCTCGTCGCGGGTGAACGGCAATTCCATGTAGGCCGAGGCCTGAGGGCAGTATTTCTTGAGGTCTGCGACTCTCGTCGTGCGCGGGTACGTCACGACCATCGGCACGTCGGCATCCATCGCACGCAGCGAACGGGCCAGCGCCTGGCCGGCCTCCATCAGCGTGTTGAATTCGACGAACACGGCGTCGTACTGGCCGGCCCGGGACGGTCGGGCCGCCAGTTCGTGCACGTTCGCTTCGACGATGTTCCGCAGGCCAGCCTGCTGGAGGGGAAGCGTTAGCTCGCTACGTTCGACCGAATTCTGGTCGACTACGAGTACCTTGATGTTCATGTCGCGTCATGGAATCGTCTGCCCCTCGCGCCGGCCGAGGATTTTGCGTGGTGGATCGCAGCCGGCGGAGGCACGAACCACCTGAATGCGAAAACTCTAGATTGTCAAACACGGTCGCGCGACGCCGACACGCCGATTTTGCGCGGAAAGCAGATATTCGCCACCGAGCGATTGGTGTTATGACACCAGGGGCCGCGGGAATCGCTTCTCGGCAGTGTCCGGCTGTGACGAATTCGACGGCTCTACCGGACGCGACGAACCGCGCTCACCAAATTCCGGGGAACAGGCGGTAGGGCGTTTGGGCCATGTAGGCGCGGTATTGGTCGCCGCGGGCCTTGACGAGCTGGTGCTCCTCGAACGGAATGAAGCCGACGAACGACGCCGTGACCATGATGGCGAACAGGAGCTGCCCGGCGTGCGGGTGGACGATCAGCGAGCAGAACGCGAGGAAGAACGCGGCCCGGTACATTGGGTGTCGCACCTGGGCGTAGGGCCCTTCGGTCATCAGCGGCGTTTCGGAGCCCACCGAATGCGAAAGTTGACTCGCGGGCATGCCGAGCAGACTATTGAGGCCTTCGAAGGTCGCAAACTCGAAGAAGCCGACGATCGAAAGCAACACGGCACACAGGCCGACGTAGGCCAGCCACGCGGGCGGGTCGAATCCGAAGCCGGGCACCGGCCGATGAAGCCAATAGACCAGGACCCACGTGATGACGGAGATCGACACGTAGATGCGTCGTTCGGTGAGCGTGCCGGCCGGATCGCCGTAGATCGCGCGTTTGAAGGCGGGCATCGTCATCACGATGTGGACCGCGACGAAGCCCGCGTACAACAGAATGTCGAACGCAAAATTGCTGAGCGGGGCGTCGGCCGCGTGGCGAAACCCCATGATGAACGACGCGGAAAGAGTCATCAGCCCAAGATAGCCGAACAGCCAGTAGACTCGCTTGAACATGATTGTTTCTCCGTAAGGGTGCGGCAAAACGCCTACCATGCAGAATTGTCGCGGCCGCGTCAACCGTACTCAAATGCTGGTGACGCACCGGATTACTCGAACCCACGGTGCTTCCGCTCGATGCCTTCCAGAGGATGTAGATTGGCAACCAGCCGCCGACCGCCTACCCGATGATCACGCGCGGTCGCTTTTTCGAATCGGGCTCTGCCTTGGCGATCAACTCGCGGACCAGCCAGGGCACGTTGCCTTCGCCGAAGAGCAGGAAGCTCAAGTTGGCGGCCAGCGGGTTTTCGTCCGACCAGCCGAAGTGAATCTCGGGCGGCTTGCCTGTCCTTCGACAGCTCCAGGGCGACCGTCGCCACCGCGTGGGCGATCGACACGCACCGCCGCAGTCGCACGATGAACCGCCCTTCTTCTTGGACGACTTCCAGCAGCGGGTTTTGCTCGAATTCGCTCGTGTCGCCCAGCACCGCTTCGACGAACACGATCGGCACCTGCTCGTCGAGCCGGTGGACGCGCCGCATTCGCTCGTCCTTCTGCTCGATCGTGTGGTGGCCCGGCCGATGGGGCACCAGCACGGGAAACTCCAAGTGCCGCAGCGCGTCCCATAGGAACCGCGAATGCTCGTCGACGAACTCGAACTTCTCGAACCGCAGTTCCTTGCTCCGCTGCAGCCGCGAGATGAACGAGAACACCAGGATCGAGGCGATGAAGGCTCCGGCGATCTTGATGCCGTCCGGCTTCTCGATGATCACGGCCACGGTCGTGTAAAAGAACACGATCATCGCCACGACGAAGCCCCAGGGCATCCGCACCGGCCACGGGCCGCTCCGCGTCCGCCATTCGTCGATCACGACGGCCACGGCGGCGCTCGACATCAGCACCAAGCACGCCCGTGGCATACGCCCCGCCCTGAGCCATCACGCTCGCGCCGAAGACCCACGTCACGACGAGATTGATCGCCCGTGAACACGATCACCAGCGCCCGAACCGCCTCGGCCCACCGCGGCGCCATGCCGTACCGCGGCAGATAGCGCGGCACCAGGTTCAACAGCCCCGACATCGCGCTCGCGCCGGCGAACCACAGGATCGCCACGGTGCTGACGTCGTAGATCGTGCCGAACACCTCGCCGAACATCGGATTGATTTTGGCGATCGAAGCGCCGTGGGCGATGAAGGCCAAGGCGCGGTTCTGGGCCATGCCCTCGGTCACCAAGGCCCTGGGGTCGATCAGCATCGCCGTGATCGTGCTCGAACCCGAGCAGCATCACCGACATGATGATCGCCGCCGTGGCCAGCAGCTTTTGCGTGTTGCGAATCCGCGCGAGCGGCTTGTGTGGATCGTCGTTCGGGTCGCCCTTCACGAGCGGCATCACCGCCACGCCCGTCTCGAAACCGCGAGAGCCCCAGCGCCAGCTTGGGAAAGTAAAGGACGCAAGCCGCGATCACGGCCAGCCATCCGCTGCCCTCGTGCTCGAAGTACCAGTTGCCCGAGAGCACCGACTCGTACCAATGGCTGATCCGCTCGGGATGGGCCACGCAGGTAGACCAGCCCGCTGCCGATGACGATCACGTTCAAGAAGAGATAGACGGCGACGATCGAAGATCGCCACGACGATCACTTCGCGGAACCCGCGGAGAAACATCCCGCCCAACAGCACCAGCAGCGCCATGGTGACGACCATCTGGCTCTGCAGAATGTCCGGCGCATGCGGCCCAATAGGGATTGTGAATCAGATGCTCGGCCGCGTCGGCCGCGGAGAGCGTTTTGGTGATCACGAAATCGGTCGCCGCGAAACCCAGCAGCACCAGCACCAGGATCTTCGCCGACCAGCCGCGCAGCAGCCGCTCGAGCATGGCGATCGAGCCCTGCCCGAGCGGCGACTCCTCGGCCACCTTGCAATACACGGGCAGCGCGCAGCCGAGCGTCACCACCACCAGCACGACGGTCGCCAGCGGCGCGAGCAGCCCGACCGCCTCGAACGCGATCGAAGGCTGATAGCCGAGCGTGCTGAAATAGTCGACGCCCGTCAGGCACATGACCCAGAGCCAGAAGCTCTGGTGTCCGTGGTGGGCGGAGTCTGCTTTGGGAACGCGTAGCGTTCACAACGAATGGAACCAGGCCGCTTTAACGGCCGGCACTCTTGGCCAGATTGGCCGCCTGTTCCCGATGGCGCGTCGCAGTCCGCTTGGCCGTCGCTTTGCCGGTCTGGCTCTTGCGGTTCCGCGCCCGTCGCTCGTACTTCTCGGCCAGCGCCGTTTTCACGCGGACCAGGTTTTCGACTTCAGCTCTTGTGTGTCATGAATCCCGCTCCTCCACCAAAACTGTACCAACCAAGATTACCGCACGGCCTCTCCAGCCGACGATTTCCCGGGGAATGCCGGAACGCTGATTATCGTCGCCGCCCTGCCGATTGGCTAGGGGCCTCAGTTTTCGCCGCAATTTGGCCAGTATTTCGCCATTTCGAATAACTCGACTAAACCCGCCCGCCCGGCCGGCGTATACTTATGGGGATGAATATGGGCGTCCACTTCAACTATCTTTCGGCATTTGCTCGTGGCAAGCCTGTTGGCAGGCTTGACGCACGGCCGGTCTGCCGCCATGCCTGGTCTCGCGCGGGCGAGCTGCCCTTCCACCGCCCGGTAGCAGCGCCAGAAGACGTGTTGCTGCCATGGCAAGTGCGGCGCAGCATTGTCACATGGCCTGCTGCCAGTCGCCGGCCCCGCGCCAAGATCGGGCCCCCGCGCCGACGAAGGCCGTCGGACGATGCCTCGGTGACTTGGGGACTGGCCGCCACCGCGGCCGCGACGCTCGACGCCGCCACGGCCGCCGACTTCCGGCACGGCCACTCTCGGCACGGCGCATGGACCACCGCGCCCGATTCTCTGCTCGCTTTGAGCATCCGTCTCAACGTCTGACTCGACCTCGTGCGCCACCGCTGCGCCACCTGTTTTGCTCGTACATTCGCGTTGAGCGTGCGTCTGCGCCAATGACGTTGATTCACGTTTCTGATCGGAACACTCATTTGAAAGGAATTGGTTATGTCTAAAGACCTACCATGTGTTGTCGCTGTTTGGATTTGCCGCCTTCGCGGCCGCGCTCGCCGGCTGCTCCAAGGAACAGCCCTCCGCGCCGCCGGTAGCGGTCGAGGAAGAAGTCGTCGAAGAGGTCGAGGTGCCCGAGGTCTCACCGGCCGACGTGACCGAGGCGATGGCCGGGCTCAGCGAAGCCGACCGCGCCGCCGCTCTGGCCCAGAAGGTCTGCCCCGTGTCGGGCGAGACGCTCGGCGAAATGGGGACGCCGATCAAGGTCACGGTCAAAGGCCGCGACGTGTTCCTCTGCTGCGAAGGTTGCCGCGAGAAACTCGAGGCCGACCCGGACAAGTACCTCGCCAAATTGGATGCCAAATGAATGGCCGCGAGTCGTCGCCGTGGGGTCGGGCCGGCGCGGCATCGAGCCCAGCTCCACGCCCGGACTTGATGGCGGCAATCGGCATCGACATGAAGGATTATGCCATGAACTCCATCGCCAAATCACGCTGACGACAGCGATCGAGCCATGCGCATTCCAGCACCGGGCAGAAGTTTTGGTTCACCGTCAAGGCGATCGAAATCCGCCTGCGGTTCATCGCCGTGCTGGTCGGCATCGGGCTGGTGATCGGCTACTGGGATTCGATTCAAAACCATTGGGACAAGTGGACTCGCCCGGCGGCCGAATCGACCGCGGCCCTCACGGGCGGCGAGGAATTTTACTGCCCGATGCATCCGAGCGTGGTCCGCGACTCGCTCGACCCCGGCGGCGCCATCGCCGAAGTGCCCGATCTGCGGCATGCCGCTCTCGAAGCGCAAGAAGGGCTCGTCCGCACCGCTCGGCGAAGGCGTGCTCAGCCGCGTGCAGCTTTCGCCGTACCGCGTGCAGCTGGCCGGCGTCAAGACGGCCGAGGTCGCCCATCGGCCGCTGGCGACGGAGACACGCGCGCTGGGCGTCGTGGCGGTCGACGAACGCAAGCTCTCGCGGATCGTCGTCCGGGCGACAGGCTACGTCGAAAAACTCTTCGTCAATGAATCGTTCACCGAAGTCAGCAAGGGCGAGCCGCTGGCCGAAATCTACAGCCCGGAGATTTACACGGCCGCCGGCGAGTTGCTGATCGCCCGCAGCGGGCAGGCCGCCGCCTATCTCGAAACCGCGCGCAAGAAGCTCGAGCTGCTGGGCCTGGCGGACGAAGAAATCGACGAGATCATCCGCACCGGCAAAGTCAATCCGGCGATCGTGATCCGCTCGCCTCAGAGCGGCCACGTATTCGAGAAGCGCATCGTCGAGGGCGATAGCCTCCAGGCGGGACAGACGCTGTTTGAAATCGCGGACTTATCGACCGTCTGGATCGAAGGCGAGCTGTACGAAAAAGATGCCGTCGCCATCGCAGCCGGGGCAGACGGTCGAGGTCACGGTCGACGCCTACCCGGGCAGGGTGTTCACCGGCCGGGTCAGCCTCGTGCATCCGCACGTCGAGACGGCCACGCGAACCCTGCGCGTTCGCTGTGAGGTCGACAACCCGCACCACGATTTGCGGCCTGGCATGTTTGCCACGTTGCGGTTCAAAACGCCGATCGTGGAGCTGGAGCCGTTTCGCTCGGAACTGGCCGCGTACCACGAGTGGGAAAAGCTCTCCTCGGCCGACGCTCCCGAGTCGGCCGAGCGCGACGAGTCGCTCGCCGCACTCCAAAAGATCTGCCCCGTCACGGGCGACAAGCTCGGCAGCATGGGCACGCCGATCCGCGCGGTCGCGGGCGGGCACAACGTCATGCTCTGCTGCCCCAGCTGCAAAGACAAGCTCGCCGCTCGCCCCGACTATTACCTCGATCGCTTGAACAAAGTCACCGACCGCGGCGTGCTCGCCGTGCCGGAGCAGGCGGTGATCGACACGGGCGACCAAACCGTGGTGTACGTCGAACGGCAGCCCGGCGTGTTCGAGGGCGTGGCCGTGACGCTGGGACCGCGCGCCGAGGGAAACTACGCGGTGATCGACGGCGTGCTGGCCGGCGATCGCGTCGCCGCGGCGGGCGCATTCTTGGTCGACGCCGAAACCCGCCTCAACCCGGCCGCCTCCGCCAAGTACTTCGGCGCCAGCGGCGGGCCGAGCAAAGAAAGACATGCCGGCAGCACGTCACGCGAAGCAATCGCCGTCCTAACCAACTGGCGACCCTGAACAGACACTGCAATATTGCACAGCAAGAAAGAGCAATAAAGTACGTCAGGCTTTCCAGCCTGAAAGAATCATCGTGATGAGGGTTGTCAGGCTGGAAAGCCTGACGTACGGACCATGATTGAGAAAATCATCGAATACTCGGTGCGGAATCCGTTCCTGGTCGTGTTCCTCGCGCTGGTGGTGGCGGGGATCGGCGTTTGGAGCGTCGATCAACACGCCGGTCGACGCCATCCCCGATCTCTCCGAGAACCAGGTGATCGTCTTCGCCGACTGGCCCGGCCGCAGCCCGCAGGAAGTCGAAGACCAGATCACCTACCCGCTCTCGGTCAATCTGCAGGGCCTGGCCGGCGTGAAGGCGATCCGCGCCACCAGCGAGTTCGGCTTCTCGATGATCAACATCATCTTCGAGGACAAGATCGACTTCTACTTCGCCCGCGAGCGGGTGCTGGAGCGGCTCTCGATCGCCTGCGACGTTTCTGCCCCAGGGCGTCGCGCCCTACCTGGCCCCCGACGCCACTGCGCTCGGCCAGATTTTCTGGTACACCGTCGAGGGCGACGGCTACGACCTGGGCCGGCTGCGGGCCATTCAAGATTGGTACGTCCGCTATCAACTCTACAGCGTCTCCGGCGTTGCCGAAGTGGCCTCGGTCGGCGGCTTCCCGATCGAGTACCAGATCGACGTCGACCCGAACAAGTTGCGGGCCTACGGCGTCACGCTCGGCGAGCTCTATTCGGCCGTCGAGCGCTCGAATTCGTCCGTCGGCGGCCGGATCGTGCAGAAGGCCAACTCCGAGTACCTGGTCCGCAGCGTCGGCTGGATTCGCTCGCTCGATGACGTGCGCAACATTGTCATCAAGTCGATGGGCGGCACGCCGATCTACGTCTCGAGCGTCGCCACGGTGCAGTTCGGCTCGACGCTCCGCCGCGCGAGCCTCGAAAAGAACGGCAACGAAGCGGTCGGCGGCGTGGTGCTGATGCGCTACGGCGAAAACCCGCTGGCGGTCACCGAGCGGATCAAGGCCAAGATCGAGCAACTGCAGGCCGGCCTGCCGCCGGGCGTGCGCATCGTGCCGTTCTACGAACGCACCGCGCTGATCCACCGCGCGATCGAAACCGTCACCGGCACGCTCAAGGAAGAAATGTTCGTCGCCAGCGTGCTGATTCTGCTCGTGCTCTGGCACGTTCGCAGCGCGCTCGTCGTCTGCCTGACGTTGCCGCTGGCGATGCTGGTGTCGTTCATCCTGATGCGGTTCATGGGCATCCCGTCGAACATCATGTCGCTCTCCGGCTTGGCGATCTCGATCGGCGTGCTGGTCGATTCGTCGATCGTGATGGTCGACAACGCGACGCACGAGCTCTACGCCCACTTCGGCCGCAACAAAGTCACCGGCGACACCCGCGAGCTGGTGCTGCCGGCGATGCAGACCGTCGGCCGGCCGATCTTCTTCTCCGTGATGATCATGGTGATCAGCTTCATCCCGGTGTTCGCGCTCGGCGGCATGGAAGGCCGGATGTTTCATCCGCTGGCCTGGACCAAGACGTTCGCCCTGCTCGGCGTGTCGATCCTGGCGATCACGTTCGTGCCGGCGCTGGTGCCGCTCATGATCCGCGGCCGGCTCCACAGCGAGGAAGACAGCTGGCTCGTGCGGAGCGTCACGGAAATCTACCGCCCGGTGATGCGCTACCTGCTCGACCATCCCTGGCCGATCGTGCTCTTGACGGGCGTGATTTTCATCTTGGGCACAGTGCCGATCGGCGTGCCGATCGTGTTTCAGATCGCGCTGGCCGGAGCGATGCTGGCCGCGGTGTGGGCCGACTTTTGCCGACACTCGCGGCGGCGCGCGCTGCGACGATTGGTGCCGATGCTCGCATGCGCTGTCTGGTGGTCGCGGCTGGTGGCCAATTCGCGAATGACGCCGCTCGGCAGCGAGTTCATGCCGCCGCTGGACGAAGGCACCACCTCGATATGCCAGTGACGATACCACGGGCTTCAATCACCGAAGTCGCCGACGATCTCAAAGCCCGCGACGCGCTGTTGCGTTCGTTTCCAGAGGTGGCGAGTGGTCGTGGGCAAGGCAGGCCGCGCCGAAACGCCGACCGATCCCGCGCCGCCCGATATGGTCGAGACCGTGATCAACCTTCGACCACGATCTTTTTGGCCCAAGCGGAAGCTGCGCTTCCAGGACGCAATCGAAATAGCACGGTGGACCATCTGAAGCCCTGGAAAACAACGGCATAGTCCGCCATGGCAAAATCTGAAACAGACAGGGCGACATCTGCCGATGAAGTTGCAATGGCTGTCGTCCCTGAGTTCGACAAAGTCGATGCGCGTGCATGGCCTTACAGCAATACTCCTCATTTCAAAATCAATCACAACAGCAGTTAGTCAAATTTGCGGTCGAGGAGGTTGTGCGACTGCTCGATTCGGATGGCCGTATCTCGAAACCCATATCGGACGAGGAAATGGAAGAACTTACGGAGTCGTTTGCTCCAACATTTGGACTAATTTGTCGCAAGTCGCAATGACCAGGCCGGATGTCCAGCGGTTTATTCAACAACTTGCGGCGGATTTGGTCAAACGTGGGAATTGCCAACCCAGCACAAATTTGCTGCAACTTCCGCGCGGCCGGCTGATGCAGTCACTTGCCGACGCCGGGCAAGTGATTGGAATTGAACGGCCGATGATTTTACTGCGAGAATCTGAACGAGCTATCGAAGAACAGCGCGATCAAACGCTGGACCAAACATATCAGCGAGCTCAATTGGGAGCTGTTCGATCGCGGCTGTTCCGAACGTAACATGGCTTACCATGCAGGAAGTGCTTCGGCATGCTGGCCAAAAAGAACCCGACTGGCACAAGCTCGAAGGAATTCGCCAGGGCTTGGAAAAGCGTGTTGCCAATTCGCTATACCTCTGGAAGAAAGGCCGCGACGATTTGGCGATGCAGGGCGAGCGAAATGGACACGCGTACTTGCAGTTCCCGGCTGGGGCAACATCTGGACGCAGCCGATCATCAACCGCGTCGACATGCTGGCCACCGGCGTCCGCACGATGATCGGCGTCAAGGTCTACGGCGACGACCTCAACGAGATTCAAAAGGTGTCGGAAGAAGTGGCGACCGTGCTCAAAAAAGTTCCCGGCGCCGCCGACGTGTTTCCCGACCAGATCGTCGGCGAAGGCTATCTCGAAATCAACATCGACCGCGAGAAGGCGGCCCGCTACGGCGTCAACGTCGGCGACATCCAGGACGTCGTCGAAATCGGCGCTGGGCGGCAAGACGATCACCACCACGGTCGAAGGCCGCGAGCGATTCCCCGTCCGCATTCGCTACGCCCGGGCCTTCCGCGAGGATGAAGAGTCGGTCAAGAACCTGCTCATCGCTACCAGCCAGCGGATGACGGCACAGAGCGCCATGTCAGCATTGGGGAGCGAGCCGGGTCGCGGGTACCGCGGCGCAGCCGGGGTCGGACCCCGATCTGACGCATCCACGCCATCCGACGGCAACGACGATTCAAAATCGCTCGAACCCTTCGCCGAGCGGCCCCACGCAAATCCCGCTTTCCGAAATCGCCGACGTGCGGATCGTCGCCGGCCCCTCGATGATCAAGAGCGAAAACGGCCTGCTCCGCGCCTACGTCCAACTCAACGTCCGCGACCGCGACATCGTCGGCTTCGTCGAAGAGGCCCAGCGGGCGGTGGCCGAAAAGGTCAAAATGCCGCCCGGCATGTATCTCGAATGGAGCGGCCAATTCGAGCACCAGGTCCGCGCCCGGCGGACGCTCACGGTCATCGTGCCGATCGTGATCGCCATCATCTTCGTGCTGCTCTACGTCACCTACAACGACTTCGCCGACGCGGCACTGATGATGCTCGCCGTGCCGGGCGCGGTCGCCGGCGGCGTGCTCTTCCAGTACCTGTTCGGCTTCAACTTCAGCGTCGCCGTCTGGGTCGGCTTCATCGCCTGCTTCGGCCTGGCCACCGAGACGGGCGTCGTGATGCTGGTCTACCTCCGCGAGGCGATCGAAAAGCGCGGCGGCCTCGAAAAGATCGCCTCGCTCGCCGAGCTCAAGCAGGCGATCATGGACGGAGCCGTCCACCGCCTCCGCCCCAAGCTCCTGACCGAAGGCACCACGATCATCGGCCTGGCCCCCATGCTCTGGGCCACCGGCACCGGCGCCGAAATCATGCGTCCGATGGCCGCCCCCGTCCTCGGCGGCCTCCTCGTGGCCGACGAAGTCATCGACCTCCTGC
Organism: uncultured Planctomycetota bacterium; assembly: GCA_963847875.1. GTDB lineage: Bacteria > Planctomycetota > Planctomycetia > Pirellulales > Lacipirellulaceae > DASYDU01. The sequence continues at coordinate 465,259 of CAWKBR010000004.1, read as the reverse complement.
TGCCGGTGCTGTTCTACCACGTTCGGGCGCGAAGGTGGCGGAAACTGCACGAACGTGATAATCATCCAGAAACGGAATCGTCGCAAGCGGCGTCGGCGCTGCAGGTGGCTTGAACCGGAAGCTAGAACAGCACGGTCTGCGGACGACCAAGGACGAGAATTGATGATGACGCTACGTTCTATTTCTCGAGGAGGAGCCATAGCCTAAGAGCCAGCCTTAACGAGTAACCAGAGAGATCTGCGATGTCGTAAGGCTTAGCAATTGCTTTCAACATCCACAAAACCGCCCCAGGATCACCAATAGCACTTAACGTGGCATGCACGATTGGCAGCTCCTCCTGTGCCGTGATTTGTGTTCGCTGAAGAAGGTTAAAAAACCCCAGTGCAATCGCTCGCCTGTACGTAATCGACCGGGGATTCGCTCGAAGTAATTCAATGCACTGCTTCAACGGCCATCGGTTGATTTGCCACTGGCTGAGCCTCGCAGCAGCTACTACCGTATTCGCGGTCCAAATTGTCGAAACGTAACCCCAGCCCGCCAGTTTTGCAGCTATTTCGTCGCTCTCGTCCTGGTTTAGCAAGCCCAAGCGCTGATTGATCTCCACAACCAATTGCGTCCATACACACTCGACGCCAAAGTCAGCTTTGGCGATTTGAGCAACAAAAGAATCATCAACCCACAGCACCCCGCCGGTATCCTTTGCAATATTTATGCTGTCCAGCGTACTGTATCCAAACGCTTCGACGTACGTCGCTCGTCGTTTCGTGCGAGAGAAGCTATCGACACCGAGCTTTTTCGAATACATTTGGCAGTTATAGTGTCGTGAATGGACACGACTTGCCGGAGTTCATCTTCGATTTCTTTTGGCCCAACTTCGTGAAGTACCAGCTTTCCATTTTCATCAATCCACGACGTGCCCCTGCCCCTATTCTTCTCGATTTCTAAATCACGCACCCACTCGCAGTCCGACAACAATTGCATTTCGAGATTTCTCGTAAATTTGTCGTGCGAGTTGCATTCCCGCAATTCGGTGCACACCTTGATCAGGACATCATGTCGCTCAAGTCGCTCAGCACAAGATAATAGCTGCCGGCAGTTTTCATCAAGCACCCCCGCAATGCTGACTTGTTCCCAAAACGGCAGAGCGTCTTCGTCGTATCCCAGCCGATTAAATACACGCGCGAGAACTGCAAGTTCTTGTTTATGGGCAGATGTAGAAGACTGACCACGCGCTGTCTTGGCAATCTTGGTCGCGTTCTCGCGATTTCCACGTTCGAGTTGAATCCATGCTCGAAGAGTGTTGCCCTGGAATGGGTGCTTTACGAGGAACTCGTCGTCGCTTAACGAATCGGCTAGTTCACAGTCGCCGATTTCAATCGCCCATTGCACAGCAAAGAACATTGCCTGTGTAGACCATTTTGATTCCCGGGTCGCCACAGCGGCCATCGCTAAAATACAGGCCTGACGTTCGTTTGGTTCCGCATCTGTGTATTCGATTACAAGCTTTAGGAACTGACCCTCCACCGTTGAAGAATCCAAAAGAGATACCAATTGTCGGGCTGATACCGTGTCGCCGACGCTTAAAAAGTAGGAGGTCGCATCTGGTGCATAAACGCAAGGATTGGTCGCCACATCAATTGCGGCGCGATAATCCTGAGCAGCCAATTCGCATCTACCAAAAAAGGCGCTGACACGCGCGCGATTGGTCAAGATCTCGGGTATGAGTCCGGAGTACTTGTCACGCCTTGCCAGTCGAAGCGCCTCAGAATAATGATGCAACGCCTGTTCGAGCCTGCTAGATCGTAGATGCCAATCACCATCAATACCAGTCTGATGGGCAACCATTGCAGCGACCATGTGCGCATGCGCGGATTCCTTGCACACGTCAAGTGCTCGATTCGCCGCATAAGTCGCTTCTTCGAAGTGTCGGAGGTCAATGAGCCGCTGAGCCAAGGCAACGCTGACCTCCTCATCCGTCTGAAACGCGTCAATATTCGCTCGAAAAGCGATGATCTGCTCGTAAGAGTGTGCGCTGCGTATCAACAGACTCACAGCACCTGGCAAAGCGCAGCCCTCGTTCAACATCGACGCTGCCTCAGCATATGCATCTGAGTGTCGATTAGTCAGCTGCAATGCAAGAATGTGATTGAGGGGCGCACGCTCCAATGAAGGCCGAGCTTCATATGCCAATTGAAATAGTCGCGCCGCCTCGTCGAACCGCAGTTGCTCAAGGGCAAGCTTGCCGCGCAGGCGGAGAATGGCATATTGCAAATCAGGAGTCAGATTATCAGTCTCTTCGCCTGTTGGCAGCTTTGCGATCTCATGTTCAGCTGCCTCGATTTTGTGCTCATCAAATAGCTTTTGGATTTCCGGAAACAGTTTGTCTCCAGGGATTGTACCGTCGTCGACGTCGTCGAAGGTTCTCGAGTCAGCCCTGAATGAAATCCCCAAATCAGGTTCAGAACGTTGCTTTCCGTAGACGATGAAGTCGGCGATTGATCGAGGACACTCTGCAAGACGAGCACAAATATCTTCCCAAAAATCAACTTCGACGGTGAATCTTCTCTCGGAAGCAGGCCGAGCGTTCAATCGCATTACTGCATCTTGAACTGCGCGATTCTTTCCAGCGGTAGTTGCAACGATAAACCTGTCAATATCATGCTTTGACTTCTCTGCTGTGGCTACATCTCGCCGAACCTCCTTAGGACTCAGCTTTGCTTTAGGCTCATGTAGTTTGCACTGAACAACAGGTACTGGTTTCTGCGCCAGTTGATCAACCAAATCAATTCCATCTTGCTCCTCTCCTCGTTTTCCGTAGCGGACAATTGTCGCTCGCTTGAGAAAGTGCCGGTAATATCGAGCGCAGAACTCCTCAAATTCGTCCTCATTTCCGGGTTGGGGATATCGAAATCTCACTTACACGTTCCCGCCATGGAGTATAAAGTGTCGTAAGGAGTCTATATCATAGAATCGACTACAAGGTAAAGTTATACACCTTTTCGAGGCGAATGGTGGAGGACCTACACTTGATTTCAGTGGATGAATTGCGGGCTGCCGGAGCACTCGACGTTCCCGCCGCCTGGCGCAAGTCGCTCGCCCCAGAGTCGCGCTACACGCTTCCTGGCTTCGGCGACGACGAAGACGATTCCGAGACTCAAGCGGACGACAAATCTTCGGAATCGATACAAGAACCTTTGCGGACGGATCAATCGCACGACTCTGCATCTCCTCCTGCGCAACGCCGCCGACGCCAGCACAAATCCCAGTCCGCTCGGCAACCACGTTAATCGCAGCCCAAGAAACATCCGCGGCAAGAACTTCTCCGCCTGGAGAAGGAAAGACAGTCGAGAGTCCAGAGTCTAGGGCCAAGCAATCAGCCGTCAGCCCTCGGCCCTCGGCTCAATTCGCAACCCGCAAGCCGCAATCCCTAGCCCGCAATCCGGAAGCCCCAATCCGAAATCGACTCCGTGCCCTCGGTGTCCTCGGTGGTGAAATTCCGCGCGTCCGAAAATAATCGTTGAAATCGGCCAGCGAATCGGATAGTGTACGGATGGATCGTAGTAGGGGTGAGGAGCCAGGAGTCAGGGATGGGACTTCGTGCGGCTTTCCCGACTCCTGACCCCTGACTCCCGAATCCTAAACCCAGGACTCTCCAATGACACCCTGCTCCCCGCTGTGTTGGACCCTATCGGACAAATCGCCGACGTGTTTTGTCCGCCGGGGTGCGCGGGTCGCCCGTGATTTCAGGGGCAATCCGCCGATCGCAGCGGACAATTCGAGCGCCAATTGTCGCCTCGAATCGAGTGTTGCCGCCGGCGCGCGAGCGCAAGCGTCGTGCTGGCCACGATTTGCGAGCCGGCCAAAAAAACACCCCCGGACAAAACGCAAAAAACCCCGAGCGCCAATGCGATTTGTCCGCATTGTCCCCGTGTCGGCCCGACAATTCAGGCCTCGGGTGTCAGTGCGTCGGAGGGAAGTCGAGAGGCAATCCGTGTCCGTCCCCGTTCGACGGGTGCCACTGCTGGGCGAGGTCTCCGCGGCGACTCCGCGGCCAGCAGTGGCACCAGGCGCCAGCTTCGTTTGGCCGACAGCCGACAGCCGATAGCTGCCTCCCGACTCCAGCCCTCATCCCGACTCCGGCCTTACTCAGACCTGCAGCGTCCAAAGCAGCGTGAACACTGCAATCAGGTTCCAGCTCGTGATCTTGCAGTTGTCGATGTCGACGATGTCGCGAACAGGTGAAGCACCAGCCGTGGTTGTCTGGGTCGTGATAAAAGAGCTCACGTCGACATTTCTTGCAGTACATCGAAATCCCTCCGCGGACCGGCGGTCACGCTCCGACAATTGCCGGAACGGATGCCCGGAAACTGCCCGTTGGAAAAGAAAACCGAAAAGCGGCGACGCCTGCGGAAAGCGCTTCGCCGAAGGGCAAGTGCCCCGCGCACCTCCCCTCAACCGCAAGCCTAGGTCACGGTTGTTGAATGTCAAGCGATCGGCGCGGATTTACCGGAGGAGTGCAAAGTCGGGGTCTGGTCCATTTTTCGGCCAACGAGCATCAACTAGCCGCATAACCGTCTGCCGAAAACATGGACCTGACCCCTTTGCCTTGGGACTTTGCAGTTCTCCTGGGGGATTTTCCGGAGGAGTGCCGGTTATGACGAATAAACTTCCGCAGCGACGAAGTCGATGCCGGCGCTCACTCATGCCGCAGCGCTTCGATCGGGTCGAGCCGGGCGGCGCTGGCGGCGGGGTAGACGCCGAAGATGACGCCCACTGCTACGGAGATGGCGAACGCCAGGGGGATCGACCAGCCGATCAGTTGCGGTTCCATTTCTTGGATCAGCTTGGGGACGGTCGCCATCTGTTCGGGGAACCAGCGGAAGAGTTCGTGTCGCACGAAGAGCGTGATCGGCCGGCAGAAGACGCCGCCCAGGATGCCGAGTGTGCCGCCCAGCACGGAGAGCACGACGCTTTCGGCGAGGAATTGTCGCGTGATGTCGCGCCGCTTCGCGCCGAGCGCCCGGCGGATGCCGATCTCGCGGGTTCGCTCGATCACTGTGGCGAGCATGATGTTCATGATGCCGATGCCGCCCACCACCAGCGAGATCGCCGCGATCAGGCCGAGAAACAGAATGAACATCAGCTGCGTGGTGCGGGCTTGTTCCAGCAGCTCGAGCGGCACGGTGACGCCGAAGTCGGGCATAGTGTGGGAGTACTCAATCGTGTTTCGCACTACGTCGGCGGTGGTGAGCACCTGGTCGCGGTCGGCCACTTGGATCGTGATTTGAGTGACTTCATTGATGTCGCGTTGGAACTGGCCCGGGCGGATCGATACGATCATGTCCCCGTTGCGCCGCCAAAGGGTCGAAATCGGTACATAAACGTCGCTAGAAAAACTCTCGGCCGCGAGCGAACCGCCGATGCCGGCCGACGGAGCGCGCGGCTTCATCACGCCCACCACTTTGTAGAAACTGTCGTCGACCATCATTTCCTGGCCGACTGCGTCGCCGACGGGAAAGAGCTTGTTGGCTACTTCGGCCGCCAATACACAGTAGTTGCGCTCGTCGTCGACGTCGGAATCGGTGAGAAAGCGGCCGCGGTCGACCACCAACCGCGTCGCCTCGGCATAGTCGGGGGTTGTTCCGACCAGTCGGCCTTCGATCAGCCGCGTGCGATTGCGAAACTCGATGGCCGGCACAATTCGGATGGGAATCGCCTTGGTGATCGTCGGCACGGTGGCGACGAGCCGCAAGTAGTCGGCCCGCGTCAGTCCGTAGCCCGCGTCCTGCACGACGTCGCTCGACGGCTTGACGGTGCGGACGATAATGTTGAGCGCTCCAAGGCTGGCGATCTGTTCCTGAGCCGCCCGGCCGATCCCCTGCCCGATCGCCAGCAGCCAGATCACGCTCGACACGCCGATGAAGATGCCCAACACGGTGAGCGACGAGCGCAGCGGATGCATCCACAGGCTCTTGACGCTCAACTGCAATGTTCGCAGCCAGACGATGAACATGACCGTACGTCGGCCTTTTCAGGCTGACAATCAACCAATCAGTCAGGCTGGAAAGCCTGACGTACTAGACCAACTTGTAAATGTCCGGGTGGGGCGTTCCTATCGCATGCACTTCGTCCGAGACGACCTGCCCGTCCTTGAGCACGATCGACCGTTTCGTGCGCGCGGCGACGTCGGGTTCGTGCGTGACCATGACGATCGTGCGGCCCTCGTTGTTGAGACGCTCGAGAAGGTCGAGGATCTCGGCCGTCGTCACCGAATCGAGATTGCCAGTCGGTTCGTCCGCCAGGATGAACTCGGGGTCGTTCACCAGACTGCGAGCGATGGCCACACGTTGCTGCTGGCCGCCGGAAAGCTGCGTGGGCCGATGATTGAGCCGGGCCCCCAACCCGACGAGCTCGGCCAACTCGCGGCAACGCTTCCGCGCCGCGAGATTGATCCGATTGCTGTAGTACAGCGGCACCTCGATGTTCTCGACGACCGTGAGCGCCGAGAGCAAATTATACGATTGAAAGATGAACCCGATCCGCGTGGCTCGAATTTCGGCGAGTTGATCGTCGGACATCCGCGACACGTCGACGTCGCTGAGCATGAATTGGCCGGAGGTGGGCCGGTCGAGGCAGCCCAACAGGTTGAGCATGGTGCTCTTGCCGGAGCCGGAGGGGCCCATGATCGAGATGTAGTCGCCCTCGGGCACGTCGAACGTCACATCGCGCAGGCGCGTGAATCGTCTCCCCGCTGAGCACATAGTCTTTGCGGAGATCGGTGACGCGGACGGCCGACTTCATCCGCGGGCTCCCTGGTCGGGAGCCGCCGTGACCTGCGGTTGCTTTGCCTGGGCAGGCTCCTGCTCGGCCACACCTTGTGCATGTTGGCCGCGCGGCCGTTTGGCGGCGGGACCGGCGGTCTCCTTGCCGGCACCGGGCGCGTCTAAAAGGGCGGTCGGGATTTGTCTGACGGCGCGCTGGGCGACTTCCGGCGCCAACTTAGGTAGATCAACCTGAGCCAGGTAGGCCCGCGGATTCATCGACACGCGATCGCCCTCGTTAAGTCCCTTCTCGACGACGAAGAACTTGTCGTTCGTCGGGCCTGGCACGATCTCGCGGGCGGCCCACTTACCGCCATCGTTTACAAAGCAGTAGAACTTGTCGCCGTGCGCATACACCGCCTGGACCGGCACCTGCAACGCATTGGGCACCTCTTCGCAGCGGATCGTCACGGAGGCCGTCATGCCCGACCGCAATTCCGGGACGACGTCGTCGATGCGCACGTAAGCCTTGTAATCCTTGACGTTGGCCTGCCGCCAACCGGTCGGTTCGGCATATTGATTCACCTTTTCGACGGTGCCGCGAAGCACTCGGTCACCAAAACCGACGGGACTAATCACGGCGGGCATTCCGGGCCGCACGTAATGAATCAGCGATTCGTTCACTTCCAAATTCACGCGCATCGAGTTGGCATTCGGCAACCGAATGATCGTCTGCCGCTCGCGGACGATGGTCCCTTCTTCGACGATAAACTGCTGGTCGCCGCGGCCGTCTGTCACGTGGGCGTACTTCACGACGCCGTCTTGCGGCGCCGTGATCGTACACTTAGCGATTTGATCGTCGAACTCCTGCAGCTTTTGGAGTTCCAATTCGTGGCTGCTCTTGCCCGAGTCCCACTTGGCCTTGGCGATCAAGATGTCGCTTTCGAGCGTCGAGAGCATTTTTGGCTTGGTGAACTCGTCGAGCACCATGAGCTTCGTCTTGGCCGTGTCGAGGTCCTTCATGGCCTTCTCGACGGCGAAGTGATCCGCTTCGAGCTGCAACTCGTTGACGTAACCCTTCGAGGCCAGCTTCTGACTGTAGGTGTAGTACTCCTTGGCCCGATTCAGATTCTCCTCGGCCACGAACACTTCACTTTCGATCGTTTGCCGGTCCTGCAGGTAGGTGCCTTCGAGGTACTCGCGCTTGGCGATGACGGCCGTGTCGTAGTTGTTGCGGGCCTCGACTTCCGCCGCATGGGCAGCATTGACGAGGATCTTCTGGCTGGTGCGCTGGGTGTCCAATGCCGACGAATCGAGCTCGACGAGAAAGTCGCCCTTTTTTACGATCGTTCCCTCAGGCACGATTCGCAGAATGGCGTTGCCCGCCGAATTGTTCGACTTCACGAGCGAGCGAACTTCCGTCACGTCGTACGTCTCGACTTCGCCGCGCTCGGTGACGTTGAGCTCGAAGTCGCCGCGGGCGACCGTGTGCAGAATCACGTTGGAACTAACCGATTCGCCGCGGCTGCGCGACCACCACCACCAGCCGCCGCTGGTGGCCGCGACGAGTATCACGATCGTCACGAGACCGGCGAGGCCGCCCGCTCCGCGTCGGCAAACGCGGCGATTGCGCCGCATGCCAACGAGCCAGAAATCGTGTTGCCGCCGAGAGAAAGTCATGAATCCAATACTCCTGTTCACGGGCCCATTATAGGCGACGGGCGGCACGATGTCAGTCTGGCGATATTGGTCAGTCTGGCAATTCTGCCGGGACTACCCCCGATCGTATAAACACCGCGCCACGCCGCGTGTATCGTGCAAATCAGCCGTTCTCAGCGGCAAACTTCTCCCAGGCGGGCGAAGCGAACTAACCTTGCCGGATAAACCGGCTGAGCGGCAACCGTTGCGACTGCGTCCGCGAGGGCGGCGGCAAGACCTCCTCATCCGTCGGCGCCCCTTCCGGCAGCAAATCCAGCGATGGCAAGGGATTGCTCTCGTTCTCGTCGGGCGTCAGCGGCAGGTCGGACGTCGACTCTTGGCACGGGGCCGGCAGCTCAAACGGCGCCAGGCACATGCCATCGTCCGCAAATGCGCGCAGCGGCTCCGTATGCTCTATACGTTGCCCGTCGGGAGAAAGTTCCATAATTCCGAGGTCGTAATCGAGCTGCAGCCGCTGGACCTCGTGATCCACCCAAACGCTCAGGAAATCGTTCTGCACGTTGAGCAAGTCGATCAGAGCGTTGACGAGGTCGCGGGCCACGGTGTCGCCAAATTGCGATTCTCCGCCGGGGGCCAGCGGCGTGCCCGGGGCGGCCGCGGCCACCGGCCGAGCCGGCTCCGAAAGCTTCAGCCGGGCCAGGTCGACCTGGGTGATCGCCGTGTGGACCGCCTCCCGACGCAGCTCGAAATTGAGCTGGTCGACCCGCATCTGCCGCAACGTATTGCGAATGCCGCGGTGAATGTTGTCGCGGAACTGATAGTAGCTTCGCCGTCGCCTGCTGATAGTCGATCAGCGACTCGCGGTACGTGTTTCGTTCGGCAAGCCGCGTGACCGGGGCGTCGAATTGCAGCCCAACACGCAAGCTGCCATTGGCACGACGTAACCGGAATGGATCGCCGCCCCCGCTGCCAACGTCGCCGCTGAAAACGAAGTCCAGATCACTCTGCAGGTCGTCCGCGTTGAACGTGATCAATCGCCACGAGTCGACCAGCGAGGCCCGCGCGTTCATCCAGTCGCGACGATGCTTGCTGGCAATGCAGTAGCCCTGTTCGGGCGTCAAATCGACGGTCTCGAACGTGATCGTATCGAGCCGAGCCCGGGCTTGCAGCAAAGACAGCTCGAGCAGTTCGCCGGAGAGTTCCGTGACCGCGCTGGTCAATGCCTTTTGCAGTTCGTGCGGTGGCATCGCCGTCTCTCCGGTCAGCGCGTCGAGTCGAGCCCAATCTTTCTCGAGTCGTGCGGTCAGTTCTGCCAAATCGTGTTTGAGCGAGACCGCCCGCTCGTTCAAGTTTTCGACGTTTAGCAGATCGCCAGTGATCTCGAGCTCGCGTGCGTCCTCGCGTTTGGCAAGTTTTGCCAACTCGCGTTTCCGCGCGGGAAGCGCTTCTTCCAATTTGCGGAAGTCTTCCTGGGCTGTCGCCAGTTGTCCCTTCGACTTGGTGGTGAAGTCCGCGGCCTGAGCCGTCAACTCGCCGAGTTGCTCGGCGGACAAATCGACGTGTGACTCGTCGTGAAACAAGTCGAGCTCGCCCGCCTCCGGCTCCGCGTCTTGGACCTCGGCAGATCGGGCCACTTTCATGCCATCCCGCAACGTATTGAGCAAGCCGGTGACGTCGGTTTGCAACGCCGAGAGATTCGGATCGAGCAGATTGAAATGGTCGAGCATCGGGTCCGACACCACGAGATTGAGGTCCGGCGGCATGCCGTACAGCACCTTGAAGTTGTCGAGACTGGTTTGATAGACCGCCGCGGAATTGAGCAACTGGCTCTGCGCGTTGTAAAGCGCCTGGCGGGCCAGGTCGACTTGAAAGCGGTCGAGCCGGCCCGCGTCGTGGGCTGCCTGCAATTGTTCCACGCTTTCTCCCAACGAGGCGATGTTCGCATACTGATTGCGAATCACCTGGGCCGACTGCAGAAGCCCGATGTAGCCGCCGGCCTGCTGCGCGCCGGCGCCGCCGGTGAAACCTTGGTTTTGTCCGCCCCCACCGTTGCCGACGCCGCCCACTTGCCCGAAGCCGCCGGTGCCGACGCCGGTGAAACCGCTCAGGCCGCTGCCGCCGAACAGACCGCCACGGCGGCTGAGGCCGGCGCCAAAGCTCGCGCCGCTGCCCGTCACCACTCCTAAGTAAAACGCGCGGCGATACTGCTCCATCTGCCGGACGTTGCCCAGCAAAGCCCGCTCGGCGATCGTTAGTCGTTCCATCACCCTTGCTCGGCCGCCACCGCGCAACAGCGGTTGCATCAGGCTGAAGTCGAGGAGGGTGCGGCTTGCATTGTCGTCGGGACCGGCAAACTGCCAGACAAACGAATTGGCCAACCCGACAACCAGGTCGCTGCCTGTCGTGGTCAGTCTTTCAAGTCGCATTCGCCCAGTGCCGGGCGTGGACGGCGACACCGTTAATAAACTGGAGTTCGGACTCGGGCTCGCGGCATCAAAGAAAACAGACGATCCGCCGAAAAACTGCGTGTCGAAACGGAAACGCTCAAAGGTCACGTCCAAGCAGGAGAGATACAGGGTTTCGAGCTGCTTCTGGTAGTCGGTCGATTGCAGGCGCGCCATCTGCACGGCGCCTTGGAGGTCGAGCACGACCTGCTGCTGGTCGTTGCGCGGCAGGAATTCTTCCCACCTTGGATTGTCCGAATAAGGCGTGTGGGGCGCGTGCTTCCAGCAGGGAGCGCCCGGCTTGCAGTCGACGCAATTCATGAGCTGGTGCGAAATCGGATCGTCCGGCGGCATCGGCGGACAGTCGGGGTCGTCCGGATCGAACATCCGCGAGCGCGGGTCGACGTTGATGCTAAACTCGGCAGGCAGCGCGCCGACCGCTTCCGCCTTGTGATCGATGATGCAATTCACTTCGGCGTCGGCTTGTTTTCGGTAATAAGCTCGCGTGCATCCCGAGAGGCATGCCATCGAGGCGATCAGCACCAGCGCCGCGGCGATGCGGCATCGCCCGGCCTGCGCCGGCGGTTTCGCGCCGACCAAATCCACGTGCGCGAGCATCTGCCGCACCAGCGCCTGCCCGTCGTCCGAGAGTCGCCACCGGTGCCGCCGCCGGTCGCCGGGCGTCGAGTGCTGCACGATGAATCCGTCGGCGCGCAGCCGCTCGACGGTCGTGCTCACTCGGGCCGGCGAAAACGCGAGTCGACGGGCGATCGTCGTCTGGTCTGTCCCGTCGCCAGGCTTTTGCCACAAGCACCACAGCAGCTGCAGCTCCGGTTCACCCAAGCCGAACGACTTGGCCCGGAGGGCAAGTGCACGACTGGCGAGGCGACCCTCGACGGCGGCCTGGCACATTCGCTCGATGCGCAGCGCCACGTCTGCCATTTGCAAGTCTGCTGCTGACACTGCTAGCCGTCCTTGGCAAGCGAGCCGAGAGAAGAGTTGGAACAGCTCGCGCAGGCGATTGCCGCCCGGCCCGAGCGCGAATCCGTTCATCCGTGAACGGTTCACATCCCAATTCTTCGGACTCGGACGGTTCAGACTTGAAGCGTTTCTTGTCGCGCCAGCAGTCGGCGTTGACGCCGCTAGCTAACGATTCGGCCTGCCACGCCCAAACAGCGGAGACAAATCGACGTCGATTTTCTGCCCCTTCATCTCGTCGAATTTCTTCTTCTGATCGTCGGTCAGAACGCCCAACAGATTGCTGTCTGCCGTTTCGGAGAGGGTGCGAAACTTCTCGCGGCGTTCGTCCCGCGAAAGATCGCCGAAGTCGGACATGGCGTTTTCGACGGCCTTGTTGTTTTCGGCGCGTGCTTCTTCCAGCTTCTTCATCTGTTCATCCGAAAGATTTAGCTGCGCGACGACGCTCGGGTCGCCGAGCGCAGCCGGGCCGTTGACTTGAATGGCAATCTGCTGAAGCCGCTGCTTCTGGGCGTCGTCGAGTTTCGCGTCTACTTCGTCAGATGCCTTGCGGTTGAGCTTGTCCATGTCGTCGCGGATTTGGCTGAATTGTCCGAATCCGCCTCCGAACAAACCGCGCCGCTCCTCGCGGAGTTTGTCGTTGATCGCGGCAACCTCAGTTTTCTGCTCGTCACTGAGTTTCAGATCGGACTGCACCTCGTCGAGTGTCGCCAACTGCGCTTTGGCGACGCCGCCAAACAAACGGCCGAAGCCTCGGCCGCCGCCCCGTTGAGCCCAGGCCGGGTGCGCGACCGCCGACACAATCGCCAAGCAAGCTACCGCCACCAATCCCATGTTCAATTGCCGAGACATACGCCGATCCTTTTCTGATTTTGCAGAGTGCGCCGAAGCAGTCGACGACGCGCCGTGCCGCTGAAGAAATCCCACCGCCGCAAGTCTATCACGACCCACCTGGGGATTAAACTCTCGCCGGGGCCGAAAGTTTCGCGGCTGGCCGCGAATCGGTGGATCAATTGCGGCCAAACGGGCAAAACATCGCGGACTTTCAACTGCGGGCCAGGTCGGACCGATCATGCCTTGGGCAGGCTCGGCAACATGAATGTCGGACAAACTGCCGCAGAAGCGGCTCGTTGACTTTGGCCGGTTGTAGCAAATGGTGCGGCAGGATCGGCGTTTTCGCCTGCCGGATGGCGGCGGCAATCCTACCCGCGTTGTGGGCCGGCTGCTACGATTGATAGTCAGCCCGTCGCCCCGTCGCCCACGAGCACTCTCATGGCCCGCACCGCCAACATCTCGCGTCAGACCGCCGAGACCAAGGTCGAACTCACTCTCAACCTCGATGGCTCGGGCCAGTCGACGATCCGTACCGGCGTCGGCTTTTTGGACCACATGCTCACGTTGCTGGCCAAGCACGCGGCGGTCGATCTCACGGTCGACGCCCAGGGCGATCTGGAAGTCGATCAGCACCACACGGTCGAAGACGTCGGCATCTGCCTCGGCCAGGCCCTCAAGCAAGCGCTCGGCGACAAGGCCGGCATCCGCCGCTATGGCTTCTTCACGCTGCCGATGGAAGAGACGCTTTGCAACACCGCGCTCGACCTCAGCGGGCGCTACTACCTGGTGTTCAACGCCCAGTTTCCCTCGGCGAAGATCGGCGACTTCGACAGCGAGCTGGTGGAAGACTTTTGGCAAGCGGCCGCGGCCAACGCGCTGGCCAACCTGCACATCAACGTCCCCTACGGCCGCAACAGCCACCACATCGCCGAGGCGATCTTCAAGTCGACGGCCCGGGCGCTGCGGATGGCAGTCGAGTCCGACCCGCGAATGCCGGGCGTGCCGAGTACCAAGGGCAGGCTCTAGCGGCGGGGCCGGGCGATTCGGTCGACTGGGCAAACGGCAGCGACGCCAAGGCGACAACTCGTAGTCACCTGCGGCAAGTGTCGTCTTCGCAAAAGGCCCTTGTTTTCTCGAAGACGACAAGTTTCGCCCAAGATGACAAGTTATTTGCGCCCCGCCCTCGTCGCCGCAAGGTCCAGTTCAAATATAGACGTTTGCGCGAAGTGGACGAGGGGTGAGGATGCTGGATGCTGGGGACAGGGAGGGAACTTCGTGTTGGATCCTGGTCGGCGCAGCGACAGCGCAGCAGTCCGCGATTCTGTTCGCGTCGGCATACTCCAGGCCTCTCGCAGAGGCGCAGATTGAGCGCTGGCTAATAGCCAATGGCTAAGAGCTAACGACTTCGATTCAGGTTGCCAAAGATCGAGCGTACCCGCAGCGCCCAGGACGGAGGACCTCTGGCGGAGGAAATCGCCTCGACGCCTTTGGCACGCGCCTCACACGTCCCGATCGCGAGGATACGTGTCCATTTGTATCATCGATGGGGCCGGTGCCTAGTCCCGATTTTCGGCCACTTGCAATAGGCGAGCGACAAGAGCAGAGTGCCGAGAGCCAATCCCTTAGGTCTTAGCAAATCTCAAACCGCGGCTCGACCGCCGGAGACGGCTGTCCCTGGGGCTCCCCAATGCGAGGACTCCGACAGCTGCTAGGCTCAGTAGCAAGAACGTGGCAGGTTCGGGGACCATGGTAGCCACACGGAAGCCCGTCTGGTTGCTGGTGGTGGCGGCGTTGGTCATGAGGTGAAAGGCGGAAGAAACATCCAAGGCCTGGCCACTGTCGAAGCTGCCGCCCCGGCGGTAGCGGTCGCTGCTTCCGAGGGGGAAGGTCTCGAGGAACTCCTGGGCATTGCCGGTTTGGTCATAGGTGCCGTAGTAGCTGGCGCTCATCGGGCCGGCGCTGCCGACCGTGGTCACACTGCCGCGCGTGTCAGGTCGGTGGTCAAGCTGGGATTGACCCAGTCGGCCCCGCGATTGTAGTTGGCGACGTTCGTGCCGGGGTTCGAGATGTCGCCGATCGAATTGGCCGTGGCGATGGTCGGGTCGACGTCGGTGTGGGTGGCGTAGTCGAAGTAGCCGCCCGATCCGCTATTGAGAGTCGGATCGTAGTACGCTGCCTTGTACCATTCGTCTTCAGTAGGCAGGAACCAGCGGGCACCGGCGTTGCGAGTGACGTTGTTGCCGTTGGTTGGGATCGGCGTGCCGCCAGTGAGCGTGTAGGCCCCGGTTTCCGTATCGCCGTTACCTTGGCCGTTGTGGAGCCAGTTCGCGAAGCGTACCGCGCTATACCAGGAGAGCCAAATCACGGGCTTGTTGGCCATGTTCTGCTTAACCGAATAAGTGAAGCTGCCGCTGACGCCGTTTTGCGTGATGCCGCCGCGGACGTCGGTGCCCATCACGGAATTGTAGAGGGCCAGCGGATCGCTGGCGGCTTTGGCTTTGAGGAATTCGGCGTATTGGGCGTTGGTCACTTCGTAGGTGCCGATGCGGTAGTCGTAGTTCACATCGCCGAAGGTTCCTTGTCCTTTGACTTCACCGGCGTTGCCCGGGTCGCCGACCGGCACGGTATCGACGATGATTGCCGAAAACGACGGCGAGCAGAGCAACGACAAGACTGAGGCGAGCGCGAGATGCGAAATCAAGATGCGACGCATGAGCGAACCTCCATTGAATCTGTAGAAGTCAGGCGAAGAGCGTGGAGAAGGACATGCCCTCTGAAGCAACACGCGGCACGCCGCCGGTGGGCATACATTTCCCGCAGTCTACCCGCTCCGCGCGACGAAAACAAGCTGCTGGGGGGAATTATTCAGGAGAACTGCAAAGTAGTTTTTCCCGAACCGGCGGAACCAAGGTGGCGTAGTTGAAAGCCGCAGGGGGCATCTTTTCTGTAGGAAGGAGCCTTCGATGCATGCAGCGACGTTGCTGGATGCCTTTTCTCGGTTGGACGATCCGCGTTCGGCGCGTGGCGTGCGGCATCCGTTTGCCGGGATGGTCGTGCTGATGTTGCTGGGGATGCTGGCGCGGATTCGCGAAATGGAAGTGCTGGTCCGTTGGGCGACGATCCATTGGGACCGACTCCGCGAGCCGTTGGGCTTTGACCGCGACGACCCGCCCTGCGCCACCACCATCAGCCGCACGCTCGCCAAGTGCCGCGTGGCGGAGTTTCAAGCCGCGCTCTCCGTCTGGATGCAAGCCTGCTTGGCCGACAAGACGACAGAGGGGGTGGTCGCCGTGGACGGCAAGACGGCCAAACAAGGGCTCGACGACGCTGGCGATCCGCTGCACATGCTCAACGTGTTTGTGCATGATCTGCAAGCCGTCGTCGGCCAATGGTCGACGGGGGCCGAGAAGACCAACGAACCGACACTCCTCAGGCGACATCTTGAGGAGCTTCTCGATGCCTACCCGATGCTGCGGTTGTTCACCGGGGATGCGATCTTCGCTCAGCGCCCCTTGGCCGAGCTCGTCTGTGGTCACGGTCGCGACTATCTGCTGCAAGTCAAAGCCAATCAGGGAGACACGCTCGACGTGCTCGAAAACTGCTTTGCCCAAGCCACCGAGCGTCCACCGGCTGCGCACTCGACGAATAAAAGGGGGCTCTCGAAGAAACCCGCCGGTTATGGGTCGACCTGGAGAACGCCGACTACATCCGCGAAAGACTCGACCTGCCCGGTTGCCGCATAGCGCTGCGTGTTGATCGCGAGGTTTGCACCACCGCCGGCGAAGTTCTCTCGCGCGACGTGCGGTATTTCGTCTCAAGCCTCGATCCTGACAGCGTTACCGCTGCGGACCTCTTGCGGTACGTCCGCGACCACTGGCGGCTGGAAAACGGCCCCCACTTCTTGAAAGATCGGTGGTGGGACGAAGACCGCCACCACACCCGGCGGCCTGGCCTCTCCGCCTGCCTGGCAGCCATCAACAATGCCGCCCTCTCGATCCACCGACTCCGCTCCGACCCCAAGCTACCGGTCCGAGCTGCCGCCGACTACATCGCCTGGAACCCTGACCTCGGGCTCCGCTTGCTCAATTCGTGACTTTGCAGTTCTCCTGGGGGAATTATTGGGAACACCCGAATAGCGTGAAGTCAAGCCGTAGCAAGCGGATACGGCAAACAGGGGACACCGTCGCTGATAGAACCGTGGCAGGTTGCGCGTGGGGGAATTGGATAAAAAGGGTCGGAACTGTTCGTCCAAGAACAGTTCTGACCCCATGGATTTCTCAAAAAACGCCTTCAGGAGAATTCGGTCGGGTCGCCGACGATGGCGGACCACGTCCCGACGAATCTGCACGCAGCATCAAGGATTGAAGTGCGCGTCAGCGAGTGAGCTTCAATGGCATTCCGAAGTTATCGGTGACGTCGAACTAGATATGCTTGTCACTCGACGAGCTCCTTCACTTTTTCCCGTTTTGCATTTCCGGGGCGTTTGACGGTGCATTCGGGGCACCCGCCATGTCGGGTTCCTGGTAATTCGTCGCACTGCCGTGACGGTCCGTCGTATTCGAACCGCCATAGCCACCAGATGAGCCATGGCTGCCGTGCGAACCATGTCCGCCGGCAGATCCATCGTCAGCATAGCAACCGCAATTCCCGCCGCCGTGATGGCGCGAGAACAAGCCGCCATAACTTCCGCCGTGGCTACCGCCGCCACCCGAACTTCCATACCCACCATTGCTGCCACCGAACAGGCGCGCCTGAGTGCTGTCGGCATTGGCCATCGAAAATGCAATTGCCGCAATCGCGGCTGCCACCATCATGAATCGATGCATTGCTATTCTCCCAATCGGATCAAACGAAAACGGGCACCAAGTTCTAAAACGCAGAGAACTGCTCGCACTAACTTTTCGAGGACTTGGTAAGCGATGGTCGCGAATCAAGTGTGCCCTGTCTGCTCAACGATAGGCCCGATTTGGTGGCGGATCAGCAATTTGTGATTCTGTGGCGAAAACCACGACACCGATAGTTGCAGCGCGGTTTGCACCCCGACTTGGGAGGCGATCGTGTATTGATTGATTCGACTTCAGAACATTTGCACGCAGTTCGTGTTGCGTCGATACATCGCGGTATTATGCACCCCGGGGACACGCAACTAGCTTCGGCTTGGTCGTGGCAGGATGGCACGCCGGTTTAGTTCAATGCTCGGTCTTGCCGCTCAGTAGTTCGCTCGCATAGGCATGCAACGCCGATTCGTCGCCCGTGTGCCAGAATAGGACCGTCTCATCGGTCCGGAAGACGCCGCGTCGAATCAGGTCGATCAGGGCGCCGGCCACGCGGCCTGTGTAGACGGGGCCGACGAGAATCCCTTCCGTACGGGCGAA
Organism: uncultured Planctomycetota bacterium; assembly: GCA_963847875.1. Taxonomy (GTDB): domain Bacteria; phylum Planctomycetota; class Planctomycetia; order Pirellulales; family Lacipirellulaceae; genus DASYDU01. The sequence goes on along the minus strand of CAWKBR010000004.1, from coordinate 447,208 downwards.
CGTCTTGATGGCCTCGCGCTCGAAGTCGCCCACGACGCCGTAACCGGCGCCGAGATAATCGTAGTTCGTGCCGAAGTCGGCGACGGTTAATGGCGCGTCGGCATTCAGGAGCGACGTTGCACCGGCCGCGATTTGACACACGCCGGCGAGGAACTTGTCGTTCGATTGGTCGTCCGGCAGGTTGTCGATGCTGATGGCGGTGATCTTGCCGCGGAACTCGGCCAGTTTCGCTCCCAGCACGATGCCGGCCTGCGTGCCGCCCGAGCTGGTGGCGAAGACGAGGTGATCGACGTTGATTCCGCGTGCGGCCAATTTGCTCGACCAACTCGAACATGGCCGCCACGTATCCCACCGCGCCCAACGGCGTCGAACCGCCGATGGGAATCACGTACGGCTTTCGGCCTGCGGCGCGCAACTCGTCGGCGACGGCCTGCATCCGGGCGTTGCGCTGGGGTTTGGCAGTCCAGTGAATCTTCGCGCCCAACAACTGGTCGAGCAGCAAGTTGCCGCTCGGCGGTTGCGGTTCGCCGCCGAGCACGAGGTGACACTCCAGCCCGGCGATCGCTGCCGCGGCGGCGGTTTGACGGCAGTGGTTCGACTGCGGTCCGCCGGCGGTGATGACGCTGTCGCAGCCCTGGGCCAGCGCGTCGGCGATGAGGAACTCGAGCTTCCGCGTCTTGTTGCCGCCGGTGGCCAGCCCGGTGAGATCGTCGCGCTTCACCAGCAACCGCGGCCCGCCGAGCGTCTTGGAGAGCCTCGGCATTTCGTCGAGCGGCGTCGGCAGCTTGGCCAATGGCAAGCGTGGCAGGCACGCCAAGGCGTCCGGATTCCATTTCACGGTGCTTCTCCCATGTCTGATCCGACAGGCGAAACGTGCTGCGTACGTCCACCGTGCCAAGCGCGAAGGGTACGCACCTGCAATCACCTCGAACGAAACAAGAACGATTAGCTAATCTCTTCCTCGTTGACGTACACCTCGAGGAACCGCGTGAGCCGTTGGAAGTCGCTTTCGGCTTCGATGTAGCGGACGACGGTGACCAGCGTCTTGGGGTCGACCAGCTCTTCAAACGGGACGTAGTGCAGTTGCAACTGGCCGGAGACGGAGACCATCACGCCGTTGAGGCCCTGCTCCACCAGCGCCCGGAACGCGCCGACGCCGAGTTGGCAGCCGAGCATCACGTCGAAGGCGTGGGGCTGGGCGCAGCGTGATTCGTAGCCGAGTTGCAGCGGCGTGACCTTGCGTTTCTTGGCCGGTTTGGCGGGTGTATTCCTTGGCGATCAGGTCGCCGAAGATGTCGTGCAGGTTCACCGCGGCGATGCTGATGTGGCCGTGCTCGTCGCGGCCGACGCCTGCGAGGTATTTTTCGGGCAGCATCTCGGCGAGGCCTTCGGCGATCACGATCACGCCGTATTCCTTGCCTTCCTTCTCGCGGGCGGTCATCGTGAGCACGATTCGCTTGATGACCTTGTCCATGTCCATCACCTTGCGTTTGGTGACGGCGCCGGTTTTGGAATTGGTCGTGTCTTCCTGTGTGGCGTAGGTGCCGACGATGTCTTCGACGCTGATCACGAGGCTGGCCTCGCCGGCGATCGCCACGCCGTAGGCCAGCCAGCCGGCGCTGCGGCCCATCGACTCGACGAGGAAGTAGGCCCGGTTGGCCTCGGCGTCGGAGATCAGGTTTCGGACCTCGCAGCCGAGGAAGTCGACGGCGGTGAAATAGCCGAACGTGAAGTCGATGCCGCGGTAGTCGTTGTCGATCGTCTTGGGGAGATGGACGACGGGAATCCGCTGGGCGTCGGCGGGCAGCTTCTCCTGATAGAGCTTGAACTTGTTGGCGGTTTTGAGGGTGTCGTCGCCGCCGATCGAGATCAGGGCGTCGACGCCGATCGAGCGGAGCGCTTCGTAGACGGTCTTGAGCGGCTTGACGCGCTCGGCGTCGTCGAGGTGCTCGGGGCTGGAGACGTTCTTGCCGGGGTTGGTGCGGGCGGTGCCGATGATGATGCCCTGGGAATTGCGCGTGCGGCCGAGCATCCGCTGGTTGATCGCCACGTAGTCGCGGCCTTCGACGAGCGGGTTCTCGGGCGAGTATTCGACGAGGTGCGAATAGCCGTGCTTGATGCCGATCGCCTCGATGCCGTGGCGGAGGAAGGCGGTGGCGGCGGTCGAGATGACGGCGTTGGCGCCGGGGGCCGGTCCGCCGGCGAACAGGATCGCCACCTTCTTGACCGGGTGGGGCATTTCCCAAGGAGACGCCATCGTGGAGGTCTTGGCTGTCATAGTTCTCTTGCCTGCTTCAGATGCTGGGGATTCCGGAATTGCCGCCGCCCGAAACGGATCGGCGGGCGGCGAAGGAGTCATTTTATTGAGATTGCGGACCGGTGGGGAAGAATCGGTGCGCGAGCCAGATCGGCGCAATCTTGCACGCCGCGATGGCTGACGCTCGACGGTGAAGGCAGACGTCGTGGCCGACATCGCTACTTCGCCGCCAACTAGCCGGGGGTGAAGGTCCGCTCGACGAAGGTGGTGTCGATCCGCCCTTCGACGAAGGCCGAGTGGCCGAGGATTTCCTGGTGCAGCGGCACGGTGGTTTTGATTCCCTCGACCCGCAGCTCGGCGAGTGCCCGCTGCATGCAGGCGATGGCCTCGGCCCGCGTCGGCTGGTGGACGATCAGTTTGCCGATCATCGAGTCGTAGTAGGGCGGCACGACGTAGCCGCTGTAGGCATGCGAGTCGAATCGGACGCCGAATCCGCCCGGTGCGATCAGCCGCTCGATTTTGCCGGGCGAGGGCTGGAAATTTCGCTTGGGGTCTTCGGCGTTGATGCGGCACTCGATCGCGCAGCCTTCGTGACGGATGTCGTCCTGCTTCCACGGCAAGCGGCTCGCCGGCGGCGATGCGAATCTGCCACTTGATGAGGTCGATGCCGGTGACCATTTCGGTGACGGGGTGCTCGACCTGGATGCGGGCGTTGACTTCGATGAAGTAGAAATTGCCTTCTGCGTCGACGATGAACTCGACGGTGGCGGCGTTGGTGTACTCGGCCGCGAGGATCAGCCGGCGGGCGGCGTCGCACATCGCGGCGCGGGTTTCGGGCGTGATGCTCGTGCTGGGGCTCTCTTCGATCAGCTTTTGGTGGCGGCGCTGGACGCTGCAATCGCGCTCCCAGAGGTGGACCGCGTTGCCGTGCTGATCGGCGAGCACCTGGACTTCGACGTGCCGCGGGCGCTCGATGTATTTTTCGAGATAGACGTCGCCGTTGCCGAAGGCGGCCTCGGCCTCGGCCCGCGCTTGCTGCAGCGCGCTCTTGAGCGCGAGATCGTTCGAGGCGACGCGCATGCCGCGTCCGCCGCCGCCCGCGACCGCCTTGATCAGCACGGGGAAGCCGACCGAGTGGGCGAAGGTCGAGCGCCTCCTTCTCGTCGCGCACGATGCCGTCGCTGCCGGGCACGACCGGCACGTTGGCCTCGCGCGCCAGCGCCCGAGCCGCGTTTTTGTCGCCCAGCCGGGCCATCGCTTGCGGGCTGGGGCCGATGAAGTCGATGTTGCAGCTGCGGCAGATTTCGTTGAAGTGGGCGTTTTCGGCGAGGAAGCCGTAGCCGGGATGAATCGCCTGCACGTTGCCGACTTCGGCGGCGCTGATCACGCTGGAGATTTTGAGATAGCTGTCGGCCGCTTTGGCCGGGCCGACGCAATAGGCTTCGTCCGCCAGTTGCAGATAATGGGCACCGCGGTCGCCTTCGCTGTAGATCGCCACGGTCTCGACGCCCAGCTCCCGGCACGCGCGGATGATCCGCAGCGCGATCTCACCCCGGTTGGCAACAAGAATTCGTTGGTACATGGCGATCTGTGTAGGTTTGGCTTTCAGCCTGACAGTTCGGGCTCTGTGTCAGGCTGGAAAGTCTGACGTACGGTTAGCCGATTACGCATTGGGCGTGACGCGGAACAGCGGCTGTCCGTATTCGACGCTTTGGCCGTTGGTGGCCAGCACGGCGGCGATCTTGCCGGAACACTCGGCCGGGATTTCGTTGAACACCTTCATCGCTTCGACGATGCAGACGGTCGATTCGGGACCGACCTGGTCGCCGACCTTGACGAACGGGGGCGAGTCGGGACTGGCGGAGGTGTAGAAGGTGCCGACCATCGGGCTGCGGACGACGAGTACGATTGGCATCCTCGGCAGCTGACGGCGTCGCCGCATCTCCGGCGGGCTTGGGACTCGCCGCGGCGGCGGCGGGCGTCGTCATCGTGGGCGTCGCGCCGGCCACGGTCACCATCTCCGGACCGCGCCGCAGGCGAATGCGTTGGTCGCCCTGGCGCAGGTCGATCTCCGACAGATCGTGCTCGTTCATGAGCTCGATGAAGCGGCGGACCTTGCGGACGTCAAATACGTCGCCGGTGCTCGCGCCGATCCTGCACTGGAGGCCATGGGTGTCTCCTTTGGTTCGCTCAATACTCGACTCCCTGTGCTCGCCTACCGACGATTCCAATGTCGCTCACGACGCCAGGACGCAATCTTCCAACCGCTTGGGCACGTCGGAGAGCACTTCGTGCCCGGTGCGAGTGACCAACACGTCGTCCTCGATCCGCACGCCGCCCCAACCCGGCAAGTAGATTCCCGGCTCGACCGTCACGATCATGCCCGCCCGGAGCTTGGTCTTCTGCCCTTCGGCCAATCGCGGCGCTTCGTGAATCTCGAGTCCCGTCCCGTGCCCCAGGCCATGCCCAAAGGCGCGGCCAAAGCCGGCCTTGGAGATGATCTTGCGGGCCACGCGATCGACCTGTTCGCAGGTCACGCCGGGGCGAATCGCATGGATTGCAGCGAGCTGCGCCGTGAGCACAACTCCATACACCTTACGGAGTTTCGGCGAGATTTTAGCTGTGACAATGATCCGCGTCAAGTCGCTCATGTAGAGGCCCGAGTTCGCGCCCCAGTCCACCAGCAGGAAGTCGCTCGCCGAGAGCTTGGCGGCCGTGGGCGTGGCGTGGGGTAGTGCCGCCCGCGGACCGACGGCGACGATCGCCGGGAAGCTCAGCGCCTTGGCGCCGAAGCGGCGGGCCTGGTATTCGAGCTCCGCCGCGAAGTCGAGCTCCGTCATCTCGAGCGTGGCAAGTGCCCGCACCGCGTCGTACGCGCGTTCGGCTTGGCGACACGCCAGCCGCGTTTGTTGGATCTCGTCTTTGTCCTTCACGATTCGCAGCCGCTCGACGAGGCTCTCGGTGGCGATCAGCGCCACTTTGGGGAGCGCCTTGGCAAGGGAGCGCTCGAGCGAGACAGTCGCCGACTCGGCTTCGATCCCTAGCCGCTTGGTCGAAGTGCGCTCGACCACACCTGCCGTCACCGGCACCATCCGTTCGCCCGGGGCCACGGATCTCCAGCTTCAAACCGGGGCATTCCTGTTCGAGCTGCGTCGTGTAACGCTTGTCGCTGATGAGCGTCTCGCCGCCGGCGGTCACGAGCAGGAAGCTGTCGTCGCCGGTGAAGCCGGTGAGATAGGTGACATTCTTGAAATTGGTGACCAACAGCGCGTCGGCCTCGGACTGGTGCACCAGCTTGCGGAGTCGATCGCGGCGGGAGGCGAAGGCGGTCATGCGGTTGTCACGGTGAAGCTGCCAGAAATCCGAGACGTCGTGTCCGGACCGGCACCATGATACTCGGAGAGAGAAACTAGGCAAGATGGATTGGGGCCGTGGTCGCGTTCAAACGGCTGCCCGGCGACGGCGCCGACCCCGCCAAGCGGCCACCGCGGCTGCACCCGCCATCGCCAGCAGAAGGCCTGAAGGCTCGGGCACGCCACTCACGTTGAGCGACGCCAAGGAGAGTCCGGCTCCCGAACCTGCGGAATTCAATGCCGACCGGAGCAGGAAGAAATCGGCGATGTTGGTCTTGCCGTCGCCATTCAAGTCGCCTTTCAGCCACGAGCCGTATGATCCGGCGCCGGTTCCGTTGTCGTACAACCAGCCAGTCACGAAAGCGGAGACGTCGTCGGTGGCGACTGGGCCGGTGCCATCGCCTCGGATCATTCCGTCGAGATTGATGTCGCCGCTGAGCGCGTTGTAAGGGTGATTGTTGATGATCGCCTGGATTTGGCTGCGGTAAAACTGCAGGTCGGCAAATGTCGTGTAGTTGCCGTACACGGCGTACGAATTATTCTGGTTTTCAACGGTTGAGTAGGTGGCGTTGACGATACCGACCAATTCCCACTGGCCGTTGCGTTTGTAGAACACGGCAGAACCGGAATCGCCGGAAACGGCTTGCGCTTCGTTGGTGATGCCGCCCTGCCCGGGTGCGTCGAACCGGGTGACCATCGACATCACGTCTCGCTGTCCGACGCCCAGTTGCAGCTGCAAGGGGAATCGCAAGTCGTTGTCGCTGCCGCCGACGAGCGTGTCCTCATCGGCGATTCGATTGGTGCCCCAGCGTTTGACGTCGTCGTCCGGTACAATCGACTTGTAACCGACCTGACTGCCGCCCGAGGTAACTACCGTCCAGACGTCGTTGTTTGCCCCGGCGACAGGCGTTACCGTCCATTGGGTTTGTTGTTGCTGCCGGCTTGGCCCCGCGCCAATGATGACGACCTCGCGCTGCGTTTCGGGAGTGGATTCGGTCAGTTGCTGCGTAGGGATCGAAAAGTTCGGAGTGCCGGGATCGCCATTGATGCGGATTAGCCGCAAGTCGGTGTCGGCCGTCGTGATTCCGGCGACACCCGTTGGATTCGGCACGACGTACGCTTGGTTCGAGATCGCCGAATAGGACCCGCTTCCGAAGTGAAGCGTTTCGCTGCTTCCCGGCACCCCGACGTGGAACGCCGAGAGCGCCCACCCGTTGCCCAAATAGACGTAAGCGCGATCGCCCGAGCCGGTCACGAAGTCCCAGCCCGGGTCGTCGGCCGGAGCGACGGTCGTGCCCGTCATATCCTGCACCACGAGCGCCACCGCGGGCGCTGGGCACAGGTTGGCCCACGCAACGACGATTAAGACGAGCAAACAGAATCCAACCGATCGGATGGAAGAATTGTTGATTGTCGGGAGTTGCATCAGTCGAAGAAGTTCCGCTCTGGCCTGACAACCAAAATGCTTGATTGACTTGGCGATCCTATGTTTCTGTTCCCAAGGCCGTGTCACCGCGTTCTGGGCGTCCGCGCGGCGCGGCTCAGCGGCCGACAATTGCCTCATTGCCGGCCGTTTCCGGCGGCAGCGATTCAACGCCTGACTCTATTCTACCAAAGTCGTGGCATTTATTCACGCGAATCATGCGATCCTGCCGGGCGGTTTCGCCGTTTGCCGATCGACAAAATCGGTGCAACCGCCTAAAAAGCAAGACAGGGAACCGGCCATCGGCGTTACGGGCTCCAGGCGATTTCGTGTCGGATTCGCGGCTCGGCGTGGCGGCGAAACTCATCGTAAGTGGCCTGAGGGCCGAAGTTTACGCCTTGGTCAGGGCGTTTTCATGAATCTTCCATGAAGGTGAGCTTCGTGTCGAACTTACAGCTTCCGCCTCCCACACTGTCGAGCTGTGGCGAACCGTCGGCGATGGGCCTGATGTTGAGCGGCGGGCTCGACAGCGCCATTCTGCTCCACCAACTCCTGAGCCACGGCTGGCGGGTCCGCCCGTTCTACGTGCGGACCGGCTGCCTCTGGCAAGCGGAAGAACGGCACGCCATCTGCCAACTCTTGGCCGCGCTCCGGCAGCCCAAGCTCGACGCCTTGGTCGAGCTCGACATGCCGGTCGATGACCTCTACGGCGAGCACTGGAGCATGACCGGCGAAGCGGTGCCCGACGATCACACGACGGACGATGCCGTGTTTCTCCCCGGCCGTAATCCGCTGCTGCTCTTGAAGCCCGTGCTCTGGTGCGCGATGCACGGCATTTCGAAGTTGGCGCTGGCAACCTTGGCGGCCAATCCGTTCGACGACGCCAAGCCCGACTTCTTCGATCGGTTCGAAGCAATGATCCAGCAGGCGATCGGCTACGACGTGCGGATCGTGCGTCCGTTCGAAATGCTCTCGAAGCGGTGCGTGATGCAGCTTGGCAGCGACGCGCCGCTGGAGCTGACCTTTTCCTGCCTGGCGCCAGTCGGCGGCCGGCACTGCGGTCACTGCAACAAATGCGCGGAGCGGGCCGCCGCCTTCGGGCACATCAGCAGCGGGGATCCGACGCGCTATGCCAAAGACGTAGCGTGAGCTTGAATTGAAGCTGAAATATCCGACATGGCCTATCCAACAGCTACCCTTTGCACGAAATGCGGAAAGCCAGCATCGCTAAAGCGGCAAGAGGACATTTCACTGCGAGTTGCAATGGTCGGGTCCGATGAGGTGGACGCAACGAAGCTCGGATACGCTTATGTGGTCGTGTGCCCCTATTGCGGCTTCCACTTCAAGAGTGAGTTGAGGAAACCAAGTTAGCAGCGCCGTAGCGAAGACTTTGTTATATTCTCGCGTAACTCAAACTGAAAAGAGTGTCTCACGCAAAAGCGCAATGTTGCCAAGAAAAGCGCAGCAAAAATAACTACCTCGACCGCCCAATCATCGTTCCGACGCTGAGGTGTCGAAAGTCCTTTGCGCCTCAGCGCCTTTGCGTGAGATTCGTATGGTTTCTTACTTTGAGTTGCGTAAGCTGGGGCTGTCACCTTTTCTTACTTGAAGCAATTGTAGCGTACGATGCACCACAGCGCCCGCAGCCCGTCCTGCCAGCCGATCTTCTTCCCTTCGGCGTAGCTCCGCCGGTCGTAGGAAACGCCGACCTCGCGGATCCGCAGCGGCTGCCCCTGCAGACGATAGGCGGCCAGCTTCGCCGTGATCTCGGGCTCGAAGCCAAAGCCGTCTTCTTGGAGACGAATGTCCTGAATGACTTCGCGGCGAAACGCTTTGAAGCACGTTTCCATGTCGGTCAGATGCAGATTCGTCAAGGCGTTCGAGAACTTGGTAAGCCAGCGGTTGCCGAGCCTGTGCCAGCGCATGGGCACACGATGCCCTGCGCCGTCGACGAACCGCGAGCCAAAGACCACGTCGGCCTCGCCTGCCAACAAGGGCGCGAGCAGTTTGGGATACTCGGCCGGATCGTATTCCAGGTCGGCATCTTGCACGACGACGAACTGACCGCGGGCGTCGGCAAATCCGGTCCGCAGCGCGGCCCCCTTGCCGCGGTTCACGTCGTGATAGAGCACGCGAACGCGGCCGTTCGCGGCTCCAATCGCTTCGAGCCGTTCGCGTGTTCCGTCGGTCGAGCAATCGTCGACGACGATGATTTCCTTGTCGATCTCGACGTCGCGCACGGCGGCCAGCAGCCGATCAATCGTGGCGCTCTCGTTGTAGGCCGGAATGACGACCGACAACAAGGGCCCGGCGGACGTGTCGTTGGTGGGTCGGTCGGTCACACGACTCTCCAGCGGAGGAGGGATCGCTCGAGATTCCGGTCGAGTCGAGCCGTACAAGTATACTTCGGCGATTCGCTCGGCCACCCGGCGACGCACAGTTTTGAGGCTCGCGCAAAAAAGCAGTCCGGGCGGCTTGATAGCCTGCCCCGGACTGCGCCCCCCTGGGAATGCGACGATGAATGCCAGTTGCCGTCGGCTCGCTGCCGAATTCGCGACGGCGGCTTGCGGCGAGGAAAGACTCTTCTGTTGTCCGACTCCCGTGTGCGATTGGCGCCTCGACGCGTGTCGGGGCAAGACAGATATCGGCACGCCCCGCCGCAACCTTTGGGAAAGTGTGCCGGTTCTGCGAAGGTGAACGATTGGCAGAGTTGGGCGCGATTTTGCCCACTTTCATTCATCAACTTTGCCGGTTAGGCCGATTTTGAGGAGGATGGGACCGTCGGTCCGACCACGGTGCTAGCGTTCGCACGCTTCGCCAATTGAAAAACGGGCAGGCATCAGCCACGAAATCGGTGGAAAGGAATCTCGCCGTGACGCGTTTTAACAAGCTCTTGGAATGGGTTCTCGGACTGCCAGTTCTCTGGGGCGGCGTGATTGGGCTCGCGTTCTACGCCTCGCTCAACCAGGGCTGGATCAGCAATCCGCTCCTGGTGCGCTACATGGCCGGGCATCCCGTGGAATATGTGACCGGCATCGCCTTCTTTGTCGCGCTGGCGGCATTGGCGATGCGGTTTTTCAACCAGACCAGCCAATTCTCCTCGATCGGCGGCGTGACGCTTTCGCTGGCGCCGGTGGGCGGCACCTCGGTCGCGGCCTGCAACGGGCTGGTCGCGGAACTCGACGACTTACCGGGCACGCTGCAAAACAACTACTTGGCCCGCCGACTGCGAGAAGCGTTGGAGATGGTGCGACGCAAGGAATCTGCCGACGCGATCGAACAGCACCTCCATCATCTGGCGGAGCTGGATCGCGATCGGGTGAGTTCGTCGTATGCGTTGGTGCGGATCATCGTCTGGGCCATGCCGGTGCTCGGGTTCTTGGGCACCGTGATCGGCATTACCGTCGCCATCGCCAGCCTGTCGCCCGAGACAATGGAAAAATCGATGCCGGCCGTGATTCACGGACTCGGCATCGCGTTCGACACCACGGCCCAAGCCCTCGCGCTGACGATGATCGTGATGTTCATCAAGCACGGCGTCGAGCGAGGGGATATTCGATTGCTCGACTTGGTCGACGCGCGGGCGTCCGCCGAACTTGTCGGCCGCTTCCAATTCTCCGGCGTCGACAGCGATCCGAACGTCGCGTCGATCCGCCGCATGAGCGAGCAGGTGATCGGCGCCGTCGAATCGCTCGTCTCGCGACAGGCCGAGTTGTGGCGCTCGTCGATCGACGAAACGCATCAGCAATGGGCCGACGTCAGCACGTCGACCGGAAGAATCATCCAGGATTCTCTCTCCGGCGCACTGAGCCAGAGCCTCGACGAACACGCGCGACGACTGAACGAAGGCACATCGCAATATGCCGACAAGCTGAGCCACAGCTCCGGCGAAACGGTCTCTCATCTCCGCGAGGGTTTGGAGAAGCTGGCCGAGCTGTTGGTCGAATCGCTCCACCGCCACGGCGAAGTGCTGACCGCGAGCGAACGCGAGCTGGCCGAAGAAAATCGCCGGCACCTGTCGGAAGTCGAAGCGGCGCTGGGCGAGTCGATGGTCGTCGCCGCCGATCGCCAGGAGCGGTTGATTCGCGAGAGCGAAAATCTGCTCAAAGAAATGCAGATCGCGCTGGTCGAGGCCGCCGAAGCGACCGTCCGCCAACAGGAACAGTTGATCCGTCAAGGCGACGTGCTGCTCAACGTCGTCGACGCCACCGGGCAGGTGCGAGGGCTAGAAGAAGCACTCAACAAGAATCTGACGGCGCTGGTCGAGCGCCCAACATTTCGACGAGATGGCCCTGAATCTGACCGCCGCCATTCAATTGCTTTGCGCCCGCATGGGTTACCTCCCGACCCGGGTGACGCCGGAAGCGGCGTTGGGCAGTCAACAGCCAACTAGCCACGCCGCATGAGCCGCGCACGAAATTCCGACGAGCATACTGCCGTCCAGCTTTTTCCCTTCGTCGCCGTGCTACTGTGCACGATGGGATCGCTGATGGTGCTGCTGGTGGTCATTGCACGCTCGGCACGGGTACACGCGATCGAGGCGGCGGCGACGACCCGCGCCGCTGCCGCCGCCAAGACGGCCGTCTCGCCCGCCGAAGAGATCGCTGCGAAAAAGAAACTCGAACAAATAGCCGGTTTCCGGTCGCAACTCGAGGCCATTCGCGCCCAAGCCGCCGAAAAACTGCGACAGGACCAACTGCGACTGAGCCACCTCGAAGACCACATGCAGCGGCTCCGCGACCAGCTCGCCTCGCTGCAACTCGCGGCCGCCGAGCTCAACTCGCTCGAAGGCGAGCACTACGACGATCGCCAGCAGGCGGAGCGCGAGATCGAGCGGCTCCAACAGCTGATCGCAGAGTCGCGCAAGACGATCGACGGACTCCGCGCCGAAATGAAACAGCGGCCGAAGTCGTACGCGATCGTGCCCTACCAAGGGAATCGCGGCACGTCTCGCCGGCCGATTTACATCGAATGTTTCGAAAACGAAGTCGTGCTCCAACCGGAAGGCGTCAAGCTCACGCTCGACGACTTTCGGCCACCGATCGGACCGGGCAACCCGCTGGTCGCCGCTCTCCGCGCCGCCCGCGAGTACATCCACCGCATCGAATCGAACCCCGCCGTAGGAAAGGAAGCGGAACCCTATCCGCTGATCATCGTGCGTCCCAAGGGAATTCGCTGCTACTACGCAGTCCGCGAAGCCATCCAAAGCTGGGACTCGGAGTTCGGTTACGAGTTGGTGGAAGACGATTGGAATCTGAAGTTTTCGGCGGCCGACCCGCAACTGGCATCGCTCGAATATCAAGCGACTGAACTGGCGAGGAATCGGCTGAAAGCACTCGCGGCCGCGGCGCCCGGGGCCTACAGGGCCTATCGCTCGTACGGCGATGACGAAGAATACGCGGAATACAATGACGAACCGTCGGGATACGGGTCGCAGGGCGATCGGCCAGAGACGGGTCAGCGTGACGCCGGCGACACATTCGTCACGACGGAACGCGGCAGATTCGGCTCGCAACCGGGCGGCTCGGCAGTGGGTGGCTCGGCACCTGGCGGCTCGCAACCGGGCAGTTCCAGAGCAGGCGTCTATTTGGGCGACTCCACGGGAACCGTCGGAACTGGCGGAGAATTAATCGGAGGCGTCGGAGCGGGAGACGCTGTCCATGGGGCGCCCATTGGTCAGGACGGCGCGGATGCCGCCGGCCATCGAACCGCTCGCAACGGCGCCGGCGCCTCGGCGACGGATGACGACAATCGTGCGATTGGCAACGATGGCGCGAGCGGCGGCGTCCGTGATGGCGCAACCTTGGCCGACAAAGACGCAAATCAATCGAGCGTCGGGCAAGCAAACGACGACCGGTACGCTGCGGGCGGTTCTCAAACTCAGGCGTCGCCCGGTGCGAGTCAAGGCGGCATTTCGCAATCCAGCCAATCGGCTACGCCCCTTCAGGCGGCCGGACCGGAGAGTCCGGAATCGAGTGTCACTGCGTCGTCCGAATCCGACGCAGACCGCGAGCTAGACGAATTAGCGCGTCAAGCAGCCGCCAAGGCGTCTTGCCGAGGGGAGCGTCCAACCAAGACGACGAAGGCTCGCGGCAAGAACTGGGCCATCGCCAGCGCCGGTCCGGGCATGATCCCGATTCGTCGCACGATCCAAGTCGTAATCCGCGAAGACGCCCTGGCGATTCTCGACGAACAATCGGCGACTAAGGCCGCCGTCACGGGGCGCGAGTTTAAGTTCCAGGATTCCCCTGAGGCGGCCTATGAAGAAATGATGACGGCGCTCGAGGCGAAGATCAAAGACTGGGGAATGGCCGGCGATGGGCTCTATTGGCGGCCCGTCGTCGAATTGAAGGTCGGGGTGGGCGGCGAGCGCCGCACCAGCGGTCTGTTGCGTCTTCTGAGAAACGGCGGCTTTGAAGTTCGCAACGGTTCGGTAGCGCGGCAGGACGAGGGAGGGGCAAATGGCGCGAACCGCTGAAGAAGACTTTTCTGACATGCCGGGGCAGGATTCCTTCCTGGACGTGCTCACGAACATGGTGGGTATCATCATCTTGCTGGTGGTCGTGACCGGCCTGCGCACCTCACAGGCCGTGATGAAGGCTGCCGAAAGAGAAGCTCAGTCCGCCCCCGAAGCCAAGGGGCCGAAAGACGCTCTGCGCGACGCCCAAGTGGCGGCGGTCGCCGCGAAGAAGGATACCGAGACGGTGATCCAGCAGGCGGTCGCCGTGCACGGAGAAACTTCGCTGCGCGAGCAGGAGCGCGACTATCTCACCACCTACGTCGCCGCATTCAACGAAGAACTGAAGGACCGCCGGGCCGAGCTATCTGCCGACAAGCAGCGCGATTTCGACCTCCGCCGCAAGCTCGTCGAGTCGCAAGCGGAGCTAGAAAACCTGCGCGCGAGCAGGTGGCGCTGCTCGCCCAGCCGACGGAAGTCGAGGCCATCGAGAACCAGCCGACTCCTCTGGCACGACGATCGACGGGCCGAGAAGTGATGCTCCACCTCTCGGCCGGCCACTTAGCGATCATCCCCGATGATTGGGATTCCGAGACGATCAACGACGTCAAGCAAAACATTTGGCGGCTGAAGAACCAAAACAGCTTCATCGGCACGGTCGGTCCGATGAACGGATTCCGCGTTCGCTATTGCGTTGCCTTAGTGGCCGTCAATTCGGTCGGTCGCGACGACCGCGCGCTGGCCGGCGCACCGTACCAGCGTCCGCCGCTCGTGCGACCCGAAGTCATCTGGTTCGAGTTCATTCCCGAATCGTCACCGCTCGGCGAACCGGTCGCCAAGGCCATCGAGCCCAACTCGGAACTCCGGCAGGTGCTGCACAACCATCCGCCCGACACCTCCACCGTCGTCATCGCCGTTTATCCGGACAGCATCCGCGAGCTGCACGAGCTCAAGCGGGAGTTGTACGCCGCCGGTTACGCGACGGCGGAGTTGCCCTGCGAGGCCGGGCGGCCTCTGCGGGGATCGCCGTACGCGCCGCGATCCGGGGAAGTCTTCGCGCAATGACCCGCGGCGCGGTTCACCCGCCGCTGCGGCCGACGCGCTGCAGGTCGGCCATCGTCAGCTTGCCGAGCTCTTGGTGCGCGGCCGCCGACGCGCCTTGGAGCGACGTCAGAATGCGTTTTCGAACGTCGTTCGGCAATCCGTCGAGCGCCGGGATGCCCGGGCTGAGGGGATTATCGAACGCCTCGATGACGTCGCTCAGCGAAATCTCCTCCGCGGGGCGCGCGAGGTAGTAGCCGCCGTCGACGCCGCGCGTCGAACAGAGCAATCCGCGCATGACCAGGCTGCGGAGGATCTGCAACAGAAATCGCTCGGGCATTTGGCCTTCGCTCGCCAACTGGCTGCACGGAATCGGCACGCCGCGATCGCCGCTGTGAGAGCTGCAAGGTGGCGTGGATTGCGTAGGATATGGTTCGCGAGAGTTTCATGCGGTCTGCCCTATCAGGCCCTCGCCTTGGTCGTGCAACCTAATTGTCTTGCAACCTACTTACCGCCTGCTCCGGGCGAAAACGCGAAGCGCCAGGAACTCATCCGCGCAAGACGAGGAATGCCTACGTCAAGCCGGCGAACGTGGCTCAGCTTCGTGCCAATTCGCACCGCAAAACTTCGGTATCTAATAACTAAGTAACGCATCTGCCCAAGAGGAGAGAATCACTTTGTAACACCGATTTGGTGGAAATGTCAATCGTTCTGTGCAAGTTGCACGCGGCGGACATCCGCCAACCGATAGCGCGCAAATGTCCATGACGCTTGTTCCATATCATTGGGTGCATCACCGGCGCGGACCGGTGCGAATCACCTCAAATCGCAGAATCGCGAAGTCCAGGCCGCGAGTGCGACATTTTTGCGCGATGGTGTTTCTACCCCAGCGGGCGGGCGTCGTCTGCCGGGTCGAGCGCGTCGCCCGCCGAGGTGGGCGTCCACATGGCGTGGAGCACCAGCGCCGCCGCGCCGACAACCAGCAAGGAATCGGCGACGTTGAAATTCGGCCACCGCAACTGATCGTTCCACTGCACGAGAATCCAATCGCGGACGGCGTGTATCGGCTGGCCGAATTCCATGCCGCGTCCCGGCCAGAGATAGTCGGGGAGGCCCAGCCGATCGTAGAGATTGCCGAGCAGCCCGCCCATCACCGAGCCGAGTGCGGCGGTGAGCCACAAGTCACGTGCCGCCCGCCAATAGAACAGCCAGAGCGGAATCGCGCATCCGGCGAGGATGCTCAGCGTGGCGAATAGCCAGGTGCGCCCCTGCCCCATGCCGCCGAGCGCCCCTGGTTCCAGCTGAGTTGAAACCCGGCATGCCCCGGCCACAGCCAATACACGTTGCCGCCGCGCAAATCGGGCCACGAGAAGAGCCAGGCTTTGGTGACCAGATCGACACCGCACCCAGCCGCGGCAATGGCGAAGAACAAGAAGTACCGATTCCGTGGCACATCAGGCATAAATCGACCTCGTCGCCAACGGCTGATGGCCGGCGGTCGCGCTTCAGCGTCGCGTTAAGGGACGCTCTCCTGAGCCTCGGCGCATTTGATGCAAACGGGCGTGTAGGGAATCGCATTGAGCCGCGCTTTAGCGATGGTTCCATCGCACTGCACACAGCGACCAAAATTGCCGTCGTCGATCCGTTCGAGAGCGGCATCGATGCGGCCCAGCGTATCTTCTTCCGTTTCCATCAGACTGAGCGTGAACTCCTGCTCGAAATTATCGCTGCCGAGCTCCGCCATGTGAATCGGCATGCCGGCATTCCCGGCTTCCGTGCCCGATTTTCGCAGTGCGACCTGGGCCATCGCCGTCACGTCGCCGCGTAGCCGCGCCCGAATCGACTGCAACTTCTCCCTGTACGCCAGCATGTCCGTCTTCTTCATCGATGGTCTCCCGGTTGCTCTCGCGCCTCCGTCTGTTCACTCCGCCGAACATGGCGAAGACCCGTTATTGTAAATCCCTCCCATGCGGGTGTCCAGCTTTTGATTCGCAGCGTGGCGTGCCCCGCGGATTGAGTTGCGACCAGGGCCAGACTGCGGTAAACTAGTGCTAAGTTGTTCGGTGCTATTGATTTAATGGCGTGACGCCCGGCCACGGTGCTTGCCCCTTTGCGGGCGATGGGGCTGGCGGTGCGCGGGTGGGGAATTTACTTTGGCGTCGACGGTTCAAGTGAAGACCGACCTGGCCTACCAGCGCTGCATTCTGCCCAGCTGCGCCGCCACCTACGACGTGGGCGAGGTCCGTACCAGTTGCGACCGGTGCGGCGGACTGCTCGACGTGCTCTACGATTGGGATGCCCTTCCAGTCCCCAAGTCGCTCGCCGCTTTCGAGCAGCAATGGAGCCGGCGTCACGACCCGCTCTCGTTCAGCGGCGTCTGGCGGTTTCGCGAACTGTTTCCCTTCGCAGCGGCCGACAAGGTCGTCACCATCGGCGAAGGGCAGACGCTGCTCCACCAGTCCGACGGCGTGGGCCGATACGTCGGCCTCCAGAACGGACGGATGTTTCTCGAATACGAGGGCATGAACCCGTCGGGCAGCTTCAAAGACAACGGCATGACCGCCGCCTTCACCCATGCCCACATGATCGGCGCCCGCCGGGCCGCCTGCGCCTCGACCGGCAACACCAGTGCCTCGCTCGCCCTCTATTGCGGCGTGAGCAAGTTGATGCAGGCGATCATCTTCATCGGCTCGGGCAAAATCTCTTACGGCAAACTCTCGCAAGCGCTCGACTACGGTGCGCTCACGCTCCAGATCGCCGGCGACTTCGACGATGCCATGCACCGCGTCTCGCAAGTCAGCAAGCAAGAGGGCATCTACCTCGTGAACAGCGTGAACCCCTTCCGGCTCGAGGGTCAGAAGGCGATCATGTTCCGCGTGCTCGAGGGGCTGCGTTGGCAAGTGCCCGATTGGATCGTGGTGCCCGGCGGCAATCTGGGCAACTCGAGCGCGTTCGGCAAGGCCTTCCACGAGCTGCATGAACTGGGGCTGATCGACCGCATGCCGCGGCTGGCGGTGATCAACGCGGCCGGCGCCGACACGCTCTACCAGCTTTACGAGCATCGCGGCCTCCGCTGGAACGGAGGCCGTCCCGACGCGGCGATCATCAACAACTATTACGCCGAGCTGGACGATGCGGGCCGGCGCGCCTCGACGATCGCCAGCGCGATTGAAATCAACCGGCCGGTGAACCTGACCAAGTGCCTCCGCGCTCTGGAGTGGATGGATGGCGTCGTGCGCGAGGTGACCGACGAGCAGATGCTCGACGCCAAGGCACAGGTCGGTGCGAATGGCCTCGGCTGCGAGCCGGCGAGTGCCGCCAGCGTCGCCGGGGCAAAAATGCTCCGCGAGGAAGGCGTCATCGGCCCGGACGAACGGGTCGTGGCGATCCTCACCGGCCACCAACTCAAGGACCCCACGGCGACGGTCGCCTACCACACGCACGACCAGGCCGAGTTCAACCGCGTGCTCGGCAGCCGCGGCGTGAGCCGGGCCGCCTTCGCCAACCGCGCCGTCCAGGTCGACAACAACCTCGACGAAATCGTGCGGGCGATCCAGCTCAACAGTTAGCTGACGATCCTGTATCGCCGCGAGTCGCGTTGCCGCAGCCAAAGGATTTGGAGCCATGAAAATTGCCATCCACGGAGCGGCCGGCCGCATGGGTCAGCGGGTGACCGCTGTTGCCAGCCAGGACGCTCGCTACCAAATCGTCGCCGCGCTCGAATCGGCCAATCATCCGGCCTTGGGGCAAGATGCCGGTTTGCTAGCCGGCAGCGGCGAGCTGGGCGTGCCGCTGGGCGTCGTCGGCGAATCGGATGCCGACGTAGTGATCGACTTCTCGGTCCCTGATGCCGCCGTCGCGGTGACCAAACACTGCGTCGAGTTCAAAAAGCCGCTGGTGATCGCCACCACCGGGCTCGACGCCAGACAGCACGAGTTCATCCGCAAAGCAGCCGAGCGAATCCCGATCGTTTGGGCGCCGAGCATGAGCACCGCCGTCAACGTCGCCATGAAGCTCACGCAAATCGCGGCCGACGCGCTCAAGGACCTCCCTTCCGGCGTCGACGTCGAAATCGTCGAGCGCCATCATCGCTTCAAGGAAGATTCTCCCAGCGGCACCGCGCTCCGCTTCGGTCAGATCGTTGCCGAGGTGATGGGCCAGACCGAACACGTCCACGGCCGCGAGGGCCGCCCCGGCAAACGCCCGCGGCATGAGATCGGCTACCATGCCGTCCGCACAGGCGACAACCCGGGCGAGCATACGATCCTATTCGGCATGCTGGGCGAATCGCTCGAGATTCGCGTCGCCGCCACGAATCGCGATTGCTATGCCCAAGGGGCCTTGCTGGCGGCCGAGTGGCTGATGGGCAAGCCGCCGGGACTGTATTCGATGAACGACGTGCTGGGATTGTAGCTGTTAGCACTTAGCCGTTAGCTCATAGCCAGACAATTCACTTGCCGCGTTTGGCTAATAGCTAATTGCCAACAGCTAAGAGCTTTTCTCATGGCCAAATGCGATGAAGGCTATCTCTGCGACGTTTGCGGCCTGGACGTGGCCGAGCTCACCGAGAGCGATCTCTACCTCCGCTACGTGATCGGTTTGCTCGACCCCGAGGTGCTCCACACGACCAAGGAGCGCCACATTCGCTGCAACCCAACGCTTGCCCAGTACATCGTCGCCGATGGTTTCCAGCCGGCGGTCGTCGTCACCGGCCCGTTCGACAAGCGCACCCTCGACCCGACGTTTGTCCGCGATCAGGAAACCCTCGTCACCCGCGGCTGGCGTCGCCTGCAAGAAGTCGCCGCCCTCGGCATCCCGATCATCGAATACCCGCTGCCCGAGGTGCTGGCGAAGATTAAATCCCGCAGCCTTGGGCCGAACTAGCCGATTCCTTGAGGGCGCTCGGGATTCGGGAGGGCGAGGCTCCGGCCGAGCCTGAATTGGTGCTCCTACATGGCTCGACGTGAGCCTCGCCCTTCCGAACAGCGTCGCCATTTATGCGAATGAATTCCCGGACGCCCTCGACGATTTTGCTGACTCGCCCCAAGTTTGCTGGCTCGCCCCAAGTCCATCGCAGAGCGAGCAGCCCGTTAAAGATCTCAACAGGCGACTAGCGACCGCCAAACCTCCGCCACAAATCTCTCCGCCAAACGCCCGGAACCAAGCTACAATCCACGTCGAAGATGGATTTTCCCCAGCTCCGAGCGGAGTCGCCACCCCGGGTAAACCGTCCAACGTTCCCCTCGGCCAAGCCAACCGCGCCACCAGCCGGTTCGCAAACCCGAGGCCGAAACCGTTCCGGTGCATTGTCGTCAATGTCTTCGACTCTCGACATATCCCGGCTGAGAACTGACGGCTGATAGTTCATTTCCTCAATACGCCGGCCAATGGGAAGATGGTGGCCAGCGGATGAGATCGCATGGAAGCTCTGCCCGTGCGATTTGCGATCGAACGCTTCCACGTCACCATCCGACGGCGCATCACCAAGCCAGCCGGGATGTCCAGCGTCAGCATATTTTGATATAAAGTGATTGAAAATTGGACAAGGAAGAATAGAAGGACCTCAACATGGCAAAGAAAAAAAAGCGTCGGATTACGCCCATCGCTGATATTGAAGACGAGCCCGACATTCAAGCTCTTGAAGATGACAGCCCGATTTCCTTAAGCGACAGCGAGAGGGAAGATGCTGCATCGACGACATCACACTATGAGATCGTTTCGATTCCTGCAGATTTTACGCTGGAAGGTTTAGTGACCAAGTGGAAGAAGAATCAATTGAAGATTCCTGGCTTTCAACGCAAGTTCGTTTGGACGCAACGGCAAGCAAGCCGGCTCGTAGAATCTTTTCTGTTGGGTCTCCCAGTTCCTGCACTCTTTTTGTACGCGGACCCGGATACGGGTGAACAACAAGTGATAGATGGTCAGCAACGACTTATGTCGGTGGTCCAATTCTTTGATGGGACCTTTCGGAACGCCAACGTGACAGAAGAGAAGGTCTTTCGACTCGTCTAAATCAAAGCTGCCCAGCGAAATAGATGCCATTGACCTTGAGAGTGTTTTTGTCAGCCACGGTGTAGTTTTGTTGTATGCCCGGATGGAGCAGTGCTTTCAGGAAGCGATTGAGTCCAAGTGTAATCGATGTGCCGATGTAGAGGTTCGCACCTTTGCGTTGTCAGTGAAGGGCGAGAAAACTGGCAAACTGCTGTTCGAGGCTGTCAAGGATACCTGCACTCGATTTGGCATCGATCATAAAACCGCTCTGACCCCCGAGCTTGAGAGACTGAATATTGGCAATAGCTGGGACTCAATAGTGAACATCCGCCAGCGTATCGCCCATCATGGAGAGCGAGCAAGTATTACTCAGTCGGATTTACAAAAATACTATGGAGACATTCAAAAAGTGCTTGGGTGCATCTGCAAGGCTCTGACGCTAATCAAAAGTGAGGTAGGGGCCATTTGCAATTTGATTGAGTTTCCGAGGTAGTTAATGTCATCGATCTCTGTTACAGCATTACGCCGGGTGCCAGAGTGGGTTGAAGTCGGGGACAGCCTGCCGCCAATCCGCTGGTCATCTCTCGCAGCGCTGGTCATCTTGCGGCGTGAGCCGCAATGTCTCGAGCCCGATCGCTCGGGCCACGGGGAAAACCAGTGGCCGAAAATAGTCGTTGAATTCGGTCGGTCGATCGGATAGATACAGATGTATAGTATTGGCGGCGCTTTGCACTGAAACTCGATCTGTGGGAGGCGTCTCCGACGCCGATACGGGCAATTCGCGGAAAACTCGATTCGCTACGAGGCCAAAATCGCGGTCGGAGACCGCTCCCACGGTGGATTGGCGCGAAGCACGTTTGCGCGGCGCTCGGTGCCCGGCGCCAACCGCCGGCTGGCGAAGTAGGAAAGCCGCAATTTAGGTCGACCGTTTTTACCTTCAAATCGCGGGGGACGCTGTGACGGGCTCTATCGGACAATTCGCGGCTCAGTTTTGTCCGCCGTGCGGATGGCGAACTGTGGGCAGCCAAACGAGTTGCGCGTGCCGTGCGTCGACAAATCGAGTCGCAATTGTCGCCTCGAATCGAGTTTGCGCCGCGGCCTTGATTGCAAAGCCAAGCCAGCGAACGACTTGCGGAGAGCGCGAAAATTTGGGCCGGACAAAACGCAAAAAACACCGACGATCGAAAGCATTGTCCCAAAGGTCGGGAGAGACCACGCGACAAATCGTATCGCGGAATTCGGCCCAAGGAAGCGAGTTTTGCGGACTGACGTCGGGCAAGCGCTCGGACGTGTACCGGACGTCGCCAGTTCCCGCCCGGTGCGAGTCGCACGGACGTGTAGCGTGTACCTTGTCGTGTTTTCCAGACGAAAGCGACGCAAATTCCGCTACAGCTACGTGAAGCGCGCTCTAGTTTTCGGAAGCCCCGCCGTCAGACGCATCCTGCTGGAGCTTGGCCCGGCGGATCGAGACGTAGGCCAAGCAGCCCAGCGAGCCGAGCAGAATGTAGGGCATCGACATCATGAAGAGGATGCTGTAGTAGAAACCGGCCGCAATCGAGCGGTGGTGCGGGTCGTTGCCGGCGAGGCCTTCGCTGCACGTTGGACAGGCCGACGCGACCGTGGCGACGACGGCCACCAGGGCGAGCGGGACGATCCAAGCTAGCTGGCGATGGGTGATTTTGAGCATCGTGTTCTCTCTTCGGCTCTGGACCACATTCTAGATCACAAACCCGGCGGTGGCCAGAGATGATAAAGCATCAGGTAGACCACCACGCCGGTCACCGAGACATAGAGCCAAATTGGGTAGGTCCAGTGGGCCAGGCGGCGGTGGCGGGCCCGGTAGACCGCCGCGGGGACTGTCCCCTTTTTGCCCTCACTTGGTTCGCCCCTGGTGTCATTGTCTCCGGCAAAAAGGGGACTGTCCCCCTTCGCAGTTGTGTTCGTGTTACAACAGCCGGTCGCCCGCAAGCCAAGGTAGATCGTCCAGATGGCCAGCACCGGCACCGTGAACGCCAAGCAGCACGTGCGTGAGCAGGATCGTGTAGTAGACGTAACGAACCGGCCCGGGGTGCGTGAATCGGACACTCCCCACCAGGTAGTGATACCACAGGTAGC
Source organism: uncultured Planctomycetota bacterium (assembly GCA_963847875.1). GTDB lineage: Bacteria > Planctomycetota > Planctomycetia > Pirellulales > Lacipirellulaceae > DASYDU01. The sequence goes on along the minus strand of CAWKBR010000004.1, from coordinate 424,571 downwards.
AGACGAGAAACGCAATCGACACGCCGAACGCCGTGAGCATCACGCGTTTGTGGGCGGTGACGCGGCCGCGCTTGATGAGCACGAGGCCGACAACCAGCAGTACCGCGGCGACGGCGTTGAGCGTCGCGTTGACGTGGACGAGCGGATGGGCGGCGGCCAGCAGCATCGGTTATGTCGCGTTCTTCTCCGCCGTGCCGGTTTCCGGTTTGTCTTTCGTCGCCGCCAGATCGCTGGGCGGTTCTTCCTTGAGGCACTCCAGGAGGCGGTTGTGCAGCCGTTCGCACTGACTCTTGCTGGTGGCGTCGTACATGCCGCGGATCTTGCCGGCCTTGTCGAACACGACGACGTAGTCCTTGTGGCCCTTGCGATAGACGTCGAGGTTCATGCCCAGGCCGATCCGCTTGATGTAGTCGAGATCGGCCCGGCCGAAGAGCCAGCGCTCGGGATCGGCGTCCCAGCGTTTGGCGTAGTCTTGCAGGGCTTCGATGGTGTCGGTGTCCGGATCGCAGGTGATGCTGAGCCAGGTCACGTCCTTGAGCTCGGGCAGGTTGTGCATGAACTTGATGTTCTGGTTGAGCCGGATGCAGCTGCCGGGGCAAGTGGCAAAGAAGTAGGAGGCGACCCAGACCTTGCCCTTCATGTCGGCCGAGCGAAACGGCTTGCCGCTTCGCTCGGTGAGCTCGAAGTCGGTAAGCGGCGGGCCGGCGGCGGCGAGCGTGATCGCTTCGCCGCGCGACGCATCGAACTGCTCGACCTGCCACCACTTGAACGCGCCGAAGCCGGCCGCGATCAAGATTGCCGCGGCCAGGACGTACGGCAGCGCCGAGCCGGAGGAAACCGGCGGGGATGTATTCTGATCGATCGACGTTCGTGTTGTCACTCATAGTAGATCTCCGCGTGAGCGAGTGGCGGCGATGCGGCAGGCGGCCGCAAACAGCACGACCGCAAACACCAGCGAGATGAACCACGACAGGCCCAAGCCGGGCAGACCGGCCGCGATGTCGCCCGTGACTCCCTCAGGGTATTGTAGATAGTGCCTCAGCCCGGCCACCCCGTAGGTGAGCGGGTTGAGGGTGACGATCCAGCCCAGCCAGCCGCCGACGTTCATGGGGAAAAACGCCCCAGACAGCAGCCACATCGGCAGCAGAAAAACGCTCATCACGGCATGGAAACCTTGGGTCGAATCCATCCGCCAGGCGAGGATGAAGCCCAGCGCCGAAAGCGCGACCGAGATCACGACCATCAGGACGAGCGACGCCACCAGACCGAACGGCGTAGGATGAATTTGTTTGATCGTCGCCCAGCCCAGTGCGAGAAACAGCACACCTTGCAGCATGGCGATCGCCGTCACACCGAGAATTTTTCCGAGCACCATCGACCAGCGCGGCACCGGCGCGACGAGCACGCCCTGCAGAAAACCTTCTTTGCGGTCTTCGATGATCGAGATCGTGGCGAAGATAGCCGTGAACAACAGGATCATCACCAGTGTGCCTGGGAAGAAGTGGGCGTAGTCAAGGTTGTTCGAATCGCCGAATTTGCTCGAGCCGAGTCCGGCGCTAAACAGCAGCCAGAAAATGATCGGCTGCCCCAGCGCCCCGAACACGCGGTTCCGCTGGCGGAAGAATCGCACCAGCTCGCGCTGGGCCAGCGTGAACACCACGGGCCAGGCGGGCACGGTTTCAGGAGTGCTGGTCGCGGTGCTCATCGGCTCTTCTTTGCCGTTTCCGTTGGGGTCGGCTCGCCGTTCCAAAAGCGGTGACCGGTGGTGTGGATGAACACGTCTTCGAGCGTCGGCTTGCCGAGCGTGATGGCCTCGATGCGGTCGGGGAAGGCTTCCACGAGCTTCGATACCCAGCGGTGGCCGTCGGGCTGTTCGAGTCGCACCGCAGCCGTCGACGACTGCGGCCGGGCAGGAGAACTGCGTGCCGATGTCGGCGGCCAGCCGCTGGGCGTCGGCGGTGCGGATGGTGATTGCGTCGCCACCCACGGCGGCTTGCAGCTCGGTCGGCGTATCGAGCGCCACGAGCTTTCCTTGGTGCATGATCGCGATCCGGTCGGCCCGCTCGGCTTCGTCCAAGAGATGCGTCGTGAGCACGACGGTCACGCCGTCCTCCTCGCGGACTTGTTCGAGATACTGCCAGACGTCGCTACGTGCCCCGGGATCGAGTCCGGTCGACGGCTCGTCCAGCAACAGCAGCCGCGGCCGGTGCAACATGCTCTGGGCCAACTCGACACGTCGCCGCAGGCCGCCGGAGAGCGTTTCGACGAGGTCTTTTCGTCGATCGGCAAGACCGAGCCGCGTGAGCATTTCGTCGGCCCGCTTGCGCAGCTCGCCGCCCGATAGGCCGTAGAGCCGGCCGTGATGAAACACGTTTTCGGCGACCGTGAGCTTCTTGTCGAGGCTGGGGGCTTGGAACACGACGCCCAGCCGCCGGCGGATCGCGTCCTGCTCGAACCGCAGGTTGAAGCCGAGGATGTTCACCTCGCCTTGTTGCAGCGGGATTAGCGTCGAGAGGACGCGGAAGAGCGTCGTCTTGCCGCTGCCGTTCGGGCCGAGCAGCACGAACACTTCGCCCGCGGCAACGGCGAACGACAGGTCGGCGATGGCGACGAATTCGCCGTAGCGGTGAGCCAGGTGGGAAATCTCGATAGCGGGCGAATCGGGCATGGGTACGTCAGATTTGCCGACCGGACACGCTCCGCGTGCGTCGGTCGGATTCGGGGGGGCGTCGGCCTGCTGGCCGAATTAGTGCGCGCCCGCCGGCGGATGTTTCTGCGCTTCTTCCTTGTCGAGCGCTGCTGACGTCGGATGCTTGGACGATCGGCTTGTCGGCGGCATACAACAAACGATCGCGCGAGTACCAGGCCCAGCCGTTATCCTGCCGCATGCCGATGTCGGGAACCAGCATCAACAACAAAAAGATCGACATGCAGCTGGCCGGGATCGTCAGCACCCACTTCCAATTGGCCTCCCACAGCAAGTGCATGAAAAACATGATCACCAGCATCGCCTTGGTGCAGGAGACGGCCATCATGAAGGCCCAGGTGACGTGCTTCTGCTCCTTGAATGGCCAAAAGTCGGTGTAGGTGAAAAACGACATCGAAGTCAGCACGCACAACGCCAGGAACACCAGCAGATATTTACCGATGCTGCCGTGCACGTCGACGTGATCGGCCGGCACGTCGGACAGCATTTCGACGACACGCTCTTCCAAACGTTCTTCCAGATTGTGACCGTGCTCAGCCATGGTGGGTCGCTCCGGCGAACTGTTAGTTCGCGGCAATTTGATTCTTCGTTTGCAGAACTAGTGCGTCTAGAACAAATACAACAACGGGAACAGGAAAATCCACACCAAGTCGACGAAGTGCCAATACAGGCCGACGTTTTCGATCAGCGCGGCTTTCTCGCGGCCGAGAGTCATCGTGAGCATCAGCGCGAACACGATCAGGCCGACCAACACGTGGATCGCGTGGAAGCCGGTGAGCAGGAAATAGGTGCTCGCCCACATCCCGCCGCCCGGAACCATGATCGGCAACTTCAGCCAGGGGAAGTTGTCGTTGAGCCCGTGGGCGTGGCCGTCGGCGTGCTCCTCACCGCCGGCGGCGCCGGTTTCCTCGAGGAACGAGACCAGTTGGACCGGCGTCGTTTCAAAACCGTTGGCGACCGCCGACTCATTGGCCCCTTCGTGCCCGTACTGCGGCGGATAGATCGCGTAGGCCAGCTTGAGCAACAGGATCAGTCCCTGCGGCGATTCCGGATCGTCGCGGATCGCCTTTTCCGCCGGCTCGACCAGGTCGCGGCTAATCTCGTCGATCTTCGCCAGCTTTTGCTCGTCCTCCGGGGTGCGCGGCGTTTTTGCCTCGATCTCGGCCCGCAGCGCAAGCAGGCGTTTTCGCACGGCGGCGGAATATTGGATGTCGGCCTTGTCGTAAACCAGGCTGTGCGGTGTCTGTGGGTAGAGGCCGTGTGCGAACTTGGCCGGGTACTCGATGAAGACTTTCACGCCGAGGAACACGCAGCCCAGCAGGAACGTCACGAGGATCCAGCCCTTGGCCTCCGACGCCTTGTTGCGTCTTGGCCGCTTCGAGCCCCAACACGACCGACACGCTGGAGCAAATCAGCACGAACGTGTTGAACGCGCCGATCGGCTCGCTGAGATGCACGTCGTGCGGCTTGGGCCAGGCGATGGCGCCGAACCGCAACACGATGTACGTGCCGATCAAGGCCGGCGAAGAACATGATCTCCGTCGACAGGAACAGCCAGACGCAGGCCTTGCCGTTGGGGACGGGCAGCGCGGGCTGGTAGGCGAGCTTCGGCGGCTGGTGGGAATGATCGCTCATTGCAAAGGATTCAGGGGTCAGGGGTTCGGGGATCAGGACGAACCAAGTCGCTCCTACACGGCTACCATTACCAACAGGCCCATCCAGCAGGTGAGGTACACCAAGCTCGCGCGGAGCAGCCAGCGAGCAGCAACGTCATCGCGCCGAACGAGGAACAGCACGGCCGCCGCGGCCTGGCCGACGCCCAAGGCGAGCGTCCAAGTGCAATAAATCATCGGGCTGCCTGCGGCTGGCGATAGGGCCGGCACCAGACTGACCGGCACCAGCGCGAGCGCCGCGACAATCGCCTGCCCCGCGGCCCGCAGTCCGGTCGGATCGACCACCGTCAGCATCCGCTGGCCCCCACGAGCATAGTCCTCGCGGTAGAGCCAGGCGATCGCCATGAAGTGTGGAAACTGCCAGAGAAACATCGCGGCCACCAGGGCCCACGCGCGCATGTCGACCGCGGCGCCGGTGGCGGTCCAGCCGATCAGGATCGGCAGCGCGCCGCTGACCGCGCCGACCGCGGTGTTGAGCGGCGTGCGGGTCTTGAGCGGCGTGTAGATGGTGACGTAAATCAGCCAAGTGGCGATCGCGGCGCCGGCCGTCGTTGGATTCACGAACAGGAGCAGTTCGGCGGCGCCGATCGCCAGCGTCAGCAAGCCAAAGGCGACGACCTGCCACGCGGCAAGCCGATTCGCCGGCAGCGGACGCGATGCCGTGCGCAGCATCCGCGCGTCGGTCGCGGTTTCGAGCCACTGGTTGAATGCCCCGGCGCTCGCGGCCACCAGAGCCGCGCCGAGCACCGTGTGCCACAGTACCCAGCCGTCGATGCCGCGCGGCGACGCCAGATGGGCCGCGACGACGATGGTCACGAGCTCGAGCATGACGATCCGCGGCTTGGTAAGCTCGACGAAATCGCCGATCTCAGCCAGCCGGCCAGACCGGTCGTTCGACCAAGTAGCGGAGCGAGACGGAACGTTGGTGGTGAGCCGCGTCATGTGGCCACCCCGATCTTTCCGGCTGCGCCATGTGCGAGCGGGGCCGTCGACGGCGCGAGCCTGCGGAGTGCCATGAGCGCCAGTGCGACCGAAGTCGCCAACAGCAGCGAGCCAACCGCGACATGCGCCGTGATGACGTGCGTCTGCAGCCAACTGCCGGCCTGAATGGTGAAGTTCGGAAACGGCCACCAAGGAGCGGCCCAGGCGGGAACGGCGTACTTGACGATCCACGTCCCGGCGCCCAGCAGCACCTGCAACGTGATCAAACCGCACAGCGCGAGCACCAAGCGGAAGAGTGGCCGCTCGGTACGGAAATTCCGCACGACCGACCACGCGATGAGCAGTATGTGCAGCATCAGCACGCCGGCCAAAAACAAATGGAACCGGACCGCCAACAGGAACGTGCCCGGTTCGCTGTTGATCGGCACGTGCCGCAGCACCGCGCCGAACACCAACTGTAAGTACACGAGGATTGAGGTTGCCACCGCTAAACGCCGCAGGTGTCCGGCCGCGGGACTGGCCAGCGGCGCGGCGTCCGATTGCCACGTCTTCGACGTAAAGACAACCATCGCCACGGTAAGCGCGAAGAACAGCGGGCCGGTGCAACCATGCAGCATCGCTAGCGTCCGCTCGTCGAGCAGCACCCTCATGCCGCCCAGCACGCCCTGGAAGATCACCAGCGCCAGCGCTGCAGAAGCTCAACCGGCGCAGCCAGCGCCGTTCGTGCGTCCGCCAAAGCACCGCGACCAGCCCAATCGTCAGCAGGCCCACGCCGGAAGCCAACAGCCGATGGCCATGCTCGACAAACAAATCCCAAGGTCCGGCCAGCCACGACTGCCACGGGTAGAGGAACAAATTATAGCCGTAGGTGTTCGGCCAATCGGGCACCGCCATGCCCGCATCGGTCGTCGTCACCAACCCGCCGACCCACAACAGCGGGAAGGTCGCGCACGCGAGCACCACCGCCCAGCGATGGGGCCATGGCGAACGAATGCTTCGAGCGGCTTGGTTCATGTTGAGCGATCGAGAAAATGCTAGTGACCTGCCGGCGCCGGCTTCGCGCCTGCCGGCGGCGGCTGGATTTGCGGGTAGTAGTCGGTGTCGACTTCCGGCGAGCCGTACTCGTACGGCCCGCGGTAGACGATCGGCTGGAAGTCAAAATTCCCGTGGCCCGGCGGGCTCGGCGCGCTCCATTCGAGCGAGTTGGCATGCCAGGGGTTGCGCCCCACCTTCGGGCCGAAGAAAATGCTGTAGAAGAAATTCACGATGAAAATGATCTGCGTGGCAACCATCAGGATCGCGCACCAGGTCATGAAGACGTTGAGCGGACGCAAATGGTGGAATGTTTCGTATTGATACGGATCGGCGAGCCGCCGCGGGAAGCCGACCATGCCCAGAATGTGCATCGGGAAGAACACGCCGTTGAGGAAGATGAAGGTCAGCAGGAAGTGGAGCTTGCCCCAGCTCTCGTTCATCTGCCGGCCGAACATCTTGGGAAACCAGAAGTAGATCGCCCCGAAGACACCCATCGCCGTGCCGGCAAACAGCACGTAGTGGAAGTGAGCGACGATGAAATAGGTGTCGTGGATGAAGATGTCGATCGGCGTGGCGGCCATGAAGATGCCCGACAGCCCGCCGATGATGAACATCGACACGAACGACAGCGCAAACAGCATCGGGGTGGTGAATTGAATCTTGCCGCCCCAAATCGTGCCGAGCCAGTTGAAGACTTTCATCGCGCTGGGCAGCGCGATCATCATCGTGGCGACCATGAACGTCATGCCCAGCACGGGGTTCATGCCCGAGACGAACATGTGGTGGCCCCAGACGATGAAGCCCAGGCCGGCGATGCCCGCGATCGCGTAGACCATCGGCTTGTAGCCGAACAGCGGCTTGCGGGCGAAACAGGCGATGATGTCGGAGACCATGCCCATCGCAGGCAGGATCATGATGTAGACGGCCGGATGGCTGTAGAACCAGAACAAGTGCTGCCACAACAGCGGCTGGCCGCCGCCCGTGGCGTGAAGACCATTGTTGGCGGCCCATCCTTCGGGAATGAAAAATCCAGTTCCGAACAAGCGGTCGGTAAGCTGCATGAAGCCCGCCGCGGTGAGCACCGGCAGGGCGAACGCCTGCAGGATGGCCGTGATGAACATCGCCCAAATCGTCATCGGCAACCGGAACATCGTCATGCCGGGGGCCCGCATCATGATGATCGTCGTGAGGTAATTCACCGAGCCCATCATCGACGAGACGCCGACGAACGTGAGCCCGATCAGCCACAACGTCTGCCCGCCGCCGTTGGTGAGCGACAGCGGCGCGTAGGAAGTCCAGCCGGAGCTTGGCGGTTGCCCTTCTGGGAAGTAGAGCGGCGCCAGAAAGCTGAACCCGAAGCAGATCATCGCCGGCCACATGAACCAATAGCTGAGCATGTTGAGGGTCGGGAAGGCCATGTCGTCGGCCCCGATCATCAGCGGGATCAAAAAGTTGCCAAACGCCCCGGCCAGGATCGGGATGATCACCAGAAAGATCATCACGGTGGCGTGCATCGTGAAGAGCATCGTGTAGGTTTCGGGCGCGATCTGGCCGCCCATCCGGGAGGCGATCATCTTGCCGAGCACCGGCATGTCGGACCAGGGATACGCCAACTGCCAGCGGACGCCCAGGGCCAGCAGCCCGCCCACAAGGAACCACAACAACGTGCTGAACAGGAACTGCAGCCCGATCACCTTGTGGTCGCGCGAGAAGACGTACGTCGTCAGGAAGCTGCCGTGGTGGGCATGCTCGACGTGAGCGGCGTGGGAATGGGCGTCAACGGGTATGGAGCTCATGGTAGAGGTCAGGGGCAAAAGGTCGAAAGTCAGCGGTCGAAGGTCAGCTACTTGCTCGGCGTCATCGCCACGGTCTTGGCTTCCTGCTCGTCGTACATCCGCTTGAGCCAGGCTTCGTAGTCAGCTCGGGGCTCAAACGTCACGCGGCCCCTCATTTGATAGTGCCCCCAGCCGCAGAGCTCGGCACACACGATGTCGAATTCGCCGGACACTTTCGACTTGAACCACATGTTCTGGGCCATGCCGGGCACCACGTCCTGCTTCATCCGCACGTTGGGCAGGAAAAAGCTGTGGAGCACATCCTGGCTCTTGATCAACAGCAACACTTCCTCGTTGGCGGGCAGGTGGATCAGGCCGTCGTAGCGGAAAATGTCGTCCGGCGTGTTCAGCTCGCCGTCGGCGCCGGGGTAGCGAACGTCCCAATTGAACTGCCGGCCGGTGATTTCCGCCGTGACGGGGATGTCGGGCGTCCGCATTTTCGCGTCGGCCCAGGCGTTCATTTGATAGATCGCGATGAACAACAGCGTCACGGTCGGCAGGATGGTCCAAACGACCTCGAGCGTGTGACTGCCGTGCGAAAACTTGATCGGCTCCCGGTTGCTGCGGGCGTCGTACTTCCACATGAAGTAGAACAGCGTGATTTCCGTGGCGACGAACACCGCCCCGGTCAACCACAGGATGAACATGAACAACCGGTCGATCACCCGGCCGATTTCCGAGATGTCGGGCGGAAACCAGTACTGCGTGTACGGCGCGACGACGAACGTCGCCACGCCCAAGATTGGCACCAGCAAAAACACCAAAGCCCAAAAACGATTCACAACCAATCTCCTCGGTCAACATTCCCGCCCACGGCACGGGCAACAGCAACATCTAGTTGACAACAGCCTCCGAGTTGAGCGGCCGCATTTGCGGCTGGCTCGCCGGCTCGAACGGCAACGAGCGAATGTAATCGACGATCTGCCACATTTCCTGTTCCGAAAGCGTGCCCTGGGCGCCCGGCGAGGCGGGCCCGGTCGCCGGCATCGGCGTCCCCGCGATCCCCTGATTGATGCGGCGATACAGGTCCAGCGGCCGACGGCCGCCGCGGAACATGTTTGCCCGCAGGTTCCGCGGAATCGCGTTGCGCGGCGGCAACTGCATCGCCGCCACTTCCTGCCGTTCGGTCAGTTCGCGCACTTTTGCGGCGAGCTCCGCCTCCGCGGCCTTGTATGCGTCGCCCTCGAGCTTGGCGAGATTCTGCTTGTCGAGTTCGATCGTGGCGGCGAGCGCCGTCGTGCCATCCTCGAAATTCTTGACCGCCTTGCTCCATACGTCGTAGTCGTCCTGCTGGCCGTCGCCGAGACCCGTCGGGCCGTGGCACTTCACACAATTCGCCTTGGTGCCGTAAAACAGCTCCCGGCCGGCCGTGGCCGAGGCTGCGATTTCCGCCGCACTTCGCCCATTGGGCGGGATCGCCGAGTCTTCGGGAACGATGACGCTTTCATCCGACGGCTCCCATTTGGCCACGACATCGTCGGCCAATAGGCCCATGACTTCCGCGCGCAGGTCGGGATCGTTCACCAGGTCGAGCGGAGCGCCTTCCATTTTGACGGGGTCGTAGTCGACGTTGTCGACCACATACTGCACGAGGACCGTTTCCATCTGGCCGCGCATGCTCAGGTATTTCACGTACTCCAAGAGTGCCGCCACTTCATCCGGCGGAAAAATCGAGAACGCGGGCATTGCCGTACCCGGGATGCCATTCAAGAGCGTGTGATGAAGGTCCTCGTCGGTGGGCTCGTTCGGATTGTAGGTGCTTTTGAACTTGAAGATTCCCGGCCGATAGTCGCGCGGATAGGGATTGAGAATCGCAGCCGTCGGTCCGCGGCCATCGCCGGAGATGCCGTGGCAATGGGCACAATTGCGTCGGTAGAGGCCGTGCTTTACTCCCTGTTCGTCGCTCCAAGCCGGCCCGGCGGCCATTCGCAGCTTGCGGAGGTCGAGGCCCGTTTCCGGCAGGGCGTAGGGTTCGTCGGGCGTGCCAAACATCGCGTCGAGGATGTTGGCAATCGCCTGCTGGTGCGCCGGGATCAGCTGATTGGCCGACACCTGGACCATGTCCAAGTGGAACTGCGGCGGATCGCTCTCGGCTTGGACGCAGCCCGCGAGAATCGCCAGCGCACTCGCAGCGATCAAGCGGCGCCAGTTGGTGATGACTGTGTTACTCATAGCTTGGGACGTTACGATCTGAAACCGCGGGGCAAGCCCCGCCGCTTAGTTACGATGAACAACCTAACCTTTGAATGCCGATGCCGGCACCTTGACTTGAATCTCTTTCACTTCGTCCGGCTGGAGCGTAATGGTGATGCGGCCCTTGTTGCTCCAATCGAGGGCCTTGGCTTCGGGGGTGGTCACGATCAGCGCGCCGCCCGGGCCTGTCGCGCTCTCGTGCCATACTTGAATGTCGAGCTTTTCGCCGGCAGGTAGATTGGCGATTTCGAATGAGCCGTCCTCCGCCGTGACCGCGTAGTACGCATTGTTGCGCGGCAACAAGTACGAACTCATCCAGGGGTGGATGCTGCAATTGACCGGCGCCGGCGTGGCTTCTTCCTGCTGGACCTTGTAGGCAATCGTTGTCCCGACGGGAATCGTCTGGTTAAACTTGTTCTTCTTGCCGGCGATGTTCGTATTGTGCCCGACGTTGTCGCTGTTGCGGATGTCGAGCGACTGACCGACGGTCATCGCGCAGACATGCGTCAGGAACAAGCATTCCTTCTGATCGTAGAGCACGCTGTCGGTCTTCGGCTGGGCCGACTCATGCACCCGCGTTGCGTCGCGGAGATACACCACCACGTTCTTGATGCCGCCCGAGCCGCTATCGACCAGCAATGTTTGCTGTAGCGGCGCTTTGCCGTCAATCGTGCAGGTGGCCGGGTCTTTGGTAACGTTGTAGGGCGGCATGGTGGGCGCCGTGCCGTCGTAGACGAACCGGCCTTTGAGCGTGGCCCAGCCGGTGCCGGTCGAGGCGGCCGCGTCACCGGCCGTTTCGCCCTCGGCGCTCACGCCGAACGACTTGCGAATCTGTTCTGCGACCCGCTGGTTGGGCAGCGGGCCGAGGTCGACTCGCGGGCCGCAGCCGGAGAGCACCAGCGCGACGGTCGCCACGATAGCAAACAAGTAAGTCAATCGGTTTTTGGAAAGCGCACTGGGCATGATTCGAGCGGGGCAAGCCCCGCCGCTAATTGGAACAACGGACTACGAACATCGTTACTGCAACATGCTGGCCAGCACCTTGATTTCGCCCAGGTCGAGAGTCTTGCCGTCGGCGACGGTAAGCTCGGCCCGGCCCTGGCGATTCAGCGAGCCGCCCTGGTACTTGAGATTCTTGAGCCGTCCGGGAACCTCGTGCCAGAACTCAAACTCGTGCTTGCCGGCGGGCACGTCCTTAATCTCGAACGTGCCGTCCGCGGCCGACACCACCATGTAAGGATCGTCCTTCACCAAAATGAAGCCGTGCATGAACGGATGGATGCTGCAATCGACCGGCAGCGGGATCGCTTCCGCCCGGCTGAACTTGAAGGGCAATTCGCTGTTGGCTGGAATTGTCTGATTGAAGTTCGCGTTCTTGATCAAGCTGGTCTTGGTGTTGTGGCCGACCGGATCGGAATTCTTGACGAGAAACGGTTGGCCCGCCATCACCAGCGAAATATGCGGGTGGAACGAGCAGCCGTTGTTGTCCAGTACGACCGGTTGATCCTTCAGCGTGGCATACTCGGGGTTCACGTCCACCTTTTTGCCGCGAGCGGGCCGGAGAAACACGACGACGTTGGCCAAATCGCCCTTGTCGTCGACGACGACCGACTGATTGATCGGATGGTGCTCGACGCAATAGGCTTCCTTCGAGGCGTCGATCGGTGGCGGCGTGGGAGCGGTTCCTTCGACGACGAACTTGCCCTTGATCGTACCCCAACCCGCCGCTTGGGCGGTGGAAACCGCACTCGCGATAACGAGCATACACAAACACGCCAACCCAAATGTTCTAAATCGTTTCATGGCAAGCCTCTCAATTTCTTCTCGGTCCAACACTTCCTGATCATCGGGAAATGCAACCATCTTCTGTTGCGTCACGTTTTTTGTTTCGTTCCAATCATCGCCGCGCGGGCCCGTCGCTCGTCGGCAGCATGGCGCCGGACGGATTGGCCGTCGCGGCCGGCGGTTCTTTCACCAGCGAGCGGACCGACGTCTGCCGCTCGGCATAGTCGTCGAAGTTCATCAGCAAGTCCACCAGCCCGTCGAGCTGCTGGATGCTCGTGCCTGGGAACAGCGATTGGCTCACGCCGCCCAGATTCGGCGCGTGCGGGTCGTAAGGTATGTTGACCGGCATGCCGGTGTAGGGCAAGATCCGCACCGGATTGCCGATCCAGCGGCGGACATACTCCGGCCGCAAGCGGCGATAGACTTCCGAAAGATTCGGCCCGAGCGTGCGGATCGCGCCGTTCGGCTTGAAGTCGCCCACCGAGTGGCACTTCACGCAGTAGTTGCCGTCGGTGACGATCTTCATCGCGTCGTCCATGATGCCGGGATGGGCCTGTTCGAGCTCTGCCAAGTAGTCGCCGCGTCGGCGCTGGTTGTACTCGTAGGGGAACTCCGCCTCGTTCTTGGCGGCAAAGTAATTCGACCAGCTTGCTCGCCTCGTCGCTCGACATGCGGAAGTTCGGCATCCGCAGCACGACGGCCGGGCGAATCCTGGTCGGGTCCATCAGGAAGTCGTGCAGCCAATCGGTCTGGACCTTCCGCCCTCGTTGTGCAAGGGCGGCGGCAACCAGCCCCAGGCCTCCGAGCCCTTGGCCGCTGGATTCGTTTCGTGCTCATGGGCAATCACGCGCGGGAACAGATACTTGGCCAGGTCGCCGCCGTCGGTCGGATAGGCGGTGCCGTTGGCCGGACCGAAGCTGCCCGGCTGGCGCCGGAATCAACAAATTCTGCACGCCCACCAGCCGGAGCGCACCGCTCACGACCGCCGGCTGATAGAGCGAAAACTCGTAGTACGGCGCCGACTCGGTGTCGTCCGGCTCGAGCGGCACTCCGTCAATGTCAACCAGGTTCGGCTTGCCCGTTTCTTCGTTGCGGGTGGCGAGGCCGTGGATGTCGGCATGCAGCATCCCGCGGCGATCCGGCTCGAGCGAGTCGGAGATCTCTTCCGGCGTCGCGGTGGGATCGACGAAACGGGAAGTCGGTCACCTCGGGCGGCTCCTCGAACAGGCCCGGATCGAACGCGAACTCCCACCGCTCCATGTCGAGCACGTGGCAACCCTTGCAGTTGTACTTGTCGAGCACGTGCCGGCCCTGGACGATCGCTTGCTCGCGCGGGCCCGGATGGTAGATGTACTTCTCGGCTGGCGGCTCGCTGGTGAGGCCCAGCACGAACGTCATCACCTGCTCCCGCTGCTCGGCGTTGAACGGGAACTTCGGCATCCGCAGCCGTTCGTCGTAGCGCTTGTCTTGGTCGCTTCGTAGTCGAAGCTGCGCGGCATCCGCAGTTTCTGCCACAGGAATCCTTGCGCTGGTGCGAGTTGAGCGACTGCAGGAAATAGCCCGTGTCGGGATCGTAATCGAGCGGATCGAGTCCGTGGGCGTGGGAACCGCCCGCTTCGCCCGCTTTGCCGCCGCTTTCATCGTCGCCGTGTTCGGCTGGCGACGCGCTGGTGGCGTTTTTTCGAGACCATGCGATCGAGAGGAACTGCGCCGATGTTTTCAAACGCCAATTGCGACACGTCCTTGCGGCCCCAGTTGGCCAGCGGCGTGCCGATCGGCTTCGCGTTTTCGAAGCCCGGGATGTCGTGGCAGCCGAAGCAGCCGTAACGGCTCAGCGACCGGCGGGCCACGTAGTCGAGTTGCTGCTGCGTCCGGTTGGCGGGCGTCATGTTTTGCTGCAAAAGTCCGCGTTCGTCGATCTTCACCGTTCCAGCCAGGCGGTCGGGGATGCCTTCGTGGGCGTAGGTCGCGGCGAGCCGCTTCGGGAACGACGCGCTGAGCCAAACGGCCGTCAAGTCTTCGAGGGCCCGCTCTTCTTCGGCGGTGAGCTCTGGGCCCGCAGGGGCATCCGGACGCCAATCGGTCGGCACTGAGAGCAGAAATGCCATCGATGTCGGCTGCCGGATCGGTCACCTGGCCGGTCGGCTTGCCGGCGGCGTCGACTTCGGCGATCGGTTCGAGGAACAAGTTCGGCATCGCCGTGCGGACATGGTAACGATTCGGTTGACGCAACCAGCTATAGAGCCAGCGCCGGCCCTTGCCCGTGTTGAACTTGGCCGCCGTGCGCGACAGGTCGGGCCCTTGAGTCGAATGGATGCCGGGGAAGTCCTTGTGCGAGTGGCACGCCAGGCAGCCGCGCGACTCGAACAGCCACTTGCCGCGCTCGGCCGACGGCGGTTCGGTGATGCCCGCCGGCGGATCGAGATATTCGAATGGCTGGCTATCGGCCAGCAAGAATTGGGTCAGCGCGCGAACCTCGATGTCCTCAAACCGCTGGGTGTATTCCTTGTCGGTCACTTCGATCGGATTGCCGTCGGGACCGGTCGTCGTGAACTCTTTCAGGTGGTCTTCCAGGTGCTCGTAGTTGCCGAAGAACTGCGGCATCCGCGTCGTCGGCCGGAAGTCGGACGGCTTGCTTGATCCAACTGTAGAGCCAGTCGTAGTCGACCTTCGAATCGAGATGCCGCAGGCTCGGGCCGACTTTGCGGAGCGAGCCCGGTGCGTCGACGTCTTTGAGGCCGTCGGCCAGCGCGTGCGTCTCCGGCTTGAGCTTTGCCTTTCCCGCCGGGGCGGAGGCGTCTTCTTGGATCGAACGGAAGAGTTGATGGCGTACCGAATCGTTGTCCGACGAATGGACCAGCGTCTCGGCCCAACCGCGCTGGTCGTCGCTCAAGCCGGGGTCCTGCAGCATCTGCGTCGCGACGTCGTAATAGTTCGGCTCGATCCGCAGGTCGGGACCGATTCGCTTGTCGGGACCGTCGAAGCCGTTGATTTCGTGGCATCCGTAGCAGCCGTATTGCCGCACCATTTCGTAACCCGCCACCAACTTCGGCGCGGGCGGGTCGGGGAATCGCTCGCTCGGCTCGAGCTCGACGACTTCGTGGTGGCACTTGAGGCAGTTGCTCTCGATGAACCGCTCCGGCGTCATCGGGAAAATCCAGTGATGGTTGTCGAACCATCCGTACTTGCGGGTCCACTCGATCGCCTGGTCCGGACTGTTGGGCGTGTGCGACGCCCACTTGAAGTCGGTGGCGCTGCCCTGCCCGTCGTGGCAGATCGTGCAGCCCATCTCGCCCTTCTTGTGCGGGCTGGAGCCGCCGACGAACAGATCCAGCCGCGGATGCGACGTGTACGGCTGCGGCAGGCCGCGGCGGATCGTGAGTCGGACCGGCTTGCCCCATTCGCGGCATCGAGCAAGTAGCTCTTCAACGTCGTCCTTGGTGAGGATCGTTGCCGCCGTTGATCTTTTCGATGACGTCGCCCATCTCCAGCCCGGCCTTGGCGGCGAGGCTCTCGGGCAGCACGATCTCGATCGTCACGGCATACGGATCGATCTACCCCGTGCGGGGCGAGCGTGAAACCGTAGAGCGAATCGAGCGTCGCGGCCGGCGGCTCCTGGCCTTCGCCTTCGGCGGATACGGGCGGTGCGTCGGGCGTGGCCAGTGCGATCTCGCGGACCCGCTTGTCGCGGGGAATCGCCGGGTAGGCCGGCTCCGTCGCCGAGCCTGGCGCCGTCTCGTCGATCGCCCGGTGACAATTGATGCAGCGGTCGTAGCGGGCCACCTCGCTGAAGTTGTAGTTGATCTTCATGTCCGGCAACCAAATCTGTTCGAGCTTGATGTTGCCGTTGTAGAGCGCGTCGAGCACCGGCCAGCGATTGATCCATTCGCCGATTCCGCCAGTGTTCGCGGCGACGTTCTCGTTCGAGTCGCTTCAGGGTCGGTCTCGATCGCGTCGGCATCTTTGGCCAGGGCGTCTTCTTTGGCCGTGATTTGCCGGACGATCGCTTCCAAGTCTAGCCGATAGGTTTTGGAGGCGGCGACCGCCACATCGAGCGCGGCGATTTTGTCGGCCAGCTCGGCGATGTGGGCTTCGATCTTGTCGACCTCTTTGCGAGGCTGCGCCTTCGCCGATGGCGATGCCGCGAGCGCTGACGGCGGCCGTTTGCTCGGCCGCCGTGAATTTGCGTCGCGTCGTGAGCGTATCTTCGCGGCGGCGGGCCTCGCGGATAACGTTGTCCAGCGCGGACTTAAGTCGATCGCGAGCCGTCGCCGCTTCCGGCGTGCCTTCCGGCGCGGCTGACAATGCCGCGATCGCAGCGTCAATCGCCGTGGTATCCGCCGGCGCGACGTTGCCGATCTGCTTGGCCAGCTCGGGATCCTTCGCTAGCCGATCGTCTTCGGCTTGGACACGCGCCTTGAACTTATCGACGAGCGCCGGCGTCGACGTGGCCGGCTCGCGCCGCCGCCAACTGCTCGCTGGAGCGAGTCGAGCTTCGACTGCGACACGGCCGACTGCTGCTTCAGCATGGCCGCGGCGGTCCAGGACTCCTTGTTGCGATTCGCCAGTTGCCGTGCCCGCCACTCGCGGTTGTGGTCCTTGGCCAGCATCCAGATCGTGGCCACCAACATCACCAGCGCCGACATGCCGAAGATGACGTGCATCCGCTCTGGTCGCGCCATGTTTTTTCAGTTGCGGGCATAGCAAGTGGAATTGGCCGTCAGTCGACTTGCGACGCGATCACTCGGCTTGCAGAGCGATGCGGCGTCTAAAAATTCAGGAAAATACTCCGGGATCGCAATGATGTACTTCAAGTTGAAACTACCACCGCAGCACCATCTTGATCGGCAGCGCCATCATGAACAGCAGCAGGTTGGCCAGCACCATGTAACGGATGAATCCCATCTGCTGGTAGAACTTGCGGAACACCGTCACCGCCATGATCGGCGGCAGCGCGATGAAGTAGCCCAGCACCAGCACGATGCCGAGCCATTCGCGCTTGAATGATGTACAAACCAGCTGGCCAGCAAATCGGCGTTCGGCGGCGGCCTTGGGCAGGCTCTGGCCGAGCCAAGTACTGCCAGAAGTATTCCGACAGGTTGATGTTGTTGAGCGCTTCGACCTTGTGGGCGTCCCAATATTCGTACGGGCCGAAGAAATTCCAGTTCGGACCGCGCAGCAGCGTCCCCAGCACGATCAGCGTCACCCACAGTTCGAGGAATCCGAGCTGAAAGACGATGTACGCGAACCGCCGCTCCTTGATCGTGTAGTAGCCGTTGCCCTGCTTGTTGAAGTCGATGTACGGAATCGCCATCAGCCCGACGACGATCAGGCTCGGCAGCACCACGCCCGCCATCCACGGATCGTAGTACACGAGCATTTCCTGCAGGCCGAGGAAGTACCACGGGGCCTTCGACGGATTGGGCGTCTTGACGCTGCTGGCCGGCTCTTCGAGCGGCGCCTGCAGCCAGATCGCCCAGAAGATCAAGAACGCCGTCAGCGCGATCATGCAGATCATTTCGGTGTAGACCAGGTCGGGCCACACCAGCA
The DNA here is from genome assembly GCA_963847875.1 of uncultured Planctomycetota bacterium. Taxonomy (GTDB): domain Bacteria; phylum Planctomycetota; class Planctomycetia; order Pirellulales; family Lacipirellulaceae; genus DASYDU01. Next base: position 406,851 of record CAWKBR010000004.1, on the reverse strand, counting down.
CCTTCTCGTCGTCCAGCTTCTCCAGCGGCGGCACGCCTTCGTCGATGCGGCGGTCGTTTTCCACCGCCCGATACGTCGCCAGCCAGGTGAAGAACGCCAGCAGGAACACCAGCGCCACGATCGGCACGTTGTCCGGCTTGGCGACGATCGCGAAGAAGTTCGGGTCGGGCATCGACAGGCCCAGGAACAGCAGCATCAGGTTCCAAATCGTCCAGGCGACCGCCGGCTTCACGAACCAGCCGCGGAACATGAACAGCACGATCAGCATCGTCGTCGTGCCGAGCGAGTAGATCACCGGGCCCGGTGTTTGCGTTGACGAACTCGCGAAACGCCATCGGCATCCGCGGCATGAAGCTCGAGATTCGCCCCGCCGACAGCGCCGCCAGCATCACGTACACGCAGGCCACCAGCGTCCATAGCAAGGCGTTCGTGAACGACGGCCGGACGCTGCCCAGATCGAAGCTGAAATACGTCACCGGCTCGGACTTCTGCCACAAATAGAGCGCCGCGACGCCGTTCATCACCGCCAGCGCGATGTAAAACGGCACCAGGAACGACGAAACCGTTTCAGCGAATTGTTGTGGTGAAATGCCGTGCATAGAAAGTCTGAGTTAGGCGTCGGCCGCCAGGCCGAATCTCGTTCGAGTAACGATTGCTTGTGGTCATTCGGCGTGGCCGCCGATGCGAACTCCCCGCGGTCTGCTACAGCGGTCCGCTGATGCCGCCGTCCTTGCGGACGCGCCAGAAGTGAATCGCCAACAGCAACGCCACCGCCAGCGGAATCGCGATGCAGTGCAGAATGTAAAACCGATTGAGCGTTTCTTCGCCGACGTTCGGCGCACCCAACAGCGCAAACCTGCGCGTCCGACATGTTGGTGATCATGTCGACGCCGCCGAGCGTCAACAATTGATGCCCCGGCCCTTCGTGCCCCAGCATCGGAGTCGCCCGGGCCATGTTCGAGCCGACCGTGATCGCCCACACCGCCAACTGATCCCACGGCAGCAAGTAGCCGGTGAACGACAGCAGCAGCGTCAGCAGCAGCAGAATCACGCCGACCACCCAGTTGAACTCGCGCGGCGGCTTGTAACTGCCGGTGAGGAACACGCGATACATGTGCAGCCAGACGGTGATCACCATCGCGTGGGCGCCCCAGCGATGGATCTCGCGCATGATGCCCAGCGAATACACGTCGCGCAGCGCCAGAATATCGTTGTACGCCCACTCCAGCGTCGGGCGGTAATAGAACATCAGCAGCACGCCGGTGACCGTTTCCACCAGAAACAGGAAGAACGTCACGCCGCCCATGCACCACGTGTAGGAGAGCGCGATGCCCTGCTTCTTGATCGAGACCGGGTGCAGGTGCAGGAAGAAATTGGTCAGCATCACCACGATCCGATTGCGGCGGTCGACCGGCATCGGATGCCGAAAGATGCTCTTCCAGATTTGCGATTCGTAAATGATTTCGCCTAATCCAGGCATGTTGTTCTCTGCGAGTCGGGGGTCGGATGCACGTCGATTTGAATTGGGGCGGTTGGTCTAGCTAAATCGCAAGCGGAGTGAATCAGTCGGTTGTTGGGACGGGACCTCCATGTACTCTGCGGACACTCACGCCGGGATGAAGCTGGCCGGATCGTTCCACTGCCCCATTTCCTCGTGAAACGTGCGGCTCTTGTCGACTTCGATCTGGCCGTCGCCGGCGATCGAAATCGCATACCGCTCGAGCGGCCGCGGGGCGGGACCTTCAAAGTTGATGCCGTCCTTGTAAAACCCGCTGCCGTGGCAGGGGCATTTGAACTTCTGCTCCGCTTCCAGCCAATTCGGCGTGCAGCCCAGGTGGGTGCAGACCGTCTTGAGAGCAAAGATTTCCTGCTGCCCGTTGTATTCGGTGTTCACGATCCACACGCCGAACTGGGCCTTGAACTTCGTCTTCCACCTGGCCGGGCGCAAAGTTGTCGGGGAAGCCGACCTTGAACTTGCTCGGCGGCATCGCAGCACGTTCGGGAACATGAACCGCACGTGCCGAGTGTCCACAGCGCGAGCGTCGCGCTCAGCGCGGTGAACCCGAACGCCAGCGCCGACATGCCGAATAGAAACGCCCGCCGCTCGGCGATTTCGGCACTGGTTCGCTCGGCCGGCGTCTTCGCGTAGTCCGGCTTCACCGGCATCGGCGGGACGACGATCGTCTCTTTGGCCGGCTTTTTCGGCGGCGGAGCGATGGCCACGCCCTTCGCGGCGGCTTCGGCCTTGGTCATCGGGCCGGGCTGACCGCCTTTGCGCGCGGCAGCGAGAATGCTCTGCGTGTCGACGGGGCCGGCTGGAGCGGGCGATTCTTTCTTCGCAGGAGCGGCTTTCGCGGCGGCTGGCTTCGGCGCCGCTTTCGCCGCAGGCGCGGGGCAGCGATTCACCTTCTGCCTTTTTCGCGCGGGCCATCGCCAGAATGTCGGCCATGCTCGGTTTGCCGCCGCCGGCAGGTTTCTTCGCGGGCGCTGCCGAGGCTTTGGACGCTGGCGCGACGGCGGCCGACTCGGATTCAGCGGTCGGCGACGCAGTCTCAGCCGGCGTCTCGCCCTTGTTGTCTGCTTTGCGAGCGGCGGCCAACATCTCGGCTACCGTCATCTTCTTTTGTCGACCATCGTGAGTCTCGGTGTCGGAATGCGCTACGGTGCGAAGCTGGATTCCGATCGCATTCCCATCGCGGGAACCACGGACGAACAGCCGTCGCACCTGGTGACAGCTCCGACCAGTGGCGGACAATCCATTGACTTGCAACAGGTTATAGCGACCGAGCCCCGCCGCAATCAGGGGTTTGTGACATTTTTCACAATCTTTTTATAGGTGTAATGCGCAGCACGCCTCCTTGTCAACCGCCGTTTTTTCGGGTGGTGTGTCGGGACACGAAATGCGTTCGATCCGCCGGCAATTGCCGTCCCCTGTTCCAACGCCGCTCCGCGACTCGTAGAATCGTTCAGCCACAGCTTCGACGACGCGCGGCAGTTTTCTTTGCGGCCAGAAAGTTGGCACCCATGAAAATCCTGGTGGTTGGAAACGGCGGACGGGAACACGCGCTGGCGTGGAAAATCGCCCAGAGCCCGCGGGCCGATCGCGTGTTCGTCGCGCCCGGCAATGCGGGAACGGCGGCCGACGCGGAGAACGTCGACATCCCGGCGACCGATGTGACGCGGCTGGTGCAGTTCGCCCGCGACAACGCGATCGATCTGACCATCGTCGGCCCCGAGGCCGCGCTGACGGCCGGCCTGGTCGACGCGCTCGGCGACGCCGGCTTGCGGGCGTTCGGTCCGTCGAAGGCGGCCGCGGAGCTCGAAGGCAGCAAAGTCTTTTGCAAAGAATCTGCTGCGCCACGCCGACGTGCCGACCGCCGACTACCGCGTGTTCCAATCAGCCAAGGCGGCGATCACCTATTTGAAGGACCGCGACGATATGCCGGTCGTCGTGAAAGCCGACGGCCTGGCCGCCGGCAAGGGCGTGATCGTCTGCGACAACCGCGAGCAGGCGCTCGAAGCGGTCGACCGCATTGCCGGCAAGGAAAGAATTCGGCGAGGCCGGCAATCAGCTCGTGATCGAAGAGCGGCTGCACGGCCAAGAGGCCAGCGTGCTGGCGCTGACCGACGGCCAGACGCTGATCACGATGCCGGCCTGCCAGGACCACAAGCCGGCCTGGGACGGCGACGCCGGCCCGAACACCGGCGGCATGGGCGCCTATTCGCCCACGCCGCTGGTGACCGATCAAATGATGACCGACGTCGAAGAGAAGATCTTGATCCCCACGATTCACCAGATGAAGCGCTCGCGGCGACCGTTTCGCGGCGTGCTCTACGCGGGCTTGATGGTCACGAACCAGGGCATCAAAGTGCTCGAATACAACGTGCGGTTCGGCGATCCCGAGTGCCAACCGCTGCTGATGCGGCTCAATAGCGACCTGCTCGATCTGCTTGGAAGCCACCGTCGACGGCCGGCTGGACGAGATTGCGCCGCCGGTGTGGGACCCGCGGCCGGCGGTTTGCGTCGTGATGGCCAGCGAGGGCTATCCGGGCAAATACGAGCGCGGCCAGCCGATTCGCGGCCTCGAAGAAGCGGCCAAAGTGCCCGACGTGAAGGTGTTTCACGCCGGCACCGCCACGAGCGACGGCGAGGTCGTCACCGACGGCGGCCGCGTGTTGGGCGTTACGGCCCTGGGCACCAGCATTTCGGCCGCGAAGCTGCAGGCTTACACCGCCGTGAAGTGCATCCGCTTCGCCGGCGGCTGGTGCCGCAAAGACATTTCCGACAAGGCGCTGACGTACAAATAGGCGGCAGCCCTCCGCTCGGGCGGCGCAGCATGCTCGCTAGTCGCCGTCACATCAGCTTCGCGGATCGGTGCCGCGACCGGCGCATCTCCCGCGCGGTGCAAACACCAGCACCATCACCGAGCCCGCCACCACCAGTATCAGACCGGCAATAAACATCGATCCCATCTGGTTCAAGATCCCACGCGTGATCGCCGTGAAGAAGGTATTGATCACCGGCGCACCGCCAAACACCAGCGGCATCACGTACACGGGCCGCCCGCCGGAATTGAACGCCAAGATGATTCCCAGCGCCCCGACGGCGCCAAACGCACCGCCCAGCAAGCCCAAAATGTTCCGTGGATGAAATTGCTGTACATGCTGGCTTCTGCCGCATCGGCCAAGATCATGTCCGGCACGACGACCGCAACCACAAAATAAGCAAGTCCCACGCAGATCAGCGCCCGCAACCGGCTATGGTGCATGGCCGCCTGGCCTTTGTGCAATGTCGGCCCGTAGGCGCCCCAGCTTGCGATCGCCAGGGCAAGCGCCAGCAACCGCCACACCCAAGAGAAGAAGCCACTCGGCGCCGACGAGGCCACCACCGGACTGGCCGCCGAGACGGCGGGCGTTGCCGTAGCGGTCGCCGCTGCGACCGTAGCCGCCGGCGGACTCTGCGTTGCAGGCTGAGCAGATGGTGGCGCGGCATGAGGAGCAAAAATCAACACCGTGACGGCGCCCAAGATCACCATCACCATCCCCGCCAAGAATACAGGGCCCAATCTCCTTCATTCGTCCGGCGAGATAGATCGTCAGAAATGCATTCACGACCGGCGCCCCACCGAACACCAACGGCATCACGTAAGCCGGCTGGCCGCCAAACTTGAATGCCATGATGACCCCCAGCGCCCCGATCGCTCCCAGACGCCCCGCCGGCGAGACTCCATATGATCCCGTTGACCGTCCAATCGCCTTTCTCGCCGTAGAATGCAGCCAAACGCCAGGCACAATCACGCCGATCAGAAAATACGCGAGCCCGACGCACACAAATGGCCGCAGCAGTGCCGGATGTCCCGGCACGGTCGACATGCCCAATTGCCCCCATTGCAGCACCGGGCCATACATGCCCCAACAGAGAATCGTGAGCGCGATTGACCCGGCGAGCAGCAGTTTATTGCGCATTGGCGGTGGCAGGTGGGTTGGGGGTGGGAGGGGGTTTGGCGTCGGCCGCAAGGCCGAATCGACCACCAGCAAGCGTAGCCCAAGAACTACCCTACGGCCCGGAATCTAGCGCAGTTCAGCCGCGGCGTCCAGCCGATTCCCATTATTCCCCTCGCAGCGCCGCCACGATCGGGGCCTCGACCGCCGACCGCGTCGCCAGCCAGCCGGCAACCAGGCCCACGACGGCAATCGTCGCCAGCAGAGCCGCGAGCGTCAACCACGGCACGCTCGCACCCTGCGGCGCCCACTGCGGTACGAGCGCGATCGCCGCGGCAGCGAGACCCACGACCAGCCCGCCCAGGAGCAAAACCCCGTTCTCGAAGACCACCATTTGCACGAGCCGGTCGGGCCGAAAACCTTCGGCCCGCATCAGCGCGAGCTCCCCGCGCCGTTCGAGCACGCTCCGCAATTGCACCACCGCCAGCCCAAACGTGCCAAGCAACAGCCCCAGCGCACCTAAACTCTGAAACGTCGACAAATACGTATTCTGCACCGCCAGGAAGCCCGCTAGTTTATCTCGGGCGTTGACGACGTCGAAACCGTCGGCCGCCAGCGTCGATTCCATCGCGCCGCGCGACGAATGTCGCATCTGCATCCGACGCCGCTTCATTCGGCTCGATCAAGAAGAACCGATAGCCGCCCACGTCCGGAAATCAGCTTCAAAAAGTTCGCCTCGCTCACGAGCAAGTTGCCTTGCAGCACGCTGTTCTTCAAGAGGCCGACCACTTCGAGCGTCACCGGCTGGTCGGCCGCGTCGCGGATCGGCAACTGCGAGCCGACGCCGCTCAGATGCAAACTGTAAACGGCCGTGCTCATGTCGAGCATCACCGGCACGATCGGCCGGCCGGCGGCGTCTTTGCCGAGATCGGTCCCCAATTGTCCCCAGGGATTTTCGTTTTTTTTCGCCTGGGTCGGCCCAGCCGAATCCGCCCCGCTCGATGAACGATGCCGGCAAACCCGAGCACGCGCGGTTGCGTAGGGCGATAGAGATTAAGGCAACTAGCGTCCTCGCCGGCAGCGACCCGCACAGCGTAAGTCTTCCATTGCGAGAGCAACTTTTCATCGCGGTCCGAGAATCCCAATTCTCGTCGACCCGCCGGCGTGTTGAGGTCGAAATGGATCGGCTGGTCGCTCGTGGCGAGGAAAGTGAATCCGCCGGTGCCCTCGACGCCCGTGTCGAGTCGAAACGCGCTGATCGCCGCGATTAGAAAAGTCGCCGTCGCCACCAGTCCGATCGTAAGCGTGCTGCGGCCTGGGTGGCGGGCCGTGTTGATCGTCGAGAGCCTTGCGAGCGACAGCGACCGCTGCGACGGCTGACCCCGGCCCAGCTTGCGAAGTTGGAAGCGAACCTCGCCCAGCAGCAGTGCTAGCACCGTCGCGCCGCTGGCGAAAAAGACTCCGGCCTGCGATTCGCCCTGCAGCAAATAGCCGATCACGCACAGCGCGACCGCCAGCGCCACGATTGCCTCGCGCAGCCGCGGCCAGCTCGACGACGCCTTCTTTTCCCAACGGTCGGGCGACGCCTCCGTCACGCCGGCGAGCAATCGGCCGACCGGCAGCCGCGCCAGCCGGCGGATCGACCAGCGGATCGTGAGCCAGGAAATGATCATGCCGGCCAGCGCGCCGATGATCAGACTGCGCCGCGTAATGTGCAGCATGAGAAACGGAGTACTAACGGCAGCCACCCACCAGGATCGCAGCCCCGCGATGATCAGCCAGGCATACGCGATGCCCGCCAGAATCCCGACGGCCGCCCCGATCGCGGCTACGAGCAGTCCTTCGTCGGAGAGAAGCGAAGCGATCTTTTGCGGCGGCAGGCCGAGCGCGCCGAGCGTGCCCAGCTCCTTCGCCCGAGAGTCGACGCCAAGCTTGAACAGCAGCGAGATCAGCATCACGGCCGCGGCGATCAGAAAGAAGCTGAAACCGAGGAACAGGGCGTCAAAGGGCGTTGTGCCGCTCGAGGCGGCGAGGCCTAGTCTGCTTCACGGGCAGAAACGTCATGCCGAGGTCGGTGGGGTTTATTTGCAGGTCGAGTTTTTTGGTGAGTTGCCCGACCGCTGAAGCGGTCTCGCCGGGCGGCGTGGGGATGCGCACCAGGCTGATCGTGCCCCAGCGGCGTCGCCCACCGTCGCTTCGCCAACGCGAGCGAGACGAACGCCTTGGGAGTTGTGCGATATTTGTCCCAATAGTCCTCGTCCTGGGGCCGAATTTTTTCGACCAGCTTGAACGGCACGTCCCAATCGCCGATCGAGTCGGCGTCGGTGACGCCCTTGAGCTCCGGCGTCAGGTGCGGGTCGGCGGCGGCGGTCGGTTTGCCGCCTTTTTCGAGTTCCACGACGTGGGCCAGCCGCAATCGCAGCGGCGGCGCGTGCTCGCGCAACACGCCGTGCGTGCTCTCCGGCTCGTAGTAATTCACGGTGACCGTATCGCCGACCTTGGCGCCGAGATCGTCCGCCGCCCAGCGGTTGAGCGCGATCTCATCGTCGGCAAGACGAATCGGCTGGCCCGCATTATCCAGAAGCGGTCCCACGCCGGCGAGCGAATCGACTCCGGTAATCGTCGAATAAGGGATTTTCCGCTCGGCATCGCCACTGCCGACAGTGAGCGAATTGGCGAGATACGTCACGACCGGCTGCAATTCGCCGCCGGCAAACGCCTTCTCCGCCGCCGCGACGACTGCCTCTGGCAACACCAATTGCTCCGAGCTCAGTGACAAATACTTGGTCGGTGATTTGACCTCGTCGACGCGGAGTCCATAATCCGTGAGCTGCGGCTTCCAGTCGGCCTCCTTCACGTCGCCAGCGACCAGAATCGCATTCGCCCGCCCCGCCTGGTCGAGCATGCTCTGCAGCGTGGCAAGCGGCACGAACACATTCCGCGGCAACTGCTGCGACGGCTGCAGCGCGAATCGCGCCGAGGCCTTCCGCCGGCAGCACGTCTGCTACGCGAAATCGCCGACCAACCGACGTGTCGTCTTTCTTGCCGAGCGAACTGTCGGCAGGAATCGCCTTCGCCGCGGGAATTCGCAGCAAGATCGTGTCGCCCGCTTTCACGCCCAGTTCGCAGGCCAGCGGTTCGGTGATCGCCATGCTCCCCGCGGCAGGTGGCTCCTTCGGCCCACCCTCGCCCAGCTTCCAGAACTCGTCACGCACTCCGACGATCGACACCTGGGTCGCCCGCCGCACGTCGTCGCCGCTGCCGGCTTCGAGCGTGCCGGGCATCAAGATCGCCGGCTCGCCGTGGACCTCGTCGGCCAGCGTCTGGCGAAAGAAATGCCCCGTCACCATCGCCGAATCGATCCGTCCAAGTCGCTGGAGCGTCAGATCGCGCAAGCTGCCGCGGACCGAATCGCCGACGAGCAAGGCCCCGGTCAGCACGGCCGTGGCGACCGCCACGCCGAGCCCCACTGCGACGTGCATCCGCCAGTGGTGCCGCAAGCTCGCCAGAATGAAGTGGACCGAAGTCATGTGCCACGCACCGGGCCGTACCATTCGATCTGCTTGCGGGGGCAGAACACGAAGCCGTTCGCCTCGCAATACGGCCGCAACCACAAGGCCCGCGCGTCGAGCTCAGGCTGCTCCATTCCCTGCGGCATCAACAGCACGCGATCGCGGACGATCGTCGGGAATTCGGCCAAGTAGTCGGCCAGCTCGTCCAGGTCGGCCGGCGAGTCGACCACGAACTTCAATTGATACGGATAGTCGCGCACCAGCCGCCGAATCACCTCGGGCCGATGCCGCTCGCGCTCGTGCCGCCGGCTCCAATGCGGATGCTTCTGCGCCGACGGGGCCGAGCTGGCAAACTTCGGACTGATCGACATCAAATCGCAGACCACCGGCAGATAGAGCGTGCCGGCCGTTTCGATCGTGACGTGCCGACCGGTCGCGTGCAGCCGCTGGCAGAGCGGAATCAGTTCGGCGTAGAGCATCGGCTCGCCGCCGGTAACCACGACGTTCGGGCAGTCCCACTCTTCGACCTGGGCGACAATCTCGTCGGTCGACACGTCGCCCCCTTCAGGCCGCCACGACGTGTAAGGCGTATCGCAGAACCAGCACCGCAAATTGCAGCCGCTGGTGCGCACGAACACGCTCGGCACGCCGGTGAGCAATCCTTCGCCCTGCACCGATCGATAGATTTCAGCAATTCGCATAATGCGCTCACGTCGTCTGATACGCGACTGGGTCCTTCAATCCCGCGGCCGCGAAACCTTTCAGCCGCAATTGGCAAGCATCGCAGTGGCCGCAGGGTGTGCCGGCATCGTTCGGGACGTAGCAGGAATGCGTCAGCGAGTAGTCGACGCCGAGCTCCGTTCCGCGGCGAATGATGTCGGCCTTGGTCATGGCAATCAGCGGTGTGTGGATGCGAAATCGCATCGTTCCCTCGACGCCTGCCTTCGTGGCCAAGTTGGAGAGTTTCTCGAACTCGGCGATGTACTCCGGCCGGCAGTCGGGATAGCCCGAGTAGTCGACCGCGTTGACGCCGATGAACAAGTCGGCCGCTCCCACTACTTCAGCATACCCGAGCGCGAGCGACAGGAACACCGTGTTGCGGGCCGGCACGTAGGTGACGGGGATGCCCTGGGCCATCGCGTCGACGCTACGATCCTTCGGCACGTCGAGGTCGGCGGTCAGCGCGCTGCCGCCAATTTGCCCCAGTCCCACCGATACGGTCACGTGACGCTCGACGCCGAGCGCTCGCGCCACCACCTCGGCCGCCTGCAACTCGAATCGATGCCGCTGCCCGTAGTCGACGCTGAGCGCAAAAACACGGTATCCCTCGTCGCGCGCGATTGCCGCGGTCGTGGCCGAATCGAGGCCGCCGGATAACAGCACGACAGCGGCTCGATCTGAGTTAATTCCAGAATCCATGGCTGCGCGGTGCCACTCGGTAAACTACTTCACTGCGTGACGAAAACAATGAGGCCAATGATGGCAATCAGGGAGATCACGACAACAACGACCGCTGCGGCCGCATCTGTCGCGGTCGACATCGATTGGTCACACCGCCGAGGCTGACGACCAACGAGTGCCCGCAGGCCACGCCAGACGATATCCAATCCCTCCGCCAAAAATGAAATAATGGTAGCCATCGTCCGCGGTCTCGTGGTTTGTATTGCCCCTTTCGCCACCCCTTCCATCATGCCACAATGAATGGTCCGTCGAAAGGAGCGGTCCGATGTCGGACTTTCGCAGCCAGCTAGAAACCTTTGAAAACCAGTTCCCCGACCGCGACTATCGTATCGAAATCGTCGCGCCGGAGTTCACGTCCGTCTGCCCAAAGACCGGCCAGCCCGACTACGGCACGATCACGATCAACTACATTCCGAACAAACTCTGCATCGAACTGAAGAGCCTCAAAATGTACCTGCAGTGCTATCGGAACGAAGGCATCTTCTACGAGCACGTCACGAACACGATCCTCGACGATCTGGCCGCGGTCACCAAGCCGCGGTTCATGAAAATCGCCGCCGCCTTCAACGCCCGCGGCGGCATCACCGAAACCGTCACCGCGGAGTTTGTGTCGGCGCTATGTCGCTCTCCGGGAATTGTTGGTGCCCACCTTGCATTACGCACATGCCTACTCCTCCTCGACTAAAAATGCACGGCGTGAAGAAACGATTTGGGGCGACCCGTGCGCTGGCGGGAGTCGACTTGAGGTGCAGCCGGGCGAGATTCTGGCGCTCGTCGGGGAGAATGGGGCCGGCAAGAGCACGCTGATGAAAGTGCTCTCCGGGCGCCATGCGCCGGACGAGGGCGAAATGTGGCTCGACGGCCAACGCTTATCGGCCGCGGAATCCGCTCGACGCGCGGCGAGCGCGGCATCGCCATGATCTACCAGGAGCTTTCGCTCGCGCCGCATCTGTCGGTGATGGAGAACATCCTGCTGGGCATCGAGCCGACCGCTCGGGCCGTTGGTCCGCTGGCCCGAGATGCGCCGTCGGGCGCGAGCCGCGCTCGACGAGATCGGCCTCAGCGACGTTCCGCCCGAAACGCAAGTCCGCCGGCTCTCGCTCGCCCAGCAGCAGATGGTCGAGATCGCCCGGGCCGTGGCGCTGGAGATGCCGCGTGCTGGTGCTCGACGAACCGACCAGCAGCCTCACGCGCCGCGACATCGAGCGGCTCTTTGCGCTGATCCGCCGATTGCGCGAACGGGGCATCGCCGTGATCTACATCTCCCATTTCCTCGAAGAAGTGCAGGAAATCAGCGACCGTTTCGCCGTGCTCCGCGACGGCGAGTCGGTCGGCGGTGGTGCGACGGCCGGCACGCCCGTCAGACCGCATCATCGCGCTGATGGTCGGCCGCGAAGTGAACGACCTGTACCCCCGCTCGGCCCGCACGAACGACGGCGAGTTCGTGCTGGAGATGTCCGATTTGGCCGGCGTCGCCAAACCCACTTCCGCGAGCCTGCAACTCCGCCGCGGCCGCGTGGTCGGCATCGCCGGGCCTGATCGGCGCCGGCCGCACCGAATTCATGCGGGCGATCTTCGGGCTCGACCGCGTGGCGAGCGGCGAAATTCGCGTCGGCAGCTATTCGGGCAGCCGCCCTGCCGCGGCGCCGCTGGGCCCAGGGCGTTGGCATGGTCAGCGAAGATCGCAAGCGGGAAGGGCTCGCGTTGGGGCTCTCGATTGCCGACAATGTAACCCTGCCCCGGCTGGGCGGGCTCGGCCCGTGGCGGTTCGTGCTCCCGTCGCGGCAGCGAGCGGCGACGTGCCCCTTGGGTCGAGCCGCATCCCGATCAAGTGTGCTTCGCCGAGCCAGCGGGTCAGCGCGCTCTCGGGCGGCAACCAGCAGAAGGTGGCGATCGCCCGGCTGCTGCACGCCGACGTCGACGTGCTGCTGTTGGACGAGCCGACCCGCGGCATCGACGTCGGCTCGAAGGCGCAGATTTACCAACTCATCGACGAATCTCGCTGCCGGCGACGCCGGCAGCGGGCCCCAACCGAAGGCGATCCTGATGATCAGCAGTTACCTGCCCGAACTACTCGGCACGTGCGACGAAATCGCGGTGATGACCCGCGGCCGACTTGGGCCCGGCCCGGCCGTCGCCGAGTGGGACGAACACCAACTGATGGTCGCCGCCACCGGCCAAGAGGAAACCGCCTTGCCGCATGACCGCCAGCTGCCGAGAATCCCGACGATCGCAGCGGCGCAGCGAGCACGTCCGATTTGGCAAACGCCCTGGATGAACACGCTGGGGCGGTTCCTGGCGCTGGTGGTCGTGTTCGCGTTTCTTCGCGATCATGGTCGAGGGCGGCAAGTTCTACACGCCGCGCAATCTGGAGAACATCGTGCGGCAGAGTGCCGTGTACGCGACCGCGGCGCTCGGCATGACGATGATCATCATCGCCGGCGGCATCGATCTGTCGATTGGATCGATCATCGCGCTCACCGTGGTGATGGTCGCCTGGGTGCTCGACTTGCCGTATCACGGCGTCGCGGCCGACGGGTCCGCCCAGGCCGGCAAACTGATCGAGCACTATCCGACGCTGCTCCCGATCGCCGCGCTGGCGGCCGGCGTGCTCGTCGGCGATGATTGCCGGCATCTTCAACGGCGTGCTGATCGTCGGCCTGCGGCTCGTGCCGTTCATCATCACGCTCGGCACGATGGGCATCTTCCGCGGCATCGCCAAAGGCATCTCGGGCGAGAAGGACATCTACCCGCCCGACACTTGGCTCAACTCGATCATGGATCCGACGCTCACCAGCAACGATCCGTCGCGGAGCTGGATGCTGCTGCCACCGGGAATTTGGCTGCTAATCGTGGCCTCGGTGCTCGCCGCGCTATCTGCTGCGATACACTCGGCTCGGGCGGCACATCTTTGCCGATCGGCTCGAGCGAAGACACCGCCCGGCTCTGCGGCGTGCCGGTCGAACGGACGAAGATCATCGTGTATACGCTGGCCGGCTTTTTCGGCGGGCTTGGCGGGGATCATGCAGTATTCGTTCATCAGCGGCATCGGCCAGCCGACGACCGCGATCGCCTACGAATTGTTCGTGATTGCCGCGGTCGTGATCGGCGGCGGCAGCCTGCTCGGCGGCGAAGGCTCGATCCTCGGCAGCTTGATTGGAGCGCTGATTATCACCATCCTATACATGGGTGGGCAGCAGATGGGTTGGCCCAAGTGGGTTCAGGAAACGGTCATCGGCGGGATCATCATCGCCGCCGTGGCCCTCGACCGCATTCGCCATCGGGCGATGACATAAGCGATTGCGGATTCTGGATGGCGGTTTGCGGCATTCGGTCGTTCAATCGGTGGACCGCAGTCTCGATAATCGAAGGCTTCAATATCGATTTTGAGCGACTATGAGCAAGTCAATGACAAACACGCCAAGCCATCCCCGAGCCCGTCCCCCTTGGCCTGCGACCCAGTTTCGGTTTCGGCGACCGGCTCGGGCTGGCTACTCCCGGCCACGTCGAGGCGATGCGCCGCGCCGGCAAAGGGATCGCGCCGATCTTTCCGCAGCAGTCGATCCGCGAGATGACCCGCACCAACCGCTCGCCGGAAGCCGTGATGTCCGACGCGGTGAATGCCGCGGTCGCCGCCGGCTGGACCGAAGACTTTGGCGCCGATGCCGACCATCTGAAAACGCCTGCCGACGTCGACCGCACGTTCGCCGTCGGCTTCTGCTTCTTCACGATCGATCCGTCCGACGCGGTCGACGCCAAGGCGGACAACTATCCGGCCGACGTGCTCAAGGGCCGCTTCGCCGAAGTCCGCGACGAGATCGATTGGTTCGACAAATACTGCGGCAAGCGAAGTGAAGCTCGCCACGGGCACCACCATCAACCTCGACGAAGAGGCCGTGATGCGGGCCGCCGTGAAGTACGGCCGGGCGCTGAACCGCGGCATCGAGCTGGCCGACTACATCCGCAAGGTGAACGAGAAGGCCGGCCGCGACTACGAGATCGAGCTCTCGGTCGACGAGACCGACCAGCCGACGACGCTGGCCGAGCACTACATCATCGCCGACCAGTGCCTGGGCCGCGGGATGAAGCTGGTGTCGCTCGCGCCGCGGTTCGTCGGCACGCTGGAGAAGGGCGTCGACTACATCGGCGACGTTGCGGTGTTCGAGAAGTCGCTCCGCGACCACCAGGCGATCGCCGAATTGCTCGGCCCGTACAAGCTGAGCCTGCACTCGGGCTCCGACAAGCTCTCGATCTACACGCCGCTCGCCCGGGCCACCGGTGGCCGGTTCCACGTGAAGACGGCCGGCACGTCGTATCTCGAAGCGCTCCGCGTGGTGGCCCGGCACGATCCGAAAATGTTCCGCACCATTTGCGAGTTCTCCCGCGGCCGCTACGACATCGACAAGGCGACCTACCACGTCCATGCGACGCTCGAGATGGTCCCCGCGCCGGCGGCCGTGAACGACGACCACCAGCTGGAGCAGCTCTATCTCGAATGCTGGGAGGACGTGCCCGAGGGCGCCGGCTTCACGGCCCCCGGCCGGCAGATTCTGCACTGCACGTTCGGCTCGGTGCTGACCGACGCCACGCTCGGCCCCGCCGTCCGCGACTGCCTCCAGGCGCATCCGGACACGTACACTGAAATCCTCGCGGTGCATTTCGAGAAGCACCTGCGGGCGCTGCAAGCGGGATGCTGAAACTCGCCGCCGAAAACTATCGACCGCTCGGCAAGACCGGCCTTCGTGTGCCGCCGATCGTGTTTGGCTGCAGCGCGCTGGGGAATCTCTACCAGGTGATTCCCGACGTGGCGAAGCTCGAGATCGTGAGCGAGTGGTTCGAGCATGTGTCGCCGACAGTGTTCATCGACACGGCGGGCAAGTACGGCGCCGGCTTGGCACTGGAGGTGCTCGGGCAGGCGCTCGCCAAGTTTGAGATTCCTCCCGACGACGTGTCTGATCAGCAGCAAGCTCGGCTGGAAGCGGGCCCCGCTCACGACGCCGGAGCCGACCTTCGAGCCCGGTCTGTGGATCGACGTCGAGCACGACGCGGTGCAGCGGATTAGCTACGGCGGCATCCTCGAATGTTGGGAAGAAAGCTGCCGCTTGCTCGGCGACGCCTACAAGCCTCAGCTGGTTTCGGTACACGACCCCGACGAATATCTGGCCGGCAGCCGAGTCACCTGCCGACCGCGAGCGCCGCATGAACGACGTAGTCGACGCCTACCGCGCGCTCAACGAATTAAAACAAAATGGCGAGGTCAAAGGCGTCGGCGTGGGGGCCAAGGACTGGCACGTGATCCGCGAAATTGCCGACACCGTGGCCCTCGATTGGGTGATGCTCGCCGGCAGTCTCACCGTGATGCGGCATCCGCCGGATTTGCTCGCGTTCGTCGCCCGTCTCGCATCGCAAGACGTGGCGATCATCAATTCCGCCGTGTTCCACTCCGGCTTTCTTGGTGGGAGGTAAGTACTTCGACTATCGCGCAGTGAGTGCGGAACGAGACGCAGATCGTCACATGTTCGCTTGGCGAAAGAGTTTTGTCGCGCTGTGCGAGGCCCACGGCATTTCGCCGATGCACGCATGCGTCCAGTTTGGACTTTCGCTTCCAGGTGTGGTCGCGGTGGCGCTAAACACCTCGCATGCCGATCGGATCCGAGGAGAATGTGGCTGCGGTCGCCACGCCGGTGCCGCCGCAATTCTGGGAGTCCTTGAAGGAAGAGGGGCTGCTGGAGGAGAGTTATCCGTACGTTTGATGACTTGCCGCTTTCGAGCGGAGTAAGCTCCGCCGCTAAATGGCCCATGCGAATCGATGCCCATCACCATTATTGGCGTTTTGATCCCGCCGAATATGGCTGGATCGACGACTCGATGGCCGTGCTCCGTCGCGACTTTTTGCCGAAGAATCTTGAGCACGAGATCGCAGCGGCCGGCATCGACGGCGTCGTCAGCGTACAGGCTCGACAATCGCTGGCGGAAACGCGTTGGCTCTGCGAACTGGCGGCGGAGAATTCCTTTGTAAAGGGAGTGGTCGGATGGGTGCCGCTCGCCGATCCGGCGGTGAAGGAGCATCTCGAATCACTAGGCGATTGTCGCGCGTTGAAAGCTGTCCGCCACGTTGTGCAGGACGAGCCCGACGACCGTTTCCTGCTCGGCGACAACTTTAACCGCGGCATCGACGCGCTGGAAGATTTTCGGCTGGCGTATGATATTCTCATTTTCGAGCGTCAACTGCCGCCCGCGATCGAGTTCGTCGACCGCCATCCGCACCAAATGTTCATCCTCGATCATCTGGCGAAACCGCGGGTCCGCGACAACCAGCTCGAGCCATGGGCTGCAAACATTCGCCAGCTCGCCGAACGTGAAAACATTTACTGCAAATTCTCCGGGCTGATGACCGAGGCGGATTGGGACAATTGGTCGGAGCGGCAACTCAAGCCGTATTGGGACGTGATTCTGGAAGCTTTCGGTCCGCGGCGGCTGATGTTCGGTAGCGATTGGCCGGTTTGCCTCTTGGCCGCCAGCTACCGTTCGTGGTACGAATTATGCCGACGCTTCGCCTCTACTCTTTCCGAAACGGACCAAGCCCGCCTCTTCGGCGGCACGGCGATCGAAGCCTATCAATTGACCATGGACAACAAACGCGAATGCGTGCCTTCGTAATCGACAAACTGGGTGAGTCTTCGCTCATCGACGTGCCGGAGCCGGCGATGGGTGAGCGCGACGTGCTGTTGCGGGTTCGCACGGCCGGCTTTTGCGGCACCGACTTGAGCACGTTCCGCGGGGCAAATCCGCTGGTGAGTTACCCGCGAATCCCGGGCCACGAGCTGGCCTGCACCATCGAGGCGTTGGGGGCGGCGGTGCCGGCAGACTTCCACATCGGCCAGAATGTGCTGGTCCATCCGTACCAGAGCTGCGGCCAATGCAGCGCCTGCCATCAGGGCCGGCCCAATTGCTGCCGCGACAACCAGACGCTCGGAGTGCAGTGCGACGGCGGCATGACCGAGCTGCTCGCCGTGCCGTTCGGCAAGCTCTACACGTCGGAGAAGCTCTCGCTCCGCGAGATGGCGCTCGTCGAGCCGCTCACGATCGGCTACCACGCGGTGATGCGCGGCCGGGTGGCGGCTGGCGACACAGTCGGCGTCTTCGGTTGCGGAGCGATCGGCATCGGCGTAATCGCGGCCGCTGCCGGCAAGGGCGCGACTGTCATTGCCATCGACGTGGTTGATGAGAAACTCGTACTGGCTCAAAAAGTGGGTGCGAAACACGTCGTCAACTCCACCCGCGACGAGCTGCATGCGGTTCTACAACAGCTCACCGACCGCCAGGGCCCGCAAGTGATGATTGAAGCGGTCGGCCGGCCGGCCACGTTTCGGGCCGCGGTTGAAGAAGTCGCTTTTGCCGGCCGCGTCGTCTACATCGGCTACTCGAAGCAGCCAGTTGAATACGACACGCGGCACTTTGTCGAGCGCGAGCTCGACGTGCTGGGCTCGCGCAACGCGCTGGCCGACGATTTTCAGGCTGTGATCGCCTACCTTGAATCGGGCCTGCTGCCGGTCGACGACGTGATCACCAGGACCGTCTCGCTCGACGATGCGGGCGCGGCGCTGGCCGATTGGGACGCCCATCCGGCCGCGATCTGCAAAATTCACGTCCAGTTTTAGTCGTCGCGCAAACGTCACGGCAACCAGGATCGCAGTCTGCAATTGGTTGGCAAAGAGTTTCACTTCTCTGCTCGTCAACGTCGGCAGAACGGAATCGCCGCGACGGCGCAGAGTGCCAGCAGCCAGGCCGTTGGCTCGGGAACTGTCGCGTGGGAAGCGGTCGTGCCCGCGGAGCCGCCGCCGTCCGTTTCGCCGAAGTGGTTCTTCCAAACTTGGTAGTCGTCATCATCCACGAGCATGTTGCCGTTGCCGTCGGCCCCTTCGTAGGCCGCCACGCTCGAGCCGTACGCATTTCGCCAATACGTATAGTCCGCCGCGTCGACGACGTGGTCGCGGTTGTAATCGCCAGCCAGCAACGACGCCGTCACTTCGCCCACGAGCGTGAGCGTGAGCGACTTGGTGAGTGCGCCGGGTAGGTCCTCATCCGAGAGCGACAGCGTGTAGGTCGCGGAAAACATGCCCGGCGTCGACGTGTCGAGCAGGGCGGCAAACTCATGGCTCGTCCCGCCGGCCAGGTGCAGCGTGCCAGCCGAGCCAGCGAGGTCGGCGATCAGCACGCCTGTGTCGCCGGCCGCCATGAAGCTGTCGAAATCCAGCTCGGCAGTGAAGGCGGGCAACGTGCCAAGGTTGAAGACGTCGAAGCCGAACGCAGGAATCATGCTGCCCTGAGCGACGCTGCCGAAATCGTGCATCAACGTGGTGACTTCGCTGCCGCCGTCGAACGAAGGCGTGGCATGATCGAGCACGGTGAGGTTGACGTTGATCGAGTCGTTGGCGTCGTTCGCCCCGTGGCCCGCGCCGCCGCCGGTCGTGATATCAAGATTGTCGATGGTGACAGCGCCGTTCTTGAGTCCGGCCGAGGACGTGGTGGTGTTGAGGCCGACGGTGATCGACTTGGCGTCGGTCTGATTGGTGCGGAAGGCGTTGAAGCGGCCGGAGAGCGAACTGGTGGCCGAGCCAGCCGTGGTGACCTCGAAATATGTGCCGTCGTTGCCCGACTTGTTGAGCGTCAGAACTTGGCCGGCCGGCACGGCGCCGCCGACGAAGACGCGTCCCAAATCGACGTCGCGCGACGACCCGCCGTTGGCCTCGATCGAAGCCCCGTCGATTGCGATCTGGCTGTCGTTCGTCTGGTCGACGAACACCGACCAGACGTACTCGGGATGGTCGATAAATGGATCGCGGTTGTGCTGATAGTCGTCGTAGATAATCTGATTGCGGCGGCGTTCGAACTCGTCGGGGACGACGATGTAGTGCCACTCGAGCAACCGCGTTAGGTTTCCCAGCTGCGGGGGAAGATCGGTATCGCCGCTTGGATTGTTCGGGTCCCCGGACGCAATCTCCAGATCATTGCCGTCGACAGTCTCGTAGCGGACCGCCATGTAAAACATTTGGCGAGCAATCATCCCCGCGTCCGAGTCTCCGGGATACCAATAGCTTGAGCCGCCGTCCGTGACCGTTACGCCCGTAAGACTGATACCGTATGCGCCACCAAAGTTTAGACTCCCTCGATCGCCGTTGTGTGCGGTCAAGGAGGGTCTTACGTTGAATAGATCGCTATCGTCTGGCCCCGAACTTCCGACGCCGCGGCTTCTCGGCCAAGTGTGCTCGCGGTTCCAAGTGGTGCCGCTGTCCCATCCAGGAATCGACCCGCCCGGATTGATGGCGGCGACATTCAGCGGCATCGAGCGCAAATCGTACACCGTATAGATGCTGCCGGAATTCGGCGCAGTTGCATCCGTCACTTGCAACGCTCGTCGGGTATCAACGCCGTTACTGCTATTATACGGGATGACCGTGTGACCATCGATGATATTGTGTAGCTGGCTCTTAAGCGTTGCGCCGGTGCCGGTCGCGGTGCCGTAGTAGTTGACGGGAGGATCGTACGCATCGGCGACCGCCCCGCGGGCAACCAGCGCGACGGCCAACAAACTTGTCGTCGCCCATCCCGTGCCCCGGATTGATCTGCCCCAGCTCAATGCTCTGCTCCCACAATCTTGGTGCATGTTCCCTACCTAGACCTTTATAATACTCGATCACCGCGGACCGAACGAGGATTTCTGCCTTGCGTGAGAATCCGTTCGTCACAAGGCTGCCTCCCCGGCTCGGGACACTCCAGCATCCACCGAAGACGGCGCAAATCGCAGTTTCCCCTTGGGTCGGACAGCCGCAATGGAGCCTACTCACCCGCAAGGGTGGCCCGCCCGCGACGATCCGCTTCGTCGAAGGAGTCGCGTTCGCTGGCCGCTCTGCTACCGACGGACGACGCGATCGCCAAGACGGGCTCGTCCGCGATTGACTCGCCGACCGCCAAAGCCTTTCGCCCCAACCGAGTGGCTTCGCCACGAGCAGCACCGGGACACTCATCGAGGCCAGAATCGGCAAAACTGCGACGACCACTCGCCGGCGCGGTGAGTTCCTAACGATTTTGCCAACAGCGTTGGGCAGTCTGCGGGCAAAAAAATGTTCTGGGTCGTTCCGTCGCGCGACAAAAACGCAACCTACGATTGCTCGTTGGCGTAACGCTCCTTTTTCCAATTTGTCGGAAACGGACGTGTCGCTCGTGGGTCGCGCGAAGTCGCGGCCATGCGTGGGGCAGACTAAAGTTCGTGCGGCAGATTGCTTTCGTTACGGCAATCGTGGGTAGGGGGGACAGGCACATGAACTTTGTGGCATTTCTTGCGCGTCGCGGTCGGATCTCCTCCGACCAGTCCGTCGACGCCCGAAAACAGCGGCTGAGCGTTCGCCGTCAACGTTCGCCGCAGGCCGTCGAACTGGCGTTTGTCGAGCAGCAAGTTCTCGACAAGAAAACCGTGCAACGCGAATCTCGGCGCTATCGCCTTGACATTTCCGAAGAGTCGCTGGTCGCTCAAGCAAGTTAGGATTGAACCATGACATTCGACGATCCCGAACTGGTAGCGCAGTTTATCACCGAATCGAGAGAACACCTCTGCGACGTCGAGGGGCAGTTCCTGCAGATCGAAGCCGGCGGCGAAAACGTCGACGTCAATCTGGTCAACACCGTCTTCAGGTCGGTGCACTCGATCAAAGGTGCGGCCGGCTTTCTCGGGCTGACCACCGTCAACAAGTTGGCGCATGCCCTGGAAAACGTTCTGGGCAAGATGCGGACCGTCGAGCTGATTCCAACGTCGTACAGCGTGGACGTGATGCTCAAGGCGGCCGACGCGCTCAACAAGCTGTTCGACGACCTCGAGTCGTCGAATGAAGTCGACGTCAGCGAGCACGTCGACCTGCTCGACAAGATATTCGCGGGCGAAGGCGCGGAAGGCGCTGCGGCCGCACCCGTCAAGCTGGTCAAGGCACCGGTCGCCGCTGTCGCCGCCGAAACAGTCACACCTAAGCCGGCGCCGGCACCCACTCCACCCGCGCCAGCGGCAGTCGCCGCACCGGCCACCGAGCCAGCGGCTGAGCACGCTGCCGACGGGCGCGGTCCGGCCGAGGTAGCCACCACCGCGACAACTCCGCAAGCAGAAACCAGCATTCGCGTGCAGGTCGGCGTGCTCGATCGGCTGATGAATTTGGCCGGCGAGCTGGTGCTCGGCCGCAATCAGCTCATGCAAACGATCAACGCTAACGACAAGTTGGGGCTCGACTCGGTTGCCGCGCGGCTCGACCAGGTGACCACCGAATTGCAGGAAGCGATCATGCGGACGCGGATGCAGCCGATCGGCGCCGTTTTCAGCCGCTTTCCGCGCGTCGCCCGCGACCTGAGCAGCAAGCTCGGCAAGCAGTGCGACATCGTGATGGACGGCAAGGAAGTCGAAGTCGACAAGACGATTCTCGAAGCGATCGGCGATCCGCTCACCCATCTGGTGCGGAACTCGATCGACCACGGCGTCGAACTACCGGAAGTGCGCACGGCCGGCGGCAAGAAGCCCAAGGGCACGGTCATCTTGCGGGCCTATCACCAGGCCGGCAAGGTGCGAATCGACGTGGCCGACGACGGCGCCGGCATCGAGGTAGCACGGCTCCGCCAGAAGGCCATCGAGAAGGGCGTGGTCACCGCCGAACAAGCCAACCGCCTGAGCGACCGCGAGACGGTGCGGCTGATCTTCCACCCCGGCTTCTCGATGGCGGAGAAAATCACGGACGTCAGCGGCCGCGGCGTCGGCATGGACGTCGTGCGGACCAACATCGAAAAGCTCGGCGGCACGGTCGACGTCGAATCGGTGCCGACCAAGGGCACGACGATTCAGATCACGCTGCCGCTCACGCTGGCGATTATCCCCTCGCTGATCGTCGGCGCGGGCGACGAATGCTTCGTCGTGCCGCAGGTCAACGTGCTCGAGCTGGTTCGCGTGCGTTCCAGGCGAAGTCGGCGAGCTGATCACCAAGGTCAAGGATGCCGAAGTGGTTCGCCTGCGTGGCGAATTGCTGCCGATCGTGCGGACCAGCGACGTGCTAAAACTCCCCAAGACCGAACAAGTCGCCACCGGCCCTCGGCCGATGAGCATCGTCGTCATCGAAACCGGGCATCGCCGCTACGGCCTGGTCGTCGATAAGATCGTCGACTCGGAAGAGATCGTGGTGAAGCCGCTCGGTCGTCACATCAAGGGCTGCACGTGCTTGGCCGGCGCCACGATCCTGGGCGACGGCAACGTCGCGTTGATTCTCGACGCGGCCGGCATTGCCGCGCAGGCCAATCTCGCGACCAGCGAAGATCAGGACGCCCAGGAACGACCTCGACGACGACGCCCACCGCAGCAAGACCAACACCGATATCAAGACCTACTGCTCTTCAGCACGACGCCGCAAGATCGGTTCGCGATCCCGATGAGCCTGGTGTTGCGGATCGAGCGCGTGCAGTCCAGCAACGTGAAAGTCGTGGGCGGCCGCCGGCTGCTGCAATATCGAGGCTCGAATCTGCCGCTCGTGCGGCTGGAAGACCACGTGAAAAGCCAGCCGATGGACGAAGCAGAACGATACTACGTGATTGTCTTCCGCGCCGCCGGCCGCGAGGTGGGGCTGCTCGTCTCCGAGCTCGACGACATCCGCCAATTGGCACTCGAAATCGACGCACCTCACGTTCCGCGAACGTGGGATCTCCGGCGGCTTCGTGCTCAACGAGACCACCATGCGAATGGTCGACACGGTGGAGCTGGCCCAAATGGCACACCCCGAGTGGTTCGAGAAAGTCGTCGCTCCCGTGCTGGAGGAAGACGAATCGGCGCCGATGCTGTTGATCGCCGAGGACTCCTCGTTCTTCCGCCAGCAGTTGACGAAGTTCTTCGAAGACCAGGGCTTCGACGTGGTCGGCAGCGAAGACGGCCAACTCGCCTGGGAGTATCTCACGGAAGAGCCGCACGACGTGCAGCTTGTGATCACCGACATCGAGATGCCGAACATGAACGGCTTCGAGCTGTGTCGCAAGATCAAGCAGCACGAAACCCTCGGCAAACTGCCGGTGATCGCGCTCACGTCGCTCACCAGCGAAGCCGACGTCAAGCGCGGCCGCGAGGCCGGCATGGACGACTACCAAGTGAAGCTCGACCGCGAGGAGATCATGCGAGTCGTCAATCGGCTGTTGCCGCAAAAGCCGAAGCAAGCCGCGTCACGCGAAGCCGCCGAGCCGGCCGCCGAAAACGTCTCGCAATGTGTCTCCGTGTAACCGGTGCACGGCCAACTAAAACCAACTGATTCAGCGAGAATTTGAAACATGACAACCGCCACTCTCACCGCCCCAACACAACGAACGCGCAACGAATCGGCACAGTTGGCGACGTTTTACGTCGCCGACATGTGCCTGGCGCTGGACATTGGCGCTGATTCAGGAAATCATCCGCGACGTCAAGGTGACGCGCGTGCCGCACGCCCCGCCTCAAGTGCGCGGCGTGATCAACCTTCGCGGCGAGGTGACAACGGTGATCGACTTGCGTCAAGTCTTGGGCCTGCCGCCGCTCGACAGCCACGTCGGACACGCAAACCCTGATCGTTCGATCGCAGGGCGAGTCGATCGGCCTGATCGTCGATCGCGTCGGCGACATCTGCGCAGTGGACGCCGGGTCCATCGTCCCGCCGCCGCCGAACGTGGACAGCGTCGACGGCCGGTTCTTTCATGGCGTTTGCCAGCGGAAGTCGGAAATCATTCTGGTGCTCGATTTGGAGGAGGCACTGTCGCGATGAACGCGACGTAGGATCATTGGAATGCTATAAGTAGTGGAGCTAATTGATAGCCTGAAATTGAGGACTCCTAAAAACGCGTCGATCATTAACCTTCTGGGGGAATGTGCAGATGAATTTGTTCAAGAACATGGGTTTGAAAGGAAAGTTGATGTGCTTGTCGATCGCGTATGCGATCGGGATCATCGTCTTTGGGGCAGTCGCCTACAGCGTCAATTAGTAAAGTGAAGGTGAATGGGCCGATCTATGGCCAAGTCGTCAACGGCAAAGATCTGGTGGCCGACATCCTGCCGCCGCCGGAGTACATCATCGAATCGTACCTGACGGCCTATGAGATGGCCGAACAGACCGACAAAGACGCAATCGCCCAGCTGGACCAGAAAATGAAGGCCCTTAAGGCCGACTACGCCACTCGGCATGAGGTGTGGATCAACACGCTCGCCGACGGACCGATGAAGGAAACGCTCGTGGATCGCTCCTATCAACCAGCGATCGCGTTCTATAAGACGTACGAAAACAAGTTCCTGCCTGCCGTCATGGCGGGCGACACGGCGAAAGCCAAGGAATTTCTCGCCGATCCACTCACGCGCCATTATCACGCGCACTCGCGCCGAAATCGACAAAGTCGTGAACATGGCCAATGAACAGAACGCTGCCGTGGAAGCCGGCGCCGATGCGACGGTCAAGCACTCGATTTGGCTGCTCGCAGGCATTGTCGCGTTTTCGCTCGCTTTGTTCATCGTGCTCGGCCAATTGCTGGCCCGTTCGATTGCCAAGTTTGTGGCCGATTCCAAGAGCGAACTCGATGCTATCGGCAAGTCACAGGCAGTGATCGAATTCAACTTGGACGGTACGATCATTACCGCAAACGACAATTTCTTGAACTGCCTGGGCTACACGCTCAAGGAAATTCGCGGCCAACATCACCGCATGTTCTGCGACCCAACCTAGTCCAATCGGCTGAGTACCAGCAATTCTGGGCCACGCTCAACCGCGGCGAATACCAAGCCGCCGAGTACAAGCGGATCGGCAAGGGCGGTAAGGAAGTTTGGATTCAAGCCTCCTACAACCCGATCCTCGACACCAACGGCAAGCCGTACAAGGTCGTGAAGTACGCGACGGACATCACGGCAGAAGTCAATCGGCGCAATGAAGCTGTGAAGTTGCGCGGCGTGGTTGACAACGCCGAAGGCGGCGATCATGATGATCGACCGCAACTTTGTCGTCAACTACGTGAATGAGTCCACCAAGGCGATGCTCTCGAAGTATCTCGACGTGTTCCGTTCGGTCTGGCCGTCGTTCGACCCGAGCAAGATCATCGGGGCCTGCATCGACCAGTTCCACAAGAACCCGCAGCATCAGCGCAATTTGCTTGCCGATCAGAGCAAATTGCCCTACAAGACCGACATCCAGGTTGGCCCGATGACGTTCGCCCTGAATGTCTCGGCTCAGTTGGACGGCGACGGCAACTATGTTGGCAACACGCTCGAATGGAAGGACGTGACGGAAGAACGCAAAAAGGTGGCCCGCGACAAGAAAATCGCCGGGTTCCAAGAGTTGGAAGTCGGCAAAGTATCGAGCGTGCTGAGCGCGGTTGCCAACGGCGATCTCACGCAGCACTACGAAGTGGCCAAAGCCGACCAGGACACCTCCGAGGTCTCTGCCACGTTCAGCCAGATCGCCACGGCGGTCAACAGCATGTCGAAGAATCTGCACGAGGTGTTTACGCAATCTGACCCGCAACGCGGGCCAGCTCGCCAGCACGTCGACGCAGCTCTCCGCCACCGCCACGCAGCTTGCCAGCGGTGCCGAGGAAACCAGCGCCCAGTCGACCACGGTCGCCGCGGCCGCCGAGGAGATGTCGACCAACATGCGGAACATGGCCTCCGCGACCGAACAGATGACGAACAACGTCAGCTCGGTCGTGACCGCGGTCAACGAGCTCACCAGCAGCATTGGCGAAATCGCCAAGACTGCCGAGCAAGCCGCCCGCATTGCCGACACCGCGTCCACGCTGACCAAGGGTAGCAACGAGACGATCGGCCAGCTCGGCACCGCCGCCGAAGAGATCGGCAAGGTGATCGAGGTGATCCAGGACATCGCCGAGCAGACCAATCTGCTGGCTTTGAACGCCACGATCGAGGCGGCCCGTGCGGGCGAAGCTGGCAAGGGCTTCGCCGTGGTGGCGACCGAAGTCAAGGAGCTGGCTCGCCAAACGGCCGGCGCGACCGAGGACATTCGCAATCGAATCCAGCACATCCAGGGTTCGACCGGCGAAGCGGTCCGCTCGATCGGCGAGGTCGGCGAAGCGATCCGCCAGGTCAACCAGACTTCGGCCACGATCGCCTCGGCGGTGGAAGAGCAAAGCGTGATCGCCAAGCAAATCTCCAGCCGAGTGAACGAGACGGCCGACGCGGTCGCCACCGTGTCGACCGGCGTCGTCGAATCGGCGACCGCCTGCGGTGAGGTGGCCCAAAACATCACGGGCGTCAACGAAGCGTCGCGGCAAACCGCCCAAGGCGCTTCGCAGACCGAGACCGTGGCCACGGAACTCTCCAAGATCTCCGAGCAACTTCGCACGGTGGTCGGACACTTCCAGCTGGCGAACTAGTAAGCAAACTGCGCAGAAGGCGGCACGTCCCTAGCCCGAAAGCTCCGGGCGTGCCGCCCAATCACAACTCGCGCGGCAATTGGCAGTTGCAGAAACAAATCATCGTTCCGCGGCAGCGACTGCGGTCGATTGAGAACTTGCCCGAGTCGGCGTCCTCATATTGGGGGATACAGGGCGCCGGCTCGGGTTTCGAGTTTCCGAACCATCACGACCCTACTATTGAGTGAGACATCTTGTGCGCGTGCTTGTCGTTGACGATTCGATGCTCTTCCGCAAGGTGGTCCGCGATGCGCTCGCGCTGGAGCCGGCCATCGAAATCGTGGGTTCCGCGGCCGACGGCCGGGCTGCGCTCGAGAAAATCGATCAGTTTCATCCCGATGCGATCACGCTCGACCTCGAGATGCCAGAGGTCGACGGGCTGGGCGTGCTCCGCGAATTGCGTCAAGCGGCCGAATCCACCGGGCGTGATCGTGGTCAGCGCGCTGACCGACGTCGGCGCGGCGCTGACCACCCAGGCGCTGCGGCTCGGCGCATTCGACTTTGTGCTCAAGCCCAGCGGCACGAACGTCGACGAGAATCGCGATCAGCTTGCTGCCGATTTGCTGCCCAAAATCCGCCTGCTGGCCGAACGGCGGCAGCTTGTGCTGGAAGAAGCACGCTCCGCGCCGAAATGCGACTTGGTCGACTCGCCCGAAGTAGCAGAGTCGCCTGCCAAAGCAGATTGCCAGACATCGTGGCGATCGGCATCTCGACCGGCGGGCCCTCCGCGCTGCATGCGATGCTGCCCAAGTTGCCGGCCGACCTGCCGGTGCCGGTCGTCATCGTGCAGCACATGCCGCCGAAGTTTACGCGTTCGCTTGCCGACGATCTCAACCGGCACTCGGCAGTACATGTTACCGAAGGCGACAGACGGCCAACGGCTGCAAGCCGGCACGGTGTACATCGCGCCCGGCGGGACTGCAGACGCGAGTCGAGCGCCACCCCCGTGGCCTCGAACTATGCGTCACCGACGATCCGCCGGAAAAATGCTGCAAGCCGTCGGTCGACTATTTGTTTCGCTCGCTCGCCGAACAGCTTGGCCCGCAAGTGCTGGCGGTGATCATGACCGGCATGGGCGACGACGGACACGTCGGCTGCAAGTTGCTCAAACAGCGCGGCGCCTACGTCATCGCCCAAGACGCGGCGAGCTGCGTCGTCTATGGCATGCCGCGTCAGATCATTGAACATGGTCTGGCCGACTTGATTCGTCCCCTCGATGCAATCGCGGAGACGATCGATCAAGCCGTTCGACCTGGGGCAGTAACATGTTGACTTCGAACGACATCGACGCCGTCTGCGGTCTGGTCAACGACCTCTGCGGCGTTTACCTCGACGAGAGCAAAGGCTACCTCATCGAGGCTCGACTCAGCGAGCTCGTCAAGAGCTCGGGCTGCGAGAGCTACGCTGAGTTTGCCCGCCGCGCGCGGCACGACGCCGATCACACGGTTCGCAACAAGATCATCGACGCGATCACCACGAACGAAACGCTGTTCTTTCGCGATAGCTCGCCGTTCGACGCGCTGACCAACAAGGTGATTCCCGAAACGATCGACAGCAAAGCGGGAACGCCATTTGCCAAAAGGCTGCGCATCTGGTCCGCCGCTTGCAGCACCGGCCAGGAGTCGTATAGCATCGCCATGCTGCTCTCCGAAATGTTGCCCGACATTCACGATTGGGACGTGAACATCCTCGGCACCGACATTTCTGACGACGTCGTCGCCCGCGCCAGCCGCGGCTGGTATACGAACCACGAGATCGAGCGCGGCATGCCGCCCGCGCGGCTCCATCGCTTCTTCCAGCAGGAGAAAGACGGCTGGCGGGTGAAGGACTCGCTTCGTACCCTTTGTTCGTTCGAGCGCCGCAACCTGCTCGACCCCAATTCGGCGCGCGGCAAGTTCGACGTCATCTTCTGCCGCAACGTGGCGATCTACTTCAAGCCCGAGGCCCGACGCGACTTGTTCCTGCGGCTCACCACGGCGCTCACGCCCGAGGGCTGGCTGTTCGTCGGCAGCCAGGAATCGCTCCGCGACGTCGGTCCGCAATTTGTGCCGCAGCAGCACTGCCGCGCGATTTGCTACCGTCCCAACCATTCGGTGGCCCCCGTGCTGGCCGGCGTTTGATAAGTGCTCGCCCGAGCGGTCAACTTTTCGCTCGGGCTGCTTGTCGCCAGAGCTTGGTTGCGGCACAATCATCGCCATGCCCGACGTATTTTTCTACGAAGCGTTTCGCGAAGAGGCCGATGCCTTGCGCAGCCTGCTGCCAGCGAACATTTCCGCCGGCTATACGGATGCCACGATTCAGGAATCCGCCCATGCCGAGCCGCCGGCCCGGCTAATTTCGATCCGCACCCAATCACAAATCCCGCCCACTTGGGCCGCGCAGCTCGATGCAATCCTCTCGCGCAGCACCGGCTACGACCATCTCGTCGCTTACGCTGCCGCCGCCAACGCACCGCTCGTGCTGGGCTACCTGCCGCTCTATTGCCACCGCGCGGTTGCCGAACAAGCCATGCTGCTGTGGATGGCCCTGCTGCGTCGACTGCCGCGGCAGGTCGCTCAATTTCGCGCGTTTCACCGCGATGGCATCACTGGCCGAGAGTGCGCCGGCCGCACGCTGGTCGTGATTGGCGTCGGCCACATCGGCCGCGAAGTCTGCGCCATCGGCCGGGCGCTCGGCATGCGGGTGCTCGGCGTCGACGTCGAGGAGCGGCACGCCGACGTCGAGTATACCGACGTCGCCACCGCCTTGCCGCAGGCCGACGTCGTCGTGGCCGCGATGAACCTCAATCGCGGAAACGTCGGTTACTTCGACACCGCAAAGTGGCGGCGCGTGAAGCCCGGCGCAGTGTTCGTCAACATTTCGCGCGGCGAGTTGAGTCCGTCGACGACGCTCCTGGCGGCGCTCGAAGCGGGTCACTTGTCGGGCGTCGGTCTGGACGTGTTCGATCACGAAGCCAATTTGGCAACCTCGCTCCGCGCCGGCGTTCCATCCGACGATCTCGAAGTTGCCGCCACGCTCGCGCTCGCGAACCGCGACGACTGCCTCCTCACGCCCCACAACGCCTTCAACACGGCCGAAGCGGTTCGCCGCAAGAGCGCGCACTCAGTCCAACAGATCGCCACTTATCGTGAGCGCGGCGAATTCCTTTGGCCTGTGCCCTTCGACTGACCGCCGGCAAAGTTTCCCAACGCCGCTAAACCTTGCGGTCTGTGCCAATCCTGCGGGCGGAGCCGCGTGAGAAATCTGCGCCAAATCCTCTCGCCGCGTGGTTGCTGCCGCAATTGTCGGGAATACTTGCGATGACGGCCCCACGACGGTGCCGCCTGCTTTCCGGCATGGAGCCGCCCGATGGATGCGGGACAGTCCGAAGGAGTGACGCACGCGCGATTCTGGATCGCGCTGTTGCTGCTGTTTGCGCTCACCGGCTGTTCGCTCTCGCGTTCCAATACCGTTTGGTATCCGCCCGCTTCGCCGCCGCCGGTAATTCGCGCCACGGGTGCGCTGGCTTCGGCGGAGGCGAACTATTCTGCTGGCATCGAAGCCGAGGCCGACGACAATCCCGCGGCGATCGACTATTACTATGCCGCCGCAGTCGACGCCTGGCCGTTCGACGTTGCCGGCGCCACGACGCCGGGCGACGCCGGCGCCGAGCTATATCGCGCCGCGGTACGCAGACTGGTCGCTTCCGCCACCCGCTTCGGACGGCTCGATTCGACGCAGGGCCTGAAGCTCGGCGACGGCCGGCGGATTCCCGTCCGCTATTTCGGCTTTCTCTGGCAGCCAGCCGACTTCCGCTACCTACAGCCGGTCGGCAGCTACGCGTCGCGCCATCTTGGCCACCGCTACATGTCGAGCGGCGTCGGCGTCGAATACGTCGTGCTCACGAGCGAAACGCCACTTCGGCCATTCACAAAGAGTCGGCAACCGTTTGCCGCGACCGCCGTGCTTCAACCGGCCGGCCCACCGCTGGCCGGCGGCTTCACGCTCGACTTCTACGATCCGCTGCGCACCTGTGCGACCGACAGCGGGCTCCCGCTCGCCCGCGACCTCACCGCGCCGATCGCCTACGCGGCCACGCAGGAAGGCGGTGCCGGGCTCGAAGATTTTCTGGACCCGGCAAGCAATCACGACGCAGCCAGCCTGCGCATGATCGAGCCTTTTCAGCCCGGCAAGATTCCGGTCGTGCTGGTGCACGGCTTGGCCTCCAGCCCGGTTACCTGGTCCGACTTGGAAAACGACCTCCGCGCGCAGCCGTCGATCATGGCTCGCTACCAGATCTGGGCTTTCCGATACGACACTGGCGATCCGTTCCTCACCAGCGCCGCCGAGCTGCGCGAGCAAATCGCCGCGTTACGGCAGACGTACGACCCGCTACGGTTGGACCCGTGCATGTCGCGGATGGTCATGATCGGGCACAGCCTGGGCGGACTTGTTTCGAAACTGCAGGTCACGAATAGCACTGACGTCCTCTGGCGCTCGGCCGCGAAGGTTTCGTTCGACGCCATTCGCACCGACGGCGAGTCCCGCATGCGGCTGGCCAAAGCATTCTTCTTCACGCCGTCACCCGACGTAAGCCAGGTGATCTTCATCGCCACGCCGCATCGCGGCTCCGTCTACGCGCGGCGATGCGTCGGCCAAATCAGTTCGGCGCTCGTGAAGGAGCCGCCCGAATGGCAGGCACGGCACGCGCAGCTGGTGCGCGACAATCCCGGCGCCTTCTACGAGGAAATGAGCCGCGGCATCCCCAGCAGCATCGATCTCTTGGAACCCTCGAGCGCGATCTTGCAAGCGACCGCCCGGCTGCCTTACCGGCAAGGCGTGCAACTCCACTCGATCATCGGCGACGACCGCTGGACGCTCGGCGAAGGAGACACGGACGGCGTGGTCGCGGTTTCAAGTGCCCGGCTGTTGGGCGTGCAGAGCGAAATCATTATCGACGCCAGCCACACCGAAATTTTGAAGCAGTCGGCAACGTCGCGGGAGGTGCTGCGAATCCTGCTTGCGCACGCGGCAGAAGGTCCGTAAGTTTCGGGTTCAACGGCCACCGATTCCCGTACTGTTTGGCTAATCGGCAAGGCTTATCACGCTAGCGGCCGAATCACAGGCCGGTCGTAGGGGTCTTGTCGGATTTTCTCTCATTCCCGGTTGTAACACGGGTCGATGCTACTACGGACACCGATGGCATCTTGGCCGTCGGCCCGTGTGCCCGCAGCGTGTTTCAGCCCGAGGGGGGAGAGATTCGATGACCCGCCGGATTAGCCTCGCGATATTTCTGACCGCCGCGCTCGCAGCCCTGCTGTATGCCGGCGAGGCCCAAGCCCAACAGGCCTACGGCCGGTCGTGGGGAACCACCTACACGACCCAGGATTGGGAGCGCTTCTATCACTATCCGTACGTCTATTACCCGCAGAACTTCTGGGGGAATGAGTACTACCGCAGCGCCGACAGCTTGTACTATCGCTATCCGCCCGAGATGCGGATCCCGGTCTACAATCGCCATTGGCACAACTACTATCCGAGTCCGCGCAAATTTTACAGTGGAGCCCACTTCGCGCTCGATGTGTTTTGAAGCCGGCGGATTCTGCTGAAGCGGGCCGCATCGCCCCGAGCGAAGCCGCCACTTCGAGCAGATGTCCGCCGCTTCGCCACCGGCCGGGTGGCGTTTCGGGCAACCGAACCAGTGCGTCTTCGTCCGGGGGGACACTCGTCGACGCCGAGCATGTCGAGAACGAAGCTTTGCGAACCGCGGCGCTTGGCAGGGCCAAGCGCCGCGGTTTCGTTTTGCGCAGGGCGACCGATGAGCACAAATTCTTGCTCGCACTCATCCTAGCCGCGAGCCAACGGCGCGCAGGCAGCACGATGCACCAGCGACCTGGTTAGGCCGCGGCTATTCGTGTTGCGTCGGCAGGCCATCGCAGGCGACACGACAATAGAGATCCGTCCCCAGTTCCAGCTCGCTGACCTCGATGAACTCGTCGGCGGCGTGCGCCTGGTCGACGGAGCCCGGGCCAAAGACGACGGTCGGCACGCCGCCGACGCCAATCGCGGCCGCGTCGGTGCCGTACGGCGCGCCGGCCCGCTCGCACTTCCGCCGCGCGTCGCGAACCAGTTGCACGAGCCGCGCCGCCACGGGCCCGTTGTTCGATTCGGCCAAACCGCTGCTCTTCATGAAGGGCGGATCGTGTTCGAGCCGCGCGACGCCGAGGTTCGCGTGCTCCGCGATGTAACGCACCAACTCGGCAAACGCGGCCGCCGGACTATCGCCGGGGCCAATTCGGCGGTCGATGCTGATCGTGGCCGCGTCGGGCACCGTATTGATGCCGACGCCGCCGGCGATCGTCGTGACGCACACGGCCGGCCGCCCGCACAGCGGATGCGGCTCGGCAGCGGCCAGCTCGCGCTGATACTGCTCGATCGCTTGAACGACGCGGCCCATCGCGTAGACGGCGTTGACCCCCTCGTCGGGCCGCGACGAATGCGCTGCACGGCCGATCGCATGGCACCGCCAGCGGACCACGCCCTGGTGCGCGACGACGACTTGCAGGTCCGTCGGCTCGGCGACGATCGCCAAATCGGGCGGTCGGGGGAACATGTCGGCTGCCGATGTCGTGCCGCCGGTGACGTGCGCATCTGCCTGTCGATCGGGTCGCCAAAGGTCGCACAATGCTTGTGCCCCGGTGAATCCGCACTCCTCGTTCACGGGAAGCGCCAAAACGATCGTCGGGCGCCGCGCGGCGCGATCGGCCGGCGACAATCGAGAGAGCGCCGCAATCATCGCCGCCATCGGCCCTTTGTCGTCGCAGGCCCCGCGACCGTAGACCCGAGCGTCCCGCAGTTCGCCGCCAAACGGATCGACCGACATGCCGTCCGCCGCGACGGTGTCCTGATGCACGTCCCATAGTTGCAGCTCGCCGCCCTCGCAGGCCGGCGGGCTGCCTGGTACGACGGCGAGTAGATTCTCGCGGCCCGGGTGGACCTCCTGCCGCAGCCACCGCCAGCCCAATTGTTCGCAGAGCCCCTGCAGGTAGTCCGTCAGCCGCGCTTCGCCGCAGTTTGCATCGTCGTCCGCCCGGCCCAGCGGATTGACGCTCGGGATGCGGATGAGTTGCTGGAGCATTTCGACGGGATCGAGCGGCATGGAAACACCGGCGAATTGGCAGTGAGAATCGGTCGCTGGATTGTAGCATTCGCGAGCCGGGTCGTCCTCGACCCCGTCATTTACTTGCAGGAGAGGACCATTTCGCGCACGCTGAATGATGCCACCATGGAACAGACGCCTTCCACGATCGCATTGCTAGAGAATCTGCTGGACGCCAGCAGCCGGCCGATCTACGCAGTCGACGCGCGGCGACAGGTCGTTTACTGTAATGCGGCACTAGCGACGTGGTTGGGTCTCGAGCCGGAGAGGATTGTCGGCCGCTGCGTGGAGTACCATTCCGAGCCGGCGGCAAATGCCGTGCCTCGGTCCGTCGCCCTGCCGCCGCTGACCGACCTCTGTCCGCCGCCGCAATCGCTTACGGGCGTGGCAACCTCCGGCACGATCGGCTGCGTCGACCGCGGCGGCCGGCTCGTGCATCGTCGCGCCGAGTTTGTGCCACTCGCCGTGGAAAGCCCGACGCCGTGCGGCGTGCTGGTGCTTCTCGCCGCTGTCGATTTGTCGCCTCAGGAGTTGGCGGCAGAACTCTCCGACGAGCCGGCGGCCGACGAATTGCACCGCGCGATCCGCCGCTTTCGCCGCGAGCAGGCGGCCGAATACGCGATTGAGTCGCTGCTCGGCGAAAGTACCGGCATGCGAAAAGTACACGCCCAAGTTGCCGCCGCGGCCGTCAGCCAGGCCAACGTGCTTGTTCGCGGCCGCCGCGGAACCGGCCGCGAGCACGTCGCCCGGGCGATTCACTACCAAGCTTCGGAACTCGCCGGGAAAGAGGCGATAGGAAAGCTCGTGCCGGTCGATTGCGAAGTGGCCACGGAGGAATCGCTGCGTCGAGCCGTCGGTTCAGTCCGGGAATCGCCAGGCCCTAGACAACGCAGCACCCTGCTATTACTGAGTCTGGAACGACTGCCGCTGCCGCTGCAATTGCAGCTGTTGACAACCTTGGCCGATCCGGCGCTTGCGGCGCGGTGCATCGCCACAATCACGCCCAGCGTATCGGCCGATCCACCGGATGAGCCGCCGGAAATCAATCCGCACCTTCTGGCCGCGCTGTCGACGATCGCGATCGACGTACCGCCGCTTGCAGCACGGCTCGAGGATTTGCCGCTGCTGGCGCAGTGTTTCGTGGAAGCTGCAAATCGCGAAAGTGCAAAACAGCTCGGCTCCGTGCGACCCGATGCGCTCGACCGGCTGGCCCTCTACCGCTGGCCGGGGGAACTCGAGGAACTGCGCGGCGTAATCGACGCCGCCCACGCGGCAGCTGCAATGCACGAAATCACGCCGGCCGATCTGCCGCCGATCGTGCATCATGCCGCCAAGGCCGCCGCAGCGCCTCGCCGCGCTCCCGAAAAGATCGTGCTCGACGAATTGCTCGGGTCGATCGAGCGCGAGGTGATTTCTCGCGCCCTCGCCCAGGCGGGCGGCAACAAATCGGCGGCGGCCGAACTACTGGGAATGACGCGCCCGCGGCTCTACCGCCGGTTGGTTCAACTCGGGCTGGTGAAAGAACCCACGAAGGAAGCCGTGGAGGACGTCACCCCATGAGCCGAATCGATTGGGTCGTCTGCGAGCGGACTAGCCGCTGGGCTTCCGCACTGCGAATGTCGTTCGCGTCAAGCGGCGTGCCGTATCGGCTGCGCGAGGTCCGCCACCTCGCCGAGCTGGAGTCAGAACTTGCCGATCGGCCGGCGTGTCTGGCGGCGATTGAATTCGATCGCACAAATTTTGCCGCGGCCCTAGCCTTGCTACCCGTCATTCGGAAGAAAACTCCGGGCGTGCGTTTGGTCGCACTTTTCGACCGATCGCTGGCGGAGAGCTTCACGGAAGTCCGAGACGCCGTCGTCGAGGCCGGCGCCGCAGCCGTTGCTGCGTCGCCACGGCGGCTGGACGCGATTCTGGCCCTCGGCCAGCGACATGCGGCAGCGGTCCACGGCAAAGACGAGAGTCTGCCGCTCGTGGCCCGCATTTGGGCGACGCTGCCTTGGCAAGCCGATTGATCACCGGTAGGTTGGACTCGTTCACGCATTCACCGCCTGCCCAGGACCCGCTATGTCCAGTTCGCTTGATCGTGCCGCCGTCGAGACGTCGTTCGCCACGCTGTTGGATCCCGAATCGGGCCGCAGTGTCGTCGCCATGGACCAGTTGCACGACGTCGACGTGGACGGCACTAAAGTCGCCATAACGCTCGGGCTCACGACCTGGTCGGCTCCGCTGTGGGAAAAAGTCGGCGAGGAGGCCCTACGGCTCCTGAAGGAAAAACTGCCGGCCGGCGCCGACGTGAAACTCCGCGTCGTCGAACATCATCGCCCCGCGGAACCCATCGGGCAAATCGGCCTCACGGCCAAGAGCGTGATTGCCGTCGGCTCGGGCAAAGGCGGCGTCGGCAAGAGCACGATCGCGGCTTCGATCGCCTACGGTCTAAAGAACTCCGGCGCGAAAGTCGGACTGATGGACGCCGACGTGTATGGGCCCAGCATTCCGCACCTGCTCGGGGTAAGTGAGCGGCCGACGCTCGTCGAGGGCCGGCTCCAGCCGGTCACGAAGGACGGCCTGCGGGTGATGAGCATGGGTTTCCTCGTGCCGCCGGGTGAAGCGGTGGTCTGGCGCGGGCCGATGCTGCACGGGGCGATCACGCAGTTCCTGCGTGACACCGAGTGGGGCGACCTCGACTACCTCGTGATCGACATGCCGCCCGGCACCGGCGACATCGCGCTGACGCTCTCGCAACTGTTGCCGCTCTCCGGCGCGGTCGTCGTCTGCACGCCGCAGGACGTGGCGCTGTTGGACGCGGTGAAGGCGATCGCCATGTTCCGTAAGGTGAGCATTCCGCTGTTGGGCATGGTCGAGAACATGAGCTACTTCCTCTGCCCCGACAACGGCAAACGCTACGACATCTTCGGCTCCGGCGGGGCGCGGCGTAAGGCGGCGGAGCTCGACGTGCCGTTCTTGGGCGACGTGCCGATCAACATCGGCATCCGCGAACGGGGCGACGCTGGTCGGACGGGGGGCAACTTCGACGACGAGTCGACGGCCGGCTATTTCGGCGAGATTTGTTTGAATCTCGTGCGCGGCCTGGTAGCCGGCCACAAAGCCAGCCCGCCGATGCCAAGCCTTTCGGTGCTGTAAAGCAAACAGCCCGTGACGCCCAGCGTAGGGAAATAACCGCGAGCCAACAGCTCGCCGGCACCTTGTCTAACGCGCCGGCGAGCTGTTGGCTCACGGTTATATCAGCTGCCAGCGCAAAAAATTAGAGCCGCGGGAGGAATCCCCTGCGGCTCTTTCTCGCTATTTCGCGCTGACTTGCCTGCCAGGCGTCTCGATCGCTCGAATCGCCGGCGGCGAGTCAAAGTGGAAGGCAACTAGGCCTTCTTGGTCGTCTTCTTCTTCTTGCGCTTGGCCTTCTTCTTGGTGCCCTTCTTCTTGGTGCCTTTCTTGGCAGCCTTCTTTTTGGCTTTACGTTTCTTGGCCACAGTCTACTCCTCCATAAAGGGTTTTGGAAAGCAACTCGCCGCGACACACATTGTCGTCGAGCCGTCGCTCTCCTACTTCTGATCGCTACCATTCCGCGGTAGCTTTCCGGTACATCCGTGTTCAACTCGCATGCGAATCAAACACTCCTTAAGGATGTGTTGCGGAGTGGAACCGAAACAATTTCAGGTTCCACTTGTTCGTAGTTGTACAAAATTGTCATGTTTGTGCAACACGTTTTCGGCAAAAAAAATGCCCACCACGAAAAAATTTTTGGGTCTCCCGTCCAGCGCACTGCCCAAAAACCAATTCGCGACGCATTCGATCTCCGCGCAAACCGGGTGCAGAAGCGATTCAATAAAGCGAAACTGTCGTACCGTCTCGCAACACTCCACACGGCTGCTGCGCTCGGCGCCGCCAACCCAAATACGAGTACTCCGCCGGCGCGAGCGATCGCAAATAGGCCCACCGCGCGAAGGAAGTGCGCGGCCGCGCGCTGTGTGGTTCATGGTCGTGCCAGGCGGAGAGAATCGTCGGCCAGGCGTGCTTCCAATGCGACCGCTTGATATGGATTGGATCGAATCCATACCACGCGCCAGGCACTGGAATTACCGGGATTTTTCGTCGCCCGCCCAACTCCACAAGCGAATCGTTGAGCGTACTGGCCCGCGCGCGTATGTCGGCCAAGGTCAGCCGCGAATTGGGAAAAAACAACGCTCGAAAAAACAAAAACTCGTGCTCGCGGAGTCGCTCGAGCCGCGCGAGTGGCAACTCGGTGACGATCGTCGCCGCTTGTGCGTTTTGCAAACGCTCAAGGCAGCCGTCGACCCACGAAACGAGCTCGGCCACCTGCACTCCATACCCCAAATCGTTGCCGACGTCGGTCACCAGTGCGACGGTCGGCAGCGGCGGACGAGTTTGTAAATCCTTCCAAAGCGGGCAGGGAAAAATTCCGGAAATTTTTCGTCCCAACAGCGACGAATCGCGTCCATACGACCGTCCGTGGCCGATCGCCGCCATGATTTCAATCGGCTCGCGCCAGATTTGACGCGCGGTTTCCACGACCGTTGAGATCGAGCGCACCAAATTGCTCGCGCCCAAGAAGATCACCCGCCGAGTCGGTTTTCGGTCCGCGGCCATCGATCACCAATCACTGCCAATGCTGCTCGTAAGCGCGTAGGGTTTGGTAACTGGCGTAAGCCAGGTAACCAAACATGAAGGTGACAAAGATTGAATTACGCGACAACCCGAAGGCCGCCATGATCCCGCCGGCGATCACCGACACCCATAACGATTGTACGATGCCGCGGCGAGGATGGTTGAGCGTGAATAGCTCCCGCGACACTCGACCGCCGTCGAGCGGATAGATCGGCAGCAAATTCACCAGTCCCCAGAAGATA
Organism: uncultured Planctomycetota bacterium; assembly: GCA_963847875.1. Lineage (GTDB taxonomy): Bacteria > Planctomycetota > Planctomycetia > Pirellulales > Lacipirellulaceae > DASYDU01. Next base: position 367,963 of record CAWKBR010000004.1, on the reverse strand, counting down.
TTCACGTAGAGCAAATCAAAAATCAGACTATCGGCCAGCGGCGATTCGAACGGCTCCCAAGCCGGCACAAACACGCCAATTAGTCCGGGAATCCGGCCGAATTCGACGCGGTGTCCCCCCACACGAATCGCCGCGAGCAGCACGGCCGCGAACAAAAATCCCGCCGCCGGTCCCGCGAACGAGATCAGAATTTGACTGCGCGGCGACCTGTCGCAATCGTCGCACGAGGCCAGGCCACCCAATGAGTAAAGCGTGATCCGGGGCCGGCCGCCGAAGCCGCGTTGCGTAATAGCGTGGCCCAGCTCGTGGATCAAAATCGAAAAGAACACGACGGCCACCCACTCGAGCGTCGCCATCGGATCGGCCGGGCCGCTGCCGCTGATTCCCATTAGCAGCGCAATGATCCAAAACCAGGGATGGACGCGCACCGGGATGCCGAACACGCGGAAGTGCAAGTCGGCCTGCGACGGTGGTGGTTCGGCAAGGAACATGGAAGTTGAGGGTCAAGAGCCAGAATAAACGCGAGAACCGCCGGAGGCAATTAGCGGCGGGGCTTGCCCCGCGTTATCGAACCAGCGCGGGACAAGCCCCGCCGCTAAACGGTCACGCCGCGCCGCGGGCCGCTTCTTCGAGCCTCGCCGCAAACGGAAAATGGGTCCGCAGTGCCGAGTCGCTCCGCGCTGCGATCGAGCTCGCTGAGCAGATAATCCGCCGCCCGCTTCGAGGCCCCACCGTAACCGACTCGCTCCTTGAGCGCGGCAAGCTGGGCAATTCGCGCGGACTTCGCTGCCGGGTCTGTGAGCCATTCGATCACGTGCTCGGCCACCTGGCCGGACTTATCCTCGCACGTCAGATACTCCGGCATCAAGACCTTGGCATCGACCGGGTCGTTGGGGTCATACGTTGCCACTCGCTTCGGGAACAAGTCGTCCGTCACGAGTAGGTTCACCAGCGTGATGTACCGCACCTTGCGAAAGAACTGCTGCACGAAAAATGCCAGAGGCGAGATGTAGTAAAGGATTACCGACGGCTTCGTGTGGTACAGGAGCTCGAGCGACACCGAGCCGGACACCGCCATCGTACACTCGGAGGCGGCGATCAGCTCCGCCGTCCGGCCGACGTGGATTTCGATCGGCAGGTCGACGCCCAACAATTGTTCGCGCACGAAATCGGCTTGGCTCGCTTTGAAGGATGCAACGGCGAACCGCGCGTTCGGCACCCGTTCGCGTACGATCCGTGCCGCCTTCAAGAAGTAGCCGACGTTGCTCTTCACTTCCTGCGTGCGCGAGCCGGGCAGAATTGCCACCAGCGGGCCATCGCCCGAACGCTGCCTGTCGATAAATTCCGCGTCGAGCGATTCGCCGCGGAGCTGGTCGAAATAGGGATGGCCGACGTAGGTTGCGCGGCAGCCGCGCTGGCGATACCAAGGCTCCTCGAACGGCAATTTGCAGAGCACGTGGTCGACCAGGCGGCGCATCTTCTTGATCCGCCAACCGGCCCACGCCCAGATCTGCGGCGTGCCGTAGTAGAACACCGGGATGCCGTGGGCCTTCGCCCGGCGGGCGATCCACCAATTGAAACCCGGATAGTCGATCAGCACGACCGCATCGGGCCGCTCGTGGCGGAAGTATCGGTCGGCCCGGCTGGCGAGGCCCCAGAAGCGATGAATGTTCAACAGCACGCGGGCGAACCACATCACCGCGAGCTTGGTGAGGTCTTCGTGCAATTGGCAGCCGGCCGCCGCCATCCGCGGCCCACCGTAGCCGACAAACTCAAGGTCGCCCCGCCGACGGCTGAGCTCGCGAATCAGATTCGCGCCGTGCAAATCGCCGCTTGGCTCGCCGACCGAAAAAAAAATCTTCATCGCCGTGCATCCTGCATCACGCCAACGTGGTACGACAACGGTCGGCACTCCTCGGCCATCCGTAAGCCACCGTGTGCGGCTTAACTCTCCATTGGGCAGGCAGATTATGTCAAAATGCGTAGTTTGGCGAAAGCTCAGTTCCGCAGCTTCGGCCCAATAAAACGGGCGGTGCGTTTCCACGCATCGCCCGATGTTTTGTCCGATTGTAGACAGCGAGCCGCCACCGGCAACTCATCGCTTACGATTGATCGCCGCCGTCGTCGTCATTGTCGTGGCAATCGAGCACGGCCCCATCCTTATCGCCGCCTTCGTCTTCGCAGTCGAGAACGGCTCGCTGCGAATCGCCATGATCTTCTTCTTCGCAATCGAACGTGCGCTCGGTCTTGTCACCATTTTCGTCTTCGCAATCCAGCACGGCGAAGTCCGTCCCACCGTGGGCCATGGCCTTTCCGCTCACGACGAATGTCCAGTTACAGAGGGCCAACAGGGCCGCGAGGAACGTGCAAAGCTTCATCTTCTCTCTCCCTTGCGATTAGAACGAACCAAATACAGCGCGCCGACGACGGCGCTGGCCGGCCACGCAGCCGGTTGAGCACAACTTTGATTTTCGACCCAAGGCGTTGGAGATCAAGGCGTTTTGGTAAGACTTTAACGGAAAACGGAACTTCCCGGACAAGGCCGGGTAGGTTCCTTGCTTAGAACCCCGCGAGGCGGAAAAGGTTTCGTAGATTCCCTCGACGACGGCAATCATGGCCGTCTGGATCAACAATCCGACCAACGTCGAGTTGAAACCTGGGGAACCGTACGTTGCCGGCAAATAAGAACTGGCACCAGCGGGGCCAGCGCCATTTGGGCGAAAAGGGCCGCGAGAATCGGTCATCGTGTACCTCTTTCCGACACATCCATTGTGCCGGTTCCTGCCGCAAATTGGCCGAGCCATCATGGCACAGCGAGGTGGTTCGCGGCGATCTTGTAATAGTTTCGAAACCGTTTGAACTTGCTGCACTCGGGAGAGCAAAAAACCGGCCGAAGCGTGTGTCCGTCGAACGATGGAACGAGAGAGCAAAAACAGTGCCCAAAAAAGGCTCCGATTGCGAGAATTTCTACTCGCGACTGGACAGCAGTAGTTCAAGGTAGCTCTGCCGAATTGACGGACCTAGCATCAGCTCTTCTGCCAGCGATGCGATGATTCGCTTTGCATCAACCAGCTTCGCTTCATCGGTGACGAGCTCCAATTCGACGAATGTTCCGACGCCGTGAACATCGTCCCATGCGCCCTGGACGAGCAAGCCACTGCGACCAAGTTCAAAAGCCCGCCGAGTCTTCTCAATCGTGGCCACTGGTATGAAACCGAGCGCCGACAACAGGTCGGAGAACTCGCTCGGCTGGCCGGCAATCAGCAATTCGAGCTCGCGCCGTGTCTTGGACGTGGCGTCGAGCTTTGGTCCCTTGTAAGTCACGAAGGTCGCGTCGCCGACGGTGCGAAGTCGCAGGGCTTCGTCCGTCTGGGCGAAGTCGCGGCAAGGATGGTTCCAATACTGATCGACCTGCACGATCGGCGGACTCAGCGTTGCGCCTTGCTCGGCCAATCGCCGCTGGAGCGACGCTGTATCTTCGACCCGATGCTTCTGCTCGACTTCGTAATTCATCGCAGATATGTCGGCTGGTCGATAGACTTCGGGCAATCACTTCGCATAAAAGCGCCAAGACCATCAAGTGCCCACAGCGGGCTGATTTCGACTAGCGCGTTTTCGGCGACTTTCGCGCCGGCTATCTCGAGCCAGTGGCGATGTTGGTCGACCATCAGCTCGCGCACGTACTCGGGCGTATCGCGGTCGGCCCCCGGTGCGTTTTTGAGCGGCGCGAACACTTCCCGCTCCGGATACTCGACGACGATTGCGTTCGCCGCGTGCGGCAACAGATCGAAAATGAACCGCTCGAACTTGAGCGCGTTCGGCTGCGTCGGCTCGACAAGTTGGCCGCTCACGTCGACATGCGGCACCTTCTTATGAGCGACGTGTAACGGCAGCGCGTCGCGCAACCCGAGCGCCCGCTCCAGGAAATCGACCGCAAACACGTGCATCGCGATGCTCCCGGCCCAAAACACGAGCCGGCCGTCGGCGCCGCGCCGCTCGGCCACGTCGTGTGGGAAGTCGCTGTACTCGATCACTTGCACGCGGCCATCGACCGCTACGAAGTTGCCGAGCTTGTCGTCGGGCGCCTGCTTCGCCACGGCCATTGACGTGAGCTCCGAATCGGCGAGCAGGTGGTATCCGATGAATTCCGGGTCGGCGATCGGCGCGAGCGGATTGTCGACCTGCAAATAGAACAGGTGCTTCACGCCGCGGCGGTGCATGTGCTCGATCGCGCCGCTGTCGGCCAGCGCCGCGACCGTGCCGCCGTGGCCGTTGGGGCTCAAGAACACCTCGTCCTTCGCCGCGAGCAGCAGCTTGCCGGTCTTCGCGTCGACGGCCGGCATCGTGCCCTGGCAGAACACGACCAAGTCATCTTCGGCAAGACCGAAGCGATCATGCTCGTTGAGGAACGCGACCTGCTCGTCGTGCGTGACGGGGCTGGTCATCATGTAGACCGGCACCGCGGCACCGTAGCGTGTGGTTGCGGCGAGCGCCTTTTCAATGTGGACCTGCAGGAGCGAAACACCCGACACCGGTCCGATCGGGTACATTCCCTTGGGTTGATTGAATCCGAGCCGGCTCCCCTGCCCTCCGGCCGTGAGCAACACGCCAACCTCGCCTGCGGCCAGTGCCAACTCGCCGCGGGACCGGGCGGCAGCTTTTGATTCGGGATTCTCACGATCAGCCAACCGAATGGCCGGCGGCGGCTCGGCCCGCCGCGCGAGCGCCGCCCAATCGTGCGTCGCGGCCACGTTTTTGAAAAGCTCGGCCACTTGGCCGAAGTCGATCGCCGCGATCTGCTGGGCCAGCTGCGCCCGGCCCGGATCGTCGATTTGATCCCAGAACGCGAGCAAGTGCTGCTGGCCGAACGGCTCCAGGCAGGCGGCCAGCTCCTCACGGCTCAATGGAGTCGACGTTGGGTTCACCATTAGAAAATCCAGCCTCTCACCCACCCGTAAGCCAGCAAGCACAACAGCGGAAACAGCACGAATACCGTGCCATAAGTGAAGATCGAAGTCCAGACGTGTCGCGGCCAACGTGCCATAGCACCAGTGTAGCAGGCACAATCGACATTCCGAAGCGGCCCAAGTTGCGGCTTATTACCGACGGTCGGTTGCGACCAACGCTGGGTCGCATTTATACTGTACACGTTGCAGACGTACGCCAGGCCTTCCAGCCTGACATAGAAAAGACAGGTCAGCCCAAAAAGGCTGACGCACACCATTTGGGAGTCGATCCGTGGCATCCGGCAGATACCTGTTCACAAGCGAAGCGGTCAGCATGGGCCATCCCGATAAGTTGGCCGACCAAATCTCCGACGGCGTCCTCGACGCCATGTTCGCCCAAGACCCGATGAGCCGGGTGGCCTGCGAGACGATGGTCACCACCGGCCTGTGCGTGATCGCTGGCGAAGTCACGACCAAGGCGACGGTCGACCTACAGCAGGTGGTCCGCGAGGTGGTCCGCGAAGTCGGCTACACCGAGGCCGACATGGGCATCAGCGCCGACCACTGCTCGGTGCTGGTGGCGATCCACGAGCAATCGCCCGACATCGCCATGGGCGTCGACGACGACGCGGCGGCAGGCAAGGACATCGGCGCCGGCGACCAGGGCTTGATGTTCGGCTACGCCTGCAACGACACGCCCGAGCTGATGCCGCTGCCGATCGCGCTCTCGCACCGCATCCTCAACCGCCTCACCGAAGCTCGCAAGAAAGGCGAAGTGAAGTGGCTTCGGCCCGACTCGAAGAGCCAGGTCACGGTCGAGTACGACGGCAATACGCCGCTGCGGGTCGACACGGTCGTCGTTTCGACGCAGCACGCGTCCGACGTCTCCAACGATGAAATTGAGACGTACATCAAAAACAAGATCGTCAAGCCGTACGCTGGGTGAATGGTCCAGCGACGACATCACGTACCACATCAATCCGACCGGCCGGTTCGTGGTCGGCGGTCCGCACGGCGACTGCGGCCTGACCGGGCGCAAGATCATCGTCGACACCTACGGCGGCTGGGGCCGGCACGGCGGCGGCGCGTTCAGCGGCAAGGATCCGACCAAGGTCGACCGCAGCGCCGCCTACATGGCCCGCTACGTGGCGAAGAACATCGTCGCCTCGGGACTGGCCGATCGCTGCGAAGTGCAGCTCGCCTACGCGATCGGCGTCTCGGAGCCGGTGAGCGTCTACGTCGACACCGAAGGCACCGGCAAGATCGACGATGCGCGGCTCTGCGAGCTCGTGCGCGAGGTCTTCCCGCTGACGCCCGCGGGCATCATCAAGCACCTCGACCTGCGCCGGCCGATCTATCGCAAGACAGCCGCCGGCGGACACTTCGGCCGCAGCGAGCCGGAGTTCACCTGGGAAAAGACCGACAAGGCCAAAGCGTTGGCCAAGGCCGCCGAGGCAACCGCCGCGGCAACGTAACACGAGGCAATCGCGGTGCTCGCCACGGATGGGACATGGCGCGAAGCGGACGACGCCGTCGACGATTGGCGTGCGGCGATCGCTCCGGCGCTGGTCGCGTCGCTCGCGCTCGCATTAGTAGTTGCGGTCTTCCTGTTCGTTCGCCGCGTGAGTGGTGCGTTCGACACGCCGCTCGCGCCGGTGCCGCTCTTGCTCACCGCCGGTGGACTCGTCGCGTGGTCGGCCGCCGTCCGCTTGCGTCTTCGCGACCGCCGCGTCGATTGGCTCTCCGCGATCGTCCTCGCGCTGTTCGCCATCGCCTGCTCGTTTCCCGGCAGTCGCTGGATCGACTGGGGTGTGTGGCTCTCCGCGACCGCTGCGTGCGGGCTCGTTCCGGCGAGGCGTAGCTCGCCGGCTGTAACGTCGGCTTCAATTGACGACCAACTTCTTCAGCAACTCACCCGCTCGCGGACCGCCGACGGCTGCGAGGCGATCCACGGCAGGCTGGTGGCCGAATTTGCACCGGGCGAACGAACCGTGGTCATGCACGTCGCCTTTTGCCCGCCGTTCGAGCGGCTGCCAACCGTCGAGGCCGAGGCTGCCGACGGCCCGCGCGTGTGACGTCAAGGTCGCACAGATCCTGCACCAAGGCACCCGCATCGAAGCGCGGCTGTCGCGTGCCAGCACCGCCGCCGAGCGCGTGACGATCGATTTCGCCGCCACCGACCGCCCGCCGCTTGCGGCTTACGCCGTAACAGCGACGCCAAACCTGCCCGCGTTGTCGCGAGATGGACCCTCCGCTATAATCCGCGCGGATTGACCACTCTACCCCAACCCCGAGCCACGGAGACACTATCACGAGCAAGCTGCGGATCGGATTTGGTGAGGACAGTCATCGCACGGAGCCGGGCGGGCCGTTGCGGATCGGCGGCGTCGACGTGCCACACGACCGCCAACTCGTCGGCCACAGCGATGGCGACGTGCTCTTGCACGCCGTGACCGACGCGCTGCTGGGCGCCGCGGCGCTGCCCGACATCGGCCGACTGTTTCCGAACACCGACCCCGCCAATCGCAACCGCGACTCGGCCGAGATGCTGGCGCTGGCGGCCCACAAGGTGGCCGAGGCCGGCTACCAGGTAGTGAATCTCGATTGCGTGATCCAAGCCGAACGACCGAAGCTTTGCGACTACCACGACGCGATCCGCCACCGCATCGCCGGCATCCTGCACCTCAACCCGCACGACGTCGGCCTCAAGGCGAAGACGGGCGAAGGCGTGGGACCGGTGGGCAGCGGCGAAATGATCGAAGCGCGGTGCGTGGCGCTGGTCGAAAGCACCGGTGAAAGCACCGGCGAGGCGTAGCTCGCCGGCTAATTCACCTACAATTTACGAGACTGGCCCCATGAGCATATTCGACTCGATCCATGCCCGCAGAATCTGACACCATCGCCGCCCCGCACCCGACGCTCCGTGTCTACAACACGCTCTCGCGCGAGAAGGAACCGTTTCGCACCGTCCGGCCGGGCAAGGTCGGCATCTACCTCTGCGGGCCGACGGTCTACGACAAAGCCCACATCGGCCACATGGTCGGGCCGGTGATCTTCGATTGCATCAAGCGCTACCTCGAATACTGCGGCTACGACGTCACCTGGGTCGTCAACATCACCGACGTCGACGACAAGCTGATCAAGAAGGCCAACGAGCGCGGCATCTCGATGTTCGAGGTCGCCGAGGAGAACATCGCCGACTACAACAGCAACCTCGCGGCCCTGGGCGTCGACCAGATCGACCATTTCCCGCGGGCGACCGAGTGCATGCCGGAGATCATCCAGTTCATCCAGGACCTGATCGATCGCAAATTCGCGTACGCCTCGGACGGCGACGTGTACTTCGACGTCGGCCGCGACGCCCAATACGGCAAGCTCTCGAACCGCAGCATCGAGTCGGTCCACGGCGACGGCGGCGAGACGGCCGCCCGCAAACGGCACGTCGCCGACTTCGCCCTCTGGAAATCGGCCAAGCCGGGCGAACCGTCGTGGGAGAGCCCCTGGGGCCAGGGCCGGCCGGGCTGGCACATCGAGTGCTCGGCGATGAGCCGCAAGCTACTCGGGCGAGACGTTCGACATCCACGGCGGCGGGCTCGACCTGATGTTCCCGCACCACGAAAACGAAATCGCCCAAAGCGAATGCTGCCACGCGAAGCCGATGGTCAGCTATTGGGCCCACAACGGCCTGTTGCTGCCGGCACCGTCAGCGGCAAAATCGGCGGCCGCAGCGAACGAGAAGGCGAGCTCGCTTCAGCGAGTGGCGACGCCGTCGCCGAAAAGATGTCCCGCTCCAAAGGTGCCGGCGGCCTCGCCGACCTGATCGAGCGCCAAGGCGGCGAACGGATCCGCTTCTTCCTGTTGCGGACCCACTACCGCAGCACGGTTCTGTTCAATGAGCCCGCGATCGAAGAAGCCGGCCTCGGCCTCGAATCGTTCTACCGCCTCTTCAAACGCTACACCCGCATCACAGGCAAAGACTTCTACGCCCTAAAGCCCGCCGCCACCCGCGCGGCCGGCGAGCTCGCTTCAGCGAGCGGGCCAGCAGCTCCGACCCCGTCCTGCAGTCCGCCGCCACCTGCCGCCAAAAATTCCTCGCCGCGATGGATGATGACTTCAACACCGGCGGCGCGATCGGCGAGCTGTTCGAGCTGGCCAAGATCATCAACAAGTTCTGCGATGATGCCGACCTCGAAGGCAAAGGCAAGACGGACGCGGCCGCCGTGGCAAAATTCACGACGCTGCTCACGACGCTCAAGGAATTGGCGAGCATCCTCGGCATCTTCATCGTGCCGCCAGCTAAACCGCAAGCGGCAGGTGGGGACGAGCTGCTGGCCCAGGTGATGCCGCTGGTGATCGAGCTGCGTGCACGGCCCGCAAGAACAAGAACTTCGCCGTGGCCGACAAGATCCGCGACGCCCTCGGCCCGATCGGCATCACGCTCGAAGACCGCGCCGGCGGCACCGAATGGTCCGGCGGCGGCCCGACGGCCACCGACGGCATCATGCAGCTCTTGATTCATCTCCGCGCCGACGCCGCGCACCGCCAAAGACTTCGCCACCGGCGACATGATCCGAGATAGACTAAGCGACCGTCGGCATCACGCTCGAAGACCGCGCCGGCGGCACCGAATGGTCGAAGAGTTGATTGTCGCACGATAGCCGCACATTGCTCACGAACCAAACGTAATGCCCGTTCGCTTCTCACTACGAGCGTTTTTCGTGTTTGCCACGTTGGTCGCGGTGGTTTGCGCGTGGTGCGTGCTGCCGTCGATCGCAGCGCGGCAGTTTGTGCGTGCGCTGGCGACGCAGATTACCAGACGGCGGACCAAATGTTTCGCTATGCCCGACGATCGCTGCCTGGAAAAATGGGATGACAGAGCACTGGTCGTTTCGCGCATCGCGGCAGGCTCGCACCGGTGACGTTCAGCCAATTAGTCACCGGCCGCCGGCTTGTGCGGATCAACGTCAATTACTTCGCACTGGACCAGACCGTCAGCCGCGACGGGCTGATCGCCGTGTCGCCCTTCGGCGTGAAAACGCCGGAAATCGGGCCGGAGCGATACGGCTCGCTGATCATCGACGGCATTCCCGGCTCCACTCGCAGCTTCGAACGATAACACCCGCTCGTGATCTATGATCGTCCTCGGCATCGATCCTGGCCTCAACACCACCGGCTACGGCGTGCTCGATTTCGTCGAGCGGCAACCGAAGCTGATCGAGGCGGGCGTCGTGCGGGGCAAACAGAACGCGTCGCTGGCCGAGCGGGTGGCAGAAATTCATGCGGGCGTGGCCGACGTGATCAAATCGCTCAAGCCCGAGGTGCTGGCGATCGAGGAGCTCTATTCGCACTACGACCGGCCGACGACGGCGATCCTCATGGGCCACGCCCGCGGCGTGATCCTGCTCGCTGCGGCGCAGGCGGGCATCCCCATGCACAGCTATCCGTCGACGCAGGTCAAGAAAACGATCACCGGCAACGGCCATGCCGCCAAGTGGCAAATCCAGGCCGCGGTCCGGCAGGAGCTTGGCCTAGCGGCTGATCCGGAGCCGCCCGACGTGGCCGATGCGCTGGCGATCGCGCTATGCCATTGCTATCTGACGCGGCATGCGGCGGTGATTGGCGGCGAGTAGGGGGCTGGGGGGCGAAGGCGCGAAGCGGTATGATTTGCCGCGAGCGGGCGTTTGGCACCCGTTGGCCCAAACGGGCGAACTCCCATCGCAGTCGCGTGGCCGCGACCGCTAACCCTCTACACTCGATCGGCGTCATGATTACTAAAATTACCGGACTGCCCGTCTCCGTCGTCGGCGACGTGCTCACGCTCGCCGTCGGCGCGTTTGAATACGAGATTCTGATCCCCGAGTTCGCCCGGCGGCGGTTGCAGGAGCAGTTAGGCCGCGAGGTCAGCCTGCACACGATCGAATACCTCGAAGGCAACGCGATGCAGGGCCGGCTGATCCCGCGGCTGGTCGGCTTTTTGAGCCCGATCGAGCGCGAGTTCTTCGAGATGTTTTGCGAAGTCGACGGCGTCGGCGTGAAGAAGGCGCTGCGGGCGATGGTCCGGCCGGTGCAGGAAGTCGCCACGCTGATCGAAGAACAGGACGCCAAGGGCCTCTCGACGCTGCCTGGCATCGGCCCGGCCACGTCCGAACGGGTGATCGCCAAGCTGCGCCGCAAAGTGCCGAAGTTCGCCGCTCTTGGTCGGCCGCGACCTGCCGCCGTCTGCGGAAATCGAACGCGACCTGCTCTCCGAAGCATTTGATGTGCTGCGGGCCCTAGGCCACAGCGACGCCGACGCCCGCCGGCTATTGGACGATGCGCTCGACAAAAAGCAGAAGTACAAAGACGTCGACTCGCTGCTACACGCCATCTACGAAAAATCCCACGCCTAACGCCCCGGATTGCCCTGGACGGCTGGCGGCGATCCTGCTTCAATCTCGCGCCCGCTGGCGTGCAAAAACCGTCCTACCCCCATGGCCCTTCAAAACCACTGGTTAGCCGACGCCTATGGCTAGCGCACTCGCAACTACCCGTCGCGGGCACGTCGCGGCTCCCCAGCCTCGATCTCTTGAGACTGCTGGCGATCGTGTTGGTCCTGGGCCGACACATGGAGAACCCGCCCAGCGACCTGCCCGCGCCGCTGAAAGCCGGGTTCGACGTGTGGTTCAACTTCGGCGGCCTCGGCGTCGATTTGTTCTTCGTCTTGAGCGGATTCCTCGTCTCCGGGCTGCTGTTCGCCGAGTACAAACAGCACGGCGAAATCAATGTCAAACGGTTTTACCTGCGACGCGGTTGGAAAATATATCCGGCGTTCTTTTTCCTGCTGGCCTTTAGCTACTTGTATCAACTGCTCGTCGTCGGCCATAAGATCCGCGATGGGGCGATGTTCTCGGAGTTAATGTTTATCCAGACCTACCGGTGTGGTTTTTGGAACCACACGTGGACGCTCGCCGTGGAAGAGCATTTCTACGTCCTGTTGCCGCTGCTGCTGTTGTTCCTGACTCGTCGCAATCGCGGCGCGCAAGATCCGTTCCGAGCGGTGCCTTATCTGGTCGGAGCCACCGCGGTGCTGCTGTTGGCCGTGCGCGCCGTCAACTTTTGGCTCCGTAGCGACTACTCCTATTACACACACGTATTTCCCAGCCACTTGCGAATGGACTCGCTATTCTTCGGCGTGGCGATCGGCTACGCCCATCATTTCCACGGCGATTGGTTCGTCCGCACGTTTCGGCCGTGGCGGCATGCGCTTGCCCTGCTGGGCGTCGGGCTGCTGTCGGCATTCGTGTTTACCGGCACGCCGAGCAGCTTTTACATCCACACGTTCGGCTTCACCCAGTTCTATCTCGGTGCTGCTGCCCTCTTGGTGGGTGTGCTGATGTGCCAAATCCCCAATAACCTGTTGACCACCGCGCTGGCCACGCTCGGCGCCTACTCCTACTCGATCTATCTGTGGCACATGGCGCTGATGTACTGGGCCATTCCGCATTTGCGCGACCTCGGTGTTTCGTGGCAATTGCGAACCGCGATCTACATGGCCGGGGCGTTCGTGATCGGAATCACCATGGCCAAATTGCTGGAACTGCCCGTGTTGCGGTTTCCGCGACCGCATGTTTCCGTCTCGATCCAGCGGCGCAACGGCGCTCAGCCCGGCCGCGGCAGAATCTGCGACTCCGGTCCGGACCGCAGCCTAGCATTCTCGGCCTGATCCGACCCCGGCCGTCCGCTATACTGCAGTATGCCGCCGACTGAGACTTCGCCGATGTCGTGATCTCGCTCTGCGTTGCTGCCTGCCACCGGCGTGGCGCATCGTCCGCGCCGATGCTGCTCGTTTATCTGTTCGCATTGCTCGCCATGACCCTCCTCGAAACCTGGCTCGTGTATCCGATTCCGCCGCTGCGAACGCGGCGACTGGCACCCGGCCGGGCTCGAATTCGAGGACGTTCACTTCACGTCGGCCGACGGCACCAAGCTGCACGGCTGGTTCGTCGAGCGGCCGCAAGCCAAGCGGGCGATCCTCTACTGCCACGGCAATGGCGAGGACGTCGGCATGAATGCCGACCTTGTGGCCCAACTCTCGGAATCGCTCGACGCCTCGGTGTTCATCTTCGACTATCGCGGCTACGGCCACAGCGAAGGCACGCCGAGCGAAGCGGGCTGCATCGCCGACGGCCTTGCCGCCCAGCGGTGGCTCGCCCAGCGGATCGGCAAGCAGCCAAGCGACGTCGTCGTGATGGGCCGCTCGATCGGCGGCGCGATCGCCACGGCCGTCGCCGCCGAGCAGAATGGCGCCCAAGCACTCGTGCTGGTGAACGCCTTCTCGCGGATGACCGACGTGGCCGCCTACCACTATCCTTGGCTGCCCGTCCGACTGGTGATGAAAAACCAATACGATTCGGTCGCGCGGATCCGCAACTACGCGGGGCCGGTGTTCCAGAGCCACGGTACGGCCGACATGATCGTCCCGATCCGCTTCGGCCGCGAACTTTTCGCCGCCGCCCCCACTTCCGAAAAACGCTTCGTCGAATTCGCCGACCGCGGTCACAACGATCCCGAGCCGTCCCGCTACTACCGTGAGCTAGCCGACCTTTTTGGACGGCGTCTGGAAAGCACGCACCTCGCGAGGCAATCCGACACGAGCAAATGAACCACCACGCAGAGGGGTTGTAGCGGTGTGGATTCTCCCGCTAATGTCTGTCCAGACTTGAGGAAATGAGCCCGTCACAAGGGCTATGCCTGCGACCGGCTCTAGGCTATTATTTCCCAGGGCCAGAACGCTGGCTGCCAGGCCTCCCACCCCTGCCGATAATTAGGTTTGCCTCCCCTGGCTGTGGCCGAATCGGTCCTTCCCCTCCCGGCCTCTGCTGGCTATCCTGATATTTCCCACCTCCCCAAATCGACAGATTTCGCCCCAGTCCCCCAGCATCGACAACTGCTAGCGGATCAGCTAGGCTGTGCGTCGCTGCTAGCACCGCTCCACACCATCGGGTCCCACCAGGCGAAGACTTGTCCAGGATGCGATTGACGTGATCATCCGAATCATCGAACGGTCGTTAGTCTATCCGATTCCCTCGCGCGAGCGCGGCGATTGGAGGCCACGTTGGCTGCGTCCGCAAAACGTCTGGTTCCGGGCCGCGGACGAGACCAAGCTCCACGGCTGGTACATTCCCCATTCCGATCCGAAGCGGCTGGTGGTCTATTGTCACGGCAATGCCGAGCACGTGGCCGATCAGGCTAACTTGATGTTTCGGTTGCAGTCGCATCTGCAGGCGACGCTGTTTGTGTTCGACTATCGAGGTTACGGTCGCAGCCGCGGCAAACCCTATGAAAAGGGGTGCATCGCCGACGGCCTGGCCGCCCAGCGCTGGCTCGCCCGCAAAGAAGGCGTCGAAACCGACGAAATCACCGTTATCGGCCGTTCGATTGGCGGCGCCGTGGCCGTGGCCATGGCCGCTGAGCAAGGTGCTCGGGCACTGGTGCTCGAAAACACGTTCAACAAGATGACCGACTCGGCCGCCCACTTGTATCCCTGGCTGCCGGTGAAGCTCGTGATGCGAAATCGCTACAATTCGCTCCGCCGCATCCGCAACTACCACGGCCCGCTGTTCCAGTGCCACGGCACGGGCGACGACGTGGTGCCGATCGCACTCGGTCGGGAGCTGCACGCAGCGGCCCCCACGGAATTCAAGCAGTTCTTCGAGATTCCCTTCGCCGGCCACTTCGACGGCCTGCCGCCGAAATACTATGCGGCGCTGATCGGAATTCCTCGACCGGGTCGACGATGCGGCCCAGGTGCCGGCGATCGTTCGCCCCGCCAAGCGGCAACTGGTCTCGTAGCGTACGTCCGAGACGACCCGCGTCTTGAGCGGCGCTACCAATTGCAGGTTTCTTGCGCCGTTGCAGCATCCACGTCGCCGTTTCCGCGGTTCGGGCGATTCTGGTATAGTTCACGCATGCCCCGTGAACGGATCCTCTCTGGCGAAGCGCTGCAAGACGCTGCCCCAAACCCTGCCGCCACACGCGAGGCACTCGCCAAGCTCCGCGACGACGAGATCGCCCTACGGCCGCGGCACATGCACGAAATGGTCGGCCAGCGGCAAGTCGCCGAGCGGATCGCTATCGCCGTCGACGCCGCCCGCAAACGCAAGGAGCCGCTCGGCCACATCCTGTTCGACGGCCCGCCCGGACTCGGCAAGACGACCTTCGCCACCTGCATCCCGCGCGATCTGGGTGTCACCCTGCAGATGACCAGCGGCGCCGTGCTCGCCGCGCCGAAAGACCTGCTGCCCTACCTCACGAACGCCGAGGCAGGCTCGGTGCTGTTCATCGACGAAATCCACCGGCTGCCCAAGGCGGTCGAGGAGTTCATGTACCCGGCGATGGAGGATTTTCGCGTCGACATCACGCTCGGCGAAGGGGCTGGCGCCCGCACCGTGACGATGCGGCTGAGGCCGTTCACCGTGATCGGCGCGACCACCCGCAGCGGCATGCTCTCGGCTCCGCTGCGCGACCGCTTCCAAATCCGCGAGCATCTCGAGTTCTACAGCATCGAGGAACTCACCGAGATCGTCTGCCGCAACGCCGCCAAGCTGAAGATGTCGCTGGCCGACAAGGCTGCCACGAAAATCGCCACCTGCAGCCGCGGCACGCCCCGCATCGCCAACAACCGCCTCCGCTGGGTCCGCGACTATTCGACCAGCAAGCACGATGGCCACGCCGAGTTCGACGTCGCCGTCGCCGCGCTCGACATGCTCGGCATAGACCACCTCGGCCTCGATCCGCAGGACCGCAAGTACCTGGAGACGATCCTCCGCGTCTTCCACGGCGGACCAGCCGGCATCGAAGCGATTGCCCACACGATGAACCTCGCGCTCGACACGCTCGTGGACGAAGTCGAGCCGTTTCTGCTGCGTTCGGAGCTGGTCACCCGCACCCCTCGCGGCCGAAAGCTGGCCAATCGGGCGTACGAACACCTTGGCGTCTCGCCGCCGGAGGATGCCGTCGGATTTCGCTCGGAAGACGAGGGTCCGCTGCCACTGTTTGGTTAGCAGGCCCCCACCGCCGAGTGCGACTCGATGCTGACCTCGGCGTGTAGCTCCGCTTCGACGTTGCTGCCGCGGTAGGTGGCGGTGACGGGGGCGGCGTTTTGCGGGTCGGCCGCGGCGGCCACGGCGACGTGGTGGTCGGCCACCGCCAGACCGCGCGTCGGGTCGTAGCCGCGCCAGCCGGCGCCTGGCAGGTAAACCTCGGCCCAGGCGTGCAAGTCGCGTTTGCCCTGGCTGCGGTAGGCGTCTTGGTAACCGCTCACGAAACGAGCCGCCAGGCCCACGCAGCGGCAGGCGTCGATGAACAGCACGGCCAAATCGCGGCAGGCCCCTTGCCGTTGTTCCATCGTCGTAGTGGCTGGCCAGGGGGCTCCCATATCGCGGCGGACCAGTTTGAACCGTTCGCAAATCGTGGTGCCCAGCCGCGTCAGGAACGGCGCCAACTCGCTGCCGGCCGCTTCGCGAACTTTCTCCGCCAACTCGCGCACTGGATCGCAGTATACCGGCATCGAGACGCGCTTCGTGGCGTGGGCCAACTGGGCCTGTTCCCACGGTTGGTAGCCGATCGGCAGCCGGCAGTTGGTCGACGTGAGCAGGTAGTCGAAAGGGTTCTCGCGGAGTGTTTCCACCTCGGAGGAGGCGCGAATCGTCATGTATTCATGCACGTTTTCAAACCACGCCAAGGTCACCAGGTTGCCGTCGGCGTCGAGCGAATGGGTCATGCCCGCGGGTGTCGGATCGATCGTCAGGTCGAACCGCAGGAGCCGCTGCGCCGCGTCGTTCCGCGGTTGGAAACGCAGTTGGTGCGGCTCGAAGAACACCGGTCGGGTGAAACGATACTCGGTCGTGTGGTCGATGGTAAAGAGCATGGCGAATGATTCCCGATTCTGCGCTTGCTGTGATCGTCGATCGAAGACTGCCCGTTCGGACTGGTCGCTTAAGCGACCAGTCCGTCAGTGGCTAAACTGTGATTGTCTCTGGGTGGCCATCGTTTCGAGCGGCCGCTTGGCGAAAAATGATTCGTAGACCGCTTCGCCGACGTAGTTAAGCCGCTTCTGGAAATCGTCGATAAACTCGTGCAGGCCGCCGGAGATCACCTCCTCGGCCTGCGTGTACGCGAGCTCCGCGCGCAACTGGCCCATCCGCTGCTCGGCCGAGTTGGAGAAGCTGCCGGGCACGGTGCCCGAGATTGCATGGAGCGATTCGTTGGCCCGCGTCAGGCAGTGGAGCACCGCCCGCGGGAATTCCCGGTCGAGCACCAAGAACTTCACCACGTTGACCGGCGAAATCTGTCCGTGCCGCTGACGGTACATCTCCAGCGCGCTGGCCGATCGGAGCAGCGCCAACCATTGAATGTCGTCGTACGGCGTACCCACGTCGGTCGCCTTGGGCAGCAGGATGAAATACTTCACGTCGAGGATTCGCGACGTCTTGTCGGCCCGCTCGATCATCCGGCCCAATTGGCAGAAGTGCCAGGCCTCGCCGTGGGTCATCGTGGCGTCGGTCACACCCATGAATTGCTGGCCCGAGACGTTCACCTTTTCGTAGAAGTGGTAGGGATCGTCGAGCACGTCGTCGAGCGTGCCGCCGTCGCGAATCATCAGGTAGAATTTATTGATGTGCTCCCACATCTCGGCCGAGATGATCTCTCGGACGCTGCGGGCGTTCTCACGGGCCGAACGCAGGCAGGAGAGAATCGAGTTCGGATTGTCGGCGTCGAACGTGAGAAACTGGACGACCGACTCCTTGGTCGTCGCGCCGATGCGCTTTTGGAACGCGGCGTCGTCGCCCGTGATCACCACGAGCGGCCACCATTGCTGCCCCGCCTCGCCCGGCATGTCGAGGCTTAAATTCAGGTTCACCGAGATGAATCGCGCGACGTTCTCGGCCCGCTCGACGTAGCGGCTCATCCAGTAGATTGAATCGGCGACGCGGCTCAGCATGAATCAATAGCATGGAGCAAGGAGTGGGAGCAGGGAGAATCGCCTTTCGACTCCCTGCTCCCAGCTCCAAGCTCCATGCTCCTTTCCTACGAAACGACCCAGGTGTCTTTGCTGCCGCCTCCTTGCGACGAGTTCACGATCAGCGAACCCTTTTTGAGCGCAACCCGCGTCAACCCGCCGGGAAGCACAAAGATTTCGCGGCCGTACACGATGAACGGCCGCAGGTCGACGTGTCGGCCTTCAAGGCCCTCGTCGGTGAGCACCGGCACACGCGACAAGCTGAGCGTCGGCTGGGCGATGTAGTTGCGTGGGTTGCCCCGAATCAAATCGCCGCACTTGGCTCGCTCTTCTTCGCTCGCCCGCGGACCGATCATCAGCCCGTAACCGCCCGATTCGTTGGCCGGCTTCACGACCAGCTTGTCGAGATTCGCGAGCACGTGCTGCCGCTGCGTGTCGTCCCAACAGACAAACGTCGGCACATTGGGGATGATCGCTTCCTCGCTGAGATAATAGTTGATGATCTCCGGCACGTAGGCATAGACCACCTTGTCGTCAGCGATGCCGGTACCCGGCGCGTTGGCCAGGGCGATCCGCCCGGCGCGATAGGCCGCCATCAAGCCGGGCACACCCAGCATCGAATCGGCGCGGAACGCCTCGGGGTCGATGAAATCGTCGTCAATGCGGCGATAGAGCACGTCGATCCGCTCGAATCCCTTGGTCGTCCGCATGTACACGAAGCCGTCGGACACCACCAAGTCGCGGCCCTCGACCAGGTCGATGCCCATCTGCTGCGCCAGGAATGAATGCTCGAAATACGCCGAGTTAAAGCTGCCGGGAGACAACAGCGCCACCGACGGAGTTCGAATATGGTCCTCGCGGAGGTACTGCAGCGCGTCCAACAATCGGCTGCAATAATCGTCCACCGGCATGATCGACGTCTGCTCGAAGAGCTGCGGAAACGTCTGCTTCATCAGCTGCCGGTTCTGCAGCACATACGACACGCCGGACGGGCAGCGGAGATTATCCTCCAGCACGTAAAACTTGCCGTCGGTGTCGCGCACCAGGTCGGTGCCCGTAATGTGGCACCAGATGCCGCGGGGCGGCGTCAGGCCGACGCACTGTTTGCGGAAACCAGTCGCCGTGGCGACCACGTGCTCGGGTACGACGCCATCACGCACGATCCGCTGCTCGTGGTAGACGTCTTCGAGAAACATGTTGAGCGCGGTGATCCGCTGCTTGAGCCCGCGCTCGAGACGCTGCCATTCCTGATTGGCGATAATCCGCGGCACAATGTCGAAGGGAATGATCCGCTCGCGGCCCTGCGTGTCGCCGTACACGTTGAACGTGATGCCGAGCTGCACCATCGACCGGTCGGCCGCTTTCTGGCGGCGGGCCAGGTCGTCGGCCGTCATCATTTGCATGCGGCCTAAGAGCGGCCGGCAATCGCCGCGGGCCGTGCCGCCGACCTCGAACATCTCGTCGTAGAAATCGCCGAGGTCGTACTCCGAGAAATGAAAGTTATCCATGCGTTTTGCCGCCCTGCCGTTGGACGATTCCCGCCGCGGTGGGGCCAGGACTGCCGACTGATCTCGCATCATGGGACCGATCCTACCATTTAGAGGCCAGGAGCAAATGGGGTGGTCCGTCGACCGTCGCCACCCCACGGCAAAAACCGCTCTCCAATGCTGCCCGCCGAATGATGGAGGAGATAGCTCGGGCTCACCCCGACCAAACTACGTGCGCCGAGCCTCTGCCTGCCGAACCAGTCACGGCATTGCAAACCGTGCGCCAGCCACTGGATCCCGGCTTCCAAGCGGCGGCCAGGCGCTCAACATCTTTGGCTGGCTTGGAGATAGGGCAAATCCCCGGTGGGAGATTAGGCGCCGGCCGACATAGGGGCCAAGCCCAATTGCTCAGGAATCGGGCAGCATGTGCTTGCAGTCGAGGTAGTGAAGCAAGAGCGAAATGTCAAATTCGTCGCGTTTTTACCGAACTCTCAGCATGGGCGGTCCGTAATGGCTGGCAATCCACTGGTGATCGCGCTACACCGGATAGGCGGACAAGCGGGCTGGCTGGTCCGCGCCGATCGGCCGATCACCGATCCGAATGCGGCCGTTCGCCGCCCCCCCTTTCGTCGTTTGGCCAGCCGCGGACGATACAATCGGTCAGGCTCCTTTGATTCACATTCGTCCAGAGACCACCCTGATGAACTTTCTTCGACGCATTCCACATGGCCTCGCCATTCTTTCGTTCACCTGCCTGTCGCTCGATTCGCTCATGCCGAAACAGGCCCGGGCCGACCTTTTGGCCGGCAGCTACGCCTACAGCACCGTTTTTCGCTACGACGACGATGGCGCTCCGATTGCCAACGGTGTGGACCCTGGAGCGGCGGGGTTGAATTTTGCCGCAGGCATGACCATCGGCCCCGAAGGCAATATTTACGTGAGCAGTTTGGGCACCGGGGAAATCCTGTATTACGACGGCGCTACGGGCGATCCCTTGCCTTCACCGCACGCGGGTGGCCGCGATGGACTCTTCGCCACGCTTGCCAACGAAGGCAACGAGGAGCAGCCTGTCGGAGGCCCTGGACCGCTTCGCTTCGGTCCCGATGGCGATCTCTACGTCGCCGACTTTAGTGGTGATTCGATCCGCGTCTTCGACGGGTCCACCGGCACGGAAGGAACTCCGGCCGGAACGATTCCCGGCGGCAAGGCCGGCAGCATCGGTTTTGGACCCGACGGGGTCGTCTACGCGGGCGACTTCAACACGGCTAGTGTCTATCGCTTCGAGAATGGCGTCCCAAGCTTCTATGTGACTCCTCAATCCGGCGATTTGGTCACCGCCAGTTCGCTACTTTTTCTTCAGAACGGTCACCTCCTCGTCGCCGATTTGTATGGAAACAAAATCATCGAATATGACGAAAATGGCCAAAATCCCGAACTCTTTGCAGCAATTCCGCCCTTGGACAATCTACCAAAGTTGGACAATCCGTATGGCAGCAATTTTCCTTCCGACCTCGGATTCGACCAGAATGGAAACATTCTTCTTGCCGTGCTCGGCTACACCAACCCGCCGGATAATCGTGGGCAATTGCTCCGTTTTGACCTCGATGGCAACCCGCTCGGCGAGCCACCCGGAACGCCCGTTGTCAATGGCGCGCCGACTCTCTCCAGTGTGGCCTGGATTAAGTCCGTCGACGCGATCGCGGGTGATTTCGACAGCGATGGCGATGTCGACGCCGCTGACTACAACAAATGGAAAGCCGACTTCGGCAAATGGGTCGCCAAAGGCGGCGGCGCTGATGGCAACGGCAACGGTGTCGTCGACGCCGCCGACTACACCATTTGGCGGAATAACTTGGGCGCGGGCCAGGAATTGGGCCTCGCCGCCGCCGTGCCGGAGCCGGCGACCTGTTTGCTGGCGATCTTTGGGATTCTGTTCGCGCTCGGTGCGAGGACGAAAAGCGTATATTGGGACTAGAAAACTTGCCGGCGACACGCTGCTACGCCCGTGCCGTGGCATGCTCGCCGGGAACGAAGGTGCTTTTTAGGAGGACCGACACATGAAGAAGACACTCCGCTCATTCGGTATGGGCATGTCGATGGCCATTGCCGCGGCGATTGCCGCCGTTCCCACCGCCTATGCGGCCGACGCCACCGCCGACAGCTCGGCCAAAGAGGCCGACGCGAAGCACAAGCAACTTGCCGTGGGCGACACAGCCCCGACCTGGAAGGATCTGATCGGCGTCGACGGCCAGAAGCACAGTCTCCGCGAGCACGCCGACGCGAAGGCCGTGGTCGTGGTGTTCACCTGCAACCATTGCCCCGTGGCCCAAAGCTACGAAGACCGTCTGACCCAGCTTGCTGCCGACTACAAGAGCCAAGGCGTCGAATTGGTGGCGATCAACGTCAGCAACTTGGACGCCGACAAATTGCCGGCCATGAAAGAGCGGGCCGAGGAGAAAGGCTTCAAGTTCGACTATCTCTACGATCCGTCGCAGGAGATAGGCCGGGCGTACGGGGCGACCGTCACGCCGCACGTGTTCTTGCTCGACGGCACGCGAAACGTCGCCTACATCGGCGCCGTCGACGACAACATGTCTGAGTCGAAGGTCACGAAGCACTTTCTCCGCGACGCGATCGACGCCGTGCTTGCCGGCAGCAAGCCCCAGACCGACACCACCAGGCCCATCGGTTGTGGAATTCGCTATGAATGATCGTGACCGATGGGCCGCGGCGCGGCTGGCGGCGATCGCGCTGCTGGCCGCTACGGTCTTTGGCGGTTGCAGCGACGACGCAGCCAGTCGCCCCAGTGGGCACGTGGTGAAACCGCGCGAACCGGCGCCGTTCGAGATGAAGACCGCCGACCGCCTGGTTTACGAGAACGTGCTGGTCGACCTCGAGGGCAAGGTGGTGCTCGTGGATTGTTGGGCGACTTGGTGCCTGCCGTGTGTCGAACAACTTCCGCACACCGTGGAATTGTCGCGCCAGTACCGCGACAAAGGACTGGCCGTCGTCACGCTGAGCTTCGACGTGCTGGCCCACAAGGACGAGGTGCGTAAGGTGTTGCTTAGCAAGGGCGCCGTCGGGCTCATCAACCTCGTCAGCGAATACGACGGCGGGTCGGAGTCGGTCGACGCCTTTGAAATCCCCGGCGGGGCCCTGCCCTGTTACAAGCTGTACGACCGCAAGGGCGAGCTCCGCCGCACGTTCGCCCTCGATCCAGCCGCGAAAAAACAGTTCACGCCGGCCGACGTCGAGCAGGCGGTCAAAGATTTGCTCGCCGAATGATGTGTGCCGGTGGTATGCTCGCTCTATGGCTCACGACGACACACGCAACGCCGACGACGAACGACGCCGCGGCGCGTTTTCGCTCGTCGAGCTATTGGTCGTGATCGCCATTATCGGCATACTTGTCGGCCTGTTGATTCCGGCGGTGCAAGCCAGTCGGGCAGCAACGGCGCGGAATAGCCTGCGCGAATAATCTCCGCCAATTGGGCCTCGCTGCTCACAATCATCAAGCCGCGCTGGGCTATTTTCCAAACGGCTCGGTCGCCAAAGAATTTGCCGCAAGTCCTGCGGCGCCCTGGACACTCTATCGTTGGTCGGCGCTGGCACAGTTAACTCCGTACTTGGAGAATACTTCGGCCTACAATTCTCTCGACCTATCCGTGCCGTTGTACGACCCCTTACGCCTGGATGTTCGACCCGAAAATGTTGAGGCGGTGAAGATCGTCGTTGCCGAGTTTCTCTGCCCGAGTGATATCGGGCGGCCGGTCTCCGAAGATTTCGCCCCCACCAACTACGCCGTTTGCGCTGGCTCCGGCGGCAAGGGTGGCACGCCGCGCAACACCGACGGCATGTTTTTCATCAATTCGCAGACGACGCCGGCCAAAATCACCGATGGCCTCTCCAAAACGGCGCTCGCCTCCGAGAGCCTGCTTGGCCAATCGCAACTCGGCCCCCAACACGACCCACAGTGGGAATACAAATTTACGTTCTCGGCCCCCATCTCCGAAGCGATCTGCAGCGCCGTCACGCAGTGGAACGTCAGCGACCCGCGCGGCTTCGCTTGGGTCAACGGCGAGTATCGCTGCACGCTTTACAATCACCATGAGACTCCAAACTCGCCGGTGCCCGATTGCATGGGCGTCCAAATCGGCGGCGGCATCAAACTGCTCTATACGCCCTACGGCTGGCGGGCCGCACGCAGCAATCACCCGGGCGGCGTGAACGTGCTGTTGGCCGACGGCTCGCTTCGCTTCGTCGGCGACGACGTCGACCCAACCGCCTGGAAAGACCTCGCCACCATCGCGGGCGGCGAAGCCAGTGCGGTGCCGTAAAACGCTTTGCAACGCAAAGTGATTCGATGCTCGACCCACTCGCGTGTATCTGCCGGCAATTCGCGCCTTGACGGCCCAAAACCGCTGAGCGTATGCTGGTGGATTCTCAACTACGGGGTAATTTAGCGAATTAGTTAGGATTCGAGCCATGGCCGTTCCCAAGCGCAAACAGTCTAATTCCCGCACCGGCATGCGCCGTTCGCACCACGGGCTCAAGGCGAAAGAGCTCCACGCCTGCCCCAAGTGTGGCACGATGGTCCCCTCGCACGTCGTCTGCGCCAACTGCGGCCAATACGGCGGCCGGACCATGGTCGAGACCGAATAGGCGAGGAGCCATGCCCTCGGCCGAAACTCCCAACGTCGCTTTCCTTTTCCCAGGCCAGGGCGCCCAGTCGGTCGGCATGGGCGCAACGGTCTGCGCCGCGGTGCCCGCCGCTCGCGAGTTGTTCGATCGCGCGTCGCCCGTCCTGGATTACGACCTTTACCAACTCTGCGCCACAGGCCCGGCCGCGACGCTCGACACCACCGATCACAGCCAGCTGGCGCTCTTCGTTGCCAGCCTTGCGGTGCTCGAGCAACTCAAGAGCAACTCGCCCGAGATCGTGGAAAACTGCTCCGCGGCGGCTGGGCTCAGTCTCGGCGAGTACACCGCGCTGGTGTTTGCGGGCGTGATGGATTTTGAGACCGGGCTGCGAATCGTGCAGGAGCGAGGCCGCGCGATGCAGGATGCGAGCGAAGCTGTGCCGAGCGGCATGGTCAGCATCCTCGGCCTCGAGCGCGAACGGGTCGAGACGCTGTGCGACGAGTGCCGCGACGACGACGTACTCCAGATCGCCAACCTGCTCTGTCCCGGTAACATCGTCGTCTCTGGCCACAACGAGGCCTGCCTGCGAGTGAAGGACGCGGCCATGGCAGACGGCGCGATGAAGACGATCCCGCTCCCGGTGGCCGGCGCGTTTCACACGCCGCTGATGGAGCCGGCCGTCGAACGGCTGCGGGCGGTCCTGGCCGACGTGCCGCTCCACAAGCCGCGGATACCCGTGATATCCAACGTCGACGCCCGGCCGCACGACGACCCGAACGAAATCCGCGAGCTGCTCGTCCGGCAAGTTTGCTCGCCCGTCCGCTGGGAAGACTCCATGCGGCACTTGCTCGACACGGCAAAAATCACACAATTCTACGAGATCGGCCCCGGCCGCGTGCTGGCCGGCCTCTTAAAACGCATCGCTCGCAGAACGCCGTGCGAAAACATCACAGCTTGATCGCATAACAAACGAATGTTTTCACCGCAGAGGACACAGAGAGCACGGAGAAATCAATCGTCGGTATGCCTCTCTGTGAACTCTGTGTCCTCTGTGGTGAATTATTCAACGTGGAGAATGGTTCATGGCAGACGAAGTTAATCGACGGATTAAGGTGGACCTCTCGGGCAAAACGGCGATCGTCACCGGGGCCTCGCGCGGCATCGGGAAGGCGATCGCCTTGGCGCTCGCTGCCTCGGGTGCGAAGGTCGCGTGCGTGGCCCGCAATGCCGACAAATTGCAGGAAACGGTCGACGAGATCGCGGACGCGAGCGGCACGGCTGAGGTCCACATTTGCGACGCAACCGATTCCGAAGCGGTGACCAAGCTTGTCGAAGGTCTTGCCGAAAAGTGGGGCCAGCTCGACGTCGTGGTGAACAACGCCGGCGTCACCAAAGACACGCTCATCCCGCGGATGACCGACCAGCAGTGGGATGATGTGATCTCGACCAACCTGCGGAGCGTGTTTCTGTTCACCCGGGTCGCGTCGCAGGTGATGATGCGCAAACGCAGCGGCCGGATCATCAACATCTCGAGCGTCTCCGGCCTGATGGGCAATCCCGGCCAGGCAAACTATTCGGCCTCGAAGGCAGGCATCATTGGCTTCACGCGTACCGTGGCCCGCGAGCTGGCCAGCCGCAAGATCACCGTCAACGCGATCTGCCCCGGCTTCATCGCCTCGGAAATGACGGCGGCGATGGGCCCAGCGCTCGACGAAATGATCAAGGAGCGGATTCCGGCCAAGCGGCTGGGCGAGGCCCACGAAATCGCCGACGCCGTGTTGTACCTGGCCAGCGATTCGGCCGCTTACATGACGGGCGAGGTAATCACGCTCGACGGCGGCCTGACGCCCTAGACGCACACTACCGGACGCTGGACGCATCGAAACTTCGGGCTCAATCTGCTATAATCCGTAGTGTCGTCCCATGTGCCGACGTCGCCAACTGCCAGTCGGTTGCCGTCGAGCATCGTCCCGGCCCGTCCGCTGAGGAAAATCCGATGGCCGCAGGATCCACCTCCCACTTCATTGCACCTGTCATTTCGATCCCACTGCTCGAACCGGGCGACCGGCTCACGCTCGCCGAGTTCGAGCGTCACTACGGGGCCATGCCGGAGGTAAAAAAGGCCGAGCTTATCGAGGGAATCGTCTACATGCCATTACCTGTTCGAATGGACGTCCAGCGCGCCCACAGGCAATGTTTTTGACTTGGCTCGGGGTTTACCAGTCGGCGACGCCGGGCGTCAGCGCCGGCGACAATGCGACCCTCAAGCTCGACAATGACAACATGCCGCAGCCCGACGCCCTACGGATGATCGATCGACCGGAAAAAGGTCAGGCATCGATCGACAGCAAAGGCTATATTGCCGGTGCCCCCCGAGCTCGTCGCTGAAATCGCTTCCAGCTCGGTCAGCATCGATCTGCACGCGAAGCTCAATGTTTATCGCCGCAGCGGAGTCCGCGAGTATGTCGCCTGGCGGGTGCTCGACCTAGCAATCGACTGGTTCATCCTCCGCGACGGAGAATATCGGCCGCTAGCGCCTGGCGACGACGGGATCCTCGGCAGCGAAGTGTTTCCCGGCTTGTGTCTCAACGCCGCCGCGATGCTCGACGGCAAACTCGACCAGGTTCTCGGCAAGTTGCAGCAGGGAATCGCCACCCTAGAGCATCAAAAGTCCGTCGCCGCGCTCGCAGGAAAGATAAATGTAGTCGCCGATTCGTAGCTGGAGCAGCCATCTCAACAAACCGTCGATCGGGTCGGGCATTGTGATTTCCTTGTTCGTCGGGCGATACAACCTCCATTGTGCCTGACCGGCAAGTAAATTAAAAGAAAGGGGCGCAGTTTTTGACAATTGGGATACTTTGCGAGTGCTGCAATGCCTCCAACACCCCTTGATTCGACCAAGCGTTTCTCCGACCGCGTGGAGAATTACGTCCGCTACCGCCCGACCTATCCAGAGGGCGTGCTCGCCATCTTGCGGGAAGAGACAGGCGTCAGTGCGGCCTCGGTCGTTGCGGACGTCGGCTCGGGAACGGGCTTTTCGTCCGATCTGTTTCTGCGGAACGGAAACGTGGTGTTTGGCGTCGAGCCGAATGCCGCCATGCGTCGCGCTGCGGAGGAGCGGTTTGTCGGAAACGCGAATTTCCACAGCGTGGCCGCAACGGCGGAGGCAACAACGCTGAAGACGAGCAGCGTCGAACTCGTTGTCGCCGGGCAAGCGTTTCACTGGTTCGACGCTGAACGAGTGCGGCAGGAGTTTGCTCGAATTCTGCAACCGGGCCGCTGGGTCGTGCTCGTATGGAACGCGCGGCGCACGGATTCGACGGCGTTCCTCCGCGACTACGAAAACATGCTGCAACGATTCGGCACAGACTACCAAGCTGTGCGACACGAGAACATCGATGAAGAAAAACTGCGGAAGTTTTTTGCCGACGAGAAATTCACGTTCCGCACGCTTGCGAACGAACAGCGATTTGACTTTGTCGGTCTCCAAGGGAGGCTGCTGTCGTCGTCGTACTGCGCCGACCGAAGGACATCCGAACCATCGGCCAATGCTCGACGAACTAGGACGATTGTTCAACCAGCACGCACGGCATAATGAAGTATGTTTCGATTACGACACAAATATCTATATCGGGCACGTCGCTTGATCTGGCGCAGCCCCCTCCCCCGCGATCCGGTCGCCGTGCAATCGCCATTTCGGCACTCCGGGCGGGGAGTGTAGTTTCATCGCACCGTCGATTTTGATGCGGCCTGGCGACGGCCTTCGTCGCATGAGCGACCCGGTACATCGCGACCGAAGTGGCGCGGGAAAGCCGCTCAAATAAGCAAATCAACCGCAATCCATGTATCGGAAACCAGTCATCCTGATTACCGTCGGCATGAACTATCACGTGATCCCGGGGAAGCAGGCCGACGTTTAAGATAAGTTTGCGGCCGTGACCGGCGCTACGAGTTACCGAGGGGCATAGCAGCGCGACGCTGTGGAAAGACGTCAGCGACGATGCCTATTACTTGATTACCAGCGAATGGTCGGAAGAACAGGCTCTCTTGGATTTCATTCATAGCCGGGCCTTCAAAGACGTCACCAGCTGGGGCAAAGAGCAAATCCTCTCCGGCCGTCCGCAACACAATATCTATAAGTACTAGCCGTCGGCCTGTTCTCGGATTACGTCGTGGCTCAGAATCCGCAGCAGGCCCCGCCGGCGGACGACGCCGACATAGTGGTGCGGAGGCTCGGTGGTGACCACGGGGATGCAGTCGTCGCGGCCGTCCTTGAGCAGGCGCCAGGCTTCGCCGAGGGTGTCGCTTTGTTTGAGCACTTTTTTGGCCGGCATGGCCATGTCTTCGGCGGTGACGAGCGTCTTGAGCGACGGCTCGAAGACGACGTCGCGGACGTCTGGATAGCGAATCACGCCGATCAGAATGTTCGCATCTGAGACGACCGGGTACGTGTTGTCGTGGCTATGCTCCATGTAGTCTAGCACCTGGTCGAAATGGGCATTGGCCAACAGCGGCTTGACGTTCCGGCTCGTCACGCGGTTGACGTCCAACCGCTCGGCCGAGCTGCCCTTGAGCGGATTGATCCCAAACGACTGCACGATCTGGAAGGCCATGCTCCGAAGTTGCTCGAGGGGCGAGCTGGTGGTGTGGAAGATGGCCATCGCCACTGGCACTTCTCCGGCCCGGAGGACCGCGGTGCGGACCAGGATGGGGCCAACGATTTCGAAGAACACGACGGTGCCCAATATAATATGCTGCAACTGCTGGCCAAGCGCCTGGTCACGCTCGGCGGCAATGGCCGAAAGTGCGATGGCCGCCCCGGCTTGCGAGAGCAACGAAGCTCCTAGACAGCGCTTGACGTGCGGACCATCGCGGTGGGCGTCGGCCGTGAAGAACACGCCGAGATACTTCCCTGCACAACGGAGCGCGATGTAGGCCACGCCGACTGCGCCGGCCGCCCACAGTTTGCCGAGATCCATTTCTGCGCCGTGGATCACGAAGAACACCACGCACAACAGGCCTGTGAGTCGATCGAGTGTTTCGCAGACTTCGTCGGCCAAGTCGGAGGTCGAAGCGACCGTGATCCCCATCGTCAAGAAAGTCAACAGGTAGGGAACTTGTAGCAGTTCGCAGGCGGCCATCAGCGGCGCGATCACGGCCGTCAACAGCACGAGCCAGCGGGTGGAAGGCACGATCCCGCAGAAGAAGCTGACCGCCAGTCCGGCGATCATGCCGAAAAACGTCGCGGCGACCAGGTCACGCGTCAGCTCGAGGTACTCCAGGCCGATCGAAGTGTCGGCGCCGCGCATCGCATGGACGACGACAAACAGCAACTCGAAAACCACGATCGAGGCCAAATTATTGAGCGCCACGAGCCCGATCGTGAACTCGGTGAGCGGGCCTTCGCTGCGGCTTTCTTTGAGAACAAGCACGGTGGTGGCCGGGGCCGTGGCCAGCGCCAGCGCCCCAAACAGCAGGGCCATCTGCCAGTCGAGCCCCGTCTCGGGCTGTAGTGAACCCAGGAGCCACAACCCGCCAGTCACCAGCGCCATCGTCGTGGCCAATTCGCCCAGCGAGATGGGGAGCAATCGTTTCACCACCCGCCGAAAATTCGAGAGCGGAAAACGACAGCCGATGTTGAACAACACCAGGGCGATCGCAAACTTGCCGACCGGCTCGAGGTGTGCCAGGTGTTCATCCGAGATGTGGTAGCCAGCGAGCGATACCGCATAGCCGAGCTGCCCCGCCGCCCATTCGGCCAGCTTCAACAGCGGCGTGTGGGGACCCATGGCGAGACCAACCAGCAGGTAGGCCGTCACGCTCGGCAGATGCAGGAGCCGCGCCAGCTGCCCCGCGAGCAGGGCAACTCCCAAGAGCATGCCAACGGTGAGCGCGAGATACCAATCGGGATGATCCAAAACGGCGAGCTTCCTATCGCAGGCTAAAAGGGAGGGCGCGCGAGCCTACCAATCTCGTCTTGGTACTCGGTATTCGGTACCCAAATCGCCCCAGGTCTGCCGGCAGTGTAGCCGAGATTCCGCCCGAATGCACTCTGGCTTCTATTAGCCTGTCGTGTATTTCCGACGGGACGATCGTTCCGGCTCCGCCACTGGCTCGCTTGCGGCGACGCCGATCATCGTCGATATTGAGGCGGACCTGCTATGTTGCTGGTCCATCGAGCGATTCGATCCGCCGCGAACCATTCAACAGAAATCCGATCAACATGATTACCGTTGGCATGAACTATCACGTGATCCCGGGCAAGCAGGCTGACTTTGAAGACAAGTTTGCGGCCGTGATCGGCGCGCTGCGGGCGGCCGAGGGCCATAGCAGTTCCACGCTGTGGAAAGACGTCAGCGACGACGCCTCTTACCTGATCACCAGCGAATGGTCGGAAGAACAGTCTTTCATGGATTTCATCCACAGCCAGGCCTTCAAGGACGTCACCAGCTGGGGCAAAGAGCAAATCCTCTCCGGCCGTCCGCAGCACAAGATCTATAAGAACTAACTCTAGGTTCGCTCCCGGCCGGCGTCGTGGCTGAGGATCCGCAGTAGGCCCCGCCGCCGGACGACGCCGACGTAGTGATGCGGCGGTTCCGTCGTGACCACGGGGATGCAGTCGTCGCGGCCGTCCTTGAGCAGGCGCCAGGCTTCGCCCAGCGTGTCGCTCTGTTTGAGGACTTTCTTGGCTGGAATGGCGATGTCTTCGGCGGTGACAAGCGTTTTGAGCGACGGCTCGAAGACGACGTCGCGCACGTCGGGATAGCGAATGACGCCGATCAGGATGTTGGCGTCGGTAACGACCGGATAGGTGTTGTCGTGGCTCTGCTCCATGTGGTCCAGCACCTGATCGAATGGGGCGCTCGCCAGGAGCGGTTTGACGTTGCGGCTCGCCACTCGGCCGACGTCCAACCGCTCGGCCGAGCCGCCCTTGAGCGGAGCGACGCCAAGCGATTGCATGATTCGGAACGCCATGCTGCGGAGTTGGTCGATCGGCGAGCTGGTGGTGTGGAAAATGGCCATCGCCACCGGCACTTCACCGGCGCGAAGGACCGCGGTGCGGACCAAGATTGGCCCCACAATTTCGAAGAACACCACGGTGCCCAGAATGATGTGCTGCAACTGCTCGCCGAGTGCTTGGTCGCGTTCGGCGGCGATGGCCGCCAGGGCGATGGCCGCCCCGGCTTGCGAAAGCAGCGATGAACCCAACCAGCGTTTGACGTTCGGGCCATCGCGGTGGGCGTCGGCCGTGAAGAAGACGCCGAAATACTTTCCGGAGCAGCGGAGCGCGATGTACGCTACGCCGACCGCGCCTGCCTCCCATACTTGCCGAGGTCCATTTCCGCGCCGTGGATCACGAAGAACACGACGCACAACAGTCCAGTGAGTCGATCGAGCGAGTCGCAGACTTCGTCGGCCAAGTCGGAGGTCGAAGCCACCGTGATGCCCATCGTCAAGAACGTCAGCAGGTACGGCACTTGCAGCAGTTCGCAAGCGGCCATCAGCGGGGCGATCACGGCCGTCAGGAGCACGAGCCATCGAGTGGACGGCACGATCCCGCAGAAGAAGCCGACCGCCAGCCCGGCCATCAGGCCGAGAAAAGTGGCGGCAATTAGATCGCGCGTCAATTCGAGGTACTCGACTCCGATCGAAGTGTCGGCGCCGCGCATCGCGTGGACGACGACGAACAGCAATTCAAACACCACGATCGAGGCCAAATTGTTCAGTGCCACGAGCCCGATCGTGAATTCGGTGAGCGGACCTTCGCTGCGGCTTTCCTTCAAGACCAGCACCGTGGTTGCCGGGGCCGTCGCCAAGGCGAGCGCCCCAAACAGCAAGGCCGTCTGCCAACTCAACCCGGTCTCGGTCCGCAACGTGCCCAAGAGCCACAAGCCGCCGGTCACCAAGACCATCGTTGTCGCCAACTCGCCCAGCGAGATGGGGAGCAGTCGTTTCACCACCCGTCGGAAATTCGAGAGCGGAAAGCGACAGCCGATGTTGAACAACACCAGGGCGATGGCGAATTTGCCGACCGGCTCCAGATGCGCCAGGTGCTCCTCCGAGATGTGATACCCGGCGAGCGACACCGAATAGCCGATTTGCGCCGCCGCCCACTCGGCGAGTTTCAGCAGCGGCGTATGCGGGCCCAGGGCAAGCCCCACCAGCAGGTAGGCCGTGACGCTCGGCAAATGCAACAGCCGCGCCAGCTGCCCCGCGAGCAAGGCAACACCCAAGAGCAGGCCCACCGTGAGCGCGAGATACCAGTCGGGGTGATCCAACATCGCGACTGTCCTAATGCGGGTTCCAAGGGAGGGCGCGTGAGCCTGCCAATTTCGGCCTCGGACTCACAACGCCCCAGGTCTGCGGGCAGTGTAGACGAGGGAATAGGTATCTGGTGACAGACGTTTTAAGAAAGGCCGTCTTTTCTCGACAGAATCTCGGTCAACTGCGTATTCTGCGTCGCCACGTGAAGCCAAGCATAGCAGTCACTTTGTCTTGTATTATTGTCTAAATGACAAGTGCACTTGACATTTTATGGGGACAGGAATAGGATGCATTTAGGAGACACGAACGATGCCAGATTTCCGCCTGTGTAACCGCTTGAAGGTCGCTCGCGCAGAGAAGAGTCTTTCCCAAGAGAATCTTGCGGCGCTGGCCGGCGTGACTCGCCAAACCATCAGTTCGATCGAAACCGGACAGTACAACCCGTCGGCCTTGCTAGCCCTGCGTTTGGCCCGATGCCTGGAGAAGCGTGTCGAAGACCTTTTTTCTCTGGAGGAAAACCCATGAACACCGACCAAGAAGTGAGAATCGATGAGCGAACGGTGGCGGTGGAGAACGCCAGCTTCAAATGGGCCTACAACTTCCTCGTCTGGCCACTGATCATCGATTCCCTCTACCGGCAACACGTGCAGAATGAGGAGGTTGGGGACCTGGTCGCCTTGATCTGCGTCAGTGGAGCCATCGGGATTGCGTATCAGATCAGGCACAGAGCCATCGTATCGCATTGGCCATGGAAATGGAGGACTACGGCCATTGTTCTTGCTGGCAGCTTCGTTGTGGCCGTCCTCATCGGCGTTCTTGCGGTTCTCTGGTAGCCAAGATTCCGCCTGAATGCACTCTGGCTTCTGAAACCATGCCGGGAATTTGCGACGTGACCGCTGTTCCAATCTCCACAGATGTTGGCGATCGAACCAATGCGATAACCCACCACTTTCGGACAGTGGCGGGGACCGGATGATAGTTCCTGAAGGAGGTCCGAACGATGAACGAGTTGGCCGACGACGGGCCGCCGTCGAAGAAGACCAACGGCGACCGGGTCGCGGCGCTCCTCATGGGGTTCGTCATGAGGCACAACCTGGGCGTCGCAACGACACCAGGTCGAAAGCAATTCAGCGACGCCAGCGGACCTGGGGCACGAACGCACCGGCTCCGCCGTGGTGTTGGTCCCGACTTCCCGGCCGACGAGCGCACGCTGATCTGTCTTTCAGCCCTTGGGCCGATTCTTGCCCGCCTGCCCTTGGGATTTCTGACCCTGTTTCGCAGCCTGCTGCTTCTTGCTCTTGTCCTTGTCTTTTTTGCCGCCTTTGTCGCCCATTGAATCGTCCTTTCTTAATTGTCAGACCATCTTCCGGTAAGCCCGAGGTCTCCGTTCCGGCTGCACGAGCTTGCTTGGGAAGCGGCTCCCCGCCGGCACCAAGCCTAGATCGTTCCGACCGAAACGTCAATCGACTCGTCGTTCGAGGCAGGAGAACTGCAAAGTCTATTTTCTCGGCATTTGGCACAGCATGCTCAGCCACCAGCCGGGCACGCGATTGTCAGGTATTGATGGAAAAGCGGGACGCGAGCAATGCTGCTGCTTCATCGCTAGTAATAGAGAAAAAATGACTTTGCAGTTCTCCTGTCGTTCGAGGCTGATAATCGGCAATTTTGGTTCGTCCGCCCGTGCGCAAAGAAAAGCCGGCAAACTCGTCGCCGGCTTTGTAGATAGCAGCTATGGGTTACGGTTTACGCCGTTTCAGGTGGCAATCAGTGCGTCCAACCATTGTTTCTAAGTGACGCCCCTGCATGGACCGCCAAGCGCTCGTGCATGAACGCGGCGAGCTAACCGCTTTCACGGTTCGGAACGGCGGCGGAAATGCCCGCGGTACTTCTATGCGGCCGACGTAAGCGGCCGATCGTTCATCACCGGACCGACGGCGGCGAGCACGCCCTGCAGAACCAACAGCCCGGCGCCCGCGAAGCCGTACATCTCCCAATCGTGAGTCACGAGCCCGAGATGGGCCGTAAAGACGCCTCCCATCGAGCCAATAATAATCGACAGCAGGGCCGCGGCTAGCGCCATACCACGTTCCCATTTTCTGAGCGGCCTGGTGGTCCAGGCTTGATAAAACAGGATGGCGCTACATCCCATCATGATTGCCGAAGCGACAAGTTTGGTGAGCAACATCGGTGCAGGCGCGTCATCGTGCAAGGAACCAACCATGAACATCGCGCCAAACAGAAATGCTAACACGGCAACCGGCATGAGCAGATAGCGGATCATAACATCTACCTCACTTTCTAGGGGAGCTTCCAAATTGAATCGTTCGATTACCTCGGCGGGCGAACCGAATCGCTCGATCGCCATCCGAGCTGCGGTCTCCGGGTCGAAACCCGAATCCGTCAACTCTTGGATGGCTTCATGTAGATGATCGTCGACCTCGTCGACAATTCGGCGAGCAAGGCGACTGCGATGTCGCAACGTGCGGGCAAATTCCTGCAAATACTCGTCAATCATCGGGTTGCCGCTCATGGGCAGGGTCCCACCACCGCGGTGACCGCCCGCGCGAAGACCGACCACTGCTCGGCCCGGTCAGCGAGGGCACGCTGGCCGGCGCGGGTCAGGCGATAAACCCTCCGGTTTCGGCCTTCGTGCTCGGCCCACCGACTGGCCAGGAACCCGGCCCGTTCCAGTCGGTGGAGCGCGGGATAGATCGTTCCTTCCGCGAGGTCAAACACACCTTCGCTCCGCAAACGGAGCGACTCGATAATCGCGTACCCGTGCCGCGGTTCGCTCCGGACGGCCGCGAGAATTAGCATGTCGAGATGACCTTTGAGTGGCTCGCCTTTCATACCTAGCAATGCTATGTATTCGACGAATCTTTGTCAACCCGGAGCTATAAAAAAAGGCCGGCGAGGTTATGGCCGGCTTTGTAGATTGCAGTTGTCGGCAGTGAATTACGCTCCTTCGGGCTCCGGCGACATTCCGGGCGCGTCGCCCTCGCCTCCGGCGGCCGCAACGGCGCCGACCGGCTCTTCCATCGACACCGGCCTGCCTTCTGCTCGGCCGTTGAACACGAGCTGCTTCTTGTCACCGACCTTTTTGACTTCGACCTTGACGGTGCTCTTGCCGGCGAACTCGCCCTTGAGGAGCTCCTCGGCCAGCGGGTCTTCGATGAACGACTCGATCGCCCGCCGCAGCGGCCGGGCGCCGAAGTCGGTGTTCGTGCCCTTCTTCACCAGGAATTCTTTGGCCTCGTCGGTCAGCTCGAGCGCGATGCCCTTCTCCTGGAGTCGCGTCGCGAATTTTATCCAGCTCGAGATCGATCACGTGCTTCATGTCGTCGTCGTTCAAGTGGCGGAAGACGATGATGTCGTTCACGCGGTTGATGAACTCCGGCCGGAAGACCTTTTCGATCTCGTCGGTGACGCGGGTCTTCATGCTGTCGTACGACGCGTCCTGGTCCGGCTTCTGGAAGCCGAACGCGGCCTCGTTCTTGATCGCCTCGGCACCGGCGTTGGTCGTCATGATCAGAGATCGTGTTGCGGAAGTCGATGTTTCGGCCGAAGCTGTCGGTCAGCCGGCCTTCTTCCATCACCTGCAACAGCATGTTGAAGACTTCCGGGTGGGCCTTCTCGATTTCGTCCAGCAGCACGACCGCGTAGGGCCGGCGGCGGATTTGCTCGGTGAGCTGGCCACCCTCTTCGTAGCCGACGTATCCCGGCGGGGCGCCGATCAGCCGGCTCACGTTGTGCTTCTCCATGTACTCGCTCATGTCGATCTGAATCAGCGCGTCGGCGTCGCCGAACATGAACTCGGCGAGCGCCTTGGCGAGCAAGGTCTTGCCGACGCCGGTCGGGCCGGCGAACACGAACGTGCCGGTCGGCCGTTTCGGGTCCTGCAGACCGCTGCGGCTGCGGCGCACGGCCCGGGCAATCGCCTTGATCGCTTCGTCCTGGCTGATCACGCGCTTGTGCAGGTCGTCTTCCATGTGCATCAGGCGGAGGCTGTCTTCGGTGCTCATCCGCGTGAGCGGAATGCCGGTCATCTTCGAGACCACCTCGGCGATGACCTCCTCGTCGACCACGCCGCCGTTCTCGCGCGATTTCTCGCGCCATTCCTTGGTGATCTGCTGTTTCTTTTTCTTGAGCTTGTCGGCTTGATCGCGCAAGGCGGCCGCCTGCTCGAAGTCCTGGTTCGCCACCGCCTCTTCTTTCTGACGGTTGAGTGCTTCGACTTCGTCGTCGATCTCCTTCAAATTGGGCGGCTTGCTCATCGCCTTGAGCCGCACGCGGGCGCCCGCCTCGTCGATCACGTCGATCGCCTTGTCCGGCAGGCAGCGGCCCGTGATGTAGCGGTCGGAGAACTCGACGGCCGATTGGATCGCATCGTCGGTGATTTGCACGCGGTGGTGCTCTTCGTACCGATCGCGGAGGCCTTTCAAGATTTCGACCGTGTCCTCGGGCGTGGTCGGCTCGACCAGCACTTCCTGGAACCGGCGGGCGAGGGCCGAATCCTTCTCGATGTACTTGCGATACTCGTCGAGCGTGGTGGCCCCGATGCACTGAATCTCGCCGCGAGCCAGCGCCGGCTTTAAGACGTTCGAGGCGTCGATCGCCCCTTCCGCGCCGCCCGCACCCACGAGCGTGTGCAACTCGTCGATGAACAGGATCGTGTTCTTCGCGCGGCGGACTTCGTTCATCACCGCCTTGATCCGCTCCTCGAATTGGCCGCGGTACTTCGTGCCGGCGACCATCATGGCGAGGTCGAGCACCACGATCCGGCGGTCCATCAGCAGCTCGGGGACGTTCCCCTCGATCACGCGCTGGGCGAAACCTTCGACGATGGCCGTCTTGCCGACGCCCGCTTCGCCGAGCAGCACCGGGTTGTTCTTCGTGCGGCGGCTGAGGATTTGGATTGCCCGTTCGATTTCGTTCTCGCGGCCGATCACCGGGTCGAGCTTCTTCTGGCGAGCGAGCTCGGTGAGGTCGCGGCCGAAGCTGTCGAGCGCGGGCGTCTTGCTGCGGCTCTTGCGACCGCTGCCCTCTTCGCCGCCCTCTTCGCCGCCGCCGCCCGAGCCGCCGCGACCGCCACGCTCGCTACTCTCGGCCCCTTCGAGACCGTGGCCGAGCAGGTTGAGGACTTCCTCGCGGACTTCCTCGAGCTTGAGGCCGAGGTTCATCAGCACTTGGGCGGCCACGCCTTCTTGCTCGCGCAACAGGCCCAGCAGGATGTGCTCGGTGCCGACGTAGTTGTGGTTCAGGTTCCGCGCTTCTTCCATCGAGTATTCGATGACCTTCTTCGCGCGCGGAGTCTGCGGCAGCTTGCCCATCGTGACCATGTCGGGCCCGCTCTGGACGAGCTTCTCGACCTCGAGCCGAATCTTGCGCAGATCGACGTCGAGGTTCTTGAGCACGTTGGCCGCGACGCCGCTGCCCTCTTTGATCAGCCCCAAGAGCACGTGCTCGGTGCCGATGTACTCGTGGTTGAAGCGTTGGGCCTCCTGGTTCGCCAGTTGCATCACCTTGCGGGCCCGATCGGTGAATCGTTCGTACATTATGTTTCTCCAGTTCCGCCGCCCTGGCGCCCCTCGCTCAGGCGTCCCCACAGCGTCACGTGCGTTAGTTTTGTCGTCGGTTGCTTCCGTTGTCGTCTTGGCGGGCCGCGCGATCAGTCGGCGACCCCGGGAAATCATTGAATCATTTCGTCAGATTCGCGTTCGTCAATCGTCGCTCTACCAATCGTAACCGCGTGGCGAACGGTGCCCAATGCCAACGGCGCTCCTCATTCTAACGGAGCGGGGCCGCCCCGCGATCGGTTCATCGAGCGCCACGGCAATCCGTCAATTTAGCCGATCGGCACGTCCGGCTGTGCGCAGTGCGCCAGAAGCAGTTTTCTTCAAAAGTGTAGCCCCAGAACCGGTGCTCAGCAAGGCAAACGGTGGCGGGGCCTGGACTTAGGACGACACAGAAAATGTCGCCACGCCCGCTGTTTGAGCCGCACCGTCGCGGCCTACGTGGAAGAGCCTTCCAGGCGGACACTCCCTCCGCCCTCACGTAGCGGCCATAACGATTGTAACACCTGGCCGCCGCACCTACTTACGTATGCTATCAGGCTGATTGTTCGGGGCGGTAGGATGGACGAAATTGACCGCCGAATGGGGCCGTACGTATCTGCAAATCGTCAGCCGCATGAATCAAGATATCCAGAATCATCGACGCCGCGCTGAATCGAGCCGGCGAAGGGCTGCGCGTGGTCGAAGACTATCGTGCGATTCGTGCTCGATGATCCGTTTTTGACTCGCCAAATGAAGACGCTGCGGCACGAGTTGGGCGAGGCGGCCGCGGCGATTCCTGCGGCCGATCGTCACGCGATGCGCGACACGGTGGCCGACGTGGGGACGCAAATTGCGACCGATTCGGAAGGCCGCCGCGGCGACGCGTGGGACGTGTGCGCGGCGAGCCTCAAGCGGACCGAGCAGGCGCTCCGCAGCCTCGAAGAATACGGCAAGCTGGTCGACGAACCGCGCAGATTTGCCCGACCGCTGCGAGGCGATTCGCTATCGGCTTTACACGCTGGAGAAGGCGATCGACGTTGGCCGCACCAAGCCGCGAGCGGCTGGCAGCATGTCCGGCTGTGTGTGTTGGTCGATGGCCGCGATTCGGCGGCCGATTTTGAGCGGCTGGTGCGCGAGCTGGTCGAGGCGGGCGTCGGCATGATCCAGCTCCGCGACAAGCATCTGGACGACCGCGAGCTGGTGGCCCGGGCGCGACAGCCTCCGCGACTGACCCGCGGCACGCAGACGCTCGCGATCATCAACGACCGGGCCGACGTGGCGGCAATCGTCGGGGCCGACGGCGTCCACCTGGGCCAGGAAGACCTCTCGGTGAAAGACGCCCGGGCGATCGTCGGCACGCGGATGCTCGTGGGCGTTTCGACCCACAACCTCGAGCAGGCCCGTCAGGCGGTGCTCGACGGGGCCAATTATCTCGGCGCGGGGCCGACGTTCCCGTCGCAGACCAAGGCCTTCGACGAATTGGCCGGCCTCGACTATCTCCGCGAAGTGGCCGCCGAGATTCGGCTGCCGACGTTTGCCATCGGGGGCATCGGGGCAGACAACCTGCCGGAGGTGCTCTCCGCGGGCATCTCGCGCGTCGCGGTGGGGGCGGCGGTCACGGAAGCGCGCAAGCCGGGTGTCGCGGTGCGGGACTTATTGGTTATGCTGGAATAGCCCGACCGCTGAAGCGGTCTCGCCGTCCCTGTCTCCCAACCCCTGACTCCTATTCCCCACATGCTTCACGCGATCATCATGGCCGGTGGCACTGGCACTCGATTTTGGCCCGCGAGCCGGCACGATTCGCCCAAGCAGTTGCTCGAGCTGGTGGGCGGCGAGACGATGATCCGCCAGACGCTCGACCGGCTCGGCGAGCTGGTGCCGGCCGAGCGGCGGATGGTGGTCACCAATCGACGGTTGGTCGACGCGGTGCGGAGCGAGTTGCCGGAGCTGCCCGCGGCGGCGATCGTCGGCGAGCCGTGCAAGCGCGACACCGCGCCGTGCATCGGGCTGGCGGCGCCTGTTGGTGAGCCGCGACGATCCCGACGCAACGATGCTCGTGATGCCGGCCGACCACGTGATCCGCCCGGCCGAAAAGTTTCAGGCCGCAATCCGCGAGGCGGCGGCGCTGGTCGACGAGTCGCCGGGGCGAATCGTCACGTTTGGCATCAAGCCGACCTATCCGGCCGAGATCTTTCGGCTACATTCATCGCGGGAAGCGCGATCGGCGAGGGCGACGGCTCCCGCGTTTGTCGTCAACAGCTTCAAGGAGAAGCCGTTTGCCGAGGCCGCCCGCGAGTTTGTTGCCTCCGGCGAGTACTACTGGAACTCGGGCATCTTCGTTTGGCAGGCCAGCACGATCGTCGATGCGCTCCGGAAGCGAGCAACCCGAGATGCTCGCCCACCTGGAATCGATCGTCGCCGCCTGGGACACGCCGGAGCGCGACGCCGTGTTCGACCGCGAGTTCACGGCGATCAAGGGCATCTCGATCGACTACGCAGTGATGGAACACGCGACCGACGTGGCCGTGATCGAAGCGCCGTTCGAGTGGGACGACCTGGGCGGCTGGCAGTCGCTCGCCCGGCTCGCCGGCACCGACGTGCTGGGCAACACGATCGTCGGCCGCCACCTCGGGCTGCACACCAAGGGCACGATCGTCCGCACCGACGACGAGCACCTGGTCGTCACGCTCGGCGTCGAAGACTGCATCGTCGTCCACACGCCCAACGCCACGCTCGTGGCCAGCAAGCACGACGAGGAAAAGATCCGCCAGATCGTCAAAGAGCTCGAATCGCGCGGCTGGACGGAGTATCTGTAGTGACTGGTCACGACTCCATCCGCATCGCCGGCATCGACTACGGCACGGTGCGGATCGGCATCGCCTTGGCCGATACGGGCATCGGCATCGCCGGCCCGTACGAGAATTACAGCCGCCGCACGCCGGCCCTCGACGCGGAGTACTTCCAGCGGCTCGCCAAGGAAGAGCGGATCGGCCGGTTCGTGGTCGGCCTGCCGGTCCACCTGAGCGGCGCGGAGAGCCAGAAGTCGACCGAGGCCCGCGCGTTTGGCGAGTGGCTCGGCGGCGTGACGGGAGTGCCGGTCGAGTATTTCGACGAACGGTTCACGACCTCCGAAGCTGACGAGCTCCTGAGCAGCGTGAAGTTCACCAAGAAGCAGCGGCAGGCGCGGCGCGACCAGCTCGCCGCGCAGATCATGCTCGCCGCCTACCTCGAAGCGGGCGGCCGCTCTCAAGAATCGCCGGGCGGAATCGAATGAGTGAAGACGACAAACTAGCCGCGGCCCAACGGGTCGCAGGCGCCGGCGAGCTGTTAGCTCGCGGCTAGCGCCGACGAAATGGCAATCACACGGCATGACGAAGCTCATCTTCGGCTGCGGATATTTGGGCGAACGAGTCGCGCGGCGGTGGCGTGAGGCGGGCGACGAAGTCGTCGTCGTCACCCGTCGCCGCGAGCGGGCCGAAGCGTTCGAGCGGGCCGGCTACGGTGCGATCGTCGCCGACGTCACGCAACCGGCGACGCTCGCCACCTTGCCGACGGCCGACACGGTGCTGTTCGCCGTCGGCTTCGATCGCTCGGCGGGGGCCTCGATCGGCGAAGTCTATGCCGACGGCGTAAGAAACGTGCTCGCCGCCCTGCCCTCCGACGTCGGCCGGTTCATCTACATCAGTTCGACCGGCGTCTATGGGGACGCTGGCGGCGGATGGGTCGACGAAGACACGCCGCCCGATCCGCAGCGCGACGGCGGCCGGGCTTCGCTCGCGGCGGAGCAAGCACTCGCGGCGAGCCCGTTTGCCGCGCGCGGCATCGTCTTGCGGCTGGCCGGAATCTATGGGCCGGCGCGGATTCCGTATCTGGACAAGCTGCGGGCCGGCGAGCCGATTCCGGCGGTGAGTGTGGGGCATCTAAATTTGATTCACGTGGAGGATGCGGCGGCGGTGGTTGTAGCGGCGGCGAAAGCGCCGGATCGTCAGCTAAACCGCAAGCGGCGCATTTACTGTGTGAGCGATGGGCATCCGGTCGAGCGCGGCGAGTATTACCGTGAAGTTGCGCGGCTCGTTGGCGCGGCGCCGCCGACGTTTGTGGCGCCCGATCGTCGATTCGCCGAGGGCCGCCCGCGCCGAGGCCGATCGGCGTGTGAAGAACACGTGCATGCTGGCAGAACTAGGTGTTGAACTCGCCTATCCCGACTATCGCGCCGGCCTCGCGGCGATCCTCGGCAGTTGCGAATTGGGCAGTCCGCCCGTATGATTGGAACGCCATGCTCAAGCGCCAACCCATCTTCCCGCACGTCATCGAGCTGAACCACCAGGCCCGGCGGCGGATCAGCTGCGCGGTCTATCTGATCTACGACGATGACGGCAGTTGGGCACTGATCGACATCGGCTACGAAGACGCGGTCGACGAGTGCCTCGAGATCATCCGGCAGCTTGATTTCCCGTTCTCGAAGTGCGTGACGCTGATCGCCTCGCACGCCGACGTCGACCACATCCAGGGCCTCGCCAAGGCGAAGCAGTTACTCAAGACGAAGGTCACCTGCCATCCGCTCACCGCCAAGCCGCTCGAAGAGGGCGACAAGCTGTTCACGTACGCCGAGATCGCGGCCCAGAATCTGCACCTCGACATGCCGCCCGTGAAGGCCGACGTGCTCGTCGACGACGGCGACCGCATCCGCGTCGGCAATCTGGAGCTCGAAGTCTGGCACACGCCCGGCCACACCGACGGCCAGCTCTCGTTCCGGATGGGCAACCTGCTCTTCTCCGGCGACAACTTGTTCCGCGACGGCTGCGTCGGCGCGATCGACGCCCATCACGGCAGCAGCATCCCGGACTTCATCAAGTCGCTGCAACGCATCCAGGCCAGCGACGTCCAATGGCTGCTGCCCAGCCACGGCCCGGTCTTCCGCAAGGACGACCGGCTGATCGACCGCACGATCGCCCGGCTCGAATCGTACCTGCACATGGCCGACTTCGGCACCTGCGCGATCGACTGGCCGCTGATGGACCAGTGGGAACGCGAGCTGGTCGACGGCAAAGTGCCGGAGTGACGCCGCAAAGGGGTGCTGCGGTCATTCCGCGGGCAGCGGTTTGATGCGGATGTTGCGGTAGCGGACGACGCTGCCGGGATCGTGGGCCTGCAGCGCGATCGTGCCGTGCGACAGGCGTCGGTCGCGGGTCGGATCGGGCTGCGGCGGATTTTCCGGCTCGGTGTAGTCGAGGACCGTCTCGCCGTTGATCTTGAGCGTGATTTGCTTGCCGCGGACCGTGACGTCGTACTCGAACCACTCGTTGTCTTTCACCGGCGAGTGATCGGTGTCTTTGATCCCGTAGAGCGAACCGGTCCGCCGCCAGTCGTCGTGCGAGTTGTTCACCTGCGCTTCGTAGCCCTTCGCTGGCCAATCTTGTTCCTGATATTGCGTGTGGAAGTAGATGCCCGAGTTGGAGTGGGGCTGGGTCATCACGTCGGCCTTGAGCTCGAAGTTCTTGAAGTCGTGATTCTCGACGGGCCCGTCGTAAAACAGGTGGCTCCGCTCACCGCCGCCGACGACGATCACGCCGTCTTCGACCTTGCAGGAATCCTTGTGCTCGCTGGCCCGCCAGCCGTCGAGCGTCTTGCCGTCGAAGAGCGAATACCAGCCGTCGGAGTCGGGGCCGCTGGTTGCGATTGCAGACTCGGTTGCGGTTGCGGATGCGTCCGCCGCGAGCGATTGGGTTGCCCAGGCGCCCATCGAGGTCGCCATGAGTGCGACGAGTGCCATGCTGCGAAGATTCATGTTGTCGTCTCCCTTAAGCAAATGAGGTGTCGCGGTACTGGGTACTGATTACTGAATACCTATGTACTCTAAGTGAAAAAAAACTATGCGAATCTCACGCAAAG
Source organism: uncultured Planctomycetota bacterium (assembly GCA_963847875.1). Classification (GTDB taxonomy): domain Bacteria; phylum Planctomycetota; class Planctomycetia; order Pirellulales; family Lacipirellulaceae; genus DASYDU01. The sequence goes on along the minus strand of CAWKBR010000004.1, from coordinate 324,177 downwards.
GCGCAAAGGACTTTCGACACCTCAGCGTCGGAACGATGATTGGGCGGTCGAGGAGTGTTTCGCTGCGTTTTCTTGGCGACTTTGCGCCTTTGCGTGAGACTCTCTTTTCAGTTTGAGTTATGTACAGTGAGATTTCCAATTCAACTCGCCGGCCAATACTGGATCGCCAGGCCGCCCAACACGCAGGTCAGTATAATCGCCGCGCTCGCCACGAGCGCGGTCGCCCACCCGCGGCCCATGCGGACGCGGGCATCGGTGTGGAACGCCATCCACAGGATCGCGATCATTAACAGCGGCGTCATGAACGCGCCAAGCACGAAGTGCCCCAGCACGATCAGCCGGGCCGGCTGCTTCTCCATGGCCAAAAATGCAAGGAGCAGTGCGGCGAGCCAAGCGGCTTGCACCCATTGGTGGCTGCGGTGGGTCGAGTGCGGGTTGTCGCGGTCGAGCCAGCCGAGGCTTGAGAACATGTCGGTCCACATCCGGCCGCTGGCGGCGGTGTAGACAACGAGCGTCGAGAAGAGCGTGCAGAACGCCCCGACGTAAAACACCCACCGCGACCACTCGCCGTAGGTGGCCGTGTAGACGCTGGCGATCTGCTGGACGACGCCGAGGCCCTGCGGCATCACGCCCTGGCGAAACAGGACGGCCGCTCCGAGCAGATAGAACGCCGCGGTGACCACGGTGGCGACGATCGTGGCCAAGCCCGCGTCGAGCCGGATCGTGTTGATCCAGTGCCGGGCCTTGGCAGCCCAAGCGGCGTCGGCGCGGTCGCCGAGCTTTTCGGCGTAGCCTTTTTCGAGAATCCAATACGGGTACATGAACAGCTCGTTCGCCGCGACGCCCAGCGCGCCCATCAAGCTCAGCACGGCGAAGGCCCCCGCGCGGGTCGGGACCGAGCGAGAACTCGAGGCCGGTCGCGATGTCGGCACCCGAGATGCGGTACTCGGTCCCTTGGATCAAGAGCACGCCGACGCCGACCGAGATACTGAATCCCGCGACGAGAACGGTGACCAGCGTTTCGAGATGGCCGTAGGCGCCGCCCCAGAGCAGTGCGAGCGCCAAGAGCACGTTGAGCGTGCCCCAAATCTGCACCGAATGTTCCGGCGTCGTCGGCAGCGGGCAGACCTCGTGCATTAATCCACCCAGCGCGCCGATGATGCCAATCACCGGCAGCATGGTGATGATGTAGCCGCCCATGTAGACCAGGCCGATCCAGGAGGTGCCGCGAAGCTTTGGCCCGGGGCACTCGTTGATCGCTTGGAAGGTGGTACGATTCTCGACCAGGCAGTGGCGGGCGATCTCGACCTGGAGAAAGTACTTTATCACGCACGACAACAAAACGGCCCACAGCAGAATGAAGCCAAACGTCGCCGCCTGCACCGGCGTGTTGACCAGCTCGCCGCTGCCGATCACGGACCCGGTGACGACGATGCCCGGCCCGACGGCGGCGAGCATGGCCCAAAAGCCGCCGCGGGGTCGGTTTGCGTCGCCCGAATTGTCGACCTGGAACGAACTCATCCGCGTTCCGGCTTGAAGTAATACCGCGACAGCTCCTCCACGATCGCCCGCCGCAGTTCGAGCGGATCGATCGGGCCCATTTTCGAGTAGACGACCTCGCCGCCCGGCTTCACGACCAGCGTGAACGGCAGCGCCCCCTGCCACTCGACGCCGAGCGCGTCGGCCAAGGCGTAGGGATCGTCCTGGTCGAAGATGTAGTTAGTCGTCGAGGCATGCTGGCGATTCAGGAATTTGAGCGCGGCATCGTGGTTGTCGGGCGCGTCGGCCGAGACGGTGACCAATTCGAAGTCGCGGTTGCGGTACATGCGGTTGATGGTGACCAGCTCCGGAAACTCCGTCACGCAGGGGCCGCAGTGCGTCGCCCAGATGTTGATCACGCGGAGCTTGTCGCTCTTGTTGGCGACCAGCTCGCCGAGGCCGGCCGCGTCGATCGTGCTGAGCTCGGCCGTTTCCTTGTCCCATTTCGCCAGGGCGTTGGCCGCCGACGTGCGTTTGTCGGCCCATTTGATCGAGCAGCCGAACGTGTCCGCGTCGTCGGCGTGGCCACCGGCTTGACCGGCGAGCATCGCGTCCAGCGCGTCGCGGGTGTCGTGCGTCTTGGTCTTGGCCGGGTTCTCGTGGTCGTCGATCCGCCCGCAGAACTGGAGCTTGCGGTCGCGGTCGAAGAGAAACACGTGCGGCGTAGCGACCGGGCCGTAGGCGCGCGACGTCGCCTGTGTTTCGCCATCATACAAGTACGGAAAATTGAACTGGTGATCGCGGGCGCGGATCTTCATGTCGTCGAGCGAGTCGCCCAGGTCGGTGTAGCCGAGTTCATCGAGCCGCACGGCCGCGGCGTCGTTCGGCGAGATGGCGACAACGGCCACGCCCTTATCTTTGTAATCGGCGGCGAGCTGCTTGATCCGCTCCTCGTACGCCTGGGCCGTGGGACAATGGTCGCAGGTGAAGATGATCGCCAAGACTTCGGCGTTGGCGAAGTCGGCCAGCGTGTAGGTCTTGCCCGTATGTGTCAGGGGATCGACGCCGGGCAGCGAGAAATCGGGCGCCGCCGCACCGATCACTAGCGTATTTGGCTGGGCAGCCGAAACGATCGTGGGCACGACGACCGTCAGCAGCACGGCCGGAATCCACGGGGCGACGCGACAGAACGCGGGGCAGGTCATCGCAGGGGATCCTCCTGGGGATCAGCAACTTGGACGCAACGGCCATTCTATGGTAAACGCTCTACGCACCGCGAGGGGCATTGGTTGGCGGCGGAGGATCGCGGTATAACAGATTTCCCAGGCCCGTGGTCATTCAACTCTGCTCGTTTGGTGAGGTGGAACCATGTCATTGCTTGTCAAGAACGGTCAAATCACGACGGCGACCGACCAGTACGTCGCCGACGTCCTCTGCGAAGGCGAAACGATCACGGCGATCGGTCGCAACCTCGCCGCGCCCGCCGGGATCGAGATCGTCGACGCCACGGGCAAGTACGTCTTCCCCGGGTTCATCGACCCGCACGTCCACATCTACCTGCCCTTCATGGGAACGTACTCGAAGGACGCTTACGACTCCGGCAGTCGGGCCGCGCTCGTGGGCGGCACGACCACGCTGATCGAAATGTGCTGCCCCAGCCGCACCGACGAACCGCTCCCCACGTTCGAGCTGTGGCAGTCGAAGGCCGAGGGCGTCTCGGCCTGCGATTACACGTTCCACATGGGCGTCGCCCGCTACGACGAATCGATGGAACGCCAGATGCGCGAGATCGTCCAGCGCGGCATCGCATCGTTCAAGATCTTTCTCGCTTACAAAGGCGCGTTCGGCATCGACGACAACGAGCTCTATCGCACGCTGCGGCTGGCGAAGGATCTCGGCGTGATCGTCACCGCGCACTGTGAGAATGCCGAGCTGGTGGCCGAGATGCAAGCGAAGCTAATCGCCGAGGGGAAGACGGGCACCGAGTGGCACGAACGGTCGCGGCCGGTGCGCGTCGAGGCCGAGGGCGTTCACCATCTCTGCACTTTCGCCGAGCTGACCGGGGCGCACGTCTACATCGTACACACGAGCAACGACGATGCGATCCAGGCGGCGGTCGCCGCCCGGCGGCGGGGCGTGAACGTCTGGATCGAGACGGTCGCTCCGTACCTCGTGCTCGATGCTTCGTACGCCGAGGGAAAACACCTTCTCCCTCTGGGAGAGGGCCGGGGTGAGGTTTCCAGGGGGCCAAGTATGTGATGTCGCCCCCCTTGCGCCCGCTGCCCCACCAAGACGCGATCTGGAACGCGCTGGCGTCGCGCACCATCAGCACGATCGCCACCGACCACGCCCCATTCGACTTCAAGGGCCAAAAGGAAATGGGCCGCGACGATTTCACCAAAATCCCCAATGGCATCCCCAGCATCGAAGATCGCGTGAACCTCGTCTACACCTACGGCGTGAAACGCGGCCGCATCGCCCTCGATACGTTTGTCGACGCCTGCAGCACGCAGGCGGCGAAGCTCTTTGGGCTCTTCCCACGAAAAGGCACGATCGCGCTCGGCTCAGACGCCGACCTCGTGGTCTACGATCCCGAGTACCGCGGCCAGATCTCGCAGAAGACGCAGCAGATGAACGTCGATTACAGCGCGTTCGAAGGCTGGCCGATCGAAGGCCGGCCGAGCGTGGTTACCGTCCGCGGCAAGGTGCAGGTCCGCGACGGGAAGTTTGTGGGCCAGTTGGGGCACGGGCGGCTCGTGAAGCGCGAGCCGACACACTGAGAGTATCGCACCTTGAACTCAGCATGGACGAACCCAAAGACTCCAGTCAATGCGCCGCGTCTGCTCCCCACCAGCCGACAGGCATACGCGAAAAGCTCTTTCGCATGCTGGTGCTGCTCGCCGTCGCGTGCGCGGCGTTCCTTGTGGCCCGCTCGGGACATGTTCGGTGTCCCGGGTCGCGAGCATCCGAAGCCGCGACGCCTCCGGCGGCCGAGTCGGATAAGTCGGTCTCGCTGGCAATCGATTTCGGCGACGGCAGTCGGCAGGATTTCGACGCCTTGCCGTGGCACGCGGGGATGACGGTGGACGACCTGCTGACGGTTGCGAGCCAAGTGCCGAACGGCATTATCTACACCGTGGTCGGGTTGCATGACACGATGTTCTTGATAAAGATCAATGCGATGGCAAATCATCGAACAGCGGGGCGGCCTTTCTGGACCTATCAAGTCAACGGCAAATGGGCCGACCGCAGCCTGGGGGTCTACCCGCTTGCCCCCGGCGACCACGTCACGTGGACGTTTGGCCCGGAGCTACAGGAATAGCGGGTAAAGAGTCGTACTCGATGTCGGCCGCCGAGTGCCCGCCGCATTGTCACGTCGCCGGACCGACGAGTCCATCGATCGAGGCGGCGATGTACGTGCCCGCCGGCGCGACTTCGCCTCCGACTGCGACACCGAACTGGTCCCATAATTGCTGCGTCGTCAGGCCGACGTATGCGGGGAGAACGCCTGAATCGGCGACGGGAAATGGAACTGCCAGCGGATCCTGGACCGAGTAGTAGGCGCGCTGGTTGTCGAATGGTCCGAAATCGAGGATCAAATGATCCTGGATGAACACGTGGTCGATACTGTCGTTGATCAGGTCGAAGCGTCGAGCCAATATGATTTTTGAAAATACCAGCGATCCAGTCAGCAACACCGAGCGATTGGCCGCGGCTGCTGTTTCAATTAGAAAATCGTTGTAATTGTCGTAGCGGCCGCCGTCGATAACTGAGTTACCAATTCTGGGCAGGACGATTCCGCGATAGTAGCCCGAGACCGTGAGATTCTCGTAGACAATGTCGCGGGTCACAAGATTCGAGTTCACGCCGATGCCCCTGTTGATTGTTGGCACGCCGTCGGACGCACGCACTACGGTCATATTGCGGAGAATCGTATGCCGCGCGTAGGGCAGATCGACACCTATCGAATTGTTCCAGAACACCGAATCAGCGAAAATGCCCTGCTGGCCGTCTAACGCGCTGTGGAGGTGATACCAAATCGAGAGCCCGGTCCCTGAGGCGTAGCCGATGTTGTTGCTGAACTCCCGCATGGGAACACTCTCGATCGAAACCTCGTCGGCACCGTGGGCAATGGACGGATCGAGCAGGTTTACGGTCAGAAACTTTTCTCGTACGCCACTCTCGAGGAGTCCGCGGGAAAACAGAGTGAACGCGCTGCCGTCGTTGCCTGCTGAAATGTTGCCGATAAAGGTCACGCCGGGGCCCTGCAGCCAGAAGCCGTCTCCCTGATGACCGAAGTCTTGGACATTCACTCGCGCTTCGGCGGCTTCCCCCGAACCAGTGGTTCCGATCGCAATGTTATTGATGAAGCTGCCTATTTCATTGCCGTCTTCTGTCGCGTAGGCAGCGCCGTGCACGTCGTAGGCCACGTTGTCGCGCATGTCGACGTAGCTGCTGTGATTGTCGTATCCCCAGCCAGGACTGTCGACGACGACGCAGCCGGTGACCGTCGCGGGATTTCCGTCATCGACAGTCCCCGTGCGATGGAAGTGGACGGCATAGCGGGCGCGGACATTCGTACCCGTCCCCTCAACTAATTGCCAGTTGTCATCCACGACGGCATCATTAATGGGGATCGACTTGTCGGTTCGCCCGAGCTGATAGAACCCCGCATAAGCGATGTGAACATCGTCATTGTGCATGAACATGACGTGGCCACGGCGGTCGGCGGCCGTGGACTCGGACGTGACCATCACGTTGCGAGTGAGATTTGCCAGGTGGACTTGGAGGTCGGGCGTCGTCGGAACGTGATCGAAGTCAAACGGCCGATCCACGATGATCATCTTGGTGCCAAGCCCGACAATTCTTCGGACCTCGTTCTGCTCAGCGCCCTGCACCGTACTGGCTAACACAATCTCGTCGCCGACGTGCCAGCCGGTCGGCACGGACGAAAAATCGAGACGATTACTACCGGCCGACACGGCTCCTTTGACGGCCACGTACGACGTCATCGCGGCTCCGACCATCGATACACTGCCATGGCTCACGAGTCCGCGGCCGATGGCAAACGGATCAATGGTCCGATCGATCGGGCCATTGTCTGTAAACAGAAGTCTGGCCGTGATGCCGGCCGGGATCGGCGCCGCGGTAGTGCCCATTTCAAACCGTCCCGAACCCGACACGACAATCGTGTCGACGCGGAGCTCGGTATTAGTCGTCGAGGAGAACGAGAGCACGCCGTCAACGCGCACTGTCGCCAGCCGAGCCGCAATCTCGCTGTCGACCGTCACCTCAATTCCAATCGGAATCAGCACGCGGGCGTTGTTTCCGGGCACGACGCCGTCATGCCACGTGCTCGGATCCGACCAGGCACCACTGGTTGCAGCATAGTGGGTGACTTGGTCGTAGCGCACGAGCTGAAATAGTGATAGATGCTCGCGCTGCAAAACAGGATCATCGGCGTGCGGGATCAGGGTGCTCAGCTTCTCGTCCGATTGTCGATCGCTCAGCTTATCGAGCGAGTCGATTAGCGCGAATCCTTCCAAAGCCGGCGGTTGGTCAAGAATCACCGGTCCGGCATGTGAGTGGCCGCCGGCACCCGCCGCGGCCAACTCGGGTATTGCCCCGCCCGCTTGCCCACTGGCCAGATTGGGATCGTAGACTCCCATGAAACCGGTGAGAAATAACCAATCCTGCCCATCGTTGCCAAAGATCGTGTCCGCGACGCCGTCGTCGAACACAGTCTCATTGGACTCGAGTCGCGCGGAGAAGAGCTCGTCCTCGATCTGCGCGGTGCGTGCCGCATAAGGTGCAGCGGCATTCCAAGCCGCGAGCAATGTGCCGAGCTGCGTGACATTGTCGTCGTAACTCGTGCTGCCGCCGATGAGAATGTCATCATCGGCATTGCCCTGGAGCTGGTCCGTTCCGGCACCGCCAATCAGCACGTCGTTTCCCAAACCGCCAAAGATATTGTCGTCACCGTCGCCGCCGAGAAGTGTGTCGGCACCATCATCTCCCATGAGTTCGTCGGCACCAGCGCCACCGAACAAAGCGTCACTGCCATCCGCGCCAAACAATTGGTCGTCGCCATTCTCTCCGTACAACCGATCGTCTCCCTCGCCGCCGAGGAGCCTGTCGCTACCATCCCCGCCCCAGAGCAGGTCGTTGCCGAGATCGCCAATTAACTCGTCGTTGCCGTCTTCGCCCTGGAGGTTGTCGTTGCCTGCTTCGCCCAGAAGACGATCGTCGCCCTCGCCACCCAGAAGTTTGTCGCCACCATCACCGCCATAGAGCCAGTCGTCGCCGAGACCGCCAATCAGTTCGTCGTTGCCCGCTTCGCCCCGGAGGACGTCGTTGCCCGCTTCGCCCAGAAGACGATCGTCGCCCTCGCCACCCAGAAGTTTGTCACCACCATCGCCGCCATAGAGCCAGTCATTGCCGAGATCGCCAAGCAGCTCGTCGCTGCCCGCTTCGCCTCGGATGACGTCGTTGCCTGCTTCGCCCAGCAGACGATCGTCGCCCTCGCCACCCAGAAGTTTGTCGTTGCCGTCGCCACCGTAGAGATAGTCGTTGCCCAGGCCGCCAAGCAGCTCGTCGTTGCCCGCGTCGCCGCGGATGACGTCGTTGCCTGCTTCGCCCAACAGACGATCGTCGCCCTCGCCACCCAGAAGTTTGTCGTTGCCGTCGCCGCCGTAGAGATAGTCGTTGCCCAGGCCGCCAAGCAGCTCGTCGTTGCCCGCGTCGCCGCGGATGACGTCGTTGCCTGCTTCGCCCAGAAGACGATCGTCGCCCTCGCCACCCAGAAGTTTGTCGCCACCATCACCGCCATAAAGCCAGTCGTCGCCGAGACCGCCAAGCAGTTCGTCGCTGCCCGCGTCGCCTCGGATGACGTCGTTGCCTGCTTCGCCCAACAGACGATCGTCGCCCTCGCCACCCAGAAGTTTGTCGCCACCATCACCGCCATAGAGCCAGTCATTGCCGAGATCGCCAAGCAACTCGTCGTTGCCCGCGTCGCCCCGGAGGATGTCGTTGCCCGCGTCGCCCAGAAGATGATCGTCGCCCTCGCCACCCAGAAGTTTGTCGTTGCCGTCGCCGCCGTAGAGATAGTCGTTGCCCAGGCCGCCAAGCAGCTCGTCGTTGCCCGCGTCGCCGCGGATGACGTCGTTGCCTGCTTCGCCCAACAGACGATCGTCGCCCTCGCCACCCAGAAGTTTGTCGCCACCATCACCGCCATAAAGCCAGTCGTTGTCCAGTCCGCCAATCAGTTCGTCGTCGCCCGCATCTCCCAGGAGATTGTCGTTGCCCGCGTCGCCCAGCAGCCGATCGTCGCCCTCGCCACCGTTCAATTCGTCGTTGCCGTCACCACCATAGAGCCAGTCGTTGCCGAGACCGCCAACCAGATGGTCGTTGCCGTCGCCGCCCGTCAATTCGTCCGCGCCGCTGCCGCCGATCAGATAGTCGTCGCCGCCGTCGCCCGATGCGCGCGATGGTAGATCGGTTCGATTCTCGAAGCGGTCATTTCCGTCACCGCCGGCAAATACGAGCGACGTCACTGCCGACCGTTGAAAGGTCGACTCGACGAGGCCGTCGAGCGATTCGGCTCGCACGCGTACCACCGTGGCCGAATCCATCGACACGGTCACTTGGTCGGCATCGCTGGTGCCCACCACGACGATACGGCTATTGATTGCGTCGAAATTGATCTGATTCACCGACAACAATCGGCGGGGTTCGAGCGGCTCCGGAGAGAGCAGCTTGGCCCGCCTGCCGCGAAATCGGTTCGTCGATCGGAACCGACTCGGTGCGTGACGCAGCGTGTCCCGCATGAATTGCCAAAGGCTGCTTGCTAACATGGCTGACTCCTCAGTGCGCGTTTGCAGAGCAAGGGTGGCTGCCGGAGAAGTCGCGAGCAAGCGTCCGAGGCGCGCACCGCAATCGCGCTGCACACCGGCCGGAAGTTCAATGTACGCCTACCCTGCGTCTCAACCGCTGTCCCGCCCTGGCCAACGATAGTTCGTGAACGAACGGCCCGTCGCTGCCGTCGCGTCAGGACGACAAAGAATTCGCTGCGCGCTCGTTACCTGTCGATCGCGCGGCAAAACAAATCTCTCGCATCACCGATGCCGCGAATGCCCAAGAAAAGTGGCGTCCCCACGGCGGCGACAGAGAGTCTGCGACCTGACTGTCCCTACGTGGATTCGATTATGGCAAAGTCCAACAAATTGGAAAACACCATTTCGCCGATTCCGAGAAATCGCGCGTGAGCACCATGTTGCGCTCTTCCGACGACAAGGGCGTCATTCTGTCGCACTCGTGCAACGAGCACACGCACGTCGACGGACTAGCCCCGCGACAGCGCATCGGATTGCTTGACGAAATCGTCGCCGTCCCATTCGGCATCGGCGCGGATCATCTTTTGGCGATCGTGCTCCGCCTTTTTCGCCGCGCGGGCCTCGGCCTGGCGATTGACCAAGTCGGCATGGGTCGTGAAGAACTGCAACGAATGGCCCTTGAAGTCCTCGATCCGATTGAACTTGTGCTTTTCCATAAAGGCCAGCAGATCGTCTTGCATCGACTTGACGATGCCATATCCGGCTTTCATCACGCCGGTGCAGACTTGCACGGTGTCGCAACCGAGCAAGATGAATTGGGCGGCGTCGCTGCCCGTCTCGATCCCGCCGATGCCGCTGAGCGTTCGGCCGGGAAACTCCTTCTTAATGACCGCGGCGATTTCCATGCACATCCGCAGGGCGATCGGCATGACGGCCTGGCATGAATATCCGCCGGGCGTGGTGTACCCCTCGACCGACGGCTCCGGGCGCAGCGTTTCGAGATCGACGCCCAGCACGCTGCGAATCGTGTTGATGGCGGAGATTCCGTCGCAGCCAGCCCGGAGCGACGCCCGCGTGGGGTCCTCAATGTGCGTCACGTTGGGGGTCATCTTGGCCCACACCGGCCGCTGGGCCACTTCCATCACCCAGCCGCACACTTCCTGTAATATGTCGGGGTTCTCGCCCATCGCCGCGCCCATCTTCCGCTCAGGCAGACCGTGCGGGCACGACATGTTTAGCTCCAGCGCGTCGACGCCCGCCTCCTGACACCGCTCGACGATCTCGTGCCACGCGTCGCGGTTGTACTCCTCCATGATCGAGGCGATCAGCACGCCCTCGGGATACTTGTCTTTGACTTCCTTAAACTCATTGATCCAGGTGTCAAACGGGCGGTCGGAGATCAGCTCGATGTTTTCCCACCCGTATATCTCGCCCGACTCGCGGCTCCGCAGCCGGGCGTACCGCGGTTGGACGTTGATCACCTTCGACGCGTCGAGGCTGACCGTCTTCGAAATCACGGCCCCCCAGCCTTCGTCGAAGGCTTTGCCAATGACATTCGCATTGGTGCCTGGCGGGCCGGAACCGATCACGAAAGGATTGGGGAGCTTGAGACCGTTGACGGTTGTTTGAAGAGTCGGCATGGCTTTACCTCCCATGCTGTATGTCAATCCGCGTTCGCCTGCGTCACGCCACAACGATCGGCGGAACAGCACTAGTCCATTATATCCGCAAATCGTTCTTCCAGCGCCTTGAGCCCGACGCGGAAGCAATCGACGTCGCCGAAGATGCTGAACAACTGGCAGCCGAGCGCGCGGCACTTGCGGACGTGCTCGGGATCCTTCGACAAGATGCCCCACGATTTGCCGTGCTTCTTGCTCGCCGCGGCCACCCGCTCCAGCGCCGCGATGCACTTCGGATGCATGAACTCGCCGGGGACGCCGAGCGTCACCGACAAGTCGGCCGGGCCGACGAACAGGTGGTCGACGCCCTCGGCCGCCGCGATCTCGTCGATGATCTCGACCGCCTCCACCGTTTCGATTTGAATGGCGACCCATCGATCGCGGTTGGCGTTCTCAGCATGTTCACGCATCCCGACGCTGCCGTAGCCGGCTTCGATGGTGGAGCCGAACATTCCGCGCACGCCGCGCGGCGGATACTTGGCCCAGGCCACCGCCTGCTCGACTTCGGCCAGCGTGCGAATTTGGGCGATCATCACGCCGCTGCAGCCGACTTCCATCGGCCGCATGATCGTCGCGTAGTCGGTCGGCGGCACACGGGCGAACGCATCAAGCCCCACCGCCCGGCAGGCCATCAGCATTAGCTCGAGCTGAGCGTGCGGCACGGCCGAATGCTCCTGGTCGATCCACAGCCCGTGAAAATCGCCCAGGATGCCGGCCACCTCGACGAGCTTCGGACTCGACAAACCGCCAAAGTGCATCACACGAACCAACTGCCCATCGCGGAGACGCTCGATTATTTTACTCATGGGAGAATCAGTCGGGGCCCAGGGAATTCCCGCGGCCGGAAGCGGCTGGGAACCAATTCCGAAACCCTGAATGGTGACGCAAATTCCGCCGAACTGCAAGCGTCCGCTGTAGCTCAGCCCACCACCAATTTTCTGTCCCCTGCCGGTTCCTTAGGGCCGAAGACGTCGCCCTCATCGCAGCGGTCGAGAATCGTAGGCGCAAGACGCGGTCGGTAGCCATTGTACGGCCGCGGAGGCTCGTAGTGATTGTCGGCAGTAAAGGGAGCGGCGAACTGCCCATTGACAAGATCATCGCGGACAAAAAAAGCATTCGCCCCGCTGTAGTCGCACCCCACCAGACTGTAGCCGAATTTCCGGCCCAGCAGCTCATACGATTTGAGGCTCGCGCCGTGGTTGCGGGTTCCGTTCCAAACCCGCTCCGCTCCGTAGCGCACCTTCCACTGGCAGTCGGCTGGAAAAATCGAGTTGTATTCGACCACGACCACTCTTGGCCGGTAATCGACGAGCGTTTGCCATGCGTAAAAAGTGTTTTGGTCGATGTCGAGCGAGAACAGATCGAACTCAGTCGGCACGTTCAAGTCGGACAGCAGCCCAACAACATTTTCGGCCGTGACAAACGACACCTTCCAAGTTAAACAGCCGGCTAAGTCCGCGCGGTCCTTGATGTTCTTAACAAATCTCGGATCGCCGTCGATCCAATAGCCGGTCCAGCCCGTCGAGAGCAGAAATGCAGTGTTGTTGCACGTTCCATCGCCCACGCCGATCTCCAAGAACACGCGATCGGTCGTGCCGATGCGGCGGAATATCTCGCGGATGATTCCATCTTCGCCGCTCATCGAACAGATCCCTGTCGAATGCGAGAGCAACCGCAACGGATCCATAAACCGTGGATTGTGTTTCAGATCGCACTCGTGCAGCATGACCTCCAGTGTGCCCGCGTTCTGGGACAGCGTACGGACCATCTTCAGCAACAGGGCCTTGAGGCTTAGGATTTGCTTGACGCCTGGAAGACGTCCGAAAACGGACGATGCACTCATGCGACGTTTCTCCGGGGGGTGAGATGCTCTTCGTCCATGTTAGTCTTCGGCAAAGCACATTCAAATACACCTCGGAAGAAATTCGCCGATGGCCTTTCCACCGAGCCACACGCAAGTTGGCTTCAGTCGCTAATGACGCCATACCTTGTCCCGGCACGATACCTCGTCGGAACCTGGCCAGTAGACAATCCCCCTAATCGTTGAACTCTTCGCCCGGGCATTCCAGGATGCCGGCCACCTCGACGAGCTTCGGACTCGACAAACCGCCAAAGCGCATCACACGAACCAACTGCCCATCGCGGAGACGCTTGAGTCGCCTGATCTTCCAGCATCCCCCTGCAGCACACGCTGCGTCACCCGATCCGCTGCCCCAAGCATCTCTCGTTCCATCTGACTCAGCCATACTTGCGTCAGACCACGCGTTCCTCCGGCAGTCAATTCATCTCATCCAACAGTTCTTAAATTCTTGGCTGATCTGGGCAATCAATCGCACGTTGGCGGCCATAATTCGGATCCTTGCTTTCCAGGCTCCTCTAAAATATCAAAATCCCGACGCCCCATTTGTAATTTACCCCCTTGCCCGGAAACCACCGCAATTCGTCCTCGCAAACCCTGTCCTGCACCCCGAACCCTCCGCTTTTCCCACCCGCCCTAGACAGCTAGCCGGCAAAACGGTATATCTTGACCTCGCTTACGAAATCGCTCTATCCTGATAGGTTTACGGGCCCCGCCCAGGCTGCAATCCCCTGTGCTCGCCGTGGGGCTCGTTTCGTTGCCAAGAATTCCGACGGGACTCGTGTTGCCGCCCGGCAAGCAGTTTCGCTGAACCGTTTATTAGTCCGATTCAAGACAAGCAGTTACCAGACAAGCACTTAGCAGGAGGACCGACAAGGTGGCCTCAGTAATGGAACGTGTGACCGACATCGTCGCCGATCAGCTTGGCGTCGACAAGGAAAAAATTACGGCCGAGACGTCGTTCGTCAACGACCTGGGCGCCGATTCTCTCGACACCGTCGAGCTGGTGATGGAGCTCGAAGAAGAGTTCGACATCAACATCCCCGACGACGCGGCCGAGAAGATTCAAACCGTCGGTCAGGCTGTTCAATACATCGAAGCCGGCACGGCCGGCAAGGGCTAGGCATCCGCTCTCGCACGGCTGTCGGCTCTTGGCGTGAATGCCGAAGCACGAATGACGAAAGGTTGGTTCGTCGTTCGTCGTTCGTCGTTCGTCGTTCTTCGCTTCGTCATTTTACTTTCTCCCAGCTCTCTGCTCTCGCCATGAAACGCCGCGTCGTCGTCACAGGGATTGGTGCCGTTACGTCGCTGAGCTGCAAGGTGGACGACCTCTGGCAGCGAATTCTCCGCGGCGAAAGCGGCGTCCACGCACTCCAGGCTTTCGACACCACGGAACATAAGGTCAAGTTCGGGGGCGACATCCACGACTGGAGCGTCGAGGGCTACATCGATCGCAAGGAAGAAAAGCGGCTCGATCGCTTCACGCAGTTCGCACTCGTAGCCGGCGTCGACGCGGTGACCGACTCCGGCCTCGACTTCGCCAAGGAAGACCCCTTCCGCTGCGGCGTGATCCTCGGCTCCGGCATCGGCGGACTCAACGAGATCGAAACGCAGCACGAGCGGCTCCTCACGAAGGGCCCCGACAAAGTCTCCGCCTTCACGATTCCCAAGCTGATGGTCAACGCCGCCAGCGGCCATGTTTCGATCCGCTACGGACTCCGTGGCCCGAACTACGCCGTCGCCACCGCCTGTGCCAGCGCCACCAATGCGATGGGCGACGCCCTCAAGGCGATCCAGTACGACGATGCCGAAGTCATGGTCACCGGCGGCACCGAAGCAGCCTGCACGCCGATGGGCCTTTCCGGCTTCGCCAACATGCGGGCATTGTCCGAACGGCACGACGACCCGGCGGGCGCCAGCCGGCCCTTCGACCTCGATCGCGACGGCTTTGTGCTCTCCGAAGGGGCGGGCCTGTTGGTCTTTGAAGAACAGGAGCACGCGAAGAAACGGGGCGCACGCATCTACGCTGAAGTGCTCGGCTACGGCGCCAGCGCCGACGGCGGACACATCACCCAGCCCGACGCCGAGGGCGTCGGCGCCGCTCGAGCAATGAGCGGCGCGCTCCGCGACGCGAAGCTCAACGTCGACGCGATCGACTACATCAACGCCCACGGCACGAGCACCCCGCTCGGCGACAAGGCCGAGACCTACGCCATCAAGACGGTCTTCGGCGAACACGCCTACAAGCTCTCAATCTCAAGCACCAAGAGCTCGCTCGGCCATCTGTTGGGCGCCAGCGGCGGCGTCGAAATGGTGCTCTGCATGAAGGCCCTCGAGCACGGCGTCTGCCCGCCAACGATCAACTACACGACCCCCGACCCCGACTGCGACCTCGACTACACGCCCAACACACCCCGCGAGCGAAAGTTGCGGATCGTGATGTCCAACAGCTTCGGTTTCGGCGGCCATAACGCCAGCATTATCGCGCGTTCTACCGTTTAACTTCTGCGGTGCTTCGGACTGTTTGGCAGCTCGCTGGCTGTGGTAGAATACAGCGGTGGTCGACAGTTGTCGTCGTGTCATTCAGACACAGCTAAGTTTCCGCGTTGGACTTCCCATGTCAGATCATCTGGTCGATATCGGCGACGTGATCGTCCATGGCGTGGTGTTCGATCCAAAGAACACCGAGGCCTGGCGCAACATGGACCTCGTCCAAAGCATTTATCGCGACGTTCCGCGGCTGTTCGAGTTGCTCGACGAACGGGGCATCGACTACGTGCTCGTCGGCGACATCGCCATGCTGGCCTACGTCGAAGGCCAAAATACGCAAGACGTTGATCTGATCGTCGACGAAAGCGATCTCGCCAAGCTGCCCGAGATTCGGATCGAAGATCGCAACCAAAATTTTGTCCACGGCTGGTTCGGCGATCTGCGCGTCGATTTTCTGTTCACCACGGAAGAATTGTTCGATACCATTCGGCGAAGGTTCGCAGTAAACAAGCGATTCGTGGATCGGGACGTGCCCTGCGCCACCGTAGAGGGACTGCTGCTCATGAAGCTGTTTGCCCTTCCGGACGAGTATCGGCGCGGCCATTTCGACAAAGTCCGGCAATACGAAAAGGACGTCGAGGACCGCATCGCCCGACAGTCGCAGCGATTTGGTCCGACCGACCAGTCGTCCGGGGGCTCTTGAGCAAGGGACGAACGGATTTGATTTTTTCGGACGGAGTCCGGCCATGCTTCCTCGCGGCAAACCGCAAATTGCGTCGATCATCGGGGTGGCGGTCTTCGTCCTGAGCTCGGTCGCCAGCGCCGCCAGCGACGTCTGGGACAACATCCCCGGCGGCAACTGGGAAAACAGCGCCAATTGGACCGACGGCTCGACGCCCGGCATCAGCGACACAGCTACGTTTAATCTACCGCAGTCTTATTTGGTGACATTTGGCGTCGACCCGGCCGTGATTCAGTCCCTCTCGGTGACGGCCGGAACCGTTGCGCTGAGAAGCAGTGGCGGAGCGAGGACCCTCAACCTCACCGCCGGCGCCGGCAACCAGGACATTGTCGTTAGCGGCGCGACCACGGCGCTTACGCTGGGCACGGCAAGCAATCCGCTTCATCTCAACGCCGGCGACGATTTGGCGATCCGCAACGGGGCCACGTTGGCGGTCTTGTTCGGCAGCCACGTCACGGCATTCGATCTGTCCGACTCCGGCCTCAATGGAACGCTGCGCGTCGACGGCGCCGGTTCGATGCTCACGCTTGGCGGCACGATCGCCAACTTGGTGGCGACCAGCGGCGCCGGCTCCGTTGTTTTCCAAAACAGCTCAACCGGAAACACGATCAACGGCTCGCTCGGAGTGGCCGATTCGGCGACGCCAAGCGTCACCGGCAGTTTGTCGATCCTCAGCGGCGCGTCGCTTTCGCTCGGCGGCAACCTGACGCTCGCCAATCAGAACATCACCGGACAGGTGGGCAACGTTACCATCAACGGCGCCAACTCGTCGTTCACTCAAACCGGCACGTCGTCGATCACCGTCGGATCGGCAGCCAACGGCACCGCGACGATTGCCATTGGCACCACTGCCAGCGGCGGCACGCTTACGACCGGCACCGGGCTGTTCACGATCAACAAGACCGGCACGGTCACCATCGGCAGTGGCTCCAACACAGGCGCACTCAACCTGACCGGCGATCTCAACATCAACGGCGGCGTGCTCCAAAAGTCCAGCGCCGCCAGCGTCTTCGATCTCGCCGAGGGCAAGACGGTCACGATCCAAGCTGGCGGACGCCTTACTTTGGCCGGCCCGGGCACCGCCGACTCGAACCAGGTATTCAACGTTTCCGGCGCCAACTCCCGCTTGGAAATCACCGGCACGAGCGCGCTAACCATCGGTGGCGGCGCCCAGGTAAACCTGTCTGCTGGTGCGGCGCTCACCGGTGGCGGGCGAATCGACGTCGGCAACGGCGCGGCGAACACCGGCACGCTCTCGGTGGCCGGCAGCAGCGCCACGGCAACCGGCGGCAGTGAACTCAGTACGTGGGCAAGTGGCGGAGGCACGGCCGACGTCTCGTTCAGCGACGGCGCGGTCGGCGCATTCGGTGCGGGCCTCGACTTGGCGAACGCGGCCACCGCGGGAACCACGGCGGTCGTCAATGTGCTGACCGGCGCCAAACTCAACACCGGCAACTTGAACCTCGCCACCGCGGGCGGCACTGCAACCTCGGCCACGCTGAACGTCGATGGAACGATTCCGGCATTCTGCTTGCCGTCGACGCGACGCTCACCGTCGGCCACGCCAGCGAGGGCGCCGCCGCGATCAGCGTCGGCGTCGCCCACGACGGTGGCACGCTCACCACCGGCAGCGGGCTCTTCAAGATCAATAAGACCGGTGTCGTCACGATCGGCAACGGCGACAACGGCGGAACGCTCGAAGTGCTCGGCAACATCATCGTCGACGGCGGCCTGCTCCAGGAAGGCAGCAACGCGAGCACCTTCGCTTGGGCGACCGGCAAGACGCTCTCGATTCAAAACGGCGGCCGAGTCCAATTCGCCAGCTCGTACACGACCGCGGTTGGTTCGCAGCACCTTGTCTCCGGCGCAGGCTCGACCTTTAACATTGCCGGAGCAGTGCAGCTTCGCAACGGAGCGCAGCTGACCGCAAGCTCCGGCGGATCAATCGTAGCCGACCAATTCGACGTCGGGGGCGGCGGCGCGACCGGCACGCTCACCGTCGATGGCACCGGCTCGACCGCCGCCGGCGGCAACGGCGCCAGTCATTGGGGCAGCGGCGGTACGGCCAACGTCACGTTTAGCAACCAGGCAACGGCAACGCTCGGCGGCACGCTCCAATTGGCCGAGTCGGCGACGGCCGTCGTCAACGTCATTAGCGGAGCCGATCTCGCGGTCGGCGATCTGACGATGACCAACTCCGGCGCAGCTGCATCGGCGACCCTCAACATTCTCGGCGTCGGCTCAACGGTGACTCTCGATAACGCGAGCCAACTGGTCGTCGGGCACGCCACGAGCGGGCCGGCGACAATCAATCTCGACGACGGCGGCGCGCTCAGTATCGCTCCCGGCGGCGGCGCAACGGTCAATGCCACCGGCACGATCAACGTCAACATCGGCACCGCCGACCTGGGGACGCTCGCCGTCGTCGGCGGCACGATTAACATCAGCGGCGGTAAGCTCATCTTCACCACACTCGGCGTCAGCGGTGGGGCGGTTAAATTCAACGCCGGCCGGATCGAACAAGCGGGCAATCTCGCGGCCGACGACGGTCTACTGACAACCCTGCTCGGTCCGACACACGATTTGGGCCTCGGTCGCACGCTGGCGGCCGGCGCCGGCACGGCGACCGTCGCGGCGAATCTCAATCTAATCGGCGGGCGGTTGGAAGGCGCTTCGTTGAGCGTCGTCAATTCCGCACCGAACGCCACCCTGCTCCGCATTCGTAGTGGCGGCACTGCGCAGTTCACCGGCGGCGCCACACTCGCCTCCGGTACCACCACCTTTGTCGAGGACAACAGCACTCTGATCGCCGGCGGGCAAGTCACCCAGGCCGGCGAGCTTCAGCTCGTGGGCACCGGCCGAGTTGCCGGCGCGCTGATCGCCAACTCCGGCCTCATCACCGGCTCCGGACGCGTCGACGCCACGCTCGACAACCTCTCCACGGGTCAAATTCGCGTCGGCGCCAGTCAGAGGCTCCTCCTCCGCGGCGGCAGTCATCTAAACAACGGCCTCATCGACGTCGACGGTGGCGAACTCGAAATCGCCACCGGCGCGCTCACCAATGGCTCGGCGAATCCCGCAACCGCCACCATCTCCGCACGCCACGCCTCGCTTCGCTTCACCGACGGCATCACCAACACCGGCTCGATCATCTGCTCGGAAGGCGCCTGCAACGTCTTTGGCAATGTCACGAACGCGGCGAGTCAATCCACCACCGGCCGGATCGTGATCACGGCCAATTCGCAAGCCACTTTTTTCGGCGACGTCGTCAACCGGGACACGATCCAAGTCAGCGCCGCCGGCATCGTCGAAAGCACGGCCGTGTTTCTCGGCAGCTTGTCCGGCAACGGCGTAAGCGGTAGCGGCAGCGTGTTCTTGGAAGGTGACGTGCGGCCCGGGACCGGCCCCGGCACGATGGCTTTCGGCGGCGACGTGAGCCTCGGCTCCTCGGCGGTGCTGAAAATGGAACTCGCCGGCACATCGCCCGGCACGCAATTCGATCGCCTCACCGCTGTGCAATCTCTCGCCTTGGGCGGCACGTTCGAGGTGACGCTCATCGATGGTTTCACCCCGTCAGTCGGCGAGTCGTTCGACCTCATCGACTGGGGTACGCGGAGCGGTTCCTTCGCGACAATTAGCTTGCCCGCGCTGGCGGGCCTCGCTTGGAACACCTCACAGCTCTACACCAACGGCACACTGAGCATCGCTGCTGCGATCGCTGGCGACTTCAGCGGCAACGGAATCGTCGATGCCGCCGACTACACCGTCTGGCGGAATGGCTTGGGCTCGATCTATTCGATGAGCGACTACACCGCGTGGAAGTCGCATTTCGGTCAGACTTCCGGCCGCGGGTCGGCGGAAACCTCGCTCACCCGCACGGTGGTGCCCGAACCGGCTTCTGCCGTCGCCATGGTCTGCGGCGTGTTCGCCGTCGTCGCCGGGTCGCGCCTGCCTAAGAAACCCAAATTATTGTGGCCGATCGGCGTCGGCAAATCTGCCGCCCAGCCGATCGCGGAACGCGGATTAAGCCGCCACTTCCGTTTCCGGCACTTCCCGCTCGCGGGTGCGGCGCCATTTTTTCCGTGCATCGGCGCGCTCGGCTGGTATAACAGTTATATTCACCAAACGAAGTTCGTCCCGCCGACTGGGCATCAGCGAGGGGTAGCGATGAAGGTTTTCAAGCGGATGGGGGGACGAATTCCGCGGCGTCGCGATTCGTCCCTGCAACTGAGGCTGGAACAGCTCGAGCCGCGGCAGATGTTGTCGGTCAACGTGCTGACCTGGCACAACGATCTGACGCGGCAGGGGCTCAACTCCGCCGAGATGGAGCTGACGCCAGCCAACGTCAACACGAGCACGTTCGGCAAACTCTTTTCCTATGCCGTCGACGGACAGATTTACGCCGAGCCACTCTACGTCTCGAACTTGGCGATCCCCGGCCAGGGAACGCACAACGTGGTGTTCGTCGCCACGGAGCACAACGACGTCTACGCTTTCGACGCCGACAGCAACAGCGGCGCAAATGCCGGCCTGCTATGGCACGTGAACCTCGGCCCCTCGGCGGCAATGCCGAATCCGTACTTCGGCAACCGCTACGGATCCTATCACGACATCAATCCGGAAGTGGGGATCACCAGTACGCCGGTGATCGATTTGGCCACCGGCACGATGTACATCGACGCCTTTACCAACGACATTCCCGGACAGAACGCGTATTCGCATCACATTTGGGCACTCGACATCACGACTGGACAGCAGAAGACGACGCCAACACTGGTGGCCGCGTCGGTCCAGGGCGACGGCGCCGGCAGCGTGGCCGGCACCATTACGTTCACCGCTACGCAACAATTGCAGCGGCCGGCGCTCACTCTGCTCAACGGTACGCTGTACGTCGCCTACTCCGGTTATGCGGACACCGATCCGTACAACGGCTGGGTGCTCGGATTCGACGCCTCCACGCTGCAACTGACCAGCGTACTGAACACGACTCCGAACGCCGGCACCGACACATACGAAGGCGAAGGGGGGATTTGGCAGACCGGTAACGGCCTGTCCTCCGACGGCACGCGCCTGTATGTGATGACGGGCAACGGCGATTTCAACGCGTCGGTTGGAGACTATAGCGATTCGTTCCTGGAAATCACGCCCGATTCAAGTACGCAACCAGCAAATCTGAATGGCTATGGGCTCTCGGTGACCGACTATTTCACGCCCTACAACGAACAGTCGCTGGCCAATGCCGACGCCGATCTCGGCTCGGCGGGTACCTTGTTGCTGCCCGACCAGGCGGGTGCCCATCCCCATTTGTTAGTCGGCGCCGGTAAAGAAGGCAAGATCTATCTGGTCGACCGCGACAACATGGGTCAATTCAATGCCGGTTTCGACAGCGTCGTGCAGACGGTCAGCCTCGGCCACGGCACCTACAGTAGCCCAGCCTATTTCGACGGCAAAATCTACTACCACGCGCAGGGCGACGTACTGAAGGCCTACAGCGTCACGAACGGCGTGCTGTCTGCGGCACCTGTCGCTACGGGCAGCATCAGCTACAGCGGCTTTCCTGGCTCGTCCACGCCGAGTGTTTCGTCGAACGGGACGGCCAATGGGATTGTGTGGGACGTGCAGTACAATGCGTCGCACGCTGTGCTCCGCGCTTACGACGCGACAACTTTGGTCGAACTTTATGACAGCAATCAAAACGTGGCTCGCGATCAACTGGGAGGCGGAGTGAAGTTCGTTACGCCGATGATCGCGGACGGACACGTATTCGTCGGGACAAGCGGCGCACTGGCCATCTTCGGCCTGATCTCGCCGCCGACGACACCGCCGGCCGCCCCGTCCGATCTCGTGGCGACCGCGCTCGGCCCCGCGCAGGTCCAGTTGAACTGGGTCGACCACGCCGAAAACGAATCGGGATTCAAGATCGAGCGGTCCACCGACGACGTGAATTTCGCCCAAATCGCGATCGCCGGTGCGGGCTCCAACAGCTACGTGGACGCGACCACCAGCGCTTCGACGACCTACTACTACCGTGTCCGCGCCACCAACATCATCGGCGACTCGGACTACACGCCATCGGCCAGCGCAACCACGCCAACCTCCTCGAGCGCGGTCGACTTGTACCATTTCGACGAAGGCGCCGGCACGGCAACGGCCGATTCGGCGGGCACGAACAACGGCACGCGAATCGGAACCACGCTGCCTGTCTGGGTCGCAGGAAAAATCGGCACCGGCGCGCTGGGCTTCAGCGGCAACGGTGCGTTTCGCTCAATGACAAACCAGTCGGCCGTGCAGTTGACCGACAACCTCGCGCCCGTGTTGGGCGGCACCGCCACGCTGGCGGCCTGGATCAAGACCACGCAAACCGGCAATAACAGTCTCTACGCCGCCCCTGCGATCACTGGCGTCGAAGTGGCCGGCACGCAAAATGACATTCGCTGGGGATACTTGGACGCAGCCGGCCACGTCGGCATGGGGGCCGGCGACGTCGGCGTCGTGAGCACCACGGCCGTCAACGACGGCCAATGGCATCACGTCGCGTTCACCCGCGATGCCAACACCGGCACCGTGCAGGTTTACGTCGATGGCGTGTTGCAGGTCACCGGCGCCAGCGACACGGGATTCATCAACAGCGCCTTCAATCTGATCGGCGCCCAAACCGACCTCACCAGCGGAGGCGGTCCCGACGGCCACACGTACTTCAATGGCCAATTAGATGAAGTCCGCATCTACGACCAGGTGATTAGCGCGAACGAGATCGCTGGAATGGCGCTCGTTCCCGCCGCGCCGACGCTGGAGTCGGCGACGGTTGCCACCGGCCCGGTCGTGCATCTTACGTTTACCAATCCGTCGAACTTCGCGCAGAACTTGGAAGTCTATCGAAAGGTCGGCGCAGCCGGGGCATACGCGAAGATCGCCACGCTCGCCGCCAGCGCGACCATGTTCGACGACGAAGACGTGACCCCCGGCGCGGAGTATTTCTATACGCTCAAAGCGACCGATTTGGCTGGCACCTCCCTCGCCTCGAATGAGTTGAGCGTCACGCCGCAAATGCCGACGATTGTCGGGAATTTCATCTTCTATAACGGCAGCGGCTACGACGGCAACAACGGCTCGTCGAACGTGCCCGACTACCTGGCCATCGCAAC
This sequence comes from uncultured Planctomycetota bacterium, assembly GCA_963847875.1. Classification (GTDB taxonomy): domain Bacteria; phylum Planctomycetota; class Planctomycetia; order Pirellulales; family Lacipirellulaceae; genus DASYDU01. The sequence continues at coordinate 300,952 of CAWKBR010000004.1, read as the reverse complement.
TGACAAGCAGGCCCTGCTGCCGGGAGAAACGGCGTCATTCCAGAATTACAGCAGCTACGCCAAGGGGATCAACGGCATCATCATCGACGTGGCGAACCTTGAAGTCCTGCCGCGAGTCGACGACTTCATCTTCCGCGTCGGCAGCGACAGCGACGTGGCGAATTGGACCGCCGCCCCGACGCCGACCTACGTCAACGCCTATCCCGGCCGTGGCATCGACGGCTCCACGCAGATTACGCTCATCTGGCCCGACAACGCCATCCAGAACGAGTGGCTCCAGGTCATCATGCCCGCCGATTCCCACCTGGCGCTCGCAGAGGACAACGTGTTCTACTTCGGCAACGCCATCGGCGAGACCGGCAACACGAGCAACACGTTTGTCGACACCGGCGACGAACTGGGCGCTCGCAGCAACGGCACTGCGGCAGGTGGAGCGGCGATCACCAACGTGTACGATTTCAACCGCGACAAGCAGGTCGATTCTCAGGACGAAATGATCGCCCGTTCTCACCGCTCGGGCCTCGCGCCGCTGCAGTTGATTACGGTGCCCACTGCTGGTTCTGGGGCAGCGGCTGTCGCTGTGGCGACTCCGCTCGCGTCGTCGGCAGCGACAATCATCGATCCGGTCGAAGCGTCCGTGGAAATCGTCGTCACGCCAAGTGCTGTCAGCGTCGCGCCGTTGCGAGTCGGGCCAATTCCATTCGCCTCCGTCTCAGTTTTCCGACGAACGAAATCCATCGACGCCGCCCTCGACCTGCTGTATCCGACGACCGATCGGGCTGTGCCACTCACGATTCTGCTAACGCCAACGCGGTTCTGGCGCCAAACGACCAGCGGAGACCGCGACGTTGCTCGCAGTTCGGTCGACGGCGATCAACCGGCCAGCAGTGCCGCGGATCAGGCGGCAGACGAAGCGCTTGCGACCGAGTTCGGTCAAGTTCCCATGACAAAACTGCGATTGGCGAGCCTAGTCGGCCGTCATCTGGCGCGTCATTAACAAAGAGACCTAGCGGAAAAACTGACGGCACGACCGCACACAGCATCACCGAGAGCTTCCACCGGAGATTTGCAAATTGATAGCCAGCAATCACACCCAACGACGCATGGCAGGTTGGCTGAGCGCGGCGGCGTTCGCGTTCGCTGCCTGTCCGTGCTCGTGGGCTGCCAACATCGACGTCGGCACCCACGTGCTGCTGCCGAATGCAGCGAGCCAAATCGTCACGATTCACGTGACCGGTGGCGAGCAGATCGCGGGCGAAGATTTTTACGCCCAAATCGGCGACGGGGGGACTTACCTGGGCGGAAGCGACGTCAAGCCGGCGTTTACCAACGTCGACGTCTTGGGCGGCACGATGTTCGCTGCCAGCAACAACGGTTCATACGGCGACCCCAATGGCACGCCCCCCGGCAGTAATGCGGGGCATCCCTTGATTTGGGTCGACGGTACGACCACCGTCAGCGGCAGCGTGACGGCCAGCGGTCTCTTGGCCACGTTGACCATCAACACGACCGGCCTCAATTCCGGCACGTTCCCCTTGCTGCTCAGCGGTGTGGCCGGCACGCTCGGCTCCTTCGATACGACGCTGCGAGACGCGAGCGGCGATGCCATTCCGCTTTCGATCAGCAATGGCTCGCTGATCGTGGCAATTCCAATTGCCGGCGACTACAACCGTAACGGCACCGTCGACGCCGCCGACTACACCGTCTGGCGGAACGGACTTGGCAGCAGCTACACGCCGGCCGACTACGACGTGTGGAAATCCCACTTCGGCCAATCGCTCGGCAGCGGCTCCGCGGGAGCTTCGCCCTCCCCTGCCGCCGTGCCCGAGCCTTCAACCGCGTGCCTGGTGCTCGCGGCGATTCTCTTCGTTTTGCGCCGGCGACTCTCCTCGACTGGGCCGAAATCGTAGTGGCTGTTATACTTTAGCTGGCTCGCGGTGTGCGAGCCTTTCTGGAACTACTCTGGGGCGGCATCTACGTAGGCAAACCAGGGGTGTCACATTGGCAGGCTCTCGATCATCGCGTAGAGAAAGACGCCCGCGTCGGCGTCTCCGCATTGCGGCAATCGTGACGGCCGCTTGCGCCTGTTGGCCGCGCGAGCCCACGCCGCCACCTACATCCAGGGCATCGACGTCTACAATGGCGACGGAGCAGTGAATTGGACCACGGCGAAAAACGCCGGCGTCCAGTTCGCCTTTGTGAAGGCGACCGAGGGTGTCGATTATGTGGACGCGAGATTTAGCACCAACATGCACAACGCGAATGCCGCGGGCGTCTACATCGGACCGTATCATTTCTGCCGCGTCGACAGCAAGAATGGCGTGCCCTTCACGAGCTACAATGGCCGCCTGTTCGTGGTCGGGTCGGATCCCTGGCTGGATGCGACAAGCGAAGCGGCGGACTTCGTTCAGGCCATTCGGCCGTACTACACTTCGGGCAGTTATTTGCCGCCGGTCGCAGATGTCGAAGGTTTGCCCGATTTTGGCAGCGCTTCGCTCAACAAGACATTCATCTCGAATTGGGTCCAATTGTTCTCCGATACGGTGAACAACTCGCTCGGTGTGCGGCCGATGATTTACACCAGCAAGTCGGGTGCAAACACTCATTACACGTCGGCTGTCGCCGCGTCTCACAGGCTGTGGGAAGCTTGGTGGAAGGGCACGGGCACCACCTCGCCACCGCTGCAATCCGACACGCCGCTCTGGAATCCGTGGCTCTTCTGGCAATGGTCCGCGACCGGAAGCGTAGCAGGCGTGCCAGGCAGCGGCGCCGCTCACGACTGCGACAAGGACGTGTTTTACGGCACCATGCAACAACTCACTTCGCTGTTGGTACACAACGTGCCGGGCGATTACAACCACAACGGCGTCGTCGACGCGGCGGACTACGTCGTGTGGCGCGATTCGCTGGGTTCGAACGTGAATCTGGCAGCCGATGGCAACAACAATCAGATAGTGGACGCCGGCGACTATGCGTTCTGGAAATCGCACTTCGGCCAGTCGCTCGGCAGCGGCTCTGCGGGAGCCTCGCTCGCCCACGCGGCCGTGCCCGAACCCGCAGCCTTGATCTTGGCGGTCGTCGGCGTCCTGGGGATGCTCCGGCGGCGAAGGGCGTCATGAGCAAGCGTCTTCGACGACGGATGCCAAAGCCAGTCACCACCACCCCGGTCGACGGGCAAGACCGGCGTGCGGTTCCGGCGGAGAATCGGTCTATGATAGGAGGCGGGTGGTCTCCTTCCGATGCCGAACGGGATGCCTCGTGGACAGAGAAGTTCTTATACAGCGCAGACTGCCTCGACTGACGTTCTTGCTGCTGGCGATCGCAATCCAGCAGTGGTTCGCAGCTTCGGCCACGGCCTTCATTCTCGCCCCCGATACGCGTTGGACGGGTACGGCGACGAACAGCTCGACTGGCAACTATGGCGACCCGATCACACTCACCTGGAGCCTGGCTCCGGATAGCACAAACGTCTCGAACTTCGCCCCCACGAACGGCTCGACGAGCAATTTGATTTCCAAGTTCGACGCGACCTTTGGTGCCGGCCCCGGCGGCAGCGACCTCACCATGCGGCCTTGGTTCCACCTGTTCTCCGACTCATTCAACCGCTGGAATCAGTTGGGTGGCATTAACTTCATTTATGAGCCTCACGACAGCACTGTCGCTTTGGGGACTTCCAGCGGCACGCTGGGCGTCCGCGGCGACATTCGAATTGGCGGCGCCAACATCGACGGCGCCGACGGCACCCTGGCCGAGACCCTCTTGCCCCAGACCGGCGACATTCTTATCGATACGGCGGATATGTCGTTCTATTCCGGCTCCAGCTCCAATTATCTGGCCTTCCGCAATACGCTAATGCACGAGACCGGCCACGCCTTCGGCCTGGAGCACGTCATCTCCAATACGAATGATTTCCTGATGGAGCCGGTCATTAATTTGAACTTCGATGGGCCGCAGCTCGACGAGGTCCGTGCGATCCAGTATTTCTACGGCGATCCGAACGAAAAAAATCACGACGGACAAGGCAACGACACGGCGGCCTTGGCGACGGCGCTCGGCGCGATTGCCGTGGGGGGCACGATCGACGTGGGCTCGTCGGCCGTCGGCAAGGACTCCGGAATGAATATGATCGTCAGCCCGAATGAATCGGATTTCGTCAGCATCTTCGGCAATGCCGACGCCGATTACTACTCGTTTAACGTCTCAAGCGCGGTGAAATTGAGCGCAGTGCTCACGCCTCGAGGCGGCATCTTCGATCAGGGCCAACAAGGCGGCACGCCCCCCACCATCTTCGACGCCAACAGTAAGAACGATCTGACGTTGACCTTATTTAGCACCAACGGCACGACGCAACTCGACCTGATAAACAATTCCGGTCTCGGACAGGCCGAAACTCTGAGCGATTTCACGCTGCACGGCGCCGGCCAGTACTATCTCCGCGTGACCGGTGCAACCGACAGCGCGATTCAGTTGTACGATCTCAAGCTCTCCACCGTCGCTGCCGTCGCCGCCCTGCCCGGCGATTACAATCACGACGGCGCCGTCGACGGCGCCGACTACACCGTCTGGCGGAACGGACTCGGCAGCACCTACGCGCCGGCGGATTACGACGTCTGGAAGTCTCACTTCGGCCAGTCGCTCGGCAGCGGTTCAGCGGGAGCCTCGCTCTCCCACGCGGCCGTGCCCGAACCCAACGCCTTGTTATTGGCCTTGGTTGGCGCGCTCGCCACGTGCTCGATCAGCCGCCGTCGCTGAATTCGCCGGTGCAGCTCAAAGCTGCGGAGCACCGCCGACTTGTTGTGTGTCGCCATCGTCGTACAATCAACACGATCCGCGCCAACGACAACGTAAACATTGCCGCCCCCGAAGTCACGCTGCGGATTCCCGGCGGTTGGTCGCAGCCGGAGGAGTTTTTTGAACAATTGCCGAGTGGCTGTCGTGCGACGGCCGAAGAGCTGGTGCTTGCCGATGCGTCGGAGTTCGAGCTCAACGCACTGCCGGCCGATGAGGAATTTCCCGGCATCTTCGCCGGTTCCTGTCCGAAGCTCCCCACCGAAAGCGAGCGGGCGCAGATCGAGTCCAACAAAGTGAACATCTGCCTCAGCGGGCGCGGCGGCAGTATCGAGGCGGCGCGGCAATTGATGACGGCCGCGGCGGCCGTCATGGCGGCCGGCGGCGCGGGCGTGTTCGTCGACAACAGCGGCATCGCCCACGGCGCCACCGATTGGCTCACCTTGCTCGATGACGCGGAAAACGGCGGCGCCTACTGGGCGTTTGTCAGCACCGTACGTAGCGACGACGAACAGTACAGCGTCGGCATGCACGTCCTCGGGTTCCGCGACGCGATCATCCCCTCGACCGGAAACGAGGAGTACGACTACCGGACCCTCCACAGCTTTCTCGGATTCACGGCCTTCAGCGGAGCGACGATCAGCGATGGCGACGTGGTCGGCGATCCCGTGCTCCCCACCTACCACGCCCACATGCAGCCCGACGACCGCTTCACCGCAAGTACTCCGATGTTCAACCAATACGGGCGATGGCGACTCGTACCGATCGACGGGCAGCAGAACTGAGGTCGCAGCCACGTCATCCTCTCGCAATCCTGAGCCTTCGCCCGGCCAACTGCTAGTCCTTGCCGTGGCCGTGCTCGTCACGGTGCCGGCCACCCGTCAGCGTGGTAAACGATCGCCGATCGCTTGAGACGAACCGCCTGGCAAGCTGCAGATTTCTCTTGCCGGGCAGGGCCGTTTGCGGCGACAATGAACAGGTATCGAGCGGGACGAATAATCTTGCGGTTGGCACCTCGGATGGGAAAACACTTGTTTCTTTGGGCGTGGCTCGGGACCACGCTGCTCGGGGTGGCAATCGATCCGGCTCAGGCGTACATCGCCGACTCTCGCTGGAGCAGCACGGCCACCAACGGATCGACGGGAGCCCAGGGCACGCCGATTACGATCACCTGGAGCTTCGCCCCAGACGGCACGTTGATCCCCGGCAACACGTCGGGCACGACTCCCAGCAATTTGCTAAACATGCTCGACGCCAATTGGGGTGTCGGCCCTGGCGGAAGCGATCTCACGCAGCGACCTTGGTTCCCCATCTTCTCGCAGTCGTACGACCGGCTCAGCGCGCTTTCGGGCGTGACTTACGTTTACGAGCCGCACGACGACGGGCATAATTTCAGTAATTCCAACATCGGGCGGGGCGTACTCGGGACCCGTGGCGACGTCCGTCTCGGCGGCAAATCCTACGGCAGCGGCTCGAATACCCTCGCCTCGAATTACTACCCCAACTTCGGCGACATGATGATCAACACGGACAAAGCGAGCTATCTTCCTCAACACGACCAATAACTATCGCCGGTTCCGCAACACGCTCATGCACGAATCGATGCACGGCCTGGGAATCAGCCACGTCGAATCGAGCGATGCCGCGTTCTTGATCGAGCCGATCTTGAGCACGGCGTTCGACGGCCCCCAGCTAGACGATCTACTTGCGCTCCAACGATTATACGGCGACGTGTACGAAAAGAACGGCGGAAACGACCTCTATACCAGCGCCACACCGTTGGGAGAAGTCAGCTCCGCACAGTCGCTCGTGAAGGGCACGCTCGGCAATAGCACGCAAATATCGTCCAACCAGGTCGATTTCCTCAGCATCGACGGCGTGTCGGACACCGACTTTTTCAGCTTCTCGCTTACCGCGCGGCTCGACGTCTCGATTGACCTTTCGCCCCACGGAACCACCTACCAAGTCGGCCCGGAGGGAGGCTCACAGAACGCATTCAACACCCTTACGCTGAGCGATTTGACGCTGGCGCTCGTCGACTCCAACGGCACGTCGATCCTGGACAATGCCAACCTCAATTCGGCTGGCGCGGGCGAGTCAATCGCGCGCCGACTTCTGCCGGGCACGTACTATGCGCGCGTCAAGGGCCTCAACGACGACGTACAGCTCTACCAATTGGGCATCTCCGCCAACACACCCGCGCCTAGCAACCTCGTTTGGGTCGGCAACGTCAATGCAAATTGGGATGCGGCGCGACGGCCAATTTTTCCAACGGCGGCGCGTCGGCCATGTTCTATGAATTCGATCATGCCACGTTTGACGACAGCTCGTCGGTCAAGACCGTCCAGCTTGTGGCCGATGTCTCCGCCGGCGACGTCCACGTCGACACGGACGACGGTTACGTCTTCGCCGGCCCGGGTGGAATCGTCGCGGGGAGCTTGACGATCGACGGCGCCGGTATCGTCGAATTGGCAAATTCCGGCAACTCCTACGCCGGCGACACGATGGTCCTGGCGGGCACGCTCGCCATCACTGGCGATGCCAACGCGATGCAGAGCGCGATCACCGTCGCCGGCGGGGCGACGCTGCTCGTGGACGCGACCGACGCCGCGTCGATGACCAGCACCTTCACGATCCAGGCGGATGGCACCCTGCAGATCGGCACGCCCACGAGCAGCACCAACGTGTTTCCCGACGCCCCGACCGCCGTCATCGACGAGGGCACGATTCGCGTCTTCGCCACGGAAACGTTGAGTTCCGTGTCCGGGGCGGGGCAAATCGTGATCGAGCAAGGCACGACCAGTTTGGCGTCGAACCCGGCTTTTGCCGGCCAGCTCACCGTGAAATCGGGCGCCTCGGCACAGGTCGGTGACGCTGAAGGTCTCGGCTCGGCCGCTACAGGCGTGGTCGTAGAAAATGGCGGCCTGCTGCAACTCGCGGGCGATGGCATGTTCTCCCAATCGATTCAAATCGACGCCGGCGCCACGCTCGAAGCGGCTGGAGCAAATCAATTCACCGCGGATGGGAGGCTGACCGGCCGGGGGCAAGTCGTCGGCGAACTTGAGATGCCCGGCACGATCATGCCCGGCGACGCGACCGACTCGACCGGTTCGCTGACGTTTTCCGCCGGCCTGACGCTTACCGAAACCAGCTTGCTCGAATTCCGACTCGGCGGCCCCACCGCTGATAATGACTTCGCCACGCTCCACGTCGACGGCGCCGCCATGTTGGCGGGCACGGTCCAGCTCGAGCTGCTCAACGATTTCATCCCGTCGCCCGGCAGCATAATCGAGCTGTTGACCGCCGCTGACGGCCTCAGCGGCATGTTCGATCAACTCCTCTTGCCCGAGTTGGGCTCGGACCTCCACTGGAGCATCGTCGACGATGCCCATGCATTCTTGTTGCAAGTGGCCGCCAACGTGGTGATTTTGCCCGGCGACTTCAACACGGATGGCATCGTCGACGCCGCCGACTACACCGTCTGGCGCAACGGGCTGGGCAGCCTCTACACGACGGATGATTACGCCGTCTGGAAGTCCCACTTCGGCGAGTCGGCGGGCAGTGGCGCGGCTGCCATTGTTTCGGACCGGACCGCAGCGGTGCCGGAACCCGGCAGTTTGCCGATCTTGTTGATCGCAGTTATCCTTGGATTGAGTCGACCGCTTCTTCTCTCTGACCGCTGATCCCAGCGCTAGCCCTGGCCCTACTAGTGAGATCGGCGGCACGAACGCCGGCTGTCGACACGCTCGTGACCTTCGTCGATCGTGAGATCGGCCCCGCCAACGGGATAACAATCAATGTGCCGTAACACCCTGACCGCAGTCGCAGCGATCGCCGCCATCGCGGCGCTATCGTCGGCGGGTTTCGCGCTGGACGGCGGAACACTGCGGATGACCCCTCGCAACGGTTGGCGCGCGTTTGAGGTCATTTCCGTCGGCAATAATCCCGCGGGTGACGGCTTCAATTGGGCGATGCCGAGCACCTTCGACGGATTAGGCGTTCGGCTCGCGGACGCCGCGACCCTCCGCCTGCAAGTCAATCACGAGAACACCGACGCCACGATCAGCGAAGTCGACCTGAATCTGGCCAACTTCCGAACCGCGATTCGCAACACGATCGGCAGTGGCAACACCGGCGGAATCAGCTTCGTCAATTCCGCGCGGCAAGCGTACGATCGCTGGACGAGTAATGGCGGTTCCAGTTGGACGAACACCGCCGACGTTTCGACGACAAGCTTCTACCGTTTCTGTTCTGGTCAAGCCCACCGGTCCGACGCCTTCGGTGCGGGACGCGGCTTCGTCGACGACATATACATCACCGGCGAGGAGGGTAGCGCCAACCGCCTGTTCGCCTTGGACCTTGCGAACCGCGATCTCTATCAACTCAGCGGCGTGGTTGGCAGCGCGAGCGGAGGAATCGGCGGCATGCCGTTCGATCCGTGGGAAAACGCGGCGCTGCTCGATACCGGCGAGACGAATCACGTGGCCTTGATGCTCTCGCCCGACGGCGGCACCCAACGCATGCAACTCTACATCGGCGAGAAGGGCAAAGACGCGAGCGGATACTCCTCGAACAGTTTCTTGGCCCGCAACGGTTTGGCCTACGGCAGCTACTACTACTTCAACGACACGCTGCCTGCCAGCGGCACTTCCACCAACGGATTCTTCGACACAACGACCGCCGGGTCGCTCGTTGCCGTCAAGTTGGAAGACGTCGACTCCAATCCCAACAATCCGACCCAGGTGGTGTTGGGGGTTCAAGAGTCGGGCCTGTTCACCTTCGACTGCGTGCTGGATTTTTCTGGCGGCGCTTTCAGCGCCGGCGGATCGAGTTTCTCGATCACCAAGATTCAGCAGCACCACAACGACACGGACGGCGCGTTCGGCGACGCGGACAACGTCGACTGGACCGAAGCCACGACCCTCGGCGGCGTCACCTATCCGAACGGATTGATCTTTGTCAACGAAGACAGCGGGACGGCGAACGGCGAAACCTGGATGAACGCGCCTGATGGCAGTGGACTGACGCTGATCGGCGATACCATCGGTCTGAGCGGTTCAAGTGAGACGTCAGGCATCGTCGACGTTTCCAAGTTCGTCGGATACAGGCCTGGCAGCATCCTGCTGACCGACAACCAAGGGACCAATTCCTCGCTCACCGTCTTGATCAACCCCCAGGCAACGTTGATCGCCGACTACAACGCAAACGGCGTCGTCAACGCCGCCGACTACACCGTCTGGCGCAATGGGCTGGGCACCCTCTACACAACGGACGACTACGCCGTTTGGACGTCCCAATTCGGCCAGACCGCCGGCAGCGGCGCGACAGCGCGGCGCCCGTCCAAGCGCCCGTGCCTGAACCCGCCTCGATCCTTCTATTGGCATTGATTTTTGGCGCGACGTCAGTGAGCTCGTACGTCAGGAGGCGTACCAAGCCTCGCCTGCAAATGGCATCTGCGTCATGAATCTAGGGCAATTCTCGGGGAAGACGGATTTTTCGCCGCATTGCGCCGTTTACCCGCGTTCCGTCCGCCCCATGTTGAACTGCAAACCGCCAATTGGCAGGTTTTTTTGACAGGTTTACACTCCCGAGTTAAGCTGAACCACTGGTTTTCACGGTGTGGGTGAAAGTCAGCGCCTTTCGTCCACCAAGTGGACGGCAAGCGTGCGGGGCACCTAGGATGAAGCTACGTCATGACGTTAGATTTAGCGCAAGCAAAGAATGCCGTCGGCTCATTCCTCGCCCGACGCGTGGGGAATTGCCTGATAGCTCTGGCGGCAATCACAGCAAGCGCTGACTTGAGCGGCAGTGCGAATTCGTATGCCGGCGCAAAGCCGAATATCGTCGTCATTGTTGCGGATGACGCGGGCCAAAACTCGTTCGGGTTTGGCGCGGCGGTGAACGGCGTTTCCACGCCATACGAAACGCCCAATCTGGATGCATTGGCGGCACAAAGCGTCGTCCTCAAGCAAGGTTACGTGTCGGCGTCGGTATGCACTCCCTCGCGGGTCGGACTATTGACCGGGCAATATCAGAATCGGTTTGGCATAGAAGACGTGCTAGGCGAATTCAACGCAAATCATCCGACGTGGGGACTCACCGAGGAACAGCAGACGATCGCCCAGCGGCTAAAGGGACTCGGCTACGCGACCGGCGCGGTCGGCAAATGGCACGTCGGCCAGCTGGAGGGCTACAACACTCCGCTTGACAAGGGCTTTGACGAGTTTTTCGGGATTCGCGGCGGGCAGCGCAATTATTGGAACGAGCCTAACTTCAGCACGTACCGCGGCATCTATCGAGACAACCAATACTACAAAGCGCAGTATGAAACCGAGGGGGACCAGTCAAAGTACGACCCCGTTAAAGGTCGCTACGTGACGGATGCTTTTGGCGAGGAGGCGGTCGACTTTATCAACCATCATGCGGACGAAGAGAACCCGTTCTTTCTCTATTTGGCGTACACCGCTCCGCACACACCCAAGGCCCAGTCTCAAACCAAGCAAGAAGATTGGGACCATTTCTCGAACATCAGTAACACGTCGACGCACATCTTGGCCGCTCTCACGTATGCGATGGACCGTTCCATTGGCGACGTCTACGCGGCCCTGCAGGCGAAAGGCGTCGCCGACAATACGATTATTGTCTTCTTGAACGATAACGGCGCTCCCGTGGACGACTACGCGAACGCTCCGTTCAAAGGCTGGAAGGGTACTACCTGGGAAGGCGGTATCCGCTCGCCATTCTTCATCAAGATGCCGGGCGTAGCGAGCGGCGTATACGACGAGCCGGTCACCGCGCTCGACATGCTGCCGACGTTGGTAAAGGCGGCCGGCGGCGACATATCGCAGATACCCACCGACGGCCGCGACGTGACGCCCTTCTTGACCGGCGAGGAGACACAGGACCCCAATCACGTGTTCTTTTGGCGAGGTAATGATGCCTGGGCCGTGCGGAAAGCGGGCTGGAAGCTCACGACTCGCTACACTCGCCCTGACGATTCGCGCCCTGCCAATCCACCGTATCTATTCCACATCGACGTCGATCCGCTGGAAAACGTCGCGGAAAACGCAAATCATCGCGATATCGAAGCGCTTTTATTCAGCGAGCTAGCACATTGGGAAGCAACCATGGCCAAGCCGCAATACGGCGCTCTCAGCGCCGACAATATGAACGGCTTCGATCACTTCCTGTTTCGCAACGATTTGGCTTCGGTCACCAACTGGAGCACGAGCAATGCCTGGAAGAATCCCGACACGATGCTCGACGCCACGATGAAGCGCTCCGACGCGTATGCCAATGGCGTCCTGGAATTCACAGTTCGCAACGACGCCGACTATACGGCTACGAACGACATGATGCGTCTGTCGCGACAGACGTATATGCTCAATCAGTTTCAGTTGACTGGCAGTTTTGGAGGCGCTGAAAACCACCAAGGCACTATCGGCGGCAATGCCGTGCTATTGGTAAAGAGCCTCGCAGGGCAGCTGCCACAAATCCGGTTGGACGCCACCGCGAGCGGCGCTCCGGCCATGTTCACGTTTCAGCTTCAAAACGAATTGCAGCTGCTGGACGACCTCGAAATCACCGGCGACGGCACGCAAGATTTCGTGATCGGCGGCGCAATTCGCGACTTTTACGTCGCCACGGCCCCGGCTAGCGTCGTGAGTCAAATCTCGACGCCCCACAATGTTCGCAAGATGGGCACCAGCAAAGTGACCCTCTCCGGCAATAACACGTTCGCCGGCAATTTGACCATCGAAGCTGGCGAACTCGCCGTTGACGGAGCCGCCGCGGCCATCGATGGCGCAGCTGCCATTACCATCCAAGGCGGCGGCAAGCTCGCGCTTCACCATGGCTTGATCAAGACACCTGCGCTGATTGCACAGAATGGCAGCGCGTTTCAATTCGACGGCGGCACCCTCAAGGTTACCAGCGTGACCGGCGACCTCGCGAACGCTGGCGGCACGTTCGCGCCTGGCATGTCGACGGCCGTCAGCAGCATTAGTCAAAACTTCAGTCAGACCTCGGGCACCTTGCTGGTCGAACTCGGCGGCACCAATCCCGGCGCCGGATTCGACAGATTGCAGGTCGGCGGCTCCGCGTCGCTTGCCGGAACGCTTGAGGTGCAACTCGTCAATGGCTTCAATCCGTCGCTCGCCCAGTCGTTCCAGATCCTGACTGGGTCTGGCGGCGTAACGGGAATGTTTCGGCAGAATGTGCTACCCGCACTGCCGGGCGGTCTGTCTTGGGAAGTCGTATATCGAACCAATGGCGTCACGCTCACAGTCGGATCAGCTAGCCAATCTGCGGTTGTTAGCCCGGTTGGCGACTACAACCGCGACGGCACGGTGAATGCAGCCGACTACACCGTCTGGCGCAACGCCCTGGGGTCGACGACGGAGTTGGCGGCCGACGGAAATGGTGACAATCTCGTCAACGAAGACGACTACGCTATTTGGAAAGACCATTTGGGCTTGACCTGGTCGCCACTCGCAGCCGACTTCAACTTCGACGGCCGTGTCGACGCGGCCGATTACACCTTGTGGCGCAATACGTTGCACAACGCGGGCGGTGCCGCGGACGCAAACGGCGATGGCTTTGTAAACGATGCCGACTACCAAATCTGGAAATCGGAGTTTGGTTCGACGCTCAGCGGCGACGGTTCCGCGTCGCAAAATGTTGCGGTTCCAGAACCGGGGACGATCGCGATACTCTCGCTACTCGTTGCGCGCCTAGGATTGCTCCCCGGAGGGCATCATCGAGGGAAAACTCAAGGCCGAAGCGAATCTCGTACCGATCTAATTGAACTTTACTGAGCTGAATGAGACGAAGCTGCGATGGATGACGGCCGGTGGCGCCGTTCGAACGCCATCGCGGGCAAACACCCTCTGAGTAGCCCCTATGTTTTTTTTTCCTCTAGCTCTCCGTGCGCCGGCGTATCGAAAGTCGGCTCAAGTTGCAAATCATCGTTTACTGGGCGTGATCTTGACCGCATTGCTGGTCGCCGCCAGTGCGACCGCGGCGGTTCCACCTCCCGTGATTGCCGGTCGGCTGCGGGTGGAATTGCAGCGCGTCGTCGACCGCCCGGGGTCCAGCGACTTAAGCTTTCCTACTATCTCGTTGGCATTCCCGCCCGACGACTCGGGCCGCATTTTCTTTGTTGAGAAAGGCGGCACAGGATCCTCGCCAGCCCCCGCTCGAATCCGTGTCATGCAGAATGGCGTTTACAGCACGGCGCTCGATCTTTCGTCCGAAGTATCCTATGTCAACGAAAATGGTCTGCTCGGGATGGCCTTTCATCCGGGGTTTGCCGACCCGCTCAGCCCCGGTTACCGCAAACTGTATACCTACCATTCCGTGCCTGCGAGTGAAGGCGCTGCGGTGGACTTCCCTTCCAGTGCTGGAACTGATCACTACAACGTCGTCACCGAATGGCAGATTGGCGCGAACGATCCAAACCAGGTCGATCTGAGTTCTCGCCGCGAGATCTTTCGGGAAGCCCATCCCGCTTTCGAACACAACGCTGGCACGATCACCTTTGGGCCAGATGGCTATCTCTACGGAGCGATTGGGAATTCACCTTTGGGCAGTTCGGGCAGCTCCACCACAAAACTTCTTGCAAGCCAGGACACGTCCAATCTCCGTGGGAAAGTGTTCCGCATCGATCCCCTCGATCCGTCCCTGACACCAGCCAGCGCGAATCCGATCAGCGCCAACGGAAAATATCGCGTTCCCGCAGACAATCCGTTCGTCAGCGACCCTCAATCGCTGGATGAAATCTTTGCCTACGGGTTCAGAAATCCCTATCGTTTCAGTGTCGACTCCGCGACGGGTCGGGTTGTCATTGGAGACGTGGGCCAGGGGGCCGTGGAGGAAGTGGACGTACTGACCCCGGGAGGCAATTACGGTTGGCCTTACCGCGAGGGAACGCAGCCCGGGCCGTTCGGGATTCCTCTGCCGAACCCTGCGCCGGCTTTGATCGATCCAATCACTGCATACTCCCACTCCGACGGCCACGCCGTGGTGGGGGGCTTCGTCTATCATGGATCGATCCCCGCGCTACAGGGCAAATACATTTTTGGCGACTTCACCGATAACGGCCAGAGTTTCTATGCCGGCCACGGAAAACTGTTCGTCTCCGAGCCATTCGATGAGGAGGGGAATCTCAAGGATCCAGCCGACGTTCGAACCCAGCAAATACTGACCGCACCCGCCACGTGTTCACAGGCTCTCGGTAGTCTAGGAACTTGTACGTTCGACACGGTACTATTTTCATTTGCCTCCGATCATGCCGGCGAACTATACGCACTGGGAATGAGCTCTAGCAAGGCGGTACTCTACAAATTCACCGATGCGTACACTCTTCCCGAAGGCGACTACAATGAAGATGGCAAAGTCGACGCGGCCGATTACACCGTCTGGCGAAACTCGCTCGGGCAAAGCGTAGCGCTTGGCACAATGGCGGACGGCGACGGCAATGGCACGATCGACACCGGCGACTACGCCATCTGGAAAGCGCACTTCGGCGAGTCGGTCGCCATCGGCTCCGGCGGCGGAAGCGGTGTCGCCGATGTCGGTGTGCCGGAACCGTCCGCGCTGGGCCTGGCCACGCTCGGCGCCCTCGCCGGAATCACACTCAGCGTTGGGACAAATCGACGGAGGCTTTCCGCGTCCCGCAACGCGTCGTGATCGACTTTCGATTCCACGGCAACTGTTGCCGTATCATTCCCAAGGCGTTGATTCGTTCGTATCGGCAAGAGCGCCGGCATATTCACCAGTTTTGGCGTCTTGGCGGAAAAACACGGCAATTTATTGACCTGCATGCAGCTGGCATTTACAATATGTCCGTTTGGTGATGGGCACGGTATTGTCGCCCGTCTTGCCAGTTGCGTTGCTGGCATCCAATCGTTTGGAGCGCCGAGGATTGGCAACAGTGCAGTTCTTGGCGGCGGCGACCCCACCAGCGCCAGGGGTTGCCGGCAATTGCATTTTCATTCCTTTGGCATGGCTGCGATCTAATGCCGTCTCGATAACGCCGGTTCGACGCCCAGGCCGCTCGGCCTTTTGGGCAGTTTTTCTGCGCAACCGGCGCTCCCCAGCAATGCTTTCACGGCAGTGATGCGCGCGAGTTTGCAACCGCCATTTTCGTTGCGGCCTCGCGCTGTCACTTCTCCCGAATCGGTCGGACGAAGCGTGGCAGACCGCAGGACTCCTTTCAGATGTAAAACACCATGAATATCTTTGTCGTTACCACTAGAAAGTGTCCGAAGTGGGCCCTCGCCGCGTTTGCCGTGCTCTGGCCTCCGATCGTTGTCGCGCCGACGTACGCGCAGAACCCGCTCGGTGTCTATTCGCCTGTCGAACTCGATCCGCAACTGCCCTATCGCGTCGAGATACATGAGTACTCGATGGGCGCTACGCCCTTGCCAACGCTCCATTCGTTTGCGGTCGGACACTTCGACAACAAATGGATGTTCGTGTCGGGGCGCACAAATGGGCTGCACGGATTCGACATCGGTTTGAATCCCGACGAGAACTTCCCTCCTCAATCTCAGAACCGCGAAGTCTGGGTCGTCGATCTCGACACCAAGCAAAGCTGGCATCGATCGCTGGACGATCCCACCTCCGGATTGACCGAAGCCCAAAAGGCGTCCCTCGCCACGACCAACAATCAGTTTTATGACCGCGGCGATACGCTCTACGTCACGGGCGGATACGGCATCCAAGCAAACGGCGTCGACTATGGCACGTTTGACGCCCTCTCGGCGATCGACATGCCTGGGATGTTCGACTGGGTCGCCACAGGAGCAGGGTCAGCCGCTTCGCACATCCGCCAAATCTTCAATCCGATCTTCAAAGTCACTGGCGGCGACATGAACGAGATCGACGGCCGGACCCATATCGTCTTTGGCCAAGACTTCGACGGCGTCTACACTCCATTCGGCGAAGGCACCTATACGAATCAGGTACGCAGCTTCGACGTCGTCGACGACGGAGTCAATTTGGCAGTCGCGAACGTTACCGCAACGACCCCCGACCCCAACTACCGTCGACGCGACTTAAACGTGGTGCCGACGATTCGTCCTGACGGCATGGGCGGACTGAATGAGGGACTGACCGTGCTTTCCGGAGTCTTCACCGTGGCCGGCGATCCCTGGACTGTGCCCGTCGAAATTGACGCGGCCGGCAATCCCACCATGGCCGACCCGAATGATCCCAACACTTTTCAGCAGGCGATGAACAACTACCACTCGGCCAAATTGGGATTCTTTTCCGAAGCTACCGGCGAAATGCACGAGGTGCTCTTCGGCGGCATCTCGCTCAAGTATCTCGACGAAGCCACTCAAACCATCAAAACCGACTACAACCTGCCGTTCGTCAACGACGTCACGTCGATCGAAATCGACGCCGACGGCAACTATACCCAGCACCACCTCGGCTTCATGCCGGAGTTGTTCGACCTCCAGAATCGCCGCTTGCGTTTGGGAACCAACGCCGAGTACCTCCTCGCCGACGGTGTGCCGACGTTTGAAAACGGCGTTATCGATTTCGACTCCCTGGCAGCCCAAACCACCGTCGGCTACATCTACGGCGGCATCATGGCCAGCGCCCGCACGTACGAAACAACCCCGGCCAGCTTTCTGGCGCGTCGAACCACGTTTTCGAGGTCGTGCTGGTCCGCGTACCGGAACCTGGCGCCCTCGCACTCGTGACGGCCGGCGGTATAATTGGCGGCGTACTACTGCGGCGGCGAAGGTAGCCGTTGCGGACCCTCACGACGGAAGCCACACCTATGTCAAACATCGCCCGCATCGGCCGGATGCACTCGGTTTGTCTCTTGCTCCTCCTCCCCTGCGCAAGCGCAGGCGGCCAAGTACGTCATCCACGTCAGCGTCGACGGGCTCAATCCCCAGTGGATGCAGCAGGTGATCGACGCCGGTAAAGCGCCGACGTTCAAGCGGCTCGAGCACGAAGCGGCTTGGACGGCCGACGCGCGAACCGACTACTTCTACACCGTCACGCTCCCTAACCACACCTCGATGATCACCGGCCGCCCGGTGCTCCGGCCCGATGGCATGCCGCCGACCGTCCAACACGGCTGGACGATCAACGACATCCCCGCGCTCGGCGCGACGCTCCACAACACGGGCAACCCAAACGTCAAGTACATCGCCAGCGTGTTCGACGTCGTGCACGACGCCGGCCTCTCCACCGCGCTGTTCGTCTCAAAAGACAAGTTCATCATTTACGACCAGAGCTACAACGAAACCACCGGGGCCGCGAATCCCCACGGCCGCGATAAGATCGATCGCTACTTCTTCGAGGACGACGGACCGCCCGCCTATTCCGACGGCATGAACCGCCAGTTCCTGAAGGACATGGCGGCCAACCACTACAACTACAGTTTCATCCACTATCGCGACACCGACACCGCCGGCCACGCCTTCGGCTGGGGCAGCCCCGCCTATTTGCAGGCCGTGGCGACGATCGACGGCTATCTCGCCGCGGTGTTCCAACTTGTCGAATCCGATCCCCAGCTTGCCGGCCACACCGCGATCATCGTCACCACCGACCACGGCGGCGTCGGCACCAATCACAGCGAAGCCGAACGATCCGTCAACTACACGATCCCCGTATTCGTGTGGGGCGCGGGCGTCGGCCGCGGCGATTTGTACGCCATGAACCGCGAGACGCGCACCAATCCCGGCGACGGCCGGCCCGATTACACGTTGCAGGGCCAACCGATCCGCAACGGCGGCACCGGCAATCTCGCGCTCAAGCTGCTCGGCCTCGGCCCGATCCCCGGCTCGATGATCAACGTCCAGCAGGACCTCCGCGTCGCGCTGGCGTGCGACTACAACGGCGACGGCGCAGTCAATGCCGCCGACTACTCCGTCTGGCGCAATACCAAGGGCTCCGCCGACGACCTCCGCGCCGATGGCAACGGCGACGGCGTCGTCGACCAGGCCGACTACGACCTCTGGAAAGCCGCGACGGCCGCCCCGGCTGCGGCGACACAGTAAAATGCGTCAATCGCGACGCGGCTCGAGTGGATACACGCCAGTCGCCATGCTATCCTTCCGATAGGTGGATCGCTTCTCGATTTGGCTCTCTGTTCAGACTTTGCTTCCCGGCTCGGTCACACAATGACGTCCTGACTCTTCGTCAGTGGACGTCGGAAGGTGAGGGACGACGGTGGAAGAGATTCTCTTAGGTCTGTTGTTACTCGCCGCAGCGGGGCTGTTTCTGTTCCTGCCGATCGGCACCTACTTCCTCCTGCGACGCGTCGATCGCAGTCAGCGGACCGCTTTCGATGCCCTCGAACGCGAGTTGAGCCGACTCCGCTTGGCGGTGACGCAACTGCAACCGTCGGAGGAGAAACCGCCCACGAAACAGCCAACCGAGAAGCCGCCAGAGCCGATCGTCACGCCGGCGGCCACCATGCCGGCAACAGCGGAACGGGTCGCGCCGAAGCATGAAGCGCCCCTGCCGCCCGCGTCAAATCCCTACGTGCCTCAACAGCCGCTGCGCCTCGAGCCCCGCGTACCGAGCCGCTTCGAAACCGCCGCCAAGGAAACGCTGCGGCAAATCTGGAGCTGGATCATCGTCGGCGAGGAGCACGTGCCCGAGGGCGTGTCGATGGAGTTTGCCGTCGCCAGCCAATGGCTGTTGCGAATCGGCATTTTGATCCTGGTGGTCGGCGTCGGGTTTTTCCTCCAGTATTCGATCGCTCACGGGCTGCTCGGCCCGTCGGCTCGCGTCGCGCTCTCCTCAATCACGGGCCTCGCGCTGCTCGTTGCCGGCACGCAGTTGTTAGGTCGCAAGTACCACGTCCTGGGCCAAGGGCTGATGGGCGGCGGCCTGGCAACGCTCTACTTCAGCGTGTTCGCTGCCGCCAACTTCTATCACCTCATCGAGCAATTCCCGGCCTTCGCGCTAATGGCGGTCGTCACCATGTTGGCGGGCGGAATCGCCGTGCGATTCAACTCGATGCTGGTGGCCGTGCTCGGCATCATCGGCGGCTATGGCACGCCGATCATGCTCGCTACCGACGCGGTCAACTTCCCGGCGCTCTACGGATACATGCTCGTGCTCGGCATCGGCGTGCTGGGAATCTGCTACTGGAAAAACTGGCCGCTGGTGAATTACCTGAGCTTCGCGGCCACCTACTTGCTCTTTTTCAGCGCACAAGAAAAGTACGACGCCAGCCACTTCTGGGAAGTATTTCCGTTTCTCGCGGCGTTCTTCGTGCTATTCTCGACCATGACGTTCCTCTACAAGATCGTCAACGAGTCGAAGTCAAACTTGCTCGATCTCATTGCGTTGCTGGTCAACGCGGGCGTCGTCTTCCACGTTGGATCCGAGTTGATCGAGGGAGCTTACGAACGGCGCTGGGCATCGGCGCTGACGCTCGGACTCGCCGCGTTCTACACGGCACACGTCTACTATTTTCTGCGGCGGCGATTGGTCGATCGTGAGCTGCTGGTAAGCTTCATCGGCCTGGCCGCGTTCTTCGTGGCCATGACCATGCCGCTGCTACTCTCCGCGGAGTGGGTCACCGCCAGTTGGGCCGTCCAAGCCCTGGTCCTCGTATGGATCGCCGAGAAGCTCGGCAGCGAGTTCGTCCGCCAGGTCGGCTACGTGCTGTTCGCGATCGTGATGGGCCGGTTCTGTCTCATCGACCTGCGGACCCAGTTCCTTGCCGCCCCTTCGTCGGTCGATCTTTCCTGGGGCGACTACATCCAAGAATTGGTCGAGCGCGTGCTGATATTTGGCATCCCGATCGCCTCGATCGCCGGCGCCTATCGCCTGCTGAGCAGGCGCGACACCACTGAGTCGCACATCGTGCAGCCCTCCAATGATGTATCGCCCTGGATCCGTGGTAACTGGGCGATGAAGGTGCTGGTCGTCGCCGCCATCGCCACGTTCTTTGTCTACTTGCACCTGGAACTGAATCGCACGTTCGGCTATTTCTACGCGCCGGTTCGGCTGCCGCTGCTCACGCTGCTGTGGGTGGGCTTGTGTGCGTTCTTGCTGTACGAGTCGGTCGTGCAGAAAAGCCTCGTGCTGACGTGGCTGTTCGCGCTGGCGGTCGTGGCCGTGCTGCTCAAGCTGTTTGCCTTCGATCTGGTCGCCTGGCACGTCTCGCCACAAATGGTCTACCACGGCCCCTATTCGTTCCGCGACGCGGTGCTGCGACTGGTCGACTTCGGCGCCGTCGCCGGCTTCCTGGCCGCCGCCTATGCTTTTCTCGTCGGGCGCGGCGCCGCGCGGGCACCGTTCGCAGCTTCCTCGGCTTCACCAGCCTGGCCATGTTGTTCATCTACTTGACGCTCGAAGTGAACACCTTCCTGCACGAGTATCTGCCCGGCATGCAGTCGGGCGGCGTCTCGATCTTGTGGTCGCTGTTCGCCTTGGCGCTGATTTTCCGCGGCATCGCCCGGCGGGCCGCCGCGGTCCGCTATTTGGGATTAGCCCTGTTCGCCATCGTCACTTGGAAGGTATTCTTCGTCGATCTGGCGCAACTCGATCAGTTTTATCGGATCGTCGCCTTTATTCTGCTCGGCATCCTGGCGCTGGTCGGGTCGTTCGCGTATCTTAAATACCGCGATCAGTTCACTACAGAGCCCAAGAGCGACCAGGGAGAGCTGCCATGATCAGAATATGGGGATCGGTGATTGTGCTGACGGGAGTCTGCACGGTTGCGAGCGCAGCCGAGCCGACGTTCCGCTATTCGAAGCCGCTCGACCTGCCCACTCTCAAACAAGAAGAGCTGCTTGCCGCGACGCTCGACAGCGACGTCTACGCGGCCACCCGCGACGGCCTGCCCGACCTCCGCGTCCGCGTCGTCTCCAAAGACAACACCAACGGCGACTCCATAGGCAGCACCGACGTTTCCTACCTGCTCCGCCGAGTCACCGTCACCAAACCGGAAACGACCCGCGACTATTGGGCGGCCCGAACGCGGTCGGTTCAGCCGCTCAGCGAAGGCGGGCTGGAGATCATTCTTCACCTCGAACCGGAAGATCCCCAGCCCGCAGGCCTGCGGATCGTCACGCCGCTGCAAGACTTCGAGCAACGAGTCCGCGTCTTCAACTCGACTGACGGGGAGAACTGGCAGCCCGTCGGCGAGGAGACGGTGATCTTCGACTACTCGCAATACATGGACGTCCGCAACGACAGTGTTTCCTTCCCGCCGAGCGACCGCCGCGATTTCCGCCTCGTGATCGACGACGTGACCCAAGAACAAGAGTCCCAGTTGATGAGCCTCACGCGGCAACTGCGCGGCGGCACGGAGATTCGCCGCGAAGAGCGGACCACGATCAACCGCCGGCCATTCCGCATCGACCGCGTTCTGTTCTGGCGCGACGTGGTCAAAGACCAATCCACCGGCGATCGCAAGGTCGGCTACCCCGTGTCCGGATTCCATCTGGAAAACGACCCGGTTGCCCAGCGGTCGATCATTACTTTCGATTCCCGCCGCGAGCCGCTCACGTCGTTCCAATTGGTGACCGACTCCCACAATTTCAGCCGCCATGCCGTGGTGGAGATCGAAGTGTCGCATGGCATCGAACGCACGTGGCAGAGCATCGGCGCCGCCAACCTTTCGCGGTTCGATTTTCGGAATCTAGAAGCGCGAGGAGCTGACCATCACCTTTCCCGAATCGCGCGAGGCCAAGTACCGCATCGCGATCGACAACCGCGGCAGCCCGCCGCTGGCGGTGACCGGCGTTGAAGCGGAAGGCAACGAGTACCAAGCGGTGTTCTTGGCTGGCGTCCCGCAGCGATCGTACGAATTGTTCTACGACAGCGAGACGGCCCCGCCGCCCGATTTCGACACCGCCGCGATTTCCGCGTCGCTCGCGGCCGGCTATCAACCGACGCTCGTCGGTCTCGGTAAGCAAGTCAACGTGCTAGGTGGCGGGCAGCCCACGGCATTCTCCCTGTCGCGAATCGTCAACAATCCGCTGGTTCTGGGCGGAATCACGGTCTTGCTGGTCGCCGCACTGGCCTGGGGACTTTATCGAGCCGGCCACCGCCTGGACAGCCTGTCGCAGGACGATCGCTGACGTTCGCCGGCAATCGCCGACGCTAGCACTTGGCCGCCCATCTTGCCGGCTCACGCGGCCATTCCTATACTCCGCCCGCTCAAAATCTGCGCCGCTCGCAATCCGCGGCCCGCTGGAACACTGGACGCAATCGACGGAGACTGTCCCATGCGCTCGAATCGTCATCGTGCTGGATTCACACTCGCGGCGCTGGCCATCCTCGCCACCTCGAACATCGCAGCGCAGCCGCCCGCGTGGCGTCCGCCCGCCGACACCGCCGAACGCTATGGCGCCGCAAACGCCACGGCAGCGGGCGGCTACCCGTCGGCAGCCACCGCGCCGATCACGCCCGTCGGCGCCGCCCCACCCGCGCCCGCGTCACCAAGGGCTCGGGCTCCCTCCCCAACGACCAGGGCCAGGTCTGGCGCGAATACGACATCACGCCCTATACCAACCGCATCACCAGCACCAACCGTCCCGAGCAGGCGATCGTCGATTGGATCCTCCGCGAGACCGGCTACGAAACCTGGCACTCCGACCCGGTCGGCGTGCTGAGTGCCAATCACAACACGCTCCGCTGCTACCACACGCCGGAGATTCAGGCCGTGGTGGCCGACATCGTCGACCGCTTCGTCAACACGCAGGCCGACGCCTACGCCTTCTCGCTCCGCGTGGCGACGGTCGTGAATCCCAACTGGCGGGCCAAGGCCCTGCCGATGATGACGCCGATCCCCGTGCAAACGCCCGGCATCCAGGGCTGGCTGCTGGCGAAGGAAGACGCCCAATATCTGCTCGCCGAGTTGGCCCGCCGCACCGACTACCGCGAGTTTAATTCGCCGCAACAATTGATCTCCAACGGCCAATCGATCGTGATCTCGACCATGCGCCCGCGGCAATACGTCAAGGGCGCGATCCCCACGCAGACCCAGTGGCCCGGCTATCAGCCCGAGATGGGCACGCTCGAAGAGGGCTTCTCACTCGAGTTCAGCCCGTTGATGTCGCTCGACCTCGCCTCGGCCGACGCGGTCGTCAAACTGCGGCTCAACCAGATCGAACAGATGCTTCCGGTGAAGCTCGACCTGCCGACCGTCGTCGCGCCGAACCAGCGCGTGTCGGTGGAGGTGCCGCAGATGACGATGGCCAACATGCACGAGCGGTTCCACTGGCCGATGGAGCACGTGCTGCTCTTGTCGATGGGCGTCGTGGCCACGCCGGCCCCCACGAAAGACAACCCGATCACCGACACGATCAACAGCGCGCTCCCGATGTTCAAGGATCCGCCCCGGGCCGACGCCCTGCTGTTCATCGAGAGCCGCGGCCAGGTGACCCCCGCCGCCACGCCCGCCGCCGCCACCGCTGACCGCAGTGCAACGCTTCCCTCGAATTCGTTCCAGGGGCGATATTAGCCGCGTCGACTGCGCGACTGCGCGAGTCAAGGGGCGAACGCGAACGAGCGCGTCGCAAGCGACGCGGCCAATTCTCCCGTGACCCCGCGCCCCGATCTTGATATGCTGATCGGACCATGAGCTCCGCCCCACCCACCGCCCGTCGCCGCGTCGTCATCACCGGGCTGGGCCTCGTTTCGCCCTTGGGCAGCACGCCCGCCGATCTCTGGGCTGCGCTGGCCGCCGGTCGCAGCGGCGTGTCGCACATTTCGCTGCTGCCGCCCGACCGCCAGCCGCTCAAATACGCCGGTGAAGCCAAACAGTTCACCGGCGAGATCGACAACTTCGGCCCGCTCGAAGGCGACCGCAAAAAGGCCATCAAGAAGGGCCTCAAGGTGATGTGCCGCGAGACCCGCATGGCCGTCGCCGCCGCCCAGCTCGCTCTCGCCGACGCCGGAATCGGCGACAAGCCGCTCGACCCCGAGTCGTCCGGCGTCGTCTTGGGCAGCGACTACATGCTCACCATGCCCGAAGACTACGAGGGCGGCATGAAAAAGTGCGCCGACGCGGGCGACTTCGACTTCACCCGCTGGGGCAACGAAGGCCTCGACCAGATGACGCCGCTGTGGATGCTCAAGTACCTGCCCAACATGCCGGCCAGCCACATCGCCATCTACAACGACCTCCGCGGCCCGAACAACTCGCTCACCATGCGCGAAGCCGCCTCGAACCTGGCCATCGGCGAAGCCTTCCGCACCATCCGCCGCGGCCACGCCAATGCGATGGTCGCCGGCGCGACCGGCACGCGGATCCTCCCGATGCAGGCCATCCACGCATTGCAGACCGAACAGATGGCCGCCGAGAATTGCGACCCGGCCAAAGCCAGCCGACCCTTCGACAAGAACCGCACCGGCATGGTCGCCGGCGAAGGCGCCGGCATGATCGTGCTCGAAGAATTTGAAGTCGGCGAAAGCCCGCGGCGCAACGATTCTCGCCGAAGTCGTCGGCTTCGGCAGCTCGAACGTCGCCGATGAGAACCTCATCGGCAAATGCGACGTTGCGCTCGCCCACGCGATGCGTGCCGCCCTCCGCGACGCCAAACTAGAACCCGAAAACGTCGGCCACATCAACGCCCACGGCCTGGCCACCAAGGAGCGTGACGCCGACGAAGCCCGCGCGATCCGCGAAGTCTTCGGTCCACTCGCCGACAAGGTCCCCGTGGTGGCCCTGAAAAGCTACTTCGGCAACCTCGGCGCCGGCAGCGGCGCCGTCGAACTGATCGCCAGCGTGCTCGCCCTCCGCGAGGGCCGCCTTCCCCGCACGCTCAACTACGAAACCCCCGACCCCGCTTGCGGCTTAGCGGTCACCCGCGACGACAAAACGCCCGCCGGCAACAGTTTCCTGAACTTAAGCGTCACCCCGCAAGGCCAAGCCGCCGTGCTCTGCGTCGCCGCCGCAAGTTAGGCTTTCAGCCTAAAGCTGAGGCACCCCCAAATTGTTCCGGTGCTGGATTTAACCTCGTCAGCGGGCTAAAATAGCTATATGAGCCAACGCATCGACGCCATTTTCGAGAATGGGGTGTTCCGACCCGAAATTCCCGTGAACATCGCCAGCGGTCAGCGGGTGTCGCTCGACGTCGAAACCACGTCCGCGCCCACGGATGATCTGACCGACGTAGCGGACTTGCTCGACGTCGAGTTCATGGAATCGTGTCGTCACAACGCGCAATCGGCCCCATCGCTCGATGAAGTGCGGCGGATGCTTGGCGCGTTCAGCGGTTCGCTCTCCGACCGCATCGCCGAGGAACGAGACGAGCGTTAGTCATGGCTCGCTACTTCCTCGACTCCAGCGCCTTGGTCAAGCGATATCACCTGGAGAGCGGCTCGTCGGAAATCGCAGTATTGTTTAACACGACGGGCAATCAGTTCCTTATCTCCCGACTGGCATTGGTCGAGGTCCACTCCACGTTCGCTCGCCTCGTTCGCGAAGGGATTCTCACCGCGACCGATTTCGGCAAGCTCATCGCGCGGCTGGACGCGGACATAGCATCGGGAGTTTTTTCGGTCGCCGCGATCAGCGGTCGCCGACTGGAGGGGGCATCGTCGATTCTCAACACGCATGGCTTGGTACGCAGCGTGCGGACACTCGATGCCATCCACTTGGCTACCGCGCAAGCCTTACACGGACGCAGTCGGTTGGCAGCGTTCGTCGCCGCGGACAAGAAGCTCCTCGCCACGGCATCCGTGGCCTGCCAGTTGTCTGTCCTCGACGTCCGCTGATCCGTGGTTCCGAACAATCTGCGGCTCTGCTGGCAAACTGCCTCGCGCACACGCTCAGTTTCGAGGCCGCTTGCCGCTCAGCCGTCACTCGTACCGCAGCGCTTCAATCGGGTCGAGCCGCGAGGCCTTCCAGGCCGGGTAGAATCCGAAGGCGATGCCGATCGTCGCCGAAACCAGGAACGCCGCGGCAATCGCCGGCAGCGAGGCTTGCACCGGCCAATGCATGGTCATCCAGACGGTGAGCGAGGCGGCCCGCCCCAACAAGATGCCCACTCCCCCGCCAAACACGCACAGCACCACCGCCTCGATCAAGAACTGGCGCAAGATGTGGTGCGACCGTGCGCCGACGGCCATCCGCAGGCCGATCTCCCGCGTCCGCTCGGTCACGGAGACGAGCATGATGTTCATGATGCCGACGCCACCCACGACCAGCGAGATGAGGGCCACGATCAACAGCAAGCCGCCCATCATCGACGACATCGAGCTCATTGTTTTGAGCATTTCGCTCATGTCGCGGAGGTTGAAATCGTCGGGCTGTCCCGGACGAATACTATGCCGCTGCCGCAAGATGCTCGACATCTGCTTCATCGCCGGCCGGATCGTCTCCGCGGAGCGCGCCTTGACGGCAATTTGATCGATGTTGGCAAACCGCACCGGCTGCGGCGTGTTGGCCAATTGCGATGCCGACTCCTCCGGATAGAGCGTCGTCGATCCCGGATAGAGATCGCTCAACGAGTTCACTTCCTGCGTCGAGTTGCTATCAGTGGGCGTGGCCGCCGCGGTGCTCTCGCCCGAGTTGTCGGCGATGCGATACTTGAGCGTCGTCCAGGGGGCGAGCACGATGTCGTCCTGATCCATGCCCATCATGTTCGACCCCTTGGGGCTCAACACGCCCACCACCCGCAGCGACACGTTCTGGAGCCGCAAATTCTCGCCGATCGGCGAGTCGCCGTCGAACAACTCCTTGACGATCGTCTCGCCCACCACGCAGACCTTGTTCGCGTTGCGCACGTCGCGGTCGGTGAACATCTCGCCTTCGTCCAAATTGTTCCAGTCGCGAACGTCCAAATACGAAGGCGTCGTGCCGAACACGGTCATCGGAATCCAATTGTGATTCCCGAAGACGACTTGCCCGCCCTTGATCTGGACCAGGGGCGCCGCCGCCGCGACGGCCGGGGCCGACGAGTCGATTTCGGCCGCGTCGTCGGGCGTGAGCGTTAGGATGCTGCCGGAGCCCCAAGTGATTCCGCCGCTCGCCGCGGCGCCGGAGCGAACCATGATCGAGTTCGCCCCCATCGAGTCCATCGACTTCAGCAGCGCGGTCCGCGAGCCCTGGCTAATCTCGACCATGGCGATCACCGCCGCTACGCCAATAATCACGCCCAAGGCCGTCAGCGCCGAGCGCATCTTGTTCTGCCGCAGTGCCCGCACGCGCCGTGCGCAGCGTCGCCGGCACCAGCACCACCGCGCTCTTCCGGCGCGCGTCTTCGTCGCCGCAACGGGCGCGGCCACGACTGCTTCCGCCGGCGCGACGGCGGTCCGCGCTCGCCGCACGGCGACCAGTGTGCCGCCGCTGACCGGCATCCTCCCGCGCGGCCGATTCGCCATTACCGTTGTGCGAGCCGTTGCCCAGGCCGTTGTGCGAAGTCTTATTGTGCGGAGCGAACACCGTGTCGCCGCCATCCCGACGCTCGTGTCCATTCATCCCGTCCGCCCCGGCGACGTTGACCGTCCTCCCGCCGTGTTCGTCCTCAACGATCACGCCGTCGACCACGTGAATCACTCGATCGGCATACCCGGCCACGGTCGGATCGTGCGTGACGAGAATCACGGTCAGTCCGGCCGCATTGAGCTGCTGGAACATCTGCAGAATCTCGACGCTTGTATGGGAATCGAGATTGCCGGTCGGTTCGTCGGCGAGCAGTAGCGTCGGCTGATTCACCAGCGCCCGGGCGATGGCCACGCGCTGCTGCTGGCCGCCCGACATCTGGCTGGGCACGTGCTCGAGCCGATCGGCAAGTCCCACCCGTTCCAACAGGCCGAGCGAGCGTTCGAGCCCATCGCTGGCCGCGTGGTGCGTGGGAGAATAGTCCAGCGGCATCAACACGTTGCCGATCGCCGTAGTGCGCGGCAATAAATTGAAGCTCTGAAACACGAACCCGAGCTTCGTCGTTCGCACGATCGCCCGCTCGTTCGCCGAGAGGCTGCTGATCTCCTCGCCGTCGAGCCAATACTTGCCGGAAGTCGGCCGGTCGAGGCAACCCAGCAGATTCATGAGCGTGCTCTTGCCGGAGCCGGAAGCCCCCATCAGCGCGACCAGTTCGCCCCGCTCGATGGAAAGCGAGATGCCCTTCAACACCGGCACGTCGACTTCGCCGAGGCTGATACGTCTTCGTGATGTTTTCCAAGCGAACCAGTTCCATGGCATCTCTCGCAATGGGACGCGGCTAACTGCGCGGCTGATTGGGACGCCGGAAGGACGGCGCGAAGGGATTGTTGACCTCGGACGTCTCGCCCGCCTGCAATTCGCCGAGCACGACTTCCTGCCCTTCCTCCAGGCCCTCGCCGGCCACTTCGGTCCGCGATCCGTCCGAAACGCCGACCGTCACGTGAACGGGGTAAACTCGATTTTCATTTTGCATCCACACGGTCCCCACGTCGCCGGCCGCTGAGGGCGGGTGGACGCCGGTCTCGGCATCCGACCGCGCCCCGTTGGGCGGCGCGGCCACCAACTCGCGACGCGGCTCGAAACGCAACGCCGCGTTCGGCACCGACAGCACGCCTTCCCGCCGCGCCGTCTCGAACTTCACGTCGGCAGTGAGGTATGGCAGCAGCTTCATGTCGGAATTATCGGTCGCGATGACGACCGTATAGGTCACCACGTTTTGAGTCATCTTCGCGTTAAGCCGCACCTGCACGACCTCGCCCCGAAACTCGTCTTTCGGAAAGGCGTCGACCGTGAAGCTGACCGGCGTGCCCACCTTCAGCTCCCCAATGTCCGCCTCGTTGACCGATGCCCAAACCTGCATCCGCCGCAGGTCCTTGGCGATCAAGAACAGACTCGGCGCATTGAGACTGGCCACGACCGTTTGGCCGATGTTCACGCGCCGATCGATGATTGTCCCGCGGACCGGCGATTTGATGACCGTGTAGCTGAGATTCGTTTCCGCCAACTCGAGCGCCGATTGCTGCTGGGCGATGGCCGCTTTGCCGACCGCGATGTTTGCTTTGGCGACTTCATAATTCGACTTGGCCAGGATGTAGTCGCTATCCGAAATGGCTCGAATCTGGATGTGCGGGCGGGCCTCCTCCGCCGCTTCGGATGAATCGGTCGCCACTTCGCTTTTCACCGACAGGCTCTGCAGCCGCTGGGCACGTTCCCACTCGGCTTTCGCCTGCATCAGATGGGCTTCGAGCTGCACCAGATCGGCCTTCGACCGCTCCAGCGCCGCCTGGGCCTGACTTCCGCTGGGCCACGTATACCGCGTCGTCGATCAAGGCCAGCACGGTGCCCTCTTCGACCGTCGTCCCGTAGTCGACGCGCTTGCCTTTGAAGGCCGGATCGGTGGCACCGCGCGGGTCGGCGCCGAATTCCTTGATCCGCCCTACGACTTGGGCGCCGACGTCGACCACCTCCTCCGGCTCCAGCGTGCCGGTCGCGCCCGACCGTAACCACCAGATCGCGCCGCTCGACGGCGGCCGTGCGAAATTGCAATTCCTGGCCGGACCGTCGAAATAACCCATAAAACGATCCGACTCCACCGGCGATCAACGCCACCAGAAACGTCAAGGTAATTAGCAGGTTCTTCATCGTTTCGGTGCGCACCGCTTTATCTACGCAGGCCGCCAATCATGGTTGGCAATCGCCGAGCCGGCGTCCCGGAATGCCTTTCCCCCAGCCGGCCGCCAATGCTGAGATGGCCCACCGACAGTGCCCGAAACAACAGTCGGCCGTTCGGACCGACCCGCGTGGGGCCGACAATCACGGGCCGCTATGGTTAAACACCGCCCCCAGCAATCCGGACCGCCAGTCGGCCGCGGCTCTCGCCAGGGGCGCGGTTCCATACTTCGTGCCTGTATATTACCCACTCGCCCAAAGGTTTACCAATTCCCGCCAAAACGCTGGGAATCACGAGAGCAAGATGCTGCCGGGAACCGTGCTATTTGTCGACCGGCGGCAGCGGAACGATCTTCGGAGCGGGCAGCGGCCCGACTGTTCCGGCGGCCGCCGGCACCCCACCCGCCGGCGGCGCGCTTCCCAGTGCGCTTTCCGGCATGCCGGCTGGCGGCGTCAGTCGAATCTGCCAGCCGCCGCCCAAGGCCCGGTACACTTCGATCAGCCCCAACGCGATGTCGCCCCGCGACTGCGCCCACAGATCTTGCTGCTGGATCAGCGTCTGCTGAATGACCGCGTAACGATTGAAGTCCGGCCGTGCCGAGCCCGCCCTCGTACTGGGCGATCACCACTCTGCAGCGCCAGCGACGCCTCGTCCACGCTCGCCTTCAAGTTTTTGGCTCGATCCTGCGACTTCAAGAACGACACGATGCCGTTCTCCACTTCCAGGTCGGCCTGCAACACGGAATTCTGATACGCGGTCACCAGCTCTTGGAACTGCGCGTCCTGGAAGCGGACGTTGCTCACAATCCGGCCGTAGTTGAGCACGTTCCACTGGAACGACGGGCCTACGTTGCTGTTGAGCGATTGGCTCTTGAACAAGTCGCTGAGCTTCGCCGCCTGCCAACCGAGCGTGCCGCCGACCGAATATCGCCGGATACAGATCCGCCTCGGCGATGCCGATCGCCTCGGCCTGCGCCGCCGCCAGACGCTCGGCCTGCCGCACGTCCGGCCTCCGCCGCAACAAGTCGGCCGGGATGCCCACCACGACGTAATCCGGCGTCGTCGGGATCGTCGTCTTCGGCTCCTTGTCCAAGATCGCCGACAGGTCGGTCACCGGCATGCCCAGCAGGATGCAGAGCGTGTTCTGCGCCTGACGCAATTGGAGTTCCAGCTGATCGAGCTGAGCGCAGGCTTTGGCTCAAATCGCTGCTGGCCTGCGCGCGATCGACTTCCGTCACCGACTTGGCGCCGAGGTCGAGCTGCTGATTGATGAACTTCAGCACGTCTTCCTGCACCGAGACGATGTTCTCCAGCAGCCGAATCCGCTCCTCGGTGGTCCGGTAAACGACGTAGTTGCTCGCCACGTCGCCCAGCAGCGTGACCAACACCGCGTCGTAATCTTCGACCGAGGCGTCGAGCGTCGCTTCGGCCGACACAATCGCCCGCCGGAATCGGCCCCAGAAATCGAGCTCCCACGCCAGGTTGAAGCCGGAATTCCACCGGTCGAAAAAACTATTGCCGACGCCGAACCGAGTGTAGGCGCCGTTGGCCGTTTGCAATTGCGGAAAGTAGTCGCCGACCGCGAAACCCAGCTGCGCCCGCGCCGCCAAGATGCGGAAGCCAGCCTCGCGCAACGTCAAGTTCTCGCGGTACGACTGCTGGATCAGCGCGTCGAGCGTCGGATCGTGGAATTCCGACCACCAATCGGCAAGGCGGTCCTTGTCGCCGTCGCGCTGCACCTGCCGGTCGTCGGCGTCGATCCAGTTGTCGGCCACCGGCGCAGGCGGCCGGCCGTAATTCGGACCGACCTTGAACCCGTTGCGGACGTATTCGATCGGGCCCGTGCAACCGGCGGCCGACAAGCAGCCGGCCGCTAGCAGAACTAGACAAGATGCGTGAGCGCATGCACATGGGATCGCGTCGTTCGGGCCAACAAACAGGCGGGACATACCGCGTGCGCCGCGCGGACCCGCTAGCCCTAAAAATCGACACAATCCATACAATCTTGCCATCACAGCCTGAACTCGCGGCAAACCCGCCCCAACCGCTACATTTTAGCAGCCACCTACAGCTTTCCGACCGTCTCCGCCGCGCCCGGCCGGATCACCGCCGGCAGGAAGCTGCCGTCGTTCACGCCCACTTCCTTGGCCATCAATTCATTGAGCAGTCGGTTCATCCGTTCGAGCGTCTCCCGATTCTTCTCCGGCTCGAGCGCCAGATTCGTCAGCTCGTCCGGATCCGCTTTGAGGTCGAACAACTGCACGTCGTTGTGGGCGAATAGCTCGTCGAGCGTCTCGGGCGTATTGAAGTCGTTCGGGGCATAGTAGCGGGCGAACTTGTAGCGCCCGTCGCAGGCGAACGCCAGAAATGCTCGCGTGCCCAGGTACGGCTTGATCTCGGAGAGCGACACCGACGCCTTGTTCACCACGCCGCTGCTGCTGTCGAGCAACCGTGCGCAGAACGCCGCGTCGACGGTCTGCGGACCGACGTAGTTGAAAAGCACACCGGCGCGAATCGCGTGGACGTTCGACCGTTCCGACTTGGCCAGCGTCCCCGAGAAATCGTGCCCCGGCAGGTCCGCGCACTGCCTCTCGCCGCTCGGCCTCCGGCAGCCCGGTGAAGCCCACGATTGTCGGCACCAAATCGAGGTGGCTGGTGAGCACGTCGCTCGTGCCGCTCGGATAGTCGGGATGCACGACGATGAACGGCACCTTGGAGTTCTCGCGTAGGCAAACGGCCCCTTGCCGCGCAGGCCGCCGTGCGAGCCGCCCATCTCGCCGTGGTCCGCCGTGAAAATGACGATCGTGTTCTCCCACAAACCCTGCTCGCTCAGCGTGTCGAGCACCTGCTGGAGGCTCGTGTCGTTGTCGCGGATCATGTTCAGGTAGTAGTTATAAAACGTCCGCCACATGTCCTTTCGCGCGGTCGGGATGAAGCCCAGCGCATCCGACCAGCCCTGGTTATACACGGCTAGCGCCGCCGGCATGCCGGGCGCCGTGAGCGATTCGTCGAGGCTCCGCGGCAAGGCGAATTTCCACCGGGTTTCGTAGAGCGTGTTCTGCGGCGGCTTGGTGAGCTCGTGGTGCGCGACGCCCTGCTGCACGTGCTCGCCCGGCTGATTCGCGTCGGCGTACATGATGTCGTGCGGATTCAAGAAGCTCGCCACCAGAAAGAACGGCTTGTCCCGCCGCTGGGGATCGACCTGCCGCGTGCGGAGCCACTCGATGCAATTTCCCGCCGTGTCGGCATCGTGCTTGTAGCCCGAGTCGGGCCTGCTATTCACGTCGCCGGCCACGCCGAGCGTGTCGAAGCCGTAGGGCTCGATCGCCCGGCTGTAATTCACCGTGTCTTGATACTCGAGAATCGACTTGTCCATTTCGAACTTGCCGAAATAGGCCGTCGAGTAGCCCAGCTTTTTCAGCATCGATCCGATGTTCGGGATGCTCGGATTGAGCGACGGCACGTAGGGATACTCCATCTGATCGAACACGCCGTTCCGCTGCGGCGGCAGGCCGGTCAGCATCGCCGCCCGCGACGGCGAGCACATCGCCGAGGCGATGTAGTGATTCGTGAACGTGATGCCCCGCCGCGTCAGCTCGCCCCGCGCGGGCAGCTCGTAACCTTGCGCCGGCAACAGCCGATCCTGCTCCTGGTCGCAGATCACCAGGATGATGTTGTACGGCTGCTTGCTGCCACCTCCTGTCGCCGCGGCGGCCAACGATGTGGCCACCAGGCAAAACCCAAGGGAAAACACGATCCGCAACGTGGAAAGCGAGATTCGCATGACGCGCCTTTCTCCGGGAGCAATTGAAACGACCACTCCAAACGTAAGCCACGCTAAACGGTCCGAATCACGCGCTGCGGCTGCAACCCCGGAAAAAAAGAGTGTCGCAGAAACCGATCCAACCAATCGGTGGGATTACGCCGCCAACTCATCAATGCGTGACTGCCGGTCGCAAGGCGCAACCTGCATACAGGCTAAGGTGTCACCTGATCCCTATTCACCCAACTCGAACGCCTTGCGAGCAGTATTGGACCTCGCGTTTGCGGTAAACTTCCAAAAGGGACCCCATATTCGGCAGATGCCGCGAGAAATCGGGAAAACCCGCAAAGCGACCAACCCCGACGGGTGCTAGCCCGTCCGCGATTCGAGGGTCATACTGATCGCGCCGGGCGAGCGGCATTCGATTTGCACGTTTAATCGGCCGTACCGATTCGACCCACCATTTCACCCGACCTACAATTCCATCGAAGGGAGAATAATATGAGTGCTGCAGAACAACGATTGTTTGGCCATTGGGATTCGCTCAAGGGCAAGATCAAAGAACATTGGGGTCAAATCACCGACGATGAGTTGGCCGAAGTCGAAGGTCAATACGACCAACTCGTCGGCTTGATTCAACAGAAGACGGGCGAGGCGCGTAAGCAAGTCAAACGCGTCATTGAGGAACTTAGCGAAGAATACGGCGGTGTCTTTACCCACGCCAAGCAGGCCGCCCGCGACTACGCCGAGCACGCAAACGAAGCGGTGCACGACGCGGCTAATCGAGCCCGCGCGCGAGCCCAAGACAGCTACGAGCAAGCGAATGCAGTCGTTCGCCGGCGGCCAGCCGAAACGGTCGCCGTCGCGTTCGGCACCGGTGTGCTCGTTGGACTGGTGATTGGGCTGATGTCGCGCTCGCGCTAACGATGTCCCACCGAGTGGCCAGAATCAATAGCAGGTGCTCAGCATGAACTCTGACGGTGAAGCCCGTGAGGTGGTCGAACGCATGGCCGCGTTGCGCCGCGAGCTCGATCACAGACGTCGAGCACGTCGCCGAGTCGGCCCGGGCGATGACCGATTGGACGTTTTACGTCCGCCGGTTCCCCTGGGCGACGGTCGGCCTGGCGGCGGTCGTGGGCTACCTCGTCGTGCCGCGCAAGAAGACGACCGTCGTGCCGACCGCCGAGCAGCTTGCCGCGCTGGTCAAGAACAAGGAATTCGTCGCGGCGGCCACCGACCAATTGAAGCCGCCGACCAGTTTTCTTGCCGGCTTGGGCGCGACGCTCGCTGCGATGGCCGCCCGGGCCGCGATCGGCTACGTCAGCGAACAAATTCAAGCCAAGGCCTCCGGCAAGCAACGCGAACCGGCCCCGCAACGACCGACACACCAGTACCATGGCCAAGAATCCGCCCAATCGCCTGCACTCGCTCTGGCCGAGCCAATCGATCGACGAGAACGAATCCGTGCTGCCCGACTTAAAACGGCTCGCCGCGAAACTCGAGCCGGCAATCGAAAACATCGGCACCGCGATCGGCCAATATCCCCGCACGTCGCTGACCGTCGCCGCCGCCCTGGGAGCCGTAGCAGGATGGTTCATCAAACGAAGATAAACCCGAACGGCAAAGCGCACTCCGCCGAGCCCAACGTGGCGGAGAGCTTCTCCGGCTTGGCGCACGACGCGATCGAGCTGGCCGAGTTGCAGGCGCAGCTGCTCAAGCTCGACGTGCAAGCGGCGGCCCGCAACGGCGGCCTGAGCGCGGGCCTGTTGGTCGTCGGCGCGTGCTTGCTGTTGGGCTGCGTGCCCGTGGCCCTCGCGGCGCTCGCCGAAGTGTTCGTCGCCCAATGGGGCTGGACGCGGGCCGGGGCCTATGGTGCAGCGGCGGCGTTCGGGCTGGCGATTAGTGCCGCCGCCGGAGTTGCCTCCTGGGTTCGAGTGCGATCCGCGCTCGCCGCGCTCCAGCGCTCGCGAGACGAATTGAACCGTAACATCGCTTGGATCAAATCGAACTTAAAACGCGACAAATCGCCGAGTGGCTCAAATCGCTGAATCAGTCCGACAGACAAAGAACTGGGAGATACGCACGATGGCCAACGCACCCACGGCCGACAAGGCCACCAACTGTTGCAACGCCGATGAGCCGCTCCGCGAAGACAGGGAAACCGCCCAGGGCCTGCTCGACCACTTGAAAGAGTATGCCCGCAAGAAGCCGGAGGTCGCCGCGCTCTGGTGCCTCGGCATCGGCTTCATCCTCGGCTGGAAGCTCAAGCCCTGGTAAGCGTGCAGCGCGCGAAACCATGCGTCACGCGGCCGCTTCCCGCCGTTGACCGTGCCGCAGGCGATGGTTACGCTGGGGATTCATTCCCCAAGCGGCCCGCCTGATGTTTCGGAATCTGCCACCTCTACGAGGTCTTCGCCGCAGTCTGCGTCGCGTGTTGCTGCGCCGATCGGTGGCCGCTGCGATGCTGGCGGCGTACGTCGTGGTGGCCGCAGGTGTTCCGATGCCAACCGGGAGCCGATCGACAAAGAGCGGCGAGCGATATCCGTGCGAAGCGTGCGGTTGCGGCTGCGATTCGGCCGAGCATTGCTGGCGAAATTGCTGCTGCCACACGCTGGCCGAGCGGCTCGCCTGGGCCGAGAAAAACGGCGTAAAACCGCCCGATTATGCCCTCGAAGCCGCCAAGCTCGCCGGGCTCGACGCCGCCGGCCGGCCGCTCGCGCAGAAGTCCGTGCACGTCGTCGCCTCGTTCGAGACGAAGAAACCAACACCCAGCTGCTGCCATGCCCAAGCATCCTGTTGCAAATCGTCAACCGCTAACCGCACCTGCTGCTCGTCGCACGACAAACCGCAACCCAAAGCAGACACTGCGAATGTCATCGTCGCCTGGCGAGCCTTCGCTTGCCACGGCCAATCGCTCAACTGGCTCGCCGCCGTACCGACGCTGATCTCGATCACACCCGAATTTACTGACTCAGTCGCGCCAATCGCCTGGCTCGGTCCCCACTCCTCCGAAATAGCGGCGGGCGTCGCCACCGTCCCCACGCCTCCTCCACCCGAGCGCGCGTAGCCACGCATCTCAGCGCTCGTATTGCCGCGTCGCCACGTCAGTAGCCGGCCCATCTTTGATTTACTCTTTCGACTTAAGAGGAGATATCGCTCATGCGCACTCGCATGTTCATGTTCGGGGTCTGCGCGTTGCTGGCCGCTACGTCAGCCTACGCCCACGGCCCGCAGATTCAGATTACCGTCGACAACAACCAGATCGTCACGCGACAGTTGTTGAAGAACGAGCCCTATTCATCCGCCGTTGGATTGACCGCACCAATATCGGTCTATGCGATTCCCGTGCTGCCCGTGTCATATCTCGGGCAGCCGGTCTCGCGCGTGAAGCCGACCGACACCCAAACGTTCGGGCCGGGATTCATGTACGGCTACGATCAAGTCGACGGCGGCGACCGCGATTTCACGGCCCCGCTCAACCTGAACGTTGCCGGGCTGCAAATCTGGGACGGCGGCTCGTTCGTTCCCACTGGCTTGGAGCAACTCGGCTTGTTGCAGAGCTCGTCCAACGTAAACCCCGACTCGGCCATCACGACAGCCGGCGGAGGAAATCTGGCCATCGCCATTTCGGCCACCTATACCGCGGACTCTCACAGCAGCGCGCGTTACACGCTGTTGGGCGATGGGGTCGATCCCTATGCGTCGAGCCGCGACGGCGTCTATTTGGCAACGCTCCAACTGAGCGGGACGCAGATTCCCAGCCTGACTCCGTCCGACACGTTCTATTTCGTGCTCAACAAGAACGCAAGCGCGGACGACGTCGCAGCGGCTGTCGATAGCCTCGGTATTTCCGCCGGACGAGTACAGTTTGTGCCGGAGCCATGCGGGGCGCTGCTCGCTGTGCTGGGACTAATCGGCGTCATCGGTGCGACCGGGTCGGCACGTCTACGGCCGCGGAGGTAACGAATGCCGAGGTCACGGACAGCCATGACGCTCGTCGAGCTGCTGGTGGTCATCGCGATCATCGGCGTGCTGGTGGCGATGCTGCTGCCCGCCGTTCAGGCCGCGCGCGCAACGGCGCACGGTCTCCTGCAAGAACAACATGCGGCAAATCGGCTTGGGGGTGCTGCAATTCTGCAACGCCCACAAAGGCCAGTTTCCCGAATGGTATCACGCGACCCACAAAGACGGGGAAGCGGAAGGGCATTACAGTTGGATCTTCACGCTGGCGCCATACCTGGAAAGCGTGGACGGGATTCGGCTCTGTCCCGACGACTTCCTGCTCTTTGAACGCCGCTATATGAAAAGCACCAGTTACGTCATCAGCGACTACCTGTCCGCCGAGGACGTGCCCGACCACGTCCGCAATATCAACAAACTTCATGCCACCAGCCGCACGATCATTGTCTTCGAGGGCGCGGATAAACGCGAGCAGAATCCGTTTACCTATCGCGAAGATCGGCGGATGTTGTATGCAGACCCTCAATTCGAACACGCCCACGCGTCCAGTTGGTTTTCTCAACGGAAGCGCGACGAAGGTACCGTCGAGAATGCCGTGAAGGCCGACATCCAGCCCGACCGACATACGGACGCCGCCCATTACCTGTACGTGGATGGACACGTCGAAGTGATTTCGGCCGCGCAGATCGACGAATGGATTGCCCGGGAATACGACTTCGCCAAGCCGGAATAGGAATGAATCGAGGAGACATGAAAATGAATCATTTTGTACGAACCGTCGCCACGCTGGCGGCGAGTGTAACTGCCGCTCTGGCGTTCGGGCATGGACATCCGATTCAAGTCGGCGTCGAGAATGATCGCTTGACCGTCAGCGGAGGAGTAGCCGACTCTGCCGGCTATGCCTCGCAAATGTATGTCGAGCAAGACAGCGCTGGTGACCCACAAGATTTTGCAAATTTTTCTGAATTCGGTCCGGCAGTTTACTGGATCGTACCCGGCTTTGAGATATACGGTTTGGAGGAAAACTGCGGATTGTACCTCGACGCCTTAGCACGCCCAGTGAAAGACTCGGACCCTGTCGAGCAACGCGTGCTGTGGTACTGGAATCCCAGCAGCAGCGAAGTGGAAATCGCGCCCGCCACAACCCAAATGCAAATTCGCAGAAACCCGTCTGACAACATCTTGCTGACACCTACGACGTTGATAGCGCCTCCTCCGACAACAGTCGCCGCCCCGCTAGCCGGCGACATGAACTTCCACAATCACGATTTGATTTGGTATTTGCTTTCAACACCGCTTCCTCCGGAAGGTGCCTATGCATTTTTCGCTCGACTCACGTCGGACGTTTACGCGCCCTCCGACCCATTTCTTGTCGTGATCAACAACGGCGGGGTCGACGGATCCCAGATGATCACCGCCGCCCTGGCGATCAACGCCGCAGCCGTCGATTTGCTCCCGGGCAACTTCAATCAGGACGGAACGGTCGACGCCGCCGACTACACCGTTTGGCGCAACGGCCTCGGAACCGCCTACGCGCCAGAGGATTACAACGTCTGGAAAGACCACTTCGGTCAGACTGCCGGCGGCGCGGGCGCGGCGACGGCCAGTCGCTCAGTCGTTCCCGAGCCGTCCTCGCTCGCGCTGTCGATCGTCGCGGTCTTGGCACTGCTGGTGGAACTGCGGAGCAAGACGCGCCGGTCGCCCGTTTCCTCGTCGCGCACGGCTGCGTATCATTTTAGCCGAGGTCATCGCTTTCGCCGGGACTTGCTGCCTCGCCGGAAATGCTCGCCTGAGGAGCGAAAAACGACCGGTAATTGCCGCTCTGGCCGCGCGATCGCGGCTTGACAGTCGGCGCCTGTGCGAGTTATCCTGACGGATTCGCCATTCGCTTTAAGTTGCGTTGGCGCAAGGAGTTTCGCTCGACCCGGGCGATTCGCCGCTCTGCTTCGGCAGTGCGTGGGGAGATGCTACCCTCGCGTGGCGGCGAGTAACCGCGCATCGACTTAGCCGTGTCGTTTGCGACGCGCGCTCAGACGGTTCGCTCGAGCGCAGCGTGACAATTCGAACAATCTGGTTTTGCCTCGCGGTTGGGCGAATACACCGCGGAGAGAGGTTGCCATGAATCCCAACGAAGTGCTGCGAATCGTCGACGCGATTCACCGCGATAAGAATATCGACAAGGAAATTGTGTTCGAAGGCATCGAAGCCGCCCTGGTCTCGGCCGCCAAGAAACACTACGGCGAAGAAGCCGACATCGACGTCAAAATCGACCGCGAAGACGGCTCGATCGCCGCCACGCTCGAAGGCCAGCCGCTCGACTCGGAAGAAACGGTCGGCCGCATCGGCGCCCAAACCGCCAAGCAGGTGATGATCCAGAAGATCCGCGAAGCGGAGCGCGACGCGCTGTACGACGAATACACCGAGCTGCAAGGCCAGATGGTCAGCGGCATCATCCAACGCTACGAAGGCGGCGCCGCCACCGTAACGCTCAGCAACGTCGAGGCGATCCTGCCCCGCGGCGAGCAGATTCCCGGCGAAACGCACCACGTCAACGAACGAGTGCGGACCACCGTGTTCGAGGTCCGCAAGTCGGGCAGCCGCGTCAAGGTGATCCTCAGCCGCGCCCGGCCCCAACTGGTGCAGCGGCTGTTCGAGCAGGAGATCCCCGAAATCGCCGACGGCGTGATCGAGATTCGGGCGATGGCCCGCGAGCCGGGCTACCGCTCGAAGGTGGCGGTCGCCAGCAGCGACGCCCGCGTCGATTGCGTCGGCGCCTGCGTCGGCGTCCGCGGCAACCGCATCAAGAACATCGTCGACGAACTGGCGGGCGAGCGGATCGACATCGTCCGCTGGGACGACAACCTCGAAGTGCTGATCCCCAACGCCCTGCAGCCGGCCGAAGTCGAGCAAGTGATCCTCTGCAAGATGCTGGGCCGGGCGATCGTGCTGGTGCGCGAGGACCAATTGTCGCTGGCGATCGGCCGCCGGGGGCAGAATGTCCGCCTGGCGAGCAAGCTCTCCGGCTGGGACATCGAGATCATGACCCAGGAAGAGCTCGCCGAATCGATCGACCGGGCCGTCAGCGGCTTCAGCTCGATCGAAGGCGTCGAGCTAGAATTGGCCGAGAAGCTCGTGGAAGAAGGCTTCTTGAGCTACGACGACCTGTCGATCATCGAGCCCGATGCGCTGATGGAGATGGGCAGCCTGACGGAAGAACAGGCGGCGGTGATCGTCGAGCAGGCCGAAGCCCGCGCCGAACAGGCCGAAGCCCAGGCTGCCGAGGCCCGCCGCGCAGAAACGCGAGCAGGATCGAATCGCCGAGGCAACAGCCGAAGCGGATCGACTCGCGGCCGAGGAAGCGGAACGCACCGGGACGGCTGTCGAAGTCAGCCGCCGAAGAAGCCAGCCGAACGGCGAGGCCAGCGTCGAAGAGAAGATCGAGATCGCACCGGAGACGCAAGGCAGCAGCGAAGGAGAATGAGTTTTTTGGCAATCCATGAGACTGTTTGAGGAGACGTGGACCATGGTTGTGTAATGAGATTATCTCTCGCGGCAACATCTTCGAGGGCGATGAGCCGACGACGAGCAGGATCGAGTCCCGCTCGGCGGGCTGACGAGACTGGCTGACGAGAATTGAAATGGAGAGTTAAACTTGGCGGTTCGTATTTACGCACTCGCGAAAGAGCTGAAACTTGACAGCAAAGAGTTGGTCGACATCTGCACCAACGCCGGCCTCCCGGGTAAAGGGTCTGCGCTGGCCAGTCTGACCGACGAGGAAGCCGAACGCGTCGGCAGTTCGTCAAAGGCGATGCGCGGCATGCCGAAGACGACGGCCGCGGCCGCGGCGGCGCCGCAGCGCCCGAGCGAACCGGCGCGGACCGGCAAGATGCCGGTGATCGTCACCCCCAAGCCCGCGCCGGTCCGGCCGACTACCGCCGCCCCCGAGCCGCCGGCTGAACCTGCCGAGGCGCGCAGCAGCCGCTCGCGGCATCCGTCGAACCGAGCCCGCCCGCTCCTGCCGAGCCGCGGCCCGCAGGCCCGCTCGCTGCCGCGGTTCGCCGCGAAGATTACATCGGCACCGGCGCCAAAGGAAAGGTGCCGACGGTCGGCGCCGACAACGAAACCGTCCGCCCGCAAGAAGGGCGACGGCACGTCGGGCACGGAGCGGACTCGCCCCGCAATCAAGCTCGCGCCGATGCCGACGCCAGCCATGCCGACCGGCGGCACCGGTTCGCGGCGAGCCCAAGGCGCAAAAGCCGGACATGAAACTGCCGGCCGACGTGCTGGGCGGCAAGCTCGGCAGCAAGCCGCTCGCCGCTCACCTCCGTCGCCACGAACGGACGCTCGAAGCCGAGCGCGATCGCAAAGCCGGCCCCGCCGCCAAGGGCGGTCGCGGCGCGGCCGAGGAACCCGCCACCGCTCGTGGCCGTCAGCGCCGCGGGAAAGCGGTCGCCGGTGCCGGTGAGGAGGAGGCCACCGAAGGCAAGCCGATGCTCGGCGGCCGCGAGCAACGGCAGTTGCAGCGCCGGCGACACGTGCGCACCGTCGACGGCGAAGAGGTGTCGACGCCAGCCCGCAGGTTCAATCGCCGCCAGAAACGGGCCGGCACCAACACGGCCGCCC
Organism: uncultured Planctomycetota bacterium; assembly: GCA_963847875.1. Lineage (GTDB taxonomy): Bacteria > Planctomycetota > Planctomycetia > Pirellulales > Lacipirellulaceae > DASYDU01. Next base: position 258,266 of record CAWKBR010000004.1, on the reverse strand, counting down.
CGCGCAAGGAGCACGTCACGATCCAGCTCCCCTGCTCGGTCCGCGAGCTCTCCGAAGCGGCAGGCATCCAAGCGGCGCAGATCCAGCGGGTCCTGCTCAACTACAACGTGATGGCCAAGATCACCGACGTGATCGATCCCGAGCTCACCGAGTTGGTCGTCGCGGAGTTGGGCCTCGACGTCGAGTTCACCAAGACGACGCAGCCTCGAAGATCAGCTGCATCGAGCAATTTGAATCGCAGGCCGACGATCCGGCGAGCCTCGTGCCGCGCCCGCCGGTGGTGACGTTCCTCGGCCACGTCGACCACGGCAAGACGTCGCTCTTGGATCGCATCATCGGGCTCGACGTGGTGAGCGGCGAAAGCGGCGGCATCACCCAGCACATCCGCGCCTATTCGATCGAAAAGGACGGCAAACGGCTCTCGTTCGTCGACACGCCGGGCCACGAAGCGTTTACCGAAATGCGGGCCCGCGGCGCCAACGTGACCGACATCGCGGTGCTGGTCGTGGCGGCCGACGACGGCGTCATGCCGCAAACCGAAGAGGCCATCAGCCACGCCCGCGCGGCCGAGGTGCCGATCATCGTCGCGCTCAACAAGATCGATCTGCCCGGCGTGAACCTCGAACGCGTCTACACGAGCCTGAGCACCAACGAGCTGCAGCCCAGCGAATGGGGCGGCGACGTGGAAGTCGTGAAAACCAGCGCCACCAAAGGCACCGGCATCGACGAGCTGCTGGATACGATCCTCACCGTCGCCGAGCTTCACGAATACAAGGCGAATCCCGACCGCCCAGCGATCGGCACCTGCCTCGAAGCGCAGCAGGAATCCGACCGCGGCGTCGTCGCCAAGGTGCTCGTGCAGAACGGCACGCTGCGGGCCGGCGACGTGATCGTCTGCGGCGAGTCGTACGGGCGCGTCAAAGCGATGTTCGACACGATTCACGCGAGCCAGCGCGTCACCGAAGCCGGGCCGAGCATTCCCGTCAACATCACCGGCTTCGACGTCGCCCCCGGCGCCGGGCGAGCGGTTCTACGTGCTCGACGACATCGCCCAGGCGCGCGAAATCGCCGAATCGCGCTTCGCCGAAGAGCGAGTCGCCACGCTCGGCGGCAGCGGCTTCCACCACGTCACGCTCGAAACCCTGTTCGATCGGCTCGACGGAGCCGAAGAGGTGCAAACGCTCAATCTGATCCTGCGGGCCGACGTCCGCGGCTCGATCGAGGCGATCGAGAAAGAGCTCTCGAAGCTCGAGCATCCCGAAGTGAAGATCAGGCTGCTGCAAAAGAGCGTCGGCGGCATCACCGAGGCCGACGTCACGCTGGCCGACGCCTCGGACGCGATCATCATCGGCTTCAACGTCGTGCCGGACGAAAAGGCCCGCTTGCTGGCCGACAAGCGCGGCGTGCAGATCCGCCGCTACGACGTGATCTACAAGATCACCGACGACCTGCAAGCGGCCCTCGAAGGCATGCTCAAGCCGGAAGAACGCGAGCTGGAGCTCGGCCGGGCGCTGGTGCAGCAGATCTTCAAGATCAGCCGCGTCGGCACGATCGCCGGCTGCCGCGTGATCTCCGGCGTCGTCGAGCGCAACGCCCGGGCCCGCATCATCCGCGACAGCACGATCATCGGCGACTACCCGCTCGATACGCTGCGCCGCGAGAAGGACGACGCCAAGGAGGTCCGCGAAGGCTACGAGTGCGGCATCAAGCTGGCCGGCTTCAACGACATCAAGGAAGGCGACGTGCTCGAGATCTACAAGGTCGAAGAGATTCAACGCAAGTTTGACGCATAAGCGTTCTCAGGGATCGTTGCCGTGCTCATACCCTGACCCCCGAACCCTGACCCCTTCCTCATGACATCCCGCCGAGTTCAAAAAGCAGCCGAGGCCATTCGCGAAGTGGTCAGCATGGCGATCCTCACCGAGCTGAGGGACCCGCGCGTCGAGGACGTCACGGTCACCTACGTCGAAGTCTCGCCCGACATGCGGCAGGCCAAAGTGCACGTCTCCGTGATGGGCGACGACGCCAAACAAAAGCTATGTTTGCATGGGCTGCAAAGCTCGGCCGGATTCCTGCAAGCCAAAGTCGGCAAACGGATCGACACCCGCTACACGCCCCGCCTGCGATTCGAGCTCGACATGGGCGTGAAGAAGTCGCTGGCCATCGCCCAGCTGCTTCACGACGTGCTGCCCGACGAGTCGCCCGCCGGCACAACGGTGACGGAGACTGCCGACGAGCGACCATGTCCCCGACGAAGCCGACAACTGACGCCCTGCCCTGCAACTTCGTGCTCAACGCTCCCTCATCGCTTTGCCACTCGTAACCTTCCAACCTCCATGGCCACACCCAATCGCGCTAGCCTCATCAACCGACTGCTGAAAGTCGTCAAGAAGCACTACAAACCAGTGCCGGCGCCAAGGACCGCACGCTGTTCGAACACTTGGTGTTCGCCTGCCTGGTCGAAAACTCGCCGCACGAATTGGCCGAGCAGGTGTTCAACTCGCTCAAGGACGACTATTTCGATTGGAATGAAGTCCGCGTCAGCACGCTCCGCGAACTGGCGGAAGTCACCAAGCCGCTGGTCGATCCGTCCCAAGCGGCCGAGCGGCTCAAGCAAACGCTGCACAGCGTGTTTGAAGGCGTCTACCAGTTCGACCTCGAAACGCTCAAGAAGCAAAACATCGGCCAGTCGGCCAAGCAACTTCAAAAGCTCAACGGCAGCACGCCGTTCGTCGTGGCCTACGTCACGCAGACGGCCCTCGGCGGGCACTCGATTCCGGTGAACAGCGGCCTGCTGATCACGATGCACGTCGTCGGCGTCATCTCCGACAGCGAGTTCAAGGCCGGCGTCGTGCCGGGCCTGGAACGCGTGGTGAGCAAGAGCAAGGGCGCCGAGATCGGCTCGCTGTTGCACCAGCTGGGCGTCGAAATCGGCCGCAATCCGTACGGCGCCGACGCCCGCAAGCTGCTGCTGGAAATCGATCCCAGCTGCAAAGACCGGTTGCCGAAGCGCAAGCCACCCGCGCCGCCCGCGCCGCCGCCCGCGCCGGTGCAAGCCAAGGACAAGACCGGCACCGACCAAGGCCGACAAGAAGAAGTCGGGAGCCAAGGCAGCCGCCGCGCCGGCCGCCAAGAAGGAAGCGGCGCCGCCGGCGAAGAAAAAGCCGACCACGAAAGCCGACGAAGCGCCCGACCAAGGCCGGCTCCAAAACGCCAACCAAGAAGAAAGCCGACGACCACCAAGCTCACCAAGCGAAAACCGAAGTAGCAACCGTTGCCTCGTCGCGACTCGATCAGTCAGTACTCAGTACTCCGCATCCCGACCCCTGAACTCCGCATCCTTCCGCCATGGCCGGACATTCCCACTGGGCGAACATCGCCCATAAAAAATCGCTCATCGACAATCGAAGCGCGGCAAGCTCTGGAGCAAGCTCGCCAAGGCGATCATCATCGCGGCCAAGGCCGGCGGCGGCGACCCGGCCCAGAATCTGCGCCTCCGCTACGCGATCATCGACGCCAAAGCCGGCAACATGCCCAAGGACACGATCGACCGCGCCATCAAAAAGGGCACCGGCGAACTCGAAGGCAGCAACTTCGAGGAAGTGCTCTACGAGGGCTACGGACCGGGCGGAGTCGCCGTGCTTGTGCGACATCCTCACCGACAATCGCAACCGCACCGCCCCGGAAATCCGCAAAATCTTCGAGATCGCCGGCGGCAAGCTCGGCGGCGCCGGCAGCGTCGCCTGGATGTTCGACCGCAAAGGCCTCGTCGCCATCCCCGCCTCGCAAACCGACGAAGAAACGCTGATGGAGCTCGCGCTCGAAGCCGGGGCCGACGACGTCCAGCACGTCGGCGACAACTTCGAGATCACCTGCAGCCCCGACGCCTACAGCAACGTCTGCGACGCCATCGAAAAGGCCGGCCTCACGCCCGAGCTAAGCGAGATCGCCCGCATCCCGAAAGACACGGTCGACCTCGACGCCGACACCGGCCGCAGCGTCTTGAAGCTGATGGAAACGCTCGACGACCACGACGACGTGCAAAAAGTCGCGGCCAACTTCAACATCCCCGACGAAGCGATGGCCGAGATCGAAGCAGGGTGAGGCGACGAGCCGAGGCGCTCACTCACCTGCACTCAATCCCCCCCTTACTTCCGCGGGTGCGCACGCGAAGACGCTGATCCATACGTCGCAACCCAGCGCGTTTCAGAAAGCGAATCAGACGGTTGGTCGAAAAGCCGTCCAGCCAACCGTTCAAGAACGCCGACATCTTGAGCTGGGTGATTCCACGTACTTTGCCAGCAGCGGCTTGAGTCAAGCGGCGAATCGTAGCGATCTTGAAGTTTCGCACGGCGAGCTCCAGATTTGCCATGTACTTTTCGGCATCCGGCATTCGCAAATCGGCAAAATTGATACTGCTGCCGAGCTTGAACTTCATTCCCTTTGTCATGTCCCGCCGCACCGATAAAGCTGGTTTCAGCATCGGCCTGCGGGAATCCGCGTTCGCCAGCGCAAATATTCCGTTTTTGGGATAATAGGTCGAGGCCGTTGGCTCTTCCGCAAGAAAATCGCTTTCGGCCCGCAAATCAGACCCGCACCCGCCATCAAGACGCACCCGGCATCGCCTTGCCCATCTCCGCCGTTCGTCCAGCCCATTTTTTATGGCAGTGCAACCCACTACTTGCGGTCTCGACGCCCGATTCCAGTGGACCTGCCGAAATCCTCCGACCTGAACGGGCAATTCGGCAGCACTCGTCGTGAGATCGTCGTACCAGACTGTAGCGGCTCGTTCGTCGCATTCGTCTGGAAAACTCAACTGGCCGAAAATAGTTATTGAATTCGGCCGCACGATGCGCTAGGTTGAACTCCGCCGACATCCGAGCATTTCGAGTCCGCCACAAAAAGGCACGAGAGCGCACGAAGAGTTTGCGTGTCTCTTGCGCTTTTTCGTGGCCGTTGCCGTCACGACAGGGTGGCGCGTCCCTGAGCATTAGCGAAGAGCGTGGTCGGACGTGTTCGTCTGCAACCACGCTCATCGCCGAAAGCTCTGGGTGTGCCACGTGCGTAGAACAAACAGCCAGTTCACCGCTGGCCCTTGAGGGGTGCAAACAACTTGCCGTCTTGGGAGAAACTCGACGCCTTCGCAAAAACACGAGGTTTTTCACCAGGGAGAAACTGGACGGAATGAAGAAGTACAGGAACGCTGATCTACGCCAATCTCCATTAATCCCGATCAGCGAAGATTAGCGCCGATTAGTGTTCCTTCGATTTTCTCCGTGTCCTCACTGGCTCCGTGGTGAATCTTCCCCCCGGCCGAAAACAGGTACTTTACATCCGTCCACTATCTAGTAGAAACGAGCATGTGCTGAGACTACTCGTAGGCGTGCGAGGCCACCTTTCCTCCGCTAGCGCGTGAGGCAACTGTTTTGAAAACCCTCCGTCCACGGTCGTTAAGGTACGTTGCTCTTTGAAAATCCGGATGGAAGCTGTCGGCTTTTGGCGATTAACCATTAGCCAGCGGTCACTCTGCGCTTGCTTGGCGACCTTTGCGACTTGGCGCGCGCATTTGTTCGGCGTGGCGCACGATACGCGACAAAACGAGGTCCCATTTTATGTACTCGCGGACGAGAGTCGCTCTGGATTTCGAGAGACATTCACAGCCGGAAAGTGACAAAACGGACGAATATTGTCGGCAAAAGATGGGGCCCCCGCCGCGACGACTAATTGCAACGGCTGCCCGCACAACGACTTGCAAGCGCGGCCCAGCGAGGCGTCGCGACAAAATGCGAAAATCATCGAGCACCAGCGCCGATCGTCGCATTCTGTTGCCGGGTACGCCGACAAATTGGCGTGCATCGTGCGGGTCAATACCTCGAACGACAGAATGCGATGGTGCGACAAACTGCCGCTGCAGACGGAGACCTATAGCCGCTGCCCGACACGAAATCTGCCGCGCGGCACGACGGCGGTCTCAAGCGGTCTGCGATTCGAGGTTCTTCGTCCGCACCGATTGTGCCGAGGGTGCAGGCAGCAGCATGCGCAACCGGTAGAATCGGTGCCAACAGTCGTGGCACCGCAGCGCTACGACGAGCAAACGCATAATCGCCGGCAATTGCGCATTGCCGCTACGGCTGCGGCGGATGTCTCGGGATCGGCAGTTGGGGCAGTGCATGGCAATGGGTTCGCCAGGGAGTAGGTGACCTCGTCCCTGCTATCGGTCGCCGCCAGGTGGCTCCATTGCCAACTGAAGCCGGGCCATGCGTCGCCGCCACATCCCGTTCGGTCCGCGATATTGGCACGACTGGAGAGCCAGGCAAACTCGCCGTACGATCTGCGTCGCACGCGGTATCTGGCGTTCAACTCCGTCGTGCAATCCTCACTTCACGAATCGGAATTCGCCGCCCGAGTTCTTGGCGATCATCCGCATGATGCCGATCGACTCGGTGTTCACGAAGGAGATCGTGTGGATCGGGATTTGGCCGGCCGACGGCGGGTCTTGAACTCGCAGCGATTCGATCACGGCCGGGTCGAAGCGGCCGTCGGAGAGAAAGTATATCGCATCCGGCTCGAGCGCCAGGGCGTGCAACAGCGCCTCGAGCGGATAGGTGCCGCCGCTCGGCCAGACGTGATTTACCCAGCGGCGCGTGCGGTCGAACTGTTTGGCGGTGGCGAGCACCGGCTTGTCGACCACCATCGGAACCCAACCGTCGTTGTAGAAGATGATGTTGTACTGCTGTTCTTTGCTCAGATGTTCGATCGACCGCAGCAACTCGGCGCGGGCTCGCTCCCATTTGCCTTGGTCATTCATGCTGCCCGACGTGTCGACGACGTAAACAAACGTGCCGCCCTTGCCGCCGATGCCAAAGAACTCGGCCCCGCCCGAGCCTTTGCCACCGCCGCCGGCCAGCGCCGCCCCGCTGCCGTCGCCGACCGACCGGCCTTCGAGCCCGCCGACCGACAGCGCGTCGAGCGGCGACACGAGCGCGGCCGTATTGGTCACCAGGGCGCTGGAGGAATCGAAAAGCGTGATCGGCCCGGCGGCCGCCGCGGCATCCTCCGGCTCGACTTTGAATTCGCCGAGGCTTTTGTCGAACGCATCGCCGCCGCCAATCGGCGTATCGACGCCGTCACTCATCTGGGCAAAGAGTTCCAGCCGCGACCGACCGGCGTCGGGCGACACGAGCAGCAGGGCCAACAGCACGAACGCGATGAGATGGCAGACGGCCGAAAGCAGAAATGCGTTGCAGTCCCGCAGATAGTCGGAGCGAATCGAGCGCAGGGTTGGAAACGCAGCTTTCCACATGACGATCGTTCGCCTCAGCGAGCCGGTTCTTCCTCCCAACTACCATGATAGCCGACGATGCGCCAGCGGCAACGATTGGAATTTGTGCCAAATGGGTCAATGCAGCCGAAACACCACGGGCAGCAACGCCGCCGCTTCGATCGCGCGGCCCGCAAGCTGCGCCGGCCGACCGTGCCAACTCCGGACGCCCTCGACCGCCGCCCGATCCAGGATCGACGAGCCGCTCGACTCGACCAGTTCCACGCCGACGACACCGCCGTCGGTACCGACGCGGATCCGCAGGATCACCGTCCCCTCGACGCCAGCGCGCGCCGCAGCGGGAGGATACAGGATCGGCGGATTGTCGTCGAACGCCACGTCGGTCGGCCGATCGTTGCCGACGTGCTCCGGCGACGGCGGCGAAGACGTCGCCGAGTCGTCGCCCGGCGGCGATTCGGCGGGGTCGATCGGGGGCGGTTCTTCGATCGGCTCGAGTGCGGCCTGCGGCGGAAGCAACGACAGCGATTTGTCGGGCAATACGTTTGGCAGCATCACAACCGCGGCTTCCGCCGTCACGTCGACCTTTTGCGCGGGCATCACCGCCGGCACGGGCTGCGGCAAATCGGCGGATTCGACCAGCACGATCGACGGCTCGGCGAGCGAATCGTTCGCTGCGGGACTGCCAGGATTCGGATCGGCCGTCGAGAGCAACAGCGCCGTCTGTCCAAAATGGCTGTGCAACCAAGGCGGTTCCGCCGGCGGCCCGTGCAAACCGACAAGGGCCGCGAGCATCGCGGCATGGATGCCCAGTGACGTGGCCCAACCTTTGAACGCCAGGTTCGAGCCGATCTTTCCCGCCGCGCGGATGCTCATCACCAAGTTTGCCGCTACGGTAGGAACGGAAATTCGAGAGGATTCCGGCGCAAGGACGCCTCGCGCCGGCCACGCTCAATTATCCCAACGGACTCGCCGACCGGCAAGCGCGGTCCCCACCGCGAGTCGGACGACGCCATCAATCGCCGCGCGTGGCGGCCGTGCCGTAGTAGCCGTTCGACGGCCCGGGCCGCGATCCGAATTGGATGCCCCAGACGACGTACATCCGCGCGACAGGCGATTCGTCGGTGGTGCCGAACAGGCCGACGACGTCGAGAAACGTCCGCGGCGTGGGCCGGAACTGCAGGCTCGGCCCCAAGGTCAGCGAGACTTCCGCATTGCTGCGATTCTGTTCGACAGTCGTGGCCGAGAACTCGGATTCGATGCCGCCCAAGAGTCGACCATCGACGATCGGCGTGGCCAGGGCGTTGTTCCAGCCGATTTCGGTTTCCAACTCGCCCGCGACTTCCTGTTCAATGATCACGTTCGAGGCGTAGAACAGGTTGCAGGTCAGCTCGTCGGCCAGCAGCAGTTTCGCTTCCCACTTGTTCGGCTTGCCCTCATGCGGCCCGCCGCGCTCGATCCATTCGAGATACAGCGTGGGATTGAGCGGGATCACGCCCCAGTTGACCAGCGCGTATCGCACTTCAATTTGCACGCCTTCGTGGTTCGCGCGCTGGTTGCCCTCGTCATTGGGCTCGATATTCCAGCGTTCGTACAGATCGAGTTGGATGCGGTTCGGCAAGCCAACCGCAAATTCTTCCAGCATCCGCCACTCGGCCGCTTCTCCTTCATTCCACGTCGGTCGCGCCCACTGCTCGAACTCGCAAACACCCTGCGGCAGCACGTAAGACCGCGTGCTGGCGAACGGCCGCTACGTCGTCCAAGCCGGTTGATTGTACGAGCCGACTCGCTGGTTGAACGAACTGGCCGGCGCGTTCCACGAAATGGCGCCGACGTTCCCGTTGCCGAAGAGCACCTGATTGCTGTAGTCATCGAGGTAATTGTCGTCGCCCGGCTGGACGATGACCGGCGGCAACGTCGGTTCCGTCGGCGTTGGCGACTCTTGCGCCATCAGCCGCCCACACGCGGCATGGAGAAGTAATGCGATCAAGGCGGTCCGTGAGTTGGTCATGGCGCTGCTCCAGACGGTCTGAGATTCGCGCCGAATCGCCCGAAAGAGGTTCGATCACGGCCGCTTGCAAGCCCCATGCAGTCGTCGGAGAATTGCCGCTGGGTTCATTAAGCCCGGATGCACAATCCGCACAAGTTACCGCGGTCACGCAGAAGGCGGTGAGAGTGTCGATGAAATCGACGACGCGGATGGCGAATTCATCGCCAGACGTACCAGGCGATCGCCACAATCAGACGGCCGATCGTCCCCATTGGACAGCGTTTGCTGCTTTCGCAAACGCCTGCGGGTTTGCCGCTCGCCAGCTACCTTGCGAACGACGGCGCCGTATAGGTTGGATAGGCCGACACCGGCTGCCGCTGGTACGCGGCCGGTACGACGTAGCCGGGCACGTATTGCGCGGTCGGCCAGCCGGGAAGCTGCGTATTGGGCAGCGCCCCGCCGAGGTCGTATTTCTGATAGCCGTCGAAAGCCGGCATCGCCCAGAGTTGGTTCGGGTCGCCGGCCAGTTGGTTGATCTGCACTGTGCCCATGTCGATTTTCAGCGCCAAGCCCGCCGTCGGCAGCCGCAACGAAATGCGCTGCGGCAACGAGACTTGTTCGGCCGGATAGTATTGGTGCGACTCGGCAACCGCGCTCGCCAACAGCGTCCGTCCGGACGGGTCGTACACGTGCTGCTCGACGACCCATGCTCGACGAGCGTCGATCACAGTCACCCGCTGCAGAGTGCCGGAGGCCGACGGCATCACCGAGCGGATCTCGACCGTGCCGTCGCTCCGCGGCAACGGCCCGTCGACCACGCTCGCCGGATCGATGTCGGTCATCCCCATCGCCGAGAGCAGCCAAGCCGGCTCGACCGGCATCATCTGGCGGATCGCGCTATTGGCGAATTGGTCGTGCCGGCAGAAATAGACCGCGGGCGGCTGATTCCGCCGCACCCACATCCAGAACAATTGGTCGTTGCTGCCGACGTCCATCTCCTGGCCCGTGATGGCCGTGCCGGCGGTGATCCGCACGCGACCCGGCCGCTCGGCCGCGATGTTCGCCGTGAGGATCGGCAGGTTCATCGTGTCGGGAATCGTGATCGACGCGCTAGTGGCGGTGATCGAACGGACGCGGCTCGAATTGGCGTTTACGGCCGCGATGATCTGCTCACGCGTGGCCGCCTCGGGCAGCACCTGCGGCGCGGGCGGCCCGGCCGCAGCGAATGGGCTGAACGTCAGCGGACGCTGGCAGCTCGCTCCAGAGCCGGCGAAGAGCGCGACCGTAGCGATCAACCAGGCCAATGATGTTGCAGCCGATAGTTTCACGATTCGCTTTCCGCGACCGGTTCCGTGCCCGACACGAGCAGCTCGCCCAACTGTTGTTGAATCTCCTCGATTCGTTCGTCGCTCGGCATCAAGACGGTCACTTCGTACGTTGCCTCGCGCAACGGACAAAACACGGTCATCGTTTGTACGTCGCCGGTGGAAATTGGTTTCGCCGCTGGCAATGCTGGTCCATCGAGCCGCAGCACGCGCCGCCGCACCAGGAGCAGCGCGAGCACGTACGCGCATGTCCTCGCTCGCCGGCTGCTCGGCCAATTGGTCGAACAATTCGAGCAGCACTTCGTTCGGCGCCAGCTTGATCTTCTTGGCGCTGTGGCTCCGGCACGCGCGACTTCCACCAGCCAAACGCCTCGGCCGGCGGCCCGGCCCACGCGCTGGCTGCAAAATCCTTCCGCACGACCTCGGCCCCGAGCACCTCGAGCACCGAGTAGCAATCTTCGCCCGGCTCGAGCGTCCGATCGGTCGCCGCGCAGCGACGCGTCGAGCGCTGGATTTCAAAATCAAGTTGCATGAGCGAGACGAATGGCTTGGCCGCGTCGCTTGCGACGAGTTCAGAAGGACGGACGAGGTCTGGGCGGCCGCGGATGTTAGGAAATTCACGCCGACTGAACAAGAGAAGCGAACCGCCGCATTCACGCGTTGCCAGCGGTGCTGTCGCGCATCATCCCGCAGTGAAGAACCGCGAATCGGTGCCCCCCGGCCCGATCTCGAGCCGCACCTTCTTGGCACACTTCGGACAACGGCCTTCGTAGGCGGTTTGATCGCGGTTGACATAGACCCGCGTGTAGACGTCGCAACACGCAAACTGCACGCCGACGAACCGCCGCCCCGCCGCTTGCGGTTTCCCTCCGCCCAATGGATCGTCCGTCAAATCGAGCCGTTCGCCGACCATTGTTCACCGTTATGGACTTTCCGACGACCGCCCAGGTTCCAGTAATCGTAGCTCGCAATCGCCCCCGACGGTCAGAGCAATTTCTCGAACGATGTGAAAAATCGGTCGAACCTTGACCCGGCCGCCCGCGTCAGCTAGATTTATAGGAAGAATTGCTCGCGGGCAGTCCGCCCCCGAGCCGATTGGATTTCAATATCATGATCCGCACGAACCTGCTTAGCCTAAGCCTCCTTCTATTGGCGCTCGCCAAGAGCGAGTCTTAGGGTTCGTGCAGACTTAACTGACGCAGCATACGAGAACCCTGAGGCCCGCCAAGGCCCCAGGGTTTTTTTGTTTTTACGGATTGCCGACATATCTTGCCGCGCGTCGCGAGCGACGCGGCTAATTTGCGACAAAACAGACAGGGTCAACATCATGTCCACGACAGAACCACGGCGCATCGTTATTTTCGACACCACGCTCCGCGACGGCGAGCAATCGCCCGGCTGCAGCATGAACCTCGACGAAAAGCTGGAGGTCGCGCAAGCGCTCGTCGATTTGGGCGTCGACGTGATCGAGGCCGGCTTCCCGATCGCCTCGCCGGGCGATTTCGAGGCGGTCCGCGAGATCGCCCGCACGGTGCGCGGCTCGACGATTTGCGGCCTGGCCCGCTGCAACGAGAAGGACATCGACCGCGCGTGGGAGGCTCTCCAAGACGCCCCGGACGCCCGCATCCACGTCTTCCTGGCCACCAGCGCGATCCACCGCGAGTTCAAGCTGCGGATGGACATGGACGAGATCATCGCGCCGGGCCGTGGAGAGCGTGAAGCGGGCCAAAGGCTACTGCGACGAACATCGAGTTCTCGCCCGAAGATGCCGCCCGCACCGAGCCCGACTTCCTCTGCCGCGTGGTCGAAGCGGCGATCGCACGCCGGGGCGACGACGGTCAACATTCCCGACACGGTCGGCTACGCCACGCCGGCGCACTTCGGCGGCGTGATCAAGAACCTCGTCAACCGCGTGCCCAACATCGACCAGGCCGTGATCAGCGTCCACTGCCACAACGACCTGGGCATGGCGGTCGCCAACAGCCTGTCGGCCGTCGAGAACGGCGCCGGGCAGATCGAGTGTACGATCAACGGCATCGGCGAGCGGGCCGGCAACTGCTCGCTGGAAGAAGTCGTGATGGCGATGCGCACCCGCAGCGACTACTACCACACCGCGACGCGGATCAACACGCCGCGGCTGGTCCCCACCAGCCGGCTCTTGACGAACATCACCGGCATGCAAGTCCAGCGCAACAAGGCGATCGTCGGCCGCAACGCCTTCGCCCACGAAGCCGGCATCCACCAGGACGGCATGCTCAAGGAGCGAACGACCTACGAGATCATGCGGCCCGAGGACGTCGGCTTCACCGCCACCGACCTGGTGCTGGGCAAGCACAGCGGCCGGGCCGCGCTCGCCGACCGGGCCAAGGCGCTCGGCTACCATCTCACAGCCGAGCAACTGCAGGAGGTGTTCGACGAATTCAAGCGGCTGGCCGACAAGAAGAAGGAAGTCTACGACGCCGACATCGCCGCACTGATCGAGAAGCGGATGAACGTCGCCGAGGACGTGTGGAAACTGGCCGGGTACGAAGTCCACGCCACCGGCGGCGGCGACGCCGACCGTCTCCGTCACGCTCGACCGCGGCGGCGAACAGATCACGCGGACCAGCACCGGCGGCGACGGCCCGCTCGACGCCCTGTTCCACACGATCGAAGAGATCACCGACACGAGCGTCGTAGTCCGCGATTTCCGCGTCCACAGCGTCACGCGCGGCAAAGACGCCCAGGGCGAATCGACGATCGAAGTCGAGCACCATGGCCGCGTCTACCGCGGCCGCGGCGTCTCGACCGACACGGTCGAAGCGGCCACGCTGGCGTTTCTCAACGCCGTGAACCGCGTCGCCGCCGGCGCGGGTCAGCCGGCCGAGCCGACGCCGCACGACGCCGTATAGATAAGTCGTGCCCCGATTGCTGGCAGGCGCTCGCCAGCCGCGTCGGAGCGGTCAACTCATATTTTCCAATACAACTTACGCAGGCCCGCCCTTCCTCAGATCGTTAGCGCACTATATAATTAGCGTATCCTCCCTAAAGCCCCGCCTCACGTCGACCTCTCCCGACACAATTTCAAGGCTCCATCTTGTGACTGGTAATCGATTTCACTCCGCGGGTGCTGGGGCTCGCGGTCGCTCTCGGCTTGTTCGGCATCCTCCTCGGCGGCTGCCAGCCGAAGAACCAATTCGTCGCGCCGCCGCCGCCGCAAGTCACGGTCGCGCCAGCCGATCGAGAAGCCGGTCGCCGATTCGATCGAGTTCGTCGGCCGCACCGAAGCGACGGCGACCGTCGATCTCCGCGCGCGATCAATGGCTACCTCGAGAAGATTCTCTTCGAAGACGGGGCCAACGTGAAAGCGGGCGATCTGCTGTTCGTTATCGAGCAGCAGCCGTACGAGATCGCGCTCGACGCCGCGAAGGCGGAGCTCAAGCGCGCCGAAGCGACGCTTGAGCTGGCGCAGATCGGAGTATCGCCGCATCGAGCCCTTGGTGCCACAAAACGCCGTCACGCAGGCCGAGCTCGATTCGCAGGCGGCCCAGGTGAAAACGTCCGCAAGCCGGTGTTGCCACCGCCGAGGCCGCCGTCCGCCGCGCCGAGCTTGATCTGAGCTATACCGAGATCCGCGCGCCGATCAGCGGGCACATCGGCCGACACCTGGTCGACGTCGGCAACCTGATCCAGGCCGAAAATACGCAGTTGGCCGATCATCCAGAGCGATCGACCCGATTTACGCATACTTTGATTTGAGCGAGCTCGACCTGTTGCGGTTCATGGAGATGCTCCGCAAGCACGAGTTGCCGGACCCCAGCGTAACGCCGCCGACGTTGAACCTCGCGCTGGCGAACGAAAAGGGCTTTCCGCACCAGGGCAAGCTCGACTTCCGCGAGCTGGGAGTCGACCCGGGCACCGGCACGACGCATGCGCCGCGGCATCTTTCCGAATCCCGATGGCGAGTTGATCCCGGGCCTGTTCGCCCGGATCCACGCCTCGATCGGCGAACCGGTGCCCAAGCTGCTGGTCGAGGACCGGGCCATCGGCACCGACCAGCGCGGCGACTTCTTGCTGGTGGTCGGCGATAAGAACGTCGTCGAGTATCGCCCGGTGAAGCTCGGCATCATCGACGGGGCGATGCGCGTGATCGAGGACGGTATCGAGCCGAACGACCTGGTGATCGTCAACGGCATTCAGCGGGCCAGCCCGGGTATCACCGTCAACCCGCAGCGGGCGGTCGAAGGCGCCGAAGGCGAGCGTGCTTCAGCACGCGGGCAAACACCGCCCAACCAATCGCCGAAGCCCACCGCCGAGCCTACCGCCGCCCCCCTCCGACAAATCTCCCGACAAGCCGGGGGCATAGCGCCGCGATGCTTTCGAAGTTCTTCATCGAGCGGCCGATCTTCGCCAACGTGATCGCGATCATCACGATGCTGCTCGGGCATCGTCTCGCTCCGCGGCCTGCCGATCGAGCAGTATCCGGAGATCACGCCCCCCACGGTTCGCGTCACCGCCAACTATCCCGGCGCGAACGCCGACGTGGTGGCCGACACGGTCGCCCAGCCGATCGAGCAGCAGGTCAACGGCGTCGAGCACATGCTCTACATGTCGTCGACCTCGTCGAGCGACGGCAGCTACTCGCTGACGATCACGTTCGAGATCGGCACGAATCTCGACACGGCCCAGGTGCTCGTGCAGAACCGCGTGGCGATCGCCGAGCCGCTGTGCCCGAAGAGGTCAACCGGCAAGGCATCACCGTCAAGAAGCAATCGACGAACATCATCATCGTCGTCTCGCTCACGTCGCCCGACGGCAAATACGACAGCCTGTTCCTGGCGAACTATGCGACGCTGCAGCTCCGCGACGATTTGAGCCGCCTGAACGGCGTCGGCGAAGTGACGGTCTTCGGCACGGCCAACTACAGCATGCGGGTCTGGCTCAACCCCGAGCAGCTCAAGGCCCGCGGGCTCACGACCGAGGACGTGACCGACGCGATCCGCGAGCAGAACGTGCAGGTCGCCGCCGGCCAGATCGGCCAGCCGCCGTGCCCGAGGGCAAGCCGATCGCGTTTCAATACACGGTCACGACCAAGGGCCGGCTCAGCGACGTCAAGGAATTCGAGAACATCATCATCAAGACGGGCGACGGCAGCGCATCACACGGCTGCGCGACGTGGCGACCGTCGAACTCGGCGGCCAGTCGTACGACCAGTTCAATCTGAAGCAGGGCAGCCCAACGCCAACATCGGCATCTTCCAGCTGCCCGGCAGCAACGCGATCGAGGTGGCCGAGAACGTGAGCGCGGCGATCGAGAAGATGAGCAGCTCAGTTCCCCGAGGGAATGAAGTACGAGTTCCCGCTCGATACCACGAAATTCGTCTCGGCGTCGATCGAGTCGGTTTACAATACGCTGATCGAAGCGGGCGTGCTCGTGCTCTTGGTGATCCTGGTGTTCCTGCAGGATTGGCGGGCCGTGCTCGTGCCCGCGACCACCGTGCCGGTGACGATCATCGGTGCGTTCTTCGCCATGGCGCTCTGGGCTTCACGGTGAACATGCTCACGCTGTTCGGCCTGGTGCTCGCGATCGGCATCGTGGTCGATGATGCGATCGTGGTCGTGGAAAACGCGGCGCATCACATCGAGCGCGGCCTGGAGCCGAAGCCGGCCACGATTAAGGCGATGAGCGAAGTGCTGGGCCCGATCATCGGCATCACGCTCGTGTTGATGAGCGTGTTCCTGCCGAGCGCGTTTCTGGGCGGCATCACCGGCCAGCTCTACCAGCAGTTCGCGCTGACGATTGCCGCCACTGCCGTCATCAGCGCGATCAATGCGGTCACGCTCAAGCCCGCTCAATGCGCGATGTGGCTTCGCACGCCGAAGGAACGCAAGAATATGTTCAGCCGGCGTTCAACGGCGTCTATGGCTGGTTCGAACATTTGTACTTCGGCATCGTGCGGTTCATCGTGCGGATCGTGCCGCTGATGATGCTGCTGTTCATTGCGCTGATTGCGTTCACGATCTGGTGGTATCAGAAGCTGCCGACCGGTTTTTGCCGACCGAAGACCAAGGCTACATGCTGATCAGCGTGCAACTGCCGGACGCCGCCTCGCAGGCGCGGACCCGGGCGGTGATGGAAAAGATGGACGAGATCCTGAAG
Source organism: uncultured Planctomycetota bacterium (assembly GCA_963847875.1). Classification (GTDB taxonomy): domain Bacteria; phylum Planctomycetota; class Planctomycetia; order Pirellulales; family Lacipirellulaceae; genus DASYDU01. The sequence goes on along the minus strand of CAWKBR010000004.1, from coordinate 241,534 downwards.
GAGACGCCCGGCGTGAAGACTGGTTCACGATCGGCGGGCTCTCGCTCCTGGACCACAGCTCCGCGCCGAACACGGGCACGGTGTTCGTCACGTTCAAGGCCTGGGACGAGCGGCTCGACAAGGGGCAGACGCTCGACGCCCTGCTGGCACAACTCCGGGCGAAGTTCGGCGCAGATCCAGGAAGCGATCATCTTCCCCTTCGCGCCGCCGGCGATTCGCGGCTTGGGCGTCCGCGGCGGGTTTGAGATGGACGTCGAAGACCGCGGCGACGTCGGCCGCATCGACGCTGTTCCAAGTGGTGACGCGACATCGTCGAAGCGGCCCGCAGCCAATCGCGGCTGGCGGCGATGAACACGACGTTTCGCCCCGGCGTGCCGCAGTTGTTCGTCGACATCGATCGCGAGAAGGTCAAGCTGATGGACGTGCCGCTCGGCGACGTGTTCGTCACGCTGCAGGCCTACCTCGGATCGGCCTACGTCAACGACTTCAATAACTTCGGCCGCATGTACCAGGTTCGCGTGCAGGCCCAGCCCGACTATCGCGCCGAGATCGAAGACATCCGCAAGCTCGAAGTCCGCAACCGCGCGGGCAAGATGCTGCCGCTGGCACGCTGGCCACGGTGCAAAGACGTTCGGCCCGCAGATCATCAACCGCTACAACCTGTACCCGCCGCGTCGATCAGCGGCGAGCCGGCGCCGGCTACAGCTCGGGCGAGGCGCTGAACCTGATGGAGCAGATCGCCGCGACGTGATGCCGCCGCAGATCGGCTACGAATGGACCGGCATGGCCTACCAGGAGAAGCGCGTCGGCGGCGAGGCGTATCTCGTGTTCGCCATGGCCGTGTTCCTGGTTTACCTGGTGCTCGCGGCCCAGTACGAGAGCTGGTTCACGCCGCTGGCTGTGATCCTGGTCGTGCCGCTGGGACTGTTGGGCGCGGTGGCCGCCGTGGCCGCTCGCGGGATGGACAACAACATCTACACCCAAATCGGCATCGTGCTGATCATCGCGCTGGCGAGCAAGAACGCGATCCTGATCGTCGAGTTCGCCCGCGAGCTCCGCAACCAGGGCAAGAGCATCCGCGACGCGGCCGCCGAAGCGGCACGCATGCGGTTCCGGCCGATCCTGATGACGTCGTTCGCGTTCATTCTCGGCGTGGTGCCGCTGGTGATCGCCACCGGCGCGGGCGCCGCCGGCCAGCAGGCGCTCGGCACCGCGGTCTTCGGCGGCATGCTCGCGTCGACGTTGCTGGCGATCTTCTTCGTGCCCGTCTTCTTCGTCGTCTTTCAAACGATGGCAGAATGGTGGCATGGCGATCAAAACGGGGGTGCCGAAAGACAGGCCGGGTTGAGGTGACGCACGTCGCCACCCGGTCGCTGCACGCCAGTCATGACGGCTGTACCTGCGCGAGTGGATCGTGCGGCGGGTAGCAATATCGAGCGGCAAAGCTAATCAACGCCTCGACATTCGGCAGGCCCAGTTTCTCGCGCGATCGCTTTAGGTGCGTGTGGGTCGTGCTCAGGCTGATGTCAAGCCGCTTGGCGATCTCGCGCGTTTCGGTCCCGTGCGCGAGCAACTCCAAGCACTCTTTTTCCCGCTTGGTGAGCCGCCCCAATTCCGCGGGAATCCGCGTGATCAAACTGCACACAGCCACCTCGGGCGAATCGAGCGGCCACAGCCAGCAGCGAAAACGAAGGCCTTGCTGGTTGGTCACGTCGATCGATTGCGTCTCCCGCAACATGACCACGCGAGAGAACATCGACTTGGTCGCCTGCTGCGACCCATCATCCAGATTCGACCAAGCGAAGTCGCCGACTGCCGTATACTCGCCGATGCTGTTGGCCCACGTCACTCGACCGCGCCAGTCACAAAGCATCACAAAAACGCTGCCCAACGCCGCGTCCAACACGACAGATTCGCCGTTCGATTGGTTGATTTGTGATCTGCCCACAAAACTAAGATAGCCGATCCTATCGCAGGAGGCAAATTCCGAATCGCATGGAACCGAACATAACGACTCGAAACGAGTTCCTGGCCGTCGTCGAACCGGTGAACGAGTGGCACCAGGCCCGCTGCCCGGAAATCCCAGGCGTCGAAGGCCGCGGTCGAACGAAGATGGCGGCACTCGCGGGGCTCGGTGAAGCCGTGGCGAGCCTGCTCAACGACCGCCGGGAGCGCGCCACGCATTCGGCGTCGAAGGACGCGCTCTTCGAATCGATTCGCGTTCCGTAGTGCTAATGCGGATCGCGGCCGCCGCAACAAGGGCCGTGTCGGTGAAGTTTTTATTGCCCTTGAGCTCGTCACGGCACATTAACCGCCTCGCGCCCGTTCCGAGTGACCAGCGCCTTGAGGATCGCCGGATCAAGGTCGTTGCTGATGAATTGGACGTGACCGTCGGCGAACACGGCGTTGCACCCTCCCGGACGCAACTTGCCAAACCCGGCCGACGGAATGTTGGGGTCAAATTCGACGTCGGCAGGCTTCGTCCATTCCACGGCCCGATCGGCGTCGGCCTCGACCAGCACAATCGTCTTACTCGACCCGTCGCTAATCTTGGCAAATCCAATTCCGTTCGGACTGCCGTCCAAAATACACTGCGGACCGACGAGTGCTAGGTAGTTCGTCTTGCCTTCCTCTGGCGCACCGAGATTCGGGTTGGCAAAGATTTCGGGCATCAGCGGAATCAGCGCTCGGTTGTGCGGACTGTCCCACGGCTCGTCGAGCTTGAACTGGGAATACAACTGCGCCTGCTCCATGTAGGGTAGCACGTGCACTCGCCAACTCAACAGTGGCTTGCCGTCCGGACTGTAGCTGGCGTGGGGTGGCAACACCTTGTGTGAGTCGGCATACATGTGCATCGCCAGGATCAACTGCTTGAGCTGGCTCATCGACTGATTCCGCCGTGCAGCCTCGCGGGCAGCCTGGATCGCCGGCAGGAGCAAGGCGACCAACATTCCCACCACGGCCACCGTGACGAGTTGCTGCTGGACGGGATTGTCCTGTTGGAGGCCGTGGAACAGCACCAGGCTATCGCCCTGCCGCACGGGCACGTAGAGGTCGTCCGTCAGATTGGAGACGCGTTCGATGTATCGCCCCAAGGCGCGTTCCATCGGATCCTGGCTCTGTTGCATTTTCGCCGCCCCTTCCAGCGCCTGCTTCCGCTGCATCTGCTTGGCCAGAGCATAGAGCTCCAGCAAGCGATCGGCGCTGGCCGCGTCGTTGGCGTGAACGGCGAGCGTCGCAGGGCGCGGCGACGTGAGATTCAGCGACAAGTCGATCGCGGTGACGAGGTTCGGCACCTCCAAAAACGGTTTCGCCTCCTCGGGGAATCTGTCGCGCCGCTGCATCACCGCCACGTTGAGCCACGGCACCACCAGCGGCCGCAGCGACACCACGTCGACCACGGCATACAGGTCGTCGCCGCCGGGCTGCGCTTTCACCCGCTCAATCAACGGACTCGACGGAGCACCGGCGTCCGGAGTCAACACTTTGCGCAACGTGAACTCCGGCATCACGAGCAACGTCTGCGCGTCCGGCATGTAGAAGCTCGGCAATTGCGGTTGGACGCTCTGCAAGTACGCCTTGCCGGCCAGCTCGCCCGGCTGCGTGCGCGACCGAAACTTCTCCGGAAGATCGGTGAGTGCCATTGGCTTTGTCAATTTCAATACCAACCCAAACTGCCACCCGAGGACCGATGGCGGCTCGACAAACGCCACCACTTGTTCCACGTCGGCTGGGTCGATTCCCAAATTCTCGATCCCAGCCGCCGACGCCACTTCGACCGGCATCAAGGCAGTCGCTGGCGACGTCAGCAGTTGCCGCGGGCGCGCGGCGACCAGCGCCACCGCCTGGGGCGTGACGTAAGTGAGGTCGATCTTGCCGGCGTCGGGCGCGGCGATGAGCGCTTTGTCGTTGAGCAAGGGCAGCCGCCGCGGCGCTTCGACCGCTTCTCCCCGACCGTTCTGCACCGGCTGCTGAGCCACGACCTGGGCAGTCGGCCCGGTCGCCATCGCCGCGGTTAGAAGAATGCACAAGAATTTGCCGAACGGCCGGCCGACGAGCTGTCGCATGTTCATCTTGGAACTCCATGCACGCGGGGCGTGCGGCAAGTGACGTGCCAATCCGCAAGACGCGGCCTTAGCTTGCGCCAGCGAGCCGAAATCGTCAAATCTGTGGCCGAAACCCGGCGCAGGATGGTCCGGCACGCGTAGCCGCATATAATTTGTCGCACGCGCCGGACGTCGGCCATTGCAATGGCGCCCCAGCCGGCGAATTCTCTCGAACTATCTGTGATAGCTTTTGCTCCGCGAATCTGATGCAATGGACGCCGTCGGCCGCATCCGACGCCGGAGCGAGCGATCTACCCTCCAGCTCGCGCCGACGAGCGCATGTATAGATGAGGGAAATCCATTCCCAAGAACCGGCACGCACGACTCCCATGTTTCGACAAGAACTGCCGCTGGCCGTCCGCAATGAACTGGACCGCCAGGGCCTCAACGGCATCCCGGTGCTGCTCTCCACCAGCACCGACCTGACACTCTCCGGCCAGCCGCGCCGCGAGTGGATCGTGGCCACGCGCGAGAACGTGGCGGCCGTGAGCGATGGCGAGTCGCCCACAGTCGAGTCACACGTGGCTGTGCGGGAGGTTACCGAGTTCCGTACGCAAGGGGCGATCGGCTCGGGGTTCTTGCAAGCCTACGTCGACGACCACTGGGTCGACCTGGCGCGATATTCGAACGCGTCGGCCGACCGCTTTCATCGCGTCGCGCGGTATCTGGAGAAGCTGCGCGCGACCGGTGAACTCGCCATCGAAACCGACGCGACGACCGCGGTCACCCACTGCCCGAAGTGCGGCCAGCGGCTGCCGACGGCTGGCGAAGCGTGCCCGCGCTGCATCCCGCGCACGGCAATCCTCGCTCGGTTGGGCCAGATGCTTTGGCCTTATCGCTGGGCAGCGGTCGGCATGTGTTCCCTGATGCTCGTGGCCGTGGCCATGGAGCTCGCGCCGCCGATGCTTCAGCGATACCTGGTCGATCACATCCTCAGAGACGGCGAAGGGGCGCCCGCGACTTCGGCCTTACTCGCCGCGCTGTTTTCGGTCGTGATGGCCCTGGCCGTCGCCCGGCTATTGTTGAGCATCGTCAACTTTGTGAAGGGCCGGATGGCGACCCGCGTCGGCGTCGCGCTGACGTTCGACCTCCGCGCGAAGCTAGTCGAGAAACTGCACGCGCTCGGGCTGGGCTACTACGACAAGCACCAAGTCGGTTCGCTCACCAGTCGCGTGGCTTACGACAGCGAGGTGCTGCAGAGTCTGCTTCAGCAGACAACGGGCGGGTTCCTGCTGCAAATCGTGCAGGTGGTCGCCGTGGGGGCGATGCTCTTCACGCTCAACCCGAAGCTCGCCGTGCTGACGCTGATTCCCGCGCCGCTGGTCGTTGCCGGCAGTTGGTTCTTTTGGAAGCGCGTCCACCCGCGGCACTATCGGCTATGGGACTCCAGCAGCAAGCAGGCCGGTATGCTCACCGGCATGCTCTCGGGCATCCGCGTCGTGAAGGCCTTCGCCCAGGAGGACCGCGAGTTCGACCGCTTCAATCGCTCGAGCAGCTACCTCCGCGACGCCCGCAAGCGCGTCGACGACTCGACTGCCGCGTTCTCCGCGACAATGCAGTTGATCTTCAGCGTGGGTGGGCTGATCGTCTGGTATGTCGGCGGCCGCGACGTGCTCGAAGGCACGATGACCCTCGGCTCGCTGATGGCCTTCTTGGCCTACCTCGCCATGTTCTACACGCCGCTGGCAACCCTCTCGCAGTTCACCACCTGGTTCACGAACTTCCTCACCGGCAGCCACCGTGTATTTGAGCTGCTCGACACGCCGGTCGACTCCACCGACGCAGCGACGCCGGTGGATCTGCCCAAGGTCGTCGGCCGCGTCCGTTTCGACAATGTTTCGTTCGGCTACGAACGGCACCAGCCCGTGCTCCGTCACGTCGACTTCGCCATCGAGCCAGGCGAAACGATCGGCATCGTCGGCCGCAGCGGCAGCGGCAAGACGACGCTTGTCAACCTGCTCTGCCGGTTCTACGACGTGAACGAGGGCCGCGTATTGGTCGATGGCGTCGACGTGCGCGAGCTTGCGGCGAAGCAGCTTCGCCAACAGATCGGCGTCGTGCTGCAGGAGCCGTTCCTGTTCCGCGGCACGGTCTGGCACAATTTGGTGTATGGGCAGCCGACCAGTACGCCCGAACAGGCAATCGCGGCGGCCATGGCGGCCCAGGCCCACGAGTTCATCCTCAACTCGCCGCTCGGCTATGACACCTGGCTCGGCGAGCGCGGTGCGGGGCTCTCCGGCGGTGAGCGGCAAAGACTCTCGATCGCGCGGGCGATCCTCTACGATCCACCGATCCTGATTCTCGACGAAGCCACCAGCAACATCGACGCCGAAAGCGAACAGGCAATTCAGCAAGCTCTCAAGGCCCTCACCCGCGGCCGCACGACGATCGCCATCGCTCACCGCCTCTCGACCCTCCGCGACGCCGATCGGATTCTCGTTTTCGATCGCGGCCAGCTCATCGAGCAGGGCAGCCACGAGGCGCTGATGGCGCGCGGTGGCGATTATGCCCGGCTCGTCCGTTTGCAAGAGATGCGACAGGTCGACGCAAGACATGAAGACCGGGAGACAAGGAGCGCTGGAGATGTAAGCGAACACAAGAGCGAATCCCCTGAATTCTCCCACTCCGCGTCTCCCGTTCCAGCTTCGTCCCCGCGCTGGTTGACGCCGGTCGACGCCACCATCCGGGCTGCCGCACGCGGCGCGATCGAGTTGGAGCTAATCGCGGGCCCCAAGCATCGCGGTGTTTTCGCCGTGAACTTGTTCCCCGCCACCAACCCGAGCGACTATATCAGCTTGCGGGTTTGGAATCGCGACGGCCAGGAACACGAGATCGGCATCCTCCGCGAGCTCAACCGCTGGCCCGCCGAGGCCCAGGCGCTCGTCTGCGGCGCACTGGAACGCCGCTACTACTTGCAGAGCGTCGTCGGCATCGACCAATTGCGGCTCGAGCTCGGGCATTTGCATTTCAATGCTCGCACATCTCACGGGCCGCGGCGGTTCACCATGCGCTGGAGCCAGAGCCAGGTCCAAGATTTCGGCGACCGGGGCAAGGTGCTGATCGACGTCGACGAAAATCGTTTCCTGGTGCCCGATGTCCAGGCCCTTCCGCCCCGCGAGCGCGACTTGTTCCAGAGGTACGTGTATTGGTGATTTGGGCCGCCAATCGCCCAGGGCGGTCGCTGCGGCCGCAATCGCTGCGAAGATTTGCGCAATAGATCGTCGAAATTCTCTTGGCGGACTGACAACATGGAGATTGCGCTGTCGCCGATGCATCTCGCCGAGCGTCGGGCCGGCATGTCGCGCGCGGGCCGCGGTGCTCACTCATCAGGCGATTATCCATGCGAATTCTGCGCGGGATTCTGCGGGAGGCGGCGCGGCCGACGTGCCCATCGGCGGCATAGCCTGCGGCGAACCCAAATGTCTCTCCGACGCGCTGCCGCTCGATCTCGGCCGGCCCAGATCATTCGTCCCGCAAAGTCGAATTGGATGCGCGTCGATCCTCGCGTTGTCATACGGGGTATGACAAGACTTCTCTCGATTTGCGAGATGCTTGGTTGTTCCCCGCCCTGATATAGCCGATGCTAAGGGGGGAGAGGGATTGGCCTCATTCGAGTTTGCTGGCTAGGGCGGAACGGGGCGGGTCGCCCTGGCCGGCAACACCTTCTTGTTTATGGGCGAAGGCTGGGGACACGTATTCGCCGTTGCTAGGACGTTGTTCTCCGTGACTCGCGACCCCCGATCGGCCGACGGTCAGCTCCGGCGACAGCCAATCGGTTTCAGCCGCGACTTCGGGCGTGGGCTCCGCTTGAGTTGCGACGGCACGAGCGCACCAACCTTGGGGAAGCAGTACCGCGCCGCGAAGCTCACCAATTCCTCCATCGTGCTTAGTTTCAGCTTGATCCGCGCTCGTCGCAGGAGCGTGTGAATCGTGCTCGCGCTCACGTCCATGGCGAGGGCCAACTCGCCGACCGACCGGCCGCTCGAAAGACGCTGCAAGCTTTCCTGTTCGCGCGGCGTGAGCAAGGCCATCTCCTCGGGAATCCGCATCGCCAAAACGCAGACGGCCGCGTCCGGCCAATTCAGCGGCCATAACCAGGCGCGGTAGCGGCCACCGTACACGCAGTTGACGTCGATCTGCTGCCGCCCGCCGAGCGTTGTAGTGCGCGAGAACGCCTCGCGGTAGTTCTCCCGGTCGTTCTCCGGCACGTAGTTCCAGGCCAAATCGCCATAGGCATGATACAGCGACGATTTGCTGCTCCAGTTGAGCTTGCCTTTCCAGTCGCAGATCAGCACGTGGGAATCGTCTGGTTTGAGGTGTGTCATGACTTCAATGCTCGAGCGCCTTTTAACAGGCCGAAAGGATGAGGTATTTTTCCGTGACGATCGTCGATCCGCGAATCCGCAGACTCACCGCCGGGCTGTTCGCCTGGCAGGTTGGGAAAGATATCGCAATGACGGGCGGCGAAACTGATCAGCGCTTCGAGCGAAGGCAATTTCAGTTTCTCTCGCGCACGTCGGAAATGCGTGTGGACCGTGCTCGTGGCGATCGAGAGCCGCTGCGCGATTTTTCCGGCCGACATTCCGTGGGCCAACAATTTCAGGCAGTCCTGCTCCCGGCTGGTTAACAGCACCAATTCGTCGGGCAAATGAATACACAAAGCACAGACGGCGACCTCCGGCGAATCGAGCGGCCAGAGCCAAACGCGGTAGTGATCGCCACGATCGTTGGTCAGCTGCAGCTCCTGGGGCTTGCGGTGAGTTATCACCTCGTTCATGGCCTTGCGAGCCTGGCCCCGCTGATTGGCTTGCACGTATTCCTCTCCGCTTACGCCAAAGCCTCGCTGAGGATTCTCGCTGCTCGTCCATACAAGACAACCCTGCCAATCGAATAGCGCAACCGTCGTCCCTTCGTGAAAAGCAGGAGTCATTCCAGAGCCACCCAGAATTCGATCGCCACACGCTGGCGAAATTGCGACTTCGCCTTGAAAAGTATTTTAACTTCGAGTCCGTCAACACGGGCGGTGCGGGATCGAACTGAGCTGTCGGACTGCGTGATTCGCTGGAGACTGAATTCTGACCTGTGCATCAGCATATATTGTGACGCACAAATTGTCACGCCCAACGGAAAAGATAGTTTGACGAATCAAACTCTAATGGCTTATCAAGACTGGGATTCGCCCGCCTCGAAGTCGTCGCTTAGCGCAGCCGCCGACTGTGCATTCAGATCTTCACGGTCGCAACCGGCCCAAATTTACAGAGCATTGCATTGCGACGTGCAACCGAGATCGTCCGTCGGAGCATGGCGACCGCGCCCAGCAGACCGAAGAAAAACAATATGCCACTTCGCGGCTCGGGAACCGCTTCGAAGGCCTGCGGCGGCAAACCGGCCTGTCCGCCCGAGCCGGGCCCGACCGATTCACCAAAGTGAGTCTTCCAAATCGCGTAGTCGTCGGCATCCACCTGGCGATCGCCGTTGCCGTCGGCGGATAGGCCGATGCCCGACTCGCCGAGCGAATTCCGCCAGATCGTATAATCCGCCGCGTCGACTTGGCCGTTGAAGTTGTAGTCGCCCGCGAGTGCCACCTGCAACAGCACGGCGTTCTCATTATAACGCAACTGCCAGTTCGCGCCGACGAGACTCGGCAGCGACGCTTCGGCAAACGATCCGCCGACGCCGCCCGCGGCGCTCACGATCTGGAAGACGCTGCCGGGGGCCGGCGTGAATCCACCGAGCAGGTCGACGTCGAGCGTGCCGCCGAGCGTCACGTCGCCAGCAGCCGCGAGTGTGTCGTATTGACTGCCGGACGACATACCGGCCAACTCGATCACCAAGGTGGACGTACCGGCCAAGTCCACGTCGCCGCCGAAGTTGACCGCGGCCGGACTCGCTCCAGGGCTAAACGTGTTGAGAAACGTCACGGTCCCTGTGCCGGAGTAGCTACCCGGCCCGCTGACCGGGCCAAAAAAGCGAACCGTCGCACCGGTCGTCGTATTGACGCTGCCGTTGTTGGTCACCGGCCCCAGCACGTCGAGGGCATCGGCGACGCTGATCGCGCCGCTATTGGTGAGTCCGCCCGTGCGGACCGCGCCGTAACCTTCGATGCGACCGGGGTTGGCAAGCGCTAGATTATTGTTGTCGAACGCACCGCCAGTGAGTGCGATGAGTCCGGAGTTAGTCGTCAGTCCTTGGGTGTATAGAAGCTGCGAACCGGTACTTGATTCGAGGCGCCCGCCAGCGGCGTTCGTATTGCCCGCGCTGGCAAAAGTCAGGGTACCCCCTTCGGCGCGGACGACTCCGCTATTGAGCACGGCGCCGCCCACGCGGCCCTGGCCGCGTAAGGTGCCCGTATTGTTCACCGTCGTGAGATTCAGCGTCGCGTTTGAGCCGCTCAGCACGATCGTGCCGCTGGAATTGAAAACGCTCTTCACGTTCATCGTTGCGCCGTCGTCGACGTGCAGTTCGCCGCCACCCGTGTTGTGGCCCGAGAAATTATTGATCGTGAGCGGTTGGGTTCCGACGGCTCGCACCAACCCGCCGTTGTTCGTGAGCGGCGGCTGCACGGCGCCGCCGCCGCGGATTTCGCCGCCGACGATGTTAGAGACTCCAAACCCGCCGGACCCCGCAATCGCACCGCCCGTGAGCTGCACCAGCCCCGCGTTATTCAAAGCGACTGCATTGCTCCACTGCAGTTGCCGCCCCGTCGGTACGGCAATCGTACCGGAATTGCTGAAACTGACGTTGGTCACGAGTGCCAAGTTGCCGCCTTCGACGTTGATCTGACCCGAATTGCTGAACGCGGTGCCTGTCAGTGAGATAGTCCCAAAACCACTGATCGTGCCCGAGCTGGTAAACGAGGGCGAAGAGCTGGCGGAGAGCACACCGCCGTCGACTTCGATGGTGCCGCCGTTATCGAGTGGCTGTGCGCAAAGGCAAGCGTGCGGCTATTGGCGACGCGCACCGTGCCGAAGTTGTTGAGCGCCGCCGTGAGCGTCAAATTGGCATTGATCGTGGCGTCGCCGCCGGTTTCGTTCGCGATGTTTCCGCTGTGGGCGCCGCCGTTGTAGATGAACGTGCCGCGATTGACGAGCGATCCGGTAAACGAGCCGGCGTTTTGCGTCAACGTGTGACCGGCACGATTTACTAGCCCAGTGGCGGAAAGAGTGCCGGCATTTAGTTTGAGCGACGTGCCGAGCGCGAGGGCCGCGCCGCTCAGCGCGAGCGTGCCGCCGCCGTCGAGCGTGAGCTCGCGGCCCGGCACATCCTCGCCGAGCGCTCCGGAAATCGCCAGATTCGAGATGCCGTTGGTAAGCGTTCGGTTCGCCGTCAGCGTGACGGGACCGGAGAACGCCAGCCCCGCGCCACTGATAATGGAAAAATCCTGATTCAAGATCACCGAGTTGGCGAGGGTTCGGCTGCCGGTGACCGCTTCGACGTTGCCTCCGTTGACGACGAACGCGCCTGTCCCCAAGCCGCTGTCGGTTGCGATGCCGAGCGTCCCCTGGTTGAGCGTCACGCCGCCGCTGAACGTGTTCAGTCCACTGAGCAGCACAGCCCCGGTCCCCTCTTTGACGATCGCTCCTGTGCCAACGACCGTATTGGTCAATGCAATGGTCGCCGGTGTGTCGAGCGTCAACGTGTTGGCGTTCAAATTAACGGGTCCGCTAAAGGTCAGCGGGCCGTCGCCGTTCCAAGTTTGCGAGTCACCCACACTCAATGCGACGCCGATAGTTTCCGTGACGCCGGCGTGAAGGTTCGCGATCCCGCCGTCGCGGACCGTCAGCACACTGCCGCCCCCGATGCTGAAAGCGCCCGCCGTGCTGTCGAACGTCATGCGACGCACGTCGAAATTGGTGTTTACGACAGGAGCGAGGCGCGTTGAGCCGGCGAAGTTGATCGACGCGGTGCCGTTGTTGAGAGGCACGACGATCGCATTCCAATTCGCAGCGGTAGTCCAGTTATTGTCCGTCCCGCCGCCGTCCCACGTCTGGCCGCTCACGACGCTCGGCAGCACGAACGTGAACAACATCCCCAGCATCATCCGTGTGCGCATCGTTGGATCCTTCCACTAAAGTAGTTCTCGTCCCGGTGACAATGGCGCCGGCGAGCGTGAGCCGCGCTCCGGTCGGCATGATAACTATGCACTGAGCCCCGTTTTGGGGTCAACGAGAGTTACAGGGCAAGAATGGGCAGAGTGCTAGCAGTGGTTCGTGGCAGACCATAAATACTCGGCCCTACGCTGTAATGGGCCGATTCGGATGACAAATGTCACGCGGAATGCCTCGGCAAATCGACCATACGTCTTGCGCGTGCCTGAAAACCAAAAATGTCGTGAATAAAATGCAGAGCGCGTAGCGCTGCACAGTACCGTCGCAATGCAGCAGGCGCCAATTTTTGCCCGCTTGTCTTGATCACGACGTAGATAGAGTTGAGCAACAGCGGCGAAGCGATCAGGTCGGACATCGCCGCGAACTAGTTCCGCATCGCGTCGGCATCGGCTGGCTACCTGATGTCGTACTCGTCCGATCCAACTTCTTTAGGGTGTGATTCGGCGAGACTCTCACGCTGCTACGGCAGCGCCTCGGTCAGAGAGGCGACACCCTGCTCATCACGGGCGACCTCGCACGACCAGCAAACGTCGCAACCCGTGTAAATCTCCACGCCGCAAGGTGGACAGATCCCGCCGGCATCCTCCGACGAGTTATCGCACGGCTGAAGCTTGTAGACCACGCTATTAGCCTTCTCTACATCGCACTTCGCAAATTGAAGTCTTACACCACAGAGCACCGGGCCAAGATGCGACAGCCAAACGCGCGTCGCCTCATCGCCAACGTAGGCCCGAATGCCCTGTGCTTCGAGCACACCCTTCGCCAGATCTGCGTCCTGCGGCGACCCGTATTTGCTGACGGTCACCAGATCGTCGACGGCCATGGAATCTCCTCTCGCCGCTATACAAGGGCATTGTAGCCTTGTAGCCCGGCTGAGGCCTAATCATTTTTTCGCCGATTCCTTCGCCCAAGTGTCACGCAGTGTCACCGTGCGGTTGAACACGGGCCGGCCGGGTTGCGAGTCCTTCGGGTCGGTGAAGAAGTAGCCCAATCGTTCGAACTGAAAATGGGCCCCGGGCCCGGCATCGGCGAGCGACGGTTCGATCTTGGCGTTGGAGATCACCTCCAGCGACGTCGGATTGACGTTGTCGAGCCACGATTTGCCCTCGGGCACATCTTCCGGATCCTCGGTGTTGCACAGGTAGTCGTAGAGCCGCACCGCGGTCGAATGCGCGTGTAGGGCCGAGACCCAGTGGATCGTCCCCTTCACCTTGCGGCCATCCGGCGCATTGCCGCCGTGCGTCGCCGAATCGTACGTGCAGCGCAGTTCGACGACCTTGCCCGCCTTGTCCTTCACCACGTCGGTGCAAGTGATGAAATAGGCGTACCGCAGCCGCACCTCGCGGCCGGGCGTAAGTCGATAAAAGTTCTTCGGCGCGTTCTCCATGAAGTCGTCGGCCTCGACCCACAGCTCGCGCGAGAACGGCACGATCCGCGTGCCCATCTCCGGAATCTGTGGATGGTTTGCCGCCTCGAGCTCTTCGACCTGGCCCTCCGGATAATTCTCGATGATCACCTTCAGCGGACGCAGCACGCCCATCGCCCGCGGAGCGCTGTCGTTGAGGTCGGCCCGAATCGCGTCCTCAAGCCAGGCCATCTCGATCGTGCTGTTGAACTTCGCCACGCCGATCCGTTCGCAAAATGCGCGGAGCGATTCCGGCGTGTAGCCGCGGCGACGCAGCCCGCGGATCGTCGGCATCCGCGGATCGTCCCACCCCGCGACGTGCTTCTCCTGCACCAGTTGCAGCAGTTTCCGCTTGCTCATCACCGTGTAGGTAAGATTCAGCCGCGCGAATTCGATCTGCTGCGGATGGTGGATACCCAGCGCCTCGCAGAACCAATCGTAGAGCGGCCGGTGGTTCTCAAATTCGAGCGTGCAAATCGAGTGCGTGATCCCCTCGATTGAGTCGCTCTGCCCGTGCGTGTAGTCGTACGATGGATAGATACACCAGCGGTCGCCCGAGCGGTGGTGCGCGGCGTGCTTGATGCGGTACATCACGGGGTCGCGCAGGTTGATGTTCGGCGACGCCATGTCGATCTTCGCTCGCAGCGTTCGCGAGCCGTCGGGGAATTCGCCCTGCTCCATCCGCGTGAAGAGGTCGAGGTTCTCCTCGACCGTGCGGTCGCGATAGGGGCTGTTCTTGCCGGGCTCGGAAAGCGTCCCGCGATGCGCACGGACCTCGTCGGCCGACAGATCGCAAACGTAAGCTTTGCCGTCCTCAATCAGTTGCACTGCCCAATCGTAGAGCTGCTGAAAATAATCCGACGCGTAGAACAGCCGATCTTCCCACTCCGCACCGAGCCAGCGGACGTCGTCGATGATCGAGTCGACGTACTCCTGCTCCTCCTTCGTGGGATTCGTGTCGTCGAATCGCAGGTTGAACTTGCCGTTGAACTCCTCGGCCAGTCCGTAGTTGAGGCAGATGCTCTTGGCGTGCCCGATGTGCAGATACCCGTTCGGCTCAGGCGGAAATCGCGTGTGCACCCGCCCGCCGTTCTTCCCGGCCGCAATATCGGCGTCGATGATCTGCTCGATGAAATTGCGCGAGGGTTTGTCCGCGTCGGCGGATGATCCTGTCTTCGGCGTATCGTTGGCGGCCATTATTTCCGGTCCGTTAAGGTAACTTCCTACCTGAGCATCAAACGCGGCAATTTACCACATTTCGAGACCCGGCAATACGCCGGCTGGTTCACCGCAGAAACAGCGCATGCCACCCACCCTCTACACCACCTCGCCCCACTCTGCCAGGAAATCCTGCTTGCACTTTGGGCAGCGGACTTTCTGGCCGAGGAACCGGCCCGGCGCTTCGGTCGTGAATCCGCAGGCGTGACAGGTGATGCGAAACTTTGGCTCGCAGCCCGCAAACGCCTGCATCCATTCGGCCGGCAGGTTTTGAAACACGACGTCGTCCCCTTCGAGCAGCGTCAGTTGCTCTTGGTCGAGCTCACGAATATCGGCGATGCGGTTGGCCATCCGCCGCACCGCATTCTCGAACAAATTGCGGATCGCCCGGCCGTTGCCAAACTGCCGGTCGCGCCGCCGATAGAGCTCCGTCACGCCGAGCATCAGCTTGGCCCGCGCCGACGCGGCCAGCTTGTAATGATTCTTCTCGCACAGCAGCGCGAAAATCCGCGCGAGCTCCAGCGGCGAATAATCGTCGAACGACATGCACGCGATTGAACCGCGACGAGAGCCCCGGGTTGCTGTGCAATAGTCTGTCCATTTCCACCGGATAACCGGCCAGAATCACCACCAACCGGTTGCGGTCGTCCTCGGCCCGCTTCAACAGGGCCTGCACCGCTTCGTCGCCGTAGGGATCTTGGGCCTCTCGCACCACCAGGCTGTACGCTTCGTCAATGAACAACACGCCGTCGAGCGCTTCGTTGATCTTGGCGTTGGTCCGCGGCCCCGTCTGCCCGGCGTACTCGGCCACCAGCCCGCTGCGATCGGTCTCGACGAGATGCCCCTTGGCGAGGATGCCCATCGCGCCGAAGATCTTGCCGAGAATCCGTGCGACGCTCGTTTTGCCGGTGCCGGGATTGCCGGTGAACACCATGTGCAAGCTGATTTCGGTATCCGGCAGCCCCGCCTCCTCCCGCCGCCGCTGCAGCTTGATGAAGTTCGTGAGCGTGCGGACCTCGTGCTTCACCCGCTCCAGACCAATCAGCGCGTCCAACTCGGCAAGCGCCTCGTCGAGACTCGGCCGTGGGATGGACAATCCTGTCCGTCCTCCCGCTTCGGGCCGACCGACATGATTGCCTGTACTACTCGTCGCCTCGTAGATATCCTCCGCCTCCGATTTGAGCTTCTCAAACGCCTGCTGCCCAATCGCACCCGTCGCCTCATGCTCGTTGGGCTCATCGATCGGGATCGGCCGCAAGTGGAGGTGCAGTTCGTCGTGGATGCTCTTGACGGCGCGGGCCTCGGCGGAGTGCAGCTCGCCATCCGCTCGAGCGATCAGATTCGCCAGCCGCATCACCAGCGTCTCGAGCGTGCCCACCCGCTCGCGGAGCGGCACGATCTCGTCGAACGGCCGCACGATGCTGTGCCACTTGAGCGTCGCCGTGTCTCCGGCCAACCGCCGCGCCGCGATCCTCAATTCTTCGCCGGTGAGCCGCTTGCCCCACAGATGGTCGAACAACTCCTCGGCCAGAAACCGCTCGCGGCTCGACCACTTCCGATCCGCTTCGACCACGGTGAAATACACCTTCAACACCAGCGCGCGATGCAGGTCGTCCATCAGCGCGATGAACTGCTCGGCCGAGAGCGTCTTCTTCCCCTTTCCCCGTGGCAGCAGCTGCGGAAACTCCTGGGCGCACATCGTCGCGCTCGACACGTACAGCTCGCGGCACTCCTCGAGCGTACGCCGAAACAGCGATTCATAATGCGGGACGGCGGCGTTGGGCATGGCCGATGTAAGACTCACCACAGAGACACAGAGGTCACGGAGAATACAAACACGATCTGGCTGGATTAACAGAATGCGATCAATCGGACTTCAATTGGCATCCAGTCTATTGTCGTTATTCAGTCGATCCTGTAAATCCTGTCCGAGTTCTTCTCTGTGTGCTCCGTGCCCTCGGTGGTCAATCCTTCGCTGCCCTAGCCATCCTTCGCATCGTCCGCGGGCTTGGTCGCCAGCGCCGACTCGTAAAACTCGACGAGGTCTTTCCGCAATTGGACCATTGAGGGCTCGTAGATGTACATCATGTGCCCCCCCTCGTACATCCGCATCGTCACGTTCGACCGCAACTCCGCCGGCAGCCGCATGTGGCTCACGCTGTAGTCGTTCGTCGCCGGCGGCGTCGCCAGGTCGTAGTAGCCTTTGGCGACAAATAGCTTCATGAACGGCACCTCGGCCATCGTGCTGCCGCAATGTGTCCGAAGCATCCGGCGAGTTGATGCCAAACTGGTCGTACTTCCACGGCTGGACGTTGCCCGTGAGAATCTCGTACACCCGGTCGTCCTCGAACTTCAGCTCGTTCCGCAGGTAGTCATTGATCGTCGCCGTGAAGGGCCCGAAGATCGCGGTCTCGCTGGGATCATACTCCGACGTCTCGCCCGAATCGTCCGCGTCGATGCCCGTGATAGCGGCCGTCGTACCGGCCAATCGTCCGGCTCCGGTCCCGTAGCAGCTCCTTCCCGTATCGCCACATGGGGATCCGCAGCTTTGCGTCTTCGACGTACTTCGTCGAGAGCCCGGTCAGCCGTGCGAGTTTCTCCGCCACGGCACTTCGCTCGGCGTCGCTCAGCGTGTTGCCCTTCATGAGCGCGAGCGCGTACTCGCCGTTGGCAAATTCGACCGCCTGCTGATAAACGTCCTTCGAGCGGCAGCGCCTGCAGATCGGCGGAGAGCGCCTTGTGATACCAGGCCGTCGCCGTGTAGCTCGGCAAGAACAAGATATACGGCAAATCGTTCCCCGAGCTGAACGCGATCGTGCTGAAATTGATCGCGGGCGAGATCATCACGATCCCCGAGAGCGCGATGTTGTACCGCTCGAGCAAATAGCCCGAGAGCCCCGCCGCCCGCAGCCCGCCGTAGCTCTCGCCCACCAGAAACTTCGGCGATCGCCAGCGGCCGTACTTGCTCAAGTACTCGTGGATGAACTGCCCGACGCTCTTGAGATCCTGCTCGTAGCCGTGGAACTGCCCCTTGTCCTCACCCTCGGCCGGCCGCGAGAAGCCCGTGCTCACCGGGTCGATGAACACCAGGTCGGTGATGTCGAGCAGCGAATGCGGATTGTTCGCCAGTTCGTAGGGCGGCGCGAGCGGCTTCGCATCGTCGGGAAGCTTCACCCGCTTCGGCCCCAAGCATGCCCAGGTGCAGCCACACGCTCGATGAACCCGGCCCGCCGTTGAACGCAAACGTGATCGGCCGCTTGCCGAGATCTTCGACGCCGTTCTTCGTGTAGGCGATGAAGAAGATGTGGGCCTTCGTCTTGCCATCATCGCTCTTCATCGCCAGCTTGCCGGCCGTGGCGGTGTACTTGATCTCTTTGCCGTCGATCGTGGCCGTGTGTTCGGTCGTTACGACCTTGTCTTGTTCCTCGTCGGGCTTGTCCTTCTTCGCATCGTCTTTCTTTTCGGCGTCGTTTTGCTCGCCTTTCTTTTCCGTCGTCTCGGCCGGGTGGACATGTTCGTCGGCGGCAATCGCCCGCGTCGCCGGCGAAACGAGCGGCATCGCACCAGCAGCAAACATGACGAGCAAAACCCAGGCAAGGGAACGATGTATTTTCATGGATCGATTTCTCAACGGAAGGAAGACGGGAAAGGGGGGGCGGGAAGCAGCGGCGCACGCCTTGGCGGCGGCGGCCACGCCGTCCTCGCAATCATAGGCCATGGCGAGCCCCTAACCAAGATACGCATGGCCGAGCCGGTACGTTCGAGACGGCTGAAAACACGGCAAAACCGGCGGCAAACGCCGCGTTCCGTCGCCACCCAGCAGTGGAAGCACCCGGTCCCGTATCGCCGGTTTGCCGCCAGTGGGAACCAGCTGGTCTTCCCTATCAGTTGCCGGCCCGTGAAATTGACGCCGCAGCGGTGGACAATCGCGCCTCGCGACGATGTGCCGAGGCACCGACTCGCCGGCCGTGCTGTGGCGAATTTTGGATTTTTGGACCACGTTGGGAAAACACGATTCACCGCTCCACAATTCATGGCTATTGTCACACCCGGTTGGCTGTCGGCTCTGGAAAACACGTTGATTTCGCGTAGCGAGTGTTCCAAAACACCTCGAATTTGCGCTTTAACGGAAAGTTCCAAAATTCGCTCCTCGCCACTCGTGTCTGGCACACCGCGATCGACGGAGTTTTCCCGTGTCGCGTGAGATCGGGTTCGAGTTGCCATACAGCGAGTACGGTTTACTGATCTTATGTATACAAGTTGTCGCGGGCGAGTCAAGCGTCGGATTTGGCCGCTGGGGGAGGGTTCAGGGCGGGGTCGGAGTGTGCGGAAATTGGGATCCTGGTTTTCCGCACGTTCGCTCGGTCCGAGGTCGCTGCCTCGGGTCGCTGTCCAACTCAGCGAGGCACGATGCTGGACAGTTCTCGTCGCCGATCGGGCAGGCCACGGACCAGGCACTCTCCAGCACACGCCGCCTCTGTGTTGGACAGCAGCGGGACGGACCAATCAGCGACAATTGCCATACTCAGCCGGCGCTGCCGAGCATATCGAACACGCGATCCAGCGCCGTGCAGAACTCGCCCCCCTCGGCGCTTTGGTCGAGGGTCGCAGACGCAGTCGCACCCTCGTCGCGCGACGTCGGAGTGGTTCGCGACGCAAGCCAAGCGACGAGTGCCGCATCGCTGCGCAGACTCGCAGAGGACACCACCTCGCTGAACACCTCATCGCCCGAGGGCGAGCTACGCCTCGTGGGATCAACCGCCGCAAACTCGGCGAGACGCAGCTCGCCGCCCAGCATTTGCGTGCCACTGCCGGCTTGCCCAGCAGTGCCTGTCAGCTCAGCAGAACTTCCCTGCTCCCCACCCCCTGCTCCCAGCTCCAGCACATTCCCAAAATTCGCCTTCCAAAAAGCGTAGTCGAGCTCGTCCACCACGCCATCCGGCACACCGAATTCTTCCCCGCTCCCATCGGCCCGCAAGTCGTTTGTCGCACCGAGTGTATTGCGCCACACGGTATAGTCGCCCGCATCCACGACGCCGTCGAAGTTGTAGTCGCCCGGCAAGGGATTCGTCTGGAATTCGACCGCCCCCATATCAATCCGCTCACCAACGACGCGCGACCATGGAATCCCCCGCTGATCGAACTCCGGCATCGTCGGCATCGCCAGTTGCAAGACCTCCGATGCATTCAGGACCCGGTCGTACACTGCAAACTCGTCAATTAAACCTGCAAATTGCCCGTCTCCGGCAAGCTTCTGCCCAAGATACAATTCCGTGGCCGCCGTCAGAGAAACGCTCTCATTATCAACGTGATAAAAAAACACATCTTCGCGGCCGTCGATGTAGATCTTTCTAGTATTTGATGCAAGGTCGCGCGTCACCGCCACGTGGTGCCACTGGCCGTCGTTGACAGTCGCATTACTCACGGCTTGACGATCGCCGATTCGAAACTCTACTCGCCCCCCCAAAAGCTGCACGCTGAAATCGTTCGAAGCGCCGGCCACATCACCCCCGATGAGCGCCCAACTCCCGGATTCCTGCGATGTCCTCACCCAGAACGCAAATGAGAAGTCATCCGCGACCGTTCGAGGAATCGATACGTAATCATCCACGCCGTCAAATTGGATCGCGCTGCCAAGCTGTCCAATCACACTCGGTTCGCCCAGCGCCGGATCGCCGTGCAAGCTTCCATCGAAGCCACCCACATTATCGGCCACCGTCGGTCCGGCCGTTTCCTCAAATCGATACAACGATTTAAGATTCGCGATCGGCAGGACGCCAACGTCAATCACAGGACTACCCGGCAGCGGCACATGCGTGAGCATCCGCGTTCCATCCGCGAACACCGGCCCGCCGTTATATGCCAGCGGCCCTAACTTTGGATCGACCGGTGAACCGGGCACACCAACAAGATTTCCGCCGCCATCGACGATCTCTGTCGCTGCCCCAATCAGGCTCGAACGTGCCGTCACCGTGCTCGGAGAGACAATGTCGACCGGATCCCCTGGGCCGCTCACCCATGCATTTCGAGCGACGATCGAATGATCCAGGAGTACTGTGCCGCCGCGTATTACGTGAATCCCATTGCCCAAAGGAGTAAATGCGGTCCTGAGCCCCAAATTGTCGACCACTGTGCTACGGACCAACGCCAGGTCGCTCTGATCGAGTAAGATGCCACCGCGAAGAAACTCCTCGATTAATACTCCGGAGCGAGGTACCCAGCGATTCGATGATACCGTTGAATCTTTGATCGTGGCAATCGCGCCTCCCAGGTAGATCCCGGCCACACCGAACGAAGCTGTATTCTCGGAAATCGTGCTACGCTCAATCCTCACCAATACTGCTGGGTCGTTAAGCGACTCGTTCGCGTAGAAACCGCCGCCATTGGCGTAACTCCCGAGAATTGAATTATGTGCGATGACACTATTCTCGATTATTACGGAATTCGGTGAGTCGTTATTTGTATAAGCACCTTCGACATAAACACCGCCGCCATGGCCATATGTGTCCAGCGTCGAATTGAACGATACCACACTTCCCGAAACAGCGAGCGAGCCGCCAAAAACGAATACGCCTCCTCCCTGGCCATGCGATTGATTGTGTGAAATCACACTATCGACGATCGTCAAATTGCCAGGCCCCTGATCGATCCCACCGCCAACGTATAAAGCGTTGTTTCCAGTGACCACGACGCCCGACACCTCCAGCGATTCAGCGGAACTGATCCCGCCGCCACTATACCCATCCCCGCCGGTGATCGTGAGTCCGAAAATATTTACGGCGATGAGTGTCGCGTTGTCATTGTCGTAGATGGCGAACACGAGAGAGCCGTCCCCGTCGTTCGTGTCGTCGCCATCATCGAGCGTCGAATCCGGCGTAGGATCGTTGCCGCTGGCGTCAATGCTCAACAGATTCGCACCAGGGCCTTCAATCGTCACCGCATCGGAAATCCTTAAGGAACCCTGCGTCAAGAGAATCGTCGCCGGGCCGGAGGAGGTGAGCTCGGGGGCGAATTCAATCGTGTCGCTGCCAGGATTGGCGTTGGCGATGGCAATCGCCTCACGCAGAGAAAAATCGCCGGCCGAATAGTCGCCATCGTCCTCGTCGACGAGCGTGTCGACAACCAGCTGATACACCTCGCCCGGCTGCCGCTCGTAGGCCCCGATGTCAATCCGCGCCTCTGGCACATCATCCCCATTGGCCACCCTTCCAAATGGCATCCCCCGCTGATCAAACTCCGGCACGTCGTTCATTCCTGCCACCGCCGCCGGATCGCCCGCATCAATCGCCGGGCTACCGGCCAGCAGCGCATGCGTCAACATTTGGCGGCCGTCAAGAAACACCGGGCCGCCGTTGTACGCAAGTGGACCAAGCTGCGGATCGATCACGCCATTGACTGGTCCGCCGATGAGGTTGCCGTTCGCATCCGGCGAGCCGACGGGTGCTTCGACTAGTCCGGTTCCGGTCATGTCGCCGATCAAGCTGTATTCCAGCGCAAGCCCGCTGGAAAGGGCATCGATATCGGGCGCGAATTCGCCGGCAGTGTTGCCCGCCATGATCGAGTGACTGACAAATATCTTCGCAGAGAGACCCTTTGACGACGACGAGTATGCACCGCCAGCTCGCATTGAAGATGAGAATGCATGATTTGCTGTTACGGTACTCCGAATAATACTTATGTCGTTGTCGGCGTTGATGCCGCCTCCGTTGCCCGAAATCGTGCTGTCGACGACGCTCACATTATTCTGACCGTAAATTCCTATGGAATAGTTTGCCGAGACGGTGCTTCGAGCAACGAAAATATCGCCTTCCGCAGACAGCAGTCCGCGAGCGCCATTATTTGATACTACAGATTCAATGACTACTAGACCTTAAGCAAGCGAAGCTTTCACGCTGATTGCATAAAAATACTCGAAACCACCCCTGTTTTACGGGTATCATGGGCACACAGTGCAAGCCCACCCCACGACACAAGGAGGATTTCGAGTGAAACACAGTATACCGAAACGTCTGCGGCAAGCCCAGCGACGCATCGAGCAACGGTTGGCCGGGCCGCGTGCCGATCAGGGAACGCCCATGTTTACGGCGTCGAACATCCGTTTCGAACTGGCCGACAAGACCCGAGGGATCGGCGTGGGCGGCATCGGCGTGGTGCATCGACTCGCTCGGGAAATCGGGCTGATCGAGGCCATCGATCGCCGCCTGCACCTGCTGAAAATCCACAGGCCTTATCACGAGTCGGACCACGTGCTGAATCTGGCCTACAACGCCTTGTGCGACGGCACCCGGCTGGAAGACGTCGAGTTGCGCCGCAATGACGAGGCCTTCCTCGACGCCTTGGGCACGGAGCGGATCCCCGATCCCACCACCGCCGGCGACTTCTGCCGTCGGTTCGACGAAGGAGACGTCCGCTCGCTGATGCGGGCAGCCGACAACGCGCGGCTGAACGTTTGGGCCCAGCAGCCGAAGAAGTTTTTCGACCGCGCCACCATCGACCTCGACGGCACGCTGGTGGTCACCACCGGCGAGTGCAAAGTCGGGATGGACATCTCTTACAAGGGCACTTGGGGCTACCATCCCTTGTTGGTCACTCTGGCCGAAACCGGCGAAGTGCTCCGCGTGGTCAATCGCTCCGGGAATCGGCCCAGCCACGAAGGAGCCGCCGAGGAGGCGGACGGGGCCATCGCCTTGTGCCGTCGCGCGGGCTTCCGCAAGATCGTGCTTCGCGGTGACACGGCCTTCAGCCAGTCGGAGCAGCTCGACGCCTGGGATGCCGAGGAGGTGAGCTTCTACTTTGGCTTCAAGGCCCTGCCCAATCTGGAGGAAATCGCGGAAAACCTGCCGAACACGGCCTGGCAGAAGCTCCTCCGCGAGCCGCGTTACGAAGTGCGGACCGCAGCGCGGCAGAGACCCAAAAACGTGAAGCAGCGGATCATCCGCCGCCGCGAGTTCGAGGTTCTGCGGCTCCAGAGCGAGGATTACGCGGAGTTTGAATACAGGCCCACGGCGTGCGAGCAGTCGTACCGCCTGATCGTGCTCCGCAAGAACATTTCGCACGAGAAGGGCGAGACGCGGCTGTTCGACGAGATTCGCTACTTCTTCTACATCACCAACGATTGGGCCGTCGATGCCGAGGACGTGGTGTTCGAGGCCAACGACCGCTGCGATCAAGAGAACTTGATTGCTCAGTTGGCCGGCGGAGTGCGGGCGTCTCGGCACCGGTCGATAATCTCTACAGCAATTGGGCCTACATGGTGATGACCGGCTTGGCGTGGAACCTCAAGTCGTGGTGGGCGTTGTCGTTGCCGGAGGATGGCCGCTGGGGCAAAGCGCATCGGGCGCAGAAACAGGAAGTGCTGCGGATGGAGTTCAAGACGTTCCTCTGCGCTTCATCAAGATTCCCTGCCAGATCGTCCGCACGGGCCGCCAGCTGATCTACCGCGTACTGAACTATCACCCACGCTTGCCGGTGTTCTTCCGCTTGTGCCGGACGTTGCGTTGTTGACGGAGCCGCCGATGAAGCCGGAGTCTGGATGCTCCGGTCCGCCGCCACCCTGAACCACACAGACGTGTCAACGAGTCGCGAAATGAAGCAACCCAGAATTCGACAACTCCCCCCCGACGCCGACCGCGTCAGGCCGGTCGTGCACGCACTGGCCAACCCCAAAAATACAACGCCAATTACCCATTAACGTTCGCTTGTTTAAGGACTAGATCGCCGACCGAGCTCACTCCTCCAACTGTTGTAGGCGCACCGAGTGGGTTGTTGCGGGTTACGACGCTCTTTATCAATCTGACGGTCCCAAATCCCTCGATGCCGGCGCTAGTTGACGAATCACCAGTGGTCCAATTATCGGCAATCACGCATTCGTCGATGATAAATTCACCACCAGCAGATAGACCGCCGCCGTAAGCCGCGTCTCCCTCAGTACTATTTGCGGTGACGACTGAGTGATTGATTGTCAAATCGTGGAGAGAGAAAACAGCGCCACCTCTGGCAAAGTAGCCGCTGGTAGTATTGCCGTAAAGATTGAGGCCTTCGAGCAATAAAACGCCATTGGAAACTGATCGAATCGCGCCGCCACAAAATGTTGTGCGATCGAACAATGAATTATCGCCGATCGTCTTGCCTTGAGTGAGCGCGAGATCACGGATAGCAAAGTCGCCTATGGCTGCCGTGATGTTGAAGATTCGCGACTGCAGCTGAGCATCGATCGTCAATAGGTCCGCACCGGGGCCGTTGATCGTCGAGCGCGTTGGTGATTTCCAGTTCGCCGTGCTCAAGAAAAATCGTCGCTGGGCCACCGGCGGTGAGTGCGGGGGCGAATTCGATCGTGTCGGCGCCTGGGTTCGCGTTGGCAATGGCAATCGCCTCGCGGAGCGACGTGAGGCCGTCGTTTAAGTCGACCACGTCGAGCGTCGTGTCGACGACCGCCACCGCTAGGAGCCGCCGGTCTTCCAGCGGCTCGAAGGCGAGTCGTCGGCGCGACGGCTCCTTGGCGGCGCCGTGCCGCTTGGGACGATTCCGCTTGGGTCGCAACCGACTCGCCATGCCTCAGCTCCTTCGCGACGAAAGTCCAGGGTCAGGCCGTCAGTATAATCCCCCGTTGAGGTGGTGGCAAGGAATCGGTGCTCAAGGCAATGGGGTCAGGTCCATGTTTTCGGCCGATGGTTGCGCAGCAGGTCAGCGCTAATTGGCTGAAAAATGGACCAGACCCCGACGGCCCGGCTCGCTGATTGTTAAGATTTGGCGAACAGCTCGCGTTGCAGCGCGAGCACGGCGTCGACCAGTTCATCGGGCCCGTGACGGAACACGTCGCACACCGGGACGCCCAGTTCCGCGCGGACCCGCTCGCGTTCCCGCTCCGCGTCTTCGGCCGAGAGCAGTCGGCTGTTGAGGCCGATGCCGATCACTTTGGTCGGCGCGAGCGCCCCGGCGATCTTTTCGTACAAGTCGCGGAGCTCGGCGAGCGGCTTGAGCTTGACGCCCGGCATGCCCATCACGTGCGGCCGGGCCGCTTCGTAACAGAGGATCAGCCCCTGCGGCTGCGCCCGTGCAACAGGCCGAGCGTCACCGGCGAATAGCGCGGGTGCGTGATGAATCCCTGTCCTTCGACGACGAGAATGTCGTGGTGCTGGTTGGCCAGAATCTGCTTCTCGACCGCGCCGTTGAGGAAGTCGCTGATCACGCGGTCGACCGGGCAGCCGTCGCCCTCGATGAGGATGCCGGTCTGGCCGGTGGCGATGAACTTGCAATCGTGTCCGCGCTTCGAGAGTCCGCGCGCGACCTCGACCGACACGACCATCTTGCCGCAGCTGCAATCCTGCCCCACGGTGTGAATCCTCAGGCAGCCGTCGCGGAAGCCTGCGCCCTGGGCCACGTCGCGCTCGTCGTTCTTGCGGACGTCGACGAGCTGCACGCCATGCTTGTCGGCTGCGGCGGCAAACTCCGGATCGTCGCACAAGAACTCGTGCAGCCCGGAGACGACGTCGCAGCCGCGGGCCATCGCTTCGAGCAGCACCGGCCGCCACGCGGGCGGAATTTTCCCCCCGCTCGGTGCGATGCCGATCACGAGCGTGTTCGCCCCCGGTGCGTCGGCGAGCTTGGCCACCACGGGGATCGACCCTCCAATGCCCAGCAGCTCCTGGCTCGTCTTGCCGGCCTGGGTCGAGTCCAAGAGCGCCACCACCTCGTCGTTCCCGTAGCGGATCACGCACGCGGCGGTCTTGGCCGTCACCGGTTCGGTGCGGCCTTCGGTCAGGATCACGAGACGACGTTTGGACGAGGAGGATGTCGCGGGCGGAGTGGGCATGGCGGGGCGGAAGATTGGCTGTTGGAAGTTGCGGAACAAGAACCAGCCATCATCCTAAGCGACCCGCCGCCACGGTGGAAGCGCGCGAAACGCCCCTTCTGCGCACGGCACCTGCCAATTATGCGTTCGGCCGCTCGCCCCTACACTGTCGCGTAGGCTGCCGACTTCATCACGTCGGCCAGCGTGTTGTACGTCTCGGTCCAGGCCTCTTCGACGTCGGCTGTGAACGCGGGGCCGAGCCCCTGCTTCAATGTCCACAAGAGCGCCTCGCCGACCGTGTCGTACATCTCTTCGGTCACGTTGTAATCGAGATGCCGCCGGCCCAAGTCCTCGACGGCCGGGACGATCGTGTCGAGCTTCGGCAGGCCATTCACCGCCACGCTGATCATCTGCATCAGCTTGCGGCCCTGCTCCTTTTGGTCGGTCGTAAAGAGCCGGCGATAGCTCGGCTCCAACTGAAACAGCCGGCCGTAAAACAGCTCGGCCGCCTTGTCGGAAATTGGCAGTACTTGCTTCCAAGAATTCTGCACGAGTTGAATCTGCTTCGGTGTCATTGCTCCCCCCTGCTAGACAAATCGAGAAAGATCTCTCTCGGCAGATCGCGCGCGACCGCGAGGCGCTGCCCTCAGAAAAGATAGGTCGCGGCAGACGCACCGCGCGGCGTCATTCTCGGCAAATTTGGCGCAGCCCAACGTCAACTCGGGCGATCACCATTCGACGTCGCCCCGGCCGCCGCATGAGCCGACTCGTCGGCGCGTTGCTGTGGCTGCTCGCGCTGCTTGAGTTCCGCCTCGAACCACTGGTGCTCCGGCCGGGCGAGGATGTCGTCGATCACCTGGTTCACGTTCGCGGCAGCCGCCGCGTTGCAGTGCTCGCCGACAATCGCCTTCCCAAGATCACAGCGCGGTCGAATTCGCCCCGTGCTCGTAAGATGTTGAGCGGTTCGCAAATATCGTTCAATAAGCGGCGGCCGCCACTACCGCCTACCAATACCAAACGGCGCCATCGGCCGCTTCGCGTGCCGGCCGAATTGAGGCCATCTCCGGAGAGACTTCCGTGTGGTCGGCGACCTGCCAGGGGAAGATTTGCACGCCGCCCGAGACGCTGATGATCCAGTTGCGGCCCTTCTTCACCAGGCTCGCTCGTGAGGCAACCGTGCGCGGCGCCGGATATTGTTCGAGTTCCGTGCCGCCGGTGAGTTGTGGCATTTCGAGGCCGGCGAACTGGGTGAGGCCTTCTTTCGACATCAGGGCTGCCACGACGGCCAGGTCCATCACGTTGCGAAGTTGGCCGAACGTCGAATCCTCGCGGGCCAGCTCTTCAAACTTCTTGGTGAACGTGTTGGCCCACTTCTCGGCCATCGGTTCGCTCCGGCCGGAGTGTTGGCGGCCGCCGTTGGCGGTCATCATGTCCTGTTCCGTGAGGCACTTCACGCCGGTGCCGCGCAGCTCCCAGACCAAGCCGTCGGCGTCGCGGCGGATCGGCTCGTAGTTCGGCGCGAGCCACCAACGCGGCATCATATTCTGCAGGCCCGCGGTCCGGCCGCTAAACAGGTCCAGAAAGCTCGGCATGCCGTCGACCGGCGCACGTTCAAATCCCATGCCCAGCCGCTTCATGCGAAAATCCGCTGCCACCAGCGCGCGGGCAAAATGGCACGCGGCCGGCATGCCGGTGACCGTGATTTTTTGCGGACCGAGCGCCTGCTCCATTTGTTCGGCCGCGTTCTGCGCCGCCGTTCTGGGCGGAGAGCGAACCGGAGATTTGCTGCAATCGCTGGATCCCTTCCGGCGTCGGATCGATCGAGCAACTAATGCCCGTCATGTTCGATTGTTCGGCCGCCCGCAACGCCGCCATCAAGTCGTCGAGCAAAAGCACCGGCCGGCCGCTCGACGCGCCGACCACGTTGCCCAGAGCGTCCATCCGCCAACCCTCGGCCGGCCCGGCGAGCACGACGTCGTGCTGGTCGGGATACACGAGCACGTAGCGCACGCGTTGCAAGCCCGCCATGAAGCGGACGGCGTCTGCCAGCGGCTTGCCCGATTGCTGTGCCTGCGCCGCTTCCGCTTCAAGCCGCTTCAGCGAAACGAATCGCAATTCGGTCGGCTTCTGGAGATCGTCGGGCACCTGCTGCAAACCGGCCTGCCACGCCTGCCGTAGTTCCTTCAGTTCCGACACCTCGGGATTCGAAAGCACGCCGTCGACGTCGACCTTCACGCCGCCCACCGCCGAGTTGTTCGGGAACTGGGCCAGGCCGACTTGACTCGGCAGCGCGATCGCCAAAAACGCGATTGCAGCCGCGACCAACCAACGACGCCTACTGGATGTGCGATACGAACCCATGGAATTCATTGTCTCCAAAACCCGGCGCGCGAAACGAAGCGTCCGCCATCGGCCAGGCAGGTGCCTTCTCCGAAACCAGTTTCCCTACCTACACGATAATTGCTAAAGCGTTTGGTTTCAACGATTTTGGCCCCTTGGTCGGGCTTTCCAGCCTGATGCTGAGCGGTTTTGTGGTGCTGGAAGGCCTGGCTTTCGGCCAGCCCACGGCTATTTCGCCCTAACTTCTGTTCTGAAGGGCGGTTCCGAACGATCCGACTTGAATCCGAGGCCACCGCGGTAATAACTTGTATTGGGGAGTACTTTGGCAGATCCGCTCGAGAGCGGGGAGTAAGGAGCTTGGTGCAGGGAGACCGAATCGGTCGCCCGGCTCCTCGCTCCCTGCCCCCTGCTCCCTGCTTTTCTCTTGATTCGATGACTGCATACCTGGTTATTCGCGAAGGCTCGAAGTGGACCGATGTCTTTCGACTTGTCGAAGGCGAGTCGATCACGGTCGGTCGTGCGCCGACCAATGCCATCGTCTGCAAGGACGAGCGTTGCAGCCGCAACCACGCCGAAGTATTCCAGTCGCAGGGCC
The DNA here is from genome assembly GCA_963847875.1 of uncultured Planctomycetota bacterium. Classification (GTDB taxonomy): domain Bacteria; phylum Planctomycetota; class Planctomycetia; order Pirellulales; family Lacipirellulaceae; genus DASYDU01. The sequence continues at coordinate 211,971 of CAWKBR010000004.1, read as the reverse complement.
AATGGACGCTCCGCGACCTCGACAGCCGCAACGGCACGCTGGTCGACGGCAAACGCATTCAGGCCGATTACTCGCTTCAGCCCGGCGACGTGGTCCGCATCGGCAACTCGCAGCTCGCGTTCGTCCACGACCTATCGCAGGCTTTCCCCGATTCGCACACGCTGCTCCGCGGCGCGCAGGCGGTCGACAACGGCGACGCGAGCCGCGGCACGACCGACGAAATCGACACCGAGAGCGTCCTCGAAACCTACGAGCCGACCACGATCACCCACCGTCGCGGGCAGAGCCGCTTCCTCACCGAACCGCCCGAGGACGACGACGGAGACGTCGCGCTCCCCAAAGTCGGTCGCGCCGCCGCCAATCTCTGCCGGCTCGCTTTCGAGTTGGCCAAGGCGACCGACGTGGTCTCGCTTTCGCACGTCGCGCTCGACGGTTTGTTCGAAGGCACGCAAGTCGACGCTGGCGCCGTGTTGATGCGGTCGCGCGCGCCGGCAAACAAGCAGTCACTCGACGGCTTGGAGGTCATCTCCTCGCGCAGCGATTCGCCGCACCGCTACCATCGCGTCTCGCAGTTCCTGGCCTCGACCGTGATGCGCGACGGCCAGGCCGTCTTGGCACGCAACGTGATGGACGACAGCCAGCTCGGCAGCCGCGACTCGAAGGGCGACATCCTCGCCACCAGCGTGATCTGCGCACCGATCCGCAGCGAAGGCAAAGTCCTCGGTCTGATCCATCTCTATTCGACCGACGCCGGCAAATCGACCGATCCAGACGACCTCGAGTTCACGCTCGCCGTAGCCGACACCGTGGCCGTGGCACTCGAGAACCTTGCCCGTCAGCAGGAGCTGGCCGAGAATCTCAACCAAATCCGCGACGAAAACGTGCAGCTCCGCGAACGGCTCGGCGTGCAGAGCGAAATCATCGGCTCGAGCGACTTAATGACCCAGGTTGAGCAGGAAATCGCCCGCGCCGCGCCGAGCCGCGCGACTGTGCTGATCCGTGGCGAAAGCGGCGTCGGCAAAGAACTCGTCGCACGGGCGGTCCACTACTCCAGCCCGCGCCGCAAGGGCCCGTTCGTCTGCCTCAATTGCGCCGCGCTCTCCGAAACACTGCTCGAAAGCGAACTGTTCGGCCACGAAAAGGGCGCCTTCACCGGCGCCACCGAACGCAAGATCGGCAAGTTCGAGCAGTCCGACAAGGGCACGCTGATGCTCGATGAAATCGGCGAAATGAACGAGCGGCTGCAGGCCAAGTTCCTCCGCGTGCTCGAAGGCCACCCGTTCGAGCGCGTCGGCGGCGCCGACGCCATCAAAGTCGACGTGCGCGTGATCGCCGCCACGAACCGCGATCTGGAAAAAGACGTGGCCGAGGGCAAATTCCGCCGCGACCTCTACTTCCGCCTGCATGTGCTCGAAATCGTCGTCCCCGCCTTGCGCAAGCGGCCGGAAGACATCCCCGTGCTCGCCGAGTATTTCTTGCGCCGATTCGTTGCCGAGACGGGTAACAAGATCAGCGGCTTCACGCCCCGCGCAATGGAAGAATTGCTGCGCTACCGCTGGCCGGGCAACGTCCGCGAGATGAAGAACGTGATCGAGCGGGCCGTCGTCCTTACGCGCGGCGAATTCATCGATGCCGACGACCTGGTCCTGTCCGCGCTGAAGACCGCGGGCGACACCGAGACCGGCCTGAGCGACGTCCGCGGCGCCGCCCCCGCGCCCACTTCGCTCGCCGACGTCGAGCGCGACCACATCCTGGCCACGCTCAACCTGACCGGCTGGAACAAGAGCCGCGCCGCCACGATCCTCGGCATCGAGCGCTCGACGCTCGATCGCAAAATCCGTCGCTACGAGCTGGCAAATGGCCGCGATGGCGCCGACGACTGAGCCGGTACGCGGCGTTTCCGAATATGCCACTTGCGTCGGTCATGCTGCCGCGATGTCGAATTTCTCCGTGGTGATCGCGGCTACGGCAAGTCGCCCCCTGCCCAACGCGACCCATACTTGCAAGATTGATTTCCGCCGTCTACCCCCACTTGTTGCGCTACAACCTTCAGAGGAGAAACCTCCATGCCCGCGGTCGCCGAGAAGGAAGACGTCTCCTTGATGCCCGTCAATAACATCCTGCTCTCGGCAGTGAACTCCGCCGTGCAAAGCGCCCTGACGATGTGCGGAATCACCGCGCGCTGCGTCGGCGCGGCGTCGGTCCCGGTCCGCGACGCCGGCAAGGTGACGGGCATGATCGGCGTGCACGGCAAATCATCGGGCTTCGTTACTGTCAACATGACCGAACGCGTGGCGATCCGCGCCGCCAACAGCTTGCTCCAAGAGGACTTTGCCGAGCTCAACTCGCAAATCGTCGACGCCACTGGCGAAATCACCAACATGGTCGTCGGCGGAATCAAGTCGGCGCTCGCCGTCACTCCTTGGGCTTTCTCGCAAATCACGATCCCCAGCGTCATCGTCGGGCAAGGCTACTCGATCGCCTACGCCCGCGGACTCGAATTCCTTAACGTCACCTTCGAGCACGAAGACCGCGAGGCGGTCATGCTCGAAGACCGTTTGATCCAAGTCAGCCTGTCGCTGCTGACGCTGTAGCGCGCGATGCCGTGAGGTCATCGCCGCCGCTGCGGACGCTCTCGATTCCCAAGAAAGCAAAACCATGTTTCTCGCCCAAGCCCTCGCCGACCAAACCGTTATTGTCCGCTCCGGAGTCGGTTTCGGCACGATCCTCGCCATCGTCTGCTCCTGGCAGCGCAACCGCTCGATCCTCTGGGCCATCCTCGCCGGCATCTTCTCCTGGTTCTACGTGATCTACTTCGCGCTCACGCGTATGCCGGAAGAAATGAAGTAGGGTGGAAACTGCAACATGTGTGAAACGTATTCGTGCGCAGAATACGAATGCTTTCGGGAACGCTATTGGCGATTCACGTTCTACTTTCTCGGATGTTGTCTTGCGCCCTAATTCTCTCTTTCGTCGAACCGTTCTTATCGAACACGCTCTCGACAATTCTCCTGATCCTTGTTGTGATTGCCGGAATTGTCGCCTGGTTGAATGCGACGGTCGCTTTGTGGCGAGCTATTGCTTGGCGCTGTCCACGTTGCGGCAAACGATTTGCCGTTTGCTGGTGGTCGTCATGGCCTAGCAACAAATGCAAACACTGCGGCCTGGACGCGAGGTACAACTAATCTCGATCACTTATCCTCGTCTCTGCATGAGATATTCCGCCCCGCCCCCTCTCCCGGCAAGCTTGTCAAGGTAGCTGGTTCGGCCAGCAGGAGAACTGCAAAGTCTATTTTCTCGGCATTTGGCACAGCATGCTCAGCCACCAGCCGGGCACGCGATTGTCAGGTATTGATGGAAAAGCGGGACGCGAGCAATGCTGCTGCTTCATCGCTAGTAATAGAGAAAAAATGACTTTGCAGTTCTCCTGGTTCGGCCAGGCGAAGTCCGGCACCGCTTAGTATAGCCCGGCGTCGTCTCTCCATTCTCTCGGAGGACCGCGCCGACGTAATCGATTCGCGCAGCAGACTCTCACCAATTTTCGCACCCCTCGCAGACCAAGTACAATGCGCACTAGGCGGAGAGAACTTAGCTGCGTCGCTCGCGACGCGCGAAAATACCACGCCGCATCACTTAGCAGGGAACCCCTCACATGAAATCGATCCTGCCCCGCTTGATCGTTCTTGTCGTGATCGTAACGTCATCGCTCCACCACCAATCCGCGGGTGCGGATGAGACCGCGGCCCCTGCCCCGATCTTCCCCAAGGCGCTCGCCCCCGGCGACACGATTATGTTCGTCGCCCCGGCCGGGTATCTCGACGAGCCCCGCGACCAACTTGCCAAAAAACGCCTAGAAGAGCTCGGCTTCAAAGTTGTGTTTCCCCCGGCGCTGTTTCACAGGTACGCCTATTTCGCCGGCACCGACCAAGAGCGGGCGGCCCAGATCATGGCCGCCTTCAACGATCCCGAAGTCGACGCCGTCTTCCCCGGCACCGGCGGCTACGGCACCATGCGGATTGTTGACGATCTCGATTACGACGCCATCCGCCGTCACCCCAAAATCCTCGTCGGCTTCTCCGACATCACCGCCCTGCACGTCGCCATCAACCAGAAGACCGGGCTCATCACGTTTCATTCTCCCGTGCCCGAATACGGCCTTGGCAGCCCGGAAGGCTTCAATCCCTACGCCGCCCGCTGGTTCTGGCGCGCGCTGTTGGCCAAGAAATATGGAAACGGCATCGGCTACACGATCGTTCCCTGGCCGACCGCGGAAGAAATCACTTGGGGCGACAAGCGCTCCGCCGACTTCCCGCAGGTGCGGACGCTCGTCCCCGGCACCGCACGCGGCCGGTTGATCGGCGGCAATCTTTCGGTCGTCCATGCCCTGATGGGATCGCCCTACGAAATCCAAACCGCTGGCAAATTACTGTTCCTCGAAGACGTCGGCGAAGCCCCTTACCGCATCGACCGCATGCTCTCGACGCTCAAGCTCGCCGGCAAATTCGACCACGTCGCCGGCATCATCCTCGGCGGCTTCACCCGCCGCAAAGACGAAAAGCCCTGGGATGATGATTGGAGCATGAACGACGTGCTGAACGACTATTTCGCCAACCTCACGGTGCCGGTCGTCACGAATTTCCCCATCGGGCACATATCCTTCAACACCACGCTCCCCATCGGCGCAGAAGCCGAACTCAATGCCACGGCCGGCACGATCCGGCTTGTGGAAAACCCGGTGAAACTACCGGAAGACAAGTGAATCGATTACGCTTCGTCGGCCGCCCGCAACCAAGGCGTAATTGCCGGCGCGCTGGCGACGAGTTCGTCCGCGCGGAAGTAGAGCCCGATCTCGCGCTTCGCCGCGTCTGGGCCGTCGGAGCCGTGCACTAGGTTCATCTGCCGGCTGGAACTGAAGTCGCCGCGAATCGTGCCTGCCGCCGCCTTCAGTCCGCTCGTGGCTCCGAGCATCTCCCGCACCACGCGAATCGCCTCCAGCCCTTCGACGACCGCGGCCACAATCGGTCCGCCGGTGATAAAGCCTTCGAGTGCCGGGTACCAATCCTTCTTCACGTGCTCGGCGTAATGCTGCTTCGCCAACTCCGGCGTCACGCACATCATCTTCATCGCCACGATGTTGAGGCCCTTGTCCTCGAACCGCGCGATCACCCGCCCCATCAACCGCCGCTCAACACAATCCGGCTTGAGCAGAATCAGTGTTCGTTCCATGTCACTCCCACGATAAATTTGGCCGCGTCGCTTGCGACGCGCTCTTTTCACCTGCAACAATGCGTCACGAATTCAAACCGCCCCATTCTAGAACCTCCTCCACCCCCGCTCAACCCAACCCATGCCCATTCTCGGAGCCCACGAATCGATCGCCGGCGGTTACTACAAAGCCGTCGAAATAGCCCGCCGCGTCGGTTGCGATTGCGTTCAAATCTTCACCAAGAACAACAACCAGTGGCGGGCCAAAGAGCTCACCGACGACGACGTCGCCCGCTTCCAGCAGGCGCTGGCCGATTGCAAGATCACCCACCCCCTCGCCCACGATTCGTACCTCATCAACCTCGCCAGCCCCGACAAAGCGCTCTGGAAAAAATCGATCGACGCTTTTGTGGTCGAGTTATTGCGGGCCGAGCGGCTGGGCATCCCCTACGTCGTCACCCACCCGGGCGCGTACACCACCAGCAGCGAAGCCGCCGGCATCAAGGCGGTCTCCCGGGCGCTCAACGAAGTCCACAAGCAAACCCGCGGCATTACGGCCAAATGCCTGCTCGAGAACACCGCCGGCCAAGGTTCCTGCCTCGGCCATCGCTTCGAGCAGCTCGCCGCAATGATCGAGGGCGTGAAAGATCCCGACCGCATCGGCGGCGTCTGCATCGACACCTGCCACACCTTCGCCACCGGCTACCCGCTGGGCACCGAGAAGGAATACAAGGCCACGATGACCGCACTCGACAAAACCGTCGGCCTCCAGTTCGTCCGCGCGTTTCACCTCAACGACAGCGTCAAGCCGCTCGGCTCGCGCGTCGACCGCCACGCCGGCATCGGCCGCGGCGCGATGGGCAAGGAGCCCTTCCGTCTGCTGCTCAACGACCGCCGCTTCAGGAAGGTGCCAATGTACCTCGAAACCCCCAAGGGCGAGGAAAAAGGAAAGGAGCTGGATACGATCAACCTGAAAGTCCTGCGGGGGCTCATCAAATGATAGTCGCCCATCAATCCACGGAACGAAGTCCGACTCGTCGCCGCTCATCCCGCGGAACACGATTGGCGCGACTCTGCCGGTTCCAACGGCCGGATTTCGCCCCCAAGCTAGAAGCTCCGGTCCGCGCAAGATTTGACCCATTCGACCGTCGGCGGTACATTCAATACGGGGACGATTCGGCTTCCGGCGGCGGGTTAACTCGCACGGCGACTCCTTCCATGAGCGTCAACTACTTCAAGCGGTTCCGCATGGAGATCGATCTGCGCGGCCGCGCAATCTCACCGCTCACTGTTCCGGCCGGTTATCGGCTGCTCGCCTGGGACCCCGATCTGCTCAGTGACCACGCCGAAGCGAAGTACTTCAGCTTTCGGCACGAGATCGACGCCGACGTGTTTTCCTGCCTCGGCGATTCCGACGGATGCTATCGGCTGATGAGCGAGATCGCCGAGCGCGAAGATTTTTTGCCCGAGGCGACCTGGCTCGCCGCCTATGTGGGAGGCGGCCACGAGCCGATCGACATTTGCGGCACGATTCAAGGCATCCGCGCGTCGAGCCGGCTGGGGGGCATCCAAAACGTCGGCACGACGCCACTGCATCGCCGCCGCGGCGTGGGATCGGCCCTGGTTTCCGCCGCGCTCGCCGGCTTCCAGCAGGCCGGCCTCTCGCGGGCCTACCTCGAAGTCACTTGCCAGAATGAATCGGCCGTGCGGCTGTACCGGCAGCTCGGCTTCCAGCGCACGAAAACGCTCTACAAGGCGGTTGAATTCGCGTACTCTTGACGCCCAGATTGCGGCGGTTGTAGGGTGGGGCAAACTCAGCACGCCATCCATCCTAACGCTCGACCCCCTGTGTCCGCAGAAATCCTCTCCCACAATCTGGCCAATGGCATGGTACTCGTCGGCGAGCCGACCAAGTCGCTCGAATCGGCGGCGTTCACGTTTCTGTTGCCGGGCGGGTGTTCCTACGATCCAGCGGGACGCTTCGGGCTGGCTTCGCTCACCTGCGAGATGATGCTCCGCGGGGCCGGTGACCGTGATAGCCGAGCCTGGATTTCGGCCCTTGAGAATCTCGGCGTCGAGCGCGGCGAATCGGTCGGCACGACGCAGGCGTCGTTCGGCGGGGCCACGCTGCGCGACAATCTGCCCGCCGCGCTCGAGCTGTTTGCCGACCTGCTGCGACGGCCCCTCTTGCCGAAAGATCAGTTGGAACAGGGCCGCAGCGTTTGCGTGCAGGAGCTCCGCGGCGTCGACGACGACCCAAGTCACAAGCTGATGATCGAGCTGCGGCGGCGCCGCTATCCCGATCCCTGGGGCCGGTCGAGCCACGGCGACGAGCCAGGTTTACGGGCGATCAAGCTCGACGACGTGCGAAAGTTTCACGCGCACGCATTATCGACCCAACGGCACGATCCTCGCGGTCGCGGGCAACTTCGATTGGCAGCGATTGTGCGATCACGTCGAGCGGCTATTCGGTGATTGGGCCACAGCCGATGATTCGGCGCCGGTAGCATCCAACGGCCAACAGCTCACAAACCATATCTCTTTTGAATCGAGTCAGGCGCACGTCGGCATCGCCTACCCGACGATTCCGTACAAGCATCCCGATTACTTCCAGGCTTGGGCCGCAGTTGGCGTGCTTTCGAGCGGCTCAAGCTCGCGGCTGTTCACCGAGGTCCGTGAGCGCCGCGGGCTGTGCTACACCGTGAACGCCTCGCTCCATACACAGCGCGATCGGGCCGCGGTGTTTTGCTACGCGGGCACGACCGCCGAACGCGCCCAGGAAACGCTGGACGTCACGCTCGGCGAGCTGAATCGGCTCGGCGAGGGCATCGAAGCGAACGAGCTCGATCGCCTCAAGGCCCGCATCAAGAGCTCGCTGATCATGCAGCAGGAATCGTCGTCGTCGCGCAGCGGTGCGCTCGCCCGCGAGTGGTATCACCTGGGCCGCGCTCGCACGCTCGACGAAATCGGCCGCCTGATCGACGCGCTGACGCGCGAGAGCATCAACGGCTTCCTGCGCGCGAATCCGCCGCGAGACATGCTCGTGGTGACGCTCGGCCCGGAACCGCTGGAGGTGCCCGTTGGAATTTCTTAGCCACACGCTTCCCAACGGCCTGGAGATTCTGGCCGAAGTGAACGGCGACGCCCACTCGGAGAGCGTCGGCTTCTTCGTGCGCACCGGCTCGCGCGACGAGACCGACGACGTGGCCGGCGTGAGCCATTTCCTCGAGCACATGTGTTTCAAGGGCACGCCGCGCCGCTCGGCCGATGACGTGAACCGTGAGTTCGACGAGATCGGCGCCCACTACAACGCCTTCACCAGCGAGGAATGCACCGTCTACTACGCATCGGTGCTGCCCGAATATCAGGAGGCGAGCATCGACATCCTGGCCGACATCATGCGGCCCAGCTTGCGGCAGGAAGACTTCGACATGGAGAAGAAAGTCATCCTCGAAGAGATCCAGATGTATCTCGATCAGCCGCCGTTCGGCATGGACGACCGAATCAAGGAACTGCACCTCGGCAAACATCCGTTGGCCAAGAGCGTGCTGGGCACGAGCGCGAGCATCACCGAGTTGGCCCGCGACCAGATGCACAGCTATTTTGCGTCGCGCTATAGCCCGGGCAACGTGTTCGTTGCAGCGGCCGGAAAGGTAGATTTTGACAAGCTCGTCAAGCAGGTGGCGGGCCGTTGTGGCGACTGGGAACCGCAGGCGACGCCGCGCGACCTGCCGCGGGCCGCGTCCGACCGTCGGTTTGAAATCGTGAAACGTCCCACGGCCACACAGGAGTACGTCCTGCAAATCGCCGACGCCCCGGCCAGCGAAGACGACGATCGCTACGCCGCCAAGCTGCTGGCCACGATCGTCGGCGACGACTCCGGCAGCCGCATGTATTGGGAACTTACCGAGTCGGGCCTGGCCGAAAGCGCGAGCCTGGGCCACTACGAATACCAGGGCCTCGGCATGTTTTACACCTGGCTCGCCTGCGAGCCGGAGGCCACCGAGGACATTCTCGCGCGGCTGGCGGCGATCTACCGCACGGTGGAAAAAAGCGGCGTCACGGAAGTCGAACTGCGGCAGGCCAAGAACAAGGTAAAGGCCCGCGTCGTCTTGAGCAGCGAGCGCCCGCGGAGCCGGCTGTTCAACGTCGGAGGCAACTGGCTGCAACGGCGCGAGTATCGCACGGTCGCCGACGACCTCGAAGCGCTCGGAGCGCGTCACCATGGACGATGTTCATTCGGTGCTCAAGAAGTACCCGCTCACGGCGTGTTCGACAATCGCGGTGGGGCCGCTTGAGAGCGTTTATCACTGACCGCGGCCATATCAGATCGCTCAATGCTGGGCTATGCTGATAGGCATGACGCCCCGCCCACTCAACCTGCCGATCGACACCCGCGAACTCGGCGTGATCCTCGTCGACCATGGTTCGCGCCGCGACGAGAGCAATCGCCTGCTGTTGGACGTGGTCCGCGAATTCGCGTCGGCAACGGGCCTGCCGGTGGTCGAGCCGGCCCACATGGAGCTGGCCGAGCCGTCGATCGCCACCGCGTTTGGGCGGTGTGTCGAGCGGGGGGCGAAAATGGTCGTCGTGTTCCCCTATTTCCTGCTCCCCGGCCGGCATTGGCACGACGACATCCCGCGGCTCGCCGCCGACGCGGCCCGGTCGCATCCCGGCGTCCGGTACCTGGTGACCGCCCCATTCGGCCTGCATCCGCTAATGTCGGAGGTAATCGGCCAGCGGATCGCCCGTTGCCTGGCCTTTGCCCACGGCAATGCCGACGCTTGCGATGCCTGCGCCGATAGCGGGCATTGCCAACTTCGCGGCGACGCGCCATGATGGCCGGTCGAACCGCGATTGAGTGATTGTACGCGAATTGATAGAAGTTGCGTCACACTCAGTCCTGCCCCCTCTCCGCAAGGATCCCATGCCATGACATGCCGTCATCATCTGTTTGCGCTCGTTGCGTTGTTCCCGCTCGCCGCCGCAGTCGCTCAGGCCGGCACGCCGTTCGTCCCAGGCGCCGGCGAATTCTTGTCCGATTGCAGCGACGACTTCGAAGACCCGAGCTGGAGCTACTACACCAAACTACCCAAGAGCAGCAGCGAACAGGACAAGAACGATCGCGCGCCCGGCGGCTTCTCCAGCAACAAACTGTGGCGCGAAGGCGCGCTCCGCGGCACGCCCGACGTGGTGAAGCGAGTTCCCACTCCGCCCGGCGGCATCGAGGGCAGCACCGGATCGCTACTGTTCGCCACCAAGTACTCCGGCATCCCCGGCCGGCCGAGCGGCAAACAGCAGCAAGACGACCTCCTAATGAAATTCGATCGCCGCCTTGGCCGCTCGATCCCCATGAACTGGCAACCGAGCTGCACGGTGCGCGTGTACTTGCCTCCGTTCGACCAGTGGGAGCAACGCAGCGGCGCGTCGTTCGGCATGCGTTGTGATTGCCGTGGCCGCAAGCCCGACGGCAGCATGGAGCCTTACTGGCCCGGCATGTTCTGGCTCTTCCGCAAGGCCAATGGCAAGAGTGTTCCCGAAGACTACGCCCAGCTCACGATCCGCTCCGGCCCGCGCGGCAACGACATTCGCAGCATCAAAGCCACCGAACCCGGCTGGTGGACGATGGGCGTGTCGTTCACGCCCGACGGACAAGTCCACTACTATGCCAGCCCCGGGGTCGACGACCTGACGTCCGACGACTACCTCGCCTCGTACTTCCCCTATGGCAACCGCTGCCTGTCGTTCAACAACTTCTTCTTCAACGTCGCCAACTGGGACAACGGCCGCACCTGGTCGACCCAATGGATCATCGACGACCCAAAGATCTTCGTGGTCCCACCCCAAGGACAGACTGTCGCCCAGCTCTACAAAACCCGCGCAACGCAAAGCAACCGTAACCAGTCGGCTCAGAAGAGTCGTACCCGACGATAGCACCTGCCGCGCGGCGGACGATTTGTTAGGATGCGTCTCTTGAATTGCTCGGCGCACTCGGCAAACCAACCGCTTCGCCATGCCCAATGCACGGTGGGATTTCTGGATCGACGTCGGCGGCACGTTCACCGACTGCCTGGCCCGTGCGCCGGACGGCTCAACGCGCCGGCTAAAGCTGCTCTCGAACGGGATCACGAAAGGAAATGTCGCAGCCGCGACGCGCGATTCCATCGTCGACGAGTCGCGCCGCAACGATCCGCCCGACTTCTGGGTCGGCTGGCAATTGGCGATTGTCGATGCAGCGGGAACGACTCTCGACGCCAGCGAGATCTTCGCCTTCGACCCCGCCGAACGCCGCTTGCGTCTTCGCGGGTTTCGGCAGCTCCCTGCCCCTGGCGCCAGCTACGAGCTCCAATCGCCGCTCGATGCACCGGTCGTCGCCATTCGCTACATATTGGGCCTGCCACTGACCAAGCGCGTGCCGCCCATGGTGCTCCGCCTCGGCACGACGCGCGGCACCAACGCGTTCATTACCCGCGGCGGCGCACGCACCGCGCTCGCGACCACGCGCGGATTCGGCGACGTACTCGAAATCGGCTACCAGGCCCGGCCGCGGCTGTTCGATCTCACGGTCCGCAAACCGCCGCCGCTCACGTCCGCCGTCGTCGAGATCGACGAGCGCATGACGCACGCCGGCGAGGTGCTCGCAGCGCCGAATGAAGCGGTCGTGAGGCAGCAGCTCGCGTCGCTCCGCGAGGCTGGGATTGAATCGCTGGCCATCTGCCTACTACACGCCGACCGGCATCCTGCCCACGAACAACTCGTCGCCCGGCTCGCTCGCGACGTCGGTTTCGTTGAAGTCAGCGCGTCGCACGAAGTCGCGCCGCTGCCAAGGGTCGTCCCCCGGGCCGATACGACGGTTGTCGACGCCTATTTGAACCCCGTGCTCCGGGAGTATGTCGCCCGGCTCTCGGCTTCGCTCCCCGGAAGCCACATTCGCCTGCTTACGTCGGCCGGGGGACTGGTGTCGGCGACCAAGTTTCGCGGCAAGGACAGCATCCTTTCCGGCCCTGCAGGCGGCGTGGTCGGCTTTTCGCGGGCGGCGCAGGCGGCCGGCTTCAATGCGGCAATCGGCTTCGACATGGGCGGCACGAGTACCGACGTCGCCCGTTTTGACGGACGCTTCGAGCTCGAATACGAAACCGAGAAGGCCGGCGTGCGGCTCGTCGCGCCGACGATGGCGATCGAAACCGTCGCGGCCGGCGGCGGATCGATCTGCCGGTTCGACGGCGTGAAGCTGATCGTCGGGCCGGAGAGCGCGGGAGCGGATCCCGGACCGGCTTGCTATGGACGCGGCGGGCCGCTCACGGTGACCGACTGCAATTTGGTGCTGGGGCGGATTGCCGCCGAGCGGTTTCCTTTTCCGTTGGATCGTGCGGCGGCGAAGGGGCGGCTCGGGAAACTGGCCGCTGAAGCGGCCAGCCCGCATTCGCTCGAGGAGTTGGCGGCGGGGTTGATGCGGATTGCCAACGCGAATATGGCGGCGGCGATACGGCTGGTGACGGTGGCGAAGGGGGCGAATCCGGCCGACTACTTGCTCGTGGCGTTCGGCTCCGCGGCACCGCAGCATGCGTGCGCGGTCGCCCGCGAGCTCGGCGTCCGGCAAGTGCTCGTGCATCCCCACGCCGGCATTCTCAGCGCCTTGGGAATCGGCGTGGCCGACGTCGTGCGACATCGTGCGATCGGCATCGAGCAAGTCTTGAACTCCGAATCGCTCAAACACGTTGGCGAACAGCTCGACATGCTGGAGGCCGAAGTGCGCGACGAGCTCCGCGGTGAGGGCATTGCGATCGAACAGATCTCCGCAGCGCGCTCGCTTGACCTGCGTTACCAAGGAGTCGACAGTTGTCTCTCGATCCTGTGGCCGACGAACGACGACTTCGCGACGGCGTTTGCCACCGCTCATCGCGAGCGATACGGCTATACCCACGCAGGGCGGCCCTTGGAGATCGCGGCCGCCCGTGTCGAAGTCACAGGCCTTGTCGCCAGCGAGCTCGCGGCGAGCCGGCGAGCGACCGAACACTTTCCTAAACCGCAGGGTGCCGTCCGTGTCTTCGTCGAGAACTGCCCGCAAGATGTCCCCCTTTTCGAACGGTCGGAGCTTTCGGCCGGCGATCGCATCGTCGGCCCGGCCCTGATCAGTGAGCCGATGTCGACCACGTTCCTCGAAGCCGCTTGGCAAGCCGACGTGCTCACCAGCGGCGAGTTGTTGCTCACCGATTCGGGCCAACACGTTTCGGACAAGATCGCGCCCGCAACGCATCCAATCCTGTCTTTCTGGAGATCTTCAATAACCTACTGGCCAACATCGCCGAGCAGATGGGCGTCACGCTCCGCAACACCGCGAGCAGCGTCAACGTCAAGGAGCGGCTCGACTTCAGCTGCGCGATCTTCACCGCCGACGGGCGGCTCGTGGCGAATGCGCCGCACGTGCCGGTCCATCTCGGGGCCATGGAAGAAACGGTGCGGCACATCATCGCTGCGAATCCCGACCTCGCGCCGGGCGACGTGTTTGCCACGAACGACCCGTACGCCGGCGGATCGCACCTGCCGGACATCACCGTGGTGTCGCCGATCCACAACGCGGCGGGAATACTCCTCTTCTTCACCGCCAATCGCGCCCATCACGCGGAGATCGGCGGCATCGTGCCGGGATCAATGCCACCGTTTTCGAAGAGCCTTGCCGAAGAGGGCGTGCTGATCCAAAACCTGCGAATCGTCGCCGCCGGCGAGTCGCGGCTCGAAGTGTTGCGGAAGTTGCTCGATTCGGCACCCTATCCGTCGCGGAACCTTGCCGCCAACCTGGCCGACGTCGAGGCCCAGATTGCGGCCAACCGTCAAGGTGCAAGCGACCTCGCGGCACTCGTTGAGCGCTATACGGAGCCGGTCGTCGCGGCTTACATGAATCACGTGCAAGATGCGGCCGAGCGGAAGGTGCGGCAGGCGTCGCCCGCCTCCCCACGGGAACACATGTGTTCAGCGACTACTTGGAGACCGCGGACGGCCAGAGTGTCCCGATCGCCGTCCACTTCACGATCCACGACTCCAAGAGCGAACATGCCGCGACGATCGATTTCACTGGCACGGGCCCGGTGGTGGCGGGCAACCTCAACGCCAACCGCGCGATCGTGACCGCTGCCGTGAATTACGTATTGCGATTGTTGGTTGACGAAGACATCCCACTCAACCATGGCGTGCTGCGTCCGATCGAGATCGTCCTGCCCAAGTGCCTGCTCAACCCGCAGCCGGGCGCGACGGCGGAGACGACTCCCGCGGTGGCCGGGGGCAACGTCGAGACCTCGCAGCGAGTGGTCGACGTGCTGCTGGGAGCACTAGGGCTGGCGGGCGCGAGCCAGGGCACGATGAACAACCTTGTCTTTGGCGATACGACGTTTGGCTACTACGAAACAATCTGCGGCGGCAGCGGCGCCACCGCCGACGGCCCCGGCGCGAGCGCGGTCCAGGTCCACATGACCAACACGCGACTCACCGACCCAGAAATCCTCGAACGCCGCTTCCCAGTGCGTGTCCGAAGATTCTCGATTCGCCGCGACTCCGGCGGCATGGGCCGAAATCGCGGCGGCGACGGCACCGTGCGGGAACTCGAATTCCTGCGGCCGCTCACCGTGTCGCTGATCACCCAGCGCCGCGGCCCCCACCCGCCCTACGGCACCGCCGGTGGCAAGCCCGGCGCGATCGGCCGCAATCGGCTGATTCGCGTCGACAGGACAACCGTCGACCTTCCCGGTATCATTCAGCTAACCGTCGAGCCGGGCGACGTGCTCGTCATTGAAACTCCCGGCGGCGGCGGCTTCGGCAGGGCCAAATATGACTTCCAAACGCCATCGTAAGTGCTTTTCACTTCACGCTTTACCGCGTTTCTAAGTCCTAGCCGTGCAGAATCCGATACTTTATCGCCAGATCTTGCCGGAAGAAAAGCGGCAAGGTGTCGGCCTGGATAGGGTAAAGCACGGCCGAAAAAAACCAGATCCCGCAAGCAACGTACACTACTAGTGCTTCTACTTCGACGGTACTTGCTGTTGATCAGCTCGCGTCGTGAATAGGCATTTTTTGATTAGGAAAATTAGATGAAAATCGCCCTGTTTCTTCTGTTGTTGCTTGGGCTATCGGCTCCCGTCTACGGCCAAATTCGAAAACATTCCTATCTAAGTTCGGCATATATTCCACCCCGAAGTCACGTCCGGACTCGTCCCGACGTGTCTGCTGTGTTCAACTACTATCATTTCCTAAAGCAGAAACCATACAGCCATTTGAAAAATAATCAGCCTCAGAGTAACTAGTGCAAGCAATAGAAACATGCCGAGTCAATCGTGTTCGGCACATTGGCTGTGGAGGCGATCATCAGCCGGCCATTTGCGTCGACAGCTAGCCGATGATGCGCTTTGATGTGCAGTGTGGACCTCTCCACGATGCGGCACCGTTTTTGGGCGGTGCGGACGGTCGCTGGATGGTTTTTCCACTGAGCGGTAAGTAGATGTACCTATGATCCGCCGTGAAGTCACGCTCGCCAATGGCGCCAGAGCTTGGCTGCTCATTTCACAGGTTGCCCATGCGCGGGTGAGCGGCGCGCTCACCCGCGCGTGGCGCGAGCCGTTTCCGGAAGAAGTGATCGAGGCGATCGCGCACCATGACGAAGGCTGGACGAAGTGGGAAGCCGCGCCGCAGCTCGATGCCGCGCGCGGCCGGCCACTTTCGTTCGTCGAGTTGGCCGTCGCCGATGCCATCGAGATTTGGAACGACTCGATCGCGGCAGCCCGTCGCATCGGCCCGCTCGCCGGCGCGATCGTGGCAGGTCACTTTGCCGGACTGGCCAGCGGCTCGGATCATGCCACGCAGCCGAACGTCGCACGAGTGGATCCGCGCAGCAGTCGACCAGCGCGCCGGCTGGCTCGTCGAGTGGCAACGTAGCGATCCGACGCACACGCCCGAGCTTGCCGATCGCGCCCAGCAGATGCTATACGCGGCCGACCTGTTGAGCCTGTGGCTCTGCTGCGACGGCCCGATCGCCGGCGATGACGAGGCCGACCACGCCGCCGTGATTCCGAACACAGAAATGGCGTCTCGCACTTCGAGGATCCTCGGCAAGTATCATCTTTCGACAGAATTCCAAGACGGTGGGCAACGCTGAAATCCTTTGGCGCGGTTCGCTGGCCCCCTGGCCGTTCGCCGTCCCAGAACTCGATCTTGAAGCGTCTGCCCTCGCCGTGCCGACGGCGAAATACGCCTGCTGGGCCGAAATCGCCGCCGCCGGCCGCCCGGTCCACCTCGGTTGGCAATTGCGACAGACCTTGCCGCCCGAAAGCGAATGTTGATAATCCACGGTTTGCACGTGCGGGGAAGTCACCAGCCACGAAAGAATAGGTGTCGACATGCCACGAAACAAGACTTACGAAAACATTGCTCAGGCGATCGGCGACACGCCGATGGTCCGCATCAATCGCCTCGTCCCGCAGAATCACGCGACCGTCTTCGCCAAGCTCGAATTCTTTCAACCGCTCAATAGCGTCAAGGACCGCATCGGCGTGGCGATGATCGAGGCCGGCGAGCGCGACGGCCAGATCAAGTCGGGCACCACGATCATCGAGCCCACCAGCGGCAACACCGGCATCGCGCTGGCGTTCGTCTGCGCGGCAAAGGGCTACAAGCTGATCCTCACGATGCCGGAGTCGATGTCGGTCGAACGCCGGGCACTTTTGCGGTTCATGGGCGCCGAACTGGTGCTCACCCCGGCTGCCGAAGGCATGAAGGGCGCGATTGCCAAGGCGGCCGAACTGGTCGAGAAAACGCCCAACGCCTGGATGCCGCAACAGTTCGAGAATCCCGCCAACCCGGCGATTCACGAGAAAACAACCGGCCCCGAAATCTGGGAAGACTCCGGCCACAAGATCGACGCGATCGTCGCCGGCGTGGGCACCGGCGGCACGATCACCGGCGTCGCGCGGTTCATCAAACCGAAGAATCCCGACTTCAAGGCGATCGCCGTCGAGCCGGTCGATTCGCCGGTGATCTCCGGCGGCAAGCCCGGCCCACACAAAATCCAAGGCATCGGCGCCGGCTTCATCCCCAAGAACCTCGACACCTCGCTCGTGGACGAAGTGATCCAGGTCACGAACGAAGAAGCGTTCCAATGGTCGCGGCGGCTGGCCAAGGAAGAGGGCATCGTCGGCGGCATCTCGAGCGGCGCCAACATGTGTGCGGCGGCCAAAGTCGCGGCCCGGCCCGAGTACGAAAGCAAGCGAATCTGCGTGATCATCCCCAGCCTCGGCGAGCGATATCTGTCGACGCCGCTGTTTGAAGGGCTCACCGGCTGACGGTCGCGGCAGGCGGAGCTACGCCGCAAGCGGAGCTTGATGCACGCCGGTGGGGTGCTAGCATGACGGGTGGCCGCCGCTTGGTGCGCCATTGGACTGGGGGCCGGTTTTATGTAGACTCCGCGACCCGGCGGAGTGCGTCCGC
This sequence comes from uncultured Planctomycetota bacterium, assembly GCA_963847875.1. Classification (GTDB taxonomy): domain Bacteria; phylum Planctomycetota; class Planctomycetia; order Pirellulales; family Lacipirellulaceae; genus DASYDU01. Next base: position 194,295 of record CAWKBR010000004.1, on the reverse strand, counting down.
CAGCACCCTGAGATTCCACGCGTGAACAGCTTTCTCCCGCTTCCGACGATCGATCCACCCCTTGCGCGCACGCGCCAGCGGCTGCCCGAGTGGCTGCGCGTCAATCTGCCAAGCGGCTCTCCGCTGGCGGTCTTCAACGCGACGCAGAACACCGTCGCCGCAAACGAGCTGCACACCGTCTGCGAAGAGGCCCGCTGCCCCAATGTTCACGACTGCTGGGCACGCGGCACGGCCACGTTCATGATCGCCGGCAAAACGTGTACCCGCGGCTGCCGCTTCTGCAGCGTCGAAACGCTCCGCGCGCCCGAACCGCCCGACGAAGCCGAGCCCGAACATCTGGCCGACGCCGTCGAGCGGATGCACCTGGAACACGTGGTGATCACGGTCGTCAATCGCGACGATCTGCCCGACGGCGGCGCGTCACACTACAAGCGCTGCGTCGAAGCGGTGCACCGCAGGTTGCCAAGAATCACGATCGAGTTGTTTCGAGCGATTTGGCCGGCAGCGAGCCCGCGCTGCGTCATCTGTTGGACGGAGCACCGCTGGCCGTCTTCGCGCACAACGTCGAGTGCGTCGCGCGGCTCGATGCCACCGTCCGCGACCCGCGCGCGTCGTTCGCCCAGAGCCTACAGGTGCTCCGCGACGCAAAGCGTCTCCGCCCCGACGTATTCACCAAGAGCAGCCTCATGGTCGGCATCGGCGAAACAGATGCCGAAGTCTCCGACGCCATGCGTGCAGCTCCGCGACGCCGACGTCGACCTGTTGACGCTGGGCCAGTACCTTGCCCCAGGCAAACCGGGCGAGCGATTCCTGCCGGTCGAGCGCTACGTCACCCCCGAACAATTCAACGCCTGGGCCGACGAGGCACGCGAAATCGGATTTCGCGCCGTCGCCTCGGGCCCGTTGGTACGAAGCTCATATCGTGCAGGACAACTGTTAGAGCAAGCAAAAAAATCGATGATTGATGATTGATGATTGATGAATTTCCGATCATCAATCATCAATCATCGATCAACAATCCCAGGGACGAGTCATGGACGACTCATCGCCGTCGCCGCTGGTGGGCAAACCGCATCCGGCCGCATGTTATGCGGACCATGGTGCCGCTGCGCGATCCCTTGCCGCTCGAGCTGCACGTGCCGAGCCCGCCCCACCGTCCGGGCGACGCGCCGACGCTCGCGCCCTTCGCCGAACAGCCCGGCGATCTCTCGCGGCCCGATACGCTCGCGCCCTACGAAGCCTGCCGCGAACACGCCACCGGCCTGATCCGCGTGCTGGACGATCATTCGGCCGCGTTCGGTGAGTGGAATCCGCAGCTTACGCCCCAGCAACTCCGCCACGGCCTGGAAATGATGCTCCGCGTGCGGCACTTCGACGCCCGCATGATGGCGATGCACCGCCAAGGGCGGCGTGTCGTTTCACGTCACCAGCCGGGGCGAGGAAGCCTGCGGCGTGGCCGGCGCGATGGCCTACGCACACCGCGACTTGCTCTTTCCCAGTTACCGCCAGCCGGGCTTGTTCCTGGTCCGCGGCATGCCGCTGGTCGCCATGATGTGCCAGAACATCGGCAACCGCTTCGACCACACGCAAGGGCCGGCAGATGCCGGTGCACTACAGTTGGCGGGCCGGCAACGTGGTCTCGATTTCCAGCCCCGTCGGCACGCAGTGGCCGCAGGCGGTCGGAGCGGCGATGGCTTTCGCCTATCGCGGCGAGCGGCACGTGGTCGGCGTTTGGAGCGGCGACGGCACCGCGGCCCAGGGCGACTTTCATCACGCGCTCAACTTTCGCCTCGGTCTTTCGTCCGCCATGCGTGCTGCACGTGGTCGACAACCAATGGGCGATCAGCACCCACCGGTCGCTCGCCACCGGCGGCCGCACGTTCGCTCTCCGGGCCGACGCCTACAGCTTGCCGGGCCTGCGGGTCGACGGTAACGATTTCCTCGCCGTGTACGCGGCCGAGCAATGGGCCATCGAACGCGCTCGCCGCGGCGGCGGACCGACGCTGGTCGAGCTCGTCACTTACCGCTGCGACGCCCACTCCACCAGCGACGACACCAGCCAATATCGGGCCGACGATGAGCCCGCCTGCTGGCCCGGCGGCGATCCGATCGATCGACTCAGGCGGCACCTGGTCGGGCTGGGCGAATGGTCCGACGAATCCCACGCCCAACTCGACGCCGCCCTCGAACAAGAAGCGATCGCCACGTTCGAGCACGCCGAGGCCTATGGCTCGCTCCACAATCCCAGCGAACTGGCGCCGATCACCATGTTCGAAGACGTGTACGTGAAGACGCCCGACCACCTACAGCGGCAGTTCGAAGAGCTCCAAGCGGAATCGGTGGAACAGGAGCGTGCGCCGACGACTGTACCCTTTGCCAAACCGCAGCACCGAGCAGTTGGTTAGCAAACTCATGTCCACGATGAACCTCATCCAAGCGATTCGGTCCGGCCTCGAGGTGATGCTCGAGCGCGACCCGAACGTCTGCGTGCTCGGCGAGGACGTGGGCTACTTCGGCGGCGTCTTCCGGGCCACGCAAGGATTGCAGGAGCGGTTCGGACCGCGACGCGTGTTCGACACGCCGCTCGCCGAGGGCGGCATCATCGCGGCCGCGATCGGCATGGGGCTCAACGGCCTGCGACCCGTGCCCGAGATTCAATTCGCCGACTACATGTACCCGGCATTCGACCAGATCACCAACGAGCTGGCCAAGTTTCGCTATCGCAGCGGCGGCGAATGGACCGCGCCGCTCACGATTCGCACTCCCTGCGGCGGCGGCATCCGCGGCGGACTGTTCCACAGCCAGTCGCCCGAGGCCTACTACACGCACACCGCAGGGCTGGTCGTCGCCATGCCCTCGAATCCGTACGACGCCAAGGGACTCTTGATCAGCAGCATCGAGTCCGACGACCCGGTGATTTTTTTCGAGCCGAAGCGGCTCTACCGCGGCCCGTTCGACGGCGAGGTCGAGCGCGTGCCGCCGTGGCGCGACCAGCCGACGGCCGAAGTGCCGGAGGGTCACTACCGCGTGCCACTCGGCAAGGCGTCGATCATTCGGCCCGGCGAGGAAGTCACGATCGTTGCCTGGGGTACGATGGTTCACGTCGCCCGCGCGGCAATCGAAGGCTCGCACGTCGATGCCGAGCTAATCGACCTGCGAACGCTCGTGCCGCTGGACCTCGAAACGATCACCGCGAGCGTCCAGAAGACCGGCCGATGTGTCGTCGTTCACGAAGCGCCGCGGACGAGCGGCTTCGGCGCCGAGATCGTCGCCCTGCTCCAACAGCATTGCTTCTACCATCTCGAAGCCCCCATCGAGCGCGTCACCGGTTGGGATACCCCGTTTCCCCATGCCCAAGAGTGGCAATACATGCCCAGCCGCCAACGCATCACGCAGGCGGTCGAACGCGCGCTCGCGGCGTGAAGCACGCAAGGAACGCATTATGCAACCCGTCATTTTCAAGCTGCCGGATCTGGGCGAAGGCGTCGTCGAGGCGGAGATCGTCGCTTGGCACGTCGAGCCGGGACAGGAAGTCCGCGTCGATCAGCCACTGGTCGAGGTGATGACCGACAAGGCCACCGTCACCATCCCCAGCGGCATCGACGGGCGAATCGTCTCGACGCACGGCGAAGTGGGCCAGACGGTTGCCGTCGGCACGGAGTTGGTGAGCTTCGACGTGTCGCCAGTCACCGTCGCCGCACCAGTCGCGGAAGAAACTGCGACCGCCGTCCGGCCGCGAACGGTCGTCGTCGCCCAGGCCGCGCCGGACGAACCAACGATCGTGCCGATGGTTCAACGCGTGGCCAGCCCCGCCGCCGTTGCCGCGCCGCCGCTGCTTGCGCCGCTGGCGAGCCCCGCCGTCCGCCGCCGTGCCCGCGAGATGCACGTCGACCTGGGCCACGTGCCCGGTTCCGGCCCCAACGGCCGGATTACCCACGGCGACGTCGACGTTTTCCTCCGCACCGAGTTCGCCCCGACGCCCAGCGGCCCGCGCCGCACACCCGGCTCGCACACGACCGAAGTCCACCTCGCCGGCCTCCGTCGCCGCATCGCCGAGAAGATGGTCGTCAGCTCGTCCGAGATCCCGCACTTCACCTACATCGAAGAAGTCGACATCACCGAGCTCGAATCGCTCCGCGAGCACCTCAACAGCCATCGCACCGACGGCCAGCCCAAGCTCACCTACCTGCCCTTCATCATGCTCTCGGTCACCAAGGCGCTGGCCCGCTTCCCGCAGCTCAACGCCCATTACGAAGACAAACGCGAAGTCATCACGCGCTACGAGGCGGTCCACCTGGGCATCGCCACGCAGACCGATCGCGGCCTGTGCGTCCCGGTCGTCCGCCACGCCGAGGCGATGGACCTCTGGCAGGCTGCCCGCGAGATGCGCCGCATCACCGAAGCCGCCCGCAACCAATCGATCTCGCGGAACGATCTCACCGGCTCGACGTTCACGGTGACCAGCCTCGGCTCGATGGGCGGTCTGGCCGCGACGCCGATCATCAACCATCCCGAGGTGGCGATCCTCGGCATCAACAAGGCGATCGACCGGCCGGTGGTCCACAAGGGCCAGATCGCCATCCGCCGGATGGTCAACCTCTCCGGCTCGTTCGACCACCGCGTGGTCGACGGCGCCGACGGCGCGATCTTCATCCAGTGCATCAAAGACTACTTGGAGCACCCGGCGACGATCTTCATTTAGCGGCGGGTGACTGGGGGTCGAGGTGGAGCCGATCCCCAGTGCCCAGCGTGGTCCGTGCGTCTCTGGGTGCTCGCTGTCGCTCGACCCCATCCACCCGGTGTCAATTCGCCGCCGTCGACGCGCGAAAATGGCGGACGAATGCGTAGAGCGAAGCCTCGGGGCATCCGCCCCTCGGCAAAAATACGCCCGTTTCCGCAAATATATGTAACTTATACTTTTCATAATGTAAGATATATTTTACAATGCGGCCGTGCCGTTATTTCGGCTCGAATTCACGATCCTTGGGCTTGGTAGGAGTCGGGTCATGTCGCTCCAACAGAAAAACGCTTGGTTCAACTTGGTCGTCGTTGTTCTGGCCGTGGTCACGTATTTCGTGCTCTGGCCGGTGATCGGCCCGTGGAGGGCGATGGGAGCTTTTGGGTTGCTGGGCTTGGCGGGACTGAGTGGCTTCTTCTACATCCGTGCGAAGCGCAGCGGGCGTGTCATCTCCGACGAACGGGATCAAATGATCAACGTCAAAGCCTTCGCTGTCGCCAAAAGCGTGATCTGGGTGGGACTGATCGCAGCCTGCATGTTGGCTCTCTACCTGGTGGGCGAACACGGCTCGGTTCCCGTTGAAGTACTGGCGATGGTGGTGTGGTGGTCAACCGCAATCCTTCTGTTTGTTCATTCGCTGACCACGTTGATTCTCTACACCAGACAATAACCGATGGCAAAGTGCAAGCTGACCAACGAGATTCGCCGGCTGCGGTTCGAGCATGGCGAGATGACGCAGCAAGACCTCGCGGATCGCGCCTTGGTAACGCGACAGACGATTATCGCGCTCGAAGCAAGACGCTACGCCCCGTCATTGCTATTGGCGCTCCGCATCGCCAAAGTATTTGACGTCAAGGTGGAGGACATCTTTCACTGGAACGGTAAAGACTGACGTCGTCCGTGGAGCATCGTCTCCCGGACGCCGCGAAGGTAGCTCTCTCGAATCAAATCGTTGTGCGCGTCAGCTTGCCGCCGTCGACGCGCGATAGTGGCGCACGAACACATACAGCACGCAAAGTCCGCCGAGGATGTACGCCGTGCCGACGCTCCAGACGTACCATTCCTGGCCGCGGAGCACGAGCTGCCATAGGGTGAGCGACACCGAGATGGCAAAGAAGACCATGAAGATCACGTTGAAGCCAATCACGAAGGCATGATCGACCTCGCGGAGCTGGTGTTTGCTTTCGAGCCAGTGCTCCCAACACGTCAGGTCCTGAATCCGCGGCTCGACGACCTCGCGCAAATAGCGGCCCGCCCGGGCGATGTTATTCTGCTCCGAGATAAAGGTCAGCATCAGCGCCAAGAGCAACACGGGGATCGCGGCGTTGGCGAAGGCCGACGGATACTCGGCCGCCAAAAAGCCGGCAGCCATAACCAAGAACATCCCGGTGATCAGCAGCCAAAAGATGTGGGCCTTCGACTCGCGGATTTCGTCCCGCAACGCGTGGTACTGGCTTCTGACAAATTCGTCGGTGTTCATGAAGAGCTCTCCTGCGAAAGGGTCGTGAGTACGACCAGAATAGAATCGTAACGCCGCCTGACGTGCGTTACCCAGCCATCTCAAGCGCTTTCAGCCGGGCCGGCGCACGACTCCAGGATACCGCGCCGGAACGCGGATTCCCACGGTCGAGGCGTCTTTTCTGGAGCCCGCGGCCAGCCTATTGCCTCACCCGCAATAATTAACCGTTACGCCCAATCCAGGAGATACGTAATGCACCGCTTTATTCCACAATCACTATCCGGGCAGCTAATCCACAATACCAGTGACTCGAACGACGGTCCGGCCCGCCCGAGGCCCGCCAATCGTCCCGCGACCGACGCCGATTTGCTCGATGCTTACTCTCAAGCCGTGATCCACGTCGTCGGGACGGTGTCGCCAGCCGTGATTAGCGTCTCGGGTCAAGCTGGCGATGGCCGCGGCGGCAGCGGGTCGGGCTTTCTCGTAACGCCCGACGGCTACGCGATCACCAACAGCCACGTGGTGGACGACCGTCGCAAGCTTTCAGCTGAAACGACCGATGGCGATCGATTGGGCGTTGAGCTCGTGGGTGACGACCCCGCGACCGATCTGGCCGTAATTCGGCTCTCCGCCAGCGGTCTGCCGATTACCCAACTCGGTGACTCCGCCGGTCTGCGCGTCGGCCAGTTGGTGATCGCTATGGGGAGCCCGCTCGGCTTGCAGTCGACCGTCTCAACCGGCGTCGTAAGTGCGCTGGGCCGCAGCATGCGCGGCCGCGACGGTCGATTGATCGAAAACGTGATCCAGCACGCGGCGCCCATCAACCCAGGCAACTCCGGCGGGCCGCTTGTCGATTCGCGCGGCCTCGTGGTCGGCATCAACACAGCGATCATCGCCATGGCCCAGGGCCTTGGTTTTGCCATCCCCTCAAGTACGGCCGAGTGGGTGCTCGGCGAAATCCTCACGCACGGTCGGGTCCGCCGCCGTCAACTGGGAATCGCGGCGCAGGTGACGCGATTGCCGCGGATGCTGGTGCGCGAGCTCGATTTGCTCGCTGACCAAGGTGTGGAGGTCCTTGACGTGACGCGCGGTGGCCTCGCAGCTGAGGCGGGTCTCGAGACTGGCGACGTCATCGTGGCACTTGCAGGAAGGCTCGTCACATCGATCGACGACATTCACCGGCTATTGATGACCGTGCCCGCCGACCAGGGTTTTGAGCTGACGGTGCTGCGCGACGACTTGCTCAAGACGATCCACGTGTCGGCGGCGTAAACGATCTGGCTTAACCGGGTGTGTCTTCGATCGGATCGACGCAGCGATACGTGAGGCAGAGGGCGTAGATCGCAAAAAGTGCCGACAGAGTTGGACCGGCGATCATGCCCGCGGCAAAGACGGCGTAGGCGTCGACGTGGCTGCCAGTCCAGGCAGTGAGAGCGTGCGTGAGGGCTGCGGCGGAAAGACCCCAGGCGGCCACGGCGGCCAGGCCCGCCGTAAACAACAAACCCTTGCCCGTGAACGTGAGCATCGTGCGGAGGAATATCTCGAGGCCCTCCTGCTGCATCCGATACGGATAGAGCAAGAATATCAGATTGTCGAGCGCGAATACAAACGCGTTGAGCGGGATCATTACGAGCATCGCCACGACGAGGAACTGCGGTGGCAGCGAACGCGCGACGACGGCCGCGGTCAGCACGCCGGCCTGGAAAAGCGTGGCGATCAGCACGGGCACGAACGTCTGACCGACGACCGTGGCGGCCGGCGAGATGGGCAGACCCTTCAGAATCGCCAACCGCTCGAAGTCGCGACGGAAGTCGAATCGCAGCGCCGTGGGCAGCAGCAGGAACGTGTAGAATGCCAGCGCTCCCGCAGTCGAAACGAAGGCGACGCGTGCGTCGGCGATGACGAACAACGGCACGCAAGCCAAAATCGCCGGGGCGATCATCGCCGTGAGCAGGCTGCCCCAATGTCGGCGGGCCCCGACCAATTGCCGCCAGGCCAGTGCGCCTGCCCCGCCGCCAACGTGGAATCGGGCGTAGCGACGGCCGAAGCGGACGGCGAAATTCGACGCTTCAATGCTCGGTCCGACACTCGAGTGGCCGGATGGTACGCATCTCTCTCACGGCGGGCCATGCGGCGGACCATTGCCGCATACAAGCCAATCACCGCGACAGCCATTCCCGCCACAATCGCCGTGGCCACCGCGACGAGTTGCGCGTTGGCGGCGGAGACACGATCTGCAAGGATCAAGTCGACCAACGGCCGAAACGGCAGCGCAACCGTGCCGAACACCGACGCATCGAGTTGCACCAGGATCGCGAGCAACCGATCCAGCAGCCCGTCGCCGAGGTTGATTTGCGCAAATAGATGATCGCGCATCGCGACGATGCCGGCGGCAAAACCCGCGGCCACCAACGCCGCCACGACCACTACGCGATAAACCAAGAATGCAGCGCGGCCCATCCCCCAGGTCGCGACGTCGATCACCAGACGGAGCATTTCGAGCGCAAGCATCGACAGCAGCAAACCCAGGAAGCCCAGCGGCAGCGACCGCAAATCGGGCAACAGCAGGAGCCCGAACAGCCCGGTCTTGAGAACCGTCGTCACCGTGACCGAAGCCACCTGGTAGGCGACCAGATCGCGCGGCAGCAGCGGCATTGCGGCCAATTGGTCGCGCTCGGCCGGTGTCCAATCGAACGGGCTCTCGGGTCGGAAGAAGGCCGCCTTGGCGAAATGCCAGGTCGCGTACAGCACCAGTCCCAACGATAACAGCGCACGCAGCGTTACCGGCGACGCGGCTTCCCGCAGCCAGACCGTCAGAGCCGCGTTGCCGAGCCAGACGCCGGCCAACAGGCAGGCAACGACCGAGAGAACCAGCCGCCTCGGCTCGCCGAGTCGACGCCACATCCGTCGACGGCGTCCGCGACTTTGCAGCCAGAGCAATTGGACCGTTGCCGGATGGACGACGTGCGTGTTCATAGCGCAGTGGCGGCGAAGTAGATTTCTTCCAGGCTGGCGTCGACCTGCTCGAAGCTGGTGCGGAGCGCGTCGATCGGTCCGAAAAACCGCTGCATGCCGCGATCGAGAATCAAGACGTGCGTACACAAGTCCTCGACCATCGCCAGCATGTGCGAACTGACCACCACGGCAGCCCCTTGGGCGGCCCGCTCGACGAGCGATCGCTTAAATACGCGAATTCCCTGCGGATCGAGACCAGTGAGCGGCTCATCGAACAGGATCGCCAACGGGTCGTGCAAGTAGCCGCAGCAGATGGCGAGCTTTTGCCGCATGCCGCGCGACAGGCTGCTGGCCGGAGTGTGGAGCTTGGCGGTCAGCTCAAATTCATCCAGCAGCGCGAGCGCCTTCGCATGAGCATCGCCGACTCGGTAAACGCTCGCGTAGAACGCGAGGTGCTCGGCGACCGTGAGGTCGGAAAACAGCGGCGCATCGTCCGGCACGAACGCGAGCCGCGATTTGGCCGCGATCGGCTCGGCGGCAACTTCGAAGCCGGCGATCGACAACCGCCCGCGGCTCGCCGGAATGATGCCGGCCAAGGCCCGCATCGTCGTTGTCTTGCCGGCGCCGTTCGGGCCAATCAGCGCGAGCAACTGCCCTGGCTCGACGCGAAACGTAATCCCCCGCGCCGCAACGTGGTCGGCGAACGCCTTGTGGAAATCGTCGACTTCGATCACGGGGAGTTTCCTCGCGAAAAGGGCGGACGGGGCGCCGGTTCGTCCAGCGAAAGCGGTCGAATTCGACCCTCCGCAAGTCTACGTCGCTGCCCGCGGCCGGTCGCACCCAGAGCTGGCGAAAACTCACCCAATGGTGGGGTGCTAATTCGGTGCTAATTTCATTGATCAGACCGATTGCGCCGACGGAGAATTCGGTCGCAAGCGTCGCCTGCGGAAGGCCACCACGGATCTCCAACATCGCGCCGGACTTGCAAAAATTCTTGCATCGAGCTGCAAATCGGGTTACAGTGAATGCGCTCTTGTCTCCTTGTCACGCAATGACTTCGCAGCAGGTGGTTTCATGCAGCAGGAATTTGGTCGTCCTGGCGTCGCGCGGATCGTTGGCGTTTGTTGTTTTCTCGCGCTGCTGGCCACTCGTCTTTGCGAGGCGCAGGTGATCAGTGTCGCGGGGTTCGATCACACCAACGCGCAGCTAATTCTGGCACCGCCCGACGTTAGGCAAGACGTGCTCTTTGGCGGGGTCAACGTTTTCGTGGAAAAAACGGGGCTCACACTGGGTGCCGATCTGGCGGTCGATGTGGATAGCGCGGGGATACCTAACGTGTATTCCTCGGGCGATGCGTACTCACCCGGCGTGATTCCTGCCGGGACACGCATCAGCAGCGTGTTCGTGCACTACGACACGCCCGGAGACAATTTTAACGTTGCCGATTTCATCGTTCATCTCGATGAGGATATCCTGGGCGTTATCTTGACCGACGATCTGCTGGACGCGAGCGATCCGATTGTCGGCAACGGCGGAACGCTTTATCCCACCGGCCTTGAACAGCGCGGCACGACTTCCGACGTCGGCGGCGGTGACAAGGTTACCGTCGGCTATCCGCTGGACATCGTGTCGCGCGACGTGATCTTCAAGATGAGCGTCGACGTCGTGCTCGATCAGGTGCGGATCATCACCCGTGCGCCGGTACCCGAGCCGGCGTCGTTTGCGCTGGCCGGACTCGGGCTGGCGATGTTGGGGCTCGTCGGCCGCCGACGCGGAGTGTAAACAACACGCCCCCGGCCTACTCGACCGACTCCGATTGCTCGAAACCGGAATCGGTCAGCTGCTTCTGGATCGCCGTCACGACCGCGTCGCCGAGCGTGGCGTCGCCCGAGGCGTCGGCCAACCGTTTCCGCTCCTTGGCGAGATACGCATCGCGCTCGGCGGCGAGCTTGGCGATTTGCTGTCGGATACTGGCTCGTTTGGCGGCCATGTCTTTCACATAGGCCTCACGCTCGGCGGGAGCGAGTTTCTGCAGCGACTCCGGCAGTTCCTCGGCCTTTAACTTGTGGAGGATTCCCTCGTCTTCGCCGAGCGTGTCGACCAGGTCGCGGTTCAGATTGCGGTAGCCGCTCGAGGCTTTGGTGACTGCCCGAGCGGCCAGCACGCCGCCTCCCATCCCGCCCGCGTTCGAGTCTTGCGCAACTTGATTCTGGGAGTAGCCTCGCCGGTCACTCTCGGCACCGTACCAGAGATACGTCTTGTTGAGCTCGGTGTTGAGCCGAATGATGATCTCATCCTGCGGGCAGCGGATCTGCACAACAGCCCGATCCTGATCGATGTTGAACGATTCGCCTTCGGCCAGCTTCGCGCCATCCTGCCACATGCCGCGACGGCCATCCTCGCTGTTGCCGCAGTGGATGGTGTTGACGACGATGCCGCGCTCGATGGCTCCCTTGCAGGCCGATCGATAGTCGACCTGCCCTTGCGTGAACGGTTCGTTCCCAGCGATGAAGATCGCCTTGTAGCCGTTCGGCTCCTTCGACCAGTCGAGGCTTTTCACCGCGACGTCGATCACCTGGCCGCAGTATTCGTCGCCGCCGTTGGTCGTTAGCGCGAACAACGCTTCGGAGAGTTTATCGAGATCGTCCGTGAGCGGCACTACCTGGCGGATGTAGCCTTCGGAGGCCGGCAGGCCCATGTTGCCGTACTCGAACAGCGCCACGCGGAGCACCGGCGTCTGGCCCTGCTTCTTGGCTTTGGAGAATTGCTGGACGATGGTCCACAGCTGGCTCTTGGCCTGATTGATGAGACCGTCCATCGAGTTCGACGTGTCGAGCAGGATCGCCACGTCGACCGTTGGCCGGTGGCCACGGAATGGCGGCTTCGAGTGGGCGTGCGAGTTCGCCTCGCCCCCTTCGACCTGGATGATCACCTTCGGCGACTTGGCCGCGGCAAGCGAACCGGCAACTAGCAAGATAAGCATCGCTGCGCAAAACGTGATGGTTCGAAACATGGCAGACTCCTCTGTTCGTGGATCGTGTTCGAGCGTTGAAAATGGGGTAACGGCGGCCGCCTATTGGTACGACGCCGGGGACATTTGAAAAGTTCCCAACACGTAATTTCCCCGATTTTTCCGCGTCTCAGGAAGGGCGATGCTGCTAGCGTTTGGTGCTCAACGGTTTTAGACTGGGAGGAAGCGGTTGATCGATCAGACGAGCCACGACGCCAGGGACCCAGGCCGATGAGACTTTTCCGTCACACCCAAATTGTTCGGACGTGCGTGGCGCTATTATTGCTGGCCGCTGGAGGGCAGTCGGCTCGGGCGGAGGAATCGTTCCGCATGCCCGTGTATGCGGACGCGCCCGCTCCTCCGCCACCGCAATCGCAGGCCGAGGTAAAGCGGTTGCTCGCCGGCGCCGACGCCGACTCCGCAAAAAAAGATGCGGCCGCTCGCCCCTTGCGAATCGTGCTGGTGGCCGGACCGAAAGACCATGGAAAGGGGGAACACGATTATCCCGCCTGGCACGAGGTCTGGCCGCGACTCTTGAAGCGTGCGCCAAACACCGAGGTCGACACGGCCTGGGAGTTCCCGTCGCCGGAACAAATCGACTGGGCCGACGTGCTCGTGTTCTTCCAACGCGGCCGCTGGAACGACGAGCGAGCGGCGGCGATCGATCCGTTCCTCGCGCGCGGCGGCGGGGCCGTTTACATCCACTGGGCAGTCGACGGACAAGGCGGGCAGGAAGAATTCGCCAAGCGGATCGGCCTGGCGTCGCTCGGCGGCTCGATCCGCTATCGGCACGGCGAAATGAACATCGACATGCACCCGGGCGCCGACCACCCGATCGCACGCAACTTCGATCACATCGACCTCCTGGACGAAGCCTATTGGAAACTTACCGGCGATCCAACGAAAATCGATCTCATCGGCACGTCCGTCGAAGATGGTGAACCGCAGCCGATTTTCTGGACGGTCGAGCGCGGCCGCGGCCGCGTGTTCGTCTCAATCCCCGGCCACTTCGCCTGGACGTTCGACGACCCGGCCTTCCGTACGCTGCTGCTGCGCGGCATCGCCTGGACCGCTCGACGCGACGTCGACCGGTTCAACGAACTGGTGACGCTCGATGCGCGGGTGGAGTGACGCCGTCCTGACCGTCAATAGCTCGACACCAGCTCCGCCGGCCGGGTTTCCCTGGCTTCTTGGATGCGTTTGTGAATGACGTGGGCCGGCTCGCGGAAATCGTCGAGGCTGACGAAATGGTTGCCGTGCGAGCGGGTGCGCAGCGTGAAGTGTCCGCCGATGTTGCCGGCGTTCTGCGATAGCGAGCCGAGCCGCTTGACCTGGGTGACTTTCAGTTCGACCACTTCGTCCCAGGGCACGTCCAGAGCCAAGCAGCCCCAGCCGTGCGGCACGCGGAACGACAGGCCGCCCTCGCCGACGCGGATGTAGGATTCGCCCCTAAACGACTGATACAAATACGACAGCGACGCACCGAAAAACAACGCCGCCATCAGTCCGGCCCCGCCGACGCAAAGTGGAGTACCGCGCAGATAGTCCTTCCACAACTGCAGCGTCTCTCGGTTGCCGTCGGCGAACCACTTGGGCGCATGCGGCCACACCAGGTTTGGCTGCCACACATATAGGGCCGCCGCCCCGACCAACACCGCAAACACCAGCCCCGAGACGCCGAGCGCCAACGCCTTGCCGCGGCTGAATGTGGCCACGTCGAACACCGGACCAACTTCCGATTCCCGCGCGTAATACGGATTCATCTCGATCATGTGGGTGCCTCCACACAGCTACTAGCCGTCTAGCAATCGTAGGCCACACGACGAAGCCAGTCGAGTTACCGAACGCGACTCTCGCAGTGCTCACGAGCGGTCGCTCAACTACGATCGATTACATCGTTAAGACCGGAAGTTTCCGGCGCTGTGCGGAAACGGATCGGACGGCACGGCGGCACATTGTCAGTCGGCCGCCGGCGCTGGGAGCGGTTCGGAATTTGGCAGTGACCGATGGTCATTCGGTTTTGTTCCGCCCCAGCCCATTAGCCCGCCCAGGCTCGGCAGGATGGAGCTGCCTTCGTTCGCGGCGGGCGGTGTGATCTCCTGATGCACCATGTCGAGCTCGGCGTGCAGCGTGAGTGCGTCGGCTGAGTCGACGCGGGCGACTTCGAGCGTCAGGCCGCGGAACCACTCCATCAGCGGCATCTGGTAATCGGCGGGAATCTCCGTGAGCAGGAAGCGGTTGGGCGGCGTGACGGCGGTCGAGGCCCACAGGCGGCGGGCGCCGGGGGCTGGGAGCAGCTCGCCGTCGCCGTTCTGCCCGCGTGCTGAAGCTCGCACGCCGTCCTCTAAGAGTTCGTATTTCCCGCCCAGCGGATCGACGAAGTGGCCGCCGACCAGGGCCTCGGCGACTTCGCGGGCCTGGTCGGGCGGCACGTGAAGTTGCGTTGTCAGCGAGTTCATGAATCGGCTCCCGCTCGCCGAGGCTTGCCGGGCTCGCATGTACCCGAGGCCGTTCACGCCGGTGGCAATTTGCTTGTCGTGCAAATCGTCGATCCGCAAACGAATCTGCGCGGGCCGCTCGGCTTCGACCATCGCCAGTTGCGGACCGACCTCCATCAGCACGTCGCGTTGGAACGAGAACAAAAAGAAATCGTTGGCGGTACGCTGCCAGAAGTTGAACCAGCCTTCGTTCCGCGTGATGCCATCGGCGTCGGGCGGACCGACGGGCCGGCCCAGGAAGCGGTCCAACAGCACCAGCGGCCGCGGCCAGGTGCCAAAGTAGCCGCGGAAGAACTCCTCCGGCGTGCCCACGGGTTTGGCTTCGCCCTGCCGCACCACAAGCGGCGTACGGAAGTCGCGCAAACCGCCAAACAGTCGCACCGGCTGCCCCAGCGCGTCGACACTCACTTCCAGCGACGCCACGTCGCCCTCGATCGGCGCGACGCGGGTCGTCTCGGCCGGGCCAAGCATGCGGGCCCACTTGACGATCCGCGTTTGCGAATACGGCGCAACGCGGACGTCGAGGTTGATGCGGTCGAGTTGACCATCGTCGGATGTCCGGCACTTCACGGCCGCAGCGATCGGCACGAATTGGCCGACCTCCGCGTCGATCGATCGCATGAATTCGGCATAGTGGGCCGCCTCGGCGCGGGTGATTTGGCCGACCGGCATGTCGGCAATCGGCACGAACCAGCCCGGCGTGCCACGGAGCGAATCGCGGTAGCCGTCCTTGTCGGCCACAAGCTGGCTGCCGTCGGCACGGTCACCAAAACCACGCGGCAGCAGATCGGCGGCGATCAGCTCGTCGACGGTTCGGGCCGACGAGCCCTCCGCCTTGGCCGCCAGCCGCGCAATTTCCAGCACGCGCATCTCGCCAATCGACCGCAGCCGGCGATCGAGCTCCGTGCGATAGGCGGGGCCCGCCATGTGCTCGAAGAACGGCTTCGACAGATACAGAAACACCGTGTCGTCGCGCGCGAGCGGCATCTCGGTCCGCGTGTGTCGAAATTCGTCGAGCGACGCGATCGAACCGGCGCCGTTTGCCGCGCCGACCTCGTAGAACCGCTCGACGATCTTCCGGCTGGTCGTGATCAAGTGAAAATCGCCATCCACCGCATAGTACGAGCGAAGCTTGCCGTCGGGCGTCGAAAGAAACGAGACGTCGTGCCCACCGATTTGCACCGTCTCGAGCTTCGCGTCCGGATGTTTGGCCAGCGCGGCGTCGCGCTGGCCGTTGAAATTCCGGCCGAGCAGAAAGCTGCTGTTCGCCTGAAAAATGATGCCAAAGGCCGCGCCGTCGCGCAGGTAGTAGTCGAGCCCGATGAAGGCCACGTCCTTGATCACCTTCGGACCCATGACGCGGGCCGTTTCCGATTCGCCGATGGCCAACTGCGCCTGCAGCCGGGCGCGCGTCGCCCGACTGATGCTCCGCAGCGAGATCATGTTGCCGAGATCGTTCTTCCAATGGCGGAAGAAATCGCGGTACCAAAGATAATTCGTGAAGCTGCCGAATCGTTCATAAAAACATTCCGCCGGCACGTGCGCGGCGAGCGGCTCGATTTCGACGTCGGTCGGCTACCGGCCCGTCGAGCGGCGGCGAGGTCGGCGTCGGCGGCAACGGTACGTCCGCTCGCTGCGCGACTCCAAACCGCCCGAGCACCAGGTCGCGCTCGATCTCGGCTTGATAGGCCTCGTTCGCCGTGAGCTGGGCGATCCACGAGCCGCCGATCTTCTCGCGGCCGAACAGTGCGAGTCCCGGATCGGGCATGTCGCGGCCCAGCCGGCGAGCCCAATTGGCGACCAGGTAGTTCTCCACCACGATCGGATACGCGGCATCGCGGTGCACCTGATCGTAGCGTTTGCCGATCGCACGCCACCAGTCGTCAAGAAGATGATTGAAATCGCGGCGGTCCTGTTCGGGCACAATCGTGAGCCGCTGCGGCCCCGGCGCGTACAGCGTGAGCTCCAACGGCCCATCGCCGCGGAACAAGAAATAGAACGTGGCCCGATTCGGCAGCTCGATGTTGATGAACTGGCGGACGATCCGGCCCAGTTGTCGGCGGGGCTCGAGCACCGGATAGAGCACGCGATCGCCGGCCTCGCTGAGCGCGAAGCGATCGTCCGTCCCCGGCGCTTCGTCTTGCGGCACGTCGACGGTCACGCGGCCCACGCCAAACGGTTCGCCACGATACGCCTCGACACGGATCGCAGCGCCGCCGACGCGCGCCGACGCCAGCACGACCATCACGGCAACCGACCGGCTGAATGGAGTTACGTTCATGGTGCAATGCTCCCAAGCGACGGTGATCAGCTTCCAGCGGCTCCGCCCGATGCCGTCTCATGCTATACGCACGAAACTGCCGCGGGCAAGTCGCGGCCCCCGCTATTCGCTACCATTCGCTGCGACGAGGGGAATATTGTCTGCCTGACAAGCGAATACGATATGGCACATTCTAGCCACAATTGGACAGGCGTTCCCCACCGCGGTCCGAAATGAGGGGCGCCCAACGCCTTGCGAAAAGGGCCGGCTGTGAGAAAATCGATAGTGCTGCCAAAAACACCGTGAGTCGCCCCATGCTCCTGCCCCGTTTCACCCTGCGCTCCGTGCTCGCCGCCACGGCCGTATGCGCGGTGTTGTTTCTGTTCGCGGGCATCGGGTATCGCGGTGAAACCTGGGCCTGGGGTGCAACGATCGGCATCTTGAGCCTCGGCGTTGCGGTCGTCGTGCAAGCGATGTTCTATGGCGTCGTCGGGTGCTTTGCTCAGCTGCTCACGAGACCAACGATTGAAACTAGTTCCGCGCGACAATCGGTCCACGAACCGGGGGTCGACGCTTGATTGCCGCGAAACTCCACCGACGATTGTTAGGGCGGCCGAGTTCTGCAACACGTCTGCCGGCGATCGCCTGTCTCTGGTTGCTTGCAGTCGCCGCGAGCTCGGCCAACGCCCAATTGACCTCGCTCACGTCCGTCCGACAATTCGCACACGGATTCGTCGCCCATGTGCCCAGCGACAAAGCGTACTCGCACCAGAACGGCCTGCGGCTGGAAGTCGATAGCCGCTGGCCGAACAATTTCGGCTACCGGCCGATTCGCGTTCGCGTCTTGGCCGAGAAACCGGCAACCGCCGAGCGGCAAATCAAACTGCGTTTGTCCGCCGGCGCGTGGGATTGGCGATCGGGCACGACCAGCGTCGAGCAGCGATTCGATCTGCCGCTCGGCGCCACGTCGGCCGAGACGGTGGTTTCTTGCCCGCAATACTTTGCCGGCCAGCGCTACTGGTGGCAAGTCTGGGTCGACGGAATCTCCGACGGAGAGCTGGGCGTCGCCGAGTCGGCGACCGGGCAGTTGGTCGCGACGGGCAGCGTGAATTCGACGAATACCGCGTTGAAGTTTCTGATGGTCGGCCCGAGCCCCCGAAGCCAGCGAATGATCGGCATGGGCTCGGACGTGTTTGAAGCTATGGTGCTGAGCGTCGCCGACCTGCCCGCTCGGTGGATCGACTACTCGGCGATCGACGCGGTGGCGATTTCGCCGAGAGACTTGCAGCAGCTCGCCGACACGCGGCCCGACACGCTCACCGCGCTCCGCCGCTGGAATCGCGCGGGCGGCCAGTTGTGGGTTAATCCCGTGGGTGACCGCTGGGAAAAGTTGGCCGAAGTCGAGCGACTCTTGGAGCTTCCGCCGACTGTCGCCGTCGAAGGGGCTGAACCAACCGCCGACGTGCCGCGCGGCTGGAGTCCGCTCGACTTTGATCGCAAGCGCGGGGCGACGCAGGTCAAGTTTCAACACATGCCCACAGGCAGCGTCCGGGAACTCAGCGATCCGACCGAGATCGCCGCGCTAATGCTCGATCCAGATTATTCGCTCCTTGAGGGCGACGAGCCCGACGCGCCGCAAGCCCAAGTAGCACAGCAGCCGACCGATTCGGCGAAGTGGTACATCCAGCGTGCCAACGGCTTGGGCTACGTGCGGGCGTTTCGCCGCGAGTGGGACCCGGTCGGATTCGGCATCTCGTGGCGGATGCTCCTCGGGGCAACGCCGAACGAACTTTCGACCATGCCGACGCCCCTGACCGTCGCCATGCAAACGACGCAGACGTGGCAGACGCGGCATGGCATGACGCCCGACACGGCGAACGCCGACTTTGCGAATTGGCTCGTGCCCGGCGTCGGCCTGGCGCCGGTCACCGAGTTCCGCGTGCTGATTACGCTGTTTGTCCTCGTGATCGGGCCGCTTAACTTCTGGCTGCTCAAGCGAACCAATCGGCTCCACTTGCTGATCCTGACCGTGCCGCTGGTGGCGCTCGCGCTAACGTCCGGCTTGTTTGCCTATGCGATGCTCTCCGACGGTCTGTCGACCACGGTGCGGGTGCGGAGTTACACCACGCTGGACCAACGGACCAGCGAAGCCGCTTGCTGGGCGCGCCTCTCGTACTATTCAAGCCTCGCGCCCCAAGACGGCCTGACGCTCTCCGACGACGTCACGCTCTATCCCATCGTTCCCGGTTGGAACGAAGCGAGCTACGGCACGTTCCTCGGCACCAATCGCTCGCTCGCCTGGACCGACGACGGCGAGCGGCTCAGCGGCGATTGGCTCCTCTCGCGGGTGCCAATGCAGTACTTGAGCATTCGCGCGCGGAAGTCGCTGCACCGTCTAAATCTGCAGCCAGACAAAGAATCAATGAAGGCAACCAACGAGCTCGGCGCGCGGATCAACTTCGTTGCCGTGGTCGACGAGTTGGGTCGGGTGTTCATCGGCGACTCGATCGAGGATCGGGCGTCGGTCGACCTCCAATTATCGACGCACGACGATGCGCTGCGAAAGCTGCGCAGGCTGATCGCCGACAACGAGCCGATCATTCCGCCGGCCCTGGCGGAAGATCCTACCGACTTCTCGCGGCAGCAGCGCCGTCAGCAACGGCGATTGTTTCGCACGCAATTCGGCTTGGATTACGGCACGGGGCGACTCGGCGACAACTTACAAAGCGCCGCGATCGCCGACTTGGTCGGCAATCGTGGCACGCCCGTCCTGGAGCTCCCACGACGCACTTACTTCGCCGTGACCGATACCGGTCCGGAAGTCGAGCTCGGCATCGCCGAAGCCGAAGAAGAAGCGAGCTTTCACGTCCTGGTAGGAAACTGGTAGGTCGCGACCGTTATGATCCGCATGTCCGCTCCCCTCATCGAACTGCGCCAACTGCATCGCGTGTTTGCCGACACACACGCGGTCAACGACGTGTCGTTCGAAGTCGCCGCGGGGGAGGTGTTCGGCTACATCGGCCCCAACGGCGCCGGCAAAACGACTAGCATGCGCATTCTGGCCACGCTCGACGAGCCCACCCAGGGCGACGCCTTCGTCGACGGATTCTCCGTGGTCGACGACCCGGACCGCGTCCGTCGGCGGATCGGCTTCATGCCCGACTACTTCGGCACTTACCCCAACGTCAACGTCCGCGACTATCTCGATTTCTTCGCGCGGGCCTACGGGCTGCGCGGCGCCGAGCGACTCCGCGCCATCGCCTACGTGATGGACTTCACGAAGCTCAACGTGCTCGCCCACAAGGACATCAGCGGCCTCTCGAAAGGCATGAAGCAGCGGCTCTGCCTCGGCCGCACGATGATCCACGACCCCGGCGTGCTCATGCTCGACGAGCCGGCGGCCGGCCTCGATCCGCGGGCACGCATCGAGCTGCGTGAGATGATCGGGCGACTCGCCGCCGACGGCAAGGCAATCCTCATCAGCTCGCACATCCTCACTGAGCTGGCCGAGATGTGCCACCGCATCGGCATCCTCGACGAGGGTCGACTGTTGGCCGTCGGATCGGTCGAAGAGATCAGCCGGCGTGCGCACGACGTGGGCCAGGTGCACATTCGCGTACTCGACCAGCGCGAGCAACTCGCCGACTGGCTCGCCGCGCGGAACGACGTCGCCGACATTCGCGGCGAGGGCAACCTGGTGGCGTTTCGGCACACGGGCGACCGCCCGAGCGAGGCCGCGCTGTTGCGGGAGATCGTCGAGGCCGGCTTCGCCGTCGTCGAATTCGGCACGCGCCGCCAGAGCCTCGAAGACGTGTTCCTCCACGTCACGGAGGGCCTCACGTCATGAGCAACGCGACGACCGCCACCGCCCGTGCCGCTGCTTCCTGGGACGCCTTCGAAGCTCGGCTGATGCGGCTCAGCGACTGGCTGAATCCGATCCTCGTGAAAGAAACTCGCCAGGCGGTGCGAAGCCGGAGCTTCCTGCTGACTTTTCTGCTCGTGCTGGTCGCCTGCTGGGTCGTGACGATCAGCGGCGTGGCGCTCATCGGGCCGAGCATCTACTACGCGGCTGGCGGCGGCGAGCTGTTTCGCGCGTACTTTGCGGTCCTGACGATGCCGATGCTGGTGGTCGTACCCTTTGCCGCGTTCCGCTCGCTTGTGGCGGAACGGGAAGACAACACCTACGACGTGGTGTCGATCACCACGCTGCGGCCGCGGCAGATCATCGCCGGAAAACTCGCCAGCGCGGTCGTGCAGATGATCGTCTACTTTTCCGCGGTCGCGCCCTGCTTGGCGTTCACCTATCTGCTGCGCGGCATCGACGCGCCGACGATCGCTTTACTGCTGGTGTACACCTTTTTGGTGTCGCTCGCGCTTTCGATGGGCGGCCTGCTGCTGGCGACGCTTGCGCAGCAACGGTACGGCCAGTTGACATCGTCCGTCGGCTTCGTCGCTGTGCTGCTCGTGACGTTCGGCCAAGCACAGGCGGTCGCAACCCTCACGGTGCGCAGCGGCTACGCGATCGTCGGCAGTCGTGAGTTTTGGATCTCGCAGTTTTTCCTCGCCGCGGCCTATGCAACGAGTCTCGCGCTCGCCTATTTCGCCGCCGCTGCCGCCATCACCTTCGCCAGCGAAAACCGTTCGACTCCGCTACGGATCTTGATGCTCTTCCAACAGGCGACCATCGTCGGCTGGGCGGCCTACCTCTGGATCGACGGCGATTATTCGTCTGCGGTCGTTGCCGCGATGATGATTTTCTTTTGCTGCTACTGGTTTTTGATGGGCTCGATGCTCGACGGCGAGCGGGCCGAACTGTCGCGCCGCGCAATGCGCCGCCTGCCGCAGAGTCTCCTGGGGCGCGTGTTCTTCACGTGGCTGAATCCCGGGCCGTCGAGCGGCTACGTGTTCGCCGTCGCCAATCTAACGGCGATGCTCGCCCTGGCGGTCGTCGCGGCCGTCATCTCGGAACGGTCGGCACTGGTCTCCGGGAGTGGAACGGGAAGCCAACAAATGATCCATCAACTTGTCATTGCTTGGGGCTATGCCGTCGCCTACCTGGGTCTGGGCCGTCTAGTCGTCAAGCTCGTGCGCAAGGTTTCTGAGGTCACGATCTTTGCCAGCGTGCTGCTCCACGCACTGCTACTCCTGGCCGGCAGCGGCATTCCGACGACGATCCAGTGGATGTCGCTCGCTCTGCAAAACGAACTCTACAGCTACTTGCAGGTCACGAATCCGATTTGGACGCTCGCCTACCTCTTCGGCAACGGGCCGGCACCCGAAGAACCGGTCTTAGCGACGGCCGTGCCGGCCGCGGCGATCTGTCTGCTGTTGC
The DNA here is from genome assembly GCA_963847875.1 of uncultured Planctomycetota bacterium. Classification (GTDB taxonomy): domain Bacteria; phylum Planctomycetota; class Planctomycetia; order Pirellulales; family Lacipirellulaceae; genus DASYDU01. Next base: position 172,043 of record CAWKBR010000004.1, on the reverse strand, counting down.
TCAATTTGCCCGGCGCCGCGCGCGAAATGCGGCGAGTGCGAGCGGAACTGCCGACGCGCGTGGCGGAAGACGAAGCCGAGTTGAACCCGCCTCCAGAATTACAGCCCCAAAATCCCTGGGACGCCAACGAATAGACAATTGGCCGCGTCGCTCGCGACGCGTGGCATGGTCAACGCGCGGTACTGACGACGCGCGTCGCAAGCGACGCGGCTACCTTACTCCACCGACGCGGTCCAGCGGTTGCGGCCGCGCTGCAGCACGGCTTGCGGCGGCTTAATCGAGATGACTTGCACGCCGTACTTCTCGCCCCCGACGGGAATCGGCGAGAGCACGCCGCCGATCGACAAAACCGCTCGCGGGCCGTCGACGTCGACGAAGCCCTTCAATTCGATCGTGTCGCCATGCTCCTCATCGCGACGGATCGTGGTTGGCCCGCGACGCGACGGCGCAAACAGCTCGGTGCGGCCCGGGAAGGGCGGATCGAATTCGGCGACGGCCGTCGCGGCAGCGGCAGCGGGCGCGGGCGACGACGTGAGAGCTTCGTCGCTCGATGCCGCTGGCGCATCCGCCGCGGCAACCGGCGCCTCGGCCGGCTTTTCCGCCGACTGGCAACCGACGGCTAGCAGCCCGATCGTGCTGGCGTAAAACAAGCGACGCACCATGGGCCGACTCGACGAAAGGTGGAGGGAGTCTCTCGACTCAATCGTAGCTCGCCGATGCTGCTGACGCACGAGTCGGCCGACCCGAATAGCGCGGTTGTGCGGGTCGAAAGACTACTGCGAAACAGGCCGCGCCCCGCTGCCAGCTCCGATCCAGCCGCCGATCTGCGGCTTCGACGTGTCCGTTACGTTCAAATCGACTTCCGAAGTAGGCGGAACCGAGAATAAGATGTCTTCTTGAACCGTAATCGGATTCGTCGGCTGCAGCTTCCGGTTTCGGCAATCTACGCGGCGATTCGGTCGTCTGAGCAATGCGATCCGCCTTCGATGCGGCCCCGTCAGTACCTTGAACTCGCTCGGTCACCGAACCGGTGCTCGGCAGTCGCATCGGCCCCAGGATCGGCTCCGACGACAAATCCAGCGGTTGGCGCATCGGCTGGCAAACGCACGGTGGCGGCACGCAACCCTCGCCCGCGGGGATCTGATTGAGCCGGCAGCCAACCGTGTCGATGATCCGCTGCTGCCGCACGTCAACGGGGTCGGCTTCCGAAATGATCTCCGGACTGATGAACAACACCAGCTCGCTCTCGCGGACGTCGGTCTTGCGGTAACGAAACAGTTTGCCGAAGTATCGGACGTCCATCAGGTACGGAATGCCGCGAAAATCGCCGACGTCGCGCCGCTCTCGCAAGCCGCCGATCACGACCGTTTGCCGATTGGCGACGGCCAGCGTCGTCGTTGCCAAGCGTTTGTCGATGATCGGTTGGTTGTCGCCCGGCGTGAAGCCCGTCAGGCGGCTGAATTCCGGCGAGACGGTCATGCGGATCGATCCGTCCGACGCGATTTTCGGCAACACTCGCAGCGTAATGCCCGCTTCTTTGAACGCGGTCGTGCCGATGTCGCCGCCGGCCGAGGTCTGCGTCAGTTGCTGATACGGTATTTCGGAAACGCTCTGAAAAATGGCCTCCTCGTTGTCGATCACCGCCACGCTCGGATCGGCCAACAACCGGGCGTCGTTGGCGTTGTTGAGTGCCGCGACCACGGTGTTGAGATCGAAGTGCGGGCTCAGCGTGCCAAACGCGATCGTGGCGTTCGCGGCGCCGAGAGCGTCGGGGATCGGCGCTTTGGTGATCGGGTCGATGCCCAGGCGAATGTTGTTGCTTTCGCCCGTGTGGTACATGATCTGCCGCCAGTTGATGCCCAGCTCCTCGACGTCCTGCAGGCTGATGTCGTAGATCAGCGCGCGGATGCGGACCTGCGGCCGAGGGCGGTCGATGCGCTCGAGCACCGTCCCGATCATGGCGATGTTCTCCGCGTGGTCGGAGATCACCAGCCGATCGTCCTTTTCCATCACGCCGATGCGGCCCTCTTTGCTGAGCACCGCTTGCAGCGCCTCTTCGGCCACTTTGGCCGAGATATGCTGCGTGCGGAAATAGCCGACTTCGAGCGGCTCGCCGGCCCGCACGCTGCCGTTCGAGGCCCGGTCGATCGAAGCCACGAACTCGCGGATCATTTTCACGCGGTCGGGAAAATCGAGCACCACGATCGAGTGGGCCGATTTGATCGGTTGAACCTGCCCCTGCGGCGTGCTGAGCAGCTTGGCGCCTTGCACCACTTCGTCGATGTCGGCCGAGCGGACGGGAATCGTCGCCGATTGGAAGTACGGATTGATCTGCCCCAAATCCTTGATCGAGCTGACGACTAGGCTCTCGCCAACGGCCCGGTAGTTGTAGCCGTTCGAGAGCAAGATCGAGTCGAGAATCTCGCGGAGCGGCGCGTTGCGAAAGACTCCGTTTACCGAACCTTCGACTTTTCCGGCGACGATGTTGATGCCCCACTGTTCGCTGATCATGAACAGCGCGGCACGCAGCTCGACGTCGTGCAGATTGAGCGAGCCGGGCCGCGCGAGGGCCAACTGCAGCGCGCCGTCCGCGTCGGCCAGGTTCGGCTTCGGCGGGGCGGGATGCCGTCCGTGGCGGGCTCGGCGAATCGGCCGTCGGCGACAAACGTCTCTGCAACCGATTGCGATGGCGGCGGCTCCAGCGGTTTCTCGAGCGCCGCGCCGGGATTGGGAATCTCTTCCTCCGCCAACTGCTCGGCGGGAGTGGTTTGGTCCGCTTCGTCCGTCGGCGGCAGGCTCACGTCTTGAGCAGGGCAGAACGCAGCCGATGCTAGCACCAGCCATCCGAGCGCAGCCCGAGCGCAAAGAAATCGCCGCGACGAACGGAGTCGTCGCACGGTGCTCTCGCGTGCGCTCGTGTGTCATGTGTCCTCCCTGACATTGGCACTTGAATTGTTGGCGGTCCAAGCGGATGCCGCGGCCCAATTCGGCCGAAGGATTGCCCTTTCACTTACTTGTTGCGGGCCAAGTTGAAATACAACAACTCCATGTCGACGTCGAGCATCTTTCCGCCCGCGTTCGCTGGGTGCATTTCAAAGTTCTTGGTATGCATCAACATGCCGCCGGCTTCCATGCGATCCAGCATGTTGCGCAAGTCCGCGTCGCTGCCGCTCAGCGAAATGTTCACCGGCCACGATTCGAGCGTAAACTCGCTGGTTTCGTCCGTCGGCGTCGCGTTTCCTCGGCCCGGGACGCCTCGATCGGATCGTCTCCCTGCTGCCAAGGCCGCGACGTCGGCGTCTCGACGTTCAATCGCCGCAGGCTGCAACCCGTCTCGCGCGCCATGTCCATCAGCGTGGTGCGAAGCTCGGGCATCGACTCCTCGTTCACCGTCCGAGCCTCGAACTTCGCCAGTTCGGTTGTCTTTTCCGCGACCCGGGATTCGTATTGGTTCAATTCCTGCGGCGACTTGGCGGGCAGATGCCAATTCTGCCAGCAATACCGCCTTTTCGGCCCGTTCCGCACTGTAGAGATCGACAAGCGGTAGAACCAGCACAAGTCCTACAATAAACGTACCGGCTATGACGATTAGGCCGCGATAGCGTGATTCGCACAATGATCGCAAAGTCTTCTCAATCACGAGGCTCCCCCTGACCGTCAAGGTCGGTCGCCGGATTCAACGAAAGCTGCAAGTCGAAGCTGGTCGTCGGCCCGCTGGCGCTGCGCCCCGCGCCCGTGCTCTGCAGGGCAATCTCTCGGATGCCGGGCACCTTTTGCAAGTAGCCGACAAAATCGTAGATTCCGCCGTCGGCGTAACTGGCGCCCGACAGCAAGGCCGTTTTCGCATCCGCGCACGCAAGACGCTCGAGCCAGACGTCGTCGGGCATGCTCTGGGCGATCCGCGTCAGCAGACGGCCCCAATTAGGCTGCGGCAGACGGTGTTCGAGCTCGCGGAGCTCCGCCAGCTTGGCGTCGGCGGACATGACCGTGAGGCTGCAACTCGTCGGCATGCTTCCGCACCGGCTCCAGCGCGGCCAATTGGGCTCGCAGCGAATTCGTCCCGATTCGTTCGCGTGCGAACAGCGCGAATAGCCCAATCGCCACCAGCAATACCGCCGCCACCGGCAACAGGCTGCGAATCAGAATCGGCCGGATCGGCTCGCGCGACTGGGCGAGAATCTCATCGAGCAAATTCGGGCTGCGACGGTTTCCGCCGCCCGACTCTCCCACCATCGCCGTGCCGAGTGCCGCCACGGTTTCCGACCCGGGCATGCTCGACTCGTACTGCCAGTCTACCGCCAGCTGCTCGGGATCGAGCACCGACACCTGGAACTGCCGGAATTGCTTGAACTGCTGCTGGGCCTGGGCGACGGCCGAAGCGTCCCCGGCCAGGTAGACCTGACGCACCGGCGCCGTCAAATCGGCGTGATTGCGCTCGAGGTAGCGCTGAACCCGCGTCAAGTGCTGGGCCAGCAGGTCGGCGACGTTCGACGCGTCGGCGTGTCCGCCGGGGCGATAGTCGAGCAGCAACCGCCCGCCGTGGCAGATGCCCAATTCCGCGCTGCCATCGTCGAGCTGGATCACCAAGCACGCGTCTTGGCAGCCGTCGCGAACGCAGGCCTGTGCGCGACTCAGCCCCACGAGTGATGGCTCGATCGACTCGATGTGCAAGCCGAGGGCGTCGCCGATGTCCAGCAGCGTATTGAGTGTTCGCTGGTTGGTGACCGTCAGCAGCGCATGTTGGTGGCGGGCGTCGAGCTCATCGACGCTGCTGGCGACCACTTTGCGTCCCGGGCCAAGCGTCAAGTAGCGGTGGCTACGCTCCTCCAAATCGCTGCACTCCCGGCGCACGCTGTCGGTCGGTCCGGTGATCACGCGGGTCACGCAGAATCCGCCGCTCAACGCGATGCGCGCCGTCGCACCCGCTAGCCGCTCTTCGCTCACTAGCGTGCGAAACGCGGCGGTCAGCCCCTGGACACCGGCATCGGAGTACAACGAGGTCGACTCCGTCCGCCATTGGATCGATCGCGTCTTCACTTTCGTCGGCGCACCGTCAGAACCGCCGACCATCAGCGCCAGGTGCACGTTCGACCGGCAGATTTCAAACACCGCAATCCGTGCGTCGGAGCCGCGCCGGCGTTCAGCCGCATGACGTCGATTGGGACGATCGCGCCGATCGAGTTGCCGCCGGTCGACTTGTCGTTGATCGTTCGTCATTCTGGACCCCCTGACTCAGCGGCGGTTACTTCACCTGGACGGTGGCCGAGAGCTTCCGCGTCACTTGACCCGAAACGCCGCGCGAGACAATGTCGACCGTCCCGGCAACGCTGCCGGTCACTGCCGTCGCGGAATAGGAACCCGACGCCGGATAGCCGCCGGCGGTCACGGTCCCGAGCCACGACGAGTTCGCAGCCAACTGGGCCACGGCATGGTGCACGCCCGCGTTGGCCAAGTAGAGCGCTTGTTCGTATTCGATCGTGTTCCGCAACGCCGACTGGTACACAGTCGCGCTGTCAAGCATGTCGACCAGCCACACCGTCACGATCGAGAGCACGAACAAGCACAGCAGCAGCGCCATGCCGCTTCGGCGGCTAGGAAGGCGTGAAGTTTGGATTTCGTCGTTCATCGCCTCACCAAGCTCGAATCCAGGCCTTTGCCGACACCGTCCGCGTTGTCCCGCCGCCCTGCGCGAGCGTCACCTGGACGGTGCATTTCACCACTTGAATGTCGTCGACGACCGTCGTCGGCGTCACGCCGTCGGCTTCAAACCCCTCGAAGAACAGTTGGTTGATCGACGTGGCCAGCGTGCTGGTCACGGTGCCATTGTTAAACGTCACCTGCGACGTCGCTCCGTTGAGGCTCCACGTTTGCGTGACGCCCGCGGCAGTTGTGTAGCTCAAATTGCCCGTCTTGTCGCTGGCGGGCGAGATCGCCGTAACGGCCCTCGCTTGGCGCATCTGCCGCACGAAATGCCGCAGCACACCATAGGCGTTCTCCGCGACGTCGAGGTCCTGCTCGTACGCGTTCCACACCGTGTAGCCCGAGCGGATCACGACGATCACGCTCGTCATGACCACGGCCATGATCGTGGTGGCCGCGATCATCTCGACGAGCGAGAAGCCGCCGTGCTTTCGTCGGTTAACCGCCCGCCTTGGATTCATAGGTCGCCAATTTGCTGACTTTCGTCGTGAGCACCGTACGCGGTTCGCCGGAATCCAGCGCGTCGTCGCCGTCGACGTCGTCGTACGCGGTCACGGAAATGTTCATCAACTGATTCGGGATTCCGCCGTTTGCCGCGCTGTCGGAGCGCGTCACGCTGTAGCGAATGTCCGGATGACCTTCGGAAGCGAAGTCGCCCGAAGCCGCGGCGGTCGTCCAATTCGCGGCCACCACCGCCAATTGCTCTTCCATCTTTTCCACGGCGTAAAGCAGCACCATGTGCCGTTTGTCGATGGCCTCGGTCGCCGAGATTCCGTCGCGGAGGATGGCCAGCGCCGGCACCAACGCCACTGCGCAAATCGACGATGCCAACATTACCTCCAACAGCGAATAGCCACGCCGGCGCATGGGTCGTTCGCTGCTCGCTTTTCGCACGCGACAATTGGTGGCACGTAAATACATCGCGGTCACTCGCCGTGGTCTCCGAGCGCACCGCGACCCGCCCCTGGAGCCGATGCGCCTACGAAAGAGTAGCTTTCTGCCCGGCTCGGTCAAAGAAATCGGTCACTGCGGCGGGCACGATTAAGCGGTTTGCAGCCGATGTAGCGACGCCCGCAGGCGGCTACTGCACCAGCGCTTTGCCGGTGGCCTGCGACACGGCGACGGTCCGCGTGCGGTCCGGCGCGGCGACGGTTATCGCGTACGAAGCGAGGGCATCGCCAGTGAACGTGAACTCCACGTCGACGGCGCCGGCCGTGGTCACGTCGACGCCCGTCGGCACGACGTGCACGTCGTCGACTTGGACCAAGCCGCCACCCTGTCGGCGGTAGAGGGCGTATTGAGTGGCCTTTCCGCCGCTGAGCGTAAACCGCAGCAGATGGTTGTCGCCGGTGCTAATCGCGGCCCGCCGTGCCTGCAGACAATCGAGCGACAGCCGCCGGGCGAATCCCTGGGCGCCGATGTCGGCAAGCGCCGACGAGCCGTAGCGTGTCACGGCCATCGCGCTCGAGCAGGCCGATGATGAACACGACCGCGGCCAGCTCCAAAAGCGTCATGGCACGGTGCGCTGGTGCGCGCCGTGCCATGAGGTGTTGCCGAGTTGATAACTGCTGTCGCATCACGACAGGCGCCTGCGGTGCGCCGGGTGGTATGCCCGACCCAAGTTAGTTGACGCGGTGCGTTGAGTTATTGAGCGTGTAGGACGAGCCGTTGACCGGATTCTTCGGCACGCCGCTCGGAAAGTAGTTCAAGTCCGTCGACATGGGCGTCAAATTCGAGTTCGGCCAGCTGCCTTTTTCGATGTACCAGCGTTCGACCGCGGCGTTGATCGTCGCCTTGTTATGGGCGTCGACCTTGGCTTTGGCCGTGTCGCTCGAAATGGCGACGCGGGGCACGATGATGGCCGCGATGATCCCCAGGATCGTCACGACGGCCAACAGTTCCATCAATGAGAAAGCATTCCGTTTGCGATAGCCTAAAGTGCAAGTCATTTCTGTTCTCCTTTGGGCCGACCGTGGCGATCTCCGGGCGGCAGACCCCATTCACCGGCGAAGCCGATTGACGAATTGCCCCATACCGTCGCTTGTTAAGAAAGCGTAGTTCAAGAACTTGCTACCGGCAAAACCGCTGGAACGCATTGTTCGATTTCGCCGAGCGTTCAATGCGTGTGCCCGACAACCAATCCAGTGGTTGTATCGATTGTGTAGCCTGTGCCGTCGACCGGACAGGTTGGCAGGCCTTGAGGAAAGTAGGCCGGGTCGGCGCCGACGTCGCTCAGATTCGCCTGCGGATACGAACCGTGATTGCGGCGCCACAGCTTCACCTGCAGTTCCACGTCGCCTCGATTCGCCCAGCAGGCATTTCGGTTGGCCGTCGTGACGTACGCCCCCACGCGCGGAATGACGTACGCCGCGATGATCGCCAGGATCACGACCGCCGCCATCAGTTCCACCAGCGAGAACCGCTCTCGAATGTGACGCCGCTGAATCATGTCCGAACACTCACTTGATCGTGTTGACCATGTCGAACATCGGCAGATAAATCGACAGCAGAATGACCGCCACGGCTGCCGCCAGGAAAATCGTCAAGGTGGGCTCCAGCGCGCCGACGAAGATGTTCGTTTTGCGCTGGATTTCGCGCTGCAAGTGTCCGCAGATGTGGCTTGTCGCGCCGGTGAGCTTGCCGGTCTGCTCGCCGACAATCACGAGTTGGCTGACAATCGGCGGAAACATGTCGCCGTGCCGCTCCAATTCGCGGCTGAACCGCTCGCCCCGACGAACCGCCGCTTGCAGGTCGCGCACCGACTGTCGCACCGCCTGATTGCCCACGGACTGGGCCGTCTCTCCGAGCGCGTCGGCGAGCGTGAATCCGGCTTCCATCAAATTGCCCAGCACTTCCATCACCTGCAGCACCGCAATGTCGCGCAACCAATGCCCGACGACCGGCCAGGACAACAACGAACGGTCCATTCGGTAGGCATACTCCGGCCGCTTGCGAAGCTGAATGATGACCACGACAATCGCCACCACGCCCATCGCCAGGAACAACCCATAACTCTTCGCGAACTTGCCCCACTTCGATCAGCAATTGAGTCACCAGCGGCAGCGGCACGTTCGCTTTGTCGTACGTTTCCTTGAACACCGGCACCACGTACAGCAGCAGAAACGTGATAACCGCACCGCCCATCACGATCAAGATCACCGGGTATGCGAGCTTGCGAATGATCTCGGCGCGAAGCTCGTTGCCTTGTTCGCAATGCGAGGCGACCTTGGCGAGTGTTTCGGGCAGCGCACCGGAGCGCTCGCCAGTCCTGATCTGGTTGATCATGATCGCGTCGAACGTGTGCCCGAACTGACCCAGGGCCGCACTCAGGCTCTCGCCGTTTTCCAGCCGCCGGCGAATGGCCAGCAGCATGTCGCGATGCTTGCCAACTGCCTTCTCCTCGGCCAGCGTGCCGAGCGCCTTGGGAAGCGACACGCCGTTTTGCGTGAGCGTCGCCAGGTTGCGGAGAATGAACGCCAGGTCGCGCTGCTTGATTTTTGTCGCCGCCTTGCGCTGCGACTGGGCGAAACGCTGCCACCAATTCGTCGCCGCTGCGTCGTTCCGAGCGGAAGCGGTCGCCAAGTGTGCCGACGATAGTTTTTTCGTGTGTCGCATGCGCCAATCGCCGCATCAGCCGGAGAGTTTGTAAAACACTTCTTCGATGGTCGTCCGCCCGGCGAGCACCTGCTCCATGCCGGCGGGAGCGAGCTCCACCATTCCCTCGGACAACGCGATTTCCCGAATCTTGTTCGCCGGCACGCCGTTCTCCACCGCTTCGGTGATTGCCGGCGAAATCACCAACGTCTCGAAAATCGGCAGGCGTCCCGAGTAGCCGGTCCCCAGACACTTCTTGCAGCCGCGTCCGCGGTAAAAAACCGTGTCCGGCGAAACGGCCCGGCCCTTCATCAGCGCCTTCACGAGCGATTCGTTCGGTTCGACCGGTTCCTTGCACCCCGAGCAAATCCTCCGCAGCAGCCGCTGCGCAACCGACCCCAGCAGCGATCCGCCGATCTTGAAGCGGTCGATGCCGAGGTCGTTGAGCCGCGTGATCGAGCTGAGCGCGTCGTTCGTGTGGAGCGTGCTGATTAGCAGGTGACCGGTCAGCGCGGCTTGCACGGCCGTCGCCGCCGTCTCGTGGTCGCGGATTTCACCGACCATGATCACGTCCGGGTCTTGCCGCATGATGTACTTCAGCGCGTTGGCGAAGCCTAGCCCGTGCTCGTTGTCGGAGGCCACCTGGTTCACGCCCGAAAGCTTGTATTCGACCGGGTCTTCCACCGTCACGATGTTTCGGCTCACCGAGTTGAGCTTGGCGAGCATCGCGTACATCGTGGTGCTCTTGCCCGAGCCGGTCGGGCCGGTGACGACGATCATTCCGTGCGGCTTTTCGATCAGCGATTGAATCAACTTGAGATCGCGGTCCGTCAGGCCGAGATGCTCGAGGCCGAAGATCTTGTTCGTCTCGTCCAACAGCCGCATCACCACTTTTTCGCCGCCGACCGTCGGGATCGTGCTCACGCGAAAGTTCACTTTGGCCCCGCCCTCGTGGACGCTCAGTCGACCGTCCTGCGGGCGGCGGTTCTCCGTCGTGTCCATGTCGGCCATCACCTTGATGCGGGCGACCACTTCCTCCTCGATGTGATTCGGAATCGTCATCACCGACTGCAGCTCACCGTCCACCCGGTAGCGAACACGCATTTCCGGATCGTGCGGCTCCAGATGAATGTCGCTCGTGTTGGCGTTGATCGCGCCCATCAGGATCGCACGCACCAGACGCACCACCGGCGCCTGTTCGTCTTCCACGCTCTGCGCGGCGACCGGGTCGTCGTCGATGCTCTCCTCGGCCGCCGCCAGGTCGGCCATTTTCATGTCGACGATCGTCTGTCGAGCGACGATCCGATCGTCGAAACCGCGGTCGAGCGTGGCCTGCACCAGGTTGTCGAGCGTCACCACCGGGTCGATGTGGTAGCCGGTGATCAGCTCCGCTTCGGAGATTGTCTCGATGTCGTCCGGCGCGACCATCGCCAGTTGCAGCACGCCGCCTGTGACCGCGATCGGCACGCAGGATCGATGCCGTGCAAGCTGTTCCGGCAGGAGCCGGACTACCTGTGGATTGACCGCCTGGGGCACGACCTCGGCATAGGGCACGCCGAACTGCGCGGTCAACGCGTCGCCTAATTGCTCGGGCGAAATCAGTCCACGCCGCACCAAGATTCGGCCGAGCATGCCCCGCTCGGCACCCTGAGCCGCGAGCGCCGAGTCGAGCTGCCCCTCGGTGATCCAACCGCGTTCCAACAAGATGTCGCCAAGACGTGCCATGCCGCAAAAAACCGCAAGTTAGCCGCGTCGCTCGCGACGCGCGAAGTTCACCGTCGTTCACCGGCAATCGTTCAACGTCGCTCGATCAAATCCATCATCCAATCCCTCATCCAATCATCCTGCAACTTGACTCGCCGACAGCAAACGCTCCACCTTCGCTTCCAACACGACCGGATCGTAGGGAATCACCAAGAACTCGTCCGCCCCCGCGTTGTATGCCTTTTGCACGTCCTCGAGGTCGGCGTTCACCGATAGGAAAATCACCGGAATCTCGCTCGTTCGCATATCGTTGCTAATGCGATTCAGGAACTCGATGCCGTCGATGCCCGACAGAACCTGGTCCACGATCACCAACGACGGCGAATTGTCTTGAAGCCAATCGAGCGCCTTTTCCGCCGACTCGGCCTTCACCAAGTCGTAACCCAGCAATTCCAAACGAAACGCCGTGATCTCGAGCAGCAGCGGATCTTCTTCGATCAACAGTATCTGTGGCGTTTCACGGCGCATGGGAGATCGGCTCGGGGACGGAGACGCCAACGCGCGGAGTTTCGGCGGTCGGCGCGAAACTTCGCACCATGAATAGGTAGCTCGCGGCCGGGTTCAGTCAAAAACCGGCGTTCGCGGCCCCTCCTTGCGACCCGCATCGCCCGCAGGATCGCACCGAATTGGCTGCCGGGACCATTCCTGTCCGGATGCACGCCGTCGCAGGGAGCACACACGTCCGGCAAGAAACCTAGCTTGATGGGCGGCGTAGACTCCCGACTTACGCTTCCAAGGCGCGACAAGTCCGCGGGGCGCCCTTGTACAGCGTTTCGAGCACGTCGCGGCGGGCGATCAGGCCGACCAAGCGGCCGTCGCGCATGACCGGCAAGCGGCGGACCCGGTGCACGATGCAGAGATCGGCGATCCGGTTGACTGGATCGTTCACGTTCACTGTGATTACTTCGCGGGTCATGTGTTGGCCCACGGTTTGATTCTGCACCTCGCGGTCGTACACCATCGCCAGCATCGCAAACTCGGTAATCACGCCCACCAAGCGATCCTGATGGTCGATGACCGGCAAACCGCTAATGCACTTGTTGAGCAGCAGCTCAATCGCTTCCTTGATGGAAGCATCGGGATGAATCGTGACCAGGTCCTCGGTCATGATGTCGGCAGCGGTCAACATTCCCATTCTCCTATTTGCATCTCGAACCCAGCGCATCGCGAGCGGGCACACAACGCTCCTGCCCTGCAGAAATACACACAAGACTAGTGCGCGGCAGCCCGCCCGGCCGAATCCAACCGCGCACGCCCTCCAATTCCCGCCGTTCGCCCCCTCGCGCGACCTACGCACCCGTCACAACCGCCATAACCACCAGCCTCCGAAAAACCGCCTGCGCCAGTTGTGCCTCCATCCGCCGCCAATTCCGTCCGCTCCCGTCACGCCGTCCTGCTACAATCGTTGCGTTAGCTGGATATCCCTGGTTTATCGCCCTGGAGTAAGGAACATGTTGGGGCCGCGCTTTCATGCAGCCTGTGTTGTTACCGTTGCGTGCGCTACAATGGCGGCGAACGAAGGCTACATGCACAATAGAGACAGTAGATTGCCCAAGCTCGTAACAGTATCGTTGCGACACGATGGAAAGGGCGAACAGTCATTCTATCTAATATGTAACGGAAGGGAGATATCCCACGAGGACTCGCCGACCTTTCTCCCTGCAATGTATGAAGCCCTCCATGAAGGCGATTGCCTAGTGATCAATTTTAGTCCGGCAGTCGCGGTTGGGTGGTTTGTCGAGCAGATCGATAGACTGTGGGTCGAGCAAGACGAAAGAGCGTGCGACTCTGACGCGAAGCACGTGGCCATTCGGTTCGTTTCGCCAAAAGGAGTCGACGAAGGTTTATTCGTTGACACGCCAGATATATTTTGGTGGTTCGCGCCGTTCGCGCAGCCCAGGGACCACAAGGCAACGTTCTATTTTTGGAACAACGACTTTTTGGGAAAAGGCGACGAGGGTTTTGACAAATTGCTAGAGAAGATTGCCAAGCAGCGGCCAAAGACGATCGGTGTCGTTGGAAGTGAATACGATCGCAATGTCGGGTTTTCAAATCATGAAATTCCTTACGAGAGCAGAGAGGCAGAATTAACCAGGTTTCTTCAGAAGACGAACTCTACTACAATTGACCTAGATCACGCTCCGGCGACATCGCCGCCAACCCACGCAACTTCCAACACTCCGAAAGATCACCGGCCAACCGACGAAGTGAATCCATTTGATTGAGGCACTCGAACAAAGCATCAATACGTGGCGCGGAGGGGGTCTGAATCTGACCCCGGGATTGGAAAAGGGGACATTCTAGAATGGCATTAACATTTCCGTAACACGGGAGCCATCAACACCTAAGCACTGCTATACTCACCACAGGAGCAACGGTCAGTGAATTCGTAACTTGCGCTGGCCTGCCCCCAAATTCTGTACGAGGGGTTATGAGAGTGCGGTTTGGGTAAAGGCGCTGCACTGCTGGAGCGTAGAAGCCCGTTGAGGCGTAGCCGAAACGGGCTACGGAGCGGAAGCAGTGCAGCGGACCGCGGACTCGGCGTCCGAAGCACAGAACCGCCGCGCAGCCGAACGCCGACAAGAGTCCACTCGCCGGTTCGGGTACGCCAGCCACCGCTTCGAGCGCGTCGAGATCGAGCTGCACGCGCACCAGACCGCTGCCATCGCCGTTGGGTACGAGCGTCGTCATGTTGGCCAGGGCGTACGCTTTGTCCCACAAATGCCCGCCGTGGAATAGATAGCCGCCCACGGGGTTGGCCGCGGTGCTGGCTCCGTCGAGCCAAAAGATCTCGCTCCCGGTAAACAGGAATCCGGAGCCATCGGGTGCGTTCGCGTCGGCCACCTGCGTGAGGCTGAACAGAATTCTGTCGCCGATGCCAAAGGTGCTCGGATTCGACCCGGCTCCGTCCAAGACCATCAAGGCATCGACGTTGAAGTAGCCGGGATCAATCCCACTTTCGATACCGAGCAAGTTCGAGACGAAATTCGCGATCGTGGCGACGCCAACGTATCCGGAACTGTCGACGGCGTTGACGATAGAATAGGGAGCGTCCGGGCCGACGATGAAGTTGTCGCCGTCCCGATCGATCGAATACTTATCGGCGTCACCGAGGATGTCGCCGGGTTCGGGGCCCCACAGCTCCAGCGCATCGACTTCCGTCGCGATCCACTGGTCGTCCAGCACGTTGGCCTTGGCCCAGATTCCATGGCGATTTGCCGGATAAACTCCCCCGAAGCGTCCCAGCTCATAGCTCAGCTCACCGGCTCCGCCGATCTGCTGTACGCCGCCGTGAATCGCGTCAGGAATCGTAATCGGTCCGATGAGTTTCGATCCGTAGCCGTGGAGGCCGAATTCGATCGTGGTGTAGGCCGCGAAGTTGACGGAATACACAAGATGAGCCGAGTCGTCGAGCGTCTCCTGAAACAGTGAGTCATGCGTGCTGGCGATCGCGTCGATTTCGAATCGGTCGGCAAATGTCGGAATCTCGGCAAAGTCGAGCCCGTCGGCGATGCCGCCCAGCCCGTCCCACGCGATCAGTTGGCCGGGGTCGGCGTTGAGTCCGGGCGGCAGCGTATTGCGATCGATATCTCGCGATAGTTCTTTCCCAGGCACATGCGCCGGCGACGGAAGGCCAGGCAGCGCCGGCAGGGGAGATACAAACGGGCCGGGATTGTAATACGGACTGCCAACGGCCGGTGAGGTGATTGCAACGGCAAACGCCGCGGCTAACCAGGACGCGACAACACGCAAGCGGGAGTTCGAATCTCGTGACATTAGATCCCTTTCCGTCGCTTCCCTTCGGCAGACCGTAATCTCGCGTCCGAAGTACCAAAGCCTCGCAAAACACTCGTAGGGGCATGGTAAGCCCCAAAATTCAGTCTAAACCGAGCCGCGAGTGAGTCAACGAAACCGATTGCGGTGCACTTGCCGCCGCAATTCGTACAAAGGTGCCCGCCAATCGAGTACCGGGCAAGTGCAATCGACCGAGAGGCAAACCGGCCGCCAGGCAGCTGCTGCCTGGCGGGCCGATCGTTTGCGTTTGTTTTCATTGGTGACAGCGTCCTATCGGCCCGATCGCCGGAAGCAGGTCGCCACCATGCCTACTAACAGAAGCACCATACTGGCCGGTTCCGGCACGACGCCTTCGGAGATGGCTTCGATGGCGTTGACGTCGATAACGGCGTAGCCTCCGTCAATATAGTTCGGCGTGATCCTGAGATTGGCAAGCGCATAGGCCTGGTCCCAAAGATGCCCGCCGTGGAATAAATACATGGGGTTGTTCGGCTGCGACGCGTCGAGCACAAAAATCTCGCTGCCAGTCGCATAGTAGCCGTCGGGATCATTGGGATTGGGGATTTGGCGGATGCTGAAGATGATGCGATCGCCGACGCCGCCCGGATTCCGATCGAACGTGTCCGGTTTCCCGCCGAGGCTGGGCATGATGTCCTGCACCATCAGCGCGTCGAGATTGATGGCGGCATTGCCGTCAACGAAAGTAGGATACGGCAGGACAGCACCGCCAGGGACGGGCCCTAACAACGCAGTCACTGCGTTGACAATTTGGGCCTGCGAAATGTAGGGGGTACTCACGCCTGTGCTCAGATCGTAGCTCCAGACGCTGGTACCGCTCATGAAATCGACGTTTAGCGAGTACTTCTCGGCATCTGCCTTGAACGCGGGTTCCGGACCCCATAGCTCAATGCCGTCGACGTCGAGCGGATTGGGCATGCCATTGATTTCGCCTTGCTTGGCCCAAACGCCTTGGGTCGATGGCGGAGCATAGGCAGTGGCTTTTTCGTAGGAGATTTCGCCGGTGCCGCCGATCGCGCCGCCCGACACAATAAAGGGACCGCCCGAATGAGCTGGAGACAAATTAACGGGAGTGAAGCCGCCCGCCCCACCCGGGCCGCCGAAATAGACGCTGATTTGATCGTCGTGCGAAAAGACTAGATGGGCTCGGTCGGGCACGGCCGCAGAACCAATGACTTGATTGAACAAATGATCGCCACGATTAGCGATTGCGTCGACTTGATCGTCGTTCTGATAGTTGAGCCGCGAGCCGGAATAATCCAGCCCGTCGGCCGTGCCGCCTGAGCCATCCCAGGCGATGACTTGTTCCGGATCGGCAATTCCGCCGCCACCGAGAGTCGTGAAATCGACGTCATGTGAGTATTCTTTGCCGGGGACAATGCTGGGGCTCGGGAGGCCGGGACCGAGCGAGCCAGGAATGCCGCCTGCCAGTCCGCCGTAGGGGATCGTGGCGTAGGTGGCCGACGTGGTAAGCAGCAGAGCCACCCCGACCGCGGATGCAATCACTCGTGCGAAGGTGTGTGAGGTTTGACTTCTCATGGGTTCGAAATCCTTTATCAAAATCAAGCGAGAGAAAAAACTACAACCGAAGCTCGCGGGAGTTCCATCGCACGGCGATGGAGCGCACACTGCGAGCGGCTCTTCGGATTCGTGCCGAAGTTTCCTGCGATGAAACACTCGATGCCGCGAGATCGTGCGGCAACGTGTCAGTCCAAGAGGCGTGGATTGCCCGCGTGATTTCGTGACGATTCGCGGTGCGCTGCATGCGCCACCGCGACCAAAACCGGAAAGACATCCTGCCCAAACGCTGGCAAATTAATTCAACTCACGGCCCGTGACCGACGACTTGGTCGGTTAGAAGTCACTGGCGAGTCTCCCAGAGTTGCCGCCGACAACGACCGCTGGGGCCAACTTAGGCCCTATTGCCACGGCTAGCTGGCATCGCGGTACGAATTGCATCTCGTCCTGAGAAGGGCGTTAATAAGCATCTAAAAAAGATCAGCAGTAACGTGTCCCTGCTAGTTGCCCACACTCCAATATGAGCGGTTATATCCCGCTGGGCTGAAATGTCAACTGCGTGTCACGGAAATTCCACGCGACAAAATGTCAGATCATAGAGTCATCAGTCGACCGTCCCCCGCTGTGCGGTGGCGAGGTGGCTGTGTTCCAGTAGCCAATCTTCGAGCAGGATGTGTTTTACTAGCGGTGTGCGCAACAGCGCCGCGCGGCTTGGCAGGATCGCGGAGAGCCAAGGGCGGCGGGCGAGCCCGGCCGCGGCGCGCATGCCGTAGCTGCCCAGCGAGCGGCCGGAGATCTGCTGCTGAACATTGTCGCTCAGCCGGTGGAACGTGGCGGGCGTGACGTTGGGTTCCGGCCCGACGTGAATCACGACGGTCACGCCGGAGGCCAACGTTTCGTAGACAGCGTCCCACAGCCGCTGCGGATGATCGACCCATTCTCGCAGCAAGTCGCGGGCATGGAGATCATCGTAGCTGCGTTTGCCGGTCACCAGCGACACGATCGGAGGGCACGGCGGCACAAATCCGCCGGGCATCCGTTCCATCATCACCGAGGCGCGATCGGGGATGTGCTTTTGCCGGGCGATTTCGGTGTGCAGGGGCGGCCAGCGGTCGGGGTTGAGCCGCAGGTGGACTGGCGTCGGGAGCATGTCGTGCATTCGTTCGGCGAAGCGGCCGATCGTGGCGTTCTGCCCGAGCAGCAAGTAAGTATTCGGCGAAAGGATCGACGAGACGTCAACGGTGCCGTGGCCTTCGGCGGTGATCTGCCGGCAGAGGCGCCGCACGTCGATTTCGCTGATCGCGGGTCCGCGCAAAAGAGGACGCCCATCTGGACGTTGTGCGCAAGTTCCGCAGAATCGGACGCCAGCGCGATGGGCACTCGCATCGCGTCTGCCTCGGCCATCACTCCGGCGCTGGCCACCGCGGCGAGCTCGCCCAGACTGTATCCAAAGGCCAGTTTCGCTTCGCCATAGTGGACGCCGAAAAAACTTTGTAGCAGCTCGATCTGCGCGAATTCGACCGACATGATCAGCGCCACGGCTTCGGCGTAGTGGTCGAGGTCCGGTTCGCTCCGCTCGGCGACGCGCCGCACCAAATCGACGGAGCGTCCGATTTGCTCGGCGCAGACGTCGCTCCCCGTCCGCAAATGGCGTTCGAGCGTCGGGCCGTAGACCGGGTGGGCGAGCAGCTCGGGCGTCTTCCCCAAATTGCGGACGTTGTACCCACGGAAGGCGAATGCCGTCGTCTCGATGTGGCGTTGGAGTTCGTTGGTCATGGCGGATCCTACTTTCACTATATCATCAACCGACCCGCGTTTGCCGCCGACGGCAAGTTGCCGGGTTGTGTCGTGCGGATTTCACGGGAATTCCTCGAAGTCGTCAAGTTTCGCTCGAAGATGACAAGCTGTTTTGCGCCTCCGCGAAGAGAAAACCGTCAATGTCGCCAAGGTCGCCAAGACTCTCATGAGTGGGGTTCCGAGGCGCGGACCGCAAGTCACGCTGATGCTGAGAAGTGACGGATGGGGATCACCTTGCTTCTCGACACTCCTTGGCGTGTTTGGCGGTTCATTATCTGCCTGGTTCAAAGACCCCGTGTTTTTTCGAAGACGGCAAGTTTCGTCCGAAGACGTCGAGTTGTTCGCGCCCCCTCAAGGGCCACGGGCGAGCTAGCTGTTTGGTGCACGGCGGCTTGGTATGGCGTTCGTGTAGGGAATGGCCACGAAAAGGCACGAAGAGGCACGAAGAGGCACGAAAAATTTTCGTGCCTTCTCGTGCCTTTTTGTGGCTGAACTTGTATTGTCTGTGGTGTTTTTGCCTATCGGCGACTATCGCACGCCAGAACTGAACGCCTGTCACCATTTCGAGATTCAAGTTAGAGGATCGCGGAGCCGGATTCAACAACTGTTTTTGGCCGCTCTGGATTTCGCCACAGAGGACACAGAGCGAAGTAGGAGACTGACGACGGTAGAACTCAGGGGTCGGGGTCAGGCGGAATCGGCCAGCCATTGAGCACGTACTTCCCTCACGGCTCCCCGAAGTCCGCCTGCTAAATCTTTCCTTCACGGCGGTCGACTCTGGACTCTCGATTTTTCCGTGCATAGCGGAATATCGCCGCTTGACACGACGTATGGCAATCAGAAACATGCGACACTCTATCTCATTCTAGAAAGGCCAAGTGTCTGCTCGCTCTGCCTCATTCGCCTTATGCGTCGTACTCATCCCTCTAACCAGCAGCCGCTAGCAGCAGGCAATTTGGCGCAGACATGTGCGTAAAATCGCGTCACAATGTGCACAGATGCTCCAGCTATTTGCCCATACCGCACTGCCTAATATCGGAGTGTATCCTATGAATGCAAATTGTCTTCGGTATTCTTTCGTGGCGATTTTGGTTGCATCGGCAACAATCGCGAACTCCGCCCCAATTCACCTGCAGATCAATCCCAGCGACGATGGCGCAATCTATTCGAACTACAACATTGATCGAACATCGTATGTATCGGTAGGGCGATATATTGAGGGGGCGATCAAGTTTCCGACGCGCGACATTCGTGGCAAAATCGCCGAAGCTCAACTGTCCATCAATCCATACGGACTGCCTGTGTGGATCACAACACTTCAACTGAGAGGATTTCAAAGTGCACGCAGCACGCTCGACTCTTGGGAATCGTCCAGTTCCATCGGCACATGGAACTTGCCACCGATCGGATATGGCCAAGATGCGTACTTCAATTTGACAGACTTTATGTGTCGGGTGACTGAGCCCTACGTTGGATTTCGTTTGGCAGCTGTGAATTGGACCCAAGGCGGAAATCAGTTTAGTTCCCTCGAGCGGAACTACGGGCATCCGTCTCAACTTCTCGTGACACTGATTCCGGAGCCCGCTTCCATCTTACTCGCGACAATTGGTCTTTCTGGCGTCATAACCTTGAAGCGAATGCGGCCAACGGGATTGAAAACGGAGACATTCTACGTCGCTTCTCACATCACCCGTTCCGGCGCACCACCTCGACAAACGGCCGCTCAATAAACGAACGGCACGAGTCGCTTCACACGCTGGGCCTACTGGCAGTATTCCTCGCCGTGCCGTTCGGTCAGGCTCCGATCTTTGGCGGGGATTTCGAGCCGCACGAAGCCGGCGGCCATGCCCCGCAGGATCGCGCCCGGCCCGATTCGTCGGATTTTACCAGCGTAGGTGGACCTGCGGCCGGGCGTATTGGTCGTAGATGCGGCGGATGGCGGCCATCGTGGCGTCGGAGAGGGGCGGCAGGTCGGCGGCGGTGCAGTTTTCGGCGACTTGTTCGGGCCGCTTGCCGCCGGGGATCGCGCAGGTGACCGCGTCGAACATCAGAATCCATCGTAGTGCGAATTGCGGCAGGGTCATTCCCGGCGGGCAGATGGCCTTGAGTTCTTCGACGACGGCGAGGCCGGTCTCGTAGTCGACGCCGGCGAATGTTTCGCCGACGTCGAATGCCGCGCCTTGGCGATTGAAATTCCGATGGTCGTCGGCCTCGAACTTCGACTCGCGCGTGAACTTGCCGGAGAGCAGCCCCGAGGCGAGCGGCACCCGGGCGAGGATGCCGACGCGGCGACGTCGGGCCTCGGCGAAGAACAACTCGGCCGGCCGGTGGCGGAACATGTTGAAGATGATCTGCACGCTTTGCAGGTTCGGAAAGTCCATCGCCTTGAGTCCTTCCTCGGGCGACTTCACGCTCACGCCGTAGTGGCGCAGCTTGCCGGCTAAGACGAGGTCGTCGAGCACCTGGAACACCTCGGGGCGATAGTAGACCTCGTTCGGCGGGCAGTGGAGCTGCAGGAGGTCGATCGTCTCGACGGCAAGGTTCTGGAGGCTGCGTTCGACAAAGGCGACGAGGTTTTCGCGGTTGTAGCCTTCGTTGGTGTGCGGATTGAGGCGGCGTCCGGCCTTGGTGGCGACGTAGAGGATGTCGTTCGGCCGTTCGCGGCGGAGTTGGGCCATCAGCCGCTCGCTGCGTCCGTCGCCGTAGACGTCCGCCGTGTCGAGGAAGTTCACACCGCATTCGACGGCCTTGTGGAGGGCGGCTAGGGACTCGCGGTCGTCGACGGTGCCCCACGCGCCGCCAATGGCCCAGGCGCCGAAGCTGACGGTGGAGACATTCCAGCCGGTGCGGCCGAGGACGCGGTATTGCATGTCCTTGCTCTCCGATGATGGTAGTTGTCGACTCGTGCAAGCTGCCGAGCGGATGCCATTTTACGGCATCTTGAACGGATTGACGAGCGGGACGCCTGCATACCGATAGTCGGCCACGTTGCGAGTGGCAACGGATGTTCGATGCTGGCGAGCCGTGGCCGCGATGAGGCTATCCTTGATGGGCATGGCGCGGCCTTTTCGTTTCAAGTCGGCCAGGAGCTGGGCCCAACAAGTGGCGGTTTGAACGTCGATTTCGATCACGCGGAATTGTCGAATGCCTTTGGCAAACCAATCGCTCAAGCGAGCACGTCGCCGACCGGCGGGAAGCGCGAGGATGCCGGACTCAAGCTCGCCGACGATGATCGGGTTGACGACCAAATCGGCAGCGTGCTTGCGCAGCCAATCGACGACCTGACGGGCCGGCTGAGGCTTCGTCGGTTCGCTCAGCACGTCGGCATCAACCAGGTATTTCACAGCTGACCAGC
This sequence comes from uncultured Planctomycetota bacterium, assembly GCA_963847875.1. Classification (GTDB taxonomy): domain Bacteria; phylum Planctomycetota; class Planctomycetia; order Pirellulales; family Lacipirellulaceae; genus DASYDU01. The sequence goes on along the minus strand of CAWKBR010000004.1, from coordinate 150,502 downwards.
AGAAATGGCGTCGGTCGACTCGGACGGAACCGGCTGGAACCAACCCTTTTCAGGGCAAGCCAGCAACCAATCCACCAAACCGGAGGTGTCCGGCACGTTGATTTTCTTTAGCAAGTACTCGCCCGGCTCCAACCGCTCGATGGAGAACTGCTGGCCGGGTTGGATCCGGTCCTCCGCGCGGATTTCGGCGGGGAGCACGATTTGACCCTTGGAGGAAACGGTGGTTTTCATGTAGGTAAGATAGCATCTTACCTCGGGGCGGTCAAGCTCGGCTTGGGGACAACCGAAGACTACGATCCGAATCCGATGGATCAGACGAGCGTCTTACAGATAAAACCGCCAAGTCCGCCAAGAAGGGCATGGTCATTCCGGACTGCGTGTTTCAAATTTAGCCGCCAGGCGGTTTGATTCATTCTGCTGCCGATTCCTAATCCTTCCCCTCGTGCTTCACGTGGGGCCAGTAGAGCTGGAAGTCGAAGTCGGGGCTGTTGTCGAGGTCGTGGCACTGCATGCACATTTGCACGACCTTGCCCTTGTCGAACACTTGCCCTTGCTTATTCCCTTCGTTCTCGACGATGTGCAAGCGCAGCGCGGCGCGGAGCTGTTCGAGCTCGGCGTCGCTCGCGTCGAAGTCGCCGTTCTCGGCCGCGACGTGCCGGGCGGCCGGGCCGTGGCAGTTCTCGCAGCCGTTGCCGACCATCTCGGGAGTTTGTTTCAGACCGAGGTAGCCGGAGATGTAGGGATAGTAGCCTTGTGGATCCCAACCGGTGACGTGGCAACTGAGGCATTCCGGATCGAAGTGCCGCGGTGGGACGAGGTCGGCCAGCGTCTGGGTGGCGTGGTGGTGCGGTGTTTTGAGAAAGACTTCGGTCGCGGCGGTGTGGCAATCGGCGCAGGCGGCGGACCCGGCGAATTGCTTGGCGGTCGGATGGGCTGACGGCTTCAGCCCGAGCCCTTCGAGGCCGAGCGTTTCGAGGTCGTGCTGATAGTCGACCATCATTTTTTGCATGTCGGGCGAGTCGGCGAACCGCGAGTCGAGCGGCACTCGCTGATACCGGAACGATGGCTCGCCGTTTTTGTAGAGGCCGACGACGATGACGTACATTCCCTTGTGGCCGCAGTCAATCATGTTCGACTTGGCGCCCTCGATCGCTTGCGGTTCGCTGGGTGGTTCCTCGGCGCCGCCGGCGGTGACGACGAAATCGAATTCAGGGAACCGCCGCGCGAGGTCGCGGGTCTCGGCCGGATCGGCGAACGAGAGCAGCACGAGGTGGTCGCAATTGGCGTCGCGGAGCGCGGGGAGCACCTGGGGAATCGCCTGGTAAGGCTCGATGAGCGTGACGTCTTGGGAGTTCTTCAGCTCGGCGATTTGCTTTTTGCCGAGCACGCTGGTGACGCCGATCTTCATGCCGCCGGCTTCGATGATTTTGTAGCGCTGGCTATATTCCGGATCGAAATCGAGGATGCCCACGTTGGCGGAGACGAACAGATTCTTGGCGTCGGGGAAGTTGAGCACGAGGCTGAGAATATCGAGCCGCAGGTCGGCGGCGCCGAAGCCGACGGCCTTGTAGCCGAGCTTGTCGAGTGCGCGGAGCGCGAAGTCGAATTTCAATTCTGCCTGGATGCCGAAGCGCTTGGTCAAGCCGCCGAGATCGAATGGAATCAAGGGCCAGCCCTTGGCTTGCAGGCTTTTGATGAGCGTGTGCCGGCGCTTGAGCCCGCCCTTTTGATTCTGCAAGCCTGCGCAGCCGCAAGGCTCTAGGTAGCCATCGAGTTCACCAGAAAACAGGAGGGCGACGTCGGGCTTCGGCCAATCGACGAAGATCGCGCCGTTTCGCTCGACGGGGTCGACCGGGGCGTGCTTGTCGTGAAGCGGCTTGGGTGCCATGGTTGCCGGCTCATCCGCGAGCGCCGACAACGGCACTCGCGAGGCCCACCAGGTAGTCAACACCACGGCAGCGCCGATCGCCGTCGCCAACAAATGTCGCCCCATCGTCCGCTCGCGCGTCTGCATCCGCACAACTCCGTTGAATGGCGTTCGGCCCGTTTCTACTTTTCCACGCTGAAGCGAACGCCGAGCACGATTTCCGGCACGTCGGGGCGGCTTGTTTTAAGGACCACGCGGGCTTCGTCGTGCTGATCGATGTCGAGCCGGGCCATTGGCGGCGTGCCGGGAGGGACCTCGATCGTCAAGGGCACGTGCACGAGCTCGTCCTTGACGCGCTTTGGTTCGCCCAGCTTTGCCACGAGCTCGGGCGGATCGACCGAGGCAACGGACAACTTCACTTGGTCGGCGCCTGCGCCGCGAATGACGATGTTGAGCGGCGCGGAGGCCCCTTCGGCGCTCTTGACGCGGCCGAGGCGCAGCACGCCTTGATCCTCGTTCCAGAGGCGGCCGTGAATGCTGACGTCGCCAATCACGCGGCCGATGACCGGGATCTTGATCTTCTCGGCGTCGGGGATGTTAGTCGACACGGCGAGCCATTGGTCGAACCGCCCCAACCGCAGGCCGGGCTTCGTCGAAACTCGGACGCGAACACCCGACTTGGCCTGACGATTCGGCAACTCGGACGGTTTCATCGGTTCGACGCTGACGTCGAAGAACTTGCGGGTTTCGATGTTGGTCAGCTCCGGATCGCTTACTTTCAGATCGTCCTGGGCGAGGGCCATGACGTAGACGTCGGCCGACTTCGTTTCGCCGGCCGGCACTTTATCGAACATGAAGTCGGAGGGCATGATGCCGGTCGCCTCGGTGACCTCTCCTTCGACCGATAGCTCAACGCGCAGTGCGCGGGGGTCGTTGGTGAGAATCGTGGCCGTCTGGCGGAATGGCCCTGGGTTGATTAGCGCCGACCATTCGAGTTTGACCTTCACGGATCCGCCGGGCGGGACCGGCGCGTCGGGGACGTCGCCGATCGTGCATTTGCAGGTAGTGCCGCCAGATCGCAAGGTCAGCGGACCCTTGCCGACGTTGCGAACCACGAACTCGTGCGATTTGGTGGTCCCGCGCTGCATGGCGCCGAACTGGTAGAGCCGTTGATCCACGTCAAACGCCGGGTTGGAGCCGGTTGGCGTGGTGACCGCGCCAGCTGGCGGGCTGGGACGATTGAGGAGACTCGGCCTCGGGTGGACGTCGACGTAGGCCCATGCCCCGCCGATCGCCGAGCCGACGACCGCCGATACCAAGATCACGCCGAATAATCGCATAGTCTCCTCAATGTAATCGTTCCCTTATTCTAACCCCGGCCGATGCGAGTCGCAATTCTCACACGGCTCGAACGGCCGAGCTTTGACGCCAGTTCGACGTTTTCTACGCTTGGGTTGCCGCAATAGATCGCGGCAGCTTATTTTCCACGGTTTGCCAAGAGATACTCCCGACAGGCGGTGAAGAACGCCTGGTAGTCTGGCCGGCGGTAGTCGGGATAGGTCCACTCCAGCGGGTGCCACTGCCGCCCGCGGTAAGCGAGCGTCACCTCGGCGTAGATGCCGTCGCCGAGGTAGAGCCGATGGGCATGATCCTTGGTCGACGCGAGGACCAACTTGGCGGGCGTGACGTAGCCGGGATCGAGGTTGAGCGGCCGGGGCTCGACGTGTTCGTCGAGCGCGCGCGTACTCGGCCTCCCAGGCGTTGGTCCGGCGTTTGATGCGGGCCAGCTCGCCCGGATCGATCAGCCGTTCGCAAGCGATGAATTGCTTCTTGAGGCCCTCGCCCATCGTGGCGGCGTAGTAGGCCGTCTCGGTGAAATCGAAGGCGTCGCTCAAGAACGCGGGCGGGCCAAACTGCTGCGCGATTCGCTCGCGGGCCCAATCGAGCGCGGCGGCGTGCCGGCTACTCGCGGCGACGAGCAGCAGGACGGCGTCGGGGTTGTGGATGTCGCCCATGGTGAGGGTGGGACGAAACGGGTTTTATTTCGTCGTGGCCGACGACGCCAACGGTTGCGGCACTCAATATGCCTTGGCAAACACGCCGCGTTTTGTGCTCGGCTGGCCGGTGAAGATGCACTTGCCGGGTTCGTCCGGGGCGTCGAGCGGCACGCAGCGGATCGTGACTTTGAGGGCTTTGAGCTTCTCGTCCATCTCGGGCGAATCGACGAAGTGGCAGTGGGCGAAGCCGCCGTGCAGCTCGGGCCGCTCTTCGTTCTTGCGGCGTGAAGTAGGCCTCGAATTCTTTCAGGTTGTCGATCCGCACGCTGGCCGCCTCGCGGGCTGCTTTGGCTGCGGCATAGAGTGCATGTTGGATCGCGGTGAGAGTCGCCGCCGCCGAGACGACCAACTCGGCCCGCGCGAGCGGTTGCCCCTTGCCGGCGACGTCGCGGCGGCCGAGCATCACCTTGTCTTCGGCGATGTCGCGCGGACCGACTTCGACCCGCAACGGCACGCCGCGCTTGACCCATTGCCATTTCTTCTCGCCGCCGCGGAGGTCGCGGTCGTCGATTCGCACGCGGATCGGCTCGTTGTCGTACAGTCTGGGCGGCCAATTCCAGCTTGAGCGATTCGCAATACGGGAGCACTTTCGCGCGCTCGTCGGCGTCGCGATAGATCGGCAGGATCACGACGTGGGCCGGGGCGAGCTTGGGCGGCAGCACGAGGCCATCATCATCGCTGTGCGACATGATCAGTCCGCCGATGAGCCGCGTCGAGACGCCCCACGACGTGGTCCAGGCGTATTCCAGCTCGCCGCTCTCGGCCGAGAATTTGATCTCCTGGGCCTTGGCGAAGTTCTGGCCGAGGAAGTGGGACGTGCCGGCCTGCAGCGCCTTGCGGTCCTGCATCATCGCTTCGATCGAGTAGGTGGCGACCGCGCCGGGGAACCGTTCGCCGGCGGTCTTCTCACCTTTGATGACGGGCATCGCCATCGCCTCCTCGGCGAACTCGGCATAGACGTCGAGCATCTGCCGCGTCTCCTCGCGGGCCTCGGCTTCGGTCGCGTGCACGGTGTGCCCTTCCTGCCAAAGGAACTCGGTGGTCCGCAGGAACATCCGCGTCCGCAGTTCCCAGCGCACGACGTTGGCCCACTGGTTGATGAGGATCGGCAAGTCGCGGTACGACTGCACCCAGCGGGCGAACGTCGCGCCGATGATCGTCTCGCTCGTGGGCCGCACGATCAGCGGTTCTTCGAGCTTCGAATCGGGCGCGGGACGCAAGCCCGCCTTTGCCATCCGGCTCGAGCCGATGGTGCGTCACCACGGCGCACTCCTTGGCAAACCCTTCGACGTGCTGCGCCTCTTTCTCCAAAAAGCTCATCGGGATGAACAGCGGGAAGTAGGCGTTCTCGTGCCCGGTGGCCTTGAACATCGCGTCGAGCCGGCGCTGGATGTTTTCCCAGATGGCATAGCCCCACGGCTTGATCACCATGCAGCCGCGGACGTCGGAGGGCTCCGCGAGGTCGGCCGCCTTGACGACCTGCTGGTACCACTCGGGATAGTTTTCGGCACGGGTCGGGGAGATTGCGTTTTGCGGGGGCTTGGCCATGGGGAAGGTTGATCGTCGAGAGTTGAGAGTTGAGGGGTCAGTTCGCCATATTCTAAGCGAATCGCAGCTCGACAGAGAATCGCACCGTTGTGAGTGCTTGCCCCCTGCCCTACAATTGGTCGTCCGGGCCATTTCGCTTCTTTCTGGCTCTCGACCCTCGACTCTAGACTCTCAACTCTCCGCTATGTCCACCGTTACCGAACGACGCTTTGTCAGCCAATTGGCCCACAACGAACACGTGAGCCAGGTCTTCATGGCTTCCGATAAGCAGCTCCGCCCGAACCGCAACGGCAACCTCTACCTGCAATTGCAGCTCTCCGACCGCAGCGGAGCGATCGCCACGCGGCTCTGGAACGCCAGCGAGAACGACTACCGCGGCTTCGAGAATGGCGACTTCGTGCTGGTCGAGGGCCAGACGCAACTCTTCCAGGGCAACATGCAGATGATCGCCAACTCGATCCGCCGCGCCCGAGCCGACGAGGTCGACGAAACCGACTTCGTAACGCTGCAATCGGCGGAGATCGACCAGATGGCCGCGCGGCTGGCCGAGATCTTGCGATCGATTCGCACGCCCGAGCTGCGAAATCTCGCCGAGTGCTTCCTGATGGATCAGGAGTTCATGACGAAGTTCACCGCGGCCCCGGCCGGGATGAAGAATCACCACGCTTACCGCGGCGGTCTGTTGGAGCACGTGGTGGGCCTGATGGAATTGGTGCTCGCTCGTGGCGCCGCGCTACCCGCAGCTCGACCAGGACAAGCTGCTGGTGGGCGCGTTCTTGCACGACTCGGCGAAGACCGACGAGCTCTCCTACGAGCGCGACATCGCCTACACCGACGAAGGCCAACTCTTGGGCCACATGGTGCTGGCGATCTCGATGATCGACGAGAAGGTCGCCGAGGCCGAGCGGCTCTCCGGCGAAGAGTTTCCCAAGTCGCTGGTGACCGAGATCAAGCACATGGTGATCAGCCACCACGGCCAGTACGAGTACGGCAGCGCGAAGCTGCCGATGACGCTCGAAGCGGTCGCCCTGCACCATCTCGACAACCTCGACGCGAAGATGGCGAGCTTCACGCAGTTGATCAAAGATTGCCCCAACGTCGAGAGCAATTGGACGCAGTATCACGCGAACCTGGGGCGGAAGCTCTACAAAGGGGCTGCCCTCGAAGTGGAACGCGAATCGATTTAGCCGCATCACTTGCGACGCGGGAAACGTCCGGCCAGCGTTGTACGAAAGTAAGAAAGAGGAGGAACGAAGCAATTTCCGGGGATTTTTTGCCGCGGAATCCCCAGGGCAGACGTGGTAGAATTGAATTAGGCAGCTGCCGGCCGTCCACTGTGTTTACCGATGGTGTAGATTGATGAACCCAATCATCGACTCCGCGAGACTCGATAAGACGGCCTTTCAAGTTTCCATCTTGGGCGACCCCTCGGTCGATCGCGCGTTTTGGGCAACCAAGACGACGGAGGAGCGGCTCACGGCGATGGAGTACCTGCGAGCTCTGAATTATGGACAAGCTGCCACTTCCGCGCGACTTCAAAGACTTCTTACAGTTACTGAACTCGGCGGCGGTTGAGTATCTACTCGTGGGTGGCTATGCCGTTGGTGTGCACGGCTACCCGCGTACCACGGGCGACATGGACATCTGGGTCGCATCCAACGCAACAAACGCGGACAGATTGTTCCGCGTGCTGCTGAATTTTGGCTTCTCGGCTGAGACGGTCAATCCGGAAATGTTCACGAAGGCCAATCAGGTGATCCGCATGGGCGTGCCCCCGGTTGCTATTGATGTTATCACTAGTGCGTCAGGAGTCGACTTCACTGCATGTTATGCCCATCGGCAGATGAAAACGATTGATGGCGTAACGGTATCGGTGATCAGCCCCAACGACTTAAAAGCGAACAAGCAAGCGAGCGGCAGGCCCAAGGACTTGGCGACTTGGAAAACCTCGCATAGCACAAGATACGGCCCAAATTCCGACGTCTCCCATGCCCGACCTCCGCGAAAGAATCCTGCTGCACGTCAACGGGCCGAATTACCAGCCGGTCAAGCCGGCGGTGATTGCCAAGAAGCTGGGGCTCACCGGCGACGAGGCGCAAGAGGTCAAAAAATTTATCAAGCGGCTGGTGAAGGAAAAGCAAATCGCCTACGGCCCGAGCCATCTCGTGTTCGCCGCTGGCAAGAGTCCCGCCCAGAAAGCGGCCGCGAAGAAAGCGGCTGACAAGGCGGCGGCTAAGGCTGCCTTCCAAGCCGCGCTCACAAAATCAACTGGCGACGACGAAGTTTTCGTCTCGCCCATCCACACAAGGAATTCCAATCGAAAAAGAACCTATCAAAAAACTGAAGGCCGTGCGCGAAGCCCGGCTGGAAAAAGACAAACGCACCCACCCGCCGAACCACGTCACCGGCACCTTTCGCCGAGCGGCGGCCGGCTTCGGCTTCGTCCGGCCGGAGGGGACCGCGCGGGCCGACGGCCGCGACGCCGACGTGTTCATCCCCATGGACCGGACGCGGCGACGCGTCGAGCGGCGACGTCGTTTCCGTGAAGCTCGAACAGCGCGGCCGGATGGGCAAACTCGAAGGCCGCATCATCGACGTCGTCGAACGGGCCACGAACCGGTTCGTCGGCGTCTACTTCGAGCAGGCGGGCATGGGGCTGGTGCAAATCGACGGCAAGCTGTTTCAGAAGCCGATCTTCGTCGGCGATCCCGGCGCGAAGGGCGCGCGGGTCGACGACAAGGTGGTGGTCGACATGGTCCGCTTCCCGTCGCACTCCCGCGACGGCGAGGGAGTGATCGTCGACATCCTGGGCCAGCGCGGCGAGCCGGGCGTCGACACGATGTCGATCATCCACGAGTTCAACCTGCCAGGCGAATTCGACGACGACGCGCTCGACGATGCCCGCGACCAAGCCACCAAGTTCGACGAATCGATCCCCAAGGGCCGCCGCGATCTCGACGCCGAAACCATTATTACGATTGACCCCGTCGACGCCCGCGACTTCGACGATGCGATCTCGCTGGAGAAAACGCGCGAGGGCCATTGGCTGCTGGGCGTGCACATCGCCGACGTGTCGCACTTCGTCCAGCCGAAGTCGCCGCTCGACCGCGAGGCCCACGACCGGGCGACGAGCGTCTACCTGCCCGACCGCGTGATCCCGATGCTGCCGGAGATCATCTCGAACAATCTCGCCAGCCTGCAGCCGGATCGGATTCGCTACGCGCTCACGGCCGTGATGGAGATGACGCCCGACGGCGTGCTCGTGGCGACCGACGTTTTCAAGAGCGCGATCAAGAGCCGGCGGCGATTCACCTACGAGGAGGTCGACGAGTACCTGGCCAACCGGGCCGCGTGGAAGAAGAAGCTCGCGGCCGAGGTCCACGCGCTGCTGGGCCGGATGCACGAGCTGGCGATGATGCTGCGAGCGCGTCGGTTTGAGCGCGGTTCGCTCGAGCTCTCGATGCCGGAGTTGAAGATCGATCTCGACGCCGATGGCCGCGTGACCGGTGCCCATCTGGCCAAGAACACCGAGAGCCATCAGATCATCGAAGAGTTCATGCTGGCGGCGAACGAAGCGGTGGCCCAAAAACTCGCCGACGCGGGCCTGTTGTTCCTCCGCCGCGTACACGGCAACCCCGACCCGCGTAAGCAGAAGGTGCTGACCGAGTTCGTCCGCGAGTTGGGCTTCGAGGCCGAGAATCTCGAGAATCGCTTCGAGCTGCAAAAGCTGCTCGATGCGGTGAAAGGCGACCCGCGCGAGCACGCGGTCAACTATGCCGTGCTGCGGTCGATGCAGCGGGCCGTCTACAGCCCGGAGGACGATGGCCACTACGCCTTGGCGAGCGACTGCTACTGCCATTTCACGTCGCCGATCCGCCGCTATCCCGATCTGACGATCCACCGCCTGGTCGACGAGCTGAACCGCGGCAAGAAGCCGGTCCAGAAGCTGAACGACCTACTCATCGTCGGCGACCATTGCAGCGAGCGCGAGCAGCGGGCGGCCGACGCCGAACGCGAGCTCAAGAAGGTGAAGCTGCTGCACTATCTTGAAGACAAGATAGGCACGGAGCTCGACGGCGTGATCACCGGCGTCGAGAGCTTCGGGTTGTTCGTCACCGGCACCGAGCTGCCGGCCGAGGGCTTCATCCACATCAGCGGTCTCACCGATGATTTCTACCGCTACGACCGGGCTGGTCACGTGATCGAAGGCCACCGCGCCGGCAACACGTATCGGCTGGGCGACACGGTGCGGGTGGCGGTAGCGAGCGTCAACGTCGACACGCGGAGCCTCGACTTCCGGCTCGTGGCGCGGATGTCGGGCGGCAAGCGCGTGCACGTCAAGATGCCGGCCAAGTCGCGCTCGGCCAGCAAAGCTGGCAAAGACGACCTCCGCCGCGGCAAGAAAAAGGCCGGCCGGCCGGGAAAATCCAAACTCGGCGGCCGCACCGAGCGTAGAGCAAGGCCGGGCGGAAAGACGAAACGCAAGCGCTAGCCGGGAGATTCATGCGATGAGGACACTTTCCAGTTATTCCGTCGCGCTCGTGGGCACTATTCTCTGTGCGACCGCCGTCACGGCCGCCGACTGGCCGGAGTTTCGTGGGCCGACGCGCGATGGCGTCTCGACCGCGAAGAACGTGCCGGTCGAATGGAGCGCGACGGAGAATATCGTTTGGAATCAGGAGATTCCCGGCAGCGGCTGGTCGTCGCCCGTGTTGGTCGATGGCAAGCTCTACCTGACGACGGCGACCGGCACGGCCGACGCAGGCGATGTCTCGCTTCGCGCGATTTGCGTCGACGCGAAAGACGGCCGCATCCTCTGGGACGTCGAAGCGATTCGGCCCGACGTCGAAGCGGCCAAGATCATGCACGAGAAGAACAGCCTGGCGAGCGCGACGCCAATCGTCGACTCGGGCCGCGTCTACGTCCACTTCGGCCACATGGGCACCGCTGCGCTCGACCTGGCCGGCAACGTGTTGTGGCGGCAGACGGACCTCAAATACACGCCGATGCACGGCAACGGCGGTTCGCCGACGCTGGTCGACGGCCTGTTGGTCTTCAGTGGCGACGGCGACAAAGAGCCGTTCATCGCGGCGCTGGATAGCAGCACCGGCGCTTTGCGCTGGAAAGTGCCCCGCGTGACGGACGCCGGAAAGACGTTTTCGTTTTGCACGCCGATCGTGATCGAAGTCGACGGCGCGAAGCAAATCATCAGCCCGGGCAGCGGGATGGCCGGCGCGTTCGACCCGCGCGACGGCCGCGAGCTGTGGCGCGTCAATTACGGCCAGGGCTTTTCCGTTGTCCCCCGACCGGTGTTCGCCGACGGACTTCTGTACCTCTGCTCGGGGTTCATGCGGGCCAACCTGATCGCGGTGAATCCGCAGGGCGCGGCCGGTGACGCGACCGAGACCAACGTGGTCTGGAAATACGACCGCGGCGTGCCAACGACGCCATCGGTGTTGGTCCTTGGCGACGAGGTGTATTTCGTCTCGGACAACGGCGTCGCCACCTGCCTCGACGCCAAGAGCGGCGAAGTCCGCTGGACCGAACGGCTCGGCGGTTTTTCCGCGTCGCCCGTCTACGCCGACGGTCGCGTCTACTTCACGAACGAAGATTGCACGACTTACGTGGTCCGCGCGGGCCGTGGGTACGAACTGTTGGCAACCAACGAGCTCGGCGAGCGGGCGCTGGCGTCGCCGGCCGTCGACGATGGGGCGATCTATCTGCGGACCGCGTCGCACCTCTGGCGAATCGGCGGGTAGCTATTCCTCTGCGACGCGTGGCGAAGCGCGTGGCAGTGGAGCCGAGCTGGCGATTGTTGGAGGATGCTCTTCTTGGGTCCGATACGCCAACGGGATTCGACCTCGCCACCATGGCCGTCGAAATCGACGCGATGCAGGCGTTCGGCGAATGTCGGGAGCATCCGGCCCAGCCGAGCGAGGCCGACGCCTCGGCAACGCTGGCCGAAATCGCCACGTTCTTTGGTGGTGAGTCGCGCATCGGCTGTCTTCCCACGACGGTCATGCACTTTTATAAGCGGCTCGGGCTGTGGGATTTGGCCACGCGAATCCTTGAACGGCTCGACCCTGACCGTGGCGAGATCGAGCGGCACAGTACGAGCGATATCTGGCGATTCTTGGGCTACCTCCTGAAAATCTACCCCGACCTAGCCGACCTTCAAAAGTCGCTGCAAATGCACGCCCTCAGCGACAGCGAGTTTTTCCGGCAAAAGCAATGACTGAGCCCGTCACTAACGCCGATGTCGTCACTGCCGTGCACGAGCGGTTCGATTGCACTCACGTCCTGGTCGGCTCCTGGACAGACGATGGCGGCCGAGAATGGATCGGCGTGGCAACGGCGGCGGATCCCCGGCCAGACGCCGGAACGACGTGGACGATGTTGGGCTGCGGTGCGACACGCGAGGCGTTGTTGAAGCACGTTCGGACGGTCCAGCTGTGACCGATCGCCGCTCGGAGTAGAAACGCGGTGAACCTCAACATCGCCAACCACAACGCCCTGCAGCTGCCGATCGACTTCGTGACGGAGCGGATTGCCTTCCTCTCGCGGACCGGGGCCGGCAAGTCCGGCGGCATGCGTGTCCTGGCCAAAGAAATGATCCGTGCCGGCCAGTTCGTCGTGATAGTGTCCTGCGTTCTCTCCGTTGCCAGCCCAGGACACGCCCACCTTGTGCATCACGGCACCAACAAGAGGGCGCCTCGGCGGCCGGGGTGTTGGCGCCATCAAAATGATTGTGAAGCTGCGGAGGTCTACCTCACCGCCTGCAATTGAGCGAACTGCGAAGCTACTTCGGGTTGTCCAACCGCGGGCAGTTTCCGCCGTGCCGAATTGCAGTAGGTGTGATTCGATGAAAGAGGCGAGTTCCTCGAAAGAAGAGTAGGGTCTGCTGGTTCAGTAATCACGGCGTAGCCGTTGGCTCGCCAAAATGGAAGCCAGGTGACCCCCCTATGTTGTACCTTACCATTGACCAACATGCCAAGCAGCTGACCGTTAATGCAGGAGAACTGCAAAGTCTATTTTCTCGGCATTTGGCACAGCATGCTCAGCCACCAGCCGGGCACGCGATTGTCAGGTATTGATGGAAAAGCGGGACGCGAGCAATGCTGCTGCTTCATCGCTAGTAATAGAGAAAAAATGACTTTGCAGTTCTCCTGACCGTTAATGTCCGAAACGCCGATGGAGACACGGTGCTACGCCGGCAAGTAAGTACGCAACGCGAGAAGATCGAACCTTTTTTTCAGCAGCTCACGGAAATGGACCCCACCTTCATGGCGATTCTCGCAGTCTGCGGATTCAACGACTGGCTGCTCGCCGAGCTGGAAAAATGGAAGTGCCAGGAGATCGTGCTCATCCACCCCGAGAAGCCGTCGAAGAAGAAAACGGATCGGCGCGATGCGAAAATCTTAGGACACCTGTTGTGGCTGAACCGCCAGCGGCTGGCCGCCGGCGGTTCAACCACAACCGCCGACGTTTGGGCTGCTTCTGCGGCACCTTCAGCCCTTCCTGGCGCCAAATCCGTTCGACTCGCTTGGGATTCACCCGCCAACCCTCCCGACGCACCAACGCCGTCACTCGGCGGTAGCCATACGGGCCATACTCGCTCGCCAGCTCTACGATTCGTTTCGTCAGCCGTGGCTCATCGCTCGGAACACGCCGACAACGTCGCTGCGTGCTCCGCGATTGGCCCAGCACTCGACACGCCCGGCGTTCGGTCGCGCAGTCGCGTCCGAGAGCGTCTCGGACACGCTCGACTGCTTGACGCCGCTTCACCGGGCCCAGACGTTTCCCGAGGCGGCTTCCCTTAAGATCGCCTTATCCAGTACCGCATCAGCCAGCAGTCGCTATAGCCGAGTGTTCTCCTTCTCCTGTTCCTTGAGGCGTTTCGCCTGGTCGGTCCGCAGACCGCCGTACTCCTTCCGCCAGCGGTAGTAGGTCTGTTCCGTGATACCAATCTTCCTAGCGGCCTCAGCCGCTGTGCGGCCCTTGGCGATCTCGAACTCCGCAGTACGGAGCTCCGGGATGATCTCCTCCGCCGAATGCTTCTTCGCTCGTGGCATTAAAATGCCCTCCCTCGGTTGTGTCCAAACGATCCAATTCTTGCTCACGTCGTGGACGCGTTTGAAGGGGGTAGATCAAAAGAGTGATGTGATTGTTGATCATGTGGCTGAATTCGTGTAAAATCCGTTCACAAAACAATCCGATTTCAGCCGGCTAAATTCGAGAGGTTGTAGACCTTCTCCCTCGCAGTGGTAATTCTGGTTGTTGAATCGCAACGCACCTCGCTAGCCGGCGATCCGGGGAATGCCTAACTCAGCCGGTGGGCCCAAGCGATCCGTCACACAAGGGAAGAGCCTCGCGCATGTCGGCCCATGAGATGACTGGACGAGATCGAGTCCAGGTAGCGATGGAGTTGGGAATTCCGGATCGAGTTCCGGTGTTCTGCCAACTCGCCATCGGACATTATTTTCTCGCCTCGGGCATTAGTCCGTTCGACGTTTGGTTCCGTTCGGAATGTCTTGCCGATGCCATGGTGAGGCTTCAACGTCGTTACGAGTTCGATGGGATTCTTATCAACCTCCCAGGTAGGCCTCCCGACTTTGAGAGACACATCGATCGCGTCGAGCGTCTGGACGCGGAACGGGAAACTCGGGTCTGGTGGTCCAACGGGAATTACACGCGCCTACCGGATGACGACAATCCCCACTATTTCCAGCGCAGCGGCGAACGCTATTTTCCTTCCTTCGATGAAGTCGATCCCGATACTTTGTGGTACGTCGAACCCTGGGATCTTACGGATATCACTTATCCCTATACATGGGGCTTTGACGAGGAGGCTCGGCCGTTCGACGGTTTCTTTCCCCCTTACCAAGAAGACACGATCAGGCTTGTCAAAGAAAAGACCGGCAATTCCGTGTCGCTGCATAGTGAGATATTCAGCCCCTTCTCGCAGTATCTCGAATTGCTCAATTACGAAGCCGCCTTGATTGGACTGCTCGACGATCCCGCAAAATCGCACGCTATTTTGGATCGCCTGACCTTGGGCGCGATCGATTTGGGAAATCGGCAGGCCAAGGCGGGTGTGGACGCCGTCCTCATCTCCTCCGCGTTTGCCGGAGGCGGCCTCATCTCCCGCGAGAACTACGAGCAGTTTGTGCTCCCATACGAACTGAGGGTCATTGAAGGAATTCGGGCCGAACACCCTAAGTTGAAGATCTACACGCATACCTGTGGAGCCATTGGTGATCGCCTCGACCTAATGCTCAGGACTGGTCTCGATGGCGTCGATACTCTAGATCCTTCCCCTTTGGGGACGGTTGAACTTGAAGAAGCAGTCCCAGTCCTGGCCGGAAAGGCCTTTATTAAGGGCAATCTTGATCCAGTCAACACGCTGCTTTACGGCAATGAACAAAAGGTGCGCGAAGCAGTGGAGCACCGCTTGCGGGTCGCAATGCCCGGCGGCGGCTACATCCTTAGCACTGCCTGCTCGGTGGCTCCCGCGGTGAAGCCCGAATTGCTCGAATACATGAGCGCTCTGACGCGCGAACTGGGCTGCTACGCGTGATCCGCCTGGCGGACCTGCCATAGTACGGACGGAGGCATTCGCTCGTCGGACGGCGCATTCATCGCGAATTCAGAAGGAGCCGACCAAGATGCGCTTCGAGTCGTTTTGACGCCTTGAGGAGGATCGCTAAACTTGCGTCGAGTATTTTCTCAAACCAGATGCAAATGTGGGGTAGAATCTTGATATGAATGGGCTGAGAACTCTTGTTCAGTCCGACGGGGACGCCCGACGGACTCGCTGGGTCGTCGCGAGACAGCTATCAATAGCGGTGTTTTTACTGTTGCCGTGCTTATTCTCGGCGAAGAGCAATGCCGAGCAGGTGGACTTGGGTCGAGATGTCGTGCGATTCGACGTCGGACCGAGCGGTTCGGAAGTCGAGCCTGATGCTGCTGGATTGAATCTCGACACACTCTATACGCCGAAACAGGGCTTTGGCTGGACGCAGGCTCCCCGACAAGCATTCAATCGATCGGAGTTATTGCGATCGCGCAGCGCGATGACGATCGATGGCGTCGCGGGACAGCGTTTGGGGTTTCGGGCAGACGTCGCACCGGGCGAGTGGATTCTGACTCTGTGGGTTGACGCGGAGCGCGCGGGAGCCGGCACGCCGAAACTGCGGATTCAAGGCCGGGAGCAGTCGTTGGGCTGGCAAGCATTTCGGCCGTCGGAGGAACCGAATCACACACTGCCGAAGATTTATCGCGTGTTTCACGGGAAAGCTGTTGTCGGCACACAAGGGCTTTCATTCGAGCTGATTGGCGGCCAGGATGACGTCCGATTGTTGGGCATTTCGCTGATTCGACAAGTCAATCCCACGACGTCGACTCATCGGCGACTCGCCAAACAACTCTCTTTGGCGGGACAGTACCAGTGCAATACCCCACTGGATGAATTGGTGAGCCAGGTAAGAGAATCATTACACCACGATCGCGCAGACGCGTTTTTCGCACTGTGGCTTGAGCGGCTTGAGTTATTGGCGACGGCAGAGCGCTATTCTTCCATGCGAGGCTGGGAATGGGCCGACAAGGAAACGGGGCTGGGAATTTTCGATCGGCTCACGCAAGCGGTGATGCTCTCGGATGCTTTGCTGAGCGCCGACCGAGAGCGCGTAAGCCCTTTAGCAGAAAGGACTTTGTACACGCGTGGGCGGCTACTTTATTGGCTGGGCGAGGAACAGCTCGGGCAACACGAGATTGCCGGCGGTCGACGCGATCTGGAGACACTTTACGCACGCCATCCGGATGACAAACTTCTGGCGATGTACAACGGGGAGAAAATTGATCTGCCGGATAAATGTGATTGCCTCGAAACAAGTGCGAACGCTCCAGCCTGGTCGGTTGCCGAGCGGGAGGCTCTCTGTCGATTGCGGCAAATAGTCCAATGGTGGGTCAACCATCGCCAGATTGCCGACGGAGAGCTCGGCGGCAAACTTGACGATGACGTGGAGATCCTGAGGTGGTGGTCGCCGCTGATCCTCGCTGGCGATGAAACGGCCCAGCAAGGCTGGCAAAAATTGGCCGACGGCGTTTGGCAGAGCGGGCACGTTCGCGATGGGTATGCCGTGCAGATGAGAGACGTCGAGCATGCAGCGGAATTCGTGTCCGATACGGCCCCGATGATGGTGCTGATCAGTGACGACCCTGCTTACGTCGATCGCCTGGTGTACTCGGCCAGACATTTTAGCACTTTGTGGACGGGCCGTACCGCAAAGGGACATCGGTTCTTTCGCAGCGCGTGGTTCAGTTCGACGGACGTTGCGACCGAAGAGCCCAAAGGACGCGATTTGGAATACAACTGTCGAGCGGTGCAGGCGATTCGATATTTGGCGTGGCGGCGGCCCGATCCGGAAGTCGTCCAGCTACTCCACGAATGGTCTGTGGCATGGGTGAGCGCGGCGTTGCGCACTGATAAAGGCAAGCCCAAGGGAATCATCCCTGCTTCGGTTCGCTTCTCAGACGAAGCGATCAACGGCGACGGAGCGAACTGGTACCAGGCAAACATGTTCTGGTCCTATTACGATTGGGGCCATTTCTCCGGGAGCATGATGCTGGATCAGCTTTTCTTCACGTACACGTTGACGAAAGACGAACAACTGCTCGCGCCGATGTTCTTGTCCTTGGACTTGATTCGCTCAGAAGAGGATGAGCTGCTCCGAACAAAAGGAAACTTGCTCAAGAAAGGTTCGCGGGTTTGGGCGGCAGATAAGTTGATTCACAGCGATTTATTCTGGGGGGTCGTGGAGCAGTGGCGGTTCTATTCCAATGATTCGCGTTGGGATGATTTGATCATGCGTCACGGCTCGCCCTACGGCCGATACCGGATTAGCGGCGACGAGAGCCACCTGGTGGATGGGTTAGACCGCCTCTTAGAGAACGTTCGCTACAACACACCGCTGAAGACGACCGAACCCATTCACACCGACCGGGTGTACGCACCAGGTTACGAACATCTCAAGGCAATGCTGACGGGCGACGGCATCTGGGCGAGCGTGTCCCCATACTTTGCCGTGTCGTGGGAAAAGACCGACGAGAACTTCACCGCATTGGTGAGCGAAACGGGAGAAACCCGACTCAAAGTCCAATTGTATTCTCATTCGCCCGAGGAGCGCCAAATCGTGATGCGGATTTGGCAACTAGCACCTGGGAAGTACCGTTTGCGATTTGAAGCTCAGGGGCAAGGATCCCAAGAACGGTCGATTGCGGTGCAGAACCGGGGTCAGCGAATTCCGATCACGCTCCCGGGCCAACGAGAGTTGACGATCGACTTGCGGCGACTGGATTAAGGACCGTTCGCCTCTTGAAGCGGCCCGCATATCGACAATTGGGCCACGCACCCCCGTTTGTCCCTCACGCAGGCAGAGACTCCTCTTAGATGCGTAGTCGGCCCCGCCGCGATCTTAGGCCACGGCTGTCAGCAATGCGTCACGCCGTACACCAAACCCAATGTCGCATACTGCACGGCACATTTCATCGCTAATACGCAGAGCGATACACATCGTCAATTTCCTGCGATGCCCGAGAACCCAAAGCCTGATAGGTTTCCAGATCGATGTTTTCGGAAACGAAATCAACGTGCCCGTCGGCGTATACGAAATTGGCGCCGCCGGGATGCTGACCGCCAAACGCGCCGTTGGCATCGTAGCGGTCACCCGAACTTTGTGTTGCATGGAGGATCACCCCTTCGCCCGGTGGTGTATTGACTGGATTGTCCGTGGCCCGCAAGGAATCTAAATGGCGAAAAGCGTACGTCCACACGCTGGAGCTGTTGAGTCCATGGCTTTCCACAACCTCGCCGCCAAAGAAGGTCTTGCTGGTGCCATCGAGGATCTCGCGAATGGCAATCTCCCGGATGTAGAAGAATATTCCGGAGTTATCCGCCTTCACAGGCTTAAACTGCTTGACCCAAGAAGGACCGCGGTGGCCCGCGCACAGGGCGTAGTCTCCGGTTGCCGGCCGGGACGTCGAGTTGTCGTAGCGTTTCCACGAGCTTTCCGATTCCGATTCGGAACTGGGGCAATCGAAAGCTTGCGGCCTCGTGTGGAGGCTTCCTGGAGCTGATCGGTTGCCCAAACCTGGGGCGCAGGACCTTCCTCACTATTCCCTACCGGATTCGGCCAGAGGATTGTGTAGGGCGAGATGAACATGTTCTTGTTAGTCAAGAGATCGTAAAGTGCCTGCTCCTCCATGTAGGGCAGGATCTTGACGAATGCACTCATGGCCGAAGGTTCGACTGACGGCGTTTGTTCACAGCCTTTGACGGTGAGTTCCACGGAGGCGTCGCAGCCGTGCCGGCCCGCGGGGAACTTCTTGTGCGTTATCTCGTAGTTCAGCAAAGCCACACCGAATTGTTTCTCATTGTTGACGCAACTCGATCGCCGAGCCGCTTCGCGGGCCGCCTGGACGGCCGGCAACAACAGCGCGACCAGTATGCCGATGATGGCGATCACAACAAGCAATTCAACCAACGTAAACCCGTGGAAACGGCGGTTGATCGGCAGGCGTCTCGAAACACTTATCATGATTTTGGTCCTCATACCCTTTATCATCTGATTGGAGGCGTGCGGCATGAATGGCAAGGAATCTTGTCTGGTACAGGTGTCCCTTTGATCCAGTTCAAGTAACTTGCCCCACTTTGCTTGTTGTGATGATTATTGTCAGTGCGACTAAGTCGGGCCGAAGCCTGCTCGTCTTAGTTTCATCCGTCGCTCTTCTGCTTCTTGAGCGTCTTGTGATCATTATCTCCACCGGAAGACTCTTCGGTCTGTATTTTGTTATCTGCTCCTTCCGCGCCTTCCCAGGTTAGTTTCACAACCATGTTCTCGGTGGGCTCCTTAATATCGACCTCCAGGCCGGAAGTCCGAAAATCTGCATAGGGCTGCGGAGCGAGCCAACGGACCTCAGCATTCTCGGACTCGCCGAGAGACTCCGACGCCAGCACGGCCATTCGATAGCGATCAGGAAGGAGGCCCATGATTTCCGCTCCGTTTCCTGCGAGCGATTTCGTAGAAACGCGGAACGAACCGTCTTCCGCAATGCGGGCCGAAGCGGCACGACCCGCGTCAGGAACGAAGCGGATGGTACCCTTCGTGAGCGGCTGTCCGTCGATGAGCACCCGTCCGGCCACGGGCACGCGTTCGGGTCCCCGGTCGCAGCCAACCGCCACGAGCAGCAGGAAACCACACGCCACGAGGGCCGGGCAAAGCGGCCATGCGGCTAACGGGCCCTTGGCGATCCCGAGAAACTTGAATGGAGAAGAAGTGGCCGGGACAATGGCATGTGGAGGTAAAATCTCCGCATCCCGCGATTCGAACACACGTGAGTCAATGCACGGCATTCCGGTGATCATCACTATTCCACCCTTTCCTTGAAGGGCTTTCTACCGTCCCAGCTCAGATTGATGACCAGCGAATCGGTGGACTCGGTGATTTCTTGCTGGAGAGGAGAGGCCCTGAAGGAGGCATATTTCTTGGGTGCATGCCAAAGAATTTCTTTATTACTGAGATACTCCGCACCGTTCACCTCCACCTGATGCACGCCGGGGACGACGCCATCCTCACTGCCGTAGCAAGAAAGCGTAAAGTGGCCGTTTTCATCGAGCTTTCCAGTGGACGGACGGGCGCCCTTCGGTACGAACCGAACGTAACCATTGGTCAACGGCTTGCCATCAATCAGCACCTGCCCGGAGACCTTCAACCGCTGTGGTCGCCCATCACCACACCCGGTCAGCACAGAGGCCAGGACGAGTACGGACAGCATGACAACCGGGCCCGCTGCTCTCGAATTATTGCGGTCGGCCAGCGCCTCTCTCGCGGGTCGAAAGGCTCGATCAGCGATCATCCGTGCCTCCTAAGTTGCCTGCTATTCTTCGATGACAGACTTGTCGTGCCGTAAGTTGATTGTAGAGTTCTTAATTGAATTGACGTCAACCAAGAATCATTTGCGGGGGAAAGTAGCCTGTCGTTCTGTAAGCTGCGTCGCTCCCCGAATTGATATTAGTGCGTTCGAGATCGCTGTTCCGTGTTGGGCCGCACGCCCCAGGCGAGCATTGCGCCAACGAGAAACAGGACGATTGCCGTGGGTTCCGGCACAACGCTGCCTGCGCCGCTGCCGCTCGCGGTTGCTCCAAAGTTGCTCTTCCAAGCCTCGTAATCGGCTTCGTCGACCGTGCCCAGACTTGCGGTTTCGTTGGTCAGTGCGAACGCTTCGCCCAAGTGGTTACGCCAGACGGTGTAGTCAGCCGCGTTGACTACGTCGTCGCCGTTGTAGTCGCCCTGCAGGTCAAACACTACGTCGACCGACACCTGCGTGAAACTGACACCACCGACGTCGACAATTTGGACGACTAACGGCGAAGCTTCGCTGGTGGTGAAAAAACCGCCGGTGATCAACCCTTCAACGGCTGACACACTCTCCATCGAGTTCTGAAACTGCAAGAGGCCGGTCCCGTTGATTTCGATTGTCCCGGCACTCACGGCCTCGTTGAAGCTTTTGGCTCGCAGGACTCCGCCGTCCAGCGTAATCGAACCTCCGATTCGCAAAAAACTTTTCGACTCCAGCATTCCATCGGTGATATGCACGGTCACGTCCGGAGTCTGCGTGAAGTCCGGATTGAGTGAAGTGTCGGTCCCAAGCTCCGCTGCCCCGTCGACCAATATCTGGCCTCCATCGAGATTGAGACTTGAGAGCCGATACATCCTAAAGTTTCCTGGTGTAGTAACACTGAACGCAGTGGAAGAGCCAACGTGAATCAAGCCATCGGTCATATTGAGCACACTGTTGGTGTTGTACGTAAGATCGCTGGTCCAGTCAAAGTAAAGATTCCCTCGGGTATTCACCGTTCCACCGCTCACGGTCATTTCGCCGTGCGAGCCGCTGCCGATCCAGAGCGTATCCGTGTTTATCGTGCCACCGCTAACGTTGAAGTATCCGGGAAAACGTTCTTCAGCAGTCTCCACATCGGCATTGCCCACGCGAATTCTGGAATCACACGTGTATGGTGCCATGTTGCAAGCATCACGAGTATCGAGAGTGCCGCCGGTCATTGACAGAGTACCTGGGCCGTTCGCACGGCCGATGCGCAGCTCGTAGACTTGGGCCATGTCGCCGGGGCCGATCACAGGGGCGTTGGTGCCGTAGCCGCCACCATTGTAAGAACCATCAGTGATCTCCACGCGCGTTTGGAGATTGGGCACAGGAGGCACGCCGGGGTCAAAACCTCCGTCACTCCAGTTCTCCGAGGTCATCCAATCGGTCGGGTCCACAGGTTGCGGATCCGCGTCCGAGTGGCCGTCGAAATCGTAGTTATAAGTCTGTGCGAGGGCGAGCGGAGAAACCAGCCCGAAGAGAACGAGGATGGACCCTAGACTCGCAAGTCTTCTCCACATTGCGACAACTCCCATTTCTCAGTTGGTAACTGACAAGTTCAATGACGGAAATAGCACGCGGATTCCGCGATTCCTTGCAGGCGCAACGGCTATTCACTTCTTTCTTTCACGAGCACAACTGTCGTTTGTTAACAACAGAAGTCCGAAATAATTAGGCCAGCAGCGTAGCCGGGAGCATCCGCATCGGCTGTACTGGCTTGTGTTTCGTACGCCAAGCGACTTAAGTGCCATCTGTTTTCGAGTGCTTCAAACCTGCAATCCTGTTTGCGGAAAAACTGCTTTGCAATTCGAACTGAAAATCGATCGGGGCACCAAAGCTCCGATGGCGAGCAAGGGTGCCAGGACTAACCTGACACCCTTGCAAGAGTGAATCACTAATACACTGATGTCGACGAATAGCCTTTCAACTTATCAAGTCCTCTTCCTCCGCAGCAGAAGAGCAAATCCACCAAGGCTGAGTATAACTGCGGATGTGGGCTCCGGCACTACGGAGACCTGCGTGAAAACGACGTCGGTGCGGCCGAAGAACTCGGGAACAACCACCGTTTGAACACCAAGTTTCAAAGGAGACAATTCACTGGTCGTAAGGTGTCCATCCGTAATCAGGGTTTGTGCCTCGGCGATAGTAAAAGTCGCCTGCTCGACTTGCAGCCTCCCGGTACCGTTGATCTCGATATAGCTCAAGAAGCGGGTCGGGTCGTTTTGATCAAGATCGGGGTTGTCGGTCCACTCATTGCTTCGCATGATCCCGCCATTGATCGTCAGTCGGGCGGGACCCGCGGGAGTGGCGCCTCCCATATTGAGCTTGTCAAACGTCGACATCAAGCCATCGTTGATGGTCACCGTGCTCATGTCCAGGACATAGAAATCGTCGTCCCCGATAATCTCGCCGCCATCCATAATCAGGTTTCCGTCCCCGGACATGTTCGTCTTATCGCCGACGTGAAACGTACCGTCCGAAATGTGAAACAGACTGCCCGGACCGATATTCAAATCGTCGCCAGTGCTTGCATCGCCGCCGGTCATGGTCATGGTTCCGACGCCGCCGCCGACACCGATTTCGATGTCATCGGAGGAATCCAATCCGCCGCCGGCGCTCAACGTCAGCGAGCCGTTTCCGCTCGCCGTGCCAACCCAGACGTCGTACGCCGTCTGACCAGGCATCGTGCTGTCAATCACCACGCCCAAAACGGGAATTCTTGCGGCCGTGATCGGGTTCGGCGGGGTGGCTGGATCGCTGAGGTCGCCAGGGGTTTCATCTGGGTTGAGCGTCACGCTCCAATTCAGCGGATCATCCCATGAGGTGCCGTCACCGCCACCGTCGAACGTATACTCGCCGATGGCATAGCTGACCCGGGCCGACAGACTGAACACCAATACGACTGAAGCAAGACATGCAAAACTCTTACACATTAGCAATTCCCCTTTTTCTTGATGCCTACTTCGAATGACTTCGACAGCCGCCTACGCCGACAAAGGCTGTCCTTCAGACGCAACTCACAACCGCTACGATCTATGGCTCCGAACTTGTTAGAGAAGCTGACCACCGCCTACTGAATATCACCTTCACTCATTCTCAGCTCATTCCAAATTCGCACGCCATCACACATACTAAGCGTTATTCTACGATCCTGCAAATATTTCACCGCATTCGGGCCGCAGGTGGGTGTGGCGATACCCGCAGACCTACGCATCAACTGCCGCTTACGGCAGCCATGCTTTGCGCCGACAATTCGTCTCGCCGCTAGTTCGTAGCACCGCCAGGAAAAAGGACCGCCCACCAACCCGGCCGCAGCACGAGGCACCTCTCCCCAAGTTAGTTGCTAGTACATCAGCTCAGGTTGCTCGATTTTGCCGACAATTCTTCAAAATAACCGCGATTTGACAGATTCTTTCCGATGCAGCTCCGGCAACCACCGAGTCGACTGTTGCAGCCCAGCTCACCAAAGGCCCTGGAAACTTGCTTTCATCCCCCGGCAGGCGTCTCACCGGAGGAAACACTGTCCGTAATTGTCGCACGCACGAGTTTTTTTGCGGCAATTTTCGACCCTCGCTGCCGACTCTAGATGGTCGAAATGGCTACCTGACTTATGCCGCATACAGGAAGGCGTTTTCGAATAGGATCATGGCTGAATCGAGTTCGCTACACTTCGAGAACGACGATGAGTTCATCCGACTGTTCAGCCGGAGCCAATGCTCGCTGTACGCCTTTATCCTTGGGTTGACTCATAGCACTACAGATGCCGACGACGTATTGCAGGAGGTAAATCTCGCGCTGTGGAAAAAGCGACATGCTTACGACTCGAAGTTGGATTTCCTGCGCTGGGCGATCGGATTTGCGTCGATTGAAGTTAAGAACTATCGCAAGAAATGCGCCAGAAGCCGCCTATTATTCAGCGACGATGTGTTGAATCTATTGGTTGCGGATTGGCCCAACGATGCGTCTGTTCATGAGCAGCGTCTGGCGGCCTTGGCATCGTGCCTAAAGAAACTCAAAGCCGTCGAGCATCGGTTCGTAGCGGATTTCTATCAAAGGAACGTCACAGTCAACAAATTGGCCGAAATGCACAATACGCCTGCCAGCACAGTTTACAAAATCCTTAGCCGCGCGCGTGATTCGCTTCGCAAATGTGTACAACGCACAATCGCCCAGTCGTCTTACCCTGCGTACCCTTCTGAATCTGTCTGAATGACTGTGCCTCAGCAGCGGAACGATTCGCCGGCACATAGTACACGTCAATTATGCATCAACCAGACGAGTCCCTCGACCATTCTCGCCTCGAGCAATTGATTGCCGCGAGATGCTACGGCACGCTCTCGTCCGCCGAGCGCGAGGAGCTTGACCGAATCCTAACGAAGTCGTCGCAAGCGAGGACGCTCTATTGGGAGTCCATGTCAGTCCATGCTGGCCTGTGTTGGATGCACCGCGGCAAACTGGAGTGCGACAACCGCCTTGCTGAACTGGGCAGTGAGGAAGTCGGTGCCTCCGCCGATGCCGCCCCTGCCCGACGCCACCGAACCTTTGTAGGTCACTGGAAGCATTGGCTGCCGCTGACGATTGCTGCAATGTTGCTGTTTGTCGTGTGGATGGAGGGCAGACAACGTAGCGAGCATCGGCAACCGAATCTCAATGAACAAGCGGCGACGTTAACAGGCAGGCGTGATGTCCTGGGAACGCTGACTCCGCTTTCAGCCGACTGTCGTTGGTCCTTCGGAACCCCCGGAAAGAAGAATCGAGCTGAGTTCAAGAATTACGACACGCTTTGGCTCGACCGGGGAGCTGTTGAACTGAGCCTAACGAACGGTACGGTGGCGCAGCTTGAGGCGCCGCTGATTCTTGAAATGGTGTCAATCGACCGCGCCCGAGTGCTTCGCGGACGCGTTACCGTCACCGTGTCCGACGGCGCGAAAGGGTTTACAGTCGAGACGGCCGCGGCGCAAATCATCGACCATGGCACAACTTTTTCCGTGGACGTCGTCGAAAGCGGGAACACCGACGTCGTCGTCTTCCAAGGCGCAGTCGACGTGAATTACGTGAAGCACAATCCGGAAGCAGGGACACATGGACTCGAGTCAACACGACGACTGCGGTCCGGTGAGGCAGCACGTGTCAATCAGGACGGTACGCTGAGTCGGATCGTAAACGTGCGGCGGACCGACTTTTCCGATGGCCGTATCGGCTCGTCAATAATGAAGGAAGTCAGAGACAACGTGGTCCGTGAAAAGACAATGAAGTATTACGAAATTGTTGCCGGCGGCATGCAGGAGGACGCGTTGGCATTTGTCGATCGAGATTACCAGTGGAACGGCGTGGATGCAAACGGTATTCCGGACTATCTGCTTGGCGCCGACTATGTCAAGACGTTCAATGACGACAAGGTGGTTCCGGATCTTGTCATTACGATTTCGTTTGAGGGTCCGGCAATGCTCTATTTGTTGGTCGATGATCGTCTTCGACAGACAGATTGGCTGACTAGTCAGTTCGAAGACACCGGAGACAACATTGGAGTCGACGAAGGACATCACTTCCCAAATGATGTCCGCAGGTTGGATCGCGGACCGGGCGTGAGCATCGACCAAGTACACTCTATTTGGAAGCGACGCGTTGCGCGCGGCGAAACGATCTCGATTGGACCACTTGGCCCATTGAGTCCAGAGGCGAGCATTCGTGGCACGAAAGCCAGCTTGAATATGTATGGGATCGTGGCCGTGCCCTTGCAATCGGGCAAAGTGCCGTGACGCCAGAATTGGAGCCAAGCCCGAGCCGCGGAGGCACATCTCGTGAATTCAATAGAAATCACGGTAATAGTTTCGGCACTGAGCGCTAGACTTCGAGTTGGCACCTTCTGACGGTCCGCCAGAAGAAAACTGGGCGAGAGGCCGATACGATTGCCGACGCGTGATCAGATTAAGCCGATAGATCCGGCACAACAAACGGCGGACGGTAGTCGCGAGTCAGCAGCTCGTTGGCGTGATCGTTGTTGGTGAATCGCTCCGACGCAGGGTCCATCTCCAGCCACGGTCCCAACGTGAGCATTTCTCTATGGATGTCCACCTCGTTGGCTTCCAAATGTCTGACCATCCTCTGGAATGAATCGGCTGCTCGCTCATTTCCCGCGACTTCCTTTTCAATCTCGCTCGGAGAAACCTTGGTTCCCAACTTGTGAGAGATATTTCCCGTGTGGCAGAGCGCGCTGGAAATGTGTCCCTTCAGAATGTCGGCATTCAAGTTCGAAGGATTGTGAGAACGAACTGCCTCGAGAAAGTTCTGGAAGTGATTGCCGTCGCCGTACCAGTGTTCGATGACTTCTCCATCGTTGTCCAACACCGTGGCTTGGAGGTAGTCATTGATCAACGCGTAGCCGTGCTCACATTGGACGATTACGCCGATCGTCGAGCCGCGATAATTATCCATCGAACTCCCCCAAGACTTTTGTGCGGCTTTCGACTTGGGCAGACCACGCACTTCGAATATGAGCGGCGCCTTTTTATAATCGTGTATGACAACTTGCGTATTGGGTGTATTTCCGGCATCGTCGTAACCGACTCTGCCCCCTATGCTCATCATGCGCGGCGGCAGCGATTCTTCGCCCAGGAACCAGCGGGCGACGTCCATTTCATGAATCCCCTGGTTGCCAATGTCGCCACAACCCGTATTGAAGTCCCAATGCCAATCATAATGAGGAAAGTAGCCGCCCTTTGAGTTTGTCTCCGGACGATACATGGCCGTGTCAGCCGCCGGTCCGAGCCACAATTCACGATCGACTGAGCTCGGAAAACTCGATGGAATACTGCTCTTTCCGATACTTTTGCGTGGTTTATAGCATGTGCCGATGGCATAGAGGACATTGCCAATTTTCCCTTGCCGCACGTAATCCGCGGCCTGGTTTACGCTGGGACTAGAGCGCAGCTGCGTGCCACACTGAACAATGCGATCGTACTTCCGAGCCGCATTGACCAGCTGCCGGCCTTCCCACACGTTATGGGAGACCGGTTTCTCCACATAGACGTCTTTGCCTGCCCGAATCGCCGCGATGGCGATCAATGAGTGCGTGTGATTTGGCGTGGCGATTGAGACCGCGTCGATATTCTTATCTTCGAGCAGCTTGCGATAATCGGAATACTTGTCGACTTTTGTCCCGTATTGCTCTTCAATCTCCTTGGTTCTCAAGTCGAGGAAATGTTGATCCGCGTCGCACAGTGCAACGACGTGCTTTCCAAAACCGTCGATGTGGTCTTTTCCACGTCCCCCGACCCCGACCACTGCCAATCGAATTTGGTCGTTGGCTCCGACCGCGCTGAAAGCCTTTCTGACGGGAAGTGCCAAGGCCGCACCTGCAATTGCGGTATCTCTGAGAAATCGTCGTCGAGAAACGGACATTTTCATAGCTCCTTTTACAGACCAATCAAGCGCGGTGCGTACCCGGCAGTTCCATCTCCGGATCTGCCGCATTGGCGCTAGCATCTAGTCGGACAATGTAGATAGTGACTTCGTATTCGCACTCAGCCCGGACCGAATTCAGGCCGGTCGCCCCCAACCACGATACCATCTCTGCACGTCTTTTTCCACAATCGGGAGGAATCGGCAGGAGACTTTTCGTCGGACGAATGCCCCCGACAAGGGCACTAAGAGAGATACGGAGAGAGCGGAACCGTGCCGTAGCTGACAGGCAATTCAGATCAAGATACCTTCCACCGGGTGCTGCTCTTCGACACCGGTTAGCCGCATGTCGAGCCCCTGGAAGTTGTAGGTCAGACGGGAATGATCGATGCCCAGACATTTTAGGATCGTCGCATTGAGGTCGTGGATGTGTACCGGGTTTTCGGTGATGTTGTAGCAAAAATCATCGGTATCCCCGTAAACAACGCCCGGTTTGATTCCACCTCCGGCCAACCACACGGTGAAACACCTGGGATGATGGTCACGACCGTAGTTGTCACGAGTCAATTCCCCCTGGCAGTAAATCGTGCGACCGAATTCACCTCCCCAGATTACCAGCGTATCCTCCAACAGGCCCCGCTGTTTGAGGTCCTGGATCAATGCCCAGCAGGGCTGATCGACGTCGCGACATTGATTGGGGAGATCGCTAGAAACATTCAAATGCTGATCCCAACCGCGGTGGAAGATCTGTACGAACCGCACGTCGCGCTCGGCCAATCGCCGTGCCAAGAGGCAACTGGCAGCGAATGTCCCGGGCCGGTGGACATCCGGCCCGTACATCTCCAGCACATGCTGGGGCTCATCGGAGAGATCGATCAACTCCGGCACTGAGCTTTGCATACGGAAGGCCATCTCGTACTGCGAGATTCTGGCCAGAGTTTCCGAGTCGCCAAATTCAGCAAGCGTATGTTCGTTTAAGTGGGCTAGAGTATCGAGCATTTGTCGGCGTGTCGTCGGATCGACGCCCGGCGGATTCGAGAGATACAGCACCGGATCGCCTTTGCTGCGCAGCGCAACGCCCTGGTACTTGCTGGGCAAGAAGCCAGAACCCCATAAGCGGCTGAACAGTGCCTGAGCATCTTTCCGACCGGTCCACGAAGCAGTCATCACCACGAACGACGGCAGGTTCTCGTTCATCGTGCCGAGTCCGTAGCTGAGCCATGCCCCAAGGCTCGCCCGGCCGGGCAGCTGATGGCCCGTGCAGATAAAAGTAATGGCCGGATCGTGATTGATCGCCTCGGTGTGGACCGATTTGACGATGGCGATGTCGTCTACCATCTGGGCATGGTAGGGCAATAGTTCGCTGATCCAGGCGCCGCTCTTACCATACTGCTGGAATTTATACTTGGAAGGAGCCAGTGGGAATCTGCCCTGAACGCTTGTCATCGTCGTAAGCCGCTGCCCCATGCGGACCGACTCGGGCAGGTCTTTGTCGAACCAGTCGGCCATCTTCGGTTTGTAGTCGAACATATCCATCTGTGACGGCCCGCCGGCCATGAACAAAAAGATGGCTCGCTTCGCCTTCGGCGCAAAATGAGGCAAGCCAGGCAAACCGCCTGTCGCCTTCGCGGTGCCGACCGACGCAAGTAGCTGCTCCGGCAATAGTGACGCGAGGGCGGCTGAGCCGAGTCCCAACGTCCCTTGCTTGAAAAAATGGCGGCGACTTACGGCCTGCATGTATTGCTGGAAAGGGGTCATGGCTTCGTCCCTCGCACCAGAAATCAAGTTCAGTTATTCGTTACGACTTCGTCCATGTTAAGGATAAGGTTGGCCACAATGGTCCATGCCGCCCTCTCGTTTGGGCAGAGGTCTTCATCGGACGTCTTCTGCTTGGAACCGATAATCTTCTTGGCCGCAGCCTCGTCCTGGTTGTACTTTGCGAGCTGGCTTTCGTACAGTCCGACCAGTTCGCTAATCGTCTCGTCGGTAGCACGCCGCGCCGTACACAAGCGATAAATATAGGCGGCGCGATCGGCCGATGTCCTTCCATGCGTATCAACCACGCGAACGGCCAAAGCCTGCGCCGCTTCGAAATACTGCGGATCATTGAGGAGCAGGAGCGCCTGTAGTGGCGTGTTCGTGCGTTCTCGACGCACACAACACGATTCGCGTGAGGGAGCGTCGAACGTGCTCATTTCCGGGGGCGGAGATGTCCGCTTCACAAACGTGTACAGCGTTCGACGGTGAATCTTGTCGTTTCCGGCATCCGCCACAAAACTCACGGTGTTCGAATCCGTATAACCCACCGCTTCCCAGAGTCCGTCAGGCTGGGGTGGCTTGACGCTGGGGCCACCCATTTGATCGACCAACAGGCCGCTCATGGCCAACGCTTGGTCGCGCAACATCTCTGCGTCGAGCCGAAAACGGGGTCCTCGGGCCAATAGTCGATTTTCAGGATCCTGCTTCGCTAGCGTGGGAGCGGTGTACGAACTCTGTCGGTATGTCGCGGACATCACGATCATTTTCATCAGTGCTTTGACGTCCCAACCACTCTCGCGAAACTCAACGGCCAACCAGTCCAAGAGATCCGGATTGGAGGGAGGCGATCCTTGACTGCCAAAGTCCTCACTCGTCTTGACCAACCCAATACCAAACGCCTGCTGCCAGAAGCGGTTGACCGCCACGCGGCTCGTCAACGGGTTTTGAGCAGAGACGATCCACTTGGCCAAGCCAAGTCGATTCTTCGGCAGCTTGTCGTCCATCGGCGGCAAGAAGGCCGGGGTCAGGCGTTCGACCATTTCCCCGCGCTGATCGTATTGGCCCCGCATCAACACGAAAGCGTCTTTTTTCTTCTTGCCCTCGCGAAAGACGAGCGTCGATGGCACCTTCGCCTCTTCCGATTGAAGCTGGTCGCCGAGCTCGCTGAGCCTGTTTGTAAGCTCAATGAATTGGGCGTCATTTTGTGAGAAATAGAACTGCCGGAACATCCGGAGCTGCTGATCGGTCCAGCTTTCGCGCGGCATCTCCAGCACCGGGGGGAGTTGACTACTGAGATAAACTGCTCGGACATCAGCGTCTGAAAGCCGCCGGACGTACACACGGGCGTCGTCGATGCACCCACCCTCGAAGCCCGACTCTTGATCGCGGCGGCCGATTAGGAAGGGCTTGGCATTCTGAATCTTGCCTTTGTATTTGAGCGAGTCGGAAACCACGTCGATTGGTTTCGGTTCACCATCGACGTAAATCTCCACGCCGCTGGCCAGTCTCGAGCCGTTATAGGCCACAAACACGTGCTGCCACTTCCCGGGTTGAAGGACTTTGTTCTTCGTGGCGACCTTGATGCCGTATCCGGGAAAGCTCTTGCTCATCTGAACGGTGACAATGCCGTCCGCGACGGAGAGGTCGTACCCTTTCTCAAGATCGGCAACATCCATTTTGGAAAGAACTGTGCCTTGGAAGCCCTCGTCAATTTTGATCCACGCCCCGAAGCCGAACGGTTTCTCGTCGTCCAAGTCGCCTATGTCGCCGAGATCTACGTACTCGTTCGCAGCAAACTTCAGACCGTTGCCTGTTGGACCTTCGATCTTCTGGGGACTTCCCACAACGCGGCCCGGCTTCTCCGGATCTGCCTCGTTGACCACCTGGTTATCGTCTTTGAAGTCGAAATTGCAGTGAATGACGAGCCCCGCGTTAACCTGAAGTTCGGGGTCGGTCTTGCCGCCTAAGTCTTGCTTTCGACGCTCGCGAAGCCAGTCGGTAAATGCGGGTTCGTTAGTTTGCTCACGTTCGTCGCGTTTCGAGCGAACATCCGCGATCGTTGCTCGCAAGGCCTCCAGTGCGACCGTTTGTTCTTGGCTTGGCACGCGAACCACAGGTGCCGGGTCCTCGACGTTACCGTCCATCGATGGGCCGTCCAGGTTGTTGAAGAACGCAAAGAGTTGATAGTACTCTTTCTGCGAAATCGGATCGAACTTGTGGTCATGACAAACGGCGCAACCCAGCGTCACACCCAGGAACACCTCACCTGTCGTGCTGACGCGGTCCACCACGTTGCGTACATAGACCTCTTCTTCGATCGAGCCCCCTTCGTTGGTTGTTACATTGCAACGACAGAATCCGGTGGCGATCTGCTGATCGATCGTCGGATCGGGGAGCAAATCTCCCGCCAACTGCTGAATGGTGAATTGATTGTAAGAAAGATTGCTGTTAAACGCACGGACTACCCAATCTCGGTACAGCCACATTTGGCGGAAATTATCCAGGTGCAGCCCGTGTGTGTCGGCATATCGGGCGCCATCCAGCCAATACCGAGCCATGTGCTCGCCGTAATGAGGCGATTGCAGAAGTCGGTCGACTACTCGCTCATACGCATCCGGCGCATCGTCGGCCAAGAAAGCGTCCACTTCGGCAAGAGTCGGGGGAAGACCGGTCAAGTCGAACGTTACACGACGAATCAGAATCGCTTTATCAGCTTCGGGAGAGGGCTTCCAGTGCAGCTGATCGAGTTTCGCCAGGATGAAATAGTCGATGGCATTCCGTGGCCAATCGGGGTCGCTCACCGGGGGTAGTTCCGCGCGCCGAGGAGCAGTAAACGCCCAGTGTTCCTTCCAAGGAGCGCCTTGCTCAACCCACCGGCGTAGCAACGAGATTTGTTCGGCTGTGAGCGACTTACCCGAGTCGACGGGCGGCATCACTTCGTCTTTGTCTTCGCTGGAAATACGCCGAACAAGTTCACTTTCGTCCGGCTTGCCAGGAACGATGGGCACCACGCCCGAAGCAGTTTCTCCTAGCACGCTTTCCAATCGATCCAACCGCAGTTCTGCCTGGCGGCTCTCTTCGTCTGGACCGTGACAGGCGTAACAGGTGTGGGAAAGGAGGGGACGAATGTCGCGCAAGTAATCGACGTTCGGCGCCGCCAACGGCGCAGCTCCGGAAGAAGTCTTTTCCGCCAGTTGCTGGCCGCCCTGGGTAGGTTGCGCACCACACGTCGCGCAGATCAGACTACTAGGCAAAGCGATGCCGATGAGCAGCAGCAATCTTGCGAAGAACATAGACAACCCCCCAGAAGCAGGGAAAGGCCTAGGATAATGTGCCGCGACTGACCTGTTGACCGCTGCAGTACTGCTAAATCGTTGGGCACGAAAACCTGTGCGATCTACCGCGTCTTCTTCTGGCAATCACCGCACAGAGCTCAACAATTCTGGAAGCCCGGCCTCTAGGTTCCGAAAACACAAACGACTAGCGGGAATCGATTCTAACTTGCCACTCTGCCAATCGCAACCTTGGCGCGATTGAGTTGACAGCAGCCACAAAAGTTTTCTACCGCCGTTCAAGGCAACTGTAGAAATGATCCGTCCAGTCGGTCCTCCTTCGCGACGCATCACCACGTGAGAGGGGGGCGCTTCTAAGGTCGCTGCCAAGACTATCAGCCGCTTAAACGCGAGATCCGGGTGGATCGTGGAATGCGAGATGCGAATGCAGTGGTATAATGAACTCGATGCTCGGCCTGGCATGGGCTCAGTCTGATGTCCATCGTGAAAATCCAGCAGGATCGCCACTTGATCCGAGATAAATGTGAAGTACGGGATCGCATCAATGTCCAATCGTTTTTCTCGACGTAATTTCCTGTCCGCGGCGGCGGGGGCTGGCGCGATTGCCATGTCTGCCCGCAGCTACGCACGAATCCTTGGAGCGAACGATCGCATTGGCGTCGGGATCATCGGCGCAGGGGGCATGGGTAATGATCACCTGGATGCCCTCAAGACGCTTGCCGTGCCGGACAACCTCAATCTCGTGGCGGTTGCCGATTGTTGGACAAAGCGAGCTGAGGAAGGGGCTGCCAAGATCAATGCACCGCGTTCGATGCAAGACTATCGCGCGCTGCTGGATCTTAAGGAAATCGACTACGTTACGATCGCCAGCCCCGAGCACCAACACGCGCCGATGGTGCTCGATGCGTTGGAAGTCGGTAAGCATGTCTACTGCGAAAAGCCGCTTGCCCACACGATTGCCGAGGGATTTGACATTTGGGACAAGTCTAAAGCGACGGGGCGGGCGGTCCAGATTGGCGTGCAAGGTATGTCCGACGACAGTTATGCGTCGGCAGGCGACGCGATCCGCAACGGGCTGCTGGGACGAGTCGTCGAAGCCCAGATCGAATACGTTCGGCGCTATGGAGAGCAAGGATTCTGTCGTGTGCCCGATTTGGACGGAGCGATGCCCAAGCCGGACGATCTGAATTGGGAGATGTGGCTTGGCAAGGCACCGCGAGTCCCTTGGAATCCCCACCACTATTTCGAGTGGCGCAACTACTCAGTCTATTCCGGGGGAATCGCGACCGACCTCTTCACGCACCGCCTCGCTCGGATCATGAAGGCGTGCGACCTTACTTATCCCCGCCGCGTGGCCGGGATCGGGGGCATTTGGCAATGGCCCGACGGGCGAGATTTGCCCGACAACTTTGAGATGCTTTGCGAGTACCCACGCGGCATGACGGTCCATGTGCTCGGTACGATGAGCAATCGCCATCCTTTCGAGCATTGCATCCGCGGCTATCGAGGGACGCTGACCTTCACCAAGGAAGGCTGGATCGCCAAGGACAAGGACGACAAGGTACTTGCCGATCACAGGAAAAAAGGCGCCGAAGACATCGTGCTGCACCATACCAATTTTCATAACCACTTGCGCAACGGGGAACCGCTTAACTGCCCCGTTGAATTCGGCGTAGCGGCGCTCGTCACCCTATGCATGGCGAACGAGTCGTGGCGAACCGGTCGGATGCTGGCGTGGGATGCGGAGAAGAAAGCGATGGTTCCCGCCGACACGGTCCCACTGAATCCTTTTCCAGAAGACATGTCAGCCCCTGATCGACGCGGATAGAGGCAAATGACTTGCTCTGCATTCACCCAGGGGTTGAACTTCCAGTCCTGCCGACGAACAGGTTTCTCCCTTCGACGAGGTTGCGCATTTTGGCGTCCGCAACGCTGCGCGGGAGCATCCACAGGCCACAATCGGGATGGACATATTGGATGCGCTCGACTCCCAGCTCGTCGGCCGCACGTTCAATCCGTTTGGCGACCTTCTCGGGGGTTTCTACCTCGTTATCTTTGACGTCGATGACGCCGATTCCAAAACCCAATGACGGCTTGACGTCCTTGAGCATGGAGAGTTCCCCCTCCGGACGCCGAGCGATCTCCAGCACCACATGATTGGCCTCCAGCTCATTGAGAAAGGAGATCAGTTTCTTGTAGGTTCCTTTTTGAACGGTTTGTCCGCCGTAATTGCCGTAGCACAGATGGACAGCCTTTTCGCCTTCGGCACCTTCCAGCACGCGATTGATCCCCGCCGCGGCAATCGGCCCATCGTCGGCATGTCCGGTCACATTGGCTTCATCGACTTGAATCACGTCGGCATCAATGCCCGCCAACTGTCCCTTGAGGACATCTGCTAGCTCCATGACCATGCGTTCCAGACTGCCATAGTGCTCGTCGGCCAGAACCTTGGCGAGCATATACGGACTGGTCAACGTGAATTTCTTGGGTTGCGTCGTCAGGTCGCGATACAGCTCGTAATCCCGCCGCAAGTTCAACCGCCCAGGTCCCAACGGACCCGTCACAATCCCCGCAGGTTGGACACGATATTTTGCTTCCGCCTTGTGCATCCAGGCGGCCAACTGTTTGACGGATAGATTCGGCTCGATTCCAGCCATGGGCTTGACAAAATAATCAATCATGCCGTTCGTGTCCGCATGATTGATGTCCCACCGATACAATTCACCGTCCGCTACCACATCGACGCCCGCAAGCTCTTGCGTCTTGACCACTGCCATCATGGCATCGCGTAAACTTTCGGTGGTACTGAATACTCTCAACCAAATCGGTACCGGGTAACTGCCAACAACCGTGGTCTTGATCATTTTGCCCCCTTTCGCCATTCGTCGGGTGATTGCATCGATTCCAGATCGGGCTCGACGGCAAAGCCAAATCCAGTGCATTGTAGCGACCCGATTTCGAATCGCCCGGCACGCACCGCCGGCACAACGCGTCCACGTCTGCAATCATACAGATCACCGTGGGCAGCCAGCGCCGCGTCTTGTTGAGACTTTGGCAAATAGCTCAACCCGGGATGGTAATGGTGTCCGTTACGTTCTACATGTTCCAGGCCCAATGTCGCTGCGAGACAAAGGTCGGCCTGAACGGGCACAATACCGACGCTGCAAAGGTCCTCGCCGGTCATGACATATCGACTGGACAGGGCGCGGTCGTTGCGCGACCATGTCAACCCGGCGTTCAGGAGGCTCTTCACGGTTCCTTTGCAGTTCTTGCTGCTCACCCCACGGTAACCAAACTCCAGAGCCCTTGCATAGGAATCCAGATTGCCGTCTGCCTCATCAATAATTACAGGCTTATGTGCTGAAAGCTCTCGGA
Source organism: uncultured Planctomycetota bacterium (assembly GCA_963847875.1). Classification (GTDB taxonomy): domain Bacteria; phylum Planctomycetota; class Planctomycetia; order Pirellulales; family Lacipirellulaceae; genus DASYDU01. The sequence goes on along the minus strand of CAWKBR010000004.1, from coordinate 114,263 downwards.
TCGCGTCGACGTGCTCAGCGTGAAATGAAATGTCGCGTGCCAATGGCTGTTCTATGACGAGCGTATTGTTCCAAAAAGTCTCTAGTCTGGCTGTCGATCGCACCACCTCCACGAATTTGCCAAGATCTTCGGCAGTTTTGTACAACTCATTCCCATCCAACGTCATGCGATAGTCCGTACCGAGGTGCCGCTCGAGGATGGCGGCAATCGCTACTAGCCGATCGCGATCGTTGTCTGGCTGATTGGATAGCTTGACCTTGAAATACCGAACTCCCGATTGCTGAACATATTCTTCCGTAGCCTGTGGAAATCCGTCGTCCAATCGTTCGTCGTCCAAGATCTCTGCAGCTGTCAGCGGGTCTCCGAGTCCGATCGTATGGCGGACGTAAACTGATCGCCTCGGCTCCGTGGGCAACCAATCTGCGGGCACAAGTCCAGCTAACTCGGGATGGATTCTGGCGGGTTCGATGGCAAAGAGATTTTGGCGTACCGCGCGGGCAAAGGACAGACCGGCCGCACGTGCCAAGGCATCCATAATCGCCCGCTCCACCAGACTGATGCCAAAACTGCTAAGCAAACTCGTAAACCCCAATGCGGCGGCGCTGTCTCGGACTTCGTGGTAGGCCGTTAACCATGCCTGAAAGAATTCGATTGGCGACGCAGCTACTTCCAGGAACGAGTCTTCACTCAGCCGGATGACGGTCAACATGTCATCAATCTGTTGTTCATAGGTTTTGCCCGGCGATTTATCGAACCAGAGTGGCGGCAGACAGTCGCCACTATATCCGATCTGCTCGCGCCCAGCGGTCTCAATGATGACACTCAGAATCGCCTGGGGGCACCACGTCAGACATGCAATTCCGTACTTAAACGGAAGTCGCGTCACCGACTTTCGCAAGCCAAGCTGAGTTGCCTTGATTGAAAAATGCACGATCGTTCGGCTCGTAGCAAGTTCCGTCGGCCGCTGCTATGTTGCTCCGCGGCGCGCGTGCATCATCAGGCAGGCGAGGTCCGTTGTCAACCGCTGGATGGTCTCGGCGATCAGACCAAGACCATCTCGGCAAGCGACTGGTCCAAATGCAAATCCAAATGCAGATATGAGAGGGAAAAGTCTTTACTTCCTATCGTTTCCTCTTTAAGATTTCGGTCAGCTGTGGTCAAAGGCGTGCTGAAGGTGATCGCCGGCGAGTGTGTCAAGTGAAAGACCTGAGCATGGCAAACTTACGACGGACAAGACGCGTGGCGTGGAATCGATGAGTACCTAGACTTCTCCTTACGGTAAGCGGACGAAGGAACGCGGGTGTAGTGACATGAAACTCAGCCTTTTCTCCGTCAGTTATGCTGGCTACTGGGGCCAGCAGAAGTTGGACCTGTCAGCGTTCATAGCCAAGGCCTCTCAGCTGGGGTATGACTCTGTGATGTTGGCTGGAAAACGGCCGCACCTCTCGCCGCTTGATGCAGATGCGGACTACATCGCATCGGTTCGGGCGTCGCTGGCCGAATACAACATCTCGTGCGACGTAATCGCCGGATACACGGATCTCTCGCCTCCCACGGCTGCCGAGGTGCCTTACCTGGAAATGCAGATCTCCTACGTTGAATCGCTTGCTTACATTGCTGCTAAGTTAGGAGCGCGGGTGGTCCGCGTGTTCACCGCCTATGAGTCGGATGGGCACAACTTCCACGCCATCTGGAACGGGGCTGTGCACGCGCTCCGAGAAATGTGCGATCGGGCTGCGGCGCATCGTGTGACCCTGGCGGTGCAGAACCATCACGACTTGGGAGTGCATAGCGACGTCCTGTTGGAGATGCTGCATGACGTGGATCGATCGAACTGCAAGCTGGGGTTTGACGCATGGTCACCCGCGCTGAGAGGCGAGGATCTCTACGAATGCGCCAGAAAGATGGCTCCCCATGCGGCAATCACAACGAACGCCGACTACATTCGCCTGCCGCGCTTCCGCTACCGGCCCGACTTAATCAATTACGAACGGGCGCTGCCGGACACCGTGCGAGCAGTGAAGTTTGGCGAAGGCTTCATCAACTATCCGGAATTCTTTCGCGGATTGAAGGACGGTGGCTTTGACGGGATCGCCAATTATGAGATGTGCTCACCAATTCGCGGTGGGGGCGCGATCGACAACCTAGACGCCTATTCAGCCCACTATGTTCAGTGGATGCGGGCCCATACTTAAGAAACGGGTGCCGGAGCGACGTACGATCGTCGGTCCACTGCCTAGGCGAATGCCTCTCGCAATCGCGTGATAAGCTTCGGGCACTCCACCAGCGGATCGTCGGAATCTTCGTACTCGAGGACGATGTAGCCGCGGTAATTTGCGTCGCGGAGGATTTTGGCCAGTCGCGGGAAGTCGCTGGGCGTTTTATGTTCTTCTGGATCCTGAATGGACGCCTTGACCTGCACGTTGACCGCATAGGGGGCTAGTTTGGCAAGATCGGGGTAAGGATCCTTGGAAAGGAAATTGCCGGTATCCAAGTTTATGCCGAACCACGGGCTCTGCACGTCGTGCACTAAAGCCATGATGCCGTCGATCGTCAATGTCGGTCCGCCGTGATTCTCCAAGGCCAAGTATACTCCGTGTTGCCCCGCGTATTCGCAGCTCTCTTCAATGCCCTCGACCATCAGTGAATGAGTTCGCTGAGCTGAGATGCCCTCCTGCTGACTGCCGGCAAAGATGCGGATCACAGGTGCGCCGAGGACCTCGGCATAGTCGATCCATTTCTTCACCCAGGCAATCTGCTGCTCTCTCTCCTTGCCCGGTGGAAAGCCGAAATCGTTGCGGATCGCAGTCCCGGATACGTCCAGCCCCAGCAGAAAACACTGCTGCTTGAGTGTCTCCAAATATTCGTGGGTGGTGGGGTCCGGGAAGTAGTACGACGTCAGCTCGGTTCCCTCCAAGTTCATCTTGGCACAATCGCTGACGAATTCGGCCAACGCCAATCGCGGCGGGTTCCCCATCAACAGATTTCGATAGCTGTAGGCTGCGAGGCTGAACTTGAAAAATGGCGAGCCGTTACGCGCGATCGGTTCGATAGCCGACGCGACTTTGGGAAACATCCACAGGCCGCCGACAGCCATGGTCGATTTCGCACTTTTGCTGATGAATTCGCGACGGTCGATTTGCTGGGACATGCGGTCGCTCCTCATGGATGTCAAGACTCCACTCGTGTCTTTGTCATTTTCGCCAACGTCAGGTCGGTACGCAAGTGTTGTTAGCCGGTCGCTAATGCGGCCAGTGAACGCCGAGTATTTGGCGTGGACCGATCGCAGTCAGTTGGAGTATCTCGCCGTCGGAGAGATGAAGGCATCGGCGAAGTTTATCCGCCATTTGGGACATCGTGGTGGCCGAACCGACAAAATGCGTTCCATTGGCGGAACGGGGTACCTGGTCTTCGCCAACCACGACGCTTTGATCTCCGAGCCTGTAACATCCGGGCCCCAGGCCTGCTGCCGAGATCGCATCGCTCACGATCACACATCGCTCGATGCCCGCCGCACGCAGATAGTTGCCCAAGGTCGGAAGCGGCACGTGTGCGCCGTCGGCGATGAAACTAATCCGAAGCTGGCTCGAAAGGCTCAACACACGTTGAATGATATTGTTGTGCCGATTGACCATGGTAGGACAGCCGTTGCCCAAGTGGGTGAACATGGATAATCCGGCGTCGATCGCCGCCTCAAGCTGCTCAAGGCTGGGATCGCAGTGGCCGGCCGCTACCGCAATGCCACGGTCGGTCAAATAGCGCGTTACCCGCAATCCCTCATCGTGTTCGGGAGCGAGCGTAACGATTTTCGTGAGTCCGTCAGCGGCCTCCAGTAGTCGTTCCATCTGGGAAAGACTTGCCGGACGAACGGCAGCCTGAGGGTGCGCACCAACAAAACCGGCCTCGCTGCTGATGAACGGCCCTTCAATATGTATGCCCAAGATCATTTCTTGAGCAAGCGTATCGGCTCGTCGCACCTTTGCCAATCGAGCCAATCGCGAGGCCATCACGTCGACTTCATCGGTGATCACCGTGGGCAGAAACCCCGCTGCGCCTTCGTCACTCAGTCGCTGGCATACACCGCGCATTTCCTCAACCGTGAGGTGGTCGCCGTTAAAGTCGACGCCGGCGCAGCCGTTTACTTGAAGGTCAATATATCCACTGCTAGCTGGCTTCGTAGAGGATGTAGACATGTGGCCAATCGTCCTTCGGCGACCTATGGCTTCGACAGCAGCGACGCGGCTGCGACGTCGAGAACTAAAGTTGTTTTGGGATGTTCCTGCAAAATGGAAGCGGGGACTTCCTGTGTCACAGGACCTTCGACCGCAGCTTGTACGGCCCGGGCTTTGCGTTGGTCGGGCACGGTGCACACGATCGAGGCCGATCTCATGATTTGTCGGATAGACATGCTGATCGCCCGGGTAGGCACGGCTTCGAGCGAATGGAACCATCCTTCGCCCATCTGCTGTCGGCGACACGCCTCGTCCAACTCGACCACCGGATAGGATTCTTCAGTCTCAAAGTCTGCCGGAGGATCGTTGAACGCCAAGTGGCCATTCTCTCCGATGCCAACACAGGCAACGTCGATTGGATGCTGGCGAATGATCTTACTCAAACGGTCGCATTCGGCCGCGGGATCCGGGCTATCGCCGTCGACCCAATGAAAGGACTTTAGTCCCTCGACGTGGTCGCAGAATCTTTCTCTCAGATAGCGTCGAAAGCTGGCCGGATGGGTTTTCGGCAGCCCGACGTATTCGTCCAAATGAAAGCAATTGACCCGCTTCCAATCGACGTCTTGGCGGACTAATTCTTGGAGCATCTCAAATTGGCTCGCACCGGTCGCGAGAATCAAATTCGCCTCCTCACGATGGCGAAGTGCTTTCTGTAAGAAACCGGTTGCCTGGGCGGCCGCTTTCCAACCCATACTGTTCTTGTCGCGTTCGATGAGAGTATTCATGGTGGAATTCCTAGGTGAAGATCCGAAGTTCAACATGCCATGTGCAAAACGTCGCAGACCTGTCTTTAGACAGCACTCGCCTGGGATTGCCGGAGTTTCTTGAGGTGGCTCCATTGCCAAATTGCCGTTAATGTTGCAATTGCACCAGCGAACTTGCCTAGGGGTCATGATATACTCAAAGTCTTGTTCTCTGCGAGTCCGTCCGATCAGGAAACTTCCGCTTGTCCCGACGTCGATCGCTGCCCAGGGAACTAGCGAACCCCAAGATCACCGTAGCGAGCTATGGCTCAGAAGTCTCCACATCCGCGAATTGCCTAGGTCGCCCCACTGACAATACAGAAAGCACCCGTCGCATCAACATCCGCAACGCGGTGACTCGACGTAGGACCACCACTTTGACGAACGCACTACCTGACCGCCGTGTGGCGTTGGCGTTTCTGGCCCATCCAGACGATGCGGAATTCTTTTGCGCGGGGACGCTGATTCGCCTGGCAGAAGCCGGATGGGATGTTCACATAGCTTCGGCAACGGCTGGCGACTGCGGGTCGACGAAACTCTCAGCCGATAAAATCGCGGAAGTTCGCCGCGGAGAAGCGGCCGCGTCTGTCCGGAAGATTGGCGCCTCCTATCACTGCCTGGAAGAACACGATGTGAACGTCGTCTTCGACAAGACGTCCAATCGCAAGGCCATAGACTTGTTCCGTCGAATCGCTCCCTCATTGGTGATCACCCATCCTCGGCTCGACTACATGCTTGACCACGAGCAAGTGCATCTATTGGCCCGTAGAGCTGCGTTCAGCTATCCGGTTCCCAACGCATCTTCTTTGCCTCTCGCCGAAGGATCGGCCATTCCCTGGCTCTATTACTGTGATCCAGCCGAGGGTAATGATCCTTATACTGGCGAGCTAGTTCGTCCGACGGTGCTAGTGGACATATCCGACCAGGTCAATCGGAAGACCGAAATGCTCGCCTGTCACGAGTCGCAGCGCGAGTGGCTGCGCTCGCACCATGGCATGGATGAGTATGTCGAGGCGATGAAACGCCTTTCTGCGATGCGCGGCCGCGAGCTTGGCACGGCCTATGCAGAGGCCTTTATCCAGCATCGAGGGCATCCTTTTCCACAAACCGACATTCTTCAGGAACTCTTTGGAGAGAGCTGATCCCGAGACACGCTGGAGTTGTCCTAATTCTCTGGTACTTGGTGCTTTCGGCCGCATCCTCTTCTTGTTGGAGCGCATAAATAGACGTGTAGCCTCCAGACCAGTCTGGAGGGATCAAGCACCCACGAGGGTCGTGCCGAGGGTTAGATCAGGATTCATGTCCGAGTCGGGGTGTCGTGGCGGTTGGGTCTGCTCGTTCGTCCAAGTCTGGTTGAGGGGAACGAACGGGACTGGCTTGTTGACTGTTTCCACTCTAACCTATACGCATCTGCACGGTCATTGGTAGCTGGTGCTGACGATCGTGCGCAAACATCAATCTTCCGAAGAGCGGTCGCCGCAGCGACTCCTTTGATCGCGCAATGAGTCGATAGAGGCTCGTTCCATCCACGCGGCCAAGTCACTTGAATACATGCCTGATCCCATCGCATCTCTCGTGTCCTTGCTTCCGATCGTGGTTGTGGCCGTCTTCTTGGTGGGCCTCCGATGGCCGGCCAGCAAGGCTATGCCCCTCTCTTATCTCACAGCCGCTGCGATCGCGTTGTTCTATTGGAAGGTCTCGCCGATCCAAGTAGCGGCGGCATCGATTAAGGGGTTGGTGATTACGGCGACACTTCTGTACATTATTTTCGGCGCAATCCTACTTCTGAATGTGCTGCGCGAGAGCGGAGCGTTGCTCATCATCCGAGAGGGATTCTCGAATATTACGCGCGATCGCCGCGCTCAAGTAATCATCATTGCGTGGCTGTTTGGCTCCTTTATTGAGGGCTCGGCCGGATTTGGCACGCCCGCCGCCGTGGCGGTTCCGCTCTTGGTGGGGTTGGGCTTTCCAGCAATGGCCGCCGTTGTTGCGGGGATGATGATTCAGAGCACTCCTGTTTCATTTGGTGCTGCCGGAACTCCAATTCTCGTAGGCGTGAGAAAGGGACTGGAAGGTGCCCCACAAGTCGTGTCCTTTGCCGCCGAACGAGGAATGAACAACTGGCAAGAATTATTGCCCGTGATTGGGGTCAAAGTCGCGATCCTCCATGCGGTGGTCGGCACGCTGATCCCCTTATTCGTCGTGGCATTCATGACGCGTTTCTTCGGACCGAACCGCAGCTTTCGCGACGGACTACAGAATTGGAAGTTTGCGCTCTTCTCGGCAATTGCAATGACCATTCCCTACGCGATCATCGCCAAGGTTCTCGGTCCTGAGTTCCCTACTTTATTGGGATCATTGATCGGACTTGCGATTGTCGTGCCCGCAGCCAAGTTTGGCATGTTGCTTCCCAAGGGTAACCCCTGGGAGTTCGAAAGCCGCGATCGCTGGGATGGCTCATGGAGTGGCGACGTCAGTCTGAGGCCGAGAGAGCCGTTAAGCAATCTGCCGATGTGGTTGGCATGGCTACCTTACATTCTTATCGCTGTACTGCTGGTATCGACGCGATTACCGCAACTCAAGATCGCTCCGCTATTGAATCGAGTCTCCTTCGCAACCGACCATCTGTTCGGCACGACGGTGAGCGTGAGTGCTCAACCGCTATACTTGCCGGGCACCGTCTTTCTGCTGGTATGCCTGCTGACGATAATCCTTCATCGTATGCGCCGTGCGGATGTCTTCGAAGCGCTTCGTCAATCCGGACAGATGACTCTGTCAGCTTCCATTGCCCTGATCTTTGCGGTACCGATGGTCCAGGTCTTTATCAACTCGGCAGGGGGCGAAGCCGGCTTTCAATCGATGCCCGTCGAATTAGCCGAGGGGATCGCCGCATTGACAGGCCGCGCTTGGCCGGCCTTTGCACCGCTCATCGGTGGCGTCGGGGCCTTCGTCGCAGGAAGTAACACAATTAGCAACATGATGTTTTCGCTTCTTCAATTCGAAGTGGGACAGCGAATCGGTGTTGATCCGACGTGGGTGGTCGCATTGCAGGCTGTCGGTGGAGCCGCTGGCAATATTATCTGCATACACAACGTCGTTGCTGCGTCGGCCGTGGTCGGCAGTGGGCCGCGAGGGCGACGTCATTCGTAAGACAGTCATAGTATTTTTTTACTACATTATTATTGCAGGCATTCTTGGAGTGATCGTCACATGACTACGAATCGTAGAAGGTGACACTCCCGCTGCTGCGATATGCGACATCCCAGGACTTTCTGTAGTGCATCAGCCCAAGTGAGACCCTCGGGAAGTTGGCAAACGTCCGCCTCCGACAGTAGAAGCTTGGGAATCCAGGAAGAAGGAGGAGCGATGAGCCGGAAGTATAAGCGTCGCCGTTGGACGGCGGGTACGATAGCCCACCATTTTCAGACAGTGGCGGGGGCAGTTTTTACGCCGCTAGGACCGGGGCGTATTCGGTTTCGAATGATTCAGGCGACTTGCAGCCGAGCGACTGATGAAGCCGCACGGGATTGTAAAAGGTTTCGATGTACTTGAACACGCTCAGCCGGGCTGCTTCCAGGTCGTCGAATGTCTCATGGTTGGTCCACTCATGCTTGAGCGACCAGAAGAAGCGCTCGGCGACGGCGTTGTCATAGCACTCGCCAGTGCGGCTCATCGAGCACTCGAGCCCAGGTCCTGAGCGTCTGCTGGTAGGCGTCGCTCGTATACTGGCAGCCTCGATCGCTGTGGTGCAAGAGTTCGCTGCCGACCGGCCACCGCGCCTCGATCGCGCGCCGCAAGGCCTCGGCCACCAGCGGCGTCGAGAGCGAGTCGCTGATCGACCAGCCGACGATTTTGCGACTGAACAGATCGAGCACCACCGCCACATACACCCAGCCTTGGGTAGTGAGCAGATACGTAATGTCGGTGACCCATTTCTGGTTCGGCCTGGTCGCCGTGAAGTCACGGTCGAGCGTGTTGGGAGCCGGCGACTTCGTCGGATCCGCCTGCGTGGTCGTCGGCGTAAAAGCCTTCGAAACACGGCTCGCCAAGCCCATTTCCCGCATGGCCCGGGCCACCGTATTGCGACAGGCCGTCTCCAGTTCGTCGCTCTCCGCCAATTCCTTGGCGATCTTGCCGCTGCCGTAGATGCCGTGCGAAGCGGCGTGAACCTGTCGCACCGCCGCCTCGATCCGCGCTCGCCGACGAGCCCGCGGGCTCGGCTCGCGGTCCACGGAAGCGTAGTAGCCCGACGTCGAGACGTCGAGCACCTCGCACATCACGGCAATTGGAAACGAGTCGCCATGTTTTGTGACCCAGGCGTACTTCACAGCGACTCCTTCGCAAAATACGCCGCCCTCGTTTTTAAGATTTCGCGTTCCAGCTCGGCCCGCTAGAGCTGGCGGCGGAGCCGCTGGTTCTCGGCACGCAGCTGGTCGACCGTGGCGTTCTCGCCGCACGGCTCTGGCGGCGGCGCGAGCTTGGCATGCCAAGCCCGCAGGCTCGGCTCGCTCACCCCGACCGCTGTCGCAGCGGCCTTGATGCTATAGTCCTCGGCCACCACCAATCACACCGCATCACGCTTGAACTCCTCCGTAAACCGTCGCCTACGCCACGACCCTTCCTCGGCCGACTCGTTCATCGTTCGGAACTCCTTCAGGAACCATTATCCGGCCCCCGCCACTGTCCGAAAGTGGTGGACTATCGCATCTTCGGTTAACGATCTTTGATAGAGATTCTGTATCTGACATCCTTTACAAACGTATCGGCATCAGGTTTTACCCTGATTGTAATGGGATAGCCCTTCAACGCCGGAAAAGGTTGCTTGTACCTTTCTGCTTCACTTCCCATTTCGAAGGTATATCCGTCAGACAATAACTCCACAACAAACTCGCGAGTTCCGCCCAGTATTTCCACTGTCCGGTCATTGATCATTTCGAACCTTGTGTTTTTGTTCTCAACGAAAGGTTCTACTATCCGAATCTCTGGTTTTTGCCCGTGAAATCTTAATCTGATGTTCTTCTCAATGGAGACATCCTGGATCGTGTGCGTCAACTCGTACGCAACTCCTCCTTCCCATCGATTTTTGTCCTTTAGCTCACCGCGCGATTCGACTACAAAGGCTCCGTTCATTTCGAGGAGTTCCATATGGGAATCAAACTCATAGAGGTTTGTGTAGTACGCGTTTGAGTCGGTGAATTCAATGCGGGGTGTAATTGTCAACGAGTTTGGGACATCAGGATAATTCATCTCCCATTTGAAGTATTCCGTTTGTCCGCTTGCCTGGAGGTAGCCGTAATCCTTGACCCACAAGTTGGTGATCGAACCACCGGATGGCCTGTGCATGTATTTGAAGTCGGCGCCGCGTCTGATGTCTTTGTAGCGGTAACCGGTAACAGTAATCATGAAATTCTTAGTTCGCACCAACGCCAGATCCATCGTCTTAAAGTATTTGCCCCACGCGATCTTTTGTGTTGGCAGTTCTGGAGTACTGCCTTTCGTTTGGTCCCCGTAAACGATGGCCAGTGCCAGGTTGGTTGCGCGGCAAAAAGTCGGATAAATGCAAGGTGCCTGTTCGAACATGTCACCGTAATTCGGGCCATAGGTTATTAATCCATGTTCGCGCATGCCCATCAGGTATTTTAAGTTTGCTATCGCCGCGGTGCGGTAAATGGGATTGTCCGCAGCATAGAGAGAAAACAATACTTGGCAACCGTCCGCTGTAAAACTCCCGTAAGTTGTCCATTTGCTTGACCGGACACCCCATGATCCATCGGTGGAGCCGTCCGGCCAAATGAAATACACATACCGTTTGAGAGCTTCCTTCACGTATTCATTGACAAAATCATCGTGGGCGAGCTTGGCGTATAAACCAAGGCCCCAAAGCGACATATCCATGCTGTAGCCAAGATCGACCCCGTACTTGGTTCCTCGTATTCGATTGCCTTCACCAGTGAGAAAATAGTCTTCATCAAACTTGGAGGTCACAAGCATCGCCAATTCTTTGGCTTTTTTCACATATTCGGGATCGGGAACGACTTGATTGGCAATCATCAAAGTGGCTGTTGTCGTAGCGCAATAATTAATGGATGCAAATGCAGGATTCATGTTCTCAACAAGCCAATCCGCCGCACGCTTTATCGAGGCCATCCACTTCGCTCGCTGAGAGGCGCTCAATTTGTCCTTTAGTAAGGGATAGGCAGCGGCCATCATCAATAGTTGATCCGTCGTTGTGCCTGTCCACTCCGAAGGAGTTTCAAGCCAGGAACCGTTCGCTTTCTGTTGGTCAATAAGCCAGTCTCCAGTCGCGATTGCTGACGTAAGATACTTCTTATCGCCGGTTGCTTGATAAGCCACAGCAAATGGAAGAACCGCTTCCGAAGCACGTGTGTGATAGTCGTCGCACGCTTCGCAATACAGTGCGCCATACGTTGCCGATGTTGGGTCCAAATCTTGAATACTGAGCAGTTTATCAGCAAGTGTGCATAGACTATCGGCGAATGTGTCGTGCAAAGAAACTTCTTCCGAAAAGCTCAACGAGCACAAGGTGGGAACAACCAAGATGTATGGGAGGGCTCTGAGTTTCATGAAATATAACCGAAAGTGGTGGGCTATCGCAGTTAGTTGTTCAGCGTAACCTTAGCCGCCTCGGCATTGAGGATGGGTACTACCTGACAATTGTGTTGCTGGGGAGGTTGTTCATGATTTCCGGTCGCGGACGATCCACATGATCATCCCCACAACGACAGCAACGATCAGAATTTCGGTCGGTCCGATACCGTACATGGCGATCATTTCGCAGTCCTCCCGTGACCTGCCTCCACGGTAAGTACCAGTGTTTAGGTTAATGTTGGGGAAGTCTCCAGGCCAGCCCTGGGAGCCGGGGGTCGGTAGCCGAGGCTGCCAACCGGCCGGCAATCTGGTCCGGTGACCAAAGCTGTTTCAGCCGACGGCAGACGTACTTGCGCAGCTGGGGATCATTCATTTTGCGCGGTCGCCGAGCAATCTCCCGTTTGGGCAACTTCATTTTGAGCAATTCCGCTGGGACGGCACGATCCGACTCGGTAAGTTGACGGAGCATCGCTGAGACTCCGTTCGAAAGTCTTGTTCTGGAAAACAACCAGACGTTCGGACCTCCCAGCGATGTTTTCTCCAATACCAATTACACCACGCTAGCTGTCGCGTTTGATTTCAATAATTGTCTTTCGTTCGGGTATTCGAGGGATTGGGATGGTACAATCCGGGATAGGACTTGGTGCCGCGGACGATCAATGGATTCATCGACACCATGCATTCCAGTGGAGAAATCGCTGTGATTGAGTCTCGCCGTCACTTCCTCAAGTTTTCGGCCGGCGGATTGCTTATGGGTGGAACCTGGGGGCTCGGGCGGTCGGCACGCGGCGAATCGGATCGGCTGTCGCGCGTCGTCGCGGTTCGCCACCTGGGAAAGCCGTTCAACGACAATCCCGTTGGAGTTACCGGCCAGGATTGTGCATCGAGCATTCTTTTGCCGTCGGGGGACGCACTGTGGCTGTTCGGCGACACGATTGAGGGCCCATTCGAGTCGATTCGCGGCCTGGCGCTCGACGACAAGCTCTCCAACACCGCGGCGATTGTTCCCGCACAAGTCGTCTCAACGGGCATCAAGCGGTTCAATTTCCTCACGCAATCCGACGGCAAGCGACCGCGGCAGGTAGTGCCCTTTGCGGCCGACGAGAATCCTGCGGCAAAGCGTATCTGGCCGATTCATGGCGTGTGTGTCGCAGACCACATCTACGTTTTCTATCATCGCATCTCGTTGATCCCGGGCGTCGACGTGTTCGAGAGTTTTCATCTGGACGGCATGGGCATTGCCCGGGCGAAAATTGGCGAATGGAACTTCGAACGACTTCAAGCAGCCGACGGCACGCGCGAATACTGGAAGGGCGACCAGCCCGGCTTCGGCGTGTTCGTCGAACAACGCGAAGGCTACGTGTATCTGTGGGGCAACTTGATGACCGGCACGTTCCTCGCCCGCACCCGGCCCGAAGCAATTGCTGACTTGGCGAGCTACGAATACCTCGTCGCAGCGCCAACGACGAATGCCCCAGAAGTGGAGCCGCGCTGGTCGAAATCGTTTGAGCCCACGGCTCCGTTGTTCGATTCGGTGCCGAATGAAATGTCGGCGTCGTACAATCGTCACCTCGGTTGCTACGTAGCGATTCACTCGAAGTTGGGCGAAAACAACATAGTGCTGCGGACGGCCCCGCGGATCGTCGGCCCGTGGAGCGAAGCCGAAATCGTCTTTCGCCCGGAACAGATCAAGGAATCGGACATCATCTACGCTGCAAAGGAACACCCCGAATTGGCCCGCGACGATGGCCGAATCATTTACGTAACGTTTGTGAACTCGACGAGCTACGTGCCGCAGCTAATCGAAGTAACGCTCAAGTAGAGGCGTCGCTCATATCATGATCGCCGACGTCGGGCAGCGCATCGAACACGTCTGGGCCAAAATAGCGCAAGCCGACGAGCGGCTCGATTCCCGTGTTCTCGACCTCGACACCAAGAGCCGCGGCCTCATTCGTGACGAAGACCTCGTCTTCCGTATCGTCCTGGAAGCGGATCGCCACCGGAGTGTGAAGCCGCAACTTGCCGATCCGGCCGGTGCCTTGCACAGTGATCCAACTACTTGCCCCCGGGTCTTGAAGCCGGCAGCACGCTCCCGGACTCAATGTCAATTCGCGGGCACTAAACAGTTGCTGGCCGTCGATGCGTCCGTAGACGACCCAACGATCGACCCAGCCGTCGCCTGACGCCGCTAGGATCGGTTTCAGGAAGTTGTTCTGTTTGAAATGTGGATCGACATTTTTCCCCCAATCGAGTTGCGCGACGATGAAGTCGAGATCGTGATGCTTTTCGCGGGGCATGTCCTTCACCAGCAAGTCCCATGAAACGTTTCGTCCCTCGACCTGTGACTGAAACATGCTGAACACGTCGCTACCCCACTGCGCTTCGTAGGTGCAGAGCGAGCCGGGGGCATGCAACACGCCGGGCGGAATCAGCCAGCCAGTTCCGCGTTTGAGCCGGTAAGCACTCGACAAATCCAGGATGCCGTTGTCGCCTTGGTTCCAGTTCTCCAGACAGCGTCGGACCTGCGACTGTGTCGTGCCGGGCGCGAGTCCCATGAACGTGTACGCAAAGTTGTTGTCGACGTTGTTGATCTGGGGCGGGAAGTAATAGCTTTCCGGCTTTCCCTCCTGGCCGACGAGGGCCGCGTCTTCGCTCCGCTGATGCATGTGGTGCGGAATCGGGCCCATGTTGTCAAAGAACTTGGCAAACACGGGCCAGCGGCGATATTTGTCGTAAATTGCACGACCGATCAGCCGCGGCCCCATCTCTTCAATTGCCTCGCTCAACAAGACTTGCTCGTCTCGGAACTGCACGAAGCTGAGTCCCTCGTGCCAGACGCGGTTTTCGTTCATGGCGATCACCGTGCTGGCGAACCAGCGTTCGTCGATGCCGCCGCGGTGCGCGCCGTAGGCATACCAATCATCCGGATGGAGTCGAATTCGCTTGCCGGGATGAAGGAAGCTGCGCGGCACCCAGTTGGGCGCCAGCCGTAGAATTCCTTCGCCCGCTTCCAACGCTCGTTCGAGACTCGCTCGCACGGCATCGCCGCGGACGACGGATCGACCGGAAATCGTCGTTCGTTCATAGTTCATGGTGCACCAACTGGATTTTCGGAGCGTACGGCGCAGAACAATTCGACACGGTCTTACACGTCGAGAAACAGTCCGCCATCTTCGACCGAGAACTGTGCGCCGGCTGCCTGGGCGGACGTTTCGAGGGCCCGGCGGAGCATATTTCGCACGTCGGGACCGTGATCGACGCGGCGCATTACGGCCTCTCCCGACTTGTCACCAATCGACAGTATGATTTTGAGCCCCTTTCTCTTGCAAACGATCTTCGGACCGTCCTCCAACTGCATGTTCAGTGGCTTGATGTAAGCGTCGGCGTAGTTGATGCCGATCCCCGAATTGTCAGGGGCCGTGGGCGGGATCAATTGCTCGGCTTGGACGTTTTCAGTGGCAATTCGGAACTTCATGACGAATCTCAGTGAACCAGTGGAATGATGCAGCATGCGATCAAAACGTAGTTTGGCGCGACAATCAAGCGGGTGCGAAACGACTGGGGCTCGGCCGTCATTTCGAAGAGGCTAGGCCGGCGCCGGAGAAAACTCCTTGAACAATTCGACGGCCCGAGTTGCGTCGGGCCCGTATCCGTCGGCGCCGATTTCTTCGGCAAATGTTTGGCTGACCGGGGCTCCGCCGATGCAGACTTTCACGTGTTCTAGTCCTTCCTGCTTGAGCGTGTCGATGACCACGCGCATGTAGGGCATCGTGGTGGTCAGCAGCGCGCTCATGCCGATGATTCCGGCACGGTGTTCGCGCACCGCGGCCACGAATCTGTCGGCCGACTGGTCGATCCCGAGATCTACGATCGTGAACCCGGCGCCCTCGGCCATCATGCACACCAGGTTTTTGCCGATGTCGTGCAAGTCGCCTTTGACGGTGCCCATCACCACCGTACCCATCGACTTTTCACTGCCGCCGGCCGTGAGCAGCGGCTTGAGCACGGCCATGCCGGTCTTCATGGCCCGCGCGGCAATCAACACCTGGGGCACATAAACTCGGTTGTGTTTGAAGTCTTCGCCAATGACGCTCATGCCGGCGATGAGACCCTCTTGCAGCACTTCCTGGGCGGTGCGGCCTTCGGACAATGCCAGTTCGGTCATCTCCTTGATCTGCGGCGCGCGGCCCTCATAGAGAGCTTGGTTCATAAGGGGATAATCTGGCATGCATTGACTCCACAGATCACTTGAATGAGGCTCGATTCTGATCGGTTCGACAACTTCCTGGTTCGGGTGCTGACGTGGCTAGTCGTGGTAACGGAAACTGACTCCGTCTGCATTGCTCGTGACGTCGAGCAATTTGCCGCCGAAGCTGACGTTGAGCAGTTGGCCCTCGAAACCGCGGTCAACATGCGGCTCATAAAGCGAGAGGTCCTTCCCGCTTTGGGGCTGGAACCCGAACAGCGTGCCGACGATCATTTCGGCGAACGCTCCGCCACCTACACTTTCACGCATGCAGGCCCCGCGCATGGCGATGTGGACCGGCGCCCCACGCTGCCGACGGTTCTCGCCGTAGTACTCGTGCGCTTGACCGTAAACGCCCTCGTCCAGCGCGGCTTGCGTGCTGCGAACAAAGTCGACGGCGGGCTGCCACGCGCCCAACTGGCACATGCTTTCGGCGGTGAGCGCCGGCCAGGCGTCGTAGGCGCCCATTGGACCGTGATCGGGGCGATCGGATTGTTCCGCGGCCTTGTCCAATGGCGACATCGCTCGCATCCAGGGCGGGTCCAACAGTTCGCGCTCGACGAACGCGACCATTTCCTGCTTCATTTGCGGGGTAAGGTCGTCGCGCATGAACCGCCCAACGCAAACGAAGTCGAAGCAATGTCTAAGTTCGACGCGCTCGCCGTCGCGGTGCAGCGCGTACCACACGCCGTCGCCGGGCTTGTACATGCCGAGCACAGCCTGGGCGATTTGGTCGGCCCAGCCGCGGAGCTCGGCCGCCCGCTCCGCATTCCCGCGTTGTTCGTACATGTCGGCCACGGTTCGCATCATCCAGACGTTCGCGGCGTTGAACGACGGCACGCGATGCACGTAGGCCGGGGCGCACTCCAGCAGGTTCTGATTGTCGCCATAGTCGGCGAGCATGATGCTTTTGTCGCGTTGCAGCTCCTGCCAGTTGGTGGCCAGTGTGTCGAGGTGCTCGAGAACGGTTTGGTCGCCTACCTTCTCGTCCAAGAAGGCGGTGTCGCTGGTGACGTTGACGTACTCGCTGACAAACGTGAAGATGGTCGAGTCATTCGCAGCGTACCAGCCATCCCACTGTTGCCCATCATCCATGCAGTAGACCGGCCCCCGATGAGGATCGCACGAAAGAAACAGCCTTGCGTGTTGCTTCATGCCCACCGGTTCGAGCAGGGCGAAGACTTTTGCCCACATTGAAGTGTCCCAGAAAAAAACGACGCCCTTGGCACGTTCGCCGCTGGTGACGAAGACCCGGTCGCACATTTTCATGTTGGTCCGGTGCAAGATCAGCAGCGTCATTATGCTCCGGTAATAGACGTCGCGGAGTTTGTCATCGGAGGTAACGAAAATGGGTAAATGGCCGGAAAAGTGGCTGTTACCCGGGGTGAACACGTCGGTCCAGCGCTGGGACCAACGCGATTTCACGACGTCCCACGTGCGATCGAAGTGCTTCGCCCAGTCGAGCGCATTCGAGACAACCGTGGGGGACGGAAATTGGCCGTCGTTCCGGCCGTGTGACATGACAAGTTGCAGCTTGATCGAATCGCCCGGTATTAACTTCCGCTTCCAGCTCGACGCGACGACCCCCGCGCCTTGTTCCAGGTGATCGGGCGTTTCGACGAAAGCATGTACCATCTCCAGCTTGGCGGTCTTGGCACCCTGTGGGTGAGGAGTCGAATCGGCAAAGGCGTGAGCCGTATCTAGTTTGGGATCGTCCGACTGGTACGCGACGATCGTGCCGCGCGGGGTGACGACTGTCTTTCCCGGAACGTCCATCGTCAGCTTGACCTCTTTCGGCACGCTGGACGTGTTAGTTACGATTACCTGGTAAAGTAGCCCCGGCCCCTCGAAGATCATTCGAACCGCAGTCTCGACGCCGAGGCCATCAATACTCTTCCGCCGCACTGCTTGATAGGGATACCAACGGCACGTGGCAGTATCGTATTCGCTGCCGTTGATTTTGAGCTTTACCAGTGGCAGGGTGAGATAGCGAAACCACCGCGGGCCCGTGGGCCAATCGAACAATTGGCCGTCCGGATTGTAATTGACACCCATGAGGTCGGTGCGCAAGCCGCCATGTCATGGAAGTTGTGGAGCGACGGCATGTGCGCGAGTTCGGCCACGTTGAGCCATTTGCTGGCCATCTCGTCGATCGTGGGAATCGTCTGCTCGCCGCGGTCGGAACCGGCTGAGGCGTGGGAATTCGACTGCGCCACGGCGGCCGCCACCAGACAAAAAGTGCCTACAAGTGCACCGATGAGACGAACTGGAATAGAGGATGGCATGACCTACTCTCCTCGATTTGGGAGCGGCTTAACAAACGCCTTGACCACCTTGGCACGGCGCTCGCCTTGATTGATGAGTTTGTACGAGCCGGCCGCGGCCGGCACCACGAAAGTTTCGACGAAGTGGAAACGTTCGCGCATTCCATAGGTGGTTTCCACCATCAGACTCGAGCCCTCGACCAGCATCAACACATGTGGCGAACCGTTGGTGTGAACGAGGACCTCGCTGTTGAATTCGTATCGGTGGATATCGTAAAAATGCTCCTGGTGCGTCGGCAGATGAACCAGCCGCCAATCGTCGCCCTCCGCAATCACGATCGGCTGGCTAACAAGCTGCCGGGCAACTTCATTGCCTTGGCGATCGAAACGAAGGTTGTCGAACGCGCGGTCGATATTGAGAGGCCGAGGAACGCCATCCAGCCCCAACCGCAGCCAATCGTACAGCTTAAACGTAAAAATGTAGGGCGTCGCGCTGATCTCTAGCACTAGGATATCGGCCCCGGAACAATGGATCGTCCCGCTCGGGATCAGCATCAAGTCGCCGTGGCGAACTGGAACGGTGCTGACGAACCGCTTCACGTCGACCGGCGTCGACGCATTATAGCTGCGCTCTACTTCCGCTCGAAATTCCTTGGGATCGACGCCCTCGCGGAAGCCGAGATAAACCTCTGCTCCGGGTTTGCAGTCGACGATGTAGTAGGTTTCATCCTGGGTGAACGGCTCGCCAAAGTGCTCGTGGATGTACTCCGGCCGTGGATGGCACTGAAGTGACAGGTTGCCGCCGTCATAAGTATCGAGAAAATCGAAGCGGATGGGAAAGTCGTAGCCGAAGCGGTCCGCAAAATCGCCTAGCACCGCACGGTGTTTGCGGTACATTAACCAGTCAAATGATAGTTCACATATGTGTTGGCCATCGCCAAACGCCAGCCCATTCTCGGGCGCGATCAACTCGAACGACCAGGCGTAGTTTGGTTCGTTCTGCGGGAGTTGTGGAAGTTGCTTCTTGAGCCATTGACCACCCCAAGGACCTGGCTCGAACCACGGTCGCACCCGAAAGACGTTTCGGCTCATGCTGTCCAATGCGCCGCGCAGTACCGACCCGGCGACAAACGTCGGCCGATCCGGCCGCTGCTCGTCGACAAACCAGTCGACACGGTTGACGATCTCTGCCTTGTGTAGATTCAACGCAGGCCAATCGACAAAATAGAATCGCTTGTACTGCGGCTTAGGAGGGATCGGGCTACCGGCACCAATATTACAGACCGTCCCGGCGCGGGAGCGATATTGCAGTTCATTCTTGGGAAGATCCACGTAAACCAGTGGGCCGTCCCAGGCCACCAGCCCCGAGCCACAACCGTAAACGACCGTCAATGAAGCAGACCGATCAGGCTGCAAGGCCGCCAGTCGTTGGGAGTCAAAGAAATCGATCAATTTGCCCGGGAAGCGTGTCCCAAACAACGGATCATCGCCGCCAAGAAACGGATCGACAAGCAACTCGACGTCGGCCGGACGTTTTTGAGCTTGCGATACGTCGATCCATTTGGCCACCACGTTAATCTGCGCTAACGAATCCTGCAGCTGCCGACGGAAGGATTCCCAGAACACGCCAACATAGCCGTCGATTCGTACCAGATGGCTGGAAGCTAGCTGTCTCGCGAGCGCGTCGAATCCGGCACCCACCGTTCCGACTTCCAACGGAAACGCCGGATAGAGACAGTAAGCATTGCCCAGGTCGGCGCCTGGCTCGGCGGGGGCGATGCGTTGCCCGGTGGTTCGAAATGTGAATAACTGCCGCTGGACCGTTGAAGCTTCTTTCACGGCGGTCATCTCTCACCAAAGAACTCACCCAGAGTAACGATCGGATTCAGCCGTTCGCATCGAGCAAAGGCACCAGATTGCTTACGACCGCAACGCATTTCTTGCCATGGAACGGGTTCCATACGATCCCCCATCCACATCAATTCGCTGTGTCATATCGCCTACGAGTCAGTCGATTCTCGTCGGGTCTCGCTGAATCATTCAAGATAACACATCTTCAGTCAACGTCAATGCAATTTGCGATGTAATGCTATATCGTTACGTGAAATTAAGCTTGTATATTGTCTGGCCATATGGTAGCCTATTCGGGTAGCGGCAGTTTGGTGCATCCTCCAGAGATACATTGGAACCACGGAAATGCTTGCCGGGCTCGGAGCGATCGATCCAGCGAGGCCTCGTTCGAGGCAAATCTACGAATCCCTCCGCACTCGAATCGATAGCGGCGACCTGTTGCCGGGTGCCAAATTGCCGACCGAATTGCAATTGATGCAGCATTTTGGCGTATCGCGGACCACTGTCTCGCGGGCGCTGCGAGACTTGGAATTGCAGGGGCTGATCCGTCGTCGGCGCGGTTCCGGCACCTACATACGCGAGCTCACGCCAACGACAGAACATTTGGACCTAGCATTCTTTGTGCCATGGGTCGAGGCGGGCGCAGGCCTGCCGTACGTCGAGGGCTTGATCCACCAACGACTGGCCGACCTGGCCTCTCGTCGCAATTCGACGTTAATTCTGAAGTGCTTGGCCGACGGAGAGTCGTTGGAACGCCGCGCGCGTATAGCTGCGCAGTCACTGATCGATCTGCGGGTCGATGGCGTCTTCTACTACCCTGCTGAACTTCCTGGCGACCAGATGGAGGTGAATCGAATCGTGGTCGACATGTTGGTCAAAGCGGGAATTCGCGTCGTGCTGATCGATCGGGACATTGTTCCATTCCCTGGTCGAAGTGAGTTCACCCGGATCGGTTACGACAACCGTCGGGGAGGCGTCGTGCTAACGGAACATCTGATTCAAGTCGGTTGTCGGCGGATTTCCTTCGTCGGGATTCCAGAAGTGTCAACCGCTGTGGCGGATCGACTGGCTGGTTTCTACGAAGCACATCGCATGCACGGATTGAGCGTAAATCGGAAGTGCGTTCACATGGTCGATGAGGTCGAAATAACACGATCGTTCTGCGACGAACTCATGCGTCGAGATGAACCCGACGCGATTATCGCCAAGATGGACCGATTTGCCGCCTTGATTGGTCGTCATTTGATGGCACAGGGGTTGCAAATAGGGCGAGACGTCAAGCTGGCGGGATTCGACGACGATCCGATCGCCGAGTTGCTGCCGGTGCCGCTGACGACGATTCGTTTGCCCGTCTATTCGTTTTCGCAAGCTGCTTATGAAGCAATGTTAGACAATATCTCGGGAGTCGATACAAACGCGCGTCAGATTGTCATTGACGCCGAGTTGGTTGTTCGAGGTTCCACAGATTGCAGTACCATGAATCGAAGTGGTACGTCGCCCTCGACAGCGACTGACGCGGCAATCTAAATCACAAGAATTGGGCACGGCAAAAGGTTAGGGGGATGGACCAGCGAATTGTCATTGGCGTGGACGGTGGTGGTACTCGACTTCGAGCGGCGATTGTGTCCATCGAGGCCGAAGTGCTGGGCTACGGCGAGGCGGGCTCGGGGAACTATCACGACGTCGGAATCTCGCAGGTGCGTTCAAACATTGAATTGGCCGTCACCAGAGCTTGGGCCCTTGCATCAATGGCTCCACGGCAGGTCGACGCAGTTTTTCTCGGCCTCGGCAGCGTGGTTACGCAGGAGGATCAAGCAACCATTCGCGAAGCCGTTCGAGGTTTGTCGTTGGCGCCGAGCGATTGCATTGGTGTTGACCACGACTTGCGCGTGGCCCTCATGGGCGGTTTGGCCGGCAAGCCAGGAATCGTGCTAATTGCTGGCACAGGATCATCGTGCTACGGACTGAACGAGCGAGGAGATCACTGGCAAGCCGGAGGTTGCGGACCGTTTCTGGACGATCCGGGCAGCTGCTATTGGCTGGGCCGACAGGCGATGATTGCGGCGGTGCGCGATCACGACGGGCGCGGCAAATCCACGAGAATTCGCGGCATGGTTATGGAGGCACTTGAGGTGTCCGATATTCGGCAGATTCTCGGCCGAGTCGAGCTGCAGGGAATGACGCGTAGCGAAATTGCTGGGCTCGCTCACCTTGTAACCGAATCAGCGGCGGACGGCGACTCCGTTGCGTGCTCCATCATCGAGCGGGGCGTTGACGAACTCGCCATGATGGTAGCAGCTGTCGCCGGAAGGCTTGGCTTTGCCAGCGCGATGCAACCGGTTCCGGTCGTCGTGACGGGAGGTTTAACCAATGCCCGCGGCGCGTTGATGGAGACACTGACCAGTGCGATCCGGCGACGGCTTGCGCAGGCCGATGTGACCGAGCCGCTGCTTCCTCCCGTGCTTGGGGCCGCAATGCTGGCCGCCGAATTGTTGGGAACACCCATGTCCGAAAGCGTCGTTCAAAGGCTGAGAATGGGCTATTCCATCGGTAAGCAAGCATGCGCCGTGATTTAAGCAGGGAGCTGCAGAGCGCCGGCCGACGAGAGGCAGCTCACACGAAGTCAGCTCGAGCGTGTCGATCACTTGTATTCGCAATCGACTCGATGTCAGCGGACGCATTCACAATTCGAGCGGCGCGGAGTGAAGATGCCAAAGCGGTGCGGATGCTGCTGTCTGCTTCGGCCAATGCGCTTAACGACTGTTTCGTTGCCGAATGCGGCCACCCGGCCCGCGTCGTGGCCGCCGCTGGGCTCACGCGGTCGCAGCGCCGGAAGCCACCGGTCGGACCCGGTGTGGCGATACACGTCATTAAGCCTTATCGACGCCGCGGAATTGGTCGAACGCTTTTGACGAAACTTGCCGAACGAGCGGCGGATCTTGGTGCGGCGGCACTCTACGCCGCGAACAAGGTCGACTTGGATGGCGAAGAAATGCGTGCCTGGTCAGCCCTCGGCTTTTCACCCTGCGAAACCGTCGAATATCACGAGCTTCCGCTCAACCAATTTGAAGTGCAACTCGCACCACTCTACGAGCGCATTCGCCGGCGCGGCAAGATTCCTCCATCGGCGAGAATCATCCCGCTCTACGAGGCGGATGTCGATGAAGTAGCGAATCTCCACTTGGCACAACTGGGCGGCGACTTAACGACACTCCTCCAAAAACTGCGAGGCAATGTACCAAGTGCGTTTGCGGCCCGCTATTCCCGCGTGTTGTTGATCGACGATCGGGTGGTTGGATTCATTCTTGGTCATCGAGTGACGCGTGATATCGTACACGTCGACGCGAACGTGCTCGCACCGGAGGTGCGCGGTGGCTGGGCCAACGTATGGCTCAAGCTCGAAGCGACACGTGGTGGATTGCAATGGGGCATTAAGAAGTTCGTGTTCACCACGTTCGACCACTACGTAGATACCCGCAGCTTCACGGAAAGAATGAAAGGTTTTACGGTGCGGACGACGGTGTTAATGTATCGACCGCTGGTCACGACTTGAGCAATTCGCGCCGACGACGGACCGCGGCTCGGCCTTTGGCCCGGTAAGCTGCGGCGTGAACAGGATCGTTCAAATGTTGTTCATAAACGCGCAGCCAACCAGCGAAACGGCGCGGCGGCGAGGGGCTCGGCGGCTGCCCACGACTCCAGTGCACGCAGCGCCTCATGCGGTTTGTCGAGCTGCAGCAAAGCTGCGGCAAGGCGGTAGTGCGCTCGGCCAAACCGCATCTCCTGGGACAGGGCGTCGAGCGCGTTCATGGCGGCTTCCTCATATCGGCCGGCGTGGAGATTGACCGCCGCCAAGCCTTCCAGTGCGTGCAGGGTGGGCCCATCCCGGTCGATTGACGAGCGGAAAGCAGCCTCTGCTGCGACAAAATCTCGCATGCGCAAATGAACATCGCCCTCGATTACTTGCGAGCCGGGCAGAGCAACGCCTGCGCGCCCGGCACAACGCAGCTCCTCCAACGCCGATTCAAACTGTCGGCACGCAAGGTCGACCGCGGCCGAGAGCAAGTAGAGCTGTGGGCTTTCGCATCCCCGGCACATCAGCCAATCGATCTGATCTCTTGCAGACTGCCATCGGTTGGAGCGAAAGTACGCTTCGGCCAATACCGCATGAGCATCGAGCCACTCAGGGTGTTCCTGCTCAAGTTGTTCCAGGCAGGCGACGGCCTCGGCCAGCAGGCCGGCATCCATTAAAGATTTCGCACGATTGACTTCGGTGATACTCCGACATTTGTCCTCTGCATCCTTAGCAGCGACATCGAGCGGATCGACGTAGCCCAATTCGACAAGATGCTGGACCGACGGATCCCGACCCCGGCCACTGGCAGGATCATTTTCGCCGGACACAATCGCTTCGTCCAGTTCTTCCACCGGCTCATCGCCGAAGTTCCATTCCCACGGTTCCGAACGACTTGGCTGAAGCGCGAGTCTTGGCCGGAGATCGACGTCGAATAGATCTTGCCAGCATCGACCGAATAAGTCGGAGCCAACGGGAATGGCCAACATTGCACCCATCGTCGGCACCAAGTCGAGCCCACTTCGCGACGACTGAACCCGCAAACGACGCACTCCTAGACCGCAGATCACAGCCAGCCCCAGCTTGCGGATTGGAGTTCCGATCCGCGGTGGAGCATCTCCGTCGTCGTTTGCTTCCATTGTTGCGGTGCATCGCTGCGCCAGGGAGACCGCGATCAAATGCGAATCTTCACCAACGAGTGGCAAGAGTTGGCCGAGCAAAAGATCGTGATGCTCGTAGCAACCGGTTAGAAGCCGGTCGCTGAATTCGGCGGCTGCGGGGGAAATGCCTCGCATCCAGCTCGCCAATTCATGGCAGCTTCGAATCCCGGGAAACACACAGGCCGCAAAATCCCAGGGCTGTTTCTTGATACACCACCGGAGCACGCGGAATAGCGTGGCGGTCTCGGCTAATATACCACGACAAATCGCGGCCAAGGGTTGGTACTCAGCCAGATACGCCGCCTCGAGCGGCAGCAACTGAGACAACGTTATTTCCTCGATCTGCGACGGCGCCACTCGCAGGCTGCGCAGAACCAATTCGGCCGCGGACGGCGAAACGGCCCGACCGCCCAGCGGCGTCGGCGGTCTTCGGGCCACCGGCATTGCAAAGTGATCAGAGACACAAACCCCAGAGAGCGATTCGGCCGGATGCGTGGCCGGCCAACCGATGACGTGCGTGCGAAGTCCAGCGCGATTGAGCAGGTTCCAAATCGCAGGGCACCGGCGGGCGCGACCGCTGACGGGCCGGAGATTAGAGCCATCAGAAGAGGGGCTATCCGCGTGTAGAATGCCGTGCTCGTGTGGCCGCCTGCCGGTCGCCAGCGAGGTCCACGCCGCCTGCATGAGTACTGGGCGCGGCAGGGAGAGTTCCACGCTCGCACCGCGATCGAGCAACGAGCTTAGGTGCGGCAGACGACCACCTTGCAAGTGCGGCGAGAGCTGCGAAAACTCGACCCCGTCCCAGCCAACGAGCAACACCCGCTTGGCGAACCGAATGCTTGTCTCTGCGTCGGCGGGCGAATTTTCTCGCGGCGATTGCGACATGGGAATTCAGCAGCGCCCAGTGACCGAGCCTGCCGTCACTTTTTATTGCCACCGAATAACTTGCGGACGGCAAAACCACCTAGCAGAAATGCGCCGCCGATGGCAGCCATGGCGATCGAAGCAGGCTCGGGCACGGCCACGCTGCCTGCACCGGCACCACTGCCCGACGTCATCCCAAACTGAGACTTCCAGAAGTCGTAGTCCTCCGCATCGACGAGTCCAGGTGTCGACGCCGCTGGATTTTCATGGTCGAGCGTGAACGATTGGCCCAGATGATTGCGCCAAATCGTGTAGTCGGCCGCGTCGACAACGTCATCGCCATTGTAGTCGCCCGACACGCCGGTGACCGGGCCAACATCGCCGGCCGCGATTGACATCCCCTGGGTAGACTCGTAGGCCCAGCCAGTGACTGCCCCCGTCGCGTCCGCTTCGTTATCAATGCGGATACCGATCCATCCGTACCACCACTGATTCGCAGCGTTGCCCGCGTTCAGGCCTGCATGTGCTGCGTCGTTCAAATCGACGCGAACCCCGAGGTAGCGGACTTCGCCGTTGATTCCCGTGAAATCGTCCAACGCGGGGAAATCTTCCTGCGGGCCAAATGGTACCGTAACTTGGCTTCCTGCGAGCGCGGCATCAATTTGTCCATGATCCTCGTCGATGAGCCGATTTGCGCGAATCGTCGTACCTAGCCCCAAGAAATTAGCACCTTCCTGAAAATCCCACAATGTACCGGGAGTCAAACTATTTGCGCCGGTAGCGCCGATCATGTCCCCAGCCTTTAAGCCAACCGCGTAGCCGCCTTGGTCGCCAAAGCCATTGGTGAAACTCAAGTATTGGGTATCGCCGTTGACGTTGGTCCCGTTGGTCGGAAATGTTGCAAAATTATCCACCGGGAGCGGATTCGCTGCGCTGCTAACGTCATTCTTATCGACCTGCAAGTAATCGAGATCGGTGCCGTTCAAATTCACGCGATCGTGGTCGATCTGGAAGTCTGTCTGACCATCGCTATTAAAGTCGATGTTGACCTCGCCATTGATGCCAAACGGCTGCACAGTCGTGTTGGCGACGATGGCTGCCTGCGTCTCGCGCCCGTAAGCCGCTCCAATTGCCCCGGCAGCCGCAAGATATCCGGCCAATTTGCCGTCGAGTTTTGATAGCCGTTGCGAGGTCTTTCTGGTTTCCTCCACATTGAACATGCTGTATCTCCGCCTGACGATATTGCCCGACGCGCGCATGACCACAACGCCAACTCATTCAGCAGCCGCACTCCGCGACTTGGCGTATCACTCGCGCCAACGATTCGACAAGACAACCACGAACTTTACCGGCCAAACAATCGCCTCCACAGCACGCCGCCCAGGAGCATCGCACCGCCGACAATTGCCGTAAGAATCGTTCCTGGCTCGGGAATAACACCGGCGCCGATGGGAGAGCCGTTGGTTTGGTAAGCCCAGCCGACGACGTCGGCCGTCGCCAGGCTGTCGTCGGTTACCTTGATGCCGATCCAGCCGTAGGTGAGCGGGCCGGCGCCCTGCAGTTGCATTTGTACGCCCAAGTAGCGGACTTCACCGCCAAGCCCCACGAAGTTCGGGCCATTGGTCGGGATCGAGATGTCGCCCAGGGCCACTCCACCCAGCACGTTGTCGACCTGCCCTGCGTCGCCATCGATCAGTCGGTTGGCTCGGATGATATTGGTGTTGGGACCGAAACCATCGCCCTCTTGGAAATCAAGCGGGGAAGTCGGTCCAATCAAAGTGCCCGCGGTGAGCGCGGCGGGATAGTCGCCCTGGGTCGTTGTTGGAGTGACGTACTTGGCGTCGAAAGTATTGTTGGCCGGGTTGCCGTTGAGTGCAAACGTATCGAAGATGCCCGGGATGGCCAGTGGATTTTCACCTAAGCCTGCACCCGTCGAGTCATTCTTGTCGACCTGCAGGTAATTGACCGTATTGCCGCCGCCCAAATCGACTTGATCGTGGTCAATCTGGAAATCGATCTGTCCATCGCTGTTGAAATCGATGGACGCGGCGCCATTGATACCGACCGATTGCACCGAGTTGCTGCTCACAATGACCGCCCGCGCCTCGGACGCCATGAGCGATCCCATGGCTCCCGCCGCGGCCAAGTAGGCCGCCAGCTTTCCATCCAATCCGAGTCGATTGTCGCCACATCGAGAAAAAGTCTGCTCAACACTCATCGTCATTAGAACTCCTCCCAGAAAGAAGTCGGCTTGCACTGAGTTTACATCTTCACGCCAGATCGCCGAAAGCACCGCTTGTACATCAAGAATAGATTTGCTGAAGGCTCGACTAACCGTCCATGCGTTCAGCATCTTTTAGCCTAAGCGACACAAGGCAAGTCGTCAAGAAGTTTTGCAGAGTGATACCAACAAAACGCCTACGTGGGGGCGGAAATCTCCCAAGTTGATGTAACATTTCTGTCTTGAGTCGGTGTCGTCGCGCTGCGCGCGTGGCTGCTACCATCGACTTGCCGGTTTGATGCAACTTTTCTCGCGAGATCCACTCTCGCCGTTCGAAACGGTTGGAATTGCCGGCAATTCTCCCGTATTCTTGTATGTAGTTAACGATGTGGGAGAAAAGTTGCGCCCGGCCGGCGAGCGCGGTACGCGACCGATTATCAGGTGCGGTCATCGGCACTCACCAAGTCTTATGGCAATGGCCCCTTGCTGTTCGGTACTTTCGAGTTCACAACATTAAATCGCGGATGTCGTCATGCGTTGGCTGATCGCATTACTGAGTGTTTCGGCGATGTCTTTGTCGTCTGAAGTGACGGCTCAGGCGCCTGACTACTTTGCCATTCAAGTGCTCGATTCGCAATCTGGCCGTGGCGTGCCGTTGGTGAAGCTGCGGGCGAACAACCAGGACTACTACACCGATAGCAACGGCCTAGTGGCGTTCAATACGCCAGGAATGGTGAACCAGAGTGTCACGTTCTTGCTCACGAGTTACGGTTACGTCACCGGAATCTGGCCGCTGCAAACCACGCTTGGCACGACCAGCCAAGTGACACTCAATCGGCTCCAGCCGGCCGAGCGGCTCTACCGCGTCACAGGAAAAGGCATCTATCAAGACACGGTGCTCCTCGGCCAGAACGCCCCGATCGACCACCCGCTCTTGAACGCCAACGTGAAGGGACAGGACTCGGTTCAAACGACGATTCACAACGGCCAGGTCTATTGGTTTTGGGGCGATACGCTTTACGACGTCGGGTTTGGAAACTTTCGTGCTGCCGGTGCCACGTCGCAACTGCCAGGCCAGGGCGGGCTGAGCCCATCGCAAGGCATCAACCTCAACTACTTTGTCGATGGAAACGGTTCGGCCAAACAAATGATGCCGCTCCAGCAGGCCGGCCCGGTTTGGCTCGACGGGTTGTTCACGGTCGACGACAACGCCGGACAAGAACGGATGCTCGCCCACTATTCTCGCCGCGATCCGAACAACGCCTTAGGCGCACAGGTCGAACATGGCCTGTCGCTCTACAACGACATGACGAATGTACTCGAGCGCCACGAAACGCACGGGCTGGACAACCCGATCACGGCTCCTGGACTGGGGCACGCATTCAAACAGACGGTCGACGGCCAAGATTACATTTATTTTGCGCCTCTCCTATCCCAATGTTCGCGTCCGGGCGACGTGGGACGCTGTGAACGATGTTTCCCAGTGGGAAGCGTACACGCCGCTGATGGAAAACTCGCGGTACGACGCCGCCAACCCGCCACTCGACTTGGATCAAAATGACAGGCCGATCTACGGCTGGAAGAAGAACACCGATCCGCTCTCGACCGACATGCTGGAGGAGCTCGCGCAAAACGGCTTTCTCAACCGCGACGAGGCGCCTTTCGGGCTCAAAGACGTGGCGACGGGCGACGACGTCCACTTGCACCGCGCGAGTGTCTATTGGAAC
The DNA here is from genome assembly GCA_963847875.1 of uncultured Planctomycetota bacterium. Lineage (GTDB taxonomy): Bacteria > Planctomycetota > Planctomycetia > Pirellulales > Lacipirellulaceae > DASYDU01. The sequence goes on along the minus strand of CAWKBR010000004.1, from coordinate 84,772 downwards.
GATTATCGCAACAGTTGGATCATGATCGGAAACCAGGTGTTTGGCGACAGCCTGCTTGGTGAAGTCTGGTTCGCGGAAGCGCCTACCCCGGAAGGGCCTTGGAAGAACGCCATCCAAGTGGCCACGCACCACAACGACGGCGAGAACTACACCTTCTACAACCCGACGCAGCAGCCCTCTTTCGACGAGGAGGGCGGTCGCATCATTTACTTCGAGGGGACGTATTCCCAGTCGTTTTCGGGCAACCCCACGGCGACGCCCCTCTACGACTACAACCAGATGATGTATCGCTTGGATCTGTCGGCGATCCCGCCGCTATTCGACCGGCTCGTCGGCGACTACAACCTCGACGGCGTGGTCGACGCCGCCGACTACACCGTCTGGCGCAATACGTTGGGTTCGACGGCCGACCTGCGGGCCAACGGCGATAACACGGGCGCCAGCTTTGCCGTCGTCGACGAGGCCGATTACTTGGCTTGGAAGAATAATTTCGGCGCGGTGGCGGGCGGTGCGGCAAGGGCCGCATCCAACTCGGTGCCAGAACCGGCGGTGCGGCTGCTGGCATTCATCGTGGCTGCAGTATCTTCTGCGAGACGGCCCTTTGGCAAGCGGCTTGGTGAATCGCTCGCCCGCTGACCGCAGATGCCATACGGCATATCCTGTCGCCGCATCAACGGCTTTTCAATTCAACGCTGTAGTTGGGGTTGCCGCGCTGCGTTTCATAACCGAGTGTTGTCTGCGAATTGTACTTCGCTGGAAGCTGAATTTCGGGATGTGTAATGACGATTTTGTACGTCCCGTAGTGAATGCCGATCAACCCCTTTTCCGACGCAGGCAGATCTTCATCGCGGATATCCATAATCGCCGAACCGCGACTGTTGGTTTTGCCCCAAGCTGGTTTCACATTTGGCCCCAAGTAAGTCTCCGGAACTAAATTAACGAGGGCGCCGCTGAGTGACCGGCCATTCAGCCGCACCTGAATCGTGAGCTTCGTCAGACCGACGCCCGCCGTTCGCAGATTGCGAAGCCGGTCTTCGAGTTCCTGTGGCGACACTTTCTTATTGTTGTCCGTGTCGTATGTGCCCAGGTTCATCAGAATGCCTGGACACGCCGCAAGTTCCTGTTCCGAAAGCTCGCCGTCGTGGTTCGTGTCATACAAATCCATCGCTTGCTGGCTACTTGCGTGAGGATCGAATTCGGGTATTTGAACGACAGTCGGGCCGCGACCACAGCCGACGATCAACGAGCAGGCGCTGGCAGCGAACGTAGTCGTGCGACACATCAAGTGCCAAAAGTTCAAGTTTGCCATCGAACAACCACCGCGGGAGAACAAAAAGCAGCTAGAAGTAGCTGTCTTTCAGCGAGGTATCGAATTCACCGCACCGACGCAGCGACACAGCGACAATTCACGGATTGGCAATCGGGATTTGTTCCCTCAGCGGTTCACCGTTGTCAAGGCGATTGCCCATGCGACGATGAACGTCGGGTTCGATGTCATACGAAATGGTTTGCACCGAGCCGTCGCAATAGACCATGTTGAATCCACCCGGATGCGCACTGCCGAAGCTACCGTATGATTCGTAACCGACGCGATCCTGTAAGGGTGGGTCGTCCACGCTCGTCCAGCGATTGATATCCCAATCAAATCCTTGATACATGCTATGATTGTCGCCGCCGTCACCATACAAATCTGAACCATCGGCTTCATATTTGTCGGCGGGCAGATACTTCTCGCCAACCATGTACGTTTTCGACGTCCCATCCGTGATGTGCCTGATCTTGATTTCCGCACCGAGATAGTTGATGCCAGTCTGTCCATCGAAAGGCGGCCATTCATGTGCTCCAAGATCTGCATAGTCAAACGCGATCCATTTGATAGGCATTGGATCAACATAATCCTCGTTGTCCTTGTCCCAAAATAGCATTCCCTTTTCGCCGTCGCCGCTGTTTGCGGCATAGTCGCCACGAGCTACGTCCAATGATCGATCGCCGTTCTTTGGCGTCCACGAATTCGACAATCGGTAGGGAAACGTCTTCGCCGACCGACGCGTCGGACAATTGAAGATCGGAACTACTGATTGCTGCAATGTGATCGATTCATCCTTTTGTTTCGGCGTGACCGCCAACTTGTTGCCGTCATCCGTCAAATTGTAGATTGCTTGTTCTTCGATGAACGGCAGTATCTGATACATCCACCCGCCGGGTTGCAGCCTGCCGTGACCGAGTTCCGGGTCGCCGACGTAGTATGCGCTCCAACCCCCGCCCGGAAGCATGCGGAAAGTCGACTCGTGGTTCATGAACCCGATGCCGATCTGTTTCAAGTGATTGATGCATTCCGAGCGTCGCGCCGCTTCGCGCGCCGCCTGCACCGCGGGCAACAGCAGCGCCACGAGAATGCCGATGATCGCGATCACAACGAGCAACTCGACGAGTGTGAATCCTCGTGACAATCTGCAACTCGACTTATTCACGAATTCCGCCTCCGACCATTTGCGATAAGACGGCTCAGGCAGTGCGGATGAGCCTCTCTCATTCTTGTCAATCCGGCTCAGCAGGTCAATGAAAATTGCCGTGCGAATCGTTGTCAAAACTCAAACGCCGACGCAAACAAATGATGTAGCAATTCTATTTGGGCGCTCTGAAATCGACGTTGACGTGCGATGGCTATGAAGCAGAGTCCGTCGACGACATAGTATGGACACGCAAGGAAGCTCGGAATCAGCGCGCCGAAAATGGCACTCGCAGGCATGCTATTCAACACTGCACAGGTGCGTTCAAGCTGAGCCGACTCGCCAACTCGAAGTTGCTGTTGCCTTTCGGCCGATGTCAATCGGAACGCGCGAGAACTGCTTTTGACGACAATTCTCCGGCGTTCCAGCTAGCAACGTCCCTCGATTCCATTAGAATAATCATCGGCTCACGAGAGCAATCTACTCGCTGCCAACAAGCTTTGTTTGGTTGGCCGGCAGCACCTTTCGCTGTAGTTGGGATCATTCGAAATGTTTCGGCATCTAATTCACCTCCTCGCAGTCGCCGTGCTGTGGGAGGCCGCGTCCGCCCTCGCAGTCGCAGAAGTGCAAATCGTTGCGGAGGGTAGTCCGCTGGCGGTGAGCGCAACAGGCTACGACGCGCGAATCGAAGCCGACGGATGTTTGACGAATCTCCGCGTCGACGGCCGAGAGTTCCTCGCGCCCGGCGTGTCGATCTCTCGCGGCAGTTACTTCTTTCTCGGTGGGCCGTTGAAGCTGACTGACGTCCAGCGCGAGTCCAACATCGTCGTCGTCGCAAGCAGCGACGAGGCCTCGATCCGGTACGAATTTGGCGACACGGAAATGGTCTGGCGACTGACCAACAAGTCGGATGATGCGATGGTGCTGTTCATCGTATTCGCCAAGGAGGTCGACGCGGCATTCGACGCCGACGGCAAGGTGTTCGCGGTGCCCGTCAACGAGCTGTGGAGCCACGTGGCCTTTGCGACCGGTGACGCCAAGTTGCAGATCCGCGGCTGCGACAAACTGTGGGGACCGTGGGAAGGGCCGCATCAGGTATGCCAGGTTTCGCTCAAGCCCAAGGAGGAGAAAAGCATCTTACTCTCGGTCGGCCGGATGTCGGCCAGCGAGCGAGCGCGAATTCAAGCCTTTGTGCCGGACGTCGCCGAGCCCAAGTTGCAGCTTTATTCACCGCGTCGCTATCAGGTGTTCCAACGATCGACGATGAACAAAGGATCAATTATCGTCAGCGGTCATACGACGACCGACGCCGACAAGATTCGGTTTCGATTAACCGGCAAGTCGATGGACGGTCCGCTCGCTGGGGAGTGGCAAACGTCGCCGCTGATTTCGGCGACACATAGCTTTCTGGCCGAGTTGCCGACACCCGCCGGCGGCTGGTACACGATCGACGTGCAAGCGATCAAGGGCGGCGCCGTGTTGACTGAGGCCAAAGTCGAACCCTTTGGAGTCGGTGAAGTGTTCGTCGGAGCGGGACAGTCGAACTCAACGAATTTCGGCGAAGTTCGCACCCAACCCAAATCGGGAATGGTGTCCTCGTTCAGCGGCGAGGCATGGCAACTGGCTGACGACCCGCAGCCCGGCGTCGCCGACAGAACGCAGGGTGGTAGTTTCTGGCCAGCCTTCGGCGACGCGATGTACGCGCGTTTTGGCGTGCCGATCGGCGTCGCGGCGACCGGCTACGGCGGCACGAGCGTCAACCAATGGCAGCCCAGCGGCGACTTGTTCCCTTGGATGATGTGCCGCGTCCAGCAGTTGGGTCCCATGGGATTCCGCGCGCTACTCTGGCACCAAGGCGAGAGCGACGTCGAGATGCCCTCCGACGAGTACTATGCCAAATTGAAGCATGTGATCCAGTCGTCGCGGACCCAAGCCGGTTGGTATGTGCCCTGGTTCGTCGCACAGGCTTCGTACCACAACCCGGAGCAACCTCGCTTTGAAACGGTGCGGAGTGCCCAGTCGCGGTTGTGGAAGGACGGCTTCGCTCTGCCGGGGCCCGATACCGACACGTTGACCGGCGACAGCCGCGATCTCGGCGGCAAGGGCATCCACCTGAGCGCCAAAGGCCTCCAACTGCATGGCCAGATGTGGGCCGAATGCGTCGGGAAGTATGTCGACGGCGTCCTCAATCCATGATATGCGTCGACAAACGTCTGTTGGCCACCCCTACCGACGCACGTTGAAAGAGTTGAATCCACCATGACCGACTGCCGAACGGACTCACGTCGCGTTTTCTCCTTGACAGCGTGCGCACTTCTCTCGGTGTGTGCCGCGTCATCGATCGTCTGGTGCGACGAAGCCGAAATCGCAAACTGTCAACTGCCCGTAACATCGACGGCCTGGCCCGAGGCCGATGCATTGTTCCATCGCGACCCGCGCTGGCTCGGCGGCGACGATGCATATTCAATTGACTTGGGAGGAAGGCGGGTCGCCTGGTTCTTCGGAGATAGCTTCGTGGCTCCGACGATTTCCGGCCAGCGGCGCGCGTCCACGATGGTCCACAACAGTGTGGGGATTCAGACGGGCTACGACCCAACACATGCCAAATTCAGAACGTATTGGCGCGTGACCGACGGCAAGCCGACGTCTTTCTTTCCCGACGACGGAATCAATTACTTCTGGCCAGGCGGCAGCCTGCTGATCGATGGCAAGCTGCTGGTGTTTTTTATGCGGGCCCACACGAAAGATCCCAACTCAGCAATGGGTTTTGACACCGACGGCTGGACGGCGGTGCTGATCGACAACCCCGAGGCGGACCCCGACAACTGGCAACTTCGCCAGCTCGATGCTCCGCAAAACGACTTTGGCGTGCTGGTCGGTTCAGCCAGCCTCGTGCGCGATGGCGAGCACCTCGTCGCGTTCAGCGTGGGCGGCGAATCGCACGACGTCTATCTCGTGCGTTGGCCGCTGGCCGGCGCGGCGGCAGGCAACTTCGAACGCCCTGAGTGGTGGGCCGGTGCCGAGCGCGGCTGGGTCGCACAGCGGAGTCTCACCGCGTTGCCCACGCCAATCATGAGGCAAGGACAGACGGAATTCACCGTCGATTTCTCTCGTCAGCTCGACTGCTTTCTCCAATTCCAATTCGAAGGGTTTCCGCTGACGGCGGTCGGTTTTCGGACCGCCGATTCCTTGACCGGACCTTGGTCGTCGCTCACGCCTTGCTATCGCCCCGAGGAGTTGGACCCGGCCCAGTCCGGCCTGATGTTGTATGCAGCGAAAGCGCATCCTGAACAGGCTGCTCAAGGCTTGGCACTGACCTATGCCTCGAACACGTTCGATTTCGCGCAACTTCTCGACAGCCCAGGAATCTACTACCCCCATTTCTTCCGAGTCGAATGGGGACGTTCCGCCAAGTGACGGCCAAGTTCCAACGAGTCGCGGCTCTGGCACTAATTCCAGAAAGAGACTTATCAACGTGTCTACTCTCGACGCTGTAATTATCGTTGCGTATTTCGTGGCCATGATTGGCGTGGGCGTCTGGCAGCAGCGCCGCGCTGCGCAAAGCCTCGACAATTATTTTCTCGGTGGAAACCAGATTCACTGGTTGGCTTTGGCGATGTCGGGGTCCGTGTCCACGTTCGACATCAGCGGCACGATGTGGATGGTTGCCTTGGTCTATCTGTTTGGCATGAAATCGGTCTGGAATCACTGGATGTGGGGATTCATGATGGCGGCCTTTTTCATGTCCTACATGGGCAAGTGGGTCCGCCGCTCGCGCGTCATGACCGGCGCCGAATGGATGATCACTCGATTTGGAGATCGTGCCGATGGACGAGCGGCGCGCTACGCCTACGCGCTGATGGCAGTAATGACGCTGGTGGGCCTCACTGGTTACGCCTTCGAAGGAATCGGGAAGTTCTCCGCCGAGTATGTCCAAACGGGCCTGGCGCCTGAGGCCAACATCCAGCTTTGCGCGCTCGTGGTCTTTGCGATCACGACCATTTACACGTTGCTGGGAGGGCTTGAAGCGGTCGTGATCACCAACGTCCTGCAGACGCTCATTCTGGTCGTCGCCAGCGTGATCATCGCTGGCATCGCCTATGTCCACTTGACTCCTGAGAAACTCGCGGCCATCTCGCCGATCGACGGTGGCAGTTTCACGAACCTGTGGCCGCAATGGGAGCTTCAGAACACGGCGGCTTTGCCGAGCGGCTATCAGGGCTACCACATGTTCGGACTGCTCGTGGTAGCCTGGGTCGCCAAAGGGCTACTGCTGAATCTCGGTGGGCCGGGGCAAATGTTCGATTTCCAAATGTTTCTGTCGGCACGCGATCCACGCGACGCCTCGAAGGTGGGTGCCGCGTGGAGCGCCTTCCTGGTCGTTCGCTGGGCGATGGTGATGGGGATTGCACTCTTGGCAATCGCCGCCGGAATCGAAATCGTCGGCACGAATGGTCAGATTGATGCCGAAATCGTCATGCCCAAGGTGCTCGGCGCCTATCTCGGCCCGGGCCTGCTGGGCCTGGTGCTCGCCGGCCTATTGGCGGCGTTCATGTCGACGTTTGCGGCAACCGTGAATTCGGGTGCATCCTACCTCGTGCGCGATCTGTGGCAACCGTTGTTCCGGCCACTGGCAGACGAAAAGCACCTCGTTCGCGCCAGCTACGTTGCGACGATCACGATTGTGGTCGTCGGTACGTTGATCGGCCTCTACGCCAGCTCGATCCGGCAGGTCTGGGACTGGATCATGATGGCGCTCGGAGCGGCCTTTGTGATCCCCAACGTGCTCCGCTGGTATTGGTGGCGATTCAACGGGACCGGCTATGCCGCCGGCACACTCGTCGGTTTGGCCGGGGCGATGCCGCTGTTGGTCTTGTCGCTAATGCACGTCGAGCCGCCAATCTATTACACCTTTCCAGCATTATGCACCGTCTCGTTCATCGCATCGCTGCTCGGCACGTTTCTGTCGCGGCCGACAGACGAAGCCGTGCTGATCGATTTCTATCGAATCATTCGTCCGTTCGGCTGGTGGGGACCGATTCGCGACCGCTCGGGCCTCACGCCGCAGGAATTGCAGGTGCCCGGCGAGAGAGCATCCTACGCCGTGCTCAACGTCGTGCTCGCATGCCTGGCGATCTTTGGCGCCTATGTCTCGCCGATGTACCTGGTCGGGCACTGGCACTGGAATGCTTTCGCCTGGGCCACCGTGGCGATCGCGTCCATGATCGCGCTCAAATTCACTTGGTACGATCACCTGCCCAAGGCGGAGTAGCGAACTGGAACCGTCGGCTGCGGGGCGTGAGCAAGACGTGCCGATTTGTTCGAGCCACTGCAGCGAACAGTCGTGCATCGCAGGAGGGGTTCATTCGAGACCGTGATCGGCTGCCGTTTGACTTCAGTTTTCCGCCAACGACTGAGCAATCGACGCGCATTCGACTAAGGCCTCATCTTGCGCGTAGTCGATCTCGAGCACCTTTCGCCAAGCGGCCAAAGCCGGCCACGATCCGCGCTCCTGCTTCGCCGCGTCGATCGCCGGCGCAGCCAATTTGGCATAGATCGCCGGTGGTATCTCCGGATGGTTTGCGACTTCGCCTCCAATCTCCTGCTCTCGCCCGTTGTGGCAGTCCGTGCCGGCCATAGGGACCAAGTCAAGTTCGCGGCAGATGCCCTCCCAATAATGCGGCACTCGCTTCGAGGCGAACGGCGGGCTCCAGACCTCCAGCGCGTCGATAATCCCGCGTTCGGCCCAATCGTGAATCCACTGGGTTTGCAGCTCGTGCCGCAGTTCGCCTACAAAATCTTCGTCCCAGTAGTTGGGGTGATTGTGGCTGATGAAGCAGCCGACGCTTGCGAAACCGGCTGGCCAGCTCGTCGTAGTCAAACCAGTCGCCCAGTTCGTCGCGATAGGCACTCATTGCATAACACCGCATCGAGCCAAAGAAACGATGGCTGAGCATGGGGGGGTCTCCAGCGCGACCCAGCCCCCAGTCGCGCCAGAGATTTCCCATGTCAAACGTCTGATTATTCCGTAGATAACTTCGGTAAGCCTCGGCGTCGCTGCTAATTCGCTCCCGCACAATGCCGGTAGCGATCGATGACGGGCGCGAACGCCCCGCCGACGGAAAAATCGTCGGCGATCTGTCGCCAGGCAGGCGTGTCAAACAAGTCATTGTGCGAAGCGAATTCCGCCACAAACAATTCGCACGCCCGTTCCCATTTCTTGCGGTGCTCCGAACAAAGCGCGACGAAATCCTGCCGACAGCGTGGGCGCGATGGCGTGAAACTCGAATGAGCGACGCTCGCGCGTGCAAATCACCTCAATTCCCAGGAACACGTCGAGCTCCAAGTCGCGCTCTGTTCATCAGGCGCCGGTTGCGCAGGCAATGAATCGATGATGTTGTGGTCGTCGATCAGAATCTGGCCCTGGACGAAATGCTTGCAAAGAAGCTGCTCGACCGTCATCTCGCCGTCGGAAGCCGTCGTATGCGTGTGAAGATCGATCCGCCCTGCGGCAGCCCGCGCTCTCCGTCGACGGCGGGCTTCGGCCAGATTCGGCCAGATTCGCTCCAGACTAACGTCGCCGTCCCGCAATGCGAACGCGAGCTCTTCCAACTCGGAAAGCAACCGGTCGGCAACGGCCGGCTTTTTCTCCAGACGATGCATATGGCCGCCGATCAAGCTAGTCGGCCTTGTTCACGGAATTCTGGAAGTAGTCATTTGTGTCAAAGAGCACCTCGCGCGCCATCCGCTCCCAAAGTTCGATCTGATTGAAGCTCGGCTCGAACAGCTCTTCGGGAATCGTGCTGATACATCTGCGCCGCAGAATCGTAAAGCGTCAGATCGGTCAACCCTTCGTCGAACTCGCGGCGGATCGGCAGCGCCGTCAAACCAAGCTGCGCCAAGGCGCCGGCGACGACATAGTTGGCTTCAATCAGCAGCTTCAACTCGCCGTTTCCACGACGATTGCTCGGCAGCGCCTCATCAATCACGGGCGCGAGTTCGTCGGCATATTGAGGCAATGTGCGGAACGTGCGGTTGAGCCATTTGTGTAGGGTGCATATCGGCGATTGAGGGCGAAGCAAAGCTCCATTAGCCGCTTGAGCACAAGCCAAAGTAAATCGTGCAAGTCAGATCGTCGCCGCGCTTGGAAACTCGGTGGATGTTGTAGGGGGCATCCCGGCCGGTAACATACATGCACCAATCGGCAATTCGCTTCTTCCAGATGTTGTCTGGATAATACGACAGCGCTTGCCGACGCCGAGTCAACTCACCTGGACCATCGTAGACAACTTGCCCAGCCGTCACGTGGAACAGATCCACCTCGCACAGTCGCGAGCCAATCCAAGTCGCTCGCCGGCAATTGGTCGGTTTGCAGAAATCGCGCGAAAAAGTCCTCGACGCGCCGCAGCACACGCCGGTCAGGTTCCCGATGTTGACATGTAGTTCGTACTCGCGAAATCGCCGCGGAAGTCTCTCCGTCAATATTGCCTTCAACATCTTCGATTCAGCCTGCGCGGCGTCCTTCCGCAAATACATGACATTGGCCCGCGGGCCCCAATGGTGGTCGCGGCTGATCTCGTCGTCCAGACCAAGCACGTCCGAGCCGGTGCCGACAACGGCCACCGCCAACCGGTCGAAATCGTCGGGCAGCGACTTACTTAGCAGCGGCAGCAATATGACTTCGATGAACTCGAGGCTGATCGCCGCTCCGGCATCGACTCCGACGGTATCGACCAGGTTGAATCATCATCTTCTGTTGATTCTTTCGGCAGGACTTATGTCAGCCTGGATGCGGTCGCAGTGGGTGGCTGCAATTCGCACCGACAGATCCGTCGCTACTTGCATTGCGGCTAATGCACATCCTCGGCTTTCAATGTCTTGATACGGCTCGGCCCAATAGTCCGACGTATTTCGCTTCAAGCTCATCCAATTCGCCATCCGTGGCGATCGGATACTTGTCCAAATTCGTGCGCCGCCTCGATCATCGCCAACACGTTTTCTAGCGGGAATGTCACCCAGCACGTTGTGAATCTGATTGAACACAAACCCACCCCCGGGCGCGAGAATTTGCATTCGCCGTCGCACGTCCTCGCGGATTTGCTACGGCAGTGCCGAACGACCAACGTCGCGTGCGTGTCGCAGCCCCCGCCCCAAAACGAGATCTTGTCGCCAAACTCGCGCTTGATTCGGGCCGGATCCATCCCCGCACAGTCGGTTTGCAGCGGATTGAAAATCTGCATGCCCGCGTCGATCATGTCGGGCAGCAGCTCGTACACGGAGCCGTCGCAATGCAGCATGACGTGGACATGCGGATAATTCTCACGCACAAACGTGAACAACCGTTCTGTGATACGGCAGAAAAATCTCGCGATACATCTCGGGATCCAACAGCGGCGCCCCCTGCATGCCCAGATCGTCACCAAACTGAATCACGTCGACCGCGTCGCCGGCGGCGTCGAGCGTGCGCTTGAGTGTATCCAGATGCAGCTCGGTCAGTCCGGCAAGGAAATAGTGCACCAACTCCGGATCGGATATGCAGCGCACGAAAATCTCGTCCCAGCCGAAGATTCCCTGGGCGTTTTCCAAAATGGTGCCGCCGTGCTGAAACAGCACCGCCCGCTCGTGGCCTGATTCCGTGAATCGCTTGCGCTTCACCCTGCGAGATACTTGATCTCGCGGTCCGACGTCTTGATGCGGCAGATGAAGTTGTTGTTATCGCTGGCGAACAACTTGTCGATCTTCTCTTTGCGTCGGATCGCCCTGCATCGGCGACCAAAACAGCGTAAAGCCGTGCTTGCCTTCGCCCGGCATGCGGGCAATCATCGTGCCGTTTTCGTACCACTCCCAATCGCCGTACTTGTTTTGCTTCGGCGTGAACTCGACTGGGACCAGGCATTGCTGCCATCGACCAGCGTCCACTCCTTCCACTGGCCGTCGTTATATATCGAAAACGACGATATCGCCCGGTGAAGTGGCACGACGTCGCACCCCAAATAGTCGAGGATTTCATCCTGGACGTCGCAGTACTGCCCCCAAGTGTTGTACATCTTGGGCAGCTCGCTCTGAGCCAACTTCAGATGTGCCCGCAAGCCTCATGTAGGCAAGCACCGCGATCGTGCTAGACGCGTGCGAGCCCAAGTCGATGGGCACGCGATCGGACTCTTCGTGGCGCAATGCGGCCAGAACCCGTTCGCGAGAAGTGACCATGAGTAGACTCCGAGAGTGCTCGGACCGCAGTCGGACAAGGAAGCCGGCCCATCCGCCGAGTTTATTCGCCAGTTCGCGCGAAGTCAAATCGGCGACCAAATGCAATAGCATTTGGCCGCGCTGTGTTAACTTGGCAAAGCGAGTTTGCGACGTGGGTAAGCTTGCGCGAACGATTGCTGCGATCACGAGCTGCTTCGCGGCCAAGTGAACCGTTGAGCCTGTCTGTTGAGTAAGACGCGGTGATATAATCGCTCGCTAGATTGAAGGCTTCGTGGCGCGCGATCGACGTGACTGCTCGCCGACTCCATTGGCTCCAAAACTTGATCTGAACCGACAATTCGCTGGAGATTCGCGGATGGCTTTGCACCAATGGACACTGCTGACTCCGGACGCGGGCGGTCCGGAAAGTGAGTTCGTCGTCTCGGCAAACGAGGTTCCCGGCACGCCGAGGAGCTGGCGCGTCACGAAACGCACCCTGCGGACAGGCTTCTCGCAAGGAGTAGAGATCGTCGAGATCGACAATGGGCTGCTCAAGACTGTCATCGTCCCCACGCGTGGAATGGGGCTCTGGCGTGCGTCAACGAAAGGACGCGAACTGGGTTGGCAATCGCCGGTCCGCGGACCGGTGCATCCGACGTTCGTTCCAATCGCCGAGCCAAGCGGCTTGGGCTGGCTTAGTGGTTTCGACGAATTGATGTGCCGTTGCGGACTCGAGAGCAATGGGGCGCCGGACTTCGACGATCAAGGCCGGCTCCTGCTTTCGCTCCACGGTCGCATCGCCAATTGCCCGGCACACCAACTCGATCTTGTGGTCGACGACGTCGCCGGCACGATTTCGCTCTGTGGAATCGTCGAAGAAACGCGGTTCCATTTCCAGAAGTTGCGGCTGCGAGCCACGTATACGACACAATTCAGTACCAGCCGTATCGATTGGCATGACGAAGTCGAGAATTTTGGCGGCTCAAATGCCAAGATGCAGATGCTCTACCACACCAACATCGGCCTGCCGCAGCTCGATGCGAGTTCGACGCTGCTGGCGCCGATCGATTGGGTCGCTCCCGGGAATTCCGATACCGTGGCAATGGGAATCGCCGATTGGGATCGCTACGCCGCCCGACGCCCGTTTTCGACAGCAGGTATACCAACTAGGTCTCCGATCCGACGAGCGGCGAGAAACCGTGGTGCTGCTCAGGAGTTCGGCCGGTGCTTCCGGCGTGCAACTTAGCTTCAACGTGGAACAATTGCCTTGCTTCTCGCTGTGGCGAAATCTAGTCGCCGCAGCCGACGGGTACGTCACCGGCCTGGAACCAGGCACCAATTTTCCCAATCCTCGTTCCGTCGAAGAGAAAGCAGGACGCGTCGTCCGCCTTCAGCCGGGGGAAAAATGGCGAGCTAGCTTATCGCTCGATTGGCTCCTCGACAAATCCGCCGTTGCTCGCGTGGAGCAATCGATTGCCGAACGGCAGGGGGCGCACAAACCAGTTGTCCTCACGGATTGCGCTAATTAGTCGTCCCTGATAAATCACAAATTCGCCAGAGATTTGAGGGTGCATAGCTTGCTGGGTGGCACTAAAATTTGCCAGGTTTTGGTCCCGACGGTCCCGAAAGCTGGCAAAAAATGAAGCCCAAAGCAGCCACTCCGCAGTGTGAATTATTTGGCGCCCATCTGAGTGAGCTCTTGAATCCCGAGCACCCGCTCTACGTGCTGGCCGAGCGGATCGACTGGTCGCAGTTCGACGCGGCCATCGACGCTTGCTATGCGGACGAGCTAGGCCGACCGGGGGTCAACACGCGACTGATCGTCGGCCTGCTGTACCTGAAACACGCCTACGACGAGAGCGACGAGTCGGTCGTCGCCCGTTGGGTGGAGAACCCGTACTGGCAATACTTCTGCGGCTGCCAGTACATGCAGCACGAGTTGCCGATCGATCCGTCGAGTTTGAGCCGCTGGCGGAAGCGGGTCGGTGCCGAGCGGTTGGAGAAGCTGTTGGAGGCGACGATTCGCACGGCGTTAGCCATGAAGGCGGTCAGGCCCCAGGAGTTCCAGAAGGTCAATGTCGACACGACGGTCCAGGAGAAGGCCATCGCCTTTCCGACCGATGCCCGACTGTATCACAAGATGCGTGTGGCGCTGGTGAGGCGGGCCAAATCCTTGGGCCTCCCACTTCGTCAGAACTATCGTTTCAAGAGCAAGCAGCTGCTGGCCAAACAAGGCCGTTATGCCCACGCACGGCAGATGAAAAGGGCGGCGAAGATGACGCGTCAGCTGAAGACGATCTTGGGTCGTGTGCTGCGGGACATCCAGCGAAAAGCGCCCGTCATCCAGGGCCAAATCGCTGACGAGCCCCTGCGTGAGCTCCTCGCCATGGCGGAGCGTCTGCTGGTGCAGACGCGGACCAGCAAAAACAAACTCTACAGCGTGCATGCTCCCGAGGTGGAATGCATCTGTAAGGGAAAAGCGCACCAACGCTACGAGTTCGGCTGCAAGGCCAGCGTGGCCACTACCAGTAAGAGGAATTGGATCGTCGGTATCCAGGCTTGGCACGGCAATCCTTACGACGGGCACACGCTCAACGGCGCGATCCAACAAGTTGAACGGCTAACAGGTCACACGCCTGACGATGTGATGGTGGACCAAGGCTACCGCGGGCACGGTTACGCAGGCTCGGCCATCGTCCACGTGGTCCGCACGATTCCCAAGCGAGCGACGCGGATGCTTCGCCGGATGTTGAAACGTCGTGCGGCCATTGAGCCGACGATCGGTCACCTGAAGAGTGACAACCGCATGAATCGGAACTACCTGACCGGCCGAGAAGGCGACAAAATCAACGCGGTGCTGAGTGCCGCTGGGTACAACCTCCGCAAACTGCTGCGGTGGGCTGTTTTTGCGCCAATTTTCTGGCTCTGGCACCGGCTCGCGGTCAGGCTCACCGCCGAAGTCGCGTCCCGCCGAACATCGCACCTGCCGATGCCCGTTTGATTCGCCCCAGCTCGCACCTCAAAATCATGCCGACGCGGCCAACAGACATTTTTTCAGGGACGACTAATTAGCCATCGGCAAATCTTTCTCGTGGTGGCGTATTACCGCTCGCCGGGCGAGGGTCTCTCGTAACTACATTGCCTTTGCCTGCTTGCTGTCCAGGTCAGAGTTCTTTACGCGCTCGCTCAATCCATTCAACGATCGAACGCCGACTGGTGTGTGAAGCGCCTATCTTGCCCCAGGCGATTTCAAGTACGTCGGCGACCGACTGCCTGGGGCGATCCGCTCGCAGCAGTTCCACCGCTGCGGCGGCGCCCAAGGCGTAGCGCCGGGGCTCGATGCCGTACCCGAGCACCATGCGCATCGTGCCGACCAGCCGGTCGTCCCAGCCGAGCTTTCGAAGTGGGTCGCGGATTACTCGGTCGACGCGATCCCGCAAGTACGGATTGACCATCCGCAGCAGGAGGTCTCGCACGTATTCCGCCCAGCCCTCTGGTGTGAATAGCGGGTCAAGGCCGGAATGCCGGCGGCACATTGCGGTTCCCGATTCTTCGAGAAACGCTTGCTCGACGAACTGCAGCAGGCCATCGGGATCGACCTCGCGGACATACTCCGTCTGCTGGCGATTGGCAAGAAACCCCAGCAGCGCGTGCGCGGCATTGTGCCCGTAGAGCTTCGCTTCCTCAAACGGCAGCAGCTCCTGCTTCTCCTGAAAAACTTCGATGCCTCGCTCGAAGCCGGGTAGCTTGATTTGGCTGATGAAAATGCGGTTGAATTGTTCGACCAGCACCGCATGGCGGCCATCCTCGACGAGCGGCGCCAAACTGTCGCGTTGGAGCTGCAACGGATCGATCACGACGCCGCTCATCTTGCCGATCACCGTATTCACAAACTGCACACGGTCGGCAAGCAGCGAGTATTCGGTCAGATCTAATCGCTTCCGCACGGCGTCACGTAATCGCTCGGCGGCGTGGTTGTGGTTTTCCGCGGCGTAGACGACCGTCGGCGGAAAATCGCGATGCGTCAACTTGCGGCGCAGGCCCTGGGCCAACAAGTCCGCCGGACTGGGCGAGCCGCGTTGGAAAAAGTCGATGCTCGGTAGCGCGGTTGCAATTTCGTCTGCCGCCGCGATGGAGTCTAGCAGTTTTGGCTGGTCGGCGGCATCCAGCGGGTTGTAGATTTCCACGCCGGTGACCAGCTGCGAACAAAGGCGCTCCGTTTCGGCCACGTTGATCCAATAGCGTCCGCCGCTTTGGCGAACGGCCGACACCGTTTCGGGCACTACTTCGGCAACGGCTAGCCGTTCGAAATTGCCGGACTTCGCTGCCTCGAGCAGAAAGAGTCCGCTCTGGATGGGGCCGAATCCGATACCGACAAATGTTTTGGCCAAGGCGATTCCTGCTAATAGAAATCGTGCAACGCAGCCACCGAGGCTGTTTTAAGGTAAAGATCATTCGGCTCGAGCCACAAGTTTCCCATCCGCCGAACCAACGTAAACGCCTTTCTCCCGGCAAAATTGCCAGTTCGGCAGACGAACCGTTGGCTCTCGCTGCGGCCACGATGTTAGAAGCTTGTTCTCGATTTCCGACCACGCCGGAATATTGCTTGTGGCATCGGCGCTCTGCACGCAGTGGGCGCCGACGGCGGCAGCCGAGCGGATCGCTGCTTCGGGTGGTTGGCCTTGAAGCATTGCCATCAGAAACCCGGCGATCGTACAATCCCCCGCCCCCGTCGTCCCGACGACTTCCACGTCGAAGCAAGGAACGAGCAGTTCGCGATTCCGCCACGCCAGCCAATCAAAATCGCGCCAGGCCGCGCGGCTAGACAGCGCCGATAGGTCCTCACTCGTGCGCAAGTAAAGGCCTTGGTCACCCAGTTTGATGACGACGATCGGTACGCCGAAGTCGAGCAATTGCTCCGCCAGGATCGACAACTGCCCCGCGTCGACGACGGCCGAATGTCCGCTTTGCTGTACGACTAGTTCTCGCGACACATCGGGCCCCGCGGCGAGCATAAGCGTGATCTCCTCGATGCTCGGCATGAAAACGTCGACGCAAGGAAGGACGTAGCGAAGCCACTGCTGCCAGTCGGTCGATAGCGCCGCAGTGGGCATGGCCATGTCGAGCGACACAATCGCTCCGGCAACCTGCACTTCGGCGAATTTTCCCGCCAGGCCATGGCCTTTATCCGCGACAATTCCTCGCATCAGCGGTGGATAACCAAAGTGCAAAATTCGAAAACTCTGCCGAGTCGATTGGTTCAAGTCGGCGGCTACGAAAGTATGGTTGGTGCCCGGACAGTGCAAAAATCCGCGGTCGACTTTGGGCGGACTGAGAACGACGGTGTAGCTGGAAGCCTCGCCGGCCGCGACAATCATGCATTCCGCGATGTCTCGATCGACCTGCCGCAGCGATTCGAGGATCGCCTTGCCGAGCAAATCGTCGCCAACCTTGCCCACCAATCGCGTGCTGGCGCCGAGTCGATGGAGCGCTAGGCCGGTGTTGGCAACTGAGCCGCCCAACGCCAGCGTCGCTGGCCCGACTTGCACCAGTCCACCCGGAACGAATAGATCTTCGGCCCGGCGCTGGCTGGAATCTAATTGTGGGATGATATCGAGGCAGATGTGGCCTGCTGCAATAACGTCGAAAGGCACGGACGGCATAGTTTGAATCCTTGGACGTACTCGACATAAGAATGTCTCGTCATCCGCATTGAACAGGATACGTGCCTCTGCCGCACAGAGACCGTTTAATGCACGGACGAGGCTTGTCACTGAATCAGCGGGCACAATTTTGGGAAAGGATTGACAATCGATCGAATCAGCGAGCAAACAAAATAGGAATTCGCGGTTGTGCGGTTCCACGAATAGGATGTTTGCGAGACGGAATTCATGTGCACGGAATTGCTCCCCAGGTTCGGTTGCGAATGCCCACCACTTTCGGACAGTGGCGAGGCCAAGATACACGCCACTAGGACCGGCGAGTACTTGGTTTTGAATGTTTCACCGATTCTCCGGTAAATCAGGGCATCCACATGCAGCAGTGCCATTTTGCAGGAGGGTTACTGGGGCATTGGTCGGTTTGGTCTCGACGGGGCCATCGAACGATTTGACCACATCAAGAAAGCAGTAGCCGACAACGGCTCAATTGACCATCAGTTACTCACTGTAGCCGCTGATGTAACCGATGGCAACGCCGCACTCTTTGACGCAGCCAACAGTTTTCGTGGCTGTGGCCTGCTCCCCAAAATCTGGTCCATGTGTTATGAGAGTCTAAAGGCCGCTTGCTGGCCGAGGAGGACTCTCGATGACGACGAAGCGACGGAAGCGTCACAGTCCGGAGCAGATTGTGCGAAAGCTGCGTGACGCGGATGCCATGCTCACTGCTGGTAAGGATCTGGCGGCCGTGCTGCAGAGCCTGGAGGTGAGCGAGGCAACCCTGCATCGCTGGCGAGCCCAGTACGGCGGGATGAAGGCCGAGGAGGCGGTGCGGCTGAAGAAGCTCGAAGACGAGAATAAGCGATTAAAGGAAGTTGTGGCCGATCTGACGCTCGACAACCGCATGTTGAAGTACGTAGCGGAGGGAAACTGGTAAGCCCTTCGCGGAAGCGTGTGGTGGTCGTCGAACTCCAGGAGGAGTTCGCGGTCTTCAAGACCAACGAAATCGAGCGGCTCTTGCTCGTCGATGAAGAGGGCCAGCTCTGAGCGGCCTATCTACCGATCACGGTGCTGTTTAGACGCATCCGGTAACCCGCCCATCGCGCGACCGGCGACTGCCGTCTCTTCACGGCAGCAAAATCTCGCATCCGCAACATTGGTGCATTTTTTTGTTTGACGTGAGCATCGGCGCAGGATTATGCTCGCCACTGCACAACTACTACGAGCCCCCCCGCACAAGAGGTGCGTCACGATGCGAGTCGATTGGCTAGACGGTCTTCGATCTTCCTTGAGTCGTGCACCACGGCGGCGAGTTCGCCCAAAGAAGCGACGGCAGCTGTCCGTCCGCAACGCGACGTTCGAAGTGTTGGAGGACCGGCGGCTGTTGGCGGTCGACTTCGGCGACGCTCCGGACATAGCGTTCGGGACGGGCGTCGGCAACTACAACACGCTCTCGACCGACAACGGTCCGCAGCACACGATCGTGGTCGGCCTGAAGATGGGGGCCAACGTCGACGGCGATGGCGGCGCGCTGCAGAACGCGGCGGCCAACGCCGACGATGTGAATGGCGCGCTACCGGACGATGAAGATGGGCTCACTAATCCCGCAGCCGACTTGGTGCTCACGATCGGCGCGCAACCGACAGTTAACGTCCGCGTTACAAACACGACCGGCGCGGCCGCAACGCTCTATGGCTGGATCGACGTGAATGCGGACGGCGTGTTTGACAACGCGACGGAACGTGCTTCGATCGCAGTGCCCAACGGCACAAACAATCTCATTAAGACGCTCACGTTCCCGGCGGTGCCGACCGGTTTCACGGGGACAACCTACGCGCGGTTCCGGCTCAGTACCGACGTGTCTGCTGCAAATCCCACCGGCACGGCGAGCGATGGTGAGGTGGAAGACTACCGGGTCACGATCACATCGCCTAGCAGCGGCTTGGCCGACAGCACGAAGACCACGAAGATCGCCAACAATACGAACGGCGGACCGACGCTGGCGAACAGTGATTACTTCGGCCGTTCGGTGGTGTCACTTGGAGACTTCGATGGTGACGGAGTGACCGACTTGGCCGTGGGCGCCAACGGAGATGATACCGGAGGAATTGGCCGAGGAGCGGTGCACTTACTGCTCATGAATGCCAACGGTACAGTCAAGAACAACGTGAAGCTCGCCGGCACAAACGGGCCATCGCTCCAAAACGGCGACTACTTCGGTAGCTCTATGGTGTCGCTCGGCGATCTGGACGGTGACGGCGTAACGGACTTGGCCGTCGGAGCCGAACGGGATGACACGGGCGGGACGAACCGTGGCGCGGTGTATGTGCTATACATGCGACAGGTTGGCAACATACGAGATTATCGTCGGATAACCAGCTCTAGCGTGGGTGGAGTTGCCGACAACGCGTACTTTGGCCATTCCATAGCGTCGATGGGGGATCTAGACGGCGATGGTGTGACCGATATCGCCGTTGGCGCATATGGCGACGATACGGGTGGAAATGACCGAGGCGCTGTCTACGTCCTTTTCATGAACCCGAATGGCACAGTAAAGAGCAGCCAAAAGATCGCCAGCGGTGTCGGCGGCGGGCCGAGCCTTACGGATAGCGACCGCTTTGGCAGTTCATTGACTTCATTGGGTGATCTCGATGGAGACGGGGTCACGGAGTTGGCCGTCGGAGCCGTTGGCGACGATACCGGCGGTAGTGATCGCGGGGCGGTCCATATTCTGTTTATGAACGCCAACGGCACGGTGAAGAGCATTCAAAAGATCGCCAGCAATCCGGACAACGGGCCGACCGAAGTTGTCGGCACGGCCACGTTGTTGGCCAATCCACCAAGTATTGCCTTTGCCTCGCCCGATGTGGCACTCGGCTCGCCGTGGGTGTCTTACGCACTCGATCTTGCGACAACGAACGGCGCGTTAATCGGTGGCGTCGACGTGACGATCACTGGCCAATTGCACCAACGCTGGACGTTCGACGAAGATTCTGGCACCTTCCTGCCAACGGCCAATAGTAACGATATCTCTACTGGCGACAGCCATCTACGAAGCGTCTCTGGTGCCCTATTCGGCGCCGGACCGAGCGAAAACAATAGCGGTGCTGACAGCCCCCTTTCGGACACTGCGACCTTTGACTACGGCGTTGGCACGACTCTAAGTGGTGCGTGGGGCATCGTCAGCGCGACGTCGACTGCGACGATGGCTTACATCGTGACACGGTCGGATTCAATCTTGAATTTAGATATTTCGGTCAAAGTTGCTAATCCAGACGGGGACATCATTGGAACGCTCGATGAATCCGACTTCGGCTTCGGCGATCCTATGCTCGCCGACGGCGATCAGTTTGGCCGCTCGGTGGCGTCCGTCGGCGATTTAGATGGCGATGGTGTGAACGACCTGGCCGTCGGATCCTACTACGATGACACGGGCGGAAACGCGCGCGGGGCTGTCCATATATTGTTTCTGAACGCCAATGGCACGGTGAAGAGAAGTCAAAGAATAGCCAGCGGTGCAGGCGGTGGACCGAACCTCGCCAACGATGACCGCTTCGGCGTTTCTTTGGCGTCGCTCGGCGACCTCGATGGTGACGGACTGAACGACCTGGCGGTCGGAGCCAACTTTGATGACACGGGCGGTGTGAACCGTGGAGCCGTGTATACTCTGTTCCTAAAAGCCGTTAACACGCCGCCAATGATCACATCTCCGACGACGGCGAACGTGGCGGAGAACACGACGGCGGTGATGACGGTGACCGCGACGGATGCGGACTTGCCAGCCCAAGCGTTGACATACTCGATCGTGGGCGGGGCAGACCAGGCCAAGTTCTCGATCACCAGTGGAGGCGAGCTTTCGTTCACTGCGGCTTCCGACTTCGAAGCGCCCACCGACACAGGTGGTGACAATGTTTACGATGTGACCGTGCAAGTGAGCGATGGTGAAGGCGGGACAGACACGCAGTCGATTGGCGTCACCGTCACGCCGCTTAATGACAATAATCCAGTCTTCACGTCGCCCAACACGGCAAACGTGGCCGAGAACACCACGGCGGTGCTAACCGTGACGGGCAGCGATGCCGACCTACCACCCCAGACGGTGACGTACTCGCTGGTTAGCGGCGCAGGATCAGGCGAAGTTTGTAATTACAAGCGGTGGCGTGCTCTCGTTCAACGCGCCGCCAGACTATGAGATGCCGACCGACGCCAATGGCGACAACGTATACGTAGTGACCGTCGAGGCTAGTGACGGCAGTGGGGGCACGTCAACGCAGACAATCGACGTGACTGTGACCCCGGTCAACGACAACAACCCTATTTTCACATCGCCCGACATGGCGAGTGTCCCGGAGAACACGACCGCCGTGATGATGGTGACGGCCACAGATGCCGACTTGCCAGCGCAGGCAATCGCATACTCACTGTTCGGCGGGGCAGATCAGACGAAGTTCACAATCACCAGTGGCGGCGTGCTCACGTTCATCGCGCCTCCGAATTTCCAGGTGCTGACCGATGCCAATGGCGACAACGTCTATGTTGTGGTCGTGCGGGCGAACGACGGCAATGGCGGTACATCGACACAAACAATTAACGTCTCGGTGACATCGGCTACCGACTTTGGCGACGCGCCAGACTCGAGTCGCTGGCGCTGGCCCGGTGAACTATAACACTCGGTACGCTGACAATGGTCCGAGGCACACGATCGTTCCTGGACTACGGCTGGGCGCCTCGGTCGATGCCGACAGCGGCTTACTACAGAATTCTGCCGCCAACGCGGACGACGTGAACGGAGCATTGCCAGATGATGAGGATGGCATCGCCAATCCGGCAGCCGACTTGGTGCTCACGATCGGCGCGCAACCAACAGTCAATGTGCGGGTGACCAACATCACCGGAGCAGCTGCGACGCTCTATGGCTGGATCGACGTCAATGCCGATGGCGTGTTCGACAACGCCACGGAGCGGGCCTCGATCGCGGTGCCGAACGGCACCAATAACAGCATTGTGACGCTCGTGTTCCCGGCCGTCCCAGAGGGTTTCACGGGGACGACGTACGCCAGGTTCCGACTGAGCAGCGACACAGCGGCGGCGAATCCCACCGGAGCGGCGGTGGGCGGCGAGGTGGAAGACTATCAAGTCACGATCACCAAGCCGTCGAGCGGCAAGGCCGACGGCACGAAGACTCAAAAGATCGCCAGCAGCACGAACGGCGGGCCGGTCCTATCGGACAATGTTCGTTTTGGCAGCTCGGTGGCATCGCTGGGCGACTTGGACGGTGATGGCGTGGCCGATATGGTGGTCGGGGCGCAGGGGGATGCGAACGGTGGGGCCGTCTACATCGAGTTCTTGAAGACCGATGGCACCGTCAGGGAGAGCCAAAAGATTGGTAGCGGCGTGGGGGGCGGGCCGAGCTTGGCGAGCGGCAGCTATTTCGGCCGCTCCGTGGCTGCGCTGGGGGACTTGGACGGTGACGGCATCACCGACTTGGCGGTAGGAGCGGATCGCGATAATACGGGTGGAGCGCTGCGTGGGTCCGTGTACATCGTGTTCCTCAATGCCGATGGCACCGCGAAAGGAAGTCAAGAGATTGCCAGTGGCATCGGCGGTGGGCCGACGCTGGCCAACAGCGACCGCTTCGGTAGCTCGGTGGCGGCGATCGGGGACTTGGATGGCGATGGCGTGACCGACTTGGCCGTTGGCGCGAGTGGCGACGATACGGGCGGAACGGACCGTGGAGCGCGGTACATTCTCTACTTGAACGCCGACGGCACGGTGAAGAGCAGCCAGAAAATCGCCAGCGGCTTGGGCGGCGGGCCTGCTCTCGCCGACGGCGACAACTTCGGCCGGTCCTTGGTGTCGATTGGCGACTTGGACAGTGACGGCGTGACCGACCTCGTAGTCGGCGCCATCGCGACGATTCGGGCGGAAGTGACCGAGGGCGCGGTCCACGTGCTGTTCATGAATGCCAACGGCACGGTGAAGGCCAGCCAGAAGATCGCTAGCGGCACGGGCGGCGGTCCGACGCTCGCCGATGGCGACCGTTTCGGCCGTTCGGTGGAATCGGTCGGTGACCTGGACGGTGACGGTGTCACCGATCTCGCCGTGGGCGCCTTCTACGATGACATGGGCGGAACGAATCGTGGTGCCGTGCATGTGTTGTTCTTGAACAGCGATGGTACGGTCAAAAGCAGCCAAAAGATTGCCGACGGCATCGGCGGTGGACCGACGCTGGCAAACGGAGATTATTTCGGCAGTTCCGTGGCCACGCTGGGCGACATCGACGGCGATGGCATCACGGATCTCGCCGTCAGTGCCGAGAGCGACAATACGGGTGGGCCGAATCGTGGTGCGGTGTACGTGCTGTTCCTGAAGAAGTTCAATCACGATCCCGTCATCACGTCAGACGACACGAAAAGTGTCGCGGAGAACTCGACGGGAGTGTTGACGGTGACCGCGACGGACGAGGATGTGCCGGCGCAATTGCTCACCTATTCGATCGTGGGTGGAGCGGATCAGGCCAAGTTCGGGATCACAAGCGGCGGGGTCCTGTCGTTTAATTCGGCCCCGGACTTTGAGTCGCCAGCCGACGCAAACGCCGACAACGTCTACGTCGTCACGGTCGAGGTCATGGACGAAGAGGGCGGCACGGATACACAGACGCTCAGCGTCACGGTGACGCCCGTCAACGATAACATTCCGGTAATCACGTCCTCCGATACAGTCAACGTGGCAGAGAACACGACGGCCGTGCTGACCGTGACGGCGACGGACGCAGACCTGCCGGCTCAGGCAATTTTATTCTCAATCGTCGGCGACGCAGATCAGACAAAGTTTTCGCTAACCAGCGGTGGGGTTCTTTCGTTCAAATCGGCACCAGATTTTGAAGCGCCCGCTGACTCCAATCACGACAACGTCTATGTGGTCATCGTCCAGGCCAGTGACGGCGGTCTAACGAGACGAATGGCACTTAGATTTCCGTAAAGCCATTGCGCATCAGGCGTTTAAGTTCATGGCGAGGCTTGGTCATCATTTCTGCTTTCCTTGGGTTCCTCTTTCGCATGCGAGGCTCGAATCGATCATGCCGGTCTGCGACGCGATGACTTGCCACGGCTTCTAACAGCTGCAGGTAGAGCTTTTCGCGGAACGTCGCGCCTTTGTGGCCTTGGAAGCTGATCAGCGGCTGGAACGCTTCGAGCGTTTGAACGGTTCCTTTGAAGCTGATTTCTCTTGGTTGAAGTTCATGCTGGCTGGCGGCTTGCGCCATGATGGTGCGGATCAGGTTGTAGGCCAGGACGTGCGTCCAGATCTCCTTGCGGACAAGTTCCGGCGTTTTGCACCGCAGGATATCCATCTGCATGGTGATCTTGATAGACCTCAAATCGAGTTCCTGACTCCACCGACTTCGATATAGGCTCGCCAGGTCTTCCTTGGTCGTCGATTCCGGATCGAGCAAGGTCGTGACCACAATGATCACCTTCGTGCGAAACCCGGGCTGTTCCACGCGAACGCGCGTCTCGCGAACCTCCAGGTAGTCGGGCAGGCTCTTGTAGGTCGCCCATGTGATGCCGCCAATCAACCGGTTGGGCTTCGGCCACCGGACGACGTGGTCGTCTTTTCCCAAGCCGCCGACCGCGGCGAAAGTCGGCGTGCCGATGCGCCTTGTTGAGTCGGCTTACCGAATCGACGCCGCGCTGCTTGAGCGTCAACATCTCGTACCAGGTCGACATCAGGGCGTCCGTCAGCAGGACGTCTCCCGGAGAGAGAATGTCCCACATTCTCCGAAGGAGGCTCAACTCGCCTTGGCCTTTGCCAGCGTAACGGCTGATCCCCAGATCAAGCATCGCCCCGCATGACAGCGAGATGATCGAGCAGACTCTCGCGATGGGAAAACCCAGCCCGGGCTTCTGGTTGTAGACCTGAGGATAGGCGGCCTGGTTTTCCGGCGTGTCCGGCATCGACACCGTCGTTCCGTCAAACATGTAAACGGGTCGGCCTTTCCACAGCCACGCGGGATCAACCCCGTCGTCAAGCGCTTTCCCGACGTGGCGAGCGACGCCAGAAAAGAACTTCTCCGGCAGGCGCTTCCTGACTTGGCAGTACGCGCCCGTTTCCGCAGAGCAGGGACGTCGCCCGCGTGAGACGCGGTGAGCGATCAGGCGGGCAACGGCCGCACGACAGGAATGATCCTGGCTCAGCACCTGGCTCAAGAACACCCACAGCGTCACCAGCGGCGAATAGACCCGGTCATGCCAGACAGCATCCAGTGCTTTCAATGCCTGCGTGATCGTCCCCTCGGACAACACATCCGTGAACGGCAACTCGCCGTCTTGCAGGAACTGCCTTTGCAGAAAACGCACTTGTTGGCGGAACCGTCCATGGTTAGAAAAC
Source organism: uncultured Planctomycetota bacterium (assembly GCA_963847875.1). Classification (GTDB taxonomy): domain Bacteria; phylum Planctomycetota; class Planctomycetia; order Pirellulales; family Lacipirellulaceae; genus DASYDU01. The sequence goes on along the minus strand of CAWKBR010000004.1, from coordinate 59,091 downwards.
GACATCGCGAGGCCTCCTTGCCAGTGATGGGTGTGTGACAACTCCATCTACGCAAGAGAGGCCTTTTTCACCTATACCAATCTAGGGCAACATGTTACGCCAAATCTAAGTGCCATTCGTCTAACGAGACTGCAAGCAGTTTTGGTGTCGGTCACACCGGTCAACGACAACGCTCCAGTGTTCACGTCACCTTTGACGGCGAACGTCGCGGAGAATACGACGGCCGTGATGACGGTGTCCGCAACCGATGCGGATTTGCCTGCGCAAGCAATTTCGTTCTCCATTATCGGGGGAGCGGACCAGACCAAATTCTCGATCACTGCAGGTGGGGCGTTGTCGTTCAATTCGGCACCTGACTTCGAAGTGCCAGCCGACGCGAATCATGACAATGTTTACGTAGTGACGGTGCAAGCCAGTGACGGAAACGGCGGCACGACGCCCCAGACAATTAGTGTCGCGGTGACACCGGTCAATGACATCATCCCGGTGTTCACTTCCCCTGACACGGCGAACGTCGCGGAGAATACCACGGCCGTGATGACAGTCACCGCGATCGACGGGGACCTGCCGGCTCAGACAGTGACGTTTTCAATCGTGGGTGGCGCGGATCAGACCAAGTTCGGCATCACCAGCGGCGGCCAGTTGTCATTCAACGCAGCACCTGATTTTGAAGCCCCGACTGACGCCAACGGCGACAACGTCTACGTCGTGATCGTCGAGGCCAGCGACGGCGCGTTGACGAATCTGCAAGTGATTTTGGTGACCGTGACCAACGTGTTCGACCTGCCACGCGGCGACTACAACCAGGATGGCTACGTCGATGCAGCCGACTACACAGTCTGGCGCAACACGCTCGGCACTTCCGTGGCGCCATTTTCGGGAGCCGACGGCAGCGGCAATGGCGTCATCGACCAAGACGACTACGACGCCTGGAAAGCAAACTTTGGCGCCGTAGCGGCGGGTGCGGGAAGCGCCTCGTTGGCAAGCACTCCATCCGCCCAGTCGGTCACCGCCGAGTTGCCGCCCCTGGCCGAGTCGGAAATTCCCACCTCGGAACCGTTGGCGGCATGGGTCGACAACAAGGTTCAGTTGAAAAGTGCGCTTCCGTCAGTCTTATATCCGACAGAACTGTTCGTCCAAAGGAACGCGCCTCGGGGCAACGGTCTCCGTTCGGGCAGGCGCAATTTGCAGGTCATCGCCGCCCAGCACGATCAGGCGCTCGTGGCGTGGCTCGCAGCAAACTCCGCCGCGCACGGCGCGAAGGGGCCCCGGCGGATTTGTCAGACGTACTTCGAGAACCCGACTGCATGGACTCTCCAATTCAACTCGATCACGCCCTAGATTTGGCATTCGCGTCGCTATAAGAGACCTTGGCGGATTGAATCTCTTGCCGTCCATCGCTCGGCAGAACACCCCCAGGGGCAGAGCGTGCGTCTACGAGCCGCTGGTGCCATCGGGCTTCCCCTAATCTGTCCGCAGGATGCCCCGGATTGCGCGGTGCCATTCCATCGACGAGTCAGTCATCGGATTCATGCGACGAACCTGCTTCGGGATTGTCGTCCGACTCGACGGACGCATTTTGAAGTTGGCGAATTCGGCCCGGTCCCTGGGCTCTTAGGTTTTCCCGTTCGATGCTCGCGAGGAGATTTCGCCAGACGATTTCCAGTACAGCGATTTCTTCTTGGACAGTTTCGCGATGGGACGATGATGGCGGTGAACCACTAATTCCCTCTCGCACGTCAATCAAGGACTCAATCCTTTTGCGCAATTCTTCGGCTGCTTTGGTTTTCGCGTCGCGGATGAGGAGTTGACACTGCCGCTCTTTGAAAACAACTTCGTTTGTGTATGCTTCGGACACAGCATCGACGATCTTCCGCAGATCCTCGCACTCGCTCTCACCGCCATGCAGTTTTATATACAGGATTTCTGATTCCTTGTTCGAAAAGCCGACATCCAAATTATCCTCCAGCCATGTGACGGGGTCCGCTTGGGGAGCAAGGACTGACAGGGACGCGACTCCCGGCGCGAAGTGCTGATGCCAGCACAAAGTATGATTTTAGGTAGGCCAGCTGTGTTTTTCGATAAATGTCGTTTTTTCGCTGATCGAAGACGGGATGATCGTCAACCAAAAATTGCTCTTCGGAGTCGACATTGAACAATGCCGTAACTGTAAATCGTTCGGGCCGAACGTAGGGAAAGACCAGAATGCACGCAATCATCAGCGCCAACAGCAGAACGAGAACGATGCCAATGGTGGCGTCCCGGGTAATCCCGCTGCGGCTTCGAGGGTAGTGCCTCATAGTCGACGGTAACAAGGGGTTGAAATTCTCAATCAGTCTTCCGAGATCATAACATATATGAAGCAGGTTGAAGTCATCGGCGTTTACCTCGTCGCCCCTCACGTCGTAACATGCCATTGCCGACTTTCCCGCGGCACGTGGCCGCAGTTTCGATCCGAATTGTATCGCTTGCCAGCGGGCCGTATTGTACCGCGACGCAGGCCGATTAACAATTCTTTGGCCGCAGTCTCAATAGCAGCCGTTTGTCTCAACAAACGAACGCACAAGATCGCGTCCGAACGCGATGCGAGGGGTCGGGTCGATTGCTGACACGTCCGAAGTCAGGCTTTGCGTGGCGGCTTGAATCCCTTGCCGTCCATCGCCCGGCAGAATTTCTCGCCGTGTAGCTCATTCATTGCGGCCGAAGCTTTGACCACCAGCGCCATCTGGGGATCGTCGTCGGGAAAACGGCGTCGCTGCATTCGCACCCGCAACCGGTGAAGATAGCCGGTCATCGGGCCAGGCTCGCGAAAAATACAGCAACTACTGGAAAATGCGGTCGGCATGGCCGCTTAAAGTGCAAGAGTCGAACCAAGTGCGGTTGCTCGACGTTCGAGCCGGTACAAATTGTTGACTTTCGAGCCACTCCTCGTTCAACTGGAGACTAGCTAAATGAAAACGGCAGGCGTTGCGAATTGATTTCACAAACGCCTCATCTATAAACGGCTATTTCATCACAGTATTGCGGTGTATCTGTGGCAGGAAAAAGTCATGCGACTAATTGCCAAAATTCTCCAATGTTTTTTTGTGGCGACCTTTGCCTCTTTTTTTTTGGCGATCTCATTTCCTTCACCGGCTGGTTGCCTGGCTTCGCATTGGTCCATGCGAGGTTCGTGCTTTCACTCTGACAGCGACTTTAAGTGCACTCAGCCGACTGGGTGGCGGCACAAATTAGGTTGCATTCGGTCCGGTCGCTCTTGTGCAAACATTTGGAACTCTATCGAACTCCCAAGTTCGCAAAGCACTTCAGACACCAATTCGCCAAAGAGGTCGACACACACTAATAAAGAAATAAAAGGTTTGGTCTTACGCGGTCGAGTGATCGATAACGCGTCGCAACCGCTGAGCAATATGTCTGTGCATGCGGGCTTCGAGTTAACGCAGCGGTCGTCAGCGACCAGTACTAGCGGGTATGGAGTTGATCAGCAAACAGTCTTTACGGATGCGGATGGTCGGTTCGAGGTAAGTGTGCAGCCGCCGCAGTGTTCTGTGAAAATCCTAATCAGTGACGCGACGGGCGCACGGATATGTTCCGCCTATGTTCCCGGCGATCCAACAGCATTCGATCCAAGGCTTCTTGAACTCAAACCGCTAATCCCCGTAGCGACGGCAAATGTCAAAGGCATGGTTTCCGTCGACGGGAAACCATTGGCGGGCGCGCAGGTCTACATCAATTCGGTTACAGGAGGTCTGTGGGACCGAACAGATGGGTTTTCGAAAACGGACGAGAAGGGACGGTACGAAATCCGAAATATCGAAGCAGGAAAACGGCTCTCCGTTGCCTATCAGTCTGAGAATCCCCGCTACTCGATTATGGGCGGACGCAATTGCCGCACGATCGGTTCCCTTTCACCAGGGCAGACGCTCGAATTGAACCCGTTTGAATTTGCAACAAGGACGCGAGTCGTCTCCGGGGTCGTCGTTGACCCGGCGGGCAGACCCTTGTCGGACGTAGCGGTGGAAACCATGACGCCCAACATTGGCGACGTCCCCGCGGAGAATCAACATCGAGCCATCACAGACATGAATTATCCTGCCGTTCGCACGGGCCCGGATGGCCGCTTTAATTTCGAACACTTATTTGATCGCCCCGTCCGGCTATGCGCGATCATCAAGGCTCCGTCCGCCGACCAAAATGAACATAGGTTCATCCGAACGTTTATGACGATTGATGCCGGTGAGACTAACGCGAAGATAGTATTAGATCCAAACAACAACAGCCCAGATGGAATCCAGTTGCAGCCAGGGACGGAAAATCCTTCGCAACAATCGTCGCGACTCGCGTCATCGGACGTTTCTTCAACCGAGCTGGATCAACCAGCTAATTCGGTTACGAAAGATACGAACAAATCTCAATGGTTGTCAAATCCTGACCGACAGATCGCTGGGCAGGTCTTATTTGGCGACACAGGAGAGGCGGTTGTGAATGCGCAGGTGGACATGCCGCTGGACCCATTTGACCAGTTCGTCGAGTCGACTCTCACTGATGCCGAAGGACGATTCCAGGTGCGGGTGCCCCCGAACTATTTGCTCGGATCGGATTCGTTCGATCTGAGCGTGAAGTACGCAGATGCGCCGGGGTACCTCACGACACGAACGACCGTCACGTTCTTGCAAGATCAGAGTCGGCAGGATGTCACGGTTCGACTCTCAAATGGAGAACCGGTCCGAGGAACTGTCGTTGATGACGCGACAGGAGCGAGGGTTCCCGGTGTTGGGGTAACCTACGTTCTGGAACGCGAAAGTGAACCAATGTCGGTCTACTGGGCGAAGGGTCGGCAGGCCTTAACCGATGAGAAGGGACATTTTGAGATATTAGCGCCGCCAAATCAGGTCACGCTACGAGTCTACCAACCGCCACCGGGCCACCACGCATCCCATGATGTACCGAACGATTTTCGTTGGGAGAATAATCAGTCAATTGGGGATGGACATTCTGCGCAGGTCACTTTTGAGGCAGGCGCAGCTCCTTCCGATGTTCGTTTGGCGGTGTCGCGCGGACTGATTTTACGGGGGCGTGCGATTGACCTCACTGGCAAACCAATCCCCCGCGCAGTTGTAGAAGCGAAGTATGCGATTTTAAGCGAGGATGACCCTATGATCCGCTTCGATACCCAATCAGAACCGTATAAAGCCTTCACGGGAGAGGACGGTGGGTTCGAATTGTCGGGGCTTCCACCGAATTGTGAGGCACTAATTCGGATTCACGATTCTGCAAATAATCGGAAGTTTGCTACTGTGGTGGATGCGGATCACGGTGCTACGGGCCAACGAGAAGTTCAGCTCAAGACTGTGATTATCAGGCCGACGGCGAGTCTTGAAGGACAGCTCTTGTGCGAGGACAAACCGATCGCAAACGTCGGGATCCTTGCACGGATGCGATTGAGCGGCAAAGCGTTCCACGGGTGTGACGAAAGTTATACAACTACGGACAATAACGGACACTTTAGTTTCGACCGACTGGATTCTAACGTTCTATTGCAGCTGTCGTACTGGACTAGAAAATATAGTCGAATATCCGAGAGAGGTATCGAGCCCACTGGTATGGAGGTGGAACCGTTGCAGCCGGGAGAACACCGCAAGCTCCCCGTCGACTCCTTGACGTTGAAGAAATCCTTTGTCGAGGGAATCATCGTGGACACCGAAGGTCATCCATTAGCGGATGTCGAGATACAAACCGGATCCTCGAACGAAGGTGTGCCTGCTCTGGATTATCGTGAGCCGGTCAACGACTTTTTCTCTGGCCGTCGACGGGAATTAAATGAACAAGATATTCGTCCTATGATCCGTACTGGATCAGACGGCAAATTTCGGTTCGAACAACTCTCGGATGCGCCCGTAACACTGTTTGCCCAAGTACTTCCGTCGGCCGGTCGTCCAGTCGACTACTCTGGGACCGCCTATGTAAAGGCGAATGCCAACGACGCGAATATACGCTTAGAAATCTATATCGGGCCACCAAAAAGGTCTCGATAATTGATTCACGGGTGACTTTGTTGAGGGCGTTTAGAAACGGTGGCGGGGGGCGGCCGAATTTGGTGGCGCTGGTTGGTTAAGGTCTCCTTGGGATGTTTACCGGTCTATTCTTCGTCTTTAACTTCAACAGAATTCGCCAATCTGAAAACCCGGTGGAGCAGGTGCTTGTGACCGCCCTCGCCGTGCTTCTCGCCTCACTGCTATCTTGGGCTCTCTTGTCATATTTAGCCGGACGAAGAAACCAATCAAAATAATTCCCTAGCAACACCGTCCGCCTAAGCGACCGCCCATCGCCCCGCGGCTCGCGACTTCCGCGGGGCCATTTTGAGTTGTCAAAGATCATCGGCCGCGATGTCTCGCGGTCGGCCGCCGTCGCGGCTCACTCTCCAACAATCGGTCGCACAAGATGCGTCCTAACGCGATGCGACGCCTCAGGTCGACTTTCAATACGTCCGAAATCAGGCTTTGCGTGGCGGCTTGAAACCCTTGCCGTCCATCAACTGGCAAAATATCTCGCCGTGCAGTTCGTTCATCGCGGCCGATGCCTTGACCACTAGTTCCATCAGCGGATCGTCGTCGGGAAAACCGCGTCGCTGCATTCGCACCCGCAACCGGTGAAGATAACCGGCCATCGGGTCGAGCTTGTTCTTGAGGTCGGTGGAATCGACCGCAGCGCCGAACGACAATTCCGTCGTGCGGTCGGGCCGGGTGGCTCCGGGTCGTTACCGACCCGGAGCTCCCACAGACCCGTACGTGCGGACATTACCGCATCCGGTTCCTCAACCGACAGGTTCGCTATCCTTAAGTGGTCCCTCGTAGCTATTCGATCAAGTTACGGTGACATGTTGATCGAACCTCGATGGGTTCGGCATGTTTCCCTCGATTGATTCTGCCGATCGACGCTTCGCTTTCCTCCACTGGGTCCTCCAGGGTGAGTTCCCCAGCTTCGACGGTACTATCAAAGCGCTACGACTTCCTGCAGTCCGTCCCGCCGCACTTCGTTTCCTTCGTTTGGCGGTACCTCGGTTGCACTCGCAAGTTTCGCTCCTCGGCGACCGAGTGCGCCGCCGAGGCCTGGAGTTGTTCACCCGGTGGCTCCAGCCGGGATGTTGCCGAGGAGACGACAGGATCTCCCAAGTTCCTGGGGAACCTCAATCATCCGTTTGCACATGTTCCAAACCGACGCCGGCAGGACTGCTCACACCAGACCATACAGTGCAGCAGCGTGGCCCCTGCTCATCGCAAGGCAGAGGCTCCCACGATTGGGTCTTTCGACGCTCAATAGCATGGCTTTCGGACTCGCTGTCTACGCTTCGTGATGCGGATTACTCCAACACCACGCAAGACTCGCTTCCAGTCGCTGGTCAGGCTCTACTGGACGGGTTTCTCACCCGCAAGGTTCCGATGAAAGGTTTCAAAGTTGTGGATTACATCTTATTCTCCTTTCCCAAGCTTGCTTGGCGCAAGCGATGCAACCGCTGTCTCAATGTGGATTGCGAAAGTCGCTGAGGTCGAAGTCACTTCTGGTGCCTCCGCCGCTGCGTTCGTGCCACAGACCATTCGTCCTTATGCATTTCGTGAACTGCCTTCGGTCGATGCGACCCAGGCAGGTTGGTCGGCATAAGAGAAGCTGCGTGGAGTTTCAAAAGCGGTGGGTATTAGGCGTAAATTATGCTTGAACGAGCTGTGAGACTGGCAAGTTCGAATGTAAGCGACTGAATCCGCGTCGCAGACAGTTCGACACTGGCTTAGGGTGAAGGGAATGCTCGACTTCTCCCTGAAGCGATAGCTTTATGTCCTTAACAAAATCTTGATGCCTGCGGGCCTTTTCTTAACACCCGTTTGATGCCTCGATAGCGATACTTCAAGAGGGGAAAAGACTCTCGGAGTATACCGGCATGTGGATAGTCATGTTGCTCTTTGCGATCGGTGGATTCGGCCTGCTCTTTGGCTTGGTGAGTCTCATCGCCAGGCACGACAGAGGTGCGACATGAATACGGTGGTTGTGATTGTGGCCGCCTTTGCATTCGTTTACCTCACGTATGCCATGCTTTGGCCGGAACGTTTCTGAACAGGTTTTGTGTCGAAGGAATTGAGAAATGACCGGCTGGGCTGTTCCTCTGATTGTCGTTCTGGTCGCAACGGGCGGTTCGTGGCCGCTGGGCGTCTACATGCAGCGAGTGCTTGATTCGACGCCTGCCAAAGCCGGCCGCCGTTTGATTGGTGTTTCGACCGAGGCCGGGCAAGATTGGGCTTCGTACTGCCGCTCTCTGCTGACGTTCAATGTGTACATGTTTCTAATCGTCTATGCAGTCCTGACAACGCAGGGCCGACTGCCCTTGAACCCTGATGGCAAGGCTTCGTTGGAGCCTACTCTGTCGTTCCACACGGCCATCTCCTTTACAACAAACACAAATCTCCAACACTATTCCGGTGAGGCCTCGCTCAGCTATCTATCGCAACTGGCTCTCATGTGGCTGCAATTCGTGTCTGCCGCCACCGGCATTGCGGCCCTGGTGGCGATTGCCCGCGCTCTGGCCGGTCGGAAAACGCTCGGCAACTTCTACGCCGATACATTTCGGGCGACTGTCTATGTGCTGCTGCCTCTGGCAGTAGCCTGGGCGCTGTTTCTGGTGTTGTGTGGCGTGCCAATGACTTTTCAAGGGGCCGCCATAGCGAAAACGTTGGAGGGCGCCACACAAACGATCGCCCGTGGTCCTGTGGCGTCGTTCCTCGCGATCAAGCAACTCGGCACGAACGGCGGTGGCTTCTTTGGGCCCAATTGTGCCCATCCCTTTGAGAACCCGACCTACTGGTCGAATCTGGCCAACTCGGTCGCCATCCTGCTCGTTCCGATGGCCTCGGTGTGGATGTTCGGTCGCATCGCCGGGCGAGTTCGGCACGCGGCTGGTCGTCTTTGCTGTGATGCTGATTATTTACCTCGGCTTGATCGGAGCAGCGTTTGCTTGCGAAAGCAAACCGACGCCTGCCTTCGCCGATTTGCCTATAGCTGAGTCGCCCAACCTAGAAGGCAAGGAGCTGCGTTTTGGCATAGCGGCCAGCCCCACTTGGGTCGTCTCGACGACAGTCACTTCCAATGGCTCCGTGAATTCGATGCACGACAGCCTCAATCCGCTCACCGGCCTCGTGCCTATGATCGCCATGTGGCTCAATGTGGCGTTCGGTGGGGTCGGCGTGGGCATGATCAACATGTTTCTATTCATCGTCGTGGCCGTGTTTCTGGCGGGCATGATGGTCGGCCGCACGCCCGAATATCTGGCCCGTAAGATCGAGACACCCGAAATGCAACTGGCACTGCTTACGCTCTTGCTGCACCCGCTGTTGATCCTGGGTGGCATCGCGGTGTTCGCTCCGACTGATTGGGGTCGCTCGACCGTTCTAAACCCGGGCAGTCACGGATTGTCAGAAATTGCGTACGAATTTTCGTCGGCGGCCGCCAATAACGGCTCCGGATTCGAGGGCCTTAGCGACAACACGGTGCCGTGGAATATCGCGACCGGCCTGGCCATGCTGTTTGGTCGGTTTGTTCCGATCATCGCCCCGCTGGCAATCGCCGCGTCGCTGGGACGGAAGAAGGCCACCAACGAAGGACTGGGAACGTTTCGCACCGATTCGTGGATGTTCGGCGCGATCTTGCTCGGCACGGTATTGATCGTCGGTGCGCTGTTGTTTCTGCCACTGGCTGTGCTGGGGCCGGTGGCCGAGCACCTGAGCACTTCATTTTGATAACCAATCACAGAATTCGATGAATGTGGCTATAAACACTTCGACTCAAACCGTGAGCGGTCGGTCCAACCGGTCACGCGGCGAACTATTCAATGCGGCCATGCTAGGGCCGTCGGTGCAGCGGAGCTTCGTGATGCTCAATCCGGTCCGCATGGCGAGGAACCCAGTCATGTTCATCGCCGAAGTGGGCGCAGCCCTCACCACGCTGATTGCTATTCAGGCTGCGATACGTCACTCGCCGGAAGCGGGATACTTCGCGGCACTTACGGTGCTATTGTGGCTGACGGTGCTGTTTGCCAACTTCGCCGAAGCAGTGGCCGAGGCTCGCGGCCGCGCTCAAGCGGCCAGCCTGCGAAGTGCCCGGCGAGATGTGGTGGCCAAAAAGGTGTCTGAGGTGGGCGCCACCGTCGTCGAGGAGGTTGCAGCTTCGTCGCTCCAAGTTGACGATTTGGTACTCGTCCAGGCCGGTGACATCATGCCCGTGGATGGCGAAGTCGTGGAAGGCGTGGCCATGGTCGACGAAAGTGCCGTGACCGGCGAGAGTGCGCCCGTGATTCGCGAAAGCGGTGGCGATCGGAGCGCCGTCACCGGCGGCACACGTGTGATTTCCGACCACTTGTATGTGCGGGTCACCTCCAAGCCTGGCGAGAGTTTCCTCGATCGTATGATCGCCATGGTCGAGGGTGCCGAGCGAAAGAAGACACCCAATGAAATCGCTCTAACGCTGGTGCTGGCCGGGTTCACGTTCGTGTTCCTGTTGGTAACGGTCACCCTGTACCCAATCGCCCAATACTTCAGCGTGACAATCGACGTGCCGACATTAGTGGCACTGTTGGTTTGCCTGATCCCGACGACGATCGGCGCCTTGTTGGCGGCTATTGGCATTGCGGGCATCGCGCGACTCAGCCGCTCGAATGTGATGGCCATGTCGGGTCGAGCCGTCGAAGCAGCAGGCGACGTGGATGTGTTGCTGCTGGACAAAACCGGGACGATCACGCTCGGCAACAGACAAGCGGCCGAATTTATTCCGGCTCCCGGTGTGGATGCAAAGGAGTTGGCGCGGATTGCGCAGCTTTCTTCGCTGGCCGACGAGACGGCTGAGGGACGCAGTGTTGTCGTGTTGGCCAAGCGGTTGTTTGGGCTTCGCGGCGAATCGCTTGAAGAACTACAGGCCAAGTTTGTGGAATTCACAGCCAAGACTCGCATGAGCGGTGTGTCGATGCCGGGCCGAGAGATTCGCAAGGGTGCCGCCGACACGATTCGCGAGTTCGTCGAGAATCACGGCGGCCGCATGCCGGCAGAAGTATCCCGAGAAGTCGAACGAGTTGCCAGCGAAGGAGGCACGCCGTTGGTAGTCGCAAATAACGCCCAGGTGCTGGGCGTTATCTACTTGAAGGACATCGTCAAAGGTGGCATCAAAGAACGGTTCATCGAACTGCGTCGCATGGGGATCAAGACAGTGATGATCACCGGCGACAACCCGCTCACCGCGACGGCGATCGCCGCCGAGGCGGGCGTAGACGACTTTCTGGCTGAAGCGACACCCGAGGCCAAGCTCGAACTCATTCGCCATTACCAGGCCGCCGGCCACATGGTGGCCATGACGGGCGATGGCACGAACGACGCCCCGGCCTTGGCCCAAGCCGATGTGGCCGTGGCCATGAACACCGGCACTCAGGCAGCCAAGGAGGCCGGCAACATGGTCGACCTCGACTCGAATCCCACGAAGCTGATCGACATCGTGGCTGCCGGCAAGCAGATGTTGATGACCCGCGGGGCGTTGACCACCTTCAGCATCGCCAACGACGTTGCCAAATACTTCGCAATCATTCCGGCCGTGTTCATGACGGCATTGCCACCACTGGCTGCCCTCAACGTAATGCACCTGGCTACGCCTCGCAGTGCAATCCTCTCAGCCGTCATCTTCAATGCCCTGGTCATACCAGCCTTGATTCCGCTGGCGATCAAGGGCGTGAAATACCGGCCGCTCGGGGCAGACGCCCTGCTGGCCCGCAACCTGCTGCTGTTTGGCTTTGGGGGGCTCGTGGTGCCGTTCATCGGCATCAAGGCGATCGACCTGCTGCTGGTTGCGTCGGGTCTGGCTTGAACAGGCAAGAGAATCAATTGCACATACAGGAAGAGGAAGTGCCAGAAATGATCAAGGACCTGGTGACATCCGTTCGGCTGTGCATCGTAACTATTGCGATTTGCGTCGTGGCCTACCCACTCGTGGTGCTGGAATTTGCCGCAGTGGTGGCACCGGCAATGCGGCTTGGGTCGGTGATCGCCGATGCCGACGGCCAAATCATCGGTTCCCGCCTGATTGCCCAGCAGTTTGCGCGACCAGAGTATTTCTGGCCCCGACCCTCCGCCTGCGACTACAACGCCGCGGCAGCATCGGGCAGCAATCTGTCGCCCTCCAACCCGGAACTTCGGAAGTTGGCCCAAGAGAGAATTGATCGACTTGCCTTGGGTGAAGACGAGACAGTGCCGGCCGACCTCTTAACTGCCTCAGGTTCCGGACTCGACCCCGACATCAGCTTCGCGGCGGCGCAATTCCAAGCACCGCGCGTGGCACGTGCCCGCAACATGAGCGAAAATGAGGTCCAAAACCTCATCGATACACATGCCCAACAGTTACCGCTAACGTCCGGCCCCGAGTCGCGGCTGATCAATGTACTGGAACTCAATTCGGCACTCGATCACCTAAGAAGAGAACGACAAGGAAGACAAGTGAAATTGCTGAATCGAGAATAAGTACCCGATCTGTTCGAAGGTTTAACCATTCTCCTATGTCCAACGCCCGAATAAGGAAGCTCACAGTAGTATGGAAAGGAGGCTAATCCGCTATGAGATCGTTCGCCGACCGACTACCGTCCCCACAAATCGTCATTCGGTCAGAAGGCTGGAGCCGGCAACTGCGGCATAAAGTTGCGAAATGGCTGCTGCGACCCATTGACTTTCCAAGCAAGTGGCCTTCAACCGAGCGCCGTAAAAAGAGATACAATAGAAAGTGAAGTCAAGAACGGAGGCCACCTTTGGATACTGATGAACGGTGAAAGACCAAGTCCAGACGAGTTGCTTGCGCGCGTGCAAAAAGAAGAGAAGCGCGCGGGCCGCGGTAGGCTCAAGCTGTTCATTGGCTACGCCGCCGGCGTGGGGAAGACCTACGCCATGTTGCAGGCGGCACGCGAGCAGCGTGCCGACGCAAAGGACATCGTGGTAGGGTACGTCGAACCGCACGGCCGCCTGGAAACGGAAGCATTACTCGACGGGCTGGAACAATTGCCGTGTCTCAACGTGCCCTATCGCGGCACGACCCTCCAGGAGTTCGACCTGGACGGAGCCCTCGCGCAAGCCAGAATTGATCCTCGTTGACGAGCTTGCCCACACAAACGCCCCGGGCATGCGTCACGTAAAGCGTTGGCAGGATGTGGAAGAACTTCTGGTGGCCGGGATCGACGTTTACTCGACGGTCAACGTGCAACACATCGAGTCGCTCAACGACGTGATTGTCCAAATTAGCGGCATCATTGTTCGTGAAACGGTCCCTGACCAAGTATTTGAATCGGCCGAAGACGTGGTCGTCGTTGATTTGCCGCCCGAGGAGTTGCTGAAACGGCTCAAGCAGGGAAAAGTCTACGTGCCCCAGCAGGCCGCCCGAGCATTGGAAAGGTTTTTTCGGCGCGAGAATCTGGTCGCATTGCGCGAGATCGCTCTGCGGCAGACCGCCGAGCGCGTTCACGAAGACGTAGAAACTGCGCGTCGCAGCGTTACCTCTAGTGGACCGTGGCCGACCAATGAGCGCTTGTTGGTCTGTGTGGGTCCGAGCCCGACGTCGGCCAAAGTGGTGCGTGCCGCCAAGCGGCTTGCCGATCGGCTGGGTGCTCCCTGGATCGCCGTGCACGTGGCCGCGAGCACTTCTGCGCTCGACGCAACCCAAGAAGAACTGATCCATCGGCACCTGATGCTTGCTGAGCGGCTGGGCGCCGAAGTCACCAAGTTGACGGGCGACGACATCACGACGGAGCTGCTCAAATATGCTGACAGTCGCAATGTCACAAAGATCGTCATCGGTAAGACAAATCAGCAGAAATCGTGGCGTAGGCGTCAGACGTTCGTCGATCGCCTCGTCGAATACAGTGGCAACGTTGACGTGTTGATCGTGCGAGGAGTTGACGAACCGCTTGTCCTGCCCGTGCAGAAATCCGACGACCGTGCAGGATGGCAGGCGTGGCTGGGGGCCGCACTTTCGTTAGCGGTCGCTACGCTTGTGGCCCTTGGATTCCATACCTGGGAATTCACTGAAGCCAATCTGGTGATGATCTACTTGCTGGGGATCGTGTTCTCGGCGGTCCGATTCGGCATGTGGCCTGCGATCGCCTCGTCGGTCGTGGCGGTCGTGCTGTTCGATGTCCTGTTCACGCGGCCGTACTACTGGGTGGCCGTCGAAGACAGCCAATATCTGGTGACCTTCGCCGTGATGCTTGTTGTGGGAATCTTCGCCAGCACGCTTATGGCTAGGGTCCGGCGACAAGCCCAAGTGGCACGCGAAAACGAACGCCGCACGGAGGCACTCTACCGCCTCACACGCCGATTCGCTGGGATGTCGAACAAGATTCAGCTTGTGAAAGAAGCCGAGAAAGCCATTGCAGAAGTCTTCGACGCTTATGCTGTGGTATTCGTGCCGGACCAGCACGGGAAAATTTTGCCAATTGTGGACGACCTGCACTTGTTTGCCGCGAGCGCCTCGGAGTTTGCCGCCGCTCAGTGGGTGTTCGACCACAAACTCCTGGCGGGCGCAGGAACGGACACGCTCCCCAATTCTCAGGCCCTATACCTGCCCTTGGCAGCCCCAAATGGCGTTGTCGGCGTGCTGGCGGTACAACCGTCAGACCCGCAGGGTGTCCGGTCGTTCACGGACCGCCATTTATTGGACACGTTTGCGTCGCATGTCGCGCTGGCTGTTGAGCGTTCGACCCTGGCCGAACAAGCGCAGCAGTCGCGGCTGGAAGCGGAAGCAGAAAAACTCCGTAGCTCGTTGCTGAGTGCCGTTTCCCACGACATCCGCACGCCATTGGCCGGTATTGCCGGGGCCAGCAGCACCCTGGCCAGTTCCTATCAATCGCTCGACTCCAAAACGCGAGAGGAGTTGTTGGCGAGTATCAATGAAGAATCAGAAAGGCTCTCTCAGCTTGTTGACAATCTGCTTCACATGACGCGTCTCTCCAGTGGTAAAGTCAGCATCGACCGACAGTGGCATCCTGCGGATGAGGTGGTCGGATCGGCCTTGAGCCGATTGGACCGACAACTGGCCAAACGTCCGATTGAAATCGATATCGACGAACAGCTCCCGATGTTGCACGTTGACGCAGTACTATTTGAGCAACTCTTGGTAAATCTGGTGGATAACGCCACAAAATACTCGCCGTCCGGGACGCCGATCACAGTGTCTGCCCACGACACAAAGCAAGGCATGGAGATCGAAGTCGCTGACGAGGGCCGGGGTTTTGCCGTAGGCGACGAAGCTCGCGTGTTCGAACTTTTCTACCGTGGTGCCGAGGCAAAGCCCGACCAGCGTGGCACTGGCATCGGCCTGGCGATTTGTCGCGCTATCGCGGAGGTTCACGGCGGGAGGATCGAAGCCCACAACCGACCGGGTCGAGGTGCCGTCGTACGCGTCACCTTGCCGCACGATGAAGCACCTCCGTGCGTCCGCGAAGAGAACTTGGAGCCGGCCTCGCCATGAGCAATTCGGAACCACTCATTGCGATTGTCGAGGATGAAGCTCCCATCCGTCGGTTTCTGAGGGCGTCATTGACGGTCGAAGGGTTCCGAGTCGTCGAGGCAGTTACCGGCAAGGAAGGTCTGCGCGTTATCACCCAACAGATTCCCGCACTGGTGTTGCTTGACTTGGGTCTACCTGACCTGGATGGAACGGACATCATCCGACAGGTTCGCGAGTGGTCGCCCATGCCGATCGTGGTGATTTCCGCCCGCGGCGAAGAGCATGCGAAGATCTCGGCGCTCGATTCCGGAGCCGACGATTATCTCACGAAGCCGTTTGGCGTTGGCGAACTGCTGGCCCGAATTCGAGTCGCGCTGCGGCACGCCGCCCGTACGGCGACCGATGCTTCTGCAGATTTCACGGTCTGCGTGGCCGATGTCTCGATCGATCTCGCGGGCCGTGTCGTCACCAAGGGAGTCAAGGAGGTTAAACTTACGAAGATCGAATTCGACCTCCTAGCTGTTCTCGCACGTAACGTGGGCAAGGTCATTACCCATCGCCAACTCTTGAAGGAGGTCTGGGGGCCACATGCCGTGCATGAACCCCATTACGTACGCGTGTTCATGGCCAACCTCCGCAAGAAATTGGAGGACAACCCCAGCCGCCCATCGATGTTGATCACCGAGCAAGGCGTTGGGTACCGACTGCGCGACTGAGCTGCTTCGGCAATCTAGGCCAATCAAATGGTCTCCCGGACGGTTCATCGACCGCGAGCATCTTGGTCCGAGGATTCGGTTGTTCGCAATTGCGACCCCGCTGTTCCGACTCGCTCTAAACTGGTGCATATATTCGTGCGCCGTTGGTCTACGCACAAGTACATAGAGCCTCCAACGAGCGAAGCATGTCGAACAGCTTCTGGCGCGGGGCCGCCTGGTCGTCAGGCAGCCGGCACGCCGGGATCAGCTTCTCTAGTAGGTCGTAGTTCACCGATCGAGCGTCTCCAGCATCTCCTTTAGGCGACCAACGGGATCGCGCCACGACGAGCGGAGCCGCTTTTCATCGCCGTCGGACAGGCACGACACATACCCGCTGCCAACTAGCGTTATCTGACCGCGCGCCGAACATATCGTCGCGCGAACCGCTGCTCGTCGAGCCACTCATCGATGATGCGCACCTGGCGATCACGCCACTCGTCAACCTCGGCGAACAGTTCAGTCAGGACCTCTTGCCTCGCGGGAGTGATCTCGCCGAGAGACTCGACCAGTGACTGCTTGGCGTATCCCAGCACGAGGTCGAGCATCTCGACGTGATGCCTAGCGATTTTGTCGGCCGGGAGAGCGGTGGCGAGCATATCGCAAGCCACCGCCCACGCGTTCGCCAGTTCACGCGGGTCGAGTGGTTCTATTGGTTTTACTCGCACTGTGTGTCTCCAAGCAGCGCTGCTTCGAGGTCGCTCGGTTCTGGCCGCAGCAGCAGCAGTGTCTTCTCGATCGCGGCCCGCTGCCGAGCCAGTTCGGCTGTCCGCAGGCGCAGTTCATTCTGAGCTTCTTGGAACGCCTGCTGGTTTTCGCGATATCGTTCCGTCGCACGCTGGCGTTCTTTGTCCATGCGCCGGCGTGAGTCGGCATCATGGGCATAGTGACGCACCACGGCATGGTCGTCGTCGACTGGCGGTCCTGCCGGCGCGTGCAGTCCGTGCTTGTCCCGCGCGGCGCGTTCCTCCTGCATCTTCAGTTCGTCGAGACGATCGCGGAGCCAAGCCGGCGCAGTCACGCGAAAAAACCGGACCGCGGGACGAACCGCGTCCTCTCGTCGGCGTAGTCTCTTCGCGTCTCCGTCGAGGACGGCGATTTTCGACTCGTAGGCGGCACGTATGCCCTCAAGTTCGTTTTCAATGGTGCCGATCTTCTCGGTGATCTCGTCGATCTCATCGCCGATCGCGGAATACTCGGCGATGTCGCCCTCCATGCCGATACGCTGCTTGATTTGCTCCACGTCGGTGGCAAAGTCGTCGATCGACTTGTCGGCAGCGTGAAGCACGTCGAGATGGTCCTCGACACCGGAGTAGTCGTCGCTCTCGGCGGTTTGCCAGACGAGATTCTCGTATTCGGCGACGGCGACTTGCCTCAGAGTCTTCGCTGCTGCCTCGGCTTTTTTCTTGAGAGCCACCGCCGCAGCGCCTGCCTTCGTTTGAAGCGATTGAATTGTCATGTTACTTAACCTCCAAGTATTTCGAGTCTAGAGAATGGACCGAACTGCCGACGCGCACGGTTGCGCTCGTAGCGGACAGCGACAATAACGTGCCGATCTGGGCGTCTTTGAGCGCTATCCGCTGGCGGAGCTTGGTCGGTAAGTGAATCTGAATGCCGTCGGCCTTGCCGATGGCGTCGTGCAGTGACCGACGCCGCTTTGCGTCTGCAACTACAGGGCTTACGTAGTTGTCGCCATGTCGCCGTGACGAATTGAACACTGCGTCACGCCAAGCCCTGCCGAGGTGTAGCGCTAAATCATTATGTGTGGCCACTCTCGCGGCGCGACGGGCCATCATCCTCGATCTTCTGCTCATGGATTGCCTGCCTTTCGGTTGTGTGGTTGCGTGGTTGTGTGATCAGCCCGCCCCGCCGGCGAACGGGAACGCAGATAACCGCCACCGGCGAGACGAGCTTTGTTTTCTGTAGCCAAAATAATGGTCACTGGCTCGAAAACGCCCGCGAAACGCGGCGATTCGGGCTGGTTGACTGGTCACCTGTGTCTTCGATGCAGTAGTCAGTACCTATTTGGGCTGACTTCTGGTTCGTTTTTGGGCTGATTTCCAGTGAGCGGCACACGTGGCGCACTGACATGCGCCGACTGGCATGCTTATTTGTCGCCTAGGGGCACACTCAGAGCACCGACAGGTCCTCAAACAGTAGCTGGCCGGCGTAAAATAGTCGGGTTCCTGGATGCAGTATGGGACGAAGATCGCTCGCATCCGTCGCCAGCCACCAGACGCGGCTCGGTCGAGATGCAGCCTGCAACGCAGCGCTTCGGCCAGTTTCGTCGGCTGGTCGAGCAGCTTGTCGAGTGTGTCGAGAAACGCGTTGCGGTACGCGGGCTGTAAATCGGTGTATTGCTCCTCGGTTAGAAAATCCGGCAGCGGATCGGTCTTGCTGATGACCCACGGACGCAGAGGCTCGACCGCGAAGACTTCGCAGACTTGCGTCGCCTGTTGGTGCAGTGAGGGGCTGCTGCTGTTGAACGCAATTATTTCGAGCGGCATCGTGGTCGACCCGGCTCGCTCGTACCAAGGTGAGGAACGCTTACGGTGCTTGAACAGATTCGGGCCTAGCACGCGCTTGAGTCGACGTTTGAACCACGGTGGAATGCGCCCGCGTCGGATCGGTTTCTCGAAGAAGAATGTGAGATCGGCGTCGGTTATTCGTGCCATACCTTCGCGCTGTTCGAGCGCTGGAAGAGCTGGTGCGAGAACAACGGACATCATCCGGGCAGTATCCAGACGTTTGGTTCAAAGCTCACGCTCACCGCGCGCGGTGTGAAGTGGTCCAAGGGCCCGCGCATTCGCCTCGGCGACAAGTCTGTCCAACGAGCCGTGTATCAGGGGATACGACTCGTTCGACTTCCCGAAGGGACGAATTTCAAGACACACGCATACTGAGCGAGGACATTGCAAACTTTGGGGACATTTTGGACGACCGGGCGGTTGATCCACGGATTGATCCACGGTTGAACCGCATTTGATCCACAGACGGGAAAACTGTAAGTCAATTCAGCTATTGACTTTAGGGCTGGTTGATCCGATTGATCCACAGAATAACCACATAAGTTAGTAGCCAAAAATGATCCACCGAGTTTTCAATTGGAATTTCCGGTTGGTTCGTCAGTTTTCAACCAGTTTAGAACTGCGGATCAATCGGATCAGTAGCCAGAACCCCGGGGTTTTTCACCAGTGTCTGTGGATCAGCCGACCGCCCGACAACCACGGACTCCCGAACTTTTTTGACAGCCCGTACAGCGCTTAACGACATGAAACCAGTATTGCTGACAAACCGCGACCGACGCGACTGGGACGAATTTTGCTCCGGTTGGCCACACCGCCTGCTCCAGGCTGCCGACACCGCATTCGCTATGTACGCAACAGCGCCCAATGAACGAGGCACTCGCGAGGAATTCGAGGCCCTCGCCGCGGCAGCCGACAAGGCCTGCAAGCAGTACGTGTCACGCCGCGATGGGCGAACTACAGTGTCGCTGTTGCATGAGCAGTTCGCGGCCCGGACTGTCTTCGGGCTGCTCGGTGAAACCATCAGATAGCACACGCTGGAGACCCTCGATGTAGAAGTTCAAAATCTGCGACGCCTCTTCCATGGGATACTGAGTGCAACCGAATATAGCGGATTGCAATCCAGTCAGACAGTCTGCAACGGAGTGACAGCGCCTGCAATTGTCGCGTTGCGGGCCGCACCCTTTGAGCAACGGCCGTCCAGTCAGATGTCGCGGGCGGTAAAGTCGGCAAGTAGGGCGGCCGCGGTCATAGCGACTCAGTTTCTTGGGTCGCGTGGCCGTTGCCAGACGACTCGACCCCCACGTTTTGGATTTGTGGCGCTCTGGCGATCTGGCCCTCGGAACCATCAAGAAACGTCGGGGTTTCTCCCAGGTTGCCAGAATGCCACAATTCGTGTGTTGGGGTTGCCGAAACGGAATTGCGGCGCTCCGGCTGATCGGGCAGCCGCCACCACCATGGGCCGGGGATGGCTGGCTGATACGCGACCACCCCAATCGTCTTCCTCGCCCAATCCAGGGTGCGCTCAGCGATGCAATGCGCTTCGCTCGCCTCCTGCGTCACTTCCTTCGCCGGGCGAGTTGCACCAGCCAACGCCCCCCGCAACCATGCCTCCGCGTCCTCCCTGTCCTCGGCCGGTCGTCCTCGCTTCTTGTGATCTGGTGCCAGGGCCTCATCGGCTGTGATTGTGACGGGGGCGGGTTCCCAGCATACGATGGGCGAGCCGCCAGGGCAGTGCGACTCGACAGTGTACGCCAAGCCCGTGCCCACGTCGCCGGACAAGTTGTTCTTGACCACGAGTAGCAATCGCCGCTTTTGGTCGTTCCGGTCGCGCACCACCGCCCATGCGGCCCGAGCCGCGGCCACGAACGCCAACGAACCCATCGCGCGATACATCGCCGCACCTTCCCCTTTTCGCAGGTGCGTCACACACACCACCGCAACACGCTTTTCTGACGCCAGTTCTGCCAGGGGAGCCAGCACAGCCCGTACCTCCGCGTTGACGTGGCTATCTGACCTCCCCATGTACGCGCTCACGGGGTCGATGATGACTAGCCGGCAGTCTGGCGTGGCGTCGATCGCGGCACTCAACTGGTCGATGTCGCGGGCCAGGTCGAATGGCCGAGTGTACTGGCTGCCGTCATCACTGCCTCGCACGGCAGTTAGCGCTATGATGCGAGTGCAATCGGCATCGTGCGCAGTCAAGGCGCGGGCGGATCGTGTCTGCGATGTCATCTTCGGCGGAGAGCAGCACGACACCGCCGGCCGGCTGCGAGAAACCGGGCGCATCGGGCCACGCTACGCCGCGCGATACACGTGCCGCGATGTCGAGCATCAAGAGACTCTTCCCGAGCCCCGGGTCGCCGGCCAGGAGAGTCACTTTCCCGATGGCAAGGCGGCCGGGCCAAAGCCACTCAACCACTTGTGGTTCCACGTCGGCGATGCGCACGGTTGCAGGCGAGAGCAGCGTGTCTTTCTTAGCCGCTTTCGCGGGTGCCTTCGGTTCAAACCTTGCGCGCAGGTCAGCCCAAGTCCAAGTGCATGAGTTATGATGGCACTTCGCCACCAGCGCACCGCTGGCGTGCTGCGCAATAAACGCCGCGCCGTCGTGGTGCTCGCAGAGCGGCGATCGCTTGAACACCCAGCGTCGCCCGGCCTGCCACGGCTCCGGCCCGTCAACCGCAAGTCCGTGGCGCGAGACAAATGAGTCGATGTCGAATCCGGTGACGGCATGGTGCTGCGCACGCGGCGCGGCGGCCGGTGTTTCAGCCGCGAGCGCCTCAAGCTGGTCGCGCGACACAATCAGCAGCTCATTCGGCGCGCTGAGAATGCGCACCATCCGGTGCGGCCGGGCCAGGGCATTGAGAGAGATTCGCGGTTCGGAAAGCATCATCGTGGCACCTCGGTAAACGAAAAAAGCCATGCCGTGATTGGCATGGCTTCATAGTGCCACAGGTTGCGTTAAATCGCGGGGGCGCTTTGGTAGATAGTTAGTGCATCTTTGGTACGCACCAACTGAATCAAGGAGGTGGTGGGGGCCGGTCCGGTCGGTAGTAGCCAAGCCGCCGCTTGTTCACTACGTGCCCGCCATTCATCAATTCCTTGATGCCACCGGGGCGATATAGCCTTGAACCTTCGCCAGCGCACACTTCAATAGCCAGTGCTTGCTTTTTCAGGGCGCGGCCGTCCAGTGCGTTGAGAATCTCTCGCTGGAAGTCGTTTGGCACAAACGCCTCGCTGGGGGCTTTGGCGCGTTGCGTCAACCAGTCGATGACCGCGACCGACTCGCAGAACGGGTTGCGCCGCAACACGCGCAGGTCGGGAAACACATCCATCGCTTCGGCCCCAAGACAATTCGCGGGAACAAAACTCGGAAATGCACCTTGAACTCGCGTCGGGTCGCCCGCATGCAGGCCGGCGATGTCGAACAGCACCATGATCCACAAATACATTCCTGTTACTTTTGCAACATCGTCTGCCAATCGAATACCTGCCCCGTTAGGAATGTTTCGGAGCAAGTCGCTCGCGTGTTCCGCCAAGTTCTCAAACTTCTTTTGCACGTCACTCGCGCACTCCATCTCCATGGCAACGGTCGCGTCTGGTCCACGGGATCGCTGCGATGCTTTGGCGAGATGCCCGTGCATTAGCCACCACGTCGACGGGCCAACAGACTGCAATGCGCCAATCCCCATAACTAACTGGCGCCGGATCTTCGTCTTGGTTGGGTTGCCTTTGCTACTTGCCGCGAACCAGTGGTCGTTAAGGTGCAACACGTTGCAGATGCGCATATTGGGTTGGGGAACCGAGAATTTCACATCTTGCCACAGACACAAATGAACGTCGGTGTGGGTGAGTGAAAGTGTCTCCGCTTCGCCACGCAGTTTTGTCCATGATGCCAGCCAAGAGGTAGGACCGGACATCATGTAATCTCCCTCAAACGGGAGATCACATGACGAACGCTGGCTCAAATCGCGTAGTCTTTCAGTGGCCGGTGTAACAGCAAGCAAGCAAGTTCTCGCAATGCGGGCTTCGGATTCTAATGCAAACTGTACATCCGACACATCGATGAGCTGGCTGGGATCAGGGGAATTCAGTAGACTCGGCTCCCGGGATTGAGTGATCCATTGACGGTAGTTGTCGATGGTTTCATGAGTGGCGGGCCATCCGGCGATATTACATGCCATTTGCAGCACCGCCGAATGCATGGTCGGCATTGTGACGCTTCCACACTGTTTCCGGTCGCTCGTGAGGTTCGTGACTCCGACGGCCCAGGCAGCATCGCGAAGGAGCAATTTGTGGTCGTTGTACGCGGTCTTAACTCGTTCAACGAAACTTGAGAATTCGTCTCCTTTATAAGCGTTGCGTGCCGATAGCAAAACAAAATTGCATGTCGCAGAAAGCTCGCTGAGTAGATTAGTAGCCTTGTTGAGTTGCTCCGCGGTGATTGGCGGCGTGGTCGATGGCCACCTTTGAATTGCTCGCAAAATCCCCGGTTGGGGCCAGTCAGAACAATCGGGTGCGTAGCCGCTTCCTTCGGTGCCAGGGAAGCGAGTGCCATAGGCTGCAAGAATAAGACACTCGACCTTAGACATGAGAATTCATCCTTTGCGTCGGGTCGCCCGCGACGGCCCACAGGAGGATGAGGAACCGCCGGCGGTCGCGGGCCATTTCCGCTGCGTCACCCGTCGGCGCACGGCCACCCGATGCCGTCATTGTAGCGGATGGCGATCATTGTTGAAGACAACTGTGTATTCGAGTGACGGGCGCTGCCGAGACTGGCTAACTGAGATTTGAAATTTAGATTCAACTTTGTCGAGATAGGTTTGGATACTGCGAGCCTGAAGCGGCTGACGACATGGTAATGATTTGGGGGCATTTGGAACCCTCAGACTGCCTCGTTCCAATTTGAAATGCTGGTCGACCATTGACCCGCGTCGCAAAGAGACAGTGTTCTGCCGCGACTTCGGCCGTTCTGGGTGCGATTCCCCGATTCGAACAAATCGATCGGCCCAATTGATGGACCCGCGACTTTCGTCGGATTAAAGTTATGTGGTCTCGCAAGGTCAGATTTCTGGTCCGGCTGATTTCGCCACGGACCTGATTTGCCAGATCGGCACGGGCAACCACGACTATGGACCAAGACGGCACTCCATCCGCGGCGACGCAGCCTTGGCTCCAGGTGCAGGGCTCGCGGCACTTCCTCGACTGGCTGGCCGAGCTGCGGATCAGCCTGGCGTTCAGCACCTATCAGACCGGCAAGCTGTTTTTCGTCGGCCGCAAGCTCGATTCCGGCCTCGCCGTCTTTGAGCGGACGTTCAACCACGCAATGGGATTGTGGGCCTCGCCGGATGCCAGGACGCTCTGGCTCAGCTCGAAGTTTCAACTCTGGCGATTCGAGCAGGCGCCGGCTGCCGTAGTTCCCTACCAATCGGTAGCGGCCGAAGGCGACGATGCCGGCATCCCCGCCTGGGCCGAACGCGGTTACGACGTGGCCTACGTGCCGCGCGTCGGCTACACGACCGGCGACCTCGACGTCCACGACATTGCAGTGGATGCCAGCGGCCGCGTGATCTTTGTCTGCACGCTATTTGGCTGCCTGGCGACACTCAGCGAGCGGGCCAGTTTTCAACCGCTCTGGCGTCCGCCATTCCTGAGTGCCCTGGTGCCCGAGGATCGCTCGCATCTCAATGGTCTTGCAATGCGCGATGGCCGCGCTGCCTTCGTCACAGCCGTGGCGGACAGCGACGTAGTGGACGGCTGGCGCGATCGGCGGCAGGACGGCGGCTGTGTCGTCGACGTGGCCTCCGGCGAGATCGTGGCCCGCGGGCTCTCAATGCCCCACTCACCGCGCTGGTATCGCGATCGACTGTGGCTGGTGAATTCGGGCACCGGCGAACTGGGCACGGTCGATCTGGCCACTGGCAAATTCGAGCCGGTCGCGTTTTGCCCCGGCTATCTGCGTGGCCTAGCGTTCATCGGCGACTACGCCGTGGTGACGCTCTCCAAACCACGCCACGTTACCTTCCACGGCTTACCACTGGACGAGCGGCTGAGTGAACGCAAGGCGGAGCCGCAGTGCGGCCTGCACGTGATCGATGTGCGGACGGGCACAGTCGCCCATTGGCTGCGCCTTGATGGTACGCTGGTGACCGAACTCTACGATGCGGTGGTGCTGGCGGAAGTACGCCAACCGATGGCCCTTGGCTTCAAGACCAACGAAATCGAGCGGCTCTTGCTCGTCGATGAAGAGGGCCAGCTCTGAGCGGCCTATCTGCCGATCACGGTGCTGTTTAGACGGATCCGGTAACCCGCCCATCGAGCGACCGGCGACTGCCGTCTCTTCACGGCAGCAAAATCTCGCATCCGCTACATTGGTGCATTTTTTGTTTGACGTGAGCATCGGCGCAGGATTATGCTCGCCACTGCACAACTACTCTGAGCCCCCCCCGCACAAGAGGTGCGTCATGATGCGAGTCGATTGGCTAGACGGTCTTCGATCTTCCTTGAGTCGTGCACCACGGCGGCGAGTTCGTCCGACGAAGCGGACGGCAGCTGTCCAGTCCGCAACGCGACGTTCGAAGTGTTGGAGGACCGGCGGCTGTTGGCGGTCGACTTCGGCGACGCTCCGGACATGGCCCTTGGGACGGGCATCGGCAACTACAACACGCTCTCGACCGACAACGGCCCGCAGCACACGATCGTGGTCGGCCTGAAGATGGGGGCCAACGTCGACGGCGATGGCGGCGCGCTGCAGAACGCGGCGGCCAACGCGGACGATGTGAATGGGGCGCTGCCGGACGATGAAGACGGGCTCACTAATCCCGCGGCCGACTTGGTGCTCACGATCGGCGCGCAACCGACAGTTAACGTCCGCGTTACAAACACGACCGGCGCGGCCGCGACGCTCTATGGCTGGATCGACGTCAATGCCGACGGCGTGTTTGACAACGCGACGGAACGTGCTTCGATCGCGGTGCCCAACGGCACGAACAATCTCATTAAGACGCTCACGTTCCCGGCGGTGCCGACCGGTTTCACGGGGACAACCTATGCGCGGTTCCGGCTCAGTACCGACGTGGCGGCGGCCAATCCCACCGGCGCGGCGAGCGATGGTGAGGTGGAAGACTACCGGGTCACGATCACCAAGCCTCAGAGCGGCTTGGCCGACAGCGCGAAGACCAAGAAGATCGCCAGCAGCACGAACGGCGGGCCGACGCTCGCGAACAGTGATTACTTTGGCCGTTCGGTAGCGGCGATCGGCGACATCGATGGTGACGGTGTTACCGATCTGGCAGTCGGAGCCAACGGAGATGATACCGGTGGCAACGGCCGCGGGGCGGTGCACGTGCTGCTTATGAACGCCAACGGCACGGTCAAGAGTCTTCAGAAGATCAGGCAAGGATCTGACGGAGGGGCACATGTCTTGGCTCTTGAGAATGGTGATTACTTCGGCAGTTCTGTGGCGTCGCTGGGTGACCTGGATGGCGACGGCGTCACGGACTTGGCCGTCGGAGCCGAGACGGTCTGATCGCGGCGGGAGTAGCGGTAGTAATCGAGGAGC
This sequence comes from uncultured Planctomycetota bacterium, assembly GCA_963847875.1. Lineage (GTDB taxonomy): Bacteria > Planctomycetota > Planctomycetia > Pirellulales > Lacipirellulaceae > DASYDU01. Next base: position 32,743 of record CAWKBR010000004.1, on the reverse strand, counting down.
TGTATACGTCCTGTTCCTCAACGCCAACGGCACGGTGAAGGATCCGATGTACCGAATCGGTTCCAACTTAGCTGGAATCCGCTGGCCGATGGCGACTACTTTGGCCATTCCGTGGCAGCGATCGGAGATTTGGACGGCGATGGCGTGACCGACTTGGCCGTCGGGGCCTACGGGGACGATACTGGCGGAGCGAGACCGTGGCGCAGTGTACGTGCTGTTCATGAACTCCGATCGGCACAGTGAAAGGTAAGCCAGAAGATCGCCAGCGGCACGGGCGGCGGACCGACCCTTGCCAACAGCGACAAGTTCGGCAGTTCAGTGGCCTCGCTAGGCGATCTGGATGGCGACGGCGTCACGGACCTCGCGGTCGGAGCGATCTATGACGACACGGGCGGGACCAACCGCGGGGCCGTGTACGTCCTGTTCATGAATTCCAATGGGACGGTGAAGAGCTTTCAGAAGATCGGCAGCGGGCTGAATGGTGGGCCGACGCTGGCGGACGGCGATCAATTCGGCGCTTCCGTAGCGGCAGTCGGTGATTTGGATGGTGACGGCGTCACCGATCTGGCCGTCGGAGCCAACTACGATGATACGGGCGGGACGAGCCGCGGAGCCATCTACCTGCTGTTCATGAACTCCAACGGCACGGTAAAGAGCAGCCAGAAGATCGCCAGCGGCACGGGCGGCGGACCGACCCTCGCCAACGACGATCGATTTGGCGTCTCAGTCGCATCGTTGGGCGACCTGGACGGCGACGGCCTGACCGATCTGGCCGTGGGTGCCAACTTCGACGACACCGGCGGGATCAACCGCGGGGCAGTGTACACACTGTTCCTGAAGGCGCCGGACTTCAACGCCGATCCAGTCTTCACATCACCGAATGCAGCGCTCGTTTCGGAGAACACGACGGCCGTGATGACAGTGACGGCCACGGATGCGGATCTGCCACCCCAGACAGTGACGTTCTCAATCGTCGGCGGTGCGGATCAGTCAAAGTTTTCGATTACTAGTGGCGGCGTGCTTTCGTTCAAGGTGGCCCCAGACTTCGAGGCTCCGACGGATGCCAGTGGCGACAACGTGTACATAGTGACCGTCCAAGCCAGCGACGGTAGCGGCGGCACCGCGCAACAGACGATCAACGTAGTCGTGACGCCGACCAATGACAACAATCCGGTGTTCACTTCAGCCTAACATGGTCGACGTCGCCGAGAATACGACGTCGGTGCTAACGGTAACGGCGACCGACGCCGACCTGCCACCGCAGTCGATCACCTACTCGATCGTGGGCGGGGCCGATCAATCGAAGTTTTCGATCACGAGTGGCGGCATGCTCACGTTCAACGCTCCGCCCGACTATGAGATGCCCCGCGGTGGCGATCGAAGCGTTGATCTCGTGGCTGTGCCTCAGGGCGTTGTGCCGGATTTAAGTACGACCGATGTTGTCGTCAATTTTGACGCGACGCTCCGCGGTCAACAGATGATTCTCACGCTGACGAGCGGATCGATCTATCAGGATCCAGCTGGTAGTAACACGCCGCCGAGCGACGGCCAGATTGCAGCTTTCCCAGGGGTTCAGTACGACACCTTCGTTGCGATCGGTGGCGCTACTGCAGAAACGTCTCAGTCTGTGCTGGTAGTTGGTGGTGCGGTAGATTTGCAGCCCGGTGCAGCAATGAAGTTTGACTCGGCCGGATTGAACGTTGCGTGGGCACCTGCCGTCGGCGTCGACGTGCCGAGCGGCACGGATTACGTCACGGCACGAATCACGCTGTCGGAAGATGCCGAAGGTACGCTTCAGTATTTCGGCTCGACGTCGGCCGGCACAGGGGAACCATTCGTAGAACAAGACATTCCGATCGTGAACGGCATGACCAGCACCATCGCCGACAACGTCTATGAGGTGGTCGTCCAAGCCAGTGACGGCAATGGTGGGACGGCTACGCAGACGATCCACGTCAACGTCACTCCGGTCAACGACAACGTTCCGACATTTACCTCGCCCGATACCGTGAACGTGGCCGAGAACTCGACGGGCGTGATGACTGTGGCCGCTACGGACGCCGACCTGCCGGCTCAGACGCTGACGTACTCGATCGTCGGTGGCGCGGACCAGGCTCGGTTTGGGATTACCAGCAGCGGTGAACTGTCCTTCAATGCGGCGCCGAACTTCGAAGCGCCGGCTGACTCCAATGGCGACAACATCTACGTGGTCGACGTTCAGGCCAGCGACGGCAACGGGGGCATGACCCCGCAGACGATCAGCGTCACGGTCACGCCGGTCAACGAGTTCCCCCCGGTCTTCACATCACCTGCGACGGCGAGCGTGCCTGAAAACACGACGACCGTACTGACGGTCACGGCGACCGATGCCGACTTGCCAGCTCAAGCGGTCTCGTACTCAATCGTCGGCGGAGTGGATCAATCGAAGTTTTCGATTACGGGCGGCGGTGCACTCTCTTTCATTGTGGCACCGGACTATCAGGCGCCAACGGATGCGAACAGTGACAACGTCTACGTGGTGACCGTCGAGGCCAGCGATGGCCATGGCGGCACGACTCCGCAGACGATCAACGTCTCGGTGACTTCGGTCACCGACTTCGGCGACGCGCCGGACGCGGCATGCGGGTACCGGCCCGGGGAACTACAACACGCGGTTTACCGACAATGGCCCGAGCCACACGATCGTCACTGGCCTGCGGATGGGGGCCAGCGTCGATGCGGATAGCGGCGCGCTGCAGAACGCGGTGGCGAAGGCGGACGATGTGAATGGGGCGCTACCGGACGATGAAGACGGCCTCACCAATCCAGCGTCCGATCTCGTGCTCACCATCGGCGCGGAGCCGACGGTCAATGTACGAGTCACCAATACGACGGGTGCAGCGGCGACGCTCTACGGCTGGATCGACTACAACGCCAATGGCGTGTTCGACAACGCCACAGAACGGGCCTCGGTCGCAGTGCCGAACGGCACAAACAACAGCATCGTGACGCTGGTGTTCCCGGCCGTGCCAGAGACGACCACACCGGGACGACGTACGCTAGGTTCCGGCTGAGCAGCGACGCAGCGGCGGCGAATCCCACCGGGGCGGCGGTCGGCGGCGAGGTGGAAGACTACCAAGTGACAATCACCAAGCCGTCGAGCGGCAAGGCCGACGGCACGAAGACTCAAAAGATTGCCAACAGCACGAATGGCGGGCCGATTCTTTCAAACGATAACAACTTTGGCAACGCCGTCGCGTCCCTTGGCGACCTGAATGGCGACGGAGTCACTGACTTGGCCGTGGGTGCACAGGCCGGTGGCAATAGCGGGTTGCTGTACGTGCTGTTTATGAAAGCCGATGGCACCGTCCAAAGCAGCCAGAAGATCGGCAGCGGCATCGGTGGTGGGCCAAGCCTGGTGAGCGGCAGCTACTTCGGCCGTTCGATTGCGTCCCTCGGGGACCTCGACGGCGATGGAATCACCGACTTGGCAGTCGGCGCTGATCGGGACAATACTGGGGGAAGTTTACGCGGTGCGGTGTATGTGCTCTTCATGAACGCCGACGGCACGGTCAAAGGGAGCCAAAAGATTGCCAGCGGCGTTGGTGGTGGGCCGGCCCTAGCGAATGTCGACCGGTTCGGCGGATCGGTGACGGCACTGGGCGACCTGGACGGAGACGGTGTGACCGACCTGGCGGTCGGAGCGAGCGGAGACGACACGGGCGGAACGAATCGCGGCGCAACTTATGTGCTGTTGCTCAACGCCAACGGCACGGTGAAGAGCAGTCAGAAGATTGCCAGCGGTGTCGGCGGTGGGCCGATCCTCACGAACTCGGATTACTTTGGCACCGCAATGGCGTCGCCCGGGGACCTGGACGGCGATGGCATTACCGATTTGGCCGTGGGTGCCTGGGGGGACGATGCGGGCGGCAGCGGCCGAGGCGCCGTGCACGTGCTGTTCCTCAACGCTGATGGAAGCGTAAAGAGCAGCCAGAAGATCGCGGACGGCGTCGGTGGCGGGCCTGCCTTGTCGAATAATGACTTCTTTGGAAGCTCACTGGCTGCACTGGGCGACCTTGATGGCGACGGCGTGACGGATCTAGCCGTGGGTACACGATACGACGACACCGGTGGGGCGGATCGTGGAGCGGTCCACGTGCTGTTCATGAACGCCGATGGCACGGCCAAGAGCAGCCAAAAGATTGCGAGCGGCACGGGGGGCGGGCCGACTCTGGCCGACGGCGACGTCTTCAGCCGCGCGATTACCTCGCTGGGGGACCTCGATGGCGACGGGATCACCGACCTGGCTGTGGGAGCCGAACGCGACGATACGGGCGGCACCAACCGTGGTGCGGTGTACGTGCTGTTCCTAAAGAAGTTCAATCACGATCCCGTCATCACGTCAGACGACACGGAAAGTGTCGCGGAGAACTCGACGGGAGTGTTGACGGTGACCGCGACGGACGAGGATGTGCCGGCGCAATTGCTCACCTATTCGATCGTGGGTGGAGCGGATCAGGCCAAGTTCGGGATCACAAGCGGCGGGGTCCTGTCGTTCAACTCGGCCCCGGACTTTGAGTCGCCAGCCGACGCAAACGCCGACAACGTCTACGTCGTCACGGTCGAGGTCATGGACGAAGAGGGCGGCACGGATACACAGACGATCAGCGTCACGGTGACGCCGATTAACGACAACACTCCGGTGTTTACGTCGTCCGACACGGTGAACGTGGCAGAGAACACGACGGCCGTGACGACGGTGACAGCAACGGATGCAGACCTGCCGGCTCAGGCAATTTCATTCTCAATCGTCGGCGGTGCGGATCAGTCAAAGTTTTCGCTCACCAGCGGCGGCGTCCTCTCGTTCAAATCGGCACCGGATTTTGAATGCCCGCTGACTCCAATCACGACAACATCTACGTGGTCATCGTCGAGGCCAGCGATGGCGGTCTAACGAGTCTGCAGGCAGTTTTGGTGTCGGTCACGCCGGTGAATGACAACGTCCCGGTCTTCACTTCGCCAACGACGGCGAACGTCGCCGAAAACACGACTGCCGTGATGACCGTGACCGCAACCGATGCGGATTTGCCTGCGCAAGCGATTTCGTTCTCGATTATCGGCGGAGCGGATCAGACCAAATTCTCGATCACTGCAGGTGGGGCGTTGTCGTTCAATTCGGCACCTGATTTTGAGGCGCCGGCCGACGCCAATCATGACAACGTGTACGTGGTGACGGTGCAAGCCAGTGACGGAAACGGCGGAACGACTCCCCAAACAATCAGTGTCACCGTGACACCGGTCAATGACATCATCCCGATGTTCACTTCTTCCGACACGGCGAACGTCCCGGAGAACACCGCGACAGTACTAACCGTCACGGCGACGGACGGAGACCTGCCGGCACAAACAGTCACGTTTTCGATCGTGGGCGGTGCCGATCAGGCCAAGTTCGGGATCACCAGTGGCGGCGATTTGTCATTCAATGCAGCACCTGATTTTGAAGCCCCGACTGACGCCAACGGCGACAACGTCTATGTCGTGATCGTCCAGGCTAGCGATGGTGCGTTGACGAATCTGCAAGTGATTTTGGTGACCGTGACCAACGTGTTCGACCTGCCACGCGGCGACTACAACCATGATGGCTACGTCAATGCGGCCGACTACACCGTCTGGCGTAACACGCTCGGCGATTCCGTCGCGCCATTTTCGGGAGCCGATGGCAGCGGCAACGGACTCATCGACCAAGATGATTACGACGCTTGGAAAGCAAACTTTGGCGCCGTAGCGGCGGGTGCGGGAAGTGCCTCGCTGGCGGAACCGGCGACTCAAACGAAGCAGACAGTGGAGCCTTTAGATGCGGGAACGTCTGCTAGTCCGTTGGAGTCAACTCTACCCGCCTGTCCGTTCGGCGGCCCCTGCCGACTTCGTGTTTGACGTCGACCGGCCGCGCTTTAGGGTACCGCAGGAGACTAAGCGGCGTCTTGTGAAGGCAGTCGCGTCGCACGATCGTGCGCTAGAAGCGTGGTTAGCGTCACGACCGGTCTGGTCTCGACGTGACTCGCAGACGGTCGACGTCGAGACAACGTTGGGCGAGCCCGAGAGTGGCGGCTTTTCGTGTCCATTCGACGACGCGATTGACCTGGTCTTCGCATCCGTCGGAGACTAGCGGGCGTGGTCGCCGTCGGTCGTTTGGATCGGTTCTCTGGTTGGAGAGATGAATTGTCGCGGGGCGGACCTGAAGTACCGCCCAAAGTCGCGCATTCTTTGACCGAACACGGATAACGTCGCGTCCGGTCACCAAGGCAATGCGCCGTGCGCCGCGTGGTGGTGACGCCGGATGGACCACAATCTAGTCAACTTAACCGAGCGATAGTTCGAGGATTGCCGCCAACTGGGCGGCTCGTCGAGCCTTCTCTCTCCGCCGCGTCCGTGGGCCAGAATAATTCGATTCGTAAAACCACTTTCGAGACGGACGAGCTATCTCATCTGCGGGTCAGCGAGAAGCGCCCGGGGGTCTGGTTAAGATTTCCGACTGCTTGGGGACCCCCGTGGCCTGTTCGGCGAGTCGCCAGCCAGTGTAAACTCGATTGAAGCCCCGAGCCAACCAAAGCAAAGCCGCTCGTCACCCCTTGTTGCAGCGTGCGACGTGTAAGTACTCGCAGCTCATCGTCTGTCGCAAATTTCCGCTTCGCCATTCGCCTTTCGAGCATGCTTCTTCAAACAATCCCTGCTGCCCCTCCAGCGTCCGCTTCTCCATGTCGGTTGGCATCCCGACGAGATTCGGCTGACGTTCCGCTGGAGGCGATGGCTCAAGAGTATTCTCGGGCCGATAGGGCTCGACAATCGGAGCCGTTTCCTTGGAACCCTCGCGTGAGAGCGTGAAGGGTTTTACTGGGGCAGTTTGCCAGCTCTCAGTTCGTAGCCCGCCTGCATCACTGCCCGCTGCATTGGCAGGCCCTGCTTCATTAGGTCCAGTATTCGGAGGTTGACCGGGCTGCTCTTGCGCGGCTGCTTCTTGAGCGATTCGTTCGTCGAAGGCTCTCTGGGCGTCGGCTTGTTTGGCGATGTAGTCACGATGGGCCTCGATGGCTTGACCTAGGTAATCTTCCGCCTTTCGGCGTTTTGCGTCAATGCCTTTGCGGCCGCCCGCATGATCTACAACGCGCCCCCGGGGCGAGATAGTTTAGTTAGAACGGCCTGAGTACCGTCGAGGGTCCATTAAAGATTTCAGAAGCCGTGGGGTCCCGTGTTTCGCTTCGTTCGAAGGCGAGGATTCCCAGCCAATGAAAGCTCGCCGCATTGGCTGATTGTGTCGATTGAGACGATTGCGCATTGCCGCCGGTAACACTCCTGCCCGGTCAACTGTCGGGCTCACCGGCGGTAATTACAATAGGTCGATAGGGTCAAGTTTGCTGCGATTCGACGTAGCGATTCTTCCACCGGTATTGGCGAGCGATTTTCGATGGCAAAACGGCGAAATCACCTGGTCGATCAGCACATGGAACATATCTCCGCCCGTGTGTTCGAGCAGTATCAGCATGTAATTCGAGAGCAAATTGGACGTCAACACGGAATCTATGCACTGTATCGGCGGAGCCAACTTTACTACGTGGGCCTGGCTAGTAATCTTAAGGGCCGGCTCGGGGCGCACCTGCGCGATCGTCACCACGGCCTTTGGGACAACTTTAGCGTCTATTTGACGACGCAAGCGGAACACATTCGTGAGTTGGAACTACTCGTGCTGCGAATCGTCCCGACCCGTGGCAATAAATTCAAAGGCCGCTTTCCTCGCTCCACGGACATGAAACGTGACCTCGTGCAAATGATTCGTTCGCAACAGAGCGCGGAGCTTGATGCGCTTGTCGGTCGTCGCCATACTCGCAATCTGACTCCGCGTGAGATTAGGGCGCAGGAAACTGTACTTGGACCATATCTCGATCGACGGCTGAGGCTGAAAGCCAGCTACAAAGGCAACGAATACCGTGCATCCGTTCGTCCTGATGGTTGGATTAGATACAACGGATACCTTTACGCCTCTCCCTCCGACCTCGCCAGCGAAATCGTAGGTCGTCGAATCAACGGCTGGCACTTCTGGTTTTGGGAGCGCTCTCCCAAGAAATGGGAACGACTGAAGACGCTTAAAGGCTAAACCTGCAAAATCTGTGCGGACAGAGCGTCCGATCGCGGGATAGTTCGTCGGCGTTCATCGTGTCGACCTTGGCAGTCCACATCCAGCGTACGCGATCGCTGGCCCGTGGTCATTGCCGGTTTTCTGCTGCCCGCGCTACCTATTCGTGTCTTTCGGCTCGCTTCCATCCTGAGCATACTGGAGGTTGTCGCCCCGGGGACTCGATAGATGGCAGTACGACAGCAGAAAACCGACAAACGAATTGCCCTGCTGCTCGCGATCCTCGTCGGCGCCGGGCTTGGCGTCGCCGGCACGGCCGCGTTGGCTCCGCCGGCCGATGTCGCTGTGCAACCAGAGCGGCCAGGAGCAAGACGCACGCCGACGCTGGGTACCAACCGCCAAGAGTTGCTCGACGCCCTCGCCGGCACCTTCACCTGGTCGACCGCTGTCGACAAGCCCGGGCTCTACGTCGTGAAGCTGGACGGCTCCGGCGCCACGGTGGCGATCGAGGGCGAGGCGAACGAGCCGCGTCGAGCCAGCGTCACCACGATCTACACGAAGGACAGCGCCCCGCACCTTGCGACGGCCGCCGGGCTCGTAGCGAGGGCAGTCATCGGCGACGTCGATTGGTACGGAAAGTGGGCCGGGACAGCGATCCACAAGTGCGAACCAGGCTTCGACATCGTCGGCACACACCGGACTGCCGATACTGGTGTGGCCGAAGTCCGAATGACGAAGCTTGTTGTCGGCGACGCGCCGACGCTCTCCATTTCGTTCTGCCGGTTGCGATCGGCGCCCCCAACCGCCGAGTAACGACCATGCTACACCGCACCGCCGCTGCCCTTCTCCTGGCCGTCTCGTTGGCGTCCCAGGCGCTCGCGTGGAATTCGCTCGGCCACAAGGTGGTTGCCGAGATTGCCTGGCAGCAGATCGACGCGCCGACGCGGCAGAGCATCGTCGATACGCTCAAGCATCATCCCCGCTTCGCCGAAGACTTCATTTCCAAGATGCCCCGCGACGTGGCGACGGGCGACCAGGCGAAACAAGATCGATGGATCTTTTGGCAAGCCGCGTGTTGGCCCGACATTGCCCGCGGCGGCCCCTACGATCGGCCGTGGTGGCACTTTATCAACGTCCCGGTATACGTCGACAAGAACGACCGCCGGGCGCTGGCCGACAAACTGCCGTTCAACCAGTCGTTCAAGTATCCGACCAGTGGCGACCCAGCCGATTACAACGTCGTCCAAGCCATCGCGTACAGCCGAGCCACAATTGCCGACAAGTCCGCCGGGCCGGATGCGAAGGCGCTCGCCTACTGTTGGCTAGTCCATCTTGTCGGCGACTTGCACCAGCCGTTGCACTCTTGCGCACTAGTATCGGTCAACCAGTTCCCGAAGGGCGACCGCGGTGGCAATCAGATACCGTTGACTCGCGGCAACAACCTGCATTCGCTTTGGGACAACCTACTCGGCCGCTCTGAGAGCTTCAACAACGTCCGCAAGGTTGCGGCCGAGCTATCCGACCGCGAAAACTACGGCGACGTGTGGGACACAGCGGCCAAGGAAACCGACGTTCGCAAGTGGCTGGTCGAGAGTCATCAACTGGCCGAATCGTTTGTGTACAGCCCGGCGATTCTCCAAGCTGTTCGCAGCACACCGGCGGGGGACAAGGTGCCGGCGGTAACGCCGTCCGATGATTACCTGAAAGCCGCTGGCCATCACGCTCGGGAGCGTGTCGTCGCTGCGGGCATTCGGCTTGGGGCAATGTTGCGCAACTGAAGTGGATCGAATTCGAGCCGCTTCACGGCCGGCACTGGAAAGAATCTCAGGCCAAGGCGGTTGTAGCCCGCAAGGCGACTGCGGAGTGGTGGCGGGGCGGTTGCCGGCCAGGTTGCGTTCGGCGTGTCACTCATTGGCCGTTCCGGGCCGAACTCCAAGTCGCACATGTCGGTTCGACCTTATGCACGAACGCGGCGGCACAAAAGCTGCCAAAAGCCACCTAAGTGCGATCAGTTGGACTACACAGTTCGCTCGCAGAAACTCCGGTCGGTGGGCACCACCGCTGCGAGTTCGCCCGAGTCCTAACTCAGCGAAGTTGATGCAACCGCTGCAGATTTGGAAGGTCCGTTTCTAACAGCGGTCAGATTCACCGCCGCGCGCAAAGGGTCGAAACAAATGGTGATCAGAAACGGATCGATCGAGGGTAGCATCGCCTCGGTAGATGTCTCGTGCGTCGCCGATTCGATGGCGGACCGGCATTATGATTGATGACATAAGCTTAGAAACATTGTGGTGCGAAGATATTGCCGTATTTAGACTTATGTCGACGAGTGCCGCCAAGCCAACGTGTTTGCGTCAACAGATTTGCCTGTCGGCTCAACTGTTTTTTCTTGCATGGGGCAGTCGTCGGTCATACACTGCAGGACTGGCAAATCGAGGGTGCGGCTTGGATGTCTCGCCGAAGGCATGATCGTTGGCTCCGCTCTAAGAAGACAAACCGTCGCCGCTCGGCGACGCGTCGGCGGTCGGCCGTTTATTTCGCGCGACCGTTGCGGATCGAGCCGCTTGAAGACCGGCGGATGCTGTCGATCATCGTCGACACGCTTGTTGATGAAAACGACGGCATCGGCATAGGGACGGGAACGTCTTTGCGCGACGCGATTGCCGCGGCCACCCCGGGCGAGACAATCGACTTCTCGGTGACCGGCACGATCAACATGAACGATGCCTTGGGCGAAATGTTGATCAACAAGGCCCTGACGATCATCGGGCCGGGCGCGAATCTGCTTACGATCGACGCGGGTAACGGCGCCGACCACACGTTTGCCACGGGCGACGGCTATCGCATCTTTAACATCGACGACGGTAGTGGTGCGTTGATCGACGTCGAGATCATCGGCCTCACGCTGACCGGCGGCGATGCCCCACGGGGAGCGGATGGAAACGAAGCGACCGGAAGCCCGGGGGCGAGTGGTGGCGCGATTTTGAGCACTGAAAACCTCACCGTCATCGCCAGTACCATCAGCGGAAACGCCAGTGGTTCGGGCGGGACAGGCGGTTTTGCGTTCGGTGGGGGGACCTTATCGTTCGCTTACGCTGGCGGAGCGGGAGGAAGCGGCGGCGGGATCTTTAGTTCGGCAGGTACGCTCACGATCCGCGACAGCACGATCGATGGAAACATGACCGGTCGCGGGGGGAATGCGGGCACGCCTGTCGCCAGCGCAGATTTTAGGAGAGGAGCAAATGGCGGCGATGGCGGCGATGGCGGTGGGATCTTTGTTGCCAGCGGCAATGTTCTGATCGAGCAGAGCACGATCAGCGGCGACGCGACCGGCAGCGGCGGGAATGCCAGCAGCGGCAATTTCGGTTCCGGAACCCCCGGAGTAAGGGGCGACGGCGGCGGCGTAGCCAGTAGCGCCTCAACAATGGTGACGCGGAGCACCCTCCTCCCGATAGCGTCTGCGCACGACGTCGACCGTACCGACGCTGCACCCCAAATCGTGGGCGATCGAGGGCTTGGAGCGTCCGGCCGCGCTCATCAAAATGATCGTGGCGTTGCGGAACAGGGCCTTGTCCGCCGTCGAGAACCGCAGATCGTCCAGAGCTTCCCATTGTTTGTCCGTCAATTTCCAACGCGTCATGGCGCCCTCCGTGAAACCGCGACCACTCCCAAAACTGCGAATCCACGGAGTTTACCCCAAAATAACCCACCGCTGAAATTCCAGTGCGGGACTACTTAGACACGCGGCGGGTGTTTGTCACACCAAGCACCTTCCAGCCCGATGCCGCCTGGATGGAGTCACAGTCCCGCGCCTTCGTCGAGCACACCGCCACCGAACGGCTACCCTGCTCCATCGTCACGCGGGACTACGACGGCAAGTTTGGCGACTCCTTCGACCGCGTGTTCAATGAGCGTTCCATTCAAGTCAAGCTGGTCGGTCCGCAAGCCCCGAATCTCAACGCCTTCATCGAGCGTTGGATTCAGAGTCTGCAGCACGAAGCCGTCGACCATTTCATCGTGTTTGGGCAGGAGCACTTCGACCACATCGTCTCGCAGTACGTGGCCTTCTATCACGAGTGCCGACCGCATCAAGGACTCGGCAATGTGCTCTTGCCACAACCAAGGGACGAATCGGTCGGCAGTACCTGCCACGTTGAAGATACGCAATCACCGCCGCTTTCGCTCGCCGAGGTCAAGTGCGAGTGGCGCCTAGGCGGGCTACTGAAACACTTCTACCGCCTGGCGGCTTAACTGGCGGCGCTGTTACCTCGTTTCAGTTGTCGAAGAGTTTGCCGCGCGGATCGACCGCGCCGGAATCAGCTTCGCGGCCGGCTGGTCACTTGTTCGTTGCTTCGCCGGCCGGCGATTGGCCTTTTCTGACGGCAATCATGCCGGCTCGGTTCCTGCATTTCGTCGGTTTGTGTCAACGATTTGCGTTGCGCATCATTGTTGTACAGGCCGGCCGTAGTCAACATCTATTGCATACTGTGCTGCCATTGCCATTCCCAATCAGGGTAGTTCGTGGTAGGTTCAAGAGAGGGTGCGTGAAATGACATGTTGTACGTCGCATCATGCTGCGACGTTGGTGTCACTCACCGGCTGTGTGGGCAGCGGCGATTCACTGCGGCCCAGAAGATACGCAATCACCGCGGCGAGACTGAGCCAAACGACATGCACTGTGTCATACCGATTGGCTGGTTGTCCTGGCGATGTCGGAAACGCCGGCTTGACACGTTGATTCACATCATTAGTTTGGACTCTTTCAACGTGCAGCTTATCTACGGTGTTGTCCTCGTCCACTTTGGGCTGGTCTGCTGCCGGAGGCGACGGCGCTAAGAGATGTGCAGTGCGCACATTGAGTACCGTCGCGGCTGCGTAGTCGCTGAAGACAATGGCCGCCAAAGTCAACAGTGCGGCCACCGCGCCACAGACGTAGTTGGATTTCCCCGTTCCGCGCACGATGTAACGGACGCAGAAGCCTGTCAGGAAACCAGTTACGAGACCAAGCCAATCGGCATTGTACCCGGCAAAGGCGTTGATTGAAGCGACAACGGCGATGCCAAGTCCGCCGCCCACGAGTCCCCCGAGAATCGCTTTCAGTATTCGCATTTCATTTCTGCTCTGCCTGCCGGCATGAACCCTGAACTGTGGTTTGATGAATCAAATGCTATTTCTCTCCTCTGCGACCCACGTAATCAACGGATTGGCTAGCACAATCCAGTCCTCGTCGATGACGCCGTCACCATCAGTTGCGATGATAGTGAGCATCTGATTTGCGGAATCGATCGGTACATCGATATCCAGGGGCTTTCGGCGACCATTTGGCCGGTAGGATGCATACAGTCTGCCGTCGAGGAATAGCCAGAGGACCGGTGGTCGCGCACCAGGGCCATCCGGACGCAGATACATCAGCCTTGCGCGAAAATGATCGAGGTTGCTATTTGGGACGAGCATCCCGATTGCCCTCAAATCCAGCGTAATCCCGACATTGGCATGCAGCCCTAAGAACGCACCGACTGTACCGGCAAATGCATCGGGACTTTGCGACTGCAGCCAATTGTAGACTCCAATCTTTCCGTCATCGACGCGTGGTTGTTCGAAACCTGTTCGGTGCAACGCGATGCCACCCTCCCAGCACTGACCGGATGTCTTGGGTAATCCCGTATAGGTCCGCCCAGTCGAATCAAGTTGGACTGGACTCTTGTCGGCGGGTGGTACGAAGACTCCATCGATAAATGCGTTCCATACCACTGACCGGTACTTTGTGTTGCCGACTTGTTGAGGATGCGGCAATAAATCTGGCATCAGCCTCCTGCCGGACACGGCGTCGATTCCGAAGATGAGATGATCGCCAAATCCATCACCGCCAGAGACAAGGTCGACGATGTCCAAGACGTGGGCACGAATCGTTGAGAATCGTTCGTTGTCGCACCGAATCGATGCGATTGTTTCGCTATCGCGGTCGAGGCGAATCGCGTGGCCCTCTTCTACGCTTTGCATCCGATGCTGCATGGCGCAGCCAACGGAATCGGTCAGCAACCCCGCTGATGCTGTCCCTTCCATGACGTGAAGTTCGGTGAGGCCGTCTGACGGAACTACGAGCCCAAAGTCCGTTCCGCCCCGACTGGCGATCCTAGCACTGGTGGTGAAGACGGAGAATTCCTCTGCGCGAGCTGGGACCTTGGCCGTCAACATCCCCGAATTGAGCGCCATCCCGCCATACCCATCTTGCGAGAACTCAGCCGGTCCCTCAACAACCACTTCCACGCCTGTGTCAAATGTGATTTGCACGCGGCCGGACCGTAGCCGCATCAGATGGGTCCCGGTAGGACTTCCAAGTTCCGGCAATCTTGTGGCGCCGCTCCATGTAACATTGACTGTTCGGGTTAACGTCGCTTGAACTGGGGCCAAACTTGGTTCGCGCCACAATGTGGTTGCCGGAACAGGGCGTAGCGACACGAAACGTGAACTGAACATGACGCCGCTGGCAGTCCCGATTAGACCCACCACGATCAATGAGGCAGCAAACAGGAATTGTTTGTTGGCGCCGATCTTCTTCGCGAATTCAATAGGCCATGAGGCACGCCCCTTGTGGACGTCGGAATCCGATGGCTGGGGCAGTCCGTCGTCATTACGGCTTGGAAAACCACAATCCCAGGCGAGTCGGCCGTGGAGATTCATCAGGGACAGGTAGCGCTCGCGCGACCAAGCGTTGTCGTGGAGGATCTCATCGAGTCGTGTCCGCTCGGTGTCGGCAAGCAGGCCATCACACAGGCTCCCCACCAGTTGATCCAATTCCCGTCGCTGTTCAGACGTCGGCTCTGCCATGGTCAAACACCTCGGGCCTGGGCGGTCAAGTAGCGAGTCATACAATCCAATAGCGCCTGTCGAATCCGCCGCAGCGATTGGGAGAGCGCATTGGGAGTTCGCCCTAGATTGGTTGCCAGTGCCTGTACGGTTGCTCCAGGTGCGTAGCGCTCTTTGACTAACTCCGCGTCGCTGGCGCTCAAGCGATTGAGGCAATGCGCCAGAGCGGCCTGCTGATCCTGTTCCTCATTTAGCTCCGCGCGGCCCCAGTCTTTTGCGAGCAATTCGACGGTCGTCTGTCGAAGGAACGATGCCTGTCGTGCCATCTTCTCGCGATGCTGAAGCACCTTTCGGTAGGCGATTCCGCGGGCCCACGCAAAGAAACTCCCTTGGGGATCAAACTCGCCGAACTTCTCCCACAACACCAGGCTTGTCTCCTGCAAGACATCTTGTGCGTCCGTGGCGCTCGGCAAGAGGGAGATGGTAAACACGTACAGTTGACGCTGACACTGCCCGTAGAGTTTCAAGAACTCCTCCGTGCGGCGAGACATTCGGTCGCTTTGATCGTCACCGAGCACGAGTACCTCCGTCCAAGCATGTACTTTGTCGCGCGATAAGGAAACAGACGCTCGCAAACATCGCCATCAGCAACCCAGCGGGCTCCGGCACGGCCATGCCGGCCCCCAGGCCGCTCGCACTTCCCGCGGCATTCGCAAGATCCATGATCTCCATGTTGGTGAGCGCCGTGTCGTAGATGCGAAATTCGTCGAGCCAACCCTGAAAACCGTTCTGAGCAGACATCAACGCCGAGATGCTCGTGGATCCGATCCCGAAGCCATCAATATTCTCGGTGGTATTGAGCGTTTCACTGAGGTATTGGGAGCCGGACGAGACAGACAACTGCGATCCGTCGAGGAACACATTCACGTCCGCAAACGTCGAGGCGCCGCTGTTGACGCGGACAGCCAATTGGTGCCAGCCGGCATCTGTGCCATCAAAGTCAAACCCGCTCCCGAAAACAATATTGCCGCCGAAGTGACGCAACTCGATGCCACCGCCGTTCAGGCCAATGTCGAACGCCTCGCCTCCGAACTGATCTCCGTAACCGAACAGCTTGTCCTGTGACCCGCCGGCGGTAACGTCGATCTCCTGCTTAAACCAAAGCGAGAAAGTCCGCGGATCCGCCCCGTCCGGAATGTCGCCGTTGGAACCGGGGTCAGTTCCGCTAACAGCGTCGACGTAGTAAGTGGTGTTGGCTGTCTTTTTGGCGCTACCCAGGTCGCCGGCAGTCTGGAAGACCGAGGGATCACGGAAGAACTTGTGGGACTGGCCGAACATGCCAGGTTGGCCGGTGAATGTGGCAGCACCGAAGACTCGACGCGGGCCAAGGCTGCCGAAATTGGCCTTCCAGAAAACATAGTCTGCTTGGTCAACGACCGTCGCACTGGCACCGGTATTGTCGCCGTTGGCGCAGATCTGTCGTTGAACCGAGGGTATCGCGCCAGACTGTATAGTCGGCTGCGTCGACGATGCCGTTGCCATTGTAGTCGGCCCGTCCAGAGCCTGAAAACGTCGTGGCAGAGTTCACCGCCGTATTACCGTGGCCACTGGCGTCCAGCAACTCTATGTGAAAGGGAGTCCCATTGGGATCGTCGATCCCGTACAAAGTATCGCCGGGCGTCAGATTGTTATTCGGATCCCCGTCGCCCAGACCGTCCCCGGTAATAGTCGTGTCGTCGTCGTCAAATGTGTAGTAGGCTACCAGCGTGGCTCTGCCCGGTGTAACGCAAACAAGTGCGACGGCGACCGCCAGCATTGCCCGCCGACAAGATGAGATGCCAGTGATGGTGACCACGGGAAAACCTCTCTGACTCTGTCTAGGAAAAACGCATTGCCAGCTACCGAACCAAACGACAAGCAGCGGACGCGAGCCGGACGTGCCGGCCCGCGTCTCGCACTCTTCCTTCATTCTATCGGATCTCCTGAAAAGCCAGGGAAATCCATGAACCTCACTAGCTGTGTCGCCTACGCACGGCGAGCAAGCTGCCGGTGAAGCCCAGTATCATCAGCACCGCTGAGGCCGGCTCAGGTATACCTCCTGCAACCCACAGAGCCTTGATGTCCGAGTCGGACAGCGCGGTATCGTAGATTCGCATGTCGTCGAGCAAGCCAGCGATGCCGTTCTGGGAGGACCCGCCAGCGCGCTCGCTCGACGTGCCAATACCAAAACCATGGCCTGGAAAACCGGTCGCAGGGTTATTTTGCTCAACCGTGTTGATCGACTGGGTTATGCCGGTGCCGCCAGTCGCAGACACGGCCAACTGCACTCCATCGAGGAACACGTCGACATCAGCGTACGTGGTGGCGCCAGCGTTCACGCGGAGCGTCGCAAGATGCCAACCGCCATCGGCGTGGCCACTCTGGAAGTCGAAGCCGCTGCCATAAGTGATGTTGCCGCCGAAATGGCGGGTGCGCAAGCCGCCGCCTTCCAGCGACAGGTCCAGGGCCTGACCAGCCACATTGGTGCCGTAGCCCCAGAGCTTATCCTGGCTACCGCCCGAGGTGATATCAATTTCCTGATTGAACCAAACCGAGATCGTCCGCTGGGCGGCGCCCGAGGGAACCACGCCCGGAGCGATCGTGTAGGTGCCATTGGCGGATGCCAGGTTAAAGTCCGAGGGGTCGCGCCAGAACTTTTGCGACTGCCCAAAGACGCCCGGTTGGCCGGTGATCATCTGAGTGCCATAAACGCCGGTCCCGCCGGGGAGAGGGACAACGGCACTTTGTTGCTCCGTTGCTACGTTGGTCGCCGTATTGCCATTGGCGATGTCTGAAATGCTGAAGTTAAATGGGTTGTTCATCGAACCATCGCCGCTCTTCGTGGTATCGACATCGTCAAAGGTGTAGTGGGCGACCAGTGCCCCTCGGGCTGACGACCCAGCCGTAAGCGCCCCCAGGGCGACGAGTGCAAGGGCCACCCGCCATACGGAGCCAGTTTTCATCTTCATTAGACTTTTCCTCCAAAGTTGACAAGAAACAACGACCGCCTCGGCGTCAGCGGGCACCGCGCCGCATCGGCCCACCGTTCCCGCGAGCGACGGACACGGGAAACTTCTCCTCCTCAAGATATTCCGGCGACCGGATCACGTCTGAGCCAGAATTCATAAAAATTCGTCGATTTCGCAGCTCGCTGCCTCACATCGAGCCGTGTCGCCGGAATAATAATAGAGTGGAGTGAAACCTAGCGTTCCTTGTGCGTCGGATGTCGGGGCGTCGTGCGTTTCCCGAGGCCTCGCGGTGTAGGGCTCGCGCGGGGGTTTGCGGCTCCGCGCCGGCATCGTGACCATGCCGGCTTACGTCGCCTTGCACGCCAGCTTGTCATCTGGACCGAAGGTTCCTCCCGCGTATACGTAGCAAGCGGGATATTGAAATACCATGTGGTGCATGGGCGTCGTCAGATTCCGCTTGCCCGCGTGGAGTCGATGGAGAATTGACATGCTAGTTGAGAATCTTACGTCGCTGCAAAGAGACAATGGTCGCACGAGGAATGGCCGAAGATTGCGTCTTCGTGGTTTCACGCTTGTCGAACTACTCGTCGTCATTGCCATCATTGGCATTTTGGTCTCGTTGCTGCTACCCGCTGTTCAGTCGGCGCGGGAAGCCGCCCGTCGCGCCCAGTGCTTAAATAATCTAAAACAAATCGGCGTGGCCATTTTGCTGCACGTCGATTCGCACAAACAACTGCCGACCGGAGGTTGGGGTTATAACTGGGTGGGCGATCCCGATCGCGGTTTCGGCAAGCGCCAACCCGGCGGCTGGGTGTATAACATTCTTCCGTATCTCGAGGAGCAGAGTCTGCGCACGCTCGGCAGCGGTCAGACGGGTGCCGTACAACGGACTGCCCTGACGGAGCTCTGCCAGAAACCAGTCACGAGTTTTCTCTGTCCTAGTCGCCGTAGTTCCGGTACGTTTCCACTGGTGCGCGGGCAATATCCCCAAGCCCAAGTCAGGTTACAGAACACCAACGCTCTGTTGGACCTCTCGGTCGCCAGGACCGACTACGCCGCCAATGGCGGCGGGGCGGGGAATGCACTTAAGGATACGGCCGGCCCGCCGACATTGGGGCAAGGAGATAGTTGGGGATGGCCCAATCCGAATCCGGCACCAGGTCAGCTCGGCTGCAGAATTACCGGTGTCATGTTCCAGCGCAGTGAGATTGGACTGACGCAGATCACGGATGGCACGTCCAAGACCTATCTGGTCGGCGAGAAGCTGGTTCAAGCGGATCGTTACGACTCGAATGATCCTCCGGGCGACAACCTGCCCATGTATGTGGGCGAGGATTTTGACAACACAAGATACACGGGTAACTGCAACGTGAATGAGATGCCAGGAGACGTTTATCCGCCCGAACCGGATCGCATTGGCGTTTCTGCTCACGTGATGTTTGGCAGCGCTCACCCCAGTGGGGTCAATATGTTGTTTTGCGATGGTTCGGTCACCAGCATTGGCTTTGACATCGACGAGAACGTTCATCTCTGGCAAGGAATGCGAGATGATGGAGAGGTGATCGGCCCCCAATGAGGCTGGTTCCCCGACGGTCGGAAGGGTTCGCCTGGCGATAGGAATTGCCGATTTGCTGGGCCGACTAGGTGCGACTCTTTTTTGACTCCCCAACAGTAACCCCTAGGAAGTTTCCCGTGGCTATTCGCGAAACACGAGGCCTTGCGATCGTTGCTCGGAGTGTTCGCATTGGCACTTACATATTGGCGTGTTTCTTGTCGCTGGGGCCCGGCTGCCGGAGGGTGGAACGTGTGGATGTTCCCCCATACGATCCGGACGCAGCGGCTGAAGAGGCCCTAGCGGCATACGATCGAAATGGCGATGGCCAACTCTCGAAGGACGAAATGAAAGCCTGCCCGGGCATCCTGGCCGCGATCAATTGGATTGACCTCAATGGCGACGGTCAGGTCTCGGGCGAGGAAATAGCGGACCGGATCCGTGCGTACATTGATCGAGGGGCCGGTCTGAAGATGATCGACTGCCTGGTCTACCTCGACCGCAAGCCGCTGGCCGGCGCTGACGTCAAGCTGGTTCCCGAGCCTTTTCTTGCCGACTTTGTGGAGACGGCTGAGGGCACCACGGGACGTAACGGAAACGCACCGCTTCGCATCCCGTCCGAGTTGCTGCCCGAGAGCATGGCCGGGTTTCCGGGAGTCCGCCTGGGTATCTACAAAGCCTATATTTGCCACCCGCAAGTTGAACTGCCAGATCGTTATGTGTCGGGAAAGGAGCTGGGTGTCGAGGTCGGACCCGGATCGAGAAGAATCGTACTTATGTTGAAGAGCAAATAGCTGACCAGTGAGCCCCGCTCCAAACTCTCATTCAATGGATCCTGCTTTAGCCGAATGATGTGCAGCAGAGAACAGAACAGAGGTGCGACGACGACGATCCGTCGCGCGACGATGGGCGGCGGCATGCCAGAGGGGAATACGGACTGATGAGATGCAGGAACACGTTTCTGTTGTGCTGGCTTTCAGCCGTCGCACTGTACTCGGTTCGTACGGAGGCGCGACTTATTCGTCAGTGCCGAGGGAGACGACTTGCATAAGGGAACCAGATCCGAAACTTGGAAGACGATCAAACGCGTCAATCAAATCGAACTCGAACCCGGTGACCGCGTGCTATTTCGCGCGAGTGGCTTTGGCGGCTACGCCATCCCCGTCGTTGTCTTCCGAAACAACATCTTCGTGACGGCTGGCTCACCGATCGTCGGTGACGATAGTCACCCGCGGTTCGCAGGAAATGTGTGGTGGACGCTTGGCGGGCAAAGCTTCAGCTTGGGCAATTACAATTGCTTTTCCGCATGGGTCGCGGCGACCGGACAAGAAAGGTCCGGCGACACAATAGTGGGCCAGTATGTCGACCCGCGTTTGAGCAAAGTCGGTACGGCGCGAATCGGCGACCCTCTTCTGCTTCCCCAACTATCTGCCTATCGCCTCCTGCTGGGTTCACCATGCCTTGCCACGGGAACGCCAATTGAGAACGGCGGCGGTCGTGATTTTTGGGGTGCTCGTGTCGCGGGACATCAGCGCCCAAGCATCGGGGCTTGTCAGGATGCAATCCCAGATTTCGATATGTCCAGGCAAACTTCCGGTGACGCATCACCTACAGCTGACTGGGTGGCTTGAGCCTACGTGCGATGCCTCCTTCGAACAAACGAACCAGACTCCCAATTGCCGAGCTCTACCGTGGCTTGCTGTTCTTGGCTCCGATATCGGACTGTGAACTACGGATAGTCGTCAGAGATGACAAACGCGATTTGCGCGACGTCGAATACCATACGAGACCGTAGCATGCCGAGCCGAATTAGAAGTGATTTGTGTGACATGATTCCTGCCCGCCGGTTAACCAGCTTGATCCAGACTCGCGTTCGCCGGCAACTACTCAGGCTCGGCGCCACTCTGCTGGTATTCATGTGCGCCTATCAAGTCACGGCGACAGCCCCCAAGCCGTCGCGTGCGCCAAACTTCGTGATCATACTTGTCGACGACCTTGGCTGGACCGATGCCGCCTGTCTTGGCAGCCATTTTTATGACACTCCCGTGATTGACCGATTGGCGCGCCAGTCACTGCGATTTACCAACGGCTACGCTGCCTGCCCCGTCTGCTCGCCTACTCGCGCCAGCCTTCAGACGGGAATGTACCCGGCGCGGCTGGGAACGACGGAGTGGTTCGGCGCACCTCAACCGGAGGACGCTGTCAAAAAAGAATGGAAACAAGTATTTCGGGGCCGTCGTCTGCTGCCGGCGAAATACGTGGATCACTTGCCACTCGAAGAAAAGACTCTCGCTGAAATGCTGCGACCCTCGGGTTATCGCACCTTCATTGCCGGAAAGTGGCACCTTGGAGGCGAAGGATTCTTACCCGAACAGCAAGGCTACCAGATCAACCTTGGGGGCTATGAAATCGGGTGGCCGCCGGGTGGTTACTTCTCACCTTACGAGAACCCGCGGCTTGCCGACGGTCCCACTGGTGAACACTTGCCTGACCGGCTGGCACGCGAATCGATCAAGTTCATAAAGAACGCTGGCGACCAGCCGTTTCTCCTGTTTTTATCTTTCTACTCGGTCCATACACCAATCGAAGGCCGTCAAGACCTCATAGAGAAGTACCGCGACAAATTGGCAGAACTTCACGAGTCAGGCCCGCTGTTTCTTCCGGAGGGCGCGAACGAAAATCGGCAGCGACAGGATGACCCCGTCTACGCAGCGATGGTCGACGCTGTTGACGAGGCCGTTGGCAAGCTACTCGACGCGATCGATCAATCGGGGCGGCGAAGACAACACGATCGTGTTTTTCTTGTCCGACAACGGAGGTCTCAGCACGGCCGAGGGATCTCCCACCAGCAATTTGCCGCTCCGCGCAGGAAAGGGATGGCTCTATGAGGGAGGCATCCGTGTCCCCTGGCTAGTCCGTTGGCCCGCATGTCACCACGCCGGGAGGCAGAGTGCGACGTGCCGGTGATCAGCAACGATCTGTATCCAACCATTCAGGAGATGGCCAGCATTTCAGCCGCACCCGACAAACGTACCGATGGCGTCAGCCTCGTGCCGTTGCTCCGGGGAGAAACGGCTCCCAACCGTGACGCTCTCTACTGGCACTACCCTCACTACAGCAATCAAGGGGGGCCGCCAGGCGGCGCAGTTCGCGAGGGTCCGTGGAAGCTAATTGAATGGTATGAGGATGGACGACTGGAACTATACAATTTGGATCGTGACGTCGGCGAACAACACGATTGTCGAAGGAACGCCCAGAAATCACCGCTCGCCTACACAATGAACTTGTCGAGCTGGCGCAAATCGGTCGGGGCGCGGATGCCAACGCCGAATCCTGCTTGGCAATCCGCGGCCGTTCGTTGACCTGTTGACAAATTCAATGACGACCACACATCAGACCGGACGCAGTGTCGAGAGTCTAAGCGGTTGTTGCCGCTGATTGGTTTCGATGGCAACTGGTCAACTTTCAGCCCAGTCGCCATCCTCCGACCACGGCCTCTACACCGCCGATGGCAAGATGTATGTCGGCGCCGACTACTATCCCGAACACTGGCCGGAGGAGCGCTGGGAAACCGACCTGCAGATGATGAAGGAGGCCGGCTTCAACATTGTCCGGGTGGCGGAGTTTTCTTGGGTGCTGTTCGAGCCGGAGGAAGGGAAGTATGAGTTCGATTGGCTCGATCGCTGGCTGAAGCTCGCCAGAAAGTACGACATCAACGTGATCATGGGCACGCCGACGGCGATCATGCCGGCCTGGCTGGCCCGCAAGTACCCTGAAGCGCTGGAGACTGCAGCGGCAACGGCCTGCGGACCGTGTGGGGCGGTCGGCGGAATAACTGTTTCTCCGACCCAGACTTTCACCGGCTCGCCTTGGGCGTCGTCCGCCAGCTGGCCGAGCACTATGCCAAGAACCCTGCAGTCGTCGGCTGGCAGATCGACAACGAATTCGGCAAGGCTGATTGCCGCTGCGACAAATGCCGAGCGAACTTCCAGCGCTGGCTGAGAAGAAATATCGTAGTCTTGACGAATTGAACCGCGCCTGGGGCACGCGTTTTTGGGGCCAGCGATTTGGCAACTGGGCGGAAATACCAATTCCCGACGATCGCATCGGCGATTGGGCCATCAGCAATCCAAGCGCGTCATTGGATTGGCAGCGGTTCATGTCGGACATGCAGGTCGAATTTCTCAATGCCCAGGTGGCGATCTTCACGTCAGGTCTGCCCACGATCTCAATTCATCACGCACAATTTTATGGGGCTCCATGGTTCGATCGACTACTACGACTTGGCAAGAAAGCTCGACTTCGTGAGTTGGGACAACTATCCAAAGCTCAGTCCGGCGATTCCCTACGACGCTTCACTCGCGGCCGATGTGATGCGCGGCCTCAAGAAGCAGAACTTCCTGATCATGGAGCAAACGGCTGGGCCGCTGGGATGGAGCGTCTTCAGCCGCTCCCCGCAGCCAGGGGAACTTCGCAAGATCTGCTACCAGCAGCTTGCCCACGGCGCCGACGGACAAATCTGGTTTCGCTGGCGGTCATGCACGGCCGGCCGCGAGCAATATTGGCACGGCCTGCTGGGGCATGATGGGAAGCCGGGCCGACGCTATCGCGAGGCCGCCCAGGTTGCCAAGGAGTATCAAGAGCTGGCACCGCTCTTGAAAGGTACGACTGTGCATTCTCAGGTCGCCATTATCTACGACTACGACAGCATTTGGGCGCTGAAGATTCAACCAGGATATCCGGGGTCGCAGTCGGGGCATGTGGAAGCCATTGAACGATACTACAACGCTCTGCTGCGAGCGGGGGTAAACGTCGACGTCGTCCGGCCCGGCGACGATCTGAGCGGTTACCTGCTCGTGCTCGCTCCCCACTTGCACGTCATGTCGGACGAAGTAGGAAACCAGCTCGTGGACTACGTTCGGTCCGGTGGAGTGCTGATGGTCGATTGTCGCACGGCTGTGAAGGATGAAACGAACCTCATTCCGCCGCGGACGCTGCCGGGCCTGCTGTCGCCCGCTATGGGAATCGAGATTAACGAGTATGAATCACTGGGGCTGGGAATTACGGACAAGGAAGAGACAGCCTATTCGATCCGTTCTGACGGCGAATTGGGCGGCCCGTTTACCGCCATCCGTTACGCCGATTGGATCAAACCGACCACTGCCGAGGCGATCGCACACTACGACGTGCCGAATTTGAAGTCGTACGCGGCGGTAACGCGAAACGATTGTGGCAAAGGCGTTGGCTGGTACGTTGGCACGATTGTCGAGGAGCGAGAATTCTATGACAAGTTGACCGCCAAATTGTTGGCCGACGCGCGCATTGAGCCGATGGTCAAGCCACCGCTCGGAGTCGAAGTTTCAATTCGTAGCGATTCCGGGCGCGGGCTCCTCTTCGTGGTAAATCACACTGACCTGGAACAGGTTGTGTCTGTTCCGCCAGAGAAAAGGGAACTTCTGACTGGACAGCGGACCGCGGAGACCCTGACGCTAGGGGCATTCGACGTGGCGGTAATTGAATTGACTTCTGATGACCTCGTGCAAACAGTCGCAAAGTATCAGTCGCGAAAGTCTCGTTAAATGCTACCCAATAGTAGTGATCGATGCGGACGCCATTCAGGCCGCGGAGGCCCGACGGCTCGTCAGTTGCTGAGGAACATCTGTGCTGCCGTGCCCTCGACAGCGGCAGCAAATCACCACGGTGAATCTCCGTTTCTGGCCAATGGCACGTAGAACTCGCCGTAGGTGCAAACGGATGTTGGTCGCATGGGCGACAGAGGTTAAGCGCAGATGTGGGGAAACGCAAGCGGCAAACTGAATTGGCGGCATATGTCCCGCCGGATGTCGGCGTTTGCCGGTTGCTTCGTAAGCGCACTAAGTCTGGGACAATTGCTAATCACGAGTGCGCACGCCCGAGATTACTATGTCAGCGCGCTAGGCGATGATTCGGGCAATGCAACCGAAGCTGCCCCCTGGAAGACGATCGACAAGCGTCAATGAACTGGCGCTTCAACCCGGAGATCGCGTTCTCTTTCGGGGCAGCGACACGTTTGCGGGGAACATCGTGCTTGACAAGAGCGATCGTGGGACCGAAGGAGAGAACGTCGTGATTTAGTTCCTACGGTAAGGGACGCGCGATCATCGACGCCGGAGATGGCGATGGCCTAATTGACGATGGGTCCGATGATCTCATCATCAAGCGACTTGATTTTACGTGGTTCCGGGCGGAAGGCCGGCAGTAATGGATCGGGGATCTTGCTAACCAACGCCTGTAACGTGGAAATTTGTCGCGTGGAAGTCAGTGGCTTTCGACTCGATGGTTTGCGTCGACGGCGTGCACAAGGCGCGAATTACTCATGTCCATGCTCATGACAATGGCCACGCTGGCATTGCTTCGGGAGAGAGCAAGATGTCGACCGACTCTACGTAGGTCACTGCATCGCGGAAAACAATCCTGGTGATCCCCAGAATCTGATGAATCACAGTGGCAATGGGATCGTGATCGGTCGGGCAAAAAATGTCCTAGTCGAATATTGCGTCGCTCGAAATAATGGTTGGGACATGCCCCGCGAGGGCAACGGCCCCGTGGGCATCTGGTGTCACAACGCCAGAAATGTCATCATCCAACACTGTGTTTCCCATGACAACCGCAGCCCGGGCATGGGACGGCGGCGGTTTCGACATTGACGGTGGAACTCGAGAACTCCATTCTTCAGTACAACCTTTCTTACAATAACGACGGGCCAGGTTACTTTCTCTGCCAATACGTCAATGCGCCGCCACTGCGGGACAATATCATCCGGTATAACATCAGTCAAAATGATGGTCGAAAGAATAACTACAAGACAGCCTTCAGGATCGCCGCCCTGGACACGAACGCATCGGGCTGCCAGGTCTACAATAACACCATCTATACCGAGGTTAGTACAGCCATCGGGTTCGGTGGCAAGCAGATTCCAAAGGTCGTGTTCAGGAATAATATCATTGTTTCCGCCAACGAGCACATTACTGGTGATTACAGTGCGGCCCGCTTTGAGGGAAATCTCTGGTGGTCGATTGGCGAGGGCGGCTTTCGAGTTGGCGAGTTCCGAAGCTTTGTCGAATGGGTCGCAGCAACAGGCCAGGAGAAGCTCGGTGGCAAGGTCGTGGGACGTTATGCCAATCCGCGACTGATGTCCGTCTGCCAGGCCGGGTACGAGGACCCGCTACAACTCGCACGATTGGCCGCCTACCGGTTGCAGCCAGAGTCGCCCTGCCTCGCCGCTGGAATTGTCATTCCGAACAACGGAGGGCACGACTTCTGGGGAGCGGAAGTGCCGGCCGGCAAGTCGCCGACAATCGGTGCCTGTCAGGAAGTTGGTCAGAGGTTGGATGAAGCGCGGTGCATGTTGATTGAGACCTTGGACAAGAGTAGCTCTCCGGAACGATAAATTCATTCGCTATTGCGGAGCTCGTCGACTCCTTCGCATACAACTCAGATTGTGGCAAACATGAAGTCTGAAACGACAAGCCGGCGAGAGTTTTTGTGCAAGGGCAGTGCCTTTGCTGCCGCATGTGCGGCCGTTCCATGTAGCCTGCTTAGCGATCGACTGCTGGCCCGTGATGCCATCTCCGCGTCCACCTCCCCGAGGCTCAATACGTTGGTGATCACGCCAACAAACCTCAGAGTATTTAGTGGCATCTATCCGCATACCGCGGTAACAAACACACACTACGAGTCTGGTATCGGCGCCATAATTAGGCGAGGTGACAAGCTCTACTACACGACATACGGTCCCCATCTTGTGACCGGCGGAAGCGACAAACTTTACATGGTCGACACGGCCGATTTGTCACTAACGAAATATCTGGACTACCCCGGCAGTACCGACGCAAATCGCTACGCGGATTCCTACCTCCGAATCGACATTCTAGGCGCCGCGTACATCGACGCGCGCGATACGATCCGTTTTCTGCCAGTCACGAGGCCAGGGGATCTCCGCGGCCGAATCACCGGCACAGCGGCACATCTGACCAACCGTACCAAGCTCTACTACATGACGATGGAGGAAGGGTTGTATGAAGTCGATTTCTCGGATCTCAACAACCCAGTAATCGCCACCTTGCGCGTCGACGGAAATGATTCTGGAGGTAGGGGGTCGCACAATCTGCCAGGCGTCCATGGCAAAGGTCTGTACACGACGCAAGGCGTGCTGTTGTACACGAACAACGGGGCAGGTGACGGAGGCCGAGGTGTGTTGGCCGAGTGGGATGGAGTTGGCGATCCGGAAAAGCTTTCGTCTTGGACGATCGTCGACAAAGAGGCTCAGTATACGGAGGTCACAAGCCGACGCGGTCCAGCCGACATGGACCCGGCGAGCAACGATCCTGTCTGGGCGACAGGCTGGGACGATGTGTCGCTGTTTATCAACGTCCGCGACGCGACCTCCGCCCGCTGGACCAAGTTCCGCCTGCCCAAAGCCAGTTACACACACGGTCATCCCGATGGTTGGTACACTGAGTGGCCGCGCATCCGTGACGTTGGGCTCCAAGCAGGTCACCTAATGAGCCACCACGGCATGATGTTCCTGGTGCCAAAAACATTCTCAGCCGACAATCCTGCTGGGATCACACCGCTAGCGACGCACCACAAGATGATCGTTGACTTCGTAGCGATCGGAGGCCAGATCATCTTCGCGAACAACGACGCGAGCCGGTTTGACAACTGGTTCGTGGCACAAGCCAACTCGAATATCTTGTTTGTCGAGAAAGCAGAGCTGCCCAATTACGGAGGCAGTCCATCAGGTTTCGGCGGCGTTTGGCTCAACGCAAATGTCTTGGCCAACGATGCATCGGCCCCCTTTCTAATCAATGGCTTCACGAGACGCGTCATCCATTTCAAACATGAGAATCTGGGGCCGGTCAAATTCACCGTTGAAGTTGACTTGAATGGCGAGGGGGTGTGGACGCCGCACGCCACCGTCAACGTTCCCAGCAACGGCGCCGGAGGCCGGGGGTACGGTTACCATTTGCTTCCGGAAGCGCTCGACGCCCAATGGGTCCGAATCCGACCGAGGCAAGCGGTCTCATCGCTCACAGTCTACTTGCATCTGAGTAACGCCCAACGACACACTAACGAGCAACAACTGGCTAGTATTGCGCAGCCAACATCCCCTGCAAGGCGGTCGCAAGGCCTCCTCCGTTCGATGGCCGGCGAGAACTATGAGCTGGAGTTTGCCGCAAACACTTTGGACGCAGACGGTAAGGTCGTCAGCACGGGCTACTACCGGGCACAACTACATCCGAAAAGCTGCCAGTTGGAACTGGTTGTCGCGAACGATCCGGCCGCAGAGGCAGCCGTCCGTTCGCAAGCAGCGACGACCCAAGATTTTGTGGTAGATAGTGCGTCAGTCGTCATCAACGACAGAGGTATGACCTACCGTCTGCCCAAAGGAAACTCGGCCTTTGATACAGCAACCGCCTCAGGTTGGCGGCGTGGCAAGCGCGAGGTGGTCACCGAGCGGACTATTATGAATATACATGGCACAATCTATGAGCTGCCAAGAGATTTTGAAGGGGGTGGCATCAGACGTATCCGACCAATTACTACACACAATCTTGATATCTTCGAATTTGCCTCCTGGCGCGGCATGCTTGTGATCTCCGGCGTCATTGACGGCGGCGCCGTCGATGGCCACTATGTCGAGTCCGACGATGGGAAGGTCGCCCTGTGGTTCGGCAACGTCGACGATTTGTGGTCGTTCGGCGCCCCTCGTGGTGAGGGCGGTCCCTGGAAGGACTCGCCCGTTGCCGCTGGAGTCGCCTCCGACCCCTATCTAATGACCGGATACGATCAAAAGAGACTAGATCTCTCACACGCGTCAGAAACCCGCGTTGCATTTACGGTTGAGGTTGATTTCCTCGGGACGGGCCAATGGGAACTTTACGGTAGCCTTTCCGTCTCCCCCGGTGAGACTCTCTCGCACGTATTCGAGGATGGATATTCAGCTCACTGGATTCGATTGATTTCCGATACCAGCACAACTGCCAAAGCCTGGTTCACATACGAACCGAACGTCGCCCTATCGACGGCTGACGCGGGTCAGGACCGCAGCGCTGACACAATTGCCCGAGTTCTCTTAGTCCGTCCTAAGTTGAACCGGGCAGCACAGAGATATCCTCGACATTTAGCGTAGTAGCAAAAGAATTGTCAGATCGCTTCTAGGAAACCACCGAGCTCTGACAATTCACCGTAGACGTCACGTAGTCATCGACTCCATGGGGGCAAGCACCTTGGTTCCCGCAGTAGGTGTGTGCCGTGCACCTGCGCTTAGCTAGTGAGAATTACCTGCCGGTCCGGATAGCGGCCCAAGAACCAGGCCGGCAGGTACTTGCTGCACAGTTCGCCCTTGCCGTGCTGGGGTGGCATCGAGACGACCAGTCCCTCGAGCTCGTCCCGTTCGGCGGCGGCCATCGAATCGGTGATCGCCGTGTCAAGGTAGGCTAGGTGCCGGGCTGGCAACCACCGTCCGTTCGACGCGATCTGCGCAAAGGAGCCGGGGCTTAGGATCGCCAGGTCCTGCTCCAGCTCGCGCATTTCGCGCTCGGTCGCGTAGGGCAGCAACGACGGCAAAGATCCGATCGCGTCGCTCATCGAACGAATATCCATCGGCGTCCT
The DNA here is from genome assembly GCA_963847875.1 of uncultured Planctomycetota bacterium. Taxonomy (GTDB): domain Bacteria; phylum Planctomycetota; class Planctomycetia; order Pirellulales; family Lacipirellulaceae; genus DASYDU01. Next base: position 2,613 of record CAWKBR010000004.1, on the reverse strand, counting down.
CCTCCGACGTGTCGCGCTGCGAAAATCAGTAACTACCGGCAGAGCCGGTAGTTTGAGGAAGGCCCCTAAAAGGGCAGTCTTTTGAAGCTGTCACTGCAGTCGTAGGCGGGTCGGTAGATGGAGACTAGACCGGCAGCAAGTTCGTGCGAGACTTCCTTCTTTAGGCATGTCCCCGTCTCCAGGAGGTTGCGCATGGTGTTTGATGAAGTCTTCGAGCCGTTTATCGACAAGAGCCCCGTGAGCGTGATGTTTCGAGGCACGCTGGAAACCGCATTTTCTGCTGAGCGACTGGACGAGATATTCGAGGACGTCGCCGAGCGACAGGTCTGCGGGGAGTTGGCGTTTTCCACTTGCGCCGATTTACTGAGCTTGGTCGTCACGCGGATTCAGCCCTCGGTGAATGCCGCCTACCGGAAGAAGGGTCAGGACATTGGCGTGTCGGTGAAGTCGGTTTACAACAAGCTCGCTGGCATCGAGCCGGTGGTCTCCGAGAGCCTGGTCCGCGAAACGGCGGCCGACTTAAAACCGACGATCGCGTCGCTGGGCGGCACTTTGTCGGGACCTTTGACTGGTTATGTCGTGCGGATTGTCGATGGCAACCACTTGTCGGGGACCCAACATCGACTCAAGGAACTCCGCACGATAGGTGACGCCCCGCTGCCGGGCCATACGGTGGCGGTGCTCAATCCTCACACGGAACTGGTGGAAGACATCATCGTTTGCCGAGACGGCCATGCCAATCAGAAACCACTCTATCTCCAATTACTCGACAAGGTCGAGCGTGGTCAATGTTGGATCGCCGACCGAGACTACAGTACGCTCGACTTCATGACGGGAATCACTGAGCGGAAGGCGTATTTCGTGATCCGCCACCATGGCGGCCTGAAAGGCGAGGGGGTGGGCCGCCGGCGGCGGGTGGGCCGCATCGACACGGGGATCGTCTACGAACAAGATTGGCGGTTCGCGACCGCCGCCGGAGAAGAACTGGTCGTACGACGGGTTGCTCTCAAGCTGGATACCCCGACCCGCGATGGAGAAACCGTTCGCCGCTACGTCATTCGCTCACTTGGATCGTCATTCGTTCGTGTATTTCCTGGGTGCAATGCTGGTCACGGATTATCCGTCCACCCTCTAAAGGGATCATTGCTACTGAGCGCAACGGGTGGTGTCTTTCTGCTTATTCTGTTCGGCACCGAAAGGTGAGATAGTCAATGTCAAATCGGTGGGGAACGTTAGTGGGGGTTCGAAAATGGCGAGACTTTCGCATGTCATTGGCAACGTCCGCCTGGAGGTTTCGACAACCGAGACTGGACGACGGCTGACCTTCAGGTGGGGAATCCTCGCTTCGGTTTTCATTCTCGCAAGCTCGGCATGCGCAGCACCGCAATCGGTCTCCGCTCCGACGGGTCAAGGTGCGTCTGGCGCTGGCGTGACAGCCGATCCGAACGCTCCTTCGGTGCGTGACGTGGGTGATGCAGTGGACCCGTTGGCGGCGCCCACGACGCGGCCCCCTGTGCGGAGTGGTCAGTCATCAAAAACCAGAATGGATGGTACGGCTGGCCGTTTCACCGCCGCGAGCCCGGTCAAGTACCCGGATAGGGTGACTGTGTCCGTCAAAAGCATCAAGCCGGGAACGGAGCACGGACAAGGACCAGGTGTCGTCGACGGACGCTCCTACGTCGGACTGATCGTTCGAATTGACAATCACTCACGGGCGGTCGTAGATCTCAACCAGGTCGTGGTGACGACAACCTACGGGTCCCCCGCTCGTATCGCCGCACCCGTCTATGAGGACCCGGCGGCACAGGATTTCTCCGGCGCTGTAGCACCCGGCAGTCAAGCGTCCGCGAACTACTACTTCGCGGTGCCGGCACAGGACCGGGCCGACGTGACGACGACCGTCGACATCGACGCAGGTCATGGCGCCGCTGTGTTCCGCGGCTCAGTCGGGTAGTGGGCCGCCGCAGGCGAGAGGTGAACGGCGGGATTGACGACCATGAAGCAAGGCAGATCAGGTGGGGGTTCTCAAATGGCGGAAAAAGCTACGGCATCGGGTTTCCGTGTTGGCACTTTTGCGACGTTTCGCCATAGAGTTGGAAGGAAGCTCGGTGGCGCCGTGGTTGCGAGCGCCATGATGATCACCATCCCGCAAACGGCTGCGCTTGCCGATACCGTACCGCCTGCCGGTACCCCGGCGACGGTCAGCGCTGACGCACTGCCCACGTGGCAGGTGAACGGCGTTGTGTGGAGTCAGGTCGTCATCAACAACATCGTCTATGCGACAGGAAGCTTTACCAAAGCTCGACCGCCGGGTGTGGCGCCAGGCGGCGCGGGTGAGGTTGCGGCCAACAACATCTTTGCGTACGACGTGCGGACAGGTGCTCGAGTCGGCAACTTCAACCACTCTCTGAATGCCCAGGGTCGCGTCGTCACTGCCTCCACCGACGGGGCGAGAGTTTTTGTCGGTGGTGACTTCACAACCGTGGACGGTGTAGCCAGAAGTCACGTCGCCTCGTTCGGTACGGTGAGTGGCGCATTGGATACGTTGTTCCATCCCACCGTGAACGGCGCCGTTCGAGCCTTGAGTGCCACTCCGACCACGCTGTACATCGG
>CAWKBR010000003.1:0-281032 GCA_963847875.1 uncultured Planctomycetota bacterium | reverse complement strand
TCGAAATGGTAGAATAGTGAGCATTACGAGTCTAGATCGGTCCCAGGCTAAGCCCAAGTGGAATGTGGGGTAAGCTGGAATCTCTATCGCGTTGAGGTAATACATGCTCACTCAAATGGACTGCTTTGGATTGACCGATTCGGGTCGCAAGCGGCCGACGAACCAGGACCACTATCTTATCGCCGACTTGAACAAGTCGATGCGTGTGCATGACACCAGCTTGACTCTTGATAACGAAACGCGCATCTATGGCGGCTCGCAAGGCAAACTGCTGATCGTTGCCGATGGGATGGGGGGCGAGGCCGAAGGCGAGCGGGCATGCACCATTGCCGTGGATCAGATGACGACCTACGTTCTTAACAGCCTCGCTTGGTGCTTTCGCCTCGAAGAAGGCACGGAACAGGATTTTGAGGACGACTTAAAGCAGGCGCTCGAATCCTGCCAAAAAAGGATTCAAACCGTCGTCGGTAAGCATCCCGAAATGAACAGCATGGGTACCACCATGACGATGGTCTACATCGTCTGGCCGAGGGCCTTCGTCGTCCACGTCGGCGATAGTCGATGTTATCTGCTTAGAAATCATCGGCTCGACCAGATAACGGTCGACCATACGATGAGTGAAATTATGGCGGAGACCGGACAGATGAGTCGCGAAGAGGCGCGGCACTCTCCGAGGGGCCACGTCCTTTGGAACGTACTCGGCGGCCGCTCAAATGAGCTGTCTGTGGATGTCTATAAATTAAGCCTCGAGTGCAACGATATCCTGCTGCTATGTACGGACGGCATCTACGACATGGTGCCACACGAGATGCTACAAGAACTCCTCAATTCCAACACGAGTGCAGAGGCGGCTTGCCGCAAGCTGGTAGATTTGGCCAATGAAAATGGCGGCAGGGATAACATCACCGTGATCGTCTCCTACTTTTTCTCGCCGCAGCTTGATGATCCGCGAGCGTTTGTCGAGGCCGAAGTCCCACTGGACGAGCTCACTGGGCCTACGACGGCGACGACCCGCACGACGGTCGGATTCACACCTCAAATCGCGCCCGCTCCATCCGCAGATTAACAGCGTTGGGCACGGATTGCTTCCGTGCCGGTTCCAGGCTGAGCCGGATCGCCGCGCGAATGCCAGGGGCTCGTTGGCATGTGAGTCAAATCAAGAAACGGCCATCGTGACACACCTTTTTCGGCACATGGATTCCCGTGCCGGAAAACGTCTGCTCGAAGCTTTTGGCACAGCTCTGGCGTAGAACCGCCACAATTGCTTTATCAACCCAACGATTCTGAAACAAAAGCCGAGCCCCGTCTTGAAGCAGCCAATTCCCCAAGTTCAGGGCTGATCCATCGCCAGTGCAATGGCGGTTGGCGGTAAAGTCGGAGGTAATGAACAACGGTTAGGTCACTCAACCTCGTCGACTTCGCCCGTCTCAATCAGAGCATTCGCCTCGTCGACCGAAAGTTGCCACCTGCCGATCTCATCGGCGCTGTCTTCACTCTCGCTGGCGTCCTGGGTGGGCCAGAGTATGCAGTCACCGGCGTCGGTCTGAAGCCAGAGATAGGCGTTCTCGCCGGATTCGTTTTTCGCGGATAATATTTCTTCGATTTTCGAAGTCATGGCGTTCATGTGTACATTCAGTAGACAAGCCGAACCGGCAGACTACCGGTTTGCGAAATCTGTAATCGTCAGTATACTTCCATTCGCGAGTCAATACCTGGTGCTGATTCCATTTTGGTTCGCGCTGCTTCTGTCGACAACGGTCATGATAATGCCTTGGGCAACCCTCGCACAATGCTCAACTCACGGAGAGCAAGTCCCGTGAGATCGGCTTTGATAATCGACAGCTAAAGAAATGGGACACGCTTTGGTGGGCATGCGCCGATCGGGTGGTAGCGAGCCGTCTCTCAACTCATCTTCCCGAGCTTTTGGGGACTCGTCAGTTAACGAACCATTTTCTGGAGCCCTCTGTTTCCAAAACTGAGGCTTGAGCAGGCCAGCAAAGCACTTTGTCGGGCATGATCCCGGCCGCGCCAACCAAGAAACCGATGCAGTTGGGCAAGAAGTAGGGACAAATTCACCGGGCCACATATACGGGTGGGGGACGGCTTTTAGTATGAGAGGCGTTGCGAGCCTGGGTCGGCTCCAGGCTCAGCCCATATTGGAAATGTCGGCTAGGCCGACCAACACTTGCGCGATTCCTACCGGGACTGGTTCTAATCCTGCTGCGATCGGTACTGGCGGACAACTGTGTTGCTAGCGAGCGCGACCAACGCGTCGTCCCCGACGTTGCTAAACTCATCGATCTGGCAGTTATCGTCCCAGCCGGGGAGTACCGAGAAGTCAGCCATCGTCTCGGATTGAGAAGGGCCGATCTTGCGCCGTATGATGCCCCGGGCGAGCGAATCTAAAGATCCTGCGCCAGCTGTGAGCCTGCCGCGCCATCGCACCCGACTTGCGCCGAGTCAAAACAGAGGTCACGCATTGTTGCAGGACCTAAACTCGCTCTGGTGACTCTCGCGACCCATCTTCCTGCTGGGTGGATTCGTACTTTACGCTTTAGGGACCGGTGTCGCCCACGCTCAGGGCAAATCAACGTCACTGGCAGTCTATGCACTTGGCCAGCTGTACGTCACAAGCCTGCAGCTGATGACCCATTTTCTGAATGAATATTGGGACTTCGAAGCTGATCGATTGAACAAGTCGCGCACCGCCTTTACGGGTGGAAGCGGCGTGCTTACAAGCGGCGCACTTGTCCCTCAGACAGCGCTTACTGCGGCGAGGATTTGCCTGGCGACCTGCGCCATTCTCGCCGTACGACTTGCCGTGCAAGGAAGAATGCCACTCTTCGCCTACCTCTTAATGCTGGCCATGTTTCTGGGCGCTACTTTTATTCCAGCCCACCTCTGCGATTGGCGGGCACGGGTCTCGGAGAGGTAATCGCATCGATCGTCGTGGCCGGCATGGTGCCGTGGCTTGGATTGGTCGTGGCTGGGGGTCGGTCAAATGCGCTGTTCTTTGCCGCGACGACCCCTCTCGTATGGATTCATTTTGCCATGCTTCTGGCGTTCGACTTTCCTGACGCACTCAGCGATGGCCAAGCCGGAAAACGCACGCTCTTGGTGCGGATCGGGCGCCAGCGCGGACTGCTGGTTCACCATCTAGCTTTGTCCGTCGGAGTCTGCCTGCTTGCCGCCGGCTCCTTCATGGCACTGCCGCCGAAGTCAGCCTTTATCGCAGTAGCAATAGCGCCGGCCGCTGTGGCCCAGATGGTCGCCATCTCTGTCGTTGACCGAGGGGGGCGCATCCGATTCGAGACGGTGACGTTGTTGGCAATTGTCACGTTTTCGTTGACAGCGACGCTGCTTGCAATACTGTTTTGGACCGCACCGAAAGCATGATAGGGATCACGGACCAGGACGCTCGTGGCTCGAATTGCGTCCCGGCCTACCGAACCGCACTATCTCATCAACTCATGTTTGGCTGAAATGCGCGTATTCGATAGTGACACCAGCGCGCGAGCGGTTCTTCTCGGGTGAGTTATCCACTATCATGCCCGGACAGAATCAACGAACGGGATGTTGGGGAAAACTTCTAACGAATACGGCTAGCACACTGAGTGGCTACAACGTACCACGAGGCTTCGATTCCTTGATGGATACCAATATCCGAATTGACACCCTGACCGGCCTCTCGGAAGCGGAAGCCACCCTTCGCTTGCAGCAGCACGGCTACAACGAGCTTCCCTCATCGAAGAGCCGCAGCATCCTTGCGACCGCCTGGGATGTGGTCCGAGAGCCGATGTTCCTGCTGCTGCTGGCCTGCGGCACGATCTACTTGATCCTGGGCGACGTGCAAGAAGCCGTGATGCTCCTCGGCTTTGTCTTCGTGGTGCTGGGCATCACGCTTTACCAGGAACGAAAGACGGAGCGGGCGCTCGAAGCCCTGCGTGACCTTTCCAGCCCTCGTGCGCTGGTGATCCGTGGCGGCGAGCGAAAACGCATTGCGGGCCGAGATGTCGTCCCCGATGACCTCGTGGTGTTGGCCGAGGGCGACCGAGTTCCGGCAGATTCCGTGGTTCTTTCGTGCAACAACCTTGTCCACCGATGAGTCGCTGCTCACCGGCGAATCCGTGCCGGTCAGAAAGGTCGCCTGGGACGGCGTGCGAGAGATGACTCGGCCTGGAGGCGAAGACCTCCCCTTCGTCTTCTCCGGCACGCTGATTGTTCAGGGCCAGGGGATCGCCCAGGTGCGGGCCACCGGCATCCACACCGAAATGGGCAACATCGGCAAGGCCCTGCAAACGGTGCAGGTGGAAGGAACCCGGCTGCAAAAAGAAGTCGGACTGCTCGTGCGGCGAGTGGCGATCCTCGGATTGGCCCTGTGCGTCATCGTGGTCGTTCTCTACGGCCTCACCCGTGGCAACTGGCTTCAAGGGTTCCTGGCCGGGATCACCCTGGCGATGGCGATGTTGCCGGAAGAGTTCCCGGTCGTGCTGACCATCTTCCTCGCCTTGGGTGCATGGCGATTGTCGAAGATGAACGTCCTGGCTCGTCGTGTGCCGGTGATCGAAACCCTCGGCTCGGCCACCGTCCTCTGCGTGGACAAGACCGGCACGCTCACCGTCAATCGCATGTCGATCCGCAAGTTGGCCGTGGACGGGACGGTTCTTGATGTCGAGCAACAGGCTGCCCAGGCGTTGCCAGAGGAGTTCCACGAGATCGTGGAGTTCGGCATCCTGGCGAGCCAGCGTGACCCGTTCGACCCGATGGAGAAGGCGTTTCACGATCTCGGCAATGCCCGCCTCGCTCAAACCGAACACCTGCACGCCGACTGGACGCTGGAGCGAGGATACTCGTTGTCGCCCGAGCCTGCTGGCGATGTCGCACGTTTGGAAGTCGCCGACCGGCCAGGATTACGTCCTGGCGACGAAAGGTGCGCCGGAAGCCATCGCCGACCTGTGCCATCTGAACGCCGAACGCACGAAGGCGATTGGCGAACAAGTAGCAGCGATGGCCCAGGATGGACTTCGAGTGTTGGGGGTCGCCAAGGGCGTGTTCGGGCAACAGGCTTTGCCGGGCGAGCAGCACGACTTCACTTTCGAGTTCCTGGGCCTCGTCGGGTCTGGCCGACCCGGTACGACCGACCGTCCCCGCTGCCGTTGAAGAGTGCTACACGGCGGGCATCCGGGTCGTGATGATTACCGGCGATCACCCGACCACGGCCAAGAGCATTGCTCGGCAGGCGGGGATCAAGCCCGTGGATGAGATCATCACCGGCCCCGAACTGGAGAAGTTGGACGAAGCGGAACTGCAACGGCGTGTGCGGACCATCAACGTCTTTGCCCGCATGGTCCCGGAACAAAAGCTGCGACTGGTGAATGCGCTGAAGGCCAATGGCGAGGTCGTCGCCATGACGGGCGACGGCGTGAACGACGCCCCGGCCCTCAAAGCGGCCCACATCGGCATTGCGATGGGCGGGCGTGGGACCGACGTGGCCCGTGAAGCCGCCTCACTGGTCTTGCTGGACGATGATTTCGCATCCATCGTGCATTCGGTTCGCATGGGGCGGCGGATTTTCGACCACCTGCAAAAAGCGATGACCTACATCGTGGCGGTCCATGTGCCGATTGCCGGGATGTCGCTCGTGCCGGTCTTGCTCGGCGGGCCGATTGGCCCTGTTGCCCGTGCATATCCTGTTTCTCGAACTGGTGATCGACCCGGCCTGTTCCGTCGTGTTTGAAGCCGAACCGGAAGAGGCTGACGTGATGAACCGCCCGCCACGAAACCCAACGGCGACCTCTGTTCGGCAGCCGACTGCTTGGCCTCGGCCTGCTGCAAGGGGCGAGCGTATTGCTGATCGTCCTGGCGGTCTACCTTTCGGCGTTGTGGGGCTGGCTCAATACGTCGGACGCCATCGCATTGAGTTTCACCACGCTCGTCGTCGCCAACCTGGGACTGATCTTTGCCAACCGCTCTTGGACCCGCACCATCTGGTCCACCTTGCGGACCCCGAATGCCGCCCTCTGGTGGGTCATCGGCGGCACGACTCTTCTTCCTCGGCCTGGCGCTCTACGTCCCGTTCCTGCGTGACCTGTTTCATTTCTCGACGCTACATCCCGATGACCTGGCGCTTTGCTTGGCGGCTGGATTCGTCAGCATTCTCTGGTTCGAGGGTTTGAAGCTGTTCAAGCAGAAGTGGTGGACTTGAATTGCCCATCCCTGTGGTATTGAGGCTCTCTTGCTTCACCCGTCTGTGCACCACTCGCTCATCCCGCATTTCTATTCGGTGACCGGTCGACGATAAGCCAGAGTGCGTGCACTGTGCCGGGCAGCCAGCCCAAAAGTGTCAGGATCAGATTGATCCAAAAATGGGTGCTGAGGCCCACGACCAAAAACGCGGCCAGTGGCGGAAAAATAATGGCCAAAATGATTAGGAAGATAGTCCGCATGTCGGGCCGCCTTTCGCTGCCGGCTGAATTTTTAGGTGGTCCCTTTAGACTACGCAAAGGCGTCGAGCTGCATCGGAATCAAGTGGCCATTATAATTGACGCGACGGACTTGAACAATGTCGAGGATTAGTACCACAAGGGGGCCCGCTTCGGCCGCACCGCCAGCATTGGATCCGGTGCGACGGAGACCGTCGCCGTTCCTGAATCGGCAAGCTCAGTGTTGCACGTCATGGAAATGTTGGCGATGTGCTCTCGCCGAAGTCTGGATCCAGCCCGCGGTCGATCACCGCCCGACGGGCAATTTCTCTGAGGCTGCTGCGGTTATCGGCTTTCGTGCTCATGGGTTGGATTTTCAGTGTTGAGTATTTCTTGCGTTACTCGCGGCGCTCCGGCGGCGCTTGCCGCACGCTCGGTGGCACGAATTGCTGGCTCAATAAGCGAATCTGTACTTGCGCGTCCGCCAATGTGGCAACAACGGTCGCACCGTTACCGATGCGTTCGGTTGCCTTGATTAGGTCACCGTTTTTGAACCACAGTCCTACGACTAGGTTCACTTTTGGAAATCGAAGCCGAAGCTGCTTGCACAGGTAACGCGCGTGCATCATGGCACCGGGAGGCGTGGCAGACACACTGACTATGTCGGCGTTGCGCCGGTCCACAGAATCCATCATCTCACTGGCCAGGGACGTAAGCGAAACTACCTCGACAACGCATTTGTTCGTCGCCAAATCGTGCGCGAGCATCATTGAAGCGATTCCATCCGCCTCACTTCGGGCCGGCAGCGAGAGGATGCAAAGCTTTGGCGAACTTATTGAATCAGGTGGGCCGGAATTATCGCTTTCCACTGGCCAGTTCTCGGTACTCTCTCGCTTCCAATTCTTGCTGGCGATCAACTCGGTCTTGAATCATCTCCTTCAGACTGTCCATGATGAACTTATGTTTTCCATCGTTGAATTCGCCGCGATGCCAATGCGTTTCGGTCGAGGCCAAAGTGTTGAGGGCGTTTAGAAACGGTGGCGCGGGGAGCTAGTCGCGGCGGTCTAAATTGGCGGCGCACATTGGTGCCTCTCAGGAAAGGCGAGAAGATGGGGCTTTAGCCCCCATCTTCTCTAATTTCGCAGGGAGGCCGAGGAGTGCGCAGCGACATGGAATTATGGACCGAGGTACGCCGTCGCCTGTTGACGGGCCAGCTTCGGTAGCGTCGACCGCTTCCGTCCCCGGCGTTTCAAAACTCGTCAACGCGACCCTTGGCGACACAGATTTTCCGTGCCAGAAAGTCTTACGTTTTCTCGGAGTGAGGCGCGGGGCCGCTTCGGGCTGTGAAATGCGTCAGCAATCCAACCGATTGTGAAACAGCACCTGAAAGAGGAAAGTCCTTTTATTACTGTAGAAGCAGTTTGGCTAGGGGAAGCCACGGAAGCTCGTTTAGTGCAACGGGGTCCGCTTTCACGTTTTCCTGTTTGCTCGCTGCTCGGTCGGCGTCGACGGCTGGGACTCGACTTCGCTCACGCTAGTATCCGCTATCCCGCGCCGCAATTCCTGTCGCGCGACCCTTGCCAAATGCTCGTAGTCTCTCCGCATCTGGTCGATGTCCTTATCTTCGAGTTCCTCGAGATCCAAGAGAGCGTTGTGCGCCCCTTCGACGGTGCGGATCAACTCATCGAGCTTGATCTGCACGGCGGCGCTATCGCGGTTCTGCGTGTTCTGAATCAAAAAGACCATCAGGAAGGTAACAATCGTCGTGCTCGTGTTGATGACCAGTTGCCACGTGTCGCTATAGCCGAACAGCGACCCGGTCGCCGCCCACACGACAACGACTGCCACCGCCAATGCAAAGGTGAGCGGCTGGCCGCTGGCCCTTGACGCCCTTTTTGCCAACGCCGTGAACAGGTGTCGCGGGTCTTGCATTGCGGTTGCTCGATGAGTTGCGGTTATACCCGCAGTGTCGGAGGGGACCTCGTGCTTTTGGGCCGAGTCGCTACGATGCCAAGTCGCCCGATAGGAATTCTCCACCCAAAGGCGACGAACAAGTCACGGGGCGTCCCGCTAATAGAGTACAGGCTTACCACGGCCCTCGTCAAACGTGGTCTCCGCTTCATGTTCGGTGATCCGAGTTTTCCCGGTCAACCTTCCTGACCTGATCACGCACCTGCGCCCAACTCATCGTACGGGGAATCACTCACAGTTATAACCGGCCCATCAGGAACAGAATTATAAGGATGATCAGGATTAACCCGACGATGCCGCCGCCCCCGGCGAGGATGTTGTTGCCGCTGCGGTAGCCGTAGCCGCCGCCGAACAGGGCAAGAAGCAAGATCACGACAAGGATCAGTACGACAGGACTCATAAGTCACCCCTTTCAATGGTCTAAAACACAGTAAATGTTGCCGACGTGAACGCCACGGTAAGCGGGAGGTTGAAAATTCGGTGCCAGAGTGGCCCAGCCCAACGCCGGAGCGCCTGTGTGGGGTCACACTTGACTTCTCACTTCTCCAGTTTTCATGTCAATTCTTCAATCTTCTTCTCTACTTTCCCCTCCGCCCAGTTGCCTCCCTATTCCGTCGTTGTGCCGTCGAAGTGCTCGTTGTCGGCCTCCGCTTCTTCACGGGTATGGTGGACGACGCCATCTCGATGATTCGGCGGTGCATAGAGCGTATAAAGCTTCAGTGGGACATTGCCCGTGTTGATGATGTTATGATTCGTCCCGGCCGGGACGACGACGGCAAAGCCCTCTCGGATTGCCGTCCGAACACCATCGAGAATCGCTTCACCAGCCCCTTTCTCGACCCGAAAGAACTGGTCGAGCTTGTGGACTTCTGCCCCGATCTCTCCCTTGGGATTTAGCGACATCAGGACGAGTTGGCAGTTCTTCGCCGTGTAAAGCACTCGGCGGAACTCGTCATTCTTGACGGCGAGGTCCTCGATATCTTTCACAAAGCCTTTCATCATGACTCCTCGTTTCCTTACCGCCCCACGCTCGGAACCCTAATACTCGAAAACTCCAGCGACGGATGTTCCTGCCCGCGTCGATCGTCGGCGACCGTTTTTGTTCCTGGCGAGGTCCGATGAGGTCGGTGTTTCCTTGATCTCCGAACGACGAAAAGAGAAATACACGGGGCGGCGGCTGCGGCCGTGCGAACGTCAGGCGTGAGCCTGCTGCAATCGTTCGGCCGTCCTGCTTGTCGTGGCGGGAACACCGCCCTGTGTATGCACAATAGACTGCTCACACGTCGCTACCGAGAAACGCCCGGCGTCGCGGCCTGCCGACGCAGGTTGCGTGTCTCAAAAGTGCGATCCGCTTCCGTCGGCCAATTGTCCTGGTTGAAGCCCTTTTTCTGTTTGAGGGTTTCTTCCGTGACGTCGATCCGGGCGTAGGCCTCGTCACCCGTCTTCACGAAGTCGATGGCGTCGAAAGGAACGGCAAACAACTTGTCGCCGATGCCCAGGAAGCCGCCGAACGAGACGGCCGCGTACGTGACGCGCCCATCGTGGCCGATCACGAGGTCGTTGATCGAGCCGATATTGTCCTCGGCATGCAGGCCGCGAACTTTCATGCCGATCAGTTTGCTCGCTTTGGTGCTTTGACGTGCTTGATCGGCACGATCTGTCGACATGTCGTGTTGCATCGGCTGACCCATATGCTGCATCCGCTGTCCGATGGCCTGGGCCCGCGCTTGCGGCGACTGGCTGCCGATCACGATGACGGCGGCAAGGGCTGCCAGCGGGCAGACACTCCAAAATGCTCTACTCGTTCTCATAGCTAAAACTCCTCTCAAAAAACGCCGCCGGGCAAGTACGGTGGGCACGCCAAAAAGAGCGAACCACGTCCCGTTGGCACTGAATTGTTCCGAGCGTCAACTTTGACGCCCGCGTCATCCACCGTGCTGGTGGGATTCCTCGCCTGTTCTGGATCCGACTAACCCAGCTTCTGGAACAGCAAGCTTAAACTGCAATACGCCCGTCTCCCCGCAGCGAAAAGGCATCTGCCAGTTCGGCGAAGTGCTGCGCTACGATGCAAGTTGGCGAAGCCATGTTCATCGGGTTTGTTCGTAAAGTACATCGTTGCGATCTACTGATCGAAAAACGAAAAAAGCCGACGTGGCAGAACACCCGAAGGTATTCCACAACGTCGGCTTACTCTTTAACGGACGCCCCGGCCGAGCCGGGTTGCCCTTTATTTAGTCATCCGAGAGTTTGAGCAGTTCTGAGTCGATTCCGCTGACGTCTGCCAAGGGACTCGACTCCCTGTCCACTCATTAGCGAATATACGCCGCGGCCGGCCGAACGCAATCCCTCTTCTGCGTCTCCGGTCGATTTGGTACAGTCTTTGCTGGGCGCGCATGCGCCGTCTGCCGCGGGTTTTGTCGTATATTGGGCCATCTGCCGCTGCACGCCTCACTCTCCGAACTACCAGTTCGCTCGGGGAATTTATGAAGACACAGGGAGAAATCGAAGCGGCGATTTGCGAAGGCATCAGTCACTTTGAGCAGGCGTACATGGGCCGCGGGCCCAAGGATATCCATACCTACTTGATTAACGATCTGCTTGTGGTGCGACTCAAGGGCGTGTTGACCGTGGCAGAACAGCAACTCGTTGAATCACTCACTGCCGAGAAAGGTCGCGATCTGCTCAAGCAGGTGCGCACCCAACTGATCGAAACGGCGCGGCCGGTCTTGGAAGACATGGTTCAGAAAGTTACTGGCATCCAAGTGGTGAGCCTGCACCACGACATCAGCACGACGACCGGCGAGGAAGTCGTCATATTTACGCTGGCCAAGCTGCCTCTTTATCGCGACACGAGGAAATAGAGCTGGAGCCCGCGTTGGTGATGTACATTCGCTGACGCACGGCGGTGTACATTATCTCATACGGTTTTTTTGCGACGCGCAACCTATTCCACCGTGTATCGACGCAGCCGACCGGTTGGCCAAAGTATGCGAAGACCCAGCATGAACACCGATCACGACCATCGAAACGATCAGCGATACCAATGAGTTCTTGGAGCTTTACCAAATCTCGTACGGCAAGCCTCGTTCGCGATTGTCCTCGTGAAACTCGTTCAACCGTTGTTTGCCGTAGTCGCCGCCATATTCCAGCACCAGTTGTGGCGGCGCGGAGGGATCAACGGCGACGACTGCGTCAGGCAACTTCTGATGGCGGCGATGGGCCGCAAGCCGGTCTTCGTCAATCCACCGTTGCGCGAGTTCAGGTCGCGCTTTGCGGATGGCCAAATACATCTCAGTCACGCCGAGATCATGGGCGACTTGAAATGCGTGGGCGATTCGGCCAGATCTGACGCCAGCGAAGCGGCATGCCGCGAGCGTGGTCGCAATGTAGACGAGTTGACGAGCGCAGCGCCCGCCCGCACGTTTGTGCAACAACCATGCTACGCGTCCCAGGTTAGGAGGGAGTTCGCCTGGCGACCACGCGCAGAGCGGACGCAATAGCAGCGGCGGTCGCATGGCCATCACTTCCTGTGACTGCGCAAGATTAAATGCGCGGAGCTGACTGAGTCGCCGCCGGGAGACGTCGGCAGCGTCGGCTACGTGTGGCCACCACGTGCGAGCAATCTGAGTGTGGGCAGCAACGCGGACTCTCAAGCATAGAAAACGCAGAATATCGAGATCACGGTCGGTGAGCTGAACCAGTGGCTTCATAGTCGCGCTGCGAACAGGGACCATCGGAATCAAAGTGTTCCGATAATTGTTCGCCGCGGAGAATCGTTCGGTCCGATCGCCATCGCGTTTTCGGGACCAAGAGTGCCAGCGACCGTCCGCCAGCGACGGAGTCGAATGGACACTTTTCTAGGACCGCGATCTGACTCGCGGCTCCCAGTTCTCCTCGAACTGGCATGCGGCGACTCCTGCTGCCCAAGGTGTCAGCATCTCTCGGCTAGTAAACCCGCAGCGGTAGCGCAATTGCGCCGCGAGTGAGGTGCCGCGCCGCGTGTCATTTGCGCGGTGATTGTGTCGGGTAGAGATAAGCTGTGACACCAGAGGGGCGCCGCGCGGCGTCCAATTTGTCCAAGTATCGGAGGATGTCTGTGATGAGAACGAAGTTTACGAATTTGTGGGAACGGCTGCTTGAACGGATGTGGAAGACGTTGGCGGCGTCGGTGGAGAGTCGGCTGGAGCAAGAACTGGCGTCGATCAGGTGGGACTTAATGGATGCGGCAAACGCCTATCGGGACATGCAGTCGGGGGAAGCGACAAAGGTCTCCAATGAACTTTTGCTGTCTGCCGACCAGATCTCGTGGCAGGCGACCAGCATTGACGAGCCGGAGCAGGCGGACGACGTCGCCTTTGATTGGGATGCCGCCTACGGGTTCCGCAGTCGGCGGCCGACGCCGGACGATATGCGGAGCGACGATGCGGAGTCGAAGGCGCTGTCGGGAAATAACGATGCGAAGGTTCAGCGTACGGCGGAGGCTCGCGGCGGCAAGAAGGGAGACGGTCGATGAGCGACAAGCTTTCGCATGTTGTTCGTTTCGGACTAATCAAGGTTCAGATTTACGAAAAGAAGACGCCGGCCGGCCTGCGGCACAACGTTTCACTGTGTCGGCTCTATCGCAACGGAGACCAGTGGGTCGAGTCCAAGGTGTTTGGCCGAGACGACCTACCGCTAGTCGCGAAGGCCGTCGATCAAGCCCACACCTGGATCTTCGCCCAGTCTCAAGGAAATCCATCACCAGCCCCAGAGGAGAGTGACAAATGATTCGTATCGCAACAGCGGCGCCCGATGAGGATGGCGACGATAACGACGGAATCGAAGGCAAGAATGGAAAAAAGATTGCCTACAAAGCCAATCACAAAAAGAAGGAGAGAGATATGGAAAACGACGGCGAGCGACGTGAGGAATTGATTACTCCCCGCCAGTTGGCCGCGATGCTGAAAATCTCCCTAAGAACTTTGTGGAGGCTCGTGAGCACCGGCAAGGCCCCGCGACCGCTGAAGCTGAATGGCAGTACGCGCTGGCGGATGTCGGTAATCACGAAGTGGCTTCAGGGAGATTGCCCGCCTCAGTGATTGATCCGACAATACGATCACGAAGAAGGAGACTTGCTATGGCTGCGATTTATCGACGTCAGCAGGACCGTGGTGTGAAGCGGTCTTGCTGGTACATCGGGTACACCGACCACCTCGGTCGGCGCCGGACCAAAAAGGGATTCTCGGATCGCGGCGAGACGGAACGTCTCGCCGCGAAGCTGGAGCATGACGTGATGCTGCGTAAACGCGGCCTCGTCGACCCCGAGCAGGAAGCGGCGCGCGAGCGCCGCAACGCCCTGCTCAGCGAACACTTGGCGGCGTTTGCCAAGAGCCAGCAGAAGAACAGCGGCAAGTACGCCAAGCTGCTGGTGATGCGAATTCGGACTCTGCTGGAAGCGGCCGGCGTCGCCACCGCCGGCGAGATCACGATTGAGGCTGTTGAAAACGCGCTGGTCGCGCTCAAGAAGGTGACGGGGTTTGGGCACCGGACGTACAACCACTACGTCCAGGCGGTCGATTCCTTCTGCAATTGGCTGGTGATGACCAAGCGTCTGTCAAGCAATCCGCTCATCGGATTGGAGAGACTCAATGCCGAAGTCGACGTTCGGCATCGCCGGCGGGCTTTGACGGAACAAGAAATCGGCCAGCTAGTCGAATCGGCCCGTAGTAGCCGCAAGCGGGTTCAGGGCTATTCCGGCAAGTTGCGGGCAAGACTCTACCTCACCGCGTACTTCACCGGGCTCCGGCGTAGCGAGCTGGGAAGTCTCCGTTGCGACAGCTTCAAGCTCGATGGCACTCCGCCTACGCTTCGTGTCGAAGCAGCCCATTCGAAGCATCGCCGCGAGGACACGTTGCCGCTTCATCCCGACTTAGTTGCGCTACTTGCGGAGTGGTTCGTGGGGCTGCCGCCGGAGGCCAAGTTATTCCCTGAACTGGAGAACAAGAAGACGTGGCTGATGGTCAAGAAAGATTTGGAGCGCGTGGGCATCGCGTACGAGACGAAGGAGGGAATCGCCGACTTTCATGCGGCCGGTCGTCACACGCATATCACGTCGTTATTGCGGAACGGGGCCTCATTGCCAGAAGCGCGACAACTGGCTCGTCACAGCGACGTGCGGATGACGATGCGGTACACGCATATTGGGCTGGATGATCAGGCGCGTGCCGTGCGCCACTTGCCTTCGGCAGGGAACGCGGCGGCACCACCGTCGGAACCTCCCGCTGGCGGCAAGCCCGCGGGTAGTGAAGCTCCCAAGTCGGCGCCACAAGAGATCGGCTGGGAGCGATCTGGGAGTACCTCAGGTGTCTCCGCCTGTCAAAATGATGCGCCTGGTGACACTGGGGGCTTCAGGTCGCCCTCGACACAAACTGTTGCTAATTCACCAGTTGACACAAAAAAACGCCGCCCGTCATGGGCGGCGTCAAGTGGAGGCGGCGGGAATCGAACCCGCAGCGGAATTTGACGCAACTACTAATGGCGTATGTGATTGCGAAAGCTGCCAAGGGTGCCACGCTGCATATGCGCTGCATTTCGAGTGCTTCAAACGGCAGCTGTTGGCGTCATTTGACATTGAGCTGCAGAAAGTGATCGCTGCGTGGGAGGTCTTGCCGGAGAGCATTCGGAACGAGGTCGTTGCTCTGATTTGCTACGCACGGTAGCCGACATCAAAGATCATGTTGGCATTGAAGCGCCGTCGCGGTGCATTCGCCGCTCCAAGGCTAGTTCAATGAATAAGTCCCGAAGACACCGGTTTTCTGCCTCCAGTTGTTCAAGCCGGGCTGAATCGACTCGACTCAACGGGCGATGCGCGACCAACTTGTCGTACGCGGCCTTCGCTTGAACGATGCCCGAGCCGGAGTGCCGGTCCCAACCTGGCGGGCCGATGTCCTTGGCGGTCGACTTCAACAGCCGTTTGACGGCCTCTTGTGTCAGCGTTGGGCGGGCTTGCTTCAGGAGCGCGACGACGCCGGCTGCAACGGCGCAGGCGGCGGATGTTCCAGAGTCGCTGCAGAAGTATCCGGCGAAGTGGCTGATTCCGCAGAAGTCCGGCTTGTGCTCGTCGAGCGCGGCCGGGCCTTGGCTGCTGTAACCGATCAACTGTTCGTCTTTGTTGACGGCACCCACTGTCATCACGCGTGGATGTCCATTGGCACCCCAAATGCTTTTGCCCGGTCCCGTATCGCCGCCGCACCAAGTCGAAGGGGAGCTTTGCCCGCCGTTGCCTGCGGCAAACAGCACGATGATCCCTTCGTCAATCGCCTCGACGATCTTCCGCGTCAGCGGATGATTGGCGTCCGAGGCATACTTCGGGTCGTGCGCCTGTTGGTAGATGCCCCAGCCACAGCAAAGAATCTGCGGCGTTCCCGTGGCTCGATACCTTTCAATCGCCCAGTGGATGCCGGCGATCGCGTCCGACAGGCGGGCACTGTTCGACGAGCCGTCGGAGATCCGGATGTCGTAGAGCGATGATTTGGGAGCCATGCCCAGCGCGTCGATCGCCACCATGTTCCCGTGACCTCGCCAACCGGCGACCGTGCCCCAATTGGCCTTGGGCCAGCCGTCGATCACACGCGGCACAAGCCCCGGCCGATTCGGGTCCATCCGCCCCTCGGCCAAGATCCCGCCATCCACGATGCCGATCACGACGCCATCGCCGTTGATCCCATCGTGCCAGAGCTGATCGGCGCCGAGGAAGGTGGCGACGTCCAGCAGACACCCACGGGCCTGCGTCGGCTGACAGTCGCACGGCGGGATTGGACATTCGGTCGGCGACTGGGAACCGATGTCAACTAGCCAGTCATCGCAGTGTGGCATTCCATATTGGACGTGAAATGGGGCGAGCTCGGTGTCGAAGTTCACGTCGACGACATTCGGATGCGTGCGTAAATCATCAAGTCGTGACGGCTGGATCGAGCCGCGAACCAGAATGAGATGTTCCTGCCCGGCATCCAATGACATTTGCAGTTCGGTCGACGCTGGCTGGAGGGGAATCGCCGGAAAACTGGTGTCGATTCTCAGCAGTTGCGGGTCGATGTTTGCGGCGGCAATCGAGGCCAACCGTTGAGCCCGGCACTCGACAATCACCCGCGATCCTTCCATCCAGTACTCCGGGCTTCGCCTTTCGAGGCGACTTTTCATGGCGGCATTTCATGACGTGCTTCAGTTTAGGCAGAGCGAGATCGAAACCGCGAAGTCGCATTGATAGTGCGTTGCCGCATCGTTGATGCCAACGGCACAGTTCACCGCACTCAATGGCTCAAGCATCGCTGGCCGACTTGTCTAGAACATATGAATTGCTGGCACCTAAATCCCATGAGCTTCACGAATTCCATTAGTCGCAGCAGTCGTAGCCGTCAATCACATGCAATACAGGGCAGTTCACTCGCTACTTTGACACGGCCCACCCGATCCGCACCCATCTCGCCCGCAGCTACGAGTTCGCCGCGATTCGCACTACGTGAAACTTGGAAGTTCAGTCGTAACCACAGCCATTACTTGTGGCAAGTCCGTCGTATCCTTAGCAACAATTGTATGACTTTGTGAGTCAAAAGTTATGTCCTCAGTTCGTCGGCTGTATCCACAGCCGATGGCGGTGTTATTGTGAGTTCAAGTATTTCCCAGCATAACCTTATGGGAACTCCCAAAAATGGTACTGTAACGCAACCAGTGCGACCGTCTTCTGTGCCATTGGCAGCGCAAATGAGTCCGCCATAGGACCAGAGCCGCGTCTGCGTCTCTCCATGGCTTGCATTTTTTTGAGCTGAAGTCGTTAGCGCCTGAATATGTTCATCAGAAAGTGAACGAAACGATTTTGTCGCACCGCCCTCGCAGGAACAACCACTCATGATTTCCATTTCAAGATACAGATTGATATTGTCAAGCAGGAAGCTCTTGCCGTTCGAAACCCACTCCCAGGTGAGCCCCGAGTATTAGACCGGCAATTCGCGTCTTTACCCGCCAAGACCGCAACGCTTTTCGGACAATTGCATCGTGAGTGGCTCGAAAACAACTCCTATGGCTGGAATTCCTAGAACCAACCGTTAGACTGAGGTGGTCTCCGCAGGCATCTAATCAACCGATGGCGGCAAATAAGGGCCCAGATCAGCCTATGTCGACCGCTCAATCCGTTTCCCAATGGATTTCTCATCTCAAGGAGGGGAACGCTGACGCCGCCCAGCATTTGTGGGAGCGGTATGCCATGCGGCTGGTCGAGCTTGCTCGGCGGCGGCTCAAGGACGCGCCCAAACGCGTTGCCGACGAGGAGGACATTGCGGCGAGCGTCTTCCACAGCCTTTGCCGTGGAGCGGCGGCGGGGCGGTTTCAAAATGTGCAGAATCGGGACGACCTGTGGTGGCTGCTCTTGGCGATCACCAAGCAGAAAGTGGTCGATCATGTCCGCCGCGAGACAGCCCAAAAGCGCGGGGCGGGGCGAACTCAGTCGGAGTCGGGGTTGAATGGTAACCCTGACGACAGCCACGGATTTGGGTTGGATCGCCTCGTCGGTGATGAGCCCACGCCGGAATTCATCCTCATGCTCGAAGAGCAGCACGAGCGGTTGCTCGGCCTGTTGCGCGACGATCGGCTGCGGCAAATTGCCGTGTTTCGCATCGAAGGATTTCACGGTGCCCGAGATCGCCGAGGATCTCCGGGTGAGTACCCGCTCAATCGAACGAAAACTGCATCTCATTCGCGGCGTCTGGTCGAAGGAGCTCGAGTCGTGAACCATACGCCTCAGTTCGATGGCTCAAAGGTGGCCCGACTCGCACCGGCCGATCAAGTCGATCTGGTGTGCGACGAGTTTGAGGCAGCCTGGACTCGGGGTGAGACGCCGCAAATCGAAGACTTTCTCGACCACTGCGACGTGTCGGTGCGAGATTCGCTGCTGGCGGAACTGTTGCTCGTCGACCGCGAGTTTCGCATCAAACGGGGCGGCAGCGCGAGCCGCAATGACTATCGGCAACGATTCCCGGACTACTCGACCTTCATCGACGGCCTGGAATTCACCACGATCGACGATCGCTGCAGCAAAAGATCGTTTGCATCTCGACTTCATGCGACCGCGACGGCCGGAAGCAAGCTCGCCCAATTCGAACTCCTGGAGGAACTTGGATCGGGAGCGTCGGGAACGGTGTGGAAAGCTCGCGACACCCGGCTGCGGCGGATTGTGGCCGTAAAGATACCGCGGCAGGAGAGATTGTCGGGCCCAGAGCGGGACCGATTCCTCCGCGAGGGGCAGGCGTGCGCCCAATTGCGGCATCCCAATATCGTGGCAGTCCACGAAGTGGGCGAAGACCACGGGCGAGCGTTCATCGTCGCGGAATTCATCGAGGGTCTGAATCTGCGCCAGTGGCTGGATCAGCGTCGGCCGAAACCCTGCGAGGCAGCGGAACTCGCGGCCCAACTCGCCGAAGCACTGCATCACGCACATGAGCAGGGAGTCATCCATCGCGATCTGAAGCCGGCGAATGTGTTGATTGACTCGGACGGGCGCCCGCACGTTACTGACTTTGGCTTGGCGAAATGGACGACCGATAGCGCTGGAATGACCGTCGAAGGGAACATTCTCGGCACCCCGGCCTACATGTCGCCCGAGCAAGCCCGGGGCAACGCCTTCGAAGTCGATCGGCGTACCGATGTTTACGGCCTGGGTGCGTTGCTCTACGAGATGCTTACGGGGAAGCCGCCGTTCACCGGAGAGGTTGCCGCGATCGTCCATCAGGTGATTCACGATGAGCCGCGGCCACCGCACAAGACTGCCTCCGCCGTTCCCCGGGACCTGGAAACGATCTGCCTCAAGGCGATGGAAAAGGAGCCGAACCGCCGCTATCCATCCGCGCAGGAAATGGCCGTCGACCTGCGTCGCTTTCTGCGCGGACAGCCGATACTCTCGCGGCGGGCCGGCTGGATGGATAGATGCTGGCGATGGATTCGCCACCGTCCGGACGTAGCCGCGTGGATTGCATTGGCCCTCGTGGCATTGACTTCCCTCGGCGTGACCGGATTATTGGCCGAGAAAAACCGTGCACTTCTTGGACTGCAGACGGTGTTACTTACTTCTGACCCTGCAGGAGCCAAAGTGGCCTTCGTACCGTTGAGCAAGACCACCGGCGAGCCCCAATTGGCCGATGTTGCGTACGCACGCGGAAATACGCCCGTCAGCGTCGAGCTGGCTCCCGGCGACTATTTCGTCGTCGCCGATTTGCCCGACGGCCGATTCCATGAAGTATTTCGCCACGTGCCGGATCCGGCGGAGCAAGTGCCCGTTGTCCGCAACCACCGTTTCTGGCGACGCGAAGCCCAGGGCGAGATCGCGCTGCCACAGATTAAGATCCCTTCGCATGATGTCGTTAATGGTATGGCATTCATTGAAGGCAGCGATGCCTTTCAAATGGGAGTGCCCAATTCGACTGTCCTGCCGGCCCATCTGCAACGTGTTTGCTCAGTCTTTGTAGATACGACCGAGTTCACGTACGCGGATTTTGAGAGGATTGAGCGGGGCTCGCCGCTGCCACACAACTCGGGCGGTCGACGCGACGAAAACTGCGCAATGCCCGCGACGTACGATTCCGCTGTCGCCTTCGCCGAGGACGCAGGTAAGCGACTACCAACGGAAGCGGAATTCGAGTTCATGGCAACACGCCGCGGTACCTCGAAGTATCCCTGGGGCGACACATTTCCCAAATGTGAATCGCCTCAGGAATTTGGGCCGGTTAAATCCCCCGACTTTGATAGGCTTGAAACCAATCCTCCAGTCTTCGGCCTTTGTTCAAATCTTGCGGAATGGACCAGCACTTGGGCCAATCCGTACTCATCCTATCCCCCCATGTCAGGCGTTGTCACGTTAAGGGAACTGCGAATTGTCCGCGGAGGAACAGAAGCAACGATGTCCGGGGATCCGCGTGTTGCTCCAGAAGCGAGAAATCCCCGGGAACGAAATAGTACTCTTGTCTACCGCATGCATCCGGGAGTGGGATTCCGTTGTGTGCGCAGCGCACAAG
The DNA here is from genome assembly GCA_963847875.1 of uncultured Planctomycetota bacterium. GTDB lineage: Bacteria > Planctomycetota > Planctomycetia > Pirellulales > Lacipirellulaceae > DASYDU01. The sequence goes on along the minus strand of CAWKBR010000003.1, from coordinate 260,601 downwards.
CCGATGATCGAGTACTCGGATTTTCCGTAGCAGGGATCTGCTATTGTGCCGTGACGACCAGGTATGTCACCAGGCCAATCTGGACGTCGTAGGCGTGGTCCATGTGAGGATGCGTCGCGACGTTGAAGACTTTGAAGATACCTTCCGCCGGGACTGTTGACGGCGGCGGTTCGACTTCAATGCCTAGCCCACCCACGATCAGTTCGTGACCAACCGGCTTGACACTGATCAAGAACACGTTTGCGTAGATTGGACTGCCGTCGACAAAGAATTCGATTGTCTTTCCGTCGCCCTCAACCGTGTAATCGAGCCGTAAATCCTTTAACTCCGGAATGTCGAGGATCTGGTAGAGGTCGGAAAAGAATTGCGCCTTGGTGTAGGGCCAGGGCTTGCGTTGGGACAGTTTTACCGGTTTCGCACTTCCAGCGAAAAAACCGTGGCAGTCAGGACAAGTATATGTCTGATACGGCGGCGTCTCAATGTCCCAGACGGTAGTAGGGTTAATGCAGTTGTCGCACGAGTCGTACAGATCTGCATAGAAGAGCCACGCCCCACCAAGGTCGAAAACTGGGTACTTGTCGCAGATGCAGTTGCCAGGTGACCGTTCGTCGCCCGCTTTCGCAGGCTCATCAGCACTTTGGCAATTGCAGTCGGGGCTTTCCGGCTGTTGATCGTGCTTCACTGAGGGATTTGGCTGGTCTTGGGCGGGTGTCGGCTCCACGGCCGCAACCGTCAACGGAAGCAGAGTTATGACAGCGAGAAGTGTTGTCGCAAGGTAACATGATTTGACCATTTCGTATCCTTTCTGAGAATGGGCCGGGCGACTCTCCATTAGACCGCAAGGCGACGCTTCAGTCCGACACAGATAAAGGAAGCGATTTTACGTTTCGCTCGAACACAATCGCATCAAAAGCTGTCTGCCGACGCCGTGCCATCATCGCGTGTAGCGAGCATCTTCAGCGCGCGCTCATCAGTCTCCTGCGAAATAAAATCAACGGACCCCGAGGTGAATAACACGTTCACTCCTCCCGGGTGAGGTGATACTAGCGGATTGTTGGGACCATGGTCTTGATCAATGCCCGGAAGATCATACTCGTGGGTGTTCGCAGGATACCGAATCGTGGTAATGTTCCATGCCGGATACGGTGCCGCGTAGTTTGGCGGCGTGCCGCGAACGATGGTTCCCATTGTCCAACCGGAAGCGATGCCCCCGTCGATGCGCACTGGAGTACCGACTGCGTTAAAAACAAAATCGGATGCCTCCCCAACGGCGATCGTCCTGGTTGTACCATCGGTGATCTCTTTAATGGCGATTGCCCGATTGGGAACCAGCACTCCGCCGCCGGCGATCTGACCGTCGTTCCGCGCCACGCAACAGACGTTGACCCTCTCTTCGCGAAAATTCTCGTCGCTGGTTGCACCGGCGATACCGACATAAGACGGCATCATCGCCCGAAAGCCGCCAACCGGATAAAGTATTGGCAGCGGTGACGATGGGCACACCATCGTTCCAATGACTAAGCCGTCCACAATGCGGCCGTTGTTAGAGTGCATGAGCAGCCATCCGCTATTCGGGCCACGGACGTCATATTGCGACATGGCCGACGTGTCTTCGAGATACGGAACGACTGCAATGCACCAGGAGATTCCATGCGTCGTGCCGTTGCTGTTCTGTGCTCCGATCGGCAGCGATCGAATCGCCTGCTCGTAATTCAAGATCGCTAGCCCGAGTTGCTTTAGGTTGTTTTGACAAGCGGCCCGCCGCCCAGCCTCGCGAGAATGCTGGACGGCCGGCAAGAGGAGTGCGACAATCGCTCCGATGATAGCGATCACCACTAGCAACTCGACGAGGGTAAATGCACGCAGCTTCACGTTGATGTCGGACGAGCGCATTTCTTAACGTCAAAAGCCAAGCCGTTTGAAGAGAGTCAGCCCCGCAGTCGCCACGAAACTCAGCAATATGACAGTTGTCGATGGCTCGGGAACAGCTCGGGCATACGGCGAGCCACCAACTCCCAGATTATTACGCCACACAGTGTAGTCCGCGGCATCGACGATCTTGCTGCGATTTCCGTCGGCATTTAATTGCGTGCTGGAGCCAAACGCGGCCTTCCACGCGACGTAGTCTGTCTGATCGACGACTTCGTCGAGGTTGTAGTCACCGAACAAGACGTTATAGGACGTCAAGCTCGTCACGGAGAACAAGACATTTGGGACTCCGGATGGGTTTTGGGAAAGAACTCCCGTCCGTTCCATGATTGGAAAGCTGGCCGGATCGAGATCGTTAGGCAAACTCGAATCTGGGAATACGGTCGAATCGCCGGCGAGCGAAACGCTGAAACGGCCCGTTGTCTGGTTGCCACCGTCGACGACTAACGGGTCACTGAGCGAAGGATTTAGATTGCTCAGGAATTCGACCGTGAAAACATCGTGTACGCCTTGTTCCGGATTGAGTGGGTTAACCGGCGAGTCATTTGATACTAAGACAAGGTAGTCGTCGGCTCTGACGATGGTGTTTCCGAAGGACGCCTCGAAACCATTGACTAATCTCTGCTCATAGCCAGTGCAGTCACCGCAGCCCGAAAGAGGGTGCGTAGCCGCAGTGTCGGTTTCGTAGATAAACTTCCCGACGACAGGCGTGGGCGGCTGCATCGATTTGCCGAATGGCGGCGAGAACTGAGTCGTGACGGTGCCGCTGAACTTATACCCAACCTCAACTGCGACACAGTAGCGTACAAGACTCATGCACGACAAGGCAGCAAGGATAAGACGGTGCATACGAAGTACCCTCGAAGTTGCCATGAAATCATTGGCCCGGGCCTCCTTTCGATGAGGAAGCGCGTCGCTGTGCATTCGCCAGTCATCACAATCCCAGCCGGAATATACCCCATTACCGTGGGTTTGTGGAGCACCTCGTCAATCACTTTAAGCCAGTCAATCTCAAAACCGGTACAGCGGCGAATCGATGCGACACTGTATTTGCCGCTGCGAGCCATTCCCGTTCGACAATCGCTGCAAATGCGCTGCATTTTTGCGGCTCGGACGCCGATCAGCCCGGCGACATCCTAAAGTCAAATGCTCCGGTCCGCGAAAGTTAAGTTGCTTCCACCATTAGGGTTATGCGCGAGCGAGACGGCGGAAATCAATTGCCAGAGCGACGAGGTACGCGGGAAACCAACCCGCGTCCCCAAAGTGATGCAAGTCTTTATTTTTCAATCACTTGTGAATTTCAAAAGTGGAGGCGGCGGGAATCGAACCCGCGTCCCGAAATAGCTCCACGCCCGCTTCTACGTGTGTAGTCGACTGTTTAATCTCGCCGCCCGGCGCTCCTGTCGACCGGATCGCCCGACGGCCAGCCTGGAACTTTTTTAACCGCGAACGTACTAGGCGTTGACTCGCAGCGAGTCGGATTTAGCGACGGACTTTTGGACCATTCCGACGACAGTCCTCAATCCGGGCTACCGTTTATTAGGCAGCCAAAGCGAAATTGCCATTGGCAATTAACATTGTGATCAGCTTTTAACGTGGCCAACTGATCAACCACGACACGCCACTTGCGCTTCATCTATCCGGTCGAACCCTGTTCGCCCCCGGAAACAAACGTAGCACGAAGCTGTGAACTTCGGTGTGACCGCGGTCGGCAACAGCAGTGCACCGCGAGCACGAGAGTTCATTATATTCGGCCTGACGAGAGGCGGAAAGCGATGAAAATGGCCGGCATTCAGATTCTGTCCGAATACCAGCGTCGAGATGGGAAGGCCTTTTTGGGCGTGTGCATCACTCAATTTCGACAGACCCCACGAAAACAAGAACTTGAGTTTGCTTGCTAGCCCAATTTCCCCAGCAATTCGACAAAATCGGTCGAGGGGCGATTTTCTGGGACTTTTTTTGGACGTAAGTCGTTGGGCGATGGCGAACTGAGCGAGCTGAGCGTGGTGGACGTCATGTTACCTACCAAGGACGGTCACGAAATCCGCACCCGCTGCGTGACGCAGCCCGACGACCACCAGAAAATCCTTCTCGAACGCCTCGGCCTGAAACTCCCCGGCCGACTCCACAAAACCGATTTGTAGTGGAAAAACCGGCCCACGGCGCGTTGCGGCGCAAGGACTTACGCCAAACGTTGGGGAAGTTGGGCTAGCATCGATCTGTAATCCGGCCACCCTCATGAATCTGATCCTGTTCGAAGCCGTGAAGGGCGGGACGTCCGACGTTCACACCCAGCCCTATGAAAATCGGCTCGTCGTCCGGTTCCGCATCGACGGCATCCTGTTCGACGTGGCGCGCGATCGTTCAGGAAGCCAAACAGCGGCGTACCGAGACGAACGCGGACGGAGGATTTTCAAATGGTGGCCTCACGCGCGGCGAAGGAAATTGCCTCGACGCCAACGTGTTGTCGCAGTACATCTTCGATTCTACCGGATAGTGGACGGATGTTAAGTAGTACTTTTCGGCCAGGGGGGAAGGATTCACCACGGAGCCACGGAGGACACGGAGAGGAAGAAGTTCTCCGCGGATTGCGCAGATGGGCGCAGATGGTGGGAATGTCGTGACTTGGCTATGCTCCGACATCTGCATAAATCGGCGTTCATCTGCGGATCATCTTCTGTCTTGTTCAAAAACCCCCGTGTTTTTGCGAAGGCGTCGAGTTTCTCCCAAGGCGACAAGTTATTTGCGCCCCCGGCCTCGCTGCCGCAAGTTCCAGTACGAAAATGGACGTTTGGGAGGCGAGATGGCAAAGGTGCCGGGAGTCAAGAGCCGGGAGCCGGGGTAGGAACTACGTGCTGATTCTTGTCGGTGCGAGCGATGGCGCAGCCGTCCGTCCTCCTGGCGGCGCAAAGCGACCATTGGCTAATAGCTAATCGCTAAGAGCTAACAGCTTCGTTTTCAGTTATCAAAGAGCGAGCGTACCGTCGGGAGCGAAGGCGCTAGTTGCGAAAAACTAGCGCCTCGCGCCTACCAACTAGCGACTCCTGCACGTGTTCATTTGAATCACAGGAATCGCCAATGAACAGTCCCTATTTTCGCAGGAGAACTGCAAAGTCTATTTTCTCGGCATTTGGCACAGCATGCTCAGCCACCAGCCGGGCACGCGATTGTCAGGTATTGATGGAAAAGCGGGACGCGAGCAATGCTGCTGCTTCATCGCTAGTAATAGAGAAAAAATGACTTTGCAGTTCTCCTGCCTATTTTCGGCCAGGGGGGAAGGATTCACCACGGAGCCAAGGACACGGAGAGGAAGAAGTTCTCCGCAGATTGCGCAGATGGGCGCAGATGGTGGGAATGTCGTGACTTGGCTATGCTCCGACATCTGCGTAAATCGGCGTTCATCTGCGGATCATCTTCTATCTTGTTCAAAAACCCCGTGTTTTTGCGAAGGCGTCGAGTTTCTCCCAAGGCGACAAGTTGTTTGCGCCCTCGGCCTCGCTGCCGCAAGTTCCAGTACGAAAATGGACGTTTGGGAGGCGAGATGGCAAAGAAGCCGGGAGTCAAGAGCCGGGAGCCAGGGTAGGATCTACGTGCTGATTCTTGTCGGTGCGCAGCGGTAGCGCAGCCGTCCGTCCTCCTGGCGGCGCACAACGACCGCTGGCTCATAGCAAATCGCCAAGAGCGAGCAGCTCCGTTTTCAGTTTTCAAAGAGCAAAAGGGGAAGCCGTTAGCTATTCGCTTTCAGCCGTCAGCCAATCCAGCAACAGGCCGACGGACCGCAAACGGAGGAAGTAGCCTCGACGCCTGCGGCATGCGTCTCACACGCCTCGACCGCTTGGATACCTGTCCATTTGTATCATATCGCGGGCCAGTGGCTAGCCCCGATTTTCGGCCACCCGGCGCATCGCCGTGAAGCAATTAAACAACCCATTGCGCCCGACGAGAGTGAACAAAGAGACCTGACCCGCTTTGCCCTTTCTCCCCTCGACCGCGAGGGCGGCCGCTACTCGATCTATCGCAACACGTCCAATGGTCGATGTGCTGCCGTGCCTCGACATCGCGAGATCAAGGAAACGACTGCCCGGACGATTTGTGATCAACTGGACGTGCCGGGGCCGTAGGTGTTGCTGGGCAAGCCAGCAGTGGCATCCGGCTTCGACCCTCCGCGCGGAAAAAAGGCATCCCTATTTTCCGCACTGTCGGCAGCTGTGTGTGGCAGTGGCTTAATCAACCAATCGATTAGTTTCGGCGCCAATTCCTTTTGCTCGAATAGGGGCGCCTGAATCCGATTAAGAAAGAGATATATAAAACTTCATCCGAGGAATCGGCAGGGATTACCGGACAACCTCTCCAACGTCAGACAACGCAGCTTGCCAGTTCTACTCCAGCACGTTCGTGCGGAAAATGTGACACCTGTTATCCGCACGCACGATGAGAGGCTTCCGTCTGAGGGACGGACGGTGGAATCGGTTCCTGGAAGCTTTTTTGCCTCAGTGGCACCCGGCGACTACCAAGTTTCTGACATCTTTCTGTTACCACACTTCATCAGTGCAACGTCAAGTACGCGACGCTGAAAGCGCACTTCATGCTCAATTGCAGAACTCGCGTGTTTCGAGAGATATCTGCGGATGCGATCTCCCTGCATCCGACGAGTTCCACCATGAGTACCGAATTTAGGCCTGAACAGGGCCTCAGTTTCGTCCAGTCCCTTTCCAGACTCGTCGCTAACGACCGAGGAAATCCTTTCTCGCATAGCTATGCGAAAATCGTTCTGAGTACCGGCACGGATCGTTCTGTGCACGGAGTATTCTTTACAGAACGCCGCAAATCGCTTCCCAGGTTCGGCAAAGAGCGGATTGTCCGAATAGTGCCCGAAGTGTTCGAAAACATCCCGCCAGTATCGCCAATTTGTGCGAGCGATTTCAAGGGACGATCGTAAATCATTGTCAGTTAGCATTCATTTTATTCCGCGAATTAGGATTCGACTCCTGGAACTGAATCTGGATTCGAGATGCGTTTCGATGTGCGCGGTCGAAGAGCGTCAGGAATCGCAAGGGGCCCCGGCGATTTATCTTCGGGCCGATTGGAAATTGAACTGTCGACGCTTTCATTCACGAGATTGTGTTCAAGAAAGCATCTTTGGTACGAATTGACATATGAGGAAATCAAAGTTCCCAGAAATGCCAAAACGTCTAAGACATCGTCAGCGAATTCAGAATCTTGTTCAGATGTTAGAATTAATACACCGACTGGCTTTGGAGAACACGATTCGGTAATCGGACATGCGGCATATCGCCTGAAATATGTTCCACGCTTGCGTTTGTCCCCTTCGTAATAGAGATGCTTATTCTGGTCGATGTGGTGCGTAAACGCATTTCCCGCGTCGACACACTGTTTTGCAGGCGAACAATTGGCGGGCAAACACACTCCATCACATCGATTCACATGAGCCCCGTAAAAGTATTGTTGGCATAATCCGTTTCTTCCAATTTCGGGCCGACCATTCACGGGCACGAAGCCATTCTGGTAGTAGACCTCAAGAGTGAACTTGTTGGAAACTACGCCCAACGCTAGTGCGGCCTCATCAATAAACGGCTGCAGAATTGGAGTGAGACACTTTTGAAATCCCCCGCGACACCATGCGTCGTCGCTTGGGAGAAACTCGATATTGCATGTCTCCGTATTTAGACGTTCGAATGCATCGCGCAGAATTCGGTAAGCCGCTTCACGACGCTCCAACTCACGCTGCAAGACCGACGAGTTCTCTTCGATCTCATAGGCGCGTGCGAGCAATGCATTGGGTTGGGCGCTGAACTGTTCAATCAGCAAGAACGTGCCAAGAATGACATGAATGACGACGACGAATGCCAGGGTCCAACCCGGGACTGACTTGGCATCCAACGGAGTGCTTGACCAACTCTCAGTCAGGACAGACTCAACGATGGGAAAAACGAGGGCGACCAAGGCCAATACAAATAGTGATTGACGCTTTGCGTTATTTAAACTTCGACGAATCGATGGCCAAAGGCTGTTTTGCTTATCCATTACTATTCCTCCGTGACTTGAGTCGGTTTTCAACTAAGTACGCAAAAACCCCGTGACGCGCGGGTCTGCGAGTCCGGGGTTTATGTATAAGCCCAAGCGTTCGTGGTGAACGGGGCGTCAGTTAAATCTAGGCGGAAGGGGGAGGGTGGAAGGGGGAAGGAAATCCCTGACTCCCGAATCCCGACTCCTCAATCCTCCTAGTAATCCATGTCCATGCCGCCGTGGCCGTGGCCGCCGCCGCCCTTCTTGTCTTTCTTAGGGGCTTCGGCGATTAGGGCGTCGCTGGTGAGCAAGAGCGTGGCGACGCTTGAGGCGTTTTGGAGCGCGGTGCGGGTGACCTTGGTGGGGTCGATCACGCCGGCCTTGACCAAATCCTCGTAGACGTCCGTCGCGGCGTTGTAGCCGTGGTTGCCGCTCTTTTCGGCGACGCGTTCGCAGACGATGCCGCCGTCTTGGCCGGCGTTCTGGGCGATCGCCGTGAGCGGTGAGCGGCAGGCACGGAGGATGATGTTGAAGCCGACCTTCTGGTCGTGCGACGCATCGTCCTTGGCCTTGACCTTGGTGCTGGCCCGCAAGAGGGCGACGCCGCCGCCGGGGAGGATGCCTTCTTCGACGGCCGCGCGGGTCGCGTGCAGGGCGTCTTCGACGCGGGCCTTCTTTTCCTTCATCTCGCTCTCGGTCGCGGCGCCGACGTTGATCTTCGCCACGCCGCCGGCCAGCTTGGCCAGACGCTCTTCGAGCTTCTCCTTGTCGTAGTCGGAGGAGCTATTGTCGATTTCGCGGCGGATCTGGTCGATGCGACCCTTGATGTCGCCACTCTTGCCGGCGCCTTCGATGACCGTCGTGTTGTCCTTGTCGACTATGATCTTCTTGGCGCGGCCGAGCTCCTTGAGGCCGATGTTTTCGAGCTTGATGCCGAGGTCTTCGAAGACGGCCTGGCCGCCAGTGAGGATGGCAATGTCTTCGAGCATGGCCTTGCGACGATCGCCGAAGCCGGGGGCTTTCACGGCACAGACGTTGAACGTGCCGCGGAGCTTGTTGATCACGAGCGTGGCGAGTGCCTCGCCGTCGATGTCTTCGGCGACGATCAAGAGCGGCTTGCCGGCGTTGACGACGGCCTCGAGCACGGGCACCAGGTCCTTAACGCTCGAGATCTTCTTCTCGTGGACGAGCACGTAGGCGTCTTCGAGCACGCAGTTCATCGTCTGCGGATCGGTGACGAAGTAGGGCGAGAGGTAGCCGCGATCGAACTGCATGCCTTCGACCCACTCGACTTCGGTGGCGAGGCTCTTGCCTTCGTCGACGGTGATCACGCCGTCCTTGCCGACCTTTTCCATGGCCTTGGCGAGCATGTCGCCGATTTCGCGGTCGCCGTTCGAGGCGATCGTGGCGACCTGGGCCATCTCTTCGGTGCTCTTGATCTTGATCGAGTTCTTCTTGAGCTCGGCCGTGATGTCTTCGACGGCCTGCTCCATGCCCTGCTTCATCTGGAGCGGATTGACGCCGGCCGCGACGCTTTTGAGGCCTTCGTTGAAGATCGCCTCGGCGAGCACGGTGGCGGTGGTGGTGCCGTCGCCGGCGACGTCGGAAGTCTTCGAGGCGACTTCCTTGACCATCTGGGCGCCCATGTTCTCGTAGGTATCCTCGAGCTCAACTTCCTTGGCCACCGTGACGCCGTCCTTGGTGACGGTCGGCGAGCCGAAGGACTTCTGGAGGATGACGTTGCGGCCCTTGGGACCGAGCGTGACTTTGACGGCGCGGGCGAGTTTCTGCACGCCGCGGCGCATCGCGTCGCGGGCTTCGGTGTCGAAGGCAATCATTTTTGCCATGGGAATCAGTCCTTGTGGTTTGGATGCAGTATTGGTTGATTGACACTGGTCGCTGAAGCGACCAGTCCGTCGGTGACTTGGGTGTTACTCGATGACGGCGAGGATGTCGGTTTCGCTCATCAAGAGCAGCTCATCGTCGTCGAGCTTGATGGTTTCGGGGGCGTAGCTGGTGAACAGCACGCGGTCGCCCTTCTTGACCTGCATCTTGCCGCGGGTGCCATCGTCGAGCAGCTTGCCGGTGCCGACGGCGATGATCGTGCCGCGGGAGGGCTTGTCCTTGGCGGCGTCGGGAATGTAGATGCCGCCGGCGGTCTTGTCTTCGACGGTGTCGCGTTCGACGACGACTTTGTCGCCGAGCGGCTGGAGCGTGACCTTGGTGCGTTTCTTGGTGGCGGTTGCGGGCATTGGTATCCTCCTGAGGTAGAAGCGGTCGGCTTTCAGCTCTCGGCTGTCGGCCAAAAATTATGGTGGGAACGCTCCGGGATGCACCCAACATCGCGGCGCGGATTCAGACAGTTCGTTGCAGTAGCTGCAAGTGCAAGCCGCGCGCGAAGCCTGGCAGACGTCGCTAACTTGCTCCACGCCAAAGATTTAGCGAGATTCTACCGTTTTCGGGCGGCTGCCAAAAGGGGCCGCCAGGCTAGGCCGACCCAAAAGAATCGCGGGGGGCTGCTGCCAGTTTGGCAGGCGGTCGTCCGCATATCGCTGCCCCATCCTGGGGCAGAACGGAAATGCAACTGGCCCAGGGTGGGCCGGCTATTTATGAGAGCCGCGTGAGCTTCGTCACGCGGCCCGGTTCGACCCATTCGGTAACGATGATGTTGCCGTCGTGGTCGAAGCAGGCGTCGTGGGGATGGACGAACTTGCCGGCATCCCAGGTATCGGGATGCGTGCGAAGCTTCTTTTCGTCGACTTGCTTTTGCCAGTCGGGGTAATTGGCCAGGTGGGCGACCGGTTTGTTGTCCTTGTCCAAGAGCGTGACCCGAGAGCTGAGGTCGGGCACCAGCATCAAGTCGCCGCGAAGATCGAAGTGGCAAGGGAGCAGGAATCCTTCGACCGTGCTCAGGTACTTGCCCTCGGGCGTGAAGTATTTGAGCTTGTGGCGGACGCGGTCGGTGATCACGACGGCCGGCTCGCGGCCGGGGCGGTTGTCGTACCAGAGGCCGTGTGGGTTGATGAAGGTCGAATCGCCGTCGCCGGGACCACCGAAGCAGTTCTGCCAGTTGGCGTTGTGGTCGTAGCGATGGATCCAAAAGCTGCCGTAGCCGTCGGCCAGGAGGAAGCCGCCATCCGGCAGGAACGCGAAGTTGGTGGGCATGAACGAGTCACGCTGGCCGTAGACGTGGTTGTCGACGTCTTCGCCGGGGGCGTACTTGCCGGACTCCATCGGCGCGTGCCGTCGCCAGACCTCTTCGCCCTTGAGCGAGAGCTTGCAGAACATCTTGGGGCGGTAGCTGGTGACGTAGAGGAACTCCTCGCCGTCTTCCTCGCGGAGATCCATGCCGTGGGCCCCGCCGGCCAGCTGGTTGCCGAAGCTGCGGACGTACCGGCCGTCGCCGTCGAAGACGAAAATCGTGGGGTGGCCGCGGCGGTTCTCGCGGCCTTCGTGGATGATGTAGACGAGGCCGCCTGCAGTCGATCGTGCAGTTGTGCGTCGTCTGCCACTCGAACTCTTTGGGGAGCTGGGCCCAGTCGTGATGCACGACGTAGCGATGGTCGCATTCGCCGAGAATGATCTGCGAGTCGGTCTTCGACGCGGTCGCAATGGCGGGGGCGGCAAGCACCGCGGCGGTCGTGGCGGCTGCCGCCTTCACGAATTGGCGACGGTTGAGTTCATCGTGCAGGGGCATGGACATGAAAATGCAACCGAATTGACGCGAATTAGAAGAATCGTCCGGCGACTGTTAGCCTACCAAGCATTTGCCCGCCCGGCTACAATTCCTCGTGCTTATGGACACGGCCACGGCGGCGACTTCGGCCGCAGACCGGCAGCAGGCCGAGCTTCGGTTGCGGGAGTTGGCCGCGAAACTGGGACTGCATCGCGGCTTTGCCGACGTGGTCGCCAGCCTTCAAGCGGGGCATGGCGGGACGCTCGGCGGAGTCTGGGGGTCTTCGCGCGCGCTGGTGGCGGCGGCGCTGGCGGGAGAATCGCCGGGGCCGCTGGTGGTCGTCGCGCCGCATCCGGGCGAGATCGACGGCATCGCCCGCGATCTGGCGCTCTTCACCGATTTGCCGATCGCGGAGTTTCCGGCTTGGGAGTCGGAGCCGGGCGAGCGGGTGGTACATGATGAGATCTATGGCGAGCGGTTGCGGGTGTTGAAGGGGCTTTCCGAAACGCGGGAGGGTGAGGCTCCGGCCGAGCTTGTCCCCGGTATCGACAAAGGCTCGCCCTCCCATTCACCCGCACCCAAACTGATTGTCACCAGCATTCAGAGCTTGTTGCAGCCGGTGCCGGGACGGGATGCGCTGGCCGAGGCCACGCGGGAGATTCGCGTGGGCGGCATGCTCGACGGGCAAGAGTTGACCAAGTGGCTTGTCGCGCGCGGCGCTCACGCGACGACGGCGGTGGAGCTGCCGGGCGAGTTTTCGCTCCGCGGCGGCATCCTCGATATCTTCTCGCCCGATGCGGACGACCCCGTGAGGATCGAGCTGTTTGGTAGCGACGTCGAGTCGATCCGTCGTTTTGACGTGGCGACGCAGCGAAGTCTCGGTTCGCTCGACGCGGTCGACATCACGATGCTCGAACCGACCGCGTCCGACCGGGCCCACTTCACGGCGTACGTACCGCCGGAGACGTGGTTCCTGCTCGTCGAGCCGAACGAACTCGCGGAAGAGGGCAAGTTCTATCTCGACCGCATGGACCGGCCGCAGGCGTTTCACTCGGTGCGGACGACGCTCGACGAGATCTACAAGTTCCCCTCGGTGACGGCGGCGGGCATCCCCTCCGGCTCGATGGAGCAAACAGCCCACCTCGAGTTTGAATCGGTCGAGCGATTCAGCGGCGACGTCGCCAAGGTCCGCGACGAGCTCGACAAGGTGAGCATTGGCCACGAAATGTTCATCATCTGCGAGACGGAGGCCGAAATCGAGCGGCTCGGGGAACTGCTCAAGCCGTCGCCGCAAAAAGAAGGGGACTGTCCCCTTTTTCCCGACGACGCAGACTCCGCCACCAACCGTGTTGATGGAAAAAAGGGGACAGTCCCCGAGCTGCACTTTGTCGTCGGGCACTTGGAGGCCGGCTTCCGGATCGTGCCGCAGAAGGTGGCGCTGATTAGTGCCGCCGAACTGTTCCAACGGCACGACCTTGCCCGCACGACGCGCCGTCGGCAGTCGCGGGCGATCGACAGCTTCCTCGAGTTGCGGCAGGGCGACTTGGTAGTGCACCTCGCACACGGCATCGGCCGCTACCGCGGGCTGAAGCTCCTGGAAAAAGATGGCCGGGCCGAGGAGCACCTGGAGCTCGAGTACCATGGCGGCACGAAGATCTACGTGCCCAGCGCCAAGATCGAGCTGGTGCAGAAATACGTCGGGGCGAAAGGCTCGGCGGTTGCGCTGGCACACGTCGGCGGCGCCGCCTGGGTGCGGCAGAAGCAGGCGGCCGAGAAAGCGGTCACCGACCTGGCGGCCGACATGATCGAGCTGCAGGCCCAGCGCGACCTGCGGCCGGGCATTGCTTTTCCGTCCGACACCGAGTGGCAGCGCGAGTTCGACGCCCAGTTCCCCTATCAGGAAACGCCCGACCAGCTCACGTCGATCGCCGAGATCAAACGCGACATGCAGCAGCAGCGGCCGATGGACCGGCTGCTCTGCGGCGACGTCGGCTTCGGCAAAACGGAGCTGGCGGTGCGGGCCGCGTTCAAAGCGATCGACGCGGGCTACCAAGTGGCGGTGCTCGTGCCGACCACGGTGCTCGCCGAGCAGCATCGACGCACGTTCTCGGCCCGGATGGCCGAGTTTCCGTTCGAGATCGCGGCCCTCTCGCGGTTCTGTACTCCGAAGGAGCAGAAGAACATTCTGGAGCGAACGGCCGACGGGCAGCTGGACATCCTCATCGGCACGCACCGCATGGCTTCGCCCGGACGTGAAGTTTGCGAACCTTGGGCTGCTGATCATCGACGAGGAACAGCGGTTCGGCGTCGCGGTGAAGGAGCGGCTCAAATCGCTGCGGGCGACCGTCGACGTGCTCACGATGACCGCCACGCCGATTCCGCGGACGCTCCACATGTCGCTGCTCGGCGTGCGGGCGATTTCGAATCTCGAGACGCCGCCCGCCGATCGGCTCGCCGTCGAAACGCGGGTCACGCGGTTCAGCGACGACTTGATTCGGCACGCGATCATGCGCGAGCTAGGCCGCGGCGGGCAGATTTATTTCGTCCACAATCGCATCCACGACATTCAGGCCGTCGCGGCACGGCTGGGTCGCATCGTGCCCGAGGCGCGGATCGACATCGGCCACGGCCAGATGGCGGAGCACCAGCTCGAGGACGTGATGCTGAAGTTCGTCCGCGCGGAGACCGACATCCTGCTTTCGACGACGATCGTCGAAAGCGGACTCGACATCCCCAACGCGAACACGATGTTCATCGATGATGCGGACCGCTACGGCCTGGCCGACCTGCATCAGCTGCGCGGCCGCGTCGGGCCGGTACAAGCATCGCGCGTATTGCTATCTGCTGGTGGACGAGAATCGGCATCTCTCGCCGGAGTCGGCCCGGCGATTGCGGGCGATCGAGGAGTTCAGCCAGATGGGGGCCGGCTTCGCGCTAGCGATGCGCGACCTCGAACTCCGCGGGGCGGGCAACATCCTGGGCACGCAGCAGAGCGGCCACATCGCGATGGTCGGCTACGAGCTGTACTGTGCTCTGTTGGAGAAGGCGGTCCGCCAGCTGAAGAAGTTGCCGCCGCGGGACACGATCGACGTGAACATCGACCTGCCGGGCGAAGCCTACCTGCCGCGAGGCTACGTGCCCGACATGCGCTCGAAGATCGACCTCTACCGCCGGCTTGGCCCGGCTGACGTCCGAAAACGCGGTCGACGACTTTGGGGCCGAGTTGGTCGATCGCTTCGGGCCGCTGCCGGAAGTGGTCGAGCATCTGCTGGAGCTAGCACGGCTGCGAATCTGGGCACACGGCTGGGGAGTCCGCGAAATTCGGCTGGAGGATCGCTATGCCGTGCTGGGCTACGCGTCGCGCGACAAGCTAGCGCGGCTGGTGAAGCGCTCGGGCGGACGGCTGCGGGTGGCCGACGCGGCGAGCGCGTATCTTCCGCTCTCGTGCCAGCAAGGCGACGCGGCCGCGATCTTCGCCGACGTCAAAGCGCTCTTGCGGCCGGCGGACGCAGCCGCGTAGAATCCGCCGCTTTTTCATAGAAAACTGCTGGGGCAAAAAATCGACGGGCAAGGGGCGCCCGCCAACTTTTCAACTGCGAACCATGGTGCGCCTAAACCGTTGCATGACAGTAGCAATTGTCTCAATTGTCTACTGCTGCGCGCCGGCTCGCGCTCAGGCGCCGCCGACCGTAGCGGCCGATGCGCCGCCTGCGACCGTCGATGGTTGCCAGGTGGTCGCGCGGATCGATGGGCAAGTGGTACTGGCTTGCGAGCTGTTGTGGCGCGTGAACCTGATGTTGGAGGAGAACCGCGACCGCATCCCGCCCGGGCAATACGACGCGCTCCGCGATCAGTTGATGCAGCGGACGCTCGCCGGCACGATCGACCAGAAACTGCTCTACGGCGAGTTCCGCCACAACATTCCCCCCGAAAACTTGCCGCGGATCGAAAAGAACCTGGTCGGGCCGTTCGAGGAACGGGAAGTCCCGCGGCTGATGAAGCAGCTCAACGTCAAGAGCCAGCGCGAGCTCGCGCAGGAACTCTCGCGGCTGGGCTCGTCGATGGATGATGCCAAACAGTCGTTTAACGAGCACGTGATCGCCTCGGAGTGGATTCGCACGAAGATCAAGGTCAGCGAAGACGTCGGCCCCGAGGAGATGGTCGAATACTATCAAAAGAATCGGGCCCAATTTCAATTCCCCACGCAAGCTCGGTGGGAAGAACTGACGGTTCACAAGGGCACGACGCCCGGCGACGCGCAACGGGCCTACGCCAAACTGGCGATGATGGGGAACGAAGTCTGGCCACGGATGCAGGCAAACCCGGCGCCTGACACGCCGATTTTTGCCGACGTGGCCAAAGCGAAGTCTGAGGGATTCGACGCCGCGAAGGGCGGCCTCCACGATTGGACGACCCAGGGGGCACTCAAAGCCGCCGTGATCGACGAAGCGCTTTTCCGTCTGCCGGTCGGCCAGATGAGCCCGATTCTCGACAGCGGGGCGGCCTTTCACATCGTCCGCGTGCTGGAGCGGAAAGAGGCCGGTTGCCGGCCGTTCAGCGAGGTCCAGAACGACATCCGCGACAAGCTCAAAGACGAGCGGATGGCCGAGGCCCAGCGGAAGTACATCACGAAACTCCGCAAAAACGCCAAAATCTGGACGGTCTACACCGGCAACGTCTCGGTGGAAACGCTGATGGCCATGGTGGACGGCAAGACGCAGACTAAGTGAATCCGTTACGTCCGCAACCCCAACGGGCGTTGCTGCGTCAATCGCCGTTCGCTTCTTCCGAGAGTGAGAGCCACTCGTCTTCGAGCGTGGCGAGCTCGGCTGTGAGGCGGGCCACTTCGGCGTGTAGCTGCTGGGCCTCGGCGGCGTCGGTGACCGTGAGCAGCGCGGCCGCGGCGGTTTTTTTCTCATCGTCGAGTTTGGCGATTTTGCGTTCGACCGATTTGAGCCTCTTTTGGGCGTCGCGGTCGGCGCGGCCATCCGTTTTGCGAGTGGCTGATGTGCGGCCCCGGCACGTTGCCGGGGGTGGCGACGGTGTGGGGCGCGCGGAGGCCGGCGTCGATCTCCTTCTCGATACGGTAGACGTAGTCGTCGTAGCTAGCGGGGTAGCTCACGACTCGGCCGCCGCGGACCTCGATCGACGTGGGTCGCCACGCGGTGCATGAAGTGCCGGTCGTGGCTGGTGAATATCACGGTGCCCTGGTAACGGGTCAGCGCGTCGGCCAGCGCCTCGACCGATTCGACGTCGAGGTGGTTGGCCGGTTCGTCGAGCACCAACACGTTGTGCTGTTTCAAGAGCAGGCCGGCGAGCACCAGCCGGGCCCGTTCGCCGCCGGAGAGCACGCGGATCTTCTTCTCGACCATCTCGCCGCTGAACAAGAAGCTGCCGGCGACGTCTTTTATGTACTGCGGCGAGGTGAGGGCCGCGGCTTGAACTTCGAGATACTCGTATACGGTGTAGTCGTCGGGGAGCGACGTGTAAACGTGCTGCGCGTAAACGCCGACTTCGCAGCCGTAGCCCCAGGTGACCGTGCCGGCAACCGGTTCGAGCGAACCGCATACCGTGCGGAGGAACGTCGTCTTTCCCTGGCCGTTGTCGCCCACCACGCCGACTCGCCAGCCGTGGTCGACTTCGACATGCACGTCCTTGGCCACCGTGCGTTCGGGATAGCCGATCGCCAGTTGCTCGGTCCGGACGGCGGGGCCCTGCCGCGGTTCAATCTCGGGAAAGTGGAGCCGAATCTCGGCCTCGGCTCCCTCGATCTCGATCAACTGCAGACGGTCGAGCTGTTTGGCTTTGTTGCGGGCCTGGCTGGCCTTGCTGGCTTTGGCACGATTGCGGGCGATGAAGGTCTCGAGCTGGCGGCGCTTTGAAAGCGTGGTAGCGTTCACGCGGCGATCGTGCTCGCGACGCTCCTCAACGTTGGCGAGATAGGCGTCGACGTTGCCGGGGAAGAGCGTGAGCTGGCCACGGGAAATCTCGAGCGTGTGCGTGCAGGTTTTCTTCAAAAACTCACGATCGTGCGAGACGACCAGGCAGCCGGCGTCGAAGTGCTGCAAGAAGTGCTCCAGCAACATCTGCGTCCGCAAGTCGAGGAAGTTGGTCGGCTCGTCGAGGATCAGCATGTTCGGATCGTGCAGCAACAGTGCGGCCAGCTTGGCCCGCGTCTGCCAGCCGCCCGAGAGCTCGCGGATCGGGCGGTCGAGCACGGCGTCGGGAAATTGAAATTCCCAGGCCACCTCGCCGCACCGCCAATCGGGCTGGCCGCTGTCGCGGATGAGAAACTCGCGGACCGTTTCTCCAGGCTGGAACGGATCGTGCTGCCGCAAGTAGCCCAGCCGCAGCTTGCGGCTGCGGACGACCTCGCCGGCGTCGAGCTCTTCGTCGCCTAGCAGGATGCGGCAGAGCGTACTCTTGCCGGCCCCGTTGCGGCCGATCAAGCCGACCTTCTGATCGTCGGCCAACGCGCAGCTCGCCCCGTCGAGCAGGTCCTGCTCGCCGTAGCGTTTGTGGGCATCGTTAATCTGCAGTACGACTGGCATTTCCAGGCAGGGTTCGGCGCTCGGCGGCCACGCCGGATTTAGTGGGATACGCGATGTAGTCGCCATCCGATGATGGCCAAAATGATGCAGCACGTCAAACACGACGCGGCGAACCAGTCGCCGGCGCGGACATAGAGGGTTGGCGGGCCAATACGGTTCAGCGGCACGTCGGCAAGAATCACGTCGGGCTGCTGGCGCGGGCTCTGGGCGCGGATTTGGCCGTGGCGGTCGATCCAGGCGGAGATGCCGCCGTTTGCGGCTATCACCAGCGGCGTCCGCGTCTCGACGGCCCGGAAGACATCGCAGGCCAGGTGCATGTCGAGCTCGCTGGAGCCCCAATACCAGGCGTCGTTCGTGAGATTCACGAGCACGTCAGGCCGCTCCCCGGCGGCGTCGAGCGCGGCGACTTGATGACGGATCACGTGGGGAATGACCGTCTCGTAGCAGATGCTCGGCGAGTAGCGGACGCCGTCGACCTCCAGCGCCACGGGCCCTTCCCCTGCTTCCGCCGCGCCGGTAATCGACGAGATTCGCTTCAAGAACGGCAGCCAATGTGAGAACGGCACGTACTCGCCAAACATGACCAGGTGGAACTTGTCGTAGGTGCCCAGGATCGTGCCGCCGCGGTCGACAAGTACACAGGAATTGTAGAGATCGGTATCGTCGGCCCGGTGGACGACGCGGTCGATCCCGACGAGGATCGGCGTACCAAGCGCCGCGACAACGTTCGCTAGTTCGCGAGGGCCTTGGGACGTGACGTCGTCGAGCGTGTAATCGGCGTCGGGCGGCAATTGGTAGCCGGGCTCGACCGACCGCAGGGCGACGCGAAACATCGTCTCCGGCCAGACAATCAATGCGATGGGCCGCGCTCCCTGCCGTGCGGCCTCGGCGACCGCTTGCTGCGAGAGCCGGAAGTATTCACTCATGATTTCTTGTTGCTTCGAGAGATCGGATTTCCAATCGGCGAGGCTGTTGCCCTGGATTAGGGCGATGCGGACGGTCGGCGGTTCGTCGTCAGGAGGGTGGTCGGCGTCGCTAAGCCGCGAGCGGCCGTAGGTGAACGTGGCGGCGAGGAACACGATCGCCGGTAGGATGGCGAGGGGTTGCCGTGGGCGGAAGGCGAGGCAAGTCACGCAGGCGGCGACCAGCATCATCAAAAAGTCGACGCCGTATTCGCCGACGAGGTCGCTGATTTGGATCACGACTGGCCAATTCGCTTGCGTATGGGCTAGCGAGCCCATCATGAAGCCGGTCATCACGTGGGCCCGCGCGAGTTCCAGGCCGGTCCACACGACCGGCGCGGCGAGCCAGAGCGGCAGCTTCAACCGATGCACGGCCACGCGCGACAGGCCGACGAACAGCGGCAAGTAGATCGCCAGATAAGCCGAGAGTGCGAACCAACCGAGGTACACGGCGGGGTGCGGCAGCCGCAGCCAATGCAGCGCCGTCATCCAAAACACAAACGCCGCGATCCACAACGTACGATAGGGACGTCGGCCGGTGAGCTCCGGCTCGCGGACCAGCCACAGCCAGGGTACCGGCGCGAGCCAACCGAGCCAGCCCAGCGCAAGCGGTGGTTGGGCCGCCCACATCAACAGGCTGCCCGTCAGAGCGATCACGAGTGTGGAGGGACGCTTCATGCCGCTGCGATTCGCCATTACGATTTCGTTGTGCTGAGATAGTGGTCGACGTCGTCGTGCAGCTGGAACACGGCGTTGCGGACTTCCTTCGCCGGCGCGCCGTCGTCGAGCAGCTTGAGGAGCGGTTGCCAAAGCTCGGGCGGCAAATCGGCCCGCTCGGCAGCCTGATCGATCGCAACCGAGAGCGACTTCACCGCGGGGCGCCCGGCTGATAGAGCACGAGCAGGATGTTCGACTTGACGGCCAGCTCGAACAGCGCGGCGTGGTCGTCGCCAAACTGCGTTGCCAAGTGCCGGCCGATCGTTTGCCCTTCGTTGAACAGATACTCCATCGCTTTGTCGGCACGCGGATCGATTTGGTCGGCGGCCGGCCGTGGCGGCAGGTCGGCCACCGTCGTGTCGAGCAGCTTGGCAAGCCGCTGCGATTTGTCGAACCAATCGGCGACTTTGTCGGCGGCGGCGGCGCGGTCGTTGGCCAGTGCAGCGAGGCTTAGGTTGCTGCCCAGCAGCCAGGCCATCCGCCGCGGGCCGCGGGATGGGTCGGGTGCGGGTGACGGCGGGAGGGCGGGAGTTGGTGTGGTGGGCTCGGGGGTGGGAGCGGACGCTGATTCCCCGACCGCTGAAGCGGTCTCGCCGGCGAGTTGCGTGGCGACGTCGTTGGCGAACTCGCTGGCGGTGTTGTCGTTCGTGGGAGGTGGCGCCGGGGTCGACGATTTGGCGGTCGATTCTGCTGGCGGCGGCTTGTAGTGCACGTCTTCCCAGCAGCCCGACAACGCGCACGCGACAATTGCTATCAACAATTGTCGAGCAAATAGCGTAGAATGATGATGGCGGGTGTCCACTCCGTCTATGCTACAAGCGCCCTCGACCAACGGGAACCACAATATCATGTCGCAGAACAAACCCAATCCGAGCCGCAAGCCGGCCACCAAATTCGCCCATCTCCGCAAGAAGATGGACCAGTCGAAGGTTCGCGGCAATGCCAAGCAGATCCGCCGCACGACGAACAAGTAGGGGCGGAACGGCAAGCGATGCCGGAAGCTGGCGGTTTAGCTCCGCGGGACGAGTCGTTTGTACTGGCCGGCGAGCCAGCGGGGAATGTCGACTTTGTACCACTTCGAGAAGCGGTTTTCACTCGGGCCGCCGGGCAGATTGGTCCACGCTTCGTCGGTGCCCAGGTCGGTCACGAAATGGTAGCTGGGCGCGAAGCTCGATTCGCGCGTCGCGGTGGTGAGCAAATGGCCCTGGAACGGCGTCGCGGCGCAGCCGGGCATGCCGATCGCCTTCGAGCGGAAGCCGAGGAATTGCCCCGCTCGCCCTTTCTCGCCGCCGAAGAACCGATTCGTGAAGTGGAACGAATTGAACTCCGACCACTTTTGCACCGGCTCCTGCTCGGCGCGCCGCGCCGCGCGACGGACCAGCTCGCCCTTGTCGCGGCCGCGCCACCAGGCGCTGGTGACCTTGCGGAGCGTGCGGTCGACCGCGGTGAGCACCATCGTCGAGTAGCCCATCCGCGTGCAGAGATAAAACATCCGCCGCCAGCCGATGCCCTTCTCGTGGCCGAAAATCTCGAGCACCACGTTGCGGTAGAAATGCTGGAACAGCGTGGCCTCGGTGCTGTCGGGCAAGTAGCGGAAGTCCCAGGCCGAGAGCTGCTGCTTGAGCGGGCAGTCGTCGACGAGCGCGAGCAGCACCGGCAGCAGGTCGCTGGCCTGCATGCTCAGCACGTCGTATTGCAGCGCCTGCATGTCTTCGATCGTGGCCTGGGGCAACTCGATCAGCCGCTGGACGATCCGCCGCTTGCGATAGTCGGGCAGGGCGTGGGCGTGGAGCGGCGGGCCGTCGCTGCGATAGAGCTCTTCGTTGGCGCTGGCGATGAAGCCGCAGGGCGGATCGTACTCGCGCGGCAAGAGATCGGCCCGCACGCGGCCTTGCCAATGATTCTGCGGCTCCCACGCGGCGATCGGCACGATGCCCGAGTGCCCGCCGCCGCGTTGCGGGAGCCAGCCGCTGGCTTGCATGCCGATGTGTCCGTCGCGATCGGCCATGATCCACACCAGCGACGGATGGGGGCACCGCTTCACCGCCTCCATCGCCTCGGCAACGTTCGGGCTGGCGATCGCGTCGAGCCAGGCGCCGATCGAGCGTCCGCCGCCCGATTGGCTGCCGACCCAGTTCACGGAGAGATACTTTCCCGGCCCTTCCTCGGCGGGCGAGGCATTGAGCGTCCCCTGCTCGTTTTCGTAGACGTCGAGCAGAGTCGGCGGCGAACCGCGGCGTTTGACGACTTCCTGCCGGTGTTGGAAATCGAACCAGCGGTCGTCGCGGCGATACTGCCAGCCGGTCGCGCCGCCCGGGCGACAATCTTCGATGAAGTAGTCGCTCGTGTCGGCGTGCATGTAGGTGACGCCCCAGGCCAGCCGCGGCGTGCGGCCGACGGCCATGATCGGCGTGCCTGGGCAGCGTCGCCCCCATCGCGTATTCGCCCTCGCCCCAGTGGAGCGCAATCTCGTACCAAATGGCCGGCAGGCGGTTCACTTCCAAGTGCGGATCGGAGGCCAACAGCGCGTGGCCGGTGGCGCTGCGGACCGGGCTCACGGCCCAGGCGTTGCTGCCGGCCAGCCGGGGCAAGTCGGCCAGCAACTCGAGCGCATCGTCCGAGAGCCGTTTGGCGATGCGAATCTCACGGAGCGGCTCGAAGTCGACGCCGTCCAAATACGGGTGGAACAACTCGCGGAGCCGCTCGTCGTCGATGCCGAGTTGGATCAGTTCCAACAGCAGGCGCTCGTTCTCCTGCTCGCCGATCGATAGGCCGGCGAAGCTCAGCAGGTTGCCGATCAGGAGCACGGAGTACGGGTCCCACGGCCGCGGTTGAAAGCCGGTGACCCACATCGGCAGCGTCCGGCCCGCGTCCAACAGGCCGTCGTTCACGCCCTGGCAATAGAGTTCGAGCTGCGCGAGCAGCGTTTCGGAGAGACTGCGGATCTCGCGCGGCAAGTCGCGGTACAGCCCGGCCCGGCGGATGAACAAGTCCATCTCGTAGAGCTCGGGCTTGTCGCGGATGAACTCGGCGGCCCGGCCGCTGGCGACCGCGCGGGCGAAGTACATCTGCGTCGGCCGGTCGAGCGCGTGCAGATAGCCCCAGGCGTAGAGGGCCTCGCGCAGGTCGGCGCTTCGACGTGCGGCACACCCTGGTCGTCGTGCGCAGGCCTTGAATTGGTGGCGGGCCGACTTGGTGCGAATGGGATCCATGCCACAAGTGTAACCCGGCGGGGCGCGCAGCGTCAGCGTCCCCTTGCCGAACCAAGATACTTGGTCGAACCAAGAAACATGCCGATGAGACGCACGAGCCGCCGAAGAGTCGCGGCTCGTCAAAGATTACTTTTTGCGGTGGCGGATCTTTGCGCGCATGCGGCGCTTTTTGCGCCCTGCTTCCGCCGACCTTTGCCTGTTCGTTTTACACCCAAAACTGACTCCACGCTTGCGATTTGGACTCGGACACATCGGGATTCGACGCGAATCCTGACAATCTTCCATTCTATCGGCGAGGCGGATGGCGACGCAATAGTGCCGTACGGCCTCGATATCTACAGCACCGAACGTGTCAACCGCGCGTCGCAAACGACGCGGCCAATTGGATATCCGCTAGACGTTGAACAGGAAGTGGCAGACGTCGCTGTCTTGCATCACGTAGTTTTTGCCCTCGACGCGGAGCTTGCCGGCCTCGCGGATGGCTTTTTCCGTGCCGTGGGCGACTAGGTCGTCGACCGAATAGACCTCGACGCGGATGAAGCCACGCTCGAAATCGCTGTGGATCACGCCGGCTGCCTGCGGCGCGGTGGCGCCGATCGGGATCGTCCAGGCGCGGATTTCCTTCGGCCCGGCGGTGAAATAGCTTTGGTAGCCGAGCAAGCGGTAGGCCGCTCGGGCCAACACCGCCAATGCGGGCTCCCTGAGGCCGACGCTCTGGAGCATTTCGGTGCGGTCTGGCTCGTCGAGCTCGGCGATCTCGGCTTCCAACCGCGCACACACGGCGACGACCTGCCCACCCTCGGCCGCAGCCCGCTCACGCACCTTCGCCACGAGCGGCCCGGCGCCTTCGAGATCCGACTCATCGACATTGGCGACGTACAGCACCGGTTTGGCCGTCATCAGGTGCAGCTCGCTGAGAATCTTGGCCGACGCGGGCGAGTCGTACGTGAGACCGCGAACTGGATTGCCCGCAGCCAGCCGGGCTTCGCAGGCGGTAAGGATCTCGACGCGAGCCTTGGCGTCTTTGTCGCCGGTGCGGGCGGTCCGCTGCGCCTTTTGCAGCATCCCTTCGACCGCTTGCAGGTCGGCGAGCATTAGCTCGGTGTCGATGGTTTCGATGTCGCGGATCGGGTCGACCGCCCCTTCGACGTGGACGACGTCGGCGTCGGCGAAGCAGCGCACGACGTGCAAGATCGCGTCGACGTTGCGAATGTTGGCCAGGAATTGGTTGCCCAACCCCTCGCCCTGCGACGCCCCGCGGACCAACCCGGCAATGTCCACGAGCTGCATGATCGCGGGGATGATCTTCTGGGTTTCGATGTAGCGATTGATCGTCGCCAGGCGGTCGTCGGGGACGGCCACCGCCCCGACGTTCGGCTCGATCGTGCAAAAAGGATAGTTTTCACTCGCAATGCCCGCCGCGGTGAGCGCGTTGAAGAGCGTGCTTTTGCCCACATTCGGTAAACCAACGATTCCAGCTTCCATGGGGAGATAACATACAGTAGAGGAGCGAGATTCGTGAGGGGGCCAATTTCCCGCATGGCCCCCGTTTGCCCAAATGGTAATAATTACCGGGTAGCCGCTTCGCCGGCAGGGCGCGCGAAGCCGATCAAAAGAACCAGCCAATCGACATTGGAGATACCCGTGTTGCTACGATTTACCGTTTTGTGGTCTGCGTTGCTGGTGTTGTCGCCCCAGGTGGTTTACGCGGACGAGCCGCCGGCGCCGGTGGTCGAGGATGACACCGCCGCGCCGATCGACCAAGTGAGCCCGGCCGCCACCGACGCGAAAGTCGACGAGAAAAAAGTCGGCGAGAAAGAGAAAGTCGAAGCGAAAGAAGTCGAGCCGAAAGCGGAGACGAAGTCCGCCAAGGAGCCGGCGCCGGACGTGAACGCCGGCCTCCCGGACCTCGACAAGGCGGCCCAACTCAAGGTGGCGGCCGAGAATCTGCCCGACTTGAACGCCGTGGTGGACAAGCTCGACTCGGCGATCGAGAAGGGTCTCGACAAAGACAATCAGGCGTTTGCCAACCAGATTCTGATTTCGGCATTGTTGCAGCGGGCGACGATGCTCTCGGTCGCGGTGCTGGAACGTCCGCTCGCCGATCCGCGGCGCGACCCGCGCTGGATGCAGGTGCGGCAATTCGCGCTGAACGATTTGCAGCGCGTGCTCTCGCTCGACGACAAAGTGTGGGAAGCCCACTTGCTCGTCGGCCGGTTGCAGGCGCTGCCGCTCGGCGACCCGAAGACGGCTCGGCGCGAGCTCACGCAAGTGATCGACGCATCGGATGCCGACGCGGCCGATCGAGCCCAGGCGCTGGCGCTGCGCGGCGCGCTCCAGAGCGAACGAACAGAAGCGGGCTCACGACTTCGACGAGGCGATCGAACTGTTGCCCGACCAACCGGACTACTATCGCATTCGAGCGCAGTACCTGTACGGCCAGGACAAATTCAAGGAGGCGCTGGCCGACGTCGACGCGGCGATCAAACTCGAGCCGGACCATGCGGCCACGTTGGAGCTACGCGGCCTGATTCTGCTGGGGCTGGACCGCTACGACGAAGCCCTGGCCATGTTCAACAAGGCGAGTGCGTTGGAACCAAAGGCGGTGTTGCCGTACCAGCATCGCGGCGAGGTCTATCGCCAGCAGGGTGATCTCAAGAAATCGGTCGAGCAGCTCACCAAAGCGCTCGAGATCGCGCCCGGCGACGCGGCCACGTTGCTGTTGCGGGCCAACGTGCTGTACCAGTTGAATGACTATGACGGCGCGCTGAAGGACGTCGAATCGGTGATCAAAGCCCAGCCGCAAATGCTCGTCGCCTATTTGTTGCAGGCGGAAATCTATGCGTCGACCGACCGCGTCGACCAGGCAATCCAGGTATTGGAAAAGCTGGTTCCCCTCGCGCCGAACCAGCCGCGACTGCTCGAGCCGCTGGCGACCTACTACCTCATCGGCGGCCAGCCGCGCAAGAGCATCGAGACGTTTTCGCGAGTGTTGAAACTGGAGCCGGACGATTATCGAGCGTTGCGATTCCGCGGCGACGCGAACTTGAACATCGGCAATCACGCCGCGGCGGTCGCCGATTTTGACGCCGCCCTGAAGCTCAACGCGAAGGACGACGGCCTGCTGAATAACTTCGCTTGGGTGCTGGCGACGTCGCCGGACGACAAGGTGCGCGACGGCAAGCGGGCCATCGAGCTGGCGACCAAGGCCGCCGAGATGTCGACCTACACCGTCCCACATATTCTCAGCACACTGGCCGCGGCGTACGCCGAGACCGGCGACTTCGAAACGGCCAAGAAGTGGTCGAAGAAGGCGGTCGAGCTGGGCGAAAGCGACGCGGATCGTGAGCAGTTGGGCAAAGAGCTCGCCAGCTACGAAAAGGGCAAGCCGTGGCGGGAATCGCAGGTGCAGGAAGAAAAATCGGCCTCTCCCTCGACGAGCGATCACACGTTTGCACCCCCCTCGGTGAAACCCGCGCCGGCGCGAACGCTGGATTTCTGAGAGAGTTCAGAAGCCGGGAGCCGATAGTCAGGAAAGCAAAGCCCTGACTCCTGACTCCTCTTCATTTGACATTCGCCATCCAGGCGAGGAAATTCGCTTCGAGTTTCTTGAAATCGCTGCCGAAGCATTCGGCGAAGTCGGCCACTCGCTGGGCGGCGAAGTAGCTGCTGAAGTCGGGCCGCGCGGCCGTCTTTTCAAAGTATTGGGCCATTTCCCGTGGACGCGTTTCGCAGAGAAACAGTGTCAGCGCCCAGGCGTCGGCGTAGGCGGCGTCGATATTGGTCTCAAACAACTGGTCGGACGCGACCAGGCTGAGCAATGATCCCGGCTTGCGTTTCTTGAGGCCGGCGCGAAAGCTGTCCAAACGGCCTTGATTGATGCGGTCTTTGAACGTGTGATTCGACTGCGAATTCCAAACGCCGGGGGCCTCGAACATCGTCGCCAGCCCTTCCCCGAGCCAGCGCGGCGTGTAGGCAAAGCGATTGTGAATCCCCGTGTTGAACGCGGTTTGATGGGTCGCCTCATGAATGATCGTGTGGGCGGTGTCGAACCAATTGCCGTCGGACTTCCCCGTGGGTGCGTCGAACAGTAACACGCGGTTGCTGTCGAGATGGTACTGCCCGAGTATGCCGGGTGGCAGACTGCCGCCGTTCTTCGACTCGGCCTTGTAGAATTCGTCTTGATTGGGATACACGATCGCCACCAGCGGGAATTCCGGTTCCTCGACGTGGAAACCGCGGACGCGAAAGTACGCCAAGAACGAGCGGTAAAGCTGTTCGAACCGCTCCGCCCATTGGTCCCCCCTGCCCCGTGGATGCATGACGACGTAATGTTGGGTGGTGGAGATATCCATCGCATCGCCAAATTCTTGGTGCAGCTCGCGCCGCATCTCGGGCACCGTATAGCCGACGAAATCGGGCGACGTTTTCCTGGCGTTCTTGGCCTCGTGCGGATCGAAATCGTGGACTCGGCCGTCTCGGCCCAGCAGATGCATTTCGTAGTCGGTCCAGGCGAGCGGCTTGCCTTCGATCGTCTCGCCGTCGACCGTGGCGCGGAACATGAAGTCGACGGCCGACGCGGCGCGTGGTGCGAGTAGCGTCGCGACAAGAACAATCGGCGCGAGAAAACGGCGTGCGGTCGTCATGGATACCCAAGTCCCGAGGGCCGGCGGTGAGCGATACTGAAGTCTAGCTCACCGGAATGGCCGGGGTCCGCGACGGGGGAGGCAGCGACGTCAGCCGGAATTTGGCGGGTGTCTGCCGTGGGCCGGCGTATCGCTCTTGGGCGTGCCCTTCGTGTGATGGGCCAGCAGCCGCTCCATCGGCCGGAGCACGGCGAGCACCACCAGCGCGATAACGGTGGCGGCGGCGGCGGGCACGTATTCGGCGAGCCCCGCGAGCGTGCCCAAGGCTGCCGCCAGCCAGATCGAGCTGGCCGTGGTGAGGCCCTTGATCTCTTCCCGTTCGTCGAGCTTGAGGATCGTGCCTGCGCCGAGGAAGCCGATGCCGGCGGCAACGCCCTGCACGACGCGGGTCACCGCTTCCGTTTGATCGCCGCAGATCGCCAGTCCGGCGACGACGAACACCGCGCAGCCGATGGAAACCATCATGTGCGTCCGCAGCCCGGCGGAATGGCCGCTCAACTCGCGTTCCAGCCCGAGCACGCCGCCGACGATCGCCGCTGCGCCGATCCGCATCAGGTCGTCGACGAATACGTACCAATCGAAGTTGAGCATAATGTTCACGCCGACAATTGGACACTTGGCGGCGGGGCTTGCCCCGCGAGTCCGCGCCGTGCAAGCTCAGCCGCTAAATGGATGTTCTCGGACTTGTTTTGACGCCTGCCGCCGCCGTCGTTAGACTATAGCGCTCCTCACCTCCACGCTAGCCGCTTGCCATGATCCGCGCTACTTCCAACGACGTTGTCCGTTTGCCGAAGGCCAAGAACGTACTCGGCGGGAAGCTGGAGATCTGTTGCACCTCGCCGATGACGGGGTTCTTTCGCGACGGCTGCTGCAACACCGGGCCGGAAGACACGGGCTCGCACACGGTTTGCATCCAGGTGACAGCCGAGTTTCTGGAATTCTCGAAGGCGGCCGGAAACGATCTTTCGACGCCGATGCTGCAGTATGGCTTCCCCGGTCTCCGCGAGGGCGACCGCTGGTGCCTCTGCGCCCCGCGCTGGCGAGAGGCGCTCGATGCCGGCTTCGCCCCGCGGGTGTATCTCGCGGCGACGCACGAAGCCGCGCTGGCGTACTGCGAGCTGGACGACCTCAAGGCCCACGCCGTGGACGGCTGAGTCGTAGCGAACCGCCCTACTTCGCTTCGCCTTCGGCCGCGTCGACTTCGATCGCCGAGGCAGGCTTCAACCGGCTGACGAGGAAGCTCCAGGCGATCGGCAGCAGCGAGACGATCACGATGCCGACGACCACTAGTTCGAAGTTCTTCTTCACCACCGGTACGTTGCCGAAGCCGTAACCGGCGCCGCAGCACAGGCCGACCCACAATGCTCCGCCGATCACGTTGTAGAACGCGAACTGAGGGTACGACATCGAGCCGGCGCCGGCGACGAACGGTACAAACGTCCGCACGATCGGCACGAACCGGCCGAGCACGACCGCTTTGCCGCCGTACCGCTCGAAGAACTCGTGAGCCTGCTGCAGGTGCTTGCGATTCAAGAGCCGCTGCCACAGACTGGACTCGCCTTCGGCACAGAACACCCGCGGGCCAACGAAATAGCCGACCGCATAGTTGACCGCGTCGCCCAGAATCGCCGCGACGATCAGCGTCGGCAGCACGATCCAGATGCTGAGCATGTTCGGAAGCGCCGCGAGCGCCCCAGCCGTAAACAGCAGCGAGTCGCCCGGCAGGAACGGCGTCACCACCAGGCCCGTCTCGGCAAACACGATCGCAAACAAGAGCACGTACACCAGCACACCGTAGTGCTGGACGAACTCCGCCAGGTGGGCGTCGAGATGCAGAAAAAAATCGAGCAGGAAATCCATGGGCTGGTGAGGCGATCGAGAATCGGGTGAACGGCGGGTTCGGGCAATCGCCGCTGCACCGGATTCTAGATTATTTTTGCCTCGAGTGCTGCTGGGCAGACTTCACGGGCGGTTTTGCCCGAAATGGCGCTGGGCCAAGCGGCGAAATGCCGTTGCTTGGCAGAGCGAACTCGTAGCCAGCGCCGGCGCGTTCAAACCGTAGCCGGTCGAACGGCAGGGGAGCTAGGTCAACAATCACCCTATTACCGGCGCGTTTCACGAACGCACTCGATCATGAAGCCGTCGCCTCACGTCGACAGCACATGATCAGCATTCCGACAACAAGCGAGACCATCGCAGCCGGTTCCGGGACGGCGGAACTTGCCACGCTGCCGGCGCCGCTGCCGGAGCTTTGACCGAAATGCACCTTCCAGAACGCGTAGTCGGCCTGGTCGATCTTGTCGACGCTGGCGCCGGTGTTGTCGCCGTTGGCGCGCAGGTCGGTAGTCGAGCCAAGCGTGTTGCGCCAGATGGTGTAGTCGGCGGCGTTGACGATGCCGTCTTCGTTGTAATCGCCGGGGACGGCAATAGACGTCACGTACGTCGGCTCAATCGTGTAGAACGCGCCGGAAACGGCGTCGTGATATTGGAACAGCAGATCTTGCAGGCCGCCCGATTTGAACAACTTGCCAAGGTCCAGTGAATCGTCCGGGCTGAGCGTCGTGTCGGACAACAGGAACGACTCGGACACCGCGCCGTCGTCGGAGCCTCCCGCTTTGGCCCACAGTTCACCAGGGCTGTCGCCGGCGGTCGTCCCGCCGTCAGGACCGTCGAACGGAGTGAGCGCCGGGTTGCGATCGCTCAGGCTCGCCCAATCGCTGAAGCTCAGTGAATCGGTGGCGCTGGCAATTCGATACGAATCGAAGCTGATCGGCTCGTCTGCTTCATTCTTGATGAACACGTCGCGTGTTGACGTATTGACGATCAGGCTTAAAGTCGCCGGGCCGACCACGTCCGTGATCGGATTGGTGTCTGTCAGATAGATGCGATCGACGTCGAAGTACTCGCCGATGTCGCCAAAGGTGCCTGTAAATCCAAAGCGGATCGAGTTTCCATCCCGGTCGCCCGAATGCAGTGTGCTTGCGCCGATTGACTCCGTGCCTAGGACTGCGAACGGATTGGCGCCATCTTTGTAGTACACCGAGTATTGGTCGTTCGTCTTGTCAAGCTCGAGCACCATTGTGAACGGATTGCTCTGAACGAGGGGTAACGCGTATGTCCCAGAGATATTTACTGCGCCTGTGCCGAGAGCGGTGCCTTCGAGCGCCAGGGCGGCCCCCGAGCGAAGAATTCGCATTTGGGACGTGATCGTACTACCGGATGGCGGATCGGTGTCATTGTCTAAAAACGCGAACCGCACGTCTTCGCCGGCCGCGGTCTCTGTGAAATCCCAACCTGCGATGTCGGCAACCAGCCATGCTTTTGTGTTAGTGACATTCGCAATGTCGATATAGTTGGAAGCCAACGAAGCGATCGATTGTTTCTGGATGCGAAAGTTGCCATTGAGAATCGACGATTCAACCGTGTTGGCGCTGACGGTCCATGAATTGCCGGGATCTGCCGAGTTTTCGGCATCGCCGAGCAAGGTGCCATTCGGCTCGCTGAACGTGAAATCTTGGAGCACCGTAGCTTCCACGCTGCGTGCGCAAGTCACGACGACAACGGCGACGAGACAGAGGTTGAGGATGCAGCGTGATGCCCGTCGCATGATCGTATCTCCCAGCTTGCAATGAGGTTCATCAACGTCAAAACGGAATATTCCGGCGCGGTCGCGGCGAGGGCTCGTACGTCGTCGGCGGACAACGGCCGACGACACAAGCGCGATGCCGGCGAGCAACGCAGCGTTCGGTTCGGGTATCGCCGCCAACATGGCCTCGAAAGCGCCCGCGCCGCCGTTGGCGGCGTTGTACAAGTCCTTGAAAATGGCGAAATCGCGAATGTCGTTCGCGTTGTCGCCATTCAAATCGCCCTGGCGATAGGCTTCGGTCAACGATAAGCCCGACAAATCGCTTTCGGCCAAGCCCACGAGGTATTGGTAGTCGGCAACGGTGATCGCGTTGTCGAAATTGAAATCTCCCTGCATGAAGCGTTCGCCGCCGTTATCGATGAAGCTGACGTTCACGGTGCGGGTCACGCCGCCGGTCAGATTGAGCACCATCGTCAAGTCTTCCTGCGGGCTTTTGAGCCACGCTCCCGAAGCGTTGCTCAACACAATCGACTGGTTGTTCGTGAGATTGATAGCGGCGCCAAACGATTGCATCAATTCTGCGCTTGACGATGTATTGCCACCACCGGCGATAGGCGTCCAATTGGTAGGATTGAGGCCGCCGACGGCCGACGCGATCGAGTACGACTCGATGCCGTTGATGGCGCTGCCTGACGTGTTGCGGAGCGTCATCTGGCCGTTGTCCCGGTCGATCTCAAGGGTGATCAAATCGGTGTGAGGATTTGTATCGGTGAGCGCGACGCGGTCGAGGGCGAAGAAGTCGATGTAGTCGACTCCATAAGTGCCGGGGAAGGCGCTCACGAAGTTGGCGTAATTTCCCGTAGCCTGCATGCGAATCGCCTTGCCGTCGCGTGTGGGATCGATGTAGCCGGTGCCGAGCACTTGCGTCGGTCCACCTTCATCGCGGTAAAAGACCTTGTACTTGTTTGCGGTGCGGTCGAGCGCGAGCGTCATTTCGAACGCGCCGGTGTGAACGGCCGGAAACGTGACGTCGCTCACAATCGGCGCGGACCCGGGACCCAACGCGCCGCCGGTCAATTCGACCGTTCCATCGGTCCCGCGGACGAGCGAGACTTGGGCGGTGATCAAATTGCCAAAACTTGGCTCCGTGTCGCTGTTGAGGAACGCCAGCCGGAATTGCTCTTGATCGGCTTCTTCAAAATCCCAACCCGCGATCTTCGCGGTCAGATAGCGGGTGCCACTAGTGACGTCGTCGATCTGCAGAAAATTATTGGCACTGCCGGTGGAGGACTTGAGGATGTAATAAGAGCCGGGGCGGCCATCGACGTTCTGGGCCACCTCTGAGGGTGCCATGCCGGAATCGACGAACCAACTATTTCCGGGATGGGCCGTGTTCGCCGCGGCATCCAGCGTAGTGCCCGTCGCGTCGTTGAACTCAAACGACTCGATGTCTGTCGCCCGGCTCGACGGGCCGTTGAATAACCAGGCGATGGCGGTTCCCAGCACGAACAGTCGAATGCAGAAGTTGCGTCGCATTTTCTCATTCCCTCCAGCCAGTTGATTGGCTCCAGTTTACGATCGTTGACGAATTTGTCGCACCGGACGGCACGCCACCGCGATGCCACATACGAGTGACAGACATAGTGACGCTGGTTCCGGTACGTTTTGAAACAGCGCCGCAAAACCGGCGGCGCCGTTTGCCTGAATGTAGTCTTGCTTGAATAGTGCGAAATCATAAATGTCGTTCACGCCGTCGCCGTTGAGATCGCCGCGGGCATACTGTTCGATTTCCGTCAGCCCAGAAAGGTCGGTTTCCGAGCCGGCGATGAACGCTAGCCAGTCGTCGGCGTTGAGTGTCCCGTCGAAATTCAAGTCGGCCGGCACGGCAAACGTATCGTACCAGGCCAGAGCGAAGCTGCGGCCGAGACTCAAAAACCGGTCGATGTTTTCGCCGGCAATGAATTCGGTTTCAAACGTGGCCGAGAACTCCGCGTTCAATTCATCGCGGCCGAATTTCGCCGCGGTGAAGTCTTGCAGCAGCGCCGTGCCGGTCAGCACCTCCGGTTCCCGGGCGAGGACCGCGGTCCAAAACGGATCGTCTTTCCACTCCGGCAGAATGTAACCATAATGGCCGGTCTTGCCGTTCACCGTCGAGTGGAAGTCGATGAGATAGTCAATGTCGCCGCCGGTGTCGGCCCGCATCGCCTCGCCGACGATGGCATCTTCGGCGATCGTACTGGTGTCGCCTGGCTCGCGGTAGCTGGGCGGATTCCAGGCGCGGTTCAGGTCGACGTCGCCCACGGCGACGGTGGTCCGGTTGTTGCCGGCGAAGCGGCCGTCGGGGTTGGTCATTGGGTAGACGTAGAACTCGGCATAGCGGCGAAGCTGGGCCGCTCGCAGGTCGTCGCTCACCAAGAAGTCGACCAATCCTTCCAGCACGAAGTCACCGAGCGTCTCGTTGGCATGCACGCCACTGTTGAGCACGATCTTCTGTTTCGGTTCGGCGGCGTCGGGGTCGGTGATCTTGTAGCCGTAGAGATTGTGCGACGCGATGGACCGGCCAATGTCGTCGACGCCGCCCGGCGAATGGCCGATGACGAGATTCGCGTCGGCGCTCGCAGTTGGAGCAACCCAGGGGCTGTCCACGAGGCCTGCGGTGTGATCGACCACGCGCTGATACGGATACGGCAAGCCGTAGGCCACGTAGACCGTGTCTTGAGTGAACGCCGTGTTGTTGAGAAACGTAAACTTGTTCTCGGCCGGCGTGCGGAAATTCTCGTCGAAGAAGAACCAGTCCTGTTGATTGTAGCTGTAAACCATCTTGTGGCCGTTCAGGCTGCTGGCTCCGGTTTCAAAGTCGTCGCCGATCTCGAAGTTGACCAGCTGGCCATTGACGCCGGACGCCTGAAAATAGATCCACTTCCAATCGCCGTTGTTGAAGTTATCGCGGCCCACGAGCGAGACCGTGTTGCCATTGACCGAGCTGGGCACACCGAAGTCACTGCAGGCGCTGCTGCCGACGAGACAGAGCGAGCCGCTGTCGAAATCGGCGCTGAGCGTGATCACCGCCCAGGCGTGTCGCAGCGGCAGCAGCCCGAGCGACAACATGGCCGCGACCAGCAGCAGCGGCGTTCGCTTCGACAGTCTTTGGCGATTTGGGCTCATCGAGTTCGCAGACTCACTTTCCAGCAGCGAAATTGGCCCGCCGCGGGTCGGCGACGCCCAGCAGCTTACCATCCGGCTGGTACATCACCCCGTTGCCGCCGCCGAAGTACGCGCCGTTGCGGCGCATGCGGACCGTCTGCCAGCCGCGCCGTTGCAAATCGGCTTCGAGTTCCGCCGGCGCATCGTCCTCGAGATCGACGATGTTGGGGGCCTCGTCCGAGCCGATCGGTCGGCGGACGTGGAACCGCGAGCGGTTGAACGCCTCGGCGAGCGGCACGTCGTCGCCCAAAACGTCGACCACGAGTTGCAGCGTCGTCGTCGGAATCCGCTGTCCACCGGGGATGCCCAGCGCGAGCACGGGCTTGCCGTCGAAGGTGGCGATGATCGGGGCGATCGTGCTCCGCTCACGCTTGTTGGGCGCGGCGAAGTTGACGCCGTGCGGATCGCGCGTGCTGAAATTGCTCATACTGTCGTTGAGCAAGAAGCCGGTGCCCGGCGAAATCGTGCACGCGCCGAAATGATAGCTCAATGATTGCGTCAAGCAGGCGATGTTGCCATCGCGGTCGGCGATCGTCAGGTGCGTGGTGCTGGCGTCCGGGCGATTGTCGCCGGTCGGCGCACCAACGCCTGCGGGCACCTTTTCGCCGTAGGGATGCGTCGGATCGACTGCCCGCGCCTGGGCAGCGATCTGGCGGCTCGACTTCGCCCCGAGCAGCTTGCGGGCGTCGAGAAACGACTGCGGCGTGTCGGCGATTTCGGCCGTCACGGGCGGGTAGAGCGCGAGCAGCACCCGACCCACCTGGTCAATATAATGGCCGCTCCGCGCAGCGCGAGCACCAAGAGGGTCGAGATGCTCGAGCGCGGAGCGACGCGAGGACGGTCGTTCCGCCAGTTAGCGGCGGCGGGCAGGAATACAGTTCGTAGCCGTTGTAGTTGATCGCCAGCGGCTCACTCCACCGCGGCTTGTAGGTGCGAAAGTCGTCGAGCGAAAGCGGTGCGCCGGCCGCGACAGCCGCCGCGACGATCCGCTGGGCGATCTCGCCTTCATAAAACGCCCGCGGCCCGCCCTCGGCGACCAGCCGCAGGCTGTGCCCGAGGTCGGCGTTTTTCATAACGTCGCCCACCGCCGGCGTCTGGCCGTCGACCAGATAGAGCCGTGCCGTCTCCGGATCGTTTTTCAATTGGTTGGCCTTGGCACGGTAGAACGGGCGCGATTTCTCGGTGATCGTCACGCCGCGTTCGGCGAGCTCCGCCGCCGGCTCGACGAGCTCTTTCCACGGCCGCGAGCCCCATTTTTCGTGGGCGGCGTGCAGCCCCGCAACCAAGCCCGGCACCGCGACCGCGGTGTAACCGAAGTACCGCTGGCGCGACCGCAGCTTGGCGAACTTCGCCGCGTCGAGCGCGCCCGGGGCGGCACACATCGCTTCGACGGTGGAGATCTTGCCCGTCGCCCCGTCGCGGTAGAGCAACATCAGCTTGCCGCCCAGCCCCGATCCATAGGGCTCCGCCACGCCAACGCATAGCGAGGCGGTTACCATCGCGTCCATCACGTTGCCACCCTGCTCCAGCACGTGGAGCGCAGCAGCGGTCGCGTCCGGATGGCCCGTCACGACGACGAACCGCTCGGCGGTGACCGTTTGCTGTGCCATCGCCGACTGGCCAAGCACGGCGGCCAGCGAGGCGACGATGACGGCGAGTCCGACGACTCTAAGTCGCGACGAGATTTGACCCATCAGCTCTGTTGCCCGAATACGAGACGGGGCTCCACAAACCGCGTGGAGCCCCGCCATCTTTTTGGTTGCACCTGAAATTGCCGCATTCACTTTGTTACGCCGCGCGACGACGGCTGGCGAACAAGCCGACAAGCGCCAATCCGGCCAAAGCGCAGGTTGCCGGCTCCGGAATCGTCGCCAAATACGCGCGATCGATTAGCACGTTGTCGCCCGACAGGTCGTTGTTCAGATAGACGCGCATCTTGTCGACAATACGGGCCGGGTCGATGCTGCCAGGCCCAATCGTCGTAAAGCTGGCGCCTCCGTCGGCTGAAAAGTGGACGTAATACTTGTCGGTGTCCAGGTTGGCGTCGACCACGGCAATAAACTTTGTGCTCTGGCTCAAGCTGCCGCCGTTGAGAACGACGGACGGGATGTTGCTACTGCCAGTACCGATGGCGGTGCCGAAGATTTCAAGTTCATTGTTGTCGTTCCGTGTGATTTCCCACTCGGCCGTAACGGAAGTCGAACCGGTATTGATCAGCGAAATGCGGAGCTCTTCGTTTTCGGCGGTGTCAAGCGGGGAAGTAAAATCCCACGTCATCTCCATGACTCCCAGCACTCGGCGACTGACAACGTTATTCGGCGTATCGACAAGCATCCGACCGTTGTCGATGTTGGCTTTGAGGGAGGCGTTGAGATCGCCTGTGCCGTTCGTGACCACGTCGGCAAGCGCCGTTGCGTCACCGGCAGCCGAAGGAAGCAAAAAATTGCCCGGGTTGGCGCTATTCGCGGCAGCACTCCAAAGCGTACCGGCATCGTCGTTGAACTGAAAATCTTCAATGATCGTCGCGCTCGACAAGTCTTCGATAATCCCGGCGCGAGCCGCGCCACATGCCAGAAAAGTGCCCGCCAATGCGAGGCTGGCTAAAACTGTGTTTCTCATTAGACTCACTCTCTCGGGTTCAAGGTCACCTGTCTGTCGTCCCACCAGCCTCCAGTTCTCTTTGCCGCGAAGATTCGACACGCAGGGCGCCGCAGCCGATGAAAACAGTATCAGCCGCGTTTGTCCACCTCCCACGTGCAAGGATGATTATAGATGATTCGGTAGACTTGTCACGCAAAAATCCCGGTGGCCGGCAATTTTTTCTTGCGGCTGAACGACTATCCTCGCGGCGACGAAAGTCGGCACCACCTAATAGATGGATAGGCATGTGAAAAAACACATGTCCGCTACGCAGGATAGCGAATGTCCATGTTCGAGGCCGGCGCGACCATTGCCCGGCCAGGCTGCCGTGCGTCAAAAAAGTCGCGACAGCTGTTGCATCACGGCGCACGGCATGCCTAAAATCACGTCGTGCAGGCGATACCAATCGGGCCGGCTTTCTAGGAGCCGTCGCCTGTGGCTGTGGGAGAATTCTATCATGAAACGGTCTTCGTTCGGGCGGCGTGCTGCTGCGCATTTGGCGTTTACACTGGTTGAGCTCTTGGTCGTGATTGCGATCATCGGCATCCTGGTGGCGCTGTTGTTGCCGGCGATCCAAGCCGCCCGCGAAGCGGCCCGCCGCAGCGAGTGTACGAACAACATTCGCCAGATCGGCATCGCCATGATGAACTTCGAGGCGTCGAAGAAGAAGCTCCCGGCCGGCGCGACGCAGCGCTACGGTAGCGATCCCAAGACCGGGGCCGCCTATAGCGGCGATCCGACGATGTTCAGTTGGATCTCGGTGATGATGCCGTACCTCGAAGAAGCCAGTCTGTATGCCAACGTGGATTGGACGATTCCGCTCGGCGTGCGAAACGACAATGGCGACACGTCGCACCACATCAAGTTCGCATCGTACACGTGCCCTTCGGCCGATCCGGTGGATATAACCAACGATTGGTACGGGGCCCGGGGCAACTACGCCGGCAATGCGGGCATCGGCACCGTTTGGATGAATGACACGTCGCCGACACAAGATTGCGCGTACGGAAGCTTGAACCCGAGTTATGGATGTGCTCCCCACAAATACTGGCCATGGGCGCCGAAACAGAACCCCGAGGCTCCCAACTCGTCCCTCTCACGCTTCGGCACATTTATGGTAAACAAAGGCCGCCGGATGAGTGAGTTCGAAGACGGCACGTCGAAAACAGCTGCCGTCAGTGAAGTACTCACCATCCCCGGTACAGTGGGCAGCAGCTCCAACGGCGATTCGCGCGGCGTCCTGCATTTTGGCGCCGCGTCGATGTACATGCATGATGCCGTGCCGAATTTCATCGATA
This sequence comes from uncultured Planctomycetota bacterium, assembly GCA_963847875.1. Taxonomy (GTDB): domain Bacteria; phylum Planctomycetota; class Planctomycetia; order Pirellulales; family Lacipirellulaceae; genus DASYDU01. The sequence continues at coordinate 222,153 of CAWKBR010000003.1, read as the reverse complement.
ACGTCCTCATCGACAAGACTCGCTACTGCATCGGGGTCGATAACGCTCCTTGTAAACCAACCGACGACACGTGGAAGGGTGAGTGGCGCCAATTTGCCCGCAGCGCCCATTCCGGCGGCGTGAATCTGATGATGGTCGACACCAGCGTCCGCTTCGTCTCGGACGATGTGGACCTCGACACGTGGAAAGCGTACTCCACGCCGCGCGGTGGCGAGGTAACACCCGATTCGATCTGATCGAACGATCCGCCTGAACTACCCGAGATTTCCCGCGGACCTTACGACGCCGCGAATCACTCGCTCGCCTTCTCGGCATAGGCGTTCCGCCCCGTCGGCCGTCGGCGCTTCGGCCACGAGTCGCACGATTGGTTCGGTGTTGCTCGCTCGCACCAGGAGCCAGCAGCCGCTGCCGTCGGGATTGCCCCAGTCGAGGCGGAGGCCGTCGAGGCGGCTCGCACGGGCGTTGGGGTATTCGTGCTCGAGCGCGTCGAGCGCGGCGGCGATGCGATCGCTCGCGACGCCGAGTTTCGTCTTGCAGATCGCGTATCGCGGCAATTTGTCGGCTAGCTCGCTGACCGCGAGGCCGCGAGCCGCCATCGCGTTGAGCACCAGGGCCATGCCGACGAAGCTGTCGCGCACGTAACCAACGCGCGGGTCGATCACGCCGCCGTTTCCTTCGCCGCCGAACACGGCCTCGCATTCGAGCATCGCGTCGACGACGTGGGCCTCGCCGACGGCCGAGCGGTGGAACGGCACGCCATGCTTGCGGGCCACGTCCTCGGTCATTCGACTGGTCGAACAGTTGGTGACAATCGGTCCCGGCATCTTCCCGAGCACGTGATCGGCGCACAAGGCGAGCGTGTACTCTTCGCCCAGGTAGCGTCCGTTTTCGTCAATGATCGCCAGCCGATCGGCATCCGGGTCCTGGCAGAAACCGATGTTGGCGTGATTCTTGGTCACCATTTCGAACACGTCGACCAGATTCTCGGCCGTCGGCTCGGGCGGATGATCGAACAGGCCGTCGGGCGTGCCGCCCAACAGGGTCACGTCGCAACCAAACTGATTGAGCAGCACCTCGCCCAACACACTCCCCGCGCCGTGATTGGCGTCGAGCACGACGCGAAATCGCCGGGTGCGAATCCGCGCCAGATCGACGACGTCTTCCACCAACGCCAAGTGGGCCGAAACGGTGTCGTCGACGAATTGGGCCAGCGGCGGCTTCGCGGTGCCGGGCGACTGGTCGGCGAGGCGGCGGTAGGCTTCGAGCACCCTCTTGCCGATCGCGTCGGGCACGATGCGACCGTCGTTCCAGAACAGCTTCATGCCGTTGTACTCGGCCGGATTGTGGCTGGCGGAGATTTGGATGCCGCCGGCACAGCCGCGTTGGCGGACCATCACGCCGGTGGTGGGCGTGGCGGCAATCTGGCCGTCGAGCACAGTCCGGGGCCCGGCGTGGATCAAGCCGGCGGCGATTGGTTCGACGAACTGCCGCCCGTTCGCCCGGCCATCGCGCGTGATGAGCACCGGTCCGTCGGGCAAGATCCCGGCAAATGCGGCGGCATACCGCCAGGCAACGTCGGGCGTGAGCGAATCGCCGACAATTCCCCGCAATCCAGACGCAGTGATGATGGGTTCGTTCGTCACCGTAACACGACCAACGAGAGCGCAAGTGTCCGCTGGTTCGCCGCCGAAAATCGAAGCGGCAGCGTGGAGTATACGTCCAATGCGGCCGCCGGGCGATACCGACGCGAGCGACGGGCCGAGCGGGGTTTCGTCGAGACGGGCGAGGCGGGTTACAATGAATGGCATGGACACCCCGCGTCAGCCAACTCGCCGCGACTTTCTCCAGGGCCGAGCCGCGGTTCAACTGCTTGCCAACGCGGTCGTCGGGCCGCCGGCCGACGCGGTGGACACTTCGCCCGCCAACTCGCCGGCCGTGGCGCGGGACGGGCTCGCGGCCGGTTGGATCACCAGCCTTCGTCGCCGGGCGATGGCCTGCGATTTTGAAGTGCAACTGGCCGCCGGCCGGCATGATGGCTCGACCGAACGCGTGCTGGAGGCTCTTGATCTCGTCGAAGCGTTGGAAGCTCAGTTGACGATCTACCGTGCCGACAGCGAGATGCTGCGGATCAACCGCGAAGCCGCGAGCGGCCCGGTGGCCGTGGAGCCGCGGCTGTTTGCACTGTTTCAATTGGCCGAACGGCTGCACCGCGAGACGGATGGGGCGTTCGACGTCACGAGCGGGCCGCTTTCCGCAGTCTGGGGTTTCTCGCGTCGGCAAGGCCGAATGCCGAGCGACGAGGAAATTGCCGCGGCGTTGGAAAATGTTGGCATGGATAAAGTGTCGCTCGACGCCGCGAATTGCCGTGTCACCTTTTGTCGATTGGGTGTTTCGCTGCATCTCAACTGCGTTGGCAAAGGCTACGCACTGGATCGCATGGCGGAACTGCTCGACGGTGCTGCCGGCGAAGATAGCGGGGGTGAGGAAGGCGGAGTGGGAGTGGGCGACTACTTGCTCCACGGCGGCCGCAGCAGCGTGCTGGCGCGCGGCCATTGTCCCGGCAGCGACCGGCCCGGTTGGACGATCGGCGTGCCACATCCGTTGCGACCAGGCGAGCGGCTGGCGGAAATCGACTTGGTCGACCAAGCGCTCGGCACCTCCGGCTCGGGCACCCAGTTTTTCGAGCACGCGGGGCGGCGGTACGGCCACTTGCTCGATCCGCGGACCGGCCGGCCGGTGAAGGGCGTTTTCTCGGCCACCGTCGTCGCGCCGACCGCCGCCGAAGCCGACGCCCTGTCGACCGCGTTCTACGTGCTGGGAGCGGAACGAGCCGGTGCGTACTGCGCGACGCGGCCCGAGCTGGCGGCGATTCTGGTTTCGGTGGGTGATCAGGCGACCGATGTAAAAGTCTCGACGTTTGGCCTCGATTCGGGCGGCCTTGCGCCGGACCGCTGGCGACCGCTGGCCGCGAGCTGACGAATTGACGCGAGCTGAATGCCCAGGTTTTTTTGCAATTGCACGGCATAAGCGTGGCCAGTACGGTTCGCGGCCCCGGCCAGGGGCGATAAAATGCCCTGCGGGCGGTCCAGTGGCCTGCCAATTCATCTTTGCCTACCGCGAATCGACCAGCATGATGCTTGCCACCCTGTTTAGTCCCACTAGCTACCTCGGAATCATCGTGTTCCTCGTGCTCACGGGCTGCGGGATGCCGATCCCGGAGGAGGTGGCATTCGTCGTGGCCGGCGTGCTCAGTGCCGAGGGAAGACTGCACTGGGGAATTGCGCTGGCCTCGTGCCTGGTCGGGGCGATTTTGGGCGACTCGGTGATGTACTCGATCGGACGCCGATGGGGCGACACGCTGTTGCGATCCCATCCGCGGTTCGCCTGGATGTTGCAGGCGAAGCGCGAGAAGCAATTCGAACAAGCGGTTCGGCAGCACGCGTTCAAGGTGATGTTCTTGTCGCGGTTCCTGGTGGGCATTCGCGGACCGGTGTACGTGGCGGCCGGCGCGGTCCACGTGCCTTACCTCCGTTTCGTGGCAATCGACATGTTCTGTGCCTCGCTGGTCGTGACGACGTTCTTCTTTCTGGCATACTTCTTCGGCGATTCGGTGCTGGGCTGGATCCGCGACGCCGAGATCACGGCGACGATCGCCGTGCTGCTGGTCGTGGCGGGGATCGGCCTCATTTTCTATCTCCGCAGCCGGCGGACTATCACCGAGATCGTGATCGGCGACCCGCCGGAGGAAACAGCGAATGAAAATTGACGATCGATGAATGGCGGAGGCATCGGAGACAAATACTTTTCAACGCAGAGGTCGCAGAGATCGCGGAGGAGTGATCACCGCTTGTGGACGCTAATCGTTGCTAATGTCCGCTAATTCCTATTAGCGCAAATCAGCGAACATTAGGGGTTCGCTCCCAAGGCGTCAGGTTGCCCAATTCGAAAATCCGCGTGTTTTTTCGAAGAGATCAAGTTTCTGCCGAAGACGTCAAGTTGCTTGCGCCCACTGCCCTGCGGTTGGCGCAGCTCCAATTTGTGGAATATTGGAACACGTTTTGAAAACACGATTCCCTGCTCCAAAATTCATGACTTTTGGCACGCTCGGTTGGCTGGCGGCTCTGTAAATCACGTCACTTTCACGTAGCGATCGTCCCAAAACATGTCGAATTCGCGCCTCATGGGGTAAGTTCCAGAATTCGCGCTTCATCAGGGGTGAGGAGCCAGGAGTCGGGAGTCAGGGGAGGAACTTCGTCGATTTTTCTTGTTGCTCGATCCTCGATTCTTGCCCCGGCGCAGCGGTAGCGCTGGTCAAGGCACAAGGCGCTAGTTGGGAGGCTCGTTGCGCAAAACTGGCGCCTCGCGCCTCGCAACTAGCGCCTTTTCTGCTGTTTTGTTCAGTTGTCGTTGTAGCGTACTCACCGGCTGATTTCCACGACTATTTTCGGCCAGTTGGATTTCACCACAGAGGTACGGAGGACACGGAGGGAAGGCAAGAGCAGCGTGCCGAGAGCCAATCTAGAACCGCTGGGGACTGTCCCAATTCTACCGAGCGGGCACCATGTGCAGCATGGTCGGAGGAAAATGGGACTGTCCCCCTCGCTCTTCGGTTTTGAAACTGCTTTTTGGCAAGAGATCAAACCGCGGTTTGACGCTGCGCTGGCCAGACCGGTCCCGGCGAGATGGGTGGCCCCAGGTTGAGTCTCGCCCTGGCAAATCAGCTTCAAGGGCACGTTGCAGACACTCAGTAACTTCCTGCCAGGGCTGGCTTCCTCGACCCCGCTCGCCACGGGCTGCCGGGCACTCGGGCACTGGTCGAGAGCATTGCCGCGCATCGCGTCGGCAACCGCCCCAATCGATTTGAGCCCCGCCGCATCAAACGACGACCCAAGTCACACGACCTGCTGCAGCGACCACGCCACGAATACAAACAGCTGGCCGCATAATGATTCACGAAAGTTCAAGTGCCATTCGTTCCTGACACCTTTTCTTGCCCGATGTTTGGATCGTCCCCAACATGACGCATCTTCGTGGTCGCCAGCGACATCAGATAGTCGCGCAATGCTACTTCGTGAGTTGGCCGATCCGCCCAGAATGCACGGCGGGTTTCCAGTTGGCGTCGCCTTATATCGCACATTTCGAGCCCTGCTTCGGACGAAGATCACCGACGAATCCTGCTGAGGAGGCACCGGCTCAAAAATCATTTTTCTCTCGGAATGAATCCGGGAACGCCGGTCTCTACAACGGCATTAAACCTGACCCGCGACTTGATTCCTTCGCTAATCTCCTGCATGGCGTCTTGAGGAAGCGCGGAGACATCAAAGTTCTCCTTGATCCGGCTAGGGGTCTTCGAGGTGGTCAGGAGGGCCGTCCCGCGCTGGATAGCCCAGGCGAGCAAGACTTGCGCGGGGGTCTTATTGACTCGCTTGGCGATAGCGGTGATGACAGGATCTTCCAGCGAGCATTGGGCTTCATACTGTGCCCGAGCGCCGCGAAAGCTTGCAGCACGATGCCGTTCTCTTTGCAATAGTTCAAAAGGTCCCATTCCGGAAGGTACGGATGGGATTCGACGTGAACTACCGCGGGCTTGATCCTCGCGGCATCAAAGATTTCTTTCGTCTGTTCCAGGCTGACGTCGGATAATCCGATGGCCTTGCACTTGCCCTCGTCCACTAGGCCCTCCAACGTCCTCCATGTATCGAGCAACGTAACGCCTTTATCATAAATCACATTGCCGCTGGCATCCCTCGGGTCTTGCTCGTCTCCAGGTTGGAAGGCGAAGGGCGTGTGGATGAGATAGAGATCGACGTAATCGAGTTGGAGTTTCTTGAGACTGGCCTCGAAGGCGGGTTTGGCGCGTTCAGGACGATGATTGTTGTTCCAGAGCTTTGTGGCGACAAACACGTCCTCCCGCTTGATCTTCCCCGCCTTGAACACCTCCTGCATCGCTTCGCCAACTTCTTTTTCAGTTCGGTAGCGTTCCGAAGTGTCGAGCTGACGAAATCCTGCTTCCAGCGCCGCCTTGGTCGCGTTTTTGGTTGCGACAGGGTCGGGAATCAATGTGCCAAATCCAAGCGCGGGGATCGCGCCGGATCCGTTGTTGAGCGGCATCTTCGTAAAGCGAAGGTTGTCGGGTTCCACCATTGTTTGGCTCCTCTGATATTCATCACGGACTCCTGGAAACCGGAATAGGCGCTTATTTCGGCGGCGCTTGTGCTGTGCAATGGCCCAGACGCGGAGGTCTCCGAACAGTTGTGCGAGGGCGGCAGGCAGGTAGTGGGCGTTGAGGCCGCTGGGGTTGGGGAGGACCCAGGCGTGGCTGCCGCCGAAGAGGTCTTTTTGTAGGCCGACGCGGGCGTCTTTGATGCCGGAGACAATGCGGTAGGGACCGATGCCGACGAAGGCGACGACGGTGGGACGCCAGCGTTTGACTTTGGCTTCGAGGCGCTTGCCGCCGGCGCGAAGTTCGTCGTCGGTTAGTTCATCGGCGCGGGCGGTGGGGCGTTCGACGATATTGGTGACGCCGAATTTGAGGTCGAGCAGGAGCAATCCTTCAAACGGTGAGAAGAGGCGCGGCGTAAAACCGCCGCCGTAAAGGGCGGGCCAGAAGCGGTTGCCGGGGCGGCCGAAGTGGCGGCCGATGGCGGCAGTGTAGAGGCCGGGGTTGATGCCAGCGAAGAGGACAATGAGGTCTTTGGCGACGAGATCTGGGACGCGCTTGTTGTGCGCGGCGAGGAGCTGGGCTTTGGTGGGTTTCCACGTGGTGACCAATGTCCGCTTCATTGGGTATTTCCCCTGGCGGGTACCCTCGGCGATTTTTGGAAAGACCGCTTTTCAACTGCGAGCAACCGCAATCATCATCTCGCAATTTCTGATGACGGTGTGTCGTGAAAAGCGCAGACACATCGGATCGCAGAGCCGGCAAGCCTACCCCTCCAGGCGAGCTGAAGAATCTTTCGAGCCGCCGCGACAGTCTACTTTAGTGCCGAATAATCAGTCGGCTTCAGGTAGACCGATTCGATTCTTTCGACCAGCTTGCCATCCTTCTCTGAAGCCTCTTTCACCGCCTTCCATTCTGGGTCAGCTTGAAAATCCTCCCAACTCTTTACCGCTGCTTCTTGGCTGGGGAACGCCAGCAGATAGACCAGTTGTCGTTTTGCCAGTTGCTCATCGGTTGGTTTCCAAAACCCGATGACCGTCATGTGGTGTTTGTTGAATAGCATCAAGGTATGGTCACGGAAGCGAGTATGCAAGGCTTCGATCTTGCCCGGTGTGGCAGTGTAGGTCCGCAACTCGAAAACTCGCGTGTCCATTTTTTCGTCTCCTTTGGCTGCGTAAACGGCGAGGCCGGCAAAGGCAAGGCTCAGTGCTACGACTGCTCTCACAGCGGTCTTCATAACGCCTCCAGTTCAGCAAGGGCTGGTGTGATTTGCAATTACCAGCGGCCGAAATGAGCGCCGCCATCGACGTACAGAATGTCACCAGTGACCGTCGTGGCGTCTGTCAGGTACATGACCGCATCCGTGATGTCCTTAACCGTCGAAGGCCGACCCATCGGCGACAGGCTTTCCATCACGTCCTTCGGAGTGTCCCGGTGAAGTGGCGTATCGACGACGCCAGGCGCGATGGCGTTCACGCGGATGCCCTCTTTCGCATACTCCATCGCAAGGTGCTGGGTGATCGTTTCGAGCCCCCCCTTGGTGAACATCGGCACCGCTGCCGTCACACCCCGGATCGGGTTGCGAGCCAAGGCCGCAGTGATCGTGACAATGCTCCCGCCTGTCTTCTGCGACAACATTTGCTTGATGGAAAGTTGGGTAACGTACAGGAAGCCCTCGACGTTCGTCGAGACGAGCGACTTAAAGTCTTCGGTCGTGTAGTCCGTGAATGGTTTGGTAAAGAAGATGCCGGCGTTATTGACCAGTACATCGATCGACTTGAAGCGAGACAACGCCGTCTCGACGATCTTGGCCGCAGTTGCCTGCTCGCCGATGTGACCGTCCACCAGAGCGACCTGGTCGGAAGCCACGACCTCGGTGGATTGCGTTATCTTCCGAGAATTGGCAACGACGTAGAAACCCCGTTCGACAAAACCTTTCACGATTCCCGCGCCGATTCCCTGCGAAGCTCCGGTCACGATGGCTGTCTTCCGTGGTCCGCTCATGGTATTTACCTCGAGATCGAGTTTCTCTGGAAAGAATACGGCCGCGTGGCTTGTGCCGACGTAACTGAAACAACATCAAGCTCATGCGGTCGTCAATCGGAGCAGAAAACTAACTGGCATTCTGCATGACTAGCGTCAGAAGCGCCTGAGCTGCGGCTGTAGACGATGCGGGGTTCTGCCCGGTAACCAGACGACCTTCGACAATCGCAAAACTTTCCCAATCTGGAGCCTTCTCATAACGGCCGCCGATTCTTTTGAGCTCGTTCTCTACAAGGAACGGCACAACTTGGGTGAGCTGAACAGCTTCCTCTTCGCCGTTGGTAAAGCCGGTGACCCGCTTGCCCTTGACCATGGGCGCCCCCTGGTACAACACCCGATGGAACACGGCCGGAGAATGGCAGACCGCCGCAACCACCTTGCCGGAATTGTAGAAAGACTCGATCAAGGCGATGGAGTCGGGATTATTGACGAGGTCCCACATCGGGCCGTGCCCGCCCACGTAAAAGATCGTTTCGAAATCTTCCGCTTTCATGTCGGCAAGTCTGACCGTCTGAGAAAGCGCCTTTTGCGCCGCCTGATCTTTCTTGAACCGCGCCATGGCCGGCGTCTGGTTCTCAGGCAAATCGCTCTTAGAACGTGTTTTGAATTTCAGTTTTGTAGGTTTGCAAGCCGTTTGGACATGAGTCCGATCATGGCGATGTAGGTCAGGGCTTCACTGGAGGCGGTGGTTTTTTCGTAGTCTTTGCTATGGCGGCGATAGCGCACGAGCCAAGCGAACGTACGTTCGACGATCCATCGCTTCGGAAGGACGACGAACCCTTTGACATCCACTGGCCGCAGGATGGTTTGCAGGACCCAGCCCAAAGTCTGCTGCACCCAAGTGGGCAGATCATTGCGGCCATAGGCCAGATCGCCAAACACCACCTTGATTCGACAAAATTGTTCTCCCATTTTTTCCAATACCGACTTCGCGCCGTCTTGATCCTGCCAATCGGCTCGATGGACGACCACCGCCAACAACAGCCCGAGTGTATCGACTGCCAGGTGCCGCTTGCGACCGGTGATCTTCTTGGCCGCATCATAGCCTCTTTCCTCACCTCCTTCGGCCGTGCGAATCGATTGGCTGTCAAGAATCGCCACCGTGGGCGTCGACTTCTTGCCGACCGCCCGTCTCGCTTTGGCCCGCAAGGCGTCGTGAATCTTTTGCCAAGTGCCGTCATTGCGCCAACGCCAGAAAATCCCGTACACGGTACCCCAATTCGGAAAGTCCTTGGGCAGCATCCGCCACTGGCAGCCCGTTCGCACCACATACAGAATGGCATTGATAATCCGTCGCCGGTCGATGGGACGACGCCCCAGCCGCGACCGCCGCGGCAACAACTGACGCATCAACTGCCATTGCCGATTCGTCAAATCGCTGGAATACTTGACCTCCGTTTTCATGCTACGGCTCCTTCCAAAGGCTGCTAACCAAAAGGAGGAGCCGTAGCTGCTTTTCTTCAATCAGGCAATTTCAAAACACGTTCTTAGGGTCGATTGGTGGTTGCCCGCCCTTCGGTGATGCCAGCGTCAGCTCGACACCCGCATCTCTGAACACAAAATAGGGAGCTGCGAATTCTTCTAGCCAGAAGCCAGTTTTGCGGCCAGTGTTTCCCAGTTGATCGTGGAATGTCAGCAACATAAGTATGTTCATGTTCTATTCCTTTCTTTAGAGCATGCTTATGGGGATCAATCTGTTAACGATTTAGCCTTTTCTTTCGGATATTGTAATCGCATTCATCAGTGAGCCTCCTCTTCGCTCGACGGCTCGCTACGTATCAGCGCAACGATTGGAACCCGGGGACAGCCATCTTTGGAGCTGATTGTAGCATGATGCGGGCAGGTGGCAAATCGTTTCGAGGTGGTCGGTTGCCGAGAATGCCGGATGAATGGAGAAGCCATCAGCGACTCCCACGCATCGCCAGTGATGCGCGGTGCCCACCAGCAAGTTGGAGCAAGAATAGTGCGCTGCTTGCCTCCGGCCCAAGCGTTCGGCCCTCCCGGGCGGAACTTGAGGCGTCGGGGCGTTCGGCGGGGGTCATCTTGAGTCGGGTTTATTCCTGCAGCGGTCGAGGGTCATTCCGACAAGCACCACGATGAGCAAGAGAAAACAAAATCCGCTCAAGCCCCAGAGCGGTGACAGCGGCAATAGGCACACATAGAGTACGGCCGCAATGATCGCCACCAGAGACCACCAACTTGTTTTGCAGCGTTTTTCCATTTCTTCCCCGATTATACCAATCCCATTTGCGTCTGCTAGAATGTCCGGCGGGAGGATCGGGAAATGCGACAGGCGTTTTCGGTATTGCTGTGGATCGTTTATCTTGCCCTGATGCTTTGGATTGCATGGGGAGAGTCTGCACTGACATCGTTGCTCGTTGCTGCGGTTGTAATTCTGATTTCCACGATTGGCTTCCGCTGGATTTTGGATGCTTACAAGAGTGCGCAGTCTGGTTTATAAGTACCTCCTCAACAACGCAAGCCGCCGACCGTTCCGCCCGGTAGACGGCGCGGGAGTCGTACCATGAGTCTTCCAGTCGTCGACATGCTGCTGTATTGGGGAATCGGGCTGTTCGTCCTGATTTGGGTGCGGTCGGACCGGTCGCGGGGCGGGACTGCCCTGCGGATCCTCACTGCCATTGGGTTTTTCATCCTGGGAGTCTGCCACTACGTCTACCCCGGGATAACTTTTTAGACGAATTCCGAGGCGGAGAAACCTCCCTGGCAACACGGTCCGCGCAGCCCGGTTGACTCAACCTGGGTCGCGAAGCGGACGGAGGCAGTTGGGCCATGCTTGTCCTATCGAGGGGCCGTTTCTCGCGTGAGGGCGTGATCGGTGCCTCTGGTTGCTATGCAACACCGGTTGGGACAACCGGTGATACCCGTCTGGGAGTATTTGGCGGCGGGCTGCGGCGGGGAATCACGGCGTTTGTCGCTGGCAGGGCGGACATCAGGAATCGAGCTGAAGTTGGCGGTGTTCTCTCAGGACTTGGTAGAATTCGAGCATGCCTGAACCAAGCGACCAACAAGCACGGAAATCGACGATCGACGCAACTGCCGGGGGCGCTGATTCGTCCGCTGCTCTGGACTTGTTCGAGGAGCTCGATGTTGCACGGTTTGGTTCGATGGAGTCGTTCGAGAAGGTGGTCGTTACTGGAAAAAGTCTGGCTGGCACATCATCCAAAGCGGTTGAATTCGAATCGAGTCAGTTCGCGTCGGCCGACCTGTCCAAAACGAAATGGGACAGACTGCGAATGCTGGACGTGCGCATCGACTCGTGCGACCTAGCGGTGGCCAGGTGGACGCAAGCATTGCTAGAACAGACGCGACTTGTGAAGTGCCGCGGGACCGGCCTGCAAATGCTGGACGCGCACTGCTCTGATACGACGTTTGTCGGTGGCAAGCTCAATTTGGCCGCGTTCCATGGGTCGAGATTTCGCCGCTGCCGGTGGGAAAGGTGCGACCTAAGGGAGGCGAATTTCGAAGGCGTCGAATTGGTCGACGTCGTATTTCGCGACTGTGACTTGCGAGCGGCTCGCTTTCCAAATTGCGTGCTGAAGAACGTCGACTTCCGCGGCTCTCACTTGGCCGGATCACAGATCGATGCGATCGCCCTTCGCGGTTGTTGCGTCGACCCGTCACAGCTCCCGGATCTCGTCGCACTGTTCGGACTGATCGTAGAACCGATCGTCGACGAATAGATCAGTGAATTGCCAGCGATGCAGGCAGTGGGACGTGCCTGCGCGGCCGATTGCCTCAAGCTGGTCTTCCAGAGAGCCGATAATGACAGCGCGCGTGTCTCGATGCGCGCATCGTTTGCTAGCAGGGGGGCTGGAAACGCGATTCGCTATCCAGCCGATGTTCCGTGGTCGCCGCTGCCTCCTGCGCCTCTTCTCCGCCGCCGTGCTTGCTGGCATGGTGTTTGGCAGCGTGGTCGGCTGCAATCTGATCATTCCCGAGATCTCGCACCAGCCGACGATTCACAATCCGTTCCCGCAGCTCTCGAAGGTTGCGATCGTGCCGTTCTTCAATCAGAGCGACGAGCCGACGGTCGACGGCCGCGAGTTTGCGCTGGCGTACTTCTCAGAGCTGCAGGCGGTGCCCGGCTTTGAGGTCGTGCCGCTGGGGGTCGTCGAAGAGGCGATCCTCGACGAGCACATCGACTTGTCGTCGCCCGCTGAAGTGCGGCGGCTCGCCCAGGTGCTCGAGGTCGACGCGGTGGTCGTGGGCGCGGTGACCGACTACTCGCCCTACTATCCACCGCGCTGCGGGTTGCAGGTGGAATGGTACGCGAGGAATCCGGGATTCCATCAGATACCGGCCGGTTACGGCCTGCCGTGGGGAACGCCGGACGAAGAATTCATTCCTGCGCCGCTGGTGTTCGAAGCCGAGTTGGCGCTTGCCAAGGCGCAGCTCGCCACGCAAACGCCCAACTGCCCCGCACCTGTGCCAAAGCCGGCGGCGCCAACGAATGCAAATGGGCAGCCGCTGATTCCGGCGCAGCCTCCCGTAAATGGAGATAGCATGACGCCGAGCGACGGGCATGCGAATGCAACGCCAGCGCCGAACGGATCTGGCACCGGCACAATACTTCATCGCAAGCACAAGCAAGCCGACTCGCGGAAAACGGCCTGCGTCATGCCCGACAATTCATGTGTGCCGGGTGCGCCGGCGTCCGTCATGCCGGGCAATTCTGGTGCGAACGGCATGACCGGCGCGATCGGAGCAGGCGTTCTATTGCCACCGGATTGGCCGGACGAGCGCGGATTCATTCCGCCGCCGCCGAGCCCGGTGCATCCGCCGTGCTTGCCGAGCGACGGTCCGGTTATGACGCACACGCGCATTTACGTCGGAAATGACAGTGAATTTACGGAGGCGCTAGCCAGCTACTACTCGTTCCGCGACGACGCTCGTTTCGGCGGGTGGCAGAACTACTTGCAGCGCAGCCCCGACTTCATTCGCTTCTGCTGTCACATGCACATTTCGGAAATGCTTTCGGCGCGTGGAGGAGCTGGTGAATCGAGAGTGGTGTGGCGGTGGCCGGAAGACCGATAAAAGGTTGCTAGAGTCGAGCACATGTTGCGGTCAGGTAATCCGGCCAAATGTTACCGATCGAAACGACGAGCCGACCGACCGCCCCGCCGACCTCGCCTTGCTGCCGCAGCACGCGTCGGCCGCCCCCCGCCCCGCTCGACGGAGAATGATCCACGTGAACGACGACATCAATGTCCTCGCTCTGGTCAAAGGCAAGGAACGCTACATCTTTCTGTACGACGACGCCCACCGCGCGGAGACGCTGCGGACGCTCGGTCGCCACGCCTCGAACCCGGAGCTGAGCTTCTCTTGGTACGACGCCGCGGTGCTCAGCCAGAAGATTCGCGCCGAAGAACGCGCTCAACGCAGGCAGGCGAGTCGGCTGGGATTGCCGCAGGTGACCGACAGCGAAGAGCTGTTCTAGAAGGAGGCAGGATTCGGGAGCCGGGAGTCAGGGAAGACGAACGATGATTGTCGTTGTGTGTATCGTCTTCGTTCTCTGAAACTCGGACCCTGACTCCCCACTCCCTTCACTCATGCGCAAAGAAATCGGCGGCTTCCTGCAGTACATGCGCGTCGAGCGCGGTGCTTCGGAGCACACGCTCAAGAGCTATCGCGAAGATCTGGCGGCGCTGGCGGACTACCTGGCGGGCGAGGACGGCAGCTGTCCCGCGCCGGGGAGCATTACGGTCGTCGAGCTGCGGGGCTTCGTCTCGGCGCTGCATGAGGCCGGCTACGCGAAGGCGTCGATCGCTCGAAGGCTGGCGTCGGTGCGGAGCTTCTTTCGCTTCGGGCAGCGGGAAGGTTGGCTCAAGGCGAACCCGGGCAAGGCGCTTCGCAACCCGCGGAAGTCCCAGAAACTACCCCACTGGCTCTCGACGGACGAGGTGGGCAAACTGCTCGCCGCGCCGCGAGGCGGCGGGCCGCCGGCGCTGCGCGATCGCGCAATTCTCGAAACACTGTATTCGGCGGGCCTGCGGGTGAGCGAGCTGGTGGGCCTCTGCGACGGCGACCTCGACTTCAAGGCCGGCGTCGTTCGTGTCCGCGGCAAGGGCAAACGCGAGCGGTTCGCGCCGATCGGCTCGCACGCGATCCGGGCGCTGAAGGAATGGCTCGCAGTTCGAGAACTCTCGCCGCGTGTGCCTGAGGGCCGCGAGGCCCCGGTGTTCGTCAACCGCTTTGGCACCCGGCTGACCACGCGAAGCGTCGCTCGGATGCTCGAAAAATACCTCCGCGAGACCGGCCTCGACCAGCGCACCAGCCCCCACACGCTCCGCCACAGTTTTGCCACGCACCTCTTGGACCGCGGCGCCGACATCCGCAGCGTGCAGGAACTGCTGGGTCACAAGAGCCTCGTCACCACGCAAATCTATACGCACGTGAGCACGAGCAATCTCAAGGCGGCTTACGAGAAGGCGCATCCGCGGGCAGGGTGAAGGGGCACTTGGCCGCAGTCCGAAAGTATTGGGCTATCGCAGCCTGCGGCTGTCTAATTTTGCTGGATTCTCGGGCATCCTCTGCAGCCAGCAGTATCAATCCGTACCATCGGTACATCCAGCAACTAACGGTTGCAAAACCGGCACTTCGTTGACCCTGTGGATGCTGTGACGTAGATATTTGGCGGCAGGCGCTGCGCGGAAACAGTCGCACCGGCGAGCCATTGGCCCGCGGCTAGGGTGCTCGCCAGTCACTTCCACATCAGAACAATGCTGCTCTCATGAACAAACCCTCCCTGCTGCTGGTGGACGACGATCGCCGCGTCCTGGAGTCGATGGCCGATTGGCTGCGTGGCCAGGGCTACGATCTCGACACGTCCGCCCGCTACGCCGACGCGCTGGAACGCCTCCGCGGCAAGTCGTACGACCTGGTGCTCGCCGACGTGCGGCTCGGCGACGGCGACGGGTTCGACTTGCTCGAGCAATGCCGCCGCAACTGGCCATCGACACAGGTGATTCTGCTGACGGGTTACGGCACGCCCGACGGCGCGATCGAGGCCATTCGCGCCGGCGCGTTCGACTATCTCACCAAGCCGCTGATCGACGATGAGCTGTTGATGTCGGTGGAACGGGCGCTTTCGCAACGGAGCGTGATCACCGAGAACTCGAATTTGCGAGCGCAGCTCGACCGCCGGGTCGGGCTCGACAACGTCATCGGCCGCGATCCGCACATGATGCGGGTGTACGAAATGATCAACAGCGTCGCCGACACGCGGGCCACCGTGCTCGTGACGGGCGAGAGCGGCACGGGAAAGAGCATGATCGCCCGGGCGATCCACCGCCGCAGCAGCCGGTCAAAGGGCCCGTTCGTCGAAGTCGCTTGCGGGCGCTGCCCGAAACTTTGCTCGAGAGCGAGCTGTTCGGCCACGTTGCCGGTTCGTTCACCGGCGCGACGGGCGAAAAGATGGGCAAATTCCTCCAGGCCGACGGGGGGACGATTTTTCTCGACGAAATTGGCACGTCCAGTCCGGCCATGCAGGTGAAGCTGCTCCGCGTGCTGCAGGAACTGAAGTTTGAACCGGTCGGCGGCACGAAGACTTTTGAGGTCGACGTCCGCGTGATACTGGCCACCAACGAAGACTTGGCGGTGGCGGTGGCCCAGGGCCGTTTCCGGCAGGATTTGTATTACCGCATCAACGTGATCAATATCGAGCTGCCGCCGCTGCGAGCCCGTGCCAGCGACATCCCTCTCCTGGCTCAATCGTTCCTGGAGCAAGTCCGCGAGGACGCGCGACGCACGGTGACCGGCTTCGCGCCCGACGCGATGCTGGCGCTGGAGCGCTACCACTGGCCGGGCAATGTCCGCGAGTTGCAAAACGTCGTCGAGCGGGCCGTGCTCTTAGGAAAAGAGCCGATGATAACTCTTGCCGACCTGCCGGCGGATATTCGCGGTGCAACCAACATACTCGTGGGCCACTCAGCCGGGACGCGGACGCTCAAGGAAGCTTTGGAAGGACCCGAACGACAGATCATCCTGAGCGTGCTCGAGTCGAACGGCTGGAATCGCAACATGACGGCCGACCAGCTGGGCATCAACCGGACGACGCTCTACAAGAAGATGAAGCGACTCGGTCTCGAGGACGGGCAACCGGTGTCGGCTTGATCGTCCGTGTTCCAGTGCTCTGGCCGACTGGTCGCTGAAGCGACCAGTCCAAAGAGGCGAGCAACGCGGCGATTTATGATTCTGCCATTACGCGTACGAAATCGAACGACGTGATGATGCCGTAGAGGCCGAATCGGTCGTCCATCACCAGCACACGGTGGATGTTTTCGTCGAGCATCTTTTGCGCGACCGCTTTGAGCGGAGTTTCGCGGTCGACGGAGATCAGCTCTCGGGTCATGACTTCCTCGACGCGGACGTCGCCGAATTCCTCCAACCCAAAGGCCGAGAGCGGCACGCTTTCCCACCGGCCGATCTCATTGTTAAAGTGCTGCATCATGCCGGCTTCGGACGTGTCTTCGGCATGTTCTTCCTCGAAACCGAGAATGTCGCTGGCAGTGATCAGGCCGACGCAGCGCGACTTCGGGTCCATCACAGGAAGGCCGGTGACGTGACTATCGGTCATCAGCGCCAGTGCGTCGCGTAGCGTATCGCTTGGCGAGACGGTAACCATGTCGCGTTGCATCACGTCGGCAGCGACCAGCCGGCGAAGCGTCGTGTTGGCCATGATCCACTCCCAGCGGACAGAGATGAAGAAACGGTCCGTCGAGCCTGCCCTGCTCTCCACCATCAATATACCGCGCATAGGCGGACGCGAAATGTCTTCTCCGATCTATTTTTCTGTGGCCAACGCGAGAAGAGCGATCCAGGGCGCCGACACGCGACGACGGCGCCGCTTGAACATTGGCCGCTTCAAGAGTCGGTTTGATCGGCCGGGGCAGCGGCAGCCGGAGCTTCTGCGGGGCTCGGTTGCGCGGAAGTGGCGAGCGCCTTGTCGACAATCGGCAGAAACACTTCGGCAAACTTCATGCAGGGGCTCTCAAACGTGTTTTCCTTGTAGTCACGCATCTGACTCGTGAAATACAGCTTAAACAGCGACGGCGCGTTGCCGAACCTCCAACGGACAATTTCCGGGGCTTCCCAGGTCACTTTGCCGTCGTCTGTTGGTTTGTACCACGCCCAGAATACGCGGACCAATTTTCGCCCGGTCTCGTCCTCTTTGAGAAACTTGTTCGTGTAGAAATCCGCCTGCGGCTGCCCCTCGAAGACAAACGGCTCGTGAGCATTTTCCGGCGACATCGTTTGGAAACCCGAGGATGGGTAGCAAACGTCGGGCGTGTGGCGCATGACGTCCTTCGAATGGCCCACGATCAACCAGATCGAAACTTCATCGCCCGTGACGCTGTTTCGGTAGGATCGCGATACGTAGCCCCGTGCGCCGGCCGTCTCCTTGACTTGCTCTTCCACCGGCATGTCGGTGCCATGCCATTCACCGATGTCCATCGGCACTTTCTTCAAGAGTGCCGCGAACTGTTCCTCGGTCATGTTGGAACCTTGGAACCGGCCCGACATCTGGGCTTCGGCCACGGTGAATCCAACGAGCGCGAAAACGCCGAGAACGATCGGCAAATAACGAATCATGGGGAGCATCCTCGCTGGCTGAACGCGCCGCAGGGGCGGGACAAGAACCGACCCTTTCACGGTAGGCTGGTGCCCGCGGGCTGTCAAGCAAGCGGTTGGCTCAGCCGTGCGGAGCCGGCAAGGGCCGCACAATCGTTACGCCGTCAGCGATTACAGCGCGGCGCTATGTCCCCAGGGCGGAGACGGCGGCGGATCGCCACTCGGCACGCGCGAGATGCCGGGTTTTCGGACGACGGGCGCAGCCGCTTGGCCTGTCGTCGCGCTACCACCCCACTCAGAACGCAGCCGGGAAAGCGCCGACGGCAATGCCGGCGGTGGATCGGCTTGGCTGGTCGGCGGCGCCACAAGCGGTGCCGTGGATGGAGTCTCGACATCGGGCAACGGGACGTCGGGCATGCCCGGCGGTAGACCGTCGCCGCCGCTTGTGGGCGGTTTTTCGTTCGATTCGGGCGCTGCCGCCGGTGGTTCGTGCTTGGGCGACGACGGCGGCGCCGCGGCGTCTTCCAGTTCCGCCGGCGGAGTTTCGGAGTGCCCGAGCTCTTCGCTCACTCGTTTCTGTTCGGCGGGCGTTGGCGCGGCACTGGTCGGTTCCGGCGCTAATTCTGTGCCGGGCCAAGTCCGCCAGCGGCCCGGGTAAAACCCCCACCGGCAGGTGTTGGGATAGCAAGTGCCGTCGGCTGCACAAGGAGGCGGCGTCGGCGGATCGATCCGGCCGACCACTTGTGCGTCAGCCCGCCACGCAGAGCCAACGCCCGCCAGCAGACAGCTTGCGAAAATAAATCGTCTCATGACCACCCTCCCCTATTGATGAGAGCTGGGATACCGGTATCGATGCAAACTTTCACGATTGCAGGTTTCAGCTTCCCGCAGTCCAAAGTCATGCAGCCAACGTTAGTTCAAGCCCAAGCCGAAGCGATCGATTCGGTTGGCCATGGCCGTGCCGAGCGAGACAAATCCGAAGAGCCGCTCAAACGGTGCGGTGAGTTTCTGCACCACGCGATCGAACGTGAGGTACGGGTCCTGCGCAATGAACAGGCGGTCGCCGGGCAAGAGCTGGTAGTTGGTGGCCGTGGAGGCGCCTTGCGTGATGTCGTCCCAATTGACCGGTAGAATCTGCTCGCAGCCGACGCCGTTGGGCGCGGGGCGAGCGACCCAGATTTTTTTCGACGAAAGTTGCGACAAGCCGCCGATCGTCGCTACCGCGTCGAGCACGGTTTCGTTACCGGTGATCGGCGCCGTCGCCACGTTGTCGCCGAATCCGGCACCTTGCGTGATAACGTAGTATTTCTTGCTGTTGTAGGCAAAGATGTCGACGACCACTTGCGGATCTTCCAGGAAATTCGAGAGCTGCTGTTCGATCGCGGCGCGAGCGTCATCGATGGTCATGCCGGTGACATAAACCGAGCCGTACGTTCCTAAGTTCACGCGGCCGTCCGGACCGACCAGGTGCTCGCCGACAATTTGCTGGGCACCCGATGAAAATGCCAACGAAACGGAAACCTGGGGCGACTGCAGGATTTGCGACAAATGTTGCTGAATGGCCGCCTGTGCTTCGTCGATGGTCAAGCCGACCACCTTCACTCGGCCATAAGAGGGACCCAGATCGACTGTGCCCTCCGGGTCGACGGCAAAGGCATCGGCGATCGGATACTCTGGTAGCGTTCCGAGCACGCGAATCAGCAGGCCGTCGAAGGGCTCGATCTTGTGCGGCGGCTTGGGCACGATTTTGACGGCGTTGATCATCAAGATGTCGGGGGGTTCGATTACGTAGGCCGGCAGCGAGACCTTGTCCAACTCACGGGGCACCGGACTGTGGGGCGACGGCTCCGACGGAGTAATCGGGAACGAATTCGTCGGCGCGAAAAACCCCGTGCAGCCGCTGCTGGCTAACAGCAGAGTGCTCAGGCAAATTGCTCGGGCGGCGGTGACGGGGAAAGTAGGCGTCATGGCAATTCTCAAGTCGCGTGCGGCGAAAGTCTTCCGGGATCGAGCCCGCGCTCGGCCGTCCCTCCCAACCGATGAAATCGGCACACTCGTACTAATCGGAAAACTTTGCCACGAACTTTGCCCCTCCCGATGAAAAAGGAGGATTTCGCCGATTTAGCCCGAAATCCTGGCGGAGGAATGGGTTAGTCCAGGAACTCCGCCGTGCGGAAGCTAGCAACAACTGCGACTTCGCATCAATTTCTGAGCGAATTTTCTGAGCGAAACCGGACCTGCTGGAAAAACCTCGCGGACTGCGAATGCGTAGAACATGGGTTATGATGGCGTGCCGGCGATGCTGATATCCGGCCCGTTCGCCCGTGGAGATGTCGTTCGCGTCGCCAGCGGGGGCAGGCGGTGCGCAGTCAAATCCGCGGCAATTGATACCGTTTGACCCCGCGTCATCAAATCTTTGCAAAGCCGAGCAATTTTGGTTGCGTTCGGCGTGTGTGCAGAGCGCCGGCGGTTTGACAGATTTTTGCTATCCGCTTATCCTCAATTCGTGGATCATCTGCCGGCCCCATGGGTCGGAGTCAAGACGGATCCTGAGTTTTTGAAACGGTTTTAGGATCGAGCCGTTCCTGGTTTTTTGAAAGTGCTGCGCCACGCTGCTGAGCGTCGTTCGAGCAACTTTGCGGCAGCACAATGGAACAAGCGACCACTGGCAGCAGGCTGCTGCCGAGTTCGCTGAATCGGAACAGCGAATCTTATTGCGATCCTGATCGCCATTCGCCGCGCGAGCATTGAGGAAGATGTCGATTCAGCGCGGCCGAGGCACAAGTTCATTCCCCCGATTGCGAGATGCACACTCCCATGAGTTCACCCAGCCGCACGAATGTCTCCCCCACGCTGCGTCCCACCGGAATGCCAACGGCACCGACTGCCGAGGTTGCTTGGAACGATTCATCGCAACGAGTACCGCTCATCACGCTTGTTGTATTGACGTTGCTGCTGGTACTCGCCTATTGGGATACGTTTTCGCTGGTCAAGGAGGAATGGGCCAACCCGCTATACTCGCACGGCTACATCGTCCCCATCATTTCATTGGCCCTGTTGTGGCTGCGTTACCAGCCGTTTCGACCGGTGCCGACCAGTGAACGCTGGTTGGGGTTGGGGATCTTCGTGCTTGGATTGGCAGCTCGGCAGTTGGGCGTTTACATGACGATGAATCCGCTCGATCGCTATTCTTTCCTGATCTCGATCGTTGGCGTATTCATGCTAGTCGGCGGTTTCCACTCGATTCGCTGGGCTTGGCCGGCCCTGATTTTCCTCGTGTTCATGATGCCGCTTCCTTCCATTCTCGAGCACAATATTCTCTGGCGATTGCAAACGCTCGCCAGCGTCTGCAGCACGTTCATCTTGCAAACGATGGGCATCGCCGCCTTCCGGCAGGGAAATCTGATTAGCGTGCCGGGCGCAGACCTCAACATTGCCGACGCCTGCAGCGGGCTGCGGATGCTCACGATCTTTCTGGCGCTTGCCGTGGCGATGGTGTTCCTGGTCGAGCGGCCCTGGTGGGACAAGTTCATAATCCTCCTGAGCGCCGTACCGATCGCCTTGATCGTCAATGTTATCCGAATCACGATGACCGGCCTGCTGTTCATGGCGGTCGGATCGGAGAATGAATTTGCTCACAAGCTGGGGCACGATTGGGCCGGTTACTTCATGATGCCGATGGCGCTGGGTTTCCTCTGGCTGGAACTACAGATTTTGGAAAGATTGACGGTTCCGGTGAATGTCGCACAATTCAAGCCAGTTGGCGGCCGGCCCACCGCAATTCCTGCGCGTTGAATTGGCCCGTGAAGCCTTTCCCTCCGGCACCCTCGGTTGAATAATTGCCACAAAGGTTGAAAAAAATCATCACACTATTCGCCGACCGAAGCTTGGTCGAGTTGGTATTTCGAGTTTTCGCCGTTGTTTACGAAGTCCAGAGCGCCTGGGTGCGTCGTTTGGCAAGCCAATTGCGGAGCAACTTGGCCACTGGCTGTATTCCACGTGGCCCGCAGCGTCGGGCCTAACCGTCACACATGAGAGTCGATCCATGACGTATCGCGACGATCACGAATCACCTGCCCCGAATTCCCCTCACGCAATGGTCGGTGGCCAGCCGTCCCAGGCCGCATTGGTACCGCACACCAACGGCTCGGCACCGTCGGTGATTTACCCGGCCAGTCAAGCTGTAGCACCAGCAACCGACGTGTTGCGTGGCGGCATGGACGCCAATTCGTTCATCAACTGCTTGCGTCGCCGCTGGCTGCTGGCGCTCTGCATGGGACTGGTGATGGGGGTCACCACCGCCGGCACCCTTTGGTTTCTGTTTCCCGAATCGTCGATGGCCCAGGCGCTGTTCAGCGTATCGAGCCAGCAGGAGTCGATTCTCGGCAATTCGACGCGGAGCCCAAGCAAAGATTTTGACATTCTGCAGCGCACCCAGCTCGCGTACCTAAAGAGCTATTTCGTGATTCAAGCAGCCCTCCGCACCCCGGGCATGGAGTCGTTGGGCGTGCTTGCCGGCAAATCGGACAAGGTGCAGTGGTTGATCGACGAATTGACGCCATCCTTCCAGAACAATAGCGAGATTCTCAGCATCTCTCTCACGGGCGATTCCGATTATGCCGAGGAGTTGAGACAACTCGTGAATGCGGTTTCCAAGGCGTACGAGAATGAAGTCGTGTTCAAAGAGGAGCAGCGACGCGGTCTGTTGCGCGACGCGCTTGCCCGCAGCTTGAGCAAGATCAGCGAAGAGATTAAGACCAAATCCGAAGACCACAACGCGTTGGCAGAGGAACTCCACGTCGTCGACGCTCGCCAGCGCGATCCGGAAGCCGAGTTGCTGATGCGGGATCTCTCCGAAGCGCAGAAGTCGAAAAGCGACTTGGAAGGCTAAGCTCGCGGAACTTCAAACCACCTACATGGTACTGGAGCAGCAACTCAAGGACCCCAACGCAATCGACGCGATGGTCGATGCACAGCTGGCCTCCGATCCCAACATGAACATGATGAATCAAGAGTTGATGGGACTGCAATATCAAGCCAACACCCAAGGCGGAATCATGAAGCACCGCTCGAAAGAGGCCGATCGACTGCAGCAACTGATCAGCGCCAAGCAGCAGCAGATTAGCCAGTACCGGGCCCAGCTCAAAGCGCAGATGTCGGGCGAGGAAAAGAGCAAGCCCAATACCGATCTTCAGCGCGTTCGCAAGGAATTCCAAATTCGTGCCGGCATGCTCCAGCAACAGCTGGCGGCTCTCAATAAGTCTGTCCAAGAGAAAAAAGAAGAGCTTGATAAGAAAAGCGTGCGGTCGGTCGAGTTGGAAGTCGGAGCCAACGAGCTGGCGCAACTTCAGGAAATTGCCAACGACATGAGCATCAAGCTCGAACAGTTCGACGTCGAGGCGGTGGCCCCCAACCGGATTCGGCCGATGCAGGAGGCCACGGTCAGCCCGGCGATCAATTCCACGACGCGTTATGCGATCACCGGCATGGGTGGCGTGATGGCTCTGTGCTTGACCTGCTTCGGCATCGCCTACATGGAATTCCGCAATCGTCGACTGGATGGTCCCGAGCAAGTCGACGAAGGCCTCGGCATCCGCGTCGTCGGCACCCTGCCCGCCCTCTCGGCCCGCAAGATGCTCGACCCCGATCACCCGATCGTCGCTCAGCTTACCGAGTCGATCGACAGCGTGCGGACTCAGTTGATGCACGATTCGACTTCGAAGCGCCGACAGGTCGTGCTCGTCACCAGTGCCACGACGATGGAAGGTCGGACTACGGTTGCCAGTCAGTTGGCGGCCAGCCTGGCCCGTGCCGGGCGCCGCACGCTCTTGGTCGATGGCGACGTCCGTCGCCCTGCCTTGCACGCCTTGTTCGACGTGCCGCTCGAAGACGGTTTGTGCGAAGTGCTGCGGGCGGAAGTCGACGTGGCCGACGTGATCCGTCCGACGCACGCCGAAGGACTCTGGCTCCTGACGGCCGGCTACTGCGACGTCGATGCGATCCACGCCCTGGCCACCGAACAGATGCAGCCTGCGTTCGACAAGCTCCGCGCGGAATACGACTTCATCGTCATCGACGGCGCCCCGGTGCTCGGCATGTCCGACGCCTTGATTTTCGGCCAATACTGCGACGGGGCGATCCTTTCGGTCCGCCGCGACTTCAGCCAGATGCCGAAGATCAACGAGGCGGCCTCGCTGCTGCGAAGCGTGGGCGTCCGGCTGATCGGCTCGGTCGTCAACGGCGTCCACTCCAAGTGCGACGATCGCGTCACCCAGCTGCGGCTGATCGCCCCGAAGTCGGAGCGGCAACTGCAGTCGGCGATAAGCAAGTAGAACGAAATCGAATACGGCAGCGGGCGGCCAAATCAGCCGCCCGCTGTCGTTTTTTCTGGGCCTTCTGGCAGGCCTTTGCCTCGTCGATCCTGGGGCGACACCCATCTGCTGGCGACCTCAGTCCAGCATTGCCTTTTTTCTCGCCGAGCCGCCCTTGGGGTTGCTTTTCAACCGGCAATTCATTCGTTAGGATGCGTGATTCGCAATTCGCCGCCGCGGCAATCGGTCGCGACGGCGGCTGGCCCACCACATTAGTGACGATGTTATCCCTGCCCACTGCGGTAGACAGGTTTTGCCCTTCCTTTCGATTTCTGACATTGGAGAGATTCGGACATGGCTATTTGACTCCACAGGCCGTCCTGGCGATGTGTCGCGAGCGGGACATTAAGGCCGTCGACATGCGGTTTATGGACTTCCCCGGGCTTTGGCAACACTTCACGATTCCCGTCGGCAAGCTCGAAGAGGAAATCTTTGAAGAAGGCCTCGGCTTCGACGGCTCCAGCATTCGCGGTTGGCAGGCGATCAACGAGAGCGACATGCTGCTCTTGCCGCAGGCCGACACGGCGTTCGTCGATCCGTTCACCGAAATCCCCACGCTCTGCATGATCTGCAACGTGCAGGATCCGATCACCCGCGAGGATTACTCGCGCGATCCGCGGAACGTCGCCCGCAAGGCGGTCAACTACCTCAAGAGCACCGGCGTGGCCGACACCTGCTTCATCGGTCCCGAGGCCGAGTTCTTCATCTTCGACGACGTTCGCTTCGATCAAACGCCGAACGCCGGCTACTTCTTCCTCGATAGCGACGAAGGCCAGTGGAACCGCGGCCGAGATTATCTCGCCGAAGGGATGGGTCCAAACCTTGGCTACAAGCTGCGGCACAAGGAAGGTTACTTTCCCGTCCCGCCGGCCGATTCGTTGATGGACATCCGCAACGAGATGATGCTCACGATGATCGAGTGCGGACTCGACGTCGAGGCCCAGCACCACGAGGTGGCCACCGCCGGCCAGTCGGAAATCGACCTGCGGTTCTCGCCGCTGGTGGAGATGGCCGACGCGATGTGCCTCTACAAGTACATCATCAAGATGGTCGCCAAGAAGTATGGCAAGACGGTGACGTTCATGCCCAAGCCGCTGTTCTCCGACAATGGCTCCGGCATGCACACCCACATCTCGTTCTGGAAGGGCGGCCAGCCGCTGTTTGCAGGCAACGGCTACGCCGGACTCAGCGAGCAGGCCTTGTTCGCCATCGGCGGCATCCTCAAGCACGCCCCGGCCATCCTGGCCTTCTCCTGCCCCACCACCAACAGCTACAAGCGGTTGGTGCCGGGCTACGAAGCGCCGGTCAACCTGGCCTACTCGCAGCGGAACCGCTCGGCCTCGTGCCGCATTCCGATGTACAGCCCGAGCCCCAAGGCCAAGCGGATCGAGTTCCGCTGCCCCGACCCGAGCTGCAATCCCTACCTCTCCTTCGCCACGTTGATGATGGCGGCCCTGGATGGCATCCAGAACAAGATCCATCCGGGCGAACCGCTCGACAAGGACATCTACGACCTGGCGCCGGAAGAGCTGGCCGAAGTGCCGAAGACCCCGGGCTCACTGGCCGATTCGCTCGACGCGTTGGCCAAGGACCACGAGTTCCTCCTCCGCGGCGACGTCTTCACCGAAGACGTAATCCACACCTGGATTTCGTACAAGCGCAAGAACGAGGTCGATGCGATGGCCCTGCGCCCGCATCCGTACGAGTTCTGCTTGTATTACGATATCTAAGCGAGTTGATCGAGCAGGCGTTTAACCGCGTCGCTCGCGACATGTAGCAAGTAGACGGCAGCAGACAATTTTCCGGCCCGGGTGGTCCTCACCGCCCGGGCCGGTTCTATTTCGTCTCGCGCACAGCTACAGTGGATAGCATGCGTTTTCGTCACGCCACGTTCCTGGCTGCTTGCCTCCTCTTCCTCGGGCTGTCACCGGCGATCGCCGCCCGCGAGCGGTCGTGGATTCGTGTGAATCAGGTCGGCTATTTACCGGACGACCCGAAGATCGCGGTCTTGTCGAGTGACGTCCCACTCACCGGCGAGTTTTCGGTCGGCGACCTGACAACCGACATCGGTCCCGACCAAGGGGCGTGGGGGCCGTTTGCCCACAACTACCGAATCAACTTTTCGAGTTTCCGAGGGCCCGGCCGCTTCCGGATCAAGTTCGCCGACGTCGAATCGCCCGAGTTTGCCATTGGGCCGGGCGCCTACCGAGACGTCCCCGCAAAGCTGCTGGAGTTCATGCATCTCCAACGATGCGGCGATAACCCAATCACTGGAAAGAAGTGCCATCAGCAAGATGGCTTCGACACCACGACTGGTGAGATGGTCGATTTGGTGGGCGGCTGGCACGACGCCGGCGATCGGCTCAAGCACATGATCACAACGAGCTATTGTGTTGCGGCGCTCTATCTTGCCGGCGCGAACGAAGAGGCCGATCACGGGGCCGCGCTCGTGAAAAAGCTGCACCCCGCGTCCGACGTGCTGTACGTGCAAATCGGTGACGACCGCGATCACATGCCGCCAAGCACGCTCTGGCACGACGACCAATCCGACTACGGCCGCGGCGCGGGCGGACCACGTGCCGCCTGGCGGGCGACTGGGGCACCCGAAGGTCCGAAATACAAGAACAAGTCGTCGGGGCTGGCTAATCTCGCGGGCCGCTCCGCCGCCGCGATGGTTCTCGCCGGCGATCTTGCTGCCGCCAAGTCGCTCTACATGCTCGCGCAGGCCAAGCCCGGCGTCGCCATGTCGGTGCCGGTCCGCGCGCCCTATTACTACGGTGAAACGAGCTACTTCGATGACCTCGAATGGGCCGCGACCGAGCTCTACATCGCCACCAAGGACGAGCAATATCTACGCGCCGCGATTCGCTATGCCCACGAGGCGGGCGACAATCCCTGGATGGGCAGCAACCGCCACGGTCACTACGAGTTCTTTCCCTACGTGAACCTCGCCCATTGGCGGCTCTATCCCTACGTCGACGCCGACACACAAGCCAAGCTCGCGGGCTACTACCGCGCCGGCCTAGAACGCATCCGTACGCGGGCGCTGAAGAATCCGTATCGCCTCGGCACGCCGCTCGTGTGGTGTTCTACGAACGACGTCGTTGCCCTCGCCACGCAGGCTGCGCTTTACGAACAGATGACCGGCGACACCCGCTATCGCGAGCTCGCCGCCGAGGCCCGCGACTGGATCTTTGGCCGCAACCCATGGGGAGTTTCGTTTGTGATCGGCGTACCGGTGGGCGGCCGCCACGCCAGCCGGCCACACCACCTGTTTTACAAACTCGCCAATCACCTGCCCGTGGGCGGCCTCGTCGATGGCCCCGTCTCGAAAGAAATCAACGACAGCCTCAAGTTTGATGCCTTCGACGACAGAGAGCTTGAACACTTTCAGTCGGACGTGGCCGTCTACCACGACCAGTTTGCCGACTTCTCGACCAACGAACCGATCATCGACGGCACGGTATCGCTACTACTACTGCTTCACGTTTGGGCACCCGATCCACCAGCGAATGAAAGCTACCACCGCGAGCCCCACGGCGCGATTATCCGCGGCGACACTTCCGAGAAAAAGATCGCCCTCGTTTTCACCGGCGATACGTTTGCGAACAGTGTGAGTCCGATCCTCGACGCGCTTAAGGAACGCGACATCAGGGCCGGATTCTTCGTCACCGGAAACTTCGCGCGCAACGCGGCCTTCCGCCCATTTCTTGATCGCATGCGCACCGAAGGCCATTACGTCGGTCTCCACTCCGATTCGCACCCGCTCTACTGCGACTGGACCAATCGCGACAATAGCCTGGTCACCAAGCAGTTCTTCATGAAAGATTTGCGGGCCAATCTCGCCTCCCTCCGCACGATCAATGCGCTCCAACTCAACGAACCCGTGCTCTTCATCCCGCCGTACGAATGGTACAACCACGACCAAGCCGCGTGGTGCCAGGAGCTGGGCGTCACGCTCATCAATTTCACGCCCGGCAGCGGCTCGAACCGCGACTACGCCCCCGAGAGCGACCGCGTCTTCGTGGCGTCCGAAAAGCTGCGCGACGACATCTTGGCCTACGAACGGAAAGACCCCGCCGGCCTCAACGGCTTCATTCTGTTGCTGCACGTCGGAACCGAGCGCAAAGACCCCTTCCACCCCCAACTCGGCCCGCTCTGCGATGAACTCACGCAACGGGGCTATGAGTTCGTCCGGGTCGATGAGTTCCTTGGGCCACTAGATTGATTTGGCGAGGAACAGCGCCTGGCCAGAACCTTTGTAGTATTCGGGCGATGCGTAACCCATTGCTTCGTAGAGCTTGCGGGCGGGATTGGCCTCGAGCACTTCGAGCGTGACGCGGCAGCAGCCCAGCCCGCGGGCTTCCTTTTCCACTGCCGCGAGCAGCATCCGGCCCACGCCATTGCCGCGATATTCAGGGATCACCGCCAAGTCGTGCAGATTCAACAGTGGCCGGGCCGCAAATGTTGAGAAGCCGCGGAAACACGTGGCGATGCCCACCGGCCGCTCGCCGTCATACGCGAGCAAAATCACCGTCGTTGGATGTTCGCGCAGCGCGGGCACCAATCGCTCGCGGACGTCGTCGCCGAGCGGCTGCCCGCCACCCTGCGGATCGCGCGCATACGCGTCGAGCATCTCACGCACTGCGCGCTGATGCTCGGCCCGCGCCAGGTCGGCCTCGACTATCTCGATCGTCGAATCCCGAACGCTCATGTCAATCGCTCCAGCAAGCCGGCCCGTGGCGTGCGATCCGGAAACGGCACGCCCTGGAGACCCGCCGCGCGGCGCCAAATGCTGATCTGCCCAAGGTGCATGCCCTCATGAAACAGCAGCAAATCGGGCAGCATGAACTCAACGGTCGGATACATCTTCGCCCACCGCTCGAGCGACGGCGGCTGCTGAAACGCTTGCAGCTGGGCGGCCAACAGCGCCTGGGCCACCCGTTCGTGCCCCTCCTCGAACCGCGACACCACCGCCTGCTTGCTCCCGTACGCCGCAATGTCGTCCACCGGCCCCTGCCCCGCGAACCCAAACAGCCGATCGTGCTTCGGATCGTCAATCGGTTCCGCCGCCAGAAGCCGCACCGTGATCGGGTGATACAGCGACACGTGCCCCAAAATCCAAGCCGGATGATTCATGTTCCCACCCGGCCGCAACACAAACTGTTCGTCGCTCAAATCGGCGACGAGCGCCAGGGCGTACCGCAACTGGTTGTCCCAAGCGTACACGAGCGATTCGACGCTGAACATGGGATTCTCCATACATGACATTTTTTGGCAGAATTGGTCTGGAATTGTCGGATGGGTTGCCGCCGGTTTGACCTAGCTGGCCGCGTCTGCGAGCGATCCACGAACCAATCGCTGCCAATGACAAACCGGCAGGGAGAAGGTTCGCAAGAGTTGTATCGCTAGGCTTCGCCAACAATGGACCGGCAACTTCCCTTTACAAACCACCGCCACCAGCAGATATTAATTGTGTTGGGCAAACAAGTGGCTTCGGGCACGGCGTGCTTGACGTATAATCGGGTAGGGAGTTCCCGGTTCGGCCGCTCTGGGCAGATGTCATGGTGGATTCCGAAAATACCGTAGGCGACGGCACTGCCGCGCCGGCTCCTCGCATCGCCGCGATCGACGTCGGCTCGAACAGCGTGCGGCTGGTCGTGGCCGAGGTGCTGTCCTCGGGCGGCTACCGCGTGCTCGACGAAGAGCGCGAGAACACTCGGTTGGCGGCGTCGATGGTCACCACCGGCGAACTTTCGGACGCCACGATCGACGCCACGATTACGGCGCTTCGCCGCTTCAAGTCGATCGCCATCGGCTACGGCGTCGCCCGCATCTCGGCGATTGCCACCAGCGCCGTCCGAGATGCCGAGAATGGCCCCGAGTTTTGCCAGCGTGTCCATAGCGAGCTCGACCTCGACGTCGAAGTGATCTCGTCGGACGAAGAAGCTCGGCTCGCGTTCCTGAGCGTGCAGCGGGCGTTCGACGTCTCGGGTCGCGAGGTGGCGGTGGCCGACATCGGCGGAGGCAGCACCGAAATCGTCCTCGCCTCGAGCGGACTGATCGATCAGATCTACACCACGCCGCTCGGTGCGGTCCGCGTCGCCGAAAAGTGCGACGCCGCCGGCGTGTCGACGGCCAATCAACTCGAGCAACTCCGCAAATACGTCGACCGCGTGCTCAAGCGCAGCGTCGGCAAGCTGCCGTTTGTCCCCAGCATGTTCTACGGCACGGGCGGCACGTTCACGGCACTGGCGTCGATGATCATGGCCCGCGAAGGCCAGGCTGGCCAGCCGATGTGGGGCTTCCGCGTCACCGGCGCAGATTCGCCACCTCGTCACCGACCTCGCCCAGCTCACGCTCGAGAGGCGCAAGAAAGTCCCGGGCCTCAACCCGGCCCGTGCCGACATCATTGTCTCGGGCCTGGTGATCATCGAACGCATCATGAGACACCTGCGCGTCAACGTGGTGCAGGTTCACACTCGCGGCGTCCGCGACGGGCTGCTCTTGGAATTGGTCCAGGCCGCGTTTGGCGGTCCGCCCGAGGCGATTTCGTCGGAAGCTCGCGCCGCGGCCGTCGAGCAGTTCGCCAAGAGCTGTGGCGTCGATCTGCCGCATGCCAGGCAAGTCGCCAAGATCGCCGGCGCGCTCTGGCAGCAACTCGCCGAACCGCTCAACTTGCGACCGACCGACCGCGATTTGATCGAAGCCGCCGCGCTCGTAGCCAACGTCGGGTACTTGATTAACTTCGAAGGACATCACAAGCACAGCTACCATCTGATCCTCAACAGCGAACTGCCCGGCTTCGAGCGCGAGCAGCTGCGAATGCTGGCGCTCGTGGCCCGCTATCACCGTGGCAGCCGGCCGAAGAAGAAGCACAACGATTATCGCGCGCTGGAAGAGGAGGATCGCCGCCGCGTTGCCGCCGCCGCCGCGATCCTGCGGTTGGCCTTGGCCCTCGACCGGACTCACCAGCAGCGAGTGCGGGAAGTGCGCGCCCAAGTCGTCGCCGGAAACGTCGAGATCACGGTCGATGCCGAAGGCGACGCCGACGTCGACCTGTGGGCTGCCCGATCGAAGGTGGAACTTTTCGAAAAGGTGTTCGATAGCGAGGTCATCTTTTCCATCAACGACGGATCAGTTCGCCACGACGCGCGGGATCACACATCGGCGACGACGTCGCTCGATACGAGCCGCGCCGATCAGGACGACGACCCAGTCGACGCGGCGGGCAATCCGATCCGCCCGCGGTAAGCCCTTTGGCAAAGCTGCTATCACTTCTTGTGTCAATGCCCCGTGGCTTGCATTGCCGAAGTATTCGCTACGGCCGATCCTCCAAAAATCTGATCCGTCGTCGAACTCACGCGAACCCGCCGATCACCGGCCGCGTAGTCTTCTGAGAGTTCAACTCCATGCCTGCCTTCCGGCCGGCGAGAACTAGGACCGCCCAGCTACCGCTGGCCGTACCCACCTGCCTCAAGCACGCTCTCGCTCAGACCGCTGTCTGACATCCCGCCCCGTTCGCGTGAAGACGCTGTGCGCGTCCCCTGGCTGGCGCCCACGTTCCAGCTGTGCGCAGCGTTCTTCACTCGGCGGTCGCCCCCGAAGTCTCCGAGCGATCGCGTTGCAGCTGCATTTGCATTCACCATGTGTCACGAGGATTGGTTGTTCTGCGGAACCTTTGTGCGATCGAAGAAAGGAAATGTTTTATGAACAGGAGAATTATGAACAGGACTGCATGCAACTCATTGTTAGGGCTAGCAACCGTAGCGTTGCTGGCCACCGCCAGCTTCGCTGCCGAAAGACCGACAATGCAACACCGGATTCGCCAGTCGGCCGCAATGCACTATGGCAAGGCGTCGACCGATCAGAAGCAGCCGGTGACGTTCGCCATTCGCGGAGCGGAAGATGGTCGTGCCGCCGACGTGCTCACAACCGCTCTCGAAGAAAACGGACTTCAGGCGAAGGTAGTAGCACAGCCGGGCCAGCCGAGTGAGCTGACGACGACGATCTCGCGGTCGATGGACTTGAGCGTGTGTGGCAAGGCGATCATGTCGGCCAACACCGCGCAAAAGGCCACGGCCCCGCCGAGCCTCGATTTTGTGCTCTTTGCCCCACTCACCAAGGAAAAGGCAAAGCTCGCCTTGGAACGGCTCCGCGGCCTGAAGGGCGTGGACGCGCAGAACTCGCACGCGAGCATTAGCAAAGGTGAGCTCTGGGTGCGGATCAACGGCGCCGCCCGTGTGACGCCGGACGAGGTTTACAACGCGGTTCACGCGGCGGGCATCAACGCTCACTTCACCAAGAACGCGGGCCGGCAGAGTTAGAGTTTGGATCGATTTAGAATTTGGTTCGTCCCCACTTTCCGCAGCAACCATCCCCCTGTGCTCGTTCGAGGTCCCGCCCATGTTGGGCGGGACCATTTTTGTTGCGCCTAATCTTCGCTGGCAACATCGGACGTGCGCGCAAGCCACACGGCCATCTCGCCCTTGGCGCGGTTGGCCCAGGCGTAGTAGGGGATTGCGACGAAATGCTCATTCACCGAGGCAATCGCCTGATCGGTGGCCGCGGCAAGTTCTGCTTCGCCGGTGATCACCTGCACGCCGCCCAGCAGGTCGCCGCGAAACTCCGTAGCCAACGGCGCATCGTCCGGCAACACCAGCTCGCTGACCTTGCCGCCCGCCACGTCGACTCCCTCGACGCAAAACACCAGCGGTCCGCGCATCAGTGCGACGCGGCCGCGGTCGGACTCCACCTGCCGGTTGGCGACGACGCGCCGCACCGGCATCGGCAAATCAAGCGTCACCGTGTCGCCCGGTTGCCACGCTCGCGCGACGATCGCGTATCCGTTTACCGTTTTGAAATCGACGATTTCACCATTGACCGCAAGGGTCGGCCGCTCTTTCGATTTGTCTAAGTAGGAATACAAATCGCTCGGCCAGGCCTGATCTCTTGCCCAACCAGGGATTCGCACGTGCAGTGCAAACTCGTCGCCCGCCGCCTCCGGCTTGACCTCGATCTTGACGTGGCCGTCCCACGGGTATTTGGTCGATTGCTCGACCTGGACTCGCTTCTTGCCGACTTCCAATTCGGCGGTCCCTGCGGCGAATAGGTTGACGTACAGCGCGTCGTCGGTCGCCGCGTACGCGTAGCCCGGCACCGACGGAATGAACCGGCAGAGATTTGTCGGGCAGCAAGAGCAATCGAACCACTTGCTGCGGGCCTCATCGCCGCGCGAGGAGAGCCGATTCGGATAGAAGAACTCCTTGCCGTCGAGCGACACGCCTGAAATGACGCTGTTGTAAAGCGCCCGCTCGAGCACGTCGATGTACTTTGCGTCGCCATTGAGCAGGAACATGCGTTCGTTCCAGAAGCAAGTCGCCAAATTCGCACAGGTCTCGCAATAGGCGGTGCGGTTCGGCAACTCGTATTTCTTGCCGAAGGCCTCGCCCTGGCCCCTGGCGCCGATGCCGCCGGTGACGTACGTCTTCGTGCCGACGACATTTTCCCACAGTCGGTCGACGGCCGTCTTGAGCTGCGCGTCGCCCGTGAGCGCCGCCACGTCGGCCGCTCCCGCGTACAAATACATCGCCCGCACCGAGTGCCCGACCGCTTCGTCCTGCTCGCGAAACGGCCGATGATCCTGGCTGTATTCGCCCCACAGCTTCGGCCGATCTTTCGTCGGCACTCCTCGAATGTCGATGAAAAACTTCGCCAGTTCCAGGTAGCGTGGGTCTTTGGTTTCTCGATATAGCTTGACTAGCCCAAGCTCAACTTCCGGATGCCCCGGCGGCACCTCGATTTTGCCGGGCCCAAATGTACTCACCAGCAGATTCGCGCTCTTGGTGGCCACGTCGAGAAAGTTCTTCTCGCCCGTCGCCTCGTAATGAGCCGCCGCTGCTTCGTACATGTGACCGAGATTGTAGAGCTCGTGGCTCGACTGTTCCTCATACCACTGCTTGTCTTTCGGATAGCAACAGATGATGTTCGCGGGGTTGTCGATCTTGTCGCGGGCCGTCCACGCGGTCTCGAGATAGCCGTCGTCTTCTTGCGCCGCGGCCATGTAGCCGATCAGCTTGTCGACATAGGTCTGCAGCGTCGCGTCGGGGTGCGTCATCAGCGAATAGGAAGCGCCCTCGATGATCTTCGATACGTCGCTATCGTTGAATCCGAACTTGCCGGTCCACTTCTTGTTGGAGATACTGCCCGCCACCTTGAAATTTTCGACTCTTCCCGTCTCTTCGCATGTTTGGAACGAATAAGGAATTGTGACCGTTCGATTTACCTCCAGCCGCGGCTGCCAGAAGCTGTCGTTGAACTGCACGTGATGCGCGGCCACGGGACGAATCGGATAATCCGCTTCTTCTTTCGCAAGGCAAACTGCCGCTCCGGTCGCAAACGTACAGATTACGTACATAACAAGCGCAAATCGCATTTTATTCGCCTCCGAGTCAAACGTGTTGAATAACCGGCCAAGGGGCACGAATCTACCGCCTGCCTACCGCCTGGATCGCGCAACCGCACTTTATTCTATCAAAATAGCGCATCCACGGCGACGATCGCCACGATTACGGCCCCGCAGACCAGCTTGCCGAGCGTACCCCAGATTTTGCCGGTGAAAGCGCCTTGCCCGGCGGCGATCCGCGCGTTTTCCGAACGTCCTTTCCACATCTCGCCGAGATACGCGCCGGCGAATGCCCCACCGGCCCCGCCCAGCAGGGCCATCACGAACGAGCCGATCACCGGCACCGGGGTGCCGATCATCAGGCCTGCGACGCTGCCGACCATCGCGCCCACCAACGAGAGCAGCACGGCCCGCCGGCTCGCACCCTGTTTGGCCGCCCCGGCCGCGCTGGCGGCGAATTCGATCACCTCGCCCACCACGGCCAGCGCCAAACCGATTCCGATCACTGTCCAAGATAACCCGCGCCCCGCGTAATGCGGAAACAGCCAGGCAAACCCGGCGGCGAGCGCCACCACGATCCAATTCCCCGGCAGCGTCAAGAGCGACGTGAGCCACGCCACGATGCAGAGCGCGATCAATAAGATCGCCGACGGATAGTAAACCCAGGCCGGATCGAGGTTCCAGGAGGCGAGGTCCATGCTGCTTACTGCTTTTTCCGATAGGCGACCAGTCGATCGCGAATCCAGTCGGCCAGTTTTTCTTCGCTGAGACTGCCCTCGGCGACACCAACGAACGTAAGATATTTTTCGATTTCCGACGCGTCGACGTCGTGGCCATTGAGCTTCAAGAAAGTACCGCACACGACAAAGGCGGTCCGCTTATTTCCATCGACGAACGAATGGTTCTTCACAATTCCAAATGCATAGGAAGCAGCGAGCGCCGAGAGGTCCGGTTTTGGGTTGCTGTAGGCAAAAGAATTCTTGGGTCGCGCCAATGCAGAAGACAACATTCCTGCATCGCGAATGCCATCGAGTCCGCCGTGCTCCGCAAGCTGACGCCGATGAATTGCGGGAACGACTGCGTCTTTCAACCAGCGTGGTTCCTTCATGGGACCCGCATCGCCGCTATTCTGCCAGCTTTTTCAGAACATTGCGGTCCTCGCGCATTACTTCTTCAGCAATGGCCATTTGTTCGGAAAACTCCGGATCGTAGGGCGTAAGCTCGATTCCGTTGGGCGTTTCAACAACATGCAGCAGGTCGCCTTTTTTCACCCGTAGCCGCTCGAGAAGATCCTTCGGCAGCACGATCCCCGTCGAGCTTCCCACGGTGGTGAGTTTAACAGTGGACATTAAGCAGGCCTCCAAGTGAATTATAATGCATGTTATAATTTTCGGCAAATCGTGGGTATTTCCCGAGAGACATTCGGCGTGGCCGCCGACGCCAACGCCCCCTATCGGCTCAAATCGAGTGGCGCTGGCCGCGTCAACCTAACTTCTGCACTACCGTCTTCGACATCCGCTCGGCCAAACGCTCGCAGCGCCCGGCTGCAATCTTTCGGGTCGATATGCACGTGCAAGATGCTTGGCCCGCTCGTGTCCTTCCACGCCGCGTTGAGTGCCGAGTCGAATTCGCCTTCGGTACGCACTTGATATCCCTTGCCGCCGCCGAGCACCTCGGGCAGCCTGTAATACTGCCAGGGGTGGATTGCGTTGAATTCCCACTCGCCGGGGTGCAGCAGCTTCTCCGTGCCGTAGCCGCCGTTGTCGAGCACGATCACCACGGTCGGAAAGTTGTACCGGACCAGGTTCGAGAGCTCCATGCCGGTCATCTGAAACGCCCCGTCGCCGACGATCGCCACCACCCGCGTCTCGGGCTTGCCCATGTGGACGCCCAGCGCCGCCGGCACGGCGAAACCCATCGACGTGTAGTAGGCCGGGCTCAGAAACTCCGTCCGCCCACGCGTGGTGAGCTCGGTCGACGCGAACAGCGCGTCCCCCACGTCGGCGATCACCACCGTCTCATTGTCGAGCTGTTCGTCGAGCCGATCGATCATCCGCGAGATCGTGATCTGCTCCTTGGGCCGCAGCGTGAACGGCTCTTTCCAGAACTCGGTCGGCGCCTTGGGTGGCGGACTCTTCGGCTTGGGCCTGCGGGAGGCGAGTGTCTTCACGAAGTCTGGCAGCGTCACTTCGTGGTAGTGGTGGTGCCGAATCCGCAGTTGCTCGCTGGTCGCGAGGATGCAATCGCTCATGTCGAGTTCGGCCGTGTAGATTCCCAGGTTGATGTCGGTCATGAACGTGCCGAGCATCAGCACGCAGTCGCTCCCCTCGACGTACTTGGTGATCTCCTCGCGGCCCAGCGCGCCGCTGTAGAGGCCCATGTAGAGCGGATGCGTCTCCGCGACGACGCCTTTGCCGAGCATGGTGGCCGCCATCGGAATGCCGGCGATCTCGGCCAGCCGCACCACGTCGTCTTGCAGCCCGAAGCGATGCACCTCGACGCCGAGAATGATCACCGGCTGCCGCGCCGCCTCGATCCGCCGCACCGTTTCGTCGACCGCTTCGTTGAGCGCCCGCGTGTCGCTGACCGTCATCGAACTCTCGTATTGTGGCGTCACCGGCGGCTTCACGTGGACCATGTCGCGCGGAATCTCGATGTACACCGGCCGCTTGTAGCGGGCACAAGTGGCCAGCACGCGGTCGATCTCGCTGAACGCCGTGAGCGGATCGGCGAGCTCGGTCCCCGCGCAGCAGAGCTTCTCGAACACGTCGTACTGGGTGCGAAAGTCGCGCACCATGTGATGCAAAAGCGGATTGCGGTCTCGCTCCTTGCGCCCGGGCGAGCCGCTGATCATCACCACGGGCGACTTCTCGGCGTAGGCGCCCGCGATCGAATTGCAGACGCTCAAGCCTCCGACGCAGTACGTCACGCACAGCGCCCCCATCCCATGCACGCGGGCATAGGCGTCGGCGGCGAAACCGGCGCAATCTTCCCGTGTGCAGCCGACCGCCACCAGCGGGCTCTGTTCGAGCAGCGTGTAGAACGACAGCACATAGTCGCCCGGGATGCCGAATACGTGGCCGATGCCGTACTCCTGGAGCCGCTGAATGCAGATAGCCGCCGATCGAAACATCGGTGTCCTGCGAAGAATCTGCCATCCTGGTCCTCATCCCGCCACGTGTCCGACTTCCGTCACCCGGCCGACTTTGGCGGCGACCCATTATACGCCCGCCTGATTTCGCGACACATATCCTTTCTGCCTGAAATCCAATACACTAATGGTCAGCATGCAGAGGAAAGTGCGCGCAAAGACGCAAAGGGGCAAAGATCGCCAAGAAGAAGTGAATGAATTGAAACAGCGGCGAAGTGCTCGCCCAACGGGACGTTGTGTCTTCGAGCTTCGCGTCCTTTGCGACTTTGCGCGACAACCAGTTGCGCCTCATCTCGTTAGTCGGCTCTTTTCTGGAGAAGCTCTCTGATGGACAAGATTCGTTGGGGCGTGTTGAGCACCGCCAAGATTGCGTCGCGTGCACGTCATTCCGGCCACCAACGCCGGCCAGTTCGGCACCGTCGCTGCCATCGCTTCGCGCGACCTGTCGCGGGCCAAGAAAGTCGCCGCGCGAGCTGGGCATCGAGAAGGCCTACGGCTCCTACCAGGAACTGCTCGCCGACAAGAACATCGACGCGATCTACAACCCGCTGCCCAACCACTTGCACGTCCCCTGGTCGA
This sequence comes from uncultured Planctomycetota bacterium, assembly GCA_963847875.1. GTDB lineage: Bacteria > Planctomycetota > Planctomycetia > Pirellulales > Lacipirellulaceae > DASYDU01. Next base: position 183,853 of record CAWKBR010000003.1, on the reverse strand, counting down.
TCCGCGCGCTCAAGGCGGACAAGCACGTGCTCTGCGAGAAGCCGATCGGCCTGTCGGTTGCCGAGGCCGAGCAGCTCGCCGGCGTCGCGGCCGCCCATCCCAAGCTCAAGATCATGGAGGCCTTCATGGTCCGGCTGCATCCACAGTGGCTCGCGGCCCGCAAGCTGGTGCGCGAAGGCCGCATCGGCGAGCTCCGCACGATCCACACGCTCGTTCTCCTACTTCAACGACGACCCCGACAACATCCGCAACCAGCAGCGACATCGGCGGCGGCGCGCTGATGGACATCGGCTGCTACCCGATCACGCTCTCGCGGTTCATCTTCGACGACGAGCCGAAACGCGTGCTTGGCCACGTCGAACGCGATCCGAAGCTCGGCACCGACCGCCTTACCTCGGCCGTGCTCGAGTTCTTCCAGGGCACCGCGACGTTCACCGTCTCGACCCAACTCGCGCCCTACCAGCGAACGAACATCTTTGGCACCACCGGCCGGATCGAGGTCGAGATTCCGGTGAACGCCCCGAACGATCGCCCCACGCGGATTTGGGTCCAAACCGGCACGCCGCCCGCGGTGCAACATCGAAGAAATCACGTTCGAGACCTGCGACATGTACACGATCCAGGCCGACGCCTTTGCCCGCGCGGTGCTCGACGACACGCCGGTGCCCACGCCGCTCGCCGACGCGGTGGCCAACATGCGGGTGATCGAGCGCATCCGCATCAGCGCCGACACCAACGCCTGGGCGTAGTCCGCTTGTAGCGATTCTGCGGTCTCCACTTTGCGCCGCAATCGAAATCTCGCGGCCCAGCCTGTAACCTTCACCCCCGGGCCGCGCACTAGGCTTGTAGAAATCGCCGCCCCGAGCGGCACTTTTCCGACCGGTCTATCTCCTGCACGACTTCCCGGGAGAATCTTCCATGCATCACGTCCTGCTGCGCGCTACGCTGCTTGTTGCCGTCGTCTCGCTCGTGTTCGGTTCGAACATTTCCTACGGTCGTGGTCCGGGCGGACGCGGTGGCAACGCCGGCGGAAGAGCGGGCGCTGGACGCGGCGATCGCGGCCCGGAGCTGTCGAATCTTGACCTGAAGAAGAAAGGCGATGGTGCCAATCTCGGTCCCAATCTCGGCGCCAACGGCGGCCTGACCGCCGCGGCACAGAATTTCAACGGGGCCGCTCAGAATCTCCAAGGCGCGCAAGGCAAACTGAAGAACGCCGCAGGCGGTGCCGGGCAATTCCAGGGCGTGCAGCAACAGCCCGGCCAGAAGTGGCAATCGCGCGACGGCCAGGCCCAACAGAATGCCCAAAGCGCACTGAACGATTTCAAGAACGGTCCGCAGCCCTTCACCGCCGCGTGGTACGCCGATCATCCGAACGCCTGGCAAGCCACGCATCCGCACGCCGACGCCTGGGCCGCCGCCACCGCGACCAGCGTCGCCGCCTGGCTCGGCTGGGCCGCCTACGACGCGAACAATGCGAACGACGGCAACGGCGCCTACTACAACACGACGGTCGTCTACGAACAGGCTCCCGCCGAGGCGTCGGAAAGCGAGCCAGCAGCGACTGAGGAAACGATTGCCGACGCGACCGTTTCACTGCAAGAGAACGCGGGTGATTGGCTTACGCTCGGTATCTATTCAGTGCTTTCGAATTCCGGCGAACCGACCTCGCGACTGATGCAATTGGCGACCAATCGCCAAGGCGATGTCCGCGGCGTGTACTACGACGCGATCTCGAATACGTCGCAAAACCTCAGTGGTCGCATCGACCAGTCGACCCAACAAGCGCAGTGGACGATCGAGTCGAACCCGCAAACCACTTTCGCAGCGGCGCTCAGCCGAGCTCACCCAACCCACCGGCACGATTCAAGTCACGCAACCCGGTGGCCAGCAACAGTGGCGCGTCGCTCGCCAGGAAAACGGCAGCTGACGCTGAATCTGATGCAATCAATTCTCACTTCGACGCACCGACCCGTCTGCTGGCGATGGTAGCGGTTCCGACCTGTCTTGCTCCCGACAGAATAAATCACGGCCGCGGCCGGCCCGAACCGACTCTAAAATTGGAATACTTGTCTCTCTGTGTCCGCACGCCCTAATCGCGGCAAACGGGCGGCCGTGTGTGCGCGACTCATCTTTTCAATTTGGGTGAATTGGGACGGACCGAACGTTGTGGTCCTCGAGAATCAGAATTGCGGCAGTGCTACTACTGCTGGTGTCGGGGTCTCGCCCGGTACCGGCCGATGCTGCTTCGTCAACAGGCGGTGGACGTGCAACTCAAACCTCCGTCTGACGAACATCTGTCGATCGAAGCCGACCAGCTTAAGCATCCGATTCTCAAGCCGATCGCATTCGATGCTAGCGACGGCTTCACGCCCGATGAGTTGGCGATCGTCGGCGTGCTCTTGAATCCGGAATTGCGCGGCCAGCGGGACCGCCGCGAGCTCGCGTCGGCGCAGTTGTGGCAAGCCCGCCTGCTTCCCAATCCGCAGTTGGCAACGGCGCTCGAGTTTCCCACCGGCGGCATCACGACCGACACGGTCGACGCCTACGGCCTCGACATGAACTGGGAAGTCAGCACGCTGATCGGTCGTTCCGCGCGGATCGACGCCGCGGCGGCCCAGTCGCCTGCCGTGGCGATGGACGTCGCGTGGCTGGAGTGGATGGTTGCCGAATCGTGCAAGTCGGGCGCCTACACGTTGATGGGCCTGCAAAAACAGGCCGCTCTCGCCAAAGAACTCGACGATCGGCTGCGGGAGAATTTGGCCGTTGTTCGCAGTGCGGTCGACCAGGGGCTGAGGACCGAGTTGGACCTGACTGCTGCCGACGCGGCCAGCACGCAAGCCCATGCCAGCCTGCTGGATCTCGAAAGCCAGGTCGCTCTGCAGAAGATTAGTCTGAACCGTCTGCTGGGATTGCCCGCGGAAAAAGAAGTTCTGCTGCAGGATAGCGGCGATTGGCCCTCGGCCTGCACGCCGCCTTCGGCCGAGACACTGATCGACGGATTGGCCGAACGGCGGCTGGACTTGGTAGGATTAAGGTATGGATATGCCAGCCAGGAGTCCGCGCTGCGGGCGGCGATCCTGGCTCAGTTTCCCAAGCTCAGTTTGGGCGTGATCCACGCTCGGGACACAGGCGACGTCGTGACTACTGGATTCGGCATTTCGCTGGACTTGCCGATCTTTGATCACAACCAGGCCGTGATCGCCCAGGAAAGCGTGACTCGCCAGAAGCTGTTCGATGAATATGTCAATCGGTTCTTTCAAACTCGCACCGACATCTGCATGTTGCTGACTCAAATCAATTGGCTCAACCGGCAGATTGCCGCGGCTCTGGCGGCGCAGTCGACGCAGGAGCGTTTGGTGGAAACGTATCGGATCGCGGTCAACCAAGGGCAAGCCGACGTCATCGTGTATTACGACACTTGGACCGCTCTCACGCAACGGCGCATCGAAACCGTCAAGCTCCAGCAAGCACTGGCCGAAGCGCGGTTGCGCTGGAGTTGGCGGCCGGAGTGTACCGTCTGGATTCACTGGCCGCGCCGGAGTGCCCGAGCAATTACCCGTTCCGATCCTGCTGCCGCCTGTGGATAACGCGACATGACATTGCTTCGGCGAATGGGTTGGTTCGTTTTGGTCGTGGCAGCGACTGCCGGAATCGGTGGCTACTGGTATCTGCATCAAGCCACCGACCGTGCGACGCCACAGCACTCGCCAGCCGACGAAGAGCCGATCGTCTCGGTGCAAACGACGCCGGTCCGGCGGGAACGGATGGAAGAGAAACTGACGGCCTACGGCACCGTCGTCACCGCGCTCGGAAAGACGCATGTGGTTAGCGAACCGTTTGAAATCCGCGTTCGTCAGATCTTTGTGACCGCGGGCGAGGCGATCGAGGCCGGTCGGCCATTGGTCGAGATCGAACCCAGCCGCGACACGTTGCTCAAGCTCGATCAAGCCCGTAGCGAGTTGCAGGCGGCCGAGGAGGCGGCCCGGTTGGCCAACGAAAGCCTCAAGCTCAAATTGGCGACCAGGCAGGACGTGAACGTCGCCGAGCAACGCCTGCACGACGCCCAGGTGGCCCTCCAGAGCATGACCGAAGCGGGACTCTCCGAAGCCCGCATAATCAATGCCAGTACGTCAGGAGTGGTGATGCGAATCGATGCCGCAGCCGGGGCAAATCGTCGCTCCCGGCGGACCGCTTGTGGAGCTCGTCGGGCAGCACGAAATCGGCGTGTTGCTCGGCATCGAAGATGAGGACGTCGGCCATCTGCACGTCGGCCAGAGTGTGCGGATCGTTCCCGTGCCGGAAGTCAACGGCGACGCGGTGAACGGCAGCATTCAGTTGATTACGCAACAGGTTAATCTGCAAACTCGGCTGATCGACGTCTACATCGCGCCAGATTCGACCACGCAACTGATGCTAAACGAGTACGTGCGCGGCGAAATCGTGATCGCCGCCGAGGACTCGCTGGTTGTGCCGCGTTCGGCCGTGCTGCCGGAAGAAGACCACTACGTTTTGTATACGGTCGAGCAGAAGCGTGCCGTAAAGCACACGGTTGACGTGGGCATCGAAAACGACGAGCAAGTCCAGATTCTCGACAGCGACCTCCAGGAGGGTCAGGCCGTGGTCGTCAGGGCAACGGCGAATTGAGGACGGGATGGCTGTAGATCGGAGCCTGTGCCGTGAATTTCGCCGAGCGCGTTTACCACCATCGCCGGTCGATCTTGTTCTCTGCTCGCGATTTCAGCGTGGCGGGCTTGTCGGCTGCCGTTCTGCCGGTCGGCGCTGTTTCCCCAGGTCATCTTTCCGCGCGTCGCGGTCAGCCTCGACGCCGGCGACCGCCCGGCCGAGCGCATGGCGATCGAGGTCACGCAGCCCGTCGAGGAAGCCGTGCGCGGCGTTCCCGGCGTGCGCAGCGTCCGCTCGACCACCAGCCGCGGCAGCGCCGAGATCTCGATCAACTTCGACTGGGGCCAGGACATGGTCGCCGCGATGCTGCAAGTCGAGTCGGCGATCAATCAGATGCTGCCGTCGCTGCCGGCCGGGACGAGTTCGACGTCCGGCGCATGGACCCGACGGTCTTTCCCGTCTCGGCTACAGCCTGACCTCCGACACCCGCTCGCTGGTCGAGCTGCGCGACCTCGCGCTCTACCAGCTCCGCCCGCTGCTCTCGACGGTGACCGGCGTGGCCAAGATCGACGTCCAGGGCGGCGCAGACCGAGGAATATCGGGTGATCGTCGATCCGGCGAAGCTGGAGGCCTTCGGCCTGACGCTCGACGACGTGGCCGACGGCGCTCTCCGCGGCCAACGTCGTCACCGCCGTCGGCCGGCTCGAGGATCACGACAAGCTCTACCTGGTCCTCTCCGACACCCAGTTCACGACTTCGACGCAGATCGGCCAGACGGTGCTCCGCTCGGGCGCCAACGGCGCTGGTGCTGCTCGAGGACGTGGCGACCGTCGAGCACGGCGACGGTGCCGCACTGGATCGCGCGTCACCGCCGACGGCCACGACGCCGTGCTGTTCCAGGTCTACCAGCAGCCCGGCGGCAACACCGTGCAGATCGCCGCGCGACGTCGCAGGCGAAGCTGGCCGAGCTCGCGCAGCAGCTGCCGGCCGGCGTGCAGATCGCCAACTGGTACGACCAGAGCGACCTGATCGTCGCGTCCGCGGCGCAGCGTGCGCGACGCCGTGCTCATCGGCGTCGGTCCTGGCGGCGCTGGTGCTGCTCGCTGTTCCTGCGCAACCTGAAGATCACGCTGATCGCCGCCGTCGCCGTGCCGGCGGTGCTGGCCGCCACCGTCCTGCTGCTCTACGTGCTCGACATGAGCTTCAACATCATGACGCTCGGCGGCATGGCGGCGGCGGTCGGCCTGATCATCGACGACGCCATCGTGATGGTCGAGCACATCGTCCGCCGCCTGCGCGGGCGGCGAGCGGCGACTACCACGGGCGCGTGCTCGGCGGCGGCGGCGGAGTTCACGCGGCCGCTGGCCGGCTCGTCCGCGTCGACGATCATCATCTTCGTGCCGCTGGCGTTCCTGACCGGCGTCACCGGCGCCTTCTTCAAGGCGCTCTCGCTGACCATGGCGGCGCAGCCTGGTGATCTCGTTCCTCGTCGCCTGGCTGGCGGTGCCGCTGCTGGCCGAGCATCTCCTGACGGCAGAAGGACGCCGAGCACGAGGAAGGCGGCCGCTGTCGACGCGTGCGCATCGACGGCTACGACCGGCTGATGCGACGCGTGCTGCGTCGGCCGTGGCTGGTCTTGCTCGCTCGTTGCATCCCGCTGCTGGCGTCGGTTGGTCTCGCCTATCAGCACACGTCGGCTCCGGCTTCATGCCGGCGATGGACGAGGGCGGCTTCATCCTCGACTACCGCGCGCCGCCCGGCACGTCGCTCACCGAGACCGACCGGCTGCTGCGCCAGGTCGAGGCGATCCTCCGGCACGCCGGAGGTGCAGACCTACTCGCGGCGCACCGGCCTGCAGCTCGGCGGCGGCTCACCGAGGCCAACGAGGGCGACTTCTTCGTCCGGCTGAAGCCGTTGCCGCGCCGCGGCATCGAGGAGGTGATGGACGACGTGCGGCACGAGGTCGAAGCACGACGTGCCCGGGCTTGAAATCGAGATGGCGCAGCTGATGGAGGACCTGATCGGCGACCTGACGGCGGTGCCGCAGCCGATCGAGATCAAGCTGTTCTCCGACGACGAGCCAGTGCTGCGGCAACTCGGCGCCGAAGGTGGCCGACGCGATCGGCGAAGGTCCACGGCGTCGTCGACGTCAAGGACGGCATCGTGCTGGCCGGCGACGCGCTCGACATCCACGTCGACCGCGAGAAGGCCGCCCTGGAGGGCATGGACGCCGGACGCCGTCACGCAGATGCTCGACGACTATCTGACCGGACACGGTCACCACGCAAGTCCAGCAGGGCCCGAAGATGATCGGCGTGCGCGTCTGGATCCCAGCGGCAGCCGCGCGACGGCGCAGGACACTCGAGAGCCTGCTGCTGCGCGCGCCCGACGGCCACCTGTTTCCGCTGAAGCGCGTGGCCACGGTCGTGCACGTCACCGGCCAGCCCGCAGATCACGCGCGACAACCTGAAGCGATGGTCGCGGTCACGGGCCGCATCAGCGGCCGCGACATGGGCTCGACCGATCGCGCGACGTCAAGACAGCGTGCTCGACCGGCCCGGGCTTGCTGCCGCACGGCGTCTACTACGAGCTCGGCGGCCTCTATCGAGCAGCAGCAGATCGCCTTCCGCGGCCTGATGGCCGTGTTCGTCGCGGCCGTGCGCCCTGGTCTTCCTGCTGCTGCTGTTCCTCTACGAGAGCTTCCGCGTGGCGCTCGCCATGCTGGCCATCGCCGCTGCTGGCGATGGCGGCGGTGTTCATCGGCCTCTGGCTCACCGGCACCGAACTGAACATCTCCGCCATGATGGGCATGACGATGATCGTCGGCATCGTCACCGAAGTCGCGATCTTCTACTTCTCCGAATTTCAGGACGCTCGATCAGAAGAGGAAGCGCATCGCCGAACGCTTATTGCCGCCGGCGTCAACCGCATGCGCCCCATCGCCATGACGACCTTCGCCGCGATCCTGGCGCTGCTGCCGCTGGCCCTGGGCATCGGCCAGGGCTCGGCGATGCAGCAGCCGCTGGCCATCGCCATCATTTCCGGGCCTGATCGTCCAGTTGCCGCTGGCCTTGATCGTGCTGCCGGCGCTGCTGGCGATGTCTCGCCCATCGGACCGATAGTTTGTGCCGGCTATCTGCGGCGCCGCGTCACGCCTACGCATTCGCCTGGCGACTTTTCGTGCCGGCAGCCGCGTTACGACCGGCCTGACACGAACATTCTGCCCTAGCCGGCAAGTCTGCCCCAAGGCTGCACTTTGCCGCGCCCGAAGTCGATGCTGCTAGTAGCCCCGTCCTGTATCCTCCCGTTTCGTTCCGGCCATCGAGCGCCTTGGCATGCTGACTCCGATTGTCGATTTGTGGCCTGCCACGCCGGTCGAAGTACCGGTGCTCGTGCCGGCTGTCGCCGCGCCGCCGGCCATCGGCACGGCGCGCGTCTTGCATCTCATCAACGGCGAGCACTACTCGGGCGCCGAGCGCGTGCAAGACCTGCTGGCCCGAGAGCTGCCGCAATTCGGCTACGAAGTCGGCTTCGGTTGCGTGAAGCCGCTCCGTTTCCCGGCGGCCCGCGAAGCCAAGACAGCCCCGCTCTTCGAGTTCCCGATGCGCGGTCGGTTCGATTTGCGAGTCGTCAAGAAAATCGTCCGGCTCGTCGAAAGCGAGAAACTACGAGCTGATCCACGCCCATACGCCGCGCACGGCGCTCGTCGGCCGGCTCGCCGCCCGGCGGCCCGGCTCGGCCGCTGGTGTATCACGTCCACAGCCCCGCCGGCCACGACTCGACCCGCATGCTCGCCAACGCCTTCAACTCGCTGGTCGAGTGGCGCAGCCTCCGCGGCGCGGACCGGCTGATTGCCGTTTCGCCCAGCCTCGCCCGCTACATGATCGCCCGCGGCTTCCCGGCCGACCGCGTCGTCTTGCGTGCCGAACGGTGTGCCTTCGGTTCCCGCCGCGTTCGACCGCGCGGCCCCGGCCGGCACTTGGACGCTCGGCATCGTCGCGCTCTTCCGGCCGCGCAAGGGCACCGAGGTGCTGCTCGAATCGCTCGCCGCGTTGCGTTCCTGGGGCATTGACGTGCGTCTGCGGGCGGTCGGCGGCTTCGAAACGCTCGCCTACGAGACCGCGATTCTGGGCCTGGCCGATCGTCTCGGCCTGCGCGGAGCAATCGACTGGGTCGGCTTCACGCGGAACGTCGACGCCGAGCTGGCGAAGATCGACCTGTTCGTGTTGCCGAGCCTGTTCGGCGAAGGCTTGCCGATGGTCGTGCTCGAAGCGATGGCCGCCGGCCTGCCGATTGTCGCCACGCGCGTCGAAGGCGTGCCCGAGGCAGTCGTTCACCGCAAGACCGGGTTGCTGGTGGATCCGGGGAGCGTCAGCCAATTGGCGAGCGCCATTCGCCAATTCACGAGCGACGAAATCGACTACGCCGCCGCCAGCCGCAACGGGCGAGAACGACACGCCGCGCTGTTCTCCGACGTCGCCATGGCCCGCAACGTCGCCGATGTTTATCGCGACGTCCTCGCCGCAAAGCAGCCGCTTGCGGTTTAGCTACCGCGGCGAAATGCCCGGATCGAGCGCTTGGCGTCCTTCGCCGGGCCCAGGCGGTTGTTGCGGCTCCGCGGGAATTTCGTCAACGACCTTTTGCCAGCCCCACGGCGTGCGCGGCGCTTGAAACAGCGCCATGATCCGTTGCAAGTGACCGTTCACCGTCGCCTTGTCGACGTCGAACATGTAGACGTGCCGATCGCCGTTGGGCATGTGCACTTGCATTGCCTTGGGCATCATCTTCGCACGGTCGAGCATCACGTCGACCTGGCGGTAGTCGGCCGCGTCGGCCGGAAGCTTGGGCAACGCCTGGATCAGAATGCTGCCGGTGCCGGGCTGATCCTCGGCCCGCAGCCAGTAGCGGGCGTTGAGTTTCTTGGCGTCGGCGCCGAACAGGAACGGCAGCGGCCCGTCGACGATCGCCTGCCCTCGCATGGCCGGCGGAATCGGCCGCACGATGAGCTTCTTTTGATCGTGACGATACTCGTAGATGTTCTCGCCGTCGCACACCCAGTGTTCGCCGATCGCGTCTTTTTTGACCACCCAATCGTTGGCCGTCTGGTCCCAGACGCGGACCTCCGTGATTTGAAAGCTGCCTTTATCGGGTTTGTTGTAGCCCAAGTCGCCCTTGTTCTTGTTGAGCGGAATGTCCTTGCCGGGTCCGAACGCATTGTTGTATTCCCAGCGCTCGAACGGGCACTGGAATATCGTGATTTTTGCGCTCTCCGTCTGCCAACTGCTGAGCACCTGGTTCAAAAAGCCCTGCTGAATCGCGTTGAGCTGGAATTGGTCTGGCAACGGTTGTGGACCGGCCGCCTGCTGCGCGAGCACGCACGCAGGCGCAGCACCACAAGCCAGCACGACGAACAGGAAGCGTCCCAAGGATTTCGACATGCGCAACGTCTCGCGGAGAAGGTGCGGAAAATAGTGGACCGGCAATTGGAAATTGGGCAAGCGGGGGTCGGGGACTATATCAGCCGTTTGCCCGGGCCACTAGGTCGAATTGACGCCGTTTTTTCGACACGCTAAATAGGGGGTGCTTGGTCTGGACACGCTCCAGCGGTCGGGCGTAGACTTCGCTCGCCATGACGCAACCATGCACCGTCCTGATTCCCTGCAAGAACGAGCGCAAGCAGCTTGCTGCCTGCATCGGCTCGGTGAAAGAATGGGCGACCGAAGTGCTCGTCGCCGATAGCGGCTCGACGGACGGATCGCTGGAAATCGCGCGATCGCTCGGCGCACGTGTGATCGAGCGCGACTACCGCACCTACGGCGATTTCTTGAACTGGGCGATCCCCCAGGCGTCGCACGCTTGGGTGCTCGTGCTCGACAGCGACGAACGCATTACGCCGCCGCTTGCCGCCGAAATTCTTGGCGTGCTTGATCGGCCGCGACAAGACGGCTACCGCATCCTGCGTCGCAACCATTTTCTCGGCCGGGCGGTCCGTTTCGGACCGTGGCATAGCGACCGCTGCCTGCGGCTATTCCGCCGCGACCTCGGACGTTATGAGGGGCCGAGCGATCATGGCACGGTACAAATCGCCACGGGTCGCGTCGGCGAACTTTCGGCGTCGATGGAACACTATACGGTCTCGTCGTGGGAGCAATGGATTCACAAGCTGGATCGCTATTCCCGCGTTCAAGCGGCCGAATGGCATGCGGCCGGGCGGCGTCCCAGCTATTGGCGTCTGCTCCTTACGCCGCCGCTAAGATTCTTCCGTGATTACGTTGTTCGGTTTGGTTTCATGGACGGAGCGATCGGGCTGCAGATTTCGTGGTCGGCGGCGTTCTACAGTTTCATGAAGCAGGCCCGCCTGTGGGAACTGCACGACGCGCGTGCTCGCTGCGAAGCAGGCACGGCCGAACCAACGACGGAACTTGCCACGCCCGCACCGCCCGCGGGCGAGCGCCCCGCAGCGGCTTGATTCGTCGCCCGGCATCTAAACGAGCAATTCGGCGTAGACTTCGAGCGTGCGCTGGACCATCGTCGGGGCGGTGAATTCCCTCAACGTCCAATTCTTCGCCATTGCCGTGCGACGAGCACATTCGTCGGGCGACGCCAATGCCTCATTGATTCCCTGCGCGAGTGACTGCGAATCCCGGGGCACCGCCAGCCAACCGCATTCTTGACCCGCGTCGTCGCACAACATCTCCGGAATGCCGCCGGCATCGGCCGCGACAACGGGCCGATCGGCAAACATCGCGTCGAGGACGGACGTGCCCAAGCCCTCCTCCGGCGATGCGAGAACAAACACGTTACAGGCCTGCACCAAATCGGGCACATCCGTACGATAACCGAGGAATCGTACCGCCCGCTCCAAACCGAGCGCGTGACACTGGGCCTGTAATTCGTCGCGGAGTGGTCCGTCACCGGCGAGCGCCAGGACGGCTCGCGGATGCGCCGCCAAGACTGCCGGCATCGCATCTAGCAGATAGCTGTGTCCCTTGTACGGCGCCAACTGAGCAACGCACAACACGATCGGAACATCTTCCGCCAGGCCGAACGCAAGTCGGCCGCGCCGCGGATCACCGGCTTGAACCCGCGCCGGATCGACGCCTTCGTGGACGACGCGGAGCATCCCCATCGGAATACCTCGTTGCCGACAGACGGCGACGATGGCACGTGAGACGCACAGGATGCGGTCGCATCCCGCGCGGTATCTGTGGGTCCCCACGATTGGAAACAGCACGCGCCGCGAACAAATCCGTGCCGGGACAGAGAGTCCCCAGGTTGCCAACCACTGCAGCGTGAGCGCGTGTGGTTCGTTGGCGTGAATTACGTCGGGTCGAAAGTCGCGCACGGTCCGCCGCAGCCGCCAGACGGACCGCGGCCCGCGGACGGCATGCGGCAGAAGCAGCACCGACGCGCCGGTAGCTCCCATGCGTTCGGCGCAGGCAGCTCCCTGCGCGGGCTGCGATCCGGCATTCATGCCCCGCCGCAGCGGCTCCGGCCACGAGCAAGCGGAACTGCTCCTCGCCGCCATACCAATTCCTTTCGGTGGAGACGAACAATAGCTTCAAAGTCGGATCCCATCCGTTCGCGGACAATCGCGGCGATCGGCGCAAGTTCCTGCTGCACAACGATCCCCGGCAATGGCCGCTGCGGGTCGAGTTTACTTACCCGGCGATAGCTGCTCAAATAGTCCAGATAGTTTCAAAGAGTCTAAATTGTTCTTGTCGAATCGACCACCCCATGTGGCGAGATTTTGTAAGTCAATAGATCGTCCCATGAGCGACCTGTCCCAACGATTGGCCGGCCTATCGCCGGCCCAACGCACGCTGCTCGAACAGCGCTTGGCTGCGAAACAGTCGCCGTCGCCGCAGCCTACGGCGGAACCGATCGCGATCATCGGCATGGCCTGCCGCTTTCCGGGTGCGCCGAATCTGGCGGCATTCTGGCAATTGATTCGCGACCGGCGGAGTGCCGTGGCCGAAGTGCCGGCCGACCGCTGGGACCCCGATGAGTTCTATGATCCCACGGGCGAGACGCCGGGTAAGATGTCGGTCCGCTGGGCGGCACTCGTCGACTCGCCCGCCGACTTCGATCCGCAGTTCTTCGGCATTACGCCGCGAGAAGCCGCGCGGATGGACCCGCAGCAACGGCTGCTGCTCGAAGTTGCCTGGGAGGCGATGGAGAACGCCGGCCGACCGGCCGATCAAATGGCCGGCACGCGGACCGGCGTGTTCGTCGGCATCGGCGGCACTGACTACTCGAAGATCGCCGTGCCGTACGACGACTACTACCAGCGAATCGACGCCCACATGGGCACCGGCAACGCGCTATCGATCGCGGCCAACCGGCTCTCGTACATTTTCGATTTGCACGGCCCGAGCGCGGCGGTCGACACGGCCTGCAGCAGTTCGTCGTTGGCAGTCCACTTTGCCGTTGAGAGCTTGCGCCGCGGCGAGTCGGACGCGGCGCTGGCCGGCGGCGTGAACATGATCCTCACGCCGGAGACGACCATCGCTTTTTCGAAGGCCCGGATGCTCTCGCCGGACGGAAAGTGCCGGCCTTTCGACGCGGGCGCGAACGGCTACGTCCGCGGCGAGGGCTGCGGCTTGGTGCTCTTGAAGCGGCTCGCCGACGCCCAGCGCGACGGCGACAACGTGCTCGCCGTTTTGCGCGCCACCAGCGTCAACCAAGACGGACGCACCTCGGGCATCAGCGCGCCCAACAGCCAATCGCAAATCGCCTGCATCCGCGCGGCGCTCCAACAGGCTGGGCTTACGCCTGACGACGTCGACTACGTCGAAGCACACGGCACGGGCACGCCATTGGGCGATCCGATCGAAATGCAGGCGCTCGGCGAGATCTTCCGCGCGGCGGACGCCGCCGCGCTGCCTTGTCACGTGTCGAGCGTGAAGGCCAACGTCGGACACATGGAGACCGTTTCCGGCGTCGCGGGCCTAATCAAAGTCGTGTTGATGATGGAGCACGAAGCGATCGCGCCGCAGACCCACTTCGAGTCGCTCAATCCGCACGTCAACCTCGCGGGCACGCGGCTGGTGATCCCGACCGAGACCACTCCCTGGCCGAACGCAGCCCGGCCAAGGGTCGCCGGTGTCAGCTCGTTCGGCTTCGGCGGAACGAATACGCATCTGATCGTCGAGTCCCCGCGTGCTGAAGTTCGCTCGCCACGCGGGGACTCGGACCGCCCACGACACCTCGTGAAACTCTCGGCCAAGACCGAAACCGCCCTCGCCCGCCAAGCCGAGCAATTTGCCGCGTACCTCGTCGAACATCCGGAAACGAACGCCGCCGATTTGGCGTACACGGTGAACACCGGACGGGCCGATTTCAATTACCGCGCCGCACTCGTCGCTACCGACACGAACCAACTGCAAAGTCAATTGGCGAGCTTCGCCGCCGGCAAGCTGCCCGCCGGCGGGAAGCAATCTGTGGTCCGCGCGATCACTCGTCCCAAGGTTGCTTTTCTCTTCACTGGACAGGGACTGCAGTACCCCGGCATGGGTCGTGGGCTGTATCAATCGCACCCCGTTTTTCGCGAAGCGATCGGCAACTGCGGTAAGATTCTCAGCGATCATTGGGACGGTCAGTCGCTCGTCGAGGTTTTGTTTCCCGAGAATACGGCAGCCGACGACCCGCAGGCGCTGGTTCATCAAACCGAATTCACGCAGCCGGCGTTGTTCGCACTGGAATACGCGCTCGCCGAGTTGTGGCATGCGTGGGGCGTCGCGCCGGACATTGTGTTGGGGCACAGCGTCGGCGAATACGCGGCCGCGTGCGTCGTGGGCGTGATGAGTCTCGAGGACGGCCTCGCGCTGATTGTCGAGCGGGCTCGGCTGATGCAAAGCGTCCAGCGGCGCGGCAAGATGGCCGTCGTGTTCGCGACGCCTGAAAAGATCGCTCCCGCGCTGACAAAACACGGCGGCAAAGTCGTGATCGCGGTGCTCAACGGCCCGGAGAACACGGTTGTTTCCGGTGAGGCCGTCGCGGTTGAGTCGCTTGCAGCCGAGTTCGCCGCGGCCGGCATCCAGACCAAGCTGTTGAACGTGTCGCACGCGTTCCATTCGCCGTTGATGGACGAGATGCTCGACGAGTTCGAAGATTTCGCCGCGGGCATCGAGTTTCAATCGCCGCAGGTGCCACTGGCCGCGAACCTCACCGGCCGGTTGATGACCGAAGCTCCGACGCCGCGTTACTGGCGCGATCACTTGCGCAACACGGTGCGGTTTGCCGAAGGCATGGCCCGCGTCGCCGAGGCCACGCCCAGCACGGTGATCGAAATCGGCCCAACGGCGAGCCTGCTGAGCATGGGCCGGCGCTGTGTGCCCAAGCTAGAAACGGCCTGGCTCCCGTCGCTCCGGCAGGGACAAGACGATTGGCAAACGCTCGCCTCGAGCGTCGGCGAATTCTACGTCCGCGGCGGACAGATCGATTGGCGGGCGTGGGACGAGCCCTGGCCGCGACGACGGTTAGGCGTGCCGAACTATCCATTCGAGCGCTCTCGGCAGTGGATCACGCTTGACCCGGCGATGCGCCGCTCCTTCAACGGCGACGGCGCGCAGTCTTCAGCCCGCGGAGAATCGAGTGGAAGCCCGCTCTTGGGCACACGCCTTTCCACCGTCTGGACCAACGCGCTGTTCGAAGCGTCGCTCAACGCCCACACGCCCGCGTACCTGGTCGACCACCAGGTGCAAGGCTCGCCCGTCGTGCCCGCGGCGGCGTACGTCGAGCAGGCGCTGGCGGCGGCCGACCAGGTGTTTGGCCCGGGCCGGCACGGGGTGGCAAACCTCGTCATTCAGCAGGCGATGTTTCTCCCCGAGGGCACCCGCCGCCGAGTGCAATTCTCGGTCGCTCCGGAGTCCGGCGGCGAAGCGATGTTTGAAGCGTACAGCCGGCCCTCCGAGCGCGAGAACACGGCGGCACCGTGGCAGATGCACGCGGGCGGCGCGCTGGTCCACGAATCGCACGACGCGACGACACCCGCTCGCTTCGACCTCGCCGCCGTCCGCGCCAAGGTGATCGGCATCACGCCACACCAAGAATTCTACGACTTGATGGCCGAGCGCGGCCTGGTCTACGGACCGACCTTTCGAGTGCTCCACGATCTCCACCGCTGCGAGCAGGAAGCGGCGATCGAAGTGACGCTGCCAGAGTCGGTGGTCCGCGAGGCACCGCGCTATCATCTGCATCCGGCCCTGGGCGACGCGATGCTGCAGTCGACGTCGGGCATCGTCCCGGTGGAGAAAGACGGCTCGTTCAGCCCGTTCACGTACATGCCGGTCGGCATCCGCCGTGTCCGCATCGTGCGGCCTATCGACGACTACGCCCAGCCGCTGTTCACGTACGCACTGCGCACGTCGAGCGACTCGAACCCCAGCCCGGAACGCGTCGAGGCAAACGTCTATCTTGTCGACGCGGCGGGCGAAGTGTTCGTGGCGATGGAAGGCGTCGAGGTCCAACGCCTCGGTCGCAGCGGCGGGTCGGATGGGGCGGTCGATATCAGCCGTTGGCTCTACCGCGTCACCTGGCAGCCGGGCGAGCCCACTTCAGCGAGCGGGCCAACCGCGTCGCCAGCCGTCACGTCCGGCGCCTGGCTCGTTCTGAGCGATTCCCACGGCATCGGCGCCGCGCTCGCCGACAGGCTCGCCGAACGCGGCCAACCAAGCATATTGGTAAAGCACGGCAGCGACTACCGCTTCCGCGCCAGCGGCTCATCCAACGGCAAACCGACCCGGCATACCACAGCCGCCATCGATCCGCTCAATCAAGACCACTACCACCAGCTCTTGCAGGCGGCTTTCGCCGACCAAGGTCGGCACTGCTTGGGCATCGCACACTTGTGGTCGCTCGATGTTCCGCCGAACGATTTCGACGCGGCTCGGCAATTGGGCACAGCGAGCGCGCTGCAGCTCGTTCGCACACTGGCCCGGTCGCCGCTTCCCACGTCGCCGCCGCTCTGGCTGGTGACGAGCGGCGCACAAGCTGCGATCGGCGGAAGCGAGTCGGCGCCGATCGCAGTCGCGCAGTCGCCGCTGCTGGGCCTGGGGCGCGTCGCTGCGATGGAGCTGCCCGACCTCAAACCGCGCCTCGTCGACCTCGACCCAGCGAGCATGCCTCAGCATGCGGGCGAGACAGCGTCAGCCCTATTGAACGAATTACTCGGCGACAGCAAGGAAACCGAAGTCGCCTACCGCGCCGGCCGGCGGTACGTTGCCCGCCTCACGCGCGACCCTGCGATTCTTGCCGACGACAGGAATGCGAACGCCTCACTCACGGTTCCGACTGGACGCCCATATCAGCTCCGGATCACCCAGCCCGGCTCGTTCGACGCGCTGCGCTACCTGCCGGTCGACCGCGAGCCGCCCGGCGTAGGACAAGTCGAAATCGAAGTCCGCGCGACCGGCCTCAATTTCAGCGACGTGCTCAAGGCACTGGGCCTCTACCCCGGCATCAAGGATACGATCGTCCCGCTGGGCATCGAGGCGTCGGGCGTCGTCACGGTGGTCGGCGAGGGCGTCACGCGGTTCAAAGTGGGTGACGAGGTCTTTGGCGTCGTGCCCTACGCATTTGCTTCCCACGCGCGCACCGCCGAATACGCGATCGTGCCCAAGCCGACGTCGATCGATCACGACGAAGCCTGCACGATCCCGATTACGTTTCTCACGGCTTACTACGCGCTGGTTCGGCTCGCGCAGCTGCAGCCGGGCGAGCGGGTGCTAATCCACGCCGGCGCCGGCGGCGTGGGCCTCGCGGCGATCCAGATCGCTCAGCATCTCGGCGCCGAGGTCTTCGCCACCGCCGGCAGCGACGAGAAACGCGACTTCCTCCGTTCGCTCGGCGTCGAGCACGTCTACAGCAGCCGCAGCACGGCGTTTGCCGAGGAAATACTCGCCGACACCAACCGCGAAGGCGTCGACGTGGTGCTCAACTCGCTGCCGGGCGAAGCGATCACCAAAAGCCTGTCGATCCTCCGCGCGTACGGCCGGTTCCTCGAAATCGGCAAGACCGACATCTACCAGAACCGGATGATCGGCCTGCTGCCGTTCCAGGACAATCTCTCCTACTTCGCCATCGACCTCGACCGCCTGCTCCGCCAGCGGCCCGACGACGTTCGCGCGCTGTTCGCCGAAGTGATGGAGTTTTTCGAGCCGGGCCACTACATGCCGCTAATGTTCACGCGGTTCGAGGCCGAGGGGACGATCGACGCTTTTCGGTACATGTCGCAGCGGAAGAACATCGGCAAAGTCGTGGTGTCGATGGAAACCGCCACCGGCCAGCGGGCTTCAGCACGCGGGGAAATGGACGACGCCGAATCGAAGCCCATTCGCGGCGACGCCACCTACCTCGTCACGGGCGGCCTCGGCGCGATTGGCCTTCGCGTCGCCGAGTGGCTCGCCGAACAAGGCGCCGGCTCGATCGCTCTTCTCGCACGCCGTGCGCCGAGCGCCGAGATCGAAACGCAACTCGCCAACATCCGCGGCATAGGAGCCAAATTCCTCACGCTCCAAGCCGACGTGACGGACGCCGCTGCACTCAAGAAAGCCTTGCGGAAAATACCGAAGGACGCACCGCTACGCGGTATCATCCACGCGGCCGGCGTGCTGGCCGACGGGGTGCTGGCCGACATGACGCTCGACCAGCTCGACCGTGCGATGCAGCCCAAAGTCGTGGGCGCGTGGAATCTGCACACCGCGACGCTCGACGTTCCGCTCGATTTCTTCGTGTTGTTCTCGTCGGTGGCGAGCGTTCTCGGTTCGCCGGGACAAGCGAACTACGCGGCCGGCAACGCGATGCTCGACGCGCTGGCCCACGCGCGGCGTGCCGCGGGGCTGCCGGCTACCGCGATCAATTGGGGCCCTTGGGCGGGCTCCGGCATGGTTGCCGAGGCGGGCCGCGGCGCGGCGGTCAAGTCGCGCGGCATGCAGTTGATTCCGCCAGAGGTGGGCCTCGAACTGCTCGGCAAGCTGCTGCGAACCGACGTACCGCAAGTGGCGGTGATGGATGCCGCGTGGGACGACATGCTGAAGTTGCTCGGCTCGCGACGGCCGGCGCTGCTCGCCGACATTGCCAACGAAGTTCAAGGCGCCGCGGCGCAGACGCCGGCAGTCGCATTGATCACGCCTTCCGCAAGCAGCTTGCGGAGGCCGATGACGATACCCGCCGCGCTCTGGTGCGCGATTACATCCAGCAGGAACTGGCCCGCATCATGGGCGTCGCCCCGGATGGCCTGGAAGCCGATCGACAACTGAGCACGTTCGGCCTCGATTCGCTGCTGGCGCTGGAACTCAAAAACAACCTCGAATGCCGGCTCGACTTCACACTGCCGATGGCCAAGTTGATGGAAGGGCCGACGATCGCGTCGCTGGCTGAGGCGACGGTGGGATTGATATTCGGCGAGCTCGCTTCAGCGAGCGGAGCGGTCTCGCTTCGGCCCGAATCCCCGCTCGCTGAAGCGAACTCGCCGGACAATGCCTGGAAGCCGCTGGTGGCGCTTCAGAGCCGCGGCTCGCGTCCGCCGCTGGTATTTCTGCCGGCGCTGGGCGGCGATGCGCGTTACTATGCCGAGCTTGTCGAGCGGTTGGGCGGCGATCAGCCGGCCTACGCCTTCCGCCCGCGCGGCATCGACCAGGATCTCCCGCCGCACCAGACGATGGAGGAAATGATCATCGACTACACGGCCGCGCTGCGCGACCTGCAACCGACCGGGCCCTACTACCTGGCCGGCTGGTCCACCGGCGGCATCTACGCCTTTGCCCTCGCCCAGGCGCTGGAGAGCCTCGGCGATGAAGTGGCGCTGGCCGCGCTGTTCGGTTCACCGCTGCACTCGATCTGTAACGACGTCGACCTGGAAGACGAGGCCCGCTTCCTGTGCGACCTCATCAATTTTGCCAATTGCTTCACCGGCACGAAGGCGCGGGTCGACTATCACGAGCTGATGGCTTTGCCGCCGGCCGAACGATTCCGAGCGGCTTTCGCCGAAGCAAAGCAGCAAGGCACCGTGCCGGAGACGACGCCCGAGGCATACATTCGTCGCTTGCGCGGGTCGGCGCCGCAAACGTCCGCGCGATCCAGGGCTTCGAGCCGCGCCCGATCGCGGCGCCGGTGCACCTGTTCATTCCAACGATCGCCGGCGGACTCGCGCAGATCTCTGGCCGCCCGTGGGACGAAAGCGGCGACCACGGCTGGGGCAGCGAGGTCGGTCAGGTGCTCGAGCTACACAAGGTTCCCGGCGATCATTTCACGATGATGGTCGATGAGGGCGCGGCACAAATCGCCCGATTGCTCGAGCCGCTGCTGGCGGGCGAGTGCGCAGTGAAGAAGTAAGCCGCCCTGCTTCCCTCAGCTGCCGCTGCCGTCCGGGTTGAGGCAGGCGTTCAACTGCTCCAGCGGCAGGTCACGAATTCGCTCTGCCGCCTCGATCGAGAGCGCGTAGTTCGACACCGTGTTGCGGACCATCTCGTTCGCCGCGGCGGGACGAGCCAGCAGCCGCGCCGCGATCCAAGCATATGGAACGGCGCTCCACCAGTCCGGGCCGGGCCGCGTCATTTCTTCGCGGCTTTGTTCGTACATGCCGCGGTGCCGACATTGCCGCCAGATCTCAGCGGACAGGTCGCGCCGCGTGGCGTCCGACTGCGCGCGACATCAAGATCAAGAATCCCGCGTGCGAACGAACGCCGGACTCGGCCGAGGGCAGAGGCTCGGTGGCGCGGTTCATGGCCACGTCGACCCAGCGCTGGCAAAGGTCGCTGCCGCTGAGGGTCGCGTTGGCCGTGTCGCCGATCCGCGGATCGGCTTCAATGTAGAGCGGCGTCTGGGCGGCCTCGTCATAGAAATAATCGAGAAACAACGGACCGTGCCAATCGAGTTGCCGCCCGATCCGGCGAAGGTGATTGACCACGACCGGATGCGCACGATGTCCGCGCCACGGCCGCGCCGCCGACGCCCCGCAGCAGCAACTCGTTGGCATGAACGCCGACCAACTCGCCGTGGCGAAAGACGGCCCGGGAAACCGCCTGCCGACCGGCGGCCGGCCGCTGCATCAAAAGCGGCGATCCATTCCGCCACCAGCCGCTGTCTTCGAACACTTGCAGCGCGGCCTGCAGTTCACCGCGATCGCGCACCAGCCGCACGCCCTGGCCCGCCGTCCCGGCGTCCAATTTGACGTACTGCGGGAAGTACGTCCACGCCTCGAGCGTCGCCCGGTCGTCGACGACGACAGTTTCCGGATGAGGAATTTGCAATTCCTTCAACAGCTCGAGAAACCGCAGCTTGCTATGCAGTTGAGTCAGGGCGGAGAATTCGGGCAGCGCGAGCGCCACACGGTGCGACAGCACGTCGCGGACCCGCGCGAGGAGATAGACCTCTTCATGCGTGGGGAACAGCACGTCGTACTTGCCCCGCCGCAGCGTTTGGCCGAGGAAGGCGAGGTAGCCGCACGGGTCCTTGGCATACGACGGGCAGCGATGCCACCGCCGCACGAACCGCGAGAAACGACACTGGCACAGCCGCGACGGATCGAGCAGATCGATCGTGTGCCGCGGACCCAGGGCATAAAGCGCTTGGCGGGCCGAGATGCTCGATCCCTCGGTCATCAGGATCGAAAGTCGCGTGCCGTGCGGGCTGTTGATTTCGTTCGACATAAGACCGCTTGGCGTCAACCAGGCCGCTCCGATTCAAGTAACATCCTGCTCCGCTTGAAGACTGATCCTCGGATCGACCGCCAGGTGGACCAGTCCGATGGCGGCCCGCCCCACGACCAACCCCGTCGTCCAAACGAGGCTGAGCGCCAACAATGCCTCGCGCCGGGGCGGATGTAGCAACAACTGCAGCGCCGTTTCGCGCGTGCCAAGCCCCGATATGCTCGGCAGCCCGTCGGCCAGCATGACGAGCGGCACCGTACCGAAAACTACCCGAGAATCGACCGGTATCCGGACAATCTCGAGCGCCGCCACCGCGTAAATCAACAGGATTGCAAAATATACGCATCTCAGCGGGACGAGCACCAGCGACTTGCGAACGCTCCAGTCAGAGAGTAGCACTTCGGCGCTCTTCCAATAGCGTTGCAACCAGTTTGGCATGGCCCAGACGAGAAAGGCCACGAAGACGATGCCCACCAAGGCAGCTGCCAGGAACGGCTGCAAACGCTGGACACGCGGGTCGTCGGTCAGCAGCGAGCCGAGAAAGCCGAGGCCGACGAGCACGAAGACGTCGTGGTAGGCCAGCACGACGCTCCGCGAGAGCATCCGCACGACGCCGGCGTCTTGCAGTTTCGCCGCCGCCCAAGCCAACATTGCCTGTCCCAACTCGTAATGCACGGCAGCCCCCAAGTAGGACAGGCCGCGCAGATGGAGCGCCCGGCCGTAGCTCCACCGCCGTCGATCCACGCAATAGACCACCGGCAGGCAAACGGCATCCCAGAAATACAGCAGCAGGACCATGGCTGCCGTGGCCGGCAGGAGCAGGGCCCAGTTGACCTCGCGGAGCGCCTGGAGAAAGGCCTGCGGAGAGACGCGCCAAAAGACCCAGGTCAGCAGCCCGAGACTCACCGCAAACGGCAGGATCTGCCTAAAACTAGAATTGCTCTTCATACGCGGGGGCTTCCTGACGCCGATGGCCGGTATCGCTTCTACCCAAAATAAAAGGTTCGAGGCCGTCACTTCTATCCGTATTCATTACTTTATTTATTTTCGCAGGCTCACTGCCGATACTCTCCCTTGACTACGTCGCTTTGCAGCTACCGCTGGCTTCGCGGAACGAGCCGCGGCGACGTCGGCTCTCAGCACACCGGTTGTGTGCCCCCCGGCTTGGCACTCGCCGAGACTCAGGGACGCGCCGCCGGCGAATCCCGGGCATCGTCCAGCGAACGGATCGCTCCCATGACCTCACTCGTTACTGGTTCCACTGGTTTCATCGGCCGACACCTGATTGCCACGCTTGGGAAAGTGGGCGAGCGGGCCCGGGCCATGTATCGCAACGAACAGCGGGCTCATTTGTACCTCAAATCGAGCGCAGAAAAAATCCGCGGCGACGCCTGCGATCGCTCCGTGCTCCGCGACGCGGTCGCGGGGGTCGACGTGGTTTACCATTGCGCCGCGGCCCATTCGACCGAATCGGAAGAAGAGATCCGGCGAACGAACTTGGCCTCGGTCGAGAACTTGTTCGAAGCCGTCCGCGCGTTGGGCACTTCGCCGCGGATCGTGCTGATGAGCTCGATCAACGTGCTGGGAAATCGCAGTTTCGACAATGCGGACGAATCGACTCCCCGTGTGCGGACGGGCGATCTGCACGTGGATTTGAAGATCGACGCGGAGGAGCTGGCGGAACGCTCCGTCGCCGACGGGCTGGACGTCGTGATTCTACGGCCGGGGTTGGTCTACGGCCTGGGTGACGTGCATCTGCCGAAACTGGGCCGGGCGATTCGCCGCGGCAAATTCGCCTATCTTGGCAGCCGCGACAATGTCGTCCCTTTGGTACACGTTTCGGACATGGTCCAGGCAATGATCTTGGCTGCGCATGCGGCACCGGCCACCGGACGCATCTACCATGTTTCGGATGGCTCGCGGACGACGATCGCCGATCTGGTCGGCGAGCTTTCGCGGACCCTCGGCTGCGAGGAACCGCGGCGGGTCATGCCTCTGCTGGTTCCCCGGTTGGCCAATACAGTGTGTGGCATTCTCGGGAGGAATGGACCGGTAAGCCCCAGCGCGCTGCGTTTTCTGGGCACGTCGCGGCACGTGAGCATCGACCGGGCGCGAGCCGAACTCGGCTTCGAGCCAAAGATGTTCATGGCCCCAGCGATCGCAGAGCTGGCCCCCTGGCTGCGCGAGACGTTGCAGGTCGAGTCGGCGGCCTAAGGAGAGCGATATGACGGCGACCTCTCAGCGCAGTCTGGCCCCGTTGCATCGGTCGTTAAACGCGCGACCGTTGGCCGACCTGGTGCGCGCGGACCTGGAGCGGTTGTGGATCAAACCTCAGCCGACGCCGGCTCGCTTCGAGGTGCCGCCCAGCGAGGTCGCCACGCTGGCCAAGGCCACGCTTGACGTGATGCTGGTCCGTGCATTCCGCGTGACCCCGCTGCCGCCGGCGGACGAATATGCGCAGCTCTTCGCGCGCGTCAGCCATTGGGTCGAGCGCGGCAAACCGATCCGCGTCATGCTCGGATACGGACCGATGAAGAACCCTAAGACGGCGAGCCAGACCCGCGCCGATTGGGCCGAGTTCTTCGCCCTGGCTCACCTGGCGTCCTGGCACAACAAGGTCTGTGCCGTCTATCCGCCGGGACTCCGCATCAAGATCATCTTCGACGATTCGACGATCCGCATGGCCAACCGCCATGCCAAAGCGCCGATGGATGACTACATGCGATCCGTCGGCCAATTGGCACGGGACATGGGTTACCAGTCGTTCTTGGTCGGCACGATGCGGCAGTCTTCGTTCGCATGGCTGTTCCGCTTCGGTTTTTATCAATTAGCGCGGTGGAGGTTGCGACGCTGGGAGCGAGATCCCGCGAACCAAGAGGCGATCGAGCGAATGTTCGAGTTTGCCCAGCGGAACGTGATGGCGCCCCCCGGCTTGGATGCGGCGGCCAACGTGCAACATTTGCGCGACGCCGCTCATCGCTACCGCGTCTACTGGGAAGCGTTGCAGCTCAGCGGTTTTTCGCGGATCGGGCACAAGTTGGTGGCGATGTACTTGGACGGCGAGCAGCACCATCTGCGTCAGACCGCCGCTTTTCATCTGACCTCGCTCGGCAAAGGGCAGGTCGCTCAACCCTGGCAAGGAGACGGCGCCTTGCAGGACAACGGGCACGGGCAGCGGATACCGGTCGTTCTGACCGGCAAACGGCGCGAACAGCTCGATATTCAACTCGTCGACGTCCGGGGCGTTTTTCCCAGCGCCGGATTCGAGACGATTTCTGTGTGCGGCGGTGCGAACTCGCCGTAGCCGCAGCATCGCTTGGCGGCTCAGGCCTGGTTCCAGTGACGAGCAGAATCGTCACAACCAGCACGCCTGGGAAGTCCTCAACAGCAAGCACATCACCAACAACCGTCAACATCTGGCCGCCGCTCGTCTGCCGGCCAACGAGGGCCGATAGACCAATTGATCCATCGCCGAATGGAGACGGCCTGACTCAATCGATCGTGCGCGAAGTCGAACGAGGAGATGGCGAGCGCGCGATCCGCACCATGCTGCTCAGATATGCTTATATAGCGGCTTTGCGGCTGCGCCTGGAGCGGTTTCGATTCAATGCGCGCCGGGCTCGCGATTTCCAACGCTGCACGCTGCTAAAAAAGATACGTCGTCACGCGGACAGCGATTTCGGCCGCGAACACGGGTTCTCGCACATCAATTCGGTGGCCGACTTTCGCAGCCGGTTGCACGTCGCCACTTACGACGAGCACCATCCCTATGTCGAGCGGGTGCTCCACGGCGACACCAACGCGCTGTTTTCGCCCGGCACACGCGTGCTGATGTTTGCCATGACCTCCGGCACGACCGGCCAGCCGAAGCGGCTGCCAATCACGGAGGAGCTGTTTCGCGAATACAAAGCCGGCTGGCGAATGTGGGGCGCGGGCTGTTTCGGCGATCATCGCAACCTGTTGCTTAAGCGGACCCTCCAACTGACCAGCGACTGGCAGCAGTATACGGCCCCGTGCGGGATTCCGTGCGGGCAGATCAGCGGCCTGGCGGCGGCGACGCGCCCATGGATCGCCCAGCAAATGTTCCTGCCGCCGGGGATCGTGTCGCGGATTCACGATCCGGTCGCGCGGCACTATGCCACGCTCCGCTTCGCGCTCGCATCGCGCCGCATCGGCTTGATCATCACCGCCAATCCCAGCACGCTGGTCGAGTTTGCCCATCGTGCGAACCGCGACCGGGAAGCGTTGATTCGCGACATTCACGACGGTTCGTTGTCGTGCGATTTGCCGCAGGAGTTGCGGCGATTGCTGGGCCCGCGGATTCTGCGTCGCCGGCCCGAGCGGGCCCGCGCACTCGATCGCATGGTCTCGCAGCACGGCGCACTGCTGCCGAAGCACGCCTGGCCGAACCTCTCGGTCCTCGCGGTGTGGACCGGCGGCTCGATGAACGTGTATCTCTCGCAGCTTCCGCCGCTCTTTGGCGAGACGGCCATCCGCGACCACGGTCTCTCGGCGAGCGAAGGGCGGATGACGATCCCGCTCGCCGACGGCAGCTCGGCCGGAATGCTGGACTTCTATCACCATTACTTCGAGTTCATTCCCGTCGACGAGCACGAGAGCGCGCGGCCAACTATCCTGGAATGCCACGAACTGGAAGTTGGCAAGGATTACTACATCCTGCTGACCACCTCGGGCGGCCTCTATCGCTACGACATCCACGACGTCGTTCGTTGCGTCGGGTTCGAGGGACAAGCTCCGCTCGTAGAGTTCCTCAACAAGGGAAAGAGCTTCTGCAGCTTGACCGGTGAGAAGCTCAGCGAGCATCAGGCGGTGCGGGCGGTGAAGACCAGCTTCGCCGAACTCGGGCTGCCGCTCGAGACGTTTACGCTCGCTCCGAGTCTGAACGGCCGTCCGCGATACTTGCTCCTGCTGGAACCGCCGGCCCATCGTGGCCGAATCGACGAGCTGGCCCATCGCGTGCAGGTGAACCTGGAACGGATGAATGAAGAGTACAGCTCGAAATGCACCAGCGGCCGGCTGCTCCCCGTCGAGGTCCGCGACGTGCCGCTGGGCACCTGGAGCGCAATGCGCCGCGAGCGGACCGGCGACCGCGGCAATTTTGAGGAATACAAGCACCCCTGCCTCGTCGGCGACCTGGAGTTCGTCGACCGACTCACGCGGGTCTCGACGCCGTCGCTGCGCAATTTCGACGCTCCCCTTGTCGGTTGCGCGTAAGGATCGCACGCCATGAGCACGACCATTTTGGTTACCGGCGCGACCGGCATGGTCGGCGCCGCCTTTGCTCGCCGCGCGGTGGAGGCCGGCTACCACGTGCAGGCGATGGTCCGTCGCGATTCGAATCGCCGGCCGCTCGAAGGACTGGACATTGAATTCGTCGAGGGCGATCTGTCGGATCCCGAGTCGCTGCCGGCGGCGCTGGCCAACGTGGAAATCGTCGTCCATACGGCGGCCCACGTCGGCGATTGGGGGCCGGCCGAAAAATATCGCGCGATCAACGTGATCGCCCTGGAGCACATGATCCACGCCGCCGCGCGATCGCCGCGGCTGAGTCGCTGGGTGCAGGTCAGCTCGCTCGGCGTCTACCCGGCCCGGCACCACTACGGCACCGACGAGACTGTGCCCGCCGACGCCGTGGGCCTCGACGGCTACACCCGCACCAAGGCCGAGGCCGAGAGCCTCGTCAACCACCACGTCCGCGAGCACGATTTCCCTGCCGTGATTGTGCGTCCCGGCATTATCTACGGCCCCGGCGATCGGCACGCACTCCCGCGATTCATCGAAAAGATTAACAGCGGCAAGATGAAATTCATCGGCCGCGGCGACCGCCTGATCAACAACACCTACGTCGGCAACCTGGTCGAGGCGATGCTGTTGGCCGTCGAGAAGCCCGGTGTGCTGGGCGAGACGTTCAACATCCGCGACGAGCGGCTGGTGACGCGCGAGGAATTCGTGAACACGATCGCCGACTACCTCGGCAAGCCCCACCCGCGGCACGTGCCCGAGTTGATCCCGCGGCTGTTGGTCGGGCCGATCGAGCGGATCGCCAAACTGCGCGGTCGGCAGGACCCACCCTTTCTGACGCGGGCACAAATCAAGTTCATGACGCTCAACCTCGACTACTCGATCGCCAAGGCGAAACGGGTGCTGGGCTACGCGCCGCAGGTCGACTTCCGCGACGGCATCTGCATCGCGCTCGACGACCTGACCGGCAAATCGCGTCCGGCGGCAGTCGAAGCCGTTGCCGTCTAGCAGATTGACGCCATGCACGTCCGCCAGCTCACCGCGTCGGTCGTCCGTTTGCCGTTGCGGATGCGGTTTTCGCATGCCAAGGCGACGCGCGTCGAGAGCGAGAACATCTTCGTTCGCTGCGAGCTCTCCGATGGCACGGTCGGTTGGGGCGAAGGTGTGCCGCGGAAGTACGTCACTGGGGAAACGCCGGCCGGTTGCCTCGAACAGCTTGCCGCCACGCCGGTTGCTGAGCAGCTTTCCGGCGACTGCAATTCTTGGGAGGAAGTGATTCGGCTGTGCGAGCGGTTTCGGCCGGCTGAAATCCAGGAGAATCCTCGCGGCTGTTACGGCAACGCACTCTGCTGCGCCGTCGAGCTGAGTTTGCTGGACGCGTTTGGACGCTTGTTCGGCGAGCCGGTGAGCACGGTCACGCGACTCTTCGAGCCGGTGGTAGTGGTGCGACCGACGCAATCCGTCGTCCGCTATGGAGCGGTGATCGACGCGGGCGGCCGTCGGCTGCGTTTCAAGTCGTTGTTGCGGCGGCTGTACGGTTTTCGCGACTGCAAAGTGAAGGTCGGCCGCGAGGGCGACGACGATGCGGCGCGACTCCGCATGATCCGCCGCTGGATCGGGCCGCGCGTCGATCTGCGAATCGACGTCAATGGTGCGTGGCCGGCAGCCGAGGCGCGGCAAAGTATCGATTCGCTGGTCGCATCGCGCGTGAGTTGCGTCGAGCAGCCGCTGGCCCATGAAGAATTCGGCGCACTCGCGGAACTTCGCCGCCAAATCGCGGTTCCCATTATGCTCGACGAGTCGCTCACCAGCCTCGTCGACGCGGAAGCGTCCGTGGCCGAGGAAACGTGCGATCTGTTCAACATTCGGCTCTCGAAATGCGGCGGCTTCCTGGCCAGCTTGCGATTGGCGGCGTTTGCCGAAGCCCGCGGGCTCGGCTACCAACTCGGCTGTCATCCGGGAGAGTCGGGCATCCTCTCGGCGGCGGGCCGGCACTGGGCAGCGAGCGTCGCCAACGTTCGCTACGTCGAGGGCTCGTACGACCGCTATCTGTTCCGCCGCCCGGTCACGAACGAAGACGTCACGTTCAAATACGGTGGCCGCGCGCCGCGCTCGCCGGTCCCGGTCTCGGCGTTACGATCGCTACAGCCGCTCTGGCGGAGTTCACCACAGCCAAACGTCGATTCGCCGTCGTGTGAATGCAGAAGCATATGAGTGCTAACCTTACATATCGGATCGCTCGTGTTCCGCTCGAACCACTCCCTCTCGAAGCAGGCCCCGTGTCCTCTCCGCTCCCGCGCATCGACTTCTACACCGCCCGCGATGGGCGCCGGCTGGCCGTGCGCGTGTGGGACGGGATCGAACCGCCGCGAGCGCGGGTGGTGATGCTGCACGGCATCACGAGCCACGGCGGCTGGTACACCCGCAGCTCTCAGCACCTCAACCACTGTGGATTCGAAGTCCATTTTCTCGATCGCCGCGGCTCGGGGCTCAACGCCGAAGCCCGTGGCGACGTCGATTGCCACACCACTTGGCTTGATGACGTGACGACGTATCTCGAACGGGTCGGCAACTCGCGGCCGGTGGTGCTCTGCGGAATTAGCTGGGGCGGCAAGCTCGCGGCGGCGGTCGCGCGATACCAGCCAGGCCTGTTGCAGGGTCTCGTGCTTGTCACGCCCGGGCTTTATTCGCCGTTCGAGCCGAGCCGGCTGCAACGCTGGGCAATGCGGATTCCGGTGCGCGAGCGAATGCGGCGGCGTCGGTTCGAGATCCCGATGCAGCGTGGTTTGCTCTACACCGAAACGCCGCGGTGGCGCGAGTATATCGACGGCGATCCGCTCTCGCTCCGCCGAGTGACCTATCGCTTCGCCCAGGCCGACAGTCGGCTCGCGCGGTATGCGAAACAGAGCGCCCACTACATTCACACGCCGACGCTCTTGATGCTCAGCGGCCGCGACCAGGTCGTCGACAATTCCCGCTGCCGCGCCTATTGGGGCCGCCTTGGCGCCGCCCACAAAACGCTCGTCGAGTACCCCAACGCGGTCCACACGCTCGAATTCGAGTCCGATCCCGAGCGATATTTTGCAGACCTCGCCGACTGGATCGGCCGGACGGCCGCCATGTAACGGATGACAGGGCGAGTCCGGCAAGACAGGAAATTGCCGGTTCTGGAGCAGTTGGAGTTTTGCATCACACTTGAAATACACGATTCACTGCTCCAAAACTCATGAGTGTTGTCACGCCCGTGTGGCTGACCACTCTGTAGAACACGTCGATTTCGTGTAGCGCTCGTTCCAAACGACGTCGAGTTCGCGCTTTCGCAAAGAGTTTCAAAACTCGCTCCTCGCCGCACGTGTCTCCGGCCGGACAATTGTGATCTGCTAGTTTTGAGCCGTCGGTATCAGAATTCATCTGGCGCTGGGGATTTTCGATTTTTGTTTTTGCTCCGGGTTTTCCCTTCGTCGCAAGTCGTTGCTGCCGTGGCGTTTGCAATTTGATCGAATTTGAAAAACTCTCGTCGGTGCGACACAATTCGTTTCTTTTGTTCGGTCGATTTTCAATTGCCCTCGATTTTTCCAGGCTGCGACGCGAGGCGAAGGGAACAAAACTCGACGTTCATTGGTCACATTTTGATCGGAGGTGTGCTGGATAGGAGTCGGGAGTCGGAGCGGAACTCCGTGCCCAATGCCTTCGCTGCACAGCGGTAGCGCAGCCGTCGGCGGTTTCGCCACGGCGAGCATCGATCGTCCGCCGCAGAAACGCACTCTCGCGGCGCACGATCGTTCAAGTTGCCAAACAGCGAGCGTATCGTCCGCGTTGGAACGGAGGGCCGTCGGCGATGAAAAGTGCCTCGACGCGTTGATCGCGGAGGAACCACCAGCGGCGTCCGCCTCACCCGCCCCGACCGCGAGAATACGTGTTCATTTATATCCTATTGCGGGCCAGCGCCTAGCCCCGATTTTTGGCCACCGCGCAGTCTTGGTGCGAAGTCTTTGGGCAGCACTGACTTAGCAAAATGTCAAGCTGCCGCTCGATGCGAATGGATGGCTGTCCCTGTGCCGCAGCTGTCCTTGTGCCGCAATCTGCTCCGGACTGTGCCGCTTCCTTCGTCGTTTGTCCGACATCGAGGATCTCCTTGCCCTCCTGAGCTGTTAAGACTCTCACAACACATGGATCAGCTTTTGGGGGAGCAGGCCAGAGGGAGTCGGGTCGGCCCTTAACTATGCACGGATGCAGCGACCCGCAAACGCGAAATCACGGCAATGGGACGAAGTGATTCAACTCCTGGAGACAGCGGTCAAGCCGTCGCGGAAGAAAAAGGCCGCCAAAAAGTCCAAGCGGAAATAGCGAGCGCAAGCGCGAAATCGATTTGCGCGACATCGATCCGTTTGGGCATCCAAAGTCAATTGGCAAACAGCCCCGTGCCGTACCAGATGCCGTTCGAGCCTTTGCGGATGTCGTAGCCGTAGAGGCGGTGGCGGCTGCTCACGCCGGCCCAGTGGCCGGGCGATTGTCGCCAGCTCGCCACGCAGTCGATGCACGAGTCGACGAGGTCTTGGTTCTCCCAGCTTTCGGCGACGACTTCGCTGACCTCGTTCGAGTGGGTGACGAAGCGGACTTTCTGGGCCCGGGTCTCAAAATTCTGATGCCCCTGCACGCCGATCTGGGCTTGGTATTCCGAATGCTTGGTCGCCAGCGCGACGAGCTCCGGGTGCATCGTGCCGACGGTGCTCTGCGGCCGTTCGGGATGGATGCGAACCGCCCAAACCATCATGCGCTCAGTGATCGTGCCGGCCGGCAGGCCGAGCGCGACGGCGAATTGCGAGTTTTTCCAGCGGTAGTATTTGCCGTTCGCGAAGGGCAGCACGGTGACGACTTGCCCGTAGTACGATTCTTTCGCGTGCTGGAAATCGAGAATCGCCAAACCGGGCTTGCCGCCGAGGTGCTGGAAGGTCGCATCCTCAATCAGTCGGACGCGATTCTTCTTGCGGAGCGGGATCAGCAAGCCGCCGGCACGTTCGTCTTCGGAAACACGGACCAGGACGTAATCGTTCAACTGCCCGCGGATGGATTGATCGCTGCGCAGAAACTTTTCGAGTCCGCGTTGGGCGTCGCTCTGGTCGCGCGGCACGAAGTTCACGAGCAGCATCTTCTTCGCGCTGCGAGCTTCGTCGCAGGCGGCGGCGTAGTCGGTGTACCAATTCAATCCGGCGACCGTGACGCAGTCGTTGCGGCGCAAGGAAAGCGTCGGCAGCTCGATCGCATGGGCTGCCGTCGCCAGTTCAGCAGACGCTACGAAGACGGCGATCGCCGCGAGCGTGCGCCGACCGAGGTGTGAATTTCGAGATGTGGATTGGTAGCGCATAGCGATCTCCGCTAGGTCAAAAGGTGGGGAATGTCACCAGGTGGGACTTGTGGATAGCTCAGTCCGTTGCCACAGCGGCAACGACGTAAACTCTCGGTGGGCGACAACACCACGCGGACTCTGCCTGAGGGACAATCCACGCGTGGGAGTCGTTAGGTTTGGCAGGATTGGCCACACTAAACCAATCGCTAGCGGGCGCACATCCACCAATCTGAGGGGAGTACGAAGTCGGGCCGGCCAAATCGGAGCGATTTCCCGCGAAATGCTGCAATCGACGACGACCCACGGGTGCCAAAGCAGTACACTTGCCCGTGGAAATGGCGGTATCTGCGGCCCTGTACATCGGCAGTTTGGGCAATGTGCGTGTTATCAGTCATGGCGGTGATAGTCTTGGCGGTGGTCACGCCGCGAGACACGACGCTGCGCGTGCACGACTTCGCCAATCTGCTCTCGCCGGCGCAGCGCGAGTCGCTTGAAAGTCTCTCGCAGAGCGTCGAGCGGCAGACGACGGCACAGGTTGTGGTGGTTGCGGTATCGTCGCTCGATGGTCAGACCGATCGACGCATACGCTCATGAGTTGTTTAACCAATGGGGCCTTGGAAACAGGGAGCGGAAAAATGGCGTGCTGTTGCTGGTCGCACCGAAGGAACGGCGCGTGCGGATCGAAGTTGGCTACGGGGTCGAGCCCCTACTGACCGACGTGCTCTGTGGCCAGATTCGCGACGCGTACATCATCCCGCGGTTCAAACGAAACGACTATCCCGGCGGCATCATCGCGGGGGCCGAACAACTGGCAAAGATCCTGCGGTCCGACCCGAAAGCGGCGCGGGGCGACCCCGATTCCGGGCCGGCGTTGGCCCGCACGGCAATGAAACGAGCCTTCGTGGCCATCGGCGGCGTGGCGGTTGCCGCGATCGTGCTCCTCGTGGCCGGGTGTCTCGTCGTCAGCGAGCGGCTGTATTCGACGCTGGAATTCATGATCGCCTCGTCGATCGGCCTGGTGGCTCTCGCGGTGGCAGCTTACTTCGTGTTGGACACGCCGCGGCGATTGGCACCGATAGGCTGGTTCAGCGGCGCGACCGTGGCCGCGCTGGCCGCGTGGTGCTTCAACTTGGTGAAATACCGTCGCTTCGGGCCGCACGGCTGCTCGAAGTGCGGTACGCAATTGGAGCTGTTGAGCGAGCAGGATGATGATCCCAAGCTCACGTCGGTCCAGCGGCTCGAAGAGAAGATCGGCTCGGTGGACTACGACGTGTGGATTTGCCCGGCCTGCCTGAACAGCGACACGGAGCGGTACGTCAAGGCGTTCTCCGGCTTCACTGATTGTCCCGCGTGCAAGGCCCGCACCTACAAGGAGGATCCGCAGGAAGTCATGCGCGCGGCCACGACGACCAGCACCGGCATGGCGCGGGTGGACGGCCGCTGCGTGGCATGCAATCACAAGGGAGTGCGATTTGTTACGCTGCCGATGATCTCGACAAGCTCCTCGGGCGGTGGCAGCAGCTTCGGTGGTGGCGGCGGTGGCGGCGGCGGCGGATTTGGTGGCGGGTCGAGCGGAGGCGGTGGCGCCTCGGGAGGATGGTGAAATGATCTTTACAATGGCCGCGGCCGTTTTCTGCGCGATCGTCGTCGCCTGGTATCTGCTCACGTTCAACGCGCTCGTGAAGGCTCGCAACGCGGTCGACCAGGCGTGGTCGCACATCGAGGTCGAGCTGAAGCGACGCTTCGATTTGATTCAGAACCTAGTCGAAGTCGCCAAAGGCTACGCCCAGCACGAACGCGGGCACGTTCGAGAGCGTGGCCGCGCTCCGCACGCAGGCGCGGCCGTTCGGCGACGCGGCCGCGGCGAACCAGGCCCAGCCGGAGCTTGCCCGCACGATCGGTCGAATCATGGTGCTCGCCGAGAATTATCCGCAACTGCGGGCCGACCAGAGCTTTCTCAACTTGCAGCGGGAGCTCTCGGAGACCGAAAACCGTATCGCCGAGCGGCGACACGCGTACAATCAGACCGTCAACCTGTATCTCAATTTGTTGCGACAGGTGCCGTCGAACGTGGTAGCCAATCTGCAGGACATGCCGCCGCGAGAGTTCTTCGACGCACCGGACGAGGTGACCCAACCGCCCGTGGTGAAATTCCCATGAAGAAACTTGTCATCCCGCTGGCGATTTTGGCGATGGGGCTGCTCCTCGCAGCGTCGGTGGTCGCCGATTGCCTGCGTCTGGCGGCCGACGCCCGCGAACGGGTCGCAATGGCGGACGCGGAAATCGAGAAGCATGAACGGCGACTGGTGAAACTGCTTGACGGCTGGGCCGAAAAATCGCCCGTCGTCGCGGCGGCGATCGCCACCTTCGAAGCGGCCGACGGCCCGGAAGCGCGGAACGAAGCCTACGAGCGACTCGTCGCCAGCTTCCGCCAAAGCGCAGCCAAAGGACTTGGACCCCACCAATCCACTCGACCGCAAGTTCATGGACGACACCGCCGGGACGATCAATCGCCGCGAGATTGCCGAGAAGCCTTACGACGAGGAGTCGGCCGCGTATCGGCAGTTCTTGGCGAGTTGGAAAGGCGCGGTCGCGCGACGGTTTTCGTCGCAGGCCCGGGCGGATTGGAACGCGAAGTGAACGCTGTCAGTCTGTCTTGCTGGCAAATCGCATCCGCCAGGCCAACAGTCCTGCCAGCGCGACGGCGGAGAAGGCTGCACCGGCGTAAAACGTGATCGGCGGCCCAGCCGACTGCCAGAGCACGCCGGCGAGCAGGCTGGCGATGAGCGTGGCGACGCCGCCGACCAAATAGAACACGCCGAACGCCGAGCCGCGCAGGTCGGCCGGCGCGGTGTCGGCGACCATCGCCGACAGCAGGCCCTGCGTCAGCCCGAGATGGAGGCCCCACACGGCGATGCCAACCAGTACCGTCGTGATCCCTTGGCCGAGTGCGAGGAACATGTCGGCCACGATCAGTACTGCCAGTCCGAGCGCGAGCAGCCCAACGCGGCCGATGCGGTCGGAGAGTTTGCCGACGGGGTAGGCCGATACTACGTAGGTGAGATTCATCACCACCAGCGCGAGCGGTGTCCACACGAGCGACAGGCCCGCGTCGTGGGCTCGCAGGATCAAGAACGCCTCGCTGAAGCGGGCCAGCGTGAATACCGCCGCCGATTACGACGACGCTCCAAAACGCGGCCGGCAGCCTGGTCATGTCGCGCCAGTGGGGCAATGAGCGAGGCGGCCGGCCGTCGGCATGTTGGGTTGGCTCCTCGATGCCGATCGCCAACAGCGCGACCGCCGCCCAGGCCGGCAGCACGGCAAACCAGAACACGCCGCGGACGTTGCCGGCGAGCAGGCTCATCAGCCCGATCGCCACGAGCGGGCCGGAAACCGCGCCGAGCGTATCGAGCGCCTGCCGCAATCCGAACGCGGCGCCGCGCAGCTCGGGCGGCGTAACGTCGGCCACCAGCGCGTCACGCGGTGCGCCGCGGACGCCTTTGCCCAGCCGGTCGGCAAAGCGGGCGACCAACACCGCGCTGGCAGAATTTGCCAGCGGGAACAGTGGCTTGGCGAGCGCCGCCAAACCGTAGCCGAACACCACCAGCGGCTTGCGGCGGCCCAGGTGATCGCTCCAAACGCCGGAAAACACCTTGGCGATCGACGCGGTCGCCTCGGCCACGCCCTCGATCAGGCCCAGTGTTTCCGCACCCACGCCGAGCACCGACACCAAGAACACCGGCAGCAGCGAATGGATCATCTCCGACGAGAGATCCATGCACAGGCTCGCCATGCCGAGGACCCAGACGACGCGAGGAATTCGCTTGGTGGACATGAATCAGCCGCGCGGCCAGGTGGCGTGGGGATCGAAGTTGATGATCGGCGATTCGGGACGCTCCGGAATCTGCGGTCGCAAGTAGGGTTTGTCGGCGGCCTTGTGGCAACCATAGCAGGTTTCGAGCGACGTGCGATACTCGTGCTCGAACGCCGGCTTGTCCTTGGCGACGATGGCGTCGTGCAACTGGTGGAGCGGGCCGTTTTCGAAGCCAGCGAGTATCGGCCGCAGGTCGACGTCTTTGCCCTTCAAGTCCTTGCGTACTGGAATCACTCGCACCGCCCAGTGCAGGTGCGAGAGCGTCTCGTCCCAGTAGAACTCGGCCAGGGCCCAGTTTTCCTGCTCGCCGGCGAACCACAGAGTTGCCGAAATGATAGCTCACGTCCTGCATCGTGTGCGATTGCGACGGCAGCTTGCCTTGGATCGATTTGACCTCGGCTGCCAAAGTGCGCAAATCGGGCCCCGGTTTAGTCGCCTGGGCCTGGGCTACCTGCACCGAGTCCGACAAGAACGCGTGGGCGCCAACTCCAATGGCGACGCCGATCGCAAGGACGGTGAGGGCACGTATTGTTCTGGACGCCATTTTTTTGTCGCTCCCTTCTCAGCTGCTCGAGTGGACCCTAGCATGGATTGTACTGCCTCGCTATCGACAATCAATATCGAGACCCGATATAATGGCCGACGACGTGCTGCGACATCTGCACCTGGGCTTCATCCGCCTGCATATCCTCTACCACGCCGACAAGGAGCCGATCTGCGGCGTCGAGTTGATGGAGGAATTGGGCGAGCACGGCTACGACATTGGGCCGGGTACAATTTACCCGGTGTTACATCAGATGCAGCGGGCCGGTCTGCTGGCGGCACGCTCTACGGTGGTGGGCGGGAAGCGGCGGAACAATTTTCGCGCCACGGCCGCAGGACGCAAGCTGTTAGGCCAAGCCCGCATCAAACTCCGCGAGCTCGCCAGCGAAGTGCTCGACGACAAAGACGCTCGCCACAAACGGAGGTAGAGCCATGCGTAGGGTTTTGGCCACGAATGCCGCGGCGGCGGTGATCATCATCCGGTTGATGGTTGGTGCCGTGTTTATTTCCGAAGGTACGCAGAAATTCCTCTATCCGGCCGACGCGGGTGCAGGGCGATTCGAGAAGATCGGAATCTCCTCGCCACAGATCACTGCGCCGCTGGTGGCCTGTTTCGAAATTGGCTGCGGCGCGCTCGTGCTCTTGGGTCTGGCCACGCGACTGGCGGCGGTGCCACTGATCGTGATTATGCTCACGGCGATCGCCACCACCAAAATCCCGATACTGATGAACGACGGCTTCTGGAAGATGGCTCACGAGGCCCGCACCGACTGGTCGATGCTGCTGGGGTCGGTTTTTCTGCTCATCGTCGGCGGTGGGGCATGGTCGGTGGACGCATTCCTCTCGCGCTGCCGCACGCCCTAGTTAACGAGCAGCCTTGACTTGCCTGACCGGCCCGACACTATATTTGCATAAGCGAATATATGAAAACCAAGGCCGCCAGTTCTGTCGACCAGTTGTTCCGTGCGTTCTCGGACCGCACGCGGCTGCGGATTTTGAGCATGTTGCGTCGTTCGGCAGCGGGGCAGGGCGAGTTGTGCGTGTGCGAGATCGTCGGCGTCCTGGGTGTGCCGCAGCCGAAGGTGTCGCGGCACCTGGCCTATTTGCGGCGAGCCGGGCTGGTCGAGGCCCGTCGGGACGGGTTGTGGATGTACTACCGGCTCGCACCGGCGCGGACGGCATTTCAGGCGAAGCTGCTCGATTGCCTCTCGTGCTGCTTTGAAGATGTGCCGCAGCTGGCACGAGATGAGAAGAAGCTGAAGCAACTTTCCGGCTGCTGTTCGTGAATCAATACGTGTTGGGAGGGCGAGGCTCCCGCCGAGCCATTGATGAAGGTTCGGCCGGAGCCTCACCCTCCCAGTTAAATCTCGCGTCGATCTATTCGGATAAGCGAATTCAACATGAGTGACAAACCGACTGTGTTGTTTCTCTGCACCGGCAACTCCTGCCGCAGCCAGATGGCGGAGAGGTGGGCGCGGCATTTGAAGGCCGACGCGATCGAGGCCTGTTCCGCTGGCGTCGAGCCGTCGCGGCTGAATCCGGATGCGGTCCGCGTGATGGCCGAGGTCGGCGTCGACGTCTCGGGCCAGCGGTCGAAGCACGTCAACGAGCTGGCCGACCAGCCGATCGACTACGTGGTGACGGTGTGCGATCACGCCCGCGAGTCGTGCCCGGTGTTTCCCGGCGGGGCGAAAGTAGTGCACCACACGTTCGACGATCCGCCGCACTTGGCTGCTGCTGCCAAATCGGACGAAGAGCGGCTGGCCCCGTATCGCCGCGTGCGCGACGAGATTCGCGAGTTCGTCCTGTCGCTGCCTGAGGCCCTGTCTCACGAGGAAGGAACCACTCTGTGAACCAAGCCGCGATTGCCCCCGCTTGTCCCCGCGGTCGACTTTCGTTTCTCGATCGCTACTTGACGCTCTGGATTTTCCTGGCGATGGCTGTGGGCGTGGCGGCGGGCTACCTCGTGCCCGGCGTCGAGTCGTTTATCAATCGTTTTCAAGTCGGCACGACGAACATCCCGATTGCGGTCGGTCTCATTTTGATGATGTACCCGCCGCTGGCCAAAGTGCGGTACGAAGAGCTGGGCGACGTATTTCGCAATTGGAAAATCCTTGGGCTCTCGCTGCTGCAGAACTGGGTGATCGGCCCGACGCTGATGTTCGTGCTGGCGGTCGTCTTCCTGCGCGACTACCCCGAGTACATGACAGGGCTGATTCTGATCGGACTCGCCCGTTGCATTGCGATGGTAATCGTGTGGAACGAGCTGGCCCGCGGCGACACGGAGTACGCAGCCGGGCTGGTGGCGTTCAACAGCGTGTTCCAGGTGCTGTTTTACAGCGTGTACGCCTGGTTCTTCATCACCTGGCTGCCGCCGCTGCTGGGCCTCGCGGGGAGCGTGGTAGAAGTCAGCATGGGCCAAATCGCCCAGAGTGTGTTCGTCTATCTCGGCATCCCGTTCCTGGCCGGCATGCTCACGCGGCTGGTGCTATTGAAAACAAAAGGCCGCGCGTGGTACGAGCAGGTGTTCATCCCGCGCGTGAGCCCGCTCACGCTCGTCGCGCTGTTGTTCACGATCCTCGTGATGTTCAGTTTGAAGGGCGACCGGATCGTGCGGATCCCGTACGACGTGCTCTTGATCGCGGTGCCGCTCCTCGTCTACTTCGTCGTGATGTTTCTGGTCAGCTTTTTCATGGGCCGTCAGGTGGGAGCCGACTACTCGAAGACGGCAACGCTCGCCTTCACCGCGGCCAGCAACAATTTCGAACTCGCCATCGCCGTGGCGGTAGCCGTGTTCGGCATCAACTCGGGCGTGGCGTTTGCCGCGGTGATCGGTCCGCTGGTCGAAGTGCCGGTGATGATCGGCCTGGTGAGCGTCGCGCGGTACTTTCGGCGGAAGTACTTCGATGGCCTAATTGAAGCGTGAGCGGGGGACCGAATCGGTGGAAAATCGACCGAACATCCTCATTCTGTGCACCGGCAATTCCTGCCGCAGCCAAATGGCGGAGGGATTCCTGCGCAAGATGGCAGGCGACCGATTTGACGTGTTCAGCGCCGGCACCGATCCGGCCGAGCGCGTGCATCCACTCGCGGTGGAAGTGATGGCCGAAACGGGCATCGACATTAGCGGCAAGGAGCCTACCGACTTGAGCGAGTTCTTGGGACGGATGGCCGTGCGGCATCTGATCATCGTCTGCAAGGGGGCGAACGAAAAATGCCCGAGGGTCTTTCCCGGCTCGATGAACCGCCTCTTCTGGCCGTTCGACGATCCGGCCTCCTTCGAGGGCACGCCGGCGGCAACGCTCGAGAAATTTCGGTCCGTCCGCGACCAAATCGAGATGCGGATTCGTACGTGGCTCGCCGAACTGTCCAAAACGGCATGATACGCGTACGGCAGCCCGTTTTTTATGAAACTTGACTTTGCTACGCTATTTGGCTAAACTTGCAAATAAGCAAGCGTCGATAGGGAGCGATAGATGACGGCCAAAGAAAAAGCCAAGTACGAAGCCCGAGCGAAGATCATGAAGGCGCTCGCCCATCCGGCCCGGCTGCTGCTTGTCGACGAACTGACCAAGCACGGCGAACGCTGTGTCTGCGACCTCACCGAGCTGGTGGGAACCGACATGTCGACGGTTTCGCGCCACCTGGCCTTGCTGCGCGACGCGGGGATCATTGCCGACGAGAAGCGGGGCCAGATGGTGTTTTACCGATTGCGAGTGAAGTGCCTGAATAGTCTGTTTTCCTGCATCGAGTCGGTGGTCCAGTGCAATGTGAACTACCACCTGAAAGTGTTGGCGGATTAAATCAGTTCCCTGCCGCGGCAGGGATTTTTTGCGGTCCGATATTTGCATGTTTAGCCAAATAACAAATAGAAGCCCGGGAGTCGCCTGACATGCAACGCGAGCTCAAGATCTTCGCTTCCTTCTTGGCCGTCTTTCTCGTTGCCTATTTTCTGCCGCTGGCTACGCCACAATTTGCGGCGGACGTAAATCCAACTGCCGCCAAGGTGACGGGCGCGATCGTGGAAGCGTTTGTGTTACTGCAATGGTACGTCCGCAACCACACGCTCGCCTGTGTCGTGCCCGCGCTGTTCATCGCCGGCGCGATCACCACGTTTCTGTCGAAGGAATCGGTGCTGAAACACTTGGGACCGAAGGCGAACAAAATGGAGGCCTATTCGGTCGCCTCGGTTTCCGGGACCGTACTGGCCGTGTGCTCCTGTAGCGTGTTGCCGATGTTTGCGGGCATTTACCGCATGGGGGCGGGACTGGGGCCGGCGGCGGCCTTCCTCTATGCCGGTCCGGCCATCAACGTGTTGGCCATTTTCCTCACGGCCCGCGTGCTGGGGATTGAACTCGGCGTCGCCCGCGTGGTCGGGACAATCGTGTTCGGCGTGGTGATCGGGCTCCTCATGGCGGTGCTGTTCCGGCGCAGCGAAGAGGCTCGCACGCAAGCGACGTTGGCTGTGCCCGACCCGCCGGCATCGCGGAGGCCGCTCTGGCAAAATGCGGCAATGCTCGCGGCGATGCTGGCCTTCCTCATCTTCAGCGACTGGTTCAACCCGGGAAACAAACGCGTCGAACTGGCCGACGGGACGCGGTTTGAGGCCACGCTGCAATACGAAACTGAAGGGGCCTACGACTTACGGCTAAAACAGGCCGTGCTGGGACACGAGTCGGCCGACGTCGTCCGTTTGGCCAAGGCTGAGGTCGCCACCATTGAGGACGTGACAACTTGGGTCACGCGGATTCACCATTTCCGCTGGTACTTGGCCGGTGCGATGGGCGCGCTGGTCGCAGTGATGAGCTTGGCCTGGCTCAACAAACAAGACTTCGAAGAGTGGATGGGCAATACCTGGGAGTTTTCGAAGTTGCTTGTGCCGCTGCTGTTTGGCGGCGTGTTCGTCGTGGGCTTTCTGGCGGCGTTGGTGCCCGAGAGGCAGGTGGCAATCCTCGTCGGCGACAACAGTCTCGTAAGTAACCTGATCGCATCGGTCGTCGGCTGCTTGTTCTATTTTGCCACGCTCACGGAAGTGCCGATCCTCGAAGCCTTGATGCGTAACGGCATGGCGAGCGGGCCGGCCTTGGCACTGCTGCTGGCCGGTCCGGCGCTATCGTTGCCCAGCATCTTGGTCATTCGCTCAGTGGTCGGCAACACGAAGACGGCGGTCTTCGTTGGACTTGTTATCGTAATGTCTACCTTTGCCGGGTTGGGCTACGGAGCGTTGTATCCGGCGAAACCCGCGACCAGCGACTTAGTCGCTCCGGCTTCCATCGCAATCAATCATCTTTCACTAGGAGTATCGCCATGATCACAATTCAAATCCTGGGCACCGGTTGTAAGAAATGCGCCCAATTGCAACAGAGCGCCGAGCAGGCAATCGCCGAATTGGGCATTCCTGCCAAGGTGGAAAATATCGAAGACATCAACCGCATTGTCGAGTTTGGCGTGATGATGACGCCTGCGCTGGTGATCGATGGCGAAGTGAAGCTCGTTGGCACGGTCGCTTCACCCAGCGAAATCAAGCGGCTCCTGCAACAGCCAGCCGCCTGACCGGCACCAGCCAGCGCGCTGTACCCGACATCTAACAAAGAGGGAGCAAACAAAATGAACGTAAAGTTGATCACAACGGCCGTCTTATTGCTGTTTGTTGGAGTGAGCATTGGCACGATGGTAGTTCGAGAGCATCGTGAAGCGTCGGATGCGACGCTGATTGGTGCGATTCCGGATCTTGTGGACGGCGATTCGGCGGTAGCGGGGAAGAACGGCGTCGACGTCATCTACTTCCACGGCAACATGCGTTGCCCCACCTGCCGTCGAATCGAAGCCGATGCGCAGGAGGCGCTGCAGACGCAGTTTACCGACCGCCTGGCCCGCGGCGAAGTCTCCTGGCAGGCCATTAATTACGAGCAGCCCGAGAACGCTCACTATCTCGAGGACTATCAACTCGTGGCCCCGACGGTCGTCGTCGTGCAGCGCCGCGACGGGCGGCAGTCTGCCTGGCAAAACCTTGCTCGCGTTTGGGAACTGGTTGGAGATCAAGCGGCCTTTACGGCCTACATCCAGCAGGGCATCGACCCATATTTGACGGAAGGAACCGACGAATGACCGAGTTTTTAGTCGCGGCCGCGTCGGCTCTCTGGCTGGGCAT
The DNA here is from genome assembly GCA_963847875.1 of uncultured Planctomycetota bacterium. Taxonomy (GTDB): domain Bacteria; phylum Planctomycetota; class Planctomycetia; order Pirellulales; family Lacipirellulaceae; genus DASYDU01. The sequence continues at coordinate 141,401 of CAWKBR010000003.1, read as the reverse complement.
CCTGACGTCGATCAGTCCCTGCCCGCTGGCGACGAATATCGCGGCCATCTCCTACATCGGCGGCCGCGTGGAGAGTCCGCGACGCGTGCTCCTAGCGGGGCTGCTGTATGCGATCGGCCGCGTTTTGACTTACCTCGGCCTCGCATTCTTGCTCGTGACGACCGCCTTATCAGTGCCCCACGTGTCAATGTTCCTGCAGAAGTACATGCAGTTGGCAATGGGGCCGATACTGGTCCTGCTAGGGATGCTAGTGGTTGGGCTGATCGATGTCCATATCAGCGGCTGCGGCATCTCGGCGGGCTTCCGGCGCCGCGTTCAATCGCTGGGTGTCTGGGGCGCGCTCGTGCTGGGCGTGTTATTTGCGCTAGCGTTCTGCCCCACGTCGGCGGCACTGTTTTTCGGCAGTGTCATCTCCGCGGTGAAAGCCGACTCCACAGTCGCGCTGCCGTTCATTTATGGCATTGGTACGGCGATTCCAGCGCTGGTGTTTGCTCTACTGCTCGCCGTCAGTGCCCATTCGATGGGCCGCGCGTTCAATACGCTGGCGAAGATCGAATGGTGGGCCCGGACGATTACCGGCTGGTTGATCATCTTCGTCGGAGTCTGGTTGACGCTGCGGTCTGTTCTCACTTAGTATTTTTTGGTGGGAAGTCAGTCCGCTGACTCTCCATCCATCATGTGCCTGCAGTGAAAGGGTCTGTCGATGTCCGATGCAATTGTGGACGCAGTGCGGTCGAAATATGGGGCGGTGGCGGAGAGCGGTTTGTCGACCGCGCACGACGGCGTGCGGGCGGTGGCCGAGGCATTCGGCTACTCGGGCGACGAGCTCGGCTCGATACCCGCCGAGGCCAACATGGGGCTCTCCTGCGGGAACCCGACGGCGTTCGCCAGCTTGAGGCCGGGCGAAGTGGTGGTCGACCTCGGCTGCGGCGGCGGGCTCGATGTCTTTCTCGCGGCGAAAAAGGTCGGGCCTACTGGCCGGGCGATCGGCATCGACATGACGCCCCAGATGCTCGAGCTCGCGCGGCGGAACGCGGCCCAGTCGGGCGTCGCCAACGCCGAGTTTCACCAGGCGACGATCGACTCGCTGCCGCTGGCCGACGCCACGGTCGATTGCGTGATCAGCAACTGCGTGATCAATCTTGCGCCCGACAAGCGGGCCGTGTTCCGCGAGATCGCGCGGGTGCTTAAACCGGGCGGGCGGCTGGCGGTGAGCGACATCGCGCTCAAGCAGCCGCTGCCGGCGGAGATTGGCGCGAGCCTGATGGCCTACATCGGCTGTATCGCGGGAGCGATCTCGCTGGAAGAGTATCGCAGCGGACTGGCGGCGGCCGGCTTCGAGGCCGTTGAGATCGTCGAGAGCGGCTCCGATCTCAACGCCTACGCGAAGGTCGAGAACCAATCCGGCTGCTGCTCGCCCGCGATGGGCGAGGGCGGCCTGCCGGTGGTCTCCGACTGCTGCTCGACCGAACTTCACGGCGAGCTGGAGGAGTTGCTCAAGCGCTACAACGTGAACGACTACGCGGCGAGCGTGAAAGTGTACGCCGTCAAGCCGTAGGTCAGGCATTCGCCGCGCGGATCGCCAGCCGACCCTTGCGGCCAACTGCCCCGGAGGTTGCGAAAATCGGGCCCTTGTACCGGTCGTTCTGGTGGACGTAGCAGGCGTCGTCGCCTTCGACAGCGGGGACGACCAAGCCTGTCGACTCGGCGACGAACGGCGTCGCGGCGCCAACCCAAAGCGTGAACGGTTACTGGCCTGGCGGTTGGCGTAGTCCTACAATTGGATACATGACTGCTATTCAGGATTCCGCAAGCCAGGAGCCGACCCCGCGCCCGTCGATGAACGAACTCGCTACGCAGAAACCGATCCGTGCCACCACGTCGCCGCCCGACGCCTCGCTTTGGCATTGGCTCACCGACCCGCGGGCCGGACAGTGGCTGTTGCCCGTGACGGGCGTGTGGATCCTCGGCCTCGATTGGCTGTTGTTCGCCGAGAACACGTTGAGTCTCTACCTGGCTACTCCGCTGTTGGCGGTCGTGGGATTCGTCGGCGGCGCGCTCGGCACGCACTTCTTCCAGACCCGCTATGCCGGCGACCGCGGTGCGACAGCTTGGATCAAGTCGCTATTGGCGGGGATCGTGGTCGGCCTGCCCTTCCCGCTCGCCGGCAGCTTCGTCGGCGGCTGGATTCTATTCAACTCGGGCCTGGCCAGCGTTCGCGATCGGCTGCTGCGCAGGAAGTAATCGCGCAGGCCGAATTTCCGATCGCGATACTCGTCCATGCGCCTTTCGATGATGCCGCTGCGCAGAACCAAGCGTCGGAGGCCACTGCACCGGTGTTTCGGCGTGACGCGCTTTCTCGCCGCTGGTACTATTGAGAAATGGAACAGAGAAGACCAGTCATCGGCGCGCTCGCCGTCGCATCCATCCTCTTAATTTCTGTGCCGGCGTACGCGCTCATCAACGGCATCGACATTTCACAGTACCAGGGCAACATAACTGCCAGTGGATGGCAGCAGATCAAGGGCGCGGGTATTCAATTCGCGTTCGCCCGAGTTAGCTTGGGAAGCTGTTGTGATCATGACGCGAATTATGTGAACAATTTCAGCCGGGCCATCGCCGCCGGAATCCCGATCGGGCCGTATGCCGTCGGGTATCCGCAAACTAACATGAGCGACCCGAACGACGCAGTCAACGAGGCGAACTATCTCATCTCATTGACGAAACCGTATTACCAGGGATCCGGTTTGATGTTGCGACCAGTGTTGGATATCGAGTTGCCCACGGACAAAAGTCTCAGCCAGTCGTTCATGTCGCAATGGGTGGTCAAATGGGCCACCACCATTAAGCAAGGCCTGGGCGTCGACCCGATCATCTACACCTACACCGATTTCGCGTCCACGGAATTCAATAGCACGGTCACATCGTACCCCCTATGGATCGCCAACTACAGCCGCACACCGCCGTCGACGCCGCCGCCGTCGGCGTATGCGCCCTGGCCGAGCTGGAAGTTCTGGCAACATTCGAGCACCGGCAGCGTTCCCGGCATCAGCGGCAACGTCGACCTCGATGTTTTCGACGGCACGCTGCTCCAATTGCTCCAACAATTCTCTCCCAACTATTCCAACGGCGACTATAACAACAACGGCGTCGTGGACGCGGCCGACTATGTCTATTGGCGCAATAGAATTGGACAGACGGCGAACATCGGCACTGGAGCGGATGGAGATCTGAGCGGCATCGTCGACATCGGCGACTACAACATCTGGAAGGCCAACTTTGGCATGTCGGTGCCACATATCCCGGCCGGTGCAGGTGGTCTGAGTTTTGCAGGCGTACCTGAACCTGCGTCCGTTGTTCTCGTCGCCTTTGCGATGGTATTTGCCAGCCACGTGCGTCGGCGACCTGCCATCGGCGGCTAGTGCGATGATCGAAAATATTTCTTTGACAATGAGGTCTCTGACCAAAATTGTGAACAAGTCTTCAATCGTCATCGCTACAATGGTGCTGCTCCTGTACTCAGCGAACGCGCACGCTCTCATTTATGGCGTCGATGTCTCGCATTGGCAGGGCACAATTAACTGGACCAGCGTCAAGTCGGATGGCATCGACTTTGCCTTCTGCAAGGCGACCGAGGCCAATGGGTTTGTCGACGATCAATTCGCCCGGAATATGACCGGCGCGCGCAATGCTGGCGTGCTGATCGGTCCCTACCATTTCGCCCGCTTGAAAGACGGAGAAACGGACCCCAGCGACGCGGTGAACGAAGCGAATCACTTCGTCAACACGATCCAGAGCTATTACAGTGGGTCGGGGCCGTATCTTCGGCCGGTGCTCGACCTTGAACAACTCCCGGACGATTCAGTCTCGCCATTGACGGTAAAACAATACGTCTCAGAGTGGCGCGCGACTTCTGCACCCAGGTGGAGAATCGGCTTGGAATCACGCCAATCATCTACACCGGCAGCAGCTTCGCCGGCAGCTATCTGGAAACGGACATCGGCCAGTACCCTCTCTGGTTAGCCAATTGGAATTACACGCCCCCTTCTGTGCCACCGTCATCAGCTTACTACCCTTGGCGAAGGTGGGCATTTTGGCAATACACCAGCACGGGCGCCGTCGCCGGCGTTGCCGGCAACGTCGACCGCGATGTGTACAATGGCACGATCCAGAATTTGGTGCAGACGTACGTTCCTGGCCTTCTCCCCGGCGACTTCAACGGCGATAACGTAGTCGACGCCACGGATTATACCGTTTGGCGGAACACGCTGGGGCAGGCCGTCAATGTCGGCACCGGCGCCGACGGCAATGTGAATGGCATAATCGACTCCGGCGACTATTCGGTGTGGAAGTCGAATTTTGGTACCTCCGGTGCCGGCAGCGGTGGAGCATCGTCTTCAGCCGTGCCCGAGCCTGCGTCCGTTGTTCTCTTCGCCATTGCGCTGCTATTCGCCATCCGCATGTGTCAGCGTTTTGCCTCTTGCAGTTAGTCACTGCGGCAGCACGACGAACAGCAGAATCCCCGAGAAGTGGGCCGCGCTGCCGGCCATCACCAGCAGGTGCCAAATCGCGTGGAAGTGCTTCACGCGGCGGTCGTTCAGCCAGAACACCAGGCCGAGCATGTAACAGGCGACGCCCAGCATCATCCAACCCAGGCACGCCAGCGGCAGCAGCGTCAGCAGCGTTGGGATCGCCGCGAACGGCAGCGCGCCGCAGAGCAAGCAGGGCCACATCGACACATTCTCGACGCGGTGGGCGAAGAGCACCTTCGACGTGAAGCCGTACAACGCCACGGCCCAAACGGTGCCGAGCAAGATCCACCACGGCGTCGCGTGCAGGTAAGCGAGCGAAAAGGGCGTGTAGGTGCCCGCGATCAGCAGGTAGATCGTGCCTTGGTCGATCGAGCGGAACAGCGTTCGCAGCCGCGGCGTTTGGAAGACGTGCGAGAGCGTCGACATCGCGTAGACGGCGATCATGCTGGTGAGGAAGATGCTGCAACCGGCCACGCGCCAGCCGTCGCCGCCGCCAAACGACTCAGCCAACAGGATCGCCCCCACCACGCTCATCACGAAACCGAGACCGTGGGTGATGCTGTTGGCAAGTTCCTCTTCGACGGAGAGCCCCAGGCCCGATTCGAGGGCCATGTCGTAGCTGGCTTCCAGGCAGGGATACGTCGCTGTCAGTGGGCCGTTCATGGTGAGTTTCCCGATTCACTCGTGGATTGGATGCCCGGACTCCCGTGCCGGCTTTCCGCCTCACCCTCTCTTACGGACGATTTTGGCGGTGTTACAGCCGCCGGGCGATTTTCTGGAAAAAGGCCGAATTCCCGTGGTATTCGGCCGGTATCGGCCCTCGGCGGCGGGTCTCCGAGACGACATTTTCGCCCCAATGGGTGCATTCGCTGCGACCGCCGTGGCGTACAATTCGTGAGCCGGTTCCTCGCCACCCAACTCCGTGCCACCGCATGCTCGCCGCCACGCCCGCTCCGCCGAATGATCGTCCGCTGGACCAGACGCACGCCCGCGCCGTGGCCGCCGCCGCCGCCCGCACCCAGCCGATCCGCAAAGCCGCCCGGGTCGCCGCCTTCAACGGCTGGTCGTTGGCGCTGATGGCGGCGCTCTCGGCTCCGTTCGCCTTGTTCAGCGTCGACGGCCTGTTGGTGTTTGCCGGACTGGCGATCTTCGCCTTCAACGAATTCCGCGGACGCAAGCGGTTGCTCGCATTTGAACCGGCCGCCACGACCATGCTCGGCTGGAACCAACTCGGCCTGCTGGCGATGATCACGCTCTACTGCTTGTGGGCCCTCTACTCCAACTTGCTGGGCTCCAATTCGCTGGAGGCCCAATTGAAGGCGAGCCCGGAACTTGGCGCCGCGTTCGGTTCGCTCGGGAACATGGACGGCTTCGACGGCCTGTACCGGCAGATCGTCATCGTGCTTTACGTCTCGGTGATCGGGTTGAGCGCCCTGTTCCAGGGCGCGAACGCCCTCTATTACTTCACGCGCCGCGCGGTCGTCGAAGACTACGTCCGCGAGACGCCCGAGTGGGTACGCGAAATTCAGCGAGCAGCAGGCTCGTCGTAGCGTGGTTCGGGGCTCGCCTGAGCTGGCCGAGTGTCGAAAGGGGACGCGCGAGCACGTTAAGCGAGACCGACTGCGCGAACGGCCGTCGGCTCCGACTCCACTTACTGCCGCCCTCTTGCCCCGACCACAGCAAGATCGAACGCACATGACAGGACTTGCACGCCAACGTCACCCGCAACCAGGCCTGCCTCGGTATGGACGAGTTGACGTCGAATGTTCGCCGCTACCTCCGAAACCACAACCAGCAGCGACGGCCGGTATACGCTCTCGTAGCATAAACCACACCGTGCAAAATCACGCACGGTCATTTAGACAAAGCCATTTGGACAAGTTCTCGGCGAAAGCAAACAGCGCCCACTGGTGTTCTTCCATGTGTCGAAAGTACCACTGGCAATAGGCGGCTGCCAGGTCGCCATCGGATCCGGTCTTCGCTCGCCCGCCAGCTCGCACAAGGGCATTGTTCTCGTCGACCAACTCTGCCCAGATCTCGATGCGCTTTTCCAGCGGCAAGTGTTTGATGCTCGGGGGCGCGAGCTCCGGCGGTGGAATCAGCTGCGAATTGACGTGGTGTCGACTGTCATATTTCCAATTCCAGCCCACACGCCTGACCGGTGAGAGCAACGTCACGCAAGGCAATACCGAGACACGTTACGCCGCGCGGCGGACCGGCGCGGGGGTAACGATTGGCAGGGCGGCTCGGGCTTCGGCGCCGTCCCAGCGGCGGAGCACGATCGCGGCCAGGTGGCCGCCGAAGGCGATTGAGAGCTTGATCGCGTGCTCGAACGGTCGCGCGCGGCCCACCAGCGGCACGCAATCGAGATCGCAAGCTGGGTCGGGGTTTGTGAGATTGAGCGTCGGCGGGGCGAAGCCGTCGCGGAGCGCGAGCGCCGTCAGCGCCAGCTCGACACTGCCGGAGGCGTTGACCAAGTGGCCGAGCATCGATTTGTTGGCGCTCACACAGATCGAATCGGCGGCTCGGCCCAACGCGCGGCGGATGCCGTGGGTTTCCATCACGTCGTTCTGTTTTGTGCCAGTGCCGTGGGCGTTGACGTAGGAAATGTCGCTCGGCGCGAGGCCGCTGGTGCGGAGCGAGCCGCTAATTAACTCGACGAGTGAATTGCTCGCGGCGTCGAGGCTGGTGACGTGCCGGCCGTCGCTGAGCATGCGGCCGCCGAGAACCTCGGCATAAATGTCCGCCCCACGGTCGCGGGCGTGACTCAGTCGTTCGAGCACGAGCATCGCCGCCCCTTCGCCCATCACGAAGCCGTTGCGGCTGGCATCGAACGGGCGCGAGGCTTGCTTCGGATCCTCGTGCCTGGCCAGCACGCCCATGCTGTTAAATCCCGCGGCGAAGAGCGGATGAATCGCTTCGGAGCTGCCGGCCAAGGCAATGTCGCATTGGTCGTCGCGGATCGCGCGGACGGCCTTCAGGATGGCTATCGTGCCGGTGGCGCAGGCGGTCGAGTTGCTTAGGCGCGGGCCGCGGAGATCGAGCTCCTGGGCCACCATTGCACAGGCGGTATTAGGGAGCCACTGCTCGAACCAAGGCCGCTTGCCGGGCGGGATGAGTTCGTGCCGACCAAGCCGTGCGGTGATGAAATCGGCGTCGCCCATGTGCGCGCCGATCGAGCAGCCGAAGCGATCGCGGTCGATTTGCTCGAAGTCGACGCCGCTATCGGCGAGCGCATCGGCGGCAGTGACGCGCGTGAGGGGAATATTTTTGAGCTGGCCGGGGAAATCGGTTTCGACGTCGACCGTCGCGCCGAGCAGCAGCCCGTCGGGAATACCTGCGACACCCGTCAGCCGGCCGATGCCGCTCTTGCCGACTTGCATGGCCTGCCAAACCGCTTCTCGATCGCCACCGACGGCGGTCACCATGCCGATGCCGGTTATCACGATCCGATCGTCGCGCAGAGAACTAAAACGCACGATACGCACACACGCCAGGAGAGAAGTGTTCTGGGTCGATTACGTCCGCCACACCCGCCTGAGGCCGCCAATCGCCGGGCGGGCAAGCGATGAATACTAAAAAACTCGACAGAATGCCACGTGGGATTCACGAAACTCGCAACAGATTGGCCGGAGTGCCTCCCGTCTGATAGCAGTCGTTCGAGGTCACGGGCAGAAAAATTTGGCGATGTTCCAGCAGAGCGCTTGCAAGTGGCAGAAAAGCGTCTAGAATCGTGGTCGCTGGTGTGGGAAATTGACCCTGAATTTGATTATTACTGTGGCAGTTTAGGGAAATACGCCCATTCAGCGACCAGGACGACTTGTGCAGCCGAGGATGGCCTGACCCAGTCCAGCCTTTGACCCACAGCCTCGGCGGCCATGGTTCGCTTGATCCTCGGTGAATCGGCACGCACGTTCGACCAGCGTTACCGCTTGTCGATTCCACCCGAGCTGGCAGAGATGCTCTCCCCGGAAGGTGGAGAGTGCATTCTGGCCAAGGAGCGGCCCGGCTGCCTCAGTCTGTGGAACGACGCCCAGTGGAAGTCGAGGCTGGATGCTGGCATCCGGCTCGTGGAAAGCAAGATCGAAGCCGGCCGCTTGGAGGGCCGGGTCGCCGAAGTGCAGCGGCTGGGCCGATTGCTCTCGACCAGGCACCGGCCGGTACAACTTGCGGGCCGTGGGCGTCTGGTTGTGCCGGAAGGATTTCGCGAGTTTCTCGGCGTCGAACCGGGTGGCGAAGCAATGGTTGTTGGGGCTGCCGTGTGTGTCGAGATTTGGCATCCGGAGAAATGGAGCGGCTACGTCGGCGAGGAGATGCCGGCGTTTCGAGAACTGCTGGATCGGTTGTCCGGCTAATCCGCTAGCAGGCCTAGAGCCGCCAACAAATCACTTGGACCGCAGCCATGCCCAGTTCGGACAATTGAGACGTGATGACCCGGCCGCCGTCACCCGGCTGGGAAATGCAAGTTGCGTTCGCAAGATTCCTACGGCTGGGGATGCCGGGGAATCGTCCAACTGGGCATGGCCTTTTCAAACGTCGCTACGAAGCCGGCGCGTCGATGCTGCCAGGCTGGGCGGCGGTTAGTTGCACGTAGGCCAATCGCAACTGATGGAGCAGTTGGTCCATCATCTGCGTCTCGTCGGGCGTGACGTTGCCTTGAGTCTTCTCGCGGAGCACTTCGATCGTGTCGATCAAGTACTTCGCTTGCTGGGGTTGAAAGACGGCCTCGCCGCTGTGGGGATGCGGGATCTGGCCGAGCGAGATCATCGCCTCGGTGACGAGCGTCGTGATCAGAATTTCGAGTGACGCGGGCGGCATTTGCGGCTCGCCGGCGGGCGCAGCCGACGTCGACGGTTGCTGCGCCGCCGCTTCTTTCTCGGCCTGAACTTGCGACTTCCAGTCCTCGTCGATGATGATCTTCTTTTCGTCGGCCATGATTTACTTGGTTGTCGGGATGCGGCGTGGGGTGGTGGAAGCGTCGTCGCGATCGGCGGGGACTGGCCGGCCCGCTTTACCGTGGCTGTGGGCGACGGCCGCGCCGACGAAACCGGCGAACAGCGGCTGGGGGGCCGTCGGCTTCGATTTGAACTCGGGGTGATACTGTACGGCCAAAAACCATGGATGCTCGGGCAGCTCAACGACCTCGACCAGCGAGCCATCGGGGCTAGTGCCGGAGAACTTCAGGCCGTGGGCGGCGAACTGCTGGCGGTAAACGTTGTTGAACTCGTAACGATGCCGATGCCGCTCGGAAATCTCCGTCTTGCCGTAGCACTTGGCGGCGATCGTCTCGGGCTCGAGCCGCGTCGGCTGGGCGCCGAGCCGCATCGTGCCGCCTTTGTCGGTGATCGACTTTTGCTCGTCGAGCAGGCAGATTACGGGATGTTCGGCGTCTTTGTCGAACTCGGTCGAGTGAGCACCGGCAAGATTGCAGACGTCGCGGGCGAATTCGATCACGGCGCACTGCATGCCGAGGCAGATGCCAAAGAAGGGGATGCCCTTGGTGCGGGCGTAGCGGATCGCGGCGACTTTGCCTTCGATGCCGCGCTCGCCGAATCCGCCGGGCACCAGCAGACCGTTGTAACCGGAGAGCAATCGCTCGGGACCTTCCGCTTCGACGTCTTCGCTGCGGATGCGGCCGACGCGAACTTGGGCGCGGTGGGCGATGCCGGCATGGTCCAATGCCTCGTAGATCGACTTGTATGCGTCGCGGTGTTCGGCGTATTTGCCGACGATGGCGATGCTGATTTCGTGCTCGGGGTTTCGCAGCCGGCGCAGCAATTCGCGCCAATCTTCCAAGTCGGGCTCGGGCGTCTTGAGGCCCAGGCGGTCGACGATCAGCTTGTCGATTTTGTTGTCCAAGAGGCTGAGCGGCACTTCGTAGATCGAAAAGTCCTTGTCCTTTTCTTCGATCACCGCGTCGATCGACATGTTGCAGAACAACGCGATCTTCTCGCGGTCCTCGCGGCTGAGCGAGTGCTCGGTGCGGCAGACGAGGATGTCGGGCTGGATACCGATCTCGCGGAGCTGGCCGACCGAGTGCTGCGTCGGCTTGGTCTTGAGCTCCTTGGCGGCCTTCAAATAGGGCACGAGCGTCAGGTGGATGTAGAGGCAATTCTGCTTGCCGACGTCGAGCGCGAACTGGCGGATCGCCTCGAGGAACGGCAGGCTCTCGATGTCGCCGACCGTGCCGCCGATTTCGGTGATCACTACGTCAACGTGCTCGTCGCGCCCGTTTCCCAGATTTGACTCGCCGAGCTTGGCGATGACGCCCTTAATCTCGTTGGTGATGTGCGGGATGACCTGCACCGTTTTGCCCAGGAACTCGCCGCGGCGTTCCTTGTTGATCACCGACTGGTAAATTTGGCCGGTGGTGTAGTTCGAGTCGCGGCTAAGCGGGCCTTTGGTGAAGCGTTCGTAGTGGCCGAGATCGAGATCCGTCTCGCTCCCATCATCGAGCACGTAGACTTCGCCGTGCTGATAGGGGCTCATCGTGCCGGGATCGACGTTGATGTACGGATCGAGCTTCTGCATCCGCACGGAGAGGCCGCGTTTTTCGAGCAGCATGCCGATCGACGCGCTGGTGAGACCCTTGCCGAGAGAGCTGACCACGCCGCCGGTGACAAAAATGTGCTTCGCCATGAACAAGTTTACCTTCCTGGTACTAAGTCCGCCGAGGAGAACCGCGCCTGGTTTCCAACTGCTGGGTGCGAGCCGCACGGGCAATTTACGATGCCAAACCGGTCGTCGGAGATTCGAGACAACGTCTGGCCGTAACAGCGTGTGAACCGCAACCACTTCATTCTAGCGGAGCGCGGCAGCGAGAGCAGCCCCTGTGGAAATGCGGGAAAAGTAAGGGGCCGGGAGCCGGGAGCGAGGAGCGAGGAGTCGGGAGCGAACATGATTGATCGCATGATCGTGTGTTTTGCCAGAGCGTCAGCGAAGGTGACAGTCGGCGACATCAAAAAGTCCTTGTTTTTCTCGAAGGCGTCACGACTTGCCGAAGGCGACAGGCTTTTTGAGGGTGCAAGAGTCGGGATTCTGGGGGCAGTGGTTCGCCATTGGATTTTTGGATTATTGGAACACCTGTGGCAAACACGATTCGGTGTTCCAAAAATCGGGAGTTTTGGAACGCCCGCCGGGCTCGGGCTCCTATAAATCGAGCAACTTCTCGCCGCATCACGTGCCAAAACTCCTTGAATTCGCGCATTCACGTTGAGTTCCAAAAATCGCGCTCCGTCAAGTGCGCGGGGCCGCGCAGCGTGGACGCGGCGCAGCCGCCAAACTGACGGCTTTCCTTTCGCCCTGATCGTAGCGTATTACGGTACATTTGTGAACTAGTGAAATTGGCCACTCAGATTAGTCGCTTCCGGCGTACCATAGCGATGCACGTTCCACAAACGATGTACCTCCCGGGGGTGTCGGATTCGCGTAGAGTGCTCGCTCCGTCATTTCAGTAACCCATGTAAGTAACGCAGGACGGTTCGTCCTTGGACTCTTAGCGATTGCGGCAACACGCTTAGAAACACTATGCCTCGCGCACTCAACATGACGACAAAGATCGGCTGTATTTGGCTGGAAGGATTTCAGTCGGTCGGTGCGACGCAAGCGGGTCGCCAGATGCGAAGTTTTCGCGGCCAGGGATGTTCGCACAGTGCGATGAATTCTCGACCTTTCTGTCGCGCCCGGCCGCAGCTAGCGGCTCGTTAGGGACCTTCTCGGTTAATGAAGTCCCCTAACGAGCCGCCAGGTGCCTGGTCAATAAAGCATTTTGGGTACTTTGCTTTCAGTGAGCGAATCGTAGCATCGTTGATACGGTCATCCGCTATTCGCAGTACCGCACCTGCTCGCAATCGCAACTGAGCGACACCGTCATTTGTCACACTGGTTCCAGACAGGTCGATTGCAGTCAAGTCCGGAAGCTTTAAAAGAGAAGCGATTGCATTATCAGTGACGCCTGTTCTTGACAGGTCGATACCGAGAAGCTTCTGCAAGTTTTCGAGCGATACGATTCCATCGTCACTTACGGAGCTACCGGACAGATTAAGAAATAGCAGTGAACGCAATTTGCCGATTTCATGGAGGCCAGCTGTCGTGACGGGTGCTCGACGCAAATCCAGCTCGTCGAGATGCGCTTGCTCGCGGATTTCATTTGGCGGACGCCAATTCCCGAAACCTGCGTGTCGCTTAATACCAGCAACCTAAGCTCGTTCAAGTCGGCGAAATGCTGGAGTGCGCCGTCGGTGATTGCTAATCCTGAAACTTCTAATACTTCAAGTCGGGACAACAGCGACAAGTGCGCCATGCCTTTGTTTGAAACCGGTACGCCGTGCATCGTGAGCCGCGTCAATTCCCTGCATTTCCCAACATGCAAAAGTCCGTCGTCTGTAATCGCACAACGTACAAGTTTCAACTGATATAGATGGGGTAAGAACTTCAGGTATCGCAGCCCCGAATCCGTGATTGTTGGTGAGTCGAGCGTCAACTCCCGAAGGTCGCGCATCCATTCCAAGTCTGCCAATGCCGCATCATCGCAATTCTTTGCTACGTACGAATATGAACTCCAATCAACCAACACTCTAGCACGGACGCGTTGAACAAAATCATATACGCCCTTGCGTGTCACTTGCGTGCCGCGAAGGTTAATGTCTCGCAAGTGTCCACTTTGCTGCACATCTAGAAGACTTGCGTCTGTGATTGCCGTCCCCGCGAGATTAAGTGAGACAAGAGCTGGCAGCCTTTCAAGAATCTTCAAATCATTGCCGACGCGAGTATGGCTAACATCCAGGATTCGCAAGCTCTTAAGATTCACCAACTGTTTCAGACCTGCCTCGGATACCTCGGTTCCGCTCAAATAAAGTGATTCGAGATTCGTAAGGTGCGATAGGCGAGCTAACCCGTCGTCCGTGATTCGCGATTTCGCCAACGAAAGCGATCTGATGTCTGGCAGTCGTAACAGGGGAATCAACTCTGCATCGCCAAAACGCGGTCCCTCGCACTTGACGCGTACAACTTGGGTCGTTGTTCTTCTGAAAACCGATTCGAGCCAGCCAGCATTGGTACGTCGCAACGCCACTGCCGCGCCGAGTGACTGTAGCGAGTCTACCGCGCGCTCGGAGGCCGAGCGTCTGAGTGCCAATACGACAAAAACTGCGAGCAGCGCCGTAAGCAGAAGCAGATGTCGAATGCTGAATTGGTGCCAGCGGGCCATTGTGTCGCGGCTTTGCGGGAGGAACGACTACCACCTTTGAATTCGAGACATCGCGACTCCATTATTTCAATGGATGTGCCGAGAACGCAGCTTATCACATTATTGGTAGAAATTTGCCATCTGCGCCCCCACTTTGTTCCCTTTCGCCATTGAACATGCGTCGGTGTGACCATTCGAAGCCAGCTCGAGATCTGGCCTGACCGCCGGCACCTGCCCAGCCGAATCGTGCCGTCAGAATAGTGGCATCCGCTATTTTAGGTTGTAGCCCTAAGTGGCCTGGGCGTGTCCTTTGTAGGTTAGGTCTCACCCGGCTAAACGTGCATAATCACCAATCGCTGTCGATGTTGCCGCTTTGTGGCTGGGGGGAGACGTTGAGAGTCGGGGGTCCAGGGTCCAGCGTCTAGAGTTGTGAGCCGAGGGTAGGAATGCGCCTGCAAGGCTGGCGGTACGTAAGGCGGTTGACTCCGGCGTGGCGAGCAGGCAGCGCTAGGTTGTTGGGTTGGCCTGGTTTCGATGCCTCTTGTCGCTGCGCGACCCAGGTTGGGGCAACCTGGGGTACCCGTCGAGCATGGCGGGAAGAAAGCTCGGCGGACTTTCGCAAGCTCAGTCCAGGCGAGGCGGCAGTGGCAACCGGCGGGAACAAGGCGCCCTCACCCGGCCTCTCCCGGAGGGAGAGGTGAATGGTCAGCTGAAAAAACTGGCCGCGGCCGGCGGCGGGGAAGGCGTCTTTGATGTGTTCGACGGTCGGCGTGCGTTCGCCGTCGGGCCAGGTGAGGGCGACGACGTCGAAGCGGGCCGCGTGCTCCAACAGGCCGTGAGATTTGAAATACGCGAGCGCCGCCCGCGTCATCCGCGCTTGCCGCAAGTCGTCGACCGCTTCGGCGGGCGAGCCCGTGACGCCCGACGTGCGCGTTTTGACCTCGACGAACACCACGGTGCGGCCGTCGACTGCGTTTTTTGTCCACGGCAATTATGTCGAGCTCACCGACGCGGAGGTCGACCGGGCGTCCGAAGATGTCGTGGCCGAGCCAGGTGTGGCGCGCGGGGATTTGGTGGACAATAAACTCCGTGGAACGTCGAATGCTATCCAATTGGACTGCCCCCACTGTGTTCTACGGGCGATCATTACTCAAGTGATGAGGAATGTGTTGATGGCTAACGCTGCTTTGGTCTTTTCTGTCCCAGGGTTTCGTGTGTGGATGTTGGTCAGCTTGATGGGAATGGGGCTGATTAGCGTGGAGGCGGAACCCATCCGAGACTCGGTGATGCGGCTCGATGGTGAGAGGCTATCGCCGGACCAAGTGGAAGAGACTGTCGCTCGGTTGATGGAGGGAGGCCACGTTACCGGGTTGGGCCTGGCGGTTCTCAACAATGGTCGGGTGAAGTATTTGCGAGGCTTTGGGTATCGTGACGTCGAGAAGAAGCTGCCTTTCACGGAAGAGACGGCCACGATGGCGGCTTCGTTCACAAAGTCGGTGTTTGCGTATTTGGTAATGCAGCTGGTTGATGAGGGAGTAATTGATCTCAACACGCCGATTCAAGAGTGGGTCGACAAGCCGCTCAGCGAATTCCTGCCGTTGGTGGATTTGGCGGGAGACGAACGGTTGGGAGCAATCACACCGGCGATGTGCTTGAGCCATACGAGCGGTCTGCCGAATTGGCGCTGGATTGGCCGCGATGGACGAGTGGACGGCAAGGGCCGACTGGCGATTTGGTTCGATCCGGGCACGCAATACAGCTACTCCGGTGAGGGCATTCAGCTGCTGCAGTTAGGGATTCAGGAAGGGAAGGGGCTGAAGGTCGGCGAGTTGATGCAGCGGCGGGTGTTCGATCGCTTCGGGATGTCGCGAACTTCGATGGTCTGGCGAGATGATTTTGCGGCCGATTGTGCGTTCGGATACGACGAGCAAGGCAACCCGCGCGACTTTCGCCGCTTTCAACACGCTTCGGCCGCGGGTTCGGCGACAACCACCATCGCCGACATGGGGCGATTTTTGGTGGGCGTCTTGCAGTGCAATGGGTTGAGCCAAGCTGCTCGCGAGAAAATGCTTTCTCCGCAGGTACGGATCCGCAGCCGGCATCAATTTCCCGTGGGGTCGACCGAGGCTGTCACGGACAATGATGGGGTGAAACTCTCATATGGGCTGGGCTGGGGGCTGCTCGAGACGCCGCATGGCCGAGCGTTTTTCAAAGAGGGGCACGACGAAGGCTGGGAAAACTACATGATTGCGTTTGATGATCCAAAGACGGCAATCATTCTGATGACCAACAGCGCCAATGGCGAAAGCATCTTTAAATCGTTGCTCGCGGAACTTATCGGCGATGTTTATACGCCCTGGCGCTGGGAGGGGTATATACCCTATGATGCGAAGCTGGAGGAATAGCGGCACTCAATTGGTTGATGCCGGGTGCCAGCGCCTCCCAATCGCTCCTAGTTGAAGAATTGGCCGCGGCCGACGGCCGGGAAGGCGTCCTTGATATGTTCGACGGTCGGCGTGCGTTCGCCGTCGGGCCAGAGGAGGGCCACGACGTCGAAGCGGGCCGCGTGTTCCAGCAGGCCGTGCGATTTGAGATACGCCAAGGCGGCGCGGGTCATTCGCTGCCTGCCGCAGGTCGTCGACCGCTTCGGCGGGGGAGCCGGCGGCGTCGGACGTGCGAGTCTTGACTTCGACGAAAACTACGGTGCGGCCGTCGACCGCGTTGTTATCTACGGCAATTATGTCGAGCTCGCCAACGCGGAGGTCGACGTGCCGGCCGACGATGTGGTAGCCGAGCTGCTTGAGATAGCGGGCCGCAAAGTCTTCGCCACGCTCGCCGAGCGACTGTGTCCCCAGCCATCGGGGCGGAAACCAGCGGGCCAGCCACGTTTTTAGCGGCATCGTTGAAAACCGCCTGCGAGCAGGGGGACAGTCCCAGTTTTCTCGGCCGGATTGTTTTGCAATCGTCCCGAGGAGCGTGGCCCGAGAAAAATCGGGACAGTCCCCGGCGGTTTGCGTCGACTAGGCCTCGGTGCGGCGGCGTTCCTTGAGGCGGACGCTCTTGCCGGTCCGGCCGCGGAGGAAATAGAGCTTGGCCCGCTTCACGACGCCGCTGCGTTTGACTTCGACTTTGGCGATCCGCGGCGAATGGAGCGGAAACTTCCGCTCGACGCCCTCGTTGGCGACCATCCGGCGGACCGTGAACATCTCGCGGGTGCCGGAGCCGCTGCGGGCGATCACGACGCCGGAGAAAATCTGGATGCGTTCCTTGTCGCCTTCCAGGATCTTCGTGTGTACGTCGACCATGTCGCCGATGGCGAAGCTGGGAACTTCGTCCCGGAGGCTCGATTTTTCGACCATTTCGAGTATTTGCTGGCTCATGATTCGTTTCCTTCCTGGCAATCAGGGAATTGATCTATTTTCGCGGCCCCACATTTATCTCTCGCAAAGGAGCGAAGGTCAAAATTCGTCGCATGAACTTTGCGTCTTGGCGCCTTTGCGTGAGATTTAGGGGTTGTCTGGTGGTTGTAATAGGTCGGCTCGGCGTTCGCGGGTTCGCTCGAGTTTTTGTTCTTCTCTCCAACGGGCAATTTCGGGGTGGTTGCCCGTCAGGAGCACTTCCGGCACTTCCAGACCTCGGTATGCTCGGGGACGCGTGTATTGGGGAACTCCAACAGCGGCGGGTCGCCCGAAAAGGAGTCCTGTCGGTTGCTTTCTTCGTCTCCCAGTACTCCGGGCACCATCCGCACCACCGCGTCGATCACCACCATCGCGGCGACTTCGCCCCCGCCGAGGATGAAATCGCCAATCGAAAGCTCGTCCGGCTGGAGGATGTCGATCGCGCGCTGGTCGATGCCTTCGTATCTTCCGCAGACGAGGACCAGCCGCGGGTGGGCGGCGAGCTCTTCCGCAATCGTTTGATTTAGTTTGCGGCCTTGCGGCGTCAGGTATATCAGGCGGCCCGCTGGTTCGGCGGCCACTTGGACATTCTCGACACACTCGACCACCGGTTCGGGCCGGAGCACCATGCCTGGCCCGCCGCCAAACGGCCGATCGTCCACCTGCTGATGCTTGCCCCGGGCCCAGTCGCGGATGTCGTGGAGCTGGATGTTAACCAGCTCGGCATCGATCGCCCGCTTGAGCAGGCTCTGACCCAAGTAGCCCGAGAACATGTCGGGGAACAGGGTCAGCACGTCGATACGCATCGTCGCACGTCGGGCCGCGGAAACTTACTCGCTGCCGTTCGAACCCTCGCTCGCTTCGGCACTCGCTGTTTCACCACCTGCTGTTGCTTCGCTTGGTGCTTCCGCCGCCGCGGCTGCGGCCGGCGCCGGCTCGGCCGCACCTTCGCTGGCGCCATTTTCCGACGGAGCCCCCTTCGTCGCCTTTGGCTTCGGCAAGCTCGCAGGCTCGCCCGGATCGGGCACGACCTTCGGCGCCGCGAGCCGTTCGAGCGCCGCCTTTTGCGCCGCGGCGTGCGTGCCGTTGGTACCGTATTTCTTGATCAGCACGGCCACCTTCTCGGACGGTTGCGCGCCAACGCTTAGCCAGTAGTCGACCCGATCGGCCTTGAGCAAGGCGCGGGCATCGGTATCCTTAACCAGCGGATCGTACGTGCCGAGCTCCTCGAGCGGCCGGCCATGCCGCGGCGCCCGCTTGTCCATCGCGCAAATGCGGAAGAAAGACTGATGCGAGCGGCCCATTTTTTTCATGCGAATACAAACTGACACGGAACGACACTCCTCACAGGTCAAAAAGCGGACCCAACCGGGAATCCACCATTTTGCCGCAAAGTGGGGCAGTTCGGCAAGCCCTGGTTTCGGCCGATTGAGGATGCCAACGCGGGATTCGGGATGGTGGTGCCCGGGGGCGGGATGGGAGACCAGGGGGCGAGGACACGGCAGGTAACAGACCGCGAAATGACGAAATCAACCGCGACGGCCGAAGCGACAAGTTGTTGCGCCCCCTCAAGAGCCACGGGCGAGCTGGCTGTTTCGACGATGTGGTGGCACGCCTGGGACTTCCAGCGGCGGGCGCGGTTGGACACGAATACGCGTAGCCATGCCCCGTGCGTAACCATGCCCTTCGCCGGAACTCCGGGACGTGCCACACGACTCACGGCGATTACTGAACATTTGTCAATAACGCGAGATTCAACCTAGAAGATTGCAGGACCGAATTCAACAACGATTTTCGGCCACCCCACTACGGCAGGGGATCGCAGAGCGACGAGGTGTGCCGCGCGAGAGTGAAACCGTCATCAGCAGCGTGACCATGGCCAGCCACCAAGCCGCCGGCTCCGGCACGGCCGAGCTGGCCGCCACACCGCTGCCGGCCCCAGCCGATTCGCCGAAGTGGGTCTTCCAGCGCATATAGTCATCCGGTCCAACGCCGGAAGTGTCGTCGTTGGGGAGCGAGGTGAGGCTGCCGAGGTTATTTCGCCAAACGGTGTAGTCGGCGGCGTTGACGATGCCGTCTTGGTTGTAGTCGCCGGGAAGCTTGACGGTGGTCGCGAGACTCAGCACGCCGGTGGCGTAGAGCTGCGAGATGTTCCAAGCTAAGACCGGCAAGAGTGGGCAGGGCTAGTGTGTCGAACGTGCCATTTTGGTTGACCCAATCGAATAGATTGAAGGACTGGCCGGCGGTGGGCGTGAAGCCGTTGATAAGTGACACCTGTAGCGTGCCATCGAACGTCAGGGTGCCGGTCGACTGTATTTGGTCGTATCCGCTGCCAGGCGACGTGCCACCGAGCTCCATCACGAGCGTGCTAGTGTTCGAGAGATCGATGTTGCCTGCCTGGAGGGCCGTCGGCGAGAGGCCCGGGGAGAAAGTGCCGGTGAAGCTGACGTTGTCGAACGTGCCAACGCCTTTGACGTAGCCAGGGAGCGTGATTTTTTGCGCGGCGCTCGTACCGGTGATGTGGCCGTTGTTGATGAGCGGTTTGGCGACCGTGTTGAGCGTGGTTATCGTGCCAAAGCCTACGGCGTTACCGCCAAAATCGAGAGTCAGGCCATTGGCGGCGTTGAGTGTGCCCGGCGCGGCGCCGTTGCCAAGCGATATCAAGGCACCGGAATCGAACGCGGCGTCGTTCGCATCGCTGAGCGTGACGGTGTTGCTGCCGACTGTCAAAGTGCCGTCCGTATAGAAGCCGTTGACGGCCGCGGCGCTTCCGAGCGTGAGGTTGCCGGTCGCGGTGATCGTCGAGCCAGCGGCGCCGGCGATACGAAGGTCCTGGGTGCCGGTGGCGCGAAACTCGCCGCCGGTGGGAATATTCAAGCTCGTTAGTCCGGTGATTGTGCCGCCGGTGATTTCCAACACCCCACCGCTGAACTGGAAAGGTCCGTTGACAACCAAATTTTTTGCGCACATCGTGCCGCCATTGATCGTGAGGCCGGAGTCATACGGTATTGTCGCGACCTCTTCCACAGTGAGTCCTTTCCCGGCCGGAAGAACGGCGAGCTTCCCGTAGTGTTCGAGGAGGATGGGATCGAAGCCCAACGTGCGGCTTCCGGCAAGCTGGATCGTGCCAGAGTTGAAAATAATCTTGCCGGTGACTTCTGGATAGCCGTTGTCGAAATTCTGATAAGTATCGAAGCGGATCGTGCCGCCGTTAAGCGTGATGGTGCTTTTCGCCCAAACGTACAATTTGTGCTCGACATAAACGCGAGCGCCGTCCGCGATTTCCAACGTGGCGGGCGCGAGGCCGCCCACCCAGAAATCGTTCGCACTCGACCACGAAGACCCCGGTCCGCTGACCAGGCCGGTGTTCAATCTGGCAGACGGTCCATCGCCGAATCCCATATTCACATCGGAGCTAACAACCGACGCGCCGCCGGTGATATTGACGTGCCCTTCGCCTTCATCCCCCACGATCATCCATCCGGTGTTCCACGTCGAGCCGCTCCCAGAGACGTTCGCGGTTCCGGTGCTGATAATCCCTGCCCCGCTTTGATATGCACCAACAGTGACCCCAGCATTCGATGCGGTCGCACCATTGGAGATATTCAAAGTGGCACTCTGGTTAGACGAGTCGGCGAGCTTCAGACTGCCCAGGGAATTGAAAGCACTGCCGGCGCCACTGACGGTGACCGTGGTGCCGCCTGAGCCGCCGATCGTGGCATTTCCCTCGACGACCAGTTTCTTTCCGGCGGAGATGTTCGGCGACGCACCGAATAGACTGGTAACCGTGCTGTTAAAAGTCATGTTGCGATTGCCGGCCAACTGGACCGTGCCACCGGTGAAATTGAAAGTGCCGGTGGCGTTGCGTGTGTAGCCGTCGAAGCGGAGCGTACCGCCGCTGAGATTGACGGCATCGCCGGCGCCGATCATGAGCGCGCCGGAGATATTGACGTTGGCGTTGCCTTGGACGTTGAAGGTGCCGGAGCCGTTGAGGCCAACGGTCACGTCACCGGGCACGGTGAGGGCGGCAGTGCCGCTGGCGGTGTAGGTGCCAACGCCGGTGGCGGTATTACCGAGTAGGAGCCCGTTGCCCGCGCCGGTGATGGTGTTCGTGCCTCCGGTTTGATTGAAGGCACCGGTCCCCTGGTCGCCGACGTATTCGAACTTGGCGACCGAGAGCGTGCCGCCGCTCATGTTGTATGTACCAAAGGCACCAGGACTGGCACCGACATTGAGGTAGCCGACCGCGCTGGAAAAAACATTGGTCGTGCCGCCGGACTGCGTGAAGGTGCCGTTGCCCTTGGCGCCGACGAAGATCGATTGGAAGGCGTTGACGGTGCCCGTTCCACTGAGCATGTAGTTGCCGGTGGAGCCCGCGCCCCAGCCGATCACCATGTCGAGGCCGGAACTGGTCGAGAGGGTGCCATTGGATTGGATGAAAGTGCCGCGGCCGTTCGTCTCGCCGACGCCATTGTACCCGCCGACGCCGACATAACCGGCGCTAATCGCGTTGCTCGTAGAGAGGGAGAGCGTGTTGGTTGCTGTGCCCGCGCCAGTCAAATCAACGGTCAATGAAGCGAGCGAAATCGAGGCGGCATTGAAGTCGACGGCGTGGGGTACGCCGTCCGTGTTGTCGATGCGGACGGTGTCACCGCCGGCTGGCACGCCGTTGTTGGCTGCGTTTGTGTCGGTGGCTGAAACGCTGCTCCACTTGGTGGCGTCGCTCCAATTCCCGCTGCCGGCATTGTTGCGCCAATAGCGGGTAGCTCCATGGGCGGGATGAAGGGCGAAGAATGAAACAATGAGGGTCGAGAGAACGCGTCGCGGAAGGTGGCAGTGCCAAATCATCGACTGCATAAAAGGAGGCCCTTCAATAGAAAGACGACAAAGTGCATCGTAAGTTGAAGAAAATTGTAACAGTCGGCCCCTAGCAGTTCACCAAGATTCCTGGGGGACGTCATTTAGAAAACGGGGGGGCTCCGAAAGCTTAGTGGCTTCGAGACCAGACCGTCCGCCCGGATGCCGACATTTTGTCACCAAGCGGTCCTGCAAACGAGATTCGCCGGGCAAGATCCCATGGCCAGTGCCGTCAGGACGCTAAGTAGCGTAAGCGTTTTGGGTTCGGGAACTACGGCAGAACTGTCCACCGAACCGCCGCCCGAGCCACTCCCCGACGTTTGCCCGAAGTGGGACTTCCAGCGGTTGTAGTCGCCGACGTCGACGCCGGGGGTGTCGTCGTTGGGAAGCGACGTGAGGCTGCCGAGGTTGTTCCGCCAGACGGTGTAGTCGGCGGCGTTGACCGTTCCGTCTTCGTTGTAGTCGCCAGGCATGAAGCACAGCTCCGCGATCGAGCAAGCATGGTCCCGGACTTCGGTGGCGGACAAGACTCGATCGTAGAGGGCAATTTCGTCCATTGTGCCCGTGAAATGCCGTGTGCCGATGTAATCGCTCGCGCGGTTGATGCGAAAGCTCGTCGCGGTCACGTCGATTCCGCCCGCAGCGAGAAAGCCGGGGTTCAAGTTCGGATCTTGCTCCAAGGGCACACTATTGCCGTTGATATACAGATTCGTTCCCACAGCCGTATCGTCTCCCCCTTGGCGTGTCCAGACGATATGCAGCCAATTGCCGAGCGGCACCGGGCTAGCCGTTCGCAAGCCTGCATTGTAAAAGCCAGCATAGGCACGATCGAGATTCGCGTTCTGTGCGCTGAAGTACACTTCGCGGCCATTGCGTTGGGAACTGCCGTCGGCGCCACCACCGTCTCCCCAATGGAGGAACGGCCCCCAGAGGCCTGCCGAGCCGCCGACGGGCAAGTAGATAAGCGTCTCGATCGAGAAGGTTGGGTTGCCCGTAAGTGTCGACACGCCGAGGGACTCGAGGTAGTCGTCGGTCGAATCGAAGCCAACGCCGGTGTCGCCGGCGATCGTCGACGCTGCCCGCTGGGGAGTGCCAAAGAAACTCGCGTCGAATGTGGCGCCCAAGCTGCCGAAATTGTGCGCGTTTCCTGTCGCTTCCGACAGTTGGTACCAGAGCAACGGATCTCCGGAAGCTATTTGCGCGTGAAACGAAGACGGCGCGGCATGCGTCGCATGTTCGGCATCAAGGACGAACGAAGCAGCGATCGCCATCATTGCGAAACGAAAGGCATGACGTGCCACGATGAATACCTCCCGGGACTGACAATGCAATCACGCGTGTCCAAGCGAGCTGGTCTGCCATCCAAGCAGTGTAGCCGATTGACTCGCAATGCCCAGCGAATTAGCCGCTTGGGGCAGGTCGGCGCACTTGCCAACGCTTTGCAAGCATGCCGCCGACAGTTGCTGTAAAAAGGGAGAGAACCGAAGCATGCGGTTCCGGAACGGATGATACTTCGTCGGAGATAGTCGCACCGGAGCCGCTGCCCGCGGACTCGCCGAAGTGGGCTTTCCAACGGTCGTAATCGTCCGGTCCGACGCCGGCGGTGTCGTCGTTCGCGAGTGCCGTGCCGCTACCGAGGTTGTTCCGCCAGACGGTGTAGTCGGCGGCGTTGACGGTGCCGTCCTGGTTGTAGTCGCCAGCGAGTTCCAGAGAACCAAGCTCGTAGGCGCCGACGTCGAACGCCGCGCCGAACGGACGGGGATGGCCGTCGAGATCGAACGCCGGGGCCAGCATCGCGGTGCCGGTGTCGCGCGCGGGCGACGTCGGCAACAAGTGGTAATCGTCACTGGTCGGATTCACGAACAGATCGGCCGCTGTGGCGACGCTGGAATGGAGGTCCTGACCGAATTGCGCCTGCCATTGGGCGAGCGAGAGGAACGGGCCGTCGGACGTGAATCGCGAGATCACGACGTTGTAGTCGCTGACGAAGCCGGGCAGGCAGTCGCTGCAGACGTCGATCGCACCGCGGCTGGCATGGTCCGAGACCAGGATGTTGTTAAACATTTTATTGCCGATGCTGCCGTCTTGGATGTTTAGCGCCAGCGGCCATCGTCGGCAATGCGGATCGTGTTGTTGACAATCACGTTGTTGTTCGCCGGCGCGGCGGCGTCGATCTGGTAGAGCGAAATGCCGCTGGAGTGGTTGTCGTAAATGAGGTTGTTTTCGATCAGCGAGTTCTGGACGCCATCCATGTTGATGCCGCTGCCCGAAAGTCCGTTGTTGTAGATGGTGTTGCCGCTCACCAGCGCGTTCGAAATCGTGCCGTCGCCGCCCTGGCTGAGGTCGCCGTTCATGTGGATGCCGCTGCCGTGGTTGCCGAAAATGACGTTGTCGCGGATGATCGGTCGGTCGCCGCTGTTGGAAACGTAGATGCCGTGCTCGTCGAGCGAGCCGGAAGTGAGATTGTCCTCGATCACAAGGTCGTCGACATGGCCGGTGAATATGCCCCACTTGCCGTTGTTCGTGGCGGTGACATTGCGGATGGTGACGTGCGAGGCGAGGTCGTCGGCAGAGCCGACCGAGCGGACGCCGGCATGGGGCATACCATCGACGTGGAAGCCGTCGATGATCACGTGCGACGCGCCTTCCAGATTGATGCCGTCGCCGCGGACGGGAACCGGCTCGATGATGTAGACGCCGGGTGCGGCGAGGAATTCGATCGGATTGGTAGGCGTGCCGCTGGCCTCGAGTTGGAAGCCGGCGTAGTCGCCCGGCAGGACAGTGACGACGTCGCCGGGGCCGACGTGATCCGCCGCGTATTGGAGCGTTTGCCAGGGGGCGAGTGCGGTGCCGGCCGCGGAATTATTGCCCGCTGGATCGACGAAGTAGTCAGCAGCCTCGGCGCGGAGAATCAGTGAACAAAAAATCAATACCAGCGCAGCAAGAGTCACCTGGGCGCGCATCGTTCTGTCCCCACTTGCCCGCAGTTGACATCGCGGCCAACGCTTCAGAACCGCCAAACACAGGAAGATTGTCCGCTCAATTTACAGGATCGAAGCGGTACAAACGAGGCGACAAGATGACGCGTGACGCCTGGTCGAACGCAAACAGCGGGGCACGTCGCAATGCCAGAGCCCACGCAACGCCTCGTTCCTGACTTTCCCAACCTGCTGAATCGGTCCTGTCTTGCATTAGAGCGGCCGCTACCCCTGCTTGCCACGAGTTGAAAGACGCGTCGGAACCGTGTCAAATGGGCGGGTTGAGTAAGGCGGGTCATTTGTCGTTCGGTGATGAAGCTGCGTCGGACTGACGTAGCAGCGCGACGCCGCCTCATCTTCCACCTCCAATTCGAGCACGAGCACAAGCTATGAATCTCCAATTGTTCGCAATCAGCATTGTCCTCGCTTTGTCAGCAGTCGCGCCCCTCCGTGCCGAGGTGAAGCCCAACAGTTTGTTTTCCGACAATGCGATACTGCAGCGCGATCAAGGAATCCCCGTCTGGGGAACCGCCGGCGAGGGCGAGGAGATCTCGGTCGACTTTGCCGGGCAGCACGAATCGACCGTGGCGAAGGACGGCAAGTGGCGGGTGCAACTCAAGGCGATGCCGGCGAATTCCACGCCTCAGACGATGACGATCCGCGGCGAGAACACGATCGCAATCAAGAATATTCTCGTCGGCGACGTCTGGGTGGCGAGCGGCCAATCGAACATGGAGCGGCAGCTAGGATTGCGAGTCGGTCAGAAGCCGATCAAGAACTGGGAAGCGGAGGTTGCTGCCGCGAATTATCCGGAGATTCGCGAGTATTATGTTCCCGAACAACTCGCCTACTCGCCGAAAGCGGAAGCAGGCGGGAATTGGCAGGTCTGTTCACCGCAGACGGTCGGTGACTTTTCGGCGGTCGGCTATTTCTTCGCCGCGATCTCTATTTGGCGGAGAAGGTGCCGATCGGAGTGCTGTTCACCGCCTGGGGCGGCACGGTGGCGGAAGCCTGGACCAGCCGCGAAGCACTCGAATCGATGCCAGATTTCAAGGCCGATCTGGAGCAAGTGCAGCAAGTGGCGAAAGACCCGAACTCGGTGGCTGCGCGATTTGCGGAGCAATTGGAACGCTGGTATGCGGAGAACGATTCGGCTGGTCCGGACTGGTCGGCCCCCAACTTCTCGGCGGCAGATTGGCGAACGATCGAATTGCCTAGTACTTGGGAATCGGCCGGCTTACCGGACTACGACGGCGTGGTATGGTTCCGCAAGGAGATTGAACTTCCTGCTGAGTGGGCTGGACAGAGGGCAGTCTTGCACTTCGGCGCAATAGATGACGACGACACCACGTGGATCAATGGCGTCCAAGTCGGGGCGACCCAAGGATATAACGCGCCGCGCGACTACGCGATTCCCGCCTCCGTGTTGAAAGCAGGGCGAAACGTCATCGCAGTCCGCGCACTCGACACATTCGGCCCTGGAGGATTCGTCGGCAACGCTGCGGACATGAAGCTGGAGTCCACCAACGGTTCGTCGCTGGCACCGATTCCGTTGGCAGGCGAGTGGCACTTTCATGAGTCGGCCTCTTTGGCTAAGTCGTCGGCCGTGCCGCGCTCGCCGCGCAACAGTCCGAACACCGTCACAGTGCTCTACAACGCCATGCTCGCGCCGCTCGAATCCTTCCCGATCAAGGGCGCGATCTGGTACCAAGGGGAGTCGAACGCCGGCCGCGCCCGACAATACCGCGAACTGTTTCCGCTGATGATTGCCGATTGGCGTCGCGGCTGGGGCGGCCACGACTTTCCGTTCTTATTCGTTCAAATCGCGCCGTATGAAGGCATGGGGCCGGAGATTCGCGAGGCGCAGTTCTTGACTTTGGAGAAATCGCCCAACACCGCGATGGCCGTCACGACCGACGTCGGCGACGCGCAAGACATCCATCCGGCGCGAAAGGCGGCCGGTGGGAGCGCGACTGGCGCTGGCGGCTCGGGCGCTGGCGTATGGCGAGGAGCTGGAATATTCCGGTCCTTTGTACGAGTCGGTGAAATTCGGAAATGGCGCGGCCGTGGTTTCCTTCAAGCACATCGGCGAGGGGCTGGTGGCGAAGGGCGGAAAGCTGAAAGGCTTCACGATTGCCGGGGCCGACGGGAAATTCGTTCCCGCGCAAGCGGAAATCCAAAACACGACCGTCAAGATCTGGAGTGAGCAAGTTCCGGAACCGAAAGCGGTGCGATACGGCTGGGCAAACGTGCCGGAAGTGAATCTCTTCAATTCGGACGGATTGCCTGCGTCTCCATTCCGCACCGATGTGGAATAGCTGCCCCGCCGTTGCTCACGCTTCGGCTCGCGCATTTTCATTTCCTGCTGCTTTTTTGAGCTTGGCCGCCGACACCATCGGATTCCCCGAAATCGATCTACCAACGGGAGTAGGAGTATTGGTCATTGCCGACGCTCTTACCTCGTAGCACGGTTTCGTGCTCAGCTGGACCACGATGGCTCGATGCCGACCAGTAGCGTCGCAAAGGCCCTGTCCGCCACATCGCAACGAGAATCAAGCACCGTGTCGGCTCGATCGCGGATGACCGCAGTCGCCGCCAGCCGATCGTACTGTTCTCGCTGGTGTTGGGCCTGCGATGCCAACCAAGCCAGCAACCCGCCATCCCGCCGCGCGGCGAACACCGACGAGTCGGGCGGGTGCAAATTTCCGGTGCGCAAGTTGGCGACTCGGGAACGGACAGCATCGAAGCCCGTCAGTCGGACGGCAGACGAAACATCAGTAACGTCGGAAACTTCAAGATTCACCTCGTTCCGGTTCAATGGATCGGGGCTGAACGTGTCACTGGACAGAGACGATCCGCCGCCGCTGCCTGGGCTCGCGGCGCCTAGGTTGTTGCGCCAGACGGTATAGTCGGCCGCATTGACAACCCCGTCGCCATTGCCGTCGCCCATGGTGCCGGGAATCACGCTGCTGCCGAAGTTGGCCTTCCACACGCCGTAATCGGCCTGCCCGACGACGCCGTCACCGTCGTAATCGCCGATGAGCGGCGGCTGGACGGTGAACGCAAAGAAAGTCTCATTGCCCAACGGGTTGCCGAACAAGTCTGTCAGCGTCCCCACGATCGCAGCCGTGTAGTCGCCCGGTGGCAGCTTGCCATTTGGATAGCCAGGGAAAGTGAAGAGAGCGATGTCCGTGCCGGCGTTGTAAGCCACCGACATCACACTGGTCGGAATGACATCGAAGATCGAATCGTTGGATAGGTACAAGTAAGCGGCATCCAGCGGCTGCGGAAGATCTTCGCTAAATTGAACGCGAATCGTCGATTGCGGCGTCTCTTCGTAGTTCTGGGAGATGATCTGCGGCGCCACGTCGTCGACGACAATCGCCTGCTCAATGCCGTTCCAATCGAGCGTCTGCAGATTGCTGCTGGTGACGTTGCCGGACGTGGTGCCGGTAATTACGTAATTCTGCGCCTGGGCCAGCGCCAAGTTGAGTTTATCGCCCGCTCCCGAGGTCGGATTGTTGGCATTGATCGTGACGCGGCCGGTCGAAAAGGGCTGGGCGTAGATCGTGTCGGCGCCGCTGCCCAGCGTCAGCGTAATGGCAGCAAAAGCGCCAAAGTTGACGACGTCGGTGAAGTACAACGCCCCGCCCGGGCCGAACAGATTGTCGCCTGGGTGGGCACCCAAGGAGCTCTCTTCGATATGCATTCCATTGTCAGGGATAAAGTCGAGATGGACCGTGTCACCGGTGGTGTCGGCAGAGTCTAACGCGTGGAGATTCCCGCCGTCCGGGCCGGCGTAATAGAAGATCGGCCCTTGGATGGCATCAAGATTGCTGGTCGTGAAGCCCATCCCCAACCCGTCAAGCCCTGCGCCACCGAATATGGCAACACTGCTTCCCGCGGCGACGGCATCCACGAGGAACGTATCGCCCTGTGGTCCGGCGTTGAATTGCATGGACTCGACGTTCGAGTCGGTCATGACGTAGTTGGCGCCAAACGCATTCGATGCGGCGACGGTGCCGATTCCGCGCGTGTACGTGAAAGCCGTCGGATTAGCGGTGTTGTTGAGATTGAAGACGTCGAAATCGCCCTGACCATTGAAATGGAACGACGCCATGTTCGTGATATCGGACGTTAGATTGCTCACACCGAAATTGAGCGTGTCGTTTCCGCCGCCGCCGTTGATCGCCAGCGCGCTGCCCGATTGGAAGGCGTTGATGTCAAACTGGTCGTGGCCGTTGCCGGCGCTGACCGTAATACTCTCGATATTGCTGCCCGCGCCAAAGTTAGCAGCCCCCAGCCCTCCGATGTTGGTGGTGCTTGGCCCGAATTGATTGTAAAAGCTGTAGCCGATCGGCAGCGAAGAGCCGGTGTCGTCGATGACCAGGGTGTCGAAACCGCCGCTGCCGCCACCGATGCCCAAGTTCCCGTTAATCGTGAGATTCCCTGCCGCATCGTGCGGATGGAGCACGAATTGATCAGCGATCGCACTGCCCAGTATCGTCATCTGTTGTGAGACCGGAATGTCGGCACTGGTACCGAAGATGTGAAACTGGGGAGTGAATTGCAGCGGATTGGTCGGCGCTTGAATGGTCATGCTCTGGAAGGAATCGTAATTGAAATCCAACCCCAGCGGCGCGCCTTCGTCGATGAGAATGCGGTCCGGCCAAATGGCATACGACCGATCGAAGTCCGTCCGATCGTCCACGGACAACGTATTGAAGCCGCTGCCGCCGTCGATGTCCATGGCGTAATGGAACTCCGGGGGGCCGCTTTGCCCGGTGAAATCCTGATAGTTGCTGGCCGCCGTCAATATCACCGTGTCGTTGCCGCCGCCGGCATCAATGTTGAACGATTGGTTCAGCGATCCGTCGAACGTAATCTCGTTGTCGCCCGTGCCGGCGAGGATCGAGACGGTCTCGAAACCTGTGGTGTCTTGGGTGATGAGACTACGGTAAACCACGTTGCTGCGGATGTCCCACAGCGTGTTGTCGGTGCTGAGATGGTCGTCAAACGTAAGCGTGTCGTCGCCGTTGCCGCCATTAAAAAACGCGGCCGAGGAGGACGCCAGATTGCCGTCGCCTCGCACAAAGATATCGGCGCCGTCATTTCCGAATGCACTGACTATCGCGGACACCCCGTTGTGGACTGTTACGGTGTCGCGGCTCAAGCCACCCTGGATGATGATGTTTTCGGTGGCACTGTAAGTGAAGTTGTGCGAAAGCTGACCGGTCCTCGCGATCGAGCCAGCGCCGACGTCGTAGGTTGACGTGTAGACGATGTTCTGATCGTTGAAAATGATCCGGTCGCCAAAGACTCCGCCGTTGTCGCTTCCACCGTCAAAAGTGACCGTTGCATCGATGGCGTCCACATTGCCGCTGCCGATATTGAGCGTGTCGTTTCCCGCGTCGCCGAAAACGCTGATCTGATCTAGGATTGCGGCAAGACCAAAGGGCAGGTTTTGCGCCAGATTGATGGTATCGTTGTCGTCGTTGCCGTGAACGACGACCTTGGACCGAATCGTTCCGGCAAAACTGCCATCGGCAATATTGATAATGTCGTTGCCGCCGTTGCCGCTGATGGTGGTCGGAGTCCCGAAGTCCAGCGTGTATAGGCCGATTATCTCACCAGCCGTATAGCCGACGATGCTGGCTTGCGTGATGCTCCCCGTGTGCGGCATGTAGATGTCCGAGTTGCCGTTGTTCGTGTAGAAAGTAAGTATGTTGACTCCAGACACGGTCGTCAGATTCAAGCCGGTGCTTGTGATGGTCGGAAGGCTCACGGAAAAGATGTCGTTACCAGCACTACCATTGATCCTCAATTCGTCCGCGGTGTCGCCCATTACCAGCTTGATGGGAATACTGCTGCTGATCGGGGAGAGTGTCACGACATCAGCTTGGTCGCCGGTGTCGATGTCGATCGAAGTAATCGAACTGAGCGGAAAAATGCTAGTGATGGCGGCTGGATCGATGCCGAGCACGGGCGCACCGATCCCCATGCTTACTTGGAGGTTGCTGCCGACGACTTGCAGCGTGACTTGATCCGTCCCTCCGGTTGGCGTGCGAATGGTGAGCTTGCCATTGGCATCCAGCCGATCGTAGAACGTGCCGAATCGCGAGGGGGGCGTGATCACGTAGCCGTATGCATCCTGGAGCATGTATGCCAGGCTGTCGTCAATGATGCTGCGGTTGGTGAAGCTGGCGTTCATCAATCCGACGGCTCCATAGTAGGTTCTGCCGGCTTGTGTGACCTGCGCCCGGTGGGGGCAAAGTGCTGGGCGCCGTTAAAATTGGCCGGTGCGGGACCAGCGCCGCCGGAATCCCAGCCGGTCCACAGTGTATGAACGCTCGGACTGTCGAATCGCCAGTAGTTGCTCGGGGGCGTAGAGGCAGGTGTATTGATGGTGTCCGCGACCATGGTGTCGGTCGCAAAAGCGTTGATTGTGCTGTTGGATGACAGGCCCATCGCGTGGCCCAGTTCGTGCATCACACCGGTCAGTAAGTCTCCGCCGTTAAGTCCGCCCGGCGGCGTGCCGGTAAAGGCATTGGTCAACGTCGTGAATTCGCTATTGTCCATTGGCGACGGATCGAGGAACCATCCGGCCGCGCTGTTGCCGCTTGGAGTGATGCCCGAGCGCCATCCAATCGCGACGTTGGCTGTCGAAGGCTTGCCACCAGTACTTCCCGTCACCGTCGCATTGGCCCCCACGCTGCCGGCGCCGCTGCCCTGGGCGGCGGCATTCATCGAGATCGTCAGGCTGTATGTATTGCTGGTGGCCGGGTTGTTGTCGCCGTCGTAATTGAAATCGTCGATGACGCGCTGCCAGTAGGCGATATCGGCGTCGATGACCGCGATCGCCTGGCTCTGCAACGCGCCAAACACATCGTCGAAGCGATTATCGCTGGCTCCCGAAAACGTATTCCGGTTGGTCCACACAATCGTCGACAGCATCCGCCGGTCTTCGAGCGGCTCGAAACCCAATTGGCAGCGATGCGGCGTTCGCCGACGGAACGTCACACGCTTGGAGGATTCTTGCTGCTGCCAGCCTTGAGGTTTCGCGTGTTTCATGATTGCTCCTCGGCATTCCGTCGTCGCCTGGTGGGAAAAGAAAAGACCCGCCGTGGCGAACAAGAACGTCGAGACAGACGGTTCGGGGACGGGGAGGATCGCGCTGGCCACTCGAAAACCGTACACGCCGTAGTCCAAGGCGGGGTTGCCAAACGAACGGTCGGTCGCCCGCAGGCTGAAACCGAACGCCGAGTTCCAATACCCGCCGCGTACACCGCGAGCCAGGCTGGTCAAATCGTTGACGAGGTCGAGTTCCGTCTCTTCCCATTCCCAGACGTTGCCGCCCTGGCCGGCCGTGCTGTACGGGCTCGGCAGACCGACGTTGTCGACGTCCTGTGGATCAGTAAAGAAGAAGCCGTCCGAAAACACCGCGTCGAAAGCCAGATCGCCGAGAGAATCGATCCCGTCGGGCTGATTGTCGCTGCCGGTGGGGTAGTCGTCGTAAACGTCTTGGGTCGGGTCGTAGTGGGCCACTTTGTACCATTCGTCGGCGCTCGGGAGAAAATAGCGGGCCAGGTTGTTGCGAAACAAGTTGTTCGCGTTGTAACCGGGGTCACCGGGTGACCGCAGCGGAAAAACACCACCCGTGTTGAACTTGTATGACGGAGGGCTGCCGGTACTCGTATTGAGCCAATTCACGAAATTGGCGGCTTCGTACCAACTGACGTAGGTGGCCGGCTTGTTGGCGCCGCGATTGCTGAACGTCAGACCGAGGCCGCCCGCGTTGTTGGCCTTGTCAACCATCTCTTCTGAGACTTCGTATTCGCCGATGAGGTAGACATCGTCGACGCTGCCCGCCGGGTTGGGGGCGCCAGTCGTGTCGGCTGGGTTGCCGGGGTTGCCGATCATTACGAAGTCGATTTGAAATATATTGGCACCGCTGCCGAACGAATCAGCACGCGACTGCCAATCACCGACGACCAGGATTAGGACCGAACCGGTAGCTGACACGGTTTTCATTAGTCGTCGCCTCGACGTGTGGGTTGACGGGGATGGAGCGACTGTTTGTCGAATCGGGTATGTTTGTTAGGAAACCGGACGCCTGCTGCGAATAGTTGTTGACGCAGGGATAATGGCGCGGCCGCGAGAAATTCTCGTTTGGCTCCCAATTTACCGTAGCAGCTCGCGAACCTCACTTGGTACCATCTAAATAGAGGGATTCCTCTCGCACAGGCCATGGGGAGGTCGCACTTGAGCCAGACATCACGTTTGCGGGCGCGAGACGTCCGTGTCGCATTTCAGGTCGTGTACGAGTGCCGGGAACAGTGGGCCGACCCAGCCGCTTGGAAACGGCATCTGGTGGCTGGGGCCACTCGCCTAACCGGCATGGCGGTCGCCCACTTCATGGAGTTCGCGATTTCGACGCCCAGTGGCAGAGCAGCGGTGCTGTTTCACGCCGACGAAGGCTGGCGCAACGCGAGCGCTAGACAGGCCTTTCAGGCCGCTGCCAACGCGCATCCGAACGCGTTCCAGTTCTTTCCCGGTTCAGAACAACTCCTGCCGCGGCTGTTTGCCGGGAAGCAGGTCGCGGCCCTACGCTCCGATATTTGTCGGCGAGATGCATGGTATCGTAGCGCCGTTTTCAACGAGTACCACCGGCCGGCCTACGTCGACGACAACGCGCTCTCCGCGATTCAGCGGCCCGACGGCACCATCTCGTTACTCGACGTCAGCCAAGACGTCGGCGACGCCCAACGACTAACCGATCGAACAAAGCGGCAACTGGCGATCCTGCATCGTGTGATAGCGCCGCTTGTCAGCACGGAGCTGGCGACTGAAAAACAACGAGGGCTATGCGGCCTCTCACCACGACTGCGAACGACGCTGGAACAAGTCCTAGCTGGCAGGACCGAAAAGGAGATCGCAGTTGCATTGGGTCTACGTCACGCGACGATTCACGAATACGTCGGTAAACTATTTCGCCATTTCGACGTGCGGTCGAGGGCGGAACTGATGGCCTATTTTGTCCACCGACAACCGAAACCGCGGTGAACGGGGTCGACTGCCTCGCAGTTTCAACTACCCCGCCGCTGCTCGCGCTTCCGCTTGCGCATCTCTTTTTCCCGCTGCTTCTTGAGCTTGGCCTTTTCCTGAGAGGTAAGTCTTTTGCCACCGCTTTTTTTCGCGAGGGCGAGGCCGTTGGGATTCATCATGCCGCTTTGCATCTCGCGGACCATTTTCATGCGGTCCTTCATGCCCTTGCCGGCCATGCTGGTCATCATTTGGGCCATCACGTCGAACTGTTTCACGAGCTCGTTGACTTCGTGCGGCTCGACGCCGGCGCCGGCGGCGATCCGGCGGCGACGGCTTTGGTCGATGGTCTTCGTGGGCGTGCGGCGTTCTTCGGGCGTCATCGAGTCGATGATGCCGAACAGCCGCTTCATGTCCTCCTCGGGATCGACGTCGCCCATCGCCTTGGTGAGGCTGCTCATGCCGGGGATCAGACCCATCACCTTTTGCAGCGGGCCGAGTCGGCCGATCTGCGAGAGCTGCTTGCGGAAGTCTTCGAGCGTGAACTCGCCCTTGCGGAGTCGCTCTTCCTGCCGCAGCATTTCTTCCTGGTCGAATTCCTGCTGAGCCTTTTCCACGAGCGAGAGCAAGTCGCCCTGGCCGAGGATGCGGCCGGCCATGCGGTCGGGATGGAACTCTTCGAGCGCGTCGAGGTGCTCGCCGGTGCCGATGAATTTGATCGGGACGCCGGTGACTTGCTTGACCGAGAGGGCCGCGCCGCCGCGGGCGTCGCCGTCGAGCTTGGTCATGATCACGCCGTCGAGCTCGAGCGCTTCGTTGAAGACCTTCGCGCTGTTGACGGCGTCCTGGCCCGTCATGCCGTCGACGACGAGATAGACTTGCTGCGGCATACACTGGCGATCGATCCGTTCGAGCTGGCCCATCAGCTCCTGGTCGACGTGGAGCCGGCCAGCGGTGTCGAGGATCACCGTGTCGGCGCCTTGTTTCTTGGCTTCCTTGATCGCGGCCTGGCAGACAGCGACGGGATCTTTCTGCGTGCGATCGGAGTAGACGGGGATCTCGAGCTGCTCGCCCAGCACGTGCAACTGGTCGATGGCCGCGGGACGCTGTAAGTCGGCGGCCACGAGCAGCGGCTTGCGGCCACGTGCCTTGAGCATCCGGCCGAGCTTGCCGGTCGACGTCGTTTTGCCCGAGCCTTGCAGGCCGCACATCATCAGCACGGTCACCTCATCCGAGCCTTTGAGGTGGAGCGAATGGTCGACCGGGCCCATCAGGTTGATGAGCTCCTGATAAACGATGCCGACGACCTGCTGGCTGGGATTGAGCGACTTGAGGACCTTCTCGCCGACGGCCTGGTCGGAGACCCGGGTCATGAAGTCGCGGACCACCTGGAAGCTGACGTCGGCCTCGAGCAGCGACTTCTCGACGAGCTTGAGCCCGTCGCGCATGTTCGACTCGGAGAGCTTCCCCTGGCCGCGGAGCGTCTTGAGGGCGGAGCCGAGACCGTCTTGTAGGGCTTCGAACATGGGGAAGGAGTCAGGGGGTCGGGGGTTAGGTTTCAGGGAAGCCGTGCGGCTGTGGCTCGCCAGCGGCCCGTTTTATCGAATCGCCCATTCTAGCCGAGAACCGTAGGCTGGGTCGAGTCGTGCGAGACCCACCAAAGCCAGCACCGGCGCAAATGGCGGAGCTCGTAATACGGTACAATGGCAGTTCAATTTCGTTTCGCACTTGGTTCGTTTCGCTTTGGGAGAGCTGCGATGAATCGGTTGCTTCGTCGGTCGTTGGCGGTTGGTTGTTTGTTGATGGTGGCGTGTCTTTCGGCAAAGGGGGCCGAGCTGCCCACTTCAACGCCGGAGGCCGAGGGGATGTCGGCCGAGAAGCTCGCCAAGGTGGGCGAGATCATGAACGGCTTCGTTAAGGACAAGAGGATTGCTGGCGGGATCGTGCTTGTCGCGCGGCACGGCAAGGTCGTGTTCGAGGAAACGTACGGCCATCGGCAACTGGGCGACGAGCAGCCGCTCGCAGCCGACACCATCTTCCGCATCTACTCGATGTCGAAGGCGATCACGTCCGCGGCGGCTTTGATGCTCGTCGAAGAGGGCAAGCTTGACCTGGACGCGCCGGTGGCAAAATATCTGCCGGAGTTTGCCGACCTGAAGGTCACCGACGGCGAGAGTGTCTCTGACGGAAAGACGGAGCGGCCGGCCAAGTCGCCGATGACGGTAAAGGACCTGTTTCGGCACACCTCGGGCCTCACCTACGGCAACCCAGCCGGCAACACCACCGAAAAAGTATTCGAAGCCACCCAGGTGCTCGACAGGCACTCCGACCTCGAGTTGATGGCCACCAAGCTCGGCCAGATTCCGCTCGCATTCGATCCGGGCACGAAGTGGAACTACGGCGCCTCGATCGACGTACTGGGCTGCCTGGTGCAGAAGGTATCGGGACAACCGCTGGAGGAATTCTTGCAGCAGCGGATTTTCGAGCCGCTCTCGATGACCGACACGGCCTTCTACGTGCCTGCGGAAAAACAGGGGCGATTCGCCGCCAACTACTACCACGACGATAAGGGCCGCTTCATCATCCGCGACGATCCCGCCCACAGCGACTATTTGCTCAAGGCCGGGCTCCCGTCCGGCGGCGGCGGTCTGGTCGCCACGGCGAGCGACTACATGCGGTTCCTGTTGATGATCGCGAATGACGGCAAGTGGGATGGGAAGCGGCTCTTGTCACCCGAGTCGGTCGAGCTGATGCGGACGAACCAGTTGCCGGAGGGCGTGAAGTGGATCGGCTTCGGCGACGACGAGCGGACCGGCGTGGCTTTCGGCTTGGGCTTCTCGGTGACCATGGAACCGAACGACCAGAAGAACCCCGGAGCCAAACAGGGCGAGTACGGCTGGGGCGGCGCGGCGAGCACCCACTATTGGCTCTCGCCGGAGGACGACCTGATCGTCGTCACGATGGAACGGCGCTGGCCCTACTCGCCGGAGACGGAGATCGCCCTCAAGCCGGTGATCTATGGGGCGATTGAGGAGTGATGGGGAGAGCTCAGAGCGTTCGATCGTTAACGCCGCCGGCGGAAGAGCATCAAGCTCACCGCGCCGACAAGTCAGCGCCGCAGTGCCGGGTTCCGGGACGATCCGGACTCCCGATTCGAGCGGCAGGTCGATCAGCCATTGGCCGCCGATGCCGCTCGACTGCACGCCGTCGAGCTCCCAGCGCTGGCGGAGGTAGTGGTTTCCAGTGATCGAGGTGTAGCTGAACACGCTGCTCTGCACGGTGGTTTGGAACCAAGTGGCCGCGCCATTGGTGAGCGAGAGCGGAATCGTCGCCTGCGACACCACCGGATACTGATCGAGCACCGTGTAGGTGATGCCGCTCGTGTTGCCATAGGTGCCATTCGACGGCGGCTGCGAGAAGCCGGCGAGCGTCATCGTCGTGTTCATGTTCGAGGTGCCGTAGTTCGGGTCGAGCGGTCGGTCGACTGTCCACTCGACGAGCGTGCCGGAGACGAATCCGGGCGGCACCTGCACCTTGATTTGCCCCGACACCGTGATGCTGAACGGGCCGTTGTTGATCACGATATTGTTAAACACGATCGGCCCCATTTGGCTCACCGGCGCCTGGGAGAAGAACGCGTTGCCGGAGAAGTAGGCCGCGTGGCCGGGGCCGGCGCAGACGGTTAGTAGAACGAATGCCAGAGTGATTCGCTTCATGAGTCATCCCGAGAGGTTGGTCGGTCCGTCGTGAGCCACCGCTTTCGGCCGCTTGCAACGCGGCCAAAGGAAAAGAAGCCCGCTGCCAGCCGGGGACCGAGAGGAAATGCCATCGCGGCTGGCTGGACGGAGGTTTTACGCCCGCGGCGGACGAAAGTCAAGCTGCGGTGGGAGGGCGGTGTCCCACGAGGGCGGGGTCCCACGCGAAGCCGCCAAGGCACAAAGTGCTCGCCAAGAAATCCATGCCGGCTCGCTCGGCCTGGGCGTTCCGGTGACGGTCGAACCGAGCGACAAGAACCCGCACGCCGAGCAAGATGATTATGGCTGGGGCGGCGCAGCCAGCACGCACTATTGGCTCTCGCCGCACGACAATCTAATCGTCGTCACCATGGTACAACGCTGGCAGTACTCACTGGAGACGGAAGTGACGCTGAAGCCGGTCATCTATGATGCGATTACAGGTGATGGTACCCGGGTCCGCTAATGGTGTTCGCTTGTCTCCGTTTCAAATGCCCCTGGTGCGAATCGTCGGCACGTTCGCAGGAATGCGTGTTGAGCCTCCTGCTTTCCTGCGACCAAGCTCATACTGACTTTATCAGCATCCCCAAGTGAACAATGAATAGCAATGGTAGAATTGCGAACGCCGTAATTTGAACGCAACCGCTTCTCCAAACACCAGCAATTAGGCAGAGTCCGTCCCAGTAGCTCAGTTCCGGCGAGGAGCATCGCATGTAATTGAAGATATAGGCAGCGACCATGATGGCGATCAGCACGCAAACCGTGACCGTCGGATCCGGCGCATGCTTTTTGTCGTTTACGTACAGCAACAAAGGCCAGCAGAAGAGAAAGACAACAAACACGCTGGCGTATGTGCGACCGTTGGTTGGTATGGGAAGGGGTATCATTGATCATTCCAATTACATAATGACAATTAAATGCATGCATTCGTTCGGTTCGTACAGGCTGTCAGCGAAATTGCACAAACAAAAAATAACCCATCGGTGGCTAAGATGGAACCGCCCACCGCTCGATATACAGGGACGCCGCCGCTCCATCAACGTCCAGACCAACGCGATCGGCGGTGGTCCTCAGAATGGGAAATGAATGATCACACTTTGGTTGGGCGGTGCCGCGACACATGACGGCCCCGGGTGATCGGCGGTGTGTGCGTGGGATCGCCGAATTTGCATTTGTGTGGGTTGATTCAAATTGACCGATGCGGCCCCGGGTGATCGGCGATTGGGTCCGTGCCGTGGAACGGAAAAGCCCCGGGTGTTCGGCGGCTCCACCGCCGAATCACCCGGGGCTAAATTGGTTCGCAAGTTTGGCGTTCGCGGTTTAATAATCCATATCCACGCCGCCGTGGCCGTGGCCACCGCCGCCCTTTTTGTCCTTCTTGGGGGCTTCGGCGATCAGGGCATCCGACGTGAGTAGCAAGGTGGCCACGCTCGACGAGCATTTGCATCATCAGCGATGTGCCGGAGCGCGGCAATCCGGACACCACGACGAATTCCGAGTCGATGGCCGACCGATGGCGACGAGAGCCGCCGCACAAACAATCAACGCCATGCCGGCGGGTTCCGGGGCGGCTGCCGCCATCGCGTTGCCCCCCGAACTCGCCGCCGCGAGGATATTTGCACCGAAGTTATTTCGCCAGACAACGTAATCTGCTGCGCCGATTAATCCGTCGCCGTTGCCGTCCGCTCCGCTAAAGCGGACTTGAGTCTGCCCGAAGTTGGCCTTCCAGACGTCGTAGTCTTCTGGCCCGACGGTCCCGCTACCGTCGTAGTCGCCGGCCAGCAGCGGGATGAACAAGAAATCGCTAATCACGACTTCAACCGGCTGGTCTCCCACAGGCGGCGTTCCACTCGTCAACCACAGATTGAATCGGAAGTTCTCTCGGCTCGGCGTCGGCACCTGGCGACCGGTGCCGGTGGCGGCATACACCCAATGGTGGAACACGTCTTCCGCGGGAACGTCGCTGGGCAGATGGTGGCCGCGTGCACTGGTGAACTCCACCTGGTTCGGCGACCAAGTGAAATAGCGGGTCAGATCGGCATCTTCGCTGAGGTCTGGTATCGTAATCCGCTGGCGATGGCCTCCGATGTTGGACGGCTGGACAACGGCTTGAGAACTTGTCGGGTCCGTGGGATATCCCCAGCGACTGTCTTCGAAGTCAATTTCTCGATTCGGGTCGCCGGGGATCAGGCTATCGCCAAACGAATCCCAAGTAAACGCCCCAAACACGGCATTCGCGTTCAAGATGTCTTGCCTGGTGGTGGTCTGAAACAAATAGGTTCCATAGCCGAGGTGTTCCTGAAGGATCACTTCGGTGCAGTACCATACACCGCCGTACTGGTGGATCGTGAGGTGCAGACCGTCCTGGTCGACCCAGACGTCGTTTGCGCTGGCGGAAAACCGATTCGGACCAGGGCCCGCCGGCGAACTGGAAGCCTTGATATTCCAGGTGCGTTCGGCGAACGAAAGTTGGGCGGCCCAGCCGGTCGAAGTTACCAGGGCGAGAAAAGACAGCGCAAAGACGGCGAGCGTCCGATGCGTCAATGTTCGAGTTTTG
The DNA here is from genome assembly GCA_963847875.1 of uncultured Planctomycetota bacterium. Taxonomy (GTDB): domain Bacteria; phylum Planctomycetota; class Planctomycetia; order Pirellulales; family Lacipirellulaceae; genus DASYDU01. The sequence goes on along the minus strand of CAWKBR010000003.1, from coordinate 101,116 downwards.
GTGCGCGTGGACGACCTCAATCTAGCTCTCCCTTTGTGAGCAGCAAGCAGTGGATGCCTGGCTGATCTGTCCCGAACTTTGGCGAGAGCCCAGAGCTCGCGACCTCGATTCGCTAACATTCGGTCTGCAAATACCGGCGTAAACGGCTCGCCGCCAAGTCGGAAACGCGGTCGTCGGTCAATATGTTTCCTTTCTCACTCGGATTGGCGCCTTGTCTGTCGCTTAGCTGTGCCAATAGATCGTGGCCCTTCTTGACGGTCGGCGCCAATCGCAGAAATGATTTCGTGGCCAGGATCGCCTCTTCCATCATACCAAGCTTCGACAACGCCAGCCCAAGCTGGTAGTGTCCTGGCGGTAGGGCGTCGGCTATTTCGATTGAGCGGAGCGCGTAGTCCACTGCTTGTTCGTGCTGCCCGCGGAGGTTGGCTAACTCGGCCAGACCGCAATAGGCAATCACGTTCTCGTCGTCGGCCAAAGCGGCGTGAAAGTGCTCGTACGCCTGGTCCCAGCGGTGGGTCTGTAGATACGCGAGCCCCAGTTGGGCCAGTAGCTGGGGAGAATTCTCGGGCAATAGGCTCGACGCGGACTGCAAATGTTCCAACGCTTCCTGGCCTCGATCTTGGTTCAGCCGGACGGTGGCAAACATCATCCGCACGATCGGCATTTGTAGGCCCTTCAGCCCAAATGAGTAGAGTAGCTTTTCAGCCTCGGCATAGCGTCCCTGCCGAATCAAGCAAGTGGCGAGCTGTACCTGCAACCGCCGCTTGGTCGGCGGCTCGTCGGCCTGTTCGATCAATTCCTCCCACATTGGAATCGCTTGTTCGCGGCGGCCGCTGTAGGTGAGCGCCAGCGCCTGGTTGTACTTCATGCCGTGCAACGTCGAGTCAATTTGCTGCTGCACGTCGCCATCCGGAGGTTCCACGTAGCCTAGATCGACCAATTGCCGGATGACTTCCGCTGATGCCATTGGATCTTCGCGCACGTCACTCGGATGCATACCGTCGTCACCGTCGATCGATTCCCAACTTTCGACGCAGTCGATGCACTGTGGCGAGTCGAAAACCTCGATCCACGGCCGGCCGTCCATGTCGGCCCCGACGGGTAGCCCCAATAGGGCCAGCACCGTGGGCGTGACGTCGAGCAGGGAAACGCCCAGCATTTTCTCCCCAGGCTTGATTCCGGGACCCGCCGTCGCGACCACGCCGTAAGGTCTGTGCCAACTTACAGGATCTTGATATCCGTTGGTTCCTGGCCGTTGCCCCTCGCTGTGAAAACCGTGATCGCTGACGAGAATGACCGTCGTGTCCGGGCCCGCGTACTCGAGCATCGCGCCGAGCATCATGTCGTGAAACTGGTAACAACCGGTGATGCAAGGCCCATAGACTTCGGCATCGATGGGGTCGATCCCGTCCAGGGCGGGCGGATGATACGGCATGAAAGTGTGGCCAAAATGGTCGATGGCGTCGAAATAGACGGCCATGAAGTCCCACGGCTGCTCGCGCATCAACTTGCAGGCGGCGGCTTGGATCGTCGCCGTCTTTGCCACCAACCGCGCCAGCTTTTGCACCCGATCGTCGTTTTGCTGGTCTACTTTCCCACCAGCCGGAATGAATGAGAGGATCGTTTCCGCGTCTAGTTCGGCAGGGCTCACGATCAGCTCGGCCAACTCGGAGGCCAGCTCACCAGGATGCACCATGGCAGCACCAACCTCACGATTCGTTGGCGGACGCAAGGACTGTGTGCAGAAGCGATCCGTGACAATAACACCGTCGATCGGCTCTGCCGGGAAACTGGCGAACCAGTTCACCACGATCGACTTCAGTCCGTTCTGCGAGAGGATGTTCCATACCACCTTGCATTTGCGACTGGTGCTGCTGACGGGTCGAATACCCGAACCGTCGGGCCGCGGCTCCACGAAGCCGTAGATGCCATGCAGATCGGGTCGCTTTCCGGTGGCGATCGAGTTCCACAGCATGGGCGAGAGAATCGGCCGCAAGGTAGAAATCTTGCCGCTGGCGCCTCGCTGGAGGAGGTCCGCGAAGGCGGGCATCCGACCCTGTTCCAGCAATGGCCCGAGAATCGTCCAGTCGGCAGCGTCCCAGCCGATCAGCAGCACCTTTTTGGCACGCGCTCTGGTCATTGCAAATCGTAGAAAAGAACAGGCCGGTGCTGTCTGCACACCGGCCTGTCGTGAAACACGTTCATCTAAATCGCATCACATCATTGCAGAAGCAGGCTACGGCGCGCGGCGGTCACATCCCATGACGCCGACGAAATGCTAGGGCGCCCACCCCGGCCGCGAGCAGCGCCAGGCTACTCGGTTCAGGCATTGGGGTTTGAATCGGCGAGCCGTCATCTGTATACGCCCAACGTTTGACGATCGCGGTGACAGGATAGGGAGTCGTCTGACTTGGGTCGGCGACCATGACCTCGATCCAGCCGAATCCCGAGCCGGTTCCCGTCGCCAGACCCGAGATTTGAAAGCCCACGTACGTATTGCCGCCGCCCAGTTCCCAGTCGCCCGGTTGGTAGGCGTCGCGCATGTTATGAGGGCTTGGCGTCGCCGCGACCTCGTCGTCGCCGATGGTCTCGCCGGCGCTGAAACCCTGCAATTGAGCGAGCGGGTCACCGCCGCCGATGTCCGCCAAATTTGGGTTCGACAAAACGGTGACCTTATTTGGAAGGCCCATTTCGTCCTGGTCGCGGAGGACTAAGTAACCGCCGTACGCAGGGCCAGCGTAGATACCAACCTCGGGACCACCGACCTGGTCGATGTTTAAGAATTTGAACCCTCCGTAAGGAATTACGTCGATATCCACCGGATCGACGAGAATCGTAGCTGCCCCAGCGCTCGGAGCGAAACCAAAAGCAACCGTCGCTGCCGCCGCATAGGAGGTCAGCCGACCGTTGAGCCAATTGGGCAGCAGGACCTTTCGATTTTCAGCTGGTTTGCCGGTAGACAAGTTGCTGTGTTTCTTCTTTTTCATGAGCCTTCTCCGGGATTTGGAAGAGTAATGCTATCCACCCAGGGGTCCAACGCGCGGCTAGGAACGCCAAGCACCAACTACAATTCTGAATCGATCTGAACAGCAGGCAATCGGATCATGTTACGTATCTTAATAAAGACAACTAATTAATGCAAGCAGATTGTCAAGAAAATATTCGCGGCCCGATTTTGGCTCAAAAGCGCTCGGTCACAAACGCCGCGAGCGATTCGGCTTCAATCTGGCAGCTCGACCACGAAAAACCGCTCAATCTTCGGATTCGTCGCCCATTCTTCAGTGGCAATCGGGATCCGTCACGACAATCTCGTTGACGCCGTCGGTACTTAATGAGGAATACGGGACGATGGCGACAACGGCGCCGGATACCTTGCTGATGGTGTCGGCGGCCAGACGGTTTCCGTCCAACTCGAAGCTCCGCTGAGCGACTTTGCCCCGGCGATACTCGACTCGCAGGCGCCGATTGTGGACTGTGGCGCAAAACTCGAATGTGTCGAACGGGATCCACGCCGCCGGATCGATCCACAGGTGATCAAACGTTGGTTCGAATCCGAAGACGTATCGAATCAGCAGCTTCAGCAGCACATTGGAACAACCGGTTTGCCAGTCGTTCATGCTTTGGCCGGTCAGATTCAAGGCCGAATTCTCCACGTAGGAGTTCGGCATAACGAACGGCGAATGGCTCAGTTGCGTGTGGTGCGGCGCAAATGGCAGGATCTTAGCGATCTGCTGCCAGGCCCTTTCTGGTTCGCCCAATCTGAACAGCGCGGCGATTGCAAAGGTCGTGGCATGCACATAGACTGCCCCGTTTTCCGCCGTACCGAGGGGCAGCTTGGTAATTCGGCCGACGCCGGGGGAATCGGGTGCAAAACCGGGCTCGAAGGTTCTTAACCCATACCGCGAATCGAGCCGTTCAAAGGCCGCCAAGACGTCGCTCTTCAACGATGGGTCCTCGTCGAGCATGTCGGAAAGGACCCAAAACGCGTTGGACGTCAGGCCGTCTCGCGCCAGCCCATCGCTATCGCAAAAACTCCCCACGAAATACTGCCGACGATCGCCCCAACCATGCACGATTCGTCGTTCTTCTCCTCGGCGAATCACCGCATATTGCAGCAACCCACGGCGGAGCTCGTCTCGAAGCTGACGGAAGCGTCTAAGATGGTCGTCATGTCTGCCATCGGCAAAGCGGCTGACGATGTCGATCATCTCGGCGCAATTACGGTAGAGCTGCAGACTGGTCATCACGCTCACGCCGCTTCCGAAGGGTGTTTTCGGATCCGATGAGATGCCCAGCCCGTCCAGTGCGTCGTTCCAGTCGCCGTAGAGCGCCAACACGAGCCCCGTTTCCGGATCTCGCTGTCGGCTCAAATAATCCGTCATGCGCAGCAGATGCTCTAAGACGGAGTCGGATTCGCCGGCCGGTTGTACTTCACGCTGATTGGCCGGAGAAATTCGGTGGTAGCCGACGCGTTCACTCAGCAGCGACGCGTCGCCCGTTGCGGCAAGATAGGTGTATATCGCGGAAATGGCCCATGAGCCCTGGTCAATGAACTCTCTCAAGTCGGCTTTTCCAGCCGCTCCATTTACCGGAAGGGAATACTGCCGCGGGCAGCGCCCATCGAGGAGCACATACTCCAGCGCCTCCAATATCTTACCCGCGCTTCGCCCGGTTTGTCGAATAGGTGTCCCTCGACCGCCTGAAATACGTCGCGAAATCCAATCAGTGCGAAGGGAGAAAGGTGCATGTAGCCCTTGATCAAGGCGCAGACGGCAACCTGCTTCTTCAGGAACGGCACGAACCGGTTGAACGTGTCGGAGGGCAATTCCGGCCACAGGCCTTGACGCACTTCCATGCGGAGTTGGCCTTGATCCATTACCGTTTTGCGCACCTCTCGAAGCGCATGATCGACTTCGTCCGGGCCAACGGAATGGCCGAGTTCACGGTCGAAGAGTCGACTATCTTCAGGGACCGAGAAAACGTAGTCCGCCCTGAGATAACTTTCGCCAGGCAGTTGCAAGCGCAGCAGATCGCCGACAATCGCATTGTCGTTGAACGCCGTCACCGAGATATTTTGATCGAGACGGCCGCTCGTCAAGAATTTGGCGGTGCCCAAACTTCGTCTGGGCGACCCGACGTAGCCGAGTCGCGAGGTGCATTCTTGGACGGCGATCTCACCGGCAAGCGAATCCGATGCGGAGTCGATCTGGTCGGCATCGTCATGACGAACGCGCAATGGCATCTCCGCATCAGCTCCGACGCGCCGCAGGCAGACCGACCTGCGGACCAACGCGAAGTTGCTGATCGATCGAAAACGGCTCACGTCTTCGCTGGTTTGAATAATAAAAGGCGGCAGAATCACGCCGCTTGTGCGTTTGCCGTCTCCCTCCGGCACCGCTCGTCCTTCATCCGCACGTACCGAGATCTTTTTGAACCATCGATCTTCGCTGGTTTCCGAGAACTGATGTCGACAGAACGGATTCATGTAAGACGACAACCGGATCGACAGAGTGCGGTCCGTCTTGGGTTGCAGGTAAACCGAGAAATGGAGATGGGCGTGCGTCGGCCGACGTTGATCGACAAACACACGAACAAGGCTGGATAGCTCCGGGGATTCTGCCCCGAAGTAGGTCGCGTCGTGACCGATGACCGTATAGCGCCGGATGCCGCGAGTTTCTCCTTCATGAATGTACGGCACCGGCAGCAACGAATGCGATACGAAATCCTTCTCCTCCGATACTCGGCACCCGGCGAGAAAAGCGATCGGAGGATCCTGCCCGTTGTGGGCGGGAAGAAACAGATAAAACAACCCGCGGTTTCCATGCATCAAACCGGAGGCGGATACCCAGAAATTGAAGCCGTCACTGCCATAGGGATACCGACTATCACCACGACTTCGTTCACGGCAGAGTACGCGTCCATCTGACAAGAACAATGCATTGCCCGGCAGCGCGAGGGTCGTCCCCGCCTGAATGTCCGCTTCACATTCCGCCACCAAGCTACGCAGAAGATCGTGTTCCGCGGATAGCATGCAGTGGTGCTCTGAGTGTGGCCGGCTGCGAGCTAGACGCCGACGGCGGGACGCAATCTCATTGATGTCGTGAATCGCCATGAGTTTCTTCAATTCGTTTCGGCTCAACAAAACCTTCTGGGTGCAGATACCAATTGCCGAGGTGGGTAGCCCGTTCGCTGTGGTCGCCACCCCCACTGTCGCCGTGGTGCTTGCGGTTTAGGAACTATTTTCCCCTTCTCGCCTCAATCGCCGCACTGGATCTCCAATTTATTCTGAGAGACAGCTTGAGTTTATGATAGTACTTAATTAAGATTGTTACTATGACTACTATACTCACGGGCAAACCACAACTCAACCGGGTGGTCAATCGCAGCCTGATTTTGGAAATGATCCGCCGGGACGGGGTGATTTCCCGGGCCGATTTGGCAAAGGAAACGGAAATCCGGCCTCCGACCGTATCCGCCGTTGTCAAGGAATTGATCGAGGAAGGCCTGGTCGAGGAGATCGGGGCGGGTGCCACGCGAGGGGGACGTGCCCCTCGGATGATCGCCTTGTCGCGACACACGCCACGAGCATTGGGCTTCGAAATCAGCGAGTCCAACCTATTGGCCGGCCTGTGCGATCTGGCAGGCAACCTCTGCCTGGAAAGAAAGCTGCCCTTTTCGCCGCAACCGCCCGAGCAGACAGTTCGGATCCTTCGCGAGATCGGCGATGAACTGGTCGCTGAGGCCGGGATCGAATGGAAGAAGCTACGTGGGGTTGGAGTGGCCGTCCAGGGACACCTCAGCACTGCCCAAGGACTCGTCCGTTGGAGTCGCCCCTTTGGCTGGCGCGATGTCCCGCTGAGGGATCTTTGCGAAAAAGCGTGGGGGGTAACAACGGACGTGGTGAATGACTCTCTTGCTGGGGGTATGGCCGCGCAATTCTTCGACACGACGCGGCCGGTAGAAAACCTCGTGTTTCTCTATTTGAGATTCCGGGACGAGTCCCACGGTGTGGTGGGCGTCGGAACTGGGATTATCATTCGCGGAGAACCCTACCACGGCGAGTTTGGCGCAGCGGGCGAGATTACCACGCCAGTGACACACCCGCTCGTGCATGCCGGCAGGATCGGTGGGGCGACGTTCAAAGGTCTTGCCGCCTTTTCCGAGGCACTACGAGAACATCATCCGACTGCTCAAGCCGCCATCCAATGCGTCGTCGAGGAGCTCGCCACCTTGGTGTTGCACATCGTCAACTTGCTCGAACCGGGGGTGCTAATGGTTGGCTCCGACTCGCCTGAACTGCGAGACGAATTGCTCGCTCGATTGCGGCCCATGCTCGATCAGCAGAAGCTCGCGTTTGAGGCCGGCACGACCAAATTGGTCCCAGCCATGCTTGGTGAATTTGGAGTTTTGCGTGGGGCCATCGTGCCAACCCTGCAGCGAGTGTTTCGGTTGCCGCAGTGGTCGTGACGGATTGAGTGCGATGCAGGAGGTCCTGGTCGAGCATTTGTGATTGAAATCGCCGTTCAGAGCGGCGCTATTTGGTCAACCCCCTTTTTCCGTTAGCGTTTCGTTCGAAGCAGGCCCCGTTGAATGTCGAGCCGCTGCAACTAACCCAGCGACGTCGAGACATTGACGGCTGAGAAATGCCGCGTGCGTTAGTGAATCATTCGAACATTTTTCTGCTCGCATTTGTCGCGGCGATCGCTGTATGCAATCGCGGCGACGCCGCGCCCGCGGAGAAGAGCCCGACAATAGCCGTCGAGTTTGGTCCGTCGATTCAGACGGAAACGGGCGGTTTCTTTCGTTGTTTTGGCGGATCACCGCACCAAGTTACGGACGAACTTACCAATCTCGGTGATCCGAAATACAGTGTCTGGCGGATTGAGTTGTCGGCCCGCGCCCCGGCTCGCGGCGCGGGCGCACTATTTCCACTGTTCGACGAACGACGAGCGAATTCGGCGGCTCTGCCCGGCATCGCCACGAATTCCTGCTTGCACGTTAGGCTTTGCGGTTTGCTCGACGATCGGCGGCTGCGGATTGAACTCGTACCGGGTGCTAACCCAGAAGCCCACGGGATCCATTTGGGTGTGGTGGAACCTCAGCAGCTCGATGATAGTACGTGGCATGATCTACGACTGCAGGTTCCTCCGATCGAAGATCGCTGGGACGGCGGCTTTATCCGTATTCTTGCCGAAGGGCGCGGGGCCGCGTGGTTTGCCATCGACTCGCTCCGAATTTCCCCGCAATCCGTGCGGCTTTCGCGGCATGATCCGCCGCACACGCTGAAACATTCGCTCCGAACGGCTCTGTGGGTGTGGAGCACCGCCGAGATCCTTGCCGATGCAGATCGGGCGAAAGCGCTGCTCGCGTTCTGCTCACGGCACGAGATTACCGACTTGTTTTGCCAGGTGCCGTATCGTTACGACCAGGGCGCCGTCGATCTATTTCTGGCCGAACAGCAGGCGGCATTCAACGCGGCCGCGAGCCGCCGCGGCATCGCCATTCACGCCCTGGACGGATCGCCGGAATACGTCTTGCCAGAAAACCATCTGCGGATGACGCGCCTGCTGGACGCCATCGGCAGCTGGAACGCGACGGTCGCTCCAAATGAGCGCTATTCCGGGATTCATCTTGACAACGAGCCCTACGTACTGCCCGAATGGCGGATCGACTCCGACCGGCAGCGGCTCATTGACAACTACATTCGTCTGAACCAAGAACTTGGTCCCCGAGCTCAGGCTCTCGGTCTGGAATTCGGGGTCGACATTCCATTTTGGTGGGACAAGCGCGACGAAACCGGCAGTCCACTTTATTGGTTCACGTCGGCTGGCGGTCGCCAGCCGATGCTCGACGTCTTGTTTTCGGTCGTGCAGAACGTGGGCATCATGTCTTACCGCGACCGCGTGACTGGCCCCAACGGGATCGTTGCCCAGTGCCTGGACGAATTCGAGTTGGGGAAGCGATTCGGAGTCGACGTGTTTGCCGCGGTCGAGCTGGGCACTGGCGCCGACGTCGAGGCCAGCACGACTTTGGGCGCCTACTCGAAGAAGTATTGCCGAATGCAGTTGGAGACCCTTCGCCAAGTCTTGTCTTGCACCACTGGCTGCGCAGGGATCGCAATCCACTACTACGAGCCTTACGCCGAATTGGACTCCTCGCCGTGACTGCATTTTCGATTTAGACCGTGCGTTCGAGAGGGAGTGGAGCGCTCTTGACGTCGACCGCCCCACGCGGTGAAAGAGTAGAACTCACACCGGCCACCCACACAGGAAAACCTATCGATGCAATGGATTGATTGGATCATCATCGGGGGCTACATCCTCCTCGTGACCGGCATCGGCTTGTTGTTCGTTCGACGAGGCAGCGGCAGCGTCGCGGAGTACTTTGTCGCTGGCAGGAATTTGCCTTGGTGGTTGGCGGGTACGTCGCTGATCGCCACCTCGTTTGCCGCCGACACGCCGCTCTTTGTGGCCGGCCTCGTCGCCACCAAAGGCATCGCGGGAAACTGGCTCTGGTGGAATCAAGTGCTGGCTTGGTCCTTGGCGATGGTCCTCTTTGCGCGTCTCTGGCGGAGGAGCGGCGTCATTACCGATGCCGAATTCATCGAGCTACGCTACGGCGGAAACTCCGGCGCGTTTCTGAGAGGATTCCGCGCATGCTACATGTCGCTGATCTTCAGCACCTGTACTGTTGCCTGGGTGATGCTGGCGATGCAGAAAATCGTGCAGGCCACCATCGAACAGCCCGCGTGGATCGCGCACCTGCAACTCAGCATCGAGCAGTCGCTAGGAATGCCGTCTGGATCGATCGACGTATGGAAGACGACCGTCTTGATCGGCGCGTTTTGCGTGGCAGCACTCTACACGGTAGTTTCCGGACTGTGGGGGATCGTTGCGGTCGATTTTGTGCAATTTTTTGTCGCCGTGGGCGGGTCCATTCTGTTCGCGGTCTTCGCGGTCAATTCCGTAGGCGGGATGACGGAACTGCGAGTCAAGCTACTCGCCGAGTATGGCCCGGAGCGCGTACAAAACATCTACAGCTTCCTCCCCGCATACGATTCGCCGTGGATGCCCGTCACCACGTTTGCCGTGTATCTGTCGGTGCTTTGGTGGGGAGACTGCAATGGCTTCGCGGCTCAGCGGATGTTCAGCACTCGAACAGAGCGGGACTCGGTTCTGACCGCCATTTGGTATAGCATCGCTCATTTCGCCCTACGTCCCTGGCCTTGGATTTTGGTTGGCATGGTCGCCATGATCTACTACCCGAATCTGGCAGACCCGGAGTCGGGCTACCCGAAGTTGATGTCTGAAATTCTGCCGACCGGCTTTCACGGCCTAGTCATCGCCTCGCTGTTGGCGGCATTCATGTCGACGGTCGACACGCACCTAAATTGGAACGCGTCGTACTTCGTCACCGACATTTACAAACGCTTCTTGAACCCTACAGCCAGCGAGAAACAGAGTGTGCGAGTTTCTCGCCTGGCGGTCATTGCATTTGCCGCCTTGGCCATCACTGTCGCCTACTTTATGACGAGCATTGAGCAGGGAGTCCTGATCTTGTTCAATCTGCAAGCGGGCATCGGAATGGTCCTGATGCTGCGCTGGTTTTGGTGGCGCATCAACGCCTGGTCGGAAATCTCGGCGATGATCGCGTCGCTGATCGTTACTTCCATGCTGCCGATCATCGATCATTGGTATGGATTTGGCTGGACCGCTGCCACGCGCATCGTGCTCACCGTCCTGCTAGTAACGCCCATCTGGGTGGCCGCGACGCTGCTCACCGCCCCCGCGAACGCAACGCAATTGCTCGTTTTCTATCGGTTGGTCCGTCCCCCGAGAGCATTCTGGGGGCCGATCGCGGCTCAATGCCCAGATGTCTCGAGCGACGGAAGCTTGTCACGAACCCTGGTAGCTTGGGTTGGTGGGGTGATCGCGATCTACTCGCTGCTATTTGCGGTCGGAAAACTGGTTTTGCTCGAGTTTGTTGAATCGGCGTGGGCGGCGGGAATCTGCTTGATCGTCGCTTATTTGCTGCGGCTCTTGTACGCCGGAAGTAGAAGCCCCATGGCCAAGTAAATCGGCCGACGACGAAATGCTGAAAAGGATCGCGAGTTGCCAGTTTTTCGGCGACCAGAAAAAAATTCTGATACCGCTTGACTTACGCAACATTCCTAATTAAGATGCTTAATAATTAATGCTTTGTGAGGTTTGTGCCACGTTTACCGCCATTATCGGCTCTAGCAGCCGACATCGGACCGGTCGGCGAATGACGTGATGGCCGCGGTGCCTACGGACGAATGGCACGTAGATCTCTGTAACTTGTTGGTAGATAGGGGTTAAGCATCGCTATCGAATCAACGCTGTCACAAGGAGTCGAATCGCGGTCGATGAAACGCGGACCAACAAACCTCGGACGCGGTTAAATCCAGTTGGTTCGCACACCGACGTAGCGCTACGAATGCAGTGCTATAGCAGCGATGCTTAACGGCGTGGCTGCAAAGGGTTACGAAGAACTACGTGCCATTCGTGCCTACGGACCGCCTGCTGAGACTCCAGGAGAACTGCAAAGTCATTTTTTCTCTATTACTAGCGATGAAGCAGCAGCATTGCTCGCGTCCCGCTTTTCCATCAATACCTGACAATCGCGTGCCCGGCTGGTGGCTGAGCATGCTGTGCCAAATGCCGAGAAAATAGACTTTGCAGTTCTCCTGTGCTGAGACTCTTCAGGGGTGTTTGCCCTTATTTGTTTCCGACTCGACACGATCCTTGGGAGGTGGGCCTGTCATGATGAGCCGATGGATTACAACCTGGCTGTGTGTCGCGTTGAGCACGGTCTCGATCGCCGCAGCGTTACGTCCGGCCGTCGCCCAGACGGTGCTGTTCGATTTCGAGGACGATTTGGGAGACCCCGATGATCAGGGCTGGGGCAGATATGGCGTTGTCACCACGGATCGAGGTACGACGCCAGACGGCTCCGTTGGCTGGGGGAGTTATCACGTTGGAGACTTCACGGACGAGACATTGCTGCCACCGCCGCCCGACGGGTGTGGGGCGCCTGGCGCACCCGTCCCATGCGGCTGGGGGATGGTGGACGTGTCGCCACTGTTCGGCACAGATTTGTCCGGCTTCGTTGGCCTTAGCGTGGATGCCCGTTTCATTAATGCCCCTGATCCCGCCCCAGCGTATACCGGCCACATGAATCTCGACGTTGGTTTAGGATTCTTCGATCCGGATACGTTTAGTGAGGTGGAGGAAGCGGAAACGTACAAGACGGTGACGGTAACCGACGCCTATCAAACGATCAACGTGTTCTTTAGCGAGTTGGACTTAAGTCATCCCAAAGCCGATTTGGCTAACTCCATCATCAAGTTGCGCTGGCTCAACGACGACACGAACAAGGGTTTCGGCGAGCTCGACTACGATCAAATCACCGGTTTGCTGACGGCCCCTGGCGTCGACGGCGACTACAACGACAACAACGTCGTCGACGCGGCCGACTATACCGTCTGGCGCAATCATCTCAATACGTCCGCCACACTGCCGCACGATCCCACGCCCGGAGTCGTCGACGCGTCCGACTACACTCTCTGGAAAACCGACTTCGGCCTGACGGCGAGCACCGGTGCCGGAAGCGCAAATACGTTGACCGTCCCCGAGCCGCAGGCGATAGCCCTGGCGACGGTCGGTTTGGCGCTGATCATCCTGGTTGGCGTGCGCCGGTCGGCCCAAGGCCAGAGACACACTGTCGCTTCGACGCCGTGTCGCTAGTCATTTCTCGACCCGTGTCGAGTCAATTGAACGAAAGCTAAGCAAGGAGATTGAGACCATGGTGGCCTGTGGCGCCGGAAGATCGAGAGGGGAGTGAGGCATCGTGCAATCGCGGCTTGTCAGTGTTTCCACGCTCTTGCTTGCCGTCTGCGTCGTAATGGTTACAAGCTGCGGCCGTTCAACGCTTGCCGGTGCGGAGCCTCAGACTGCGGATCTTCGGCGCCTTGGTCGCCTGTATGGAACTTTTATGGGAGAGAACGGAGGACGGCCGCCGGCCAGCCAGCAGCAGTTCATAGATTACCTCAATTCGCGAGATCCCACTCAGCTCCAACGGCTCGGCGTCACCAAAGTGGAAAGCCTCTTCGTCTCTCCGACGGACGGGCAGCCCATGGTTGTGTTGTACGGCCAAGGCGTCGGGCCGCCGGGACCTGGCGGGTTGCCGTTCATCGCTTACGAACGGCAACCGACGAATGGTAAACGATTGGTGGTCGCTGCGATTGGAGCGGTATCCACGCTAGATGAAGAAAGTTTTGGACAGATGTTTCCCAAGTCGCCGTAATCTCGAATCTGCGTGGTACGCGTCGGTCGCTTACAACTGGCTTTGGCCGGCCACTGGGTTTTCGGAGTTCATCTGTGTTCGAGAGGGCAACCATCATGCGGCGAAATCAACAAGAAGCTCGGCCCCTACATGGTTTCACGTTGGTGGAGCTGCTCGTCGTGATCGCGATTATCGGCATCCTAGTAGCGCTTTTATTGCCGGCGATCCAGGCGGCCCGCGAGGCGGCCCGGCGGACCGAGTGCAAAAACAAGCTCAAGCAGATGGGGCTGGCCGTGCTCAATTCTGTGGACACCAACAAGGTCTTTCCCACCGGCGGCGACGGGATCTTTCCGGAGATTGAGAATTACGTGAAGGACGGCAGCCCCAACGGCGCAGCAAAACAGGGCCTGTCGTGGGCATATCAGATTCTCCCCTATCTGGAAGAAAACGCGCTGCACGGACTGATCGACACTCCCAAGCTGCAATCCACGGTCGTTCCGCTCTACTATTGTCCTTCGCGACGCGGAGCCGTCTCCACCAAAGACCTCGGAAACATCGGCGACACGATAATTCTCTCCGACTATTCCGGCGCTCAACCTTGCACCTGTATCAACGTAACTTGTGCAACGCGGTACGATCCAAGTGAGTCCGTACCTCTGACGAAGGCGGCCCACACCAAGAACGGCGCCTCTTTCTTTCAAGGGGGAGCTGTCGTGAGCGCGGCCGCACCACCAAATAATCGCGTGTGGGACGGAGTGTTCGTCCGCACACCGTGGCGGTGGAAGCAGGTGGGAACGCAATACGAGTTTCCGAAAAACGTCCCTCAACCCATCACCTTCGCCAAAATCATTGACGGTACCAGCAAGACGCTATTGATCGGCGAATAGTACGTGCGTTCCGATTTATATGGCGGCGGAAGCTACTCCGATGACCGAGGTTGGACCGACGGCTGGGATCCCGACTCGATGCGATCCACCTGCTTCCAACCCTTTCAGGACAATGATCCTTTCGGTTTTTCCTTCACGCCGCTCAATGGGACAAACGACATTTTCGGATACAACTCCGACGTGTGATATTTCGGGTCCGCACACACAGGTGGCTTCAACGCGGTGTTTGCCGACGGCTCGGTCCATTCGATTAACTACGACGTCGACGTCGTGCTCCTTAACAACTTGGGTACGCGCGACGACGGAAATCTGATTGACAGCGCGGCCTTTTAGCCCGGATTAATCACAGACATGGCCGCACCCGCTATTTCACGGATCATTCGACCTGTCCAAAAACGCAATGTGTGTCGGGTAAGATGGCCGTAACATTGAGCGGCGAAATAGTCCGCGCCGATTCCCGGATTGTCTGTGAATAATCCACGCTAACGCCCTCCTCACTCGAGCGTTAGCCGGCTAAACGCCACGTCATCTCTCGGACCTCCTGATCGCCCCCATCCAAAGAGGGGAAATGCCATCTTGTCAGGCTGTCCAGTTTTTGGGGGCAGGAGAACTGCAAAGTAGTTTTTGCTGAACGGTCTGCGGCTGTGCGACGTAGAGGAAGGCCACAGGGGGGGCTTCTTTTCTGTGGGAAGGAGCCTTCGATGCATTCGGCGACGTTGCTGGATGCCTTTTTTCGGTTGGACGATCCGCGTTCGGCGCGTGGGGTGCGGCAGCCGTTTGCCGGGATGGTCGTGCTGATGTTGCTGGGGATGCTGGCGCGGATTCGCGAAATGGAAGTGTTGGTCCGCTGGGCGACGATCCATTGGGACCGACTCCGCGAGCCGTTGGGTTTTGACCGCGACGAACCGCCCTGTGCCACCACCATCAGCCGTACGCTCGCCAAGTGCCGCGTGGCGGAGTTTCAAGCAGCACTCTCCGTCTGGATGCAAGCCTGCTTGGCCGACAAGACGACAGAGGGGGTGGTCGCCGTCGACGGCAAGACCGCCAAGCAAGCGCTCGACGACGACGGCGATCCGCTCCAGCGAGCGTCCGCCCGCTGCGCACTCGACCAATAAAAGGGGGCTCTCGAAGAAACTCGTCAGTTATGGGTCGACCTGGAGAACGCCGACTACATCCGCGAAAGACTCGCCTGGAGCGGTTGTCGCATAGCGTTGCGTGTTGATCGCGAGGTTTGCACCGCCGCCGGCGAAGTTCTCTCGCGCGACGTGCAGTATTTCGTCTCAAGCCTCGATCCTGACAGCGTTACCGCCGCGGACCTCTTGCGGCACGTCCGCAACCACTAGCGGCTGGAAAACGGTCTCCACTTCTTGAAGGATCGGTGGTGGGACGAGGACCGCAACCACACCCGGCGGCCCGGCCTCTCCGCTTGCCTGGCGGCCATCAACATCGCCGCCCTCTCGATCCACCGCCTGCGCTCGGACCCCCAGCTACCGATCCGAGCCGCCGCCGACTACATCGCCTGGAACCCTGACCTCGGGCTCCGCTTGCTCAATTCGTGACTTTGCTGTTCTCCTGAGTGGCAGGATGGCTCAGCTATATGTACTGTTGATACGCCGCCACCGCCAGCTGGTCGACGCGGTCGTTCTCTGGGTGTCCGCTGTGGCCGGCGACGCGGGTGTATTTGATTTCGTGCTTGGCCAACAGCGAATCGAGCTCGCGCCATAGCTCGACGTTGGCAATCGGCACCATTTTCTTGCCGTCTTTGCGGCGCCAGCCGTTTGCCTTCCATTTTGGCAGCCACTCGCTGATGCCCTTGCCGACGTAGACGCTGTCAGTAAACAGCTCGACGTGCGAGCGCCGCTTGAGCGCTTCGAGGCCGCGCACGGCCGCGGTCAGCTCCATGCGGTTGTTGGTCGTTTCCGGTTCGCCGCCGCTTTGTTCAAGTTCCTTGCCCGAGGCCGGGTGGCGCAGGATGAAGGCCCAGCCTCCGGGTCCGGGATTGCCGCTGCATGCACCGTCGGTAAATAGGTGGACGGCAGGAAGTCGAGAGTCGAGAGTCAAGGGTCGAGAGCCAGCAGGAAGTAGGTGGGCCGTTCGCTAGTCAAATATTGTCGCTGTAGACTTTAGAGTCTGGCGACGTGGCGAGCAACTCGGGCGTCGGGCTCGCGGGCCGAGGGCGGGTAAGCACTTCGAGGTCTTCTTTCAATTGGGCGTCGAGCCGAGGCAATTCTTCCATCCGCCACGGCAGCCGCACCGTGAACGTGCTCCCCTTGCCAAGCTCGCTTTCGACCGAGACGTCGCCGCCCAGCAGCCGGCACAACTCGCGCACGATCGACAGCCCGAGCCCCGTGCCCGAGTACTCGCGCGTCATCGCGTCGCCGTCCTTAGAAACGCCGGGCGCCTGGCGGAATTTCTCGAAGATCAGCTGTTGATCGTCGGGGTTGATGCCGATGCCGGTATCGGTGACGTTCAATCGCAGATCGCCATATTCGTCGCGTTCCGCCGCGATCGTGATCCGTCCTCCCTCGGGCGTGAACTTGATCGCGTTGGAGAGCAGGTTGTTGAGAATCTGTTGTATCTTGGCCTGGTCTTGCCGGACCGGCGGCAGATTCGGCGAGACCTCGTAGTCGAGGTCGATGTTTTTCTTTTCCGCCAGAGGCCGGGCCATGTCGCACTGCGCCCGACCAGCGCGCCAATTTTGAACTCGCTAAGGCGGACTTCCATCTTGCCGCTCTCCATCTTGGCGAGGTCCAAAATGTCGTTGATCATGTCGAGCAGCATCGTGCCCGATCGCTGGATGTTGCCCACGTATCGCTTTTGCTTCTCGTCGAGTGCTGCAATCGAGCTCAACACGTCGCTAAAGCCGATGATGCTGTTGAGCGGCGTCCGCAACTCATGGCTCACGGTGGCCAGGAAGTCGCTTTTGAGCCGATTCATTTCGTAGAGTCGCATGTTGGCCTGGGCCAGCTCGTCGAGCCGATTGTCGAGTTCATTGTTTACGTGCCGCAGCTCGCTTTGCTGGCTCAGAAGTTGCCGCAACATGCGATTGAACGACGCGCCTAGCTCCTCGAACTCGTCGCCAGTGCGAATCATCGCCCGTTGCTCGACGTCGCCCTCGCGAACGGCGTTGGCCACGTCGCGCAAATGGGTCACCGGCTTGACGATCACGTATCGCACCACCGCCCACAGCGAAATCATCGACAAGAACCCCACGACGATCGCCGCCGTCCAGGCCAGTGCGCGGTTGACCGCCTGGGCGTTGACCGTGGCCTGGTCGTCGAGCGTCACTCGGACCACGGCCATCAAATCGCCTACTTTCAAATTGCTGTTCGCCATGTTCGGAACATTTTGATGACACAGAATGCACGACTCCCGGGCGTACATCGGTTGAAAGTATTGGTACACTTGCCGACCGTCGATTTCGATCCGCCGTTCGTCGTGTGGCAATACTTCGGGCTGGCCTGTTTGTCCTCCCTCTTGTTCGGCCGCGGGACTCGGCGGTTTTACGGACCACTCGGCGAGCAAATGGCTCTCGAAGTCGTCGCGGGGGCGGTACTCGGCCGGTAACGGCAGCCCGTCGCTCGGCGGCGGCAGGATCGGTTCCCACTGAAACAGCCGGCCCAGTTCGATACTGCTTTGGGCCACGTCGCGATAGAACCCCTCCGAGTTCTCGTCGCGATCCTGTCCGCCCGCCGTCGAAAGTTTTTCGATCGCCGCGAGGCTTTCGATGTGCCGTTTCTGCCAACCCGCTCGGACCAACTCCTGGCTCAGCGTCTCGATGCGGTCTTCGACGAGCTTGTTGGTTTGCCGGCCGTACCAGGTGAAGCTGAGCGTCAGCATCACGGCCAGCGAAATCCCGAACCACCAGCGGCACTTCCGCTCAAGGTTGGTTTCGCCCAGCACGCGTTTGAAAGTTCGGTACGACATGACCCTCTACCGGTTGATTGTAGAGGGGCGCAGCGCTAAGGTCCAAGTGCAATGGGCAGCCAAAAGTGCAACTCCACGCGACAAGAACCATCCATCCGCACAGCCAATCGCTGGCGTTTTAGCTCAAATTTACATCATGTCCCAGGGGTCGACGTCGACCGTCCACACCAATCCCTCGGGCAATTTGAGGTTGCCAGTCGCCGCGCAGACCACCGTGCGCAACAGCTCGCTTTCCACCGCCTGCAACTGAATCTGATACCGATACTGACCGCGCAGCTTCGTCATCGGCGCGGGCGCGGGGCCCAGCACTCGGACGCCGTCGGTTGCTTTAGCCCGCAGCCGCATGCCGATTTCGTCGGCCAACGCCCGCGTGTTCGGCTCGCTTTCGCCGCGAACGACGATTCGCACCATCGACGCGAAGGGCGGGTATCCGGCCGCCTCGCGGTGCGGCAACTCGCTCCGCGCAAAGGCGGCGTAGTCGTGCCGCACGGCCGCCAGAATCGCCGGTGTCTCGGGGGCAAACGTCTGGACGAGCACGCGGCCGCCTTGTGCTCCGCGGCCGGTGCGCCCCGCCACTTGCGTCACGAGTTGAAACGTCCGCTCCGAAGCGCGGAAGTCCGGCAGGTTGAGTGCCGTATCGGCGTTGATTACGCCCACGAGCGTCACGTTGGGAAAATCGAGCCCTTTGGCGATCATCTGCGTGCCCAACAGAATTCGTACTTGGCCATCGCGAAACGACGCCAGCGCTCGCTCGTGGCTGCCGCGCTGTTGCATGCTGTCGGTGTCCATCCGCAAGCACGAGTAGCTCGGAAACCGCGCTCGCACCTCTGCTTCGAGCTTTTGCGTACCCAGGCCGCCGAATCGCAGGCCAGGCGACTTGCAGTCGGGGCACGCGGTGGGCACTTGTATCTGGTAGTCACAATAGTGGCAGATTGCCAAACTGCTGTGCCGGTGAAACGTGAGCGGCAGCTCGCATTGGGGACACTTCTCAACGTGCCCACAGGCCGGGCACTGAATGTGCGTCGAGAAGCCCCGGCGGTTGAGGAGCAGGATCACTTGCCCCCCGTCGCGCAACGCCGCTTCCATCGCCTGGTGCAGCGGCCGGCTGATCGCGCCACGCGAGAGCTTGTTGTGCGCTTCGTCGCGCAGATCGATCGTTCGCACGGCCGGCAGAGGCCGATTGAAGACCCGCCGCGGCATCTCCACCAATTGAAAGTCGCCCGTCGCCGCCCGTTGCCAACTCTCGAGCGACGGCGTAGCACTGGCCAGCACGAGCGGCACGTTCTGGTCCGCTGCCCGCCGCAACGCCACGTCTCGCGCGTGGTAACGGGGCGCGGACTCCTGTTTGAACGTCGATTCGTGCTCTTCGTCGAGCAAGATCAATCCCAGGTGCGGCGTTGGAGCAAAGATCGCGCTGCGGGCGCCGACGATCACTTCGACTTCTCCCCGTGCGATCCGCCGCCAATGCTCGTGCCGCTCGACGTCGCTCTGATGGCTGTGCAGCACGGCCACGCGATCGAACCGCGCGCGAAAGCGGGCGACTGTTTGCGGCGTGAGGCTGATTTCCGGCACCAGCAGAATCGCCTGCCGCCCGAAGCGGACGACCTCCTCGATCGCGCGGATGTAAACCTCCGTCTTGCCGCTGCCGGTGACGCCGTGAATCAGAATCGTCCGGTGCTCGGCCGCGTGCAGCGCGTCGCGGATCGTCGCCAGGGCAGCAACTTGATCTTCATTCAGCTCGTGCGCCGCTTCGCGCGGGACGGGCGCCTCGGCCGCTCGCACGGTGCTGAGCCGTTCGACCGTCTCCGCGAGCAGGCCTTTTTTGCGCAGCGACTGGATCGGCGCGACGGTGCACCCGGCGCGGGCCGCGAGCTGCTGCGCCGACAGCGGCCGCGGACTGGTGGACAAGATCCGCAGCACCTCGGCCTGCTTGCCGGAGAGTTTCAATTCGCCGATCCGCGCCACGACCTCCGGTTTGACCGAGAGCAGCGTTACGTCGCGGGTGCCGGCTTTCTGACGCACGCCCGCCGGCACCACGGCGTCGAGCACCTGGCTCCACGGGCAGAGATAGTACTCGGCCATCCAGCGCGTCACCCGCAGCATCGACGGCGACAACAGCGGCTGCGCGTCGAGGACCTGCGCGACCGCCTTGAGCCGCCGCCCTGCCGCTGGTTTGAATCCCACGGCGACACAGTAACCCACCACGCTTCGGTTCCCGCGACCCAGCGGCACCTTCACGCGGCAGCCGGCTTCCAGCGCGAGCCCGTCCGGCACTAGATAGTCAAACTCCCCGCCAGGTCCGCTTGCCAACATCACGGTCGCCACGTGCTGCTGGGCTGCATCGTCCAGCTCCCAAGGCGCCGGCTCCGGATCGAAAAGTGTTTGCTGCTCGGGCATTTTGGTAAGTCGCGTCGTCCCCGTCGTTGCACCCCGAGTGTAGACGCCAGCATCCAATCTTGTCACGCCAACCTCCCTTGCCGCGGCGGGCGAATTTTGCCACACTTCGCGGCCATTAGCTCATCCGAAAGCGGAGAATCGGCCCTTGTTCGCGCGTCTACTGCATTTCATTGGGCGGGCGGGTTGCCTTGCCGTTGTGCTGGGGCCGCTCACCGGCTGCGCGACGTGGGACGTCCAGAAGTGGAATCCGGCCCGGTATCGGGACGAGCGGGCCTCCGACATCGACCATCGGCTCTCTTCCCGCGAGCCGATCGTGAACAATCCGTTCTGAGCCTTCCGACCGCTCGCCGGTCTGTTTGCCGCTCGCGGAGGAAAAGTCGCCGATTACCGCGAATGCACGCTAACGGGCGCGAACGTCGGCTGAATTGGAGTCGCGAGAACATTAGCGACAATCAGCGGTCCCGTCCCAAGGCGACCAGTTTCTCCGAAGGCGACAGGTTTTCCGCCCCCACCCTGCGTTCCGTAAGCTCCAGTTCACAAATGGCTGTTTGGCGATGAGATGGTAGAGGAGCCAGGGATCGGACTTTGCGCTTGATGCGATTGGCGCAGCAGCGGTGGCGCAGCCGACCGCGACCCACGCGTCGACGAACCGCGACCGCCTGGCGAATGGGAGAATTCGCCACGAGCGATCGTTCGAGTTTTCAAAGAGCAATCGCGCCAGACTGCGGAGGAACGGCCGACGGAGGAAATCGCCTCAACGCATTTACGGCGGAGGAACCGGCGGCTGCTATGGCCTCGACGCAATCGTGCGAGGTTCATCGTAGCAGGAAGTGGTGTTATGTATAGTACCTATTTTTGGACACTCGGAATTTACCCCGGAGCGGCTGTGTTGTTTGTCAACCGCAAAGTGGTTGAAGTTGAGGATTCCAGGGAAGATTCGATTTGATCATCGAGTTGAGGATGACCAGTATTTTTCTCATGCAGGCGGTGATGACGACCTTAAAGGGTTTACCGGCGGCTTCGAGCCGTTGGGCGAACTCGCGGATCAACGGATTGGAGCGACGGGCCGTCAAGGCGGCCATGTAGAGCACGCTGCGAACCGCCGCTCGTCCTCCCCAGATTGCACGACGACCATGGAACTTGCCACTGTCACGATTGAACGGCGCGACCCCGACCAAGGCGGCGATCTGCTGGCGGTTGAGGTGTCCCAGTTCCGGCAGCTCCACCAGCAGGCTGGTGGTCGTGACCGGACCGACGCCGGGCATGGTTCCCAACAACGCGGCCTTCGAGGCAAGTGCTGCATCGGACTCGATCAGTTGGCCAATTTCTTCTTCCAATTGCCGAATTTGTTTGTCGAGTTGTTCGAGCATGTGACGAATGTTCTTCCGCACGGTCTTGGCGGCGGCCGTCTCGAGCCGGTTCTTCTCGGCCGTGCGAAACTCGACGAGCTGTCGCCGCCGTGTGACCAACTCGCGAAAGGCGGCTTGTTTTTCCGAGCTGATTTCACTTGGCCGAGGCTGAGCCTGTTGGCCGAAACGGGCGATCACACGGGCGTCGAGCCGATCGGTCTTGGCCAGGATTCCCAGGCCGCGAGCGAAGTCGCGGACCTGCCGGGGATTGACCACGGCCACCGTATGACCGGCGACGGCCAACGCGGCCATCACGCGGCGTTGGTAGCCGCCGGTGGCTTCGAGGACCACCAGGCAAGTCCCTGCGGGGGGCAACTGATCGACCAGTTGCCGGAAACCGCCGTCGTCATTGGCAACAGTGAAGTGACGCTCCGTCGGCAAGAGACACACGTCGAGCGAGTCCTTGGCGACGTCGATACCTACGCAGGCGTGGGAAGTACTTTCCATGAACATCTCCCTGTCTTGCGGATGCGAGCTCGTTCTCTCAGGATGTGGGGAACGGCTCTGGCGGCTGTTCGGGTTAAGTTCACAAGACCGGCGACGATCCCGCTCCGTGACGGCGTCTGGTGCGCCGAGGCACGCTCGATCTGTCGCCGGCGTCTCGGCAACAGCTTTCTTGCTACGCTGCGAAAGCTGTTGCCGAGACGCCCCCATTACAACATCAATTCGTAATTCTTTGAACATACAAGCCACGGAGAACACGGAGGAAGAAGCAGGGAGCAGGAAGGCGGGATTTGTCATTGCAAATTGGTCATTTGTCATGGGGCGATTGGCGGAGGGTCAGCAGCGGATTGGCTCTCTGCTCTCCGTTCTCTGCCTTGCCTGGCTCTTGACTGATTGATGACGGATCGCGAATCGGTTTATGGCAGCTTTGATTTCTCCTATGGAGAGCAGCCGGACCTGGAACAGCATGTCTCGGCCGGCCGGCCGGTGGTTTCGTTCGAGTAGGTGGAAAGAACTATCACCGGACCGAATCAAAAGTCCGTGTGAGGGTTTTGATTCGCTCTTTCGAGAAAACTGGGAGGTGGGGGTGAGATGCTTAAAGAAAGTGGTCAACAACGTGCTGCTCCGCGCAAAGAGCGCAACGCGCGGGAAAGCTCGCGCCGATTAAGCGGAGTTTCTAGAGCGATCACACGGCGCTCGCGTTTCACGTGCGCGAGGATGAGTAGACCATACACGGCGTCATCGTCTGGGACGCCGTGGTTCCTCACGACGAAGAGAAAAAATGAGCAAGCAGCGCTGGTTGCGCTCCGCGAGGACCAGTAGACCGATTCAAAACCCAACGTGTGGTTTTTGAATCGGTCCGGCCGGAAGGTGTAATGGGGCGTTCTACTTTCTTCGGTCTTTCTTCCTCGCGATCGCTCGGCGACCTCAGTTACTCTCACCTGGACTGCCGCTGGGCTATGGCCTTTAGCCCCTGCGGGGCATTGTAGAGCATCGCGCGGGACTGCGCGCGACCTGGGTCCTGCCTTCCACGACGGACTAGCAATTCGCGCGGAAAGACGGGCGAGCGTCGCGGTTGGCGAAGAGAATGTCGGCCGGCGCGGTCTGAACTTGCACCGTGCCGCGGATGGTGCCGTAGCCGCCGAAGCGTTTGATTTCGAGCCAGAGGAAGAGGCAGCCGGTGAGCAGCGCGACCAGGGCGATCAACAATAGCAGCGTGTAGATCGAGGTCTTTGGCTTGCGTCCGGCGGCGCCGCCGACGGGCGGCATGCTGAAATCGGCTTGGGCCATGGGGTGGGGTTCCGGTGGGGGCTGCTGCAGTTTTGAATTGTGGCGGCAACTACGCGGTTTGGATTTGGTGGCGTCGTGGCCGACGCCGCGAACCGGCGTTATGGCCGTTGCCGCCAGGGAAATTGCCAAATCCAATCGTAGGTTTGAATTTCCAGGAGCAGGAACAGCGATCCCAGCGCGAGCGCGGCGACCGCGATTCCCAGCATTGCAGTGTAAATCGAATTCGTCGGCTGGCGGACAAAGATGCCGGCGGGCTTAGTCGATTTTGAGTCGGGTTGCGACACGGTCGCCCTCCTGGATTTGGCCCTGTTGGAAGCGGCGGTCGACGCGGCCGACGGCGCGGTCGGGCGAGGTCTTGATGATGTCGACTCGGCCGAGGTAACGTGCGCCGCGGAAGACTTCGACGGTGTTGCCCTGCTTGAGGCCGTCGTCGGAACCGATGGTGACCTCGACCAACTGCGATCCGGCCGCTTGCCGGACCTGGCTCACGAGGCCGTCGACGGTCGGCACGACGGAATCGGGCGGAGTGTTCGGATCGAGTCCCTCGGCCCGCATGATGCTGGTCATGCCGGAGACCTGGTCGGTGAGCTGGCGATTGCGTTCGACGGTGCTATCGAGCTGGCCCTTGGTTTGATGCAGATCTTCGGTGGCTTGGAGCGTGGTGGCGAAGGCCTTGTCGCGGGCCTGTTCGTTGGTGCGGATATCTTCGCGGAGGCCGGTCACTTCCTGGGCTAGCCGCTGGTTGTTGGCCTGCGTGGCGGCGACGGCGGCGGTGGCGTCGCGGCGTTCGGCCTTGAGCTGATCGAGTTCGGTTTGCACCGCGGCGTTGCGGTCGACCAAGGCGACGCGCTCAGCTTCGAGCTTGCGGACTTGCTGTTGAAACGTTTCGTTTTCGCCTTTGAGCTGGCTTTCTAGCCGGTTGTATTCGGTTTTCGATTGATCGAGCTCGGTCTGCGCGAGTCGCAGCTGAGACTGGAGTCCGTTGGGGCCTTCGACGACGTCTTTCCAATTCTTGTGAGTTGCGTAGACCATCAGCGCGAGCGTCATGAAAACCACGCTCATCACCAAGATTGTCACGATGAAGATTTTGCCCAGCAAATTCATGGTCGATTTCCTTGGTTCCGACGACGCACGGAGCGAGCGCCCCTCTCATGGAAGAGAGTTCGGCACGGGGGGAGGGGCGATCCTTGCGCGGTGGCTCGAGCGCCCTTCCGACCGACGGCAACTTCTCGTGCCGCAACCGGTTGGATCGCCCGACGACTGTTCCTCAAGATGTCACTTTTAGTATAGTCAGGAACTGGGAAAAGTGTCAATTTTCAAGCCGTCTCGCCAGGGGAGGGGGAAGCCCTGGCCGTGGTGTGGGCGGCGGCTTTGGCTCGGCGGGGCCTCGCCCTTCCGGAGGATCGTGCCAGGCAGCAAATTCCTACCGCCCTGGATGGCAGCCGCAGCCGGGGCCGCAGGAGCCGCCCGCCGCGTTCGGTGCGTTTGCGGCCGAAGCGTCGCGCCCGGGGGCCGCCACGACCGAGAGCAACTTGGTCAGCTTAGCGCTGCCACACTTCGGACACTGTGGTTGTTCGGCGCCCTGGACCAGCAACTCGGCCTGCGAGTCGCACGCTTGACATATGTATTCGTA
Organism: uncultured Planctomycetota bacterium; assembly: GCA_963847875.1. Classification (GTDB taxonomy): domain Bacteria; phylum Planctomycetota; class Planctomycetia; order Pirellulales; family Lacipirellulaceae; genus DASYDU01. Next base: position 75,824 of record CAWKBR010000003.1, on the reverse strand, counting down.
AAGTGGCATTGATTTGCTCCCTTTCGATTCAATCTACTCAGTCTGCGGCGGACACAGGATGCTCAAGCACGCAGACGCGCAGTGCGTCGGCGTTGACTTCGACCGGCGTGTTGATCGGCAAGGCCCAATTCTCGCGCTGGTGGCCGGCCGGGAGGCCCGCGAGCACCGGAACGGAGAGCTTGCCGAGATAGTCGTCGAGCAGCTCCGCCAGCGCCGACTCGGCGCCGTGTTCGGCATTATTGTCGAAGGTGAATCCGCCGAGCAAGATGCCGGCTGCCGCCTGCAATTTGCCGGCGAGCGCCAATTGGGCCAGGTAGCGGTCGACGCGGTAGACGGGCTCGTCGACGTCCTCGAGGAACAAGATGCGGCCGGCGGTGTCGATTTCGTACGGTGTGCCCACGAGGCCGGCGAGCACGGAGAGGTTCCCACCCGTGAGCCGGCCGCTGGCGACGCCCGGCGCGATCGTGCGTAGCGTCACGCCGCCGAGGCCGGTTTCGGCGTAGGTGTAGTGCGGCGTCGCCGTTGCGCTTGGCTGCTCGAGCGTAATCGCCCGCCACAGGGCGGCTGCGGTCGTGGCCGACATTTCATGGGCGGCGCCGAAGCCGTCCTGAAAGTTCGGCCCGTGGAAGGTTATCAAGCCCGTGCGATTTTGCAGTGCGAGGTGCAGCGCCGTGATGTCGCTGAATCCGACGAACACCTTCGGGCGGCGCTGGAGGGCGTCGTAATCGAGCCGGTCCAAGATTCGCGCGACGCCGTAACCGCCGCGGCGCACCAGACGGCGGTCGACTCCGGGTCGGCAAACGCGGCCATCAGCTCGCCAGCCCGCGTGGCGTCGTCGCCGGCGAGGTAGCCGCGGGCGCGGAAGACGTCGCCGTGGGTTTTGATGCGATAGCCGAGCGATCGCAAATAGGCGAAGGCCTTTTCGATCCGCTCGCGGACCACCGGTCCGGCCGGCGCAACGACGCTGATCGTGTCGCCGCGACGCAGCGCTTTGGGTTTTACCGGTTGCATCGTCATTCCTTGTTTGCGTTATTTGCCCGAGAATAGCCAATAGCCTAGCACGATCGAGGCGATGATCCCCGCCAGGTCGCCCAGCAGACACGCCGGCAGTGCGTGGCGAATTTTTTTCACCTGCACCGCGCCGAAATAGATCGTCAAGATGTAGAACGTCGTCTCGGTGCTGCCCATCATCAGCGTGGCGGTGTTGCCGAGGAAGCTGTCTGGGCCGTGGACATCGAACAGCTCGATCAGCAGCGCCCGCGAGCCGCTGCCGGTGAGCGGTCGGGTGAACGCGAGCGGCAAGAGGTCGAGCGTCTCGGCATAATCGCCGAGGCCGACCGCTTGCAGTGCGAACGTGCCGCTGGATTTGACATCGTCGAAGATGCCGCTGGCCATGAAGACCTTGATCACGAACAGCATGGCGACCAGATAGGGAATGATCATGATCGCGATGTCGAAGCCTTCCTTGGCTCCGGTGACGAACGATTCGTACATCGGCACGCGCTTGTAGGCGGCCCAAACGATGATCAGCAAGATCGTGGCCGGGATCGTCCACTGGCTGGCGACGTTCATCGATTGGTAGATGGTTTCCATCAGGAGGCTGCTCCTGGAGTCGGCGCGTCGCCGCTGGCGCTGTCACTCGAAGTGGCGCTGCTGCCAATTGGCATGCGGAAGCTCGGCCACCGCGATAGCCACCGCGTACAGACGATGGCGACCAACGTGCTGACGCTCGTCGCGCAGCAGGATGCCGACCATCGGCCCGGCCGGATCGGTGCTGCCGCTGGCCGCGCGGTAGCCGATGATCGTGAACGGCACCAGCGTGACGCTGCTGGTATTGATCGCCAGGAACATGACCATGCTGTCGGTGGCGGTGTCCTTCACGGGGTTGAGTTTCTGTAGCTCGCGCATGGCGTTGAGGCCCATCGGCGTGGCGGCGTTGTCGAGGCCGAGCATATTGGCCGAGATATTCATCAGGATCGCGCCCTGGGCCGGGTGTCCGTCCGGGATTTCGGGAAACAGCCACCGCATGGGCAGACGCAGCATCCGGGCGAACGCCTCGACGAGCCCCGCGTCTTTGGCGATGTTCAAGAGCCCCAGCCAGAGGGCCATGATGCCGATCAGCGTGATGCAGATCTGGACCGAGACGGTCGCGGCATCGATCGTCGCCAGATTGAGCCGCTTGCCCATCGCGGCGAGACCGGTTTCGTCCGGCGACCGCGCTTCGCCCTTCGCCGCCGGGGCTTGTTCTGCTGCCGCGGGCGGTGCCGGGGCACGGCTTTGCCACGCCCCTTTGCCGAAGCCGTAGAGAATTCCGATCACCAGCAGCCAGAACCAGACTTTGTTCAGCACAGTCGATTCTCCCCGCTGCATCGCAAGAACGTGCCCGCATTCTTGCCGGTGCGTTTGCCATCGGCCCACACGGTTTCGCCGGCGACGACCACCGATCGGACCGCCCCCGGTGCATCCGTGCCGGCTCCCGTCTCGAACACCGCCAGATCGGCGAAGTACTCGCGGCGTATCTTGCCGCGATTCGCGCCGAGGCCGAGCCGCTTGTATTCCTGCCACGTTTGGCCCGCCATCTCGGCGAACGTACCGGAGGCGGGCGGCGGCTCGCCCATCTCGTCGACGGTCACGAAGCCCCAATTGATCGGCAGTTCCGACGGCGTGGCCAACATCTCGAGCGTGTCGCGGCGGGTGGGATCGACGCGGCCGACGACCGTCGTCACGCCGGCGGCCAAGAGTGCGTCCAATCGTTTCACGTCGAGCGGCTTGCCGGGCAGCAATCGCGCAAGTAGGCGATTCGTCCCGGCACGATCGTGCAGCCGCTGGCGTCAATCACGACCTTGCCGGTCGACGTGCCGAGGTCACCCAGGTCGACGATTTTTCCGTCCGGCCGCTGCGCGGTGGAGAGCCGCTGGCCGTGCGAGTGGTTGATCCCCAGATCGGCCCGCACGGGGCCGCGACAATCGGCGTCGAGCACGTGAGAGCCGACGATCGCAGCGTCGAACAACTTGAGCTCGTTCGCCCGCGGCAGCCGGTCGTAGACGCCCGGATCGGCGTCGGCAACTCGGCCGTCGGCGATCGCCCACAACGCGGCCACGAGGCCGTCGAAATGGACTTCAACGATCGGCGACGGATCAGGCGCCGGCCAGCCGCCCGCTTCCACGAGCACCGTCACCACGCCCATCGCTTGCACCCGTTCGCCGAACGACCACGGCATGTAGTCGGCTTCGTAACGCGCGATCATCCCCTCCGCGCGGGGCCGCACCGCCTGAGCAAAGCACGCAGCCACTTGCTTGCCGCTTGCGAATCTGTGCGGTCTCGGTCGAGGCAGCGTCGAGCGGCGGCGCCATCAACGCGACGGCGGCCGGCTTCGGCGGAATACCGATCGCCGTGCGGGCGTTTTGGTTGTGGAGGTTGAAGCCGAATTCCGGCCGCAGCGTTTCCACGGCGCGGTATAAAGCCCGCCCCTCGGGCGTTTCGAGCCGCAGTGCGTCGCGATTTACGTCGATGTGCTGGGCGTTGAACCGCGTGCCGGCCGCCGCGCCGTCGGGGCAGAGCATCGGAAGCGCGTAGAGCGTTGTGCCCGCGAGGATTTCGGCCGCCGCCGGCTCGCCCGAACACTTGGTGAGATAACTCAAGAGGTCCAGCAGCACGGCCGTGTGGGTCGGCTCGTCGCCGTGCATTTGCGACCAGAGCAGGACCCGCCGCGGCCCGCTGCCGACGGTCGCCAGATAGATCGGCCGCCCCTGATACGATTCGGCAAACCGCTCGACCGTGAGCCGGAGAGCCGACGCCTCGGCCAGCCGCACCAGCGCCCGCTCCACGTCTTCGCAGCGCAGCGTCGACGGATCGGCCGGCGACACGCGAAACCGGGCGTAGGATTCGCGGTCGAGCACGGCTTCGGCCTCAAGAAGATCGGTTGGCACAGGATCGGCTCACGGCGATGTTTTGTCGCGCTGTTTCGCGGCATAGGCTTCCGCGGCGCGGAACACCCGCATCAGGTTGCCGCCGAGGATGCCCTGGATTTGCTCGTCGGAGTAGCCGCGGTCCATTAGCCCCTGGGTAATCGTCGGGTAACAACTGACGTCTTCGAGCTGCGTGGGGAGCACCGACACGCCGTCGAAATCGGAACCCAGGCCGACGTGCTCCGGGCCGGCCACCTGGGCGATGTGGTCGATGTGGTCGAGCAAGTCGTGAATCGTGCCGCGGGGATACGAATGCGTGGCCCGCCACTGGATCATCTTCGCGTCGATCGTGGCCGGGTCCTCGGTGCGGCGCAAACCTTGCTCGTAAAGCATCCCTTCGAGACAGATCTTCACCGACTCCGGCACGATGAAGCCGGAGAAGAAGTTGACCATCACGACGCCGTCCTTCTCGCGGATTCGCTCGAGCACCTGGTCGGGCACGTTGCGGGGATGGTCGGCCACCGCCCGGGCTGACGAGTGCGAGAAGATCACCGGCACGGCGCTGACGTCGAGCGCGTCGTTCATCGTATCGGTCGACACGTGCGATAGATCGACGAGCATCCCCAGATCGTTCATCGTGCGGATGACTTCTTCGCCGAAGGGCGTGAGACCGCCGTGCTTGGCCTCGTCGGTTGCCGAGTCGGCCCAGTTGAGCGTGTCGGTGTGCGTGAGCGTCATGTAGCGGGCGCCGAAGTCGTAGAGCTTCCGCAGCGCGTTGAGCGATTCCTGGATGCAGTGCCCTCCCTCGACGCCGATCAGCGACGCGATCTTGCCCTTCTTTGTGAATCCGCTCGATGTCGTCGGTCGAGAGCGCGAGTTCGAAGGTGTCGGGATAGCGATGGATCATGCTGCTTCACGAGGTCGATCTGTTCGAGCGTGGTGGCGAGCGCTTCGCCTTTGTAGCCCAAGTCGACTGGCACCCAGACGCTCCAGAACTGGGCCCCGACGCCGCCGGCGCGGAGCCGCGGGATGTCGGTCTGGAGCGTCTTCTGCGGCTGCGAGATGTCCATCTTCGAGAAATCGGAGCCCGACTGCTTGCGGAGTCTCCCATGGCATGTCGTTGTGGCCGTCGATCACCAGCGAACGAGCGTGCAGTGCGCGGGCCTTGTCGGTGACGACCACCGGAGCGCGGTTGTCCGCTCGCGCGGGCAGTCGAAAAGATTCCGCAGACCGTCGCCAAGGCGGCGAGCGAGCCGATCGCTGCGACTTCATGGAAGAAACTCATCGTTTAGTTCGCTTTCGCTTGTGGCGGCGATTGGCCGTTGCCGGTTGATGTTAACCAAATTGTTCCAGGCCCAGCGGTAGAGGTTTCGAGTGTCGGTGTACCGCGATTCGGTCGACGGTCGCGCCGAAGGCGACGATCACCAGCCGTCGGCCGTCGCGTTCGGCGGTCGACACCAGGCAGCATCCGGCCGCCCCGGTCGTGCCGGTCTTGATGCCATCGTAGCCTTTGATCTTGAGGAGTTGGTTTGTGCCCTTCCAGACCACGTTGCGTTGGTAGCCGGAAACCGAGTCGACCGTCGTGCCGTGCTGGGCGGTGCCGACGCGCTTGCGGAACTCCGGCTGCTTGAAGGCCAGCGTGGCGAGCAGGGCGAGGTCGCGGGCAGTGGTTTGATGCCCTTCGGCGGTGAGGCCGTGTGGATTGGCGAAATGCGTCGACTTCATGCCGATCTCCGCCGCCTTGCGGTTCATGGCGGCGATGAAGCCGTCGTAGGCATTGTCCGCGTCGGGCGACAGCCGCTTGCCAAAGTGCTCGGCGAGCGCGACCGAAGCGTCGTTCCCCGAAGGGAGCAGCAGTCCGTAGAGCAGTTCGCCGACCGGGACCTTCTCGCCCGCTTTCAGGTCGGAGGTCGAACCCGAAGTGCGGTCGGCCCGATCCGAGAAGGTCACGATCTCGTCGAGTACGCTGGGGTCCTTTTCGGCGAGCGACGTGACGAGGAAGGCGGTCATGATTTTCGTGGTGCTGGCCGGATCGCGCCGGTCGTCTTCGTGGGAACCGGCGAGGACTTCGCCCGTTTTGCCGTCGGCGATCGCCCAAGCCTTGCACGCCACGAAGGGCGGGCCATCGAGCGAGTCGGCGGGCTCTTTGGCGACTTCGACGTTTACGACGGCCGGCTCGGGCGCCGGCTCCTCGGTCATCACGAGCGGGCCGAGCGCTTTCCAGGTGGCGGCGTCGACGATGCCGGTCGTCGGCAAGTCGCTCTGCGCCTGGAACTTCTTCACCGCGCCTTCCGTTTCCGGCCCGAAGTCGCCGTCGGCGCTGATGTTCAGCGAGGGCTTGGTGCGGGCGTTGAGCGTGCGCTGCAGAGCCTCGACCAGGTCGCCGTCGGCACCGACCTGCAGCGTCCGCGCGATGGCCGCGGTCGGCGTGCCGTCTTTCGCGTTGAAGTACTCATAGGCCGTCGCGCCGACCTCGGCGCAGAACGTGTCGCCCTCGTTGTCGTCGGTCCAGCGGCGATCTATATTGTTGTCGGTGAGGATGCAGTAGGCGATCGGGCCGGCCGGCGAGTCGATGAAGCCCGCGTCGGTCCGTGACTGCGCTGACCGAGCCTGTCTTGTGGGCCACTCGGGTGCCGGCGGGCAACAGCCGCGGCACTTTGATCTTGTCCTCGCACGAGTAGAGGTGTTCGATCATCTGGTCCGACGCCTTTTCGCTCACCAACTCGTGCTTGTAGAGCCGCTCGACCAGGCCGAGCATTTCGTTGGCCGTCGTGGTGCCCAGCCCGTAGAGCTGGCTTCGCTCGGGCGAGATCGTGGTGTCGCGACGGAAAACCTTCGAGTTGAGCTGCGTTTCTTTGCAGCCGAGCGCCGCCATGCACTGGTTGGTGGTCGGCAGGCCGATCTTGTCGATCACCAGGTTTGTCGCCGTGTTGTCCGACATCGAGATCATCAACCGGATGGCGTCGCGGAGCGAGAGCTTCAGGCCGGGCGAAAAATGGGTCGCCAGCAGGCCGGAGCCCGCGACTTGATCTTCGGCTTTGAGCTCGATCATGTCGTCGAGCGAAATTTTGCCGTCGTCGACCGCCTGGTACGTCGTGATCATCACTGGGAGCTTGATGAGGCTGGCGGTCGGCATCGGCTGGTCGCCGTGGTACTCGAACGATTCGCCGGTGCGGAGATTCTTGATCGCCACGGCCGCGTCGCCGTGGTGCCGTTCGATGATGGGCTTGAGCACCTCGGCGAGCGTTGGCTTGGCTTCTTTGGCGTGGACTTCGTGGATGGCAAACGCCGAGGCGATGGTTGCCGCGATTGCGATACGCAAGGCCGATCGGATGCGAGTCGTTCGTAGGTGCATGTTTCGATTACCTGCCATGGGAAAGGAGCTAAACCGCAATCGGCAGCGGGCCGTCGATCAGAGTGACTCCCGTGCCGTTCACGTTGGGATAAATACAGCGGCCGCGTTCGAGGCAGACGCCTGTGGCAATGTCCCGCGCCAGGAGCACCGCCCCGTCCATGTCGACGTAGTCCAACAGCGGCAAGAGTTGCGCGAGTGCCGAGATGCCGACCGTCGACTCGGTCATGCAGCCGGCCATCACCTTCAGGCCTAGTTCGCGGGCACGATCGATCATCCGCCGGGCCACAGCCAAGCCGCCGCATTTTACCAGCTTGATGTTGATTCCGTCGAACAGTCCGTCGCAGCGGTCGACGTCGGCCTCGGTGACGCAGCTTTCGTCAGCAATGAGCGGCAGGACCGATCCCTCGCGGGCCCGGCGGGCGGCTGCTTCGTCGCCCGGCGCGATCGGCTGTTCGATGAACTCGACGCCCAACTCGGCCAGCGCCGGCGCGAGGGCGATCGTCTGGTCGGGGGTCCAGCCGCAGTTGGCGTCGACGCGGAAGATCGCGTCTGTGTGCCGCCGCAGCTCGCGGACGATCGCCAAGTCGTCGGCCGTGCCGAGCTTGATTTTGTAGACCGGCCAGCCCGGCATTTCCTCCATCTTGGCGACCATTTTTTCCGGCGTGTCGATGCCAAGTGTGTAGTCGGACATGGGGATCTTGTCGGTCTTGAGTCCCCACAGTTCGTAGACCGGCTTGCCGCGCAGCTTGCCCCATAAATCGTGAATCGCCTGGTCGAGCGCCGAGAGGGCGAACTCCTGCCCCGGCAGCTTGCGGGCCAGGATGGCGATCAGCTCGAGCGGATTGTCCAGCAGCGCGCCCTCGACCAGCGACCGAACCGACTCGAACGACGCCGACATGTTCTCGATCGTCGCGCCGTAGAACGAGTTGGTCGTCGCCTCGCCGTAACCGTGGACGCCCTCGACCGAGAGCTGCACCACGAGCGTCGGCTGGACCGCCGTCGAGCCGCGGGAAATTGTGAACACGTGCCGCAACGGCAAGTCGAACTGCTGGTATGCGAGCTGCACCGACGCTCCCTCCTTCGCCAATCTCTTGATCGTAAACCGTTCGCTCGCCGGATGTTAGCGTCCGAAGCGCAACCGATTCATTCTATCGCGCAGGACGCGCGGCCAACAGCACGTCGCAGAGCGCCTGCTGCGAGACCGGCACGTCGCTGTACGTGCAAATTCGCACCGCGGCGGCCGGATAATCGTCGAGCGCCTGCGGAACGCCAAGCGATGCGACGATCGCCGGCCGCTCGGTCGTGAGTCGCTGGACGAACTCCGCTTGAAACGGCAAGAGTCCGAACGCATGCCACGCGGCCGGGCGGACGATCATCGCCACGACGAGTTGCTCCGCGGCGAGGGCCTGTTCGCGGGCGGCGGCAAACATCGCGGCATCCGCCTGCGGACCCAGCTCGATGTATCGCAAGTCGCGGAACCGCTCATGCAGGGCGGCCGCGAGCGGCTGCTCCGGCGGATCGATCGCCGTGGAGAATGGCTTCACGAGGATGGCGACCAGCGATCGCTCGGGATCGAGCGGCAACATGCCGGGAGCGGCGGCGGTGATTTCGACCGCTTCGCGGGCGGCCGCATTGGCACTCAGTATTGCGAGTTGCTCATCCGTCATCTCCACAGGCAGACCACGCGGCACTGGCAGCGCAACTGGGGCACGATCAAATACTTTCGACTTCAGTTTGCAAACTCGCTCAAACGCTTCGTCGACGCGGCCTTCTGTAAGTGCGCCGTTGGCAACGCACGCCGCTAGAAAGTCGACGACGGCGACGGGGTCTTTCACGTCGAGTAGCAGGTCGACGCCCGCGTTGAGCGCCGCGAGCGCCATCGCGACTTCATTCTCGAACAAGTCGCGGACGCCCGCCATTAGGAGACTGTCGGAACAGACGACGCCCTTGAAGCCCATTTCGTCGCGGAGCAAGTTCTTTAAGAGGAGCGGCGAGAGCGTGGCCGGCAATCCGCTGGGGTCGATCTGTGGGAAGGCAACGTGGGCGGTCATGATGAGCGAACAGCCGGCGTCGATCGCCGCCTGAAATGGCAATAGCTCGCACTTCCGCAGCTCGTCGAGCGACTTGGCCACGCTCGGCAACGAGTCGTGTGAGTCCTGATGCGTGTCGCCGTGGCCGGGGAAATGCTTGGCGGTCGTCAGCAGTCCCGAATTCTCGGCGAGCGAAACATACGAGGCCGTCAAGTGAGCGGCTCGCTCCGGATCCTCGCTGAATGCTCGGATCGCAATGATCGGATTGCGGCGGTTGGTGTTCACGTCGGCGACCGGCGCGAACGTGACGTGGATGCCGGCCTCGCGGGCCTCGCGCACAACAGTTTCGAGAAAAAAGCCCACGCCGCTTGCCGACCGCGAGAGCGCCGCCGCGTGGGGAAATAGCGTGTAACCGCGGACCTGCTGCCCCACGCCGCGCTCGACGTCGGACGCCACCAACAAAGGAAATCTGCTCTTCGCTTGGAGCCGCTTGAGCGCATCGGGCGTGCCCGCCTTCGTGCCGTTAAACAGGAGCAGCCCGCCGATGGGGCACCGCTTGAGCAGTTCGGCGATTCGCGCTTCGTCCTCATCCACGACGACCACCGGCGGTAGATTCGAGCCGATGCGGACCATGAGGAGCTGGGCCAGCCGATCGCGCAGCTCCGATGGCGGTTCAAACGACTGTTTGCCAAGATCAACCATGCGCTTCCTTCTTGCCGAACTCGGCGTCGAGCGGAATGAACATCACCGTCAAAAAGCTGGGGACCATGGCGATCATGATCCACAAGAAGAAATGCTGGTAGCCGATATGCTCTTGGAGCCAGCCGCTCCACATGCCGGGGATCATCATGCCCAGCGCCATGAAACCGGTGCATAGGGCGTAGTGTACGGTCTCGTGCTCGCCGCGCGAAATGTAAATGCAGTAGAGCATGTAGGCGGTGAAGCCGAATCCATAGCCGAACTGCTCCACGGCCACGGCCAGCGTAATCAGCCAGCGGCTTTCTGGTTGGGCGTAGGCCAGGAACAAGAAAGCCGCATTGGGCATATGCATCACCAGTGCCATCGGCCAAAGCCAATGTTTGAGTCCGTCGCGAGCTGCAAAGAAACCACCGAGGATGCCGCCGAACGTCAGCATCACCACGCCCACCGTGCCGTAGACAAAGCCAAATTCCTTCGTCGAGAGCGCGAGCCCGCCTGCCTCGCGCGAGTCGAGCAAGAAGGGCGCCGTTAGTTTGACGAGCTGCGCCTCAGGAAAACGATAGAGCAACAAGAAGGCCAGCAGCGCGAGGATCCGAGGTTTTCGAAAGAACGTGGCAAAAGGCACCGCGAAACCGGCGAACCAATTGCCGCTCGCGCCATCCGCGGGCGGCGCGTCGAGGATCGGCTTCGGCAACACGACGGCATGATAGAGCGAAAACAGCAGGAACAGGCCCGCGACGAGGAAAAACGTCGCCGACCAGGCGAGCGGAATATCGCCGGTCGACGTTTCCAGTTGCCCAGCCAGCATCACCAACAGTCCCTGCCCGGCGATCATCGCCAACCGGTAGGCCGTGCTGCGGATGCCGACAAACCAGGCCTGCTGATGGCCCGTGAGAGCAAGCAGATAGAAGCCGTCCGCCGCCACGTCGTGGGTCGCCGAACTCACCGCGACAATGGCCAGCGCCGCAAGCGTCCAGCGGACGAAATCGTCCGTCGGGATCGCCAGCGCCACCCCGGCCATGCCGGCGCCGATCAAAAGCTGCATCAACACGACCCAACGGCGGCGCGTGCCCAAACGCTGCACGACCGGGCTCCAGAGCGGCTTGATCGCGTACGGCAGGTACAGCCAACTCGTATAAAGTGCGATTTGGGTGTTGCCCACGCCAAGTCGCTTGAACATCACGACTGCCAACGTCATCACGACGACGTACGGGATCCCCTCGGCAAAATAGAGGCTTGGCACCCAGAGCCAGGGCAATCGGCCCGGCGAAGATGAACGATCGAGTGGCGGCGCGGCCATTGCTGAGGCATCGGTAACGTCAGCATGCGCCAAAGCGATATTCCCCACGAGTCGAGTCAGTTATTCGGTTGCGTCTCGATTGTCGCCGCGGGCCCCGCGACGCCGACGCGATTCACGGCCGAGACGACGGTCTTGCCGGGGGCGACTCCGTGCAACGCCTGAGTATGGCCCGGCACGATCCGGGTCGTCCAGTCGCCATCGTGTTCGGTCTGGACCGTCCACAGCCAGGGCTGCTTACCGTCCGGCGACCGAAGCGTCAGATCGCGGTCGCCACCTTGCCCTGCCCACGACAACTTTGGCCGCGCAGGCGGCGGCGTCTGCGCGGCGAGCCAGGGACTGGCCGGCACGAGTGCCGGCTGGGCGTACAGGCCGTCGCGGAGCTTCGTCGCCACGCCGTCCCGATCGGCGGCGAGGGCTTTGATGCTGAAGTGGATGTTGCCGCCCGCGCCATCTTGGGCCCGCGTCGCCTCGATCTGCCGGACGACTTCATCCGTCGTCCACTCGGTCTTCGAGCCGTCGTCGACCCGCGACGTGAAATTCCCCGGCCAGAGATTCCGGCCCCGCGCGTTCTGCTCGTGCCACCACTGGAGCAGCACCGGATAGCTCTGTGCCTGCTGTTCGATCGGCCAGTAGAGCTGCGGGCTGAAGTAGTCGACCGTTCCGTCTTGGAGCCACTTGCGCGAATCGGCGTAGAGCTTCGCATAGGCATCGAAACCGTGGATGCTCTCCGGCTGCCCGGGGCGATAGATGCCGAACGGGCTCACGCCGAACTTGACCCACGGCTTGGCTTGGTGAATCTCGGTGCTGAGCCGCTCGAGCAAGCGATCGACGTTGGCCCGCCGCCAGTCGTCGCGGGCGAGCGGCGGCCGGCCATCGAGGCTCTTGAGATACTTGGCCCAGCTCGCATCGTCGGGGAAGTCGATCGGCTTGCCGTCCTCGCCGCTGATCGGGTACGGGTAGAAGTAGTCGTCGAAGTGGACCGCGTCGACGTCGTATCGCCGCACCACGTCCATGATCACCGCCAGGCTATAGTCGGCCGCCTCCGGCTCGCCCGGGTCGAGCCACAGGTACTCGCCATACTGGCGGACGATTTCCGGGTGCGTCCGGCTGACGTGGTCGGCGCTGATCGGACTCTTGGCCGACGGATGCGACGCCCGATAGGGATTGAACCAGGCGTGCAGTTCGAGCCCGCGACGGTGGGCCTCGGCGACCGCGAAATCCAGCGGATCGTACTTGGGATCGGGCGGCTCGCCCATCTTGCCGGTGAGAAACTCCGACCACGGCTCGAGCTGCGACGCATAGAGCGCATCGCACGCCGGCCGGACCTGCAGCACCACAGCGTTGAGGTTCAAGTCGACCGCGAGATCGAGCAGCTTCACCAGCTCACGCTTTTGCTCGTCGACCGGCAGCCCCGGCCGCGAAGGCCAATCGATGTTGGCGACCGTGGCGATCCACGCGCCGCGAAACTCGCGCTGCACCGGCGGAGGCTCGTTATCCGCCATGGCAATCGAGGCGCATACACAGAGATTGAGAAATGCGAATACGGCCGAGTATTTGGTCGCCAATGTCATGGTGTACCTCAAAGATCGGCTCGATTCGACATGGGCATCTCCCACAAAAATCAAGATAGCGGAGTCGTCGCATGCGAGTCAGCCACGTCTGCGTGCCACGCTTGCGTTTTTGTGCCTCCGCGCCGCGCCGCCAGACGCAGGCGAACCCTCAATTCAACCGCTCGCTCCCTCATTCGGGCCATGAACGACGCGGACCCCATGCAAATTGCAGCATTACCCAAGCGATTGCCGAAAGCACGGCCGACGTCGGCTCGGGAGTGGCGGCTGCACTAGCCGAGCCAACGACACCCAAGTTTGTTTCACCGAAATGGGCCCGCCAGCGATCGTAGTCGTCCGGGCCGACGCCTGCGGTATCGTCGTTGGCCAGCGAAGTTTCGCTCCCCAAGTTGTTGCGCCACACAACGTAGTCGGCCGCGTCCACGCGACCATTCTCGTTGTAGTCGCCCCACAAGGACGGTGGGATGAAAGTCGTGATCTGCAGCATCCCCGCACCGGTGATCAGCGGACTGGTGAACTGGGCCGCGGATCCGACGGCACCCCAGGTGCCGGCCGGCTGCGAAACGCCGTCGATAAACAATGAGTCGATGGCGTCGGGGCTGCCCACGAAATCCAAATCGAGAATTGCGCCGTTCGACAGGTACACGTCCGAGGCATCGGCCAGGTAGCGAACACGAAGGCTTAAAGTCCCGGCCTCGACGGCCGTGTCGCCGGCGTAGGAATTCGCACCGTTGAACGCGAGCGTGCCCAGGCCGGTTTTGGTGAGCGAACCGTTGGTGACGGGCACGTCGACGGACAAGTCCACGTTGGCCGCGCCGTTGGCGACGTCGAACCTGCGGTTGCCGCCGTCGAGGTCGATCTTGCCCGTGATGCCGGAGCCGGGGCCGTGAGTGATCGTCGCCGCCACACCGGCCAGTGGAACGATCTGCACGTCGCCTTGCAGGAGGATTCTAGCGGGTGTCGAGCTGTTGGGCGTGAGCTGGATGGTGTCGAAGGCGAGCGTTCCACCGCCAACCGTAAACGATTGTCCTGCATCGACCAACAGCGTGTGGACGCTCAGGCTGGCGGTCCCACTCAGCGAAACCGGCGCGGAGAACTGAGCGGCGATCGGCGTCGAATCGGCAGCAGGCACGTAGTTGATGTTGAGCGAGCCGCCCGTGATGTCGAGCGCCTCGCGGACGTAGAGCTTGCGAATGTTGTGCGTGCCGGACGAGAGGGTGACGTCGATATCGGCATTGGAGCGGTCGAGGATCACGGTGTCGTTCGCACTCGGCAACCGCACGGCGGGCAGCGTGAGCGATCCGACCCGCGCCACCTGCCCCGGCCCCTGCACCGGCGCGACCGGCGTCTGCCCGCTGTTCCAGTTGGCGAGCGTCGACCACTCGCCGCTGGTGTCGTTCATCCAGATCGCTGGGACGAGATTGTCTTTGAGGAATTCGACCCCGCCGTGGGCGACGTCGACGTCGATACTGGTAGTTCCGTTCTTATACCCGCTGAGTTTTGCAGTGCTGGCGTACTGCCAGAAACTCCACGGCTGGCTTGGGTTCGGCGGGTCGTCCCAGGGACCGTACAACCACGACAACGAATCGTTGGGATTCGCCGTCTGAACGAGGATCGAATCTGGATCCGATTGGTTTGGCCAGCGGGCGATCCACAGCGTGGGATACGCATCGACAACCTGCGTGCGCAACGACGGCGAGGCGCCGCCGATGATGTAGTTGGCGTAATTGCCGTTGATGTAAACCACCGGGCGGATCCCCATCACTTCATGGATGCGATCGGAAAAGTCAATGCAGAATTGCGCCATCTCGTTGCTGCTGCGAATGCCGTCTCCCGCCTCGAAGTCATGCACCGGCAGTAGATAGCCCGGACGCATCCACGCCCCGGCCATTTGAATGAAATGATCGGCCTCGTCGGCACCGCTGTTCGGGATGCCGCCCGAATTCGGCGTGCTGGCGACGATGTCGGGCCGAGAAAAGTGATACGGGCCAGCGAACAAGCCGGCATTCGTCGCGCGGGTAATGTTTTGGACGAAGTAGGGATCGTCGTACCGCTGCGAAAGCGTGTTCAAGCCATTGCTGTTATTGGGATCGTTCTGGTTGTAATACCCAGTGGTCCCGCCGCGGCTGGAGCGGATGAAGACAAAGTCCCGGTTGTTCGTGTTGTGGAGCGTGTTCCAATTGGTGGTCGACAGGTTCCCTTGCCACGCTGAGACGTCGATGCCCAGGGCGCGTGTTGCGCCTCGGCAGGCGCACTTGCGCCCATCAGCACAGCCCCAGCCGCGGCGGCGATCAGACGGAACCTAAATCGTGGTCGACGGTTGATATTCGTCCTGCTGCGCAACTGCTCGTCTCAAGTTCTCTCTCTGCCAGTCACACCATGTCTCCGCATGTCCGACCCGGTGAAATCGGCGAATGAGCCGGTCGATCAATAGGCGCGACAACGCTCGGCGGTGCGCAATCCAAACTATCAGTCGCTCAGCATTGCACATCTAATGTTGATTATTGATGTCGCTGTGGTTCACGGCAAGCCGATTGCGGTCGCGTTCAGGCGAGCACCCCCATCTCCAGAAGCATTCATTCGCTTTGCGAAAGGAACCATCCGAATTGCGTAACGGGGCAGCCGTGAAAAAGGGTTGCATGCCGCGAGCCGGCGGGGCAATTGGCATTGGTGGCCTAGGTAGCCGTCGGCTGGAAACGGCCAGTCATCATACGGGCAATCATTCTCCATGCGCAAGATCGAGGGAAATATGCGCGAAATTCGTTGAGAATAAGTGCAAATCCGACTAGACTGACAGCGTCGGTACGACCGGGAATAGAGGAGGGGCGAGCTCATCGCAATTACTAGACGCGCTGTTTCTTAGCAACGGGAGTGGGATCTAATGAGAATCAAGCCTCGGAATGATTTGCCGGGCGTGTTGGCACTCGCCATCACTGCAGTCTGTTACAACTACGGCTTTTCAGCAACAATTATCAGCGACGACTTCGAATCGTACGCAGACACCGCTGCGATGACTGCCGTGTGGTCGGTATCGGGAACCGGCGGGGCCACGCTCGACACGGCCTTTGGGAATCCTGGCCATTCACTCAATCATTCGGGTACAGCTTCGACCAATTTACAAAACATTGCACCAGTGACGCCGGGGCCGGGGGAAACACTTCATTACCAAGCCGATATCTATGACGACGGTGTTGCCAACAAGCGGGTAACTGCTGGTTTGCGGAATACTGCCCCCTCGAACATCTTAGAAATGGGGATGTACAACGATCCGATCCGTTACGCGTTTCGGATCATCTTGTTCGGCAGCGGCAATCCGAACTGGGTGGCGTTTCCCGACATGGTTGATGATCTGGGCGATCCAATTAGTAGTGCAGATTCGGTCGTGGGCTGGCATCGATTCAGCGTCGACATTACCGATTCGTCGGCGACCTTTTCACTGGACTTGAATTCCGACGGCAACATTAACTCGACGGCAGTGGTGCCGCTGACGATTTTTGCTGGCGGATTTAACCAAGTTCGTTTGGGGGGGCCGTCCAACTTGTCGTCAGCCGGTGGCGGTGCCAACTTTGACAACGTCCACTTGGACCTGGTTCCCGAGCCGGCGTCGATCATGTTATTTGGACTGGGCAGCGTGTTGGCTGCCGCGGCGGTAAGCCGTCGCGCTCGCGGTTGATCCGCCCAAGGATACCTGGAGAATTGACGAATGGCCGCCGCGGCTTGAATCCGCGGCGGCCATTCTCTTTGATTGGCAGAGACGTCGCTTCGTCGCGGGAGTTTTCGATTCGGCCGACGTCTCCCCGCCGTTGCGTGATGCCGCTGCCACGTACACCTGCGGATCGACGTCGTCG
This sequence comes from uncultured Planctomycetota bacterium, assembly GCA_963847875.1. Classification (GTDB taxonomy): domain Bacteria; phylum Planctomycetota; class Planctomycetia; order Pirellulales; family Lacipirellulaceae; genus DASYDU01. The sequence continues at coordinate 59,116 of CAWKBR010000003.1, read as the reverse complement.
TGGATGAATTCCACGTGGCCATCGGCGTAGGCGAAGTTCGTGCCGCCCGCGTGGAAGCTGCCGAAGAGCAAGTCGTTGAACGGCATGTCCTTCGGCGTGGGCGGCCCCGGATATGGCCCTGGGCGATGGTCGTCTTCGTGCGTAACGAAGTAGCCGACTTGGTTGAGATCGGCGTTCGGCGGATAGTCGGCGTCGACGTTCTTGGCCGCCGAGATGCCCGAATTGGCCACCGGCCGCGAGGGCGGGATCGGCCGGCCTTGGGCGTCAAATGTCTCCGGTTCATCAAACCAAAATGCCCCCACCGTCCAAGCCCGCAGCTGATACCATCGCTCGCCAAGCAGGAACGTCTTGCTCAGGCCATCGACGATCTGGCGAGCCTGGGTCCGCGCGGCGACGTACATGACGCCATCGGTGTTCACGGCTCCATACTCGCCCATCAGATAGTCGTGGTTCGGCTCGGTAGTTGGCAGTGCATCGCTGTCCTGCGCACGGCTGGCTGCCGAACCGGCCACGGCCGCGTAGCTCGAAGCCAGCAGCCCCACGTGCGAGGCCAAGTTGTCGACCACTTCGCCGTCGCTCGGGCAATGAAAGACGCCGCTGGGATTCTCGTTGATCGGACGCAGCGTTTCGTCGTAAGCGTGCAGCGGATCGGCTGGCGTCGTGCGATTCCGCTCGTCGACTGCCGTGTGGATCGCTTGCGCCGCCGCCGCATCCTCGACGTACGACAACACCGACACTTGCCAGCTAAAGCCATCGATCCCGCGCTGCGGCTTGCCGACGTAGGAGGCCCCGGCAGGGAATGCTCGTCTGCGAGGCTTCGTAGTTCAGGCAGCCGAGCGCCAGGTTCTTGAGATTGCTCGTACACTCGCTCCGCCGCGCCGACTCCCGCGCCGCCTGGATCGTCGGCAGCAAGAGTGCCACCAACACGCCAATGATCGCAATCACGACCAGCAGCTCGACCAAAGTAAAACCGTTTCGCGGCCGCGTTCTCACAGAGCATCTTGCCGGAGTATTCATGAAATCACCTCGCTCCTTCACGGGGAATCAATTCTCGGCCGGCAATGTTGCCGGCGCTACGACCTCGCCCGCACCAAGCGAGCGGCGTAAATCGATGGGCCCGGCAGGGCGAGCATTCCTCGGCGAATGCTCGTGTGGGGCCTATCAAGGCAGGACAAAATCAATCGATTGCTCCCCACTGGCGGCGATGGATGCCTGGAGTGGGGTTTTGACTCGGGTCGTATATTCGGTGGGTAAGACGATTTCTTGCCGCGGGACCGGGTCGCCCTCTTTCCAGCCCGCGGGCAGTTGGACGCTCACATTTACCGTGACCGTGTATTCGCCGGGTTCGAGGCGGACCGCGTAGGCTCCGGTTGCGTCCGTCGCGGCGGCGATGGCTCGTCCGCGCGGTGGAAAAAACATCAGCGCTCCATGCACGATCGGTTGGTCTTCGTAGGTCACGTGGCCTTTGACCGGCACTCCATTTGACGCTTGGCCGCAGCCGATGCTACCCGTCGCCAGCACCGCGACGAGTAGTGCGGTTGGAAATCGGGCAGCCAACAGCACTCGACGGCTCATGGTCCGACTGTCTCCTCGCCGTTGCGAGAGCCCATCGCCAGGTACAGGTTCGTATCGATATCGTCGGCGATCAGCTTGACGCTGCCATCACCGAAAGAAAAATTGACGCCCCCCGGATGAAAGCTGGCGAAGGGCAGGTCGTTGACCGAAATTGTCCGCGGCGTCGTGTCGGGCACCGGCGGCCGATCTCCCAAGGCGTTTTGATGGTCAATGTAGCAGCCGGTGTAGGGATCGTGGTTGAGCTCGACTTTGTCGGTCACGTTCTTGCAGGCGAAGAAGGCGGTGGTCGGCTGTGGACCCTTTGGCGCCGTCATGTCCCTGCGACCCCGGGGTGGATCTGTAAGGCCCGTCCAATAAGCGCCGATCATCCACGCTCGAATCTGGTACGTGCGCTCGCCGATCAAAAACGTCTTGCTGGTGCCGTCCGTGACCGACCGGAGCGAAATTGGCCAGTCCATGATCAGCAACCCGTCGTAATTGTTCGGTCCAAACAGTGCACTTCCAGACGAGACGCAGTAGTGGCCGCTCGTCTTAACGCTCGGGCAATCGCCGGTTCGCGCGTAATAGGAACCGCTCACGCCGGCATAGCTCATGCCTTTGCGACTCTTGCTGCCAAATTTCTCTTGTTGGTCCTTGAGGTCTGGATCGCTGGGGCAAAGGTACATGGGAAGCAGCAACGAGTTCAACTCGTCCAAATCGCCGCCATACGCATCGGGGGTGTTCTTGTATTTCTCGAGCGCCTCTTCGCTCACGTTGCTCTCCTCGACATACGGAAGGATATGCACCGGCCAGCCGAGTCCGCTCCCTTGTTGGATCGACGTGTTCACACTCCCCGGCGGCAGCTCGCCTTTGGCCGATTCGAAGTTCAAACAGGCCAGGGCAATGTTCTTGAGATTGTTCTGGCAACTCATCCGCCGGGCAGACTCGCGAGCCGCCTGAATCGCCGGCAGCAACAGCGCCACCAGGATGCCAATGATCGCAATCACGACCAACAGTTCGACGAGCGTGAAACCCCGCGCGCCCCGCGTCTTGGATTGGATGGATTGACTTCGTGCGAAGGTCATGATCTTCGTCTCATTGCCGCTCCGCCGCTCACGAGGCCGCAAGCGTAGGGTGATCGTGACTATTTGGGCTCAATCTCGAATGCCAGGTCGTGAATGTCCTTATCGACGGTGACGTGGTAAGGCGACGTCGCGGCACGCGTGTACTTTTCGTCAACGTAGGACACCGGATCACGCGGCCCTTTCATAATTGCGAACGTCACGTTGTATTTGCCGAAATAAACGCCGTCACCCGGTTTGCGGGTCATCATCTCGAAGGAACCGTCCGCTTGAATGTCGCCGGTGGCGCCCTTGCGAATTCCCGTCGGGCTATCGGCGGCCGGCTCGAATCGCACCACCCGCACGCCGCCTTTGGGAACCGATCCGTCTTTGTACAACACCTTGCCGCTTACCTGGGCCACGTCCGGACCGCGATGGCAGCCGGCGAGGCAGGTCACGCACAGGCAAAGCACGAGGTTACGCAGGGGCGTGCGACAAATTGCGGTCCACTCGGCGTTCATGAAGGATAAGTGTTCGACGGGTTACTCGGCATCCGGTGGCAGAGCGGCGTGACTTGCGGCAGGATACTCGTCAAAAGTTGATACAGCCGCCGCGCCGCAGCCCGTTGTATGGGCCCAGCCCTTCCGAATCGCCGCTGGAAATCATGTAGTCCCAGGGCGTGCAGCACTGGCCAAAGCTTCCGTTGGTTTCGACGTCATCACGAATGAACTGGACGCTGCCATCGCACATCGCGGCGAACGCGCCGCCCACGTGCGCGCTCCTCACGGTCTGTTGTGCAAAGTAGTCGCCACCCGAATCGCAAGTCATGCAAATCGACTGCAGATAATCCTTGATCTCCGGAGATTCACAGCCACCTCCCAAATAGACGTCGTCCGCCTTCGCGTTGCAGGCGTTCGGCCCGTCGTCGTCGCCGCCGGAACCGAATCCGGCCAGCAGGCTGGGGCCGGCATGCCCCATCGCCCAAACCCCGCGCGAGTCTCTTTCGTTCACGCCCGCGCGGATTTCGCCGACCATGATCGTTTTCGACGTGCCATCGGTGATTCGACGCAGTGGAACCGAAACATTCGGTCCCATCAATCCGCGCGAGCAATCGTCCCGCCAGCCGAGACTGTCGGCGCCGGTCATACGGTGAGGCGTGTTATGCGTCGTTCCATCCCCAAAAATGTCCGAGCGACCAGCGTTCGCGGCGTAGTTGGTACGGCCCCAGTTGTCTCCGTGCGCGGCAATGGCGCCTGAATAGGGCACGCGATTGCCTTCATCGCTGGGGCACAGCAAGACCGAGATCAACGTCCCGCGGGCCACGCGATTCACGTTGTCTGGCGTCGTTCGGGTGTCGTTGATTGGCTGAGTGAAATCGAACGCGTCGTAGGTCGGCTGCTCCTCGAGATAAGGCAGAATCTCGATCATCCAATTCGGGCCAAACATTCCGAGATGTTGAATATCACTCCGATTCGCCTGCGTCGGCTCGAACGTCATCCCCATCGGCAATATCTTTTTGGCCGATTCGTAGTTCAGTACGGCCAGTGCGACGTTCTTTATGTTGCTCTGGCACTGCGCTCGTCGAGCGGCCTCGCGGGCGGCTTGGATCGCGGGCAACAATAGAGCCACAAGAACTCCGATGATCGCGATCACGACCAACAGCTCGACAAGGGTGAAACCGCACCGGGGTCGGGAGACGCCGGTACGCTCCTGCGTGAAACCGCTGGCTGGCTGCAAGAGGCTAATTGGTCTGGACCAATAAGTCATCGAATTCACCCACTCTCCATCTAAATTGTAGACACCGCCGGGGCGCTCCAACAACGGGAAACCAGCGCAGCAATTTCGCGCATCCGCGCAAGCACCGGCGATTCAACCAGCCTCAATTGCCGTGCGATCTGGGGACCGAGCGTCTAGGCTAACGCCGCGGGCGAATGCCGACGACCAGCGCGGCTGCAAGCAGCGCCACGACAATCGTTGCCGGCTCGGGAACATTCGCCGCTGCTGCACCGCTACCCAAGGGGACGTCGACCAAGGCCAGATACAAGTTGTCATAAACGAGGCCGCCGCCCGCCGAAGTCAGATTCGAAGGGCCGCCGATCCGCAAGCTGTCGTAGCCCGCCACGTTGGATACGAGAGGCCAGGTGACCATCGCATCGAAGCCCGGCGTACCGGGACGGATGCCGGTCTCGGGATCGGGGATTCGCGACGTGTTGCGGAGACCGTCTCGATAGAGATCGATTGCGACGGTGACCGAATCGGGAGTGATGGTGGCCTCGTAGCGAATCCAGCCGGGTCCGACGTCGAAAGTATTGATGATCCCATTTGGCGGCTGGCCTACCTCGCCAAAGTGCTGTTTCCAAGCCGCGTAGTCTTCGGGGGTGACCGTGCCTGGCGTCACGGCGGGGTCTTCGTGTGGCAACGTGACGTCCTGATCCAACTGATTGCGCCAAGTGGTGTAGTCCGCCGCGTTCACGGTACCGTCGTTGTTGTAATCGCCGGTCGGACCACCGGGGCTGCGGTCGAGTTCTTGGGGCAATTGAAAGTACTGCCAATCTGGTTGGACCAGCAACGGATCGCTTATCCCATCGAAGAGCTGCAGGCGATAGCCGTAGGAGGTGCCTTGGTAAAATCCAGGATCGCCGACCACGGCATTCTGCGGTGCGCTGGTGCCGCCGGCCTGACCGGGACCGCAAACCGTCGGATCGCAACTATTGCTATTGTAAAAACCGAGCTCGATCAAGTTCGACTGCGCCCGGCGTGATCCCCCGCAAACCAATCGACATTCGTTTGTTTGCCGAGTTCCCCAATCCATCGTCAAACACGTCGCCGCGCACGACAATGCTTTGGGTCGCCGAGGGAACCAGGGGCGGCTGCTGCTGGGGATCGTCGAATCCGAGCCAGTCCATCACCACACCCCCGAGATGCTCAACTCCCTTGCCGCCATCGGGGAATGCATCGGGGTACAAGGTTTCGTCGACCAATCCATAGTTGCCTAGACCGTTATCATACCATTCATTGAATAGCGCACTGTCGTTGGCGTAGGAATCGAAGGTTTCATTGACGATCACCGTGTCCGCCAGCGCCGCACCGGCCATCACGCTGGCCAAGCCTAGTCCAAACAATAGTCGTTTCATAAGTTGATGTCCTGTGATAAGACGAATCGATGCGGACGAGAGAAGAAGTACGGCGGGGCGCTTCCGCTTGGCGCCACCGGCCGAACCTGCCCTCGCCACCCTGGGACTCCCCGACAAACGCGATTATACTGGACGCGCCGGCGATCCACGCGCCAATTACGCGCAGGCCTTTCATCCCTATGCGCAATTCGGTGAAACGCCGGTCGCTGTTTTGATAGGCTGACTGCCGACCGCTCGTGTGGCGGTATCGCTAGAACTAGGTTTTCGCTTGCGTTCAAGTCCGGAGTTTCCCAATGTCCAGGATTTACCTCCCGCACCGTTTGCTCAGTTCGCGTCACACGACGTCGCTGGTCTTCGCTTCACTCGCGCTGGCGACGCTGGCGTCGTGCAACACCGGCCCGGCGCGGATTTCTCAGCCCTACATTAACGCCAGTGCGGCCGGCAGTGCGGCGATGGACGAGTACGACACCAATGGCGACGGCGTTGTCGCGGGCGACGAGCTGGAGAAAGCGCCCGGCCTCAAAGCCGCACTGGGCAACCTGGACAAGAACGGCGACGGCCGGGTCACTGCCGAGGAGGTAGCCGAACGTGTGCAGGCCTGGCAACATCAGGGCACCGGACTCACCAATGCCCGTTGCCTGGTGTTCATGGATGGCCGACCGCTGGCAGGAGCCGAAGTCGTGTTCGAGCCCGAGTCGTTTCTCGGCGACTCGATTGAGGCGGCCGAGGGAAAGGTGAGCTCGTCGGGCAGCGTGTCGCCGGTTATCCCTAAGGACAAGCGTCCCACGCCGCAGACGCCGCCGGGGCTTCGGCTGGGACTCTACAAGGTTAGAATCTCGAAGATTGTCGGCGGCAAAGAAACCGTGCCCGCCCGCTACAATGCCCAAACGACGCTCGGACAAGAAGTCTCTGCGGACGATCCGGCAATGAACCAGGATCAGATCGTCTTCAAGCTGCAGCACGGTTGAGTTACCTGTGCACACCCAAACGGTTACAGCGAGTCAATTGCCGGCGCGGAGCACCGCAACGTCTACAAACTGGTCGGGTTGCCGTCCATTCGATTGGCCAAATTCGAATGAACGTGCGCGTCGACGTCGTAGGTAATGGCCTGCGATGATCCGTCGCACATCACGACGTTGAAGACGCCTGAATGGGCGCTGCCGAAACTGTAGGGCACACGCGGATTGTAGCCCGGCGTGTCCTGGCTAGGTTGATAGCGTTCCGGATCAGCGTTCTCACTATTCGGTCCGTACGCAACGCGATGATTGTCCCAGTCGTAGCCACAGTACATCGATTGATTGTCTCCCCAAGAGAAGGTGCTGGCGTCGCCGGAGTATTCGTAATTGTCTGGGTTCATCCATTTCTCGCCGACCAGATAGGTTTTCGACGTGCCGTCGCTAATCATCGGGATTCTGACTTCGCTTCGATAGTACATGATCCCCGTTTGACACTCGCCGTAATAGGTATCTTCTGTCCCACATTGGTTCGTCGGAATTCGATTCCAGGCATTGCCCTTCTCAAGAACTGCATAGCTTTGCGGTTGCCAATAGTTGGTGCCGTCGAACCACTTACTATCTCCGGAATTCGCCGCGTAATCGCTCTTGGCGACTCCGACAGTGTGAGAGAGGTTTACGAGCCAACTCTGTTCTCTGACAGTCAACCATTCGGAGCGATAGGCCTTGACCGCCCGCCGAGAAGGACAATTGAACGTTTCGACGGGCGTTTGGTGCAGTTTTTCGCTGGCCGCTTGCCAAGCCACCGGGTCCCCAGTCTTGCCGGCGCCGAGATCACGCAACACACCCTCTTCGATGTACGTCAAAATACTATACGGCCAGCCGCCGGGTTGGTCTTTGCCGTAGCCTCGATCTGGATCGACCGACCAATCGTAATTCCAGCCGCCGGAGGGAAAGAAACCGTGGGTGTCGACGTGCATCAAGCATCCGAGGCCGATTTGTTTCAAATGATTCTTGCATTGGGTGCGGCGGGCCGCTTCGCGGGCAGCCTGCACAGCCGGCAGCAAGAGCGCCACGAGAATCCCGATGATCGCGATGACCACCAGAAGCTCGACCAGGGTAAACGCCCCACGACCACGACTCAGCCGATTCAACATGTCATCCTCACCAACAAGTGCCATGGCTAGACGCGATTCCCAATCGCCTGCACCGTCGATCCAATTCAACGGCGCATCACCCCTGGCGAGCCAACCGCCAACTAATCACTCGCGACGCCACTGTGGCAACCGGCGATTCGACAATTCACTTCCGCCGACGACCTGCAAGCGATCCACTCAGCGCCGCGACCAGCAGCCAACAACTTGCCGGCTCGGGGACCGCCCCGCTTGCCACCGCAGCCGCTGCCACTACCGGAACTGCCGAAGGCAGCTTTCCAAACGTCGTAGTCTTCGGGCGTGACCATGCCGGGCGTGACGTTCGAATCTTCATTGGCAAGCGTGACATTCTGGCCCAGTTGATTTCGCCAGACGGTGTAGTCGGCCGCGTTAACGACGCCGTCGTCGTTGTAGTCGCCAATCGTGCCGCCCGACTCGAGTTGCGTGACGCTCACGTTGTCGAACAGACCAAACGAGAGCTCCGGAACTTGGACGATCGACGCAAACGCGTCGTGGTAGACCAGCGAGATGTTTCCTTCAAAGTTCGTAATCAATTTCGTGTCGATCGTGGCTCGATTGACATAAGTGTTGTCCAGAGTGAAGGTGCCGATGTCTGCCGTGTTGCCGCTCGTGGCGCTTGTGATCTGGACGAAGGCAGTGCCCGCGTCCGTGTCGACGGTGAACTTCACCGTCATCCATTGGAAGGCCGCCGCGCCATCCTTGGTGGTGCCAAACTGGTCCAGGAAAAAATCGTCCTGCTGCTGCTGAGGCGGCTCGAGACCCGGAAACGCCCCTTGGAGATAGGTGCTGCCGTCGGCGTTGTCGCCGCCGCATTCACTGTTGGGACAGGTCCCGAGGAGAATTTGATCTGCGAGAAACGTCATCTTCGGATCGAACAGGTCGTTGACAAGCGGGTCGGCTTCCGGATCGAGATGGGTTGGAAACGTCTGGAGCTCGCTGCCGGCGTAGAGGCGGTAGTCGCGCGTGGTGCCAGCTTCGCCGGCGACCCGAAAACCAGCGCCCGAAGACGGGTTGGTCGTCGCGTTGTCGAATCCGATCGATCCCCCGCCGAGCTCGGTGGAGCCATTACCGCCGTCCGGAAACGGGCCGATTGCGTTGATCCACATGTCAAATTGATAGACGTACTTGCCGCTGAAACTTAAACCGTTGGGGAACGCAGCGATCGCGTTGGGGACGCCCGCCGTCAGATTTGCCATCATTTGCAGTCCGCGACTGGGTGCGTCGCCCGGCTGCGAATGAGGCGCCTCCGGAATGCCGAGTCCGCTATAGTCAAAACCGAACTCCGCGGAGTCATCGGCTAGGTCGTCCGCCACCAGGCTCCAGTTGGAGCCGTCATTCAATTGGCTTCGAAAGATCTCTTGCGCCGGACCGCGCTCGGCAGACAAACGACACACGTGACGCAACACACCAGATAGAAAAGATTCCTTGCCACGAGTCGCACCCCAACTTTCTTCGCGTAGTGTCTACATCGCCTGAACGTCAACGGCTGGATTTTATATTCGGACTGTACTATCATGGAGCAAATCGAGCAAATTATCAGCACGATTTATGCGCATCACTTTCTCGAAATGGCGCAGGGCCGATGCAACGGGCCGCGGCGCGTTGTTTGTCGCGCAACATGCAACGGGTAGTCAATTCGCGAGGAGGCCTTTCACGTGGTCGCTAGTTTTCATCGATGTTTCGACAATTCATTATTTTGGCATGGCTTTTACCTAGTCGCGCTGACGGCGGCGGCCGCCGGTTGTAGCAACCAACCTGCTCGCGTCCGTCCGCCCGACATCAGCGCTTCTCAGGCCGGCGCGTCGGCGATGCAAGAGTACGACACGAACAGCGACGGCCAAGTCGCGGGCGACGAGTTGGAGCATGCCCCATCGCTCAAGGCTGCCCTCGCCACCCTGGACCAGAACGGCGATGGCGCCGTCACCGCCGACGAGGTGGCCGCCCGGGTCGAGGCTTGGCAGCACTCGGGCAAAGGCCTGACCACAATCCGCTGCCTGGTCTTGCTCGATGGTCAGCCGCTCGAAGGAGCCCAGGTCACGTTTGAGCCCGAATCGTTCCTCGGCGACGAAGTGCAAACGGCAGTTGGCGTGTCGAATCGCTTTGGAAAAGTGTCACCGGTTATTCCCAAAGACCAGCGGCCATCCCCCGAGACCCCCCCCGGTTTGGCGCTGGGGCTGTACAAGGTGCGGATCTCGAAGATGGTTGGCGGACGGGAGCAGATTCCATCCCAATACAACACCGCCACGATTTTCGGTCAACAAGTGGCGTTCGACGACCCAGCGATGCTCAATAATCGCGTGGTATTTGAGCTCAGTAACAAAAAATAGGTGTCGTGCCAGTAGATTGGTTTTCACCAGCAGTCGCGCTTACCGAGCAGGCCTGTCTCGCTGCTTACCTCAATAGTTGTTGTCGGTCACGGTTTCGCCGTCGAGCCGACTGGCAAGCCAGCGGTGTGTGATTGCGTTAATGTCGTAGGAGATGGTTCGCACTGATCCATCGCAAAAGGCGGAGTTGTAGCCCCCGACGTGTCGCGCTGCCAAACGCAGGACAGCGATAGGGATCGTATCCCGGCGTGTCTTGGCGGGGTTGATGAGTTTCTTGGTCATCGTCGCTGTCCGGCTGCCAGGCCACACGATGATTGTCCCATTCATAGCCGGTGTAGGCCGACTGATTGTCGCCAAGGGAGTACGAAGGATCATTAGAGCCTCCGCCGGAGTACTCGTAAGTGTTCGGATCCATGTACTTTTCACCAACCAGATAGGTCTTGCTCGTCCCGTCAATAATACGGCTCGGCTTAAGCTGGCTTCGATAGTACATGATTCCTGTCTGAAAAAACTTGCTGTCTGCGTTGCTCGTATCCGTCCAGGCTGCCGGCCGCCGAGAAGAGGCATTGTCGACTGCGGCATAGTTGATCGGCAGCCATAAACTAGTAGTGCCGTTCCCAGGCCACGCATCAAAGTACAAGGCATCGCCAGAGTTCGCGGCGTAGTCGGATTTGACAACGCCTTCTCTAGGCCCAATGGTCTCGAGCCATTTTTGCTCCGCCATGCCGCTCATCGGCGCTAAGTAGATCTTTGCTGGTCGACGGGAAGGGCAGTGAAATATCTCCACGGGAGACTGATGCAGCTTGGTACTGGCGGGTTCCCACTTTGTGTTGTCGCCAGTTAGACCTCGCCCCAGATCGCGCAACGACTGCTCTTCGATATACGGCAAAATACTGTAGAGCCAACCGCCCGGCTGACTTTCCCCGTAGCCTCGATCTGGATCTCCGGAGTATGAAAAACCCCAACCACCGCTGGGAAAGAAACCATGTGTGTCGACGTGCAATAGGCACCCCAGCGCCAATTGCTTGACGTGATTCTGGCACTGCGTCCGTCGAGCAGCTTCGCGCGCCGCCTGCACGGCGGGGAGCAACAACGCGACCAAGATGCCGATAATCGCGATCACCACGAGCAATTCCACGAGCGTAAAACCTGACTTCCGACGTGGAATAGAAGGCTCGGTCGCGGCGAATAGCACTTGTTCTACGCATCACCAACGTTCCTCCCAATTCCTCGGCGTCGCCTGCAGAGAGCCAACTGCGCAGCAAAAACTTATCAATTCAAACGCCCAGCCATATGAGGCTCGTGCGGATCACGATTCTATCGACATTCGCTGCACTTCGACAGAACGACAAGCGGTCCCACCGGCGCCAACCTGAGTGACCCTGCAGCGACTGGCTTCTCTAAACAACGACGTACTCCACTTGCGCCGCCCACTTCCACCAACGGTTATTCTACCAGTGCCGCGCGAAACGTCCCCTCACAAATCACGACTTTTTCTCTCTCATTTGCGCAGAACGAGTCGGCCCACGCGACGTCGCACAGCTACCAGGTCGTACAGCTATTTGAAGCGTGCCCAAGCGACAGGAATCACGAAATCAGCCCGCGGATCAAAACTCGATCCGCGGGCTGAAGTAAGCGAAAACCAGATTCTCAACTACCCGAACACGCTGTTAGCGACGGCGACCAGCCAACAAGCCCACAGCGCTCAGGACGAGTAGCACCAAGGATGCCGGCTCGGGAATGGACTCGACATGCACATTGTCGACGATGCCATAGGTCAAGCTCGCCGCTGGCGACACGCCGCTGAACAGGTCCGCGTAGCCAATCGAGATATTGCCACTAGTGGTGCATCCCGTGGAGCCGTCCGATGTATCGCCGCAATTCAAGACTGCGACCTTGAGCTCGTCGCCATTTGGCTTTTCAACGGAAATACGCACAGTGTCTCCCTGTACGCCAAGGTGCCAGGTGAGCCATTGAAAGCCCGCAGTGCCAGGTGGGCCGACCAGCGCCGCTGGCTGGCCCTGTGCGGCTGGGGGAGCCTGCCCCGGCAGGAAGGCGGTGTAATAGGGATCGGAATTGTTACGGCCGGTCGCGGTGCCCGCCGCCATCGCCGTGTTGGCAATCAAGAAGCCATTCTTGAGGACACGATAGTCGCTTCCCGATCCGCCGTCACCATCGGCGATGATTTGCGTGCCGCTATTGAAATCATTGGACGTGCCGTTGTAGCCGACGCCGCCGCCCAAGAACTCGGTCGTTCCCGATGCTTCCCCCAGGAGCAACTCTTCGAGATCATAGTTCAGCCAAGCATCGTAGCTAAGACGATAACTGCCGGAGAAGCTCCCTCCCACTGGGTAGAGCAGCATCCGTTCGACGCTGGCCGGCGCGGCGATATTTGCCTCAAGCTTCACGCCACTGGTGGCCGTGTCTCCGCCCATGGAGTTCGGCGCTTCAGGAATGCCTACGGCGCTGTAATCATAACCAAACGTCGCTTTTGTGTCCGCCGACGTCACGTTGCTGCCCCAGCCCGCGGCAGAACTAGCGTCCATCTGGTCCCAAAAGAGCGCTGCCGACGCCGAGGTAGCGTTCAGCGACCAGAGCAGCGCAAGGGCCACTCCACAAGTTAAAAAGTGCCTACTCAAAGTCATGAGACCCTCCAAAGTTAAAAAAACAGGTCCGATCGATTCGCCTAGTTCACTTTCGAAAAAGAGCCAATTCGCAGATGCACCTCATCAGCTATCGACGCCGTCGATTCATTCCAAGACAGCCAACCCCAAGCACCAGCAGCAGTCCAGCGGTTGGCTCGGGCACAGCTCCCGTTGCCAATTGTCCACTTCCACTGCCAAGATTGCTTTCGCCAAAGTGCGCCTTCCACTGATCGTACTGGGCTTGGGTGATGGTCCCGCCCAATGGATCGTTAGGAAGCGCATTCGCTGTGCCCAAATTATTTCGCCAAGTCGTGTAGTCGGCGGCGTTCACGACACCATCCTCGTTGTAGTCGCCCACCAGGCCGCCGCCGATGGTTTGCACGCTGAAGGTTCCGTCGGAATTGGTGATCGCGAGCGTGTTTCCGCCGGGGCTGAACACCTGCAATAGCTCCGAGATATTGCTCGAGGTGTAAAAATTACCCGCGGCATCGAGTTCGGCGACGGTCCGCACATTGCGGCTGTTTTGCCCTTCCATCGTAATCGACTGAAAATTCGAGATGAAGTCATCACTCGGATCGCCCGGCGTACCGTTGTCGTCGAGTTCGATGATCGGCAATCCGTTCTCGTCGAGAGGGATAACCAAAATATTGCCGGGATAAGCGCTGCCAGCTCCCAAGACCGGATTATCGCCGTCGATCGAAGCGTCATTGAACTGCTGCGACCGAGTCGCGAAGAGCCACTTGCCGTCCGGAGAAATCGTAACCGCTCCCACGGAGCGAAAGATATCTTGAAACTTCTTGTTCGGTTCCGTGTCAATTTCGGCGAGTGCGTCAGGAGTCGAGTTTGGCGTGGGCACGGCGCCGTCCAAGCCATTGGCCAACGTCCAAGCGCGCGACGACCAATCGATCGTCGGCGTCGTTCCGTCAACGTCGTCTGCCGACACAATGACCAGCGACGATTCATTGCCGTGCGTGCGGGATTGGGTCAGATAATACTTGTTGAATTGCGGATTGTAGTAAGCGTCGCACATAACGGAGTGGACCGTGTCGTACCACTTCGTATCCGTGTCCGCTTGGGCGAGGCCCAATGAGCTGATCACTAGCTCGGGCGGCTGATCATAATCGGTCGCCGCGCCAACGTCCCACTTCCACATACTATTGAAATACTGCGCCGCAGGAATCGGCCCTGCCCCGTCGGGGTCGGTAAACGTGTCGTGGTCGAGGTCGAAGTCTTCATCGATCGCCTTTACCGTCAGATTGACCCCGACGGAGCCGGTAACGATCGGTTTTGAAACGATCGAGCCATGGACTTCCTGACCATCGCCGTTGACCAGCAGTGGCAAGACGCCATCCTCATTGGCCAATACCAGACCGCCCGTCGACAGATCGGGCGAGGCCCATTTAATGCCCCCGCTTTGGTCCGACCAATCCGCAGCGATCAAGTTTCCCGAGTCGTCGAGCGAAAGTCGCCAAGGCGATGAGGATATATTTTGGTCGACCGTCCATCCGGGAGCCTTGGCCTGCGGGGCGTTTGGGTCAGCAATCGGTGCGTAACCGTTCGCCAAATCGACGCCTTTTAGATCGGCGGTCATCGGCATGATGCCGTTTCCTGCCGTCCTTGCGCCAAAACCGTATAAATCGGATGTGGCAAAGTCTCTTGGGTGCGATACATAGACCGTGCCGAAGAAGGGGCTCGATGGGTCCTTATTGACGACGACCGAATTGGGACGCCAGAAATGCGTAAACAGATTCGACCGATCGCTAATCTCGGTCCAGCCGGCTGGGGCGTCTTTTGCGACTTGGATGTCGAACGAGCTGAAACCAGTGAGGTCAAACGAGTAGCGACCTGCCGCGGGAGCATTGAGCACGACCGGGTTCCCACCGTCACGATTAATGGTCACCGAGTCGGCAGATTCATTGAGCACGAACTCGTACATGTTGCCACCGGTGTTCCGTACCGCCGAAGCGTACGGAACTGCGGACGCGTGCGCGACGAATGCGGCAACGAGCACTGCCGCCAAAACCAAGGTGCCATTATTAGGAAATCGCATCATTAACCCAATCTCCGTGTTGTATCCGGCTATCTCTTCCTCTTCACTCCGACGAACTCTTGTGCCACAAGCTCAAGCATCGGTCACCCATTCCAGTCCGTTATTCGTGCCGCGACGTCTCCCGCAAACCAACTATCTACCCACAGGGAAGCGCCTGCGACAACGCAACTCACCAAAGTCTGTTCAGGACGGCCCCGCCGAAAGCCGCCCACCCAAGGCATACCAGGAGATAAGAGCACTAACTGCATACTAAGGTGCGACTCTCCTTGATGTCAAGCAAATGCGCTATTTTTTGCGGCAAATGCGCATCTACAAGAGTCTGGTGCGCAGGGCCGATTTTTGCCGCTTTGCTCACATGCCCAAGGGCAGTTGGCTCGCTGTTTCCACCCCCGCAGGGAATTGCCGGCGAGCGCCCGACGGATGCTTGCCGCCAGCGTGTTTCGCTTCGGCCGGCGGAGTCGTCTGCTCGGCCGCCAGGCCGCGCCGCGACCGCCCGATCGCAACGAACAGTAAGTCGCTTGATTCGATCGCTGCGTCGTGCGTCTGCCGCAATGCGTGATGCGTCGGCCGTGTGGTCGCGTGCGATTTCAGTGCTGCTACGAAAGCGCCGGCGACCGTCGTCGATTGGATCGCTCGGTCCGTCGCCGATGGAGCGATGGCGACCGACGCAGATGGCGCCGACGGTTCAACAGCCGCCGCGCCGGCGCCCCTCCGGCGCCCGGCGACGTGCCAAATTGCTGCTTCCAGATGGCGTAGTCTGCATCGTCGACCTGGCCGTCGTAGTTGGCGTCGCCTTGTTCGCCGGGCGTCACGCTGGCGCCCTAGGAGTTGCGCCAGACGGTGTAGTCGGCGGCGTTGACCGTGCCGTCGCCGTTGAAGTCGGCGTTTGGTGGTGGCGGGGCGGCCAGGCCGAAGAAACCGAACACGCGATCGATCACGGCCGCGCGATTGGCGGCCGTGGTGATCGTTTCGAACGGGAAGCCGAGCATGACGAGGCTGCCCTTGCCGCCGGTCCGGTGGCCTGGATCGCCGCGTTGCCGGCCCCGTTGGCGTAGCTCAGCGCCGCCAACGCCCCGGCCTGCGGGTTGATCACGTCAGGATACTCGGAGTCGTAGAACAGGGTGCCGTTGTCGAAGGTGAGATTCAAGCCGGCGAAGATTCGGCCGGCGATGCCGTTGGCCTGATAGGTGTTCGCATCGTCCGACACGTAGTTTGCCAGGAGCGTGCCTTCGTAGAACGCCTGCCCGTTGCCCAGGTGGTCGAGGTCCCAGCCGATCTCGGCTCCGGAGAGGAACAGGTTGCCGCCGCCGTTGATAAATTGAGTGACTTTCGCCTGCTCGGTGGCGTCGAACGTGTGGTCGGCGGACGATTCCTCGCCGAGAATCCAAATCACCGTGTCGTAATCGGCGAGATTCACCGCACCGGAAATCACCGCCTCGTTGCTCGTGCTGTCGACGTGTACGCCCGGCGCGGCCGCATGAATCGCCGCGCCAACTTGGGCCGTGTAATCGCGCGAGTTGCTCTGGCGCGGCCGCACGCGGTCGGTGAGCTACGCCCAGGTAGTCGGGCTGCTTCGGATCGAGCGTGCGATCGAGCCGGTCGAAGCCGTTGACGATCAGCACCTGCTTGAGCCCGCCGCTGGGAACTGCCGCCACCACCTCCGAACCCAACGATTCGCCCCCTTCGTTGACGGCCACGACCTTGAAATAATACGGCACGTTGGGGTCGTATCCGGAAAGCGTGGCCGAGTGTGGTTGCCCCGCCGGCCACGTAGGTTCCGCCGTCGAAGCCGTAGCCATTGGGTCGAGACGTAAATCCGGAATCCAGTCGGCGCGTCGCCGGCGTAGGTGTTGGCAACAGGCGGAATCCACGAGACCGTCACGCTGCCCGCTGCGTTCGATTCAGCGTGCAGACCGGTGGGAACGCCCGGCAGGTCGACGGCGGACGTCGTGTTCCCGTCAACCGCCCGAAAATATTTCACGATCCCTTGATAGGTGGCCCGGGCGATTGCGTCGCGGACCTTGGGATCGCGGATCAGCGCGGCGTCCTGGGCATTGTCGTGGTAGGCCACCTCGACGATCGTGGCGTCGAATTCGTTGTTGATGTAGGTGTTGTTGATTTCGCCGAATTCGATGTCGGAGCGGTCGAGCGTGACGCTGCTGCCCGCGTCGTACCAGTTGTATTCGTACTGGCCGTTTTGCGCGACCATGTCGTTGTTGACTTCCAGCCCCAAGGTGTTGGCGAGCAAGAATTGGTTGGGCGTCTGGGAGGTAATGTAGTTGTTGCCGTTGTACAGGCCCAACACGCCGCGCGTCGTCGTGATGCCGCCGCCGGAGGCGTTGGTGTGAAAACTCACGAAGAGTCGGTCGCTCAGCGGCCCTTCGGCCTCGCGATTCATGTACTCGGCATAGCGGGGCGAAAGCGACACCGTGGCATCGCGGTCGCTGCTCGTGCCGCGCGATACTCGCTCTCCTGGAATGCCCTGCGAATGATTCACCTCCCACATCACCCAGTACAGGCCGGCCTCGTCCTCGCGCGGCAGCCCGGAAACGCCGCCCGCCACGATCGATGTCGCCCATCCCGTTGCCGAAGCGGATCATGTCGGCGATCACGACGCTATTCGGCGAATTCGAGCGGTTGCTGATGTCGACGTATCCGTCGGTTCCCGCCTCGAAATAGTACGTGCCGAGATAGACCATGCCGTTGCCCACTTCGCGGTGGTTGACGGTCACTTCCGTGGTGCCGCCGGAGTGGTGAATCCGATAGAGCTGATCTTCGGCTCGATTGCTCCCTGCCTGCGCCCAGGTGTAGATCGGATAGAATCCGGCCTCTGGAATGTTCGGCTGGTAGCGGGCGTATGCCGTTTCGGTGCCCGACGTGGAGGCGTACTCGATAGGGCACGTCGCCCGCGTCGCCAAAGTAGACTGCTGGAACTGCTATTGCTCCACGCGCCGACGAACGTGACGCCCGGATCGTCGTTGTCCATCACGACTTCGTTGACTTGATGGCCCACGGGGCGCAGCGGCACGACAGTGGCCCCGGCGTTGAACAAGTAGTCGACCAGGAAGGTCATCTGGTCCTGGTTGCCCAAGTCCTCGATCATGCCGTTGGTCGGACCGCGCTGAAAGCTCCAAGCTCCGTCGCCCAGGTTGTCGGCCGTGTAACCGTGTCCGCCGTGGACGTAGACGATTTTCCCGGCCAATCCGCCGTCCGGCTGCGTGCCGACGTCGACAAGTCCGGCCGCCGAGAGGGGCAACCGCGGTTCGAGCGGCTCGAAGGCCAGCACGCGGCGATGGGTCGCCAGCCGGTCGCCGCTCATGAGCCCCGTAATGAGTGCCACCACGGCCAATAGCGCGCGGTTCACACGGTGTGCCGAGAGCATCGCAAAGCCTTTCAGTCGATGGAGCGAGCGTAGAAGCATAGAACCTTTCATTCTAGGCACGAGTGTCCGAATGCCCCAGGAAATTGTCGCGCAGGCGATTCACGCGGTTGCGCAGTCAGAAGCCGGCCGCCGCGCCGTCGCCGCGTGGGTCGGCCACGCCGATCAGCCCCCCGCTTGGTGCGATGGCGACTGGCTTGTGTTCGCCCGCCGGAGCTGGGGGCGACCTCTTCGATCGCGTGCCCGCGGTGGCGAAAGCCAGCGACGATTTCCGGCGGCAGAGTCTTTTCCACCAACACGCTGTTGGGCCGCCATTGATGATGGAACCGCGGGCCCATGGCCGCTTCGGCCAGCGGCTGTTGGAAGTCGAGATACCGCACGATCGACAGGATCACTTGGGTGATGATCTTCGGTCCGCCCGCGGCGCCGACCGTCAGAATCGGCTTGCCTTTGGGATCGAGGACGATCGTCGGGCTCATGCTCGAGAGCGGCCGTTTGCCAGGCCCGACCGCATTGTTCTCCGCACCGATCAAGCCGAACGCGTTCGGCACGCCGGGCATGATCGAGAAGTCGTCCATCTCGTCGTTGAGCACCACGCCGGTGCCGGGCACGACGACCTTCGAGCCGAAGGCGGTGTTGATCGTGGCGGTGATGGCGACCCAGTTGCCGGCCGCGTCAGCCGCCGCGATGTGGGTCGTGTGCCGGCCAAACACGTCCTGCTTCCAGTTAGGCGGCGTGCCGTGCATCAGCACGTCTTTCGTCTGGGCGGGGTCGATCCGCGCGGCGAGTTCCTTGGCATAGTCCTTGGCGATCAGCCCGCGCGGCACGGTGACAAAATCGGAATCGCCGAGCCAATAGGCCCGATCGGCGAACGCCAGCTTGAACGCCTCGGCCAGGATGCCGGCCGCCTCGGCCGGATCGCGTCGTTGGATCGCCCGCATGTCGAACGACTCGAGCATGTTGAGCACCTCGGCGACGTGGACGCCGCCGGAGCTTGGGGGCGGGAAGCCGATGACCTTGTAGCCGCGATAGGTCGTTTCGAGCGGCTCGCGGAGCTTGGCCTGGTAAGCGGCGAAATCGGCCGCGGTGACGATGCCGCCGTTGGCCGCCATCCAAGTCGCCGACCTGCTGGGCCAACTTCCCGCGATAGAACCAGTCGGGCCCCTGTTCAGCGATTTGGCGATACGTGTTGGCCAAGTCGGTCTGTACGAGCCGCTCGCCTTCCTTGAGCGGGCTGCCGTCGGGGTGCAGAAAGATCGCCGCTGAGCCGGGATACTTCTGCAGGTCGCTCGCCTTGCTGGCGATGGCCGACGCCACGCCGCGGCGAATCGCGAAACCGTTTGCCGCTTTCTCGATGCCCGGCTGCAGTAGCCGAGCGAGCTGCATCGTGCCGCACCGCTCGATCGCCAGCTTGTAGGCCGCGAGAGCCCCCGGCACACCGACGGCGAGCGGCCCCGTCTGGCTCGCGCCGGGGATCGCCACGCCGTCGCGGACGAACATGTCCTTCGTCGCGGCGGCAGGCGCCATCTCGCGGCCATCGATCGCAGTGATCCGCCCATCGCTCGAGCGAATCAAGATCAGGCAACCGCCGCCGATGCCGGAGTTGTTGCAGTCGACCACGCCCAACGTGAGCGCCGCCGCCACCGCTGCATCGACCGCGTTCCCACCGTCGCGAAGCACCTTGGCCCCCGCCTCGGTCGCCAGGGCATGTCCTGTCGCAATCATTCCCTTCTCCCCGACCGCCTCATGAGCCGCGGCGAAGCACGGCATGCAAGCCAAAGCCATCACGCAAAGACGTGAAGACACAAAGACCAAGAACTCAAATCGATGAGCAAAATCGAGCATCGGAATACGGCTACCTTTCGATCTTTGCGCTCGCGCCTGTGCGTGAGATTTCCATCGGCGTCGCTTGCGGGCGAGGGATAGAGCAAGTATGGCTTGCGGCGAGTGCGGAATGCCTCGGTCTGTTTGTCCACCGATTCGAGGATGGAAGCCACGTCCTCGCCGGCGATGAGCTGGCGGTAAACGGCCGCATTGCCCAGCAGTTTCATGTACGGCTTGGCGTCCCACTCGTTCGGGTAGCAGCGACCGCAGCGCGTGGGCGACCACCAAGCCGAGTTCGAACGAGCGAAATGCCTGCCAGTCGGTGATCACGAAGTTGAGTCCGCCGCAGCTTTCGTCGCGCGAATTTGCTGCTCGTGGGAGTAAAGCGGATCGGCACGACGCGAACGCCCGGCGGGTTCGCGCGGTTCACCCGCTCGGCCAGCTCGCGCTCTTCGATCCAGGCGCGCCCAACACCTCGAACGGCGTGTCGGTCCCCCGGCCCACCGAGACGTTGGTCGTTTCCAATAGCCCGATGCCCGGATACAACACGGCTGCGGTCTCCGATCGCATGTTTGGCGAGGGATTGATCCACGCCAGGCCGGTGTCGTGCCAATAGTCGCGTCGCCGCCAACCTGCGAGTGGAACCACCGTCAGTTTGACGTCGAGTTTCCGCTCGGCGGCGAACATCCGCGCAAGCTCGCCGACCGTCATCCCATGCCGCACGGGAAGCGGATGATAGGCGACGAACGACTCGCGGCCTGCGTCGCGGAGCGGCCCTTCGATCGAGATCCCGTCGATCGGATTCGGCCGGTCGAGCACCAAGAACTCGCGGCCTGCCTCGGCGGCGGCCTCCATCGCCAGGCCCATCGTGGCGATGTACGTGTAGAACCGCGTGCCGACGTCTTGAATGTCGAACACGAGAACGTCGATGCCGGCGAGCTCGTCACTCGTCGGCTTGCGGCTGTCGCCGTAGAGGCTGTAAATCGGCACGCCCAGCGATTCGTCCGTCGAGTTGCCAATCTTGTTGACGTCGAGCACCCCGGCGATGCCGTGTTCTGGGCTGAACAGCGCGACGAGCTTCACGCCCTGCGCATCGTGGAGCAACTTCGCGGTGGATATGCCGTGGCGATCGCAGCCCGTTTGATTCGTGATCAGGCCGACGCGTTTTCCCTGGAGCAGATTGAACTTGTTCGCCGCGAGCACGTCGATTCCAAGTCGGACTTGTTCGTGCTTCGGTTCCAAGTTCGCTGCGGACTGGTCGCTTAAGCGACCAGTCCAAATCGTGCTCTTATTCATCATCGATCGCCCCCGCGGCGATCGTTCCGATCCGCCCCGCGAGGTTGTTCACCTCGCCCACGCCGTCCGGATGCAGCCGATTCGAGAGAAAAATCACGTATAAATCCAACTTGGGATCGATCCACATCGCGGTGCCGGTGAAGCCGCCATGTCCGAACGCCCGCCGGCTCATGGTCTCGCCGCGGTTCCGCGAATAGACGCTCCCCATGTCCCAACCCAAGCCGCGTTTGTTGCCGTCGATGTTCCGCGGCCGCGTCATTTCGGCCACGGTCGCCGCACCGAGGATTCGCACGTCGCCCAACCGGCCGTTGCCGAGCATCATCTGGGCGTAACGGGCCAGATCGTGCGCCGTGCTGAACAGCCCCGCGTGCCCCGCGACGCCGCCCATCTGCGCGGCACGCGGATCGTGGACCACGCCGACGAGCCACTCGCCGTCGCGCTGCTCGGTGGTCGCCGCACGGGCCTTCAGTTCCGGCGGCGGCAGATAGCCGGTCTCCTTCATGCCGAGCTTGGCGTAAATCTCTTCCTGGGCAAATCTCGTTCACCGGTTTGCCCGCCACCTGCTCGACGATCTTCCCCAGCAAAATGTAACCCACGTCGGAATACTTGAACGCGGTGCCCGGCGGCGTGAGCGGCTCGAGCTCGCAAATCTTCGGCTTGGCCGACGCCCAGCCGTCGCGATAGTCGTCGACCGAGGTATCGGGAATCAGCCCCGCCGAATGCACGAGCAGCTGTTCGATCGTGACCTCGCCCTTGCCGTGGGCGGCAAATTCGGGAATGTAGTCCGCCACCTTGTCCTGCAGCCGCAACTCGCCCCGCTCGACGAGGATCATCACGCTCGTCGCCGTGGCGAGCGGCTTGGTGAGCGACGCCATGTCGAACACCGTGTCGAGAGCCATCGGAGCCACGTCCGGCTCAACGCGACGATTCCCGTACGCCCGCTCGAACACGATGCCGCCTCGCCGGCCGACGGCGACCACGCAGCCGGCCATATCGCCGTGCTCCAATGAACGCTGGACCGCCGCATCGATGAGCGGCCCCATCGCTGGGTTCATGCTTTGGGCCGTGGCTTGCGGCCGTCGCGAAGACGCAAGCGGCTAGCGCTACCAAAGTTGTGCCGCGGTTTCATTAGTTGGACTCATCATGTGAAGCACCCAACCTACGATTACAATTGTTCCGCTACCGACCAGTGTATACCAATAACCGTTGAGCGAAGTCATGAACGCCGCCCAGCTCGTCACGACGGCCCCGACCGCAAACGCCGCGAGCGCGATCCGCTGCGTCGCCCGCGGCACCATCAGCCCCAATCCGTATAACCCCAGCACCAGGCCGGTGGCAAATCCGGCGATCCTGAGAACGGCTGTCCACAATCGACTTTGCTCATCGCCAATCGATAGGCGACGATCGCCACCGCCCACTTGCACCAGGCGCAAAAAACAGCGTCAGCCAGCGAGCCAGCGCGAGCGTCTTTCGTTCGTCGACGCCCACCAGCCACCGCCCCAGCCAGTCGTTCGTCAACGAGCTGGCAGATGAGTTGAACGAACTGGAGAGGGTCGACATTGTGGCCGCTAGAATCGCCGCCAAGATCAACCCTTTGAGTCCGGTCCCCATGTGCCCGACGACAAACGTCATCAAGGCCTGATCGCCCTCCAGCAAGGGGCGGCCTGCCTCTACCGCGACGCTATGGAAGCAAGCCAACTCCACGCCGATGAACAAAAACAACGCGAATTGCAGCAGCACGATGAAACCGCTCAGCACCAGCGCCCAGCCGGCCGACGCCTGGCTCTTCGCGCACGGATAGCGCTGCACGATCAATTGGTCGGCGCCGTGGGAAGCGAGCGACAAAAACGCGCCGCCGACGCAGCCGGCCCAAAATGTCATGCCGGGCGCGGTCAGCGATGGATTAAAATCTAGCAACTGGAATCGCCCGGTCGCCTCGCCAAACGCCGCCAGCTCGTCCCAGCCGCCGGGAATCTTCGCCAACAGCAACCAGGCTGCCGCGAGTGCCCCGAAAATGTACACGCGCGAATTGGATGCAGTCGTTCCAGACCACGCTGACGCACGCCGCCAAAGCAGGCGTAGATCGCAGTCGCAATCGCGGTCACCAGGATCGACGTCAGCATGTCGAGCCCGACCGCCACCTTGAGTGCCACCGCAGTCAGAAACAGCCGCAAGCCGTCGGCCAGATTCCGCATCACGAGAAACACGAGCGACGCGAGCCGCCGCGTCACCAGCCCAAACCGCTGTTCGAGCACTTGGTAGGCGGTGAGCACTTCGCCGCGAAAGTAGCCGGGCAGCAACCAGACCACGATCGCCAGCCGCCCAAGGATGTAGCCGAACGTCAATTGCAGGAAGCGAAAGTCGCCGCCCTCAATGTACGACTTGCCGGGCACGCTCAAAAATGTCACGGTGCTGGTTTCCGTGGCGACGATCGACAAGCAGCAGCGCCCAAGTCGGCAGCCGCCGTCCCGGCGAGGAAAAAGTCACGCTGATCCGCCTGACCCCGTCCGAGCGTAATCCCCAGCGCCGCCGACGCCGCTACAGTAGACGACGACCACCAAGGCATCGAAAGGCCCGATTGCGACGGCGAAGATGGCAGGCGAACTCACAAGATTGGCGGAAATTACGACAGGAATGACCGGCGGCACCCCACTCGGCCCCAGTCTACGCTACGACGCGAAGCCGCGAAACGAATCTTAATAATTCAGCCCGCGCAGGTCTGTAACGCTTTTGCGCACCTTCGTCTATGTCCGTTCAGTTTGGCTACGTAGAATAAGGCTGTGGTCGGATAAAGGTTAGCCACGCGGGGCTCATCGTTCACACAGGTCGGCGCGCATTCTCATGTTCGAACATCTTACGACCGAGTCGCGCAATCCCGCGTCGGAACACCTCGATGGTCTGTCGCCGCTGGAAATCGTCGAGTTGATCAACGCGGAAGACGCCAAAGTGGCCGCGGCAGTCGCCGTCGAAGCCGGTTCCATTGCGCGGGCCATCGAGACGATTGCTGATCGGCTCGGCCGCGGCGGGCGGCTGGTTTACGTCGGCGCCGGCACTTCTGGCCGGCTCGGCGTCCTTGACGCCGTCGAGTGCCCCCCCACGTTCAACACCGATCCGACTCAGGTCGTCGGCGTGATCGCCGGCGGCCACGCGGCGCTCACCCGCTCGGTCGAAGGCGCCGAGGATCTGCCCGCCCTGGCAATCGACGATCTGAAGAACATGCGGGTCGGCCCGAAAGACGTGGTCGTCGGCATCGCCACCAGTGGCCGCACGCCCTACGTCATCGGCGCGCTCGAATACGCCCGCAGCGTACGCGCTTTCACCGTCGGGTTGAGTTGCAACCGCGATCCCGAGCTGGCCGACCGCGCCGACGTGAGCATCACGCCCGTCGTCGGCCCGGAAGTCGTCAGCGGCTCGACCCGCATGAAAGCCGGCACCGCCACGAAAATGGTCCTCAACATGCTCAGCACCGGCGCGATGATCCGGCTCGGCAAAACGTACGGCAACTTGATGGTCGATTTGCGGGCCAGCAACTCGAAACTTGCCGACCGCGCCCGGCGAATCGTCCGCTCGGTGACGCAGTTGTCGGATCCCGAATCGGAAAAGCTCCTGCACGCGTGCGGCGGCGAAGTGAAGACGGCGATCGTCAGCCATTGGACGGGCTCTTCGTCGGAGCATGCCCGGCAGTTGCTCGCCGGGACTCATGGCCACCTGCGCAAGGCGCTCCAAAAACACGCCGCGAACGGTGTGCCCGCTACGCACTAACGGTCTGCCGCTCGCGCGGCCCGCCGCACTCGAGTATCCATGTCGGCCCAATCCGATTCGGCGGCTGAACTGATCCTGGCGGTCGACGCCGGCGGCAGCAAGACCGCCGCCTGCCTCGCGCGAGCGACGGGCCCTAAATACGAAATTCTCGGCCGCGGCCGCGCCGGCGGCGCCAATCCGCTCGGCATCGGCTTCGATCGCGCCGTCGCCGCCATTGCGGCCGCCGTCGCCGATGCGGCTGCCGATGCCAAATTGCCCGCTGCGGTCGTCGCTCGGGCCGTGCTCTCCGTCGCCGGTGCGGCCGATCCTGCGATCGCCGGCGAAGTCGTCCGTCGCGTCCGCGAGGCAAAGTTGGCCCAGCAAATTGCCGTTGTTTCCGACGTGTTGCCGGTGCTCGCGGCCGGTGCCGACCACGGCGTGGGCGTCGCTCTTATTGCGGGCACGGGCTCCGTCGCCTTCGGTCGTGCCGGCGATGGCCGCACGATTCGCAGCGGCGGTTGGGGCTACCTACTCGGCGACGATGGCAGCGGCTTTGCCATCGGCCGCGCCGCACTTCGATTCGCCCTCGAAGAACTGGAAACCAACCGCGACGCTCGCCAACCGCTTACGACGACGCTGCTCGACGAACTGCATTCGAAATCGGCCGCCGAAATAATTAAGGCGATTTACACCGACACGAATCCCCGCGCAATGATCGCTTCGCTCGCGCCGCGAGTTGTTCAAGCGGCCGAAGCGGGCGAGCGGGCCGCGACGAGGATCCTCGACGACGCGGCCCGCGAACTCGCGCGGCTCGCGGCGCGAACGGCCCAGTCGATCGGCCTCGACCTCGGCGCGAATCCACTGGCCGTGGGCGGCGGCGTGCTGATCGGCTCGAACTACTTGCGGGAAGCCGTCGCGTCGCAACTTGCCGCGTTGGGATCGCCGGCCCAACTCCGTCTCGTCGCTGATCCACTCGATGGCTGCCTAAGACTCGCCACCGCAGAATTCAGCGGCTCGCTCGTCCACTGGCAGTGACAGACGATTCAATTGGGGAGGGCCAAGTTTTCGGCGGGCCGAAAAAATCTGGGCTGCTGGAGCTGGCGAGGTCCCAGCTCGTCCATCTCCTCTTGATACGTCCGACCGCGGGAAGAATTCTGTACCTGAGCGATTTCGAATCGACGTAAGTCCAAGCACACCGGCAGGACTCGAACCTGCAACCCCTGGTTCCGAAGTCGGTTGGGAGCACCTCGCTAAAGAGCCCAAAAACCCTTTGATCCCTGGACTCTAACACACTTTCCCAACTTTCACAATCCGTAGCAAGCACTAGCGAAGTTTCGCGGAGATTCACCGTATTACGGAGAACGCTCCGTACGATTCCGTAAGCGGTCCACGACACTGCATTTCCGAAGAACCTCGTTCTATTGGCGGCGGTTCATCGTCTAGCCGTGCCCCGCCGCACGCACATTTTTTCGCTAGATTTCTAGCGGAAGGGTTCTCAAGAGCGGAGCAAGTATCAATCTCGCCAACGGTAGCTTGTCCACAAATCGGCGTGGCAATTTCTTCGAGGCGACCGTCAGGCTGGCTCGCGGAAATCCGGTCGAGGTCAAGGTTGCAGGTCGAAAGTCCCACTTGCAGTATCGCACCAGCCGATTCAAAAATGGTCGATTCTTGGCGTGATTCGCCGAAAAGCGATGCCAATGGGTTGACGACTCATCGGCCGGGAATGCCAGTCGCACAATATCATTCTAATTAGTCGTCCCTGAAAAAATGTCTGTTGGCCGCGTCGGCATGATTTTGAGGTGCGAGCTGGGGCGAATCAAACGGGCATCGGCAGGTGCGATGTTCGGCGGGACGCGACTTCGGCGGTGAGCCTGACCGCGAGCCGGTGCCAGAGCCAGAAAATTGGCGCAAAAACAGCCCACCGCAGCAGTTTGCGGAGGTTGTACCCAGCGGCACTCAGCACCGCGTTGATTTTGTCGCCTTCTCGGCCGGTCAGGTAGTTCCGATTCATGCGGTTGTCACTCTTCAGGTGACCGATCGTCGGCTCAATGGCCGCACGACGTTTCAACATCCGGCGAAGCATCCGCGTCGCTCGCTTGGGAATCGTGCGGACCACGTGGACGATGGCCGAGCCTGCGTAACCGTGCCCGCGGTAGCCTTGGTCCACCATCACATCGTCAGGCGTGTGACCTGTTAGCCGTTCAACTTGTTGGATCGCGCCGTTGAGCGTGTGCCCGTCGTAAGGATTGCCGTGCCAAGCCTGGATACCGACGATCCAATTCCTCTTACTGGTAGTGGCCACGCTGGCCTTGCAGCCGAACTCGTAGCGTTGGTGCGCTTTTCCCTTACAGATGCATTCCACCTCGGGAGCATGCACGCTGTAGAGTTTGTTTTTGCTGGTCCGCGTCTGCACCAGCAGACGCTCCGCCATGGCGAGGAGCTCACGCAGGGGCTCGTCAGCGATTTGGCCCTGGATGACGGGCGCTTTTCGCTGGATGTCCCGCAGCACACGACCCAAGATCGTCTTCAGCTGACGCGTCATCTTCGCCGCCCTTTTCATCTGCCGTGCGTGGGCATAACGGCCTTGTTTGGCCAGCAGCTGCTTGCTCTTGAAACGATAGTTCTGACGAAGTGGGAGGCCCAAGGATTTGGCCCGCCTCACCAGCGCCACACGCATCTTGTGATACAGTCGGGCATCGGTCGGAAAGGCGATGGCCTTCTCCTGGACCGTCGTGTCGACATTGACCTTCTGGAACTCCTGGGGCCTGACCGCCTTCATGGCTAACGCCGTGCGAATCGTCGCCTCCAACAGCTTCTCCAACCGCTCGGCACCGACCCGCTTCCGCCAGCGGCTCAAACTCGACGGATCGATCGGCAACTCGTGCTGCATGTACTGGCAGCCGCAGAAGTATTGCCAGTACGGGTTCTCCACCCAACGGGCGACGACCGACTCGTCGCTCTCGTCGTAGGCGTGTTTCAGGTACAGCAGGCCGACGATCAGTCGCGTGTTGACCCCCGGTCGGCCTAGCTCGTCCGCATAGCAAGCGTCGATGGCCGCGTCGAACTGCGACCAGTCGATCCGCTCGGCCAGCACGTAGAGCGGGTGCTCGGGATTCAAGAGCTCACTCAGATGGGCGCCAAATAATTCACACTGCGGAGTGGCTGCTTTGGGCTTCATTTTTTGCCAGCTTTCGGGACCGTCGGGACCAAAACCTGGCAAATTTTAGTGCCACCCAGCAAGCTATGCACCCTCAAATCTCTGGCGAATTTGTGATTTATCAGGGACGACTAATTAACCTCGGTGCCCGTCTCCGCCGCGGCACAAGTAACCTTACGTTTCCCGCGTCGATGTGGTCGTCATGTCCGCTGATCGGGATCATGCCTACCTGACAAATGACACGCCCTCCTTACGCACCACGGGAGGCTGAGATTGGCGCCCGCCTGGCCAGGGAGCTGGCGTCGTCAAAATGATACTGTAACTACGGAGGTCTTCCTCACCTCCGTCAGTTTGGGTGAATAGTACTGAACAGCGGTTTGTCCATCCGCTGTCAGATAGAGAAACCGCAAACTGCGTTCGGTGTGTTTCACGAATGGCACTTAGATTTTGCGTAACATGTTGCCTTAGAATGGTATAGGTGGAAAAGGCCTCTCTTGCGTAGATGGAGCTGTCACACGCCCATCACTGGCAAGGAGGCCTCGCGATGTCGTTTTCTAACCATGGACGGTTCCGCCAACAAGTGCGTTTTCTGCAGAGGCAGTTCCTGCAAGACGGCGAGTTGCCGTTCAGCGATGTGTTGTCCGAGGGGACGATCACGCAGGCATTGAAAGCACTGGATGCTGTCTGGCATGACCGGGTCTATTCGCCGCTGGTGACGCTGTGGGTGTTCTTGAGCCAGGTGCTGAGCCAGGATCATTCCTGTCGTGCGGCCGTTGCCCGCCTGATCGCTCACCGCGTCTCACGCGGGCGACGTCCCTGCTCTGCGGAAACGGGCGCGTACTGCCAAGTCAGGAAGCGCCTGCCGGAGAAGTTCTTTTCTGGCGTCGCTCGCCACGTCGGGAAAGCACTTGACGACGGGGTTGATCCCGCGTGGCTGTGGAAAGGCCGACCCGTTTACATGTTTGACGGAACGACGGTGTCGATGCCGGACACGCCGGAAAACCAGGCCGCCTATCCTCAGGTCTACAACCAGAAGCCCGGGCTGGGTTTTCCCATCGCGAGAGTCTGCTCGATCATCTCGCTGTCATGCGGGGCGATGCTTGATCTGGGGATCAGCCGTTACGCTGGCAAAGGCCAAGGCGAGTTGAGCCTCCTTCGGAGAATGTGGGACATTCTCTCTCCGGGAGACGTCCTGCTGACGGACGCCCTGATGTCGACCTGGTACGAGATGTTGACGCTCAAGCAGCGCGGCGTCGATTCGGTAAGCCGACTCAACAAGGCGCATCGGCACGCCGACTTTCGCCGCGGTCGGCGCTTGGGAAAAGACGACCACGTCGTCCGGTGGCCGAAGCCCAACCGGTTGATTGGCGGCATCACATGGGCGACCTACAAGAGCCTGCCCGACTACCTGGAGGTTCGCGAGACGCGCGTTCGCGTGGAACAGCCCGGGTTTCGCACGAAGGTGATCATTGTGGTCACGACCTTGCTCGATCCGGAATCGACGACCAAGGAAGACCTGGCGAGCCTATATCGAAGTCGGTGGAGTCAGGAACTCGATTTGAGGTCTATCAAGATCACCATGCAGATGGATATCCTGCGGTGCAAAACGCCGGAACTTGTCCGCAAGGAGATCTGGACGCACGTCCTGGCCTACAACCTGATCCGCACCATCATGGCGCAAGCCGCCAGCCAGCATGAACTTCAACCAAGAGAAATCAGCTTCAAAGGAACCGTTCAAACGCTCGAAGCGTTCCAGCCGCTGATCAGCTTCCAAGGCCACAAAGGCGCGACGTTCCGCGAAAAGCTCTACCTGCAGCTGTTAGAAGCCGTGGCAAGTCATCGCGTCGCAGACCGGCATGATCGATTCGAGCCTCGCATGCGAAAGAGGAACCCAAGGAAAGCAGAAATGATGACCAAGCCTCGCCATGAACTTAAACGCCTGATGCGCAATGGCTTTACGGAAATCTAAGTGCCATTCGTGTGTTTCACCTCAGGCGCAGGAAACTGCCGGTTGCACACCTAGGACGACTCGACGGGTGCGCGTAACACTACGGTGAGTCTTCGGCAGTTGGCGGACACCGACGAAGAGTGGCCCGAAACCATTGTCAGCCACGCAAGTTCCGAAAAACGGTCGAATTTGGCAGTGTCACGCGATAACGAGTTTTGGCACTATCCTATGCGGCCCGGCTTCGCCAAGGACGTACACCCGCAGCCGCCAACATCAGCAACATCAACGTTGCTGGTTCAGGGACGGAACCGCTGGCGAGTGAGCCACTGCCGGCTGTTTCGCCGAAGTGCATCCTCCACACGTCATAATCGCTTTGGGTGTACGTCGAACCAAGCCCGTTGCGCCAAACGGTGTAGTCGGCGGCATTGACCACGCCGTCGTTGTTGTAGTCGCCAGATAGCGGGTTCGAGTCCACCGCGATACCTGACGGGTGTTGCAAACCTGTGATCAGCGCGGCGTTGACTGTCGCACCGGCGGTGGTGTATTTGCCGATCGTCTCGCCAAAAAAGTTCGTAACAAACAGATTTCCCCCAGACACTGCAATGCCCATCGGGACATCCAACCCCGTGATCAGCGCGGCGTTAACCGTCGCCCCGGCAGTGGTGTATTTGCCGATCGTGCCGCTGTTACGGTTCGTGACATAGATATACGCTCCAGACACCGCAATGGCTTGCGGATAATCCAATCCTGTGATCAGCGCGGCGTTCACGGTGGCTCCCGAGGTGGTATATTCGCCAATCGTGCCAGCAAGTGCGTCCGTGACAAACAGATTTCCGTCAGACACCGCGACGCCCTCCGGGCGAACAAACCCTGTGATCAGCGCGGTGTTCACCGTCGCTCCCGAGATGGTGTATTTGCCGATCGTGCCGTCGGAGCCGGCGGAGCCGGGAAGGCTTTGGGCAGAGTTCGCGACATACAACTCCCCTCCAGACACCGCGATGCCAAACGGATCATTCAACCCAGTGATCAGCGACGCGTTGACCGTCGCACCCGCGGTGGTGTATTTGCCGATCGTGCCGCTGGTACGGTTCGCGACATACAGAGTCGTTCCTGACATCGCGATGCCTTGCGGATAATCAAATCCTGTGATCAGCGCGGCGTTCACGGTGGCTCCCGAGGTGGTATATTCGCCAATCGCGTTGCCGGCATAGTTGTTAACAAAGATTTGCCCGCCAGCGGTGGCGGGCATGACCCATAGTGCCAGCATAAGTAACAAAGGGGGCAGGAACCATTTCACGATTCGGTTCCGGATCCCTTTGTGTTTCCCCTCCGCTCTTCCTGAATCACCGACAGTGGCCCAGTGGAACGTGACGGTGGCCTGATGATGGCCCTGGCTGAGGCAAACAAGTGCAAGACCTGCGCCGGACGAGTTGTGATCTTATCGACATCGGGTTTAGCCTTCCAAAGGTTGTTGCGGAGCTGTTGCTTGCCATGAGACAAGCCACCACGGCCGGCCTGTGCCCCGCCCACACAGATCAACAGCGATTTCCGTATTTAAGATTGCAAGCGTTCTTCCACTTGAGGGAACAAGGGCGACAGGAACCGTTTCACGACTCGGGTTCCCGACACCTTTGTTTTTCTGGTCGCTGCGCCAGGGGGCGTCGGGCTCATCGCTTTCGGCTACTAAGGACCTTCGAGAACCAGGGCCCAGCTAACGGGAAAAAATCTCGAATTCGGCAAAGTTTGCATGGCGCGCTTAACCCCTTACCCAGAAATGGTTTGTGGCACATGCGATGTTGCCGAAATGGCGGGCCGTCGGTCCGCTGCGGATATTTCCGGTTAGATTTCGCCAATTCCTCGAAGGACATCTGCAGGTCTGTTAGATTCGGTCAAGATGCATCCTCCCAACTCCAATACCGATGAACTGGTCCGCCGCGCCGGTGAGGGCGATGCGTCGGCGATCCAGATGCTGTTCGAGCGGCATCGCGGACGACTCGCGCAGATGGTCAACGTGCGGATGGACCCAAGGGTGCGAGGGCGGATTGACCCGTCGGACGTGATCCAGGAGACACTCGCC
The DNA here is from genome assembly GCA_963847875.1 of uncultured Planctomycetota bacterium. Classification (GTDB taxonomy): domain Bacteria; phylum Planctomycetota; class Planctomycetia; order Pirellulales; family Lacipirellulaceae; genus DASYDU01. The sequence continues at coordinate 26,798 of CAWKBR010000003.1, read as the reverse complement.
GCCGCGAGCCAAAAGATGGACAAGTACCTGGCCAACCGCCCGCTCCCCTTCTATCCCTGGCTGCGCCAGATCGCCTGGGAGAAGCTGGTCCACTTGCATGACCGCCATCTGCGGGCGGCCAAGCGCAGCGTAATGCGTGAGCAGTACTTTCGTCCCGATATCTCCGACGAATCGGCGTTTGCATTGGCCGAGCGGTTCATCGGCTCCGCAAGCAACCCCAGCGCGGCCGCTTTACGCAAGGAGGTCCGCGAGCGCGTGCGGCAGGCGCTGGACGATCTGGCGGAGGAGGATCGCGAACTGCTCCTGCTGCGCTATCTAGAACAATTGCCGTCGCAAGAGATTGCCGCGATCGTGGGAATCAGCGAAGCGGCCGTCAATATGCGTCACATGCGGGCGCTGGAGCGAATGCGCGGCAAGCTATCGCGCGATCGCGAGGGGGACTGAGCCGTGCGACCTGAAGTTACTCAGCGCGATGGGGCGACGGTGAACCCAGCGAGCGGGGAGCAATTACTGGCCAATCTCTTGGAGCAGGTGACCCGCCGGCTGGATGAAGGGGGGCCCGTCGACGTGGAGCAACTGGCTCGAGTGCATCCGAAGCATGCCGAGCGTTTGCGCGAGCTCATGCCGACGATGCGGGCGATGGCCAGCTGGGGGAGGACCCCCGCATCGGGCCAGCCTGCTGACCCACATGCCGTCGGCCATTCGCCCCTGACCGGCGTGTTGGGCGACTTTCGTATAGTCCGCGTGCTGGGCCGCGGAGGCATGGGTACGGTGTTCGAGGCGGAACAGATCACGATGGGACGACGGGTGGCCCTCAAGGTGCTGCCCTTCGCCGCGCTGGCGCACGACAAGGCGCTACAACGATTTCGTAATGAAGTCCGCGCGGCCGCGGCCCTGGAGCATCCACACATTGTCTCGGTCTACTCGGTCGGTGAAGACCGTGGCATTCATTATTACTCGATGCAAATGATCAACGGCCAGACGCTGGCCGAGTTGATCTGGCAATTGCGGCAGGATCGCGGTCCACTCCCGCTTCCCGAGGGAGTGAGAGAGTCTGACGCCGCGGGCCCGACATTCCCCTCCGCCGCCAATGGCTCGCTGCCTGCGACGACGCATGACGAACATGCAAGCATTGGCACGGCCGTCGATTCGCGTCACGACGCGGTGCGCTATCGCACGGCAGCCCGCTTGGGTATCCAGGCGGCCGAAGCCCTTCAACACGCCCACGATCAAGGCGTCCTGCACCGCGACATCAAGCCTGGCAACCTGATGCTCGACGCGGATGGCAAACTCTACGTGACCGACTTTGGACTGGCGCGGATCGAAGCCGACGCCGGCCTGACAATGACCGGCGACGTCATCGGCACCTTGCGCTACATGGCACCCGAACAGGCACTCGCCAAACGCGTGGTGATCGACCACCGAGCCGACGTCTATTCGTTGGGCGCAACACTGTACGAGTTGCTGACGCTGCTGCCGGCATTCGGCGAGACCGATCGCTCCGAGCTGTTAAAGCTAATCGCGTTTGAGGAGCCACAGCGGCTTCGCAAGCTCGACGGCCACATCCCGTCCGAGCTGGAAACGATCGTCTCGAAAGCGATGGCCAAAAGCCCCGAGGAGCGCTATCGAACGGCGCAGCAGCTGGCCGACGACCTGCTGGCGTTTCTTGAGAATCGGCCCATCAAGGCGAAATCGCCAACGATTGCGAACCGGGTCTCCAAATGGTCGAGTCGCCACGTAGGGGTCGTCTGGACCTTGTTGGCGGCGACCCTGGCTGTCGCGGTCGTTTCGTTAGTCAGCCTCGGGCAGGTGATTGTCGAGCGAGCGCGCACGCGAGTCGCCGCGGCGGAAAGCGAAGCCGTCGTGGACTTTCTGGTCAACGATTTGCTTGCGGCGCCGCTTGACGAGAAGAATCAGAACCGCGACCTGACCGTAAGTGAAGCGCTAGCCAACGCCGAGAGCCGCGTCGGAAACGCCTTCGTCGACCAGCCCCTAGTCGAGGCGACGATCCGTCAGGCGATTGCCAAAACCTACCTGGCGCTCAAGGAACCGAATAAGTCCGAGCCGCACGCGCGGCGTGCCGTCAAATTGCGGACGGACCTATTGGGGCCCGTGCACCATGACACGCTCGACGCGATTTGGACGCTTACGGAAACGCTGCTGGCGCAGGGCAAGATCGCCGAAGCGCGGGCGATCAGCGACGAGTCGTTGCAGGCGACGTCGCAGGCGTTCGGACGCGATCACCCCGACACGATCGACGCTATGAATCGTGCGGCCATGGCCTCACTTTCGGGAAATGGCCCGATCAAACCGGAAGCCGACAAGGCGCAAGCAGCTCTGCGACGAAGCCATGCATCGTAGCGGTCGCGTCCTCGGCGAGAGCCATCGGGCAGCGCTGTTCGCTAGGGAGTTGCAGGCTAGGCTGCTGTGCGACCGAGGGGACATAGATCGCGCCGAGGAGATCCTCAAACCGGCTTTCGAAACGAGCCGGCACTCTCTCGGGCGCGAGATCGATTGACCATCAGCTTAGCGCAGGACCTGGCCGAGATCTACGAGTCGCGCGGGCGAGATCAGGATGCGATGAAGACCTATTCGGATTTGTTGCAAGCACAACAACGGACGCTGGGGGACAGAAACCCCGATACGCTGCGGACGATGATGAGATTGTCGGGCGCCACTATTCGGCAGGGTCGGTTTCAAGAAGGTCAAGAAATCGCCGAACGAGGAATCGTCGTGGCCGCCTCGCTCTACGGATCAGACAACCGTGGAACGTGGGACTGGAAGCAGCAATTGGTTTTTGCGCTGCGAGGACAAGGCCGGCGGGCCGAGTCAGGTCAATTGCAGGAGGAAGTGCTGGCTTGGATGAGACAAGCTTATGGCGAGGACGATCCCGGAGTAAGTAACTGCCTTGGGCAACTGGGTTATGATTACTTTCTCCAGGGAAGATACGAAGAGTCGCTGCGCGTACTTGACGAGGTCCTGGAACGCGGACTACCTGTCAAGAGCATCGACAGCTCACCAAAACAGTTTTGGATGGCAACCCGTGCGCGGGCCTTGTATGGCCTCGGACGCAAGGATGAAGCACGACGGCAGGTCGACGAGGCGAGTGCGTTCGTGCAACAAGAGTTTGGCGCGCGTTGCGCCGAAATGGCCGAACTGGAGTATTATCTGGCGTTGTGGGACTGCGACGCGTGCGCGTATGAGGAAGCGCGCGTCCACATCGCCAAGGCAGTCGGGATCTTATCGGCCTGCAATCAAGAGTGGAATTTGAGAAATCGGCTAGCCTGGATGCTGGCCACTTCCGATGCCGCCGAGGTGAGGGACGGTCCACAAGCGGTCGCCATCGCGACCAAAGCGTGCGAAGAGACAGATTTCGAACTGGCAACGACCCTCGATACGCTGGCGGCGGCGTATGCCGAGATCGGCGAGTTCGATTCCGCGATCAAATGGGGCGAGCAAGCAGTCAAGTTCGCGCCGGACGCCGTGAAACGCGAACGCTACACCAGGCATCTGGAAGTCTTTCGCAGCGGCAAGCCGTGGCGATAGTGATCGGGAATACTGTCGGATTGCTAGGTGGACGGCACTTTTCGCTGTAGTCAATTTTAAGCCAGTAATTTGCGATGGCAATATTTCTTAACTCAGTATGCAGTGAAAGTCGGCGAACTCTAGTGGGTGAGAATCCCACCCGGCCATTCGGTCGGAAGCGACCAGGGCGGTGAAGGACCGGGCAGCTTGTGTCAAAAAGTCGTCAACGCGTGACATTGCTGCGTATCCGCCGGGTTGAAGACCCAGCTACATTTGACAATTCGTGAGGAGCTTCTAGTGTCATTCCGCAAGCTATTTGGTCGCAAACGTTCTCGTTCGACAAACCGGGCCTCGACATCCAAGCACCGGCGCGGAAGGAAACTCTCCGCCGAACTGCTCGAAGCTCGTTACATGCTGGCAACAACCGTTTTTGGCGAATCTGCTGATGGGTCTGCTAGATGGTTGCCTTTGGCACACTATGATGATTCCAGTTACCTTGTCGGTGGTGGTGGCGCAATCAACTTCCAACACGTCGCCGGATCCATTCCAGACTTCGATAGATATCGTTTCTTGGGCAGTTCGAGCACGGGCGCGGGTGGAACCATTATTAATCCACAAACAGGGCAATCCGAGGACCCTGAAACTGGCGAACCTGTAGGAGAATGGCGGCTTTCCCCTGACCCGTTCCCAAAAGCTTTGGAAAAAGCCTGGATGTCGCTTACCGTCTTCGGCCCATCGTACGCAACCTACAAACTATATGTTGCCAATACCGAAGCTCCGTCACTAAAGATCAAGTCCCAGTGGGATGATTCGCCTTCCGATTATGTATTCGATTATCCATCCACTGCCAGATCTACTTTTATTTACGATATACCCTTGCAGAATCAATTCGACATCCAGTTCGATGTCTCAATACCGGCCGAACTCAGTGTGCAATATCGAATCGACAGCGAACCTTGGCTGGACGGGACCAGCTTCACACGCGACATGGGAGATTTCACGCCTGGAAGTCACTATATCGATGTCCAGATTCTGGACCCAGAAGGCAGACTGCTCTACGCCTACAACGATAGGAACAGTATTGACATTAAAGATTCGATCCCGTTCGATCTTCGATTCGCTGACGCGTCCGGGAATCCAGTGGATACGGAAAACTTGCGATTCCTCGACGATGTCAACGTTGGGCAGTGGACCGTGGAGGTCGTTGTTCCCTACGTTCCTATTCCGGCGGCGTACGCGAGTTGGGATTTTGGACTAAGATTGATCCAAAAGTCGGACGGACAACAAATCAACACTGGCGTCATCTTTGATCGGTCAAGCGCCGCCGGAACAGGTAAGGGCACGGCTCAAGGCGTCCTAAACCCCGGCTCGCTGTTCAACGATCTCGTCAAGGGAGAGAGCGGCGTCGACTACGATGCACGCCTCTTTGCCAGACGCGTCGTCAATGGCGTACCGGAGACTACCAAGTCATTCACAGTCAAGGAACCAATCTTCGTGGCTTCGCTTCCCGATTGGGTGGACGCCACGCCCGAGGAGGTCACATACGAGGAAACCGATGCGTTCGGTGGCCAACAGCGGGCCTACGTGATCCCTGCGAAAGGGGGCATCCAACTCAACGAGACATTTCCGACGACGCACGACACTCCGCTGGGTATCTTCGACGGCCTGGCTTCGTCGTTGCAAGCCTCGGTCAACCTGATGGTTTATGCCTTGGCCGACGTTCGCCAGAAGCCGATCTTGAGAGCGGAGGAGTGGAGGGCGAAAGCGACGTTGCTCGGAAAAACGCTCGTCGACTCTCACGGCGACACCGCAGACCTGTTTCCGGATGTGATCGTCGAGGCTTATCTCGAACCCAAACTGCTCGGGCTCCCCAATGGAGTCACCTTGAGCATGCCTGCGGTCGAGGTATTTGCGCAAAGCACGAACGACAAGTTCCAGCTCTTCGACGTTTCGCTGCCGATCTACCACATCGGGGTCGCGGGAGTCTACGCCAACGTGAAGGCGGAAGGACAATTCAAGCTGGGTGGCAAACTAACATTGGCGGCGCAGCTCCAACTCAAGGAAGTTGGCGGCGAACTGGCCTTCGTGCAGGACGGCAGTTTCGTCAGGTTAGATGTTGAGTCAAAAATGAAACTGGATCTCGAGGGCGAGGGCAGTCTGTCGGTGAAAGCAACCGTCTCCGCGCCGAACGTCCCTAATTTGTCCCCGGAGGAAAAAGACGAACTGGACAAAATCAAGAGCCTCGAGGTTGATTTGATTACCGCCATCGGTAAGGCGACTGCGGAGGCCGTGCTGCTGGGAAAAGTCCAGGCGAATTTCAGCGGCAGCCTCCCTTCGCAGGTCGATTTCCGCGACAGCAGCCTGGGCCTCCGTGGCAGCATTACCTACGCCTGGGACTGGTGCACTTTCTTCACCAAATGCGAATTGGACGACAAGCAAGTGATTTCTTGGGGGCCATTCATTCTTATTGGCGATCCGGCCCTCTATCTCGACCCCAACATTCCCCAAAGTTCCACGACAAGCGGCGCTGGCATCAGCGGCTCCACAGCGGGAGCAGGCGCGAGCGTGGCCAATCTCGACGCAGCAAAGCAGGGCACCACGGGCGGATCGGCGGCGGCGGGACCACCGCTGGCCGGTGGTATGGCCGCTGGCATGGCCGGCAGCGAGTGGCGAGGCGCAATGCAGTTCAAGGAGCCCTTTGATTCGCGCCTGTACCAGGTCGACTACTCGTTTGAAGCGACGAGCAGCACGGCCACCCGCGCCAGAGCGGCACTACCTCGAGACCGTGTTGGTCAGTGGCGACACCGAGATTGTGCTCGAGTCCATCGACCTCGCCGGGCTCACGTTTGCGGATCAGGGAGTTCCTGGAGCGTTCGGCACGGGGATCGTGGAACGTACTGTGCTCATTCCGGAAGGGTTGTTGGCTGACGACCAGCTCTACGTGATTGAGTACCGCCTCTACGGCGACCCAAGCGCCCCCACTGAGGCAGTGGACGTCTCCTTGCTAGACGTCACGCCGCATATCAGGGGGCCAGAAATCGTCGTGCAGACGGCAAGCGGGGATCTCGCTGACGGCAGTCTGGACTTCGGCGCGGACACTGGATCGACAACCACCGCCATCGTCTCGATTGCCAACGCGACCAATATCACGTTGAATGTCGCCAGCGTCGAGCTGATCGGCAGCGGATACGCCTTGGTCAATCCCCAGCCGAGCGCGTTGGCGATCCTCACGGAGTATCCGGTGGAGTATGAGGTCCGTCTGCTCGACCCCACGCAGAGTGCCAGCGCCATGCTGCGGATCGTCAGCGACGACCCCAATCGCCCGACGTTGGACCTAGCGCTTGAGTACGATGGCACGACCACGCTCACGACGCCGCCCCCCATCGTCGATCCGATTCCTGGTCCGCTTGATCCGGCGTTGGACCCTATCGCCGACCAGGTCGTCCAAGAGGGAATTCCTCTAGCGGTACAGATCGTGGCAAGCGATCCCACACCGGGAGACGGCCTGGTTTATTCCGTGGTCCGATCGCCGGCATTTGTCAGCATCGACGCGACGACCGGGCTGATGACGTGGAGTCCACCGGAGGATTTCTACGGCGGGATCTATTCTTTCACGGTCCGGGCGGAGGAGCCGAGCGATCCGCTGCGTTTCCACGAACGCTCGTTCGAGGTCACCTACCTCAAGAGCAACGCGGCGCCAACATTTGCGCCGGTTGCCAGCCAGCAAGTCGCTCAGGGAGACCTCCTGGTGGTCAGCGTTGGTGCCAGCGACGTCGATTTCCCCGTCCAGCAGTTGAGCTATAGCCTGGGCCCGGGCGCCCCGGCCGGGGCGACGGTCGACCCGACCAGCGGTCGTTTCGAGTGGATTCCCTCGGAGACCACCCCGGCGGGGACGTACCAGATTCCGATTCACGTGACCGATAACGGTCTGCCGCCCGAAGCGGCCGTGGTGATGCTGGAGGTCGAGGTCGTCGAGGTCAACTCGTTTCCGATCTTCGACTTGATTCCAAATGCGTCGATCGATGAGGGGGAAGAACTAACGTTTACGGTGAACGCTACAGACGTCGACGGCGACCTACCCACCTATCGACTCGGCGCGAATGCACCCGCTGGCGCTTCGATCGATCCGCAAACCGGCGACTTTGCCTGGACGCCAGGGGAAGAGGACGGCGGCCGGCTGTTCACCTTATCCATTGAGGCGGTCGATGGAGTCGACCCGGCGCTGGTCGGACGGCAAACCGTTGCGATCACTGTGGTCGAAGTTAACAACCCCCTGGTCATTACGTTGCCGGACTCGCTGGAGGCCGAGGTCGGGACCGATATCGAGTTTGACGTGGTCTTCACCGAAACCGACACCAGGCCCAGCGGTGTCCCGTTTTATAACTCGTACAACCTCGTCAACCCACCGACAGGGGCAACGATATCCTCGGACGGGCGATTCTCCTGGCGCCCCGACACCGTCGGCGAGTTCCCGGTCACGATTCTCGTGAACGACTATTCTGGCCTGCCGTGGCTTGAGGTGTTGCAGACGATCACCATCAACGTGGTCCCCGAGACGGTCCCGCCGGAGATCTTCTTGAATCTGCCCACCGCGTTCAACGCTCCATTTGTGTTTGGCAGCGTCAAGGATAACATCGCGCTCGACCAGTTCGAAGCACGCTTTGTTACTCCGTCGGCGACCGACTACGTCGACTTGACGCCTTTCATCGACGGTGATTTCTTTACGCTCACGATGGTCGATTTGGAGGGCATTCTTGGGGAGGTCTTCGTGGAAGGCGACTACGCCATCGAATTCAAGGCCACAGACGTTTACGGCAACATCGCCACAAAACAACTTGCCTTTACCGTCGACCAAACACCTCCCGATCCGGCAACCATTGAGTTGGCTCTGGCTTCAGATACTGCCCCTATTGGCGACAACGCCACCACGCTGGACGTTGTCGACCTTGTAGCCCAGACGGAACCTGGAGCTACGCTCACGCTGATACTTGACAGCGGCGAATCGATGGAAGCAACAGCCAATTCCAGTGGCGAGGTCGTGTTTGTGGGAGTGCCGCTCAATCTGGGTCGGAACCCACTTTATTGCACGGTCGCCGATACGGCAGGGAATCGTACCGATTTCTTCTCCTATGTGACGCGACTGACGGTCGATGGAAGCTTGGGGCCGGACCTCTTTGGCTATCGTGCCCAAGCGGTGACGCCGACATTCGACGACATAAGCACCACTGGGCAGGTCTTGATTTCCTTCGGATCAGACGGCGGGGCCCTCACGCTGGCGGAGCTGGGCGATTTTAGCTTTGCGTTCTACGGCAACACTTACACCGAGCTGTTTGTCTCCGCCTACGGGCTGATCTCCTTCGGGGAGGCCGATACCTATCCTCCCTCCTTCTACGATGGCGTTTATCTCCCTGACTATCTGTCGATCGCTCCTTTTTGGAGCTACGCAGAGATCCCCAACACGCCAAGTGGCGGCGTCTACTGGGAGCTGCGCGACATTGTCGGCGGCCAACAGCTGATCCTGCAATGGAATACCGAGTCGACCATCTACACATACGAAGTAGATGAAGAGGGCTATGACATCACACTTGCTGATCCGCTCAGCTTTCAGGTGATCTTGGATTCCAGCGACAATTCGATCCAGTACAATTATCTGGACTTGATCGGCAGTGACGCCGCCGATCCGTATTCCGCTGCGCGAGCGGAGGCGTGGCAGCAAGCGTTCGCAGGGACAAGTATGGGCGGCGGCTACCTGCTCTATGATCGGTCGGAGCTAGGCTTGCCGCTCGCGCTGGGCAATGCCCCCTTCGATCTAGTGATGGAAGGGGCAAGCACACGGATTGCGCCGACGCCCGGCGCATTGCCGCCCGTACTGCACTCCGAGTTCACTGGTTACGTTGAGACGACCGAAGATGAGGTGGGCTTCGCCCTCAGCCTGGAGATCAGCGGAATCGTCCTGGACGCCGATGGCATCGCCGAGCTACGCGGCGGTTTTGACCTCCCGAATCCCGGCGCCTTTGTCGACCTCCTGCCGCTGGTTGCAACGGACGGCACGTTTGTGCTCGACGAAACGCTCCTGGAGCAGATCTACGGCGAATCGATCCCCGACGGGCTCTATACATTCTATTTGACCGCGACGGACAACAACGGACTCACCTCAACCACCTCGGTTCCGTTCAACTTGGATCGAGACCCGCCGGCGCTATACAGCTTCGATTTGCACGAGATTAGCGATTCGTTGCCGCTGGGTGATTTGGTGACCGATCGCAAGGACGTGCTGTTCAAAGGCCAGACCGAACCGTTTTACCTCGTCCGGGTGTACAAGGATATTAATTTCGCTGTTTCGACTCAGGCTGACGAAACGGGCGCCTTTGTTTTTGAGGATTTCCTCTATGGGCTCGATCTCGGCGACAACACTCTTACCGTGGAAGTGAGTAGCCCACGGGAGATTTCCAGTTCTGAATACACCATTACACGCGTCGAGGGGGACGGATCGGTAGGACCAGATGCTTACGGATACTGGGCTCGTTCGACGACTCCATCGTTCGTCGACATCAAGACTTCGGGGGCTTCCATCCTGGCGGGAGAAGATGACGCCGCGGTCGTCTTGACGGCATCAGATCTGGAGGGTTTTGATTTTTGCCTCTATGGCGCTACTTACAACGAAATCGGGATCTCCAGCAACGGCGGCCTGACTTTCGGCGATGTCGAGTATGTAAATAGCTTTGGACCGATTCAGACTAATCCCGAAACTGCCGCGATCGCGCCGTTTGGCTTCGATCTGGTCGTCACGCCCAGCAGTGGGGTCTATTGGGAAGTACAGGATACCGTGGATGATAAGCAGTTAATCGTTCAATGGGACAACGTCTATTCGTATTACGGCGATGGCCCCTTTACTTTCCAAGTTATCCTGAGCATGGCGGATGCATCGATTCAGTTTAACTACGGGGAACTTGGTGCGAATGACGACTGGTTGTTTTATCAAGACAGCATCGGAATCAAAGACGCCGGCTACCAGAGCGTGGCGGGCCGATCACTCTCACTCACCCCCTATGCCCCCTATGGCGAGCCAACCGAGCTTGTTCATAGCGGACAGAGCGTGCTCATCGCCGCCGACTTCCCCAATCCCGGCACTCCGCGAATCACCTCGGCCGAGGCGACGAAGGGACCGTATCTCTCGGGCATCTTACTCCACTTTGATCGGCCCATGGATCGCAGCAGCTTTTCCATCGCCGACGATCTCGCCTCGTTCCAGGGACCGGCCGGCGACCTGATGTCGCAAATCACGTCTTCCCGGTGGCTGGACAGCCAAACCCTGCAGGTGAATATGGCTCCACAAGCTGAGGATGGCGCGTACACGCTGGTCCTCAACTCAAGCATTCAGGAACCGATCGACGGCTTGGGCCTGGATCAAGATGCTGACGGCACCACAGGTGAACCTGTTGATGATCGTTACACCGCCACCATTCTTCTGGATCGTTGCACCGATCCCGACGGGGCGGGTTACCAGGCATGCACAGTCGATTATGAAGCGATCGATCTCGAATTGGGCATGCCGGGCGTGTTTGTGATTGTGGACGACACGGACGACGGCTTTTCATACGTCGATTTGGGCACGAATACGTTTCGCTTCTATGACACGGTTGCCAGCGGTGACAACTCAATGTTCGTGTCGGCAAACGGACTGATCACGTTCGGCAACGGCAATCCCGATCATCGGCCATCGGACCTCTCCAGGCGCTCAGCAACCAGCAACAATTGCCCCCCTCTGGGTCGATTGGCAGACTGACCTTAACGATAGTAGTTTCGCCAACGACGTCGTACTCGGTAAGTTCGAGGACGTATCTGGCGATGGAATACCAGACCGATTGATTATCGAGTGGAGCAACGTTCAGCGTTATGGCGGCTCGTGGTTTATTCCGAAAGGCACCTTTCAGGCCATTCTCGACCTAAACAGCGGTCCTGATCTGGGTGGCATCACGTTCAACTATGTCAACTCACGATTGGACGTGAGCTACTTGCCGAATGCGGACCAAGACGCCACAGTGGGGATAAAGAATGCGGGGGGACAGGGAAATCAGCGACTACTTGTATCCTACGCGGCTAGTCCCTCGCCATGGATTGGCAATGGACAGGCGATTCGATTTGAGTCAGCCGGAACTACCACCAATGCCACGAATGCTGATTTTAATAATGATGGGCGTGTCGACGCGGCCGACTACACCGTGTGGCGGAATACCCTGGGCCAAAGTGGTCTGACGCCCTTCAGCGGCGCGGATGGCGATGGCGATGGCGCCATTACGCAGGCCGACTACAGTGTTTGGAAGAGCCACTTTGGCGAAGTGATAACGCCGGGAGCGGGGAGCGTGGCGTCCGCAGAAATCGCCGTGGGGCAGTCGCCCGCGACGGAAAGTGCCGCTGCGGCGTTTGCCTTCGTCGAACCGGCAATCCAGATTGGCAAGACGGTGGAGCAAACGCCTGCCGCGACGACATCGACCCCTGTCGAACCAGAAGTGGAGGTCGATAGCGCGGCTAGCTTCGCCAGGTTCGATACTCGATTCGCGCCGCACGACTACGCGTTTCGGCCGCGAGCGCGGGTCAACTCGTTCCGGGTCGCCGCGCCTGTCCTCAATAATCTATTACTTTTGTTGGCTAACGACCGTGTTGGGCGTCCCTCACGGCAAGATTTTACTGCCGCGAACGATCGCAAGAACGACGACCAGTGCGAGGATGGCCTGGATGGCCAGAGCTTGACCGACGAACCACTTGCCGTGGCGCTGGCGGAATGGGGTCGCGCCTGAACGGGTGACTAACCTGAACACGGTCTGATCCCTGGAACTACTTGTTCGAAGTTGAGCCGGATCGCCCTGCAAATGCCGGAAACTCATTGACTCGTGAGACTGTCTACAACCTACCCATTTTCGGGTCGGAAACCGTATCGACAACCTGCTGAGGTCGCGCAGACCGCTGGTATTAACTGCTTGTTCTTCATGACGTCGGTTGCATCAGCCGATGTGGCGGAGAGTTGCAGCGAAGTCGCAGCGGTGTCCTCGCCGCCCGGACACCTCTGCGACTTAGCTTCGAGCGCAATCCGGGTCGGGTTGTCCAGCCTCTGTCAGATAGAGAAACCACAAACTGCGTTCGGTGTGTTTCACCTCAGCGCGCAGGAAACTGTCCGTAGCATGCTCAGGACGATTCCAAAAAACGCGCAATGCTCAGGTAAGTCTACGGCAGCTGGCTGAGACCGAAGCAGGCTGGCCCGAGAGCTTTGTCGGCCACGCTAGTTTCGAAAGACGGCGAGTTAGTGACCCTTTCACCGCGCGCTAGCGAATTCTCGGTACTCGTTACGCGGCCCCCGGGCGCCGGAAACAGCAACCAGCAGTTGCAAACATCAGCAGCACCAGCGTCGCTGGTTCGGGAACAACGGCATTCGCACTGGTGCCAGATACGCCACCTGCAGTCTGGCCGAAGTTGTTTTTCCAGCGGTCGTAATCATCGTGGCCCACGCCCGGCGTGTCGTCATTGGGAAGCGACGTAGCGCTGCCGAGGTGGTTTCGCCAGACGGTGTAGTCGGCCGCGTCGACGATGCCGTCGTTGTTGTAGTCGCCCAACAGAACGCTGGGCTCGAAAGCAGTGAGCGCGATTTGATTGGGATTAAACGCGCGTGGTAGCGCCATAGTTCACGAGAAACGAACCCTTGCCATCCACGGTCGCCAGCCGCTGGCCGGTAGCCACGTTGCTGAACACACCGGCAATTCCGTTCGGTGCATTGAGAATGGTGAACGTGTCGGAAGCGGACGGCGTGAAACCAGGGAGCAGCGAGAGTTGCAACTCTCCGGCCAGCAGAGCAGTTGTAGACACATCGACATAATCTTGCTCGGTGCCAATCGAATAGCCACCAATATCGATGGCCAGTGCGCCGCCGCTCAGTTGTGTGTAGCCATCGTCGATGACGGTAATTCCCGCCGACCGGCCGGGAGCCAAGATACCGCCAGCGGGTGTCGTCAGGTGGCCGTGCCAGTGATCGATGTGCAGCGTACCGGAGTTCCAGGAGAATTGTCCGCCACTGTCGTCGAACTCGGTGGTCGCGAAAGTTCCGCCTTCGAGCGACAGCAATCCATTGGGGAACAGCACCGTATCATGCGCCACGTCCACTTCACCACCAGGCTGAATGGCCAGGGTGCCGGTGCCGCCATTGCCACCACCTCCGCTCGAAGGTGCATAGCCTCCCAGGGCAAGCCGTCCGGTCAGCGTCCACTGCGAGCCCGCTTGCTTGACGATGGCAGAGCCCACCGACCCGGCGCTTTCTCCGAGGTATCCATCGTTACACGAAACTTGCCGCACCCCGTCGATCATGAGCGTCCCGTTGCCGTTCACCCCAACTTCCACGGTCGAGTTTACGGCGAGAGACGCCGCGCCGTCAAGCTAACCGTGCCGGATACGCCATTGTATTCGCCAAGGTAGATACGCTGGCTGGTGACGGATGCGTGATTGTCGATGTTGAGTGTCCCGGGAGCAAACCAGCCAACCGTCATCGCCTGCGCGTTGTTCCAGGAAGTCGAAGCGCCGCTGACGGTGGCCTCGCCCGGCTTGCCGGCAAAGGATCCCATGCTGCCGAATTGGGACGATACATTGGCTCCACCGGCGATCGATAGCGCTGCCCCTCCGCTGACACTTGCGACAAAGATGGCGACGCTGCTGCTGAGGGAAGATCCACCACCGGTTAGGTTCAATCGACCTCCGGGATCGATCTCTACATACGGCGCGACCACGTGACTGCCCGCTCGCACGTTCAGTGTCCCGTCTGCGCCAACGGTAATCTGTTGGCCGACCGTCATGTGCAGCGGCTTTCCAATCGAACCGAGTATTCCGGCGGAGCCAAGCGTCAGAGTGGCGGAGTAGACATCCACGTCTCGGCTACCGCTGGCGGAGGTCACGAACAGAGTACTTGGAGTGAACGGCGAGTCGCTGACAAAAATGGGGCTGGTGCTATTGGACAAGGACAGGCTCTGTATCGGAGCTGAGTCGCCCACGAACGCTACCGTGTAGGCGCCCGGCACGGCGAAGACGGCCGAATCATTGGCCGCCGGGGCGGTGCCATCCACCCAATTGGAGCCAAGTCCCCAGTTGCCGCTAGCTGGATTCTTCCAATTGTCTGCGGCTGCAGGAAGTGCAACGATGCAAACCCCCAGTACAGCCAGCCACCTGCACGTCGCCACGACCGCCAATCTCTGCGCTGGGATTTCCCATTTGGACCAGCCTGGAACCGCTCCAGGCATGGATCGCCGCCGCTTGTAACCGCTGCGTCCGCCCCCCGTGTCTAGCACATCATGATTGTTTGGCATTTTCTTGGCACCTTGGTAGGCGGGAGGCAGCTCGCGGCCCGTTGATGGGACTTGAATCCGCAAACGGCGCGAACCTCCCTTGAAATCTCGATTTACAGCGGCCGATGACGTTAGCAAAGTGACGCAGCGCCCCTGGGCGGCGGGATTGCCAAGCGTGCGATCCGGTCGAGGATCGCAGCGAACAAGCGTCGTGGAACCGCTACCTTGGCCAACTGGAACGTCACGTACTTCGCGTGCCGCACGACCTTCGGCGCACAACCGCTCGGCGTCATTCACATCTTCGTAGCCTGCCAAGCGGCTGTAGCTCGACTGCCGCAGCAGCGGCACGAGCAGGTGTTGCTTGTTCGTGCCCAAGCGTGAATTGGTCAATGGGGCCACCAGCACATCGGATCGATTGGCAATGAGCAACTGGTGTTGGTCGGACTTCCGATCAATCGCCGGGGAGGTGCTGTCGGCCATGAGGTCGTAGCTGAAAGAGTCTGCGGCAGATCGGCCCACGTAGGGGTCGGGCTTGGCAAAGTCCGGCGCAATGAGAACGAAGGCCTGAGCGCTGGACGCGATGGTCAAAGGCGCCACGATGATCGGCGCCGAGCAAGACAGCCAACATGCCGATCCCACACGGACAACTCCGCGGCCAAGCCGCGCAGGGCAAATTGATCGCATCAGCTCATTTTCTCATGCTTTGCTTGCTTTGAACAGGCAAATATCCAAACCGATATTTCCATTATCCGGGATCCCCCAGATGGATCAGCCTTTAACCGCTCCCGGCCAGTTCGCTTCCCATTGTAGTCACTGCGCCCCCCTCGTGTCTTGCACGTAGCGATTCTTGAGCATTTTCTTGGTGCCTTGGAAGGCGGGAGGCAGTAGGAGGACCGTGCATGGGCGTCGAGTCCGCGCACGGCGCGTAACTCCCCCTGAAACTCGGTTTACACCGACCGGCTACGCACCACGGGTCGCGGTGACACTTGGCGGCGGGATCGCCAACCGTGCGATCCGGTCGAGAATCGCTGCGAACAAGTTCCGTGGGATAGCCACTTCAGCAAGTTGGAACGTCACGTACTTCACGTGCCGCGTGACCTTCGCCCCGGTCTTCACCAGTTTCTCTCGCAGCGTCGTCAGCGACCAGTGCTGCACCTCATGGGGCAACCTCAATCATCGCAGTTGGCGGTCGATACGGGTCACAATTCAGAGTGCCGCCGACGGCTGTGGGGGCTTCTGCAGTTGGAGTTCGCATCGCCAGGCGTAGCTCGAGCAGCATTTTTAAGCCAATTTCGCCAGCGCGTCGCTCGCGATCCATAGTCAATTCGCCGCACTCCCAGCTTTCACCGATGTCGTGCAAGGCAGGAGCAAGTACTCGATCGCAAATCTCGCAGGTCTTCCTCACCTCCGTCAGTTTGGGTGAATAGTACTGAACAGCGGTTTGTCCAACTGACGTTGGGAAGCGAACGGGCAAACTCGCTTCGGTGTGTCTCACCTCAGCGCTCAAGATGCGGACTGAAACTCACTTCAGCGTGTCGCTCCGAGCTGCGCAAAGCGACGACAGAATCGTGGGCTGGCCCCTGCCAATCGAAGTTTGGATAGCCCTCTCTGTAATACAAGGAAGTTGGGCTCGTCGTAACCGCTCGCTGAACCCATGCTCGCCGGGCTTGGCAGCGCAAAACAGCTGTGTCAGAAAACTACGTTTCATGCACTTTGGTTTGGGACAAATAGTCTAGAAACTTTGGCGTCCGAACATTTGCTGGCGAAACACCTTCGGGCAATTCGTACCGAGAAACGAAGATTCTGCTGCACCGACACGGCAGCAATTCGTTCGAGCGTCGCTTTTCTTGTCGAAGCTTGGAACACCATTTGCGATCAACGCGGGCGGCGGCATCGATGGGCTTGATGGGCAGATTGTGTGCCATTCGGTCGCGCTGGGTGTGCGTTGCGCACTTTGGTAAGACAGTCGGACGGCCCAGCAATCCCTTGCTGCAGTGAGATCGACTGGACTCGCTCCAATTGATCCACGAGTCGAGATTCATCTTCGGCATAGCAGATCGAGGGAACGCATGGACAACCAACTGACACTTTCCAACGTGATTCTCGACTCCCTGAGTGACGGAGTCTACGTCTGCGACCGAGACCGGCGGATCGTCTATTGGAGCTCGTCGGCGGAGCGGATTACGGGCTGGCCGGCGGAGGACGTGGTCGGTCGCCGCTGCCTCGACGACGTGCTCTGCCACGTGGACAAGGATGGGCACCAACTCTGCGGCGAAGAACACTGCCCACTTCATCGCGCAATGATCACAGGCACGTCGAGCACGTGCCCTTTAATCGTGTTTGCCAAGAGCAAGACTGGCCAGCGGATTCCAATGCAGGTGACCGTCTCGCCGATCCACGATGCGGCCGGCGCGGTGGTGGGCGGCGTGGAGACGTTCCGCGACATGACCACCGCTTTGACTGACTTAGAGCGGGCAAAGCGGATCCAAATGCTCTCGATGGAGCATGATCTTCCCGAAAACCCGCGTATCAGGTTCTCGATGCACTATACGCCCCACGACATCGTCGGCGGCGATTTCTATGCCATCGAGCAACTAGATGCCGACCGATATGGAATTCTGTTGGCCGATGTCATGGGTCATGGCGTCGCCGCGGCCCTTCATACGATGCACCTCAGTTCGCTGTGGCTGCGGCATCACGAGCTACTCACCGATCCCGCCGTGTTCGCGGAGACGATGAACCGCGAGTTGAGCCGCATCGTGAAGGATGAGTCATTTGCCACGGCGGTCGGCATGATGATCGACGCCTCAGAAGGGAAGCTGCGATTGGCTTCCGCGGGCGGACCACCGGTCCTCATCATGCGGGCCGATGGGGCTGTTAAGCAACTGGAAGCACCCGGAATGCCTCTGGGAATGTTGGAAGATGCTACCTATGATGAGATGACGGCGGAACTTCGACGAGGCGATTGCCTGCTATTGATTAGCGACGGTGCGTTCGAAATCCACAATGCAAGCGGCGAGATGCTGGGTGTCGAGGGATTCATTCGGATTCTGCAGGCGCATGGATATCCCGGCGCGCCTCTACCCATCGAGGCGGTTGAGCAGGAATTGCTTCGCCACTCGAACGCCATTCGCCTGCTCGACGACGTGACGCTTATCGAAGCAAGGTATCTTGGCTGAAAGAATTTCGACGCAACAGCAATTGACGGGAATTGGGAAGAAGACGCCGGAATCCACGCGTCCGTTGACGGAGGATGGGCCGACGCGAAGCGGGACCAATCAATGTTTACCTTCTCCTGTCAACGATGCACGACTCGGTTCAAAGTTTCAGAGGAACTCGCCGGCAAGAATGCTCGCTGCAAGAAATGCGGTCAAACTCTGCAGGTGCCGCCAACGCCGGCCACGGTGGCTGCCACGATGGGTTTCGGCAGCCATGATTCCAGCGTCGGGAACCCAAAAATCGAGGCCGCGGACGAGAAAATGCGAAATAATGGCCACGCGCTAGACACGGGGGGGGCGCAGCTTGTTACAATGGGCGGCATTCGGACGCTGGTTCGTCTTCAAGCTCAAGCCGTCTGGGAAATGTCGGCATGAAGAATCGATGCAGCCCAGGTTTCGAGACACTGCTTCAACCGTTTCGGCAAGACGAGATCGATGCCGCTGCGAATATTATCTTCGGAGTCTGGAGCGATTTCAGACTGGCGTATTTCAACGTCAGTTGGCAAAAGTTTGCCGAAGCCAATGGCGCGCCGCCGATCCTCTCGTCGGTTGAATACCTGGGAACATCCGTTCTCGATGTCTGCGGAGATGCACTTCGACCCTACTACGAGGATTGGTTTACCTCATGCCTCTCCGCAGGGGTTGAAGATCTCTTTCCCAATCAACGTGAGTATGAGTGCTCGAGTCCGGAGCATTATCGAAAATTCGCGATGACACTTTATCCGCTGGGAAAAGGAGACGGTTTGCTGGTCGTCAACTCGCTTGTCACCGAGTCGGCACATGGCGACCGTCAAGGGCCACATTGCGCCGCCGATCTTTCAGTTTACCTCGGAGCGGATGGCATAATTCACCAATGTTCGCATTGCCGAAAGATAAATAACCCACAGGAGAAAAACCGCTGGGACTGGGTCCCCGATTGGGTCCAGTCATCGCCGTTGGAAACTAGCCACGGGATTTGTCCGCCTTGTTTTGATTTCTACTACCGGGAAGCACGGCAGGAAAAGCGGTCGATTGACTGGCGTAATCAGGTTCAGTGAATTAGCAGTATTGCTGCATCTGAGTGCGCCGTAGTAGCGACGGCAGCCCAGGGGGGCAGGTCTCTTTTTTAAGTCGGGGGCGGAGGGTGGCGTCGAGGTCGAGGCGGGCATGGCGCTAGCGTCGATACCGGTCGTCGTTGAGCGGAAAGTGCTAATTCGCTCGTTTGCGGCGAAGATCGCGCGTACGCGGCTGCAAATCCTGTACGACTTGCCGCAAGGCCCCGGAGCGAATTGCTCCGGTTATAAGGGCTTCTTCTATCACCTCCTCGACATCGAATCGGGCCAGCGTGTATGGCAATGCGAGCTCTCGACGATCGATTCGGCGTTTCTCTTCGCCGGTGCACTCACTGCCGCCACGTACTTCGACATTGACAGTCAGGATGAACGGGAAATCCGCCGGCTTGCGGACGCTCTCTACCGCAATGCCGATTGGAATTGGGCCCGTAATGGCGAGGCAACACTGACGCACGGCTGGCGGCCGGAGACGGGGTTCATTTCCTATCGCTGGCAAGACTACGACGAGGGATTACTGCTCTATATACTTGGACTGGGTTCACCGACGCACGCGCTGCCGGCGGAGAGCTACACCGCGTATTGCGCATGGGGCCTAGTATAGCAGAAGGCAGAGATGGGCTTCAGGCGGGCCAAGTACCTAGCCAGTTCGTGCTGAGGTCGCCCCAGCCGCGGGCAGTTCCCGCTGCGCCGAATTGCGGTAGGTGTGTCTCACCTCAGCAGGAATCGCGGCCGCTAGACGAGCGCGTTGATCAATCGAGGCTCCGATCCAAGACTGCGGCCGTTGGTGGACCGCCTAGAATCTCGTCTGTGCCGGTCAGGACTGCCGAAGGTCTCGGTCCGGCGATGTCAAGAAGCTCCCCGATTGATGGCAGTCTGGTACTTTGAGTTGCAAGATAAGTTTAGATATGCCGCAGCCAGACAACTTGCCTGCAAGTGGACTTGCACTCCGAACGTGCTGAAGAACCAACGAGTTTCTGAAACGAAGTCAAAGCCCGCCACGCTGCTTGAATTCGCTATCACAACTTGCTGCAATATCTCCGCCAATTGCTGCCCTACTTGTCGTCCGGATGAAGGTATAAGAAAGCGAGGCCGGCCACCAAGCCCCCAGCCAAGTCTGCTACGATGTGGATCCACACGGAAGGCCTATGGATCAGGTTCATCGCACAGGCGCCGATGGCGACGGCTGGATTGAAGGCACCGCCGGAAATGGAACCCACGGCGAAAGCGCCGGTAAGGACTGTGAAACCGATCGCCAGCCCGTAGAACGAATTTCCGGACGTGGCCTTTGCGGTGGCCGAATTCAATACGACAAAAGCCAACGCAAATGTGAAGAGAAACTCAGCCATGAACGCCTTGGCGACATCGGGCGGGGCGGGGGCAGCGGCGGGAGCAGCGCCGGCGGTCAGAAACATAGCGACAGCCGCGGCGAGCAGCCCGCCGACGATCTGAACAATCCAATAGGGAACGAGTTCGCTAACCGGGTGGCGACCGCGGACCGTCGCCGCCAATGTGACGGCCGGGTTGTAGTGTCCGCCAGAGATATGCCCCCCGGCGTAGACCATCACCATTAGGGCCGACCCAATCGCCAAGGGAGGAATTATCCCCTTGCTAGCGTCGGAAGAGAGAATCACAGTACATCCCACAGTGAGGACCAGAAAAAAAGTGCCAATCGCCTCTGTCACTAACTTTCGGGCCAACATGAATATCTCCAAGTTCGAAGTCAAGAGTTTTGGTGTAAGACATCCCTTGAATTGCATCCCGACTGTTCGGCTGTGCCCGCGGGGCCGATTTGACTCATCCAACCGAGGCGTCCTCATAGACGCTACAAATCTATTTCGTAGACATGTGGATCGTCAATACGGCGGAACGCGTGACCAGACGTGGTGTTTTTCGGGGCCGACGTTGCCGCGCGACGGGTGATGATAGTCCGCCGATTAAAGAGTCGCAAAAGGTCAATTTTGCTGGCGATGCTTATGTGTGCGCTCGCACTTTGACCATCAGTACTTACGCCAACGACCATCGTACAATTCGACGAATACGATGTATTGGCCGCTCAATTCGGCCAAACCCCCGGCTCAGGTGTGTCAGCGCAATGCCGCCGCACTCCCACCAGCATCGCCGCTGCTGACGTTTGCGGCGGCTGGCTGGTGTCTCCGGCGAGGCCGGGCCGAATCGAAACGTGTCGAAGAAGTCGATCGCGTGTGACAGTGCCATTTATCGACACCCGGTGGAGGTTTAGGCAACCCAATAATTCCGTGGTTTGTCGCACTTGAATTCTCTATTTCCCACATCGATAATAGGCCGGTCACGGCGGGATTCCTTGGCGTCTGTTGAGCGGCATCCTTATGATGCAGGTGGGCATAGATGGCGGGACATAGGTCTGCGCGTCGGGGCAACTTTTCTTTCTTATCGCAACGTCCGTCGTACTAATTCCACAGGCCTTATCACGAGTCGGACCACGTGCTGAATCTGGCCTACAACGCCTTGTGCGACGGCACCCGGCTGGAAGACGTCGAGTTGCGCCGCAATGACGAGGCCTTCCTCGACGCCTTGGGCACGGAGCGGATCCCCGATCCCACCACCGCCGGCGACTTCTGCCGTCGGTTCGACGAAGGAGACGTCCGCTCGCTGATGCGGGCAGCCGACGACGCGCGGCTGAACGTTTGGGCCCAGCAGCCGAAGAAGTTTTTCGACCGCGCCACCATCGACCTCGACGGCACGCTGGTGGTCACCACCGGCGAGTGCAAAGTCGGGATGGACATCTCTTACAAGGGCACTTGGGGCTACCATCCTCTTGTTGGTCACTCTGGCCGAAACCGGCGAAGTGCTCCGCGTGGTCAATCGCTCCGGGAATCGGCCCAGCCACGAAGGAGCCGCCGAGGAGGCGGACGGGGCCATCGCCTTGTGCCGTCGCGCGGGCTTCCGCAAGATCGTGCTTCGCGGTGACACGGCCTTCAGCCAGTCGGAGCAGCTCGACGCCTGGGATGCCGAGGAGGTGAGCTTCTACTTTGGCTTCAAGGCCCTGCCCAATCTGGAGGAAATCGCGGAAAACCTGCCGAACACGGCCTGGCAGAAGCTCCTCCGCGAGCCGCGTTACGAAGTGCGGACCGCAGCGCGGCAGAGACCCAAAAACGTGAAGCAGCGGATCATCCGCCGCCGCGAGTTCGAGGTTCTGCGGCTCCAGAGCGAGGATTACGCGGAGTTTGAATACAGGCCCACGGCGTGCGAGCAGTCGTACCGCCTGATCGTGCTCCGCAAGAACATTTCGCACGAGAAGGGCGAGACGCGGCTGTTCGACGAGATTCGCTACTTCTTCTACATCACCAACGATTGGGCCGTCGATGCCGAGGACGTGGTGTTCGAGGCCAACGACCGCTGCGATCAAGAGAACTTGATTGCTCAGTTGGCCGGCGGAGTGCGGGCGCTTCGGCACCGGTATAAATTGCGAAGCGAATGCATCCGCGATCGCCGAATTCTTGGTTCGGCCGTCGTTTGGTCTTCGAGTCGCTGGAAGAGCGGGCGCTGCTGAGCGTCGCGCAGGACCTACAAACGCAGATCCAGCCGTACCAATCGGCGATCAACTCCTCGCTCAGCCTCTCGACCAGCTTGCCGCTGGTGGGCCACCAGTTCGAGAGCTTGCAGCAAGTCACTATGCTGCTGCAAAACACGCTTGCCGATCTTCAGCAGGCGACCCAGGGCCTGGCCAACGGCCATCACGAGATCGCGATTGCGCTCACGACGATTTCGCACCCGTTCACGTTCGATCTGGGGCTCGATGCTTTGTTGCAGGTGAGCACTTCGGGCGATGTTGCCGGATCAATCACGCCGACGCTCAACATCGGCTTTGACGTCTCCGGCACCTCCGCGACGCTCGACGTCGCCCATACCAATCTCGATCTTGGTTTCAGTCTGACGCTGCCTGACTTCCAGGCCACGATGTCGCTCAACCATTGGCTTTACGCGCACGCGGCAGACCAGGGCTCCAGTTTTGCGGGCCATCTCCTTTTCGGTTTCAATTCCGAAATTGGTGTATCGACCCAATTCTCCGGCGACGCGCACATCCGGCTCGGGCTCACGCTAAGCTTTGTCGACCCGGCGCTCGGCGTCTCCTTCAACCCGACGTTCCACACCAACTTTCAACTCGATTGGGGTCTCGACACCGCCACCAACAAACTCAAGATTCCCCAGATCGCGCTGAAGAACTTCAGCCTCGACGCGGATGGCTTCCTGAACGGCTTTATCGGCGACATTGCCACGACCGTCCGGAAATATACCAAACCTTTGCAGCCATTCATCGACACGTTTGAAACACCCGTGCCGATTCTCAGCGCGTTCGACAGCAGCGAAACGATTGGCGACCTCTTGCTGCAGGGTGCCGGATTCTCGCAGGACCAGCAGGACCGCTTCAACCTGATGATCAAGGTCATCAAGGCGGTCAATACGTTCGATCTGTCGGGCAGCACGGGCGGGGCCTCGATTAAATTTCGGCGATATCAATCTGACCGGCGCTGTCGGTCACCGGCGACGGCGACCTCGGCAATTGTTCGGCTTCGACACCAGTCAGCTTCAACGGCGCGATTCGAGCAGATATCTTCAATTCCCCGGCGCTGGATGATTTGCAGGACACGCTGGAATCGTCGCCTACTTATGCGGGCGTCAACGTCGACCGCCGGGTTCCAGTTCCCGGTCCTCGAAGACCCTGGGCCGATTGTCGGCGGCATCCTCACCGGCCAGGCCCAGACGATGTTTTCGTTTTCTACCGGCCGCGAGCATTTCGAGCTGGCACCCAGCATCGGTTTCGGCATTCCCGATTTGTTCGGCGTGTTTCTCACGGCGGGAATCACGCTGGATGCCGATTTTTCGGTTGGCTACGACACGGCCGGGCTGATCAAGTTCGTCCAGGATCCGCTGCACCAGCCCGAGGATTTGCTGCACGGTTTCTACTTCGACAACAGCATCGATAACTCCGGCCCGCCGATTCCGAACGTGTCCTCGCCGCGCAAGACCGCTTTCTACCTGCAAGGCTTCGCCGAAATCTCGGCGTCGGCCGTGGTCACGGTCTCGGGCGGCATTTATGCGAACGTCTCGATCGAGCTGGTGAATCAGGACGACTCGTCCCATGTCTACCTCGATACGATGTTGCAAAACATCGGCAGTCCGGCAAATGTGTTCAATGCGTCGGGCAAGCTCTACGCCGCGGCGTCGATCGAAGTGACGATCCCCAATCCCGTCGGCCCGAACATCACGCTCATCAGCTACGAATTGGCCCATCAGACGCTGCTCGATTACGATCCGCTGCCGCCGGCGAGCGAGACGAAGCCGCTGATGGTGATCGACGTCTCCAACGAGCACACGCTGCGGCTCAAGACCGCCCAGATGTCCACGGTCGGCCAGGTGACCGTTCAGCCTTTCCACAACATGTCGGTTCTGCTCGCCGGCCAGACCGTGGTGGCCGACGGGATCCGCGTCGATTACGCAGGCGAGATTGATCTGTACATCGAGCGGAAGAACGACTTTACGACGAACTACTACAACCTGGTTGGCCTCGACGGACCGGCGCCCGACGGCGTATCGGTCCACATCATCGATCCGTTCCGCGTCTTTGCGGACGAAGGCGCGCCGGATCCGGAACCGGCGCAGACGACACCGGGCGTGATATTGGCCGGCGGCAGGAACGTGACCTACGACTATTCGGAAGCGGGCGACGGGACCCACGCGACGGTGTTGCTCGCCGGCGGCTACGGGTCGACGACGCTCACTGGCGGCACGATGGAGTTCGGCAATTTCATTCCCGCCGCTCGCCTGGATCAGGCCAAGCAACACTTCGGCGACGTTTCGGGCTTTGATTCCGCCGGCCAGTCGATGATCAATTCGCAGATCGACGCGGCGGTCGCGCCGGCCGATCCCACAGGCATCATCGGCTCGACGATGACCGCCAGCCACGGTGGCTTGATGTTTGGCGGCCCAGGGAGCAACAGCTTCTTTGCCACCGGACCGGGCGCCTACGAGATGATCGGCGGAGCCTGGTTCAACACCTTCAGCATCAGCCCGTCGTTCGGCGGCGTCCCCGCGACGTATCAGTTCGACGGCGGACCCTACGGCCAGAGCCAGTTCGCCGTCGCGATGGCGCCGCGTGGCCAACGAGTCGATCGACATTGGTCTGAGTATGCGGCTGAGTGCTCAGCGGATACCGCAGAACGAATGGCTCGCCATGCGAGCAAGTACGGTTCGGTTGCCAGCAGCGCACGCACCAAATACAAACCTTCGTGGATCTTTACGAAATTCACTGGGACTTGCCGGTCACCACTCAACTGCCCCGCGGGATCCCGCAATGGTTCCGCGTCCGAACCTCCGCCCGCCGAAGCGAACTGTGCGGCCGCCAAATAACACATGTCGAACCGTCTGAGTCGTTAACTGCTGGTTCCTGGCTGATCGGAGGTGATCGGAGCCGACGCACGCAGCCGATCTGCGGTGTGCTGCATAGGACACCATCACCAACGTGGACAGTGGCCGCCCTACGGGTCGAGCGCCAGTACTGTTGGTTTGCCGGCACCGCACGGTAACTCACTTCTCTGCCGGATCTCGCATAGCAGATAGTCCAATGCTCAGGCGGCAAATCCGAGTACCGGGTAGTCGTCGAAACATGGCTTCGCAGGGTAAACGTTCGAGCTGATCGACCCGCATCGGCGGACATCAATTCGCATTGTGACTGACTGAGGCTGACGTCCATGCGCGTAGTCGCAGATGTCGAGAATCTGCGTGTTGACCCGTTGCACGCTCCGTAGAATACGGAGGATTCCACGGCGTAAGGCGGGCGTGAAGAATGCCCAGCGGACGGTGTAACTCGTTTCCGCTGCACAATTTCGGATGCACCGAGTGAGTCGACTCAAACCGGCGATCCCTCTGTCGCCAACCGAGGGGTCGATGCTTAAGAACCTTCGTCCGTGTCGCCGCTACGCTCGTCAACGAAGGGAACTCTCGTTTCGGCCTGTCGAGCGGGACGGGCCATCGCGGCCAATAAGGCTCGATCCATGCCGCCGTTATTGAGGACCAGTCGCCGCAGCTGCTGACGGATCGCCAAGGCGTCGATCGTCTCATCGGCGGTGACACCCGCTCGCTCGTCGGCCGCCAATTGCACCAAGCTTGTGGGCTCCTCGCCAATCAGGTACTTGGCGAGCCAGTCACGAGCCTTGGCATCGCCATTGGTGGCGTCCGTGACGGCCCGGTCGACGATCTGCCGCCAGGTATCCAGGGTCACGGCAGCATTGAGTTTGGCCAGGTACTCCGTTTCCACCGGACGCCGTGGTCGGCCCGGACCACCAGCGTGCCCCTTGGCAAAGCGGCCTCCGCTGTCACGCCCATGGCTCTTGCTGCTCATGCCGTTTTTCCACCAATTAAATGGGCAGTGTTCGGCGGAGACTGCCGCACTGACACCGAGGATTATCCAATAGTCTGTGGGTCAAATCCAACCTCAATTCCGCCATTGGCTAGATTCAGGCAATCTGCCGAGCTATTTTAATAGTTGGTCCGAATGCATCATTTCACGACAGCTTGCGCTCCCACGCAATGGACTGCGAAAGAGTTGAACTCTGGCAAGATGCACTGTCGATCAACCGGCCTCCGACGAAAGTCACTATGGGTGAGAGCCGCGATCCAAAAACTGACCCGACTTAACTGAGCAA
>CAWKBR010000002.1:0-664347 GCA_963847875.1 uncultured Planctomycetota bacterium | reverse complement strand
GCTCCCGTCCCCTTTTAATTACTCCGACGTCAATTCGAGAAGCTCACGCCCCAGCCGACGCGCGGGCCATAGGGCCGCGGCGGCAACCTACGGGGGCGGATAGCAGGGCGGCGGGCCGTAGTACACGTCTTCGACCACGACCGGTCCGGGCGAGGCCGGCACGAACACCGCCGGCTGCACTTGGGCGACTGCGCGGCGTCTGCATCGCTTGAATCACTTCCGGCGCGACGCCTTGCTGCGAGAGATAGATCACGTCTTGTGCCGACGGCGGCTGGGCTACGCCCGAGGTGTTGATGTAGTTGGTGATCAATTGCGGATTCACGCCCGCGCGGCTCATGGCGACCACTTCGGCAGGCGTGGCGGCACCGGCAGCCACCAGGCCGGCCCATGCTGGCGGCGATCTCCGCGCGGTTGCGGGCCTGCACGTCGTCGAGCGAGGCGCCGACCACGTTGCCCGTCAGCGCGCCGACACCCGCGCCGATCAGCGCGCCGGTCCCGGCGTTGCCCGAGGCGCTGCCGACCAGTGCGCCGACGCCCGCGCCACCAAGCGCGCCGACGGCGGTGCCGCGATCTTGATAGTAGGGCGACTGGCAACCAGCGGCTGCCAAGGCCAGGAGGCACGCCAGCGCGCGCCAAGCACGTATACGTCATGGGTCGACTCCGGCCGGGATGCCGATCGAGAAAGAAGCGGGGGCGGGAATCGTCGCAGCCGGTTGCCGCACGGTCAAGAGAATCGTCCGGCCGCGCCCAGGAGAACTGCAAAGTCTATTTTCTCGGCATTTGGCACAGCATGCTCAGCCACCAGCCGGGCACGCGATTGTCAGGTATTGATGGAAAAGCGGGACGCGAGCAATGCTGCTGCTTCATCGCTAGTGATAGAGAAAAAATGACTTTGCAGTTCTCCTGCGGGCCGCGCCGCAGCCGAGCCCGCTAGCTGCTAGCGAACGGCGTCCGACGTCGAGCGGATGCTCCACCCGCCAGGCCCGCCATTTTTCGGCGGCCGCGTCGCGCTGTTCGTCGCTTTCCATGCCCAGAGACGCGGGATCGAACAACGACTGCGGGTGCGGCCGCACGTGCAGATAGCCGTAGGCGACCGGCTCCTGCCCCGTGAGGCGGAGCATGCGTTGCCAGCGCGACGTCGCGGATTTGGACGCTGTGCTCGTACCCTTGCGGCCGGTTTACTCGCGGCTTGGGCAAGTACTCGGTGTGATCTTCCAACAGCGGCTCGAGGTCCGGCACGTCCTTCGCCGAGCCGAGTTTTCCCACCGCCAATAGCGCACTCACCCGCTGCGGCGGAAACACGGTAAGGAACTCCGGATCGTGCCGCGCAATCGCCTTGGCTAGCGGCAGCGCCTCGGTCAATTGATAGGTGACCAACAGCGCGAGCCGCAGCTGCAACACTTGGCCGCTGCGACTCGGGCAATCGAGTACCCAACCGCTGACCAGCCGCCGAATCGCGTTCTCGGGACGGTCGGCCGCCAGCAATTCGCCGACGGGCGGCAACTGCGCGAGCTGAACGAGTTGGCCCGCCGCCGGATCGGAAATTTTGGTGCCCGGCAGCGAGCCCAGAAAAAACATCGTGGCGCAACTCCCCAGCGGAGCCTGAAAGCCACGCTGCTGACTGGCGATGCGCCAATTCATCAGCCGCGCGAGATGGTCGTCCCACGCGACGTCGCGGATGCCGTTGGGCTGGTCGAACACTTGCGCCAGCAGCGGCGCTTCCTCACGCTGCATTTCGACAAACAGCGCTCGCGCGGCCTCGTCGTCGCCGACGAGCGTGCTGAATTCCTTCCAACCGGGCAGCGTGATGCCGCGACGGCCGTCGACGTCGGCCGCAAATTCCACCAGCTGGCGGCTGAACTCGTTTTGATCGATCAACGTGATGAGCCGACGGGCGGCGGCGCGAATCTCGGGGTCGGGCGCGTCCGCCAACTTCGCCCAGCGCCGCACGAGCCGCGAATCCGTTTGCCATCAGCCGTTCCGCGGCGGCTTGGCGGACAGCGTAGCTGTCGTCGCCGAGCTCGCCGATCCAGCGATCGACCTCCGCGGACGACGGCGACGCCATTCGGACGACTGGCCGGCCGCAGGCAAAATGCACTGTACCGCGGCAAGAAACGCCAGCAGCGTTGTCGTGATTCGTATTTTGCCGAATGCCAACATGCTGCGAACCGCCGAACCAGGGACTGCGTCCTCATCGAGACCAGTAGACCAGTAGGATATCCTACGCCGCTGGCCCGCTGGATGCCACGGGAGGGCGGGCCGAGAAGCGGGCAGCGGGCGCCCAATCGGCACGTCCGGCCTCAATCGGCCGCAGAATCGACCCGGCCGGCGGAAAAAAAGTGCCGTTGGAAGCAGGGCCGAGCTTGTGTCGCCCCGTTGCGTCACGTAGAATTAGTAGCACTTGGGATTTGTGGCCGCTTGCAGCCGAAACTGCTAAAGAGCCAACGTCGCGTGCTGGGCATTTCCACGGTGAAAGCCAGCAGCACGTTCTTTTGCACAAGCTGAAAGCAAAAAAGCCGCGGTTCCGAGCGATCGGTGCCGCGGCTTTTTTCGTTGGCACGTTGTATGGTGTGCATAGCGAGAAGCTCAAATGAGTACCACGGAAATGACCAAACCCTCGCAAGATCGGAAGTCGCCGGCCAAGATTGCGGATCGTCCGCCGGAGTTTTCGACGCAGTGTGTCCACGCCGGCGAGGCCCGCCAGAAGCCGGGCAATTCGATTACCGATCCGATTTTCTGCGCGTCGACCTACACCTTCGCCGACACGCGGTCGGTGATCGACTACATCGAGCAGGAGCAGCCGCGCGAAGAATACGGCCGCTACGGCAACCCCGGCGAGCGGGTCGCCGAACGGAAGCTCGCGGCGCTCGAGGGGGCGGAAGCGGCGGTGCTGTTCGCCAGCGGCATGGCCGCCATCGTCGGCCTGTTGATGTCGAAGCTCAACGCCGGCGACGAGGTGATTTTCTTCGACGAGTGTTACCACCGCAGCCGCGAGTTCTGCAGCAAGCACCTCGCGCGGTTCGGCGTGAAAACGCTGCAAGTCCGGGCCTGTGATTACGACGCGATGGAAGCGGCGATCACGCCTCGCACCAAGCTGCTGGTGAGCGAATCGCCCACCAATCCGCACACGAGCATTGTCGACCTCGACCGCTTCGCCGAGCTCGGCCACCGACACGGAGTCGAAACGCTGATCGACGCCACGCTGGCGACGCCGTACAATCTTGCGGCCGATCTCGGCCGGCATCGACTACGTGCTCCATTCGGTAACGAAATACCTCGCCGGGCACAACGATTTGCTCGCCGGTGTCGTGGCCGGCTCGACCGCACAAGCTGGAATCGATCCGCAACCTGCGTGGCATCATGGGCGCGATCAACAGCCCGCAGAATTGCTACCTGCTCGAGCGCGGCCTGAAGACGTTTGAGCTGCGGATGGCGCGGCACAACGAGAACGGCCAACGCGTCGCCGAGTTTCTCGAATCGCATCCGCGGATCGAGAAGGTGTACTACCCCGGCCTCGAATCGCACCCGCAGCACGAGCTCGCCCGCCGACAGATGCGCGGCTTCGGCGGACTAGTGACGTTCCTCGTGAAGGATGCCGACTGGCGGGCGACGGCCGACGTGGTGGACGCCGTGCGAATTCCGCGGATCGCGCCGAGCCTAGGCGGCGTCGAGTCGCTGATCGAGCAGCCGCTGGTGATGAGCTACTACCAGCTCACGCCGGAAGATCGAGCCAAGTTCGGCATCCCAGACAACATGATCCGCCTGGCCTGCGGCATCGAGAACCCAGAAGACTGATCGCGGACTTGGCCCGGCGGCGACTAATGGCTAGCAATTACGACAGACAAGGAGAAGGGGAGACAAGGAGATCGTCGGCATGAACATCGAATCCCATTCTCCGTCTCCCGGTCTCTTGTCTGTTTTTCCTGAGCGGCATCGCGGCGGGAGCGGTCGTCGGCTGGGCCGCCGCAAAGTGCCACTTGAGCGGCTGGGCGCCGGTGGGGTTGTTGTCGCTGGGCGTCGGGGGATTGCTGGGGTTGGTGGTGGCCAAGTTGGCTGAGCTCGGCGGGCGTTGGCTGCCGGAAGCGGTTGGTGATTGGCACTGTGTCTTTTGCCCTCGTCGCGGTTCTCGCCGAGCATGCTTGGCTTTACCACGATTTCCGCCGACAATGGACGGATGCCCGCGTCACGCGAGCCGCAAGTGGCGCTGTTTCGGCCGGAAGAACCTTGGTCGCCGGCCGAGTACGTGCGTCAACGAGTGGTCGCCGGGGCGATCGGCGCTGTGGTGCGTCGATGCGACGCTGATCGTGGCCGGCGCGGTGGGCGTGGTGCTTTTGAAGAGTGGAGCGAATAGCAAGACATTCGTCGTGGCCGACGACGCCAACGACTCCCCTGACTCCTGACTCCTGAACCTCCAGCATGGCAATACTCGGCATCGGTACCGACATCGTGGAATGCCCGCGGATCGCCGACATGATCGAGCGGCACCAGGACATCTTCATCACGCGCGTGTACACGCCCGCCGAGATCGAGTACTGCAACGCCCGCAAGGCATCGACGCAGCACTACGCCGGCCGCTGGGCCGCGAAGGAAGCCGTGCTCAAGCGCTCGGCACCGGTTGGCGGCGCGGCATCAGCTGGCGCGACATCGAAATCATCAGCAATCGCCAGGGGCGCCGCTTTGCTTACTGCACGGGGGAGCCCGCGAAGTACAAGAGCGTGCCGGCATCGAGCGGATGCACGTCACCATCTCCCACAGCCGCTACTACGCGGTGGCCCACGCCGTGGCCGAAGGCGAACCGCGCTGACCGCGATTGAGGGCCGTTGCTCCGTCGGGTCGAATCCGGGGTCGATCGGGACGGGTCTGGATCCGGTTCAAAGCCGATCGCGTTCAGCATCGGCTTCACTTCGGGGTTGGACATGAACAGCTGCCAGGGCAGTCCGGTTCGATGATTCTCAATCATGGCCACGATCTGCCTGCGCCTGATTTAGCCCCATGTAGCATTCGTCAAACCAACCTTGGGTTTCGTTAAAGCCGTCGTGAAATCCATACACGCCCCAGATCTTGCCGCCGAGGTCGCGGTAAAAGTGCCGCAGGGCGCCGATGCATTCGTCCGGCGCGTAAGGAAAGCAGCCCAGCGCGGCGGAGCAGCAGATTGTGCCGTTGTCGCCCCGCGGCAACGGCTTGCCGCCGCCATTGTTGACGCCCGCCGAAATACCCCAACAATCCGGACCGAAGCCCTTGTGCCTGCGTGGATTGGCAATGCAATACGCGCGGTTGACCAGCGTCAGCTGGCGATTGTTGTGGAAATAGTTGGTGAAGCGATCTTTGCGGCCGCGGGGGTCGAAGCCTAAGTACGAGAACTGCGTGAAAAACGCGTCGCCGCCGGTTCCGCACCCCACGTCCAGCTTGATGCCATAATATGTGTTGCCGTTGGCGTAATGGTCGCCCTGCGTGGTGTGACTCCAGGCTTGGCGGTAGTTGACGGCGAGATCCGATTGTCCGGCCCAGCCGGTGTAGTACAAGCTTGCCGGCACAGAATGCGTCGGCGACGCAATAGCGAGCAGGTAGACGATCATCGTTTCATTCCAACCAATGAGCGGATGACTGATGTGCCAGGTGTAGTCGGGCGACCAGTGCCAATATAGGACTTCGCCGTCGGGCGTCTTGCGATACCAATCCCACTCCACTTCGTTCCACAACTTCGTAATTGTGTTGCGGATCTCGCGCTCCCGAGCGGTGTCGCCTCGATAGTACTGACGAGCGGTCAGCAGTCCTTGCATCAGAAAGGCCGTTTCCACAAGGTCGCCACCGTTGTCGTATTTCCCGAACAGTGGCCAGACGTGGCCCGTTCGGCCGTTGAGATAGTGCGGAAACACTCCATGGAACCGGTCGGCCGACTTCAGGAACCGCAGAATCTTCAGCATCCGTTCGGCGCTCTGTTCGCGGGTGATAAACCCGCGCTCCGTGCTAACTACCAACGCAATGATTCCAAATCCCGAGCCGCCCACGGCGATCAAATTCTCGTCGCCGGGCAGAACTTCCAATGCCATCCCCGAGTCGACATTCGCCGCGTCCCAGTAGTACCGGAAGCATCCCTGCTGAATCATGTCGAGCAGCGCCTCATCGTCGAGCCGCCGCGTGGTGGCGACTGCTGACTCGGACAGTGGCGATTCATTGTTGTCGACGTCGATGGCGCTAATTCTGTATTGGAAAGTCTTACCCGGTTGGCCCACGAAGTCGATAAACCGTTGGCAGCTGCTGCTCTGCGTGCCCATCGGCGAGAACGATTTGTTGTCTTCGGAGCGATAGATGCGATAGCTACAGAGGTCGCTGTCATGACTTGCTGGCCACGATAGGTCCACGTGACTATCTTGACCGACGGCGCCGAGTTTGATCGGCGCAGTGGGTGGCGCTCGATCTGCCGCGGCCCCATCGACGATTCGCACGTCGTCGATATATAGCGTATGCTCTTGACCGTCGTCGAGTCGCTGGGCAAATGTGAGCGCTGACAATTTGCTCGGATCGAATCGCTTTTCATCAGTATCGCGATAGATGCCAACTACTGTTGCCAGTGGCCACTCCAATCGCACCCATTTGTTCGCCGGCAACATTGGTGAATTCCTGACAGCAGTGGCACATCGGGAAGCGAGATACCTTGCGAATCCTGAATGCTCAGTAGCGGCGACTCGTTGGCTTTGATCTCGTGCTCGGAATAGCACCACAGACAAAGCGTGTCACCTGCGAGCTCGCGTGCAGGACCGAGACATTCCGCGACTCGCAGCGTCATGCGCCATTCGCCTCCTGAGGCCGATCGCCACTTCAATCGAAGGCAGTTCGGAGGGCTGACGAATCTCGCCCCAGTCGCGGGAAACCTGTCGTGAGCCAATTCGAGTGTGCTTGGCCCGACTACCGATCCTTGGCTATGATAATATGAATCGTCGGCGGAGCAATTCTCGAAGATTACGTGCTGATCGTGATAGGTTGGTTCCGCCATGACTGTCATGGGAACCAAAAGTGCTAGCGACAGGGCAAGGAATCGTCGATGCATCTTGTTCCCTTTTTGCTCGTACAGAGAAACTCAACAATTACGAATGATCACACCATTGCAAGCATGAAAGCGCTTTCGGTCTCTTTGAAATTACGTCCACATGCCGACGAACAGTCTTCCTGGTCAATGTGGATCGACCAAGCAGGTAGAACTCTCGAGACAACCGGCTTCAGCGCAAATACGTCTCGTTACGCAACCCCGGAATAGAAATGCCTTACCGCCCATCCTACCAGCTGGACGCCGAGTGCGTCAAAGATGTCTTCCGATGAGGGGCCGTACGGTCAATCCGAGGCCTTTTTCTTCGTCGACTTGGCCCCGGCAGCTTTCGCGGGCCGGCAGCTTCGTCGTGGCCTTTTTCGGTGCGGCGGATTTCGGCGCGCTCGTTTTGGCCCGCTTCTTCTTTTTCGGTGGGCCGAGCGCCGCGCGGGCGGCCAGCAGATCGAGCGCTTCGGCGAACGTGAGCTCTTCGATCGACGCGCCCTTGGGCAGCGAGGCGTTCGTTTCGCCGTCGTTGAGATACGGCCCATAGCGGCCGTCGAGGAGTTGCACCTTTGTGCCGGTCACAGGCGACACGTCGAACACCTTGAGCGGCTCTTTCTTGGCGGCGGCGCCGCGGCCACGCGTCTTCGGTTGAGCCAACAACTCAACTGCCTGTGCGAGCGTCACGTCGAGCGGCGACACGTCGGCCGGCAGCGAGCGAGTTTCTTCGCCGCACTTCACGTACGGCCCAAACCGGCCGTTGTACGCCATCACTGGCTGAGCCTGTTGCGGATGGTCGCCCAGATTGCGCGGCAGTGTCAGGAGCTTGAGCGCCGTGGCGAGGTCGACGTCCTCGGGCTTCATGCCCTTCATCAGCGAGGCGTTTTGCGGCTTCTCTTCGTCCTCGGGCGTGCCGCGTTGCACGTAGGGCCCGAATCGGCCGACCTTCAGGTACACCGGCTTGTGCGTGTCGGGGCAGACGCCGAGCGGCTCCTCGGCCTTGCCGGCCTGTTCCAACAGCGTGAGCGCCATTGCGAGCGTGACTTCATCCGGCGGCGTGTCTTCGACCAGCGACGCTGTCCGCTCTCCCTGCTCGACAAACGGCGAATACCGCCCGACGCGGACGTACACCGGCTCGCCGCCCGGCGGCGTGCCGATGAGGATTCGGCTGATCCCGCGGGCGTCGATCTCTTCGACCTTGTTCGCCAGCTGCGGCTTGAGGCCCGGGCGCACCGTTGCCGAAGTAGAACGACTTCAAGTAGTCGACGTGCTCCCGCTCGCCGCGGCTGATCGCGTCGAGGTCGTCTTCCATCTGGGCCGTGAATTGATAGTCGACCAAATTCCCGAGGTGGTCTTCCAGCAGCTTGACGACCGAGAAAGCGACCCAAGTCGGCACCAGCGCACCGCCCTTTTTGAATACGTAGTTTCGCGCGAGGATCGTGTCGATAATCGAGGCGTAGGTGCTCGGCCGGCCGATGCCCCGTTCTTCGAGCGCCTTGGTCAGCGCGGCTTCGCTGAAGCGATCGGGAGGATGGGTCGTGTGGCCCTTGGCTTCCATGTGGACGCATTCGAGCGACTCGCCCACCGCGACGGCGGGCAGGGCCTGCTCCTGGTCGGCGAGTTCGGCGTCGGGATCGTCGCTCCCTTCGACGTACGCCCGCAGGTAGCCGGGGAAGTCGATCGTCTTGCCGCTGACCTGGAACACGCAGCCGCCGCCTTCGATCTGAATCGTGATCCGCCGCGCCTGACAGTCGGCCATCTGGCTGGCGATGGTCCGCTTCCAGATCAGCTCGAACAGCTTGAATTCGTCGGCCCCGAGCTGGTTACGCAGCGATTCGGGCAGCTCGAACGGATGGCCGGCGGGGCGAATCGCCTCGTGCGCCTCTTGGGCGTTCTTGACCTTCGAGCGATATTCGCGCGGCTCGGCCGGCAGGTATTTGTCGCCGTACTGCTCGCTCACCAACCGCCGCGCGTCCTCGATCGCCACGTTGGCGAGGTTCGTCGAGTCGGTCCGCATGTAAGTGATGTGGCCGTTTTCGTACAGGCTCTGAGCCACCTGCATCGCCCGCCGCGCGGTGTAGCCGAGCTTGCGGTTGGCTTCCTGTTGCAGCGTGCTGGTGGTGAAGGGCGCGTAGGGCCTCGTGACGTACGGCTTGTCCTCAACCTTGGTGACGCGAAACTCGCCGCTGCGAATTCGTTCGGCCAGGTCGGCCGACGATGCGGCGTCGAGCAGCATCATCTGCGGGTTCTTGAGCTTGCCGTTGGCGGGGTCGAAATCCTTGCCGGCCGGGATCCGGCGGCCGTCGACCGACACCAGCGCCGCGTGGAGCTGCTGGCCGTTCGACTTGGCAAACTTGGCGAGCAAATCCCACCAACTGGCGGAGACAAACGCCATCCGCTCCCGCTCGCGCTCGACGATCAACCGCACGGCGACGCTCTGCACGCGGCCGGCCGAAAGTTTTGGCCGAACTTTTCGCCAGAGCAGGGGAGACACTTCGTAGCCGAAGAGCCGATCGAGAATCCGCCGCGTCTCCTGCGCCCGCACCAAACCGCTATCCACGTCGCGCGGCGACTCGAGCGCTTTGTGAATCGCGTCGGCGGTGATTTCGTGGAACACCAGCCGATGGACCGGCACCTTCGGCTTCAGCAGCTCGAGCAAATGCCAGCTGATGGCTTCGCCCTCGCGGTCCTCGTCGGTCGCCAGATACAGGGAGTCGGCCTTCTTGAGTTGGTCCTTGAGGAGCTTGATTTGCTTGGTCTTGCCGGGCGGAACGATGTAGATCGGCGTGAAGTCGTGGTCCACGTCGACGCCCAAGTTCGACCACGGCTCACCTTTATATTGTGCCGGAATCTGCTTGGCGCCTTGCGGCAGATCGCGGACGTGGCCGATGCTCGCCTCGACCGTGTAGCCGCGACCCAGCAATTTGCCGATCGTCTTCGCCTTGGCCGGCGACTCGACGATCACCAGCGCGTTGCCGCGGCCGGCCGGTTTCGATTTGGTTGCCTTCTCTTTCGCCATTGCCGTCGCCTTGTGCAAAACTCCTGACCAACCACCGATTCGACACGTCGCGAACCGGTTCTACCGCGATTCGTACTGAAAATAAGTCTACGACACCCGTTTCCCTGCCGGTTATGCCGCTGGTGCAGGCGGCGCGAGGCTGGCTCATTGTTCTGATGCGATCGGGTTCCGGCAAGTCGTCGGGCCCGCTTCCCCGGCCGCTGGTGGGCGTCGGAACCGTGATTGGCATTGCATTTACGTCGATTCGCCCTAAAATCACGAGTTTCCCAGCGAAGGCGGAGTTGTCCTTGCTTACCGGCCCATTGGGTCGTGTGTCAAGATGGCTCGTCCTCGGGGCTCGCGCGGAGCAAGCTCCGCCGCTAAATCCCCCAGACGACGCCGGCCGCGGCCCCCGACCCCTGACCCCCGATTCCTAATCATGGCTAGTCCGTTTCGCGCATTTCGCAAATATCAAAAGGCACTCATCGCGGTTGCGGGCGTTGGGCTGATGTTCGTCTTCGTGTTGGGCGACCCGCTTTCGCAGTACATGCGCAGTCACTCGGGCGGCACGATCCCCGAGGGGCACCGGCCCAACGACGTCGCCGTGCACTGGGACAACGGCAAGCTTACCAACGCCGAGTTGGCCCGGCTTGTTCAGCAGCGATTGGTGGTCAACGCGTTCGTGCGCCAGGTCGAAGGCATCGGCCGGCAAGCGGCCTATGAAGCAGGCGTTCAGCCGCAGCCGCTGCGGGTGGAGATGTTGGTCGGCCCCGAGCGAATTCAGCAGGGAGTCGAAAGCGACGTGTTCCGGGTACACCTGTTCGCCAACGCGGCTCACCAGGCCGGCATGGCCATCAGCGACGATTACTTGAAAGATTATTTGCTTCAGCTTGGCCGCGGCTACGTGTCGGTGGATCAAATCCGGCAGATTCTCAGCACGATGTCGGTCGGCCGACAGGGGGCGTCGCAGGACTTTGTGCTCGACGCGCTGCGCGAAGAGATGCTCGCGCGAAACTACCTGGCCAGCTACGTCTTTGCCTTCGACACCAACTTGCCGGAACAGCGTTGGCAGGATTGGCTCCACGTAAACGACCGCGTCGTGGTCGAGGCGGCCGCGATCCCGGCCGAGTCGCTGCTGGTCGATGTGCCGGAACCGAGCGAGGCGGAACTGGTCGCCTTTTTCGATGAATACAAGGACGATGAGCCGATGCCCCAGCGGATCGGGAACATCGAGCTGCCCTCGCCGGACCCCGGCTTCGCGGAGCCGCGAAAAGTGGCGGTGCAGTACCTGGTGGCCGACTACAACCAATACCTCACCAAGGTTGAAGACGAGGTAACGGACGCCGAGATCGAGAAATTTTACGAAGACAACAAGGATCCGTACTTCATCCGTGCCGAATCCGTGTTCGGCGACGCGGACGCCACAACGAGCGACGCGCAGCCCAAAGCCGGCGATGCGAAGAAGATCGAATCGCAGTCCGAAGGCAAGAAGGACGAGCCCTCCGCTGACGGCAAAAAGGGCGAGCCCGCCGTCGGTAAGGAAGAAGCAACGAAGAGCGAATCGGCGGCTCCCGCGACGGACAAAGGGTCGTCGAACACGCCCCGCCGCAAGAATCCGTTTCGCCTGACGGCGTTCGCGGAAGATCCCGCAGCCGGTGGTGAGTCGGCTGCCAGCGACGCCAAATCGGCCGAGCCCGTCGCCGCGGAGTCCGTTGCGCCACCTACGGCTGCAGAGTCTTCCGCAGCGCCGACCGCCGAAACGGCTGCGCCCAAAGAAAAGCCCAAGGAGTATCAGCCGCTCGACGAAGTCAGCGATCAGATTCGCCGCGAGTTGGCCCAGGCCAAAGTCACCGAGAAACTCGAAGCCTTGATGGCGACGCTCTCCAGCGAGTTGAACGACAGCTACACCGAATACTTCGGAGCGGCACTCGACGCCGAGGAAGAGGGCAAGGAGCCGCCGCCCCCGCCGGCGAAGCTGGCCGACCTCACGCCGCTGGCCAAAGCGAATTCGCTCACCTACGAGAAAACCGAGCCGGCCTCGATGCTCCAATTGCGCGACACGCCGATCGGCAAGTCCTTTCGGCCTGACGAAAGCAATTTGCCATTCTACTATTCCGTGTTCGGACGCGACGTCGAGCTGTACCAGCCGATTCTCACGTTCGACCTCGACAACAATCGCTACCTGGCGATGAAAATTGCGGACATTCCGGGTAAGGTCCCCACGCTGGACGAAGTCCGCGACAACGTCACGCGGGCCTGGAAGCTGCGCAAGGCGGGGGAATTGGCGATCAAGCGAGCCGAGGAGCTGGCGAAGAAGGCCCAAACCTCGGGCGCCTCGCTGGAAGACACACTGGCGGGCGACACGTCGCTCAAGGTGTTCAAGACCGATCCGTTTGCCTATCTCACCGTGGGCACCGTGTCGCGCGAGTCGCAACAAGTGGATTCGTTTCGCCTGAGCGAACCGAAGGAAATCGCCGCCGCCGGGCCGGAGTTCATGGAAAAAGTCTTCAATTTGAAAGAGGGCGAAGTGGCGGCGGCGCCCAATCACGACCGCTCGATTGCCTACGTCGTGCGGATCGCAAGGCACGAGAACACGCCGGCCGAGCTGCGGCAAGCGTTTCTGTCGGAAGCCGACAGTTGGTACGGAATCTATGCGATGAGCCGCGGCCGCACGCAGAACCTCGTTCGCCAGGTGATCGCCGCCACGCTCAAATCGTCGGGCGTCGTATGGGACCGCCCCGCCGACGTGCCCATGCGCGAGGAAGCCGAGCCGGGTGAGACGTAGTCAATCTTCGTATCGGTCTACCGCTGCGGCTTGAACACCACGGTCGCCAACGGCGGCAGCGTGAACACCAGCGACGCCGGCCGGCCGTGGCTCTCTTCCGGCAGCGCCAGGATGCCGCCGCCGTTGCCCACGTTGCTCCCCGCGTAGAACGTCGAGTCGCTGTTGGCGATCTCGCCGTACCAGCAGGCCTCCGGCACGCCGATGCGGTAGTTGTGCCGCGGCACCGGCGTGAAGTTGTGACAGCACACGACGTAGTCGTTCGGATCCTTCGCCTTGCGGACGTAGGCCAGGATGCTGTCCTGGTAGTTGTGGCAGTCGATCCACTCGAAGCCGTGCCAGTCGAAGTCTTGCTGGTGCAAGGCCGGCTCGCGGCGGTACAGCGCGTTCAGGTCGGCCATCCACCGCTGCACGCCCTGGTGCGACTCCCATTGCAAGAGGTCCCACTGCAGCGAGCTGTTGCAGTTCCACTCGTTCCACTGGCCGAACTCGCTCCCCATCATCAGCAGCTTCTTGCCGGGGTGGGTCCACATGTAGCCGTAGAGCAACCGCAAGTTGGCGAATTGCTGCCACAGGTCGCCCGGCATCTGGTCCAGCAGCGAACCCTTGCCGTGCACCACTTCGTCGTGCGAAAGCGGCAGCACGAAATTCTCGGTGAACGCGTAGATCAGCGAGAACGTCAGCTCGTCGTGGTGATACTGGCGATGAATCGGCTCGTGGTGCATGTACTCGCGCGTGTCGTTCATCCAGCCCATGTTCCACTTGAGCGAGAAGCCCAGCCCGCCCAAATACGTCGGCTTCGAGACGCCCGTGTAGGCGGTCGACTCTTCGGCGATCGTGAGCACTCCCGGGTACTGGAGATGCGACTCTTCGTTGAACCGCTTGAGGAAGTCGATCGCTTCGAGATTCTCGCGGCCGCCGAAGCAATTCGGGAATCCACTCGCCCTCGTTGCGGCTGTAATCGAGGTAGAGCATCGAGGCCACCGCGTCGACGCGCAGTCCGTCGATGTGGTACTTGTCGAACCAGAACAGCGCGTTGGAGATCAGGAAATTGCGGATCTCGTTCCGGCCGTAGTTGAAGATCATCGTGCCCCAGTCGGGGTGCTCGCCCTTGCGGGGATCGTCGTGCTCGTAGAGCGCGGTGCCGTCGAAGCGGTACAGGCCGTGGTCGTCTTTGGGGAAGTGAGCCGGCACCCAGTCGATGATCACGCCGATGCCGTTCTGGTGCAGCACGTCGACCAGGTACATGAAGTCCTGCGGCGTGCCGTAGCGGCTCGTGGCCGCGAAGTAGCCGACCGTCTGATAGCCCCAGCTTCCGGTGAACGGGTGCTCGCTGACCGGCATCAGCTCGACGTGCGTGTAGCCCATTTTGAGGCAGTACTCGGCCAACTGCGGGGCGATCTCCCGGTAGCTGAGCCACCGCTCCGGATCGGCCGGGTCGCGCCGCCAACTGCCCAGGTGGACTTCGTAGAACGACAGCGGCGCATCGAGCGCGTTGTGCTCCGGCCGGCGGGCGATCCACTCGTCGTCGTTCCACTGGTAGCGTGTCGAGATCGGTGACGATGTTGGCCGTCTTCGGCGGAATCTCGGCCGCGAAGCCGTAGGGATCGCACTTCTCGACCACGTGCCCACCGCGAAGCTTCACGGCGTACTTGTAGAGCGTGCCCACGGCCGAGCCCGGGAATGAACAACTCCCAAACGCCGCTGGGGATGTGCTTGCGCATCATGTGCTGGCGACCGTTCCAGCCGTTGAAGTCGCCGATGATTCCGACGCTCTCCGCGTTCGGCGCCCAAACCGCAAAGTTCACTCCCTTCACTCCGCCGACCGTCCGCGGATGCGCACCAAGCCGCTCGTAGCTCTTCCAGTGCGTGCCTTCCGAAAGGAGGTGCAAGTCGTATTCGGTCAGCAGCGGCTCGAAGGCATAGGGGTCGTGCATGGTCGTCGTCTCGCCTGTGTAGCTCGTCGCGCGGAGCATGTAGTTCCGCGGGTCGAAAATCGAAGATTGCGGATCGAATGCCGAGTTCTGCGGATCGACGATCGCCTCGTACAAGCCCGCCGGGTGAACCCGCCGCATCGGCCGCGTTTCACCGTGCGTCGGATCGACGACCCAGGCCCGCTGAGCGTCTGGCAGAAACGCTCGCACGGCGATCGCTCGCCGGCCGTCTGCCTCGATTTCGTGGGGACCTAAAACCTCAAAGGGATTTTCGTGATAACCGTGGATAACCGGTCCGATGGCTTCCAATGCGAGTTGCGTCTGCACCGTGGAGATCTCCTCTTCCGTCGCCTTGGTCACTGCCTGTGGTGAAGGCCGTGCGTTGATTGTGTTCGGTTAGGCCGTCCGGCTCAACGCCGTGCGTCCCAAACCGGTAAGTGAATTGATCATTTCCTGCCCCCAGCCCGCGAGCCCCCGATTTGCCGCAACACCCTGCCGCCGCACGGGATAGGCCCCGTTCGCACCCTCGCCGCGGCACCGCCGTAGTCGTGCCGTCGCAAACCGCGGTCGCCCGCCCCGGCGGACTGGTCGCTTAAGCGGCCGGTACAGGCATCCTGGTCGTCGCCATTCCAGGCGAAGCATTCCACCTGGTGGATCGCCAAGGCCCGGTCGACGCGTTGCCAAAGATCGAGGTCGCGGATCGGCACGAGCTTGCCGAAGCGTTCCCAACGCCAATCGTGTTCGCGCCACTGCGCCAGATCGCGCCGGATGCCACGCCGCACAAAGCGATTCGCCGCGAGCAGCGTCACCCGCGCCGGCCCGTCGAGCGCTTCGAGGCCGCGGACCACCGCGAGCAGATCGAGCCGCATCGCATCGGCGTCGGGCTCGACGTCCGACGCGGCGATCCGCTCGCCTGCGCCCGATGGCTGCAACACAAATCGCCACTCGCGCAGCTGGCAGGTGCGGCTGGCGGAGTGCGTAAAGAGCAGGTAGTGGGGGCCTAACGCTTGCATCGGGCGTGACGGGGGAGGGGGGAGGTGCAAGTTTGCCGCAGGATCGTGCGTCCCGATGCACTGGGAGCCAGGTCGCTTCGGTGCCGAAAAATTGGCCGACACCGACGCGACAGGCTTACCTCCGATGCAAGCCAGCCGAATTACTTAATCAGGCTAGTTTTTCTTATCGGCAATCATTCGCATGCTTGTCCAATTTAACAAGGCAAATTCCTGGCTTTCGAACTGCTCCGCCACCGCCATCCTTTTGTCGGGTCAAGCCGTAGACCATTCGACAAGCGTTTGATCGCCGATCACGCCGATTCTGCGGGCTGTACCTTTTGACCGGGGCGGCGACGCCAGCCAGTTGGCCGAAATCTCGTCTGCCCGTCCGACTGCTCAACTGCTTGACGTAACATTTTAAGGTCCCCCAACCATTCGGTACACGACAGCGCTTGCAATACAGGGGGAGGATTGCGCGATGAAGTTTGGACTGTACCTGAAGAAAAAGGGCGTGATCAGCGCCGAGCAATTGGTGGCCGCGATCGACTTCCAGCACGGCCGACTGCCGCCCGTCGGCCAGTTGGCAATCGAAGAGGGAGTTCTCTCCGCGCCAAGTGTTCAAGGTCCTCCGCTGCCAGAGCGGACATCCCCACGAACGCTTCGGCGAGGTCGCGGTTGGCATGGGGATGATGACGCCCGACGCATTGCGGCGGCTGCTCATGCTCCAATGGGAACGCAAGCCGTCGCTCGCCGACGTGCTCGTGCAAATGCGGATCCTCAGCCAGGATCGGGTCGACGACGAACTCTTGGCCTATCGCAACGACGTGGGACGCCGCAACCTGGTCATCAAACGCACGATTCCGTCCTTGCCCAGCTATCCGTCCGACGAAGAGGCGCCGACGCTTAGCGAGTCCGAAGCGTTTTCCCTGATGATCTAGGCCCCGGCCGTCCCGACCGGCCGCGCAGTGCTATTGGCCCTCGACCGCTTCCCCCAGCCGCCCGGCCAAATCGGGCAAGCGCAACAGTTGCGGCGCCAACCGCGGATGCACGAATAGACGCACGCGCTTCACGTAGTCGTCGAACTGCTCGCGGGCCAGCGTCCGCACCACCGGCGACACCTCGCCCAATCGCCGGTAAACATTTTGCTTTGGGAAGTACACGTCGACGTCGAATTCGACCTCGAGCTCGACCGGCGGAGCGTCGATCAGAATCTCGTGGGCCGCGACGTCGATCCCCGCCTCGCGGCTCAAGATCGCGGCGAGCCGTCCGGCGCATTCGAGTAGCTTCGCATACGGTTGCCGCGCCAGTCGCTGGTAGATTTCCGGTTCCTCAAAAAAGCTGTACTGGGCCAGCCGCTTGTAGAGCCGCCGCGCGGGACCGAACAGGCCGTCGAGCAGTTCGGATGCTGGACCGCGGCCGGCCGCAGCAAGCAGTCGCTCGATCATCGGCTGCTCGGTGAGCGTTTGCAACTCGGCGAAATCCAGCTCGTCGCGCAGCAAGTAGACGGCCCGCTGCAGCATGGCCGTGGCCGATCCGCACGGCGTGGTGCCAATAGACTTCGCTGAACATCACGTAGCGGGCGAAGACCATCATCTCGGCCGCCGTCTTGCCTTTGTCGGTGATCGCCAGCGCGTCGCCCGTTTCGTTCAGGCACAGGCTGCCGATCGAGCCGGCCGCGGTCGAAGTTGCGGCCATACGGCACGCCGGCGTGCAGGCTGTCGCGCATCAGGTAGTCGACCTTGTCGACGTCGAACGGACCCGAGAGCAGGCTCGAGAGCAGCCGGGCCTCGACGTCGTTCGCCCTGCCGGCGATCAGGTCGGCCACGTCGGCCGGGTCGAGCGACCAGTCCTCGCGGATTGCCGCCGCCAATTCGCCCTCGGTGATGAACCGCCGCGCGAGCAGCTCGTGATCCGGCACGTTCGGCAGCCGCAAGTCTTCGATCGGGTGCCCGAACGGCCAGTGGCCGATGTCGTGCGACAGCGCGGCCACCAGAAATCGCTCGGCGTCGGTCGGCCCGATCGTCGCCGCGAATCGTTCGTCGGCCGAGAGCCGCGCGAGAAACTCGATCGCCACCTGGTAGACGCCGAGCGAGTGCTCCTGCCGCGAGTGGTTCGCCGCCGGATAGACGAGGCTCACCAGCCCGAGCTGGCTGATCTGGGCCAGCCGCCGAAACGCCGGCGTATCGATCAGCCGCCGCACCCGCGACGTGAGCGGCACGTCGATCCCCGGCGGGATCCGCACCAGCGAGCCGCCAGAACGCCACCGCGCCAGTTCAGGG
Organism: uncultured Planctomycetota bacterium; assembly: GCA_963847875.1. Lineage (GTDB taxonomy): Bacteria > Planctomycetota > Planctomycetia > Pirellulales > Lacipirellulaceae > DASYDU01. Next base: position 646,335 of record CAWKBR010000002.1, on the reverse strand, counting down.
ACGTCGAAGATCACGAGGAAGCCCCGAGTCCCGGTATGGCCGCCAGCCCGATCACCAGCCGCAACAGCACCGTCACGGCGAAATACAGCGCCCAATGAAAGAAGCCGTTGAGCGGCTCCAAATCGAGCCCGACGTAGGCCGTCATCGTGCCCATCGCGCCGATCGGCACGGCGAGCACCATCATCTGCCAGATTTCCAGCCCTTTGGCGAACGATTCCGAGCCGAACCACTGGTTGCCGATGAACAGATACACGCCCCACAACAGCGCGTAGACCAGCCCACACGCGAGCGACCGCAGCCAAAGGTTCGGCCCGAAATAACCTTCGAGTTCGTCGTCGCGCAAAAAGGTGTAACCTGCCCAGGCGAGCGGCGGACCGAGTAAGATCGCACCAATCGACAGAATAATGTTCGACGGCGGGCTGTTTCCGGCTCTCGCAACAACAGCGCGACCAAGCAGCAACACCAGTACGCCGCCAATCGCCCCGGCAAACACCAGCGGTTGAAACTTCGTGTCCTGCTTCGCTGTACGTTTTGAGCGCGTGCCGCCCGCCGGCGCCCACCGCTCCGGCCTCGTGGGTCGGCGCGTGGATCACGATTTGCTCGTCGAGCTTGGGAATCTCGATGATCGTCTTGCACTTTTTGCACGGCCCTTTCTGGCCGGCAAATTTGTCGGCGACCGTGAACTTAGTGAAGCAGCCCGGGCAAGTAACTTGAATGGCCATGCTTACGAGTTTCCGCCCGCGAGAGAAGTCAACCGGCAGCTTTAGCCGCGTGCGCTTGCGACGTGCGTCTCGCGCACCTACGATCACCGCCGCTTCAAAGGTCCATCAACTCATCTTCGTTGATCGTGTGGAAGCCCTTGTTGTGCAAGGTCTCGACCGCCATCTCGATGCTGTCGACCATCAGCGCCACGGCGGGTCGCCCGGTCGGCCGCATCAGCAGCGGATAAATCTGCGTGATGTTCACCTCGGCCGCCAACAGGGCCGTGCAGATCTGCAGCATCGGCTGCGGCGAATCGGGGAGCTCGACGCCGATCAGGTCGGACTCGACGATCGCCAATCCGGCCCGCTCCAGAATCTCCCGCCCCGCCTCCGGATCGCTCAAGCAGAAACCGCACCAGCGCACACTCGCTCGCCTCGGAGATCGTCAGTGCCACGATCCGCACGTTGCTCCCCTCGAACCGCCGCACCACGTCCATCAACTGGCCGACGCGGTTCTCGAGGAACACGGTGAATTGGCGGATCGAGGGGTAGTCGCGGCCGCGCATCGTCGCAAAGCCGGTGCCCGATCCTTCTCCAATGCTCATGGCGATGTCCCTGCGCGAGGTTTCCCTGGGTGAACGAAGGCCCATTCGGGGAGGCCGCCGGGCGACGGTCGATCCATCGGGCCGGCCGTCACCCGTCCATTTCATTAGCCCCTAACTATAAGGCTTTGGCCGAGTTTTGCAACTCGCCGCAAAACGGTAGGATGGCCCCCGACGCCCAAGTCGACGCCCCCCAAGATTCAAACCAAACGCACCACTCCTGCCGGCCAATCGATGCTCCCCGACCACGAAATCGAAATCCGAGTCCGCTACTACGAGACCGACGCCCAGGGCTATGTCCATCATGCCAACTACTTCCAATACTTCGAGCTGGCCCGCGTCGAGCAGTTCCTGGCGCTCGGGCACGACTACGCCGACCTGGAGCGGAATGGCATCATCCTGGTGGTCGCCAAGATCGCCTGCCGCTACCACCGGCCCTGCAAATTTGGCGACACGCTGCGGCTGCAGATTCGCACCGTCCGCACCCGCGCCGCCCGCATCGACCACGAGTATCGCCTCCTCCGCGGCGACGAGCTGCTCGCCGAAGCCGAAAGCACCCTGGCCTGCATCGACCGCGAGGGCCGCGTCCAGCGGCTGCCCGACTACCTGCTGCTTCCCGATCCAGAATGACCGGGCGCCACGACTCAGTCAATCGAGCCGCCGCCTCGTCCGAAGTCACCAGCACCGAGAAAGGCTCGACTCTTCGGCATTTCGTGCGTACGATCCCTATAACCGGCCGCACCGATCGCCATTTTTTTGACGCGTTTGTAGCTGTCGATTAGGCTGAAATTCTCGGGATTCTCTCCCGCAGCAGCCTCTCCTTCGGAACATTGATTCGACCCCGCGCTCGTCCCCCAGGTGTCCGCATGATTCGACGTTTGTGCCTTACCGCCGCTTTTCTCACGCCTGATCGCCACCTCGGCGCATCGGGCCAGGTCGTCCGCTTCCAGACCACCGTCGGCGACTTCGACATGGTGCTCAATCCCACGAACAACCCGGTGCTCCAAGGACACGTCGACAACATGCTCGAGTACGTCGATGCCGATCGCTACCGCGGCAGTTGGATCAACCGGGCCGCGGAGAACTTCGTGCTCCAGATGGGCGGCTTCTATTCGCACACCCAACGCGTGCCGATGACCATCGAGCACACGCACTCGGTCGGGTCGTTTGGCAACGTCCTCGGAGCACCGGCCTCGACTATCCGGCCTCTCGAACACCGTCGGCACGGTGTCGCTTGCTCTGTCGGGCCTGCCGACCGGTGGCACGAATCAAAACAGCGGCTCGAGCAGCTTCTTCGTCAATCTGACGGATAACAACGTTTCTCGACGCCGACTTCACCGTCTTCGCCATGATCCCCGACATGACCACGGTCAACAAGATCATGGCCCTGATGCAGACCGACCTGACGCAGGACCCCAATTTCGGCGCCGGCAACGGCAACCTCGGCTTCAGCGACGTGCCGCTCGAAGACAACGGCTTTCAAGTGTTCATCAAGCACACGTTCGTGATCAACGACGCGATGGAAGCCGCCCGCGTGCGAGCCGGCATCGCGCCAGTTATGGCCGCCTCGCTGGCAGGCGGCGGCTCGGGCGGCGGCGCGGCGAGCTCCGCGCTCGTGAGCCCGAACGTTGTACCCGAACCGGCGAGCATCGTTTTGCTTTTGGCCGGCCTCTTGGGCGCGGGATTCATCCGCCGCCGCTGATTCGATGCGGCTACGGGAACGACGGCATCGTGACCGGTCCGGTGATGTCTTCAAAATCCGTAATGATCGGATTGAAGTTCACGGTGCCGATGTTGTTGGCGTTGGTGTTGTCGCGGTCCTGCACGCCGAAGTTGAAGCCGGCGCCCTTATTCGTCGTAACGAGCTCGTAGTTTCCGTTTGCGGTGTTGTTGTCCAGATTCAGGTTGATCCGGGTGTTCGACGCGTCGCTAGTCATCAAGAATCGATTGGCCGCGAGCGAGTTCATGAACGAGTTGTTTACGACGTTGGCGTTCATCGTGGCGCCGCCGTTCACCAGGAACACGGCCGACTCCGACCCAGCGCTGTTGTTGGTAATCGTGTTCCCGTCCAGCAGGAAGTTCACGTCGACGTTGGTGCCATTCTCGCTGTAATTGAACGCCGTCGCATTGGCGGACGTGAATGTGTTGCCGTTGTTAATCGTAACGTTGCCGGCGTGCGCCGACCCGCTGAAGCTCAACGAGAACGCGATGTCCGTGGCGGTCGTCGTGATATCGTTGTTGTCCAGCAGCAGCCCGAACCCGCTGGAACCCGTGGCGCTCATCACGACGGTGTCGTCGATCGTGCTGTTGATGAGCCGCAGGTCGAACGTGCTGCCACTCTTGGCGCTCAAGACGTTGATGCCGTCGCCCGTGGCCGTGTCGAGATTGAGCCCGTTGATCGTGACGTCCATGACGGTTGTCGACGCGACCGTCTGGTCGATGTTCAATCCTTGACCACCGGCACTCACGACGTGGATGTTGTTGAGGTCGACGTTCTGCACGTTGGTGACGACGATCGCGTCGCCCGTCGTCGTGAGCGAGCCGCCCGAGTCGGCCGCACCGGCGGAGTTGCCAATCGCCACCTGGCTGCCGCCCGTCGTCGTCAGGTTTTGCAGCACAATGCCGTTGGTAGCGCCATTGACGTTGACGGATTGGAACTCGGCCCCGGCGGAGCCAATCGTCATGTCTTGGATGTCGACGCCGACGCCGCTGGTGGTGGTGACTTTGTTGGTCGTGCCCGTGACGTTCAGCGTGCCCCCGCCGCCGGCCACGAAGCCGTTGCCGGAGGTTGTGTTGATGTTCAGCCCCGAGACGTCCACCGACGCCCCGGTGTTGTTGGTGATCGTCATTGCGTCGTTGGTCGTTGTGCTCAGCGCGTACGTGCCGAGCAGGTTCGTGCTGCCGCCGGTGTTGCCCGTGACGATCACGCCGGTTCCCGAGTCGACCACGTCGCCGGTGTGATTGACGGTGCCGGCCGTCACGCCATGCACGTTGATCGATCGGCCGGCCGTGTTGTTGATGTCTTGCGAGAAAGAAGCGGTCGAGACGCGGCCTTGAACTTCCAAACCCGTTTCGGTGGCCGCAATCGTGCCGCCCGTGCCGCTGACGTTGAACGTGCCGGAGGCCCCGGTGCCGTTGACGTCGACGCCGTCGTGCGTCGTGTTGACCGTCAAATCGTTCAGCGCGACCGACATGTTCGTGGTGTTGGTGTGCTGCAAGGAGACGGCATTTTCACCTGCGGCATTGCCAGCATCGTTGACCGTTACGCCGTTGAGCGTGACGTTGGTGTTCTGCACGAAAACGCCATCGTTAAGCGAGTCTTTAATCGTACCGCCTTCCCCGACGGCGTTATTTGTGTCACCGATCGTGACCGTTCCAGTCAGATTGTTGACCAGCCGAATGCCGTTGTCGCCGCCGGTCGAGTTGACGCTCTCGAAGTTTACCGAGCCAAGCGTCATGTTTTCGATCCGTAGGCCGTGCTGGCCGGCGACTAAATTCGTCGAGGCGATCTTGTTGTTGGGGCCGGTGACCGAGAGCGTGCCGCCGTTCATGGCAACGAAGCCGCTGCCACCATCGGTCGTGATGTCCAGGTCGCCGATGATGTTGGTCGTCGAACCGGTGTTGCCGGTGATCGTCACCGCGTCGTTAGCGCCGGTGGTGAGTGCGTACGTACCCTGCAGGTTCGTGGTGCCGCCGCTGTTCGCGTTGACGAGGATGCCCGCGCCGCTGTCGGTCACGGTGCCGGTGTGGGTTACCGTGCCGCCAGTGCGGTTTTGCACCGCGATCGACCGGCCGGCGGTGTTGGTGATGTCGCCCGCCATGCTGATCGTGCCAGTCGTGCCCGAGTTCACGTTGAACGCCGTGCCGGCGACTCCTTGAATTACCGAATCGCCGTCGATCGTGAAGTTGGCATTGCTGTTCGTGATGCTGACGCCGGCCGTCGCCATCGCGCCCATGCCATCCACTGTGACGTTGTTGAGCGCTATCGTGCCCGTGTCGATGTTGTCGAAGCTGACGCCGATGTCCGACGAGTTGGTAACGTCCGTGTCGTTGACCGTCATATTCAGCGTGCCCGTGCCGTTGCCGGTGGTTTCGATGCCGATGTCGCCGCCGTTGATCTTCAGATTGTTGAGATCGACGATTTGCGTGCCGGTGCTGTCTTTGTGGACGTGAACGCCCGATTGGCCAGCCGTTGCATCGACCTGAATGCCGCTGATCGTGACGTTCGCCGAATTCTGGACGAGGATGCCCTCCGCGGTGGTGCCGGTGATGATGCCGTCGGTCGGTGCCGTGTCGGTCACGGTGCCAATGACGATCGGTCCGCCATCGTCATTGACTAGCCGAATGCCGTTGGTGCCGCCCGTGGCATTGACTTTGCCGACGTTCACGCCGCCGTTGCTGATCGTCATGCCATCGATCGTCAAGGCAGTGCTGCCGTTGGACGTAATCGTGTTGGTCGTGCCGAGCATGGTGAGCGTGCCGCCGCCGGAGGCGTCGAAGCCCTCGGCGCCGATGCCATCGCTGATGATGTCGACCAGGCCGTTGAAGTTGATGTCGACGTTGGCGTTATTTGAGGCGATCTCGATGCCTTTGGAGGCCGTCGTGTTGATCTTCAGATCGCCTGTGAACAGGATCGTGCCATCGGTGTTGTCAGTGATACGGATGCCCGTACTGGCCGCGTTGATTTCGTCGGTCATGTCGCCGCTCAGCGTCACGGTGGCCGTGCTGTCGGTCATGTTCTGGATCGACACCAGCCGGCCCGTGTCGTGGTGGGTGACGGCGCCGCCGACGGTCAAACTGCCGGTGAAGCTGTCTCCCATCGCCGGCCCGACGTTGATGACGGCCTCGTCCAAGCCCGGATCCGGATCGATGCTGTCGAACGTTACCGTGCTGGCGAGCGTGATCGTGCCGTCCGACGTGCCGGTTACGGTCACTCCGGAGAGCGTACCGTTCTTGAGTGTCGAGCTGTTGCCCGTAAACGTGCCGTTGAAGCTGTCGAACCGCAGGCCGCCCGCCGCGTTGCTTTGGCCATCGTAGGCGAGGCCATTGCCGCTGGTGATCGTGAACGTCGATCCGGAGGCGACGTTTGCCATGTCGATCGCGTAGCCCTCGTTGTCAAAAACGTCGATGTTCGTGAGCGTGACGTTGCCCGCGAAATCATTCGCGGCCGCACCGCTGAAGCGGAGCACGCCTTCCGCCGCGGATCCGCCGCCTGTGCCGGCCGTGTTTAACAAGCCGTTTGCGTAATTGGTGATGGTCGCGGTGTGACCGGCGTGGGTGTTGTGTAGCCACAGGCCGATGTCGCTGCCGAACTGGCTGTCGATGTTGCTGACGGCAATCGTTTCGTTGAGCGTCACGTTCGCGTTTGTGACGTCCTCGGACGTGAACGAATCGATGTCCATCTCCACGCCCGCCATGTTGCGGAATACTATGTTGTCGATCGTTACGTTGCCGGCAACGGTCTTGAGCGCGGGGTTGGTGGTGTCGGTCCGGGTGAGCGGCGTGAATTGGATGCCCGTGCCCGCCACGTTGCTGATGTTCATGTCGTGAATATTCGGATTGCCGGCGCCGGCCATCGGCGAGAAGACTCCCTCTGCGTTGGCTGCACTGCCGGTGCCGTCGATGTTGAAATTCGCCACTTCGTTCGCGTCGGCAAGTTCCACCGCGCCTGCGCCGGTCATGCCGCTGATGATCGCCCGCGCACCGTCACGAGCGCCGGGCGACGTTTCCGGGATGTCGACGATGCCTTCTTGCAGCGTGTCGACCGTAAACGTCTGGCCGTCGCCCTCGCCCAACAGCCGCTGGCTGTCCTGCAACACGAGCGTCGACTGTCCGTTGAACACGCTGTTCGCGTAGAGCAGCACGATGTCGCTAACCTGGCTGTTGGCCTCGACGTTGCCGACGTTGTTGAGCGGATGCTCGTACGTGCCGTCGCCGCCCGCCGGCGCGGCGCTGTTCACGTGCACGAAGCGGAACGGATCGCCGTCGGTGTTCGTGAGCGGCTCGCCGCCCGCAACCGTCGTTCGTTTCAAAGTGACATAGTCGTTCCGCATCACCGGCTCACGCATCCGGTCGACCAGCCCGCAGGCCGGCTGATAGTCGGACCGCGTCCGGCCGACGAACCACGTCACCGAAAACGCCGCGTTCGTGTGGAAAATGCTGTCGTCGCTCACCGCCAGTTGCAGCAGCAAGTCCGGGTACGCATAGCCGCGGAAACCCAAGCGGTAGCCGGCCGTGTCGTCGTCGTTGTTTGACAGCGCGTAACCGCCCGCGAAGGCCCAGGCGTCGCGATCGGGCATGATCCGGCGGGCGAGCTCGATCTCGCCGACTTCGAACGACTTATTCTGATCCGCCAGTGCTTCAAGCACCAGGAAATTCTCGCTGAACACGATGTCGCCGGTCGGTTTGAACGCTCCGACTTGAGTTGCCTGGCCGACCGGGATGTAAGCGTTCGCGCGAAAGTCCCACGTCTCGCCGAGCGACTCGTAGCTCAAGCCGATCTGCGGGAAGAAGCTGCCCGATGCGGTGCTCGTGCCGTCGGTCCACAGGCTCACGCCGGAGATCCGTTCGCCCACGCCCGCAAAAGGCGTTTCGTGCAGCCAGCGGAACCCGACGCCCAAGTCGTAGCCGACGCCGTTCACGTCGCTGAGCGTCACCTGGCCGTCGAAGAAGCCGATCGCGTCCTCGAAATTCGTGATCCGCATCGTGCCCAGGTCGAAGTTGCCGCGTCGGTCCTGGCCGTAGCTTTGGGTGCTGTAACGCAGGCGCAGCAGCGTGCCCAGCTCCTGCGAGAAATACTCGCCCCCGCCCATGTCCGTCATCGGCGCGCCGCTATCGAAGGCGTCACCGTCCATCGCGGGCATTTCGATCGACTCTTGTGCCGACGCCGCCGACGCGAGGAGCACCAGCGCGCACGAAGCCGCGAGCAAGTGCCGCGCGCACCGCCGCCAAGTGACGGCGCTGTCGATCGGGCGTGGTGTGGCCAGGGAGCGATTCTCGCGACAATCTTGCATCACGTCAGCTACTCCGTTCGCGTCAAAGGCGCCCCCAGCTCGTCCGCAACGCGCATCCTCGCCACGAGCAACCGCTCGTCGAGCAACGTGCAAGTTCCGATCGAACGCCTTCGAGTTGTCCGTTATTCGCCGAAGCCCACGCGGTCGCGCCGCAGAACTCCGACGTGCCTGAATGGCAACAGGAAAAGTCTGTCAGTCAATGAAAAGTTGGTAGAAGCGAGCGCCTCGCCCGAAGGAGAAGCGGCGGGATATTACTAGCCGATCCAAAGCCTCGCAAGACCAGATTGTCCATGGCGAGCCCGCTTCAGAGGAATGGCGAGCAAGCGATCCCCGGCTCCATCGACTGCATTGACAGCAGCGTAAATCCACGCCGCAAAGCGACCCATTTAGCCACGTCGCTTGCGACGCGTTAAAAGTGCGGCTGGCAACAACACGCAATATGGCTCCCACTTCACTGTCAGCACAACGGAGCCAAATTCCACGGCGTCACCGACGCCGACGTCGCTCCGCGTCGCTATCAGTCCTGATGCAGATTCCAAAATTGCTGACAGAGACTGCTCCCACACAGTTTCATTGTACAGCCACCAGTTTGCTATACTGTCTACCGGATCGCTAACTCGTCACCGACGGCGACTACCAAAGTCATCACGTCGTCGACGGCAGCGGGAGCGTCGAACTGCAAATCACTGGCCAGAGCGCCGGCCAAATAGCCGTCGCCAATTTGTTGCCGTAGTCGGCAGACCAGCGAGCAACAGCTTGCTGGCGTAATGAAATACGGCTCAGAACTGATTTCCAAAAATAGCCTTACCCCGATCAATCTCCCTGACCCCATTTCGACGACCCGCGAATTGCTGGAGAAGACGCTGTGTGCCTATGACGAGGTACTTAATTCCTGAACATGCTGGGCCGTACTACGTTCAGACGGCTAAGGCAGGCAATTACATTGTTCTGAATCATTTAAGCGGCAAGCGCAAGGTCTTGATTCCATGCCGGGATCGCGTACATGCGGAAGAAGTTTGCGAAAAGCTCAATGAGAATGACCATCGCGGGCACATTGACGCCTAGTTCAGACTCACCAAGCGCATCTTCGGCCCCTTGCCGACAATGTACAAAAAAGCACTAGTGGCAAGTCCCAGCCACCAAACGACTTCCGCACAAAAGCCCGTTTTTTGTAGAAATCGGCCAGCGGGTCCACTAGGTTGAACATCGCAAGAAAGAGCTCTGAGCGATCAGCTAGTCGCTCAGTGCAAGACGCCTATGGCAGCAAGCTGGGAGGCGCCAAGCCCTGCCTGCGCTTCCTCCGCGCCTCTGCGTCTCTGCGAGAGACTTCCCGCAAAGTCGCACTCAACGCTCAACACTTCACCTTCATCGTCATGCACACAACCGATCAAAATGTGACCGATGAACGTCGAATTGTGTTCCCTCCGCGGCGTACGCCAGCCTGGAAAAACCGAGGACAATTGAAATCCGACCGAACAGAAGAAACGAATTGTGTTGCACCGGCGAGGGTTTTTTGATTTCGATCAAATTGTAAACGCCATGGCAGCAACGACTTGCGACGACGGGGGCACGCGGAGCAAAAACAAAAATCGACAATCCCCGAGCGCCAGACGAATTGTGATTCCCGTAGCTCAAAACTGGATGATCAAAATCGCACCACCCGATCCGTCGCTTATCGCTCGATTTGTCCGCTTACTTCCCAACCACCACGCGATTGAAGTGCATCCGCACCTCGCCTTCGACCACGCGCCGCACGCCCTCGACCAGGCAATGTGGCTCGTTGTCCGTTTGGCCGCGGTGGATGATCTCGTCGAGCGGCATGCCGGGCGGCACCAGGAACGTCGACTGGTAGATGATTTGGTTGCCCGCGTCGAGCTCCGGCACAATGAAGTGGCAGGTGCAGCCATAGGTCAGCATCCGGCTCGAGTAGGCGTCGTGGTAGGGCTTCATGCCCGGGAAGCTCGGCAGCAGGCCGTGGTGCAAATTGATGATCCGTCCGCCGGCATACTTCCAACAGCTCGCCGCTGGCAGGATCCGCATGTACCGCGCCAGCACAATGAAGTCGACCTCGTGCTCGTCGCACAATTCGACGAGCCGATCGTCGTCCGGCTTGCCGTCGCCCTGGCCGACGTTGAACCACGGCACTTCAAACTGCTCCGCCAGCGAGCGGCACGATTCGCGGTTGCCGATCATCAGCCGCGGCTCGGCCTTCACCTGTCCGTCGCGGATCGCCCGCAACAGCGCCAATGCCGGCTCCGGTCGATAGGTGACGCAGATCGCCAGCCGCGGCTTCCGGCCGGCGATGTCAGGCGTCCATGTGCGAACCGAGAGCTTGGTCCGTCGCGCCACGTCCTTCATCGCGTCGCACAGCTCCTCGTAGCGCTCGACGTCGAGGTCGACGCGGGTGAGCATCGAGAACAATCGCTCGGCGTCGTGGTCGTACATCTGGATTTCGGCGATGTTCGCGCCCAGCGCGGTCACGCTGTGTACGATTGGATCGGCGAGCCCGCGATTGTCGGGCCCAACGGCTGTAATGACGACTTGCATGGCGAAGGGATTCAAAAACCTGTGGAGAAGTCCATGAATCAGTGTAGCGTTTTGCGGCACGATTCGCAGGGGGCCGGCCCGGCGATCGTCCGAGCCGCCGGCAGAATCGGCAGAATCCACCCCCCCAAGGCAACGGAGAGATTTGCCCCGTCATCGCCACAAGGTAGGTTTTCAAAGACGCGTCGCCCTTCGGACCCATTCGCGCCAATTGATTGAATGACCAACGAACATGTCAGAGCACACCATTGCTGAGAAGCCAAATGCCCGCGCCGCTGACTCGGAGAGCGTGCAACTCGACACCGAAGTCGACGGCCGGCTCGACGCGCTGCTGGACCGCATCCAGCAGCTAACGACGGCGCCACCGGCGCCCTACCTGGCGGCGGCGACCGTCCCGCCGCCGGCCCCTGCCAAGCCCGCCGCCGAGACACGCGGCAAGACCGTGGAAAACCCCTGCCCAGAGCACGAGGGCTGGGTCCCCGTCGAACCCGACAGCCTCGTCGAGGCCGGGCTCCCGGAAGGCGAAGTCGAAGCGCTGATCCTGAAAACGCTCAACAGCCGCAGTGAATGCACCGGCCGGAACTTGGCCGATCACATCAAGCTGTCGTTTCGACTGGTTGACCCGCTCTTGGATTCGATGAAGCAGGACCGCCTGGTCGGCCATAAGGGTGCGGCCATGGCGAACGACTACGTTTACCAGCTTACGGAGTTGGGCCGCGAACGTGCCAAGAAGTTTGCCGAGCAGTGCACCTACTTCGGCTCCGCGCCGGTCCCGCTCGAAGCTTACATCCTCAGCGTCAAGAAGCAGACGCTCGCCGAGCAGCACCCGACCGAAGACGACTTGCATCGCGCCTTTGAAGACCTGCTGATCGACAAGACCATGCTGATTCGCCTCGGCCCCGCGATCAATTCCGGCCGCGGTTTGTTCCTCTACGGCGCGCGGGCAACGGCAAGACGAGCATCGCCGAGCGGATCACCAAGGCCTTTGGTGAGCACATCTGGATCCCGCCGCGATCAGCATCGACGGCGAAATCATGCGGTTGTTCGACCCCGGCATGCACGAGGAAATCGCCGCTCTCGGCAAACCAGGGACTGATCGACCACCGCAAAATCGACCAGCGCTGGATTCGCATCCGCCGGCCGACGATCGTCGTCGGCGGCGAGCTGACCATGGACCAACTCGAAGTCACGATCAACACCTCGACCAACACCAGCGAAGCGCCGCTCCAGCTCAAGAGCAACTGCGGCACGCTCGTGATCGACGACTTCGGTCGGCAGAAAATGACCACCGACCAGTTGCTCAACCGCTGGATCGTGCCGCTCGAAAAGCGGTACGACTTCCTCAACATGGCCAGCGGCAAGAAGATCCAGGTGCCGTTTGACCAGTTGATCGTGTTCTCGACGAACCTCGAGCCGCGGGATCTGGTCGACGATGCGTTCCTGCGACGGATTCCCTACAAGATCGAAGTCACCGACCCGACCGAGGAGGCGTTCCGCGAATTGCTCACGGTCATGGCCCCGTTGGTCGGCGTCGAATATGACGAGGCGGCGGTCAACTACGTGATCGACAAGCACTACAAGGCCGTCGATCGCCCCTTGCGCTGCTGCCAGCCGCGCGACTTGCTCCTGCAAATTCGCAACTACTGCCGCTACGTCCGCCAGCCGGCAAAGATGACGCCCGAAAACTTCGACTTTGCGGTGCAGAACTATTTTGCGGTGATGTAAAGTCCGCGCATCGCACTAACCGTGCGAGCGCTCGAAGCCGAAGTTGAGTGCGAGCTGCGGGTCCTTGTGTTGTTCCGGTGCGAGCTCCTGGAACAACAGGCTCGGCTGGATGTCGCGGTTGTGCTGGTACTTGCTGTCGTACTCGGCGACTTCGCCGGTCAATTCGTGATAGAAGATTTGGCAGATGGGCACGCCCGGGTAGATGCGCACCGGCTGCACGGCGAACATCTCCAGCGTCCAATAACCCGCGAAACCGACGTCGCCGAAGCCGGCCGTCACGTGTACGAACAGGCCGAGCCGGCCGATCGACGAGCGGCCCTCGATCTGCGGCACGAGGTTGTGCGTCACGGTTCGCTCGATGGTGCGGCCCAGATAGAGCTGGTTCGGGTTGAGCACCAGCCCCGCTTCGGGCAGCTCGATCCGCCGTACGCGATTGGCCTTCGCCATGTCGAGCACGACCTCCTCGTAGACCATCAATTCATTGTGGAGCGTGAGGTTATAGCTGTTCGGGTTAAGCTGCGTTTCGTCGAAGGGATTGATGACGATGTCGGAGCCCAGTCGTTCGCGGATGGCTTGGCCGGAAAGAATCATAGGAGGGATCGAGGTTGGGGTTCGGGAAATTAGCGCCGGCGGCCTCGCCGGATTCTTTTCTCACGATCGCTTCGCCGTCACGCCACGCCAATCTTGGGACAAAACACATGCATCGAGCACTCATCGCATTTCGGCTTCCGCGCCATGCAAATCCGCCGCCCGTGGTGGATCATTCGATGCGCGAAGTCCACCCACTGGTTTTGCGGCACCAGCTGCATCAGGTCTTTCTCGATCTTGGTAGCGTCGGTGTGCTTGGTGAGGCCGAGCCGATTGCTGATTCGCGTCACGTGCGTGTCGACGACCACGCCGGTCGCCATGCCGTAGCACGTGCCGAGAACGACGTTGGCCGTCTTCCGCCCGACGCCAGGCAGCTCCACCATCTGCGTCGACGTCGCGCGGCACTTCGCCATCATATCGGTCGGCCAATTCGCGGCTGCAAGCCTTGATGTTCTTCGCCTTGTTGCGGTAGAAGCCGGTGCTGTGGATCACTTTCTCGAGCGCCTCGATCGGCGCTGCGGCCATCGCCGCCGGCGTCGGCCAACGGCGGAACAACTCGGGCGTGACCATGTTCACCCGCTCGTCGGTGCATTGGGCCGAGAGGATCGTGGCGATCAACAGCTCGAATGCCGATTCATTTTCCAGCGCACAAGTCACGTCCGGATAGTCGGCCGCGAGACGCTTGACCACCTTCGCGGCGATGGCTTTGGAGTCGAGTTTGCCGGCGGCTGGCTTTTTGCCGCGCGGCGCAGCCGGCTTTTTCTTCGCTTGGGTGGCCACCGCGGCGCGAGAAGCGTTTCGAGGCATCGGGCGATATCCTTCTCGCAGACCTCGCCGTTGCGAGATGTCCGGCCAGGTGCAAGGCGGGGTGAAACAGTGTCGCTCCGCAAGGCGAGCTGCTACGGTCATTTTGGGGCTCGGCCGAGTGCTGTCAAGCGACTGGCGGCGGTTCGTGGAGTCCCCTGCGCAAAAGCGGCAAAACTTGACCTAATCGGTGTGCCGACCTAGACTTACTCAGCGTGGGATTTCCCGATGGGGCGCGTGCGGCGGCGATCGCTGCCGGTCAACTCAATTCGTGTGAGGTGGTGATGAACCAAGCTGATTTTCGCGCAAACACTCCGTATGCTTCGCTCGGCGAAGTGGCGATCGCCGCGCCGGAAGAGGCCCGACGGACATTCATCCGCAAGACGTACACCCATCTTGCCGCGGCGGTTTACGCCTTCGCGGCGCTCGAGTGGCTGTTCATTTCGATGGGCTGGGATGATAAGGCACTCCAATTCATCGGCAACGGCGGAATGATGTGGCTAGCCGTGCTCGGCGCCTTCATGGTTGTCAGCTGGATCGCGAACAGCTGGGCCCTCAGCACCACTTCGATCGGAATGCAATACGCGGGATTATTCCTCTATGTATTCGCGGAATCGATCATCTTTCTGCCGTTGCTGGCGCTGGCAAAGTTTAAGTCGGTCCAATTTGTTGGACAGGATGTCAATGTCATCGCAGCGGCAGGAATTACGACGGGGATTATGTTCGCAGGGCTGACGGCGATCGCATTCCTATCGGGCAAGGATTTCTCATTTCTAGGCAAGTTTCTGGGCCTGTCCATGATCGGCGCGTTTGCGCTGATTGTCGCCAGTGCACTGTTTGGATTTCAACTTGGGGATTTGGTTTGTTGTGGCGATGATTGTCGCCGCCTGTGGATATATCTTGTACTACACATCCCAGATCATGCACCAATTCCGCACGGATCAATATGTGGCCGCCGCGCTGGCGTTGTTTGCCGCGGTAGCACTGTTATTCTGGTACGTGTTGCAGATTTTCATGTCCAGTCGCGATTAACGACGGATCAAGCGAGATTCACGTATGAGCACCGCGGAGTGCGAATACGATCCCTTGTATTTGCAGGGCGTGGCCTATTTCAATGCGTGCGAGTTTTTTGAAGCGCACGAAGTGTGGGAAGATTTGTGGAAGAACTACAGCGGCGATCTGCGGCTGTTTTATAAGGGGTTGATCCAGGCGGCGGTGGCATTGCACCATTTTGGCAATGGCAACATCCGCGGCGCTCGCAAGGTGTATCGCAGCAGCCGCGGCTACCTCGACGGCTACCGGCCGGCGTGTGTCGGGCTCGACCTCGAAGATTTCCTTGCGAAGTTTGACACGTGTTTCGCCGAAGTCGATGCCAATCAAGAAGAATATCCGCGAATCGAGATCGATCCGGAGCTGATTCCGGAGATCGCGCTCGATCCGCCTGTTGAGTTGCCACCGGTTGTGATTGAGGACTAACTTGCCATGAATTCTTGGAAAGCGGCCGATTTGAGTTTCGATGCCGAGACCTTTTCTGGGGTCGCCCGACTGTTCCCGCTGCCCAACCTGGTGATGTATCCGCACGTGATGCAGCCGCTGCATATTTACGAAGAACGCTACCGCGAGATGCTCGAAGATGCGTTGGTGACCGACCGGCTGATTGCGATGGCCCTGCTCGAGCCGGGCTGGGAGACCGATTACGAAAGCCGCCCGCCGGTGGCCCGCTTCGCCTGTATCGGCAAAGTCGTGACACACCATCGGCTCAAGGACGGCCGCTACAACCTGTTGCTGATGGGCGTCGGGCGGATTCGCATCGTCGAGGAAATGCCGCCGCTGCGGTCGTTCCGCCAGGCGAAGGTCGAGTTGCTTGGCGAATCGTTCGCCGACGATTCGGCCCACCACGTCGACGAGCTCGAACGCGAGTTGATGGCTGTATTCAAGCAGCACGTGCCCTGCGGCTGCCAGGCGCCGGAGCAGCTCCGCGAGATGTTCGCCCAGCATTTGCCGCTCGGCATGATGACCGATCTGGCGTCTTACGCGCTGCCGCTTGATTTGGCGTTCAAGCAACAGTTGCTTGCCGAGCATCGCGTCGACGTGCGGGCTCAGTTGCTCATCGAGCACCTGGAGAGCCAATCATCCAGAGAGATGGTGGGCGCGGTCGTCGACGATTTTCCGCCGCCTTTCAGCGTCAATTGATGGCATTGCCCCTGGTGGCCGCTTGACGCTCTTCTGCGCCGGTTCGTAAGATCGAATACAGGCGGTGCTGCTGCGCCGGTGGTCGATCGTCTCCGATCTCTGAAAGTACACAATGACTCCTCCTAACGTAATCATCGAGGATCGGGCGTCCGACCTGGGCAGCCTCGACGGCGAGCTAGCCGATGCAGAGGACAAGCCGATTGAGTGGGAAGTCGACTTGCCGCGGATCGAGCGGGCGGTGCGCGAGATTCTCGCGGCCGTCGGCGAAGACCCGAATCGGGAAGGCTTGCGCGAGACGCCGCGTCGCGTGGCCCGGATGTATGCCGAGATGTTCTCCGGCCTGCACAAAAATCCGCGTACGCATTTGCAGAAGTTCTTCACCGAGAAGTACGACGAGATGGTGCTGGTGCGCGACATCGCCTTCGACAGCATGTGCGAGCATCACATGTTGCCGTTCTCAGGCGTCGCGCACATCGGCTACATCCCCAACGGCAAAGTCGTCGGCCTGAGCAAGCTCGCCCGCGTGGTCGAGGTCGTGTCGCACCGGCCGCAAGTGCAGGAGCGGATGACCGAGGACCTAGCGAACCTGTTGATCGAGGAGCTGGACGTGAAGGGCGTCGCAGTGGTGATCGAGGCGACGCACAGCTGCATGACAATCCGCGGCGTCCGCAAGCCGGGCAGCGTCTGCGTCACTTCGGCGATGAAGGGCGTCTTCCGCTCGAGCCTTTCCAGCCGCGCGGAAGTTATGAATCTGATTTACGGCAATCGCCGGTGAGCCATGGCGTTACTCGCGCAGTTCCTGCTAAGACTCACCTTCGGATTAGCAGTAGGTTTGGCAATACCGTCGTCACGCCAGGTCACCAGCGGATACTTTCGCAATCATCTGTATGTCACGCTGGGGCTATCGACGCTCGCTGCGCTCGTGAGTTTCTCGGTGGCACTTTCAGTAGCCTGGTACGCCGTGGCGGCAGCTGTGGCGAGCTACTCCGGTTCAGTGTGCTGGCTTTACGAAAAGGCGAATTTGGGAAAGTGTTTGTTATGGGTCGTTGCGGCGATTTCATTGGCGGGAGCTCTTAATCTGTATTCGCTTGCGCCAGGGCCAGATGAAAGTAACGAGTTTTTGAATAAATACTTCCCTGCCGTGGAGCGACAAATCACCGCTGAGGAAGCCACCACCATGGAGGGCGACGCTCGCCGGATGGGTTTCTTGTCGGGCGCCTTATCACTGGTTTCCATTCCGAGTTCCGGTCTCCTGATGGGAATTACGCTGGCAACCATGCTCTTGGGGCATTGGTATCTCAACTCGCCAACCATGGATCTCGCGCCTTTGCAGAGAATGATGTTGGCGATGGCTGTTGCCGTCGCTGTTCAGACGGTCGTATCCGCACTGGGACTCGCATGCGAACTCAGGTATTCGACGGAACTTTCCACGGCCTGGTTGCTGTTCCTCGTATTGCGTTGGTCATTTGGCCTGTTTGGGGTCGCGGTCCTGGTGTGGATGGCCTGGCAGACGCTCAAGATTCCCAACACCCAAAGTGCGACGGGGATCCTGTACGTCGCCGTGATTGGCGTGTTCGTCGGCGAATTGACCGGCCTCCTCCTGTCGGCCGAGTCGGCGTTTCCGCTATAATCGAGCGTCCGAACTGCCCATTGTGTAACCCGTAGTTGTTTCCATGAACGTCACGTACCGCTGCCCCAGCTGCGAAAAGACGGTCCGCACCGCATTCACCGCGGCTTCGACTGAGCTGGCGTGTCCCCAGTGTGCAGGTCGCTTGACGATTCCTGAGGGCGCGGTCTCAGACGAGCGGATCGAACGCTGCCTGGTATGCCCCAGCACCGATCTCTTTGCTCGCAAGGATTTTCCGCAGAAGCTGGGGGTCGCACTGGTGGTGATCGGTTTCGTCGCCAGCAGCATCGCGTGGGCCAACTATCAAGTGTTTTGGACTTTTGCGATTCTGTTTGCGACGGCACTGGTCGATCTCGTGTTGTATCTCGTGATGGGCGAGTCGCTCACCTGCTATCGTTGCCACGCCCAGTATCGCGGCGCGCACGAGATCGAACGGCACGGTGGGTTCGACCTCGAAACGCACGAGCGATATCGTCAGATGGCAGCGCGACTCAAGGACCATTCGACGCCCGCGGCCACGTCGTAGATTTGGAACCGGAGTTCCGCAACTTTTCCTTCCTCTCGTCCATCCCTCTTGGCAGCTCACCGATGGACCCTGAGAACCAGCGAATCGAAGAAGACTTGCGGGGTTTGCTGCAAGGCGAGGTCCGCTGCGACGATCTGTTCACGCAGCTCTATTCGACCGACGCGAGCGTCTACGAGATTCGCCCGCTGGGCGTCGTGCGGCCGCAATCGATGAAAGACGTCGTGGCCACCGTTCGCTACGCGGCGGAGAATCAGATTCCGATCTTCCCACGTGGCGCCGGTAGCGGCTTGGCCGGCGAATCGCTTGGTCGGGGGATCGTCGTCGACTTCTCGCGGCACTTCCGCCGTGTGCTGAACGTCGACGGCGACCGCGTGCGGGTGCAAGCGGGAGTCGTGCTCGCAACGCTCAATCGCTTCCTGGCGGAGCGCGGTCTGACGATTGGACCCGACCCCGCCATGAGCCACGTGACGACCATGGGGAGCGTGGTTGCGATCGACGCGGGCGGCAGCCATTGGCCGAAATACGGCTCGGCGCGTCGGCACGTCGAGGCGCTCACGATTGTGCTTGCCGACGGCGAAGTGCTCGAGGTGGGGCGGCACGCGGTGCCGAAGCCCGTCGACGACGCGGGCGAAAGTTGCCCCGCGACGCGGCTCGACCATTTGGTCCAGTCGGTGGCAGGACTGATCGAGCGGCATGCAAGGCTGATCGCCCAATATCGACCGCAGAGCCTGGTGAATCGCAGCGGGTATGCGCTTCATGACGTGCTCGCGGACGGACGGCTCGACCTCGCTAAGCTTCTCGTGGGAAGCGAAGGGACGCTCGCGCTCATCTTGGACGCGACGGTAACGGTCGATCCGCTGCCCGTGCACCGTGGCTGCGTGCTGCTCTTGTTCGACAGTTTGGACAAAGCGGCGAACGCGGTGTTGGAGCTGTTGCCGCTCTCTCCCGCGGCGTGTGACCTGATGGACCGCCGGCATTTGAACCTTGCACGCGAGAGCGACGTGCGCTACGAGCTGCTAATTCCCGGCGAAGCAGAGGCGGTGCTGCTCGTGGAACAGCACGGCGAATCAGCCCGAGAAACGCGGGCCAAGATCGATGAGATCGTCGAGCTCGTTCAGTTCAAGTCGGGGCTGGCCGCCGCGGCTCACGTCGCGGAAGACGACGGCGACTTCCAGCTCTATTGGGGGCTGGCTCGGCGGTTTGTGCCCACGCTCTATCGGCTGCAGGGCACGACGCGACCGATCCCTTGCATCGAGGACATGGCCGTTCCGCCGGCGGCGCTGCCGGTCTTCTTGAAGCACGCGCAGGACACCTTCAAGCGATTGCAGGTCACGGCATCGCTTTTCGGCCACGCGGGCCACGGGCAGCTTCATATCCGTCCTTTTCTCGATCTTGCCAGCTCCGACGACGTCGCCACGCTCGAGACGTTGGCGGCCGAGCTCTACGAAAAGGTGTGGCTACTAGGCGGCACGGTCAGCGGCGAACACGGCGACGGACTTAGCCGCACGCCATTCCTTGCGGCACAGTTCGGGCCGCTCACAAACGTCTTTCGCGAGCTGAAACAGATTTTCGATCCCCAGGGACTCTTGAATCCGGGAAAGATCGTGTCGCTGGCGTCGCAGCGAATGATTCACGACCTGCGGCCAATGACGATTCATCAGGCGCAGCAAATGGCGACCGATGCGGCAGCGGAAGTAGACAGCCGCACGGCGGGGCCATTCGCGCTGCAATTGCGTTGGCAGCCGGAAGAATTGATGGACGCCGCCCGTCTGTGCAACGGCTGTGGGGCCTGCCGGTCGACGTCGCCGGAAGTGCGGATGTGCCCGATCTTTCGCCTCGCGCCGCGCGAAGAAGCGTCGCCGCGGGCGAAAGCGAACCTAATTCGCGGGATACTCACCGGCCGCTTGCCGCCGGACGAGGTGCTCGACGACGCATGCAAGGCGGTCGCCGACCTCTGCGTCCATTGCCACATGTGCCGGCTCGAATGCCCGGCAAACGTCGACATTCCGAAGCTGATGCTGGAAGCCAAGGCCGCGTACGTCCGCACGAACGGTCTCGCGTTTCACGATCGGCTGCTGGTCCAGATCGATCGGCTTGCAGGGCTCGCGGGCCGGCTGCCGGCGATCGCCAATTGGGCACTGGCCAATCCGCAGGCCCGCTGGCTGCTCGAGAAGGTTCTCGGCGTGGCCCAGGGTCGCAAACTGCCTCGACTCGCGAGGCGCAGCTTCCTGAAAAATGCGGCAATGCGTCGCCTCGGTCAGCCGACGACTCGGCAGGGCGAGAAAGTCGTCTACTTTGTCGACACGTATGCAAATTACTTTGACACACAGCTCGCCGAATCGCTGATTGCCGTGCTGCGGCACAACGGCGTCAACGTGTTTGTGCCCGCGGATCAAAACGAGGCCGCCATGCCGATGATCTCCCAGGGCGTTTTGGAACCCGCTCGGGCCATCGCGCAGCGAAACGTCGCGCTGCTGGCCGAGGCGGTGCGGCAAGGC
This sequence comes from uncultured Planctomycetota bacterium, assembly GCA_963847875.1. GTDB lineage: Bacteria > Planctomycetota > Planctomycetia > Pirellulales > Lacipirellulaceae > DASYDU01. The sequence goes on along the minus strand of CAWKBR010000002.1, from coordinate 625,514 downwards.
TACAAGGTGATTGCCACCGAACCGTCGGCCGTGCTCGCCCTCACGCGCGAGTATCCGACGATTCTCGACGACGATGAAGATGCCGTCGCGGTTGCCGAGAATTCGTTCGACGCGTGTCACTATTTGTGGCAACTCCATCAAAACGGCAAGCTCAAGCTCGGCTTTCAGTCGCAACGAATCTCGGTCGGTTATCACGTGCCATGCCATTTGCGTGCGTTGGGCGTCGGGGCGCCGGCGGAGAATCTGCTGCGGCTTGTGCCGGGGATCGGAGTCCACCGCGTTGAAAAGGGTTGCAGCGGCATCGCCGGGCTCTACGGCATCAAGCGTGAGAACTACCGCGCCAGCCTGCGAGCGGGCTTCGAACTGATCGACGCCGTCCGCAATGGGCCGTTTCAGATGGGCATGACCGAGTGCAGTACCTGTAAAATACAAATGGAGCAGGGCACCACCAAGCCGACGATCCACCCGGTCAAGTTGCTTGCCCTGGCGTACGGTTTGATGCCCGAGCTGGCGACGCTCGTGCGAGCCCAGGGAAAGCGGCTGGTGGTGACATGATGGTGTGCGTAAAACTGTTTGCATCGGCTCGGGAGCTTGCTGGCAGCAGCGCGGCGACGGTGGCGGTTCCTGAGGGGGCGACGCTGGCCGACGTGCAGCGGTCGCTGCTGAGGGCAGTGCCACAACTTGAGCGAATCCTGCCACACGCTCGCTGGGCGGTCGATCGGGAATTCGCCGCGGCCGAGACTGCAGTGACCGAGAAGTCCGAGATCGCGTTGATCCCGCCCGTAAGTGGCGGATAAGTGTTTCAGCATGTCAGAGCCATGATCGAGCTAACGCGAGAACCTATCGATTCGAGCGCCCTGCTGGCGACGGCCTCGCGGCCGGCAGCGGGAGCCGTCGTGCTGTTTCTCGGTACGACCCGCGAGCTGACCGACGGCCGCCGTACCGTTATGCTCGACTACGAAGCCTACGACGAAATGGCGGAAAAAAAACTCGCCGACCTGGAGGCCGAGGCCCGCCGTCGCTGGCCGCTGGTAGAATGCATGATCATCCACCGCCTGGGCCGCGTGCCGCTCACTGAGGCGAGTGTGGCGATCGCCGTCAGCACGCCGCACCGAGCCGACGCCTTCGCCGCCGGCCAATGGCTAATCGACGCGATCAAGCGCGATGTCCCGATATGGAAACAAGAACACTGGTCCGACGGCACCAGCGAGTGGGTTCACCCCAATTAGCCGCGTCGCTGTTTTGTTGGAGACGAACGAGACAGGCGACGCGCGAATCCCGATGACAACCATTACCGATCAATCGCCGCTAATTGACCGACTCGGGCGTACGCATCGCAGTCTGCGCGTGAGTGTCACCGATCGCTGCAACATACGATGCTTTTATTGCATGCCGGACGAGAACGTCCGCTTCAAGCCGCGCCACGAGATACTGTCGTTCGAGGAGATTACGCGGTTCGTCGCGGTCGTCGCACAAATGGGGGTGCGGCGATTTCGGCTCACAGGCGGCGAGCCGCTCGTACGGGCCGACTTGCCGCGACTCGTTGCACAGCTCTCGCAATTGCCCGGCGTCGAGGATTTTTCACTCACGACCAACGGCATTCTTTTGGCGGAGCAGGCAGAGGCACTGCACCAGGCAGGCCTCAAGCGACTCAATATCAGTCTCGACACGCTTAGTGAGAAATCCTTTCAGCACATCTCCCGTCGATCGGGCCTCGACCGCGTGCTCGCCGGAATCGCCGCGGCACAAGCGGCAGGTTTTGAGAGCGTGCGGCTCAACGCGATCGCCATCCGCTCGCTCACCGACGCGGAAATCGTGCCGCTGGCCCGTTTCGCGCGCGAGCGCGGCCTGGAGCTACGGTTCATCGAATACATGCCGCTCGACGCGGAGCAGCATTGGCAGGCTGGCGACGTGCTCGACGGCGAGTCGATCCGCCGCACGCTCGAGACGGAATTTGGTCCGCTCGTGCCGGTCGCTCCGCTCCACCCCAGCCAGCCCGCGACGGATTTCGTGTTCGCCGACGGTGGCGGTCGCGTCGGGCTCATTCAGCCCGTCTCGCAGCCGTTCTGTGGCGAATGCGACCGGTTGCGGCTTACGGCGGAAGGTCAGGTCCGCAATTGTCTGTTCTCGACCAAGGAGTGGGATGCCCGGAAACTGCTGCGTGAGGGCGGCAGCGACGACGAAATTGTCGACCTCGTCCGCGACTGCGTTTGGGCCAAAGCCCCGGCCCACGGCATCGGCAGCGACCAATTCGTCCGGCCCGAGCGGGCCATGTACCAGATCGGCGGCTGAAGCGCGGCGACGCTGCACCAGGATGTGGCCACTTAGCCGCGTCGCTCGCGACGCGAGATACAAACACACCATTTTTCTCGCCGCTGCGAGCCCGTATAATCGAGAGCTATGAATTCCTCGCAGAACCGCATCTACCTCGACAATGCCGCCACCAGCTGGCCCAAGCCGGAGGCCGTCTACGCTGCCGTCGACCAGTATCAACGTGAAAACGGCGCTCCCAACGGCCGTAGCGGCTACCGCGAGGCGATCGAGGCGAACGGCATCGTCGAGCGGGCCCGGCAGGGCGTGGCCACGCTCCTTGCCGCCGACGACCCGCTGCAGATCGTCTTCGGCTTCAATGGCACGGACGTTTTGAATCTCGCCATCCGTGGCATCGTGCGGCCGGGCGACCACGTGGTGACGACCGTCTGCGATCACAATTCCGTGCTCCGGCCGTTGCGGGCGCTGAGCGATCAGGCCAGGGTCAAGTTGAGCTACGTGCCGTGCGACGGCGCGGGGCTCGTGTCGCCGGATGATGTGCGTGCGGCTTTGCGGCCCCAGACGCGGCTGGTGGCGGTCGTCCATGCTTCAAATGTCACGGGCGCGATCCAGCCGATCGAACCGATCGGCCGGCTTGTGCGCGAACATGGCGCGTTCTTCCTGGTCGACGCCGCCCAATCGCTCGGGCACGTGCCGCTGGACGTATCGCAAATCGAAGTCGACCTGCTGGCCGCCCCCGGCCACAAAGGCCTGCTGGGACCGCTGGGGACCGGCGTGCTATTTGTCCGACCGGGAGTCGAAGGCGTACTCCAACCACTGCGTTATGGCGGCACCGGCACCCGCAGCGACGAAGATCGCCAGCCCGACGAGCTGCCGGACAAGTATGAGCCGGGCAACCACAACCTCGTCGGCCTGGCGGGGCTCGTCGCATCGTGCGAATTCCTGGCACGGAAATCCATTGCGGCAATTCATTCGCATCACACCGCCCTCACGTCGCGGTTGCTCGATCGACTTCACGGCATCGATGGCCTCACCATCCACGGCCCTCAGTCGACCGCTCATCGCACTAGCGTCGTGAGCATCACGCTCGACGGCTACGACCCACAGGAATTGGCGGCCGTGCTTGAGTCGACCCATCGCATTCAATGCCGCGCCGGACTTCACTGCGCGCCGCGGATGCACGCCGCGCTTGGCACCACGGCGGGCGGCGGAACGCTGCGACTCAGCCCCGGTTTTGCCACCACGCTCGAAGAGATCGACCGAGTCGCCGCCGCGCTTGAAGAAGTGGCCAGCGTCGCGGTCAAGTAACACCATTCTGAAGAAGGAACGATCGATGGGTGGCAACGGTGAAAATGGCGAGCCCTGGTACAAGGACGGATTGAAGTTCTCCTGCACCGGTTGCGGCGACTGCTGCACCGGCTCGCCCGGCTACGTGTGGGTCAATCGAGACGACGTCGCCGCGATGGCGGCCAGCATGGATCTGCCGGTTGATGAATTCGAGAAGTTGTTTGTTCGACACGTGGGCGTCCGCAAGAGCCTCGTCGAGCACTCGAACGGCGATTGCGTGTTCTTCGACAACAAGTCGCGGAAGTGCCGTGTCTACAGCGCCCGGCCGCGTCAGTGTCGCACCTGGCCGTTTTGGGACTCCAATGTCCGCTCGCCCGAGGTCTGGACGGAAACTTGCCAAGTGTGCCCCGGCAGCGGCAAGGGGCGGCTTTACCAGCTTGAGGAGATTCAGGCGCAGGTCGCTGTCATCCGCATCTGAAGGGCGCGGTCGGCCTTCGATCGCTGGAATAACGCTAAGTTATTTGTTGGACAGAACTTACGACGTGAATTGGGTCGCCAGCAAGATCAGCCGCGGCCGCTCGCCACTCTAAGTTATTGGCCCATTAGAACTTATGCCCGCTCGACCTGCGGCGGGCACTTCTCCAGCTGTCTTTCCTGTGACCCGCCAAACGGGTGTCATCCCGGGCCGGATCGGTGTGGCAAATCTTGACACTAATGCTTACAACAATTAGACTTGGAGCGCTGCGGGACACTCTCCAAGGCGGCCGCCATTCGGCGCAAATCGCCATTCTCATAGGGGACAGCGAACGTGACCAAGAAAGAGATCGTCAAAACCATCTCGGAAGAGATTGGGATGACCCAGCTCAAGACGAAAGAGATTGTCCAGAAAACATTTAACGCGATTGTGGCCACCCTGGTTGAGGACCATCGCATTGAGCTGCGAAATTTTGGCGTGTTCGAGGTCAAGCGGCGGGCTGCTCGCAAGGCCCGGAACCCGCGGACGGGCGAGAAAGTCTTTGTCCCAGAAAAGTATGTCGTAACTTTCAAGCCAGGCAAGGAGATGGAAGAAAAGGTCCGCGAGATGGAGCGTCGAGCCGCTCTGCAAGCTGGCATGGATCTCTCGAACGGGGCCCCGCCGCCCGAGAATTCGCCGACATAATTGCCGGAAGTCGTTTGTGGAAAAGACTTTAGTCGATGCTTGCTGCTGCTAGGGACTGACAGCATCGGGCGCTTCTCTCCAAAACTCACCACAAATTCTCCAAACATTGCCCTCGGCGCGGCCGATGGAAGTGGCTATCCTCCCGCCGCTTTTCACCATTCTCATCGAACACAGGTCGACGGACCGGCTACGGACGAGTCAGCTCGCCAGCCTGGCTTCCGGGCGACGGAAGGAAATGCAATCGTGATCCGCGGCCATGCGCGCCGCAGACCGATCGGCTGCCTACGGAGGAGACGCAAGGATGCGTAAGGTATTTTGGACCATTGCCGCGGCGGGGCTATTTTCGGTCAACACGGGGTGTCTGATACCGATGTATTCGGCCGAGCCGGGCCGCCGCGCCCAAGAGTTGATCTTCACGTCCGAGGATCTCCGTAATTTTCTCAACGAATGGGAACGCATCTGGTTCCTCGATCAGCCGAGCCACATGTCGCCGATGCGCACGCACGGCGGCATTATCTAGCGCGGCGGTTTCAGGTCCTCCCTTCCCAGCGAATTAGCTAATCTTGGCAGCCGGTATCCGGCTGCGCCGACTCATCCTAGAATGGCGAGTCCACAGGCCCGAGCCGTTCGGCTCGCGGTTCCCAGCGACTCTTACTATCTTCCCGCCATGCCGCCGGCCGACACTGCTTCCGCGATCGACCTCTCGGTCCAGCTGGGCCGATTGCGGCTGCCGAACCCGATTCTCGTGGCGTCCGGCACGTTCGGTTACGCGCGTGAAATGACGGGGCTCGTTGACGTAACGCGGCTCGGCGGGATTCTCCCCAAGACGATCACCGCGGAGCCGCGCGTCGGCAACGCGCCCTGGCGGACGATCGAGACGGCCGCCGGAATGCTCAACTCGATTGGGCTCGATAACGACGGCCTCGAGGCGTTCGTGGCGCACCATTTGCCCTATTTCGGCGCGCTTCGCGTGCCGATCATCGTCAGCATCGCTGGCCGGACGCACGACGAGTTCGTCGGCATGGCGCGTCGGCTTGACGGCCTCGTGGGCATCGCGGCGTTGGAACTGAACATCTCGTGTCCCAATGTGTCGGGCGGCGTCGACTTTGGCACCGATCCGGCAATGTGCGAGCGGCTGGTGACCGATTGCCGCGCCGCGACTTCCACGCCGATCGTCGCCAAGCTGACACCGAACGTGACCAGCATCTCGACGATGGCTCGGGCCGCCGCCGCTGGTGGTGCCGACGCGATTTCGTTGATCAACACCTGCCTCGGCATGGCGATCGATTGGCGGCGGCGGAAGCCGATGCTCGGAAACGTGCTGGGCGGCCTCAGCGGCCCGGCGATCAAGCCCATCGCCCTGCGGGCAGTTTTTCAGGCGGCCCAGGCCACCGACACGCCGATCGTCGGCATTGGCGGCATCGCCACGATCGACGACGTGATGGAGTTTTTCGTCGCCGGAGCCTCGGCGGTTCAACTCGGCACCGTGAACTTTTACAATCCACGGGCGTCCATTGAGGTACTTGACGCGCTGCCGGGAGCACTGATTGAGGCGGGTGTCAAATCGATCGCGGATGTAGTGGGCACCTTAGTTACAAGCGGAAATAAGTAATTAACATGCGAGTATTAAGCGGTATCAAACCGACTGGGCGAATCCATTGGGGCAATTACTTCGGCGCGATCCGGCAGTACATCGCGCTGCAGAGACAACGACCAGGCGTTTTATTTCATCGCAAATTTGCACGCGCTTAACACTGTGCGAGACCCCGACAAGCTCCGCGGTTGGACTTTTGACATCGCACTGGATTGGCTCGCTCTCGGCCTTGATCCGAGAAGGGCAAATCTATTTGTGCAATCCGATGTGCCCGAGGTGAGCCAGCTGTGCTGGCTGTTGATGACGGGCGCGCCAATGGGGCTGCTCGAACGTTGCCATGCATACAAGGACCGAATCGCTAAAGGGCTTTCCGCCGACGCGGGCGTCTTCGGCTATCCCGTCCTAATGGCGGCCGACATCCTGGCCTATGACAGCGATGTCGTGCCCGTCGGCCAAGACCAGGTACAGCACATCGAGGTCTGCCGTGATCTGGCCGGCAGTTTCAACCATGAGTTTGGTGACGTCTTCGTGATGCCGAAGGAGCAATTGCTCGAGTCATCGGCCAAGATTCGCGGCACCGACGGCCAAAAAATGTCGAAGAGCTACAACAACACGCTGGCTGTTTTCGAGGATGCAAAGGTCCAGCGGAAGCAGATCATGCGGATCGTGACCGACTCGCGGCCGATGGACCAGCCGAAGGAGCCGGCCGGCGACGTGTTGTACGATTTGTATTCGCTCGTGGCGACCGACGCCGAGCGCGAGGAGATGGCGGCACTCTACCGCCGCGGCGGTTTCGGCTACGGCGACATCAAGAAGGCGCTTGCCGACGCGGCGGAGAAGTATTGGGCCGAGCCGCGGGCGCGGAGGGCCGAGCTGGCTGCGAAGCCGGACTTCGTTCATCAGGTACTTGCGGATGGCGCGGCGAAGGCCCGCAAAAAGGCGGCTGCGGTGCTCGAGCGTGCTCAAGAAGCGTGTGGCGTAACTGGTTGGTGAGGATCCGGCGTTGCCGCCGGCGCTGAACAATGCAATTTCGAACCCGGGCAATTCACGTGGGGCAACAGCGCGACGAGGCGACCGGCGCCGTCGTGCCGCCGATTCATGTCGCTTCGACGTTTGTGCAGCACGAGGCTGGCAAGTGGCGGGAGTTCGACTACTCGCGCAGCGGCAATCCGACACGGAAGAATCTCGAAACGACGCTTGCTTCACTCGAAGGCGGCTGTGGGGCGCTCGCGTTCTCCACCGGCATGGCGGCGACGCATTGCGTGCTCGCGTCGCTCTCGGCCGGCGATCATGTGGTCGCCGCGCAGGACCTCTATGGTGGAACCTATCGACTGTTACACAAGATGACCGATCGCGCCGGCATCAAATTTACTCACGTCGACACGACCAACGTCGCCAAACGTGGCCGCCGCCATCACGCCGGCCACGCGGCTCGTGTGGATCGAGTCGCCCGGCAATCCGCTGCTCTCGATCACCGACGTCGCGGCCTGTGCCGACGTTGCCCACCAGCATGGCGCGCTGCTAGCCGTAGACAGCACGTTCGCCACGCCCGTCCTCACTCGCCCGCTGGAGCTGGGGGCCGACGTCGTGATGCACTCCGCCACGAAATACCTGGGCGGACACAGCGACATGCTCGGCGGAGCGCTGGTGGTCCGCGATCAGACGTTGTTCGAACGGCTCTACTTCTTCCAGAATGCGACCGGCGCGGTTCTCGGGCCGCTCGAGTCGTTCCTTTGCTCTCGCGGGATCAAGACGCTGGAGCTACGCGTCCGAGAACAGAGTCGCACGGCACAGCGATTGGCGGAGTGGTTGCAGCAGCATCCCAAGGTCAGTCGCGTGCTTTATCCCGGGCTGGCGGACCATCCGGCCCACACGCTCGCGGCACGGCAAATGGAGGGCGGGTTCGGCGCGATGCTCTCATTCGAGGTGAAGGCCGGTTTCGCGGCGGCCAAGAAGTTCGTCGAGTCGACCAAGCTGTTTCAACTGGCCGTGAGCCTGGGCGCGGTCGAATCGCTCATCGAGCAGCCGGCCTCGATGTCGCACGCCAGCTACGACCCGGCCGACCGCCAGAAGCACGGCATCACCGACGGCCTGATTCGCCTCTCCGTGGGTCTGGAAGCCTACGAGGATTTGCAGGCAGACTTGGAGCAGGCATTCGCAGCGTATAGTTGAGCAACGGCGAAGAGGTTGGCGGGCGTCATGCAACTTGGATTTGTCAGTGCGATTTTCGGCGAGCTGCCGTTGGAGCGCGTGCTCGCGTTTGCGGCAGCCGAGGGCTACCAGTGCGTCGAGGTGATGTGCTGGCCTGAGGGCGGGCCCGACCGGAAGTACGGCGGCGTGTGTCACATCGACGTCGAGGGCTTCACGCAGACGCAGGCCGACGACGTCAACGCGCTCTGCGAGAAACACGGCGTCGGCATCTCGGCGCTGGGATACTACTCGAATCCATTGGCGGCGGACGCGGAGGAAGCCGAGCGGGCCCGCGTGCATCTCAGAAAAGTGATCGACGCCGCGCCGCGGTTGGGCCTCGACCTTGTCACTGCGTTCGTCGGCGCCCACACCAAGCTGCCGCTCGACGAGAACATCGAGCGATTCGCCGAAGCCTGGCCCGATCTGGTGCACTACGCCGAGGACCACGGCGTGCGGATCGGCATCGAAAACTGCCCGATGCTGTTTGCGAACACCTGGCCGTTCGGGATGAATCTTGCGCGGACGCCGGCGATTTGGCGGCGGATGTTCGAGATCATTCCGTCGGCGAGCTTCGGGCTGAACTTCGATCCGTCGCACCTGGTGATGCAGTTCATCGACCCGATCGCGCCGATCCGCGAGTTCGGCCCGCGGATTTTTCACACCCACGCCAAAGACATGCGGATCGACCGCCACCGGCTGCAGGACGTCGGCTCGCTGGCCCCTCCGCTGGAGCGGGCGACCGCCAAACTGCCGGGGCTCGGCGACGTCGACTGGGGCCAATGGGTCGGCGCTCTGGCCGACGTACACTACAATGGGGCGGTGTGCGTCGAGGTGGAGGATGAAGCCTTTACGGAAACTCTCGAAGGACGCGAGCGGTCGCTACGGATCAGCCGCAACGTGCTCCAACCAATTGTGGTTTAGGACTCGGCATGGCCCGGCTAAGCAAATGGATCGATTCGATACCGACCGGCGGTCGCGTCAGCGACGCGGCCCGCGCATCGCTCGAAGCGCGGCTGGCGACGGTGGCCTATTGGTTGCCGCTGGCAGCGCGGCAAATCGACGACGACATCGAGAAGGTCCACCAACTCCGCGTGGCTACGCGGCGGGCGATCGCCGCCCTTAAACTCTACCGCGACTGGCTCCCGCGAGGCGAGGCCAGCTGGCTCTCCAAACGACTCAAGAAGATTCGCCGCGCCGCCGGTGCAGCCCGCGACTTGGACGTGCTCGCCGAATGGATGCGGAAAGAACTCGACGGCCGGGCGGGTGGCCTACTGGCGATGGTTGCCGACGAGCGGGCCGCGGCGCAGCCGAAGATCATGGCCGTGGCCGACCAGAGCGAGCAGGAAAACCGCTTCCGGCGAAAGATGTACGGATTGCTGGCCGGCGTACGGCCGCGCGGCAAGCGGCAGCGGACGCAGGACGTGAGCTTCCACAATTGGGCCGAGTCGCAGCTCGGACAGGCGGCCGAGAACTTTTTTGCCGCCTTGCCGAACCAGAATAGTGATCTCTCGGCGCTCCACCAGTTCCGCATCTGCGGCAAGCAGTTGCGGTACACGCTGGAATTGCTCGCCTCGGCGTTCGGCCCCGTCTTGCGGGATCAGCACTATCCGGTCGTGCAGAAGCTGCAAGAGCAGCTCGGCCGGATCAACGACTGCGTCGCGGCCGACGAGCAATTGCGCCGCTGGCGACGCAAAGTCGACTCGCCGGCTGAGCGAGAGATTCTCGACAAGCTCACCGAGCGGCAGCTCGCCCAACTGGACGATGCAATCGCCGAATATCGCGGTTGGTGGACGCCCGAGCGAGCAGAGGCTTTGCGGCAAGGGCTCTCGGATTTGATCGGCGTCCTCGAGCCGACCGGGCGAGTGATCGTCGACGAGGAAGCTGAGTCACCGGTGGGCCAACTCTAGCGGCTCGCCGGCCAGTACGTTTCCAAACGTCACGGGCAGATCGACTGCTTTGGCCAAACGGCGCAGAAAGTCGCTGCGTGGAATCATGATCGCGCCGAGTCGACCGGTGTGCGGCGTCCATTGCTGGATGTCGAGCAAGCCGTAACCGCGGGCTTTCAAATGGGCGACCAAGTGGACGACTGCCACCTTCGACGCATCGCGCACGCGATAGAACATGCTCTCCGCGGCGAACAGTCCGCCGATCGCCACGCCGTAGGTCCCGCCGGCGAGCTCGTTTTCGTGCCAGACCTCGATGCTATGGGCGTGGCCGAGGCGATGCAGCTCCGAGTAGGCGGCGATCATCGACGGCGTGAGCCACGTACCTTTCTGGCGGTCGCCCGCCGTGGCGCAGCCATGAATCACGCCGGCAAAATCGCGATTGCAGGTGACCGTAAACGTGCCGCTTGCGAGCGTCCGCCGCAGACGCCGCGACACGTGTAGTAACTCGAATTCGAGGATCGTTCGCGGGTCGAGCGACCACCAGGCCATCGGCTCATCATCCCACACCGGCCAGGGAAAAATTCCGTGGCGGTAGGCGTCGAGCAACCACTCGGGCGTGAGCCGGCCGCCGACGCAAACCAGCCCGTCGGCCGTCGACGCCAGCGGCGACGGGAACAATCTCGGCGCACCGAGCCCAACGTCGGCGAGCGAACCCGTGTCCTCGGCCTCGATCGGCACAAACAGTTCGTCAGATTCCAGCGGTAGTTCGGCCATCTCTGCCGAGGATAACCCGAATGCGGCCGTACGGCCAGCACTATGCTGCTAGCGAAGTTGGCCGATGAACTCTACCTATTGCGGGTCGAGCAGACGGCCGGTTTGTTTATCCCGCTTCCCGTAGCTGACGCGGCACGAGTATTTGGGCACGACCCAAGTCGCTCTGAATTGCAGCGGCAAGTACGGTTGCTTGGCCGACGTGTCGGAGAGCATTTGCAGCACTCCAGCCGATTCTTCCGCGGCCAACTTCGGCGTAACCACGCCGGCGAAGACCAGCTTCTTTTTGAAGGCGGTGCCGAGCACCAGCGAATGGAGTCGGCCTGTGGCGTCGAGGCGGTAGCCCAGGATCACGCAATCCGCTTGCTGGCGCGGTTTGGGCGGTGGCGAAGCGATCGGTTTTCCGCCATCGTCCAGGTTTTGTGTGCCGGCGAAGTCTTTCACCGCGTCTTCGAGATTGTCGGCGCCATCGCCCTGCACTTTTTGCACTTGCGACATCACGGCGCCCATCAGATTTTGCTTTGGCGGTTGCTTGAACCCCCAGTCCCACAATCGTTCGTAGGGCAGGCCGCCGATCACCACGACCGACATCACGGCAGCGGTCAGCCCCGCGGCCGCCGTGTCGACGAGCCATAGCCGAGCGGGCAATTTGGCGAACAACTTGAACCACAGTTTGAGCGGCCTTAAAACGATGTCGAGCATCCCGGTGTCGGCGTCGTCGGCCACGGCAAACAGGAACGTAATCAGGTGGCAACTGGCAAACGCCAACAGGCCGACCACCAATTGCGTTAGCGACCAGTGCATGCGGAAAGCACTTCCGCTGGGCGTCACCAGCCGGACGACGACGCTTTCCGCCACGACGGCAGAGACAGTGGCAGTCACGATCCACGCCTACCGCGGCAGCAAGTTCAGCCACACCGCGACGTGCGACGGTTTAGCGACTTCGGCGGTCGGCCCGGCTTCGTCGTCGTAAACCTCCCAATCCTGGTCCACTTCGACGAACTGGTTTAAGCGGGGATACCAACCGCAGCGACGGCAGACCGTCACGGCGTCGGATTTTATGGGTGCTTCGCATTTCTCGCATTTCGGACCATTCCAATGGGCGGCCAGCTCGATCGCGGCGTTGTCCGTGTCCGACGTGTCGGTTGCGGCGTAGGAATCTTCGTCGAATAGCGTGAGCGGCGTTGTCATAAATCCAGCCCTGCGGATCGAGTTCAAAATGGCAGCCAGGAGGAAGCGTTTTTCAAGGGTAGTTTGCCGGGCGGGCCGAATCGGCCCTGATACCGGGCCGACGGCGTATTTTGGGGCGTTGGCCGGGGCGGATTATCGGGGTTGGATTGGCCGACCGGATAATCGCCTTTCCGGGAGCGACCGTCTATAATCAGTCACAGAGCCGTCGCGCTCCCTGGTCGGCGGGCCGACCGCCGCGGCACGCCTTCTCGTTGGATCCGATGGTACATGGACGAATCGACGACATTCACTTCTGCTGACGCGGTTCCCGTCGCGGAGCCCCTTGTTTCGTCGTCGCCCCAGCCGCCAGCCCAAATTACGAGCCGCTGGTTTACGGTGCTCATTTTCTTGGTGATGGTGGCCGCGGCGCCCTACTTGGTCGGCCAATTCGTCTATCAGGTCCGATTCAACAATCTGAAGGCCGACGTCGACGTTGCCACCGGCGCACTCAAGAGTGGGAAATCGCGGCTCACCGATTTCGAGCTGGCCTCGCGGATGATCGCCAAGCGTTTGGAGCCGAGCGTGGTGAGCATTTTCCGTCCCGGGTTTCAGGGCCGCGAAGGGCAGGGCTCCGGCGTCATCGTCGATCCAGACGGATACGTCATGACGAACAACCACGTGGTCAGCGGCGCACGCTCGATCTCGGTGCATCTGGCCGACGGTCGCGTTACGCCCGCGACGATCGTCGGCGCCGACGACGTCACCGATTTGGCCGTGCTCAAGATCGACGCCCCCAATCTAATCGCCGCCGAATGGGGCGACAGCGACGAACTGGAGGTCGGCGATTTGGTCTGGGCCCTGGGGAGCCCCTTCGGATTGGAACGCAGCTTCACCTTCGGCATCGTCAGCGCCAAAGGGCGCCGCAGCGGTAGCATGCCGATGAAAAACTTGTATCAAGAGTACCTCCAGACGGACGCCGCGGTGAACCCCGGCAACAGCGGCGGACCGCTAATCAACATCGAAGGCAAAGTGATCGGCATCAACGCCGCGATCTTCGGCTCGTCCTACCAGGGCATCAGCTTCGCCATCCCCAGCAGCGTTGCCAAAGACGAGTACGCGCAGTTGCGAACCAAGGGCTGGATCGAACGGGCGTGGCTCGGCATCCGGCCGGTCGAAGTCCCGCAGGAAATCGCCGAGCAACTCGGCCTGGCGATCGGCGAGGGAGTGCTGGTCGAGCGCGTCGAGCCCGAGGCGCCCGCCGACCGTGCCGGGATTCGCCGTAACGACGTGATCCTCAAATGGAACGGCGTGACGGCCACCGATCCGACACTTTTGAGTCGCGCGATCGCCGCCACCAAGGTTGGCTCGACCGCCAAGGTACGGCTCGTGCGTGCCGAATCGCGCGACGGCAAAGGGAAACCGTCACGATCCGAGCTCGAACTAGCCGTTGCCGTCGAACGCCATCCGGAGATGAATCCAACCAGAGACGGCAACGAATAAGCGCGATCTGTCCGCCGCTTGCGGCTTAGCGTGCACGACCGGCAGGCATTTAATTCGTCTAACTCGTCATCGGAGGACGGCCCACCGTGAGCTTTGGCCCCGCCAACGACGCCAAAGAACAAGTCCGTCAATCGATCGACATCGTCGATTTGGTGGGCGGATACATCCAATTGCGCCGGCAGGGCCGCAACTTCGTCGGCATCTGCCCCTGGCACGACGACAGCCGGCCGAGCCTCAACGTCAATCCGCAGCGGCAATCGTGGAAGTGCTGGGTCTGCGACGTCGGCGGCGACGTGTTCAGCTTCGTGATGAAGGCCGAGGGGCTGGAGTTCCGCGAGGCCCTCGAACTGCTAGCAGAGAAGGCAGGCATCACGCTGCGGCCGCAGCAGGGCGGTCCAGCCGGGCATCAATCCTCGCCCGGCAGTGACAAACGCCGGCTGCTCGACGTGATGAGTTGGGCCGAGGAGCAGTTTCACCGCTTCCTGATCGACGATCCCGATGCGGAGGTCGCTCGCCGGTATCTTGCCGATCGCGGCCTCACTCCCGAGACAATCCGCAGGTTTCATCTCGGTTTCTCGCCCAACCGTTGGGATTGGCTGCTGGAGCGAGCCCGAGCGAAGCAGTATCCGGCCGCGCTTTTGGAGCGGGCGGGGCTCGCCATCCCGCGCGACGTGGAAGGCGGCCACTACGACCGCTTCCGCGGCCGCGTGCTGTTCTCGATCCGCGATGCCCGCTCGCGGCCGATCGCGTTCGGCGGCCGAGTGTTGCCGCAGTTCGCCGACGACCGCACCGCAAAGTACATCAACTCGCCCGAGACGCCGCTCTTCTCGAAGAGCCGCGAGTTGTACGGCCTCGATTTGGCGAGGGATTCGATCGCGCGTGAACGACATGTAATCGTAATGGAGGGCTACACTGACTGCATAATGGCCCACCAAAACGGCGTTACTAACGTCGTTGCAGTGTTCGGAACGGCTTTGGGAGAAGGGCATGTTAAACGTGTCAATGTTTCGGCGTTCCCAGGCGATTCCGAGAGCCGCCCACTTGAAGAGGGTCACGTTAATGTTCTTACTAGATTCACAGATAGCATCACATTGGTGCTCGACGGCGACGATGCGGGCCGACGCCGCACGAACGAGATCATCGATGCACTGCTAGCATTGTTCGTGAAAAATCAGATCGATTTGCGAATTCTGACCTTGCCGAAAGGGATCGATCCGTGTGATTTTATAGCATCGCAAGGAAGCGAAGCGTTTCGGCAACTCCTCGCAGGTGCCGTCGACGCGCTCGAACACAAATTTCATTCGGTGACCCACGGATTGGACCTCTCCACCGATACCCATCGTGCCGCCGAGGCCGTCGAGCAAGTGCTCGGTACGCTCGCGCAATTACGGACCGCGTCGAGCGACGCTGCGTCGCCCACGCTCTTGCGCGAGCAGCAGATGCTGGGACGGATCGCCCGGCAATTCCGTTTGCCGGAGGAGCAACTTCGCAATCGCCTGACGGCCTTGCGCCGCGCTCGCCAATCGCGGCCGAGCAACATGCGGCGCGACGCGGCGGAGACTTCGGCCCCCGTACAACATTTCGCTCCGCTCGCGGCCTGGGACCGCGATTTGTTGGCGCTGGTGCTCTTGGACCCGGCCTACTTGACGCGGATCGAAGCGGCCGCGAACCGTCCGAAGTTCACTTCGGCGGCCGCCCAACGGATTTACAGCCGGTGTGTCGAACTGGCCCACGGCGGGCAGAGAATCGACTTTGCTCGGCTGATGCTCGAGTTTGATGACGAAGAAACGAAGAACTTGCTGGTAAGCGTCGATGAGTTCTGCCACGACGAACAGCTTCAGCAGGTCGACCATGAGCGGTGGCTGCAGGATTTGCTTTCGACCGTCGATCGCCAACTCGACGAACGCCACCGCCGCCACGTGCTTGAGGCGGCTAAAACGAATCAAGACGACGCCGAATCGCTCCTGGCCCGCTTCTGTCAAGAATCGCGGCCGAAGCAACTTGACCAATACGAGAGGAGAAAAAAGTAAACTGATGACTAATGGCTGCCGCTGGTTCGTGGAGTGCGGACTGGCGACAACCGGAGGTAGAGTGCCGGCAAACGGGGTCCTTGTTCACGGATGGGCAGGGGGTTTGACCGGTGGTCGTTTGCAGTCGTGTCGTCCCGCAGTTTGTTGGCACGTCGCAACGGTCTTTTTCGTTCCTCGAACCAGCCGCACACGATGTGCGGGAGGAGTCGAAGCATGTTGTCCCATCTCGATCGTGAACTTCAAGAATTGCTGGCCCGGGCCAAGGCTCAGGGCACTCTCACCTACGAGGAAGTCAGTCGCTTCCTGCCCGACGAAACACTCGGCACCGATCGCATCGACGAGGTGCTCAGTGCGCTCGATAGCCTCGGCATCGAATTGGTCGACGGCCCCGATGCCCACAAGCGCGAGCTCGCCGAGGCCGAAAAGCCGAACGCCGACGGCGATCGTGCTTTCGTGCTCGCCGACGGGATGCCGTCCGGATCGAGCGACCCGATCCGCATGTATCTCTCGCAGATGGCGGACATTCCGCTGCTGACGCGCGATGAGGAAATCGGCCTTGCCAAGAAGATCGAGCTCACGCGAAAGCGTTTCCGCCGCAACATGCTGCGGTCGTTCTACGCCATGGAGGCGACCGTCAAGACGCTCCAGCGAGTGCACAGCGGCGAATTGCCGTTCGATCGCACGATCAAGGTCTCGCTCACCGAGCACCTTACCAAGGAGCAGGTGCAAGCCCGCATGCCGCACAACCTGCCGCTGCTGGTCCACCTGATGCAGGCGCAAAAGAACGATTTCGCGCTCTTGATCAGCCGACGGGCGACAGCCGACGTGAAGGCCGCCGCCCGCACGCGCTACCTCCGTCGCCGCGAGAAGATGCTCGTCCTGGTCGAGGAGCTCAGCCTGCGAACCCGCCGCGTGCAGCCGCTCATTCGGCAGCTCGAAGAAATGTCGCAGCGGATGGACGAGCTCAAGCATCAGCTCGACGAGCTCAAGTCGACCGGCGCCCCGGCCGAAAAAATCGCCTCGATCGCCAGCGAGCTGCGGGCGCTGATGCAGAGCACGCTCGAAAGCCCGAAGAGCCTGCCGCTGCGCTGCCGGCAGCTCCGGGGCCAGTTCCAGGAGTTCGAAGACGTGAAGCGCGAGCTCTCCAGCGGCAACCTGCGGCTGGTGGTGTCGATCGCCAAGAAGTACCGCAACCGCGGCTTGTCGTTCTTGGACTTGATCCAGGAAGGCAACACGGGCCTGATGCGGGCGGTCGACAAGTACGAGTATCGCCGCGGCTTCAAGTTCTCGACCTACGCCACGTGGTGGATTCGCCAGGCGATCACCCGCGCGATCGCCGACCAGGCCCGCACGATCCGCATTCCGGTCCACATGATCGACGTGCTGATGCGGCTGCGGAACACGGCCCGCAAGCTGCTGCAGGAAATGGGCCGCGAGCCGACGACCGAGGAAACCGCGCTGGCCGCCGGCGTGAGCCTGGAAGAGACCGAACGCGTGCTCGACATCGGCCGCCACCCGGTCAGCCTCGACCGCCCGATCGGCGAGGGCGACGACTGCAGCTTCGGCGAGTTCGTGCAGGACAACGAGCACGGAAAACCCGGCCAAGCTCGCCAACAACGGCCTCTTGCGCGAGCGGATCGAGGAGCTGTTGAAGACGCTCACCTACCGCGAACGCGAGATCATCCGCCTGCGCTACGGGCTGGCCGACGGCTATTCGTATACGCTGGAAGAAGTCGGCCGCATCTTCAAAGTCACGCGCGAGCGCGTTCGACAGATCGAAGCCAAGGCGGTCGCCAAGCTGCAGAATCCGGTCCGCAGCCGCTACCTCGAAGCGTTCGTGCCCGGGGTTTCGACCGAGCGAGCCGCATCGCCGCCGCGGCCTAGCGATCGCGGCGCAGCACGACAATACGGCCGAAATTTCGCCACATCAGCCGGTCGCCCAGCGCGACCGGCTGTTTTTATTGGCACAACGTAGGTAAACTAGAAGGGAGACGATTCAAACCGCCCGCCATTCGTCGGCGGCGGCGTTCTACATACACATCCATTGACAATTTGGAGCACCAGGGAGGCTCCCGATGGCAGTCACCGCCGCAGCGTTGCGTGAGCTGCATCATCTTCATCAGCAACTCGCGGAGCTCCGCGATCGAGTCGAGCGGGGACCGAAGCAGATGCGGGCCCGCGAGTCGAACGTCGCTCAACTCAAGGCCAAAGTCGAGGAGGCCCGCGCCCGCGTCCAAGAAACGCAAATGGCCATCAACCGCAAGCAGCTCGACCTCAAGGCGGGCGAACAGAAGGTGGTGGATGCGCGGGTGAAGCTCAACGCCGCGAGCAGCAACAAGGAATATCAAGCGCTGGTCGAGCAAATTGCGGCGGCCGAAATGGCGGGCAGCGTGCTGGCCGACGAGATTCTCGAGTCGATGGAAAAGGTCGATGTCATTGCAGCTGGCCGTTAAGGAAGCCGAGAAGGCGTTGGCCGCGGGCACGCAAGAACTCGAGAAAACGCGGCAGGCGATCGAATCCTCCGCCGCTTCGCTCCGCTCCGACATCGAGCGGCTCGAAGCCAGTCTCGTCGCAGGCCGAGGCGGCGCTGCCGGCCGACATCAAAGTCGACTACCAGCGTGTCGTCCGCGGCAAGGGCGCCAACGGCCTGGCCGGCGTCGACGACAATTGTCTGCGGCGCCTGCGGCCAGCAGATCACGCTCAACATGCAGAACGAGTTGCGGCTCTCGCGGCCGGTGTTCTGCAAATCGTGCGGCTGCCTGCTGTATCTGTCGGAATAGCGTCAATTCGGCCGCTCTACTCTTTACATTCGCGGCTCGGCGCAGCAGAATATACCGCTGTCGGAGGTCTCCCTTGCGGAGACCTATTTTTTTCGCCGAACCTCTTCGACACCGCAAGTTTGCGGTCTGATTGCCATGGCTGATCGCATCCCGATGACTCGCGCCGGCTACAACAAGATCAAAGCCGAGATGGACGAACTGCAGGACGTGAAGCTCCCCGAGGCGGAGAAGCGCGTTGCCGCCGCCCGGGCTGAGGGCGACCTCAGCGAGAACGCCGAGTATCACGGCGCCCGCGAGACGCACGGCATGTTGATGGCCAAGATCAATATGCTCAAAGAAAAGCTGGCCCATGCCCAGATCATGGACAACACCAAGCTGCCGAAGGACCAGGTGACCTTCGGTTGCACGGTGGTGGTGAAGGACCTCGATTTCGGCGACAAAGAGGAGTTCACGCTCGTCGGCGCCGGCGAGGAGGATTACGACAACGGCAAAATCAACGTCGCCAGCCCGCTGGCGCAAGGATTTGTCGGCAAGAAAGTCGGCGAGAAGACCGAAGTCGAGGTGCCGGCCGGCGTCAATCGCTTTCGAGATTCTCGAAATCCGCTTCGATGATGAATGAAGCAAGTGACGAGTGAGCCGTCAGCCGGCTTCTCGGTGCTTCATTCGCGTCGACTTGACACGCCGGCGAACTCGTCGGTGTCGCCACTTCCGCCGCTTGCGGCTGAGCTTCGGAGACGTGTTCATCTCGCAATGATTGCATGTTTGACCACGTTCGCTCCGAGCGAGGCACATCGCTCGGCCGCTTCGAGCTCGCCGGTGAATACCAGCACTTGTTGTCCGCGCGTAGCAAATGCGTGCGAGCACTTCGACCAGCGCGGCGGCACGATCGCGCGTCCATGCGAGCGAATGGCTCGTCGAGCACCAGCGGCAGCCGGGCCCGTGTCGCCCCAACGCGGCAGACCAGCGCCAGGCACAGGCTCAGATAAACCTGATCCCGCTGGGTCGACCACAGCGAGTCGACGGCGATCGAATCGCCCGCCCTTGTGACCACCTGGGCTTCGCCGGTGGCTTCGCCGAGTTGCAGCCGCACGAGCTCGCCGTCGGTGAGCTGGGCGAGGAAATGCGACGCCCGGCGATTCCGCGTGCGGGATCGTGTCTTGGCGGCCGCCGTGGCCCGCGACTCTTCGGAACCAAGCCCGCGTACCAGCGTCGCCACTTCGGTCTCGAGCGACCGCAGCCGGGCGTAGATCGGTCGTAGCTCGGCTTCGACGGTCGGCGGCGCCCATTTGAGTCGCCACAGTGCAGCCCGAAATTCGTGCGAAAACTCCGGCGACAATAGCCATTCGAGCCGCGGCGTTTCGCGGAAGCTCACGGCAAACAGCGGCCGCAAGAGCGACGGCGACAAGCACGCCACCAGTTGCCGAACCGTGTCCTCGTCGACAGCCGAGTGGTCGACCGCCGCGACCGTGAGCCGCTCGCCGGCCGTTTCGTCGTGCGATCGCCGCAGCCGAAATTGCCGGCCTCGACTTTCGACGGTCGACTTCGCCGGCAGGCGACAGCGGTTTGCTCGGCGGCGTCTTCTGCGACAAACCGTCGGCCGTAGAGGGCGTGGGTCGCCAGGTCGGCGAGCGTCGTCTTGCCGGAGGCGGACGGGCCGTGGATGACGTTGAGGCCAGGAGCGAGGGCATCCGTGCCCAGCTCCGGCCAACCGTTGTTTTCGTGCAAGTGCGAGTGCGGCGATTTTCATCACATTGTGCTTCCTTGATTGCTGGCGTGGCTGCGGTGCTCAGCGGCAAAGATAGCCAATCGCCGCAATCGAACAACGCGAGCCGCGACCGCCGACGCTAGCAGTGGCGAGGCCGGCACGTTACGATGTGAAATAGGTACGATGGCAGTGTGGGTCGGCGAAATTTCGCGTTCCTTTGGGAGGTAACCAGTCTGATGGCTTTTCTTCAGTTGGATCGTGTTCGGATTTGTCGTCGGCGTGATCGCCCGCTTCCTCATTCCCGGCCCGCAGCCGTTCGGCTTTATCATGACCACGGTGTTGGGCGTGGCGGGCTCGTTCGTCGGCGGCTGGTCTGGGGAGCATGTTCCACGGCGGCCCAGCCGATGTTGCCGAGCCTTCCGGTTGGCTCGGCTCGATCATCGGTGCGGTGCTCCTGCTGGTGCTGTATGGTTTCTTTAAAAAGCGCCAGGTCTAGTTCAGCAAATGATTGGCTGATCGCCGCCGGGATATAGCGACGCGATGACGAATTGCAGGCAACCATCGTCGGCGTGGATACTGGTCGTGGCGTGTTGTGCGGAATTGCCTTCGTGTTTCGGACTGACCGGCCGACCTCCTCGCCGACGAGAGTTTTCCGGTAGCGATTCATATTGACGCCAGCGAGTCGCTCGGCGACGCTGCGGCCGATTTGGCGATTCTTTGGGGCCGACGAACCAAATTACGCCACGATGCCGAACGGCCAAAAGCTGCTTGGCGAATTGGGCTAGCTCGCGCCGGATCAAGTCTATTTTCGGACTCACAATTTGCTCACCTCGGGCGACGGCACGCCGGCGCTCAAGTGGGGCTCGACCGGTGCCTATCGCGAAGACGCGAACGGCAAAGCGGTTTACGATTGGACGATTCTGGACGGCATCTTCGACGCCTATCGCCAGCAGGGTGTCCGGCCCTACGTGCAGATCGGCTTCATGCCGCGCGAGTTGTCGACCGAACCGGAACCTTACCAACACCAGTGGAAGGCGACGGACCCGTACGAGAAGATTTTCACCGGCTGGTCCCATCCGCCGAAGGACTACGCGAAGTGGTCGGAGTTGGTTTATCAGTGGGCGAAGCACTGCGTCGACCGCTACGGTGCCGACGAGGTGGCGACCTGGTATTGGGAGACGTGGAACGAGGCCAACGCGCCGTATTGGCAGGGATCGCCGGCCGACTTTCGCAAGCTGAACGACTATTCGATCGCTGCCGTGCGGCGAGCTTTGCCGACGGCTCGCGTGGGCGGTCCCGACACGGCGGGCAGCGGCGGCCAGTTCACGCGCGATTTTCTCGAGCACTGCCTCCGCGGCAAGAACTACGCCACCGGCGAGATCGGCACGCCGCTCGATTTCATCTCCTTTCATGCGAAGGGCTCGCCGCGATTCGTCGAAGATATCGGCTACGGGCCACGTCCGGATGGGTATCGCCGAGCAGCTCCGCACGATCGACGATGGATTCAAAATCGTCGCGTCGTTTCCCGAGCTCAAAACGAAGCCGATCGTGATCGGCGAATCGGATCCTGAAGGCTGTGCCGCTTGCCAGGGTCCGCAGCTGGCTTATCGCAATGGCACGATGTACTCGAGCTACACGGCGGCCGTCTTTGCTCGCAAACACGACCTGGCGGACCGTCACGGCGTCAACCTCGAAGGGGCACTTACTTGGGCGTTCGAGTTCGAGGATCAACGCCGTATTTCGCGGGCTTCCGTTCGCTGGCCACCAACGGGATCGACAAGCCGGTGCTCAACGTGTTCCGGATGTTCGCCAAAATGCAGGGCGAGCGGTTGGCGGTCGAGAGCGACGGGGCCGTTTCGCTCGATGCGATGATGCGCCGCGGCGTGCGCGGCAAGCCTGACGTTTCCGGCTTTGCCAGCCGCGACGGCAACACGCTCTATGTGATGCTCTGGCACTATCACGACGACGATCTGCCGGGGCCGGCTGCCGAAGTCGAATTGAACCTGTCGAATCTGCCGGCAAAGACCGGTGTGGCGGCGATCGAGCACTATACAATTGACGCCGAGCACAGCAACGGCTACGCGGCCTGGCTGAAAATGGGTTCGCCACAAAAACCAACCGCCGAGCAGTATGTCGCATTGGAACAGGCGGCCCAACTGGCGGAGGGCGCGGCGATTGAGCCTGTCGCGGTCGAGAACGGTGCTGCGACTGTGCGTCTGGAGTTGCCACGTCAGGCGGTGTCGCTGTTGGCGATCCGTCTTCGTGAAACCGGCAGCTGAGGCGCGTGGCGTAATTGCGCCGAATGCTCAACGGGACATGCAGCTGAGTGTCCGGCGAGATTCACGCAAGCTGGGTAAATCTGCCGTACGAATTTTGGAACAATTGGATTTTTGGAACACTCTCGAAAAACACGATTCACTGTTCCAAAATTCACTGTTTCTGTCACGCCCTGGTAGCCGGCGAGGCTGAAAAACAAGCGTGTTTTGAATAGGGTGCGTTCCAAAAATCATCGAATTCACGACTTTGCTCAAAGTTCCAAAATTCAGCGGTTTCGAGGTCGTCAAGGACGTCGAGCGTGCTGCAGGTTTGGTGGGAGCGGTTTCCGAAACGGGGTACGAAGACCGCGGCGCAATACCCGCGCATCGGCAGGCGTTTGATCCGCATGAGCCGTCGCCGGCTTTCGAAGTAAGTGCTTCACGGCCTGTCGAATCTGCCGTGGCGCCGGGGTTTTGGGGCTGCCGCCCACGCGCAGGCGTCTCGACGACGAACCAGCCGCGAATACGGAACTTATGTCAACTATTCGGGTTCAATGTACAGGAGAACTGCAAAGTAGTTTTTCCCGAACCGGCGGAACCAAGGTGGCGTAGTTGAAAGCCGCAGGGGGCATCTTTTCTGTAGGAAGGAGCCTTCGATGCATGCAGCGACGTTGCTGGATGCCTTTTCTCGGTTGGACGATCCGCGTTCGGCGCGTGGCGTGCGGCATCCGTTTGCCGGGATGGTCGTGCTGATGTTGCTGGGGATGCTGGCGCGGATTCGCGAAATGGAAGTGCTGGTCCGTTGGGCGACGATCCATTGGGACCGACTCCGCGAGCCGTTGGGCTTTGACCGCGACGACCCGCCCTGCGCCACCACCATCAGCCGCACGCTCGCCAAGTGCCGCGTGGCGGAGTTTCAAGCCGCGCTCTCCGTCTGGATGCAAGCCTGCTTGGCCGACAAGACGACAGAGGGGGTGGTCGCCGTGGACGGCAAGACGGCCAAACAAGGGCTCGACGACGCTGGCGATCCGCTGCACATGCTCAACGTGTTTGTGCATGATCTGCAAGCCGTCGTCGGCCAATGGTCGACGGGGGCCGAGAAGACCAACGAACCGACACTCCTCAGGCGACATCTTGAGGAGCTTCTCGATGCCTACCCGATGCTGCGGTTGTTCACCGGGGATGCGATCTTCGCTCAGCGCCCCTTGGCCGAGCTCGTCTGTGGTCACGGTCGCGACTATCTGCTGCAAGTCAAAGCCAATCAGGGAGACACGCTCGACGTGCTCGAAAACTGCTTTGCCCAAGCCACCGAGCGTCCACCGGCTGCGCACTCGACGAATAAAAGGGGGCTCTCGAAGAAACCCGCCGGTTATGGGTCGACCTGGAGAACGCCGACTACATCCGCGAAAGACTCGACCTGCCCGGTTGCCGCATAGCGCTGCGTGTTGATCGCGAGGTTTGCACCACCGCCGGCGAAGTTCTCTCGCGCGACGTGCGGTATTTCGTCTCAAGCCTCGATCCTGACAGCGTTACCGCTGCGGACCTCTTGCGGTACGTCCGCGACCACTGGCGGCTGGAAAACGGCCCCCACTTCTTGAAAGATCGGTGGTGGGACGAAGACCGCCACCACACCCGGCGGCCTGGCCTCTCCGCCTGCCTGGCAGCCATCAACAATGCCGCCCTCTCGATCCACCGACTCCGCTCCGACCCCAAGCTACCGGTCCGAGCTGCCGCCGACTACATCGCCTGGAACCCTGACCTCGGGCTCCGCTTGCTCAATTCGTGACTTTGCAGTTCTCCTGGTTCAATGTAGGGCATATCGCGGCCATATTCAAAGACTATTTTGAGCCACCCCCGGCTAGAGAATTGGTGGTTCAAGGTTCGCGGGTCGTGAGCGACGCAGCCCAACTAGCGCGGCTGAAGCATTTTGTTGGCTCGGCGGTTGACAAATACTGGGCGACCAGTAGAATCGCAGGTGTTGCTACTAGTCGACCAGTAGGACGCGGCGCCAGTCCGCGTCGAAGGGAGCTTTTTCATGACGGAGTCGACCCCCACTGATCGCGAGCTCGAAGCCTTGAAGGTGCTGTGGGAGCGCGGGGAGGCGACCGTGCGCGAGATTGCCGAGGCGATGAACGCCGACCAGGAAGATCTTGCTTACACCACGGTGCTGAGTTTGCTGCAGGTGATGGAGCAGAAGGCGCTTGTCGCTCATCGCCGCGATGGCAAGGCCTACGTCTACCTGCCGAAGGTAGAGCGGCAATCGACGTTTCGCCAACTCGCGGGCGGGTTTCTCGAAAAAGTGTTCGACGGTGCAGTGGACGAGTATCTCGTTCACGCGCTGGAATCTAAGCGGCTCTCGGACCAGGAGATCGACCAATTGGAAGCGATGCTGGCGGAAGCCCGCGCTCGCGGCAGCAAACGCGAAACCAAGGGGAAACGAAAATGAACGACTTCGTCGATTCGTTTGCGTATTGGTTGGCCGATTACCTCCTGACGACGACGGTACTACTAGTGGCCGTCTTGGTCGCGATCCGCTGTTGCCGGCAACCAGTGAAGCGGCTGGCCGTGGCAAAAGCGGCGATCGTGGCAATGTTTGTTCTGGCCGGGCTCTGTGCAGTGCCGGACTGGTCGGTCGTTTCGCTCGACTGGCCCGCAGCGAAGCAAGTCGCGTCACCGCCGACAGCGGAAGCTTCACCGCCTGTCAACCGGTCTCAGGCGGTCGTGGCTACAATCGAAGTGCCTCGCAAGCCGATCGCGTTGGCGGCAGAAGCACCGTTATCGTTCGTCGCTTCGCCCGCCAGAAAGACTGGCTCGCTTTCATGGCCGGCTCTCGTCGAGCTAGGCTACTTCGTCGGATCGGCAGGGATAGTCCTCTGGCTCCTCGCCGGCGCGTGGCTGCGCGTCGAATGGTACGGCGTGCTCAGCCTGCGCCGGCGAACTTGACCGACATGCTACGGAGAATCGAGAGCGATCGGCCGGCTGCGGCTGAATTGCTGGTTTCTGAAGAGTTGGACGTGGCGGCGGCGCTGGGGGTACTGAGGCCGCGGATTCTGTTGCCGCAGCAGTGGGTCAGCGCTCGATCAAACCACGAGCTCTCGACAGCGCTGGCGCACGAAGTGGCCCACATTCGCAATGGAGATTTGGCCTGGCTGGCCGCCAGCCGAGCTCTGCTGATACTGCAATGGGCCCAACCGTTGTACTGGCTATTACAACGTTCGATGCGACTCGATCAGGAGACACTCGCCGATGTGGCAGCTGCCGAGCATTCTGGGCGCCAACAGTACGCCGAACAGCTTGTGGCCTGGGCACGCGAAGTGTCGGCACGACCGCGATTGATGTTGCCCGCGACCGTTGGGCTTTGGGAAAGTCCATCGCAACTTCGACGACGGTTGGCGCGGTTGCTCGACGAGCGACTGACGATGCTGCGTCGATGTTCGCTGGGCTGGGTGATTACAACGTCGATTCTCGTTGTGGCATTGGCAGTTCTACTTTCGACAGCTACCTTTGCGCCGTTGGCCGTTGCGGAAGCAGGCGACGGAGAATCCAACGCCGGTGCATTGTTGGCCGCCGGCGTTCGTACACTGTCGACCGGTGCCAAAGTCGAAATCCTGGCGATTGGAAGCAAATCGGAAACGGAACAGCCTGAGCGCTGGTGGCGGCCGGACGGCACACCACTCGTATCCGTGCCGTTCCGCGTCGGCGGCGGGAGCGTTTCGCCCAGCGACGATCAATTGGTTCGGCAAATCGTCATACGTGTCCCGGGCTTACCGCCGGATGCGACCGTCCGCTGGCGCGTAATTGATTTGGTGGGTGGCAGTTACTGGGCGACCGTGGATGTGGTCGGCGAAGAAAGCTCACCCGACTACTATGGTGAAGTGTTTTGCATCGCGCAACAGCAGGCAAAATTTGGACTGAACGTCGAAGTGGCGGCCGGCAAATGGACGACTGTCGCCCGGCAATTCCCTCACGGAGGTAGTGTCGGTTTGTTAAGTCACCAGGGGGTTGTTTTTAGTCGAGCGTTCTCGACTTCGGTGCCGCATTGGGGCGAGATCACGGCTGTCGTTGTCACGCATAGCGTTTTGGATCGAGATGTTCGCGTGATCGCCGTCGACCAACACGGCCAACAACATACAGCTGGCCGCACGAGCATTACTTCCTCGGGGGGTAGCGCCGCCAATTTAAAGTTGATGCAACTTGAGTTCTTCGGATTGAAACCAGACGCGATCGAACACTTTGAGTTTCAGACGCGCGATTTTCAATCGGTCCAATTCAACGAATTGCCCACGCAACCCGACACGAACCTCCCGGCCGTCGAATTCCAGGCATTGGCACCGGAAGTGGCCCCGAAGGCAGAAACGATTGCTGACGATGAACTGGCAGGCCACGTTGTAGACGAAGCAGGCCGCCCACTTGCTGGCGTCGACGTTGATGCTTGGACCTGGTTTCCCGGCAACGAAACGGTCACCGATGATGCCGGCCGTTTCAGTCTCAAAGGATTTAACCCGCGCGAACCAGTCGAACTGCAGTTTACAAAGCCCGGTTTCTGTCCACGTCATTTCATTGCCCAGCCGGTCGGCAAGTCGGATTGGGTTGTAACGCTCAACAACCGCTCGTATCTCGAGGGCCGCGTATTGGAACCTGATGGAAAACCGATCGCCGGCATCAACATTCGGGCGACGCGCGGCCCGTTCAAATCGACCGATGGCAGTGGCGTTGCCGCTGTCTGGACGGAGACGGAAACCGATGCCGAAGGTCGCTATCGAATGTATCTGGAGCCGGACACCTACGAGCTACGCGTTCGCCGGCCGGGCGTAGGCGTTGCGCGATACGAGAATACGGTCGTCGCTATGGACGACCATCGCGAGCTTGACCTGCAGCTTGGAACCGGTCCCACGTTTCGCGCCCGCGTGTACGATAGTGTCACTGGTGAGCCGGTGGCCGGGATCCGATTGTTCCGATGGCGCGAGCCAAGCATCGCCGGAAGTTCGAATGACGATGGCGCGCTGATGATCGTGAACATGTTGCCGGCGACTACGCACGCTGGTGGAGTCCGGACGCGATCAAAGAATGGGAGCGGCTCGATCTGACCGATCGCGGCGAAGGCTTTCAACGCAACTTTGATGGATTGGAGTTCAATGTCCGTGAAGGAATGGAGCCGGTCACGATCGTCGTGGAGCGGTGTGTGCGAATCAGTGGTCGCGTGGTTGATCCCGACGGAAAGCCGGTGGCTGGAGCGACCGTTGCACCGGCGAAGACGGGCAGCGGCAATTCTCTCACGGGCGACACTCGCTACAGTATCCGCACGGCGGCCGACGGCACGTTCGAGATGCGGCTGCCCGCGAGTGGTGCCGCGAAGTACAACCTGGTGGCGCACGACGGCGACTATGAAGAGTGGCGAACCTGGGCCAACGGCATCGGCGAATTGATGCAGACGAAACCGGGCGACGTTGTGGAAAACATGAAACTGCAATTGTCGAAGCCGTGCGTTGTCCGTGGCCGCGTCGAAGATGCAAACGGTCAGCCGGTAGCGAAGCACCGAGTGCGCGCCCAGTCTGCCGACAAACGCGAGAGTCGCTACTACGATCCCACGACCGAAACCAACGAGCGGGGCGAGTTTGAATTGCGATTCGTCCGACCAGGGAAACATTACGTTCAAGCCGAGCCGTTCTGGATCACCGCCGAAGATGGTCCCAAGCACGCCTGGAAACTTGTGACGGCCGAATCGGATCGGCCGACGGAAGGCGTGCTCCTCAAGCTCCCGTCGGAATCTGCGGAGAGTGGACTGAGATTCCAAATGCGTGCCGTGTTGGCAACGCAAGCGCAAGCGGATTGAACGTCGAGCGATTTTAGCGAGGTTGAACTTGCCTCCTGAGGCAGGGGAGCCGTATCACCGTTCTGAGAATTCGAAATAAGATGGTTGACATGCGAACAGTAATGCGATAGGATTAGCCGCGTCGCTTGCGACGTGCTCTGGTTTGGGGGTTGGGGCGAGTGTGGCGGGCGGCGGCGGTGATCGATGTGTGGCGTGAGAAAAAGGTGTACGAAAAAACGCGTCGCAAGCGGGGAGAAAAGTCAAGATGCTGACGCATCATTGTATTTTTAGCATGTACGGGTTTTGGCTACCCAATGATCCGCGGGGGTCGGGGTCGGATTACATCGCGGTGTGGGAGTTGTTTCGGTATGGCGGGGCGACGAAGGTGAGTTCGCGGCGGAGTGTGGCGCACGTCGCGCACGATCGGCGGGCGCGGCCGGCGGCCAAACAGGTGCTGAAGTATCCGCCGGTGGAGATTTCCGGCCAGCAGGCGCTGGCGGTTGCGGCGGGGTTTGCTCAGGCGTGTGCCGATGCGGACTATCGGATTCATGCTTGCGCAATTCTGCCGGAGCATGTGCACTTGGTGATTGGGGCACATTCGCGGAACCTCCGTACGAACGTCGGGCACTTGAAGAGCCGGGCGACGCGGGCGCTGAAGGGGCAGGGGTTGTGGCCTGCGGATGGGCGGCCGGTTTGGGGTGCACATGGGTGGAACGTGCGGCTGGAATCGTTGGCCGACGTGGAACGGGCAATTGAATACGTGGAGCTCAACCCGGGGAAGGAGGGGAAGCGGCGGCAGCGGTGGAACTTGGTGGCGCCGTTTGATTTGGCGGAGGCGCGGTTGGCAGCGGTGGTGCCTATGGCGGCGAAGCGACGGATTGGTGGGGCGGCGTTGCGGAATCGGTTGGATAGATTGGAGAAATTGAAATTGGAGGAATTGGAGCACAGAGCGCGTCGCGAGCGACGCGGCTAAGCGCCGGTGGGCACGATTTCGATGTAGTCGACGGCGGCTTGTTCACCGCCGTCGGAGGTGGCTTCGAGGCGGATGACGTCGTCCGGGCGGAGGGCGACGCTGGGGGTTTTGTGGCGGGTGGAGGTGTGGCCGTTGGGTTGGTCGCTCGGCAACTGGTCGTCGGCTTGCCACTGGTCGACGAGTTGGTCGTCGACATAGAGTTTGAACGTCGAGATGCCGTCGTTTTCGTCGAAGTACTCGACGTCGAGGTCGTACCAGCCGGGCTTGCCGGCGAACTTGTGGCGGATCGTGCCGTGATGGTTCTTGGTGGTGAGAGCCGCAGCCTGGCCGCCGGAGGCGGTTTCCCAGGGCTTCACGTCTTGCGGCTCGTAGCCGTCGAGTTCCATCGCTTCGGCTTCGATGCGGTTGGGGTGGTTGCCGACGCGTTTTTTGTCGTCGGCGATACCGCTTTTGCGGAGGAACCAATTCGCGATCGCGTCGCGCCAAACGCGGGCGTGGCCGGCTTGGTAAACGAGATCGTGGAACACTTCCTGGTAACGGGCCTCGTCGACGCGGCCCTTGAGCATCTGCCAATTGTGGACGAGCCGGTCGGCGTCGCGGGCGCCGTCGTAGTGGGAATCGTAGACGTGCTGGATCAGCGTTTTGCCGGAGTGGAGCTGGTGGTCGTAGGGGACGTGGTGCATGAACAGGAGCAGCTCGTCCGGGCAAGTGTCGAGCGATTCGTAGACGCGGGCCACCGGCTCGGAATACTGGCCGATGAATCCGGTGCCGGTGGCGATGGTGCGGTCCATGCCGATGCCCTTGTCGTCGGCGCGGTGCCATTGGCCCCAGCCGTTGTTTTCGGAGGACTCGATGCCGGGTCCGTAGTGGACGCCGATGATGTCGGTCAGCGTGCCGACGCCGAGCGGGCCGGTGTAGTTTTCGTAGATGCTCCACGATTTGAGCAGCATGTCGACGATCGTGCCGACGACCTTGGGGTCGCTGCCGAAGGTGAGCCGGGTCCACTCTTCGGCGATTTGCTTGCTTTCGAGGTTGGGGTTCCAGGCGAGCCGGCCGAAGCCATAGAGGTTGGCCATGGCGAGCTGATGGCCGAGCCAACTCGGGTCGCGGCCGACGTTCGAGACGCCGACGAAGCCGCCGTAGGGGCGATTGAACATGAGGCCGGCGACAAGCTCCTTCACCGGCGTGACGTTGCGATTGCCCTTGGCCCCGGGGTTGGCCTTGAGGTCGAAGTCGAGCACTTCCTTCCACATCGGCACGAGATACACCAGGTGCCGCTGCTGGCCGAGGTATTCCTGCGTGATCTGCAGTTCGATCGCCTGATTGGTCTTGGCCAGCCCGCCGAACAGCGGCGAAGCGGGCTCGCGGACTTGGAAGTCGATCGGGCCGTGCTTGATTTGGATGACGACGTTGTCGAGGAATTTGCCGTCGAGCTTGTGGAAATTGTCGTAGGCGGCGCGGCGCGGTCGTTCTTGAGGTTTTTCCAGTCCATTTTGTGGTCGTAGACAAAGCCGCGATAGAAGAGGATGCCGCCGTGGGGCTCGAGGGCCTGGGCGATGACGTTGGCGGCGTCGGCGTGGGTGCGGCCGTATTCGGAGGGGCCGAGTCGGCCTTCGGAGTCGGCCTTGAGGACGAAGCCGCCCAGGTCGGGCACTGCTTTATAAACTTCGTCGACCTTACGTTTCCAGAAGGCGACGGCGGCCGGGTCGAGCGGATCGAAGGTGTCGATGCCGCCGATCTTGCGCGGGCTGGCGAAGTCGAGCGAGAGGAACAGCTTCACGCCATAGGGGCGAAAGACGGCGGCGACGCGGGCCACCTCGGGCAGCAGATCGGCCGAGATCACGCGGGCGTCGGCGTTGACGTTGTTGATCGAGCAGCCGTTGATGCCGACCGAGGCCATCAGCCGGGCGTAGTCACGCACGCGGCCGAGGTCCTTCACGACGTGGCCGTTCTCCCAAAAGATCGAGCGGCCGGCGTAACCGCGCTCGATCGTGCCGTCGAGGTTGTCCCAGTGGTTGAGGAAGCGGATCGAGGCGTAGGGCTTGTCGCGGATGTTCAGCTCGGTGATCGGGACTTCGAGGCCGATCATTCGCAACAGCGTGAAGGCGCCGTAGAGGACGCCCCGTTCGTTGGGGGCGGCGATCAGCAAATGGTTGCGGCCGTCGACCGTGAGCGACTTGATCCAGAAGCCGTCGGGCGGCAACTGGGGCGGCTTGCCGGCGGCGGGGATCGCCGCGAGCACGGCTTCGTAGGTGCCCAGCACAATCGCACTCTCGTCGGGCAGAGCTTTCGATTCGCGCAGCGTTCGGCCGAGCATGCCGCGCACGCCGCGGACGAGCTCGGTCTCGGCGGCGGTGAGGATCTCGGAATCACCGAGCGTGACGACCGTGGCAGGCAGCGAGTCGTATTGCTCGCGGCTAGCGCGGTCGTCGATCGGTGCATACCGGAGCCAAGCGTCGTAGCCGGTCTCCGCGCGAAGGGGCGTCGAGGCGAATACGATGCCAACGATCGTACTCACCAGCAGAGCGAGTCGCCGAGTGGATGCCGTTGCCACATGGATGCCGTTTATCATTTTCGATGTATCGTGCCGCGCGAACTGACTTCGCCACGAGACGCCCCTCCTGGCTTGCTACGCACTCCCTGAAATTGTAGTTCACTCGACGAGTGTTGGGGCAGAGGGGTCACTCGATAATTTGAGATTGACCTGTTCCAGTCGCGGAACCAGCAGATGAATAATCAGCAGGGCCGTCAAATAGGCTGATGCAGCGATTGTGAACATGATCGTGTAGTTGCCGGTAAAATCCTTCAGCCAGCCGGCCCCGAGATTCATAATCACGCCGCCCATAGCGCCGGCGAATCCGCCGATGCCGACGATCGAGCCCACGACGCGGCGAGGAAACATGTCGGACGTGAGCGTAAAGAGATTGGCCGAGAATCCCTGGTGGGCGGCGGTTGCCAGGCCAATTAAGACTACGGCGATCCACTGCGCTTGGACGTTGTATCCACCGATTTGCGTATCGGTGGCCAGCGGGGCGAAAGCCACCGGCACGACGCACACCGCGCAGGCGAGCATCGTAAGCTTTGCGCGGAGTTGACGGTCCAGCCGCGCCGATCATCCAGGAACTCTGCCAGCCGCCGGCGACCGAGCCGATGTCGGCCAGCACGTAGACGACAATCATTGGCACGCCAATCGATTTGATATCCAAACCAAATTGCTCGTTCATGAACTTGGCAAACCAAAACAGATAGAACCACCAGACCGCGTCGGTGAGAAACTTGCCGACGGCAAAGGCCCACGTCTGCCGAAAGGGGAACAGGGCGCGCCAGCGGATCTTGATCGGCGGATCGGGCGGATCGCTCTCGATGTACGCGAGCTCGGCGGGCGACAGTTTCGGGTGCTCCTGCGGGCGGCGATATATGGGCCACCATAAGAAGACCCACAGCATTCCGATGAGACCGGTGAGGATGAATGCGGCCTGCCAGCCATAGTGTGCGTAGATGAAGGGGACGGTGGCGGGTGCGAGAACGGCGCCGACGTTCGATCCGGCGTTAAAGATGCCTGTGGCAAAGGCGCGTTCCTTCCGTGGAAACCACTCGGCGACGGTTTTGATCGCCGCCGGGAAGTTTCCCGACTCACCCAAACCCAGTGCGAATCGCGCGGCTGCAAATCCCCAAACGCTTCCCACCAGTGCGTGGGCAGCCGCGGCAAGCGACCAGATGATGAGCGAGATGGAGTAGCCGATCCGAGTGCCGAGCCGGTCCATCATCCAGCCGGCAAACAAGAATCCGATGGCGTAAGCAAGGTTAAATGACGCGTTGACGATGCCAAACTGAAAGGCGCTCCATTGAATCTGCTCCTTGAGGATCGGTTCAAGTATGCCGAATACGGAGCGGTCGACGTAGTTGATCGTGGTGGCGAAGAACAAGCAGCGCGCAGATGACCCAACGATAGTGCCCCACCGACGTTCGATTGGCGTCGTTCATGAAATTCGGCCTGCGTGAAGAGTTGGTCGGACGTGCCGCGCAGCTGGGCGACAGGTCTTCCAGTGTAACGTGCAGGGCGGGGCAGATAAACCGGCGGAAAGCCGCAGTCGTGCGCCGCGAAGACGCAAGCGGCGCGGGGGCCGATTAGGCGAAGTTGGAGGCTGGCGCTGGTTTGCTGCCGTCGGGCGTGGCGTCGCTCGCCACGTCGAACCACTCGTGCTCGAAATCGACGCGTCCGCCCTTGGCGATGGCGATGTTGCTCGTGAGCGCGATCACGGCGTCGGCCAACGCCACCTCGGGCTTGCAACGCGGCTGATGCTCGGGCGCGGGGTTGCGGATGCACCAGGCCCAGTGCTCGATCTCTTCGCGGTAGCCGCGGCTGGTGTTTTCAGCCGTGGCGGCTTGGGCGACGGCTGCGCCGCCACCGGTTTCGTAGGTGTCGAGCGATGGTTTGCCATCCTTGCCGGGTTTGACTTCGATTTTGGTGCCGGTGTTCGAGCCAGCGAAGAGCATCGCATCTTGCTCCTGGGCGAGGATCAGCGTGCCCTTGGTGCCGAACACGGTTTCGCCCCAGCCGCCGAAGCCATTGCCGTTGATCGACGAATAGGTGACGACGATTTTCTTATTGGGATTCGCGACTTGGTGCGAGTCTTCGTCGGCAAAGTAGCCGATGCCCGGGAATTCGAACGAACAGTAAACGTGGTCTTCACATTCGCGGTCGTGAGGGAACAAACTGCGACCACCGAGGCCAACGACCGAGAGCGGCTTGACCTTGCGACCGTCGGGACGCTGGGCCGTGATAAAGATGCTGGCCGCGTCGAGCTGGTGGCTGCCGAGCTCGGCCATCAGTCCGCCGCCCGTACGATCCCACAGTCGCCAGCGGATCAACTCTTCGAGCGCGGAGCGATCGTAGCCGCCTTCGATCGTGGCCGATTGATAACCGTACTTCTCGGCCAGCTCGTTCGAGATGTCGTGGAGTTGAGCTTCCTTCTGAGCGATCTTCGCTTCCCATTCGGCGATGTCTTTGGGCGACGTCGGCTTGTCCACTTTGGGATGCTTGCCGGCGAGCACCGATTCCCAGCTTGCCAGTTCGCCTTTCAGCTGTTTGCTTCCTGGCAGTGGCGGCTGCCAACTATCGTGGCCGGGCATGTTGGCGCGGTGCCACTGGGCGCGGATGTGATGAATCTCGCCCAGCAGGCCCTGATTGATTTGGTCGACCGCGTTGTCGTAGAGAATGCTGTAATGTCGCTGATGGCCAACAGCGTACACGATCGGATTGCCTTCGGGGTCGCGAAGAGTGGCCGCCGCGCGGGCCAGCTCCTTGCACTCGGCGACGTCATGCGCCATGAGTTTTTCCGACAGCACGTGCTTGCCCTTGCGCATCGCTGCCATGGCGACGTCGTGATGTAGATGGAGCGGCACCGCGACGATCACGGCTTCGATGTTGGGATCGTCCAGCAGTTTGCCGTAGTCGTCGCTGTAAACCTTGATGTGTTTCTCGGCCGCCGTGCGATCGGCCCAACCCTCGCGCTTGTAGACTTCAAGCAAACCGGGCCGGGCGTCGTGAGCGCCGGGCGAGTACCAGTCGCCGTAGAATGCTCGGTGGATGCTGTAGGGCCGGATGTCGGCGATCGCTACGACGTCGATGTAATCGGGATTGATCGCGCCGAGCAAGACGTTGCCTTCGTCGCCGGTGCCGATCACGCCGACGCGGAGTGGCTCGTCGATCTTCTTGTAAGCGAAATAGTAGCCGCCCAGCGCGCCGGCGCTGCCCGCGGCCACGGTCGCGGCGATCGAGCCCATCAGGAAGTCGCGACGTGTGGTGCCGACGGCTTCTTGAAAGTTATCTTTGCCAATTTTCTTTTCTTCAGGGGACAGATTCATCGACGCTGTGCTCGCTGTGAAATGCTCGCTTAGTGATCGTGTTTGCCAAACAGGGCCCAAGAGAAGTAGTCGAGGCCCAGCCAGCGGCCGGCGCCGGTCCCGGCGAGGACCAAAAGCCCTGCAAGTTCTACGGTTTGATAGATCGTCGGTTCGGCGGTGGGAAGCCAAGGTGGCTGCGTGGCGATGACCGACAGCAGGAATAAAGCTCCCGCGAGCGACGCCAAACGGGTAATCAAACCTAATAACAGGCAGATCCCCACGCCGAGGGTCAGCACCGTCGCCGCCAAATCTACCCAATTTAGTCGCGTCTGCTCGGGCCCCGCGGTTGCGCTGTCCATCGCCGAGACGGTCGCGGCAACGGCCCGCTGCTCGGGCGTCAATATCTCACGCAGATCGGCCACTAGGTGTTGTTCCAATTCGTCGACCTGGGCGACCCACGACTTGGCCGAGGCAGAAGTCTCGGCTGCCTTCTTTGTGATCCGCTCCTGTTGGAACGGCAAGTTCGCGGCCTCGGGCTTCGCACGCCACTCGGCGAGCCGCCACAATTCATGCTGATACTCGACCATCGCGTCGGCCTGTGTTGCGAAATAGTCGGCAAGCTCGTCTTGGCGATGCTCGAACGCGGCATTCGCTTGGCTGCCTCTGCTCGTCGGTGAGGCCGCGAACCGACGCGACTTTCTCAGCAATCGAGAGCCAATCGGCGGCAATTCGATTGGA
Source organism: uncultured Planctomycetota bacterium (assembly GCA_963847875.1). Lineage (GTDB taxonomy): Bacteria > Planctomycetota > Planctomycetia > Pirellulales > Lacipirellulaceae > DASYDU01. Next base: position 589,546 of record CAWKBR010000002.1, on the reverse strand, counting down.
CCAGTCGAGATAAGGCAAACGCGGCTTGTCAGTCACACTATGCTGATGCGGCACGGCCAGCAGCGTCTGCCAGTCGTGGCCAGCGGGGGCCAGCGAATGATAGAGCCCGGCGAGTGGCCCTTTGGCCTGCGAGAGAAAACCGGCGGCCGAAAAGCCGATGCGATATTTGCCGGCAGGATCGCGTTCGATCTTTTCGAGGCCCTCGCTGAAGAAGTGCCACCCGACCGTCAACCGCAGCAGCACCAGCGCCAGGACAGCAAAGCCACCGAGTTGTCTGCGATTATCTGTCACCCTGCGCACCTCTGGACCTTGCCAGAACGGACATCTCTGGCGACAACTTCATATTATGCCAAACGAACCAACCCCGCCAGCGGCATTGCACCGGCCGGAGCGAATCGTGCTCTGCTACCCGGTGGAACCGCGGCACATCGCCCAGATTGCGGCCATCGCGCCTGAAGCGAGATCATCGACGCTGGACAGGAAAAGGTGGCGGTTGAACTGCTTGAAGCCGACATTTTTTGCGGTCACGCGAAAGTGCCGGTGCCTTGGGACGAGGTCGTGCGGAAGGGGCGGCTGCGGTGGATTCAATCGTCGGCGGCGGGCATGGACCACTGCCTGGTGCCCTCGGTGATCGGGTCCGACGTCACGGTCAGCAGTGCGTCTGGGGTGCTGGCCGATCAGGTGGCCGACCACACGGTGGCCCTGCTCACGGCGCTGCTGCGCAGTCTGCCCACGTTCTCGGAAGCGCAAAAGAAGCGGGAGTTCATCCGCCGGCCGACTCGCGACTTGCACCGCGCGCGGATCGGCATCGTGGGGCTCGGCGGCAACGGCCGGCGGCTGGCCGAGGTGCTCAGCGTGTTTCGGACGACGATCCTGGCCACGGATTGGTTTCCCGAGAACAAGCCGGCCACGGTGGCCGAACTGCTGCCGGCCGATGCGCTCGATGAGCTGCTCCCGCGGGTCGACATTCTCATCCTGGCCGCACCGCTCAACGACTACACGCGGCACATGATCGACGCCCGGCGGCTGGCGCTCTGCCGCACGGCGCGATCCTGATCAACATGGCCCGCGGTCCGCTGGTCGTCGAGAACGACCTGGCGGACGCGATCGAGTCGGGCCACCTGGCGGGCGCCGGCCTCGACGTCACCGAGATCGAACCGCTGCCGCCGACTAGCCGGCTGTGGGACCTGCCGAACGTGATCATCACGCCCCACGTCGGCGGGCAGTCGGCAACGCGGATCGACGACATGACGAGACTTCTTTTGCGATAACCTGGCCCGGTATCTCTCGGGCCGACCGCTGCGGAATCTGGTGATCAAGGAATTGGGCTTCCCGCGGCCCGAACCGGTGGCCGACTGAGGCTGTCTCATAAGCGGCTTGATTGACGCAACTTAGTGATCTTGACAGACTTGCGCCCGGCAATTGGCTGGACGCCCTTGCGGATTTGTGCGTAAGATGAAAGGGGCCGGAGCCAGCCGCTTCGGGCCACCATGCTACGACGCACGAAACGGATTTCTATCGACGCAGGGCCACGGCAAGCACTCATTTTATGACGACCACGATATTGCAGGGCACCCGCACGCTCACCTACGGAGGCGAACGCGCGGATCAGCAAGATAGCGAACTTTACGATCACTACCTGAAACTCATTTCGCAGCCGAAACTGGGGTGGACCGAGCACCTGCGGTTGCGGAGGCTGCTGGGGACGGGCGGCCAGGGAGTGGTCTACCTCAGCGAGCGGCGGGGCAGCGACAACTTCACGCTGCCGGTGGCACTGAAGTTCTTCTCGCCCGAGCGGTTCCCCGACGAGCGGACCTACCGCGAGACGATGGAGCGGATGGCCGCGATCTCCAGCCGCGTTGCCCAGATTCAGCACGACAACTTGATCGACGTGCAGAATTTCATCGAGCGTCGCCGCGTGCGAATCCAGGAAATGGAATGGATCGACGGCTACGACCTCGACCAACTGCTGCACCCGACCATGCTCGAGCGGGCTCGGACGAAGGTCAGCCAAAGCCGCTGGGAATACATCAACCGCGTGGTGGCGACGCCGACCGGATCGCGGACGCGGTTCAAGCCGGGCGTCGCGGTGTCGATCATCCGCGAGTGTTTGGCGGGGCTGGCCGCGCTCCACCGCGAGGAAATCGTCCACGGCGACATCAAGCCCTCGAACATCATGGTCAAGCGGACCGGCAACGCGAAGCTGATCGACATCGGTTCGGCCATCAGCCTCAGCGACATGCCGCAGATGAAGACCTGCACGCCGCAGTACGCCGCGCCGGAAACGCTCGACCGCGAGGAGATCACGCCGCGCTGCGATTTGTGCAGCGTGGGTTACGTGCTGGTGGAGCTCCTGGCCGGGGCCCCGCTGTTCGCGGGCATCAAGGAGTACCCAAAGCTGCTCGAGGCCAAACGGACGCTGCCGCAGCGGCTGCACAAGGTCTTGCCGAAGGACATCACGCATAGCGAGCTGCTGATGTCGATCTTGCGTCGGCTGACGGCTCCCGATCCGATGTTGCGCTATACCAGTGCCGAGCAGGCCGACATCGGCCACGAAGGGCTCGCGGAGTTCCAGCGGACGCTCGTCCGCGTCGATCTTGCCAGCGAATACGAAAACGAACTGCGCTCGTGGCTCGAAGAGCTGGACTGAACGTCGGCACGCATTTAGCCGCGGAGCTTGCTCCGCGCGTTCGTCCGTCCGCGTTTCCGTGCGGAACAAGCTCCGCAGCGAAATAGCTTTTCCTCCAGCTGGCATTGACGGCAGGGCCGTGGGCAGGACATTCTGACAGGGTGCCTACGGCGAATTCGCGCCGCTGGCGTCTCGACCCAGTTGGGAGGCTGGTCATGTCTGCCTACTTGCTCGTACTCGTCTTAGCCCTAGCGGGGCAAATTGCAGGAGAAAACCGGTACGGCGATCCGCCGCCGGACGCCGCCCCGACTCAGCAGTCACCGCCGGTTAGCAACACGCGTCGAACCGTCAGTCCGCCGCCACCAATCACTTCATCGATCACGACGCCGGCAGACTCCGCTCCCACGACGACGCCTCAAGATTACGGTTACGAGAAATCATCGAGCCGCCTCAGTACGCCGATAGTCAACAAGACCAGCGACACGGCGAAGACTGCCGTCAAGCCATCCGCCATGATGCGGACGATGCTCGCCGCGCCGTCCGGATCGCGGATCACTGGCCGCCCCGTGCGACTTGCGGAGGCGCTAGCGGGCGCGTCGACGCGGCAGGATCAATCGCAGCGGATCGACGCCTATTGGGACCTGTGTTCGTCGGTGGCCGACTACTATCTCGGCGTGCGCGAGCAGGACGAGTTGCAGCAGTTGCGGTCGAGCACGACGAGCGTCGGCCCCGCCTGGCAACAGGCGGCGTCGGAATTGGGCGTGCGAATCGGCACCTCGCAGCGGGCGGCGGTCGCTTCGCAATATCGGCTGGCGAGCCTGATGGGCATTTCCGATCCCTCCGACTTGCCCCTGCCGGCCGACCTGCCCCATTGCGGCGACTACTACGCTCGGTACGACCAGGTATTCGCCGGCCGCCAGTCGGGCGAGGCCCAGCAGCTCAGCGAGCTATTGCCGATGCGTTATGAGGAGTTGGTCGATGCGACCGCGGCCGTAACGCGGGCCGACGAGTTTCTCGCTGCGATCGCGTCGCAGCGCAGCGGAACTGGCGACGGCACGGGCACGCTGCGAGCGCTGGAGCTGCTCGCCCTGCGGCGACGGGCATTTGTGCAGATCGCGCGCGATTACAACCAGCGGATCGCCCGCTACACCGAGCTCGCGTCGCCCGGACCGATTGATACGGACCGGTTGATCGGCATGTTGATTCGCCGCGACGAGGCGACGAACACGGCGACCCGCCCCGACTCGCTGGTGCCGCCACCGAGTCGCAATTCGCAGTTGCCACCCACCGATCCGGCCCAGACGATTGCCGAAGGCTGGGAATCGACGCAGCATGTCTTGGCAACTCCACGCGACGACTCGGTGAAGCCCGCCTCGGCGGAGACGAAGGCGATGCGGCCCGAAGTCTCGCAGCCCCACCGCGAGCATTCGTTGCTGGTGCCCTCGGAGTGACACGCACTGGTCCCGTCGCCATAATGGCTGGCATGAGCCCGCTCGCCGCAACTCGATTCTCGCGCGAAGCCGCCTCGCGGGCGAGCGAGTCGTTCGACGTGCCGTTGCCCTCCGTCCGGCCGCTGTGGATCGGTCCGCTCAAGGTCGACCCGCCGATTCTTCAGGCGCCGATGGCGGGGTTCACGAACTACGCCTTCCGGCAGATCGTCCGCGAGTTTGGCGGCGCGGGGTTGCTGGCGACGGAAATGGTCTGCGCCAAGGGTTTCGTTTGGCTCGACGAGCACGAGGCCGAGCAACCGGATCGGCTCTGGGGCGTTGCCGACGAGCCGCGGCCGCTGGCGGTGCAGATGTGGGACAACGACCCGGAGACGCTGGCGAATGTTGGTGCGCGGCTGGCCAACGAGTACAGGGTCAGCGTGGTGGACGTCAATTTCGGCTGCCCGGTCCGCGACGTCGCCCAACGAGCCCACAGCGGTTCGTATTTGCTCCGCGAGCCGGAGCGAATGGGCGCCATCATCGAGCGCGTGGTGGCGGCGTGTGCGCCGACGCCGGTGACCGCGAAGATTCGCCTCGGCTGCACCCGCGATCAAATCAATGCGATCGACGTCGCGCAAGTGGTCGAGGGGGCCGGCGCGGCGGCGCTGACTGTCCACGGCCGGACCGCGGCCGACATGTTCCGCGGCTCGGCCGACTGGGATCGAATCGCCGCGATCAAGCCGCACTTGCGGCGAATTCCGCTGATCGGCAACGGCGACCTCGATTCGGCCCGCAAGGTGGTCGACGCCTTTCGCCGCTACGACGTCGACGGCGTGATGATCGCCCGAGCATCGCTCTCGAAGCCGTGGCTATTTCGCCAGGCGGCCGCGGCTCTTCGCGGCGAGAGCGTGCCGCCCGATCCGACGCTCGACGAGGAGCGGGCGCTGCTCTTGCACCACTACGAACTCGTTTGCGATCGATTCGGCGCCGAGAAAGGCAGCATGCTGATGCGCAAGTACGCCTGCTGCTACGCCCAGGGCCGCCGCGGCGCGCGGGAGTTCCGCAGCCGCGTGGTGAAGGTGTCGACGCCAGCGGAATTCTGCGCGGTCGTCGACGAGTGTTTTCCGCGCGACGTGCCCACCAGTGCTTAGCTGCGTTTGATCGCGTCGTCTTCGCGGCCCAGTTCGTGCGACAGCGCGCGCAGTGCGAGATTGACGTCGCGGAGGAAATACACCAGCGACGCAATCAGCGACAGCAAGCACAGTATGAACAGCCCGATGAGGACGATCGCCACCTCAACTTTGAGCAGCACGCTCACAAATAGCGCGATGATCAGTAGTGCCGCCAACAGTGCGCTCGTCGAGATCAGCGCGATGGCCGCCTGCTGAAGGCGGGCACGCTGCCAGAGGATCTCGAGTTGCCGTTTGTATCGGCGATGGTGGTCTTCGTCGCAATCGCGCAGCATTTCCACGAGCTGCCGAGAGCGGTCGATCGTGCGCCCGAGCCGATTCGTCATGTTCAAGAGCAACAGGCCGACGCCCGAAATGAGAATCACCGGACCGATCGCGGTCTGCAAAACGGGAACCAGGTCGTCGAGCTTCATGGCGCGGGTCCGCGTGCGCAGCTCAGTCGGCGTCGGTAGTATCGCGGGTGTCGATGTCGAGCGGCGCTTTGAGATGTTCTTCGACGACTTCGGCCGGAAGGGTCAACACCCGGTACAGACAGAAGGTCGCCAGTGCCAAGACTGAACCCACGGAGACGATCATTACCGTCCATCCGGCTGGAGTCATGCTATACACCTTTCAACGAAGACGAACGGGATTTTCCAGGGCGTCGAATCGCGCCGTATATTCTCAGGCAACGATGCGTTTCTCCCGCTTCCACCTGCGCCCGGCGATGTTTACGAGCAGCAGCAGGAACATGAACACACCGGCAATGAACAACAGGGAGTATAGTGGCACGCCACCCTCGGCAAGCGTGGTCGCGTAGCTTCGCCCCTGGGTGTAACATACGCCGGCGAAAATCGCCAGCAGGTAGAGTGGCGTCACGTACTTCAGCACCCACTGGACGAAGTGCGGCACGCGAAGACGGGCGCCGCGGAGCAATTCGGCTTCTCCCCGTTCGATTCCGAACACCCATCCGTAGAGAATCGACTGGATTAGCGCCAGAATGAAAATGAACATGGTGCCGATCCAGAAATCGAACGTATCGAGCGCGGCCATGTCCTTGGAAAAATACATGACGAACGCCGTGCCAAACGCGGACACCAACCCAAGGAACGTAACGGACGCGTGGCGTCGCAGCCCCAAGCCCTCTTCAAAAAACGCGATCACCGGCTGCAGCATCGAAATGCTGCTAGTGATCGCGGCCAGGAATAGCATGAAAAACCAGCAGCAACCGAAAAAGCGTCCGCCCGGCATGACGGCAAACACGTTGGGCAGCGCATTAAACCCCAGGCCGAACGTGCCCTGCTTGGTAGCCGCCGCGCCCAGGAAAATGAATGCCGCGGGCAGAGTGATCAGCCCTCCCAGGCAGACCTCGAAGAACTCGTTCACGCTGCTGGCCGTTAGGCCGCTAAGAGCCACGTCATCGTTACGACGTAGGTAGCTGGCGTAGTTGATGATGATGCCGAAGCCGACGGACAAGCTGAAGAAAATCTGTCCCGACGCTTCGAGCCACGTTTGCGGCCGCCACAAAAACTCTGGGTCGGGATTCCACATCGACCCCAAGCCCGCAATTACCTTGTCGCTGCCCAGCGTCAGCACGCGGACCAGGACGCAAAGCGCGCAAACTGCCATCAGCGGCATTGCCACGTTGCAAAACTTCTCGATCCCCTTGCTCACGCCGCGATAGATCAAGCAGAAGTTGAGCAGAAACACGCCCACCAAAATGAACACAAGCTCGTTGCTGCCGCCCTCGTAGATGAAGCCGTTGGAGTCCTTCCCGATGAACACGTCGAAATGCTGCTGATATGCGGCCGGCTGGCTGCCAAGCTGCAAATTGCCGACGAGATAATCGTAGGCGTATCCCAGGCACCACGCTTCGATGAAGACGTAATACATGTAGATCACCAGCGGGATCAAAAGCGCGAATGCGCCCAGGTATTTGGCGAGACGATGGGGCCAGATGGCTGCATAGATGCCGGGTGCCGAATTGAAACCTTTCGTGCCGCCATAGCGGCCCATTGTCCACTCGGCCCAGCACAGCGGAATCCCGAGCAACAGCAATGAGATGAAGTACGGCAGCATGAACGCGCCGCCGCCGTTCATGGCCGCCTTGCCGGGAAATCGCAGAAAGTTTCCCAGGCCCACCGCCGAGCCGGCGACGGCAAGGATCACGCCGATCCGCGTGCCCCAATGTTCCTGCGGGCGGCCACCGGATGGTTTCTGGTCGGCCATGGCGCTGTGTTCCTCCGCGAATCAGGACCTTTCGAGGCGAAAGTCGGTCAAATGACGAGCCGCCTGCCGAGGTGTTGTAACGCAATAAGCCATGATGTGTCAACACGTTACGCCGACGATAGCACTTTTTTCAAATAATGGGTTGTCAAAAGTCGCCAGCCCGGTACGATTGAGTGGATGGGCCGACGGCCTAAATCGTTAGGGCACCGTGAGATAACCACAATGAGCGGACAAGCCGAAACCTCCGACGAAGTGTTGATGAACTTCCTGCGCCGCCACGGAGCGGCTCGGATTTCGGACCTGGTGGCCGAAACCGGAGTTACCGCCACGGCAGTGCGGCAGCGGATTCAGCGGCTGATGGCCGATGGGTTGATCGAGCGGCATGCCGAGCGGATCGGCCGCGGCCGGCCGAATCATCGCTATGCCCTCACCGTGAAGGGCGAAAGTCGGTCGGGGAATAATCTTCCCGACCTGGCCTCCGTGCTTTGGGAGGAAATCAAGGCGGTGCCCGATCCGGAGGTCCGCCGCGGTTTGCTCAAGCGAATCGCCGACCGGTTCGTCGCCAAATATCGGGGCACGATCTCCGGCAAATCGCTGGGCGATCGGATGGGGTCGCTCGTCGACCTAATGAACGAGCGGAAAGTCCCGTTTGAAGTGAATACCACGGGGGGTTTGCCGGTGCTCTCGGCCTTGGCTTGTCCCTATCCGGAGCTAGCCAAGGCGGACCGGGGCGTGTGTACGATGGAAAAACTGATGCTATCGGAGATGTTGGGCGCGAACGTGCGGCTTTCGGAGTGTCGCCTGGACGGCGCGAACTGCTGCACCTTCACACCGAGCACTGCATAGGCAAAGATGGTGGATTCGTGGTCCGGCGCCGCCGACCGCTTGTGGTTTAGCTGGCCAAAGGACACATCCAACATTTTTAAGACGAGCGATAGAAATTATGTCCCAGCCATGGATTGAAGGGCGATTCGAGGAAAACGTCATCACGACGACGGTCGAGCAGGCGATCAATTGGGCCCGGCAGTCGAGCATTTGGCCGTTGACGTTCGGCCTGGCCTGTTGTGCGATCGAGATGATGGCGGCCGGGGCGAGCCGGTTCGACATGGACCGCTTCGGGGCGGGGGCGTTCCGGGCGACGCCGCGGCAGGCCGACCTGATGATCGTGGCCGGCACGGTGACCTACAAAATGGCCAGCCGAGTCCGCCGGCTCTACAACATGATGCCCGATCCGAAATTCGTGATCGCGATGGGCGCCTGCACCGTCGGCGGTGGCCCGTACTTCAAGTATGGCTACCACGTCGTGAAGGGCGTCGACCTGGTGGTGCCGGTGGATGTGTACGTGCCCGGCTGCCCGCCGCGGCCCGAAGCACTCTTGGAAGGACTGATGCGGATTCAAGACAAGATCAAGGGACACAAAATCGCCCGGATGCACGGCGCGGCGGTCGGCATGAAAGTCGACGATGAGCTGCCGATCCCGCATCACTCGGGTTATGTCGACGCGCCGGCCGACCGCGAGCCGGTGTTCGATCATCAAAAAATAACCGCCTAAACCATAAGAATTGATTCGAAATGACTGAAACGCTGAAGATCAAGAATTTGCACGTGTCCGTCGAGGGCAAGCCGATCCTCCACGGGGTGAACATGACGATCCGTCGCGGCGAGACGCACGCGCTGATGGGGCCCAACGGCTCCGGCAAGAGCACGCTCGCGTCGACGATCATGGGCCATCCCGCGTTTGAGGTGACCGAGGGCTCGATCGAGCTCAATGGCGAAGACATCGCCGATTGGGACGCGACCGAGCGGGCCCGGGCCGGCATCTTCATGGCCTTCCAGCGGCCGATGGCGATTCCCGGCGTGAAGATGGCCGATTTCTTGCGGCACGCGACGACTAATGTCCGCAACCCCGACCGCAAGGAGGGCGAACAACTTATCCCGATGCGCGAGTTCCGCAAGGAGCTCAAGGAGAAGATGGCCCAGTTGCGGATGGACGAGGAGTTCGCCCGTCGCTACGTGAACGACGGCTTCTCCGGCGGCGAGATGAAGCGGGCCGAGATTTTGCAGATGGCCATGTTGCGACCCAAATTTGCCATTCTCGACGAGACCGACAGCGGGCTCGACGTCGACGCGGTGAAATTGGCCAGCCAGAGCATCGCCCAGATCGGCCGCGAGCAACTCGGCGGCGAGCAGATGGGCATTCTCATCATCACGCACCACGACAAATTGCTCGACAACAACACGCCCGATTTCACGCACGTGATGCTCGGCGGGCGGATCGTCGAGACGGGCGGCGTCGAGCTGGCCCGCGAATTGTACACCGAAGGATACGACCGCATCCGGGCCGCCCATCCGGAAGACGCGGCCGTCGAACAGGAAATGGCTGCCAACGCCGCGACCAGCGGCGTGGCCTAGCCAATAAGAGGATAAACATCATGGCAACCGATTTAGCACCCGCCCCCGCGTCCGACGCCCTGGGCGAAATTAACAAATACAATTTCGTCACCCAGACGCACGGCATTTTCAAAGCGCAGCGCGGGATCAACGCGCAGATCGTCGCCGAGATTTCAGAGATGAAGCGCGAGCCGAAGTGGATGCGCGACTTCCGGCTGCGGTCGCTGAAGATCTTCGAGTCGAAGCCGATGCCGCACTGGGGCGGCGACATCGGCATCAATTTTCAGGACATCTTCTACTACCTCAAGCCGACCGACCACCAGGGCAAAACCTGGGACGACGTGCCGTCGGAGATCAAAGACACGTTCGACAAGCTCGGCATTCCCGAGGCGGAGAAAAAGTACCTCGCCGGCGTGAAGGCCCAGTTCGAGAGCGAAGTCGTCTACGGCTCGCTGCAAGAGGACCTCGCCAAGAAGGGCGTTATCTTCACCGACACCGACACGGCCGTCCGCGAGCATGGCGACTTGGTGCGCGAGTACTTCGGCACGATCATTCCGCCGGAAGACAACAAGTTCGCCGCGCTCAACTCGGCCGTCTGGTCGGGCGGGTCGTTCATCTACGTGCCCAAGGGCGTGAAGATCGAGTTTCCGCTGCAGGCCTATTTCCGCATCAACGCGGAGCAGATGGGCCAATTCGAGCGGACTCTCATCTTGGTCGACGAAGGGGCCGAGGTGCACTACGTCGAGGGCTGCACGGCGCCGATGTACACGACCGAGAGCCTCCACTCGGCGGTGGTCGAGGTGGTCGTCCGCCGCGGCGCACGCTGCCGGTACACGACGATTCAGAACTGGGCCAACAACATTTACAACCTGGTGACCAAGCGGGCCGTCGCCTATGGCGATTCGCTGATGGAATGGATCGACGGCAACCTGGGCAGCCGGCTCACGATGAAGTACCCGGCCGTCTACATGATGGAGCCGGGCGCTCGCGGCGAGATCCTCTCGATTGCGTTTTCGTCGAAGGGCCAGCATCAGGACGCCGGGGCGAAGGTCGTCCACTGTGCCCCGCACACCAAGAGCCGAATCATCTCGAAGAGCATCAGCAAGAACGGCGGCCGCAGTAGCTACCGCGGCTTGTGCAAGGTGCAGGACGGGGCGGTCGGCTCGAAGAGCAACGTCGTATGCGATGCCTTGATCCTCGACCCGCAAAGCCGCAGCGATACCTATCCGTACATCGAAGTCGAAGAGCAGGACGTGCAAGTCGAGCACGAAGCGAGCGTCTCGCGGATCGGCGAGGAGCAGCTGTTCTACCTGCAAAGCCGCGGCCTGACCGACGCCGAAGCCAGCTCGATGATCGTCAGCGGTTTCATCGAGCCGCTGATCAAGGAGCTGCCGATGGAATACGCGGTCGAAATGAACCGGCTGATCGAACTGCAAATGGAAGGGAGCGTCGGCTAGGACGCACGCTGGCCAAAGGGCGAATTGCCATGAGCACTGCATAGCCGACACAACGACCGAACAGCTCATCGCCGAGCTCTACACGATCGATGGCAAAGCGGAGATTGTGGAGGGGAAGATCAGTGATCATGAGTCCGACCGGAGGGCGACCGGGCCGAGCTGGAATGATTATTTGTCACGCTCTGATGTGCGTACGAATCGCACTGGCGGTTATGTTTATCCGGACAACGTCGCATTTCATCGTCGATTTGCCGAATCGCAAAAGTTTTTCTCCAGACGCCGCGTTTAGCACGTCGGCGCCCGGACATGCGAGTTTGTCAGCGGTGCTCCCGATTTTGCCGCCGAGGTTCGCAGCGAAGGCGATTACGGCCCGGCGGCCGAGCGCGAAATGGCGGCCAAGCGGGCCGATTATTTTGCGGCCGGCACGAAGGTCGTCTGGGACGTCGATTTGCTGAGCGACGACGTCGTGCGAAAGTACACGGCCGAATCGCCCGACAAGCCCGTCGTTTTCCGCCGCGGCGAGCAGGCGGATGCAGAGCCCGCCGTGCCCGGTTGGAAGTTTCCCGTCGATGAATTATTTGATTGAGAATTTGAAAGACTGTTTGGGGACCGATGGCGACTGCGATTGCTTCGACGGGATTTACGCAAGAAGCGTTTGACGCATTCCTGGCCGCGCGCGACGAGCCAGCCTGGCTGACCGAGCTGCGCCGCAAGGCGTGGCGGCGGTTCGTCGAGTTGCCGATGCCTTCGAGCCGCGACGAAGAGTGGATGCGGACCGACATTCGGCTGTTCAAGCTCGATCGGTATCGACTTCCCGATCCAGCGCCGCACGAGAGCCCGGAGTTCCCCCACGCACTGTTGGCGGCCGGCGTCGAGCTGGGCGGCCGGACCGTCAGCGTCGACAGCCGCTCGGTGCTCGCAGAACTTGCGCCGGAGCTGTGCCAAGCAGGGCGTGCTGTTCGGCAGTTTGAGCGGGCTGGTGGCCGAGCATGGCGAGCTGTTGCGGCCGTTTTTCGAGCGGCAGGTCGTCGATCCGTACAAGGACAAGTTCTCGGCGCTCAACGCCGCGTGTTGGTCCGACGGGCCGCTCTTGTACGTGCCCAAGGGCGTGCGGATCGACGAGCCGCTGCACACGCTCTCGGCACTCACCGGCGGCGGCGTCGACCTCAACAAAATTCTCGTGATCCTCGAACCAGGCGCCGAAGCGACGCTGCTCTCCGAAACGGCCAGCACCAGTGCCGATGGCGGCGGGCTCCACTGCGGCGTCGATCGAACTGATCGTCGAACAGGGAGCCCGGTTGCGATACGTCAACCTGCAGAACTGGGACCACGAGGTCTGGCACTTCGCCCATCAAAAGGCCCACGTCGGCCGCGAGGGGCACTTGCAGTGGACCATCGGCGCGCTCGGCGCGAGGCTCGCCAAGGTGAATCAACACGTGGCGCTGGTCGGCCCCGACGCCGAGGTGCAGGTCAACGGCGTGATGTTCACCGAAGGTCGGCAGCACCTTTCGTACAACACGCACCAGCACCACATGGCCCCCTATTGCCGCAGCGACTTGCTCTACAAGACGGCGCTGCAGGACCGCTCGCGGACCGTCTGGCGGGGCATGATCAAGGTCGACAAGGCCGCCCAGCGGACCGACGCCTATCAGCGGAACGACAATCTGATGCTCTCCCGCGATGCCCGGGCCGATTCGATCCCAGGCCTCGAAATCGAAGCCGACGACGTCCGCTGCACGCACGGCAGCACCTCGCGGCCGGGTGGACGAGGGCCAAGTGTTCTATGCCATGGCCCGCGGCTACACGCGGCGCGAAGCGGTGCGAATGATCGTGGCCGGGTTCTTCCAGCAGGTGTTCGATCGGATCACGATCGAAAGCGTCCGCGACGCCCTGGGCGAAGCGATCGGTCGCCGCGTGAGCGACATTCAGGATTTCGGCTCAGTTTAATGGCGGCTACGGTATGACAGCCTGGCAAGTCGTTGCTGTCGTCGTGCGGCTAGTCGGCCTTGTGTGCATCCTGCCGGGGCTATTCCTCGCGGCCAGTGGGGTGCGGACGGTCGTCTCCGGCCGGATCGATGAGCGGAAGAGTTCGGCGCGGGCGTTGCGGCTTGGTTTGCCGCTGTTGGTGGTGGGCGGACTGCTGTTGTTCGGTGGCTCGTGGCTGGCAGAATGGGCGGTAAAATAATGGCAGACTTTATTCCCGTGGCAAAAGTGTCCGACGTGCCCGACCCCGGCAAAGAATTAGTCGAGGTTGGCGAGCGACTGGTTGTGCTGATCCACGCTGCAGGGCACTGGTACGCGCTCGACGACGTCTGCACGCACGACGGCGGTCCCTTGAGCGAAGGTCCGCTCGACGCCGCGGCCGGCACGATCGCCTGCCCACGACACGGCGCGAAGTTCGACGTCAAATCCGGCGCCGCCCTCACGATGCCCGCCACCAAGCCGACCGCGTCACATGAAGTGAAGGTCGAGGACGAAAAAGTGTGGGTACGGCTGGTTCGCTAAACTGCCTTGCCACGCCACTTATCGTGCCTTGGTTCACCGTGAAATGGAATCAAGAATCGGTGATCAAACTTCTACCGAATGCTGATAGCTGGCACAATGTTGCTTATAAGGCCTCGCGCCTAGAGTGCCTCATCTTCCGCTTACAACGTCCTGCGACAATCAACGCGTCGGTTGCGAATCCGCGCCACGCACGTTTTCGGTCCCAGAACTTTTTCTGCCTGCAAATGACGATTGAGAAGCATCCAACTCCTCTTTTTCACTGCCGTGAGCCTCGTGAGCGTACAGGTCGCTCTTTCCCCGTTGGCAGGATCGGTCCCGAACCGTGGTTCGGAGACCGTACGTATCGGCGAGACCCGTCCTCGGTCACGAGGCTCCCTTCCAATACGGTTGGCACATCTTCCTCTCACCTCCTTTCGCGTTGCCGCGAATCGACCAGCCGGGTGAAGAAACCCGGCCCCGCCCTCCCTGGCGTGCCCTTTTCTCCTAACGAATTATACGCGTGTCCAAGGCGAGAGGCCAGTTGTTTTCGTGGCGCGGTCGCACGCTGAAAACTGGCCGCTGAAGCGGCCAGTCCGTTGGGCGGGGAGCGATCGCACTGACTTGCGATGATAACGCGCGCGGCTAATTGCTAAGTGCTAAGTGCGGCGGTTACTTCGCTGGCGAGGTCGGCGAACAGTTGTTGAAAACTGTTGCTGCCGCCGGCACTACTGGACGCGGCCGGCTGCCCATTGCTGCCGTAGGCGCCAACTCCGCCGTTGTGGGCGTGCGGACGCAGTTGCAGTAACGAAAGATCGCCCGTGTTGGCGACGTTTTGGAACTGGGTTGCCAAGTCGCTCAGCGCGTTGCCCTGGCTGGTCGGCCCCTGCTGCTGAGCCTCGCTCTGAAGCTCGCTCGAAATCTTCGAGACGACCTGGGTGAATTCGTCGGGCGACTGCGATTGCAACTGTTGCAGTGCACTGAGCAGTTGCCCGATTCCCGAAATGCTGACGGATTGACCTCCGCCGCCTTCACCGCCCGACAGGCCGCCGGCGCCCTCGCCGCCGGACAAGCCGCCCGCCACCTTCGTTGCTTGAACAGATTGAGCAAGCGAGGCGAAGTATGCTGCCGCACCTCCGCCGATACCTTCCGCACCGGTCATGGCCTTCATCTCCTTGGGCAGCATGCGGCGCAAGAACGTGCTGCAGGTTATGTCGTTCCTTGATATCGACGGAACCGGCCTCCGATTATTTTCAAAACTTTCCGGATTGTAACGCTCCAACCCCTGCATCCCGCGAGACCTCTCGGCGTGCCTCTTGTGCCGGTGGCCTATGACGCAAGCAAGAGCCCTGGAGACCGGTGTGGCGGTGCTAGCTTGGCGATCGTGCGAACGAGGTGGGTCGTATTGTTGGCGCGGTCGGCGTCACGCTACATTCGTCGCTGCGATCAGTCGCCGATTGGGAGCGCCGTGCTCTCGGCGGTCCGCACTGGAGTTCAAATGCCCTTCTTTTCCCTGCGTCCTCTGCCGGGGCAGCGTTGGCCCGCTCTGCCCGATGCCGGCCTGAGCCAGGTGTGGTCGGCGTATCTCGCTCTCGACCGCACCCAATGGCTGGGAGCGACCGAGATCGAAGAGCACCAACTCGTTCAGTTCCGTGCGCTCTTCGAGCATTGCCAGCGACACGTTCCCTACTACCGGGCGCTGTTCGCGAATCACGGCATCTGCGGCGCGACGATTCAGTCGATGAGCGATTTACGCCGAATCCCAACCCTCTCGCGCCGCACTTGGCAAGAACAGTTCGACCAATTCTGTGCCGATCAGTTGCCGCACGGAACCGTGGCGCTGGACGAGGACCGAACCTCGGGCAGCACCGGCGTGCCGGTTCGCGTACTCAAGACCGACGTGTTCTACGTCTGGTGGCTGGCGTTTTATTTGCGCGACTTGGAATGGAGCGAGCTTCGACCGAGCGGCACGATGGCGTCGATTCGCTCGACGCTCAAAACGGGCGCCGAACTCGAACGTCTGCTGCAAGGCCAGCGGATGGAATGTTGGAATCCGATTTTGGAGCCGCTGCTGGAGACCGGTCCGCTCTACGGCATGGATCTCCGTCAAGACCCGCAGCGGCAGCTTGAATGGCTCGAAGAGGTGAACCCCGACTACTTATTGAGCCACACGTCGAATCTCGAATTGCTGGCCGGCATGTTGTTGGATGAACCCCGACGCTTCGCCAGGCTTCGCGCCATTCAGGCGATTTCGGAAACGCTGACCGACGTGGCCCAAGCCAAGATCGAGGCGGCATTTCGAGTACCGGTCAAGAACTTGTATAGCTGTGCCGAGGCGGGCTACCTGGCCTCACCATGCCCCGCCGGCCACGGTTTGCACGTTCACGCCGAAAACGTGATCCTCGAAATCCTGAACGAGGCGGACCGGCCCTGCACGCCGGGCGAAGCTGGTCGAGTCGTGCTGACCGTGCTGCACAACTTCCGGACGCCGTTCATCCGGTACGAAATCGGCGACACGGCGAGTTTCGCGGCGAGCCCCTGCCGCTGCGGTCGCGGGCTGCCCTTGCTGACGCGCGTACACGGCAAAGCCCGGCCTCACTTCAAACTCCCGGGAGGCCGACGGAAACACTCTTCGGACCTCGTCCACGCGATCACCCGTGTCGGCGGGCACCACCAGCACCAGGTCGTTCAGCAGACGCTGGACCAGGTCGTCGTACGCCTTGTGCCAAATCGCGACTGGTCCGCCGACCATCGCGAGCGACTCGTTCAGGCCGTGCGCGAGTTTTTTGAATCGCCTGTCGGAGTGCAGTTGGAGATCCACGAGCGATTGGAACTCCTGCCCGGCGGCAAACTGCAAAGCATGGTTTGCGATGCCTAGCGCTCAAAAGATGCGACGCGAGCTCGGCATTGCTACCCGCCGGCGATCGCGCCGATCACCAGCAGCGGTTCGGCACCGGACGTGACCGACTCAGGAAGTGGGGCGTCGAGCCGTCCGTTGGAGAAGTCTTGCTCGCAGGCATAGAATCGAATGAAGGGGCGGCGTTCCTGCGTGACGTGGTCGCGGATCGTGCCGCGAAGCATGGGATAGCGTTCCTCGAGCGCGTCGAGGACCGAACTCAAAGTTGCCGTGCCGGTGAATTCGAGCGTGGCTTCACCGTTGATGTTGGCCAGCGTCCGCAGATGGTACGGGAGCACGATGCGAATCATGTCAACGTTTGCGCCTCGACGGAGAGCACGGCCGGCAAATCGCGGACGATCGGCATTCCAAATGTCGCCGCCGTCGGCCGAGCGTAGACCTGGCCGCCGGTAGTGCCGAAGTAGACGCCGCACGGATCGAGCGTGTCGACGGCCATCGCGTCGCGCAGCACGTTGACGTAACAATTCTCCTGCGGCAGGCCGCGGGTGAGCGGCTCCCACTCGTTGCCGCCCGAGCGGCTGCGGTAGACGCGGAGCTTGCCTTCGGGCGGGTAGTGGAGCGAGTCGCTGGTGATCGGCACGACGTAAATCGTCTCCGGCTCGTGGGCGTGGACGTCGATCGGGAAGCCGAAGTCGGTTGGCAAGTCGCCGCTGATTTCGTGCCAGTTGTCGCCCGCGTCGTCGCTGCGCATGACGTCCCAGTGTTTTTGCATGAACACGACGCCGGGCCGCGAGGGGTGCATGGCGATGCGGTGGACGCAGTGGCCGACCTCGGCGTCGGGGTCGGGAATGTACTGGGAACGCAGGCCACGATTGATCGGTTGCCACGTTGCGCCGCCATCGTCGGTGCGAAACGTGCCGGCCGCGGAGATGGCGATGTAGATGCGGTCGGGATTGGTGGGGTCGAGCAGGATCGTGTGCAGGCCCATGCCGCCGGCGCCGGGCGACCACTGCGGACCCGTGCCGTGGCCGCGGAGGCCGGCCAGCTCGTGCCAGGTGGTTCCGCCATCGGTGCGAGCGGAAGATCGCGGCGTCTTCGACGCCCGCATAGATCGAGGTCGGGATCGGTCAGCGACGGCTCGAGATGCCAGACGCGTTTGAATTCCCACGGGTGCTGCGTGCCGTCGTACCACTGGTGCGTGGTGAGCGGTTTGCCCGTTGGCGGCGCCGTGTCGTAAACGAACTTGTTGCTCTCGCCGCTTGGGCATGCCGTCCGGCGTAGTCGTCGGTTCGCCGGCCGGGGTTCCAGGCTGGTGCCACGTGTTGCCGCCGTCGTCGGACCGCTGAATGATCTGCCCAAACCAGCCGCTGGTCTGCGAGGCGTAGATGCGGTTTGGATCGACGGGCGAACCCTTGAGGTGATACATCTCCCAACCGGCAAAGTGCGGGCCGCTCACTTGCCAGCGCTCGCGCTGGCCGTCCGACGTGAGAATGAACGCACCCTTGCGGGTACCAACCAAAAGGCGGATGTAGCTCATACGCAATGCCTTGGCTTAATAGGGGGGAAAGAAAATGGGAGGGCAAAGCTCCTGCTGAGCCAATGCCACTGGGGCACAAGGCTCGGCGGGAGCCTCGCCCTCCCAGCAAATACCAAAAGCCTACTATTTTGTGAGCTCGATGGTCATCATCTTGAACTCTTTGCCGGTCTTGGGATCGGGAGCCGTACATCTCCATTGTCTTCGAACCAGGACCGCGAATCGTGTCGACCTCCCGCATCACGACAGGTTTCTTGGTGATCGGGCAGTTGAAATTGAAGTCCCAGGTGAGCGTCTTACCATCGGGCGACAGCTCGCCAGTGCCGACCATGATGCCGGTGCTTTGGTTGTCGATCCAGGTCGAGACGAACTTTTGCGACACATTATCGAATCCGCAAAGCCCCAGACCACTATACGGCCCCATACCAGGCATTTCGCCGGCCATCTCAACCTTTGTGTAACGGCCGTCCATGATCGGCGTGACCGTCGAGGTGCACTCGCTGGTCATCGGCGCTGCGCCCGGATACATCGTCATGGTGGTCTTACCGCGCCACAGGCCAGCGTCGCGGGCGAGGTACTCTTGCATCTTGCCGGGAGTGCCTGCGGCCATCATGGCCTGCATGTCTTCGGCGGTCCAGCCCGGCGGGAGTTGCATCTCCGGCGAGGAAGCGGATTGCGAATCGGCCGCGCTATCGGCAACGGCGACAGCGGCAATTAGCGTGCATGCGCCGAGAGCGGCGAGCAAACCAACAACAAACAAACTGTTCCTGTTCATGATAATCCTCCAAGAATTGTTTCGGTCCACGGCAAGCGGCGATTACGGACCGACGGGGTAAGGGGAGACTCTGAGTTTACACAACGGCCGATTCCGGCCGGGGGCCGTCACACTTTCATTCTCCTGAACGGCGCAATGGAATCAGCGCGCGGATGCGAGAATCTCGCAAATAAATCCCGAGCCAGACCAGCACGCCAAACAGTACCGGGCCAATAAATCCTTCGCCGATGCGCACGTGAGTGGCAGTTGCGCCACCAAGATAGCCGGTGAGCAAAATCGCGCCGAGCACCGAAGTCTGCGGTATCACGTATACGATCGTGCAACCGACTTCGAGGATCCCGAGGACCAAAGCGAGGCTTTCGGGCCAGCCGAGATGGGCGAATCCCTCCACTAGTGCGGCGGGCTTCGCAAATTTCATCACGCCACTGAACAGCAGCAACAGCACCGGCAGGGCACTGACAACATATCCAGCCCAAAGCATTTTGTTCGAGGTCGGGGCCGATTTCAGATTGGAACTCATGTCATGTAATCCCGCCAAATGTTTTGTTCAACATTCCTGATGGCAGCAACGGATGAACTTTCGCGACTTTCTCGATTCTACCATCGCCTAAAAAACCGCAAGGCCCCGGTGAATGAATTTGACTGCCGCCCAGCCTGTCAATCCTCCGCAAGCGAGACCACTCGCGTTAGGGCGCCACGTAAATCATCCACGACACGCCAAAACGGTCGGCCACCATACCAAAGCGAGGCGAGAAAAACGTCTTGGTGATTGGCATCTGCACCTGGCCACCCTCGCCCAATGCTGCAAACAAGCGGTCGGCGTCGGCCGGGCTCGGTACCGTGAGCGAGAGGGAGATGCCGTCGAATTTCGGCTGGCCAGTGCAACGGCCGTCGGAGGCCATCAGCGTCGCGTCGCCCACCCGGAAGCTGCAGTGCATCACTTTGTTTTCGGCACCGGGCGGCAAATTGCACGGCTCCGGGCTCTCCGAAAACCGCATCAGCATGGTCACCTCGGCACCCAGCGCTTTGCGGTAAAACTCGAGCGCTTCCTCGCAGCGGCCGTCAAACATGAGATAGGGTTGGACATTCATCGACAGGTTCTCCTTGAGTTTTTGATACTTGGGACGGAATGTGAACGGAAGTATACTAAGTGATCGGCAATCCTGCAAGCGCGAGTTAATAAAATCGTGCAGCTCGACTTCTCTCTCTCAGTGTGCTGGCAAGCCGGGAATCTCGACCACCGGTCGCACCTCGACTGTGCCCTTGCGAGCGCCGGAATCCGCCCGGCGATGGCGATCGCCTCGTTGAGGTCTTTGGCGTCGACCAGGAAATAGCCGCCCAACTGTTCCCGCGTCTCGGCGAAGGGGCCGTCGGTCACGACCGCCTTTCCCTCGCGAACGCGGACGCTGGTGGCCGTGGCCACCGATTGCAGCGGGTTGGCGGCGAGATACTGACCCCGAGAGTGTAGCTCTTGCGTCAGCTCGGTCGACTCGACGTAGCAGCTTTGGCGCTCCTCGTCGGTCCAGGCGTTTTCGTCGGCATAAACTAGCAGCATGTATTTCATGGTTGGGTTCTCCAATGAATCGATCGTTTGTTGCCAGGCCGCGTCCGTGCCCCGCCGTTTGCTCGGGCGACATCAGTTCGTTATGGCGCGGTTCCGCTCCTCGAACTTCTCTTTGATCTCCTCGGCCGCCGGGCGAATCTCAAACGGGCCTCCCAATCGTACTCCCGGATGCTGCGACATCAACTGAATGGCATGATTGAGATCGTTCGCCTCGAGGATCAGGATGCCGCCGAGCTGCTCCTTAGTTTCGGCGTAGGGACCGTCGGTGACGGCCACTTTTCCGTTTTGCCAGCGGAGCGTCACGGCGCTGGAAGCGCCCTGCAGCGCTTCGCCGCCGGCGATGTGACCGTTCTTTCGCAGCTCGTCGTCGTAGGCGAAGCACACTTCCATCATGGTGCCGCGCTCGCTTTCGGACATGTTCTCCCACTTGTTCGGTTCCATGTAACCTAGGCAGATGTATCGCATCGGATGCTCCTGTGGCTGGTAAATTTCTGGATCGTTACGTGCCGACGAAGGGCGGAACTGTGCCAGTTCGGCCGACAACTACTTTTGGGAATTCTCCATGCTGCCAATCTTTGCCCGGTGGCGTTCCTCCTGAGCACGTAGCTCGGGCGTGAACTCGGCGCCAAAGTCATCCATCTCGAATATCTGGCGAATCTCGAGTTCGGCGTCTTCAAACGGGGCGCGTTTGAGCCAGTCGATGGCCTCCTGGAGCGATTGGCACTTCCAGACCCAATAGCCGGCGACCAATTCCTTCGTCTCGGCAAAGGGGCCGTCGGTGACGGATGTCTTCTTCCCGGTAAATCTGACCCGCGCGCCCTTGGAACTCGGTGCGAGTCCCTCGCCGGCGAGCATGATACCGGCCTTCACAAGTTCTTCATTGAACTTGCCCATCTCCGTGAGCAGCTCTTGGCTTGGCATCACTCCGGCTTCGGAATCCTTGTTGGCTTTGACCAGGACCATGAATCGCATGTCGTTACTCCTATCATCTGATTGTTAAGGTTGTGGTTACTCGCCCCGAAAAGCCCGCTCGAGCCCGCCGATGTCGAGTTTGACCATCGTCATCAGCGCTTGCATCATTCGGTTTGTCTTGGCGGAATCCTTGTCCGCCATCAATTTGCCGAGCACCGTGGGGACAATCTGCCAGGAAAGGCCGTACTTGTCCTTCAACCAGCCGCACTGCACTTCTTGGCCGCCGTCGGCGGTCAGCTTCCGCCAATATTCGTCGATTTCCTCCTGCGTCTCGCAATCGACCACCAGCGAGACGGCCTCGTTGAATTGGAACATCGGACCGCCGTTCAGGGCCATGAAGTCCTGACCATTTAGCTGAAAATTCACCACCAGGACGGTCCCTTTGGGCAGCGGCGCTCCCTCGCCGTAATAGCCGATTTGATCCAACTTCGAGTTCTCGAAGATCGAAATGTAAAACTCGGCGGCATCTAACGCTTGCGTATCGAACCAGAGGCAGGGCTTGATGCATCGCATGGTGAAATGATCCCGTTTCGAGGTTTCTCTGTCCTGCTGTCACTCAGTAGTCGCTTGGCAGAGTCCCAAATCGACAGGCGGTGAAAAAAATCTTTTGTTACCCCAAATCGGCCAGCCGCCGCTCGAGAAATCGCAGTTCCGGCTCCTGTCGCGCGAGTGCTAGGGCTTGCTGGTAGGACGCTCGGGCGTCGGCCGCTCGACCCAACCGGCGGCACATATCGGCCCGGGCTGCGTGGGCCAGGTGATAGTCTGACAGCTTGCCATCGGCGAGCAAGGCATCGATTAGATCCAGCCCGGACTGCGGGCCATCCCGCATCGCCACCGCGACGGCCCGATTCAACTCCACGACGGGTGAGGGCGTGGCCCGCGACAGCACGTCGTAGTAGGCGACGATCTGCGACCAGTCGGTCGCAGCCGCGTTGGGGGCTTGCGCGTGTACGGCCGAGATCGCGGCCTGAATTGTATAGGGGCCGAACCGTTGCGACGCGAGCGCCTGAGCCACAAGCGAGCTGCCCTCATTGATTTGAGCGCGATTCCAGAGCGATCGATCTTGGTCTTCGAGTAGCACCACGTCGCCCGTCGGCGAAGTCCGCGCGTCGCGACGCGACTCGTGCAACAGCATCAAGGCAAGCAACCCGACGACTTCCGGATCCGTGAGTAACTCCATCATCAAGCGACCCAGCCGGATCGCCTCGCCCGAGAGATCGGGCCGGGTGAGCGATGCGCCGGACGATGCGGCGTAGCCTTCGTTGAACACGAGATAAATCACTTGCAGCACCGTCTCGAGCCGATAGGGCAGATCTTCGCGCCCGGGCACCTCATATGGAATGCCCGCGTCGCGAATCTTCGCCTTGGCGCGTACGATTCGCTGGGCGAGCGTCGGCGGAGTCGTGAGGAACGCGCTAGCGATCGCTTCGGTCGTGAGCCCGCACACTTCGCGGAGCGTGAGTGCCACTTGAGCCTCCGGCGCGAGCGCGGGATGGCAGCAGGTGAAGATCAGCCGCATGCGATCGTCTTCGACACCGTCGTTGTCGTCGGTGGGATCAGGGCCGGAAGTCTCAATTCGTGCCGCAATGTCCATCAGCGACGCATCGAAACGGGCGCGGCGTCGCATGCCGTCGATCGCCGTGAATCGTCCGGCCGACACCAGCCACGCCCGCGGATTCGCCGGCACGCCCTCCCGCGGCCACTGGTCGACGGCGGCAGCAAACGCATCGTGCAGTGCTTCCTCTGCCAGATCGAAATCGCCCAACACGCGAATCAATGTGGCCAGCACTCGGCGCGACTCGTCGCGGTAAACGGCCTCCACCAATTCGCGCATTTTTTCTTCGGTCAGCTTGCTCATTCGTCAAAACCACAAAAGAGCCCGAAGCGAGGGTCATCGCCGATGCGTCATAGTGTCGGACCATGCTTGGGTGATGCACAGGAGAACTGCAAAGTCATTTTTTCTCTATTACTAGCGATGAAGCAGCAGCATTGCTCGCGTCCCGCTTTTCCATCAATACCTGACAATCGCGTGCCCGGCTGGTGGCTGAGCATGCTGTGCCAAATGCCGAGAAAATAGACTTTGCAGTTCTCCTGGGTGATGCAGGGATATTGTCGCTTCTCGACTTGTCGACTGCTATAGTCAAGTTGGACCGTGTAGGTAGTGGTTCAGAGACGAGGCAACTAGGAGAAGTGGGCGATGTTATTGCGCGATTGGCAGTTTCGTTTTTTGTGGTCTCATGTGTTTGCGATTATTGTCGGTTTCATGTGCCTGGGGTCACGGCACGGTCGTGAGCCCCGAGAGCCGGGTGCATCGCGTGTACGCGAGCAATCCGGAGATTCCCAGTTTTCCGTTGGCCGAGAACGCGATCCAAACGGACGGTACGCAGTCTTACTACACGTGGATGGAGCTGTCGAGGAACATCCCGGCAGCGGTCAACGCAGGGCTTCCGGCCGGATTCGACTATTCGCCGTGGGTGCCGGACGGCACGCTTGCCAGCGGCGGGCGGGTCGATCCGAATTCGAGCGTCTATCCGCGGACCTATGCCGGACTCGACCAGGTGAGCAGCGATTGGCCAACGTCGCCGGCGCAGGCGGGCGAGCCGCTGGCCGTTGATTTCTACGCCACGACGCCGCACGACCCGAGCGTGTGGGACGTGTGGATGACCACCGCCGACTGGAATCCGACGCAGCCGCTCAACTGGGCGCAGATGGAATTCCTCGGCCGGCCCACAATCACGCTCACCGACAACCACTACAACTTCGACGTGATGATTCCCGAGGATCGAGTGGGGCACCACGTGTTGTGGATCGCCTGGCAGCGTGACGACCCGGTGGGCGAGGTGTTCTTCTCGACGGCGGACTTGATGGTCGCGGCAGCGTCTCCGCTGGCGGGTGACTATAACCAAGACCACGTCGTCGACGCCGCGGACTACACCGTCTGGCGGAACCACTTGGGCGCGGCGGCGGGCACTTTGCCGAACGACGTCGACGGCGGCGTGATCGGCGCGGCGCAGTACTGCGCGGTGGAAGGCCAATTTCGGCACGATGGGCGGTGCTGGTTCGCTCAATGGCTCGGAGGGAGCCTCGCCCTCCCAGGTGCCGGAGCCGGCCGCTTGGCTGTTCGCAGGGATGCTCGCAATGACAAGTGCGATGGCATGGCCCTCGTGGCGAGGTCGGCGGTTCGCGTTGTAGAATGCCGCGATGGCTCAACGCTCGACTTATTCTTGCCAGCGGCTCGCCGCGACGTCGCCAGCTCCTCGCCGAGGCGGGCTACGAGTTCGACGTGATCGTGCCGGCCGACGACGTCGAATGTGGCGTGTGCAGCGAGCACGGCCCGGCAGGGCTCGTGACCGACTTGGCGTTCCGCAAGGCGGCGGCGGTGCGGCAGCGAATGTTCAAGTCGCCGCAAGGGAGACCTGTAATTCTCATCGCGGCCGATACCGTGGCCGAGTGTGATGGCATGGTGCTGGGCAAACCGCGCGACGAAGATCGATGCGCGGTCGATGCTGCGGCACTTGCGGGGGCGCGTGCATCGCGTGCTCACGGGAGTCTGCGTTTGGCCGCTCGATCGGTCGGAGCCGCTGATCGACGTGGCCGTAACGCAGCTGCGGATGGACGAACTGTCCGATGCCGCGATCGACGAATATCTTGGCCACGGGCCAGTGGGAGGGCAAGGCGGGGGCGTTTGGGTATCAGGACCGGCTCGGTTGGGTGCGGGTGGAATCGGGCAGCGAATCCAATGTGGTGGGGCTGCCGATGGAGTTGTTGGCCCAGATGTTGGCGAGGTTGAACATGAGAAGCGCTAAGCCGCGAGCGGTCTGCCGAGCAGAAGCCGGCAAATTCATCTTGCCGATTGGCGGGGAAAACGCGACAGTTTAGTCAGGGTGGGTTGTGTTGCCTGGTTCTCCTGGCGGTCGTTTGATTTATGAAACTTCGCGTGGGCGTCGTCGGACTGGGCAAGGCGTGGGAGAGCAGGCACGCGCCGGCGCTCAAGGCGCTGGCGGATCGTTTCGAGGTGCGGGCGTTCTGCGATCCGGTCGCCCATCGCGCGTCGGAAGTCGCCCAGCGCTGGCCGGCCCGCACGTGCGACGGCTTTCGCACGCTCGCCGAAAGCGAAGACATCGACGCGGTGCTGCTGCTCTCGGCCCGCTGGTATGGGGCGCTGCCGATCCTCGCCGCCTGCGACGCGGGCAAAGCGATCTACTGCGCGGCCGCGCTCGACCTGGACACCGACATGGCCGAACAGGTGCGGCAACGGGTCCGCGACGCCGGCGTGGCGTTCATGGCCGAGTTTCCCTGCCGGCTCGCACCCGCCACACTGCGACTCAAGGAACTGATGGCGACGCGGCTCGGCCGGCCGCGGCTGTTGTTCTGCAATCGCCGCCACACCGCGCGGAAAGACGGCGCCGCCAGCTACACCTCCGACATGCGTCAGCTGATCGAGATGGTCGATTGGTGCCGCGACGTGGTGGGCAAAGAGGCCACGAGCGTGATTGGGGCGGCCCATTCGTCGCTCTCCGCCGGTTGCACCGATCCCGCCGAGCGGCCGGCCAAAGATTATCTCGTGATGACGCTCGACTTCTCGCCGCACGGCGAGGTCGGCACCGGCGCCGTCGCCCAGATTGCTTGCGGCAGCTACGTCGCGCCACAATGGCACGAAGCGGCCGCGTTTCGCCGGCCTGCCGATTTGCAAGTCGTCTGCCAGCGCGGCATCGCGTTTCTCGATTTGCCCCACACGGTCGTATGGTTCGACGATGCGGGCCAGCACTCGGAATTGTTGGACCAGGACCGCCCGGTCGGCGAGCAGTCGCTGATGCACTTCCACCGCCAGGTCGGCAGCCTGGTGCTCAAAACCGCCAGTCTCGAAGACGCCTTCCAAGTGCTGACGATCGTCAATCGGCGCAGGATAGCTATCTGCAGGGCCACCGCGTGGAGTTGGCGTAGGCTTTCTGGCTCCGACGGATGGCAGCTTGCCCACGGAGTGCTGTAATTCGTGGCGGCGGTGCTCGCGCGGCTACGTCGGCGACTTGCCGCCGAAGGGATCGCCGACTGATGCCCCACGCATTGTGGACGCCACATGCCGAGCAGGAACTCGACGACATTCTGTATCATAATCTCGGTGCGAGATCGTCGACCGTTGACCGGTGAACAAGTCTACTACGAGATCCGCCAGCTCGCCGACCAATACGCCGAACCGAGTGCCCCTCGGCACGCTCATCCACTCGGCTGCCTGCCGGCTGGTTCTACTTTCTGCACAAACGGTGGTTGGTGTTCTATCAACTGCACACAGTCGGCATCGAAGTCATGCGGGTCGTTGATGGGGTCCGCGATTTGCCGGCACTGCTCTCGTAGATGGCCGCAAATGTCGTACATAACGCTTTCGTGTTCGAACGTCCAGCGATGGCGCTACTCGACGCTCGTTGACCTACGCGATTTGGCCCATTAAAATCGTCTGGACGGCCCGGCGACGGGCTCTCCTCCGATTGAACCGACCCACCATCGCCCCGGAACCACAGCGAGCAGCTGATGCCTACCACCGCACAAGACCTCGACCTGACGGCCATTGACACGATCCGCACGCTAGCGATGGACGCGGTGCAGGCGGCCAAGAGCGGCCATCCCGGCACGCCGATGGCGCTGGCGCCGGTGGCCTACCAGCTCTGGACGCAGCATTTGCGGTACGATCCCAACGCGCCCCTGTGGCCGAATCGCGACCGCTACATCCTCTCCTGCGGCCATGCGTCGATGCTGCTCTATTCGCTGATTCACCTGGCCGGCATCCGGCAGGTCGACAAGAACGGCAAAGTGACCAACGAGCCGGCCGTTTCGCTCGACGACGATCGAGCACTTCCGCCAATGGGGCAGCCGCACGCCGGGGCATCCCGAGCATGGCCACACCACGGGCGTCGAAACCACGACCGGCCCGCTCGGCCAGGGCTGCGGCAACAGCGTCGGCATGGCGATCGCCGAGCCGCTGGCTCGCCGCCCGCTTCAACCAGCCGGGGTTCAAGCTGTTCGACTACAACGTCTGGACCCAGTGCAGCGACGGCGACTTGATGGAAGGCATCTCGAATGAGGCCGCGTCGCTGGCCGGGCATTTGAAGCTCGTCGAACCTCTGCTGGATCTACGACGACAACCACATCACGATCGAGGGCAAGACCGACCTGGCCTTCAGCGAGGACGTGGCGACGCGATTCCGCGGTTTGGGCTGGCACGTGCTGGCGGTGCAGGATGCCAACGACCTCGCGGCGATCGAGCACGCCTACCAAGGTTCGCTCGGCGCACCAGGACGGCCCGACGATGATCATCGTCAAGAGCGTCATCGGCTACGGCGCACCGACGAAGGCCGGCACCTCGAAAGCCCACGGCGAACCGCTCGGCGACGAAGAGATCGCCAAGACAAAGGAGTTCTACGGCTGGCCGGCGGACAAGAAGTTTTTCGTGCCGCCGGAAGCGCCCCGAGCACTTCGCCGCCACGCTCGGCAAACGCGGCCAGGCGGCGCGCGAGGCCTGGGAAAAACTGTGGGCCGACTATCAGAAGAAATTTCCGGAGCTCGCCGCCGAACTCAAGACGATGTGGGCCCACGAGCTGCCGCCCGATTGGGCGAGCGGCCTGCCCGTGTTCCCGCCGAGCGAGAAGGGCGACGCCACGCGAAACTCCGGCGGCAAAGCACTCAACGAGCTGGCCAAGAACATCCCTTGGCTGCTCGGCGGCTCGGCCGACCTCGCCCCCTCGACCAAGACGCTGCTCACCTTCGACGGAGCCGGCAGCCAATCGGACGACGAACCCGGGCGGCCGCAACATGCACTTCGGCATCCGCGAGCACGCCATGGCCGCCGCCGTCAACGGCATGGTGCTCTGCGACCTGCGGGCATTCGGCGCGACGTTTTTCGTGTTCTCCGACTACTGCCGGCCGTCGCTGCGGTTGGCCGCGATCATGCAGATCCCCAGCATCTTTGTGTTCACGCACGATTCGATCGGCGTCGGCGAAGACGGCCCGACGCACCAGCCGGTCGAGCAACTGGCCGCGTGCCGGGCGATCCCGAATCTCGCGGTGTTGCGCCCCGGCGACGCCAACGAAACGTCGATGGCCTGGAAGGTGATTCTCGAGCAAAAGACGCGGCCGGTGGCGATCGCGCTCACGCGGCAGAATCTGCCGACGCTCGACCGCACGAAGTACGCCTCGGCCGACGGCGTCGCCAAGGGCGGCTACATTCTCGCCGACGCCAAGGGCGGCAAGCCGGCCGTGATCCTGGTCGCCACCGGCAGCGAATTGCAGCTCGCGGTGGCGGCCCACGAGGAGCTCACCGCCGCCGGCGTGGCGAGCCGCGTCGTGAGCCTGCCGTCGTTCGAGTTGTTCGACGACCAACCGCAAAAATATCGCGACGAAGTCCTGCCGCCGGCGGTGTCGGCCACGGGTCGGCGTCGAAGCGGGCATCCGACAAGGTTGGGACAAATACATCGGTGCACAAGGCGCGTTCGTCGGCCTCGACACCTTCGGCGCCTCGGCGCCGTTTGAACAAGTCTACCAGCACCGCGGCCTGACGACCGCCGCTGTCGTCGCAGCCGCCAAGGAGCTTCTCAAACGCTGAGTGCCAACCATGATCTGCCGTGCGAGACAAAGAAGGACAGGGAGCCCCGTGCCATCGCCTTGTCTGTTCTCACATTGACGTTCGGCATCCTCCTCGGATTCGCGCGGGCGACCCAGGCTGCCGACGTGCTCGACGAGGTGCCACGCGACGCGCTGGGCGTTGTGGTCGTCCGCGATTTGTCGCAGTCGGATGCCAAGGCGGCCAAACTGCTCACGGCGCTCGGTACGAAGTTGCCCGGCCCGCTGGCGATGCTCCAATCGATCGCCGGAATCGAGACCGGACTGGATGACAAGCGCGATTTGCTGTTGGTCCTGTTGCCAACCGGCAACAATTCCACGCAATTTCACTTGGCGGTCTGGCTGCCAACGAGCGACTACGACGCGCTCGTCCGATCGCTCGAAGGCGACCCCGAGCGGCGAATCGCGGCCGTGACCGTCGCTGGCGAAGATCTGCTGGTGGTCCGCCACGGCGATTGGGCCGTGGTATCCGACCCCGACGAGCGCGACCGACTCGAACAACTGCGCGATGCACCGCCGGCGCCGCCGCGGCAATTGGCCGCCTGGTCGGCGTGGGTCGACCGCCAGGACGCGGCAGTCGTCGTGCTGCCGGCCGGGATGCGGGCCATTTGGGCCTATGCCGCGAGCCAAAAACAGCGACCGCCCGCCAAGGCGAAAAAGCCGACGCGCGATTCGAACGATTTATTTGGCCCACTTGCGCCCAGACGTGCTCGCCGACGGCAACTGGTCGGCGCTCGAGCCCTCGCTCGACGAGCTGCTCACCGCCCTGCCTGAACTCCGACGATTGCTGGCCGAGGCCGAGGGGGCCGCGTGCGGACTGCGATTGGACGCCGCCGGCAGCGCGGTGATCGATCTGCGATTGGTCGGCGGCCAAGGCGAGCCGCTGCCGGTCGGAGTCGATGCCTCGCACGAAGTGCCTCAACCGGCGCCGAACCTGTGTGACGGCGGAGAGTTCGTCGTCGCCGGCTCGGGACAGGTGTCGCCGCGGTGGGCCGTGCCGGCGGTGGCCCCCTACGTGCGGCAGCAGATCAGCGAACTGGCTGGTTATTTTGGCAATCCGCTCGACGCCGACGAGGTGGCCAAGTTTAGCGCCCAGATTGAACAAGCCGTCGCCGACGTGAGCGCCTTCTCGGTGCTACAGCGGCCGGGCAAGGAGTCGGACGGCGTGTTCACCAACAACTTTCTGGCCCTGCGCGTGAAGTCGTCCCAGGCGTTCTTGACGCAAGCCGACCAGGCGATGCAGCTTTGGAACAGCATGCTGGAGCATGCCCACGTCGCGGTTCCGCTCGTCTTCAAGTCGCGCGCGATTACCGCGGCCGGCCGCCAGGGCACCGAGTACTCCGTCGACATGGCGGCGGCGGCCGGGGCCACGGCATTGCCGGACATCAAGGCGTCGATGGAAAAACTGTTCGGCCCCGGCGGCAAGTTTCGGCTGCAATTTGTCGCGCTCGACGACGACACCGTGCTGCTCGCGGCGGCGAACAAAGCGCAAGTGGCCCAAGTAATCGAATCGCTCGGCAAAGAGACGAACCAAGCGACCGACCGCGGCGAGCTAGCCGACGCCGAGCGACTGCTGGCCCAGCAATCGGACTGGCGACTGTATTTCAGTCCGCACGGGTACAACGAATGGCTCAAGCGGCAGATGGATGCGATCCTTGGCCCGGTCATTGGCGGGCCGGTCGTTCCCGATTTCCCCGCGTCGCCGCCCCTCGGCCTGGCCGGCGGCGTCGAAGGCAGCGTCATCTGGACCGAACTGGCGCTACCGATCGGCACGATTCGCGGCGTCGGCAAGTACCTGCGCCAGTAGCGCGCTGCGCGGCGATTCAGACCTCCCGTCCCATGAGCCAGATGGCGGACGGTCGAGCGTCGCCGTAGAGCAGCTCGGTGAGCCAACCATTCGGCGCGGGCACCGCGACCAGGTTCGCCAATTTGCCGGGAGCGATCGAGCCACACTGCTCGTCGAAGCCGAGCGCCCGGGCCCCGTCGAGCGTGGCCATCTTGAGAATCGCCTCCGGCCGGACTGCCGGGTGAGCTCGGGCGACCTGTCGCATCTCGTCGAGCAGATTGAGATCGGGGTTCGACGCGCGGCTGTCGGTGCCCAACGCGACGCGCACTCCGGCAGCCAGCAGTCGGGCGAGCGGGTAGCGCGAGTGATCGAAATAGGCGTGCGTCCGCGGGCAATAGACGAGCGTCATCCGGTCGGCGTGGGCCGCGAGAAATTCGTGCTCGACCGGAGCCAGGTAATTGCCGTGGATCACCAAACTTCGCGGCGCCTGGGCCAAGAGCTTCAAATAATCCAGCGGGCGGCTTCCCCGTGGCTACGGCCGCCGCGTCCCACATGCTCCGCGCTTCGAGCAAGTCGCGGAACGGACCGCTGCCGTTCGACAGCAAGTCGAGCTCGTCGGCGCTCTCGGCCAGGTGCATCGCCACCGGCAGGTTGTGGTCGCGGGCGAGCGACACCAGCTTGGCGAGCAATTCCGGCGACACGGTATACGGCGCGTGCGGACTGATGCCCGCCACCAGCTCCAAAGAGCGATCGTTGTTCTTCTTGAATCCGAAAAAAGTGCGATGTCCCTTCTCTCGGACCCTGTCTCGAGCTTCCGCCTCGACGACTCTCTGTTCGATCGCGGCAAAAGCCGAAGCCGCGCGTGCGCGGGAGAAACCGATCGCCTCGAAAAACGCGACGATCTGCAGTCGCGAGCTCGGCTTCGTACACCGCCGGTTCGGCGGTCGTGACGTCGGCGAGCGCGCTCGTGCCGGCGGCGAATGCTCTCCTGAATGCCCGCCGCGATCGACTGCACGATCTGCGTCTCGCTCCTCTGGCGTTCGGCAATCGCCAGCGGCAGCCACTCGACCAACGGCATGCCCGGCCGGCCAAGCGGCGCCCGCAAATGACTGAACTCGAGATGCGTGTGGGCGTTGACCGGGCCCGGCAGCAAGACCACGTCGCCCAAATCGCGGACCGGACCTTGCCAATGCATCGCCGGTTCGACCGCCACGATCCGCTGGCCGTCGATGGTCACGATGCCGTCGTCGATCGCGGGGCGATCGATCGGCACGACCGTTCTGGCACGAAGGGATAGAACCATGGCATGGGCGACGCGCTGAAACTCGCCGCCGCGTTCAATCGTGACGAACGATCACTGTCCGCTGAACAAATTGGGAATAAATCATTCGAGGCTCCCCGGCGTGCCGAGCAATTGGTGCGATTGGAGCGCGCGGGCGTCGCTGAGTTGCTCTTCCTTCGTCGCTTGGTAAGGCAGGCGATGGAACCAAGCCAATATCGCCGCCGATGCGACGCCCGACAAGGCCACGACCGGCCAACGATAGGCGACGCCGTCGGGATGCTGTTCGATGGCGATCGCCGCCAAGTTCGGCCAGCGACGCGGCCAGTTGATTGACAAACTGCGGCGCCAGCGCGAGCGCCAACATGATGCCGTTGTAACTGGCGTGGAACAACATCCCCGGGACGAGGCTCGTGGTTTGAACCGCAATGTATCCGATCACCAGCCCCAAGGCCGTCGCGGCAATCGATTGCTGGATGACTGTGTGGGCCATGCCGAAGAACACCGCCGAGAGCACGATCGCCCACCACTTGTGCCCCACATGCCGCAGCCCCGAAAGGATGAAGCCGCGGAAGGCCAGCTCTTCGCACAGCGCGGGCAGCACCGCCATCAACAAGAACGGCAGCCAAACGTAGGGGGCCGACGCCAGCAGACGCTCCATCGACTGCATCTCGGTGTGTACGCCGTCTTGAAGCGGATAGAGTTTCTGGATTCCGATCACGACTTGTTGGCCGAGCGGATGCAGCGCCACGGCCAAGGCCACCGCGGCCACGCACGCCGCGAGCCGCGGCGGGCGGTCCAGCAGCAGCGTCTTCGCCCGCGAACGCGTGAACAAAATCGCCATCAACAGCGCGGGCAGCGCGATGCACACCACCTGGCTGATGAACAGCAGCAGCGTGAGAAAACGAAAGTCGGGATTCGCCGGCACGTGGGCCGAGATCGCCAGCCGCGTGAAGAACTGGACCACGTAGATCAGCGCCACGCAAACAAACGCCTCGGCCAGGCTCGGCGTTTCCTGCCGATCGCGCACCAGGTGCACCAACCACCGCCGCAAGTCGAGTCGCTCGCTCTCGCGGAACAACACCGACTCCTGGTTGAATTGGTAGATCGCCCAGCGAATCGCCAGCAGGCAGCACAGCAGTGTCACGCCGCACACCGGCACGATGTAAGGCAGTGCGTCGGCGTAGTTGCCCTCGACCAGAGTCCGCAACAGCAGCACGACGCCGGTGATCGGAATCAGGCTGTTACCCAGGTTCAGCTCGCTGCCGGGCGACATCGGCAACATCATCAGCGGCATCGTCACCAGCAGCAGCGGCATCAAGTAGTACTGGCCCTCTTTGGTGCTGCGGGCGAACGCGGCCAGCGCCATGCACAATGCGCTGAACAACGCCGACATTGGCACCAGCGCAATCAGCAAACACGCGACGACCGCCGGCGGGCGGGAAACCCAGCGGCCCCATCGCGTCGCCTGGTGTGACCGATGCGAGCTCGTTCACCACGTACCGCGCCGTAATGCCGAGGCTCGTGAGATTCAAAAACGCCGTGGCAATGCTGAAGGTCATCACCGTGAGCAGCTTGCCCCAGACGATTTCGCTTCGCAGCGCCGGGCTCGAGAGCAGCGTTTCGAGCGTGCCCCGTTCCTTCTCGCCCGCGCAGAGGTCGACCGCCGGATAGAACGCCCCGGTCAGCGCCCAAATGAACAGCACGAACGGCACGATCTTGGCCCACACGACCGCTTCCTGCTGCCGCGGCTCGGCCACGTCGACCGACCTGCACTTGAAACGGCTTGGCGATGTTCTTGGGCACGCGGCCGACGAGCAAGTTCTGCCGTACCACCTGGGCCTTCCAGTTCTCGATCACACGGCGGACCGCTCCCTCGGCGAGCCGCGACTTCTCCCGCGCGTTGTTCGACACGACTTCCGGCTGCGGCACGTCAATCGGCTGTATTTCAGTTGCGTCGCCCGGTCGCGCGTCGCCCTTGGCGGCGGTGCGCAATTGCTCCAAGCGCGCCGTGAAATCCGGCGGAAAATAAACGACCGCCTGCACGTCCCCCGATTTGAGGCGAACCCGGGCGGCGTCGAGCGCTTGCGACGCGTCGTGCCCTGACGTATCGATTTCCAGAATCAGCCGGCCGCTCTCCGCAGGGTCGTCGAACAGGTCGTCGGCGAAGTGGCCGTCCTGCAACAGCGGCGGCAGCTCCGCGTCCGAAGTCACTTGCTCCGTGCCGACCAGCAGCACCCGCGATTCGTTCTTCCGCAAGAACTGCGAGAGCTGAAACACGCTCATGCCCAACAGCGGGTAGAACAGCAGCGGCAGCACCGCGATCATGAACAGCGTCCGCCGATCGCGCAACTGGTCGCGGATCTCGCGGGCATAGATCAGTTTGACGTTGCGCCAGCTCATCGCGTCTCGCTTACACCACCACCGGGTGCTCCGCTTCCTGTTTGCGAATCAGCCGGAAGAACAGCTCTTCCAGGTCGGGCTCGCCGTGCTCCGCGCTCAGCTCGGCCAGCGTGCCCTCGGCCAGGATCCGGCCGCGGTGCATGATCGCGATCCGGTCGCAGAGCCGCTCGGCCTCGCGCATGATGTGCGTCGAGAAGACGATGCACTTGCCCTCGTCGCGCAGCTCGGCCACGGTGTCCAACAGCGCCCGGGCCACCAGCACGTCGAGCCCCGTGGTCGCTTCGTCGAAGATCAGCACCGGCGGATCGTGGACGATCGCCCGGGCGATCGAGACCTTCTGCTTCATGCCGGTCGACATCTTCGCGCCGAGCACGTCGCGGATTTCCTTCATGCCGAATCGGTCGAACAGCAGCTCCATCCGCTCGCGGAGTTCTTCTTCGTCCATGCCGTAGAGCCGGCCGAAGTATTCGACCATCTCCCAGGCGGTCATGCGGTCGTAGACGGCCGTGTTGGCCGAGATGAAGCCGATCTGGTGGCGGACCAGCTCGGGCTGCGTCTGGCAGTCGAAGCCGGCGACCATGCGCCGTGCCGCTGGTCGGCTCGAGCACCGTGCTGAGGATCCGCAGCGCGGTCGTCTTGCCGGCCCCGTTGGGCCCGAGCAGGCCATAGACCTGGCCGGCCGCGCCTGGAACGTGACGTCGTCCAGCGCCATGATCTGGCCGCGCCGCAGGTCGGCGTAGGCCTTCGTGAGCGAGCGGACTTCGATCATGAGGGGCCTCGTGCGAGCTCGCGGCTTCCGTGGCGTAGCGGCCGATGCTGCGATCGGGCCATTCGACGCAGTAAGTGGTTATTCCATCTTACCTTACGATCGGCAGCGACCGGCAACCGGTTTGCCGCCGGTCGGGGCCGACAAGCTGGCCTCCGCCGGCCTCGTCGATCAGCTCGTAGAACACGTTCCGCTGCCGCGGCACGTAGCCCAGCTCGCGGATCGCGTCGCGGATTTCGCTCGAGCGTCAGATAGTGGACCGTGCCCGCCTCGGCGACGACGTTCTCCTCGATCATCAGGCTGCCCATGTCGTTGGCCCCGTAGAGCAGCGCCAACTGGCCGATCTTGAGCCCCTGCGTGACCCAGCTCGACTGGATGTTGGCGAAGTTGTCGAGGTACAGCCGGGCCACCGCG
Source organism: uncultured Planctomycetota bacterium (assembly GCA_963847875.1). GTDB lineage: Bacteria > Planctomycetota > Planctomycetia > Pirellulales > Lacipirellulaceae > DASYDU01. The sequence goes on along the minus strand of CAWKBR010000002.1, from coordinate 553,802 downwards.
TTGGTCTTGAGATACTCGAACGAGCCGGCCGGCGGCGTGTCGGCCATGTCGGTATGATCGGGCTGAAACGTCCAACAGATAAAAGCGGTAAAACCGCCCGTCTCGTCCTGCAACTGGCGCAATCGTTCCAAGTGCTCGATCCGCTCGGCCAGCGTTTCGACGTGGCCGAACATCATCGTCGCCGTGCTGCGGCCGCCCAGCTCGTGCCACACGCGGTTCACTTCGAGCCAGTCGTCGGTCATCACCTTGCCGCGGGTGATCGCCGCCCGCACGCGGTCGACGAGGATCTCCGCGCCGCCGCCGGGCAGGCTGCCCAGCCCGGCCGCCTTCAGTCGTTCGAGCACCGTGCGCAGCGGCAGCTTCGAGACCTTGGTGAAGTGATAGATCTCCGGCGGGCTGAAGCCGTGGATGTTCACCTGCGGGAAGTGGCTCTTGATGTCGCCGAGCAGCTCTTCGTACCACTCGAGCTTGAAGTCGGGATGCAGCCCGCCCTGCATCAGGATCTGGTCGCCGCCCAGCTCGACCGTCTCCTGGACTTTTTGCAGCAGCTCCTCGCGGTCGAGCACGTAGCCCTCGGCCGGACTTCGGCGTGCGATAGAACGCGCAGAAGTCGCAGACCGCGGTGCAGACGTTGGTGTAGTTGATGTTGCGGTCGATGTTGTAGGTGCGATAGTTCTCGGGATGCAGCCGGCGCGTGACTTCGTCGGCCGCCCGGCCCAGCGACGCAAGGCTTCGAAGACCCGTCGTGCGATTCCAAGCAGCGCAAGCCCTTCGGCAGGCGTGAGCCGCTCGCCGGCCACGGCCTTTTCGAGAATCTCACGGCAGTTATTGGTGCGTGCAACCATAAATCGAAAGTTGGGCAAGTGCTCGGATCGCGTCCCGCGGCACAAGATCGCGGTCGGCGGCCAGCTGGGCGAACCGCTTGAGACCGTTCAGTTCCGGTTCCCCAAGCGTAAAGTGTAGATTGTCGCGCAGGTAGTGAAACGCCAAATCATAGTCGATGCCGAGCGCGCGGCGCTTCGGCAGCGGCAATCTCGGCGAGATGGGCCACGCCGCGATCGCGGGCAGCCGCCAACAGCGTTTCCAGCGCCGCGGTCTCCACGTGCGGCCGGGCGATCCAGGCGGCGAACACAAACGGCAAGCCGGTCCAGTCGAACCACTTCTCGCCCAGGTCCCAAACCTCGACACGCCGCCGGCTCCGCCGACTGTATCGCACGGTCGCCGATCAAGCAGCACCGCGTCGGCGTCGGTGTTCTCCAGGCCGCAACCGATCGGCAGCGGCTCGCACTCGGGCGTCACGCCGGCAAGCTCGTCGAGCAAAATCATCGGCCAAGGCGGCGCTCGTGCGCGAGCCCTCGTCGAGCGCGAGGCGTCGCACCTCGCGCCGGCGGCACGCGGAAGAAAATCTTCACGCTCAGCACCGGTCCCTGGCAGGCCACGCAGGCGTCCGACACGATCACGTGCCCCGGCTGCCGCAGCCATTCCACCGACGGCACCAGCGCCACGTCGAGCCGACCCGCGGAGAGCGAATCGGCCAGCCGGCTCGGCAAATCAAAGCCGATCCGGTGCGTCGCGCGCGGATTCCGCCAAACCGTAAACCAGCGGCTTGCTGTTGAGATAATTGACGGCGCCGATTCGCATGGTGAGCAGACCTCCTTGATTCCTCGGCAATTGTAAGAGATTTGGGCCCGACCCACTAGGCCGACCCCACACCAGCCCAACCGCACTCCGACAACACAATTAACGCGACAGAAACACCGCACGCAACCGATTGCACGCCGGCCGCCTTGGGATTCAAATGAACGTGGCAATCAGCGCGGATTAGTCGAGCATTGCGAGGAGAAAAGTAATGACAAAAATCGACGCCTGGGTCACCCCCGCCGCCCTCGAGAAGTTCACTCGCCAGCCAATCGACCTCGGCCCGCTCGCCGACGAGGACGTGGAAATCGAGGTCGAGCACTGCGGCATCTGCCACTCCGATCTCTCCGTCCTCAACGACGATTGGCACAACTCAACGCTACCCCGCCGTGCTCGGCCACGAAGCGATCGGCCGACGTCGTCGCGTTGGGATCTGCCGCCAAGGGCCTCGCCGTCGGCCAGCGCGTCGGCGTCGGTTGGAACGCCGGCTCCTGCATGCACTGTCGCCAATGCCTCGCCGGCGAGCACAACCTCTGCCCCCAAGTGCAGCCGACCATCATCGGCCACCACGGCGGATTCGCCAGCCGCGTCCGCTCCCATTGGGCCTGGACGCTGCCGATCCCCGACGCCCTCGACCCCGCCGACGCCGGCCCGCTCCTCTGCGGCGGCATCACCGTCTTCAATCCGCTCGCCATGTTCGCCAAGCCCACCAGCCGCGTCGGCATCGTCGGCATCGGCGGACTCGGACACATGGCCGTCAAGTTCGCCGCCGCCTTCGGTTGCGAAGTCACCGCCTTCACCTCCAGCGAGCGCAAGTTCGACGAAGCCCGCGGCTTCGGCGCCCACCACGTCGTCTCCAGCCGCGACTCGGACGCGATCGGCAAACTCGCCGGCACGCTCGACCTCTTGATCAGCACGGTCAACGTCCCGCTCGATTGGGACGCCTACATCGCCGCGCTCGCCCCCACGGGCCGGATGCACGTCGTCGGCGCCGTGCTCGAACCGATCCCCGTCGCCGCCTTCGCGCTGATCATGGGCCTCAAAAACATCTCCGGCTCGCCGACCGGCTCCCCGGTCGAAATGGCCACGATGCTCGACTTCGCCGCCCGCCACGGCATCACGCCCCAAACCGAACACTTCCCCATGAGCCAAATCAACGACAGCCTTCGCCCACCTCCAAGCCGGCAAAGCCCACTACCGCATCGTGCTCGACGCCGATTTCTGACTTCCCGCTCGACTGCTTTCCTGTTCTACTGTTCTAATTCGCCTCAGTTCGCCTTCCCCCTTCGCCCTCCCGCTCCGCCCCTCACTCCGGCGGCATCACGTCGGCGTGCGGCGTCACGCTCTTGATGTTCGGCGTCGTGTCCGCTTCCGCATCGCCGACCGCCCACGTGATGCCGCCGACCACCAGGCTCTGAAATTCCGGGCTGGTCCACATGTCTTCGCGGTGTCCCATCGACGTGTAAAACACCCGCCCCTGGCCGTGCTTGCGAATCCAGCTCTCCGGATAGGGCGGCCGATCGTAAGGCTTGTCGTGCATGCCCTCGGTCTCGTTCACCAGCAGCACGTGCAGATCGTCGGCGAAATTCTTCAGCGAATACCACTCCTCCGTCTTCGTGAAGCTTCCCCCCAAGCTGCCGGCCCCGGGAAACTTCGGATCGACCACCGTCATGGTCGCCGGCTGCTGCGAACCGTGGATGATGAACTCGCCGCCCAGCATCTTGATGTACGGATCGCGCTCGCTCTCCGGCTGCGTTTCGCCCCGCTCGCCCGGGCTATGAAACGTGTCCGACGCACAGTGGAATCCGACGAATCCCTTGCCGCCACGAATCGCGTCGAGCAAGGCCTGCTTCCCCTCGCTCGTCATCGGCCCGCTCCCGTCGGCCGCGGTCGGCGCCGTCAGGTCGCCGGTCGTGTAGAACAAAAACGCGTCGAACGACGCGATGTTCTCGGGCGTGAACACCGCTCCATCCTTCGTGCTCACGAGTTCCCAGCCGTGCTGCTCGCAAATCGGCCGCAGGATCGTCTCCGCATAGCACGGCTCGCCGTCCTTCACTTGCACAACCGAATGCTCGTACCCAGCCGACCGATTAAAAAACAACAACCGACGCGGCTTCGCCTCGTCCGCGCGAGCCGCCGCGAGACCGAGTGAAAGCCAACTCAAGCCGGCCAGGACAATAACGCACAGACGAAATCGCAACCAATGTCTCATTGAAATCGCTCCCATGGATAATGGTCAGTAGCTCGGACATCGCAGCCAAATGCCCCTGCAAAACGGCCAGCCCCATTGTCTCAACTTCGCCCGCCCCCCGCCACTCACGTCCGCCAGTACGGTACCTGCCCGCTCTGCTGCCCCTCGCCCCTCCTTCTCCTGCTCAACTGCTCCTCTCCTCCACTGTTCTAACGCCCCCTTCGCCCACCTCAAAGCCGGCCAGGCCCACTACCGAATCGTCCTCGACGCCGACTTCTGATACTCTCCTGTTCTCCTGCTCTACTGTTCTAATTCTCCCCTGCTCGCCTTCCGCCTTCCCCCTTCGCAATGATTCGCTCAATGCGGTATACTATAGTCAGAGGTCGCCATGAGCACTCAACTACCCATCGAACTGAGCGAACACGCCTTTGCGATCCTCTCGCAACAGGCATCCGCCGTCGGCAAGACGCCGGCCGAGTTGGCCGCTTCGGTTGTCGAAACGATTTGTGCCGGCCAGGGCGCCCCAACGCTCGACGCGCAAACCGCCCGCGCTCAATTTGAAGCCTGCATCGGCAGCGTCGACGTCGGCCGGCCCATCGGCCTCGCCAACGACGCAATCGACGCCGACCTCGCTCGCGTTTACGGAACTACCCACGGGTCCGCGTGATGCTCCTGGACACCTCGGGATTGCTGGCCATTCTCGATGCGCGGGAACCACTCCATCAGCGTGCCCGCGATGATTACTCTCGCGCGCAATTCGATTAACGCACGGGTTTGTGCTCGCAGAACTTATCGCGCTAGCCAACGCTCGCGGTGTTCCGGCCGACTTGGCATTGCGATTCGTAATGAGCCCAGAAAAGGGGTCGCCCAGAAAAGGGTCAGAACTATTTATTGCAAATCGTTCTGACCCCCTTTTTTTGTCCCGCTGTCTAGTCAGTATCCATTGGTGACGCAATTGGCGACCACGGAATCGGCACTGCAGGTGGGTATCCCACTCCAATTCTGCAGCCGACTTTAGTACCTACGACTCGTTCCCGTATTTGAATGACATTATCGTCTCGTAACACGAGACTGTTCGTAAGCGTTCGCCGAATCCATACTTGTCGGTCTTGGTAATCTGAAGGCATTCACCTTCAATTTCCAAGGAGTCAAGTTGTGGGTAAACCTGGCAGGCCTGGTCCGACGCTGGATGACTATTTGTATTGGCAGGAGCGCCTTGAGGGTCGCGGTGCGAGCGGATTGAGCATCGACGAGTTCTGCCTCGACGAAGGCGTTTCCAAGTCGACGTTTTATCGTTGGGTGCAACGAATTCGCGACGGCATACCGGATTCGGTCAAGGAGGAAGGGGAAGCTCCCACGTTGGCCGACTTGGCGGCACCGAAGTTCTTGCCGGTGACACTGACGGCATCTCCCGTCGAGATCGAGTTGCCCAATGGCGGTTCGGTGCGAGTTCCCGTCGGTGTGGGCGAAGCCGTGCTGGTGAAGATCATCGAAGCGGTCGGAACATTACGTCCCAGATTGGGCCGATCATGACGAACATCAACCTTTCCGATGTGCGCATCTTTCTCTGCCTCTCGCCGATCAAGATGCAGTTCAGTTTTGATACCTTGATGGGCCTGGCTCAAGAGATCTTTAACCAAGATCCTTTGTCCGGCCATCTATTTCTGTTCTTTAATCGGAAGCGGGACCGGATCAAGATTTTGTTCTGGGACGCGGACGGTTTTTGTATTTGGTACAAGCGACTAGAGGTTGGCATTTTTCAATTGCCGGTGGCAACTGAAGGTGATCAAGGCGTCGAGCTGGATTGCCGCCAACTCAATCAACTGCTGGGTGGATTGGACTTGCGAAACGGACGTCGGCGAAAACGGTATCGCCGCGTTGGTTGAAATTTTTCCTGAAAGTACTCTTGCGCTATTCGTAGAAGTCGCTACAACAGTGGGCGTGATGGATGACGCCAACTTTCTACCGAACGACCTGGGCGAATGCCAACGTCTCTTGTTGGCTGCCTTTCGGCAAGCATCCGAGCTGGAACGTGTGCTCGACAAGACAGCTGCTTCGTATGAAGAACTGCAGGAGACGCATCAGGCCACACTGGATGAACTCAATCGGCTGAAGCGCTGGATCTACGGACAACGTCGCGAACGGATCATCGAAGGCGATGGCCAGCAGCATCTGTTCGATTTGCAGCCACCCTCCGCGGCAACGTCTCCGTCAGAATTGCTTGGCGAAGCGACTCGACAACAAGTGGCTGCGCATAGCCGTCGTCGTCGTCGAGAGCTGGACCTTTCGAAGCTGCCCCATTATCGCCACGAACTCGACGTAACTTCCGCCGAGAAGACGTGCAGTGGTTGTGGGCGGACGAAGGATCGCATCGGCCAGGACGAGACTAAGATCCTCGATTACGTGCCGCCCAAGCTGGAAGTGCACGTGCATGTGCGGCCCAAGTACGCCTGCCGCTATTGCAAGGACGGTGTGGTAAGCCCACCGCCACCCGAGCGGCCGATCGTTCGTGGCATCGCCGGTCCAGGGCTCATCGCTCAAATCGTCATCAGCAAGTTCGGCGACCATATGCCGCTTTACAGACAAGAAGACTTCTTCGCCCGTCACGGCCTGCACATTGCCCGCAGCACGCAGTGCGATTGGGTCAAGGCGGCCGCGGAGCTGTTGAGGCCGCTCCACGATCGCCAGAAAGAATTGGTGCTTAAGTCGCCCGTGTTGTGGACGGACGACATCCCCATCACCGTGCTCACTGGCGGTGAAGACGGCAGTCGCAAGGGGCGCTTCTGGACCTACATCAGCGAGGAATATCCGTACTCGGTGTACGACTTCACCGAAAGTCGCGCCCGCGATGGACCAGCGAGGTTCCTGGCAGGATTCCAAGGCTATCTGCATGCCGACGCTTACGGCGGCTACGACCACATTTATTTGGGATCGAACGATTCCATTCGCGAAGTTGCCTGCTGGTCGCATGCACGCCGCAAGTTTTTCGAGGCACAGAACGGCTCGCCACGCGAAGCACACCAAATTCTCGAGTGGATCTGGCAGCTTTACGACATTGAGGATCGAGCGCGGCACGCTTTCGGTTCCAGCACGACTGTCGCTTCGTAAGGAAGAGGCGGAGCCTGTGCTCGATCGTATCGAGGCACAACTGGCCCAGTTGGGACGTCGCGTGCTCCCCAAAAGTGCTTTCGGCATGGCCGTCTCGTACGCCCAGAATCAGTGGCAGGCGCTGCGTCGCTACACCGAGGACGGACGTCTATCGATCGACAACAACGTGAGTGAGAGAACGTTACGGCACCAGGCCATTGGCCGGAAAAATTGGCTGTTTCTTGGCAACCAGCAAGCCGGGCCACGCGCGGCCATTCTGTTTACCATCCTGGCCGGGGCCAAACGTCATCGGATCGAGCCATGGGCCTACCTCCGTGATCTCCTCTTACGCTTACATGCCGACGATCCGCGTCTCGATGAAATGCTGCCCGATCGCTGGGCTGCCGATCACCCCGAGTCGATCCTGTCGTATCGCCTCGACGAATCTCGTCAGAAGGCGGCTCGCCAGCGCCAGCGACGGCAACGACGACGCACGATGCTGCGGACAAAGTAACGTCCGCGCGCACCCTCACTCATCTTGGATCGCCTCTGCACGGGCCCTTCAATTTAAGAAACAATATGTCTTGGCCGGACGCTTACGACTGTTCAGTTTTGACGGTACAGACAATTGCGGGATCGTCACAAAAAAGACTAATTCGCCTGTTAGCGTCAGGTCGTGCGGAATATTGACAACCACTTCGCCGGCGGTTGGTTGGCCAATCTTGCCATTCCAAAATCCTGGAAACGACTGCCATACCTCCTCCTTACTACTGCCGGTATTAGTCCAAAGATTAAAGCTGAGGCTCATGTCCCTGGATGATCGGTTTGTGAGCGTCACAGGAGATACCGAGATTTGGTTCGGTGGATGCGCTGCACATCCGCCCAATCTTGCGACTAGTTGTAAAGCTGGTTGATTAGGCGTCCAGTGAACGTAGATCCGCCGTATGCCATAGAGGCATACGACTGACACCAACAATACCGCGGCAAGAATCCCGAGAACCCGCCGTCCGGATCGCTGCGTCAAGTCCTCCGGTATGTCCAAATGCTTGCGCTCGACTTTGAGGACATTCGTTTCGAAATGCCTCCAGTACGATATGCCCACGAGTGCCGCTATGACGGGGAAAACTATCCAGGGACCGAACACGTACACCATTTCAGCTGCCCATGAAAGGGCGGTCATAGTGTCGCTTGCTCTCCCAACCAAGTCGATTACAGAGATCGCGGCCACAGCAATTGCACCGACGAGAAATATCCTAGAGCGGTGCGATTCACACCAATTGACAAGGGTCGTGATTATTTGCATAGCGATCATTGTGGCGACCAAATCCACGAAATGCAAAGTATGGAGGAAAAAGGCCGAACCAAGTCGGATTCCACCCACTTTCCAACCCACGCGTAGCCACCGGGAAATTGATGGTGCCGAGAACCGATTCGCGATTGGGTCCGACGTTAGCCGTCGGCCAGTTTCCACGATAGATAGTCTTGGCTCCCATCGACGATTCGCAATACCAGGATGCCGTCGTCGACGTAGCGAAAGAGGATCACCCAGCGCCGGTAGTGAAACAGACGGACGTCCGCACCAAGCTCATCGGCGACCGTGCCCAATTACGACTCAGGCGAAAGTGACGCTAATTGGTCGCAGCAGTCGACCAACTCGTCGATGAGCCGATCTGCGGCCAGCGGCCGACCGCTTTCGATGCCAATTTGAAAGGCGATGTCGCCCAGATCGCGGTTCGCGGCATCGGTGCGATGGGCGATGCGACTCACTCGCGGATGCCTCGCTCGGTCAGACGATTTCGAACCTCGCGCTTGATCTGGTCGCGGTCGAACGGGCCGACCCGACCGGCCGCCACGTCATCTTCGGCGACAGCGACCATCGATTGCAGTTGGGCCAGACCGCTTTGCCGGCGTTCCAGAGTGCCGATCGCTTCGCGGAGCACGTCCTCGGCACTCGCAAAGCCGCCGCCCGCAATTTGAGCGTCGATCCGTTGTTGCAGGTCGGCCGGAATAGGGTAGTCCATGATCAACGCCTCACAAGGGTCTGCCAACATAATACCACTGCTAGGGCGAGACCGTCAAAGTCACCGTCCAGAACCATCAAACGAGTCCAGAGTCCAGCGCTGAGAGTCTAGTGCCAATCGAAGAGCCAGGATCGAGCATCTCTTTCGCGACTCTCAACCCTCAACCCTCGACAGCACAACCACTTCCGCACAAAACCGCGTTTTTTGTAGAAATCGGCCAGCGAGTCCGCTAGGGTGGAGGCACAAGAAGCTTGCAAGAAAGCTTTTATCTGTCAGCTATTAGCCGTTAGCCAATCGTGAGCGAAACATGCTTGAGAGCTGCGCTCCCTTTGCGCCTTGGCGTCTTTGCGTGAGACATTTCCATCGTCGAGCGGGCAATACACTCCCGTCAACCAAACAGCCAGTGCCGAGCTGACCCTTGAGGACCCACGAAAAACCTGTCGCCTTCGCAAAGGTAACTACATACTTGGCTCATCAATAATGAATTCGTTCACTTCTTACGCTTCGCTGCTTTTTTCTTGTGCTTGGCCACCTCGCGGTCGAGTTCCCGCTTGGGGACTTTCGATAGCGGTCGCAGCAGTTTTTGGAATTGGTCGAGACCTTCCGGCTTCTTGCGTCTATTGGTCATTTGAGGCCCATGAATCCCGCGTCGTCTTGGGCAGTGAGAACACGCCAAGTCAACCGCTTGCCCGTGACGGCGCAGAGCACGTTGTAGAAGCGATTGGCGTCCGATTCCTTCCGCTCGTTATAGCGGAACGCTTGTTCGTCGAGGTAACGGTGCAGGTGGAACGGTGCCACCGCGACGTAGGTGCCTTTGAGGCCGCGTTTCAAGAGCGACCAGAAGTTTTCCAGGCCGTTCGTATGGACTCGGCCTTCGACGTAGTTCCGAATGTGGTCCACCCAGCGGTGGAAGTAGTTGAGCGACAGACCGGCGTAAGCGGGAGCCGCGTCCGTGTAGACGTTGGCACCAAACTTGACGTTGCGGCGGACGTTGGTTGCCAGCGTGAGATCGTCGGTCGATGCGACGCATTCGGTGCGGACTTCGCCACCCCGCTCAAGCAACCCCTGGACGATGGCCTTGCCGACTGCGCCACGGCCACGAATGCGTTTCACTCGCTTTTCGGTGTGCATGTTCTTGGACCGGCCGCCGATAAAAGTCTCGTCAACCTCAATCTCGCCGGCCAGCTTGCGGAAGGATCGAGTCCGCATAGTGAGCCGAACGCGGTGCAACAGAAACCACGCCGTTTTCTGCGTGACGCCAATGGCGCGGGCCAGTTCGCAACTGCTGATCCCGTTCTTGGCGTTGGCGATGCACCAAATGGCCACAAACCATTTGTCGAGGCCAAGGGGGCTGTCCTCAAAGATCGTGTCCACCTTGACGGAAAATTGCTTTCGGCACTCGGCTTCCTTGCATTGGAGCATCGACCGCGAGCGAATAACGCCGACCCGTTCGCTTCCGCACTTAGGACATGTCGGGTTGCTCAGCGGCCACTTGGCTTGGAGCATGTGCTCAAAGCACACCTTCGGATCGGCGAAGTAGCGGATGGCTTCCAGAAGTGTTTTTGGCGTATCGTTCATCGGTTGATTTTTTCTTTTGATTTACCACGGCGATCAAGTTTATTTGCTTCTTGCTCTAAGCATCGCGTGCAAAGACAGCCATGTCGGCGATTGGGCAGAAGCAACTTGAGCAATCGGATCGCTGCGGATTCCCACGAAACACTGTCTATGGCGGTTGTTTTACAGGGTTTTTTCATATTTACAAATTCAGTCGTCCCAACAGACTTTGACCAGCCCGCCATCGTGAACCATATAACTCGCGCCGTAGGCCGTTGGTCGGATGATCGCCCCCATAGATCGCTTGTACGTAGTTCGCTTCATGTTCGCGTCAAAAAATGCGATTACTTCACCACCAAGCTGACTGTCCCTACTAACTACTACGTCAATATACGCCCCCACCCGCTTTCCACCGCAAGTCGGCCGAGCAACAACAATTGCGCCAGGCGAGAACTCAATCAGCGATTCGGCGTCCAGGTTCGTGTCTTTGTTGTAGAGAGTCATTTCCGTTCCCTTTCTACCCCAATTATATCGACCGTTTCCGATGAGTCAACTACCTAAGCGAACTATTTGGCAGAATCCCAAAATGGGACAGTGACCGATGAGCCAAGTATATAAGTACCTTCGCAAAAACTCGACGGTTTTGAACGTCGCACCTGTCGCCTTCGCAAAAACACGAAGATTTTGGACAACTTAAGATCGGAACCGCCGATGAACGCGAATCCACGCAGATCGAAGCAGGCCACAATTCGCCGGGCGCAACCATCCGCGTCCAGCGGCGTTCATCCGCGGTTGCCGCTCGCGCGGTCCATCGCTCGTTGGGAATGAGGAATTTTGGAAATCGAGGATAAAGCGCGAATTCGAGGAGTTTTGTCACCTGCGAACGCGAAAAGACGCTCGATTCGCAGGGCTTCGGCCGAGTGGGTGTGCCAAAAGAGACCATTTGTGGAACGGGGAATCGTGTTTTCAAACTCGTTCCAATGTTCCACAAATCCAATGGCTACCGACTCGCGAACCGACGGCCGTCGCGCGTGGTTCGACCACGGTCGCTGCCCCCAAAGCTGCGCAAAACCCCGCGAAAGAGTTTTGCACACCTTGGCGGCATTCCCGAGCAGCGGCCCTGCCGCCCCATTCATCAATCAACAATCATCGATCAACAATCGCTCCATGAACCACCACTCACTGCGGCGGCATCGCAGACGCACCGGTCGCCGAGCCGCTCGCACCCTCCGGCGGCGGATCCATCCGCACCAACAGCCACTGTTGTGTGGTGCCGTCGGCGTAGTGGACCAAGACGGGCGTCGTGTCTTCGGTCAGGTTGCCGATGCCGGTCTCCATGATCGGACGCGTCTGGCCGACTTCGGTCCAGGCCGCCCGTTGCGACTCCTTGTCGACCATGCCTTCGACGCTTTTCGTGACGCCGGAGACGGTGTTTTGCAGCGTGCCGGCGATGGCGCCGGTCTTGCTCACCGTCAGTTGCAGGAACAGCGTCGGATCGGCGCCGGCCGCGTCGCCATCGGGCATCACCGCGAACACACCCAACGGCATCCACGAGTCGGCCGGCGGAGGCGTCGCGGGAACGCTCGCGGCGATTGCGGCGGCCTGGTCGGCATAGTCGGCCGCGGTGGCCACGGGCGTGTCGCCGTAGTAGACCGTGTCGCCCTGGTAGTAGACGTTGCTGCCGTAGTTGTAGTACACCGGCTGCGACCAACCCCAAGGGAACCAACCGACGACCGCCGGCCACGTGGCCCAACCCCAGTAGTTGAAGCCCGGGCGATAACGCCAGTACGGATGGTGGTAGCACCAGCCGCTGTTGAAGTAGCGGCCGTAGCGGTTCCAGTTGTTGCGCACAGTAGACGTTGGTGTTCGACCACTGGTTGTGTCGCCAGTTTTGCGACTGGTTCCAGTTCGGATTGCGATCGGGCCGGCTGTGGCCGTTGCCGGGGCGGTTTGGGCGAGTGCCATCGCCGGGTCGACTGGGTCGGTCGGGACGCACACCATTGTCACCACCGGGGCGGTTGGGGCGAGTGCCGTCGCCGGGCCGTTGCGGGCGATCGCCACCCGCGAGATCGCCGGTGCCGGGGCGAGTGCCGCCACCAGGGCGTGCTGCCGGCAGCGTCGAAGGCCGACCCGCACCGCCCGGGACCCTTCAAGAAATCGTAAGCCGCATTGTTGCCGGCGACTTGCCCGCCGCCGGGTCGAGTCGACGGCCGACCGGGCCCCCTTTGCCACCGAGATCGAGAAAATCGTTGAGTTGTCCCTGCGTCGGCCGACCGCCACCGGTTGGCCGCGTGCCACTGCCGCCGCCGCCCGCAAAGTTCGGCCGCGAGTTGTTGCCGCCGCTCGGTCGCGTGCTGATTCCGCTGCCCGGCCGGTTGGGCGTCGGCAAGCTGCCAAGCGATGCGCGATTGCCACCGCCACCACCGCTGGGCCGAGCACCGCTGTAACTACCGCCGGAAGGCCGCGAGCCGCCGCCACCCGACGGCCGCGACGTCGACGACCGGCTACTCATCGAAGGCGCGCGACTCGCCGCCGAGCGCGAACCGCCACCGCCGCGCGAAGCTCCTCCGCCGCCACCGCCACCGCGTCCGCCGCCTCCACCACCACCACCACCGTGTCCACCGCGTGCCAACGCGTCGCCGGTGGTCCACATGAGAATCGAGAGTATTGCCAACGCTAGCAAAGTGAATCGCTTCATGGCAGCACCTTTCGCGATTAAATTCGTCAACCGAAAACCCGCCCCGACGTGTCGCCCGCTATTGAGCCGCGTCCGCCGCGTCGTCCGCCGGCGCACGCACGACCGTCACTTCGTCGACGTTCGGCAACAGCTCGCCGTCGACCTCGCGATTGACCGACTCCCACTTAAACGAGTTGTCGTTGACGTAAGTCAGAACGTTGAGCGACGTCGCCTTCCGCCCGTCGGCGAGCGTGCCGTTGTTTTGGATGAACCACTGATCGCCCTTGCGGGTCCAGGTGGCTTCCGAGAAGCCGCCCTCCGAGTCGAACACCCAGGAGCGAATCTGCTTGCTGGCTGCGTCCCAGCCGATGATCTGCATGCCCGACATGTCGATCTGGTCGCCGAGCACCACGGCGAACGAGCGGCGCAGGAAGTTGCGGTTCTTAGTCCACTCGACTTTGGTTTGGATCGACGCCTGGCCGTCGCCATCGACCCACGAGCCGACAAGCCATTCAAGCTGCTTGAGCTCGTCGTAGTGGGACGGCAGCGGCGCTTCGACTTCCTCTTCCGACACGCGGTCGAGATACCACTTGCCGTCCCGCTTGACGTGGACGGCCGAGTACGTGGTTTCCTCCGGCGGATGATTCGCGTACTTGACCTCGGCCGTGCCCTTTTCGATGGCCACGTTCGGCGAGACGAAATCGATCGAGTCGATGCGTCACGGCCAGCTTGGCATCCTCCGAGCCGGCAAGCATTTCGTCGAAATGCTTGGCGATGGCGTCGCGGCCGACGAAGCGCTCGTCGGAATCGGGTTCGATGTAAACCGCGTCGGCCGACCACATGCCGGCCATCGTCCGCGAGTCGCGGCGGTTATACGCTTCGACGTAATTGTCGGCATTGGCGCGGATCGCCGCCTCGTCGGCCGACGTGCCCGAGAGAGCAGTTTCGTCGGCGGCCAGCAGCGCCGACGCCAACAAGAGATGGAACAATGCCACCATCCAACCCAGGCGAACCGTTCTCATCGGAGCCTCCTTGTCGTGCAAGTAACGCACAACGGCCAAGACGCCGCTGGCGATCAGAAGCTTAACTTTCCAAAGTATACCCCATGTGTTGCAGCAAGCATCTGCCTATTCCGCGGGAAAAATCGTCTTCCAGTCGTCCTTCATGCTGACCACGGTCCAGCCGTAGCGTGGGGCTTCTTCCAGCGCGCGGTGCAGTTGGCCAACCAGCGATGGATAGTCGTAAGCGTATTCACGGACTGCGTCGGTGTGGTGAACGATCAGGTCAAACCGGGGCCGGGGCCGGCCCGGCTCGCTGGGCTCGCTGGCGGTCGTCCAGCGGAGCATTTCGTAGTCGCCGTCCGAGTTGCCGAAGGCGGCGATCGGACGGCGGCCGATGAAACGGGTGATGCCGATCGGCTTGCCCTGTTTATCGTCGATGAAATTTACTTCCGGAAGTCGCAGCAGGATCGGCTCGCCATCGCGCAGCTCGTATTTCACCTTCACCGTGCTGCCGACGACTTGCCACCGCGGCACGCCGTACACCCGCTCGGTCCAGGGCCGCATGAAATCGATCCCGCCGCCCGAGACGATGAACGTCTTGAAGTCGTTCGCTCGCAGGTAGGCCAGCAGCTCGAGCATCGGTTGGTAGGCCAGCGACGTGTACGGACGATGAAACCGCGGGTGGCGGGCCGTAGCGAGCCAATCGCGGACAATCTGCTCGAATTGGTCGGGCGTCATGCCCGCGTGAGTCGCCATCACGACTTTCACCAGTCCGAGCTCGCCGCTGGCGATGATCGCTTCCTTGTTGTTTTCGAGCACCGCTTTGAACGGTTGCTCGTTCTTCCACTCGGGATGCTCCGGTGCAAGCTGGCGGACGCGGTCGATGGCGAACGCGCACTGCACGTAGATCGGCATCTCGCACCAGAGCGTGCCGTCGTTGTCGAAAGTGGCGATTCGTTCGTTCGGCGGGACGAAGTCTCGCCCATCGACAGTTGTTACGTCATGCACGAACTTCTTGATCGCCGACTTGGCCGCCCCTTCATTCCACGAGGGGAGCGGATCGCTGCCGGCCGGCGCCTGGGCAAGACTCACGGCGCCGACACAATTCGCAACGATCAGGACGAGCCACAGGTGTCGCCAGCAGACGCGCCGCCCGCGTGCATTCCGCGAATCGTGGAAGAACCGTCGCATCGGAGCTCCATCCCTGTACGAATCATCGGTTAGCCGCCGGACAATGCGCGTGCAAGCCACACAGCACGCCATCCGGCCGCCATTGGGCCACGACGGGCGATCGATTCCGCTACTTCGTCGCGGCGGGCAATTCAAGCATCTTCAGTCCCCGCTCGGCGGCCGCCTGAATCGCGGGATCTTTGCTTTTCATACCAGCGTTGAGCCGGTCGATCGCTTGTTGTTTGAGCGCGGCGTCATCCGGATGCAAGCGGGCCAGCGACCAGGCCGCCACCATCGACAGGAACGGCTTGTCCTTCGCATCTGCGGCGGCATGCAAGGGAGCATCCGCTTCGGTCGCACCGACCGAGCCCAAGGCGAAGGCAGCCGCGACCGGCACAGTCGAATCCTGCGAGTTCTCGAGCAAGTCGATCATTCTCGGGGCCGCCGACTTGGCTGCCGGCCCGATGCGACCGAGCGCCAACAGCAGCTGGATCTGCAACTGAGAATGCTTCGTATTCTTGAGCACGTCTTCCAATTCCGACACCGTGCCGGCGGCTTCCGGCCCGATTTCAGCCACAGCCGTCGCGCCCAGGTAAACCGTCGCCGGATCGTTCAGCAACTCGTTGATCAGCGGTACTGCTTCGGGGCCAACCTCGACGATCGCATCGAGGGCATTCGCCGCGACCGCGTTGTTGCCCGACCGCAGCGCCTTCTTCAAAGCCGGCACCGTCTTTTGCGGTCCGGGTCGCAGCATCTTCATCGCCTCAATCGCGGCCCGCGACACGCGACCATCGGCGCTGCCGACGGCCGCGACCAGCATATCGACCGTTTCGTCCGAGCGATCGCCGATTTTTCCCAGGGTCACGACCGCATGGTACTGCAGTATCGGATCGCCTTTGGAAAGCAGTTCGCGCAGTTTGGGGGCAGCAGCCACCGCCTCCTCGCCGTAGTCGCCGAGCGTTCGCACACTGCGCCATACGACTTGCGGGTCGCTGTCGTCGAGATTCTTGATCAAGTCGGGCACAATCATGTCCGATTCGCCGGCCCGCTCGCCCAAATCGTCGATCGCCGTGTACCGGGTGACTCCCGATCCAGTCGTCGCCTCTTGAGCCAGCTTCTCCATATCCTCATGACTTGACGCCGGCTGACTCGACTCCGCTTCGGGCGCCGTCGCAGTCGTCTTCGCCGCAGGATCTGCATCCGCCGCGGCAGCCGCGGATTGGTCTGCTTTCGTCTGTTCGGTTTCCGAGGGCTTGGCACACGACGACGTCGCCATCAACCCCACCGCAACCACCAGGCTCCAACCAATGCGAGCACTCGCATCATCGAAAAACGTCTTCATCGGAAAATTGCTCCGTTGGAATCTATCAAGAGGCGGCAAATCGACCCCGTCTGGCGAGGCTCGCCGCGATCAACCGAGATTGTCATCGAGTTCGCGCTTGACCTTGTTTAGAAACGCCAACATCTGTTGGAGTATCGACGACGGGTATTCGCTCTTCTGACCAAGAATCGCGTCACGCCAGTCGTTATAAGCGGTCGTAGCTTCCACGTATTGATCGCCAGTCAGCGCGCCGTTGTACGATCGATCGTGGAAGATCGTGTCGAACTTGGTCCGATAGGGATCATACGCCGATTGCTGTAGTATTTTCGGCCAATTGATTTGCCCTGTCGTCCGATCAAACTCGTCCGTCGAGAGATCGAGCGAACCGCGCCGGGCGATGTACCGCTGGCGTTTGGCTTCGATTTGCTGGTTCTCCGCTTCGACGTGCTGTTGGTAGACCCCCTTCTTCTCCCAGTAGGCGTTGACCGACTTGACCTGGTTGTCGATTTGATTCGAGCGGGCGTCGGTCAGGTTGATTGCCGCCTGCGAATCGGAGAGATTCTTTTGGCCCTGGGACGAGATGATGCCGCTGATGCCGCGGGCGTAGCTCTCACCCGCCGTCGCGGCCTGATCGACCACCACCTGGGCTTGGACGGCCGAAGCACTCCCAACGATTAGCATGGCAGCGCCAAGAAGCGCAATTCTCATAGTCTGTACCCCATTGTCTCGCGGACACACGGACTCCATGTCGAACCCCTATTGTAACTGCCGCTAGGCCGGGTGTCAGGTAATGCAGGGGCTCGATTTTGCCGGTAAATTCTACCAAAGCGCGGACCGTCAAGCCCGGACCGCAGAAACGGCGGTGCGCCAGAATCCCCTCAAAGCAGCCAAATTGCCGCGGCGGCTTCCGGCCCCGCGGCGGCTATCTCGGCCGATTGGCGAGCTGCCTTCCTACTGCGACGGCGGCGTTTCGAGCTGCTCCATCACTTGGTCGATCGTAAAGCTCGCCGCCTTTTGCCGCGGCGGGAACTCCTGAAACGTCGCCAAAAACTTGCCCACGTAGTCCTGTGCCGCCAGCAGCAAGAACGCGTGGTCGAGATACCAGTCCCAATAGGTGTTCGACGTGATCGTCGATTTCTCGTAGGGGTCGGTCCGCAGATTGTAGAGCCAGGGAATGCGCGTCTTGACGAACGGCTCGCCCCAAATCGCCAGCGTGCCAGGCGAGCGTTGTTGGGCGAAGACGATCTTCCAGTTGTCGTACCGCAAGGCCAACAAATCGCCATCGTCCGAGAAGTAGAAGAACTCCTCGCGCGGGCCCTTGTCGGTCTGACCGGTCAGGTACGGCAGGAAATTGTAACCGTCCAAGTGGACCTTGAACGACTTGCCGGCCGCCTGGTGTCCCTTAAGCAGCTTTTCCTTGACGTCGGGTTCGCCCACCGCGGCGAGCAGCGTCGGCAGCCAGTCCAAGTTCGACATGATCGCGTTCGAAACGCTGCCGGCCTTGATCTTTCCCGGCCAGCGGATCATGCAGGGCACGCGAAAGGCTCCTTCCCAACCGGTGTTCTTTTCGCTGCGGAACGGCGTCATCGCGCCGTCCGGCCAGGTGTTCATGTGTGGGCCGTTGTCGGTGCCGTAGATCACGATCGTGTTGTCCGCGATTCCCGCCTTGTCGATGGCGTCGAGCACCGTGCCCACGTTTTTGTCGTGGTCGATCATCGCGTCGTGATAGGGCGACTGCCAACGGCCGGCCTGGCCGATGCTGTCGGGCTTCGTGTGCGTGCGGAAGTGCATGTGGGTGAAATTGACCCAGACGAAAAGCGGCTTATCGGCCTTGGCCTCGCGCTCGATGAAGTCGACCGCGCGATCGGCCACCACATCGTCGATCGTCTCCATCTTCTTCTTGGTGAGCGCCCCCGTGTCCGTGACGACTTGCTTGCCGACGCGACCCCAGCGCGGCTCGACCGTCGGATCGTCCACCGTGGACGCCTTGCTGTCGATCACACCCCGCGGCCCAAATCGCTCGTGAAACTTGGGGTCTTTCGGATAGTCGGGCAGTTCCGGCTCCTCCTCGGCGTTCAAGTGGTACAGATTGCCGTAGAATTCGTCGAAGCCATGCACGGTCGGCAGGAATTCGTTCTTGTCTCCCAGATGATTCTTGCCGAACTGGCCGGTCGAGTAGCCGTGATTCTTGAGCAATTCCGCAATGGTTGGGTCGGCGGCGTTCAGGCCGACCGGGGCGCCCGGCATGCCGACCTTCGAGAGCCCGGTGCGGAACACGCACTGACCGGTGAGAAACGCGGATCGGCCCGCCGTGCAACTTTGCTCGGCGTAGTAATCGGTGAAGATCATCCCCTCGTTGGCGATGCGATCGATGTTGGGCGTTTGGTAGCCCATTAAGCCGCGCGTGTACGTGCTCAGGTTCGATTGACCGATGTCGTCGCCCCAGATCACCACAATGTTTGGCTTCCTCACATCTTCGGCAGCCGTGGCGACGTTCGCCGTCAGCCAGGTCGCGGCGAACAAGAGAGCGACTTTCATTCGGGTCGAATGCAACATGGAACCACTCCTGTAGCGTCTCGAAGCGCAAGACGCGCAACGGCTTCGGCGCCTGCGTCTAACGCTGAGTCGAGCGCTCAAAACATGGTAAGTTGGCGGCGGATCAGTCCGGCCGACCAACAAAGAACTCTGCCCACGCTCAGGTGTCCGGCCCGAGCCACCATGAAATGGATTTTCTATGCTGATAGGTCTACCACGACCTCGCCGAGATTACCAGCAGATTCTCGGCTGAGCGGGCAGATTTTTGTCGAACAGATTGAGACGGCGTGCCGGTCGCAACGCGCCGCGACTCACGGCGACGTCACTTCGCCCAACTGCCATACCAATGGTTGTAATAAGCCGATGAAGAAGAGGGCGATGGCCGCTTGGGCGGCGGCTTCAGAATCGCCGTGCCTCCGCCGCCGTAGGTTGCACCGGGGAAACGCGTGTCGCCCACGTTGCCGGCCTTTTTGCGGGCGTCGAGATAGGCGTTTTGCGCTTGCATTGTCCGCTCGCGTCGCTCTTGCTCCGGCCGCACATAGGTCTGGTAAGATGTCCCCGACGCCGTATCGAGCCGATTCATATTGAGATACGGACTGACCGACGGGCGGCGGTAGAACTCCTTGTCGTAGAGGTAGCGGCCGACGCTTTGGGAACCGAGTTGACCGCCCGACTGCACGACATTTTGTCCGTAGTACGAGCCGTAACCCTGTTGTGCGGCCGCGCGATCCGCCCAGCTGCAGCACCAGCATGCGACCGCCAGGCCAAGGCAGGCAGCCGTACGCAAGCGTCGCGTCTTGTATTTCGTGGTAGACATCGATTGGGATTTCGCTACTTCGTTTCCGCGTTCGCCGCCGGCCGGCCTTCAAACCGCCGCATGATCTCACGCCAATCGGTCAGCACGATGCCTTCCGCTTGTAATGCCCGGCGGACGTCTTCGTCGGCCATCAACTGTGCGTCCCACACCCGCTGCTGCCAGCCCGGCGTGATCCGCTTGAGAGCATCCGACTCGTCCGCCGGCTGGAAGGCAATCTGAGTGATGCCCGGCGAGAGCTGGGCCAGCATCTCGAGGAACGCCTTCTTCTTCGCTTCGTAGCTCTCCGCGTCGCGGACGAAGCGCAGGTCGTCGACTTTGGGCAGCGGGTAGTCGTCGAGTAACTGGATGATGTCGTCCGGCAGCGGGAATCCCTCACTCTCGAACCGCTGGACTTGCTCCGGCGTGAGCTCGACGATCATCGCCGGGATCCATTCGTCGCGAGCGACGCGCAGGTAGACCGCGATCAAGTCGGGCCGCGTGACCAGCGTGCCCAAATGAGTCGTCAGGTGCGTCGGTTGCAGGCCGGCGATTCTCGCCCGCATGATTTGCGCGTGAAGCTCGCGTTCGACGTCGTCGGTCGAACCGTTGACCATGGTTTGCACCGGCGTCCGCCAAAGGAAGCCTTCCGAGTCGACCAGGCTCGGCACCGTTCCGCCCGCGGCCGTCGGTTGCCAACGGTATTCGGGAAGCTCGCTGTTGAGCGTCAGATCGAGCCCGACGTCAGCGTCGGGGTGGTCCTTGCACCACTGGGCGAAATCGTTGAACCAAGGCGCCGGCGCCATCGCCGCCGCCGACTTCACTAGGCCGCCGTCGAGCAGCTTCGTCCCAGCCGCGCTTGTCTCATAGCACATCCCCATTCCATTGGCGTGCAACACGATCACCTTGCTGCCGGCCGGATAGCCAAGCCGCTCGGCCCAGGTTTCGGCCGCGGCCGTCCGCGCGATGCAAGCCGATATTAACAACGCAGCCGCGATCGCAATGCCGCGCAGGTTGTTCGAAAGAAAACGAATCATGGCGTCTCCTGAAATGATCTCGGCGAAGACCGGCCGGCGGCGTTTGCGCACCGCCACTCGTTCCCCCAGTCGCCTGTTCCTCCAATTGTAGGTTGTGAACTTTGCCCGGGAAAAGAAAATTCCGACGTCACGCGCGCAAATATCCGGCCGGAATATGCAGGTTTATCGACCGATTTGACTCTGCCCAGCGATACGGCCGCCGTTGCGCCAGCGCCGACCATGGATGATTCGCTCAGGAAACGAAAAGGCGGCGAGGAGCCATTGCTTCTCGCCACCTAAAGTCTTTCGGTACAAGATTTCGCGTCGACCTAGCCGATCCGGCGACGGGCAGGCAAAGAGGCCGCCGGTGCAATCAAGCCCAGCACCAGCATCGTGGACGGCTCCCAGGAGAACTGCAAAGTCACGAATTGAGCAAGCGGAGCCCGAGGTCAGGGTTCCAGGCGATGTAGTCGGCGGCAGCTCGGACCGGTAGCTTGGGGTCGGAGCGGAGTCGGTGGATCGAGAGGGCGGCATTGTTGATGGCTGCCAGGCAGGCGGAGAGGCCAGGCCGCCGGGTGTGGTGGCGGTCTTCGTCCCACCACCGATCTTTCAAGAAGTGGGGGCCGTTTTCCAGCCGCCAGTGGTCGCGGACGTACCGCAAGAGGTCCGCAGCGGTAACGCTGTCAGGATCGAGGCTTGAGACGAAATACCGCACGTCGCGCAGAGAACTTCGCCGGCGGTGGTGCAAACCTCGCGATCAACACGCAGCGCTATGCGGCAACCGGGCAGGTCGAGTCTTTCGCGGATGTAGTCGGCGTTCTCCAGGTCGACCCATAACCGGCGGGTTTCTTCGAGAGCCCCCTTTTATTCGTCGAGTGCGCAGCCGGTGGACGCTCGGTGGCTTGGGCAAAGCAGTTTTCGAGCACGTCGAGCGTGTCTCCCTGATTGGCTTTGACTTGCAGCAGATAGTCGCGACCGTGACCACAGACGAGCTCGGCCAAGGGGCGCTGAGCGAAGATCGCATCCCCGGTGAACAACCGCAGCATCGGGTAGGCATCGAGAAGCTCCTCAAGATGTCGCCTGAGGAGTGTCGGTTCGTTGGTCTTCTCGGCCCCCGTCGACCATTGGCCGACGACGGCTTGCAGATCATGCACAAACACGTTGAGCATGTGCAGCGGATCGCCAGCGTCGTCGAGCCCTTGTTTGGCCGTCTTGCCGTCCACGGCGACCACCCCCTCTGTCGTCTTGTCGGCCAAGCAGGCTTGCATCCAGACGGAGAGCGCGGCTTGAAACTCCGCCACGCGGCACTTGGCGAGCGTGCGGCTGATGGTGGTGGCGCAGGGCGGGTCGTCGCGGTCAAAGCCCAACGGCTCGCGGAGTCGGTCCCAATGGATCGTCGCCCAACGGACCAGCACTTCCATTTCGCGAATCCGCGCCAGCATCCCCAGCAACATCAGCACGACCATCCCGGCAAACGGATGCCGCACGCCACGCGCCGAACGCGGATCGTCCAACCGAGAAAAGGCATCCAGCAACGTCGCTGCATGCATCGAAGGCTCCTTCCTACAGAAAAGATGCCCCCTGCGGCTTTCAACTACGCCACCTTGGTTCCGCCGGTTCGGGAAAAACTACTTTGCAGTTCTCCTGGGACGGCTCCGGGACGAGGTTGACGAAGCGGATATTGTCAAAATAGACGCGGCCCGCCGTCCCATTATCTCCGTGCGGCCCGCCCCCAGTCAACGACCGAAACCAGAGCGAAACATGCGACAGACCCGGGCCGTTGGAAAGTACGTCGGGCATGGGATTCGCCAAGTGCTCGGCCAACCAGAGCTTGTAGGGTTGCAGGTGGAACGCGGCGTAGGGACCGGCTTCCGCGGCAGTCCTGACGCTGAATATGAGGGTGTCGAGGTCCCAAACGATCGTCTGAGTTTCATCGCCGTCGGCACGTCGTACTCCATGCGGACGAAGTACGTGCCGGCCGGCAGGTCGAACGTGTGCTCGTAGTTGTTGAACCCGGCCAAAACGTCGAAGCCGACTTTCGTGTCGGCGAGGACCAAGTTCATGTGCGGCGAAAGTGCATCTTCGGTCGATCCGGAGGCGTTCACTGTGAGCGTCACAGAACTTGGCGCGGCGAGCGAGAAGTAGGTGCCGACGTAGCCGTTTTCCGTGAGCGTCCAATTACTGGCGACCCCGCTGCCGCTAGAGCGCTGAGACAGGTTGCTGCAATTAATGGGTTGGCCTAATGCGAATGGCGCAAACGCTAGTGAAAGCGCAAGAACCACGAAGCAGCTCTGTCTTCGGCCGACCACGCCCTTTGCCTCTTCGGAAAACCACAACGGTCGTCATTTCTTACGAACGTCGATGTTGAACTCAATCGCACCTTGATCGACCGGTACATCTACCTCGACGCCACTGGTCGCGCTCTGATTATAGTGTGTGGGAATGGCTGTCGTTTCGGGATGGTTTGGCACTACGCTCACCGTGTAGTGGCCGGGAACCAGGCCGTCGTCCGGCGCCCAACTCATGACGCGGTAGATACCATGCTCGTCGAAAGCGCCACCCGCTGGCCGCCTCGAATACCCTGGGGCAGGTTCCGTTGGCGTGAAGTACAGCTTTCCCGCTTCGCCGGGTTCTTTGCCGTCAATGGTGACTCGCCCGCTTATGGGAATGGTTTTGGGCCGATCGCCACCGCTACAGCCGTTGAGCGCAATTACCACGGCCGCTAGCACGCCAGTCCAAACTCGACACCGAAAACGACTGCCTCGACTCATAGTTTACTCTTCCGCAGTTCCTGCTTTGCCGTCGGGTGCGCCTACGGCAGCGCTTTCACTTCACCGCTCTTACGTGCGCCGAGCAGGTAGTAGAGCTTGAAATCAATCGACTCACTCTCGAAGTGAACGCTGCCGTCAGCCATCAACAGATGGGCCCCACCTGGATGATGGCTCTTATAGCCACAGGCCTGGGCGTAGCCGCCCAATTCCGGATCGTTGCCGTCGCTAAGAACGGAACCACCTGACTGGCCATAGTCCGACGGAAATTTCAGAAACGTGTTGAGCGGAATGTTTGTCCCGGCGAACGGGAAATTTGGGCAATGGGCGCAGATGTACCGACACTGGGCGGGAATCGTCTCGCCGGCCATGATCACGTGGGTCGTTCCGTCGGTGGCCTCCGTCATCTTAATTCCCTTTTCATACCGACCAAACAAGCCGGCGAAACTAGGGAAAGTCCCCTTCGGGCCGATCGGGTCATTATCCAGCTGCACCGACGCTCCGCCGAATGCTTGACCCTGACAGCACAGATTTGGGCGCATTTCCGTGCAGAACGGGCAGGCGTCCATGTAGGTCGGACCAATCGAGACCGGATACCAGAGTCCCATCACGGGATCGTTCTTAGGGTTAAAAACGCCACTCCCGCCGTCATTGTGCAAACCCGGCGGGTCTACGCCAGATGGCGAAAACTTCTCACTGTCACTCGGGCAGACGGCCCAGGGGAGCAGCGCGCCGATCACCTCCGCATTCTCTGGAGCATTTGACGGCTTCGTCTTGTCGAATTTGTCGTATAGCGCCTGTTCTTCAATGTAAGGCCAGATCTCCACGACCCAAGTGCCGCCCGGTCCATTCGGGAAATTAGGGAAAACAGTATTGTTCGGTCGCGCCTGCGTGGCCGCTGGCAATCGTTTCTTGGCGTCAACGTAGTTGATCAGCGCCAGTCCGATGTTCTTCATGTTGTTGGCACATTGGGTGCGCCGCGCGGCCTCGCGAGCCGCTTGGATCGCCGGCAGCAACAAGGCCACCAGGATTCCAATGATGGCTATGACGACCAGCAGTTCAACCAACGTAAAGCCGTGTCGGCGGACGTACTTATGTTTGTTCATTTCAATTCTTCTGCAAATGAAAGGCCATTAATAATGGATGATACGCCAAGGGCGCTTGCGGCCGACGTACTCTCCACCGGAAATGCCGCGCTCGACACGAACTGCTGATGTGCCTCTTTGTGGCGACGGAAACAAATCGTCTCACCGTCCGTCTCTTCACAAACGCCATTTACTTTTCGTTTTTCATCTGCCGGCGGCAACGAAATCCGAGTCCAGCCAGCGCGAGAGCAGCCGAAGCGCAGCTGCCGGGCTCCGGAACAGCCGAGGCAGCGGCAAGGCCGCCTGATCCGGAATTCGATTCACCAAAGTGCAACTTCCACAATTCGTAGTCCGATTCGTCAACAACGCCACCGTTGCCGTTACCCGCCAACAGGTTCCCCTCCGCCGCCCCTTTGTTGTTGCGCCAGACAGTGTAATCGGCTGCATTGACCGTGTGATCGCCGTTGAAGTCGCCCGCCAGGCCCAACTCGGGCAACCGAATTTCCATAAATTCGAGCTCCAGTTTCAGCAGCCCGCCGGCGGGAACCAGGCCACCGAATTCGTAGAGACCGAAATTGGTGAGCGAGCCGTCGCCCGAGTTCGCAAATCCGAGCGGTGCCGCTCCGAGCGTCGAACTATTCATATTGCGGGTAAATGCCGACATCGGAATCGAGACCGTCGTCATCGTCGAGGTGTTGAATTGGCTCAGGTCAAGGCTATAGTTCCACTCGTCGGCACCCATGTTCGCGGCGTCGTCGTTGCCCTTGCGGTCCTTGGCCACGAGCGTCAGGTTCTGAGCAATTCCCGGATCGGTGAGGGGTGCGAGGAGCTTGGCCCGCACGTTGACCACCGCGTCGGTAGCGTCAAACGTCGAGGGAACCGCCGCGCCGCGGACGAGGAAGCGGTGCACTTCCGACGGGTCGTTCGGCGACCGCATATTGATCTTCAAATTCGTCATGCCGTTCGCGTCGAAACGGCTGATCTGATCGGTGGCAGCCGGAGTGACGGCGATCGGCAGCCCGGGAACAGTGATCCCCGGCTGCGTTTCGCCGTAGGTGAGGCCAGAGCCAAAGCGGAAGCTGATGCCGCTGTTGGCATCGAGCCGGGCAACAAGGTTTGTCGGATTGATCTTCGTGAGCCCGATGCTCTTGATCTCCAAGCTCAGACCGAGCTGAGCGCTGGGGGACCCCAAATACATGAGGGCGACGCCATTGGGAGTGTTCAGCTTCGAGCCGGGATTGCTAGGATCGCTGGGCCCACCACCAAACTGCTGGAAGTTCGCGCCATAACCGACGGTCACGTCTTCCCAGGCTTGAGTCGTTTCATTAAACGTCCGCCCGCCATTGGTCACCACGTAGTTCGTGCGAAAATCTGAGTCCCCGTAATTGAAGTAGGGACTTCTTCCGATACTCGACGGCGAGGTAATCGGCACCGTGTAAGTGGCATAACCTTGCGCGTCCTTCGGCGCGGCGGCATACCAATTGTTAAGGGGAGTCGCGTCGCTCCCAATGTTGTACATAACTTGCTCGGCGGCATGCTTATAGGAGCCGGCTTCCGCGTCCCAGACGTACCCGCCATGCTGGTCGAGGGAAACTTGAAAAAACGGAGCTGTATTCTCGAGCGCGGCAGTGATGTTGGGGTACGTCGGGTTGGAGGGAAATGGATTCGTCCCAAGGCTGTCCGCCGTGGTCTTCTGCAGAAGCGGCTTAAACTTCACTTCAATTTGGTATTGGTCTGGATCAAAAAGCTGACCGAAGGCCGCCCGATCGATGATCGGAAACAGATCTTGGGTAAGATTGTTAGTGATATAGCTGACAGTCTGCGGAGTTGTCGTACTATCGATCATGTGCTCCGGAGTATTGCTATTGAATCGCGCGTTGTGGCTGATGCAGCAATCCCCGATGTCAGTCTTGCGAAAGCGGAACGCATCGTACTTGCCCATTCCGGTCGTGATAGGGGCATTGACCGCGTACGCGCCAAACTGAAACGTGTTGAATCCGTCGTTGCCGTTCGCCGCGTTAAAACTACCAGGGTCGCGGAAGATTCCCCCAGCCTGTAGCACCATCCCGTCGATGCCCATTAGAGCGTTCGGCGTATCGAGCGCGCTGGCCAATTGCGGAAACCAAGCAAGGGCGCACAGAAAACAAGCAGCGACCACCGCGATCAACCGACGCATTTTGCGATTCATTGCAACTCTCCAACCAGATGATTATTTCCGCGAACGCAAATTCTTCGTCAACAATCTCGACTCGTTGAGCTAAGCCCGCTACGAGCGGGAGACCGTCGCGCTCAAATCCACCAAGGTGCATCGCACTTGGCGGTCACCTTCACCTCTGCGTATTGGAGCATTTGACAAGTTGAACAACAGTTTAGGCCACGCTTTGCGCCTCAACATGCTCGACATCATCGCCGCGCCTTTGCGATCGCACCTCAGAGATGCTAATGATCCGCGATTACGACAAGCCACCCAACTTTGATTCTAACCACACATGCGTATCGCACAGCGCCGAATTACGCAAAAAAGTTGTGCGATTGCGAGTCGATTGGTATGTGCCGGGGTGAAAGCGGTAGCGGTCAAGCATGGTGTTTACGATCTAGCCGGGGCTTGCGTTTGCGGTTCGTTCGACTGAACGTGTTATTAACGTGTTATTGCAGTCCTGACCAAAGAGCCAGTGACGAGGTTAGGCCGCATCAGTACCGTCAAGGAATATCCGACGCATTGATCGAACTCCCTCATGTCGTGACAGAGTACATGGCATTCGTGCAAGTCATTGTCCTATAACGCCGCCATCGCTCGCCGCGGCGCGCGACGAATTCGTGGAGGAACGTGAGGGAGAGTCGGCAAGAGAAGAATTGAAAAATACGGAATTGCGGCAAAAATATAATGCGATTGCGTCCTATTGTTGACAGAAGTTGGGCTGGGGTTATAACGGGAAAAAGCGGGGGGATTGTCTTTTCTGAGTTCTGCAACTTGTTTCTTGTTTAATCAGCCAGAGTGCTGAAGGTGGAGGAGTCTCATGAAGTGGAAGCTGTACGCCTACCTGTTGGTAGGCGCGTTCGTGACTGTCACGCAGGCCTTGGCATCCGGCCCATCGGTCACACCTTTTCTTTCCGTTGACATCAACGGGGCCAATTACGGTGGTGGCCAGACCGTAGGGCCTACCCAGGCCGGTTTCGATCCTTGGAACGCATTCCAGGGTTTTGACCAACTCGACCCGAGCTACGACCCGGCCGAAGATTGGGGTAGCAGCGGTGCCGCTGGGCTCACGAAAGTCTTTGCCTCGTCCGAAGGGCCCGTCACCGCTAATCTGATCGGCGTCAATCCCGGTTCGAATAAGGGCTCCCGTAACCGCGGTGCGACCGATCCGACTTATCCGCTGCACGATGTGTTGAGCGATATTGCCTTCGCTCAAAACAACACGACTCCTCCAGATGACCCCAATGTCGGTCCGGCCGGTGGGGGATTCGGACAGAGTTTTGTCAAGCTGCAGCTTTCCGGATTGGTTCCGAACCAGCGATACCAGGTTACCATGCTCGCCCGCGAGCAGGCTTTCAACGATGCAGCCCGCGAGGCGGACCAACCCCACGCGTCCCTTCAGGCGTGGACCGACCTTGCGGCACTCGGTGGCCTGGATGGACCTGGCACTGGCTGAACGCCAATGTGGGCCCCAACGCAGTGTATCAGGGAATTTACGAGGACGTGGACGACGACATGGATCCCATGACTCCTGCCGTCGAGACCAATACGGGATATAAGAATCCGATCCCGACGCTTAGTCGCTCGCCGATTTCTGGTCTGGATCATGCGGGCAATCCGCACTATTACTCGGCCACCTTTGGTTCGACAGCCGATGCGGGCGGCAACCTCGTCGTCTACGGTTGGGCCGACGCGAATAAGTACGGCGGCAGCGACATTCAACGCGCCACCGTCATTAGCGGCTTCGAGGTCGGGATCGTCCCCGAGCCGGCGTCAGTCGTCCTGTTTTTCGTCGGCCTGTTCGGTCTCGCCGGTCTCCGTCGGCGAGCCCGCTAGTTGATCGCATTTGAAATTCGCTGTGCCAAATTTAAGGCGGCGAGAAGCTTCGGCTCCTCGCCGCCTTTTTGATCGAATTGACGCCGCCAATTGATTCGAAGATATTGCACGATTGTAGATGCGGCCAATGCCGTCTTCATCGCAATTGGTCGGCAATAAAACTGTGACGACGAATATCTCGTAAGAGAATTTTATTTGTTGCGCCGTCGCCTCGGTCGTTGCGTGAATACACAGTGAATTATATGCCCACAGCCGATCCGATCGACGACGGCGATTATGAAATCTGGAAATCAGCGTTTGGGACTGATTACCGGCTCGGTGCGGGGGCTGTTGGCTTCAATGGAACAACGGTTCCGGAGTCAGCAACGAATCTTTCTTTCCAGTCGGATGCTTTCTTTTCCTTGCCGACCGGCGAGGACCCTTAATCGGCCGCTTCGATCAGAGGTCGCCATTGCAATTCTGCTCCCAGTCTGTCAGCGGAAATCAGTCAATTTTCACGCGATAATATTTGGCGGGAACTGGGCCAGGGCGCCAGAACTGAATAACTATCTCTAACCCGACATTTCCCATATGGACTGAGCCTAGAACCGATCCAGACGCGAAATCGCCATCATTGTAACAACTCGCCCCCCCGCGTCTAGCGCCCAGTGAATTTTTCTCCAATTTCTCGTGCACGGCTCCGGTTTCTGAGTTCCCACGGGCGGAGCCATGCCCCGCAAGGTGCTATTCAGGGCTTCGGCGCCGGCAGTGCGCGGACTGCCCCCTGAGTACAAAGCCTTTTCCGCTCCGCCGTGGCGTTCTACGCAGGCATCCGGCCGACAACTGGCGGCGGTAGCGCCAGTCGCACAATGTGGGCGAGGATCGCCGCGAACAGGTTCCGCGTCACGGCCACTTCCGCCAGTTGGAACGTCACGTACGTCGCGTGCCGCGTAACTTTGGCCCCGATCTTGATCAGCTTCTCGCGCAGCGTCGTCAGCGACCAATGTCGGATCGGTTTCGGCAAGGCTAGTCGCCGCAGGAAGTTGCCCAGGTTGTAGGCCAACGCGAAGAGCTGAAGCCGCGTCTGGTTGTCCTTGAACGTGCGGCAGGAAAGTTTCGTCCACTTGATCGCGTTCTTGCCCTCTTTGATCCACTGCTCGATTTGCCCATCACAATGCTTCCTTTGTCACAACTTTTGACGGGTTTCGACCAACGGATTTCCGGACGGTGAGTTGGGTTCCTTTTCAACTATCGGGACGCGGTTTGGGCGTTGTCAGGTCAACTGGCGGGGCATCGTCCGACCAACTTCGCGAACGCGCGCGGAGGCGACGAAGACGGTCTACTTCGTCCTCATCGGCCCAGACGATCCAGCGCCCGTGGCGGCCGTGCAGTTATCGGGAATGAACCCAGCCCCGTCGTAGCCAAACATACAGCGTCGGCTGTGGCATGGCGAGGGAACCGGCTAGGTCGCCGAACCACCACTCATGAGGGCGAAGAAGTTGATCTGATTTCGACGCAGGAGGCCGTGATTCGCGGAGACCTCGTCGCGAAAGTAGTTTTCGCACCGTGTCACTGCGGAAGTGCGTTCGGCGTCTGGGCGTCCGCCAGCCCTCAAGCGTTAATTGTTCGGCCATCTCCCGAGTAGTTTGCCCTTGGTCGCTTAGTGTGACGATTCGTTTCATCAGTCGGTCGTAATCACGCAATTGCTGGTAACTCCCGACAGGCCGGATGAGTTCGTGCTGACTGGTCATGCCGCCCTTCCAGTGGATCGTAACGTCCACGTATTCGGTGTTGTCCTGCACAGCCACGACCACTTTCTCGATCAGATATCTCAGCGTCGTTTGCCGGTCCGCCGCCGTGGTGGTTGGCAGTTGCCACAGTGCAGGGATGTCGGAGGCGAGAGCGCGGATGCGGTTCTGATTGTCGTCAGAAAGCTCTGGCGGCTGCTCAGACTGAAAACGATCGTAGTCTTCTTCGAGTTGCCGCTGGACTCGTAGTGCTTCCTCCCAGCCCCGTTCCAGCGCGCGAGCTACCAACCGGTTTTCCGGCTCGACGACGTCATACTGGCGGGCCGCCCGCTCGGCTGCATATCGGGCTCGCTCCAGTCGGTGCTTCCAGTGGCTGTGGAGACGTTCCCGTTCCTGCTGGATCTGCCTGGCCGCGGCCACGCTCAACTCCAACGAGGCCGGCTTCAACACTTCGAGAACTTGTCGACCAACCAGTTGGTCCAAGCCTCGTCCCGCCAGTTGTTGACATAGAGGTTCGCCGTACTCGATCTGCCGCCGTTCACACAGGTAGGTCAGTCGTTTGGCGGGCCCGTCGTAATGCACCGTCATCCGGCAGCCACAATGACCGCATTCGATCAGGCCGCCCAACAAAGAGACCCCTTCACGGACAGGGCCCCTTGATTCGGCTCGGCAGCGATTCTCTTGGATCTGCCGTTGATTCGCCTGGTAACGCTCCCATGAGATGTAAGCTGGGCAACGGTCACGCAGTAGCACCAAGCATTCTTCGGCCGTAACGCGGATTCGTCCGGAATGCGGATGTCCCGGCCGCTTTCGGCGAGGATCGATGGGGCGGCGGCCATAGCAGTACGCCCCCGCGTAGACCGGATGATGCAGTATATTCAGCAGCGTCGCTCGGCAAGGGGGATGCCACTCGAGTTGCCCGCGGTTGGGGCCGCTGTGCGGCCGGATGCCCAGTTGGACTTGCTGATGCACCATGTAACGCAGCACCTTGTTGACGGTGCCGTACGCTTCAAACTTGTCGAACACGAGCTGCACCGCCGCACGCGCCTGCTCATCCGGTTCCTCCGCCAATTCGCCAGAAGGCGAGCGAATGTAGCCAATCGGCCAATGGCAAAACAGATCGCCCCGCCGCGCCTTGTTCAGCCGTCCTTGGTTCAATCGATTGCGGAGGATGTGAAGCTCTGCTTCCGACATCGTTCCCTTGAGACCCAACAGGAGGCGGTCGTTGTAGTCAGACGGATCGTAAAGACCATCCTGGTCCGCCAAGAGCGTCTGGAAGAGGGCGCACAGTTCCAGAAGCTGATGCCAGTCTTTGCACGAACGAGCTAGGCGGCTCATCTCGATGCCCAGTACTAACCCCACATGATCCAGGCCTACCTCGGCCAATAGACGTTGAAACCCCCTACGACCTTCGGCCGACTGGGCACTCAGGCCCTGGTCCTCGTCGATCACCAACACTCGCTCCTCCGGCCAACCTAGCGCGACGGCTCGTCGAGCCAGCGCATACTGCATCTCTGCCGATTCACGGTTTGCCAATACCTGGTGTGGAGTTGACTGGCGTACATAGACAATGGCCAAACGATCCAAGTGTTGGGGTCGGATTTTGATTGATCCGAAGGGATTGGCGACAGGCTCAGCACTCGCCAGGCGGGGAGCGATTGGTGCGTCTGCTGTCAGGGCTTCAGGAGCGCTCATGCGGCACCTCCTTCCGTCCCGAGAACTGCTCGACTTGCTGAGCCAGCATCCGAGCCAGCGTCTGCAACGTCTCTTGCTGTGCCGACTCCGGCAACACTCTCCAGAGCCGATTCAGGGCTAAACGGTGATTCCGCGTTTGTGCGCGCGGGGGGGACAAAGTCTTCCCTGTCGAGTGACATGACGCACCTCCTGTGCTTTCGTGATGCCGCTGCTGGCATTGCTGCCACCAGCAGGCCAGTTTCAACAACGCCTCGGCGCACACTATAGGACGATCGGCTCCGTTGATACAAGTTGAGCCTTTCGACGTAGTGTGCCGGGTATTCTTCGGCCGTGCCGCGACCGTTGTAGAACCGCACCACGCGCTTTGACCGCAATGAGAGGTTCGTCACGATGAAACCGACTCGCGGGAACAACTCGCCTTGATGCCACTCGACCTTGGCCACGACGCGGCGGGCTTGTTGCCACGACTTTGCTTGATATTGGAAGCTGTGGTAGAAGACCTTGGGCATGTGCGAAGGCCGTCCGACAGGACGGGTCAGCAGGTGCTCGATTTCCCGCTCCAGCACGGCGTTGGCTTTGAGGCGAATGGCGTAAAGATAACCTTTTTTTTCCAATAGTCGGTACAGCGCCGGATTGGCGAAGGCCGCGTCGCCGCGAAAGAACTTGGGGATGCTCAAGTGACGATACCGCTCGATCACTGGCACGAGCACCCGTCGCCAGTACTTCGCGCTGGCGTTGTTGCCACGCCGCAGCATGACGCTTTCCAAATCGCCGAACTGGTTGAACAGAAACAGTGGATGGTAACAGAGGCATTCAAAGTGCCCGTTGTAGGCCGTGCCTTGTTGCCGGCCATAGGTCTCACTGACCGAGCTGTCCAGGTCGAGAATTAGTTGTTTCAGCGGCTGTCGCCGATGCACTTGGTCGATCCACTGGCCGGAGAGGCCCATGAGCGCCGTGAGATTGCTCTTGGTGCTGAGTGTCTCGGTCTCGAACCGGCCCACTTCGCTGGCCGAGGCCGCTTGCTTCTCCGGCAACGTCGCCCGCCCACCGACAACGTGCCGCATCGCGGGGTCAACGCACAACCGCTCGGCGTCGTTGACATCTTCGTAACCTGCCAAGCGGCTGTAGATCGATTGCCGAAACAGCGGCACAAGCTGGTGCTGCTTGTTGCTGCCCAGGCGTGAATCAGTCAGCACGACCACGCTCGTTTCCGTGAGCCCCAGCGCTTCATCGAGTTCTCGGTAGGCCAATAGTCCGGCGTCGGTCGTGATCTGGCTGCCGAGAAATTTCAGCTTCAAGCGGCTGTCAAAACCGAGCCGCAAATCCTCGTTTTGGCAATCACCCATCGGGTTTCCCTCACAGCATGGCATGAATTGGCAGAATACACCTGTTCTTCCAGGGTGTGGCGCAAATCGCATGCCGTACAAGCAGGGTTCATCTGGGAAATGCGGGCTAAAAATAGCGTCGGCCACTCTGTTTGGAACGGAGTGTTGATTTTGTGCCGCGCCGAACTCGACAGTGCTTCCCCGACTGAATCGAGGTCAAGAATGATAGTGTGTCATATTGCGTAAAAAAATTCGCCAAACGCGACGGAGCAACCTTTTGCAACTGCTCCATGGGTATAACAGAGAGTGAGGCGGTCGGCTGCCATTTTGCACTCGCCGACAAGTAGTGGGAGTGCGCGCAGAGACTCACGCAGAAAATATATTTAAGTCTTTGCAGCCGCAACGGTCCTCTCTTAAGGTGCTTCGAAATGGCGGAAGTGACGTACCAACTGACCCGATTTGGCACGGCCGCTTTAGTCTGTTTGTCGGCTCTAGAGGTAGCGGCACAGACACCGATTACCACGATCGTAAACCCCGGCTTTGAAATCGGAGTGCCCGGCGACGTCCCCGGCGGCTGGACGGTGGCGAGCGGCGAAAACCCCTTCTGGATCGGTAACTCTTCGCTGGCGGGCGGGGACCCTGCCGCCGGGGACCAATCTTCTCAGTTCATCTCGGCGAATTGGCCATATGGTGGCTATTCGCCTGTGAACTACAACACCCTCATCGGCGGTGATGCGAATCACGCCTTGATTTATCAGGATGTCGACCTCACGCCCTACAACGCGGAGATTAGCCAGGGCGATCGTTACCTCGGCGTGTCCTACGCTTATTTTGACATCGAGAGTAACGACCTGGGCACGATCGCGTACGACTTCCTGGACGCCGGCAATAACGTCCTTAGCGGTGGCTACGATGCCGAGACGACACAACAAGGCGGTTGGTTGTCCGTTGAAGACCTCGGGGCTGCCCAAGTTCCGACCAACGCCGCCACGCTGCGCATCTCGCTTGGCGCCATACGGGTCGGCAGCGGGACGCAACGTAACATCGCCTTCGACTCAATCGGCGCGAGTCTGCAGCCGGCTCCGCCCCCGCCCCCGCCGTCATTGCCCTCCGGTATTGTCCACGGCAATTTGATCCAATTCGATGGCGACGGAAACTGGACATGGTACACGGACGAACGGGCCGTCGTCGACCCTAACAACGGCCACACGCTGGTCAACTCGGTCGGTTTCTCGCCCTCCTACGTGCCCACCAACCAGTACCTGGGCGTCGTGGACGTGGTCGACTTTAATCCGCAGACTGGCCGCCGGGTGCGGACCCAGCTCTCGAACCTGCAACCCGGCAATCCAAACTCTCAGAAAGACGATCACGACGTCGGGGCGCTGTTGGTGCTGCCGGACGGACGTTATCTCGCCATGTATGCAAATCACGGCAACGATGGCGGACTGGGCGACGAATTCTCCCGCTGGCGCGTGTCCAATAATCCGGGCGACAGCACCTCCTGGTCGACGGAAAAGGTCTTCAATTGGCACAACTCGGTACCCGGCGCAAACCAGACCGGCAATCCGGACGCCGCAAACGTCGCCTACGACAATCTGTTCTACCTATCGGCCGAGAATCAGGTCTACGACATCTCGCGCTCCTACGGTCAGCTCTCCAGTAATGGGGCCTCGCAGAATGTGCCGAACATCGTGCGCTACGACATGGACACCAACAGCGTCCAGTGGGCAGGTCAACTGCTCGAAACCGACGCGGGGGGCTATTCGGCCTATCCGAAGTATGCTTCCAACGGTGTCGACCGCATTTATTTCACCAGCACGGAGACTCATCCCCGCAACTACAACAACAGCATTTATTCCGGCTACATCCAGAACGGGCAGATGTTCGACATGCTGGGAAACGTGATCGACAGCAACATCTTCGACAACGGAACGGTTGCCGGGGGGTCGGGATTTGTGGCCGACGTCACCGACTTCACGCTTGTGCAGGGGGCCGACCCCTTGGGCGAAGGGTACAACCGGCTCTGGACGGTGGATATGAACCTAGACGCCGCGGGCGAACCGATGGCCCTCTACATCTCGCGCTGGAACCCGGACGGCGCTACCAGCAACGGTAGCACCACCAACCCAATCGACCATCGGCTGCATTTCGCGCACTGGAACGACCAAACGCAACTAATGGGATACGCATGAAGTCGCTCGGATGGGAAATCGCCTGTACCGACCGCCATCGGACTTGAGCGAGCAAGACTACACTGGCAATGCCGCACTCGTGCCCGGTGATCCCAGTACCATCTACATCTCCACGCCCTATGATCCACGCGATGCATCGGGAGCGACATTTACGACTTCCTACGAGATCTACAAAGGCGTGACGCCCGACGGTGGCGTGGACTGGAACTGGACAGCCATCACGGAGAACTCCATTGTCGACAATCTGCGGCCGATCGTCCCGGATTCCCACGGCGGAGATACCACGGTGCTCTGGTTCCGCGGCACATATACGACGGCGGGCTCGATCGATGCAGCCGTCGTCGGGATCGTCGATCGCAGCGGCGAAGTGCAAAGTTTGGTCAGCTACGTAGACGCCAATTCCTCCAACACGATGTACGCCAGCGGTGCGGCGCTGCAGACCTCTACGCCGTCTGGGAATACTGGACCGCTGGACAATCTTTGGCACGAGCGGACCGGCTTCGGCAACGGTGGCAGCGTACTCACTTCCAGCGAGACGGGCTTTGAAGACGCGCCCATGCTTAAGACGACGATCGACGGATCGGCATTGGAGGACGGCACGTACGAGGTATTCGCCTACTTCTGGAGCGACACGAGTGAAGATTGGCGAGTGATGTCCGGTCTGGAGAGCGACAACCTGATCGACTTCCGCCGTTACGGCTCGCAGCGAGCCGAGGCGGACCAGTTCGCCGCGATTGAAACCGTTTCGGCCAATAGCAATGACCTCCAGCTCTACCGGGCCTACCTCGGCAGAATGGAAGTAGACGGCGGCGCCGACATCAACGTGTTCGTCGACGACTGGCAATCGTTGGCGGGCGGTGCGATCCGCACGTGGTACGACGGCGTCGGATATGCGCTGGTGAGCAACGTGATCCAAGGGCTCGCCGGCGATTTCAACGGCGACTTTGTCGTCGACGCCGCCGATTACACGGTCTGGCGCAACAACCTCGGAACCAACTTCGACCTGAACGGCAACGGCGACGAAACGGGAGGTAGTTTTGGTTTTGTGGATCAAGCCGACTACGACCTGTGGAAGGCCAACTTTGGCAACACCGCGCCGGCCAGCGGCAGCGGGGGAATTTCCAACGTCCCCGAACCGTCCACCGTCATGCTGCTCAGCCTGGCGGCGGCACTCGCCATTCCACTTCGATCACGGCGGTCATGAATAGAGGCAGCAACGACTCGCCGGTGCAGCGCCCAACGCGACCGAGTTCTGCCAGAAATTGTTCGACATGAACCTCTTACGACACTATCACGGATGGCGACAACTGGGGTTGGCCATCTGCGCGGCTGCGCTGGTCGCCGTCGTCGCGTCGGCGGCGGCCGCCGTCGGCACCACGTCGTACGTCACGTCCGATCCGAGCGAGGGCCATTTCACATTATCCACCGCGACCGATGCGGTCCCGCTGTTTTTGGATTCCCACGACTTCGCGGGTGTGTTACGCGTGGCGAAGCATTTGCAGTCCGATATTGGCCGCGTCACCGGGCACGAGCCGCGGCTGGCGATCGGCGAGGCTCCCGCGGGAAAGAACATTGTTTTGATCGGCACGCTCGGCAAGAGCCCGCTCGTCGACTCGCTGGTTGCGAGCAAGAAGCTCGACGTATCGGGCGTCGCTGGCAAATGGGAGGCGTTCGTCGCCCAGGTCGTCGACCGGCCGATGGAGGGCGTCGACCGGGCGCTGGTGATCGCCGGCAGCGACAAGCGGGGCACGATCTACGGGATGTACGACCTGTCGGCCCAGATCGGCGTCTCACCCTGGTATTGGTGGGCCGACGTGCCGGCCAAGAAGCAGCAGGCGCTGTATGCGCTGCCGGGCCGCTTCACCGAGGGCGAGCCGAAGGTCAAGTACCGCGGCATCTTCATCAACGACGAAGCGCCGGCGCTGGCCGGCTGGATGCAGGAAAAATTCGGCGGGCACAACCACAAATTCTACGACCACGTGTTCGAGCTAATCCTACGACTCAAGGGCAATTACCTCTGGCCGGCGATGTGGGGCCGCTCGCTCTACGACGACGATCCGGAGAGCCCGAAGCTGGCCGACGAATACGGCATCGTCATCGGCACCTCGCACCACGAGCCGATGATGCGTTCCCACGTCGAGTGGAAGCGGTACGGCAAAGGTCCTTGGAACTATGACACGAACGCAGCCAAGCTCCGCGAGTTCTGGACCGAAGGCATCCGCCGCATGGGCAGCAACGAGAGCGTCGTCACAGTCGGCATGCGGGGCGACGGCGATGAGCCGATGAGCGAAACCGCCAACATCGCGCTGTTGGAGCGGATCGTCGCCGATCAACGGAAGATCATCGGCGAAGTCACCGGCAAAGACCCGGCCACCGTGCCGCAGATTTGGGCGCTCTACAAGGAAGTGCAAGAGTACTACGACCGCGGCATGCGCGTGCCGGAGGACGTGACGCTACTTCTTTGTGACGACAACTGGGGCAACATCCGCAAGCTGCCGAAGCGCGGCGAGGCCCCGCGGGTAGGCGGCTACGGCATCTATTATCACTTCGACTACGTGGGCGGGCCGCGGAACTACAAGTGGCTCAACACGAACCAAATCTCCCGCGTCTGGGAGCAGATGCACTTGGCCTACGAATATGGCGCCGACCGGCTGTGGATCGTGAACGTCGGCGACATTAAGCCGATGGAGTTCCCGACGGAGTTTTTCCTCGACTACGCCCGCGCCCCGGAGGCCTGGCCGGCCGACCAGCTGGATGAGTACACGCGGCTGTGGGCGGCCGAGCAATTCGGCGACGAGCACGCCGCGGCGATCGCCGAGATTCTCTCGAAGTACACCCGCTACAACGCCCGCCGCAAGCCGGAGCTGCTCGCGCCGGAGATGTACAGCCTTGCCGACTACCGCGAAGCGGAAACGATCGTCGCCGACTACAACCGGTTGCTCGACCAAGCGGAGCAGATTGGCGACTCCCTGCCCACCGAGTATCACGACGCCTATTTCCAGCTGGTGCTGCATCCGGTCAAAGCGTGTGCGAATCTCAACGAGTTGTACCTGACGGTCGCCAAGAATCGGTTCTACGCCAAGCAAGGCCGCTCGGCGACGAATGACTTGGCGAAACATGCCCAGGAGCTGTTCGCCCAGGACGCCGAATTCTCTCGCTACTACAACAAGACGCTCGCCGACGGCAAGTGGAGCCACATGATGGATCAGACCCACATCGGCTACACCTATTGGCAGGAGCCGCCGAAGAACACGCTGCCGAAAGTCGAAGTAATCAAGCTGCCGGCGGGCGCGGCGCTCGGCGTCGCCGTCGAGGGCTCCGACGAGTGCTGGCCGAAGAGTGCCAGCGAACTCGCGTTGCCCGAATTCAACGCGGTCGACAACGACCGCCACTACGTGGAGGTTTTCAATCGCGGCCAAGCGCCCTGCGAGTATACCGTGAAGGCGGGAGCGCCGTGGCTGCGCGTTGCGCTCGATCCCACCAGCGGTGAGGAGCTCGGCGATCTGAAAAAGCAGCAGCGGCTGTGGGTCTCGGTCGATTGGGCCAACGTGCCGCCGGGCGTTCAGCATGCACCGCTCACGATCAGCGGCCCGAACGGCCAGCAGATCGCGATTGCCGTCACGGCCGACAACAACGCCGCGTCGCTGGGCAAGTTCCACGGTTTCGTCGACACGAACGGCTATGTCTCGATCGAGGCGGAGCATTTCAGCGACGCAATCGACGCCGGACCGATCCACTGGCTGCGCATTCCCGGCTTGGGCCGCACACTCTCGGGCATGACGCCGGCGCCGGTGACGGCCGAGAGCCAGACGCTGGGCGGCGACAGTCCGCGGCTCGAGTATCGCCTGCACTTGTCGAAGAGCGGCCCAGTGAAGGTACAGGCCGTCGTTGCGCCCACGCTCAACTTTCACAATGACCAGGGGCGCCGGTACGCGGTGTCGTTCGACGACCAGCCGCCGCAGGTCGTGAACATCCACGCCGGCGAGAATTTGCAGGTGTGGGAGAAGTGGGTGTCCGACAACGCCATCGTCACCACGAGCGAACACCAACTCGATCGGCCAGGCGAACATGTATTGAAGTTTTGGATGGTCGACCCGGGCATCGTGCTCGAAAAGCTGGTGGTCGACACGGGCGGCCTGAAGCCAAGTTACTTGGGGCCGCCTGAAAGCACGCGTTGGCCCGCGGAGATGCAAAAGTAGGCTCATTTGCAGCCTTTAACGAATAAATCGACCATGACCGCCCGACGCGATCGCGTTAGAATGCGAGCCAAACTGCCGGTTCGCCAAAGCCGATCGTCGGGCGATTGGTCTCAGCGAGAAACGAGAGTTTTATGTTGCCGGAACAATGGGATACCTTCAAGCGCGCCGCCCGCCGCGAGAAGCTCGAGCGGATTCCGATGGCGCTGATCGTCGATAGCCCCTGGATTCCCGGCTATCTCGGCATCAAGCACATGGACTACTTCCTCGACCCTGAGCTGTGGTTCGAATCGAACCTCCGGATCATGCAGGAGTTTCCAGACATCATCTTCGTGCCCTCCTGGTGGATGGAGTACGGGATGGCGGCTGAGCCGTCGGTGCTGGGGGCCAAGATCAAATTCTGGCAAGACAACACGCCGAGCGAGTACCACACGCTCTACCGGTTGGAAGACATCGACAACTTTCCGGAATACGAAGTCGAGGCCGACGCCTTCGCCGCCATGACGCTCCATCGCTACGGCATGCACAGGCAGCGAATTCTCGACCACGGCTACATTTTGCCGATGGTTACGTCGCGCGGTCCCCTGTGCACAGCCGGATTCGTTCGCGGCACGACGCACTTCATGATCGACCTCGTCGAAGATCCCGAGGGCTCACACAAGCTGATCGATCTCTGCACGCGCGTGATCATCGACTGGCTCAAAGCGCAGCAAAAAGTGTTGGGCGACACGGTCGAGAGCATCTTCATCCTCGACGACATCGTGGGCTTCATCAACGAAGAGCACTACCTGGAATTCGCGCATCCCTACCTAAAACGGATCTGCGACGCCTTCCCCGAGGATTGGGTCAAGCTCTACCACAACGACGCCGAAGTCGACGCCTGCCTCGACCACCTGCCCGACGCCGGCTTCAACGTCCTCAACTGGGGCAAGCAGAAAGACATCGTCGAGGTGAAGCAGCGCGTCGGCGACCGGATGTGCTTGATGGGCAACGTGAATCCGCTGGAGATCGGCGTCCGCGGCACGCCGGACGAGGTCCGCGAGGCGACGCTCGAAGTGCTCGAAGGTTCCGGCGGTGAGGGGATCATCCTGTCGGTCGGCGGTGGCACTAGCCCCGGCATGCCCCGCGAGAACATCCTCGCCATGCAGGACGCACTCGCCGAATTCAACGCCAGCCGGCAAGTGCCCGTCGGAGCAACTCATGGTTGATTACGCCTTGATGAATCAATGCCTCTACGAGGGCAAGGCGAAAGACGTTGAGCAGATGACCAACGAGGCTTTGGCCGATGGTCGTACGGTTCAAGAGGTGCTGAACGAGGGCTTGATCGCGGGCATGAGCGTCGTTGGCGAGGACTTCAAGCACAACGTGCTCTACGTGCCCGAGGTGCTGATCGCCGCCCGGGCGATGAAAGCCGGCATGTCGGTGCTCAAGCCGCTTCTGTCGGCTAAGGACTCGACCACCGAGCCGGCCGGCGTGCTGTTGATGGGTACGGTGCGCGGCGATTTGCACGACATCGGCAAGAACCTCGTCTGCATGATGGCCGAGGGGGCCGGCTTCGAGGTCCACGACATCGGCGTCGATCAGAGCGTCGAAAAGTTCATGGCCGCTGCCGACAAATGCCAGCCCACGATCGTCGGCATGAGCGCCTTGCTCACGACCACCATGACCTACATGAAAACCGTGATCGACGGCTTCGAGAACGCCGGGCTCACGCACATCAAGATGGCGGTCGGCGGTGCACCGATCAGCCAGATGTATGCCGACGAAATCGGCGCCGACGGCTACGGCGCCGACGCTTCCAGCGCCGTCGACCTGTTTTTGCGGTTGGCGGGGAAGGCCTAAGGGCGATGGCGACTTATCGAGTGCTCTACTGGCAGGAGATTCTCTCCCAGGTCGTCGCCTCCGACGACGAGGGGGAAGTTAGCCTGCCGATGCCGCCGAAGTTTCTCGAACGCATCGACGCGGTCGCGATCGCCCGCGGTCTCTCGAACGGCGACGATTATCTCGCCCAATGGCAATGGGGCGATGATCAGGACCGCGACGGCTCGGCCCAACAGGTCGCGGAGGCGGTGGTCGCCGACTTCGAAGCCGGGGCCGATTGGTAATTCGGCCCGGATTGGTAGTATAGACTGGTAGGGAGTAAGTGTCGCCCATGAGCGTGAACGTATCGATTAACGGCGTAGTCCTCGAGGCTGGCCCCGGCCCGTCGCTTTTCGACTGCGCCGACAAGCTGGGCGTTCAGGTGCCGACATCCTGCCAGAAACAGGGCAAGTGCAAGGAGTGCATCGTCGAAATCGCCGCCGGCATGGAGTGCCTCACCGAGCGAACTGGCGACGAGTCGCACTTGAAGGATCGTTTCCGGCTCGCCTGCCGCTGCCACCTGGCCACCGATACCGGCGAGGTACGATGCCACACGATGCGCCGCGGCCAGATGCGGATCGAGCGGCAAGCGTTTTCGCTGCCCGTCCGCGACCGGCGACTGCAGCTCGAGCCATCCGTCATCCGCGACGGCGATCGCATCCTCATCGATGGCGTGGAAGTCGAACGCTCGACCGGCCCGATTCACGGCCTGGCCATGGACCTCGGCACGACGACGATCGTCTTGCGGCTGTTCGACTTGGAAACGGGCGAGCTGGTGGCCGACGCGTCGCTCGAAAATCCGCAACGCTTCGGCGGCTCCGACGTGATGGCCCGCATTCAATTCGACACGACCAATCCCGGCAAGCTCTTGATGCGGACCGTCGCCGGGTATCTGTCGCGGGCGATTCGCGAGCTGCCGGTCGACCCGCGCACGATTTACGAAATGGTCGTCGTCGGCAACTCGACGATGCGCGACCTCTTCTTCCGCCAAGACGTGTACTCGATCGGCCAGTCGCCGTACCAGTCGATCACCGAGATCGAGATGGCGGCCGGCAGCCGCACGACGACGAGCCTCACGCAAAGCGGTCGCAAGAGCCTGCTACCGATCCATCCCGATGCCCGCGTGTATGGAGTGCCTATC
Source organism: uncultured Planctomycetota bacterium (assembly GCA_963847875.1). Lineage (GTDB taxonomy): Bacteria > Planctomycetota > Planctomycetia > Pirellulales > Lacipirellulaceae > DASYDU01. The sequence continues at coordinate 510,776 of CAWKBR010000002.1, read as the reverse complement.
ATCAGCGGGCACCTGGGGGCCGACGCCGCGGCCTGCATGTTGGCCGTCGATCTGGCAAACGAAGATCGCACGATCGCGATCATGGACATCGGCACGAACACCGAACTGATCGTCGGCAACAAGCGGCGGATCATGGCCGCCTCCTGCCCGGCCGGCCCGGCCTTCGAGGGCGGCGCGATCGCCTGCGGCATGCCCGGCCTCGACGGAGCGATCGAAAGCGTTTCGCTCAACGGCAGCGGCAAGTTTCAGCTCGGCGTCATTGGCGACGTGCCGCCGGAGGGCATCTGCGGGTCGGGGCTGATCGACCTCTTGAGCGAGCTGGTGCGGACCAGGCAAATGAACGAGATGGGACGTTTCGAAGACGGGGTCGATCGGATCACGCTCGACGCCGAACACGGCGTCTACTTTCTGGAAGCCGACGTCAGCGAGCTGGCCCAAGCCAAGGGCGCGAACATGGCCGGGCTGCAAACGGTGTTTAGCAACTACGGCCTCGATTTCGACGAGATCGACGTGTTCTACCTGGCCGGCGGCTTCGGGCGGCACGTCAACGTCGAGGCCGCCCGCCGCATCGGACTGATTCCCGCCCTCTCCGACGCCAAGATTGTGAAGGTCGGCAACGCCGCGATTGAAGGCGCCTGCATCGCCTTACTTTCTAACAGCAAGCGGCAGGAACTCGAACGGCTGGTGCTCGAAGTCGAACACTGCCGGTTGGAAACACATCCGCACTTTTTCGATTTCTTCGTCGAGGGCTGCCAATTCAAGCCCGTCGAGTCGACGCTCGAGGTGACGGGATGATCGACGTCGCCCACCAACCGCCGTGGATCGACGTTGCGCCCGCGGAATACCAGCGGCTTTTGGGCTACCCGCGCGATTGGGTCCTGGACGAGCGGGCCAGCGAACTCGCGGCAGCGGCCCGCGACTTGGTACGCCGAGCACGGCCGGCCGTGGGTCTACGCCCGCCAGGCTGAAAGCTTCGAACTGGCCGACGGCGCCGTCCGCATCGACGGCGAGACGTTCGTCAGCGACCGATTGCACGCGATGCTCCAGCAAGCCGACGCCGAATCGGTCGTCCTGGTGGCCGTCAGCGCCGGCGGCGAGCTGGAGCGCGAGGCGCAACGACTGTGGTCGGAAGAGAAGCCGGACGAGTATTTCTTTTTCGAGGTGTATGGCTCCGCCGTCGTGGAATACTTGGTCACGATGAAAGGCGCCGAGCTGTGCGCCTGGGCCGAATCGCAGGGCGAGGCCATTCTGCCGCACTACAGCCCGGGCTACCCGGAATGGGACGTCGCCGAGCAGCCGCGGCTACTGAATCTGATCCGCCGCAGCGGCCGAAAGACGCTGCCCGCCGATCTGGAAGTGCTCGAGAGCGGCATGCTACGGCCCAAGAAATCGTTGCTCGCCGTCTTCGGACTCACGCGCCAAGTCGACCGCGTGGCCCGACTCACCCAGCTCAATCCCTGCGAGGGCTGCTCGTATCTCGCCTGCCAATATCGGCGAGCGCCCTACTTGGGCGCGCCACGCCGTGTCCAACCCGACGAGCTTGCGGAATCGAGGCAAATTCTGTCGCAGTTGCTGCCGGAGCCGCTCACCTTGACACGCGACGCGCGGTATTCGGCCAACGCCAAGGCACTCGCGCGATGGGCGGCAAATCGACTGTCGATCACGCCGCGCGATGATGGTTCGACCGAAGCACTCTTCCGTTACGAGGGCACCACCTGCAGCAACATGGGTCGCCCACTTTTTTTTGACTATCACGTGACCCTCGGCCCGCGCGAGGACGGCTACGTCATCCGCGCTCGCCTGCCGGCCGACGCCCGGCGACGAGGGGTACACCTCGATGTGTCGCTACCTGAGCGACGCCGACCACCTGACGTCTTCGATCGACCGTGAAAAACCCCTCCTGGGCGAACCGCTGGACTGTGTGCTAAATTGGAACCCGCCGCAGAGCGCCGCCGGCTGCTACTGCGAGCTCGGCGACCGGATGCACAAGTGGCGGCTCGTGCTCGAGACCGTTCACTATGCACTGGTCGAGCACGAAAGGCGCCACGACGAATTCGCCGGCGCGTCCACGGGTTCACGATGAAGAAACCATTGCTGGAAGCACTCCGAGAGCGTCCCCTATTGGGCGACGGCGCCATGGGCACGCAGCTCATGTTCGCTGGGCTCGAACAGGGCGGCTGCGGCGAAGCCTGGAACGTGACGCACCCGGAAAAGGTGCTCGCCATCCAGCGGCGCTACGCCGATGCCGGCTCCGACTGCATTCTCACCAACACCTTCGGCGGCTCGCTGATCATGCTCAACCGGCATGGCCAGCGCGACAACGTCGTCGGCGTCAATCGGGCCGCGGTCGAAATCGCGCGGCAGGCGTTCGGCGACCGCGACGGCTACGTCATCGGCGACATCGGACCGTTCGGCGGCTTGATGGAGCCGTACGGCGATTTCACCGAGGACCAGGTCCGCGATGCGTTTGCCGAACAGACCAAAGCGCTCGTCGACGCCGGCGCCGACGCGATCATCATCGAAACGCAAACCTCGCTCGAAGAGCTGACGCTCGGCATCCGTGCGGCGCAGGAAGCGGGCGCGCGGTGCGTCATCGGCTCGATGGCCTACGATGTCACGCTCGACGGCTCCACCTTTCGCACAATGATGGGCATCGACCCCGAACGGGCGGCCGAGGTGATGCAAGATTTGGGAGCCGACGTCGTCGCGCTGAACTGCGGCACGGGAATGGACATGGCACGCGCCCGCGAAGCGGTCGAGCGATATCGCCGTGTGACCGATCTGCCGGTGATGGCCCAGCCCAACGCCGGCCTGCCGAAGTTGGTGCAATTGAAGGTCGTCTACGACGAGACGCCGGAAGACATGGTCACCGGCGTCGTGCCGCTGCTCGCTGCGGGGGCCAACATCGTCGGCGCTTGTTGCGGCAGCACGCCCGACCACATCCGCGCCTTCCGCACGGCCATCGACGAATACGTGGGCCAATTTGGCTGGAAGCCGAGCGTCGGGGCCAGAAACTAGTCGATCGTTGCATTCCCGGATTGAAAATGAAGCTCCGACTCTGCGAAGTGAATCAGGCCGCGATCGAGAAGCTCCCGGCAAAGACCGGCGACAAGTCCGGCATCGGAGTGCATTTTGTCGACGCCTACGTCAAGCCGATGAACGTCGTGCTCGAAGACGGCACGCGCGTGAAGTGCAAGCGGCGGGGCCTGAAAATCTCGCTCGCCGTCGGCGACAAAAAAGGCGACGGGCTCATGCGCCGGCTTGAAGTCAGCCGCGATCCGGTGGCGATGCTCGACGCGGCCTTGCAGGAAGCCGCCCGGGCCGCCGGCGTGCAACTGCTTGTCGAAGACGGCGTGATGTTCGTCGATCACGGCTAATCGGCTCGACTACCCCGGCAGAAATGGGTGGCAGCGACGATTGCCGTTCGGCTAAAATGACGGCATGAAATCGGGCTTTCCAGCTCTGCGTGTACCGTTTCGCTCCGCGGCAATCGGTTGGCTTGTGGTTGCAGCGATTCTTGCAGCGCCATCCCAAGCCCAGCCGCCGCCGGAGCGGTCCGGCGACGGCGCCCGGCCGATCCGACTCAACACGATCGGTTACCTGCCCGACGCCCCCAAACGCGCGACGATCGCCGCACCGGGGGATAGATTCTCCGTCGTTCGCGTCGGCGACGGCGCCACGGTCTTCATCGACAAGCTGGCCGGCCCGATGCGGAACGACGACACCGACGAAATGCTGTACGTCGCCGATTTCTCCACGCTCGAGGAGCCAGGCGAATATCGAGTCGAAGTGCCGGGCGTCGGTGTGTCGCCGCCCTTTCGCATCGACGCCGACCTCTATCGGCAACCGTTTTACACCGTGACGCGCGGCATGTACTTGATGCGCTGCGGCACGGCGGTCCGCGGTGAGCACGACGGTCACGTCTTCGAGCACGCGGCCTGCCACCTCGACGATGCCAGCTTAGACCTCCTCGTTGGCGACGACATTCCGAGGGCCGTGCCGCTCAGCGAACGGCATCGCGTCGCCACGGGCGGCTGGCACGACGCCGGCGACTACAACAAGTACGTCGTCAATGCCGGCGTCACGGTCGGTTGCATGCTCCGTGCCTGGCAAGATTTCCAGACGCAACTCGAACGGATCGAACTCGACGTTCCGGATTCGACCGGGTCGCTACCCGACTTTCTGGCCGAAGTGAAATGGGAACTCGATTGGCTGTTCTCGATGCAGGCCGACGACGGTTCGGTCTATCACAAGGTCAGCACGAAAAACTACGGCGGTTTCATGCGGCCGGAAGCCGAGCAGGATCGCCGCTATTTCGGCGAGACCGGCAGCCAGGCGACCGCCAGCTTCGTGGCCGTGATGGCCAGCGCCGTCCGGCAGTTCCGGCCCTACGATCCGCAGTACGCCGAGCGTTGCCTGGCCGCAGCGAAGAAAGGGTACGCGTATCTCACGGCACACCCCGAGTACCAACGGCCGCGCCAAAACGGCTTCACCACCGTCGGCTACGACAGCAGCGATTGGTCGGCGCGGCTCTGGGCCGCGGCCGAAATCTGGGAAGCCACCGGCGACGTTATGGCACTGGCCGACTTCGAAGCCCGGGCGAAATCTGCCGAGCCCGCGCTGGCCGCGCGGGCAGCGCAATCAAGCCGACGAAGCCGATCCGCAACGAACTCGTTCGCAGTACGAAGTCGACGACAATTGGGACTGGGGCAATCCGAAAAACCTGGGTTTGATCGTGTATTTGGAATCTGCGCGCCCCGGCCGCGACGCCGCGCTGGCCTCCAAAATCCGCGCAAGTCTCCTCGCCACCGCCGACGGAATCGTCGCGACGGCCAAGGCGCACGGCTACGCCCGGCCGCTTGGGCGCCGATATTTCTGGGGCTGCAGCGGCACCGTGGCGCGCCAGGTCGTCGTCCTCGAGGCGGCCCGGCGCGTCGACGCAAGACCGGCCTATCGCGACACCGCGCTCGATGCCCTGAACCATCTATTCGGCCGCAACGTGCACGGGCGCTCGTACGTCACCGGCCTGGGCGATCATCCGCCGCTGCATCCACACGACCGCCGTGTGGCGGCAAGCGAAGACGGCATGCCCTGGCCCGGCTACCTGGTGGGTGGCCCGAATCCGCGCGCCGTCGATTGGCACGACGATCAAGACGACTATCGCACCAACGAAATCGCCATCAATTGGAACGGCGCTTTGATCTACGCGCTTGCGGCTGGCTTACGTTCGCCCGCGGCACCAATCGATCGGCGGCCATGAAGTGCATTTTCCTGCCAAAGCTTGGACATTACTCGGCTAAGCCGCGCCGCTCACGTAGCGTGCGCTCGATCTCGTGCTCGAGCCGTTGATCGATGCCGTAATAGAACAACACGACGAATCCGAACAACAGGGCGCTCGCCGGGAAAACACTGATCAATAAGCGGATCAAGCGAAGCGCTGCCTCGGTCTGCTCCCCATTGGCCGAGTAGCCGCCCCATTGCAGCAGTTCGCCATTGAGCCAAGCGCCAATTCCAAAGCCCAGCTTGATCCCAAACACGATCGACGCGAATGCCAAGGCCGTCGAACGGCGGCCGGACTTCCATTCGCCGTAGTCGGCGACGTCAGCCATCATCGCCCACAACAACGGAATGGTCGGGCCAAACGACAACTGCATCAACACCTGCAGCGTGAACAGTCCGACGACCGAGTCGCGCGGCAACAGCGAGAAGGAGGCCATTAAGAATGCCGAGACGAGCAAACAGACTTGAAACGTGTTGCGCTTCCCAAATCGCTTGGCCAAGGGATTCGACAAGAACACGCCGACCATCACCACGGCCAGCCCGACGCCGTTAAACAAGCCAAAGTTGTCGATCCAGGCGAGCAGTCTCGGGGCCTGCTGGTAGTGCCGGAAGTAATACAGCATCGAACCGCTGCGAAGCGCTAGCTGGATGTAGATCAGCGCCACCAACGCGAACAGCGCGATCCAGGGCCCGTTGCGAAATAGACCTGCCAGATCTTGCCGCAACGAAGACTGCTGCCGCGGACTGGGGCGGACGCGCTCTCGAGTCAGCGCAAAGGTCGTCACGAAACACAACACCGCCAACGCGCCCCACACGATCATCGTGCCCTGATAGCCGAAGGCCGCGTCGCCACGACCGATGAACTCGACCATGTCGACGGTGAACATGCTGACCACGAGCGTCGCCCCCATCGCGCATAGGAATCGCCACGAGGCCAGATTAGTTCGCTCATTCGTGTCGCTCGTCATCACGCCCGACAACGCGCAATAGGGAATGTTGTTCGCAGCGTACGCGATCATCATCAGGTTGTAAGTCACGATGGCCCAGATTACTTTACCCGTGTTACCCAGGTTGGGAGTCGTGTAGCACAGCACCAGGGCGATGGCCAGCGGCACCGCGGTCCAGAGAATCCACGGTCGGTAGCGGCCCCACCTCGTCATCGTCCGGTCGGCAAGCATGCCCACGATCGGATCGTTGAACGCATCGATCACACGCGAGACGAGCAGGATGGTTCCGGCCGTTTGCGCCGAAATCCCGAACACGTCGGTGTAGAAAAACAGCAGAAAGGTCGCCTGTGTCACGCCGACCAGGTTGGCCGCCGAGTCCCCCAGCCCGTAAGCGAGCTTTTCTTGGAGCGAGAGATTTTGCGTGTCAAGCGGCATCGACGGCTCAAGCGGCGTGGAAAGTCCCGCGTCAGTGTAGCGACTCGCACTCTGGCGCAAACGCAACTTTCCAGCTCATTGTCGCAGCCAGCCGCCACGGAAACACTTTTTTTGTTGACAAGGCCCGAAACAACAGATATCGTGGATTTCAGAAACAGTTTCTTGTAGCATTTCTTGGTATTTCGTTCGCTGCATGACTACAATCCGCCGAGTGGCCCAAAAGGCCGGTGTTTCAATTGCCACGGTCTCGCGTGTCGTCAACGGCAGCACAGCCGTTGCGCCCGAGTTGCGGGATCGCGTATTGGATGCGGTCAGCAGTTGCGGCTATTCACCGACCGTCGGTCGGCGCACTTCCGCTTCGATCGCCTTGGTTTACACGGGGCCATTTTCGGTCGGCTCTCCCTACGATGCAGCCTGCTTCGACGGCATCGTAACTGCGATGCTGGAAAGCGATTACGATCTAAACGTCGTCCATCTGCGGCGCGACAAAAGTCCGAGCGAAACCTACACCCAGTTTTTCTTCCGCAAAGGCATCCGCGGCGCCATTCTCCGTTCGACCTGCGCCGACCGCGATGTTGCCCGGGCGATCGCCGACGAGGGTTTCCCGGCCGTCGTATTGGGCGATCATTTCGAGCATCCCCGCCTGGCGTTTGCCTACAACGAGTCTCGGGCCGCCAGCGCCGAGGGCGTCGAATACCTTGTTTCTCTCGGCCACAAACGCATTGCCTTTGCCGCGAACGACATTGACGATGGCGATCATCTCGACCGCTTGGAGGCCTATCGCGGAACGCTCAAATCGCGCCGATTTTACGATGAACAACTCGAATTTCGCGTTCCGGCCCATCGCTTGGACGGGGCCCAATTAATGCGAAAAATGATGAGCCTCAGCTCGCCGCCTACTGCCGTGTTCATCGCCGACCCGCTGGTAGCCGATGGGGCCGTCATCGAGGCACACAGAATTGGGCTGCGGATTCCCGAAGAACTATCAATCCTGGGCTTCGACGACACTGACACCCGGCGGGCCATCTATCCCACGATGACGGCCGTTTGCCAGGACGCGCGTGCTTTGGGCCGACTGGCCTACGAATTGCTTGTGCGGCATTGCACGCAGCAACCGGAGGACCGAGAAACCGAAGTGCTCGGAAGTGCCTGGCTGGAAATCAATCACACCACGGGCCGTGCGCCGGCACGGGCAACTCGCGTCCTGCCGAGCGGCGAGCGGCTCGAAGCGGTCGTTGGATAAACTCGTCGATCTGGTAATATAGGAAGAGGCACGAAAAAACTTCGACAAACTTGTTGACAATTGTTTTATACCGGAGTAACATGAGCGGAAACAGTTCCGCAACTTTTTCTTGACACGAAACTTGGCGGTTTCCTGAACCCCATCCGCGGTAGCATGACACCGCGGCAATGAACTTGGGGCTATTGGCGGTCACGATTTTCTTCTTTGGGAGTGCGACTCATGAATAGATTTCTTGCCTTGGCGGTGATAGCTGGCGCCATGCTGTGCGTTTCGATCCCAGCCGATGCACAAGTGACGGTGAAAGTTGACACGGGTGCCAATTGGGTCGGCTATATGAATGTGTTTGAGCTCCCGTCGAATGGTGGCGGATACGTTTTCGGGAGCAGTTGGGGTATTGCGGATCTGACGGCCGTGTTTTCCGGCGACGTGCTGACGCTCGGTCCGAACACGATCGGCGACCCCGATCCGTTCTGGTATACGCCGTCCGGAATGCCTGGAGCGACAGGTAATAAGACGATGGATGCCAGTATGTACGTCGAACCTGTGGCTGGTACCTATGCCGGACAAACGGTCACGTTCGAAGGCAACGTCCTGTCGAATTCATTGGTCAGTCCTTACACGTCGGTTGCATTCATCAAAGATTTCGCTCCCGACTACTCCTCGAACGTTTCCATCACGGTCCCGCTGACCCCGGGCCCCTTCAGCATTAGTCTTGCTACGGGCGCCGACCCGTTACGTCATGTGCAATACGGTTTTGAAACGATTGGACCCGATGTGTGGATTACCGACGTGGAACCGTACGGAAAGGTCGAGATTGGGGCGGTGCCGGAGCCGGCGTCCATGCTGCTGGCGGCCTTCGCTGCGGTCGCATGTGTGGGATTTAACCGGCGTCGGCCAAGAGCGTAGCGCTGCGGAATACAGGCGGCAGCTGGTCGAAGTGGCTGCGCCAACGGTTGGTAGAGATTTAGACTCATCGAACGTCAGGATTGGACCGGCGACTAAGTGCCGTCGGAATCACGCGGATGCTTGTCAGTTATTCGGGAGGAAATTCTATGAATCGAGCTTCTTTAGGTGGATCGGTTTTCGGTGGGGCGGCCCTGCGCCTCGCTATGGCCTTAGTGCTGACGACTGTCGCCGCTGGGGCGCGGGCCGAGGTGCTGATCAGCGACTTCAGCAACTTCAGCCAGACAGGTACCTACGTGAATTGGGATTTTGGCACATTCACCTCTGGCGCCATCGACTGGCGAGTCGAAGCGGACAACTTCGGCGGTGGCTGGGTAACGTTTGCGCCGCAGATCGATGCCAGCGCCGAGGACTTGATCCAAGTCAAGTTAACCGCTAACCCAGCAAACGTGGCAACCAATTTCAATATTGTCCTATTTTCTGGCTCCCCCAGCGACACACAGGCTGGGTGGACCTTCACGGTGAGCCCCGGGCGCAGACGCTGACGGCGGACCTGAATACTCCGCAATTTTTTAACGCCGGCAGCATCGCCACCTGGGATAAAAGCAACATCGGCAACGAGTGGCACATCCAAGGCACATTCGGGAACGGAAATCCGGGCCTCGCGATGGATTTGACATTCGACAACTTGTCACTGGTCCCAGAGCCATCATCATTGGCGCTAATCGGCCTGGCGTTGGCTGCGCCTGGGTGCGGGTTTCGGCGGCGGAGGGCAGCAAGCGTTCGTTAGACGAGGCGGTTTGAAATGATGAGATCGTTTGGCTGTCTCCTCGTGAGCCGTGCGAGGGGGCTGGGTCTCACGCGGGGACAGCCAGTTTTTTCGATGTGGCGGCGATCATGTGTTGTTCGACGCCTGAAGACGCAGAATCCGGGGCACCGTTCTGAGTGCAAATCGGTCGTGTTGGGTGAGGGGGTAGTGTCGACGGGTGGAATCAACAGTGCGCGAGCGAAGACCGTGTTCAACGATTGGCGTCGCGACGCGCGAGAGGGAGAATTACTCATGACGGTCTTTAAGAAAGTGCTGTGCGGCGTGGTTGGCGGGATGATGCTGCTCGGTTTTCACGCAGCGGAGGCCATTGCAGCCGACGCCTATCCCGTGTTTACGGAGATTGATTCGACGGTTGGAAATTTTGATGGTCCCTGGGATGGGCCATTTGGCGCTTATTCAATCAACAACGCGGCGTCCCTCAACGGGAACACCGTAACCAGCATCACGCAAGGTGCGATGGCTGCCTGCTGCCATGGTGCTTCCGTGGTCGTGGCTGTTTCGAACGGCGAGAATGGCAATAACGGTCCAGATCCTTTGAACCCGAACCCCGTTAATCCGACGCCGGCGAATCAGGTGTTTAGTGACATTGGAAATGCGTCGGGAAAACTCGAAGACGGTAACGTGATCCGGTTCTCCGCTTGGTTCCGTTCCGACCCGGCCAGTCCAATCACCGCCGAGCCCCAGGTCGCGCCAATTTTGAAAATTGAATACTGGACGTCGCCGTTTACGGGCAACCAGGATACCAATGCGACACAGGTTGCACCCAACTTCGGCGACCGCTTGTTCGATCAGGATCAGCAAGGTTACGCGTTGGCTATTCCCGATCCGCCGTCCTACGTCGACATCAATAACGACGGCTCGGTAATTCATGACGATGCCTATCCGCCCAAGGCTTCTGTTGGAAACGGTCGCTTGTCCGGACTTTCGACCGACCACTGGACGCTCGCCACCGTGACTCATACCGTCAACGTCAACGATTTTTTAGGCATCGGCGGGTCGGGCTACGGAGCCTTTACCACCGACGACATCGAAGCGGTTCAAGGTGTTATGTTCTTGGGCGAATTCAGCACGACTCCCGTCGCCGGGCCCGGCAACCTGCTCGTCGACAACGTGTTGATCGAAGTCTTCAAGGACGCGGCCTCAGTGACGGCCATCAACAATCCCGATCCAGTGCTGTCCGAAATGACGGGACTGCAGGGCGACTTCAATGGCGACAACTCGGTCAACGCGGCCGATTACACCGTCTGGCGCAACGGACTGGGTTCGACCTATACGCCGGCCGACTACGACCTGTGGAAGTCTCACTTCGGTGAGCAATCACCGGGCGCGGGCGGCGTCAGTGGCCTGTCCGCTGTGCCTGAACCGGCCACGCTACTGATGGCCGTTCTCACCTTGCTCGGCAGCTTGACGCTCCAACGTCCAAAACGTTTCACGCGCTGAATCAACTGCGGTTGAATTGGTGCCAATTCGTGCCACGACGACGCGCGTACGCGTCGGATGTGAAGCCCCTGCGCAGGGCGCTGTCGCGGCCGAACGACAAGGAAGCATGGTCATGGTACGCAATCACTTCGTAAAAAACCGGCGTGGTTTCACGCTCGTGGAGCTCTTGGTGGTGATCGCCATCATTGGCATCCTCGTGGCGCTCTTGTTGCCGGCGATTCAGGCGGCCCGCGAGGCCGCTCGGCGGACCGGCTGTTCAAACAACCTCCACAATCTCGGCTTGGCCGCCCTTACTCACCATGATGCAATGAAGCATTTTCCGGTTAGCATGGGGAGTCCACTTGATGACGGTAATTTTCCCGGCGACGCCCAAAATGCACACGAGACTGCGGTTGGCTGGATCCTCAACACGCTTCCCCAATTGGAAGAACAGGCGCTGTTCGACCAGTTCCACGCGGCGGGTGCCTTTGAAGGCAAATTCGCGAATAATGGTTGCCGCAGCCCACGGCCGAAATGGGGACTGGCATCGAAGACAGATGGCATTTCTTCTCCCGAGCTAATGAAGACGCAGTTGCCGGTGCTGGAATGTCCTTCGGATGGGTCAATTCTGCAACTCTCTGAAGATCAGGCGGAAATGGGTGGGTGTCCTGTGGCGATGACCAGCTACAAGGGAGTAATTGACGACACGGTCATCAACCAGGAGTTTTCCGACTTTACCAACGACGGTACGCCCTATCCCAGCGGGATTTACGATCGACCGATTCTGCCTATTGGAATCGCAGCGAATGATCGGGATTGCCACCGCGATGCTCGATGCCGCGGCATCTTCTTTCGCGAGGATTTCCGGCGGCCAGTCAAGATAAGTTCCATCACCGATGGCACGAGCAAGACCCTCATGATTGGTGAGAACGTCGGTGAGATGAATATTCGGCATTCCGCCGCGTTCTATTCCAACGGCAGTTCCTGCAGCTGCAACACACCGCTGAACTATCGAATCGCCGAAGATCCCGAAGAGTCGTCTAGCACCTTTTGGTTCGACATGCAGGGCTATAACAGCCGGCACCCCGGCGGCGTGCAGTTCTGCCTCGCGGACGGTTCCGTGCGATTCGTCTCCGATAGCGTCGACAACGTGCTCTATCGCACTAGTTGCACCCGCAACGGCGGAGAGTCCGTACCTGGCACCTTGTAGCACGGAGGCGAACTCGCATGTGGACTCATGGTTTGGTTCAGCAGCGCTCGCCGCATCGCCTACATGCCTTTCGCGGTGCCGCATGTCTGCTGTGCGGTGTTGCAATGTACTCACTGGTCGGGTGTGGTGGCAGCGAGGCGTCAGTGTCCGGCACCGTGACCTTGGACGGCAAACCGGTCGAAGGCAGCCGCGAGCTCTATGGGACGGTGAACTTCTATCGAGCCGATGGCGGTGGTGCGCCAGCCACCGCCATGATTCGAGAATCTGGCTCCTACTCCCTGGTTACCGGAGGAGCGAAAGGGCTGGAGCCGGGCAATTACAAGGTGGCAGTTACGATCAAGGAAATCATTCCGCCAAAGGAGCCGGGTGGCGAAACTGGCAATAAGCGCATCGGTCCCGCCAAATACGGCCAACCTGCCCAGTCCGGTTTGACCGCCGAAGTCAAACCGGGAAAGAACACTTTCGATTTCGCGCTCAGTTCGGATGGCGGACGTTAAGTGGCCGCAAATCCCGACACGGCGTTCGTGATTCCACCCTCACATTCGTCGCAATATAGCTAATTCGAGGTTCGCTTTAACCCATCGAGACGGGAGTTGCTGGAATGGGACGTCGTCGGGCAAGTTGCGGTTTCACTTTGGTGGAATTGCTCGTCGTGATCGCCATCATTGGCATTCTCGTGGCGCTGTTGCTGCCGGCCATTCAGGCGGCACGCGAGGCCGCGCGGCGTCCTCGTGTTCCAACAATCTCAAGAATCTCGGTTTGGCTGTGCTCACTCATCACGACGCCCAGAGACACTTTCCGACCAGTGAAGGTTACTACGGAAACCCTCAGGAAGAGGCAAACGTCAAGGCGCAGCTCGCTGCCGGACGTACGCTCTCGGGACGGGGCTGGATTCTTTCGATGCTACCGCAGCTGGAAGAGCAACCGCTCTACGATCGATTCCAAGCAGGGGGCGCGTTTGAAGGAAATTATTTGAGTAATGCCTGCCGAGCTCCGCGTCCGAATTGGGGCTTGGCATCGAAGAAGAACGGAATCTCAGTCCCCGACTTGATGCAGACGCAGCTCAGCGTGCTGCAGTGCCCGTCGGATGAATCCGTTCGAGAGCTTTCAAACGAGCAGGAACAATGGAAAGGCTGCCCCGTGGCGACGACCAGCTACAAGGGAGTAATGGACGATTCGTACATTGGCCAAGATGAAGGCAGCCTCTACAACCACGACGATTCGAGCTTTCCCAGTGGCATCTATCAGCAGGATCCTGCCATTCGCTATTGTTACGGCGGCACGCGATGCCGAGGCATTTTTTACAAGCACTCGTGGCTGAAGCCCGTCAAGATTTCTGAGGTCATCGATGGCACCAGCAAGACGTATATGATTGGTGAGGATATGCCGGTGCTCAATTTGCACTCGGCTGCGTTCTACGGTAATGGCGACACCTGCAGTTGCAACACGCCGCTCAATAACGGCGTGAATCTGATCGGCCAGGATGTGACATTGTTTGTAAGCGCTTGGTGGGACGCGCAGGGCTTTCGCAGCTTGCATCCCGGCGGCCTACAATTCTGTCGTGTCGACGGTTCGGTCGAATTTGTATCGGATAGTGTTGAATCGGACCTGTTTCGTGTCGGTTGCACGCGCAATGGCGGCGAGTTGGCTACTGGGGGTTAGAACGGGATGAGGAAAGGCGGGTATGTTCGATCGGCTGGTTTTAGCTGGGGATCCCAGATAGCTGCGCTGATTTTGATTGCGCTGTCGCTGATCGGGTGTGGATCCGACCTCGCCGAAGTCCACGGAACCGTCACGCTCGACGGCGAAAACGCGACCGGCGCATCCGACGTGCAAGGGACCGTTGTGTTCTCGCCGGTCGAACGCGGCCGCGGAACGGCCAGCGGCATCTTGGACAAGTCGGGCCATTATTTCTTGTCGGTTGGCACGACGGACGGCCTTGTGCCCGGGCCGTATCTGGTCGCCGTCTCAGTCATCAAGATATTACCTCCCGCGACCTCGGGGGGCACTCCCGGCGGACAACTGATTTCTCCCAGAGAATACACCAACCCGAAGCTGTCCGGTCTGCAGGCGGACGTACAGCGCGGGAGCAATACGTTTGATTTCGCGCTCTCTTCTCGACCTGGGAAGTCGAAATGAAGGTCGGTGTGCGTTCCATGCAGAGATTTTGGCAAAGAATTAGATGGATCCCTTCCGGATGGAATAGGATGGACTATGGTCTCGTAATCAGAGGCGCTGGCGCTTCGAGGAGTAGGCGATGAAATACGGTTCAAAATGTGTTGTGGCTGGGATTGCGATCTCGCTCTTTGCGTGCCTGTCAGGCGTGCAGCATGTCAACGCCCAGATCCCCGACGTCCCCGGCTGGCAGCTTTCGTTTCACGACGAATTCGACGGCACCAGCCTGAACAATACGTTTTGGGAAGCGATCAATCGACAGGATAGCTATAACAACGAGAAGCAATACTATCGACCGGAACAGGTGACGGTCGCCGACGGCAATCTGCAAATAACAGCCACGAACGAGCCGCTGGCCAACAAGGATTATCGCTCTGGATTGATCGTGTCGCGGCTCTGTATGGTCCTGGCCGGTTCGAGGCGCGGATGGACTTGCCCACCACGCAAGGCATGTGGCCGGCGTTTTGGCTCAATCCAAATCAAGTCCAATGGCCAACGGGCGGTGAAATCGACATCCTCGAGAATCGCGGCAGCCAGCCGAACCTCACCAGCAGCGCCTTCCATTGGCAAAAGGATCCGGGGCCGTGTTGCGGCCAGCATCAATACGTGTACCACGAATATACGGCTACGGACGACGGTGTTCCGGTCGATTTCCACGCTGGCTTTCACACCTATGCAGTCGAATGGGAGGCAAACCAGATTCGCTTCTACGTCGATGGCAACTTGCACTTCGCCGTGGTTGAGAACTCCGACATGTCCGACGCTAATTTCACTACCGCGAAGAACATCATCTTGAATCTCGCCATCGGTGGCGACTTCGGCGGTGACCCGAACGGCTCGACGGTGTTTCCCCAGACCTTGCTCGTCGACTACGTCCGCTTCTGGCAGCTGCAAACCGGCCTGGCCGGCGACTACAACGGCGACGGCCACGTCGACGCGGCTGATTACACTGTCTGGCGAAATTCCGACGGTCAAAGCGGCATCGGCCTACCCGCCGACGGCTCCGGCAACGGGAGCGTCGGTCCAGAGGACTACGAGATATGGAAATCTAGTTTTGGCGGGGCCGACCCGCCTGGCGCTGGATCGTCGGTAGCCAACGTGCCGGAGCCGGCTGCAACCATTTTGATAATGGTCGGCGTCTTGCTCCTCGTTTCGCGACACATCGTTGACGTTGGTTTCGGTTTGCCACGACGACGATTCTTGCCATTGCGCATCGGAGCCCTTGCCGCAAGCGTCTCGGTCGCCAAGTCGACGGTGACGGCGCGAGAAGAGAGGGAGATAATGGGCTGCGTTCAGAGTGTTGCATGGATTGTGATTGCGACCTTGGCAGTTTCGGTTGTCGGCGCAGATCTCGTCGTTGCTCAAATACCGAATTTACCCGGCTGGCAGCTCTCGTGGCATGACGAATTCGATGGAACAAGCCTCAACGGCTCGAACTGGGTCGCCGCCAATCGCCAGAACAGCGCAAACAACGAGAAGCAGTATTATCGCACCGAGCAAGTGCTGGTCACCAACGGCAATCTGCAAATCACGGCGACCAACCAGCCGCTGGGCAATAAGCAATACCGTTCCGGGCTAATCACTTCACAGGCGCGATTTGGGACCGGCCGATTCGAGGCGCGAATTGATTTGCCAACGACGCAAGGCATGTGGCCAGCTTTCTGGCTGAACCCAAACCAGGTTCAATGGCCCACGGGCGGCGAAATCGACATCCTCGAAAACAAGGGAGGGCGGCCAAATGTCGTCAGCAGCGCCTACCATTGGCAGACGAACCCCGGTCCATGCTGCGGTCAGCATCAGTATGTGTTCCACGAATACGTTAAGCGGGATGAAGACAACGCGCTGATAGATTTTCACGACGGTTTTCACATCTACGCAGTCGAGTGGGAGCCGACTCAGCTCCGTTTTTACGTCGATGGCACTTTGCACTTCACCGTGGACCAAGCACCGGATCGGCCGATCTTTGACACGCCCAAAAACATTATTTTGAATCTCGCCGTAGGCGGCGACTTTGGCGGCGATCCGAATGACACCACCGTTTTTCCCCAGACGATGCTCGTCGACTACGTCCGCGTCTGGCAGCCGCAAACGGGCATGGCGGGCGATTACAACGGCGACGGGCAGGTCGACGCCGCCGACTACACGATCTGGCGAGATTCCAACGGCCAAAGCGGCATCTCTCTGCCTGCCGACGGCTCCGGAAACGGCACCGTCGGGCCCGAGGACTACGACGTTTGGAAAGCGAACTTTCGCGGACAGGATCCGCCCGGCGGCGGATCGTCCTCCATCCGTGCGCCCGAGCCGACGGCGGCAGTGTCGATGTCGGTCGGAATCCTAATGCTCTGCGCACGTCGATTCGGCTACGTCGTCCCGTCGGGCCGCCACGAAGAATGTCCTCTGCCGAGCCCGGCAGCCGTGCGCGCGCAACTACGAGGCCGGTTCGACGCTAACCGCGCACGCCTTGTACGCCGGTTGGTGCGAATACGGGTCGAAGATCGAGTGCGTCAACTGGTTCGTCGCCTCGTAGTGCATCGGGATGAACATTTGCCCGGGCTGAACGGCTGGCGTGACGACCGCGCGGCCCCGCAATTGGCCTCGCTGCGACCGAACGGTGATCAAATCGCCGGTGCGGAGCTTGAGCCGGGCGGCGTCCTGCGGATTCAGCTCGACGTACAGCTCCTGCGCATAGAGCTTGCGGAGCACGGCCGACTTCGATGTGCGCGTCTGCGTGTGCCACTGGGCGGCCGAGCCGCGGCCCGTCAGCAGCAGGAACGGATATTTCTCGTTCGGCTCCTCGGGCAACGGGCGCGGCGCTTCGCATAGGAACCGCGCCCGACCATCGGAGTGAAAATACCGGCCATCGTCAAATAGCCGCCGCTCCGCCGCGTCGTCCTGGCAGTCGGCCGGAAACGGCCATTGCACGCCCCCGCGGCTCTCGAGCACTTCGTAGTCGTCGATCCCCGAAATGTCGCACGGCTGCCCGGCGCTGAGTTGTTTGAGCAGCTCGAACACCGCCGCGGGCGATTTCCAGGCTTCGAACATCTCGCCGCAGCCCCAGTACTCGGCAATCAGCTTGAAGATGTGGAAGTCGGCAAGCGCCTGCCCCGGCGCGGGCCACTTTGTGTACCGTGCCGAAGCGACGCTCCGAGTTGATGAACGTCCCCTCCTTCTCGCCCCAGCCGGCCGCCGGCAGCACGAGATCGGCCATCTGCGCCGTCTCGGTGTTGTCGTACATATCTTGAACCACCAGGAAATCGAGCCGCGACAGGATATCGCGGGCCGTGCCCTGGTTGATCCACGAATGGGCCGGATTCGTAGCGACGACCCACAGCCCGCGGATGTCGCCACGCAGCACACCCTCCAATATCTGGTGATAGGGCCAACTGCCCTCGCTCGGAATCCGCGCCTCGTCGATCTTCAGCACGTCGGCCACCTCTTGCCGCTGCGACGCATCGCCAAAATCGCGTCCGCCCAGCAGGTTCGTCGTATTGCTGTACAACCGCGAACCCATCGCGTTGCACTGGCCGGTGATCGAATTGGCCCCCGTGCCCGGCCGGCCGATGTTGCCCGTCATCAGCGCCAGATTGATGATCGCTTGGGCCGTGCGGACCGCCTGGTGGCTCTGGTTGACGCCCATCGTCCACCAGAACGACACTCGCTCGGCCTCGTGAATCGTCTGCGCAAAGCGCTCGATCGCTGCGGGCTCCAAACGCGTTTCTGCGGCGACATGCTCGAGCGAGTACGGCTGCACAAACTCCGCAAACGCCTCGAACCCGCTGGTGTGAGCGGCGATGTACTCGTGGTCGATCCAATCGCGCTCGATCGAGAATTCGCGCCACTCCGTAGAACAGCGCCAGGTCCGACTTGGGATAAACGGCCAAATGTTGCGTCGCTGCCATCGACGTCTCGGTCGCCCGCGGATCGACGACGACGATCTCCGGATGGTGCGGATTCCGCATCACGCGTTGCCAGAGGATCGGATGCGCGATCGCCAGATTGCTGCCCACCAGCACGATTGCGTCCGATTCCTCCAGGTCGGCATAAGGTGTAGGGCGGCGCGTCGAAGCCGAACGCCTGCTTGTAGGCTACGACCGCGGTCGCCATGCACTGGCGTGTGTTGCCGTCGCCGTGCAGCATGCCCATGCCAAATTTGGCCAGCGCTCCGAGCAATGCCATTTCTTCCGTGACGATTTGGCCCGTGCTGAGAAACGCGATCGAATGCGGCCCGTGGGCGGCTTGCACTCCTTTCATCCGGTCGACGAACGTGCGGAGTGCCGCATCCCAGCTCACCGGCTCGAGCTTTCCCGCCGCGTTCCGCGCGAGCGGCGTGGTGGCGCGGTCTTTCGAATCGAGTACGGTGAGGGCCTCCCAACCTTTGGGACATGCCATGCCGAGGTTGACCGGATAATCGGTCGCCGGCGTCAAGCCCGTCGCCACGTTGTCGCGGAGATGCACGTTGAGATTGCAGCCTGTGCTAGCAGAACCCGCACACCGAGCTGACCGCTGCGTCCGCCTGCAAACCGGGCGGCACGATGCCCAGCCCGAACCGCGCCGGTTCGAGCAACAGCTCCTTCGTGAGCGGCCCACTGCGCTGAAAGATCGGCAGCGCCTTCTCCAGCAACGCGGCGGTTCCGGCTAATTGCGTATCCATCAACGAATCCCTCCCGGCATCCGCGGCGCCGCACAGGCCGCAAAGAACAGATAGCGCTCGAGCAATTCGCCGACCAGGCAGGCCGCGAACAACAGCCCCGAGGTAACGACGAACTGGACGAATTCCGCCCCGTGCGCCGCGTCGGCCATGTGACTGAGCAAGAATAACGGCATCAGGACGCCGCCCAAAAGCCCCGCCGCAAACCGGGCCATCGCCACGCTCGAGAGCTCGCCCGTCATCAACATCGCTGACCGCCGCAGCGGCGTCATCCGCCGCCACAGCAAGTGACGAAAGATCGCCGCCTCCCAAACGAGCTTGACCGCAGAAATCGCGATCAGCAGCTTGCACAGCGGCGGTCCGCAGACTTCGATCAGTTGAAACAAGCTGGGCGACGGACGAACCAAGGTCGCCACCAAAATGCTCAACCAAACGGCAGCGACGCCCAAGCAGCGCACTGGTGAGCGCAAAGCGCATGCCCGTTCGGGTGAAGCTCCAACATTCGCGCTGCGTGAACACATAAATCATGGTCGAGCAGAAGACGGCAACGGCGCCACTCACGGCCACGCTCCAGCCCAACCAGTGTGACCAGCTGCTCTCCGCGAACGACACTGCCGGCGTAGAGCGATGCCAGCCCGGCGAACACGCCGAACACGACGATCTCGCGACTCAACCAGGAGTGTCGCAGCCCCAGCACCGCTCGAAACGCATAGTGCGGCCGTCCCAAATGAAACAGGCTGGCGTCGAGCGCGAGCAAACCAAACGCCAGGGCCTCCGCCGCGTGCAACGGCCGCAGCGTGCCGATGAATGATGCAGAAAGCCAATGCTCCAGCAGCAGCCCGGCGGCAAACGCGCCCACCGACAGCTGCGTCAGCACCAGCATCACCACCAGCGGCCAATGCGCGTGCTGCGTTCTCACGCGAAAATAGTCGGCCGGCAGCAGATTCCGCGGAAACGGTCGCTTCGTTTTGTAGGTCGTGGTCGGCAACGTGATCTGCGGATCGGGCGCGGCCGGCAGGAACACCGCGGCCTCGGCGTCGTCGATCACCTGCTCGACGTTGACCAACGCGAATCGCGAATCGCCTCGTGCGGACAGGCCTGCACGCAGGCCGGCGCTTCGCCCACCGCCAGCCGCGTCGAGCACATGTCGCACTTGCGGACGATGCCCTTGCCCGGATGATACTTGGGCACGTCGTACGGACAGGCCAGCGTGCAGTACTGGCAGCCAAAGCATTGATCGTCCAGATGCTTGACGATGCCAGTGACCGGATCTTTCTCGTAGGCGTTCACCGGGCAGGCGATCATGCAGGCCGGCTCGAGGCAATGGTGGCAGGCCGCGGTGACATGCTGCATCACCGGCAGCAGCCCGCGACCGCCGACGAGCAACCCCACGTCGCGCCAGGTTTCGTCTTCGTCCAGCCCATTGAGCGTGTGGCAGGCCGTGACGCACGCCTTGCAGCCGGAGCAGCGATCGAGGTCGACTTCAAACGCGTACTGCTGGCCCGGGCCCGGCGGCGTCGCCGGCAACAGCGACCGATAGCGCGGCTCGCTCGTCGGCAGCGTCGGCGTGTCGTCATTCGTCGTGCCAGCGGCAAACTGATCGACCGCCGAGAGCGACTGCTGCTCGGCGAGCAGCTGCGTCGACCAGCGCCGGGCCAGTCGCGTGGCGAGCGGTCGGCCGAACTTCGTCGACGATCGGAAGCAAGATCATGTCGGCCTCCTCACACGCCGACCGTGCTGCAAGCGACCGGCGGGATCGACGTGCCCATTCCCGTTGCGCGTGCCCATTGCACAGTGAGTCGCCAGCGAGCAGCCGATCTCGGTCGCCAGCACGTGGTCGAGCACTTCCGGCGGCGGCAGCTCGACGTACACGTCGTTCGCCCTCGACCTTCACGGGGAAGGTCTCGATGCGATATTCCTCGCCCTGCAGCGACTCGCCCGTTTCGAGCGAGAACGTCTTCTTGTGCAGCGGGCAGGCCACCTTCGGCTCGCTCGCCCGCGTCGCCGACGATGCCGCGCGAGAGCACGAACGCCTTCTTGTGCGGGCACATGTTCTGCGTGGCGTACCACTCGCCGCGGCTGGCGAAGTTGAACACGGCGATCTGCGACTTGCCGTACTTGATCGTCGCCCCGCCGTCGATCGGGAAGTCGGCCGCACAGCCCACCGCGCACCCAGCGACGCGACTCCGACTGCTGCTCGTGCTCGCCGAGCGAGCGACCGTCGAGCATGCGAAACTGCTCCAGCGAAACGAACTCGCCGGGCCAGTCGGCCGGACGGCTCTGCCCGCGCTCGCTGACGATCTCGATGCACGACTCCGTCTCGTCGGTGTTGACGAACTGCCGGAACCGGCTTGCGCTTCTCCGGATCGCGGACCACGGCGGCCCATTCGCATTGGTAGGTGTCGACCAGCTGCTGCATCATGCGCTTCCAGTTCGGCGGCAGATGCCCAGCTTGTCGTGAACCACCACGTCGCGGATGTGCTCGAGCCCCCCTTCCAGCTTCTCGCACCACACGCTGGTGCGCGTCAGCTTGTCGGCCGTCATGATGTAGTACATCAGGAAGCGGTCGATGTAGCGGAGCGCTGTTTCTTCATCGAGGTCGGTCGCCAGCAGTTCGGCATGCCGCGGCTTCGAGCCGCCGTTGCCGCAGACGTAGAGGTTGTAGCCCTTCTCCGTGGCGATCAGGCCGACGTCTTTGCTCTGCGCCTCGGCACACTCGCGAATGCAGCCCGACACGGCCATTTTGATTTTGTGCGGCGCGCGGATGCCCTTGTAGCGATTCTCGACGCGGATCGCGAAGCCGACCGAATCCTGCACGCCGTAGCGGCACCAGGTCGTGCCGACGCAGCTCTTCACCGTCCGCAGCGCTTTGCCATAGGCGTGGCCGCTCTCGAAGCCGGCCTCGACGAGCTCTTCCCAGATATCGGGCAGGTCCTGCACCTGGGCGCCGAACAGTCGATCCGCTGGCCGCCGGTGATCTTGGTGTACAGGCCGATACTTCTTCGCCACGTCGGCCAGCACGATCAGCTTCTCGGGCGTGATCTCGCCGCCGGGCACGCGCGGCACGACCGAGTACGAGCCCGCCCCGCTGCATGTTGGCCAGGAAGCGGTCGTTGGTGTCCTGCAGCGTCTGATGCTCGGGCTGCAGGATGTCTTCGTTCCACAGGCTGGCCAGGATCGAGGCCACGGCCGGCTTGCAGATTTCGCAGCCATTGCCGCTGCCCGTAGTCGGCGAGCACGTCGGCGAAACGTCCGCAGCTCCTTCGCCTTGATGATCGCGAACAGCTCGGTCCGCGAGTAGGCGAAGTGCTCGCACAGATGATTCGACGACCGCCTTGCCGGCCTTCTTCATCTCGGCCTTGAACAGATCGGTGACCAGCGGCATGCAGCCGCCGCAGCCGGTGCCGGCCTTGGTGCACTGTCTTGACCGCGTCGACCGTGTCGAGCTCCTGCTCGCGAATCGCCGCGCAGATCGCCCCTTTGCTGACATTGTTGCACGAGCAGATCTGCGCCGCGTCGGGCATCGCGTCGAGCCGCCAGCGCCGGCCGCTGCCGCCGACGCTGCCGACCAGCAGTTCGTGCGGCTGGCAGGGCAGCGGCTCGTCGCCCTTGGCGAACATCGAGCAGCTTGCCGTAGTCGCTGGCGTCGCCGACCAGGATGCCGCCCAGCAGCCGCGTGCCATCGGGCGTGAACAGCAGCTTCTTGTAGACGCCGGCGAAGGGATCCTCGAACACCAGCGGCGTGGCCTCGCTCGGCCGGCGCTTCGTAGTTGCCGAAGCTGGCGACGTCGACGCCCATCAGCTTCAGCTTGGTCGACAGATCGGTGCCGGCGAACTGCCGCTCGCCGCCGGTGAGGTTGGCGGCCACGATCTTCGGCCATTTCGTAGCCCGGAGCGACCAGGCCGTAGACCATGCCGCGATGCAGTGCGCATTCGCCGATGGCGAAGATGTCGCGGATCGGACGTCTCCAGCCGATCGTTGACGACAATGCCGCCCCGCTCGCCCGACGCAAGCCCGCTTGCTTGGCCAGTTCGTCGCGCGGGCGAATGCCGGCCGAGACGATGATCATGTCGACGTCGAGCGAGTCGCCGTCGGTAAACTCAATCCGTTCGACGCTCTGCTTCGCCGTGAACTGCCTTGGTCGACTTGCCCAAGTGAACCCGCACGCCCAGCGCTTCGATCTTCTCGACGAGCATCCGCGAGCCGGCTCGTCGACCTGACGCGGCATCAGCCGCGGGCGAACTCGACGACGTGCGTTTCGAGGCCCAGGTCGAAGGCCGCCTTGGCGGCTTCGAGCCCAGCAGCCCGCCGCCGATCACGGCGCACCGCTGCGACTCGTCCGGCGTAGGCGATGATCCGCTCCAGATCCTCGATCGTGCGGTAGACGAACACGCCCGGCTTGTCGATGCCGGGCACCGGCGGCACAAACGGAAACGAGCCGGTCGCCAGCACGAGGTAGTCGTAGGCGATCTCGACGCCCTTGTCCGAGCGGACAACTCTGCGCCTTGCGGTCGATCGCGATCGCCCGATCGCCCAGGTGCAGCTCGACGCCGTTCTCCGCATACCACTCGCTGCCGAGCCAGCATCAGCTTTTCGGCGTCGCGGTGGGCGAAGAACGATGTCAGCCCGACGCGATCGTAGGCCGCCCGCGGCTCCTCGCAAAAGGTCACGATCCGAAACTGCCGTGCCGTGTCGAACTCGACCAGCCGCTCGCAGAAGCGCTGGCCGACCATGCCGTTGCCGATGACGACGACGGTCTGGCGATCGCTCGATTCTGGGCTGGAATAGCGATCATGTTTGCCGACTCGCTACGACGCGTGCTCCGGACAATTCCATCCCGTGGCCGCCGGCAATTGCCGAGCCGCGGCTTCGGTCCGCGAGCCGCACTTCGACCTCGGGCTCCGGGCTAAACGTCACGGCGAAACTGGCGAACGAGCAAGCGGTCACCGCGGCCCCGAGCATGAACAGCGCGGTCGGCCAATCGAGGTCGGCACTCTTGAACAGGAACCCGCCGAGCACGGCGCCCGACGTTGCCGCCCGCGCCGACGATGCCGGCCACGGAGCCCAGTGCGCGTCGATTGACGAACGGCACCACGGCGAACGTCGCCCCTTCCGACATCTGCACGAACAGGCTGAAGAGCATCAGCGTCGGAATCGCCAGCAGCAGCGTCGACATGTCTGCGAAAACAGCATCAGCGCCAGTCCTTCGCAGAACAGCACGAGGAACAGCCACTTCACGCGGCCGAGAGTCCCCACCGCTTGCCGAAGCGGTCGCCGAACACGCCGCCCAGCGTGCGGGCGAAGATGTTCATCAGGCCGAACAGACTGGCGATCAGGCCGGCCATCTTCAGCGCCGAGACCGGGTCCATGTGCTTGAAAGTCGTCGAAGTAATCGACAAAGTAGAGCACCGCGATGTTGTTGATCGTCAGCTCGATGCCGAAGCAGGCGCCGTAGACGACGAACAAGGCCCACACACGGTGGTCGCGGCAGGCCTCCAGAAACGTGCCCTGGGCGCTCTTCTGCGAGAGCTTGCCCGCGGCGCGCAGCTCGCGGAAGTTGCCTCCGGCGTGTCTTGCGTGAGGAAGTAGTAGGCGACGCCGGCCATGGCGCAGACGGCCCCGGCCACGAACATCGACAGTCGCCAGCCAATCGCCTGCGAGAAACCGAACACGCCGACGAACATGGCAAACACCAGCGGCATCACCATTTGCGTCACGCCGCCGCCCAGATTGCCCCAGCCAGCCGTCGTGGCATTGGCCGTGCCCACGCAGTTCGGCGCGAACATCAGCGAGGTGTGGTACTGCGTGATCACGAACGACGCGCCGATGCCGCCGATCAGCACGCGAAAGAACAGGAACGTCGCGAAGTCGTGCGCCAGCCCGATGCCCATCACCGGCAGCGAGCCAAGCACCAGCAGCCACGTATAGGTCAGCCGCGGCCCGAACCGATCGCACAGCCAGCCGACCACTAGCCGGGCCAGAATCGTGATCGCCACCGAGCCGATGATGCACCAGCCGATCTGTTCCTTGGTAAGGTGCATCTCCTCGCGGACGACCGCCATCAGCGGCGCGATGCCGAACCAGGCGAAGAAGCAGAGAAAGAACGCGAACCACGACATGTGGAACGCACGCATCTGCGGCGTGGAGAAGTTGAACAGCGCAATCCGGGTGGCTTTGGCAGAGGAATCCATGGGCGGTCTCGGCTGATGGGTTACTGGAATGAAATCGTGCAGCCGCCGCCTCGGCCGGTCGTGATGGGAGCAGCGCTTTGCAATGGGTGTGCCCGGCACGCGCGGGGCGGCTATTTCTTCGGAAAGCCGAAGCGATTGACTACTGATTCCGGTCGCGGCTCGTTCGGCGCCTGCCACGGGGGCGGGCAACCCTGCCTCGATGCTGAGCAGCCGTCGCCGTCGCCGCTTCGGAGAACCGAAATCGCCGGCGTCCGTATCTACAGGGTGCATAAGCACTTGGCTTGGGCGGCGGAACTTACTGCTCGGTGTTGGAACGCCGTTTTCACTGTTGCCCGCTTTCCATGAACGACCGCAGGCACGAAATCGCCCGACCCCGACTCCCTGTCGACCAACAGCGTGGTCCGCCGATTGGCAGGGCGCTACCTGTTTGTCCTCGTGGCGGTGGCGGCGTTGGTGGTCGTCGACCAGGCGATGGTGCAGCCGCTCTTGGTGCGACTCAACGCGTTCGCTCCCGCGATCAACGTGGCCGGCCGGCAGCGGATGCTGAGCCAAAAGCTGACCAAAGCGGCGCTCGAATTCGATGCCGCCCGCGATGATGCGACCCGCACGCTGCGACGCGACGAGTTGCGGTTGACGCTCGAGCGGTGGACCGGCGAGCACGCCGCGCTCCTGGATGGCGATCTACAGCTGGGCATTCAGCCAATCCATTCGCCGGAACTTGGCAGGCAATGGGCGGCCCTCGATCCGCATTTTCAAGCGATGGTCGCCGCCGCCAGACGACTTGCGCCGACGACGACGCATCGGCCTCACCGTCGGTTGCGACGATCGTCGAGCACGAAGCCACGTTATCTGCCCACGATGGATCGGATCGTCAAGCTGATGGAAGACGAAGCCGCGCACGCCGTGGCCCGCTTGCGGCTGATCGCGCTCGCCATTTCGGCGACCGTCGTCTTGCTCCTGCTCGGCTTGGACTGGTTCGTGGTCCGGCCGGCGACGCGCACGATTCGCAGCCAGGTCGACGAATTGGAATCGCGCGTCGCACTGCGAACCCGCGAGCTCTCGATCGGCGCTGGCGTCGCTGCGCCACGAAATTCACGAACGGCAACTCGCCGAGAGCCGGAATCAACGACTGGCCGCCCAGTTGACTCATGCCGAGCGAGTCGCCACGATGGGCCACCTCACCGCCGGCCTGGCCCACGAGCTGAACCAGCCGCTCGCCGCGATCGCCAACTACGCCGACGCTTGCGAAGTGGTTCTGGACGAGCAACCGACGACTGACGGTCGAATCCGTCAGTGCGTCGACCAGGCCAAGCGGGCCGCGCTCCGCGCCGGCCAGATCGTCCGCCGCATGCGTAACTTCGTCCAGCCCAACGCCGCGAGCAGTCGCCGACGTCGGCGTCAACGCGCTCGTGGCCGAGGTCGTCGAGCTGTGTCGCACCGAGGCGGCCCACGCCGGCGTCGACGTTCGACTGCAACTCTTCGGCCGACGCCGACCTGGTGTCGCGTCGATGCCGATCCAAATCCAGCAAGTGCTCGTGAACCTGGTGCAGAACTCGATGCAGGCGATGCGCGAGGTCGACGGCCAGCCGCGCGAGATGGTGCTGCAAACCTCAACCGAGCGGCTCCTCGGTCCGCGTCGACGTGCTCGACACCGGCCCCGGTTTTGCCGCGGCCGATCCCGACGCCGCGTTCGCCGCGTTCCACACCACCAAGCCCGATGGGCTCGGCATCGGCCTGGCGATCTGCCGCTCGATCGTCGAGCAGCATCGCGGCACGATCTGGGCCGAGTCGCGGCCCGGCGGCGGAGCCCAATTGTCGTTTACCTTACCCCTCGCACCCACCGATGCCGAGCGTGATCGAAACCACAGCGACTGTGTTTGTTGTTGACGACGACGACGAGATGCGCGACTCGCTCGCCACCTTGCTCGACGTGCTCGGGTTCGCCGTGCGCACGTTTGCCGGCGGCAGCAGCTTCGCACGCTTCTACCGGCCCGAGATGCCCGGCTGCCTGGTGCTCGACATCCGCATGCCACGACAAAGCGGCCTCGAGCTCTACGAACAATTGCTCCGCGAGGGCAAGCGGCTGCCGGTGATCTTCATCACGGCCCACGCCGACGTCTCGACCGCCGTGGCCGCGATGAAAACCGGCGCCATCGAATTCCTGGAGAAGCCTTTCGATCGGGCAACTGCTGCTCGAACGAGTCCGCAAAGCGCTCGAACTAGACGCCCAGTGGCGTGCCCAGGATGCCCAGTTCGCAGAGTTGGCCGAGCGGATAGCGCGGCTCAGCGAACGGGAGCGGGAGACGCTGGCGATGATTCAGGCGGGCGAATCGAACAAAACGATGGCGGCCAAGCTGTTCGTCACCGAGCGGGCCGTCGAAATGCGCCGCGCCGCGATCATGCGGAAGCTCGAGGTCCGCTCCGTTGCCGAGCTACTGACCTGACGATTTCGCATCGGATCCTGGCCGAGCTGCGCCAAGCTGCCGACGCTCGCCGACTGCCGCTGCGTTAGAACTCTTCCGCGGGGCAAGTTCTACCGCGGCCGCGGAGCGTTACCGCATCCGGTAGTACACGTGCGAATGATAATACGGCCGCGGACCATACCAGTACGGCGGCGGCCCCGGAGTCACGATCACGGCCGGCGGCGGGCCCGCAACGTAGCCGGGGCCGGCCGCCATGTTTTGCGCTGCGATCAGCACGCGATCGCTCACGCCGCTTTGCTTCAGCGCGATCAACCCCTGCGGGCTCAAATCGAGCCGCGCCGCGCGACTGGATCGTGCTGATGATCAGATCGTCGCCGACGCCGGCTCGGGCCATGTTGATCAGGTCGAGATTCGTGACCGCCGCCGCGGCCGCTTGCTGATTCATGCCGGCAACGACCGCCGCACCGGTCGCGGCCCGACGCTCGTCGGCTTGATCCTGCGCCCGTCCCAGCACGTTGCCCGTCAGCGCGCCGACGCCGGCGCCGATCAGCGCCCTTCGCCGCGGTGGCTGCGGCCGCCGAGAATCGCACCGGTGATCGCGCCGAACGCGCCGCCGGTCACGGTGCCCGTTGCCGTGTCGTTTTGATAGTAGCTCGGCGGCGGCTGATAAATGTACTGCCCGTCGGCCGAATCCACAGCGCCCAGCGAACACCCCAGCAGCACTAGCGCAAGGCACGTGCCGCGCAGCCGTCCAGTTGCGACCTACAAATTGCGTCATGTGCGATGTTCTTTCAAATAACTTGCCGCGCGAATGCGAACGGGCGGCCTGACTCCACAGTGCCCCTTGATCAACTTCGGACGAACCGGCGCGGATTCTCCTCGAAATATCCGCTGCGAGCTAGAGCGACTTCCGAGCGGCAAGTTATCACGCAAGCGGGTCCTCACCCCGCAAATTCACCGCAGCTCGCCGCGGCCGGCCCCGCGCGGCAGCACTGCTAGCCAAACCGGCCGTTCACTTTGGCCAAGCGAGATACATCGGCTCACTCGCGACCCCACCCAGGGACGAAATAACTAGAGCAATCGTTACCACCGCAACGGCTGCACGTTTCCGCTCGCCCGCCGAGCGTCCCGTCCGACCCACCCACCCGACCCAGTGCCTGCATGCTTCGTCCTGGCGGCTGCCTCCGTGTCGTATTGTGCGCGCTGACGCTGCTCGGGGCGTCGGCGTCGTTCGTCGGTCGCGCTGTCGCTGCCGAGAACGAGCTGGAGAAGGAAGCGGGAGACCAAGCGGAACGCGGCGCCATCGTCTATCTCCAGTCGACCACCGCAGCCAAGTCCGGCTCCTGGGCCGATGCCGCGGCCGAACCACCCCAAGCGGAAGAACTGCCGGGCGATGCCCCACCGGATGACGAGCTTGATGGCGAGTTCGCCGAATGCTCCCCCGACGACTACACCTGGCAAGTCGGACCCACCGGGCTGATTTACCGCTCGTACCTGGCCGGTCCCCACGAACCGCGGATCGGCATCACGCCCTTCTTCTCCGCGAACCATTCGTTCTGGGACGCCACGGTCGGCGGACGCGGCGGCGTGCTTCGCTACGGCGACCACGACCCGCTCCATCCCACACGGTTGGCAGCTCGACGTCTACGGCGCCGCGATCGTCCGCATGGACCCCGAGCATCGCCAGGATCTCAACTCCGCCGATTTCGTCTTTGGCTTCCCGATCACCTATGGCGTCGCCAACTGGCAGTTCAAGTTCGGCTACGGCCACCTCAGCTCTCACATGGGCGACGAGTACATCATCCGCCACCCCGATGCAATCGACGATCGAGTCAACTACGTCCGCGACTCGCTCGTGTACGGCACTTCCTGGTTCCCGATTCCGGCGTTGCCGCGTTTACGGCGAGGTGGCGTGGGCGTTCAATCCCAGCGGCGGCGCCGAGCCGTGGGAATTTCAGTTCGGAAACGAGCTTTCGCACCCCGGCCCGACCGGCCTCCACGGCTCGCCCTTCCTCGCCCTTAACGGCCGCCTGCGACAAGAAGCCAATTTCGGCGGCGACCTCACCGTCGAGTCCGGCTGGCTCTGGCGCGGCGAGACGGGCGAAGTCTTCCGCATCGGCGCCCACTACTACAACGGCAAATCAAGCCAGTCGCAGTTGTTCAACGACTCAGAACAACAGATCGGCGTCGGCCTGTGGTACGATTTCTAGCTGACTTGAGCATGCGCCGGGAATCCAGAATTTACTGGTCACGCAGTGATGAAAATGGTACGCTGACGTGCAAGTGCTTTCGGCACACGTTTCCAGCCCATTTTTTCAACCGGCGGAGGCGACCATGCGAGTCAATCGAGCACTTTCGGCATTCCTGGTTCTGACCTGCCTGACGGTTCCTCAGCTCGCCACGGCGGCCAGCTTCAGCGACTTTATCTCCTACATCCTTCGCGACGAAACTCTCTACCCGCTGTTGCCCGGCGTGCTCCACATACCGGCCGACTATGCCAGCGATCCGACCAAGCCGCGCCCGTTGATCCTCTTTTTTCACGGCGCCGGCGAATCGGGCCGCGACAACCGTGCACAAATCAACGGTAACATCGACAACTTGCTAGCCGCTGCCAAGGCGCGCAACGCGTTTCTGTACGCACCGCAGACGGACGTCGGCTGGGCCAACACCACGCTCATGTCGTATGCGATGGAAATGATCGATCGCGCGATCGCCGAACGCAGCGTCGACCCCACTCGTATCTACGTGACCGGCCTATCGATGGGCGGCGGCGGCGTGTGGAATTTTCTCAATCAGTTCCCCGACCGCGTCGCCGCCTCGGTGCCGATCGCGGCCGTCAGTCCGTCTGCGAGCTTCGTGCCGGGAAACATCGTCGACGAACCGATTTGGGCTTTCCACGCTCGCAACGATGGCACTGTCTCACCCACCGCGAGCCGCAACGTCGTCAACCGCCTGCTCAACGAAGCGGGCCAGCCGCTCCCCTCGTATCCGGCGCTGAACAATTTTGCCGCCGATTTCAAATTCGACGACTCGTTGCTCGATCTCCATTACACGGAATACCGCACTGGCGGCCACGGCGTCTGGCCTCATGTCTATAACACGACCGCCATGTACGATTGGCTTTTCGCCCACACCTCGGTGCCCGAGCCTGGTTCACTCGCGCTCGCCCTGATGGGCCTCGCCATCGCCAGTCGTCGCCGCCGAGCGCTTGGCTGGAAAGACCGAGTAAAACGGCCGGAGCTTCCGGCGACAAGACCGTGCCAGATCACTACTTCCGCCGGTCCATCCACTTCGCCATCTTCATCACCACGCCGTCGACCCCCAACTGCACGCCCACCTCGTTGAGCCACTTCTTCCGGTCGGCACAATTGCAGTGCGGATCGAGATGCAGCTTAACCTTGACCGCCTTGTAACGCTCCTCAGTCACTCCCAGTGACTTGAAAAACGCCTCGGCCAGATCGCCGAGCCCGACCTTCGCCGCCGCCGCGTCCGGTTCAAAGTGCTTCCTCGTCGAGTCGTTTTCGATCATGACTCGATTGTCGCATTCCCGCCGTTCGTACGCCACCGCTCCGGCTCACCGGTTAACGATTCAGTCGACCGTTTTTCCATCCCCACTCAGCGATTCGATCATCGTACGCACCGCCGATTCCATCTGCTGCGTGACGTTGGCGACCGCGCCGCGTCGGTCGGCGGTGTACGCCGGCAGGTGGTATTTGAGATTCGCCGGTTCGCCGACTTGCACCAACGCCCGCCGCGGGCCCCACATCCGTCGCTCGCCGAACACCTCCGCCTCCATCAGCCCCAACACGTCGAGAAACCGCTCGACGGTCATCGACTCGCGCACATAGCCGTCGTAGATCGCCACGAACCGCAGCAACCGCCAGAGGTCGTCGTACATGTCGCGTGCCGCCTGTCGCCGTTCGATGGCGAGTCGCCGCTCGTATTCCGACGCGGCAGCCTCCTCGAAGACGATCCGGTCGACCGCGTTGAATAGGGCGCGGACCCGATCGAGCAGCGTTTCCCCCGGCCTCGGCGCGACCTCCAACTGGCTCTCCATCCGCGCGACGACGCTTAGCTTGAGCCCGTCGATTCGCTCGCCCAGCGTGGCGCCCTCGCTCGGATGCACCTGGTGCGTCTGTTCGTTGGCGGCGAGAATCGCCTCGGCCACGCGCCTCATGCGAGCGTACCGCGACCCGGCGCTCGTGTCCGCGACGATGGCCAGGCTCGCTTCGAGCCGCGCGAGCGAAGCGTCGATCGCGCCGTGCATGTCGCGCTGATAGACGTACTTGATCGCCATCGGGATGCAGAAGAGATTCGCCTCGGCGTCTCCCTTCCGCGCATCTTCATACGCTTTGAACGCGAGCTGAAACACACCCTGCTGAAACGGCATCACCGTGCTGCCTTGCATGATCGATTCCCCTTCAGGAAAGATCACCAGCCACCGCTTGCCCGTCGGCCAAGAGTTGCCGCGTCATCGCGAACGACGGTCGATCCACCGCCCCGCGGAGAATCGAATAGACGCCCAGCCGCTGCAACATCCACCGCTGCACCCGCGACTGCTCGAACAGTTCCTGCGCCGCCAGGTAGTTGAACTCCGCGCCGAGCAGCTTCGACAGGTACATCAGCACGTGCGGTTCGAATCCCCCGCAATGGCTCGGCGTCACCAGGCACCGCTCGCCCCGCAATCGCGCGAGCCGCGCGAGGCCGTCCCCCACAACCTCGACCTCGCCAACCTTCGATTTGTGCCGCATGTCGCGCAGCACCAGCCGCTGCGCCAGCCTCGTCACCCACCGGCTATTGAGCGGCGGATAGAACGTAAAAGGCCGCGGCCGCGCTCGGGCGTCGGAGGACCAAGGCGTCGCTCGTTTCATGGCCCAATCCTCGCCCGCATTTATCCACCATCGGCTAGGCACGACGGTTCTCCCAATCAGCTCGCAACTGCCAATTCGATGGCATTGCCGCCAAGGAATTCTCCGCCGAAATCTCTGGCCCGCGTTTCGCCGCCGATAGCGATCGCAGCGCCTTATCGCCCCGGGACTGGCTCGTTCGCTCACAGCATTGAATTCTCGCAGTTGGATCGGCGACCGACCAGCAGCCGGCGAACGGGCTTTTGCGGAAGATAAGCGTCATGCGGGATACACAAATCAAGCGTATCGAGCGAGTACATGGCAGCGGAAAGCCAAGTCTTCCAGTTCCTTCGCCCGTCCACGTCCGTTGTGGCCGAGGTCGGTGAAAAGCAAAAGCAGCGCGAGAAATGGCACTTGGCCAGAAACTTCATTTCCGCCAATACGGCTGCAAGGGGAAAAAGCTGATTGCAATTTGCCAACAAATGGTCTAGGTTGACCCCGTGCAGTTCTCTGCTCAAAACTGGCTCACGCCGTTACCTATGGTCAAACGGCAGGACTACTTGATAGGTATTAGTAGTCTTGTGATGAAGTCGGACGTCTGACAAGAGGGCAACCCGGCTGGGCTAGGGAACGCGCTCAACAGAAAGCCGACGTGGTGGAATACCTCTGGGTGTTGCGCCACGTCGGCTTTTTTTGTGTGCATCCCGCCCACGTGCGTTTTGAGCGTGTCGCCGTTTTCCGTCGTCAGAGAACATCAACTTCCGCGGTCAGACAACAAGCCACAAGCCAATGCGTCGAGTGTGCCGCATTGCACAGTTCCGCACTTCATGAAGGACTCCAGGCTATGCACCGAACCGTCTCCCAACTCATCGCGTTGATTGTCTGCGTTACGTTCGTCGCCACGATCGAGGCGGCGACGGTGACGCAAAATGGAACGGATGGCACATCGGGAACAGCGGGCGCCAACGGCGGACCGGCCGGCCAGAATGGTGGCCCAGGCGGTCCAGGCACGGACGCTACCGCCACGGCCAACACGCCCGCCGACGCGACCAACTTTGCGACCGCAACGGCTGGCAAGGGAGGAGGCGGTGGCACAGGCGGCAGCAGCGGACTCCCAGGCGGAACCGGTGGCAACGGTGGCGCAGCGGGTGCAGCGGGAAATGCGACGGCCTCGGCGACCACCACGGCCGATGGTTTCTCCACCAATGCCACCGCCCAAGCCAATGGCGCAACTGGCGGCCCAGGTGGTTCAGGCGGCGATGCCTTCAGCGGCTCACCTGGCGCGGGCGGAGCGTCGACCAACGGCGGCAATGCAACCGCCAGCGCGTCGGTCACCAATAACACGGCGTTCGGTTCTCCGAGTGCCGTCGCGCGGGCCACCGGCGGACAGGGTGGAACGGGCGGCCCGGGCGGTAGCGGGCCAGGCGCAACCGCGGGCACGGGCATGAACGGCGGTAACGGCGGAGTTGCATCGCTCGGGACCGTCAGCGGCACGTCCACCGCCGGCGGCACGCTTAGCGTGCAAGGTTATCTGAACGGCGGTTGGGGCGGCTCCGGCACGAATTCCGGCGGCAATGGCGGCAACGGCAGCGCGGCCTCGCTCGCCAACGCGGTCACTGGATCCACCACCGGCTCGCTCGGACTCGTCCAGGAGAGCATTGGCGGAAACGGCGGCAGCACTTACAACGGCCTCCCCGGCAATCCCGGCACGGCAAATTCCACGTTGTCGCTGACCGACTTGGTCGCCTCATCACTGGTCGGTTCAGTGCGCGCCGTCGGCGGCACAGGCGGGGATGCCGGGATTGTCAACGCCAGCGACGGCGCCGCGGCCAACAGCAGCATCGCGTTAACTGGTAAGGGATCCGTCAATATTTCAGACACGACGCAGGGCGGGGCCGGCGGACAGGCGTCGGGATCCGGCAGCGGCACGCGCGGCGGCACCGGGGTGACGGCCACAAGCTCGGCCAGCGGAGTTTCCATGAATGGCGGCACCGTAATCGTCGCCCTGACCAACGTTGGCGGCGCAGGCGGGCAGGGACTGATCGGCGGCAACGGCGCAAGCGCCACCGCGATCGACTCGGTCGGTGGTTCGACCACCGGCGGGCTGCAATTGACCCAAATAGCCACCGGTGGCAATGCTGGCACCGGACTCTCCGGCGCCAGCGGCATCGGCGGCAACGCCATCTCCACGCTGCTGTTCAATCAGAGCGGTCAAAGCGCGTTGACTGCCAACGTGACCGCGAACGCCGGCGGCAACGCCAACGGTTTCTCGGCCGGGAGTGCCGCGACTTCACTCGCCTCGATCGACGCCACGACGAGCGGCAGCTTCGTGAACCTTACCGCGCTGTCGAATGGCGGCGGCGGCAACTACATCAACGCATCTGGCTCCAACAACAATGCGTCCGACGGCGGACTAGCCACGGTCGGCATTCTCCGCGGTGTGGCCACGTCGCCCGGCGCCGTCTCCATGAATCTACAAGCCACGGCCAATGGCGGACTCGGTGGCGCCGTTTCGGTAGGTTCCGGCAACGGCGGCAACGGTTCGGCCGCGAGTTTGGTCGACGTCGTTAATGGCGAAGCCTCGACGACGAGCAGCGTCTCGCTGAAACAGACGGCGAAGGGCGGCAATGGTGGCCCGGCTCTCGCTGGAACGGCCGGCAATGGCGGTGCCGCGACAGCTTCATTGAGTCGAACGAAAGCCTTTGCCTCGCTCACCCTCGAGATGAACGCCACTGGCGGCGCTGGCGGCGACAAGAATGGCGTAGGCGGCGCGGCAGGAACCGGCGGAGGCGCTACCGCCGCCTCCGACGCAGTGGACATGGGCGGCACGATACAGTCGACAGCCGGCGCCACGGGCGGAGTGGGTGGCACCGGGCGCGGCGGCGCCAATGGCGGCGACGGCGGCAATGCCTCGGCCACCGCCACGGCAAGCAATAACACGAATCAGGTCGTCAGCGCGGCAGCATCCGCCGGCGCCGGCGGTGGAGGCAGCGTATTCTCGCCGGGATCAATCGCTGGCTTTGGCGGCACGGCCACCGCCGCCGCCTCTGCGTTCTCCACCGGCGGAGGCCAAGTTGAAGTCAGCGCCAATCAAACCGCGGGCAGCGGCGGCGGGCAACTCTCGGGCGCCGGAAATGGCGGCAACGGCGCTCCCAGCAGCATCACCAATGCGGTCAGCGGCTCGACCAGCGGCACGATGCGGCTGTTCCAAAACGCCACCGCCGGCGCCGGCGGACAGAATCTGGGCGGCGTGGCGGGCAATGGCGGCAATGGCGGCAACGCCGTTTCGAGCTTGACGGCCAGCAATCCGGGCGGCGGCCCGCTCGAAGGCCATCTCAACGCCAATGGCGGAGCGGGTGGCAGTGCCGCGGGCCCGGCCATTCCAGCCAACGGGGGCGACGCCACCAGCATCGCCGACTTGACCAACAACAACACCGCCCTGGCGGTTGCGCTCGCTAACGCCGGCGTCAAGGGAAACAACTTCGGCGCCGGCACGTCCGGCCTGACGGGCATCGGCACCGCCTCGGCTCACGCCACCACAACCGGCGGATTCCGCGTCGAGGCCCTGTCCAGCGCCACGGGACGCACCGCCTCGGCCACCGCGCAGTCCGATACTTCAACGAGCGGCCCCATCAGCGCGATGTCGCTCCTGGCAACTGCGCCGAATTTGCCCAACCTATCCGCCGACACGACCGGTCAGATTGCCAGCTTCTTCGATAACTCGACTGGCAGCTACAACGCGCGAATCGGCAGCACCGCGCTGCCACAAGCGAACGACGTTACGAATAACATCTTCTTCAATACCAATGTGAAAGCCGCCTATAACCCGCCCGACGGCAACCATACGCCGCTCGCGCTCGTCGCCGTCGGCTTGAACAGTTTTTCGCAATCGCCTACGTCGTCCACCACCTTCAGCGCGAGCGCCGACTATTCATTCGACGTGAGCCAACTGACGCACGGCAAACTGCTGGTCGGACTGCTCGATCCAACGAGCTCCGGGCCCGATTTCACTTCGCTCCATTTCTCGATCATGCGTGAAGGAATCCTCGTCGAGGACCAGACCTTCGCCACCGCCGTCGCCGCAATGACCTACTTCAACGACAACGCCTTCAATCTTGGCAGTCTCACCTCCGGCGTCGTCGGCACACTCGATTTGTCGTTTGAGTTCGACATGACCTTGCTCGACAACGGCAGCCGATTCGGGACGACGTTTCTGATCGCCGACGTGGGACTAGCGAATTTGCTCGGCGACTACAATCACGACGGCTTCGTCGACGCAGCCGACTACACTGTCTGGCGCAATTCACTCGGCATGATGGGCGCCGGTCTCGACGCCGACGGAAATGGTAACAACCAGATTGACGCCGGCGACTACGACGTTTGGAAAATGCACTTCGGTGAGATCGCCGGGAGCGGTTCGGGTGCCGGCGCAACGGACAGCGTTCCAGAGCCTGCAACACTTCTCCTGCTTTTCACGGGAACAATGACATGGCTTTCTCGGCGATCCCCGAGATCGCTATCGTTTGGTACGACGTGTCGGGGGCAATTAGCGACACGTCTGCAACGTGCGACGAAGCGACTCCGCGTCGAGACAACTCGTTGATTCACTTTTACAAGCAGAATGTCGTTGCGGGATCGTGCCACTGTGCTGCATTGCTCTCCGCCGCCGAGTCTTCGCGCGAAGACTTACGCCCGGCCGACAAAGGCCCCGCTGTCACGCCAGCCAAGCTGACCTGACGAACTTTTGGGCCACGCCAGTAATGCGTCCGTGCATTCAACCGCGTTCACGCGCGGGCTGCTTGCGTCGCCGCCGCTCGCCGTTCCGTCAATCGCCAGAAGCTGCTACCGCTCGCGGAAACCTTTGGCATCAGCATCATGGCCGCGATGAAGAAACCCAGCGCCATCGCAGTCAGCAAGATGCCTTGCAACTGCGGCCAGATTGCGGCCGACAGCGTGATCGCAAGAATTACCGCGGCTGGAACCACAACGCCGAACAGGGCGCACCAAAGACCCATCAGCGTCATTGCCCGCACGCCGATGATGACGACCGCAATCGCCCCCGACGCCAGCACGGCCGATAGCAGCGAAATGTACTCTTGGGCGAAGTACATCAAGGGATACGCTCCGGCGAAGGTGCCAATCGTCAGCAGCAGCATCCAGCGGTCGAACCGCGGCACCGTCGCCGCCTGCACCACCAGCCCCACCAACAATCCAAACGCGACCACGCTCAGCGGCCCCAGCCACGTCAGCTCGCCCAGCCGGTCAATCGGGGCGATGCCCAACACGTCGATCCGCACCGGCCGTCCGAACAGCAGCCGAGCGTAGTCCCAGCGATACGTGCTGCTGCCGCCCGCGCGCTCGATACTCGTCGGCTGGAGCGAGAGCTCCAACAATCGCACGTCCGAGCCGTTAGCCGAAAGCGACACGCGATACTCGTCGACGAGTCCGCCCGGTGCCACCGCCAGTTCGTACAGCCCCTTGCCAACGGCCGTGTAGGTCACGTCGAGCAGCTGTCATTTCGGCCGGCAGCTCCCCGTGCCACACCAACTTGCCGTCGCGCAACGTCACCTGTTCCTTCGGGCCGTCGGACGAAGTGATCGATAAGTCGGCCAGCGAGATGATCTGCGGCGGCAACGGTAGCTCGATCGCGCAATCCCCGTTCGTTTCGCTCGGCCGCGCCGCCTCAATTTTGCCCACGAAGCGGGCTTCGTAGATCGAATCGGGCGTCACGGTGCCAACGCTCAACTTCGGCGTAAGTGTTACGTCGGCCACGAACGATGCCACACGCGCCCGCGGCAAAGCCTTGACAGTCTGCTGCAGGTCACCTTCCGTCATCTCGTCGCCGTTTTCCCCGAGTGATTGGCTCATGAGCATCGACCGCCGCGCCGATTCGCGTGCCGATTGAATCGCCGGCAACAACAGCGCGATTAGCGTTCCGATGATCGCGATCACGACCAATAGTTCGATCAAGGTAAACCCACAACAACAGCGACTCGACTTGGGAAGAGACATGGCAAAGCTCGGCCACGGGATGAGAGGAAAGCCTCGTACACTTTTCTCATCCTAGGATTCGATGCGAAGAAAGAAAGCGATTTGTCGAATCGCAAATATTTTTGCCGCGGTGCAACAAATCTGGAATAAGTTTCGCCGCGACGTGCGAATAGATCGAATCGAGAGCAAGAAGTTCGCTACGCGCGTTCGCCCGCCCTCTCCGTTCGCCGTCGGCCAATTCGCTCGAGCGTTTGGAGCAATGATTCCGGACGCGCAGCAACGGCGGGTCGCTGACTCCGGGCCCTGGAATCCAATGCAGAGAATTGCCCCGTGACGGGGCTCGTCACACGGCATGCGCGGGACTTGCCGCGCGACGGCCCTTTCCAGCCGACGCACGCTTCCGCGGCTTCGCTGCCGATGTTGTCGGGGTTTCCGATCCGTCCAACGTGTCTCGCCCAGCGATCCGATCCCGAGTCGTGAGCACGAAGCGGATCAAGTCGTGCCGGCTGACAAGTCCCACCAGAAACATGTCCCGGGTCACGGGCAAACGACGCATCCGACGCGACTGGAACAGATCGACCACGTCGACCAGCGACGTCTCTTCGTTCACGCATACCGGGTCGGGCGTCATGTATTCTCCGACCGGCTCCAATTCAGTTTTCGGCGATTCAAGAACTTGCAGCAGGTCCCATTCGCTCAACACGCCGACCAACTGATCTTGGTCGTCGACCACCGGCAGCCCGCTCACTCCGTGGCGAAGAATCAAGCTGGCCGCTTCGCGCAGCGTCGCCTTCGGAGTCACCGTGACGACGTTGGTCGTCATAATATCCTTGACCTGAAACATGCTCGCTCTCCTTCTACCGGATAGGACTTGCTACGGGAGCCAGGCGCCTCGACAGGAACCCTCGGCATAACAAGCATAGGTCGCCCCCAGCCGGAAAAAGGCGTAATCTCGCCCTACAAAAATCATCACTTTTTGCACCGCAACGAGGATTCGCACCGCGATCCCCACGCGAACATCCACGCATCCACTTGCATTTAATCCATGTCGGACGAACGTGGTATCGCCGTCGGCAGCGGGATTCAAAGCAGGTGTCACGAGTGTTTTTCCGGGATCGCATTCCAAATCACGGGTTCTTCTCTCTATTCGAGGGTGCGCGGCGTTTCCGGCGTCGACTAACCAACTCCAACGGAGACGATCAGTACCAACTCGATCTTCGGCGATTTGCCAGCGGCGACCGACGATGGGAGCGAACGAGAATACGTGGACAAATCCGACCCTGTCGGCCGTTTGGTGTGATTACACTATGTCGCTGCGCAGGTTGTCATTTTGGCGCGCCTACGGGTACGCACATTCGTATCCGGCAGCGGCGCTCGGATGACAGTTTGCGGTTGGAAAGAGCGTCGCAAAGTGAGTGCTCAATGAAGTTTGGCTGAATTCCCACGAATTCAGTTCGGATTGGAGCGGGTCAGTCGGCACGAATATTGCTTCTTGAATTCTGAGCGCTGTGCGACTCAGAGCACTGTGCGGTGCTCATCCCGTTTTGATTTCGACGCCCGCGACTTAATCATGCGGTGCGGGGAGCTGTCTTAGCGAAACGCAAAGGAGGGTGGAACCATGAACCCTTGGCTGCAAATGATGTCTCCGGCGACAAGTATTCGGTTGCCCGCCAGTGGCGACGTATGCATGGACTAAAGCCCCTGGACGAATTGGGGCGTGTCTGCTTCCGGCGCAGGGGATCCCAAGATCGAGCACGAGATCTTCACGACCATCGCTCTGCCCGGCCGACAGTTGGGCAAGCTGACCGATGTCGTGACGACCTTGCTCGAGCTAACCGAGCGAACGCACACCGACCTCGACAAAATAATCGAGCCGGAGCAGGCCATCGCGATCACGGAATTCAAGCAGATGGTGGCTGATATTCGAAGTCGGAAGGATGCGATCAAGCAGTCCGCCGAAGACACGGCCGAGATTGCTCTTCTGCGACTGAAAAACGTCGATGCCAACGCCTTCCGTCGGCTCATCGAGAAAGAATACGAAGACGAACGCGCGAATCGCTCCAACGAGAACCAACCCCAATAGCCGCGGTGTACGGCCATACCCGAAGCTGAGTTCGGGCAGGCAAAGAAGAAGGCTTGCGCCGCGGCGAGCAGCAACTGTCGAATTCCGCGGCCAGGCCGCATTATGCAGTCTGGATCGCTGTTCTGCTCCGCCGCCAGATGTCCACGCCGTGGCGCAATTCGCTGGCCGCGAGCGTATCTTACCCGTTCCCGCACACCAGCTCTACAAATCGCCGCAACAGGTCGCTGGCTTCTGGTGTCTCACGGCAACTGGCCAAGAAATTTTCATACGACATGGCGGCGATCCGTTCGACGTACTCGGGATAGGCCCGGGCGCGTTCGCGCAAGGCATCCCGATCGAGTTCCGGGTGAAACTGCGTGCAATAGATCGGCTTGCCGACGAAGCGGAAGGCTTGGTTTTCGACGCGAGCCGAGCTGGCCAGCAGGATTGCATCGGGCGGCAGGTCGACGACGTGGTCTTCGTGGCCGGCTTGGCCGCCAAACGTGGGCGGCAACGAACTGAAGAGCGGGTCAGTCCGGCCGGCGGCGGTGAGTTGCAGTTCGACGGTGCCCAGTTCGGCGTGCTGTGGATCGTAGATGCAGCGGCCGCCCAGCGCGCGGGCCATCGCTTGGAAGCCCCAGCAAGAGGCGAAGGTGGGCTTGGCCGCGTGATGCAGCTCTCGCAGCGCGTCGAGCGCCCTTTCCGGCCACTCGCCCTCGCCGGCGGCCGAGTAGTGGCCGCTGCCGCCGAGAAGCACGACGTCGGCACGGTCGAGTTCCGCTGGCGACGGGCCGCGTGCGAGAAAATCGACGACACTGACGTCGCCCGGCTTGCAGCCCAGCACTTGTGCGAAGCAGCAGACTTCCTGCTGGCGCATGGCATCGTCGGCATTGCGCGTTTGCAGCAAGAGGTAGCGTGGCTGTGCGGCCATAGTTCCCATTCGACAAGGGGGGACTCGTTAAATCATTTCGTTACGCGATTGATCGCTGCGGCGAGCGTGGTCATCAGTTGGTCGAGTTCATCGGCGGTGATTGCCAAGGGCGGCATGACGTAGAGGGTTTCGCCGAGCGGACGGAGCCAGACGCCGTGGGCGAGGGCTTCGCGCGTGACGTGCCAGGCACGGCGCTCTGCGACGGGGTAGGGGGCCGTGGTCGTTTTGTCGGGCGAGAGTTCGAGCGCGGCGATGAGGCCGCGTTGCCGGGCGTGACAGACGTGCGGGTGCGCGGCCAAGCGGCAGAGACGCTCGCCGAGCTGCGCGATTTTGGCGAGTAGATTCGCCAATGTTTGTTCTTCGTCGAAGACTTCGAGCGTGGCGAGCGCGGCGGCGGCGGCCAGCGGGTTGCCGCCGTAGGTGTGGCCGTGGTAGAGCGTGCGGGCGTCGGACCATTTGCCGAGGAACGCACGGTAGATTTCGCCGTGCGTGATGGTGGCCGACATCGGCAGGTAGCCGCCCGTGAGGCCTTTGGCCAAGCACAAGAAATCCGGCACCACGTCTTCCTGTTCGCAGGCGAACAGCGTGCCGGTGCGGCCCATGCCGACGGCGATTTCGTCGGCGATCAGCAGCACGCCGTACTTCTGCGTGAGCTCGCGGACGCCGCGGAGGTAGCCGGGCGGGTGCATCACCATGCCGGCCGCACACTGGACGAGCGGCTCGATGACCATCGCGGCCAGCTCATGGTGGTGGGCGGCGAGGATCGGTTCGAGCTCATCGAGAAAATGCCGTGTCGCTTGCTCTGGTGTTGTTTCTGGCGGCAAGCGGCGCGGGTCGGGGAGCGGCGCGCGGACCACGTCGAACAGCAGCGGGGCGAAGATGCCTTGGAAGCGGGCGATGCCGCCGACCGAGGCGCTGCCGATCGTGTCGCCGTGGTAGGCCTCGGCGAGCGCGAGGAACTTGGTTTTTTCCGGCCGCGGGTGTTCTCGCTGCCGCCAATACTGAAACGCCGCCTTGAGGGCGACTTCGACCGCGGAGGAGCCGTCGCTGGAAAAGAAAACGTGTTCGAGATTGCCGGGCGCGAGGTCGGCCAGCCGTTTGGCGAGACGGACCGTGGTGTCGCAGCCCATGCCGAGCGACGTGCAATGGGCGACGCGATCGAGTTGAGCGCGGACGGCGGCGTCGATCCGCGGGTGGCGGTGGCCGTGGACGTTGCACCACATGCTGGCGGCACCGTCGAGGTATTCGCGGCCATCGACGTCGATGAGCCGGCAGCCTTCGGCCCGCGCGATGATTAGCGGCTCGTACTCGGCCATTTGGGTGAACGCGTGCCAATAGTGGCGGCGGTCCCAGTCGAGGAGTTCGGCGCGGGTGGGGGCAGGGGGCATGGCAGCAGCAGGTTTGCGCTAAGCCGCAAGCGGCCTTCGGGGGGCTTTACCAGGACACGATCACCGGTGCGCCGATGGTGACGCCGAGCATGATCGAGGCGTTCTCGTCGACGATGGCGAGCTCAAGTTGGTCGCCGGAGCCGATCAGCGCGATCAGCGTCATCGCGGGCTGGTCGCTGTAGGTTTTGAAGATGCCCTGCGTGACGTGCTCGTCGCACGCGACCGTCACGGCCTCGCCGGTCGGCACATCGGCCAGCATCTCACGCGAGATGTTCGTGACGAGGTTGCCGAACGAATCGACTTCGATCACTTCGCCGGTGATTCGGTTTGCCACTTTTACTGCCTCTCTCCTGGGGAGCATCATCAGCGAGTCGAGCGGCCGGCCCAGCTCGTCGGGCGACAAGCCGAGGCTGAGCCGGGCGGCGACCGGCGCCATGACGTCCCGTCCGTGAAAGGTGGCCGACACGCGCGGCAGCCAAAACCGCGGCTCGTCCAGACTGACTATCTTAGACGGTGCCTCCGCTGCGGCCAAGCGACTCAAAAGGCCGTTGTCGGGAGCGATGAATTGCTGCACGCCGATGCGGGCGTAGACAATCCGCCGCTCGGTCCCGACGCCGGGATCGACCACGGCGACGTGGATCGTAGCCAGGCGGGAAGAACGGCGCCGTCTCGGCCAGGGCGATCGCGCCGCGGCGAACGTCCTGCGGCGGGACGCTGTGCGAAGAATCGACGATGCGAACTGTCGGATTGATCGACAGAATGACGCCCTTCATGGCCGCGACGTAGCGGCTCCCCTCGCCGAAGTCGGTGGTGAGCGTGATGATCGCCGGCGGTTGGTTGTCGTCGGCCAACGTAGCAACCTCTGCAGGGATGTCGCCTCAACCCTGAGCGTTGATCAGCTCCAAGCAGATCTCACGGACTCGATTGGGGTCGACGTTCGGATTCGATTTCTTGCCTGGCCGACGAACGCCCCAATCGCCTGCATCTTGCCGTTGCGTACGTCGGCCGCGACCTTGGGATTCGCCGCCACGATTCGCTGGCACAGTGCCATTAGCTCGGAATCGTCGACGCTGGCGATTCCCAGAGCGGTCATCGCCTGGCCGACGTCGACGCCGGTGTCGACCATCGCCTGAAAAACGTCGCGGGCCCGTGTGGCTGGCAGCTCCCCTGATTTAATTCTAACAATCATTTCGGCCATTGCGCCGGTGGAAACTGGCAATTCGTCGAACGAGATGCTTCGCTCCTTGAGCACGCGGAGCACATCCTGGGTAATCCAATTGGCGGCCGCCTTGCCGTCTTGGCAGGCGTCGGCGACCGCGAGGAAGTAGGCGACGACCGGCCGGCCCTGGTTCACCAGCACGTCGGCATCGTAGGCGGCAGGCTGTAATCCCGCTCGAGCCGCGTCCGCAGCGCAGCCGGCAGCTCGCCGAGGGATGCTTTTGCCGTGGAAACTTCTGCCGGGGAAAACGAGACGGGGTCTAGGTCGGGATCGGGAAAATAGCGGTAGTCGCTCGATTCCTCTTTGCTCCGCTGGCCGCGCGTGACGCCGGCCGCATCGTCCCAGCCGCGCGTCTGTTTGGGCGACTGGCCGAGCACCCGGCCAGTCTCCTGCCACTCGCGATACTGCCGCGGGGCTTCGTAGTCGAGCGCTCGCTCGACCGCGCGGAAGCTGTTCATGTTCTTGACTTCGACGATCGGCGTGGCGACTTTGTTGCCATCGGGCGTGTCGATGTGGAGGTTGATGTTCGCGTCGACGCGCAGGCTGCCCTCCTGCATGTTGCAATCGGAGACGGCGATGTACGTGAGCAGCAGCCGCAGCTCGCGGAGGAAAACCGCCGGCTTCGGCCGAACTGCGGAGGTCGGGCTCGGTGACGATTTCCAACAGCGGCGTGCCGGTGCGGTTGAGGTCGATCAGGCTGTCGCCCTTGCCGGCGAGCTTCGTCGTGCAGGCTCTTGCCGGCGTCCTCTTCGAGATGGGCGCGAATGATGCGGACGGTTTTCGGCTCGAAGCGGTCCTTGGTGT
Organism: uncultured Planctomycetota bacterium; assembly: GCA_963847875.1. GTDB lineage: Bacteria > Planctomycetota > Planctomycetia > Pirellulales > Lacipirellulaceae > DASYDU01. The sequence continues at coordinate 465,830 of CAWKBR010000002.1, read as the reverse complement.
CGCTGATTTCCAGCCGGCCGTTTTGCGACATCGGCAGATCGTACTGGCTGATCTGATAGCCCTTGGGCAAGTCGGGATAGTAGTACTGCTTGCGATCCCACTTGGTGCGCGGCGGGATTTCGCATTCGAGCGCGACCGCCGTCTTCAGCGCCAGCTCGACCGCGTGACGGTTCATCACCGGCAGCGTCCCCGGCATGCCGATGCAAACGGGGCAAGTCTGCGTATTCGGTTCGGCGCCGAACTGGTGCTGCAGCCGCAGAACAGCTTGCTCGCCGTGGCGAGCTGCACGTGGACTTCGAGGCCGATGATGATGGTGTACGGTTCGCTCACAGCGGCGCTCTCTTCTTGTGCCAGTCGGTGGCTTGTTCGTACATGCGGGCACCGCGCAGCAGCCGTTCTTCCTGAAGGGTCGGCGCTTGAAGTTGCAGGCCGATGGGCAAGCCCGACTTGGTGAATCCGCAGGGGAGGCAGATGCCCGGGATGCCGGCGAGGTTGGCGCTCACCGTGTAGAGGTCGACCAGGTACATCGCGAGCGGATCGTCGGCCATCTCGCCGAGCTTGAAGGCGGGCGAGGCGGTGATCGGGCCGGCGATGAGGTCGACTCGCTCGAATGCGCGGTCGTAGTCCTGGCGAATCAGCCGGCGGACCTTGAGCGCTTTGAGGTAGTAGGCGTCGTAGTAGCCGGCGCTGAGCGAGTAGGTGCCGAGCATGATCCGCCGTTTGACTTCCGGCCCGAACGCCTTCGGCACGGGTACGGCGATACATCCGCACCAGCGCGGTGTCGAGATCGTCGAGCGCCGCGTTGGTCGCCGGCCGCCTGCAGCTGCTTTCGCTTCGGCGGCCAGCTCGGCGAGCATCTCCTGTTCGTTGGTGCGGTAGCCGTAGTGGACGCCGTCGTAGCGGGCGAGATTGCTCGACGCCTCGCTCGGCGCGATCACGTAATACGTGGCCACGCCGTACTTGCCGTGCGGCAGCGAGATTTCCTGGACCGTCGCGCCGAGCGACTCGTATACCTTCAGTGCAGCGCGGACGGCGTCGTCCACTTCGGCATCGAGTCCCTCGGCAAAATGTTCTTTGGCAAAACCGATCCGCAGGCCGGCGAGCGGCTCGTTGACGTTCGCGCTGTAAGCGGGCACCGGCTCGTCGAGCGACGTGGAGTCGCGCGGATCGTGGCCGGCGATCGCTTCGAGCAGCAGTGCGGCGTCTTCGACGGTCTGGGCCATCGGGCCGACCTGGTCGAGGCTGCTGGCGAACGCGACCAGGCCGTAGCGGCTCACCCGGCCGTAGGTCGGCTTCATGCCGACGATGCCGCAGAGCCCGGCCGGTTGGCGGATCGAGCCGCCGGTGTCGGTGCCGATCGCCAGCGGAGTCATGCCGGCCGCGACGCACGCGGCCGAGCCGCCGCTCGAGCCGCCGGGCGTCCGCTCCAGGTCCCAAGGATTGTGCGTCGGCTGAAAGGCCGAGTTTTCGGTCGAGCCGCCCATGGCGAACTCGTCCATGTTCGTGCGGCCCAAGAGCACGGCGTCGGCCGCCTTGAGCTTGGCGACGACGGTCGAATCGTAGGGCGGGCGGAAGTCGGCCAGCATCCGCGAGGCACAGGTCGTCAGTTCGCCGCGCTCGCAGAGCACGTCCTTCACCGCGACCGGCAGATCCGGCGAGCGGCCCGACCGGTTGCTTCCTCGCGCGCCGCGCGTCGATCGCGGCCGCCTGATCCAGGGCCCGCTCGGCGTCGACTCGCAGAAAGGCCCCGACCGCGCTCGTCGACGGCGCGATTCGATCCAAGCAGGCCTGCGTCAACTCGACCGACGAAAATTCGCCGCGACGCAGACCGTCGACGAGTTCGCAAGCAGTGCGCTGAAGGATCGACATGAGCATTCCATGACGGACAGTGGCCGGACTACTCGCCGAGCACCGCGGGTACCAGATAACCCCTCGTATCGTGATGCGGTGCGTCCGCGAGCGCCTCTTCCCGCGGCAAGCTTTCGACGACGCGGTCGTCGCGGAACACGTTCAATCGCTCGATCGCGTGAGCCATCGGCTCGACGCCGTCGGTGTTCACCTGGGCGAGGTGATCGACGTAGCCGACGATCTCGGCAAGTTGTTCCGTCATCGTCGCCAGCTCCGCTTCCGAGAGCTGCAGCCGGGCGAGCAGGGCCACTTTCTCAACGTCTTGTCGCGTGATCGCCATGGGTCGCACCTGCGTGCGGAGCGAGCGATTCGGCCGCCCGCTAGAAACTCAACGCACAGGCAGCCGGCCGAGGCCAGCCGATTATTTCGCCTTGGCCGCCGGCTTCTGCGATGACTTTGAAGGGCGACGCGCGGACGACCTTCGTGACCGCGCCACTCTTGAGGCATTGGGTGCAGACGTGAATCGCCTTGTTGCCCTTGGGCGTCGTCACGTTCACGCGCTGCAGGTTGGGCTTGAACTTCCGCCGCGTGATGCCGGTGATTTTGGTGCCGACGCCGCCGAGGTACTTCTTCTTACCGCGCGTGGTGACCTGGTTGCCCATTTGAGGGCCTTTGCCGCAAACTTCACATTGTCGAGCCATGGGATTCACTACCTGAAATATCTTGGGACGAATCGGACGCGTACCAAGCCGCTCCGACGATTTTGGCGAGTCGAGTTAGTATACAGCAAACATCTTCCCGAAAACAACGCCAATGTTCGGCCGCGAGGGCAAGGCCTGAGAATGGTTTGTCGAGAAACCCCCCTGGTCAACCAGCGGCCCCGCGATCGTCGTGCGGGAGAATATCTGCGCCAGAAAAGCTTGCGTCAACCGACCGCGAATGACGGCCAGCACCTCGTCGGCGATCAGGCCGTTGGTGGCGATCGATTCGCCGGAGTGGACGGTCGGGTGGCCCTGCCAGTCGGTGAATTTGCCGCCGGCCTCTTCAATGACGGTCTGCAGCGGGGCGGCGTCCCAGAGGTTCATCACCGGGTCGATCATCACCTCGGCCCGGCCGGTGGCGACCATCAGGTAGCCATAGCCGTCGCCCCACGTGCGGGCGAGCCGGGCAGTGCGCTGAAGTTCCAGGTAGACGGCCAGCGCGTCATCCTTTCGCCGGTGCTGAAGCTGCCGATTTCGCTGGTCAAGAGCAGCGACTCGCGCAACTGCCGCACCTCCGAAACGCGTGCCGGAGTGGGTGCTGCGTCGCCGCAGCGCGCGTCGCGGTACCAGCAGCCGCCGCCCTTGGCCGCGTAAACCATTTCGCCGCAGGCCGGCGCGTAGATCACGCCCAGCTGAGGCTGGCCGTCGGCAAGCACTGCCACCAGCGTCGTGTAAATCGGCACCCCATGGACAAACGATTTGGTGCCGTCGATCGGATCGAGCACCCATTGATAACCGGACGTTCCGACCGCGGCCCCGAATTCTTCGCCGAGGATGCTGTCGTCCGGAAACAGCTGGGCGATCCGCTGGCGGAGCCGTTCTTCGGCAGCACGGTCGGCGGCGGTCACAGGGGAGGCGTCGGCCTTGAATTCCACGGCCAAATCGCGGCGGCGGAAGTAGTCGAGCGTCAGGTCGCCGGCCTCACGGGCAATCCGCACGGCCGATTCGAGCCGCATCTGAATCGGGTCGGAAGGGGCAGAAGTCATTGAGTTTTTTCCAGCTAGCGGCGGTTTGGCGGCCTTGTTGCACGCAGGCGCCCGGGCTAGACTCTCGTCGCCCCGCGGCGGTTCGGCCAGCGAAGGCGACGTCGAGGAGCGATCGGGCGGCCGCGTAAATCACGTTCTCGCAATAGTTTAACGGACCGGCCTCGGCTTCGACAGCCGGCCCGGGACCGCCTGCCGATTGCCCGGCGGGCCGATTGCGCGGCTGCCAAAAATGCTGTAAATGCTGATTGGGGTGGGATTTAGCTTGAACCGGAAGGCGGGGCTTCTAGAATGGGAGCTAGAGGCGCCGAATTCCTCACACGCCAGCTCGGCTGGCAGTCATGGAGGAGGAACATGCGACGGATGCTATTGGGCGCCTTGCTGGGAACCTTGCTGGTCCTCGGGCTCACTGCGGGACAATGCCTCTCGGAAGGACGCGGCTTTGCGGAGCCGGCGGCCGCCGTGATGCCGAGTCCAATGCGCCCCAACCAGGAGCCGGCAACCTGATTACACACGTTCTGCCCGCCGAGGGTGGACCGCAAGCGGTCGTCGTCGTCGACCCGAGCCAGCATGTGACTGGCCGTGTATCACGTCGACAAGACCACGGGCGAAATCGCCCTGCGGAGTGTGCGTAACATTACCTGGGATTTACAGATGCTGGAGTTCAACAGCGGCGAACCGTTGCCGCAGGACATCCGCAAAATGCGGGGAGAACTCCAGCACTAGACGAGCATCGGAACGCAAGAGGGGTGGCATGGCACAGAAGTTTGTCAGCCTGGATGAAGCGGCAACGCAACTCGGGATTTCCAAAGATCGCCTCAATGAACTGCGCGAGGACGGCAAGGTCCGCGCCTATCGCGACGGCACAAGCTGGAAGTTTCGCGCCGACGACGTCGAGAAACTCGTCACCGAAGGCCTGCCCCCGGCCGGCAGCGATATTTCGCTGAGCCTGGACGAAGAGCCTTCCGCCGCTGCTGCGTCCGGTGAATTGAGCGATCTGAGTTTGGGGAGCGACCTCAAGCTCGACGACGACGTCGCGCTGGGCAGCGATATCCAACTCGACCTCGGCGAGGACCAGCCGCTCGGCGGCCCGGCGGAAAGCGACGTCGGCCTCGAGGACCTCGACGAGCCGACCGTTCCCGTCGACGGGCCGTCCGAAGGGGAAGTGCTCGCGCTCGAAGGAGAGGACGTGGATGATCTCTCCGATTCGATCCTGCTGAGCGAAAATGAGCTCGGCGAGTCGACCGATCGGCCGCCCAGCACGATCATCGGCAAGGCGGAAATGGCCGCCGACCTCGATCTCGATCTGACGCCCAGCGACAGCGACGCGGCCGCCATGAGCGACGTTCGGCTCGCCGAGCCGAGCACGTCGAACGTCTTCGTGCCCGGCGCCCATGAGTCGGGGCTCGATTTGGAGCCGCCGAGCCTGTCGGACAATTTCGGCGACCTCGCGGAATTGGAGATCGATCTCGAAGCCGAATCGAGCCGCATTCTTTCGCCCGAAGACGTGACCAAAGCTCAGCAAGCGGCCAAGGACAAATCGCCGCCGGCGAAAGCCGGCGGAAATGAGCGATCTCGAGCTGGCCTCCTCCGACAGCAATCCGGGCGGCGCGCTCGATAGCTCGGCAAGCGGGTCGAGCTTGGGCATCGCGGGGCTCTCCGCCCTCGAACTCGAGGGGGACAGCGACGACGACGTGTTGGGTGACGGCAGCGACATCACCCTCTCGAGCGAATCGAGCGGCATCAACATCATTTCGCCCTCCGACAGTGGGCTCGCGCTGGACGACGTGTCGTTGTCGATGGGGAGCGGGTCGCCGATCGCGTCGGGTCTCGATCTGGGCCCAATCTCCGATGACGAAGTCGGCCTGGAACCGCTGGAAGTCGCTGAGGAGGAGGGCGGCGACGAGCCGTTCGCCTTGACGCCATTCGGCGAAGAATCGAGCGAAGAGGAAGAAGACAGCTCGCAGGTCATCCCGCTCGACGAAGTGTCGGAGGACGAGGAGCTGCTGGGCGTTTCGCCGCGCGGCGCGGCCGCCGAAGGGTTGGGCGACGAATTCGCCGCCATCGGCACCGGCGGCGTGATGTCGGTCAGTGAGCCGGCGGTCGACGTGCCGTTCTCGATGGCGAACATCGCCGGGCTGTCACTTTGCATCTTGTTGCTGATGATGTGCGGCATGATGGTGTTCGACCTGTTGCGGAACATGTGGAGCTGGGGCGGGACCTATACGCTCAATAGCTCGCTGATGGACCAGCTTTCGCGGCTGTTGGGATAGCCAGCATGAGCGCGCACCGCTTGAATATGCGGTATCACTTGGCGGTCGGGGCGGTATAATTCACGGAATCGGCGTTCGTCGCCGTGGCGGTCGTCGCGCGATCTACATTCTCCCGCGTAGTTCGATCACCGTTCCCACCGATCCGTTCCCTCCTATCCGCGCAAGTTCGCCCCCAGGTTCCATGACCACTCGCACTGTTTGCTTGTTGCTCGCTGCCGCATGGTTCGCCGCGCTCGGTTGCCGGCGGGAAGAACAGATCGAATCGTACAATGTGCCCAAAGAGGCGCGCGCGACCCGCCGCCGCGCCGGCGTCGGCAGCGGCGCACAGGGGAGGCGACCGATCGCATGTTGGCCGCGGTGTTCCCCGAGGGTGAAAAGGCCTGGTTCCTCAAACTAACCGGACCGATCGCGCTGGTGGATCCGTTGGCCGACCGCGTGAACGAGTTCTTTGCCAGCCTGCGGCCGGCTGCGGGAAAGCCTCACCCCGAGTGGCAACTCCCCGAGGGTTGGCAAGAGCAAGCGGGCGCCGGCATGCGGGCCGCGACGATCGAGATTCCGAACTAGCGGAAAACCGCTCGAAATCTCCGTGACGGCGCTGCCGTGGTCGGGTGCGCCGGGCGAACTGCTGAGCAACGTCAATCGCTGGCGTGGCCAACTGCAGCTGGCGGCGACCGACCAGCTGGGATTGGCCAGCTGCACGCGCGAAGCGAAAGCCGGCGACGCCACGCTGACGATCGTCGATTTGAGCGGCCGGATGCAGAGCGGGGGCATGATGCCGCCGTTTGCCGGCGGCGCGATGGGCAGTGCCATGCCGCCCGCCGCGGCGCCGCTCGCCGGTGGAGCGAACAAGCTGCCGCCGGGGCATCCTCCCATCTCCTCGTCAGGCGTCCCCAACGTCGCACCGTTCCAATATGACGTGCCGGAAGGTTGGCAATCGCGTCCCGCTTCGGGAATGCGGAAGGCGGAATTGCAGATCGAGGACGGCGCCAAATCGGCCACGCTCACGGCAATCGACTTTCCAGCGACCGCCGGACCGATGATCGCCGATCCCACGGCCAACGTGAATCGCTGGCGCAGCGAAGTGGGACTGCCGCCGCTCTCTGACGAAGAAGTCAAGAAATCGACCAAGCCGTTGGAAGTCGGCGGCGTCGAAGCGATCGTCGTCGACGCGGTGCCCGATGCGAGCCAACCGGAGCAGTCGCAGGCCGACCGCGGCACGCTGGCGGCGATGTTCACCCGCAACGGCACCATTTGGTTCTTCAAACTCTCGGGCAATCGCGATCTAGTCGCCGCGCAGCGCGAGAAGTTTCAGGCCTTCTTGAAGTCGGTGCGCTTCACCGGCGACGGCGGAGCGAGCGATGGCCACGAGTGAGCTCGCTCGCCCGCGGGCGGGTTCGACGGCGGACGCCTGGAGCGTTGACGCCGGCCGCTTCAAGCTGTCACAGGTGCTGTCCGTGCTGGCTTCGCTGCGGCTGACGGTGGTGCTGTTCGCGCTGTCGCTCTTCCTGGTGTTTGTCGGGACGCTCGCGCAGAAGGATCACGACGTCTGGTTCGTCGTCGATCATGCGTATTTCCGCGTGTGGGTGGCCCACGTCGAATGGCGCACGTTCGAGCGGCTGGTGCAGATGTTCGCGCCCGTCCACTGGAATCTTACCGGGGGCTTTTTGTTCCCTGGCGGCAATGTGATCGGTCTGGCGCTGCTGGCCAATTTGCTCGCTGCGCCATGCGGTGCGATTCAAAGTGGCGGCGAGCGGCCGCCGGCTCGCGGCCGGTTTGGCGGTGATCGCAGTTGGCGTTCTGGCCACCGGGCTGGCGATCCAGAGCGGCATGAACGACACGCTCGCCAGCGAGCTTTCGTCGGGGTTCTGCAACGTCTTGTGGCACGTCGCTGCGCGTGGCGCTGGCCGGGCTGGCACTGGTCGGCGCTTACGTGCTGGTAGTCCAGTCGCGGCGCCGCAGCCGCGTCGAGTGGAAGGTTTTGCTCGTGGTCGACGGCATTCTGCTGGCCGTCGCCGCTTGGCTGTTTTTGCACCCGGAAGCCCGGCTCGACGACTCCGGCCTGCGAATTCTCTGGCAGTTGGTGAAGGGCGGCGTGGCCGGCGGCGTGCTCTTGGCGGGCTGCGTGTTCGTGTTTCGCAAGCGGGCCGGCATCGTACTGTTGCACGGCGGCGTGGCGCTGTTGATGTGCAGCGAGCTGCTGACCGGCATGTTCGCCACCGAATCGCAGATGGCGATCGACGAAGGCGCAAGCGCCAATTATTCCTACGACATCCGCACGACGGAATTGGCGGTTGTCGACCGCTCGGGCGCGAAGACCGACCGGGTGACCGTGGTGCCGCAGCCGCTGTTGGTGGACAACGTCGGGGCGGCTGGGCAGATCGAGTCGGCCGACTTGCCGTTTACGATCCGCGTGCTGCGCTGGCTGCCAAATTCGCGGTTGGCCCAGGCACAGGCCGGCCCGTCGAACCCGGCGACGGCCGGCGTCGGCCTGCAAATCACGGCCGAGGAGGCCCGCGCCGCGACCGGCACCGACCGTGAGCAGATGGCCGACCGGCCGTCGGTGTTCGCTGAGCTGTTCGACAAGACGACGGGCAAGTCGCTCGGCGTGTATTTGTTCTCGGCGCTGCTGGACGAGCAGCCGGTCGACGTCGATGGCCGGCAGTACTTCGTCGGTCTGCGCGACAAGCGGACGTACTATCCGTTTACGATGACGCTCAAGGACTTCCGCTTCGATCGGTACACCGGCACCAACACGGCGAAGAACTATTCATCCTTGGTGCAATTGGTCGATCCGCAACAGAACGTCGACCGCGAGGTGCTGATTTGGATGAACAATCCGCTCCGCTACGCGGGCCTCACGTTCTATCAACAGACGTTCGACGAGCGGACCGAACGCACCAGCGTGCTGCAGGTGGTGAAGAACCCCGGCTGGATGATTCCCTACGTGGCCTGCATGTTGGTGGCGACGGGGATGCTGGCCCATTTCGGCGTCGTGTTGGCGCGGTTCCTCCGCCGTCGGGAGGAAGAAGCGGCGCGGATGCAAGCGACGGCGCGCAGGATTCAAACCATCGGCTCTCGCGGCTGGCCGGCGCTCGCGGCCGCATACTTTCCGGCGGTCGTCGTGCTCGTGGCTGCCGGCTACGTGGTGAGCAAGGCCCGGCTGCCCGAGTCGGCGCCGAGCGAGATGCAAGTTTTCGAGTTCGGCAAGCTGCCGCTGGCGTACGAAGGGCGGATCAAGCCGTACGACACGCTCGCCCGCAACGCCTTGCAGATTCTCTCCGGCCGGCAGGAAGTGATCGTGCTCGACGAGAAAGGCAGCGAAACCGCAAGGCTGCCGGCGATTCGCTGGCTGCTGGACCTGATCGCCGGCTCGCCGAAAGCCGACGGACGATGCGGTGTTTCGCATCGAGAATTTGGACCTGCTGCAAACGCTGGGGTTAGAGCCGCGCCAAGGTTCGTTTCGATATTCGTATGCGGAGATCGAGAAAAAGGCCGACGAATTCGAGAAACAAATCAAGCTCGCGGAAGAGCAGCCGGAAGACCAACGCTCGCTATATCAAAACAAGGTGCTGGAACTGGCCCGCAAGCGGAATCTATTCGTCATGCTGGCCCTGTCGTTCCGGGCGCCTCCGCTCTCGATGGAGCCCGAGGAATTGGCTGCCAGCATGAAACAGGTGCAGTCGCTCGTTTCCCAATTGCGGGCGGCCCAAGCGCCCAACTCCGTGCCGCCGACCGCAGCCGACGGAAAATGGCAGACGCTGATGGAAGCCGAATTGCAGTTGCTCAGCGACCGCATCCAGAAGCTGCCGATCAATCCGGCCACGGCGGCGCTGGCCAAGATGCTCGACGCCTACGCCCGCGACGACGTGGCGACGTTTAACCAGCAACTGGCCGCGTACCGCACGATCCTGGCCAACTACGAGCGGTTGCTGGTCGAACACCGCAACGATGCGAACGTATCCCGCCTGGCGAATTCCGAGATTCTCTCGCAAAGCACGGTTGCGTTCGAGGTGTTCTACAATCAGTTCAGCCCGATTTACTACGCGGCGGTCCTGTATCTATTCGCCTTCCTGCTGGGCGTGTTGTCGTGGGTTGGCTGGACGGAGCCGTTGCGGCGGGCGTCGATGTGGCTGCTGGTGTTTACGTTCGCGTTGCACACCTTGGCGCTCGCGGGGCGGATTTACATCTCAGGCCGGCCGCCCGTGACGAATCTCTACTCGGCGGCCGTGTTCATCGGTTGGGGCTGCGTGCTCTTGGCGCTCGTGTTCGAGTGGATCTATCGCCTCGGGATGGGGAACATCGTCGCGGCGGTGATCGGCTTCCTGACGCTGCTGGTGGCCCATTTCCTCTCGCTCGACGGCGACACGTTCATCGTGCTGCAAGCGGTGCTCGACACGCAATTCTGGCTCGCCACGCACGTCGTCTGCATCGCGCTGGGCAACTCGACGACCTACGTGGCCGGCATGTTCGGCATTATGTACGTGCTGCTGGCGCACGTATTCGGCGTGTTGGACCAACCGGCCCGCAAGCAGCTGATGCGGATGACCTACGGCACGCTCTGCTTTGCGATCTTCTTCAGCTTCGTCGGCACGGTGCTGGGCGGCCTGTGGGCCGACGATTCCTGGGGCCGCTTCTGGGGCTGGGACCCGAAAGAAAACGGCGCGCTGATGATCGTGCTCTACAATGCGCTGGTGCTCCACGCCCGCTGGGGCGGCATGGTCCGTGAACGCGGGCTGGCACTCTTGGTGATCGGTGGGAACATCATCACCACCTGGTCGCTGTTTGGCGTGAACGCCTTCGGAGTGGGCCTGCACGCCTATGGCGGCTCCGACCGCAGCACGTCGATGTGGCTGCTGACGTTTGCGGCGTCGCAAGTGGTGCTGATCATCCTTGGCGCGCGCTGCCCGCCGACTTCTGGCGCTGGCCGAAAGCAGTCCGGCGAATCGACATCAGCGCCCTAAGCCGTCCGCAACGCCGCTTCGACGCGGCGGATTGCCTCTTCCACGCCGCAGGTCTCGTGGCTGACGCCGATTTCGGCGCGCGTGCGAATTAGCTGTTCCATTCGCTTGTGGGCCGAGATCACGGTGCTGTGGCGCCGCCGGCCGAAGTGTTCGCCGATCTCGCTCCAGGGGGCCCGCGTGTACTTGCGCGAGCCACATCGCCAGCATCCGCGGCTCGTGGATCGAGCGGCTCTTGCGGTCGGATCGCAACTCCGAGGCCTCGACGCCGAACACGTCGCAGACGGCCTTTTCTACGTCGGAGAGTCGCACGTGCCGCGTGCATTGTTGAGCCAAATCGGAGAGGGCGCTTATCGCCAGTTGCCGCGTGATGGATTTCTGATAGGCGATGCTCGTGGCATGCAGCCGGTGGAGCGCCCGCGCAGCTCGCGAGCGCCCGTGCTGATCTGCGTGGCCACCAGCTCGGCCACGTCGGCTTCCAGCTCGACGTCCATTTCGCGCGCGAGGCGGCGGACGATCTCCAGCCGCATGGCGTAGTCGGGCAACTGGATGTTGCAGACCAATCCGCTGGCCAGCCGCGAGACCATTTCCTTGCCCAGCGACTTGAGCTCCGCGAGCGACCGGTCGCTGGCCAGCACGATCTGCCGTCCTTCGGCGAGCAGCACGTCGAGCGTATGAAGCAACTCGTCGAGCGTGGCCCGCTTGCCGGCAAAGAACTGGACGTCGTCGAGCACGAGCAGATCGGCCCCGCGGCATTTTTGTCGAAAGCTCGGCAGGCCCGAGCCACGCAGCGCTTCGACAAAACCGGTGATGAACTGTTCAGCCGTTAGGTAAATAGCCCGCGCACGGGGCCGCGAGTGGCGATATTCGGCGCGAATCGCGCGGAGCAAGTGGGTCTTGCCCACGCCCGTCTCGCCGCAGAACAACACCGGCGATGCCTGTTGAAGTCCGTGGGCGGTGACTTCGGCCGCACGATACGCATATTCGTTACTCGCGCCAACCACCAGTCCGTCCAAGCTGGGCTCCGAACGCTTGGCCAAGGGTCGCGCGATTGGCGAGGACACGCCACATGTTTGGGCGATCGAAATCGGTACGGATTGGTCAACTGCTTTACCCAGCGGCTTCGATCGCGACATTGGTCCGTTCTGGCGAGGACGTGCTTCCGCAAGCGGCGCGTTTACGCCAGATGGTGCCGAAAGCGTGTCGTCGACCAAGAAATCGACACGCATGTTGCCACCTCGGACCGCCTGACAAATCGTGCGCAGTTCCGCGACGAAGTTCCTCCGCAGCCAATCGCGGGAGAAGGTGCTCGCCGCGAGGACCGTCACGCAGTCGCCGTCGAGGCGAAACTCCGTCTGCCGGCCGAACCACAATTCGTAGCGGTCTTGGCCGATCATTTTCGCCAGGCGCGTCCGCATTTCGGCCGCGACGTCGATTTCGTCCATGAACACTTCCTGTGTGCGCTGTCATCCTTTGCGCTGGCGTCGGCGCGTACCCCGATCGCTCGGGCGCTGCCGTCGTGACAGCGCCCGGGTGACGACGAGCGTCACCAGGATTTCGGAGAAAACAGCGCGACCCAGAGAAAAGGCCGGCGCGACCGCCGTGCCGTGCGTGCAAAAACAACTTCGCTCGGACAATCGTTGGACCTGACCCGCGAATCGCCCGAGTCGACGATTTTACGCCTGCTAGCACTCGTGTCAAAGGGGTGCGGCCGGCAGAGAAGAAAAAGTTGTCGACGGCGCACGTTCGACGCGGAGGAACCGCGGTAATCGTTGCCTTTGTCGCGGGTCGCGAGGTGGAAAAATTTTCTCGGCGGCGGTGCGCCGCGGCGTGGAAAATTTGTTTGCGTTGCAGCGGCAATTTCTATCGCCGGGAAATCAAGGCGATTTCGACGTCTGAGAATTGGCTGCGGCGAAACGCACCAGCACGGTACGCTGATCCCACGCCGTGAATCCTGTGTCGTTGTACATCTTGATCGCGGGAAAATTTTCGGCGTCGACGGCGAGCACCACGCGGTCGGTCCCGGCGGCGTGGGCGTGGCGCTGCGCTGCGCGGACGATCTCGCGGCCGAAGCCGCGGCCCCGCACGCTCGGAACCACGCCCATGTACATCAATTCGAAGTGCCGCGCGGCGCGATGGTCGGCCAAGAGCAGCACGCCCACGTCGTCGGCGTCGATCCGCACGAAGAGCCAATTCTCCGGCGAAAAGTCGCCCGTCGCTTGATAACCGTCGAGTACCTCGGCCATCGGTCGCCGGCCGTTCATGGCGGCACAATCTTGCGTGCCATCGTAGGTTGCTTCGACGACTTTGCTCAAACGATTGCGCTGCGTGGCTCGGTACGGTTCGAACATCAACTCGCTTGGCACAGCCGTGGAAATCGACGTTGTCTCCCAGTTCAAGTACAACAAGTCGGTCAGGCGCCGAAACCGGCCTGCTCGAGCGCGGGGAGGATCGCGGAATGCCGATCGGTCACCAGGATTTGAGTCATGCGGATCCCCGCATCGTCGAGAGCTGCGCAGGTCGGCGCAAGTTAGGCGGCATGCGGCGTCTTCGTCGGTCGGGTGCGTCCACTGGGGCGGCCAAAGAATGGCCGTGCTTCCCGGCTGCCGTTGTCCCCAGGCCGCGCCGATCACTTCTCCGTTGGTGACCGCCGCGACCAAGCCTTCCACCGGTCCGCCGCTGCGCGGTCCGACGACGTCGCGTCGCTGGGCGGGCGTCAGCTCGCGAAGCACGAGCGCCAGGGCCTCATTCACCAAGGACGCGGAGCAGGGCACGATTTCGACGCCGCTGTGGATCATGCTCGGCAGAATAACGGATCGTGGCCCACGCCGGCAGAGCAAGATATTACCCGTCAGTCGGGCCAGCGGTGTTCGAGCACCTGGTTGTGCTGGACCTGGGTGGCGGGCCCGAACTTTCCAACCCAGCCGGGCTTCTCAGCCGCTTTGTCGGCGGCATCGGCCGCGGCCTCGGGCGGTGGCGTCGGCGAGGCGACTTCCGGGATGTCCAATTTCGGCGCCGGCGGTTGCAGAGGGCGATTCGACCCCGGCCGCCCCAGTTCGAGCACTACGCCGATGCTGCCGTTCGGCGCGTCTTCCAACAGCACCGACTCGGGCCGCGTTCGCAGCTCGCTGTAAACGCTCGAGCCACTACGCACTTGGTACAATTGCTCGCCGGCCGGGCCGTCCATCCGCTCGAATTGATACCGCTGCGTCAAGAACCGCACCAGCGGCGTGGTGTCGGCAGTGCGGCCGCGAAACGAAATGTGCTCAAGACGACCTTGGGCGTCGAACAGGTAGGTCAGCGCGCCGGCCAGGTCGGTCCGCCCGGTGCCGGTGACCAGGGCCACGCGGATGCCGAACAACTCGGGATCGGCGAGCCCGGTCGATTTGCGGTCCCAATTCTGGTAGACCCACTCCTTGGACACGTCGAAGCGAAACACGTCTTGAATTCGGTGATACCGCACGGGTTCGCCCGGCCGGATGTTCTCTAGGCCGGTGAACGCGGCGGGAGTCGCGGTGGTCGGGTAGGCTGGTTGCGCGGCCGGATACGATGCCGCGGGCTGTGAGGACGCTGCCGGAGTTGTCGCGGGCATCAAAGGGGGCGGCGAAAACGCTGGATTGGTGACATTTCCTGGATTCTGCCACGACGAATTCTGCCCCGCCGGCGGCGGCGTCGAACCGGGGCCCTGCTCCGGACCCTGCGTCGAGCGCGAGACGACGTACGGCACACCTATCGAGGCGCCGAGCAAAGTCGCTAACATGAGGGGGCGGCCGGCCATGGGCGAATCTCCACATTGCACCAACCTCGTTTTCGTCCAGCCGAGGACACCCACTTTGCAAATGCCCGCCGGTGTGCGACAAGCGCCCTAGCTGGACCAGCCCGATCGACTGGCGATGACAAACACTGCCGAACTTGCCGATTACCAGTGGTTGACCGGCAAGGAAGCGGCGGAAATGCTTGCCGATCTTGCCGGTCGCAACGAGCCACTGCACGTGGCGGCGGCACGATTGCGGCGGACGCTCTCGGCCTCGCGGGCCCACTTGCTGCTCGAACAAGCCGATTTGCGGCAGCGGGCGGCGACAAAGTTCGAGCGGGCCGGCGAGATGTTCTTCACCCGGCTGGGGCTCGAGCAAGCGACCGACCATTGGGTGGCCTCGCACAAGGCGCGACGATTCGCCGACCACGGGCCTGTTGCCGACCTGTGCTGCGGGATCGGCGGCGATCTGTTGGCGCTCGCCGCGGCCGGCCCAACGACTGGCGTCGACCGCGATGACGTCGCTGCGTGCTACGCCCGCGCAAATGCTCGCGCCGCCGGCGTGAGCGAGCAAGTGTCACTGAGAATCGGCGAAATCGATGGTTTTGACGCTTGCGCCTTCGCGGCCTGGCAAATCGATCCCGATCGTCGTCCCGCGGGGCATCGCACCTCGGCGCTCGAATGGAGCAGCCCGAGCGCCGAGTGCGTCGAGCGACTGCTCGCGGTGAATTCCAATGCCGCGATCAAACTGGCGCCGGCCGCCGACGCCCCTGCGAGTTGGGTCGATCGCTACGAATTGGAGTGGATCAGCCGCGACCGGCAGTGCCGGCAGCTCGTGGCGTGGCATGGCACGCTGGCCAGGGATCCGGGCGTCCGTCGTGCCACGGTTTTGTCGACCGATGGGAGCGTCGCTCAATCCGTGACCGGACCGCCGAACCAACCGCTGCAGTACGCGCCGCAGCTTGGCCGCTTCCTGTTCGAGCCCGATCCCGCGGTGCTGGCCGCCCATTTGACCGGCGTACTCGCGGGCGAACATGGTTTGTCGGCGGTGTCGGCGGGCATCGCTTATCTCACGGGGCCGACGGCGATCGACGACCCGGCACTGGCCTGCTTCGAGGTCCGCGAAATTTTGCCGCTCGATTTGCGGCAGATCGCGGGCCATCTGCGCGAACAGAACATTGGCCGGCTCGAAATCAAGAAACGGGGCGTCGACCACGACCCGGCGACGGTTCGCAAGCAGCTTCATCTCGCTGGCGACGAGGCGGCAACGTTGTTTCTCACCAAGCTCGGCGGCAAGCACTTCGCCATCGTTGCCCACCGAATCCAACATAACGAAACGAAGGCCCATGCAACTTGCGTTTAGTTCCAATGCCTACCTTCGCTACTCGATCGACGAGACGATCGCCCGCGTTGCTGCGCTCGGCTATCGCGGCATCGAGCTGCTGGCCGACGTGCCGCACGCCTGGCCAGCCGGGCTGTTGGAGTCGCAGAAGCAGGCGATTCGCAATGCGCTGGCGAAACACGGCCTCACGATCTCGAACATCAATGCCTTCATGATGAACGCGATCGCCGATCCGCGGCAGCCGTATTGGCACCCCAGCTGGATCGACCCCGATCCGCACTACCGCGCGATCCGCCGCGAGCACACCAAGCGGGCGCTGCAACTCGCGATCGATTTGGGAGCGCCGCACATCACGACCGAGCCGGGCGGGCCGCTCGCCAGCGGGCAGACCTGGCAGTCGGCGGCGGCGATTTTCTACGAGGAGCTGATGCCGTGCATCGAGCTGGCGGAGTCGCTCGGAATGCCGCTGTTGATCGAGCCGGAACCGGGGCTGTTGATCGAGCGGTTCGATCAATACCTGGAATTTGTCGACGGCATCGACTCGCCGATGATCGGGCTGAACTTCGACGTCGGCCACGCGTACTGCGTCGGCGAGGATCCGCAGGACTGGATCGCCCGCATGGCCCCACACACGAAGCACTACCACTTCGAGGACATCGCGTCGACGCGGGTGCATGAGCATCTCGTGCCCGGTCGCGGGGCGATCGACTTCGCGGCGACGCTCACGGAGATCAGCAAAACGGGATATCACGGTTGGCTCACCGTGGAGTTGTATCCGTATTTGGACGATCCGGACTCCGCGGCGCGGGAGGCGCGCGAGTTCCTGTCAAGCGGAGGGTAGGGCGCGTGCAAAGCAAGTGGCGGGCGTATTTCGAGCTGCTGCGGTTTCCGGCGGTGTTCACCGCCGTGGCGGACGTGATGATGGGGTATCTTGTTCGCAACGGCGACTTGGAACCGACTTCTACGTTTGCACTATTGCTCGTGGCGTCCTCGTCACTCTATCTCGCAGGCATGGTTTTCAACGACGCATTCGACGCGGACGTCGACGCCCGTGAACGGCCCGAGCGGCCGATTCCGTCTGGTGCGGTCACTCGGTCCACGGCGTTCAGGATCGGCTGGATTCTGTTCGTCATTGGGGTTGCGGCGGCATGGACAGTCGAGCTTTTGAACGGCGATCGTGCACCACTCGTATTGGCGGTTGCGCTGGCCACATTCATCTATCTCTACGATTGGGAGGTTAAGCGGTATTCGATTGGGCCGCTCAACATGGGTGTCTGCCGCATGCTTAACGTGCTTCTGGGAATGAGCACTGTCGGCATCGTCGATGGCAAAATGACGAACCCGTGGACCGCGACTCAGATATTTCTGGCCGCCACGATGGGTGTTTACGTCGCAGGTCTGACGGTCTTCGCGCGGCGAAGCAACGAACAGCGATCGGCGACGACTGGCGACCGGCTGTGCGATTCTGCTGGCTGGAATTGCGTTGATTGCGATCGCGCCGATCCGAGGAATGCAGTCGCCGCTGCTACTCAACTTGCCGTCATGGTTCCTTCTCTGGACGCTAATTGCTTTGGTGATCGCGCGGCGATGTATCGTGGCCTGGCGCGACCCCACATCTCACCATGTGCAACAAGCGGTGCGATCATGCATTCGCTCGATCATCGTAATCGACGCCGCGATTGTGCTCGGATTCTGCGGACCGTTTTGGGGTTGCGTCGTGCTCGCGCTGCTTGCGCCGATGTTACTTCTCGAGCGCTGGGCCAGCACGACATAGCCGAGCCATCTTGGCTCAGTGCGATCCCGGCCAAGATGGCCGGGCTATTTGGGTTCGCGCATCTGCTCGCTGATCCATGCTTCGAGCTCTTCCAAATTCACGGGCGGAAGATTTGAGAGGTCGGGACGCAGACGCACGGCGTCGCGGACGTAGATGTGCTCGATTTCTTTCTGCGCGCGGTCAGTGTTCCAATGCACCAATACGCGGATGCAGCGCGCGAGGGAGCCCGGCACGCACAGTTCATGGCTGCACAACAGCGGCACCTCGAGCCAGCCGAGCTGCCGTGCCGCGAGCGCGGGAAACTCGGCGTCGAGATCGGGCGTGGTGGTGAAGATCGCGCTGGCAACGTCGAGCTTGTCGATCGTGTTGCGGCGGATCATCAGCGCCAGGAGTTGCCTTGTGGCCGTGAGGATGTCCTCGCGGTCGTTTCGCTCGACGGTGGTCGCCCCGCGGACGCCGCGACATGCCATGACGGTTTGGCCGAGGAAAAGAAGGAAGGAAAAGCTGGAGAGTCGAACCAGCCGGACCGGCCCTATTAAACGACATTTTGGCGGGGAATTTCAAGCGGTTGACAGCCAGCGTCCGATGGGTAGAATTACAACCTGCTCAGCCGGGATTAGTTCGGCCCTCGGGCCGAAAGATTTCGGGTGAGTTTTTTGTTTCTGGCCTTGTCCACCGTGGTGGATAGGTTAGAATGCGAGGCTTGCTCTTTGACAATTTGGTAAGTGAACCTCCAATTTTTTTGTCAGCTAAGGACTGTACAGGCGGAGGTTTTACGGACGGACACGCGTGAGCAATCACCTGTGTTTCGGTCGTCGAACTTCCAACTTCAAAAGCTTCAAATGGCTCTTTAGCTCGCCGGCATTTAGCCGCGTCGCTTGCGACGTGCGTTAACGCTTGTGAGTTTAAGCATATACCAATTGAAGGGTTTGATCCTGGCTCAGAATGAACGTTGGCGGCGTGGATTAGGCATGCAAGTCGAGCGGGTGTAGCAATACACCAGCGGCGAAAGGGAGAGTAATACGTAGCTACGTGCCCCAGGGCCCGGAATAGCCAGCCGAAAGGCTGGGTAATGCCGGATGATGTCCCCGGACTAAAGGTGTGATTCCACCTTGGGAGCGGGCTGCGTTGTACTAGCTTGTTGGTAGGGTAATGGCCTACCAAGGCGATGATGCATACCGGGCGTGAGAGCGTGGCCCGGCTCACTGGGACTGAGACACTGCCCAGACACCTACGGGTGGCTGCAGTCGAGAATCTTCGGCAATGAGCGAAAGCTTGACCGAGCGACGCCGCGTGCGGGATGAAGGCCTTCGGGTTGTAAACCGCTTTCGGTAGGGAGGAAATTGCTAGGGGTTCTCCCCTAGTATTGACCTATCTTCGGAAGAAGGACGGGCTAAGTTCGTGCCAGCAGCCGCGGTAATACGAACCGTCCAAACGTTATTCGGATTTATTGGGCTTAAAGGGTATGTAGGCGGCGCTATTAGTCGGGTGTGAAAGCCCTCGGCTCAACCGAGGAACTGCGCCCGATACTGTGGTGCTTGAGGGAGACAGAGGTAAGCGGAACTGATGGTGGAGCGGTGAAATGCGTTGATATCATCAGGAACACCAGTGGCGAAAGCGGCTTACTGGGTCTCTTCTGACGCTGAGATACGAAAGCTAGGGGAGCGAACGGGATTAGATACCCCGGTAGTCCTAGCTGTAAACGATGAGCACTTGATCGAGGGGCCCCCCATAGCCTCTCGGTCGAAGCGAAAGTGATAAGTGCTCCGCCTGGGGAGTATGGTCGCAAGGCTGAAACTCAAAGGAATTGACGGGGGCTCACACAAGCGGTGGAGGATGTGGCTTAATTCGAGGCTACGCGAAGAACCTTATCCTAGTCTTGACATGCACGGATCAACCCGGTGAAAGCCGGGCCACGCCTTCGGGTGGAACGTGCACAGGTGCTGCATGGCTGTCGTCAGCTCGTGTCGTGAGATGTCGGGTTAAGTCCCTTAACGAGCGAAACCCTTGTCGCTAGTTGCCAGCGAGTCATGTCGGGGACTCTAGCGAGACCGCCGGCGTTAAGCCGGAGGAAGGTGGGGATGACGTCAAGTCCTCATGGCCTTTATGACTAGGGCTGCACACGTCCTACAATGCCGCGCACAAAGGGAAGCAAAACCGCGAGGTCGAGCAAATCCCAGAAAACGCGGCTCAGTTCGGATTGCAGGCTGCAACTCGCCTGCATGAAGCTGGAATCGCTAGTAATGGTAGGTCAGCATACTACCGTGAATATGTTCCTGAGCCTTGTACACACCGCCCGTCAAGCCACGAAAGTGGGGGGGGCTTAAAGTCGCTACGCGAACCCGCAAGGGAAGCAGGCGCCTAGAGTCAACTCCGCGATTGGGACTAAGTCGTAACAAGGTAGCCGTAGGGGAACCTGCGGCTGGATCACCTCCTTTCTAAGGATTCTTAGAAACTGGGAGCTTCGGCTCTCAGGATATTAGCTGTCGATCAAGCAATTGATCACACAGCAACAATGGGGAGTCTGCGGCTGACAGTTGAAGGATCAGTGCGGGTGATGCAAATTGCTCGCACAGCTTACCAAGTTGAAAAGATAGACCCGGCGTGAGGCTGAGCCGCCTCACCGCCGGGTTTTTTATTGCGCTCTCTTGCCACCCGCAGTTGCCAAGAAACACTTGCAAGACCGCCGATTCTCAACGCAGCCCCAGTCTGGCGGAAAAGCCGCCAATTTACATGAATAAATTCTTGACAATGGGGATTGGGGGATTAGTATTCCTCCTGTTCCGCTACCCAATGTGGCTGGGCCGACGCTCTAATCTTAGCGTGTTGCGCCTCGGTACGCACACGTCGCTTGGTAAATCAAGTAGTTGAAATTACTTGATACAACTGCCGCCATTCTTTGTCGGACTCTCCTGACATGAGATTCTAATGTCCACGATCCATTGCCCTCGGTCTGCGCGGGACGGCATCGCGTGCCCTTTTCTCTATTGCTTCTATTGGGACGGTCGCCGCTGCCCCGCTCAGTTTCATGTTCCTGAGCAGTTGGCTCAGCTTGTGTTGTCCCTGTGCCGAATCGAGGGCCACAACGGTCACGCAGTCTGGTTCAACTGGATCGAGTGGTACGCCAGGCGTCGATGGTAATCCGGGCACGGCCGGCGGCAACGGCGGAAACGCGACGCCCGATCCAACGACAGCCAACACCGGCGTGAATACTGACAGCGACAACAATGCTCAAGCCTACGGCGGCAGCGGTGGCGGTGGCGGCGGTGGCAACGGCGGAAATGGCGACGCCAATCTCAATCCGAATGCGTCAGCTGGCAAGGGAGGTAACGGCGGAAAAGGGGCGAATGCACAAGCGACCGCGAATACCAACCCAGGCGTGGCGGGGACCGCGACTGCGTCCGCCACCGCCCAAGGCGGAAGTGGCGGCGCGGCTGGACTCGGTGGTATACCGGAAGGGTCGGGCATTCCTGGTCTTGCGGGCACTGGTGGCATCGGCGGCAATGCGACAAGTACGGCCATGAGCGTCGGCACGGGAGACAGCTCTGTTGCCGCCACGAGCACGTCGACCGGCGGCGCGGGCGGCGGTTCGGGCTTCTATGGAGGTGCCGGGACCGGCGCGGTGGGCGGCAATGCCACGAGCACAGCCAGCGGCACGGCGCCAGTGACTCGTATGGGGTGTATGTGACGTCGATGGCCTACGGCGGCACGGGCGGCGACGGCGGTAACTACTACGGCACGGCTAGTGGCAACGGCGCGGCCGGCGGCGCGGCCACGGCTACCGCCAACGGCACCAACACGGGGACGTATTACAACGACACCGTCTCCGCCACGGCCTACGGCGGCAATGGCGGCAACGGCGGCGACGCGACCGCGACCGCTACCGGTACTTCCAACGGCTACATCAATGTTACAGCCAACGCGCGGGGCGGCGTCTCGTTGGGTACACTTCTTGACGGCTCGGCAACGGCTCGCGCGACTGCCACAGGTTCGTCTGGCGGCGCCAATTCCAGTGCCTTTTCAGGTGGCGGCGCGACCGTTAGCGTTTCGGCCGCTGCTATGGCGCCAATCGCCAGCACAAGCGTAAGTGAGAGTCGGGCTGCCGCAGGCAGAGCGTTTCCCAGCTTGGGGTTGGCCGCCGGTTTGCAGTCGACGGCCTATGTCATGGGCATGCCAATGGCGAGCGACGTCACGGCCGCAGTGGTCGGCAATCCCCGTGCGGCAAGCATGGCCGCCGGAGCCGACAATTTGGGTCTCGTGTTGCTTGGTGGCAACTACTCCAACAGCGGTTCCGGTTCCTCTCAAACGTATCTCAGTTCTGCATCTTTTACGATCGATCTGAGTCAACTTTCATCGCTCAAGGATCTACAGCTTGCCCTGATCGACGGTGCGGCGAGCGGAACCGGTTTCGATTCGCTGCATTTGCAGGTGGACCGGGAGGGCTTGACCATCATCGACACCACCTTCAACTCCCTGCCGAGCGCCCTCGGCTACTTCCACGACTCGGTGTTCAATCTGGGAGATATCGAAGCCGGAATCACCGACAACATTCTCGACTTCGCCATCCGCCTCAGTCTGACGACCGACGATGCGAATGCTGGTTTCAATTCGCTGTTCATTCTTAGCAATTCGCCCCTAGCCGCGCTAGCGGGCGATTACAACGGTAGCGGGAAAGTGGACGCGGCGGATTATACAGTTTGGCGTAACACGCTGGGGACGACCGACTACGGCTACCCAGCCGACGCAGACCGCAGCGGCGGCGTCGATCAAGTGGACTACAATATTTGGAAGGCCCACTTCGGCGAGACCTCGCCGTCCGGATCAGGCGCTTTGGCTTTGACCAACTCGGTGCCAGAGCCTACAGGCTTATTTGCTGCGTTGCTGGCTACGCTATTCGAGGCTGCTGCGGTTCGACTCCGCCGCGCTCAATCCTGATGACAGGCCAATCTAGAAATCCGGCGTGAGGCTGAGCCGCCTCACCGCCGGGTTTTTTATTGCGCCGTCGCGTAAAACTCGGAAGTCGCTCTCTGTGACCAGATTATGGTCCTCGGCCGCGATCGAGGAGAGCGCACTGGGTGTGCCGGGCGATCATCAGCTCCTCGTCGGTGGGAATGACCCTGGCGGCGACGCGGCTGGTGGGGCGGCTGATTTTTGGGCCGCCGGCCGTGTTCTCCGCCTCGTCGAGGTCGATGCCCAGCCAGGCGGCTTCGCGGCAGACGGCGGCGCGGATCGGGGCCGCGTGTTCGCCGATGCCGGCGGTGAACACTACCGCGTCGAGCCCGCCCAAAGCCGCAACCAGCGAGCCGAGTTCGCGGCCGATGCGGTAGACGAAGTAGTCGACCGCTTCTTTCGCTTTAGGATCGCTGCTCTCCAGCAGTGTGCGCATGTCGGACGAGAGGCCGGAGATCCCCAGCAAGCCCGATTCGCTGTAGAGCATGTGTTCGATCTGCCGGGCGTCGAGATGCTGCTCGTCGATGAGATAGAGCACGACTCCGGGGTCGATCGATCCGCAGCGGGTGCCCATCGGCAGGCCGTCGAGCGCGGTGAAGCCCATCGTCGTGGCGACGCTCTGTCCGCCGCGCAGGGCGCACATGCTCGCGCCGCTGCCTAGATGGGCGACGACCGTGCGGCCGGCGTGGGCGGCGGGATCGACGTCGCGGAGCCGCGAGGCGATGTATTCGTACGACAGGCCGTGGAAGCCATAGCGGCGGATGCCCGCGTCGGTCAGACGCCGCGGCAGGGCGTATAGCTGATCCAGGTGGCACCGCTGAGCGTGAAACGACGTGTCGAACGACGCGACTTGCGGCGTGCCAGGCAGCGCTTCGGCGACGGCGCGAATCACCGCGAGGTTCTGCGGCTGGTGCAGTGGTGCGAGCGGCACCAGCTTGTCCAATCGCACCAGTACGTCGTTGTCGATTCGCACGGGGCCAGTAAAGTCGAGGCCGCCGTGGACCACGCGATGGCCGACTGCGCGAATATCGTGCTTCGAGAGCGAATCACCCCGCAGCCAGCTGAGCACGTGGTGGGTCGCCTCGACAGAATCGAGCGTGGCGTCGGCGTCCCAGCGGTACTCGGCGACGCGATTCCCATCGGAGTCGTAGGCAGCGAAGTGGGGCGAGGAATGCAAGCTTTCGACCTGGCCGCGCAGATGCAGCGCGAGCCCGTCGCCACCCGCGACGAAGACGGAAAACTTCAGGCTCGACGAGCCCGCGTTCAATACGAGGATTGCATCGGCCATGGTCTCGGGTCGAACTACAGCGGTTTCTTCCGTCGCGCGTTGGCGACCAGGTTGGCCACGGCGATCGAGGCCAGCCGGGTGCGGACCGAATCGGCGCGGCTCGTCGAGCGCGATTGGCACGCGAGCGCCCATCACGATGCCCGCGCCGTCGGCGCCGGCCATGAAAACCAGTTGCTTGACGAGCATATTTCCCGCCTCGAGGTCGGGCGTGATTAGGATGTCGGCCCGCCCGGCGACCGGCGAAGCGATGTGCTTCTTGCGGGCGGCCTCCAGGCTGATCGCATTGTCGAACGCCAGCGGCCCGTCGACAATGCCTCCGCTGATCTGCCCGCGGTCGGCCATCTTGCAGAGCGCGGCCGCCTCGATCGTCGAGCGGATTCTCGGATTCACCGTTTCGATGGCCGAAAGAATGGCGACCTTCGGCTCGGCGATGCCGATGACGTGGGCCAGGTCGATCGCGTTTCGGACGATGTCGGCTTTCTCCTCAAGCGTCGGACAAATGTTGACGGCTGCGTCGGACACTAGCAGGATCCTCGGATGGCTGGGGACGTCGACCACGTAGACGTGGCTGATGCGGCGAGCGGTCCGCAATCCGCTTTTCGACGAGACGATCGCGGCGAGCAACTCGCCGGTGTGGATGCTGCCCTTCATCAAGGCGTCGAACTGGCCGGCGCGGGCCATTTCAGCGGCGCGAGCGGCGGCGGCGTGGCTGTGGGGCACGTCGACCAGCGGGACGTCGCCCAGGTCGAGATGTTCGGCGACGGCGACGGCCTGGATTTTGGCAAGCGGCCCGATCAGCACCGGATCGAGCAGCCCGCGCTGGGCCGCTTCGAGCGCCGCGACGAGCGAGCCGCGATCACACGGATGCACGATGCCGCAACGGATGGGCGGCAATCCCTTGCAGGCCCGCAACAGCTTGTGGAACTCGTCGCTGCGACGGAGCGCCAATTCGGACGGCGCGTCGTTTGTGTACCGAATGTGCTCGGTCGGCGCGACGACGGTGACGCTCCCCGACACCAGGGTCACGTTTTCCTGATCGATACACTGGCAATCGAAGACGATTTCCCCGGTGGCGGGCCGTTTCTCGCGGGCCTTGACGCGTGCGGTCAGCGTGTCGCCGATTCTCACGTTGCCGTTAAAGTGCAAGTCCTGATCGACAATGCGCATGCCCGGCCCAGGCAGCTTCGAGCCCAGCACCGCCGCGACCAGCGCTTCGGCCCCCGCGGCGTCGGCACGATCGTCGGCAGCTGAATCGCCGGCATGTTCGTGTTCCAAATGGCAGGGATCGATCTGCCCCGACATCATCGCCAGCGTTTCGACCCCGGTCCGATTCAGCGTCCGCGACAGCTCGGCCGACGCGCCGACGGCGATTTCGTCAAATGTTCGGTTCGTGAGATTTTCGTTGCTCATGGCTCACCTCGCAATTCAGCGGCACCGAGCGTGGCAATCTCCGCTATTCGAACTCCAAGATCGGTTGGTCGACGGCCAGCGTCTCGCCGACGCCGACCAGCACTTTGGCGACTTTCGCTTCGCGCTCGGCGCGGAGCACGTTTTCCATCTTCATCGCTTCGACGATGGCCAGGTCCTGGCCGGTTTTGACTTGTTCGCCGGCCGCCACGACGATCTTCGCCAGCAACCCCGGCATCGGCGAGAGCAGGAACTTCGAGGTGTCGGGCGGTTCTTTTTCGGGCATGCGGGCCAAGAGGTCGGCGGCCCTCGCCGAGAGGACCATCACGTCGACCTGCGTGCCCCAGTGGAACAAGCGGTACTTGAGGTGCCGCCGCTCGACCTGCACGCAGACTTCCTCGCCGTTGATGCGGCCGCGGAACAGCGGCTGGCCGAATTGCCAATCGGTTTCCACGCGGTACGTGTCTTCGCCGTGCAAAACGTCGTACCCGCCGTCGGCCGGCCGGACCGTGATCGAGTATTTCTCGCCGCTCAACAAGACGACCCAATCGGGCTCGACCTGCGGCTCGTAGCCCTCGAGCTGGCCGGTGATTCGGGCCGCCCGCTCGCGGTAGCTGCGGTGGATCGCGCCGCAGGTGGCGACCAATAGCAGCGGGTCGTCATGCACGACGTCGGCCGCGTCGAAGCCGTGTGGATACTCTTCGGCGATCATGTTCGTGCTCAGCCGCCCCTCGGCGAAGCGGGGGTGATTCACCAACGCCCCGAGGAAGCTGATGTTGTGCGACACGCCGCGGATGTAAAACTCGTTGAGCGCATCGCGTATGCGGCCGATCGCCTGGTCGCGGTCGTCGCCGTAGGTGATCAGCTTGGCGATCATCGGGTCGTAGTGGATCGAAACTTCGCCCCCTTCGTAGACGCCGGTGTCGACACGCACCACGTCGGACTCGGCGGGCGGCAAATAGCGCACCAGCCGGCCGACCGAGGGCAGGAAATTGCGGAACGGATCCTCGGCGTAAATGCGGGCCTCGATCGCCGAGCCTTGGAGTCGCACGTCGTCTTGCCCGATCGGCAGCCGCTCGCCGGCCGCGATGCGGATCATCAACTCGACCAGGTCGAGCCCCGTGACGAATTCGGTGACCGGGTGCTCGACCTGCAGCCGCGTGTTCATCTCCAGGAAATAGAAGTTGCGCGATTGGTCGACGATGAACTCCACGGTGCCGGCGGACGAGTACTGAACCGCTCGCGCCAGCGCGACCGCCTGGCCGCCCATCGCGCGGCGCGTCGCTTCGTCGAGGAAAGGCGACGGCGATTCTTCGATGACCTTTTGATGCCGACGTTGCAGCGAGCACTCGCGCTCGCCCAAGTGAATGACGTTGCCGTGTTGGTCGCCGATCACTTGAATCTCGATGTGCCGCGGTTCTTCGATGAATTTCTCGAGGAACACGCGGCCATCGCCGAAGCTGGACAGGGCCTCGCTTGTCGCCCGCTCGAAGCCCTCGCGGCACTCATCGTCGTTGCGGGCGACGCGCATGCCTTTGCCGCCGCCGCCGGCGCTGGCTTTGAGCATCACCGGATAGCCGACGTCGCGGGCCACAGAGGCGGCCATCTGGGCGTTGGGAATGACCTCGGCGTAGCCGGGGATCGTGTTCACGCCGGCGTCGCGGGCGAGTTGTTTCGAGGTGATTTTGTCGCCCATGCTGGTGATCGCGTGGACGCCGGGACCGATGAACGCGATGCCGTCCTCGGCGAGCCGCTCGGCAAACCCGGCGTTCTCCGACAGGAAACCATAGCCGGGATGCACCGCTTCGGCGCCGGTCTTCCGGCAAGCGTCGAGGATGTTGTCGATGACCAGGTAGCTCTCGGCCGACGGGGCAGGGCCGATGCAGATTGCTTCGTCGGCGAGCGACACGTGCAACGCATCCTTGTCGGCGGTCGAGTAGACGGCGACCGTCGCGATGCCCATCCGGCGGGCCGTTTTCATCACCCGGCAGGCGATCTCGCCCCGGTTGGCAATCAGAATCTTCTTGAACACGTCGAACTCCTCACCTATCCATTGGCCCCACGGCTCCATTGGCTCCGCAGTTACGCGGAAGGAGGTTACAACGGAATGTTCCCGTGCTTGCGCCAGGGATTCTCTAGTTTCTTGTTGCGAAGCATCGCCAGCGATCGGCAAATCCGCTTGCGGGTCAGCCGCGGCGTGATGACGTCGTCGATGTAGCCGCGCCGCCCGGCCACAAACGGGTTGGCAAACTTCGCACGATACTCTTCGGTCAATTCGGCGATTCGAATCCCGTCGTCGCGGTCTTTGCGGAAAATGATTTCGACCGCGCCCTTGGGGCCCATGACGGCGATCTCGGCACTCGGCCAGGCGATGTTGACGTCGCCCCGCAAGTGCTTCGAGGCCATCACGTCGTACGCCCCGCCGTAGGCTTTGCGGGTGATCAGCGTGATCTTCGGCACGGTCGCCTCGGCATAGGCGTAGAGCAGCTTCGCGCCGTGCTTGATGATGCCGCCGTATTCCTGGGCCGTGCCGGGCATGAAACCGGGCACGTCGACCAGCGTGATCAGCGGGATGCTGAAACTATCGCAAAAGCGGACGAAACGGGCCGCCTTGATCGCTGATTTGATGTCCAAGCAGCCGGCCAGGACCATCGGCTGGTTGGCCACGATCCCGACCGGAAAGCCTTCCATGCGGGCAAAGCCGACGACGATGTTCTTGGCGCTGTCGGGCTGAATCTCGAAGAAGTCGGTGTCGTCGACGATCTTGAGGATCAGCTCCTTCATGTCGTACGGCTTGGTCGGGCTATCCGGCACCAAGGTGTCGAGCGACGGTTCCTCGCGGTCGGCCTGGTCGGGCGTGGGACGAAACGGCGGCGGCACCCGATTGTTGGCGGGCAGGTAGTTCATCAAGCGGCGCGTCATCAGCAGCGCTTCGACGTCGTTCTCGAACGCCAGGTCGGCGACGCCCGACCGCGTTGAGTGCGTGACCGCGCCGCCGAGCTCCTCGTGCGAAACGATCTCATGCGTCACCGTGCGGACGACTTCCGGGCCGGTGACGTACATGTAGGAGCTGTCCTTCACCATGAAGATGAAGTCGGTCATCGCCGGCGAATAGACGGCGCCGCCGGCGCACGGTCCCATGATCAGCGAAATCTGCGGAATGACGCCTGAGGCGAGCACGTTGCGTTGAAACACTTCGGCATAGCCGGCCAGCGACGCGACGCCTTCCTGAATGCGCGCGCCGCCGGAGTCGTTGAGCCCGATGACGGGCGCTCCGACCTTCATCGCGTGGTCCATGATCTTGCAGATCTTTTCGGAGTGCGCCTCGGAGAGCGATCCGCCGAAGACGGTGAAGTCCTGGCTGAAGACAAACACGACGCGGCCGTTGATCGTGCCAAAGCCGGTGACGACGCCGTCGCCGGGCACGCGCTGCTCGCCCATGCCGAAGTCGGCGCAGCGATGCTCGACGAACATGTCCCACTCTTCGAACGAGCCGGGATCCATCAGCAGTTCGATCCGCTCGCGGGCGGTGAGTTTGCCCTTGGCGTGCTGCGCTCCGATGCGGCGTTCGCCACCGCCCAGTTCGGCGGCCGCTCGTTTGGCGGCCAGTTCGCGGACGACGTCTTGCATGGTGGTCCTCGCTTGCCCAATGAAATTCTATCCGGCGGATGACGCAAATGCGAGATGGAATGCTGGATAGTGGCTATATTTTTAGTGTAATAATGCTGTATGTTGACGTAAGTTGTTATTTATAAGCATGTTGCAACATTATTGCATACGCAGTAATTATCGGTTGACTTTCACCCCATACTCGACGAATAATTGCATTAGAGAGTCGATTGCGTTGGGGGCCTGCGTGGCCCGCCGGCGCTAGTTATACCCGAAGGCGGTTTGTTTCCACTGTGAATAAGGAGAATCAGCCATGGCAGAGACCAAGACAGCGAGCCCCGTATTGGAAGAGGTTTTTCAAAACATCCGCAAGGCGGCCGAGGCGAATCTGAAAATGCAGCAGGAGGTCCTCAGCCAATGGTCGCTGATGTGGCCCGGCATGCCGATCCCCCAGTCGGCCTGGCTGAACCAGATCCAAAACCTGCGCAAGCAATGGATGGAGACGGTTTCCGGCGTTGCGCGGAAGCACCGCGACGTGATAGATCGGCAATATGAAGCGGCGATCGAGTCGCTCGACGCGGCGTTCCATGTTACCGACGCCAGCACGCCTGAGGAGCTTCGTCGGCGGACCGAGCAGTTCTGCCGGAAGACCTTGGACTGCATGCGGGAAGTGACGGAAACGCAGATCCGAGAATTCCAAGAAGCGGTCACCAAATGGACCGACCTGTTCGCCAAAGCCGGGCCGTGAAGTCGGCCTGCGCCGCTCGGGCGCGGAGGTTTGAAATTGGTCCTCGTTGGAATCGTCGTCAGGCGGTTCCAACGAGGAAATGGAAGTGTCCCACCACGAGGCTTGGATCACGATGAATATCAAAGAAAAGGTCGCGCTGGTCACCGGCGCCGGAAGCGGAATTGGTGCGGCGGTGAGCCGCGAGTTTGCCCGTCGTGGGGCGCGAGCCGTGGTGCTCGTGGATCGCCGCGACGATGTTTACCGATTGGCCGACTCGATCGACACGGAGTCGGGGCGGCAGGTGGCCGACGTCCACGTCGGCGACACGACCAACGACACGTTTCGCAGCCAGGTGTACGACGAAGTGATCGCGCACGCACGGCGTCGTCAGTATTTGCGTCCCTGCCGCCGGGATCACGCGCGATGCGCTGGCGGTGGCCATGAATAAGGAAACCGGGAAGGCAGAGCCCTATTCCGTCGCCACGTTTCGCGAGGTCACCGAGGTGAACCTGGTCGCGCCGATCTATTGGGCGATCGAGATGGTGGCCCGAATCGCGGAAGACCGCTGGAAACGCGGCTTGAAGCGTTGGGATCCGGAGGAGGCGATCCAGGGGACGGTCGTGTTCATCGGCTCCGTTTCGTCGCAAGGCAATAAGGGCCAGATCTCCTACGCCGTGACCAAGGCCGGCTTGGAAGGCGCCACGGCAACCCTCACCAAGGAGGCGATCTACCACGGAGTCCGCTGCGGAATCATCCATCCGGGCTTTACCGATACGCCGATGGTCCGCAGCCTCGGTGAGGAGTACATCAAGAAGAACATCTTGCCGTACACCCAGCTGCGCCGTTTGATTCGCCCGGAAGAAATCGCGGACGCGATCTGTTTCATGGTTTCGAATTCGGCGGTCAGCGGCCAGTTGTGGGCCGACGCCGGCTGGCATCCCCAGGCGTAAGGCCGGTAATAAAAAGGGACCGCGTGGCGTGTCGTTGGCCGTAGTCTTGGTTTTCACGCCAAGACGCGAAGGGGCAAAGATCGCCATGAAATCGGGAAAATAACTGAGAAGAGAAGAGTGCAAGAGGCTGATTGATCACCCAGCGGACGCCGAGTTCGGTTCCGCCGGCGAGTCTGCGAATCATGGCTGACGAAACCATCCAGATCAAGCGCTATCCGAATCGGCGGTTCTACGCGCGGAACACGAGTAAGTACGTCTCGCTGCCCGAAATCGAGGAGATGATCCGCGCGGGTCACACGGTCGAGGTGCGCGACAGCCAGTCGGGCGAAGACATCACGCACCTCGTGCTGACTCAGATCATCATGGATCGCCAGCCGGAAAAAATCGCGCTCTTCCCGATCGAAATGCTCCATTCGATCGTGCGGTCGAACGACATGATGACCGAGTTTTTGCGCGACTATTTCCGCCAGTCACTGACTTACCTGGATTATCTCAAACAGCACGGCACGTCGGTCAAAGGGCTGGCGAACCCGGTCCACTGGGTGAAGGCCTGGCTGGACGGATTCCGCGGGGCGAACGATGGCGCTGGTGGATCGCCCGCGGGTGAGACTACTGCCCCGGAAAGCTCGGAGTTCGCCGAGCGGATCGCCGAGCTCGAAGCGCGGATTCGCCAATTGGAGACCGCGAGCGAGTAGCGGGGCAATCATTCTTTCCGGGCCCTTGCCGCCGGTCGTGGCCGCCGATTAGATTGTCGGTTGAGTCAATCGTGGGGAACGTGCGCGTCCAAATTGCAAAGGAGACGGATCGATGAGCGTTTACAGAGTTATTGAACTGGTCGGTACAAGCGAGAAGTCCTGGGATGACGCGGCCAAGAGCGCCGTCGAGACGGCGAGCAAGAGCCTGCGCGAGTTGCGGATTGGCGAGGTCACGAAACTCGACCTCAAGATCGAGAATGGAAAGCTGATTTACCGCACACGGCTCAATTTGTCGTTCAAATACACGGGCGGCGAATAGACATCGTCACGGCGGGTCGTAGCCACCCGCCGGCGATTCGTTTGTCCGCCTAGGCCACCGTGACTTGCGGATCAAGGTACACGTCTTGGATGGCGAGGAGCAGCTCGACGCCCTCGGCCATCGGACGTTGGAACGCCTTGCGGCCGCTGATCAGGCCCATGCCGCCGGCGCGCTTGTTGATTACCGCGGTGCGGACCGCCTCGGCCAAATCTCCGGCCCCGCTCGACGCGCCGCCCGAATTAATCAAGCCGCAGCGACCCATGTAGCAGTTCGCCACCTGATAGCGGCAGAGGTCGATCGGGTGATCGGTGGTGAGCTTTTCGTACACCAGCGGCGAGGTCTTGCCGAACTTGAGCGCCTTGTAGCCGCCGTTGTCTTCCGGCAGCTTTTGCTTGATTATGTCGGCCTGGATCGTGACGCCCAGGTGATTGGCCTGGCCCGTGAGGTCGGCCGACACGTGGTAGTCCTTGTCGGCCTTGAAGGCTGGGTTGCGCAGGTAGCACCACAACACGGTCGCCATGCCGAGTTGGTGCGCCTGCTCAAAGGCATCGGCCACCTCAACGATCTGCCGTGTCGCTTCGTCCGAGCCGAAATAGATCGTGGCCCCAACGGCCGCGGCGCCCATGTCGTACGCTTCTTCGACCTTGCCGAACATCACCTGGTCGAACTTGTTGGGATAGGTCAGCAGCTCGTTGTGATTGATCTTCACGATGAAGGGAATCTTGTGGGCATACTTGCGGGCCACGATGCCCAGCACGCCAAACGTCGAGGCGACCGCGTTGCAGCCCCCTTCGATCGCAAGCCGGACGATATTCTCGGGATCGAAGTACTGCGGGTTCGGCGCGAACGACGCGCCGGCCGAGTGCTCGATGCCTTGGTCGACGGGTAGGATCGACAGATAGCCCGTGTTACGTAGCCGGCCGTGCTCAAGCAGCCGCTCGAGATTGTTGAGCACACGCGGATTGCGGTCGCTGGCAAGGAAGATCCGATCGACCATGTCGGGGCCGGGCAGATGGAGCGTTTCTTTGGGAATGCCCTGGCAGCGGTAGCTCAGTAGCGAATCGGCATCTTTGCCCAATCGGTCGGTCAACTTGGACATGGTCGGGAACTCCTCAAGTAAATGAAGCGGCGTTTGCCGCGATGCGCGTTTGCCGACACAACTGCTAAGGCCATGCCAATTGCCAAATCCGTGCCCGACGTGGAAATCACAGAACTGCCCGTGCACCGATGGACCAAGAGTGTGCGGCTCTGCGCGCTTTCGTCGTCCGCCAGTCTACACGATTTGGCACAGTCCGACACCCGGACGTGAAAAAGATCGGTTTGCCAGCCTGCGGCATGAGTCTTGACGACGAAATCGTCGTACGCCAGAAAGGTGGCACATTTTGTGCATTTACGGGGAGGCACCGGTGCCGGCCGAGAGGGACCGCGTTGCCGCAGCCTGCACACTGCACGAGGGAGAAAGCACGGAACGTGAGCGAACCACATTTTATTACCGTCGACGGCAACGAAGCTGCCGCGTCCATCGCCCATCGCACCAATGAAGTGATCGCGATCTACCCGATCACCCCCGCCTCGCCGATGGGCGAGCTCTGCGACGCCTGGTCGTCACAGGGCCGGGTAAACATCCACGGCACGGTGCCGGAAGTCATCGAGATGCAGAGCGAAGGCGGGGCGGCGGCCGCCGTGCACGGCGCCTGCAGGCCGGGGCCTTGAGTTGCACGTTCACGGCGTCGCAGGGCTTGCTGTTGATGATTCCGACGATGTTCAAGATCGCCGGCGAGCTGACGCCGACGGTGTTTCACATTTCCGCCCGCACGATCGCCACGCATTGCCTCTCGATCTTCGGCGACCATAGCGACGTAATGGCCGTTCGCAGCACCGGTTGGGCGATGCTCGCGGCGAACTCGGTGCAGGAAACGCACGACTTCGCGCTGATCGCACAGGCGGCGACGCTCGAATCCCGCGTGCCGTTCCTGCACTTCTTCGACGGCTTCCGCACGTCGCACGAAGTCAACAAGATCGAGCAGCTTTCCGATGACGACGTCCGCGCAATGATCGACCCAAACTGGATCCTGGCTCATCGCGAGCGGGCGATGGACCCGGACCGTCCGGTGCTGCGCGGTTCGGCACAGAATCCCGACGTGTTCTTTCAGGCCCGCGAGGCGAGCAATCCGTTTTACTTGGCGGTGCCCGCCATCGTGCAAGCCACGATGGATCGATTTGCCAAGTTAACGGGGCGGTCGTATCGGCTGTTCGAATACGTCGGCGCGGCGGATGCCGAGCGGGTGTTGGTGATGATGGGCTCCGGAGTGGGGGCGGCGGAGGAAGCGGTGGAGTGGTTGTGCGGGCAAGGCGAGAAGGTCGGCCTGTTGAAGGTGCGACTTTATCGACCATTCGATTTGGCGGCGTTTGTCGACGCCTTGCCGCGCACGACCCGCGAGATCGTGGTGCTCGATCGCACGAAGGAGCCCGGTGCGATTGGCGAGCCGTTGTATCAGGACGTCGTCACGGCGCTCTTTGAACAGTGGCATCAAGCCCGGCCGGAGTCGAAGACGCTGCCGCAAGTGATCGGCGGGCGGTATGGCCTGTCGTCGAAGGAATTCACGCCGGCGATGGCCGCTCGGTCGCTGGCCGAGCCGCTGTCCGAGCAGCCGATCCGGCACTTCACCGTCGGCATCCGCGACGACGTGACGCGGCTGAGTCTCGATTGGGACTCGGACTTCTCCACCGAGCGCGATGACGTCACACGGGCCGTGTTCTACGGCCTGGGCAGCGACGGCACGGTCGGCGCAAGCAAGAACTCGGTGAAAATCATCGGCGAAAACACGCCACTCTACGCCCAGGGCTATTTCGTTTACGATTCGAAGAAAGCCGGGTCGATCACGGTTTCGCACCTGCGGTTCAGTCCGCGGCCGATCGAGTCGACGTACCTCATTGAGCGGGCGAATTTCGTCGGCTGCCACCAGTTCAATTTCCTGGAGCGGATGGACGTCCTATCGGTGGCGGGCAAGGGCGCGACGTTTCTGCTCAATAGCCCTTTCGGTCCCGACGAGGTCTGGGCAACGCTGCCGCGCGAAGTGCAGGACGCGATTATCGAGAAGCAGCTGCGGTTTTACGTGGTCGACGGCTTGAGCGTCGCGGCGCAGGCCGGCATGGGCAATCGCATCAACACCGTGATGCAGACCTGCTTCTTCGCTCTGGCCGAAATCTTGCCCCGCGACGAGGCCATCGCGGCCATTAAACAGGCGATCAAGAAGACGTACGGCGCGCGCGGCGAAGCGGTGCTCTTGCGGAACTACGCGGCAGTCGACGGAGCACTTGCGGCGCTGCACGAGGTGCGCGTGCCAACGAATGCCACCAGCGAAACTCGCCGCCAGCCGCCGCTCGCGGTCGGCAAGCATTCCGAATTCGTCGAACGGGTGACGGCCGCGCTGCTGGCCGGACGCGGCGACCTGTTGCCGGTGAGCGCGCTTCCGGTCGACGGGACGTTTCCCACCGCGACGGCGAAACTGGAGAAGCGGAGCATCGCCCACGAGATTCCCATCTGGGACCCCGACATCTGCATCCAATGCGGGCTCTGCGCGCTGGTCTGCCCCCATGCGTCGATCCGCATGAAGCCGTTCACGCGGAAGGAGCTCGACGGCGCGCCGGATAGCTTCGTCCACCGCCCTTGGAAAGGAATCGAGTTCGTCGATCACTTGATGACGATTCAGGTGGCGCCGGACGACTGCACCGGCTGTGGCGTGTGCGTCGACGTCTGCCCGGCCAAAAGCAAGGAGGTGGCAAAGCACAAGGCGATCAACATGCTGCCCAAGGACGAGCACCTCGAACGGGAGCGAGCCAACTGGGACTACTACCTCCAGCTCCCGGAGATCGATCGCACGCTTGTCGAACACGACACCGTCAAAAGCAGCCAGATGCTCCAGCCGCTGTTCGAGTTCTCTGGCGCCTGCGCCGGCTGCGGCGAAACGCCTTACCTGAAGCTGATGAGCCAGTTGTTCGGCGACCGGGCGGTGATCGGAAACGCGACCGGCTGCTCGTCGATTTACGGCGGCAACTTGCCGACCACGCCGTGGGCCACCAATCCCGAGGGGCGCGGGCCGACGTGGAACAACTCGCTATTCGAGGACACCGCGGAATTCGGCCTTGGCCTGCGTCTGGCCGTCGACGCAAAGCGGGACTACGCCGAGTACCTGCTGAAGCGGTTGTCCGACGTCGTGGGCGAATCGCTGGTCCGCGAGATCTGCGAATCGCCGCAGACAAACGACACGGAAATCGCGGCCCAGCGCGAGCGGTTGGCGACGCTCCGTCGCAAACTTGCTGGCAACACATCCCCGCTGGCAGCCTCCCTGGCTCCGATTGCCGAAGTGTTGGTCCGCCGCAGCGTGTGGAGCGTTGGGGGCGACGGTTGGGCTTACGACATCGGGTTTGGCGGACTAGACCACGCCCTGACCTCCGGGCGCGATCTGAACATCCTGGTGCTCGACACGGGCGTTTATTCGAACACCGGCGGCCAGGCATCGAAGTCGACGCCGCGGGCTGCGGTGGCCAAGTTTGCCGCCGGCGGCAAGCAGGCCCGCCGCAAGGACCTCGGCATGCTGGCCGTGTCGTACGGCAACGTGTACGTCGCTCAAGTGGCGATGGGGGCGAACCCGGCGCAGACGATCCGCGCGTTTGTCGAGGCGGAGTCATACCCCGGCGTCTCGTTGATCTTGGCCTACAGCCACTGCATCGCCCACGGCATCAACATGACCACCTCGATGACGCACCAGAAGGACGCGGTCCAGAGCGGCTTCTGGCCCGTGTATCGCTACAATCCACTGGAAGCCCGCGCCGACGGGCACCCGTTCCACCTCGACAGCCGTGCGCCGAGAAAAACGTTCCGCGACTTCGCCATGCAGGAAGCGCGCTTCGCCATGTTGATGCGATCGCACCCGGAGGAGGCGGAGCGGCTATTCAAATTGGCTCAACAAGACATCAACGACCAGTGGCACTACTACGAACAAATGGCCGGCGTCGTACGCGAAGTCTCTAAGTAAGTGGGAAATTAACATGAATGTCGATCTCAGCACGACCTATTTAGGTCTCAAGCTCAAGAACCCGCTGGTTGCCTCGGCCGGTCCGCTGACGGGCAGCGTGGAGACACTGCGGCAGTTGGTCGACAGCGGCATCGCCGCCGTCGTGCTGCCTTCGTTGTTCGAGGAGCAGATCGAGCACGATGAATTGCAGATGAACCGGCTCTACGAGTTCCAGAGCGAATCGTTTGCCGAGTCGTTGAGCTACTTTCCGGAGACGGGAGGCTTCGGTAAGGGTCCGCGCGAATACCTGGAGCACGTCGAAGACGCGAAGCGAAACGTCTCGGTGCCGGTGATCGCCAGCCTCAACGGCCAGTCGCTGGGCGGCTGGACGCGCTACGCACGGATGCTTCAAGACGCCGGCGCCGACGCGCTGGAGCTGAACGTCTATTTCGTTCCGACCGATTGCGGCATGGACGGCTCAGATGTCGAGCAGCGATACGTCGATTTGGTGGCGGAAGTGCGGCAGTCGGTCCAAATTCCGCTGGCCGTCAAAATCGGCTCGCAGTTCAGCAGCATTCCCAACATGGCGTTTCGCCTGGCCAACGCGGGGGCCGACGGCCTGGTGCTGTTCAACCGGTTTCTGGAGCCGGATCTCGACCTGGAATCGCTGCAAATCGTACCTGATTTGGTGCTCAGCCAACGCTACGAAGTGCGATTGCCGTTGCGTTGGATCGCAATTCTGCGCGATCAATTGCAATGCTCGCTCGCCGCCAGCAGCGGGATTCACGACGCGTCGAACGCGATCCGCGTGTTGCTCGTGGGCGCGGACGTGGCGATGATGACGACCGGACTCCTGAAGCATCGCCCGACGTGCGTGGCGACGATCCTGGGGGAGTTGAACGGTTGGCTTGGCGAACATGAGTACGAATCGGTCGAGCAGCTCAAAGGCAGCATGAGCCGGGCCAACTGTCCCAACCCGAGCATGTTGGAGCGAGCCAACTACATGAAGGCGCTGGCGACCTATACGCCCGAGTATTGGGCCACCTAATCCAGAGGAACCACCAGGCGATTCGTTTTCCTTTTCTGAGGTCGAAACATGGGACTCTACGAAAACATTCGCAGCGAGCCGGTCAGCCGACTGGCAATCCGCGAACCCGTCGTCGTCTCGCCGGAGGCCACGGTTCGCGACGCCGTCGATCAAATGCGTCAAAAGAAACTCGGCTGCGCCATCGTCGTCAATGACGAGCGCCGACCGGTTGGACTGTTCGCCGAGTCAAAACTGACTCGACTGCTGAGTGAAACACCGGCGGCAATCTACGATTCGATTCTCGATCACCTCGACAGGCAGTGGCCGACGGTCAGTCTGAGCGACCCGATCTCCTGCGTGCTCACGGCGCTCGAGGTGGCCAACATTCGCTTCTTGATTGTCGTCGACGACCATGGCCGTCTGGCTGGGCTGACGGGGCAGAAAGGGCTGATGGAATACGTGGCCGAACATTTTCCCCGACAGGTGATCGTGCAGCGAATCGGTGGGAAACCCTATCCAGCGCACCGGGAAGGAGCATGACCATGACAAGCGACGCAAAGCCAGCCAAAGAACCGGAAGAGTTCTCCGACCCGTTGCAGAACTACGATCCGAAAGCGTATAAGGACCCGTTGGAGCGGGCCTTGGCCGAGGAGACCGTGGTTGCCATCCAATGCACCCCGGTGGCCACGATTACGCCGGACATTCCGATCCGCGCGGCCGTCAAGGCGCTAGCTGCGATGCATGTCGCCTGCCTGCTCGTCGAGCAAGACAGGCGATTGGTGGGCGTGTTCTCCGATCGCGACGTTTTGGAGCGAGTGGCACTCGAGTACGAACAAGTGAAGGATCGGCCCGTCAGCGAGTTCATGACGGCTGACCCGATCTTTGCCTACGAAAACGATTCCGCCGCAGCGGCGCTCTCGATTATGGCCGTCAGCGGCGTTCGCCACGTTCCCGTGACGAACATCGATCAGAAAGTGGTCGGCATCGTCAGCCCGCAACGAGTGACAGAGTTCCTGCGGAAACACGTGATGGGTTGAAAAGCCAATAAGTTGGCGAATGCAGCAGTAGGAGCAGGCTGTGGTGGCTCCGAGGTTGCCAGGCCGTCTCCGACGCCGTAGACTGCATGGAACAGGAGACGACGACATGGACCACTCGAACCTTGGCGAAACATTGCGATCGAGCAAGTTCTTTCGCGGCTTTACCGACGAAGATCTGCAGGGTTTATCTGACATTTGCCAGTTGCAGGAGATTCCTCCGCGCTCGACCGTGTTTCAGGAATTCGACCGGGCGCGAAAAGTCTACGTCATCCTCAGCGGCGAGATTTCACTCGCCATCTGCGACGCCGAGGAGTCATGCCGGCAGATTGCCGTCGTCCATGCCGGAGAGTTGATGGGCTGGTCGCCCTTGGTTGGACGGGCTCGTCTTTACGATTCGGCCCGCTCGATGACGGCCGTGAAGGCACTCGTCTTCGATGGCGACGTACTCATGAAATTTTGCGCCGATAATCCAGTGTTTGGCTTCCGCTTCATGCATCGGGTGGCCTGCACGCTCGCCGAGCGGCTGGGCGGCACGCGGCTGCAACTGCTCGAAATGAGCGGTGTCCATTTGCCCGAATTCCCCATCGAGTCGGACTGACGGCTGCCACGCTGGCCTTTGGCCAGTTTCTGACCGAGGCTTCGGCGGCGCGCCGTTATGACACATGATGCGCCGTATTGCGCCTGGCCGGTTTGGTTTCCTTCGCCGCGCATCCGCCCCAGTTGAGCGCGCGGAGGCAGATTCCGCGAATCCACACGGCCCGCCCACGCCAACATGGGTACGGCGCATGGTTTGCACGAATCAATTGGGCGGTCTTTCGCCGCATCGACGGATCGGTTGAGTTGCCAGCCTCAGATCGGAAGGTATTCATCTGACGTCGATGGGGATGGAGGAGCAGCACCATGTCGAAGGCGATTCGAAATAAGTGCCGTGACGGCGACGCTCCGGCAGATACGGCGAAATCCGCAATACGCGGCTCAGACGTCGTCCATCGCGCACGCCAGACCCTGGCAAAACACAGCCAGCTGCGCGCAGCGCCAAGCGCCTTGCGTTCGAGCTACAGAATGACGTGCTCGTGGTTCGAGGCTGCGTTGCGTCGTTCTATCTCAAGCAGATGCTACAGACGGTGCTCAAGGACCTCGACGGCGTCCGCCAGATCGACAACCAAGTGGAGGTTGTGGCCACCAATGGCTCCGGTGGCGAGGGCCGTACGCCGGGGGCCTCGAGGCGGCGACACCTTTGACTTCGACACGCGACTGCCCCGGGCCGGAGGTCGCGTCGCCAGGTTCAGCGTCCGTAGTAAGAAAGCAGCACTCCGGCGGCGACCGCCGTGCCGATGACGCCGGCCACGTTGGGGCCCATCGCGTGCATTAAGATGAAATTCTGCGGGTCGTCGCGGTGGGCCATCATTTGGCTCACCCGGGCCGCCATCGGTACGGCCGACACGCCGGCCGAGCCGATCAGCGGATTGATCTTCGTCGTGCTGAAAACGTTCATCAGCTTGGCGAGCAAGATGCCCGACGCGGTGGCAATCGAGAACGCCACCATTCCCAGGCAAAAGATGCCGATCGTCCGCAGAGTCAAAAACGTCGACGCCTGCGTTAGGCAGCCGACCGAGACGCCGAGCAGGATGGTGATCACGTCGATGAACTGCGCCTGCGCCGTCTTGAACAATCGATCCACGACGCCGCACTCCCGCATCAGATTGCCAAAAAACAGCATCCCCAGCAGCGGCAAAGCGGCGTTGGCGATGAATGCACAGAGCAGAAAGCCGACCACGGGAAACAGAATCCGCAGTGTCCTCGAGACATATAGCGGCTGCTCCATGCGGATCAGCCGCTCTTTCTTGGTGGTGAGCAGGAGCATGATCGGCGGCTGGATCAGCGGAACCATCGCCATGTAGGAATAGGCCGACAGCGCGATCGCCCCCAGCAGGTCCGGGGCCAGCTTCGAACAGATGTAGATGGCGGTCGGCCCGTCGGCCCCGCCGATGATGCCGATCGAGGCCGCTTCCTTGCCGCTGAAACCCATCAGCAGGGCGCCCAGGATCGTGCCGAACACGCCGAATTGGGCGGCGGCGCCGAGGATGATTGTCCGCGGATTGGCCAGCAGCGGCCCGAAGTCGGTCAGTGCGCCGAGCCCCAGGAAGATCAGCGGCGGGAACACGTCCCAAATCACGCCTCGGGCGATCAGGTAGAGCGGGCTGGCATGGTACACGTTCTGGGTCTCGCGATCGATGACGACCGGATAGGACCGATTCAGGTCGCCCTCGCCCGCGGGCTTGAGCACGCGGCGTCCGTCGGGCAGTTCGGCGAGCGTGCCAACCAATACGCGTCGTCCCTGCCGGAGTTCCTGGATGCCGACCTCGCGAAGCGGATCGATCTTCCCGCCCCCTTCGTAGTCGAGCGTCGACGTGCGATTGATCATCACCGCTTGAAAGTCGAGGTCTCCGAGCGGCTCGCGCTCGAGTAGCGGCTCGCCTGCCTCACGGCGTCGATCATTTTCGCGCTCGAGATTCTCGTTGGCTTTCAGTTTGGCAAGGCCCGAGGAGGTCGGCTCGAAGAGGAGCGCCTTGCCGACGACCGGATTCGTGACGCGTTGCCAGCGGTCGAACGACTTGCCGGCCCACGACGTGGGCTCCGTGACGTAGTAGTCGATCTTCTCTTCGTCGACCGGTCCGTCGTACGCACCGACAGGCGTGGTCGCCGCATTGTAGGGCACGTTGCCCATCACGATGCCGAAGCCGATCGGCACCAGCAACAGCGGCTCGAATCCGCGTTTGATGGCCAGATAGATGAACAGCAAGCCGACGCCGATCATCACGGCGTTGCCCCAGTAGAATTGGCCGAAGCCGCTCCCGCTGAAGAAATCAACCGCCGTTTGCCAGACATGCTGCCACATTATGATCTCCGCGCTCTGCGAGCACTCCACTTACTCGAATTCCACGAGCACCTGTCCCGCCTTGACCGCCTCACCAGGCGACACGCGGATCGTCTTGATCTTGCCGGCGATCGGCGAAGCGATGTTGGTCTCCATCTTCATCGCTTCCATCACCAGTAGCACCTGGTTGACCGACACCGTGTCGCCCGGCGCCACCTTGAGTTGCAAAATCGTGCCCACGATCGGCGCCTTGACCACGTGCTCGCTGCTGGGAGCCGAGGCAGCCGGCGCATGCTCGGCAGCATCGCCCGGATTCGCATGTGGGTGCATGGTCGGCGGGGCGACCGTGGTGCTGTGGACCGACGTCGAACCATACATCGGCCCGGTGGGCGTCTCCTCCACGACTTCCACCTCGACTTCGTAGGAGTTGCCTTCGACCGTGATGCGGAGTTTCATACTTTTACATCGTCCTGCGTAAATTGTGTGAAGTTTGAATGGAAGCCCGTCCGGCCTCGCCCCAGCCAGACACGGTGTTCCGGCTGATGAAGGTGATCCGTCGCACCACCACTCGCCGGCCGAGAACGGCGGTTGCAGCCGCCACCAAGACGGGGATTAGGTACGGATCAATCTTTTGTTCCGGGGCTTGGGCCGCTTGCGGGGACGCCGCCGACTCCGGCGCGTCGCTTCCTGCTCGACCGTGAAAGTACCGGTGCAGCAACGTAAATAGCTCACCCATGAGGTACAACGAGACGAACACGGTGCCCATTCCGACGATCGCAACCGTGAGCGCGTCGCGCAGCTTTTCGGCAAGTGTCATGTCGGCAAGCATGATGAGTGGCATCGTGTACCCGGGTTTCTCGACTGGTTTCTTTAGAGCGGAATCAACCCGTGCTTCTTGGCGGGGCGCATGTCGCGCTTCATCCGTAGGCTATCGAGCGCCAGCGCAATATAGCGGCGTGTCTCCGCGGGCTCAATCACGTTGTCGATCATCCGCCGACCGGCGGCAACGTACGGCGTCGAAAACGTGTCGCGGTAGACGTCGATCAATTCGCGGCGCTTTGCCGCCTGATCCTCGGCAGCTTTAATCTCATTGCGAAACACGACTTCGACCGCCCCTTCGGCACCCATCACGGCGATCTCGGCCGTCGGCCAGGCGGCGCAGCGATCGGCCCCGAGGTCTTTGGCGCACATCGCCACGTAGGCCCCGCCATAGGCCTTGCGGAGGATGATCGTGATCTTCGGTACCGTGGCCGCGGAATAGGAAAATAGCAGCTTCGCCCCATGCCGGATGATTCCGCCGTACTCCTGCTCGACGCCGGGCATGAAGCCGGGAACGTCGACCAAGGTCACGAGCGGAATGTTGAAGGCGTTGCAAAAACGAATAAACCGCGACGCCTTGTCCGAGGCGTCGATGTCGAGGCAGCCGGCCGCCACCAGCGGCTGATTGGCAATCACTCCGACCGGGCGCCCCAGCACGCGCCCGAAGCCGACGATCAAGTTTTTGGCGTAAAGCTCCTGCACTTCGAGAAAATCTCCGTCGTCGACGATCCGCCAGATCACCTCGTGCATGTCGTAGCAGTGCCGCGAGTTCTCGGGCAGAATCTGATTCATGGACGGATCAAGCGCGATCACCGGCTCGACGCTGCGCATCGGCGGGTCGTCCAGGTTGTTGGAAGGCAGAAAGCTCAACAGTCTCTTGCAGATGTCGGCCGCGTGCTGATCGTCGTCGGCCACGAAGTGCACGACCCCGGAGGTCCGCATGTGGGCTTCCGGGCCGCCCAACTCCTCGGCGCTGACTTCCTGGCCGGTGACCTGCTTGATCACGGTC
Organism: uncultured Planctomycetota bacterium; assembly: GCA_963847875.1. GTDB lineage: Bacteria > Planctomycetota > Planctomycetia > Pirellulales > Lacipirellulaceae > DASYDU01. The sequence continues at coordinate 422,404 of CAWKBR010000002.1, read as the reverse complement.
GGCCCGGTGATGAACATTTGGGCCTGGCGAGTCTGGATGATGAAATCGGTGAGCGCCGGGCTGTAGGTGGCGCCGCCGGCGCAGGGGCCGCAAATCAGGCTGATCTGCGGCACCACGCCGGAGAGCAGCGTGTTGTGGTAGAACACCCGGCCATAGCCGGCGAGGCTGTCGATGCCTTCTTGAATCCGCGCGCCGCCTGAGTCGTTGATGAACACGAAGGGGCTGCCCGTCTTCATCGCGGCGTGCATCATTTCAACGATCTTGTCGCAATGCACCTCGCCGGCCGCGCCGCCGGCAACCGTAAAATCCTGGCTGGCCAGGTGCACCAGACGCCCTCCGATCGTGCCGCAGCCGGTCACCACCCCATCGGCCGGCAGTTCCTTCTTCTCCATCCCGAATTGGGTCGCGCGGTGCCGGGCGAAGCCGTATTGCTCCTGAAAACTCTCCGGATCGAGGAGCGCGTCGATCCGTTCACGGGCCGAGAGTTTCCCGGCCTCGTGCTGTTTCTCGATCCGCCCGGCGCCTCCGCCCAGCGCCAAAACCTGGCGGCGGCGTTCGAGATCGAACAACTGAGACTCCATGCGCCCGTTGGTCGTGGAATTCGCGTCCGCGGCGCTATCTGGCCGATCGGTTTCAGTTCGGATAGGCATGTTTGACTCGTTTCACTTTCCAGGCGACGGCTCGCACAGCTCGGTCAGCACGCCGCACGAGCTTTTCGGGTGAACAAACGCGATTCGCATGTGGTGAGCGCCGGGCCGTGGCGTTTCGTCGATCAGCCGAATTCCACCGGCTTTCAACTCGGCCAGTCGCGTTTCGATGTCACTCACGGTGTAGGCCACGTGGTGCAGGCCTTCGCCGCGCTTTTCGAGAAACGCCGCCACGCTGCTCGTGGATTCGGTCGGCTCCAGTAGCTCGAGCCGCACGTCGGCCAATTTGAAGAAGCCGACTCGCACCTTCTGGCTGGGCACGTCCTCGATCGACTCGAACTCGGCCCCCAGCACCTGTTCGTAGAACGGGCGATGCTTCTCGATCGACTCGACCGCGATGCCGATGTGATTGACCGCCTTGGCTTGGATCATCGCTCGGTTCCTCAGATCGGATCACTGAAAGGACTCGGAATACTCGCCGAACACCTCGGCGAGTGTGGCACAAATTTCGCCGACCGTGGCATACTCGCGGACCGCCGCGAGAATCGCCGGTATCAAGTTGGCGTCCCCCTGGGCGGTTTTCTTCACGGCTGCCAGGGCTTCGCTCACGCGTGCCGCGTCGCGCCGCTGGCGAACTTGTTTCAAGTTCGCCAATTGTTTCTGTGCTGTGGCGTCGGTGACTTCAAACAGTTCCATTTCCGGCTCGTCGTGCGAGACAAATTTGTTGACGCCGACGATCACGCGCTCGCCGCGGTCGATCGACTGGCCGAAGCGATAGGCCGACTGCTCAATCCGTTTCTGCACGAAGCCCTGCTCGATGGCGGCGACCATGCCGCCGTGGGCGTCGATCTCGCGAATCAGCCCCTCGGCCTCAGCCTCTAAATCGTCGGTCAGCTTTTCGACGAAGAAGCTGCCGGCGAGCGGATCGATCGTATTGGTCGACGCCCGACTCGTGGGCCAGGACCTGCTGCGTCCGCAAAGCGACCGTCACGGCGTCCTCAGTCGGCAGCGCCAGCGCTTCGTCCTTCGAGTTCGTGTGCAGCGACTGCGTGCCGCCGAGCACTGCGGCGAGGGCCTGTAGCGTCACCCGCACGACGTTATTGTCCGGCTGTTGGGCCGTGAGCGTCACGCCGCCGGTCTGCGTGTGGAAGCGGAGCATCAGGCTCTTGGGATTGGCCGCGTGGAAGCGTTCCTTCATGATCCGGGCGTAGAGCCGACGGGCCGCCCGAAATTTTGCCACCTCCTCGAACACGTCGCTGTGGGCGGCGAAGAAGAACGCCAGCCGCGGCGCGAAGTCGTCGATCGCCAGGCCCGCCTTGAGCGCCGTTTCGACGTAGCAGATCGCGTCGGCCAGGGTGAAACCGATCTCCTCGGCGGCGGTCGAGCCCGCCTCGCGGATATGGTAGCCGCTAATGCTGATCGTGTTCCAATGCGGCACTTGCTCGGTGCAATAAGCGAAGATGTCGCTCACCAACCTCAGCGATGGCTTGGGCGGAAAACGGTACGTGCCGCGGGCGATGTACTCCTTGAGGATGTCGTTTTGAATGGTGCCGTTGAGCTGGTTCGGTTTCACGCCCTGCTTCTCGGCGACGACAATGTACATGGCCAGCAGAATCGCGGCCGTCGAGTTGATCGTCATGCTCGTGGAGACTTTGTCGAGCGGAATCTCGCGGAACAGCGTCTCCATATCGGAGAGCGAATCGATCGCCACGCCCACCTTGCCGACCTCGCCGGTCGCCATGCCGTCGTCCGAGTCGTAGCCGATCTGCGTCGGCAAATCGAACGCCACGCTCAGGCCCGTCGTGCCTTGCTCGAGCAAGTAGCGGTAGCGCTGGTTCGATTCCTCGGCGGTAGCGAATCCGGCGTACTGCCGCATCGTCCAGAATCGCCCGCGATACATCGTCGGCTGGACGCCCCGCGTGAACGGATACTGCCCCGGAAAGCCCAGCCGCTGGCGATACTCGTCGATCACGCGGGCGTCGGGGGTGTAGAGCCGCTCGACCGGCTTTCCGGACGCGGTGACAAACTGTGACTTCTGCTCCGGGAATTTCGCCAGCGTCTTGGCGACCGGGCCCGAGGTCCACTCGCCGAGCGCAGCGTCGATTTGTCGGGTAGCGTCAATCGTCGACATGAATCCTATTCTCTCCAAGATGGTCAAATTGCAAACCGCGTGCCGCTTCGAGCCTTCTACTGCGCGTCCGGCTGCCGGTCAGCACGACTCGTGCGGCTGACAGACTCCTGCATCACTTCATCCACCAAGTTCTTGAGCGACGTTTCGCCGGCCAGCACGGGAAGCGTGCGGACGGTCGACGCGCCGTTCGCGCCGATTACTTCGCTCACGCGCCGGCGAACTTCCTCCAGCACTGCTTGTCGAATCTCGTCGAGCGCCTGCTCGTGTCGCTTCACGCGCCACTGGTCGGCATTGCGGGCCGCGATGGCTTCGAGCGCGTCGGCCAGCTCGCGGATGCCCTCATGATTCGAGGCGCTGCACAGGAAAACCGGCGGGAAATCGGCATCCTCCTGGTGGCTGCCGTCCGGCGGCAAGTCGCACTTGGTGACATGCGGCTGGTCGAGCGGCGCGGCCGCGCGGCGTGTGGCCTCGAGCGACGGATGGGCCAAATCCTGCCGCGCCAGCCAACCGGTTTGCAGTGCCGAGAGCAGTTGCTGGTGCAATTGCTCGGCTCCCGGGCGGTCGGCCTTGTTGACGACGAACATGTCGCCCGCCTCCATCAAGCCGGCCTTGAGCATTTGCACCGAATCGCCCTGGCCCGGCGCGAGCACGATCATTACGTAGTCGGCGCTCTGGGCAATTTCAACTTCGCTCTGGCCGACGCCGACGGTCTCGACGATTACGACGTCGCAGCCGATCAAGCCCATCACGCGAACCACGCCTTTTGCCCCCAGTGTGAGTCCGCCCAAGTGCCCCCGCGAGGCAAGCGAGCGAATGAACACGCCGGGATCAGTGGCGTGTCGCATCATGCGGACGCGATCGCCGAGCAGGGCACCGCCGGTGAAGGGCGACGAAGGATCCACCGCGACGATTCCCAGCCGCAGTTTGGTATGGCGCCGGCGAAACTCCGTCACCAGATGATCGGTGAGCGTCGACTTGCCGGAACCGGGCGCACCGGTGATGCCGAGCACCAACCTCGGCTGTGGCCAGTCGCGGCTGCCGGAGAGCAATTCCGCCAGCCGCTGCGGCTGGTCGGTCATGATCGACATCAGCCGAGCGGCCGCCCGCAACGCCTGCGGGCCGTCGCGCTTCGCGTCGCACACAAGTTGTTCCAGACTCCGCTCCATGGTTTCGACGATGCTGCTGCAATATTGGGTGTGTGGTTACACCGTTTGCGCTGCCCCCAACAATGCGTCGATCGTTTCGACAATCTCCCGCGCCGGGGTGCCGGGCGTGAATACCGCCGCCACGCCCAGCTCCTTGAGCTTGGGAACGTCCTTGGGGGGAATTGTCCCGCCGCCAAAGACAATGATGTCGTCCGCCTTCCGTTCACGCAACAGCTCGACCACGCGCGGAAACAACACGTTGTGCGCGCCGAGAGCAGCGACAGCCCGACCGCGGCCACGTCCTCTTGAATCGCCGCATCGACGATCTGCTCCGGGCTGCGGCGAATGCCGGTGTAAATCACCTCAAACCCGGCGTCGCGCAGCACGTGGGCGACGTACTTCGCCCCGCGATCGTGACCATCGAGCCCAGGCTTGCCGATCAGAAGTCGCGCTTTTCGCACGGCACCCATCCTCAACCATCCTTTCACGATCGCGGTACGACGCGCCGCCTAGCGCTCCGCTGGAGGCTCATTTCGCCGCGGTCGGCCGATCTCTGCGGTGATCATAAAGTAATTGAGTAAGTATTAAAGCGATTCGCGTGCCAACGCCCAACTTTCGAGCTGGCAGTCGCCGATTGGCGAAGTGGCAAAAAAGTTCGCAAATGATGCCGGCAGCAGGGCGGATGGACGCATTGGCGGAACATTCACTGGCCACTGGCGCATCGTTTCGATGCGCCATGTGCCGCGGTGCGCACTCGGCCCAGCCTCGACGAAACAGAGCAGAAGCAATTGGCGATCGGGTCGCGGCATGGCAGTTGCACTCTTTGCGAGGGCTCAACGACCCCGAGGATGATCCGATGTCCGTCGAAATCCAACCCGATGGCACCCAATCGCCCCACGAACCCGACAAAGACTGGGAGGCAGAACTGGCCGAAATCCTTCCGCCCGTTCCGGTGCGACCGCTGCGGCCAGGATACCATTTTAATCACTACGCTGGAATTGGTCTTTGGCAGGGTGCGTTGGCCGGGTGCGTGAGTCTGCTGTTCAACATCATCGGCAGCGTGCTTTGGCCGTCGATCAGCGGCACGGCCCAACATCCGCTCCGGCTGATCCAGGTCTTCCTGACGTTTCCGCTCGGCGAGCAGGCCCTACAGTTCGATAGCGGCATGCTCTTGGCGCTGGGCTGCCTGATGTATCTGGCGACCGGGATGATCTACGGCATGCTGTTCGTCGTGGTGCTCTCGTACTTCCTGCCGAACGCGGGCGTGGGAGGCCGGCTCGTGGCGTGCAGTCTGCTGGCCGTCGTGGTTTGGGCCGTCAATTTCTACAGCCTGCTCTCGTGGCTGCAACCGTGGTTGATTGGCGGCCGGTGGATCAGCGATCTCGTGCCCTGGTGGGTCGCGGCGTCGACCCACTTGGTTTTCGGCTGGACGATCGCGCTCATCTACCCGCTGGCGAGCTACACCGAAGGCGGTTTGGACGAAGAAGAGGGCGACTAATTGCACCCAAGCGATTTCCTCGGATTCACCTCGTGGCCGAGTCCGCGAAACACTTGCTGCAACTGCTGAGTGATGGGGAGTGTCGTATTGACGACAACCGAGGCGAGCTCACTCGTCAGCGGTTCTTGCTCTGTGGCTTGCCGATCGAGTAGCTGGATGCGCCCCTCAGATACGCTGTCGCCCGCGGCGGTGCGGGCCTGCAACCGAGCCAACGCCACGTCGCGTGGGCAGCGGCACTCGACGTACAGCGGCGTGCCGCCATGCTCTCGGGCAAGTGTGGCTGCGTGTAATCGCCGGTAATCGGCGAGAAACGTGCCGTCCAGCACGACCGCTCGTCCTTGGTCGAGCGCCCTGGCGGCGTGGGAAAACATCTCCTGGTACACGCGCGCTCGGCGGCTCGGCAAGTAGTTGTGCTGGCCGTAACCCGCCGGCGACTCGCTCTCCCCGAACAGCGATCGCCGGAGTCGATCCGTCGAGACGAGGTCGGCGCCGCTCGCGCGGGCGATTTGGGCGGCGAGCGTCGATTTGCCGGTCCCCATCAGTCCACCGACGATGATCAGCGTCGGCGGTCCCAGCCGGGCCGCGTAGTATTCGGCCCAATCGACGTATTGATGTGCCTGGCGAACGAAATGGTGCCGATCGGCTTCCGCCGCCTGTTCGGCTCGCAGCACCATGACCTTGGCCCGCACCAGTGCCCGATAGCTCTTGTAGAAGTCGAAAAGCCGCGGCTGAAGCGAATCGCCGCGAGCCGCCTGACACGCGGCGACGATCCGCGCTCCGACAGGCCCGTGGCCCAGCCGGTCGCATTCCATCGCCAGAAAACTCAGGTCGTCCAGCACGTCGACGCGCCGCAGTTCCGCCGAAAACTCGACGCAATCGATCACCGCCGGCGGCGACTCGAGGTAGATGTGTTCGGGACGCAGGTCCCCGTGGCCGTCGACGACGTGCCCCGCGGACACACGCTCGTCCAGCTCGCGTGCCGCCACGCACAAATAGCGCAATTGTTGGCCGAAGATCCGCTGAACCCGCTGCCGATCGTACCGTGAAAAGCGTTTCATGCAGACGGCCGAGTTGTCGCGAATGTGCCGCTCGATTTCGGCCCGATATTGCTCGCCGCTCATTGCCTCGGGCGGCAACCGCCGGTAAAAATCGGCCAGCAACTCGGCGATGGCCGTTTCGTCGTCGGGCGAAACGTGGCCCTGCCGCAAGCGGCAATCGAGTGCCGACTCGGCCGACAAGCGCCGCATCTGGACGACCCAATCGACCGGCTCACCGCGGCCGGCCAGCTCGAGGCCGCCGCTGTTACAGCGCGTGATCGGCAGCGTTCCCAAGTAGACGTCGGGCGAAAGCCGGCAGTTGAGTCGCACCTCGTCGTGACACGCGCGATGTCGCGACTCGGGCGTCGAAAAATCTACAAAGTCGTAGCGGACCGGCTTCTTGAGCTTGTAAACGAAATGATCGGTCAAGAATAGCCACGAGACGTGCGTCTCGAGGAGCTCGATCGATCGTGGTTGATCCGGATGAGCGGCACAGTCGCACATCAATGCGACCGCGTCCGGCGTTTCGGCCGGTGCTTGGAGGGCGGTCATTGTTCTGTTCCAATACCTTGAAGAGAAGCGAGCTGGCGAGGCGTCGCACTATTCTTGCAGCACCAGCGCGTCGTCAGATTGGGGTTCCGAAACGCTTGCCATGGGTTGCTTCACGATCAGCACGGGGCAGGGGCGCGCCGGCAAACACCCTCGGCGACGCTGCCCATCAGCAGGCGTGCCAGGCCGCTCCGTCCGTGGGAGCCCATCACGATCAGGTCGACGTGCTCCCGCTCGGCGAAGGCGACGATTTCGTGAATCGGGCCGCCTTCGAGGTAGCGGTGCTCGTAGTCGACGTGCGACAGCGTTGGCTTCACCTGTTCGAGCTGCTTGCGGATTTCGCTGCGGTCGGCGACGCCCCAGGGGGCGGCGTAGTTGACCGCGACTTCGCCGAGCGCGGCGCTCGAATCGCGATACTCGTCGACGTGCACGATGTAAAGCGTCGCGCCCGATTCCGCCGCCAGCGACGACGCATAGCCGAGCGCCGCATCGGTATCATGAGAAAAATCGGTCGGGCAAAGAATCTTTCGCGTGTTCATGGCTGCCTCGCTTGTCTGGGGAGCGACTGAGCAGCAATCGAACAGCCCTGCCGCTCCGTGATCGGTTGGAGCCGCAAAGTTCATGTCTTCGGAACACTTATCTATTCTACGTATTCGGAAGCTAATTGTTTCGCAAATTGCGTCGGTCGGTTGCGAGCCAGGCTCCGAGGTAGAGCAATCCCGGCACGGCTAACCCCGCTGCGGCCAGCGGCGGGCTGATTCCTGCCTCCGCATGACCGATGGCGAAAAACAGCGCTGTGCCAACCAGAGCCAACAGTGCTCCAATCAGCTCATGCCGCCAGCCAATCGCATAGGATGCAAACACGACAACCAGCGCGAGGGCCTGGTCGTGTGAGTGAATGTTCGGAATCCACTCCGCCGTTCGAAACGCTTCGAGCACCACCAGCAGAACCCAGTACGCAACCACCGTTGCGCCGCAGGCGGCTGCCGCGTTTCGGAGCGCCTGGCCAACCGGCACATGGTGTCCTCGTATTAAAGTATCCATCGCACCAACTCCTTTGCCCCGATCGTGATTTCCCGGGGCGAAAATACATTTGACTCGCCTACAGCAAACAACTGCAAAACACGTGCCGAGCGCGGAGGAATGGGTTAGCCCACTATGTCCCCCCGCGCATACGCAGCGAGCGCGTCAGTTCGCCCCGACTGTGCCAAGTCCGCTCAGGTGCGGCGGCGCTCCACGGTTTCGACCGCTTGTACCGCCAATTCCAGCAGATAGTCCAGCGGGCAAGGACAAGCGTCCGTGTCCTTGTAGGCGCAATCCGGACATATCAACTCGTGCAGTTTGTCGAGGTAGTCGGCCATTTGGATGCTATTGGTCGTGCGGCAGATTTCCACCAACTCCGGCAGATGTTGCTCGATTCCGCAGGGTTGATTGTTCGGCGCACATGGCGGGCAGCCCGGCTCGCGCTGGATGCAGCGGCTGCACACCTGGCTGCGCAGCTCGGCCAAATACTCTTCACGTTCGGCAGTTGTCAACATGGCTCCGTTACCTCCGTAGCGGCATCCGGAGTCGGGCGTCAATCGACGCCCGGCTCTTCCGCGCCGCAGGTGAAACTCGCAGGCTGCAAGCGATAGACTTCCCAAAATCGCTGTCGCATGGCGCTGAGCCGCTCGGCGAGCGCCACCGCCGTCTTTCGCATAATCGCAAAACCAAGTCTGGGATTCCGATCGCATAGTTCGAGAAGCTGCAGGCCGTCGATCCGAATCACCGTGGCGGGTACCGTCACTCGAGCCGTGGCGGTGCGCCTTTGGCGCTCGAGCAGCGCCGACCAGCCAAGGCTCTCTCCCGGGCCGACGACGAACACTTGTTGCCGATCGAGGCCCGACGCGCTTACCTCAACCGCAATTTCGCCGCGCACGATCAGGTACACGTTTTCCACCGGCTGGCCTTCCTCGAACAGCACGTCGCCTTCCTCGAACTCCTCGACCCGCGCGACGTCCGCGAGGGCTTTCAAGTGCGTCGGCGCCACGCCGCTAAGGAAGCGAATGTTCCCCAGCGTATCCATTAAAACGTGCTGACTCATTTCCAACCGCCTTTCCGATACTATCGAGAATTTGACCCTATGTCATTTTGATTGAGGTGCAGCTGTTGCAGCTCGCCACGCGTGACGGTGTCGGTGCCGACGCACAACGGCAGCGACACGGCCAGCGTCACCATCACCAGCGCGATCAGGCCCAGCGCCATCCGCCAGCCCGACGAATCGGTGTGCTGGCCACGCACGATGCAAACGATCCACTTCCAGTGAAGCAACACGTGTACCGAAAGCACCGCCAACAGCGCCAGCGCGATCCAGTAGTGGTAGTTGCCCCATTCGTGGCGCGTCAGGCCCCACAGCAGATCGACCGGCTGTTGCAGGCTGCCCCGTCCCGATCCGCGGCCAACCAAGTCGCCACTTCCGGGCGGTAGCTGGAAATGCAGCACCAAACCCGTCGACGCCAGGCACATGAACACCACCAGCGTCGCCGCGTCGATGACTGCGTTGACTTGTCCGCGTTTCATGATGCCCGCCTCCGGGCCGTCCGTGCCCTAGCGCACGGCCGAATACGAGGCAATGGCCCGCATGTAGTAAGCTCGTTCGATGTCTCCCGAGTCGGCGCAGTAGCCGTAGCTCAAGCTGCCCTTCGCCTGTTCGACCGACGCAAAACTGTTGACGTCCAGCCAGCGGAGCAAGTCGTTGACGACTTCGGCGACGCAGTCGCTCCCGCGTTTGAGCAGCGTCGAGGTCATCATCACAACGTCGGCCCCGGCCAGCAGCAGCTTGACGGCGTCGTGGGCGGATTGGACGCCGCCGCTGGCGGCCAGCGAGAGCGACACCTGATCGCGCAAGATGCCGATCCAACGCAGCGGCAGTCGCAATTCGTGGCTCGTGCTGAGCGACAGTTGCGGCGTGAATTGCAGCGTGTGCAGGTCGACGTCGGGCTCAAGATAGCGGTTGAAGAGCACCACGCCGTCCGCGCCGGCCTTCGCTAACCCGGCGACGAAATTCGGCAGACTGCTAAACTGCGCCCCGATTTTCACGGCCAGCGGGATCGACGTCGCGTTCCGAATCGCTCGCACCAGGTCGAGATGCTGGTCCTCAATCTCCTGGGCCGTCGTCGTCGGGGACGTCGGCACAATGTAGATGTTCAACTCCAGCGCGTCGGCGCCTGCCTCTTGAATCTCGCGTGCGTAGCGAACCCAGCCACCCCGCGAGCAGCCGTTCAGGCTGCCAATGATCGGAATCGGCAGCGTTTGCTTTGCTGCCTCGATCAGTTTCGGGTAGTCGCGCGGTCCGACGTTGTAGCGATGGACGTCGGGCGTGCTGGAGAGCGTCGCGGAATAGCGGTCTTTCGTGTACTCGTAGTACACTTGCGGGCCGGAGGGAGGTTGGGAAAGTTGCTCTTCGAACAGCGAGGGCAACACGGCCGCCGCGATCCCCGACTCGGCCATGCGGGCCAGCGCGTCCAAATCGCCCGTCATCGGCCCAGGCGAAGCGACGATCGGATTAGCGAGCGTCAGGCCCAAATAGCGAGTCGTCAAATCGGGTCGCATGGCAATCGTTCCTCGACGCGGGCGGTCCGCTCATTCCTGTCTTCCGGCCGCACGTTGGACCGCCCACGCCGGTCTGCCGCAGAGAATCGCCAGCTCTACCAGAGACGTCGAGCGATCGCCCTGCGGCAGACCGTGCGACCGTAGAAAGGACAACAATGCGATACGCAATTCGAGTGCCATCGAGGGCGGCAGTTTCCCGGCCGAATTAGTGGCGTCACGCCCGAAAAGCACTCGCCGGAACTGTGCCGCCTGGATCACCCTGTGCGGATTGGATGCGCTCGGACGACCGAGAGCGCAATCGAGACGCGCATCGCCGAAGCAGTAACGTGGCGCCAACCCGCGGAAGCCTTCCCTCTCCGCCCGCTCCGTCGAGATGCGCATCATCAGTCGACGTTGAGGGAAAACTTCCGCTTCGGGGCAGTCCAAACCGACCGGCCCGACTGATAAAGTCCCGACTGTCTAAGCATTTCCGCAGTCCGAGCGAGATACCCCGATCGTCACCTATCATCGCCGCACACTGCTCAGGCCATCGGAACTCACTACGTCCACTCGGTTGTCGATCCTCCTGCGACCGGCGGCCTTTCGCAGCACGCCTTGCAAGACCTGTTTCAAGTAAAACGACGGCACTTGCCCACGAACCAACAGGACACGATCGCTTTCGAAAAACTCGAACCGCTCGGCTCGGCCGTAAAAACAAGGATGGCCGGCCAGCAATTCTCGCATCGCTTGAGCGGCATCGCGGCGCCAACCGCCGGCCGCCAATTCCTCACCCGCCAAAGTAATGTTCATGACGTCGTCCTCCCCCGGCATTCCGTTGCACGACCAGATTTCGAAGGACGCCAGCTTCGGTGGCATCCCGCCACACTGGCTAGATCTGATCCAAGCAAACTCTGCGCCAACCCGACTGTTTCCGGCACGAGTTGTGCATGCATCGTAATGCTCGGAGAATTTGCGACGTTTCGCCGTCGATTGGCATCTCCGGCCCCGATGCCGGCGCGCTTTGCCGTGCGCGGTGTGCTAATTCTCGGCGCGCTTGGTACGTGCTGCGCGCTCGACGAACTTGACGCTCTCCTCCTCCCGGATGCCGGAAACAAGGGTTTTGGTCAGCGTCGGCGGCCGCAGCGGCAGCTACGCACCGCGGCCCAAGTTGACTACAATCCAGGGGTCTCTCGTCCCTTGAACCGCGGGCATTATCGGGCATGTCGGCTGCCGACCTCTTCACGCGCTATCTCGATCTTCAACGCTACGTCGGCTGGACCGACCGGGACGCCGCCAATGTCCGCGACGCGGCCCCGGTAGTCGAGGCCGGCCTGCCGGGGCTCATCGACGATTTCTACGCCGAACTGCAGCAACACCCGGAAACGATGCGCGTCGTCACCGGGGGGACTGCCCAAATCGAGCGGCTCAAAGCCAGCTTGCGCGGGTGGCTCAGCGATTCGCTGCACGCCCGGTACGACTCCGACTATTTCGCCCGCCGCTGGCGTATCGGCCTCCGCCACGCCGAGATCGGGCTCCACCCGGCCTACACCAGCGCCGCGCTCGCCCGGCTGCGAGCCGGAATCCTTCAGCTCGTGATGCAGTCCGAGAGCCGAGCACCAGCGTCGCTCCACGATTCGATTCAGTCGCTCAATCGCCTGCTAGACCTCGATCTGGCGATCATCCAAGACGCCTACGAGGCCGAGCACGTCCGCAAGGAAAAGCTCGCCGAGCACGAGCGGAGCGAGGTCAAGTTCCGCATGCTCGTCGAGGCGGCCGCCTGCCTCGTGGTGATCGTCGACGAGCATCGCCGAATCGCCTACTGCAGCCCCTACGGGCGCGAGCTGACCGGCCACGCCGTCGGCGAGCTAGTCGGCCGCGACTTTCTCGATACGCTCGTGGCCCCCTCCGCCCGGGCCGAGGTCGTCGCCGAGCTAGCCGCCACCTTTGCCGGCCAGCCGCAGCGCGGCCGCGAGCATCCGATCCTCCGCCGCGACGGCAGCCAGCGCTGGCTAGTGTGGAACTGCCAGCGGCTCGACAACTTCAACGACTCGCCGGCCGTGCTCGCCGTCGGCCACGATTTCACCGAGCGGCGCGAGACGCACGAGCGGATGCTGCGGGCCGAACGGCTCGCGGGCATCGGCCAAATGATCACTGGCCTCGCCCACGAGAGTCGCAATGCCTTGCAGCGGATCCAATCGTGCAGCGAAATGCTCGAGCTTGAAGTCGAAGAAAATGAAGAGGCAATCCGCCTGCTGCACCGCCTGCAGAACGCCCAGGACGACCTCCGCCGCCTGCTCGACGAAGTCCGCAATTTCGCCGCTCCGATCCAGTTGGAACGCTCGACCTGCGAGCTGGCCAACACCTGGCGTGAAGCCTGGAATTTACTCGAAACCGTCCGCCGCGACCGCGACGCCACGCTCGAAGAGACCATTAATTGCGCCGATTTGCAGATTTCCGCCGACCGATATCGATTGGTCCGATTGTTTCGAAATCTGCTGGAAAACTCGTTGGCGGCCTGCCGCGACCCTGTGCGGATCGGCATCCGGTGTCGCGATGTGACACACAATGACCGGCCCGCCCTCGAAATCTCCGTCGCCGACAACGGCCCGGGCCTCTCGCCCGACGCTCGGCAGAACGTGTTCGAGCCCTTCTTCACCACCAAAACCAAGGGCACCGGCCTTGGCATGGCGATTGCAAGACAGATCGTCGACGTCCACGGCGGACGAATCACCCTGGGCCCGGCCGAACGCGGCGCCGAATTCATCATCACGCTGCCGAGAAATCAGCTATGAAGCGCGGAATGCGAATCGCCGTCGCCGAAGATGAGCCGGACGTACGCGATTATTTCCGCCGAATTCTCCCCCAGCTCGGCCATAGTGTGGTCGGCGTCGCCGCCGACGGCAGCGAGCTCGTCGAGCTCTGTCGCGCACAGTTGCCCGACCTCGTGATCACCGACCTGCGCATGCCCGGCATGGACGGCGATCAGGCGATGCACGTCATTTGGCAGGAGCGACCTACGCCTTGCATTTTCATCTCTGCCTATAGCAAGCCACTCCCCACCGGCAACGGACCCGACGGCTCGGTCTGCGTCTTCTTGACCAAACCGGTCAACCGCGATGAACTAGAGGGAGCGATCCAGCGGCTTGCTTCACCACACCACGACCCGAGCCGAGACGGCTCGGAACCAAGGTAATGCGCATGGCTACGAACTCGCAAAAATCCAATCTTTCCCTACTGCTGGTCGACGACGACGAAGCCCTCCGCAGCGACATGGCGGCGTACTTCTTGCGCCAGGGCCATCGCGTGTCCCAAGCCGCCGACGGCGAGCAGGCCCTCGAGCTCGCCGAGCAGCAGTCGTTCGACGTCGTCGTGCTCGACCTCGTCATGCCGGGCCGATCGGGCCTCGAAATTCTCACCGACCTCAAGCAACGCAACGCCGAGTGCGAAATCGTCGTCCTCAGCGGCGAAGCGACCATCGAAAACGCCGTCGAGGCCATGAAGCTCGGTGCCCGCGAGGTCCTCACCAAGCCTATCAGTCTCAAAGAGCTCGACCGCCTCGTCCGCAAGGCCCACGACACCGGCCAGCTCCGCAAAGAAAACCTCCAACTCAAGGCCATGCTCCGCCGGCAGCAGGGCACGACTCAGATCATCGGCGAGTCGCCCGCCATGCAGACCGTCTTCCGCCTCGTCGATCGCGTCGGTCCGACCGACAAGCCGATCCTCGTCCAGGGCGAAAGCGGCACCGGCAAGGAGCTCGTCGCCCGCGCGCTCCACGAAGCCAGCCACCTCGCCGACAAGCCGCTCGTGGTCATCAACTGCGCCGCATTGCCCGACACACTCCTCGAAAGCGAACTCTTCGGCTACGAGAAAGGCGCCTTCACCGGCGCCGTCGGCATGAAGCCCGGCCTGTTCGAGGTCGCCGACGGCGGCACGCTGTTCATCGACGAAATCGGCGAGCTCGCCGGCGAGCTCCAGGCCAAGCTCCTCCGCGTCCTCGAAGACGGCACCCTCCGCCGCGTCGGCTCGGTGAAGGAACGCCGCGTCCACGTCCGGCTGATCGCCGCCACCAACCGCGAGCTGCAAGAAGAAGTCAAAGCCAAACGCTTCCGCGAGGACCTCTACTACCGCATCAACGTGCTCACGTTCGACCTGCCCCCGCTCCGCCAGCGGGCCGGCGACCTGCGGCTACTCGTCGAACACTTCGCCGGCGACGATTGGCAGCTCGATCCCGAAGTGATCCCGATCCTCGAGCGCTACAGTTGGCCCGGCAACGTGCGGCAATTGCAAAATGCCATCGACCGTGCGAAGATCCTCTCCGATGATGACCGCATCCGCGTCGAGAACCTGCCGCCCGAGATCGTCGCCAGCGCCCACGAACGCCCGATGCTCCCCAGCACCGGCGACGTCGACCTCGACACCCTCACCCGCCACCACATCGTGGCCACCTACGGCCGCCACAGCGGCAACAAAGCCCGCACCGCCCGCGCCCTAGGCATCGGCCGCCGCACGCTCTACCGATTGCTGGAAAAATACGGCATCGAAGACAGCCCCCAAGTCCACGCCTGACCGCCCGCTCCTGCTCTACTCCACTCCTGTTCTGCTGCTCTACTGATCTCCTCCTCTACTGTTCTAATTCCCCCCTCCTCAACTGTTCCAACACCGGGTAGCCCCGGTTGTCTCAACCACCGCGAAGCGCCAAAGGAAATCACCGCGAAGCGGCAAAAGGCACCATCGCGAAGCGACAAGAGGCAACTGGAAAACGCCCGCCCCATCAACCGGAAGATTCTTTGGCTGTACCGACGCAAGGGCGCGGATACAATGCTCGGTTGGCATGCTTGTGAGCAATGTCTTACGAATCTACGACGTAAACGGGCCACGCTAGGACCTCACGCCAAAGGTATAGGCTATGCCACGCGCTGGAGGTGAAGCCGACAAGCTTGGTAATCACTACGAGGCCGTATGGACCGCAAACGCTGTGCTTGATGTGTTTCTCGGAAGGCATCGGGCAATTACGGTCGAAGCACTCGATGACAAATCGGACGGAGTCGAATTCCACCTTGACCGGCCAGACGGCAGGTTGGAAATTCATTCGGTCAAGCGGCAAAAACAAGGAGGTGACTGGTCGCTTGCCAATCTCTGTAAACAAGATGTCGCAACCGGCCGGAGCATACTGGGAGATTTGTTTGCGAAACGCGAGAAATACAACAACGTTGAATTACGATTTGTGTCAGCGACGGGCGCAAATAATCTGCGTGAGCTAGCCGAGCGTGCTGAAGCACCAGTGAATACGACGGAATTTAAGAACGCGCTTTCTGCGGAATTGATTGCAGACTTTGGAAATCGGCTTGTGCCGCTATGTAAAGGCAACAACGATGCCGCTCTCTCCGCACTAAAGTCGCTCGAAGTAATTCTCCGAAGTCATCGTGACCTCATTCGTGGAGTTGACCAACGAATCGAGGGACTGTTTTACCGTGTCGATGGCTCTGCGCTAAAGCCGAGCGATGTGCGTTCGATGGTTTCCGAGTACATTGTCGGCAATCTCGGCAAGCGATTGACGACCGAGGATTTCCGTCAACACCTGCGATCATCCGGACTTGGTCTCCGGGATTGGAAATCGGACCCAACGGTACTGGACACTGTTCGAAAAACCAACTCTCGCTACTTGTCGAGTATCGACGTTGAACTAATTAACGGTGCCCAAATCATTCGCAATGAGTCGGCTCAGATTGTTAACGAGATCATCGATCACACGTCATGCGGGAAATTGCTTGTCGCGCCAGGAGGATATGGCAAAAGTTGCGTTGTGTCACAATGCGTCGCCGAGTTCAACAGCCGCAGCATACCAGTCCTCTGTATTCGGATGGACTCGCTACAGCCATGTAGTACCGCCAAGCAACTCGGCCAAGGAATTGATTTGCCAGCGTCCCCTGCAGTAGTGCTCGCGGGCATAGCAGACAACTCGCCGAGTGTGCTCGTAGTTGACCAGCTGGACGCCATGAGCTTAGTGTCAGGCCGACATCCCAAAATGTGGGAAGTGTTTAGCGAAATTCGCGACGAGGTTCGTGCATATCCGAATATGAAAATGCTTGTCGCATGCCGCGACTTTGACCTTCAACATGATCACCGATTGAAGAGCCTCAGCGCCATTAATTCTGGGTTTACAACGACGACGCTATCGAAACTTACACAGCCTGAAATAGAGGACACGCTCCGAGTCGCCAACCTTAGTCACTTAAAGCTAAACAAACGGCAAATTGAAATCCTCGCGGTTCCGTTTCATTTGTTGTTGTTTTTACAAGGCGATCCGAGCAAAGGATTTAGCTCCGTAAGTGAGCTGTATGATCGCTATTGGGAGCGCAAACGACTAAACGTTCGCGAGCGACTGGGGCGGGATACGTACTGGACACAAATCATCGAAGCACTTTCTACCAAAATGAGTAATGACCAGGTATTGATTGCCTCAAGAGCGACTGTCGACCAGTGGGCAACTGACGCAGAAGCCATGATCTCCGAACACGTGTTGGTTGAAGCACAAAACCGTGATCAGCTCCGATTCTTCCATGAGTCGTTTTTTGACTATGCATACGCGAGACAGTTCTGTGCGACCGGAAAGAGCGTGGTCAGTTTCCTTAGTGCGACGGAACAGCACCTGTTCCGCAGATCTCAAGTCCGTCAGATTTTGGCTTACCGGCGTGATCATGATTTTACAAATTACATTTCGGACCTCCGCGAAATATTCGACTCACCTGACATACGCTTTCACATTAAACGTATGATTGCGTCGGGGTTGCACGAAATTAACGATCCAAAGCCGGAGGAGTGGGCTGTTGTCGAACCGCTCCTCTTGGACGGCGATTTGTCCAGAAGTATCTCGTCAGCATTACGCCGCCACGTAGGCTGGTTTGATTTAATGGACAAACTCGGTGTCCTCACCTCCTGGCTCGCCTCGGACGATGAGCGTCTCAACAATGCAGCAATCTGGTTTTTCGAACTTCCGGACATACAAGATCATCGATCGGCTCGTATTGCCGAATTAGTCGTTCCATACATCGACAGAGACGGCAATTGGCCAGCTCGAATGCGGCGTGTTATGTCTTGGGGCAATTCTTATAAGAGCGCTCCGATGGCGAAACTCGATCTCGAACTAATCAAGCGAGGATTCTATGACGATATGAAACGCTCTAAACATGGGACTGGCGATTTTTGGGGTCAGTATCATGACGCTGGAAAAAATGCTCCAAAGTTTATGATTGACGTTGCGGGAACATGGATGGATCGTGCGCTTGAGAAGTTTGACGATGGCAAAACACCCAGTTTTCTTGACGCGTGCGATCAGAACAAGTCTCATTACGGCACGCAGTTGATCGGGGAGGCTGCCAGCCTCGAACCCGAATATTTCGTATCACAAATACTTCCTAGAGTCGTAGACGCGGTGCAAAAAACCGAGGTTCGAACCGACGAAGAAGTCTTGAATCGGGTTTGGGTTCGTTTGTCAAATTATGACGATCCCTTCGCAGGAGAACTGCAAAGTCACGAATTGAGCAAGCGGAGCCCGAGGTCAGGGTTCCAGGCGATGTAGTCGGCGGCAGCTCGGACCGGTAGCTTGGGGTCGGAGCGGAGTCGGTGGATCGAGAGGGCGGCATTGTTGATGGCTGCCAGGCAGGCGGAGAGGCCAGGCCGCCGGGTGTGGTGGCGGTCTTCGTCCCACCACCGATCTTTCAAGAAGTGGAGGCCGTTTTCCAGCCGCCAGTGTGGCCTGCCCCCAAATCCTGTACCAGGGGTTATGAGAGTACGGGTTGGGTAGTTCGGCTGTGCTGCTGGAGTGAGGACTGAGGCGTAGCCGAAGTCCGAACGGAAGCAGCACAGCGGGCCGCGAACTCGGCTGGGGTCCTGTACCCCAGCGAGCTGTGCGGCCGGTAATGGTTGTAGTCCTTTCGCCAAGCGGCAGTGAGCCGCCTGGCGGCGACCAGGTTCTCAAACTCTTCGGTAGCCAGGAACTCGTCACGCAATCGACTGTGAAAGCTCTCGGCGTAGCCGTTCTCCCAGGGCGCACCTGGCTCGATGTACAAAGTCTCGACCTCCACTTGCTCCAGCCACCGCCCAATCGCCAGAGCGACGAACTCCGGGCCGTTGTCCGAGCGAATGTGACCGGGCACCCCCCGCATCGCAAACAATTCCGCGAGCGTGTCGATCACGTCTTCGCTCGTAATGCTGCGGTCCACCTTCAAGGCCAGGCTTTCCCGCGTGTATTCATCCTCGATCGAGAGCCACTTCAGCGGGCTGCCGCTGGTGGTCCGATCGAAAATAAAATCCCAGCACCAGACATGGTCGCGATGCTCGGCCCGTCGACGATGGCAGGCATTCTCACTGCTCCCCAATCGTCGTCGTTTTCGCTTCTTTCGCGGCACTTTCAGCCCTTCCCGACGCCACAGCCGATACACCCGTTTCGCGTTCACCCGCCAACCCTCCTGTCGCAGCTTCGCGGTGATGAACCGGTAACCGTAACGCGGATGCTCACGCACCAACTCCAGCATCCGCTTCACCAGCGCCGCCTCGTCGTCGCGCGGCTGCGACTCGTAACGTTGACTTGACCGTGGTTGATCCAGCACGCGACACGCCCTTCGTTCGGAGACCGCGAACTCCTCCTGGAGTTCGACGACCACCACACGCTTCCGCGAAGGGCTTACCAGTTTCCCTCCGCTACGTACTTCAACATGCGGTTGTCGAGCGTCAGATCGGCCACAACTTCCTTTAATCGCTTATTCTCGTCTTCGAGCTTCTTCAGCCGCACCGCCTCCTCGGCCTTCATCCCGCCGTACTGGGCTCGCCAGCGATGCAGGGTTGCCTCGCTCACCTCCAGGCTCTGCAGCACGGCCGCCAGATCCTTACCAGCAGTGAGCATGGCATCCGCGTCACGCAGCTTTCGCACAATCTGCTCCGGACTGTGACGCTTCCGTCGCTTCGTCGTCATCGAGAGTCCTCCTCGGCCAGCAAGCGGCCTTTAGACTCTCATAACACATGGACCAGATTTTGGGGAGCAGGCCAAGTGGTCGCGGACGTACCGCAAGAGGTCCGCAGCGGTAACGCTGTCAGGATCGAGGCTTGAGACGAAATACCGCACGTCGCGCGAGAGAACTTCGCCGGCGGTGGTGCAAACCTCGCGATCAACACGCAGCGCTATGCGGCAACCGGGCAGGTCGAGTCTTTCGCGGATGTAGTCGGCGTTCTCCAGGTCGACCCATAACCGGCGGGTTTCTTCGAGAGCCCCCTTTTATTCGTCGAGTGCGCAGCCGGTGGACGCTCGGTGGCTTGGGCAAAGCAGTTTTCGAGCACGTCGAGCGTGTCTCCCTGATTGGCTTTGACTTGCAGCAGATAGTCGCGACCGTGACCACAGACGAGCTCGGCCAAGGGGCGCTGAGCGAAGATCGCATCCCCGGTGAACAACCGCAGCATCGGGTAGGCATCGAGAAGCTCCTCAAGATGTCGCCTGAGGAGTGTCGGTTCGTTGGTCTTCTCGGCCCCCGTCGACCATTGGCCGACGACGGCTTGCAGATCATGCACAAACACGTTGAGCATGTGCAGCGGATCGCCAGCGTCGTCGAGCCCTTGTTTGGCCGTCTTGCCGTCCACGGCGACCACCCCCTCTGTCGTCTTGTCGGCCAAGCAGGCTTGCATCCAGACGGAGAGCGCGGCTTGAAACTCCGCCACGCGGCACTTGGCGAGCGTGCGGCTGATGGTGGTGGCGCAGGGCGGGTCGTCGCGGTCAAAGCCCAACGGCTCGCGGAGTCGGTCCCAATGGATCGTCGCCCAACGGACCAGCACTTCCATTTCGCGAATCCGCGCCAGCATCCCCAGCAACATCAGCACGACCATCCCGGCAAACGGATGCCGCACGCCACGCGCCGAACGCGGATCGTCCAACCGAGAAAAGGCATCCAGCAACGTCGCTGCATGCATCGAAGGCTCCTTCCTACAGAAAAGATGCCCCCTGCGGCTTTCAACTACGCCACCTTGGTTCCGCCGGTTCGGGAAAAACTACTTTGCAGTTCTCCTGGATCCCTTCGATATTGATGAGGCGATTCTTTTTCATCTGCGGAATTGCCTACAATGGCTCGCGAAGAACAACGTAGCGCGTTTCCGTGAATATGCCAGCACCGTGGCGGAGTACCCTCACCAAACCATTGCTTACTTACTTCTCCAGGCGTGGGCAGAGAATCCCAAGGAATTTGCCGATGATTGCGTGGCCTACCTCGTCGCCGACAGGACTCGACTTAACATCGGTTACAGCAGTTGGTCCGGCGAAGGGTCGGGGGTAAGCGCTATAAGTCGTATAGCACTACGTGCAATCACTCCTTATTGCTCAGCTGAGCTATTGCAGCAGCTGGAGCGAGCGATTATCGGTTTCTGTGATTTGTACGACAAGAAAGTTCCCCAATGGCGCGGTGCTACGGAACTGCTTCGACTAAGGTCACTCGATCAATCTCGTATTTCAAATGCGACTAAGTTGCGAATTGAGGAACTCGAACGAAAATTCCCAG
Source organism: uncultured Planctomycetota bacterium (assembly GCA_963847875.1). GTDB lineage: Bacteria > Planctomycetota > Planctomycetia > Pirellulales > Lacipirellulaceae > DASYDU01. The sequence goes on along the minus strand of CAWKBR010000002.1, from coordinate 401,289 downwards.
ATCTATCAGATAAGATCGTGCAAGTGCGTGAATCGAGCTCGTTTCCGGCGGTCGGTTCGCCAATTTCGGCAGAAATCGCGGAAAGGATGACGGACAATCAGTGGATTTCCGCGATGGAGAAGTATGACGGCTCCACAGATCGATTCCGTGGCGGCCCGATCGAGTTGTCCCACCTGTTAACACAGTTCGCAACGAGAGCGACGAAGATTCGCATCCCTTGCCTCGAAAATCCCAGACTCAGTTAATCCGGTGTATTTCTCCGCAATACTTAACGGCATCTGTAGCCGATACGGAGCGGCTACTGATAAAGAGGCCGACGAGCGAGACATTGCGGCGCTAGAGACGCAAGTGTTCTTGAACATTGTTGACCGTCTCCACTCGTTGCCGCAGCGACCTTGCGGCTCTGCCATCGTAGGCTGCATAGAGAGGTTGTCCGATCGACGACTTCCGGATAGCGCAATAGACATCGTTGCATACTACGCCACAATTGATCCAGACCCAAAAACCGATGCGTGGCAACCCACGGAAGATGGTCCAGGTTATAGCGGCGGAGATCCTGAAAACTACGGAATCAATACAGTTCGCGGTCAGGCCGCTCACGCGGTCGCATCTCTACTGTTTGACGATCGGTCACGCTATGCTCGATTGCGGCCTGCACTTCAGGCATTAGCCAAAGATCCAGTTATTGCTGTGCGCACGTGTGCTCTCAGTGCATTCACAGCTGCACTTAACGTCGACCGAGATGACGTAGTCCAAATGTTCCTAAAGGCGTGCAATCATTGCGAACCTATCTGCGGAACCCACACGTTTGCCAGATTTATTCATTACGCGGTGCACACGCATTATCCAGTGATTCGTCCGCTGCTTCAATTCGCACTCACTTCTTCTAACTCAGCTGCCATAGAAAACACTTCGCGGGAAATCCTTCTCGCTGAACTAAGTGCCGTTGATGTTGAATCGGATGCGGAGAATGTTCGTAAAGGAAGCGCGGTCATGCGTGCCGCAGCCGCAGAAGTCTACGGCCATAATTTGTCCCATGGAGATGTGGGCACCACTTGTGCCGCACGATTGGAGGAATTCTTCAACGACGAGGATGAATCCGTTCGCGAAATGGTCTCACGAGCGTTCTTCAGTTTGCCTGGAGAACGGCTGTTGGAACTGAAGGATATGATCTCCCGTTACATAGAAAGCAAGTGCTTCGAAAGCGATACAGACAGCGTGCTTCATGCGCTCGAAGAGTCTAACGCGGAGCTGCCGGATGTAATTTGCCGGGCCGGCGAGCGTGTTTTGGAATTGATCCAGGAAGAAGGGTCCGATTTCGGATCGCATGCCGCAGGTGCAGCACACTCCATTTCGATCCTCATCGTACGACAGTACGAGCAAACGACTGATCCGACAGTAAAGTCGAAATGCCTTGATCTCATTGATCGCATGGAGCGATTTGGATACTTCGGCATCCATGAAGAGCTAAGCAAGATCGATCGCTAGTTTGGTCACTGAAGCACTTCCGATCGGTGGGAACTCGAGGCAAACATGTCAGTAACAAATGAATTGCGGACCCTCGACTCTCAACTCAGAACCCCCACCCACCAAACGACTTCCGCACAAACCCCCGTTTTTTGTAGAAATCGGCCACCACTTCCGCTAGGTTGAACCTCGCACGATCGCGTCGAGGCCATAGCTGTAGGCGTTGAGGCCTTTCCTCCGTCCGCGGTTCCTTGTGATCGGGCAGACCGAATAGACAAGGTGACAAGGAGATCGGGAGACAAGGAGAGTTCGGTTCCACCCTCCGCCTTTACAGGGCTGCGCTTCCTCTGCGCCTTTGCGTCTCTGCGAGAGACATTCCCGTCGTTCATCAGAGGAGCGCGCTTCCGTCAACCAAACAGCCAGTGCCGAGCTGACCCTTGAGGACCCACGAAAAACCTGTCGCCTTCGGCCAAAACCTGTCATCTTCGCAAAAACAAGGGGTTTTTGATGTCGAAACCTGTCGCCTTCGCAAAAACACGAGAGTTTTGATCGGAACAGCCGATGAACGTGGATCAACGCAGATGGAAGAAGGTCGCCCGCTCGGCGACGCCCTGCATCGGCGTCCATCGGCGGTTAACTTCTGCTGTTCCGTGCGACCCGCATCAGTCGTATCGCGCCACCACGCCCGAGACAAACCGCTCGCTTCCACCATCGGTCTCGAGGATGAGCGCCCCGTCCGCGTCGATGCCGCGGCAGATGCCGGCGCGGCGGCCGTCCGGCAGCTCGATTTCGACCCGCCGGCCCGTCAACAGGCAGCGGCCGGTCCATTGTTCCGGCAATGCTTCACTGTGGGAACTCAGCCGGTCCAGTTGCGTGGCCAGTTGCCGCAAGATGGCCACCAGCACATCGATCCGCGGCACCGCACGACCGGCCACGTCGCACAGCGCGACGACTTTCTCGCGCAGCTCTGCCGGCGCGGCCGACGCCGAGTTGTTCACGTTCACGCCGACGCCCACCACCAGGTTCCGCTCCCGGCCATCGTTCGCCTCGACGAGGATCCCGCACACCTTGCGCCCGTCGAGATAAACGTCGTTCGGCCACTTCAGCCGGGCGGGCGAGTCGCTGACAAACTCGTCAATCGCGTCGCAGACGGCAAGTCCCGTGGTGAGCGAAACTTGCGGCCAGCGGCGAGTCGGCAATTGGAACCGGTCGGGCTTCGCCAGCACCGAGAACGTCAGCGCGCCCGCCGCAGACCACCACCGATTCGCCCCCGGCCCCGCCCAGCGGTCTGCCGGTCGGCCAGCACCAACGTACACGATGCCGACTCGTCGCCGGCCAGCTCGAGCGCACGGCTATTGGTCGAGGCCAGCTCCGGTCGATACTCGACGCGCTCGACGAAAGTCTCCGCCACGATGCGGTCGAGTTCGTCACGCGAGAACGGAGGGCCGTCGCCCGAAAACCCAGAGTCGGCCGGCGGTGGCGGCGGAGTGTTCATCGAGCGGACGGCAAGCCAACAAATAATGAGCCCGGCGGGGGTCGAACCCACGACCTACGGATTAAAAGTCCCGTCGAGGATCGCACAGTGTAGTGTTTCCGACGAGGCGCACTGCAACTCCGACATTCAGAGCGTCATTTCAACCTGGTCGCGACTTTCACCGGACATGCAGCGATCCATTCTCGCGATTATCGCGCTAGCCGACTGATCTCGCTAGTCCCGCTGTTCGCAACTATTCTCTGCGCCGCGATCTGACCCGGGGGGGCTGATTTTTTGGCGGGCGACCGACGCTACGCCGTCGCCCCCAGCGCACATATTTTCCCGCAAGTTTTATAGGGGGGGGTCCCTGGGGGGTATCTTCCCTCGTTTGGGCAACTAGTCGTCCGTTATCTTGCTTCCAAGACAACACTTCAGTCCGCCTCATTCATGTCGTTGTCATCATTGGCCAGCGCCAAGGCGAGTCATTTCGAGCCGTTTGCGTACCTGCGCGGTCTGCTGGTCCAGCTGTCACGGAATTCGTCGCCTGCGGTCGCGGCGCTGCTTCCCGACGCTTGGCAGGTGACACACCCCGAAGCTCGCCGGACGCTTACATTTTCGACGAGTAGTCGGGACTTCGTTTTTCGGCGTGAGTTTTCAGACGGTGGCGTCCGGAGATTCATCTTCCACTAGACTTACGGCGATTAGTGCCGGCAATCCAACGTATTTCGGTTCGCCCATGTCCGCCACCGTTCCCCTGCGGAAGGAACGGCAGCTCGCAGAGGTGATTCTCACCGACGGCACTTTACCGAGTCGCCTTGACGCAGCGGGTGATATCTATGAAAGAGTGAGGTCTTGCGAAATTAGAACGGTTCCCCTATCGCAATGGGATGCTGCTAAAACCTTCCCTTTACCACAGGAGAACCGTAACGATGTTTTACCTTGGAATCGACCAGCACGCACGTCAGTTGACCATTTCTCTCCGCAACGAAGAGGGTGACGTCCTGGAGGCCCGGCAGGTTTCCACGGAACCCAAGAAGGTCAATGCCTTCTTTCGCGCGGCTCACCCGCGAGACAACAGGGAGCGGGGAATCCTTCGTCACCGTGCTCGAAGTGTGCGGCTTCAACGACTGGCTGATGCGGATGCTCAAAGACTACCGCTGCCACAAAGTGATTCTGATCCAGCCCGAAGAACGCAAGAAGCGGAAGACCGACCGGCGAGACGCCGCGGCGCTGAGCGAACTGTTATGGGTCAACCGGCAGCGGCTGCTGGCGGGCAAGCCCGTCCGCGGTCTCCGCCAGGTCGACATCTCGTGCGCCACGGACCAGGAGAACCGACGGCTCACGATGCTCCGCAGGGAAGCCGGTCGAGCGCGAGACCCGCATCATCAACAAGATCAAGCACATCCTCCGCCGCCACAATCTGCAGTGGGAGATGCCGACCAAGACGTTCCCAACGCGAATGGCAATCGCCTGGCTCAAGAGACTCGTCTTCCCGGAGATTGATCGCCTGGAACTCGATCACCTGCTGGCGGACCTGGAGCACGTCCAGCAGACGGATGATGCAGCTCGAGCAGGTTCTCGCGCGAGCGCTGCGACTCCAGCGAAACCGCCATGCTGCTGGCGACGATCCGGGCGTCGGACGGTTCACGGCCACGGCCTTAGCTTGTCGCATCGGTCGCGTCGAGCGTTTCCCGCGTGCGCGAAGCCTGGCCAACTATTGGGGGCTCACCCCCGGCTGCCGCAACAGCGGCGAGTACAGGCCAGCGGCTGGGCAGGATCACCAAGGCCGGCAGCGGCATGGCCCGCTGGCTGCTGGCCCAATTGGCTCTTCAAAGTGTTGCGCAAGGATCGGGAGTTGCGCGAATGGTACAAGCGGATCAAACGCCGGCGGGGTAGTCGGCATCGCCCGCGTGGCCGTCATGCGGAAGCTCGCCACGATCATCTGGCACATGGTCTCCCAAGGAAAAACGTACGGCGAGTGCCGCGTACTTATCAACGGCATGAACGAAAGAATTTTTTGAGGCATGGCAGGACAAAAGAATGACCGCCGCTACATGAAGAACGCTTGGGGCCAGGCGGCCCCAAGCGCAGCAGGAACATTCTCCCGCCCTGACCTGGTTATCCCTCATCAGGTTGCTTCCCAGCAGAGCCTGACTCCGTTTCACCAGGCAGACGCCAATATACACCAAGGAGACGTCCCACGAAGTTTCGTAACGGTTGTTCGATCCGGCCTGTCTACGCGACAGGTCGAGATCCCTCCTGTTCGGGTCAACTCGCGTTGCATCGTCGATGCGGCGGCTGCGGCCGACGAGCACGAGCGGTTGAATAGAGTGACCCTTTCAGTGAGGAATTCGCACAAGACAAATACGCATCTGCCGCTTCGCGGCAGAGCCGCTCGTGAGAAATGCGAGAGGCGACTTGCGAAGGAATGTGTCGGGAGCAATCGCAACTGAAAAGAACGATCGCAACTTCCCGCGGCGACGACAGCCTCAGCGAACACTAAAGACGGCACAGGCGAGAAAATCCAACGACGACGAAAAGAAACAGGCGACTACGCAGAGTTTACCCGTATGCAGCAAACCCGATAGAAACCGTCTACCCTTGACAAACTCTTTCAGGAATGATGCAACCGCTGTGAATTTGGATTTCGCTGAACTTGCCGAGGTGGGGAGACCGACGCAGATTGGCTCGAACGCCCCACGAGTCACAGATGTCCCGAAAATGGATCGATTGTTGACCGTGTCACGCGTTGACGAGTTTCTGGCAATGGCAAGGCCGTCAGTTCATCCCCGAACCAGCAAGCATTGGGGTAAACTGTGGGCAACTTTGTCATTCGCTCAGAGTTAACGCCATTCCGCCAGCGCCACCGCAAGCGTTTCGTCGCTCAAGCTCTGGCTATCCAGGCCATCGTCTCTACGGTCGTCGTCCTTGCGATCGTTCGCTGCAGAAAAGTCTCGCCATGAGGGACGCCCAACGCGGTCGTTAGCCAGCAGAAGCAATAGATCATTGGGGACGAGCTGGGCGACCCTGAACAAGTTGATCCGAGCTATAGGCCGAGAAACCCAGTCGTGCGGCGCGAATCGATTATCGAGGATTGCCAAGGCAGCCGTTCTTGTTTTCTCCACTTCTGGTTCGACAGGGGGCGATGTCAACTCAGCGGGCGTTTGCTCAATCGCCCCGCCAATCTGAAATGCCGGTTCGACGAAGGCAAGTGCGGCGGCGCCACTGTTTAAAGTGGGCAACTGCTCCATAGCAACATCCGCAATCGTCACGCTACCCGCTCCTGGCGGCGGCAGCACTTCTCCAAAGTGGCTCCTCCAGACGTTGTAGTCGGCCTGCGTAATTTCGCCATCGCCATCGCCATCCGCGCCGCTAAAAGGCGCGAGACCACTCTGCCCCAAGGCGTTGCGCCATACCGTATAGTCGGCCGCGTCGACCCTACCATTGAGGTTGTAGTCGCCGACGAGAAACGGTGGGGGATCGGGAACGACGGCTTGGATATTGCTGACGGTTCCGTTCACAAGCGAAGCAATTCCATTGGCTAGATCGACGACGAATGGAGTGGGCGGTGGATTGTAGAACAGCGTGTTGAATCCGCCGCCGCCATTCAGCGCACCGGTGATGGAGCCGCCAGGCTTGATCTCAAACGTGTCGTTTCCAGAACTTCCCACCAATGTTTGCATGTTCTGCCAGACAAGCTGCTGGAAGGCGGTCACCTGCATCGAACCGCTGCCGGGCCCATCGACGCGCCAAGTTGTTCCGCCGGCCAAGAGAGGACCAGTCAACGTGTTGCCGGTGCCGGTCCCAAAGAGGTTGATCGGAGACGACACGCCAGACGGCACGGCGTTGACGACTACGGTGCTGCCGGAGTTGGGCCGAACTTCAAGCCGGCCGACCAGACCAGTACCAGGTCGAAGGAAGAAAGCTGTCAGGTCGCCGACACTGACTTGTGTTGAATCGACGGTCCACAGCCGACCGCCGGCGATGTTATTCCGATCATCGAACACGACGTTAAAAACAGACCTGATGCCAGACAGATTTACCGCGCCGTGAATATTGGCGGCGTTACCATTATCGCCGAAATTCATCTGCACACCCGGCGTGCCGGTCCCAACGCCGTTGACTACGTTGATCGTTCCCGCATTGCCCAGCACATTGACCACCGTGCCTAGGATTGGCAGTTCGGGAAAGTCGAAATTCAATGTGCCCGAGTTTTCGAATACGTTGAACGTGGAAACGTTTGGGGCGCTGGGGATACCACTGCCGAAGATCGGCAGATTGTGGAAGGACAACATTCCCGAGTTGGAGTCGATATTGACATTCAACCCCATATTATGCACAAGTCCAAGTCCGAAGACACTGTTTTCAGTTACGCGCCAGAATTGCAGGTCGACTGACAGATTGCCTGCATTGTGTTGAATATCGAGGAGCGGTTTCTGCGACAACGCTCGAAGCGTCGTGGTCACGGGAGCAGGCCCCAAATACACGATGTCGGAACTCGGCCCATCGGGATCGTAGACCCACAGAGGAAGTTCCAAGTTGATACCGACGCCACCCGGAGCGCCGGCGAACCCGTCCGGCAGCGTCCGATTACGAGCAATCGGATCGACGCCAAACCCAACGTTGACATTCTGCAGTGCCGTGGGCCGATCGATGATGAACTCTTGGAATTTGACTGCGAACTCGAGTCCGACGTCGACGTTGGCCCCAAAAAAAATAGTCGGCGAATAATACACTGAATTGGTCCAATCCAAGTAACCACTCAGATTGTAGAACTGCGGATATTGCAGCGGCAGTTTCGTGGCGATATTCGTCCTGGTACTGGGCATGGTATAAAAGCCCAGTGCCAGAGAATTGTCGGTCAGCGTAGCGCTGGTGTATACGACGTCACTCTCCCGGAGTCGCACGGCGGCTGTATTCTGTGTGGTCGTATCGGCATCGTCGATCGTCACGTCCAAGAAACCACCCACCCCTTGCTCGACGTTGTAGGTGTCAGCTGCTCCCTTGCCGTCGAGCGTGATGGAGCTGGCGTCGGCGTCGGAGACGCTGAACGCGATGCTTTGCATCCGGCCGTTGGTTCCGTACAAACGCTTCACCGTGTACACCGGGTCGGCCCACCGTGGCGGAAGATAAACCAATGGAATGAAGCCGTCGTACAGGTCGGGAATCGTGGTCGACCCCACTCCCGGAACCAGCGGGTTTTCATGGAGAAGTACGGATGAGTTTGGCGGGCCGGTGAAAAGATCGCCGATAGTAAAGTGATTCTTTTTCGCAAAATAGATGCCAGTAACGTCGAGGTCGAACACGTCCGGCTGGGCGGTGCCGCTGAACTTCAAGTGGGCCGCGCCTTCGATCGAGAATTGCGCGTTGACTTCCGACGTGTCGCCGAATTCGACAATTGAACCGGGCGAGGCGATGACTTTCACCGTTTGAATGCCGTGCGCCGTTGCCGATAGTCCCGCCTGGCCGAGCACGGCCAGCGCCTTGAATTCGGGGTGGTACAAGTCGGGCACTGAGGCGTTTTCGAACGTGACGATGTCGTTGAACGGGACCCGGACAACCAGGCTGCTCTGTCCAAAGGGGCCACCGTCGATTTGGTAGGTCGCCGGTCCGCCGGCAAACGACGTGGCGATGCTGAAGGAATTGACCCACGAGCCGCCGACCATTTCGTAGGCCCCGGCGCCCGTGGCAAAAAAGCTGTTGTTGCCAGGCCCGCCGAACATCAGTCCGCCGCGGCTGCCCGTTATCGTGGCGCCGATGATTCCCGCCGGGTCGACCGGCGCGATGGCGGCGTCGATCAGCGAGTTAATCAGGCCTTGGCCGGCCCCGTCGTAGCCCGACGTATCGGCAAAATGAGCCTTGGCCTCGGCGATCCGGTCGCCGGGAATAAAATTGCCGAAGATCATCGTGCCGCCGGTGAGCGTGTTCGAGCCGTAGCCGCCCACCAGGAGCACGTTGGGCTTCGTGCCGTCGCCCGACTCACTGTATCGGTAAACCACGTTCTTGCCGCCGACGAGCAACACGCCCGGCTTGGTTTGGGCCGGATACGGGTTCGGGCGCCCTCGTCGAAGAACACACGGAACGGATCAATCACATTGATCGATACCCCATCCGGCACCGTGCCGTTGACGCCGACCAGGTTGTAATAGTCCGTAGTGAAATCGTCCTTACGCTCGACGTACAAATACGTTGCACCGGGATAGTCGACGCGAATGCCGTCGCCGACATAAATGGGGCCGCCCGGGTTGATCGAGAGATCGTGGAACGGTTGCACCGTAACCTGCGAGCCGACGCTCATCTGGGCTACGTCTAAGAGCAGCGTGTGCTGATCGGTGACGTCGATGATCACCGGCGGCGGATTGGTGGTCGGCGGTGGCGGCGGATCGACGTTCAGCAGTTCGTCATACCCCAAGTTGTAGTGGAACAGGGTGATGTCGGGACCAATGGGATCGGGAATCGTCAACGAGATGTCAGCCGAGGCGTAGACCTTCCCCGATAACTTGAAGACTTTACCGCCGCTGCCAAGATTTGCGAGCATCGTATCCAGATGGACGTGAGGCGACGAGTCGGTGTTTACCAACTCGACGTCGATGTTGGCGTACAGCCCGCCCGAAACCGTCACGCCCGCCGAGGCAGAGAGCTCCATCAGCCCCTGCAGGTACAATCCCGTCTGACGGACGGGCGAATGGTTCGGAATCGGCGGGGCAGTGGCGTCGATGCTGTTGTCGAAATAGAAACCGTGCAGCAGCTTGCTGACGTCGTTGGGATCTTGCGAAAACGCGATCAACCCGGCAGTGTCGTAGCCCATCGTCAAATTCGCGTCGAAGATGATGCCGGCCGATAGAAAGAGGCCAAACACGTCTGGGATGCCGAACCCGACGACCGGCGCCAATTCGAAATGTTGCCGACCGGTGGTGAACGAGAACATCGTCTCGGTCTGGTTAGTGAGAATCGCGCCGATCACCGGCCCCGGATTCTCCAACAGCGGAAACTGGAACCCGGCGGTCGAAGTCAAGCCGGTGTAGTCCCCCACGGTCTTGATCGCGTCTTTTACGGCCTGCAAATTGGGAATCTCGTAGATGTCATCGATGGCGCCGGTGATCTGACTCGTATCAAAACCGAACGCGCCCGCTTGCTGTGCGTTGCCGGTCAGCGTGATCGTGCCGAACGGAATGACCGCGCCGCCCGTCTCGCCCGACAAGTCGATCGAATTGACGGCTTTAACGATCTTCACCATAAACGTGAAGCGGTCCTGCTGCTCTTCTGATTGGCCCGACCCCTTGAGCAGCAGCGACCCGATCGTTTCGCTACTGTCAAACGCATTGACGATAGGCGCGGGTGAATCGAAGATGTCGATGAACGGCTGGATCGGCTTGGTAAATTTCTGCACCGTCGTCACCACGTCTCCCAGAAAGCCGTGCAGGAAGCTATCGGCCTCCAGCCCGAAGTTCTGAAGTTGAATGCTCGGCGCCGTCAGCTGGTTGTCCGCGCCGAATCCCCAATTCAGATCCAGCGTGGTGCGGAACGTCGGGTTGAATGACGCGTTAAGCGCCGGATCTACGAAGCTCATCGTCAGCTCCATCAGCACGTGCGCTTCGCCCGAGAAGCTCGGCGTCAGATTGCCACCCGTACTAAATTCGAACCCCAGATTGCCTTGGAAAGTGGTGCCGGCGTCGACGGCCCGCGTGAACAACAGGCCATTGAAGCTCATTGTGGCCACGAGATTCGGCAGCGACAGGTTGAAACCCAGATCGAGGCTGGTTTCCAGCGCGTCGAGCGTTGCCATGCCGCCCTGATAATCGAAGCCCACGTTCAATACCGGATTGATCGAGGCGCTGACGCCACCGACGACCGAGCCCTGCAAAAACGCGTCGAGCCCCAAATTAAACGTGAAAGTCTTCGCCAGCGAAGGCAGCGTGACGATCCGGTCGTAGTGGCCGTCGTTGGTAATTCCCTGCGTCTGCGTTTCGAGACTCTGCAGCGAGTCCTGCAGGACGGTGTCGAATTCCTGCAAATCGGCCAGCTGATGGCCCACTAGCGGCAGACTAGTCGCCACATCCAACGCAGAACTGAGCGCCGTCTGATAAGGCATCAGCTGGCTGACCAGATCCTGCGCAATGCTCAGCATCGCGCGCTCTTCCAACGTCTCAAACGCCGGGCTTCGCCATCGCGCGTTGGCGAGGGATCCGCGACGCTCGCGATTGCCGCGTTGCCGTGACTTTTTACCACAGTGGTGCCAGCGCCCAAGTTTCCCCAGCATCGTCAGTGATTTCATGATTCGCTCCGCTAATTCGGCGCTGTCAAGTTGATGTGGCTCTTGCTCGACGGCATATCTGCGGCGGCAAAGAATCTGCCTGTCGCGGACGGTGAAAGTCTGGTTCTGCATCGTCACCAAGCCGGTATGACGTCGATAGCTGGTACCGCTGCCAGCTATCGCCGATGGAACCGAATGGCCTCTGTAGAGCCATGTCAGTGTCCAGTGCAATCCTGCCGGCTTGAGAGAAATCGGAAACTATGCCGTGCGCGCACAGTGCCACCGCACTCACCTTGCACATGTGACGGAGGTTCATCGAGGAGAGACCGTTAGTAGAGCGAGGCAGCAGCCATCTCGACGCGGTGACTGCGGAGTTGCAGTCGTAACGGATGCATCGGGCCCGATCCAGAGAGAGATCGCACCGACTTAACACCGCGGACCAAGATACCTGGCGACACGGCTCGTTGGATTAGGCCATCGTGATTCTAAGTGGCGTTGGGCCGTATTGCAAGGATATTCATTGAAGACTGCTCGTCTTTTTAACTTCTGCTCGCACTGCCGAACTGAATCGCCCCGTGGATTCCGGCTCACACGACCATCCGTCGGTTCAAATAACGTGGTTTCGGACACAGATATTTTGCGATTGCCAAGGCCGGCGAGCATGGGTTCAGCGAGCGGTTAGAACGAGCCCAGCTTGCTTGTTTTACAGAGGGGGCTACCAAAGCTTCGATTGACAGGGGCCAGCCCACGAGTCTGTCGTGGCTTTGCGCAACTCGGAGCGACACGCTGAAGTGAGTAGCAACCCGCTTCTTGAGTGCTGAGGTGAGGCACACGAATGGCACTTAGATTTTGCGTAACATGTTGCCTTAGAATGGTATAGGTGGAAAAGGCCTCTCTTGCGTAGATGGAGCTGTCACACGCCCATCACTGGCAAGGAGGCCTCGCGATGTCGCTATTTAACCAGGGACGGTTCCGCCAACAAGTGCGTTTTCTGCAGAGGCAGTTCCTGCAAGACGGCGAGTTGCCGTTCAGCGATGTGTTGTCCGAGGGGACGATCACGCAGGCATTGAAAGCACTGGATGCTGTCTGGCATGACCGGGTCTATTCGCCGCTGGTGACGCTGTGGGTGTTCTTGAGCCAGGTGCTGAGCCAGGATCATTCCTGTCGTGCGGCCGTTGCCCGCCTGATCGCTCACCGCGTCTCACGCGGGCGACGTCCCTGCTCTGCGGAAACGGGCGCGTACTGCCAAGCCAGGAAGCGCCTGCCGGAGAAGTTCTTTTCTGGCGTCGCTCGCCACGTCGGGAAAGCGCTTGACGACGGGGTTGATCCCGCGTGGCTGTGGAAAGGCCGACCCGTTTACATGTTTGACGGAACGACGGTGTCGATGCCGGACACGCCGGAAAACCAGGCCGCCTATCCTCAGGTCTACAACCAGAAGCCCGGGCTGGGTTTTCCCATCGCGAGAGTCTGCTCGATCATCTCGCTGTCATGCGGGGCGATGCTTGATCTGGGGATCAGCCGTTACGCTGGCAAAGGCCAAGGCGAGTTGAGCCTCCTTCGGAGAATGTGGGACATTCTCTCTCCGGGAGACGTCCTGCTGACGGACGCCCTGATGTCGACCTGGTACGAGATGTTGACGCTCAAGCAGCGCGGCGTCGATTCGGTAAGCCGACTCAACAAGGCGCATCGGCACGCCGACTTTCGCCGCGGTCGGCGCTTGGGAAAAGACGACCACGTCGTCCGGTGGCCGAAGCCCAACCGGTTGATTGGCGGCATCACATGGGCGACCTACAAGAGCCTGCCCGACTACCTGGAGGTTCGCGAGACTGCGCGTTCGCGTGGAACAGCCCGGGTTTCGCACGAAGGTGATCATTGTGGTCACGACCTTGCTCGATCCGGAATCGACGACCAAGGAAGACCTGGCGAGCCTATATCGAAGTCGGTGGAGTCAGGAACTCGATTTGAGGTCTATCAAGATCACCATGCAGATGGATATCCTGCGGTGCAAAACGCCGGAACTTGTCCGCAAGGAGATCTGGACGCACGTCCTGGCCTACAACCTGATCCGCACCATCATGGCGCAAGCCGCCAGCCAGCATGAACTTCAACCAAGAGAAATCAGCTTCAAAGGAACCGTGCAAACGCTCGAAGCGTTCCAGCCGCTGATCAGCTTCCAAGGCCACCAAGGCGCGACGTTCCGCGAAAAGCTCTACCTGCAGCTGTTAGAAGCCGTGGCAAGTCATCGCGTCGCAGACCGGCATGATCGATTCGAGCCTCGCATGCGAAAGAGGAACCCAAGGAAAGCAGAAATGATGACCAAGCCTCGCCATGAACTTAAACGCCTGATGCGCAATGGCTTTACGGAAATCTAAGTGCCATTCGTGAGGCACACCGAACGCAGTTCGTAGTTTCTCTATCTGACAGCGGATGGACAAACACCAGCAGGTTACGCCCTTCACGAACTCGCAGCGGTCTAGCTTCGGCGGAGACACCTCTGTCAGTTCGCCGAAATCCTTAGCTGCTGAGAGTGATGCAACTTCAGCGAGTTCGTCTGATGGCATGTTGCGTTCGGTGTGGGCGACCGAAGCAGGTTGGCCAGAACAAACGTCGGCGGCAAGATACGTTTCTAAAACGGTGGTTATTCAGCACGTGTTATAAATCACGCCTTCTCAGCACTTCCGTTATCAGCAATCCACAACGACAACTGACCGAACAGCCGTCCGCGCGTCTCCTCGGCATGTGTCGGCGTGTCGCACCGAAGCGGGATATCGAGCCAGCGAATCTTCTAAAATCCAGATACTAACGCAGATGGATGGCTCGTTGACGCAAAACTGGCCGGACATTTACAAGCAAACATCAAATTGCAGACCTTAAAGATGAGGACTTCCATTTTTGCCATTGTAGCGGAGACGGCAGAGCAAGAGTAACATGGATGCCGTGCCAGAGGGTCACGCAATGACTAAATTCTGATGGCCGGGGATGATTCTTCACGGTTCCCGCATGTGGGGAGGCAGGTTTCTGGCAACGATGCTTTTGTTGGAAGCAGCGGTTATGGTCAAGCGTCGCACAGATCCCTGCTCTTGTATTGCCCGAAGTTAATCAGCCCATCATAGGAATTACCTAATCGGAATGCGCGTGCCAGGGTAACGCAGGTGCGATTCGATAAGCAGTCGTTGCTTGATCGCCCGCGGCCAGCGAAATCGGCTACGACCATGGCTGCGCAGCAGGGTTTCCCGACAATGACTTCGAGAGCAATTCAATCTGTCGCACTTACCGTAATGCTTTGGACGGCTTTCCAGCAGAGCCAGTTGGCACTGGCTTCCGATCCTGACCACCGCGGAGTAGCGCCAATCGTGCCGATTAAGGCAGAAGCGTTCCCTCTGCAAAACGTGCGGCTTTTGGAAGGCCCTTTCCAACATGCCATGGAATTGGACCGGGCATACCTTTTGTCGCTCGATCCAGACCGCTTGCTTTACAGCTTCCGAGTCAATGCCGGCTTGCCAACGACCGCGAAACCTTATGGCGGATGGATGACTCCAGGGCGAGCAAGTTGCGCCGAGTTTGTTGGGCACTATCTTTCGGCTTGTGCAATGATGTACGCCAGCAGCGGCGATGGTCGGCTGAAGGGAAATGCCAATCAAGTGGTGGCCGGCCTGGGACAGTGCCAAGAGAAATTAGGGACCGGTTACCTGCACACGAAGCCGGACAACTTTACCAACCGCGGCGAAGCTCCGCTGGGGCTATGGTACCAAATCCACAAGATCATGGCCGGACTCATGGACATGTATGTATATTGCGACAATCAGCAAGCACTTCAAATTGCGCAGCGGCTGGGAGATTGGACCAAGACCGGAACTGACAAGTTAAACGACGATCGGATGCAGAAGATGCTTGAGATCGAGCATGGCGGCATGAACGAGGCTTTGGCAAATCTTTATGCTCTCACCGGTGAAGCCAGGTATCTCCGGCTGGCGTTCCGCTTCAATCATATGGAGGTGATTGGTGCTGCATCAAATCTCCAGGACAACCTCACGGGCAAGCATTCCAACTGGCGCTCGTGACTACGTAGTTTATTGGGACCAATATACGTCAGATCAATGGCAGGCCATTGAAGTGCAAAATGCAGCGGTCAAGGCCCGCACCGTGGACCGTGTGCTTCCTGGTGACGAACAAAATGAACGCGAACACAATTTGCGGGGCGAGAAGATCGGAACAGACCGAAAGAGTTGGCGGCACGCCATGGATGGTGGCTGGTTCTCTTGGGATCTGAAGGCAGATTCGAGCCGGCCTCAAGAATTGCGCGTCAAATATTGGGGCAGCGATAGCGGAGGTCGTGAGTTCGACGTCATTGTAGACGGTCAGAGGCTGGCAACCGTGACGTTGGACAACAACAGACCGGGTAAGTTTTTCGAAGAGACGTATCCGATACCCGTGAAGATCACGCACAGCAAGGAAAAGATCACCGTCCGATTCCAAGCCCACCCTAAGAAGACGGCAGGTGGAGTGTTCGCCTGCACATTGCTTATCTCGGAGCAGACAAATTCGATACCACAACCATCTCAGGAGCGCAGAACCGAGAGGCTCGCACCATAATCCCTATCGCCCAACGTTCCCAGTCAGGAATTGAAACTCTTCAAGGACGAAATAGTGCGTAGCAAGCCATTCAAAAGCCAGAAATGGTTGGTTTTTCAGCACCTCCGCAGCGCAAGTCCAATCGCCGTCAAGTTTTCTGGCTGCAGCATATCTAAACTTATGTCGGAATTCAAAGTGCTGGACTGCCATCAATTGGGGAGCTCCTTGACATCGCCGGACCGAGACCTTCGGCAGTCCTGACCGGCACAGATGAGATTCCAGGCGGTCCGCCAACGGCCGCAGTCTTGGACCGGAGCCTCGATCGCTCGACGCGCACCTCTCGCGGCCGCAATTCCTGCTGAGGTGGCGCACACCTACTGCAATTCGGCACAGCGGAAACTGCCAGCGGCTGGACAAACACCAGCACGTTGGCCGGTCGGCTAAGTCGCAGCGGTCTATCTTCGGCGAGGACACCGCTGCGCGTTCGGCGGACCCCAAACTCAGCGAAGACGATGCAACCGCCGCGAGTTTCAGCGAGGGCGAGTTGACAGCGGTGCGGACACCTCAGCAAGTTCCGACACGATTCCCGAGTCGCAAAAGGGTCAGTTCGTGACACGTGCCGCAATCGCAAACGCTCAAGGCGAATTGGCTGTGGTAGTTAAGGCCCAGAGGAGCTATGCCGAGCCCGATGCGATATCCGTCCCGGCAACCGGCCGCAGTTATTTGGCACGAATCGAGTAGAGTTTCGAATTGCCGCGAATCAGCTGTCGATCGCCTATTGGCACAAGGGAAGCGTTCACTTGGTCGTCGATATGATTTACCGCCAAAACCTCAAAGTCCGGCCCGGTGCGAATCACAACCGTCGTCCCGTCCCGATCCGTAAAATATATTCTGTCTTTGGCGACAATGGGCGACGAATAGAGGGATCCCGCCAGCGGAAGGCGTCGCTTGCCATACACTTCATCGCCAGTCGACGCGTTCACGCAAAACAGAATCCCAGCCTCGCCCTTCGTGAAGAACAAGTAATCCCCTGCAATGGCCGGTGAGGCTACGTAGGGCGCCGCATCGTGCGAGAACCATTTCTTTCCGTCAGAATCAGTAATATCGCCGCGCGAATCGAGCGGAATGGCGGCGATGGCATAGCCCAAATAGCCGCTCATGCAATAGACGATGCCGTCTTGTGCGACCGGCGAGGGAATCGGATTGGCGACTTGACCACCGCACTGCCAGAGCAGCTTTCCTGTCTCCAGGTCGTAGCCGCGGCAGCGATTTGTGCCGTTCGCCACTATCTGTGTAGTTCCTTCATATTCGACCACGAGCGGTGTCGCCCAAGTTGTGGCCTCATCACGCGGCGTCCGCCACCTATCTTCGCCAGTGCGTGCGTCAAGGCAGGTGATGAACGATTGGCCTTCATGGTCCCAGTTGATTACCAAGGCGTCCTTGTAGATTACGGGCGACGCTCCCTCCCCGAATTCGCGTCGCGTCTGCATTTTGCCGAGATTGCGCGACCACAGCAGATTCCCATTGAAGTCGTAACAGTAGATGCCTTGTGAGCCAAAGGAAACGTACAGGCGCTTTCCGTCGGTGGTCGGCGAGGCGGATGCATAACCGTGCAGAAAGTGGTGGCCTCCGTGGGGAACTTCTTCAGTGGCAATCCGCTGCCAGCGAATGTGGCCAGTTGCAAGATCGAGACAGAGAATCTCGAAGCGGTAAAGAGTTGTCGGCTCCGGTGTGGTTTGGATTGGCTTGTTGGCTCGACCACCCCGTCGTCGGGCTGACGAAACCGCTGGAGGGCGTCTGTCCGGTTCCGTCGGAGTAGTCGGAGAAACCTCTGGCTCGCGCTTAGTGTCAATCGCAGTGAGCAAAAAGATGCGATTGCCCCAGACAATTGGCGTAGCGCTGCCCGATCCTGGAATGTCCGCCGTCCACTCGACATTCGTCGCATCATCCCAATGGAGCGGTGGATCAGCATTTGGGGCAGTGCCGTCCGCATACGGTCCGCGCCACTGGTGCCAGTTGTCAAGCCGATTGCGCTGGAATTCGTCGGCCCGCGCAGTCGCTAAAGATAAGCAACAGACGAAAAATACAAGATTCGTTCGACGCATGCGATGGCGGGCGGAATTTAGTCGACAGTGGCGGACCGGTCGACGATCCAAATGTTGCGGAACCAGTGGGTCGCACCGTGTTCTTGAAGCATAATCGGACCGTCCGAAGAATCGCCTAGACGCTTGGCGGCTCCTTTGCGGGGACCGAGCTCGACGTCGTCGTGAATCGTGACGCCGTTGAACCGGACGGTGGCCCGAGACTGTTCTATGACTTTACTCGCGGCATCGAATCGCGGGGCTCGGAAATCGACGTCCATCGATTGCCACTCGTTGGGCGCTCGGTCAGCTCGCTTGGAGGGACTGAGTTTCTGTTTAAGATTGTCAAAACCTCCGCAGCGCGAGCCGCCTTGGATCGACGAACTGATACCTAACTCGTATCGGGCCAAGAGAAACACGCCGCCGTTGACGTCGGCGGGGGGCAGGCGGAATTCGAAGTGTAACTGGAAGTCGCCAAATCGCTGTTTCGAGATGAGCGAGCCGGCGCCCGGTACGACTTCCAGCCACCCTTCCGGCGTGATCTTCCAATCGGCCGGGCCATCCACTTCTTCCCACTGGCGATTCATCTGACTCGACCAAGCACTTTGATCCTTGCCGTCGAACAGTACGACCGCGCCGTTTGGTGGGGGCGCTCCGAGCGTGGGCGAATTTGATTCTGGCCCAGCCTTTTCCGCTGCGATCGCCCAACCAACGCCGCTGGTCCCGCCAATCAGAATTGCAACGAAAGCGCGTAAGTAAGTTCGTCTCATGATTCAAAAACCTCCCACGGCTACGCCGTCGTCGATGCCCAAGAGCGCTTCCCAAGGACTATCGACCTCGGTCGTTAGGGCAATTTGGTCCGGTCCGAAATTGCCGTCGATGTCTTCCGATATAAACTGCACGCTGCCGTCGGCCAGCGCAAAATGTGCACCGCCAGGGTGCCGGCTGGAGAACCCGCGGCGGGCGAACGAGGCGGACTTTGTGTCGCTATTCGAGGAGTAATTGAGTGCGTATTTTCCACATCCCGTCCCATCGGCGAATCCGATTTCCGAGTTCTCTCGGACTCCCCGAATACCAACTACAATCCCCGCACGCCCCAAAACCTGTCCGCTGTTGGTAGACACGTCGGTCTCCCACGCCCGCTCGCCGAGAATGGCTGTTTTGCTGGTGCCGTCAGTGATTTTGCGAATCTTTGTCCCGATGTTACTGACGAAGATGCCGTTGGCGTCCTTGCCCGGCTCGCCGCGGTCGCGGCGCAATTCGTTGCTGCTGTTGACGCCGACATAGCTGGAGGTCGCAATTTCGTAGTCGTTGCCGCTGATGCCTTGAATCAGCCGTTCGCCATTCGTTATCGGACCAGTCTCCGAGGGACAGCGAAAAATCGGTATGGTCGCTTGCATCGCCGCGAGGTTCTCCGGGACGTCCAGCGACGTCGCCAAGTCCAAATCGTTGACGCGGATTTGGTCGTAGACGGCCGTTTCCTCGACAAACGGCAGAAGGAGTGCCCCCCAACTCCAATTCCCAAGGTAGGAGTTCACCGCCGACGGGGGAGTAGGATGGACCTGCACGACGCCTGGCGGAAAAGATTTGAACGAGTTGTGGTAACGGAGGAGTGCCAAGGCAATATTTTTGGTGCTGTTCTTGCACTGGGTGCGCCGCGCCGCTTCGCGCGCTGCTTGAATTGCCGGCAACAGCAGCGCTACCAGAACGCCGATGATGGCGATTACGACCAATAGTTCCACCAGCGTGAATCCAGTGTATTGGCGACCGCGTTTCATCGCGTGAGTTCCTGATTCCTGAAAATGCCTGCTGCCATCACCGCACATATCCGCAATTTGGGGGGGGCAAACCATGTCATGTTCGCCCATGCGTCCGGCCGAGTCGCATCACTACGTCTATTGGCAAGAATAGCAGTTTACCGGCCATTTGGGACACAAAGTCGGCGTTCAGGACGGCTCACATCCCGTCAGTTAAATTGGGTGGCCGTGATCGCAAAATGTCCCAAATCATGCCCAATTGGCTATTTAATTCTAGTGGGGGTTATTGTGTGATGAAGGAGCCAAAGCCTCTGCGGGAAGGGGCGCGGGCGGATGTCCTTGCGAAATCTCGTCTCAATGCTAGTCGTTTGTTGTGGCTCGCTGTCGGTGGCCGGTCGGTCGGGCGCGGAAATTCTGGTCAATGAGCCGTTCTCCTACGCGGACGGTCCCTTGGTCGGTCTTGCACCTGACCCAGGACCTGGTGCTGCTTGGGTCGCGCATACCGACGCAGGGAATACGCCGATTCAAATCAGTAACGGTGCCGCAGTTCTCTCACAAGGCAGCGGGAGCGGCGGACGCGAGGACGCAAACATCGGGTTTCCAGTGCAATCGATCACCGCCACAACGTACGCTCGGTTTGATTTCATGTTGCCCAGCGGACAAAATGTGAATCCGGATTTGCACGGGTTGGTCTTTGCCCACATCAAGTCCAACCGACCTACTACTCATTTTCGAGCCAATACAGGCGTGGTCGTCGCCGCTGGCGGGGGCGATTTCGGACTCGCAGTGAACGCCAACGGCCTAAAACTCGACGAGGGAACAACTTGGCCCACCGACCTGATGTTCGACACCGTGTATCGAGTTGTTACCAATTGGAATTCAGTAACGGGAGAATCAAAACTGTGGCTGGATCCGGAGAACGAAGCAAGTCCCTTCATTTCCCACACGGGACATAGCACGTTGCAGCCCATGGAGTCCTACGCCCTACGTCAGAGCAGCGACTACTTTGGTACGCAGATTGTCGACAACATCGTCGTCGCGACGAGCTTCGCCGAAGCGCTTAGCGGCACGAGCATCGCGGGCGTGCCGGGCGACTATAACGGCAACGGTGTTGTCGATGCAGCCGATTACACCATCTGGCGGGACAATCTGGGCAGCCTTGGCGGACTTGGCATTCCGGGCGATGGGGACGACGGAACATTGACTGGCACACCCGACGGAACCGTCGACCAATACGACTACGACTACTGGAAGTCGCAATTTGGCACGTCGCCCGGCATGGGCTCAGCTGCGATTGCTGTGCCAGAGCCAGCAACTTATTTGGCTTATGGCCTCATGGCCGCCATGCTGGCATTCGTCCGCCGAGCGCGGCACGTCGGTCCGACTTTCAGGCATGCGGATGCGTATTTGACACCCTGATCGGAGGTAACGAATGTCACGGCGATCTCTTTTCTTCTTCCCGATCCTTTGTGGCCTTGCGCTGTTGGTTGGCACAAGGTCGGCAAACGCTGATATTTTGGCCGAAGAGTTTTTTTCCCATCCCAATGGAGATTTGGTAGGGCAAACGCCTGTTCCAGGGCCGGGAGACGCTTGGGTTGCGCACGATGATGTTGGCCTAACACCGGTGCAAGTGGCTAGCGGGAAAGCAGTGCTCAGCCAAGGCACGGGCAGCGGCGGGCGCGAAGACGTCAGTCTTCCGTTCGGCGCCCAAGCGGCCGACGCACTGTTGTATGCCCGCTTCGATTTCATGCTGCCGAGTGGGCAGTCGCTCACCGATCCCAAACTACTCGACAGTTTTGGACTTTATTTCGCTCACTTTAAGTCGAACCTTCCGACGACGGGTTTCCGTGCGCGAACGGGAGTCGTCCTTCCCTCGGGCGGCGGCGACTTTGGCCTGGCGATCAACGCGGACGGCAGCCGGATGAATGAGGGCGCTACCTGGCCGACCGACTTGAGCTTCGACACGACGTATCGCACGGTCATTTCCTGGGACGCTGCTTCTGGTGAAAGCAAATTGTGGCTGGACCCCGTCGACGAATCGAGCGATAGCATTTCTGATGTGAAAAGCTCGGTGGGAACGCTCATTGAAGCATTTGCGCTCCGTCAGAGCAACGACTACGTCGGAACCCAACTCATTGACAATCTCGTCGTAGCCACGACGTTTGCGGAGGCTCTGGCGGGCACGGGCACGGGCGTCGTCGGCGGTGATTATAACGGCGATGGCATTGTCGACGCGGCCGACTACACGGTGTGGCGTAACAATTTCGGAAACGCCGGAGCCCCCGGTATTCCGGGCGATGGCGACAATGGCACTCTGACCGGTACGCCCGACGGCATCGTCAATACCGATGACTATGCGTATTGGAAGTCTCGCTTTGGCGCGATCTCGGGCGCGGGTAGTGTTGCCGCGGCAGCGGTGCCGGAGCCGGCCAGTGTGTTGCTAGCCGTGTTGGGCTGGGGCCTGCTCGGCGCTATTTGTCAACGTAACTCGGCTCGCGTAACCGGTTGAACAATGTCCGTACGACAGAACTTAGAACAATCACCCGTTTCTTAGCGGATTACATAGACACCCTTGTATCGAAATTGCTAATGCATCGTACCGTTTCAACCATCTTGAGAGGGAGAACTAGGAATGTCCTTAAAACGTCTTATCTTACCTGCGCTGATCGGTGTGGCCATTTTGGCTGCGACCACGGCCCAGGCAGCTCTACTTGTGTACGAGGACTTCTCACATCCCGACGGTAATCTCGTCGGGCAAACTCCGACACCGGGGCCGGGTGCCACGTGGGCTGCACACAGCTCGGGCGGAACGAACCCCATTCAGGTCACCAGCGGGGCGGCGGTTCTGCAGCAGGCCAGTGGCGGACGCGAAGACGCCAACACGAGCTTTGCCACTCGCTCGGCGACGGACACGACCTTCATGCGGTTTGATTTTAGCCTTCCCAGCGGGCAGACCGTAGATCCCGATGCAAACGGACTTTACTTCGCCCACTTGAAAGATAGTGGCACGGCCTTTCGGGCACGCGTCGGCGTCCTTTCACCAACCGATGGCGGTGATTATAAGCTCGCCATTAATGCATCTGGAAGTATGCTCGTAGATGGAACATTGTGGCCTACCGAACTGAGTTTTGATACGACTTACACGGCAGTGGCATCCTACGATGCCGCCACCGGTGAATCAAAGCTCTGGCTGGACCCGGTTGACGAGTCGAGCACAAACATCTCGAACTCGGCAGGAGGTGCAACGGGGACTTTGATCGAGGCCTTCGCACTGCGTCAAAGCAACGACTATACGGGTTCACAAATCATTGACAATGTTTGCGTTGCTACGACATTCGGCGATGCGCTGAACTGTGTGCCGGAACCGGCGAGCATCGTCATCTTGCTCGTGGGTTTTGCTGGGTTGGTCTCGATCCGACGTTCGCATCGGCAGGATTGACCCGACACGATTCGATCGGCCTACGAAGTGCCGACAACTTGCTGAAAAGCGAACGAGGCCGGTTGCGTGTGGCAACCGGCCTCGTTCTATCAACTTCACCACTCGGGGTCGTCGGCAACGCGGGAGCCTCGAACCGAGCAAAGTTCTAGCTGTACCTGCGACGCATCGCGTGGAACGAGTCGTTGCCTCTGCCCGTTAGCTGCTAAACAGATTGATCTCGATTTTCTCGCCTTGCATTTCGTCGAACTGCTTCTGTTGCTCCGGGGTGAGCACGTCGAGCAGCTTCTGGCTTGCCGCCTTGTGCAGCTCGTTGACCTTCTCCCAGCGGTCGCCGACAAAGTCGGTCAGCGCTTCGCGGCGGGTCTTGGCGTTGGTGCGACTGACTTCGGTGAGCTTCGTCTTCTGCTCGTCGGTCAAATGTAGGGCCGCTTGGACTTCCTTATTCTCAAGCTCGTTTGGGCCGTTGACCTGGAGGAGCAGCTGCTGGAGTCGCTTGCGCTGCGTTTCGTCGAGTAGCGCCTGGACGTCTTTGCTGGCCTGCTCAGCGAGCGCGGCAATTTTTTGGCCACGTTGGTGGCTCTCCTTGGCCACGTTGGCAATCACTTCGCTGCGACCATCGGCTAGCTTGGTGAGGACATCGGCCGCCTTGGCTTTCTGGTCGTCCGTCAGCTTGAGTTCGGCCTGCACCTCGGGCAGTTGCAAGAGAAACACGGCCGATACGTTGCCTAGCCGCATGCCGCCACGGCCGCGGCGTTGGGCTTCAGAGACTTGGGCTGGGCTGAGAACGATTGTCGCGGCAAGGATTGCCACGCACAGTTTACGGGGATTCCATCGGACCATAAGAATGTCTCCGCCTGTTAGAAGTGTTCCACGGAAATTAACGTGACCGAACAGCCACGCTGCTTGAAAGCGGCGCTTCGCCGGCCGCCAGATCCTGACCATCCATCAGTCGCACGACTTCGCCCGGTTCGAGGCTTTGGTCGGCAATGACGAGCTCATCTATCGAGCCAACAAACCTCTCGCGCTTCGGGCCACTCGCGCCGAGCCGGCAGCCCAGCCAAAGAATATCGCCGTCGGCCAGCGACTCGTCCGGCTTGAAGTTGCCAGCGATGCTCCGCTTGGGGCCCGGCGTGACGGTATTGCTTTCCAGCCGCCCGTCCACATACTGCTTCACGTGGACGGGCGCTTTGGGATCGTCGCCGGGGACAAAGATCACGCTTAGGTGATGCCAGCGCCCGTCGCGGAGGGACATCGTCCCCATCGCGTACCCACCGCTGAAGTCGGTCCGCAACGCGCCAATTGGACCTTCGTCTGGGTTGCGATTCCAACCGATATGCACCGGCCGAGAACCCAGTTTATCGCTATCTGCTCGCCATGCGACCATCGAATACGAGCTGGCCAGCGGTGCAAGTTCCGGCACGTTGACCCAAAAGGCGATCGTTCGCGTGAAGCCACCCGACAAACCGGGGAACTCCGCTTTGGCTACCTGCTTGCCATCGAAGCGCAGGGCCCGACCGCGGAAACCTGCGACCAAAGCGGACGCGATCGCTGCCCGTGTGTGCCTAAGCAACTTGAAGTCATGTCCCTTCGGCGCGAAGCCAATCACTCGGGCCGGCAACACGTCGCCTTCGAGCGCGTCAAACGACCAATTCACGTAGCGAACCGGTTCGCTGGGCGAATCGAGCGTCACAAGGGCGCGAAACCGGGCGAACATTTGCTCGTGGTCCCTGGCGCTGGAAACTCGCCCAGTCAGAGCAAAGCGACGCGATTCATTAGCCCGCAACAGCAGGGATTCCTGCCCTTCCTCGCCTGCGGGCACCGCCTCGACCGCTCCAGTTAGCACAAACACCTCGGCTTCATTTTGGCCGTCAGCAACCATGGAAAACTCGGTACCCATGTCGACGACTTCCACGGCCGGGTTGGAGACACGAAAGCCAACCGCTTGCGGCGGAACTTTGGCCGTGATCGTCCCACGACGCAACGTGGCATTCCAGGCGGATTCGACGTCGAACACTGCCGGCCCTTCGAGCAGTACCACCGCCCCGGAGTCAAACGTGATCTCTGCGTAGCCCTGTGATATATCCAACTGCTGGCCACGCCGAAAAAAGTCGCCGGTCGTTCGATTCACCGCTGCATCGCTCCAACGGCAATTCTTTTCGCCGGTGAGCCGCGCCACATACTCGACTGGTTGCCCGGCTGCCGTTGCCACCATCTCGACCGCTTGTGGTTGGTTACGACCCGCGGCCCAAAAACCACCGGCAATCGCCAGCGACGCTGCGACCGCCGCCCACATCCATTTCAGCGAGGAGCCCGGTGTTGCCACGCGTGCTGGAGCATCCGCTGCCTCCATCTGCATTTCGCCCGCATAGAGACACAGACTGCCGGAGAGATCCATCGCCTGGACGTAGAATCGCCGCGCGTTGTCCGAATCGGCGAGCCGGCGCTCAAGCCGTTCGCGCTGGGAATCGGCGAGGGTCTCGTCGACCAGCGCGTTGCACAGTTCGTTGAGTTCCAAAGTCTCGCGATCGGTGAGCGTCATCTCGCACCTCCGCTCTCAAGCTGGTGTGTCACGCAGTCGAAGAGCAATTTTCGGATTCGAGTGAGCGCCTTATAAGCCGCTGTGATCGTTCGGCCGGAGCGCTGCGCCGCGTCGCTTACGCCACATCCGGGCTCATAGCGGGTGAGCAGAAACTCGCGGTCGCGGGGATTAAGCTGCTGCAGGCAGTGGTTGAGCGCTTCGTGACGGGCATCGAGCTCGCCGGCCATCTTATTGGCAGTCATGGCGACGGCGTCGACCACGTCTTGGTTGAATAGCACCTTGGCCCGGGCGAACTTCTGCCGTGCGTATCGCACCCGCCAATAGGCGATCTGGCAGGCCCAAGCGACAAAATCGGTCCCTTCCTCGAATTCGTCGAATTTCTCGCAAATCACTAGGCTGGTTTCCTGCAGGATGTCGTCGGCATCCGGCCGCCGCGGAACCAATGTATAGATGTATGAGAAAATTCGACGCTGGTGACGGGTCATTAGCGCCATCAACCGCTTGCGGCTATCGGCTTCCTTGTCGGCAGAGTCGGTCATGGCGGTGGACAAAGCTAGTGGCACGGGTGCCTCAACCTACGTGAACCTCGGCCATTGCCGACCGCAATTCGGCCAGGAATTGAGGAACCAGTTTCTTGGGGTTGTACGGTCGCCCCGGCAACGACAGGGTCTCGATCGGAAGATAACCCCGATAGCCCCCGTCGACGACAATCTTTAGCAACCGCTTCAGGTCCGTGCGAACAGTACTCTCTTTGCCAAACGGGCTCTCCTTGACCTGAAAGTTGACCGCATACGGCAACACTTTGGCAATATCTTCGTACGGATCGGGCGACATGAAATAGCCGGTGTCGACGATCACGCCGAACCAATCCGAGTCGACCATTTCTACGATCTTGATTGTTTGGTCGGCCGTTTTGAGCATGTCGCCGTGGTTCTGCACGCCGATCAGAACGCCAAACTTCTTGCCGTGATCGGCACACTCGCGGAGGTCGGCCGCCATCCAGGCGGCGACTTCGTCCCAGGAATGCCCCTCGGGCACGGGGCCGGCAAACACGCGGAGCACGGGCGCACCGAGCTTCGCGGCGACCTCGACCCACTCCTTAACGTGCTGCACGTCGGCTTCCCGGCTGGCCTTGTTGGGCGTGGCGAAGTCGTTCCGCACCCCCGTGCCGCTAATATCCAGCCCCAACTGGAACGCCCGCCGCTTATAATTGTTGATGTATTCGTCGGTCGGCACGGCTGGATAGCCCGGGAAGAAATAGCCGGTCGGATCGATCGCGTCGAAGTTCTGCTCGGCACAGAAGTCCAATAGATCGAACAGCGTAATCCCGGGCCCGCGGCCCTTGACCCGATCGTTGAGTGCCTTGCTGAACGAATAGGCGTTGAGGCTAATCTTGAGATAGGCCCCGCCGACCCGCTCGATCGGCTTCTGGCCGAAAGCGGGCATCGCCGCGAGCCCCATCCCAGAGAGGGCAGCCAGAGGAACAAGGGACGAACGTTGAATAAAATCGCGGCGGTGGATGGTCTGATTCACGGCAATTTCACCGGGTTTTATTGGGGAACGGTTGAGCGAACATGCAACTATGTAGAAATAGCACTTAGGGGCCGATTCGGGACACGATCCGAGACGCCGGACCGGTCGGAACTGCACGTTGCGTACCCCGCCAGCTTAGGCGTTCGATTGTCCCAAACCCCTTCTCCGTCAGCTATTAGCGCACAGCGGCAGACAATTTCTCGACTAGCCCCCACGTTGTTGATGGTTATCTATGCAAACTCGGTTCCGAATTCTCGCGCTCGCCCTGGGTCTGTTTTGCTGGCTGCCAATTGGGCAGGCGGCCGCCCAGGGATATCCCAAGCACGATCCGGAGAAGGCCTTTCCTGAACTGAAGGTCTACGACGCGGGGGGGCGACCTTGCCGCGCGGCCCACGAAGATTGGGAGGGAGCGCGGCAACGTGTTGCCGACGATCCGGCCTGGGCCGCGTGGCTAGCCGGCGAGCGGGCGGAGATCGATCGCTGGATGGCTCGCCACCACGATCGCGTTGCCTGGGTGGCGGGCTGGTCCAACGACTTTGTGAGCCCCAAGGACGGCTCGAAGCTTACGTGGACCGAAGAAATCCCCGGCGAAGAGATCGACCACTTTGCAAGTGCGTCCGACCTGCTGGTGCCGATAACCAGCAAGCTGCAGGCCGCCTGGGTCCGCATTTGGCGGGAACGTCACGCCGACATGATGCTGCGCGCCGCGCGGCTCTACCGGCTCACCGGCGAGCAAAAGTACGCCGCTTGGGCTGCCGATCAAATGGACTTCTACGCCACCCACTACCTCGAATGGAAACCGCAGCGGCAAGGTGCACGGCTCTTCTGGCAGTGCCTCACCGAAGGCGTGAATCTGATCACCTATGCGCATACGGTGCGTTTGCTGGGCGACTACGCGGACGCCGACCGACGACAGTTCTGGCACGACAGATTCTTCGTGCCCGAAGTGGAAGTCCTCAATCAGAACTTTCCAAAGATTCTGAACATTACCTGTTGGCTGCGCGGGGCGGCTGCCCAGGTAGCCCTGGTATTTGACGACGACAAGATGTGGCGCGAGGCGATCGACGGTCCGTTTGGCGTGCGACAGCAGGTGGCCGAGGGAATTACAAGCGACTACATCTGGTACGAGCAATCGCTGGGTTACAACAGCTACGTCGTCAACGCGTTTGCGTCTCTGTTTGAGACTGCGGGCCTTTACGGACGTACCGAAGAGCTCGCCCTCGAAATGGCCACGGTCGAAAACCTCATGTTGTCGACAACCTACCTGCGCTTTCCAGATGGCCGACTGCCCACACCGTCGGATACCAAGGGACAACTCACCGCGCCGGACGTTGACCTTTTTGCCAGCCTCTATCGCGTTTTTCCAACAACGATCGGACTCGAAGCGGCCGCCGGACGACGCGACTGGAACACTTTGCTCGATCCGCCGGAACTGCCGCCGAACACGAAACCGCAGCTTCCGCCCGTGACGACGCGCAATTTCGAGTCGTCGCGAATGGCTGTGCTGAAGGGTGGCCCATGGCAAGTGTTCTTTCATTACGGCCAGCCGTCGATCAAGTCGCATCTGCAGGCCGAGGTGCTCAATTACTCCGCGTATTTCGGCAACACCGACGTCACACACGACCCAGGCACCGTCGGTTATGGCTCGCCACTCCATCGTAACTACTACACCCAGGGCCTGAATCACAATGTGCCGCTGGTCAACGGGAATGGTCAAGAGCAGCCGCCGAAGGGACGTCGTCCGGACCCGTTTTCCAAGACACGTGCCGGCGAATTGATCGACTTCTCGGTGACACCGCCGCGCGTGACAGTCGCACACCCAGTCTATCGGCGTAATGCCAAGGCCCAGCGCACGCTGGCAATCGATGGCAAAAAGCTGATTGACACCGTGACAATTGAAACCACCACTGGCAAACCGCAGCAGCTTGGCCTCGCTCTCCACTTGCAGGGAAAGGTGCGCTTGCCTGATTGCTTTGTCGCTGACGCGGACTTTGCCCGGGGCCGTCCCCCCGCGTTCGGATATTGGACTGACGTCCGGCGGGCCGACTTCGTAGATCGAGCGAGTTTTGACGTTGACTACGCCGAAGAAGCGATTCGAGTTATCCTCGACGTGCCTGGCGAATTCCGACTTTGGCACGCTTCGACGCCCGACGCACCGCCTCAACGACGCGACGGATTTTATCTCGAAACCAACGGCCAGTCCGCGACGTTTACCACCACGTTCGAACCGCTCGATCCAAGTTGAGCTATCTGCCGGCGTGCACTTCGATCGTAGTGCGTTCCGTCGGCCCAACGCATATCGCTTTGATGCGGTTTGGGAATTAGTAGCGCGTTGTTGTTGAGGAATGCCGGTTGATATTGTCTTTTGTCGCCCAAATTTGCATTTGTATCTGATGATCGACGAAACAAGCACGCTTTTCTGAGACCACATTTATCCGCAGTCGGCGTGGGAAAGTATTTTGCCCGTCGATAGACTTATACTGACGCCCAACTCTGAAATGAATTTGGCCGGTCGGCCCGGCCGAACTTAGCATCTCTCAACCCATATACAATAGTGTCTTCTCCCGAAGCGGGGAGCCAGAGCTCTAATCAGCTGGTTCCCGCCGAAATGCGCCGATTGCCTCGAACACGTTGACGAGATGCCAAGCCGCCGATCCGCGACCGCGAAAAACCTTGGTTTTCTAACACGTCAGCAGCACAAGTCCACTTGCCGTCAAGTTGTCTGGCTGAGGCACATCTAAACTTATGTCGGGTTTCAAAGTGCGGGACTGCCATCAATTGGATAGCTTCTTGACATCGCCGGACCAAGACCTTCGGCAGTTCTGACCGGCACAGACGAGATTCGAGGCGCTCCGCCAACGGCCGCAGTCTTGGACCGGAGCCTCGATTGCTCGACGCGCCCATCTCGCGGCCGCGATTCCTGCTGAGGTGGCGCACACGAATGGCACTTAGATTTTGCGTAACATGTTGCCTTAGAATGGTATAGGTGGAAAAGGCCTCTCTTGCGTAGATGGAGCTGTCACACGCCCATCACTGGCAAGGAGGCCTCGCGATGTCGCTATTTAACCAGGGACGGTTCCGCCAACAAGTGCGTTTTCTGCAGAGGCAGTTCCTGCAAGACGGCGAGTTGCCGTTCAGCGATGTGTTGTCCGAGGGGACGATCACGCAGGCATTGAAAGCACTGGATGCTGTCTGGCATGACCGGGTCTATTCGCCGCTGGTGACGCTGTGGGTGTTCTTGAGCCAGGTGCTGAGCCAGGATCATTCCTGTCGTGCGGCCGTTGCCCGCCTGATCGCTCACCGCGTCTCACGCGGGCGACGTCCCTGCTCTGCGGAAACGGGCGCGTACTGCCAAGCCAGGAAGCGCCTGCCGGAGAAGTTCTTTTCTGGCGTCGCTCGCCACGTCGGGAAAGCGCTTGACGACGGGGTTGATCCCGCGTGGCTGTGGAAAGGCCGACCCGTTTACATGTTTGACGGAACGACGGTGTCGATGCCGGACACGCCGGAAAACCAGGCCGCCTATCCTCAGGTCTACAACCAGAAGCCCGGGCTGGGTTTTCCCATCGCGAGAGTCTGCTCGATCATCTCGCTGTCATGCGGGGCGATGCTTGATCTGGGGATCAGCCGTTACGCTGGCAAAGGCCAAGGCGAGTTGAGCCTCCTTCGGAGAATGTGGGACATTCTCTCTCCGGGAGACGTCCTGCTGACGGACGCCCTGATGTCGACCTGGTACGAGATGTTGACGCTCAAGCAGCGCGGCGTCGATTCGGTAAGCCGACTCAACAAGGCGCATCGGCACGCCGACTTTCGCCGCGGTCGGCGCTTGGGAAAAGACGACCACGTCGTCCGGTGGCCGAAGCCCAACCGGTTGATTGGCGGCATCACATGGGCGACCTACAAGAGCCTGCCCGACTACCTGGAGGTTCGCGAGACGTGCGTTCGCGTGGAACAGCCCGGGTTTCGCACGAAGGTGATCATTGTGGTCACGACCTTGCTCGATCCGGAATCGACGACCAAGGAAGACCTGGCGAGCCTATATCGAAGTCGGTGGAGTCAGGAACTCGATTTGAGGTCTATCAAGATCACCATGCAGATGGATATCCTGCGGTGCAAAACGCCGGAACTTGTCCGCAAGGAGATCTGGACGCACGTCCTGGCCTACAACCTGATCCGCACCATCATGGCGCAAGCCGCCAGCCAGCATGAACTTCAACCAAGAGAAATCAGCTTCAAAGGAATCGTGCAAACGCTCGAAGCGTTCCAGCCGCTGATCAGCTTCCAAGGCCACCAAGGCGCGACGTTCCGCGAAAAGCTCTACCTGCAGCTGTTAGAAGCCGTGGCAAGTCATCGCGTCGCAGACCGGCATGATCGATTCGAGCCTCGCATGCGAAAGAGGAACCCAAGGAAAGCAGAAATGATGACCAAGCCTCGCCATGAACTTAAACGCCTGATGCGAAAAGGAGTTACGGAAATCTAAGTGCCATTCGTGACGCGGGTAGTGCTCGCGTGTTGGCAGAGACGCCTGTCGGATCGGCTGCGAAGCTTGGAGGCGCGTGATTGCGCTGGCAATGGTGACGCGCTCGATACGGTGGAATGAGAGACAATCCGCTATGAAAGCAGCCCGATGTGGCAAGCGACCTAAAACCATTTTGAACGATTGCGTGGCAGCTTAGCGATGTGCCGAGGTTGCGTTAGTCTTGCTGCCTTCCTCGGTCGTCGTTTGACGCCCGTGGTTCCCAGCGTCCAGGACGGTCGCCTACGCGGTGGTAAGCAACAGCCGCCAGCATGGCATCAATCAACGGCGCAC
Organism: uncultured Planctomycetota bacterium; assembly: GCA_963847875.1. Classification (GTDB taxonomy): domain Bacteria; phylum Planctomycetota; class Planctomycetia; order Pirellulales; family Lacipirellulaceae; genus DASYDU01. The sequence goes on along the minus strand of CAWKBR010000002.1, from coordinate 369,366 downwards.
GGTCCTCTGGTTGGGCAGCTTCAATCTTGGGAGCGAACGCAGTTAAGGTTTGCTTGGCTCCTTTGAAACTCACCTGGCGAGGCTCAATGTCGTTCTCGTCGGCAGCTACGGCCATGACCGTGCGGAGTAAGTTGTACGCCAGCAGGTGAGTCCAAATCTCTTTGTGAACCATGTCTGGGGTCTTGCAACGCAGAACGTCCATCTGCATCGTGGCCTTAATCGATCGGAGATCGACCTCTCCATTCCACCGCCGCTCATATAAACCACCGATCTCGCGGCCATCGATCGATGTGTTGAGAATTGTGGTGACGACTTTGAATTGCTTGACCCGGTTGTTCTTGTCACGCGCGTCCACAGTTGCTTCCCGCATTAGTAACTGCTTTGGGTAGCGCCGATATTGCTCTCCGGCCATTCCGCGTGGCTTATTGGGACGCTGCCAAACGAGAATGTCGCCGTCGGGTCTGCTTTCTGCGGTCCAACTTCCCGTACGCACGTACTGAGCACGAGCAACGATGTCGATCTCGCGCTGGCACAATTCACAGGCGATGAAGTAATCGTCGAATAAGGCGTCGGCAAGAACCACGTCACCCGGTTTAAGCATGTCGTACATTCGCCGGAAGAGATTCGTTTCGCCGGTGCCCTTGCCTTTGTACGGGGCAATGGCCAAGTTGTGACAAGCGCCGGTGGCCAGCGACAAGAGCACGCCAATCCGAGCCAGCGGAAAGCCGAGCTCTGGTCGTTGCGTGGGTGGCTGTGGGTACAGCTTTTGGTTCTCCGGCGTGTCCGGCATCGAGACGCTCGAGCCATCGAAGACGAACACCGAGCGACCGTTCCACTTCCATAGATCGGGAATGCTCATCTGCAACTCTTGTGCAGTTCGCGTAGCCAACGTGGAGAAAACGCTGGTGGGAATGCGACTCCGCGCATTGCAATAGCTGGCCGTATTTGGTGAGCAGACAGCTTTGCCATTGGCAGCACGGTGCGCAACGATTCGCGACACGGCATCTCGGCAACTATGGTCGTCGTTGAGCACTTGACTCAGAAAGCCCCAGATGGTTGTGACTGGACTGAACACTCGGTCCCGAAACTTGACGCCATGGTCGTTAAGAACTTCCCGGATGTTGGCCTCGGTTAGAATGTTCGCGAATGGAAGCCCCTCGTTGCGCGCAAAGCGGGCGCGCACCGCATCCAAGCTCGACATTGAATCGCCTTCAGATTGACAGCGATTCCAACCGCCTGATTAGAATGCGATGCAGACGGGTCCCGTTCTTAGGCGGAAACGCCTGGGGGTGATTTATACCCTCGGTCAAAGTGGTCGCTCCAGCAAAGTTCGCTTTGCTGGCAACCGTGACCAACCCTCATTGTCTATATTTACGTAGATCATGGGGACGTTAGTTCACTCGACTTCAAGAAATACTGAACAACCATGAATGCAGACGCCGTAATGGACAACATACGCAGCGCGTTTCATCGTTCGGACATGACGCTGAATGAACTCGGTGAAGGCTTGGGATATGACGGCCCGACCGCAAAGAAACGTGCGTGGTTCCTTTTATATCGCACGTCAGATCCGCGCATTTCCACTGTGCTCGCCGTAGCCCATGCGCTGGGGGTCAAGATCGACGACTTGGTGAGGTGAGAACCGGCGGTCGAGCCCACAACCGCTAAAGCTAGTGCCATTCGTGGCGCACACCGAACGCAGTTCGTGGTTTTTCTACGTGACAGCGGCTGGACAATCCGATGTAGCTTAGCGTTCCGCCCAAGTGCGGGCGGTGAAACAGACGAATGGCACGTAGTTCTTCGTAACCCTTTGCAGCCACGCCGTTAAGCATCGCTGCTATAGCACTGCATTCGTAGCGCTACGTCGGTGTGCGAACCAACTGGATTTAACCGCGTCCGAGGTTTGTTGGTCCGCGTTTCATCGACCGCGATTCGACTCCTTGTGACAGCGTTGATTCGATAGCGATGCTTAACCCCTATCTACCAACAAGTTACAGAGATCTACGTGCCATTCGTGAAACAGACCTCTGCAGCTTCGCCATCAGTTCGACAACAGCGTTCTCCTGGCCATCGAGACCTCTTTGACTCGCCCCCACGACACATGAGGGCGTGTCATTGGTCAGATAGGCCTGATCCTGTAGGTAGATTGTGCGCTGACATGACGCGCACCAATGGCCGTTCCAAGTATTTGGTGCGGCCGGCACGCCCGGCTGATGTGCTATTCACTCGTCAGAGTTGTTTTTCAGCGAAACACATCAACAACCCACGGAATTCGGTACTGGCGAGACCTTGGGGGAATGGTGGCCATGTTGGACTGCACTGTCGATCCCGGTCTGCGACGCCCGAGTAACGGGTCGCCCTGCCTGATTTCCTTTCGATTTGACCAGAATTCGTGCGCCTTCGTTGGCCGAGATCGTCTTTTTCAGTGCATATGATTTCGACCCTCCCCTTCGCTCAAAATGACCGAGAGGTAGCAAACTCGTCGCTGTCATCCTGGCGGCAGATGTTAGTCGTCCGAGTCGCGCCGACGAAAGTGGCCGCGCGGTTCGCGCTACACTTTCTCTGATTGCGATCACCTGGCGCGTCGCCGATCCCGCCAGCCCCTTCTAATTTGCCGGCCAGCCATGCGCGCGATCGAGCGCAGCGATCGGCAACCTCTAGCCAGCATGGTCCGCCGGATATTTCTGGAATTCGGCCGGAATTCTCCCCCTCGGTCGGCCTTAGCCGGCTTGGTCGGCCCGTGCGCGCGCTCGGCGATCGCGGCCGGGTGACAATTATCTCCATGAAGTGCGGGGGCGATCGGCGCGGAGAAGCTAAACTCCGCGTCGATCGACCCGCGTTGCCGGGGGGAAGTGATTTTTTGGCGGACGTTTGCCGTCCAGCCGCCGCACCCAGCGCGGCACGTTTCTTGGCAAAAATCGAGGGGGGGTGTGCTGGGGCTGGATTGGCGACGCGGTGCGGTTTAGATTTGCAGAACGTCGGGCGCGGTTCGCTACCGCATCGACCGGCCGGCCGCGGGGAAACTCAACTCGCCCCGCGCCGGCCGGTCAGCCTGGCAAAAGGAGTTGAATATGAGCACGAAGCCATCGCCCGAAAACCTTCACCGCATGGTCGCGGCCATCACGCACGAGAACACGGGCTACAGCCCGCTCATCTGCGATCGACTGCGGCGATTGTCACTGCGCTTGGCTGTCGGAAATATGACGACCAATGCAGCGGCTGACTTTTTGGGCGTTCGCGTCAACTCGCCGTTGTACAACACAACCTGTGCCGGCGAGTCACTCGGATTTCTTATATCGGAATCCGCATCGGCCAAGGGGCGTTTCGGCGGGCGCCGTCCCAACGTGCTGCGCCTCGACCCCGGCGCACTTGAAACGTTTGCCTCGAAGGCGCGATCGTCGTTGTTTGACGGCCTTTCGCAACAGAATCAACGGATTCTCAAGCGAGTTGATCGAACGAAGGTTGGCATCGAGGAGCAACAGGCTTGGTGGCACGTCGGTTGTATTTGTCGCGGATCGGCATTGAGCGGAAATGCAGAGTAGCCGAATTGAGTGCGGAACTTGGACTTGCCGAAGGAACGATCGAAACGTTTCTTGGCGTCGCAAAACGGTGTGGGATATTGAGCTATCGATCGCGCGCTCCGCATGGAAGCAGGAGATTCAAGGTCGATTGGCGCTTCCTCGCCAGTTGTCGAAAGCCGGCTTCAGCAAAGGATTCCGATTTCCAGCCTCGCCTACATCGAGCGTGGCTCTATCGGCAGGGCCACAAGGCACAGTCAATTTCGCGAGCGCAAAAGGAACTGATCGATCGAATCGATTGGAGGACAACGGAAATCGCCACTTGCCAGCGTTGGCTCAACGTGAAGACGCTAATTGGCACAATCGACGAAAACCGCATTGTTACGAATGACAGGCTCGCCGCCGACTTGGGAGTCTCGACGCCCGTAATTAAACGGGCGGTGAGCGATGCTAAGAAGATCGGCGTTCTCACTCATTGCCCCAACTACGCGGAGGCGCGTGGCCGACACGTCCACCGCACGGTGAATTGGGAGCGAATCGCGGAGCTTTCCGGCATGGCTCCGCTGAAGCCGTCGCCCAACGGCCACGCGGCCAAGGTGAAGAAGTCACCGCCAAAAGGCGGCAGGGAGGCCGACAAGGCGTTGGAGCCATTCAAGCGGTTTGTGCTGGGACGCACAGGTGCAGGCGATACGGCGAAGCCCTTAGCACTGCGGGAAGCCTTCCTCCTGGCCAATCCCGGCGGCAAGGTACCACCGAAGGGCACTACGCGGTCGTTTGTGTCGAAAGCACGGCGCGGCTTGGTCAAATTGCAGCGCACCTAACCCGCCCAGCAATTGGGTGCGCCATTCTTTTCCGCACCAAACCCATAGACGTTTGGTGCGCTCAAACTTCTACACCGTTCGGCTGTGCCCGAAGCGCACCTAACTCATCCGGGGGTTAGGTGCGCGCACCTAACCTGCTTTCAGCAAGGGTGCGCGTTGCTGCAAAATTCTTCCCCGGTACTCTTTCTTCCAGTCCGGTCCAACTTTCGTCTTTCGATCGCCTGCCTTGGCCTGCGGCCGAAAACAAATCCACCTCCACCACTACCACCTCCTTCTTTCTGCTGCTGCTGAATCTTACTTTCCCTCATTTCAAGTCAACAAAATTCTAAATTCTGGGAGCCGCGGAACGCGAAACCGCCGCGGAAAAAAATGAACCACGACTACGAAGAGATGCGAGCACAGTATAAGCGCCTGGTCATCGACACGATCGAGTCGCTCGCCGACGGCGGCATGCCCTACGTGCGGGCCGTCTACCGGGCGATAGAAACGTCGGTCAATGACCCGATGCTCGCGGAATCAGTTATTCGCAAAGTTGCCCGAGCCGTCGACGACGATCAGGACCGGATAGAGCAACTCGCCCTGTTGTTGTCCGTCGTGATGATTAAGCGCGATCATCCGAACGAAGAAGAGCGGCTGAAAACGCCGGCCGGCTACTTCGGCTCATCCGCAAAGCGAATGTTGCGCGGGTGGAGCGTGCCTTGGGAGGAACCGCCCGCCGCCAGAGTGCGAGGAAACCGGTGACGCAACCAACTTTTTGGGACCAGGCGGGGGCGATCGACGGCGACAGTAAAGAGGACTAACCCATGATGCAAGCAACCCTTTGGGACGCCGCCGGCACGATCACGACCAGCACGCGGGCCGCGGCGCTGGCGTCGATCGCGCCGCTGGCCGACAACAAGCGCAAGCAAGTTTTCGAGCTGGTCGTCGCCAGCGGTGAGCGTGGAAAGACCGATGAGGAGATCGGCGACGCTCTGCAAATGTCTGGGAACACCGTCCGACCTCGCCGCCGGGAACTGGTCCTCAGTGGCCGGCTTATGGACTCGGGCCGAACGCGGCCCACAAAAAGCGGCCGGCAGTCCATCGTCTGGATCGCCGCCAGCCAACCCCTCACGTAACCAAACCCTGGAGAAATTAGCGCGATGACCACCCAAACACTTGAGCCCGGTCAAACCCTCACGCTGCGGACTTTGCCGTTTGTCGGATCGCCGGGCGAGCTGATCGAGGCAGTCCGCGCGGCGCGTGGGCCAAAGCGTCACCAAGGATGCTTGGAACTGTCGGCAGTCTACGGGTTGCCAAACCACCTCGCTGCCGGCCTGGTCGACGGCTCGATCGAATTCCGCGTAGACCCGGTGACCGGCGACGTTCAATTCACTGCACCCTTGGACTGAGGATCGACGTGAGCAACAGCGACACAATCATCGAATCGCGCTTGAGCGTGCAAATCGCGCCGCTACTGGTGCGCCGCGTGGACGCGGCCAAGTTGCTCGCCATCTCGCCCCGCGCATTCGACGACCTGGTGGACGCCGGCCTGCTCGGCAAGACGCGGATCGGCGGCGTGGTCGCGTTCGACATCGAGGAGCTGCGGGCGTTCGTGCGTCAATGCAGACACGATCCCGCCGCGATTCAGGCAGCGCTCGAAAAGCTGCGGGCAACGCGGAAGGATCGCCGCGAGTCGCTGGCTAAGTCCTCGCCGGGTTAGGAGTTCGCCAATCACTTTCGTCGGCCAGTGAGCCGACGTACAATCAAACTCGAAACCTTTGCCGCGACGCGGTGGATCGGGACCAGCATCCCGACCGCCGCGGCGCATGCTGGAAGGGTGACAACATGGCATCGCTTTTCAAACGCCGGCGGAACGGCAAACTCTCGCAGCATTGGTGGGCGAGCTGGCGGGACCATCGGGGCAAGCCGAAGTCGCGTTCGACCGGTTCGGCCGTCGAGGCCGACGCCCGACTCATTGCGTCCCGCTGGGAGAGTGACGACACGCTCTGTCGCGAGGGCCACCGCGAGCACGTGGAGCGGTTGCCGCTGCGGACGCTCCAGCAGCAGTACGAACTGAAGCTCTCGGCTGCCGACAATTCACCGGGCTACGTCGAGGAAACGTTGCGGATGATCGGCGCGATTTGCGACGACGCGGGATGGAAATTGGCCAATGACATTCACGCCGACGGCATGACGTGCTTTCTGATGAAGCTCAAAAGCAAGAACCGCAAACCGCGAACGCTGCAAAAATATGCCCGCGCTGCGAAGGGTTTTACGGGCTGGCTTGTCAAAACCGAAAAGCTACGGCGCGACCCGCTGGCGTCGATCCAGGCACCGACGCCGGGCAAGGGAAATCGCCGGATGCTGCTGCCGGATGAATGGTCGCACTTGGAAGCGGCGACGGCCGCGGCAGCGCGGTTCGGCATGCGCGGCGCGGAGCGGGTACTACTCTATCGCGTGGCGATCGAGACGGGTTTGCGATCGAACGAATTGCGCCAGCTCACCCGATCGAGCCTCGTACTGGACGCGAAGCGGCCGTACATCGTGGCTGAGGCGGGCAGTACGAAGAATCGCAAGCGGGCACGGCAACACATTCGCGCCGACCTGGCAGCGGGCCTGCGGGCGCACGTGGCCAGCAAACTGCCGACGGCACCACTCTTTGCCATGCCGGACAAATGGAAGATGGCGAACATGCTCCGCGCCGACCTGGCGGCGGCCCGCAAGGCATGGATCGACGAAGCCCGGCGCGATCCTGACGAGCTGATCCGGCGCGAGCAAAGCGATTTTTTGTCCGAGACGAATCACGCCGGGCAGGCGCTCGACTTCCACAGCCTGAGACACACCTGCGGAGCGTGGCTGTTGCTCGCCGGCGCGACGCTCAACGTGGTTCAATCTGTGATGCGCCACTCGACGATCACACTCACGATCGACACCTACGGCCACCTGTTGCCTGGTGCCGAAGCGGACGCGGTGGACGGTCTGGCGGAGTTCTTTTCGATACCCGAATTGGAGGCGGTCGAGTCGCTCAAAACTGGCACCGACGACGCGCCGATCGAAAGGGGGCGCAGTGTATGCGCACTACAAAACGCAGATTCTGGCAAATCCCACGCGAGCGACGCGCACAGCGTTGTTCCGACGCATCGCTTGCGGAAGTCCTTGCCGTGTGACGACTTGCGTGGCGAATGCGCGTTGCCTGCGCGTGAATTGCAAATGAGCCCGGCGGGGGTCGAACCCACGACCTACGGATTAAAAGTCCGTTGCTCTACCAACTGAGCTACGGGCTCGGAAGAAGCAGGGGGCGTGGAGCAAGAAGCAGGGAGAATAAAACGAACCTCTCTCCTTGCTCCTGGCTCCATGCTCGCCGCTCCTCACTGGGGATGACAGGACTCGAACCTGCACTCCTTTCGGAACTGGAACCTAAATCTAAAGGTTGCCCGCTGTTGGGTTGCCGTTAGAATTTTAGTGCTTGACGTGTTGAACATTCTACATCGGCACGGACCGCTCCGATAGCGGAAAGTGCGACACTTACTGCGACACTTTCGGACTGGATTCGAGGTCCAGTCGCACTACAAACCAATCAGCCCGGTCGCTCCGGGCGGTGTCTGCCCGTGGTCGCAACTGTCTCCCGACAGCGGCCACGGGCGGGCAGATTGGACGGGAGACATCATGGATGCGGACCTACGCGATGGGCTGCTGGAACTGGCCAATGTCATTCAGACCGAACAGAATTGGCGAGACCAGGGGCGGGAAATTTGGGTAGAGAATCTAGGCACAAAGTCGCTGCCAGCCGACCGGCACGAGCGGTTGAACCAATTAATCGCCTATGGTGCTCGCCTACGTGCTCAACGAGCCGACGAAATCCGCGAGGCGGCGAAAGTCGCTGGCAAAGATGTAGCCGCAATGCTCTATCACGCGGCGACGCGGCTCGACAACGGCGACCAGGAAGTGCCGCGAATGCTGGCCGAAGCGGCAGCGACTTTGCAGTGCGAACAGACCGCCACTCCGAAAGTTGAATCTACAAACGACGACCGCGACGCCTGGATGTACAAACAGAAAAAAAACCGCCAGACTCACAAGCAGATACTCGCGGCCCTCAACTCCGACTACCCTGATTGGGATTCACTCGAAACAGAGCAAGCGGTCCACGGAGCAATCAAACGCTACTGCGAGCGACACGACCTCCCACTTCTACGCCGCAAGAAATGAAACACGAGTGTGTTTCATTCTGTTTCATCTTGTTTATGTAGCTGCCACCGCATTTATGCTTTGATGCACAAGTCGCAAGTACGCCCGATTGGCGGGCGTCGATTCAAACGACTTGGAGCATCGAACGATGAGCAGTCTATCGGCAACACGCGAGCCTTCATTTATCGACCCGGCTCGCCTCTACAGCATCCGCGGTTTCCACGCCGCGAGCGGTATCTCCGAAACCCGTGTTCGTGAAGCGAAGCGGATGGGCATTCCCCTTCCGGCCGTCGAGGTTGGGAAGCGGAAATTCATTCGCGGCGTTGACGCCATCGCCTTTATCGAGCGGCTCGCCGCGGTCGAGGGCTAGCATGGAAGCGACCGCAACCACCAACGCCCCGCCAACGAAATGGGCTATCTTCCCTTGCCACCCCATCGTTGATGGCAAGTGCTCTTGTCCCAATCCCGATTGCACTTCGCCTGGCAAACATCCCCGCACACCCAACGGCCTGAAAGACGCGACGGCCGACAAGACGCGACAAGCGGAATGGTGGCGGCAAAATCCCGATGCAAATCTTGCGATACCGACCGGGCATATCAATCGCATTTTGGTGGTCGATATCGACGCCGACAAGGGCGGCTTTGAAACGCTGCTAGAAATCGAGGAGGAGTACGGACAATTCCCCGACACACTCACCGCCCGGACTGGCGGCGGTGGGTTGCATCACTATTTTGCACTCCCCGACACCGAGACAATCGGCAGCCGCAACGGCTGGCGCAAGGGAATCGACATCAAGTGCGAAGGCGGCTACCTATGAGGCCACGTTGAACGTGTTCGAGCGTATCTGCAATCCGCAGAAGCTCGCCGACGTGACGACGGCACGGGTGACGCGGTTCGCCACGACGCTCCGCGAGCAACAATTGAGCGAAGCCACGGTCGGCCGACACTTGCGGACGCTCAAGGTTATCATGCGATGGACGCACGGGCAGGGGTTGCTGCCATCGCTGCCCGTGTTCTCAATGCCGAAGCGGACGAAGGGGGCAAAGCTCATGCGAGGCCGACCGATTACGGCCGAAGAATTTGACCGGATGTTGGCCGCTGTCCCCGCTGTCGTTGAGAATGCGGCGGCGCCGTCCTGGCGGTTCTACTTGCGTGGTCTGTGGGCATCCGGCTTACGCCTCAACGAGTCGCTGTCGCTGTCCTGGGAAGATAGACCGGGCGTGATTGTGGTCGACCTGGGCGCCCGTCGTCCGATGCTCCGCATTCCGGCGGAAGCTCAGAAAGCAAACCGCGATGAACTGCTGCCGATTACACCGGAGTTCGCCACGCTGTTGCAGAGCGTGCCTGAGGACCAACGCCGCGGCCGAGTGTTCAAGCTACTGTCGAACGACGGCACGCCACTACACGCGAGGCGGCGGCTTGTGGGGCCAACCGTGTCGGCAATCGGCGAGAAAGCGGGCGTTGTCGTCGACGAGCGGGTGAAGGGCGGCGAGACAGTGCGGAAGTTTGCCAGTGCTCACGACCTACGCCGGGCGTTCGGCCTGCGGTGGTCGCGGAAGCTCCACCCGGCCGACCTGCAAAAGCTCATGCGGCACACGGACCTTTACACGACGATGAAGTTCTACGTCGGCCAGAATGCCGAGTCGACGGCCGATGCGATTTGGGCGACAGAGTGCGACACTTTGTGCGACACTTCGGATTCAAGCAAAAACGTGGAATCCAAAAACCACTATAAAACAAGCGATGGGGATGACAGGACTCGAACCTGCACTCCTTTCGGAACTGGAACCTAAATCCAGCGCGTCTGCCAATTTCGCCACATCCCCGAATTCGCTAGTGGTCAGTCGTCCGTTGTCCGTCGAAATTCCTGCGACTGACTACGGACGACTGACCACGGACATGGCTGCGAAGCAGTATAGTCGTTTGCGAAACCTCAGACTAGGTGCCCGCTTTGGCGGCGAGCGTGTGGGGATGCCAGTGGATCGTGACCGTGCGGACGTGGCCGTGCGTTTCCGCGAGCAGCGTGAAGCTCGCAACGCCGGCGTCGAGCAGTCCGGCGACGACGCGGCGGAACTCGTCCGCGTCGGTAAAAGTTTGGCCGTTCACGGCATAGATCCGATCGTCGACGGCGAGGCCTGCCACGGCGGCTGGCGACCCGGCAACGACCGCGGTCAAATAGACAGACGCTGGCTCGGCCTCGTCGGTTCGCCAACTGATGCCCAGCCTGGGCGGTGCCGCACTTTGTCTGGACCGATCAGTGGCGGGCAGCAGGCTGACGGAGACGAGGGAATTGCGTGGTCGCTCGTGGGCGGCGAGCGATTCGTTGCCGATCGGGCGGAAGGCGGGCAGCGTGTCGGCGTCGGCGGCGGCCAGCACGGTCAAGAGCAGATACCGCGTCACCGACTCGAGCCCCGCGCGATTGATCTTCTCGGCGTCGTCGCTCGGTCGGTGGTAATCCTCGTGCAGCCCGGTGTGGAGCATGATGATCGGAATCTGGTGTTGGACGAACGGCCAATGGTCGCTGTTGGCCACGAGTTCCGCAGGGAAGTCGAGCGAGAGCGACTTGTCGAACGAGCCGCTCACCAGACGGCGCAAACCGTAGCCGGTGCGTGTGCCGAGCACGTGCAGCTGCCCGTCGCGCAGCCGGCCGATCATGTCGATGTTGACGTCGAGCTTGATCGCGGCCGGTGGAATTGTCGGCGCGTCGAACCAATAGTTCGAGCCGACCATGCCCATCTCCTCGCCGTCCCAAAAGGCGAACAAGATCGAGCGGCGCGGCTGGACGCCGGAATCGGAAATCGCCTCGATCGTCTCGAGCAGGGCGGCGACGCCGCTGGCGTTGTCGTCGGCGCCGTTGTAAATTTGGCCGATCGGACCGTTAGCATGGCCCTGGCGACCGTCGCCGACATGGTCGTAGTGGGCGCCGACGACGATGAATTCGCCTGCGAGCATCGGATCGGCGCCGGGGACAATGGCCAAGATGTTCCGCCCACCGCCATCGCACGGCTGGAAGTAGCCGTCCTCGGTGCCGCCCGGCCTCAGCTGCGACGCGCGAAGTTGCTTCAGGATATATTGCCCCGCGGCGTGACCGCCGCGGCTACCCTCCAGCCGGCCCTCGAACACATCATCGGCCAGCGTGGCCACGTGCTCGTAGAGCTCCGCCGCGGTGACCGAGTCGATGGCGGCGCTCAGGCGCGCATCGTCCGCGAACGCGAGCGGCGCAAAAATCAGGGCAAACGATGCGGCCAGCAGATACGTGCGACGGGTGAACATAGCTTAAGCATAGCACGACTGGAGGTGGCGGGAGCGATGCCGACTGGCGGCGATCGCGATTTCTACCGGCAGATCTGCATCGACGTGCCGCCGTCGACTGACAATCGTTTCGCCCGTGATGAACTCATTAGTCACAAGCAACCGGACCGCCTCCGCGACGTCGTGCGGAGTCCCTTCGCGGTGGAGCGGGATGCGGACAGCGAGGTTGTGGGCCTTGGCTTCGGGCGTCATCGAGTCGTGGAATCGTGTGCGGATCACGCCGGGGGCGACGCAGTTGACGCGAATGTTGTCGTCGGCGGTGTCGCGAGCGAGCGAGCGCGTGAATTGCAGGATCGCGCCTTTGACCGCGGCGTACGCGATCCCGCTGGGGATGCCGCGAATGCCGGCCACCGACGAGACGAGAATGATCGCGCCCTCGCGGTTCTGCCGCATTAGTGGCAGCGCGGCGCGGCAGAGATAATAGGCGGCGTCGACGTGGACGGCGAATGTGGCGCGCCACTGCTCGGGCGAGCACTTTTCGATCGTGCCCCACGACGGGCCGCCCGCGCTATGCACGAGGACGTCGATGCCGCCGAGCAATTTGGCTGCTTCCTGGACCGCTCGTTCCGCGTCCTCTGGGCGTGCAACGTCGGCGACGATGATCGCACACTTCCGTCCAGCGGCTTCGATCGCGCGCTTGGTGACGGCGGCATCCTCGTCGTGATTGCGGCCGTTGATCGCTACGTCTGCGCCCTGCCGGGCAAGGTCGACGGCGATGGCGGCACCGATGCCTTTGGTGCCGCCGGTGACGAGGGCGCGTTTACCTTCAAGATTCATGGGAGGCTCCGTCGATTCATCGCGGCACGGTGCCGCGGCTACTTTCCGATGCAAAACTTACTAAAGATACGGTCCAGCAGGTCGTCGGTGTAGACCGCGCCGACGACCTTTCCGAGTTCGGCGAGCGCCACGCGGACATCGGCGGCGACCAGTTCGTCGCCCTGATCCGTGGCGGCTATTTCGGCGGCGCGGGCGACAGCGGTCTCCGCCAGCCGCAGGCTATCGCGGCAACGGTCGGCCGTGGCGGCGACGCAGCTGCTGCGGCTCGTCGCCACAACCGTCGAGAGCTTGGCGGCGACGGCTCGGCAGAAGTCGTCGAGCCCCTGGCCGGTGACGCTGCTGGTGGCAATGGCGGACGCATCAAAAGCTAACAAATGCGGAGCCAGATCCGTCTTCGTCAGCACGATGACGTCGGCATCCGGCATGGCGACCGATTCGTCGGTTAGGGTAGTGGCATCCTGGCAATACACGCGGAGGAGTGCCGTCTCGCACCGCTCCGCAGCGAGAGTTCGGGCGGCAGCGGAGATCGGCGATTCGCGGCCGGCATCGGTCTCGATTCCGGCGGTGTCGACCAACTCGCAACGGATGCCCTCGAATTCGATAACAGTCGTCAAATAGTCGCGCGTGGTGCCACGCTGGTCGGAGACGATCGCGGCGGTGCTCTTCACCGAGCTTGCGCCGAACTGTTCCGCGAGCACATTGAACAGGCTGCTCTTACCGGTATTGGGCGGCCCCACGAGGACGACTTGGCAGGCCGCGCAGGCCGCGAGCCGCGACGACATTTGGTCAGCCACGCCGCGGAGCTGGTCGGCAGCGGCGGCGAGTCGCTGCGAGAGTGCGGCGGACGTGATGAACTCGACGTCCTCCTCGACGAAATCGAGCCCCGCCTCCAGCTCCGCGAGGAGCATCAACAATTCGTCACGCAACTCGTGGAGCGGCTTGGCGAGGTTGCCGGCCAGTTGGGCGACGGCGGCGTCGAGTTGGTCGGACCGCTGGGCTTCGATGACGCCCAGCACGGCCTCGGCTTGCGTGAGATCGATCCGCCCGGCGAGAAACGCTCGCAACGTGAACTCGCCCGGCTCGGCCAGTCGAGCACCGGCACGACAGACCGTTTCGAGCACCGCTCGCACGATTGGCGGGGAGCCGAGCGTGTGAAACTCGGCCACGGGCTGCCGCGTGTAGCTCCGGCCGGTCGGCCAGAGAAACAAATCGCAGGGCAAGGGGCGTGCCGCCGAGACGTCGAGCCGCACCACAAGCTGCCCCCTAATCGCCGTCGGAACAAAGGGGTCCGTCGTCAAAAAGGGGTCAGGACTCTTTTCTCTCGCGTCAAAAACAGTCCTGACCCCTTTTTTGCCTCTTTTGAAGCAGTGGGCGACGACGTCGAGCGTGGCGGGGCCGCTCACGCGGACCATGCCGCGGGCCGCGCCGCCGGCGGCCGTGGCGATCGCCGCAATCGTGTCGTCAGGGTCGTAAGACACGCTATCGTTTCCGCTTGGCCTTGGCGCCCTTGTTCTTGCCCGCACTCCCGTTGAAACCGTTGGGGCCGCCGCTGGTTGGGGGCGGAAGCGACTTCTTGGCACTCGTTTGGCCGTCGTCGCCGGAACCGGCGCTGGGATTCGTCTTCTTCAACAGCCGTCGCTCGCCCAGCCCCCACAAGCTCGAGGCGATGAAGTACAAACAAAGCCCGCTGGCGACCTTGTAGAACAACAGGCCCATGAAGCCGGTCATGTACTTCATCATTTTCTGCTGCATCGCCGCCTGCTCGTTGGCTGGTTCCGGCATCGACATCTTCATTGAAGCCAGAAACAGCACGACCGTCACGAGCGGCAACACGTTGAAATACGGGCCGAGGGCAAGGATGCCATCGCCGCTGTTGACAAACTTCGGCATGAACCAAGACCAGTCGTACAGCATGTCGGGCGCCGAGAGATCGGAGCACCAGTGAGTCCAATGGCCGAACAGCGGCGCTTGCCGCAATTGAACGTCGACCATGATCGACCGGTACAAGCCGATGAACACCGGCAACTGCAAGAACATCGGCAAGCAGCCGCCGAGCGGATTGATCTTGTTCTTGCGGTACAGCTCCTGCATCATCTGCGACCGCTTCTGCATGTCGGACTTGTATTTTTCGTTGATCCGGTCGAGCTCTGGCTTGAGCGACTGCATGCGGGCCATGTTCTTCGTCTGCTTGAAGCTGACGGGGAACATCGCTCCGCGAACCAGCACGGTCAGCATGATGATCGCGATCCCGAAGTTGCCCACGATGCTGTAAAAGAAATGCAGCACGCTGAGCATGCCCTTGGCCACTGCGCCGAACGGCCACATGCCGTAGTAGATGATGTCTTTGAGCGAGTAGTTCGGATCATCGGCCGCTTTGTATTGTGCGAGCAGCTCCGGCCGCTTGGGACCGATAAATACGACGTACGAGTCCTGCTTTGCCTCGCCGGGAGCCAGCGTCACGGGCAATCGCGTCATGCAGCAGGAGACGTTGGTGAATCGCGTCGGCATTGTCTTGACGTCGGCTTTCGGGCCGATGCGGATTGCCTCGGTCGAGTCGAACCAGTCGTCGTCGAGCGACTTCTTCACGGGGATCACCACCGCAGAAAAATAGACCGCGTCGACACCCAAATAGGCCATCGCAGAATCGTGGCCCATCGGCTCGGCCTTTCCCTGGGCGATTATGCTGCAGTCGATTTGCTGCTCCGGATGGTTATGAAATCGAACCACCACGTCGCGCAGGCCGGCGGCGCTGAACCAACGCTGGCTGATCTTGTGCGTGTACCACCAGCCTTCGAGCGGCAGGCCCGTCGGGCCGTCGAGGCGGTAGGCGACCGACTGCTCGACGTCGCCCATGTTCTCGACCGCCACGTCGAGCCGCAGATTGTAGCCGGGGTAGTTCTCATCCTGCCGGCTGCCGGGCGGGACGGGTTCGAGCGTGTAACGCTTGGTGAGCTTCAGCTTTTGGGCCGGAATCGGCCGCTCGAACGTGACCGACGATTGGTCGTGAGCGACAACGGTCCAGTTGCCCTTTTCCAGCCAATCTTCCATCAACTTGGCGTTTTGGCCTTTGAGCGGCTCGCCCCCGAGCGTGGCCATCGAAAGCAGGAACGACGGCGGGTCGACGAAGTCCGGCGGGACCGTGCCACCGCGCATGCGAATGTTGTCGATTTCGGGACGAGTGACGGAGAGCGGATGGCGAGTGAGTTTGGCTGTCAGCGTTTGGGGCGCGCCGCCATCGCGAACGACGCTCAGAGTGATCTCGTCGCCCGGTCGCGTCTCTGCGTGGGCGGCCTCAAACTGCTCCACCGTTTTGACCTCGACGGCGTCGCCTTTGGCGGGCTTGATGCCGACAATTAAGTCGCCGACGTGAACGCCCGCTAGCTCCGCAGGCGTGCCCGAGCCGACCGCCCGCACCAAAACGCCGCCCGTCGCATCTTCAAACTCCAAGTGCCCGAGGTAGCCGGTGCGTTCGACGAGGTCGCGGAAGTGGGGGCTCGAGAGTTCCGAGCGGACCACCGCCGCACCCTGGTTGGTGAGCGTGACGAGCATTCGGTAGCCGGTGTCGCGATCGAGCGAACCGAGACTGACGAATTGCAGCGTCTCAATCGGAACGGCTGCGGCTTGCTGGCCGACGAGGTCGGGCTTGGCTCCGTTTTCCGGTGGGGCCAGCTCGGCCAAGCCCGGCTGCTCCGGCAGCTTGACGACCTGCGCATCACCGGCAGCTTTAGCGCCAGCATCGGCTGCCGCGTCGGCCTTCGGCGCGTCCTGCGGCTTCGGCGGCGGCGGAAACAGCAGATTGCCGAGCAACAGCGCCGCCAGCGACAAAGCCAGGAACGCGATGAAATTTTTCTTATCCACGGGAGCGGAATGTCCTTATCCTTTTTGTCGCCATTGTAGGACAAGGAGACAGGGAGACCAGAAGACAAGAAGAATTCGGCATATCGCTCGTCTTCTTGTCTCCCCCTTCTCCGTGTCTCCTTGTCTATTTCGCCGCTAAACTACCTTCCTTGTTTGATTCGATCGCCGAGGAAGTCGTCCAACTCTGGAATGTTGTAGATCTTGTTGGCCGTCACGCCGAAATCGTAGTCGACGCGGCGGAACGAGAGCTGGTTGTCTTCCTGGATCACGTAGCAGGGGCGATTGTCGCCGTCGCGCGGCTGGCCGACGGAGCCGACGTTGACCATGAACTTCTGGCCGTCGTAGGGATAGACGCCGCTCAAGTCTTCGGGCGTCATGAAGTTGCGACTTTCGGTGAACACGCCCGGCACGTGGGTGTGTCCCTGGAAGCAGCCCCGCGGCACGAGGCTGAACAACTTTTCCATCTTCTTTTGATTGTAAATGTCTTCCGGAAAGACGTACTCGTTCACCGGATTGCGCGGCGAGCCATGCACGTACATCCACGGCTCGTCGCGATAGATCCGCGGCAACGCGCCCAAAAAGTCCCAGCGGCGGTCGATTTGCGCCCGATCGCCACGCGAGTTTTCCAACTGGTCACGGGTCCAGAAGATCGCCCGCTCGGCGCCGGTGTTGAAGCCTTCCGGGTCGAACAACGCCCCCTGGTCGTGGTTGCCCAACAGGCAAACCCGCGTGTTCTCGATTACCAGGTCGAGGCACTCGCACGGATTGGGGCCATAGCCGATAATGTCGCCCAGGCAGAAGATCTCGTCGACGCCTTGGCTACGGGCATCGGCCAGCACTGCCTGGAGAGCTTCCAGGTTGCCATGAATGTCGCTGATGATGGCCCGTTTCAAGTGGCGGTTGGCCTCGGCAGGAGTGGAAAACGCGGACAAACCAGTAGTTTACGGTGCCGCATTGCGAAGGGTCAAGCCGCATCCAGTCGGGGTCCGGCCAGTCGCCGCCCTCCCTCGATCGGCCAATTGTAGCGGAATTACGTTGATGCGCATCCTGGCAATCGAAACTTCGGGCCGCGACGCCTCGTTGGCCGTTTTGGAGGGGGGCGATGGCGAAGCCGCGCGGCTCGTAAAGCAGGCCATCGTCGCGGGTCAAGAGCGGACGGCACAAGTCTTGGCGCCACGGCTGCGCGACTTGCTCGCAGGGGTCGATTGGCCGATCGCGTCGATTCGCCTGGTGATCGCGGCAGTGGGCCCCGGTTCGTTCACCGGCCTGCGGATCGGCGTCACCACCGCCAAGACGCTGGCCTACGCAATCGGTGCCGAAGTGATCGGCGTGAACACCCTCGCGGCGATCGCCGAGCAAGCGCCGCCCACGGCTGCCTCGTTATGGGTCGTGATGGACGCTCAGCGGCAGGAATTGTTCGCGGCCGAGTTCGATCGCCACCGAAAGCCGATCGGCGACACACGGATTCTTTCCCAGGCGGAGTGGCTCTCCGCGCTCGCGCCGGGCGACCGGGTGACCGGCCCAGGATTGAAGCGAATGCGGCCGCTGCTGCCGACGGGTATCGACGTTGTCGACGAGTCGCAATGGCCGCCGATGGCCGCCGCCGTCGGGCAACTCGGCTGGCGCGACTATTGTGCGGGCCGCCGCGACGACCTTTGGAAGCTCGTGCCGCTGTACTACCGGCCGAGCGCGGCGGAGGAGAAGGCGGCAAGGCGCCCAATTTGAGTGACGTTGATGATGATGCCGGCCCCTCGCGGGCAGCCTGTCGCGCCAAGAACAGCAGGGATTCGCGTCCCCTGTCGCCTCCCTCATGACCACGCCGCTGCAATCAGCTAGAATACCAACGGAAACGGCACCATTCTTAGCGTCAGGAGGTTTAACGATGACGTCCATGCAGCCTCCCCCAACTGTTCCGATTGAACACTGCGGAAAATGGATTGCCTGGGACTTTGATGAGACGAAGATCATCGCCACCGGGCAATCGTATGAGGAAACGAAAAAGGCGGCCCAGGCGACGGGTGAACAGCGCCCCGTCCTTGTCAAAGCGCCGCAAGCCGACGTGCGTTTTATCGGTGGACACCGATGAAGTGGACTTATCGTCGCTACGCCGTCGACAAATCTCGTATTTGTCCGTCCGGAAAGGTGTATCGACCCGTGCGATAGCCCACCACCTCGGCCGCGCCTCGAATCCCCGTTTGCTCGCGCGACGCCGGCCCCTGCTTCCCACGACCAGCCCACACCGGCTCATGTTTCCGCCACACCGCTCGGTCCGCCGCCACGATTCGTCGGCGGCCACCAGCCTACATTTTGTCAGCCTGCCGGAAGCACACTACAATCAGCGTTGAAGATCGATGTCCCCGGGTTTCGACGGATCTAAAATTCACGACGACTCCGGGCCCCGCGCTTGATTCCGAAGGGTTTCTGATGCCTACGATCGAGTCGATTCAGAATTCTATACGTACCGCTCAGGACTGGGAATCTAAGAATCAGCCAGTGTGGGTAGCAAGATGCAGGTCATCTGCGTTGTTAGGATATCTGAGTCTTGCAGTGTCTGAGTACTCCGATCCAGTTGTCGGATTGCAATGGCTCTCGGAGCAAAGTGTGCCCGAGCTTCTTGAGGGACAACATCAAACGCTAAAAATCTTGGTGGCAGAGGTGGATGTGCATCGGCTGCCATCCTCGTCGATGAGTGGACCATATCAAATACTCGTTTTTTCACATTTGGCTTGGTGCCTAGGAATGTTTGAGTTCGGAGAAGATTTTGCAAAGATCACTTCGCGTCCCGACATCGTAAAGCTCAGCACCAAGTTCTGGACAGAATATTCATCGGCGCGAATATCGTACATATCGAGAAGGCCTTATATAGCTCCCAAGATGTCATTGCGCGGTCAGGAAGTTTATTGGTATTGCTATCTTCGCTTGATTGAAGCATCGTCGAACGGTGAGGACCTAGCAAGGCAATTGCTCGAGACGGAGAAGTCGTTTACTTCCCGCAATCGGGATACCACGATCAGGGATGATTCGTACCAAATCGAGGGCAGTGGGAAGTACCCCGTTCAATGGGATTTTCGACGCGTTGCACTGACGGAATACTCTCGTCACAAGCTCACATCGGCACTGTAGTGGGAGGCGACCCGCGGGCACACCCGATCTCGACGGGGCAGGATCTCGCTAGCGCGGCGTCGAACCGCTGGTTTGGCGTCTTGCCAAGTCATGGCTGCCCAAGGGATTGTCTCTCGGCACTCCGCTCCTGGCTCTCCGCTTTTCCGTGTGGCCGAAATTCGGGACTAGGCAGCGGCCCGTGGTATGGGATACAGATAACATGTACCCCGCGGTCGGAGCGTGCGAGGCGAAATCCAGTTGGATGCGAGGAGAAAGCTACCGCCATCGGCCTTCATCCTCGCTATCGCTCGGCGGCCTCAATTGCTTCCGCCGGCGGTCCTCGCGCGATCGAGCGCTGAAGGTAGGCAGCTGTTTGGCAAATCGAACGATCGAGCGCCGCAAACGTTTGTTTGCCGGAGGATGGTCGACGCTTGCCATTCGGCTCGTGAGTGGCCCGTTCGTGGGTGACAAAAGTCGGGGTATCGACTTTTGTCAGCGAACCGGGGGCCTGCCGCCGGCGGGAATTTTGGAACTTTGCCCATGAGGCGCAAATTCGAGGTCTTTTGGAACAAGCGGGATGCGAAATCGCCTTGTTTTGCAGAGCCGATCAGCCACCCGAGGGTGACAAAAGAGGTGATTTTTGGAGCGGTGAATCGTGTTTTCCAAACGTGGTCCAAAATTCCAAAATTCTCCAAGTGGAATTCCTCGGAAATTCGGAGAAAGCCTTTTGGCAGTTGCGTCACACGTTTGCCAGCGCCTCGCGGGCGGCGACAATGGTTGCGTCGACGTCGGCTTCGGTGTGGGCCGCGGAGACGAACATCGCTTCGTACTGGCTGCAAGGCAGGTACACGCCGCGGTCGAGCATGCCCCAGAAGTAACGCGCGAACGCGGCCGTGTCGCAGCGGCTGGCGGTGTCCCAATTGGTGACGCTCTCGGCCGTAAAGAACAGCGTCAGCATGCTGCCGACGCGGGCCAATTGATGTGGCACTTTGGCGTCGGCGGCTGCCGAGCGGAGGCCGGCTTCCAAGCGCGCGGCAAGTTGCTCGAGCCGGTCGTAAGGCGGATCGTCGCGGAGTGCGCGAAGCGTGGCGCAGCCGGCGGCCGTGGCGAGCGGGTTCCCGCTGAGCGTGCCCGCCTGAAACACTTTGCCGGCCGGCAGCACGTGGTTCATCACTTCGGCCCGGCCGCCGTAGGCCCCGACGGGCAGGCCACCGCCGACGATCTTGCCGAGCGTCGTGAGATCGGGCTCGATGCCCAGCCGCTGCTGAGCGCCGCCATAGGCCACGCGGAAGCCGGTCATCACTTCGTCGCAGATCAAGAGCGCGCCGTGATGAAACGTGAGTCTGCGCAGGGCGTGGAGGAACTCAGCCGTTGGCACGACGACGCCCATGTTGCCGACGACTGGCTCGAAGATCACGCCGGCGATTTGAGCGCCGTGCTCAGAGAACAGCCGCTCGAGCCCCGCCGGATCGTTGTAGGCGGCGATCAGCGTGTCGCGCGTGGTGCCCGCCGTCACGCCGGGGGAATTCGGCACGGAAAGAGTCGCGGCCGCACTGCCGGCGGCGACGAGCAAACTATCGACGTGGCCGTGGTAGTTGCCGGCGAACTTCACGATCAAATCGCGGCCGGTGAAGCCGCGCGCCAGCCGGATGGCGCTCATCGTGGCTTCGGTGCCGGAATTCACCAGCCGCACCTTCTCGACGCTCGGCACTGCCTCGATGATCAGTTCCGCGAGTTCGTTCTCCGCGGCAGTCGGCGCGCCGAAGCTGGTGCCACGGCGAATCGCTTCGTCGAGCGCGGTGGTGACCGCCGGATGGCAGTGCCCGAGAATCATCGGTCCCCACGAACCGACGTAGTCGACGTATCGGTTGCCGTCGACGTCCCACAGATTAGCGCCCGCGCCCCGGTCGATCACGACCGGCTCGCCGCCGACGGCGCCGAACGCGCGGGCCGGGCTGTTCACGCCGCCGGGCATGAGCTGCTTGGCGCGAGTGAAGAGAGCATGGCTTTTTCGCGATGGATCATGGCTTCCCTGCTAGAGGATTCGAGTTTTTGTCGCGCTTCGGCCACGACTGTCGGCCGCCCAAGGGCGATCGCCGTAAAGATTGATGATGGCTTGGTACATGTCGCGGGCCTGGGTGGGATGCTCCGAGGCGAGCGCGTCGGCCGCAGTCAGCCGCTCCCGAATGGCGGCAAGTTGCCGGCTTGTCAGCTTGGCGACGTCCTCGCGGAGCTGCGCCAACTGTCGCTCTGCGAGCTGGACGCACATCGCGCGGCGCTGGTTCGTGCTCTGTTTATCGTCGGATGAGTAAAGTTTGATTAGCGATTCGAGCATTTCGATCGCCTGCTCGGGCGACGACGATGCCGTGTTCATGGCTTCGAGGTAGAGCACTTCGACCGGCCGCAGCGCCGGATCGGCCAACCCGCCGCGGCGCGCTTGCAACTGCAATCGGCGATTCATCCGGTCGAGCTCGATCCGCTGCTGGTACGGCCGGAGTTCGGCAGCTCGCGGGTCTTGAGGAAAGCGCGCGACAAATTCGCCGATTTCTCGTTCCACCGCGCGCATCGAGTCACCGTCGTCGGCATCGGCGTGGCTCGAGATTCTTTCGTAGAGCTGATCCGGCGACGCGGGCCGGGAAAGGTAGAGCCCCAAGCCCCCGAGCGCCGCGATCGCCAGCGCCAGGCCCACCAGCGGCAACGCCACCACGAACCAGGAGCGGGCCGGTTGCTGCTGGCGCCGCGCGAGGTCCTCCTCGACCGTGGTGAAGACCGCGCGGCCGGAAGTGGTCGGCGCAGCCGGTGCCGCCGCGACTGCCGCCGAGGATGGTGCAAGCGCCGGCGGTTTGTTGCCGTCGACGGGCCTG
Source organism: uncultured Planctomycetota bacterium (assembly GCA_963847875.1). Taxonomy (GTDB): domain Bacteria; phylum Planctomycetota; class Planctomycetia; order Pirellulales; family Lacipirellulaceae; genus DASYDU01. Next base: position 346,949 of record CAWKBR010000002.1, on the reverse strand, counting down.
GTTTCCGCCGCCTGGATCACCGGCGCCGCTGCCTCGCCGTGACTCGCGGACACGTCGTTGAGCAGCGGCCTTGGCGTCTTTGCAGCCGGCGGATCCGTCTCGGCTTGAGTCACCGCCAGCGCGAGCGAGTTGTGCAGGTCTGGCCCGACGACCGGTACGTCGCTGCCGTCGCCGGCCAGCGAGAAACTGTCGTGCGTCGGTCGCGTGAGCGCCATCACCATCGCTTGCAGATGTCGCGCGAGGACCGCCGTGTTGGGAAATCGATCGGCCGGCTCCTTCGCCAACAGCTGGGCGATCACACCTTCGAGCTGTTTCGGCGTGTCCGGAGCATAGCGTCCGACCGGCTCCGGTTGGGCGAACCGCTGGAGTTGCAGCATCTCGGGCAGGCTCTTGGCGCGAAACGGTGGCCGGCCCGCCAACAGCGCGTACATCACTCCGCCCAGGCTGTATTGATCGCACCGCGCCGTGACGGGGCGGCCGTCGGCTTGCTCCGGCGACATGTAATCAGCCGTGCCCAACACGCCGCCGGCCGAGGTCAGGCTGCTCGCGTTGCCGAACAGCCGCGCGATGCCGAAATCGGCCAGCTTCACGTGCCGGTCGTCGGCAAACAGAATGTTGGCCGGCTTGATGTCGCGGTGGATGATGCCATGATCGTGGGCGTGCTTGAGCGCACCGCAAAGCTGAATGGCGATATCGGTCACTTCACGCCAATTAAACCGCCGGCCGGCTTTGAGCTCGTCTTCGAGGCTGCTGCCGTGAATCATCTCCATCGAGTAGAAGAGCGTGCCGTCTTGCTCGCCATAGCCGTAAAGTCGCACGATGCCTTCGTGGCGGAGCGTTTTAAGCGATTCAATCTCCGCTTCGAAACGCTCCCGGAAACCCTCGGACTGGGCCAAGTGGGGGTTAAGGGCCTTGATCGCCACCTTCTCGCCGGTTTGCCGGTCGGTCCCTTCGTAGACCGAGCCCATGCCCCCTTTGCCGACCTGACGATCGATCGAATATGGACCAAGGTGAGTCAACTGCATCATTGGTCACGCAAAAGTACGGGGCCTTTCCAGGCTGACGGTTTGGGAATGGCAGGCTGGAAAGCCCGTACTGGGCAACGCTAGCACGCCAGTTCCTATCCTAACATCGGCCTGCCGCGGAAACTAGCAATCGCGCCGTCCGCGAATGGCCTTGAGCTTGTCGGCAGATTTGACTAATTACATCCGCCTTCTCTGCGCTCGAAGAGTTCGCGGCGATCACAACGGTTGGCCCGACGCGTTTGCGGGAGTGCTATTCTCATGCGATTGATTCCTCACCATCTGTTCGCCCTGATCGTTGTCGGCGCGCTGTTGAGCACCGCCCTGGCGGGCGCGAAAGGTGCGTCCGAACTCCGGCCGATCAAAGCCAGCATCACGAGTCCCGGCGCCGCGGTCCGCAGCGGGCCGGGGGATTCGTACTACCTGACCGATACACTGCCGCAGGACACAGTGGTCGAGGTCTACCGGCGCCAATCGGACGGCTGGTGCGCGATCCGCCCACCGGCCGACAGTTTTAGTTGGATCTTTGCTCAAAACGTCCGGATGATCGACGACGGCATCGCCGAGATCAGCAAGGATGACGTGGCGGCACGCGTCGGAAGCCGGATGAGTTCGCAACGCGACGTGGTTCAAGTCCGACTCCACCAAGGCGAGAGAGTGGCGATCCTCGGCCGCGACGAGCGCAATGGCAAACAAAGCGACGGGAAACAGGGCGACGGCGGGCTGTGGTACAAGATCGCGCCGCCGGCCGGCGAGTTTCGCTGGGTGCGGGCGAGCGACGTCGGACTGGCCAGCGAAGCACCGCAGCCGGTGGAACCGTTTCAGTCGGTCGACCTGGAAAGTCACGTGACGACCGTAGCCTTGGAGCAGCCAAGCGACGGCAACGAGGCGAGGATTGCCGCGCCACCATTGGCTTCGGCCAGCACCGCACCAGCGGCGACTGCACCATCAAATAATCAGTCAAATAGTCAGTGGAAGCCAGCACAAACGGCCTCTCCCCAGCCCGACATCACGCCGATCGGCTCCGGCTCGGCGACTTCCGGCAGTTTATCGCAGCAACTTGGCGATCTCGAACTGCGGCTGTCGCGAATGGTGGCCGAATCGCCGTCGACTTGGAACACCGCTCCATTGGAGCAAGCGGCGGAATCGCTGCTGTCGCGCGCCGACACCATCGCGGATCGCGAAGCGGTGAAGGTGACGCTCGCCAAAATCGACCGCTTCGCCGCGATTCAGCGGCGCTACGCCAGCGCGAATCCTCCGACGCTCCCGGTCGTCGCAAGCGGTCCCACCGCCAACGCCGCCGCGCCCGGAACCAAAAACCGCCGTCGCCTCGCCATACGATGCGGTGGGCATCTTGCGACCGGTCGTCTCGCGTCGGCCCGGAGCGCCGCAATTCGCGCTCGTGAGTCCCGACGGACAAGTTGTAGCATTCGTCACGCCGACGCCGGACGTCAATCTGCAACCCTATATCGGGCAGCGCATCGGCGTGACCGGCAGTCGCGGCTATATCCCCGAATTTCGCCGGGCCCACGTGACCGCCGGGCGAGTGATGCCGCTCCAGGAGCGGATCCTGCGCTAACGCTGCCGGGCACTGCCGCGGCGCTCGCGGAGTCGATCGACCAGGCTGGCGATCCGCGGATCGCGGTCGTGCAGCACCACTTGCCAAGCCGCTTCGAGCAGTGCCGCGTCGTGCGACGTGGCCATCACGGTCACCGCGGCGAATCGGACCTCGGCGTCAGCATCGTGGGCAAAGAGCAGCAACCACGCTTTCGTTCCGACGCCCTGAAGATCGAGCAAGTCGTGAACCAACTGCACGCGGCCGTTGGTGTTGTCGGACAACGCCAACCGCACCAAATCGGCTCGTGGGCTGCCGAAGCCGCGCCGCTCCAACTCGTGTGCGATTTGCAGCTGGGGAGTGCCGTTCGCGGTCAGCCAGCGCTCGAGCAGCGCGCGCGAATCAAGTTCGGCCCATGAGTCGGCGACCGTCGACTCAACCGGCGATGCGTTGGTCTTCGGGATTGGCGCGGCCGCGTCTGCCTCGGCGCGATGTCGTCGATAGAACGGCGGCGGCAGCGACGCGATTGACGATTCCTCGGCCGTCGAGTCCGACCAGCCGGGTGGAAGGTCCGGTGGGGCGTCGTCGTCGAATGGGGACGGCGACGCCCCGCCGGATTCGTGCAATTCCGCACTGTCCGGAACGATCGATTGCAGCGCGATCCGCGTCGGCGAGCTAAACACTCTGTCGGGCGCCAATTCAATCGCCGTCGATGCGACCGGAACCACGGACTCCGGCGTACTGCGGGCATAGGAGTTGGTCAGGGCCACTAGCGATTCGCAATGCACGGCCAGGCCCAGCGCGTCTTGTGGCGGCGCCGCGTTGGCGAGACGGACAATCCTCTCCGCCGTCTTGGCCAGCCAGGCATGATCGCGCGTCGAAAAGGTGTTTCGATTTTCGTCGAGCGTGGCAACCAACAGTTCGAGCTGATGGGCAATGCGACGAACGCGGCGATTCGCCGTCAATTGCCGCTGCCACTTCCGCAGCAGTTCGCTGATCGACGTCTGAGCGTGCCGGGCGATTTGCCGCGTCGGCGATGCGGCAGCCGCGACCAACACGTCCAAGGGCGGTTCGGGCATCCGTACGATCTGGTCGAGCGCTGCCCCGGCTTCTTTCTCATTCCCATTGGAAATCTTCGCCGTCAGCACTTGCACCAGCTCGCCCCGCTCCACGTGCGCCAACACCAGCATCACTCCCCAGATTGCCGCCATGACAATCGGAATGGCCAGCAAAAATGACCATCGAAGTGGCTTAGCGTCCGACAACGACCGAGCTCCAACCGATGACTATAAGAGCGATGACAAGGCTCGCATTGTCCGCGACCGCGGCTTGCGACAGCAATATCAGTGCGCAGCGATATTAGTCGTGATCGGCTGGCAAGCTCGGCAAGATTGGCAGCACTCGCCGGATCGCCGTTTTTTCTGTCGTCCGATCGTCCGGCCGGCCGAAATATCTATCGGACCGACACAGTTTATCGGGCTGCTAGCTGCATTTGCCGGAAGCTGCGTGGTTAGGGTGAGGGGGGTGATTGATGGTTGGCCTGCGCACGCGCGGAATCAAAATACGGAAGCATGGAGTCGGAGAGACAAGGCACGTCGCCGGCACGGCGTTTCTGCTACCGCTGTTCGTCTCACTGTCTGCCGGCCTGCTGATCGTTGCCGCGCCAGTGCAAGCAGCAGAGCCTCGCGCCTCCGCAACGACGGTCGGCGCGACCTCCGACCGCGCCGCTCGGGACGATGCGATTCGGACCATCCCCTGGAAGCGGCTCGCCGCGCCTGCAGCGACGAAAGCTGCAAAGTGTCGTGCAAAACGCCAGCATGTATCGCCGGCTGCCGACGCGGGTCATCGACTGCGATCCCGACCTGTTCACGTTTTTGTTGCGACACCCGGAAGTCGTGGTCAACGTCTGGCAGATCATGGGCGTCAGCAAGGTCACGCTGCGGCGGACTTCCGATCAGGCCTACCAAGCCGACGACGGCGCCGGCACCACCGGCAACGTCTGCTACCTCTACACCGATTGGGGGCCAGACGCGCAGAATCTGGCCGTGGTTTACGCCGACGGAGCGTACGACGGCAAACCCTTCATCAAACCGCTACGGGCCCAAAGCGTGATCCTGCTCCAGTCGGGCGCCGTGCAAGAAACGAACGGGCGGAACTACGTTTCGGTCCGCATCGACTCGTTCGTCCGCATCGAACAAATCGGCGTCGAACTGATCGCCAGGACCGTGCAGCCTTGGATCAATCAGACCGCCGACCGCAATTTCATCGAAACGCTGGGCTTCGTCAGCACTTTCTCGCAGACCGCCGAAAAAAACCCGCAGGGCATGCAGCGGCTGGCCACGCGGCTGCAGACGGTCGACGAGCCGACTCGCGGTGAGTTAGTGCAACTTTGCTACCGCGCCGCGCAGCGCTACGCGCTCGAAGATAAACAGCCCTGGAACAAGCCCTACGTCCTCGCCCAGCGCGTGGATCTCTCCGCCGGACAGGGGAAGTGATTCGCACCGTCGACGCGAATACTACCAATTCGCGGCACGCCGTCAGGGGTGTCTCCCGCCATGTGCGGCACGCGAGATGATCGGATGTTCCGACTGGGAGGGAACCGCGTCAAATTCTTGGATCGCAAAGGCTGTTTGACCGATAGCGCTTGCGGACGACACCCGACCGAAGCCGCGCCCTCCGATGGCTATGTACGGACCAGCCACCCCATCGACTGGGAGATTTCGCCGTGGCAGCCAGCCGACGTTTTTCTGAGCCGCTGCGCTTGCGGTCTCTCGTGACGAGCCGGCTGACGAGCCTGCTCATCTGTTGCCTGGCGGTTGGTTGGTTCGGCGACCTCGACGCACGAGCCGAGAGGGCGGACGACGAACCGGCGGAATTCGACGTCAAGGCCATTTGTCTCTGCGCATTCGGGCGCTACGTCACCTGGCCCGACGTCGCATTCGAGAGTGCGGACAGCCCCTTCGTTATCGGAGTCTACGGCGGCAATCCGTTTGGCGATGCACTCCATCGACTCACTGCCAAAACGGCCGTCCGCAAACGCGCGATCCAAGTCCGCCAAATCGACTCGCCGCAGCAATGCGTCCATTGTCAAATACTCTTCGTCACGCGGTCGGTCTCCCGGAAAGCCGAAACGCAGATTCTTCAACTCACAGCGGGAAAGCCGATTCTGCTCGTCGGAGAATCGCCAGGCTTCGCCAACCGAGGCGGTACGGTCAACTTTTATCCGAGTCACGGTTACGTCCGCTTCGAGCTCAATCCAGACCGAGGCGTCGAATCGCAGTTGACCCTGAACGCCAAGCTGTTGATGCTCGGCGCCAAGGCATCGTCAATCACGCAACACTAAGCGGGCAGCGGCGAAAACCGCGCTGAACTTTTCGAGTGTTAAAAGCCATTCGCAATTTGTCGATTCGTACGAAACTGGTTCTGCTGGCCGGTGCCGCGGTGCTGTTCGCGCTGGCAATGTCGTCCACGGGCATCATCGTCAGCAACGTCCGGATGATTCGCGCCAGGACCATCGAACAACTGCAAACACAAGCCAGCGTGGTCGAATTCATCAGCGACGGCATGCTCGCTTTCCGCGACAAGCAGGCGGCCGAAAGCCTGCTGCGATCGATTTCGCTCCAGCCGGCGGTCGAAGTTGCCTGTTTGCTCGACACCGACAACAAGGAGTTTGCCGCCTACACGAAGCACAACGGAAAACCGCTCGCATTGCCCGCCGACCTGGCCGCAGGCGCGCAGTCGCGCCCGACGGCAGCATCGAAATCGTGATGCCCGTGCGGGAAGACGACGGAGCCAAACGGCGTGTCGGCACGCTTTACATCCGCGCCAACACAAACAACATCGCGGCGCTCGCAGGGAACCAGGTCCGCTTCATTATCTTGGTCTCCGTGGCGTCGCTGCTGGCGGCGATCACGATGGCAACCATTCTGCAAAACGCGATTTCCCGTCCAATCCTTCGCCTCGCCGAAGCGGCTCGAGTGATCACCCGCGAAGAAGACTACTCGATTCGCGTCTCGCGCGACTCGACGGACGAGTTGGGGACGCTCTACCGTTCGTTCAACCAAATGCTCGACGCGCTCAAGTCGACGCACGATGAACTCGCGGGCCAAGCCGAGAAACTCGCTAGGGAAGTCGGCGTGCGGAAACGCGCCGAGGCCGACTTGCTGGTGGCCAAAGAAGCGGCCGAGGCCAGCAATCGGGCGAAAAGCGAATTCCTGGCCAACATGAGCCACGAAATTCGCACGCCGCTCACCGGCATTCTTGGCTTTACCGACGTGTTGCTCGCCGGCGACGACGGCGACGTTGCCAAACGCAACGAATACCTGACCACGATCCAAACCAGCGGCAAGCACCTGCTCACGGTGATCAACGACATCCTCGATCTCTCGAAGATCGAGTCGAGCCGCGTCGAATTCGAGCGCGAAGCGTGCCATCCCGACCGGCTCGTGGACGACGTCCTCCGCGTGTTGCGGGGCAAAGCCGGTGAGAAGGGGCTAACGCTCAAGGCGAGTTGGGAAACTCAAGTGCCGCAGCTCATCTACACCGACCCGTCGCGCGTCCGCCAGGCGCTGATTAACCTGGTCGGGAACGCCATCAAATTCTCGAGCGCAGGATCGGTTGAAGTCGTCGGCCGTTTCGTCGAATATCAGGGACGACCGCAGATCGAATTCGACGTGATCGACACCGGCATCGGCATCGTCGAAGAGCAGCTCGAAAAGATCTTCGACCCCTTCGTGCAGGCCGACAATTCCGTCACGCGGCGGTTTGGCGGCACTGGGCTCGGACTGGCAATTACGCGAAAAATCGCCCGCGGCCTCGGCGGCGACCTCACCGCCGTCAGCGAACTCGGCGAGGGAAGCACCTTCTCGTTGCGCATCGACTGCGGTGACGTCTCTGGCGTTCCGCTGTCGATGCCATCGGCCGAACGCCAAACACGCGCGGCGGATGCCCCGCCGCCGGCCGCCAGGAAAATCTCGTCCGAAGTCAACGTGCTCTTGGTCGAAGACGGCGACACCAACCGCAAGCTTATCAAGCTGCTGTTGGAACGGGCCGGCGCCGCGTGACGACTGCCGACGATGGCGCGGTCGGCTGCGATCTCGCCATGCGGCACTCGTTCGACGTGATCTTGATGGACATGCAGATGCCGGTGCTCGACGGCTACTCGGCGTCGCGGGGATTGCGCGACGCTGGACTCACGCTGCCGATCATCGCGCTCACGGCCCACACCATGGCCGGTGACCGCGAAAAATGCCTCGAAGCCGGCTGCACCGATTACCTCACCAAGCCGATCAACGCCGAGCAAATGTTTGCCGCAATCGAACGGGCGATGCTGTCGGCGGCCGCGGCGGACAGCCTCGCCGCCGACGCCGACACGGTTGCCGACGTTGGGCACTCTTGATGGGCGCCGTTCCTGAATCGCGACCGCACGGAAACCGAACTCACCGGTTGAAGAACACTTCTTCATAGATGGCCGAGAATAGGACACTCCTCGCTAATCCCGACAGGTTTTGCGATAAGGTCATGTCAACTAACGGGTTACGAGCAGTTGCCGTTGTTGTGTCGGAGGCGATTCCTCGTCACCGCAGGTGTTGGCCAGCCGCCCTGGCATTCTCGGCATTCCGCAGACGCTAGCAGCGGTCCGGGGCTGTCGGGATGAGTGAGGAGTGTCCATTTTAGTTCGGCGTTGCGCATAGTAGGCGAAAAACGAGGGTCCATTTTGGCCACCGGCAGGCGTGATTCGCCCTAGAAACTACGGAGTTTGCGCGAGACGCGGGCGACAAAATGGACGAAAAATGTCGCCAAAGGATGGGACCCCACTCGCCACGACAAAATGCAAGCGCCGGCCACGCAAGAACTTGCGACTGCGGCGCAGCAGATCGCCGCGACAAAATGCAGGATACCTCGAGCGCCAGCCACAATTGTCATGTTGTGTCCGGAGTCCCACAACACAATGCAGCGCTCCGGCCGGCAATTCCTCCGGTGTGGCGCTACGGGCCGCCAAGCTGTTTCTTGAGTGCTTCGGCGTCTTCGCGGAGGACCGAGAGCGCCGCGCCATTGTCTTCCAGGGCGGCGGCGAGAAATTGTTTGGCGACGTCGGGCCGGTTCTGCTCCGAGAGGATCTTGGCGACCAGGTAGTTGCTGTCGGGGCTGAGGTTTCGCGCCGCGAGGCCCTTTCGCAGTGCCGCCTCGGCGTCGCGCGTGTTGCCGATTTGATAGAGCACCCAGGCCAGTGTGATGTTGGATTCACCGCTATTGGGTTGGAGCATCGCGTTGATCCGCGGAATTCGACCGCCCGCTTGCGTTTCGAATCATCCGGTTGCTCGACCAGCAGCAGCGCCAGTTGATTGATCACGGCCGCGTTGGACGGCGACAGCCGCAGCGCGTCCACGAAGAAGTCTTCGGCCGGTTTCATCTTCTTCGACATCCGCGCGGCGACGCCGCTGAGAATCAGCACCTCCAGATCGTCGGGCGCGGCATCACGGGCGGCGGACAGCGCTTTTTCCGCCTGGGCGACGTCGCCCGTCTGCAGCAGCCATTGGGCATAGGCGGCGAGTGTCTTGGCGTCGTTCCGATTCGCTCTAACGGCCGTCTCGAACGCCGTCTTCGCCTCGCTTCGCATGCCAAGTTGTTCGTACAATAACGCAGCCGACACGTTGGGGTCGGGCAACTTCTTGTCGAGATCGTGGGCTTTCACAAGTTCCGCATTGCCCTCGCGGAATTTCTTCTGCATGAACAGTGCGCGACCCAAGCGAAAATGGGCCGCGGCGTTGTCCGGGTCGACTTTCAACAGCGCCGTAAGATCCTCGGCCGAGGACTGCCAGTTCTTGCGCCGCTCAGACACCAGCGAGCGACCGGTGCGGGCGCGGATGACGAAGTTCCGCTTCCGCTTGTTGTTGCCTTCGAAGTGATCGATCAGCTGGAGTGCCTTGTCGTAGAGCGCGTCAGCCTGAATCGTCTGCCCCGCGTTCACCGCCTGGTCTGCCATGATCAGGTAGGGCTCTGGATCGCCAGGATGCTCGGCGGCCGTCTTTTCCAGCGACCCGAGACCCGACGTCGCATCGCCACTGAGCAAATACATTTTCGCCAGCAACAAGTCGACCGGCGGAAGATTCGGATTCTTACGCACGGCCGCTTCGAGAAACTGTTGAGCCCCGAGCGGGTCGCGGTTGGTGAACCGTTTGATTGCTTCATCCACGTCGGAGTATCGAGGCCCCGGATCGGAGATCGAATCGCCGATCAGCACGTCGGTCGTGAGCTGGGCGCTCGCGGCGCGCGCGATCGAGAGCATCGCGGCTATCGCCGCCAGCACGGCGCCATAGCGCCGCAAGAATCGAAACGGAGAATTACAGGACTGGTATCGTTGCGAATGCAACATCATGGGAGTTTCCTGTTTGATAGAAACGAGTGTCGTCAACCGCCCGCCGCCGCGCGGCGCCGGATCGTCAAACTGAATTGTAGACGAATCGGAGGCCGGCTGCACCTGCCTGAAGGTCGCCCTTTCTTTGCTCGACGGGGCTTGCGCCTCTGCGTATATTGGCACGGTGCGGCAGAATAGCCGGCTATTTCAGCCTACGCAGGAGACGCTCGATTGTTCGTCGGACCGGTATTCACGCGACAAGCGGCCATCGCACCACGGCGAGTGTGGTTTTACGCTGCGCCGACGCTATTCGTCGCTGCGCTATTCGGCATAGTCATCACTTCCTGGCAACTCTTGATCGGGTCGCAACGGGTGGAGAACTTGGGTGACTTGGCCTGGTTCGGCGCGACGGTCATGCAAATTCTCGCGCCGCTGCAGTTGTCCGTGGCGATGCCGTTTTCCGCGCTGTTGGTCGCGTCGGCCGTGGCGCTCGAAAAGGACCGCAAGACGCTCGAGCTGTTGCTGATGACCAATTTGTCGAATTCCGAGCTGGTGCTGGGGAAGCTGCTGGCCGGGATGCTCACTGTCGTGATGGTCGCAATCGCCGCCGTTCCGCTGATGTTGCTCGTCGCGCTGTTGGGGGGCGTTTCGACCGGGCAGATCTTGCGCATCGAGGGCGTGACGCTTGTTAGCGCGCTGGTGGCGGGCAGCTTGGGCTCGACGCTGGCGCTATGGCGGGAAAAGACTTTCCAAGCGCTGGCGATGACCGCGCTCGTGATCGTGTTGTGGCTTGTCGGTTGGGAAATCGTCGCGGCCGGCTTGTTCGGCCAGCGGCTAATTGGAATTCCGCTCGAATCCTGGGCGGTGGCGATGAGCCCCTGGCGAGCGATCCAAGCGGCCGCGCAGCCGGTGTTTGATGCGAGTCGCTCGGGCGGCTTCTGGCAGGGCCCCGTCGGATGGTACGGCCTCTCGGCATTGACGGCATCGGTGCTGCTCAATGCGATCGCGATTTTGCGCGTGCGAGTTTGGAATCCGACACGGGAAGTCCAGCTCGCCGAGGACGACGATGCGTCGAGGGCTTCGGCGAGCGTACATCGTGCGCCGGGCAAAGTCCGCAAAGTGTGGGACAACCCAATCCTGTGGCGTGAGGTTTGCACCAAGGCATACGGGAAAAAGGTGCTCATCATCCGCTTGGCGTATTGGGTGGTGTTTGCTGTCTCGGTGGCCGCGCTGGCGACGTCGGCGGGTAGCCTGGGCGGCGGAGAAGTCCGCGGGCCGTCGGTCGCCGCTCAAAGTATTACTGCTTTGCTAGTTCTAAGTCTGATTCTGCTCAACGCCGCGGCAGTGACGGCGCTCACCAGCGAACGCGACAGCCGGGCGCTCGATTTGCTCCTGGTGACCGATTTGTCGCCGAAAGAAATTGTATTTGGCAAACTGCTGGGCTCGTTCTACACCGCCAAGGAGATGGTGCTGCTGCCGCTCGCGCTATTTTGCTATTTGCTGTACGCCGGCATTCTGCCGACCGAGAAGTTCGTGTTTCTCGTCGGCGGCTGGGCGGTGATGACCACGTTTGCCGCGACGCTCGGACTGCATTCCGGCATGACCTACGCCAACTCGCGGACTGCGATCGCCACCAGCATCGGCACGCTGTTGTTCCTGTTCCTCGGCGTGGCGACTTGCATGCGAATGATGCTGGCGTTCAGCAACTCGTTCGAGTACCAGCTGACGTCGTTTCTCGGCTTCATCGCGGGCGGCGGGATTGGGCTGTTTGTCGCGCTGGGCTGGCGGAATCCGTCGCAGGCCATCTTTTGGGCGTCGATTTTGTTGCCCTTCGCCACGTTCTTTGTGATCACGAGCTTTCTGATCGGCGACTCCGACCGCGTGTTTCTAGTGACCGTGGCGGCCTACGGCTTTGCCACGACGGCGATGCTCGTGCCGGCCGTGTCGGAGTTCGACGTCGCGCTCGGGCGGACCGTGCTCAAGGAAGAGTGAGCACGCGCGGTTTAGCGCCGGTAGCCCAGCGACTTGATCACGGACAGCATCTCCTCGAACGTGATAAAGCGGCGGCGATGCTGCAGCTTGTATCCGTCGATCGCGACGGCGAGCTCGGCCGCTTCCGGAGAGAGTTCGTCGTGGCTGTTGGCAAATTGGCGACGTTCGCGATCCGGCTGATCGTCCGCCGATGGCCCCGAGCGTCGATCCACAAACGAATCCGTGGGCAAGTACATGGTGGCAGACATCGTCGAATCTCCTGAACGGGATGGTGAGTGTAGGTCGGTCGCAACGCGAAGGTGCATTCGCAGTTTTGTCCACTGAATGATACGCCACGAACTTGCTTGGCGTTGGCCTTCTCTATGGGCGGCCGACGAGGTGTTCCGGCGGACGCGATTTCGCTGGTCGCGGTGATTGGAGCGATTGTGCCGTCATCGAACAATCGGCTCGGCGGGGCCCGTGCGAACTGCGAGTTGTGTCAGGAGTTGCCGGCTCGGCACGTGCGACGGGTTGACGGCCAGGGCTTGTTGGGCGGCGGCGGTGGCTGCGGCTGGTCGGCCGCAGGTCAGCTGGGCCTGGGCCAGGTAGTACAACACGTCGGCGTTGGCCGGCCCTTGCCGACTAGCGATCTCGAGGCTTTCGACCGCCTGTTCCGGCCGGCCGAGATCGGCGAGCGTCAGGCCTTCCATCCAATATGCCAGTTGCGTGGCTTGGCCGGGCGGATAGGTATCGAGCAAATGGTGCAGCGTCGTGAGACAACGGTCGTGCTGGCCGCGCTGCCGATAGATGGCGGCCAGGTCCATCAGCACGTCGCTGTCGTCCGGGGCGAATTGCAGCGACCGTTGCAAGTCGGCCAGTGCCCGATCGGTTTTGTCCATCCGCCAATAGGCCCGGCCACGCAAAGCCCAAGCCGACGCGAGCTTCGGGTTGAGTGCGATGGCCTCGTCGGCCCGTTTGAGGGCTTTCTCGGTCGCGCCGGTGCCGAGTAGCATTTCGCCGGAGCGGACGACGACTGCGGCATCGCGCTGGTCGAGCCGTACGGCCGCTTCCATTTGCACGATCGCCGCATCGGTGGCGCCGCGATGCCAGAGCACTTCCGCCAGATAGTGCCGCGTCGCTGAGTCGACGGGCGAGGCTTCGACGGCACTCTGCAGCAGTTTTTCCGCCTCAGGCCATTGGCCCATTTCCATCGCGGCGACGCCCTGTTGCGTCAAGTCGCGGCAAGTGGCCACGTCTTTCGGCACCGGACCGCGGTGGCCCAGTGCGGCACAACCGCCGATGGAAATCGGCAGCAGCACGGCAGCCGTCAGTCGCCAGACGGCAATAACCGATCGGGCACACGCGAAACCGCGAGCGCAGTGCTGCATTCGACGCGTGCCGATGGGCCGCAACACGTGGGAAAAGCCTTCCTTCTGGGAGGCGGATCGTATCATCGCGACGGCCCGGCGGCAACGGACTTTGTGGCCTGTTGGCCCCGGCAAGGCTGCTAGCACATTACAACGACTTCTTGTACTTCCTACACACGCTGGCGATCGATTGTTCGGCCCGCTGGCAACCGCGGCAGTCGGCCGATTTCGCTCAACGCCACGCTCGATTCGCGGGAATTCGCAGCGATTTGGCAGGCGATCCAATTCGACATTCTCCGTTTGATTCGGTTTGGCACGCGGGGTGCATAAGTCTGTTACCAACAACCCGATGGCGGCGAGACTCCAGCGCCTCACCGCACTCGACGCCGTCGGCCGCGATTCGTCTCCACAAGCAATGCGTGAGGTTTGAAGCACCGCAACATTGTCGCCGGGGTTTGGCGACCTTTGCCCGTCACGGGAAATTTGCAGGTTTCACACCACCAGGGAGAGCAGTAGGCAGCGCACGGCGGACCCCGCCCTCCAGTCCGTCGCCACGAGCGACGGAATCTGTCGTGCGTAGCCTGGGACGCTGTTCTCTCTTTACCGGAGGACCCGGTTGGCACCCTCGCAGGGCCAACCGGGTCCTTTTTTTGTTGGCCTGTTGTCCATAGTCAGCTGTGCATTCTGTCGCCTACTGTGCACAACGCCGAACTAAAATGCGCGCCAAGTCGCCAAGGAAGCGCAGAGTGACCGCCGGCTCATGGCTAAGAGCCAACCGCTTCGCTTTCAATTTCCAAAGATCGCCTATATTCAGACGACTGTCGGCGGAGGAATTTCAATCAAGGCCTCGCACGCCTACGTGTAGTCCCAGTACATGCTCGTTTCTACCAGATAGTGGACGGATGTTAAGTAGTGATTGTCGGCCAGTGGGGAAATCTAACACGGAGCCACTGAGGACACGGAGAAGATCGCAGGAACGCTAATTGGCGCTAATTTTCGCTGATTGGGATTAGTGGAGATTAGCGAAGATCAGTGTTCCTACCTTCCTTCCTTCTGACCAGTTTCGCCCCGGCAAAAACCCCGTGTTTTTGCGAAGGCGTCGAGTTTCTCCCAAAGCGTCGAGTTGTTTGCGCCCTTCAAGGGCCAGCGGCAAGCTGGCTGTTTGGTCGGTGGTGATCTCTCGGGACCATCGCGTAGGGAATGGCCACGAAAAGTCGCCAAGAGGCACGAAGATTTTTCGTGCCTTTTCGTGGCTGACTCAATACGTTTGGACTTCGGAATACGTGTCCCTCGTGTGTGATCGAAAGTATGGAATCACGTGACCGAATTCAACAGCTATTTTCGGCCACCTGGAAAGAGGAGAGACAAGAGCTGAATGCCGAGAGCCAATCCATCGGACAGCAACGACTTTGCAAAGTGCCAAACCGCAGTTCAACGCCGAAGGATGGCTGTCGTCCGGTCGCATTGGCTTTTCCAGAGTGAGCGGAGATTTGTCCGCAGATGCCGCCGATGGACGCAGATTAAATGGATGGTTGGCTCCATCTATCCCGAGACGCGAAGTGTCGGGATTCTTCCAAGTGGACGGCCGTTTAATACTTCGGCACGTCACCGGTGCCTCTGGTTGCCGCACCGGTTGGGGCAACCGGTGGCACCCACTGACTCGTCCATCATGCGAGATTGTCGTCGGGCGTCAGCTTGACGGCGGTGCCGTAGGCTAGCACTTCGGTGACGCCTGGGGCGAATTCGGTGGCGTCGTAGCGCATGGCGATGATGGCGTCGGCGCCGTGCTCGCGGGCGTGGAGCACCATCCGCTCGAAGGCCTCCTCGCGGGCCGATTCGCAGACTCGGGCGTAGGCCTCGATGTTGCCGCCGACGATTTGCTTGAGGCCGCCCATGATCCCTTGGCCGATGCCGGGCGAACGAACGACGATGCCGCGGATGATTCCAATGCACTCGGCAACCGAATGCCCCGGGACGTCGTTGCTGGTCGTGACGATCATTGAGCTACCTCGTGAAATAATAGGAAACGACATGAGGGAGGGATCGCAGCTTCAACACTGCCAGCAATGTATTGAATTGGCAGGAAAACGCAATCGGGATCGAAACGGCGACACGTCGATGGCGGAGGCAAATGGTCGGCGAGTCTGCCAGCACTCGAGTTGATTGATAGCACCGAGAATCGCTCTGGACATAGTTCGTCGAGCCGCTATGCTTGCAGCCCCAATTGGAGCGTCAGTCGGAACTGGCTGGCCGTCTGCTCATGTCAGACTGGAAAGCCTGACGTACTTGGAAAGGATGCTGCGGATGACAGGGTTTCATCCGAACAATCGCCAGTTTGCGTGGCCACGCATTGCAAAGCCGTTGGCGGTTGGGTTGGCGTTTTGTCTTGTCGGCTGCACGAATCAGCAGATGTCGGCGTCGAATCCGTTCCTGGGGCCCGATCGCGTGCCGCCGCCGGCGACGCGAACGATCGCGCCGGGCACGGCCGCTCCCTATTATCCTGGTAGTCCGGTTCCGGCGGCGCAAATCGCCCCGGCGGCGCCGCCGATCGCTCAAGCACCATCGCCGTGGCAACTGCAGCCGCCGGCCGCCGCTCCAGCAACGATGACGACGGCCAGTCCGGCTGCGGCGCCGCCCGCTGTTGCTCCGTTAGTCGCTGCCGCATCGCCGGCCCAGCCGCTGGCGTTTAGCGGTGAGCCGACCGTTGCCATTCCGGCCGACAATCAAGGCTTACGGTTCGCATTGCCATCGCCGCCGCAGGTGAGTCAGGTGGCGTCGCCGCCGATTCAGCCTCAACCGACTTCGCAATTAGCCACGATGGCGGCTCCGGCTCCAGCTTCTGCGGCGGTTCCTGCTGCGTACCAGCAACCGGTTGCGTATCAGCCATCGGTGCCGGTTCCGACGCCGACGTCGGATACGGATTCGAGCGGCCCCTGGCGTGCGCCGCTGGTGCCGAAAACAACATCGTTGCCGCAATCGGCGTCGCCCGTGATGCAGGCG
This sequence comes from uncultured Planctomycetota bacterium, assembly GCA_963847875.1. Classification (GTDB taxonomy): domain Bacteria; phylum Planctomycetota; class Planctomycetia; order Pirellulales; family Lacipirellulaceae; genus DASYDU01. The sequence continues at coordinate 330,677 of CAWKBR010000002.1, read as the reverse complement.
CAATACGTACAGCCACAGGCCGCTCCGCCAACGATGTTAGTCGCCCAACCGCAGCAGATACAACCACAACCGCCGGCCGCGCCGCAGATGCCCGTCGAGTTGCGGCCGACGACTGCGCCGCAAACTGCACCGGCCGCGGCCGTGCCGATGGCGCCGACCGTGCCGCCGCCGCGGATGCGGTTCCCGAGTCTGCTGGAGCCGTCGACGTGGTTCACGCCACAGCCGGCGGCGAATCAGCAGCTCGTCGGTTACATGGTGCCCGGGCCCGATGGACAGATGCACATGATCTCGGTCGAACAGTATCAAGCGACGCTTAGTGGTGGTGCGCAGCCGGCGGCTTCGGTCGCGAGCAGCGATGGCTTTCGGGCACGCGGCACGAGCACGAAGTAGTGCGGTCGAGCGTCGTTGGCGGTTGGCAGCCGCTAAATCGCGCCTTCGGTTTCTTGTGCGTCGTTGCCGACGCCGCTAGAGGTTACGGTGCGTTTGCGGTGGCGGTGTACGTCTTCTTGACGACGGCGAGCAGGTCGTCGGCGGTGTAGATGCGGCCGGTCGGCTGGTTGAGGTTGGTGCCCTTGGGGGTGCCGGCCATCATGGCGCCCAAGTTCTTACCACCCTTGGTCGTGGCCATGTAGGTGAGCATCGTGTCGCCGCCGGGATCGCGAATGAGAGTCTTGACGGCCGACTGGCCGTTGGCGATCTGGCTGAGGCGATCGAGTCGGCTGTAGGTGCCGGGGTTCTTGGCGATCTTGCGCATGAATCGCTTGCCGTTGGGCGTCGCCAACTGGGTGACTAGGAACGAGTTGTCAGGCAGGGCGAGCGACACGATCGGCTTGGCGTTGGGCACTTCCCAACCGGTCGCGGCGATCGCTTCGAGCGCACCGGCGACCTGCGACTGGTCGAGTAGGTCGCCGGCTTGGTAATCGTTTTGCGTCTGAAAATAGGCTGTCACGGCTTGAACGACTTTTTCGAACGTCGGCGGTTGGGCTGCGGTGGCCGTGGCAATTGGCGCGAGAAATGCACGGACAAACGCGACAAGCACGAGCGTTTTCCCGACGACGTGAACCCAACGTACCGAGGCTGCGTCATAGGTCGGTATTGGCTGGTTCGGACCAGGCGATTTTTTGGAAGGGTGGTTCATTGGGCTGCCTTCGAGGGAAATCGTGTTAGAAAAATTGCAAACAACAGGGTCATCTTTACAGACGCGGATTTTTCACATCTGGCGTAAGTGGACCGCTGGCAGCGGCTTAGCACCCGCCTGGAATATCCTTCGACCGGCCTGGGCGAAGAAATTGTTGATTTCTGCGTCCGGGCCACATATACTGAGTTCCCATCGCATGGACCCAGTCGGGGGAAGTATCGCCGGTAGAAGGAGATACCAAATGCCGCGTAGCACGTATTTTGTGCAGGAATGCCCGACCTGTGGCCGCAATTTGCAGGTGCGTGTCGAGTATCTCGGCAAGCAAATTGTGTGTCAGCATTGCAGTGCCCGTTTCGAGGCCTGCGAACCGGGCTCGGAGGCCTATCCGCCTTCCAACTCTAGCTTATCTTTGTTGGACCGCGCCGAGCACTTGCTGCAAACGGCCAGTGCCAGCGGGATCGGCCTGGGGGCCGGCGTGCCGTCTCAGCCACGCTGACTGCTAATTGCTAGTTGGCCGCAGCCACGAGATCGTGGAAATAGCCGGGGTAGGTTTTTGCCGTGCAGCCGGGGTCGTTGATTCGCACTCCCGACTGTCGCAGCCCCGCGAGCGCGAAGCTCATCGCCATGCGATGGTCGTGGTAGGTGTCGATCGTTGCCGGTCGGAGTTTTCCGGGCGCGATCGTGAGGCCGTCATCATGTTCGTCGACCGTTGCGCCGAGCTTGCGCAATTCGGTGGCCAGCGCGGCGAGGCGGTCGGTCTCCTTGTGGCGGACGTGGCCGACATTGCGGATTGTCGTCGGGCCCTCGGCGAAGAGCGCCACGACGGCCAGCGTTTGCACGGTATCGCTGATCGCATTCATGTCGACGTCGATGCCGCGGAGCGCGACCTTTGGCGGCGGACCGACCACCGTGATCGAATCGGCGTCGCGCCGGACTTCGCAGCCCATCTGTTCGAGGCAATCGACGAAGGCGACGTCGCCCTGCAAGCTCGCGGCCGAGAGCCCTTCGACCGTGACTTCGCCGCCAGTGATTGCCGCGGCCGCCCAGAAGTAACTTGCCGCGGAGGCATCCGGCTCGATCGTATAGCTGCAGGCGCGGTAGGTTTGCGGCGCCGCAATATCGAACCGGCTGAACTTTGGATCGGTGGCGACGGCGACGCCAAACGCTTTCATCACGGCGAGCGTCATTCGCACGTAGGGCTGCGAGACCAACGTGCCGGTGATTCGCAGTTCGACCGGCGCGGCTGCGGCCGGGGCGGCCATCAACAGGCCGCTCAGGAACTGGCTCGAGACGTCGCCGCGGACCGTGGCGACGCCGCCCGCAAGGCCGTTGGCATGGACGACGACCGGCGGGCAGCGATTGCCGGCTTCGCACACGGCCTTTGCGCCGAGTTGGTTGAGCGCGTCGAGCAGGTCGGCGATTGGCCGCTCGCGCATCCGCGGGACGCCGTCGAGCCGAAACGCGCCGTGGCCGAGCGTGACGAGGGCGGCGAGAAAGCGGATCGTCGTGCCACTGTTGGCGCAGAACAGTTCCGCTTCCACGGCAGGAATCCGGCCGGCGGTTCCCGCGATCACGAGCGTCCGGCCGGCGTCGGACGAGGCCACGCCGATGCCCAGCTCGCCCAGCGCCGCGATCATCACCTGCGTATCTTCGCTATCGAGCGCGCCGGAGAGGGTCGAAACGCCGTCGGCCAGGGCCGCGCAGACCAGCGCCCGGTTGGTGATGCTCTTCGAGCCGGGCGGCCGCACGCGGGCGCGGAGTGGTTTCGTAACGGGTTGTATTTCGATGGAGTCCGACATGGTGCCAGCGAGTCCGCTGCCGCAAGAAAAGGCGATCGGTTATGCTAGACGTAAATCCTACGTCCTAACTTAATCCAGACGTCTCGCGCTCACCAGTCACGGCGGCGGTGCAGCCGGCTCTCCTCGGACGACAAAGGCGACCATGCGAAAATACAAGCAGGGCGGCGGCTGGCCGGCTGTCGCTTACACTTGGCGGAAGGCCCGCGAGGCGGGCGGCCTCTGCGAAGCTCTGGCGGGCGATGCGCTCGAAGAACGCCTGCAAGACCTGTGCGCTGGGCATGGGCGGCCAGCGCGGCGGCATGGTCAACGAGCTGGGCCAGTTCCCCGAGGTCTGCAAGAAGAGCCTGCAGGCGATGGTCGCCGACATGCAGGGCGCGATTCGCAGCGATTTTTGGCAGCGCTACTCGCCCCGCGAGTTGCAGCAGCTTTCGCCGCGCGAGCTGGAAGCGTGCGGCCGGCTCGTCGAGCCGGTGCTCTACACCCGCGACACTGGCCGCTACACGCCGATCTCGTGGGACGATGCGCTCGAGCGGATCGTCGGGAAACTGCGGGCGACTGCTGCCGACGAAACATTTTGGTACTTCAGCGGCCGCAGCAGCAACGAGGCCGGCTTCCTGCTGCAGCTGTTCGCCCGGCTCTACGGCACGAACAACGTCAACAACTGCAGCTACTACTGCCACCAGGCGAGCGGCGTCGGCCTGACGAGCGGTCACCGGCAGCGGCACGGCGACGATCGAGCTCGGAGACCTCGACCATGCCGACCTCGTGTTCGTGATCGGCGGCAACCCGGCCAGCAATCACCCGCGGCTGATGCACACGCTGATGGAGGTGCGCCGCCGCGGCGGGCAGGTGATCGTCATCAATCCGATCGTCGAAACGGGGCTGGTGAGCTTCGCCGTGCCGAGCGACTGGCGGAGCCTGCTGTTCGGCAGCGAGATCGCCAGCCTGTACGTGCAGCCGCACATCGGCGGCGACCTGGCCCTGCTCACCGGCGTCGCCAAGCGCGTCGTCGAAATGAACGCCCACGACGAGGCGTTTCTCAACGCGCATTGCCACGGCTGGCCGGAACTGCGTGAGCGATTGCAGACGGCGCCGTGGGACGAGATCGTCGCCAAGAGTGGCGTCGCGCACGCGGAGATCGACGCCATCGCCGAGCTGCTACGCCGCGGCGAAGAACGTCGTGTTCAGCTGGACGATGGGCATCACCCACCACGCCCACGGCGTGGAGAACGTGCAGGCGATCGGCAATCTGGCGTTGCTGCGCGGCATGGTCGGCCGGCCCGGCTGCGGATTGCTGCCGATTCGCGGCCACTCGAACGTGCAAGGCATCGGCTCGATGGGCGTCACGCCGAAGCTCAAAGACGCGGTGTTCGAGCGGCTGCAAGACTCACTTCGGCGTGCAGCTGCCGACGACGCCGGGCCTCGACACGATGAGCTGCATGGACCGGCGCGGCCGACGGGCGAGCTCAAGGTCGGCTTCTGCCTGGGCGGCAACCTCTACGGCTCGAACCCCGACGCCACGTTCGCCGCCGAAGCGCTCGGCAAGCTCGATTTGCTCGTGTACCTGAACACGACGCTCAACACGGGCCACGCTTACGGCTTGGCGCGCGAGACGATCATCCTGCCCGTGCTCGCCCGCGACGAAGAGCCGCAGGCGACGACGCAGGAGTCGATGTTCAACTTCGTCCGCCTCAGCGACGGCGGCCCGCGCCGCCACGACGGGCCGCGGTCGGAGGTCGACGTGATTGCGATCGATCGCCGAGGGCGTCAGTCGACTCGCATCGTCGCCGCTCGATTGGGCGGCGATGCGACAGCACGGCCGCAAATCCGCCAGGCGATCGCCCACATCGTGCCCGGGCTTCGAGAAGATCGCGGAGATCGACCGCACGAAGGAAGAGTTTCACATCGGCGGGCCGCACGTTCCACGAGCCGCGCTTCGCCACGCCCGACGGCACGGCCCGGCTGCACGTCCACGAGCTGCCCGAATTGCAGGGCAGCCGGCGACGGCGAGCTGCGCGTGATGACGATCCGCAGCGAGGCCAGTTCAACACGGTCGTTTACGAAGACGAAGACCTCTACCGCAACGTCGACCGCCGCGACGTGATCCTGATGCACCCAGACGACCTCAGCCGCTTGCGGCTTAGCGACGGCGACCGAGTCACCGTCCACGGCCCGGCCGGCACGATGCACGGCATCCGCGCCACCGCATTCCCGAGCATCAAACCCGGCAACGCCGCGATGTACTACCCCGAAGCCAATCGCCTGGTGAGCCGCACGCTCGACCCGCTGAGCAAGACGCCGGCGTTTAAGTGCGTGGTGGTGCGTCTTGAGCGGCAATGAGCTGATCGCGACCTGTCGACCGACGAGTGTGGTTCAGAGGTCAAATAGCCAATTCAATATGAATGGCCAGAGAAAGATGCTCCCCAGGAAGACGGCTAGAGCAAGTCCAATCCACCATCCTTCGCGTCGGTGCTTAAGCGCTGAATAGCCGATGATTAGGACCAGAGCGATATACGCGCGAACCACCCAGTGTTCCCATGCTGAGATAGTAGCGATTTGGTCAATTGCTGTCAGCATCGATCCAAGACGACGACACCGAAATGTGTTCGTAACAGCGTGTGATGGCTGGGCACATTACCCCGCGGTATCCAAGTATGGATCCTGCCCCATTTGCCGTTGCATTTTCTGGAGTTCCTTTTCGTGGTAGAGCAGCACCTTGCGGTCGTGGAAGTGGCGGCGCTCGACTTTGCGTTGGGCTTGGTAGAACCGGGCGTCGAAGCCGCTCAGCGGGCCGGTGCCGGCGAGCGCAGGCGGCATCTCGATTCAACTCGCTGCCGAGGTAACAATAATTACCCGCGAGTGTTCCGGAAGTACGACCGCCGGGTCGAGGGGACGCACCAGTCCATTTTCCACGATACCCGCTACCGCCAGCGGATGCCGCGGCAATCTGGCTAGGTGGGACTCCACCGGCGACGAGACCGCGCTGGGGAGTAATTCTGGGACAGCAAATTGCGGCTCTTCCGCAATCTGTTCGTCCCGTGTACGGCGGTCGGGAGATCGCTGATCGGCAGCGGGGATCGTCATCACAGTGTTCCTCTCAATATGCGGTGATCACGAAGATCGGCAATTCGCCAAGTTCACCAAATACATCGGGGATCGCGTCGTCCTCTCGGTCGTACCGCCAGATCACCCAAATTCGACGGCCTGCCGGCGTCTCGGCGAACATCTGATATGAGCCGTCTTTGCGCTGCTCTAGACTGAACACCTGGTCAAACGCAGCCTCAACCTCTTCGGCAGACAAGGCGTGCGCTTCGATCTTTTGCAGGTTCCAGTCAATCCATTTGAACTGCCTCATGCACCGACCCTTTATATCAGGATAGCCGGTCCAAGGAGGATATTCAAGAATCGCGAATCGTTCCAACTCGCAACCCAGTAGTCGCGCGGCAGATTAGCCCGCGGTGTCGAGATACGGATCCTGCCCCATTTGCCGCTGCATTTTTTGGCGTTCCTTTTCGTGGTAGAGCAGCACCTTGCGGTCGCGGAAGTGGCGGCGTTCGACTTTGCGTTGGGCTTTGTAGAACAGGGCGTCGAAGCCGCTGATGGGGCCGCTGCCGGCGAGCGCGACGCCGTGCTCCTTGAGGCGTCGCTGCTTTCTTCGGGCCGAAGCCGGTTTCGAGGATCTCGTCGTCCAGCGCGAGGAACTGGCGGTACGTGCCGGGGTCGCCTTGCCGGCCGCAGCGGCCGATGAGCTGGCGGTCGATGCGCTGCGACTCGTGCAGCTCGGTGCAGATCACGTGCAGGCCGCCCAGCTCCGTGACGCCGTCGCCGAGCCGGATGTCGGTGCCGCGGCCGGCCATGTTCGTGGCGACCGTGACTTTGCCCTGCTGGCCGGCCTGCGGCGACGATCTCGGCTTCCTTCTCGACGTGCCGGGCGTTGAGGACCGTGTGCTCGATGCCGCGGCCGTCGAGCAGCCTGCGAGAGTAGCTCGCTCTTGTCGATCGACCGCGTGCCGACGAGCACCGGCCGGCCGAGTTGGTGCTGCTCGACGATGTCTTCGATGATCGCCTGCCACTTCTCGTCGGCCGTGCCGAAGACGAGCGTCGGCAGCTTCTCGCGGATCGGCGGGCGGTTCGTCGGGACGGGCATCGACGCGGCAGGTGTAGATTTTGCGCAGCTCGCGGCGCCGAGGTGCTGGCGGTGCCGGTCATGCCGGCCAGTCGGTTGTAGCGCAGGAAGAAATCCTGCACGGTGATCCGGGCGGCCTGGCGCGTGGCGAAGGTGATTTCGACGTCCTCCTTGGCCTCGACCGCCTGGTGGATGCCGGCCCGCCACTTGCGGCCTTCGCCGAGCCGGCCGGTGAACTCGTCGACGATCACGATTTCGCCGTCGCGGACGACGTACTGCCGATCGAGAAACATCTCGCGGCTGACCTTGATCGCCCGCTCGACGTGCTCGTAGATCGTCGAGAGCGGCATGCGGTCCATCGCGTCGGGCTTGGGCATGCTCGCGGACGCGGCGGCGGCCGGCGAGCGTTGAGCTCGACCGTCTTCTCCTTGTGGTCGTATTCGTAGTGCTCGTCTTCTTCGAAGTCGCGGGCGACTTTGGCGGCCCAGCGATAGGCCTCGGCCTCGGCTCCTCGTCCTCGCCGGGCAGGGCACTGATGATCAGCGGCGTGCGGGCTTCGTCGATGAGGATGCTGTCGGCCTCGTCGACGAGCATGAAGTGCAAGTCGCCCTGCACCGGTTCCTCGTTGCCCGCGCCGGCCTGGCCGAGCATCGCGCCGAACAGGTCGCGCTGCCCTTCGCCGATGCGCCGCTTGAGCAGCCGATCGCGGAGGAAGTCGAAGCCCATTTCGTTGGCCGTGCCGTAGGTGATGTCGCAGGCGTACTGCTTCGCGCGCTCGGGCTGCGGCATTTGGCTTTGGATGCAGCCGACCTTCATGCCGAGCAGCTTCGTAGAGCGGGCGCATCCAGTCGGCGTCGCGCTTGGCGAGGTAGTCGTTCACGGTGGCGAGGTGGGCGCCCTTGCCTTCGAGCGCGGCGAGGTACAGCGGCAGCGTGGCGGTGAGCGTTTTGCCTTCGCCCGTCTGCATTTCGACGATCGAGTTGTAATGCACGGCCGCGCCGCCCAAGAGCTGCACGTCGAAGTGCCGCATGTTGAGCTTGCGTCGGCCGGCCTCGCGGACCAGGGCGAACGCCTCGACCAGCAGCCGATCGAGCGGCTCGCCGCTGCGGGCCCGATAGCGGAGCGAGAGGCTCATCTTCTTGAGGTCGTAGTCGCTCTGGGGCATGAGCCCTTCTTCGAGCGCGGCGACCCGCGGCACCAGGGTCGACCAATCGGACAAGCCGTCCGCGCACTGGCCCCCTGGCCAAATATCGGAGGTCGCTCAGGTGGTCGCCAAAGGTGGGCATGAATCGAAACGGTACGGAGCGGTGACAAGGGCCACCACGCGGCGGCATTCACCTACGTTGTGACGGAATCTACAATCCTATGTCCAGTGGGCCGTCGCCCCATTCCGGCGGAAGTCTAATTCTACGCCGATTAACCGGAAAAGACGGATTTATCGGCAATCGACGCCAGAGAGCTTTGGGTGAGCTATCTTCTTACGGAGTTTTACCAGACCCGGATCGCTATATCCTACGTCGCTCGGGCTCGTCCCCTCCGAACAATAACCCACATCGACCACGAGGAAAGTCATGAACACGATTCCATCCACTTCCGGCCTGCCGTCTTGGACACATGAGTTGGATGCCCTTCGCAATCATTGGCGCTGGTTTCTGGCGCTGGGGATCGCGATGATCGTCTTTGGGACGATCGCAATTGGCTCGGCCGTGCTGGCCACGGTCGCGGCTACGGTGCTGTTCGGCTTCCTGCTGCTCGCGGGCGGCATTTCGACGATCATCAGCTCGTTCTACGCCGGCCGCTGGAGCGGCATGCTGCTCCACTTGTTGATCGGCGTGCTGTATACGGTGGTGGGACTGATGATCATCAATCGGCCGGCCGCGAGTGCGATCGAGTTGACGCTGATCATCGCGTTCTTCTTGATCTTCGGCGGCATCTTCCGCGTCGATATATGCTCTGGCCGAGCGGTTCACCGGCTGGGGTTGGGTGCTCTTGAACGGCGGGGTGTCGCTGCTGTTGGGCCTGTTGGTGTACAAGCAATGGCCGGCTTCCGGCCTGTGGGTGATCGGCCTGTTCGTCGGCATCGAATTGATCTTCAACGGTTGGGCCTGGATCATGCTGTCGTTCGGCTTGCGTCCGACCGATTCTGCAGCCAAACCGAACATGTTGACCAACTGACCGAACAGCGTCTTTGCATTTATCACGAGGCCGCTCCGGAAATCGGAGCGGCCTTTTTATTGCGCTATGCGGAAGCTGCCTGAACGGTCGTGTCCCAGGCTGCTATTTCACCACTCGGATCGACTTGATCACGACCGGTGGGTCGGGCGCCTGCACCAGGTCGCCGCCGCCGTCGCGCGTGGGGGCGTGAGAAATCGCCTCGGCCACGTCCAGACCGTCGACCACGTTGCCAAACACGCAGTAGCCATATTCATCCGCCGCGTCGCCCCGATGATCGAAGGCCGGGGAATCGACCAGATTGATGAAGAACTGCGAGGTCGCATTGTCGATTCCGGCAGCCGCGTCGCGGGCCGCGGCGATGGTGCCGCGGACGTTCTTCAGGCCGTTGTGGGCCTCGTTTCGCACGGTGGGCCCGGCCGGCTTAGGCTGCCCGTCGGCCGTAAACCCGCCGCCGACGATCATTTTGTCGGGCGCCGCGTAGTGGAATAGCGTGCCGTCGTAAAATCGGTTGTCGACGTAATTGAGAAAGTTTTGCACGGTGACGGGCGCGTTGGCCGCATCGAGTTCGACGCGGATCGTGCCGAGATTGGTGACGATCTCGACGACAGGGTGCTCCGGATCGGCGCTCGTGCCGCGACTCGCGGCAGCGACTTTCGGCGCCGCCCCGGCATCGGCCGTTTCCGGCGATTTACCGCGGCAACCGATGAGAAACATGGCCGCTGCGGTGCAGCCTACGCATGCTGGCATCCATTTGCTTGCATGCCAAACCTGTAGCGCGCACCCAATTCATCGATCCGATCCTCCTTGTCTGGCGAGCGAACACGCGGGGCCTTACGGCGCGGCATCGGCTCGCGGTCTGGCTCACGAACGCTCCATCTTCGGGCGATGAGCCGTTTCGTGCAACGGCGACCTGTGGCGCCGCCCTGCTCCGATCGGTAGGCGGCCAGCAGGCGGCAAAACCGGCGAGGGGGGCTGCTTTCAGGAGAAGAATTTATAAAATCTTGCCTATTTTCGTGGCCCGGAAGCGAACACGGGTGTAGACTAGAAGCGTCCGTGCAGGCATTACTTCCCGCATTTATGGAAGTCTCAGCATGGGAAATCGAATCTTCGTCGCCGTCGTGTTGCTCTTGTGGGCGTCGACCATGAGTTGGCTCGTGGTGGAGAAGATTCTGCCCCCATTCTTTTCGGGCGATCCGCCGGCCCACGGCACGTTGGTCGAGAAGGAGCCGGTGTGCTGGCAGATCGAATGTCGACGGCCAGCACGTCGGTTACGCCGTGAGTCAGGCGGTGCCGGGCGCCGCTAACGACGACCGAAATCCACGGCCGCGTGCTGCTGGAGGACATTCCGCTGCGAGAAATGGCGCCGCAATGGATGAGCAGCCTCGTCGACGACCTGGGGTTGATCCGCTTGGACTGCCGGTCGCGATTGGCGCTCGACTCGTTCGGCAGCTCTGACCAACTTCGAGACCAAGGTGCAGGTCAATGATTTGCCGCTGGTGATCAAGGTGGTCGGACGCATCGAGGGGCCGGAGCTGCGGATGACGTTTCTGAGCGGCGGCGTCTCGCACGAGGCCAGCTTTGCATTGCCCAATCCCGAAACTGCTCGACGGCGAGCTGATCCCGCAGCCGAAGCTATTGCAGGTGTATGTGGGGCGCACGTGGCAGGTGGAGATGTTCAGCATGTTCCGCCCTCCCACGGACGCGCTCAACCTGCTACAAGCCGAGGTAGTCGCCGAGGAGTCGATAATTCAGCAGGGCGAGAAAGTGCGGGCGAAGCGGATCGAGTTCCGCGAGATGTCGGCCGCCGGCGTCGCCGCGGAGCGATCGCTGCGTGCCAAGGTGTGGGTCGCCGACAACGGCACCGTGCTCCGCCAGGACGTGTACTTGATGAACAGCAAGGACACGATGTTGCGATTCGAGCGACGCAGCGATCCGGAAGCCATCAAATTGGCGAACGATTTGTTGGAATTGGACGTAGTCGCCACGCTCACCACGCCACACAATTGACCCGATGATCGAATTCGACCAGGTCCGCCGCTCGTACGGCGACAGAGTGGCGGTAGACCGATTGGATCTCCGGGTTTCGGCCGGCGAGGTTTACAGCCTGCTGGGTCACAACGGGGCGGGCAAGACGACCACGCTCAAGCTGCTCGTCGGCCTGCTGAGGCCGGAAGCCGGCTCGGTTCGCGTCGGCGGCTATGACGTCGTGACGCAAACCCGGCTCGCGGCATCGCTCGTCGGCTATGTGCCCGACCAGCCATTCCTCTACGAGAAACTCACCGGCCGCGAGTTTCTGCAGTTCGTCGCCCAGATGCACGGGCTCGACCCCGGCGGCGCCAACCGGACCATCGACCGCGAGATCGAGCGATTCGAGCTCCGGGAATTCGCCGACGAGCTGACGGAGCGCTATTCGCACGGCATGAAGCAGCGGACGGTGTTCGCCTCGGCGATGCTGAATTCGCCGCGCGCCTTGGTGCTGGACGAGCCGCTGGTGGGCCTCGACCCGCATAGCATTCGGCTCGTAAAGGATTTGCTCGAGGCCGAGTCGAAAACGGGCATGTGCGTGCTGATGTCGACCCACACGCTCGCCACGGCCGAAGAAATTTCTGATCGTTTGGGCATCATGAGCCACGGCCGGTTGCTGTTCGACGGCACGATCGCCGAGCTGCGCGGCCGTTTTCCCCGCGGCGACGAGTCGCTCGAAACCATGTATCTGGCGATGACCGAGGTCGCGCCGCTGGCAGCGCCTTTCCGCCGATTCGCCCTGATTCGGCTGGGCGATTGTGCTAAGCTGAGAGCATCCGCCCGATTCCTCTCGACGACTGTCTCGACCCCGACGCTTGGCAAACGTGAGCAGCATTTCCCTACCGACGTGGTCGAACCAATCGCTTCCGCAGGAGCGCGGTGCGTCGGCTCTGCCGTCGGAGGACTACGAAGCACAACTGTTCTGGCGACTGCGCTATCGCGTGGCAGCGACGCGGCTGCGGCAGGTCTTCACGACGGGACGGCTACGCACGGGGCTGGTGATCGGCTTGAGCCTGTTCTTTTGGTTCGGCCTGTTTACGCTGTTCTTCGAGGGGTTCCAGTTCGTCGTCGAGAACGTCGGCCCGCCGGGCGCCAGTTACCACGCCCAGACGGTACGCTTCGTGTTTCACTTGTTCTTCGCGTCGCTCAACGTGATGCTCGTGTTTTCGTCGGCGATCATTCTTTACACCGGCTTGTACAACTCGCCGGAGACGCAGTATCTGCTCACGTTGCCGGTCCGTCCGGAGCGGCTGGTGCTCTACAAGTTCCAGGAGGCGGTGTTTTTCAGTAGCTGGGGTTTCTTCCTGTTGGCCAGCCCGATGATGATCGCCTACGGCATCGTCGTCGCGGCGCCGTGGCTCTACTTCGCCTTGATTCTGCCATTGATCGTGGCGTTTGTGTACATTCCCAGCGGGGTCGGGGCGGTGGCCTGCATGTTCATCATCTACCGGCTGCCGCGGCTGCGCGTGTTGATCGTGAGCGGCGCCGCCCTGTTGGTGACGACCGTCGCCGTCTGGTCGATCTGGCGGACGGTGAGCGGACCGCAAACGCGGTTGTTCGGCAGCCAATGGTTTCAGGAAACGCTGCTCCGCTTCCGTTTCACGCAGCAGGAGTGGCTCCCCAGCTCGTGGCTCACGGGCGGACTGCTCGAAGCGGCGCGGCCGGTGACGCTCGAAGGCGGGCGGGAAGACGCCTTTCACGTGCCCTTCCTCCAAAGTTGCCTGTACCTGGCGCTGTTGATATCCAACGCGATGATGTGCCACGTGCTCACGGTGTGGACCGCGAAGCGCTGGTTTCGTGCCGGCTACAACGAATTCATGTGCGGCCCGCGCCGCGCCCGACACGCCGACAAAACCGCGTTCGATCGTGGTCGTTATTCGGTTTGCGGCGTGGTCCGGCCGCATTCCCGCCAGCCTGGCGAGTTGGACCGACGAGGCAGCGAGCACCGTGCTGGCGGTGTTTCCCGATCAACTGCGGCTGCTGCTCTTGAAAGACTGGAAACTGCTGCGGCGCGACCCGGTGCAATGGTCGCAGTTCTTGATCTTCTTCGGGCTGTTGGGGCTCTACTTCCTCAACGTCGATCGCTTCAACAATCCGCAGCGCGACATCAGCTACGTTACCTGGGTCAACATGGTCAGCTTTCTCAATTTGGCGGTCGTCGGCTTGATTCTCTCGACGTTCACGACGCGGTTCATCTATCCGATGATCAGCCTGGAGGGACACTGCTTTTGGATTCTGGGGTTGTTGCCGATGCACCGCGACACGGTGTTGTGGAGCAAATTTGTGTTCGCGGCGCTCGGCTCGTGGGTGCCGTGCGGATTGCTCATCCTGCTGAGCGACGTGATGCTGCACGTATCGCTGCTGATTGTCCTGGTCCACCAACTCGTGTGCATCCTGCTCTGCTTGGGGCTGTCGTCGATCGCGGTGGGCTTGGGGGCGATGATGCCCAACTTCCGCGAATCGTCGCCGTCGAAAATCTCGGCCGGCTTCGGCGGCACGCTGAACCTGGTGCTCGAGCGCACTTTACATCGTCGTGATCGTTGTGCTGACCGCCCTGCCCTGCCACTTCTATCTGATCGCGGGCAACGCCCCCTGGCGAGATTCGTTCCTGAACCCGAACTTCTTGCGGCTCTGGTTGTGGGGCGGCAGCTTGACGGCGATCGTCGTTGGCATCTCGGCGACGGTGTTGCCGCTGTGGTGGGGACTCCGCTCGTTTCGGCAGATGGAATTCAACTGAGAACCGTCGCCGACCGTGCAACGTTGTGCCCTGCGGTCACGGCTGGCCGCTGGTTTGACCGTCGTCGACGCTAACGGCATAGGCCATGTAGAAGTCGTCGATCTGGTCGACCAAGAAAGTGACGTGGCCGTCGACGAACGCGGCATTGACGCCTCCCGGATGCAGGCTGCGCGGCGCAGCAGAAAGATAACCTGCCAGCCCCGGGTTGAACGGTGCCTGCCGGCAGGGCATGCCGAGTTGTTGGGAGGTTGCCATTTGAGCTCTGCCTAACTCAGAGTCCGCTGAACAGCCTCGCAGGGTATCGACATTGGGCCCCTGATTGTTGGGAGGCTGCGCTTCGCCGAGGCTCTCGGGGCTCGCCACGTAGGCGACGCGAGTTTTGCAGCGATGTATTCGTCGCCTTCGCCCGTGCCGTCGTGACTCCTCGACCAGCCCAAGGGGTGCATGTCGAAGGCCAACAAGCTTGCCCCGGTCCACGGCAGCGCCCATGCGCCGCGTTCGTCGGTGGCGAGGTCCATCGTCCGTACTTCGCTGAAGATCAGCGTCGCGGTCGTCCCGTCTTCGATCGACGCCAGCCGTTGCCCTCCGGCGATCAGCGCACCGCGGTACAGCAGCTGCAAATCCACGTGAAACGGGCTGACGTAGGTGGCGTAGTTGCCTTTCGCGCATTGAAAACCAGCTTTGGGCACGCTGTAGATCCGGCCATTGGCTTCATCGCTGGGACACAACAGACTCGGCACCGACGCTGCCTGCGGCTGACGTGGTTGAACTGTCACGTCGCGAGTCAAATCGAACTGATCGAAGAGAGCGGGCTCATCCAAATAGGAGAGCAACAGGACGACCCAGCTAAGCTTGACGCCTCCCCCTTGATCAAACACCTCGACGCGCAAGTTCGGATACTTCGGGTCCGGCGCCGTCGCGGCCAGGCCGCTCGGCGGGAGCAGCCCATTTGCGGCTTCGTAGTTCAAAGCCGCCAAGGCGAGTTGCTTCAGATTATTGGCGCACTGCGTCCGGCGCGACGCCTCGCGGGCCGCTTGCACGGCGGGCAGGAGCAGCGCCAAGAGCACGCCCATGATCGCCAGAACGATCAGCAGCTCGACGAGCGAAAAACCGGCGCGGCGTGTGCGGTGGAGACGGCTTAGGCGGGCAGGCGTTGCCGGTGACTCAACGCTACTCGGTTTTATGGCTGCCATCGTCTGACCCCCGCGTTTCACGGCGTGTCGAGCTTGCACAACTGGCTGAGCTGACGAGGCCACTCGGCGAAGGCGGCGTCGGTAAATCGCTCCTGGTCGCCAAGTTGCGCAGCCTGCTCGAGCGTGTGGTCCGCGTGCCAAGGGCGAGTCGTCACGGCGAGCAGCAGCGACGGCGCGTAGGCTGCTCGATTGGACTGCATCGACCGGCGCAATTGCTTGGCCGCGTCGTGAACATTGCTGTCCGCTGATTGCAGAGAAGTTGCGGGTGCCGTCGCCAGGAGCAAGTCCGCACGATTGGCGGCCGGTTGCGACGCGGTTGGCAGATTGCCGGCCGCTGCAATCAGCGGGCTGGGTTCGGACTGCGCGGCGGGCGCCTGTGTCGCTGCGGCGAGCGAGCCGGCACCGCCACCTCCACCTCCGGCCGACAGGTTGTTTCTCCAGACCGTGTAGTCCGCGGCGTTGACTCGGCCGTCATGATTGCCGTCCGCCCGCAGATCGTCGACCGAGCCGAAGCTGGCCTTCCACGCCAGATAGTCGCTCCCGTCGACGACAGTTGTCAGCGTTGTAGTCGCCTGGCTTGGCGACGACGACGGCCGCGGAGTTGTTTCGCCAGATCGTGTAGTCCGCGGCGTCGACCCGGCCGTTGTGATTGCCGTCGGCGAGCAATTCGTCGATCGAGCCAAAATTTGCCTTCCACGACGAGATAGTCGCCGTCGTTGACGACGCCGTCGGCATTGTAGTCGCCGACGACGCCGGTCGTAACCACGATGCGGACGGTGGCCACGCCGGACTCCTGATGAAAGTCGTAGGCGACGTAGCTGAAATCGATCGGTGCCGGCAAAGCCGGGTTCGCGGCGTATAAACGAATGTGCCGTCCGGATTGAGCACCAGGCTTCCGTGCGTGGTCGAAGACTGCAGCACGGCGACAAATGGATCGCCCTCCGGTTCGAAGTCGTTTGCCAGGACGTTCGAGGTGGGGTCCAGTGGGACGGTCGCGGCGGAACTGCCGCCACCCGAGCCGCCCTGCGTCATTTCAAAACCATCGTCCTGGGCGAGTGGAGGGCCGTTGACGCCTGTTTCGTTCCAGACCCACGACCACCAATCCCCCAAGACCAAGTCAACCAGCGGCCCCAGTTCGAGCGGCGGCAGTGGATTCGGACAGCGACTCGACGAAATTGTCCCACAAGAACGGATCGGGCGATATGAAATCGCCGGGATAACAAAAATAGCCGGCTAGTTCGGGATCCATGCAGGCGAACGGATGTGAATTCGGATCTTGCGGATCGCCCACAAACGGGTCGGAAATCGACGTCCCGAGCAAATTGTAACTCATGGCCGGCAGATTGGCTGCCGTCGAGCGTGCGCACGACGACTTCGACGGTATAGGTGCCCGCGTTCAAGAAGACTCCCGGCAAGCTGCGTCGTCTCACCGGGCGGAGCGGCGATCGTGGCGACGACGGCCGAATTTTCGTCCCTGATGGTGGCAATGATCGCCGACGGCACCGACGCGGCGGACGTCTCCCGCTTCCAAGACCAGGTGAAAGAGCTGCGGTTGTCCAATATAGATTGTATGTACATTCCAAGTGACGTCGTCGCCGACCGTGCCGGTCGCCATCGCTTCCAGTCCTACGGGAATATTGGTGAATGCAACCGTGAGGCGGTAGTTTCCCGAGTCGAATGGGCCGCCCGGGTCCGTCGGCCTGCCACGCGCGATCGACGTAGTCCGATTGCGGAACGATCCCGGGTACCTGCACGACCAGTTCGCCGCCGCCGTTGACGACGACCTCCGTCGCCAGGGGATTCTGATCTTCGTCGAGGACCGTCAACTTCGGAATCAGCCCGGCGACGTCGAGCGAACGCACGGCGACGGTCATCACGTTGAGCGGGTTGCCGGCGACCTGCGGCGACTTGATGCTGTAGAAATCGACGTCGGTCGCGTCGGCGATGCTGCCCGTGGTCTCGTAATGGGAATCTGCGATGAAGCTCGGCAGCGAATCCAATTCGATGCCCATGTTGGCTTCGTCGTTGCTGTGGCCGTCGTCGTTGAACAGCTCTCTTTCATTGGCGTCGAAGAACTTTGCCAATTCCTCCTGCGGCAGAAATCGATAGACGCCGCTGGCGACCGGTCGATTTTTGCCTGATCGGCGAGATTGATCCCGTCGAATTGCGTGACGAGCGAATAGCCGCCAATACCAAACACGTCGGCGGTTGCTCCGGCGACGCGCACGTATAGGCGCTGATGCGGCGTCGTCGAGGGAATTTGCAGCGTCAACACGTCGCCGCCCACGTCCGACGACATAACATGGTCGAGCGGTTGCTGAGCCGCGTTGTAGATCGTCAAATCGGGCTGTAGCAAACTGATCCCAGAAGATCGTAGCTTGAACGTGACCGGCCCGAAGTAGTCACCCGGCGTATCAATATAGAAATAATCCACGTCGCTCGCGGAGCCGACGTCTCCGTAGACGATCGTCGGCGCGGTGCCTCCGTCTCCACTCGGAGTGCTCACAAGGTTTAACTTGGCGGCCGTAGCGAAGGAGTCGTTGTCTGACATTGCCGCCGACCGCTTCGTTTGCATCTGGAAGACGTGTACCATAGAGGGCCTGCAGCGCGGCGACGTCGGCGGCAGTGGGAGTCTTGACCGTGGGTGGGCCGCCGGTAAACAAGGGCGAATTCGGGTCGGCGCTGTCGTCCAAGCCAAATACGTTTCCCGCTTCGTGCATGGCCACGGCCAAGATGTCGTCGGCCGACTGGTAGCCGACGAACTGCGTATTGAACAGCACGTCGGCGAGCCACGTGCCCGACACGAAGTTGTCGACCGGCACCGAGACCGCGCCAACCTCCGGCGAGATGGCGATCGCTCCGACGCGAATATCGCCGAAACGGTCGTCGCCTTGGGTGGCCCCGGGACTGCCGAACGGCTGTCCTCCGTCGCTCACGACGCCGATGTCGGCATTCGTTTGGACTGCCCAAGTTTGAAACGCGCGGAGGATCTGCTCGCGCCAGAGGTCTTCGGCAGCTACGGCATCGAATGTCGCGGTCAGAGCGCTGGCTTGACCGGCAACGGCCACGCCATCGTCGGCAAAGCTGAGCGTGAAATGGGGGTCGAACCCGACGAGTGCCGCGCCTTGCGAATCGAGCGCGAGGCGTTCTTCGAGCCGCTCCATGCGGAGCGGGCGTTGGCGCGACGCCTGCGCGAACGCGAATCGGCATCAAGTTGACGACGGACTTTTCGCATGGATCATTTGTCCGGACGGGCCAGCGCCGGTAGCAAGGTCTCGTTTCAGTTGATTCAGGTCCTGGATCTTCCCCAAAAAGGCGTCGAAGCCGGGCTGGGCCCGGAGTTTCTCCAAGTCGGGGTCCGACGTCGCTCGCGCCAATAGCTGCGGCTGCTGTTCGAGGGCGCGGCTCAGCATTACAGAGTCCCCGGGCGGCGTCGCCGTTTTCGGGACTCGGCGTGAGCGACAAGCAGCAAGCGCCCTGGAACAAAACGATCGGCTCTTGCGAAGTCTGCAGTGCGTGCTTTAGATCGGCCAGTGCTTTGTCCCGCTGGTTCATGCGGGCCAAGAGCACGGCTCGGCCAACGAGCGCGCTGGCGTTCGAGTCGTCGAGCGCGACCAGTGCGTTGAGCGCTTCCAGCGCTTCGTCGGCCAGCGCCAGCCGATCGGCCGTGACGTAAACGATGTTCTTGAGCGCCAGTTGCGAATGCGGATTAAGAGCCAGTGCGTGTCGAAAGTCTTCGAGAGCGCTCGACGGATCTTCTTTCATCCGAGCGAAGCCGCGTGCCACCCAGCCCACTTCGTCGGCCGGCTCCTCGGCGAGCCCCTGCAGGCGATCGCGTTCGGCGCCCTAGCATCGCCCAGACGGGTACGAATGCGGGATCGGAACAAATAGGCACGCGGGGGCACTTCGCCGCCAGCGATGGCCGCGTCCAGATCGGCAAGGGCCGCTGAAAGATCACCCGCTGCTTCGTACGCCAAAGCCCGATTTAACAGCACGCAATTCTGATTTGGCCTCAACGCGAGCACGCGTTGGAAGTCGTCGAGCGATTGCGGGTACTCGTTCGAGCTGTGTGCGACACAACGCACGGTTGTAGTACGCCACGTAGGAATCCGGCTGAAGTGCGATCGCCGTCGTGTAACAGCCCTCCGCATCGTGGAATCGCCCAAGCCCGGCGTTGGCGTTTCCGGCCAGCAGCCAAATCACCGGATCGGTCGGCTGCTCGGCGCGAAGTGTCTCCAGCAAGTGGAGCGACCCCGCAATAGTCGCGACTCTGCAGAAGGTCTTGAGCGTGAAGCAGCTCGTCCAACGGGCCGCTCGCAGCGTCTGCCGAAATTCGATTCGGCTCCCGGCGGTCGCCCGAGTTTGTTCAATAATCCGTTACGCTGCTTCAGGACGGCTTGCTGTGAGCCAACAGCCTGGCACGGTTCCCAGGCAACGTCATTGAATTGTAGTGCCCGTGCCCAGTGTTCGTTTGCCGTCGCATCGTCTTTCGCCAATTTCGCCAGAATTGCTTCGCCACGGGCCGCCAGATAACCTAGCTCCACGAGTCGCGCGTCGAGGTCCTGCCGCTGCACCGGCGGCAGATTCAAGTACCCGGGATGATCTTGCCGGCGTTCGTCTTTCGGCATTCCGTATAGCCGTAGTAAATGTGAAACCGCGTCGATTCCACTCGCCACCAGTGGCCCTTCGCTGTCGGGAACACTAGCGGCCATGCGAGCGGCCGGAAGCCGGTCGACAAACTGTTCGTATTGCCGTTCGGCCTCCAGGCGAGCCACGTATTTGCCGCGGGTCACCCACAGCCCAGCGAAGACGATCGACATCACTAAAACGGCCGCTGCGACCGAACCCATCGACGTCACGCGCGGATGCCGAGCCCGCCACTTCGCGGCTCGCTCGATTATGGACGGATTAGACGCATGTTTGAGCGGCAGGTGGTTGAGCTGCCGCTCGATATCCCCAATCAGCTCGCTTACCGATCCGTAGCGGCGTCCAGGCTAGGTTCGAGGCACTTTTTGACGATGGATTCCACCGCCGGCGAGACCAACCGATTGTATTGTCGGGCGGACGGCGGCTGGCTCGTCTCGATCGCGGATCATCGCGTCGAGCGTATTCGTCGAGCATGCCACTCGCGAACCGGATAGGGCTGACGTCCTGTCAGCAGTTGGTACATGATCACGCCGAGCGAATACAAATCGCTGCGGGCGTCGATGTTGCCACCTTGGCGGACGGCCCGCAAGTGCTCCGGCTGCCATGTAGGGAAGCGTGCCGCCGACGGCAAGCGACTGCTTTCCGTTGACGACGAGTTCGTCGGACAAGATTGAAATCCAACAGCATCGGCCGGCCTTCGTCCGTCACCAAAATGTTGGCCGGCTTGACGTCGCGGTGGACGATGCCGCGGCGGTGGGCGTGGTCCAGCCCGGACGCAATGTCCGCGACGAGCGACAACACGAACTCAACGTACCCGAGCCGCGCAGGCCCGTCGTGCTCCTCGGCATGCGGGGCTCGTGCGCGACGTATCCGGAATGAGATGGTTTGCCGCCGGGAACGCTCTGGAGTTTTCACCACCGTTTCGTCGCGACTCCCGCGACGGTGCTCAGGAGTTCCGCACCGGACTGCGGCAAGTCGTCGGTCGCGGCAATGGCTCCCATCAGGTCGGCCAACGTCCGGCTGCCGAAATATGGCATGCAAACGGCCAACCATCCGTTCCATTCGTGGACTGAATAGATCGGCACGATATTCGTGTGCTGCAATCGCGCCAAGTGCTGTGGTTCCAACGATCGGGTAGTCGTGATCTTCAGCACGACCTGCCGCCGGGCCAAATCGGACTGCTCGGCAAGATACACCCGGGCAAACGCACCGCGTCCAATTTCGGATAGGAGCGCAAATTCGACAAAGCGGTCGCCGACTCTCGGAAAATCGGCACGCAGGACGCGACCATTCTGGCTGCCGGCGTCGCCGACCAACGGCGAGATATCGGGCCAGCCGTCGACGGCAACGCCGAACTGCTCCACATACTCGGCCGCCGAGACGCATTTCACCGGCCAGGCGTCGCAATCGATATTCCTCGAACGCGGCGCCGCAGAGCAACGACGGCTCGTCGAACACTTCGGGAACGATACCGCCGATAGGCGTCGAGCCGCTTTTGCTTGCCGTCGCTCCACGAGTATTCGAGATCGACTCGGATCAACTCGACGGCGATCGCGCAGAAATTGGGGTCGCTCGCGGTCGGGCAGGAATCTCGCGAGCTCGGCCGAGCCGCCGAGCGCACGCCGATCCTCGAATGCTTCGAGGATCGCGTCCAATTCGGCTGGAGGCCGATCAGCGAGATGCGGCAGTCGCTGTCGTCGGTCGATTCATCGATGATCTCTCGCAAACGCTGACGAAAAGTCTGCAGCACTCGCTCGACCGTCCGCTTCGATCGCTCGGTCTTCGTGGCGATGTCTTCGACCTGGCAACCGTCGATTCGGAGCAAAATGATCTGCCGCTGCGTCTCGGGCAATCCGCCGAGGACTTCGTGAACGACCAGTTGCAGCGATTCGAGCGCCACATCGCTTGGGCCCGAATCCGGCAATTTGCGACATCGCGTGGGGATCGGCAGCGACCGTCGCGGAGACACTGCGTTTGTGAGCCCGATGGTGCGTGGCCAAGGACCGGATTTTGTTCAGCGAAATCACCAGGAGCAAACGCCATAGTTCTTCGCCCTCGGGCAAGTCGTAGTGGCCGATTTTTACTCGTCGGAAAAACGTGCGGAACACCGATTGGACGACGTCTTCGGCGTCGAAGCGGGCCGCCAGATCGGCTGCCGTGTTTCGCTCCGCGAGCCGCTGCAGCCGCAGTGCGTAGCGCTTGTACAAGGCGGTCGCCGCGTCCTGCTCGCCGGCTTGAAATCGGCGCACGAGCGAGCCGTCCGATCCCCCACTGCATCCCGCAAGGCAGAGGTTCGTGCTCGATTGAGGACATAGGGACGGACCTTTCTCGCTATCACGGAGAGCCGATTCCTGCCCTGCCGATCCGCCATCGATTTGTGCCCCAGGCCCGAAAAAGATGCTGTGACAGACTACTGCATGTTAACCCAGCCGATTCACGGAGCGTCGACCTGCCAATGTGGCCGAATCGGCCAGTGCGGCGATCGGCTGAAAATCGACGATCGCCGCGTGTTTTGAGGGCGCAAAGCAGGTCTCAAGTCTCGTCGGCTCCGGTGCCGCACAGGGGCCAGGGCATATTCGTGGCCTCCGTTCTCGGCCCGACTTTCGTCCGCGGTTTGCAAATTCTTGAGAAAATTCATGGCGGTTTTCGTCGCTTTCCGCGGCTCTCTCTTTCAGTGACCCCGGTCGGGTCGAGAGCCTGCGGACTCCCGACGGGCGTATTCCTGGAGAACTTCGCTTTGGAAGAGAGGACAGTGCGATGAAACAATGTTTCGTTTCTCCTGGTTTTGGCTGCCTTCGGCGCGGCGAGCGTCGGCGCCGCCGGCTGCGGCAACGCTCTATGGAACGATGTCGAATTTCGACGTGTACAACGAAACGGAAACCGAAGCCCACGGGGCCGAAATTGAGCTAGAAGGCATCCATCTCGAAGACCTCAGCCGCACCTTTCCGTCGCATTTCAGCACCAAGTCGGTCAGCGAATACGCGATTGGCGCGATTTTCGGCACGCGGATTACCTACACCGATTACAACTTCAACTCGCTCGGCTATCTGGCGCCGACGGTCGGCCAGTCGACCAATGGTCACGCCTGCGTAAACACGGCCGGCTGCGAGCACTTTGGTTTCTCCACGGTCGGCGTTCAACCGACCGCGGCCAACTACTATTGGCTCGATGCGAACGGCAATCGCATTAACAACGCGGCGATGCAGGTGCCGACTCCGACGTGGACATACATTCCGCCCGTTGCGGGCGGCGGCTCCGATACTGCGGGCCGAAGTCGAGCCGGTCGAAGTGCATCCCCAACAACCCGACTCGGTCTGGATGAAGGTCTTCAAGACCGAGCTCGACCGGCCGGTCGAACTCGCGGAGTTGATGTCGGCCAACGGCATCGTGCCGGAAGACGCTGCCGAGACGGAAACCGAATGGGAATTGCTGGAAGGCGGCAAGATGGCCCAGGCGGAAGATGAAGTGCCCGAGGGCAAGAAATCGGTGATCCGCCGCTACGAGTTTTACCAGTACTCTGGACCGTATGACCCCGAAGAGCACGAACCACTGACCAATTGGAACGGCGACAGTGACCCTCCCGCAAACGAACTCGGCCAGTTCATCTCGGCCAACATGGTGGCGGCCAACCTGGAAGCGCCCGCACGGACGCTCGGCGACTACAACGGCGACGGCGTCGTCAACGCCAGCGACTACACGGTTTGGCGGAACAACCTCGGTTCGGAAGACGACTACCACGGCGACGGCAACGACGACGGCGTCGTCGACGACGATGATTACGAAGTCTGGCGAGGCGGATTCGGAATGGCGATCGATGGGGGAGGAAATGGCGGGCCCGGGCCGGGCGGAGCGGGAGCCGCCATTCCGGAGCCGGCAGCCTGTGGGCTTGCCCTAGTTGGCTCGGCAGTGCTGCTCGTGTGCCGAGGCGGTCGAAATCGGAACTGCCGGGGCAGGCAGTTCTGATTGCTGCCCGATGCCGACGCAGAACCGGCCGACCCGACAACCTGAGTTGCCGGGTCGGCTTGCTTTGCGCAGGTCGATCCGGTGGGCCGAGCGTGGCTGCGCCGTTCATCCGTAGGGAAGAAACTCGACAGCCACCAATCAACCGGTGGCGCAGCATCCTTTGGCACAGACGCATCTTCTACCACTCATAGGTAACCTGCATGAAGACACCGTTAGCGGAGTTGCCCGTGCCACCTTGATCGACGCCGTAGTCGACGGCAAGCGAATACTCGAACGCGACCCGCAATCCGTCCAGCACCCACTCGCCAACCCCGGCGCTGAGCCGTCGTTCCGGAACGCTTCCGACTCGGACAAAGACCGGGTTCATGTCGTCTCCCATGTTCTCTCTTCTCTCGCGCAAGCGCGCTGTCATCGCGGCACCGTCCAGACCAACCGCTGGAATTCGGGAATTGCCGAAGTTTAAAGAGATTCCCCGCCCCCCACTTACGGGCGATTTCTCGGAGTATCTCGCCGAGGGATGGATCGTTCAGCAGTTGTGGCTCTTTCTGGCCCGCTGTATCCACAACCAACTCATTCGGAATATCGAGCTCTTCAAGGCGGAGAATGAAAGGGTGCGAAAGCGGGTCGTGAAGCGGCGGATCCATCTGAAGCCGGAAGAGTAAGAGCGTTTGCTCGATCTGGGGCTGGCGATGTGCCGCCCCGCACACTTAGGCGATTGGTATTCCTTTGCATCCCTATTTTATGGAATTGCGAAGGCAGCTAATATACTAGAGGTGGTCGCTTTTGAGACGGTGATAGATGACGGCGGACAACGTTGGTGCATGGGAATGACGACAGGCCGCGGAGCAATGAGATGCGGGTTTCGGATATTGCGATTTCGGTGTGTTTCTTGTCGGCTTTTGCCGGCTCGATCGCACAAGCGCAGGAAAGTACGCCAGTCGAACCGCCCGCCTTGGAGCAAGCTGTCGAAGAGCCATTGGCGACGTTGCCGCCGCTGACCGGTTCGCAGCTTGCGCCGGAGGACAATCGCTGTGGCATGTGCCACACGGAGCCCGCCCTATGGGATGATGACCACCAAAAGTTATTTATTCAGCCGGAACTCCTCGAGCGTGACGTCCACCGTCAAAAAGGGGTCGTTTGTTCGGATTGCCACGGAGGGGATCCGTCGAGCACCAATTTTGCCGTGGCCCACGTTGGTCTGGTCCCGATCACGGAACTCAGAAACCGCTGCAAGATCTGCCATAACGACCAACGGCTCGCCCTCGTCAAGAGCGTGCATGCCAAGGCCGGCGAGAAGGACAGCCGTGGACGCGGATTGCCGCTGGACTGTAGCAAATGCCACGGAGCGAACGCGCATGCCATCTTCCCGGCGAAGGACCCGCAGTCGCCCGTGTTTCTGAACAACCAGGTCCGCACGTGCGGCACCTGCCATCCGGGCGACCAAAAGACGTATGAACTGACCGTGCATGGCCTGGGGCTCAACGAGTCGGGGCTGACGGTCACGGCGGTCTGCGCCGATTGTCACGGGGCACACGGCATCTATTACGCGGCCGATCGACGCTCGACGCTGAATGCTGCGAACGTGGCAGCGACGTGTTCCAAGTGCCACCAGTTCATCGAAGAGCGCGTCAAGAAGAGCGTCCACGGCAATGGCGACGGGCTGGGGTCCGCGGCAGAAAAACCGGCGGTGGGAGGGAGATCAAAGCGTAATCCGACCTGTACCGACTGCCACCAAGGTCACCACATGCTGAACTCGGAGCAGGCGGATTTCCGGCTGCAGGTGGCCAACAATTGCGGAAACTGCCACGCCGACATGTCCTCGCGCTATGCGGCTCAGCATGCACGGACAACTGACGCGACAAGGCTATTCGCCGGCGGCTAATTGCGCCGATTGCCACGGAGTCGCACGACATCCTGCCGGTCGACGACCCGAAATCGCAGCTCGCCAAGGGGGAGAATCGGCTTCACACGTGCCAAAAGTGTCACGTGTACGCGGTGAGCAACTTCAGCAACTTCGATCCACACGCCAACGTCAAAGATGCGGCTCATTACCCCACGTTGCACGACGTCTACGTCGCCATCCAATGGACAGTCAACATCCTCTTCGCGTGTTTCTTGGTACACGCCCTGCTATGGTTTATTCGGGCGCTGGTTCACCGACTGCAGCATGGGGGCCACGCCACGCTGGTGGCCGACCAATATGCGCTGCCCCGATTTGGCCCGATTCGCAGGGCGCCGTACGCCGCGCTGATCGTGGCCTTCTTCGGCCTGACCGCCTCGGGAATCGCGCTCAAGTACAGCGAGCAGGATTGGGGGCGGTGGCTGGCAGAAGCCATGGGCGGCTTCCGGTCGGCGAGTTTCTGGCACCACTTCTTTGCCGTGCTAGCCATCGTCGCGGTCGTCGCCCAC
This sequence comes from uncultured Planctomycetota bacterium, assembly GCA_963847875.1. GTDB lineage: Bacteria > Planctomycetota > Planctomycetia > Pirellulales > Lacipirellulaceae > DASYDU01. The sequence goes on along the minus strand of CAWKBR010000002.1, from coordinate 304,465 downwards.
CTCACGCGCGCCATGGGCCGAATCAGCAAGGCCCGCGAAAAGTCCAGTTGGAAGACCATACTGCTCGGCCCCGACTCGCTGGTTCCCAATGGCAGAGATTTGCGCGAGTTCGGCAAAATGATCCTATGGTTCGTCGGTTTCGGGCGTAAGCCGGCCTTCGAGCGGTGGACCTATTGGGAAAAGCTGGACTATTGGGCGTTCTGTTTGGCGGCCGGCGTGATTGGGATTAGCGGACTGACGTCGTGGTATCCCAACGTGTTTTGCCTCGTGCTGCCGGGTAGCGCCTTGAACGTGGCGAAGATGGTCCATTCTCAGTTCGCGCTGTACATCGCCAGCTTCTTGTTTCTGATTCACTTTTTCCACGCTCATTTTCGGCCGGAAAAGTTTCCGATGGACGCCTCCGTTCTAACGGGGATTGTCAGCGAACAGCACCTGCGAAAATATCGTCCGGAGTATGTCGCCCGGCTGGAAAGGGAGGGCAAGCTCGACGAAATGCGGATCACGGCGCCGTCCAAGCGAAATCTGTGGTTGAACATTGTGGGAGGCATCCTGCTGTTTGGATTGGGCCTGTGCCTGTTGGCCGTCACGCTGTTGGCCAGCCTGGGAGAATAGAGGTAACTACGAGATGCGCAAGCACAAACGGTCGTCCAAGACACCGGATGGCCCCGACGCGGCGGCAGCATCCGTCGGCAACGGCGGCGCTGCAGACCCGCCGCCGCCCGACGAGCCGAGCTCCTATTGGCAACGTGCGCGATACATTGCGCTGGGCGTGATCGCCGTGGGGGGAGCCCTGTTGATGTCGTTGGGGATGCTGACCAGCGGCGCGGCCGTGTACACCTCACGGTCGGAGTTCTGCGTCTCGTGTCACATCATGGAGCCGTATTACGCCTCGTGGCAGGAGTCGAGCCACAAAGACGTCGCCTGCATCAAGTGTCATTTTCCGCCCGGTGCCGGGGAAAAGATCCGCGGCAAGATGCTCGGCCTGGTGCAGCTGCTGAAGTACGTGACCGCCACCGCCGGTCCGCGGCTGAGCGCGGAGATCTCCGACGCCAGTTGTCTGCGTTGCCACGACACACGATTGCTGGCCGGCCGCGTCGATTTTCACGGTGTCCCGTTCGATCACCGGCCGCATCTGACGGAAGTGCGGCGCGGCAAGCGGCTGCGTTGCACCAGTTGCCACAGCCAGATCGTCCAGGGCAAGCACATGACGGTGACGACGTCGACTTGCTTTTTGTGCCATTTCAAAGACGGACTGTTCAACGAAGGGCTGGGCACGTGTACTCGCTGCCACCAAATCCCCGAGGGTCAGTTTGACCTGGGAGGGGGAGTGAAGTTCAGCCACGACTTGGCTTACGAGCGCGGCGTCGACTGCGAGAATTGCCATCGCGACGTGATCCGCGGTAACGGCGACGTTCCGCGCGAGCGTTGCACCGGCTGTCATAGCCGCGAGGACGACGTCAAACGCATCGACGATCACGAATTCATACACCGAGTGCACGTAACCGAACACAAAGTCGACTGTCTTGAGTGCCATCTGAAAATCCAGCATTCGTTGGACCCGCAACGGATTGAACACGCCGCCGCCAACTGTGCGGCCTGTCATCCGAACCAGCATGGCGAACAGGTCCGCATGTTGCTGGGCGACGGAGCCAAGAGTATTTCGGCACATCACGGCGGCATGGCGGTGGCGGGAATTTCCTGCCCATCTTGTCACCAGGTGAAAGAGGTTTCGCCGACCGGAACCGTGGTTTGGAGGGCCTCGACGGCCATTTGCACCGAGTGCCACGACGAAGGGGCGACCGAAAGGCTTCGCGTACGTCACGAGCAACTCCAAGGCTCGCTAGCAGAAATCGAGACCGGTATAAAAAGCGCTCGCGAAGCCGCCGGTGCGGCCGGTCTGAACGAGTCACAAACTGCGGCGGTCACCCAGCGACTGAACGACCTAAACGACGACTTACAGTTCCTCCGCGTCGGCAACAGCATTCACAACATGCACTACGCCGATACCTTGGTCCGCGCCTTGGTGGACAAGCTGAACGCGATTTGCGGGGAGCTGCATGTCGCGGAGCCGAAGATCAACTTGCCTAGTGGAACCGGACTTGGGGAATGAAAGCACTGCTGAGCGTCGCGTTGTGGACTGCGTTAATGACGGCTGGCGCGGCTGCCCACGCCCAGCCGTCGGCGGGCTCGCAGCTTCCGCCGGAGAAAAACAGCTGCGCGACCTGTCACGGCGAAAAAGACTTGTGGGACGGCGACAATTTGCGGCTGTTCGTGCCGTTAGACCAGCTTACCGACGATGTCCACTGGAAACACGGCGTCGATTGCTCCGACTGCCACGGCGGCGATCCGAGCAGCCTCAATTTTCAGCAGGCGCACGCTACGGAAGTCGACGCGATGCAGTCGCAAGCACTCCCGTTCAGGCCCCTGCTCAGCCAGCAGACGCGCACGCCGGCCCGGCTCGAGGTCGTGGTCCAAGTCTGCAGCAAGTGTCACGTGCAGGCCGCGGAAACATATCTGGTGAGCGTCCACGGGCATGGCTTCCAGGAATCGGGGCTCACCGTTACCGCCGTTTGCATCGACTGTCATGGCAGCCACGGCATTCTTCCGGCGGCCGACCCGCGGTCGTCGTTGAATTATGCCAATGTCGACACGACCTGTGCCAAGTGCCATCGATTCATCGAAGAGCGATTACAGCAAAGCGTTCATGGCCGGGCCGCCGCGCCGCCAGCCACCACGGAAGAATCTCAGGCGAGCGACGCGACGAAGCGCAAGCCGAACTGCACCGATTGCCACCAAGGGCACGATCTGCCGCATCCCAGGTCGGCGGCGTTCCGGCTGGGCATGAAGGACCAATGCGGCAACTGCCACGCCGAACTGTCGAATAGCTACACGCGCAGTCTTCACGGACAACTGACGGAATTGGGCTACCTACCCGCCGCGAAATGTTCCGACTGCCACGGGTCGCACGACATCTTGGCGGTGTCGGATCCCGGGTCGCGGTTGTCGAAGGCCAATCGACGGGCGACCTGCGCGAAATGTCACCCGAACGCGAACGCCAATTTTCTGGATTACGACCCCCACGCCGATCCGAGGAAAGCACAGCGCGACGCGCTTCTGCATTGGGTGAACATCGGGCTGTCGAGTTTGTTGATCGGAGTGCTCTCCGTTTTCGGGTTGCACAATTTGCTGTGGTTTGTGCGCAGCATGCCGCTGGTTGCCAAGCAGGGACGGATCAAGTACCCGACGCCGGGTAGCCGCTCGTTTGTCCGCTTCCAGCCGGTGCATCGCTTCGTCCACGCAGTGCTTATGACGTCGTTTCTGGGCTTGGCCCTGACCGGATTGCCTTTGAGGTACTGCAATCATCCGTGGGCTCAAGCGATCTCCTCGGCGCTCGGCGGATTCGCCTCAACAGGACTGTGGCACAGGATTTTTGGCGTTGCCAACTTCAGTTGCTTGGTGTTCTACGTCTTCTGGTTTGGCAGCCGGATCGTCATTGGCCCCAAAGACGGCCGCGGTCGCTTTCGCTACGTGTTTGGCCCCGATTCTCCTATGCCCAACCGCCGCGATGTGCGCGACTTCGCAAGCATGCTCCGTTGGTTTGTCGGCCTCGGCCCGAAACCGACCTTCGAGCGCTGGACCTATTGGGAGAAATTCGACCTGTGGGGCGCCTCGGCCGACATTATCATGATCGGCACCACGGGCTTCATTCTCTGGTTTCCCAATCAGGTTTGTGCTTTGCTGCCGGGACAGGCTCTGAACATCGCAGACCTGATCCACAGCAAGCTCGCGCTGCTGGCCACCGGGTTTGTGTTCGCCATCCATTTCTTCAGTGCGAATCTCCGTCCGGAAAAATTCCCGATGGACATCAGCATTCTCACCGGCCTGGTAAGCGAGGAAGAGATGGAAGAAGAGCGGCCGGAACTCGCCCAGCGGCTACGCGAGTCCGGCCAACTCGAGCGGCGCGTCGTCGAAACGCCGCCGCGCCGCACGTTGATGCTCTACATGCTTGGAGGTGCCATCGCCCTGGCGCTTGGCCTGGCGCTGCTGGTCGGCATTTTGGTGGCGGCGCTCTGATCCTGACAATCGGACAGTTGGACCAAGAAAACGGCCGCTGTGCACATGTCAGCCCAATCTCGGCTGAAGTTACGGACTATTGCCCGGGTGCGATCGCGGGCGTGCCAACCAGAATGTCATCGCCAACAAGCCGACAGCAACGGAAGCCAGGGTTGCCGGCTCCGGCACCGCGTTGCTTACGAGCGTGGCACTGGCCGCCGCCGATTCGCCAAAGTGCGTCTTCCAGACGGTGTAGTCTGCTTGAGTGTACGTCGAGCCAAGACCGTTGCGCCAGAAGGTGTAGTCGGCCGCATTGACGATGTGATCGTTGTTATAATCGCCGGCGAGACCCGCCATCGTCACTTGCAGATTAAAGCCTGGACTATAGGCGACTCCCACCGGTCCGTCACCGCAGAACATCACAGTAATGGGATACATACCTGGTGTGGCAGAATTGCCGATCGCAAGGTCCAGGGCGTAGGTTCCGGTGTCGACGAGGGAGTCTGAGACGTAGGACATTCCATAGGTTGCGTTGGTTCTGTGCGTCCAATTGTCGCCTCCGGAGCCAATCGACGCGTTTAGCGCCGGGTTCTCCAAACCCTGTACCGAGATGGCGGCAACGGAGGAGTTCCCAAGGCTGCTAATCGAAAACGTCAGCAAACCGCTGTTGCCCAATTGGACGTCAAGCGGATTGGGAGAAGCGGCCAGAGAGCCACTACCGGAACTACTGTGGCAGTTGGTGCAACTTCCGCCGCGGGTAGGGTAAGCTCCCGCGACATGGTACAGGGCGATCGCCAACAGACTGGCCATGACGGCAATTCTCGCCTTTTTTGAATTCAGATTCATGCTGTAATCCTTGCGCTCGAATAACAAGATTCGTGGAACACGATCGTCCCGAGCTTTTTCTAAATGAAGATTTCAGGACGCGACAAATTGGCCCTCCATCGTCGACTCCGATGCCACCTCGTGAAAACGACACGCACGTTCGGTGAGAACTCGTGCGTACCGGGCTGCGTGGTGCGTTGCGAAATCCGTGCCGAACGGCAGCGCACGAGGGTTTCGGAGGGGCGCTGTCGACAAGGCGGCGGCTGTGAGTCGTGTGTGTTCCGCCGCCGCTCAACGTCGAGTTTCAGTCGACAGCTACAATAAACAGCGGCGAAAGCGGGCTATTCTGGCTGCCGCCCCTTGGCGAAGTGGCGCGAAAGCACCAAGCAAAAATCCCCCCGAGAGCGGAACAATAAGAATCGCCCCGCTGTTGATCTTCGCAACCGGGTGCCACGATCGGACGGGGGGAATGCCAGGGCGAAAAGAGCGCATGCGCGCCAACAAACCGCGCCGAACCGCACACCGGCAATACGTCGTCCTCAGCGGCCCGTACTATGCTACCAGTTCACGCTGGCGCCTCCAAGCGCCATGTGGGTAATGCCGCTGTCTTGACCGGAGGAGAGATCGTTGTAGTCGAAAAGGATGTATCGGCAGTAGAGATTCATGTACCGATAGGGCTGCCAATCGACGCCCGCGGTCACCCGATTCGTCTCGACGACCACGTCCGACAACGAGGGCAGCAACGACCAGTCGACGCCATCCGCGGCGTGGGGCGACGTGGGGACTCGGAACGCATTGCTACCCCGATTCCACTCGTATCCGCCCACGAGCTGCACGCAATCGGAGACAGCATAGTTGGTGTTGAAGCTGACCAGGTGGTTCTGGCCGGCGTAGTTCCAACGCGTCGTCTCCGTGTCGGCTGGAATACCACGATTGGCGCCCAGGGTAATGTCTTGGTCGATCCAGTTGGAGAAATAGGCGTAGCCGGTGGTAAAGGACAAACGCTGCGTCGGTGCATACCAGACCGTAAACACCATTGGATAGTTGGTCTCATCAAAGTTCGAGTATTGCGAATGCTGCCAACTATTTTCGATAGTGAACTGCGCCGTCGCCATGAAGTTGTCCGTCGGAGTCCACGTGCCGCCGAGCTCGACGGAATGGACCTGCTCGGGCAGGCTGCTGTTGAAGGCGCCATTGACGTCCGGCTCATCCTCGCTGTATTCGCTCACGCCAACCAAGGGGACGTGGATGAACTGGACTTTGTAGCGGATGAAAGTATCAAGGGACCTCGACCACCGCGTCGACGGCCCGAACTCGATCTGATTTGTGATCGTGTTTGGCTGGGTGAAAGGAGTCGGCGTTAGATTATAGGTAGCGTACTCGCGATCGAGCTGATAGTATTCATAACCGCCAGTCAAAGACGTCCCGTCGGAGAGGCCGTATGAGCCGGCGTACGGTTGCCAGGCCCCCTTGACGCCGGCGCGCGTGCGGAAGTAGTTGACTGGATTGCGCAGCGAATCCTGATCCCAGGTATTGGCCGGAGCGAGCGGCGGCTCGGTGAAGTACGTCGTTGGCACTTGGTTGGTTTCGACGTACCGGCTCGCATAACCGGTCAAAGTGACCTGGTCGAGCGAAGTGTTGGTCAGGCGAATGTCGTATCCATTCATGTCCCGGTGCGTGTCGCGAAACTCGTTTTTCGTGTTGCCGACGTACAGGTTGGCATAGAGTTGATTCTCTTCGGTCAAGTTCGCGGCGATTTTTAAGCGGTCGATTTGCGTAAAATTCTCGGGTACGATTGCGTAGTTGTAGTCGGGGCCCAAGGTCGTGTTGTTTGGCGAGAAGTTGTTGAAGTGCGTGTACTGCCGGCTCACTGCCTCGTCATTCTGCGAGAAACTCCGCATGGTTCGCGAGTATTCGAAGGTCACGTTCTCAAACTGAGCCTCTAAGACCGGCTGGATCTCCATCGTCAACCAATCGATAGTTTGGCCCTGACTGAGAACGTGGCACTTGTTGTTTGCGGCGCCACCCCCGTTCGCATTTAGGTCGAAGCAGTGGGCGGGCGCATTGGCTTGGCGCTCACCAAATTTCCGCTGGCCCCACAGGTTGAGCTTCCACTTCAGATTGTCAGAAATCCGCCCTTTGAATCGAGCGTCCAATTCTTGAACGCGAATCGCGTATTCCTGGCCGACGTTGAGATCGTCGGTGACGACCTTATCCGCGGCTGTGGGGGGCGCCGGATTGTCGAGGTCGTAGCCCGCGAGAAGATCGTGGTCCAAGCGGCGCAAGTACTGTTCGAAATCGATCCGGGCGGATGCGTTGGGCCCGTAGTATCGCGTCCGCGCGTCGTACGCTTCGCCGTCCAATTGGGACAGAGACATGTCCCAAGTTCGCACGCCGTCGCTGGAAATGGCATCGACGTTCCAGAAGGGCGAGGGCTTCAAATCCTGAAACTCGCCGACCTTCACTGGCGATCCACTCGAAGCGGTTCCCCACCAGCCGAATCGCAGGGCGGAGTTGGACTGCACGAGCCGGACTCCCGAGACGTCGCAGCAGGCGTCGTTGCTGACCCAGCTGCCGTCTTCGGTGAGATAACAGTTGCCGTGTGAGCACTGGCAAGGATAGTCGACCCAACAGTCGGTAGTGCAACAGGGTCCGCAGCAGTCACACCAATTGTCCAGCGACGGAATGCTGCAGTTGCAGTCGCACACCGAGTGAAAGTCGCGTTTGCCGTTATCGGCAGGAATTGGGCCTCCGACCGGCAATTCTTCGCCGTTGAGAGCGTCCTCGAAGCTCATCGCGAGGTGGACGTCCAAGTCCTCGGCACGAGCGACCGGCTCGGTGGCTGGCTGCATAGCCGGCGCGGGAGCGGAGTCCTCGCGGCCGGGGGCCGGAATGAAGCGTTCTTTCGCCCACAATGGTGTCGTCAACAATCCTAAGATCGCGACAAGCAATACTTGGCGTGTCATTGTTCTGGGTCCCGTTGGACGAGGCTCCTGTCGCGAGCGGGGGAATGAAAGCGACAGCGTCTTCGTCCGACGTCAGTTAGTGTGGTCAGCGGTCAAATGTTGGCTTTACACCAATGGTCGAATCTCCCGGGCAGGGTTACCTAAACTTCACGTTGGGCAAATGCGGTGACGGCACGTCGCTGCCGTGAATCTGGCTGTGGCATTGTGTGCAGTCGGTATAGAACGCCGCCTGCGAGCTAGGACTAGTTCCGATATCGCCCAAGTAGAGGGCGTCGTGGAAGGCTGGCCCCTTGCGGTGACCAGTGTGGCAGCGCAGACAGAGGAAGGTTGCCGGTTGACGGAGCAGGTTGTTGGCCACCGTTCCGTGCGGATTGTGGCAAATCGCGCAGTTCTCGGTCACCGGCGGATGCTCGTACGCGAACGGACCCTGCTTGTCGGCATGGCACTTGTAACACACCATGTTGATCGTCGGTTCCTTCAAGTTGTCTTCCGTCTGCCCATGCGGATCGTGGCAGTCCGAACAAGTCATCTTGCCTTCCTTGATCGGATGGTGTGACGGCATCGAGTTTTGGGCATAGATGGCCGGATGACATTTGTAGCACGTATACGGCTCATCAACCGCCATCGGCGACCGCTTGTCCTGGCGGATGTTGGTGTGCTGAATGTTGATCGTTTGTTGCACGTTCAGGTTGGGGTGTGGATTGTGGCAGTCCGCACAGGCGACCCCATTTCTGAAATGGGTCGACGAATGCCAGGCCATCGTCGGCGAGCTGTTGTCGTGGCACTTGAGGCAGAGGTCGGTGCGCGTTTCCGGCCGGAGCTTGCCGTGGGGATTGTGGCACGTCGTGCAATCGAATCCGATTGCGCCGCAAATCTGATGCGACGCGGCCACGTTCAGCTGCTGGGCCATGTTCGCGTGACAACGCAGGCAAATCTGCGGCGTCACCGCGCCGAGGTGGTTCGACTCGGCGAGGATCGAGGCCATGTCGGCCGGCGCAGCTTGATCGCCTTCGACGCTCGGAAGCCGTACTAGGCGGACTTTAACGTCGGGCGAGTCGGCCTGAGCGACCGTTGTGATTGGCGTGCCAGGGGGCACGTTGTAGTGCGAGGTGTGGCAGTCGGTGCAAGAGACGCCATGCGCGGCATGCGGCGACGACCGCCATTCGGTTCCAGGCGAGCAAGCATTCTGTTCGTGACACTTGAGGCAGATTTCGGCGCGCTGGGCGCGGATAGCGTCTTGAAGCTGAGGATGGTTCCCGGCACTTTGCCGCGACTCTGCAAATGTCGGCTCGCCGGACCGTGGCACTTCTCGCACGATAGATCCCGGTGCACGTTGTGTTGAAAGGTCTTCACAAAGGTTTCGTGGCACGTCATGCAGAGGCTGTCGTCGTTGATGTATTCGGCGCCGGCGATCTCAGGAACCGGCGTGTGCAACTCCGCGTACCGTGTTTCTTGGAAGGGCGGCTGGGGATACGGCCCATAGGGCGCGGGATCGGTCGGGGACGGTCCACGCTGCACCGCCGAAGGCTGCGGAGCCCGGCAGGAGATGGCGGTGAACACCAACACGCAGACAAACGCAGAACCGAATGTCCAACCTGCCAGGGTTTTTACCAACTGATTGGTCCGCACGGACTTGTCCCCGTCCTTGGAGAACTCACACGCACTCGACGACGGTATTTTGTGCGTGGTAACAGCGCGTTACGTGACATCTTGTCGAACGCCGCACACTAAATACTTTTGACAAACATGCAGAGATTCCGTGCTAGCACGGAATCGTCAAGCTGCCTGGAAAACTGGGGACTTCGGGGCGGCTGTTTAGCGTGCGAATTGGCTCAGTTGTGTGCCAGATTGCCGCGCTCATTGCCCTGGAAATCAAGACGCGCAAGCTACGATTCGATGAAGCATTGCACTACGGTGTCTCTCGCGGACGAATTGGCACCGAGGGCGTTGGTCAACCGCCGTGAGTCGGCGTGGGCAGACTGCGAATGCAGTACAACAACAGGCCCACCACGATCAGGATGGGAACGAGCGAGCAGGCCAACCAGATGCGCCGGAGCGTGTATTCGCGGAGTGCCTCCATTGGCGGCATTATTGACGTTGGTCGTCACCGTCAGCCCCTCGTCGAGGGCCGCTTGAATCGGCCCGGGACTGAAGCTGTGGACCAGCGTGCGAGCATTGGTGAGGGAGTCGAATGCCTGGCGGAGATCGAAGCGCGGTCCGCGGACTTGCATGCCGAGCCGCTCGGCTTCTTGGATATTGGTTTCGGCGATCCCGATTTGCTGCTTTAGCTGGTCGAGCCCCGACCGCATCTTTTGGGCGACGTTGGCACCGGCGACCGTTGCACCAAACTGGGGGTTTTCTGGATTGTGGCAGCGAGAGCATACCGCCGCATCGGCCATGCCCAGCATTTTGTCGGAGGGTTGCGAGATTTTGTGCTTGCCGTGGCAGGTGGCGCAGCCGGGCAGGCCGCTGTCTTCAAACTTGTGCTTCATTTGCGTTTCGGCAAACAGCGTCGCGATTTTTCCGTGACAGGCCCCGCAGGCGTTGGCGACCGAGTTGATGCCGGGCGGCAAGGCTCCGTGGTTTCCGTGGCAGCTGTTGCAGGTGGCGGCGCTCAAATCTCCCTTTTCCAGCATCGCCCGGCCGTGGACGCTTTGTTTCCATTGGTCGTACTGGTCGTGGCCGAGCGGCTGGCCGTGGTATGTGCGGCCCGCCATGAGCTTCGCGTCCGAATGACAGCGGGAACACGTCTCGGCGACATTCCTTGGATAGACCGGCGAATTGGAATCCTTCACTGCCAGGATGCCGTGATGGCCGTGGCAATCGACGCAGGTGGCGACTCCCTGATCGATTTGAGGATTGTCTCCCTCAGCACTGGCTTTCAAGCGGCGTCCGTGGCCGCTGGTCCAATACTCTTTTTCCTGGTCGGTTCGTGCCGAAGGGTTGTACTGCCGCATGTAGTCGATGTTCGAATGGCAACGACCGCAAAAGCCGGGGATCTCGGTGCCGCGGACGCAGGCTGTAAAACGTGGGGTCGTCACGATGATTCTTGAACGAGCCGAGCGTTGGGCTGCCGCCGTGACAGTCATGACAGCGGAGCCCCTTCTGCCAATGGACGTCGCCTGCCAACGCCTTTACGTCGACTGTGGGTGTCGTTTCCGTCCACAGGTCTCCCCCCTTGCGATGACAGACGAGGCAGGAGTAGTCAGCAGGCAGGGCGCCACTTGGCTCGGCTGCCTGTTGTCCCTGGCTCGGCGGAGCCGGCCAGGCGTATCCCAGGGTCAGGAGCACCAATGCACGGGCGACGGATTGTTTGGACAAAGTCGTCATGCCAACACTTCCCAGCAGGCTGCGGCCAACAAGACGAACACCGCCAGCGCCAAGCCTCCATAGAGCATTTGGCGGGCGCCCGTCTTTGGCTTGGTCGAGGGAACCAGCAAGAACAACGCGATGGTTGTCAGCAAGGCGCCGAGGACAATTCGCCACACGAATTGGTCCGCTTTGGAAAACCAGCCCCAGGCGGTCATCACGATAAAGAACACGACGGCCACCGTCGCCAGCCCATTGAGGATCCTGCGATTCGTCCGCCCCCGATCGAGAAAAGGGGTCAGCAACACGACCAAGCCGCACGCGCCGAAGAACAACACGCCGACGACTTCGCCTTCAAAAGGTCCGATGTACGTCGGAATCAGCTTCAGCGATTGAAACATGAAGAGAAAATACCACTCCGGCTGGATTCCCTCGGGAGCCGACGAAAACGGGTCGGCCTTGGTGCCGAGCTCCCAGGGAAACAGCGCGGAGAGCGCGGCCAACACGGCCAGCGCCAGATACCAACCGACCATGTCACGCAGCAGGAAGTCGGGCACAAACGGCATGGAGGGCGTCCCCGCCGCGTCGTCGTGACCGCTCACTTCGCGTCCCGGAATGCTCATCCCGTGTTTCTGCACCAAATACAGATGCATCCCCAGCAAGGCGAACGTCAGCAGTGGAAGCACGACGACGTGCAGGGAGTAGAATCGCGCCAACGTATCGCCCGTGACTTCCTCGCCGCCCCGGGCCAACAGCAATAGCTGCGGGCCGATCACCGGTACGATGCCGACGATGGCGGTGCCGACGCGGGTGGCGAAAAACGCCAGTTCGTTCCACGGCAACAGGTATCCGCTGAAGCCGAATGCCATGAACAGCCCCAAGAGCAGGACGCCGGTCACCCAAGTGATCTCGCGCGGCCGCCGGTACGCGCGCATCAGATACGTGGTCAGCAAGTGCAGGAATACGACGCCGACCAGCAGATTCGCGCTCCACGAGTGGGCCGAGCGAATCAGCCAGCCGAAGTCGACTTCCGTCACGATCGCCTGCACGCTCTCGAAAGCCTGGTCCGGCGACGGCTTGTAGTAGAGCGAGAGCAGAATCCCCGTCACGATTTGGATCATGAACAGGAACAGCGCCATCCCGCCGAAATAGTAGAAATGCGTGGAGCCGTGGATGGGGACCCGCTTCTTGTCGGCCAACCTTTGCAGGTCGTCCAATCCCAACCGCTCACGCAAGAAACCGTATAGTTGGCCAACTCGGTCCACGCGGCGCGCTCCTCAAGTCTTGCGGGAAACAACGACTTCTTCTTTGCCCGCAGCACCCCGAAGTGTCACCTTATACATCTCCAGCGGCCGCGGCGGCGGTCCCGACACGTTCTTGCCGTTCAGGTCGTACACACCGTCATGGCAAGGGCAGAAGATGTCCTCGTGGCTGGCACGGAACTCCACGGTGCACTGCAAGTGGGTGCACACGGCGTCAAAAGCCCTTACGTCGTCGGGTCGCAGCCGTTCTCCCGAGGCCAGCCGTTTTGTCCCATCGGGGGTCAGCACGACCAGGCACGGCTTGCCGCCAAAATTGAACGGATTGCCCGGCGCGTTGGGCAACTCGTTCACCTTGAACGGAGCGACGACCTCCAGGGCGCCCGATTCGGTCGCCTTGCGAGGTCGAAGAAAGCAGGCCACGGGATAAAAGATCGCGACCACCGTCGCCGAGATTGCCCCCGCCAAACTGCGCACCAACCACGCGCGCCGGCTGCCATTCTCAGGCCGGTTCGACATTGTCGACTTTTCCTGAACAGTGTGGAGTTGCCCCCGCAATGCGTCGGCGGGCAATCGCTCCGCAACGACTACTTCGATTTCCGCAACGCCGCCGGCGTGGGATTCTCGTGATGTCCTTGGACCACGTGGCAACTGATGCAGGCGTTCTGCGGATTGACCTTCCAGATCGAATCACGGACCGTCTTTTCCTGTTCGGGCGTGAGCTTCTGGTTGGCGAACTGCTTGGCAATCTCCGCATGTTTGCTGCCGGGACCGTGACACGCCTCGCATGTCGTCCCCTTCAAGTCTGCCGAGGCCGCCGCCGTCGTGAAGCCCGACGGCCTGCCAAAGCCTGTCGTATGACAGGCCAAGCACTTGGCGTCGGTTTGATATTGCGCGGGAAGCAGGTCGAACGTCGTGGCGTGCTTGGTGACCTTCCACTTCATGAACTGATCGAAGTGACACGCGGCGCATTGCTTGGTGCCGATGTATTGCTGATCCGCCGGCGGAGCCGGCTCGACCGACGCGGTGCTCTCGGGCTGAGCCCCGGCAAGCCCCGCCGCCATGAGAACGTAGGCCGCACCGAACACGGAAAGCAATCCGAGACAGCTTGGAAATGCATGTGGCTTCGACACCTCGAGTCCTCCTAAAATTAAATTCCTGGTCGGGAATGGAACTCCCGAACATAAAGTGCATTGTAGTCTAATCATGCGGGGTGAACACTTCAATCAAGCATAGGACATCCTCAGCAGATTGCATCCAGCTTTGACCAATCGTGACGGCCCCGCTGGCCTCCGATCGCACAGTGGCGCTGTGCCAGATTGGCACAGCCGAATGCCCTGCGTTGCGATTGGTCAGGCGATTTCGCCGCAATTGAGTTACACGTCAGCCACGTAGCACAAGCCGGCACCTCGACACGCCCATACGGGCCGCGTTATCATCAATCCCCCGACGGCGTGGCCGTCAAACAGATCATTTCGTTCAATTGGCTTGCGCAGGAGGAATACGATGAGACGATGGATGACATTCTGTGCGTTTGCAGGGCTGCTCGTTGCGGGGTGTTACGACGGACCGTCGCAGGATGCCGCCCCATCGAATAACAGCACGTCGATGGCCGATCCACACGCCGGCATGAAGTCGATGACCGAAGCTCCCGGGACCGCTGCCGCTGAACCGCTGGGCGACGCCGGCGGTCCTGTCGAACTCGGAACCATCAGCCTCACGGCGCCGGCGGGCTGGAAGCAGATGCCGCCCAGCTCGTCGTTTGTGGAGGCGGAATTCGCTCTTCCGCACGCGGAGGGGGATGATGCGGACGGTCGCCTGACGATCAGCACGGCGGGCGGCACCATGCAAGCCAACATCGACCGCTGGAAAGGCCAGTTCGGCCCGCAGGCCAAGCAGACGCCGCAGGAAGAAATCGACGTCTCCGGCATGAAAGTGACGCTGGTTGACTTGTCCGGCAATTTCAACGATCAGCGCGGGCCGTTCGCGCCGGCCGTCGAGCGGCCCGGCTATCGCATGATCGCCGCGATCGTGCCGGTGCAGGGCCAACTCCATTTCATCAAGGCGACCGGACCAGAAAAGACGATCGCCTCCCACGCGGACCAGATTCACGAATTCATCCGCAGTGTGAAGCTCAAGCCGTAGCGCGATCGGTTCAGGCCGCGCGTTGTCGCCTCGGCGGTTGCTGCCGATTGTGCCGCCGTGGCGAATTGGATAGTCGTCGGCGAAGACGTGGGATCGCTACGGTTGCCCCCGCGAGCACGGCCAGCGCGATGATGGAGCCCCACCGCGCGTATTGCATCCAGGGAAACGGCAACGAGGCGATTTGCAGCTCGATGGCGAAATCGCGCGCGAGCGGCCCGCCCGCCGCGGCAAACTCCAGTTGGCCGTCCGCTACGTCCGGCGACGCAGCCAGATTGCACGACACGAGCCGCTTGGCCGCTCCATGCACGCGGACGCGAACATTGGAACTCGGAACATCCAGCGTCCGGCGGAATTGGCCCGCGCTCTCGACCAGCGGAACGCGATATGTGAACCGCAACTCCTGCTCGCCGGGCAGCCAAGGCATTTCCGTGATCGGCCGGTGGTCGACGACGAAGAACCGTCGCCCATAGAACTCTTTGTCGAAAGTCACCCGGTCGAAGTTCTTGGGAATCGAAAGCCAAAACGTCACGGGCGGTCCGTTGCCCATCGACTGGCCCACGTAGGTTGTCCGCGAGGGATTGGATAGCAACAACGATTCGGTGACTTTCAGCACCTGCTCTTCGACGGTCACGTCGACGTCGTGCCGCTTGGCGACGAGCGGGCAAGGCGTCGATACGGCGTCGAATGCCACGATCGAAACGTGCGCGACTCGGTCGTTGGGATCGAGCCGGACGCGTCGGCCGGGATAATGCACGCCGTCGCGGTTGGCGCCGGGCAGATAGACGAGCGTCGGCTCCAACGGCATTTGTCGAAACTCGAAATTCCCATACCGATCGGTTTTCGTTTCGGCCACGGCCACCAATTCGCCATCCGCGCCGGCCCGCAACACGACTTCCACGTCCGCGAGCGGCTGATTGTCGTGGGTGCCGTTTACGACCGCGCCTTGGATCGTCCCGGCCGGTTCCGGCAGCGACTCCAAATCGGTGACCGCGAGCGCGAGTGAGAGCAGAAACGTCAGCATTCTCGACTCCGTCAAGCGGCTTTGGCACGCAGCATCTCGCCGCTATGTGGCTTGGCAAGGTGCGACTCCAGCCGCTCCAACCGCCGGGCGAGCCGGCCGTTTCCGGCAGCGATCAGTAGCACGTAAGCGCTCACGACCGCCCAAGCGACAGCGTAAGTAGCGAGTAAAGTTTCCACGTTCAGTTCTCCTGTGTGTGGATAAGACTTGTCACGATTGCGAAGGTGCGCTCAGCCGACCAGGCAGCGACTTCCAGTTGTGCGGTCCGTTCGGTGATTTCGAGTTGGCGTCGCCGCTGCACCGCTAGGTAAGCGAACAGGGCCGTGAAGCTAATTACCGATGCCAAAAGCACGAGTCGCATCCGCGGGTCCATTTCGGGCGTGACCGGGTGGACGCCGCGAAACCAGCGCGTGGCCATCAGCACCAGCGGCACGTCGCTCATGCCGACCACGGCCAGCACGCCGAAAACCCGCGCGCGGCGCTGCGGATCGTCGATGCTCGAGCGGACGAGAAACAGACCCGCGTAGATGATCCATAGCACGAGCGACGAGGTGAGTCGCGGCTCCCAAGTCCACCAGGTGCCCCAGGCCTCGTGGGCCCACGCCGAGCCGGTCATCAACGTCAGCGTCGCGCACAGCCAGCCGACTTCGCCGGCCGCTTGCGACCAGAAGTCCCACTCCAGCCGGCGGCGGACGAGGAACATCGCCCCGCAGAAGCCCATCGCCACGCATCCGACGAGCCCGCACCAAGCGACCGCCACGTGCAGGTAGACGATCCGCTGCACGTCGCCCATCGTGGCTTCCGTCGGCGCGACGAAGAAGATCATCCACACCGCAGCGAACACGAGGCCGGTGACGAGCGCACCGGCGGCCAACGTGCCCACGGAGACGCGGTCCGACGAGAGGTCTTTCATCGCATCAATCCTCCACGACAAATTCAAATAACATCGCTCCGGCCACCGTAAACACGACGGCAAAGACGGCCAGCAACTGAATCCACCGCCACCACAATGAACCGATTTCGCCGACCAGCAACAGGCGGGTCGTCTCGGCCGCGCCGAACACAACCGGCACAACCAGCGGCAATAAGAGCAGCGTCAGCAAGCCGCCGCGATGCCGCAGGCCGGACGTTAGCCCGCCGACGAGCGTCCCCACCGCCGCGAAACCGACGTTGCCCAACGCCGCGATCACGAGCAGCGGGCCCGGCCGCGCGGCGAACGGAACATCCGAGAGCACGATAAACGCGGGCACCAGCACCAGCTCCAAGATCACGAGCGCCGCGAGATTAACCGCCATCTTCGCCAGGAACAACACGCTCGGCGCGATGGGATACAGCGTGAGCGCTTGCCAACAGCCGGCGTCACGTTCGCCGGCGAACGACCGATCGCAAGCCAGCGTGCCCGCAAAGAAGACGGCCAGCCACAGCAGCCCGCCGCCGACGCGAGCTTTTTGGTCCAAAGGGAGGTCGATTTGCGTCGCCAGCAGAAACACCAACACCAGCCCCAGCAGCACCATCCCCGGCCAAACGTGCTGAGCGCGCAGCTCGCGCGTCAGATCCTTGTGAATCAGCCACCACAGCGAATGGAAGGTTTGACGTGTCGGCATCATGCGCTCCGCCGCAACGCGGTGGGCGACTGCTCGCCGCGTTCGATCGCCACCATTCGCCCGGCGTCCAGGTGAACGATTCGGTCGGCCAGGCTGCGGCTCTGGGCGGCGTCGTGACTGGCGAAGCAGACGGTCCGCCCTGCGCGCCGCCAGCGGCCGAACAGTCCGCTCCATCCACCGGCGGCCCGCCGCGTCCAAGTTGGATGACGGTTCGTCGAGCACGATCAGCCGCGGCTCGTGCACCAGCGCCCGGGCGATCGATAGTCGTTGTCGCATGCCCTGCGACAGTTGTCCGACCGGGCGATGCGCCTGCGACTCGATCCCCGCTTCGGCCAAGAGTGCTGCGGCTCGGTCGTGGACATTGGCGACGCCGTTCATCCGACCAGCAAACAACAGGTTCTCCAGCGCCGTCAATTCGGCATACAGTCCACTTTCCGAGCCCACGTAGCCGATCTGCCGGCGCACGTAGCCACAGCGAGCGGTCGCATTGCCAAACCAACGCACGCATCCCGCGGCCGGACGCACCGCCCCCACCAGGCACTTCAACAACGTCGATTTGCCGGCTCCGTTCGGCCCCATCACGGCGATCGACTCGCCTTCGGCGACAGCCAGGTCGACGTCGTGCAGCACCGGCACCCGCCCGTACACGACAACCAGGCCGGCCACTTCCACTGTGTGGCCGCCGCTACACGACGCCTGGTTCGCCGCGCGGTCGTCGGCCCGGCTTTGTACTAGCGTGTTCTTGAATGCTCGCAACATGGAATTGCTCAAGCGGCGGTTGCTCGTGAATCGGTTGGCGTAACTTCAAAGCCCGTGTCGTCGGAATCGCAGGCCGCGCCGGCGATTGCGACGCGGCGGCGTGACACCGGCCACATCGCCACGATTGCCGCAATAGTCGCCACGGCCCCGCCGCCCCAGATCCAACCGATCATCGGGTTGTCGACGAGCGTCACGACCACGCGCCCATCCCCCAATCCGGCGTGGAGCACCGTGTAAAAATCGCCCCGCCACGTCGAGTGGATGGCCACTTCGGTCGTCCAATCGTTCTGCAGCAAGTGCAGATGCCGAGCCGGCCGCAGCTCGACCGGCACCGATCCGTCGCGGGCAACCTCGAGCACCGCCTCGGCCACCAGCTTGTCGGGCAATTGGCGTTGCTCGAGTCGGACGTAGTGAATCTGGCGGTCGGCCCAACGGAGCGTATCGCCTTCGTTCAGGGTGACCTCTTTTCGTTGCGTGCCGAGCGACGAGCCGGTCACACCGATCGCCACACAGACGAAACCGAGGTGGACGGAGTAAGCGGCATACTTTCGTCGGCCGTTCCCCAACGCGCCGAGCAGCCCATGCCAGCGAGGTTGCGACTGCCGTTGCCCGGCCTCGTGCAGCCAGGCGGCCAGCAACGTCGCCACGGTCATTGCCGCCAACCCCACCACCGCCAAGAGCAGCGGCTGCCGCATCCCGGCGACGAGCGCGACCGCAACGACTGCTAAGCTGATCGCCAGGCAGCGAACCAACAGCCGGCGACGCGCGAGCGATGGCGGAGCGCCCCATTGCAATAGCGGTACCGCCGCCGTCGTCGCCAACAATCCTAAGCCGATCGGCGGCAGGACGTTGTTGTAAAACGCGGGGCCGACCTGAATCATTCGGCCGAGGAACATCTTCGTGAGCGGCGCGACCAGCGTACCGACCGTCACCACCACGGCCAGCGAGACGAGCAGAAAAGCGGACACGAGAATCAACGTCTCCCGCGCCAGAACGTGGCTGAATGCCTGTCGGGTTGCGAGTTGATCGCGGTGTCGCATCAGCAGCGCGCCGCCGCCGATTACAAGTGCGCCCATCAGCGCGAGGAACATCCAGCCGATCGGCGACTCGCTGAAGGCATGCACGCTGCTGAAGATACCGCTGCGAGTGAGGAACGTCGCGAAGTTGCAGAGGGCAAAGGTGACGATGGCGAGCGCCACGGCCGTTTTCTTCATCGCGTCGCGATGCCGCCACGCCAACATGCTGTGGACAAACGCGGTTCCGGTTAGCCACGGCAGCAGCGAGCCGTTTTCGACGGGGTCCCAGCCCCAATAGCCGCCCCAGCCGAGTTCCTGGTAAGCCCATTGCGCGCCGAGCAGTAGTCCGACGCCCAACAGCGCCCAGGCGGCCATCGCCCAAGGCCGGGCCATTTGCGTCCACGTGGCGTCCAGGCGGCCGTGGCCCAACGCCGCGAGCGCCAGCGCACACGGCACTGCCCATGCGGCATAGGAGAGGAATACGATCGGTGGATGAACGAGCATGTTCGGGTGCTGCAAGAGCGGACTGAGCCCGGTGCCTTCGGTGGGCGTGGTGAGGCTCGGCGCCATCGGGTCGGCCGCAAAGACCATCACCGCCACCAGGAAGCAGACGTTGCCCATCACCAGCCCAAAGGCCGTGCGACATAGCACCGAGTCAACCGTCGGCAGGAATCGCAGCGCAATCGCCATCGCGCCCAACATCCAGGCCCACAGAAGCAGCGAACCCGCCTGACCGACCCATAACGCCGAGAGACGATACTGCCACGGGAGCAGTCGACTCGAATAGTTGGCGACGTACTCGTAGGAAAAGTCGCGTGAGACCAATGCCCAGGCGAGGGCGGCCAGCGTGATCGTCAAGGCCGCAAAGCCGACGACGGCAGTCGACGCCGCCAGACGCGGCCGCCAGATGCTCCCGCCCCTGGCGCCCAGGAGCGACAGAAACGCGGCGTAGCCGCTCGCCACAAGGCACGTGAGCAGGCAAACTTCGCCCAGTACTCTCATGCTTGGTCTTTCGGGAACTGTCGGCGGTATCAGAACGAGGTGAAACGTACGGCGTCAGGACTTGTTGTCACTTGGCCGGCGGCCGGCGCGAGCGGCCGTCTTGTCCATCGGTTGGTACTTGCTCGCACAGCGCGTGATCACTTTGTCGCCGTGAATCCCGTCGGACTGAAACGTCCCCTCGACCACGACGTCGATGTCTTCGGCGAGGTTGTCGGGCATCGTGCAGCGACACGTCGCGTGCAGCGTGTGCCGTTCGCCGGCCAGGTCGAAAGTCGCCTGGCGACGGTCGTCGACAATCGTTAGGGATCCGGTCTTGACGCGACCGCTGACGCGAATCCGCTTGCCTTCGATGTGGGGCGCGTCGGCTACGGCTTCGTCGACGGAAAGGTAGTATTGCCAACTGCTGGCCGCGCCGAGATAGGCCAGATAGCCGATCGCCGTGGCCAACAGCAATGCCCCCGCGGTGAGTTTGAGGCCCGGGCTCATTTCAGCGTACCGCCTGCGCCAATTGGCGAATGAGTGGAACGGAACTTTCAATCGAAACGGTCGAGCGATAGCATGCCGCAGCTTGACACGCGGAAAGTGGGCGGAGGCTAGCAGCCCTCGCGGGCGATGTCAAATCCGAATCGGGCGCAGTCGAATGCTGGAATGCTGGCGGCCGCACTTCCACGGTTGTGACTGCACTTGAATCCTTTCGATCCGAGCAGATATTATCGTGCCCCATTGCACCTTCGAGGAACTTGGCGTGGATTTGCACGAAATCGACGAATCGACCGACGATGACGAACAGATCTGGCAAGCGACCGCCGACACACGCCATCCGGCGGCCGGAACGGTGATCACCCATTTTCGTGAAGCGTTGGAAAAGGTGCAGGCCGCCGAACTCGAACGGCTTCATGACCGGCTGCCCAAATTGAATGCGGACTCACGGCAAGAAATTCGCCGATTCGCAGACCGACTCCTGGCGAAGATGGTTGACCCACCGCTGAAATCGCTGCGCGAAGAATCTCACAACGGTTCGCCAAATGCACTTGTTGAAGCACTCCAGCGACTGTTTCAGCTGCACGACTAGTCTGTTTTTATTGTCAATACTTCCTACATTTCGCCTCAGGAGAACTGCAAAGTCTATTTTCTCGGCATTTGGCACAGCATGCTCAGCCACCAGCCGGGCACGCGATTGTCAGGTATTGATGGAAAAGCGGGACGCGAGCAATGCTGCTGCTTCATCGCTAGTAATAGAGAAAAAATGACTTTGCAGTTCTCCTGCATTTCGCCTGGCACACCAACGCGAGACTGCTGCGATTTCGCCGGCCGTCGTTGCAGTGTGCGGAATCTGCCGTTTCAACGAGCGGCGTGGCGGCTATAATTCGCGGAAGTGAGCCGGCGTGCGGGAAACCGCAGCGCGCCGGCAGGCCTAGCCACCAGCGACGGCGTCGTCTGGTGCTTCGTGATCAGCGGTGACCTCGATTTCGTCGTCGCTCAGCGTGACCCAATTCAAGTCCTTCCTCAAGTCGGTCCGGTTGACAGCCCGCGACGAATCTAGCAATGGCAACTAGCGAACTAATCGAACCCGAAATCACCACGCCAACCGCCGCTCGGCGGATTGACTCCAACCGCTTCACGGCAGCCCGTGCGCTCTCCGCATTGGCGTCGTTGCGACTGACCGTGGTGCTGTTCGCGATGTCGATCTTTCTTGTGTTTGTCGGCACGCTGGCGCAGGTGGACCATGGCGTGTGGGACGTCGTCAATCACGCCTACTTCCGTGTCTGGTTTGCACGCGTCGACTGGACGACGTTCGAGCGGCTGGTGCAGATGTTTTATCCGGTCGAGTGGAATCTGCGGGGAGGATTCTATTTTCCCGGCGGCAAATTGCTCGGCGGACTGCTGCTGATGAATTTGCTCGCGGCCCACGTCATGAGGTTCAAGGTCGCGGCACACGGTTGGCGTCTTCGCGGCGGATTGGCGGTCGTCGCGCTCGGCGTGCTGGTCACCGCGCTGGTGATTCGCAGCGGCATGAACGACACGCTTGGGAGCGAATTGTCGCCCGCGTTCTGCAATGGGCTGTGGCACACGCTCCGCGCGACGTTGGCTGGCTTGGCGCTGGCTGGTGGATATTGGTTGGTGCTCAACTTCGATCGCCACCGCCCGGAGTGGTACTTTCTCTTGGTAGTCGACCTCCTGCTCGCGGCGATCGCTCTCTGGCTGTTTCTTCGTCCCGACGTTCGCCTCGACGACTCCGGTTTGCGAATTCTGTGGCAACTCGTCAAAGGCCTGGCCGCCGGCGGCATCTTGCTGGTCGGTTGCATCATGGCCTTCCGCAAGCGGGCCGGCGTCGTACTTTTGCATGGCGGCGTGGCGCTGCTGATGTGCAGCGAACTGTGGACCGGGCTCACGGCCAGTGAAGCCCAAATGCGGATCGCCGAAGGCGAAACGGTCAATTTCACCAGCGACGTCCGCACCACGGAATTGGCGATCATCGACCACTCCGACCCAGAGCATGACCGGGTCACGGTGATCCCGGCGTCGCTGCTCATCGACCACGTCGGCGCGTTGGACCGCATCGAAAAGGCCGACCTGCCGTTGACGATCCAGGTCCTGCGTTGGCTGCCGAATTCGGAGTTGCGCGTCGCCGCACCGGGCGGCCCCAACGCCGCGACCGCTGGCGTCGGTCTGCAATATGTGGCGAACGAGGCCCGCACCGCCTCCGGCGTCGACACCGATTCGGCCGTGGACCAGCCGGCGGCTTACGTGGAGCTTTTTTCGAAGGCCACCGGCGAGTCGCTCGGCACGTTTCTCGTGGCGGCATCCCTGCCCGATCAACCGATCGGAGCTGACGTACCGGCGTACGATCTCGCGCTGCGCTTCAAACGAAGCTACTATCCCTATTCGCTGACGCTGAAAGACTTTCGCTTCGACCGCTACGTCGGCACGAACACGGCAAAGAACTTTTCGTCACTGGTTCAATTGAAAGATCCGGCGCAAAACGTCGATCGCGACGTGCTCATCTGGATGAACAATCCGCTCCGCTACGCGGGCAACACGTTCTATCAGTCCAGCTTCGACCAGGCGACCGAACAGACCACCGTGCTACAGGTCGTGAGTAACCCTGGCTGGATGGCGCCTTACGTGGCGTGCATGCTGGTGGCGACCGGGATGCTGGCGCACTTTGGCGTCCTGCTGGTGCGGTTTTCGCGGCGCCGCGCCGACGAAGCCGCCCGGCAGGCAAGCGCGCTTCCGTCTGCGGAGAAGCGCCGCGGTAGACGCCGGCATGTCGAGACATCGTCCGTCTGGACCGCATTTGTTAAATGGTTCCCGGCCGTCGTGGTCGTCGTGTTTGCGATGTACGTGGCCGGCAAGACGCGGATGCCGCGGTCCACGCCCAGCGAGATGCAGATCTACGAGTTTGCCAAGCTGCCTTTGGCCTACCAAGGCCGCATCAAGCCCTACGACACGGTGGCCCGCAATGCTTTGCAGATCCTCTCCGGCCGGCAGGAAGTCATCGTGGAACAGGACGGTGGGAGGACCAAGCTGCCCGCCATTCGCTGGCTACTGGACACGATCGCCGGCTCCCCGGCCGCCGGCGATCACCGCGTCTTCCGCATCGAAAACCTGGAACTGTTGGACACGCTCGGCCTGAAACCACGCGAAGGCTCGTTCCGATATTCGCTGAACGATTTCCGCGACAAGCTGGACGCGCTGCAGAAACAGATTGAGCTGGCCGATGCGCAGCCGACCAGCAAGCGCTCGCTGTATCAGAAGGACGTGCTGCGGTTGGCGACGAAGTTGAACCTGTACTCGCTGTTGATCCAGTCGTTCCGCCTGCCGGGCCTGACTACCGATCAGGCAAAACTCGCCGAGAATATCCCACAAATTCAGTTCGCGATCGAACGATTGCGCACGGCTGTGGCTCTCCACGCCGTGCCGCCGCGCGAGCCGAGCGGCCGCTGGACGCCGCTGGTGGAGGCAGAATTCGCGGCGCTGCAGGATCGCGCGAGCAATCAGCCGGTCAATCCGGCCACCATCGCGTTGAGCAGTATGTTGGACGCCTACGCCCGCGACGACGCCACGACGTTCAACAAACAACTGGCCAATTATCGCCACGTTTTGGCCGACTACGAGAAATCGCTCGCCGCGAATGCGGAACAACTAAACGAAGCCGGCGTGAAAAAAGCCGAGGTCCTGTCGCAGCGCAAAATCAATTTCGAGGTGTTTTACAACCAGTTCAGTCCGTTCTACTATGCGGCGGTGCTCTACTTGGTGGCGTTCGTGCTGGGGGCAGCGTCGTGGTTGGGTTGGACCGAGCCGCTCAGGCGGGCGTCGATGTGGCTGTTGGTCTTCACGTTTGCGTTGCATACGTTTGCCCTCGTGGCCCGCATCGACATCTCCGGCCGACCGCCGGTGACCAACCTGTATTCGTCGGCTGTGTTCATCGGCTGGGCATGCGTCCTGTTGTCGCTGGTGTTCGAGCAGATTTACCGCTTGGGCCTGGGAAACATCGTGGCTTCGGTGATCGGTTTCTTGACGCTGCTGGTGGCCCATTTTCTCTCGTTCGACGGCGACACGTTTATCGTGTTGCAGGCCGTGCTCGACACCCAGTTCTGGCTCGCCACGCACGTCGTCTGCATCACGCTCGGCTACGCCACGACTTTCCTGGCCGGCACGTTGGGCGTTCTCTACGTGCTGTTGGCCCACGTGTTTCCCGTGCTCGGCGACGACGAACGCCGCCAGCTGACGCGGATGATTTACGGCACGCTCTGCTTCGCGATCTTCTTCAGTTTCGTCGGCACGGTGCTCGGCGGCCTGTGGGCCGACGACTCGTGGGGTCGCTTCTGGGGCTGGGACCCGAAGGAGAATGGCGCGCTGATCATCGTGCTCTACAACGCGCTGGTGCTCCACGCCCGCTGGGGCGGTTTGGTGCGGGAGCGCGGGCTGGCGCTGCTTGTGATCGGCGGCAACATCGTCACCACCTGGTCCTGGTTCGGCGTGAACGCGTTGGGCGTCGGGCTGCACTCCTACGGCGCCAACGACAGCAGCACGGCGATGTGGCTCTTGACGTTCGCCGCGTCGCAACTCGCGTTGATCGTACTCGGCGCGATGCCGCGTCCATGGTATGTGTCTCTCGGCAGACCGCGAATCGGAGCGGCGTCGAAATAGCGGCAGCCCGCTGCCGACGGCGATCACCTGCGCCCAGAACCGGTGGGCCGCGCTCGGCGTCTACGCCACGCAAGGCTTTTTGGCCATCGACAACAATGCCGCCGAGCGGGCACTGAAACGGGTGACGATCGGCCGCAAAAACCGGCTCTTCGCCGTGCCCGCTAGGTCACAGCTCGGACGGGTGCAATGACCGGCTCTTCGACACTTGCCTTTTCCGTTTGGGCACAGCCCTGGAGGACCCGCTTGGCCATAGGGATCGACAGCAACTGCACCACGCCGATCATCAACAGCGCGAATCGCAGGGCGAACGTGTCGGACACTTTGCTCGCCAACAAGATGAAAAGCATGCAGCCGGCAAAGCGGCCGATGTAGAAGCCGAACTCCTGGCTGAAGATGTACGCAAACTTGTTGCGATGCTCGATGGCGGCGACGGCGTCGATCACTTGCATCTGGATCGGGAAATAGGCAATGTCATGCAGCGGACGGCTGAGCAGCAGGCAGGCCATGAAAAGGAACACCCCGATCGCGTTGTAGAGAAGCGCGTTGGCAAGTCCGCCCAGAGCAAACAATGCCAGTCCGATCGTAAAAATGACAAGGCGATGCTCCGGTTTCGTCGTCCGGCCGATGAAATAGAGCAGGAACGCGGAGAGGATACCGCCCACGGCCTGCAGCGTGCCGAGCGCGCCCTCCTGGCCGACCAATCGCATGACGAGCATCGCCGGCGCCGTGACGATGTAACCCTGCGCCAGCCCCTTCAAGATGGCCAGCAGCTGCATTCGGTTCCAAAGCCAATGGAAGCGAAAGAAGATGAAGTTCGTGTCGGGCGGATTTTCAAAGCGTCCGCGATGAACAAGGATCGAGGCACAGATCGTGAGCAGAAAGACAATCGCCGTAACGATTTGATAGGCCGTGTTGCGATCGCCGCCGAACCACCCTTGCCGGCCGGTGCCTTCGATGAACCAACCGATGGCGATTGGCACGATGACGTAGGTATTCGTGTAGAAGAAAGTCTCGAGGCCATAGTAGTAGTTGCGGTTCTGGTCGTTCGTCGTCGAGAGCGCCAGAAAATCACGATTGGCCCAAAACAGGCCGAACGACATGCCCATCATCAAGCCGGCTACGCCCACGCCCGTTAGTTCCAGCTTGCCGAGCGACATCATCACGGCCATCGACACGCCGCTGAGCAGCATGCCGGCCGAGTAAAGCCGCTTGATGTTGACGTGCTGCAGCAGGAAGCCGTTGATCAAGAACGTGAATGGAATACCGGTGTAGACGGCCAGTTGATAGAGCACGACCATTTTCACGTCCTGCGAATTCCGCATGACGTAGGCCCCCACGAACACGTCGATCACCGGCAAGACGAAGGCGTAGATCAGATTCGTGAGCAGCAGTATCCGCATTTCGCGCGGATAGGAAAGAAAGTGCCGATATTCGTGGAGGAATTTCTGCATGAGAGCGCTCAGCGAAGACTCCGGAGGATTTCTTCGATCGAAAAACGGGCCCCGCAAATCACGCTGTCGGAGGCGCCGTAATAGATGGTCAGCGTGTCGCCGTCGACGACATGGCCATTGGTGAACACGACGTTGCCGAAGAAGCCGGTGAGTTCGTAATCGGCAACGGGTTCCATGATCGGTTCGCGCGAGCGGGCCAAGACCTTCCAAGGAGATTCCAGATCCAGCAGCAGCGCTCCGAGGCAATAACGATGGTTCGCATCGGCGCCGTGATAAATCTCGAGCCAGCCCGCCGAGGTGCGAATCGGCGCGGCCCCGGCCCCGACGCGAACCGCATCCCACATGCCCGGCCGGCTGTGCGCAACGCAACGGTGAGCGCCCCAGTGCAGCAGGTCGGTCGATTCGGCCAGCCAAATGTAGTTCCCGCCAAGGAACACGCTGCTGGGGCGGTGGAGCGCGTAGTACTTGCCGCCAATTCGCTCGCCAAAGATCGCGCAGTCTTTGTTGTGAGGGGGAAGAATCATTCCGCGTTCGACGATTTCTCGCCAGTCGGTCGTCGTCCGCAGGCCCACTCCCACGCCATGCGGCGAGACCTGCGTGTAGGTCAGATAGTAGGTCTCGTCGATTCGCACCACGCGGCAGTCTTCGATCCCGTACGACTCCAAGTCGCCCTGGCCGAACATCGCCCGATAGCCTGGGACGTCGCGAAAGTAGATTCCATTGTCGCTAGCGACGAGCCGAAGATGCGACATCGTGGTCAGATAGTCGTTGCCGTCGTAGTTGATGACGCGGGGATCGTCGCGATTGAGCTTCGGGTCGGAGTTATCGAATTCCAAGATTTTCACTTGGCCCGTCGCATCCAACACGGGGAATGAAGTCTTGCCGGACGCCTGCTTGGGCCGTTCGGCTACGCGCAGCAAGAGCCAGGTTTTGTTGTCGAAGCGGAAGACGCCCGGATTCAGCAGACACTCGACCTGCATCCCCTCGATGCTCGGGCGGACGTCGGCGGGCCTCAACAGCGGGTTTTCAGCGAATCGCTGGGCGATGTCGGCCATGATCGGAGCATCCTTCTCTAGTCCGCGTATCGCACGACGACGTCGTTGATGAGAGTCCGCTCTCCGTCGCGGCGCAGCTCTCCACCTGCCGGCGCGAGCACCACGATTCTTGCCACGTCGGGCGGAATGGCGACTTGCGTGCTTCCGTGAACATTCCGCTGGAGAAACTGATTCGTCACCGCGTCGTAGAGATCCGTCGCCTCGGGGCCGACGGCGATCTCGACCGTCTGTTCCGAATCGTACGGGTTGTAGTAGAGAAACGTCGGATACGCCTTGGCGTGGAAATAGTCGGTTTTCAAGAGGTCGAGCTGCAAGATGCCTTCGACGTTGGTCCGCTTGATGATGCCGCCGAGAATTCCCACGTGGCTGCTGCCGTACAAGCCCAGATCGGTCGTCGCCGAAGCGGGGCGATAGAGCACGATCGGCACCGTGGCTTCCTCCAGCAGATCGACGAACGTTACCAGCTGATCTCCTTGAGCAAACGGACCAATGTCGGACCGATAGGAGATCGCCATTGCGTCGACCGCCAGCTGGTCCTGACCGCACCAGGCGGCGACTCGATCACTGCTCTGGACCTTGACGTAATAGCTTTCCTCGCAGCGACTCCGGCAATTCGACTACTTGAACCGGTCCGGCGCCCGACACCGAAAAGGCCGGCGTGTACGGTCCATCGGGATCGCTTGCGAAGGAAAAGCGAAAGGCGTTGCCAACGTGCCCGCCATCTATGCGTTCCGCCGCCACGACCAGCCACCGCTTGGCCGAATTCGGCAAGTCAAATTCCCAGATGTGCTCAAACGAGGCGGCGGAACCTGGTTCCTCTTCAAGAACTTCCAAATCGAGCGGCGCTTCGCGACGCGCGTGGGTGGAAGCGAAACTCCCTTGCACGATTCTTCCGTGGGAGGTGCGGAAGTCGGCGCTGGCGACTGCGGCGCCGCGCTTCCACTTGCGGATTCCCTCGTAGGCAATCGCCGATTTCCTGTCATGCGCGGCCGCCCACGAGTAGCTCGACTGATGTTCGGCGTCGTGGGCATTGGGATAGAACAGCCGTGCGGCGTTGGCCAGGTTCAACATCCACTTGCCGACGTCGTGCGCGTAGCTGGTGTCGTAGCGGGCGAGGGGCACGATTGCGCCTGCCCACTCGAACGTGTTCATGGCAAACGCATAGCCTTCGCCATCGGTGGTGCTGCCGACTAGGCCGTGGACGTCCTGCCCTTGCCAGCGATCCGAAATCACGCCCCACCCCGGGCGAGCTTGCGGCCGACCATGCGGATCGAAGCATTCGTTCACTAGCTTGCCGACGTCGTAGTGGCTGCCCGTTTCGGCGTTCATCCGGGCGGCGGCCAGCGCGCCGTAGGGGAGGAGCACTTCGTAGAGCGGGCTCTCGTCGGCCGGCCTCTCCTCCAGCGATCGAACGGCCCAATCGGCGGCCGTTAGAAATCGCGGGTCCTTGAACCGCACCCAAGCCATGTATTCCAGCCATGCGATGCCGGCGGCCCCCTCTGGTTCGATCCAGCCCTTCTCCGTCGGCTGCATGGTCGCAAGACGGAATCCCGTGTGATCGAAGTTGGGGAGCGCGGGCGGGTCGGTGCTGCCGCCCAGTGCCACGCAAGCTTCGTGCCATTTGAGCGCAACCGATAGGGCCTGTTGGTCGCGCACCGCATCGTTCGGGTAGAGAGCGTCCACCTGGTAGAAGAGCACGTCGGGGAAAATGTCGTACCAGAATGATTTGCCCGTGCTCGCGCCGAAGCGGTTCACGTAGACGCCTTCCTGCTTGCTATAGAAGTTGGTGCCCATGGCCACCCAGTCGTGGCCGCGATGATTCCGCATGTCGAGCCCGACGAGCGAACCGCTGACGACCGCCCCCAAATAGTTGATCGCTTCCGGTCCGCGCGGTCCGCCGACGTAGGCCGGAATCGACACCATCGTGTGGCTCTTGTCCAGCCAACGGACGAGCGGGAGGTGGTCGCCGCGCCGCTCGAAATCGAACACGAAGTCGACGTAGTCACGCGTCACTTGAGACCAATCGCGCATGGCAAACGGGTCGGGAAGATTCGGCATCCCCGCTACGCGCGGGATCGAAGACGGCGAAGCCTCCTCCGCCGCTTCGAGACGTCGGGCGTCAGCAATCGTTACCAGAGCGGCAACGCAGACCAGCAGTCGAAGAACGTAGTGGATAAGACTTCATGTTCCGATGCTTCGATCCATACCGACGGCGCCGCGATGCGATCGCCGCAACGCAGGTTCCAACAAGAAACAACAGCATCGCGGACGGCTCGGGGGCCGGTGATGGATGAACCGAGGCCGCGGCGCCGCCTGCACCACCGGCCGTGGTGCCGAAGTTGGCCTTCCAAATGTCGTAGTCGAGCTGCGTGACCATGTTGTCGCCGTCGCCGTCGGCGGCGAGGCCACTACCAGACGCGCCGAGCGAGTTGCGCCACACTATGTAGTCGGCCGCGTCGACGATGCCGTTGCCGTTGTAGTCGCCCAGGAGCACCGGGGCCTTGAGGATCGCGGCCGAAATGTCGTCGATGTAGATCGACCCCAGTGCCGACAGCGCGCCGCCGGAGATAAACGTCAGATCGAACGACCGAACGCCGTCCGGCAGATCGATCGTGGTTTCAAACATCTCGAAGTCGGTCGCCGTGCCGGTAACGGTGAAGTTTAACTCCTGAAGCGGATTCGTGAGATCGAGCGACGTAACCCCGTCGTTGGATAACCGCAAGCGAGCGCGAAACTCCTCGCCCTCGGCGACGTCGTACTTCCAAAACCAGCGCACCTTGAACGAGCGATCCTCGCCCGCCGGAACGTCGGTCGCGTAGCTCCGCCACTCCTCGTAGGCCGTCGTGCTCGTGTCGACGAGCTCCAACGAATGAGTGGGGCTCAGCGCCTCGTCGTCCGACCAGCTGGCGTGCGAGCTGTAGTGCCAGAAAGTGGGCCGACTGGAATTGTTGGTTTGCGCTGCGTCGACGTCGGGATTGCGGACGAGGTTGTCCGGCAACAAGGTCGCGTTGTAGTCAATCACCACGCCGTCGACGAGCAACTGCCGCCCGATCGCGGGTTTCCGTGCCGCCGCTGGGAACGAGCACGAGCATCACGGCTTCGTCGGCCGGCACGTTGAAGTACGCCTGCGACGACGCCCCCCGTGCCAAGAATCGATTCGACACTGCGTCGTAAAGATCGTACGTGCCACTCGCCAGGTTGATCGACACCGCTTTGGTCGTGGCGAACGGGTTGTAATACAGGAACGTGCCGTGGGCCGTGTCGTGGTAGAAATCGGTGGCCAACAGATCGAGCTGCAGAATCTTCTCGACGTTCGTGGTCTTGATGATCGAACCGAAGACGCCGGAGACCGCGGAACCATAGATGCCGAAATCGGTCTGCGGGCCCCAGCCGTACGTGAGCGGGTCTCCGGCAGCGTACAGTTCTTCGCCGTCGAACTGGTTGAGCCAATGGTGCCGCAGCCCCTCGTATGCGATCGGAACTCTGCGGGTCGCCGGTCCAGAATTCGGACGACTGGGTTTGCGCCGAATGTTGATCGGCGTAAAACAAGCGGGCGGCATTTGCCGCGTTGAGCATCCATTTGCCGATCGCCCGGCTGAAGCGGTCTTCGTACCGCGCGAGCGGGACCATTGGCATGGCGGTGGCAAACGTGTTCATCGAGAAGGCGTAACCGCGGACGTTGGCTCCCGTATTCGGAACCGTAAAGCCCATCAGCCCGCCCACGTCTTGGCCGCCCCATTGCTCGCCGCTGATCATGATTTTGGTGTCCCGTGCGTTGCTGCGCTCGAAGACCCACTTCACCAACTTCTGCACGTCGTAGTTGCCGCCGTGCTCGGCGTTCATGCGAGCGGCGGTGTAGGCGCCGAATGGAGTGAGAATTTCGTAATCCGGATTGGTTGAAGTCTGCTCGTAGTACGCTAAGCTCCAATCGACCGCGTTGAGATAACTGGCCGCCTGGCGCCGGATTCGAGTCGCGGTTTCGCCAATAAGCCGCGTGCTGCAACCAGGCCATGCCGAGGCCCATGTCGGGCTCGCGCCAGACGCCGTTGTCGACCGGTTGCTGCGTGGCGAAATTGAATGCGGTGTGATTGAAATTCGGCGCCGTTCCGCCGACGGTCAATTTGTTCACCGCGCCGTAGAACCGCGTGTCGACCGTGTCGAGAATGGTTTGCAGGTTGGCTTCACCGGGGTATCGGTCGGCAATGCTGTAAAAGAGAATGCTGGGGTACGTCTCGTACCAGGCGGATCCGCCGGTGCTGGCATACGGATTGTTGAGGATCACATATTGGGAGTTCCGGTCAACGTAATACTCCTGCGACAGCGCGACCCAATTGTACGGCCCGCTGGTCTTATCCACGCCCACGAGCGTCCCGCCGAGTACGGCCCCAAGCGATGCGATCGCTTCGTGGACCGGCTCGCCTGTCTCGCCGAATGTCCGTGTTTCGCCGACATAGGCCGGCAGACCGAACCACGTCTCCCCCACGGCCTGCTCGGGAAAGTGCGGCGTGGTGTCGATCGTCACCAGAGGCAAGAACTGCCCGGTCGCGTTCGTGTCGAAGGCCAACGTGTCGAAATCGGTGGCTGTCTGATGCCAATCGCGCATCTGGTAAGTGGCCGGCGCGTTGGGCAACAAGTCAATTGCGGAGAGCGACAGTTGTCGCCCCGCGGCGGCAGTGGCCAGCGGCATCTGCGCCATGGCGATGGCCAGCACCAAGAAACAATGCAAGCAAGATCGGCGTGTATAGCCTGGCTCTTCCGACGACGGGCCTCGAAGGCGATGCGGCCGAGTTACGCTCTGATTTTCAGACACTGAAGTCCCCACAGACGCGCTCTCCGCCTATTCTCTCGCGCACCAATTGCAAGCAAGATGACACCAAAAGCCGCTACTATCGTTAGCCCAGAGGGCTCAGGCACGGCGGAACTCGCCAACGATCCGCTGCCCGCCCCGTCTTGAAAATTGCTGAGAAACACGTCGCCATTCAGCTAGATCGTAATTGACGGTGGCCGTCCGACTTCCCAGAAAGTTACCGCGCCAAACGTGCCGACGAGTTGGGCGGCGGGGGCGTCGATCAATGTCAGCGGCGATGCAGACGTATACGCATCGAGGTTGAGCTCGAGTTGGCCCCGGCAATGTATGCGGTGCCGGAGAGGTTCAGTCGGCCGTTCTCCACGACAGTGATCGGCGTCACGCCGCCCGCGTCGGCGGTGAAGGAGAACGTCGCCGTCGCAGATTGTCAGCCAGTAGATCTCGACTCGGAGGCAGTGGATCGACGGACTAACGGGTCGGGGTCGAGGCCGACGTTAAACGTTCCGCTCGACCCGATGATCGTCACCTTCGCAGGACCGCTTGGCACAGGATGAGCCGGGTCGGTGACGCAATTCCCGCAGAAATCCATGATCAGGGAGCCGTTCAGGTTCACCGTACCACCGGAGAGACGAATTTCGCCTTTCGCGCCGTTCTCAGATAGATACATACGTTTGCGTTGAGCGTGCCTTGCACGTCGACCAGCCCGTCTCCGTCCAGCCCTGGCTCGGCACCAAAATCATCGTACGCCGGTCCGTAGTTACCAATGCGAATGTCTTGTGTGCCGCCAAAGTGAGGCTCGGCCTCGTCATTGGTAATCCCAGTCCCTCAGGTCGACGAGGGAATCCGGGCCGACCGAAAGCAGCCCTTTCGTGCGTTCGCCAATGATCACTCCATTTGCCGTCACGGTGGAAGTACCCGTCATAATGATCTCGCCACCTTTGACTCGATTGCCGAAACGGGCTTTCCAGTAGTCGTAGTCAGCTTGCTCGATGGTCCCATTTCCGTCGCCGTCGGCGCACTGACGATGACGGTTCGTCGAGCCACGAGCGTATTTCGCCAAACGGTGTAATCGGCTGCATCGACAATCGAGTTTTTGTTGTAGTCGCCGCCGACAGCATTTGTTTTCTCGTTCGCGTCCGACACCAAACAGCCCCTCGGCAGCCGAGCCAATCACCTCCAGCGACCCGCCCGTCATCGTTAGTCGGCCGAAGTGCGTGTCGCCAAATTGATGCTCTTTGGCAGTCGATCCAACTCTCAGTGCCACTGACGGTCGTGGTGCCGCCGGCAAAGTGTGGAGCTGAGGCCATCATCAATCCCATAGATGTCGACAAGATTGGTTGCACCGGCACTGGCGTTAGATCTCGGCGTCCAGTTGGCCGCCGTCGAGAAAGTCGGTGCCGGTGCTGCCATCGAAATAGACGAACGACGGCCCACAGAGTTAGGAGCTGCCGGCTCGAAATGGCCAACAGCAGAGCCAACCGTGATACGAGAGTGGTAGATAACCGTGACTTGAACATGTTGGAAAGTCGCGGTGTGAGTTCGACAATGTGGTTAGTTCACCGCCGATTGGTCGATCAACTCGTCGCCGGCCCGCGTCGCAAGGGCATTGAACAGCACGACGTCGATGTCGTAGTTCAACGTGTGAACCGATCCGTCGGCAAAAACACCGTTGAATCCGCCGGTGTGGGCCGATCCGAAGTAATAAACGTCCCGGTCACTTCCAAAAAGGTCGCAGGGCGCATTCAGCGGCTGAAACTGGATAGCCGGTCCCATCGCCATCTTGGTAGGGTTGGAAGCAAGTCGAGCGCATCGCGTCGGGATCCCAGCCGTCGGTCCAACCCTTGTCGTCCGATTTGCTGCCGCCTTCGTACAAGTCGGAGCGGAGGTACTTCTCGCCCAGCAAAAGGTGTGACTGGTTCCGTCGGTGATCTTGGACAACCGATATCGGTCGTGGAACACTGGCCACGAAATTCGCCGGTGATCTTGCCGGAAGCGTCCTTGCCGTGAATCGCCACGGAGAGCGGACGATCACCCCGTCGTAGACTTGGTTGATCGGCCGATGCGGCCCGCAACGGCCCCGTTCTTGCCTCCCCAAAATGACAACTGATTCGTCGACGTATCCGGCCTTGGCAGATCGGCACCGCGTCCAGCGGATTGTATCGAGCGGGGGTCGGCGCAGCCCGGACTGCCAGGCGGGCAATGGAACGTGCATGGCTGGGCCGCGGCGTAGTCGATCAGAAAAACTGTTCGCCGCCAAGGCCATCGCGACTAGATCGTGCGAATTGACAGCTGAACGTCGCGAGGGACAAACGTAGAGCGGCACGGCCGCAGTCTGCAGCTGTTCTTGCGTCGTGATTCCGTGGATCGCACCTTCCTCGAGGTAGGGCAGAATCTGGTAAGCTCCAATTGAGCCCTTGTTTGTCGGGACCGAATGGTCTTGCCGTTGACCACGTAGTCTTCGCGATGTGCACGTCGAGGCCTGCACCGCCGGTCGGAAACACGCGGTACGTGTCGACGTGGTTCTGAATCGCCAAGCCAATTTGCTTGAGCTGATTCTTGCACTGCGTCCGCCGGGCCGCTTCGCGCGCCGCCTGAATCGCCGGCAGCAGCAAGGCCACCAGAATTCCGATGATCGCGATCACGACCAGCAGTTCGACCAACGTAAAGGCACTCCGCGCCACGCTACGAGAAGTTGCGCTCGGCGCAGCATCGGTCTGCGTGATTGCCTTGTTTTCCATGCCTTGCTCCGTTCCTGGTGTCTCCGGAACTCGATTTGCGTTCCTGGAGACGGCTCGAAACTCTTCCTCGGAAATCTCTGTTACGCCGCCCAAGTCGGCCGCAACAGTAGCGCGTGCCGTCGGCCCCGACTTGCTCATACGCAATCGCACCGTCGAGCGGCCAGTTCTTCGTCTCTGTATGTCACGGCGAATGGCTTGCCATCGCGGCGCGACACAAACAGTTCGTCCGTGCCCGGATAAGCAGCCCGCTGGAGCACGCCCGGCCCGAGCGATTGGACGTATGCCATATAATCATTCGCGTCGCGTGGTGCCTCGCCTTCGTGAGCCGCCAAATACTGATTGTAAAGTATCACCACTAATCGCAAGTTCGATTCGTGCAGTCGTCGACCGCCGCCCTGTTCGTTGCAGCCGGATGGCGGCTGCAACGAACAGCTGAAAACAGCGTGATCCACTTCATGACAAGCCGACGGTTTCGTCGAATCTGGAACTGCGTAGTCAACGGGACGGCCGACGCTTCGCGCCGACCGCCACGATCAGACCGAGTCCGAACAGCAATAGCCGTCCACGGCTCCGGTACCCTCGTCAACAGGATGTCTCCATTCGGTTGATCGTAAACTCACGTGGTAGTTACCGGCGGATTCGCCACTCCCGCCCAAAACGGTTAGACTGGCAAACGTTCCGAAGTAGTTTGGCCCGTCGGCGTAAATCGGCCTGGGTCACCATCGAACAGCAGCAGTGACGAGCCGGAGGCCAGTGCATAGCCGTTCAAGTCCACGGTCAGGTCGTTATTGGCGATGTTGATCGCGTCTTGCCAGCGTGATGGGCAGACACGCCGCCGCGCATCGGCCGTGAACTCATACAGGTTGGGACTTCCCCAGCTCAAGCTCGCCGACTCGAGGTTATTAGCACACTCAAATGTCGCGTTGACGATCCGTTCATCTGAATCGTTGGCCGATCCCTGTGCTTGAATTCCGGATGGTCTGTTCACCAAGTTGTCGGTCAATGCTACCGACCCTTGTCGGAAACCCGCAACTCGCCGACCGAGGAGTTGTCGCCGATGAATATGACCATGGCGCTGAACGAACCATTGTCCTCGACGTTGAGCAGGCCATTGCCCTGGAGACCGCCGAGGGATCAAAGATCTTCCTTATGGCCATAATTTCCAAGCCGCCAATAACCGCTCGGCGAAATCACCGAAGCCGTGTCCCGACATTGAGTTCGCCTTGATCGCGCGCGCCGACGACCGGATCTGTCCCATCAATCATCAACACGGCATCGCCGGTCAGGTTCACTTGCCACCGTCCTGCCGCAACAAGCGCGGCCGACCTGGAAGGCGTTGCCG
Source organism: uncultured Planctomycetota bacterium (assembly GCA_963847875.1). GTDB lineage: Bacteria > Planctomycetota > Planctomycetia > Pirellulales > Lacipirellulaceae > DASYDU01. The sequence goes on along the minus strand of CAWKBR010000002.1, from coordinate 267,962 downwards.
CCGCCATTGACCTCGATCGATCCGGCGGACATGTTGAGCGTTCCGGGCGTTCCGAAGTCTCCCGTCACCGGCCAGTCGGCACCGACGATCAGACTGCCGACGTTGGTGGCAGCGGCGGTGTCATACTTTACGACGAAGCCGTCATTAATAATGGCCTGGTCGAGATGGCCAGGCACAGCGTCGCCCAGCGAGGATATCATTCCAATTGGCCGCGATCCAGGAAATCGTCATCTGTACCACCATCGAACTGATAGACAGTTGCCCAACAATTTGGGCTGGCCGACACGACGGCCAACACCATGCCGAAGCATGTCACCACGAGATTCTTCATTAAACACTCCTGAGACTAAAACAAGGTTGCCGAAACGCCGCATCAAGACGCGCGAGAACAGATTGAACGTCACAAGCGCAAAGTTCCGCCCTGCACCAGTGCTGGCCACTCGTTCGCTGCCGCTCACAGCAATCGGGTAAAGAGATCCGCCTGATGAACCGAAACGACCGGGCGCCCAATTCGTACACCGAGTACGGATTTCGAAGGCTACGACTTCGACACGCCACAGGGTCTGCGGACGATTGTCGTCCGACTCCTACCCTCTCTAGCATATAGCGATGCGGGCCAGTTTCTTACGATTTTCCGTGGGTTTCTTGCCAATTTTCGCCAATTCCAGCTCCCGCAGCAATTCTGGCTCGTATTTTCGACGGGTGCGATACACGGCAAACGCCTGCCAGCAACCGAGTTCGTAGCCACCCGGGGGGAGATTCTGTAAGATTGGGGGCCAATCTGCTCTATGCTTTATGGAAAATATAGGCTTCGCATGACGGCGGAATGTCCAGGTGCTGACGACTTCGTGGAGCTGATGACGCAGCACCAGGGCCGGCTCTACGGATATATCCTGTCGCTCGCCGGCGACCCCGATGTGGCGAACGACGTGTTGCAGGAGACGAATGTCGTGCTCTGGAAGCAGTGGCAGCAGTTCAAACCCGGATCCAATTTCAAAGCCTGGTCGTTTCGCATCGCCCACTTTCAGTTCATGGCCTACCGACAAAAACGCCTGCGGGACAAAATCATGTTTAGCGATGATCTGCTGGCGACATTGGCCGCGGAGGCAATCGAGATCGATGAACGGCATCTGGAGCGCGCCGCAGCGCTGGAGAAATGCCTAGAATTGCTGCCGACTCGTTCTCGCACGGCGATTCGGCTCCGCTACGCCGAGCAATTGAAGATGAGTGACATGGTCCGCCGCCTTGGCCGAAATACGAATGCGGTCTACCAAATCCTGTTTCGCGCCCGCCAGTGGTTAATCGAGTGTGTCCAAAAGGACGGAGCCACGGATACCACATGATGGAATGCCATCGAAACATCACGAATTCGACTTGCTGCTGCTCGAAATTGATCGAGCATCCGCTCGACGCTTCGAGGCCGAGCGGCTCAGTGCGCTGATCGGAGCAGATCGCTCCCTGCGGCGGCGGTATCTCGACCATTGCCAGATGCACGCGTTGCTCCGGTCCGAGCACGGCTTGCTGACTTCCTGGTCGCTTGCCGACACGACGGCAACCGCAGTGGAACACCTCTCTTGGAGCTCACAGCGCTCCGATTGCCCTAGCCGCATCCCTGTTGGTGGCGTTCGCCACGGTCTGGTGGCACCGTCACGAGCGGCAGTCTTTGCCATACCGCGGAGACGAGGTGGCTGTACTCTCAAAATCCGTTGGGGCGATTTTTGCCTATGGACCCGGGGTGAATCGAACCCGGCCGAAGGAACGCCGTTGCGCCAAGGCGTCTATGAGTTGCTGACGGGTCTCGTCGAATTCGAGTATCGCTCGGGGGCCGTGCTCGTCGTGCGGGCTCCGGCGACTTTTGATTTGGTGGATGCGCCGTGTCCGGTTGGAAGACGGACAGCTCGCGGCCCACGTGCCTGAGGCCGCCATCGGTTTTCGCATCGAATCTCCCGGCGCAACGGTCATCGACTTGGGAACCGACTTCGCGGTCCAGGCCGTCAAAGATAAGGAATCGGAAGTCCACGTTTTTCAGTGGCGAGGTGCGCGTCGACCTGCACGGCGACAAAGGCAAGATCAGCCGATTTGCTTGCGTCTAGTGACAGGCGAAGCGACGCGAGTCGACTATCTCACCGGCATGCCCTCGGGAATCGATTTGGACATCAACAGTTTCTGCGTAGCTCTGCACGAAGACAACAGCTCCTATGCGAAGCCGTCTTGGCGTTGGATCCCGCGGTTTATTACCGCATGGAACCGACGGGCGACGGCCTGCAGCTCGCTCGATTCCTCCGCCAACGGCGCCGACGCCACGATTCACTTTGGACGGGCGACGACGCCGGTTTGGACTGCGGGGCAAGGTCGGCGCCGCGCTCAGCTTGGGCGGACCGGCACAAGCAACGTATGCAGCGGCAAGTGAGTATCCTCAGGCGAACGGCGACGCGATTGTCCGTCGTCGCCTGGGTCTACGCCCGCTCGCGGCCACGCTGGGCCAGCATCGCCAAGAACTGGGCCGGCGGCAACGAGCGACCGAGGGCAGTTTCACTTCGGACTGTATCAAGATGGCGGCGAACTCGAAGCACACATTGTCGATGGCGACGGCCAAGAAGTCGTCGTTCGAGACAAGCTCCCGCTTCCGCTGAATGCCTGGCATCACGTCGCCTTTGTCGCCGATGGCAAAGAATTGCGACTCTACCGCAATGGTCACGAGGTCGACTCAAGCCGTATCACAAGCTGCATCGCGATCCCAGAATCAAGGCCCTCGCCATCGGCACCAAGCTGAATCTCGCCGGCGACGCAGCCGGAAGAACGTGATTTCAACATGTGGGATGGCCGCCTCGACGAACTGGCAATTTTCAACCACGCACTCACTGCCGAACAGATTCTAAACCTCTATCGATTGCCGGGAGCGATCGAATCGCGCGGTCTCCACAAAGAGGATGCCAAACAGAATTCACTGTCAGGAAAGGGTGGAACACTCGTTTCAAGTGGGCTTGATTGCGGACTGATCGAACAATTTGCGGCCGATGCAGAGATCGAAGTTTGTGTCAATCTGTGCAATCCGCGAGTTGAAAGTTGGATTCTTGGTGGGCTGCCGCTGAAGATGTTCAGCGGCGGACAGTTCGAGTCCGATTCGAGGGGGCCGGCGAAAAAGTCCGCTGCGCCACGCTCTTATCTGTTCCTGGCGATCGCGTCCTGTGGATTGTCACAGATCACTCACTCAATTCGTGGATCCCGGACGCCAGGGGTAAGGCGGTAAAGGTAATCGCTCAGTTGCCCGCGCATTTGCCGAAAGAAAATTACCAATTCATCTTCATGCAGCGCGACTTGGACGAGGTTGTGGATTCTCAGCGGACGATGCTCCAGAGGTCTGGCAGGCAAGGTGCTCGGCTTTCCGATGAGCAGCTCAAGAACGTGTTTTCCAAACAGTTGCTTGACGTCGACAGAATGCTTGAGGCGAGCGACACACCGCTGTTGAGAGTTTTTTACCGGACTTGCATCGAAAGCCCGGTAGCCGCGGCTGCGGACGTCAACCGCTTCCTAGGGGGCGGGCTAGACGAGCGAGCGATGGCTGGGGCCATTGACGCAAGCCTTTACCGAAAAAAAAGTCAACCAGCGGCACCTGGGGCTTAGACACTTTAGAGGAGTATGTTGTGATGGCCATGCCTATCCCGATTTCGAGACGCGGTTTTCTCGGCGCGACCGCAGCGGCGGCTGCAATCAGTTGGACTGCCAAGAGCTATGGCAGCATTGTCGGAGCAAACGAACGGATTCGCGTTGGCTTCATTGGCGCCGGCGATATGGGAACGAATCACCTCAATGCCATTGCCGACCTGCGCGAACAAGACAATCTCGAGCCTGTGGCAGTTGCCGATTGCTGGAATGAGCGCGCCGAAAAAGGAGCGAAAGTTGTCGGCGCGTCTTTAGCCTTTACCGATTACCGAAAAGTACTTGACGTCGCGAGTCTCGACTACGTAACAATTGCAGTGCCCGAACACTGGCACGCTCAAATGACGCTCGATGCGATGGACGCGGGCAAGGCCGTATACTGCGAAAAGCCAATGACTCATACAATCCCGGAAGCGCAGTCCGTGATCCGGAAGCAGCGTGAAACAAGGCTCCCGCTTCAAGTCGGCGTGCAAGGAATGTCGGACGACAGCTACGAGTCGGCTGCCCAGGCAATTCGCGAAGGGGTGCTTGGCCGAGTTGTTCAGGCACAGATCGAATACGTTCGACGTTACGATTCGCAAGGACCGTGGCGAAATCCGAGCATTAGCGATGACACGCCGCAGCCCGCCGACCTCAATTGGAACAACTGGCTCGGTTCCGCTGCAAAGGTTCCCTGGAACCCGCACCACTACTTCGAGTGGCGAAACTACTCGGCGTATTCCGGAGGGATCGCTACCGACCTGTTCATCCATCGCCTGACGCGAATCATGAAGGCATGTGACCTCTCGTATCCCCGCCGTGTCGTAGGCATGGGTGGCATCTGGCAGTGGCCCGATGGACGCGACTTGCCCGACAATTTTGAGATGATCTGCGAGTATCCACGTGGCATGACGGTCTATGTCTTGGGGACCCTCAGCAATCGAGTCGGCATCGATCACTTGATCCGCGGCTACCGCGGCACGCTCTACTTCACGCCCGAAGGCTGGGTCGCCAAAGATAAGGATGGCAAAGTACTGGCGGAGCATCAGAGAACCGGTGCTGAAGACATTCACCTGCACCACACGAATCTGCACAATCACCTCAGAAACGGAGAGCCGCTCCGTTGCCCGGCGGCGCTGGGAATGGCCGGTGTGGCGGCGGTTGTCATGGCCAATGAGTCGTGGCGAACAGACCGGATGATGGCCTGGGACAAGGTAAACGAGAAGATGGTGCCGGCCGACTCACTCGGCGAGCAGCATCATCTTCCGGAGGCTGGAGCCGTCGAAAAGATTCGTCAAGCGGCTGGGTGAAACCAGCCTCCCCCCGGGTAGGAACTGAACATCTATCGATATCATCAGGAAAGGCATTAGGCACCGAAACATGCGTAGCAAATATCGCAGCATTTTGTTTCGACATGGCTGTGATAAACGAGCATGGGCCGCGTCTATCGGCACTTGCTAAGGCGACGATCTTGGGCATCGTCCAGGCGGAATTGCGAATCTCGCTGATTCTTAGCTCTGGGCGGTGCCCCACTCTCGCGACCGGCGAGTATTGAAAGTACTGGCATGACTTGACCATGTTGTGTCGGATTCCAAGCGTCCTACGGCGTGCCGATGTGTTGGGACAATGCGCTACCGCGCGTCCTCATCAGAGCTATTGTCGCCCGGCAGTCGAATTGAACGCCGCTGTAGCAGAACCGCCACGTGGCTCGTAGAGCAGTCCACTGAATCCCGTAGCCGGAAGATTCCGTCTCCGGGTACAGCCGTTGGCGGTGGCGGCCACGCCACTACGATCGCCCTGTGGCATCAACTACGAAAAAAGCTAAAACGCTCTAGAGGAGACCACCCAGATGAATAGGAAAGTGGCACATGCTGCGAAAACGAATATGTTACGCCGCACGCGTGCGATGCTGCAGAGAGCCGTCGAAGATGGGATAGGAGGTCGTTTCAGGGGATGCCGGCGGTGGAAAGGGCAGTGTCACGGAGTTGTCTGTTACGAGCGATTCCTCGGCACCTGACGCTGATTCGGGGCGCATCGAATGGCCGGCCCGCTTCGTACTTACTAAGTGACGGACCATCGCGGCAAAGCAAGCCACGCGCCGAAAGTGTGAAATCCGTGCGTTCCATCCGATGAGTGCACAATCTAGCAATTGGCCAAATGTCGGAGAATCGATCGTACAATACTCGCGGTGGTGAAATTCCGCAAGTTGCGACGCATTGAAGCAGAGTTTTCGTTCGAAGTGTTCAATCAATCGATTGATCGCCAGCCTTCGGCAATAAGTCGACGAAGGATCGGAGGTGCGGCCGTGATAGTGATTCCCGTCGTGAACACGATATCGCACCAGCGGTTGGGCCAGAAATCGCTTTCGCGCCGTGCCAAAGAAGCGCCAAACACCAAGCAATCGTCGGCGCGCACCCGCCACTCTTCGACGAACGGCAATGGTAGTATCTTATTCAAAATGTTGCGCCGCAGCGACAAGCACGAAGTCGGGCCGCCGATCCACGCGCGTTGGTAGACGGTGCGCAGCACAGAGTATCCGAAATCGCGGTCCGACGGAAATGGAAGCACGGTGTCTTGTCGCTTTCCGAACAGACGCCGGCCGCAAAACAGGAAGTCGCACGATGGGTAGCAATCGTAGACTCCCAAGGCCTGCTCGACGTACTGCGGCTCGAAAACGTCGTCCGCGTCGAGAAAGAACACAATGTCGCCGGTACAACGGGCCGCTCCTTGGTTGAAGCAGGAGAGTTGTCCCTCGTTGTTCTTGCGCACGATTTGAATCCGCGGATTCCTGCCATAATTGCTCTCGAGAAACTCGATCGAGCCGTCGGTCGAGCCGTCGTCGACAACGATGATTTCGTCGAACGCAACCGTTTGCCGCAACGCGCCCTCGATCGCCGCGCCGACGAACTGGGCGTAATTGTAGTTGCTCAGCAAGCAAGTGGTAGTCGTCGGTTCCATTGCGTGGCGTCGGTTGTCTGTAGCGGGGGGGGTCCAGGCTAACTTGCAGCTCCCAGAGAAGCGCGGGACAACACCGCGAAACGCCGGCTGACGTTTTATCGCCGTCAAAGTCATCGGCAGAATTGTCGCAACCCGGATAGCGTAATCGACGAAGTTTTTCGCATGCCGATTTGTGTTCAAGATTCAAACTCGCATTGACGAGGCTGTATGTGCCGGCGGACCAATCTACAATCCGCCGCCCCGACAAAACCAAGCGGAAGACTTAGCTCCCCCTGCATTGGCACGAGTCTGGCAGAGCTATTCGAGGGTCAAAGTGACTTCCAGCGCGAGCGAAAATGCGGCAATAGGAGAACTCGATCCGGTAGTCGTGCTTGCTGCCGACGACAGCTTTGCTATCCCCCTGGCAGTCACCATTCTGTCGGCGCTGGAAAACCTGGCAACTGAGCGAAAGCTGCGAGTTTACGTGCTCGACGGTGGACTAAGCGACGCCAGCAAAGAACGACTGTTGAGCTCCTGGCCGCGCGGCCGTTGTCAAGTCACATGGGTCGCCGTTGATGCCGCGGCACTCGCCTCGGCGCCGATCTCCGGTCACGCCAATCACGTCAACTACTATCGCATGCTGATTCCGATGCTCCTGCCGTCAGGCGTCCGGCGCGTCCTCTACCTCGATTCCGATTTGATCGTCAACCGCGACCTCACGCTGCTCTGGCAATGCGATATGCAGGATCACCTCTGCCTGGCGGCGCAAGATTGCGCAGCGCCGTACCTCGACGCGCGAATCGCCTTGGCCAACCACGACGTTTGCGGACGTTACCTTGGTGCAGTCAACACCGGTGGCCAACTATCGCCAACTCGGCTTGGATCCCCGGGCAGCGTACTTCAACTCCGGGGTGCTGATGTTTGACCTCGAAGCGTGGGGCAACGCCGATTTGCCGCGGCGACTATTGGCCTGCTTGGAGCAAAACAAGGAGCACGTCCGCTGGTGGGACCAATATGCGTTGAACGTCGTGCTCGCCGGCAATTGGGGACAACTCGACGCACGCTGGAATCAGGGTTCCCACATTTACGCGTACCCCACTTGGTCGCAGAGTCCCTACGACCGAGCCGCCTACGAAGAGCTGCGTGACGACCCGTACATTGTCCACTTCACGACGCGTTACAAGCCGTGGCTCGCATCGTGCCTGCACCCTCGTCGCCGGGACTTCTTCGCGTACGTCGATCGCACCGCATTGGGCCGGTTGGCGTCCCTGGAGGGAAAATCGATTGAAGGGCGACGTTTGAGCTCGTCAAAGCGCAGGAGCGCCGCCTCCGCCTCGAACGTCGCGAGCTATTCCGCCGCGTCAAGGAATCCCTGCGTCTTCGGCGAAATCGTGCCGCCTAGCCCGTCGCAAACTGAACGTCGACCCAGTAGTTGCTGTTTGCGTAGCGTCTGGCTGGGGAAACCGCTCGAGCTGCCGTAGCGGAACACGCCCCCGCTGACCGGCACATGCAGCGACCCGCTGTTATACGAGCTGCTGAAGTAGCTGCGATCGACCGAGAAGTGGCCGTTCGGTGCGTAGTACGAAGCGACGTACGTCACCCCGGCCGTGATCGCCACCGGCGTTGCGAAGTTGACTTGTTGCCAGCCGCTCGCCGACTCGCTGGTGAAAGTGGCCGTCGCCAGGAGTTGGCCCGTGCTGGTCCACAGGTTGGCGATGTGTGTGCCCGTGTTGCCGGAGCTTTTGTAGAACCGCACCCCGGTGATGAAACCGTCGACGTCCGCCGTGAACTTCACGCCGAGCTCCAGTGCGGCGGCTTCCTTGACGTCGACCGTCTTGGGATTCGTGGTGCTCGACCAGAGGGACGACGTGGTTGCCGGGGCGGCCGCCGTCGTAAAGGTTGACGAGAAAGTTTGAGCCAGTGCGTTGCCGGCCAAGTCCTTGACGCCGCTGGTGCCGCCGAGGATCGAAACGGTGTAGGTCGTGCTGTTGGCCAGCGTGGTCGATGGCGTGATCGTCACGGTCTTGGCGCTGGAGTTGTACGAGACGGTCGCCGCGACGCTGGCGCTGCCGTTCAAGCAGCCGCACCGTGCTCGTCGTGACGCTGCTCGCGTTGAGCGCTTCGCTAAACGCCACGGTGATCGAGGCCGAAGTGGCGACATTCGTCGTACCACCGGCCGGGCTGACTCCGCTGACCGTCGGCGGCGTGGTGTCGGCTGGCGGGGCGGCGATTGTCGTGAAGGTCGACGTGAAAGTCTGAGCCAGGGCGTTGCCGGCCAGCGTCCTTGACGCCGCTGGTGCCGCCTAAAATCGAAACGGTGTAGGTCGTGCTGTTGGCCAGCGCGGTCGACGGAGTGATCGTCACCGTATTGGCAGTTATAGGTGACGCTCGCCGCGACCGTCGTGCTGCCGTTCAATAGCCGCACGGTGCTCGTGTTGACTGTGCTCGTGTTCGAGCGCCTCGCTGAACGACACCGTGATCGCGGCCGAAGTTGCGACGTTCGCAGCGCCATTGGCTGGGCCGACACCGCTGACGGTCGGTGGAGTGGTGTCGGAGGGGGGCGTGCTAGTCATCACCACGTCGACCCAGTAGTTGCTGTTTGAGTACGTCTGGCTGGGGAAACCGCTCGAGCTGCCGTAGCGGAACACGCCCCCGCTGACCGGCACATGCAGCGACCCGCTGTTATACGAGCTGCTGAAGTAGCTGCGATCGACCGAGAAGTGGCCGTTCGGTGCGTAGTACGAAGCGACGTACGTCACCCCGGCAGTGATCGCCACCGGCGTTGCGAAGTTGACTTGTTGCCAGCCGCTCGCCGACTCGCTGGTGAAAGTGGCCGTCGCCAGGAGTTGCGCCCGTGCTGGTCCACAGGTTGGCGATGTGTGTGCCCGTGTTGCCGGAGCTTTTGTAGAACCGCACCCCGGTGATGAAACCGTCGACGTCGGCCGTGAACTTCACGCCGAGCTCCAGTGCGGAGGCTTCCTTGACGTCGACCGTCTTGGGAGTCGTGGTGCTCGACCAGAGGGACGACGTGGTTGCCGGGGCGGCCGCCGTCGTAAAGGTTGACGAGAAAGTTTGAGCCAGTGCGTTGCCGGCCAAGTCCTTGACGCCGCTGGTGCCGCCTAAAATCGAAACGGTGTAGGTCGTGCTGTTGGCCAGCGTGGTCGATGGCGTGATCGTCACGGTCTTGGCGCTGGAATTGTACGAGACGGTCGCCGCGACGCTGGCGCTGCCGTTCAAGAGTCGCACCGTGCTCGTCGTGACGCTGCTCGCGTTGAGCGCTTCGCTAAACGCCACGGTGATTGAGGCCGACGTGGCGACATTCGTCGTACCACCGGCCGGGCTGACTCCGCTGACCGTGGGCGGCGTGGTGTCGGCTGGCGGGGCGGCGATTGTCGTGAAGGTCGACGTGAAAGTCTGAGCCAGGGCGTTGCCGGCCAGGTCTTTGACGCCGCTGGTGCCGCCTAAAATCGAAACGGTGTAGGTCGTCGCTGTTGGCCAGCGCGGTCGATGGCGTGATCGTCACGGTCTTGGCGCTGGAATTGTACGAGACGGTCGCCGCGACGCTGGCGCTGCCGTTCAAGAGCCGCACCGTGCTCGTCGTGACGCTGCTCGCGTTCGAGCGCTTCGCTAAACGCCACGGTGATTGAGGCCGAAGTGGCAACATTCGTCGTACCACCGGCCGGGCTGACTCCGCTGACCGTCGGCGGCGTGGTGTCGGCTGGCGGGAGCGGCGATTGTCGTGAAGGTCGAAGTGAATGTCTGCGCCAGCGGATTGCCGGCCAGGTCTTTGACGCCTTGGATGCCACCGACGACCGAGATCGTGTAGGTCTTCGAGTTAGCCAATGGCGACGTGGGCGTGATGGTTGCCGTGTTGGTGCTGCTGTTAAACGCGACGTTCGCCGACACCGTCGAGCCGCCGTCCAGAATCTTGACCGTGCTGCTGCTGATCGAAGCCGAGTTGATCGCCTCGCTAAAAACAACCGTCGCCGATGCATCGACCGCCACGTTGGTTGCGCCGCCGGACGGACTGGTGCTCGTCACGGTGGGCGGGGTCGTATCGACGATCGGTGTCGCGCTAAACGTCACGTCGACCCAGTAGTTGCTGGCGTTGTAGGTCTGGTTCGGAAAGGCGCTGCTGCTGCCGTACTTGAAGACCCCGCCGCTAGCGGGCACCGTCAAATAGCCGCTGGTGAAGGCGCCGGTGAAGTAGCTTTCCGGTCGACGGAGAAGTGTCCGTTCGGAGCGAAGTACGACGCGACGTAGGTCGTGCCGGCGGTGACGGCCACGGGATTTGCAAAGTTGACTTGTTGCCAACCGCTGCCTGTTTCGCCTGTGAAAGAGGCGGTCGCCAACAGTTGGCCGGTGCTGGACCATAAGTGGCCGACGTGGGTGCCCGTGTTGGCGGTGCTCTTGTAAAACCGCAGGCCGGTAATGAACCCGTCGGTATCGGCGGTGAATCTAACGCCCAACTCAATCGCACTCGGATCGCCCGAGTCGATGATGCCAGGAGTGGCAGTATTCGGCCACAGGCTTGACGACGGAAGAGTCGCGGCGATCGTCGTAAAGGTTGACGAGAAGGCTTGGGCCAGGGCGTTGCCCGCCACGTCCTTCACGCCGCTGACTCCGCCGAGAATCGAGATCGTGTACGTCTTCGAGTTGGCCAGCGCCGTACTCGGTGTAATCGTGACAGTGTGGTTGCCGGCATTGTAGCTCACGCTGATGGCCACCGGCGTTGCACCGTCCAGCAAACGGATCGTGCTGGTGCTGACCGTGGCCGCGTTCGAGCGCCTCGCTAAAGGCGATCGTCGCCGAGGTGCTGATCGCGACGTTGCTCGCTCCATTGGCGGGACTCGTGCTCGTCACCGTCGGCGGAGTCGTGTCGGGAGCCGGCGCGGCAACCGTCGTGAAAGCCGATTCGATCGTCTGATCGAAAGGGTTGCCGACGAGGTCTTTCACGCCGGACAAGCCGCCCGCGACGACGATCGTGTAGGTCGTGCTGTACGCCAAAACAGCGCCCGGTGTAAGCGTAACGGTTAGCGTGGCCGCATTGTAACTGAGCGTCGTGGGAACCAGATTGTTGTTGCCGTCGAGCAGCTTGATCGTATTGGCCGTAGTCGTGGCTGGATCAACTTCCTCGCTAAACGTCACCGCGACCACCGAGTTGACGGCTACATTCGAGCTGTCGGTGGCCGGTGTGAATTCGGCGACGGTGGGTGCGGATAGGTCCTCCAGCACCACGGTATTGAGGACCACGTCGACCCAGTAGTTGCTGTTCTGGTAGGACTGCGTGGGGAATGCACTGCTGCTGCCGTACCGGAAAACGCCGTTCGTGCCCAAGGGGCCTTCGGGAGACGCGTGCAACGGTCCATTACTGATCCCCTGAGTGCTGAAGTAGCCGCGATCGACCGAGAAATGGCCGTTGGGAGCAAAGTACGAGGCGACGTAGGTCGTACCCGCGGAGATCTCCACCGGCGTGTCAAAGTCTGCCTGTTGCCAGCCGCTGGCGGATTCGTTGGTAAACGTGGCCGTGGCCAACAATTGGCCGGTGTTCGTCCACAGATGAGCGGTGTGTGTGCCCGTGTTTGCGGCGCTCTTGTAGAATCGCAAACCGGTGATGGTGCCGTTCACGTCGGACATGAACCGGACGCCGAGCTCGAGGGCACTGCCTTCGCCGGCGTCAACGACGCTCGGCGTGGCGGCGCTATTCCACAACGAGTAGACTCCCGCGTTCTGCACCGGATTGACGTTGACTTGCGGTCCATCGGTCTCGATGTTGCCACTGTCGTCGACGGCGCGGCTGAGGATCGTAAACTCGCCGCTGCCCCGTGTTGTGAACGTGTACGTCCAACTTTCTCGTCCGGTGGCACGATGCCAGGACAATCCACCGTCGACCGACACCTCGACCACGGCCACCACCCCGCCTCCGATGTCTTGCGCCGTGCCACGAATTGTGACTTCACTGTCCGACGGCAACACCGCACTGCTGGTGGGCGAAGTAATGGTTGAGATCGGCGCCAAGAGGTCGGTCGAGGCCGTCGTGTAGACGAGCCCCGCCATCAACGATCCCGGCTGCACGCCCATGTCGGCAAACAAATTGACCGTGGCTTGTTGCAGATTTCGATCGGTCGCAGCATTCACGCCATCGTGCCCGCTATCGAGACCCCAGACGTATTGAACCGTACCGGCCCCGAATACAAGTGCACCGCTGTCAGCACGGTACATCGTCATGGCGTGTGTTACGGTGCCAGGCCCAAACGTGGCGCCGTAGTCTAGAAGCTTTTGATAGATCTGGAGCGTGGTCGAAGATAGCGGGATGAGCCCCGCCGGACGGTAGCCGTTGTCCAGGTCCTCGTCGAACTCGTAGCCCAAAACATTGTCCCCAACGACCTGCACCTGGTTCCCGGTGAGATTGGCGACGTCGGTGTTCCGCCAAAATCGCAGTGCCGCAAATTCGGCAGGAACATCAATGCTGACGGCGTAGTTTGTGCTCCCTTTCTTGATCTGATTGGCGGTGAAGATTGTTCCCGTGAGCGCATTCTCAGGATGGACGTTGTCCGACTCGTCGACGAAGCGCGGATCGCGCCATGTTCCCGTCCATATGCCGGACGGATCAGTCTGGGCGCCGTCGAGCGTCTCCTTGTACACGACCATTGTTCTAAAGGGCGTGGCAGAGACGTCAATACTGTCCTCCCACCGCGTCTTCCAATAGATTTCGTTGCCGCTGAAGAAGGCGAGATTCACCCCGGCATCTCGAGCAGCCTCGACGTTGGCACGCTGATCGCCGGACCAGTATTCGTCATGACCGACGGATATGAAGACTTGGTGCTCGAGCAACTCGCTGCCCCGCGCGGCGGTGTCGATGCCAGTGCTGTAGCTGACGTCATACCCGTTCCGCTCAAGGAATCGGGTCATGGCGAAATCTTCGCCGAAATAATAATCGGCGTAGTTCACGTCGCGCGTGACAAATGGTCGGTTGTAGCTGACGGCCCGCGCACGCCCGGCTGGATAGTTGGGGCTGTACAAACTGTAGCCGCCCCAATTGTTATACGCCTGCCAGGTCGTGTCGCTGGTTTGGAACAATAACTCGGATTGCCCTTCGTCGTCCCGCACGACAAAGATGATTTGGCTCTCGCCGTACACGCCGTCCTCACGGATGAGGTTGGCGGCGTATACGCCAGACACGGCATTCACCGGCACATCCCACTTGGCTGAAACCTTCCAGTTGCCGGCGTCGACCAAGTTCGTCGCCGGGTCGAACAGTGGGTCAGGCTGGTTCTGCGGCTGATTACTCAGGGGGTTTACCGTAGCGACTTTGCGCGCGCCGAGCCCTTGATACCAGCCCAACCGGTAAATATCCACGCGATAGTCGGCCGTGTTTGTGTCGATTTTGAACTCGACAGTCTGGCCATGATCGACGCTCAACTGCGCAGCGTATCCTTGGATATTCGCAGAACCTGTTCCGTCAATGGCCCATTCGCTTTCCGGACTTCCTGGTAGAAGATTCTCAGCGATGATAGCCGCGGCAGACAACATCCACCGGTTCTCGAGGGCTTCGAATTTTGGACTTCTTGACGGGCTGCGGCCAGCGGACGAGCGACGACCGCGGCGGCGACTGTTCTTCGAGCGACGGCGGAAAAACATGGGGATTTGGAGATGCGAAGAAGAGGGGAGTGCGACAAAACGCCTCGACGTGCTCGCACGTCGATGGGGGGGCTCTATGCGCCGAAAGGTGGGATTGCGCCAGCACGAAGCCGGGATTGTTCATTAGATAAGATGAGACCTTCATACTAATCACATAAAATGGGATGTCAACGCAGCCTAGGTGGCATGAAAAGGCCGCGATGGCCGTAAATCGCGCTCTTTCCCGGCAATTCGCCAGCGGGGGATCGACGCAATGGTGCCGGAAGGCGAACCCGTAGAGCAGGTGATTCTCGCCTTGACCGTGGACCGCGATTTACAGTGCAATTGGCGTCCGAAAAGAACGGTTTGGCTGGCAAATCGCTTGGCGAGTCTTGGCTTATGGCCCAAACAACTACCGGATTGCGAGCGGTCATGTCACATCCGACCGCGTACAACTTGTTTCAGGATTTGGTTGGCCGCCGCCGAGTGTATCGGCTGTTGATTCGCGACTACTTCCAGCCTCAACCAGACGAGCGGGTGTTGGACATCGGCTGCGGTCCAGGTGACCTGCTCGAGTTCTTGCCCGACGCAGAGTACGTGGGATTTGACCTGAGCGAACCTTACATCGAGGCCGCGCAGCGGCGATTCGGCAATCGCGGAGAGTTTTACTGCCAGCGCGCGGGAGTCGAATCGTTCGAGGGCGTCGAGCCGTTTGACTTGGCCGTGGCCATCGGCCTGCTTCATCATCTCGACGATGACGAAGCGACCCATCTAATTCGCGTCACACACGATTCCTTGCGCGAGGGTGGCCGGCTGGTTACAATCGACCCTTGTCGTGCAGACGGACAGTCCCGGATCGCCCGCTGGTTTATCGATCGCGATCGCGGCCAAAACATACGTACTGCCGGCGACTACGAGGCACTCGCGAGGGGTGTCTTCGACGAGCGGGCGGTGGTGCTCCGTCACGATTTGCTGCGTATCCCTTACACCCATTGCATCATGAAACTGACTCGAAGCCAGCCGCATGCGCGATGAATGTGGCGGAACGAAGGTCAAGGCGCCGATCCATGTCGGGCACTCGCTAAGTGCCTGCGAGCGCGCGACGGTCAGGTGCGCGTTCGCCGTGACACCTCGGCGCGACAGCACTGCCGGCTAGCGGTGCCAGCAGGGGCAAGATGGTCGGGGTGTCTCTCGACGAATCGGCGAATCGGTGCACACAGGCAGGAGAACTGCAAAGTCATTTTTTCTCTATTACTAGCGATGAAGCAGCAGCATTGCTCGCGTCCCGCTTTTCCATCAATACCTGACAATCGCGTGCCCGGCTGGTGGCTGAGCATGCTGTGCCAAATGCCGAGAAAATAGACTTTGCAGTTCTCCTGTGCACACAGGTCACTCCTGTTGACCTGACCGCATTCGCGACTGTAAAGTCTCGTCGCAACTGTCATCGGCGCGGCAGCAATTTCGCGCCACGACTCACACAAATCGGACCGTCCATTGGCGGCCGCGAGCGTCGGTAGCTGTAATCGACAAAGGGTTTCCCGCCATGCCCATCGCGAATGATGTAATCCTGGCCGCCGACGTCGGCATTGCCCATCCCGAGCTCGTCAATCTCTACGGCTGTAGGATTGGCGAGGGAACGCGGATTGCGACCTTCGTCGAGATTCAGAAGAACGTCAACGTCGGCGCACGCTGCAAGATCAGCTCGCACACCTTCGTCTGCGAAGGCGTGACGATCGAAGACGAGTGTTTCATCGGACACAACGTTTGCTTCACCAACGACCCCTACCCGCGCGCGACTGCCGAGTCGGGACAGTTGCAGACGGAACAGGATTGGCACGTCGTGCCGACGCGAGTCTGCCGCGGGGCTTCGATCGGGTCGGGTGCCGTGATCCTTTGCGGCGTGACCATCGGCGAGCGAGCGCTCGTCGGTGCAGGAGCGGTCGTGACCCGCGACGTGCCTCCCGGAGCCGTCGTCGCCGGGGTGCCTGCTCGGACGCTTGCCTGTCAGCGGAGGGTCGCTTGATGGATCAACGCTTGTCGCAACCGACGATACCGCTGATGGACCTCGTTGAACAAAACCGTCGGATCGCGCCGGCTTGTCGAGCTGCGCTGGACGAAGTCGTTGGAAAGTCGCAATTCGTGCTCGGCCCGGCGGTTGAGCGGTTTGAGACGGCGTTTGCCCGCTACGTCGGCGTCGATCACTGCGTCGGTTTGAACAACGGCACGTCAGCGCTGCAGTTCGCGCTCCACGCCTGCGACGTCGGCCCCGGCGACGAAGTCATCACCACTCCACACACCTGGATCAGCACGACCTGGGCGATCAGCTACGTCGGCGCCAAGCCGGTGTACGTCGACGTCGATCCGACGACCTTCACGCTCGATCCCACGCTGGTGCGACAGGCCATCACGCCGCGGACCAAGGCGATTCTGCCGGTGCATCTCTACGGGCAGGCTTGCGACATGGAACCGCTGCTGCAGTTGGCTGAGGAGCACGGCCTCGATTTGATCGAAGACGCCGCGCAGGCACATGGCGCACGCTATCAGCGCCGCCGTGTAGGCTCTCTTGGCCGTGTTGGCTGCTTCAGCTTCTACCCGGGAAAGAACCTCGGCGCGTTCGGCGAAGCCGGCGCGATCGTCACAAACGATTCCTCGATCGCCGCCCGCGTCCGCCGGCTCCGCGACCACGCCCAAGACGGCCGGCACAACCACGTCGAGATTGGATACAACGCCCGGATGGAAGGTCTCCAGGGTGCGGTGCTCGACGTCAAGCTGCGTTATCTCGACCAGTGGAACTCCGCCCGCCGACGCCACGCGACGCGGTTGAGCGAGCTGTTGGCCGACGCTCCGAATTTGTGCCTGCCGACCGCCGCCAATCCGGAGAGACACGTCTGGCATCTCTACGTCATCCTGTTGAAGGGTATCGCCCGTGATGGCCTCATGAAACAAATGGCTGATCGGGGCGTGGCCACAGCAATCCATTATCCGACGCCCGTGCCCTATCAGCCGGCGTACGCCCATCTCGGCTGTCGCAGGGGCGACTTCCCAGTTGCGGAAGACGTGACGAGCCGCTGCGTCTCGCTGCCGATTTACCCGGAGTTGAGCGACGCACAGATCGATTACATCGCCGCGACGGTTCGAGACTGCCTCCAATCCAATCGCCGCCTCGCGGCCTGACTTGGGATGACCATGCAACTCGGCGGAAAAAGGATTCTGGTCACTGGTGGAGCGGGCTTCATCGGCTCGCACCTGGTCGACCAATTCGACGATTGTGCGGTCCGCGTGCTCGACGACCTGTCGACGGGAAAAGCTGAGAACTTGGCCGCGGCTCAAACTCGCTCGGGCGTCGAGCTCATCCAAGGCGACGTCCGCGACCGCTCGCTCGTAGCCGACTTGCTTCGCGACACAGACGTGGTGTTTCATCTCGCTTGCCGCGGCGTTCGCCATTCGATCGGCAACCCCCTGGAAAGCCACGCGGTGAACGCCGAGGGCACAGTCGTGCTGCTCGAAGAATCGCGGCGGGCGGGCGTAGCCCGGTTCGTGCACGTTTCCTCGTCCGAGGTCTATGGCACCGCCCGCTATGCCCCGATGGACGAGAACCATCCGACGTTTCCGGAAACGGTCTACGGCGGCGCGAAGCTGGCCGGCGAGGCCTATGCCCGCGCGTACCACCAAACCTACGGACTGGCGACGACCGTCGTGCGACCGTTCAACAACTTCGGGCCGCGCAGCCACCATGAGGGCGACTGCGGCGAAGTAATCCCGCGGTTCGTGGTGTGGGCCATGAATGGGCGGCCGCCGGTCATCTTCGGCGACGGCACGCAAACCCGCGACTTCATCTACGTCGAGGAGACGGCCCACTGGCTCCGCCGCGTGGCCGAGTGCGACGCGCTGATCGGCGAGACGATCAACCTCGGCTCCGGTAAGGAGACGTCGGTCCTAGAATTGGCAAGTATCGTTTACGACGCAGTCGGGCTGGGAACACTGGAGCCCGACTTTCAGCCGCGCCGACCGGGCGACGTCCAACGGCACCTGGCCGATGTCCGCCGCGCGCAAGGACTGCTCGGCTTTAACACACGAATCGAGGTCCGTTCCGGCATCGCGCGGCTCGTTGACTACATGCGTGCGCAAACCTGCGGCCCCGCCGTCTTGCTGGGAGAAACCGCCGCCTGCAACTGGCAAACATTGGGAGAGTGCCCCACGTGATCCCGATTACTCGTCCGCTCATGGGCCCCGAGGAAGAAGCGGCCGCGACCGCGGCAATCCGCAGCGGCTGGATCACACAGGGCCCGAAAGTTGCCGAATTCGAGCGGTCAGTCGCCGACTACTGCGGCGCGGCCCACGCGATCGCCGTGTCGAACTGCACAACCGCGCTCCAGTTGGCACTCGTGGTGGCAGGCGTCGGCCCGAGCGACGAGGTGATCTGCCCGTCGATGTCGTTTATCGCCACGTGCAACTCGATCCGGCACGCAGGAGCCACGCCGGTTTTCGCCGACGTCGATCCGCGAACCTACAATCTCGATCCCGCCGCCACCGAAGCGGCGATCACGCCGCGGACGAAGGCCATTCTGGTCGTCCATCAGATCGGCATGCCCGCCGAGATCGACCGCTTCCAATCGCTCGCGACGCGACACCATTTGAAGCTCGTCGAAGACGCGGCATGCGCCATTGGCAGTCGTTATCAAGGCCGGCCGATCGGCAGCCACAGCGAGCTGGTTTGTTTCAGCCTGCACCCGCGAAAGGTGATCACTACCGGCGAGGGCGGCCTGATCACGACCAGCCGCGCCGACTACGCCCAGCGGCTGCGATTGCTGCGGCAGCACGGCATGAGCGTCTCCGACGTCGAGCGCCACTCGGCCCGCCAGGTCGTAACCGAAAACTACGTCTGCCTGGGCTACAACTATCGCATGACCGACATCCAAGCGGCCATCGGCATCGAACAGATGAAGCGACTCCCTGGCATCGTTGCCCGCCGACGCGAATTGGCGGCGCGGTACACCAAGGCCTTGCAGCACCACCCGTGGTTGCAGCCGCCGTTCGTTCCCGAGGGAACTGAGCCAAATTTCCAAAGCTACGCGGTAAGCCTTGCCGACACGGCACCCTGTTCCCGCGACGCGCTGATGCAGCGACTGCTCGAGCAAGGCATCGCCACGCGGCGCGGCATCATGCTTGCCCACTCGGAACCGGCCTGCGCTGATCTCGATCATACGAAACTGCCGGCGTCGGAAGACGCCAGCGGACGCTCCTTTTTTCTGCCGCTCTTCCCGCAAATGACTGATGGCGAACAACAACTGGTGCTCGCTGCGCTAGAACGACTCGCGTTCGATCGAGCTGCGTGAGGATGACTGGTGATGGCCGCACTATCGCTGCCAGCACTACTGATCTTGTTCAGCGGCCGGCAAGGCGGTATAAGCTCGTCGACTCAATCGGGCGGCGCAACTCCAGCGAGCGCGCCCGCCGAGGCGCGGCTACCTACCGAGCGCGCCGCCTAATCCTCCGTGCCAACGGCACGATCATTTCATGCCGAAATCTCAAGCGCCGATGCGAATCCTGTTCGTTGGTGGAATGTACCGCGGCCTGCGTCTTGCCCAGCGTCTGGTCGAGCGTGGTGAAAACATTGTCGGTGCCTTTGTCTACGAAGAGGACGCGCATGAATCGCCCAGATTTGCCGCACGCATTGCGTCACTCTTTTCGGCACATGCCGATTGCGTGAAAACGACGCGCCGCGTTTCCCGCGAGCAGTTGCCGTTGATTCGCGACCAGTTGGCGCCAGACGTGATCTTTTGCCTCGGCTGGCGAACGCTGATCCCCGGCGAGGTGCTCGCCTGCGCGCCGCAGGGCGGCGTGGCGGTCCACGACTCGCTCTTGCCTCGGCTGCGGGGCTTCGCGCCGACCAACTGGGGCTTGATTCTGGGCCACGACCGGCTCGGGGCGACGCTCTTTCAACTCACCGATTCGATGGACGCCGGCGACGTCTTTTTTCAAGATTCGATCAGGCCGCGTCCCCGGGAAACGCACGAGTCGGTGCAAAACCGCATTGCCGACTTGTCGGTCGACCTGTTTGATCGCTATCTCGATGCGTCTACCGCAGGCACACTCACCGCTTGCCGCCAGAACGAAGCCGAGGCGACGTACACTTGCGCCCGCACGCCCGCCGACGGGGAAATCCGTTGGGACGCTTCGAGCCGCGAGGTGGAGCTGCTGATTCGCGCCCTCGGCCCGCCGGCTCCCGGCGCGTTCACTTTTCTGCATGGCGAACCGCTGTTCATCGAGAGCGCGTGGGCCGTCGACGAACCACGCAATTATGCCGGACGCATCGCGGGGCGAGTCGTCGAGCGCGACACGGTGTCCGGCACGGTCGACGTCCTCTGCGGCGTGGGCTTGCTGCGGATCGAGCGAGTCCGAACGACGGCCGGCAAAGTACAACCGGCAGCTGCGGTGCTGCGGAGCGTCCGAGAATCACTCGGCCTCAACTATTCACAAGAGATTAGCGCCCTCCGCGCACGGCTCGACAAGCTGGAATCGCTTTTGGCCGGCGGATCCGCCGCCGCGCCCATGAGACAGTCCGCCTAGCCGGCGCCACGACCATGACCAATCCGCAAAAAATCAGCATCGTGACGGCGTTCTACAACGAAGCGGAGAATTTGCCGCTCTTTCGCCAACGGGTGACGGCGCTGCTCGAGACGCTCGAGGAGCGCGGCGAGGTCGTGCTCTTGGACGATCATTCCAGCGACGAAAGTCCGCGTGCCGCCAAAGAATGGGCCGCCGCGGATCCCCGCGTGCAGTACGTCCGGTTGTCGCGCAATTCCGGCTCTCACGCTGCGTTCTCGGCGGGACTCGCCCACGCGACGGGCGACTGCGCCGTGCTGCTAGCCGCCGACCTGCAGGATCCGCCGGAGACGGTGCCCCGGCTTCTGGAGCGCTGGCGCGAGGGGAGCGACGTGGTGTGGGCCGTTCGGCTGGCCCGCCAAGGCGAGTCGTGGACCACCAAGGCCTGCGCCGCCGCCTACTACTGGTTGATGCGCCGCATGGCACTGCCCGGCATGCCCGCGAAAGGCGCCGACTTCCTGCTGGTCGATCGCAAAGTCGTTGACGCTTACAACGCGATCGGCGAAAAAAACACCAGTATCCTGGCGATGATCCTCTGGATGGGCTTCCGACAGTCCTTCGTGCCGTACGTCAAACAAGCCCGACACAGCGGACGGAGCAAATGGTCGCTCACCAAAAAACTCAAGCTTTTCGCCGACTCGATAACGTCGTTCAGCTATGCCCCGATCCGATTGATGTCGCTCATCGGATTCGCCATGGCGCTGGCGGGATTCCTGTACGCGACGTTCGTGATCGTCGCGCGGCTCGCCGATTGGATTGAAACCGGCACCGGCTTCGCCGCCCTGATGACCGTCCTGCTGACCGGACAGGGAATCACGATGATGATGCTCGGCGTGCTGGGCGAGTATGTCTGGCGGACCTACGACGAAGCCCGGGGCAGACCGCGGTATATCGTCGAGGAGCACCTGCGTGCGGCCCAAGAAGGAAGTGTATCGGCGACGCAACAATCGAAAAAACGCGCGGCGTAAGAGTACCGGTGATCACGGGCTGACGCAGCGTCGCGGTGGAAAGGACGTCAACATGGTTCGAGTGGCAGTGGCAGGCGCCGGCTATTGGGGCCCCAACCTGATCCGCAATTTCGTCGCCTGCCCGGATACCGAGCTGGTGGCAGTGTGTGATCGGAATGAACAGGTGCTCGCCAAGGCCTTGGCCGCGTATCCGGGTGTAGAGCCGGTGCGGCAATTCGACGAGCTGATCGCTCGCGCCGACGTCGACGCCGTGGCCATCGCCACGCCGGTCGGCACTCATGCACCGATGGCGCTCGCTGCTTTGCAGAGCGGCAAGCACGTACTGGTAGAAAAGCCGCTGGCCGCGTCGGTCCATGAGGCCGAGCTGCTCACCACGACCGCCGGCCAAGTCGGCCGCGTCCTGATGGTCGACCACACCTTCGTCTACAGCAGTCCTGTGCAGAAAATCAAGCAGCTTATCGAATCGGGCGAACTCGGCGAATTGTACTTCATCGACAGCGTACGAATCAATCTGGGCATGTTTCAGCACGACGTAAACGTCGTATGGGACCTGGCGCCGCACGATCTGTCGATTCTCGACTACTTGCTGGGACGCCTGCCGAAAAGCCTTTCGGCGTTCGGCACGTCGCACGCGGACGGGAAGGGCGAGATCGAGGACGTCGCTTACTTGAACCTTGATTTCGGCGGCGGGCTGCTCGCCTCGCTGCATGTCAATTGGTTGAGCCCCGTCAAGGTGCGGCACTTTATGATCGGTGGCAGCCGCCGCAGCATCGTCTACAACGACCTCGAGCCGGTCGAGCGCATCAAAGTCTACGACCGTGGCATCCACATCAACGGAGACGCCGAGGCTCGCCGCGGTGTGCTCGTCGGCTATCGCACGGGCGACGTCTGGTCGCCACACATTCCACAGGTCGAGCCGCTTGCGCAGCTCGTGAGCCACTTTGCCGAATGCATTCGTACGGGCCAGCAACCGCTCACGGACGGCGAGGCGGGCCTGCGAATCGTGCGAATCCTGGAGGCAGCCCAGCGCAGCATCAAGGCCCAAGGGGGGAGGATCACTCTTTGATGACGTCGTTCCTGCGATTGGCCGAGCGGATGCCGGCGCGATTCTCGCTGCTGGCGGTGCTGATCCTGCAACTATTGGCAGTCGTGCTGCTTCGCCCCAGCTACGAGACGATCGACGACGTGTTCTTGACGATGGTTGCCTCGGGCAAGGGCATTTGCCTCGCTCCCGACCAGCACTTGGTGTTCACCAACATTCTCATCGGCGACGTGCTCAAGTGGCTCTATACGAGCGCACCGTCGATACCCTGGTACGGTCTCTATTTGCTCGCCGTTCACTTCGTTGCTCAGGCAGCGATCTTGTTCTGTGCGCTCACAATCGGCCGGACGGTTTCGACGAATGGCCAGACTGCCGTCCGGCTCGGTCTTTACTTGCTGTGCTATGGCCTTGTCGAGCTACAGTTTCTCAATCGGTTGCAGTTTACAACGACCGCCTTTGTCGCTGCCGAGGCCGGCATTTTCTTGCTGCTCCTTGCGTGGCGACGGCGCGTGCTTCGCTCGGACTCACCGGTCCACGGGCCATGCGCCGCGGCCGTCGCGCTATTGGTCATTGCCGGAATGATTCGCTTGGAAAGTCTGGCGATGGCACTACTCGCCGCGGGGCCACTGATCTTGCTGTTCCTCCAGGGCGCGTCGCGCCGCACTCTTGTACCCTGTGGACTTGCGGCGGTCGTTGCCGCCGTGTTCGTTACCGGGGCGGTCGTCTACGACCGCGCGGCCTACGAAAACGACCCAAACTGGCAAGGCTATCGGGCCTTGAATCAGCTGCGCGGCAATTTCCACGACAGCAGCTTCACCAGCTACTCGCCGGAAACTGCTTCCGTCTTTGCTAGCTCAGGCTGGAGCGAGAACGATCACGCAATGATCGCCCGCTGGTTCTCCGACGACCCGGACCTCTATAGCGCCGCGAAGCTCAGGGAAATCGTTAACGCCTACCCCTGGAGGGCGTCGCGTGACATGTCGTTCCTGGCGTGGGACGCCTTTCGCGACGTTGCGCGAAATCGCACGGTGCTGTCCGTGATGCTGGCGTTGCCATTTGTACTCATGGTGATTCCCCGCGGGGAACAATCGCAATCGACTGTGCTGGCGTCGGCATTGGTCACTTTGCCCTTGCTGGCGTCGATCGTTTGGCTCAAGAAAGTCCCACCGGAACGCGTCTATCTGCCGATCGTGTCGTTCCCGCTCTGGGCGGCGCTAATGTCCTTCGCCTGGCCAACCACGATGCCGTCGCATGACGCATTGCCCTTTAACGTCGTCCGGTACGTGAAGTCCTGGTGGATTTGGGCCGCTTGGCAGCGGCTTCCCACGCGACTGGAAATCGCCACGACCATCCTAATCGTTGCCGTTGTGATGGGCGGTTTTCCACCAGTGCCGCCAAACGATCCACGTCACGAAAGATCGCGTCGCGCTGCAGCAGTTCCTCCAGGATTTGCGGCTCGACAGCGAGAAACTATGCGTGATGTGGGAAGCCGCCTTGCCGCTCGATCTTCTCTCGCCGCTCGACAATCTCGACTCATGGTCGGAGTTTCCGATGTTGAGCATCGCATGGCCGCAACGAACTCCCTGGCAACAGGCGATCAAACGTCGCTTTGGCATAACCAGCCTGGCACGTGCACTCTATGAGAAGGACGACGTCATCTTAATCGCTACGGACACACACCGCTCGCTGTTCAAGAAGTTTGCCAAGGAGCATTTCGACGTCGACGTTGAATTCGTGGCTCTCAAACAAGCCAACGATAAACTCGTGGCAGGAAGCTTTCATCGAAACGCCTCGTCCAGCAGCACGGCCACGAAGCAGGTTGACACCACTCAACGATGACGAAATCCGGAAATGGAAGTGAAGCTGAGGACAGACGCTCACAGAGCACTTTCCCTCCCCCGGCAGGACTCGAAGGCGTTCGAGCCTCGTTGCATTTGCATCGGGGCAGTGCGGACACCAAACGACGACGGGGCCGGCGCCGCTGACATACCAGTCTTCGCCCCATCCGAAACACTTCCGCGACAATCTGCCGTTCGACAACGAGACTTTTACTAACCAGCGCCACCAAATTCGGCCGCCCCGCGCTTCCGGTTCTAAACGCCCTCAACAGAATGAAGATCCGGGTTGCGGAACGGACTCTACTTGCCTGTAGCGACGCGGAGCAGCTCTTGCTCGGCCTCACGAGTCCATTTGCCGCCGTCGAGTTTCGCGGCCACCGTGGGGAACTGCGAGCCGAGTTGGCTGAGCGGGATTAGGCCGACGTCGTGCAGCATCGGGTAGACGATGATCTTGCCGGCGAGCGTGCGATTCTCGACGCAGGCGATGCCGTCGATCGCGCCCGCCATGCCGCTCACCGCATCGACCGACGCGTTCGTATCGAACCCATCGTGCTCCACCTTGTGCAGGACGATCCGCATGTCGTCGATCGTCGATCCGCTGGTGCCGAACATGAAGCAGCGTTTCTCGATGTAAGCATCGAGGTCGAGCGGAGTGCTTCGTGGGAGCGGGGATGCCGGCAAAGATGTTGATGATCGCACCGTCGTCGGCATCGTGAATGGCACTCGCCACCAGCGCGCCGATCGGGGCCATCAGCGCGATGTAGCTGAACTTCTCGCTGAGCGGCGTGGTTTGCGTGTTCACGAGCCGAAGCGATACGCCGTTGGCCTGGGCCAGCGGCTCGGCTTTCTTCCGCAGCGTTTCGAGCCGCACGTCGTCGAAATCGGTGCCCACGACGCTCACGCCGGCCGCCCGCAGGCAGACGTTGCGCAGTACGTGCATCTGCCCCATCGGCCCGCCGGCGCCGACGACCATCACACGGTCGTGAGGGCGGACTTCGCCGTTGGCGGGAATATTCTGGTAGGACGCGGCGGCATCATGCCCCGTCGTGCCGATCCAGCGGGTGCCGCCATAGTGGACGCGGCCGACGCCGACCGACACCAATTCGCCGATCTGCTTTCCGCCGAGCACCAGGTTGATGATGCCGCCATACGCCAGTTTGTCGTTGAGGACCTCGATGGTCGCCTTGTCGGAACCGAAGTAGATGATGTCGTCGAACGACTCGTTGGCGAGGCCGGCGACTTCAGCGGGAGCCATACGCTTGATTTCCGCGGGTGGACCGGCCGACGAAAAACTCTGTTCGATCCCCTCTTCCGTGCGTCCATCGGCGACGACCACCAGCAGTCTGCCGCCGGCCTTGACGCGATTTCGCTCGACGGTGACGTACGAATCTTCGACGCAGGCCCACGGTTCCACCAGCGCGATCGCCGACGCGCCGCGCTCTTCGCCGACCGGAATCAAGAATCGATCGCCGTTGGGGGCGATCACCACGCGCTCGTCGAGCAGCGAGTACTCTTGCAGGCCGCCTTCGAAGTTGTAACCGAAGGCCGCGTTCGAACCGGCGGCGGTCGGCAGCTGGCGATAGTCGGTCTGCACCAGGCACCGCTCGCCGACTTGGTGTTGTTTCACTTGGTCGCCGACGGCCACGATCCGGCAAACCACTTCGTGCCCCGGCACCACCGGCTGATTCCCCGGCACGTAGCTCTGCATCCCTGCGAGCACCGATTTCTCGATGCCGGCAACGACCTCCGATTTGCGCGGATGATCGTGAAACTGCTTGAGCAGTTTCAAATCGGAGAAACACAGCCCGACCGCCTCGACCTTGACCAGGATTTCGTGCGGCCCGGGCGTCGGCACGCCCTTCGACCGGTTGAGTTTCAGTTCGCCCGGCCCGACAAGTTGGACGGCGTGTTGCGTCGGCTGGAAGGTTGGCAGTTGATGAGGTCATGATGCGATGTGCCCTTGGATGCCCCGGCCAAGATGGCCGGGCTATGTCGGCTGTTAACGGAGCATTTCCTGGCCGCCGGTGACGGGCAGCGCTTGGCCGGTTTCGTAACGCTGATCGATCAAATACAGAATCGCCTTGAGCACGTCGGCGGTCGTGCAGCCGCGGCCCATCGGCACTTTCGATTCGTAGGCATGCTTCACGTCGGCGATCGTTTTCGCACCCGGGACCTTGCCCGCCTGCAGGTACTGCACGAACAGTCCCTTCTCGGGATCGGACCACAGCGGGCCGTCGAGAAAATTGCCGGGGCAAACCGCATTCACCTTGATGCCGTCCTCGACGAGCTCCAAAGCGAACGACTGCGTGAGCCCGATGCCGCCGAACTTGCTGCCGGCGTAGGCGAAGTTTTTCTTCGAGCCGACGAGGCCCGACTTCGAGTTGATCTGGATGACGTCGCTCCAATAGGCCGCCGTTCGCGCGGTGCTGCATGGCGAGCACGGGAGCAGCCGCCTTCACGCAGAGGAAATAGCCCTTGTAGTTCACGTCGGTGACGAAGTCGAAGTCTCGCTCCGACTGCGTCTTGACCGATTCCGCCCGCAGGACGCCGGCGTTTGAAATGAACAAGTCGAAGCCGCCGTAAGTGCGGACGACCGCGTCGATTGCCCGCTGGATCGATTCGCCGTCGGTAACGTTCATCGCCAGGCCGACGCCGGCGCCGGGGCCATGCGTTGCCACGAGCTCGTTCGCGGCGCTGACGACGCCGGCGTGGTTCACGTCGGCCAGCGCCACTTGTGCCCCTTCCGCCGCGAGTCCCCGGGCGATCTCGAGACCGAAGCCTTGGGCCGCGCCGGTGACGACGGCGACTTTACCCTTCAGCCGTCCGCGAGAACCGCTGCCGGTAAGCGACACGCTCCGGCGATACGACTCGACTTCCCAATCTTCGATGAACAGCCGCTCGCGGTCGGTGAGATAACTGATGCCGCCGAGCCGCGTCGCGCCGGCCATCACTTTGGTCGCGTCGAGGTAGACGTCGCGGGCCGTGTTGGCTTGCTTGACGTCGTCGCCGACGGCGAACAGGCCGAGCCCCTTCACCAGCACGATCTTCGGCAAGAAGCGGGTGCGAGCTTTGTGTTCGTCGATCGCCGTGCGCAGCCGCGCAACGAGGGCTGCTTCGTCTTCACCGTCGTGCAGCTCGAACCACAGCGGGAAACTGCCGCAGTACACGATCTGATCGGGCGTGAGCGGACCGGTCGTCGCCGCCGCTTGGCCCATGGCGGTGCCGACGAGGCCGTGGCAGACCGGCGAGTCGTCGAACGTGACGATTTTGAGCGTGGTCGATTCGTGGTCGGCGAGCAAACCGCGAAGAGCGGGCGCCGATCTGGCGGACTCGTTCGTCGGCGGAATCGACGAGCGCCGGTTGGCCGAATGAATCGCTTGCCCAGTCGTCGCCCAGCCGGGCCGCGATCTTCTCGAGAAGTTCGCTCGGTCGTTGTGCGAATTGCGGCCGGATCGTCGCCGGCGACAATCAAGCCGTGGTTGGCCATGAGAATAGCATTCGCGGCCGCGCCGCCGGTCCGCGAGCGATGTTCGGCGAGCGCCTGCCGGAGCGACTGAGCCAGGATGAAGCCCGGGTCGACGTACGGCAGCCAGATGATCGAGTCTGCCAAAGATTTCTTCCGCGAGTCGGCGGCCGTCGCTGGTGGCAGGTGAGCGTGTTGGCGATCGTCGCGTGGCTATGGACGACGTACGTGCTCGGCAGCAGGTGATGCAGCAGCACTTCGACGCTGGGCCGCTGCCCGCGATCCGGCTCGCAGCGTGCCGCTGCGATTCGCTCCTTGAACTGGGCCTCGCGCCGCTGCGGGTCGGCATCGAGCGTCGCACCCGCAAGCTCTTCGAGTTGCTCGCGGTCCATTACGAACGAAGCCGTCCGGCGTCATCGTGGCAAGCGACGTGCCGCTGGCCTTAACGAACAGCCGGTTGCCGACCTTGCACGACGTATTCCCACCGCCGGCGAGCACGATCGACGGATCGGAACCGTAGAAACGCGACAGCTTGCAGATCACGTCCAACTCGCTGTCGGACGGGGCAAACGATGGCCATTCGGTGTGGTGGTTGTGGACAAATTCACTCGTTCCTGCTCAATCGGTAGCACACGCGTCGAAATACCGCTGGATCACCGCAGCGCCGATCTTGGCGAGCCCTTGGATCCGCGCGTCGGCGGAATCGTAATCGGGATTCGGGCTTCCGTCACGATCGACGTAGCCGCACTCGCCGTGCAGCGTCAAAAACTGGTGTGCCGCGGCGACGCATGCCCCTTCCCAAAAAATGCTGCGAACGCTCGCGGGCACTTCGCCGTCCTTGCAGAACGGCTCGAACGCAATCAGGTCGAGCGTATTGTGTTCCGTGCCCGCCGTCACCGCCAGCCCGGCCGCACGCATCTTCGTGACATAGTCGACGAGCACGCTCGACTGGTTGCGGATCGGAATCCATTCGACGGCATGCACGCCGCGCGCTTGGAGCTCGCGGATCAGTTTGTCCGGATCGGCTTCAAACTCGCAGATCGGCGACGCCCCGTCGGCCAGCACCGGGTAGCTCGGAATGCCGCCCAGTTCCAAGATGAGTTGCCGCGCCGTCGGCGAAGCTCAAGAATTTCTCCTCGACGAACGCTCGGCTTGCCCGCCTTCATCAAGTGCGATCGCAAATCATTCTGCACGCCGACGTGATCGAGTGGGTCGGTCAGCTTCGTCGCGACGCCGAGCACCTCGTTCAGTCGTGCGAGGCGGTTTTCCGGCTGCGTGCTTCGGAAGATCGCTTCCTGAAACGCCTGCGAAATGTGCCGCTCCTGCAGATAGACCGTCTCGCGCGGGCTGCCGTGCCGGCGGACGATCATGTCTACCACAGCGATGCTCGTCGACGTCGGTATCGAAGCCGCGGTCGCGGAATGTGGTCTCGCATGCGTTCGATCATGGCCGCCATCCGCGCGGAATCGTTCTTGCGAATCACGCCGAGCAGCCGCGTCGCCTCCGGCGACATCGCGTCGAACCGCGTGATCCCCTTGCCGCAAAGATAGGTTTTGCCCGGGTTCCCCGGGTCGTTCACCTTCACGCCAGCATCGCGCAAGTCGGCCTGCATCGAGATGATTTCGAGGCCGAAGAGCGGAAAGATGCCGCGCCCGCGAGCCAGTTCGACAAACTCGCCGTACACGTCGAAGTCGTAGTAATTGCTAACGCCAAGTACGCCGATCTGCTGCTCTGCCGCGAGCGTCACCGCCTGGTCGACGCTATCGAACGCAGAGAAGTTCGGCGGCAGATGGATGTGGGCGTTGACAGCGCGGCGGCGTCTCGGGGCCATAGCCGCGATCGGCGAGCGCACGAATTTCGGCGGGCGTGCCCAGTTGCCGCAAAGCGTCGAGTGCGTCGGTGACTTGTTTGCCCATCGTGGATGATTCTTGCTTAGGCCATGGCGGCGGCGATTCGCAGCACCTTGCGCGGCGGCAAATGGAGGCCGACGCCCAGCGCGTCTTCCGCCGCTTCTTTGATCGCTTCGCTGATCGTGGGGTGTGCCCAAACCGTCTCGGCCACGTCGCGTAGCGAGACCTTCTGTTGGATTAGGGCAGTGACGGCGGCGACACACTCGGTTGCATTGTGGCCGATCAAGTGGGCGCCGAGCAACTCGTTCGTCTCGCGGTGGCGGATCAACTTCACGAATCCTTCCTGATGCCGGGCGGCCATCGCCTTGCCCAAATGGCCGATCGGGAAACGGCCGATCGCGATCGGCAGTCCGGCATCGTGAGCTTCCTGTTCGGTCATGCCCACCGCGGCGACTTCCGGAAACGTGTACACGGCCGACGGAATCGCCGCCGTCGAACGGTTTCGAATCTCCCAACGCGTTCTCGGCGGCGGCGACGCCCTGAGCCGAGGCCGCGTGGGCGAGCATGTTGTGGCCATTTGCGTCGCCGATCGTGTAGTGATTCGGCCACACTCGTCTGCAGGCGGTCGTTCACTTCGACGAAGCCGCGGCGATCGGTGCGGATGCCGGCGCGATCGAGGCCGAGCTCGCCGGTGTTCGGCCGCCGGCCCGTGGCCACGAGCACGCGGTCGAACGTGAGCGACTCGCCGGTCGATAGCCGCGCCACGATCGCCGCCGTCGACGATTCGCATCTCCTCGACCTTCGTGTCGAGATGGCAGGCGATGCCGCGCTGTTTGAATACTTTGAGCAGCTCGCCGCCGAGGTCCGCGTCGAGCGTGGGCAGTATCCGCGGCAACATCTCGACGATCGTCACTTCGACGCCGAACGACTGCATCATGCAGGCGAATTCGCAACCGATCACGCCGCCGCCGACGATCAGTAGCTTCTTGGGCAAATCGGCCCAGTGAACTGCTTCGTCCGACGTGCAAACCAGCGCCGGATCGTCGGGCCAACCCGGAATGCGCATCGGCGCAGAACCGGTGGCGACGATCACCGCGTCGGCGGTCACAAGTTCCTCGCCTCCGTCGGCGGCCGTGACGACGACTCGGCCCGGGCCTTCAAATCGCGCTTTGCCGGCGAGCTGTGTGACCGATCGCCCTCTGAACAGACTGGCAATTCCGCCACGAAGCTGGCGAATCGTCTTGTCCTTGTGGGCGGTGATCGCGCGCCAGTCGAAGCCAATCTCACCGGCGACTTTGACACCCCACTTTTCGGCATGTTTCACGGAATGCAGCATTTCGGCCGACGACAGCAGCGCTTTCGACGGAATGCAGCCGTAGTTGAGGCAGGTGCCACCGAGGTGGTGCTTCTCGACGACGGCGACGCGCGCACCCAATTGGGCCGCCTTCAAGGCCGCGATGTAGCCGCCCGGGCCCGCACCGATTACCAGCAGTTGGTAGTGCTCCGCCATGTCAGGCCAATTCCTTGCCCGGGTGCTCGAGAACTTCCTTGAGCCGCTGCATGAACTTCGCGGCCATCACGCCATCGACGATACGGTGGTCCGCACTGAGCGTCATGGTCATGCTCCGGCCGGCCCGCATTGCGCCGTTTTCGACGATCACCGACTCGCGAGCTGCGCTCACGGCGAGAATCCCTGATTCCGGAGGATTGATGATCGCGCTGAACTCTTCGACGCCGAACATGCCCAGGTTGCTGATCGTGAAGTGCCCCTGGCCGATGTTTTCGAGTCGGCCATGCGAGCCTGATCGACCACGCGCTTCGTCTCGGCGGCTAGTCGGGCCAGCGACAGGGTGTCGACGGCCATCACGACGGGGACGACGAGTCCATCGTCGATGCCGACCGCGACGCCGATGTTGGCGTGTGGATACTCGACGATCTCGTTGCCGACAATCTGGCTCCGCACGGCAGGAAACTCGCGGATCGTCCGCCCCACGGCCAGCACAATCACGTCGTTGAGCGTACAATGAGTCGCGGCCTTTTGCTCGCGGTAAAAGGCCAGCAGCGGATCGGCGTCGATCGTCGTCCGCACGTAGAAGTGCGGCACGGTCTGTTTTGATTGTTGCAGATTGAGGCCGATGGCTCGCCGCATCTTCGACAGGGGCCTGCGAATCGCCGCGCCATTTCCGGCGACGGCGGTCGACGCCGTGGTGGAGTCGAAGCCCTGCAGATCGGCGGTGAGAATCCGTCCGCCGGGACCGCTGCCAGCGCCCACGGCCGACAATTCGACACCGCGCTCAGCGGCCAGCTTGCGTGCGGCTGGCGACGCCTTCACGCGCCCCTCGGCGGTCACCGCAACAGGCGCTGCGGATCGTTTCGTACTCGACCCATTCATTGGCGTCGGACTTGTGGGACTCAGCAGCGGGGGAGATGGCGGGCGTCGAACCACCTTGGCCAGCGAGATAGGCATCCGCGTCGGCATCGTTGTCCGCCAGCAGCGCAATCAATTCCTTCACCGCAACGGGCTCACCCACCGGGGCAATGATTCGCGCGAGTCGTCCCGCGTCCGGTGACTCGAAATCCATCGTGGCTTTGTCGGTTTCGATCTCACAGAGGATCTGTCCGACCTCGATTTGCTCGCCCGGTTTGACAAGCCAAGCAGATGACGGTGCCTTCTTCCATCGTGTTGCCAGCCTGCGGCATCAGGATCGGCGTCACCTTGCCACCGGTCGCGTTTTGCTGATCGGACACGATTTCCTCCGCTGTCGTGTTGGATTCCACTTTTGGCGGCGACGATTCGGATGCGAAGCGAGCCAGGCTGGCCCCGACTGCGACCGTTTGGCCGGGCTCGGCCAGGATCTCGGCCAACGTGCCGGCAGCCGCCGCCTCGAGCTGAATCAGCATCTGTTCGGCTTCGAGCTCGACGAGCGGATCGCCGACCGCACACGATTCGCCGGGCCGCTTCCACCAGCGCACGACCGTCGCAGCGGAAACCGGCGGCGAAACCTCGGGAAAAACTACGAACGTCATATCTCTTGGCTCGTGAAGTCGGGGCGATTCCTGCTACCCTGGGTCGCAGCCGCTGGGTCCGGCAATCCGCGTCTACACTTCCTAGCGTATCCGGTCGAAATGGAATATTCAATCCAATATCGACAAAATTCTGCATAACAGACTGTTAAACATGTCGATTTGGTGATAGAATGAGCAATATAGTGGGAGATTCCCATAAAACGCAGGTGCCGGTATGAGCCAAGCCACCGCCGAACGTCGCAAGTTGATCATGTCGCAACTGCTTGAGCAGAGGCAAGTTACGGTCAAGGATCTGGCCGCGGCGATGGAAGTTTCGGATGCCACGGTTCGGCGTGACCTGAAGGCCCTCGCCGACGAGCAGGGCCTCAAGCTCGTTCACGGCGGTGCGGCCCTGCCCCGGGAACGCGATTTTTCGTACCAGGCGCGGCTGCTCCGCTCCAGCCAAGAGAAGAAGGTCATCGGCTCGCTGGCCAGCAAGCTGATGCGCGATGGCGAACACGTCTTTCTCGATTCCGGCACGACCTGTTCCGAGCTGGTCCCCTATGTCAAGCAGATGCACGACGTCACGATCCTGACCAACAGCGCCCGGCTGGCACTCGAATTGGATGCGTCGGGCGTGCAGTTGTATCTGATCGGTGGTGAGTATCGGCCGGACCGGATGGATACGATCGGCCCGCTGGCCGTGAGCACACTCAACCAGGTGCGAGGCTATACCGCGTTCATCGGGGCCGACGGCCTGAGCATGGACTTCGGCCCATCGGCGATGCGATCTGGCCAGCGCGCATCTCCACCGGCAGGTTGTGGCCAACGCTCTTTCCACGGTGCTGTTGGTCGACCACAGCAAGTTCGGCAACGCCTCGCTGTTTCAAATCGTCGATTGGCCGCAGATCGTCACCGTGGTCACCGACCAGGAGCCCGACGCCCCGTGGCGCGAGTTCTTCGACGAGAAAAGCATTTCCGTCGTCTACCCCGGCTCAAACGGGCACGGCGATGAGAGCGACGACAAGTAGCAGCAATCAAGAAGTCCAATTGCCCAGGAGTATCGTGACATGCCCAAGGGATTAATGATCGATCCCGTCGAGATGCGTTCCCACCGGGTCCTCGACCTCAAGCCGATTCCACTCAATCAGTACGATCGTAGCGTGACCGACGAAATGGCGTCGGGCAGCGTCACCAAGGCCGATCTCATCCGCATTCAGCGCGACATGATGATCATTCGAGCGTTCGAGGAGATGCTCGACTCGGTGAAAAAGCAGGGACACTATCGCGACATCCCCTACAACCACCGCGGGCCGGCGCACCTCTCGATCGGCCAAGAAGCGGCGGCGGTCGGTCAGGCCTATTTGCTCGACGCCGACGACCACATTTTCGGCTCGCACCGCTCGCACGGCGAAATCCTGGCCAAGAGCCTTTCGGCGATCCACAAGCTCGACGACCAGGCGCTGTTGTCGATCATGGGCAACTACTTTGGCGGCGACTGCCTGCGCGTCGTCGAAAAGGATGCGCAGGGTACAACCCAGGATTTGGCGATTGACTTCATCGTGTACGGAGCGCTGGCCGAGATCTTTGCCCGCGACACGGGCGTGAACCGCGGCTTCGGCGGCTCGATGCACGCCTTCTTCCCGCCGTTTGGCGTTTATCCGAACAACGCGATCGTCGGCGGCTCGGCCGACATTTCCGTCGGGGCGGCGCTATTCAAGCACGTCAACAAGCGGCGCGGCATCGTGATCGCCAACATCGGCGACGCGTCGGCCGGTTGCGGCCCGACGTGGGAGGCCCTCTGCTTTGCCACGATGGACCAGTTCAAGGAGCTATGGGACGAATCGCATCGCGGCGGCCTGCCGCTCATCATGAACTTCGTCAACAATTTCTACGGCATGGGCGGCCAGCCGGTCGGCGAAACGATGGGCTTCAAGGTGCTGGCCCGCGTCGGCGCGGGCCTGACGCCCGACCAGACTGCACGCCGAGCGCATTGACGGCTACAATCCGCTCGCCGTGATCGATGCGATCCGCCGCAAGCGCGACGATCATCGAGCGGGGCGAAGGGCCGGTGCTCTTGGACACCGTCACCTATCGCTTCAGCGGCCATTCGCCGTCCGACGCGAGTTCCTACCGCGAAAAGAACGAGGTCGAAGCCTGGCAGGTCGTCGATCCGCTCGTCACGTTCGCGGCCAACCTCGTCGACGCCGGGGCCTGTACACAGTCGGACCTCGACGCGATGCAGGCCCGCGTCGACGAGATCATCTTCAACGCCTATCGCAAGGCCATCGACCTGGAGATCTCGCCGCGGGCCGACCAGAAGAACGTCGGCTGCGAGCTGGAACGAGCGATGTTCTCGAACGCGCGCGTCGAGAAGCTGGCCGACGGCCGGCCGGAAGTGAATCACCCGCTCGCCGAGAATCCGCGCGTCCAGCAATTGGCCAAGCGGAGCCGCAGCGGCCTCGACGAGGCGGGCCAGCCAATTCCCAAGCAGCGGGCGATCGGCATCCGCGACGCGCTGTTCGAGGCGATCGCCGACCGCTTCTATGCCGATCCGACGTTGATCGCCTACGGCGAGGAGAACCGCGATTGGGGCGGCGCGTTTGCCGTCTATCGCGGCTTGACCGAAGCGCTGCCCTACCACCGGCTGTTCAATTCGCCGATTTCGGAAGGCGCGATCGTGGGCACCGCCGTCGGCTACGCGCTGGAAGGTGGCCGGGCGCTGGTCGAACTGATGTACTGCGACTTCATGGGCCGAGCCGGCGATGAGATTTTCAATCAACTGGCGAAGTGGCAAGCGATGTCGGGTGGTCTGCTGCGGATGCCCGTCGTACTGCGGGTTTCCGTCGGATCGAAGTACGGGGCCCAGCACAGCCAGGATTGGTGCAGCATGTGCGCCCACATTCCCGGGCTCAAGGTTGTCTTCCCGGCGACGCCCTACGATGCAAAGGGCCTCATGTACTCGGCGCTGACGGGCACCGACCCCGTGATCTTCTTCGAGAGTCAGCGAATCTACGATCAGCCGGAGCTATTCCATCCTGGCGGCGTGCCCACCGAAGCCTACGAAATCCCGATTGGCGAGCCGGACGTGAAGAAAACCGGCAGCGACCTCACCATTCTGTCGATCGGCGCGACGCTCTACCGGGCGCTCGACGCCGCCAAAGAACTCGAAGCGAAGTATGGCCTCTCGTGCGAGGTGATCGACGCCCGCTCGATCGTGCCCTTCAATTTCGAGAAGGTGATCGGCTCGGTAAAGAAGACTCGCAAAATCCTGCTTACTTCGGACGCCTGCGAGCGCGGCAGCGTGCTGCAAACCTTCGCGGCGAAGATCACGCAGTTCGCGTTCGACGAATTGGACGGCCCGCCGGTGGTCGTCGGCGCTCGCAACTGGATCACGCCGGCCGACGAAGTCGAAGACGCGTTCTTTCCGCAACCGGCCGACATCCTCGACGCCGTCCACGAGCATATTCTGCCGCTCAAGGGCTACCAACCGGCCCGCGAATGCTCGACCAACGAGCTCATGCGTCGCAGCGCCGTCGGCATCTAAACATCCAGCTGATTCGATCTGCCGGAGCACGACAGCGTCTATCTCATGAAAGGGCATGTAAACTCTTTTGTGTCAGCCGCTTTGGGGTACGTTATTTGCTGGCGATTTGGTTCAAGCGGTTGGGGAACATGATGGCGAAGTGATTGAGGGCTTGCTTCCAGTAGTGGATTGGCATCGTCCATTTCTTGGACGCCTCGTGAATCGCCAGGCTTGAGCGAAATCTTCCAGCGCCGCCTCCTCACCGCCCGCGAGGCCGTCGATGCACGCGACCAAGACGTCCGACCGGCCGCGGTTCTTCAAGTCGGTCAGGCACGACAGCCAGAACTTGGCCCCCCGATTCCGCTTGAACTGCGAGCCAAGACATCTTGGCGGACAAACAAGCGCTCTCTCGAATTGGCAATCGTCCGGGCTCTTGTCACCCGTTTCGTCCTTTCCTACCAACGATTTCCGTTTCGCATGCTGTATGTAGCGGAAAGCTTTTGTCAAAAGATTTGCGCAAAACTACGAAGTCGAGAACATCATCCGATGACGGCAGCGCTGTTACAATGACGATCGCGTGGCTCGATGCGTATCGAGCGACACTTTTTCCCGAGATTCGTCCATGCGCATTGAGTGCGTCTATTCGTACGCCTCGATAGGTCGCCTGGATACTACTGACGCTCCTGACATGGGTGATTTGGGCGATCTTGTTCCGACTGGTTGGCGACGGAATATCGCCCGCGCTCGGCATTGGCCGCAGTGAGGACGACGAACGCAAACCAAGCAATGATTGAGCCCCGCACATTTCCCGACCATGAATCACTCAGCCGGCAGGCGGCCGCCTGGTTGGTGGAACGGCTGCGCGAGCGGCCCACCGCTTTAATTTGTCTCTCTGCCGGCTCGACGCCCAACCGCACTTACGAGCTCTTGGCCGAGCACGGCGCGGCCGAGCCCGCGCTCGTTTCACGCTGCCGGCTGATCAAGCTCGACGAATGGAGCGATTTGGCCATGGCCGATCCGGCGACGTGCGAGCATCAGCTCCAGAATCTACTTGTGGCGCCGCTCGGCGCGGCCGACCGCTACGTCGCTTTCGAGAGCCGGCCGAAGGATCCGGGAGCCGAGTGCGCACGCGTTGCCGACTGGCTCCACAAGCACGGTCCAATCGACCTCTGCGTGTTGGGCTTGGGCGTCAACGGCCACCTTGGCTTCAACGAACCGGCCGACTTCCTGAAGCCGCACGCCCACGTGGCACGGCTCTCCGAATCATCGTTGACCCACACCATGCTGCAACGAAGCCAGGGGCCGACCACGTTTGGGATGACGCTCGGAATGGCCGACTTGCTCCAATCGCGCGAGGTCCTGCTGCTGGTCAGCGGGTCGACGAAGCGCGATCCGCTGGAGCGGTTGACGTCGGGCCGAATCACGACCGAATTCCCCGCTTCGCTGTTGCATTTGCACCCGCGCGTGACGATGCTCACGGACGCCGCGGCGATGTGCACGAACGCCGGGCTCGGGTTGAGCGGACCATCCGCTGCCATGATGCGGATGTCGACACCCGCGGAAAAAAATTCCGTGACGGCCGGCTGACGACCTCGTTACGGCACGACGTCGCCCTGGGATGGTTTCGTTGCCGGCGCGGGTTCCGAGTGCGTTGAGCAGCTCGACGTCGATATCGAAGCTCGGTATGTGGACGGTGCCATCGGCAAAGATGCCATTGAAGCCGGCCGTTTGGGCAGAGCCTAGAAGCTGACGGTCACTACTTCGCGATTACGGAGGGTGACGAATCGGCCGCGCTCGGTCTGCGAGTTGTACTTGGCGGGAATGTTCACGGCGGGATGCGTTGCGACGACGCGATAAAACCCGCAATGAACCCCGCGGATGCGTCCTCGATACTCGGCGGGCAATTCTTCGTCGTCGACGGTGGGAAACGCTACTCCGTTGCGGGCCGTGATTCCCGAGGCCGGTCGGAAAGCGTCGCCCATAAACGATTCCGGTACGAACGAGACCGTCGCGCCCTCGAGCGGCCGGCCGCCGTGCGTCACAACGCACCGGACTTCGACGAGCGCGGCTTCGTTTTGCCGGAGATCCTGCAAACTCGCTTTCAATTCGTCCGCGGAAACTGAGCCGTCGCCGTCCCGATCGATCGCGGCGATCGCCGACAACAGGCCCGGACACGTCTGGAGCTCGTCGCGCGAAAGCTG
The DNA here is from genome assembly GCA_963847875.1 of uncultured Planctomycetota bacterium. Taxonomy (GTDB): domain Bacteria; phylum Planctomycetota; class Planctomycetia; order Pirellulales; family Lacipirellulaceae; genus DASYDU01. The sequence goes on along the minus strand of CAWKBR010000002.1, from coordinate 229,266 downwards.
GCCGTCGCCGTTCGAATCGTACTCGGCCAGGGCGCGGTCGGCGGCGGCGGATGGCTCCCACTGCGGGACTTCGATGCCCTGCTGCGACAGGTGGCACCCCAAAAGCAGCACGACGATTACGACGACTGACGGCCATCGAGCGATCCGTCTCTGCGTCATGGCCACCACTCCAGAATTTCCCGCACGACGGCTATCGAATGGACACCGAAATATCGACCTGCGCCGGGGTTCACAAATTGAGATCATCCACGATTTCACCGCCGTTGCGGCTGCCCAGCGCCCGGTGGACTTCCTGCTCGATGTCATACGACATTAAATGGACCGATCCGTCGCAGAACGACATCAGAAAGACCGTCGTGTGGCGCGCTGCCGAAGCGGAAGTGGACGTCGATTGGGGCCGGACTGTCGGTGATCGGCAAATCGTACGAAGATTGGTTCGTATCCTGATCAAAGCCGAGATAGTACGACTGGTCGTCCCAGTCGGCCTTTCCATTTTCGTAGAACGGAATCGGCAGCGCTTTCTCGCCGAAGAGGTAAGTCTTGCTGAGGCCGTCGATGATCTGTCGCAGTTTCACTGTCACGTGATGGACGATGACGCCGTCAAGAAAAATCACTTCGCCTTCGGGTGTCGTCCCGTTCGAATTCTTCAGATTATCCCTCTCAGTCTTCTCCCAATTGAAAGTCGTTTTACCTATTTCAAGGGTAGCCGGTTCGGCAAAGCCATCCAGAGGTTTCACTTGGCCACTCATGCAGGCCCCGTAGTCGCCGCGGACCACTACCTCCGGAAGTTTCATGTTGCGGTAGATGTCGTTGTAGTACATCGGATACTGGACCGATGCGCGACGGGAAGGGCAATTCATCACGGCGACGGGCGTTTGGGCGAGCTTCATCAGCTCCTCCCGCTTTTGCGCGAGAGGAAGGCCCTCGGCGATCGTGCGGACACTGGCTTCTTCTAGCCAGGGGAGGATGCTGTAGAGCCAACTGCCGGGCTGACTCTCGCCATAACCCCCGTCGGGATCTCCCATCCAATGCCAGCCCCAGCCGCCGGAGGGCAGCGATTTTTGGGAGTTCTCGTAATTCAGGCACGCCAGTGTGAGCTGCTTGAGATGATTCTGGCACTCGGTTCGCCGCGCCGCCTCTCGTGCCGCCTGAACCGCCGGCAACAACAAGGCCACCAGAATGCCAATAATCGCGATCACGACGAGCAACTCGACCAACGTAAAGCCGCAGCTGCCGTGTTGTCTCCGAAATCGCCAACACATTACAGAACTCCCTTGCTTCCTCCGAAATGCCCTCACCTTGGCCGTCTCCCAAATGGGCGCGAATGGTTCAGTCGCGTTTCGATCTGGCACCGCCCACCGCGAGCGATGCCAATCCGACGCCGACCAGCAGGACCGACGCCGGCTCCGGCACGACGGAACCCGCCCCCACCTCCCCGCCCACGTAACGCACGAATCCTCGCACGAGCGAGCCGGCGCCGTTGAAACCACCCGCGCCGTCGTCGGGCACCAGACCGTAGCGGAACTCGAGATTCTGCGAACTGCCTGGGATGAAGGCCGCACCTAATCCGATCGACGCCCCGTTCGACACCAGACTATTGCCGGTCAGAAACGACTCGCTCAGCAATTGACCATCGCTGCCGCCAGCCTGCTCCCAGCCGTTGCCGCTGCCATTGCCGGCCGGAAAACCGACCAGGTTCTGTTCTTCGAGACTGTTCCAGGCCGTCGCGTCCAGCGATTCGGCAGACGTGCCGAAGGCGGCCTTCCACACGTTGTAGTCGTCGGCCGTCACAGTCCCCGGCGTCGAATCATTGGGTAGCGCCACCGACACATCCAAGTTGTTGCGCCAAACGGTGTAGTCGGCCGCGTTGACGACGCCGTCGCTGTTGTAGTCGCCCGTCGGCCCGGGGGCGGTGATTTCGTAATAGTCGAGGTGTACGGGATCGCCAGATTGATTCTTGATCGCCACCTGTCCGTTGGTCGTATTCACTTCGACGAACAGCAGCTCGTCCGCGGCTGGAGTGACCTGTACGTCGACGAGGTCGGTATAGCCGTCGCCGCCAAAGTAGCCCGCCGTGGAGTAGAGGCTGGTGCGGAGCGTCGTGGTGCCGATAGGTATAAACTCGGCGCCGCTCGCCTGTTGCCAGGCAATGACAGGCGGTTTGGCGGTGACGATTGTGCTTCCGAGCGAGCCGCCGCTCGAGTTGAGGAACTCGACGTGCAGATTGCCGCGATCGTTCTCATCAAACACGTAAGGATACGTGGTGAAGAAGGCACTAAGCTTGACGGCGGCCTCGCTGGCAGCGATCTGGGTCGCAGTCGCGCCGGTCGAGACGTCGATGTTCTGCGCCACCTGTCCGGGCTTCGTAAGAGAGCCGACGGGGGTAAAGTAGTAGTCTCCCCCTCCCGCCAACGGGCCGCCGGCGTCGTAGTACAGGCCGTACGCGTAGGCAAATCCAGTCTCGGTGCCGTCGTTCCAGTCGAGGATTTCGTTGGTGTCCAAATCGATGCTTTCGAAGCTCGGGTTAGTGACCAGATTCGTATTGAGATTTGCCGCGACCGCGGCGGCGGGCGTCATCAATCCGCCGGCCACCAGGCTCGCTGCCAGTTTTCTTCGCCAGTTGGTAACTTTCATCGATGGTACTCCGCGATAAGTGCTGAATTCTTGGTTCGATTTGCGATTCCAGGGCAGTTCGTCGGCTACGTCCGACCAGCAGTTCGCCGTCGGACTGGCAGGGCCAGCAGCGCCGACGACGAGAGGAGCAAGACAAGCGTCGTCGGTTCCGGCACACCGAACAGCATTTGCGCAAACGAACCTGCACCGTTGAGTTCCTCGTATACGGTTTTGAAGGCGACAAAGTCGGCGTGGTTGTTCAACCCATCTCCCGTCATGTCACCGAGGGCAAAGGCCTCGGCCAATGTCTTGCCGCTCAAATCGGCAAATTGATTCGTGCGGAGGATATTCCAGTCAGCCGAGGTAACGTCGCTTGCGCCAAGCAAGCTTGGGAAAGGAGAATAAGATGTAATCCACAACTTTGAAACCTTTCATCGGAACCTTGCGGGTGAGAAACCCGTCCAGTAGAGCCTGACCAGCGACTGGAAGCGAGTCTTGCGTGGTGTTGGAGTAATCCGCATCACGAAGCGTAGACAGCGAGTCCGAAAGCCATGCTATTGAGCGTCGAAAGACCCAATCGTGGGAGCCTCTGCCTTGCGATGAGCAGGGGCCACGCTGCTGCACTGTATGGTCTGGTGTGAGCAGTCCTGCCGGCGTCGGTTTGGAACATGTGCAAACGGATGATTGAGGTTCCCCAGGAACTTGGGAGATCCTGTCGTCTCCTCGGCAACATCCCGGCTGGAGCCACCGGGTGAACAACTCCAGGCCTCGACGGCGCACTCGGTCGTCGAGGAGCAAACTTGCGAGTGCAACCGAGGTACCGCCAAACGAAGGAAACGAAGTGCGGTGGGACGGACTGCAGGAAGTCGTAGCGCTTTGATAGTACCGTCGAAGCTGGGGAACTCACCTTGGAGGACCCAGTGGAGGAAAGCGAAGCGTCGATCGGCAGAATCAATCGAGGGAAACATGCCGAACCCATCGAGGTTCGATCAACATGTCACCGTAACTTGATTGAATAGCTACGAGGGCCACTTAAGGATAGCGAACCTGTCGATTGAGGAACCGTATGCGGTAATGTCCGCACGTACGGGTCTGTGGGAGCTCCGGGTCGGCAACGACCCGGAGCCACCCGGCCACTCATGTTGAAATCGCCCAACAGCATCGAGGGAGTCGTCACCGTGACCTCGAAGTCGCTAAAAGTCATGCCTTGATCGCCGCCAAAGAAGAGGCGGGCCGCCTCGTTCGGCCAGCCGCTGGCGCCATACAGCGCTCGGTTATCGACCGGATCCATGGTGTAGTCGGCGACAAATGGTCCGCCCGCATACTGGGCGTCGGCGGAGAGTACCATCGTCTTGTGAAACCAATCGTACGTGAGCCGCAGCCGGTTCGTGCCAAAGGTAAAATCGGGCGCGTCGATGTAGTTGGTTTGAAGTTGGAAGTCGTGGTTCACCATCGTCGCCAAGTACGGGAAATCGTTGGATGTAATGTCGCCCCAATACATCACCGAGGAGAGCTCCGTCTCATACTCAGGAGTGCGATATTGCGGTTCCGCGTCGCCGGATCCGAGTCCGAAGTAACCGGATGCCCCAACAACTGGTGTGTTGTCTGGAATGGTCATCGAGATTTCCGCCACGAAGCTGTGGCTGGCGTAGTCGAAGTCGTTGGTGCGAATGTAGTTGCGACCGGGGTCGCCGTAGCCATCAGGGTTCGTGACTCCGTCCCCAAATTTGGCCCCGCTTACATCAAATTTGACTTTCGAGGTCGCCTCGAGATCGAAGAAATTGAAACCGGCCGCGGCGACGGCATTCTGAGTGGCTACTTGGGTCGAGTCACCGGTGAAGCCGGTGAACGAGTTGGAGATAGAGCCAGCCGCCGAGGCCAGCGAGGCCACGAGGATCAGCATCCACCAAGCCAGCCCGAAACGCCAATGCAATTTGTCCCGAGTCATGATCATAAGTCATTGCTCCCGTTGAAAATGCGAATCAAGAAAGTCACTCAGCGCCGGATGAGAGATCGCCCGGTGTATCTTGGTTTTCAAAGCGCCCCGCCCGGCGATCCCAACGTTTGGTGCGCCATCGATCGTTCGTGCCGCCAGACAGAAAAGTCACCGCACCGGCGGCGAACAAAGGTAGCAAATGCACGCCCTCCACTCCCGCGAGCGGCATGCATTAATCCCCCGCATTTTACATCAGGTTCGTGTTCGCGCGAATCAATTTCACCCTGAGGGATCGCGCAATTCATTTGGCATTTCTTGCCGTTGAGAAGAACTCTGATGCTGGCGGCGAAACTCGGTGGGGGGCAGTCCCACGCTGCGGCGAAATGCTCGAGAGAGTAGGTCTTGGTGACCGAAACCCGTCGCACGACTGATCTCAGCAATCGAGCGATCCGTCTCCGCGAGCAACCGTTTAGCTTCCTCGATCCGCACGCGGCGAATCTCTTCGGCCGGGCTTCGGCCAAGCAGGCGTGAGAACCTCTGCTCCAAGGCCCGTGCGCGACGGCCAATTCGCTAAGTAGGTCCGATACGCGGATGTCTTCATGAGCACGTGTGCGAATTAATCGTAGAGCATCGCGGACCATCTCATCGTCGATGGCCAGCGTATCGGTCGAATGCCGAACGGCGATCCGCGTTGGCGGAAACAAAGTCGGCCGCTTCGGCGGCTTTTTGCCCTGCATCATGTCCTCTAAGATCTGGGCGGCCGCGTAACCGATCTGTTCGGTCGGCAGGTCGATCGTTGACAGCGGGGGACTCGAGATTCTCGACATCAGCTCGTCGTAATCGCCGCCCAGCACGGCAATTTCATCGGGTACGCGAATCCCCGCGTAGTGACACGCCTCGGTTACTTGCCGACCCCGCGCGGTGCTCCAGCACAACACTGCCGCGGGGCGTGGCAATTGCTTGACCCACGCCACGAGGCTGTCTAAGTGCGCGTTCCAAGCCACTGCCTGCGGGTCGTCGTCCGGAGGAGCATAAGCGAGGCATTGGCATTTGGCTCGCTCGATCGGCTCGTAGTACGCCTCTTGAAATTCGTCCCGATAACCAAGTTGACGCTGCGGACCGCAGTAGCCAAACTGCTTGAACCCGATCGAAAGAAAATACTCGGCCGCAATTTGGCCGCTCGCCCGCGCGTCGCCCGTACAATGCGCAATCCGCTCATTGCTAAAGTGATACCACGACACGTTGACGGCCGGCAGCCCGGTCGCAACGATGGCCTCGGCCACCGCCGGGTGGTTGATGCGGGCGATGATTCCGTCGCCCTTCCAGCCTTCTGGGACGCGAAATCGCTCGTACCGCCCCCACGGTTCGACGTTGATCAGCCAGTTGCCCACCTCCTGAGCGTGCCGGCCGATCCCGTGGATCATCCCCGTCCCCCAAGACGTGGAAGTATCGATCAGCAGGCAAACGCGGCGGCTGGGCGTCATGCGTGTTTACCGTTCGTACCCAATGGCCGTTTCGAGCGGGTCCATCGCGCACGGCAGGGGATGATATTTGGCATCAATGATTCTGCCATTGTGCGATCGACGTCGCAATTCATGCGCCGGATTCCTGTCCGCCAAAAGCGAGTTTTGACGACGGTTCTCCGTTGTGCCATCGGTTTTGTTCCCACCAACGTCCGACGATCCTTGGGCTCGCTAACGACTCGTGATTCGTACCGTTCTTACCATAGTCTACGCGGACCGACCAAGTCTCTACCTTCCCCGAACCGGCCGGTAATTTCCACCAGATTCGGAAAAGACAAAACTTCTGCGCAGAAAACCGGTCCCAGGCGAAGACTCAGCAGCGAGTCTGGTCGGTGGCTGGCCGGCAACTTCGCAGTATAGTGAACAAGGAAAGGTGGCTCGACAATCGTTCCGTTTTCCGCCTCCAGGCGAATCTCATGGCAAAGCACCGACAATCCCAGCCCTACGGCGGTCGGCAACCACTCGCTCGGCCCGCCGCACTGGTCGACGCCCCGTCGCGACGCGTCCAGGCCGCCCGCAGCCTGTGGGACTCCGGGAAGCATGTGGATGCGCTGAGCCTGTTTGCCGAAGCAGTCCGACAAGAGCCGAACAACGTGCGGACGTACGTGCTGGCGGCCAGAGCGTACGCCGATGCGTTCGAGTTCGAGCGGATGGAAGCAATGCACGAAAAGCTGGTGCGGCGCGCCCGCGCCACCCGGGTGTTCACCATTACATCGGCGAGACGTTTGGTCTCTTGAAGCTGCCCAAGCGGGCGGTGCAAGCTACGAGCGGGCGGCGCGACTGCCCGGAGCCGGAGGACCCACGTGGATGGAACTTGCGTCATTGTACGAACGATCCCATCGGCTCGACGAAGCCGAGGAATTAATCGAACGCACAGTCCGCGAGGGCTTCGATCTGCCGCTCGTGTCGCTCGTGCGGGGACGCATTCAACGGCGTCAGAAGCGGCTTGAGCAGGCGGACGCAACATTTCGTTCGCTCGTCGAGCGACTTCCCGCCGATTCCGAGTGGGCCTGCCGGGCCTGGAGCGAATTGGCGTTGATGAAGGACGAGGCAGGCGACTATGACGGCGCGATCGACGCCATCGAGCGCTGCAAAGGCGCTCAGAGATTACATGAAGCACGGCATTGGACCGCATCGGAGAAAATCCACGCCAAAATGAACGAAATGCTGGCAGCGATCCGCCGAGATGATCTACGACGTTGGCGGAATGAAGCGGCCCGACTGACGCCCCGGCGAGTCGCCCTGCTGACCGGATTTCCTCGCTCGGGAACCACGCTGCTCGAACAACTGCTCGACACGCATCCCGAGTTGGTCAGCTCCGAAGAGCGTGACTTCGTCGGCAAGGATTTTCTGCATGGATTGATCGCTGGGAACGGAAAAACGCCGCTGCTGGATGTGATGAACGATCGCGGCGTCGCCGAGATGGAAAGCCAGCGGGGGCGTTACTTCCAGGCGACGGAGTATTTGCTCGGCGAGTCAGTCGGCGATCGGTTGCTACTCGACAAGAACCCTTCCTACAACCTAACCATTCCGCTGATGCTCCGCCTGTTTCCCGAGACAAGATTGGTGATCGCACTCCGCGACCCGCGCGACGTCGTGCTGAGTTGCTACCTGCGGTATCTGCCGCTCAATCCTGTCAGCGTGTGGTTTCTCGACGTGCGGCGGACCGCGGAGAAATCGCGCTCGACATGTCGGCTTGGCTCGCGTTGCGGCCGCTGATCGAGGCGCCCTGGTGTGAGATTCGCTATGAAGACACGGTTGCCGACGTGGCCGGCCAGGCACGCAAAGCATTGGCCACGTTGGGCCTCGCGTGGGACGACCAAGTGCTCGACTACCGCCATCGGCTCGCTAACACGAAGCACGTGACCAGCCCCAGCTACGAAGCCGTCGCCCAGCCGATTTACACCCGCGCCATCGGCCGCTGGAAGAACTACGAGCGGCTGATCGAGCCGGCGCTCGAAACGCTGGCGCCCTTCGTAAGCGAGTTCGGATACGAGCCCTGAGAGTTGGGGCTTTGAATGCAGCGATCCGCGTGGTATTTTTTCGTGCTACGCCGTTTGCTGACTGATTTTGCCGGTTTGTTTGTGGCGCAGGATGAGTTTGCGGCTGCCGTCGGGCATGCGTTCTTCTTTCACGAGATCGTGCTCGGCGTCGAAATCGCGTAGCGTGGCGACGTTCGCGACGCCCTCGCGGCCGCGCCAGTCTGTGAGCTGCACCGGCTGCCACGACTTCGCTTGGATCGAGGCGTAGGCGGCGTCGATGATCGCATTGACGACGTAGCCATCGTACAGCGTTTCGCGGGGCGAATTGCCGTTGTCGATGGCCTCGAACATGTCGGTGAACATGTCGGTGTAGCCCAGCGCGCTGCACTCGTCGCCGACGGGGAACAGCCAACCGGTATTGGATTCGGTTTTTTCGGAAACATAGCCGGCCTGACCGGCGGCGGTGAACATTTCGAAGCCGGTGCGGAGCCAGTGGTTGAGCCAGACGGTGCCTTCGGTGCCGGAAATCTCGTCGCGGAGATCCATGCCGCCACGGAAGTTCCAACTGACCTCGAACTGGCCGATCGCGCCGTTCTCGTAGCGGACCAGCCCGATGGCGTGATCCTCGGCTTCGATCGGATGGACCTGCGTGTCGCCCCAACACATGACCTCGACCGGTCGAATGTCTTTGCCGATGAAGCTGCGGGCGATTTCGATGCAGTGGCAGCCGAGGTCGGTGATCGCGCCGCCGCCGGAAAGATCCTTATTCCAGAACCAGTCGCTGTGGGGCCCGGAGTGGGTTTCGCGGGAACGGACCCAGAGGATCTGGCCGAGTGTGCCCTGACGGGCGGCCTCGAGCGCTTTGAGTGTTTTGGGAGTGTAGCAGAGGTCTTCGAGGTAGCCGTGGAAGACGCCGGCCCGCTCACAGACTTGGAGCATGCGGAGCGCTTCGTCGGCGTTGCGGCCGAGAGGCTTCGTCACCAGGACGGACTTGCCGGCCGCCGCAGCGGCGAGCACCGCCTCTTCATGCTGATGGTTCGGTAGGCCGACGACGACCACGTCGACGTCGGCGTCGCCGATGGCTTCCGCGAGTTGGGTGGTGTGTCGCGAAATGTCCCATTCGGCGGCGAACTTCGCCGCGCGCTCGGGCGAACGGGAGTAAACGATTTGGACGCGGTCGCGGCGGCGCTGACCATGCAGCGCCATGGTGTAGAACCGGCCGATCAGCCCCGTGCCGAGCATGGCGATGCGGTGCATAGAAGAGGCTCCGTGCGTTGTGAATTCGAAGTCGGGGTAGTACGAGCGTTTATTGTGCCGCGTAGTGCGGTGGTAGATCAAGGACTGACGGCCGGCATGGCGCGACTTGCACGCTCGGGCGGCAAGCAAGCGTAACGGCAACGCGAACAAGTCAACTTGCGCATTTCGTTTGGCAAATTTTCGCGTGCCGCAGAAGGTTACGCGATTTCTTGACTGTTTCGAAGACAAATGATCGCCGCGCGCTGGACGCACGAAATGGGCGCGGTAATATGGCAAGCATCGAACGACTTGCAATTGCGTCCTGGTTTCGGTTCCAGGCGTCCCATTGCAGCTGGAGGAATTCACTCAATGCACGAAACATCTTCCCCACGAACTCGCCGGCGGTTCTTACAGGAGTCGGCCACTTTGGCGGCCGGCATGTCGCTCAGTTGGCCGCTCGTTTCGCAGGTGTCGGCGCGGCAAGTCGCGGCGAGCGAGAAGTTGGCGATTGGCATCATCGGCGCCGGCGGACGCGGCTGGGATAATCTGCAAGGCGTGAAGTCCGAGCGGATCGTCGCGCTGGCCGACGTCGACGATGAGCGGGCAGCCGATGCCTTCAAGGCGTTTCCCGACGCCGTGCGCTATCGCGATTTTCGCGAGATGCTCGACAAAGAGAAATCGCTCGACGCGGTGGTCGTGAGCACGCCGGATCACACGCACGCGGTCGCGGCGATCGCGGCCATGCGGCACGGCCTGCACGTCTATTGCGAAAAGCCGCTGGCGCGGTCGATCTACGAAGCCCGGCGGATGGCCGAGGTGGCCCACGAGACCGGCGTCGTGACGCAGATGGGTCAACAAGGGCACGCGATGGAAGGCAGCCGCCGCGCGGTCGAGGTGGTCCGCAGCGGCGCGATCGGCGACGTGCAAGAGCTACACGTGTGGACCGATCGGCCGGCCGGCTGGTGGCCGCAGGGCGAAGAGCGGCCCAAGGACTCGCCCCCGGTTCCGAAGACGCTCGATTGGGAGGCCTGGCTCGGGCCGGCGCCGTTTCGGCCCTATAACCCGGTGTACGTGCCGTTCCAGTGGCGTGGACGATGGGACTTCGGCACCGGCGCGATCGGCGACATGGGCGTACACGATCTCGACACGGCTTTTTGGGCATTGGACCTGGGCACGCCGACGGCGGCCGAGGTGGTTGCGGCCTGCCAGAAGACCGACGATTGCCCGCCGCTGGCGAGCATCATCGACGTCCACTATCCGGCGCGAGGCAGCGCCCCACCGGTCAAGCTGCGGTTTTACGACGGCAAGCTGTTGCCGCCCGCCGAGCTGTTTCACGGCGAGCCGATCTCGGACAATGGCTCGCTGATGATCGGCACCAAGGGCACGCTCTATACCCGCGAATGGCACGGCGGAGAGACGGAGGCAGACATGTTCCTGCTGCTGCCGAAGAAGGAATTCATCGGCTACCAGCCGCCGACGCCCACGCTGCCGCGGACCGAAGAGCACCACCTCGAATGGATCAACGCCTGCAAAGGCGGGCCGCCCACGCAATCGAACTTCGCCTACGCCTCGAAGTTGACCGAGGGCTTGCTCGTCGGCTTGTTGGCGGTCCGCGTCGGCAATAAGATCGAGTGGGACGCGGCCCAGATGCGGGCGGTAGGCTGCCCCGAGGCCGACGCGTTCATTCGTCCGCAGTTCCGCACCGGTTGGGAAGTTTGATTTCAACGATTCAGGAGAATTACCGCATGGCTAATCGCTGGCGAACTGTTTTGAGTGGATGCTGGTTGGGAGTCTCGATGGTCGCTACGGTCTTGGCGGCAGCTCCCGGCGCGGACGAGAGCGGCTTTGTCCTGCTTACGGGGCAGGATGGCCGCGAGCATTGGCTCGGTTACGGGCTGGACGAGGCCCAAGATACCTGGCCGGCAAATTGGGAACTTGTCGACGGCGTGTTGCACGCCAAAGGGGGCGGCGCCGATCTCAAGACCCGCGAGCAGTACGGCGATTTCGATCTGCGGTTCGAGTGGAAGATCTCGCCCGCCGGCAACAGCGGCGTGATGTACCGCGTGAGCCAGGAAACCGACCCCGCCTACTACACGGGACCGGAGTATCAAATCGTCGACAACGTGGGCACCGAGGACGGCGCCAACCCAGACACTTCGGCTGCTTCGCTTTACGCCCTCTATGCGCCGACGAAGGACGCGACCAAGCCCGCCGGCGAGTGGAACGAGGGAAGAATCGTCGTCGCAGGCAATCACGTCGCACACTATCTCAACGGCGTAAAGGTCGTCGAATATGAGCTCGGCAGAGACGACTGGAACCGGCGCGTCGCGGCGAGCAAATTCGCCGAGTGGAAGAAATTCGGCACCAACCGGCGGGGCCACGTCGATCTGCAGGACCACGGCAACGAAGTCTGGTATCGCAATGTGCGAATCAAGAGCCTCGACGCCGCACCGCAACGGCATTGACGTTCGCTGTCGAGAAGAGCGTTGGACGCTACCAGTACGGACTTCAAAAGTGCGCCGCTAGCAGTCTCATCCATCCTCGACGAAAACAGGACTTCGAAAGATTCTCGGCCCTGTAAACATCATGGTGTCAGCTATCCGCATTTGTGATTCGCAATGGCGATAAACCAATCTTGTCGCGGCACTTTTTCGCACACGGCCAAATAACCGGCGAAGATCCCGGTTTCATAGGTTGTGTCCTCGAGAAAGATCGTCATGTTTTACTATCGCTTGAGATGATGCGACGGTCAATCTTGATGTTGGCGTGCTTCTCTTTGTCAACAGGGAGGAGTACGTCGAATCCGTCGACGTGAAGATTGTCGACGAGGTCGTCTTTCAGTAGATATCTCCAATCCTCTGGCCCTTCGTGTTTTTCGATGATACGGCCCGAACGAAATGTTGCCACACGCGAACGGACCTCCAGCGGAATGTTCCGGAGTTTCGTATTTGTCTCGAAATAGCAGTCGGAACAGTGACAACCGGCGTCACAAGGATTTGAGCCGATTCAATCCCGGCTGAGAGTGCCTTACCGAATCCCTGCCATGCAGATATAATAACAAGGAATTCCGCAGGTTCGGAGCCAACGCCATGCCCATTGCTGAAGACAAGGTCCGCGAAGCCCTCAAGCAGGTGATTGATCCCGAGTTGTTCGTCAACGTCGTCGACCTGGGCTTGATCTACGAAGTGAAGATCGACGAGCAGCCGGACGGCAAGTCGAATGTGGGCATCCACATGACGATGACCAGCCCGGCCTGCCCCGCGGGGCCGCAGCTGCTGGGCCAGTCGAAGGACTTTGTCGGCCGGCTCGAAGGCGTCGGCGAAGTCGACGTGCGCCTCGTGATGGATCCGCCCTGGACTCCCGATCGTATGACCGAAGATGCCCGGGACCAGTTGGGCATTTTCTAATCGTCCCGTCGGAACCTTGGCGCCATGTTGGCTGCACGCTTGCGGTTTAGCTTTCCATGCACTTTTTTCTCTATGAATGGTGCAGCGGCGGCGGATTGGTGAACGAGCCCGGGGCGCTGCCCGCGTCGCTCGTGCGCGAGGGCGTCACGAGGGCCGGGGCATTGGCCGCTGACTTGATGCGCATCCCCGGCGCGCGGGTGACGGCGCTCCGCGATCCGCGCGTCGTTCAACTCGCCATGCACGGCGGCGAGATCATCGACGTACAGAGCTCGGCCGAGCATGGGGAGGAATTTGAGCGGCTGGCCGGCCAAGCGGATGCGACGTTGCTCATCGCGCCGGAGTTCGACGGCATCCTCTTGAAGGCAGCACGGCGAGTGGTCGCTTGCGGTGGCCGCCTCCTGTCGCCGCCGCCCGAATTCGTTCGCATCGCCACCGATAAGCACGCGACCTGCATGCGACTCTCCGCCGCGAACGTGCCGATGCCGTTTGGCATCCTGCTGGAACCCGAACAGAAGCTGCCGGCCGATTTCTCGTATCCTGCCGTGCTCAAGCCGGTCCACGGCGCGGGCTCGCAGGACACGTATCTCGTGGCGAGCTCTTCCGACGACCCACCGCCGTATGCCTGGCCGCGGCGGCTCGAACACTACCAACCCGGCCTGGCGGCGAGCGTGGCGTTGCTCTGTGGTCCGGCGGGACACGTGCCGCTAGTCCCCTGCAAACAGCGGATCTCCGAGGACGGTCGAATGCGCTACCACGGCGGCGAACTCCCGCTCGCCGCGGGGCTTGGTGAGCGTGCCGTCGCGCTGGCCGAGAAGGCCTTGGCGGCGCTGCCGGCAACGCGCGGTTTCGTGGGCGTCGATCTCGTTTTGGGCCTCGATCCGGGCGGCGCGGAAGACATCGTCGTCGAAGTGAATCCACGGCTGACGACCTCGTACGTCGGCCTGCGTGCCGTGGCCAAGTCGAACCTGGCCGAGGCGATGATTCGCGTGGCCGAGGGAGACGCCTCGCCCGTCGAATTTCTCACTCGCTCGCTGGAGTTCGACGCCCTCGGCAATGTAAGCTTTCTCTCATGAACTGGCTGGCACTCGACGTTGGAGGGGCGAATCTCAAAGCGGCAGACGGTCTCGGCTGGGCCCGTAGCGAGCCGGTCTCGTTATCGCGCGAGCCGGAGCGACTTGAGGCGGAACTCGCAGCGCTGTTGAGTTCGGCACCGGCAAGTGCCAGGCTGGCAGTCACGATGACCGCCGAATTGTGCGACGCGTTTCGCACAAAGTCCGACGGAGTCAGGCAGATTCTCACGACATTGGAAGCGGCAGCGGCCGGTCGCCCGATTGCGGTCTATCTGGTCGATGGCCGATTCGTGTCCGTCGATGTGGCGGTGAAAATACCGTTACTCGCTGCGGCCAGCAATTGGCACGCGCTGGCACGATTCGCGTGCCGATACGTCGGCGAGCAGGCCGGGCTCCTCGTCGACGTCGGATCGACCACGACCGATCTCGTCCCTATCGTCGATGGACGTGTCGCATCGCGAGGCGCGACCGACACCGAACGGCTGCTGGCGGGCGAGTTGGTTTACGCGGGCGTTCGTCATACGCCGGTATCGGCGCTCGTGCGTGAGGTTCCCTGGCGCGGCGGGCAATGCCCCGTGGCGGGCGATTTGTTCGCCACGACGGCGGACGCTTACGTCTTGCTCGGCGACATTCCCGAGCAGGAAGCGACCGCGGCGACCGCCGATGGCCGGTCGCTGACGCCGCGCCTATGCGCGAGAACGCCTCGCCAGAATGATTTGTGCCGACGGTTCGACGTTTGCCGAGAGCGACGCACTCGCCGTTGCCGAGTCGGTCCGCGACGCCCAATTGGCGCAGCTTCAACAAGCGGCCCAGCAAGTGGTGTCCGCCATGCGGCGGCCGATCGACCGCTTCGTCATCAGCGGCGTCGGCGAGTTTCTCGCGCGGCGGATGATTCGCGAGAAGTGGCCGGCCGGGCGGATTATCTCGTTGGCGGAGGAACTGGGCTCCGCAACCAGTGCCTGCGCCCTGGCCCATGCGCTGGCGGTGCTCGCCCGCGAAGGAGATGCCGGATGAGTGCTGTCCGCGTATCGGTCGTCAAGATTGGCGGCAGCTTGCTCATGCTTGCGGATTTGCCGCAACGACTTTGCGCGTGGTTGTCGGACGAACAGAAGTCCCAGCCGACGACGCATTTCGTGCTGATCGCCGGAGGCGGAAAATGGGTCGATGCGATTCGTGCCATCGACGCACAGCATCCGCTCGGCGACGCGCGGGCCCACGGGATTTGCGTCGCGCTCATGGACGTGACGGCGGGACTCGTTGGCGCGATGCTCCCTGAGTTTGTCGTTGCCAAATCGTTTGTAGAACTGAAGCGCCGTCTCGCAGAGCCGGGCGTCACGTTGCATTGTCCGAGCGAATTCGTTCGACAGGTGGCCCCGACGCTTGCCGGGACGCGTTTGCCTGAAGACTGGTCGGTGACAAGCGATTCGATCGCCGGCCGCCTCGCCGTAACCGTGGCAGCGGAGGAGCTGGTACTGCTCAAATCGGCACCGCCTCCGGAGAACCCGGGGGCGGACAATTGGCTCGCACGACTGGCAAAATCGGGCTACGTCGATGGCTTTCTTCCGAGCCTGGAGCCCGAATTGCCGACCGTGCGGTGCGTCGATTTCCGCGGCGAAAAAACGACGTAACACATTGTGTGGAAACAAGTTGCAAAATACATCGGATACGTATGGATATTTCAGCGGATGCCATCGATCGGCAAGCGTTGATATTGGCAGCGCTGAATCATTCATCAACAATTCACGCAAAGATGCGCCGGAAATGCTTGACGGGCGGGCGAACCCGTGTAGAATCAGGGTTAGTTGTATCAGTCATGCGGGATCAGGCCCTAGCTTGAGGTTAGATCCAATTAGTTTGTAGATCGCATCGCTCGACTATTTCGAGGTAACGCTAATCCAGCAAGAACGACGATTGAAGTCTTTCCACGTGCCCGCTTCGGCGGTTGCGGTCGAAAGGTTTCAGTCGTCGTTTTTTGTTGGCTCAGTGGCACCAAAACAGCAAATCGAAATGGTTGGAGCGCGACGGGTTGCCGGCTGCCGAATCGGGCGGCGCTACACGTCGACACATTCGAGGTAACGCTAAACACAGCGAAACGGCGTTTGGATTTCTTTGTCGCGACGTGAGCCTTCTGGGCTCCTGCGCGGCGGATGAATCCAACCGCCGTTTTTTGTTTGACTGGCGACGACTTCCAAGCATAGTGGAATATGGCACCAGTCTGGGCCGTTGTTCGGGGCTAATATCAGGGGTTGCAGAAACGCATTTTTACCGCTTGGGGAGAGATCCAATGTTGCGTTGTGTCACAAATGCTTGCGTGGGTGTTGCGCTGGTCGCGTTGTTGACTCTGTCGTGCGGGACTACGCACGCGGGGACCATTATCAAGCTCGGCCTGGGGAGCGACGCTCCGGCCGACGTAACGTTTGACGGCACATCGCTGAAGACGGTCGACGCTTCGATTCCGCCCACACCCGGTGATCAAAATACTGGCATCGACTACCAAGACTTTTTAGGCGGAATGACCGATGTCCCGCCGGCCAATGCATCATTCAGTATGAACGGCCTGGCAGTGTCCGGCGCCGGCCTCTGTGTTCGGCGGATTCCTCGTGATTCAAGATTTCACTGGTGGCACTTTTGAACTTTACGATACTGCACCAGGATATGGGCTGTTGCTCTCGGGCCAGCTGGCTAACAGCACTTTGACCGGGCCCATCGGACCTCCCGCGACCGGAGCACTCTTCACTACCTCGTTCGCTATGGTGACGGGTGGATCGCTGGCCTCGCTAATCGACGCGAACACTCTGACGCTATCGATGAATCTGTCGAGCATCAATAACGGCAGCGGCTTATCTGTCACGGGCCATATTGGCGCAGGACCGACCGTTTACTCGCTAAACGCGTTCGAAGCCGACGCGTCGGCAAACATCGCGGCCGATCCAGCAGTGCCGGAGCCGGCGACGTTTAGCATCGCGCTGATCGGCGCACTAGTGGCAGGCGCTTTAACGCAGTGCCGGCGAGCTTAAAATCGGTCGAGCGCGTCGATCCAACGGGCCAACTGTTGGCGCTCGTCGTCCGATAGTCGACCGTTGCGGTCAGCGATTGCCGTCGCGGTGACCGGGTAGCCGGCGTCGCTGAGCTTTTTGAGGCCCAATTGAGTTTGCGCTAGTCGGCTTTCGTCGGCGGGGAGGCCGGCGAAGACGGCCAGCCGGCTGGTGGGCTCGGCCTTCTGCGGGTCGACGGTTCGCGGCAGGGCGGCCGCCGAAGTCGCCACGCCATCGAACAGATTGCGGCTCACCAGCGCAAGCAGATAGGCCATCGCCCCGCCCCCTTCCTCGCCGTAGACTACCACGCGCCGTCGATCGACGTGGTAGTCGGCAAGCACCCGCTCACTGAGCCGGCGGAGGTATTCAAGTTCGGTGCGCTCCCAGCGGCTGGCGTCGGTCGACGTGGGCGCGACGAAGATCAAGGCGTCGCGGTCGCAAATCGGTTGCCACATGCGGAAGAGCTCGTCGTTCGGTTGTTCACCGGCGCGTGCAGCCAGAGTAGCACGCCCGCCTCACGGCCTGCCTGTGCGGAAGGTGGCACGTAGACCCGGCAAGTTTCCGGGAACTCGGCCAATTTCAAATCGTGGAGCGCCAGCGCCGGCTTCTCCGCGTCCGCCGGCGGCAACGGCACGGCGAAGGCGGGCGGCAAATCGCTCGGCACATTGGTCGGCAGCCGCGTGGCGACCAGCGAAGCGTCGATCGACTTGTCGCCGCGAAGCAGGCGAACGGCGACTTGGGCGCCGGGCAACACGTTGTTCATGGCGTCGAGCGCCGCCTTGACTGAATCAATCTCGGCGTCGTCGATGCTCAGCACGCGATCGCCGGCTCGAATCCCCGCGGCGGCGGCCGGGCTGCCCGCGTAAACCATGCGAACCGAAACGCCTCGCGCTGCTTCCTTCGTTGCCTTCTCCGGAATCTCCTGTTTCGGCGTGACGTCCGGCACGTCGCGCATCGGCAAGATTCCCAGGAACGCGTGTCGGAACGGCTCAAATTCGCCGACCAATTCGATGGTGCATTCGAGCTTTTCGTCGCCGCGCGTGGCGACGATGCGGACTTGGTCGCCCGCGTAATGCGGGCCGAGGGCGAATCGCAAATCGGTTTGCGTGCGGACCGGGCGGCCGTCGATCTCGACGACCGTGTCGCCCTTTTTGAGCCCGGCCTTCCCGGCCGGCGACGAGGCCAGCACCGTGGCCAGCAGGGCCGGCGAACCGTGGGGATTCTCCGGCGCCAGGCCAATGCCCATCACGCCGGCGAGCTGGTCCTTGCCGGACTTCATTCGCTCGATCGCCGAACCTATCGCGGCCAGCGGGACGGCGAAGCCAATGCCGGAGTCGTACCACTCGGCCCCAGCGACCTCGCTGGTCGACTGCGGAGCAATCGGCACAAGGACGCCCAGCACGCGGCCGCGGATATCGACCAGCGGTCCGCCATAATTGGCCGTCGACACGCTGGCATCGGTCTGAATCACCTTTCCGAACATCCTGTCGACCGCGCTAACGATGCCGACCGCGATGTTCGGCCGCTCGGCGCGAAACGTGCGACCGACGGCAACCGCCCATTCGCCGACGCGAATCTCATCGGTCGGCGCCAGCTCGGGAACGGCGAGGCCGCTCACGCCCTGCGCCTTGAGCAGCACGAGCATGCGGCTGCGGTCCTTGGCGATCAATTCGGCCGGGGCCTGCTCGCCGGACGCAAACGTGACCAGGATCGACGCCGGCTGCTGCACAAAATTGAACGCGCTCGACACGATCCAGCCGTCGGCCGAAATCACCAGCCCGGTCGTCGGTCCATCGGGCAGCAGCGTGCGATCGACCTCCTCGAGGCCGCCGATCGTGCGAATCTGAACGACCGAATCGGCGACGCGGGCCACGGCGGTGCGAATCGCGGCCTCTTCCTCCGCCGCCAGCGACACCGGCGTCGACTCCTGCGCTTGCACGAGCGCCGTCGCCGCGAAGAGCGCAACTGGCAGCCAAGCGTAGAGTCGACGCGGCATGAGCATTACTCCTTCGTCGCTGGTTCATCTGCCGTTGCGGCCGTGAGCGGGTATTCCAGCAGCGCGTCGCCGCGGAGCACCGATACGCGGACGGTGGCATCGCGTTCAAGCCGTTCGGCAATCGCATCTGCCTGACGGCGCGAGGTGACGACCTGCGAATCGATCATCACGACCAGGTCGTCGGGCCGCAGCCCCGCATTGGCGGCGGGCGAATCGGGCACGACGCGGTCGACGTACGGCGGCGTACGCGTGACCACGTCGGGCACGAGCACGATCCCCAGGTCGGCGAGCGCGAGCGGATGGTCGGGGCGAT
Organism: uncultured Planctomycetota bacterium; assembly: GCA_963847875.1. Classification (GTDB taxonomy): domain Bacteria; phylum Planctomycetota; class Planctomycetia; order Pirellulales; family Lacipirellulaceae; genus DASYDU01. The sequence goes on along the minus strand of CAWKBR010000002.1, from coordinate 210,155 downwards.
CGGCGTCGGTGAGCGGCGCGGGGCGTGAATTTGCCGGACTCGATCGCCTGTACAGTCGACGCGAAGGCCGCGACGGGCAAAGCGTAATTCAGCCAGGTGCCGGTCAACTCGCTGCGTAGCTCTTTGCCCAACATGCCGACCAGACGCCCTTGAACGTCGACCAGAGCGCCGCCCGAGGCGCCGGGGTTGTTCGTGGCGGCGTCGACGACGTACACGTCGCCGCGGTAGTTCGCGCTGAACCCGCCGCGGCGCGCTTCGAGCGGCGCCACGGCCGAGACAAATCCCTGCAGCATGCTAACTGGCTCGTCGCCAGTGGCGATGCCGAACAGATTGCTCAATGCCAAAACGCGGGTGCCAACGTCGGCGGTTGCGGCCTGCAACAAGTCGAAGTGCGGCAGTTTCTCTGTGCCGGCGTCGATCTTCAAGACGGCGATTTCCGTGAGCGGGTCGGCGCCGAGCAGCTTGGCCGTGAAGCGGCGACCGTCGTCGAGCACCACGGTCACGTCGTCGGTGTCGAGCACGTAGCTCCAAGCGGTGAGCACGTTTCCGTCGGCGGAGATCAGCATGCCGCTCTGGTACGCTTCGAGTCCGCGAATTCCGCCGGCGCCGTAGATCTTCGTCATCTTTGGCCGCACTTGGCGGGCCACAGCGGCTAGCGAATCGTCGGCCTGTGCCACCCCGGTAGCGAGCGCCGCCACGATGGTTGCCCAAGCAATGAGTCGCCAGCGGATGAATGATGATCGGGATTGCATGGTGAGTTAGCGTGGAGCGTTGGAGTCGGCGGCGGGCGGCGTGCCCGCAGCCGTCCATTCGTAACCGGTGATTCGCAGGTCGGCAAACTGTTCGTCGCCGTGACGAATCACCCAGCGATGCGGCAGTCGCCGTCCCTCAACCAGCCGAAAGTCGCTGAAGTAAATCTCGCAGGGATCTTGGTCGTCGGCCGACTGCATTTCGATTCCCACCAGGTCGCCTTCCACGGGGTCGAAGTAGAATCGCGTCTCGACGCCGCCGTAAATTCCCACCAGACAATCGGGGAGCCGTTGTTCGTTCGGGTAGGGCAAGGTGCCGACATAGTAAACGTCGCCGAATTGACGCGGACCGACCAACAGCAATCGCTGCCACAAATGCAATGCGGCGAGCAGACCGCCCGATCGCGGCGGGCTGAGTGTGTTCGAGAGCGAAATGGCAAATTCGGCCTCCGACTTTCCGACGGGTGTGACGATCGAGCCGTGCTCTTCCTGAGAGCGTGATCTCGACGTTTCCATCGGCCTCGTTCTTGCCGCGGATCGTCCAGTTCCAGGGAGTGCCGGCGAAGTCGCCCCGCGCGAGGAAGTTGTTCCACACGCGCTGCTGCTGATAGCGATTGAACCAATAGTTGGCGTAGCCGGTGCGGGACTCATACACCCTTTGCACGTCGTCGGGCAGCTCCGCCACTTTCTGCGCACGTGGATTTCGCGCCTTTTCGGCGCATCGGGTGTCGGCGGCTGCTCGGGTTTCTCGGGAAGCTCGGGCTTGGGTTCGCCGCGACCGCCCTCGAGCATGGCCGCCAGTTCGCCTTCGCGGTGGGCACCGGCCAGGCGGATCAGCCGTTCGAACTCCTTGCCGTCGCGACGAAACACGACCGGCACACGCCAGCCTTGAGGATAGGTGCCGAGCGCGTTCTTGAGTGCGTTGGCAGTGGATATGTCGCGTCCGCCGAACTGCACGATCTCGTCGCCGTAGCGGAGTCCGCGGCGGTAAGCGTCGCTGTCTTCGAGGATGTCGTCGACCACCACGCGGCCGTCCGAGTCGGTCGACACGGTCGCCCCCAGCGACGCGTGGTCCACGAGCCGGCCGCTCTTGAGGTGACTGATGAACCGCTTGATCTGGTTGATCGAGACAGAGTAGCCGACGCCGACGTTCACTCGACCGCGTTTTTCGAACGAGCAGCGGCCGTTGATGCCGATCAGCCGGCCGGCCGAATCGAACAGCGGCCCGCCGGAATTGCCCGGGTTGACGGCCGCGTCGGTTTGCAGGCAATCGGTATATTCCAGCAGCGTGCCGGCCGGGTACTGGTAGCGATGGACGCCGGCGATGATGCCGTAGCTGATCGACGGTTTGAAGTCCTCGGCGAGCAGGAACGGATTGCCGGCCACGTAAACCCAATCGCCGACGCGGACGGCGTCGCTGTCGCCGAGCTCGGCCGCGGGGAATGCCGAACTACCGTCGGAGGTTTCGCCGCCAAGGACTTTAATGAGCGCCACGTCGCCGCCCGGGTCGAGACCGACCAGCACTGCGTCAAGGAACCGGCCGTCGGAGAGGCCACACCTCATCGCCGGGCCGCACGGCGCGGTGACATGATAGTTCGTGACCGCGTACCCATCGGGCGAAATCAAAACGCCCGATCCGCCGCCTTGCCCATTGCGGTCGAAGATGGCTAGCGTTGGCCGGCTGATTCGCTCGATCGTGGCGACGCGGTCCGCCTCGGCGGCCAGCACGGCTTCAGGTACAGCGACCGCTTCGGTGGCAACCGCGTGTAGCGACGCCGGGCCGACCAGCAGCGAGATGGCGACCAAGGCGATCAATTTGTGTCGAGCGAGTTTCACTTCACGATCCTCGCATTACACAGATTGAGCCAATCGCCGGTGTCGAGGTTCTGGCCGTAGTCGACGACGATCTTGAGCCGTTTCACGCCTGCGACGTCGAGCTCCAACGGCAGCGGTCGGCTGCTGCCGGCGATTGTGGCTTCGGTCAGCATCCGGTCGTCGCCAAAGATCGTAAGCGTCACGTTGCCGCTGGCCGTATCATTGGGCTCGATGCCGGCCACCGCCATGAAGCGGCTGTAACCGTTCGGCAGTCGGTAGACGAGCTCGCTGCGACTGCGGACGGCGAGGCCCTTGGCAAATGTCTCGGTTTGCGGCGAACCGCCAGCCGGCGAGTCGCTCGGGAACGTGAGCGACAGCGGTCCGCCAGTGGCCGATTGGTTGAGACGCGGCTGGCCGAATTTGGCAGCGCGCGAAGCACTCGGCGGCAGGCCGACGAGCGGTTGCCACGATTGCGACGCAGTCTGTAAGTCGCCAAGGAACACAATCTTCCCCGCCGAAAAGTCCGCACTCGCGACACTCGACAAGGGCCAGACCAGTTTCAGACCGGCGACCGTGACCACATCGAGCACGCCATCCGTGCAGCCGACCGACAAAGCTGAAATCCGCGTTCCGTCCGGTCCGAGAAGCAGGCATTGCGGAGTGGGCTCCTTCCCGTCGTCCGATCGAAAATAGACGAGTCCTGCCACTTTGCCTCGGTCGACTTTCACGGTCTTCTTGTCGAGCGTGAATTCGACCTGTTCGGCCGTGACTTTGCCGAGGACTCCTTCCAAGTAGTCGAGGCTCTTGCCCCCGCGCTTGAGGAGCACGAGCAAGTCGCTCGGTACTTTCGAAGCACGGATTTCCCGCCACTGCGGAAGGATCGCCGGGTCGAGCGGCTGCAACCGCACGGCCCGCAACTGTTTGAGCGGTACGGAGATCGTTTGTTGCCCCGGCGAAGGCATTGCAAGTTTGCCGATGGCCTTAGCATCGTCGGTCGTGAACTCGGCGAGCGGCAGCATCGTGCCGTCGACCAGTTCGAGCATCGGTTGGCCTGCGTCGGCGGTCGATTCGGCCGAGAAATCGAGCGAGACGAGGTCCGCGGTGGGGACGTCGAGCGAGGTGGAGCCGGAATCAGTCTTCAGCGACGACGCCGCTGGCCGACCAGCTCTGCAATTGGCCGGATACCGCGGCGCCGTCGAGCTTAGTCGCGGTGACTTCGCCCGGGGCCGCGGCGGCCAGCGCAACAATGGCGATCAGGTTCCACACGCTCGGACTCCAAAACAGAGGCTGGGATTGCCGACGCGGCCGGCCCCATCGAACCACGCGAAGCCGCCGTCGGTCGGCTATTTATTGTCGTCCGACTCCTCGGCCGCAAGTCGACGGAAGTATTCTTCGATCACTTCGCGATAATGGGAAGGAAACTCGCGGCCAACCTCTTGCAGCGCCTGTTCGCGGTCTTTGTCCGGCATGTCGCCCCAATCGGCGCCATGCCCGACGTCGCGCGGCTCGACCTTGCCGGGCGCCTTGAGCTCGGCCAGCCGGCTGTCTTGCATCGGCGTGCTGCTTTGTTGCCCGCCCGACGAGCTGGCTTGGCTCTGTTGCTTTTGGGCCTGGTCTTCGAGGTCCTTGATCATCTTGTCGAGCGATTCGATCACGCCGTTCTCGACGCCCTGGACCGTCTTGCCGCCGCGACCCAACGCCAGTCGGCGACGCACGTCGGCCATCCGCCGCGCCACGTGGTCGAGCGATTCGTCGTCGAGGCGGGCCAGGTCCTGCTGCATCAGCGCGGCCAGCTTTTGGTAGCGCACCGGCAACTCGTCGCTCCGCTGGAGCAACTCGGCCACGGTCGCGTCCGCACGATCGGTTTGAACGAGCCGATGGCTAGCCACCGCGCGATAGAACAACAGCGACTCGGGCGCGACCACGTCGGCCGGCCCTAGCCCGTCGGTCCAGGCCAGGGCTTCGTCGTCGAAGCCGTTCTGAGCGAGCCAACGCGCGTAGTACAGCCGCATGTTGTAGCGCACCAACGGCGGCGTCTCGCTGTTGGCGAGCCAGGAAAAATCGGGGAGCGTCGTCGGCCGCTCGGGCTTCGAACAGAAGGCGACTAGCACGGACACCTGTTTATTTACCGTCGCCAGACACGTCGCCAGTCGATCCAGCAAATCGGCCGGCCGATTGTCGGCAGCCGGTTGCCACCACAGATCGCGGATCGCCGATTGCTGCTGGACGCCGTTGGGGAGCGAATGGACATAGTCGTCCAGCTGCCGATAGACGGCCTCGGCGTTCGCCGGTTGCCAGGTCGGCGCGGCGGAGAATTCGGTTTCGGCGGCCAAGCACCAATGGGCGGCCAGTAGAGCGGATACGACGAGGCCGGTGCCGGCGATCCGGCGAGCGGAGCAGAAGGACTTCAAACGGTCGACCATGCGATGGACTTTCGGGGGTTGGTGGTCGCCTGGGACTAGCACCGTTCCAGTCTCGACTCGCGTCGCGACGTGCCTATCTCAAGATGGGCTCCCCGCCAGTTGCCCATCTTCTAATTATTTCTCATAGCAGCGATCCGGTCCAATAAAGCGTCGGCCAACCGTAAGATTCATCGGCCGCATCGGGTGCAAATCCCGAGCAATAGGGCCAGCCCGACCGGCCGATTCCCTCCATTTTGCCACGTTTTCCGACTTGGGCATACGTCAATCGTTGCGGCCCTGGCTCAAATCGATAGTCGCCTGGTAAACCCGCTGTTGCCGCAGGGCGAGTTTGGCTAGGGCGTCGAGCAGCTCGGGAGTCTCGGCCTGCTCGCCCTCGATGATCTTGCCATAGCGCTGGGTGCGACGATTAATGCGCATCTGCAGCGATCGGATCATTTTGATCTCGGACAGTTTGTCGACCAACGGTGGATCGGTGGGCTGACCCGCGGGGGGCGATTGTCCGGGTGGCGTCTTTTTCTTGTCGAGGTCTTTGATGGCCTTGTCCAAGGCCGCGATGGTCTCTTCCAGCGCCTCGATGACGTCTTGTTCCAATTGCCGAGTGAAGCTGCCGACTTTGGTTTCGGCGAGCCGCTCGGCCACTTGCTGCATGTCGTCGCGCATCAGGCTGACCGTCTCGGGAAAGGCCATCGAAGAACCTTCTTCACGCAGCAACACCAGCGCCCGGTCGGCCTCGCGGACGAGCAGCGACTCCTCGCGGCTGAGCCGGGCGGCTTCGATTTCGTCGTTGTGGTCGCGCTGAGCCTGCGGCACTTTGTCGACGCGGACTGTGCCTTCGTAAATCTTAGTCTGTACGTCGAGCATCTTGCGGAAGCGGGCGGCGAGCATGGTGAGCGTCCGCTCCATCTCCTCCTCGCGCAATTGCCGCAGCACGCGTTCGAGTTCCGCCTTCGCCTGTTCGAGTTGTTTGAGAGCTTCGCGCTGGGCGGCGGCGGCGCCTTCGCGCTCGGCCTTTTCCAACTGCTGCTGGGCGTCCTGCATTTCTTGCTGCGCCGCTTTGAGCCGCTCGGCCGCACGATCGGTCGGCTCCTGCGGCGACTGCTGCTCGCCGTCGGAGGGCGACGACTGGCCGGGCTGACCAGATTGACCTGGCTGACCGCTGGGTTGACCGCCGGGCGACGGTTTCGAGGGACTCGGCGAACCGGAGTCGCCGGGCTTCGACGAGTCGGCGGGCTTCGATTCGCCCGGCTTACCCTCGCCCGGTTTGCTTTTCCCCGGCTTGCCCTCCACAGGCTTTCCGTCAGACGGCTTGCCGTTTCCTCTTGCGTTTTCTTTCGCACCATCGCTCGGATTCTTGGGCGAATCGCCTTTCGAGGAGTCGCTCTGCTTGACGCGGTGCTCGGTGTCGTCGATCGACTGGCCGAGCTTTCCGGTGTCGTCGGCGACCTTGCCCTGGTCCTCGGCCAGCCGCCTCGCCTCGTCGCCCCCTTCGGTCCGCGCCTTGCAATCCCTTTTCGAGACGAATCAATCGCCCGACTTCCTTCAAGTAAGCCTTGATCCGCTTGTGTTCGGAATCGAGCTCGCGATCGCGGTCCGCCTTGAGCAGCAGCGCGAGCAACTGATCGAGCTCGCCCTGCAGTTCCGTTTGCCGGCCGGCCGCGGCGGAGAGCCGTTCGTCTTCCAAGAGCGAAACGATCGTCTCGAAACGCTGTTCGAGGGCCTGATCGCGGCTCTTGGCGATCGCCTCGCGCAACAGCTTGGCCCGTCGCGGGTCGGTGCTGGCGGAGAGCTCGGCCAACCGTGCCAATACGGTCTCGAGCCGCTCGAACCGGTCCGCGAGCCGGGCCTGGTCGACCGACAGCTCGTTACCGGCCGCCGGGGCCTCCTGAGCGGATGCTGTGGCAGCGATCAGGGCGAAGGCAAATGCCGCCGCGACGGCAAGCACGCGACCGAAATTCGGGAAATGTTTGCTGTATCATGAAATCGTGTCCAAATCGGCTACTTGTCGAGCAAATCTTGCAGCCGCTCGTTCTGCTGCTGCTTCGTGCGTTCGTTCAGCGTCTTCTGGTCGTCGATGATGTCGCGCAACAGGCCGACCACTTCATTGTACGATTCGAGTTCCAGCATGTGGTCGAGCACTTGCTGCATTTCCACCAAGACCTGGTCGGCCAGGCGACGCGCGTCGGCGAGCGCCGGCGGCCCGGCCGTGGCGTCGGCGATCCGCTCGTTCACCAATTGTAGCTGCGTTTCCAATTGCTCGCATCGATTGACTCACCCAACTGATGCAGCGGCTGGGCGATGTGCTCGGAGACGCGAGTCATCAGGTCGGGGTTGTCGACGCGGTTGTTTTGGAGCTGATCGTGAATGTCGTCGAATGCTTCGGCGAGCCCCAGCACTTCGTGAGATGACTGCGTGACGTTTTGCAGCGCACCCGACCACGCGGAGCCGACGGCGGGCGAGGGCTCGTTCGGCGTCCGACTCGGGCGGCGCTGCCGCGTCGGCGGACGCATCCTCGGCCGAGGCCGATTCTGAGTCTTTGAAATCTACGCGGCCGAGCAGGTTGCGCGTGTCGGTCATCTTGGCGAAGACCGCCTCAAATCGCTGCCGCAACTCGAGCTCGCGGCGTTCCAACAGCGCCAGCAGTTGCGGCACGGTCACCACGTCCAGCGCAAACTGCTGGCTGGCCCCGACGCGCGGCGCATGCGCGTCAGGTTGTAACGATCGGTGGCTCGCAGCGAGAGAAATAGCGTTTGGCCCGGCTTGAGCTCGATCGCGCGTGGGCCGGAGGGGGCGTCCCCGCCACGAGTGTCGAAGGCGTCGAGGGTCGATATCTCCTGCTTGCCGCCCGGCTGCCGGGCGAGCGGCCGCTCGCGCGACGGGCCGTCGTTGACCTGATACGCGCACCAAATTCGATCGAGCCCATAGTCGTCGGACACCTTGCCCACCAGCGGGATGTTGGCGTCGGGCGTGATCGCGGTGCCGATGCCGGCCAATCGCACGTTCACTTGCGGCAGCTCGTCCGGAATCACCGCGAACGAAACGCGATACGGCTCGCGGCAAGTGACGCCGTCGCTGTCGGTGACGTGGATTGCCACCACGTCATCCGCCTTCAACTCGCCGTACTCCCACCGCAGCTGGTCGAGTTGCCCGCTCGGATCGTCCGGGGCCAAGGCCTGCGGCCGGCGCGAATCGCTGATCCGCGCTTGCGTTAGTGGCTTGGTAGAGGTCGCGTCGAGCGTGAGCTTGGTGCCTTCGGGGATCCGCATCCCGCCAGTGACCGGAATTCGCCGCGGAAGCCGGTGCAAGTACTCCGGATAGACGCACTCGACCTGCATGTTGACGAGCTCCGGGCGGTCGACGATTTTGAGGTGCAAATCTTCCACGCGATCGTCGCCGCCGAGAACATCCAACCGCAAATCGTCGGCCACGTCGTGGAATTCGTAGCGATAGAGCTGAAACTCATCGCGTCCCGGCACGGCGTCGCCGACGCGAATCATCGTGTCGCGGCCGCGCCCGCCCGCGGCGGAGAGCGAGCGGATCTGCACCTCAGCTGGAACGACGTAATCTTTCGTGCGGGCGTGGACGACGAGCTCAAAATCGTCGCCGCGGGCCATTTTGTGGGTCCGCCGCCCCTCGGCATCCTGCGGGAAGCCGACGACCTCCAAATGGACGCGCCGCGGCCAAAGTTCGGGGCTCAGCGCGAGCCGATCGAGCCAGAAGCCGAAGGCGTCGCGCGCGGCGAACGCGAAGGTTGGAATCGACGCCGCCAAGACGCAGGCCAGCAGCACGAGTCGCAGCAGCGAACCGCGCCGAAACAACTCGCGGGCATCGACGTCGGCCGTGGCGGCTGCAGCCGCCTGATGGGTGCGGGCGACGAGCTCCGGGTGATACACGGCCGACTCGCCGTCGCCAGTCGCCATGTCGACCGCGGTAAGCAAGTGATCTTTCAATTGGCTGAAACGACGCTCCAGGAGCACGGCCACGCTGGCGTTGGGCAGCCGCACGAACGCGCGGCGAAGCAAGTAGCGGTACAACACCCACAGCGAGATCGCGCCCACGGCGACCATCGCCGCGAGCCGCACGGCCGGCGGCGGCTCGAACAGCCAGTCCACCAGCAGACCGCCCCAGAAGGCGATGGCCAGCGTGATCACCACGGCCGACAATCCCTCCAGCCACACGTACGTACGGATGCCGCGCCGAACTTGCGCGAGCCTGCGCTCGACAATCGGCGGCAAATCGTGTTCGAGGGTCAATTGGGCCATACTACTTATGCCAGTCGATACAGTCGCCGCAGGGTCCATTCGATGAACAGCGCCCCGGCGATCACGCCGAGCAACCAGGAGTTTTGTCTCTTGGCGAAATCTTCGTCCGGCGCCGGTAATCAGCTTCACTTCAGCCCGGCTGGCGATCGCTTGGGCGAGCGGGATCGTCTGGGCGTCGCCGAACGCGGCCAATTCGAGCCGCGGGTAATACCGTCCGCCGGTGTCCTTGGCGAGCGACGTGAGCAGCGCGTCATTCCGCTCGGGATGAACTCGCTCGAGGTCGGGCACGCGCACCTGGATGTACTTCGAGAACGGCTCCTCGCTGCTGCCCGGCACGGGGAGCGCGATTTGATACGTGCCTTCTTGACGCACCGCGAACTGGCCGACGTACATGCCGGGATGCTGGGCATCGGCTTGCAGCTTGACCGACTCGGTTCTGTGATCCGGGCGAACGACTTGGGCGCTGACGCTGTCGATCGTGAGCGGCTCGTGGCGTTCATCGGAGAGTCGGCCGTGCAACACAACCGTTTCGCCCAGCTCGTAGCGGTCGCGATCCACGAGCAGCGATCCGCGCGACGAGCCGCGCAACAGCCGGCCCTGGCTCACGTGGCGCACCAGCTTGGTATAGAGAACTTCGAAGTAGGAGGGATCGAGTGCCCGCAGCCGCCAGAATTCGCCGCTGCCGATGTAGAGTACCTGGCCGGAGCCGTAGAATTGCCCGGCGATGTAGACTGGGAGCTTGTCGGTGCCTGCCTCCGGGTCGGCGACGCGGGCATACACCGTCGCGCCCGGCTTCTCGCACTTGACCGAATAGTAGCCGAACACGCCGGGAAAAGCGCTCCAAGCCAATTCGCTCTCTTCCGCGCTATCGGCGAGCCAGAGAAACCGCGCGTCGCGGCCGGCCCGCTCGAAGACCAGCGGCCAGGACGACTCGCTGCCGAAGTGCCCGTCATCCAAGAGCGTGAGCCGTTGTTCGAACACGACCGGGTAAAGGTCGCGGAGCTTGGCGTGTTCGACGCTGCGGATCCACTCGGCCGTGTGGATCGGCCCAGGGATGGCAATCAAACCGCCGGCTTCGTCGGAGACCCACGATTCCAGGAGCGCGACCTGGGCCGCGTCGAGCTGCGTCCAATCGGGATCGAAAGCTACGATGCAGTCGTATTGATACAACTCCTCGCGCGTCGACGGAAACTCCGTAAGGATGTTGTCGGCATCCTGCGAGATGCCGTTTTGAGCCGATTGCAGCAGCACGTCGGTCTTCATCGTGTGATCGCGGTGCAATTGATCGCGGAGGAAGCGATACTCCCGCGTCGGGCCGCTGGCCACGAGCAACACGCGAGTTTGGCGGTCGACGACGTCCATCTCCGACTCGCGCGCGTTGTCGCGCGGGTTGTCATCGTCGGCGGGAGGCACCGTGCGAATCTGGTAGACGAAGCGGCCCGGAGCGTCCGGCTCGACGTCGAACGACACGGGAACAATCTCGCCGTCGGCTCCGACTTGGATTCGCTGCGAGCCGACCGGCGTTCCCGCGCCCGCCGCCTCTTCGCTCGTGCGGCGGACGAGCTCGACGTCGATGAATTTTCCCGCGTAGCCGGTCGCTTGCACGTAGCCGATGATGTTCACCGTGTCGCCGGGAAACGCCCGCGCGGGAACCAGCAGATCGCTGACCGCCAGGTTGCGTCGCGGCTCGGAAGAACCGACGCCGATCGTGTAGATCGGCACGCCTGCTTCGCGCGCGGCGGCGATCGCGGCGCTCGGTTCCGTGCCGGCGTTTTGCACGCCGTCGGAGATCACGACCACTCCCGCAAGCGGAGCGGCGCGATAGCGATAGAGCTGATCGTCGAGCGCGTCGCCCAATCGAGTTTGCGTGCCCCGCGGAGCGAGCTCGGCCAACCAGTCGATCTTGGGCTGGTTCGCGCGGTCACCCGTCGTGCTGCCGGCGGTTCCGTCGGCTGTCATCCGGACCGGAGGTTGCGAGCCCGGCGACGCGGCGGTCGCATCGCCGGTTTTCGACAGCGAGGCGATCGGCTGCACGTCCTGGTCGAAGCGGGCGACGTTCACGTCGTGGTGACGGCGCAATTCCTGCAAGAGCGGCGTGTCGTCGATCGCCGTGACGACCTGGTCCAACCGACTGCTTGGCTTGGCGCCCTCGGCGCCGTGGTTGTCCGAGAGGGCCATGCTCTGGCTCACGTCGACCAGCACCGCGACCTGCGAGTTGTGAATCACCTCGCGCGTCGTGCGTCGTTCGAGGCCGAGAAAGAACACCAGCAGTCCGGCGAGCGCCACGGTGCGGAGCACCGCGAGCAGGATTCCGACGCTACGCGGCAATTCCACCGTGTCGCGCCGATACAAATACCACACCAGCGCGACGATTCCGGCCACAGCGACCGCGATCACCGCCAGCGGCAGCCGCCAGTCGTCGTATTGGCGGAGCCGCGCGAACTCGTAGACAATCCGGCCCGGGCCGGCGTCGGTTTGCGCGAGCAATGCAATGCTGAGCGTGGTGAGGTTCATCGCGGAGTCGCCTCCGCGGCTCGCACGTGGAAACTGGCGATGTAGGCGAGCAACTGCTCGGCGATCAAGAGCACAACGAGCGCCGCAAGCAGGGCGTCGCCCAATTGCAGGCCGGCCAGCTGCTGCTGGTTGACCGTCATGGCGTCGGCCTCGTGCAGCTCGAATGCGACACCGGCCAGTTGCCGCGTCAAGTCCTCGCGCGAGACGACGTGCAAATCGCCTTCGCCGACCGGCACGTTGAACGCGAAGACGCGCCGCTCCGGCGGACCTTCCTTCGGCTGGAGTTGCACTTCGTAAATGCCGCTGGCTGCGACGTTTTCGAGCCTCGCCGTCAGTTGGTCCTTTTCCAACGTCGCATCGACGGGCACTTCGGGCCGTGCGCCGCCTTCGCCCGGGAGCAAAAAGTGGATCGACGAGTCATACTTCGACTCGGGGACGTGAATCACCAGGTCGTCGCCCACGAGTTGAACGGAATCGCTTGGCTGACCCGCGGAAAGATAAGCCACCAATTCGTTCGCCAGCACGGGGAAGATCGGATTGAGGCTCCAGTTCGTCCAGCGGCCGAGCGGCGTATCGCCGGTCGAGAGCTTCGTGAGCTGTGCGACGATCCGCCCTTTGCCGTACTGCTTTTCCACCACCAACGGCGCGTTGTTGCGGAGCCGGGCCAGCACGTTCACCGAATCGTCGGTCGGCGGTTTCCAGTCGGGGCTCACCGCATAGTAGTAGTCGACCAGCACGAGCGGCAAAAAGCCGTTGCGGCGACCGGCCAGCGCGTGAAACAGCGAGTGATCAGTGACCGAAACGTCGGGCGTCGTGTCGTGCCGGCTATCGAGCAATTGCGTTGGCAGCGTGAGCGGCACGGGGAACAGGCCCTTTCCATTGTCGTAGAGCCGATCGTTGTAGTATTCGCGGTTCGTTTGCGATCCGACGAACCAGGCCAGGCCGCCGCCCTGATTGACGTATTTCTCGAGCGCCGCCAGCTCATCGTCGCGGAGCGAAGGCACGTCCAAGAGCACGATGGCCGCCTGCTCGCTTGAGATTCTCCGCGCTAGCGAGAAAACTGGTCGGCTCGACGTGCGGACTCCAGCCGGTGTGCGTGTTGCCACCCGGATCGAGCGCGAGCGAAAGTTGCCGGCCGCCGCGGCCGTCCGGCGAACCGTCGATGATCAGCACCGGTCGCGCGGCCGGCAACTGGCAAGCGAAGTACCGTCGGTTGTCGACTTCCACCGCGTCCGACTCCAACGCCGCCGAGAGCCAATGCGGCCCGACGCCCGTGAACTGGACGCGGAATTTCTTCGTCTGTTCCTTGCCGGCGGGGATCTCGTCCAAAACGACGGCCGGCAACGCGTCGCCATCTTGCTGGAATTGAACCAGCACGTCGCGGGCCGGGGCGTCGCCGTAGTTGGCTACCGTGACGTTCATCTCGGTTTCCACGCCGGCGGCCCGTACGCCCGATTCCGGCGCGAGCGCGGTGATCGCCAGGTTCGGCCGCGCAACTTTTGCCGTGCGGACTAGGTGAATCTGCGCGACCTCTTGCTTCAGATCGTCGAGCAACTTGCGCACCTCGGTCGCCGAAGCAAACTGCCGGCTGCGGAAGTCGCTCACCAAGTAGAGAATCACCGTTTGATCTTCGCCGGCGAGCGGCAGCCGCGGGATTGCCTTCAGCGCCTCGGCCGGGCCGACGTCGGTCTCAGACGGCTTCCAACCCGCCAGGATTGTGTCGAGCTTGCTCACGAGCGCATCGTCGATCGGCTGCGAAAACACTTCCGGCTGCGCCCCGGCCGAGAGCCGCGCCGCCTCCGAGAATCGCAGCAGAGTGATTCGCTGAGAATCCGACTGCCGACGCGCCTGATCGACGATCGCCTGCACCGCCCGCTTGGCTTCGTTCATTGCCGAGGTGTTCTCCCATCGGTCGCTCACCGAATAGCTATCGTCGACTAGTACGACGTGGTGGGTCGTCCCGGAGCCGAGCAGCCGGAGCCATTCGTTCCGCACGACCACGTGGGCCACGAGCAGCACGACGAGCAGGATCGCAGCCATCCGTGCCGCCAGGAGCAACCACTGCTTGAACAGTATCCAGCGTTTGTTCTGCCGCTCGCTATCGACGAGAAACTGCATCGCTGCCCAACGAATCTTGCGTTGCCGGCGGAGGTTGATCAAGTGGATCAACACCGGCACGGCCACCAGCGGAAGGCCGATCGTCAGTAGTGCGGGAAACAGGAACGACACGTTGGAAATCCTTCGCCTCGGTTAACGGCGTCGCCGATTGCGGTGACTCAGAAATGCGACGAGCGCGGCGTCGAGCGGCTCGCTGGTTCGCACCAGCGCGTAGTCGATGCGATCGCGTGCACAGCCGCGGCGGACCGTTGCCAAAAAGTTCTCCAGGGCGTCGAGATAGCCTTGACGCAACGCGCGGGGATTGCAGCTGAGCTGCTGGTCGGTTTCGAGCCCTTCGAATCGGGCCGGCCCGGCGAACGGAAAATCAAGCTCATCATCGTCCAAGATATGCAGTACGAGTACGTCGTGGCCCCGCTGCCGCAGCCGGCGGAGGCCGTGAAGCAGGTCTTCCGGTTCGACCAGCAAATCGGAGAGCAGCACCATCATGCCGCGGCGCGGATAGTTTTCGGCCACCTGAGCGAGCACCGTCGACAGATTCGTCTTGTCGCGCGGCTCAGCCACGCCGAGCGCTTTGACGATCGTCGAAAGATGGCTCGTGCTGGTGCGAAAAGGCACGGTCTGTCGGATCGACTCGTCGAACGCCACGCAACCGACTGCGTCCTGTTGTCGCAACAGCAGGTAAGCGAGCGCCGCGGCAGTCGTTGCGGCGTAGTCGAGTTTGTTCATCGCGCCGCTGCCGTACGACATGCTGGCCGACAGGTCGACCAAGAGGCACGCCCGCAGGTTGGTGTCTTCTTCGTATTGCTTGACGTAGAGCCGATCCTGCTTGCCCCAGACCTTCCAATCCACGTGCCGCAGGTCGTCGCCCGCCACGTACTGGCGGTGCTGCAGAAACTCGATCGACTGACCAAAGTACGGACTGCGATGCATTCCGCTGAGCAGCCCCTCCACGATGTGCCGCGCGCGAACTTCCAATCGGCCGATCCGCTTGATCAGCTCAGGTTGCAAAGATCTTTTGGAAACGCTCGTCATGAATCAATTCGTCTTCGTGGGCGGGGGTGCTGGCAAGCAATTGGGCAATCGAGGTCGTCGGTGGTGACGCCTTCGCTCTCGGCCGCAAAATTCACGACCAACCGATGGCGGAGCACCGGCTTGGCGAGGGCTTGAATATCTTCGGCCGCGACGTGGGCCCGGCCTTTCACCAGCGCCCGGGCTTTGGCGCCCAGGATCAAGAACTGCACGGCCCGGGGCCCGGCGCCCCAGGCCAGTTGTTCGCGGATGAATTCCGGCGCGCCCGGCTCGCGGACGCGCGTCTGCCGCACCAGCGCCAGCGTGTAGCGAATCAAATGGTCGCTGATCGGCACCATTCGCACCAGATCCTGGAGCTCGCCGATTTCCTGCGGCGAGAGCACCGCCTCGATGTCGATCACTTCCGTGCCGGTCGTGCGCCGAGCGACTTCGACCTCCTCCTCGAACGTCGGATACGTCACCAGCACTTTGAACATGAAGCGGTCCTGCTGCGCTTCGGGCAGCGGGTAGGTGCCTTCTTGTTCGATCGGATTCTGCGTGGCGAGCACCAGGAAGGGGTTGCTCATTTGGTGGCGGATGCGGCCGACCGTGACTTGCCGTTCCTGCATTGCTTCCAAGAGCGCCGCTTGTGTTTTGGGCGGCGTGCGATTGATTTCGTCGGCCAGGATCACGTGCGAAAAGATCGGCCCGGCCAGGAACCGCATCTCGCGCTGGCCGGTGCTCTTGTTCTCTTCGATGATGTCGGTACCCGTGATGTCGGCCGGCATCAAGTCGGGCGTGAACTGGATGCGGCTGAACGTGAGGTTGAGCGAGCGGGCCAGCGTGCTCACCAGTAGCGTCTTGGCCAGGCCGGGCACGCCCTCGAGCAGGCAGTGCCCGCGGCTGAACAGCGCAACCAGCATCAGCTCGATTACGTCGTGCTGGCCGACGATCACGCGCGACAATTGCGATTTCAGCTTTTCGGTGGCATTGCCCAGCCGCTCGATCGACCCGTTGGACGAAGACAAATCAGTCATCGGTAGTAGGTTCCGGAAGTGAGGTGAGAAATTGGAAAGACGGGGCAGGCGGGAAGCCGCTCGACATGGCCGGCGTCTAACGCTCGTAGATCGGCAGGCAGGCGTTGTCGAGTTGCAGGATGATCAGGTTGAGGGCCGTCGTATATACCGGGCCGATGTAGCCCTGAGTCCATTGTACGCCGGTCTTGTCGCCGAGTTTGACTTCGGCGGCTTCCCGCAGCAGTTTCGCCTCGATTTCATCCCGATAGGTCTCCCATACCTTGCCCCCTTCGCGATATTGGACCTGGGAGTAGTAGAAATGGGCGTAGTGCCAATGGCCGTAGCTGCTTTGGCTGTCGGTGCCGAGGTTTTGGCGGCAGTACCTCATCATCCGCGGGACGAGGTCGTCGTCGTAGTCGCCGGCGTTGAACAGGCAGGCGATCGCCGCGGCGGTGATGGCGGGCCGGCCGCCGCCGCCTTTCGAGCTGTACTGCACGCCGCCGTCGGGCAGCGTGCAGGCCTTGATGTATCCGACGGCCTTGTCGATGATTTCCTTCGGAACGGGGATGCCCGCGTTGCGACAGCCGCGGAGCCCTTGAACTTGCGTGATTGTGGTCGAGCCTTCGTCGAAACCGTTGCCGTCCTTCGAGCTGACGTAGCCCCAGCCGCCCGCGGGAGTTTGGGCTTCGCCGGTGAATTGCACGGCTCGGGTGAGCACGTCGATGAGCTCCGCCCGGCGATCCTCGTCCTCTTCCTCGCCGAGCACTTCGGAGAGAAACAGCATCGAGAAACCGTGGCCATAGGTGTAGCGGTCGTCGCGCAACGGATCGCCGATCAGCCCGTTCGGCCTGCTCTGGCGGACGAGATAGTCGACGGCGCGGCGCAGGTTGTCGGCGTACTTGCCTTGGGTCGTGGTCGAACCTTCGCAGAGCATCGCCAGCCCGGCGAGCGCGGTCATCGCCGTGGGGTAGCGCCCTTGGGCCGTCCAATGCCCGAGCTTGTGCTGCTGATATGCCAGCCAGTCGAGCCCTTCGCTCACCACTTTGCGAGTCCGCGGGTTGTCGATCGTCGCGCGTGCGGGCGCGGCGGGGATCGCCAACGCGGCGATTGTCAGGCCCATTACCCAGGCTGGCGCTCGATAAAACATTTTGATGCTGCTTTCCGCTGCGAAGGATTAGTCGTCGTCGTGCGATTCTTCATTACCGCCACTTGGATTCCCAGACGCCCGCAGTGGCCAGTTGGTTCCTGTCGGGTCGCGAATCTTGTCTTGGATGATGCTCCCCATGCGTTGCCCGACGCCCCACAAGCCGCGGCCCAGGCTCTTGCGCGGGGCTTCCACCGAATCGTTCGCTGGCGGCTCGGGAGAACGCGGCTGGTCGGTCAATCGCAATCGAATCGTCTTCGTGCTCATTTCGATCGTCACGGATGCCGGGTCGTCGTGCGACGCGCGGATGCGAAATTGGCCGCCGGGCGTGTCGGCGAGGTCGTCGTTGCGGTACACAGTAGCTCCCGTCCGTTTATCCAGACACAGCAGGCGGAGCGTCGCTCCGGCGCCGTTCGCGTTGCGCTTGACCAGTCGATCGACAAACACCAGAAATGGGGCGTCGGTCGGCTGCGCGAGCGCGATGCCGCGCTGATCGATCGTCGCAGGGCCCGGCCATAGGGGCCGACCATCGCGCAGGTCGAACGCGAACACCTGCCCGGCGATAATCGGATAGTCGGTCCCGATCGGTCGAGACAAAACCTGACGCGACAGACCGCTTGCGCACAAGTACAATTCATCGCCCGACCGAAGCGCGGTGAGCGACTTGGGCGGAGCGGCGAGCGGCAGTTTCTCTTTGATCACCGTGGCACACGTCCGGACGTTGATCGACTGGAATTCACCCGATGGTTCTACAATCGCGACCGTATCCGGTTCGAGCGTGGTTGTGCAGGCCGCGGGATCGTAGTCGGCCTCGAACCGCGTCTCTCCGGTCACGGCGTCGACAATCCGAATGACTTTCCGCGCCTGGTTGTCGATTCTCGTGTCGAGTAGTTGGGCCACGTTGCGGCCGGCGGTGAGCAGCCACGGCGTTTCCGGCAGCGCGCGGCGCTCGACGAGCTCACCGTCGCTCATCCGAATCACGAATAAGGCCGCGTCTTTGACGTTTGCGGCCAGCACAAATTGATCGTCTCCGAACAACTCGCATCCCTGGGGGACGTCGGTGCGCGACCAAAGCGTTTCGCCGCTCACGGGATCGACGCAGCGGAGTTGCTGCTGCTCCTGAAAGACAACGCCGTTGGCAGTAACCGGGCCGAGTCCCGCCAAGAAGATGCCTGCCGACGCGGGACTCCGCTTCCGCTGCGATGACGCATGATAAATCGGCGGTTCGGCACGGCGGTCGGTGCGTTGCGGGGCGAAGGCGTAGCGCCCGGCCGGAAATGCTTGCCAGATCACGTCCGAACTTCCGGCGTCGCCGACTTCCCGCGTGTCGAGGGCCAGTACCTGACCGGCCAGCGCGACGAAGAGCAGATCGCCGAGTTGCGCGGCTCGCACCATGT
This sequence comes from uncultured Planctomycetota bacterium, assembly GCA_963847875.1. Taxonomy (GTDB): domain Bacteria; phylum Planctomycetota; class Planctomycetia; order Pirellulales; family Lacipirellulaceae; genus DASYDU01. The sequence goes on along the minus strand of CAWKBR010000002.1, from coordinate 191,712 downwards.
CACTGTTGCCGGGAAACCGACGCATGGTCGAACTGCGCGTGGCGTTGAATTGGTAGACGTCTTTTCCTTCGCCGTTGCGGCCGATCAACCGAGAATTGTCTTGAGCGATGAACCACTGCGAAGGGCCAAGCCGCGTGCCGGTCGCTTGCTCCAAATTCAGCTTGCGCAGAGCCAGCTGATATTCAACTTGAGCGCGTCGCGTCCGGTCGCGGCGATTGTTCTCGACAGCCGGCAGTTCGTCGACCGCGACCCGGCCGTGGGGCCAGGCCGAGAGTGCCGGCGCCGCGGCAAGTTCGGGCTGCCACGAATCGAGCCACTGTTGCGGCGACTTGCCGTCGACGATCGGTGCGTCGGACGAACGAGCGGAAATCGTTTCTGCAAGCGCATTTGCCGTTTCGAGCCGTCCCTGGGAGACGAGCGACTGTGTCAGCAAGATCGTGGCGGCGACTTGCGAATCGACGGACGGGGATTCTTCCAGCCGCAGCAGCTCGACCTCGGTATCCAATACGTCGCCGCGTGCCAGTAGTTCGTGAATCAATTGAAGCCGAATCTCGTCCGTGCCGGGCAGACCGCCGAAATGGGCCAAATAGGATCGCAACTGATCGACGGTCGGCGGCGTCGCCCAATCGCGTCGCCGCTCGTCCAGTTGTTGGGTGATCTTCTCGCGCTGGTCGGCCGACGCTTCGGCCCAGATCTTGTTGATTTGAGCACGAATCCAACGGTCGCTGCGAACACTCAAGTCGGAGCCGATCGAGAGCAACGTGGGGTCCGTGGCCGTTGCATCGGCCAGTCGCAGATAGGCGGTGAAAGCTTCCATCCGCTCGCCGGCCGCGGCAAGGCCCATTGCGTCGATCCGCAGCAACTCGATTTGTTGTTGCGGTCGATAGGCGATCGTGCGGACCAGGGGCAAGTCGGCGCGATGTAGTGCGTAGTTCGCGGCGAGCGCTTCGAGCAGCGCGTCGGCGAGCATGTCGCGGGTGAGCGGATCGGCGGGGTCGATCTCGTAGGCTTGCTTGAGCATTTTCACCGCTTCGGGCAGGGCTCCTTCGAGTTGCTTCATTTCCGCGAGATCGCGAATCGCCGCCGCGTCGCGTGGGTTGGCCGCCAGCGCCGCTTGAGCGCGTTCGCGGAGCACGTCGATTTGTTCGTACTTATCGAGCAGCAGCGTCGACTGCGAGAGGATCGCGCCGCGATGGCATATCAAGTTGCCGACGGATGCGTCGCCGTGTACTTCGGCCGCGTTGGTCATCGCGCCGTCTTGCGTGTCGATGGCAATCACTTGGCCGGAGGTCAGGGGCAAGTAGTAGTGTCCGGCACTGAGATAGCCGAGACCGGAGGGCATCGTTCCGTCGGGTAATTCGGTCTGTTCCTTGGGCCAGGCAGGCGTCTTGTCTGCGAGTCGAACGGCGGTGACCGAATCGCTGCCAACGAGCAGCACATTTCCACGATCGACGCAGCCGACGAAGAGCGATTTCTCGCGGGGCTGCTTCCAAAGGAGCTTGCCGGTGGCCAGATCGAGGCAATGGATTTCGGCGGAATCGGGCGGCGTCAAAACGGCCTTTCCGTCGGCGATCACGACCGATCCGTCGAGCCAATGGTTGTTTCCGGGAACGATTGGACCGTCGCGGCGGCCTTGCCAACCTTGCCGCACGTTGAGAAATCCCTCGACTTGACGCGGGTATTGATAGACCCAAGCAAATTCGCGGCGAATGACGTCGACGGCGACGACCATTCCCGCGGTGGTCGGGCAGACGAGAATGCCAGCCGCATAAGACGGGGCAGCACCGCTGAGCCGGCGCCGCGGATCGAGCGAAATGCCTTGTTCGAGACCGACCAACTGTTGCCGCCATTGGAGTTTTCCCGTGGCTGGTTCCAGGGCGAGCAGGTAGATCGCGCTGCGGATTTCGGCGAGCACGTAGAGCGTGCCGTCGACGGCCAGCGGCGGACCCAAGAAGAACGCTCCCGCCAAATCGCCGGCCGCGTTTTCGCCGTCGATTTCCCAGGTCAACTTGCCTTCGCTGGCCAATTCGTAGGCCGTGAGTCGATTCGTGGGAGTGGCGAAGTCGAAGGTTCCGCCGAAAGCCGGGCCAATCCCCCAACCTTGCGGCTGTTCGCGCTCGACCAGCGGCATGCCGCCCAGGGTGAACACTCGCTCGCCGTCGCTGGCGAGCGACATGCTCAGCGTGTCGTCCCAGATTCTCTGTTCGAGTGGACTGGTCATCGGAGGCGTTTCGTCGCCGCGAGCGTCGGAACTGAATTCGGCCAAGAACTGGTCGCGGGCGCCGGCGTCTTCTTCGCGGGTTTCCCAAACTCGCTTGCCGGTTTGAAAATCCACGGCGACGACGTTTTGCGGCGTGCGCATGACGACGACGTTGCCCGCGGCGATCGGGCGGGCGGCCGAGATCGCCACGATCCCTTGTTCGGCGGCTTGTTGTCGGCGACTGGTGAGAAATGTCTCGAATCGCGGATCGTTGACGACGCGCGATTGCCAACGGGCGCTCAGATGGGGCGCACCGCCGCGATGTTGGCTGTTGCGGCTCGGATCGCCGCGGTCGGTGAGCCAATCGGTGTTGGCCGCGTCGACCGGTTGCGATTGGCCGACCGATTCGCTGAGCCATGCCAACAACTCGCGGTCGGACGTGCCGACTGCCGGCAGATGCAGTTTGCGGCCTTTGAGTTCGACGTCGGCATTGGGGTAATTCTCGGCCAAGGAGCGGAGAGCGGCGGCTGCCCGCTGTGGGTCGCCGGCGGCAACCCAACTGACCGCGGCCAACAGCGACAGTTGCGGCTCGAACTTTTTGGCCGATGCAGAATCTGCCCGGAGTTGCTCGTACAAACTGGCGGCGGAGAGTGGATGTCCGCGGTCGAATTCCATTTGCGCGAGGACGAGCGCCGCTTCGTAGCCGGGGGGCGTGAGGAAGTAACGGCGCACGAGCTTGGCCAAATCGTTGCGGTTTCCACCGGCAAGCGCGGCGTCGAGTTCGCGTCGTGCGGCTGCGGTGTGCAGCAGCTCGTACATCTCGCGTCCGGCGGCGGGGAGATTTGCGATCAAGGCCCGGGCCGCGGCTTTGAGGCCGCGCTGGTTCTTGGCGTCGTTCGTTGCGTCGAGAAAGGCATCTTCGTCGCGGTCGAGCACTTGTTGCAGAAACTCGAGTGCTTCGTTGTATTCTTTGTCGTCGAGTCGCTGGCGGGCTTGCGTGATGCCGCGTGAAAGCGTGCGGTCGGTCGGGAGAAAGACGCCGTAGGGATCTTCGTCGGCCGTGGTCGGGTTGCCGCCGCGAATCTGAATTTGGATCTGCTGAATCTTTTGATTCGGAATCTGTTGAACCTGGATCTGCTGGCCGATCGCGTCGGCTGCCAACGATTGGATCCAAATCCCGCCGGCGAGCCCGAGCGACACGGCGGCAAATCGCCATGCCCGAGCGATTCGACCGCCGGCTGGGCATCGTTGGGAGCAGAAATCCATAACATTCCTTTGGCCCGGCGAGCGGCCATCGGCAGGCGGACCGCGTCGGGAAAAATCGGTTCCGACTGGCTCCTGGCGTGACGGACGCGGCAGGTCGTGGTCGCGTCGAGCGGGGTCGTCCGGGGACGGGCCCGGGTCGCACGCTGTCGCGTAACTTGCTGCTACATCTAATCTTATAGCATTTAGCGGACGGAGCAAGTCGACTGCTAATTTGCGAGCTAGACTCGTAAAACGCTGCGCAGATCGTCCGATCCGACGCGTGGCGGCCCGGTGATGGCAGCGGCCCCTTGGCGGGGCACCAAGGCTGGCGGCGGCGAAAAACCTCGATATTTCGGGCGATTCGGCGATTTTCCGGCTTGTATTGGGATGCCAGCACGGGGTAGTTTTTACCGTCGCAACGCACAAATGGAGGTGCGTGGCTGACAATTTCATTGCACCCGAACAAAAAGAGCCTGAAGGAGTCCGCAAAATGGCGAAAGCAGCTGCCAAACCACCCACCAAGACTGAAGTGTTCTCGACGATTGCCGAGGCCACCGGCCTCACGAAGCGCGACGTGTCGAACGTGTTCGACGCATTGGCCGACCAAATCAAGAAGTCGGTCGGTCCTCGTGGTCCGAAGACCTTCACGATCCACGGCATTGCCAAGATCGTCGTCCAGCACAAGCCGGCGACGAAGGAACGGCAAGGCACGAACCCGTTCACGGGCGAACCGACGACGTTCAAGGCCAAGCCGGCCCGCAACGTCGTCAAGATTCGTCCGCTGAAGAAGCTCAAGGACATGGTCGTCTAGCTCGCACATGGCGTCTCGTAAGCGAGGCGTGTGTCGGCCAAGGAAATAATTCGCATCGCCGCGGCGCGGATGACCGTTGCGGATCATGGCCGCAACCATTGCCTGGGCGGAAACGTCGCCGCGATGCATCGCTGGGAATCCTCCGGGGTTTCGTGAGCGAATGAAGTGTCAGGAGTCGGTTCCCGAAGGAATCGGGGATGGCTCCTGGCACTTTTTTGTTAGCGCGGGTTGGCAATTTGTCCGTGGTCCGTGGTCCGCGGTTGGTGATTTTGGCTGAACGCTGGATGCTTTCGCTGGGTTTCGTTTCGTTGGGCGCTGTTTCTTTGGGACTCGAGGCGGTTTAGGTAGCGGATCGATTCGGCGACGCTTGGGCTCGCGGCCAACGTAGCGAGGTCGGGCGGCGGATCGGGCGGCTTCCGGTCGACTGGCGGGCGATCGGGGCTTGTCGTTTTCTCCGTGTTTTTCCCAAGGCGACCAGTTTCGTCGAAGGCGACCGGTTTTTCGCCCCCTCCCTGCCCGTCGGCTTGGACACCTTGGCTGCCGGGGGTTGCGGCGAGTGCTTCGGCGCCGCCGCAGTTCCCGCTGCGGTGCTCGCTGCAGTGGATCGACCTTCCTCGGCGGGGTGACCTGTTGGCGTTAGGCTCCACTCCCAGCCGCCGACGAAGGCCAACTTCCTTGTCTGGCCGCCGATGTCGTGCAGTGCGCCGCAGTATTCGCGGATGGAAACCGTTGCTGCTTGCCTTCGCGGATCACGAGCCAGGAGTCGCGTGGCCCATCGACCAGCGCCTGTTGCAGCCACTCGCCGGCGAGGCGTCGCTCTTCGGGGTCGGGACCGCGCGATTTGGCCGGCGGCTTGAAGGCTTGTTCGACGGTCGTCGTCACGGGGTTTGCCTCCCAGCGGAGGACCGGAGCGTCGAGCGTGGCGTGCGGCTCGATCGTGTAGGCCAGGCCGGCGCCGAGTGGGCCGAGGTTGTTCTTCACCGGCAAGAACAACGTACGGTTGGGCTCGTTCTGGTCGCGACATACGGTCCACACGCTGCGTGCCGCGGCGACGAAGCCCATCGAGCCGGTCGCGCCCTGGATCGCCGTGCCGTCGCGCTTGCGGAGGTGCGTCACCGCGAGGATCGCCACTCGTTTCTTCGCGGCCAGCTCGGCCAGCGGTGCGAGCACCTTGCGGACGATCGTGTGGAAGTGCGAATCGCTCGGCCCGACGTAGGCGTTCACCGGGTCGACGACGATCAGCCGGCAGTCGGGCAGCCGGTTGAGCGCCACCTCGAGCTGGCCGAAGTCGTGCCGCAGGTCGGCCAGCGCGGGCAGGAAGAACACGCGGCCGACGTTCGCGCCGTGGGCCTCGAGCCGCGGCCGGATCGTGTCGCCGACGTCGTCGTCTGTGGTGAGCAGGATGACGGAGCCGGGAACAGGGAGCGGGGAGTCGGAAGCGGGGGGAGATTGCAGGGAGCGGGGAGCTTGGAGCTGCGAGTCGGAAGCCGACGCTGAAGCCTTTGGCTCGGCACTCCCTGCTCTTTGCTCCGAGCTCCCGGCTTCATCCGGCCAACTCGCGCCGGTGGTGACGCGGGCTGCGACGTCCAGCGCCATCAGGCTCTTGCCGAGGCCGGGGTCGCCGACCAACAGCGTGACTTTGCCGATCGGGATCTTCCCCGGCCAGAGCCATTCGACCGGGCGCCGCGGGTAGGCGGCCACCGAGCGGAGATCGAGGTCGTAGTGGTCGCTGCCGTCGGATTCGGTGTCGGTCAGGTGGACTGGCGACGGGTGCGGGTGGTCGGGCGAGAGAGGATGGTGGTCGATCGGGCCATTGGCCCTAATATCGCCAAAGAAAATGTTCATGGTGCGAGTTCTCCGCGTGGGGTGAATGGACGGTAAATGAACTTCCATTCACCATATCGAATCGCGCGGCCGATTTCGCCTGGCTTTTTCTGCCGGCTTGACAGGCCGTTTTTCGGCGGTTGCAGCGGATGATGCCTCGCGGAGACGCGCCGGACGCAGAGAAGATCAAGTCGAAAGCGAAGGCGATGAATTTGGGCGGCGGTGATTCATTTTGACGGCTGCCGCCAGCTCGTGGTACGATTGGAGCGAGGAGAATTCGACATGGAACTCGATGGTTTCAATGAGCAGTTTGTGCGCGACCAGGCGCTGGCGGCGGGTTTCGCCAACGTGGAGATGTACGTTCAAAACCTGCTTGAGCGCGACGCAGAGCGGATGGCCATTCAGGAAGGCCTCGACGCTCTCAATGCGGGGCGGGTCATGGACTTCGACGCGTTCGATCGAGAGTTTCGCAATCGCAACGCAGTCCCAGCGGTCGTGTGAATGTATCGCCGGCATTGAACTATCGATGCATCGCTCAATTGATTCCCGTCCCTTTTAATTCATCCCTGCAAGACGATTGCAAAGAATCGCTGGATCGGAGAAATCAATCGATGCGAATTTATAACAAATCGTTTGAATTCAGTGGCTTCGTTTTTGGTCTTATCGCCATGGCAGGCTTCTTCGGATTCATTCGAAGTTATTGGAGTGGCGCGGAGCCGAGTTGGATCGTAACGGCCATGGGGTGCGGCGTGAGCCTGTTGTTCGCGGCTGCCTGCTCTGGGTGGTCGCTGTTTATAGGGAGTCGCTTGAGGCAGATTCGGGAATGGCGATTGCCGGAGGGCGGCGGGGAAGACCAGGGGTGTTGACGACTCGATCGTGAGACAAGTAATGGGGATTGGAAACATTGTTTGTGGAATCGACTCTCGTCCCTTTGCGCTCACCCAGTTGTTTCGCACGAAATGAAAGCTAATCGCTCCAAAAAGAAAAAGAAGACTCCGCGGCTTCACGCTAAAGTGCGAGAAGCACTTAGCTGCCCTGAGGGCTTTTCCGATTCAGATTTGCTATCGGAATGGAAACACCGTACACGGTCGATTTGCAAACCGTGTTGGGAGTTAAAATATTGCCCTTACGGCCCCTTGGTGGAAGAGTTTCCGCTGCCACCGACTACACGCGCTGATTTGGAGGAGCATCAAGAGTATATGCGCTCCTTGCGATAGCCCACCACTTTCGGACAGCAGCGGGGCCAACTTTTACGCCGCTAGGACCGGGGCGTACTCGGTTTCGAACTCGTTGGGACTTTTGTAGCCGAGCGACTGATGCAGCCGCACGGGATTGTAAAAGGTTTCGATGTATTTGATCGCACTCAGGCGAGCGGCTTCGAGATTCGTGAACGTCTCATGCTTCGTCCATTCCTGCTCGACCGCCAGGGGAACGACGAGATTCAACTTGATCTGTTTCTCAGTTATGGCAGCAACCCACCATTGTATCCGAGTTGGCAGGCGTACTTCCGCAAGTATCAACCACCGATGTTAATTGTGTGGGGAAAGAACGACAAGATTTTTCCGGCTGCCGGGGCCGAGCCGTACAAACGCGACCTGAAGACGCTGGATTTCCATTTGCTCGACGCCGGCCATTTTGCTTTAGAGACCAATGGCGATGAGATTGCGAACTTGATGCGCGACTTTCTGGGCAAGCATGTGGCCAATAATTGACATCAGTCGCTTGCCGGAATTGGAACAGGCCCACTCGCAATTGTCAAAAAGTGAGGCTCGTGTATGCAAAAGAAGATCCCCAGCGACATCGCCTTTACCCCGGCGGTGAAAGCGATTCAGCAGCAGAGAGGCTCCCGGGCAAGTTACGCCAGAATGGAGCGCGGTCCGGGCTGGCAAACCAGTGCCACGCCGGACTTGGCTGAATTCATCGCGAACCTCGATATGTTCTACCTCGGAACGGCCAATTCCCTAGGGCAACCGTACATCCAATACCGCGGCGGTCCGCCGGGTTTTTTGAAAATTGTCGACGAACATACTCTCGGCTTTGCCGATTTCGGCGGCAATTGCCAGTACATCACTCTGGGAAACCTTTCCGAGAACCCAAAAGCGTTCATCTTCCTAATGGACTACGTGAATAGTCAAAGGGTGAAACTGTGGGGCACGGCAAAAGTTGTGGATGATGCGCCTGAGTTGTTGGAAAAACTTCGTGATTCCACGTATCCCGGCAAAGTCGAGCGGGCGATTCTCTTCACCATTGAAGCTTGGGATGTCAATTGCTCTCAGCATATTCATCAACGCTTCTCACAGTCGCGAATTGCACCGCTGATCGAGCAGCATCAGCAGCGCGTGCGTGAACTTGAAGGAAAAGTTGGTGAATGACTGGGGGACGGTAGTCAATTCCAGACGCAATGAACCCCGTCCCAATCCTGTTCGGCACGAGATTTGCGCATTGAATTTTACTCTGCGCCCTCGGTTGTTTTAGCGCATGTTAGGCTGCATGACGCAGCGAAGGAAGGATGTGACCGACGAGGACGTGGTGGGGCTGAAGTACTTTCGGCGGCTGCTGCCCTTGTTTGAGCGGTTGCGCGGGGTGGGCTGCGAGCGGGACAAGGCCGGCAATCGTACGCTCACAATGGACCAGTACTGCTCGCTGATTCTGCTCTACCTGTTCAATCCGGTCGTCGTTTCGCTGCGTTCCTTGCAGCAGGCGAGCGAGCTGAAAAAGGTGCAGAAGAAGCTCGGCTGTGCCCGGGCGTCCTTGGGCTCGCTCTCAGAATCGAGCCATGTCTTTGACCCCGAACTGCTCCGAGAAATCGTCGGCGAGCTAGGCGCTCAATTGCAGCCGATTGCCGCCGACACGCGGCTCGCCGAAATCAAGCACACGGTGACGCTGGTCGACGGCACACTCCTCAAAGCCTTGCCCCGCATCACCGAAGCGATGTGGCTTACCACTCGCACCGGCACCGTGCATCATGCCTGGCGATTGCACACGCAGTTCGAACTCGACAAGCACGTGCCGCTACGGATGGATCTCACGAACGGCCGCAACAGCGGCCCTTCCGACGAAAAGACCGTGCTCCGGACACACCTCGCAGCCGACCGCTGCTACGTGATGGATCGCTGGTACGCCCAGTTTACGCTGTTTAACGACATTCATCGTGCCGGCAGCAGCTACGTCTGCCGCCTCCGCGACAACACGATGCCGAAAGTCGTTGAAGAGCGACCCCTCTCGGACGAAGCACTCTCGGCAGGCGTGTTGAGCGACCAGATCGTGAGATTGGGACACACCAAGCCTCCCGCAGCGCGGCCCGATCACCCGCTGCGGCTGGTGATGGTCCGCATCGAGCCGCACGAGAAGCGTTCCCACCGCAAAGGCAACACGGGAGCAGGCCCCAGCGACGGCATTTTGCGAATTGCCACCAACCTCGTCGATCCGCCGGCCGAAATCATTGCCGTGCTGTATCAGCACCGCTTCACGATCGAGCTGTTCTTCCGCTTCTTCAAGCACGTGTTAGGCTGTCGGCATTTGCTCAGCGACGACCGCCGCGGCATCGAAATCCAGACCTACGCGGCGATCATCGCTTGCATGCTGATCAGCCTCACCACCGGCCGCAAGCCGACGCTGCGGACCTACGAGATGATCTGCTATTACTTCTCTGGCCTGGCCGACGAGGACGAACTACTGGCTCATCTGGCCAAACTGAAAAATCACGACGCTTGAAAAACTCGGCCGCTCCACGTTCGGCGGACACGAGCCCCTTGACGCTGCGCCAGAGCAGCCCCACTCCCCAGAACTTCCCCCGCGACGTCTCTCGGGGAAGTGCCTGTCGACTCGCAACCCCATCACTGGCCAAGCCAAAAGCATCGCGTCAGACTCAACTGCAACCGCCGCGCCGAACAGGATTGACCCCGTCCCCTTTCCTTATACTCAACAGTAACAAACTGATGACGAGATGATTACTTCCATTCACACGTTGATTTACTCGGATGACGCGAACGCGACGCGGGCGTTTTTGCGCGACGTGTTGGGGTGGCAGTATGTCGCGGAGGAATTCGATCACGATTGGCTGATTTTCAAGTCGGGGCCGAGCGAGATGGGCGTGCATCCGACGCACACCGATTGGGAAGGCAAGTCGTACGACCACCCGCGCCACCATGCGATCGCCTTGATGTGCGACGACCTGGAGGCGACGGTGGCCGAGTTGCGGGCGAAAGGAGCGGAGTTTCGCAGTCCGATCGAGGAGCAGATTTACGGCCGGGTCGTCATGATGGTCGTGCCCGGTGCGGATGACATCCAGCTGTATCAGCCCACTCACAAGCTGGCGTACGATCTTTAGTCGACAGGTTGGGCGGTGGCGAAGACGCACGTGCGGTGGTGGGGTGAAGTCGGCGTTCGATCATCATTTGCTCTGTTCGGCGGGGTCGCCGGTCTCGCCGAGCGACGCGTAGAGTTTCGCCAGCCGGCGACCGTGCTCGTCGTAGGCCGCTTCAAACAATTCGCTCGCCCGCTCTTCGCCGATCACGGCGGCCGCGGTCAGCACCCGCGGCGGTTGCCCCGCCGCCACCAGCCGCTGGGCGACCTCGGCCTTGATCGCGTTAACCACCATCGTGCCGCCGACCGTCGATCCGGGAGCGACCGGCGTCGCCAGTCCTGCGAGGTAGACCATCGAATCGCCGACGGGCGCGCCGGTGTCGAGCAGCACGTCGGCAAAGTCGCCGAGTTTCTTTCCGTCCGCGCGCTGCGACTGGCTGGCATCGCAGTGGGCACGACTCACGAGTGCCGCCACGAATACGCCACGGGCGCGAAACTGCTCGGCAATTTCGCTGGGCACCACACTGCAGCCGCTCGAGCTCACCACCAGTGCGGAATCTTCGTTCGTGACGTCGAAGTTCCGCAGGATGCGGGCCGCCAAGCCCGGCACATTCTCTAGATACATCGCTTGCCGCTGACCGTTGCTGCCAACCACCGGATTATGAAACGACAACGACAGCTCCACCAGCGGATTGAAACCGGGGAACGACCCGTACCGCGGCCACATTTCCTCGACCATGATCCGGCTGTGACCGCTGCCGAACATGTGCACCATCCGGCCGGCGAGAATCGTGCGGGCGAAGCGGTCGGCCACGTGCCCGATCGCGTCGCGCTGGCGTTCCACCGCGTCGACCAACTCACGGCAACGCTCGAGATACTGGAGCATCGGGCTTGTCAACGTCGTTCCTCATCGCTTTGCAGAGCGGCAAACCGCGCTGCGCCGATCGCGCCGGCCAATTCACCCAATTGAGCCGCGACGACCGGCACTCCCACGCCGGTCGGCAGTCATTCTACTTCGCCCAGGCATTCTCGCACCATGTCGAACAGCGGCGGCGCGTCACTTCATTTGCGGTGCGGCGTCGAGGCTCTTGATTCGCACATTGCGATACCAGACTTCGTTGCCGTGGTCCTGCAGATCGACGTGGCCCCGCCGGTTGGTGCCGAATTTCTTCCACTCGGCGAATTTGCTCGCCGCGACGCGCCGGTTCCAGTCGTCTCTGCCGAGCTCATATTCGACGACCTTTACGCCGTTGAGATAGTGTGCGACGTGATTGCCTGCGACGACGATTCTTCCCTCGTTCCACTCGCCGGCGGGCTTGGTCGCGTCCTTCGTCGGCGCATAGAGGGCGTAAAGCGAAGCAGCCGAAGTGTCTGGGTTGGCGCCGTCCTCGGTGCCCACGTTGTCGACGATTTGATACTCCGGTCCCGTGTAGTAGGCGGGGTCGGTTTCCTGGCTCACGCGGTACATCACGCCGCTGTTGCCGGCGGGCGAGATCTTCCACTCGAACCGCAGATCGAAATCGCCGTACTGCTCGCGGGTCTTGAGATCGGCGCCGCCCCCTTTGGCGTGCAACACGCCGTCGACAAGTTCCCAATTTGCCGGCCAGGTATCTTGGGCCTCGTCCAGCCCGTAACCGAGCCAATGCTCGCGGCCATCCTGCCCCGTAAGCAGGACAAAGCCGCTCTCGTCCGCGCCGGGAGCTGCCGCCAAGACCGTAGCGACCATCGAGACTCCCAACCAGCATCCACTCAAAACAGTTCGCCAGCGATTAGCCATGCGGTAATTCTCCTGAATCGTTGAAATCAAACTTCCCAACCGGTGCGGAACTGCGGACGAATGAACGCGTCGGCCTCGGGGCAGCCTACCGCCCGCATCTGGGCCGCGTCCCACTCGATCTTATTGCCGACGCGGACCGCCAACAAGCCGACGAGCAAGCCCTCGGTCAACTTCGAGGCGTAGGCGAAGTTCGATTGCGTGGGCGGCCCGCCTTTGCAGGCGTTGATCCATTCGAGGTGGTGCTCTTCGGTCCGCGGCAGCGTGGGCGTCGGCGGCTGGTAGCCGATGAATTCCTTCTTCGGCAGCAGCAGGAACATGTCTGCCTCCGTCTCTCCGCCGTGCCATTCGCGGGTATAGAGCGTGCCCTTGGTGCCGATCATCAGCGAGCCATTGTCCGAGATCGGCTCGCCGTGAAACAGCTCGGCGGGCGGCAACAGCTTGCCGTCGTAAAACCGCAGCTTGACCGGTGGGGCGCTGCCTCGCGCCGGATAGTGGACGTCGATGATGCTCGCCAGCGGCGGGCAATCGTCGGTCTTCTGGCAGGCCGCAACCACCTCGGCCGCCGTCGGCGTGCCCAGGTCCAATGCCCAAAAAGCCGTGTCGAGATCGTGTACGCCCATGTCGCCGATCGCGCCGGTGCCGAAGTCCCATCGTCCACGCCACTGGAACGGCACGTACACCGGGTTATAGGGCCGAAACGGCGCCGGCCCGAGCCAGGCCTCCCAATCGAGCGTCTTCGGAACCGGGGGCGAGTCCTTGGGCCGCTCTTCGCCCTGCGGCCACCAGCCGGCCGGCCGATCGGTCCACACGTGTAGCTCTTGCACGTCGCCGATCGCGCCGCTGCGGACCACCTCGACCGCGCGGCGGCTGCCTTCCATCGCGTGCCCTTGTTGACCCATCTGCGTCACGACGCCGGTCTCGTGGGCCACCTCGGCCATCCGCCGGGCTTCGTAGATCGACCGCGCCAGCGGCTTTTCGCAATAGACGTGCAGGCCGTGCCGCATGGCCGCGATCGCCGCGACCGCGTGCGTGTGATCCGGCGTGCTCACGACCACCGCGTCGAGCGATTTCTCTTTGTCGAGCATCTCGCGAAAATCGCGATACGCGCACGGCGTCGGGAAACGCCTTGAAGGCATCGGCTGCCCGCTCATCGTCGACGTCGGCCAGCGCGACGATCCGCTCGGACTTCACGCCTTGCAGATTATCCCAGCCGCGTCCGCCGGCGCCGATGATGCCAATCGCCAACTTCTCGCTCGCCGCGACTTGCCGCGCCGACACCTGCGAAACGAGCGGCCAACTGAGCGACATGCCGGCCGCCAAAGTGGCCGACTCCTGTAAGAACCGCCGGCGAGTTCGTGGGGAAGATGTTTCGTGCATTGAGTGAATTCCTCCAGCTGCCGGATGAAACAGTCCGCGAGTTTTACCGGGACGTTGTAGCCGAATTGGCAAAATGGCTCACCATGTGCAAGCAGTTCCAGGTTCTGCTGCCGACGATTCATTCATCCATGGAGTCCGCGACGCGCTCACCGGATGACCACGGTCATGATCGAGTGGGCCGGGATCTTTGTGGCAGCAACTTTTTCGCGCAACGCGAGCATGAACGCACGTTCCAGTGACGTCTCATTCATCACGACCACCGCGATTGTGCCATCCGTATTTAGAAACGCCGTCGTGAGCAGTTTATCGACTGTCGAAGAACTGATGATCCGCTTCGCGCCGGGTCGGATGAACTTCGAGAAATGACCGATATAAAAGAACGAATTCATGTAATGAAGTTCGCCGGTCTTCGGAAATCCGATTACGGGCGCGAAGCAGAAATTCGACACGTGATTTGGCCCGCCCTTGTCATCGAGGAGGACGTTCCAATCGGTCCACCCTTCGGCGCCGTTCTTGAAATCGTTAATCATCGATTTCGCGTAAGCCTCTCCCCATTGCCATTCGTCGAGCTGGGCGATGTCGTAGGGGCCATGGCAACCCTCAGTGAACATGAGGTGAGTGTTGGGGAACGCTTCATGTACGGCGCGGACATTGTCGAACGAGTCGTTCACATACCAATGAAAGGCGACTCCCCAAACGAACTTGGCCGCGGCGGGATCGTCCAAAATGGTTTCGGCTCGTTGGTACATCATCGTGCGGTTGTGATCCCAGACGATGATCTTCTTATCGGCCAGACCGCGCGCCGCCAGCGTCGGGCCGAGATAGTTCTTCACAAAGTCGCGTTCCTGCTGAGCGGTGTAGATGCAGGACTCCCAGCGTTGGACGGCCATCGGCTCGTTTTGCACCGTGACGCCCCAGATCGGGACGCCTTCTTTGGCGTAGGCTTCGATGAAACTGGCGTAGTAATTGGCCCAGGCCGAGTAGTACTCCGGCTTCAAGCTTCCGCCATGGAGCATGTCGTTATTATCCTTCATCCAGGCGGGCGGACTCCACGGGCTAGCATAGATGGTGAAGTTCTGGCCTGCGGCGGCAAGCACCTGGCGGATGAACGGGATGCGATGTTCTTGGTCGTGTTCGACGTCAAATGTTTTCAGCTCCGCATCCCCCTCGGCGACATACGTGTACATGTCGCTGGAGAAATCGCAACTATTGATATTGGTGCGGCCGAGGGTGTAACCGAGGCCTTCGTTGGGATCGAAATACGCCCGCAGCAGCTCCCGCTGCTTGGCCGTGGGGAGCTTGTCGAAGGTTTCGGCCGCCGCGTCGGTCAGCGCCCCTCCGATCCCGACGACGGTTTGGAATGTTTTCGACGAGTCGAGGAAGATCACGTCGACTTTCTCCGTCGGCTGAGCCAGCTCGGCCCAGTGGAGTTCCGTCGTCTTGGTGAGGCGGAGGTCGGTATCCTTAGCCGTCAGATAGACCGTGGCTGAGTCGCTTGCACGACTGGATTCCGCCGAGAGCGAGATGGTGACCAATACCGCGACGAGGAACCTAAATGATGCTTGAACGTCACCCATTGCCTACCTCGATAATAAAACAGAAATCGCCACTTCACTTTGGTGCGTCGTCGACGACTGTTCGGTCGGTAGGTACGGAGCTGCAAATTCCATGAGCTCGACAGGCGTGATAAGCCATCGCGCTCAAAGTGACCCCGACGGCCATTGCCAGCCCACCCGGTTCCGGTACCTTCGCCGCCATTGCGGCACCAGTGGTGGCCACTGCCGCGCCAAAATTGTTTCTCCACACGGTGTAGTCCGCCGCGTCGACGATACCATTCCCATTGCCATCGGCAGCAAGATCGGCAATCGAGCCAAAACTGTTTCTCCAGATTGAGTAGTCGGCGTCGTCGACGGTTCCGCTCCCGTCGTAGTCACCGGCGACTGGAATCACGTCGGCCAAACCGAACTTCACGTCGTCGATGTGTACGGCGCCCGACTGGTTATTGGGCTGCAAGAATTGCAGCACGAGTCGCGCTTCGACGGCGCCTGCGGGAACAATTCCATTGAACTGTCGGTCGATCCAGACGTCGTTGGGACTTGTCGCGTCTGCAATCAGCAATTGGTCGTCTCCCAAGAAGTTGGCCGAGCCGAATATGCCGCCGTACTGGTTATAGTACTCGATCTTCATTTGGGCGTAGTTCGTCGTGCCCGCAATGCCGTCAGCCGAACGAATGTAAGCACTCAACGACGCGGTGAGCTGATCGCCCGGCTGAACGGTAATCCCCTGTGAGGCGCCGGAGACGTTCGAGCTGCCATTAAACTGGCCGAAGAGTTTCAGCGACTTGTCGCCGGTGAGAACTGCCTCATTGGCAGCAGTGACGTTTCCGGTGGTGTCTCCAAAGAGGGTCCAGGCGTCGAGCGATCCGCCTCCCAGTTGAAAGCCGCCGTCGTCGAACCCGCCGTTGTCGAAATCTGCACCGTCCTCATTCCACAAGAAGGTCGCCACTGACTTGCCTGGAATTTGGTAGCTGAAATGCTTACCACTCTGAACGACGCGAATGGTCGTTGCTGAGGAATTTGGATTCAGCGCGACGAGCGCCAGGGAGCCGTCCGGGTTCTTGTACGCCACGGTATCGACGCCGCCCGCATAGGTTGTCGCGGCGACGCGAACGGCGTTCGCCTGGACGGCTTTGGTGACCTGCCCCAGTGCATAAAACTCTTCGTTGAAAGTGACGGCACCGTCGTTCGTGTTGATGGTCACCACACCCCGGCAATTCGTGCATCCCCCCTGATGTGGGCCGTCATTCTGGTCCAGCGCCAGATTCCAAAGGATGGCCGATTTCGACCAATTGCGGACGCTACCGTTGAGGATGTTCTGAAAATTCCAGACGAGATTGTCGGCGAAATTCGTGGCCCAATCACCGCCGGTGATTTCGGTGAAATAGACGTCCTTATCAGGGTGCGCGTTGTGAACGGTTGTTTGCGCGCTCACCGTGCCGGCATAGGCGTGAAATGCCGTACCCGCGACGTACTGGCTGGCATCCGGATCGTCAAGCACTTGGATCGGATACTCCGGGTGGTCCCAATTATGATCGTAGGCCAGAATCTTTGTCGTAATTCCGTCAGCGGCGAACTGCGGACCCAAGTTGTTCTTGATAATGTTGGTCTGCTGACTAGCCGACATGTACATCGTCGGATAGGTGCTGTTTTGGTTCAATGGCTCGTTTTGCAGGGTGAGTGCGTCGATCGGCAGCCCCAC
The DNA here is from genome assembly GCA_963847875.1 of uncultured Planctomycetota bacterium. Taxonomy (GTDB): domain Bacteria; phylum Planctomycetota; class Planctomycetia; order Pirellulales; family Lacipirellulaceae; genus DASYDU01. The sequence continues at coordinate 174,915 of CAWKBR010000002.1, read as the reverse complement.
CGCCGCATAGGCCTGAACGAACTTCTTCAGATAAAGTGCGTACGAGGCCTGCCATTGTGTCTCTAGCGTCGCGTCTCCTGACCCCGTCATCAAGCCATTGTTCTTCATCCAGGCCGGCGCACTCCATGGGGAGCCCATCAGTTTTAAATCTGGATTCAGCGCAATCGCTTGCTGGAGTTGCGGGATGATGTACGCCTCGTCGTGGGCGACGGAAAAACGCTCCTGGAATTCGTCGGACCCACCAGGTGGATTGTCGTTATAGCTGTAGAGACCTGAGGCAGTGAAATCCGACGCCCCCATTGGCACCCGTAGGTAATTCAGCCCGATGCCAGACGTTGGCGAAAACATCTGCCGCATGAGCTTGTCTCGCTGCGCGGCGGTGAGTTCATTTTGGATGAGCCAAGCCGACGAATCGGTCATTGCCGCCCCGAAACCCGCGATCGTCTGGTAGGTCGTTGTGGGAACGACGCTGACTAGCGTGCCACCGGACCCCACTCCCGACTCAAACAGGATGTCGGTCTGCTGTTTGAGCAATTGGCTCTTGTCGCCGGTAGTAATCCAAATGTCAACCGCCGCCGCAGGCCGAGCGGCAATCAAGCAGATAGCAAGAACCAGCAGCAAATCCAACCACTTGTCCCATCTCATGCTTCTGCTCCGATTCGATTGAGGGCCAATTCTCGCCGGCGACTTCGCGTTCCCTTCAGGCACAAGGCCCCACTACAGACGAGCAGCAACGAAAGACTACCCGGCTCCGGCACGGCTGCCCGCGCTGCCGCGGCTCCGCTGCCCTGACCGAACGAAAGGCCAAAATTGGCCTTCCAGCAGAGATAGTCCAATTGGTCGACGACTCCGTCCGGCATTCCGTTCGAGCCAGCTCCGTCGGCCGAGTTGCCGGTGCCCGTCATACCCAACTCGTTTCTCCAGACGGTGTAGTCGGCGGCGTCGACAACCGAATCGCCGTTGTAGTCGCCGAGCAGACGCTCTTGAGCCAAAAGCGTCCCGTTGACTGGCACATCGACGTAGCGCTGCACAATTCCGCTGGCGGGCCAAGTAACTTCGACCAAATCGACGGTGCCGGCGAGGTCACCCAGACCGAAATGCGCCGCCATTTCGCTTTGGCTGAGGTAGCTTCCCCCACTCGAGACTTCCCACACCTGCAGTTGCTCGGGATGACTGCTGTCGGGAACGACCTTGATGAATGCGCCGATGCCGTCACGGTTCGAGATGGTTCCTTCGGTTTCGACGCGGAGCCAATTGGCGTCGTTGCCGCCGTCGTTGCGGTAGAGAATTGGTGTCGCGCCATAATTGACCACCAACACGTCGAGGTCGCCGTCGCGGTCATAGTCGACGTGCAACAGTCCTCGGCCCTGTCCCATGTCGGTGACTCCCGACGCAGTCGACACATCGGTAAACGTGCCGTCGCCGTTGTTGCGCCGCAACGTCGTATGATCACCGCCGTAGCCTAAAGCCACCCAGCCATTTGTCATTGCGAGGTCCAGCTTGCCGTCGTTATCGTAGTCGAGGAACGTGGCGCCCCAGCCCCAACTGAGCTCCGTTCCCGATCCGGAATCTCGTACACCTGCCGCCGTCGTCACGTCCGTGAACGTGCGGTTCCCGTTATTGCGGTAGAGTCGATTGCCAGGTTTGGTGACAAGGCTGGGCGTATCGAAAATTGCCGTGACGAACCAGTCCAGATTACCATCGCCGTCGAAATCGCCTAGCGCCGAGGCCATGCCTGATTTATCGGTGCCCACGCCTGCCGCCACGGTCCCGTCGGTAAACGTCCCGTCGCCGTTGTTCCAAAACAACTGGCTCGTGTGTGAGTCAGCAGAGAATACGATGTCCGCGTGACCATCGTGGTCAAGATCCGAGAATTGCGGCGTGAACCGGTAGACATTCGGCGGGTCGGTAACGACCAACGGCGACCGATAAACATCTAGCCCCGCGGCGTGCGTGACATCCTCAAAATGGCCTGGGTTGGCAGCGCCAGATTGCGCAGCAATCGCGAGCCGTTGTTTGTCGTCGGCCGACTGTGGTCGGCGGTCAAAATGTCGAGATACCCGTCGCCATCGTAATCGCCGAACGCGACTCCCATTCCCCGCCACGTCGTGGAACCCCCGCTCGTCACAGCCGCACCGCGCGGGACCGCCTGTTCGCTGAAATGGCCGGCACCGTCGTTCATGTACAGATAGAAGCGATTATGTGAGCTAGCCGTTACGTACAGGTCAAGATCACCGTCGTTGTCGATGTCAGCCGCCGCTACGCCGCTAGTCGGCAACGCGCTGTTAAAGCCGGCCGCGGCCGACACGTCCTCGAAGCCGCTGCCCGTGTTGTGATACAGCACATCCGTCCCATCCACCCGAGTAAAGAACAAATCGACCAATCCGTCGCCGTCAAAATCGCCTGCCGCCGCTCCGCCGGTCATGGGCTCTGTACCGGGGGTAGTGTTTTGCACGTGAGTGATTCCTACCGCGGCGGTCACGTTGGTGAAGGTCGGCGCGGCAGCGGCCACGTCGACCCGCTGGAAGACGATCAACATCGTCATTGCGACAGCCAACGCGGAGCGATCGAAGAACCCGCGATCGACCGACGCTGATTTTCTCGGCACGCCGATCATCGCGTTACCTTCCCACCGTCGTCCGCCGTCGGATGCGAGCAGCGCACGCGTAGGCCAGCATCCACAACACGCAACTTGCCGGCTCGGGAACTACTTGACCCGAGAAATACCGCTTCGCCAAATCCCACGCCTCCGGGCCGATCACGTGTCCCAGCATCCGGCCCGGGATATCATCTCCCGGCGGGTGAATTCCACCCCAAATCCGCGAGAGCGCGGCCTGGTCCGATGCGTCAAAGTACGTCGCCCATTGCAGGTTCAAGGCCTCCGTCGGTCCGTACTCGAAATTGAGGCCGCTTCCCGCCGGGATCTGGTATTCGCCCAGTCCGCCGGGGAAATACGGCGTGCCCGTCAGCAGCGTCAAAATCTCGGCACCCGTGCGGCTGTAGGCCGAGTGGCCCGATATGTAACCGGGAAAGGGCGGCGTCACGAAACTGCTCAATTGGTACGGCATCCAGCTCTCTGCCAAGATCCAATCCACGCCGCCGATTTCCGACGGATCGTCGAACGGCGCAATGCCGTTGACGGCGCCGGTCCACGAGCGAACGGCAATCTTGCCTTCGTTGCCCGCCAGGTGCTCGTGCCGCTGGCCGGGGGCCGTGGTCTCGGCCGTAATCACCTCAACTAAGCCCGGTTCGAGAGGCAGACCATCTGGGTTATACGACGGGCCGTTTGGATCGGACGATTGGCCGAGTTGACCCATGTAACGAATGAACGAAATCGGCCGCGACGAATCGTACACGCCTTTATGGTTCCAGGCGGCGATCGCCGCGTCGTGCAAGCCGCCGTTGAGCGCGAACATGCTCTTGACGTCCCACTCCAGATCGCTGACCACTGGCCCTGCGCCGCCGATCTGTTTTGGGATTCCCATTGCTTCCATTTGGTCGCTGGCGTAGTTGCGGAGTTCATTCCAATGGCCCGGAGGGGCATTGGAGTGCGGACCATCGGCCCAGAACTCAGCCATCACGCGGGCGAAGTCTGCCTGCTTCACGATCTCCGGAGTATATGGCGTACCAGTGACGGGATTCACAGCGTAGCCCACCTGGTTGTAACTTCCGAGCAGGCTGTTGCCGCGCGTGGCCGGCGAAATGTCGATCATCACCCCGTCGTTCGGGTCCATTTGCGACGAGAAGCGAATCATCGTCAGCGCGTCTTGCTTAAACTTGGCGTCGGTCGCACCGCCCAGCTGAGGCGGCGGCCCCTGATCGTGATACACACCGTTCGGGCTGCGTTCCGCCGCCGTCATGGCGAAAGGCGTAACATCGCCCCAATACGGCGAGAGGCTGACCTGCGTCGCTTCGTTGATCGGCCGGCCGAATTGATCGATGCGATTTCCCAAGAAGTGGAGCGGCTGCCAGTGATTTGGGTCGTTCATCACCGTGCCTGGATTCTCAAACGTCAGCGGCGGGTTGACCGGTTCATATCCGGGCGGATTCGCGTAATTCCCAACCTCGTTCGCGCCGTCGGCCAGGCCGAAGTCGATGACTGATTGAGCGATCCGGTTGCCCAATGCGGCCGGCGAATCGCCGATCGTCGAGGTGAAATCCGGGTTGTAGCCTAGGTCTTGCATTTGTTCCCGGATGTTCAGCAGCGTTTCATTTCTTCCCGGCCCGACGCCCGCGGGACCAGTTACGAAACGATGCAAGAGGACGTTATAGGCTGCATAGCTAATTGCTTCATTCCGCGCCGCCGTGACGTCGCCCGCCCCAAGCACCTTTTCATGATGCAGATATTGAGCCGCGGTCGGGTCGTAGGCAGCCCAAGAGTCGTACATCGCGGTCGATAGGCTAAACAGGTTGCGTGCGTGGACCGTGGGACGAGCCGTGTCAATGCTGATCGCGTGCAACAGATGCTCATTCCAGATTCTCGCCGTCGTGTAGTCGGCACGGGCGCTGTCCGTGAGACACAACAGGCCGAGAATTACAACCAAGATACAGTGTCGTCGTTCAACAGGTGCCGGAAAACTCTTCATCGTTCGCCATCGAATTCCAAGGTGTCAATTGTCAAAATTTCATTCCCATCACCATGCCGCCAACTTCCCGACGACACACGCCAGCAAGACGCGAAACATCCGGCCCAAGATCGAAACGGAATCGCCCGGTCCTGGTCGATTCGCGGGCCGCCACATCCATTCTAAATAGCGGCTGGCGAAATGCCTATTAACTGGACTCGCAGGTCGAAGTCGCGCCCAACGCGCGGAGCCGTCTGCATAGCCGTCCCCTCCCAATCAGTGCCTCTCGAGAAAAAGTCGCATCACAAGCGTCCCTCAACCCTTCGCATCCGATTTCAGATCAAAATCAAACGTGTTCCGGCCGGGTTTGACTTCGGCGCGAAATCCAGATGATCTCGGATCCGCGTACTTCGACGGTGAAACTCGGTGGAGAGCAGGCGGCGTCGCGCCGTCAGCGGAACGCACAACGTCGACCGCCGCAATGGACACCAAGTAGACGCCCTCTGGCAGACCGTCGTGGCTGCCTGTCGCAAGCTCATACCGCCCATTCGCATCCACCCGCGCCGTCGCGGTCGGCCCCGTTCCCGACTCTGGCACAAACATGACGGTGATGCGATGGTCGGCGGTTCCCGCCATAGGATTACCGTCGAGTGTTGCGGTCCCCGACACGCTGGACATGCCGTCGCCGCATCCGGCAACAGATGCCCAAAGTAGCGCCACGAGCAACAGAGTGGGTTGTGGCAACGTCTGACGTTTATGCGCAATCGCAGCCGGTACGAGCAGAACTGAATTATGCATGCGAATTCCAGCGGTCAAATCGAAAACCGTATCAAAGGCCTTCGGATATCTGTTCTTCCCCATTTCTCGTGCAACTCACCCGAAACGCCATGGGATCGATCGAGTCAGAGATGTACCGCACCGAACCGTCACACGCGCAAAAATGTACGCCGCCAGGGTGCTTGCTGCGGAAGCCCTGAGCTTCGGGCCAGATATCTGGACTATCAGGTGGCAAGTTCATGAGGTGGTTCAGTGGAATATTGCACGAGCACCAATCGCCGTTGGAATAGAACGCGGTGGAATGGTAGTTGTACTCGGGAACATCCTCGCCAATCATCACGGTGTGACTGGTGCCGTCGGTAATCGACGCCAACTTTACCGGCTTGAACCAGGTGCTTCGGAAGAAGATGCCGCGGCAACGCCAATCGCGGTGGCAGTCGCGATCATCCGGATTGACGAGATAGCCAACCCCACTCGGATATTTTGTGCCTTCGTTGCCGAAAGCAGTGCTTTCGTCTCCAAGATAGGTATCGTCTAGAACTCCTTTGTAACTTGTTGTCGCAACATCGCATGTTGACCATTGAAATTGTTTGTTACTGAGCAACTCCACCGATTCGTCAGAGGGACACTGCAGAACTTGAAGTTGAGTTTTCATCAGCTCGGGTACGCTGATGCCGTTCTTGATCGACGTCAAACCAAAGCCCTCTCGAGGATGACTGCAGAATCCATTCCGAAAAGGCCCTTTGCCATCGAAAGCACCTCCGGCACGAAACTGATCAAACAGGGATCCTTCCTCCAGCTCTGGCAAGACTGTCAAGATCCAGCCCTTGCCACTTAGTGGCTTGTGGGCACCAGATTTGAGAGCGCTCACGATGTCAGATTCCGATGCCCCCGGCAGTACGACTCCGTCGTCCGTATTGCTGTATTCCCAGCCTTCGCTCGTCGGAAATGCCTTGTGAATCTGTTCGTGATTCAGCACCGCCAAACCCAACTGTTTCAGATTATTGGTGCACTGTGATCGCCGCGCCGCCTCGCGAGCAGCTTGGATCGCCGGCAGCAGCAGCGCCACTAGAATGCCGATGATGGCAATCACGACCAACAGCTCGACCAGCGTAAAGCCCAACTTCGCATATTGTCCGTTTGTCTTCATATCCACAACACTCCCACGTCCCGGACGGAAACTTTCCTAGGAAACGCGCGGAGAGCTGCGCCGTGGCATGGGGTTCTCTCCGGCTTTAGAGAGACACGCCAGCGTACAACTCTCCGCACGTAGGATGCTCGACTTTCGCGGCCCCCCCCAGCGTCGCGCGACGAACAATCTTTCTATACACGTCGCATTGGACGTTCTAGGACTCGTAGCGTGACCGGGCCAAAGCCAGCGCGCTCCCCAATACCCAGGCGAGCAACACGATAGTGGACGGCTCAGGGACGACGCCGGCCGCGCCGCCGCTGCCCACTATACCCGAAATAGCGACCGAGAAATCCCTGATAATTGTTCCGTCGTCGCCGCCAAAATAAATCCGCGACGGATCGTTCGGCCATCCCTGCGAGCGAACTTCGCCAAAGTGGGCCTTCCAATACTCGTAGTCGGCCTGGTCGACGACATCCATGCTGTCTCCCGTGTTGTCAAAATTGCCGACGTAAAAATCGCCGTCGGAACTTCCCAGCCGATTGCGCCACAGCGTATAGTCGGAAGCGTCCCACACTTTGTCACCAAAGAAGTTAGCGACCTTGCCGCCACCGCAGTCACTACCCGGACAGGTAACATCGTTCAGATCGACGGTCGGCGCTGTGACGTCGGCCGTGAATGCGCCGCCCGCATAGTCCAGGTCGATCGAATACGTCATCGTCCGGGCGTCCTTGTCGTACTCCATTCGTACGCGATGCGTACCGCCCGCGGTCACCGCCGATGGAGGATCATCACCTAACCATTCGCTCACGTCGTTCGAGGACCGCCAGGTCGTCAAAGATCCATCTTCCGGCGTCACAAACGTCGAGGAGAACAGCGTGCTCCAATCCGGAACACCGAATAGCGCGGTGTCGCCGGACCCCATGCCGATGAAGACTTGTTGGTTGTTGTCGACCCGTTCGACGGTCATCTCAGCAACAAAACTGACCGTGGCGTAGTCGCTTTCGACGGTCCGCATGTAGTTTCGACCGCCATCGCCAGCATAAAAGCTTCCAAAAACCGCGCCATTCGCATCAAAGGCCACGGTTGGATCCATCGTAAACTCGGCATCCAAACCGTCAGTACTGAAAAAATTGAATCCAGCCGTGCCGAGCGTCGCCTGCGTACCGGCTTGCGTCGAATCGCCCGTGAAGCCGGTCAGCGAGTTGGAAAATGAGCTTGCTGCCGGGGCCACTGTCGCCAGCATCATGGTCAGCGACAACGCCCAGCCAAAATAAAGCACCTGCGTCTTGTGTCGTCTCATATACTTTCTTCTCCAGAAAAGGGGCCTCAAGCCAGCCTCCGACCAGTTGGAAGCCGGTCGGCTGCCGCATATTCGTCGCGTGGCAATCAAATTTTCACGTCATTCAACGAGGCATGGAATATATCCAAGCACTCCGTCGCCAACAGAACAGCGTGATGCACGTCCTAGCATCTTCCAAGCACACGCCGGCAGGCGAGGCCCGCCACGCCCAGCAGCATCAGCATCCCAGCCGCTGGCTCCGGGACGACCGTGATCGACAAATCTCGAAAAACCGTGCCGTCATCGCCGCCAAAGAAAATCCTTGATGGCTCGCTGGGCCAGCCGTCCGCCGCGAATAGCGACGTCGTTACGATTGGAAAGTTACTCACCACGGCGTCGGCCACGAACGGCCCGCCTGCATAGTTCAAATCAATCTCGCCTAACAATTGCTTGTTGGCCGCGTTGAAGGTCATCCGGAACCGTTGAGTGCCGTTGTCGAAGCCAGGCACGGTGGTGTCGCCGAAGCTATTCACGTCATTCGCCGTTCTAAATCGCGTGATCTTGCCGTTGACGATCTCCGGCCAAAACGACGCCGACGAAAACTGCGTGCTCCAGTCGGGCGTGCCGAACAAAGCCGTGTCGCCGGCACCCACTCCAAAAAACACCTGCTGTTCGTCGTTGGTCGTTTCAAACGTGATCTCGGCGACAAAACTCTTGGTCGCGAAGTTACTTTGGCTGGTCCTCATGTACGTCCGGCCGCCATCACCAGCAATCAAGCTGCCGAAATGGGCCCCGTCGCCGTCAAATACCACGGTATCATTCGAGACGACTTCCTCGAAGTCGTCGCTAGTGTCATCTGGTGTGCCGTTGTCATTGATTGCGGTGACTTCGCCGTCTGTGCTGTAAAAAGTCAGCCCTGCCGCTCCCACCGCCGTCTGCGTTCCCGCTTGCGTCGAGTCGCCGGTAAACCCGGTGAGCGAATTCGACATCGAGTTCGCCGTCTCCGCCATCAGAGTAAGCGATAAGACCGTGCAGCCCGCCATGCCCAACCAACCAACTCGTGTCCACCTCATTGGTCAATACCTCAACAGAATTGAAACTTCAGAAACCAACCCCCTCATTCCCGCACGAACAAAGCTGAATTATCGGAGTCAAGACTGGAATAGTGCGCCCGACCGGGCATTCGGTGACCGTCGTAAGAAAAGTCCGCCTGCCAACACGATATGCCACCGGTTGGCGATTTAGCACACCCGCCTGTCAGGGTCCTATCCGTTCGCCAAATCAAACTGCCTGCCCTGCATGGCTCAAACCGCTCCTCCCCATGCGACGGCGTAGGCCGATACGATCGCTCCCAACTTCTCGATCGGAATCGCTTGTCTCAGGACAAATACGAGTGACTGAGGCAATGTGAACGTGAAAAGCGCCGAAGGACAACATTTTGGGAAAAAAGTCGCTCCTCGCCGAGCAGGCTCAACCTCATTGCGATCGAGTCGGAAGGGGAGGCGATGCGATTGGCGTCGTCGTAGGCATTCCTCGCGTGCGCGATGCGGCAGCGTCAAGTTCCTGCAATTCAAATACTTGTCGTTCGCCAATCTTGTGAAAAAGTGGTTCACATTTCCACGGCCTGCCGTATGTATAAGATGGGTAGTGGAGAAATCCTGACCGCCTACTGATGGGGGGCGAGTATGCCTTATCGACTTTGGCGGTGCGCTCGTGCCAGGCGGTGTCGCTGGTGAACGGACCACATTCAATTGAATCGCAGTGTTGATGAGCGATATGTCCATGGGCGACAGCGGAATAGACGACCGACAAACGGGAGACATCCGGGAAGACCGGGTCGCCGAGTTTCTCGAGCTCTATTCGAGCCACTATCCGCGGCTTCAGTTCTACGTGACGGCGTTACTTCCGACTGCCAACGACGCCTCAGACGTGCTGCAGGAGACGAGCATGGTCTTGTGGCGGAAGTTTGACACGTTCGAATTGGGCACCAATTTTTTCGCCTGGGCCTGTAAAATCGCGCGGTTTCAAGTCCTGAAGTACCGCGAGCGTCAGGGACGAGCGGCGCGGCTGTTCGACACGAACTTGCTGGAGACACTTGCGGTGGAGGCGTGCGACGAGAACGGAGCTTGCGGCGTGCCGCTGCAAGCATTGGAAAATTGCCTGACCAAACTCTCCGACGTCGATCGCTCGTTGATCCGACGCCGTTACCAACCGGGTACGACGGTCCAACAGCTTGCGGCCGACGTCGGACGCACCGCCAATTCGCTCTCGAAGTCGCTCGGTAGAATTCGACGTGCGCTACTGGAATGCATCGATCGCACACTGGCACACGAAGCGCGAGAATAGAAGAGCAAGATGCAAGTTCAAGACGCACGATCCTCGACATTGATCCAGCACCGGCGACCGGGGATTTGCTGCACGGACGGAGGTGCGCCATGAGGCAAGCACACGATGCCGGTGGGCAATCGCCACTCGATCCGGTCTTGTTGGACGAACTACGCTGGCTGTTGGCCCAACTTTGTGATGGACAGCTGCCGCAGAGTGACTGGCATCGACTCAACCAGATATTGGGGGAACACGCGGAAGCGCGACGGTACTACCTGCGATATATCGGGGTGCACAGCGCGCTGGCCACCACCGCCGGCTGCACGTTGGGTTCTTTTGTCGTCGACGCACAGCTGGCCGTTGAGCGATTGACGCTCGAACGCTTTACGGGCCGGACCACGCCGCTTTCCTTATGTGCCCCGCAGACGCCTGCATCGGCTCGCGGACTTCGGTGGCGATCGGTCATCCGTTGGGCGGCTTCGCTTTCCGCCGTGTTGCTCGTCGCCGCGGCTTCCTTTTGGTGGGTTCGACGTGCGGACTATGTCGGCAGTCAGCAGCCCGCACTTCGTGCGGAGCATTCCGTCGAAGTCGCCGGCAACCAACCTCTCGTGGCAGAGGTCACCTACGTTTCCGCATCCGCAACGTGGCGGAATGCGAACGGCTCCTTTACCCTCGCCTCGCGTGTCCAGACCGGCCAAAGCCTGGCTCGAGCGCGGTCAGGTCGAATTGACGTATGCGTCGGGCGCCAAATTGTTGCTGACAGGGCCTTCGGAGTTCTTAGTTCAACCTACCGGGGGCAACTTGCGTCGCGGCGAATTGGTTGCTCGCGTGCCGCAAGCCGGACATGGTTTCACGATCGAGACTCCGCACGGAAAAGTGATTGATCTGGGGACCGAGTTTGGCGTCGTCGTCGACGATTTTGGGGTTTCGCAGGTCAGCGTGTTCGAGGGTAAAGTGGAGACGCTGCCGTCGGCGAACGCCGGCACGGTTCAAGACAAGATCGAGCTCACGACCGGCCGCGCCATCCAGTGGACGGGCAACTCGGTCATTCCGATCGACGTTCAAGGACGACGCTATCAACATCCCACGGATGACGTTTCCGCGAATGGGTTCAACCGCCTGACGAAACCTTCGGTCGATGACGACTTTCGAGCGCAGCCGCTCGACCCGGCACGTTGGAGCACGCTGGGGGAAGTCAAATCGTCGGGCCGCGGATTGCGCCTGGGCAGTGTCGCCGGATCCGCACAAAGACCCTACCTCCTCACGGCTGAGGAGTATGATCCGTCCCAAGGGGCGATTATCGTCGTATGCGATTTGAGATTCGAGAATATCCACGATGCGGAGCTTGCTTCCTTTGCGATCCTCACCCGTAGCGCGAATGAGCAAAGCAAGGCCGGCACTCCCTGGCAGGACATGCTCGCCCGGTCGGTCCGCTGCGGGCTCAAGGCAGATTTGCTGTCTGGGGAAGGAATGCTGGAAGCGGGCACAAAATACGAAGCCGACCGCGAACTTACAAATATCTCCTGGGGCGGATTTTCCCGGCCACAGCCCGATACGTTGTATCGTCTCGAAATGCGCGACGATGGCCTGAACGTCTGTTTTACCGTCTCGCTTGCAGAAAACCCGTCGGTACGCAAGACGATCACCTGTCGTTCGCTGTTTCGAGGAAATCAGAATTTCGTGGCCTTGGAGGGTTCGAGCACCGGTACAACTGTTGTTGAGCGATTGACGATTTCGCAGGAGAGCGCGCCCCTACACGATAGCGATCTGTTGGATTCTGACGTAGTGGACGATTCGTCGAACGGTGCAACTCAGAGTATCGATTCCGCGGAACAATTGGGCGATTTGGCTCCCGTGAATGCCGAACTGCTGCTGGACGACAACTTTGATGACGGTAAGTTGGACGAATCGACCTGGATGACGCTGGGTGACGTCGTGCTCCAGGACGGCCAAATTCAACTCGGGTTGCCAAACGACGAGCGGCACATTGACACGTGGAGGGCGCGCCCCTACTTGTTGACGAAACAACAGTTTGACCCCGCCGATGGCACAATCACCATCCTCGGCAAAGCGACGTTTGCCGAGAATTTCTTGAATGGTTATGGAGGCTCCTTTGCCGTGATGACCCGCGCGGACAACGCAATCGGCGGCGGCCCCACTTGGGAAAATTCGATACTTCGCCGCGGTGTCCGCTCCAACTTCTGGCCGGCGGCCTACGGGTTCGACCACAGCCTCGAGATCCATGAAAAGCCCACTCCCAACACCATTTCACTGTTGTTTGCCAAAGGCTTTTCTATCATGCCAAATTCTCGCTCGTATCTGTTCCGAATCGTCGACGATGGCCGTTCGGCATCACTCACGTTCTGCGATGCCCGTGATCCAGCCATCCGCGAGACGGCCTCGCATCCTACGTCTGCCGCGATGAGGTTTGGCGGCCACATTGGCTTCGAGAGCTGTTGGGGATCTCCTGTCCAATTGGACGACATCCGCATCTATCGAGCTAACGCGACGAGCCGAGAAGGGCGCGAGTAGACTTCGAAGCCGAATCGTTTGCGTATATCGCCCGTCGGGAACCAATGGTGAGTGCGCTTGCCGATCCTTGGGGTGGACGGTTTTCGAATTTCTTGCCCGCAGCAGTGCGGAGGCTATACTCAGGGCTGACCGAGTTCGCAGCGCTACCGAGGCGGATTGATGCGATCACGTTTATCTTCTCAGCCACAGGGCGTCGGCCGGAGCACGCATCGTTGCCGGCTGCTCCGCTTCGAATCGTTGGAGGTTCGTACGCTCCTCGCTAGCGGGGCCCAGCAAGGAGTTGTGGACTTGCCCGCGATCACCGATGGCCGGCTGGCTTATCAAAGCTACACCGCTTACGGCACAGACGGTGAGCTGCACGTGTGGGATTTTCCGGCGGGCGCTGCCGACATGCGCGCGGAACAGGCAGTCAACTCGCGAGTGCAGTATGCGATGAATCCACAATTCTCGGGCAACGGCCGTTACCTGGTGCTGATGGGCGTCGACCGGCAATTGTCGCAAGCGTGGCCCAACCTCGATATTTTCATCTACGACTTCCGCAGCGACACGGTGACGAATTTGTCGGAGGCCTTGATCTCGGCCGGGTTCCTGCCGGCGGGCTCTGATTGGATCGACGAGGACCCGTCGTTCTATCCAACGTCACTGACGATCGCATTCAAACGCCGTAGCGGTGGAAGTTCCGACCTTTGGTCGTTGAAGCTCGACGGCACGGCTCAGACGCCGATCGCACTCACGCGATTGACGAACACGCCCGGCGTCGAGGAGTCGGGGCCGAAGTTCTCGCCGGACGGCCAGACAATCGTTTGCTGGATTGGCAGCGGGGCGTCGTCTTGGATCGCGTCGCTGCCGGCGGCAGGAGGCACGGTCGCGCTCGTCGTCGACAACGCGAACAAGCAGGACTATTACCCCAGTTACTGGCAGGACGACCGAATCCTCTACACTTCGTGGGACACCAACGGCAGCGGAGATGATGACATTCGGTATCGCGACCTGACGAGCGGGGCGGACTCGTTCGGCCTGGGCGGATTCCATTCGGCGGCGGAGGATTCGGACGCGTTCGCGATCTCGCCGACGTTGGTCGGCTTCTCGTCGTCCAGCGGATCAGCCGACAACAAGTGGCGGCTGTGGTACGGCGATCCGACGACCGGCGCGGTCCAAGCGTTCCCCTTCCACACCGCCGACAAGCACGATCTGGGCGGATCATATACGCCACATTTTGTCTGTTACGTGCCCGGTCCTGAGCGATCGGAACTACCAGGCGACTACAATTTCAACTACGTCGTCGATGCAGCGGATTTTACCGTCTGGCGTAATACGTTGGGCTCGACGGTGGACTTGCGGGCCGATGGCAGCGGACCGGCGGCGGGCACGCCCGACGGCGTGGTCGATCAATACGATTACGATTTCTGGAAGGCGAATTTCGGAAAAATGATTGGCGTGGGTGGCGGAGCGAGTGCGGACAACGCTCACCCCGGTTCTTTCCCCGCGGAAGAGCGAGGCCAGGCGGTGGAAGCCGCCCGTAGGAACGTGGCCCAACTGGATGGTCCTCGGGCCGGCATTACGTTGTTCGCATTTGAATCGCTACACGCGCCAGCCAAATCGATCGGGCGATCGCGGGCGCAGGAATCGTCCAGGTCGGTACTTTCTGACGCACTTTCTGAGGCACTGATTCATCGGCTCGCAATTTCGAAGACCCGAAATGAGAGCAACATTACGACACGTCCTCCTACACTCGACGACGCGGCGAATGCCAGTGGTGAATTCCGTGCCGCGTACGATTGTGCGCTTGAACTGTCGGCTGACTTACGGCTGCCCTCCCCTTAGCTGTTCACGCACCTTCAAAGAGGGCGCGAAATTGACGCGGTTCCTCGACCTAGTGCGTGCTTCACATAGCTCTAGCGCCGTCTAGGGAACGCTGGTAAAGTGGGTTCACCATAAAGGAGGTGAACCGCATGGATGCTTATTCGAAAGAATCTCCCCGTACACAACCCATTTTCGAACTTTGGCGCAAGAGCGCAGATTCGTAAAGTGTCGAGAGCGAGGGGATTACGGAGTTCGAGTCCGATTCGGTGGGGGTCGATCGAACGCAACCGTTTACGGACTTTTGAGAGCGCCGGTTAACAGACCCGCGCTCTCTCTTTCTCGCGCGAGAGCTCAGAGAGAGCGCTGCAAACGCACCTCGACGACCGGACCAAGGCCGAAAGGCACTTTCTTGTTCGTGGCCGATGGTCAATCTTCCTCGAGCGTGATCGGTTGCCCGACAGTATCCAGCGTCACGCTGCAGAACTCCAGCTCGAACCATTGGCGAAACGTCCGTAAGTCGCGGTTTGGCGGCCAGACTGCTGGATCGGTCATCCAGGCCCACAGTTCCTGTTCGAAGACTTCTTCATAAATGGCCGCCACGATCTCTTCTTGGTGGTCATAGTCAAGGACTGCGGGGATCAAATACGCCGTGGGGTCGTGGCGTAGGTCGTCAAGTGTGAACTTCTTACCACCCTCATCCACCGAATGGACCCAGTCAAGGTATGGCTGCCGCAGACGGACCACCAACACCGATCGATTGACCGACCACATCGCACGGCACCTTTCGACGCAGGTCAGACTTTCCTATCTTCACAGTTGGCACGTTTCCCCGGTTCGGTACGGGGTACAAAATAGATTGCCACACTGCCATTGCATCTGTTTCGAGGCCGATTCTACCACGATGGCGAGCATCTACCAGCCACTCTTGTTCATGCTGGCCGGTTCCACGGAGGACCGGCTGATTCGGCAGATCGAATTCCTCAAGGCGGAAAACGAAATGCTCCACAAGCGGGTACCTGCCACGTTGACGACACGAAGTCACCGCCGCTTTCGCTCGCCAACATCCAGTGCGAGCAACGCCTCGGCAGCCTGCTGAATCACTTCTACCGAGTTGCCGCTTAGGCAGCAACAATCGAGCCTTGGTTCAATTGCCATCCCTGAAAGAATTCGTGGGGTCAAGTCTCTTGGCGACGTACGTTCAGCGTTCCGCGTTGTGGCAGGCGGTGTTTTTTGTGTCTTTGGTGATCTCGGATTCGGTGGTGAATTCGGTTGTCGAGGTCTTTGGCGGGCTGGTCGCAGCCTTCTTTTCTGTGGGCTGCATCCCCATCCATCCCTTCGTGGATCCGTCCGCTCGTGGGCGGCCGTTCGAGCTTGCGACAGCTCGACACGGAATATTCTGTTGCGACCACCTCGCCGGCAACGGGCCGTCTCAATCAAATAGACGCTCGGCACATAAGCACCGAGCCATTGGCAATTTCAGACTGGCCCGTGCGGCGAGGGCTTGGTGCTTCTCGAAAGCAGCACCAGCCGATGCAACCTGCGCGACTGTCTTTTGGCTCCAAGGGGTTGTTCTGGAAAATGATTGGGTGGGCTCTTGGATGTGCCGGGGGGTTATGTGCCCGGACATGGCCCGCCGACAACATACGGCTCTTGATGCGTCACCATGTGCCACAAAATCGTGGCCAATCGCCGCATCACCGCCACCCGAGCGATCTTCGCTCCGCGGCGGCTCTTGATACGCCGATACCAATTCTTCATCCAGTGTTCCTTCCGCAGGACGTGCATCACCATCTGGCTGAGTTGGAACCGGGCCAGGCTGCTGCCTTGCTTGGTGATCGAACCAAGCCGGTCGGTCGCCTCACCGGAATTACGGCAAGCGGGAGTGAGCCCCCAGTAGTTGGCCAAGCTGCCGGGCGTCGGGAAGCGCTCGATCGGCCCCATCCGCGACGCCAACGCCAGGCTCCCCGAGGCACCCGCGCCGGGCATCGTGGCCACCAGCGGCGCGAGCGGATGGGCCGCTTGCCGCTCGGTAATTCGCTGCTCGATTGCTCGTAGCTGCTCGTCCCAGACGGTCCATTGCGCCAGTAGCAGATTCAACTCCAAACGATCGATCTCCGGCAAAGAAAGTTCTGCGAGCCACTGGCGAGCCCGTTTCGACTTGATCCCCTTGGTCGGGCACTCTTGTTGCAGGTTGTGTTTTAATAGAATGTGTTGCACCTTGTTGATCGTCTTCGTGCGCCATTGGACCAGTCGCTGGCGGAGGGCCGTCAACTGGCGATCCTGGGCGTCGCGTTCATTGGGAAACGTGACCCGCCGCAAGCCATGCACACTCTGGCCTGAGAGCAAGCGATGGCGGTTGAGCCACAGCTGCTCGCTCAGGAGGTTGGCGTCACGCCGATCCGTCTTCCTGCGAGATCGCCCGGCAGGTTGGACCAGCACGATCTGGCGACAGCCGTACTCGCCGAGCAGCTTGCGCAGCCAATCATTGAATCCGCAGACCTCGACCATCGCCAGAAAACCCCCGTGCGACTCCGCCGCAGCTTGTATCTCCCCCAGGAAGGCTCGCACTCGAACCCACTCTGTGCTGACCTGCCGGCGGACGAGCGTCGTCCCCTCTTCGTCTCGTAAATTCACGGTCAATTGCTTGCGATGCTGATCGATTCCAAGATACAACATGATCGGGTCCTCCTCGGCGTTTTGGTGAGTTCACGAAAACTACACCGTATTAAACACCAGGAGGACCTCTTCTTTCATGGAATCAAACAACAGTCGGCGAGGATGAACCGCGCCGGGGTCCTGATTGTGGCCCGCTCCTCACATTTCGATTGCTGAGCCGGCTGCCGAGGAGGCTCTTCAGTTGGCAATCAAGCTGACTCTGCATCCGCATTTTTCGCCCCTGCCTAGCGATTCGCGGATCGCATTCTGTTTGTACAGGGCGGTGCCACGGCGACTCCGACTGACCGGCCGCACTACTGCACTGCCGCCGGTTCGAGCATTTCCAGCTTCAGATTACGGAAGCGGACTTCCATCGGCTCGCCGGAATGAATCTGCAGGCCGAACATTCCGCGCCGCTTTCCGTTCGGATCGTAGAGATCGGCACAGGGGTGGCCGTTGAGCCAGGTCTGCACGTGGCTGCCTTCGGCGCGAATCTCGTAGTGATTCCAGTCGCCGGGCTTGAGAAACTCCTCGGCCGATTTGTCCCACAGCAACTCGCGGCCGTTTTCTTCGTAGAGCTTGCCCCACCAGCCCGGCCCGGCGTCGGCCTGGTAGCCTTGCACCTCGTCAAAGCCCTTGAGCGACAGCGTGCGGAATTGGACGCCCGTGTTGCCCTTGTCGCCTACGAGCTTGAATATCGAGCGAGAAGCGGAAGTCGCCAGCCTGTAGGTCGCTCAGCAGGAACGAATTGTGTGCGAGGCCCGGGCTGCGGCCGACGATCTCGCCGTCCTCCACCGACCACAGCTGCGAGTCACCCGTCCAGCCGGTGAGGTCGCGGCCGTTAAACAGGGCGCCGGCATTTTCCTTGGTTGCCAACATCGGCACCTGCGACGCACCCGTCAGATAGGCGAACAGCGACCGCGTTTCGTAATCGCTGAACTGTTTGAGCTGATCCTCCGGCATCATCGACACGTCGCTCAGCTCTCGCTCTTCAATTTCGTCTTTGGGCAGGATGACCGATTCCGTGGCGGTGCGAATCGTGACCGATTTGTCGTCCTCGGTCGAAACGATGCCCGTCACCACGCGGCCATCGACCGTGACAATCACCGTCGGCTGATACTCCTTGGCCATGATCGCGCTGGGGTCGACGATGTTCGACAACAGGTAGTCGATGTTCGCGCGATTGGAGCCGGTCAGATCGGGACCGATCTTCGCGCCGACGCCGTAGAGCGTGTGGCACTGCTGGCACGTTCGCGCAAAAACGGCCCGCCCGAGCGACGGATCGGGCGGCGTGGAGGCCGGCGCCGCCAGCTTCTTCTTCAGAGCGGCCATCAGCTCCACCTTGTCGGCCGGCGTGCTCCGCACGGTGCCCCACGTTTTGGCAAGCAGCTTGTCGAGTTCTCGCTCTTGAGGTTCTTGAGTTGCCGGACGAGATCGGCCGAAAGATCGGACGGAGGCGATCTGCTTTGCGTCGATCGCACGGAGCAACGCCAAGCCAGAGGCCGGCCGGGCGCAGAGCGTCGCCAACGCCATGCGCTTTTCCGAAGGAGAAAACTGCGAGTATTTCGCTAGCAGAATCGCCGGCGTTTGCGGATCGTCGTACTGTGCTAGGCCCGAGAGCGCGAGGTCGCGCAGCATTGGATCATTCACCAGCGTCTGCAGCACGGGCGGCAATTTGGCATACTTGGCCCCGAGCAGCGATTCAAGTGCGGCGCGGCGTGCGGCCGAATTCGCATTTGGCGAAACGACCAGCTTGCGGAAAGCCTCCATCGCGTGCCGGTCGCCGAACGTGACGCCCAAACCGGTCGCCGCGGTTTTGACCTGTTCATTCCTGCAAGTCATCACGTGCGCATATGCGGCCGGCCAACTCGCCGGCGGAGCGACTTGCCGCTGTCCGCGTAGCGCTTGACGAATGCCATCGAGGATCGCCAATTGCTCGTCCGCGTCGCTCGACTTCGCCAATCCGTCCACCAATGCGGCGAGCGCGGCGGGCGAATCGACGCTGGCGATCCGGCGGAGCATGAAATCGCGAATCCGCGGGATCGTTTTGCCACAAGCCAGGCCAAAGGCGAGCGCCCGCTGGGGATCGGCTTCGCCGAGTGGCTCGGCCGCATACCAATACATCAGCGGCAAATTGTGGTCGCCATTGTCTTCGGCATGGCTGGCGAGGCCAGTGAGAATCGGCCAACGGTCGTCGAACGGCAGCCGCTCGAGCGCCGACGCCAAGTACAATCGCACCACCGGAGACGGATCGTTCGCTGCCATTTCGGCGAACGGCGCAAGCCACTGCTGGGCGTTCGCGCCGTCGCGATCGAGCGCCAGCTGAATCGCCCAGCCGCGGACGTAAGGATTCTCGTCCTTGAGCTTTGCGGCGATCAATTCGTTGGAAAGGTTGCCGGTCACGTGCAGCGCCCACAACGCGCGCAGCCGGCGTGTTTCGTCCGGGTTGGAAGTGGCGATTTCTCGCAGTCGGGCGAGCGCCGCCTCGTCGATTTTGCCGGCCGCGGCTCGCTCCTGCAAAATCCGCCGTGCGTGGCGGACGTACCAGTCATTCTTGTTGAGCGTCAGCTCGGCCAGCTCCAGGTCGCTCGACTTCGCAAGATCGACTGCCGGCGACTTCGCGTTCGTGTCGCCGTAAATGATTTTGTAGATCCGCCCGTTCGTGCGGTCGTGGGCGTCGGCGTGCGGGTCGTGGCAGGCCTGCATGTCGTACCAGTCGATGACGTACACCTGCCCGTCCGGCCCGTAGCGGAAGTTGAGCATCTGCGAGGCCTTGTCCTGCGTGAGCAGGAAATCGGGCCCGTGGCTGCCGACGTAGCCAGAACCGCGCGGCTCGAGGATGTCCATGTTGATCCGCTGGCCGTGGATGTTGTTCATGAAGATCTGATTGCGATATTTCTCCGGCCAGGCGCCGCCCAGATAGATCATCGCCCCGGCATGCGCGTGGCCGCCGCCCGCTTGATCGGAGCGCTCGTTGCCGGCGTGGGGATTGTTGCCCAGGTAGTGCAGATGGTCGGCGATCGTCTTGATGTCGTCGTACGTGTAGCGATTCTCGTGTTCGCCCGCTTGCCGTTGGTAGCGGCCGCCCTGGATGTTGTGCCACAGATGCGGAATCACGCAGGCGGTCGAAATCGCCTGGCCCCAGTCGTTGAAGTCGACGCCCCACGGATTGCTCGTGCCTTCGGAAAACACTTCGAACTTGTGCCGCGTCGGATGGTATCGCCAGATCGCCGCGTTCAGCGGCACGCGCTCGTTGTCCGGCGTGCCTGGCTTGCCGACGCGCGAGTACGTGAACACGCCGTGGCAACCGTAGAGCCAGCCGTCCGGTCCCCAGCTGAACGTGTTGAGCGTCTCGTGCGTATCCTGCCAGCCCCAGCCGTCGAGCAGAATCTCCGGCTCGGCGTCGGGCACATCATCGCCGTTGCGGTCGGGGATGAACATCAAATAGGGCGCCGCTCCCACCCACACGCCGCCGAAGCCGACCTCCAGGCCGCTCACCAGGTTGAGCCCCTCGGCGAACACTTTGCGATTGTCGAAATGGCCGTCGCCGTCGGTGTCTTCGAAGATAAGGATCCGGTCGCGACCTTTGTTGCCCGGCGCGCGGATCGGATACTCGTAGGCCTCGGCGATCCACACCCGACCGCGATCGTCGAGCGTCATGGCGATCGGCTGCTTGACGTCCGGCTCTGCAGCGAACACTTTCACCGAGAAACCGTCGGGCACTTTCATCACGCTCGCCGCCTTGTCGGCCGGCAACTTGGCATAGGGATACTCGTCCTTCGCGCCGAGTTGCGTGGTCGGCGGGGCGGCCACGCGAATCTCGGGCTTCTTATCGTGAAAGCGGAAATGATCGAAATTGACGTGTCCCCAGGCGCCGCTCGACTCGTCGACCACCCGCACGAATACGCGTTTGCCCAGCTGCGCTTGCAAGTCGGCGACCACCATGCCGCATCCGCTCGTTGTCGTCGCCGCTGGCCTTGAAGACGACTTCGTGCGTGTCCGTCGCGGACGATTTCGACGCGCGTCGCGTCGCTCGATCCGCCGCCCACCAGGAAGCTGGCGAACGGCTGCGTGACCTCGAAGCTCGCGGAGGTGAGCGTGCCCTGCGGCTCATCCTCGGAGACTTCGTACGTGCCAATCCAGATATTCGCCCGCGTGTCCGCTTTGCATGTCGCCGCGGCGGACGCGGACGGTGTCGCCGCGGATCGGCTGCCCGGCGAAGGCGGGGCCGTCGGCCGTCCAATCGCTCAGGTCGCCCGTTTCGAAATCGAGGTTGAGCGGCTTGCCGTCTGCATCCTTGGGAAGCGTTCCATCCGTCGATTTAGCTCGGCTGGATCGCGGTCGCTGCGATCAGCCGCGGTTTGTGGACGCGGTTGCGGCGGCATCTTCGACGAGCTTGTCGACGGCTTCGCTGCGTTGCAGAAACACGAACGTTCCCTTCTTGTTGCTGACCACGACGTCGGGGCGACCGTCGCCCGAGACGTCTCCGGCGACGACCTGCGTGCCCGACGCCCGAGTCGTTGTCGATCAAGTAGGGAATGAACCGCGCGGTGCCGCCCTCGCGGACCGTTTTGAACCAATAGAGCACCGCGGGATCCAGCGAGCCGGGATCGTGCCCGCCGTGAGCCCAGAACCGCTTGCCGGTGACAATGTCCTGGATTCCGTCGCCATCGACGTCGGCCAGCGCCAAGGCGTGCAGCTGGGAAAAGGCGACGCCGTAGTCGTTGTCGCCCGGCTTCTGGCCCATGATGAGGTGTTCGTCAAACGCGATTTCGCCGCCGTCGCTGCTGCCCACCTGCTCGAACCACGCCAGCCCGTAGCCGTGGGCGTTCTTGCTGGTGACCACGTCGTTGTCGCCGTCGCCGTCGAAGTCGTAAACCAGCATCTGCGCACCGCCGGTCGCGGGGGCAAACGGCACGCGATGAAACTTCCAGATCGAATCACTTGCGCCGGCCGCCGGCTGTTCCCACCAGCCGTTCTTTTCGAGCACGTCGGCCCGGCCATCGCCGTTCACGTCGCCGACGCCGAGGCCGTGATTGAACTGGTCGTACCCGCGATCGTCGGAGATGGCGTGAAACGGCCACGGCTGCGTGGGATCTCCCACAGGAATCTCGGCGTAACCCAATCGCCCGGCGGTGTGAAACACGAGCTCGGGCACGCCGTCGCCCGTCAAGTCGGCAAACGCGGGCGATTCGTTGTCGACCGTCGCAAACGCGAGATGCCGCTCCCAAGAACCGGCCTTGCCGGCCGGATTTCGATACCAAAACGCTTCCTTGCCCGGGAAGCCGACGACGATCAAATCCGTCCAACCGTCGCGGTCGACGTCGTGCGCGAAGGCGAAGAAGTTGTCCGAGTAGCCGTTGATGTCGAACGGCCGCGGCGGATAGATTTCGTGCCGTTGCTGGAAATCCGGCCCTGCGTACCAATAGGGCCCCGCGACAACGTCCATCTTGCCGTCGCGGTTGAAGTCGGCGAACGTGGCGCCTTCCGCGAAAAACTTGTCGGACAGCGGCACGCGGCGAAACGAATGGAGGGTCGACTCTTCGACGGCATGTGTCGACGCGACCGCGCACGCAACCAGCGCGAGCCCGCTGAACACACGCCCGAGGAGATTCATCGTCCGACGGCCTGACGGCGCGCTCCGACTTCGATGTGCGGCGCGGGCGGCCCGACTGCCTCGACCGCCGGCTGCGAGTCGCTGCGCGTGAAGGTGAACTCGGGCAGCCAGCGGATTTCGCCGCCGTGAACGGCCGACTCGTGCGCCAAGATTCCCACGCACGTCCAGTTGGCGCTCGTTGCGGCGTTCGGCCAGGGGTCGCGGTCCTCGACCAACGCCCGCACGAATTCGTGGACCAAATGCGGATGCGAGCCGCCGTGGCCCGAGCCCTGCAAAAACGACAAATGATCGGCGTCGACGATCGACCGCGTAAACGGCTGGATTTCTTCCGGCAACAAATGGGCAAAGTCTGGGATCTCGACCCGCTCGGGAATCTCCGGCTCCGGCCGCTTGGCCGTGTGGAGCAGGTGCGACTCGCCTTCGACGAGCGTCCACTCGAACGACTTCTTCGAGCCGTAGACGTCGAAGCTCTCGCGATACTGGCGGGCCGTGTCGTACAGAAATCGCCAAATGTGGGCCGACACGTCGCTGTCGGCGATCTTGATGTGGCACGACTCGACGGCAAACGAATTGCCGGACTTCTCGCGAATCTCGTCCCGCACCCGGCCCGAGCCGAAGCACGACACGTATTCCGCCCGGCTATCCATCAATCCCAGCACCGGGCTCACCACGTGCGTAGCGTAGTGCATCGGGATCATCCGCTCCCAGTACTCCGGCCAGCCGTCCATGTCCTGCGGATGCGAGGCCTGCAGGTACTGGATGCGGCCGAACTCGCCGCGTCGATACATCTCGCGGATGAACAAGAACTCGCGGCTGTAGACGACCGTCTCGGCCATCATGTATTTCAGCCCGGTGTCGGCGACCAACTGGCAAATTCTTTCGCAGTCGGCGATCGTGGTCGCCATCGGCACGGTACACATCACGTGCTTGCCCGCCCGCAGGGCTTCGATGCTCATCCAGGCGTGATCGGGAATCGGGCTGTTGATGTGGACGAAGTCGATGCCTGGGTCAGCGAGCAATTCGTCGAAGCGCGTGTAACGCTTGTCGATGCCGAACGCCTCGCCGATCTGGGAGAGCCTGGCCTCATTCCGTTGGCAGATTGCCGCGACATTCACCTGCGGATGCCGCTGGTAGATCGGAATGAACTCCGCGCCGAAGCCCAGCCCGACGATGGCTGCGTTGAGCGGACGTGATCTGGTATCCATGAAATATCTCTTCCTGCCTGAATAGCCGGTGCCTGCAACGCCAGTGGCGAGCGACCTGCAAAAACTGCGGCGTCGCTGCGTTTCTACACTTTCATTCTAACCTCCGTCGCGTAAGATAGTATGCAGTTTAGCGCATAACATATGTGTTATTTTACACTGCCGTCGTGCAGCCCAGAAACGATCGGTATCAGCATGCGAGATCGACGCTCGGTAGCACTGCTGGTGGAAACCTCGAACGCCTACGCGCGGGGCTTGATGGACGGCATTATCGCCTACCAGCGCGAGCACGAGCTGTGGTCGATCTACGTCGGCGAGCAAGAGCGCGGTGCGAAACCCCCGGCCTGGCTGCGGAATTGGAAGGGCGACGGCATCATCGCCCGGATCGAAACCGACGCCATCGCCTCGGTCGTGCGGCGAACGCATTTGCCCGCGGTCGACGTCAGCGCCGCCCGCAAAGTCCGCAGTATCCCTTGGGTCGAAACCGACGACCGCGAGCTGGCCCGCCTCGCCGCCCGGCATTTGATCGACCGCGGTTTTCGCACCCTGGCTTTCTGTGGCGAGCCGCTTTTCAACTGGTCGCGGTGGCGGGAGCAGCACTTTACGGCGTTCGCCCAAGACGCGGGCTGCGAATGCCAGGTCTTTCAGGGCAAGTCGCCCAGCGAAAAGGACTATTCATGGACACGCGAACGGCGGCGGCTGATATCGTGGGTCCAGGAGCTCCCGCAAGCCGGTCGGCGTGATGGCCTGCTACGATTTCAAGGGGCAGCAACTGCTCGACGTTTGCCGCGAACTGGATATTGCCGTGCCCGAACAAGTCGCCGTGATCGGCGTCGACAACGATGCCCGCCTCTGCCGGCTCTGCACGCCGCCGCTCTCGAGCGTGATTCCCGACACGCATCGCACCGGCTACGAAGCGGCTCAACTGTTGGACCGCATGATGCGGGGCGAAAAGGTGGGGACCGACGCCGTACTGATCCCGCCGCTGGGCATCGCCGAGCGGCAATCGAGCGACGTCTACGCGATCGACGACGCCGACATCGCCTCCGCCCTCCGCTTCATTCGCGAACATGCCTGCGAGGGCATCTCGGTCGCCGACTTGCTCCGCGTCGTGCCCTTGTCGCGGCGAATGCTGGAGCACCGCTTTCTGAAGCTCGTCCGCCGCACGCCGCATGCCGAAATCATCCGCATTCGCATGGAGCGCGCCGGCCGGCTGTCTGCGCGAGACCGATCTGTCGCTCGCCGAAATCGCCAGTCGCGCCGGCTTTGCCGACGCCAACTATCTCTCGGTGGCCTTCAAGAAGCAGATGGGCGTCGCCCCGCGTGCCTATCGGGCCGAGATGCGCACTTCCGGCGCAAGGCCCGAGGTCGGCCGCCCGCGCGCACGATGATTTTTTCGGAATCGACTTTTCCCGATCGCGCCGGCAACTTATAACGGAGCCGGTTGATAGGCGATCTCTTCACGATTCGATGCAGCAGTATCGCTGCAACTCATTCCAATTCGCGAGGCAATCATGGCGGACGGACGGCAATCGCGGCGGTTGTTCTTGGGCTGTTTCATGGCGCTGGTGGCGACCGCTTTTGGGTTTGCCGTCCGTGGGGCCGTGCTCAAGGACTGGGGCGTGCAGTACCATCTCACGGAAGAACAAAAAGGCATCATCAACGGCGTCGGCACCTATCCGTTCGCGATCTCGATCATCCTGTTCAGCCTGATCATCGATCGGATCGGCTACGGCACGGCGATGTGCTTCGGCTTCTTCGGCCACCTCGTTTCGACGCTGCTCACGATCTTCGCGCCGAATTTCCAGGTGCTCTATTTCGCCACGTTTCTCTACGCGCTCTCCAACGGCACGGTCGAAGCCGTGATCAATCCCGTCGTCGCCACGCTCTACAAGGACAACAAAACCCATTGGCTCAACGTGCTCCATGCCGGTTGGCCCGGGGGCCTGGCGCTCGGCGGACTGCTGGCGATCGGCGTGGCTCTGGGAGGCGACAGCCTGCAGCTGCCCGGCCAGATTTGGCAGTGGAAAATGGGCGTTCTGCTGCTGCCGATCCTGTTCTACGGCGTTCTGCTGTTCGGCCGCCGCTTCCCGGTGCAGGAACGCGTCGAGGCGGGAGTTTCCTATCGCGAGATGCTCGAGGAATTTGGCTGGGGGAGCGCCTACATCGTGTCGTTCCTGATCATCATGGGCGTCAGCCAGGTGCTCACGGTCCGCGGCATTCAGCCGATCAAGCCGGAGCATGCCCTGCTGTGGGCCTTGGTTCCGACCATCCCGTTTGGGCTCTGGATTCGCTCGTTTGGCCGGCCGATGTTCGTGTTCCTGATGCTCGTGATGTTCCTGCTGGCCACGACGGAGCTCGGGACCGACGGCTGGATTCAGGACATCATGGGCACCGTGCTCAAGGACGAAACCAAGGGCACGCTGTTCTTGGTCTACACGGCCGCGATCATGTTCGTGCTGCGGTTCTTCGCCGGGCCGATCGTCCACCGCATTTCGCCGCTGGGGCTGCTGGCCTGTTGTTCGGCGATCGCCGCCGGCGGCCTTTACTGGCTCGGCAACGCCGGCGCGAGCCTCGGCATGCTGTTCCTCGCCGCCACGTTCTACGGCGTCGGCAAGACGTTCTTCTGGCCGACCACGCTCGGCCTCGTTTCCGAGCAGTATCCGCGCGGCGGGGCGCTGTCTGCTCAATGCGATCAGCGGCGTCGGCATGATCGCCGTCGGCACGATTGGCGGACCGGCCATCGGCACGCTGCAAGACGTCGACTTCAACCGCGCGGTCGCCCAAGCCGAGCCGGCCGTCCACGCGAAGATCGTCGCCGAGAAGGAAGGGCTCTTCTCCAAATATCAATACGTCGACAAAGCCAAGTTTGAGGCGGCTGGCCTGACCGACTGCCGAACAAACCGAGCTGGTCGACCCTCGAGAGCCAGACCAAGCAGCACGCCCTCGCGAAAATCGCCACGTTGCCGGTGATCATGTGCATCTGCTATTTGGGACTGATCCTGTACTTCAAATCACGGGGCGGCTACCAGGCACAAGTGCTGACCGGCCACGCCGCCGAAGATGAGAAATTCACCGGCGGCACCACCGGGCCGGGCGAGGGATGACCCGAACCGATTTGACTTGAGAGGAGCTCGATTGAAAAACTTTCTGTCCGTTGTGATTCTGATCAGCACCATACCAGCGGTTCAAACCGCCGTCCGGGCCGATCCGCCGACGAGTTTTGAGATTCCCGCCGAAGAGTTGGCGGACAAAATCCGTGGCGGTATGCTCGGGCAGATTATCGGCAACCTGAACGGCTTGCCTCACGAAGCGAAGTACATCCGCGAGCCGGGAATTGTGACGACTTACGTGCCGTACTTGCCGGACGGTGCGCGGACCGACGACGACACCGATCTGGAGTGGGTCTACGTCACCGAGATCGAAAAGTCCGGTGAGCCTCTGTTGCCGCCGTCGCGCATCGCGCAGCTTTGGAAGACGCACGTCAACGATGGCATCTGGTGCGCGAATCGCTACGCCCGAGACCTTATGGAGCTGGGCATCGAGCCGCCCGAAACGGGCAACCACTTGCTCAATCCCTGGTCGAATTTCAACATTTCGGGCCAGTTTCTCTGTGAGTCGTTCGGCCTGATGGCTCCGGCCATGCCGCAGTCCGCTTCGCGCCTCGGGTTGCACTACACCCACGTGGCGATCGACGGTGAGCCGGCGCAGACGACTGAATTGTTCACGACCATGATTGCCCTGGCGTTTGCTGAGACAAACTTGGAGCGCGTCATCGACGGCGGGCTGGCGGCCGTCGATCCAGAGAGCGAGATTGCGGCAATCGTCCTCGAAACACGCCGCTTGTGTAAGCAGCATCCCGACGACTGGCGACGAGTCCGCGGGCTCATCAAGGAGCGATGGCAGTGGCACGACGGCGCGATTCGCGATTGGAATGGCTACGAGTTGAACACCGCCTGCACGATCGCCGCCTTGGAATATGGCCGCGGGGACTTTGTGGAGACGCTGCGATTGGCGTTTAATTTCGGCTGGGACTGCGACAACAACGCTGCCACGGCCGCGACGATCGTCGGCGTCGTGCGGGGGCGTCGCTGGATGAACGCCCAGGATTGGGACATTGCCGACGTCTATCGAAATACGACGCGCGACCAGATGCCGACGGATGAAACCATCAGCGGCTTCGAAAACCGGGTCATCGCTTGCGCCCGGATTGTCATCGCACGACAGGGGGGCGAAGAGATTCACGTCGCTGGACGCGACACGTTTCGCATCCACGCCGAGCGGCCTGCCAACGTAGAACCGCTGGCCGCCGCCGATCTCGCCAGAGCGAAGTCGTTGTCTTTCGATCGCATCGACTTCTCGCAGACAATGACCGATGTGGAGCGGGCTCGGGCCGCGTACGTGGCGATTTGCTCCGGTGAGGCAGAACGTCTGCAGAAAGAACAGCCACGGGAGTGGGCGCAAGCGGCGGCGGCGCTCCAGCGTTTTCCCGCTGTCATTCGCGACTTCATGGATAGTCAGATTCCATCGACCGCCCCAACACGCGAACGTGCCGCGCGAGTAGGCGTATCGTCGACGGCCGATCGATCTCCAGATACTCAACCTTGACCAACCTGGTGAGAGCGCTCACTAAAATGGGCAATCGATCTAAGCTGATTTGTTGCCTTGCCGTTCGTCTGACGCTGTCTTTCTCAGGCATGGTGTTCGGCGCGGATATCAGCCCGCGGCCGGCGGTGCCGAAGATCGACGAAGCCGGTTGGTGGCAGATCGCATCGAACCCCGACCTTGGTGAGCTCACTAGCGACAAGCAGGAGCCGGTCGACTTCGCCGTTTGGCAGGCGGCCGATGGCACTTGGCAGCTCTGGTCGTGCATTCGCAATACGAAGGAAGCCGGCGTCACGCGGCTCTTGCACCGCTGGGAAGGAAAGTCGCTTTTCGATAAGCACTGGCAGCCGATGGGTATCGCCATGCGCGGCGATCCCGCCTATGGAGAACACGCGGGCGGGCTCCAGGCCCCGTACGTCATCTGCCATGACAAAAAATACTACATGTTCTACGGCGATTGGGACAGCATCTGCCTCGCCACCAGCGATGACGGCAAAGTATTCGAGCGGGCCTCAATCATCGGCGGCGGGCCGCAGCTCTTCTCCGAAGGCCCCGGCAACAACACCCGCGATGCGATGGTGCTCAAGATCGGCGACCTTTGGCATTGCTATTTCTCCGCCATGCCCGACGATCGCGGGGCGATGTTCGTCCGCCGGGCGAAGACCTTCCAAGATTGGCGGAACGCTCCGGCAATCAAAATCGTCTGCGGCGGATCACCGGGTCGCCGGTGGTATCAGGCTGAGTGCCCCCACGTCGTCGAGCACGACGGATATTTCTATCTTTTCCGCACGTCCAACTACCGTGGCAAGCCAAAAACAACGGTTTACCGCTCACTCGACCCGACAGATTTCGGCCTCGACGACGACTCGAAAATCGTCGCCACCCTGCCGATCGCCGCCCCAGAAATCATCCGCCACCAGGGGGGTTTTTGGGTCGCAGCACTCAATCCCGAGCTCGACGGAATACGCATCTCAAAGCTCGAATTTGTTCCGGCTCCTTAACCGCCGTCCTTCTCGCGATGTTGCCAAGCTTTTGCATTGTGAAATTTCCGCTCGGTGCTGCTCCGTAGGAAGCGACGATTCTGAGTATCTGTGATTTTTTACGTCTCGCCGTGATATTTTACACGATAAATGGACGGCATTTTTTAATTGACATTCCTTACGAATTCGTCAATTATCAGGAAAGCGGCAGCGTGTTTTGGGGCGTTGCAGAATTGAAATGCCCCGTGAAAATTTACCGCAGTTTCGAATTCCAGTGGCGGCATCTTTTCTTGTCGAGGCGAGCTTTCTAATCAGAATGCCGATGGCATCACTGCGACCAGAGGCGAACGGGAACGGCGGATAAGAGGTCGCAAATCGAGTCACGATTCGCGTCGGGGGAGAATCGGGGGAAGCATTCGCGGCCCTAGAGTCCCGATCAGTTTCTTTACTATCGTATGAGGAGACCAGCTAATGAATAGAGTGACGTGTCTTGTCGCAGCGGTGGCCGCGCTGTGTGGAATTTCGGCAGGCGTGGCCAACGTGCAGGCGGCATCGCTTAGTTTTGTCGGCAGCGACTACGATCTCGTGCCCCTCTACCCAGGAGGTTCGGCGCCTTACGTGGTCGTGCCATGGCGCAGCGATATCAAGGCCAAGGCGTTTGACATTGACGGCAACGACGTGTATGGCAGTGATGGCTACGCCTTGTTTGCCACCCAGTTCAATTGGCCGAATCAGGGTTGCTGCGGCTCGAGCCAGCCGTTTGCCAGTGCGACCTATCCAAACAAGATCGAGTTGCCAAGCTATGTTACGGCAACCGCGAACTTGGTGACGAACAAGGTCGGCGGTTGGACCTATGCCCTCATCGACGACCCCGCCCTCGTCAATGGATACCGCGATTACAATTGGGGCGATACTCTCGTCCCGCCAGTCTCCCCGTTGCACTCCCAATCGCCCTACATGAAGATGGGAATCCTCGACGGGGGCGACATTTATGGAAACGACCCCAAGACTGCGGCAACCGGTGCTGGACGCTGGGCTTTTACTGTCGGAGCGGATGTTCCAGATCGGATTCGCGTCGGCGTCATGACCGACGGGCTTGACGACGTTGCTTGGGCCGCGACCGAAGTCTTACTCCACCAGGTCTCCGGGAATGCAATCATCGGCACCGCCACGTCTGGCAGCGTCGTGCGCAATCGTTTTGTGGATATCCACACGTTCGACATTGTCGGCGCCCAACCGGGCGATACGTTCGCGATTTTTGCGAAGGCTCCCGCGACCGGTCTGGGAAATGGCGCCATATCCGGCGTTACTTTCGACGCTGTGCCAGAGCCGGCCAGCGCCGCGATGTTCGCCATCGCGCTCGCCGCGTGCGGCTTTGTGGTCCGCGTAAGGAATCGCTAGGAAAGACAAGCGTCGGCGAAAGCTGACACGGTTTTGAGGCGACCATGAACGAAAATGGGGGCAGGGAAGAGTGTCTTCTCTGCCCCCTGCGTTAACGCGACGGTAGTTGGAACAGAAGTCTGAGATCGGAACTAGGAACGGCGGCGATGTGCAAAGGAAAGAAGCCGGAAAGATTCGTACCCACGACCGGTTTCACGTTGGTGGAACTGTTAGTGGTGATCGCGATCATCGGTATCCTGGTGGCGCTGCTCTTGCCGGCGATCCAGGCTGCCCGCGAAGCGGCGCGTCGCAGCCAATGTCAGAACAACATTCGCCAGCTTGCACTTGGTTGCCTCAATCACGAAAGCGCAATGAAACGCTTGCCGGCTGGTTTTACGACCGTGTCTAACACAAACTTTGACCTGATGCACACTTGGGCGTCCTACATTCTTCCGTATTTGGAGGAAGCATCGCTATTCGATCAAATTGATTTTACGAAACCCTCCTATTATCCATGGGAAGAGGCGGGCCAGCGCTGTCCCAATAGCGCTCCTTGGACCTATACGCAGCTCGACATTCACCTTTGTCCATCGGACCAACCCAGAGGAATTCATACTGGCGTGGCCGAGTGTTTCACCCACGGCAGCTACTTAGCCAATCAAGGATGGTGGACATGGTGGCAAGGTCTTAACCCAACGATCTACAACCTCCAATTGAAAAAAGATCGAACGAATTCGGGAGGCATCGACAAATTCGGGCCATTTGAGAAAGTCTACGGGGCCAAGAACATAGGTGTCCCGCTCAACAAGATCACCGACGGCACATCATCCACCGTGATGCTAGGTGAGGGCCGACAGTTCCCAGGAGAGGATTCCCGCGGTCTCTTGTACTTGGCCAGTTGTCTCTATTCGCATCAGTACACACCGAATGCACCCGCACTCGACGATCTTGAGTATTGTGCCGACGGCCCTAACGGTATCGACGACGCAGCCGGCGAGTTGTATCCCGACGCTCCGTGCAGTCAACGATACGGCGGCGCACTTCCCCGCGGTCCCTTGGCGCAGACAGCGCGTAGTCAGCATCCGGGCGGCGTACAAGTTGCGTTTTGTGACGGACACGTTGAGTTCGTCAGCGATGCCCTTGACCTCGATGTTTGGCACGCCATGTCGACTCGCGCCAATGGAGAAGTGCTGAACAGACAATAACCATGAACCGAGTTATTCCGCGCCAATTTGGTGCTCGTCGTGACATGGCGCTGCTCGCACTGTGCGGGGCGCTGTCGATGTTGGTCGGATGCGGGTTGAAGAGTGGGGGAAGGGTGGCCGTATCGGGCAACGTGACGTACGACGGACAGCCTTTGAAACAAGGACAAGTCGTGTTCGAGCCGCGAGGCCCCGGACGCATGGCCATCGGGCAGCTTGTCGACGGGCACTATTCGATTCGTGCCGAGAGAGGGCCGCTGCCCGGAGACTATCTGGTTCGCATCACCGCATCGCGCCCCACCGGCGAGATGGCCAGCACCGGGCCTACGGGGGGAAACGAGCTCCGTGAAGTCTACGAGCAATTTGTACCGGCACGGTATAATGAAAGTTCCGAACTCTCAGTCAAATTCGCGGCGACGAGCCCAGTCGAACAAGACTTTGATTTGCACTCTGAATGAGATTTGTCTGGTTGGCAGCACGTGTGCGGTGAGATTGCCCAACTATTTTGTCAAGTATCGCTCAAATTGAAAAAAGGCGCATTATGAGATACGTTCAACATTGGATGGTTGCCGTGGCCGTGATCGGGATTCTTGCCATGTCGGCAGCCGCGAGCCATGCCGTGACTATGGAGTTCGCTGGAAGTCACTACGATCTGAGCTCGCTTTATCCCAATGGCGCTACGCCGCCGTGCTGCATCGTGCCGTGGCATAGCGATTACCCCTCAAACACTTTTTCCGTGTCCAGCGAAGCTCCCGATCGCTACTACGGTACAGCTGGTTACGCGCTCTTCGCTACGCAGTTCGAGTATCCGGACGCAAACGTCGGATACAGCAGCAGCGTGACGGATCCTATTTTCGCAGATAACGATTACTACATCGACAGACTTGACTTGCCGAGCTTCGTCACAAACTCCGAGATCTTGGCGACGGCCAAAGCGGGGGGATGGGCGTATGCGCTAATCGACGATCCTGCCTTGCAGCACGGCTATCGAGAATGGACATTCGACGGAGCGAACTATCCACCGGCGACGGGGCCGTGCCCCGGACCCGAATGCAATGTCACCGGCGGCATCCCCTACGTCAAACTCGGTCTCCTGAATGGAAGCGATCTTCTCGGCAACGATCCGGCAGTGACTCCCACCGCGCGGTGGGGATTTGAAGTCGGAGAAGGTGCGCCCGCCAAATTTCGGGTCGGCGTAATCACGGACGGACTCGACAGCACGATTTTCGCGGCGGCCGAGGTTTTTCTGACTCACGCCGTCGACAACGTGCCCGACGTCACCGTTAGTAGCGGACAACTTACCCGAAATCGTTTTGTAGATATCCATTTCTTCGACATCACTGGAGCGCAGGCAGGCGATCAATTCGTGTTTTCGGCGATGAAGGGCGCTAGTGATCCTGGCTATGCCTCGGCGGGAATCTCCGGCTTCACCTTCGATGTTATTCCAGATGCTGTTCCCGGCGACTACAACAACGACGGCACTGTCAACGCCGCCGACTACACCGTCTGGCGAAATAACTTGGGCACGGGACTCGCGCTCGACAATCGTGATCCGTCGAATACAGGCGACGTCAACCAGCAGGACTACGACTTCTGGAAATCGCAGTTCGGTGCGGGCAGTGCTGCGGGCGCCGGCAGCGTGGCGGTGCCGGAGCCGGCGTCCGCCGTGCTGGTTCTTGCCGCGGCGCTCGCCGGACTTGTCGCTCGACGCGGCCGACGAGCGTAGAGAATATAGGGCGCGATGCTCGATCGCACCCGACCTACCGATGCGATTCGTCACGAAGGTGGCGTCAGCCGGCGGCTGTTCCTGGCCTACGCGGCCAGCCTTTCGGCGCATGCCCTGGTTTGGCAGTCGGGCCGTTGGACAGACGCGTCGCGCTGCGTTTGGCAGCGATCCGTTCCAATTGGGCGTCGCTTCGGGCGACCCGACCGATGGCGGCGTTCTCCTCTGGACCCGCCTCGCGCCGCAGCCGTTTGAGCCCAGCGGCGGCCTCACGCCGGAGAACTTCGAGGTTTCTTGGGAACTCGCCACCGATGAGTCGATGAAGCACGTGCTTCGGCGGGGCACTGCCGTGGCCACGCCGCAGTTGACCCATTCGCTGCACGTCAAAGTCGACGGCCTTGAGCCGAATCGTTGGTATTGGTATCGCTTCCGCGCCGGCGACGCCGAGAGCCCCGTCGGCCGCACGCGTACCCTGCCGACCGCCGACGCCGCGCCGCCCGAGCTGCGGTTTGCGGTCGCCTCTTGCCAGCACTACGAGGCGGGGCTCTACACCGTCTACCAGCACATGGCTGAGGAGAACGTCGACCTCGTGTTCCACCTGGGCGACTACATCTACGAGTACGGCGGCGAGGACGGCCGCGTCCGCAGGCACGTCGGCGGCGAGATTATGACGCTCGGCGACTATCGCGTACGCCACTCGCAATACCGATCCGACCCGTTGCTGCAGGCGATGCACGCGCGATGTCCCTGGCTCGTCACCTGGGACGATCACGAAGTCGAAAACAACTACGCGAACGACGTCGCCGAAGACGAGCGCGTCGACCCGGCCGTGTTTCTAGTTCGCCGCGCGAATGCTTATCAGGCTTATTACGAAAACATGCCGCTGCGGAAGACATCGCTCCCTCCCCAGATGCGGACCAGCTTGTTGACCCGGTTGTCGAGCGTGTAGAGCGGCACGAACATCCGCCGTTCCTGCGCTAGCCGCTCAATGTCGGCCGCCAACAACTGCTGGAACTGGTTCACCTCGATTCCGAACCAGTCGGGCTGAAAGCGTTTTTGGATTTCCAGGGCGGTTTCTGTAATGACCGAAGTGTTACGAATCGCTAGGTCGGCGTCGACGTAAACGACGCCGCGGGCCACCATCAGCAGCACGAAGGCCGAGTAGTCACCGAACTTTGACTCGGTGCCTTGCTGGGATCGAGAGCGACTGTCTTGC
Organism: uncultured Planctomycetota bacterium; assembly: GCA_963847875.1. Lineage (GTDB taxonomy): Bacteria > Planctomycetota > Planctomycetia > Pirellulales > Lacipirellulaceae > DASYDU01. Next base: position 139,922 of record CAWKBR010000002.1, on the reverse strand, counting down.
AGGTCCATTCTGACGGCCATTCGTTGAACCAGATGTCGGGGCCGAAGAACGAGTCGGGCCACTTGGCCGATCCTTCGGCCTGTGGGTTCTGCTGGTAGAGCGCCTGCCAGTAGTAGTTTGTGTGGGTCGTGCGAACCGATTCCAGTCGCTGCTGCGTAAAGACTTCGGCCCATAGCGCTTCGCCCGGTTCTCGGCCCGACACATCGTGCTCCTCGGCCAGCGCCGGGAACTTCACAACGCGCCACTGGTGGCCCGTCTCTTCGGCCTACCACCGGATCCGGCCCGTGAGATCGTCCCGGTGCCAGCGGGTCTGGATCACGACCAACAGCGCGGATGAAATGCGATTCGAAAACGGTCGAGGGCATCGATCATCTCATAGCAATTGCTTACGAACCGTTCGCGAAATTCTTCCAAGGAAGTCTTTCGCTTTCTGTTATCTAGTCGTCCCTGATAAATCACAAATTCGCCAGAGATTTGAGGGTGCATAGCTTGCTGGGTGGCACTAAAATTTGCCAGGTTTTGGTCCCGACGGTCCCGAAAGCTGGCAAAAAATGAAGCCCAAAGCAGCCACTCCGCAGTGTGAATTATTTGGCGCCCATCTGAGTGAGCTCTTGAATCCCGAGCACCCGCTCTACGTGCTGGCCGAGCGGATCGACTGGTCGCAGTTCGACGCGGCCATCGACGCTTGCTATGCGGACGAGCTAGGCCGACCGGGGGTCAACACGCGACTGATCGTCGGCCTGCTGTACCTGAAACACGCCTACGACGAGAGCGACGAGTCGGTCGTCGCCCGTTGGGTGGAGAACCCGTACTGGCAATACTTCTGCGGCTGCCAGTACATGCAGCACGAGTTGCCGATCGATCCGTCGAGTTTGAGCCGCTGGCGGAAGCGGGTCGGTGCCGAGCGGTTGGAGAAGCTGTTGGAGGCGACGATTCGCACGGCGTTAGCCATGAAGGCGGTCAGGCCCCAGGAGTTCCAGAAGGTCAATGTCGACACGACGGTCCAGGAGAAGGCCATCGCCTTTCCGACCGATGCCCGACTGTATCACAAGATGCGTGTGGCGCTGGTGAGGCGGGCCAAATCCTTGGGCCTCCCACTTCGTCAGAACTATCGTTTCAAGAGCAAGCAGCTGCTGGCCAAACAAGGCCGTTATGCCCACGCACGGCAGATGAAAAGGGCGGCGAAGATGACGCGTCAGCTGAAGACGATCTTGGGTCGTGTGCTGCGGGACATCCAGCGAAAAGCGCCCGTCATCCAGGGCCAAATCGCTGACGAGCCCCTGCGTGAGCTCCTCGCCATGGCGGAGCGTCTGCTGGTGCAGACGCGGACCAGCAAAAACAAACTCTACAGCGTGCATGCTCCCGAGGTGGAATGCATCTGTAAGGGAAAAGCGCACCAACGCTACGAGTTCGGCTGCAAGGCCAGCGTGGCCACTACCAGTAAGAGGAATTGGATCGTCGGTATCCAGGCTTGGCACGGCAATCCTTACGACGGGCACACGCTCAACGGCGCGATCCAACAAGTTGAACGGCTAACAGGTCACACGCCTGACGATGTGATGGTGGACCAAGGCTACCGCGGGCACGGTTACGCAGGCTCGGCCATCGTCCACGTGGTCCGCACGATTCCCAAGCGAGCGACGCGGATGCTTCGCCGGATGTTGAAACGTCGTGCGGCCATTGAGCCGACGATCGGTCACCTGAAGAGTGACAACCGCATGAATCGGAACTACCTGACCGGCCGAGAAGGCGACAAAATCAACGCGGTGCTGAGTGCCGCTGGGTACAACCTCCGCAAACTGCTGCGGTGGGCTGTTTTTTGCGCCAATTTTCTGGCTCTGGCACCGGCTCGCGGTCAGGCTCACCGCCGAAGTCGCGTCCCGCCGAACATCGCACCTGCCGATGCCCGTTTGATTCGCCCCAGCTCGCACCTCAAAATCATGCCGACGCGGCCAACAGACATTTTTTCAGGGACGACTAAGTACCCTTGCGGTTCGCCAGGCCATCATTGTTAAGTCGACCAGCGAATGCCGCACGACTCGGAAAAGTTGGCTTGACAGTACACTCCGCTGGCTTGGTGGCGAACGTCGGACCGGACATAGTTGGCAGACTGTTCCGGTAACCACACTACTCCGGAACTCCGCGCGGCAGGCCTATCCGCATCCGATTTGGATGGATGGGCCCGCGTCTCCACCGGTAGCTGCGCCAGTAAACGCATAACGGCTCGGCGCAATCGGGGCAATCATCGCGGAGGCGGTACGCCTTCGGAAACTCGATCCGTTATTGAGATTGCCGTGCCATCGGGAAACGGCTTGGCGTCTATTCATCTGAGAGTTGACCTACAATTACGGTACGGCTGCTGTGGCTGCCAATGTCAAATGCGCGCAGCCGGAGATTTGGACGCACCGTCATCGGCCTTTCGTAGACCGGAGAAGTAGCTATCGGTTCGGTACCATCAGAAGTGTATCGAATCAATAGGCCCGGCAGGGAAACGTTGGCATGCAACGTGCCATCGCGTACGATCGCCCCGGGCGGAGGAATTTGGTATTGCATGTCGCCAGCGAGTTCGTGGAGGCGTGGCAATTCACGCTGGCCCAAAGCGTTGGCAAATACATTCCAATCGGCGGCCAACGCGGCGTCGCGCTCCGCACGATCGGCGAGCGTTGCGAATTCTGGTTCGGCCGCCCAGGCTCGCTCGGCGAGCGCGATGGTGCGAGGAAAGGCCATGTAATCGAGCTGTGCCGGGCTGCGCAGATTTTCTCCCCACAATTGTCCCTGAATGCCGAGAATGTGCTTTCGTCCGGTTGGCGTCAATCGGTCGCAATCCACGAATCTGTTGGGGTCTAGCACCTTCCCCATCGAGTCATAGCAGGCGTTTTGATAGAAGTCGAGTGGATTGAACTCGAAAGGGGCTCGTATGCCGACAAATCCAGCCCAATAGTAGCCCGGCACACACGGGTCCTTTTCAGATGCAAGATCGAAGTAGAGATTCGTCGCATTGGCGAGCACAACGTCGAAGCCGGCATTCGCCAGTCGGTAAGCAGCGAATTCCCGTCCCCAGCCCCAAACATTATTCCAGACATATGCGACCGGCCACCGCGACCAGTCCGAGTCGGCAGCGGCGAATAGCAGGCAGTCATCCCAGCAGGCGGGCGTCACGTCGTGGTTCTCGACGATGCGGCAGGCGCGTTTCAGGAAGTAGATCTCCAGCTGTCGGTCGCGCGACAGCTCTGGGTGCGAGGTGGGAATTGCACGACAGGCGGGCGAACCTTCCCATGCGCCATGCGGCACTTCGTCGCCACCAAGATGCACAATTTCTAGTGGCACACCAGCTCGGTTATACATTGCAGCTAGTTCACCGACTACGACATCCAGAAATTCATAGCTGGCATCGCGGCCGACGTCGATCACGTTGTCGTGCCATCCTTGAAACGACTCATATTTTGATGTGTCACCCGGTTGGGTCAGCTGACAATCGTGGTCCGCGTCTGACGCTGCCAGCGAACGCGCGGCCATGGCTTTGATGGCCGCCCGCGCGTGGCCGGGCATGTCGATCTCGGGGATGACCTCGATATGTCGCGCCGAGGCGTAGCGGAGGACATCGATGAATTCCGCCTGGGTGTAGTAGCCTGTGCCGGGCGAGTGGTTGCGATCGGGAAATGGTCCTGAACCTAACGTCGGGATCAGAGAATCGGATTCCGTTTGGGTATGCCCGCGTCGGCTGCCTACGGTAGTGAGTTCGGGTAGCGATTTGATTTCGATCCGCCAACCTTCGTCGTCCGTCAAATGCCAATGAAAACGGTTGAGTTTATAAAAGGCCATCAGATCGAGCAACTTCTTGACGGTCTCGACGCGTTGAAAGTTCCGAGCGACGTCGAGATGCAGCCCACGATAGCAAAACCGCGGTGCATCGGCAATTTCCGTCGCGGCAATCTTTAGCGGCTCGCCGGCGGCACCATAGCTGGCGAGCGGCACCAGTCCTCGCAGCGACTGGATACCGTAGAACACTCCGGCCGGATCGGTGCCGACGATTTCGATGCCGGCGCCGGACTTCACGGACAGCGTGTACGCCTCGTCGCCGGGGACCTTTTCGACGCCGGCAATCTTCACTTCGCCCAGCTTGAGGCGGATCGAATTCTGCGCATCGGCGGGCGTAGGTTTTTGGCGAAGTATCAAATTGAACGAATGCTCGAAGTAAGCCGCGAGCAAATACGCCTCGTTGGCGAGCGGCGGCTCGAATTCGATCGTCGTCGACGCGCCAATCGCCACCGTGCCTGGCAGCTTCGCGTATGCGACGGGTGTTGGAACGACCGGTGGCAGCTCGCTGGCTGGCAGCTTGGTGAGGGCGCTGTTCGCAGCATAGCGTGACGCCGACGTGACAACTGGTACTTGATCGCCGGCGCCTCGGCGGATTTTGGAGGCGTCGGGAAACGCCTCAATTTTGAGGGGTACAACGACGGGGCGTAGCTCATTTCCCGCCTCATCCTCGCGCACTATATAGAGACCACTAGGTGCATCGCTGACATTGATCGCCCAGGGGCTACCGTTCAAACGCACGACGCACTCATCGCCGACGCGGATGGGTGGGCAGTCTTTGTCGGACCGCAATGCATATAAGTCACCGTTGACGTGGCGCAATACCAGTGGTCGCTCCACACTCTCCGGATCCAGCTGCATTGAAGAATTAAAATACAGCGTCCAAGGCCGCATGAGCGGCTCTTTCCCGCCATTGTGAAGCCTCAAGACCGCCGCGAAGCGATTGTCAGGGAAGTCTTCGATTAGCTGCCAAGTGGCTGAGAGGCCAGCAGCATGTAGCGGACTTGCCGTCTCAGCACGCGCGATTCTTGCACACGTAGCCACGAGACTCGTCGCCGCGCCGCAGATGATGATCAAGCGCCACTTCAGCGTTTGGGACGAAGTCATGTGTCAACTGACCGAGCGGTGAGCTACGGTGAAGGCGATACCGCTCAAAGTATCCTGCAGTTCATGGATCCGCGACGCGGTCACCGCGCTGATCCCCGTAGCCACGGCACCCAGCAGTTGGGTGCCGCTCGTAGGTAGAAAACGGCAATTCTCAAACGCTGGCTCCAGCGTGAGCTTTCGGGCTTTGTTGACCAGATGCTCGCGGAGCCAGGGCAGATTGTCGAACAACCGGCCGGTAACGAAAATGCACTGCGGATTGAACAAGTTGACCACGTGCGCAAAGGCCATGGCCAGATACTTGCAGACGCGATTGAGCTCGGCGCGGACGAGCTTGTCGCCGTCGAGCGCTAGCGCGAGGACTTCGTCGATTTCGATCGGCCGCCCAAGGCCTTTCGAAACACGGTCGACTAAGGCCCATTCGCTGGCCACGGTTTCGAGGCAACCGCGGCGGCCGCAACGGCATAGGCTGCCATTGGCAACGATGGGGATGTGCCCCATTTCCCCTGCAAAGCCGTTGTGGCCCGTTAGAAACGTACCGTTGATCATGGCCCCCATGCCAACGCCAGTGCACATATCAAGAACGATGAAACTGTCCAGCTCGCTGGCATTGCCATACACATATTCTGCCAGACAAAGGGCGTGCGCATCATGCACTAACACGCAGTCGGCACCAATACGTTGACTGAGATCGCGCCCAAACTGCTTGTGATTCAGAAAAGGCAAACTGGCGGCGAGTCGAATTTCCTGGCGGCGATAATCGACCAATCCAACGACGCTAATACCGACCGAGAGGATCGACATTTCGCCCCCATCGAGCGACTTGATTCGCTGGACGACTGTATTAAGCAATCCTTTGTATGAGTTGGGCGTTGCGAATGACTCCTTGGAGCCTTCTCGCAAGACGCCATCGAAACCGGCAGCGGCAATCTCGCACGCTCGTACGTCGACCGTCAGACCAACGACCTGCGCATGCTCTTTGGAAAGCCGCAATCGTTTCGCTGGCCGTCCGGGTCCGGTCACGACGTCGTCAAATTCTTCTAGGAGTCTGGCGTCGATCAGAGTCCCCACGGCCTTGGCAACCGTGGGAAACGTCACGCCCATGCGCTCCGAAAGCTCACCGCGCGTCGACGCACCGTGCTGACGTATCGCCGCAGAACCAGCGCTTCATTGATGCGGCTCAGGAGCTGCGGCTGTACTGGAGAGAGGTTATTGCTCACGAGAATGCATTCCGCCTAGTTCGGTATCCCGGTACTCCATCAGGCGTGGAGCAAGTGCGTACGCTTAATCCAGTTGAACGCTTCACGCACGCAAGCCCTCATGGTGTCAGGCCTTGATAGACTTCTTCGCCCTGGGTGGTGCTGGCGGCACGCCATACCGACAAGTCTACGTCATCTACCACGTATTGCACTGAGCCGTCGCACATCACCACGTTAACACCGCCCGGATGACGGCTGCGGGCCGCGGCCCTGGCTAATCCTGTGGCGCCCTCCTGCTCACAGGGCGGATTTGGTGCATCAGGATTGCAGGAGGTGGGACCCTGCGTAAAATCCGGCAGACTTGTATTGGGTGGATCAAACGCTTGAAAGCCCGCACCAAACCCCCACCAAGTTAATGCCCGCGCGTCGCCTCCCTGGCCCTGGTCTCCCTGAACCGTTTCGGAAGCCAGCAGCGTCTTGCTCAAGCCGTCGGTGATCTCGCGAAATTTGACCTGTATGTTAGGGTAGGGCGGATTAAAGTCATTCAGGACGAAAGGTGCGCCCAAATGTTTGACCTTACCATTGGCCTCGGTGAGGGTCGATCGGCGATAGTCCGTGTTCCCGTAATTGACGACATAGTTGTGCAGGGTAATTCCGTTCGACCTGACTTGCGGCGCATCGCTCGGGCAAGTTAGTGTCGGGATCCGCGTTTGACAGACGTCCAAATTCCGGACGGGCGGGTCCAGCGAGGTGTTATCTACGTCATAGCCATAACCGGGGTGATAAACAGGAAGGCTCTTGGGGCTAAACTCATACATGTCCGCCAGCTGTTGTTCTTCGATGTAGGGTAAGATGAACACTTGCCAGGTTCCCCAGCAACAGCTAAAGCTCCCACCTGGAAGCTGCTTCTTTGTGTCGTGGTAATTCTGCATCGCAACCCCAAGCTGCTTGAGGTTATTGATGCATTGGGTGCGACGCGCTGCCTCCCGCGCGGATTGTATTGCCGGCAACAACAGCGCAACCAGAATGCCGATGATGGCGATGACCACCAGCAGCTCCACAAGCGTGAAACCTAGCTTAATTCTGTTCATGACTCGACTCCTCGCGCCGACGCCTCGTCAGTCAGGCGCTGGTTCGATTTATCTTCCAACCTGGCGCACAATGTCAAACACGAAATGATTGTCGCCGGCGGCAGTGACTTCGACCGTCTGTTTACTATCGACATTGTATTCCGCCGGGATCCGCTCAGGCGGAACCGGGAAGCTCGGCCCACTCGGAGTTGCCGGCACCATGACCGGCGGTGCCTTCAGATCCGGCGAGTTGATTTGCACGCGATAGGCGCCTGGCCGCAAGCCCTTCTTTTCGGGAATATTATATCGGCCGTCTTGAATCAACGCGCCGGAAACTAATAGTTTTTGATCCCCCAACGATGTGAACCGGATCGACCCACTGTCCAGCGGCATACCGTCCAACGTTACTTTGCCGGTGACAGGCAAACGGTCGCTGCGTGGCCCACAGCCGATCAACAATATCAGCCCCATCGCAACCAACCGCCATCTGCACCTCCGGATGAACATTTGACACACCAAACATCACCTCGGCTTTGTTCCTGCAGGTCCGCACCGAGTAACATCTGTCGAAGCGACGGCGTCGCGTTAGGACTCTGGCAACTTCGTTACGGACCCGCGGTCAAGCCAGCTTACGCACCCGACAACCTGATATGTTAAACGATATAGAATATATCTGTCAATAGGCGCCTCCCCCTTGTTTTTAGTCCACGGGCAGCTATCCCGGCAGTTTTTCTGGATTTTTGATTGCAATTATTTAACGATCTGTTATAAATAGATTTTGGCGGTCTGGCTGGTGCGAATCAGGGCGGTTAACGCAAGATGCCTGGAAAGGGAGTCGGAGTTAATGAAAACTTACTTTCGCCGCCACTCTTGCCGCGCAATTGCGTTATGCTTGGCTATCACGTTTGCTACCAGCGTCTTGTGTTGCGCGGCGATCGCGTCTGCCGAAACAACGCAAATGTACTCTTTTGAGTCTCCCGACGACTTGGACGGGTTTGCAGTTAACGGGGTTCTCTCCACGGTCACGTTGAACAAGGACACGAATTTCGTTAGCGAAGGCGTGCAATCGTTGAAGTGGGAATTGATGGAATTCGCCTCCTTTGAGGGCGCTCAAACTAGCAGTATCGACGCCGGAATCCTCAATGATCCTCCAGGCGTAGACTTCATTCGTTTCGACTTAATTAACACCAATCGTTTCGTCCCAGACGCGCCAGTCGCCGGAACTGATCCCACATTTGCGAATATCAGCGTCAACGTTTATGGAGAATTCGCGTCGAACCCGGGGGTTACAGAGAACATCCAGTTTTTTGGGTCGGAAGTGGCCGTCGGCAACCTTGACCCGGGGACTCACGAGATTGACGTAGATGTGACTGGTGGCGGACTGCTCATTGGCACAGCCACGTTTAAGGGCTTCAATGACTATATCGCCGACGGGTTGACGGTGTCTGGCTTCCAGATTTATCTAAACAAAAACGTTGGCTTTACCCCAGAGTTTGCGTGGACCGTTTATATCGACGACATCCGCGCCGGCAGGAATAGCGTCGGCAATGGCGGCGACTACAACGGTAATGGCGTCGCTGACGCGGCCGATTACACCGTGTGGCGAAATAACCTGGGCGGCGTCGGTCCCGACGGCGATGGCACCACCTCGGGCAATCTGCTCGGCGTTCCCGATGGTGTCGTCGATGAATGGGATTACGACTATTGGCGGCAGGAATTCGGAAACACGGTTCCCGGCAGTGGTAGCGGAGCCAGCCATGCCGTAACCACCGCGCCAGAACCCAGCACTACCCTGTTGCTGGTTGTCGGTTTCGCGTGCTGGTGCGCAGGAAGACGCAGCGGAACAATTAGGCTCGACACGGCTCGTTGAATTTTGTGGCTTCGCTGAGCAACCGGTTGCTCCATAAACGCCGGCTGGGCGTTGATTTTTGAACGGGTGTTCCATTGTGATGGTTGTCCCTTATCACCATTGAGTTTTTGTCACTTGTTTGAGGAGGTCTAATGATGAGAAATGGGCTGTTCTGTATCGCGGCTGCGGCTGCGATCTTGTGTAGCGGGAGTCCGGCATTGGCCGTTCTCTTATATGACATGGAAGGCACACCGCCTCCCAGTGGATTTGGTCCCAACGGAGTTGTGACGGTCACGCAAGACACGATTGGCGCGACCCAGGGTTTGAATTCGATGCGGGTCGATACGGACGGCTCTACGTTCGTCGGCGCAATTACCGACATCGTCCCGGCCGCCCTCGGCAATCCGCCTGGCGTCAAGTCCATCTTGCTTGACTTGACAATCAATGCCGGTGAAGAGTTTGCCGGTGGCTTTGCCGACATGGGCGTCACGATCTTCGGATGCAAGGGCACTACGTGCGGTCTGTCTGCCCAGTTTGCCGACTACGAGTCCATCGGCGCTTTGCCGGCTGGGACGTACAAGGATATCCAGTTCGATCTAACCACGTCGATCGGGCCGAATTTCCCAGGAAAGTCGTTCAATCAGATATTGGCCGATGGTGACCTCGACGCAGTGACCCACTTCCAGTTGTACTTCAACCAGTCCTTCAATGCACCGATGATCACTTACATCGACAACATTCGCACGGTCGTACCCGAGCCGGCGAGTGCGTTGTTGTTCGGCATCGGCACGTTTGCGCTGGGCTTGGTCCGACGTCGCCGATATTAGTTGCCGTAACAATCAAACTCCACTTGTCGATCGAACTGCGATCGGGCAACTGGGGGCAAAGAGCCGCGCGGTTTCCACCAAACCGCGCGGCTCATTTTTTGTCGAGAGACCACCCGCTCCAGGTCGGAGGAAAGTCAATGAGACGGAACAACAAACTGTTGCGTTGGACACTGATCGCTGGACTCTTGATCGTTTCCGAGTTGGCGCCGACGTCATTGGTGCGAGCGGACGTGCCCCCCACGGCGGCGAAACCGTGGCGGGCGGTACATGTCATCAACTACACGACCGACCGGTCGCTGGAAAAGTTAAGCGCTCAATTGCCGGCGCTGGCGAAGCGCGGCATGAACTGTCTGATGCTCGAAGTGAATTACAACTTCGAGTTCCAGTCCCACCCAGAGTTGCGGGCCAGCGCCGAGTCCGATCACAAAGGACGGGGCCAGGCGACTCGTGCGAGCATGCCAAGAAAACGGCATCGCGCTTGTGCCGCAGTTTCAGTGTTTGGGCCACCAATCCTGGGCGAAGGATACCAGCCCGCTGCTCACCAAGTATCCGGAACTCGACCTGACGCCGGGTGCGTTTCCCAATAACGAAGGCCTCTACTGCCGCGAGTGGGATCCAATGAATCCCCGCACGAACGAGATTGTCTTCGCGCTCATCGACGAAATCGCCGACGCCTTCGACGCCAAAGCGTTTCACGTTGGCATGGATGAGGTGTTTCTGCTCAAGAACGTACATGCGAAGTCGACCAAAGACCTCGAACCGGCCGACGTGTTCGCCAAGGTCGTAAATGACTTGCACGATCACATCGTGGGCAAGCGCGGCTTAGTGATGTTGATGTGGGCCGACCGGCTGATTGACGGCAACCGCTGGAAGATGGGCGAATGGGAGGCGTCGAAAGTTGGCACCGCACCGGCCATCGACAAGATTCCGAAAGACATCATCCTCTGTCCCTGGCACTACGAGCCTCGCGAGGCATACGAATCGGTGCCCTATTTCATGGAAAAAGGCTTCCGCGTGATGCCGGCGAGCTGGAAAAACGTCGCGGCCTCGAATGCCCTCATCCGCTATGCTCGCGACCACGAGCGCGACGGCAAACTCGTGGGGCACATCTTCACGACCTGGTCGTCGGTGCGGGCAGACAATCTGGCGACGTGGGAACCGATCGTCGCCGGAATGCCGCTGCTATTGCAATCGCAGCGGTAGTCCGCATCAGTTTGCGGCGACTTCCAGGCTCTCGCTCCAATCGGCCCGCGAGAGATTGCGCGAAATCAGCGCTGCCATCGCAAGGGCGATACCCGTCCAGACTCCGCCTGCGAGCCATTCTTTGAACACAAGGTTGCCGATGCCAAACATCGTCGAGTAGATCAGCACACAACCGAGCACCCAATTGAAACACTGTACACCCAGACTTTCGCTGGGCCGTTCGACGCGCCCGGCCATTTCGCCGACGGCCGTCCAACCGGGGCCAGCAGGACGCACACGGCGGTAAAACGCGATCAGCTTATCGCGTGGCTCAGGCGGCGTAATGAGCGTCACAGCGACCCAAGCGACCGTCGTCACGGCCACCGTCGCGAGCATCAAATAGGCAAATTGTTGCGGATCGTCGCCGCTCCACTTCGGCCCGCCAAGCTGCAAAAAAAGCGACGTGCCCGCTGCAACCACCATCGCCGACACCTCGGACCAAGCGTTAATCCGCCACCAATACCACCGCAACAGCAATACAGTCCCCGTGCCGGCTCCGGTCACCAACAGCAGCTTCCAGGCGCCTTCGATCGAGTCCATGTAGTAAGTCGCCATCAGCGACACGAGCATCAGCAGCACGGTGACAACCTGTGATGCGATCACATATTGCCGCTCGCTACCATTACGGACCACGAACCGCCGATAAAAATCGTTCACCACGTACGATGCGCCCCAATTCAATTGGGTGGCGATCGTCGACATGTAGGCGGCGGCGAAACCCGCGATCATGAACCCGCGGAGCCAACTCGGAAAAACATCGGGATTCATGAACGTTAGCACGTAGCCGGATTCCTTATCCGCCAGATCCGGGTACAGCACGATCGAGACGAGCGCCGTGAGGATCCACGGCCAGGGGCGCAGCGCGTAGTGGGCCACGTTGAACCAGAGCGTCGCCAGCACACCATGCCGTTCATCCTTTGCCGAGAAAATTCGCTGGGCGATGTAACCGCCGCCACCCGGTTCCGCGCCCGGATACCACGTGGCCCACCAATTGACGGCCAGGTAGACGCCGAGCGCCACAACCGGCATCCACACCGAGTCGAGCGGCGGGACGAAATCGAGCCGCGAACCGGTTGCACCATTGGCCGCGTCCAACGCCGCCACTTTTGCTTTCAATTCGTCGATGCCGCCCACCGCGCTGACCGAGAACACGGCGAGTAAAATGATCATGCTCATCATCAGCACGAACTGAAACAAGTCGGTGACCAGCACACCCCACAATCCGGCCAGCGTCGTGTAGAACGCAGTGAGGGCGAAGATTCCCACCAGCATCCAAACCGCGGTCTCTCCCGACACACCAAGCGTGGCCTGGAGAATCTTCACCATCGCCAAATTGACCCAACCCAAGATGATGCAATTGATCGGAATGCCCAGGTAGAGCGCCCGAAAACCGCGCAGAAACGCTGCCGGCTTGCCCGAATAGCGCAGCTCGGCAAACTCGACGTCGGTCATCACCCCCGACCTGCGCCACAGCCGGGCGTAGAAAAAAACGGTCATCATGCCGCTCATGACCATGTTCCACCACAACCAATTGCCCGCGATGCCGTTCTTTGCTACGAGACCGGTGACCAACAGCGGCGTGTCGGCGGCAAACGTGGTGGCGACCATTGAGGTTCCGGCAAGCCACCAGGGGGCGTTTCGGCCGGAGAGAAAGAAATCACTGGTGCTGCCGCGAGCGCGGCGAGAATAATAGAGGCCAATGCAGAGATTGAACAAGAAATAGGCCGCAATGATGATCCAATCAAGGAGGCTTAGTTTCACGCCATACTCCTGACGCCCCGACGGCGGAGATTGAGAATACTAATCGCTGAGACCACAACCAAAATTAGGTCTGCCGGAGGTTCCGGTACAGCCGTCGCCGCAGCGTTTCCGCCACTGCTTCCTCCCAAGCGATTACGCCAGAAAGTGAAGTCGCCCGCGTCGACGACGCCATCCTCATTTCCGTCGGCACGCATGTCGCCGCCTATTGAGCCGAAGGTCGACTTCCACAGATCGTAATCCTCGGCACCCACTTTGCCGTCGCCGTCGTAATCTCCGGGGACCAGCACGTGAACAAAGCTCTGATTCGTCTCATACGCCCGGCGGAGCAACGAATTCGGATCGTCAGGGTGCAAGTCCTGCCCAATCTCCCAGATGATGATGTTTTGCAGCCCTTGATCATGCGCATATTGGACGCGCTGTTCCACCAGGTCGGGTCCGGGAATCCAAACGTTTTGACCTGCGTATGTGTAGTAGTTGCCGTCCGTCGTGGTGCCGCCCGCAGCCAACTCGCTATACGTATAGGCGGTGCCGCCTTGAGGATTCTGCGTCGTGCCAATCACGCGTCCGAAGAACGGCAGTCCAATGCCCAGATTTGCCGGATCGGCGTTCTTGCCCCAACTTGGGAAGACCCAAGGTCGCTGGTTCGGTGAACCGGTCGGATCGGTCCAGGCGTCCACCGAATCGGCAACATACTCCGGCAAGGAGTGCTCGCCGCGATTCAGATCAGCCGGGTCGTTGGCCCACCAGGCGAGTTCGTACGTCATCAGCGAAATGCCGTCGATCGCATCCGCTCCGCTAAACACGCTTTGTGGGACAAATTTGGTGGGGTCGACCGTCGCATACACCCGATTATCCTGGCCAACCTCCTGCTTGATCCGTTGGAGCATCAGTGCGTAGTTGTTGAGCTCGGTGTTGTTGATGGGATGTTCCCAGTCGGTGTCGATGGAGGTTGCACCGGATTGAGCGAGCAAAGCACCGACATTCTGTGCAAGCGTCGTGCGAAGGGTCGAACTCGCGGCAACCGTGGCAAAAGCCGACGCTTCACCCGCGCCGCCCAAGGTAATATTCAGGCGTGGCCGCTGGTCCTGGGGCAGCGATACAATGGCTTGTCGTATTGTCGCGATCCGATTCAAGTGGGAAGTCAAAGTCCCGCTGCCGGAGAGCGGCGTTATCTCGCCGCTCGCGTTGACCGTCAGGCCGAAGTACCTGACTTCGTCCAACAGTGGCAATTGATCGGGAAGCCAGTTCGCATCGTACGATGCGTTCATGCGGTAATAGGGGAGATAACCAATCAAATCGACAGCCAGTGCATTTATGTTTGTCGACAGGATGAGTGCTAGCGCGGCCGCCGCCAGAGGCCAAATCGAAAAGCAGAGCGATCGATATCCCATGAATTGCTTCCCCAGATTGCCGAAATCGTAGCTGGCCAACTTGCCGATCATTTACTTAATATCGTTTAATATATCCAGATACGCCGGATATCGCAATGGATCAGTCGAGAACCTGGCGTCACAGCAGACTACCTCCCCGTACACAACCCATTTACGAACTTTGGCGCGAGAGCGCAGATTCGTAAATCGTTGAGAGCCAGCCGATTACGGAGTTCGAGTCCGGTTCGGTGAGGGTCGACCGAACGCAACCGTTTACGAACCTTTGAGAGCGCCGTTTAACAGGCCCGCGCGCTCTCTTTCTCGCGCGAGAGCGCCGCCTTCGTCAGCGCCGGTGACCAACTGCGAGAAATCGGTCGCTGAGTGCTGGACAACGGGAATTGGCGGGGTACAAAAAGTCTACCACTTCGCCGTGATAGCACATTCGAGCCAGGAGTATATCGCCATGGGATGGCTTGTCCAGCCGCTCTTGTTCTCTCTGGCCCGCTGCACCCGCAACCAGCTGATCCGGAACATCGAGTTCCTCAAGGCCGAGAACGAAATGCTGCGGAAGCGAGTGCCGAAGCAGCGGATCCACCTGAATCCGGACGAGCAAGAACGACTGCTGAAGCTGGGGCTGGCGATCGGCCCGGACCTCAAGCACCTGAATACAATTGTCAGTTACGACTCGATACGCCGCTGGCGCCGACAGAAGTTCGGCTTCACGCCCAAGAAGCGCGGCCGACCCAAGAATTCCGACGAGATTCGCCATCTGGTGCTAAAGATCGCCCAAGAGACTGGCTGAGGCTACACGCGAGTTTTGGGTCAGCTCCGCCGGCTGGGAATCATTGATATCTCGCAGCAGACTGTGGTCGACATCCTCCAACAGGCCGGCCACGATCCCGTACCGAAGCGCGGTTCGGGCACCTGGGATGAGCTCTTGAAAATGCACGCCGAGACTCTCTGGCAGTGCGACTTTTTCTCAAAGCGGGTATTTTCTCGGCTGGGCATGCCACAGCTGTTTGCGATGGTGTTCGTGAACGTGGCGACCCGCCGAGTGTGGATTTCGCCCGCCACGCGGCATCCGACCGAGGTCTGGGTCGAAGAGCAGGCCCGGGCGTTCATTGAGCATGCCAAGGCCGAGGATCTGCAGGTCGGTCTGGTGACGCGCGACAACGACCAGATCTACAAGCGCGGCTTCGACCGAGTCATGACAAAGGCGGGCATTCGGGCGAAACGGCTGGCCTTACGGTCGTCGAACCTCAATGCCTACGTCGAGCGGTTCATCCAGTCGATCCAGGTCGAGTGCCTCGACCATTTTCTCGTCTTCGGTGAAAAGCACTTTGATTATCTGGTGCGGGAGTACGTCGAGCATTATCACCAGGAAAGGCCGCATCAGGGGCTGGACAATCGGCTCATTTCCGGCGAGCCACCGCCGCCTGCCGAAGGTAAAATCTTCTGCCGCACGCGACTCGGCGGGCTGCTGAAGCACTACTACCGCGACGCCGCCTAGCCGATTGCATTCGCGCATGCCTGAATGTCAACGACCTACCAGCGTTCATCCACTTGGCCACGCGGCGCGTGTTCGTCACACATGGCACCTTCAAGCCGGACGCCATTTGGATGAAACAGCAAGCCCGTGCGTTTCTCGACCACGCCGCGGCAGAGCAATTGCCCTGCTCGATCGTCACCCGCGATTACAACGGCAAGTTCTCGAAGGCGTTCGATCAGGTCTTCAAGGAGCGATCCATCCAGGTGAAACCTGTGGGTCCACAGGCCCCGAATTTGAGTGCCTTCATCGAGAGGTGGATCCAGAGTCTGCAGCATGAAGCGCTTGACCACTTCATCTGCTTCGGCAAAGAGCACTTCGACTTCATCGTGTCGGAATATAGTGGCCGATTATCACCAGTTTCGCCCCCACCAGGGTAACGGCAACGTGCTCCTGCCGCGAAGAAACGCGGAACAGGTCGAAGCTGCCGGCCACGCCGACGAATCAGCGACGCCACCACTCGTGCTCGCCGACATCAAGTGCGACAAGCGACTTGGCAGGCTGCCGAAGCACTTCTACCGCAATGCGGCCTTGCCCGATTGCGTTCGCGCAAGTGCGATTGTCTACCAGCCGCCGGCGCTCTCAGTCCGTGCCGTGGCCGTGACTGCGATCAAATCGACAGGTTTCAATCGCTCGGCCGGCTGCCAGGGCAGCTGATCGATTGGCAACCAGGCCGATCGCGAATCGTAATTTCGTCCGTTCCAGTCAGCGATTTGCGTTTCGTAACCATTTTGTACAGGACGGGCCCCGCCTCGCCGGAGACACCAGCCAGCGGCCGCGAACAGCAGCAGCATGAAGGTCGCCGGCCGGACTCACGACAATCGAAAGAGGATCCATCCATGGAGCAACCGCTACCCTTTAATCTACTTCACCCTGCTGGGGTACAACTTGGATATTATTTTGAACGTCCAGAAATCCAAATCGTCGCACGGCATTGCGAACAGCCTCCTTTTGTAGCAGCGTGGCCACGGTGCCTGACAGGACGACGGTCGAGCCATTCACGGCAGCCTGCACGGTTTCGGTCGAGTGGCCGCATACGCGACTCACCGCCTTTTGAATCTCGTGGGCTGTTTCGTCGTCATTGACCAGATCAGTAAGATTTGCCACGAGCAAGTTACGTACGTCACGGACGCCACCCGCCGAGCGAGCAACGTCATCGGCAATTGCATACTGCCAGGCGTCGCCAACACTTCCTTGGAGGGTCACAACTCCCGCTTCCACGGAGACCATAATCGCGTGCTGAACCACGTCTTCGGTTGATGCCAACGCCGCACGCACTTTCTCGGCAACTTCTGTGTCCGTCAGGTTTCCAGCCGGTACAACAAGCAGGCCGTTTACCACGTCCCGGACGCCTGGCCAAGATGCCGCCAATTCCATGGCAACGAGCGCCCGACGAAAGGATTGCACAGTGCCGTCAAGTCGCACGATACCATTGTTGACGGATACTCGTATCAATTGTGCCGACAATCGCTTGTCGCGGATCAATGCCTCGTGAATCGCACCTTCCATCACTTTGTCACCGTTCACCATATCAACTCCTTAGCCGAGATTTCCCATTTGGGTTGAGCTCGAAAACAAACTAAGCTCTGGATGTCGCCCATTCTAACAAGCTGCGCCCCCCCGGTGTCTAGCGCGCTGCATTTGTTTCTCGTCTTCTTGCCCGTGACCCTCACCGCCGGCTCCCAGCATTGCGCCAGAACGCTCGTGTTTAGCTATGTACAGTGCGACGCTGTTGAATCTCTACTTGTCTCGGTGGCCTTGTGCAAAAGGTTGGCTTGATGACGCCGTTGTGGCGGTTTTACGCTACGACTGCCTCAAAAGCTCGGACCCGACGTTTTCCGGAACAGGAATCCGTGTGCCGAAAAACGGGTGCCGGATTGCTTCCGGCACGTCGTCGGCCGGCCGTTTCTAAAGGGGTGGGTTTTCGAGACGTCTCACCAACCGTCTGACGACAATTCTCAAACTGACTCCAGGCAATTTGCAGTCGCCTTCCTGCCGAACAGAGTACCTTGCAACCGGGCGCGTATTATGGCTTTGCCGGTTTCTCCGGCTGCTGAGACAGGCCGCATCTTGGACAGCGAATGATTTGCACAACTTGGAGACGTCGTGTCAAGTTGTCCAGCCTGAAAAAGCCTGGAGCGTTTTTGACAATCGAGTCTGTTCCACAATGGTCGCACGTTACGTGCTGCGTGAGCATGAAGATCCGATGGCCCCTTGGCGTGAGGGATGGCGTCGTTCGAGAGGCGATTCACCATATTGCATTGTCAACGTCAACAGTTTGACCCGACGGCGAAAATCTTGGGGTAGAATGCACCGCCTGAAAGTGGCTGTTTCACTTTCAATGCGCCTTGCCGTCGCTGGGCCGTCAGCAGGCGTGCTGACTCGAGTATGCGGCTGGCCCTTTCCGCCTTCGCCACAGACCGCTGGATCGATCGCCAATTTGCCGTTGGGAACGATTCAACTTTGCGTCCTCGAAAGCGCCAATACACCTCCGCATCGGCAGCATATCTCGGATGAAGCATCACAAATGCCTTGCGAAGATCGCTTGGCGACAGTTCGATCTCCCGTTGCGCCAGCGCCGGCTCTGAAGGCGGGGAATAGAGTGAGTGAAAGAACCTCAGCGCGTTGCGCGACGCTTCGCTTGATCGTTGGCCTAGTGCCATCGTGAATACCTCCGTGTGTAGATATCGCATTTCACCCATTGGCCCACCCTGCGATTCCAGTCGCAAGCGGCTGTGAGCACAAAAAAACGGCGCCCGCTAAGGTTACCTAGTGGGCGCCAGCATCGGCTTAGGTTCACCCCGGGCCAACACTCTCACGAGGGAGACTTTCCACGCTAACAGGTCGAGTCGGCGGTCGATAGCCGCCCACTTGGGGCTTGGCGTGAGCGTGCAGAATCCAAGCGTCGACGTTCTTGCGGATTCGTGCTATCACAATGTTAGAATTTGGGCGATTTAGTCGGAGGCCAGTTGAAGTGCGTACTACGGGTAGTCGGAGTCGAGTTCCGCCAGCCGAGAAAGGCAGGCTATGACGTATTGTGTCGGCATCTTGCTCAAGGATGGGATCATCCTCGCGTCGGACTCGCGCACGCACGCCGGCGTGGATAACTTCGCCAAGTTCTGCAAAATGACCGTGTTCGAGCGGCCGGGCGATCGTGTGCTCGTATTGCTGAGCTCCGGCAACTTGGCCGGGACGCAAGCCGTGATCAGCGTGCTGAAGCAGCGCAGTGAGGTCACGAATGGACCGCCCAATCTGTGGACTGCGCGCACCATGTTCGATGTCGTCGTCCTCGTTTCGGATGCCGTGCGCGACATCGAGCGTCGTGACGCGCCCTTCCTGGAAAGCAGTCCTATTTCTTTCAACGCCTCTTTTATCGTCGGTGGACAACTCAAAGGCGAGCCGCCGCGGCTGTTTCGCATCTACGCAGAGGGCAACTTCATCGAAGCCGGAGACGATACACCGCTCATACAAACGGGCGAAGCCAAGTACGGAAAGCCCATTATAGATCGGGTCCTCACACCCTCGACCACGCTCGCGGACGCCACCAAATGCGTTCTCGTTTCCTTCGATTCGACCATGAGCAGCAATTTGTCTGTGGGCATGCCCATCGATCTGGTTTGCTACGAGCGGGACAGCCTGGAGATCCGTAAGCGGCGCCGCTTCAATGAGGGCGACGCTTATTTCACGGCACTGAGAACAGACTGGAGCGAGGGCGTACGCAAAGTGTTCCAGGAGCTGCCCGAGCTGGAGTGGTAGGAGCGCTGCCCAATGGAAGGCGCGCGAGTGTCGCTGGCCAATTCGCAGCAAAGGATAGACTGGCTCAAAACGCCAAAGTCGCCCCGGCGTGTCAATGAGAGAGCTGGCCAGAATGTCCAGAGTTTTTCCTACCCCACCGCGGCAATTAGAAACCTAAGGGCCGACAGTGGCCCTCTCCGCCGATCTTGGTTCTCACAAATAGCCAGTTTGATCTACAATGCTATCTGGTCGCGGCCTTGGTAAGCTGGCAGAATGAGAATGGTTTCGCGACGAACGTCCAGCGACAGACTCCGGGCGGGGAATGATGCTGCAACTACATGATTATTCAAGCCGGGTTCGAAGCGGCCTTTGATTTCGCGGCGCCGACTGCCGTCGTGCTGCTGGCTTACGTTCACCCGTCCCGTGCCACTACGATCCGGCGGCTCGAACCGGTCAAAGCCAGCCCGCCCGCGAACATCTACGGCTATACCGACGTCTACGGCAATCTCTGCGGCCGAACCGTCGTCCCCGCCGGCCGCACCGTGTTTCGCACCGATTCGCTGATTTTCGACGATGGCTTACCAGACGTTCAAGCGCCGCTTGCATTGCAACTCGCTGTGCAAGACCTGCCCGACGACGTGCTACTCTTCCTACTGGCCAGCCGCTATTGCGAGGTGGATAGCCAGCTGCGCGATATCGCCTGGTCGCTGTTCGGGCATTTGTCTGCCGGCTGGCCCCTGGTGCAAGCGGTATGTGACTTCGTCCACCAGCACATTCGTTTCGATTACAATGCGGCTCGGGCCAATCGTACTGCGCTTGAGGTGTATCGCGAACAAGTCGGTGTCTGCCGTGACTACATGCATCTGGCAATCACGTTTTGCCGAAGCCTCAACATCCCGGCGCGATACTGCACGGGCTACCTCGGAGATATCGGCGTGCCGCGTCAGCCTTTTCCCATGGACTTCAGCGCTTGGTTCGAGGTCTACCTGGGCGGCCAGTGGCATGCCTTTGACGCCCGCAACAATACTCCGCGAATCGGTCGCGTGCTGATGGCCCGCGGCCGCGACGCGGCCGACGTGGCGCTGACTACGACATTCGGCGTCAATACACTGCAATCGTTTCAGGTGTGGACCGACGAAGTGCCGGCCGAAACCTGGGCTGGCCGAGCCAACGCATAAAACTGAACGGCCGGCTAAGCCGAGGCGAGCGATCGTCACCGCCATGCGGGACCATTCGCGGAGGATTGACTTCTACGTCCTACGGACGATTGGCAATTCGAAGGTAGTCGCCGCTCCCTTTCGATCGGTGGGCGAAAGCTCCGCGTTCTCCGCGCAAAAAGATGCCCTGAACGCGGCTGCCACCTCCCAGAACACGAAGCTCTTTCAAGAACGCCGCGAGCGCGCAAATCGGCACTCGCACTAGTACGCACTCCTCCGGACTTCGATCGATTAGATCGGCGTCGACGCTTGCTATCGTCTGCACGTCGATTGCGATCGACCCGCTGGCGCCGACCGGGAACACTTGCTGGGTATCGAGGGCAGAAAATAGATCCTGCTGCGAATCCTCCGCCAAGAGATTAACGTCGTCAAGGTATAGTGTCCCGCCACTGGTTAATCGGAGCTCTCCGGGAAGGCGCGGCGATTCGAGGGAAATATCCTGCGAACCTCCGAACATCAACCTGTGGAACTCGCGACCCGTCGGCAACAAGTCGCACGGCAAACGCACGAAAGTGTTATCGCAACCGATGCTTCCGGAATGAATCTCGATCGCCAGCGCAAGCGTATTAGCATCTTTACGGCCAATAAGCAGCAGGGCTTGCGGTCGCGGCGCGCCGGACTCGGTCCGCTCAGCGAAGCGGTGAGCTGCCAACGACAATGAAGTGAATGACACTCGCAATCGCGAGGGCTTCAGATTGATAAGACGCAGCACAGACATGTGGTAATCCTTTGGATGGCCAGTATCTACGACTAACGCTCTCAATACCGGGTGTCACCGCGCCGTAGTGCTTCCAGGAGTTGGTCTCGTCCACGAAGACCGAATGCAACGAAAAAAGCCGACGTGGCAGAACGCCCGAAGGCATTCCACCACGTCGGCTTACTTCTTAACGAGCCTCCCGGTACTGCCGAGCTGCTCGTTATTCAATCGACCGACGAATTTTCTTCAGCTGTTATTCGGAATCCACTCGTTGGACGTCACAAGTGTACCGCAGCAGACTTACAGCATACCGCCGCACGCCGAGAAATCAACCATGCAAATACTAATTCGGGGAAAAATTCGGAATTCGCGTCAAATCGACGAGGTTTCTATTTCCTCGTCTCGCGGAAATTCGGCGACTTGGACAGAGTAAACACGACCACCTCTTCGCCGGTGGTCGTGCTGATGTCGTGGTGCATGCTCACGACGGAAATGCCGGTGACCTTTTGAACCATCTCTTCGAGTACGGGCCGCGCCGTTTCGATCAGCTGGGTCCGCACCTGTTTGAGCAGATCGCGTCCCTTCTCGGCTGTGAGCGACGCGACCAACTGCTGCTCGGCCACGGTCAACACGCCTTTGAGTCGAACCAGGAGAATATCGCCAATTAAGAAGGCATGCACATCCTTGGGTCCGCGGCCCATGTATTCCTGCTCAAAGTGACTGATGCCCTCGCAAATGCCTGCTTCGATTTCTCCCTGTGTCTTCATAATTGCCTCAAGGGAATTAGTGATTCCGAGATGGAGGCCTGCCATGGCAATTGGACGCACCGTTTGACGAATCGTGCATACAGGTTAGCAAACAATTGTACCAATTTCGCTGGAAACGCAAAAGAGGGGTTGCGTCGGGCCGTTTATGCAGTAGGATTACCAAGGAGCAAATGTGGAATCGAGTCCCGTGCGTGAGCGGACTCGGCTCACTATTTGATTGAATTCGTCGGATAACTAAATACGGGGCGACTAGGCTCGGCACGGCCGAGACGCCCAATATCGAGTAAGCCGACGTGCTGGAATACCTCCGGGTGTTCCAGCACGTCGGCTTTTTTCGTTATTCGGCCGCTTGATCGCGACTTCGCCGTTCAAGAACAAGCTCAATGAACATGGTTTCACCAACTTCCATCGTAGCGCAGCGCTTTGCCCCGTCGGCAACTGCCGTTTCGCTGCGAAGAGACGGCCGAAATGCGATTTTGCGCCGGTGCGCCTGGAATCGGTTGATCGAATCCGAGGCTAGCCAGGAACCAGGCAATACGGTGGTCGAGGCCGGCGTCAGCACATAAGCCCACAACTGATCGGTGCCATCGGGACGAGGTTTGCCAACTTTGGCGTTTCCATCGTACTTTCCCGAAGGCGTTGTTTGAGAGGAGTTCCAGTTATGAGAACGAGTAGAGCATTTTGGAGTGTCTGTCCGCTGGCGGTCTTGACCGTCGCCATCGTGTTTGGCAGCCTGGTGTCGCAAGCGCCGGCGCAAGTCGGGCAGCGGATGCGTCACATGGGTCAGCCGATGCATCAGGGCACAACCACGGGGCGTACCGATCGAGCGGACACGGGCACGAAGGCGAGCGAACTGATCGGCATGAAAGTCCGCGGCCTCAGTGCTGATGAAAGCATTGGGTCGATCGACGACCTCGTGATCAGCCAGGATGGACGCGTCAAGTATGCGGCCGTGTCGTTCGGCGGTTTCGCGGGAATCGGCGACAAGTTGTTTGCCGTGCCATTTGAGGCGATCGCATTCGACAAGGATGGAAACGACACCATTGCGCGGATCGACGTCACGGAAGAAACCCTTAAGCAGAAACAGGGCTTTAACCAAGACAAGTGGCCGACGGAAGCCGACCGTACGTTTAGGAACGGCAATCTGCGTCGGCAGGCTTCGACCCCGGGCGTTTCTCGGTAGTTAGTTGTTTACAGTCTCGACTGCTTACATGGGGTGGTGATTCATCTCGATAAACACCAACGCCGAATGGTCACGTTGGGATTTTCCCAGCTGATCTTTCGGTTGCAGTCACCACCCCATGTATCTTTCGCATCTGTCCCAGGACGATCTGCGTTCCGAGCATCGCCAACAATTTGGCTGCGGCTTGAAGCGGAGCTTCAATTCCGGCCGCGAAGTGTCTTCATGAGTGCTTTGACCGAGCTCGAGATTCGGAGACGGAAACCTGTCATGGCAATTCGACGCTCCAATCGACGAATCGTGAACAATTCGTGCACTCCCATTGGCAAACACCGTACCAATTCCGCCCGCAACGCATAAGAGGGGTTGCATTGGGCCATTTGTGCAGTATACTTAATAGGCAGTGAATGAGGACTCGGGTCCCCTGTGTATAGCGGACTCGACTCAACATTCGATTGACTCGTCGGATAACTAAATACGGGGCGACTCGGCTCGGTTCGGCCGAGACGCCCAATATCGAGTAAGCCGACGTGGTGGAATACCTTTGGGTGTTCCGCCACGTCGGCTTTTTTCGTTTTACGGTCACCAGATCGCAACTGAGCCCTGTAGGGACGCACTCGATGAACACAACCTTACCAACTCCCACGATGGCGCAACAAATCGCCAAAGTCGCAATCGCCTTTCAACAGCAGCGGACTGGCCATTCGCCCAAAGCGGTGACCGTGGTGCTGAGCGAAGACACGTTGGTCGTCACGCTCCATTCGGCCTTGTCGCCGGCCGAGCAGGCCCTGGCCATGACTCCCGGCGGTGCGGCCCAAGTGCAGGAGTTCCACCGACAGCTATTTACCAATTCCTGCGAACCGCTGCGGGAGGAGATCAAAAGAATAACGGGGGTAGACGTGCGCGAGGCGACAGCTGAAATCGAACCCACGACCGGCACCGTGATCCAGGTATTCACGACCGGCACCGTAGTGCAGGTTTTTCGTCTCGCTGAAAGTGTTCCGTCAGATACCTGGAGTGGCATTTCGCCAGTTGGTTGTTCTTGAATACGGAGATTCGAAAATGTTGGTGTTATCGAGGAAGCAACAGCAATCAGTCATGGTCGGTGGGAGCAACGGCTTCGAGCATTTGCTCAAAGTCACGGTGATCGAGATCCGTGGCGGCAGCGTGCGACTGGGCTTCGATGCCATGCGCCGAACTTCCGGTCCATCGAGCTGAGGTGTGGGAACGAATTCGCGCTGAGCATCAAACGACCCAGCCGTAGCGAGAAGTTCAACGGCCAATGGAGCCGACGCTATGGTGCGAGTTAGTGTCAAAGAGGAATAAAATCGTGACGGGCACCGGCCCTGGAGGATTTTCGCTGCCGCAATCGATACAATTTATTTGATTCGCGTCAGCAAAGGACAGTGGCGATGACGTATTTCGCATAGACAGATCGTGCAGGCACACCGCCTGCCACATCGACAGATAGGACAAACCACCTTTTTTATTGGAGGAAATGACCATGTTACAGTTAGCCATTACTTGCCTGTTGATCGCGCTCGTCGCGGCTGTGTTGGGCTTTGGAGGAATTGCCGGCTCCTTCGTCGGCGTGGCGAAGATCCTCTTCATTGTCTTCATCGTTCTTGCGATTCTGTCCTTCCTTGCAGGCGGGATGCGCAGAGGAGGCGTCTAGAGGTAACTCGCTACCGGGTAATCCAAGTTACCAAGAAGTAGACAGACGACATGGTGGCGATCGTAGTCAAGGCCATCGACAAGGGCGCCCAGTTCACTGAGGTTCCCGAAGGGCCAGCGTGTCTGTGACGTTTTTTCCGTAGCACTGGGTGCTGGATGCGAACCAGCACCCAGCATGAAGATACAGAAGAACTGGGTGGAAAAGAAATTGCACCAGTCAATTTTGCGGAGCACCAAACCAATGAACACATTTTACATCACTCGCCGATGCACGCTCGCCGTTTTGGTGGCCATTGGCACGATGATCGGATTGAATCAACTTAGTGCCGCACAACAGGTCTCGCCCGCTCGTCAGGACGGGATGGAAGTGCTCACGCGTGGCCCGGTGCACGAAGCATTCGCCGAAACAATTACTTTCGATCCAGAACCGGGCATCGTGGTGCCGAAAGCACCGCCAGAACCGATCGAAGAAATCGCGCCTGACCAAAGGCCGGAAGGCGCCAACGTCACCTGGATCCCAGGCTACTGGGGTTGGGATGATGAGCGGAACGACTTCCTGTGGGTCAGCGGCATTTGGCGGGCCCTGCCACCGGGTCGCCAATGGGTGCCTGGCTATTGGGGACAGTCGCAGCAAGGATTTCAATGGACTTCCGGCTACTGGGCTGATGCAGATGCCAATCAGATCGACTATTTGCCGGAGCCGCCGGCGACGATCGAGGCCGGTCCCAACGTTGCCGCGCCTTCGGCGGACGCGACTTGGCTGCCGGGCTCGTGGATTTGGCAGCAGAACCGCTACGGCTGGCGCGCCGGTTACTGGACCAATGGGAATCAAGACTGGGATTGGGTGCCCGACCATTACGTCTGGACACCTCGCGGCTACGTGTACGTCGACGGCTACTACGACTACTCCGTTCGGCGTCGTGGGATCGTGTTTGCGCCGGTCTATTTTAACGGAGGGCTTCGCAGCCAGCGTGGTTTCTCCTACACGCCTTCGACAGTGATTAACCCGGGCGTGTTTTTGAGCCATCTCTTTTTGCGGCCAAGCTATGGTCACTACTACTTCGGCGATTACTACGGTTCGAATTACGCGAGTGCCGGGTACTCCCCCTGGTTCTCGTACCAATCCAGCCACCAGGGCTACGATCCGATCTACGCCAACCAGCGTTGGCGGCATCGGGACGACCGCGATTGGGTCCAACGCGCCCGAGCCAACTTCCAGAACTTGAGCGACCATGAAAACGCCCGGCCGCCGCGCACTTGGGCGGCACAATCGGCTCTCCGCGGACATGCGACAACGTCCAACAACGGCAGCCTCACGGTGGCAGAGCCGCTCGACGAACTGACCAAGAAAAATGACAGCGGGTTGCGGTTCCAACCCGTGGATCCAGCCGAGCGACAACACGTTCAGCCAGCGGGGACAAGACTACCGCAAGTACCTCCAGCAGCGGCAACAGTTGGAAGCCAACGCGGGGGGCATGCCTGGTGTGGATCCAGCGGCTTCACACGGGACATTTCGTACGACGCTTTCCAGATCTCCCTTCGTGGCGCTTCCCGCCGACAAGCTGGGGAAGGGCTATGGGCCGCCTCAGCGGCACGAAGTTCTCAAGCCAAACTTTCAGGTTCAACCCCAACCGAGAGTTCATGTGAACGCACAGGGAATGCACACGAGTTTTGGCCCAGGAACTACGAATGGGTCGGCCGGCCAGAGCCAAGTCGATTCGCATAGTCAGCCGCAACAGCAAGGCGTCCACCAAGGCAATCATCAAGGCGACTCGGCTGGCGAATCACAAGGACAAGGTACGAACCGCGGTGACAAGCACCAAGGGGCGAACGGCCAACAGCAAGGTGGAGGTGGCGGACAACAGCAGGGTTCATCGCAGAATCAGCCCAAGCATGAATCGAAGGAGAAAGGTTAGAACTGATCGTCAGCTAGTGAATGGAATTGGAGCTACGAGTCAACGCGAATGAAGAGGTGGAGTAACCGCTGCGTCGATGACCCCGTACCAGTTTGGTACGACAACCGAGATTGGACAGCTTGATGGGCTACGGGGTCATCCGCAGCGGCCACCACTTCTGTTTTGCCACACGAAAACGATTTTGAGAGAGAGTGTGAGTCATGAAAACCATTAGTAAGTTGTTGATCGTGATTGCGATCCTCGTAGTTGGCGTGGGATTCTATCGAGGCTGGTTTGCCTTGTCGCGTCCAGCCCCAGCTCCCGGCAGCGACACGGTAAACATCAACCTCGCGACCAATCCGGACAAAATGAAACAAGACGTCCGTGCGGTCAAAGATAAAGCAACCGAGCTGACCGGCGGGGTCAAGGACGACAACAAGGCGGACGGTCAGGTTCAACGACAAAGTGAAGTCAAATGATTCTTAGGGAACACGAATGCATGGATCAAAGCGATAAGACTTTGGCCTGCGTTTTGTGTTCGACACCTTTCTCGAAGGAGTATTGCAATGTTAGGCACGATCTTACTCGTGGTCTTGATTCTGATGCTGCTCGGAGCGCTACCGACTTGGGGGCATAGCCGAAACTGGGGTTACGGCCCGAGCGGTGGGCTGGGTTTGCTGGTGATCGTTTTGGTCGTCCTGCTGCTCGTGGGCCGCATCTGATCCGCAATCGTTAAGAAGTAGAAATGGTTGGAGAGTAGAAATGAGCGAATTAACGAACGTCTTAATGCCGGTTGCCGAGTTGCCGCTTCGCGCCGACGCCGTGCAGGTGGTCTCCACGCGTATGCGGTTGCTGAACCTTACAGCGGTCATCCTGCCGTTTGTTGGCTTCGTGGCCGCCGTTGTTTTGCTTTGGGGCCGGGGCTTCTCTTGGGTCGATTGCGGCCTGCTGCTGGGGATGTATGTGCTGACGGCCGTGGGAATCACCGTCGGCTACCACCGACTATTTACTCACCGGGCCTTTGAAACCAATCGGGTCGTCCAGTTTGTACTGGCCGTCCTCGGCTCGATGGCCGTCGAGGGCCCACTATTAAAATGGGTCGCGATCCATCGGCTTCACCACCAGCACAGCGACACGCACGATGATCCCCATTCGCCGCACGTGCAAAGCGATGGTTTACTCGGAATGTTGCGCGGCCTCTGGCATGCCCATGTCGGCTGGTTCTTCGAGCCCGATCCGCCGAATTTGTCATGCTACGTCAAAGATCTCCGGCAGAGCGGCGTGCTGCGTACGGCCAGCAGTCTCTTCCCCTTGTGGGTGACTCTTGGCCTACTAGTTCCCGCCGTACTGGGTGGCCTGCTGACGGGAACCTGGCTAGGCGCCCTGACCGGCTTGCTGTGGGGCGGCTTGGCGCGAATCTTCTTGGTCCATCACGTGACCTGGAGCATCAACTCGATCTGTCATCTGTGGGGCGGCCAGCCTTTCCGAACCGGTGACGACAGCCGAAACAATGTCGTCTTTGGAATTCTCGGGCTCGGTGAGGGGTGGCATAACAACCATCATGCCTTCCCGACCTCGGCCCGGTTCGGCTTGCGATGGTGGCAAATCGACCTGGGCTACTGGTTCATTTGCGTTCTTGCCGCGCTGGGCCTTGCCTCCGGAGTGAAGTCACCATGTCGGAGGAAGTGATGAATAAACTCAAAGTCGTAGCGATTGTCGTTCTCACCTTTGTCGTTGTGTTCGTGGTTTTTCAGAACACGCAAGCCGTCGAAACACGAGTGCTATTCCTAACGCTGACGCTGCCGAACGCGGCCCTTTTGTTCGGAACTCTGATTATCGGTTTTGCGATCGGCGTTCTAACCGCGGGACACATCGTTTCGAAGGCGAAACAGCAATTACCAGATTAAGAAGCGTTGGAAAGAGCAGAAAGTCGTGGCCAATCGAGCTGACTTGCGCGGCCTCGAATTGAGCGATGGCGAGTGAGTGATCGGGCAGGTGACAGAGTGACGTTAGCGTGCATGGGAACGGGATTGCGAAAGTTCTTGGGAAAGGGAAACAAATGTCTACCAGTGGTCGGCTAGGCGCGCAAGCGAACGAGGTATCCAAAGACCTCAAGGAAATGGGCGACATCGTAAGGGATGCTGCCCAGGAGAAGCTCGAACATGTGCGCGAGAATGCAAACGAATGTTGTCAATACGGACAAGACAAAGTCCACGGCGTAGCATCCGCCTTCGAGCAATACATTCGGGAACGACCGGTTAAGTCCGTATTGATCGCGGCAGGCATCGGCTTGCTGTACGGTCGCTTTTGGATGCGTCGCTGAGGAGCAGGGTAAGCCCATATGACCGATTTCGTCGAAGACAGCCGCATGATGCCGTCGGGACGGTTGATCCAAGCGTCGTGGATATCGACGCTGGCGTCGACCGCCGTGGTCATAGCGGCACTTTACCTGGCGAAGAGCCTGCTCGTTCCCTTGACGCTCGCCGCGCTGTTGAGCTTCTTGCTGATGCCCGTTTGTGAGTGGCTGGAGCGCTGGCGGTTGGGCCGTGTCCCGGCGGTGTTGGTGACGGCCATCCTTGGCTTCACGATGCTGGGAATCGTGGCCTGGGTTGCAGTCGTTCAAGTGACCCATTTGGCCCCCAAGATCCCCGAGTATCAGAACAATATCCAGGCGAAGCTCAGCTCGGTGAACGAGTATGCGGTCGCCGCACTGAGCAAGATAACAAAACAAGCGCCGAGAAGTCGGCCAGGATTCTCTCGCCGTCAGAAGCAGACCGCCGAGCCAAAGGGGACTATCGAACTGCCCTTCTCGGTCCGCGTTCTTTCCTCGCCAGTCGAGTCCACTGCAAGTCTTTGGCGGCATGTTCGGCACGCTGCTCGAAGCGTTGGGCACAATCGGCATTGTCATCGTGCTCGTGGTGTTCTTTCTCATCCGGCGCGAGGATTTACGCGATCGATTCATCCACCTGGCTGGAAAAGGCCACGTGACCGTGACCACGCAAATGCTGGAAGACGCCAACACACGGGTCAGCCACTACCTGTCCATGCTGTTTCTCGTCAACGTGGCGTTCGGTATTTCCGTCGGCATCGGGCTGTACCTGATCGGTGTGCCCAGTGCCATCCTGTGGGGAATCCTCGCCGCGACATTGAGATTCATTCCCTACATCGGCCCGTGGATCGCCGCTGCGATGCCGATCGGACTGTCGATGGCGATCTCGACCGGCTGGGCAGCGCCCTTGCTGACTGCCGCGCTGTTTGTCGTGTTGGAGCTGTTCAACAACAACTTCCTGGAGCCCTGGCTCTATGGCAAGCACACCGGCGTGTCGGCAGTGGCTGTCCTGGTGGCCGCTGTCTTTTGGCTGTGGCTATGGGGACCTGTCGGGCTGTTGCTGGCGACACCCTTGACCGTGTGCCTGTTGGTTGTCGGCAAGCACGTTCCGCAACTGTCCTTCCTGGACGTTGTGCTGGGCAACGAGCCCGTCTTTGAGCCTAAGAAACGCATTTATCAGCGACTCGTGGCGGGAGATCAAGAGGAGGCGGACGAATTGCTCGAGGATTTGCTAGAGCACGAGTCGCTCATCGAAGTCTACGACTCGGTGCTCATCCCCGCGCTGGCCATGGTCGAGACGCATTGGCATCGTGGCGAGTTCAACGATGGAAAGCACAATTTGGTCCTTGAGAGCCTGAGGGAGATGATTCAAGACCGCATTGATCGCCAACAGGAAATGCAAGCTCAACAAAAGACGGATGATTCGCCCAAGGCGAACGGAACTCCGCGCCTGATTGATTTGCGCGATAATCCGGAGCTTCGCATCCTATCCCTTCCAGCTCGCAGCGACGCCGATGAAATCGCGGCCATGATGGTCGCGCAAGTATTGGATACGAGCGGTTGCATTGTGCAGACAGTCTCGCTTACGTCCCTGGCAAGCGAGATGGTTGAACTTGTGGAACAAGTGCCAGGCCGACGTCGTTTGCATTTCCGCCACTCCTCCCGCCGCGGTGATGCATGCTCGATACCTCTGCAAGCGCCTCCGCGGCCGGTTTCCGACAGTGAAGCTGATCGTGGGATTGTGGGACGCAAACGGCGACCTGGGCAAGGCAAACGAGCGCATCGGTTGTGGCGCGACAGTTGTCGCGAAGTTGTCGGACGTGCAAGCACAAGTCTGTCCATTGGCCCAGAGCTTCTTGCCGCAGACCGAGCAACAAGCATCGCTGAAGCTCAGTCAGTTGGTTATGGAAGGGGCTAATCTGTGAAACTACCTCTCAGACCGCCGTGTTTGCTCCGAGCTTTGTCAGCAAGTGCCCTGCCGCTCGTGGGCGCAATGAACGAAATGCAATGTTTTGGAGAGTGAGGCTAGCTTCGCGGTGAAGCGGCCGTAGTGAATGTCTCTTTTTAGGGAGTCGGATTATGAAACTGTTTTTTGCCTCGGTCTTCGTCTTGAGTGTGTTTTCGCTTGCCTTTGTCGGGTGCAGCGAGAAGTCGTCCACCACGGAGAAGTCGGAAGTCGCGACCCCCGATGGTACGACGACGGTCACCGTTGAGAAGGAAGTCACAAAAACTGGCGACACTCCTCCGCCCGCAAAGCCTTAATGCTCATTGTCTGCGAATCGAGTTACCAGAGCTGCCATTACCAATGAAGGGGTCTGCAGAATGAATTGGAATCAGATCAAAGGCGACTGGAATCAATTGAGTCGTCGACTGAAGGAAAAGTGGTCCACGCTGACGAATGAGGATCTGGCTGAAATCGCCGGCAGGCGCGGACAACTCGTCACCGTTCTGCAGGATCCTTATGGCTACGCGAAGGACCGCGCGGAGATGGAACTCACCAAGTTCATTGATGGAATGACGTCGTGGGAAGAGTTCGATGTTGAGCAACGCATCGTTCTAGATGATTAGGTATCAAAACCAATAGAGGCGGACCATGTTCATGGATGAACAACGACCGATGAGTAGACGATACGCAACGGCAGTGATTGTGATCGTAATCGCCGTCGTCGCGTATGGCTTTAGCAAGGGCTGGTTTGGCTTCGCAAGTCGCAGCCCCGAAGTGGAGAGCACCAAGGTTAGCGTCAGCGAACCGTTAGACCAGCAAGGCGCGAGCAAAGATGCGACACATGTTGTGGAAATTACCAAGTAACGGTTCGCTCGACCGATCAGTGAACTGTAAGTTTGACATCCCGCCGTGCTGAACGAAGGAGAGGCCTTCGTCGGCATTGACGGGATACTTTTTACTGGAGAGGTTCCCCATGCCTGAATTCAATTTTACTTTAGGGATCATGATTGTGATTTTTGCCGTGGTTATCACCGGTACGGGCGTAGCTTTTTGGAAAATGCTCACCGACCCTACGTGACGCTTCCACGGCACTCGCCGGCAAAACATGTCTGCCAACTGACTGCCGGCGGGCCGTTGCTCGCAATACAACCCAATGAGGCAACCGATGCAAGTCGTTCGACCGCTATTCATTTCCACTTATCCGCCTGAGAAGTGCGGGCTGGCGACGTTTACCAAGGACTCGGCCGATGCCGTGGATGCGGCCGCGATCGACTCGATTTCGACCGTGGCGGCGATCCAAAAGACCGATTCGCTCTCGTACGACGATCCGCGCGTCGTGCATGTGATCAACAATAGTCGCAGCGACGCCTATCGCTTGACGGCCGAGGTGGCGAACGACGGGCGATGCGACGTGGTGAGCCTGCAACACGAGTTCGGGCTGTTTCCTGGCGATTGGGGCGAAGATGTATTGGACTTGGTCCGCGATTGCCGCAAGCCGCTGGTGACAACGTTTCACACGTTGTTGACACAGCCGGCTCATTTACCGCGGCGACTAATTCGAGAGATCGCCGCCGGCAGTCAGGGCATCGCCGTAATGACCAAAGTCGCGGCCCGGCTGCTCGCCGAGGTTTATGGCGTATCAGGACCGCGAGTCGAGGTCATTCCGCACGGAGTGCCCGAGATTCCATTCGCATGGGATGGCACGGTGCGAGCGCAACTTGGCCTCGCCGACCGACGCACGATTTGCACCTTTGGGCTGATCAATCGCGGCAAAGGGCTCGAGTACATGATTCAGGCCATGCCGCAGATTGTGGCCGCCTGCCCCGAGGCGTTGTATTTAATCGTCGGCGCCACGCATCCCTTGGTCAAACGGCAGGAAGGGGAAGTTTACCGCGCCAGTTTGGTGGCCATGGCAGAAGAGCTGGGCGTCGGCGACCACGTGCGATTCGTCAATCGGTTCCTGAGCGTGGCCGACCTGATGCAGCACTTGCAGGCTTGTGACGTATTCGTGACGCCCTATCCCGGCAAAGACCAGATCGCCAGCGGCACATTGGCCTTTGCCTTGTCGGCCGGACTGGCGATCGTGAGCACGCCGTATCTCTATGCTGAAGAAGTGCTCGCCAAGGGACGCGGTCAACTCGTGCCGTTCGGTGACAGCCAGGCGATGGCCGACGCAACACTGAAATACTTGACCAATCTTTCGTTCCAGATCGAAACCCGCTATCGCGCCTACGAGTACTCCCGGCCGATGGCCTGGCCCAACGTGGGCCGGCGATACCTGGAGCTTTTTGGCCGCGTGACGAGACCACATGGCGAGACTCGGCTTTGGTCGCGTCCCAGCGCGGAAAGCATTTCCGACGGCATGGATCAGTATGCCCAACTCACCTAGAGAAACTCAACATGTCTGTGCAAGATTGGATTGTACTTGACCATTTGGATCGTATGACCGACTCCACCGGCCTGATCCAACACGCCATTTTCAGCGTGCCGCGGCGCGAAAGCGGCTACACCACTGATGACAACGCGCGGGCCCTGCGTCTCGCAGTCCGATTGTGGCAGGAGGAGGCGACCCCGCGGATGTTGGCTCGCGTCACGACCTACCTGTGCTTCTTGGAGCACGCGCGATGTCCGGTGCGCGGATTTCACAATTTCATGAGCTATCAGCGCGATTGGCTCGATGCGAACGGCACCGGCGACTGCCAGGGCCAGGCGGTTCGCGCGCTTGCCGAAGTGGTTGGTAGTAGCCTGCCACTTGGCCACCGCAAATTGGCCCGGGAATTGGTCGAATCGGTGCTGCCCGTTCTGGCCGACCTGCGGAGTCTCCGCGCCCAAGCGTACGTGATCTTGGCGTGGGGAAGTCTGCACTCGCGTCAAGTACGGGATGTTGAATCAATCGAATCGGTCGCCTGGTCGGCGGCAAAACGCCTGGTCGATTGCTATCAGCGTTCCGTGCGTCCCGACTGGCGGTGGTTCGAGTCGCGGCTGACGTACGCCAACGCAGTGTTGCCCCAGGCTCTGTTCGTGGCCGGCCAACGCTGGCCGGACGAGGAATTCCTCGACGTGGCCGAAGCATCGTTTGATTTTCTCGATCAAGCGACCACGGCGGACGATATCTTTTGGCCCGTGGGAAATTGCGATTGGTACCCTCACGGCGAAGAAAAGGCACTCTACGACCAACAGCCTGTCGAAGCGATCACGATGGCCGACGCGGCGTTGGCGGCCTTCTGCCTCGATAGGGACCCGAAGTACCTAGCCGCGTTTTGCCGGGCAAACGATTGGCTTTATGGTCGGAACAGTCTGGCCGAGCCACTCATCGACGTCGAAGCCGGCGCCTGTTGCGACGGTTTGCAGCCGCTCGGCGTGAATCACAATCAAGGCGCGGAATCGACGCTCGCCTACTTGTGGATGGTTGTCCACAATCGGGAAATACAAGCTCAGGTAACAAGCTCAACGCAGTCGGCCGTCGCCGATTTACAATCCCAGGCAAGTTGCCTAAGCACTTGGCCCCTCGGCGGAAACGGCTAGCATGGCGTCAGCATACTCATACGCTATTCGTGCGGCCTGTATCGCAGTATCCCTACCGGTATTGGTCGTCCGGATGACCGATTCGTGCGGCTTCGCCAAATACCCCTGCAGCAGCATGACCGCGATCCAATCGCGTGCCTGTACATCGCCCATCACCGTATCGTGTTCTTGAAGCATTTATCTAGCTCCTTTCCGATCTGAGGACTTCTGGGCTGTACCTGGCTGGCCACCAAGTGCCGCCATCCTGTAGACCATTGCTCTTCTTAGGCAATTGAGGGAAAACCCCGGCACCCGCCAGTTTGCCCAGGAGAACTGCAAAGTCTATTTTCTCGGCATTTGGCACAGCATGCTCAGCCACCAGCCGGGCACGCGATTGTCAGATATTGATGGAAAAGCGGGACGCGAGCAATGCTGCTGCTTCATCGCTAGTAATAGAGAAAAAATGACTTTGCAGTTCTCCTGCCAGTTTGCCCATCCGCGATCATCTTTGTCATGAATGGTAAGTGTACCAAACGACTCTCACCACTAGCTTAACTTCCACGCTCGGGGTGACTTAGATTGTACTCGATGTCATGAATAGTTCGTTATCTGACGAGTCCCCAAAAGCTCGGGAAGATGAGTTGAGAGACGGCTCGCTACCACCCGATCGGTGCATGCCCCACCCAAGCGTGTCCCATTTCTTTAGCTGTCGATTATCAAAGCCGATCTCACGGGACTTGCTCTCCGTGAGTTGAGCATTGTGCGAAGGTTGCCCAAGGCATTATCATGAGCGTTGTCGACAGAAGCAGCGCGAACCAAAATGGAATCAGTACCAGGTATTGACTCGCGAATGGAAGTATACTGACGATTACAGATTTCGCAAACCGGTAGTCTGCCGGTTCGGCTTGTCTACTGAACGTACACATCAACGCTATGACTTCGAAAATCGAAGAAATATTATCCGCGAAAAACGAATCCGGCGAAAACGCCTATCTCTGGCTTCAGACCGACGCCGGTGACTGCATACTCTGGCCCACCCAGGACGCCAGCGAGCGTGAAGACAGCGCCGATGAGATCGGTAGGTGGCAACTTTCGGTCGACGAGGCGAATGCTCTGATTGAGACGGGCGAAGTCGACGAGGTTGAGTGACATAACCGTTGTTCATAACCTCCGAATATACCGCCATTGCACTGGCGATGGATCAGCCCTGAACTTGGGGAATTGGCTGCTTCAAGACGGGGCTCGGCTTTTGTTTCAGAATCGTTGGGTTGATAAAGCAGTTGTGGCGGTTCTACGCCAGAGCTGTGCCAAAAGCTTCGAGCAGACGTTTTCCGGCACGGGAATCCATGTGCCGAAAAAGGTGTGTCACGAGGGCCGTTTCTTAATTTGACTCACATGACAACGAGCCTTGGCATTCGCACGGCGATCCGGCTCAGCCTGGAACCGGCACGGATGCAATCCGTGCCCAACGCTGTTAATCTGCGGATGGGGCGGGCGCGATTTGAGGAGTGAATCCGACCGTTGTGCGAGTCGTCGCCGTCGTAGGCCCAGTCAGCTCGTCCAGTGGGACTTCGGCCTCGACAAACGCTCGCGGGTCATCAAGCTGCGGCGAGAAAAAGTAGGAGACGATCACGGTGATGTTATCCCTGCCGCCATTTTCATTGGCCAAATCTACCAGCTTGCGGCAAGCCGCCTCTGCACTCGTGTTGGAATTGAGGAGTTCTTGTAGCATCTCGTGTGGCACCATGTCGTAGAGGCCGTCCGTACATAGCAGCAGGATATCGTTGCACTCGATGGTCAATTTATAGACATCCACAGACAACTCA
Organism: uncultured Planctomycetota bacterium; assembly: GCA_963847875.1. Classification (GTDB taxonomy): domain Bacteria; phylum Planctomycetota; class Planctomycetia; order Pirellulales; family Lacipirellulaceae; genus DASYDU01. Next base: position 103,369 of record CAWKBR010000002.1, on the reverse strand, counting down.
TTTGAGCGGCCGCCGAGTACGTTCCAAAGGACGTGGCCCCTCGGGGAGTGCCGCGCCTCTTCGCGACTCATCTGTCCCGTCTCCGCCATAATTTCACTCATCGTATGGTCGACCGTTATCTGGTCGAGCTGATGATTTCTAAGCAGATAACATCGACTATCGCCGACGTGGACGACGAAGGCCCTCGGCCAGACGATGTAGACCATCGTCATGGTGGTACCCATGCTGTACATTTCGGGATGCTTACCGACGACAGTTTGAATACTTTTTTGGCAGGATTCGAGCGCCTGCCTTAAGTCGTCCGCAAAATCCTGTTCCGTGCCTTCTTCGAGGCGAAAGCACCAAGCGAGGCTGTTAAGAACGTAGGTCGTCACCTCGTCCACGGCAATGGTGCATGCCCGCTCACCTTCGGCCTCGCCCCTCCCCGTACACAACCCATTTACGAACTTTGGCGCAGAGCGCAGATTCGTAAATCATTGAGAGCAAGGGGGTTACGGAGTTCGAGTGCGATTCGATGAGGGTCGACCGAACGCAACCGTTTACGAACTTTTGAGAGCGCGGGTTAACAGACCCGCGCTCTCTCTTTTTCGCGCGAGAGCGCGGAGAGAGCGCCGTCATTGTGGCGCCGTTGGGGCCAGCCACCAAAAATCGGTCCACAGAGGCTTGTCAGCGGGTTTCGGCGGGGTACAAAAAGAATGCCCGGCCCTTCGCTAGCCGTCGATTTTCAGGAGTATATCGCCATGGGATGGCTTGTCCAGCCGCTGTTATTCTTTCTGGCCCGCTGTACCCGAACCAGCTGATCCGGAACATCGAGTTCCTGAAAACAGAGAACGAGATCTTGCGGAAGCGGTACGTCAGACACCATGTCACGGTGAGTCGGGAGGACCGCGAGCGGCTCATTGCGCTGGGCGAGCAGATCGGCCCCGATCTGAAACGGATGATCACGATTGTCCGTTATGGCACCTATTTGCGGTGGGTTCGTCAGCACAAAGGACTCGTGTCGAATAAAAGGCCCGGCCGACCCAAGAAGCCCGACGAGATTCGCCAGCTGGTGCTAAAGATTGCCCAAGAGACTGGCTGGGGCTACACCCGAGTTTTGGGTCAGCTCCGTAGGCTGGGGATCATGGATATCTCGCGGCAGACCGTCGTCAACATCCTCAAGGAGCACGGTCACGATCCCTATTCCAAGCGCGGACCGGGCACCTGGGACGAGCTCTTGAAGATGCACGCCGAAACGCTCTGGCAGTGCGACTTCTTCTCGAAACGGGTGTTATCGCGGCTTGGCATGCCGCAGCTGTTTGCGATGGTGTTTCTGAACGTCGCCACCCGCCGAGTGTGGATATCGCCCGCCACGCGGCATCCAACCGAGGTCTGGGTCGAAGAGCAGGCCCGGGCGTTCATTGAGCATGCCAAGGCCGAGGATCTGCAGGTCGGTCTGGTGACTCGCGACAACGACCAGATCTACAAGCGCGGCTTTGACCGAGTCATGACAAAGGCGGGCATTCGCGCGAAAAGGCTGTCGCTCCGCTCACCCAATCTCAACGCCTACGTCGAGCGGTTCATTCAATCGATCCAGGTCGAGTGCCTCGATCACTTCCTCGTCTTCGGTGAGAAGCACTTCGACTACCTGGTGCGGGAGTACCTTGAGCATTATCACCAGGAGAGGCCGCATCAAGGGTTGGGCAATCGGCTCATCTCCGGTGAGCCGCCGCCACATGGCGACGGTGCGATCCAATGTCGCACACGACTTGGCGGGCTGCTGAAGCATTACTACCGCGACGCTGCCTAGTCGATTGCGTTCGCGCAAATTCGATTGTCAACGGGCTGCCCGCGCTCACTGTCCGTGCCGTGGCCGTGACTGCAACCCATTCGACAGGTTTCAATCGCTCGGCCGACTACCAAGGAAGCTTATCGACCGGCAATCAGGCCGACTCCGAGCCATCGTTTCGTCCTTTCCTGTCAACGATTTGCGTTTCGCAACCATTTTGCACAGGACGGTTTACAGTTATCCTGGTCGCCCTGGCTGACGACCTGGTCCCGCCAGCGCCTCGAAGCCGGAGACAACGTCAAATAGTTCCTCGTCGATGCCACTCTGGCGCAAACGATGGTATGTCCGGTTGAGGTCCTCCAACAATTCGTCAATGTTTTTGTCGGCGCGTTGCATCGCGGCCAGGCGGCTCGCATTTTCGCTCGCGAGAGATTCGGCACACGCCCGGAAGAGCGAGACGAAAAGATATTCGCGGATAAGTGCTCGCAAGGTCGCGGTATCGCCACCCATGACTTCGGGCAAGTTCCCCGTCGGCCAGGGAAGTTCAGACAGCTTCCGTCGCCAGTCTTCGTCCAATGGTAGCAGTCGCTGCGTGACGGGGACATAAGCGGCCCCCGAGGTGGGGCGATTGTAGTAGAGGTGGAGTTCGCCGACCTGCGCCTGACTGTGGTGTGCCTCGCTCTCCAGGAGAATCTGTCCAACGAGCGGGGTGATGGTCTGGACGGAGTTCGGCACGGGGAAGTGGCCCACCACCGGCAAACCCGCGTCCACCAGGCGCGCACGAACGCGCTCGCCGACGGCCCAGACCTCGGATTTGGCCGGCAGAGCCGCCAGTGTTTTGACCGCATAGTCGGTCACCACTTCATTGAATTGTCCCACCAGCCCCTGGTCGGAACCGAACACGATCGCGCCTATCGCACCAGCAGCCGTGGGTCGTTTCCGTTCTGCAATCAAGGGCGCCGACCCGATTTCCCGGACGCATGCGCCCAACCCCAGCTCCACAATGCGATAGTAGTCAGCCAACGCGCGCACCGATTTCTCGTATTGTCCGATGTTCGAGGCTGCCGCGGCCTTCATCGTGCGGACGACGGATTGGAGGTCCCCGGCACCGCCAATCTTGCGGCGTAGGCTGGCTACGGTGTCGCTCACGTCTTCTCCTCGGATTCCGGCTTGGGCTGGAAGCGGGCGAGCGATTTGCGGGCGATTTCGATAATCATTTCACGATCCGCATCGCTCAATTCTTCAGCCATATCCAGTCGCCCGCGCACTTCCGCCGGGATATCCGCTGCCGCGTCGCATAAGGCGTGCTCGGCCTCGGTCATCTGGTCGAGCGGCACGTCGTCGAAAAGTCCGGCGGTCAACGCCAGCAGTACGGCGATTTGCGCGGGCACGGACACGGGGGTGAATTCCGGCTGTTTGAGGCAGGCGCGAATTCGCCGCCCGTGCTCGATGATGTTGCGGGTGTCTTCATCCAGTCGCGCCCGAACCGGGAAAAGGTTTCGAGTTCCTCAAACTGGGCATAGGCGAGCTTGAGGTCGCCCGCCACCACACGGTAGGCCGCCCGTTGCGCTTTTCCGCCGACGCGCGAAACGGATTTTCCGACATCGACCGCGGGCAGTACGCCCAATTCGAAAAGCGATGGGGAGAGGTAGATTTGCCCATCCGTGATGGAAATCAAGTTGGTCGGGATATAGGCGGAAATATCCTGTGCTTCGGTTTCGATGATAGGCAGCGCGGTCAGGGAGCCGCCGCCGAGTTCCTGGCGCAGGTGCGTGGCGCGTTCCAGCAGCCGCGAGTGAATATAAAAGATGTCGCCGGGAAACGCCTCGCGGCCGGGCGGACGGCGCAGCAAGAGCGAGAGTTCGCGGTAGGCGCGCGCGTGATGGGTGAGGTCGTCGTAAACGATCAGCACATCTCGGCCCGCGTCTACGAAAGCCTCCGCGATGCTGGTCGCGGCGTAGGGAGCGATGTAAGCGAGACCCGGCGGGTCGTTGCCCTCGGTCACGACGAGGACTGTGTAATCCATCGCTCCCTTTTCCCGCAAGGTTGCTACGGCCTTCGCGACTGCGGACGCGCGCTGACCGATGGCACAATAAACGCACAGCACATTCTGGTCGCGCTGGTTGAGGATCGTGTCGATTGCAATGGCGGTCTTGCCCGTCTGGCGATCGCCGAGAATCAACTCGCGCTGGCCGCGGCCCACGGGAATGAGCGCATCGATGACTTTGAGGCCGGTCTGAAGAGGCACCGTGACGGGAGCGCGGTCCATAATCGGTGCGGCGGGGCGTTCGACAGGCAATCGCTTGCTGGAGGCCACCGGCCCGTTGTTATCGAGGGGCCGACCAAGCGGGTCAATGACGCGCCCAGCAATCCGTCGCCCACGGCCACGTCCATGACCTGGCCCGTGCGCCGGACTTCATCTCCCGCGTGGAGATGCCAGTATTCGCCGAGCAGAACGACGCCTATTTCGTCCGCGTCGACGTTTAACGCAATGCCGAGCACATCGCCGGGAAACGTCACCAATTCATCGAAGCCGACGCCGGGGAGCCCCGACACCTTGGCAACGCCGGTGGCGATGCTGGTGATCGTGCCCACCTCGTGTGGCGTCAATTGCGGCGTGTAGGATGCCCGCCCCCGGCTGAGAGCGGCGAACGCGCCGTCGAAGACACTTTTCAAGGAATTGGGCGGCGCTCTCATTTGGCCTCCTCAGGAGCGGCCGGTTTCGTCCCGGACTTCGGTTTGGGCGTGGCTTCGGCTTCAGGATTGGCCTCAGATATGGCTTGCGGTTTGGACTGTTCTTTCAACAGCTCGCCGACGCTCGATTCCAGTGACGCCAGGTAATCCGCGATGCTCCAAGCAACCATGCGTCCGTTCACGGTGAGTTCGATACCGCTGATCACATCCGGCGCGGTCTCGAATCGGACTTGGAATTCAGCCGAGAAGGTTTCGTTGAGTACATTCTGTATCGCGGCTCGCTGCTCCGGCGGCAGTTCGAAGGCGCTGCGCACGACCACGGGGTTCGACGAAGTGGTCAGGGCCTTGGCGAGATCTACTTTCGCTTCACCATTCAGCTCTTGCAAGCGGCGCGTGAACACCTTGCTCATGCGTTCTTCCAGGCTTGTCCCGGCCAGATCCGACAGTGTCTTCCGCGCGATGGCAAACACTTCCTCCCGGGTGCGGCGGGTGATTTCGTCGTTCAGGGTCTGCTGTTCGCGTTTCAATGCCTCCTGTCGTTTGGCACGCAGGGCGTCGGATGCCTTCCGTGCTTCGTCGAGGAGCCGCTCGCGTTCGGCCTGCGCCTCGTCCGTCGCCTGGCTCAAGAGTGCAGTGCGCTGCCGGTCGAAATCCTCGTTCTTGTGCTGGAACTCGTCGCGCTCGTTTTGGGCTTCGGCTTTTTTCGCGTCGGCGTCCGCAAGCTCTGCAGCGATTCGCTGCTCACGCGCGTCAATGGCGTGGAGGATGGGCTTGTAAAGGAAGCGCTTCATCAACCACACCAGGATGAGAAAGTTGAGCGCCTGCGCACCGACGGTGAACCAATCAATGAGCATGGATTACTTTCCAACGGTTTGGGCGATGAAGTGATTCCAGAACGGATTGGCGAAAATGAGAATCATCGAGACCACGAAACAGTAGATGGCCGTGGACTCGATCATCGCCAGACCGACAAATAGGGTCCGTGTGATGGTGGCGGAGGCGTCGGGTTGCTGCGCTAGCGAAGTCAGGGCCGTCGCGACCGCCTTTCCTTCCGCCACGCGGGCCCCATCGTGCCGAAACCGGTAGTGAGGCCCGCAATGACAATGGAAGCCACCGCGACAATCGTCATGCTATCCATCGGCCTGGTCCCGCCAACGCCTCGAAGCCGGAGACGACGTCGAATAGTTCCTCGTCGATGCCACTCTGGCGCAAACGATGGAATGTCCGGTTGAGGTCCTCCAGCAATTCGTCGATGTTTTTGTCGGCGCGTTGCATCGCGGCCAGGCGGCTCGCATTCTCGCTCGCGAGAGATTCGGCACACGCCCGGAAAAGCGAGACGAAAAGATATTCGCGGATGAGTGCTCGCAAGGTCGCGGTATCGCCACCCATGACTTCGGGCAAGTTCCCCGTCGGCCAGGGAAGTTCGGCCAGCTTCTGTCGCCAGTCTTCGTCCAATGGTAGCAGTCGCTGCGTGACGGGCGCATAAACGGCCCCCGAGGTGGGGCGATTGTAGTATAGATGGAGTTCGGCGACCTGACCCTGACTGTGGTGTGTCTTGCTCTCCAGGAGAATCTGTCCGACGAGCGGGGTGATGGCCTGGACGGAGTTCGGCACGGGGAAGTGGCCCACCACCGGCAAACCCGCGTCCACCAGGCGCGCACGAACGCGCTCACCGACGGCCCAGACCTCGGGTTTGGCCGGCAGAGCCGCCAGCGTTTTGACCGCATAGTCGGTCACCACCTCATTGAATTGCCCGACCAGCCCCTGGTCTGAACCGAACACGACCGCGCCTATCGCACCCGCAGCCGTGGGTCTTTTCCGTTCTGCAATCAAGGGCGCCGACCCGATTTCCCGGAAGCATGCGCCCAACCCCAACTCCACAATGCGATAGTAATCAGCCAACGCGCGCACCGATTTCTCGTATTGTCCGATGTTCGAGGCGGCCGCGGCCTTCATCGTGCGGACGACGGATTGGAGGTCCCCGGCTCCGCCAATCTTTCGGCGTAGGCTGGCTAAGGTGTCGCTCATGTCTTCTCCTTGGATTCAGGCTTGGGCTGGAAGCGGGCGAGCGATTTGCGGGCGATTTCGATAATCATTTCGCGATCCTCATCGCTCAATTCTTCAGCCGTATCCAATCGCTCGCGCACTTCCGCCGGGATATCCGCTGCCGCCTCGCATAGGGCGTGCTCGGCCTCGGTCATCTGGTCGAGCGGCACGTCGTCGAAAAGTCCGGCGGTCAACGCCAGCAGCACGGCGATTTGCGCGGGCACGGACACGGGGGTGAATTCCGGCTGTTTGAGGCAGGCGCGAATTCGCCGTCCGTGCTCGATGATCTTGCGGGTGTCTTCATCCAGGCGGGCTCCGAACCGGGAAAAGGTTTCGAGTTCCTCAAACTGAGCGTAGGCGAGCTTGAGGTCGCCCGCCACCACACGGTAGGCCGCCCGTTGCGCTTTGCCGCCGACGCGCGAAACGGATTTTCCGACATCGACCGCGGGCAGCACGCCCAATTCGAAAAGCGACGGGGAGAGGTAGATCTGCCCATCCGTGATGGAAATCAAGTTGGTCGGGATATAGGCGGAAATATCCTGTGCTTCGGTTTCGATGATGGGCAGCGCGGTCAGGGAGCCGCCGCCGAGTTCCTGGCGCAGGTGCGTCGCGCGTTCCAGCAGCCGCGAGTGAATATAGAAGATGTCGCCGGGAAACGCTTCGCGACCGGGCGGGCGGCGCAGCAAAAGGGAAAGTTCGCGGTAGGCGCGCGCGTGATGGGTGAGGTCGTCGTAAACGATCAGCACATCTCGGCCCGCGTCCACGAAAGCCTCCGCGATGCTGGTCGCGGCGTAAGGAGCGATGTAAGCGAGACCCGGCGGGTCGTTGCCCTCGGTCACGACGAGGACCGTGTAATCCATCGCTCCCTTTTCCCGCAAGGTTGCCACGGCCTTCGCGACGGCGGACGCGCGCTGACCGATGGCACAATAAACGCACAGCACATTCTGGTCGCGCTGATTGAGGATCGTGTCGATCGCAATGGCGGTCTTGCCCGTCTGACGATCGCCGAGAATCAACTCGCGCTGGCCGCGGCCCACGGGAATGAGCGCATCGATGACTTTGAGGCCGGTCTGAAGAGGCACCGTGACGGGAGCGCGGTCCATGATCGGCGCGGCGGGGCGTTCGATGGGCAGGCGCTTGCTGGAGGCCACCGGCCCGTTGCCGTCGAGGGGCCGACCAAGCGGGTCGATGACGCGCCCCAGCAATCCGTCGCCCACGGCCACGTCCATGACCCGGCCCGTGCGCTGGACTTCATCTCCCGCGTGGAGATGCCAGTATTCGCCGAGCAGAACGACGCCAATTTCGTCCGCGTCCACGTTGAACGCAATGCCGAGCACATCGCCGGGAAACGTCACCAATTCATCGAAGCCGACGCCGGGGAGCCCCGACACCTTGGCGATGCCGGTGGCAACGCTGGTGATCGTGCCCACCTCGTGTGGCGTCAGTTGCGGCGTGTAGGATGCCCGCCCCTGGCTGAGAGCGGCGAACGCGCAGTCGAAGACACTTTTCAAAGAATCGGGCGGCGCACTCATTTGGCCTCCTCAGGAGCGGCCGGTCTCGTCCCGGACTTCGGCTTGGGCGTGGCTTCGGCTTCTGGATTGGCCTCAGATTTGGCTTGCGGTTTGGACTGTTCTTTCAACAGTTCGCCGACGCTCGATTCCAGTGACGCCAGGTAATCCGCGATGCTCCAAGCAACCTTGCGTCCGTTCGCGGTGAGTTCGATGCCGCTGATCACATCCGGCGCGGTCTCGAATCGGACTTGGACTGCAGCCGAGAGGGTTTCGTTGAGTACTTGTTGTATCGCGGCTCGTTGCTCCGACGGCAGTTCGAAGGCGCTGCGCACGAGCACGGGGTCTGAGCGACGTCGTCAGGGCCTTGGCGAGATCCTACTTTCGCCTCACCATTCAGCTCTTGCAAGCGGCGCGTGAACACCTTGCTCATGCGTTCTTCCAGGCTTGTCCCGGCGAGGTCCGACAGTGTCTTTCGCGCGATGGCAAACACTTCCTCCCGGGTGCGGCGGGTGATTTCGTCGTTCAGGGTCTGGTGTTCGCGTTTCAACGCCTCCTGTCGTTTGGCACGCAGGGCGTCGGCTGCCTTCCGTGCTTCGTCGAGGAGCCGCTCGCGTTCGGCCTGCGCCTCGTCCGTCGCCTGGCTCAAGAGTGCAGCGCGCTGCTGGTCGAACTCCTCGTTCTTGTGCTGGAACTCGTCGCGCTCCTTTTGGGCTTCGGCCTTTTTCGCGTCGGCGTCCGCGAGTTCCGCGGCGATCCGCTTCTCACGCGCGTCGATGGCGTGGAGGATGGGCTTGTAAAGAAAGCGCTTCATCAACCACACCAGGATGAGAAAGTTGAGCGCCTGCGCACCGACGGTGAACCAATCAATGAGCATGGATTACTTTCCCGCGGTTTGGGCGATGACGTGATTCCAGAACGGATTGGCGAAAATGAGAATCATCGAGACCACGAAACAGTAGATGGCCGTGGACTCGATCATCGCCAGACCGACAAACAGGGTCCGGGTGATGGTGGCGGAGGCGTCGGGTTGCTGCGCCAGCGAAGTCAGGGCCGTCGCGACCGCCTTCCCTTCCGCCAGCGCGGGCCCCATCGTGCCGAAACCGGTGGTGAGGCCCGCGATGACAATGGATGCCACCGCGATAATCGTCATGCTATCCATAGTATCTCCTTTTGTTGTCGTAGTTCATGCTTCAATGTGTTGCATCGGGTTCAGGCTTGGGCTTAGCGGACTCGCGTGGCGGCCGCAATGTAAACCGCTGCCAGGATGCTGAAGATGTAGGCCTGCACCATGCCGGTGAGCAGACCGAGCGCCGTCATGACGATCGGAAAGATGAACGGCGTGATGGTGAGCAGAATGCCGATAATCATCGCCCCACTCATCATGTTGCCGAACAGGCGGACGGCCAGGGCCAGCGTGCGGGAAAGTTCGCTGATGATATTAAATGGCAGCATGATGAACGTCGGCTCCACATAGGACTTGAGGTAGTTGCCCACCCCTTGTTCTTCGATGCCGAACAGCGGCACGGCCACAAACACGCACAGCGCGAGTGCAGCCGTGGTCGAGAGCGAGCCGGTCGGCGGCTCGTAGCCGGGAATGATGGTGCAGAGGCTGGCTGCGGCGATGAACAAAAAGAGCGTGCCCAGAAAGCCCAGATACTTCTGCGGCTGACTCAGGCCGACCTCTTCGATTTGTTTCTCAATGCCGGTCACGACGATTTCCAGAAGATTCTGCCAGCGGGATCGTTCCAGGCCGACGGAAAGTTTGCGCGTGATGAGTCTTGAACCGACGGCCAGCACGAGCATCAGTCCCCACGTGAATACAATCGTAGCGTTGAGTTTGAAGAAATCCGTACTGCCAGAAAATCAATTCATCGGGACTAAGGCGCATGGTTGGCCTCCTGTGCCGCGCGGGTTTGCGTTTTCTCCAGACGGCCGCGTCAGCCGCGTCACGACAAGGCGTGCAATCACAAATCCGATGAGGCACGCGAGCAGCCTCTCCCAATGATTGCCCGAGATAAAGTAAAACCCTGCCAGGGTAAGGCTCATCCGCAGCAGCAGGCTGCCGAGGAACCAGAGCGCCGGCCGATTGGACGAAATGCCCTTGCGAACCGTCCACCACAGGCCGCCAAAGTACATCATGCCAAGCAGCACGCCGGCCACTAGCGGCAGAATCAGACTCAAGAGCTCATTCATCGTGATTCTCCTGTTCGTCGCGCATTGCTCTTTCTTCCTTGGCCACCCACATGCCAAGCATTTAAACAGCCGATAATCAGGCCAACGACCAGCAGCATCAGCGTCCAGGAATGCTTGCCAGAATGATGTTTGTCCAACCAGATCCCCAGCGCCGCGCCGAGCAGCGTCGGAACCACCACGGACCAACCAACCAGCCCCATCATACCCAGGCCAAACCAAACGCCCGGCGTGGGGTTACGCCGCGCCTTAAGCTTGCGGGCCGCCTTCGCGCCGACCTTCCGACTGAACGCCGTCTGGTCTTTCGCGCTCTTGTTTTCCGACTTGTCACTCATGATGAAACTCCGCTAAGCGGCGGATGAAGCCGCTCTCCATTTTCGCCATCACGGAGCGCACGCTCTGCTCGTGCTCGTCCAAAGTCAGAAACTCTCGCTCCACCGCCTCGCGCAGTTGGCCGAGGTCCGTTCCGCCAATGGCGTTGCGTACGGAGACGAGCACGTCCAAGCCAGTCTTGACCAACACCCCTTCATCGACGGCCACGTAAACCTCGCCCTCCGCTTCGGTTTCGTAGATCAGAATCCCGGGCGCGAGCGCCGCGACGCAGTCAAGCCGGTGCGGCAAGAGTCCAAACGAACCCTCGTGCGTCTCCGCGACGATGCGCGACACACCGGTTTTCTCGGCGAAGATTTGAAACGGCAGGAGAACTTTAAGATTCATGTGAGTCGGCGGCATGTTCGACCTTTGGTGGATTTGGTTCTGCACCGGGCTTCGCTTTTTTCTTTGCTTCGTCAATCGTTCCGATCATGTAGAGCGCTCTCTCCGGATAGTCTTTGAATTCGTCGAGCAGGATTCGCTCACAGCCGTCCAGTGCGTCCTTGAGGCTGACGAGCTTTCCTTTAAGGCCGGTGAACTGCTCGGTCGTGAAAAAGGGCTGGGTGAGAAAACGCTCCAACCGGCGGGCGCGGGCGACCACGTTGCGGTCCTCCGGCGAAAGCTGCTCCAGGCCGAGCATCGCAATGATGTCCTTGAGTTCTGCGTATTGCGCGAGCGTCCGCCGGATTTCCTGCGCCAAGGCGTAATGCCGCTGGCCGACGATGCCCGGCGTGGCCATCTTGGAACTGGATTGTAGCGGATCGATGGCCGGATAAAGGCCTTCGCTCGCCCGCTTGCGCGAGAGCACGATCGACGCGGAGAGATGCGAGAACGTATGCACCGCCGCCGGATCGGTGAAATCATCCGCCGGCACATACACCGCCTGGATGGAGGTGATGGCGCCGGCATCGGTGTTGGCGATGCGCTCCTCCAACTGCGACAACTCGGTGCCCATTGTAGGCTGATATCCCAGACGCGACGGCATTTGGCCCATCAAGCCGGACACCTCCATGCCGGCCTGGATGAAGCGGAAAATATTGTCGATCAGCAACAGCACGTCGCGGTGCTCATCGTCTCGGAAATACTCGGCCATCGTCAGCGCCGCATGGCCCACGCGGAACCGGCTGCCCGGCGGCTCGTTCATCTGGCCGAAGATCATCACCATGTTCGGCAGCACGCCGGCTTTCTTCATGTCGCGGTAAAGCTCCTCGCCTTCGCGACACCGTTCGCCGATGCCGCAGAAGATGCTCACGCCCTCCTGATGTCCGATCATGTTGTGGATCATTTCGGTGAGCAGCACCGTCTTACCCACGCCCGCCCCGCCGAAAAGCCCCGCCTTGCCGCCGCGCTCCAGCGGCACGAGCACATCGATGACCTTGATGCCCGTTTCAAAGATTTCGGACTTGGTGGATCGTCGTGCCAGCGGCGGCGGAGCCCGATGCACCGAACGCCATTGGACATCGGCGAGCGGCGCTTCGCGGTCGATGGCGTTGCCAAACACGTCGAACATTCGCGAGAGAATCGCTTTGCCGACTGGCGCCTTTAAGCGGCCCGCCCGAATCCTCCACCTCCATTCCGCGAGCGAGACCTTGCGTGGGCGTCAACGCGATCCCGCGCACGTGACGCGCGTCGAGCTGAGCTAACACCTCGATGACAATTTCCCCCTCCTTCGCGTGCAGCAACGAATAGATGGGCGGCAAATGCGCATCGAACCGTATATCGACGACACTGCCGCGCACCGAGACGACCATGCCGAGATTCTCGTGGAATTCTCACTTTCTGATCCCGTCATTCATTCTCGGGATCACGTCACCTCGGTCTTTGCTCCAGATCGCTGACTGACCGATGCGGCGGGTTCGTCACCGTTTGTAACGGCAGACTTGCTTCCGGCGTCGGCGATGTCCGTGGCAGACGTCCGGCAGTCGAGGCGTGCCACGCCGATCCGGTTGTCGGCCATCCCGTAATAGACGTCGAAGCGGTCCGGCAAGCCGAGATCGTCGCGCCGGTCGATGCCGGTGGGAAATACGACATTGGCGACAATCCCGGAACGTTCTTGCGGCAGCATCGGTGTCAACACTGGCTCCGCCGAACGATAGCGGATCACGCGCGGATGTTTCTTCGAGAGCACCATCACCCCGGCCGAGTAGCACAGATGCTGTCCTTCGTCGCCCGGCTCCGCCAGTTCGCTCACGCCGTGGTAAACGATCAGCCAGCCGTGGCGGGTGAGGATGGGCGGAGTGCCCCCGCCGATTTTGAGCCGCTCCCATGGCGATACCGGAGTCGCCAGCCGGTGATGGGAGTTAAACAGGCCAAGTTGATGCGGTTTGAGGCCCTCCAAGGCCATCGGGCAGTAGGAAATCCAGATGCTTTCATGATCGAGATCCACCACTCGGGACTTCGCCTGGCAGGCGGTTTCCTCGGGACGCGTGCCGGGGAAAAGCGGGCGATGGAGAAGGGCCATTTGCATTTTCCCGGCGTGATTGGGAATGGCGACGGGGAAGACGCTGGCGTCTTTATTGTCCACGTGGACGAAATCAATGCCGTGATACGGTTCAAATGTCGCGAGTCCCAGTCGCTTCCAGTGGAACAAATCCTCCGATACCGCCAGGGCGATCCGTGGGCCGATGGGTGAATGCGCCGTGTAAGTCATCACATAGCGCTGGAACCGCTCCACGAACGTGATCCGCGGATCCTCGCAGCCGCCGCTGCCGTCGGACCGCAGCTCATAATCGGCTTCCGGCTCCAAGCGCGATGCCGAGCCGCTCGACGCCGCACGGGTCGCCGGCCTCGTTGAACAGAACGCGAGCGATGCCGATGCGCGAGTAATTGCCCTTCGCGACCAGCCGTGGAAAAAGGTAAAGCTGACCATCAGGGCCACGGACGGCAGCGGGATTCAGAGTGCCTTCGACCTCCAGCGGATTGCCCGGTTCCGGCTCCATGATCAGCCCCAGACGTTGCAATTGAAAACCGCTCATTGACTCTCCTCTTTGCGAAGTCCTGAATGTTGAACGCCATCCAAACAAGCGAGGATGGCTTCAATCACCCGTTTCGACTCCTCAGGATCTCTGACCTGGATTGACACAACGCCTGCTTCTTTGGCCGGATAATCGTTCCCACCAGGGAACAAGGCATCCCCAACAAAAATCATCTCCTGAATTGCAATGCCAAGCGTGTCTCGGAGTTTTCTAATCCCGTAGCCTTTGTCGATGCCAGGCTTGGTGATATCAATGGATGTCGCGCCACCCAATCGCACGGAAAACTCGGGAATCAAACTTGTCCAGGAATGCTTTGATTTTCTTCCGCTTGGTGAAATCCGGATCCCACTTTTCCTTTTCTTCCAAGGGGGCCTGCTGACCTAATGCGGAAAATGTTATCTGGCTTCCGCGGTCTTCAATTTCCTCTCCCCAAGTCTCGTCGATCTCAAAGTCCGACAACTCAATCGCCTGCTTCAAGGAACTGATAATCTTCTCTTTTTCCTTATCGGTGAAGTCTTCCGCATAAAGCTGTGTCCAATCCTGATTCATATTGGTAGAACTTTGTGCCACATGTCGGGAGGAGAGACAGATTCTTCAGGTGTTCGTCATGAGGCAGATTAGAGAGCACTTGCTCTTCGAATTGCTGCCAGTTGCCGCCGGAGATGACGGCCACCTTCACAATGGCTAAAAGTGCACTGAGCAGTGTGGCCATCTCGGCATCGAGAGCCGATTTGCTTTCGGCCAGCGTGCCATCCAGATCGAAAACAATGAGCTTTTTCATTCCGTTATGTACCTCTCCGCAGCGAATTCTCCAACAGACTAGTGGGTGCCACGCGTTCTTGGTTCCGTTGTGCGGTAAGAATCTCGCCCCCTTCGTTTTCCCATCGTTCAATCGCCAGCTGCTTCATGGTTGTCGTGTCGCCAACGCGTAGTAGTCCCCCTTGTCGAGGCTTTCGTGTGAGGCCACGTTCCACTGTGCGATGACTGATACCTCGGGATGGTGGAGGTCGTATCCGAGAAGGCTGAGCGACGCTGTGCCGAGCAAGGTAAAGTCGCAGTGACATCACAAGGCTCCCGTCCCTTCCATCGCGGCATTGTACTGGCCGCGGTACGCAGCCCGGTTGCACCTGGCCCGATGAACCAAGGCTTGCTGTGCCGCGTGCGTATCGGAACTGTCTTTTTTCTGGTCTGTCACTGGGAACCTCCTGTCATTTTTCAATGCATCAATTATTCATGCAATCGGATCTCATCGTTTCGCCAGCCTGTATAGCGCCCTCAATCGTCACAGCCAACGCGACCATCGCCGCCAGCACCCACAGCTTCATGGGGTCGGCCCGCGCCGTGTGCCAAACCAGCGCGCCCAAGGCCGTAAGACATGCAACAGCTCCGGTCACCGAAATCCAGCCGAGGCTGTTTGTGTGCAAGCGCATGCCGCGCGTTCGCGGTGTTCACGGCGGCAAAGATCAGCAGAAAGCCGGCGCTGCCCAGCGTCGCGATACTGGTCAGATCGAATGCGTTCGCCATGAACAGCGTCAGCCCGGCGGTGATCAACAGTCCCTCTACCGGTTCTCCCCACACCTTCCGTTCCAGCACGGCAGGCAATTCTCTGTCGCGCGCGATGCAGTAACTCAATCGCGCGGCACCGTAGAGCGTGGCGTTGATCGCGGAAGCGGTGGATAGCATCGCCGCGATCGCGATCAGCGTGAAGCCGGCCTGGCCGAGAAAGGGCCGCGCCGCTTCCGCCAACGCGTAATCCTTGGCCGCCACGATCTTGTCCACCGCGAGATGGCCCACGGTGACGAGCGAGACCAGCACGTACAACGCGATCACGAATCCGACCGCGACGTAGTACGCTCGCGGCAGGGTCTTCGCCACGTCACGCACATCGTGCGCCGTGTTGGCGATCAACTCGAACCCTTCATAGGCCACAAAGATGATCATCCCGCCTGCCGCCAACTGCAGCGGCGGCGACCACGATCCGGGCGCGATTTGAGCGGCTGTTGATGCCGGCACATGCCGACACCGACAAAGAACAGCAGGATCGCCACTTTCAACCCGACGATCCAGTTCTCAGCCTTGCCGATCACGTCGGCGCTGAGCAGGTTCAAACCGGTGATCGACAATAACACTGAGACTGATCAGCACATGTTTGCCGATCGCCTGCCACGCTGCCGGCAGGAACGTCGCACCGTAACTGCCGAACGCGAGCGCATACAGCGACAGCATCACCACGTAACTCAGCCACAACAACACGTTCAGACTGCCGGTGAACATGCCCGCCCCGAACGCGCGGTCGAGGAAGGTGACCGTCCCGCCGCGACTCGGTATGCGACGGAGAGTTTCGCATACGAATACGTCGTCAGCAGCGCCACCCCGCCCGCGAGGGCAAAGGCGATCGGCGTGCCGCCGTGCGCCAGTTGCACCGCCAGCCCCAGCACCGCAAAAATCCCGCCCCCGACCATCCCGCCGATGCCGATAGCCACCACTGCCCACAACCCAAGCTTACCGTCGCCTGCTTTGCTCATGCGTCAGTTGCCTACCTTCTCCAACCTTGGAATGGTCATACTGGTCTCTATCTCCGCATTGTATTCACCTCGCCTCGCAGCCCGTTGCACCTGGCTCGATGATACAGAGCCTGCTGTGCCGCCTTCACGTTGGCCTCCTTGCCTTGCCAGATTTCCAAAGCTGGTTGCTGGATGGCGCGGGCAAACGAAAACGCCAACGCCCAAGGCAGCTCGCGACTTGAATCGAACATTCATGGCATTCAAACGGGCCGAGGCCAGTTCAGCGGATTGGCCGCCCGACAAGAACGCAATCCCCGGCACGGCCGCGGGGACGGCTCGCAAGAGACACTTCACCGTGGCGTCGGCCACCTCGTCCACGGTTTCTTGCTCGGGACAGGTCAATCCCGGAAGCACCATGTTGGGCTTCAGGATCATCCCCTCCAGTGTCACCCGTTGTGTGTAAAGTTGGTTGAAAACCGTTTGCAAGACTTCCTCCGTCACCTCGCGGCACCGCTCCAGGGTATGCTCGCCGTCCATGAGCACTTCCGGCTCGACGACGGGACCAGTCCGGCTTCCTGGCACAATGCGGCATAGCGAGCCAGCGCCTGCGCGTTGGCCTCGATGCAACCCCGGCTGGGAAGACAATCGCCCACGGCAATCACCGCGCGCCACTTGGCAAAACGGGCGCCCATTTGAGAGTATTCAGCCAGGCGGTCACGCAATCCGTCCAAACCTTCGGTGATTTTCTCGCCGGGATGACCGGCCATGTCCTTGGCACCGGTGTCAACTTTGATGCCGGGAATGATTCCCGCATCGGCGATGACTTTAACAAACGGAGTGCCATCTTTCTTCTGCTGGCGGATCGTCTCGTCATAGAGGATTGCTCCACTGATGCACTCGCCGAGCCCTGGCGTGGTCACGATCAACTCTCGATAGGCGCGACGGGCCTCCTCGGTCTGGGGAATCCCCAACCTGGCAAATCGTTTGTTGCAGGTTGGGTTGCTTTCATCCATCGCCAGCAGCCCCTTGTCGCCGGCGACCAGCGCGCTCGCGGTATCGATCAGCTCTTGCATATTCATCTCTGATACCTCAGCAGTTTTGTCAATCATTGGTCGACCCCAGCGGAGGCGGGTCAGTGCTGCGACTCTCTATGATCGCGCAGCCGCCCGAGGGTGCTCTCAATCAATCTGTGTCAACTTATCTGCAGCGCCGTCGACGGCTTGGTCCAAGGTCGCTGCCTGATGCGTGACCGCGATAGGCTGGCGGCCTTCGAGGCGGGCTTCCATCACGCAACGCATGTCGTCATTGCCGCCTTTCTTGTCGCTGTTCTCGTCGCTCAGTTGGACCTCCACTCGCGTGATGTGATCGCTGAATCGCTTGAGGGCGCTCTCCACTACGCTACTCACCTGAGTGGCCAGCGCCTCGTGACCTTCGATGTTACCGTCGGTATTCAATTGGATCTGCATGCTGTTCTCCTTTGTGGTTGTGGTTGGTTCAATACCGGTAGGTGGCAGCCAGTCCCGTCCGCCCCGGCATCTGCTCGGCCGGAATGGCCAGGACCTGGCCGCCCATCTTTTCGACCAGTTCGCCCAGATCGTCGAGCAGGTCATCGACTTGCGGGTGGCTCAGATCAGCAACTTCGACCCGACCCGTCGCGCCGTCGAGTCGGCCGGCAATCTGGCGGTCGGCCTCGATCAGCAGCGTCGCGACCCGCCCGGCGGTAGCCGCCTGAGCAACCTGCGCCAGGTCGTCATTGCCAAGCCCCTTGGATCGGGCTTGTTCGAACTCTTCGCTCAGCTCAGCCAGCCGCGCCTGATACTGCGGCTCGACGACTTGCCAGGCGCGTTCCCGAAGTTCATCGATTGGCAGGACATCGGGATTGATCGTGAGGCCCTCCGCTATCAGAAATGGGTTGTGGCTGATCCGGCGGAAAAGATTATGATGCTCCGGCAACGCCGCCAGGATCAGCGGCAGGCCCGATGGCCGGGAATGGTGCTCGAGCACCGCGCGGTCGACGGCACGAAAAAACCGCTCTGCATCGCTGTCCACCTCGTCTTTTTTCCCGCCGTGGCTGTGGTGCATGGCGTCGCGACCCTGACCGACACCGCCGTATGAAGCGACCGTCTGATGCGGCTCGGTCAGTTCATCGCCCAACGCCTCGGTGATCGTCCGCGGGACGCCTGGAGCCGGATCGATCTCGTCGAGCGCGTCGCGGTTCCCCTCGAAGAGTTGGATCTTCTGGAGGCTCAATCCCAGAACCTGATAGTCGACCGACCGATTGCAGAAAGCGTCGCAAGGGCTTGGTGTGAAAGCTGTCGGCCACGACGGCCAATTCGGCGACCGGCCGCTGAAGCCGGAACACTCGAAACAGGCTTGGCCCGCCCAGCACGGCCAATCCCTCCCGCGTATGGTTCCAGAAAGCATGATCGTGAGCGAGGGCTGCAAACGGTTCCAGCAGGAGCCGGGTCTCGACGGCCGGATACTTCTGCCGGAGCGATACCTCCAACTCCTTTACAAGATTGCGAAATCGGATCGGATCCTGCTGATTCTCGGGCCGACTCCGATGGGTCGGCTGGTAAAGCGAGAGACACGGCGGCTGTTGGACTGATGCCAACTCGGCCAATGATTCGATGGTGAGCAAATTACTTTTCTGTGTCATTTTCTGCCTCGTGTTTCAATTGGATGAAAAACTCAATAGTCGCTCTTCACAAATCCATTACGCCTTGTCCAGCCACGCCCGCGCCTCGGTCGATTGGGCGTGATCGAAATATTGAATTGTTGCTTTCGTGAACGGCTTGCAGAACGTCGCCATGCCGTGCTGCCACTTCGTTTCCCCGACCATCGCGATCCGTTCGATGTCGGCGAAGTGTTTGATGGCGAACTTGGTGTCCTCCCACAGCGCGCCGGCATCCCAACCGTGGAAGTCCGTCATATCGAACAGGACTCGCAGTTTGCCGTGCTGGCTGACGAGCCGCTCGAATTCTGGCACGAAGTGCTCGTAGTCCGCACTTGTCAGCTTGCCGCTGACATGCACGCTAAGCCGCTTGCCGCCGTCTTCTTCATTGAGTTGAATGGACATTGTCTATTTATCCCGTGTGTGTTATTTGCAAAAAATCGCTTCGTTTGCTATTGGGCGGTCGGGACTGTCACTTCCCCAAGCCATTGCAGCGCATCTTCGTACCCAGACTCCGGGAAGTGTTTGACCTCTGGATGCACAAAATGAGCGACGAGCTGGGGCATCTCTGCGAGAAGACGACTGTCGCTCACCACGGCCAACCTTTTGATCTTGTCGTGATGGCTCTCGATAAACCGCATGTGAGCGAGAAATGCTTCGAGATTCACCCAGCCCGGAAAGGCTTCGGCGCGGATCATCACCCCAGGCAGTGTTCCATGTTCCGCGATGTATGGATCGATCTCATGGGCCAAGCCTTCAAAATCTGCCGCTTCGAGCGGAACTGATGGTTCGAGAATGAGTATCCCTTCCGCCGAAAGTAGTTTGTGTTTGAGCATGGGGCTTCCTTTATCTATTGAGTTTGTCAAATTCAGTTGCGCACTACGACATGTTCTCGCCATGCTTGTAGTCCTGCCCCTCACCTGTGCATGAAGCAGGCTCAGCTTCGAGCACTTCGCGCACACGCGCCAGCCGTGTGTCGATCTTCGCGCGGTCATGCGCGGACTCGAGGGAACATTCGGCCAACTCGGCAATCCATTGCACTTGTTCGCCAAGCGCGCGCCGACGGCGTGGGCTGTCCGTCAAACTGGCAAGGGTTTGAAAGGCACCGAGCATCCGCGACATGATGGCGACGTCGCCTTTGGCGTTGCGTCGAATTTGGTCGAACGATTCGGCCAGCAAGCTTTCAAAGCTCGGACCTTTCGCGATGACTCGCAGTTCCCCTTCCTCGTAGCGGCGCGATGAGGGGATTTGCCGCGGCGCTATCCGCGCCAGAATCGCCGTCAAATAATCCACGCACATCACGGCGGTCGTTGTGTCGTTGATGCCGGGAGAGAGTGCTTTCAACGCGATATCCACGATCTGCCTGATGCCGAAGGCCGCGTCCTGATCCACCGTGCGGTGACGGCTGATGCTGAACGTCGCCTGCAGGGCGTCAATCGTCGCTTGATCCGGTGGCTCTTCCAGAGCCAATGAGGCCAGCGTGGTGTTCTGGACAACGAACTCGCCGATGCCGTGATCCATCCACACGATCGTATTCCTGTCCCGCGCCAAGCGAACGAGCGCTGCGTTATTCACACTCTGGATATAGCCACTCTCGCCGGCCATGACGGCTCGCCACTTCCGCTCGGACGGCGGGCGTAGTGGTTGCTCATCGTCGTCGTCGCCTGGCTCTTGTCCGAGATTGACCGGAAACAATCGGTCGACGGCAGCGATCGTTTCCTCTGCGACCGACGCGATGATGCTGGAAGCCTGGATCGAAGAGGCAATGTGATGAATGAAGTAGATCAGGGCGCCGACACCACCGAGTGCTAGAACGAAGCCGAAGGAAACCGCCAGGTTTGGGAACAAATGCGCCTTCATCGCCGCTGCGAATCGTGCGCAACACGATCAGGCAATAAGTGAAAATGCCGGCGAAGATCCCAAGGACGACCTGCGTGACACGGCTGCGAATGAAATTTCGCAGGATGCGTGAGGTGTATTGGCTCGAAGCCATCGCCAGTACCATCAAGACCATCGAGAATGTCACGCCCACCACGGTCATCATGGAGCCGGCAATTGTGGACATCATCCCTCGCGCGCCTTCCGCCCCGGCCCCAAACAGTCGCGGCCACTGCGCCAGCCATCGGTCGCTCACGGCGGAGTCTGCCTCGATCAAAACTGCCGCGAGGGCGATGCTGGCCACGACAATCATCGAAGGCATAAACCAGAAGCTCGACCGCAGATTGCTCCAGAGCTGCCTGAATCTATTCATGGGGTGGCTCCCATTTCCAGTTCCGAATCTCCGGCATGTCTTGGCCGTGCTTGTCGATGTACTGCTTGTGCTCGATCAGCTTGTCCTTGAGCTGCTGCTTCAGGTAGACGCCCTTGTCGCCGGTCTGCGGCAGGCGGTCGATGGTGTCCATCACGAGGTGGAAGCGGTCCAGATCGTTCAACACCGTCATGTCGAAAGGCGTGGTGATGGTGCCCTCTTCCTTGTAGCCGCGGACGTGGATGTTGTCGTGGTTGGTGCGGCGGTACGTTAGCCGGTGGATCAACCACGGGTAGGCATGGAAGGCGAAGATGACCGGCTTGTCCTTGGTGAAGAGCTCGTCGAAATCCGATGTCGCTCAGCCCGTGTGGGTGCTCGGATTGCGGCTGCAGTCGCATCAGGTCGACGACATTGACCACGCGGATTTTCAAGCTGGGTAGATGCTCGCGCATGATCGAGACGGCGGCGAGCGTTTCCAGCGTGGGCACGTCGCCACAACAGGCCATGACCACGTCGGGCGCCACGCCCTGGTCGTTGCTGGCCCACTGCCAGATGCCGATGCCCTCGGTGCAGTGCTTTAGGGCTGCGTCCATCGTCAGCCATTGCGGAGCCGGGTGTTTGCCCGCAATCACGACGTTGACGTAATGCCGGCTGCGGAGGCAATGGTCCATGACCGACAGCAGGCAGTTGGCATCCGGCGGAAGGTAAACACGCACGACCTCGGCCTTCTTGTTCACGACGTGGTCGATGAAACCGGGATCTTGGTGTGTGAAGCCATTGTGATCCTGACGCCAGACATGCGATGCCAGCAGGTAGTTCAGCGAGGCGATCTTCCGCCGCCATGGCAAGTCCGACGTGACTTTCAGCCACTTGGCGTGCTGGTTGAACATCGAATCGATGATGTGGATGAACGCCTCGTAACAGTTGAAGATCCCGTGCCGCCCGGTGAGCAGATAGCCTTCGAGCCAGCCCTCGCATTGGTGCTCGCTGAGCATCGAGTCCAGCACGCGTCCGTCGGACGCGAGAAACTCGTCGTTCGGCACAGTCGCGGCGTCCCATTGGCGATTCGTGACTTCGAAAAGCGATTCCAGGCCATTGGAAAGTGTCTCGTCGGGGCCAAATACTCGGAAATTCCGCTGCTCGCTGTTCAGCTTTGCCACGTCGCGCAGGAAACGCCCGAGCACATGCGCATCGCCGATGCCGCGCACGCCGGGCGCCGGCACGTCCTCGGCGTAGTCGCGGAAATCTGGCATCCGCAAGTCGCGGAGCAGCATGCCGCCGTTGGCGTGCGGGATTCGCGCCCATGCGTCGTTCGCCCTGGGGCGCCAGTTCGGCAAGTTCTGGTTTCAGGCGGCCCTCGTCGTCGAAGAGCTCCTCCGGCCGGTAGCTTCTCAGCCAGTCTTCCAACAGCTTGAGGTGTTCGGGATGGGCGGCCGGGTGGAGCGGCACCTGATGCGCCCGGAACGTACCTTCCACCTGCAGGCCATCGACAATCTTCGGGCCCGTCCAGCCTTTGGGTGAATTGAGGACGATCATCGGCCAGCGCGGCCGTGTGAGGTCGCCGTGCAGGCGGGCATTTTGTTGGATTTGTTTGATCTGCTCCACCGCCATGTCGAGCGTCGCGGCCATGGCCTCATGCATCGGCCCGGGCTCGTGACCCTCGACGAAGTACGGCGTCCAACCGTAACCGCGCAGCAACTGCTCCAATTCCTCACGCTCGATGCGGGCCAGGACGGTCGGGTTCGAAATCTTGTAGCCGTTGAGATGCAGGATCGGCAGCACCGCGCCGTCGGTGGCCGGATCGAGAAACTTGTTGGAATGCCACGCCGTGGCCAGCGGTCCGGTTTCCGCCTCGCCATCGCCGACGACGCAGGCAACGATCAGATCGGGATTGTCGAACACGGCCCCGAACGAATGGCTGAGCGAATAGCCCAGCTCGCCCCCCTCGTGGATCGAGCCTGGACACTCCGGCGAGGCGTGACTGGGAATTCCTCCGGGAAACGAAAACTGGAGAAAGAGCTTCTGCAGTCCGGCCTCATCCTGGCTGATGTTGGGATAGATCTCGCTGTAAGTGCCCTCAAGGTATGTGTTGCCCACGACGGCCGGGCCGCCGTGCCCGGGGCCCGAGACGTAAATCATGTCGAGGTCGTATTTTTTGATGACCCGATTCAGATGCACGTAGATGAAGTTCTGGCCCGGCGTCGTGCCCCAGTGCCCCAGCAACATGTGCTTCACATCCGCGAGCGCCAGCGGCCGCTTCAACAGTGGGTTGTCAAAAAGATAAATCTGGCCGACCGACAAATAATTGGCAGCCCGCCAATAGGCGTCCATCTTGTGGAGCAGTTTTGGAGACAGCTCACTCGTCTCAACGGATTGTGAGCGCATAAGTGCTATCTGCATGGTCTTCTTTCCTTCGTATTGTTATTGTTCAGCCAAGACCGAGGACGCTGCCTACGGACTTGGCGATCATGAGTTCTTCGTCCGTGTGAATGACGCGGACGGCAACGCTGCCGTCCGCCGTGGAAATCATGCTCTTGTTCGCTGCATTTCGCTGTTCATCGATTTCGATTCCAAGGAATTCCCAGCGCCTCGCAAATCCGGGCGCGGACCGAGGGCGCGTTCTCTCCGATGCCACCGGCGAACACGAGCGTGTCCAATCCGCCCAAGGCCGCCGCGAATGCTCCAATCCATTTCTTGGCCTGGTAGCAAAACAAGGCGACGGCTTCAGCCGCCCGCACGTCCAGAGTTTCTCGCCTGAGCAAATCTTGCATGTCCGAACTGATCTCAGAGACGCCAAGCAGTCCGGACTCGTGATTCACCATTTCCTGAAATTGCGTCGCGTTCATTTGCTCGGTGCGCGCCAAGTAGGAGACCAGTCCCGGATCCAGGTCTCCCGAGCGGCTGCTCATTACCAATCCCGACGTCGGCGTGAAGCCCATGCTGGTGTCGATGCTCTTGCCGTCGCGCACGGCGGCCAGGCTCGCGCCGTTGCCGAGATGAGCCAGGACCACCCGTCCCTTCGTTGCCGCTGGGTCGCCGAGGCGCGCCAGCTCTTCCATGAGGAATTGATACGACAAACCGTGGAAGCCATAACGGCGAACGCCCGCCGCCTCGTAGCGACGCGGAATTGCTAACAGACTGGCGACCCGTGGCATGGTGCGGTGAAACGCGGTGTCAAAGCACGCCACCTGAGGCAAAGTAGGATGGCGTTTGCGAAATGCCTCGATCAATTCGATCTCCAGCGGCAGATGCTCCGGGTCAAACGGCGTAATGCGGTGCAACTCATCGAGCAATTCGGGCGTGACCCGCTCCGGTTCGCTATGCGCCATCCCATGCACTACCCGGTGTCCCACGGCTTTGACCGAAGCGAAAGCCTGCTGCGATTCGAGCCAATCCAAGTAGAAAAGCGGCCGCCGAACCACGATCGCCGGGGTCAATGGCACAACTTTCCTGTGGTTGACCAGTAGAGTCCTGAAACGTCAAATTCGTGCCGCTCAGACCGATCCGATCCACTTTTCCATGCAGCAACCGCTGCGTCGGTTCGCGCTGATCGTACAGCGCGAACCGGATGCTCGACGAGCCGCCGTTTATCGCTAGAAGCGAAAACGACTCGCCGCTTGCCCCCACGGTTTTGGCGTTCGTGGCCAATTCCGCTGGGCTTGCTGAATCTCTCAACTGACGATTGATGGGCATGGCGGGATTTTACTTTGCCTACAACGTGCGGACGTTATCCACAGCAGCCTCCCGTCTTCTCCTCCGGCTTAGCACCGGCGGGCGTCGACAGAAACTTTTCTCGACAATGGTCGCTGCAAAAGTAGAACGTCTTACCATCGCGTTCGGCGTGGAGAGCGGTGGCTTCGTCCACGGTCATTCCGCAGATGGGGTCTTTGGTCACAGATTTCGATTCGTTCATGGTCAGTTTTCCTTTCTTAGTTGTTATTACGGTTCTTTGATTCTGATTTTCGCGTAGTTTTTCAGCGTGTCATTGCTGCGCCGCGTGGTCATGTTCCGCAGGAGCCGCTGCGGTAACAGTCTTGGCCTGCGTGGTCGGCCCGGTTTTATCCGCCATCATTCGCATCATGGGACAGTTCATCTGCCGATCGCCCATCTTCGCCCCCATCATCTTCTGCATTTGCGCCATCATTTGCTCGTGCATGTCCTTCATTGTCTGGGATGACTGGGGCATGGCATCGAGTGTCTTCTTCTGTTCAGCATTCAGCACGGCGGCGGCTTTGTCC
This sequence comes from uncultured Planctomycetota bacterium, assembly GCA_963847875.1. Lineage (GTDB taxonomy): Bacteria > Planctomycetota > Planctomycetia > Pirellulales > Lacipirellulaceae > DASYDU01. Next base: position 78,149 of record CAWKBR010000002.1, on the reverse strand, counting down.
CGTGCCTCCGTTTGGATGGCCGCCAACTCGGTCGTCTGAGCTGGCGTGAGTTGCAGTTGGTCATTGAGCGCAAGGAGGGCGTTCGGGTCGCTTGGGTTGACCGCCATGTTCATAAACATCTGGCAGCGCATCATTATGTCGGCCGGCATCTTCGCCATCATGCCCTTCATGTCTCCGCCCATGTGACGTGCGCGCATGCCGGGCTGCGCGAGAGACCCGCCTGGGTCGTGGTTGCTCTGGGCGGCACTATGTTCCGATGCCCGAGCCTGCGCCATGGCGAACATGCCCGGCAGACCAAGGGCGGCGGCAACTAGGGTCAAACGGATGAGATTCTTCATTTGATTCACTCCTGAAAAAGGTTAGTCGATTCCGACGCTTGGATCGCTGACAACGGAACCACCGTGTCGCAGGTGGTCTTGAACGGCTTCAACCAAATTAGATTGACCTCCAACGAAAAAAGCCGACGTGGCAGAACACCCGAAGGTATTCCACCGCGTCGGCTTACTCGTTAACGAGCCCCCCGACCCAGTCGGGTTGCTCTTTATATAGTCATCCGAAATCTTCGCTACAGATCTTTATTGCCGCCCGCGGAAGATCGACGAGAGCGGCAATCCAAATTTTCTTCTACTACTATTATAAGGCATATTCGGCCGAACACAACCCGATCCCAAGCTAGTACAACTTCGGAAAAGCCGTAGCGGAAGTCCTCGATTGTTAATTTGTTTACGTTCCTTTGCCGGCACTCATCGCCGTAAGTCTATTGGCCGAAGAGTCTTCGGAAGCCAATGTCTCTAAACTTATGTCATCTATCAAAGTGCCAACAAACGTAAGCGTTCGCGGAAGCCATACTTGCCGACCGTGATAGGCTAGGAGGTGTGATCTTCAATTCCTAGCGGAGGCAGGTAATGGGTAAACCGGGAAGACCGGGGCCGGATCTGGATGACTACCTTGATTGGCAAGAGCGGCTGGAGAACTTCAAAGCAAGTAAGTTAACGATTAAAGAATATTGTGGTGAAGAAGGGGTCTCTGCATCAGCTTTCCATCGCTGGAAGAGACGGCTTCGGGCTGGCATACCGAAATCGATTGCTGACGAAATCGCCGACCATCAGCAGATGGAATCTGGCGACGTAGCATTCCTCCCCGTCTCGCTGAAGTCACCGCCGGTCGAGATCGAGTTGCCCAACGGGGGCGTGATTCGCCTTCCACTGGGCGTAGGCCAAGTCGTCATGATGAAAGTGTTGGCGTTCGTGGCGGACCTGTAGCCCTATTGGCACATCGAAGCGATGATCAATTATTCCGAACTGCGAATCTTCGTTTGTACGACGCCGACGAGAATGAGCTACAGCTTCGATCGGCTGGCGGCTATGGCCGAAAAGATCTTTGACCAAGACCCCCTATCAGGCCATCTTTTCTTGTTCCTGAATCGACGACGCGACCGCGTCAAAATCCTGTATTGGGATGAGGACGGGTACTGCATCTGGTACAAGCGACTGGAGGCCGGGACATTTCAGTTGCCACGTGCCACGCGCGGCGAACAAGCCATCGAACTTGAGTACTATCAACTAGACCGCATGTTAGGCGGGCTCGATCTCAGAACTGGGCGTCGACGAAAGCGATACCGAAGAATTGGTTGATATATTTTTGGAATTGCTATTGCGCGATTCGCAATAGTTGTTAAAACAACTGGCGCTATGGACGACGCCAACTTTCTTCCCAGCGACTTAAAGGAATGCCAGCGCCTTTTGTTGGCTGCGTTCAGCGAAGCTCAGCAGCTGGAGTGTCGAGCGAAGGACTCGGAACGCGTGGCGACGGAGCTGGGTCGCGTGTTGGAAGAAACCGCCGCATCATATGAGGAGCTGAAAGCATCGCACCAGGCCGCCCTTAGTGAAATCCGTCGCCTGAAGCAATGGATCTACGGTCGCCGGAGCGAACGGATTCTCGAAGGGGACGGGCAGCAACACCTGTTCGATCTGAGTGCATCGTCGGGGCAGGACGGAGCAGAGGAGTTGCCGCACGAAGCGCTCGTCGCCAAGTTGCCGCTCACACCCGCCGTGGCCGCCGCGCGTGGATCTGTCACAACTTCCGCACTTTCGCCACGAGCTGGAGTTGATCGCCGAGGAGCGGACCTGCGACAGTTGCGGTCGCGCGAGAGAACAGATCGGGCATGACGAGACCAAAGTCCTGCAATTCGTCCCAGCCCAACTGGAAGTTCACGTCTACTCGCGACCGAAGTTCGCCTGCCGATACTGCAAGGACCGCGTGGTGAGCCCTCCGCCACCCCAGCGGCCCATCGCACGCGGAATTGCCGGCCCGGGATTGATTGCTCAGATCGTGGTCAGCAAGTACGGCGATCATCAGCCCCTCTATCGCCAAGAAGACTTCTTCGCGCGTTGCGGTCTGCATATCCCCCGCAGTACGCAATGCGATTGGATTCGCGCCAGCGCCGAGCTCTTACGCCCGCTATACGAGCATTTGAAACAGTTGGTGCTGCAATCTCCCGTCCTGTGGACCGACGATACCACGGTAACCGTTCTGACTGGCGACGAGCAAGGAAGTCGGACGGCCAGGTTCTGGACCTATATCGCAGAAAAACACCCATACACGGTTTACGATTTCACGGACACGCGGAGCCGCGATGGCCCGGCGAATTTCTTGGCCGGGTTTGAAGGTTACCTGCATGCGGACGCCTACGCCGGATACGATCACATCTATCTTGGCTCGGACAATCGCGTGATCGAAGTTGCGTGTTGGGCGCACGCCCGGCGCAAGTTCTTTGAGGCTCGGCACGATGCGCCCAAGGATGCGCATCAGATCCTGGAGTGGGTGCGGCAGTTGTACGCGATTGAGATCCAAGCGCGCGGCCTGTCTGTCGCGTCACGGCAAGAGCTCCGCGCTGTAGAAGCCATCCCGGTCTTGAACCGCATCGAAACCTATCTTCAAGAATGGCAGGAGCGGGTATTACCCAAGTCCGATACCGCTCTCGCGATTGGATACGCGCTGAATCAGTGGCCAGCCTTGCGCCGCTATACCGAGGATGGGCGTCTCTCGATCGATAACAACGTCAGCGAACGAACGCTACGCCATCAGGCGATTGGCCGCAAGAACTGGCTGTTCATCGGCGGTCCGCAGGCTGGTCCGCGAGCGGCAGTGCTTTATTCCATCTTGCACAGCGCCAAACGCCATCACATCGAACCGTGGGCTTACCTGCAGGACCTGCTGTTGCGTCTGCATGGCGACGACGATCAGCTCGACGATATGCTGCCGGATCGATGGATCGTCGAGCATCCGCGGTGCAAGCTTGACCACCGACTCGAAGAACAACGCCGGAAGGCGGCAGCTGCCAAGGCGCGCCGGCAGCACCGACCCACTGCTCGACGTCCCAAGTGAACGCTGAATAGCTGGCTAGCCACCGCGCCTCTCGGTCCACCATGTCCTCGCCGAACGCTTACAACAAACATATGTTTCTGTTTGCGTTCGGCCGGGACATACTGTTTCTTAAATTGAATGTCGCTCGGCGGAGGTGCGGCAAGATGAGCGAAGCTGCGGGGGGCGTACGTTGCCTGTCGCCGTGTGCGTCGACGTTGGCGTCGCTCGCGCTGGCGGGCGGCCTTCTGGCTTGATTCGTCCAGGCGATAGGTAAGAATCGACTCGGGATGATCAGCTGCCCAGCGATCTGGCAACATCTCATCGAGACGCGAATCGTCAGCATGCAAGCGCAAGAGGAGTTCACGCATGTAGACCCAGGGCTCGATCCGATGCCGCTTGGCCCCGGCGAGGATGGTGAACAGAATGGCCGCGCGTGGCCCGGCTTGCGAGCTACCCAAGAACAACCAGTTTTTTCTTCCGATCGCTTGGTGCCGGAGTGTTCTCTCACTCACGTTGTTGTCAATCGTCAGCCGGCCATCGGCGGTGTAGCGGCGCAGCGCCCGCCACTGGTTCTGAGCGTACGACACCGCCATGCCGAGAGCACTTCTGGGCAGCGCCCGACGTGCCAACTCGGCCAGGTACGCCTCGATCCGATCGAGCACCGGCTCCGCTTCTCTCTGACGCAGCGACACGCGGGCAGGAGCAGACAACTCGCGCGTCCGGTCCTCGATGTCGTACAATTGTCCGACCCGCCTCCCCGTACACAACCCTTTTACGAACTTTGGCGCGAGAGCGCGAACTCGTAAATCGTTGAGAGCCAAGCGATTACGGAGTTCGAGTCCGATTCGATGGGGGTCGACCGAAGGCAACCGTTTACGAACTTTTGAGAGCGCCGGTTAACAGGCCCGCGCTCTCTCTTTCGCGCGAGAGCGCGGAGAGAGCGCCGTCATCGCGGCGCGGTCCGGGCCAACTACCGAAAATCGGTCCACAAGGGATGGACAGCGGGTTTCGGCGGGGTACAAAAAGAATGCCCGGCCCTCTGCTAGCAGCCCATTTTCAGGAGTATATCGCCATGGGATGGCTTGTCCAGCCGCTCTTGTTCTTTCTGGCCCGCTGCACCCGCAACCAGCTGATCCGGAACATCGAATTCCTCAAAGCAGAGAATGAAATGCTGCGAAAGCGAGTGCCGAAGCAGCGGATCCACCTGAATCCGGACGAGCAAGAACGACTGCTGAAACTGGGTCTGGCGATCGGCCCGGACCTCAAGCACCTGATTACAATTGTCAGTTACGACTCGATACGCCGCTGGCACCGACAGAAGTTTGGCTTCACGCCCAAGAAGCGCGGCCGACCCAAGAAGCCCGACGAGATTCGCCAGCTGGTGCTAAAGATCGCCCAAGAGACTGGCTGGGGCTACACGCGAGTTTTGGGTCAGCTCCGCAGGCTGGGGATCATGGATATCTCACGGCAGACTGTGGTCGACATCCTTCAACAGGCCGGACACGATCCCGGGCCGAAGCGCGGTCCGGGCACCTGGGACGAGCTGATCAAGATGCACGCCGAGACCCTCTGGCAGTGCGACTTCTTCTCGAAGCGGGTATTTTCTCGGCTGGGCATGCCGCAGCTGTTTGCGATGGTGTTTTTGAACGTGGCGACTCGCCGAGTGTGGATTTCGCCCGCCACGCGGCATCCGACCGAGGTCTGGGTCGAAGAGCAGGCCCGGGCGTTCATTGAGCATGCCAAGGCCGAGGATCTGCAGGTCGGTCTGGTGACGCGCGACAACGACCAGATCTGCAAGCGCGGCTTCGACCGAGTCATGACAAAGGCGGGCATTCGCGCGAAACGGCTCTCGCTCCGCTCACCGAATCTCAACGCCTACGTCGAACGGTTCATTCAATCGATCCAGGTCGAGTGCCTGGACCACTTCCTCGTCTTCGGTGAGAAGCACTTCGACTACCTGGTGCGGGAGTACCTTGAGCATTATCACCAGGAGAGGCCACATCAAGGGTTGGGCAATCGGCTTATTAGTGGCGAGCCGCCGCCAAATGGCAAGGGCGAAATCCATTGCCGCACGCGGCTCGGTGGGCTGCTGAAGCACTACTACCGTGACGCTGCCTAGTCGATTGCGTTCGCGCATGTTCGACTGTCAACGTGCTGCCCGCACTCATGGTCTGCGCCGAGGCCGCGATTGCGGCCGATTCGTCAAGTTTCGATTGCTCCGCCGGCTGCCAAGGCAGCTGATCGACTGGCAATCAGGCCAACTCCGAGTCGTCGTTTCGTCCGTTTCTGTCAACGATTTGTGTTTCGCAACCATTATTGTACAGGGCGGTGCCCACGCCGGCCTTGACTTTGGCTACCGCCTGGTCGCGATAGCGATTGAACACGTCACAAACGGAGACGATTTCTACCAATTGATCCTTGGCCTGGAGCGCCAATCGCCGATTCGAGATGGGTCTGCGCTCGGCCGCCGACGCCGATGAAACCAAGGCGGAGCCGACTGTTCGGCGAGGATGCCGCGGCCCGAGCAGCGGCCGGCAATGCGGCCAAAGCGGCGCTCGCCGCCGAAGCCGCCAGGAAGTCTCTGCGAGACAGAGATGGATTCGACATGGGAAGTTCTCCAACGAATAGAGTTAATACTTAGTTGATGAAATTGATTTCGACGACCAAGTCACGGCAGCGGCTTGATCAGGATTTTGCGGATGTGGACTTCGCTGCCAGGATCGTGGGCTTGGAGGGCGATGGTACCGTGAGACAGCTTGCGGCCGGCAAATTCCGCTTCGCGCTGGACATCATCTGGCTCGGTGTAATCCGTCGTTACCTTGCCATTCACCGAGATGACGATGTGCTTGCCTTGGACGGTGACCTGCTGTGTAAACCATTCACCGTCTTTCACCGGCGAATCGTTCATGACGTCGGCCACGGCATAGAGTCCACCGGTTCGCTTGGGATCCGCGTGCGAATTGTTGATTTGAACCTCGTACCCTTTGGCCGGCCAGCCATCTTCCTGATACTCGGTGTGAAAATACATACCGGAATTGGACGACGGCTTGGTCAGCACCTCGCATTTCCACTCGAAGTTGGTGAAGTCGGCACCATGCACAAGGCCGGTGTAGAACAGGTGACTTCGCGGGCCATTGATCACCAACTCGCCGTCGACGACGCGAAACGAGTTGCTCTGTTCCGAGGCTTTCCAGCCGGAGAGGTCCTTGCCGTTGAACAGACTGATCCAACCGCTTTCCGCCGGCTCGAGCGTCACGATGCCGACGTCAATGTACTGTCCGCCCCCGGTTTGATGGCAATGAACGGCCAGCACGTTTTCCGACGGCTTGATGGCAGCCAAGGCGGCGGCACTAGTTGGAAACTGCTCGTAGTCGGTCGTGTAGCCGCGGGCTCGCTGCGCGAGTACTCCGTTGATATATACTTCGCTGATTTCATCGTGATGCATGTTCAGCCGCCAGCGGTCGTCTGCGCCTTCAGACACGTCAAACCGACGCCTCAGCCAGATGTCGGATGTGTTCCAAGCGGTCCCGACGTAGGCACCGGGTGTCTCGCTGGTGCCGAAGCCCGCCGCTCCCTCTTGCCAGGCGGAGTCGTCGTACGCGGGCGATTGCCAATTGCCACTCGGTTTTTCGGTGGTAAACCGCCACTTGGTCGGCGTGGTGTCGGCCGCTGCGACCAGAGTCCGGATCGAGGGCGGCTGCGGAAGGTCGGAATAGCCGCCGGCCACGGTACGATCGCGCTCGGCCCATTTTTTCCAGACCCGGTTGTCATCTAGCATTCGCATGAAGACGCCGCCTACCACCGGTCGCGCCGTAAAGCCCACCTTCCGACCACTGTCGGTTTGATACCAGTCGGTCATCGGCTCGTGATCGGGCGTCTCGCGCAAGAAACGCATGACGGGTGTGACCAGAGCCTGAAAGTCGTCCTGGTCATTGGTGAGCGTCGCCGTCCACAGCGTCCAGTCGAGTTTGGTGTACGCTTTGCGGTTGTCGAGCGGCAGGCCATAGCGATTTAGCGATCGGCGATAGAAATCCATTTCTTTGCGATACACGCTCTCGGGAAAGAGATTCAACCCGAGTACGCGGTCCCACACCAAATTGTATTTCTGACTCCAGGTGCCCGGTTTGTCGAACGCGAGCCGGAAGTGGTCGCCATCGGCGGCTTCGGCAACCCACCGCGCGGCGAACTGCTCTGCCGCGGCGCGATACTCCTTGGCCGACTTCTCGTCGCCGCGCAACTCGCACAGCTGGGCAAATGCGCCCAGTCCGCAAATCGCTTTGGCCGAGAGGTTGACGTTGTGCGCCAGATGTCCGGCGAAGTCGTCGGTGCAGAGCTGGTTTTCCGGATCGAACCCTTTTTGCTTGAGATAGGCGGCCCACTGCTCGAGCTGCGGCCAATAGCGTTCCGCAAAATCGGCGTTTCCATCGATCTTGGCGATCGCGGCCATCAGGATCAGCAAGTTGCCACTTTCTTCAACGGGCATCTGGTTTTGTTCGCTGGTTTCTCCGCCGCCGTAGACTTGCCCGTTGGCCTTGGGGTACGTGCCTAAATCGTGCGGTGCGAAGGGAAACTTCCAGCGATCGCTAGCGGCATAATTCATGAACGGTACGACAAACGACTTGGCCAGCGAGGAGCCGAACAGCAGGAACTGCGGTGACATCGGATAGAACACGTCCGACGTGGCGATGCAGCCGTTGGAGTGGTTTTCCTTGCAGAACTGGATCGGTTGCCCGTTGGCGTCGGCCACGAATTTGCCAGCGGCAAAGCACTGGCGATAGGCTAGGCAGGCAATGTCGGCGTATTCCTGCCCGCCGAGACCACGCAAGTCGTTAACTAGTTCACAGTCGAACGACTCGCACTCGGCGATGAGAGACTCGTAATCGTCGAGCGCTTCCCGCACCAGACCTTGTCCGTCGAGCCCGTTCCGTCGCCAATAGGGCTGTAAGCGTCTCTGCATGAACTCGATGGAGTACAGGTCGTCGTAGGCCAATAATAGCCATTGGTGAACTGGCGCACTTCGCAGGGACACGGGTTTGAAGGCGACGGCCAGTACGACGTCTCCCCCGGCAACCGCGTCCTCAGTTTCCGCGTCCGGCAGGGGTTGTCCCGCTCGAACAAGCTCGAAGAACTCGTCGGCAGCAAGTACGCTCGCTCGCTCAACCAGCGCGTTCCTGGCAGCAAGATACAGGTATCCCCAGTCGATTCGCAGGTCGTCCCCTTGTCGTCCTAGCACGTCTTGTTCAACGGAGCCAACTCGCAAGATGGTGTCGCTATCCAGTGAAATCTTCGCAGCGGTAACCTGTTCGTCGGGTACGTCCACCGCAATTTCGCCGGATGCAGCAAACACCAACTGGACTTCGTGCGGCTTGCCGTCGACGAGCACAGGTCGTAGCTGACGTAGGAGATTGGACGAGATAGGAGGTCGATACTTGCCGGCAACGTAGGGGTAGTAAACGTGAGTGTTACCTCTACACCGGCTCCCGACATCAAAAAGACCGAACGGGTTGGCAAGACCTGCTGCGAAACCTGGGTAAATGCAGCCAGCTGACCCGGCGTGTTGCCCAGCAGTCGATAGGTTTCGCCGTCCACTCGGATCAGACTGACCAATCGGTGAGGTTTGCCAGTCCAATGGCTCGTATCGCAATCGGCGATCGATTTGCCCTGGGACCAAATGCTGAAATAGGGATCGCACGCCACCAGAGGGTATGCGGGCGGAGTCCAAGCTGCACCCTGGTCCGGTGCCGGGGCATGGCCAGCGGCAAAATTGCCGCCAACCAAGAGGAACACAACGGCCGCCATGGATGTCCATCGGTAGGTCGTCGAAGTGGACATAGTCTGTACTCGAAGCTAGAAGCCTAAATTGAACTGCATATTGAGGGAGGGAACATACGACGTCGAACTACAAGTAAAGTGGTGGCCGCACCGCCAAGCAATGCAAGCGCGGACGGCTCGGGGATTTGCGGTAAAGTATCAAAGGCGCCGAAGCCGTTGGCTAAATTGTAGGCAGTCTTAAATAGACCGAGGTCTTGCTCGTCATTGTCCCCGTCTAGGTCGAGATCGCCGTGTCGGAACAGTTCCTTCTGGCTTAAACCGGTAAGGTCGACGAACGCATTGGCCAGAAAAACTTGCCAATCGGCAAGGTCGGCCAGACCATCCAGGTTTAAGTCGGCGGAGGTCCCCGCGACCGGCACTTCGCTGATAACGATGTCAAGCTGATAGAACTGGTTAAAGTCCTGGTCTCCGCCGATCCGGATCAAATAGTTGCCCATGTTGGGGAGGAGCTGCGAGGGAATCAACTCAGTGCCACCAATGCCGTTTCGATCGGCAGAAGTGAGTCGCGTTGAGCGAGGTCCATCGATGAACAATTGCATGGCAAGGTCGCTCATTGCAGCGGCATTGATTGTGCCCTGAGCAACGGTCGTGTAGGTCGGGCCTATGGGCGCAAGGCGAATGTTGGCGAAGCAGTCTCCGGTCACGCTGAAGCGGTACCAATCAAAGTCGCTGACGCCATCGATGCCAACCCAATCGTCGTCGAACTGATCGACCACTGAATCAATCGCGTCGGTGCCAATGGACACAGTCCCCGTCGTACCCAGGTCGCCAAGCACGCTGGCAGTGCTTGCCGCGTCATTGCCGCCATTGCGCTCGCGGGGATCGCCGTACTGCCGATTAAGGGCGTACACATCGTCGAACTGGAGCCCCCAGATATCGGTGCGGAGGCCGCCCTCCATAACGGCCTTGGCGGAATTGTTGACGAATGCCGTGTGGCCGAGACCGACGCCGTGGCCCGTTTCGTGGATCACGAGGTTGCGCAGTCCCGGTTCGGTGCTAAAGTAGCTTCCGACCGAGCCGTCGTCTTCGCGGGACGTGTCGATCCGCATGTCGCCGGCGTTGGGAAAGGTGTTGTCTGCTAAGGTGCCGCCGGGTGTGCCGTCGATGATCTCTCCGCCGATGCGGATGTCACCGAACAGCCCAGTGCTCGTCCCTTCTAGCGTCAGTTCCGGGACGTAGACGAGCGAAATACCGGAGACGCGGTTGTATTGTGCGTACGCATTGTCGATGACGGTCCACCACGGCCGGCTCGTGTAATCGAACATGCGTGGCCCGCGCCGCACCCCCCAGGCATGGTCGAGAAAATCGACGAGTTCGCTGTTGTTCGAGCGCGAGTAGCTCTGGCCATCGGGAACAATACTCCAGCGCAGCGTCACCGGGTCACCGCGCTGCAATCCACCGCCGTCGATTTGGGTCGCCGACCAGCGATTGACGATGTCGTAGGCAAGTGAGTTCGTAGCGGCCAGCCAGAGCAAGCCGCACACTGCAGTGCATACCAGGGGTGCGAATCCGCGCTGTCGTGCCATTGAATTAACAACCTCTTCCCTTCTTGGAATCCGCACGCCGGTCCACTAGCCCTTAAACAAGCGAACGTTAATGGGTAATTGGCGTTGTATTTTTGGGGTTGGCCAGTGCGTGCACGACCGGCCTGACGCGGTCGGCGTCGGGGGGGAGTTGTCGAATTCTGGGTTGCTTCATTTCGCGACTCGTTGACACGTCTGTGTGGTTCAGGGTGGCGGCGGACCGGAGCATCCAGACTCCGGCTTCATCGGCGGCTCCGTCAACAACGCAACGTCCGGCACAAGCGGAAGAACACCGGCAAGCGTGGGTGATAGTTCAGTACGCGGTAGATCAGCTGGCGGCCCGTGCGGACGATCTGGCAGGGAATCTTGATGAAGGCGCAGAGGAACGTCTTGAACTCCATCCGCAGCACTTCCTGTTTCTGCGCCCGATGCGCTTCGCCCCAGCGGCCATCCTCCGGCAACGACAACGCCCACCACGACTTGAGGTTCCACGCCAAGCCGGTCATCACCATGTAGGCCCAATTGCTGTAGAGATTATCGACCGGTGCCGAGAGCGCCCGCACTCCGCCGGCCAACTGAGCAATCAAGTTCTCTTGATCGCAGCGGTCGTTGGCCTCGAACACCACGTCCTCGGCATCGACGGCCCAATCGTTGGTGATGTAGAAGAAGTAGCGAATCTCGTCGAACAGCCGCGTCTCGCCCTTCTCGTGCGAAATGTTCTTGCGGAGCACGATCAGGCGGTACGACTGCTCGCACGCCGTGGGCCTGTATTCAAACTCCGCGTAATCCTCGCTCTGGAGCCGCAGAACCTCGAACTCGCGGCGGCGGATGATCCGCTGCTTCACGTTTTTGGGTCTCTGCCGCGCTGCGGTCCGCACTTCGTAACGCGGCTCGCGGAGGAGCTTCTGCCAGGCCGTGTTCGGCAGGTTTTCCGCGATTTCCTCCAGATTGGGCAGGGCCTTGAAGCCAAAGTAGAAGCTCACCTCCTCGGCATCCCAGGCGTCGAGCTGCTCCGACTGGCTGAAGGCCGTGTCACCGCGAAGCACGATCTTGCGGAAGCCCGCGCGACGGCACAAGGCGATGGCCCCGTCCGCCTCCTCGGCGGCTCCTTCGTGGCTGGGCCGATTCCCGGAGCGATTGACCACGCGGAGCACTTCGCCGGTTTCGGCCAGAGTGACCAACAAGGGATGGTAGCCCCAAGTGCCCTTGTAAGAGATGTCCATCCCGACTTTGCACTCGCCGGTGGTGACCACCAGCGTGCCGTCGAGGTCGATGGTGGCGCGGTCGAAAAACTTCTTCGGCTGCTGGGCCCAAACGTTCAGCCGCGCGTCGTCGGCTGCCCGCATCAGCGAGCGGACGTCTCCTTCGTCGAACCGACGGCAGAAGTCGCCGGCGGTGGTGGGATCGGGGATCCGCTCCGTGCCCAAGGCGTCGAGGAAGGCCTCGTCATTGCGGCGCAACTCGACGTCTTCCAGCCGGGTGCCGTCGCACAAGGCGTTGTAGGCCAGATTCAGCACGTGGTCCGACTCGTGATAAGGCCTGTGGATTTTCAGCAGGTGCAGGCGGCGATCGATGGCCTCGATCAGCCCGATTTCCCGAGCGAGTCGATGCACCACGCCGATGCCGCCCACGCCGATCCCTCGGGTCTTGTCGGCCAGTTCGAAACGGATGTTCGACGCCGTAAACATGGGCGTTCCCTGATCGGCACGCGGCCCGGCCAACCGTTGCTCGATGCGTCGCTGGGCTTGCCGCAGACGTTTCGGTATACTGTGTTTCACTCGAAATCCTCCTTGTGTCGTGGGGTGGGCTTGCACTGTGTGCCCATGATACCCGTAAAACAGGGGTGGTTTCGAGTATTTTTATGCAATCAGCGTGAAAGCTTCGCTTGCTTAAGGACTAGCAGTACGATCCATTCCGTAAGTTGTCGGCACTGTTGATGAAACGACTCATTAGGCACCAATGACTGCGATGCTTCGACTGCCGACTCATCTGACGTCGGCGTGGTGATCGCTCAACCTGCCGCACGACAAGCCGTCGGCCCGGACGCCGAAGGCCTCACCCGTATCGGCCATGTACCGTGTTCGCACGGGGGCGTGAGCCAGTAGCAAATTCACGACATACGTGTCGCTGGCCAACAGGTAGCGAAATTCCGGTTTCTCAAACTGTAGGCCGAGTCGACTGCCGCGTTTACCCGAATAGGACGGTCGCCCCTTGCTTACAGCCGTACTCCCTGCGCTTCAGGCAAGCCGATGTTAGTTGGCGAACTACCGCTCGCGTCGACGGCACGTGCGCTGCAGTTTGTGACGACCAATGCGCGGAGCGGCGCGAGCGTTGCTCGCGCCGCTCTCGCAATGTTTACATTGGCGATCGCTATGAACACTTCGACGCGCGACGACGGCGAGCGACCAGGCCAAAAACGCCGAGGCCAACCAGGACAATTGATGATGGCTCGGGAACTGCCACTTGGTTGAAGCTCACATTGTCAATCGCGTGGCGACCGTTGGAGCCGTACGTCTCAGCTGTCCGATTGAACGTGAGCGTATAGCTCTCACCCGCAGCACCTTTGAAATTCGGAGAAACTGTGGTGACCATACCATTGACGAACTCTACTGACTGGCTCCAGACAACGTTGGCGCCGGAATCCGTGAGGGTGAGATCCCAGTTGGTGGTGCCTGACGTTTCAGCGGTGTGCCCAAAGTCGAACGAGTTGAGAACCACGGCATACCCAGGATCTGCGGCAAAGCCGGTGGTATGCGTTCCGAAATCGAGCTGGCCAACACGCGGGATGTTGCCTTCATTGTCCCAATCGCCGCCGCCGACCGTTTGATTCTCGATATCACTAAAAAAACCACTGGTATGAATGTCCCAGTTGCCGTCCCAGGTGAGCGCCACGTTCGGCGTGGTGCCGTTGCTGACGACATAGCCATTGCCGTCCGCTACCGCATTGGAACCAAGACTGGCAGGGACGGTGGTGTTGCTGCCTCCCAGTTGTCCAAAGCCGATAATCGTTGCCTGAATGGTGCTGGCCCATACGAGCATGGCAAGGCATGCGGTAAACGCCGCAAGATGTCGAATCATTAGTTCTTACTCCCTATTACGTGTCACGAAACAAAAAAACAAAAGCGTCTTATACGCACATGGACGCGACGACGCACAGCATCTGCCACTCCATGCCAACGTTGCCAATCGGTGAGCCTTGCCAGCTAACGACCGGGCGAAGCCTCAGCATACGCGGAGCCTCAATCGATGTGGCCCTACTCGGTCGAAGTGCGATCCGATCAATTCGTACCGATTTGAACTGCGGAATTGACCGGCGGGCCGTACTGCCGACAGCGCTCTGCTGACGCAGAGCGCCCGGCCGCCCTTCTGGCAGTCGGCCCACCGAGCATTTCTTTCAAAGTAATATGTTCGCATTGAGCCCATCTTCATCGCCGGCAGACTCCGCCGCGAGGCGGCCTACCTACGTCGCCCCCGCCGCAGGCCAATTGCCAATCCAGCCGCAGCACACAGCAGCAAGGCCGTGTTTGGTTCGGGCACACCCACGACAGAACTAGCACCCGGCGATGCGCTCATCCCGTAGTTATTACGCCATACCGTGTAATCGTCGTTGGTTACGCTCCCAGGAGTCGAGTCGTGGGGTATCGTAACATTGGTGCCCAGGTTGTTTCGCCACACCGTGTAGTCGGCAGCGTCGACGACTCCATTGTCGTTGTAGTCGCCAGCTATTCCGGGGGCGATGCCGACGTATTCGACTCGAGCGTTGTAGACTTCGCCTTGTGAATTGGTCCACAGGAAGGCAAGGTCTTCAATGCCCAACAGGTTGTTGTAGGCGTTGCCCAGGCTAATCGGGTTGGTACCAGCAATTAACGTGGTTTGGCCGTTGAAGTAAGTCTCGACAAGGCGATTGGGATTGTTGCTCCCTGCAAATTCCCAACCATTCCCGCTTCCAGTGCCAAGCGGGAACGTTGCATCGCCGCGCACACCGTTGAAGCTCGCCGACACGAGCGCACCGCCGAGGCTCTCGATAGTGTACCCTTTCATGAAAATGTTCTCCGCGCCGGCCAGATTGTTGCGAAGCGTCATTTCGCCATTGGCGCGGTTCACGGTCAGCACCACATCGGACGGCCCATCGAGCAATCGGAACTCGTGTCCGCCGATACGGCTGGTGCTGGTCAAGGCTCCTGACGCAGCGGTCTCAGTAATTCGCACGGCTACGTACCGGCCCGTGTGATCGCCCCCCAGGGTGTAGGGACGAATGACACTGTCGTTAATCCGATTGTCACCAGGCAACAGGTTGACTACAGCATCGGGAGCGCTGGTCGGAACAGCGCCGGCAAAGTCGTCAGTGCTGAACCAGAATTCGAATTTGCCCACCTTGTCGGCCACTGGGTTGCCGCCCGTCCGTTGGGCGTAGGCAAACCAGTTGGCGGAGACAGGTGTTCCGTAGTCCATGAATACCACTGCCGAATCGGCGACACCCGGCATTTCGCCGCCGATCGCATACTGTCCCAGGAACCCACCCGGGAACAGATCGGGGTCCGTGTAGTTGGTAGAGAATAGATCGAATACAATTTGGCCCGTTTCGTCCAAGATCGAATCGTCGAACAGCATTTCGGGTCCTGCATTCGCGTTCTCATTTTGCTGCCCTGAAGGGATAGACGTGCTGGGCGTTGAACCCACCACGCTAAAACCTTGCAGCGTCTGTGCCTGTGTCGTCGAACCGATCGCAACCGCGGCAATCGCTACTAGCAAGGCAACTGTGCGGCGACAACGACGGCCCGCCCAAATCGCAAGGCCGCCCATCGCAATCAACGCCACCGACGAGGGCTCGGGTACCGAGTTAGGGCCAAACAGGGCGGCTGCGCCGCCAGCGAGCTCGACGAACAAGTTGAAGTCATGGATGTCGCTGTCGAAGTCGCCATCCAGATCGCCATGTAAATAGGCTTGGGGAGCCGTCAATCCGCTGTAGCTTCCACCAAGCCCAGCGCGGAACAGCGGCCAGTCTTGGGCATCCACGGCCAAGTCGCCGTTGTAATCGCCCCATGGAACGAAAGTGCCCGTATATTCCGGCGTGACAGCCAAAAGCTCTCCACTCGGGCCGTTGATCACGAGCCCGGCGTCCTCCCAATTGGTTGGGGTGGTCCCATCCCGGCGAAACGTCGGCAGAATGCCAAAGGCCTGCCCCAAGTTGTATTGACCGCCCACCCCCAAAGACACGCCGTCATTCGGTCCCGCGGGGCCATCCTTTTCATGCAGCGACGTCACGGTATCGCTCACAATCGACCAGTCGTCGCCTGGGTCAGCGTTCGTGCTGGTAATCGAATCCCAACCGTCGGGGTTCAGCGCACCGCTCAGCGACCGAATCTCATATTCGCGAAACGACAGTGCCTGGTCCGCGCGGATATAGGCGGTGCCCGCATTGGGACCGCTGCGGTTGATGACTAGCGCTCCAATGGAGCTAGACAGATCAGGGATCTGATTGAAGCTGAAATTGTCGATGCCGTGCCGACCGTCGGAGCCGTAGGTCTCACTCGTGCGAGCGAAGGTCAGGGTGTAGTCCTCGCCCGTCAGACCGATAAAGTTGGGGGTGATCTTTTGAGTTGAACCATTCTCGAACGTGACTGACTGGTTCCAGGCCACGTTGGACCCAGAATCCGTGAGCGTCAGATCCCACATCGTGGTGCCAGCAGTCTCCGCTGTGTGGCCAAAGTCGAAGGAGTTCAGGACAAGCTGGGCTCCGGAATCGACAGTGAACCCAATGGTGTGGGTGCCAAAGTCAAGCTGGCCAATGCGTTGCGTGTTGCCCTCGTTGTCCCAATCGCCCCCACCCACCGTGAAGTCCTCCAGCGGCTGGAAGAAACTGGACGTGTGGATGTCCCAGTTGGAATCCCAAGCTAACTCGATGTTAGGTGTCGCGCCATTGCTAACCACAAACCCGTTGCCATCGGCCGTTGCCCGTGAAGCCAGGGTTGCCGGCACCGTCGTGTTGCTGCCACCTAGTTGGCCGAATCCAACAACGGTGGCGTGGCCGACGCAAGGGACGGCGAAGGCTGCCGCCAGAATAAGAGCTCGGTGGATCATCAAATGTACTCCCAAGAAGATTTCTCTGTTCAATTTCGTCTGACTGCCGCATGCGGCGACTAGCTAGTCAATTAAAATCCGGCGGTGTCGGCTCCGGACATCACCTGCCAATGAGCCCTAACGCGGCGCAATCTTGGTCACGTCATCGTCGTTGCGGGCCCCCATGCGACGGAAAGCTTCCGCGTCGACGTCAAGTCCGACGCCGGCCACCGAACCATCGCACATGGAAAACAAACAGACCCCTGGGTGGCTACTGCCGAATATCTCGCGAGAAGCCTGTGCGCCGATGTCCGCTATCACTTGTTCCAAAGTTTCGTTGGTTGAGCGAGGCAAGTGCGTCGCCTTGCGCGGCACGCCCGCCGCAGAAACTCCGATGTAGTAGGTCGATCGCACCGTGTCGTCTTGGAAGCCGACGAACAAAGCCCAGTCGTCGCCTTGCCACCCGTCTGTCGCATAATACTCCGCAGGTACCCACCTCTCGCCGAGGGCGATCGTATGGGAAAGGCCATCGGTAATTGTGCGCGACTGAACCGCTCTACCGCAGAAAGACACGCCGGAGAATTCATCCAACGTCGGCGGAAACCCCGGTGGATAAGCACCAAGGACATAGCTTGAAGGAGATATGTCGATACATCTTCCATCAAAATCGGTTTCATCCCCGACATTCGCGGCGTAGTCGCCCCGCGCCGCCTGGGTAAACAGATACTCGAAGACGCCACCCTGTCCATCGCCTGTAATCGCATTCTGACCATGCGGATAGGGATAGGGGCCTCCGTTCCGCCGCGACGGGCAATTGGCCACCGCCAGCGGCGTCGCGTCGCGTTCCTGAAGCAATTCCTTGCGAGGTTGGCCGGTCGCTCCGGCGCCCATGTCATGCAGCGCCTGGTTTTCGATGTAGGGAAGCGTCACGTAGAGCCACGAACCGGGCTGGTCCAATCCAGTCCCCCGGCCCGGATCGCCCGTCCAGCGGCCCGACCACCCCGAGGCGGGCCAGGCGCCGGACGTGCTCTCGTGGTTCAGCATTCCCAATGTCAGATTCTTCAGGTGATTCGTGCACTCCGACCGCCGGGCAGCCTCGCGGGCCGCCTGGATGGCCGGCAGCAAGAGTGCGATGAGAATACCGATGATTGCAATCACCACTAACAATTCCACCAATGTAAAACCCCGCCGCTGGGCCTCGGACGGCGAACCACCGGTAACGCGCGAATGTTGATCCTCATAGCCGGAAATCACCATGGTCGCGTCCAATTTAACTCGTGAAAAGAGTTGTACAGATAAGCCACCCTATGCCGGGCGTCTTCCGCACCACGAGTCACTTGGTGAGGAAGAGGCCTGACGTCACGGCACAGGCTACCCCTACGTCTTGTCATACCGATTCCAGTCGATCGGTAGCGCGGATTGCCAGTTTTTCCGGCGACTTTCTCCAATCCTTCATTTCGACAGGATGCAGGACCGAGGCAATGGGCTGCAATAGCTGTCAGCCAAGGATTGGCAGGGCAAATCAGTCTTTGCCCAGAAATTACCCCAAATCTTACGATTCTGCGCAACCACCAGAGGCTACTGGGTATATTCTACTAGAACTAACTCGCCCATTTGTGCCGGGCCAGGGCCAGAACTGTATCAGCACCCTTCGAGACTAGCGGCGATGGAGATCCAGCGATCATCGAGCCTCGCCTCATCAAGTCACGACTGCAGCGAAGTGCGCCACCGGCTGAAGATCATGGATGAGCACGACTCAGAGTCCGCCGGGCCGAGCCGCGGTGACTTCGTGCAATTGCTGACCAAGGCGCAGCTCGGATTGCTGAGGTACATCACGGCGCTCGTGGGCAATGCCGATGCGGCCAGCAACATCCTGCAAGAGACCAACCTGCTGCTGTGGCAAAAGGCGGACGATTTCAACGCCGGAACCAATTTCGATGCTTGGGCGACAAAGGTAGCGTATTGGCAGGTGAAAGCATATGTCCGCGACCGCGGGCGCGACCGGCATGTCTTCAGCGAGGAGCTGATGGCGCAGCTTGCGGAGAGTTCGGAAGGCAGAACCAATATCGACCTAACCATCCAGATGCTACAGCGATGTTTGGAGATGCTCCGTCGCGTCGACCGTGAGTTGATCGCCCTGCGGTACGGTAGCAGCTTTTCGGTAGGTCAGATATCGTCGCATCTGGGAAAGTCACCTGCCGCGGTGAAAGGCGCATTGATGCGAGCAAGGCGGACGCTTAGGGCGTGCATAGAAAGGCGGCTGGCTCGAGAACGCTGTTAGTTTTTCGGTGGTCTAAGACTCGGTGGATAGGCGACTTGCCAGGAGAAGCAGTTGAACACTGATACAGTAAGAGAAATCGATCGTCTCGTCTCCGAGATGCACGACGACGGGCTGGAAGGCGACGGCGTGCGCCAGTTGGAGAAACTGTTGACGGACGACCCCGCCGCTCAAACGCACTACTGGCAACTCGTCGATACGCATTTCGCGCTCACCGTTGCGGTCAGCTCGAATCCACTGCAAACGGACTCGACCCAGAAGCGATCTGCTAGCGCTCCACCAGCTAGTGATTCTAGCGTGAAGGGCCGAGCACTCTTTTTTCTTTTTCGGCATTCTTGGTGGTTGGCCGCCGCGGCTGCCGTGCTCCTGGTCGGTTTCTTTGGGGCGTTGAAGTTGAACTGGACTGGCGAATCACGGGACATCAGTCTGCCCCAAGTGGCATCCCAGTTGCCGATGCGCGCTTTTGAGCAAATGCCGATGATTACGCGCGTCTCCTGGGAAGGGCCCTCGTTCGCCACGGACTCCAAAGTTGGGCAGCCTGCTGCCATGGTTTCCGTCGGCGCCATTACGCTTCGTGTGAACGAGGGAGAAGTGGCCGACGGATACTTGCTCTGCTTGATGCCGGGGGAGTCGGTCAAGTTGGTAGCGACTTTCGACGCGACGGGCGAGAACAGCCTGTCGGTTGTCGAGATCACTGGCGACGAGCGCGCTGCAGTAAGGAAGGTCACCTTCCACAACTCAGGGACCGGGCCAAAACCGCGTCATGCGAATCCGAATGCGCAGAATCGTCGCTACGGAATTCTCGGGCACTGGTCGGAAACCAATACCACTGAGTTCCCTCGCCATTTCCTGCTCACCGGCGTCCACAAACTCGCAAAACCTGGTCCAGATGAGAGTTGGCGGCTGAGCAAGATCGCAGTGCTTGTGGAAAGCGACTTGGTGGTACATCTGGGCTGGGACGACAGCGGCCCTGCGCCAGCTGAAGGCCAGGAATACCAGGAAGACTACGACTACGATGATCTTGCCGCTAGTCTCTTTTTCGACAGGCCCTCGAGTAAGGCCAACTTCGAGCAAAACGACATTCAGGTGATGGCGAACCAGGAACTGCCGGTAGCTCCACTGCCTTCGGCACTAGATGGCGGCTATGTCTTTGAACTTGGGCCCGGTTCGGCGGCAATTTTGAAGGCTGCGTCGGTTGCGACTGACCTCAATGCTATCGTCGCGATCGATGCAGAAACGCAAGAAGTCCTTTGGTCGAGTTCGAAACAGTCCACGCAATTGACCAATCTTGGCGCAGCTTGCTTGTTCAATCGAGCCGCTACGGCCAAGCAGATCCGCTTGATTGGAATTAATAAGCCCCATGGCTCCAATGGACCGGGGATTCCTTGGCGCGTTTCCTCTTATGAAACGCTCTACGAGCAGCCCGGATACTTGATTATCGGCTTCGATGATTCGCTTGGCGACAAGGACTTCGACGATGTCCGCGTGAGTGTGCTGATAACTGCTGCAACCGAACCGCACATTCCGTGAGTTGGTTTTGCTGTCCATCATTACACGCGGCAATATGTTGTCGATTCCTCAACGATTCTGAAAGTGTGTCCCTTAGGCTTCGAGGACAGCTTGTCCCTACCGGAATTTATAGATTGGAAATGCATTCGAGTTCTTGCCCGCTGAGTCTCCGACCAGCGCTGCGAACCGATTTCGAATGTGCACGAAAAGAGGCGACTCCGCGATCGATCCTGGTCTCGGGCCGGCACGATCAGATCTGGCAGGCCGATGGACGTCTATGCGCATTTTGATGCTACGCCGATTCTTCATAACTACTGCGTCGTTGGCTCCGGTTAATGCATTCACCTGAGACTGTTCTTCCAAGCATGAACAATCGTAAAAAAGGCAAGCATCAACGTAACCTGCGCTTCGAACATCTTGAGGATCGACAGCTGCTGGCGGGCGATACTTATCTAATCAATTTCCAACCTGACGAAGCCTCGGCGCCCGTTCACTACTTGCGCGACACCGGCCAGGTGTTCGGCGATCGCGGCAACGGGCTAAGTTACGGTTGGTCGAGCGATCACACCGATCAAACGCGCGAGCGAAGCGCTGATCCCGACCAACGGCTGGACACGCTGATCCAAATCGAGGCGGGGCAATCATGGGAATTTGCACTCGATAACGGCTTGTACGAAGTGGCCGTTGCCGTTGGGGATCCGGCCAACAACGATGGCGTGCACACGATCAATGTCGAAGGAATCAACTATTGGAATGCGGTGCCGGACTCGAACATCGCACTGACGCAAGCAATGCAGGTCACGGTCGCCGACGGTCGCTTGACGATCGACGGGGGCGCCGGTGCCGACTTGGCAACGCGAATCGATTTCGTGCACATCGTGGGTCTCGCCGACGGCTCCAATACCTCGCCTTCTGCACCGACGATCACTCAGCCCACGTTTGACGGGGAAGTGGTCAATCCCGCAGATGTGCACATGGAAGCAGTCGGTTTCTCCGATGCGGATGGCGACGCGTACAAGTCTTCCGATTGGGTGATTTGGACGGTTGGTGCCGGCGCTGAGCCGGTGTGGCAAACGTTGGGTATTGAAAGCATTGAGAAAGTACACACGCATCTCGGAGACGGCATCTTCGTTGACAGCTTGGCGGGTGAAACAGCATTGGCAGGAAATACCGACTACGAGTTGCGTGTACGATTTCGGGATGACGCCGGTTCGGTGAGCAGCTACTCGGTCCGCGCGTTCCATACGGGCGACGCGTCGACGACATTTCCATTGGAATTGGAAGACGTCGCTGCAGTCCCAGCGCCGACCTGGACATTCGTCACTGGTGCTGACGTCGACCTGCCTTTTGGCCTCGGCATCCTTGCGCCGGGTGATCAGATTGTTGCCATCGATCTCGACGGACCGACTCAGCAGTCGCCCCCAGCCGAACAGGTGCCGAACGCGATTGACGGCACGCTGGCCAAGTACCTCAATTACGGTGACGTCAATAGCGGATTTATCGTCACGCCATCGGCCGGAGTCTCGATTGTCGACGGTTTCCAGATTACCACCGCCAACGATCGTGCCGAGCGCGATCCGACATCGTGGGCTCTGTTCGGTACCAACGATCCAGTGACCAGCGGCAACTATAGCGATGGGTCGCAGGAAAATTGGATGCTGATCGATTCGGGAGCCGTTTCGCTACCGAGTGGCGCAACACCGTCGGGCCGCAGGTGGCCGTGAACAACACCGTTGCGTACTCGTCGTACCGTATGGTGTTCACCGACGTGAAGAACTCAGCGGCTGCGAATTCGATGCAAATTGGGGAGATTCAGTTCTTTGGCGAAAAACTCACCGGCTCTGCGGTCCTTTCGCCGGTAGACACGATCCTGGCAATCGACCTTGATGGCGGAAGCTCCTACCCTGGAAACGAGGATCCGTCCAATGCGGTCGACGGCACGACTGACAAGTATCTCAACTTCGGCAAGGTCAACTCCGGATTGATTGTCACTCCAGCGGTCGGTCCGTCGACGGTGACCAGCTTCCAAATCACTATCGCCAACGACCACTCCGAGCGCGATCCGACTTCGTGGGCTCTATTCGGCACAAACGACACCATTGCCAGCGTGGACAATAGTGAAGGCGGTCAGGAAAACTGGACGTTGATCGATTCGGGACTTCTGGCTTTGCCGAGCGCAGCAATACGTTGGGACCAGAGGTAACGGTGAATAATGTGGTTGAATATGCATCGTACCGCATGGTGTTCACTGGCTTAAAGTACGCGGCCACTGCCCAGGAGAACTGCAAAGTCTATTTTCTCGGCATTTGGCACAGCATGCTCAGCCACCAGCCGGGCACGCGATTGTCAGGTATTGATGGAAAAGCGGGACGCGAGCAATGCTGCTGCTTCATCGCTAGTAATAGAGAAAAAATGACTTTGCAGTTCTCCTGCCACTGCCGACTCGATGCAAATCGGCGAGATACAGTTCTTCGGCGACAACAACGTTGTACCGTCACCCCCGTCGTTGCGATTGGAAGATGGCGCGACCGGCGACCCGTTACTTTCGATTGAGGGGCAGCAGGAAATAGGCAACAGCGTCCTCGACTTCCCTGAGTTGGCCGATCATGCCGCTGTCCGCGTCGTGATCCAGGCTGGCAGTGGGAATCTGTCGCTCGACCGATCCGATCTCGTGATCCACGACGACCACGGCGGCGCCCTGACGATCTTCCTGCCCCAGGTTAACTTAGCGGCCGGGCAGCGGCTCGACTTGTGGGTCTCGTCCGCCGGCAGCACTTACTTTGGTTTTGCCGCGCAGACGGAGCCGAGCTTCACGAGCTTGGCCCGCTCGGCAATCCTCACGATTCCCTTTGTTGCCACTCAACCCGGCTTCGTCGTTGAAGAGGTCGGCAGTGACTACCGGCTGCCGGTCAACATTGCCTTTGTTCCAAATCCTGGGCCGAACTCAGATGCCCCGCTGTACTACGTCACCGAATTGTACGGTTCGATTCAGGTGGTAACGCGCGACGGCACGAAGCATGAATTTGCCACCGGATTGCTGGACTACAATCCGCAGGGACCGATCTCGGGATCAGGTGAGCAAGGACTGACTGGAATTGCCGTCGAGCGTGATGAAGCCGATCCGGAGATCTATCACCTTTACGTTGGCATGCTTTGGGACAACGGTTCCCCTACCGGCAGCGCGACGCACTATCCTAAAGTCGAGCGTATCGACAGCGTTGCCGGTGGATTGATCATGGACACGCGGACGGTCCTGCTCAACATGCAGCCAGAGACGCAGGGCCAATCGCACCAAATATCAAACATTTCGTTCGGCCCGGATGGGAAACTCTACGTCCACATGGGCGACGGTTTCGACTCTTCTAAGGGACAGGACTTAACATCTTTCCGTGGCAAAGTCCTACGGATGAACCTCGACGGATCGGCCCCGGACGACAACCCGTTTTACAATGCGGCCGATGGAATTACGGCCACCGACTACGTATTTGCCTACGGTCTCCGCAATCCGTTCGGTGGTGCTTGGCGGGCATCTGACGGCAATCACTACGAGGTCGAAAATGGCCCAAATGTTGACCGCTTCGCCCGCATCGACGAAGGTGTCAATTATTTGTACGACGGTTCGAACGCGTCGATGCTAGACTTCGCTATCTACAACTGGGACCCGGCTCACGCGCCGGTAAGCATCACGTTCGTCCAGCAGGAGACATTCAACGGGAGCCAGTTCCCAGCTGAGTTGATGGACCATGCCTTCGTCAGCGAATCGGGACCGACCTATGCGACCGGTTCACAGGCCAACGGCAAGCGGATTGTTGAATTCACTTTGGACTCAGGTGGAAACCTGGTCAACGGACCAGAGAAGCTCGTCGAATACGTTGGGGAGGGCAAGAGTACCGTGGTTGGCTTGACCGCCGGTCCAGACGGGCTCTATTTCACTGAGCTCTACGAAGACACGGGCGATGGAGGTCCGACTGGTGTGGGCGCCCGCATTTACCGCGTCCGCTACGTCAATTTACTTGCCGGCGACTACAACATCGATGGCATTGTTGATGAGAATGACTACTCTGTTTGGAAGGAGACGTTCGGCTCTAACCTGCTGCTAGCCGCCGACGGCAATGGCGACGGACGGGTTGACGCGGCTGACTTCACCGTCTGGAGAAACAACCTGGGCGCGACCTTGCCCGCTTCCGCGGAAATTGCCGTCACAGAGAGCGTTCTCGCGGCGAGTGTTCTCGCTGAGGGCGATCCCGTCAGCCAAGCCTCCCCATCCAATACTGACGGAACTGCCGCTGAATCGGTTAAAGGCTTGCAGCCATCGCCCGCAGTCCAGACCGCCTTCTCCTCTTTGTTAAATCTGTCGCCTTCGGCATTTCACCGATTCGCCGGCCGAAAGGTTCCTCGCTCAGAAATCACATTGACGCACTTTGGTCCAAATTCGTCGGCAGTTGAGAACGTGTTGCTTCTCGATCGAGTACGGTCAGGAGGGCTGGGCAAAGAGAGATTCAGTTCAACTGTTGCAGTGGATGTTGCTGTAGAAAGTATTGGGGACGAAGGCCTGAGCGATCCCTGCGAACTAAGTAGCGTGGGTCCAGATCTTGTTGGAGAGCCAAACGATGCTCTCGCTAGCATCGCTTGGTTTCGCTCTCCTAGATGTCCAGGCTGTCAGCCATTAGCTGGCTAGTTTGTGATACGGACCGACGAAATGCATTCCGCAAATCGGGGAGACGATCCGCAACTGGGAACGCCGCAGGAATTCGTGGCGATACAACATGATCTAAAGCTCTTTCCAGAAATATCGCGAGAAATCAATTTGCGAGGCCGGACCCCCTTATCTTCGCACCGTCCCACGGCGTACACTGAATTTAGGAGACGTGTCCGTATGTATGAAGTCGGATATGGCTTCGCAAAACGGATCGTTTTTCGGATGACTATTTAAAGAGTAACCCGGCTGGGCCGGGGGGCTCGTTAAAGAGTAAGCCGACGCGGTGGAATACCTTCGGGTGTTCTGCCACGTCGGTTTTTTTCGTTGGAGGACAATCTAATTTGGTTGAAGCCGTTCAAGACCACCTGCGACACGGTGGTCCAGTAGTCAGCGATTCAAGCGTCGGAATCGACTAACCTTTTTCAGGAGTGAATCAAATGAAGAATCTCATCCGTTTGACCCTAGTTGCCGCCGCCCTTGGTCTGCCGGGCATGTTCGCCATGGCGCAGGCTCGGGCATCGGAACATAGTGCCGCCCAGAGCAACCACGACCCAGGCGGGTCTCTCGCGCAGCCCGGCATGCGCGCACGTCACATGGGCGGAGACATGAAGGGCATGATGGCGAAGATGCCGGCCGACATAATGATGCGCTGCCAGATGTTTATGAACATGGCGGTCAACCCAAGCGACCCGAACGCCCTCCTTGCGCTCAATGACCAACTGCAACTCACGCCAGCTCAGACGACCGAGTTGGCGGCCATCCAAACGGAGGCACGGGACAAAGCCGCCGCCGTGCTGAATGCTGAACAGAAGAAGACACTCGATGCCATGCCCCAGTCATCCCAGACAATGAAGGACATGCACGAGCAAATGATGGCGCAAATGCAGAAGATGATGGGGGCGAAGATGGGCGATCGGCAGATGAACTGTCCCATGATGCGAATGATGGCGGATAAAACCGGGCCGACCACGCAGGCCAAGACTGTTACCGCAGCGGCTCCTGCGGAACATGACCACGCGGCGCAGCAATGACACGCTGAGCTCGGAACTGACACGAGTGTGCCTGACAGCTTGATGCTTCTCTTCGCGCACCTGTGGGGCGAGGAGTTCGCAATCCAAACATACACGTTCGGTTCCAGCACACAAATTCGAGGAAGCGAATCTTGGCGGCGTAGTTGGCCGTACGCATTTTTGGCAAATGATTTGAGAAAGTTCATATGCATAGTGTTCGACTTCGGCCGTTTCGTCGGGGGAGCGGCCTAAGCCAAAGGAGAAATCGAAATGAGTTGTTGCAATGACAAGATGGAATCAGTCGAGATGGATGCTTGCTGCTCGCCCCAAGACACAGCGCAGAATGCCGCGCAGACGATGCGTAAGACGGGATGCGGTTGCGCGCCCCTGGTAACCACCAATCAGGAAAGGAACATGACCATGAACGAAACGAAATCCGTGACCAAAGACCCTATCTGCGGGATGACCGTAGACAAAGCAACCGCGATCCACGCCGAACGCGAGGGCAAGACGTTCTACTTCTGCAGCGATCACTGTCGGCAAAAGTTTGTGTCCACGTCCCCCGGTGCTAAGCCGGAGGACAAGTCGGGAAGCTGCTGTGGATCATAAAGCGGCGAACGAGGGCGTGATTTCCGCAGTTGCCAGCCGCGTCACCGCTCGCATCATTCATACGGACCAACAGTTGATGATGGCCAAATCAGTCTGCTGTCTTTTGGGTCGCAATTTGAAAGGAATGCCATGTCTACGAACACAATGGATGCAACAGACGAGTCTCTGTCACAGGAACTCTTGGACAATATGGACGCTTACTGGCGAGCCGCCAACTACTTGTCGGTCGGCCAGATTTATCTGTACGACAATCCGCTGCTGAAGGAGCCGCTGAAACTGTCCCACGTGAAACCGCTCGTGGTCGGACACTGGGGTACGACGCCGGGGCAGAACTTCATCTATGTGCATTTGAACCGGGTCATCAAGAAGTACGATCTGGACATGTTTTATATCGCCGGTCCTGGTCACGGCGGTCCGGCGATTGTGGGCAATGTTTACCTCGAAGGCACGTGGAGCGAGGTTTATCCGGACGTCACCCAGGATGAAGCCGGACTGAAAAAGCTGTTTAAGCAGTTTTCGTTTCCCGGCGGGATTTCCAGCCACGTTGCGCCGACCACGCCGGGGTCGATTCACGAAGGTGGGGAGCTCGGCTATTCTCTCAGCCACGCCTTCGGGGCCGCATTCGACAATCCCGACCTGATCGTCGCCTGCGTCGTCGGCGACGGTGAAGCGGAAACGGGTCCCCTGGCGACTGCCTGGCAGTCCAACAAGCTGCTCGACCCGATTACCGACGGAGCCGTTTTGCCGATCCTGCATCTCAACGGCTACAAGATCAGCAACCCGACAGTTCTAGCCCGCATCGAGCACGAGGAATTGGAGCAATTCTTCCGCGGCTGCGGCTGGACGCCCTACTTTGTAGAAGGTGATGTTCCGGATGAGATGCACCAACTCATGGCCACTACGTTGGACAAGGCCATCGAGGACATCCGCCAAATCCAAGAGAATGCGCGGATCAACAATGACACCACGCGGCCGCGTTGGCCAATGATTGTCCTCAAGTCGCCCAAGGGTTGGACAGGACCAAAAGTCGTCGATGGTCTGCAAGTTGAGGGCACGTTCCGAGCGCACCAGGTGCCGCTCCTGGTGGACGCCGAGCATCCCGCCATGTCCAGCAGCTCGAAAGCTGGATGAAAAGCTACAAACCAGAAGAACTATTCGATGAGGATGGCCGCCTCATGCCGGATTTGGCTGAACTGGCGCCAAAAGGTGACCGGCGGATGGGCGCCAATCCTCATTCCAACGGCGGAATCCTCCTGCGCGACTTGCAGATGCCAGACTTTCATGTCCACGCGGTGAATGTGCCTTCGCCCGGCGCGGTTGATGGCCAGGATACGCTTGTGTTGGGTAAGTTTTTGCGCGACGTGGCGAAACTCAACAGCGAGCAGCGTAATTTTCGCGTCTTCGGTCCCGATGAGACACTCTCGAATCTCCTGGGCGCCGTTTTTGAAGTCACCAACCGTCAGTGGGACGCTCGGGAAGTAAAAAATGATGAATTCCTGGCGCCCGCCGGACGCGTGCTGGACTCGATGCTCAGTGAGCACCAGTGTGAAGGTTGGTTGGAAGGCTATCTGCTCACCGGTCGGCACGGATTGTTCAACAGCTACGAGGCCTTCATTCGCATTGTCGACTCGATGTTCAGCCAGCACGCCAAATGGCTGAAGGTATGTTTGGAATTGCCTTGGCGCCGGAAGATCTCGTCGCTGAACTATCTGCTCGCCTCCCACGTTTGGCAGCAGGATCACAACGGCTTCACCCACCAGGATCCCGGTTTCATCGACCACGTCATCAACAAGAAGGCCGACGTCGTGCGCGTTTACCTTCCGCCCGACGCCAATTGCCTGTTGTCGGTTTTTGATCACTGTCTGCGTAGCCGGAACTATGTCAATGTGGTGGTGGCCGGCAAACACGCCCTCCCGCAATGGCTGACCATGGACGCCGCCGTCGTGCATTGCACAGAAGGCATCGGCATCTGGCAATGGGCCAGCAACGATCAGGACAGTGAACCGAACGTAGTGATGGCCTGTTGCGGCGACACGCCCACGCTGGAAATCCTGGCTGCCGTCTCCATTCTGCGCGAGCATCTCCCGGATTTGAAAATCCGAGTGATCAATGTTGTCGATCTGATGAAACTGCAATCTGCCAGCGAGCACCCACACGGACTAAGCGAAACGGATTACGACTCGCTCTTCACGAAAGATAAGCACATCATTTTCGGCTTTCATGGCTACCCCTGGCTGGTCCACCGACTGACATACCGCCGGACCAACCGCAACCTCCACGTTCGGGGCTACAAGGAAGAGGGCACCATCACGACGGCTTTCGACATGCGGGTGCAGAATGACCTGGACCGCTTTCATCTGGTGCAAGATGTGGTGGATCGGCTGCCCCATTTGGGCGCTAAGGGCGCCTACCTGAAGCAACAGATGCAGGACAAGCTTATCGATCACAAGCACTACATCGACCAGCACGGCCAAGATTTGCCGGAAATTCGGAATTGGAAGTGGGGAAACCCGCAATGAATGCACAATTAATCGACACAGCGAGCACGCTGGTCTCCGGCGACAAGGGCCTGCTGGCGATGGACGAAAGTAATCCCACCTGCAACAAGCGATTTGCCAGGCTGAGGATTCCCCAGACCGAGGAGGCCCGGCGCGCCTATCGGGAATTGATTGTGACCACGCCCGGACTCGGCGAGTCGATCAGCGGCGCAATTCTCTACGATGAGACGATTCGTCAGCAGACAAAAAACGGAGTTCCATTTGTGAAAGTACTCAACGACGCGGGAATTATCCCCGGCATCAAAGTTGACATTGGTGCCAAGAACATGGCCGGTCATCCCGGGGAGAAGATAACCGAGGGTCTGGACGGATTGCGGACCGCCTCCAAGAATACCTTCGAATGGGCGCTCGTTTTGCCAAATGGCGCGCGGTGATTACCGTGGGCCAAGGCATTCCCAGCCGAGGTTGCATCGAGGCCAACGCCGGTGCGCTGGCCCGCTATGCCGCGCTGTGCCAGGAAACCGGGCTGGTTCCGATTGTCGAGCCGGAAGTGCTCATGGATGGCGAGCACATGATCACGCGATGCGGCGAGGTCACTGAGGAAGTCCTGCATACGGTTTTTCATCAGCTTTACGTTCAACGGGTGTTGCTGGAGGGGATGATTCTGAAGGCCAACATGGTGCTGCCGGGATTGAGTTGCCCCCAGCAAGCAACTGTCGATGAAGTGGCTGATTCCACGGTAGTGTGTCTGTTGCGATCCGTCCCCGCAGCCGTTCCGGGAATCGCATTCTTGTCGGGTGGCCAACCCGCTGAACTGTCCTCGGCCCGTTTGAATGCCATGAATGTCAGGTTCAAGTCGCGGCAGCCTTGGGCGTTGGCGTTTTCATTTGCCCGCGCCATCCGGGAACCAGGTTTGGAGACTTGGCAAGGCAAGGAGGACAACGTGTCGGCGGCACAGCAAGCCCTGCGTCATCGCGCAAGTTGCAACGGGGCCGCGCGCCGTGGCGAATACAATGCCGCGATTGAAAGGACTCCGACATGACAACAGCTCCAAGTCTTGATCCAACTCGATTAGACGACCTGACCATTTTGCCAAATACGCCAAAGCTCATCGACCTCGCCTCGGACCACGGCGGTTACGAGTTAAAGCAATATCTGGTCGGGAGGTTGCGCGAGGCCGGTCATGAAATGATCGATTTTGGTGACCGACAACCGAAATTGGAGGATGATTATCCAAGTTTTGTCGTGCCGCTGGCCCGTGCCGTCGCTGGCGCGGAGGTCGGTCGTGGCGTGGCGATCTGTGGAAGTGGCGTCGGTGCGTGCGTGGTCGCAAACAAGGTGCCGGGCGTACGTGCTTGTCTGATTCACGAAGCTTTTTCAGCGCGTCAAGGGGTCGAAGACGACGACCTCAACATGATCTGCCTCGGCGGACTCGTCGTCTGTCAAGCTCTCGCCTGGGAATTGGTACCAACATATCTCGGCGCACGATTCAGCGGCGCGGAGCGGCATCGTCGTCGTCTGGGGAAAGTGGCGGACCTGGAGAACAAGCGATGACCACGAAAACAGCTCCCCTTGTAGCAAGACAGTCTAAGATCGGCATGGTTGGTTTGGGCGTCATGGGGCGCAATCTCGTGCTGAACATTGCGGACCACGGCTTCGCGGTGGCGGGATATGACAAGGACGCTGGCAAGGTAGAAGATTTGAGGCGGGAAGCGAAGGGACGTGATGTCTGCGGTGCAGCCGACGTCCAAGGTTTTGTCGCGTCGCTCCGACGTCCGCGCGCTGTCATGATGCTGGTACCGGCAGGGGCTCCTGTGGATTCGGTCATCAAGGATCTGCTACCACATTTGGAGACGGGCGATCTGATCATTGATGCTGGCAACTCGTACTTCAAAGACACGGATTTGCGCGTCCGCAATCTCGCAGAGAAAGGCATTAATTTCCTCGGCGTAGGAGTGTCGGGTGGTGAAGAAGGCGCGCGCCATGGACCGAGCATCATGCCCGGCGGGCCGAAAGAAGCCTACGAGCGAGTCCGTCCAGTCTTTGAAGCTGCTGCCGCAAAAATCAACGACGAACCGTGCGTGACCTGGCTGGGTCCGGGATCGGCTGGGCACTTCGTAAAAATGGTCCACAACGGCATCGAATACGGTGTCATGCAACTTCTCGCCGAGACCTACGACCTGATGAAACGCGGCCTCGGCTTGAACGACGATGAACTTCATGAGGTCTATGCCTTGTGGAACCAGGGCGAACCCAATGCTTATCTGGTCGAGATCACCAGCCATATTTTCTCCAAGCGGGACGAAAAAACCGGCCAGCGGCTGATTGACGAGATCCTCGATGTGGCCAAACAGAAAGGTACCGGTATGTGGACCTCGCAAAGTGCAATGGAGCTGCAAGTGCCGATCCCGACCATTGACTTGGCAGTCGCGATGCGGAACTTGTCCGTATTCGAGAAGCAACGCGTGCAGGCCGACGCGATTTATCAGCGACCCATTCGGCAATTCAACGGCGACCGCAACACGATCCTCACGCAACTGGGCCGCGCGTTTTTTGCCGCGATGATAATCGCCTATTCGCAAGGCATGACGCTTTTGGCGGTAGCTTCGGAAAAATACGAGTATCACCTCGATCTCGAAGCCGTGGCGCGAATCTGGCGGGGCGGCTGCATCATTCGCGCTGCGTTGCTGGAAGATATCTGCGCTGCGTTCCGCACACGGCGCGATCTGCCGAACTTGCTGCTCGATTTCTCTATGTCGCGCAAGCTCATGGAGCATGAGGAAGAGTTGCGCCAGATAGTGTGCCACGCGGCCGAGTTCGGCGTGCCGATGCCGGGGCTGATGGTTTCATTGAGTTATCTCGACGCCTATCGCAGCACGTGGTTGCCGGCGAATCTCATCCAAGCCCAGCGCGATTATTTCGGGGCGCACACTTATGAACGAAACGACTCCAAGGGCACTTTTCATACGGAATGGGAAATGAAATGAAGCTAACGAAAACGAATGAAGGAATCGTGCTAGGCTTTCAAGCCAAATAACCGACTAAAGGCTAACGAATGAATGACTCTCAGCAAAATCCTGCACCGGGCGCGCCCGGAATTCCCGCACGCTGGACTTCCAGCGCCAAAAGCGGTGTGGGCACGGCGCTCAGCGACAAGAGCCGCTTCTGGTTCACGCTGAGCCACGGGACCTTCAACGAGGTTTATTGCCCGCGCATTGACCAGGCCTGCATCCGCGACATGGGGTTGATCGTCACGGACGGCGCGGAGTTTTTCTCCGAGGAAAAACGCAGTGCTGGACACAAAGTGGAATGGCTGGCCGACGGCGTGCCGGCATTCCGGCTGGTCAATATCTGCCGTGACGGGCGCTACCGCATCAAAAAGCAGAGCGTGACCGATCCCCATCGGGACACGGTGTTGCAGCAGGTTAAGTCGGTCGCGCAGCAAGGCGGGCTGTCCGGCTACCGCCCCCATGTCCTGCTCGCGCCGCACCTCGGAAACCACGGCGACGGCAACATCGCCTGGGTGGGCGAATTTGAGGGGACACCACTACCGTCTGCGCGGCGGAACGATTGCGCCCTGGCGCTGGGATGGAGCCGCCCCGGCTGAAGGGAGTGGGACAAATGGGGAATAAGGCCAAAGCGGAAGTGAACGGTTTTGTCTATTTCGCTGTTGGGGTTGCGGCTCTTGGCGGCCTGCTATTCGGCTATGATACGGGCGTTATTTCCGGAGCCATACTGTTCATCAAAAACGAGTTTTCCCTGCCGGCCACCATGGAGGAGATCGTCGTCAGTTCCGTTTTAGTTGGCGCCATTGTTGGCGCAGTTATCGGAGGTGCCCTGACTGGCCGCCTTGGGCGACGCAAACTGATAATACTGGCCGGCATTATCTTTACGGTCAGCGCCCTCGGCACGGCCCTGGCACCAACGGTTGCCTGGTTGATTGCTATCAGGATAGTGAGCGGCATCGGCATCGGCATCGCTTCTTTTATCTCCCCGATGTATATCGCCGAACTGGTACCGGCAAACGTTCGCGGTTCGTTGGTGGCGGTCAACACGCTGGCGATTACCACTGGCATCGTGGTTGCCTACCTGGTGGACTATGCATTTTCCGGCATCCAGGGATGGCGATACATGTTCGGTCTGGCGGCAATACCTTCCATCTTCCTGGTGGTGGCGATGTGGCGGTTACCCGACAGTCCGCGCTGGTTGATCAGCAAATCAAAGGTGGAACAAGCGAGGCAGGTACTACAGCGTGTCCGGACTGCATCAGACGTAAGTCCGGAAATCACGGACATCCAGAAAAGTATGGAGAAGCAGGGCGGCGGCGGGATGGCTGGATTATTCCAGCCTTCACTCAGGATGCCTTTGATTGTCGGCTTGGGGTTGGCCGTATTTCAGCAGATAACCGGCATTAACACGGTCATCTATTACGCCCCGACTATTTTCAAGTTCGCCGGCGTAACCGCCGCAGGACCCGCGATCCTGGCCGGAGCGGGGTTGACCATGGTGATGTGGATTTTTCATGTGCTGGCCATCTTCCTGATAGACCGCGTTGGTCGGAGGCCTTTGCTATTGATCGGAGTGGCCGGCCAGATTGTCGGCCTGGCGATCTTGGGTGCGGCCTTTGAGTTCCAACAGTGGGCGAGCGTCAAAAGTTATGTCGCCATTGGCGGCCTGGTAATCTATGTCGCTTGCTTCGCTTTTGGACTCGGGCCGATCTTCTGGCTGCTGATTTCTGAGATCTATCCCTTGAAGATTCGCGGTGCGGCCATGAGCGCCGTGACCGTTACGAATTGGGGACTGAACTTGGCGGTGGCCGTGACCTTCCTGACCCTGGTCGCCGTTCTGGGGCACGCGGGAACTTTTTGGTTATACGGCGTAATCGCGGTCGGCGCCTGGGTCTTTGTTTATCTGCTAGTCCCGGAAACTAAAGGCAAAAGTCTGGAACAGATTGAAGAGCACTGGCGGTCGGGACAGCCTGCACGAGCATTAGGAGGATTCATCCATGAAACCGGCTGATGATCCCGGAGAGAAAATCACGGAAGGTCTGGACGCTTTGGAGATTCGGCAAGGCCAGGAGGACCATGTGTTCGCGGCGCAACAGGCACTATTTCATCGAGCCCAGTGCAATCGGGCTGCGCGCCGCGGCGAATACAATCCCGCAATGGAAGGAACCGGAGCCTAGTTATGCCTCTGCGTCTTTACCTTGTTCGACACGGCGAAACCGAGTGGTCACTCTCTGGCCAATACACCGGTCGCACGGACATTCCTCTGACCGCACACGGTGAGGACGAGGCGCGAGAACTTGGATTGCGAATCCGAGACATTCCGTTTGCTCGTGTGCTGACCAGTCCGCTCAAGCGCGCTCAACACACCTGTGCACTGGCCGGGCTGGGTCCGGCTTCTGAAGTCGAACCGGATCTGGCGGAGTGGGACAACGGCGACGACGAAGGCCGCACTCCTGCCGACATACTCACATCGCGACCTGGCTGGAATCTATTTCGTGACGGCTCTCCACACGGGGAAACGCCTGGCCAGATTTCCATCCGGGCTGACCGCCTCATTACCCGGGTCCGCGCTGGGATGGAAATATCGCACTCTTTTCCCACAGCCATCTTGGTCGCGTGCTTGCCGCCCGGTGGATTGGGCTGTCGGTCGCACAGGCGGAGCATTTCCTACTCGACACCGCATCCCTCAGCGTCCTCTGTTATGAACATAACTGCGCCAACCAACCCGCGATCGCGCTATGGAACTCTGCTCCCAATGAACCATTTCACCCGGCACTCGACCGAGGCGCTGGCGACCCGCTGGAACCAAAGGGGTAACTCGCACGATTTCGAGAATCCAAAATCGTAAAAGGAAGCCAAAGTATGAAACCAGATACTGACCAACGCGGGAGTCCAGAACCGAAGCCGGATGCCAAAGCCGCCGCGAAGCCTAATACCAAGCCAGATCCGAAGGACGACCTGAAATCGCTGCCCATTGCAGAGGTCGAGAAGAAATTAGGATCATCGCCCGACGGCCTCAGTCAGGCCGAAGCGCAG
Organism: uncultured Planctomycetota bacterium; assembly: GCA_963847875.1. Taxonomy (GTDB): domain Bacteria; phylum Planctomycetota; class Planctomycetia; order Pirellulales; family Lacipirellulaceae; genus DASYDU01. The sequence continues at coordinate 42,721 of CAWKBR010000002.1, read as the reverse complement.
AAACGGCTAACCCAATATGGGCCCAACGAGATTAAAGAAGAGAAGACCAATCCGTTTCTGAAATTCCTCACCTATTTTTGGGGCCCCATCCCCTGGATGATCGAAGTGGCGGTCATTCTGTCGGCCGTGGTCGGCCACTGGGAGGATTTTGGCATCATCCTCTTTTTGCTGCTTTGCAACGCCGTGGTCGGATTTTGGGAAGAACACCAGGCAGGCAACGCCATCGACGCCCTGAAGGCCAGGCTGGCGATCAAGGCCCGAGTGAAACGGGACGGCAAGTGGGTCAATCCACCGGCGCGTGAGTTGGTACCGGGCGATGTCATCCACCTGCGCCTAGGCAACATTGTACCGGCGGATGCGCGTTTGCTGGACGGCGACGAAGTCTCAGTGGATCAGTCCGCGCTTACGGGAGAGTCATTGCCCGCCACGCGGAAATCCGGCGAGGCGGTGTTTTCGGGCTCGATTATCAAGCGGGGTGACATCGACGCATTGGTCTATGCCACTGGCACCAACACTTACTTCGGCGAGACGGCCAAACTGGTACAGGAAGCGCACACTATCAGCCATTTTCAACAGGCCGTTTTGAAGATCGGCAAATACCTAATCATCCTCGCGCTGGCTCTGGTGACGGTGATTATTACGGTCGGGTTCCTCCGCGGCGAACCGATGCTCTACGCAAACCCCCCCAAGGACCCGGTCCTTTTATTCGCCCTCATCCTCACCGTCGCGGCCATTCCCGTGGCCATGCCCACGGTGTTGTCGGTGACGATGGCCGTCGGTGCTCGCCTGCTCGCCAAGAAGCAAGCGATTGTAAGCAAGTTGGAGGCCATCGAGGAATTGGCGGGCGTGGACGTGCTGTGCGCCGATAAGACCGGCACTCTGACGCAGAACAAGCTGACGCTTGGCGATTCGTTCACAGTCAATGGTAACCCTGCCGACCAGGTCATCCTTGCCGGTGCGCTAGCTTCGCGCGGAGGACAACGACACCATTGATCTAGCTGTCCTCGCTGGCGTGAAGGACAAGAAAGCCTTGAAAAGCTATCAGGCGGTTCATTTCCTGCCGTTCGACCCGGTACATAAACGCACCGAGGCCACCGTCAAGGGCGCAGGACGGAAATGAGTTCAAGGTAACAAAGGGCGCGCCCCAGGTGATTCTGGCACTGTCGGCCAATGCCGATCAGGTGAAACCCGCCGTCGATAAAACGGTCGGCGACTTCGCGGCGAGCGGCTTTCGCTCATTGGGCGTGGCGCGTGCGGACGGGGACGGCCCGTGGCAGTTCCTCGGCGTGTTGCCGCTGTTCGATCCGCCGCGAGACGACGCCAAGGCGACCGTCGCCACCGCGGAAAAGATGGGCGTGAAGGTCAAGATGGTGACAGGAGACGCGCTGGCCATCGCCAAGGAGACCGCAAAAAAGTTGGAAATGGGCACTAATATCCTTGATGCCGCCAGTTTGGGCGACTCGAAAAAGCAAGAGAGCGCCGAGGTGGCCGAGTCCATCGACTATGCCGATGGTTTCGCCCAGGTGTTCCCCGAGCACAAGTATCACATTATTGATGTCCTGCAAAAACGCGGCCACATCGTTGCCATGACGGGCGACGGCGTGAATGACGCGCCAGGCGCTAAAGAAGGCGGACTGCGGCATCGCCGTTTCCGGCGCCACGGACGCGGCCCGCGCGGCGGCTTCCATCGTGCTGGTGGCACCCGGCCTCTCGGTGATCATCGACGCGATCAAGGAGAGCCGGAAAATATTTCAGCGGATGAATAGCTATGCGATCTACCGCATCACCGAGACGCTTCGCGTGCTGTTCTTCATGACCCTGGCGATCCTGGTATTTAAGTTCTACCCCGTGACCGCAGTGATGATCGTGATGATCGCCGTGCTCAATGACGGCGCCATCCTGTCGATCGCCTATGACAACGTTCATTACAGGAATAAACCCGAGGCCTGGAACATGCGCCTGGTGTTGGGGATCTCCACGGTGCTCGGCGTCATCGGGGTCGTGGCCGCGTTCGGCCTGTTTTATCTGGCCGAGGAGAATCTCCTTGACAGCTTCCTCCCCGGGCTCGACCGCGCGCACATCCAAACATTGATGTACCTGAAGCTGTCCGTGGCCGGTCATCTGACGATCTTCTTGACACGTACACGCGGTCCGTTCTGGTCGATAGCCCCCGCGCGGATCCTATGGATCGCGGTGCTCGGCACACAAATCGTCGCTACTTTGATTGCAGTTTACGGTGTGTTTATGACGCCCCTTGGCTGGGGTTGGGCATTGTTCGTGTGGGGCTACGCCCTGTCGTGGTTCCTTGTGAACGACCGCGTCAAACTGCTGGCATATCGGATACTTGATCCCGCCAAGGCCAAGACGTCGTCTACGCTAGCGTCAGAGATCGTTCAGACGCCGGCTGATTTGGAGCCACAGATTGCCAAGCAAGCTTATGCGCTCTATGAGCAGCAAGGCCATCACGACGGTCACGCGAAACAGGATTGGCTCCAGGCCGAGCGGGAAATACGAAGTGTCCCAGCCAAACAACGAGAGAATCCATGAACTATTTTCAGCACTTTAGCGTTGCGCCAGGAATCCACGTCCATCTCAAGGACTTTAACCTCCGTGCTGTAGTAGAGCCAATGAGAGCGCGGTTTACTGGTCCGGCCGAAGATAGAGTTCGTTGGCGGCAAGTAGCTGGCAGCCAGTTCCAGTGTCAGCGGGTGGTCGAGATCAACGTCGATGAGCCGAAGCGACGGCTCACCCAGCAGCACGCCCTGGTATGACGGTTTTAGAAGCATAAATCCCTCTTCTGGTGGGAGTCAGCTTGGATATGCTTTGGGGATAAGGATGGGATCAATTCCCTCTTTTCCCGATGAAGGAGAATCCAAATGACCTCGATGCTCGGCTCCAATCGTCGGCGTCACGCTGCGCCGAAGTCACGTCCGCGGCGGCAATCGCTCCAAAAGCCCAATGGCGTCATTGGCCCTCGCGTCCAGAAGGTGAGCGGTGAACGTTTTGCGATCATCTGTGTCGATCCCGCCAAGCATCGCTCCGAGTGGATGATGGCCGACTACTTCGGGAACCTGCTCATCGAACCCAAAACGCTCCAGCATCAAGCACCCTGTTTCAAGTTGGCCATGGATCAGATTCGCCAGGCCCAACAGGAGCATCACATTCAAGACACGATCGTCGTCGTGGAACGAACGGGCAACTACTACCTGCCTGTGAAACGTGCATTCGCCGAGGCTGGATTCGATACCCGCGTAATTCATCCTTTTGCGACCAAGCAGTACCGGATGCCGGCGAATCCGGGCAACAAGACCGACGAGACGGATCTGTACGCCCAGCACCGAGCGGCCGTCGCCGGATTCGGCCTCTGTGAATTCGAGTTAGAGCCACCCTATCGCCAGCTGCAGCTGAGAGCTCGGCACCGCTGCAATCTGGTGGAGAAGTCGGCGGCTCTTGCTTGCCAGATCCGTGACCACCTACACCTGGCGATGCCCGGTTATGCTGAACTGTTCGACCGCCTCTTCGAGCGCCTCACGCCCTTGGCCATCGCTCGCCGAGGCGACTCACCCGCCATGTTGCTCCAGCTGGGCATAACTGGACTGAGTCAGTATCTGCAAGACAATAAGATCCGCTACCAGGTGCGGACAATCGAGCGAGTGCTGGCCTGGGCCGCGGAGGCGACGAAGCTCCACATCCAAGATGGCCCGCTGCACCATGCGATCTGGACCGACCTCTACGAGCTATATCAGCATTTTCGCCGCAAAATCTCGGTGCTAGAACAACAACTTGCCAGTGATCTGACGCGGACACCCTACGTTCGATTACTGGCCATATCGGGAATCAATGTGGTTTCGGCAGCTGAGTTGGCTGGAGAAATGGGACCGATCAAGCGCTATGCGAACGCCAACGCCATTACCGGCCGCAGCGGCCTCTATCCCTCACGTCCGCTCTGTCGGATCACCACCGCCTGATACGGCAGTTTGGGGCCGTCCCTCTTATGGATTACCTGTACGGCGATACGTGATCACCAAGCGACAGAGATGATCCTCCCAGGACGCAAGAGCGCGATCTTTCCTGCTCCATTCAAAAAACCTCCAATCGGTGGTGCGCTTGAAGTCTGCACTTCAATAAATTCTCACTCCCTACTTGAAATCCCTATGGCAGTCACGTTCTGCAATCGGTGGCGGAAGTACCGGTGAACGGTTCGCTCGCTGAGCCGAAGTTGGTCCCAACCATCGATAATGGGTTTCTTCCTGCGGAATGGAACCGGGATCACGGACCAGCCTCGCCGCAAATAGCCTCCCCGTACACAACCCATTTACGAACTTTGGCGCAGAGCGCAGATTCGTAAATCGTTGAGAGCCAGCCGATTACGGAGTTCGAGTCCGGTTCGGTGAGGGTCGACCGAACGCAACCGTTTACGAACCTTTGAGAGCGCCGTTTAACAGGCCCGCGCGCTCTCTTTCTCGCGCGAGAGCGCCGCCTTCGTAGCGCCGGTGACCAACTGCGAGAAATCGGTCGCTGAGTGCTGGACAACGGGAATTGGCGGGGTACAAAAAGTCTACCACTTCGCCGTGATAGCACATTCGAGCCAGGAGTATATCGCCATGGGATGGCTTGTCCAGCCGCTCTTGTTCTCTCTGGCCCGCTGCACCCGCAACCAGCTGATCCGGAACATCGAGTTCCTCAAGGCCGAGAACGAAATGCTGCGGAAGCGAGTGCCGAAGCAGCGGATCCACCTGAATCCGGACGAGCAAGAACGACTGCTGAAGCTGGGGCTGGCGATCGGCCCGGACCTCAAGCACCTGAATACAATTGTCAGTTACGACTCGATACGCCGCTGGCGCCGACAGAAGTTCGGCTTCACGCCCAAGAAGCGCGGCCGACCCAAGAATTCCGACGAGATTCGCCATCTGGTGCTAAAGATCGCCCAAGAGACTGGCTGAGGCTACACGCGAGTTTTGGGTCAGCTCCGCCGGCTGGGAATCATTGATATCTCGCAGCAGACTGTGGTCGACATCCTCCAACAGGCCGGCCACGATCCCGTACCGAAGCGCGGTTCGGGCACCTGGGATGAGCTCTTGAAAATGCACGCCGAGACTCTCTGGCAGTGCGACTTTTTCTCAAAGCGGGTATTTTCTCGGCTGGGCATGCCACAGCTGTTTGCGATGGTGTTCGTGAACGTGGCGACCCGCCGAGTGTGGATTTCGCCCGCCACGCGGCATCCGACCGAGGTCTGGGTCGAAGAGCAGGCCCGGGCGTTCATTGAGCATGCCAAGGCCGAGGATCTGCAGGTCGGTCTGGTGACGCGCGACAACGACCAGATCTACAAGCGCGGCTTCGACCGAGTCATGACAAAGGCGGGCATTCGCGCGAAACGGCTCTCGCTCCGCTCACCGAATCTCAACGCCTTTGTCGAACGGTTCATTCAATCGATCCAGGTCGAGTGCCTGGACCACTTCCTCGTCTTCGGTGAGAAGCACTTCGACTACCTGGTGCGGGAGTACCTTGAGCATTATCACCAGGAGAGGCCACATCAAGGGTTGGGCAATCGGCTTATTAGTGGCGAGCCGCCGCCAAATGGCAAGGGCGAAATCCATTGCCGCACGCGGCTCGGTGGGCTGCTGAAGCACTACTACCGTGACGCTGCCTAGTCGATTGCGTTCGCGCATGTTCGACTGTCAACGTGCTGCCCGCACTCATGGTCTGCGCCGAGGCCGCGATTGCGGCCGATTCGTCAAGTTTCGATTGCTCCGCCGGCTGCCAAGGCAGCTGATCGACTGGCAATCAGGCCAACTCCGAGTCGTCGTTTCGTCCGTTTCTGTCAACGATTTGTGTTTCGCAACCAGGAGAACTGCAAAGTAGTTTTTCCCGAACCGGCGGAACCAAGGTGGCGTAGTTGAAAGCCGCAGGGGGCATCTTTTCTGTAGGAAGGAGCCTTCGATGCATGCAGCGACGTTGCTGGATGCCTTTTCTCGGTTGGACGATCCGCGTTCGGCGCGTGGCGTGCGGCATCCGTTTGCCGGGATGGTCGTGCTGATGTTGCTGGGGATGCTGGCGCAGGATTCGCGAAATGGAAGTGCTGGTCCGTTGGGCGACGATCCATTGGGACCGACTCCGCGAGCCGTTGGGCTTTGACCGCGACGACCCGCCCTGCGCCACCACCATCAGCCGCACGCTCGCCAAGTGCCGCGTGGCGGAGTTTCAAGCCGCGCTCTCCGTCTGGATGCAAGCCTGCTTGGCCGACAAGACGACAGAGGGGGTGGTCGCCGTGGACGGCAAGACGGCCAAACAAGGGCTCGACGACGCTGGCGATCCGCTGCACATGCTCAACGTGTTTGTGCATGATCTGCAAGCCGTCGTCGGCCAATGGTCGACGGGGGCCGAGAAGACCAACGAACCGACACTCCTCAGGCGACATCTTGAGGAGCTTCTCGATGCCTACCCGATGCTGCGGTTGTTCACCGGGGATGCGATCTTCGCTCAGCGCCCCTTGGCCGAGCTCGTCTGTGGTCACGGTCGCGACTATCTGCTGCAAGTCAAAGCCAATCAGGGAGACACGCTCGACGTGCTCGAAAACTGCTTTGCCCAAGCCACCGAGCGTCCACCGGCTGCGCACTCGACGAATAAAAGGGGGCTCTCGAAGAAACCCGCCGGTTATGGGTCGACCTGGAGAACGCCGACTACATCCGCGAAAGACTCGACCTGCCCGGTTGCCGCATAGCGCTGCGTGTTGATCGCGAGGTTTGCACCACCGCCGGCGAAGTTCTCTCGCGCGACGTGCGGTATTTCGTCTCAAGCCTCGATCCTGACAGCGTTACCGCTGCGGACCTCTTGCGGTACGTCCGCGACCACTGGCGGCTGGAAAACGGCCCCCACTTCTTGAAAGATCGGTGGTGGGACGAAGACCGCCACCACACCCGGCGGCCTGGCCTCTCCGCCTGCCTGGCAGCCATCAACAATGCCGCCCTCTCGATCCACCGACTCCGCTCCGACCCCAAGCTACCGGTCCGAGCTGCCGCCGACTACATCGCCTGGAACCCTGACCTCGGGCTCCGCTTGCTCAATTCGTGACTTTGCAGTTCTCCTGGTTTCGCAACCATTTTGTACAGGACGGTCAAATCGTCTGCAGCACGCTCGGCGATTGACGGTCAGGTAATAGCCCAATTCTAGCGGCTTATGGTACGTTTGGGCAAACGCTATCGCATTTCGATATACTACGCCAATGCGGGTTGCTAAGTGCGATTGCAAGGTTCCTTACGCGCACTGACCCGAAGAGTGCGACAGCGTTTGCGCAAGACAGGACGACGACACAAATCACGAAAGTCTTAAGGTTCGATCGAAATCAAGTACATGTCGTTTTCGTTCAATGGCAAGTCAAGTGTCAGAGTTCGGTTCTGTCCGACCACAACCTTTCGCGTATCCGCCACACCACTGCAGGAGGCACGAAGTTTGGCGAGGTCGTCGTCGGAAAGCAGGCACGGCTGTTGCGGCAGTCCGGTTGGGGAGCCGAGGTCGAGATAAGCGGTATAGATGTCGTTGTGACGATAGCCTACGCGCGTGATTTTCACCTTATCCTCTCCCGGCTCCAGGTTCGAAACATCCGGGCGTACTGGAGCGGTCGGTTCGGCGGGCCAGTCGCGCGCGAAGAACTGGGCGTCAGGGCTATCCTGCTTCGGATGAGTGTAGTCCCACAACAACACCTGCACCGCGCCCTTCTCATTCCGGCAGGCCCAAACGTTCGAGTCGTCGCATGCCAGTTCCGTGTCGCCCAGCTCATTAAGAAAGCGATAGGCAAAGTACGCGGGCTTGGGCAGGCCCTGCATCGTCAACAGGCCGAAGCCTCCATGGAATGGTTTGTCCGGAATTCCCGCCTCTTCGAACTGGTCAGAGAATGTCCAATACGACATTGCTTTTACTCCTGCCGGTAGTTGCCGCAGCCGATGCAGGATCCACGCCGCGCAGAAGTACGAATCATGCGCAGGGTCCCGCGGCGAGTAGCTCGGTCCCCATTCGGTCACCAACACCGGAAGTTCTGGAAATTTGCTGTTTCGAATTTTGTCCAGTACGCGCGGCAATCCGTCGATGACCGAGTCGGCGTTTGGAGCAAGCATCGTATGGCCCTTGCCTTGTTCATCGAGGAAGCCTTCCATCGCCCCATACGCATGGGTCGCGATAAAATCGATCGGCACGTCATTCTCCGCACAATAGTCCAGCGTCTCCCTGATCCAACCATAACCAGCCGTTGCAGGACCACCCACGCGATACGCCAGGTCGACCTTTTTGATCGCCCGAGCGGTGTAGGCATACAACTTGAAATAGGGCTTCTGCCCCGCCGGCCAAAAGCCCTCAAGATTCGGCTCGTTCCATACTTCGAAGTACCAGGTGCGAACCTCTTCGGCCCCGTACCGCTCCGTCAGGTGTCGCACCAGGTGCTCGACAAATTCGGCCCATTTTTCGTACGACTTCGGTTCGGTTACATTTCCCTTCCACCAGAAAATCGTCTGCTTTCCACTGGCCAGCGGTTCCGGCATGAAGCCCAGTTCGACAATTGGGCGGATCCCCAGTTCGCGGAGAGAATCGTAGACTTTGTCTACGTTGGTCCAGTCGTAGGAGATCTTGCCGTCCGCTCCGATCTTCACCAGGTGCATCTCTTCGTTCAGCAGCCCGTGAAATCGCATGTACTCGAAGCCGCATGCGTCTCTGACAAAGCGGAGGTCACGCCGATGCTCCGGGCGGAGGTGGATGATGGCCCGATCGGATCCCACCGACATGCGATACGCACGGTCCAGCGGACCCTTGACGCGTTTCGCATCCACGTTGATCCACCGCGCGCCTGGTTCGTCCCCCAGCGAGAATCCAGCCGTGAGGGCACTGATCGCAGACATCGCAACAACACAAGAAAAGACTCGCAGGTTCATTAGAAGCCTTCCATATTCAAGATGGTTCGACTTCAATACTGATCTGTCGGATTGAATTCGAAGTTATTCAATGTGGTGCGGAATTGCGCCTGGTTGTATTCGTACGACCGCCGTCGCCGGCGTTAGACCGTCAGCGCTGGCGGAGAGTCTGAATTCGCCGACTTCCCGGGTTGACTGAACAATGACTTGGGCCAAGCCATTGAAAAGGCTGCGCGACCATGGTGCGGCCGGCTGTTTGCCGACGACCAGGTTAACCCGCGGATTGATGCCGCCAGGTCCCCCATCATTTTTCACTCCCACGGCAACGAGGTTCTTGCCCGCGTGCAGATGCTGATTGATCTCGAACGTCGCTTGCGTTTGACACCCGTGCGTTTTGCCCACGAATTGATCGTTGACGCGAATCCACCCATGGTCGTCAATCGTGTCGAAGCAGAGATAGACGCTGGAGCCGTCGAGCTCTTCCTCCGTCAATTTGACGTCCGCACGGTAGATCGCCGATTCATTTTCCTTCAACGGCAACTCGCCTGGCTTGGCGACCATCCATGACGAATCGTCAAATCCGGGAGCGAGTTCGGGCACCGACGCGACCTCGCTCGCAGGGAAGTCTCGAGACTTCCAGCGCCAATCACTTACGGCGATCGTGTGCTGCAAGGGGACAAAGGTGTCCGGCTCGTGGCACGTTGGGTCGCCGTTGCCGACACCGATAATCTTGCCCGCGCCTTCGATGGCAAAGTCGATCTTATTTTGAGCTAGCGGCACCACACGGCCTTGCGCGTCCAAAGCGGCTACGGTGAACACGGCTACGTCTTCGCCATCGGCATTGATTGTCTCGCGATCGAGTGTAAGCCGAAGCCGCGTTGGCGGGCCCGTGGTATCCACCTTGGTTTCCACGACGACGTTGCCGTCGCCGTCGAATCCCTTGGCGCTCAACGTGCTGGGCGCGTACTTCACTTGCCACATCAGTTTGCTGCGGGGTTGCATCACCTGCTTGCCGAGCGAAGTACCATTCAGGAAGAGCTCCACTTGCTCAGTAGAAAACATCGGAATGCTAGCTAAACAACGCATTGGAAGTCGTCGTATCGGTATGGATGAAGACGAGCAAGAGTCCGAAGCGGGTGCTGTTCGAGGCGTTGGCGGTGGCCGAGGCGTCGTTGCCGCGCTATTCGCATCGGTACAGCCCGCGGGTCTTCACCCAGCATCAACTGTTTGCTTGTCTGGTGCTCAAGGACTTTTACAATCTCACCTACCGCGGCACGGTCGGCCTGTTAGCGGACGGCGATTCGCTCCGGGAAGCGATCGGGCTGAAAAAAGTGCCGCACTTCACGACGCTGCAAAAAGCGGCCGATCGGTTGCTGGTGGCGGCCTCGTTTCGGCGGCTGATCACGACGACGGTTCAGCGAGCACGGAAGGCGAAACTTCTCCGCCGCCGCGTGCGGCTGGCCGCCATCGACACCAGCGGCTTCGAAGCACGTCACACCAGCCGCTACTTTGCCTGGCGACGAAAAAAGGTGGGAAAGCACGGGCGAAAGTGCGCCGTCTCCTATCGCCGCTTTCCCAAGTTGGGAGTGGTCTGCGACACGGTGAGTCACCTCTGCCTGGCGGCCCGGGCCAGCCAAGGGCCACGGCCCGACTTCGGCGACTTCCGCCCGTTGCTGATCGCAGCGCAAGCCAGCGCCGGAGTGAGAGCGGTGGCCGCGGACGCTGGATTCGACAGCGAAGCCAACCACGAGTTGGCCCGCGACGAGTTGAGGATTCAGTCGCTGATCCCGGCCGAGCATGGCCGACCACCGAAAGGCGAACCTGCGGGACGTTATCGCAAACAGATGAAACGCCACCTCCACGAAAGTCGTTACGGACAGCGTTGGCAAGTGGAAACCGTCTACTCGATGATCAAACGCCTCAGTGGAGAAGTCGTCAACGCCCGCACCTACTGGCGACGCTGCCGGCTTCTGCTGCTCAAAACCCTCACTCACGACATCAGCATTCTTAGACGACAGATAGGTCTTCTACTGAGCAAGTTCGAGTCCTATTCGGGGAGACGGCTATGCAAATTGTGCCAACTACCCGCCAGTGCTCAAGGCCAAGGAGGAGGAGGTTGAATGGTAACTTCGTGTGGCAACGCCATCGAAATCTGGCTGCGCTCGACGGCTGGCGAGACGAAGCGTACTGTACCGCCCCCAGGAATTCGAGCGAAATGCATGAATTCTTGGCCGATTTGTTCATTTGCCAGAGATTTTTCGTAATTTTCTGCGATTCTGCGCCTAGTAATCTATGCCAGGGTGCACGTCTCCCTGGCCGTGTCCGTGGCGACCCTTGGCGGAGAGACCTTTCGATGAGCGAAGTGGATCGAGACTCGCTGGCGAGCAACGAGCCGGATCCGAGAACAGCAGAGCTACTTCGGCTGTTGGGCACCCACGAGCGAGGCTTATTTGCATATGTCTATGCGCTGATTCCGAATTGGCAGGATGCGGAAGAGGTAATGCAGCAGGTTCGAATCCGCGTTTGGCAGGAGTTCGATGGGTACGATCGGGAAAAACCGTTTGGCTCGTGGGCTCGGGCGATCGCGTATTACCTGGCCTTGACCTATCGGAAGCAGAAGAGTCGTCAGCGCGAGTTCTTTAGCGAACAGATACTCCGCGAAGTCAGCGACACTTACGAGAGCGTGGCGGACGCTGCCAATGAACGGCGTAGCGCACTATCGGGTTGCATGGACAAACTCAGCGATAGAAAACGGCACATTGTCGAAGCCTACTATCTTGCGACGGAGTCGAGTTCGAGTCTTGCGGAAAGTCTATCGATGACGCAGAACGCGCTGCGGCAACTGTTATTTCGCATCCGCAAGACCTTATATCAGTGTATCGAGCGATCGTTGCGTAGCGAGATACGAGGCTAAGCACCAATGGAAGATTCCGCTCTATTTGATGAAGTGCTGCGACTTACGATGCGTCTTCAGGCGGGGGATTCGACCGACGAAGATCTTGCTCGGCTAGAACGGCTGCTGGGCGATAGTCGGCAAGCAACTCTCTACTATATTAAAATCGTCGAGGACGGGCTGGCGATACGAGTGTCCGCCGAATCGCGCGCCAGCGGATTGTTGTCGTCGGATCTTACCGGCTCCGAAATATTAAAGGATGGCGACTATCAGCTCGTGTCGCTCCCAACTTTGTTGGCAAGGCGATTGATGTCGCACCGATTGGCAGCCGCGTGCTTCGCGCTATTGACGCTTGGAATCATCGCCTGGTGGGCGGTGATTAATCGAGGAGCTGCCGCGACGCAGTCGAACCGCATTGCTCGAATCGTGAACTCCTCGGGCATCCAATGGGCGGAGGGTGCAAAGCAGTTTTATCCCTGGTCCCACATTGTCGTCGGCGATCGGTTGGTGTTCCGTCAAGGCGTGATGAACTTGGTGGTCAACAGCGGCGTTGAGATCTTGATTGACGGCCCGGCCGACGTAGCATTCGCGTCGCTCGATCGACTCGTCGTGACTGAAGGCAAATTGGCGGCCCGCGTCGGTCCCGACGCAATCGGATTTCGGATCGACACGCCTCACGCCAACGTCATCGATCGAGGCACGGTTTTCGGAATTAGCGTCGACAGTGCTCGCCAGACCGACGTGATGGTCTACGAAGGCATCGTCGACCTCGACGTCGTTGGAGAAGGCAATCAGGCGCGGCGCCGTCTGGCGACTGGCGAAGCGTTGCGTGTCAACGATCATGGCGATTTGTGCCGCATTGCGTCGGTGCACGGCGATGAATTCCTGCCTCCGCCTGGAGTGCGCGTCCAATCGTCGCGGCGAGCGCCAGTGATCCAGAGCGTGGTTGACAACATCCGGCAGGCCGACTTTGCAAAGTGCAATCGCGTGGTGTCGAACGGGTTCGAGGAAGATTGTCGCGCGTACGTCGATCGTGAACACGAATGGAACGGCGTCGACCAACGAGGCATTCCAGCCTGTTTGCTGGGCGGCGACTACGTGATGACGTTCAATGAAGATAAGACGGATACCAGTTTTGAGTTGACGCTCAATCTAGCTCAGCCGGCTGACGTCTACGTGCTAATCGACAATCGCGTCCCGCCTCCCGATTGGCTGACGCGTGATTTTGTCGATACGGGCTTGGAAGTTGGCCTGGATGAAGTGCATCGACACGTCAACATGGACGTGGCAGTTGGCCCGGGAAATAGCGTGGATCAGGTTTATTCGGTATGGCATCGTGAAGTGAAAGACGCCACCAGTGTCGTTCTGGGTCCACTTGGGCGCGAACACTTTACGAGACCGGCACGTGTGGTCCAGCGGGGAATGTATGGAATTGTGGCCCAGCCTATTGATCAATTGCACAACCGATAGTGGCAGATGGAATTTGCTTGCCCGCAACGGCAGCATGGGGGGCGGGCAAGATTTCCACAAGGCGGTCGCGGCTGCGACTTTTCAACTTTACTTTTCCATCAAAAGGAATGCAGTGAGTAGTGGCTGATGACAGGTGGATCGGCGGAGGCAGCTCGATTGAGGTTGGTGCGGTACGTGCGTTGTGATTATTGATCGCGCGATGCGAATGACCCGTCCGCGACATTCAGATCGACTAGCGATCTGCCGGTGTAGATGCGCGCGGCGAGAGTTAATCGATTGATCGGCGATTCGCGACTCGGCTTGCAACTGCAAACAACAGATATTGGCTGCGGTTGAAACGAATGGGGAGAGAGAGGAGGAATCTGATTGGCAGCATTTGGCGCGTTGACTACAATACACAATTCGGTAGGTCGAACAAACGCTTGATTACTAGAGTTCACTTCAACTACTCCAACTGGAGTTCCAAGCGAACGTCGGGGAATGACACAGCTATGAAACCAATTGCTCTTGGATTAGCGATCTTATTCACTGGGTGCGCATGTCAAGCAACTTTGGCAGCACTCACGGGCCAGTACTTGCTCGAAGGCACGGCTGCCGATACATCGGGATTCGGGCGCGACGGCACCCTGGCCGGGAGTCCCACGTTTACGACTGGGTTGTATAAAAACTCGAATTCCGCCGTACTACTTGACGGCAGCAGCCAAAGTGTCGTCTTGCCGGCCGATACCGATTTCATTCGCGATGCGCCTGGTGCGACTTTACTGGCGTGGGTGCGGCTCGATGGCGGCGTCGGCAACCGAACGATTATTTCAATCAATAACGGAATCGCGCCTGAAGGCTCCTCCCGAGCGACGCTCCAGGTGATCGACGGTGGCAGCGGCAACCAGCTTCGGGTTGGCGGCCGAATTGCCGACGGCGGTAGCTTCACCACGACTACCTCCGGTACGACGGCCGTCCCCATCGGAGAGACGGTGCTCCTGGCGGGCGTCCTCGACTACGCGGGAAACTCGATTCGCGCGTACATGAATGGGCAACTCGTCGGCGAAAACACGAATCCCGGTTGGAATGCCAATTCGGCCGACACGGCCAATCTGTTTGCTGAGATCGGTTCGGTGGCGACTCCGTCTGCATCGAGTCAAGAGTTTTGGCCTGGGGTTATTGATGGCGCGCGAATTTACAATGAAGCGCTCCAAGCCGGGGACATCTTCAACATTTACGCCGCCGAAGCGCTGGCGCCGTTGTTGCCGGGTGACACCAACGGAAACGGCATTCCCGGCGAGCCGGCCGACCTGACGCCGATCCGGACGCACTACCGACAAACGGTCACCTCCCGAATTGACGGTGATCTAACCGGCGACAATTTCGTCGATTGGGGTGACTTTCGCGAGTGGAAACTCGCGTTTCTGAATTCCGGAACCGGTTCGCTGGCCGATGTCGACCTGCGATTCCTGACAGCAGTTCCCGAACCATCCACTGTCGTGCTGCTGATGGCGGCAAGTCTGTTCGGCTGGGGAGGAAGATGTCGTCAGAGTGCGGTGAAGCGGCGACGGAATTCGACGTCAACCAACCTTCGATCCCGAGGCAAAACCGATTGGGATTGACGTGAATTGGTCGTCAGACGGCGCTCGCGCCGAAAACATGTTCGAACAGTTAGATGAAGTAGCGTGAGGTAACGATGAGGTAGTGAGATAGCGATCGTTTTGTATCGAGCGAATGCTGAATTCACCTCCGTTGCACAGTAACTAGTTTTTCACCAAATGAACGTGGAGGGATTGCTGATGAAGATGAAGATTCAAGCGGCTGGGCCAGCTCTGGCCGCCGCGTGCTTGGCAACGCTATTGATCGCGGTGTCCGGCGCGACGAGTAACGCGTCGTTTGTCACCGGACTTGGCGTCGGAGAGTATCCCTCGAGCGGCCAGGTGTACACGATCAACCCGTGGACGGCCGCCGCGCGGGCAAACCGTGGAGTCGCCGGCACTCGAGAGGAAGGACAGACGTTTAAGAATCCCTCCGAATTTGAGGTTGGACAAATTGAAATTTCCTTCGATGTGACGGGCGGCAACGTCGAGGGCAGCGCGAACGACACGGGCCTCAAACTGCAGATTTACGAGGTGGACGACGTCAATGCGGCAAGTTGGACCGCCGGCGCGTTGGTCAAGGAATTGATCTTTCCCGACACGTTGCCCGGCTCGACCGAGGGATTGCGGTTCACGCTCACCGGCGACGACAAGTTTACCTTGCCGGCACGGTCCGCCGGCACGACTGGCTACGGAATTGTGATCAGCATTGCCGCGGGAACTGGCAATCCGGGCGTCGTGTACTACACCAATGACGGAAACGTCGCCGATCCCTATCTTGACGGGGCGTTTTATCGCGATGGAACAGGGGGGCTGCTGGGAGGCCGTGACTTGACCCGCCGTGACATCGGCGTGGCAATGCGCGTTCCCGAGCCCGCCGGCATTTGCCTGGCGATCTTGGGCTTGATTGGTCTGGGGATGCGGCGGCGACAAGGCCGGTAAAGACTGTGAATTGGGTAGTTCCACCATGTGGTGTGGTGGGCTAGTAGATAATTGAAACGAACGAGATTGGACGCGGGTGAAACGACGATCCAGCCGACCTTCGGCTGGGTCGCGGTTCGCCTGGCAGTCCTAATAACGATGAACTGACTCGAGGAGTTTCGTATGTTCAGGTGCTGGCGACCGAATGTGGCTTGTGTTGTACGGTGCTGGCCGGCGGCCGGGGCGCTGGTGCTCTTGCTGGGCCTCGCCTGTTCGGCCCGGGCGGCGGTAACCGCAATCGGCGATCCGGAGGACGGGTACGGGCTGACCCCGAACGTGTTTACGGTCGATCCGTTTGCCGCCACGACGGCGGCAAATGCCAATCGCGGCATCGCCAATACCCGCAAGCTGCGACAGACGTTCAAGAATCCGAGCACGATTAACGTCGGCGAGATCAATATATCGTTCGACGTCACAGGCGGAAGTACCATCGGTGGCGCTGGCGACACTGGCCTCAGGCTCGCGTTCTATGAAGTTGATGATGTTTTGTCGAGCAATTGGACGCCCGGCACGTTGATTAAGGAAATTACGCTCCAACCTGGAAACATGCCCGGCACGAGTCAAGTATTGCGATTCGATCTTACCGGAGGTGACGTGTTTTCGTTGCCGCAGCGAGACGCCGGCACCGCCGGCTATGGCCTGGAAATATCGACGCCCAACTCGCTATCGTCGGACGGCAATCCTGGAGTGCTCTACTTCGCCAACGATGGGACGCCTGTGGACTACTACTCGGACGGACGCTATTACACGGAATCGAACACGGCAAGCTCTTCGTATCGAGACGTTGGCCTTTCAATCTTGGCGAGCACCGAAATACCGGCGGCGCCAGGTGACGTGAACCGCGACACGTTTGTCGACACGGTCGACCTGGGGATCATCGCGGCCCATTTCCGGCAGAATGGCGGCCACGACGAAGGCGACCTCACCGGCAACGGATTTGTCGACTTCGACGACTTCGGCCAGTGGAAGCAGTACTACACCGGCCCCGCGTTGGGTGCCGGTGCATTTGCATTTCTTTCCGTGCCAGAGCCCGCGAGCATGTCGCTGCTGTTTGTCGGCGTGGCTGGCTTGTTCGGCGGCGCACGGCGACGCCGTGGGGTCTGAGCGGCCGCAATGAATACCTAGTCAATCGTCTGTTTGCGATGGGATCCCACTCTTGTTTATTCACTTTGTTAATCTGCCGAGACAGCGTGAGATATAATGAACGATCAAAGGCGAATCGCTATGAAATCACGATACTTTGTTCCCTTCCTGGCACTTGCCGCCTGGTGCGGTCTAGCCAACTTGGCCCTGGCGCAAACTAATTATCAGTTTCGTACGCCCGCTTCGGAAATCAACGGTTTTACGCTGCCTGCACCGGCCGGACCGGACGGCAACTATGACAACGACGACAATTGGTTTTCGGCGGCGTTGGAACTCCGCTTTAGACCTGACTATAGCGTCGGCGACGGCGAGCGGGCCTTTATCGAAAACGGCGGCACGGCTTTCGTCGATACCAACGTTCCCTATTCGCCGGGCCAGCTTGTAATGGGCTCTGCCGGGGGCACGAGCGGCACGCTCGAAGTTCAGAGTGGGGGCGTGCTGGCCTCGCGGGTCGGTACGGCGGTCAACGGCAACATTACGGTTGGTAGCAGCGGCGGTGTCGGCACGCTCCGCGTTCTACCCGGCGGTATGCTCTCGGCGGAGACCTCGATCGTCGAAGGCAGTAATAGTAGCAACTCGATTCAGGTTGGGGATCTCGCCGGTCCCGGCACCGCAACCTTGACGGGCTCTAGCACCTCGCTTGCGTCGCGTGTCCAGGTGTATCCGAATGCCGCCTTCAGCGTGACCGGGGCAGGCACTTTTCTCTCGTCCGCGACGTATACATCCGAGGTTACCGGAAACGGTACCAACGGAAAGATCGACGTCGGCGCCACCGCGTCGCTCGGCGGCAAGCTCGTACTCGACTTCAACGGCTATATGCCCAGCGTCGGACACAATTGGAACGTGCTGCAGGCAACCGCATATAGCGGCGACTTCAGCTCAATCACGACCAATGCCCCACTGGCCTCGAATCAAAACTTTATTGTCACCAAACCTGACGTCGGCGGCGGAAAAAAAGGCTACAACGTCAGCCTGGAAGAGGTGCTTGTGTTGGAAGTCAACCGCAACACGGGTATAGCGACCGTCACGCACCCGGGCAGTTCGAGCATTCTCCTAGATGGCTACTACGTCGGCTCGGACGTTGGTGCGCTCGCTCCGGGCGGTCGGGTGAGCGTCAATGGGCAGAGCAGCCTGGGAACGGATTGGGTCGACACGGCTGCCACGGCGAACAACGTCGGCGAGCTGAAAATCGCCAACGACGGTACGGTGCCCGGCGGCAACGTGGCTAGTATCTCGCTGGGCTCAATCTTTGACGCTACGGCCGGTCCCTTCGGCCAGAACAATGAAGACCTGGAGTTCGTCTACCGGCGCTCCTCGGATGGCGCGAAAATCCCCGGACGGATTCAGTACGTCGGCGATAAGTTTAATACGCTCGTCCTGCAAGTCGATCCAACTGGGGTGGGAGATGCGTACCTCCGCAATCCATCGAACAAGACGGCAATCATCGACAGTTACGAGGTCTTGTCGGCGACCGGCCGGCTCAGCACCGCCGGTTGGGACAGTCTCGACGAACAGAATTACGAAGGAACGGATACTTGGCTCGAGCTGCTTAGCAACGCCAATCAAATCGGCGAGGTCAATCAGTCCGGATTCACGACGCTCGCCCCTGGTGCGAGCCTGAACCTCGGCCCCTTGTATCTCGGCGGCGCCCAAGACCTCGAGTTCAATTTCCTCCAGATGGATGACACCGAAGGCGTCGGTACGTCGGGAATCGTGCTCTACACGCCCTATACCGTTCTACAGGGCGATTACAACAGCGACGGTATCGTTAACGCGGCCGACTACACGGTGTGGCGCAACCATTTGAACCAATCATTTAGCCTCTCCGGCGAGAACCCTGGAGCCGCTACACCCGGCGTCGTAGACCAAGAAGATTACAGCTTTTGGAAGTCGCGCTTCGGCGCGACGTCAAACCCCGGTTCTGGTGGACAGGCCGCCAGCGCTGTGCCAGAACCGGCGAGTTGGATGTTGGTGGCGGTGGCCAGTCTGCTGATTGGCTATGGCAGTCCGCGTCGCAAGGACTGAGATCACAAGAGCTGATTTAACGCGGACGACGCAGTGGTCGAAGCGTCGCTGAATGGAGTTCGAGGCATATGAATACATCACGACAACGTGTCACTCGGCGAGAATCGGCTGCGGGAGACCTTGGTGTTGCGCGGCGTCGGAAGACCCGGGCAGGATGTTCGCGGACCCAAACGGCAGGTGGATGCGGTTCATCTGCCCGTCGAGCCGGGTTTACATTGGTAGAATTGCTGGTCGTGATTGCGATCATTGGAATCCTGGTCGCTCTGTTATTGCCGGCGATCCAGGCGGCCCGCGAAGCGGCCCGGCGCTCCCAGTGCCTAAATAATTGTCGCCAGCTCGGCTTGGCGATTCACAACTACCACGATTCCAAGAAGGAGTTGCCCCCAAGCAGAATGAAGGACCGCTATTTCACCTGGGCTGGAGTGATATTGCCGTACATTGAAGGAAACAATATTGCAGCCTTGGCAGATTTCACAAAAACATTTGATTCCCAACGTGACGAAGTTAAGATGACGCCCGTCGACACCTTCCTTTGTCCCAGTCGCCCCAGGGTACAGATATTGAGCTATATCTCCACCGAAGAAATCCCAAACGTCGTTCATCGCACGACAGGAGTCCCGGCGAAGGGTACTGGTAAAGAGGCCAATCGCGGTATTCAGGGGGATTATGTGTGCATTTCCAGTACGTTTCGATCCGGAGACGGTACGTTCGATTACGCGTTCGATGGTGCGATAATTCTGCCCGTCGATCTCGGCGGTGGCAAGTTTAAGTCACGAACTAGCTTTCGAACGATAACCGATGGACTCTCCAAGACATTTATGGTGGGCGAGAATTCATTTTGGTTCGCTTCCCGTGTGTCGATCTACGACGGTGACAATAATCCCGGAGCGGTACTTGGCTTGGGCTCTTTGGATCGAGTGAAGGCCGCTTTGCCAGGCGGCGGTCGTGGCATTAACTTTACCAAGCGAGAGGGCGGCAGTGTGGCGCAGTCGGAGTTTGAATACCCCGGTACCGGTTGCGATTCGGGCGCGGGCTGCAACGTATGGTTTGGCAGTGATCATACAGGCGTGATCAACGTCACCATATGCGACGGGAGCAGCCGCGCTATTTCAAAATACACTGACTTGGCTATCCTTGAGAATTTTGTGACCCGTGCCGGGGAAGAGTCGGACGGAGATTAGCGACCTCTAGCCAGTTGGTTGGCGAGCGAGAACCGCTCGGAACGTATGATTGGGGCCGGCAACCCGCGAGCCCATGACGGTGATCAGTCCGTGAGATTGGTCGTGCGGTCGGATTGATTCTTGGATCGGAAAAGAGAGGCGGATCGTCGTGCGAATTGTTGTTCTTGGCCTGTGCCCTCTGGCGGCGTTTTTGTGTGCGACAATTCCCCTGGCGGCTCGTGGTCAGATCGCCGATCCGATCATTCCCGGCATTTCGGTTGAAATCTCCGACGTCTTGCAGATGCCCAACACCAAGGGGCTTGGTCCCGAGGACAGCCGGGTGCAGGAAAACGTCGCCCGCATCAATTTTCTCCGCGAGTTGCCGGACGACTCCGGCCGCTGGTTCGTCAACGACTTGCGCGGGAGCCTGTATACTGTCGATTCGCCTACAAAGACGATTCACGACTATTTGAACATGCGGGATGAGTTTCCGCGGTTCATCTTTGGTTCAAGCGGCTTGGCAACGGGCTTTATCAGCGTTACGCCCCATCCGGAATTTGCGACCAACGGGAAGTTTTACACGATCCACGTCGAGAATTCGAACGGCAGCCCGTCGCCCGATTTCATCGCCCCAGGCAATCCAGGCACCATTCGGCAGCACGAAGTGATCACCGAATGGACCGCGACCGACCCTTCGGCGGACGTGTTTTCCGGAACCCACCGCGAACTGCTGCGAATCGCCACACCGTCCGGGTTTCTGCACGGCACCGGCGATGTTGCGTTCAATCCAGTTTCCCACCCCGGCGATAGCGACTACGGCCTGCTGTACGTCGGTGGTGGCGAATCCGGCTACGACGCCTACGGCAAAGGCAGCCCGCAGGCACAACGGCTTGATTCGCTCTTTGGGAAGATTCTGCGGATCGATCCGGCAGGCACCAACGGACTCAGCGGCGAGTATGGCATCCCGAGCATCAATCCGTACGCCAATGACGGCAACAGCGCCACGCTAGGCGAAATCTATGCCATCCGGATTTCGTAACGCTCACCGCCTGATGTGGGACACAACAACGGGCACGTTTTTCACGACCGACATCGGCCAGCACGACGTTGAGGAGATCGACATCCTGCATCCCGGCGGAAACTACGGCTGGTCGCAGCGCGAGGGCACGTTTACCTACACCGGCAGCGGCATTGCTCCCCTGCCGGCAAACGCAAACACGGATGGATTCAACTATCCCGTTGCCCAGTACGACCACGACAGATCTGGGCGGCGACGCGGCGATCGCCGGAGGATTCGTCTATCGTGGTGCCAGTATTCCCGAGCTGTTCGGGAAATTTGTCTACGGCGACATCGTGCATGGCCGGATGTTCTACAGTGATGTGATCCAAATGATTCAGGCCGACGACGGCATCGCCACGACCACGGCGCCGGTATACGAGCTGTTTCTCACGAGAAACGGGGAGCCGGTCACGCTGGAAGATCTGGTCCTCGATGCCATTGGCGAGTCCAACTTGCCTGCCGATCGCCACGACCTCCGCTTCGGCCAAACGTCCGACGGCGAAATCTACGTGATTACGAAACAGGACGGTTGGATTCGCCGCCTGGGGGTCATTGCTCCCGCAGAGCTGGCCGGCGATTTCAACGAAAATGGAGTCGTTGACGCGGCGGACTACACGGTCTGGCGCGATTCGCTAGGCCGAATGGGAGACGCCCTGGCAGCCGACGCGAATCACGACCAAATCGTCGATCAAGATGACTACGCCATCTGGAAAACAAACTTCGGCCAAACCCAAGAGAGCAGCTCCGGCAGCGGGGTTGGTGGGGTGGGCCAAGTGCCTGAACCGTCGATGGCGTCGTTCTGTTGGACGGGGTTGGTCGTCGCGGTGATGTGGTCGGGGGCCGTTCGCCGCGAGTCGTTCTCCCGACCCTCGAACAAGCAGGAAAAACTCCAATCGTAAGGGGAGGCACCGTTGGATAAAGTAGTCGGCTGCATGAGTTCCGCGCTCTCACGATTTGTCGAAGTCTTCCGCGCCGCAACGCTTGGCATCGCGGTGGGCGGCGTCGTGGCGGCGTCGCAGCCGGCGACGGCCCAAATCAAGGCCTTTCCGCAGGCGGAGGGCGCGGGTGCCGAAGCAGCGGGTGGCCGCGGCGGCGACGTCTACCATGTCACCAATCTGACCGATTCGGGGCTCGGCAGCCTGCGCTATGGAATCGAGAACGCTCCGTCCGCCGGCCGCACGATCGTGTTCGACGTAGGCGGCTGGATCGACATCAACAGTAAGCTCGGTGTTGACACCAACATTCACAATCTGACGATTGCCGGGCAGACGGCCCCGGGCGGCATCGGCGTCCGGGGCAGCCAGTTCTCCGTCGGCGGAGATGACGTTATCGTCCGCCACATGCGGTTTCGACCCGGAAAGGCAGCCGGCAGCGACCACGATTCGGTCAATACCAATAATAATGCCCAGCGTGTCATCTACGACCACATCTCGGCCGAGTTCAGTACCGACGGAGGCTTCGATTGCCAAGCGACCGATTTGACGCTGCAGTTCAGCAGTGTCTCGTATGGATTGCAGACTCATTCAACCGGCGCATTGCTCGAGAACCCCCATCGCTTGACGATGCACCACAATCTCTGGGCGAATAACAATTCGCGAAATCCAAAACATCGCGTCATGGAGACGCTCGATTGGGTCGACAACGTCGTTTACAACTGGGATGCCAGGGCCATCGAGTTACAGGGTACCGACGATCCTTCGTACCAATGGACGGCCAATATCGACGGGAACTATTTCATTGCCGGTCCCAACGATGGTGGCACCAAGCCGCTTAGCGGCGGCTCGACACAGAATTACGAAACCTGGTGGGGCACCAACGCCTACGACGCTGACGGAGATAGCGTCCATGATGGCCAGGACTACTCATTTGGCGACCGCACTTTTGGGAGTGTGACCAGTGCTTTGACTCGTTGGAGAACGACGCCCTTTCCCGTCGCCGACGAAGTGTGGAAAGACGCCAGCACCCAAGCCGCCTACGAACGCACGCTGAGTGAGTTTGGCGCCACTCCCTGGGCTCGTGACGAAGTGGACACGCTACTGCACGATGGCGTCGTCGACCGCAGCGGCGTCATCATTACGCGCGAGAGCGACCTGGCAGGTGTATCCAACGGCGGCTTTCGGCACGCTCGGTGGCAGCTCGGCGCCACTCGACCGCGATCGGGACGGCATGCCCGACGACTGGGAAGTCAAATACGGCCTGTCGACGACTCATGGCCGACAACAACGGCGACTTCGACAACGACGGCTACACGAACCTCGAGGAGTATCCTGAACGACCTGGCGGCGTTCAAGGCGACGGGACCGTTGGAATATGATGACGCGGGGTCGGGCCGATACGCCAATTGGCAGAACTGGACTCGGCGCTGGGAGCCGTCGCGCATGGATGAGGTGCACATCAACGGCGGCACGGCGACCGTCGACGCCGTCGGCCAGCATGCCGGCCTGCTGGGCATCGGCACGGCCGCCGCCGCCAACGCCACGCTCGATATCCAAAACGGTTGGCTTGAAGTCACCGACGAACTGGCCATTGGCGTCGACCCCACAGCTACAGCCGCACTGAACCTCAGCGGGGGGAGCTCTCGACGCACACGCTCAGCAAGGGTGTCGGCGGGATGTTCAATTTTACCGGCGGCACACTCCACGCCGACGTTGTGAGTTTCGACTTGGTTAACAACGGCGGCGCGATTTCACCCGGCCACAGTATCGGTCAGACACATGTCACCGGCAACATGACGGTCACCAGCGGTTCGCTGGACATCGAATTAGCTTCAGCGGACCTGGCCGACATGGTCGTCGTTGATGGCGAAGCAATGCTCGGCGGCGTGCTCGACGTTTTCCTGCTCGACGGTTTCACGCCGACTTTGGGCGACAACTGGCAGATCATCACCGCGGGCGGAATCAGCGGAATGTTCAGTTCCGTGACAGCCGGCTATTCGGTCCAACGGCAAGGCGACAATCTGCTGCTCTATTTCGGCGCCGCTCCGCCGCCGGCGCTTGCCGGCGACTACAACGACGACCACGTCGTCGACGCTGCCGACTACACCGTCTGGCGGAACAATTTTGGCAGCACAACGATTCTCCCAAATGATCCGTCGCCTGGCGTTGACATGGACGACTACGTCACGTGGAAGGACAATTTCGGCATGACGACGGTTACTGTTTCTCCGTCGAACTCGGCCGTGCCAGAACCGACGTCGCTCTTGCTCGTGTCGCTAGCCGCCCTTGGATTTTCATGTACGAGAATGAGGTGACACGCAATTCGTGGCGACGATGGGAACGAAATAGAGAGTGCGTGCGGGCCGAGTCGCCATCCGCCGGGTCGGTTTGCCGCCGGCTGAGCGGTCGAGACCGCGCGAATTGAACGTGCTTGCGTCCTCATCAACGTCGCCACCAGCACCATGATCTTCAACGGGCTGTTAGGATGCGCATTAGTACATTTGTTTTATTGAATTGCGGAGTATCCTCCGTGGGCGAATTCACGTCGGTCAATCTCAGTCTTGGGCGGCCCCGTGGGCTGTTATTGAGTGCGCCGATTGGCTGGCTGCGATGCGTGGCGTCACTCACTGTCTGTTTTGTCGCGGCGCGCTGCGTAGACGCCACGCCAATGGTCACTGATGACGCTAGTTCGATCACGGTCGCCAATGCTCACGTATCCTTTAACATCCCAAAGACCGGTAGTGGTGCAGCGGAACTGCACTCCCTGACCCTCAACGGCGTCGGTCTGATGAACAACAGCTCGTCGCGCGGCTACTTTTCGGCCAACCGCGGGCCGATCGGCGGCAGCCAGAGCTACTGGGAGCTTGGCCAGGGTACCACGAATTTCAGCTACACGACCGGTCTGGACTACGTCGACGTGGCGATGTTCCACCCGGCCGACTCATCCACGCCGTACGATATCACGCAACATTACGTGCTCCGCGACGGCGAATCGGGCTTCCACACCTACGCCCAGCTCCATCACCCCGATGCGATGCCCGACTACTACATCGAGGAGTTGCGCTACCTAATCCGCGCCGATCCGGAAAGATTCACACATCACTGGGTGTCGCCAACTCGGCACGACGCTATGCCTGCTCCCGGCGATTTGGGCACAGCCGTCCAGGACGCCACGAACCAAGTTCCGATTGGAAGCGTCTACAATCTCGAAACGCGCAAGGAGTACTACACGAAGTACGACTATTCCATCGGCATGGATGAAGTCGGCGTTTACGGCTTCTACGGAACCGGTGTCACCCGAAATCCAGGCTACGGCATGTGGCTCGTGCAGCCCAACAAGGAATCGTGGCTCGGCGGCCCGACCAAACAAGAGCTCACTGTTCACCAAACTACCTCGACTCCGGCGCTGATCGGCATGCTCGTCGGCCAGCATTACAATGGGCAACTGCAGGTCGAAACGCCCGGCGAATACGACCGGGGGTACGGACCCTTTTACGTCCACCTCAATTTCGGCACCGATGCGGATGCGATGTATGCCGACGCGGCGTCTTACTACGATACTTCCTACCATCAATCGTTTTACGACTCGCTGGGGATCGATGGTTGGGTCAGTCGCACCGATTGCAGTCACGTCCAAGGTGCGTTTCACTTCGCCAGCGGCCCCGCTGCCGAGGGCGCCTACGTGATTCTCTACGACAACAGCTCGATCAACAGCAACGACGACTTCCAGTACTCGCGCTACGGCTATCAGTACTGGAGCCGTGTCCAAACGGACGGCTCCTTCGATGTGGCAAACGTTCGGCCCGGAACCTATCGCTTCGCCGCGTACGCGCCCGGCACCTACGGCGAATACCGACAAGGGGATATCACCGTGGGCACGGGCACCACGCTCACGCTCGATCCAATTGTCTGGCAACCACCAGATCACGGCGCCGACGTCTGGCAGATCGGCAACTTCGACCGCACCGCAACCGAGTTTCTCCACGGTTCGAACGACGAGTTTCGCCAATACGGCATGTGGGAGCAATACGACAGCGATTTTCCCAATGACGTGAACTTCGTCGTCGGCCAGAGCGACGAAGCGACCGATTGGAATTACGTGCATTGGGAGAATGTCGCGGGCCACGGCTCGCCAGTTTGGAGCATTCTTTTCGATCTCGCGGATCTGCCCGACGACCATACGGCCACACTGACGATCGCCGTTGCCGGGCAGGAAGGCTCTAATCTTCGCATCCGCGTCAACGGCACGACGATTTTCTCCAATTGGGATCTGCCGTTCGAGGGCACCGTCGGCCATCGCAGCGGCATGGTGGGCGTCTACCAATTGCGCGAGTTCACGTTCTCGACGTCGCTATTGGTGGCTGGCACGAACACGATCTCGCTATCCCACGCTTCGCCCGGGGGCACGAGCGTCGAGTCGCCCAGAAAGGACGGCATCGTCTACGACGCGTTGCGACTGGAAATCGATCTACTGCAGGGCGATTACAACAACGACGGCATCGTCGACGCCGCGGACTACACGGTGTGGCGCAAATACGTTGGGATCGACCGACAATCTCGCCGCCGACGGCAATTTCGATGGCGTCGTCAACGAATTGGACTACGACGCGTGGAGACAGAATTTCGGCGCATCCTCGAATAGTGGCTCGGGCGGCAATTCGCTCGGATCAGTTCCAGAGCCGACCTCGTTGGCTCTGCTGTTGTTGGGCGGCCTAGCCGTACTGCCCCAGCGCAAGAGTGTTCGCCGGGGCGATGTATGGTTCGTCGGTGTACGCAACGGTGCAAAGAACATACTTTCACCATCGATCTATCCAATGTCGGCAATGGCTCCTACCGAGTCGAGACGGGGGGTATTGGCTTTTGTTTTTTCTTTATTGCCCTCTATTTGCCGCGACAACAGCAGAATGGCAATCAAGTTAAACCCGATCGGCCCTGTGGCCAAGAGAACCTCGTCAATGAATGTTGGTGACGCGGAAGCCTGCTGCGCAGGCGGCCCGGTTGTGTTTGAGTGTAGAATAGCAGTTGAGAACCTCCGGGCGAGAGCCCTGGCAGGAACTTCCACGCGTGCGGCGGAGTGCAATCGATGAATCAAGCGAACCGGCCTTGGTTGGCAGTGGTGCGTCCTGCGATCCTGATGACGCCGATTCTGCTCGGCGGCAGTGGCGTCGCGTTTGGTCAGTTGTTGGCGTTTCCTGAGGCCGGGGGCTTTGGCGCCTTCGCCACAGGTGGAAGCGGCGGAAGCGTCTATCACGTCACCAATCTCAACGACTCGGGTGCCGGCAGCTTTCGAGACGCGGTCAGCAGCGGCAACCGCACCGTCGTGTTCGACGTCGGTGGGTGGATCGAGCTAGCCTCGCCAGTCAGCGTGCAGAGCAACATCACCATTGCCGGTCAGACCGCGCCCGGCGATGGCATCGGCCTGAAGAACTACGGCATCAGCTTCAGCAACAGAGACAACGTGATCGCCCGGCACTTGCGTGTCCGCCAAGGGCCGTACGTCGATTCGGTCGGCCGGGATGCCGTCGGCGCCACCGGTGCGAACAACATCATCTTCGACCACATTTCGGCCTCCTGGGGCCGCGACGAAAACTTTAGCATCACCAGCAGCAGCAACATCACGATCCAGAATTCGATCGTCGCCGAGGGCCTCTTGAACCATTCGATGGGCGGACTGATCGAGTGGAACGAAGGCATGAGCATCCACCATAGCCTCTACATCAGCAACAACGACCGGAACCCGAAGACCAAGGGCATCCTCGATTTCGTCAACAACGTCGTGTTCAACTGGGGCGCGTTTTCCTATGTCGCGGGTGACTCGGCAGGACTCAGCTACGGCAACATGGTGAACAACTACTTCATCGCCGGTCCCTCCAGCAGCGAGCTCCACGATCCGATCTCGCGCGGCAACCGCAACTACAACATGTACCTCGACGGCAACTACTATGACGGCAATCTGAACGGCGTGCTCGACGGTCAGCTGTTCACCGAGGCCGATGTCGACGACGAGCTGACCTACGTTCCTCAGCGGTTCGACTACCCGCAAATCGCCACCGACTCCGCCGAGCGGGCTTACGAGAAAGTGCTCAACAGCGTCGGCGCGTCGCTCTCGCGCGACTCGGTCGACACGCGTCTGATCAACGGCGTCATGACGCAGACCGGCATGCTCATCAGCGACCCGGCCGTCGTCGGCGGCTGGGGCACGCTCAGCGGCGGCGCGGCGCCCCTCGACACCGATCAGGACGGCATGCCGGACGCCTGGGAAACCGCCCACGGCCTCAACCCCTCTAACGCCAGCGACCGCAACAACCTGAACCTCTTCGGCTACACGCGCCTTGAGGAGTACCTCAACGAATTGGGCGGGGCGCACACCGCGAAAACGTGGAACGCGGCTAGCGGCGAGTGGCATACGTCGGGGCTGTGGAACTCGACGGGTCTGCCGACCGATGATGACACGGCCTTTGTCGAGGGCAGCGGCGGAGGCGCCGGCGCGGTGAACGTCGACCAGCCCGGCGCAGCAGCGTGGGACGTGCGCGTCGGCGGCGACGGCGCGGCGACCCTGATAGTCAGCGCAGGCGGCGACCTGCGCGTGGTCAACACGCTCACCGTCGGCGCTTCGGGAACTGGTTCGCTCGTCGTCGATGGCGGCACGGTCACGGCACAAAACGTCGTCCTTGGTTCCTACGGCTTCGGTGGAAGCGTGAACGTGTCGAGCGGCGGCGTGCTCAGTTCATGCTTCATCGCGCCCGACGGCATGGGCGGCGCGGTGACGTTGCAATCGGGCACGATCGCAGCCGCGAGCGATTTACAGGTCACCGCGCCGATCAACCTTGTCGGCAGCGGCACGATCGACACCGCGGGACATCGCGCGACCGTGTCGTCCACGATTTCCGGTGGCGAGCTGGTCAAGACGGGCGACGGCGTCCTCGCGCTCACCAGCACCAACTCCTACAGCGGCGGGACCACGCTCGACGGCGGCACGCTCTCGATCGCCACAAGCGCGAACATCGGCGGCGGCGGCTCGCAGATCGAGTTCGCCGGCGGCACGCTCCGCGTGACGGGCACGGGGCTCTCTAACCTCAACAGCCACAGCGTGAACTGGAGCAACTTCGACGGCGGGATCGACGTCGACTCCGCCGGCCACACGTTTACGATCAGCCAGACGCTCGACGGCTCCGGCACCCTCACCAAGAGCGGCGCCGGCACGCTCGTGCTGACGGCGGCGAACAATCATGGCGGCACGGTGGTGGCAGGCGGCGTGCTCAGCGTGCTCGACGACTCGCGCCTCGGTGCCACCTCTGCTCCGCTCGGCCTGGCCGGCGGGACGCTACGGTTTACCACGACCGGCGCGAGCACCGTTGCCCGAGCCACGACGCTCACGGGTTCCAGCACGATCGACGTGCAGTCCCCGGGCGGCCCGATTACGATGTCGCAAGAGATCGGCGGCGCGGGATCACTCACCAAAACCGGCGGCGGCACGCTGATCCTCGGGGCGGCCAACACCTACACCGGCTCGACCACCCTCGCCGCCGGCACGTTGCGAATCACCGATCCGCTCGCCCTGCAGTACTCGACCGTCGTCATCAACGGCGGAACGCTCGACCTGAATGGCCTCACTGCGTCGCTCGGCGGCCTGGCCGGCATTCACAATCTCGACCTGCAAGGTACGACGCTGACCCTTGGCGGTAGCAATGAGGATTCGACCTTCGCCGGAAGCATCGTTAGCAGCGGAAACGGCGTCGCCTCGGTCGAAAAAATTGGCACCGGCACGATCAACTTCAGCGGCAACAACACCTACACCGGCGGCACCGTTCTCCATAGCGGCGCGATCGGCATCACCAGCGATATCAACATCGGCGGTTCGACCAGCGCCATCACCTTCGCCGGCGGCCTGTTGCGGATCAACGGCACCACGCTCACGTCGATGGGCAGCCACAACGTCAACTGGTCGACCTTCAACGGCGGCTTCGACGTCGCCAGCTCGGGCAACACGTTTACCGTGAGCCAGGCGATCAGCGGCAGCGGCTCGGTGACCAAGCGTGGCGCCGGCCGGCTGGTGCTCAGCAGCACGAGCAACACGCTACAATGGCGGAACGCGGCTGGAAGGCGGTTCGCTGCAAATTTCGTCGCTCGCCAACATCGGCGGCTCCACTGCCGCCATCACGTTCGCCGGCGGCATCCTCCGCACCAGCGGCACGGCGATCACCTCCCTAGCCACGAACGAAGTCAATTGGTCGAGTTTCGACGGCGGCTTCGATATTTCCACTGCCGGCTCCACGCTGGCCCTAAACCAATCGATCGGCGGCACCGGCTCGCTGACCAAGCTCGGCTCGGGCGTGCTCCGCATGGACGTCGCCAACACTTACACCGGCGACACAAACCTCAATGCGGGCACGCTGCTAGTTGAGCATGCCGACGCGCTGGCCAACACAAGCCTCGTCCCCGGCGGCGGAACGCTCGCCGTCGCGATGACGAAATTCCTCAACATCGGTGGCCTCAAAGGCTCGGGCGCCCTGGCGCTCGGTGCGTTCACCGTCAACGTCGGCGGAAACGATCAGGACTCCACCTACTCCGGCGCTCTCAGTTCGACCCAGGCGCAAGGCCAGTTCAACAAGGTGGGAACCGGCACGCTCACGCTCACCGGCAGCAGTTCCTACGCACGCCCGATCGTCATCAAGGAAGGCGCCATCGCGGTCACTAGCGTGGCCAATGCGGGCTCGAACAGCTCGCTCGGCACCGGCTCGAATGCCTCGATGCTGGTGCTCGACGGCGGCAAGCTGACCTACACCGGCAGCTCCACTGGCGCCACAAACCGCCTCTTCACCATCACCGAAAACGGCGGCACGATCGAAGGCGCCGGCACCGGCAAGCTCCAGCTCACCTCGACCGGCTCCGTCGTCCAAAGCGGCACCGGCGACCGCACGTTTACCTTGATGGGCGTCAACGCCGACTGCGAGTTCACGTTCGCGCTGGGCGACCCCGCGAGCGGAAAGACGACGTTCCATAAGGACGAAGGCGGCCGCTGGATTATGAGCGGCGCGGCGGGCACGCTCACTTACTCGGGCGACAGCATCATCGACGCCGGCATTCTCATCCTGAACGGAAATGTGCGACTGCCCTTCGGCGCGGGCAAGGGCAACCTCGTCATCAACGACGGGCAGTTCGAGATGAACGGCCGCGACATGTCGATCAACGGCCTTTACGGTGCCGGCAACATCCAGAATCGCACGAGCACTAAGACGTTGACCCTGGGCAACGCCAATGCCGACGGCGATTTCAGCGGTGTCGTGAGCAACACCGGCGGCGGCGGCAGCACCCAGCTGCTCAACGTCACCAAGGTGGGCAACGGCACGCAGATCTTCAGCGGCTTCAACACCTACGGCGGCGTAACCGACGTCCAGGCCGGCACGCTCGTGATGGCCAGCCACGCGGCCGCCGGCTTCAGCTCAATCCAGGCCACTGGAGGCGTCCTCCGCATCGATCCCGGCGCCGGCGAGGCGCTCGAGCTGGTCAAATCGATCGCCATCAGCGGACCGACGAACAATTCCACCGGCACGATCGACGTCGCCAGCGGCGGCTTCGTCGCGCTAAAGTCCAAGGGCAACTCCCTCAGCTCGCTCCTCGCCTGGCAACAGGCCGGCATCAACACCGGCAAGGGACTCACCAGCAGCTGGGTCCTCTCGAATTCCGACTACGGCCTGGCCGTCGTCGACAACGGCAACCTCGGCCTCATGAGCTTCCACGGCCGCGAAGTCACCACCGATTCGCTCATCGTCGCGCCGGCGCAGCTGGGCGACGCCAATCTCGATAGCTTGGTGGACTTTGCCGACTTGGTCACGCTCGCCGATAACTTCGATACATCGGGAGGCACGTGGGACGTCGGCGACTTCAACGCGGATAGCCTAGTGGACTCTGTCGACCTTTCGCTAATTGAACAGCAATATGGCCTCTCGGAGGCGGAATTCGCCGTCGCCTGGGCACTCGCTCAAGGCCTCATGCCGCTCTACGGCGACTACAGCGGTGACGGTGTGGTCGATGCGGCCGACTACACCATGTGGCGAAGCAACCTCGGCAGCACAACAATCCTCCCGAATGATCCCTCGCCTGGAATGGTGACCCAAGAAGACTACGACACGTGGAAGACGCGCTTCGGCCAAACCGCTGGCAGCGGCTCGGCGGCGAGTGCGAATGCCGCCGTGCCGGAACCGGCAACTGCGTTCATGGTCGTGTTTGCGGCGGCTGGCCTGTGTCTTCGGCGACGCCGGACCGCCTATAAAGTTCCGAGAACTCATCAACACGTGACAGTGCCGAATGGTACCATTTCATTTCGTTGTGTGCAGGCTGAGATTGGCATGGTCGGTTTTTTTTCTTAATATCCGGTCAGCTGGGGACCGTCCTGTACAAAAAGGTTGCGAAACGCAAATCGTTGACACAAACCGACGAAATGCAGTAACCGAACCGGCATGATTGCCAGCGGGAATGGCCCATCGCCGGCCGGCGATGCAACGAACAAGTGACCAGCTGGCCGCTCACGCAGCCCCGGCGCGGTCTATCCTCGCCGACTGTTGTTTGACAATTGAACCAAAGACTCGATTGTTGCTGCCTAAGCGGCAACTCGGTAGTAGTGCTTCAACAGCCCACCGAGCCGCGTGCGGCAGAGGATTTCACCGTCAGCAGGCGGAGGTGGCTCACCACTGATAAGCCGATTCCCGAGGCCCTGATGCGGCCGCTCCTGGTGATAGTACTCAAGGTACTCCCGCACCAGGTAGTCAAAGTGCTTCTCAACGAAAACGAGGAAGTGATCGAGGCACTCGACCTGGATTGATTGGATGAACCGCTCGACGTAGGCGTTGAGATTGGGTGAGCGGAGCGAGAGCCTTTTCGCGTGAATGCCCGCCTTTGTCATGACTCGGTCGAAGCCGCGCTTATAGATCTGGTCGTTGTCGCGCGTCACCAGACCGACCTGCAGATCCTCGGCCTTGGCATGCTCAATGAACGTCCGGGCCTGCTCTTCGACCCAGACCTCGGTCGGATGTCGCGTGGCGGGCGAAATCCACACTCGGCGGGTGGCGACGTTCAAAAACACCATCGCAAACAGCTGTGGCATACCGAGCCGGGACAGCACCCGCTTCGAGAAGAAGTCGCACTGCCAGAGGGTCTCGGCGTGCATCTTCAAGAGCTCGTCCCAAGTGCCCGGACCGCGCTTCGGCCCTGGATCGTGTCCTGCTTGTTGGAAGATATTGACCACGGTCTGCCGTGAGATGTCCATGATCCCCAGCCGACGGAGCTGACCCAAAACTCGGGTGTAGCCGCGTGGTGAAGTTCCCGGCGCTAGCCGAAGAGCAAGACGTGCTGGGAAGAGAGCCGGGCGAAGCGCTGTGGCCCGAAGTGTTTACGCGCGAGCGGCTGGAGTCGGTTCGCACGACGCATACGAACTACTACTGGCAGGCGCTCTATCAACAGAACCCGCAGGCCGAAGGGAGTGCCGAGTGGCCCGACTCGTTCTTCGGCCCCGACATCTGGTTCAACGAATGGCCGGCGGAATGGACGTGCAAGACCGTGGCCCTCGATCCCAGCAAAGGGACCGAATCGAAGTTCGGCGACTATTCGGCCTTCGTCATGTTGATGGTGGCCGGAGGCAAGGTGTATGTCGACGCCAACCTAGCGATTCGCAACACTTCGGTGATCACCGAAACCGCCCTGGAAATCCAAAAGCGCTTCCAGCCCGACTGGTTCGGCATCGAGGTGAACCAGTTCCAGCAATTGCTGGCGGCCGACATCGAGCGGCTGGCGCAGGAACGGCGGATGATGGTGCCGATCTACACGCTCGACAACCGGGTCAACAAGTTGGTCCGCATCAGGCGACTGACGCCGCTGTTGAGCCAAGGTCGGTTGCGATTCAAAGGCGGATCGCCGGGCGCACGGTTTGCTCGTGCAGCAATTGCGGGACTTTCCCAATGGGGACCACGACGACGGGCCGGACGCGCTAGAAATGGCCACGCGGTTGGCCGCCGAGATGCTCAACGGCCGGAGTCAGGACTTTTTGGAAGATATCGTCCTGGTCACGTGATGTTGCCGACTTGTGCATCGAGCTGCGCCGCATCGCGTTAGGCGCGCCTAACTCCTCTCTTACCAGTTCGGACCCAACATGGGCGAACTGGGTCCGTTTTCGCTTGCTGTTCTACCACCGTTGAGGTAGTCCTGCTCACGGTTGTTAACCGGCCGGTCATGTCAAGAAAAACTTTTGCGGTCATGGAGAAACAAGCAAATGACATCCACCGCGGCACGCCTTGCTGATCCCACGAAGATTCTCACCCGCAGTGAGTTGGCCATCGTGTTGGCCGATCTGAAGCGCAAGGCGCCACGCTCGAAGAACGCGCGGCAAAACCTCATCATTTTTCGACTGGCCAGTTGTTGTGGCCTGCGCCAGCGAAATCGCCCAATTGCAGATCGGCGACGTCCGAGTCGACGTGGTCCGACCCCATCTGAGAATTCGGCGAGGCGCCGCCAAAGGCGGCAAGTCGCGGATGGTGCCGCTCTGGTGGGATGCTGGAACACTGGCCGACCTCGCGGCATGGAAAGCCCAACGGATCGAGTCGGCAGCCATCTCGATTTCGCCGTTCATCGCATCACTTTTGTCGGGCCGCGAACACCTGGCGTATTCTCGCCACACGCTCCGCAAGCGATTTCGGACGGCGTGCAAGGTGCTAGGGAAGGAGCGGCTTAGGACGCTCACGATCCACCACGGCCGGCACACGTTCATCAGCCATGCTTTGGCCGGCGGCCGCACGTTGGCCGAAGTCCGTGATGCTGCGGGCCACGCGAACGTGACGGTCACGTCCGGCTACCTGCATGTGGCGATCGACACAGATGTGGTCGGCCGCCTGTTCATGTAATGCTCGTGCGACGAATCAAACGCAGGGCTGATAGTTCGAGTCCTGTTCGGGGAGGAGGATCAACGCTCATGACTGTGCCGTTGCGCACCCGCGCACACACGACAGCACACCCGGCCCAGCTTAGACTCTTGTCTGGCAAACGTGGCTGACGCCGATGGATTCACGCGGTTGCCGAAGCGGCGAACGGGAAAGTCCGCGTCGCTTCGGCATCGCGTGACGCATCAACTACTCGGTCACTTTTTTCACGGCTTTCTTTACCGTGTCGGCGACATTCTGGACGGCTTGCTTGGTCTTCCCGACTGCCTGGTCGGTCTTTCCTTCGTCGCGTAGTTCGTCGTTGCCGGTCAGAGCACCGGCGGCTTCCTTGATTCGGCCTTTCACTTCGTCTGTTTTGCCACTCATGATGACATCTCCTTTTACTAGAGGTAGCACCCGTAACAACTTGTCGATTAGAACTCGCGCGACGCGTCCTGGAAGGATTTTTCCAGGTCGTCCCAGGCCGACTGCGCCTCCCTTCTGGACATCCTTCCACGCCCCGGCACTTGACTTACCGACCTCGGCCAATTTAGCGCGGGCCGCATCCCGTTTCGTTTCCAAGTCGGCCATCTTCCGATCCCAGTTGACCTTGGCCTGGTCCTTCAGGTCGCGGCCCTTCTCGCGGAGCTCGGCGATTTGCGCGTCCATCTCCTGAAGTCGGGCATCGAGATTCTTCTGGAACTCTTTCTTGGCCTGCTGGGAAAACTCGGCAGCCGTATCAACGGCCTGGCCGGCATCGCGGCGTACATCTTCGGACGTCACTGTTCCGGGCATCCGATCAGCGGGCTTTCGCTCGCACCCGATGACCGCGACAAAAGCCATCAACACCAACACATAGAACCTTCGTACCATGATTGAGAACTCCTTTACACGTACGGCCAGCGACTGCAACGGCCCCCGACGTCGTCGGCGACGTGCTTGAAACGATCGATCCAAGCTGCGTCCCTTGTCAGGCGTGTGCATCCGCTGAGTTTCGGCCGATCAGGAAGTACAACACCATCCCAACGATCGGCAGCAAAAGGATCAGCGCTATCCAGAGAATTTTGCGCATCACCCCGGAACTCCCTAGCAACACGCTGACGATGGCGAAAGCGTCCAAGAGCAGAACGACTGCTCCGACCAGACTCATCGCGGTTGGCATCATGACGTGGCCTCCCCACAAAGGTCCCGCTCGGAGGAAAGCTAGGATCTGCAATGATCAGATGCGTCCCAGGAGCAGCAGGATGATCAAAATGATCACCACCAAGCCCAGTCCGCCGCTCGGAAAATAGCCCCAGCTTTTGCTGTGAGGCCAGGTGGGCAACGCACCCAGCAGTAACAGAACCAGAATCACGAGCAGAATGATGCCTAGCATTTCAGTTCTCCTTTTCCGAATAAAGCCGAAGGCAGAGAACGTCCTCTATGCTGTTCGTAATTATACGCCGACGGCGACCGGTTACCAGCGGCGCCCGGACATTGGAGTTCGAGTAATCGCGCATCCACCAAACAAGCGGCGACACGCCGAGAGCATCATGTGCCACAGCGGCACAGTAGTGCGAAAAGGCGCGCCGGCCCCCAGACGCGTCCCGCCTGATGCTCGGGTCTCCGTTGCTTGATAGACTGCCTGGAGCATTGTGAAGCTCATGGCCTGCTCCCCAAAATCTGGTCCATGTGTTATGAGAGTCTAGAGGCCGCTTGCTGGCCGAGGAGGACTCTCGATGACGACGAAGCGACGGAAGCGTCACAGTCCGGAGCAGATTGTGCGAAAGCTGCGTGACGCGGATGCCATGCTCACTGCTGGTAAGGATCTGGCGGCCGTGCTGCAGAGCCTGGAGGTGAGCGAGGCAACCCTGCATCGCTGGCGAGCCCAGTACGGCGGGATGAAGGCCGAGGAGGCGGTGCGGCTGAAGAAGCTCGAAGACGAGAATAAGCGATTAAAGGAAGTTGTGGCCGATCTGACGCTCGACAACCGCATGTTGAAGTACGTAGCGGAGGGAAACTGGTAAGCCCTTCGCGGAAGCGTGTGGTGGTCGTCGAACTCCAGGAGGAGTTCGCGGTCTCCGAACGAAGGGCGTGTCGCGTGCTGGATCAACCACGGTCAAGTCAACGTTACGAGTCGCAGCCGCGCGACGACGAGGCGGCGCTGGTGAAGCGGATGCTGGAGTTGGTGCGTGAGCATCCGCGTTACGGTTACCGGTTCATCACCGCGAAGCTGCGACAGGAGGGTTGGCGGGTGAACGCGAAACGGGTGTATCGGCTGTGGCGTCGGGAAGGGCTGAAAGTGCCGCGAAAGAAGCGAAAACGACGACGATTGGGGAGCAGTGAGAATGCCTGCCATCGTCGACGGGCCGAGCATCGCGACCATGTCTGGTGCTGGGATTTTATTTTCGATCGGACCACCAGCGGCAGCCCGCTGAAGTGGCTCTCGATCGAGGATGAATACACGCGGGAAAGCCTGGCCTTGAAGGTGGACCGCAGCATTACGAGCGAAGACGTGATCGACACGCTCGCGGAATTGTTTGCGATGCGGGGGGTGCCCGGTCACATTCGCTCGGACAACGGCCCGGAGTTCGTCGCTCTGGCGATTGGGCGGTGGCTGGAGCAAGTGGAGGTCGAGACTTTGTACATCGAGCCAGGTGCGCCCTGGGAGAACGGCTACGCCGAGAGCTTTCACAGTCGATTGCGTGACGAGTTCCTGGCTACCGAAGAGTTTGAGAACCTGGTCGCCGCCAGGCGGCTCACTGCCGCTTGGCGAAAGGACTACAACCATTACCGGCCGCACAGCTCGCTGGGGTACAGGACCCCAGCCGAGTTCGCGGCCCGCTGTGCTGCTTCCGTTCGGACTTCGGCTACGCCTCAGTCCTCACTCCAGCAGCACAGCCGAACTACCCAACCCGTACTCTCATAACCCCTGGTACAGGATTTGGGGGCAGGCCACTCAAGCCATTTGGGAAATGTCGGCTCAAGCGACTTGCACCATGCTGTTTCGTCCCTGTTTCAAGTAGGGATGCGCTCAATTGCGCTCCGATTGGAGCCTCTGCGACCACTCTTCACGACCGCTTCGTTTGATTCCAGCCAGAAACTCCTGTAGAGTTTAGAGACTTGCGGGTCTGCAGAATGCCTTTCAATCATCGAACCATTCACTTACCAATATCTCTACTTCTCATTAAAAGGAGGCCTCATCATGGCCATTGCGAAAGTCACCGAGATTACTGCCTCGTCCACTAAGAGCTTTGAGGATGCGATCGAGCAAGGGATCGCTCGGGCGGACAAGACGCTCGACAAGGTAAAGGGGGCATGGATTCAAGAGCAGACTGTCACCGTCGACGGGGGCAAAATCTCTCAATATCGCGTTAACATGAAGGTGACGTTCGTACTGAAAGATTGACCGGCCCTTTGCTAAGACTTCGCATGGCAGGCCATCAAATGACCACTTAGACTTGGTTCGCCGTCAAACGCGGCGCCATGCCGAGAGCCTCGAACTTACCGCGTAAGACTTCCACACTTTCAGGGATGCGAGCGGAAAGGAATTCGGGGCGTCGTGCCGGGCATCGGACCGAAATCGATCGCGCGGACAGAAATTGGAGCAGTCGCGCTCCCATGTAGCCGGCAGAAAAACTTGGCAGCTACTGGAAACGGCACATGGTTTGCGTGTTTATCGATGCACCCTCCGTGCCGCGGAGTAGCGTTGTTTTCTCCTAGGGACAGCGCCATGAACGTTCTCTTGGTCTCGCCGCAGACTCCGACAACGTTTTGGAGTCTTAAGCACGCCGTGCGGTTCGTGTCGAAGCGGGCCGCCTTTCCGCCGCTCGGTTTGCTCACCGTCGCGGCCATGTTGCCCAAGACGTGGGCCATTCGGCTCGTTGATATGGACATCCGGCGCCTTTGCGATGCCGACATCCGCTGGGCCGACTACGTGCTGGTTAGCGCGATGATCGTTCACAAGCAGTCGGTGCGAGAAGACGTGATTCCACGCTGTAAGCGGCTGGCGAAGGCGATCATCGGCGGCGGGCCGCTATTCACAACCGGCTACGAAGACTATGCCGTTGACGTCCACGCGGTGGTGGGCGAGTGCGAAGAATTGATCGGCCGGCTAGTGCGCGACATGGAGTCGGGCCTGTTACAGGCCCGGTACGAATCGCGGCACGGCTTTCCCGACGTGACGAATACACCGGTGCCGCGGTTCGACCTGATCGACCCGCGGCACTACGCCACAATGGCGATTCAGTTTTCGCGCGGCTGCCCTTTCGAATGCGAATTCTGCGACATTATCGTGATGAACGGCCGCAGGCCGCGGACCAAAACTCCCAGCCAAGTGATCGCCGAGCTCGACGCACTCCTCGCCATTGGTTGGCGCGGCACAGTATTCTTCGTTGACGACAACTTCGTCGGCAACAAGAAGTTGGTGAAGCGATTGCTGCGAACGCTGGTCGCATGGCGCGAGCGCCACCAACCGCAGGTCGATTTCATCACCGAGGCTTCGGTCAACCTGGCCGACGACCAGGAGTTGTTGGGGCTGATGGTCGAGGCGGGTTTCCGCCGGGTGTTTCTTGGCATCGAGACTCCCGTGCCGGAGAGTCTCGAAGAGTGTCGGAAGTACCAGAATACGCATGGCGATCTAGCGGAAAAAATCCGCACAATCCAGCAGAGTGGCCTAGAAGTGATGGGTGGGTTCATCGTCGGATTCGACAATGATCCGCACGAGATTTTCCAGCTCCAGTTTGACTTTATTCAGAAGACTGGCATCGCCACAGCGATGGTCGGCCTATTGACAGCGTTACCCAAGACGCAACTCTATTTCCGGCTCTTAGGCGAAGGCCGGCTCGACACGGACACGACCGGCAACAATACCGAGGCCGTGCTCAATTTCCGTCCCAAGCTGGACCGCGAGTACCTCATCGACGGTTACAAGCGGCTGATGTGGAAACTCTACGAGCCGAGCACCTATTACAGCCGTGTGCTCGTTTTTCTCGCTGCATACCGCCCGCGCAGCCCAAAACTGCGCATCACTATCAACGACTTGCGGGCATTTGCCCAATCGCTGTGGAAGATGGGAATCCTGCATCGCGGCCGTTTTGCATTCTGGAAGTACCTGGCCACGGTTCTGATTCGCCACCCGCGCGAGCTTCCTTCCGCCATAAGACTAGCGATCCACTGGTTCCACTACGGGATGGTAGCGAAGGGACTTTTAGCGTGAACACATTAATTTAAGCCGAATTCCCAGTTGATGCTGAGCATTGGCGATTGGAGTTATCGTCAATTGTTGACGCGACGGCAAAAAAGTGGACTTGCACGACGCTGCGATGGCGCTAAATTCGCGTGATGCTTACATTTTGCGACCATCAGAGCAGTGATTTGTTCGATCCGTGGCAGTATCTTGGACCGCAGCAGCGTCGACTGTTCTAATAGTGCTGGGCAGGCGTTTTTCGCGATTACCTGTTGCCGCATCTGCCGGTCAAAGAACTGGCGACCAGCTTCCGGGGCGATTTCGGCCGCCCCAGCAATTATCTTCATGTGGCGTTGGGAGCCTTGATTATGCAGCAGTTGCACGATCTGACCGATCAGCAGACGACCGACCCGAACCGATGCAAAAAATCAAGAGGAATCCGAATCCGCCAAAGTGCACGTTTTCAGTTGGCCTCATCAACGCGTGACACTTGTCAATAACCCACCCGTTCTGAGACGGTCGGGCATGGGACGCCCGGTGAACTTATTTGGAACAACTGCTGTCCAGAAGGACATTGGTCGTGTTGTTGTGCGACCTCTGTGCCCTGAGAAGACCACCGATGGCGTTCTCTGTTGACCGAGTGTCCGCTGCGACAGCTCATTTGCCAAATTTCAGCGCATGTTCGCCCTTACCCGAGAACGGCTCAGTGTTCACATCCTCGGCCGACAGCGGGTTACTTGCACGTGGCCGATGTCACCGACTCGGATCGCGCGCTATTTGGATAGTAGATGATTCGGACGCCCAACGTCTTGTCTTCACGTCAGATACTCTTCTACCGACCCATCAGAATCAAGACACCGGCGGCGATTGCGAGTACGGCCAGTACAAGACCCATATTGACAAAAGTTATGCTTACGAACGGCAACAAGCCTGTCGCGATGAGCCAAATGCCGAGTAATAGCATGCCCAAATTGCTAGTCCCAATCCACTTCATTAGTTAACTCCTTCTCATTGGGCTGACGGAAAGCGCCGTCAGCGACGCCTCACAAAGCAAGGCTTGAGTAAGCCCCGACATTGTCCGCATATTCCAAATTCGGGACCAGTGGCCCTGTGCCAGGTACAGAGACTCAATAGCGCCGCCAGTGTCGCTGAACTTGGAGGAGAATCGGCGGGCGGCCGACGCGATAGGACGCTGGCCTGCCCCCAAATCCTGTACCAGGTGTTATGAGAGTACGGGTTGGGTAAATCCGCTGTGCTGCTGGAGCGGAGAAGTTGCTTGAGGCGTAGCCGAAAGCAACTTCGGAGCGGAAGCAGCACAGCGGGCCGCGAACTCGGCTGGGGTCCTGTACCCCAGCGAGCTGTGCGGCCGGTAATGGTTGTAATCTTTCTCCAAGCGGCGGTGAGCCTCCTGGCCGCCGCGACCAGGTTCTCGAACTCTTCGGTGGCCAGGAACTCGTCGCGGAAGCGGCTGTGGAAGCTCTCGGCGTAGCCGTTCTCCCACGGCGCTCCTGGCTCGATGTACAAGGTCTCGACCTCCAGTTGCGCCAGCCACCGCCGAATGGCCTGGGCGATGAACTCCGGGCCGTTGTCCCTGCGAATGTGGCCGGGCACGCCCCGCATCGCAAACAGCTCCGCGAGCGTGTCGATCACGTCCTCACTCGTGATGCTGCGATCCACCTTCAAGGCCAGGCTCTCCCGCGTGTACTCGTCCTCGATCGAGAGCCACTTCAGCGGGCTGCCGCCGTGGTCCGATCGAAGATAAAATCCCAGCACCAGACGTGGTCGCGGTGCTCCGCCCGACGGCGATGGCAGGCGTTCTCGCTGCGTGCCCAACCGTCGTCGTTTTCGCTTCTTTTGCGGCACTTTCAGTCCTTCCCGACGCCATAGCCGATACACTCGTTTCGCGTTCACGTGCCAACCCTCCTGTCGCAGCTTCGCGGTGATGAACCGGTAACCGTAACGCGGATGCTCGCGCACCAGCTCCAGCATCCGCTCCACCAACGCCGCCTCGTCGTCGCGCGGCTTCGACTGCGTAACGTTGACTTGCCCGTGGTTGATCGAGCACTCGACACGCCCTTCGTTCGGAGACCGCGAACTCCTCTTGCAGCTTCACGGCCACCACACGCTTCCGCGAAGGGCTTACCAGTTTCCCTCCGCGACGTACTTCAGCATCTGGTTGTCCAGCGTCTGGTCGGCCACCAACTTCCTTCAACCGCCGATTCTCGTCCTCGAGCTTCTTCAGCCGCACCGCCTCCTCGGCCTTCATCCCGCCGTACTGGGCTCGCCAGCGATGCAGCGTGGCCTCGCTCACTTCCAAGGATCTGCAGCACGGCCGCCAGATCCTTCCCAGCATTGAGCATCGCGTCCGCATCTCGCAGCTTTCGCACAATCTGCTCCGGACTGTGCCGCTTCCGTCGCTTCGTCAGTCATCGAGAGTCCTCCTGGCCCATCCAAGGGCCTTTAGACTCTCATAACACATGGATCAGCTTTTGGGGAGCAGGCCAA
>CAWKBR010000001.1:0-1091719 GCA_963847875.1 uncultured Planctomycetota bacterium | reverse complement strand
TACGAAGCCTGCCACCGAGTGTCCCTCGAACACCACGTGCTGCTCGCCGACGTACAGACCACCGCAAGGCAAGCCTTTCGAACCTAGTTCCGAGCACGCTACCAATTACGGACTGGTCGCTTCAGCGACCAGTCGAAACCCGGACGTCGCGACTCGCCTGCTAGGCGGGCCGCGCGCTGATCTGTTACTCTGGGACTGGGGAACGACGGCTGGGGCAATACACGCAATCGGTGAGGGACGTTCCATGCGACAGGCGAAATTGTTGCCGCTTCTGGTGCTAGTGAGCTCGCTATTCCCGGCTCCATCCCTTTCGGCCGGCGAGCCGATCGTCGTGCCCCTTTGGGAAGGCTGCGCCCCCGGTGCCAAAGCCTACTACTCTCAGCCCGAACGACCGGTGACCGGCCACGAGGCGGACGGCTGGATCGAAGAGATCAACGATCCTTCGCTCACCGTCTATCTACCTGCCGAAGGCACAGCCAAGGGCCGCCATCGTGGTCGGCCCCGGCGGCGGGCATCGCATGCTCGCCGCCGATCATGAGGGCCATGCGGTCGGCCGGTGGCTCGCCGAGCATGGCATCGTTTGCGCGGTGCTCAATACCGCTCTACCGACAGGTCGGCTCGCCCTACCATCGCGGCGACGCGATTGCCGATGGCGAGCGGGCCGTCCGCGTCGTTCGTTCCCACGCCGACCAAT
Source organism: uncultured Planctomycetota bacterium (assembly GCA_963847875.1). GTDB lineage: Bacteria > Planctomycetota > Planctomycetia > Pirellulales > Lacipirellulaceae > DASYDU01. The sequence goes on along the minus strand of CAWKBR010000001.1, from coordinate 1,091,025 downwards.
GGCACGTGCGGCCCGACCGGATCGGCTTCATGGGCTTCTCTGCGGGCGGCGACTTGACAATGGCCGTCGGACGTGAGAGTGACGCCGGCGACGCGGCGGCCGACGACCCGATCGACCGCGCCAGCTCGCGGCCCGACTTTCAGGTGCCAATCTATCCTGGCGGTGTCGCTGACGCTGTCGCCCAAGTCACCGCCGACACCATGCCGACGCTGTTGATCTGCGCGGCCGACGACCGCGATGACATCTCGGCGGGGCTACCCAACTTATACTTGGCATTGAAGAAGGCCGGTGTGCCGGTCGAGCTCCATATCTACGGCAGCGGCGGCCACGGCTTCGGCCTCCGACCCGGCCCGAAAGCCGTCAACCGCTGGCCCAATCGCGTTGTCGAGTGGATGCACGACGTCGGAAAGCTTGATTGATCGGATGATTTGACACGGGAAATCGACGATGGACGAAGATCCGCATCTCAGCCAGATTCAAACCCTGTGGTCGGTCGTCGAGCTCGCGCACGGCGACAACACGGCCATGCAGTCGGCTCAGCAGAAGATGCTCGATCGCTACGGCGGCGAGGTTCGCCGCTACGCGCTTGCCGCGCTCTGCGACGAAGACGCGGCCGACGAAGTGTTTCAAGAGTTTGCGATGAAGTTCATTCGCGGCGATTTCCGCGGTGCCGACCCTGGCAAAGGGCGGTTCCGCGAGTTCGTGAAAACCGTCGTCTACCGCTTGATCGTCGACTACCAGCGTCGGCAGAAGAAATTGGGCCGCGAAGGCCAGATGCACTCCAACTTCGCCGAGCCCGGCGAGCTCGATTCAACGAGCGGGAAGGACGAAGACGCCCTGTTCCACGCCAGTTGCGCGACGACCTGCTGGCACGTTGCTGGGGCAAGCTTGCCGAATACGAATGCACCAGCGGCAAGCCGTACCACACCGTGCTCCGCTACCGCGTCAAGCACCCCGAGGCCCGTTCCGGCGAGCTGGCCGAAGGACTGTCGAAGCTGATGGGCAACCCGCTCAACGCCGGCGCGGTCCGCGTCACGTTGCATCGCGCCCGCGACGCCTTCGCCGACCTCTTGCTCGACGAAGTCATCAATTCGCTCGCCGACAGCTCACTCGACGCCGCCGAGAACGAACTAATCGAACTCGACTTGCTCTCGTATTGTAAGCCCGCCCTCGATCGCCGCCGAGAACAAAAGTGACCCACACCTTTATTGACAGGATAACAGGATCGGCAGGATTTACAGGATAAGAGATCTAGTTTCAACCCGTTGATCCTGCCGATCCTGTTTATCCTGTCCCGCTTTCAGTTGACGCATGGCCGACGAAACGACTCCAGATCGTGACCCCAAGCCGAAGCCGGCGACCGCGACGGAGTTATTTACACCCGAAGTCTCTAGCCAAGGGACCGACGTCAAGCTCGCGGACGACTCGACCGGCGCGCGCCGAGCTTCCGCGCCCGGCGCCATTGCCGCCGCCCGGCTACGTCCCCAGGCCGCCCGTGCGTCGCGAGCGTCGGCCGCCGGCGCCGGCGCCGGGCGAGGAGATCGACGACTTCGAAATCGTGCGGATGCTCGGCCGCGGTGCGTTTGGGCACGTCTATCTTGCTCGCCAGCTCTCGCTCGACCGGGAAGTCGCGCTCAAGGTCTCCGCGAACCGCGGCAGCGAGGGCCGCACGATGGCCCGACTCGAACACGCCCACATCGTCCAAGTCTATTCCGAAAAAGTCGACGAGGCGACCGATCAGCGGCTGCTCTGCATGCAGTTGGTCCCCGGCATCGGGCTCGAAAAGATCATCGGCTCGATCGGCATGCAGATGAGCGTCCTGCAATCGCTCGAAACCTCGCTCGCCGGCGAGACTTCGTCGCCGCCAAGCTGGCGCGGCAGCGACGTGCTGGCGATCATCGACACGAACGCGACAATGCCCACGGCGCTCGATCCCGCGCGCTCCGCGATCGCGAGGCGATGGGCGAGATGGACGCCATCGAGGCCACCGCCTGGATCGGCGCCCGGCTGGGCGAAGCGATCGACTTCGCTCACCAGCGTGGCGTCTTGCACCGCGACATCAAGCCGGCCAACATCCTGGTGAGCCCTTACGGCCGGCCGATGCTCGCCGACTTCAACATCTCGTCACAGCAAACCCCCGGCGAAGGCGAGGAGATGTTCGGCGGCACGATCGCCTACATGGCTCCCGAACACCTCGACGCCTTCAACCCGGCCGACGACACCACCGAGGAATCCGTTACCGAACAGGCCGACGTCTATTCGCTTGGTCTGGTGCTCGACGAACTGCTCCACGGCCGAAATCCGCAACTCTCGTTCGACCCAAGCATTGGCATGGTCGACCGGCTCCGCAAGCTGGCCGACTGGCGCCGGCAGCGGCCACCCTGCTCGCAAATTGCCGTCCCTAGCGCCGCAAAACGCTCGAACAATCCATCTGCCGCTGCCTCGCCCCGAATCCCGCCGACCGCTTCGCCACCGGCAACGAGCTCGCCGAGCAGCTCGAAGGCTGCCGACAGATGCGCAGGCCGAGCGGGCGCTGCCGCCGGCGGCCGGCATCGTCCCCTGGATCATGGCCCGGCCGTTTCTGTGGTTTGTGTTCCTCGTGGTGCTGCCGCAGATCGTCGCCAGCGTGTTCAACATCTCGTACAACGCCTCGCAAATCGCCGAACATCTGACCGCACCCCAGCAGCGACTGTTTATGGAGCTGGTGACAATCTACAACTTGGCGATTTACCCGGTGGCGCTGTGCGAGTTTCGCTTGGGCGTTCTTTCCTGTACGACGCGCCTGGCACGACATGCACGCCACCGCGCCGCTCGCGCCGGGCGCATGACGGCGGCACGAAACCAGGCGCTCCGGCTGCCGCTGTGGGTCGCAGGACTGACGGCGGCCGGCTGGCTTCCCGGCGGCATCCTGTTTCCCGCCGTGATTTCCGCCCGTACCGGCATGCTGGAGTTCGAGGCCTGGATGCACTTTATCGCCTCGTTCACGCTCTCCTGTTTGATTGCCTTGGCTTACTCGCTCTGCGGCTCACAGTTCGTCATCCAGCGGGCACTCTACCCGCGGATGTGGGACGACGTACGTCACTTCACCGCCGTTGCGCCGAGAACTAGCACCGGTGTCGGCGCGGCTCGTTTGGATTCAAGGCCTCACTTACTCGGCTTTCATTGCCGCTGTGTTCGTATTGTGGTTCAGCGGTCGCGAGACATTGCCCGCGTTCAAGGGCTTGGTGATCGGACTAATTTTCCTGGGCATGTTTGGCATTCAACTCGCCACCCGCGTCACCCGCAGCCTGACCGACATTGTGATTGCGCTCACCGGAACCAAGAGCTAGCCCACTACAACGTCACTGAATGACGTAATTGCCGGCACCAAATTCCGAGCTACTCGCCGTCTGCCAGCCGCGCAAAAATCAGCACGCCTTTTCCCGACGGATCGACGTAGAACCGCTTGGCGATGTATTGATCGTCGCGCCGGACGTCGAACGATTCGCCCTGTTCGTTCAGTCGATTGGCAACTTGTTCCGGCAGATTGGGGATCGATTGCCCCGGGCTTGCCATTTGGGCACCATGCGTTGGATCGATCGACGCCCATAATTGGCCCTCACCGTCGGCGACGAAAATCTCGCACTCCACCGAGCCCAGCCCCTGCAGCACCTCCATGATTCGCTTCGAAACGTCGTCCTCGATCACGGTCATGCCGAAGCATACGCCCGAGATGTCGCTGTAGACGGGTGTGGCGACGCTCAGGCGTTCCGTGTTCGCCAGTTTTCCCGTGTGCCGCGCCCGCGGATCGAGCGACAGCTTCACGTCGCCCAGCTCGAGCACCGCGACTGCCTTCATCAGCCCGTCCGCGTCAACCGTCTGCAATCGGCTCTTCGGCAGCACGCGGATCAGCGACGGATCGGCCGAATTCCGCTCCACGCGAACGATGTCCGCCTCCCCACCGTCCTGTTTCGCTTCGAAGGAGGCCGCCAGATATTCCGGCCTGGCACGCAACATGCCGGCAAAAATCGATTCCAACCGCCCGCGCCACACTTCCTCGTTGTCGCCGGCGACGCCGCCCCGGGCATTGACGATCCCTTGAATCGGCGGCAGCGACGCCAGGAAACGGGCGTCCTTCGCCAGCTCCGAGGCCACCTCATGCAGTTGCAGCTCCACCTCGTGAACGTTGCTGCCCATTTCGGTATACCGCGTATGTAACGCCGTGAGATAGTTCTGTCGCGCCGCCATGGCCAGCGTGGTCAGTGCGACCAACACCACCATCGCCGCGGCCACCAGCGATTGCGACAACCGCTGGTGCTGCGAAACCCACCGGCCCATCCGCTGCCAAGTCGTCTCCTGATAGGCGCTCACCGGCTCGCCCGCCATCCAACGCTGGACATCCTCCGCCAGCACCGCCGCATTCTGATAGCGCGCGTACCTGCGCCGGGCCATCGCTTTGCGGCAAATCGCCTCGAGCGCCGGATCGGCGCCGGGCGTGACCTCGCGGGCGGACGGGACCGCGCCGCTGGCGATGACGCTGATCATCCCCCGCGCGCCGACGCCCGATTCGATCGACGCCTTTTGCGTTTTCTCGTGTGGCGCGTAGCCGGTGACGATCGCAAACAGAATCGCCCCCAGGCCATAGATGTCGGTCCGATAGTCCAGCTCGTCCAGTCGGCCGGCCGCTTGCTCGGGAGCCATGTAGAGCGGCGTCCCCAGCACTTGCCCCTCGCTCGTTCGGTCGCCGCTGCCGATCGACACCGAATCCATCAGGCTCTCGACCGACGCCTCGTCGATCACCTTCGCCAGTCCCCAATCGATGACGATCACCTGCCCGAAGCTGTCGATCACCACGTTTTCCGGCTTGAGGTCGCGGTGAATCACCTTGCGCGAATGGGCGTGGCCGATCGCATGGCAGACGTTGACAAATGCCGTCAGCAAATGCCGCAGCAGCATCGGGTCTTCGTCGCCAGCCTCACGCCGCTCATGATACTCGCTGATCGAGTCCTGCAGCGTCGTCCGGCCGAGAAAACGCATCGCGTAAAACACGCGCCCCGTCGACACGTCTTGGCCCAGCTGATAGATCGGCACGATGCTCGGGTGGTCGAGCCGGCCCGTGATCTCCGCTTCGCGCTTGAAGCGTTCGACGATTGCCTCGGTGTTTCCCGAGGCATGACTGATTTCCTTCAGCGCCACGTGGCGATTCAGATGGACGTCGCGGGCCAGCCAAACGCGCCCCAGCCCACCCTGGCCCAGCTTGCGAATCAGCTCGTAGCGGCCTTCCGCGGCGCGGGCGTCGTCGTCGCCGCCCCGCGCGGCCACCGTCACGCCCAGCAGCTTCGCCACCCGCCCCGATCCGTCCAGTCTCTCGAGCGTTGCCAGCAGCATGCTCTTGCCCGCCGCCGGCATCTCCGAGCTGCCCGCGATGCTCCGCCGCGCGCGATCGACGCGCCCCGCGGCGCCCTGCTTGATCGCGGTGATTTGTTCGTCCGTCAAGATTCCCCGGCCCACCAGATGCTGCGCGAGCGAGACGCTGCCGTGAATCGACCAATCGGACACCGCGCCGGAAATCACCCGTTCGTTGACGATGCCCGATTGCAGCAGCTCGGCCGCGAGCGCAATGTCTTCTTCTTGACGTGTCAACGACTCGCCCGGATCAAACAGCCGCGTCTCCGCGAATCGGTCTTCATTTGTCGGGGGCGGGTCGGAGCGTTTTGGAGCTTCATCTGCCATCGTTTTTCACTTCCCACGCTGGTGACACAGGTCGTGGATGCCAACTCCCAATCTTACCATCCGGGCCTGCATCACCGCGCGTTTCACAGGGAAATTCCCGGATGGCACGGCAAAACACGGCTTTCCGGTGCACGCCGTTTCCTGGCCTACCCTTTGGTAGTGCGTGCGTCGCGCCGGGGTCGCCGATTTCGCCGCGTTTTGGGGCACAGTTGATGAGATGTCGTAGCGTGGCTATCCACGCTCGCGCGACGCACGCCGGCCATGCCCCCGCGGTCTATAAACTTGGAGCAATGAAAATGAGAAAACTGAATGTGCTCGCCTTGGCTGCGTTCGCGCTGGTGATCGCCGGATTGGTTCCGCACAGCGCCGCTCGCGCGGCCCAGCCGGACGAGGCTGGCGTCCGACAGGCCAACGACGCGTTCTACGCGGCGCTGAACGACATGTTCGTCGGGAACATCGAGCCGATGGAAGTCCTCTGGTCGCGCGCCAATGACGTGACCTACATGGGCCCCGATGGCAAGTACATTATCGGCTGGGACCAGGTCGAGAATATCTGGAACCAACAGGCCGACCTCAAGCTCGGCGGCGAAATCCGCGCCGAAGGCATCCACGCCACGGTCGGCCAAGACCTGGCCACCGTCGAATGCATCGAAGTGGGTGAGAACGTTGTGGGCGGCAAAGCCACCAAGGTCACCATCCGCGCGACCAACACCTACCGCAAAGAAAACGGCCAGTGGAAAATGATCGGCCACCACACCGACACGCTGCCGTTCTTGGACAAACAATAGCACCGCAGGCCGCCGCGAGGCAGACCGCCGTGCCAATTGTCAAAACTCAACCGGCCAGCACGATTGTAGTCGATCGTGCTGGCCGGTTTTTTTCCGCCGGTGCCATCGCCGGCTTGATGCGTGGAATCGCACACGAGCTAAAGGACAGCCCAAATTTTTCCTGGCGGGAAAACTGCGGGCGTTCTCCGAAGATTTCGCGTCGCCGTCAGACGGTGATCGCGTACGGCGGCCGTTGCGGCCGCGAGAGCAGCGCACTCGCTTGCGGATCGTCGATGAAGTCCTGCTTGTCGGGGTCCCAGCGGAGCTTGCGACCCGTCAGCATGGCGATGTTGCACAAGTGGCAGGTGCTCACCGAACGGTGATGCGTGAAGACGTCGGAGATCGGCATATTGCGATCCTTCACGCAGTCGAAAAAATTGCGCACATGGTTCTGGCTCGCGCGGTCGTAACCGCTGTAGGTGTCATCGGTCGCCACGTCGAACGGATCGATCGGCTTGCCGCGGTAGAGGGCAGCCGCCTGCTCGCCGAGCGTCTGGCGCTCCGCGTCGGTGAGCACCTCGACGGGCTTGCCGCTGAGCCGGCCGCGATTGACGAAGATCCGGCCGTGCTCGCCTTCGATCTTCACGCCGTTGTCCGGTCCCGGCAGGACGACGAGCGTCGAGCCGTTGGCAAAGCGATGCGTGACTTCGAACGTTAAGACAGTGTTGAACGAGTTGGGCAGCTTGGCCCGGCCAGCGAAGAACTCGACCATGTCGAAATCGTCGGAAATGACCGGGTACTCGCCCTTGCCTTCGATCTCGACGGGGCCCGTCTGGTCGCCGCCCAGCGCCGATTGCGCGACGTCGACGTGGTGGGCGCCCCAATCGGTGATGATGCCGCCGGCGTATTCGAGCCAGCCGCGGAAGCTGCCGTGGCAGCGTTCGGGGCAGTAGTCGACGCTGGGACACTGGCCAAGCCAAGCGTCCCAATTAAGCTCGGGGGGCACAGGCTTGGTGGGGAACGGCCCGCCGGTCGAGCCGCCCCCGATGTAGCAGGTGGCCTTGAGCACTTTGCCGAGTCGCCCACTTTGAGCCAGCGCGATCGCCAGCAGGAACTGCCCGCTGCTCCGCTGCTGAGTGCCGACCTGCACGATTCGATCGGATTTTTTCACGACCTCACAGATCTTCTTGCCTTCGTCGATCGTCAGCGTCATCGGCTTCTCGCAGTAGACGTCTTTGCCGGCCTTCACGGCGTCGATGAGAATCTTCGAGTGCCAATGGTCGGGCGCGGCGATGGTCACGACGTCGATGTCTTGGCGGTCGAGAATCTTGCGGTAGTCCTCGTAGACGTCGCATTTGCTATCGCCGGCGAACCACTTCGCGTGGTTGGCGTCGACGTCGGCGCAGGCCACTTTCTCGCCCAGCTCGCAGGCGATGTTGCCGACATAGGTACCCCGCCCGCCCGTGCCAATGCAGCCGACCCGCAGCCGCGAATTCGCCGGCTCCTGGGCCAGCGCTCGCCGGGCCGACCAGGCGGGCAAGGCCGCGGTGCCTGCCAGTACAGCGGAACGCTTCAAAAACGTGCGTCGATCAACGTGGAGTTGGCCCATGATACTTCTGCCTCTCCTTTCATTTTCACAAGGCAAGCCTCAAGCGATTTCAGCTACCGGCGACGATCGTCTGCCAGAGGGAATTTCTCGCCGTCTTAACCGAAAACGTCCCCTGCCACAGCAGGCCTGGGACGCCCCGCGCCTGCCACCGAGGCGCGTCACTCACGAATTGCATTCTACCCGGCGCCGCCGCGGGAAGAACGAGCTTTAGCGCACAACACCTGTGTTTTTTCACACCAGCGCTGCGAGCCTCCAGGACGCTTGCTCGGGATGCGTATGCCACGAAAGTGGCATTCCCCGTAGACGCACCCAACGCCTGCGCGGACACCGCTGATCGGCATCATCGCCCACGAGCGCGAGCCGGAACGAAATAGCAAGACATCCGCTATGCTCGACAACGAGTTCCCAAAAACTACTGCCGTCCGCTAGCAGCGTAGAACGTACGCGCTCATGTCAAAATGCACGTTGTTCGCATGACTGCGCCTTCTTTCCCATCGGGATTTCTCAACCGGCCAGCACGTTTCATGGCAATCGCGCTGGCTGGTTCTCTTTGAAAGAAAAGAACCAAAAGAGGGGCGCTGTTCTTTTCCAATAGAGAGCTGCGTCTCCTTTTTAGAATCCTTTTCGATCCCTTGCCCAAGGATTGGTACTCCATGTCGAAGAACATACGTGTATGCTTATCTTTCCTTTGGTGTTCGGAGCGCGCGATCCCAACGAATAAGGTGCAACATGAGAAACTGGATCGACGCCGATCGCAAGCTGGAGATCCAAGAGTCGTTGCTCAGCGCCAACGCTGGCGGCCTGCTGATGTTTGTACTGCTGGTCGGCCTGCCAATTGTGGGGATCGGTGGGTTCTTCGTGTACGTGGGACTGAGCACGATGCACGACCAAGCCCGGCTGAATGACACGGCGATCAGCGTCCCGGCGACCATCGTCTCCAGCGCGGTCCGACGGTCGACCACAAAACACCGAATCGGGCAGCACGACGACGTCGTATTGGGCCGACGTCGAATTCACGTACGAGTACGAAGGCCAGAAGCGGAAATCGGACAAAGTCTGGCTTGTGGGAGAGGGTCGGAGCGCGGCGGACATACGGGCCGTCGTCGAGCGATACCCGCCGGGTGTACAAGTCGTGGCGTTCGTAGATCCAAAAGATCCGGGCACGGCGTTCCTGGAGAAGCGATGGAGCCAGATGCCCTACGTCTCGGTGTGCATCGGTTGCCTGCCGGCGGTGTTCATCACAGCTTTGGGCATTCTGATTGCCGGCTGGAAGCGTCCCGGAATCGCGCTGCTGAGCGGGCTGGCTGTTGGGGCCGTCGTGATCTACTTGTTGGTGTTGACCGGCGAGCATTATCTGCGGCATACGCCCGCGAGCGAGCGCGTGTGGTGGATGTGGGCAGTACTTGCCGGGTCCTGTGCTTTGGCGTTTGGACCGCTGGCTGCGATGATCAAGGCGCGGCAACTCAGCCGGCTGTATCGGGAGGCCGCCGCGGCTGCTCAATCCGGCTGAAAGGGGCAACGAACCCCGTCATCGCCACTCCAATACATGTCGCGTTCCAACAAGGAGATCAAAGAGACCTGGGAAAGGCGACTCGAGGGTAGCCTTTTTTCCACTTCGAACCGCGGTTTGGTTTTTGGTTAAGTCATTACGTTCAAACGGATTGGCAGCGCCCGAACTCCGAAACCTACCGCCCTCGAACTTGTTTCCTCGCCACGGCTCGGCGATCTCGATTGCTCCCTCCGCTCTTGTCTCTCCGTTCAAGTGGCCAAAACTCGTGGCGTAGATGCGTACTTTCGGCATGATAAAAACGAACTCGCATCTGCGAAGTCGGGGCTGAAGGCGGTCTATCCCTGCGCAGCAGAAAGCCGCTTGCCTTTTCTTCGGCTAAGCGCCACTCCCCTGAGCGTCGCCATTCGCCTGCGCGCTCGATATCGCTCAGCGTTGTGCGTTCGGCCCAATCTTGCCGCTCGCTGGCGTAGTCGCCGTGGCCGGTCTCGAACTGATGCAAAAAGCGAATCATGTCCGCGCGCCCCAGCCGATCGATCAAGGCCTTGAGCCCTTCTTCGCGGACTTCATCCAGCGTTCGTTGCATCAAACTGCTCCTTCAACCAGTCTATCGGGTTCGCGATCCGCACGCCAAGCCGATCCGTCATTCGTTGCCCTACTCGCAACAATTGATCATCGCACGTCAATAATACGTCTGCACCCAAGTGTTCGGCGGCCGCCGCGTGAACCGCGTCTGCCGCGCGTAATCGCAGACCGATCAGCTCGCAAGCACGGTCAAACGTCCGACGTTTTAATTCCATTCTAGCTTCGGGTAGCAACGCAAGCACGCATCGACATCGGGTTTCGTCGCCAATCGCCCGCGCTTCGATCTCGGCCATCCGTGAGGACACCTGTTTCCACCGGCCTGTGTCGATCTCGTCAAATATGAGTGTGATAGCCTCCGAATCCAGCCGAATTCGAGCCTGCCGCTGATTGTCAAATGGGAGGTTCAAGCAGGAAACGTCGAAGTATATTCTCATCGCGTGCTCGCGTCGGCCTCTGGTAAAGAAATCGACCAGCGATCTACCCCTCTACGACGAGCTCGTCCACTCCGCAACCTGCGTCCCTCAGCCTTTCCCGCTCTTGCGTTCCGCCCAATCTATGGCGAAACATTCAAGCAGTGGCCGAAAATCGGGTCTAGGCACGGGCCCGCACTGTGATACAAATGAACACGTATCCATGCAGTCGGGGCGTGTGAGGCTCTCGCCGCAGGCGTCGAGGCAACTTCCTCCGTTTGTGGTCCCTCCGCCTGTTGCTGGATTGGCTGACGGCTGAAAGCGAATGGCTAACGGCTTTCCCTGTTGCTCTTTGAAAACTGAAATTGCAGCTGTTAGCTCTTAGCGATTAGCTATGAGCCAGCAGTCGCTATGCGCCGCCAGAACGACGGACGGCTGCGCTACCGCTGCGCCGAGTGTGTTTTTTTCTCCCGGCAAAGCAGGGGGCGCAAATAACTTGACGCCTTCGGACGAAACTTGACGTCTTCGAAAAAACACGGCGTTTTTTGTCCGTTGGTCCCCCCTCCGTGTCCTCTGTGGCTCCGTGGTAGATCTTTCCCCTTGGCAGGAAGCAGGGGCTTTTCATCGGCGCTCGATATGATACACATGAACACGTACCGTCAGCGGTTCCTCCGCCATAAACACGTCGAGGCAATTCCCTCCGCGGATGGTCGAGACGGGTTCGTCGATCTTTGGCAATTGAAAAAGCGGTCTACAGCTCTTTGCGATTAGCTGTTAGCCATTCGCTATTGGCCAGCGATCGCTCCGCGCTTTCTTTGCGACCTTCGCCCTCTTGGCGTTTTTTGCGCACACATTGGCCGGGCGTCGCACACAGTAAGCAACAAAATGAACGGGCATTGTGTGCTCGCACGAATGCGAATCACCCTGCCGTTCATGGCGCAATTGCAGCCGTCGGCCGACAAAATGCACGAATAATGTCGCTAGAAAATGGGGCCCCAGCGGCGATGACTAAATGCAAGCGCTCGCCGTACAACGACTTTGCGAACGCCGCGCCGCAAATCGCCAACACAAAATGAGAATAACCTCGAGCGCCAGAGTGTTTAGTCGCGTTTAGTTGACGACTTAGGCGACAAAATCGACTCGCCCTAGCGCTGCCAGCGGGTTGGGCGAGCGTCGTGCGAGTCGCGGCTCGAGCCGTGCCACCAGTTGTCGACGTTCAGCGGCCCGTCGTTGGGTACGCGGCGGAGGCGTTCGAGCCATGTTGAACGCAGGTGGCCGTGCGAGTCGAAGAAGTCGGGCGCGAAGCCGCTCAGCACGGCCGTGGCGATCTCCAGGTTCAAGTCGGCGTTGGGCGATCGCCCGACCGAGAGCGGCGTCAGCGACGACCGCATTCCCGTCAGGATCATCGTCAAGACCATTTCGCTCGACATGCCGGATCGCAGATGCCCGCGGGCGTCGTAGGCGAAGTCGTTCACGCGGGCCGGGCTCGCGGCGAATTCTTCCACCGCGACGTGCGGCGTGAGATAGGCCAGGAGCAAGTCGGCCCAACGATCGCATTGGCGGCGGAGCGCGAGAAAGTCGTCGGCTTGTTCGACGTTGCGGTGGGGCGCGACGACCAGCGCGATCACGCGACGTTTCACGTCCAAGTGGGCAGTGAAGATGTTGCGGGCGACCGGTGCTGACTCGCTCACCGCGTGCCTCTTGTCATGTGCCACCGCGATCGCGGCCGCGACCCGCGTGAGAATTTCGCTGACCAGGATTTCTTCCACGGCGCCGACTTCGCTGGAATTCCACTCGCTGTTTTCGTTGTGTTTCGTGAGCAAGGCCAAGCTGCGGAGCCAGCGATCGATTCGGCACCGCGAGACTTTCCAATAGTCGGCAAGCGACTGGTCGATCGTCGCGGAATCGGCGCCGATCAGCTGCTCGCCATGGACAGCCGCGAGCGCGGCTAGATGGGCAAGTTCGTTGGCATGCATGGCGTGGGCGGATGAGAAGTGGGGAGCGGACGCCGCATCGCTCGCGGGCCGACCGTTGGAGCCCGGGGGGACTAAGCTCCAACGATCGGCCGCTACGTTGGCGAGGAGGAGATGGCAAAGAGCCGAGCAACGCGTGTGCCGCGACAGGCGTGGGGATCTCCCGGGGCCCGGCGACTATCGGCAACGCGTTGGGGGGAAAGAAGTTGCGGCGATACGCGCGTCGGCCGCGATTATGCCGCAGCAGACGCGGATGATGAGCAAAGTCAACGTCCGGCGGTGTTCTGTCGGCTGGGCGAATCATTCGGCTCTGCCGACCGAGGGCGCGACGAGAGTTGCCGCGGCCAGAGCGGCAACATGCCCAGGCAGACCACGCCCAGGTAGTTCGCGGTCAGATCGCCCAGCGACCAATCGCGGCGGGGCACGAACTTGTTCGAGTATTCTTCGGCGGTGGCAACGATCAGCACGAGAATGCTGCCGATGACGATTGCGCGAGCCAGCGAACGCCGCCCGCGACTCGCCAGCGCCAGGTTGGCCACCAGCGCCAGGCCGCCAAACAACAGGAAATGCAGCGCCTTGTCGCCATAGGGCAGGTCGTGGAACCGCGCGACAAACCGCGGCAACCAGCCGGCGTCGGCCGCGAAGATTATCGCCACAAGCGCGGCCACGTAGGCCAAGGCAATCCGGATCATAGACTTGCTTTCGGCTGCTGACGATGGACTGCGCTCGTATTTCCCCGACCGACGGCAAACCGATTACGACACGCAGACCAGTTAGATTCGGAAGCCCCCGCGATCTGACTTGTACTTGACGCGTGCCCTTAGATACGGACGAGCAGCTTTGCGTGTTCGCCGCGTCACGGCGTGGTCTCCGGCGGCAGCTTGTCGGGGGTCACTTCGCTGCGGCCAAGCACCGTGTCGTCGTGGCCGAGTCCTGCCGCTTCTTCGCCTTTGGCGTTTACGTAGATCGAGTCTTGACTGACTTCGGCGAGAGTGGCGTCCGTCTGAAAGCGCACGCACCCGCTTTGATAGAGCACGTTCGCGCCGCAGCCGCCGTGATTCGAGCTGTGCAAGTTGCCCGACTCTTTGACCGGCGCGTCGGCGAGGACGGCCTTGTGACACGATCGCTCATTGCGAATCGCCCCATGGTAACGATCGCCCTCGTAGTATCCAATTTGGTACGCATAGCTGCCGCCCATGAGCTGCTTCCACAGCTTTGCGTTCCCTACACGTTGCGGCAGCATAGCTCCGACATCGTCGGCACGCGAATGATGACGTGGTTCAGGGCCACGTCTTCCGCCAGTGGCGACGACCGGCACAGCAACAGCCGTGTCAACTCGTCGGCGGTCGCGTACTGTTCTTCGCGCAAACAGACGGCAAAGATGCCCGCGTTTTCCGTTCGCGGCCACGGTCGGAAAATATCCGCCGTGCTGATCGGAATAGTATTCAAAAATCACGCTGAACTGTCGCAGGTTGTCTTCACAGCCGGTGCGGCGGGCTGCGTCGCGGCTCTGGCGAAGTGCGGGCAGAAACAGCATGCTGATCGCCAGAAACACGCCGCCCGCCACGGTCAAGTCGGCCAGACTCCAACTGGGCGAGCCTGCGGGCGGATCGTACGCCGCGGCGACCGTCGCCGCGTCGCGCGACATTTCGCCTGACGGCCCGTCACCGCAAATCCGATCCAGCGTTCGCTCCGCGAGTCCCGACGGCGCGACGCCAGTCTGCGGGCGATCCAGGTCGTCGTCACCGCCGCCTGGCATGCAGGACCGCAAGTATGCCAATTCGCGCCGCAGCTCGGGCGAATCGCGCAACTCGGCTTCGAGCTGTTCCTGCTCTTGGGAGTTCAGTTCGCCTAACAGATAGCGAACCAACAGATCGCGCATGGGTGTCGATTCCGAAAGGGAAGCCTGCCAGAATTGGCAGGCTTCCGTGAAATGTTCAAAGGGCTCCTCACGACGGATCGGCTTGCACGGCCGAACGTCGCTATTCGACCGCGCCGTTGGGCGTCGCCACGTCGGGCGACGCTGCATCGGAAGACGCTGCCTGAGCCTGTTCCCAAGCTTCGCCCAGTCGTTTGACCGCCGAATGGATCCGGCTCTTGACCGTTCCCACCGGAACGTCGAGCTCGTCGGCCGCTTCCCGGTACTTCATACCGCGGAAGTAAACCAATCCAACGGCGGTCCGCAACTGCTCGGGCAAAGCGGCCACGGCGTCACGCACCCAATCTTTACGTTCTCCCTGCTCGAATTGATCGCCAGGATCTGCCTCCCGACTGCGGAGCAAATTGACAAGTGTGCCGAGTTCTTGATGTTCCGCACGGCTCACTCGATCAAGGCTCACCAGCCGATGCCGGCGATTCCGGCGTTGGATGTCGATCGCCTGATTGGTCGCCACCGTGTACAGCCAAGGCCGCACCTTCCGCTCGCCATCAAACAGATGGCACTTCAGGTGGACCTGCATAAACGTAGCTTGGAATGCGTCCTCGGCCAAAACGGTGTTGCCCAGGAAGCGACGCAAATAATTGTAAAGTTCGCGCTCGTATCGTCGGACCAATGTCTCGAAGACCTGCGGGCTGCCGGCGAGCCGGTATTCCGCCATCAATTCTTCATCGGTCATCTGGTCCCACTCGATCACCTTGGTGGCGATCTGGCGGGCGCGAACTTCCGTGTTAATCTCTGTCATCGTTACGAACTCCTAACCTTGAGAGTTCGACGCAAATAAGGGAAGTTGTCCTTCTCCCCAGTCGTCTGGAATAGTTTGCCGTCGACCCCCGCATTATAACGAACGGTCGTCCCTGGGTCGCGGGCGACGGAGGCAGCCGAGAAAAGTCCCGTAATCGCTTACGGGCATATCCCCGGAGCCACCGTCACGGCCTGAACTATTGCAACCGGTATGCCAAACGCGGTGCAATCAAGCGGACATTCGCCGGCAGTAGATTGCTCGTAACATCAATGCATAATAAGCACTTGCATCGATTCAGAAAATCGTTAGCCAGCTAAGTTTTGACGATTTGGACACCTGGGTAAGCCTGCCAAAATTGCATTCTGCGACTGCCAACCGCCAAACGGCGTCCCAGGTTTGACCAGGCGAATGCTCCAGTCCGACTCACATTTTTTCCTGGAAATTCCAGTTTTTTTCACTGGCCGAGAGGTTCCGTCCCGGCGAGACCAGAACGCGGTCTGCCCTGCCACCCGACGCGGACCGGAACGGTCGAAGTAGATGAAAGCGGAAGTAAAGTACGAAGCAAGTAGTATAGCTCGCAACTGAAAGGGCCAACGTGGCATCTGACGAAATACAATCCGCTGAATCGCTGTCCGACACAGCCGCCGGCGACCTCTCGCCAGCCGAGCAAGCGGAGGCCCGTCGCTATGGCCGTGCGTCGCTCGCGCTCTCGCTGGCCGACATGGCGCTCGACGTCGTCTACCTCGGCGTCATGGCGCTAGTGTTCGCTCGGCCCGTCGATGCCTGGCTCGGGAGCTTCGCGATGTTCGCTGGCGAGAAGTCGATCCTGCGGCTGGTCGCGCTGTTTGGAGTGGTGATCGGCATTCACATTCTCGTGTCGCTGCCGCTGTCGTTCTATTCCGGCTACGTCGTCGAGCATCGGTTCAAGCTCAGCAACCAGTCGCTCGGCCGTTGGATCGATGAATTGGCTCAAGCGGAATGCCTTTGGCGTGGTGCTGGGCGGCGGCGGTTTACGCCGGCCTGTTCTGGATGATCTGGCACACGGGCACGTATTGGTGGCTGATTGCGGCCGGAGTGTTTTTCTTGTTTAGCGTGATTCTGGGCCAGCTCGCGCCGGTGGTGTTCCTGCCGCTGTTCTACAAAATCGAACGGCTCGACGATCCCGTGCTGACCGAACGGATGGACCGCCTCGCCGCCGGCACCGGCCTCACGATCGAGGGCGTCTACCGGATGGGCCTCTCGGCCGACACGGTGAAGGCCAACGCGATGCTCGCCGGCCTCGGTCGCACGCGGCGCGTGCTGATGGGCGACACACTCCTCGAAAGATTCTCGCCCGACGAGATCGAAGTCATCTTCGCCCACGAGATCGGGCACCACGTGCATCGCCACATCCCGAAGATGATCGCAGCCGGCGTCGTGTTCAGCCTGGTCGGTTTCTGGCTCTTGGACCAGTTGCTGGTGTGGTGGGCCGGCGTCCCGACGGCGGCCGACGCGCCGACCAGCAGCTCTGCCGTTGGTGATGTTTGCGATGAGCGTCTTCGGCCTGTTGCTCTGCGCCGCTGCAAAACGTGATCAGCCGCCACTACGAACGCCAATGCGACCGCTACGCTCTCGACTCGCACCGGCCACCGCGACGCCTACCGCAGCGCGTTCCAAAAGCTGGCCCGCCTCAACAAGGACGACCCCGCGCCAAACCCGGTCGAAGTCTTCCTGCTCGCACTCGCATCCGCCGATCGCCGAACGGCTGGCGATGGCGAATCGCTAATGGAGATGGCGCCAAGATCTGGAGTCGTGTTGCCGTCAGCGGATAGTCGAGCTTGCGGATTTCGACAGTGCTCCGCTCGATCAATTCGAGGTAATGACCAGCGTATCATTGAATGCGTTCGATAAGCCGCCGTCCGCGCTCCGCGAAAATTGCACAGGGAGCCCCTTGGCGCATGTATTTCCATCTTCTTCGGCAAAAAGCCAAGTGTCCTTGGGAGAAACGAAGTCATGAAGCCACAAGAGCCAATAGATGTTGTCGACGCATAATCGGTCAAACAGCGTCTCCATGGCGATGCAGAACGATTCGGGATCAGCCCATCGTTCACTTGGATTGCGTTCAACGGTTTGGCGAACTGCGTCTAGCACGTTGGCCGCGGTGCATTTACGTAGCTGTTCACGAGAAAGAGCGTCCATAAGATGCGCAATTTCATCATACGGTCTCCACCGTCGTCGTCGGCATGAGGCAAAATCGCCGGCAAACCGCGATTCATCCAGGCCCGAGCCAGGAGAACTGCAAAGTAGTTTTTGCTGAACGGTCTGCGGCTGTGCGACGTAGAGGAAGGCCACAGGGGGGGCTTCTTTTCTGTGGGAAGGAGCCTTCGATGCATGCGGCGACGTTGCTGGATGCCTTTTTTCGGTTGGACGATCCGCGTTCGGCGCGTGGGGTGCGGCAGCCGTTTGCCGGGATGGTCGTGCTGATGTTGCTGGGGATGCTGGCGCGGATTCGCGAAATGGAAGTGTTGGTCCGCTGGGCGACGATCCATTGGGACCGACTCCGCGAGCCGTTGGGTTTTGACCGCGACGAACCGCCCTGTGCCACCACCATCAGCCGTACGCTCGCCAAGTGCCGCGTGGCGGAGTTTCAAGCAGCACTCTCCGTCTGGATGCAAGCCTGCTTGGCCGACAAGACGACAGAGGGGGTGGTCGCCGTCGACGGCAAGACCGCCAAGCAAGGCGCTCGACGACGACGGCGATCCGCTCCAGCGAGCGTCCGCCCGCTGCGCACTCGACCAATAAAAGGGGGCTCTCGAAGAAACTCGTCAGTTATGGGTCGACCTGGAGAACGCCGACTACATCCGCGAAAGACTCGCCTGGAGCGGTTGTCGCATAGCGTTGCGTGTTGATCGCGAGGTTTGCACCGCCGCCGGCGAAGTTCTCTCGCGCGACGTGCAGTATTTCGTCTCAAGCCTCGATCCTGACAGCGTTACCGCCGCGGACCTCTTGCGGCACGTCCGCAACCACTAGCGGCTGGAAAACGGTCTCCACTTCTTGAAGGATCGGTGGTGGGACGAGGACCGCAACCACACCCGGCGGCCCGGCCTCTCCGCTTGCCTGGCGGCCATCAACATCGCCGCCCTCTCGATCCACCGCCTGCGCTCGGACCCCCAGCTACCGATCCGAGCCGCCGCCGACTACATCGCCTGGAACCCTGACCTCGGGCTCCGCTTGCTCAATTCGTGACTTTGCTGTTCTCCTGTTTTTGGGGTCCACCTCAATGCATTTCACCAGCGAAGTTCGTTATGATGTAGCGAAGGGTCGTCGCTGGTTCCGCTGGATTCACGCAATGTGGAAGCAATTCCTAGACCTCGTTGTTTGGCTCGCATTGAGCTTCATCACGGCAGCCATCGGTGCTGTCGCTTCGGCCAACGCGCCGGCCTTTTATCACCAGCTCGTTCGCCCCGCATGGTCGCCGCCGGCGTGGTTGTTTGGGCCGGTGTGGACGGTGCTGTACCTGCTGATGGCGATCGCGGCGTGGCTGGTTTGGCGGGAAGCGCGGGTAATCGTGTGCGCTCGCCTGGCGCTGATGTTGTTTCTCGTCCAGCTTGCGGCTCAACGCGCTCTGGAGCTGGCTCTTCTTTGCCTGGCAACTCGGGGCGGTCTCGGTCGCCGAAATCGTCGTCCTCTGGGCCCTGGTCCTGGCGACGACCGTCACCTTCTGGCGGGTGCGGCCGCTGGCTGGGGCGTTGCTCGTGCCGTATCTCGTTTGGGTCTCTTTTGCCGCCGTGCTCAACTTCGCCATCTGGCGGCTTAATCCGCAGCTCTTGTCGTAATCCTCTCGCGGTTCATCTCACGCGGCCGAACAGAATGCCCCACAGCTTCAGTTTGCCAGGCCATGTGGACGTCGCGGAAGCCAGCCGTCCGCAGGTATGCTTCTTGCGCTACAACCGTCTCGTGACAATCGTCGCCGCTATGCTTCGGCTCGCCGAAGTGCGTGATGTTGCGGTCGTGCCAGGCATCGAAGATCGGGCGGAACGATTCGGGGATCCGCCCGGCTGCCGTCTCGACGTCTTTCTGCTCCGACCACGACTTGAGCATCGCCAGATAATCGGCATCGCTCTCCGGACGGAACTCGTCGCCATTGAGCAAGAGCCCATTCGGCGCGAGTGCCGCGTAACAATGGGCGTAGAGCGTCTGCTTCTCTGCCGGCTCCAAGTGATGAATTGCCGACATGCTAACCAGCGCATCGGGCGGTTGCGGCAGCGCGATCGCCCAGTCATCTTGCAGCCGCTTCTCGACAAACGGCACGCGTTCGCCAAATCGCGCCAGCTTCCGCTCAGCAATCGCCAGAAACGCTGGCGATTGATCCACGAGTACGGTCTGCGACTGCGGGAAACGCTCGAGCACGCGCTCCAACAGCCGGCCCGAACCGCCGCCGAGATCGACCACGCAGTTCGGTGCGCCGTCTTGCGCCGCAAGAAGCGCCAGAATTTCGTCCTGCACCTCCGCATAAAACGGGTGAATCGCGGGCGCACCGGCGTCAAACGCCTCGGCTGCCGCGCTCGTGTTCCAGCGATAGGTGGTCATGCTCTGGCAATCGACACGTGCGGATAGGAAATGTTCATTCGCATGTTTGCCTCGCCATTAGAGTCGCCGCAGTCTGCCAAAACAATTTCGAGAATTCCGGCGGCTCTCCCCGCGCGTTTTTCGTAGCGTCGCGAAACGCTCCGCAGCCCGGTTTTTTCGGCCATTTTTTGCCTTCACTGGACCTTCACGCCAGCATTGCTAGAATTTAACATATGCCACAACCCATTGTGTGCTAGCAACTTACGACGCCCAAGAAATTGCATTGACGCACCGTGCGAAACGAGTAAGATCAGACTCCTTAACAACATTATGTTGTAGTCATGCGGGCGTCGACTACAACATATTGTGGTTTTTTGGCGACGCTGAGTCCGATTCGTCGGGTTTTGGGTAGGACGAGCCCTAAATCTGGTGCAGAACCGTCCGTGAGGGTGCCGATCCTCACTGGCGGACTGTGTACATTTGTTCATACTGGTAGGATGCCCCCTCTCATGCGCAAGCGAAGAGAGGAGCATTTTGCCATATGGCAAAGGTATTTCGTCGATGGATCCGAGTTGCGACTAAGGTTGATTCGAATTGCAGTGATCGCCGCGATGCGTCGACTGGGACGCAGTGAGTGTCAACATCGAATTACGATTGAGATTCGAGGAGAGCACTCGACGAAGCAGTCGGTTGTAATTGACTTAGGTAAATTGCAGCCGGATTGAGAAGGAAATTGATTGCGGAGTACGCTTGATTGGGCGATCAAGTGTATTCCGTACTTAAATTTCAGCAGGATGCCCTTCAATTATTTTAGTCAAACATGGAGGTCGATTCTATGGCCATAGCAAGCATGCAAGCGTCACGTTCCGCAAAGTCTTCAGCCCCCGTCAATCCGACGGCCAAACGCTTCCACGGCCGGCTCAAGGTCGACGCCACCTTCTGCCCGACCGACATCGAAGATCTCTTCTCGACGGTCGACTGGGAAGTCCGCAGTGCGCAGATCAAGGGCGAGAACGGCGAGCTGATCTTCGAGCAAACCAATTGCGAAGTGCCATCGTTCTGGAGCCAGCTCGCCACGAACGTCATCTGCAGCAAGTACTTCTACGGCGAAGTGGGCACGCCCGAGCGCGAATACAGCGTCCGCCAACTGGTCCACCGCGTGGCCCGCACGATCGCCGACTGGGGTCTGGAAGACGGCTACTTCGCCTCGCCGCACGATGGCGAACGCTTCTACCGCGACCTGGCCTGGCTCTGCCTGCATCAACACGGCGCGTTCAACTCGCCCGTCTGGTTCAACGTCGGCCTCTTTCACCAGTACGGCGTCAAGGGCGCGAAGTGCAACTGGCGTTGGGACGCGGTGTCGCGGAATGTCGTCCAGCCCGAGAATCCGTACGAGTTCCCGCAAGGCTCGGCCTGCTTCATCCAAAAGGTTGAAGACAACATGGAAGACATCATGGAGCTCGCCCGCAGCGAGGCGATGCTCTTCAAGTTCGGCTCGGGCACCGGCACCGACCTCTCCACGCTCCGTTCGCACCGCGAAAAGCTCGCCGGCGGCGGCAAGCCCAGCGGCCCGCTCTCCTTCATGCGCGTCTACGACCAGGTCGCCGCGGTTGTGAAGAGCGGTGGCAAGACCCGTCGCGCCGCCAAGATGCAGTCGATCAAGGTCTGGCATCCTGACGTGATGGAATTCATCGAGTGCAAGTGGAAGGAAGAACAGAAGGCCCGCTGCCTGATCGAGAAGGGCGGCTACGAGTCCAATTTCAATGGCGAAGCCTACAGCTCGATCATGTTCCAGAACGCCAACCTCTCGGTCCGGGTGACCGACGACTTCATGCAGGCCGTCGAGCGGAACGAAGATTGGACGACCCACTGGGTCACCAACCCCGAGCAGCCCGGCCCGACCTACCCGGCCCGCGAAGTCATCAATCGCATGGCCGAGTGCGCCTGGCACTGCGGCGACCCCGGCGTGCAATACGACACGACGATCAACCGCTGGCACACCTGCCCCAACAGCGGCCGCATCAACGCGTCGAACCCGTGCAGCGAGTACATGTTCCTCGACGACACGGCCTGCAACCTGGCCAGCATCAATCTCATGAAGTTCCGCCTGCCCGACGGCGTGTTCGATGCCGAGCGGTTCAAGGCCGCCTGCCGGATCTTCTTCATCGCCCAGGAAATCCTGGTCGACCACGCCAGCTATCCGACGCCCGACATCGCCCGCAACAGCCACCTGTTCCGGCCGCTGGGCTTGGGCTACTCGAATCTCGGCAGCCTACTGATGTCCGAGGGCACGTCGTACGATTCCGATGGCGGGTCGCGGCGTTTGCGGCGCGGTGACCGCGCTCTTGCACGGGGCGGCCAACCTCACCAGCAGCGAGCTCTCGGAGGCCGTCGGTCCGTTCGACGAGTACGAGAAGAACCGCGAGCCGATGCTTCACGTGATGCAGATGCACCGCGACGCCGTCGAAGAGATCAACAGCGAATGCCCATCCTACCTGGTCGACGCCGCCCGCCGCACCTGGGACGATGTGCTCGCCGCAGGTCGGGTGCATGGCTTCCGCAACGCGCAGGCCACCGTGCTCGCACCCACCGGCACCATCAGCTTCATGATGGACTGCGACACCACGGGCATCGAGCCCGACATCGCGCTGGTCAAGTACAAGCAGCTCGCCGGCGGCGGCATGCTCAAGATCGTCAACCAAACCGTGCCGCTCGCGCTCAAGACGATTGGCTACGACGAGCCGGCCATCGGCTCGATCCTGGCCTACATCAACGAGCAGGACACGATCGAAGGCTCGCCCGATCTCAAGCCCGAGCACCTCAGCGTGTTCGATTGTGCGTTCTCGCCCCGCAACGGCGAGCGGTCGATCCGTTGGCAGGCCCACATCCTGATGATGGCCGCCGCCCAGCCGTTCCTCTCCGGCGCGATCTCCAAGACGGTCAACATGCCGCGCGAGACCACGCCCGAGGACATCGCCAAAGCCTACACCGACGGCTGGAAGCTGGGCCTCAAGGCGCTGGCCATCTACCGCGACGGCTCGAAGGAGAGCCAGCCGCTCAACACCAGCAGCGAAGGCCAGAAAGCGGCCGCCGGCTGCCGCCATCGCCGCCAAGCCGCGCCGCGATCGTCTGCCCGACACCCGGCAGTCGATCACCCACAAGTTCAACGTCGCCGGCCACGAGGGCTACATCACGGTCGGCCTGTTCCCCGACGGCCGGCCGGGCGAGCTGTTCATCACCATGGCCAAGGAAGGCAGCACCATCGGCGGCCTGATGGATGCCTTCGGCACGGCGGTCTCGATGAGTCTGCAATACGGCGTGCCGCTCGAGGATTACGTCCGCAAGTTCAGCCACATGCGGTTCGAGCCGCAGGGCTACACCAAGAACCCCGACATCCGCATCGCCAAGAGTCTCATCGACTACATCTTCCGCTGGCTCGGCAACACGTTCCTCCCCGGCTTCAAGGAAGCCAGCCTGGGGATGAGTCCCGGCAAGGACGATGAAGCGGGCGAGCGAACGGAGCGAGCCGGGTCGTCCCCGACCCCGAATGGCGCAGGGGGTCAGGAGTCAGGAGTCGGGAGTCAGGGAAAATCCATCAAGCCGCGACCGCCGGTCGCGGACGCTGGCCCGACCAAAACCAAAGCCGACAAACGCAAAAGCAACGAAAGCGGCAGCATGACCGCCACGCTTGCCCCACCGAAAACCAACGGCCACACGAACGGCCATAGTAACGGTCACACAAATGGCAACGGCAACGGCCATGCGAACGGCCACACGGAGTTCAACTTTCAGTTGCTCTCCCGCGCCGGCGTGCTGATGAAAGACGGCGGCCCGACCACCGCCCGCAGCGAACAATTCGCCGAGTTCCAATCCGACGCCCCAGCCTGCGACAACTGCGGCGCGATCACCGTCCGCAACGGCAATTGCTATTTGTGCCACAACTGCGGCAGTTCGATGGGTTGTTCGTGACGTGAAAACTGCAACGCACGTTGGCGTCGGCGGCCACGCCGAACCCATCGCCAACACGCGTCGCCGACAGTAACCTAAGGGCCCGGGCGACCGCCACCGCTGCCCCACAAAACAAGCTGCTCGTAGCAGGAAGCGTCAGGGCAACGAGGCCCGCGAGCAGCTTTTTTCCTTGATGGTTGGACCATGGCGCAATCGTCGACGCAGGTGGTCGCGACAAATCGCTTGCCATTCGCGAAATGATTTGCCCCACCGTCGAAGCGGCTTGCTACCTCGTTGAACTCGTCTCGGTTAATCCAGGTAGTGGCTACCGTTTCTCGAAGCCCTTGTCGCAAGTCACGTTGCGGCAAGGGTTTCTAATCAGTGCTCCCTGTTGGACTCGAACCAACAACCTACTGATTAAGAGTCAGTTGCTCTGCCAGTTGAGCTAAGGGAGCCTCGACGGGCCTAGTATTTTACTCTGTTGGAGCAGTGGGTGGAAGGTGCGGGCCGGGGGAAGAAACTGCCCATCCGTTCTGGCCGAAACACGGATTGGGCCAGAGTTTGATCAGTTCGTCGAATGTCCGAGAAAACGCCGATCGAAACTGGCGGTGCAGGCGAGGTACGCGAGAAAACCGATTGGCCAATAGCTCAAACCAATTGCGACAGCGAGCAATGCGGAAAACGTGCGATTCCTGGAGCGGGCCTTCGCGTCGAAATACACAAACAGCGTCGTACCGAGCCAAAAAAGTACCGTCGCAGTGGCGATCGGTGCCATGACAAGTACGGTGAGCCACTCAAAGAAGTCGGCAGCAGACATTGGCCGGACTCCCATCACATCGCAACTTTGCCGTCGCTGGCTCGTCCCTCAGCAAAATGCAAACGCGGACTCAACAACGACCGGTCGCCAAAACACCCAGGCAACAGATCGCTGCGATCTGGCATACAGTCTGAATACAGTTGCTATTCTCTGCTACGCCGAGATTTCGGCGATCCGCACGCGGGTGAACATCGCGCGGAAGCCGGTCTTCTTGCGGAAGTTTTTGCGGCGGCGGAGCTTTTGGATGACGTGCTTTTCGCCGTGGACCGGGCCGACGACTTCGGCCGTGACGCTCGCACCGGCGACCAGCGGTGAGCCCAGTTTCGCGTCGCCTTCGCCGGCAAGGGCCAGCACCTTCTCGAACTTGAACTTCTCGCCGGACGGGGTGTCGCGGTAATCGAGGTCGATCTCCTGGCCTGGTTCGACTTTGAATTGGCGGCTACCGTCGGAAATGATCGCGTACATGGCTCGGGCACTCGCTACGGAAACGGGTTCACAAACAATGGCTGTTGAGAATCCCTGATTGTAGCAATCGCCGGTCAGCCCGTCGACCGCTGTTGGGACGGCGGACAAGGGGCCGGTTTCCGCCGATTTTCACGAATTTGCCGCGGCCCGTTTTTTCTCGCGGTCCGCCACCCGCTTCCGAATCAGCTCGAGGTCGTCTTTCGGCGTGGCGTCGATGAGATTGCGGGTGTACTCCTCGTGCGGGCGGGCGTAGATCGTTTCCGACGGGCCGAATTCGAGGATCTTGCCGGCGTTCATCACGGCCATCATGTCGGCCATGAATTTCACCACGCTCAAGTCGTGGCTGATGAAGATGTACGTCAGGCCGTGTCTCTCTTGCAGGTCCTTGAGCAGATTGAGCACCTGGGCCTGCACCGACACGTCGAGCGAGGAGACCGATTCGTCGCAGATGATGAAGTCGGGGCCGGTCGCCAGGGCGCGGGCGATGCAAATGCGTTGCCGCTGGCCGCCGGAGAACTCGTGCGGGTAGCGGCGGAGGTGGCTCGGCTGGAGATCGACTTCTTTCAATAGCGCGGCCGCCCGCTCGCGGCGATCCGCTTTGTTCCTGCCGATGCCGTGGATCTGCATCGGCTCGGTAAGCGCGGTTTCGATCGTCATTCGTGGGTTGAGCGAACCGTACGGATCCTGGAACACGATCTGGATATTCTTGCGGAGACTGCGGAGGTCGCGCGTACCGATCGACGCAATGTCGGTGCCATTGTAAATCACGCGGCCGGCGGTCGGTTCGATCAGCCGCAGGATCGCGCGGCCGGCGGTTGTCTTGCCGCAACCGCTCTCGCCGACGAGGCCGAGTGTTTGGCCGCGATAGACGTCGAAGCTGATGCCGTCGACCGCCTTCACGTGATCGACGACGCGGGCCAAGATTCCGCGGCGGACCGGGAAGTACACCTGCATGTTCTCGACGCTCAACAGCGGCTCGGTCCCCTCGTCAACGGCCCGAGCATCGGGCCCGTGCTTGCCTTCGTCCCAGGGGTGGCCCATCGCCGCGAGCGCCGACTTCGGATGTAAGCAGCCGCCCGCGACCGTGCTCGCAAAGCTGCTTCAATCGCGCGGGGTCCATTTTCTTCTCGACAACGCGGACCTCGCCGTCGACCGTCTTGGTTTCCATGAAGTCGTCGACCGTCGGCAAGCGGCGGAACGCCGACTCAAGCCGCGGCCGGCAGGCGAGCAAACCTTTTGTGTACGGATGCTGCGGCCGAGCGTAGATGTCGAGCACCGGGCCGTACTCGACCTCTTTGCCGCGGAACATCACCAGCACATCGTCGGCGATTTCGGCGATTACGCCCAAGTCGTGCGTGATGAATACGATCGACATCCCACGCTCATCGCGGAGCTTGCGGAGGATTTCGAGAATCTGCGCCTGGATCGTGACGTCGAGCGCGGTGGTCGGTTCGTCGGCGATCAAGCAGCTGCGGATTGCAGGAGAGCGCCATGGCGATCATCACGCGCTGCTTCTGCCCGCCCGACATTTGATGCGGATAGTAGTCGACGCGCTCCGCGGCCTGCGGAATGCCGACCTCGTCCAACAGCGCGATCGTCCGCTGGCGAGCCTCCGATTTCGACACCCGTTGATGGAGCACGATCGCCTCGATGATTTGCGCGCCGACGGTGAACACGGGGTTGAGCGAAGTCATCGGTTCCTGAAAGATCATGCTGATGTCGCGGCCGCGAATCGACTGCATCTGCCGCTCGGGCAGGACCGACCAGGTCGCGGCCCAGCAGCGCGATCCGCCCCGATTCAATTCGTGCAGTCGACGCCAACAGCCGCATGATCGAAAGCGACGTGACGCTCTTGCCCGAGCCGCTCTCGCCGACGATCCCCAGCACGCGGCCTTGCTCGATGCGGAACGAAATATCGTCGACCGCTTTCAGCACGCCGTCGTCGGTGTGGAAATAGGTGCGGAGATGGTCGATTTCGATGACGGGAGGCGACATTGTTAGTGGTCCGTGGTCAGTTGCTAGTGGGCGGATTGTCGCAAGCGGGGGTCGGTGGCTTCTTGCAGGCCTTCGCCGATCAGGTTGTAGGCGAGCACGGTGATGAATATCGCGACGCCAGGGAACACGATCAACCACCACATGTTCATGTTGCTGCGGCCGTCGTTCAAGAGCGTGCCCCAGCTGGGGTTTGGCGGCGGGGCGCCGAAGCCGAGGAAACTCAGCGCGCTTTCGATGATAATCGCCGAGGCGATGCCGAAGCTGATCGGCACCAGCACCGGGGCCAGCGCGTTGCGGAAAATGTGGCGGTACATGATCGTGAACTTGGTGACGCCCAGCGCCCGGGCAGCGGTCACAAAGTCGGCCTCGCGGAGCCGGATGAACTCACCGCGCGTAAGCCGGGCGATGCCGGTCCAATTCGTGATGCCCAGCACCGCCATCAGATGCCAGATCGTCGGTCGTTCGAGCACCGCCAGCAACGCGAGGATCAGCACCAGCGAGGGGATGCACATCACGACCTCAATCACGCGGCTCAGAAGCATGTCGACCCAGCCGCCCAAATAGCCGGCCAGCGCCCCGACCACGATTCCGATTGCGCCGGCGATGCCCATCGAGACAAAGCCGACCAATAGCGCGGTCCGCGTGCCGTGGACCATCTGCGCGAACACGTCGACGCCGGCCCGGTTGGTACCGAACCAATTGTAGCGGCTCGGGCTGCCGATGTCCTGCGCCGGGTTTGCCGGCTGATCGGGCCACTCCCCCTCGCGGACCCGGCGTCGCGGATCTTGGTACACGAGCGGACAAACCGCCCAACTGTCGGGGTCCTTTCGTTTCAAGTTGGCACGGTACACGTCGCGGAAGCGGTCAGTGCGGAAGATTGGATTCTCCCAACTCATGTTGAAGTAACCGAGTGCGGGAAAATAAATGTGTCCCTTGTATTTGCACACAATCGGCTTGGTGCCCGCGATCGCCGGCGAGAATAGAGCCACCAGCGCCATGAGGCCCACGTACACTAGTGCGACGAGCGACAACCGATGGCGGCGGTACTGCCGCCAGGTTTCGTACCAGAAGCCGCGGCCGCGCTCGGGCTGGGTCGGGTGGTCGGTGATGAGAACGGGTTCGGGCATCGCAAAGACGCAAGCGGCGGGCGGTAGTCTGTTCGTAAATCAGTGTCAGTTGTACGTGACGCGGGGATCGACAACCGCGTACAGGAAGTCGGCGAGCATCTGGCCCAGCAGTGTGAGTACGGAGAACATCAACAATAGACCCATCAGCGTTGGGTAGTCTCGTTCGCGGATCGATTCGAAAAACAGCTTCCCCATGCCGGGCCAACTAAAGATTTGCTCGAGGATGATCGAGCCGCTCAGCAGCACGGGCAAGGTGAGGCCGATCATCGTCACCAGCGGAATGAGCGTGTTGCGAAACGCATGGTGCCACAGCACGCGGCCGCGCGGCACGCCCTTGGCGAGCGCCGTGCGGATGTAATCCTGGCGGACGACTTCCTGCATGTTCGCCCGAATGAACCGGCTGTAGTAGGCCAGGCTGCCATAGGTGTAGCAGACGATCGGCAACAGCGCGTGCTTGAACAGATCCCAGGCCTGCTCGAGGACCGTCATTCGGTCGAAGTTGTCGCTCGTCATGCCGAACAGCGGCAACTCGAACATCGTGCCGCGGAGCTTGATCGCGAAAAAGATTTGCAGGAACAGCGCCGCGACGAACGCCGGCAGCGAGTAGAGCATGTAGAGAAACGTGCTGGTGATCCGCTCGTCGAGCTTGCCGCTGCGGGCGGTCGCGTAGAGGCCGATTGGAATCGAAAGCATGTAGGTGAGCGAGAGCGCCGCCATTTCCAACGACAGCGTTGGCATGATCCGCTGGCTGATCACGTCGATCACGCGGGCCGGCCGCGAGATGGAATCGCCGAAGTCGCCCCGCACCACGTTCCCCAGCCAGTGCCAGTAGGCCGTGTACCAGGGATCGTTCAGCCCAAAGATCGCCCGCATCCGCTCGATGTCTTCGATGCGGACCGGCCGGTCGGGGCTGGCTGCTTCGAGCTTCATCAGCAGCGGATCGCCGGGCATCAGGCGGATCAGCCCGTAGACCAGGAACGTAATCAGCAGCAGCGTCAACAGCCCCAGCAGAAATCGTCGGATGAAGTATTGGTACATGGGCGACTCATGGTGCGATTGCTACTCCATCACCGGCCAGATCGAACTGATGCCGGGCGAATAGTGGAACGGTCCACGCGGGCTGAAGCGATAGCCGCGAAGCTGCTTGTTGAATCCAAAAAACGAATTCACGTCGTAGAGGAATAAGTATGGCTGGTCTTCGTAAATCAGCGTGTGGATGCGGCCGTAGATTTCCGCCTGCTTCTCGCGGTCAAACGTCTTCATCGCCTCTTGGAACAGACGATCGACTTCCGGATTCGAGTAGGATCCGAAATTGCGCCCTTCGCCGGTGCCGAAGATGTTCTTCTCGAGCGACGGATCGGCGCCGGACGCCCAGCCCGACATCTCGGCTTCGTAGTTCTTTTTGAAGACACGCTCCTGGAACACGGCCGCTTCGAGCGGTGCGATGTGGCAAATCACGCCAATGCTCTCCAGGTTCTCGCGGAATAGATTGCAGATCGCGATCCGGTCGGGTTTGTTGCTCACCAGCAGACTGAACTCAAACGGCACGAGTCGGCCGTTAATCATCTTATCGCGGATGCCGTCGCCATCGCTGTCGACCCAGCCGGCTTCGTCCAGCAAATCCTCCGCCTTGTCGAGATTCTGCGTGAACGGCTTCGGCGGGTTCTTCGGATACGTCCAAGCATCCGGCTGGTTGATCCCGGTACACTGCGTGTAGAGACCGAAGCAGAGATCGTCGAGCATTTCCTTGTAGTTGAGCGAGTAGGCCATCGCCTGACGAACGTGTAGGTCGCTGAAGAACGGCGCCTTGTTCGTGTCCATGTTCCAGCCGATGTACATGTACTTCCACTCGGCGCCCCAGACCTTGGTGTTTTCGCGGTAGAATTCCGGGCCGTCGGTCTGAGTGACCCATTGCTCGGCTTGAAGCTCCGACTCTTCAATATCTCCCGATTTTAGAGCCAGCAATTGAGTGTTGCCGTCTTCGATGATGCGGAACCGCATCCCGGCGAAATACGGCTTGTCGCGGACTTCCTTGCCTTCGTGCATGAAGTAGCTCTCGCGTCGTTTTAGCAGCACCTCTTGTCCGCGGCTCCAACGCGCAACCTCGTATGGTCCGCCCGACACTGGATGCCTCTCTAGATTGCGATGATACGCGCTCGTGCGCAACGTCGGATCCTCGGCGACTGACTTTTCAAAGATGTGCTTCGGCACCACCAGGAAATTTAGATTGAACACGTTGGTGGCCAGTGCCTGTTTATGAAAGTAGACCAGCGTGTGATCGTCGTACGCCTCAACCCAACGGATTTCGTCGGTGCCGGTCCGCATCGCCGGCACCGGCACCGAGCTCGACATAATCAGTTTGAACGAGAACACCACGTCGTGCGCCGTGATCGGCGTGCCGTCGGACCAAACTAGGTCGTCGCGCATGATCACCTTGTCCATCAAGTGATCTTTGCTCGTCTGCCAGGAAGCTACGTACTCTTTGGCAGCGAATGGAATCAGGTTCCAATCGAAGCCGAATAGACCGAACGAAGTCAAGCTGTCGATCTCCTGTTCGGCAATGCTGCTGGTGAGTAACGGGTTCATCGTGCTCAAATCCATGATCAGCGCACGATTGAAGGTCGAATTCCAGTCGACGCCCTTCCCGTCCGCGGGTGCGAGCATTGACAGGGCGCTCAGGATCTTCTTGTTTG
The DNA here is from genome assembly GCA_963847875.1 of uncultured Planctomycetota bacterium. GTDB lineage: Bacteria > Planctomycetota > Planctomycetia > Pirellulales > Lacipirellulaceae > DASYDU01. The sequence continues at coordinate 1,060,188 of CAWKBR010000001.1, read as the reverse complement.
CATCGGGCGAATCGTTCTTCATTGCCAGTGCTTCGGCGACGGTCACCAGCGGCGGTTCTTTCGCCTTCTGTACGCGGAGCCGAGCTAGCGCGTCGACAACGGGGCTGTTGACCCATTCGGTGTTCTTGTCGAGCTCCGCCAGCGTCGGTGGATCGAACGGCTCGATCAAGTCGCCCAATTGAAACGGCTGATTGTTGGCGGCACTGGCATCCGCCGTCGCCTCGGCAACGGCCGCGGAGTCGCTTGCGACTTCGCGCTGCTGGTCCATTTGGCCAATCTTTGGCGGACGCTCGTCCGACGAGCAACCGGCGATCGCCACCGACAAAACCACGATCAACCAACACGATGTGCACTCGCGAAGTTTCATCATCACCTCATCGATCACAATTGCGTACGATGCCAGCATTCGTCGGAAAGTTACGCTACCCAATGACTTGCGAGAGGTCAACGACAATCGCGTGACGCTGACTCGGGGGGGCTGATTGCACGTGCTAGCACGAGTCGCCCGGCCCGTTGGAAGCTGTGTTGCCCCGCATCGCCCGCCGCTGCTAAGCTCTCCGCCTATTTTGCGCGGCATCGCGCGATGAAGTTGGGGCTTGGATTCTTATTTGTTGCGAGGCTACCAAGATGAGGCAGTCGTTCCGGTCAACCATCGCTCTTGTAGCGATTCTGGCACTGAGTTTCGTTTGGTCCAGCGGTGCAGACGCCCAATCGGCCAGCGGTCAGCGCTCCATTTCGCGGACTTCGTCGACCGCGGCTCAACGACGCGCGTTCCAGCAGCCGGCTGCAAATCGCGCGGCCGCTGGACAGTCGGCACTCGCGGCTCAGAAACCCGACGCCCAGACCAAGGCCGAGTTCCAGAAGCTCATCGGCGCCAACTGGATTTGGTCGCCCGCCTACGAGAAAGACGCCGTGCCGGTCGGCGAATGCTACTTCCGCAAGACCATCATGGCCGGCGGCGAGATCGAGTTCGCGCAGATCCATGCCGCCTGCGACAACGAGTACGAACTGTTTGTCAACGGTCAGAGCGCGGGCAAGGGCGCCGATTGGCGCAAGATGGACGTCCACGACGTGACGAAGTTGATGCGCCCGGGACTCAACGTCGTGGCGGTCAAGGCGCAGAACGACGATGCTGGGGCGGCCGGCCTCGTGGTCCGCGTGATCGTCAAGGAGCGCGGCGGCACGTACGAAAACTTCAACACCGACGACACTTGGAAGACCAGCGTCAAGGAATTCGCCAATTGGCAGGCGCCCGAGTTCCGCGACCGCGAGTGGCTCGCGGCCAAGGTCTACGGACCGCTTGGCGGCGTGCTACCCTGGGGCGACGAGGTGGTGATCTCGAACGAAGGTTCGCGGTTCATGATCGATCCCGAGTTTGCCATCGAGCGGCTGGTGACCGACGACCAATCGGGCTCGCTGATCGCGATGGCGTTCAATGCCAAGGGCAACATTTTGGCATCGCAAGAGGGCGGGCCGTTGCTCCTGATCAGCGACTCGAACGGCGACGGCACCTTCGAGACGGTCAAGCCATTTTGCGACAAGCTTAAAAACGTGCAGGGCATTCTCTCGCTCGGCGCGTACGTGATGGCCGTCGGCGACGGGCCCGACGGCGGTGCGCTCTATCGGCTCACCGACATGAACGACGACGGCGTTGCCGAAGACGTCAAAACTCTTGTGAAGTTTCGCGGCCTGATCGGTGAACACGGGCCGCACGCCGTGCAGATCGGCCCCGAGGGATTGATCTACGTGCTGTGCGGCAACTTTGCCCATGCCGACGCGCCCGCCAACCCGAGGAGCCCCTATTCGATCGGCTACGAGGGCGACCTCGTGCAGCCGCGTTACGACGATCCGAACGGCTACGGCACCGGCGTGCTCGCGCCGGGTGGCACGATCTTGCGGACCAACACTGAGGGCAGCTTTGTGGAAACCGTCGCCGGCGGCATGCGGAATCCCTACGACATCGCATTTAACGCCGACGGCGAGCTGTTCACTTACGACGCCGACATGGAGTGGGACGTCGGCACGCCCTGGTATCGGCCCACGCGCGTCAACCATGTGCCGCCCGGTGCGGAGCTCGGTTGGCGGAGCGGTTGGGCGAAGTGGCCGGAATACTACCTCGACAGTTTGCCGGCGACGCTCGACGTGGGGGCCGGCTCGCCGACCGGCATCGAGTCGTACGACCACGTGATGTTTCCCAAGCGGTTCCAAGGGGCGCTGTTCGTCGGCGATTGGGCGTTGGGGCAGATTCACGCGGTGCAACTCAGCAAGTCTGGCGCCAGCTACACGGCTCGCATCTCGACCGTTCTCAAAGGCCGGCCGCTGAACGTGACCGATCTTGCCGTGGGGCCGGACGGTGCACTCTACTTCTGCACGGGCGGGCGCGGCACGGATGGCGGCGTCTATCGGCTCAAGTGGAAGGGCACGGTGCCCGCCGAATCGCTCGACATGGGCACCGGCATTCAGCAGGCGTTGCGGCAGCCGCAGTTCCAAAGCGATTGGGCCCGCCGCCGGATCGCCCTGGTGCAGAAAAAGCTCGGCGACCAATGGGGACCTGAGCTCCAGCGTGTGCTCGACGACACCCGATCCAAGCTGAGCGATCGGCAGCGGGCGCTCGACCTGATGGTCTTCTTCGGTCCGCCGCCGACGGTCGACGCTCTGATTCAACTTTCCCGCGACCGCGATCCGATGATGCGCGTGCGAGTGGCCCGGCTGATGGGAACGCAGGAAGACGCGGATTTCGCCAAACCGCTGGCCACCATGCTCCGCGATCCGGACGCGATGGTCCGACGGGTCGCCTGCGAAGCGATCGCGCATCGTGGAGGCGACGCAGCGGACGGCGAAGCGCCGGTCGACGAGTTGGTGCGTCTGCTGGGCGATTCCGATCGGTTTGTTGCGTTTGCGGCGCAGCGCGCGCTGGAGCGGACGCCGGCCGACCAGTGGCGGGAGAAAGTACTCTCGTCCACCACGGCACGCACTTTCCTGCAAGGTGGAACCGCGCTGTTGGCAGCGGCGCCGTCGCGCGAAGCGGCGCTGGCCGTGCTCGATGGCTGCCAGACGATGCTCCACGACAACATCGACCAGGTCGACCGCGAGCCCAGCCCGGCGCAGGAAGCCGAGTTCCGCGATACGCTCCGCGTGGCCCAGCTCGCGCTCGATTCACGGCAAGCTCCAGCCGAAGGACGTGCCCGAGCTCGCCGACGAAGTGCTCAAGAAGTATCCGACGGCCGATCCGCTGGCGAACCGCGAGTTGGTGCGGCTGCTGGCGTATTTGCAGCCGCCCCAGGCCGCGGCCGCGCTCGCCGGCCAGCTCGACGCCAACATCCCCGACATCGAGAAGCTCCACATTGCCGCGTATGCCGCCCGGCTTAAGACCGGCTGGAACACCGACGAGAAGCTCGCCATGCTGCGGTACTTCGAGTCGATCCGCGGCGTCGACGGCGGACACAGCGTCAATGGGTACGTCGAAAACTTCGCCCGCGATTTCTTCACCAATCTCACGATGAAGGAGCGGCGACAAGTGCTCGCGGCGGGCGAGAACTTCCCGACTTCGGCGCTGTCGATCCTGGCGAAGCTGCCGGCCAACCCGGGGCACGACGTGCTCGCGGAAATGCGCTCGCTCGACCAGCGGCTCGACGGACTCGACGGCGAGTCGATCGCCCGCTTGCGCGTCGGGCTGACGGCAGTGCTGGGCATGAGCGGCGAGCCGGAGTCGCTCGCGTACCTGCGCGAGGTGTACCAGAAGAATCCGGATCGGCGGTCGCCCGTGGCGATGAGTCTCACACAGCATCCGACCGGCGAGAACTGGGACGTGCTCGTCGATTCGCTGCGGACGATCGACGGCATCGCCTCGCCCGAGGTGCTCACCGCACTGGCCAAGGTCGATCGCCAGCCCGACTTGAGCGAACTCAAATTGCGCCGACGCGTATCGCAACGTCATTCTGCAAGGCTTGCGGCAAACGCCCAGCGCCGGCGACGCGGCCGTGACGCTGCTTGAACATTGGTCGGGCCAACCGACGCCGACCTCGTCGAAGTCGACCGCCGATACGGCTCGCCGCGTGGCAGGCCTGGTACGCGAAGAAATTCCCGGATGCGCTCGCCGCCGAGTTGCCGAAGGACTCCGAAGGGACCAAGTGGAGCTTCGATGAACTGACCGCGTTCCTCGATGGCCCAGGCGGCAAAGCGGGCAATCCGCAGAGCGGGGCACACATCTTCACCACTGCTCAGTGCATCAAGTGCCACCGGTACAACGGCAGCGGCGAGAGTGCCGGGCCCGATCTCACAACGCTCGGCCAGCGGTTCCAACGGAAGGAAGTGCTCGAGTCAATCGTCTTCCCGTCGCACGTGGTGTCGGACCAATACGCGAGCCAGGTCGTCGTATCGACCAGCGGCCGGGCGTACACCGGCATCGTCGCCAAGCAGCCGGACGGCAGCGTGACGGTGCTGCAATCCGACGGCGGAAAGGTGACACTCGCGGCGGCCGACGTCGAAGAGATCAACCCGAGCAAACAGTCGGCGATGCCCGAAGGGCTCTTGAATCCGCTGACGCTCGAGCAGGTGGCCGACCTGTTCGCGTTCCTGATGGACGGCAACAATCCGAACCTGGCCGGCCGGATCGCGCCGCCGCAGCGGTAGGAGTCGGGAGTCGGGAACCAGGCGTCGGGGGTCCGGGGAAACGGCCCACGACTGGCCCGCGGCTATTTGACGCCTTCGCAAAAACGCCGGGTTTTTTCGAAGGCGTCAAGTTTCGACCGAAGGCGTCAAGTTGTTTGCGCCCCCGGCTTTTGGAACGCAAAAAAAACACGCTCCGCGCACAGCGGTAGCGCAGCCGACGTCGACTATCGCGTTGGCAAGTCTCAAGCGCAGACCACTGATGCGAATCAGCAGCACTCGCAGCTCGTTTGAGTTTCCAAAGAGCACATCGACCGCGGGCGCTGCAGTGAATCGCTGACGGAGGAAAGGCCTCGACGCCAGCCGACGTCATTCGCTGCGGCGCGATCGACGAGGTTCATCTTAAGAAATAGTGGCCGTATGTATAGATCCTATTTTTGGCCGGTCGGATTTCACCACGGGGGCACAGAGAATATTAAGGATGGGATTTACGGCCAGCTGGCGGCGAGTAGTCAATGGCTGTTTGCCGCGCGTCCGAGAATTGGGGCTTGACGGTGGAATAATCATTGCGGTCGGCGGCAGGCGGGAATTCGCTACACTCAATGAGGATGACGGCGATTTGCAGGCGACAGATAGCCACCGACCACACTCTGGTGACACCATGCCAACGATTTGTCAATTCTACGGTATCACGATTCGGATGTACTTCGACGACCGTCCTCCGCCCCATTTTCATGCTTACAACGGGAGCGAGGCGGCGAAGATCGAAATCAACACGCTCGACGTCCAAGAAGGAAAACTCCGTCGTCGCACACTGGCCCTTGTGGTAGAATGGGCAATGGAGCATCGCCAGGAGCTGCTTGAGCATTGGCGGCTCGCTGAAGCTCATCGGCCGTTACAAACGATTGCCCCGTTGGAGTAGATGTCATGCCTCGTATCGAATCCGCCTGCCCTCTCGCCGACTACCGGCTCTCAATTCGCTACGACGACGGTACTGAGGGCATCCTTGCCCTTAAGGAACGCCTCTTTGGCCCGGTCTTCGAACCGCTGCACGACTCGAAACTCTTTGCCCAAGTATTTGTTGATGAATTCGGGGCGATTACGTGGCCCAACGGCGCGGATTTAGCACCCGACGCGGTGTATTTGCAACTGCGCACTGCAGCCAACATCGTGTAACGCGGCCAGGGCGAGGAATGATCCGGTCGCTGCCGGGCGGCACGATTCCGCTCACGCCGTTTGAGGAATCAGCGTGACGTGCAAGCGGGATTCACCACGGAGGGCGCAGAGATTTCGTTGGTTTTTCTCCTTCGCGACGGGTAGAATTCGAGCAACGTCGCTCAACTGGGTCCGCGACAATTAGCACGGTCATTCCTTTCTCTGATCAAAGGATGAATCCAATGCGGTTGGCGAATCGTATTGCTGTCACCGTCGTTGTCGCTGCCGGCCTGGCGATAGGATTCTGGCTGTATCTAGGAATATCGTCGTCGCTTCACGCGGAACATGTCTTACATGCGGCTTTACTGACCGTCGGACTGCTTGACGAGTATGTCGATCAGCACGATGGTCAATGGCCGCGCGGATGGGCTGAACTCGAAGGACTACCGCGTCGGGAATGGGCGATGTTCGAATGGCCCAAGGATTCACGCGAAGTGCAGCGCTATGTAACAGTCGATTTTGCTGCTGATCCAAAACGCCTCGCGAAGCAGAGTGTTGATGAGTTCGATGCGGTGCGTCCCGTCGGGCCCTATTACCCGTTTAAGGAACATGGTTCTATGGCTGCTCTTCTTTCGACGATTCGCAAGCACGCAGATCAATAAAGAGTGTGAACGCTACAGCGCCCAGAAACCCACTTTCCAACTCGCCTGTGAATCGCGTTGACGGACCAAACGGATTGTTGGTGTATTGGGTCTGCCGCGGCTAAAATCTAAGGAGACGACTCGCACACCTGCGGGCAGGTTGACCTCTAATCATTGACCTTTGTTCGCTCGCGCCATCATGCCGCAGAAATTCAACATCAAACGCGTACTCATAGCATTGGGCCTCGTGCTCGTCGTCGGGGGCGCCGCGATTTGGTATTCTGGCGTCATGCCGCTGGGTCCCGTGCGGCCGCCGCAAAACGCGATTCTGGTCATCGCGCCGTATCGGTACAACGGCACGTGGGTATTTGACGATTCGCGGTTTGGTCTGGTGCGCGAACCGTTCGTCGCGGGCGTGCCGGAAATGATCGACGCTTTGGTGGCAGACGTTCCTGATGCCGCAAAGGGATTTCGACTGACGCTTTCGTCCAGGGCGTTTCCTGGCTTTCAAAAGAAACTGACATGGGTTCGCGGCGACATGGACGGGAACTATTACAGGATCGACGATCCGCCAATGGAAGGCTGGATCTGTCCCGCGATGTTCAAGTATTACGACAAGCCACCGGCGGAATTGTACGTCAAGGCAGAGCCGATCGCGGTGAAGTAGTGCAAGTTAGGCCCAACACCATTGCGGATTGCCTCGGGGCGTTCGGCAGTTGAAGAGCAGCTGTCGACCGTCGTGCTGAGGCGTCTCTGGAACGTGGAACCAATGCGGGTTGGTCGCGCGTGTCGGCCACCTCGCCGTGAAATAGTCGCTTCCGCCGCTACTCGACCTGCGGATAGAAGCCTGCCTCTTCGAGCGCATCGACGACCGCGCCCGGATTGAAGTTGCCCTCGACGACGAATTCGGTCTTCTTCGCCTTCACCGTGTGCGACGCGACGCCCTCGACTCCCTCGACCGCTTCGGCGATCGCCTCGGAGCAGCCGCGGCAGCAGTTGTGGATGTGCTTCACTGTGAGCTTCTTGACGTTGCCGTCGGCCGTTTTGATTGCGGGAAATTTCACTTTCCCGGCCTGCGTGTCGTCCTCGATCTTGCCCGAGAAGCCTGCCTTGGCGATTTCGTCGATGGCCTTTTGGATCGCCTCGTAGTTCGCGGCGGTGAGCACGGCCGTCCCTTCGTCCTCGCTGACCTCGGCTTGCACGCCGTCGACCTTGGCCGCCTTCTTGACCGCCTTCACGCACGCTCCGCAGCAGAGATGAATCCCGGAGATCGTGACGATCACTGGCGACGGATCGTCGCCCTGCGGCGCCGCTGCCACACAGTACGCCGGCGCGAGCACAACCGATAGAGCCACGAGCATTGCACCAGCAAACTTCGAAGCGATCATGTTGACCTCGTATTCAAGTGAAAGGAACGATACCTAGTGGGCGACCCGCCGCGAGTGGAATCATTCTAATGCCACGCGGGCGGTTTTGCCAATTGGCCAGCTACGCCGCTTCGGCCAGCCGGTTGGGCTGTGCCTTTTCCTTCGTATCTGGGCCGAGCTGCTTTCGCCGTTGGACAAGCATGTGTCGCGTATCCGCCACGAGCGTGAGGATGCTCACCAGGGCTTCGTCGTTGTTCAGCCGGCCGTGCGAGTAGTCGTCGATCGCGGCTTGCTTGATTTGTGCGAGTTGGGCCTCCAGGAAGTCGATCAACTCGCGGGGCACCCGCGGGGCCGATTCGTCTTGTTCGCTCCCTGCGAGCAGCCGCTCGATGCGGTCGATTTGCTTCAGGTGTACGTCGGGATGGACGGCCCGCAGGCCGCGCAAGAATCCCCACAGCGCCAGTCCGCCTGCGGCGCCGGCGCCGATCACACTGAGGAAATTGGTAAGCGGCTCGAGCAGATCGTTCACAGCCATCGGCCGGCGACCCTGGGCAAACGCCACGGCGCCAGGATGCAGCGGCAGTTCGTTGTCGGCGCCCAGCGCGTCGAGGTCGACGTGATAGCGTCGGGCCGCGCCCTGGTCGAGCGAGCGCAGCAGCCGCAGCACGGCATTCGTCGAAACATCTTTGTGGGCAATCAAGAGCAATCGCAGGCCGAAGGTCGGGTAATCTTCCGGCGGAGCGGCGGGCGTGATGCCGTAGGTGTAGGCCGGGATCGTGGTCGCCTCGAGCCGGCTGTCGAGCATGCCATCTGCGTGGTGTGCCTCGTCGCGACGATTGTCCAGGTGCAACGCCGTTGCGTAGGGCAGCGGCACGAGCCGGTAGCCGGCCGTTTTCACGAGCTCGTCGACCAGCGGCGCCGGCAAGCTGTCGACGAGGAACAACGCGTCCGGCAACCGCTCCGCCAGCAGTGCCCGCACTGGCGGCGCGACCCGCTTCCACGATCGCAACTGGGCGACCACGTCGGCTTCTTGCATGTAGACCGCCTCGAAGTCGCCGGCCGCTTTCGGCGTCGTCGCCCGCAGGCCGGCCAGTCGCAGCAGGTCCTCGGCCAGCCGCGCTCCGTTCGTATCCTGCTCGCCCAGCGACACCCGCCGGTTGCGGAGCAGCTCCAGCGGCGGCGTGGTTCCCTCGAGCAATTCGGGACGCACCAGCAGGTGCAGCGGCTCGACACCCAGCGAAGCCACCTGACGCACGTTGCGGTATGCTTCCGGCGGAAAGCCACCCAGCACCAGGCCCAGGTCCAGCCGATGGGCGTCGACGGCCGCGCTGATCGTCTCGGAATTTGCTTCGCTCACGTTTTCCAGCGAAATGCCTTGGCTGCGGACTTCGTTCCCAATCCGTTTGGCCATTTCGGACCGCAGCGGGCAGACGTTGCCGCCACTGATCGTGAGTCGGACGGGTGCGCGGCAGTAGCACGCAAGATAGTTGTACGCGGCGCAACCGAGCATCAACACGGCTGCGATTGCCAGGAAGATTTTCCAGCGCAAACGAGTCGACGACATCGCCAGCATCCGAAAATTGGTTGTTTCGCGCGGAACTTTCCGCGCGGAAGAACGGTCCTCGCGGAAATCGACGCGAGAGGATATCAACCGCTAGCGGGGCTGTCGACGGCGGTTTTGACGATATCGGCGAGCCGAACTGTCGCCAACGAGAAAGTCGGCGGCTTGCGGCGGGCGGCATTGACCGAATGGCGAGTTTCTCCTTACCCTTGGCCGCTTGATTCGACCCAGATTGGCCCAGGAGAATAACGATGACCGCCACGCTAGCACCTGCTGCTCCCCAGACGCAGTCCACCACGTCCGTCCCGATGCTCGACGTCTCGCGCGAGAACGATCGACTCCGCGACGAGCTCGACGCGGCGATCGCCGAAGTCTGCCGCTCGGCGCGTTTGTCCACGGTCCGGCTTGCGCCAAGCTCGAAGCGGCGATCGCTGAATACTGCGGCACCGAGCACGCCGTCGGTTGCGCGTCCGGCAGCGACGCGCTGCTCCTGGCGCTGATGGTGCTCGGCATCGGCCCGGGCGACGAAGTGATCCTGCCGAGCTTCACGTTCTTTGCGACCGCCGGCGCCGTCTGGCGGCTCGGCGCGCGGCCCGTGTTCGTCGACGTCGATCCGGCCACGTTCAACCTCCACCCGGGCGACGTCATCGGCAAGATCAGCAAGCAGACCAAGGCCATCATTCCCGTGCATTTGTTCGGCCAGTGCGCGGCGATGGACGAGCTCCGGCAAATCGCCGCCGCGGCCCGCGGTATTCCGATCATCGAAGACGCCTGCCAGGCGATCGGCGCCGAGTACAACGGTCGGCGGGCCGGCTCGCTCGGCACGATGGGTTGCCTGAGCTTCTATCCGACGAAAAACCTCGGCGGCTTCGGCGACGGCGGCATGATCACCACCAACGACGGCGAGTTGGCCGCGAAGCTCCGCGTGCTGCGCGACCACGGCCAGCAGCCGCGCTATTACCACCACTTCGTCGGCCTCAACAGCCGACTCGACACGTTGCAAGCGGCGGTGTTGGGCGTGAAGTTGCCGAAGCTCGACGAATGGGCCGCCGCCCGAGCGCGACACGCGGCCCGTTACGAAAGCGAGTTCAGTCGCCGCGGCCTGGGCGGATCGATTGTTACGCCGCGGGTGGCCGACGATTGCCGCCACGTTTGGAATCAGTACACGATCCGGGTCACAGGCGGCCGCCGCGACGCGCTGCAGAAGCATCTGGCCGAGCGGCAGATCGGTGCGGCAATCTATTATCCGGTGCCGCTGCATCTGCAGAAGTGCTTTGCTTCGCTCGGCTGCGGCGAAGGCAGCCTGCCGACGACGGAGCGGGCGGCCCGCGAAGTGCTGTCGCTGCCGGTCTATCCGGGGCTCACGTCCGCCGAGCAAGCGACCGTCATCGACGCGGTGGCCAGCTTCACGCAGGCCCAATTTGCAGCGGCCAAGTCGCGCGTGCCGACGACCAGCGCGGCCTGAGGCAAGCGTCGGCGATCAACCCTTCGAGCCCTTGATCTCTGTCGTGCGGTGGCTCGGAGCAAGGGCCACGATCAAACCGAGCGCGACGCTGAAGATCACCAGGGCCCAGGAGGCGCTGTTGGTGCCGGACGACAGATGGACTTGGACGTCGTGCGTTTCGGGTCGGGCGGCAAGCAAAAAAGGAAACATGTGATTGCGTCCTGGGATCGAAATGAACCGATGACTCCCCTATTCTAGACAGGCCGGCAACGGTTGCCAATCGGTCGTCGCCGTCAGTGGCACTGCGGCTAGGTCGGCGGGCGAATGCAGGAGCTCGCCGAAGGAGCACGCCGACCGACGAAACTGGCCGACGGGCATAGCGACTGTGTCCCAGCTGGTCGAAAGCGGCCGGGCGTGGGGCACGAAATCCGCCAGCCGGATCGCCACGAAGCCGTAGTGCGAGCCGCGAAACTCGAACAACTGCTCGCGCGGCAGCGGTGACCGGCTGCCCACCAAATGGTAGGCGAACACCAAGAGCGGACAGAAGCCGCCGCCGAAATGCCGCTCCCAGGCGGCCAGGCTTCGCAGGTCGTCGCGGGTCGACCAGTTCTTCCAATATTGCTGGTGCTCGTCGCCGGAGGGAAACCGACGCCCTTTCACGTCGACCAGCCACGACACGTCGCCGGGCGGCGAGACGATGAAATCGAGGCTCTTGAGCGACCCGTCCGGCACCAGGCTCCGCCGCGCTTCGTCGACGGCGAGGTACGGCAGCCGCTCGCGGCGCAGGTACGCCTCGAACGCGGCTTCGTAATGGTTGTCGCGATTCATGGGAGAGCTCGTCGTTGAGGACACGCTCCGCTGCGCCGGTTGAGACCGGCGGCGCGTCGCGGCTAAACGTTTAGGAGCGCGTCCATAGTTGTACACCTTTCCACTTACCCCGCCAAGATGCGACGGATCTCGGTCGCCAGTGCCGCGGCAGCGAGGGGCACGGTCGTGCTCTCGCCGCTGGCGAGGTTCTTCACCTGGCACTCGCCCGCGGCGAACTCCTGCTCGCCGGCCACCAGCACGACGCGGAAACCGCGCTTGTCGGCATACTGCAATTGCTTGCCGAGCTTCTTGTGCTCCGGATAGACTTCGACGCCCAAGCCAGCCGCGCGCAGTTCCGCGGCGAGGCGAAGATAATCGCCCAGCCGGCCCGCGTCGAAGAACGGAATGAAGACGTCGGCCGGCGTGTGGACGGGGGCGATGAGCTTCAGCTCTTCCATCGCGGAGAGCAGCCGATCGAGCCCGAGCGACGCACCGATACCGGGCAGATGCTCCTTGGAATACAGCTCGGCAAGATTGTCGTACCGCCCGCCGCTGCAGACGCTGCCGATTTCGGGCAAATCGTTGAGCGTCGTTTCCAACACCAGGCCGGTGTAGTAGTCGAGGCCGCGAGCGATTGACGGTTCGATGCGGATGCGGCCGAGCGCCGGCGGCGGCAGCGCCGCTCCGGCCGCGGCGAGAATCTCGCGCAATCGCGCGACGCCTGCAACGCCGGTTTCGTTGCCGGCAACCAGCTTGTCAAGCTCGGCCAGCATCTGGTCGTTCGTGCCGCGAAGCGTCGAGAGGGCGAGCAGATGCTGGTTGTCGGCCGGGCTCGTGCCGGCCACGCGCGACAGCTCCGTGGCGACGGCGTCGGGCCCGATCTTGTTGAGCTTGTCGAGCGCGCGGAGCACGTCGACCGAATTCTCGGCGAGGCCCAGCTTTTCCAACAGCCCGACCAAAATGCCGCGATGATTGAGATGGATCGTGAACTCGCCCACCTCCAGCGCCGCTAGCAAGTCGCCGACCACGAGCATCGTCTCGACGTCGGCCGCGACACCGGTCGTGCCGATCGTGTCGAAGTCGCATTGCATGAACTCACGGTAGCGGCCGCGTTGCGTGTTCTCGCCGCGCCAGACGGTGGCGATGTGATAGCGCTTGAACGGCGTGCCGAGCTGGCCGATGTATTGGGCCGCGAACCGGGCGAACGGCACGGTGAGATCGAACCGCAGTCCCACGTCGCGCCCGCCGTGGTCTTTGAATCGGTAGAGCTGCTTGTCGGTCTCCGCGCTCCCCTTACCGAGCAGGATTTCGAGGTATTCCAGCGCCGGCGTATCGATCGGGCTGAATCCGTAGGAGCGAAACACCCGCCGGGCCGTCTCCATGATCCGCTCGCGCGGCAACATCGCTTCCGGCAAATAATCGCGGAAGCCCTTGAGCGTGCGGGGTTGAATCTTCGGCTGCGACAAAGTTCACTTTCAGGATAGAGAAGGGCGGTTCGCCACAGAGGTCACCGCGGGCACGGAGGTGGAGTCAGAAACTGTAGAGCGCAAATCGAAGAATTTATTCATTCTGCAATATGCAATCGCCTTTCTCTGTGAACTCTGTGTCCTCGGTGGCAGCTCCTAAAGGATCGGCATCAGGGCCGGTTTGGTGCTGCGCATCTTCTTGCCTCGTTTCGGCAGGATCGCTTCGGTGTACTCGGCGACCTGGTCGGCCGTTTCGAGGTAGAAATCGTAAGTCCAATCGTCGTCGTACTCGCAATCCTTGGTCGTGTAATCGCGGCAGATTTGCGGGCGGGTCTCGTAGATGCCGCAGCGATTGTCGCTCTGCAGGTGCTCGCACTCAGTGTACACCAGCAGATACCAGTCGTCGTCTTCCTTGAACACAGTGGCCCGATCGTGTAACAAGAACCAGCGGATGAACTCGTAGTCCTCGAACGACTCGGGGGTCTCGATGGGCAGCGCGAAATAGCGGCAGCATTTCGCGGTGCAATACTCGCAGAGGGACTTGCCTTCCGGCACGTCCTCGCGGCGAATTCGTTCGATACCATAGGCAGTGGACATGCTAAAGTCTCCAGGTGACGCCCAACGCGGCGACCGCGTTTGAACGCTGGACAACTTAACGCGCCTGGCTTCGGTCGAACAGCCCCGATCGAACAGGGTCGACACGGCTCTCATGGCGAAACCACCGACCAAGGCCGCACTCTTAGGCGGCTTCCCGCCGATCGCGGCCGCCGACGCGAGGGTGCTGGTGCTCGGCTCGATGCCGAGCGTGGCGTCGCTCGCCCGGCGGCAGTACTACGGCCATCCGCAAAACGCCTTTTGGCCGATCATGGGTCGGCTGTTCGGCGCGGGGCCCGAGCTGCCCTACGACCAGCGGCAGGCAGTGCTCGTCGAACACCACGTGGCCGTCTGGGACGTGCTTCAGTCGTGCCGCCGCGAGGGGAGCCTCGATACGTCGATCGAGCGCGATTCGGAGCGGCCCAACGACTTCGCGGCGTTCTTTCGCGAGCACTCGCACATTGGCGTTGTGTTTTTTAACGGCCAGAAAGCCGAAACCATGTTTCGCCGCCACGTGCTGGCCAATTTCGGTTCGCTGGATCGAGATCTTCGATTTGCGCGTCTGCCGTCGACCAGCCCGGCGACATGCTGGCCGGTCGCTGGAAGAAAAACTTGCTGCTTGGCTAGTCGTGCGTCAATCCGCGCAGACCTAGTCCAGCAGCTCGGCCGCTTTGTAGAGCATCCGCAGTACGCTATGCTCGTTGGTGAGTTGCAGAACTTCTTCGCTGGTGAACCAACCGATTTCGTGCGACTCGTCGCTGGCGGCAATCGTTTGGCCGGCGTGGGCCACCAGCAGGAATCGCACGTCGTGATGTTCGTGGGAGTCTTCGATCATCCGGCCCTCGGCGTCGAAGCGGGCCGGAATCTGGTGTACGTCGAGGTCGAGCGGCAACAGCGCACCGGCGATCGGCACGAAGTCGAAGCCGGTCATGCCCGACTCCTCGCGGGCCTCGCGGAGGGCCACCTCTTCGACGAGCGTCTGCCCGTCGGCGTGCCCGCCGAGCTGCAGCCAGCGATCGAGCTTGCGATGGTGCGTGAGCAGGCAGCGGCGGCGATCCGGCGAGAGAATCCACGCGGCGCCGGTGATGTGCCCCGGCCGACAGGTCCGCTCGAAACAATCCGCGTGTTCTTCCACCAGCGCCACGATGCGATCGACGACGTCGGCCTCCGCCGGGAAGGCGTGGCGGTAGCAATCGAGCATGGCGAGCAGCGGCCGGCGGTGCATGGAGGAAGGAGCCAGGAGTCGGGGGCCAGGAGTCAGGAAGCGTCATGCATTATCTGCATGCTACTGACGACTGACAACCGACCACCTGCTACGGCAGCACGCCTTTACGGATCGAGACAGGCCGGCCCACGACGGAGGACGGGGCTTTGAATCCCGGTGGCGGATTGAAGAACGCATCGGGCCGAAAGACGACCTCGAGGGCCCCGCTCGTCGCCGTGATGGCGTCGCCGGCGATCACTTCGCCGCGGACCAGGCCGTTGTTTTGAAACGTCAGGTCGTCTTCCACTGCCACTAGCCCCTGGATTTCCGAGGGATAGACGTCGAGCAAGTCGGTGTCTTGGCCGAATTCGTCGGACGAGGCGCCCGAGGGATTAAAATTGACGGCGTTTTCAGTTTCGTTCAAGGGGTGACTGCCCGTGGCGATCGTAAAGTCGGCGTTGGCGGCGACGTCGGCGTCGACGAGCAGGGCCGGATAGCCAGGCGACGGCCGGCGACCAGCGGACCGGCCCGGGGCCGACGGAGGAACCAGCGCCGGGATTGATGATCAGCAGCGTGCCTTTGATCCGCGCGTTGTTGATCGTGAGCTTGGTGCCGCCGCAGTCGATCCAATAAAGTCCCTGGGCATTGGTGGTGGGACCAAATGGGTTGACGCCGGGGGCGAGGACGGTGCGAAAGATGCACCGGCCCGTCGCCGAGGTTTCGTACATTTGTACGTTGTCGATGTAAAAGTTGCCGGAATTGCCGAGCGTGTCGTCGCTGTTCACAATCAGAAACGCGCTTTTTAGTTCGCTATTCCAATTGGGTAGCGTCAAAACAGCGGACAGATTCTGCCAGTCGGGAAAGAACGAATTGGCCAGTACTTGCGCCGTGCTGCGAACGGCTACGGCCGTTCCATCGGCAAATTGAAGATACAGCCCGATCCGGTAAGCATTGGATGTCCAACTCCCCGACATGTAGATCTGTGTCGATATCGTGTAAGTTGCGTTCGGTTTGAGGACCATGTCGACGGACTGCAAGGGACCGGCTCGCTTCGAGCTTCGATTCACCAGCATGCAAGCAGAATGCCCAGCGAAATTGGCGAGTACGGGTCAACGCGGTATCGGGCAGCGTCGACGCGCCGGCGGGCACGTTGTTGGTCCAGTCGGGGGCGTCGCCGGTCCAGTAATAGGGCGTATCCAAATCAAAACTGTTGTTGAGCACGAGATTGATCGTGCTGGGGACACTCAGGCTGTTGACGTCTGATTTGCGTGCCGTTCGTGCGGTAGTAGTTGAAGACGGTCGACCAATCGGGCATGTCGGGCCGGTCGGCGGCGGCGATTTGTCGTCGTCGTGCCCGAGTAGGTCGAGCCACTGATGGACGTGGCCTGGACCTTGCCGTAGACGGTGGAGGACGTGATCGACGTCGTATTGGCCGAAATGAGGCCCGAATTCGTGGCCCGCAGCACGGCGCCGGTGAGCGAAACATTGCCGCCAGCCGCCACGCTCGAACGGAGGCAATCCAGGGATTTGGCGTGTGGATCGAACGTCCGCACCACGCGCTGCACGGCCCGGCCGCTCGCGCCGATGCCCGTCATCACGATCGCCTCGGTCTCGTCGTCGGCGAGATTGCCGTCGACCGGGTCGATAACTTCCAGCGTGCAGGCTGCCGTCGCCCGTGCTGCGGCTGCTGAACCAGGTGCCGTTGGAGTAGGTCGTCCGCCAAGCGGGGTCTTGCTTGATCGCCAGCCGACCGAGCTCGATGGCCGCTTCGGCGTTGAGCTGTGCCTGTCGGACGTCGGCCGACGCCAGCAACATCCGGTTGTGCAGCCGCTGGAGCGCCAGCGCCGAGAATGCGAGCAGCGAGACGATCAGTCCCGTACCGAGCACGGCCAGGTACACGCTGCCGCGGCGATTCATGTTGTCTCGACGATGTTCGACCATGGCAAAGGTTCGTTAGTCGGTGTCGGTCACGAGGGCATACTCGTCGGCCAGCACGGTGTCGTCGTATTCGACGGTCACGTGAATTCGCTTCGCGCCTTCGTCGGTGTTGCCGGCGGTCGCCTGCGTGAGATTGCTCAGTCGCACTCGCTCGACGGTCACGCGCCGCCGCCACTTGGTTCGATCCGAGAGCGTTGCGCCGTCGGCCGCCTTGGGTGGTTTCTCGTTCCATCCATTGAAGTCGTCGACGTCGTCGAAATTGTTCCGCGGAGCGGCTTCGCCCGATTCGAGCCCGAACACGGCCGAGCCGTCGGGATCGCGGTACGCCTTGGTAAGGATCTCGGCCATCAAGTCGTCGGCCAGGCCTTGGGCGATGCCCTGGTTGCCGGCCCACTCGCTCGACCGCGTCGCGGCGCCCAACCCATCGAGCGCGGCGACCGTCATCAGGCCGACGATCAAAGTCGAGACGACGACCTCGACCAGCGTGAGTGCCTGGCGCGTGGCATGCTCTCGCGGCGCGCCGCGTGAGCATGGTTGGTGGCGGCGATACCATGCCTATGCCACTGCGCGGCGAAGGCATGCCACGCACGCGACGACGCCAGCGGTCGTCTATTCTGGAACTCGAATCTCAACATAGTCAAACTCGGAACTGCTGGTATCGGAGTAAAGAGTCAGGAAGCGGTCGTCGGCCGAAGGCGCGAAGGTGGGATACGAAAACGTGCCCTGGTCCTCGTCTTCGATCGCCAGGTTGACGAGGTTGTTGGCGGGCAAAATCGTCAGCCGATAGCGAATCAAATTGCTCGGCAGATTCTTGCGCTCGAATAGCCGGACGTAGGTTGCATCGCTCGATTTGCCGTACAGAGTCAGGGTTTGCGACGTATCGGCTTGGCGTTGCAGCCGCACCTCGAGCGGTGCGTGTGTCCCGCCTTGCCGGTCGGCGTTGATTCGCACGACCGCGCCGTTGCCGCCTTGGGCGGTGTTGCGACAGCGGACGTCGACGATGGTATTGGTCGTGAAATCATTCTTTGGTCGCGATTCGATCGCACCGCTGGCTTGCCAGACGCCGTCGATCAGCTTGGCCGTGTTAAAAGACCCACTCGCCATTGCCCAGTCGGCAACGCCGTCGCGGGTGACGTCGGTGGTGGTCGGATTGGCGTCGAAATCGGTCCGCCAATAGGCCGAGAGCAACTCCGGCCGATTCTCCAGCGGAATGCTGGCGTTCACCCGCGAGCTGGCAGCGCTGCCGGCTTGCAGTACCACGTTTACGCGGGTCGCGTAGTTGCGCGTCACGTTGACGGTCGCGCCGGCCGTCGTGTATGTGCCCCAGATGCGATAATTCATCTGAGCGCCGCTTATGTATTCCCAGGTCGCGCCCCCGTCGTTTGACTGCAGCGGACTGGTGTCGTTGGAACTCGTTCGCAACGAGGCGGCACCGTAATTGGACGGGTAGCCGTCGGCGGTGGTCCTCGCCAGGACGAGCGCGTAGTTGCGGTGAAACTGCAGCCCACGGATGGGGCTGGCGAATTGGACCGGCATTTCCAGCCGATGGAGTTGGGGAGCGACTCTCGGCGACCTGTCACCTCGCCCAACACTTCGCCCGTGGGGCTACTGTTGGGAATTCCTGTCGAGCGAAGTTGGACGAGCAGAGTCTGACTGGAACCGCCGCTCTGACTGGCCTGGAATTCCACTTGCGTGAGATTCCAATACAGCCGCCCCGCGGCGGCAAGCGACGACGGATCGATGGCTTGGGCGGTGTACCCGTCGGCAGTCACAGTGCGATTCGAATTCAACGTGTTTTCGTTGGAGGCCAACTTGACCGCTGCGGAATCGGACGTCGTCGAAATCGCCGTGGTTTGAGCGACGGTTGCGTAGCTGAGTTGAAAATCCTGCACCGAATCGACCACGGACACCGGCGTGCCACCGTTGACCGTTTTTAGCAACGGCGCGCCCGGCACGCCGGACCATTCGTAGCGAATCCGCTCGGCGGCGCCGTCGCCATTGCGATCAGCCACGACAAACTCCAAGGCGCGGCCTGACCGTGCCGCCAGAAACGTGGCATACCGCGCCTCGTCGCCGAATTCTTGGACCGCTTCGGCCGCCTCCAGCCGCTTGGCCGACGCGGTGGGAGTGTAGGCCACCTGGCTGGCGATCATCATTACTGCTCCCAAACCAGCCAGCAGGATCGTGCCAGCCACCATGGCGGTGACCAGCTCGATCAGCGTGTGGCCCGACTGCGGTCGTGTTCGGCGTGAAGACTTCATGTGCACGGCTCAGGGATTGGAAATCGTGACGGCTCCGTTGCTGTTGTTGAGCGTGACGGTTCGCGTCTCGTCGCCCAATGCGAGCACGATCGTGCCCCCGACGGAGGCGACGCCGTAGCCGTCGAAGGAGATCGCCGTCGGACCGCCAAGTTTCAGCGTGACGCCGTCGAGTTCGTAGGGGACTGTCGTCAGATCGACGGCATAGGTTAGGGCGGCGCTGTTCATCCCCTGCGACGCCCGACGAGAGCGTGTAACCGGCCGCACCTGTGAACGTGATCGACTGCGACTGACTCTTCAATCGGGCTGCGTGCCTTGCCTGCTCGATGTCCAGCTTGACGCGTCGGGCGGCCGACTCCAACCGGTGATAGCGCAGCGATCGAAAGAAGGAAGGTGTCGCCGTCGCGGCGAGGATCGCGATGATCAAGAGCACGATCGCCATTTCCACGAGTGTGAACGCCGCACTTCGAGTGCGCACACCGCGGCATGGGGAGTCGCGTCCAGGCGCGCAACCGATCGGCCGGCTCGTAGATTGTCCGCCTGGAGTCCATCACGACGCCCCGAACTGACTGGGTCACAACTCCCTTTTCCTATATTGAATAACTCAAACTTAGCTCGCCACGGCCTCTCTCCGGCACGGCGCGACCGGCCGCACAGGGCAACAAATGCAGCGACAAAGCGTGTCGCTGCGGTTGTGGCAGTTGTTGCGCCTGTGTGGGCAAAGCCGCCAATGTGGCTGCGCCAAGCACCCATTCTCGGGCATTCAAGTCCGTTGCGGCTGGCCGCCACACCGCTGCGGAACTACGGCCGGGGTGCGTGCCCGGGGTGCGTTAAGTTTCGCACATCAACGCTCGCCCATGCGCATTTTCCAAGCTACGGTTTGTTAGAAGCAGACAGGCATAGAAAGCCTGCCATCCGCGTACTAGGCGATTGGAGTGAAAGCACTGCGATCGCCGTTCGGTCGATTTGAGAATTCCGTGCCGTCAAATTTCGCACGTCGAGGTCAGAACTGAATTTGTTTGGGGGAATACCAAGATGGAAAAGCGTAAGGGTTTCACACTTGTTGAATTGGTGGTCGTGGTCATGATCCTCGGCATCCTCGCAGCTATCGCGGCGCCAAAGCTGCTGGGCACTTCGGGCACCGCGACCGACAACGGACTTCGCCAGTCGGTGAGCGTCGTGCGTGACGCGATCGAGCGCTTTGCGGCTCAAAACGGCGGAACGTTTCCGGGCGCGAGCGGCGCGGACGAAGCTAGCTTCAAAGCGGACATCGCACCCCTTTTGCGTGGTCCGTTCCCGACTTGCCCGGTCGGAACCAATAAAAACAATGAGGTCGCCGTGACCAATGTTTTGACCACGCCGCTACCTGTCGATGGCACTGCGGCAAAGGGTTGGCGCTATAGCTATACAACGGGCGAGTTCATCGTGAACACGGCCGACACCGACAACAGTGATTCGGCGGTTCCGTACAAGGACTACTGATGCCTAACCGACAGCGCGGGTAACATGGCGGAAATAGACGCTTGTGTTAATTTGCGTATTGTGCGAATGAGTTATGGACTGGGCTAACTATCCCGATTACAGCAAAGAATAGGGCCGTCACTCGCCGATAGTCATGTCTTGAAGAGCTAGGATTCTCGCCAGGGGAGTCCTCGCAACACCGCGACGTGCTAGCTACAACGTCTCGTTCGGCAAAGGATGGTCGGTCTACCATGAGCGGAGAGGGAGTGAAAATCCTGCTGGTTGAAGACAATCTCGCCCTGTCCGGCGTGATTTGCTTCAACCTGACGCGGGCCGGTTATCAGGTCACCGCCGTCAATAACGGACGCGAGGCCCTCGATGAGCTGGAACGAGGCCGCTTCGACTTGGTGCTCTCCGATCAGCAGATGCCCAAGATGACCGGCATCCAGCTCTGCGAGCACCTGCGGGAAATGCCCGATCATGCCCACACGCCTTTCATATTGCTGACCGCCAAGTGCATGGAGCTCGACGTCTCCAAGCTGCGCCAGCGGCTCGGCATGTCGGCCGCATTGCCGAAGCCGTTCAGCCCGACCGAACTTTTGACCATGATTGAAGAGTCGCTGGCCAGCAACGTGCGCTAGTTGCTAGCGTGGACGACAACCCGGCTCGACCCTCGGAACGGAATCCGAATGTTGACGACTTCATTTCAACTTCGCCTGCCTCGGCGCGTTACGGCCTATTTCCTGCTGTTCGGATTGACGACAGTCGTCTGGCTGAGCGGCAGCGCTTTTTACGTCGCGCGAGAAGTGAACCAAGATCGGTCGGAGAGCGCAGCTTGCGCTGGCTGGGCCGCGCCTCGTCGCAGGCCGCACTCCACTACTTGCGAAACGACTCGAATGAACTTCAGCCGCTGGTCGATCAACTTAAATCGCAAAGCGGCGCCGCCTACATAGCCATCCGTTCCACGACGGGCGTCTATTTGGCCCATTCCAACCCCACGCTGGTCGGCCAACCGGCGATCGAGCACGAAGGCGCCACGGACGAGTGGGGAGACGCGATCCGCGTGCGATACGTCGATCCGCAGGGCGGAATCGTCGACGAATATCAAACGCCGCTCAAGGCAGGTGGGAACGCCGTCGGCACCCTGATCTACGGTGTCGCGCAGCCGGACCTGTGGGGATACATCCGCAGCGCTGCCCGACACGCACCGCTAGCCGTCTTCGGTCCGGCCTGCTGCATGGTTGTCGGAGCCGTGCTTCTGAACCGAATGGTCCGCCCCGTCGCCGACATCGCCCAGCAGTTGTCTCGCGTGGCGACGAGCCCTTCCGTGGAAGGTTGCGAGTTGCGGCCGGTCCCCAGCATCGGCGCCGCGGCCATGGGTTGGAACCGTGTCGTCACCGAGCGCACCAGTGGCGCGCGAGTCGAAGATTTGGGTCAGAAGATCCAGCAGTCGATGCAGACGGGCCGGCAGTCCCGGCTCGAAGGGGTTTTGAACAGCATTCCCGACGGCGTCGCCACCACCGACGCAGCCGGTCAGCTTACGTACACCAACCTGCCGATGGCCGCCATCCTCGGGATGAAAGACGTCATCGGTGCGATCGACGTCGGCCAAGGCTCCGAGAACGCTTTCAACTTGACCAGCCTGCTCGTCGAAGGCTGGCAGCTCTCACCGAAAGACGCACTGCTCTCGGCCGACAATCAGCACCGGCCGGTGGTTACGGAACTTTCGCGGATCGAGGACGGCCAGCGCCGAGTGGTCCGCGTCGCTCGCCACCCGATTTGCATCGTGGGCGGCACGCACCATGAATGCCACGTCTGGATTATTCGCGACGTGACCCAACAAAAGTTTGCCGAGGAGATGCGCGATTCGTTCGTCGACACCGCGACGCACGAACTGCGGACGCCGCTGGCAAACATCAAGGCCTACGCCGAAACGCTCGCCCTGGCCGACATGATCGACGTCGAACAGCAAAAGCAGTTTCTCAACACGATCAACTCGGAAGCGACGCGCTTGGCCCGGTTCGTCGACGACCTGTTGAGCGTCAGCAGCATGGAAGTCGGGTCGCTGACGCTTAACCGTCAAACGACCGAGCTACACCGCCTGCTCAACGACGTGATGGCGAAGGTCAAACCGCAGATCGACGCGAAACGGTTGAGCTTCGAGGTCTCGATACCAGAGAAGTTGCCCGAACCGTCGCTCGACAAAGACAAGATCGCCACCGTCTTGGTCAATCTGCTGGGCAACGCGGTGAAGTATACGCCGGCCGGCGGTCGCGTAGCTTTCCGCGTGCAAGCCGCGGATCAAGACCTTGAGATCGACGTGGAAGACACCGGCGTCGGCATCGCCGAAGACGAACTGTCTCAAGTGTTTGATAAGTTTTTCCGTAGCGATGATCCGCGCGTGCGGGAACAAGAGGGTACCGGATTGGGCCTAGCGCTCGTGCAGGAAGTGGTCCGGCTGCACGGGGGCCGAGTTTCCGTCGAAAGTGAAATCGATAAAGGAAGCACGTTTCAGATCGTGTTGCCAATTGGATAAGAGGGTTAGGCGCGAGGCGCTCGTCGCTCGGCGCTGAGTCGTTCGCAACTCGCGCCTAGCGCCTTGCGCCTAGCGCCTTGCAGCCATGTTTGAACAGAATCGTCAAGGTGCCATCGACGTGATCGGCGGCGGCGATCGGATCAGCGGTGATCAGGTCGCTGAGCTGGCGGCCGTGCTTGATGGCTGCGTCAAGCGCGGTCAACCGCGCGTGGTGCTCGATATGCACGGCGTGGCGCTCGTCGACAGCGCCGGCCTGGAACTACTGCTCGACGCGCAAGAAGAATACCAACGGATGGGCGGAGCGATGAAGCTGGCGAACCCCGGTGCGCTTTGCAGCGAAGTGCTCAAAGTCACCGGCGTCGGCGCCAGGTTCGAGGTGTTTGGCGACACCGGCAGCGCAGTACGGAGCTTCCTGCTATGAACACCGTGATTGCCGAAACACCGAGCATGGCGGCTGCCGTCGCACCGTCGCGGCCGGCCCCCGTCACGCTCGGCCAGCGATTGGTCGGCGCCGAAGTGATCACGCCCGAGCAGCTCGACATCGCGCTGGCCGAAGGTTCGCAGAAAGGCCTGCGACTCGGCGAAGTGCTGGTCGAAATGGGCATGGCCCAAGAGGAAAGCATCCTGCCGTTCATCGAGATCCACTTAGGCGTACCGGCCACGCGACTCCGCGACGGCATGATCGATCCGATCGCCGTGCGGCTAATTCCACGCCGGCTTGCCGAACGGCTCGACGCGGTCGCCCTGTTCAAAGTGCGCGACACGCTCTGCGTCGCCATGGCCGACCCGCAAAACCTCGAACAGGTGGATGAGATCGAGCGGATCGCTCACCTCCGCGTTCGCCCTGTGTTCGCATTCCGCAGCAGCATCCAGCGCACGCTGCCGCGTTGCTACGACGAGGGCTTCGAAGTTGATACGGTGACCGCCGACATCGACGAAGGCGCCGTGCAACTGCAGACCGACGGCGCCGACGCCGACCTGATGAACGTCGAGGCGCTGGTCGACGGCAGCCCGATCATCAACCTCGTGAACTACCTGCTGATGCAAGCGATTCGCGCCGGGGCGAGCGACATTCACATCGAACCCAGCCGCAAATTCACGGTCGTCCGCTTCCGCGTCGACGGGCAGATGTACGAGGCCCTGCGGCCGCGGCGCGACATGCACCCCGCGCTCGTGTCGCGCATCAAAGTCATGGGCAAGATGGACATTGCCGAGCATCACAGGCCGCAGGACGGCCGCTTTCAAGTGACGGTCGAAGGCCGTGAAGTGGACTTTCGTATTTCGACTTTGCCCACGGTGTTGGGTGAGAAGATCGTGCTGCGCATTCTCGACAAGGAAAACCTCTCGTTCAATCTCGACCTGTTGGGCGTGCCGCCGGACATGCTCAAGAACCTCAAGTCGCTGTTGGCCAAGCCGTACGGATTGCTGTTGGTCACCGGTCCGACCGGCAGCGGCAAGACGACCACGCTCTACTCGGCGCTCGAACTCATCAAAAGCGTCCACCGCAACGTCGTGTCGGTCGAAGACCCGGTCGAGTATCAGGTCGAGCTAGTGAACCAGATTCAAGTCGACGATAGCCGGCAGCTTTCATTCAGTTCCGCCTTGCGATCGATCCTGCGGCAGGACCCCGACATCATCATGATCGGCGAAATCCGGGATGTGCCGACCGCGCAGATCGCGGTTCAGGCCGCGCTCACCGGTCACTTGGTGCTCAGCACGCTCCACACGAACGACTGCGCCGGTGCAATTCACCGCTTGTTAGACATGGGAATCGAGTCGTTCAAGATCGCCGCGGCGATGGTGGGGGTCGTGGCCCAGCGGCTCATCCGCACGGTCTGCCAATCCTGCAAGACGTTCTCCTACCCGTCGCGCGAGCTTCTGGAAACGATTCACTACCGAGGCGATCACCGCCGCAGCTTCGTCCGCGGCGAAGGCTGCCCCAAGTGCCACGATACCGGATTTGTCGGTCGTACCGGTATTTACGAAGTCATGGTGATCGACCGCGAAATCCGCGAATTGATCGCCAGCGGCAGCGGCACGGACGAAATCCGCGATTGTTACCGCCGCGCCGGCGGCCGGACGCTGCTCGACCAGGGCATTCAACTCGCGGAAAAGGAACAGACCAGCCTCGACGAGGTCATGCGAGTGGCCTACTTCGAATAAGCAATACTTGTGGAGCCGAGTGATCACCCGGTGGTACGCCGGCGCCACGATTCAATTTCCCCATGCAATTCACATACACTGCCAAATCGAGCGCTGGAGACGTCCAGACCGGTCAAATCGACGGCGACGACGTCGACCAAGTGAAGCGCGCGCTCCGCGAGAAGTCGCTCTTTCCGATCGACATTCGCGCGGAAGGCGCGGCCGCAACTTGGCTGCCGTTTTCTAGACGCCGCGATCGAACGGCGATGCGCAAGCGCGACTTGCTGACCGTGACCACGCAACTGGCGATCATGACCAAATCGGGCGTCGACCTGACCAGCGCGTTCCAATCGCTTGCCGAACAGAGCAACAACGAACGCGTTCGCCGGGTGCTGGGTCGCGTGCACGAAGACGTGACCGGAGGCAAAAGCGTCTCGGAAGCGATGCGGGCACAGGCCGAAGTTTTCGGCGACGCCTACGTCGCCAGCGTCGCTGCCGGCGAAGCGGCCGGGCGATTGCCGGAAGTCTTGAGCCGCCTCGCCGAGTTGTTTCGCTCGGAAATCCGCAACCATGCTGCCGTCCGCACGCTGCTCGCCTATCCGATCCTGCTGGCCACGATTTCTTCGCTCGTGGTGTCGGGCCTGGTGATTTTCGTGTTGCCGCGGTTCCAGAAGATTTTTCAGGATTTTGAGGTTCCGCTGCCGGCGATAACGCAGCTGCTGGTCGCATTCTCGGACATGCTCCGTCACTTCGTCTGGATATGGGCGCCGGTCGTGGTCGCCGGGATTGTCGGCCTGATTGCCTCGCGGTACACCGCGGCCGGCCGACGTTGGTGGGATCGGGCGGTTCTCAACACGTTCGTGATCCGCGACATTACCCGTGCGTTCTACATCGGCCGAACTTTTCGGTTGCTGGGGCTGATGATTGAAAACGGCGTGCCGCTCTTGGAAGGCCTGCGGCTGACGCGCAACGCGATTCGCAACTCGCTGTACCGCGAGTTGTTCGACGATTTGGAAGACGCGATCCTCAACGGCCGCGGTTTGGCCAGTTCGCTGATCAAGGCGGGTTTCGTGCCGCCGGTGGCCGCCGAAATGGTCCTGACTGCCGAGCGCACCGGCACGCTCGGCATGGTCACGGAGCTGATGGGCGCCCATTACGAAGAGGAAGGCGAGTCCCGCCTCCGCGAGCTCGCCACCATGCTCGAACCGCTGATTATCGTCGTGATGGGCGTCATCGTCGCCACGATCGTCATCTCCGTGATGATGCCGATGTTCGACATCGCGCAACTTGCCCGCCGCTGATACTATTGCAGAAAGGTGAACCAGATGAATCGACGTATTCGACTCACGACCGACCCGCGGATTTCGCTCAGCCATGCCCTGTGTGCGACGGCACTGGTCGGCGCCGGCATATTCATCGGCGCCAACGTCACCCGGCCGTCGGATGCGTCGGCGCAGATCATCACCACGCCCCAGCCGCAGCACATGCTCAGCGGCGGGCAAATGTCGCTGCCGATTCTGCAGGACATTTCGGCCACGCTCCGCCAGATTGACGGCCGTCTGTCCCATTTGGAAGACGTGGCCAAGCAAATCGCCAACAAGCGATAGTACGTGCGGATGGAGAAATCAGAATAGGAAATCGGTCGGCGGGAATCCGCCGCTTGTAGACATTGACTCAGGGAGGAGTCACCGTTTGATTCTCTCAAGGAACGTAGGTTGGATCGGCGTCGATTTGGGTACGCACGCCGTGAAGCTTGCGCAGGCGGTGCGTTCGCCCCAGGGCGTGCGTCTGCGCCATGCCGCGGTGATTCAACGAGCCAGTCCCTGGTCGGAACTTGACGGTCTCGCACGGGGTGAGCCCGATCCGTCGTGGCCCGAGATTTGGGCCGCGCTCGAGTGCGGTGGCTTCGATGGCCGCGACGCAACCTGTCTCTTGCCGATGAACGTCTGCGAATTGCGCGGCCTGAAGATTCCGCAGGGCGACGAGCGCGAGCGGAGGGCGATGATCGAGAGCGAGCTGGCCGACGACGAAAACGGGCAGTTTTCCAATACGCAATTCGACTTCTGGCAACTGGGTGGAGACCAAGGCGTCGAGACCGCCGACGGCTTCAACGTCAACGTGCTTTCGGTCAGCCGCCCATGGGTCGAACAGGTGGCGAGCGATTGCCAGCGATCCCGCCTCGATTGCTGGGCCGTCGACGGGACGCCGCTGGCCATGGCCCGCGCGGTCGGATTGACGGCCGGGCAGCGCAGCGGCGAGCGTGTGTTTGCGGTCGATTGGGGTTTTTCGAACACGACGCTGTGCATGGTGAGCAAGGGCCGGCCGCTCTACGCGCGCCGGCTACATGACTGCTGCTTCCGCCAGTGCCTCGCAGCGATCCAGGAATCGCTGGGGGTTACACTGGACTTGGCGCAACACTTGGTCGACGTGCATGGCGTTTGTGTGCCGGGTGCGACCGACACGTCGGCCGCCGGCCGGCACGAAATTCAAGCCGCCGTCACCGACGCCATTGCCGAAACCGCCGATTCGCTTGTCGAACAAATTCAGCGCACGTTGCAGTTCGTCGAGTCGCAGCGCCGCCATCAACGCCCCACGATGCTCTGGTTGATGGGCGGCGGCGCCTCGGTGCGCAACATCGATCTCTACTTGTCCAAGAAGCTGGAAATGCCGGTTTCCATTTGGAATGTGCCGACGGACGTCGAGCGAGACGGCGCTGACCACGGACGTGAAACCGCGTTGTTCGCAGCCGCGTTTGCCCTTTCAGCCTTGGCTTGGAGGGAAGCATGAAGACTACGCTCAATCTGTTGCCACTGACGTATCGGCGCCAACAACTGGCCCGCCGCCGCGCCATCCAGTGGAGCCTCTTCTTGCTGGCCACGCTGTCAACGATTTTTCTGATGCGGTGGTACAAGGCTTGCGAATACGACGCGCTTCGTCAGCAACTCGAAGCCAGCTCGCGCGAAGGCCGCCCCACTCAGGCGATGCTGCACGAAATCGTAACCATACGAGGTCGTATTGACCAACTGCAGAAGCACCGAACCATCGCCCAACAGTTGGAACAACAGCGCCAGGTGTTGGCGCTGCTCGGCGCGGTGAGCAAAGCCGCCCAGCAAACGGACGGAAAACTCCGTCTCACCGATTGTCGCGTCGTCGACCTGCAAGCCACAGCCGACCCCGACGCGGGTAGTTCCGACGCAAATCACGCCGGCACGGTGACATTGGCCGGCGTGGCGCTCGATAGTCCGGCCGTGGCCGAGTTCCACGACGGCCTGTCGCAGAGCGGGCTGTTTGCCGACGTGAAATTGATCAAATCGAATGAAAAGGACGAGCAGGGGACGGCAGTCTACGAATACGAAGTCCGCTGCGAGTTGTAGTTGTTGACAGGTTTTGCCATGAGCTCACCAGTGTTCGACCAAGAAATGCTGCGGTTAGGCCGCCTGCTCCACTACGCGGGCCTGGCGGTCGTGCTCATTGCCGGTGCCGCGACGTATAGCTGGATTTACGAGCCCGTGGAGACAGACATCCTCGACGCCGAGATGAAGATCGAGGAGCTCACGGCGGCGCAGCAAAACGCAGTCGCCATCCGCAAAAAATATGCGTCGCTCTCCGATCAACTCAAGGAAATCCAGGCCCGCTACGCGGCGCTCGAACAGCGCGTGCCGCTGAGCGCCGAGGCCGGCAACTTTCTCAAACATGTCAGCGAGATCGCCAGCGAGGAGAAACTGGTGATTAGCAACTTTCAACCGGCTCAGCCGGTGGCCGGCGACGGGTTCTCGGCGATGGAAGTCATGCTCGACGGCAAAGGCACGTTCAAGAGCATTTCCTCGTTCTTCGACAGGCTCTCGAAGATTCAACGGCTCTCAAAGGTGAAGGACCTATCGGTTGTTGCCGAGCCGCGATCCGACAACTACCCGATGAAGGCCACGATCGTCATCTACTTCGGTTTGCAGGACGGGGATTCGGAATCACCCGTCCCGGAGGTGCATCGTGGATAGCAAACCAAACTGGGTGAAGCAGGTCGGCTTGACGCCCGGCAGAATGGCGCTGATCGCCGTTCTGGCCTTGGTGTTCGCGGTCGTCCTCTACATTCAATTGGGCGGCTCGAGCGCGAAGCCACCGGCCGCCGCCGCGCGTTCGACGGCTGCGTCGGAATCGAACGACGTTCCGTCGAAGTCGAGCGCGAAGCACGATTCGTCGGCGGCAGCTACAGGCGCCGCTCGCCGGAAGACCGTAATCCGAGGCGACTGGCAGTCGCCTTCCATGGCGACCGTCGTGGAATACGATCCGTTTGCTTTACCCGCATCGTTTCCTCAACCTCCCGCGCCGGAAACTACAGGCGTCCTCGCCAAGAACGAAGCTAATTCGCGCGCAGAAGCGCTGGCTCAGCGCGCGGCGCTAGCTGCTGAACGAGAACAAACACAATCGCAATTGGTCGGGCTCCGGCAACAAGGCGTCCGAGTCATCATCAAACGAAATGACCAATACGTGGCGATCGTCGGCGACCAGGAGGTTCACGTCGGCGACCAGCTCAACGGATTTACGGTGACCGCGATCGACGCCGACAGCGTCCACGTGGCCAAGGACTTGACTCAATGAAATGCCTTGAGCAACAGTTTCGAGCGGTCAGCGATCGCGCAGCCCGGCGCTCGGCGTCGGGCTGCGCGCTGCTGGGGGGCCCGCTCTTGGCGTTGCTGCTCTTGGCCGAGATGGTCGCGGCGCAGAATCCGCCGTCGCGACCGATGTTTTCCGGCATGCGACGCAACGCCGCCGCGAGCACAACGGCGGGGCAGCCCCCTCCGCGGGAGAAAATGCGCTCGCCAAGCGACGTCGGTCAATCGCTTCGCCTGGCCGCAAATGGCGCCGGAGCAGCGGCTCAGCAAGGCGGGGACGAAACATTGCCGCCACCGGCCGGCTCGCAGTCCGCGGCGGCGGCGCCGACGCGGGTCGAAGGCACGTTGCCGATGGCCGGCTGGGACGCCGACGTCGACATCACGCCGGGAGCGAGTGGCCGCATCGACCGGCTCGTGGTCCGTGACGCCTCGCTCAGCAAGGTGCTCGCTTTGCTGGCGCAAACGTACCACCTCAACATCGTGGCCGCGAACGACGTCGACGCCGTGATTTCGATCACACTTCGCGACGTCGCGCTCGAGGAAGCCCTGACGGCAATCCTTTCGGTAGCCAACTACACTTGGGTCGACCGGAATGGGATCATCTTGATTACGTCGCTTTCCGACTCCACGCAGCTTCCGCCGGGTGTCCAAGGACGCGAAACACAAGTTTTTGACCTCGATTTCGTTTCCGCTGCAGTCGTTTCCGAGGCCGTCACCAACTTTCTCTCCCCGATCGGCAAGATGTCGGTCGTCACGAGCGACCCGACCGACAATCGTCGCACGCGCGAAATGATTGTCGTCGAAGACATTCCCGAGGCGCTGGCGCGGATCGGATCCTATATTGACCAAGTAGATTGCCCGCCGCGGCAAGTGCTGATCGAGGCCCACATCCTGCAGGTGACTCTCAAAGACACCGAAAAGAACGGCGTCAACTTCGATGCACTCTTTCGAATTGCCGGCGCAAAGGTCAACATCATTAGCATTCCCAGCGTGGCCGCCGTGCCGATCCCAACACCGGGTGTACCGCCAAGCCCACCGTCGGTTCCGGCGGTGCTGGCGACCATCGCGGGCCATGATCTGCAAGCTGTGATCGACCTCCTGCAGACAACCAACGACACCAAAACGCTTGGTTCACCCAAGGTCCTTGTGCTCAACCAGCAGCAGGCCAACATTCACGTCGGCGAAGACATCGGCTATCAAACCACAGTCACCTCAGAACTGCAATCAACCCAAGCACCCCAGTTCTTGCAGGTGGGGGTGCTGCTCGACATCACGCCGCGTATCACGCGCGACAACCGCGTGCTGCTGCATGTTTCGCCGCAAGTGTCGACCGGCGCCGTCGACCCAATCACGCAAGTGCCGAATAAGAAAACAACCGAACTGACGACCGACGTGATGCTCAACGACGGCGAAGGGATGGTGATCGGCGGCCTGATCGATGAGCAAGCCATCACCAGCGAATCGAAGACGCCCTACCTGGGCGATCTGTGGCCACTGGGTTTCTTCTTTCGCCATTCGGAAGTCACGAAGGAACGCAAGGAAGTCGTCATTGCCCTGTTGCCGCGGATTCAACCCTACTCGCCCGCCTACGAGAACTTCGAGCAAGGTGAGGCTGTTCGAGCAGAAACGCCGCTATTCAAGGGCCCCCTCTGCTACGTCGATCGGCCCTATGAAGCACAAATGCCCGATGGCATACGGGTCGCCAAGCCCTACTGTCCGCCCGGAGTAATTCCGCCAAAAGTGGACCGCAGACCTTGCAACTATTGCGTGTCCCCCTGGCCGCGGTATTATGTTCCACAGAAGCCCTATCCGACGCAGCAGCTGGTCGATGAGACGGCCGGCGACTACGGCGGCGACTGCTTGGATATTGGATCCCAGCCGGAGCTTGTCCAGCCCGATACCTCGGGCCGATTAGCGCCGGAGTTCGGCGGTTTCGACGCCACCGAAGGTTCAGTCATTAGCGATCAACCGTAACAAAGAATTTCCGAGGCCGTATTCATGACTAAGCGATTGTCGGTTCCGAAAGAGCTCGAGCGGTTGATCGAGAAGCGAGAAGTAGAAAAAGATCGCCGAGTCGTTTCGAAGCGCCGCAAGGTGAGCGAACGCCGCCAAAAAAGCCGCCGCAAGAGCGACCGCTGATCGGCTATCGGCGTCCATAATCGAGATTCCACTGTTCCTGTCCGTAGCGCTCATGGATCAAATCGTTCACCCGCGCTTGCGGCCAGTCGGTTAGCTCGCCATCCGTCGGCCAGGCGGCCGAGACCGCCGCTTCGAGCGATCGCCGTGAGGCGGACAGGTTGGCGACAAACTCGCCGTGCTCTCGGGCCCGCCGATAATCAGGCTGCCGTGGCGGCTGCCGCAGGCACGCGGCGATCAGCGCGAGACCGAAATCATAGAGCAGCGTGCCGTGATAGAGAAAGTGTGACCGCTTCACGCGCAAAGAATTGCCGGAGAACTTGCGAGCCGCCGTCGCACCGGTCCCGTCGATCAGCACCAAGTCGCTTGTTCCTGCCCGTTCGACCGTGCCCACGTGCGACCGCAACGCACCCGCGAGTCGATCCAAGACATACGCGTGCGACGAATGAATGCCGCGCGCCTCGGGCCTGAAATCGTAGCTCAATACGACTGCGTACATCAGGCATCCCGGCCCAGCGACGATTGCTGCCCCGCCACTCGAACGGCGGAGGATCGGAATGCCGCGCTCGGAACACGCCGCCGTGTCGACCTCCTGATCGACGCGCGACGATCGGCCGAGCACCACCAACGGCTGCGGCGACTCCCACAGCCGCAGCACTTCCGCCATTGGCCCTTCCGCTTCCGCGGCGTCAAGCAGTGCATCATCAAGCGCCAAGTTGGCGGCAGGCGTATCGAGGGTCAGCAACAACCGGTGCATGGCGTCGTTCTCGCACAATCGGGCCACCGACTGCAAGTCGAACTGGCGGCAGTTAGCGGCTGGGCTTGCCCCGCGCACCGTCGTGCGTTCGCGCCGAGCAAGCTCGGCCGCTAAATGCCGGCCCGTTGACGAGGGCCCTCGTTGTGCGGGAAACTAAACGTTCCTATCACCCATCGAATGCCTCCATGCCCGACACCCCGCGACCTGACGAACCACCGACTTTCGGCGCCCACGAACCCTATCCGCCGGCCCCGCTCGTCAGCGACGACCAGCTCCCGCCGGTCGAGCCGCCCTCGGCCGGCTTCATCATCCAACTGTTTGTGGTGCCGGCCCTGATCGTGATGATGGTCGTCGGCGTGTGGATCGTGGCAAGCTGGCTGGTACATCGCGCGACGATGCGGCCGGAGGATTTGATCGCTGGGCTCGAAACGTCGAGCGTCGCGCGGTGGCAGCGGGCGAGCGAATTGGCCGACCTGTTGCGAAACGAGCGGTTCGCCGAATTCCGCCAGGATGGCAAGGCCGCAGATCAACTCGCCGCGATCCTCGACCGTGAAATCGACGCGGCAACCTCCGGCAAAGGCATGGACCAGGAGTCGGTGACGCTGCGTTATTTTCTGGCCCGGGCCCTGGGCGAGTTTCGCGTCGACGAGGGAACCGACGCCCTCTTGAAGGCGGCCACCACCAACCGCGATCCTCAGGAAGCGATCGTTCGCCGCGGCGCGCTGCAGGCGCTAGCCATCCGTGCATTCAATTTATCGCAGCAGAATCCGCGGCGCTCGCTCGCCGCTCCGCAACTCGAGCCGACGCTCTACCAACTCGCCGGCGACGAGGATCCGCTGGTCCGCTCCGAAACGGCCTACGCGCTGGGTCAGCTCGGCACGCCCACGAGCCTCGCGCGACTCGAACAAATGCTCGACGATGCCCACGCCGACACTCGGTACAACGCGGCCATCGCGCTCGCCCAGCACGGCAACGTCGCCGCCATCGCGACGCTTGCGGAGATGCTCGACCCCGACGAAATGGCGAGCGTCCGCGAGGAGCCCAGTGTTCCGGCCCAATTCTACAAGCGTTCGCTAATCGTCACCAACGCGCTCGAAGCGGTCGAAAAACTTGCCCGCGAGAATCCGAAGGCTGACTTCGAGCCGGTGATCGAAGTCCTCAACCGCATCGCCATCGCCGAGCCTGCCGACCTTGAGCGAGCCCGTTTCCATCCGACGATCGTCCCACGGGCGAAACAGACGCTGGAGATGCTCAAGCCAATGGCAGCTGAGAACTCGAGCGCTGGCGAGTGACGTCTTCTCGGTTGCAACTTTGTGCGGTTTGTGCCGATTAGGCAATTCTCCGGCAACGCTTTTCATGTTGCATTCCGGCAACGCCCGTTGCTTTGCGGCAACGTGTCGGAAAACAATTGGTAGGACTTGAATTTTTTTCCGCCCCCTTAAAGCGTTACCGTGTGAGCACTTCGGCCGCTGACAGCAACGAATCGCGTGAATGCAGTCATTTGCCGCGCGGTGTTTTGTCCGGCAAACTCCAATTGAGGCACTATCGCGCGGCCGAGTCGTCGCGGCGCACCAGTGCAGGTCCTCTCCAATTCGAAATGGGTCGGGTCATCATGAAAACTGCTCTTCGTTGGGTCTTGGGTGTTGCGCTCGTGGTTTGCGGCTCGTCCGCGAGACGGCTCGACGCGCAATGCGCTACCTGCACCTCGTGCGGTGAAACCGCCTACCGCTTGGTCTGCCAGACCGTGTACGAAGAGCGGCAGGTCACCGCCTACAAGCAGGAGTGCGAGACGGTGATGGACCAGATCGAGGTCACGCGGCAGGTGCCGGTCTGGGAAACCCAGGCTCGCGAGCGTCGCTACGCCGTGCTTAAGCCGGTGAGCGAAACCTCGATGCGCGAAGAGCGGTACACCGTCCAGCGGCCGGTTTACGAGACGGTGATGCGCGACGCGAGCTACAACGTCGTCCGCAACGTCACCGAAACGGCCGAACGCGAAGAACGCTACATCGTGCAGAAGCCAGTCACCGAAACCGTGATGCACGAAGAACGCTACGTCGTCCAGAAACCGGTCACCGAGACCATTCAGCAGACGCAGTACCACACGGTGATGAGCCCCGTGACGACGTACACCACGCGATACGCCGATCAGGGTTGCTACCAGGACCAAGTCAGTTGCGTTCCCGGCAGCAAGAGCTGGCCGCGACTCGCATGGGGCCAACCGCAGCAATTCGTCGACCCGGCGACGGGCGCCGTAACCACGGTTCGCGGCGGCCTGGCTTGGGTGCAGACGACGACGCCGGCGCGGCAGGTCGTCACGAAAGTGTGGAAGCCGAACGTCGTCGCCGTGCAGGTGCCGCAGACTTCCTACGTTGCTCAGCAAGTCGCCGAGTGCGTGCCGGTGCAAGTCTGCAAGATGGTTGCCGAGGAGCAAGTCCGCCAGGTGCCGGTGCAGGTCTGCAAGATGGTGCAAGAAGAACAGGTTCGCAAGGTGCCGTACACCACGTGCCGACAGGTCGTCGAGCGCGTCGAAAGACAGGTGCCGGTGCAGGTTTGCAAGTACGTCACAGAAGAGCGAGTTCGCCAGATCCCCGTCACCACCTGCAAAGTCGTCCGCGAGGAGCACGTCGAGCCGTACGAAGTCAAGGTCTGCAAGATCGAGTGCCGCAAGGAAACGGTCCAGGTGCCGCGCGTCGTCACGAAGCAAGTGCCGGTGACGTACACCTATCGCGTGCCGAAGACGGTCGTCTTGCGGGTGCCGGTTGATCCCTGCGAAGGCCAGCCGCTGCTACGCGTCACGTTCGCAGCGGGTGGCACGCCCTGAGTCTCGACGAAGGGCGTGGGTCCTATCGCTTCCGTTCGATCGTCAGGACCTGCCCCAATCTGTCATATTGTCCCCACGGTTGCTGAGACGTTGACAGACAGCTAGCAGCCGGCGAAACTAGGTGTTCGTGATGCGCGGGGTGAGGCGGCCCCCAATCTCCGATGAGCCATCGTGTTCGGCCGCTGCCGACGCATGTGCGCGGGCGGTCGGGCCGTGCGCACTGCCATCTGGGCCGAGGACGAAGCGTGAGTGTGGGCACATCGGATAAGAACGAACGGCTGCTCAATGGCCGACGCGTCGCGTTGGTCGGTAAGCTCTCCGGCGTCACCCGGCGCGAGGCGGAGCAACTCATCCGCGAGCATGGCGGTTTGATCGCCGCCCGCGTCGACGGCGACACCGAGTTGGTCGTGGTTGGCGACGAGTCGTCCGACAACCGGTCGTTCGCCGCGGCCCAGGCTTCGCTCGACGACGCGGCCCGGCTTGCCTGGCAAGAGGGGCGATTGCAGTTGCTGGGCGAGTCGGAGTTGTGGTCGCGGCTCGGGCTTGTCGACGCCGGAACCGAAGTAAAGCGGCTCTATACGCCGGTGATGCTCGCCGAGTTGGTGCGCGTGCCCGTGCGGGCGGTCCGCCATTGGCATCGCAAAGGCCACCTCGACGCCGAACGCCAAGTCGGTCGCCTGCCGTACTTCAACTTTGA
Organism: uncultured Planctomycetota bacterium; assembly: GCA_963847875.1. Taxonomy (GTDB): domain Bacteria; phylum Planctomycetota; class Planctomycetia; order Pirellulales; family Lacipirellulaceae; genus DASYDU01. The sequence continues at coordinate 1,023,985 of CAWKBR010000001.1, read as the reverse complement.
ACAAGTCCGCGTCGCCCAGCGGCTTGCCGAACTGCTCTCGGCCGGCTGCTCGCTGTCGCAGATCGATCGCAAGCTCAACGAGCTGACCCGATTGCGGCCCGACACGTTGCTGCCGCTGTCCGACGCCGCGGTCGTGGTGGTCGGCCGCCGGCTCTACGTCCGCCGCGGCGATCAACTCACGGAACCCAGCGGGCAACTCCTGATCGATTTTGACGGGGCGAATAATTCGGAGACGGCTGCCGCGGACGATTTGGCCGCCGCGTCGATTCCGATTTCGGCACTCGCCCCGACTGCCGTGCCCGGCGACATCGAGTCGTTTGCGACGGACGACCTCCGTTCGCTCGCCGAAGATTTCGAGCAGACGGGCGAGGTCGACCGGGCGATCGAAGTCTATCGCTCGATCTTGATGTCGGGCAATTTCACGGCGGAGGACCATTTTTCGCTCGCCGAGTTGCTCTACCGATGCGGCGATCTGGCGGCGGCGCGCGAACGCTACTATGCGGCCATCGAGCTGGACGAGAACTACGTCGAGGCGCGGGCCAACTTGGGTTGCCTGCTGGCGGAGTCGGGGGAGCACGCGCTCGCTGAAGCGGCCTTCCGCGGCGCGCTCGAGTATCACCCGGACTTTGCCGACGCCCATTTCCATCTGGCTCGATTGCTCGACGCCACGAGTCAGACCAGCGAAGCGTCGCGTCATTGGCAGCGTTTCCTGGACCTTGCCCCGGCCAGCCCTTGGGCCGAGGAAGCGCTCGACCGCACGGGCGCGAAAGCTTCTCCCTGATCCAACCGGCCGCTGTGCGATGAGTGAAATCCTATTTCGATACGAGCAAGTGGCCCCCACGACTTGGGCTTATCTTTCGTCGCTGTTGACGATCGCGCTGTACTTCAAGTTTGGCCGCTTCTGGAGCGTTCGGAATCTCGACCTGTTGATCCTGATCTTGCTCGCACCCGCCTTGCTCCTCGTGCAATACGGCATGGACTCGATCTATCCGACCGACCAGTCGCGACTCGTCGAGCACATCGGCTACATCTGGCTGTTCGCCGCAAACGGCTGCCTGCTGCTGCGGCTGCTCTTGGATTCGGCGATGGTGCGGCGGCCGTTGTTGGAGCCGAATCTCTCCGCCGGCGGACTCACGTTTCTGGGCATCTCACTGTTCGTGTTTCTCATGGGGAACGTCGTGACGGGCACCCCCAGCGCGACCGACGTCGCCGGTTCGCTGCGGGCCGACCAATTGCAGAATCTGGAGTCGTCGCAGGAAGAACTCGCGACGCTGCGGACCCACGGGCCCGGCTTCCCGCTCATCTACTTGTTGCCCCACATCTCGACCCAGTCGCTGCTCGGCAAAAACGCCCAGGAGATCGAGCGCGTTCCCGACGAACCCATTTTGACGACCCTCAAAGTCGAGAAGGTGAACGTCGTGACCGCTCAGGTGATGGCGATCCTGTCGCAGTTGGCGATCGTGATCGGCATGGTGCTCGTCGGCCTGCGGCACTTCGACAGCGTACGCGCCGGCATCGCCGCGGCGACGCTTTACCTGCTGCTGCCTTACACGGCGATGTGGACCGGGGCCGTCACGCACGCGCTGCCGGCCGCGCTGTTGGTGTGGGCGGTGCTGCTCTACCGCCGGCCGCTGTTCTCGGGGGCGATGCTCGGCCTGGCGTTCGGCACGATCTACTACCCGGTGTTCCTCTTGCCGCTATGGATCAGCTTCTATTGGCAGAAGGGACTGGTGCGGTTTCTGCTGGGCTTTGCGGCGATGGTTGCCGTGATGGTCGTTTCGTTGGTGTTTACCTCCGGCGACGTGACGATGTTCTTCGAAGCGCTGAAACAAATGTTCGGCATTCAATTTCCGATCGCCGAGAATCTTCGCGGCGCGTGGCAGTTCTGGAACGTGGTCTACCGCTACCCGATTATCGCCGCGTTCATCGCCTTGAGCCTCAGTTTCGTTCTCTGGCCGGCGCAAAAGAACCTGGCCACGCTGATCAGCTCTTCGGCCGCCCTGATGCTGGGCACCCAATTCTGGCACGCCCACAGCGGCGGCCTCGCGCTGGCCTGGTACTTGCCGCTGCTGCTGCTGACCGTCTTCCGGCCAAATTTGGAAGACCGCGTGGCGACGGCGGTGGTGAGGTAGTCAACGCACGCCAGCGGTTGCATCCAGCCACCGAAGGCGTCCGATTTCTTGGCGACATTATTCGTTCGTCTTGTCGCTTACTGTGCGCAGCGCCAATCGACCTTGTGCGCCAGGCTGCCCAGGGACGAAGCACGCACCGCATTGTGGCACAAATTGGAATTTTGGAACACGTTTGGAAAACACGATTCACTGCTCCACAAATCACCAGTTTTGTCACACCCGGTTGGCTGTCGGCTCGGAAAAACAAGGAGATTTATCATCGCCCGTGTGCCAAAAGTCCTCGAATTCGCGCCGCATGGCCAAAGTTCCAAAATTCACCGCCGGCAGCAGGCCCCGGTTTGGTGACAAAAGTCGGTATCCCGACTTTTGTCACCAACGAACGGTCACCAACGAACGGTGGGGCAAGCGTCGACCGTCCGCCAGCGAAACTGGTTTCGCGGCGCGCGATCGTTCAAATTGCCAAACAGCAGCGTACCTTTGGGAGCGAAGGCGCTAGACGCTAGTTGAAAGGCATTGGTTATCGCACATCTACGCGCCTCCAGTACATGTTCATTTGTAAACCATGGCCGGCCCGTGCCTAGCCCCGATTTTCGGCCAGTGATTTTCCCCGCGGCCCGAGCGATTGGGCCCGAGACGCTGCGGCTCACGGCTACCACTGGCCTGGCGATCTACTTTGCAAAGCCCTATGTCGCTTGGCAACGCGGCACCAACGAACACACCAACGGTCTGGTGTGGCAGCACGTGTCGAAAGGAACTGACTTCAAGGCGACCAGCCACCGCGCGGTGGCCGCCATCGAAGCCTCACTCAACGACCGTCCCCGAAAGCGACTAGGTTATCGCACACTTCGCGAGGTTCTTCAACAATACGCTCAACGACGCGATGTCGCATTTGATGTTTGAACCTGCCGTCACGAAGTCCGCTGGCACGACCGACCTGGATCAAACGCGTTGCCACAACGCCGTGAACGAGATCGCCGGCAACGGCGGCGACTCGATCACTACCTCAACTGGTACCAACTGGGCCGATGCGAGCTACGACGCGACCGGCAACACGATATTGATGCCCAATTCGAAGCAGCTGGGCAACGGCGCGTCTCCGAAATACGACGCCTGGAATCAAATGGTTTACATCCAATATGCCTACGAACTGATGTACTGCGAGTACGATGGCCTCGGGCAGCGGATTCGAAAGCAGCTACCCAACGACAACCACGAATGGAACTACTACTACAACGACCGCTGGCAGCTGCTGACCGAGGTCAAAGACGGCTCTGTTGAGGCGATCTACCACTGGCACCCGTTTTACATCGATGCCCTGGCCACCCGGATGCGTGCTAGCGATACCCATTTCTTCACGCACGACGCCAACTTCAACGTCACTGCTGCCGTCGACGATTCGACCGACGCCGTGGTCGAGCGGTATAATTACACACCGTATGGAACGCCGACGGTACTGGATGCGAACTTTGCGGACGATGCCGACCAAACCAGCGACATCGGCAACCAGCACCTGTATACTGGGCGGGAGCGGGACCCGGAGACCGGCCTGCAGCTCAACCGCCACCGCTACTACGCCAGCCACCTCGGCCGCTGGCTCTCGCGGGATCCGATTGGGTATTCTAGTGATAATAGATCTAGCGGCAAGAATCTCTACGAATATGTGTTAGGACAGCCAACAGGACTAGTTGACCCATTGGGATTAGCGGAAATTCCTCCAATAATGCTCGAGCCGCCTGGCCCTACGTTCGGCCCGCCATGGTACCCGGGTATGGATTGGCCGCCTCCACCGGCTTCACCATGCCCATGCAAGTCAGAGCCGTTTGAAGGTAGTCAAGTACAATGTACCGTGCGTGAGATACGTGCTTGTCGGATGGTACAACGTGTTCCAGTACCGTGGCCACCGTCGTTTAGAATTCGACCTTGGACCCCACATCCCGCAATGAAACCCGTACTCGTTTGCGACATTCCGATAGCTCCGGGAAACGGCCTCTTTTCAGGCCAGCGTTGTTCGTGCTCGTGGGAAGAAACGCAACTTTGCGTTAAGAAAGACTGCAAAGAAGCAGGCGAAGTCTCCATACATGATGGAGGTTCTTGTGGCGTCACTTACGGAGGCGTTACCTGGGGCGAACTCGGAATGGGATGTAGTTGCCAGGCACCTGAGCCGAAAAGCAAGTCTTTGTGCGGCAATTAATAGGCCACCGCGGTGGCTCGATCGATTGAACATGCGTTGGCTAAAATACTACTGGTGCGACGAACCGAGTCGTGATGTCACATTTAGACGCTGAATTGTCGAATAGGAGTAGGGTACAACAAATGCGCCTTCGAATTATTCACTGGCTAATTTGGGTGTTTTTCAGTGTTGTACTGTTTGTTTGCTATCGATTTGGAAGTCCCGAAGCAACGACGCTCAGTCGCCTATTTGCCGCGGAACATGCATTGATCGACGGTGCGATCTTTTCGGCCGCACTGGCATTGATCGGATGCCAGCGTAGAGGCGCGTTCGATCCGGCAAGCCTGCAGCCAGGGCATTGGATCGTTGTACAGATGGCCGTTTCTAAATTGCTCCAATTGATTTTATTTGCTGTCGCACAATGCATGGCACAATTTGAATTTTCACTTGGAGTATCGATGATGATTGCTGGTGCCATATTTGCTACATTACCAATCTTCATCTGGCTGATTGCGATATGGTATTTTTGGCGGCAGACAAATTGGAGGCTTTTTTTCTTCTTCGAGGCATTCGCAGCGGTGTTCAACCTTGGATACTTAGCATACTTTGGTAGTGACAGTTCAACGAGCCGGATGATCAATAGCTTGCCGGATATTGTTGGAGGGCTGCCGTTTCTACTTTTGTGGATCGCAGTGGTTATCGACACCGTGCGCGAAGATTACAAACGGGACTGGATTCATTGGGCCGGAGTGATTGTCTATGCGGCCGAGTATCTCTTCCGTGTAATCTTCAACACCGTCGGTTGGCGACTCTTTATTCCAATGGGTTGAGAAAGGGTGAAATCAAAGTGCAGGAGCGATCCTGTTCAACGTCGGTTGTTGGTGTGTCAACACGAGCAACCACACACTCTAAATCGACTGGTACCGCTCGCTGGTCCGCAGTTTGACTTATATCGCCGCCCGTACCGTCACGCGGCTGACTTCTTCGACCGTCGTGAACCCCTGGCGAATCTTCGCCACGCCATCATCCCGTAACAGTCGCATGCCGCAAGTCAGCGCCACGTCGCGGATTTCCGACGCATTCGAGCGATCCTGAATCTTGGCCCGCACCAAATCGTCGACCATCAAGAGTTCGAAGATGCCGACGCGGCCGCGGTAGCCGGTTTCGCGGCAGTTCGGGCAGCCGCGGCCGTGGGTGAGGAAGGCACCCTCACCCGCTCGATAACTCGCGGCCTCTCCCGGAGGGAGAGGCGGGTCGGCGAGAAACGCCAACTCCTCTCGGGTTGCGGGGCGTTTTTCGGCGCAGTCGGGACATACTTTGCGGACGAGCCGCTGGGCCATGACGGCCAGGAGCGAGCTGCTTACCAGGTAGGGTTCGATGCCCAGGTCCAACAGCCGGGTGACCGCACTGGCGGCGTCATTGGTGTGGAGCGTCGAAAAGACGAGGTGGCCGGTGAGGGCCGACTGGATCGCCATCACGGCGGTTTCGTGGTCGCGGATTTCGCCGACCATGATCACGTCCGGGTCCTGCCGCAACACGCTCCGCAGGCCCGCGGCAAACGTGAGGCCCTTTTTCGTGTTGATCTGCGTCTGGCTGATGCCGTCGATCTGGTACTCGATCGGGTCTTCGAGCGTGACGATGTTCGATTCGCGGCTGTTGATCTCCTGCAGGGCGCCGTAGAGCGTGGTGCTCTTGCCGCTGCCGGTCGGACCGGTGACGAGGACCAGGCCGTGTTCGAGCCGGATCGCCTCGCGGAAGCGAACCAGGACGTCGCTATCCATGCCGATCTCGGGCAGCGTGTAGAGCCGGGCCGATTTGTCGAGGAGCCGCAGGACCACCCGCTCGCCGTGGCTCCCCGGGAGCGAGGCGATGCGAAGGTCGATCCGCCGGTCGCCCACCTGGACCGTCGCCCGGCCATCCTGCGGCAGCCGCTTCTCGGCGATGTTCATCTTGCCGATGACCTTGATGCGGCTCACGACTTCTTCTTGGAGCGGCTTGGGGACGTCGAAGGCGTCGAACAGGATGCCGTCGATGCGGAAGCGTACGACGAGCCGGCTTTCGTAGGGCTGGATGTGCACGTCGGACGCCCCGCCCTTGACGGCCTCGAAGAGGATCAGATTCACGAGCTTGATCACCGGAGCTCGACCCGCGACGTCGAGCAGGTCTTCGCGGCCGGCCAGCGATTCGAGCTCGCCGAGCACTTGGCCACGGTCCATCGTTTCGAACAAAGTCTGGGCCTCGCCGGACCGCTGCTGATAGGCGATGTTGATCGTTCGCTGCACTTCTTCCGGAGGCGCGAAGATGGGCTCGATGTTTTGACGCAAAAGGCGGCGGAGCACGTCGAGTCGCGGCCAACTCGCGCGGTGGCCGAGGGCGAGTTTCACCGACGCCTCACTTGCGGCCAGCCCAAGCATGGCGTGCCGCCGGGCATAGGCGATGGGAATCTCCGTGAGGAACGACGGCGAGGCGGGTAACGGCGACCAGTTCGTCGATGCCGCCGAATACACCGTCGGGCGGAACCATTTCGGCCGGATGGCTGGCGGCGTCTCGGCAGGAGCCTCGCCCTCCCCGGTGCCGGTGCCGGAGAGTTGGGTGCTCTTGTTCGGCAATGTGCTCGTTTCGTGGCGACGGCGATGGTGAAATAGACAAGGAAATTGTCTCCTTGTCTGACTGTCACATATCCCGCCGCACGTCGACCGGATGGGCCTTGGCTTGTGCCGCCAACCAATTTCGCCAGGCCACCTGATCGAAGCCGAAGTTGACGCCCGAGAGCTTGGCGAGTGCCGAAAGAACGGCCGGATTTTCGACGGCTTGGCTGACGACTTTCGCTCCGCCACCGCCATAGTTCAGCGACGTGCCGCCCGACGGCGTGAACATAATCGATTGCTGATCCGGTGGGCCTTTGCCCACGACCGTTTTGTGCTTCGTGACCAGTGCGCCGATCAGCGGGCCGATCGCGTCGCGGCTGCCGATCGCCTCGAGCGCCGCGGCCGCGCGGTTGACGATCGCGTTGTCGTTGTTTCGCAATGCCCGCGCGTACGGCCCGACGAGCCCCGGCCGGCCCGTCTTGATCACGTAATCGAGCGCGGTGTAACGAAGCTCCTCGTTGGGGTGGGTGAGCGAAAGCGTCACCAGGGCGTCGAGCACTTGCGAACTATCGAATCCGGCGGCGACCTCCAATAAGAGACGTTTTACTGCTAGATTATCTTCGTTCATCAGCAAATCGACGACTGCCGGTGCGGCCGCGGGGTCGTGGATCGCGCGAATCTCGCGGAGCGCCTCGTCGACTCGATCCTGCCGCCGGCTGTCGAGCCAACGCCGCCAGCGGTCGAGCTGAGTTTTCCAGTCGGCATTCGTCTGTTTGGCCGCCTTGGCCTGCTTCAGGAGCTCGACATGTTGCGGCGTGTAGTACTTGCCGTCGTACCAGACCATGCCGCGTGCGGCCATCACTTCGTCGCGCGATTGCCACTCACCGTTTTGTTTCTGGTGGCCGAGCGCGAGCCGCGCTGGTTCGTAGTTCGGATCGAGCACTAGGATCTTGGTGAGCTGCTCGCGGTACTCGTCGACCAGCTTCTGGTCGCGGCACCATTGGGCAAGTTTCCAACGGGCGTCGACCGTGTCGGCCACCGCCAGCGCCCGGCGATGATACTCTTCCTGAGCGGGCGACTGCGACACGACGCGCGTGACCTCGGTTCGCGGGATGGTCAGCTTGCCGCCGCCATCGGTCACGATGACATAACTTGCTGCCTGCTTGTCGGCCGCGTTGGCGACGTCGCCATGAATCTGGCCGCCGTTCTTTAGCTCGACGACATCGGCGCGAGCGACGCCATGTCCCACGGCGGCCATGAGCAATGCCAAGAAAATCGACCAGCGCTCACGCATGAGTGAAAAACGACTTCGCAAATTCCGGCTAACGGCTAAGAGCTGACAGCTGACAGCTTCCCGTCGCCATGTTCTATTATACCCCATGAGCCAATCCACCCAACAACATCGCCAGGACGCTGCGAAAGTGGTGCGGTGCGCCGTGGTGACGGTCAGCGACACCCGCACGCTCGAGAACGACCGCGGCGGCCAACTGCTCGCAGAAAGCCTCGCCGCCGCCGGCCACACGGTCGCCCGCCGCGAGATTGTTCCCGACGAGCCCAACCGGATCCGCGGGCTGGTGGAAGAGTTGGCCGACGCGACAGCGCTCGACGCGATCCTCATCACGGGCGGCACCGGCATTACCGCTCGCGACCAGACGTTTGAGACGGTGAGCGAGCTACTCACCAAGACGCTCCCCGGCTACGGCGAGCTATTCCGCATGCTCAGCTACGAAGACATTGGCCCGGCCGCGATGCTGAGCCGCGCGATCGGCGGCGTTATCGGCCAGGTCGTCGTACTTACGATGCCCGGTTCCCCGGCCGCGGTCCGCCTCGCACTCGACAAGCTGATCCTGCCCGAGCTGGCCCACGTCGTGTACGAAGCGCGGAAGTAATCGCTGTGCGGCGCGTGGGGCGTGAGAGGCACGGACAGGACCATTGTTCTCAAAGCTACGAAGGCAGTTCGCACGACCCGCCAAGAGCGAGCGAACGCACGCAGCGGCCTGCACCGGAGGCAGGTTCAACGGCCCGGGCCACGAACGAACGATTAGGCGGCGGCGGATGCCGCCGGGGCCGATGCGGTATCGAGCATTGCGCGACCGGCGTAGTAGGCGAGCATTTCGCCGCCCAGGGCGCGGTAGTCTTCGGCGCCGGGCGAATTGGCGGCGTAACCGAAGATCGATTGGCCGAAGCTCGGCGCTTCGGCGAGGCGGATGTTGCGGCGGATGCGGGTTTCGAATAGCCGGACGTTGGACCAGGCGCGGCCGCCTTTGCGGGCCTCGCGGAAAAATTGTTCAACGTCGCCGGCGACTTCCGCGGCCAGCCGTGTGCCCGATTCGTACAGGCACAAGACGACGCCGGCGAGCTGCAAGCGGTCGTTGAGCCGCTCGTTTACCAGGCCGATCGTCTTGAGCAGTTTGCTCAGACCGTGCAACGCGAGGAAGTGGGGCTGCAACGGCAGGAACACATCGTCCACGGCCGAGAGCGCGTTGATCGTGAGGATGCCGAGCGACGGCGGGCAATCGATCAGCACGTAGTCGAAGTCGTCGGCCACTTCGGCGAGCTTGTCCCGCAAAATCACTTCGCGGCCGACCACGCCGGCCAGCTCGACTTCGGCGGCGGCAAGGTCGATGTGCGACGCGGCGACGTATAGATTCTCTTCCGGGGTCGAGGAAGCCCCGGCTCGCTGCCAGAGGTCGGCAAGCCGAGCGTCTTCCGTGAGCAGGTCGTAAACGGTCGGCGTCTTGGCGGCTGGATCGAGGCCGAAGTGGAGCGAGGCGTGGGCCTGCGGATCGACGTCGATCAACCCGACGCGGAGCCCTTCGCGGGCAAGCGCCGCCGAGAGATTCACGGCCGTCGTCGTTTTGCCGACGCCGCCCTTCTGGTTGATGATGGCGATGCTACGCATGGTTTTTGTACGTTAGCCTTTCCAGGCTGACAATTCGCGTTGAATGTCAGGCTAGAAAGCCTGACGTACGGGCCGGCGGATTATAGGGAACTGGCCGCTCGCGTCCAGACGACTGCCCGCTGGCAGTGCTATCACTCGGAAGTGACGTCGGCAGCTGCTTTGGGCGACTGTTCGACGAAGAACTTCTTGAGGCCGGCAGCCACGGTGCTGGTAGTGGCGACCGTGTGTTTAGCCGGGCTGCCGGATGAGCCGTTGGCCGCCCAGGCGAAATCAGGCGAAAACAAGACGACCGCCCGAGGCTCGGCGCCGTCGGCGGCTGCGAATACGAACGAGTTCGACCAATCAGTGTCCGGCGCCGTGGTCGCGGTCCAATCGTAGCTGCCGTCCTCCAGCAGCGCGGTTCGCAAGTGGGTCAGCCCCGGCGCGGCGGAAATGTCGAGCGCATCGTCGTCGGTCGAATCCGACCGGAGCGTCACGTGCGGCGCGTCGCGGATCAGGGTCGCGGCTTGCGGCCCCCAAAACTGCGCGGCGCGGTGGGTGGCCGAATAGCGGAACCACCAACTGGCGGCGGCAGCGGCCAAGCCGATCACGAGCACGCCAAGGATCAGCCGTTTTCCGGATTTTTCGTTCGCGGGAGTCTGGTTCGCGGGCATCGACATGGGACCACCTTTTGGTTCGAGTTGGGCTCTAGTATACTGGCGAGGCTTGCTCCGTCGCCAGACGAAGTGCAGTTGGGTGGATCGCGTCACGTCGGCCTACCCTACCTTAACTAACTCTACTACATCGTCTTCCGCTACATCGCGCCATGGCCGATAAATTTGATCCCTACCGGGAAGCCCTGATCGTCGAAACGGAAACCCAATGGCCCGACGAGTACGACGATTGGGAGCCGCGCGAGCGGGCTCGGGTCGAGTATTTGTTGCACGAGAAGCCCGACCAAGCGTCGCAGTTGGAATACGTGCGGACGCACACGGGCTTCTGCCGGCGGATTGTCGTGACGCCGGACGATATTCAGCGCGTGACGGCGTAAAGAGGTATCGCGGAGCAAGCTCCGCGGCTAACTGAATTGCTCCTCGGACGCATGACGTCTAAAGACATGCAAACTGTTCACGTCGAGCTCGGGCCGCGGAGTTACGACATCGAAATCGGCGCCGGCATTCTTACGCGGGTCGTCGAGTTCGTCGACGTCGAGCAGGATGATGCGCATGCTATCATCATCACCGATTCAAACGTCGACGACATGTACGCCGAGCCGATCGCCGTCGCGCTGGCCGATCAGGGCTGCGAGATCGATCTGTTGATCGTCGACGCGGGCGAGCAGAGCAAGTCGATCGACGTGGCGATCGAGCTGTGGGAGCGGATGCTCGAGGAAGGGACCGACCGCAAGTCGACGGTCGTCGCGGTAGGCGGCGGCGTGGTCGGCGATTTGGCCGGGTTCGTCGCCGCGACGTTCGCCCGCGGCCTGGCCTTCGTGCAGGTGCCCACCACGCTCCTCGCGCAGGTCGACAGCTCGGTCGGCGGCAAGGTCGGCATCAACCTGCCGGGCGCCAAGAACATGGTCGGCTCGTTCTGGCAGCCGCGCGGCGTCCTGATCGACGTGAGCGTGCTGCAGTCGCTGCCGCAGCGCGAGTTCAACGCCGGCATGGCCGAGGTCGTCAAGTACGGCGTCATCCAGGACGCCGAGTTCTTCGCCTACCTCGAACGGCACGTCGACGCGATCAATAGCCGCGATCCGGCCGTCGCTCACGCACATCGTCCAGCGCTGCTGCCGCCTCAAGGCCGACGTCGTCGAAAAGGACGAGCGGGAAGAAACCGGCCTGCGGGCGATCCTCAACTACGGGCACACGTTCTGCCATGCGTTCGAAGCCGCCACCGGCTACGAGCAGCTGCTGCACGGCGAAGGCGTAGCGATCGGCATGCTCTGCGCCTCGCGGCTGGCCGAGCGAATGGGCCGCGTCGACGCCCCGTTCACCAAGCGGCAGCAAGACCTGCTCGAATCGTTCGCTCTGCCGACGAGTGTGCCGGAGATCTCGCACGAGGAACTGATCGAGCTGATGTACCACGACAAGAAAGTCGAGCGCGGCAAGCTGCGGTTCGTGCTGCCCTCGCGCATGGGGCACGTCGAAGTGGTCCGCGACGTCGCGATCGACGACATCCGCGCGGCACTGGGCGGCGGCGATTAGTCGCATCGAAGTAAGCTGGGAGGGCGAGGCTCCCGCCGAGCCTTGCGTAACGTCTGAGATTGGCTCGGCGGGAGCCTCGCCCTCCCGAACGACCGCCGCTCAATACGACCAAACCGCGTCGATGGCGAAGGTATCTTCGTTGAGATCGGCGCCCGGCGACCAATCTTGTCGCCATTCCGGCCGGATGATGAGGTTCTGGAGCGGATTGAAGTTCACGCCAATCGTGAATTCGTTGTAGCTCACACCGTCGGCCTTCCACCACTCGATGCGTCCGCCGAGTTTGGCCTGGTCGTTCACTGTGTAAAACAAGTAGTTCACGGCGCCGATCGTGTCGTAAGCACTGACGCCCGGGTTATCGGTCCGCAGGTTGTCGCTCTGGAAGACGTATTGCAGGTTGTCGCTTAAGTCGGCGACCAGCACGATGCCGTGATCGTAGCTGCCGCTCGAGCCGCCGTCGCGCCAACCGAAGTTGCCGATCGTGCAGATGTAGGTGAACGTCACGTCGTTCGTCGCTTGTGCCGAGAAACCGCCGAGCCAGTTGCTGCCACCGTCGAGCTGATCGAAGCCGGTGTCCCAGCCGAGCGTCAAGCCGCCGTAGAGCGTGACGCCTTCGAAGCCCGTGTACGCGGCGAGCGCGCCGGTGTGGGTGAAGGGTTCGCTGTATTGAAACGTGTACGAGTGGGTGAAGAAGAAGTTTTTGGGAGCGGGCGTCGATTCGTAGCCCATCAGAGACAAGAAGTGGCCGACCTTCACCGCGACGTCGTGGTAAGCCACTTCACCGTAAAGCTGCGGCATGGCGAAACCATATTGGCCATGGTCCCACGAGGCGTCGAAGAAGCCGATGCCGCGGACGTCCCCGCCCGGATTGCCGAAGGATTGAGTCCTTTGGGCATCGGTGCCATAGAGCGCGTCGACGCGGCCGCCCAGGTCCCAGCCGCAGGAGCCGTCGACCGTCCGCTCGACGTAGAACCATTGCTGATTCAAATTGACGTTGTCCGGCACGTCGTTGAACGAGAGCAGGTCGTTGTACGATTGCGAAAGGGGCACGTTGTTGGTGGTGTAGCCCAATTCGGTCCAGCCGCCGACGTTCCACGGGCTGCATTCCCAACCGAGTGCGCCATCGAGCGTGAAGTCGCCGATGCAGTCGCCCCAACCGTTGCGAGCGCAGCAGCAACCGTCGCAGGAGCGGCTACCGCAAGCATCGCACATGCCGTCGGCGTCGGCTTGCTGGGCGGGGACTTCGACGCTTGGGGCTGGCGCAACCGGTATTGCAGCCGCTGGTGCTGGGAAGGGCGCGACCAAGGCGGGAGCCGGCGGCGGCGTTGCTGGAGCGGGCGGGATCAACTTTGGAGCAGGTGCGATCGGAGCGGCCGGCTGTTCGTCAACTGCATTATCATTATCCTCGGCGGCGGGAGGCGGCTCAGCGACTTTGTCGAATTGTTCCTTGGACGGGTAGACGTACTTCTCGTCCAGGTCCTCGCCGGGGTCGTAGACGTACTTGACCTGCCGCACGGGGGCGGGCAGGACGCGGGTCGGCTCAACGGGCTGAGTGCCGACCGCGCAAGCCTTGCCGCTGGCGAGAGCCGCAATGGCCAGGCAAACGAGTGTCAGCGTACGCATGGCGCGGGTTCCGAACGGGCTGGTCGAACAGGCGGAGGGCAAGCGGGGAGACGGAGCGCGCGAGCCCGCAGGCCCTACGTCCGCCACAGGTCCTATCGTCCGAACGCACAATTGGAACAAAGCGGAAAGTTTCCACGCATCGGCCCGTTCAAGGGGCATTTGGGAAACTGTGCCGGCTGCGGCGAGCTTGCGAGAGCGTCGGGCAGACGCGGTTGGGTCGCCGCGCGAATTAGCGGCAACTTTCCCGGAGAAATCGGTCGTGTTACCATGTGGGGGTCCCGCTCCGGCCGCCGTGGTACAATCCAACGTATGAGCACGACCTCGCAAGTCACCGCCGCCGAGCTGCTCGCCCTGCCCACCGGCATGGGGAAACGCTACGAACTCGTCTTGGGAGAACTCCGCGTGATGTCACCCGCTGGCTGGCGACACGGGAATGTCGTCAGCAATCTGCACGGCAAACTCATCGTGTTTGTCGAACAACACGACCTCGGCATGATGTTCGGTGCTGAAACCGGTTTTCGCTTGGCCCGCGACCCCGACACGGTCCGAGCTCCCGATATCGCGTTCATTGCCAAGCACAGCCTGCCTGCCGAAATGCCCCGCGAGGCCTTTTGGCCAGGGGCGCCCGACTTGGCCGTCGAAGTCCTGTCGCCCGACGACCGGACCGGCGAAGTTGACGAAAAGATCGAGGCCTGGCTCGCCGCAGGCACGGTCGCGGTGTGGATTGTCGATCCGAAACTAAAGACCGTGACGACTTACCAGTCGGGAAACCGCGTCAGCGTGCGAGCCGCCGGACAGACGCTCGACGGCGGCGCGGTTGTGCCGGGCTTCTCATGTGCCGTCGACGAACTGTTTCGCTGAGGACTCGTCGCATGGCCGAATCGCCCCACGCCGATGACCTCGTCGACGCCGTGCGACTGGCGCTGGTGTCGGGCGTCGGGCCGCGACATCGGCAGGATTTGCTGGTGCGGTTTGGTTCCCCGGCGGCGGTGCTGGCGGCGAGTTCGGCGGAGTTGCAGAGCGTGGGTGGCATCGGGCCGAAGATCGCAGCTCGGATCGCGGCGGCGCGAGAGGAGATCGACGCCGACGCCGAGTTGGCCCTGGCGGCCGAGCATGGGATCGACGTACTCACGGAAGCTGACGACGCCTATCCGCGCACGCTCCGCCAGATTCACGATCCGCCCGGCGTGCTGTTCCGTCGCGGCACTTATCTGCCGCAGGATGAGCTTGCCATCGCCATTGTCGGTACGCGGCACGCCACACGCTACGGACTCGCACAGGCCGAGCGCCTCGGCGCGGGGCTCGCGCGTGTGGGATTCACGATCGTCAGTGGGCTGGCGCGAGGGATCGACGCGGCCTCGCATCGCGGCGCGCTCGAGGCCGGAGGCCGGACGATCGCGGTGCTCGGCAGCGGCCTGTTGAACATCTATCCGCCGGAGCACGAGGGCTTGGCGCGCGACGTGGCCGCCAGCGGCTGTCTATTAAGCGAAGCACCGCCGCGAATGGCGCCGCTCAGCGGGGCCTTCCCACAGCGGAACCGCATCATCAGCGGCCTGTCGGTCGGCACGATTGTCGTCGAGGCGGCGAATCGCTCGGGCGCGTTGATCACCGCCCGCCACGCCTACGAACAAGGCCGCGAGGTGTTTGCCGTTCCCGGCCCGATCGACAGCCGCCTCTCCCACGGTTGCCACGCGCTGATCAAAGACGGCGCGAAGCTTGTCGAGTCGATTGATGATGTGCTCGCCGAGCTGGGACCGCTTGCGGAAACGATCGCTCGTGAGGATGGCAGCGTCGTCACGCAACCGGCCGAACTCTTGCTCAACGAAATCGAGCAGCAGGTGCTGCAAGCGATCGACGGCCAGCCGATCTCGCTTGACGCGGTGGCGGCGGCCTGCAAGCTGCCGATCCACCGCGTCCTCTCGACGGTGAGCGTACTCGAAATGCGCCGGCTTGTGCGACGGGTGAGCGGCACACAAGTCATGCGTGCCTACCTCGTCTTGCCATGCTCGCTGGCGGCAACCGAAAAATAAGCGATCACAAACAAGGCACCCATCGCCAAGTCGATCAAGGCAAAGGGCTTCCAAATCCAGGGGATGTCTGTCGTCGCCCAATAGTAAAAGGCGAGGCCGCAGTACGCCACTTTCAGCAAGATTCCGTAGACGATCTGCCCGCGATTGGCGACGGGGTCGAAGGCGATCCTCACGAAGATCAGCCCAAAGATAATCAGCAGCGCCGCCGGGAACTGCACGTAGGCCACGTGGTTCGGCGGCGGCACGTTGAATGTTGTGAACACCCACCACGGCGCAGCGAGAAACGCCACGCCGAGCACGCCGTCGTACGCGGCCGCGATCCAGAACAAGGGCGCGATCCATTTGGGAACGTTCATTCTGGCACCTCCTCGCAGTGAGAGACGTGTCGCAAGAACTTGCATTTGAAATTCTCGCGACGCCATTTGACCAAATCTTCGCTATAGAGCCGCTCCACCAACCGGCGAAAGCCGGCTCGCAATTCGTCGGCCGACATGCCGGTCGGCCGGTAATTCACGTCGAACAGCGTGCAGCGCTGCCACTGGCCGTCGTGGGTCAGGCGGCCATCGCGGCGCAATCGCGCTTCGAGCGGCGTGCCGGGGAACGGAGTCTGGATTGTGATTTGCACGTCGAACAACTCCGAATCCACGACAAAGTCGTAGACGTCATCGAATACGCCCGGGCCGTGGCCGTCGAGGCCCAGGACAAAGCAGCCGTTCACGCGGATGCCATGCGATTGGATCCGCCGTATCGCCTCTTTGTAGTGGGGCCACCAGCGCCGCTTCCAATCGTGCTTCATCTCGATGCCCCGCAAGCCGCTCTCGGTCGGGCTTTCGAGGCCGATCAAGATCTGTGTGCAACCGCTCTCGCGCATCAAGGAGAGCAGCTCATCATCTTCGTAGAGCGAAAGATCGGTTTCGGCAAACCAGCGGACTCGGCGGCGGGCCAGTTCCGGCAGAAGTCGCTTCCAGTATCGACGGTTCACAAACGCGTTGTCGTCGGCAAACTCGATAAAGGGCCGTCGCCAGAACTCGCGGATGCGATCGATTTCGGCCAGCACCAGCTCCGCCGGCTTCTGCCGGTACGTTGGCGCGATGAGGATCGAAGCGGCGCAGAAGTCGCATCGCAAGGGGCAGCCGCGGCTCGCTTGCACCGTGAGCCGATTGTATTGGTTGAAGTCCAGCAATTCGTAGGCGGGCATCGGCGCATGGGCCAAATCAAACTGCGTCGTCGCGCGGTAGCAGCGGCGCAATGCGCGCCGTTCGGCGTCGCGTAGCACCTCCAACCAAGTCGATTCTCCTTCGCCGACTACCACGGCATCCGCGTGGGCAAGCGCCTCCTCCGGCAGCACGCTGGCGTGCAACCCGCCCAGCACGACCGGCACCCCCGCGGCGCGATAGCGGTCCGCGAGTTCGTAGGCCTCGAACATCTGGGCGCTGAAGCTCGAAATCGCCACCAGGTCGAAGTCGCTGGGCAGATCGGGCAACTGGCGAATATCCTGGACCTCAAAGTAGCGGCACTCGTGGTGAGCGGGCGTCATGCCGGCCAGCGTGAGCAATCCCAGGCTGGGCAGCGCCGCGATGACTTTGCTCCGTTCGACGACGCCCGGCAGCGTGAGCCCGACCTCCATCAGCTCCGCGTCGCAGGCGCGCACGCCGCTCACCGCCACAAGGCCAATTCTCATAGCAACCTCTGCGCAATCAGCAAGATTCCGGCCAGGATCAAGCTGGCGACGGGAATCGGGAACAGGTGGCGCAAGCCATCACGCCACGCCGACAGGAAACAGACCAGCGGCATCGTCAGGGCCCCCAGGACAAACAACCACGACGCAATTGGCAGCGGCGGCTGGCCCTCGCGCAGAGCAAGGGTAAACACGAACGCCAGATTCAACAGTCCGGTCCCCAGAAACGAGATGTGCCCCAACCGCACCATCCGCCGACGCCAGGAGTCGTAGCCGCCGAGCCAATCGCGGTCGTAGAAGAACATGCCGATGATGGCGCCGGAGACAAACCCGGCCGTGATCCAGATCCATCCCAGGCACAAGTTGACGTGCGACATCCATCTGCCTCGGGGACGATTCCTAGGAATGATTCGCTCGGTCCGCATCTGGATTGTACAACCGCCGGGACGAATAATCTTTCCCAGAAATTGAGAAAAATAGGACACGATCCATACATCGCCGTAACAAATCGGTAAGGTTCAGTCTGTATCCTTTGCTTTGTGGCCACGGTTGTTCAGGTTACTCTAGGCATAAGGAGACAAAACATGTGTACGAAAAGCATTACGTCCGCAACCAGCGGCCTGCTCGTGTTGATTGCCGTCGCGATCGCACTGGCGGCAGGGCCGGTGGCTGCCGCGTCGCCAAATGAGCTGTTACAGAAAGCGATCTACACGGAAGAGACGGTCGGGAATCTCGACGAGGCGATGAAGCTCTACGAGCAAGTCATCGCCGAAGGAAAGGCCGGTCAAGAGGCGGCGGCGCAGGCGCAGTATCGATTGGCCCTCTGCTATGACAAGAAGGGCCGCGACGCCGACGCGAAAGCGGCATTTGAGACGCTCATCGAAGACTATCCGAACGCCAAGGACCTCGTCGTCGAGGCACGGAAGCATTTGCCGAGCAAGGAACTCAAGCTTCTGCCCGCTCCCTGGAAACCGGGCGAACGGATGCAGCTCAACATGACGCTACCCACCGGCCTGCCGATTGGCACGATGATCTACAAAGTCGACGCGGCGAAGCGCGACGGCAAGGACGCCACGCAGTGCTCGACTCGCGGGCTGGTCACGATCAACGGAGCGTCGAGCTACAGCGAAGTCTTGTGCGACACCGACAGCTTCAAGCCAATCGAGAGCTTCTGGAAGCACTCGCTGTTGGGCGAAGCGAAAGCCGTCTACAGCGACACTTCGGCGAAGATCGACGTCGTCGGTAAAGACAAGTCGTTCACGATCGACTTCACGCCGCCGGCGTTCGACAACGAAGAGTGCGTCGAATTGTTTCGCCGCTTGCCGCTCGCGGCCGGCTACAAGACAACGCTCACCGTGATCACTTCGCTCGGCGGAAACAAGATCGAACTGCCGGTCAGCGTGGAGGCGATCGAGTCCGTGACCGTCCCCGCCGGTACGTTTAAGTGCTACAAGCTCGATTTGGCTGTGGTAGGCCAGACATTTTGGATCTCGAACGACGAGCACCGCTACGTGGTGCGTTTCGCCGCCGGCGGTGTGACGGCGAACTTGGCGAAGGTCTGGCAGGCCGAACCAGGTGCCGGAGAGAAAGTCGTCGGCGACGGGTTTTCGCTCGCGCTTCCTGAAGGCTGGTTGTCGTACGAGGCGAAGAACCCGGAGGCGCCGAACGAGGTTCAGGTCTTGCTGCTCGATCCGCGTGCCGTCGCCAGCTGCAAGGTTTCGGCGCGGCCCAAGTCGTCGTTAAAAGAGGCCCAGCAGGCTTCGACCAAGGCTTGGACCGAGTCGTTCGTCAAAGAATTCACCCGGATGTACGCCGATTTCCACGTTGTCGAACCGGGGTTGGTCGACAAGACCGTGGGTGGTCACGCAGCGACCGAGATCGTCGCCGATTTCACCGAGGCCGGTAAGAAGAAACGAATGCTAGGCGTCGCGGTGTTCGGCGAGAAGTCGGCCGCGACAATGAGCTTCGTGACCGAAACGGCTGAATTTGACGAGCTCCGCGGAGAATTCGACGACATCATCGGAAGCTTCCAGTTGAATCAGTGAATCGTATGCGGCTGTCTTTCAAACGCGGCACAGGTCACGACTCTGCGTTGTGGCCTGTGCTGTTGCTACTGTTGATCGTGCTAGTGCCATCGGCCGGCGTGGTGTGGATGATGCGCGCCGCGATGGAGAACGAGCGACTGGCGGTGCGGCAGCGGCTCGCGGAGGCGTACCGCATCCAGCTCGACGTTGTCCACCGACGCATCGACGAGCAGTGGCGAACTTCGCTGAAACAGTTGGACGAGATCGCCGGCCGAGAACCTCCGCAGCAGGCGTTTGCCGAGTGCGTCCGCGGTGGTGCGGTCGACAGCGTGATCATTCTCGACGCCAGCGGAAACGTGGCATATCCCGTAACGGCTGCCGTCGGCACGGCAGGCGCCGCACCGAGCGACGCCTGGAAGAATGCAGAGTACTTGGAGTTCGGCAAGAACGATCCGGCTGAAGCGGCAGAGGCGTACCAGGCCATTGCTGCGACAGCGACAGACACGTCGACTGCCGCCCGCGCGCGGCAGGCCCAAGCCCGCGCGCTGGAGCGGGCTGGAGATCGCGATGGCGCCATTCAAGTGCTGCAACTTTTGCGCGAGGACAATAAGTCGACCGACGCCCACGGCCGCTTGCTGGCCGCTGACGCCGAGCTGCGGCTACTTGAGCTACTCGATCGCGGCTCTGGCCAGTGGCAGGAAGTCGCCGCGAACCTGGCGAAGCGACTCAACGACTATGTTGCGCCGCTGCCGTCGGCCGACCAGCGCCGATTCCTGATACACGCCTTGCCGTCGCTCGATCCGATGGTCGAGCTCCGGACGCTCGCGGCCGAGGATCTGGCCGCGGAATTCCTCGCTGCGTCTCCGCAGCCAGCGTCGTCCGGCGTGTTGCAGCCGACAAAGTTAGCGAACGTATCACAGCTTCGCTCGACCTCCGGGCGCATGATCGCGCTGTTGAAAGAGCCATCGTTGCAGGACGCGATGGACGGCACGTTGGCCGAGCAGCCGTTTCCCGAGGGCGTGATCGTCGAAGTGCGGAGACCGGCGCAATCGGAAGGTGCGACGAACGATTTGGCAAACGTGTCACTGGCCCCAATGTTTCCCGGCTGGCGACTCGCACTGCGACTGGCCGATGCCGCGTCGTTCGACATGGCGGCCGACGAGAGGATGGCGTTTTTTCTTTGGACGGGCATCGTGGTCGTGGCGATCACCGTGGCACTGGCCCTATTAGTGGCCCGGATGCTCCGCGAACAGTCGCGGCTGGCGCGGCTCAAGAACGATCTGGTGGCCACCGTGTCGCACGAATTGAAAACGCCGCTCGCCTCGATTCGCCTGCTGGTCGACACGCTGCTCGATGCCGACAGTTCGCCGGACGCGCCGTTCGGCGACCATGTGCGGGCCCGCGAGTATCTGGAAATGATCGCCAAAGAAAACGCTGCGCCTGAGCCGGCTGATCGACAACTTTCTCACGTTCTCGCGGATGGAACGGGGCAAGCACCGGTTCGACTTCCAGCAGACGGACGGGGCCGCGATCGTCGACGAGGCGGTTGCTGCCGTCGCCGAGCGGTTCGACGGCGTCACGAACAAATTGTGCGTCGAAGTCGAACGGCCGCTCCCGCTCGATGGCGACGCGGCGGCGCTAGTGACGGTCGTGGTGAACCTGCTCGACAACGCCTGGAAATACAGCGATGAACCGAAGAGCGTCCGGATCGTCGCCAAACGAGTCGACGACCGAATCGCGGTGACGGTGGCCGACAACGGCCTCGGCCTCTCGCCGCGAGCCGTGCGCAGGGTGTTCGACCGCTTCTACCAGGTCGATCAACATCTCTCGCGGTCACACGACGGTTGCGGCCTGGGCCTGAGCATCGTGAAATACATCGTCGAAGCGCACGGCGGCGAGATCACTGTCGAGAGCCGGCTCGGCGCGGGAACGACATTCACCGTCTCGCTGCCGGTCAATGGAATATCATGACCGACCAATCGATCTTGATCATCGAAGACGACCCCGCTCTTGCGCGGCCTCACGGATAATTTCCGCGCACAGGGCTACGAAGTCCACGCGGCAACGGACGGCAACGCGGGGCTCGCCGCGGTGCTCGGCGAGCCGCCGGATTTGGTGCTACTCGACATCATGCTGCCGAAGCTCAACGGCTACGAGATTTGCCGGCGGGTCCGCGAGCAGCAGCTCGATCTGCCGATCATCATGCTCACCGCCAAGGGGCAGGAGGAGGAAATCGTCCGCGGCCTCGAGCTGGGCGCGGACGACTACGTCACCAAGCCGTTCAGCATCCGCGAGCTTATCGCGCGGGTGAAGGCGCTGCTGCGGCGGCGGGGAGCAAGCGACGAGACGGTCCACCGAATCGGCGACGCGACACTCGACCTCGTGTCGCACAAACTCACCCGCGGCGGCGAGGAAATACCGCTCACGACCAAGGAGTATCGGATGCTCGAATACTTCGTGCGGCGGCCGAACCGAGCCCTTGCGCGGAGCGACATCATCGACCACGTCTGGGGTCGGAGTGTGATCGTCACTTCTCGCAGCGTCGACCGCTGCGTCACCACGCTCCGCGGCAAGATCGAGCCCGCGCCGCATAAGCCGACCTTCATCCACACGATCCGCGACGTCGGCTACCGTTTCGAGCTGCCGGAGTGACCGCGCGTCAGACGCCGACGAGTCGTTCTGGTTTTGGCGGCACGCAGTTTCTTCCCGTCTCGCACGCGCCTGCCCGTACGCGGCCACGGGGAGATGCAAATGACAAACGTCAAGAATGGTGGAAGCTGCCCCGGCACCCACATGCTCAAGTGTACGTCGGGAAACGGGCCGATTCGTCGAATTGCCGACAATTTGGGCCGGCAGATCGGCCTATTCTCTTGCCACAGATTCAATACAATCGGTGGCGACGATCGCCACGGCGCTCAAGGACAATCGCATGACCGACAGTTCTCGACCAACCGACAACAAACCGCCGTCCGACCAGCGGCTATTGAGCCTGGACGCCTTGCGCGGATTCGACATGTTCTGGATCATCGGCGGTGAATCGATCGCCCACGCGGCGGCCCGGTTGACCGGTTGGGCCTGGCTCGTGTGGCTTGCCGGGCAGCTCCATCATCCGGAGTGGAACGGTTTCGCTTTTTACGACCTGATCTTTCCGCTGTTTTTGTTCATCGCCGGCGTGGCGATGCCATTCTCGTTTGACAAACGGCTCGAGCGCGGCGACAGCAAGCAACGGCTCGCCCGCCACGCGATCGTGCGGGGATTGTTGCTGGTGCTGCTCGGAATGATTTACAATGGCCTGTTGAATTTCGACTGGGCCAACATGCGCTATCCGAGCGTGCTGGGACGCATCGGCCTGGCCTATCTATTCGCCGCCTTGATCGTGCTCAACACCCGGCTGCGTGGGCAACTGCTGTGGATCGCCGGGCTGCTGGTCGCCTATTGGGCGCTGCTCAAATTTGTGCCCGTGCCTGGGTTTGGCGCGGGCGACTTGGCACCCGGCCACACGCTCACCGATTTCATCGATCGCAGCCTAATTCCCGGCCATCTGTATCACGGCGACCGCGACCCCGAGGGACTGCTCGGAGTCGTCCCGGCGATCGCCACGGCCTTGTCGGGCGCTGTCACCGGCCAACT
The DNA here is from genome assembly GCA_963847875.1 of uncultured Planctomycetota bacterium. Taxonomy (GTDB): domain Bacteria; phylum Planctomycetota; class Planctomycetia; order Pirellulales; family Lacipirellulaceae; genus DASYDU01. Next base: position 1,001,028 of record CAWKBR010000001.1, on the reverse strand, counting down.
CCTCAAGTACGAACGGCTGAGCGGCTACGCCAAAACGCTGATCATGGTGATCGCGGGACTGGTCTGCCTGGGGCTGGGCCAGTTGTGGAACCTCGAATTCCCGATCAACAAAAATCTTTGGACCAGCTCGTTCGTGCTCTACTGCGCCGGCTGGAGCATGCTGTTCTTGGCCCTGTTCTATTTGGTGATCGACGTCTGGCGGTGGCGGGCTTGGACGTTGCTATTCGTCGTGATCGGCAGCAACTCGATTCTCATCTACATGGCGCAACAATTCGTCGACTTCCAGTACACCGCGCATTTCTTCTTCGACGGTGCGCTCAAGAACGCCGGCGCGTATCAGCCGCTGCTGTGGGCCGTGGCCGTCGTGTTCGTCGAGTGGTTGTTGCTGTTGTTGCTGTATAAGAAACGGATCTTTCTCCGCGTGTGATGCTATCTGCTCAACGCGCTAATCAGCAAACTGCTCCAGCTCTTCCCAGCGTTCGTACGCGGTCGCGAGCTGTTGCTCGAATGTCTTGAGTCGTGCCGCTTTTTCAGCGATCGCCGACGCTCGCTGTTGATAGAACTCCGGCTGGGCCATGTCGGCGTGAAGCTTGTCAATCTCGGCGTCGAGTTCGGCGATCTTGGCCGGCAGCGATTCGAGCTCCAGCTTCTCCTTGTACGTGCGGCGGCGAATGGCCGACGCCGGCGCCTTCGTCGTGGCCGATCGTTTCTCCTTGGTCAGCGTGGCGGCTCGTTCGCTCGCCTCCGCAACTTCCGCCGAACGCTGCCGCAGCCAGTCGTCGTAGCCGCCGACGTACTCGCGCACTCCCCCCGGCTCGAACACGATCGTGCTGGTGACCACGTTGTTGAGAAACGCCCGGTCGTGGCTCACCACCAGCAGCGTGCCGTCGAACTCGACGAGCTGCTCTTCCAGCAGTTCCAGCGATTCCAGGTCGAGATCGTTAGTCGGCTCGTCGAGCACCACGACGTTGGCCGGCTTCGAGAAGAGCCTCGCGAGCAGCACGCGGTTGCGTTCGCCGCCGGAGAGGAAGCGGACCAGCGTGCGAGCCCGCTCGGGCGTGAACAGGAAGTCTTGCAGATACCCCAATACGTGCCGCGATTGGCCGTGATAGGTAATGGTTTCGTTCCCGCCGGCGATATTGTCCGCGACGCTGGCGTCTTCGTTGAGCTGCTCGCGGAGTTGGTCGAAATAGGCGATCTCGAGATTCGTGCCGAGGCGGACGCTGCCCGACTGCGGTGCGAGTTGGCCCAACAGCAGCCGCAGCAGCGTCGTCTTGCCCGCGCCGTTCGGGCCGACGACGCCGATCTTGTCGCCCCGCATGATCGTGGTCGAGAAATCGCGGACGATCGGCTGGCCATCGTAGTCGAACGAGATGCCGTCGACCTTGGCCACCAGGGCGCCGCTCCGCTGGCCGGCCTGGATGTCGAGCTTTGCGGCCCCGACTTTGTCGCGGCGCTCGCTCCGCTGGACCCGCAACTGCTTGAGCGCCCGCACGCGGCCTTCGTTGCGGGTGCGACGGGCCTTGATCCCCTGGCGAATCCAGGCCTCCTCCTGGGCGAGCTTCTTGTCGAACAGCGCGTTCTGCTTTTCCTCGGCCGCCAGCGCCGCTTCTTTCCTCACGAGGAACGTCTCGTAGTCGCACGACCAGTCGAACAACCGGCCGCGGTCGATCTCGAGTATCCGCGTGGCCAGATTGCGGAGGAATGCGCGATCGTGCGTCACGAACAGCAATGTCGCCGGCCAGCGGCTCAGGAACTCTTCGAGCCAGCCGATGGCATCGACGTCGAGATGGTTTGTCGGCTCGTCCAGCAGCAGCATGTCGGGTTCGGAGATCAGCGTCCGTGCCAGCAGCACGCGCCGCTTCATGCCGGAGGAGAGCGTGCCGACTTCCAACTCGCCGGGCAGGTTCATCCGCGCGAGCAGCCGTTCGACCCGCTCCTCGGCCTGCCAATGATGCGAGTCGTCTCGATCCTCGGGCGGGAGCCCGTGGAGCACGACGTCGGTAACGCTGCCCGCCAGATCGTGCGGCACCTCCTGCGGCAGGAGCGCGACCTTGGCCCCGGCCGATACGATGCACGCCCCATGATCGGGGTGCACCTGGCCCGCGAGGATCTGCATCAGCGTCGTCTTGCCGGAGCCGTTCCTCCCCAACAAGCCGATCCGCTGCCCTGGCTCGATCGTGCAGGTTACGCCATCCAACAGCGGCGGCCCGCGAAAGGTGAGCGAAACGTCGTTGAGTTGAACGAGGGCCATGGACGGGCGGTAACGTGGTAGGCAAGGATGCAGCCGTGGGGGCAGATCCACTAGTGTACGTGGCAATGCGGTTCTCGGCCACGACGATTATGCCGCACCGTCCACAATGCTTTCACCGGCGTACCAAACGCTCTACATTAGGGAGGAGCGATCAATTCCGTCTGATTATGGAGGAAACGATTCGATGACCGTCGATCAACTGGTTTTCGTCGGGCTCAATGGCTACGCCTTGGCGCTCGACCGCGACACGGGCGCGATCGTTTGGTCGAACGACCAGATGAAATCCGACTACGTCACGCTGCTGATGGATGGCGACCGGCTGATCGCCTCGACCAACGGCTACATCTATTGCCTCGATCCGCTTACGGGTGCGATCCGTTGGCACAATCCGCTGAAGGGTTTCGGGATGGGCGCTCCCACGGCGCTCGTCTCCGTGCGTGGCCAGATTTCGGACGTGGTACTCGAGCAAGCAGCCGCGGCAATTGCGGCTGCATCGGCTGCGACATAGAGCAGTTTGACGACGAGTAGAAAGCATCCCGTTTTCAGCTGTCGTCGCTTTATTCAAGTAAGGTCTTTTCCATTCGAGAAAGGACGCCAACGTACAAAGCCTCTCGACGCTCATGAAGTTTGCTCACCCTATTCCCTCCGACCTCAGAGATTCGTTACGATAACTACTTCAGCGACTCAACGTAACTTGGTCCATTGCACTGTTTCCGGAGCATTAGGCTAATGAACATGAATCTGCGACGACTGACCGCTCTACATCTTATTATCTTTCTGATAACACTTGTCGTTTCGCGCGATGGATTTGCAGATTCCGCCGCGCTCCCCGTCGGATTTTATCCGATCCAACCGCCAGTCGATGGCAGCGTAACTTTGGCGGGAAGTTCCGCGACGGGGCGAATCGCGGCAGGAATGGTTACGACGGCTAACACCAGAAGTCTTTTTCTGTGGAATCCGCTTGCGGGCAGTCACGTCGTTCCGTTGCCGACCGACTCGAAAATCTGGCAAGTCTCTGACATATCCGCTGACGGTTCGACCGTTGTCGGTCAAATCTCAAACGGCATCCTTGGCACTCGGCAGGCGTTTCGCTGGACAGAGATCGGCGGCTTTGAAACACTTGGCACATTATCAAACGACAGATTCGACGAGAGTCACAGCAATCGAGTGAATTCCGACGGTTCGATCGTTGTCGGATATAGCGACACTCCAAACGGCTATCGAGGCTTTCGCTGGACGCAAGCCACCGGGATGATCAATCTCGGCACGCTAGGAACATCCAACTCGATCTATCCACCATGGAGTATGGCCAACGATTTGTCGGACGACGGAATGACAATTGTCGGATATACAAACGTCGTAGGCAAGAACCAAGTACAAATGGCTCGTTGGACATTCGCTGATGGCTGGCAAGTCCTTGGCTCGTTACCCGAACCGCCCCGAAGCGCATCGGCAAGTTCCATGTCTGCCGACGGGTCAATCGTCGTTGGCGGGAATCAAGGTGCAGGCTTTGATGGGATCATCTGGACGCAGGAAGCAGGCTTACGGGCTCTGCCGCGCCTGGATGGGTTCGGCTATCATTCGGCAGTGCAAGTATCGGACGATGGCAGCTTGATTACCGGCAACGTGATTGATATTCCACTTACCATGGGGCAGGCGGTAGTTTGGACAAAGGCAGGAGACGAATATCGACCGGAATTGCTCACCGATCTAATGGCCGACCGGGGCTTAGACCTCGGCGGCTGGACGATCTGGTCGGTGAATTCGATGTCGCGCGATGGCCGAGTGCTCGCCGGTACGGCATTCGATACGCAGGGACGTACGCGAGGTTACGTCGCCGTGCTACCCGTGCCGGAACCCACGGCGCTTGGACTGCTCGTCTTGTGCCTTACTGCATTGTGCCTTGATCGATCATCGCTACGTTGTCGACGGTGACATTCATTTGACGGTTCAAGACGCTGAGCGGCAGCGCATCGCATCGTATCTTGAGAAGGCTCTCGTGATCGAACAAGACAAGATCAATCAGTTCCTCGCGGGCAAGCGCTTCGCCGTGGTCGGCGCGTCGACCAACCGCGAGAAGTACGGCAACAAGGTGCTGCGGGTCTACCAACAGCGCGGGCTCGATGTCGTGCCGGTGAATCCCAAGGACGGCGAGATCGAGGGGCTCACCGCCTACGCCGACCTCGCCAGCGTGCCGGGCACGATCGACGGAATCTCGATCATCACGCCGCCGAAAGTGACGGAGCAGATCGTCGCTCAAGCGCTCGACCGCGGCATCAAGAATTTCTGGATGCAGCCCGGCGCGGAGAGCCCCGCGGCCGTCGCGCGCGCCGAACAAGCGGGCGCAAACGTGATCGCCGGCGGGCCGTGCATCTTGGTGACGCTGCGATTTCATGACGAGTGATCGCATTTTGCAGTCGCGCCATGTTAAGAAATCGCGTAGGCCCGTGCTGAATTCCGCAAGTTTCGCTCTCTACCTCGCGTCGCGCTCGATAGACGGAATCCCGCGTCGACTTTATGATGATAGAGGCCGTCGGCGATTTCTGCCTGAACTGCTTCCTCACCATTGAGTCAACAACCGTCATGCGCTTTCTGTCCCTTGTCCTTTGCAATTGCGTCTTGGCCGCGTTCGTGACATCCGCAATCGCTGCGGAGCCGGCCCCTGCCGTCGACGCTTCGCCTGCCGCGCGAGTCCTGCCCGGATTGCAGCCGCAGGGCAACATCCTGTTGCCCACGCAATGGTCGCTCCGACCGACGGGAAAGCAACTCCAAGTCGGCGACTTCCCGGTCAACATCGCGATCGACCCCAGCGGCCAATGGGCGGCGGTGCTCTGCGCCGGCTATGGCAACCACGAGGTGGTGATTGTCGATCTGAAGACGCACCAAATGGTCACGCGGGCGATCGTGCCGCAGGCGTTCTACGGCTTGGCCTTCGATGCGTCGGGCGAACACCTGTACGCCAGCGGCGGCGAGACGGAAGTCGTACACGCTTGGCAATTCAAGGCAGGCGCTTTGTTCGATTACAAAGCGCTCGCCGTGGGACCGGTCGACAAAGCGCAAATCCCGGCCGGCTTGGCGCTCGCCGCCGACGGCAAATCGTTGCTGGTCGCTTGCTGCTGGGGACACTCGCTCTGCCTGATGCCGCTCGACGGTTCGCAGTCCGTGCGGCACATTCCCCTGCCGAAAGGCAGTTATCCCTACGCGGTCGTTCCGGCGCCCGGCGGCAAAACGGCATTCGTCAGCTTGTGGGCCAACAGCGCCGTCGTCGAAGTGAATCTGGCCAGCGGCGCCGTCGGCCGCTCGTTTTCCACGGATCGCCATCCGACCGAAATGCTGCTCTCTCCCGACGGCAAGACGCTCTTCGCAGCTTGCGCAACTCGAACTCGGTGTCGGTCATCGACCTGGCGACGGGCAAGGCCATCGAAACCATTTCTAGTGCGCTCTACCCGGGCGCGCCGAACGGCAGCACGCCTAACAGCATCTGTCTTTCGCACGACGGGAAAACGCTGCTGGTCGCCAACGCCGACAACGACAACATCGCCGTCGTCGACGTCTCGGAGCGTGGCCGAAGCCGATCGTTGGGGTTCATCCCCGTGGGCTGGTATCCGACGTCGGTTCGCTTTGCGGAGGACGACCAGGTGATCCTGGTCGCGAACGGCAAGGGACTGTGGCCCAAGGCGAACCCCAACGGACCGAAACCCACCGAACGCAGAATGCCGCTGAACGAGTACATCGCCGGTCTCTTCCGCGGCGCGGTCAGCTTCATCGACCGCCCCGAACCCAAACGCTTAGCCAGGCTGACGCGCCGCGCCTTCGCTTGCAGCCCGCTCCGCCGCGACGCGCAAGTCCGCGCCGAGCACCGTGCGGCCGACAATCCGATCCCGGCCAAGGTCGGCGATCCGAGCCCCATCCGACATTGTATCTACATCATCAAGGAGAATCGCACGTACGATCAGGTGTTCGGCGACGTGACCGCGGGCAACGGCGACCCGACGCTCTGCCTGTTCCCGGCCGCCGTCACGCCCAATCATCACGCGCTCGTAGAAGAGTTCGTGCTGCTCGACAACTTCTACGCCGAGGGCGAAGTCAGCGCCGATGGCCACGAGTGGAGCATGGGGGCGTACGCGACCGACTTCGTCGAAAAACTCTGGCCGCTCAACTACCGTGGCGAGGACGTCGACAAAATCGGCTACGTCTCGGAAGGCAACTATAAAAACGCCACGCCCAAGGGAGGCTACCTCTGGGACCGTGCGCGAGAAGCCGGCGTCACATATTACAGCTTCGGAGAGTTCGTCAAGAACGCGAAGCGGGTCGGCGAGCCGGGCACGGCGACCGTGCCGGCGCTCGAAGGCCACTTCGATCCGCTGTTCCGCAGTTTCGATCTCGACTACAGCGATCAGGACCGCGCCTCACGCTTCATCGACAAGCTCAAGCAGTACGAGGCGCGCGGCGAAATGCCGCAGCTCACAATTCTCCGGCTCCCGAACGATCACACGGCCGGCACGCGTCCCGAGAAGCCGACACCCGTGGCGATGGTCGCCGACAACGACCTCGCGCTGGGGCGCGTCGTCGAGGCGGTGAGCCACAGCAAGTTCTGGCCGGAGACCGCCATTTTTGTCGTCGAAGACGATGCACAAAACGGCTCCGACCACGTCGACGCCCATCGCACCGTGGCGCTGGTGGTGAGTCCCTATACGAAGCGGGCCCACGTCGATTCGAGCTTCTACTCGACCTCCAGCATGTTGCGGACGATGGAGCTCGTTCTCGGACTCGAGCCGATGAGCCAATTCGACGCGGCCGCCCTGCCGATGTACGCCTCCTTCCAGGCCGCGCCGATGCATCGCACCCTATCTGCATCGACCAGCGACAGTTGATCTGCACGCCACCAACCTGGCCGACGCCTGGGGCGCTCGCGACTCTGAACAAATGAACCTAGCCGAGGAAGACCGTGCCGACGATCTGCTGCTCAACGAAGTCGTGTGGCGGAGCGTGCGCGGGGCCGATTCGCCCATGCCCCCGCCCGTTCGGGCCGCTTTCGTTCGCGCAGAAGAGGACGAGGATGACGATTGATGGTTTCGCACGATGACGAACGCATGGTATGCTTCTCGTCGGCGCCATGCCGATCTGCCGTAAACTGGGAGGGACGTCGATGGGAATTCGCTGGCTGCAACTGGCCGCGGTCGTCGCGGTAGTCGTTTCGTTGGCTCCGCTTGCCGCCGGCGAGAATGGCGCCGCGCCGCCGGATGGATTCCAAGAACTGATCGACCTCCACGACTCGTCGACTTGGCAAGGCGGTGCCACGCGCGACCCGCGTGAAATCGCCGCCCTTCAAGGCGACGACCTCGCCGCCTGGCAGCAAAAAATGCAGCAAGGCCTCGCCGCCCACTGGCACGTCGAGAAAGGGGACGGCGGCGACGAGGTCGTCAGCGACGGCCACGAACCCTTCCTCGCCACCGCAAAAGTACACGGCGATTTCGAGCTGTGGGTCGATTGGAAGATCAACCCCGACGGCGATAGCGGCATCTATCTCCGCGGCGTTCCGCAGGTGCAAATCTGGGATCCCTGGAGCCAAGTCTCCGCCAAATTCGGCGCGGCCCAGGGTTCCGGCGGACTCTGGAACAACGAAACCCACGAGCGGTTCCCCACCGCCCGCGCCGATCATCGCCCCGGCGAGTGGAATCGTATGCACGTCACCATGGTCGGCCCCTACGTCACCGTCGAGCTCAACGATCAAAAGGTCGTCGACCACGTCGTCCTGGAGAATTACTACGACCGCGCGATTCCCGTCTTCGCCCGCGGCCCGATCTACCTGCAAACGCACGGAAGCGAGACCCGCTTCCGCAACCTGTTTATCCGCGAGATTGGCGGCGCAGAGGCGAATCGCCGACTGGCGGAAATCGAGGGCGGCGATATCAAGGGCGATGATGCGGGATTCACCAGCCTCTTCGACGGCAAGAGCCTCGCCGGCTGGATCGGCGCCACCGACGATTACGAGGTAGTCGACGGTGCGATTCAGTGCAAGCCGGGCCGCGGCGGCAACTTGCTCACCGCCGAGAACTATGGCGACTTCATCCTCCGTTTCGAGTTCAAGCTCCCGCCGGGCGGCAACAACGGACTGGCGATTCGCACGCCCGAGCCCACCTCCGATCCGCATCTCGACGGCATCGAACTGCAAATCCTCGACGACACCGCCCCGCAATACGCGACGCTTCACGACTACCAATACCACGGCAGCGCCTACGGCCTCGCACCGGCCCATCGCGGCTTCCTACGACCGGTCGGCGAGTGGAACCACGAGCAAGTCACCGTCCGCGGCGATCACGTCGAAGTCGATCTCAACGGCTTCCAGATTCTCAACGTGAACCTAGCTGACGTGAGAGAGCACCCACCCGACCGCCTGGCCCACCCCGGTGCCTCGCGCGCCACCGGCGGCCTCGGCTTCTGCGGCCACAACGACCCCGTCGCCTTCCGCAACCTCCGCGTCAAGCGGTTGGAGGAGTGAGTGGGCGCCGTGAGTTCCTAGCCCATATGTGGACAACTCAGCGAAACAGAAAGATCGGGTTCTAGGCCATGCTTCGGCCACGCAGCGCTGCCCCGCCGCATTTCCGTCGGCCGAATGCATGAACCTGATCTCTCGATCGTGGGACTTTGTAGTTCGCCTGCTCCGCAGTTCTAAGTTTTTGCCGCCCCGTGCCAATCCTGCTAAATTGCGTAATGATCGACTTCCCGCGGCTCGGAACCGACTTCGGCGTGGGTTACCTATCCGTGGTCGAAACCAACCATGTTACCGATCGGGGAACCACCTGATGACAGCGCAGTTTGCCGACAAACGCCAGATGCAGCAGAAGCTGTTCGCCGAGCTTTCCGCGATGTTCGGCAAGGAAGTGCCGTTGTACGACAAGTCGCTCGCGGTCAATCGCCAGTGCAATCGCGCGGTCTGCACTCTGTTGGGCCTGCTCCACCCAGGCTTCTCGATCACGGATGAGCAACTGGAAAAAACGAGCGGCGAACGGCATGGGGCGATCCGCATCGGACGCAAGGACGAATATCGCTGGGTGGCTCGCTACTTCAACCAGTTCGCGATGCAGCCGCATAACTACTACGACATGTCGAGCGTCGGCGCGAAGAGTCAGCCGATTGTGGCGACGGCTTTCCGCAGCGTTGTTGCCCCCGAGCACCGCGTCTTCACCTCGCTGCTGATGACCGACTACTTCGACCCCGAGACACAAGCCCGCATCGAGAAGCTGTTGGCCCATCGCCAGGTCTTCAGCGACGAGGCCCGGCAGATGATCGAGAAAGGCGAGCGCCAGGGAGGCCTGACGTGGGGCGACGCCGAGTTGCTAATTCGCGCCGGAACGGAGCGGATTTTCAAATGGACGGCCCAGGCCAGCGACTACCCGCTTTACAAGCAACTCTGCGACACCGGTTTCAAAATCGCCGCAGACATCGCCTGTTTCCAGCGACATCACCTCAACCATCTCACCCCCAACACGCTCTGCATGGACTTGTACACGGCGGCGATGAAGTTCTGCCTGGACCAGCTCGACGAAGCACAGTTCCGGATACGGGCCGAACGTGCTCTCGCGCATGGCCAGCTTCGGCGACGACGACTACCTGCGTCTGAGCTTCAAGCATCTCTCTTGGGCAGAGATCGACGGCTTCGAAGACGGCAAGGTCTCGGCCGACGAACTCTCCACGCTAGTCGACGATCTCGCCCAGCGACTCCAACAACCGGACCTCAATTTCCGCACGCTTCGCCACAACGGATTCAAGGATTTCACGGAAGGCCCGAGCGAGGATACGCCTGTTTTATTGCGACAAGACGCGTACAAGGCGCTGACCGAGCCGGTGACGTTCACCAATCCCGACGGTTCGACGACCGCCGCTGAGCACACGGCCCGCTTCGGCGAGATCGAGCAGCGATTCTACGCCACCACTCCCATGGGCCGTGCGCTCTACGATCGCTGTCTCGCCGAAGCCGATGCCGTTCGTGAGCAGGATCCGACTCTGCCGACGCGCGACTTTGCGGCCTACGAGGTGATGTATGCCACGCCGTTCAGAGCATTTCCCAAGACGCTGGCTGAGCTGATCGCCGGCGGCTACGTACACGCCCGCTACTCGCCGACGCCCGCTGGCCTCGCAGCCAAGGGGACCATCAAGAACAGGCAGTCCCAAGAACTCGTGCGACTAGGATACGTTCGCGCCGAGGGGCTGAGGTACGAAGATTTCCTGCCCGTCAGCGCGGCGGGCATCTTCGCCTCCAACCTTAGCCAGTACGGCACCAAGTCCACCGCATCCGAACGACCGGTCTACACGCAGGTGATGCTCGAAGAGATCATGGGGAAGCGAATTGTCGACGCCGCGGCCGCGTACCAAAGGATGGAAGACGAATCGCTGACTACGACGATTGAGCAGTTGGGGATCTCGTAAATGAAACCTCACAGTGCAGCCTACGGAGCGACCGACTCCCGCCGAGGCCCCCATGGATGACTACGTCAATCAGATCCTCGCCAACCAATACGAAGCGGCGCTGGCGATGCTCCGCCAATGCATCGCCGCCTGTCCGCCCACAACAAGATCGAACGCACGTGGCTGGACTTGCACGCCAACGTCACCCGCAACCAGGCCTGCCTCAGCATGGACGAATTGACGTCGAATGTTCGCCGCTACCTCCGAAACCACAACCAGCAGCAACGGTCGGTATACGCTCTCAAAGCATAAACCACACCGTGCAACATTACGCACGGTCATTTGGTCTGTGCGGCGAAGCCACCGGCTCACGGCTTTCAAGCGATCCTGAGTCGCTGCGACGCCGACCGAGCTGATCGCCGCGATTGTCACCGATCGTGGCGTAATTCGGCCCCTGGCCGGCAATACGGCCGTTGCACTGCTGGATCGACTCCACTCGGGGCCCGACCAACGCTGCGCGTCGGTGCCCGCGGCCCGGCTCGCTCCGGCTCGCTTCTATTTTTTCGCGGTCAGTCTTCCAGTCGCACGAATTGCCACTGCTGTTCGCCGCCGGGTAGTTGCACCGTCAACATGCCGTAGGGTTGCAGCAGTTGGCCGACCGACGTGCGGAAGCGGACGAACTGGTTCTTGTTGAGCCAGAATGAGACCCGTTGCGACTGTTGGCGGATGTCGCCCGAGAGGCTGTAGTTCGAGCCGGAGATCATGTCGTAGTAGTTGCCGGCGATGCGGCCGTTGCGGTCGACCGCGAGTTGGACGATTCGCGTACCCATGTCGCCGGGGCCGGCCATCAGTGAGTAGACGCCGAGCGGATACCAATCGCCATAGTAGGACGGGTCGAACTGCGGGCCGTTGCCGTAGTTGCCCTGACCATAGTTGCCCTGGTACTGCTGCGGCACGTTGCCCCAGCCGAGCCAGCCATAGACGCCGGGCAGGGAGCCCGTGACCCAGATGTTGGCTTTGTTGTTGCCGTACTTCCAAGCCTTCGGATGGTCCTTGTACCACTGGCTGCTGAACGGCTGTTGGTTGCCGCCGAAGTTCTTGGTCCAGCTTTCGATCTTGTGCGAGCCTTGCCACTTGCCGGCGTTCCAGGCGCCGATCGAGAGGCCTTTCTGATTGTTCTGCTGCCAGTTCTGGAACTGCCCGTTGTTCTGGGAATTGCCTTGCTGGTTGGAGCCTTGGAACCTAAACCGGCTGTTCTGGCCGTTTTGGCCGTTTTGGCCGTTTTGGCCGTTGGAGAAGAATTGCTGAGTCTGATTGCCATCTTGGTCGTTCGACTGGTTTTTCGACTTCGACTTCTTGTTGCTCTGGTTACTCTGGCCGTTCGAGTTATTGCTACTGCTGTTGCTCTCGTCTTTTTTTTGGCTGGAATTGTTCTGATTCGACTGGTTGTTTTGATTCTTGGTGTTGTCGATTTGCTTCTTGAGGTCGTTGAGGTTAAATCCTTGTGCAGCCGACTGCCGCAAACAGGCGGCGGCGACGAGCACAGCAACCGACAACGCACACGTCCAACGTACGAACTTGTTCATGGCAATTCCCCTAAGGAGAAGAGTTCGGGAAGCCTGGAGCGGATCGGAAGCGGCCCACGGCCAAGCATCTTCCACGAACTCAACAGATACGATCGAATTCCGACTGTCAAGCAGCGACGCGATGGGTCCACGCCCCGCCAGGGTTGCGTTCATGCAACCGACAAGTTTAGCTCACCAAATCGCCGGTTCCGGCCCGGCGGTCGTGAGAAAACGCAGAATTGGCCATAGAACCGGCGTCGGCTGGAGGTAGGTAGGTAGAATGACGATGGTCTAACGACAACCGACTACGAACCGTTCGCTTCCTCGATCCGGTAGAGGTGCGATTTGGTGCGGAGGAAGAGGGCGCCGTCGGCCACCGCGGGCGAAGCCATGAAGCCGTCGTCGAGCTCGTTGGTGGCGAGCAGCTTATACTCGCGGCCGGGCTCGATGACCGTGGTCTTGCCGTCTTGATCGAAATAGTAGATTCGGCCCGCGGCGTAGATCGGCGAGGAGGCGTATCGGCCGCCGATCCGCTTTTTCCAGACGACTTTGCCGGTGGCCGCGTCGACGCAAGTGGCGACGCCGTCGTCGCTCGCCATGTAGATCAGTCCGTCGACCAACAGCGGCGAGGCGGTTTTGGCGACGCCGGTCTTGAGTCGCCAGAGGACTTCCGTGTCGGTCACGTCGCCGGTGCCGCTGGTCCGGACGGCCCACAGCTCGGGGTGCATCAAGCCGGTGACGATGTAGGCGACGCCGTTTTCGTAGAGTGGCCGGGGTGCGACGGACCAATCGTCGTAGTGGACACGCCACAGCTCGCGACCGGTGCGGGGATCGTAGCCGAACGCCGCCTTCGCGCCGCCGCTAACCAGTTGTGGCTGGCCGCCGACGTCGACGACCAGCGGTGTACTGTGAGCTTTGCGGAAGTCGCCTTGCTTGGCGAAGTCGGCGAGCGGGCCGGTGACATCGCCGTCGTTCCACTCGACGTTCCGATCGGTTTTCCAGACGGTTTCGCCGGTGTTCTTGTCGAGCGCGACGACGTATTGCAGGTCGGCGCCGTCGAGCGTGAGGATCACGAGATTCTCAAACAGCACGACCGACGAGGACGGCCCGCGAAAGTGGCGGCAGGGCAAGTCGTCTCGCTGCCAGATCGGTTTGCCGGTGCGGGTGTCGAGGCAGGCGGTGCCATAGCTGCCGAAATGGACGTAGACGCGGCCAGGCACAATCGCGGGCGAACAGGCCGCGTAGCAATTCATGTTGTTGCCGAGCGGCTCGGGCTGGTCGCAATGGAAGACCAGCTCGTTGTGCAGCAGCTTGCCGGTTTCGGCGTCGACGCAGATGGCGTAGAAATCGTGACCGTCTTCGGTGGCGGTGGTGAGCCAGATCTGGCCGTCCAGGACGACGGGGGTCGACCAACCGCGGTAGGGAATCTCGGTCTTCCAGCGGACGTTCTTCGATTCGCTCCATTCGAGCGGGAGTCCGGCGGAGGCCGCATCGTCCGACGCGGCGGCGTGGCCGTCGCCGTGTGGCCCGCGGAACTCCGGCCAGCCGGCGCCCTGGACGAGCGAGCCGACCGCCAAGACCACCAATACAACGAACGCGACAAGTCTGCCTGGAAATCGTGTCATGAAGGCAGCGTAACTTGGCTGACGTGGAAAAGTCAACCATTGGCGATGAACGCACCGCTCACGAACCAACGCGGACTGAGATGCAGGACGCAGGCCAGGCGCCCGTGCGAAAAGTGACCCGCCGTTTGTCAGCGGACTACCGGCCCTGCCGCTCTTCTGCCAGCAGCCGCGCCGCTTCAGCGTCGGAGAGGTTTTCGACCTCCGCCAGCAGCGCGGCGAGGTCGTCGTCGTGGGCGACGCCGTTTGCCGATTGCTTCGCCGCGCCGCTCGCGTCGTGCGTCGACTCGACCGGCTCGCGTTTGACGCCCAGAGTTTCCTCGGCCAGGAACCGGGCCAGGGCGGCGGGCGTGGGATAGTTCCAGGCGACGATCGGCGGCAGCGGCACCGAGAATTGCTGCTCCAGCTCGTGGCTCAATTCGACCGCCGTGAGCGAATCGACGCCGTACTCGGCAAACGGCCGGTCGCGCGACACGTCGTCCGGCGTAAGGCCCAGCCGCGTGATCAGCCAGTCGAGCATCCAGGCTTCGATCCGCTCGGAGGCCCGATCGAGTTCGATGCTGCCGGACGAACGGCGACGCCGACGCACGGGACTATTTCGACGCTGTTGCGTCCCGTTTTGAGCCGACCACGACACGCCCTCGCCATGGAGCCGAACGGATTGGCCATTCGACTTCGCAGCCGCGCCGGCAGCGGCCGGGTTGGTCCAGGCGTGGACTACTTTCAGCTCGCCCGCTTCATACTGCTGCCGGCAGAGCGTCCGCTGGACTTTGCCGCTGGAAGTAATCGGCAGCGACGTCTGACGGATCAGCACGATCGCGTACGGGTCGATCTCGTGGTGCTCGACGACCGCGCGGCGGATCGCCTGCACAATCTGGTCCCAATCGGCGTCGCGGAATTGGCGGTCCACCTGGTTGACGATCACCAGCCGCTCGCCGCCAGAGTCTTCCCGCGAACCAGCACTTTCGAGCGCGAACGCGGCGCCGATCAACAGCGCGGAGTGGGCCGACTCGGCCGATTGCTCGATGTCCTGCGGATAGTGGTTGCGGCCGCGGATGATGATCACGTCCTTGAGCCGGCCGGTGACGTACAGCTCGCCGTCATGCAGGAAGCCGAGGTCGCCCGTTCGCAGGAATCGTCCCTCCCGGCCGGGCACGCTCGCGCCGAAATCGACGGCCGTATCGGCCGCGCGGTTCCAGTAGCCGGCCGCGACCGACGGGCCTTGGATCAGAATCTCGCCAACTTCGTCCGGGCCGCAGACGGAATTCCGCTCGGGATCGACCAACAGCAGCGTGTGATCCGTCATCGCCTGGCCGCAGCCGACGAGCTTTTGAGTCATCTCCTCGGGCTCGCCGCAGGCCACCGCGACGCGGTGCTCCGAGAGCGCGTGCCGATTCACCACGAGCACGGTCGGCTCCTGATGGAAGTCGGGCCCCGCCGCCAGCAACGTGGCCTCGGCCAGGCCATAGCACGGGTAGAGCGACTTCGACTGGAAACCGCACGGCCGCATCGCGTCGGCAAACAGCGCGAAAGTTTCCGCGCGGATCGGCTCGGCGCCGCAAAACGCGAGCCGCCATTTGCTCAGGTCGAGCTTCGCCCGCTCTTCCGGCTTGGTGCGCCGTGCGCAGTAATCGTAGGCAAAATTTGGCGCACCGCTGATCGTGGCCCGATACTCGTGAATCGCTTCGAGCCAGCGCAGCGGTCGCTGCAGGAACGCGGTGGGCGACATCAGCACGCTGCGTCCGCCCATGTAGAGCGGCGTGAGCACGCCGCCGATGAGCCCCATGTCGTGGTAGGCCGGCAACCAGAACACGCCGGTCGCCGAGACGTGGTCCTCCTCCATCTCGCCGATGCCGAAGGCCTGGCGAATGCACTCGAGGTTGTTGAGCAAATTGCCGTGCGAAACCATCACGCCCTTGGGATCGCTGGTCGAGCCCGAGGTGTACTGCAAAAACGCCAGATCGGTTTCCCGCACGGCCGGCGGCTCGAAATGTTGGGCCAGTTCATCCTGCAGCTCGTCGGTGGCGATCCACTGGCTGGTGGCCGCGTCGGCCGAGAGCAGATCGGGGTCGAGCGTGGTAAGCGTGGCGGCGGTGGAGAGCGCGACGTGGGCGTCGCAATCGACCGCAATCCGATTGAGCCGCGGCATTGGCCGGCGCGGCTTCGGGTAGGTCGCGGGCACGGCGACGACGCCCGCGTACAAACAGCCAAAAAAGGCCGCGATGAAATCGAGCCCCGGCGGATAGACCAACAGCGCCCGGTCGCCCGGCTGGAGCTCGAGCTGCAGCCGAGCCGCGATCACGCGGGCTCGCCGATCGAGCTCACCGTAGGTCATCTCGACCGCGCCGTCGCGATCGTCGAGGAAGACGTAGGCGGTGCGGGCCGGATCGTCCGCCGCCTGCTGGGCGAGGACGTCCGACATCGTGCTAGCAGCAATTTGACAACGCATCGACACTCGGTCCGTAAAACAAACACTCAGGCGTAAATCGGCCCGCGCCGGGGCGGGCTTGGTGATTCGCTCCACCGACGCCAAGGGGACTAGATATTGCTTGTACGGGCATCGGGCCCGCGTGTTACGGCGGCGCAACAAAAGGTGGGTGCCGGCTGGATTCCTTCGGCAAACAATGTAGTCTAGGTGTTTCCGACCTGGGTCGGTAGTCCCTATCGGAAGTCCGGGCAGCGTGCCAGCATGGTTCGCCCGATGATTCGGGCCGTCCCGGATGGCGCGTCCACGAGCATCCGCGAATTTGTCCCATCTGTAGCTCAGCAAACAGTTTGTGACGAACATCCGGTCGACTCGCACGCGGGAGAATCGGGCCGTCTCGTCGTACCGCCGGCCCTCCGGTCGGCACCGTAATCCCATGCAGCATAACCGCTACCTGCCGACCGAATTGTCCACCGAACCGGCATTTCGCCTGTTCGCGTTGCCATCCGCCGGCGGCGGAGCTGCGGGATTCTTCCGTTGGCGGCCGGCGATGCCGACGGGGGTCGAACTGGTGCCGATTCAGTTGCCCGGCCGCGAAGCAAGAATTGGCGAGCCGCCGATCAGCGACTTGCGCCAATTGGTCGACGAGATCGCCGACGCCGTGGTGCCACTGACCGATTGTCGATTTGCACTGTTGGGTCATAGCATGGGCGCGTGGCTTGCGTTCGAACTCGCGCGGGAGTTGCGCCGGCAAGGCGCGGGGATGCCTTGTCTGCTGATCGCGGCGGCCAGCCCGGCGCCGCACCGGCCGAAAACGGCCGAGCCCTTGCACTTGCTACCCGACGCCGAGTTCGTGGCGGAGATGGCCCGGCGATTCGACGGCATTCCGCCGGCCGTTCGCGCGAACGCAGAATTGCTGCAACTGCTGCTGCCTGCCATGCGTGCCGACATGAAGCTCCTCGAAACGTACGAGTACACTGACGAGCCGCCGCTGGAGACAGACGTTCTGGCGATCGGCGGCACGGAGGATCGTGCCGTCTCGGCGACGGGGCTCGCCGACTGGCGCCGCCATACTTCGCTGCATTTTTCGAACCGCTTGCTCCCGGGTGGCCACTTCTTCTTGTTCCCCACGGGTGGGCAGGAGATGCGCGAGCAGCCGGCCGCGGTGAGATTGATCGCAGAGCTGCTGAAACGTCGCCTCAACGGCTGATACGGAACCGTACCCATGCACCTGAATTGGCCTGAGCCAAGCGATTTTCCGACGCTTTTCGGCGATGCCGTGCACGTCTGGGCCGTGCCGCTCGACCGCAGTCGGGCGTCGTCGCGGGAGCTTGACGATGTGCTCGCGCCCGACGAACGCGCGAGGGCCGACGGTTTTGTGCTCGACAAGCCCCGCCATGAGTTCGTGGCCACACGCGCGGCACTGCGGACACTACTCGGCCGCTACTTGAAGCTGGCGCCGGGTACGGTGCCAATCGTGGTCGACCCAAATGGACGGCCCCGTTTGGCCGCCGCCGACTTGCGGTTCAACGTGGCACACTCGGGCGACTTGGCGCTGATTGCGGTGACACGTGGCGGCGAGGTCGGCGTCGACGTGGAGCTCCTGCGTCCGGTCGATCGGGCCCAAGAAATCGCGGCCCGCAACTTTCACCCGGCAGAACAGGCCGCCATCCGGACCGCCAGCGTGGCCGAGCTGCCCACCGCATTCATGCGATTGTGGACTCGCAAGGAAGCCGTGCTCAAAGCTCTCGGCGCCGGCCTGGGGTATCCGCTCGATGCGTTTTGCGTTCCGCTCGACGAGCACGCGCACGATTGGGTCGACGTGCCCGCCCGTTTGTCATTCGCCGCGGCGCGCTACTGGCTCGAATCGGTCGACCCGTGCACCGGCTACGTTGCCGCCGTGGCCGCCACCGCTCGCACGCAACCCCCGATGGGGTTTACATATTCCCACTAACGAATAGGATGCAGTCTCGGGGCAGATGAACAGTTCGAGATCGGGCTCCCGATGGTGGACCGAGAATGGACAAGGGGGAAATCGCACGCGACAACTCGCGGCGCCGCAAGTGGCGATGGAGAGCGATTCGGCTCACGTATGCCAACGCGGCGATCTGGGCGGTCGGCAATGGGCTCGTTTCCAGCACGCTGGTCGTGTATCTGGCACTGAGCGTCGGCGCTCGCAACTTTCAAAGTGCCGTGATCTACGCGGCCCCGTCGTTGGCCGGGATGTTGCGCCTGGCGGTGCCGACGATTCTCGCACGCACCCGCCATCGCAAGGCGTTCTGCATCGGGGCATACGCCGCGAGCGTTCCCGTGCTCTGCCTGGTGCCGCTCGCTGCGGTGCTACTGCCAATCGGCACTCATGCGCCGGTGGCCCTTGTTTCGGCTTGGTGCATTTACCATCTGCTCGAATACTGCGGCACGGTCGCGCTATGGTCCTGGATCGGCGATCTGGTGCCGCGGCGAATTCGCGGCCGATTTTGCGGCTACCGCGAGCGCTGGCTGGTGGGCGGACGGATCGCGGGCATCGCCTCTACGATCGTGCTGGCATCGCTTTGGAGTTGGCTGCATCTCAGAGGCCCCACCGTTTACCCGTTGGCCCTGTCGGCGACTTGCGGCGCCGTGTTCATGCTGCTGGCCGTCGTGCCGCTGATGTTCATGCCCGGCGTTGAATATCTCCCGAGCGCCGTGCCGCGGACGCCATGGCGGGCGGTCGTGCGCGCGATGTCGCAGCGGCCGTATCGGCAGCTGGTGCTGTATTCGTGCGGGTTGTCGTTCGTCAACGGCATCACGCAGGCGGCTCAGGGGACTTATCCGCCCCGAGTGCTCAAAATCTCCTACCAAGGCATTCAAACGATCACGGCCACGATGCGGGCCGGGCAGATGGCGATCGCGCCGACGATGGGCCGCTGGTGCGATGCTATTGGCTCCCGGCCCGTGATGATTGCTTCGCAGCTCGTCGTGGCGACCGGTCCGCTGTTCCTGTTCATGGCGACGCGTGCGCGGTGGTGGTGGCTGGTCGGCGCGTACGTCGTTTGGATCGCCTACGCGGGCCTCAACGTCGGACTCGACAATCTCAAACTCAAGCTCGCCCCGGCCGACAACAACATTCCCTATCTCACGGCCTACTACACGGTGAGCGACTTTATCTTCGGCACGTCGGTGCTCGTCGCCGGCTGGATTTTCGACCGGCTGGAGGATCGCGGCGTCGAAATCCTGACGATCTATGCGGGCACGTTTCTTCTGGGCTGGCTCGGGCGGACGCTCGTCGCCGGGTTGTTGGCGCCGATCGAAGAACCGGGCGCATGGCGAGTGCGCGACCTGGCGGCCCGAGGCATGCGGAAACTTTGGGGCGGATCGACCGCGGCACCGGAATCGCGTTGATCCAGCGAATCGCTAGTCGAGCGACTTGCGCGGCTTGGCGTCGACTTTGCCGGCGACCGCGAAGCGGCCGTAAGACTTCGACGTGCGATTGTATTCCGACGCAAAGGCCTCGGCGTCTTCCGGCGTGAAAGGCCGATCGATCGTCCGCTTAAAGTTCCTGTGCTCGTAGACGTGGACGACGTAATTGGCGACCGGCGCGGGCCGGCCGAGGTCGTCGACGATTTCCTCGCTGCCGTCGGTTTCCTCCCCATCGGCGACGCCGTCGTACGAATCCCGTTGGGCGACCGCTTCGCGCGGGGTCGGCTCTTCGTCGAAGTTCGACTCGTCTTCGACCGGTTCTTCGGCTACGTCGGAATCCTCGACCACGTCGTCGAGGTCGCTCTCGTCCTCGTCCTCGTCGACAAAATCGAATTCGTCGTCGTACAAATCTTCACTATCTTCGTCGTCGGGGGCCATGAGAGACGGTTCCTAATTTTGCCATGTACGTCGGGCTTTCCAGCCGGACATGTGCGGGGACGTCGGGCTGGAACGTCCGACGCACGGAAGACAATCTAGTATCGAAAGCCCGCGGCGGGCCGTCAACCGACGCTGTCACAAGCTTTCCAAACGATTATTCTTTCCGCATGTTAATCGGGCGGCAAAATCTCGGTTAGCAGCCCGGAATGCCGGTTCTTTCGCGGCTCTTGGATCGAGCGAAACGCCATGCCTGCCGAACGCCCCTTTCTCACGGCCAGTTGGACGGAAATGCTGATGCTCAATTTCGCGGTGCCGGGCGACGTGATCGCGCGGCTTGCACCGCGGGGCACCGAGCCCGATGCCTTCGGCGGCCAAGCATACGTCAGCATCGTGGGGTTCATGTTTCGCGACGCGCGGCTGTTCGGGATTCGCTTCCCTGGGCATGGCCGATTCGAGGAGGTAAATCTGCGTTACTACGTGCGGCGTCAGGTCGGTGACACGACGCGAAAGGGCGTGGTGTTCGTGCGTGAGATCGCGCCGCGGCCGTTGGTCGCCGCGACCGCCCGCTGGGTTTATAACGAAAGCTACGTGACGCGGCGGATGTGCAACAGCGTGCATCTCGCCGGCGACTCGCTCGCCGCGGGCGACGAACTCGGCTACGAATGGCGCACTGGACGAGGCCTGAAGCGGCGATGGAATCGGATGGCTGGCCGCGCGGCGGCGGCCCCGCAATTGCCGACGCCCGGTTCGCTCACCGAGTACATCGTCGAACACTATTGGGCGTATGTCCGCACGCGCGAGGGCGGCACGTCCGAGTATCGCGTTGCCCATCGTCCGTGGCGCGTTGCGCCGACGGAGTCGGTCGTTTGGGACTGCGATCTGGCCGCGTCGTACGGCGATTCGCCGCTGGCCGAGTATCTGGCCGCGTCGCCGGTGCTGGCATTCGTCGCCGACGGCTCGCCGGTGCAAGTGAATCGTGGGCGGCGGTGCGAGGCAGAACCATCGCCAGTCATAGTGCCCTCCGACGGGCAACATGGTAAAAGGGTTGCATGTCTGCCGCGCTTACCAGTCGAACTCTCCCCGCCTCGCTGACCGAGGGATCGATCGTCCGCGCGCTGGTGCGGCTGTCGATCCCGATCGTGGTGGCGAACATTCTGCAAACGGCCTACCAAATCACCGACACGTTTTGGGTCGGCCGGCTGAGTGCCGAAGCGGTCGCCGCCGTTTCGCTCTGCTTTCCGCTCACGTTCCTGATGATCGCCGTCGGCGGCGGGCTGCCGATCGCCGGGTCGGTGCTGATCTCTCAGTACAAAGGGCGGGGCGACGAGCGGGCGATGAACCACGTCGCCGCACAGACGCTGATTATGGTGCTCGTGGTGTCGGTGGTGCTCTCGTCGATGGGGTACTTGTTTAGCGAGCCGATCATGCGATTCATGGGCGCCGAGCCGGCGGTGCTGCCGGACGCCGTGCGATTCCTGCAAATCACCTTTCTGGGATTCATCTTCGTCTTTGGCTTTTTCGTGTACGTGTCGCTGATGCGCGGGATGGGCGTCGTCGGCACGCCGATGATGATCGTGCTGGTAACGGTGCTGTTAAATCTCGGGCTCGATCCGCTGTTCATCTTCGGTTGGGGGCCGGTGCCGGCGATGGGCGTTTCCGGCGCGGCAATGGCGACGCTCTTGACCCAGGCGCTGGCCACGCTGATTGGCTTCGCGTTTCTGTTTCGCGGCAGCCACGGCCTCAAACCGCGACTGCCCGACTTCCGTCCCGACTTCGCGTTCATTTTGAAGGCGTTCCGGCTCGGCCTGCCATCGTCGATCGAGCAGTCGACCCGGGCACTGAATCTCACCGTGATGACGCTCTTGGTATCGAGCTTTGGCACGATCGCCGTGGCCGCGTACGGCATCGGCATTCGCATTCTTACGTTTGTGATCATCCCGGCGATGGGTCTGGCGATGGCGACCTCGACGCTCGTCGGCCAGAACATCGGGGCCGGCAAGATCGAGCGGGCGGAGCGGACGACGTATGTTGCCGGCCTGATCGCGTTTTTCCTGCCGCTGGCGGCTGGGATCGTGATGTTTCTTTTCGCCGAGCCGCTGGCCACGCTGTTCGTGCCGAATAGCCCCGCGGCGATCGCCGAGTGCACTTATTTCATTCACATCATGTCGTTCACGTTCGGCGGCATCGGCTTGCAGCAAGTGATCACCGGGGCGCTCCGCGGGGCGGGAAACACGATGTCGGCGATGGTGCTGACGCTCGTTTCGGCATGGGTGATCCAGTTCCCGTTGGCGTACGTCCTCTCGCGGCACACGTCGCTCGGCGCCCACGGCATTTGGTGGGCTCATCCGATCTCGATCGTGATCTCGACGACGATCTGCGTGGCGTGGTTCCTCGGCGGCGACTGGAAACGGACCAAGCTGCTCGAAGACGTACGGCTCGAAGAGCAGGTCGCCGAAGAAGCCCGCATCGACGAGGGCATTTCGCCGTAGCGCGAGAGACTAAACCTCACGACAGGTCGCGCATCCGTATGGGCACAAAAGGGAAAGAAAATCAGCAACGGCGCGATTCTCTTCCTGGGATACCCGAATTCGACGATCTCTCTTTGTGAATTCTTGCGCCTTTTTTGTGGCAATCGATCCGCGTAGCTACTCAAACGGAAGAAACGAACCGCCAAGAACGCCAGGAAATGAAGAGAGAAGCAGTGACCCTCATCAGCTCATTTCCGGAACAGCGATCTCTGTGGTCTGCACGATTGGATCGCAACAGATAAGACCTTGGCGCTCTTGGCGACCTGGCGATTTTTACTTCGAGGGGGCGCAGACAACTTATTGTCTTCATCTTCGGATGAAACTTTTCATCTCCGCAAGAACACGGGTGTTTTGCAAAGGCGACAAACTACGCTTTCAGACGTGAATTGTTCGTTGGAGGAGCGACGCCTTCACGGCTCTTGCGTCCGTCGGCAACCCTGGTCGCCTTCGGCCTCCAGTCGCCAGTCCCCAAAGCGACCAAGGCCCAGTCGCATGGCGCGACCGGGCCTCAGTGCTTCCCCCCAACAAGATTCTTCATACCGTGCAACGACGACCCACAGATCGCGCTACTGTTCGTAACCGACTTGCTGCACTTCGTTGAGCGGCGCAATGCGATACGGCGTCGAACGCTCGTACATCTGCAGCCGGTCCTGGTAGACGCTCCGCTCGGATGGCGGCGCGAGGTCGATTGCGTGGCGAACGGTTTGCATCGCGGCCTCGAAGTCGCCCGTGCTCGCCTCGGCGGCCGCCAGCGTGTCGAGCGTCACGACGTCGGTCTTGCGATCCAACTGCGTCGCCATTTGAGCTCGCCGCAACGCGAGGTCCGGATTGCGGACCGATTCGTCGGGGCAGGTAGCCAAGAGCCAGGCCGAACCGCGGCAGGCGTCCACATTATGAGAATTCAACGCCAGTGCCCGCTCGTAGTCGCTTGCGGCTGCCGTGTACCGGCCCAAGTCGGTCAGCAGATCGCCACGATTGGCCAGCGCCGCCGAGTCCTTTGGAGCAAGTTCGATGGCCCGCGTCAGATGTTCGAGCGCTTCGTCGGTCCGGCCGAGCAAGTGGCAAGTACGTCCGCAACCGCGATAGGCGATGGCGAATTGCGGATCCAGTTCGATGGCCCGCTGGTAGTCCCTCAGGGCCGGCTCCAATTCGCCTGCCAGCACGTACAGCGCGGCGCGATTCGAATGCGCCTTGGCAAAGCTCGGATTCAGCTCGATCGTGCGATGGAAGTCGTCGAACGCCTGCTCAAATTGCCCGGCCTGCGCCAGCAGCACGCCCCGGTTGTGAAGCGCCCGCCAACACGTGGCGTCGACGCGAATCGCCAGGTTGAAATCGTCGATCGCGGCTTCGGTGTTCCCAGCGCGAGCCCGCAACTGGCCGCGGCGATTGAGCGACCAAGCCGCGAGCTGCCGACCGAATGTTGTTTCTTCTTTGGTCGCCTGGCTCGCGGGAATCTGTTGGCAGAGATCGAAAACGTTGGTGAATTCGGCTTCGGTCTTCGCCGACTCGGCCAACTGGTGGGCGCTGGAAAGTATCTCGGCGGTCGACGACATTCCCGCGGGCTGGTTGGTTTTCACCGCGGATGGCAATCGCGACCGCATCGCCGGAGACGCCGGCGAGGGAATCGTCGTCAACCGCGCGTCGGATCGCATCTGCGCCGTTGGACGCCGCATCGGAGTTTCGCCGCTCGCACTGGTAACGCCCTGACCGCGATAAGACTGCGCCGCTGCCGCCGTGCCGTAAGACGCTTGCTCCGTGGCCCCGGCGGCTCCATACTGCGGCGGTCGCTGGGCAACGCGTTGTTGCGCCGAACCGACTCGCACGGTTGTTGGCTGCGACGCTGTGGCCGCGGCTGCCTGCTTCTGCCCAGAAGGCGACCTGAATTGCGGCATCATGCTCATTGCCCGGGTGGCAGCCGCTTTCGGCGGCATCGGCTTGTATTGCGATTGGGACAGCGCCTGCGCATTTGCAGAGCGCGGCTTTGGCTTTGGCTTGGTCGTCGCGCCGAACCAACTCGAGAAAATGCCGGTTTCGGGGGAATGGGGCCTTAGCTGGAGGCCGCTCGCGTTGCGCGGTGCGGAGTAAGCGTTGCCGTTTGCAGCGGGCTCGCTCGCTTCAGCCGCGCTGCCTGAATCGCGCAGCGCGTTCGTGGCGTTTGGCTGTCCGGCCGCCGTCGCGTTTCGCCGCAGTGGATTTTCTTCCGGCCGCGACCAACCGTTCGATGCTAGCGCGCCACGATCGACGAAGTTGATGGAAGTCGATCCAGTTTCGGCCGCGCCAGCAGCCGACGTGCCCAAGAGCAGCAAGGATCCAACCATCAGCGATCCGTTAAACAGATTCGGCAAGCGAAAAGTACGCATGGTTCGAGCCATCCAATGCAAGACAAGGGGGAATTTGCTGGCGACGCCGCGCCGTAGCAGCCGTTTTGGCGGCCAAGACGCAGCGACATGGCCAATCTATCGGCGCGGCGGCAGCGCCAACCTAATTAGAATTACCGGAAGAGTCCGCGAAATCGGCAAAGTTTCGCCAGATTCACGGCGCAGCGTGCTGCTATTGCTGGCGCAGCGCGCGTGGAGAGGCCTCGAGCGAGGCCGCGCGAACATTGGCATCGACCGCGCGGCTCGACCCGTTGCGATAGGGTTGACGCTGCTCGTAGAGCGCCAGCCGAGCGCCAAACGGCTCGGCGAAGTTGCCCGGCACGTTGGCGATCGCCTCCTTCTGATAGCGGATCGCCCGGTCGAACTGGCCCGCGTTGGCATTGGCAGCCGCCAAGGCATCGAGCACAAACGGATCGCCCGGCACAGCCAGCTTGGCCGCCCGCACGGCCGATTCCAGCGATTCCCGTGTATTGCGATATCGCGGGTCGGGACACGTCGCCAGCAGCCAGGCCAGACTGCGAAGCGCGTCGACGGATTCGGAGTCGATCGCCAGCGCTTGCCGGAAGTCGGCGATGGCCTGCTCATACTTACCCATTTCGGCGTACGCGTTTCCGCGGTGCGCGAATGGCGCCGCGTCTTGTGGAGCCAGTTGCACCGCCTCGCCAAAGTCGGCGATCGCTTCATCATATCGGCCGGAGCGGTGCAGAGCGTGGCCGCGCATGTCGTATAACTCGGCGTCGTGCGGCATTTGAGCCAGCGCACTGTCGTAGTCGGCGATCGCCTCTTCCGTTCGGCCCAAGGCGGCCAGCAATTCGCCGCGATTGCGATACGCCACCGCCAACCCCGGATTCAAGTCGAGCGTGCGATTGAAGTCGTTGAGCGCCTCCATCCAGCTCGCCCTGCTGTGCGCGGCTCACGGCGCGGTTGTGCAGTGCGAGCCAGCAATTCGGATCCCACTGGATCGCCAGCTCGAAGTCTTTGAGCGCTTTGTCGTCGCGATGAGAATCGCTTTCCAGCTCGCCGGAGCGGTTGCAGGCCCAGGCGGCGAGGCTGCGAAGCGACGCCGCCAAATCGTGTTGTGGCCGGCACCGCAAACCACGTTTGCAGTCTTGCACCACCGTTGCCAGCTCGTCGAGCGTGGCGGCATTCGCGGCCGCCTGTTCCGCGTCGGCATACCATTGATCGGCGTCTTTGATCGTCGCCGGCGGCAGGGACTGCGCAACCGGCGATACGACGCTAGGCGGTGCTGCGTCGGCGGCAGGCGCATCGTCGTCCGAAACGACGACGTCGGCCACTTCCGCGTTCTCGAACGGATCGACCAGCGGCAGCGCCGCTGCCCGCGCTTGTTCGACTGGCGATGCAGAATTCGGCGATTCGGCCGCATCCTGCTTCTCCGGGGCGACTTTCGAAAGGTTGGGCACTAACCACGTCGGCTGCGTGAGATCGGACGTGCCAAACTGCGATGGGTCGGGCAGCGTCGTTGCATGAGCGGGCTTGCGATCGTCGGGAAGCGCGAAGAGCGTCGCACGCTGTTGTTGAATCGTGAGCGGCCCGAGGAGGTCGTCCGCGTCGGCGCTGGGCGCACCACTGCCGGCGGCGCGGAATTGGTCGCCCGACGTGGCCGAGGCCAGCGGCTGCGGCGGACGATGCCAGCGGCTCAACGATCCCGAATGGAGCCGGCGGGCCGTCGTTGGCGGCGGCACTAACTGCCCTGCGAACTGCCCGGCGAACGGATTCTGGTACGTCTTCGGCACGCCGGATTCTTCGGGAGGCGCCGCCGGCGGTTTCTCCACCTTGGCTTGTCGCTGCGCCGCGAACGGATTGACGATTTGCGTGGCCGTCGGCGCGACTCGCACTTCGCCCTGCCCGGCCGCGGAGGCAGCCACGAACGACGCCGCAGCCGCGGCCGAAATCCAATTTCCGTACCTTGCGATACGTGACAGCGTCCTTGCCATCGTGAATCGACCTCCATGCTAGCTCTCCGTCGAGAGCCGATTGCTATTCGCGCGGTTCTGTCATTTTCCAGGGATCGAGCGCGTCGTTGAGCTCGGCTTCCGGGAGGATCTTCTTCTCCCGGCACAACTCACGGATCGTTTTGCCCGATTTGAAGGCTTCCTTGGCCATTGCGGCCGCTTGTTCGTAGCCGATCTTCGGCGCCAGCGCCGTGACCATCATCAACGATTGGTCAATCAATTGGCTGCACCGCTCTTCGTTCACTTCGAGCCCCACTAGCAGCTTGTCGACGAACACGTTCGACACATTCGCCAGCAGCTTCGTCGACTCCATGAAAGCGTCGATCATCACGGGCATGGCGACGTTGAGCTCGAACAGCGAGCCGATGCCACCCAGGGCTGCCGTCGTGACGACCGTGTCGTTGCCCAACACGCGGCAAGCGACCTGCATCGCCGACTCGCAAATCACGGGGTTCACTTTGCCCGGCATGATCGACGATCCCGGCTGCGTGGCCGGCAGCGTGAGCTCGAAGATGCTGCACCGCGGCCCGCTGCCGAGCCAGCGAATGTCGTTGGCAATCTTCGTCAGCGAGACGGCAATCGTTTTCAACTCGCCGTGGGCCTCGACGAACGAATCCTTCGCCGCTTGGGCCTCGGGGTGGTTCGCCGCTTCGCTAAACTGGATGCCCAGCTCGCGCGTGAGCGCGGCACACACCTTCTCGGCAAACTTCGGATGCGTGTTGATGCCCGTGCCGACGGCGGTGCCACCGATCGGATTGTTTTCCTGCAGCCGCTTGAGCGCACGTTCGGCCCGAATCACCGAGTATTCTGCCTGGGCCGCGTAGCCGCCGAACACTTGCCCGACGCGGATCGGCGTGGCATCCATCAAATGGGTGCGGCCGATTTTGACGATCTTATCCCACTGCTTCGCTTTCGACGCGAGCTCGGCGTGCAGCCGCTTCAGGCCCGGGATCAACTCCTGGCTCACCGCCATCGCCGCCGCCACATGCATCGCCGCGGGGAAGGTGTCGTTCGACGACTGCCCCATGTTGACGTGGTCGTTCGGATGGATCGTGCCTTCCTGGCCCTTCGCGCCGACGCCGAAGCCCAGCTTCACGTTGGCCACGTTGGCGATCACCTCGTTGGCATTCATGTTGGTCGAGGTGCCGGAGCCGGTCTGATAGATGTCGACCGGGAAGTGATCGTCGTGCTCCCCGGCAGCGACCTCGCGCGACGCGGCGATGATCGCCTCGGCGAGCTTTTTGTCGAGCTTGCCAAGCTCAAGGTTGGCCTCGGCACAGGCGGCCTTCAAATAGCCGAAGGCATGAACCACACTCGGCGGAACCGGCTCGTTGGCGACGGGAAAATTCTCAACGGCCCGCGCGGTCGAGGCGCCGTGCAGCGCATGCGCCGGCACCTGCATCTCGCCCATCGTGTCGCGTTCGGTACGGAATCCGGTCATGGCAATCAAAATCCCAGCTAGCTAGAGACAAAATCGCGGCGATAATACTCGCAACCGCCGCCAAGCGAAATGCTGAATCACGGTGATTTTCCGCGCGTGCGATTCCGCGCGGCTGCTGTCAACGATAGCGTTTTGCGGCCGGTTCGTTAAGATAGTACGTCGTTAGCCGCCGGCCCCGATGCCGGGGCGATTTGCCGCTAATTGCGTCAGCGAGGCATTTCCCATGAAAACCTCCGAACTACTCCACTTCGCCTTCCGCGCTCGCGATCCGCTGGCACTTGGCCGCTGGTACGCCGAGCTGTTCGAGGGCCAGTTCTTCGTCCATCCGGTGATGTCTGCTCTGGGCATCGTGATCGTGAAGATCAACCACCCGGAAGCGGTGTTCGACGGGCTGCTAGAGTTCTGGCCCTGGGATCTGGTGTGGGACGGCAACGCAGCCGTGTTTCGCAAGTTCGAGCCCCAGCCGTCGCCGACCTCCTACGGTCACGCCGCGGTAAAGGTCGCGGCCGATGCCGACGTCATCGCCGCGGAACTCGATCGTCGCGGCATCCGCTACCGCCTGGAGCCGCGTTCGATGGGATTCTTGATCCCGGTGGTCGACGACCCGGAGGGCAACATGGTCGAACTTTTCCCCAACGTCGACAACATGCCGCTGCCGGGAAAGGCGCTCTGCCCGCCGGAACACATCGACGCGGCCCTGGCCGAGATCAAGGCCGGCTTCGCCGAACTGACCAAAGACCTGAACCCCAACGACGGTGTGCCGCTCCTGTTGTTCGAGCAGCATGTCCAGCAGCAGCAGCAACAGCAGCAATAGTCCCACGCATGACCATCCTCGACAAAATCGTTGCCACGAAACGCACTGAGATCGAGCGGGCAAAAGCCGCTCGGCCGGAGACGGAGTTGCGTGCGCGGCTGGCGGACGCCCCGCCGGTGCGAGATTTCTTCGCGGCGCTGGCGGTCGAGGGGCCGATCAAGCTCATCGCCGAGGTAAAAAAGGCCAGCCCTTCGGTTGGGATCATTCGGGCCGACTTCGATCCGGTCGCCATCGCCTGCATCTACGCCGCCCACGGCGCGACGTGCATCAGCGTGCTCACCGACGAGCCGCACTTTCAGGGACGACTCGACTATCTCACGGCAATTCGTGCCACTGTCCGTGTGCCCATCTTGCGGAAGGACTTCATTCTCGATTCGTACCAGCTCGTCGAGGCCCGCGTCGCCGGGGCTGACGCAGTGCTGCTGATCGCGGAGTGCCTCGACGACTGCAATCTGCGGAAGCTATTCAACGAAGCCTGTGAGCTGGGCATGACACCGCTGGTGGAACTCTACGAGCCGGCGAATTTGCCGCGCGTGTTAGAGGCCGGGGCCACGCTCATCGGCGTCAACAATCGCGACCTGCACACGTTTGAAGTCGACCTGGAGCACACGATTCGCTTGCGGCAGCAGATCCCCAACGACTGCGTCCTCGTGGGCGAGAGCGGCATCAAGACGCACGCCGACGTGCAGCGGCTCGAAGCGGCCGGCGTCGACGCGATCCTCGTCGGCGAATCGCTGATGCGCGAGCCCGACGTCGGCGCCGCGGTCGACCGGCTTATGCGTCAAGAAGCCGTGTAATTCTCCGGCCGGTTGTGCTCAGCGGCAGGCCGGCCAGCTCTGTTCTCGAAATCCAGCGCGCATTCCGCGCGCGGCCGGCGACGAACTCTGCACGGTAGCAATCGAGCGTAATGCGGTAGCGGGTGACGCCGTGCTTGATGGTTTTTAGCAACGAGGCCGGACTGCAGGTGACGCCAGTTTGATCGCGAACTTTGGTCACGATTTCATCGTTGACGAAGAGCGGGCCCTCGGCTTCCAGCGCGAACCGTGGGAAATCCCACAGACCGGCCCAGCGTTCGTCCTGGCCGCACTCGCGCATCAGCACTTTGCCATTGCGACGGATCACGACGGCTGCTTCATGCAGCTCGGAATACTGTTGCCTTGCTTTCGGCCGCGGGATTTTGTGCTGTAGGCCGGCCGCAAAAGCCCGGCACACGCTCCGGAGCGGACACGCTTCGCAACGCGGCTCGGTCGGCGTGCAAACGAGCGAGCCGAGTTCCATCAGCGATTGGTTGAACCGCGCGACGTTTTTTTGGGGCAGGACGTCGGCCGCCGTTTGCCACAGCACGCGTTGCCCGGCCGCTTTTAGCGGGTCGCCGCGATAGGCGATCAGCCGGCTCAGCAGGCGGATCGTGTTCGCTTCGAGGATCGGAGCGCGCTGGTCGAAGGCGATCGAGGCGATCGCGCCAGCGGTGTAGCGGCCAATGCCCGGCAGGCCCCGCAACGTCTCGACGTCCTGCGGAAACCGACCATCATGTTCGGCAATGACTTTCATCGCAGCCGCGTGCATTTGCCGCGCGCGGCGATAATAGCCGAGTCCTTCCCACAGCCGCAGGACCTGCCGTTCGTCGGCCGCCGCCAGCGCATGGACGTCGGGCAGCGCCGCAACGAACCGCTCGAAATAGTCGCGGACCGTCGCCACTTGCGTCTGCTGCAACATGATCTCGCTGACCCAGACGTGATACGGATCGCGCGACTGCCGCCAGGGCAGATCGCGGGCGTGGTCGGCGTACCAGGCCAACAGCCGCCGCCGCAGTCGCTGCTTTTCGCTCGGCGTGAACGTATGATGCCGACTTACGATGCGATCCGTCGCGGTGGACATAGCTGAGGAGTCTCACGCAAAGGCGCCAAGGCGCGAAGAAAAACGAATTGCCATTCCTTAGCGTCTTTGCGCCTTGGCGTGAGACATGTCAGTGGAGAGGGTAACCAAGGGGCGCGACTTGATCGAATCGTTCGAGTTGCAGCCGTGGCAGGAGCCGCACGCGCCGCCTTGCTTGCGCGAATCGCAGCCAAGCTTTCCGTGCTAAGAAGCCGGCGGCGATGGTTGCGATCGAGATGGCGAGGACGTCTTGCATAGATGTACGTAGCGAGTCAGCCGAGCAAGCGGATGCCGATCTGGTACGTCACGAGCGCCCCGACGTAGGCCAGCATCGTCATGTACGCAAACGTGAACGCCGGCCAGCGCCAGCTGTTGGTCTCGCGGCGGATCACGGCGAGCGTCGCCGCACATTGGGCGCACAGCGCGAAGAACACCATGATCGACAGCGCGACCGGTAAATTATAGACCGGTTTGCCCGTGTCGTCCCAGCGGGCCGCCCGGAGTTGGCTGCCGAGCCGGCTTTGGTCGCTTTCCGCACTCACGTCGACCTCCGGCCCAAGTTGATAGATCACCCCCAACACGCCCATCACGACCTCGCGGGCCGGGAAGGAAGCGATCGCGGCGGCTCCGATCCGCCAGTCCCAGCCCAACGGCCGCACCGCCGGCTCGATCCATTGCCCGGCCCGACCGAGAAAGCTGTACTGCTGATGCAAACTGGCGGAGAGGCGGTCCAGATGGCCTGGATCGTCGAACGCGGCGAGCTCGGCCGAGGTTGCCGACGCAGCCAATTTCGCCCGTTGGGCCGCAATCTCGCCGGCCACTCGTTCGTCGGCTCGCGGGTAGTACGCCAGCGCCCAAACGACGATCGTCACTGCGAAGATGACGGTCCCCGCCCGAGCCACAAACGACCAGCCCCGCTCCGCCATGCGATAGACGACGTTTCGCAGCGACGGCAGCTTATAACTTGGCAGCTCCAACACAAACGGCGGCGTCTCGCCCCGTAGGATCGACCGCTTGAGCAGCCACGCCACGCCGATCGCCACCACGATGCCGACTGAGTACATCGCCAGCAGCGTCAGCCCTTGCAGCCCGACCAAGCCGCCCAGGTAGCGTTCCGTCGGGACGAACGCGCCGATGAGAATCACGTACACCGGCAACCGGGCCGAACAGCTCATCAACGGCGCGATAAGGATCGTCGCCAACCGGTCGCGGCGGTTTTCGATGGTCCGCGTCGCCATGATGCCGGGGATTGCGCAGGCGAAGGACGACAAGAGCGGGATGAACGATTTGCCGCTCAGGCCGACGCCCGCCATCAGCCGGTCCATCAGGAACGCGGCCCGGGCCATGTAGCCGCAGTCTTCCAACACGGCAATGAAGAAAAACAAAATCAGAATCTGCGGCAGAAACACGACCACGGCACCGACGCCGCCGATCACGCCGTCGACCACGAGCGACCGCAACGCCCCCGCCGGCAGCGACGTTTCGACCAAATTGGCAACGCTTCCCACCGCCGAATCGACCAGGCCCATCAGCGGGGCGGCCCAGACGAAGATCGACGAGAACAAGAGCGCCATCACGGCCGCGAAGATCACGGCGCCGGCCAGTTTGTGCGTCAGAACCGCGTCGATCCGATCGCTGAGCGTCCGCTCGTGGACGTCGGGCCGGCGGATGATTCCGTTCAAAGTGCGAGCGATCCAATCGTATCGAGCCATTGCCTCGACGGCTGGCACTGGCGTGCCCGCCGCGGCAAGCGCTTCGCGGGCCGAGTGCAGTTTCGCCGTTGCGGTCGCCGCGTCGCCGTTCAGCAGCTCGCTTTCGAGGTAGCCGCCGCCATCCAAGAGCAGCCGTTCCACGAGAAAGGGGGGCAACGGCGCGGTTCGCATCGCATTGAGCGACTGGCCGATCTCGCGAGCATGGCGCTGAAATTCAACGGGTAGCGGGTTTTCGCGTTCGGTCGGCCGTTCATTGGCCGCCGACGCGAGCGCTGCCTTGAGCGCCTCGAGCCCTTCGCGCCGATTGGCCTGAATCGGCACGACCGCCACGCCCAATCGCTGGGCCAGCACCGGCACGTCGATCTCGATCTGCCGGTCGCGGGCCAGATCGGTCATGTTGAGCGCCACGACGGTTGGCAGGCCAACGGCCAGCACTTGGCTGGTCAGAAACAGGTTCCGCTCCAGATTGCTCGCGTCGACGATCGAGAGCACCACGTCGGGCGGCGGGCCGCCCGCGGCGCGGCCCAAGAGCACGTCGACCGTCACCATCTCGTCTGGCGAACGCGGCGCGAGGCTATAAGTGCCCGGCAGGTCGATCAGCTCGAACGTCAGGCCGC
This sequence comes from uncultured Planctomycetota bacterium, assembly GCA_963847875.1. Taxonomy (GTDB): domain Bacteria; phylum Planctomycetota; class Planctomycetia; order Pirellulales; family Lacipirellulaceae; genus DASYDU01. The sequence continues at coordinate 967,578 of CAWKBR010000001.1, read as the reverse complement.
CGTGCCGCAGATGGCCGGTCTTCTTCTCGACCGTGACGCCGGGATAATTCCCCACCCGCTGCCGCACGCCGGCCAGCGCCGTAAACAGCGTCGACTTCCCCGTGTTCGGATTCCCGACCACAGCAATGCGGATCGTTCGTGAAGCGGCAGCTGTGGTCATCGCGGAAGATTAGCCACAGAGGACACAGAGGAGAAAGGCAATTTGAGTTTTGCACTTTGCATTGTCTTCTCTGAGTTCTCCGTGTCCTCTGTGGCGAAACTAGATCGCATTATTGTAAGTTTGTGTCGAGTTCCACGTGGGCGGCTTCTGCTTTTCGAAGGCTCAGCCGATAGCCGCGGAGTTCGAATTCGAGCGGGTCGCCGAGCGGTGCGGCGCCGAGGCGACGGACTTCGACGCCGGGCGTGACGCCCATCTCCAAGAGACGTCGACTGACTTCGTCGGCGCCCGTGACGCGAGCGACCGTGCCCACTTCGCCGACCGCCAGCTCGGCAGCGGAGCGTGTCATGCCGACATCCTCGCCGCGACCAGCACAGAACACGTCTCGCCGTCGCGGAAGCAGAGTTTTGTGCCGCCCACGCGGACGATGCAGGGCGTCCCGGCACGGACCACTTCCAGCATCACGCCATCGCGGACACCAAGCTCCTCCAATCGCCGGATCTGCTCCGTCCGTCCGACGACGTGCCGCACCTCGGCAATTTGGCCGGGAAGGAGCGACGCAATGGGAATCAAATCTGGCATAGACACCGCCGCAACCTAGTTGAGAATAAGTCTCAAGATCAACTAGTGATTGTAGAGCATCGGCTGGCGGCGATCAACGGGGACATGCTGGGAGGCGGCAAAGAATCGCGGCGAAACTGAGGCACTGATGCGGTGTTCCGCGGGCTGCCACTGCTGCGGCTAGCGCCCCGAGGCAGTCTCGGGCTTGTCTCTCGGCGGGATGACTCGCAGGCTGGTCGACAGATAAAACGGCATCGATTTGGCGGGAAATTTTGCCTCGACAAAGACAGCTTGGAAGCCGTCCTCGGCCGTTGGCACGGCAAATTGGTAGACGTGATCCGTGCCGGCTCCACTCGATTCGGCCGCTTTCGACTGCCAAACGGCATCACGAAAATCGCGCAACTTCGAGGCAGCCGTCCATGCGATTACTTCTGTCGGCTGGGTGTCGATCGACAATCGCAAGCGCACTTGCTCGCCCTGTTCAGCAAAATGCCAGTTCAACCTCGGCAATGGCTGGCCGCCGGCGACGCTTTCGCAGAGGGCCACCAGCGAGCCGAGCACCCGCGGGTAGTCGCGGATGTGGTGACCGTTGTTGGGGACATAGAGAAGGTACTTCTCACCTTCGAGTGCGTCCCAATAGAGATCCGCCGAGTCGACCGGCCAGTAGCGGTCGTTCGTTCCGAGGATGATCAATTTGGGCTGCCTCAATGCCCGTCGGTAACTGTAGGGATCGACAATCGCACGCAGTGCAGCGCCACGCTCCGAACCGAGAAGATTCTGTAGACCGCGATCCGTGTAGTCTTGGATTTGCTCCGAGTAACCGCCGAACGACGCCTGCTGGAGCTTCATGTGCGGCTCCATGTTGAGCATGTTGATCACCATGGGCGCGAGCGCGTTGACCCGCGGATCGACGGCTGCCGTGAGCCAAGTGGTCCATCCGCGCTTCGAGGCGTCCGTGACCAGGAATCGTTCGACGTCGACGTTCCATTCTTGATCTGAAAACTCCTGGATGGCGTCCATCGCGCGGACGGCGGTCTTGACCATCGGTAACAGCAGCGGCCACTCGACGTCGCCCGTCTGATAGAATTTCGCAAACGTGTAGGAGATGATTTGGTCTTCGATCTTGCCTGAGAAAATCGGTTGCTCCGGCACCTGGCAGACGACGGCCACGGGAGCGCACATCTTGTCGGCAAGCTGGGCAACGACGCGCAATTCGGCGGGAAGTCCATCGTCACCTGCATCTGCCGCAGGGGGCTGGGCCAGCGAGTCGTTCCACTTTCCACCGTTGATTAAGAGCAGCACCTCGGCCGCAGACACTACGTTTGCGGGACGATAGATGAAGAGCTGATGCTTCCAGGCGATGCCGCGCCACGTTTGGGAACAGAGCGCCAGTTCAACATACGTACCTTGGCCGAGCTTGCCGCCACGCCGCTTTGTCCAGCCGTAACTCACGTCGGCCTTTTTAACGTAGTCCTGCAACGCGACCGACGGCGACTCTGGTTGGGCGGCTTCCTTGGCGAGGGCGCGCGATTCGGGGAAGACAAACAGCAAGGTGACGAGCAGAATCAAACCGCGATAGGCCGGCATGGCAACTCCTTTGCGTGACGACAGTAGGCCGTTGGTCGATGCGCTATGCGGTTTCCTTCAGCGCCGCCACCAAGTCGACCAACGCCTTTTTGCCGTCGCCGAAGAGCATCAGCGTGTTGTCGGCCGCGAAAAGCGGGTTCGGGATGCCGGCAAAACCCGGGCTCAGACTGCGTTTAATGACGATCACCGTGCGGGCCTGGTCGACGTGAATGATCGGCATGCCGGCGATCGGGCTGGTGGGATCGGTGCCAGCCACCGGGTTCACGACGTCGTTCGCCCCGATCACGATCGCCACGTCGCATTGCGACATGGTCGGGTTGATCTCGTCCATTTCTTTGAGTTGATCGTAGGGCACGTCGGCCTCCGCCAAGAGCACGTTCATGTGCCCCGGCATCCGGCCGGCGACGGGGTGAATCGCATACTCGACCGTAACGCCGCGCTTCTCAAGCAAGTTGGCAAGGTCGCGAACGGCGTGCTGTGCCTGAGCCACCGCGAGGCCGTAGCCGGGCACGATCACCACGCGTTGCACGCCGTCGAGCAGCATGGCGACCTCTTCCGGCGAGGTGGCTTTGACCTTGCCGCCGTACACTTCGTCGGCCGAGGGTCCATCGGCCGTCGGTCCCATTGTGCCGAACAACACGTGGGCCAGCGAGCGGTTCATCGCCTTGCACATGATGCTGGTGAGGATCACGCCCGAAGCGCCGACGAGCGAGCCGGCGATGATCAGCACGTTGTTGCTGATGACGAATCCGGCAGCAGCCGCCGCGAGGCCCGAATAGGAATTCAACAGCGCGATCACCACCGGCATGTCGGCCCCGCCGATTGGCGCGACCAACAGCACACCGAGTGCCGACGCGGCGACGACGATCAGCCAATAGGGCCAGCCGCCTCCGCTCGCCATCTCAAACGACAGCAGGAGGCACAGGGCAAAGATCGCGGCATTGGCCAGCTGATGCCCATGAAAGGACCACGGCTTGCGGAACAGTTCCATTTCCTGCAACTTACCAGCGGCGACCATCGAGCCGGTGAACGTGACGGCACCAATCAGGCCGGTGAGCCCCGCCGCGACACCCGATTCTGCGACGTTCAGTGCGCCGGGGAAGCCGGCATGCGTTTCCGCCGCGGCCACCAGCAGCGAAGCCAGGCCGCCGAAACCGTTGAACAGCGCGACGAACTGCGGCATCTGCGTCATGGCCACTTTCACGGCCAAGTACCAACCGATCGCGGCACCGATCGCCATCGCCACGGCGGCCACGCCGACCGAGAAAAGTTGAAGCTGCCAAACCGTGGCCAGGATGGCGATCAGCATGCCGACCGCCCCGGTCAAGTTGCCACGCACGGCGGTTCGCGGGTGCGTCATGCCCTTGATACCGAGGATGAACAGGATTGACGCCACGAGATACGCCAGATTCACCAACGAATGTTGCATCGCGGCGTCGAGCCCGGTCGCTCCTGCTGCGGCGGCATCCGGTGCGCCCGGCGGCACGAGCAGCGGACCTTGTTGGGCGAGCGTCAAAATGTGCTGGAGAGTTGGCATGTCGTCGAGTCGTTACTTCTTCTTGTGAAACATTTCCAGCATGCGATGCGTGACCATGAATCCGCCCACCACGTTGATCATCGCAAATACAATCGCGATGAACCCGAGCATGCCGCCAAACCAGTCGCACCCAGCCCGCACCGCCAAAATCGACCCGACGACCGTGATGCCGCTGATCGCGTTCGACCCGCTCATCAGCGGCGTGTGGAGCGTGGGCGGAACTTTGGCGATGATCTCGAAGCCGATGAAAATCGCCAGCGAGAAGATCGTGATCGCGGTGATGAGGTCCATGTTCCTCTGCCTTCGAGTCGGTTTAGTTATTCGCCAAATGATCCACTGGCGGAGAGCCGGGTGGCGGAGGCGCGAGCGGCGGCAACTCTAAAAGCTCTCTAAGCCGTGGATTAACGACTTCGCCCCGATGCGCGGCCAGCGTCTCGCGGACGACTTGGTCTTCCAGATTCAAATGCAGCTTGCCGTCGCGCGAGATCAGGGCGACGAAATTCGTGAGATTCTTCGCATACATCTGGCTGGCGTGGTGCGGCACTTCGCTCGGCAGATTGGTCGGCCCGAGAATCGTGACGCCGCTCTCGACGACAACTTCATCCGGCTTGGTCAACTCGCAATTGCCACCGCGCTCCGCCGCCAGGTCGACGATCACCGAGCCGGGCGCCATGCCGCGGACCGCGTCGGCGGTGACCAGCACGGGCGATTTTTTTCCGGGAATCGCGGCCGTGGTGATGCAGACGTCGCTCGCCGCCACGGTCTGGGCCATCAGCTCGCGCTGCTTGCGGTAGAACTCTTCGTCCATTTGTTTCGCGTAGCCGCCGGCCCCTTCGGCGTCGCCGGTGGCGAGCGGCATCTCGACGAACTTCGCGCCGAGGCTCTCGACCTGTTCCTTCACCGCGGGCCGCACGTCGTAACCATGCACCACCGCGCCGAGCCGCTTCGAGCCGAGGCGATCGCCTGCAATCCCGCCACGCCCGCGCCGATCACGAACACCTTGGCCGGCGTGAGCGTTCCGGCGGCCGTCATCATCATCGGAAAAATCTTCGGCAATCGGTCGGCCGCCAGCAGCACCGCCTTGTAGCCCGAAATCGTCGCCATCGACGAGAGCACGTCCATGCTCTGGGCCCGCGTGATGCGGGGGATCAACTCCATCGCAAACAGCGTCACGCCGCGATCGGCGAGTTCCTTGGCCGCTTGGGGATTTCCGAGCGGGTCGGCGGTGCCAACGATCGCCAGACCGTCGTGAACCAGATCGAGATCGCCCCGGCCAGCCGCTGGGTTCGCGCCGAGTGTTCGCACCTGGACGAGCACGTCGGCCGCGTCGAACAACTGGCGGCGATCGGTCACGATCTCGGCGCCTGCCGCGCGATAGGCATCATCCGAGAAACCGGCCGCCGTCCCCGCTCCCGCTTCGATGCACACCTCGCCACCGAGCTTTTTGAGCGCGGCGAGCGACGCGGGTATCAGCGCAACGCGCCGTTCACTGGGATAGGTCTCTTTCGCTACGGCGATTCTCATGAAATCTCAGCTGCCACGTCACGACGGTGGGTTTGCAGGAAGTGTCCCAGATTGTGGCAGAAACGGCATCCGTCCAAAAGTGGGTCGCCGCCGAGAATCTGGCGAAAACACCCGCCTATTCCAGCGGAATCGAACTTTCGACCCAAATCGCGCGCGGCTCCGTGCCTTGGTAGCCGGCAATTTGTTCCGCCGGCCGGTCGACGATCGTGCCGACGATGCCCAGCGGATGGGTCGAGCCGTCCATCAACGGATCGAGGGGCTCCTGCATCAAGATCGGCAATGTGTCGCCTTCGGCGTCGGTCAACTGATACTCGTACACGTCGCCGGCGATTCGGCCGCCGCTGAGCTTACCGGACAGAAATACTCCGCCGTGCCGGCGATGCGGCGAGTCGATCCAGATCGTCGCGATGCGATTCACCTCGTCGCGCACACGGGCGTCGGAGAGGATTTCGCCGAATAATTGGTTCGCCCGCCGCTTCAGCTCCTCGCTCTGGTCCGGCGGCGACGAACGATCGAGAAACACCAACGCGTTCGCCAGGTCGCAGAGCTTGGCGTAGCTCATCCCTTTGGTGCGGCGAACGGCTGCGTCGCTCAAATCGCCGGTCACCAGGCCCGACTTCGCTTGCTCGCCCGCTTCGAGTGCGGTCTTCAATTGTTCGATCGAGTACGTTGGCCCGTTCAATAGGATCGGCGTGGCGGCAGTTGCGATCGGCGCCGCCGCGGGTTCTTCCAACGGCGATGGAGATGAATTGGCGCCGTAGCGGTCGTCCTCGGCGGCAACATTGGTTGGGAGCGGCGCCGGGGCGGGCTTCGCTTCTTCCGCGTAACTTGCCGGCACGTTTTTGCTATCCGATTCTTCGGCGACCGGTTTCTCCGCGTCAGCTCCGACCGACTGCTCCGGCGGCTCTGTTTGTTCCGGCGGCTCGGCCGCTTGGGCAATTTGCGTCGGTGCCGAATGGAACGCCTTCGGAAGCACGGCGCTTGGCATGTACGGGGCGACGTGCAGCAAGTCGCCCTCGGGGCCTAAGATGTAGAGCAACGCAAGATAACCAAGCGACAGTCCAACCACGCTGCTCGACGCGAAGCCGACCAGCGTCCGGACCACACTCCGCTTTCTCCTGGATCGCGGCAACTTGGGCAGCACGAACGGCTCGACCTGTTCGCCGACCGGCGCTGGTTCGCCCAAGGTCGGCTCGCTATAGACGGGAGCTTCCGTCGCGACGACTTCGTCCGCCGGCGCTGCCTCGAAGTCGACGTCTTCCAGCTCGAATTCGGTTTCTGCGGCCGGACCGAACGACATGCTCGAATCGATCTCCACCGTCGCACCATTGTCGGGCGTCAACTGCACGTTCGGCAATTCGAACGACGGCCCCGGCGGCGGCTCCTCCTCTTGCTCATGCGGCGGTAGCAAATCGGCAAGGGTAGCGGTCGGCTGCGATTCGACCGGCTCCGGCGTGATCTCGACCGCTTCTTCCGCGTCCTCATCCGCTCGTTCGAATTCAATGACCTCGGCGACTTCTTCCTCGTCTTCCGCCGCTTGCGTCTCCGCGACTTCTTCCTCTTCGTCCGCTGCCGTCAGTGAAAACTCGGGCACGGTCTCGCTCTGTCGGAACCAAGCCGCAGGTTCCGTGTCGGGCCGTCGAACCGTGTCCGCAAGACGTTCGGTTTCCGCTTCCGGCTCGTCGGGCGGCAGTAGCTCGCGTACGCCCGCGTGGAGGCCGTTGGCGGCGATCTCCGCTTCGATCTTCGTTTGGATTTCTTTGATGACGTCCGCTTGAACGTCGGCCTCGACGCTGGCCTCAACTTCTGCCGCAACTTGCTTGGCTTCGCTCTCGGCGACGCGTGCCCGTTCGATACGCACGACGGCGGGAATGTCGCGCAGCACCGACTGGCCCAGGTCGAATTCCTTGGCGCAGGTCGGGCACTCAACCAGCGCGTCGCGCTCGACGTCGTCAGGAACGATCAGCTGCAAGTAGCAGTGGGGACAGATTGCCACCGAGGCCATGGTGATTTTTGAATTCCGTTTGGGGGAGCTGTCGTGAGGTCGCGCGCCGCATGATTGATACGTCTGGCACAAGCTGTGTGTTTTTTGAATCTTACCTTTGAGCGATTGCGTCGGCCTATTGCAAAACGAGAGAATTCAGCCCATTTTGCCTGACCGCCAGCGTCGGCCCCTGCCCCAGGCCGTACAGGCCGCAAGGTCTACCGTCGCAAGCCGTAAAGTGGCCCGAACTTACCAAGGAGGTGCCGCATCAGCGGCTCATGAGAGATGCCTTCGCCCGTGACGTGGCGGACCAATTCAGCCGGCGGATAGCGGCGGCCTCGCTCGTGGACGTAGCGTGCGGAGCCACTCTCGCAACGGCCGGAATTCGCCCCGCCGGAACATGGCCGGCAAGTCGCCCAACTCGGCTTCGGCCGCTTCAAATAGCTGCGACGCATAGAGATTGCCCAGCGCATAGGTCGGAAAGTAGCCGATCAGCCCGGCGCTCCAATGGACGTCCTGCATCACACCATCGGCATCGGTCGGCGACTCGACGCCCAAGTACTCGCGATACTTCTCGTTCCACGCGGCCGGCAGATCGGCCACGCGCAGCTCGTCGTGGAGCACCGCCTGCTCCAGCTCGAACCGCACCATGACGTGCAAGTTGTACGTCGCCTCGTCCGCCTCGATGCGAATCAGCGAGGGTCGCACGTCGTTGACCGCAAAGTAGAGATCCTCCAGCGGCACGTCGCCGAGCGCATCCGGAAACAGCCGCTGCGCCTCGCCGTAGAAATGTTCCCAAAACGCCCGGCTGCGGCCGACGAGGTTCTCCCACATCCGCGACTGCGATTCGTGCACGCCCATCGACGCCGCCTCGCCGGTCGGCAGCGCGAACCACTCGGCCGGCAGGCCTTGCTCGTAAATGCCGTGGCCCGCTTCGTGCAGGATGCTGTAAAGCGCGCTCGCAAATTGGTTTTCGTAGTAGTGCGTGGTCAGCCGCACGTCGCGCGGGCCCGAGGTGCTGCAGAATGGGTGATCGGTTACGTCGAGCCGGCCCGCTGTGAAGTCGAACCCGATCGCCTTCGCCACGTGCAGCCCGAATCGTTCCTGCACGTCGGTCGGATATCGTCGACGCAAAACGTCCATGTTCGGCTGCCGCCCGCTCTCGGCGATCGCCGCCACCAGCGGCACCAACTGCTCGCGCAATTCCGCGAGCACCCGCCGCACTTCGACCGTCTTCGCCCCGCGCTCGAATTGATCCAACAGCGCATCATACGGCACATCTTCGTAGCCAAGCGCCGCGGCCTCCTGCCGCTTGAGATCAAAAGTCTTCTCCAACAGCGGCCGGAAACGGGCAAAGTCGTTCGCCTTCCGCGCTTCGGCCCACACCTGCTGCCCGAGCACCGCCGTGCGGGCCAACTCTTCGACCAGCGCCTGCGGCAGTTTCGTATTCTGGTCGTAGTCGTGCTTCAGATTGTGAATCACCGCGCCCGAGTCGCCGTGCGGATCGGCAGCCAGCGGGCTCCCCAACAGCTCGTCCAGCAAACCGCCCACTTCCGGATCGGTCTGCCGATGGTGGATCAGCCCCGCCAGGTAGCTGACCTGCTCCGCCCGGTACTCGCCGCCCGCCGGCGGCAACTTGGTCCGCTCGTCCCACTCCAAAAGCGCCTGCGCCGAAGCGAGCAGCCCGACCTCGCGCGCAAAGCACACAGCCGGTCGTAGGACGATTGCGATGAAGGAAGCGTGGCAGTCATGCCGCCTAGAATACAGGATGAAGGATTCGGAATGCAGGGGTCATTTCCAACGCCGGACCCTCGGCACCCCGCCCCCAATAGCCGGCAGAAACCAAGGCCGAGCGGGGACGCCCCGCAAACGGCATCCGCTAGTGCGAATTCCCCTTCCCTGCCCCGCAGGGGCTAAAGAACATATCCCAGGGTCAGCCCGGGTGAGAGTAACTGAGGTCGCCGAGCGATCGCGAGGAAGAAAGACCGAAGGCGGTAGCGCATTCATACTCCCGGACGCCACCCTGGGTACACCGCCCCACCAATTCCTCGGCCGAGCGATTCGCCCCGCCAGCGCGCTCGCACGGCCGAGGCCGAAATGAGTTCGCGCGGATTTCGCATCTCCGCCCGGCTCTCGACTCTCGACCCTCAACTCTCGACTATCTGCACGATCCCCTCGCCAACGCGATGCCCGACGCGCTCAACAACGAGCGGATGACCCCCTCACGCTATGCCCCTCTCACGCTCGGCGTCGTGGGCGGCGTAAGCGCAGTTGCGCATCGACGAGGCATGGGGGACCGACGAGACATAGCGGATGGAAGTCATTGCTTGTAGAGTTGAATTCCGTCGCCCTTTAATTCACTCCATAAAGTCATAGCGAAAAAAATGCCCCGGCTTGAACCAGAGCCGGGGCGTTCACGTCTACTCAACATCAAGCGATTTCGTCGATGTCCTTGAAGCCGATGTCCGGATCGGACCAGTCGTCACGAAGCGTGACCCAATCGCCCCTCTTTCGCTTCGCTTCAATGGCGGCGGCAAGTAAAAGTCCGGGTATAATTCGCCCGGCGCGTCTAGCCCTTAAACAAGCGAACGTTAATGGGTAATTGGCGTTGTATTTTTGGGGTTGGCCAGTGCGTGCACGACCGGCCTGACGCGGTCGGCGTCGGGGGGGAGTTGTCGAATTCTGGGTTGCTTCATTTCGCGACTCGTTGACACGTCTGTGTGGTTCAGGGTGGCGGCGGACCGGAGCATCCAGACTCCGGCTTCATGGCGGCTCCGTCAACAACGCAACGTCCGGCACAAGCGGAAGAACACCGGCAAGCGTGGGTGATAGTTCAGTACGCGGTAGATCAGCTGGCGGCCCGTGCGGACGATCTGGCAGGGAATCTTGATGAAGGCGCAGAGGAACGTCTTGAACTCCATCCGCAGCACTTCCTGTTTCTGCGCCCGATGGTGCTTCTGCCCCAGCGGCCGTCCTCCGGCAACGACAACGCCCACCAGGCCTTCAGGTTCCAGGCCAGCCGGTCATCACCATGTAGGCCCAGTTGCTGTAGAGATTGTCGACCGGTGCGGACAGCGCCCGCACGCCGCCGGCCAACTGAGCGATCAGGTTCTCCTGATCGCAGCGGTCGTTGGCCTCGAAGACCACGTCCTCGGCATCGACGGCCCAATCGTTGGTGATGTAGAAGAAGTAGCGAATTTCGTCGAACAGCCGCGTCTCGCCCTTCTCGTGCGAGATGTTCTTGCGGAGCACGATCAGGCGATACGTCTTCTGGCACGCCGTCGGCCTGTATTCGAACTCGGCGTACTTCCTCGCTCTGGAGCCGGAGATTCTCGAACTCGCGGCGGCGGACGATCCGCTGCTTGACGTTTTTGGGTCTCTGCCGCGCTGCGGTCTGCACTTCGTAACTGCGGCGGTCGCGGAGGAGCTTTTTCCAGGCCGTTTTCGGCAGGTTGTCGGCGATTTCCTTCAGGTTGGGCATGGCCTTGAAGCCGAAGTAGAAGCGTCACCCCCTCGGCGTCCCAGCCGTCGAGCTGCTCCGACTGGCTGAAGGCCGTGTCGCCGCGAAGGACGATCTTGCGGAAGCCCGCGCCGACGGCACAAGGCGATGGCCCCGTCGGCCTCCTCGGCGGCCCCTTCGTGGCTGGGCCGTTGCCCGGAGCGATTGACCAGCGCAGCACTTCGCCGGTTTCGGCCAGAGTGACCAACAAGCGGATGATAGCCCCAGGTGCCCTTGTAGGAGATGTCCATCCCGTCTTTGCACTCGCCGGTGGTGACCACCAGCGTGCCGTCGAGGTCGATGGTCGCCGCGGTCGAAAAACTTCTTCGGCTGCTGCGCCCAAACGTTCAGCCGCGTCGTCGATCGGCTGTCCTGCATCAGCGAGCGGATGTCGTCCTTCGTCGAACCGGCGGCAGAAGTCGCCGGCCGTGGTGGGATCGGGGATCCGCTCCGTGCCCAAGGCGTCGAGGAAGACCTCGTCGTTGCGGCGCAGTTCGATGTCTTCCAGCCGCGTGCCGTCGCACAGGGCGTTGTAGGCCAGATTCAACACGTGGTCCGACTCGTGATAAGGCAGGTGGATTTTCAACAGGTGCAGGCGGCGGTCGATGGCCTCGATCAGCCCGATTTCGCCGAGCGAGTCGATGCACCACGCCGATGCCGCCCACGCCGATCCCTCGGGTCTTGTCGGCCAGTTCGAAACGGATGTTCGACGCCGTAAACATGGGCGTTCCCTGATCGGCACGCGGCCCGGCCAACCGTTGCTCGATGCGTCGCTGGGCTTGCCGCAGACGTTTCGGTATACTGTGTTTCACTCGAAATCCTCCTTGTGTCGTGGGGTGGGCTTGCACTGTGTGCCCATGATACCCGTAAAACAGGGGTGGTTTCGAGTATTTTTATGCAATCAGCGTGAAAGCTTCGCTTGCTTAAGGTCTAGCGAACTCCTTCTCAACTATATCGCACAGGTCCGGGCGGAACGCGAGATTGTCGGTGCCGATTCCGAGTGGGAGAATCTTGTCCCGATACACTTGCTCCAGAATCTTCCATTCCTTTGCATTCAGCAACGTCGCGGTCGAGGGCGCCGTTCTGTGTTTGCCGTTGAACACCGGCCACCGAGGCGACAGACGCTCTCCAGCTTTTCGCTTTGTAATCATGTAATGCAGAATTACTTCCGGCGCATCTTCACGCTCCGACAAGTTGTTCCACATTTCCATGAACTTCGCGAGGTCCTCGGGACGTTTCTTAAACTGATCCGTAGGTATTTTAAAACTGACATAGAGCCTACGAAGCAAACGATCTTCATGCTTGCCAAGCGCTATTGGCTTCTAACTTGCGGCCATGTATAATGGACCTTTCAAGCAGCGAGAAGATGGCGGTCGCCAAACCAATGCCATCTTCCCTGGATTTAATGGAAGAGGCCGGGCTTCGGCCCGGCCCTTTCTAAATTTTCTAGCTGCGAATTTTTAGTACCGGGCCTCCTTGTGTCTTGTCCGGCATTCCCATCGCAGAATCTATCCGGTTACGCAGTTCTGCCGCCGACATTCCAGTTACGTCGGCGGCATCTTCCCAGGTGAGAGTTTTTTGCGACAGGGCTTCATCGAGAAGCGTCTCGAATCGAATAGCCCTGTCGGCAGCGACGCGTCCAGGCTCATTGGCGCACCATCCCTTACGACTAAAACGAATCCACAATTGGCGAGTCGTCCGTGAGTCGATGATCTCAAGCTTCTCCGCCCGGTAGATCATCGCTGCCATCGAAATGCCGAACTTCTCTTTGTATTGGAGCAGCCGAACGGCAGACCTGCCAACAAATGCCGCTTCGAGTTCAGTGCGCGGTATGAGCAGATGGCAGGCGAACTCGAACGCCGCATCTTCTCTCGCTCGCTGCTTGTCCGTAGGAGCATCACAATCGCCAGTAACGATATGCCTAAACTCATGTCCAGCGCTTAGTCGAAGCCGATCCTTGGCGGCATTCGGATTCAGTATCACCACCGGATGCTCGCCCAGCCTTGCAGCCAAACCATCGACTCTCAGGTCGGTAGCCAACTCCATGACGCGAACCCCGAAATCCTCAAGAATCTCGACCACGCTATTCACTGGCTGATTATCCTTGAGCCGATACATCGCGCGCACGATTCGTGCCATCGACTCCGGCGTCGCATCAGACTTGGGATCCAGTTTCTTCTTTGCCACGAGCGGTTTACGCAAGCGGTGCTCCAGTCGCACATACGCTTCCAGCCAGTGCTGAGCCTGGACCTCGAACTGGTGCCGGTCGCGAACGCGCACTCTTGATGCCAGTTGCCGGTATTGAATGCCGGTTAGTGGGATGCTCTTTTCAAGGAACCAGGCCATTGGTCGCTCGTAGACTTGCGCAACACGGCGATGGCGCTCAGGGGCGGGGCGGTCTTGCCGCTCTCGTAGTTGGCGATACTCGCGTGCGAGATATCCTGACCGGGGTATTTCTTCCGAACGAACTCAGAAACGGCTCGCGTCGACATCCCCGTGGCAATTCGCGATTCCTTGAGGCGAGCCGAAACAGCCGTAAATGCCGAGAATTTAATGGCGTCCATAATACAATCTGCCTTTCCGTCTAATTCATTTTACAAAACCGACATACTTGCGCTAATACCTCTCTCGGGTGGATCGCAGCTTTGGAAGAGCGTTGTCTCGCACAAAGTCTTCCGTTCGGTCAGTTGGATCAGTCGGGGCACCTGCCCCCTAATTGCCTTTTGCCGCACCAATTCGGAGATTTGCATTTTGAGAAATCCAAGGTGGAGAAATCCAAACTGCCAGGAACCGATTCGCGATCCGTCAACAGCAGTCAAGAATCAAGAGTCGAGAGCCACAAGACGAGAAGCCATTTGCCGTTAGCTATTAACTCATGGCCAGACAATTCAGCCGACGGCCGCCCGCCCTCCGCCGATCCGCTTTTCGTGCCTTTTGGCGCCTTTTCGTGGCTTTCCCGCCTTCCGACTCCTGGTCCGAGGCTCCGTCCCAACTGTCCAAAAATAGTTGTGAAAATCAGCCAGAGAGTACGCTACAACGATACGTGTACAGATAGGCAGATAATACGCGTTGGTCGTTCATCGATCAACAGTCCCTTTCCGCGCTACCGCTGCGCGCAGGACGAGGATCGAGCAGCGAGAAAAAATGGACGAAGTTCCTCCCCTGACTCCCGACTCCTCACCCCTTATGAACCGCGATTTTTGGAACTTTGCCCATGAGGCGCGAATTCGAGCATTTTTGGAACAGCCGGCTGGAAAACCCTGCTTGTTTTCCAGGCTCTCCGCCAAAGGGGTGTGACAGAAGAAGTGATTTTTGGAACGGTGAATCGTGTTTTTCATACGTGGTCCAAAAATCCAAAAAAGAACGCCGGCCTCCTGAATCCCGAACTGAGGAACCGCAGAAAAGGGGAACCGCCAAGCTCGCCAAGAACGCCAAGCAATGCAGAGAGTTAAACCGCGAAACCATGTACCAGGAATCCGCGTGCTTCTCAATCAAATCGAAACTGAGAGAGCCGTGGCGGTTTTCACTTGGAGCCAGCGCAAACAACTTGACGTCTTCGAGAGAAACTTGACGCCTTCGCTAAAACACGAGGGTTTTTGACGTCGCAACCTGTCACCTTCGCCAAAACACGAGGATATCAAGCAAGCCAGAAAGTGAGCCGCCGATGAACGCAGATTCACGCCGATCGTGGCTCCGACACAAACCATCCGCGTTCATCTGCGGTTACCAACTGTTCCTCCGTGAACGCTGTGGCGAAACCTGACTTCAACAATAGAAAACTGACGAAGTTCACAAATTATGCATTCTTCCCAAAGTGTGCATCTTGATGATCCGATGATAAGTAATGCCTGTGACGCAGTTTGCGAAATTGGCGCGGTGGCTGATGGATTGGGAGGACTTGCCGGCTGTCGGCGGTTCCCCCGCGTTGGCTGTGTGCGATTGTAACTTGCTGCGAGGCATGCCTTTGTGGCTCGAAGTGTTTTTTATGGATGAGAGTTTGCCGTGAGTACCGTCCTTTCCTTGCGAAGTCGTTCGCCTGCTGAGGCCTCGAGCCGCGGATCCGATCCGTCGCGGTTCGGTCGCATCGCGCAGCCGCCGTTCGCTCCCTTGCTCGAAGAGACGGAACTTGCCGGCTGGTCGTCGCACCGGAGATTCCTTGCCGGCGGTTTCCACGACTGGCGGTTGCTCGACGATGGCCGGGTGCTGGTGAGTGTTGGACAAGCGGCCGCGGAGGCGTTGCCCAGCGATCGCCCCAATAGTCGACTGACGCTCGCACTTGTGGCCCAAGCCGTGCAGACGTCCGTCCGCTCGCACGCCCTCCACACCGACGACGCGGGCATGCTGTTGCAGCTTGTCGCGCGGACGCTTGGGCAAGGCAATCCGGACGAGCGCGTGTCGCTGGCCGTGGCATTGGTCGATGGCGTTGGCGGCGAAGTGAATCTCGCCATCGCGGGCGACTGCTTGGTGTGGCGAGTGCGGGCCGCGCGGCAAGAACAGTTGCCCTGCGACCAGCCGCCGCTGGGCGTGGAGTCGCACTTCGCCTATGCAGCCCAGGAGTTTGCCCTCTCGCTCCGCGAACGATTGCTGATGGTGGCCGATGATCCAGCCCAGCGGTCGGCCCGTTTTACGGCCTCGATCACCGCGCAATTCTCGCGGCTCAAAGCCGAATCGCACCGCCGGATGACGGCCGCCCACGCGTTGGCGATCGTTCAAACCCGCTGCGAACAAGAAATGGCCGCCGATTCACGGGCATCGGCCAACGTGGTCGCCGTAAGAAGGAGGTAAAGAACTCACCGAATGGGACATGCCGACTCGAATTCGCCGTCTAAATGGCTGCCGCATGCAATACCGCGTAAGCCTGTTGCAACACGCGGTCGAGGCCCTGACCCGTGACCGACGAGAACAACAGCACGTCGCGGCCGGTGGCGGCGGCGAGTCGGTCGCGGACGTCGACCGCGCCGGGCAGTTCGGCTTTGCTGACCGCGATGATTTCCGGCCGCTCGCCCAGCCCGTGGCCATACTCGTCCAGCTCGCGGCGAATGGCGAGGTAGTTTTCGACCGGGTCGCTTTCGTCCATCGGCATCGGCTCGACGAGGTGCACCAGCACGCGGGTCCGCTCGATGTGCCGCAGAAATTCGTGACCCAGGCCGGCCCCGTGCGTGCGCGCCTTCGATCAAGCCCGGGATGTCGGCCATCACGAACGAGCGGTCGAGATCGATCTGCACGATGCCGAGGTTGGGGATCTTCGTGGTGAACGGATAGTCGGCGATCTCCGGCCGGGCCCGCGACACGCGGCTCAGGAGCGTGCTCTTGCCGGCGTTGGGCATGCCCACGAGGCCCACGTCGGCGATCACCTTGAGTTCGAACCGCAGGCGCCGGCTCTCGCCCTCTTCGCCGGGCGTGAAGTCGCGCGGGGCCTGATTGGTGGCCGACTTGAACCGCGTGTTTCCTTTGCCGCCTTTGCCGCCGCGGGCCGCCACCACGCGATCGCCCGGCTGCGCGAGGTCCTTCAACAGCAAGTCGTGCTTGTCGTCGAAGACCATCGTGCCGGGCGGGACGAGAATGACCAGATCGTCGGAGCTGGCGCCGTGGCACTTGGAGCTGCCGCCCGGTTGGCCCGACTTGGCCCGCCAATGCTTGCGGTGCACCAGCGCCGAGAGGCTGTCGACGCCCGGCTCGGCGACAACGACCACGCTGCCGCCGTCGCCGCCGTCGCCGCCGTCGGGCCCGCCACGCGGAATGTACTTCTCGCGCCGGAAGCTGACGCAACCGTTGCCCCCTTTGCCGGCTTCGACCTCGATCGTGATGCTGTCGACGAACATGGGAGGGTCTAGCGTTGAGAGAATGAAGGGTCGAGCGATGGTGCGAGCCAACAAAAAAGGGATGCCACAGCGGGCATCCCTGGTCATGCAATCATTATGCGCGTCGGCGATCAGTTCGCCGACGGGATTACGTGCACACGGCGACCTTCGCGGTCGAACTTCACTTCGCCATCCACTAGCGCGAACAACGTGTAATCTTTGCCGCGACCGACGCCCTTGCCGGGGTGGACCACGGTGCCGACCTGGCGGACCAAAATGTTGCCGGCGATCACCTGCTGTCCGCCGTAGCGCTTCACACCGCGGCGCTGACCGTTCGAATCGCGACCGTTGCGGCTGGAGCCTTGACCCTTTTTATGTGCCATGGGGTGTACCTTTTACTTCCGCGAAGACGCAAGCGGCCGTCGAGGTCGAATGCGGGGAACTTGGGGGGCCGATTGAGCCGTAGCCCATCGAGTCTAGCGGTACACCCAGCGGTAGGCAACCCCTTCGGAAACGTCGTACAGGCCGCTCTTCCCGCGGGCCACGCCGAAGCGGATCTCCCGTTCGTCGAGCAGATGCTCGTCGCCCGGCCGCCAGAAGTTGAGCTGCAGCGTCTTGCGGGTGAATTGCCGGCCCGTGCCCGGCGGATCGCCCGCCTTGTACGCCCCGGCCGGGTCATCCCAGCGATAGGCGTTGGTGAGCCCGCCGACGTACACCGAAAAGAAGTCGATCCGCGGATCGACGTCGGTCCACATGGCGACGCCCCATACGCCGTTATCCTGGCGGCCATCGCTGGGCGGTAGAACCTGCTCGGCCATTTCGGCGCTGTTGAGCAGCGTCCGACCGTGTGCTTCGCGGGCCTGGATCGCGGCAAACGCCGACGGGATCAGGCGGTCGAGATACGCCTTTTCTACCGGCTGGCCTACGGCGTCAAGATCGTGCGACTCGAGCACGAAGCTGGGGATGAATCGTAACGGCGGCCCGCCCTGTGCCAGCTTGGTGCCGACCACGCCATCCGCGTCGACGACCGGCTTAAGCACCTGGCCCGTATTCCGGACCGAGTAGACCATGTACCAAACGATCTTGCGATCGATCCGGCCGTCGGTGCCGGGCACGTCGACACGGATCATCCGCAGCGGCTTGAACGAAAACTCGAGGCAGGAAACGTCGCGACGAAACTTGACGCCCTCGCTCATGCCGTAGAGCGTGCGGCTTTCGGTCATCAGCTCGGGTTTCCAAGGAGCTTCCGGATTAGCGCGGATCTCGACCAGATCGTGCGTACTGACGGTCTCCTCCGGCTCGAAGTCGGGCGGAATCGTCGTCACCACGCCGGGAGCAAAATCGCGTGACTGAGCGGATGCGCGTTCGAAAATGGTGCCTGCCAACGCCAACGCGACCAGGCAACAAAACGAGCACGATTTCGATGGCAAGAGACGCAGCATGGGCAGCCCGGGGGAGCGTGGAAGCCGGTGCCATCAAAACAGGCGGCACGACAATTTCAGTATAGATAGAGGTGCCCGACCGGGCAATCAAATCGCACTCGGCCGGCGGCAGCGGACGGCGATCACCCCTAAAATCAGACCAATCCGCACTAAAAAAGGGAAGCCCGGCCCCGCGCCGGCTGGGAACCGTGATGCGCGGGACCGGGCGCGTAACGGACGCTCGGAAACTCTCTTGTCGCTAGATCGCGTCTTTCGGCTCATCATCCTGATCGCTATCGGGCCGGTCTGCAGGGGGCGGGCCATCGCGCCACCAGCGGCGGCGCCCCTCGCCACCGCGACGATCGGAGTCGCCGTCGCGCGGCGGCGGGCCATCGAAGCCGCCACCCGGACCACCACGACCCATCATCGGAGGTCCCATCGGGCGGTGTTCATGGACAAACTCAATCAGCTTCTTAAACTCGTCCTTGCTGAGCGAGCCGTCCTTGTTCTCGTCGAAGCGGTTGAAGAGCCGCTCAGGATTTGGCGGTGGCGGCGGAGGACCATCCGGTCCACCGGGCCCGCGACCCCGACCTTCCGGTCCGCGGCCCGCGGGGGCACGATCGCCAGGACCACGATCGCCAGGACCACGATCGTCCGGTCCACGACCGCGCCGATTCTCCGGCCCGCGATCGGCGGGACCACCCTCAGGCGGCGGACCTGCCGGTCCGCGTCGGCCTTCCGGCCCGCGACCGCCGGGACCTGGCCCGATGTCAAAGTTCTCTCGCAAAGCGCGGCCGATGGCCCGGGCTTCATGCCGGTCGATCGTACCGTCATGGTTCGTGTCAAAGGCGTCGAGCAGTTTCTGTTTCATGGCCGGGTCGCTTGGGGGCGGGTTGTCGGCCGGTTTCTCCGGCGGCTGGGCCAGCGCCGGCAACGCCAGCAGTCCCACGCCGAAGAGTGTCAGTAAGTTCAACCGAATTCGCATGGTTTACCTCCTCTCGCTCGCACCAGAGTGCAAGCGGATGTGTCATTGAAACGGCGCCGCGTTTGCATCTTGAAAGGCGCGGCGAAAAAAACTCTCGTCCGCTCCGGCCTCGAGGTTCCGGGGCGGCAGGTGACATGTCCCTCTACCACCGATTCAACCCCGTGGTTTTGAGAGAGTGTCGGACAAATCTTGGGGGCCGAGATTCGGCCGAGAGCGATAGCACCGGCGCAGCAAGACGCCGCGGCTAAATACGTCCCGGCCGGTTCGACCGTCACGTCTCAATAATTGGGCGTCGGGGCCCGAAATTCGTCCCACTTGATCGAGCGGAACCAGGCGATCGTTTTCTGGAGGCCATCCTGGAGAGGCACCTTCGGCTCCCAGCTCAGATGCTTGCGAGCCAAGGTGATGTCGGGCTGCCGCCGCGTGGGATCGTCCGGCGGCAGTGGGCGGTTCTCGATCTTGGATTTGCTGCCTGTTTGGTCGGTCACCAACTTCGCCAATTCCAAGATGGTGAACTCGCCCGGGTTGCCGAGATTCACCGGGCCGATGAACTCGTCGGAGCCATTCATCATCCGCATGATGCCTTCGACCAGGTCGTCGCGATAGCAGAACGAGCGAGTCTGGCTGCCGTCTCCGAAGATCGTGATGTCTTCGCCGCGGAGCGCCTGGCGGATGAAGTTGGACACGACGCGACCGTCGTACGGGTGCATCTGCGGGCCGTACGTGTTGAAGATCCGCACGATACGAATGTTAAGACGGTGCATCCGGTGGTAGTCCATGAACAGCGTTTCGGCAGCCCGCTTGCCTTCGTCGTAGCAGGCCCGCGGGCCGATCGGATTCACCGCGCCGCGATAGTCTTCGGGCTGCGGATGGACCTCGGGATCGCCGTAGATTTCGCTGGTCGACGCTTGCAGAATCTTCGCCCGGCAACGCTTGGCCATCCCCAGCATGTTGATCGCGCCGAGGACCGAGGTTTTCATCGTCTTGATCGGATTGTATTGGTAGTGGCCCGGCGCGGCGGGGCAGGCGAGATTGTAGATCTCGTCGACCTCGAGCGTGATCGGATGCGTGACGTCGTGCCGTACTAGCTCGAAGTTTGGCAGCTCCAGCAAGTGGGCGACGTTCGTCTTCTGGCTCGTAAAGAAATTGTCGAGGCAGATTACGTCGTGTCCCTGCTCGACGAGCCGTTCGCACAGATGCGAACCCAGGAACCCGGCCCCACCGGTCACCAAGATGCGTTTAATTTGCGGCATGGATTTTGACTTTCTGTCAACCTGCTGGACAACGCTTGAAGATTCTCGCTGAGGCGCAAAGACGCAGAGAAAAACGAAGAATAGTCCCGACGACACGACATTCCGAAGGGCACATGTTTTTACGATTTCGTCGAGACGTCGCGGTCAAACTCTGATTCCCTCTGCCTCTCAGCGTCTCTGCGAGAGACATAATGGCCTCAGTAATTATGCCTTACGGTGGTTGCGCCCGCCATCTAACCGAATGTAGCCGACTTCAACCCCGCGCCAGCGCCGGCCGGCGGCCGTTCGCGGGCGGCGGCGGGGCAGTGCGGCCGCCGCCGGGGATGAATTTGAAGTTGGCCGGGCCGAGCAGGTCTTCGATGCGGCGGCGCAGCTCGGGATCGATCGCTACGTTGTAGTTCGGCGTGTCGATCGTCACCGTGCCGCCGTCGGCTAGCGCGAGGTGGATCTTCAGCGGCTTCGTGCCGGGGTAGCCGCGGACGATTTCGCGGAGCTTCTCGAGCGCGTCGATGCCGTGCTCCTCCTCGCGGACGCGGACGGAGATGCCGCTGGTGAAACGGGCCGGCAGATCGGCCAGCGGAATCAGCTCGTTCACGATCAGATTCACTTCCTCGGCGCCGGGCCGGCGGTCGACCGCACCTTTGATCGCCAGAATCGCGTCCGGCTGCACCAACTCGCCGAATTCGGCAAACTGCTCGGGCCACATGATGCACCGCATGATGCCGTCGAGGTCTTCGAGGTCCCACATCGCGTACTTGGTGTTCGTGCTGCCTGGGCGCGGGTTCTTCGTGTGCGAGAACTTGATCGCGGCGAGCATCCCGCCCAAGAGCACCTCCGTGCGGTGTTCGAGCTTGGCCAGTTGCGCGGACGTGTGCGACGCGTAG
Source organism: uncultured Planctomycetota bacterium (assembly GCA_963847875.1). Classification (GTDB taxonomy): domain Bacteria; phylum Planctomycetota; class Planctomycetia; order Pirellulales; family Lacipirellulaceae; genus DASYDU01. The sequence continues at coordinate 946,385 of CAWKBR010000001.1, read as the reverse complement.
GTGCGGAGCGTCGTCTCATGCTCGGCGAGCGGATGGCTCGTGAGATAAAAGCCGAGCACTTCCTTTTCCATGGCGAGGCGTTCTTTCTCGGAAGTCTCGGGGATGTTGGGGAGCGCGGTCGACGCGGCGGAGGCGGCCTCGTCTTCGTCGTCGCCGAACAGGCCGCGCTGGCCGCTCTTGCGATCGGCGGCCGCGGCGGCTCCGCTCTGCAGGGCCCGATCGATCACGGCCATCAACTGGGCCCGTTTCGCGCCGAGCGAATCGAACGCCCCGGCTTTGATGAGCGCCTCGATCGTTGCGCGGTTGCACGATTGCGGATCGACGCGTTCGCAGAACTCGAACAAGCTGCGAAACGGGCCGCCCAGTTTGCGAGCTGCGACGATTGCATCGGCCGCCCCGCTGCCGCAGGCCTTGATCGCACTGAGCCCGAACGGAATGCGGCCCGCGACGACGGCGAAGTCGGTGTCCGACGTATTCACGTCCGGCGGCACGACCTCGACACCCATCCGCTTGCAGTCTTCCAGATGCTCGACGAGCGAATCTTTGCTCTTGAAATTGCGGCCCGGGATGTCGCCCGAGAGGAGCGCCGCCATGAACTCGACGGGATAGTGGGCCTTTAGGTACGCGGTTTGATAGGCGATCAGCGCGTACGCGGTACTGTGAGATTTATTGAAGCCGTAGCCCGCGAACTTCTCGATCATGCTGAACAGGTCTTCGGCCTTTTTCTTTTCGAGGCCTTTCTCTCTCGCGCCGTCGATGAACTGTTCGCGGTATTTGGCGATGGTTTGCAGCTTCTTCTTCGAAATCGCCTTGATGCAGGTGTAGGCGTCGGCCAGCGGGATGCCGCCGAGCAGGTTGAGGATCTGCATCACCTGCTCTTGGTAGACCATCACGCCGTGGGTCTCTTCGAGCACCTCGCGCATCACGGGGTGGGGATAGCTGGCGGGGCGGCGGCCGTGCTTGACCTCGATGTATTCGTCGACCATGCCCCCTTCGAGCGGCCCGGGGCGATAGAGCGCGTTGGTGGCCACGATGTCGCGGAAATGGTCCGGCTTCATCCGCTGCAAGAGATCGCGGATGCCGCCGCTTTCGAGCTGGAAGATGCCCTTCGTCTCGCCGCGGCACAAAAGCGCGAACGTTTCCGCGTCGTGGAGCGGGAACTTGTGCGGGTCGATCCGCTCGCCGCGCGACTCGGCCACCAGCTCGATGCTCTTGGCCAGGATCGTGAGGTTCCGCAGGCCGAGGAAGTCCATCTTCAAGAGGCCGGCCCGCTCGACGTCGCCCATCGCCCACTGCGTGATGACTTCCGTCTTGCCTTTGACGTGCTGCAGCGGCACGTACTGGTCGACCGGCTTCTCGGCGATCACGACCGCCGCCGCGTGCGTCCCCACGTTCCGTGCGAGACCTTCGATCTTGCGCGCGAGGTCGATCAACTCGCGGACCTCGCCGTTCGAATCGTATGCCTGCCGGAGATCGCTGCTCTGCTGGAGCGCTTCATCGAGCGTGATGTTGAGCTGGTCCGGAACCATCGCCACGATCTGGTCGACGCGGAAGATCGGCATGCCGAGCGTGCGGCCGACGTCGCGGATCGCGGCCCGGGCGGCGAGCGTGCCGAACGTGCCGATCTGGGCGACGTTCGCCTCGCCGTACTTGTCCTTGACGTATTGAATCACATCGGCCCGGCGATCCTTGCAGAAGTCGACGTCGATATCCGGCGCCTCGCGGCGGTTCTCGTCGAGGAACCGCTCGAACAGCAGTCCGAACTCGAGCGGGCAGACGTGGCTGATCCGCAGCGCGAAACAGACCAGCGAGCCGACGCCCGAGCCGCGGGCTGTGCAAGGAATGTTGCTCTCGACCGCGTACCGCACGAAATCCCACACGATCAAAAAGTAATCGGCAAAGCCGAGCTTGTTGATCACGTACAGTTCGCGTTCGAGCCGCTCGCGGACTTCGTCAGAGAACTGGCCGGATTGCGGATCGCCGTTTTGCCAACGGGCCGGCGAGTTTGCGTAGCGCTCGCGCAGACCCGCCTCGCAGAGTTCGAGCAAGTAATCGGCCGAGGTCTTCTCGGGCGGCAGCTGAAACGAAGGAAAGTGCCGCTTGCCGAGCTCCAGCTGGATGTCGACCGAGTCGGCGATCTGCTGCGAGCGGGCCACCGCGTCTTCGAGCCCGCTGAACGTCGCGTACATTTCCTGCGGGCTGCGGAGGTAGAACTGGTCGCCCTCCATCCGCATGCGGTTCGTGTCGGTGCGGAACTTGCCGGTGTTGATGCAGAGCAGCACGTCCTGGGCGACCGCGTCCTCCTGCCGCACGTAGTGGGCATCGCACGTGGCCACGGTCGGCAGGCCCATCCGCCTGGCCACCTCGACCGAGAGCTCGAGCGCTTGCTTCTGGATGTCGAGGCCGTTGTTCTGGATTTCAATGAAGTAGCGGTCGCCGAAGACGCGGGCGAACCAGGCGGAGATTTCCAGTCCGCTTGCGATTGCTTCCTCCGCCGTGTTGCCCGCCAAAAGCGTCCGCGAGAGCTCGCCCGACACGCAACCGCTGAGGCAGACGATGCCGTCATGGTGGGCCTCCAACAGCTCGCGGTCGATCCGCGGCTTGTGGTAAAAGCCCTCCAAAAACGCCCGGCTAGAGAGCTTCACGAGGTTGTTGAAGCCGGTGCGGTTTTGCGCGAGCAGGGTGAGGTGGTAGGCGGCGTCGCGACTCGATTCGCCGCCTTTTTCGAATCGGCTGCCGGGAGCGACGTAAGCCTCGTAGCCGACGACCGGATTGATCCCGGCGTCGCGGCACTTCCGATAGAATTCCAGCGCCCCGTAGAGATTGCCATGATCGGTGATCGCCAGCGCGTTCATCCCCAGCTCTTTGGCCCGGCCGATCATGCCATCGATCGGGCTCGCGCCATCGAGCAGGCTGTAATGGCTGTGGCAATGCAGATGAACAAAAGGCGGCGTGGTCACGGATCCCTCCGGTATGAAAAGCAGCGGCGAGGGAATTGAACCACGGCACGGAGGTCACAGAGAAGCCGCCTGTCGAAAGGATCTCCTCCGTGTTCTCCGTGCCTCAGTGGTTAATCCCCTTCGATAAACGGCGAAGCAATCATTCTACTGCCTCCCGGAGATGATCGAAAGCGGCCGGGCTTACTCTGCCTCCGGCTCGCCGATCTTGCGGAGATACTCCGCGAGCTGCGCCTGCAAGTCGAGTAGCTCCTGCCACTGCTTGATGTCGAGCGTCACCGTCTTGCTGCCCTCGGGCAGCGTGACCGATTGCACGAGCGAGCGGCTTTGCAGGTGGAGAAACTCGAGCATCTCCGAGAGCTGCGCCGCCTGGCCCGGGCTGAGCCCGACGGGCAACTCCGGCGGCGTGGGAATGTGGAGCGTGCTGTGGAGGTTCTCCGACTCGCCCCAGCGAACTTCGAAGTCGAGCGACGATTCGGCGCTCTCGACGAGCTTGCTGGGGTCGAGCTCGCCCGTCATGTGGAGTCCATCGTCGCGTAAGGAATCGAGCCGGCCAGCGATCTGCTCGCGGGTGCCGAAGAGCAGCACGCTGCGGCCGAGCGAAATCACGTCGCCATAGCGGAGGATGCGTAGTTGGGCGTCTTCGCCGTTGACGCGGGTGCCGTTGGTGCTTTCGAGGTCGGTGAGCACCAGCTTGCCCTGGTCCTCCTGAATCTTGATGTGGAATCGGCTGATCCGCTCGTCGTTGAGCTGGACGGCGTTCCCCTCCTCGCGGCCGATCGTGATCGGCGTGGGGAGCCGCTCGTAAACTCGGCCGCGATCCGCCCCGTCCAACACTCGCAACGTCACGTCCATCATCGTATGTACCACCGCCAAGGCTGCGAGCCGGCCTGCAATCGTTCGCCTGGAGCCAGCTCGCGCGTGCAATCAATCGTGAAAGTCACGCGTGTGCGTGCGTGCCTGAGTTGCGATTGTTCCCTGCAACCGTCCCTACCATTCCATTATGCGCTGATAACGACCGAAAATCCATGCAGCAAGAATCGGCACAAAGCCGGTCGGGGCACGCCCGATCGCTACAACCGTCTGCCAAGAGGGCAGGAAGGACCGGCGACGCGATGCCGGCCCGACGTCAGTGCCGGAAGTGCCGCGTGCCGGTGAGAATCATCGCCAGGCCGTGCTGGTTCGAAGCGGCGATCACTTCGGCGTCGCGGCGCGAGCCGCCGGGCTGGATGATGGCCGCGACGCCGGCGGCGGCGGCGCGGTGGATCGAATCTTCGAATGGGAAAAAGGCGTCGGAGGCGAGCACCGAACCGCCCGCCCGCTCGCCCGCCTTCGAGATCGCGATCTCGACCGAATCGACGCGGCTCATTTGCCCGGCACCGACGCCCAACAGCGTTCGCGCTTTGGCGAGCGTGATCGCGTTCGACTTCACGTGCCGGCACACGGCCCAGGCGAACCGCAGGTCGGCCATTTGGTCTTCGGTCGGCTGCGCGGCGGTGACGGCCTGCCACGTCGATTCATCGTCGGGCAAGTCGTCGGCCGTCTGGCAGAGCATGCCGCCCGAAATCTGTCGCAGCTCGCGTGCGCCTCGACCGGGCTCGATCGCACCGACCGTGAGCAGTCGCACGTTCGCCTTCCACTTCGGCTTGGTGGTGAGAATCTCGAAGGCCCCGGGCGTGAACGACGGGGCAATGATCGCCTCGACGAATCGCCCCGGCTCGGCCAGGAACTCGGCACTCGCCGCGTCGACCGGCACATTGAAACCCAGCACCGAGCCGAACGCGCTCACGGGGTCGCCGTCCCAGGCGCGCTCGGTCGCTTCGGCGAGCGTTGCCGCCGTCGCTGCGCCGCAAGGGTTGTTATGCTTGAGCACTGCGACGCCCGGCACCGGCAGCGAGCGCGCGATCGCCAGCGCGTTATCGAGGTCCAAGAGGTTGTTGTACGACAGCTCCTTGCCGTGCAACTGCTGCGCGCGGACGAGCGACCCCGGCGTGGCATCGGGCGATGCATACACGGCCGCCGCCTGATGCGGATTCTCGCCGTACCGCAGCATCGCCTGTTGCCGCAGCGCCACGCCCAGCTCCTCGGGAAACTCATCGCCCACCGCTTGCGGCTTAGCGCGGAGCCGCGCAAAGTATTCCCCAATCGCCTTGTCATATCTTCCAGTATGTACGTACGCTGCCCCCGCCAGCTCGCGCCGCAACTCCGGCGTCGTCGCCCCGCTCGCGCGAAATTGCTCCAGAATCCACCCATACTGCGTCGGCTCGCAGGCGATCGTCACGAACGCATGATTCTTCGCCGCACCGCGGACGAGCGTCGGCCCGCCGATGTCAATCTGCTCGATCGCTTCCTCGACGGTAACACCCGCCCGGGCAATCGTCTCGGCGAAAGGATACAGATTCACCACTACCAGCTCGAACGGCACGATGCCCTCGGCCGTGAGCGACTTCATGTCGTCGGGCCGGTCGCGGCGGGCCAGGATGCCGCCGTGGATCTTGGGGTGTAATGTTTTGAGGCGGCCGTCCATCATCTCCGGGAAGCCGGTGTAGGAGGCCACCGCACGGACAGGTATGCCGGCCTCTTCCAGGTGCCGTCGCGTGCCGCCGCTGGCGTAGAGTTCGACGCCGGCGGCGGCAAGCTCGCGCGCAAACTCGACCAGCCCCGTCTTGTCGCTGACGCTGAGAATTGCGCGTTCGATTTTGGGCGACGTCGTCATTTATTCGTGCGAATTTGCCAGGCTTCTCGGCGAACGAACCAACCGCCGGGCGCCTGCGTATCAGAGATCAGGCATCTGTCGGCGGCGCCGGCCGTAGCTTTCCCTCCCGCCAGGCCGGCGCGCCACGATAGCACCTCTCGCCGTCCCTTTCAACGCGCGATCCCGGGCCACCGTCCCCCCTCCGCCCGCGGTCACTAGCGCAAAGGGGCGGCGTTTTTTTTCCCGGCGGGGGAGCGAGCTTCGGCACGCACGCTCCCGAGAACTCCGCCTCGCCCCACTGCGTACAGATCGAAGCAAGACGCAATCGGCAAGCAACACGCGAACCTCAGCCCGCCGCGTCTTCTCCTAATTGCATAGCGACGAACAGTTAAACGGATTTTCATCGTTCGCCGGTGGCAGGATTCACCGGCTTCTTGACGGCACGACGCTGTTCCCTTCACGCCTAGGGAGCGTGGCACCTCGGTAGACCACGGAGCGGTTTCTCTCGGTCGGCCCTCGGCAGCTTGAACGCGCTTGCGGCGCGTGATTGTGCCGGTCGTGCCGACAGTGCCGCCTCACGCCGGTCGCCGCAGCCACAATCAGCATGTTCGGCACGCCCGCATTCGGTAGGACTGTTGCAGGCCTTTTCCACCGTATTCGCGCTCCATTCCGCGCGGTACCGCGCCGGCGTTACGCCCGGCAAGCCCGTCACGACTTTGTTGCAAATTCTCGCCTCGAATTCTTTGACGAGGGACGTTTCGCGACTTATATTCACGAAGGCCGGACGTGCTGTGCACGACCGGCGACACTTGTTGCCGCGCGAGGAGTCGCCCGGCAAGGCCAGGGACGTGCCGCAGACCCCCGACTCTTACCCCGACGGAACGCTGCGATGATGACCCGGGTCCTACGTCCCCTCTCGATGTTCGCTTTGTTGATCGCTGCGACGCTGCTGGTCGCACCAGTTACCGCCCAATCGCCCAGCACACCGTCGACGGCCTCGCAGGTTTCTGGAGCCGCGGCGTCGATCGGCCAAACGGTTTCCGCACTGATCGACAAGGGCCGTTCGCTGGAGCTGGCGGGCCACTGGGCCGAAGCCCTTTCGCACTACGAGGAAGCCCTCCGCGAGCATCCCGACGACGCCAGTCTCACCGGCCGGTTCGACCTGGCCCGGCTGCACTATAGCCTCGAGCAGCGATACGACGACCGCAGCTTCCGCGACTCGGTGAACACGCTCAGTGCACGCGATTCGCTCGATCTATACGGCGACCTGCTGGCCAAAGTCGGCGCTCACTACTACACCGATCCGCCTTGGCAGAATCTGTTCGCCCGCGGTGCGCAGAGCCTCGACATCGCGCTCGGCGATCCGAAGTTCCTCGCCGCGAACAACGTCCGGGCGAGCGCCAATCAGACCGAACAACTCCGGGCAGGCCTGCGCAAGCTCACCACGCAGTACCGAGTCGCCTCGCGGAACGACGCGATGAGCGTCGCCTCGAAGGCCGCCCAACTTGCCCGCCAGCAGGTCGGCCTGGCGGAATCGGCCACGCTGCTTGAGTTCACGGCCGCCGCCGCCAGCGCGCTTGACCACTACTCGGCATTCCTGACCGCCGATCAACTCCGCGACATCTACTCGCAGATCGAAGGCAACTTCGTCGGGCTGGGCGTCGAGCTCAAGGCCGACAATGGGGCGCTGCTGATCGTTCACGTGATCCCGAATAGCCCGGCCCAGGCCGCCGGCATCGTCGACGGCGACCGGATCGTGGCCGTGGCCGGCCAGTCGACCGCCAAAATGTCGACCGACGAAGCCGCTTCGCTGCTCACGGGCCCCGAAGGCAGCATCTGCCAGGTGTCGGTCGTCTCGCCGGGCACAGCCGGCTCGCGACCTGTCCGTCCGCCGAGCCAACGTCGACGTGCCAAGCCTCGAGGGAATCAAGATCGTCGACGCCGAACACGGCGTGGCGTATGTCCGCATTCCCGCGTTTCAGAAGACCACCGCCCGCGACCTCGAAGCCGCCCTCTGGGACCTGCACGCCAAAGGCATGCGAAGCCTGGTGCTCGACCTGCGCGGCAACCCGGGCGGCCTGTTGACTGCGAGCGTCGAGATCGCCGACAAGTTCATCGCCGATGGGGCGATCGTCACCACGCGCGGCCGTAGCGAGCAAGAAAACTTCAACTACCGTGCCCATCGCCCAGGCACGTGGCGCGTTCCGCTGGTCGTGCTGATCGACGGCGACAGCGCGAGTGCCAGCGAGATTTTTGCCGCCGCCATCAAGGACAGCCACCGCGGCGTCGTGATCGGCACGCGGTCGTACGGCAAAGGTTCGGTGCAAGGCATCTTCCCACTCGGCTATGCCGGCGCGGGTGCCCGCATCACCACGGCCAAGTTCTTCTCGCCCCTGGGTAATCCGATCGCCAACGTCGGCGTGACGCCCGACATCGACGCACGTCGCCGCCGCCGGCGCCGAACGTCACTAGCGAACCCGCCGGCCCGCAATTCGCTGCCGCCGACGGATCGCCCGCCACCGGCAATTTGCACCAAGTCGGCTTCCGCGGCGTCGAAGGTAACGCAACGCCCGCAGCGGGCGCGGCCTCCGGCGACAGCACGCTCGACTTGGCGATCCAAGTCGCCGAAAACCAGCCGGTGGCGCAGCTGTAGCTCGTCGATTCAAGGCGGCTGCACTCACTCGCCGGGCGGCGTCGGATCGACGTGTTTCAGATCGTCGCGGACGTAGCGCGTTTCGACAGGTTGGCCGTTCTCGACGATCTGGTAGCGGATCTCGCCCGCGTGATCGTCCCAGGCGACTTCGGTAATCACTCCCGTCCGCGGCTCATTCGCCAAGCCGCGCGTGCGGACTTCGACCCAGTCGCCGATCTCAAATCCCTCGGGCTCGACTTCCTGCCACAGCGTCGGCCGGATGCGGAGCGTGGTGTCGCCATAATTGAATAGCATGAACTCGCCGCTGGTGCCGTCGCGGCGGAAGATGCGTCCGCTGGGGATCATCGCCCGCGCCGCCGCCACGTCGTCGGGGTGGATCCAGGCCTCGCCCTCCTCGGGCCACCAGGGAAAATAGCCGTATTTCGGGTCGGTCTTGAGCGGCGGCAGGTCAGACATGGCTTCTCCCCGGTTCGCGGCGCCCCCGCGTGTCCTATATATTGTACACGCCCCCTTTGGACTACCGACTACGGACCACGGACCCTTTCATGCGCGTCCAACAGTTGCTCGAGCACCATGGCATCGCGGTCAATCCGTTTGCGGAAGAGGATGCGCAATCCGACCCGGTGTTCAAGGACCGCTGCCGCGACGCCACCTACCATCCGGTGTGGGACAAAGTGTACGGCAATCCGGCCGAGCCCTCGACGTCGATCGTGTTCGGCGAAAAGGGCGCGGGCAAAACGGCGATGCGGATGCAGATGACCGGACGGATCGGCGCCTACAACGCCCAGTCGTCGACCGGGCGGCTGTTCGTCATTCAGTACGACGACTTCAATCCGTTTCTCGATCACTTTGCCGACCGGCTCAGCGCTCGCAAGCAGCGCGACCCGGCTCGCGTGCTGGCCGAATGGAAACTGTGGGATCACATGGACGCGATCTTGTCGCTCGGCGTCACGAGCCTCGTCGATCGACTGCTCGACGTGCCCCAGCCCGCCGGCCCGTCGGCCAACCAGGTGAGCCAAAGTCGTGTGAAGCCGCTCGACCGGCAACAGAAGCGCGACTTGCTGCTATTGGCCGCGTGCTACGACAATTCGCTCGCCGAGAGCACGCTCTCGCGCTGGATTCGGCTGAGACGGAAGCTCGGCTTCTTCAGTTGGTTCAATGGTTGGGAGTTGTGGCTCGGTTGGGCCACGACCATCGCAGTCGTCGCCGCGGTGTTATACCAACGCGAGTGGAGTTGGCTCACGACGATCTGGCCGTACATCGTAGTGGCGGCGGGTTGGCTGCCCTGGCTCTCGCGCTTGTGGAAGTGGCATTTCGTCGCTCGGCGGATCGCCAAGAACGTCCGCGTGCTCAAGCCGGCCACCGGGTTGCTGCGGCGGATCCTGATGCGCTTCCCACCACGCGAGCTCGACGGCCAGCCACTGCCCGACAATCAGCGAACCGACGACCGCTACGAACTGCTGGCCAAGTTCCAGGGCGTCTTGAAGTCGCTCGGCAGCGACGGCGTGCTGGTGCTCGTGGATCGGGTCGATGAGCCGCACCTGATCACCGGCTCGGTCGAGCGGATGCGGGCCCTCGTTTGGCCGATGCTCGACAACAAATTCCTCAAGCAGCCTGCTTTTGGCCTGAAAATGCTGCTCCCCAGCGAGCTGGTGGCCTACATCGAGAAAGAAGACCGCGACTTCTATCAACGGGCCCGACTCGACAAGCAGAACATGATCCCGTCGCTCGAATGGTCGGGCGAATCGCTCTACGACCTAGCCAACGCCCGAGTGAAAAGCTGCGGCCAGCCCGCTAACCCGAGTGCCGGCGGCGCTCAGCCCAAGCTCCGCGACTTGCTCGACGAATCGATCACCGACCAGCGGCTGCTCGAAGCGTTTCGCACGCTGCGGGTGCCGCGGCACCTGTTCAAGTTTCTCTACCGCCTGCTGGTCGCCCACTGCCACGCCCACACCGACGACAAGCCGAGCTGGAAAGTCGCCCCGGAAACTTTCGAGGCCACGCTCGCCGTCTACCGCCGCGACCAAGACGCGGCCGACCGCGGGTTGCAGGTGGGCTGAGCCGCCAGCCGTGCGCTGCTAGCATCGGCGGCGCCGTGCTTGACCGGTTCGGCGGGTTCTGCAAAACTCCGCGGCCTCGAATTGCCGCCCCGCTCTGTTTTGCAGGAGATTGGTGATGCTACGTCGTTCGGATCGCTTGGTTGCCGTGCTCGTGTTGGCTGCCCTTGTCGGCTGCGATTCTTCCGCGCCGACCACGCCGGCGGGTGCTGTGCCGGCCGCGGCGACAGCATCTGGCAACGCCGATCCGGCTGCTGCCACGGCCAGCGAGTTTCTCGACGCCGTGGTCCGAGGCGACAATTCGCGGGCGTACGGATTGCTCACGCCGCTGGCAGTCGAGCGGATGACGGCCGCCCACATGCAGTTTCAGCTGCTGGGTTTGAACAACTACACGTTTCGCGTGGGGAAGGTCGCCCGGCCAGCTGACGACAAGGCCTTCGTTCAATGCCTTGGCACCGATCACGCCGGCGAAGGCCAACCGGCCGAGGAAGAGTTCTGTTGTTTGTTGTGCCAGATCGGCGACGACTGGCGCGTTGCCGGCATCTCATTCTCCGCCGGCGCGAAGAAGACGCTGATGATCATCAGCTTCGAGAACCCGGAGCGGGGAGCGATGCCCGTCGAACAGTTGATGGCCAAGTCGCCCGGACAAACCGCGGGCACGAGCGGTCAGCCGCCGGCACAACCGGCGACTGACGCCTATCCTGCGCCGACGACGCCCCGCACCGCCCAGGGCGCCGTCCCTGCCGCCGCCTATCACTAATCGGCGTACTCCGAGCCTTCCCGGGCCGCGCTGGCCAAGAGCGAATACCGAGTCGGGCGTCAAGTAGTTCCGACCGCGTTTCTTCACCGCTTCGCCCCCAGATTTCTTTCGTGATTTCGCCGTCCGCGGTGGTCGTTTTTGTCGATCACGAGGGCCCTAACGCACACGCTTTTCCGCCATCCGGGGGAAGCATTGAGCAATTTCGTGCGAATCTATAGGCGAGTTCGAAATATGGGAAGAATGACAAGGAAAAACAAAAATATCATGCACTGTTCTAGTGCCTTGACAGTGGAATTCACTGTGTTAGGTTATTCCCCCTAGTCCGCGATGTGAACGCAGACTGCTTAATCGGTAGATTTTTACATCCCACCTACTACCTACCTGCCTACCAAGTCGGCCGCGTTTTTCTGGCAGCCGCTTTTTACATATACGCGAGAAAGCATGGTCGCGGTCCGCCGCCGCCGCGATCAACAAACTTTTGGTGACGTTGGGCGGCGCTGAGGAACCGCGTCGGTTCCCCTTGAAGATGTGTTTTTGGTTTCTTTTGGAGGATTTGCGATGAGAAAGAATTTTGTGTTGCGTGCTGCCATTTGTGTGGCGGCCCTGATCTGCGTGTCGGTGGTGCTGGAAAGCCAGGCCGATGCTTGCCTCGGAAAGCTCTTCGGCGGTCGTCATCACGGCAGCTGCTGTGAAGCAGAAGCGAGCTGCGGTTGCGCTGCCGCGGAACCGTCGTGCGCGGCTCCTGAGCCGAGCTGCGGATGTGCTGCCGAGCCGAGCTGCGGTTGTGCTGCCGAGCCGAGCTGCGGTTGTGCTGCCGAGCCGAGCTGTGGTTGCTCGAGCAACGGTCGCGGACACCGCCTGTTCGGTGGTCGACGTCATCGTGGCAACTGCTGCGAATCGAGTTGCGGCTGCGAATCGAGCTGTGGCGCACCCGCCGCGTGCGGCTGTGAGCAAGTCGTCCGACTCCGCTCCCGCAGGTGCGACGCCGCCGGCTCCGGAAGCCCCCACCACCTAGTGGTTGGGCCGACGCGAGTTTCGCGGAGATTGATCGCGCTGGCCGCGAACACCGACCCGGTTCCGGGAGACGAAGACCGGACCGGGTTATAGCCAGTTCCTAGGTCGCCTCACTGCGGCGTAGGTGGCCGGCGCGAAGTCAGCTCGTCGGATCGTCCGGGTGATTTCAGCTACTACTGAGAAATACACCGCGGTTGGGGATCACCCGCGTGGACGATCATCCGCTTGGACTACCATCCACTTGGAAAAGATGACGAGCAAATGGCCGGGCCTCTCGGAGAGAGGCCCGGCTTTGTTCTTTTGATGCTAGCAGCCAGCGGGCGGCGCTCCGTCTCGCCTTGCGGTGGGCCCCTCGCTATAGTTGCCGCCCCTTTGGATGTTGACAATTTCTCGGCGGCGGGCCTCGGGCATGCGATTCTCGGTCAACCTGAACGATTTCTGCGGGCCGCTCGATCTGTTGCTCTACTTGGTCCGCAAGCACGAGCTCGACGTGGTGGCGATTACCGCTCGCCCGCGTCATCGACCAGTTTCTTGAATACATCGCGGTGCTGGAACAGATCGACGTCGACGCGGTCGGCGACTTTCTCGACGTGGCCAGCACGCTGATCGAGATCAAGTCGCGGATGATGCTGCCCGGCGAGGAAGAAGTCGCCGAAGAGCTCAAGGACCCGCGGCGCGAGCTGGTCCGCCGGCTGCTGGAGTTCAAGCAGTACCGCGACGCGGCCAGCATGCTTGAGGAGCGCAGCCGCGAGTGGCGCGAGCGATTTCCGCGGATGGCCACCGACCAGCTCGCGCGTCCGCTGGAGCCGCATGAACAGCCGATCCACGAAGTGGAGCTGTGGGACCTGGTGAGCGCGTTTGGCCGGGTGCTGAAGGAGAAGCTCTCGACCAGCGGGCCGACGCACATCCGCTACGACGACACGCCGATCCACGTCTTCATGCAGCGGATCGACGCCCGGCTGCGGAGCGATGGGCGCGTTGCGTTCACCCATTTCTTCGACGGCGAAGTCCACAAGTCGACGCTCATCGGCATGTTCCTCGCCGTGCTGCAATTGTTGCGCTATCAACATGCCCGCGTCGTGCAGCAGGCGTTGTTCGACGAGATCTGGCTCGAGCCGGGCGCCGAGCCGCTGCCGGCAGAGATGGCGGCCGTGGCGGAGTACGAGCATGGTGCGGCAAACGAATAGGGCCCATTTCGCGTCCAGTCGCGCTGCCTTAGAATGATGCTTCGCGTCGCGACAGCTGTCCTCGAACCGCCCGCCGGCACCTGCGTCTTGTTCCTTCATGGTCAACAATCTCCCGGTCAAGACGCACAAACATCGCGAGCTGACGATCGAAGGCTACTCGCGGGCGGCCGTGCAAACCTACTGGCGGTTCCCCGAGCTGAAGTTCGGCTTCGATCTGGGCGGCCAGCCGTGGTCGTTCATGGGCACGGAGACTTGGTTCGTGACGCACGGCCACCTGGACCACATCGTCGCGCTGCCGGTGTACGTTTCTCGCCGGCGGATGATGAAGATGTCGCCGCCGGTGATCTACTTGCCGACCGAGCTGGTCGACCCCGTGCAGAAGCTGCTGCACCAGTGCACGCGGCTCGATCGCGGCCGGCTGCCGTGCGACCTGCGGCCGGTCGAGCCGGGCGACGAGATCGAGCTGTCGCGCGAGCTGGTCGTGACGGCCGTGGCGACGCGGCACACGGTGCCGTCGCTGGGCTACATCGTTTGGGATCGCCGACGGAAGCTCAAGCCGGAGTACCAAGATCTCACCGGCGAGCAGATCCGCGATCTCCGGCTGGCCGGCACCGAAGTGACCGAGGAGCTCCGCCGCCCGCGGATCGCCTACCTGGGCGACAGCTCGCCGCCCGGGCTCGACGACAACCCCGTGATGTACGAAGCCGAAATTCTTGATCTGCGAGTTGACGTTCGTCGCCGCCGATCATCGCAAGGAGCACATCCACAAATTCGGCCACATGCACCTCGACGACTTCGTCGACCGCCGCGACCGCTTCAAAAACGAGCTGATCATCGCCGGACATTTGAGCACGCGCTATCATCCCAACGCCGTCCGCGACCTGGTGCAGCGGGCCCTGCCCGACATGCTCGGCGGCCGGCTGCTGTTGTGGCTGTAGTACAACGACACCTGCGCGGTCGCCGCGCCGGTGGACTCCTTCATTGAGAAGGTTTACAACTGCCGGAGTGGAGCGATTCAAACTCTCCGGAGGCATCCCATGAAACCGGACGCGAACGGACTCACTTCTGCCGAAGCAAGCCAGCGGATCGACTCGCGACGGGTACAACGAAATCCCGGAGAAGAAGACCAATCCGCTCGTCAAGTTCCTTTCCTACTTCTGGGGGCCGATCCCCTGGATGATCGAAGTCGCCGTGATCCTCTCGGCGATTGTCGGGCACTGGGCGGACTTCGGGATCATTCTGGCCCTACTGGTGGTCAACGCCATCGTCGGCTTTTGGGAGGAGTGGAAGGCGGACAGCGCGATCGCGGCTCTCAAATCGACTTTGGCCCTCGGAGCACGCGTCATGCGCGACGGGGCGTGGGCCAATCTGCCGGCGCGCGAGCTGGTCGTGGATGACGTGATTCGCGTGCGATTAGGCGACATCGTGCCGGCAGACGCCACGCTGCTTTCGGGGCATCCGTTGAGCGTCGATCAAGCCGCGCTCACCGGCGAGTCGTTGCCCGTCGATCGTGAAGTCGGCCAGACGATCTACTCCGGCTCGGTCGTCAAGCAAGGCGAGATGGACGCGCAAGTGACGGCCACCGGTCTGCGCACTTTCTTCGGCAAGACCGCCAAGCTGGTGGAAACGGCCAGTCGATGAGCCATTTTCAGCAGGCGATCCTCAAGATCGGCGATTTTCTGATCGTGTTTGCCGTCGTGCTGGCGGTGGTGATTGTCACCGTGGCTCTATTTCGCGGCGATCCGTTTATCGAGACGATTCAATTCGCGTTGATCCTCACCGTGGCCGCCATTCCGGTGGCGCTGCCCACGGTGTTGTCGGTCACTCTGGCGGTCGGGGCGCGGCTGCTCTCGAAGTCGCAGGCCGTGGTGAGCCGGCTGGCGGCGATCGAGGAGCTGGCCGGCATGGACACGTTGTGTTCCGACAAGACCGGGACGCTCACGCAAAACAAGCTCGCCGCTCGGCGACGTGTACGCCGCGGATGGGAACCAGCCCCGATGACGTGATCCTCTGCCGCAGCGCTGGCGTCCAAGGCGGAAAATCAAGACCCGATCGACTTGGCCATCTTGCAAGGCGTCAAAGATCAAGCGTCACTTGCGAGCGATTTACGGTCGAAGATTTCAAGCCCTTCGACCCCGTTGCACAAGCGCACCGAGGCGACGATCAAGTCGGCCGACGGAAAGCACTTCCGCGTCACGAAGGGAGCGCCGCAGGTCGTGTTGGCGCTGGCCGGCGACGCCGGCTCGGTGAAGGAGCAGGCGAACCAAGCGATCGCTGCCTTCGCGCAAAGGGCTATCGGGCGCTGGGCGTGGCCCGATCCGATGGCGACGGCGGAGGCTGGAAATTCCTGGGCGTGATCTCCCTCTCCGATCCGCCCCGCGACGATTCCAAGGCGACGATTCACGCCGCCCGGGAGATGGGCGCTCGCGTGAAAATGGTCACCGGCGACCAGGTCGCGATCGCGGTCGAAATCGCCCGGCAACTCGATCTGGGGACCAACATCCTCGACGCCGCAAGCCTCGACGAAACCGCAGGGCGCCCCCTCCGCAAGAGTCGAACAACTGATCGAAGACGCGGACGGTTTCGCGCAGGTCTATCCCGAGCACAAATTTCGCATCGTCGAGGTCCTCCAGAAGCACGGCCACATCGTCGGCATGACTGGCGACGGCGTGAACGACTCCCCGGCGCTGAAAAAGGCCGACGTCGGCATCGCGGTTTCGGGCGCGACCGACGCGGCCCGTGCCGCCGCCGACATCGTGTCTACTCGCCCCGGGCTTGTCGATCGTGGTCGACGCGATGCAGGAGAGCCGCCGCATTTTTCAGCGCATGACCCACTACGCGATCTACCGCATCGCCGAGACGATTCGCGTGCTGCTGTTCATGACGCTCTCGATCCTGGTGTTCAACTTCTATCCTGTGACGGCCGTGATGATCGTGCTGCTGGCGCTCTTGAACGACGGCGCGATTCTGTCGATCGCCTACGACAACGTGCATTACGCCAAGCGGCCCGACCGCTGGAACATGCCGGTCGTGCTCGGCGTGGCGACGTCGTTGGGACTCGCGGGCGTCGTCGCCTCCTTTGGCTTGTTTTACGTGGCGGAGCGTTATTTTCATCTCGATCGCTCGATGATCCAAAGTCTGATCTATCTCAAGCTCTCGGTGGCCGGCCACTTGACCGTTTTCGTGGCCCGCACGCGAGGACCGTTTTGGTCGGTCAAGCCCGCGCCGATCCTGTTTTGGGCGGTGGTGGTCACCCAACTGGTCGCCACGCTGATTTCGGTCTACGGCATCTTCATGCCGCCGATCGGCTGGAAGTGGGCGGGCCTGGTGTGGAGCTACGCGCTGGCCTGGATGCTCGTCAACGACCGAGTGAAATTGCTCGCCTACCGCCTCTTCGATCCAAACGCCGAACCGCTGCTGCCCTTCGCTCGCAACTTGGCCGCGTTGAACAGGACGCGAGGCAAACTCGCACTGGGAGCCGACCGCGATTTTGGCGGCGCTCCGACACACGGACGCCTGATGCCTGAATCGTCGGGTCATGACTCGGACACTTCGGACAAATCGCATTGGCGCTCGGGGTTTTTTGCGTTTTGTCCGAGGGTATTTTTTTGGCCGGCTCGCAAATCGTGGCCAGCACAACGCTTACGCTCGCTCTCGGCCGGCGAAACTCGATTCGAGGCGACAATTGGCGCTCGAATTGTCCGCTGCAATCGGCGGATTGCCCCGGAAGTCGCGGGCGACTCGCGCCCTGGTGCGGACAAAACGCGCCGATGATTTGTCCGGTAGGGTCCGGGGAAGCGGGGAGCAGGGAGCTAGGAGTCGGGGGTCAGGGAAGGAACTTCGTGCGCCTTTTCTCTCGATCCTCGATCCTCGCCACAGCGCAGACGGCAGCGCAGCCGTCCGACATCTGGGCGGCGCTATGCGACCGCTTGCTAATTGCGAATCGCAATGAGCTAACAGTTTCTTTTTCGGATGCCAAAGAACTAGCGTACCCGCATTGCTCGCGACGGAGGAAACGCCTCGACGCGTTTTTGGGCGGAGGAACCGCCGGCGGCTTACGCCTCACACGTCCCGGCAGCGCGAGTACGTGTTCATTTGTATCATCGCGAGCGGCTGTGTCTAGCCCCGATTTTCGGCCACTCTCTTTCCCCGCGGCCCGATCGATCGGGCCCGAGACGATGCGGCTAAGAGGGTGCGGCTCGCGCCGCGAGGCAGCCAACGGGCTGGCGACAGGCGACTGCTACAAAAAGGTTCCTGACCTGCCCAGTAGAAAACCTATCTGTCGTCTAAGAATGCTGATGTTGTGAGTGAGGGTTTTGAGCAGCAGAAGCCGGCAGCGTCGCCAGTAGGTGCGGGCGTTGACGACTTCTCCACTGAGGCGTTTGATCATCGAGTAGACGGTTTCCACTTGCCAACGCTGTCCGTAACGACTTTCGTGGAGATGGCGTTTCATCTGTTTGCGATAACGTCCCGCAGGTTCGCCTTTCGGTGGTCGGCCATGCTCGGCCGGGATCAGCGACTGAATCCTCAACTCGTCGCGGGCCAACTCGTGGTTGGCTTCGCTGTCGAATCCAGCGTCCGCGGCCACCGCTCTCACTCCGGCGCTGGCTTGCGCTGCGATCCGCAACGGGCGGAAGTCGCCGAAGTCGGGCCGTGGCCCTTGGCTGGCCCGGGCCGCCAGGCAGAGGTGACTCACCGTGTCGCAGACCACTCCCAACTTGGGAAAGCGGCGATAGGAGACGGCGCACTTTCGCCCGTGCTTTCCCACCTTTTTTCGTCGCCAGGCAAAGTAGCGGCTGGTGTGACGTGCTTCGAAGCCGCTGGTGTCGATGGCGGCCAGCCGCACGCGGCGGCGGAGAAGTTTCGCCTTCCGTGCTCGCTGAACCGTCGTCGTGATCAGCCGCCGAAACGAGGCCGCCACCAGCAACCGATCGGCCGCTTTTTGCAGCGTCGTGAAGTGCGGCACTTTTTTCAGCCCGATCGCTTCCCGGAGCGAATCGCCGTCCGCTAACAGGGGCGTGAAAAGGGGACATTCTACTTTTTATAAAGCCAGAATGTCCCCTTTTCCTATCCGAGTTGGAAACCATGAACGCGACTGATCCTACAACTTGGCACGACCTAGCGACACATCCTACATTTGCTTGTGGAGTATTCGATCCATCCTGGTATGATGGCGATCTCGTCGCCGATTTGACAATGTTACGCCAAGCTGCAACGGCCATACTCGAGCGTTATCCACATGGCAAATGTGAATTGATCGCTCTTGATGATTGTACAATTTATGTGGCTGCGGATCTTGGTGATGCCGGTAGTGGTGAAATATTCCCCGCGCTTACCGAAGACAATCAACCCTGTTACTTTGTGGACGTCCACGGCAAGAGCGATGACATACATGTGCGGTCGGCCAGCGAAGTAGTTTTGGCGCTAGGTCCCTGCCGCGAAGGTGATCTGAATAATACCAACAAGGCATAGAAAAAGGAACGGGGTGTGAAAAGGGGACATTCTACTTTTTATAAAACCAGAATGTCCCCTTTTCCTATTTAGTTACGCCCTTTAGTTACGCCCCTTTAGTTACGCCCGGCAGGCTGCCTATGCAGTTGATCGACTGGCAATCAGGCCGATTCCGAGTCGTCGTTTCGTCCGTTCCTGTCAACGATTTGCATTTCGCAACCTTTTTGTACAGGAGGTTCCCTTTTCTTCCCCAACGTGCTTAAATGGGCAGCGTTCGCGCATCATTTTCTTCGTGACTCGATTGAATCGACCGCGTCAAGATCGTGTCCTTCGAAAGGAATAGCGTGTACGAATGTGGGTAGCTTCCGCCGACATAATACACCCAAGCAGGAACGCGCCATCTCGAAAGATAGCATTCGAGATCGAGTCTTTGGCGGATACGAGCGTCCGATATCGCCTGAAGCATGCCCTTCACATTTTCGATCGACGTCTCATTCGGAAATACGATCGTCAGCGTTGCGTGGCCACCGCTAGAGGACCGGCACATATCGTGGAATTCCGCTCGACTTTTCGGGCGATATACCCAGTAGTCCTCTGGATCCTTCAGAAAGATCTCATACCTGCCAACGCGCAAATCCGATCGATCTATCCAGACTGCCGGCTGCGCATAACTACCAATTAGCGGAAGTTCACGTCGGAAACCCGTCGTCACGACAAGCGGTGGCTCGCCTCCGGATATACAGGTATCCCAGACTGCATAGCCAACGTTGTCATACTCATGGGCAATTAACCCCATCCAGTCGATGAATTCGCCAGAAACCCAGGAATGATCGATCGTTGAGGGAAGGTTCGTTTTTGTGGCGGCCGATACCGACTCCTTGATTGCCGAAAGCTGCGCCGGGTCGGTAGCTAAGTATGCATACGCGGCAAAGCATAGATCGATCACCCATGGCATCATTGCACTGCGACAATTCCCTGCAATACGTTCGAGAAGCGGTTGCCAAACGCTTGGAGACCGAGGACGCTTTCTAGCGATGTCGTTAACAGCTCGGCGCAACTCTTCAACGTTTGCAGGCGGGTAATACAGCAACCAATGAATCGCTCGAGCGGGAGTAGACCAGCCCTGCAATTCCGATAGGAATTTCGGGGAATTGGAGTCATAGGCCAAAAAGCAAGCGCCAGGTGGCAGTGGGCAGCGGTCCAATCCGACAGAACGCAACCAGTCGATGAGGGTGGACGACTCCGGTGCAATTGATGCAAGGAAACTTTGCACGGGCGAATTACCTCGGAATTTGGAATTCGTAGTTCCCGTCATTCGTGACCCAATGATCGTAGTCGTCTGTCGGTTCAGAATCCTCGTGATGAACGACGTAATCCATGTGGAAGATGGTAACCGGATCCTTGTCTTTTGCGCTTCGCATTACACCAAGACCGATAAACCGGCCATACCAGAGCTCACGGCCGAAGAATAGTGTCACCGGTATTGCCGCATCACCACCAAACTGGATCTTGATGCCCGTTGGAAACGACGCGAAGGGATTTGGTAATGGCGCCGTAGGTGGCGTGGGAAGCATGATCGCGAGAGACGCGTTTTCACTCTTGAACGCTTGAATGATATCTTTCATCTTTTGCGGTGACTTTGCTAATCCCAGGAACAGCTTTGGCGCCGCCCCCAAGAGATTAGTTAGCGCTTTTTCAACCTTTTTTAGCGTGAACTGCTTAGCAACCCCGCCGAACCCACTCGAAACTTGTCCTCTGACATGGCTATGGCTGCGAAGTCTCCTGTTGTCAATTTGAGAATCGTCTGAAACGTTGAAAATGCTTGACTAAAGCGATTGACGTTCTCAACAACAGCATTCACCTTCGAAATTACGCTGAGAGTATTGTTGATCCCCGAAACCACGTTGAGCTCGGTCAGAGAAAAGAGACCCGCAGGATCGACGAACATCAGGGGATTCGCGTTGGCATAAAGATACTTATGCAAACTCAGCGGATCTTGCGTATTGCCGGCCGGGGTGAATTAAAGGGGACGGGAGTGAATGGCATCAACTTAAGCCGGAAGTGTTTGCGTGGCAAGTTGTTGACGAAGCTGGCATCGTGGTTGTCTCATCAGTCGGTATTGTTTTGGGCGGCGCTTCAGGACGCGAGGTTCATAACGGCCTGGGCGGCGCGGGTTGACCAGTAGTTCTAATTCCGTTTTGTGTCGGCAGGCGGAAGCCAGCCAGCGCAACGCATCGACAAAGCTCAGGCGATCGTGCGGAAGGTGTTGCTCGCGCGCCGCGGCGAGCATGACGAGCCGCGCTAAGTTGTAAACCAGCGCGAACATGATGAGCTCTTTCAACACGCCCTCGACCGTCTGGCAGTGCAATACGTCCATCTGCATCGTGGTCTTGAGATGTGCGAAGTTGGTTTCCACTTCCCAACGTCGCCTGTAGAGGGCTGCCAGCTCCTCCAGCGGATAAAGTTCGGGCTCCAGGATGAATTAAAGGGGACGGGAGTCTTTTTCGTTGACGGGGGCAACGTCCTGCGGTACAATCGCGCGCATGCCCCGCCGCGCTCGTTCCATCGTGGGTGGTTACGCTTACCATGTGCTCAATCGAGCCAATGGCCGGCTGCGGCTGTTCAAGAAGCCGGCCGACTTCGCCGCCTTCGAGCGGGTGATCGAAGAAGCTCAGGAGCGCGTGCCGCTGCGGATTCTCGGCTACACGCTGATGGGCAACCACTGGCACTTTGTCGTCTGGCCGCGGCAGCGGCAGCACGAACAGGTCTCCGAATTCTTCCGCTGGCTCACGGTAACGCACTCCCAGCGGTGGCACGCGCATCACGGCACCTCCGGCATGGGCCACGTCTATCAGGGCCGCTTCAAGTCGTTTCCAATCGCGGAGGACGAGCATCTCCTCGCGGTGCTGCGCTATGTGGAACGCAATCCGCTACGAGTTGGGTTGGTGGAGCGGGCCGAGGATTGGCGGTGGGGAAGTCTGTATCGCCGGATGTTCGGCACGCCGGAGGAGCGGGCGCTGCTGGCCGAGTCGCCCGTTCCGCTGGGGCGATTGTGGTGCAAGCATGTCAATCGGCCGCAAAATGAAGCGGAGGAGGAGGCGATCCGCCGCAGCATCACGCGCGGTCAGCCCTTTGGCGGCGACGAGTGGCGCGAGAAAGTCATCCGGCAATTGAAGCTGGAGCACACCGTTCGACCCAGAGGGCGACCGAAAAAGAGCGAATCAGCGAACACCAAGAACAAGTCAACCAGGAAATGACTCCCGTCCCAATCCTGTTCGGCACGAGATTTGCGCATTGAATTTTACTCTTGCGCCCTCGGTTGTTTTAGCGCATGTTAGGCTGCATGACGCAGCGAAGGAAGGATGTGACCGACGAGGACGTGGTGGGGCTGAAGTACTTTCGGCGGCTGCTGCCCTTGTTTGAGCGGTTGCGCGGGGTGGGCTGCGAGCGGGATAAGGCCGGCAATCGTACGCTCACCATGGACCAGTACTGCTCGCTGATTCTGCTCTACCTGTTCAATCCGGTCGTCGTTTCGCTGCGTTCCTTGCAGCAGGCGAGCGAGCTGAAAAAGGTGCAGAAGAAGCTCGGCTGTGCCCGGGCGTCCTTGGGCTCGCTCTCAGAATCGAGCCATGTCTTTGACCCCGAACTGCTCCGAGAAGTCGTCGGCGAGCTGGGCGCTCAATTGCAGCCGATTGCCGCCGACACGCGGCTCGCCGAAATCAAGCACACGGTGACGCTGGTCGACGGCACACTCCTCAAAGCCTTGCCCCGCATCACCGAAGCGATGTGGCTTACCACTCGCACCGGCACCGTGCATCATGCCTGGCGATTGCACACGCAGTTCGAACTCGACAAGCACGTGCCGCTACGGATGGATCTCACGAACGGCCGCAACAGCGGCCCTTCCGACGAAAAGACCGTGCTCCGGACACACCTCGCAGCCGACCGCTGCTACGTGATGGATCGCTGGTACGCCCAGTTTACGCTGTTTAACGACATTCATCGTGCCGGCAGCAGCTACGTCTGCCGCCTCCGCGACAACACGATGCCGAAAGTCGTTGAAGAGCGACCCCTCTCGGACGAAGCACTCTCGGCAGGCGTGTTGAGCGACCAGATCGTGAGATTGGGACACACCAAGCCTCCCGCAGCGCGGCCCGATCACCCGCTGCGGCTGGTGATGGTCCGCATCGAGCCGCACGAGAAGCGTTCCCACCGCAAAGGCAACACGGGAGCAGGCCCCAGCGACGGCATTTTGCGAATTGCCACCAACCTCGTCGATCCGCCGGCCGAAATCATTGCCGTGCTGTATCAGCACCGCTTCACGATCGAGCTGTTCTTCCGCTTCTTCAAGCACGTGTTAGGCTGTCGGCATTTGCTCAGCGACGACCGCCGCGGCATCGAAATCCAGACCTACGCGGCGATCATCGCTTGCATGCTGATCAGCCTCACCACCGGCCGCAAGCCGACGCTGCGGACCTACGAGATGATCTGCTATTACTTCTCTGGCCTGGCCGACGAGGACGAACTACTGGCTCATCTGGCCAAACTGAAAAATCACGACGCTTGAAAAACTCGGCCGCTCCACGTTCGGCGGACACGAGCCCCTTGACGCTGCGCGCAGAGCAGCCCCACTCCCCAGAACTTCCCCCGCGACGTCTCTCGGGGAAGTGCCTGTCGACTCGCAACCCCATCACTGGCCAAGCCAAAAGCATCGCGTCAGACTCAACTGCAACCGCCGCGCCGAACAGGATTGCTCCCGTCCCCTTTAATTAATCCCAGCAGTGGATGCTCGCACTGGTCGGGTAGCCCCGGTTGTCTCAACCGGGGCCGCGGAGCGGCAAGAGGCAATTGTGGCGGGCGGGCACGACTGGGGACTCCACCCGGGAACGAAAACTGCTTGAACAACCGCGCCATGCCGGCCTCGTCCTGCGACACGTCCGGGTACAACTCGGAGTAGATCCCCTCGAGATAAGTGTTGGCGACGAGCGCCGGCCCGCCGTGGCCGGGACCCGATATGTAGATCATGTCGAGGTCGCACTCGTTGATTACCCGGTTGAGATGCACGTAGACGAAATTCTGGCCCGGCGTGGTGCCCCAATGACCGAGCAATCGCGGCTTAATGTGTTCTGCCCGCAACGGTTCGCGGAGCAGCGGATTGGCGTACAGATAAATCTGGCCGACCGAGAGGTAGGTTGCAGCACGCCAGTAGGCATCCATCTTGCGAAGCAGTTCGACCGATAGGGCATCCGACTCCATGCTGGGCTCCTTTCCAATCTGCTCGGTGAAATCGCGAGGAAGCGCTGCCGATGGAAGAAATGGTACAGCTTGCAGGCCGCATCGGCAAAACAAATCGAGCGAGCGTTCCACTCGTTAGCGGAACGCTCGCTCGTAATTCTATGTGCAAGCAGGGAGCCAACTCTATTGCACCGCACCCTGCGGCGGCAGCACCGGCTTGGCAACCGGTGCCGGGGCACCGATTGCGCCAGCTGGAGCGGGCGGCTGAGGGCCTCCCGGTGGCTGCGGCTGCTGGAGCCGAACTAGCTGCCAAACCTCCGTGTTCACCGCGTCGAGGTGCGCCAGGGCCGTGCATTCCGGCGCCGTGAGGTTGTAAAGACTGGTCTCGATCACTACGCGCGTCGGTTGGCGAATCGGCAAATGTCCAGGCGGCTTTCTGCGTCGCCTGTTCGACCATGCCCTGCAGCGGCCGAGCCTGGCCGGTTTGCTGGTTGAGCAACGTGCCGCTGAGAATGCCGTCCTTGCTCACCGCAAGCTGCACGAGCTCGTTCGCCTGGTTCTCGCCCGCCCGCGTCACGGCAAACACTCCCAATGGCAGCCATTCGATGCCGGCCAGTTGATCCTGAGTGAGCGGCGGAACGCTCCGCGCGAGACTTCGAACTTGAGCATAGTAGTCGAGCGCGGTCGCGTAGCGCTGGCCGTCGACGTACACCGTGTTGTTGTAGTACGTGACGTAGGCGTCTTGGCCGTAGCCGTAGTCCCAGTAGCAGGGATAATTCCAGCCGAAGTTGACCCAGGTGGTCAACAGGGGCGCGGAGCAGCCACCCCACCAGTACCACGGATCATTGCGCCAGCCGTTCCAGTAGTAGCAATAGCCGAAGTTTCGCCGCCCGCCCCACCAGCCGTAAGCAAAGGGCACGTCGCGCCAGCCGCGGCCACGATACCAATTCCAATCGTGGTTGCCGTGCTTGTTCGACCAGTTGTTGTTCCAGTCGTGGCGAACTTGGTCGCCCCACTGGTGATTGAAGTTTCCATCGTGGCCATCGCCGCGGCCGCGGTGGTCGCCGAAGCCGCTGTTGCCATACCAGCGAGCGGTTTTCTGGTTCCAGTCGCCGCCGTCTTTCTTCGACCACTTGCCGAACTGGCCGGCGACCTTTGTCGTTTTGGCCGAACTGACCGGCGTTGGGACCGCCGCGATTCCAGCCGAACTTGCCGGAACCGCGGCCCTTGTCGCCCTGGCCGCCGGCGAAATTGCCGTTGGAAGAATCGCCGTTGCGCGGCGCTGCAGCTGGTTGTCGAAGGTTTGCTTCGCGTCGCCGTCGCCGGACCACTTCTTGGCGGACCACTTGTTGGCGTCGCCGCTGTTGCCGGGGCCTTGCGAATCGCCGCGACTACGACGATTGCCGTCGTTCGAATCGGCGAACTGTTTGAACATGGCTTGCTGGCTGCCTTGGTCGAAGTTGCTCGACCAGGTGCGGCCGCGGGCTCCGTCCCATGTCTTGGCATCGCTCGACGCCGTGGCCTGCTGGTCACGATACTTCTTGAACATCTGTTGCAACTGGTCGTTGGTCGAACGCTGCCGAGTGTTGCCGCCGCCGGCAACGTCTTGATTTGATCCGCCGCCAGCCTGCGCGGAACGCACGATACTGCTGCATCGCGTCGCCCGATTTGCCGGACCAGCTGCCGCCGGAGGATTTATTGCCTCCAGAAAAGTTGTTGCCGGAGAAGTTGCGGGACCGTTGGGGTGTACTTTTGCTGCCGCTGTTGCCACCCGACCAAGCCGGATTGCTGAAGCTGCGGGCTTGGCTCGCACCACCGCCGCTCGACCAAGACGACTTGCCGCTGTTGCCACTCGAGCTGCGAAAGCTACGCCGCGCTCGAACCGGACGACGAACTGCCGGACCAACTCTTCATCGAGTTGCCACCACCGCCACCCCCGCCGCCGTGCTTGGCCAGCGCGTCGGGAGCCGCTAACGCGATTGATGCCAGCGCGACGAGTACCGACATTGATCTCAGAAATCTTGCCAACATGATGAGAATGCCTCCGAACTTTCGAAGCGCATCCGTCGCGCTCGCCTGCCGCTCGTGATCTGCTTTCTGCTGGGTCGGTGTGCGGGAGCCGTTCGTCGCGAACGCCGCGTCCATCAGCCGCCGCCAATTGCTCAGAGAAGAAACTGCCTAGCCTCTCCGAAAAGACCCAAGCCTCCGTGCATCAAACAAGCAAAGTGGATGCCAAGCTCTGTTGTCGCCACACCGGACCGCGATTCGTGCCGAAATATCGCCATTTCCTACGAAATCGCCACGCCCGCCAAAATCCATTTCGACGTCATTTCGACTACTTCGGATGTCAAATCGACGACACGCCAATCCGCCGATCCGACGTCGACCGGTGTGCAAGCCGACTTGCCACGCGGAGAATTCGCCCCTAACATTAATTATTAGCCAGCTAACGATCTTAGTGAGAGTGGGTTTTATGGGGGAATACGGCAGAATGTTGCTGTACGACTTTGAGCAAAGCATTGGCTACTGGCTGACGCTGGCAACCCAGGCATATCACCGCGCCGTGAGCGATGAGGTGGCGCCTCACGGCATCACTTTCCGCCAGTCGCAGGTGCTCGCTTGGCTCGCGCTCGAAGGCGAGCTATCTCAGGCCGAGCTGGCCAATAAGATGATGATCGAACCTCCGACGCTGGTCGGCATCCTTGATCGCATGGAGCGCGACGGCTGGATCACTCGCAACAACTGCCCCTCGGATCGCCGGAAGAAACTGATTCGCGCGACGGCGGCCGCCGAGCCGGTTTGGGAAAAGATTGCCGAAGGGGGCCGACGCGTCCGCGCAGCGCGACCGAAGGGCTGTCGGAGCATGAACTGACAACACTCAAGCAATTGCTGGGTCGCGTGAACCGAAACTTGGATCGGCAATCCGCGCGAAATTCCAAGCCGGTTGAAACTCTTACATGATTCGTGAGCCGAGCGATCATCGCGCTCTGACGTGAGGACACCATGTTGAAAACGATCGTCAACGGCTGGGCGCTGCTGGTGGTTGTCGCCGCCGAGAGCCTGGCTCAGGGCCCGCCGCGGGCATCGCTGGTCGTGGTCTCGCCCGTCGTCGAGCGCGAAGTCGCCGTCGGCCAGACGTTTGTCGGCACGGTGATGCCCTCGAAGAAGGCCACCATCGGCAGCGCCGTGGACGGCCGCGTGATCGAATATCCGCTCAACGAGGGCGACCGTGTGGCAAAGGGCGAGCCGCTCGCCCAACTGATGACCGACACGATCAAGCTCGAGGTCCAGGGGGCCGAGGCCGAGCTGGAGTTCCGCCGCCAAGCGCTGGCCGAGCTCGAAAACGGCACCCGGCCTGAAGAGCTGGAGCAAGCCAAGGCACGCCTGGCCTCCGCCGAGGCCCGCAAGAATTACATGAAAGCGCGCTGGGACCGCTCGCAGAAACTCTACGACGATAATCGCACAATCTCGGAAGAAGAACTCGATGAAGCTGTTTCGAGCGGCATCGAGGCCGAGCAGGCCTATCTCGAAGCCAAGGCCGCCTACGACCTGGCCGTGGCCGGGCCGCGAAAGGAAGTGATCGCCCAGGCCCGCGCTCAAGTCGCCATGCAGGAGGCGACCGTCGAGCGGCTTAAGGACCAACTCACTAAGCACACGATCATCTCGCGCTTCGACGGCTACGTGACGGCTGAGCACACCGAAGTCGGGCAATGGGTCAAGCAAGGCGACCTGGTGGCCGACGTGGTGGCGCTCGATGAAGTGGAAATCGTGGCCTACGTCGTCGAGCAAAGCGTGCCGTACGTGCGCGTCGGAACGCAAGTGAACGTGGAAGTGCCGGCGATTCCGGGACAGCAATTCGCGGGCGTAGTCACCGAAGTGGTGCCTCAGGCCGACGTGCAGGCCCGCACGTTTCCGGTGAAAATTCGCGTCGCCAACCAGTTCACCGGCGACGTGCCGCTCTTGAAAGCCGGGATGTATGCGCGTGTGTTGCTGCCGACCGGCGCAGAAGCAAATGGCGATTTTAGTGCCCAAGGACGCGCTGGTGCTCGGCGGCCCGCAGCCAATGATCTACGTCGTCGAGGGCGCGACTGCCGACGGGCAGGCAGGCAAGGCGGTCCCCGTGCCGGTGCAAATCGGCGTCGCCGACGGCCGAATGATTCAAGTTATCGGCGACGTGAAGGCGGGCCAGTTGGTGGTCGTACAAGGGAACGAACGCCTGCGGCCGGGTCAAGACGTGGCGATCCAGCGGACGATTCCCGCAGCAGCAGCCGACGGCAACGTCGTTTCACAAGCCGACGCTCGCTAAATCTCGTTCGATACGGTGCCGCGATGGATCTCATCGAATCCTTTGTCCGCAGTCCGGTGAAAGTGTCCGTCGGCGTGCTGCTGGTCGCGCTGTTCGGCTACGTCGCGCTGGTGCGGATGCCGATGCAGCTCACGCCCGAAGTCCAGCGGCCCGCGCTCACGATCGAAACCAAATGGCCGGGAGCCAGCCCGCAGGAAGTCGAGCAGGAAATCATCCTCGAGCAGGAAGAGCAGCTCAAGAGCGTCGAAGGCGTGACGAAGCTCTCGTCGGAGAGCATGGACTCGATGGGACGAATCACGCTCGAGTTCGGCGTCGACGCCAACATGTCGGAGATCATTCCGATCGTCAATAGTCGGCTCCAGCAAGTACCTGAGTATCCGGAGGACGCCGACGAGCCGGTAATCAGCACGGCAAACGCGTCCGATCAGCCGATCGGCTGGTTTATTCTCGGCGTGAAGCCGCCAACCGACGCAGACTTGGATGCGTTCGCCAAGACGTATCCGGCCCTGGCCGATGGGGTGGAACACGTTCGCAAATCGCACAACAGTGGTGTAGCGATCATGCGGCTGCGCGACCTGGGCCGCCAGCACCCCGAATTCAAAGAGCTGCTGCCTCCCGAGGACTTCGACGTCGCCAAACTGCGGCGTTTCGCCGAAGACGAAATCGAAGCCCGCTTCGAGCGGGTGCCCGGCGTCTCGCAGTCCAACGTCTTGGGCGGCTACACCGACGAACTCCAAGTGATCGTCGATCCGGAGAAGCTGGCGGCTCGGCGGCTCACGTTTGGCGACGTTCGCAACGTGCTTCGCGCCCAGAACGAAGACACCTCGGCCGGCGATTTCTGGGAAGGAAAACGCCGCTGGGTGGTGCGAGCCCTGGGCCAGTTTCGCAGTCCCGAGCAAGTCGAGCACCAGCTGCTCGCGGTCCGCGACGGGGCGCCCGTGTTTGTCAGTGACGTGGCCGAAGTCCGGCTCGGCTACAAAAAGCCGGACGGCATCGTCAGCCGGCTGGGCGAATCGAACATCGCGGTCAATTGCTTGCGCGAGACCGGTGCCAACGTGCTGGACGTGATGGCAGGCCTGCGGGAGGCCACCGCCGACTTGAACCGCTACGTGCTCAATCGCCGCAACCTCGTGCTCACGCAAGTTTACGACGAAACCGAGTACATCTATTCGGCTGTCGATCTGGTGAAGAGCAATATCTTCATCGGCGGGGCGCTGACGATGATCGTGCTGATGTTGTTTCTGCACCTCGGCGTGCGGACCTTGCTGGCGATTCCGCTGATCATCGTCACAGCCCTGGCGGCCATTTTCCTGTCGCCCTGGTTCTTCGCACTCACGTTGGCGGTGATCATCGGGGCCGGCTTCTGGTTCGCCCGCGGTGCGCTGGTGGTCGGCTTGGCGATTCCGATCAGCATCATCGGTTCGTTTCTGGTGCTGGGGTTGTTGGGACGGTCGCTCAACGTGATTAGCCTGGCTGGGCTGGCGTTTGCGGTCGGCATGTTGGTCGACAATGCGGTGGTGGTGCTCGAAAACGTCTACCGTCGCTTTTCGATGGGTGAGCCGCCATTTAAGGCCGCCGTGCACGGCACGCAGGAAGTCTGGGGCGCCGTGGCGGCTTCGACGCTCACCACGGTCGCCGTGTTTTTGCCCGTGGTATTCGTGCAGGAGGAAGCGGGGCAGTTGTTCCGCGACATCGCGCTGGCGATCAGCGCGGGCGTGGCGCTCTCGATGGTCGTGTCGCTCACCGTGATTCCGACCGCCGCGGCCCGGCTGTTCGGCCGCCGAGAGGAAGATGGGAACGGCGGTGTGCCTCTCGAGCCGTCCGAGCGAATTTCGTTCTACGACAACGATGGTAGTGACCACGGACATCCGAACGGACAAGCCGATCGGCGGGTCCATGACCGAGCGCCGACAAGCGGTTTGGCGCGACTTGCCGCTTGGGCAATTGCGCCGATTCAATTGTTCGCCACCGGTTTTGTCGAGGCAGTCGTGGCGATCAACGCCTGGGCCCAGCGCGGCGTCGTGCGCCGGCTCGTCATCATCGGAGTCCTCGTCGGCTTGTCGGCCTGCGTGACCTGGCTGCTCTGGCCGAGGGTAGAGTACCTGCCGACCGGAAACCGCAACCTGGTGTTCGGCATTCTGCTGCCGCCGCCGGGCTACAATCTCGATCAGATGCTGGAGATGGGCCACGTCGTCGAGACGGGCCTGAAGAAATATGCCGACATCGATCCCGGCTCGCCCGAAGAGGCCGCGCTCGATGCGCCGATGATCGAAGATTTCTTTTTCGTCGCCCGTGGGCGGCAAGTTTTCATCGGCCTGCGTGCCCAGGATCCGACGCGCGCCGCCGAGCTGGTGCCGCTCGTACAAAAGGTCGCCAGTGTTTTGCCCGGCACGTTCGGAGTCGCCAGTCAAGCGAGCCTGTTTGGTCGTGGCCTGGAAGGCGGGCGGGTGATCGACGTCGAAATCACGGGCCCGGAACTGACGAAACTGGTGGCCATGGGCGGGCAAGTGCTGGGCCAGGTCAACCAATTGATTCCCAACTCCCAACCGCGGCCGATTCCCAGCCTCGACCTGTCGAGCCCCGAAGTTCACATTACGCCCAAGCTCGTTCAGGCGGCCGACATGCGCGTCAGCACGACCGACCTTGGCTTCACGACCAACGCGCTGATCGACGGGGCTTACGCTAGCGACTATTACCTCGACGGCAAGAAAATCGATCTGACGATTGTGGGGACGCGGCCTGGAAGCAAGCCCGGGCTCAGCGGCTTCGAAGAGTATCGCTGGAACACGCAGGACGTGCAGGCTCTGCCGATCGCCACGCCGCTCGGCCAGCTGATACCGCTCTCGGCCGTCGCCAACGTCGAGCTCTCCAGTGGGCCGGAGCAGGTCAACCACCGCGAGCGGGTGCGGGCGATCACGATCCAGGTTTCGCCACCAGCCGACGTGCCGCTCGAATCGGCAATGACGACGATTCAAGACAAGATCATTCAGCCGATGCTGGCCGCCGGGCAACTCGACGGCGGCTACCAGATCAATCTCGCTGGCACGGCCGACAAGCTCCGCGACACCTGGAACGCGCTGCGGTTCAACGTGCTCCTGGCACTCGTGATCACCTACTTGCTGATGGCCGCGCTGTTCGAGTCGTGGCTCTACCCGCTGGTGATCATCTTTAGCGTGCCCTTGGGCGCGGTCGGCGGCGTGTTGGGGCTCGAACTCTTGAACTGGTATTTGTGGTCGACGCTCGATTTCTACGTCCCCCAAACGCTCGACGTGCTCACCATGCTCGGCTTCGTGATCCTGATCGGCACGGTGGTGAACAACCCGATTCTGATTGTGCACCAGTCGCTCAATCACATGCGCGAGGACGGCATGTCGCCGACCGACGCGATCCTCGAATCGGTCCGCACCCGCATTCGGCCGATCTTCATGACCACGATGACCACGGTGCTCGGCTTGATGCCGTTGGTGCTGTTTCCCGGCGCGGGCAGCGAACTCTACCGCGGCTTGGGGGCCGTGGTGCTCGGCGGCCTGTTCCTTTCGACGGTCTTCACGCTGATCTTGGTGCCGGCGCTGTTCAGCCTGACGATGGAAGTGCGGACGTGGCTCGTGGGGCTCATCTTCGGCACGCCCGCCGTCCAGCTGGCGCCGGCTGCGATGTCGACGGCGGCGGTATCGACGGCAGCGCTCAAGGAAACGCTGCCGGACAAGTTGCCCGAACCGTCGCTGCCACGGGCTCAAACCGTCTATCCACGTTGAGACGCGACCCATCCGAACGATGAACGACGAAGCGTCCTACATCTGCGGCGCCTGCGGCGAGGAGATCGTGATCCCGATCGACGTCTCGCAGGGCGAGAGCCAGGAGTATGTCGAGGACTGCCCCGTCTGCTGCCGCGCCAACCTGATCCGCGTCGAAATCGACGACGAGGGTGAAGCCTCCGTCTGGTCGGAACTGGAATGAGTTCGACGACCCGCAGGGGGCGAATATTGGACTTTTGGAACGCGCTTGATAAACACGATCCCCTGTTCCAAAAATCACCTATTCTGGCACCCTCGGGTGGCGATCGGCTCTGCAAAACAAGGCGATTTCAGAACCTCTGTGTTCCAATAGAGGTCGAATTCGCGCCTCATGGGGTAAGTTCCAAAATTCGCCGCGGCAGCAGTCTCCGGCTGATTGTCAAAAGTCGGTACCCCGACTTTTGTCACCAACGAACGGTCACCTTCGAACGGAGGGGCAAGCGTCGACCGTGCGCCGGCCAAACCTGGCGTTTGCGGCGTGCGATCGTTTGAAATGCCAAAGAGCTGGGAAGGCGCGAGGCGCCAGTGGGCCGGCGCTAGTCCTTAAACAAGCGAACGTTAATGGGTAATTGGCGTTGTATTTTTGGGGTTGGCCAGTGCGTGCACGACCGGCCTGACGCGGTCGGCGTCGGGGGGGAGTTGTCGAATTCTGGGTTGCTTCATTTCGCGACTCGTTGACACGTCTGTGTGGTTCAGGGTGGCGGCGGACCGGAGCATCCAGACTCCGGCTTCATCGGCGGCTCCGTCAACAACGCAACGTCCGGCACAAGCGGAAGAACACCGGCAAGCGTGGGTGATAGTTCAGTACGCGGTAGATCAGCTGGCGGCCCGTGCGGACGATCTGGCAGGGAATCTTGATGAAGGCGCAGAGGAACGTCTTGAACTCCATCCGCAGCACTTCCTGTTTCTGCGCCGATGCGCTTCGCCCCAGCGGCCATCCTCCGGCAACGACAACGCCCACCACGACTTGAGGTTCCACGCCAAGCCGGTCATCACCATGTAGGCCCAATTGCTGTAGAGATTATCGACCGGTGCCGAGAGCGCCCGCACTCCGCCGGCCAACTGAGCAATCAAGTTCTCTTGATCGCAGCGGTCGTTGGCCTCGAACACCACGTCCTCGGCATCGACGGCCCAATCGTTGGTGATGTAGAAGAAGTAGCGAATCTCGTCGAACAGCCGCGTCTCGCCCTTCTCGTGCGAAATGTTCTTGCGGAGCACGATCAGGCGGTACGACTGCTCGCACGCCGTGGGCCTGTATTCAAACTCCGCGTAATCCTCGCTCTGGAGCCGCAGAACCTCGAACTCGCGGCGGCGGATGATCCGCTGCTTCACGTTTTTGGGTCTCTGCCGCGGCTGCGGTCCGCACTTCGTAACGCGGCTCGCGGAGGAGCTTCTGCCAGGCCGTGTTCGGCAGGTTTTCCGCGATTTCCTCCAGATTGGGCAGGGCCTTGAAGCCAAAGTAGAAGCTCACCTCCTCGGCATCCCAGGCGTCGAGCTGCTCCGACTGGCTGAAGGCCGTGTCACCGCGAAGCACGATCTTGCGGAAGCCCGCGCGACGGCACAAGGCGATGGCCCCGTCCGCCTCCTCGGCGGCTCCTTCGTGGCTGGGCCGATTCCCGGAGCGATTGACCACGCGGAGCACTTCGCCGGTTTCGGCCAGAGTGACCAACAAGGGATGGTAGCCCCAAGTGCCCTTGTAAGAGATGTCCATCCCGACTTTGCACTCGCCGGTGGTGACCACCAGCGTGCCGTCGAGGTCGATGGTGGCGCGGTCGAAAAACTTCTTCGGCTGCTGGGCCCAAACGTTCAGCCGCGCGTCGTCGGCTGCCCGCATCAGCGAGCGGACGTCTCCTTCGTCGAACCGACGGCAGAAGTCGCCGGCGGTGGTGGGATCGGGGATCCGCTCCGTGCCCAAGGCGTCGAGGAAGGCCTCGTCATTGCGGCGCAACTCGACGTCTTCCAGCCGGGTGCCGTCGCACAAGGCGTTGTAGGCCAGATTCAGCACGTGGTCCGACTCGTGATAAGGCCTGTGGATTTTCAGCAGGTGCAGGCGGCGATCGATGGCCTCGATCAGCCCGATTTCCCGAGCGAGTCGATGCACCACGCCGATGCCGCCCACGCCGATCCCTCGGGTCTTGTCGGCCAGTTCGAAACGGATGTTCGACGCCGTAAACATGGGCGTTCCCTGATCGGCACGCGGCCCGGCCAACCGTTGCTCGATGCGTCGCTGGGCTTGCCGCAGACGTTTCGGTATACTGTGTTTCACTCGAAATCCTCCTTGTGTCGTGGGGTGGGCTTGCACTGTGTGCCCATGATACCCGTAAAACAGGGGTGGTTTCGAGTATTTTTATGCAATCAGCGTGAAAGCTTCGCTTGCTTAAGGGCTAGTCCTTAAACAAGCGAACGCCGCTCAGCTTTCAATGGTTATATCCGTAGGAAATAGCGGGCATAGCTTCTCACTCGGCAGGCCGTTGTTGCTGGCCGCCCGGCGTCGTCGTTGATGAGTGCTCGCTCGTTTCGCTTCTTTCTGCTCGTCGGCGTTCGGCGTTGTGGCGGATCGGGACATCCGGATCCCGACTTCGGTTATCTGCCGTTCATCGTCGCAGGGCGACAGCAACCGGAACAGAATCGACACATGTGGGTTCCAGACCAAGCAGCCGCAAGACGATCTTGTGGCCCGTGCGAATCGATCTGACACGGAATCAGCATGAACGCATTCACGAACGTCTTGAACTCCATCCGCAACACGCCCTGCTTCTCCTCGCGGTGATGCTTCCTGCCAGCGGCCCGCCTCCGGCAGCAACAGCGCCCACCACGCCTTGAGGGTCCAGGCCAAGCCGGTCATCACCATCTAGGCCCAGTTGCTCACCAGGGTGTCCACCGGCGCCGCAGCGCCCGCACGCCGCCGTTCAACTGGGCGATCAGGTTCTCCTGGTCGCAGCGGTCGTTGGCCTCGAACACCACTTCCGCGGCGTCGCACTGCCGGTCGTTGGTGATGTAGAAGAAGTAGCGGATCTCGGCGAACAGCCGCGCTCTCGCCCTTCTCCCTGGAGATGTGCTTGCGGACCACGACCAGGCGGTACGTCTTCTTGCACGCCGTCGGCCGGTAGTCGAACTCGGCCACCTCCTCGCATTGCAGCCGCAGACACGTCGAACTCGCGCTCGCGGACGATCTGGTCCTTGACGTTCTCGGGCCGTCTGCCGGGCCGCGGTCTGCACTTCGTACTGCGGCGGCGCGGAGGAGCTGCGCCAGGCCGATGCCGGCAGGTTCGTCGGCGATTGCCTTCAGGTTGGACATGGCGTCGTAGCCGAAGACGAAGCGGACGTCGCTCGGCGTCCCAGCGGTCGAGATGCTCGGTCTGGGTGAAGTCGGTGTCGCCGCGCAGGACGATCTTGCGGAAGCCGGCGCCTGCAGGCACAAGGCAGATCGCTTGGTCGACCTGCTCGGCGGCCCCTTCGTGCGACGGGCCGGTTGCCCGAGCGATTGACCAGGCAGAGCACTTCGCCGGTCTTGGCCAGAGATGACCACCAGCGGATGGTAGCCCCAGGTGCCGTCGTAGGCGATGTCCATGCCCGCCTTGCACTCGCCGGTGGTCCGACGAGGGTGCCGTCCATGTCGATGGTGGCCGCGTCGAAGAAGCTCTGCGGCTGCTGGGCCCAGACCTTGAGCCGCGCCTCGTCGATGGCTTCGTGCAGGTCGGCGATGTCGCCGGAAGTCGAAGCGGCGGCAGAAGTCGCCGGCGGTGGTGGGATCGGGAATGCGCTCCGCGCCCAAGGCGTCGAGGAAGACCTCGTCGTTGCGGCGCAGCTCGATGTCTTCCAGGCAGGTGCCGTTGCACAGAGCGTTGTAGGCGATGTTCAGGACGTGGTCCGACTCGTGATACGGCAGGTGGATCTTGAGCAGATGCAGTCGCCGGTCGATGGCCTCGGCCAGGCCGAGTTTCTGCACGAGCAAGTGATAACATGCCGATGCCGCCCAGCCGATGCCGCGGGTCTTGTCGGCCAGTTCGTAACGGATGTTCGACGCCGTAAACATGGGCGTTCCCTGATCGGCACGCGGCCCGGCCAACCGTTGCTCGATGCGTCGCTGGGCTTGCCGCAGACGTTTCGGTATACTGTGTTTCACTCGAAATCCTCCTTGTGTCGTGGGGTGGGCTTGCACTGTGTGCCCATGATACCCGTAAAACAGGGGTGGTTTCGAGTATTTTTATGCAATCAGCGTGAAAGCTTCGCTTGCTTAAGGGCTAGTTATCGAACGTTTAGCGCCTAGCGCCTGCCAATTAACGCCCCTAGAACGTGTTCATTTGTATCATACCGCGGACGGCTGCATAGTACCTATTTTCGGCCACTTGGAAAAGCGGAGAGCCAAGAGCCAGAAGCAAGGTGCGGAATGCCGAGAGCCAATCCCTTGGGCAGCAATAACTTAGCAAATCGTCAAACCGTGGTTTGACTCAGCACCGCCGGGACCGGTCACGGCGGGATGGGTGGCCCCGGATCGGGTCGGATCGGGTCCCAGCCGGCTGTTCGGCAAGCCACGCGTCGCAGCCCGGTGGGCACCTTGCTCGCCGACGCCGGTTACGACAGCGAAAGAGCCCACCTGTTTGCCCGCGACGAGTGCGGCACGCGGACTCTCATCCCGGCCACGCGCGGACGACCGACCACCAAGCCGCTTCGCGGCTACTGGCGAAACCGCATGCGAACACGCTTCAATCACCAAACCTACGGGCAGCGTTGGCACGCCGAGACCGTCAACAGCATGATTAAGCGCAGCATGAGTGCCTCGCTACGAGCGCGCAGCTACTGGTCCCAGTCGCGCGAAATCGTCCTCCGCGTCCTCACCCACAACGTCATGATCCTCAGACGCAACTAGCTTTTCTACAGAGCAGTTCTGACCCCTTTTCTGCTTCGAAGCGATTCGAGGTCGATTGCGCCGACGGACAATGGCGGAGTAGGTAAATGGGACGGGAATCTCCCTTGAGTCCGCTTGACGGAATGTGACACCCGTACCCCTAAACGCCGCTCCGCGTGGGTGCATTATTCTTGATCCATTTCTAGCGGCCAAGACTTCCAGAGCCTGCTATGGAGCCGGGCGATCTGGTCGAGACTAACAATCGGGCTGCGATAGATTTCAATCCTTGTCAGTCGCCGGGATTCTAATTGCCTTACTTCAGACAAGTAGACCCAGCCATAGTCGTCGCCGCCACGTGACCACTGAATAGTGATCGGTCCAATTTCAAGCTGGGTACGATTATTCGTTTCCTCTAGAGAACCATTTCCTCGGTTCTTTTGAATCTGTCGTTCAAATACTTCTTTCCACGTCGCATTGCCATCAATCACATTGTTAGCCGGCACCTTGATCCACTCGTAATTGACTTTGTCCCCAGTGCCATTCTCAGCTGGAGTCATTCGTAGCGCATAAATCTCCTGATTCATGTGAAAAAGAGTTATGTAGTCATAATCGATCCGCATCACCGAATCGCGATCAAGTTCTTGCTCAAGCCAAGAAATCTCTTGTCGTGCATTTCTATTCTGTCGGACGAGCAGCAGAACGCCAAGAACCAGGACAATAACAGTTGCGAACCAGAACACGTTGGCGAGCGAGAACGATAATCTCCGCACCGGCTTTTGCCCAAGTTGAGCGCGCTCGGGACTATGCACGTCACGATCGGACGTGGGCGAGGCCAGATTCATCGCAACCTCATCTCGATTAAGCGACTAGCGTATCTAACGGTATTTGACCCGTCGAAACCGTGAACGGTACCGTCTACCGGGGGCACCGTGCTGTCATTGCATCGATTGTAGCAAAATGGTTGGAAGGGGTGTGCGACCTGGGAGCAATCATTATCGCGCGTCGCGCCGCCGTTTGATGTTTCGCCAAGCGATTGCCCGCCAACTGATTCCCAACGACGCGCGGAGTGGCCGAAAATCGGGGCTAGGCACCGGCCCTCGCTGTGATACAAATGAACACGTGGCGGAGGCGCGAGTTGGAAGGCGCTAGGCATTAGTTGTGCAAAACTAGCACCCAACAACTAGCGCCTCGCGCCTGACTTGCTCGTTCTTTGACAATTTGGAGCGAAGTCGTTAGCTCTTAGCTATTAGCCTGCGGTCGATGCGCCGCCAGGACGACGGACGGCTGCGCTGCCACTGCGCGCCGAGGTCGAGTCGCGAGCGGCGAGGAGCGAGAAAAAATGGACGTGGTTCCATCCCTTCCCCCAGCATCCCGCATCCTTACCCCTTATGAAGCGTGTGTTTTGTTACAAAATGCGAAAACGCAAACGCGAGGTGTTTTGGAAGGCACGTTGCACGAAAGCGACTTGGTTTGCAGAGCCACGCGCCTGCATACGTGTGCCAAAACCGGTGAGTTTTGGAATGGTGAATCGTGTTTTCAAACAACTTCCAAGCCGCCAAAACTCGATTCGTCACCTGCGACCAGCCGGGCGCAAAAAACCTGTCGCCTTCGGCCGAAACCTGTCGCCTTCGCAAAAACACGATAGTTTTTCACGTTGCACCTGTCGCCTTCGCAAAAACGCGGGTGTTTTGCGCGGGCGCCAGCGGTGACAAAGCCGAAGCGCGACACGAGCTGTGGGAGCGAGTTTTGGAACTTTTCCGAAAAACGAAAATTCGATGGGTTTTGTCACGTCCGCTAAACGAAATCGACGCGTTTTGCAGAACCGCCAGCCACACGACCGCGACAAAACGGGTGACTTTTGGAGCAGTGAATCGTGTTTTTCAACGCGTTCCAACACACCAAAAGTCCAGTTGCTCCGGAACGGGCAATTGCCTGTTCTGCTGGAATCGCCCTGGATATCGCGGGGTGTTCGCAACTAGCGAGCGACAAAACGCGCGAATAATGTCGCCAGAAATAGAGTCCCCCGTGGCGACCACAGAATGCAGTCGCCGGCCGCACATCGACTTGCGATGCCAGCTCGCCGACGCCCGAATGCAAAACTCAAAAAAACCCCCGGCTCGCGACTCTGCCCGTGTCTTCCCCAGGCGAATCCAAGCGGTGCTCTTACCACGACCGGCCATTGGAGAGTCTCCAATGACGCGCGGGGCCATCGTCACATCCCAATTCGCTTACGTCAATTCTGACGGCCGTCCTGAGATGGAGAAACTGCGACAGCGCCTAGTACGTCTTCGTCGTGCCCGGCCGCTGTGCCGTGCGCGGCGTCGGCGAGGCCCTCGTTTGGCCGGGCGACGCATGCTGTGCCACGGTCGGCGGCAGCATGCGTCGCTGGCCGGCGATCATCGTCGGCGTTTTCCGGCCGGTTGCGCTGCGAGTGTTCGGCGCGGCGGTTGGCGTCGGACGTCCCACCAACGTCTTTAGCCAGTTTTGCGTACTTCGCCGCGTCGTCGGCCGAGCCCAACTGCTGATACATGGCCGACAGGTTGCCGTATGGCACCGCCAGCGTTTTTTCCGGCAGCAGGCCGTTGGCCACGGCCTGCTCGGCCAAGTCGATGCCGTTGAGCGTCAGGTCGATGGCGTGATCCTTCTCGCCAATCTGCCAGTAGGAAACGGCCATGCTCACCAGCTCTTCGCCGTCGTGCTGCGGCGCCAGCAATTCGGAAGCAGGCCGCGGCGACGGTCAACAGCGGCACGGCTTTGTCGTACCATTGGGCCGCGGTCTTGTGATCCTTCTTCTCGACGGCATGCACCACGCCGATGTGAAAATACAGCTTACCGACCAACTGCTCCGATTCGTACGTCGATTGACGCTTCGACGCGCCGTCGGCCAGGTTTTCGATCGCCAGTTGGCCGTACCGCAACGCCGAGGCCGGCTGCTGGCGGAGGTGTTCGATCCGCACGGCCTGGAAATACGCCTGGCCGAGCTCCCATTGAATCTGCCGCCGCCAAAGATCGTCGTCGCACTCCTTCGTGAGCGTGGCCGACGCTTGCTCCGCCTCGGTGATCCAAGGCTTCGGGTCCTTGCTGGGCTTGAGGCTGGCGAGCGCGGCCAGCGATTCGCGCGCCACGAGCAACCGCAACTCGACGCTGCCGCCGTCGTGGGCGATCATGTCCTCGGCCAAACCCGACGCCCGGCCGACCCATTGCGAAACACTCTCCAGCTTGCTGCTGAAAGCGTTGCCGGCGATTTGCTTGGCGATGGCCAAATGGGCCTCGATGAGCACTTGCTTTGCCGCGCGGCGTTCTTTGACGTTTCTGCTGGTGGCCAACGAATCGGCCAGCGTAATCGCCCGATTGTCGAACGAGATCGCCTTTGCGGAAATCTCCGCGTCGCCCAGCGTGGCGAGCGTCGCCATTTCGTGCAGGGCCTGCGCCCTGACGATCGGCGACGTCGAGTCGCGATCCAATACGGCCCGGACGCCGAGCGTCGCGTCGTCGTATTGCCCCAAAGCGCGCTGGGCTTGTGCCCGGCGGAGCTGGTAGGCCGCGTTTTGAGGATCGATCTCGCAGGCCTTTTCGGCCGCGTCGAGGGCCCGGTCGGACTGGCCCGTCGACAGGTAGATCTCCGCCAGGAGCCAATGTGCGTGGGCCAAATCGGGATTGAGCGCCAGTGCAGTTTCAAGGTCCTTGATGTTCTGTTCGTACGGCCCGTGGAGCCGGCTCTCCGCACGCAACGCAAAAGCGTCGGCATCGAGCGGCTGGATCACGACGTGGGTCACGGCAGGCTGCGTCGGCATGGTCGTCGCCGCAATCACGTCCGACGACGGTGCAAACAAAAACAACACGCCACGCTGCGGATAAATCTGGCCGAGCGTTGTGCCCTGGTCGTCGGACACGGCCACCGGATCGAACGTGTCGAGCGAAAGCTGCTTGGCCAATCGTTTCGGCGAAAGAGAGCCTTGCAGCTCGATCTTGATCGCCGTGACCGTGTCGCCGGTCAACTGGACCTCGACGGAGCGAAACGGTTTGATTTTGTACGTGAGGATCGAACCGTCGTGAGTGGATTTCGTCCCGCTCGGCTTTTTCCACTTGGCGAGCACGTCCTCCTTGGTGGACATTCCGGGCTGAATGCCGTTGAA
The DNA here is from genome assembly GCA_963847875.1 of uncultured Planctomycetota bacterium. Taxonomy (GTDB): domain Bacteria; phylum Planctomycetota; class Planctomycetia; order Pirellulales; family Lacipirellulaceae; genus DASYDU01. Next base: position 905,291 of record CAWKBR010000001.1, on the reverse strand, counting down.
TTTGGCAGGTTGGGCCGAGAGCACACGCGGCTCGGCGGCTTTGGCCGCTTCGGCCAGCGCGCCGCCAAACCGGTCGTCGCTCTCGGATCTGGCTTCGGCGGCGGGTGCTTCGGCGAGTTCCGGCGTGCGCTCGGGAAACTGCGAAATCGGCTCTAGGGTGCCGTCGTCGTCGGCATGGCTGGAGGAAATCGGCTGCGGACGCTCGTCGGCGTCGGCTTCGCGCGTGGCGACCAGTACCGAACTCTCGCGCGGATCGCCGGCCGCGGGCTCGTGGGCAAGGCCGATTGCCGGCCCGCAGACGCACAGGCCGGCAAGAGCCGCTATGACGCGCAAATGATGAATCGTGACGCCGTCCCGTGACATGATTGGACGGCCGAAAACCTTGACTTCAACGCACATGATGTGCTCCCCTTGAACGCGCCTCGACCTATGGAAGAGACCGCACGACGCGTCTTGCAACTATCTTCCTCCAGCAAGAAAAGGCGCGACCGCAGCAGACTCCCCGCAATCGCGCAACCCACACTCAATACTCTCATCGGCACAAGGCAAAACATTTAGTCAATCTTATTGCCGATCGCGGTTTGTGCGCGCACGTTGGTGCGACAGCGTCGCCAGCAGTGCCGGCACTACGTCGAGCGCTCGATTGAAAGCAATGGCCGCAAGCAGGCTGCGATTGCCGCTGCGTCGTGTCGTTCGATGGCACTCCGCACCGCGTCGCAGCGCTGCAACTGGTCTGCCGTGAACGGCACGGCGGCGCCGGCGGGCGGCGGCAACGGCACGAGCGCTCGACCAATCGCCGCGACCAGTTCGCCGACGCCCGCGCCGGTGATCGCGCTGACGCACTGGTCCCATCGCTTGGCAAGATCGCTCGACACCCGCGGCAAGAGATCGATCTTGTTCAGCACGCGTAGCACGGCTTTCGGCCTGAGCGGAGCAGTTTCCGGGCGCCCGGTGCATCGTCGATCCGTAGCACCAAATCGGCGTCGACGATTGCCGCGGCGGCTCGCTCCACACCGGCCGATTCGACGGCGTCGCACGTCTCGCGCAAACCCGCCGTGTCGGCCAATTGCACCGGCCAGCCGTCGATCGCGGTCGTCGCGGTGACGACGTCGCGTGTCGTGCCCGGCTGGTCGCAAACGATCGCTCGCTGAAATCCGACCAGGGCATTGAGCAGACTGCTCTTGCCGACGTTCGGCCGACCGGCCAGCACAACCCGCCAGGGCGTCGTGAGATGCAGGCCGACGCCGCGGTACGCCAGCACGGCGTCGAGCGTTGTGGCGGCGGCGTGCCAATCGCCGGCCGTCGCGGCGTGGAGCGTCGCGCGAATTGCCGCGGCGAGCGCACCGTGATACTGATCGAGCAAAATGCCCGCCGTCCGCGCAATTGGCGATTCGGCGAGCGCCACTTGCGCGGCGACGAGAATTGGGTCGGGCGCCGTTGCGCACAGCCAATCTTGCCAGCGCATTTGCTCGCAGCCGCGCGCGGTTAACGATTCGATCACACTGCGTACCGCCGCGACGCCGCCGTGGCAGTGAATCTCGACTGATCCGTCTGCTCGCCGGCACGCGATCAGCTCTTCGCCGCCGGGCGCTCCCCAACGGCCGAGCGCGATTCGATCGACTGGCAATTCGGCGAGGCGCCGGCCGTCGGCTCGCTGAAAGCAGTCGTCGACGACTCGCGCTGCATCGGGCCCCGCCACGAGCACCACCGCCACGGCAGCGCGGCCAGGCGGAGTCAACTCGATCACCCGCGTGGTGGAAGTCGACGGCAACATGGCTACTTTCCAGCCGCGTCGACGATCGCCACGCCGGAGAGCACCAGGTGTGGCACGTGACGAAGCGCGAGGCTCGTGTTTTCGCCAAGCACTTCGGCCACGAGTTGCGAACCGCCGCCGGAGACGAACAGGGCCGGCGGTTCGGCGAGCGGCTTCGAGAACTGGCTGACCAACTCGCGGATCGCACCGACCGCCCCCCAAAAAATCCCCGACTCGATCGCCAGCACGGTCGACTTGCCGAGCGGCCGCGGCGGCTGCTGCCAACGGTCGACGGCGACGCGGGGCAGCGCGTCGGTCTGTTCTTCGAGCGCCCGTGCCGACGTCGCCATGCCGGGCAGAATCGCGCCGCCAACGAACGCGCCCACGTCGGACAGCAGATCGACGGTGATCGCCGTGCCCAGGTCGACGACGATCGCCGCCCGATCGGCGGGTCGCAATTGGTCGGCCGCCACAGCGCCCATCAACCGGTCCATGCCGACGCGCTCCGGCGATTCGACCTCCACCACGAGTGGAACGTCGGCAAAGGCGAGTTGCCGGACCGTCCAGGTTCGATTCAATCGGGCGCCGAGTTCGGTCGCGGCGGTGATGAGCTGCTCGGTCGCGCCGCGGTGGACGCTCGAAATGAGCCAGTCGGCATTTCCCGTGAGCTGTTGATCGCACCATTCGACGAATCGCTGCGAATCGAAATCGCCGGCCGGACTGGCGAGCGGTAGATCGAGCGTCGCGGTCGGCGCGGGCAGATCGAGCGAACGGGCCGTCCGCTCGAACCGGCCGAGCTTGATGTGGGTGTTGCCGACGTCGACGGCGACAAGCGTGGGAGATGTTTGCGGCATGACCTCGCCATTCTACCGCGACTCACGCGCCCGAAACAGAACTCACGGCTCGGGGGCGGAATCGACGCGAAACAGAATCGTCGTGCCGGTCACTTCGCACGACACGGCCAAGAGCGGCTCGCCGGTTGGGCTGAGTTCCGCGGGCACGAAGGCCAGGCCCTCGGGCGCAATGTGCGATCCGCCCATCGTTTTGGCGTCGAGCGAGAGCGGCACCACGTCGACCAGCTTGGCCGCGGCCGGCACCGTCACGTCGAAAATCGCCACGGCGCTCGTCCGCTCCAATCCGACGAACGCGTAGATCGACGCGCCGACGCGGCCGACGACGACGCCCTCCGGCTCGGGGCCTTTGTCCGGGCTGCGGGCGTCTTGCTTGTCTTTGCCGTCCTCATTGATGTTGAATCGCGCGGGGAAGTGCTGCGCCACGAATTGCTCCAGTGCGTCGCCGCTGTCGTAAATGAGCTGGCCATCGTCGCTCCAAAGCGCCAGCGAGCGGCCACCAAACGCGAGCAACCGATCGACGTCGCCATCGCCGTCGGTGTCGCCTCCGACGGCGCTCACCTTGAGGCGACCCAGCTGATCGTCGTCCTGCAACTTGGCGTCGCCGTGCAACAAGGACTCGTCGAGCTTGAGATCTTTCACTCGGGCCTCGTCGGAGAAGCCCGCGTAGTCGCGCGTGTCGCCTTCGTTGGCGGTGGCGAGATAGGTCGCTCCGCCGATGTCGAACACGGCGATGCCGTCGGGCTGGTACATGCCGAACACCGGCCAGCGGCGGATGTGGATGCCGCCGTCGCGGTCGCTGGCGTCGAAGCCGTGTCCTGCCTGGGAATGATCGCTGAGTCCCAGCGGGATGATTTGCAGCACGCGTGCGGAGCGGACGTCGACGATCGCCACCGCGTTGTTCTCCTGCAGCGTGACCCAAGCGGTGAGGCTGTCGGGCGCGACGGCGATGTACTCGGGCTCCAGGTCCTGAGCGACCGTTGCCCGGCCGTCGGGGGCCCGCGAATTGGGACCCGAGATCCGCACGCCCTGTCGTTCCAGCATTTCACGCTCGGGATTGAATCGCAGGAAATCGGCGGTTAGCGCGACCGCATGCTCGGCGCCTTGGCCGACGTCGATGACGCTGATCGAGCCCTCGGGATCGACCGTGTAGTCGTCGTTCGGTTCGCCTTCGTTGGCGGAGAGGACGTACCGGCCATCGGGTGTGAATGTGACCATGTCGGGCAGCGAACCGACGCAAACGACGGCCACCGGCACGGCAAGTTGCGCGGCGTCGGCGGTTCCCGTCGGGCGGCGGAACAGCACGACGTGTCCGGCGTCGGTTTTTCGCGGCGCGACGACGGACACGGCGATCAGCGAGTGGCTGGCGGCGACGCTGGTCGGATCGCCCCAGCGCGACACGTCGAGCCGGCCGAGTTCCTTGCCAGTTAGCGCTTCGAGCCGCATGATGCATCGCTCGGGACCGTTGCCGACCAGGAATTCCTTCGCGTCGGCATCGTAGACGACGATCTCCGCCCGTTCGAGCCCGCCGGCGTTGTTGGTCCACAGCGGATGCAGCGTCACCTTGGCCCGCGCGCATGGGCGGCCACGAAGGCGATGCCGAGGGCAATCGAGAGCAGGCACAGTGGGCGGGAATTTCGCATGGGTGTCTCGGCACGAATCACAATCTGGCAGAACAACCCAAAAATCTGGGGCCGCCCAGCTCGGCGGGTGTGTCTCCCACGATAGTCGAGTCGCCGCGCGGCTGCCAGCGGGTCAGGCTGGGTCGTCGCTTGACGCTCGCGGCCGGGCGAGTAGACTGACTTATTCGGCATTTTTTGGCGGAATCCTAATTGCCCGGGCTCGTGGCGAAATTGGCAGACGCGCAAGGTTGAGGGCCTTGTGCCCGAAAGGGCGTGCTGGTTCAAATCCAGTCGAGCCCACTGATGAGTCAGGAACTGAGAGACAAAAGTCCAGATCAGGAAGGAAGGCCCGATCGTCCTCTTCCGGCTCTCGGCTCTGGATTCTCCGCTCTGAACTCTTCTTGAGATTGGGACTCGTGACCAACGCCGGTCGCGAGTCCCTGTTCTCGTTTTTTCATCGAGGCGCAGACTCCGTGTCGCGTCTTTACCTATAATCTCTCAGGCCGACTTTCAACCACCGTCCGTCCACTGCCAGATTGCGAGAAGTGCCATGCTCAGCCAAGCCATGCAGAACGCCGTCAACGAACAGATCAACAACGAGCTGTATTCGTCGTACAGCTACCTCTCGATGTCGGCCTACCTGGAGCACGAGCAATTCCGCGGCTGCGCCAGTTGGATGAAGATGCAGAGCGGCGAGGAATACGCCCACGCGATGCGGCTCTACACGTTCTTGATCGACCGCCAGTGCCGCGTCGTCTTGAAGCCGATCGCCGAGCCGCCGGTCGAGTTCAAGTCGATTTCTGAAGTGTTCGAGAAGGCGCTCGCCCAAGAGCAGACGGTCACGCAGCAAATCAACGGCCTGTGGGAACTGGCCTTCAACGAAAAGCAGTTCGCGGCGCTCGTGGAGCTGGAATGGTTCATCCAGGAGCAGGTTGAAGAGGAAAAGACCGCCAGCGAGATTGTTCATAAGTTCAAGCTTGTGAACCACGACCCCGCCGCGCTATTGGACCTCGACCGCGAGCTCGGTGCCCGGCAAGCGGCCGAAGCGGCAGCGGACTCGGCCGCGGGATAGTCGCTCGTTCGTAAAGTAAAGTGGCTGGCAGTCTGAACCGCCAAGTCCGCCAAGTCCGCCGGCGAGCATTTTGTCGCCAGCTTCGTAGACTCGCGCGACAATACACTCTGGAATGCGAGGATATTCGCATTTTGTCGGCGCTCGTTCGCCTGCCGCGACGATTAACTCGTTACGCGGCCAGCGCTTGCATTGAGTCACCGTCGCCGGGGCCCCATCTTCTGGCGACATTATTCGTGCGATTTGTCGCCGGCGACTCGTCGAACCCCTGTGATTTTCGGAGCGAGTCACGTCCGTGACCGCGAAAATGGAGCTTCCTTTTGTCGCTTACTGTGTGCGACGCCGAACCAAGGTGTGCGCCAAGACGCGATGGGGCAAAGGGCACCAAGAAAAGCGCGGAGCGAGCGCTGGCTAAAAGCGAATGGCTTATAGCTAACCGCTTCCTTTTCAATTGTCAAAGATCAACATACCTGTCACGACTTTCAGCGGAGGAATTTGCCTCAACGCCTACGGTCGCCGTCGGTACGTGTTCATTTGTACCATACCGCGGGCGGGTGAAAAGTCCCTATTTTCGGCCAGGGGAAAGATTTGCCACCGAGTTCACCGAGGAAAACAATTTAACCGCCGAGGAACGCCGATGGACGCAGATCGATCCGCGTCGGCGAGACGTGACCTGCTTGCATCCGCGCTAGTCAGCGTTCGTCGGTGGTTCGTTTTCCGCCTTGTGCAAAATCGCCGTGTGTTTGCGAAGGCGACAGGTTTCGGCCGAAGGCGACAGGTTTTTTCCGCCCCCTGCCTTGCCGAGCGCGACAAAAAATGTGCTCGGCGCACAGCGGCAGCGCAGCCACGTGCGGGTCGATGTCGGCAACTCCTGGCTCCTCGCCTCTTACTGCATTTCTGTTCACTTCTTGTTGTAGCGGACTTCGTGGCTGGATTCAACGATTATTTTCGGCCAGTCTGGATTTCACCACGGCACAGAGGACACGGAGGGGGACGGAGGCGGAAGGGGAAGTTTGGAAGGGGGAAGGCGAATGCGGGCCGAGGGCGGTGGGGATTGGCTTGTGGCCACTGGCCCCTGAATCCTGCCGTGCTGGCTCTCGACTCTGGACTCTCAACGCTAGACTCTCCAGTCCGAATTCCGTCCGAGAATTGGGATTTGACGAGGCCGCAGAACTGGCGTCACCTGATGTTTAACTCGCCGCGGAACCTAAAATCTTCCTCGCCAGAGAGCGGTGTGGTAAAACTTTGGTTCCGAAGACGTAGGGCCGACTGTACGGCCATTCGAGATTGCATGGGCGCATGATTGGTGGAAATGACTCACATTCGTCATGCATCGTCGCGGTCCTGGTACGGTACTTCGATTACTGATTTCCTACAGTCAGACTCCGACGCAATATTGGGGTGCCTTGCGAGGAATAGCGATTTTTCAGTATTTCCTGGGCAGAGGGATGCGTGGCTTGCCCAAATACATCTGCTGCAGGGCCGTCTACCTGGCTTAGCAGGCTCAATACTCATGGAATTCAGTATTCCGCGAATGGGACGACGGATTGACGTCGTGTTGCTAATTGGCCCGGTTGTGTTTGCGGTCGAGTTCAAAGTCGGTGACACTGCTTATGAGCGTTCAGCCGTCGAGCAGGTGTGGGACTATGCTCTGGACTTAAAGAATTTCCACGAAGCCAGTCATGCGGTATCGATTGTTCCGATCCTTGTTGTGACGGGCGCTAACGCATCTTTGCCATTTGATTTACAGGCTGACTATGACCGAGTCTACCGACCGATACTTGTACACCCCGAGAATTCTCGAAAGTCGATAGACGACGCGTTGCGATCTATACACGGCGACCCAATCAATTCCGAGAATTGGGCGCTAGCCCAATATCAGCCCACACCGACGATCATTGAAGCCGCGCGAGCCCTTTACGCTCAACACTCTGTCGAGGCCATCGCACGCTACGACGCTGGGGCCAAGAATCTTCGAGTTACGTCCTCCCGCATTGAAGAACTGGCCGACTACGCAAAAGCCGAGCGGCGCAAAATCATTTGTCTCGTAACCGGAGTGCCAGGCGCCGGCAAGACTCTAGTTGGTTTGAATGTCGCGACTCGTCGACGCGAGACCGACCAACCAACCCATGCGGTCTTTCTTTCTGGGAATGGCCCGCTTGTCGCCGTGTTGCGCAAAGCGCTCACGCGCGATGAAGTTTCGCGGCAAAAGAGTCTTGGTCTTCGGGTGCGAAAAGGACAAGTGGGCGAAAGCGTCAAGGCTTTCATACAGAATGTCCATCATTTTCGAGACGATCTTTTAGTCGACTCTGCACCTCCGACAGAGCATGTCGTCATTTTTGATGAAGCGCAACGGGCGTGGAATCAGCGGCAGACCTCAAATTTCATGCAACGAAAAAAGAACCATATCGGATTCTCGCAATCCGAACCAGAATTCCTGATTGCATGCATGGACCGCCATCAAGACTGGGCTGTCATAGTTTGTCTTGTTGGAGGTGGCCAGGAGATCAACATAGGAGAAGCCGGAATCGGTGCATGGATCGATGCGATCCGCGCCCATTTTTCTGAATGGGACATGTATATTTCATCGAAACTTACAGACAGTGAATATGGATCGGGCAGGATTTTGGACGATGTGCGTCACAGAGCGCACACCTACTTTGACGATTCGCTTCATCTTGGCGTATCGATGAGATCATTTCGAGCTGAGAACGTGTCCGCCTTCGTCAAGGCATTGCTGGCGTGCCAAAAAGAGGATGCTAAGCGGGCATTCAATCAGCTTGCAGCCCGTTATCCGATCGCGGTCTCTCGCGATTTTCGGCGGGCCAAACATTGGGTACGGAACCACGCGCGGGTCGGAACGGTATGGGGTCGTTGCGTCGTCAAAAGCTCACCGACTCAAACCCGATGCAATTGACATTCGTGTGGATGTAAATCCCGTGCATTGGTTTCTGAATGACAAGGCGGATACGCGATCCAGCTACTATCTTGAAGACGCAGCGACAGAGTTTCAAGTCCAGGGCCTTGAACTCGATTGGATATGTGTGGCCTGGGATGGCGATCTGCGTTTTGATGGGGCCGGCTGGAACCATCATTGTTTTCGCGGTGACCGTTGGTGCAAGATTTCAAATATCGATAATCAGCGTTTTCTCAGTAATGCCTATCGCGTGCTTCTTACGAGCGCTCGCCAAGGAATGGTGATCTATGTTCCGCCAGGCGATTTGAATGATGCAACTCGATCCCCGATGTTTTACGACTCCACTTTTCAATATCTGATGGAGCTTGGGATTCCGGAAGTTCAATGAGACTGCTCCTTCAGATTCTCATCGGCGGCTTACCAACGGTCCGAATTCTTGCGGCGTGACGATGGCGACTTGTGGAACTGCCCGGCAGGGGAGAGGCTGGAAACGCCCGGCAGGCGAGAGATCCTAACACCTAGAAGGAACACGTAGTTGGAAGTCGTCATGACGATCGTGCTTGAGTTGGTGGAGGCGCCGACGGACGCATGCGCCGGCGCTTATCCAAGAGCTGGAAGCCAAGCTGAGTGGACTTTACGCGGCGGAGCGAGGAGCCGGGAAGGGAGGCGCTGCTGCGCGAGCTAGCGGTGGCGGCTGCGGCGCGCGAGCGGCTTGCGCTCACTTCTGACCGATGGCGCCGAGTTCGCGGTTGTATTTGTCGACGACGGCGATCGTGGTGTCGACGTCGAATACTGAGTTGAGGCCTTGCTCTTCCTGGGGCGGGTCGCCGAGTAGGTCTTCGCCTTTGGACCAGAAGGGGTCGCCGGGCGATGGTCGGCCGGTGCCGCCGAAGGTCCAGAAGTTGCAGCCGGCGAGTGGGCCGCCGTCGGCGCGGTTTTTGACGACCTGGGCGAAAATGTTGGCGTAGTACTTGTCGCGGCTGGTGGTCGCGGCGGCCAGGTCGTACGAATGGCCTTCGCGGGGGAAGCCGTACTCCTCGATCACGATCGGTTTGCCGAGCGAGCGGGCGATCTCGCAGTGGGCGTCGATGTAGTCGTTCGTCTTCTCGATGCAGCTCGCCAGGGAACCGGGGATGTCCTTGACGTCGAGCCACTGCCAGTTCTTCGGCCAGATGTGCATCGTGCAGTAGTCGACGTTGGGATCGGCGTGGAGGCGGCGGTAGAGGTCCATCCGTCCCTCGCTGCCGCGCTCGCCCTCGTTGCCGGTGGTGAGCAGATGGTTCGAGTCGAGCGACTTGATCAGCACGCCGACTTCTTTCATCCACTTTTCGAAGGAAGGGATGTGACTGGCGGAGACGGCCCGCGGTTCGTTGGCGATTTGCCAGGCCATGATGGTCGGATCGTCGACGTATTTGACGCCGGTGATCTGGTTGGTGCGGCCGAGCATGAAGCGGACGTGGTTGAAGTACATTTCGATGCACTCGGGGCACTCGTGGAACTGGCCGGCAAACTGCATGAAGGCCGGCCAGCCCTTGTCGAGCGGATAGGGTATGTCGCCCTTGCCGGCCCAGTTGACGTACTGGGCGTAGCCGCCGGACCATTCCCAGGTGTTGTTCAAGTAGAGCACGGCCTTCATGTTGCGCTTGGCCATCTCGGCGAGCAGGTAGTCGAGCCCGGTGAGCAGCTGCTGGTTGTATTTTCCGGGCGACTGTTGCAGGCCGGGCGTCACGCGGAAGGGCTGGTCGTCGGGCCCTTCGGCGCCGGCCAAGATGCGGAGGTTCGTCAGTCCGTGTGCGGCGAGGAAGTCGAGTTCCTTGGCCAGCCGCTGGCGGTCGCCCGTCTCGCCCGGCGAGGCCAGCAGCGGGCCGTACCAGTAGTTGGTGCCGATGTAGTAGTATGGCTGGCCGTGCAGAGAGAACTTGCCGTCGCGGACGGTGACGAAATCGGACGCCTTGTCGATCGGTTCCGCGGCGAGCACGACGGCCACGAAAGCGCAAACGAGGCACAAGGAGAGGCAGCCGGTAACGAATCGCATGGTGAAATTCTCGCCTTTGTCGGTGACGGAGATTATTTCTGCTTCTCGGTGAGCGTCATGTCTTTCACGCGCACTTCGCCTTTGTCGAATCCCAGCACGAAGCCGATGCGGTTGTTCTTGTCGGCCACGTCGGTGGCCGTGAATTCGTACTCGTAATCTTTGTACTCGTCGCCCGGATGGACTTCTTCGTGCAAGCCGATCTCGTGCCAGTTCTCCTGATGGATCTGGCCCACGAGCAGCACCGTGACCTTGTCGGGCGATTTCATTTGGAACTTGACGACGTAGTCCTTGCCTTCTTTGAGATCGAGGCCGGGTTGATAGGCCTGTACGTGCCAGTCGGTGCCGGTTGTCTTGGTGGTCGTGAACACGATCGCGTCGCCGTCGACCTTCATCTCGCCCTGGCCTTCGTCGTTCAGCTCGAAGACCCAGGATTCGAGGTCGTTGGTGGGCTGGAGCAGGTTATTGGCCTCGCTCTTCGCGTCTTTTGACGGCGCTTCTTCGGCAGCGAATGCGGCCAGGGGGAATACCAACAGCAGGGCGGAAACCAGCAGCGATCGCATGGCGAGATCCTCCGAATGTGTGCGGTGAGTGCGGTGAATAGAACGGCAACGGCGCGGCAATGGAGTGGCCGCCCGCCGCGAAGATGTTGCTCAAATAGTTTACTAGGCAGGATGCCGCATTGGCAACTTTTGAGCAAAGATTTTCGCGACCAAACCGAGCGAGTTTGGCGGAAACGCGGGGGACTTCGGCGGCAATAGGGCGAAAACTATCGTTTCGAGAACTGGGTGCCGCGACGTGCGCCGCGGAGGCCCGGCTTCTTGCGTTCCTTCATCCGGGCGTCGCGGGTGAGGAAGCTTTTCTCGCGGAGCTTGTCCGATAAATCGCTGTCGTAACGCATTAGAGCGCGGGCGATACCTTGCATACAGGCCCCGGCCTGGCCCGTATTGCCGCCGCCGTGGACGAGAATCTCGACGTCGACGCTCTCCCGCACGCTGCAATGTTCCAACGGCGCAACGGCCGCGTTGCGGTCCTGGTCGATCGTGAAGAACTCGGCCAGCTCGCGGTCGTTGATCGTGAACTTGCCCGAGCCGGCGCGGATCCGCACGCGGGCCACCGAAGTCTTACGGCGGCCGGTTCCCAAGGCGTCGACACTTTTGGTGGCGGTGGCGGATGGCATGAACGAGTCCTTCAGGGTAAGGCGGAGGGTTCGGGGTTCAAAGAAATGGGTTATTCAACGGCTAGTTCGGTTGGCGTCGGCTGTTGCGAGGAGTGCGGGTGCTCGGCGCCGGCGTAAATCTTGAGCTTCGAGATCATCTTGAATGCGAGCTTGTTTTTGGGAAGCATTCGCCGCACGGCCTCGTGCAGGATTCGCTCGGGGTGACGCTCGAAGCGGTCGATCGCCTTCACCGAGCGCTGGCCTGGGTAGCCGGTGGTCCAGCGGTACTCTTTGTTTTCCCACTTGTTGCCGGTGAACTTCACCTTGTCGGCGTTGACGACGACGACGAAATCGCCGGTGTCGACGTGGGGGGTGTAGGTTGGGCGGTGCTTGCCCATCAGGATGACGGCGATCTCGCTGGCCAGCCGGCCGACGATCTTGTCCGTGGCGTCGACGAGCAGCCACTTCTGCTCGACCTCGCCCGCTTTGGCCATGTAAGTTGTCATGGTACGTATCTCGATCCAAATCAGCAAAAATTACGGGAATCTAATAGTCTACCGGCTTGAGCGGGGGCCTACAAGGGCGGGCGCCTTGGATCGCAGGGCCTATTTTTGCCGCCGATTCCGCCACCAGAGGGCGACGCCCCAGAACGCGAGAAATGCGGTCATCGTGCCCATGACGATCAGCGGCTTGCGAAGATCGTGAACCGGCTTGTCGGCGCTCGGCTCCAGGTAGGCCCCCAGCGCGAAGACCCCCGCCCACACGACCAGCGCCGCCGCCAGGATCGCGAACGGCAGCCATTTCTTGCGCGTTTCGATGTTCATAGAACCCAACAACGAAGGATCGACCGATTGGTAGCCGCCCGGCCGTGCTTTACACTTGGATGCGACGCGCGGGTCGATGCGCAGTCTAACAGGGCTTCCAACCATTTGCAGGGGCCAATGCCATGATCGTAGGTGTGCCGAAAGAGATCAAGCTGGACGAATATCGTGTGGCCATGTTGCCCGTCGGCGTCGAGGAACTGGTCCGCCGGGGGCATCAGGTGCTGGTGGAGGCCGGGGCCGGGCTCGGCTCGGGCATCGCCGATCACGACTATCTCGCGCAAGGCTGCGAACTGGTCGGCGGGCCCGAGGAAATCTTCGGCCGGGCCGACATGATCGTCAAAGTGAAGGAGCCTCTGCCCGCCGAGTGGCCGCTGATTCGCAAGGGGCAGACACTGTTCACCTACTTCCACTTCGCCGCCGACCGCACGCTGACCGAGGCGATGCTGGCGTCGGGCGCCACTTGCGTCGCCTACGAGACGCTGGCCGACGATCGCGGTCGGTTGCCGCTGCTCACGCCGATGAGCGAAGTCGCCGGCCGGATGAGCATCCAGGAAGGAGCAAAATACCTCGAGCGCCCGCAAATGGGTCGCGGCATCTTGCTCGGCGGCGTGCCGGGCGTCGCGCCGGCGCACATCACGATCCTCGGCGGCGGAGTCGTCGGTGCGAACGCAGCCAAGATCGCGGCCGGCTTCCGCTCGGACGTGGCGATCCTCGACGTCAACATGGACCGCCTCCGCTATCTCGACGACATCATGCCGCCCAACGTCGACTGCCTGTTCAGCGACCGCCACACGATTCGCGAGCAGCTCGCGCGGGCCGACCTGGTGGTCGGCGCGGTGTTGATTCCCGGCGCGAAGGCTCCGATGCTCGTCGAGCAGGAAGACCTCAAGCGGATGAAGCCCGGCAGCGTGATCATCGACGTGGCCATCGACCAGGGCGGCTGCATCGCCACCAGCCGGCCCACGTCCCACAGCAGCCCGACCTACATCGTCGACGAGGTGCTGCACTATTGCGTCACGAACATGCCGGGCGCCGTCGGCCGCACCAGCACGTTCGCCCTCTGCAACGTGACGCTTTCGTGGGTGCTGGAGATCGCCCAGCGCGGCATCGACGCGGCCGCCCGCGACCTCCGGCCCGTCGCCCGCGCGATCAACACCTACGCCGGCGAAGTGACCAACAAAGCGGTGGCGGAGACGTTCGGATTGCCGTACTCGGCGCGGTTCAACGGAAATGGTTGATTGGCAAAAAAACGCAGCTTTGTCCGCAGATGACGCAGATGGGCGCAGATGAAGAGAATGTAGCCACTTTCGGAGTGTGACCGCTATGCCATCTACGACACCCCGCACGATCAGCGGGCAAAGAATTCGGACGACGCGATGAATGTCGATGACCAGTTGGAACAACGCGATCCGCAAACGTACTCGATCATCGGCGCTTGCATGGCGGTTCATTCGGAGTTAGGTCCGGGGTTTCTCGAAGCGGTGTATCAAGAGGCGCTTGCCATTGAATTTGCTCGTCGGGGCATTCCATTCGTCCGCGAGAAGCCGATGGTGATCATTTATGCGGGAGCGCAACTGTCGACGCGATACGACGCCGATTTTCTTTGCTACGATTCGATCATCGTAGAACTTAAGGCTTTGAGTGCGCTGTGCACCGGACATCAGGCGCAAACCATCCACTACTTGAAGGCGACCAACTGCGAACGCGGGCTGCTGGTTAATTTTGGCGCATCGCGTCTCGAATACAAGCGACTGGTTCTGTCTCGTCAACGCGGGGAATCGTCCGCAGCTGGCGGAGATTTGCGCAGATAAAGAAACGATACGTTTCACATACGCAGATATTTTACCTCCCATCTGCGTCCATCTGCGAAATCTGCGGACAACTATGAGTGCATGTTCCGTGATTTGTTCAATTCGTACTATCGAATGGGTTGATGATGCAGGAGGCCTTCTGCTGCTCCTCGACCAAACGCGGCTGCCGGCGGAGAGGGTCTATCTCGAATGCCGTACGGTGGAGGAGGTGTCGCAGGCGATCCGGCAATTGAGCGTACGCGGGGCGCCGGCGATCGGCGTGGCGGCAGCTTACGGTGTTTGCGTCGGCGTGCAAAGTGGCCGTAGCGTCGACGAGGTTTGCGACTACCTGGCGACATCGCGTCCCACCGCCGTGAATCTCTTCTGGGCACTCGAACGCATGCGCGGGGCGAGCCGGGGCGTCCCCGCCCCCGATCTTAAAGCTCGCCTGCTCACCGAAGCCCGCGCCATCGACCGGGAAGACCGCGAAAAGTGTACGGCCATCGCCCGCCACGGCGCCGACCTGCTCTCCGACCTACCGGCCGGCGCCGGCATCCTCACCCATTGCAACGCCGGCGCTCGTCTCCGGCAGCGGCGACGGCACGGCCCTGGCCGTGATCTTCGAGCTGGCCCGCCGCGGTAAGTGGCCGCACGTGTTCGCCGACGAAACCCGCCCGCTCCTGCAAGGTGCCCGGCTCACGATGTGGGAGCTCCATGAGCGAAACATCGACGCCACGCTCATTTGCGATTCCGCCGCCGCGCAAGTCATGCGCGAAGGCCGGATCCAGGCCGTGATCACCGGCGCCGATCGCATTGCCGCCAACGGCGACACGGCAAACAAGATCGGCACCTACGGCGTGGCCATGTTGGCCCGAGCGCATCGCATTCCCTTTTACGTCGCCGCGCCGACGACGACGTTTGATCTCACGCTCGCCAGCGGCCGCGAGATTCCGATCGAACAGCGCGCCGCGGAGGAAATCACCCACGCCTTCGGCCGCCAGACCGCTCCCGACGGAGCGAACGTCTACAACCCTGCCTTCGACGTCACGCCGGCCGAGTTGATCACTGCGATCATTACCGACCGCGGGGTGATTCGACTCGTGGACGTCGATTCGGTGCGCGGCTGCGTGGCATAATGATTAAATCGTCTCCGTTGCCCTGAAACGGGATGCTATCGGGATTCAATGCCGACAAGTTGGATTACGGTATCACGCTGTCGCCAGCGCCGCTCCAATTCACGTCGGTCGAGTCGATAAACGGCTTCCAGCGCGTGGTCTTGCCCCATTTCTGCCGAAAGTCTCAGATAGCGAACAAACTCCTTCGGTGAGTCAAGTTCCGTGAAGTATTCGACGAGCGACATGCTCTGCGCGTAGAACACCGCTCTCTGCGACGATGCGGGGTAGTCAACATCGGAAAGGAACCGATCCAGCGGCAACGTCGAGTGAGTGCGGAGGGCCGATTCGAGATCGCGGGCATGGCGGGCTCGTTTATCGGCGGGGTCGACGAGCAGCGCCAGACCTTCTTCGGCCCACTTCGACGGCGGATCGTTCGGAAACGCATCGGCGAAGAGGACGTGGACCAATTCATGCGGCAGTGCGGCGAGCCCTTGCTCTGCATTCGTGGCGAGCAAATCAATTCTGCGTTGTGTCACCCGACCGCCGCTAATCGAAATTGCCGAACTGCCGACCGTTTGCGAAGCCCCTTGGCCGACCGCGTCCGAATAGTCTTGCCGCGTCGCGTGCAGGACCACTTTGCACGCCGGTGTCCAATGTGCAGCCGCCTCAAGGCCGAACAGGTTTCGGCGCAGTTGATCGCAGACCAAGTTGCAGTGCTGAGCCACGTCGACCGCCGCTGGCCCGCCCAAAAACGAGCGAACGGAGAAGTTGCCAGATTCGGCTGCACATTGACGGCGTGATTGGGCCGTCGAACAGCAACACTCCGTGCAAGAACATACCGGACTTGGGGGGGCCGCGCCGTGGATGGGACCGCTGAGACATGCCACGGCCAGCAACGGCGTGGCAATCAAGATCATCAATTGCGATGAGAACCGGCAACGACATCCCGATCGGATGTGCGAACGAGCACACATCCGGCGCGGCAAAAGCAAGCGCATCCCGCACCTTGGTTATCGATTCAAAAAGTCGTCGCCTGCGTAAAACCAGTTTTCACCAGCAAGCAATTCCAGCGCCGGAACGCATCTGCTGCCGCGAAAGTACCAGGCTTGTGAGCCACAAGCCGTGGCTGGATAAGCGATTGCGAAAAGCCGTGGTTTCACGACGTGAAGGCACGGACCGCCGGCAGTGCCGCTGGAATAGGCAGCACACGCAACAACGCTGAGCGGCGATTTAGACGTTGTTGCGATTTGTTGAACTTCGTTACGGAAAACGCCGTATTCTAATCTAATGAGGGAGCGTGGATCATGGCATCGATTCTTCCCAGCCTTCGTGGATTGGTGGTCGCCGGCCTCATTGCGAGCCTGACCATCGGTGGTCTGTGTCCCTGCGGCGACGCCGCCGACACTCATCGTTCGCCGCGCCAAGCGTCTCATGCGTCGCACGCATGTGCGTGTGTTCTGAAGACCGGCCATTGCCACTGCGGAGCGGGCTGCCATTGCGGTCAGAAGTTGCCCCAAAAGGACAACGATCCGGCCGTTCCGAACAGTTCCAACGACCGGGAACAGATGCTGGGCTTAGCGGTGGAATTCGCCACTGCGAGTCATGCGACGGTCGTTGTCTTCCACGCTCAATCCGATCTCAATCTCTTGTCTTCGAGCAAACTGACTCTCTTTGCTCAGGGAACACGGCTCAACGTCTGATCAGCCGGCGAGTGCGCTTGCACTGCGCGCTCATCGGTCGGTAGGTGTTGAGTTTCCGCGTTCACCGCACGCCATCCGTAGCACGATTATCAATCGAGTGCCGGCGTGCTTTCCACAGGAGCAATTTCCATGTCCGCTACATTTAACAAAATGAAAATCGTTGGAATGTCCGTTCTAGCCTTGTTCGTAATGACGAGCCTCGCACCCGCGGCGCCGTCGCTGGGAATGGCGAAGGGACGTCCGTACTATGGATCGTCGAATCAATCGTCCGGTGTCAGCGCCGCACGCAGCTATGCCCCGGCCATCTCGACCGAGACTCGGCAGAGCTTCTCGTATGAGCCTGCCGAGAGCGTATCCAAGGGGACCGGCGGATGCCATCAACATGCGGCGGCACCGCAAGCCGTGAAAAAAGACACCGCGACGGACGACGTTGCGGCAGCGCCGAAGATGACTCACCGTTCGTATTCGTACGAGCCGGCGAACCAACCCGCGCCAATCATTCGCAGCTTCAATCGGAGCGCGGCCCCGAAAAAAGATCCGTGGCTGTATCCGAAGGGCGACTCCCGCCGCTACAACAACTAGGTGTACTCCTGAGAGTTAACAGCCCGTGGTCCGACTCGCGTCGGACCACGGGCGTTTTTCGTGTCCGTTCCGCCAACGCATCTATTTTCTTTCGCCAAGTCAAAGGGGTCAGGTCCAAGTTTTCGGCCGACGGTTATGCGGTTAGTTGATGCTCGTTGGCCAAAAAATGGACCAGACCCCGACTTTGCAGTTCTCCTGCATCTCAACACGGGAGGTGGTGCATGGCGAATCGGCGGCGGGACGTGGGGCAGGAATTGTTTTGGAATGGAAAGCAGCCCACGCAGCCGCAGCCCACGCCGGCGTTCGTGTCGGCCAGGATCACGGGCAAGCCGCGGCGGGAACGGACGCTGGCCCTCGAATTCTCCGGCGGACGCGTGTTGCGATTGCCGGAGTCGATTCCCGTCGAGCGGCTGGTCGAGGCACTGGAAGCGAGCGCGCCACGATGATTGCTGCGGACCTGGCCGGGGTGCAAGTTTGGGTGGCGACGACGCCGACGTCGACACTCGTACGCGGTTTGTCGCTCACAGCTCTTGTTCCGGATCGAGGAGGGACGACGGAGACCATTCCCGACTCCCGCTTACCCGCCCAGATGTGAAATAGATACTCCCGGCCGGGATTTGCGTGGCTTGTTGCAGCCGCGACATTGGACGGCAAAAATAGATCAGCCACGCTCAGGCTGGGGTGGTCGCCTGACGCTGTTTGGAGCTTCATCACCGTCAAACTTGACCCGTAGGTCCTATGAACACGAACCCATTTATCCTCGCGCTGTTGATCGGTCTTGTCGCCGGCGTTGCTCCGGCAATGGCCGCAGAGCGTCGTCCGACGCCGCCGACTCGTGATCCGCACTCGCCGGGATTCGTCGTAGCCAAGGAGCTCCCGGACGGCGCCGTGCCCCCGGCCGACGTCGACGGAAATTTTATCGTCGGCCCGACACACGAACCGGCGCCGGAGATGACTGTGCAGGATGGCGTGCCCCATGGCAAGGTGTTTCGCTTCACGATGGATTCTGCCGACAGCAAGATCTATCCCGGCATCGCGCGGGACGCCGGCACGTTTGGCACGATCGACTCCGCGGACCCCGCCAAACTTGTGGTGACCACCAGCCATCCGGCTCCCTACACGCGCCGCGTGGCGGTCTACGTTCCCAATCAGTATGTGCCCGGCACGGTCGCGCCGTTCATTGTCGGCGCGGACGGGCCCGATCCGATGCTGTTCGCGGCGCTGGATCATCTCATCGCCCAGCACCGCGTGCCGGCGATGGTTGCGATCTCGATCGGCAACGGAAGCGGCGACGCGCAAGGCAGCCAGCGCGGCCTGGAATACGACACCATGTCGGGCCGGTATGCCGAGTTCGTCGAGACCGAGGTATTGCCGCTGGTGGAAAAACAGTGCAACGTAAAACTAACCAAGGACCCAGAAGGCCGGGCGACGATGGGCTGCAGCTCCGGCGGCTCATGCGCGCTGGCCATGGCCTGGTATCATCCGGAGCTTTATCATCGCGTGCTGAGCTACTCGGGCACGTACGTGAACCAGCAGTGGCCCCCGAACCCTGAGACACCGCACGGCGCGTGGGAGTTTCACGAACGGCTGATCCCCAACAGCCCGACCAAGCCGCTGCGAATCTGGCTGGAAGTCGGCGACCGTGACCTGCTGAATCCGAACGTCATGCGCGATGAGATGCACGATTGGGTCGTGGCCAACGAGCAGATGGCCAAAGTGCTAGCGGACAAGGGATATCACTACCAGTTTGTCTTCGCCCGCAACGCCACACATTGCGACGGCAGCATGAAGCAACAGACCCTGCCGCAAGCGCTCGAATGGCTGTGGCAGGGCTATCCGGTCGCTGGGACGCCAAGCCGGTGAACCGCCGCGACTCGTTGATTGTCCCTCCGGCATTGCGGCGGTAGATTGAGCCGGGACTAGCGGAACGGGGACCGGGTACGCGACCAATGAATCAGGCAACACTTAATGACGATTCGGAACGTCAGTTGCGCCGAGAGCGACTCGTGCTGTTCATCTTGGCCGCGGTGCAATTCACGACGATCGTCGACTTCATGATCGTGATGCCACTGGGCCCGCAGCTGATGCGGACGCTCCACATTTCTCCGGCGAAGTTCGGTTTGATCGTTTCTTCCTACACGTTTGCGGCTGGCGTCGCAGGTTTGGTAGCGTCTTCGATCGTCGACCGTTTCGATCGTCGAAGCACATTTATCGCCCTCTACGCGGGCTTCCTCCTCGGCACGCTATGTTGTGCGCTGGCGCCCAATTACCACATGCTCGTGCTCGCGCGAGTCGTCACCGGTGCGTTCGGCGGCATCCTGGCAGGAATGGCGATGGCCATCATCGGCGACGTGTTTCCCGAGCAGCGCCGCGGCCGTGCCACCGGCTCGCTGATGACGGGCTTTGCGCTGGCGTCGGTCGCCGGCGTGCCGTTTGGATTGTTTCTGGGGACCAACTTTGGGTGGCACGTTCCGTTCATTTCGCTCGCAATCGGCGGAATTCCCGTACTCTTGCTTACGCCATTGGGCCTGCCGCGGCTCAATGCGCACGTCGGAAAGCACCACGCTCACCCGTTGCGATCAATCGTCGAGACCTTCTCCAATACCAACCATCAGTTTGCCTTTGCGCTTATCGTTTCGTTGATGGTGGGCGGCTTCATGGTCTTTCCCTATCTCAGCCCCTACCTGGTAGCCAACGTCGGCATCACCGAGCAGCAGCTTCCGCTGGTTTACATTGCCGGCGGAGGGCTAACGCTTTTCGCCGCGCCGATCATCGGCAAACTGGCCGACCGGTACGGCAAACTGACCATGTACCGGCTGATCGTCCCCGGTTCGATGGCGCTGCTGCTGGTGATCACGCACTTGCCGCCGGTGCCCGTGATCGTGGCGATGGCGGTGTTTGGCGCGCTGATGGTCTGCAATGTGGGCCGCATGATTGCCGCCATGGCGATGGTCACCAGCAGCGTCGAGCCGCGGCGGCGGGGCGCATTCTTGAGCGCGAATGCATCGGTGCAGCACGTCGCTAGCGGGCTGGGCGCCTACTTGGGCGGATTGATCATCTCGCAATCGTCCGACGGCAAGATCGAGCACTTTGGAACTGTCGGCTGGATCGCGGTGGCCACAACGCTGACTAGCCTCTGGATTGCCGGCCGCGTGCGGATCGTCGACGATTCTTCCATTGTAGCCGAAGCGATCAGTCTGGCCGCCGCAGCCGAGGCTTCCGTCGACGCCGGCGAACCGATCTTGGGCAGCAGCAAGATCAGCGCTTAACGGACAGCACTATTTCCCCTCGACAAACGCCATCGCCTCTTCGAAGTGAGCCTGTAGCCGCAAGAAATCGCGGCGGTCGCCGCCGCGGTCGGGGTGGAGCTGTTTTACTTTGCGGCGATACGCGGCGAGCACGTCTTCCGCCGTACAGGGCATCACCAGGCCCAGCGCCAAGATGCACCGCGGCGTGTTTTTGCGCATCCATTCCGGCAGTTCGGTGCGGTAGCCGGTGACGACCATAATCACACGGCGGAGCGACCGTAGATAGTCGTCCCTGATAAATCACAAATTCGCCAGAGATTTGAGGGTGCATAGCTTGCTGGGTGGCACTAAAATTTGCCAGGTTTTGGTCCCGACGGTCCCGAAAGCTGGCAAAAAATGAAGCCCAAAGCAGCCACTCCGCAGTGTGAATTATTTGGCGCCCATCTGAGTGAGCTCTTGAATCCCGAGCACCCGCTCTACGTGCTGGCCGAGCGGATCGACTGGTCGCAGTTCGACGCGGCCATCGACGCTTGCTATGCGGACGAGCTAGGCCGACCGGGGGTCAACACGCGACTGATCGTCGGCCTGCTGTACCTGAAACACGCCTACGACGAGAGCGACGAGTCGGTCGTCGCCCGTTGGGTGGAGAACCCGTACTGGCAATACTTCTGCGGCTGCCAGTACATGCAGCACGAGTTGCCGATCGATCCGTCGAGTTTGAGCCGCTGGCGGAAGCGGGTCGGTGCCGAGCGGTTGGAGAAGCTGTTGGAGGCGACGATTCGCACGGCGTTAGCCATGAAGGCGGTCAGGCCCCAGGAGTTCCAGAAGGTCAATGTCGACACGACGGTCCAGGAGAAGGCCATCGCCTTTCCGACCGATGCCCGACTGTATCACAAGATGCGTGTGGCGCTGGTGAGGCGGGCCAAATCCTTGGGCCTCCCACTTCGTCAGAACTATCGTTTCAAGAGCAAGCAGCTGCTGGCCAAACAAGGCCGTTATGCCCACGCACGGCAGATGAAAAGGGCGGCGAAGATGACGCGTCAGCTGAAGACGATCTTGGGTCGTGTGCTGCGGGACATCCAGCGAAAAGCGCCCGTCATCCAGGGCCAAATCGCTGACGAGCCCCTGCGTGAGCTCCTCGCCATGGCGGAGCGTCTGCTGGTGCAGACGCGGACCAGCAAAAACAAACTCTACAGCGTGCATGCTCCCGAGGTGGAATGCATCTGTAAGGGAAAAGCGCACCAACGCTACGAGTTCGGCTGCAAGGCCAGCGTGGCCACTACCAGTAAGAGGAATTGGATCGTCGGTATCCAGGCTTGGCACGGCAATCCTTACGACGGGCACACGCTCAACGGCGCGATCCAACAAGTTGAACGGCTAACAGGTCACACGCCTGACGATGTGATGGTGGACCAAGGCTACCGCGGGCACGGTTACGCAGGCTCGGCCATCGTCCACGTGGTCCGCACGATTCCCAAGCGAGCGACGCGGATGCTTCGCCGGATGTTGAAACGTCGTGCGGCCATTGAGCCGACGATCGGTCACCTGAAGAGTGACAACCGCATGAATCGGAACTACCTGACCGGCCGAGAAGGCGACAAAATCAACGCGGTGCTGAGTGCCGCTGGGTACAACCTCCGCAAACTGCTGCGGTGGGCTGTTTTTGCGCCAATTTTCTGGCTCTGGCACCGGCTCGCGGTCAGGCTCACCGCCGAAGTCGCGTCCCGCCGAACATCGCACCTGCCGATGCCCGTTTGATTCGCCCCAGCTCGCACCTCAAAATCATGCCGACGCGGCCAACAGACATTTTTTCAGGGACGACTAGATACGCCCGAAAGTCGAGCACCATGCACGCGTAGCCCAGGATCGGCACACCGAACGCGAGTGCGACATACCAGGCAATGGCGGCGAAGTCGATGCCGTCGGGCCAGGGCTTGAGAGACTCGTCGGCGAGTAAGGCGATTGGGGAGAGCATCGCCACTCATTGTAGCAGCTCGCGCTGAATTGGAAGGCTGTGTTGCGAGCGACGCGGCTAATCTCAGGCCGCCCCGTGCAGGCTGACGTCCATGCCTTCGCCGAAGTAGTATTTGCGGGCTTCGGGGTTGTTGAGCACCTCGCGCGGCCGGCCGTGGCAGAGGACCTGGCCGGCGCGGATTACGTAACTGCGGTCGGTGATTTCGAGCGTCTCGCGGACCTGGTGGTCGGTGATCAGGATCGCGATGCCGCGGTCTCGCAAGTCGCGAATAATTCCCTGAATGTTGTCGATCGTTACGGGGTCGATGCCGGTGAACGGCTCGTCCAAGAGGATGATTTGTGGGTCGGATACGAGCGAGCGGGCGATCTCGAGCCGGCGCCGTTCGCCGCCGGAGAGCGACAGCGCTTTTGCGCGGCGGAGCTTCGTGATGCCGAATTGTTCGAGCAGCTCGTCGCAGCGGCGATTGCGGGTGCGGCGGTCCATGCCGAGCATCTCCATCACGCCGAGCAAATTCTTCGCCACCGAGAGCTTGCGGAACACACTCGACTCCTGGGCGAGGTAGCCCATGCCGCCTTCTTTCGCGCGTCGGTACATCGGCCAATCGGTGACGTCCTTGTCGGCGAGGATCACCTGGCCGGCGTCGGGGTCGACCATGCCGCAGGCCATGCGGAAGGTGGTCGTCTTGCCGGCGCCGTTGGGGCCCAAGAGGCCAACGATCTCGCCGGGAAAGACCTCGAAGTCGACGCCGTCAACCACACGGCGGCTGCCGTACGATTTCACCAGGCCGCGAACGGTTAAAAGTGACACGCGAAACGTCCTCCATGACCGATTAGCTGTCGACTATCAGCTGTCGGCTGTCAGCCAGATTCTCGCTGACAGCCGAGAGCCGAGAGCCACTTATCTCACCAACCTCATGTCTTCGACATTTGGAAACAGCGGAAATGGGATCGGGGTGCCGGGAATGCGATTCCAGGAATGGGGCCAATAGACGCACAGGGCCTTACCGATCAGCAGTTGTCGTTCGAGGTACGCGCCACCGGGACGGCCGCCGGTCCGCCGGTCGCCGCTCAGCCAGAGCCGGGCGTCGGAACTCTCCGGGCTGTTGTCGCCCATCACGAAGAATTGGTCCTCGTTGAGCGGGAACTCGACGTGGTGCCGCTCGCGGAAGCGAGGCCACAGCGACGGATTGGCCGGCAACTCTGTCAGGTGGCGGTCGAACGGGTGGTTGAAATCGGTGACGACGTCGTTCATTCGCGCCCGTTCCCAGCTGTCGGCAACGTAGTAGATGTCGCGCCACACCTGCAGCCTTGTGACCGCGAGCTTGGTTCCGCGAGCGCCAATGCCGGCGGGGGCCAGGTCGCCGGGGTCGTCGGGGCTGGTTTGCGGAATGATATTCTCGCGGCTGCCCCAGATTTTGTTGGCGTCGTACTCGGTGCTGGCGTCGAAATCGACGAGCGTGCCGTCGACCCACAGCCGCAATTGGTCGTCGATATTCGCCAGCGCCACGCGGTACGTGCCGGACTTCTTGATCGCGGTGTCGGCCGTCGGGGCAAAGCCGGCGAGGCCCTCGGCGCCGAGCACGGCCCGGCCGGTTGCCAGGTCGATGGTCGCCGTGAAATGCTTGCCCGCCTCGACGAGGTCGAGGATCAGCTTACCCTTGGCTTCCTCGACGTCGACGTCGGCCTCGACCATCAGCTCGCCGACCCAATGCAGTCCGAGCTTGCTGGGATCGACTTCGAGATCGCGATTGGCACGGATCGAGGCGTCCGATACGCGAGTGTTGTAAGCCGTGAAGTCCGTGATCAACTGCGGCTGGGCCATCGTGCCGGGCTGCGGCGTATCGGGAGGACCGTTTGCGGCGGCGATCGTATAGTCCTCCACCTGACGCCAGTCGTCGTAGGAAGGGATCAAGTGGCGATAGCGCAGCCAGGCGGTTTCACCCGCGGGTGCGTCGACTTTGAATCGCTCGCGGACGGTGAGACCATCGGCCTCGGTGTCGACTTGCCAGTCACCAGCGCCCCCCTGCGGCTGCCAGCGGAGCGGCCAACCCGCCTTATACAATTCGGAAGGATCGTAATTTGTGTCATGCACCAACTGCCGCATCGCCAGCAGCACGTCGGGCGGCTTGCGGGCAATCGAGAAGTCGGCGTCGCCAGGATTCTTCGCCTTGCTCGTGAACAGATCGCCTTCGTAGACGCGGATCGTCTCGCCCGGCAGGCCGACAAGCCGCTTGATGTAGTTCATCTGCGCGTTGCCGGGGAATTTGAACACGACGACGTCCCAACGCTGCGGATCGCTGACCGTGTAGATGTATTTGTTAACCAGGATGCGGTCGCCGTTGTACTTGGGCTCGTCAGGCACGTTGCCGGCGTCGACGCGCTCCGGGGCGTCGATCGGCAGGTCCGGCCGCATCGGGTTGACATACCGGCAATTGGGGCACATCCCCGCCAGGCAACTCGTGTTTGAGATTGCGTTTCGCAATTGATTCTGCTCATTTAGACTCAGCCCGGGTTGCCGCAACTGGGTCAGCATGGCCGTCGCCTCTTCACCGTTCTCTTCGCTGGCGTTGATGCGAAAGCGGTGGCCGCATTTAATGCAGTCGACGTCCTTATGGGCGCCCATCAGCGTCGGGGCCATCGACCCGGTCGGGATCACGAACGCCTCGGCCTCGAACGTGCGGAACAGAAACGCGAGCACAAAGGCGATCACGATCGATTCGATCGTCTCGCGGATGGCGTGCGTCGTCGGCGGATGCGTCTGCGGCCCAGGCTGAACGGGCAGCTTCGGATAGGCGTCGCGCGATTTGGAGGATTTCTTGGATTTGGACATTATTTTCACCAGGCAGGCCGGCAATTATGACAACGCTGGCGTCCGGTGAGTTGTTCGCCGGGGAAAGGCGAATATAGCCGAAGTTCCGGTTGGAGGAAACGTAAGCTCTCGGGTGACGGAATGCTCGTTTCGACCGCTAGCGAACGCCCAGCGGCCGGCCCACTAGCGTTTTCGCGTCGACTCCCGGCCCGGAGAGCCAGCTGCGGCTGTCGTCGGAAATGGCGGCGTTGTCGCCCAGGACAAAATACTCGTGCGGGTTGAGATGCCAACCGTCCTGCGAGCTGAGCAACTTGAGCCTGTCGCCGGCTCGAACCTCGTAGGAAACACCGTTCGGGCTGGGGACGGGCTGTCCGTTGATCCTGAGCTCTCCCTCTGCGAAGGACACCTTTTCGCCCGGCAAGCCCGCGACGCGCTTGATGCACAGTTGGCCGTCGTCGGGCGAACGGAACACGACGACTTCCCACCGCCTAGGCCCGCGGAATGTGTAGGCAGTGCGATCGACCAGCAGCCGGTCGCCGCGGAGTATGGCTGCGTCAATGGGGCGCGACGACGCACCGCATCGCGGACAGTCGGCGATCTCAATACGATCCAATTGATCGAGCCCGACGGCGAACTCCTGTTGGCACGCGTCGCAGCGGAAGAGTCGGCGCGGCCCGCTGAGCGTGGGTGCCATTGAGCTGCCAGCGACCGTCACCGGCACCACGAGTCCCATCAAGAACCAAGTGTGCGCGACGAGCGCGATGATGCCCACACCGACAGCGAACCGGCACGCAGCTTGGAGCGACGACTTAGGCATGTACGTTAGGCTTTCCAGCCTGACACTCGGATTCGGTCAGCCTGGAAAGGCTGACGTACGGTGGCTCGAAACCAGGCTATCGACGCGTTACAATGCGGTCTGCGGCGCGTCGGCTGCCAGGAGGGCGCTCGATTGATTTTATCAATACACCCCCTTATGAAGAAGCATGATCGACGCCATGAACGACGTAACTAAGCATAGCGGTGTGGCAATCGTATGGCTGGGTCTCGCCTTCGCTGCGTTGGCAGCACCGGCCACGGACGCTGCAATTGCCGACGCGACGCCGCCCGCCGCGGAGACGGTCAAGGTCCAGTCGCCCGACGGTACGATTGAAGCCACGATCCAAGCCGATGGCCCGCTCCGATATTCGGTGACCGTCGACGGTCAGCCAGTCATCTCCGACGCGCGGCTCGGCCTCAAGCTTCACGAAGGCACCACGCTCGGGGCCGACGTCGAGCTCTCGAACTCGGCCAGCCGCAGCGAGGATTCGACCTGGGTCAATCCGTTGGGCAAACAGCGCGAGGTTCGCAATCGATACCGCGAGTCGACGCTGCTCTTGCGCGAACGGTCGGCCAAGGATCGTACATTTCAACTGATCGTTCGCGTGTTCGACGATGGCGTGGCGTTTCGCTACGTGTTGCTCTCGCAGCCGGGGCTGCGTGATTTCGTGCTCGACCAGGACCTGACGGAGTTTCGCTTCCCCGCCGACGCAAACTGCTGTGCGGGCGAGGACGAAAATGGCATGCGTTCGTCGCAGGAGTGGGAGTTTCGCAAGCAGCGACTTTCCGAGATAACGCCGAGCGCCGTCAAGGGATTGCCCGTGCTAGTGGAAACGCCGGCGGCGTGGGTGGCGATCGCCGAGGCGGATCTCTTGGATTGGTCGGGCATGTGGATCGCCGGCAAGCCGCCGGAGGATGCGAGCGGTATGGCAGAGCCAGCCGCCGTTGATGCGGCCACGGTTGAGCCGGCAACGGCGGTGACGCTCGTCGCCAAGCTCGCGCCGCGGCTCGATGGCGAAGGGCTGGTGAAGGCCGACACGCCTCACCATTCGTCCTGGCGGGTGCTGATGATCGGCCGCCAGCCGGGCAGGCTCATCGAGAGCGACATCATTCGCAACCTCAGCACGCCATCGAAGCTGGCCGGCTCCGGCTGGGTCAAGCCCGGCATGATGGCCGAGGACCATTGGTGGACGGGGGACGTGATGATGGACACCGCCACGATCAAGTCGCACCTCCAGTTGGCCATCGACATGGGGTGGGAATATCAGCTGCTCGACTGGGGCTGGTATGGTGAACCGGACAAACCGGAGTCGGACCCCACGCGCGTGGTCTCGACGCTCGACATGGACGAAATCCGTCGGCTCGCGGACAGGAACGGCGTACGGCTCTGGCTCTGGGTGCATTGGGCCGACCTCGACCGCGACGAAGCGTGGAAAAAGGTGTTTCCACTCTACCAAAAATGGGGCATCGCCGGTGTCGAGATCGATTTCATGGACCGCGACGACCAGGAGATGGTCCAGTGGTACGAAAAAATCACAGCGGCCGCGGCCGAGCACCATTTGATGGTCAGCTTCCACGGCGCGTTCAAGACCTGCGGCTTCGATCGCACGTATCCGAACCAAATCACCCGCGAGGGCGTGTTGGACAACGAGTACAACAAGTGGAGCGACCGTGTCACGCCCGAGCACAAACTCACGCTGCCGTTCACGAGGTATTTGGAGGGGCCAGCCGACTTCACGCCCGGTGGATTTCGCAACCGACAGCCGGCCCAATTCAAGACGAACGTCTCTCCGACGCAAGTGCAAGGCACCCGTGCCAGCCAGCTCGCACTGTTCGTTTGCTACGACAGCCCTCTCTGCCAGATCTGTGAAGGTCCTGACCAGATCCGCAACCAGCCGGGGGCTGACTTTTTGAAGATCGTGCCGACCGTGTGGGACGAGACGCGCGTGCTCGACGGCGCGGTGGGCGAACACTTGGCGATGGTCCGGCGATCGGGCGACGAATGGTATCTCGGCGCGATGACCAATCGCCAGCCACGCGAGATTTCCGTCAAGCTCGATTTCCTCGACCGGGGCCGCTGGAAATTGAAACTCTGGCACGATGCCGACGACAGCGGCGAAAACGCCGAGCATTTGGCCGTCGATGAGAAGACTGTTTCGGCAGGCGACACGATCACGTTGGAACTCGCACCGGCGGGCGGCTGCGTCGGAGTTTTCGAGCGCGAGTGATGGTCTGAAAGCAGAACCCGGCCGAAAGAATGCGGCGGCTATCGGCTGGCTTTCTTTTGTCGGTGTCGGCCCTGTGGCTTGAAGCGATCCTGGATATGGCGGACTGTATCGACCAACAGATCGACCTCGGCCGGCGTGTTGTAGAGATAGAAGCTCGCGCGGGTGCTGGCCGTGATGCCGAGCCGATCGTGCAGCGGCTGCGTGCAATGATGGCCGGCGCGGACGGCGATGCCTTGTTGATCTAAAAGCTGTGCCACGTCGTGCGGGTGAGGCTGCGCGACCGTGAAGCTTACCAGGCCGGCGCGATGTTCCGGCGACGGGCCGAGGATTTTGAGGCCGTCGATTTCCTGCAATCGCTCATAGGCGTAGCGAGCCAGCTCGTGCTCGTGCCGCTCGACTGCATCGACGCTAATCGCTTCCAGATAGTCGATTGCCGCTCCCAGCGCGATGGCCGGGGCGATCGGCGGCGTGCCGGCTTCGAATTTCGCAGGCAGCTCAGCGGGCGTAAAGCGATCGAGATAAACGCGGTTGATCATGCTGCCGCCGCCCAGGAATGGCGGCATCGCGTCGAGCAGCTCCTCGCGGCCGTAGAGCACGCCGATTCCGGTGGGCCCAAGCATTTTGTGCCCGCTGAACGCGAGAAAGTCGGCGCCGAGGGCCGTCACGTCCGTCGACCGATGGGGCACACTCTGGGCCGCGTCGACCAATACCAGCGCTCCCGCCGCATGCGCCCGCCGCGCGATCTCGGCGATCGGATTGATCGTCCCGAGGACGTTGGAGACCGACGCCAGGGCGACCATTTTCGTCTTCGCCGTGAGCAGCCGATCGAGCTCCTCGACGACCAGGAGGCCATCGTCGGTGATGGGAATATGCCGCAGCACGGCCCCGGTCCGTTCGGCGAGCTGCTGCCAGGGCACGAGGTTCGAATGGTGCTCCATCGTGGTGAGCAAGATCTCGTCGCCGGGCTGAATGTTGGCGTCGCCCCAGCTGCGGGCCACCGTGTTGATACTCGCGGTGGTGCCCTGCGTGAAAATGACTTCGTGGGCGTGCTTCGCGCCGATGAACGCCCGCACCTTTTCGCGGGCCTGTTCGTACTGTTCGGTGCTCCGCTCGCTGAGCGTGTGGATGCCGCGGTGGACGTTGGCGTAGTCTTGCTCGTAGACCCGCCGGATCACGTCGATCACCTGGCGCGGCCGCTGCGTGCTCGCCGCGTTGTCGAGAAACACCAACGGCCGGTCGCCATGCACCAACTGCGTGAGAATCGGGAAATCGTCGCGCAGCTTCTCCAGCAGCAGCTTCGAGCGGTCGACGGCGGTTGGTTCTTTCACGGTCAACATGGTTACTTGTGGTTCTCGCCGTCGATCGGCGAGTGAACCGCCGATTGCAGCACCTTCCAAGAGAGCAGGCAGCACTTCTGCCGGTTCGGGGTTAGCCGGGCGCCGTAGAGATTGAGCATGTCGGTGGCCGAGAAGTGCTTTACTTCGTCGACCGTCTTGCCGAGCATTTCTTCGAGGAGCATCGAGGCCGAGGCCTGGCTGATCACGCAGCCGTCGCCGCTGAAATAGCAATCGGCGATCTTGCCGTCCGGGTCGAGCTGGAGGTCGATCCGCACGACGTCGCCGCAGAGCGGGTTCTTGTCTTCGTGCGAGTGGGTGGCCGACGGCAGCGAGCCACGGTGGAACGGGTCCTCGTAATGGTCGAGGATGTGCTCCTGGTACAGTTCTTCTTCGTCGCGCAGCATTTCATTCCAGTCTACGGGCGAGCCGCGAGGGCGACAACTGCCGCCAGCGCGACGGCCGCCGTTTCGACGCGAAGAATGCGCTGGCCGAGGTTGACGCTTTGCCAGCCTGCCGCGAGGGCGGCGGCAACTTCGGCGTCGGTGAATCCGCCCTCGGGGCCGATGGCGAGCTGCGTGGGGAGTGGTGCGACAAGGTCGTGCGTCGCCAATGATTTGGCATCGGGGTGGGCGATCAAGCGGCGGATTTCCGGCGTTCGTAGATCGCCGGCTATTGTTTCCATTCCGCGAGCGAGCCACGTCGGCCACGTTTGCGGCTTAGCGATCCGTATCAACCGATTTCGCCCACATTGCTTCGCCGCTTCGATCGCGCTCCGCGACAACCGCTCCAGCGTCGAGTCGGTCGGCTGCGCGACGCCCCGCTCCGTCTCCAGGGGCACGAGCTGCATGATGCCCAATTCGGTGAGCTTTTCCACGAGCCATTTTTGCCGATCGCCTTTGGGCAGTGAAACGCCGATCACCAACTCGAACGGCAATTCGCGATCCACGTCGTGGCGAGCGTCGATCCGCAGTTCCACGTCGGCCCGATTGCACTTCACGATCGCGGCGTCGAACTCCGCCCCGCCGCCGTCAAAAAGCGTCACGCGCTGGCCGACCTTGGCTCGCATCACGTGGAGCAGGTGATGCGCCTCCGGCCCGTCGAGCGTGACGTATTCCGCGGTGATCGGTTGCCGTGAAAAAAAACGGTCGGACATGGCAGAAGCTATCAGCTATCAGTCGGAAAGACACCGCCATCATCGTGCCGTTTGGGTGGTTCTTCAAGCTCTGCTCAGGACGCAACCGATGATGACGAAAGCGCACTCATTGCAAACAGACCCCAGGAACGCGATTCATGCAACTCGACCATTGGCAACTCGCCGAATCGCCGTTCCAGACGGCGCTGGACACCGCCCGTTTTTACCCAAGTGCCGCCCACGACGAGGCGCTCGCCCGGCTGGAGTACCTGGTTCACGCTCGGCGTCGATTGGGCGTGCTGCTGGGCGAGACCGGCGTCGGCAAGTCGCTCGTGCTGCGGCTGGCGGCCCAGCATCTTGCGCAAGAGCAGCGAGGTCGCGGTGATCGATGCCGAAGGCCTTGGTACGCGGGAGTTCCTTTGGCAAGTTGCGGCCAGTCTCGGTGCCGCGCCGCGCGATGATGCCGAAGTGGCACAGCTCTGGCGGCACATCGCCGATCGCGTCGCCGAAAACCGGCTCCAGCAAACCAGCACGGTGCTGCTGGTCGACGACGCCGGCCAGGCGGGGCCTGACGTGATGACCCAACTGGTTCGGCTCGCCCGGCTCGATCCGACGCCGGCGGCTCGCTGGACGATCGTCCTCGCGGCGGAGCCCGGCCAGGCGGCTCGCTGGAGCCAAACGCTCCGCGAGCTGGTCGACCTGCGGATCGACCTCAGCCCGTGGAGCGAGTCCGACACAATCGGCTTCGTGCAGTCGGCCCTGGTCGACGCCAGCCGATTCGACCCCGTGTTCGACGATGAAGGCCTCGTGGCGATCCATGAGCTCAGCGGCGGCGTGCCCCGCCGTGTGCTCCGCCTGGCCGATTTCGCGCTGTTGGCCGGAGCGGCGGCCGAGCTCGACACGATCGACGCGGCAACCGTCCACGCGGCCGCAGATGAAATGAGCTGGCCGACGTTGGCGACGTACTAACGGCCGCTACTGCGGCGCATTCATCACGTCGCGGAGATCGCCAATTTTGTCGCGCAGTTGCGTGACCTGCTTTTCGAGCGCTTCGCGGTCGATTCGCACGCGTTCGAGAATTTTCGCGCTCGATGACTGGATCGTCTCAGCCGATTTGCGGACCTCATCGAGATTGCCGGCCCGCTTTTCGATCTCGAGGATCGCTCGGTCGATGGCCTCAAAGTCGACCATTGCGGCCGCGGTCTTGCGTTCGGCGCGGAAGCACAGGGCCCGAGCGGCGATGATTCCGGCCTTAAGAAAAACGTCGCTCGACGGGTTTTCGGCGTCCCAGACGACGACGAAATCGTTGCCGTAGCGTTGGAACGGTTCGAGCCCGGCGGGAGCGATCTTTCGCGAGAACACGAACAGGCCCCAATCGGCACCGCGATTCTTGCGGGCGGTTTCGATCTCCTGCCGCGCCGCGGCGAGTGTAACACTCTTTCTCTTCCTTGGCCTCGATGACGATCTTCGAGCCCGGGGCGGCGCTATCGGGACCGAGCTCGACGACGCAGTCGCCCACTTTGCAATTCTTGATCAGCCCGGTCGAGTTGCCGGTCGGCGTGGCAACGTCGCCGGCGTATTGGGCCTCGCGGGCGACGAACTCGAACATCGCCTCTTCAAACAGTTTTCCGTGCCGCGTCGACTGCTCGATTTCCTGCCGCGTGGTGACGATGCGTGCGAGCGAGACCTTTACGTCCTCTTGAAACGCCTGGTTTTTCTTCTCGGTGGCCGCCAGCAGTTCCAACATCTCGCGTTTGAGCCGCGACAAAGCCGACGCTTCGTTGTCCAGCGAAAACTCGCTGGTGATTGTCCGCTGCGCGCGATCGACGTTCTGCACCAGCCGGCTCAGGGCGGAGTTCTCCTCGTTGAGCGAAAACTCTTTCACGACGACGTCGATCCGCGTTTGTAGATCCTTGGTCAAATCGCCGTGCTTGGCCGTGAGCTCGCCCACCAACCGGGCGAGAGCGCCTTGTTTGTTGTCGAGCGAGAATTCCTTCAGCACCTGGTCGCGTTGCTGGGTGAGTTGCACGTCGACCGTCTGTTTGAGCACGGCGAGCAAGCCCTGCGACTGCTGCGGATCGAGCTGCTTCATTAGCGGGCTGTCGCGGCCGACGTGGGCCACCAGCGTGCGGGCGAAGAGCGAGTTTTCGCCGTCGATCAAGGCCGCAAATCAACTTCGACAGCTCGCCGTCGTGGGCCACCAGCCGCTGGACGCGTTCGCTGAACCGGCCATCCTGCGGATCGAAGTATTCCTTGAGCGTGCTGCCCAGTTGCGACGAGACGAGCTGCTTGTGCTGCTCGAGCGTCTGCTGCATGTCCTTCACCAGCCGGTGGCTCTCGCGTTGGATCAGGTCGGCCGTGGCCTGACCGCCGACGTGCCGCAGGGCGAGCACGCCGATCTTGAGAGCTTCCAGGGCGTATTCGTTTCGCTCGCGGCCTTCCGGGTACTCGCCGAGTGCGGCAGATGACGTCGCGGTCGCGGACGACCAGGTCGAGTTCGAGCGAGTACGGCAGTTCGCCGTCTTCGTCGGCGGCCGGCGTGGCGGTGGCAGACATGGAATGGTCACGCATGGGGGGTATCCTTTCCAAAACGGTGCAATTACCTGGGGCAGTGTCTGTTCCCAGCATCAGTGACGCCGCCGGCTCGCTTTGATGTACAAACGTGAATATGGCAGATCGAGCGGCTTGTGGGCAAGTCGCGCGAATCGAGCGTCAGCAAAAACTGCTAGCAGAAATTGCCTAATCCCCGTCTTTCGCCAATTGCTGCTGCAATTCGTCCCAACTGAGCCGGACCTGTTCGATTCCTCGCAGGGCGTCGTCGTCGCCGGCCTCGTGGTGCCGTCTCGCGCAGCGGACCATGGTGACCTCGTCCTCAAGGGCCGAGAGCCAGTCGGGAAGGTCCAGCCCGGCGCCGGCCGGCTCGCGCGACAGGCTATCGATTTCTTCCTCCAGGGCGGCGAACGCCGTGTGGTCGCCGCTGCCTGCCCCGTCGATCGCCGGCTTGACCAGGGCCCGCACGCGGTCGATCGCCAGCGGCCGCGTGAATCGCTCGTTGAGCCGCTCGGCGATGCTCGCCAGCCGGATGCCGTACTCGTCGCAGAGCTTCTCGAAACGGGCCAGATTGGCGTCGGCTGCTTCGGCGGTCCGCTCGGCGAGGGCCTGCTGCCACATCTCGGCCGCGGCCGGTCGGTTTTGCCGCACGAGGATTTCGTGGGCCATGACGACCGGCTTCAAGTTCCAAGCGACGCGGTCGTACTCTGCCCGCAAGCGCAGGAAGTCGACCAGCGTGTAGAGCATCTCGCCATGGTCGGAGTGGGTGGTGGTCGTATTGTAGTCGCGGTACTCGCGGTAGTTTTCGACGACCGCTTCGATCGCGATGCGTCAGCCAGCGAGCAGCGTCTTCGCGGGATACTTTCTTGCCCAATTCGCTCACCAGCCGCAGGTCTTCGCGCTTCTGGGTTCTGCTCCAAATTCGAGAGCCAAACGCCGGCTCGCTGGTGCAAGATCGCCCGCAGATTGCCCAGGTTGAGGAACATCTGCGAGAACAGGTCGCCGCCGTAGCGCTCGACGAACGCGACGAACTGCTTCCAATCGGCCGGATCGGTGAGCCGTTCGGCGACGCTGAGTCGCAGCGTGCGGCTGTGCGTGAGCCAGCGGCGGAGCTGCGACTCGGTAAGATCCTGCAGGGCGTCGACGAGCATGTTGTCCGACGCACGAACTTCGACCTTGATGTTCTCGTCCACCTCGCGCTCATCGTCCCAATCGTCGGCGGACGTTACCAGGCAGCGGACGATCGCCTGGTAGCCGCAGGTGAACAGGCGATCGTACTCGGTGACGGCCCCCGGCCCGACCGGGTGCTCGGCCTCCATCGTCTGGGCGACGTCGAGCAACTGGCAGGTCTCGCGCACCAAGCCCAACCGTGGCAGCCATTCGAGCAGGTCCTGAATCAACTGCACCAGCGCCCTGGCGCGGACGATCCGCCGTGGCTTGCCGCTTTTGGCGAGCGGCACATAGAGCAACTCTTGCTGCGAGAGCCAAGCGATGAACTCCGGCCAATGCCGGCGGACCTCGGCGGCGTCGCCCCGCAGCACGGCCCGCAGCACGTTGATCGACGTGCAGTCGTCGGTGTCGTCGGCGCCGCGCGGGCGGCTTTCATTGCGTCCCGACGCCGCGGAAAGCAGCCGTGCCGCATCGGCCGTTTCGACCGCCGTCGCCATGATATGTTCCGTGAGCGAGTCTTTCACCATTCGGCGGCGATCGTATTCGACGTTCGACTCGTGCGTGCCGCTGGGCGGGTGGATGGCAAAGTGGTGCACCGCTTCGATCAAGTCCAGCAGCGCCGCGTAGGCGGCGGTCGCCTGCGACTGCCAATTGTCGAACATCTCGCGCCGCTGGTGTTCCACGCGAATCGCGTCCCAGGCGATGGCGGTCTCTTTCCAGAGCTTGGCCACGGTGGTGAGAAAGGCCAATCGGTGGCCTAGTCGCTGGGCTTCCGCTTCCAGCTCGAAATTGGTGCTGCCGCCCGAGCGATCTTCAAACAGGCTCGATTCGACGCCGTCGTCGGTGCTGTCGCGATAGACCATGTCCTCGTAGGCGGCGCTGAACAGCTCGTCGGAATCGTCTTCGTCGTCGGTCCATTCCTCGCCGTCGCCGGCCGCCTGAGGTTCGTCCGGCATGGCCGCCGGGCCACGCGCGAGCCCGAACTCCGGCACGTTCCAATAGGCCTCCGCGTTTGCTTCGAGAAACGCGAAGAGCTTCGCCACGAGCGGCCACTGGTCGACGCCGGTTGTTTGCTGCGTACGCTCGACCGATCGCAACCAACGCAGCGCGAGCGGATGGAACGAGGCGTCGCCATCTTCGAGCGGCGTCCGTTCGACCTGGCTGAGCCACTGCATCATCAGCGCCATCGAAGCCACCTGGTCGCCGCGATCGAGCAGGGCTTCGACCACCAGTTGAAAGGCCTTGGGCGAATCGAACTGGTCGACGAACATCCGCCAAAACTTTACGTCGCCCGCCGCGGCTCCCGCCTTGTGCCACGCGGAGAGCGCCCCGGCCACTAGGTTCGTCGAGACCTCGATCTCCTTGGCCACCAGCCGTCGGACGCCGCTGACGCTGGCCGTGGCGTAGCGGTCCCACCAGCGGGCGAGCCGTTCGAGCGTCGCGGAAAAAATCTGTTCGTGGTGGAACGTCGTCGACCGCGGCGGCGCCGGTCCACGCCCGGGCGCACAAGTCCAGCATCTGTTCCACCAGCTCGATCAAGTCGTCGACGCGGAAGTCGTGAACCGAGTTCTCGATGGCCGGAAACAGGCTGAAATTCCCGCCGAAACCGAGGATGTTCCACGGGTCGACCAGTGCTCCGCACTCGATGCCGCGGTGCAGCAGTTCTTCAATCTCGGCCAAGTAGCGGGCCACCGGCTCGAGCCGGTCGGCGTCGATCGACTGGTGCCCAGCCGTCAAGCGGCAATAGATTTGACAGAGCATGCGGGCCGACGCGATGCGGACCGTGTGGGCCTGTGCAAGCGCGGCCTCCGCGTAGCCCATGCGGGCGTAGAGCTGCGCGAGATGCACGTGCTGCATTTGCAACGCACGGCGGCGGGCCAGCTCGTGATTCAAATGTTGCCGCGCGCCGCCGAACGGCTGCCGGGTCCGCTTCGATTCGGCACGCAGTCGATCCCCCTGCGGCCCGCTGGTCTGCGCGAGCAGGCCCTGATAAAACTCGTCGCGATATTTGGCAATGTGCGGCAGCAACGTGGCCAGCGAAACGTCGGAGCCGTGCGTGCCGGGTCCGCTGCCGGTGGTGCCCGAGGCCATCAAAATCGTACCCGCCAGAACGGCCGCCGCTTCAAATATCAACTCCTCGCGCGTGCCCGCCGCACCCTCGGCCGACGTGACGCGCGACAGCAGCGCGTTGAGCGTGATTTGTTGCAGCACGAAACGCCGGTAGTTGCCGCGATTGTCGACCAGCTCCTGGTCCCATTGGCCGAAGTGGTAGTTCGGCCGTTTGCCGGCCGGGTGATCAAACTCGTACGCCCGCGGGTCGAGCGCCAGCTCGTCCAACATTTCCGGATCGAACCAAGCCTCTTGCCGGATCTCGGGATTCGTGGCGGCGAGAATCGCCATCGCCCTCGTGATCAATTCCTCATATGGCCCGTGGGCCACGCCGACGCCTTGGATGTAGAGTGGAATCGGCCGCACGCGTTCGTGCGAATACGGCTCGATCTGCCGCGATTCGAGCACCGCGACGGGCCGGTAGCCGATGTAGTCGTTGAGCGTTTCGAGCGCGCCGGCGACAATCCGCTCCGTTTCGTCCCACGGCCCGCCTTGGGCCAGGATCGCTTCGAACGCACGGCCCAAGAAAATCGGGCGCCACAGCTCGGCGTCTGTTTGGTGCCACAACAAGTCGCGGTGAAATTGCCGATAAGCGGGAAGCAAATGCAGCACGAGCAGCCGAACCACCGCCCGAGCCTGGCTCACGTCGCCAAACGATCCGCCCTGAAGTTCGAGCTCGTCCATCCGCCGGACGAGCCAATCCGACAGCACCGCGACCGAGTCGCCCTCGTCGGTGCTCCGTTGCTCGATGCTGGCAAACAACGTGTTGAGGTTGCGGAGAAAGGAGGCATCGCTCGCGCCACTGGAGAAATTCAGATAGCCGATCATCTCCTGCAGGAGACTCAGGTCGCGCGAGTCGGGCTTGAAGTCGACGCTGCTCATCTCGATGCGGCTGTTCCGGGGATCGACACAATGACCATGCGAATCGTGACAAGGCGTCGCTGCTGTAGCTCGGCACGAACTGCCAACCACACGATGAGAGCCTGCCGATCCCTGTTTTGCCCCCTCAATGACGTGGTTTCAATGTAAGGGATGGCCGGGCGGGCGGTCCAGCGGGTGAATTCGGCCGGTGGATGCAATCGCGTTGGCGGCAGGGTACAATGAACGCACTTGAGGATGCAGGGTTGGGGATGCAGGATGCTGGGAGGCACGCCAAAGCGATTCAAGGAACAAGTCGTCCGCCCCTGCGGCCCTGTATCGCGTATCTCGCATCCTGGATTCACATTGGGACAGTCACGGACATGTTTGAAGCAATTCACACGCGCCAACTCGCGTGGCTGGCGTTTGTAGCGCTGTTGGTCGGCTCGGCCGACGCGGCGAACGCGCAGCTTTCCAGCGGGCTGATCACACGACAACAAGCGGCCAGCGTCGGCTTGACCCGCGCCTGGTTCGCCCGCGCGGCGGTCGATCCTGGTCGATCGAGGGTCGTCGACTGGATTCTCTCGAACGACGAGCTGCTGATCGTGACTGACTCCGGCGTGATTCAGGCGATCGACGCCAACACGGGCGCGACCCGTTGGACCACGCAGTTCGGCAATCCGAATTTCCCCAGCTTGGGTCCGGCCGCCAATGACGAGTTCGTGGCCGTGATCAACGGTTCAACGCTGTATCTCCTCGAACGAGCGGGAGGCCGGATCGTCGTCTCGCGGCCGGTCGGCGGAGTGCCCGGCGCCTGCCCCGCGCTGAGCAAAGACTACGTCTTTGTTCCCACGCTCGGCGGCTTGATTGAAGGTTATCCGCTGGCGAGTGATGCGCCGGTCGGATCGCGCTGGTTCTACCAATCGTTCGGCCGCACGACCGTGCCGCCGCTCGTGACCCCCGACCGAGTCGTTTGGACGACCGACGCCGGCTACTTGTACGTCGGTGGCGCGGATGATCCCGGCGTTCGGTTCCGGCTCGAGACGCGTGCCGAATTCGTCGCCCGCCCCGCCTATCGTGCACCACTGATCTACGCGGCCTCGCTGGTGGGCGAGGTGTTTGCCGTCGACGAACACGAAGGCAAGCTGGCGTGGAAGTTTGTAACCGGCTATCCCACGTATCGCGCCCCGGCCGCCGTGGGTGATCGACTGTTCGTGTCGTCGGAAGAGCCGACGCTGCACTGCGTCGACGCCAATTCAGGAGCCCAACAGTGGGAAGTGCCCGGTATCTCG
Source organism: uncultured Planctomycetota bacterium (assembly GCA_963847875.1). Taxonomy (GTDB): domain Bacteria; phylum Planctomycetota; class Planctomycetia; order Pirellulales; family Lacipirellulaceae; genus DASYDU01. The sequence continues at coordinate 866,354 of CAWKBR010000001.1, read as the reverse complement.
CAGTTCGCCACCGCCACGAAGTCGCACATCTACGGCCTCGACCGCTTCGATACGATCCACATCCTCAACATCGCCGATGGCGCGCCTGTCGGCCGCATCTTTTCCGGCGGCGCGCTCACGGCACTGGTTAACGACCAGACCGACCGGCTGTTTCTGATATCGGAAAAAGGCTTGGTGCAGTGCCTGCACGAGATCGGCGCCGACAAACCGATGCACTACGTCGAGCGGCCGGCGGTAGAAACAAAACCGACGGAACCGGCGACCAAGGAGTATCAAGGCGACGGCCAGCCCGCCGCGTCGCCGGCACCGAAACCTGCCGCATCGCCCGCCGCTATTGCTCCTGCCGCCAAGCCCGCCAAGGTAGACAAAAGTGACAATCCATTCGGCGCACCTGCCCAGGCGACACCGCCCCCGGTGGAATCAAATCCTTTTGGCACCGGCGACGAGAATCCCTTCAACTAGCCCTTAAGCAAGCGAAGCTTTCACGCTGATTGCATAAAAATACTCGAAACCACCCCTGTTTTACGGGTATCATGGGCACACAGTGCAAGCCCACCCCACGACACAAGGAGGATTTCGAGTGAAACACAGTATACCGAAACGTCTGCGGCAAGCCCAGCGACGCATCGAGCAACGGTTGGCCGGGCCGCGTGCCGATCAGGGAACGCCCATGTTTACGGCGTCGAACATCCGTTTCGAACTGGCCGACAAGACCCGAGGGATCGGCGTGGGCGGCATCGGCGTGGTGCATCGACTCGCTCGGGAAATCGGGCTGATCGAGGCCATCGATCGCCGCCTGCACCTGCTGAAAATCCACAGGCCTTATCACGAGTCGGACCACGTGCTGAATCTGGCCTACAACGCCTTGTGCGACGGCACCCGGCTGGAAGACGTCGAGTTGCGCCGCAATGACGAGGCCTTCCTCGACGCCTTGGGCACGGAGCGGATCCCCGATCCCACCACCGCCGGCGACTTCTGCCGTCGGTTCGACGAAGGAGACGTCCGCTCGCTGATGCGGGCAGCCGACGACGCGCGGCTGAACGTTTGGGCCCAGCAGCCGAAGAAGTTTTTCGACCGCGCCACCATCGACCTCGACGGCACGCTGGTGGTCACCACCGGCGAGTGCAAAGTCGGGATGGACATCTCTTACAAGGGCACTTGGGGCTACCATCCCTTGTTGGTCACTCTGGCCGAAACCGGCGAAGTGCTCCGCGTGGTCAATCGCTCCGGGAATCGGCCCAGCCACGAAGGAGCCGCCGAGGAGGCGGACGGGGCCATCGCCTTGTGCCGTCGCGCGGGCTTCCGCAAGATCGTGCTTCGCGGTGACACGGCCTTCAGCCAGTCGGAGCAGCTCGACGCCTGGGATGCCGAGGAGGTGAGCTTCTACTTTGGCTTCAAGGCCCTGCCCAATCTGGAGGAAATCGCGGAAAACCTGCCGAACACGGCCTGGCAGAAGCTCCTCCGCGAGCCGCGTTACGAAGTGCGGACCGCAGCGCGGCAGAGACCCAAAAACGTGAAGCAGCGGATCATCCGCCGCCGCGAGTTCGAGGTTCTGCGGCTCCAGAGCGAGGATTACGCGGAGTTTGAATACAGGCCCACGGCGTGCGAGCAGTCGTACCGCCTGATCGTGCTCCGCAAGAACATTTCGCACGAGAAGGGCGAGACGCGGCTGTTCGACGAGATTCGCTACTTCTTCTACATCACCAACGATTGGGCCGTCGATGCCGAGGACGTGGTGTTCGAGGCCAACGACCGCTGCGATCAAGAGAACTTGATTGCTCAGTTGGCCGGCGGAGTGCGGGCACTCTCGGCACCGGTCGATAATCTCTACAGCAATTGGGCCTACATGGTGATGACCGGCTTGGCGTGGAACCTCAAGTCGTGGTGGGCGTTGTCGTTGCCGGAGGATGGCCGCTGGGGCGAAGCGCATCGGGCGCAGAAACAGGAAGTGCTGCGGATGGAGTTCAAGACGTTCCTCTGCGCCTTCATCAAGATTCCCTGCCAGATCGTCCGCACGGGCCGCCAGCTGATCTACCGCGTACTGAACTATCACCCACGCTTGCCGGTGTTCTTCCGCTTGTGCCGGACGTTGCGTTGTTGACGGAGCCGCCGATGAAGCCGGAGTCTGGATGCTCCGGTCCGCCGCCACCCTGAACCACACAGACGTGTCAACGAGTCGCGAAATGAAGCAACCCAGAATTCGACAACTCCCCCCCGACGCCGACCGCGTCAGGCCGGTCGTGCACGCACTGGCCAACCCCAAAAATACAACGCCAATTACCCATTAACGTTCGCTTGTTTAAGGACTAGCGACGCGCGGTCAAAGAGCTTGCGTGCAATGACGTAAAAGTCAAAAGCATCCACCAATTCGTGCCGCATATGCGGGAGCCACGTTTTGTCCCGGCGACTCTTCCAATTCCGCCTCACGCATTTGTTCTTGGCGACTACCGCTGCAGCAGCGATTATGACAGCGGCAGCAGCCTGTGGAAGCGTTTACGATACGCTTGGTTATCTCGCCTCGTATACCTATCCTTGGGCGATAGTCTTTTTTGCCTTAACCACTGTATGGTGTCTTCCATTTCAGCGGCTTCGAATACCCGCCGTCATGGTCTTAGTCATCATTTGTGGCGCATTCAGTCTCCGCCAGAGTATTCTCGCACGGAGATTGCGCGACCTGAATGACGAAGTTGCTCGCATCGGAGAATTCGCGGAGCGATTCAAATCAGAACGCGGACACTACCCAAGTGACATAGCTGAGTATGATTTCGAGCGACCCGCGTTGAGGCAATTCATTACTTATTATCCGAATGATCCGGGTGGATCTGACCTGTTCGACTCATACTGGATCAAGTTTCATCCGTGCGATGACGCCGGGCTGGTGCCATTTGACGGGCTCGGGATTTATCACGCGTATTCGCGCGGCAATTACTGGTATGAGGATGATTGAAGCATGCGTCGGTGAAATCAAGAAAGCGACCTTCTTGTCCTTTACTCCTTTGCGTCGTTGCGCGCACAAGAACTCGGGGCGGCGCAAAAAAGAAGGGCCGGCGAGGTGCGGGATACCTCGTCGGCCCTCTCAGGCGGGAGACCTTAGAACCAATTCCCCAGCTTCCGCGGCGTACGGTTAACAAGTGACGTTGCGGCCAAGCGGTGGAATTGGCTCCAGTTCGATAATGGGCGGGACTCATCTGCCGGACGATCGGGTCGGGCCGCCGCGGAAGTTACGCACCCGCGTACGGTCGGCCCGGGCCAATCGCCCACTCTTCTACCGTCGCGTGTCTATTGCACAGCGCGTGCCAATCGTCGAACGTCGAGTTTTCAGGCGGGGCACGTTGCGTGACTTCGGGCTGGAAAGCCGGACTCGCGGAAAAACGGCAGCGGTTTTCGCGCAAGACGCTGTTCATTTCGCGTCGCACGGCACAATCGCTGTTGTAACTATTTCTCTGCTAGCGTGTACAATCGCCACTTGCGGCGAACTACGGCGCGAGTGCTTGCGTAGGGCAATGGGTGGGAGGCCGGGGGGGCGTTTCGCCTTGTGCCTCGTTCGCAAGGCGTTACATTGGAACCCCTTACGCCGAACTTCGGACGTTGAACGTCGAGCAAGCTCGACCGCTAAATGGGATCGTCGGCTCGCCACCTGCTTCGTTGGACTCGCTCCCATGCTGCTCGTTGAGAATGTCCAAAAATCGTATCGCGAGCCGGACGGTAGCACGCTGGCGATCCTCGATATTCCGCGGCTGGCCGTGGATGCCGGAGAGCAGTTGGTGATTCGCGGTCGCAGCGGCGGCGGCAAGACGACGCTCTTAAACGCGATTTCCGGGCTCGCCAGTGTCGACGCTGGCCGGATCGTATTCAACGGCACCGACATCACCCGTATCCCCGAAGTCGGCCGCGATCGGTTCCGTGCCCGGCACATTGGCTTCGTATTTCAGACGTTTAATCTCTTGGCCGGCTTCACGGCGCTCGAAAACGTGCTGCTGGGCATGACGTTTACGGGGCAGCCCCGCGACTCGAAACGTGCGATCGACCTGCTGACACGGGTGGAGCTGGGGCATCGGCTCTCGCACAAACCGGCGGCGCTTTCAGTGGGCGAACAGCAGCGAGTGGCCGTGGCCCGGGCGCTGGTAAACCGCCCCGTATTGCTCCTGGCCGACGAACCGACCGCCAACATCGACCCCGCCCACCAGCAACAAGTGATCGACCTGCTGCGCGAAGTCTGCCGCGATGAGAACGTAGCGATGCTCTTGGTAACGCACGCCGACGAGGTGTCGAACCAGTTCGAGCGTGTCGAGCATTTGGAAGAGCTGAATCGCGTCGTGGCGGCTTGACGCGAAGACGCAAGCGGCAATCAATCCATCCCTGAATCCTCCCCACCATGCCCCTTTGGAAAATAGCCTGGCGAAACATGGAGCAACGGGCGCTGGCCTCGTCGCTCACTGCGCTGTCGATGGCGCTGGGCGTGGCGGTGATGATTGCGGTGATCGTGATCCACAGCGTTGCCGTGCGGCAGTTCGAGCAGGATGCCCAGGGTTACAACCTGATCGTCGGCGGCAAAGGAGGCGCTCTGCAATTGGTGCTGAGCACGGTCTACTACCTCGGCCAGCCGCTCTACCCGATTCCGTACAGCTACTACGAAAAATTCATCGATGGTGGCGAATTCGCCGAGTTGACCGAGGTTGCGGTGCCCGAGTGCTTGGGCGATAGCTACGTCGCGCCGAACGGCGAGGTGTTTCGCATCGTGGCCACGACGCCGGAGCTGTTCGAGAAAATCCACTACGGCAACAACCCGGACGGTACGCCGAAGACATACGAATTCCAGCCGGGTGGACGCAATCTCAAAGACGCGCTGCCCCTCCGCGGCGAAGACTTCGAGCAGGCTGCCTTCGAGTCGGTCGTCGGTTCGGTCGCGGCGGCGCGATCGGGGATCAAGGTTGGCGACAAGATCAATCCCACCCACGGTCTAGGTGCGGAGGGACACAAGCACGACGCCTTCGCCGTCGTCGGCATCCTCAAGCCCACGGGCACCGCGAACGACCGGGCCGTGTTCATCAACATCGAAGGCTTCTATCTGCTCGAAGGACACGCGCTGTCCGGTCACGAGGAGCACGATGCCGCCGGCCACGCAGAGGAAGCGGAACACGACCACGATCATGAGCACGCGCCACGAACATCACGAGCCGCTCCCGCTCGACGAGCGCGAGGTGACCTCGATCCTCGTACTCTGCAAAAGCGCCCTGGGACCGACCGTGCTCGACAACGCGATCAACAAAGGCGAAGGCCGCATCGCCCAGGCCGTCGCGCCGATCCGCGAAGTCACCCGCCTGATGGACGGCATCGTGGGACCGATCCGGCTGATCTTGCTGGTGCTCACCGTGCTGATCGTGATCGTGGCGGCGATCAGCATTCTGGTGAGCATCTACAACTCGATGAGCGAGCGAAGCCACGACATCGCCGTGATGCGAGCCCTGGGCGCGAGCCGCTCGGCCGTGATGAACATCGTGCTCGTGGAGTCGATTTTGCTCTCGCTGGGGGGAGGGCTGCTGGGCATTTTGCTGGCGCACGGGATGATCGGTCTGGCGAGCCCGTATGTCGAGGCCCGCACGGGCGTCACGCTGGGGTGGTTGCAGTTCGATTGGCAGGAAATCGTGCTGATTCCCGCGCTGGTGGTGTTGGCCTCGCTGGTCGGGTTCCTGCCGGCCGTGTCGGCCTATCGCACCGACGTGGCCAAGGCCCTGGCCGGCAGTCGCTAGTTCGGCTAGCGCACGAGCAGTCGACGGGGTAAGATAGTAAGATTGAGCCGTCGTTGTCCCTCGTCGAGAGCGTTTATGTTTCGCAGCCCACGCAAATGCACTTTGGTTGGCCGAGTCCTCATGGCCCTGACGATGGGACTCGCGGCCGCGACGGCAGCCGTGGCATGCCCGTTCTGCACCGTCGAGTCACGCACTCTGGCCGAAGAAATCGACGCATCCCAAGCAGTCGTCATGGCCCGGCTGATCGCCGACGCTCCGCCGATGAATCAAGCAAGCCGACGGCAGCATCGACACCGATCCCGATTCCGGCAAGGCGACGTTTCGAGTCGTCGACGTGATTCGCGGCGGCGACCGCGTGAAGGCGGGCGACGAGATCAAAGTCGTCTACTTTGGCGAAGGCGAACGCGACAAGACGTTTCTGATCTCCGGCATCGGCGTCGAGAACAACCAGCTCGAGTGGACGACTCCGCTGCCACTTTCGAAACCGCGATCGAATACATCCGCAAGCTGCCCGACACCTCGGTGACGCGGCGTCGCACGGCTGCAGTTCTTTCAGGACTATCTCGAAAACGACGATCCGCTGTTGGCTCAGGATGCGTACGACGAATTCGCCCGGGCTCCGTACTCCGAGTTGCACCTACTCAAGGGGCACATGGCCCACGACCGGCTCGTCGAATGGGTCAAAAGCCCCGACGTAAACCCCAGCCGGCGGCGATTGTACCTGACGATGCTCGGCGTCTGCGGCGACCAGCACGACGTGCCGATGCTCGAAGAGATGATCGAGTCCGACTATTCGGCCAAGAAGCCGCTGGTGGAGCAGTTGGTCGCCGTCGGCCAGGCGCTCGGCGGCCCGATCGGCCTCGGCGTGTGGAACGAAATGCTCGATCTCGAAGAGCGGCAGAAGAAGCTCGGCCTCGACGCCACCATCGCCTGCTACCTGACGCTCCGCGGACCGGACGGGCTCGACCTCATCGACGAGCGATTCCTCAAGAATCCCAAGGTCGAATACACGCATGCCTACATGACGATCATGGCCCTGCGATTCCACGGCGAAGAGAGCGACGCCGTGCCCAAGCCGCGGCTGTTGGCCTCGATGCGGCTGCTGCTGGACAATCCCGATTTCGCCGACCAGGTGATCCCCGACCTCGCGCGGTGGGAGGATTGGTCGGTGCTCGACCGCTTGGTGGCGATGTATAAGCAGGGCGACGAAAAGAGCTACATTCGCCAGCCAGTGGTGACGTACCTGACCGTCGCCAGTGAGCAGCCCGGCGACGTGGGCACGCGGGCCAAGGCGGCACTGGCGGATTTGGAGCGGCTCGATCCGGAGGGCGTGAAACGAGCCCAGAGCCTGATGGCGTTCGGCTTCTTGGCCCGGGCACGCGACGCAAGACCGATCGCGACGGGGGCCCAACGGCCCGCGGCAACGGAAACCGCCACAGCCAACGAGGGTTTCGCGGCGGGTGCCGCCGACGCGGCCGCCGAAAACGCCGATTCCGGCAGCATTCCCAATCCAGCCGAATTTGGCCAGAAGACCCAAGAAATCGCCACCCCCAGCAAACGAACCGGCAGCCGACGACGTAGAACAACAGGCGGCAAAAGCGGCTTCTGAAACGCCATGTCCAGCGAAGCCGAGCCGCCACCAACCCCAACGGCGTACAGCCGACCGGTTGTGATCGGGGTGCCGCTCGCCGCGGCCCTCCTGTTGGCAACCGTGTACTGGCTGATCCTACGCTGGGGGGCCATGTAGGTTCCGATGCCCCGGACGCCCATGCCTATGACTCCGACCACTCTCGAGCCTTACTCCGATACCGACACGGAAGAGACGATCCACTACCGTGCGATCCACACCGGCGCGATCTTTGCGCTGGCGTTGGGAGTTTTCTCCGCCGTCATGTTGTTGCTCGCTCCCATATCACCGAGTGCGTGGATGCCCGTGACCGTCATCCCGGTCGTCGGGATTTCGGTTTCTCTTTGGTCCTTGGGAAAAATCCGCCGAGATCGCGATCAGTACACGGGCTTGCCGTTGGCGATTGCCGGACTAGTGCTCTCGTTCGTATTCCTTGTCACGGGCGTTAGCTACGGCTCCTACGTTTATTTCACTGAAGTGCCCGACGGCTACCAACGCATTTCGTTCGAGACCCTGCGTCCCACCGACCAGCAGGAACGAGCCAATGTGCTCGATACCGCCGGAAGTGCAGGAATTGGCAGGCAAGCGGATTTTCATCAAAGGCTTTATCCGGCCTGGATCGGCCCCCGTGCGAACTGGGATCGATCGTTTCTTGCTAGTCCGCGATAATAACCAGTGCTGTTTCGGCGATTTGTCGAAAGTGAAGTACTTCGACCAGATGGCTGTCCAAATCACTGGCGCCGACCGCATCGACGACACGCTGCAAATCCTGCGTATGGGCGGCATCCTCGAGATCATTCCGGAGAATCTGGCGCGCGGTCCCGGCTACCCAGTCTTTGCGCTGAGAGCCGACTACGCCGTGCAGTGAGCGCCGCCGATGCCATGCCGAGGACGACGCCATTGACCGTCGCGCTGCTGTTGTCTGCCGCCCTGACGGGGCCGCTGCTGTGCGGTTGTGGCTCCGAGCCGGTGGAGGCGACACCGGAAGTCACGCCCGCTGCCGCCCAAGCCACGGCCCAAGCTACTCCCCGGCGCAAAGACCAAGGCACTCGAAAAGGTCGGCGACCGAGCCTACGATAAGACGTTCGACGACTTGCGCTTCGAGATGGCCGCTGGGCGAACCGTTTCGCCGCGCGATGCTCACCGAGGCAATCAACATGCTCGACGGTCAGCAGATTCGCATCCGCGGCTTCATCCTGCCCACCGCCCAGAAGCGCGGCATCAAGCAGTTCGTGCTCGTGCGCGACAACCAAGAGTGTTGCTTCGGGCCCGGTGCCGCGCTGTTCGATTGTGTCCTGGTCGACATGCAGCAGGACGCGACGGCCGAGTATACGATCCGCCCGGTGGCCGTCTCGGGCAGGTTCGGCATCCAAGAGATCGTCGGTCCCGACGGTCGTCACCTGGCCGTCTACCACATCGCCGGCGAATCAGTGAAGTAGCCACTGCCACGACACATTTAGCGGCGGAGCTTGCTCCGCGCGACGCTACGCCTCATCATCCCCACCCAACCCCAATTTCGACAGCCACCGCCGCTTGGGCTGTTGCACGGCACCGGGCGCGCCAGGCGCGGTCGGAAATTCGCCACTTGCCCGCTGTGCGTCGATCTCAGCCTTGAGATCCTCTAGATGCGACGTTTCGCGCACGATCTTCGCTCGTTCGACCGAAATCTCGAGTTCTGCGGCCCTTAGCTTCTCCTGCATTTCTTCGGCGAGCTGGGCAGCTCGCGCTCGATGCTCGGTGATCACGGCGTCGGCGTCGATCAATTGTCGAACGGCTTCACTCTCGTTGGGCTCAGCGGGCACTCCGTCGGCAAACTGCGACTTCAACTCGGCGATCTCTTGGTCCTTGCGGGTCAGGGCTTCGTCGGTGATGCGGATCGTACTCTCGATGGTTGCCCGTTCTTCGGAACGCTCCTCGTCGCCATCATCTCCTTCAACTTCGAGGCTGGCCAACATCCGTTTCTTCATCGCCTCCCAGCTTCCGCCGCCGCCGCCAACTGTCGCCGGGGCAGCGCCGGTGGAGGCTACGACCAGTTGCGATTCGAGTTGGGCGTTTTTCTTTTTCAAATCGCGGACGTCTTCGACCGCCAACTCGAACCTGCGCTGCAGATCGGCCCGTTCCTGGGCGGCGTCGCCGTCCTCCGGCGTGGCCGGCCTCTGTTCCAGTTCGCTGATACGTTCCGCCATCGCGTCGCGCTCTGCGCGAAGATGGACCAATTCGACCGACTCGGTTTGGTCCACCGCCGGGCGGCTGGCCAATTCCTGCTCCAGTTCGGCGACGCGGCCACGCAGCCGTTGCACGTCGTGGAGCGCAAGCTCAAACTTCTGCTGCAATTCGTCCCGCTCCGCGGCGGCTCCAGCCATTGCGCGAGCCGCGGTTAGTTCGCTCCGAGCGGCGTCGAGCGCCGTGGCCAGTTCGTCGCGCTCCTTGGCCAACAGCCGGCGCTGCTCCTCGATGCTTCCTCGTTCGTGTTCCCACGTGGCGCGCTCGTCAGTCACGTGCTTCTGGGCCTCGGCAAGTTGTGCAGCCAACTCACTTTCGTGAGACTGCTTTGCGTCGGCCTGTGCTTGAAGCTGCTCGTTCAGCGAGAGACTCTCGGCGGCGAGCGACGCACGCTCCGCCTCTAACGCGTCCCGTTCGGCACGGAGCGATTCCTGCTGAGTGGCTAGCTCGGCCTGTCCATCCTGCCACGCCCGCTCGCGGGCTTCGAGATCGCCACGCACGCCTTCGAGTTCGGCTTGCGACGACTGGATTGCCGCTTCCCGTTCCCCGATCGCACTGCGTTGTTCGTCGAGTGCCCGCTGACGCGAGTCGAAATCATCATGGCCGGCGGCGAGTTGCGCGGCTGCGGCGTCGAGTTCCGCCTGCTTGTATTCCAGCAGTTGTGCTTGCTCGGCGACCTGAGCTACCAGCTGCTCGCGCTCCACTTGCCACGCAGCTTGCGCCGTGTCCAACTCCTGGCGTAGTTGCTCGACGTCCTGTGGCGCCGGTTGCGACGAATCGTTCGGGCCGCCATGCGCGGAAATCTGTTCGGCGACCGTGCTGGCGATTGTATCGAGTTGCTGTGTCAGTTGCACTTCGAGCTGCGACATCCGATCGCGCTGCGCCGCCAGCGCATTTCGCGCGCGGTCGTGTAGATCGCGCAAAGCTTGTGCGGTTCGCGCGGCCGGCGGCGGGGTCGTCTCGAATGGCGTCTTGTCTTCCATGCCCAGCTCTGGGTGATATTTGGTCGGAGCGGCGTTAGACCGCCGGCGCACGGCGGGAGTCTGCGCGCTCTCGGCGCACAGCCCGACTCCGCCGAACACAGCGGTATTTTCCCAACGGTATATACGCCGAAGGGCCCCTCCCGTCAAAAGAACAAGGGTGACGGATTCCGATTCTGAGGGTGGCGCGGGATGTAAAGCACACCGTGCCACGAGTCGGCGAATTACTGCCTCAAAGGGGTTGGATTGAGGTCATCGCCTGGCCTCCCGCCCAAAGCGCCAGCCGCGGCCAATTCCGCCGCGAAATTCCGAGCAATTACCGAGCGGCACAAGCTCAACTTCGGCGTGAGCTCGCCGCGCTCGATCGAAAATGGGCGGTCGAGAATCGCGATATCGCGAACTTGCTCTTCGCTTGCGGCAGCGGCGAGACGACAGGTGAATTCCTCGGCGAGCTTCGTGCGTAGTTCGACCGGGTCGTAAACCAAACCGCAAGCGGAAGCTCTGACGAGCGCCACGAGCCCGGGCCTGCCCTCGCCGAACACCGCTACTTGCTCGACAAACGGCGACGCCGTGAGCAGGCACTCGATGCGCGTCGGCGACACTTTCTTGCCGGTCGTGAGCACGATCAGTTCTTTCTTGCGGCCGCGGATCGCGAGGAATCCATCTGCATCCACCTCGCCCAGGTCGCCCGTGTGCAACCACCCGTCGCGGATCACCTCGGCCGTGGCGGCCTCATTCTGCCAGTAACCCAGCATCACGTTCGGCCCGCGGACGAGTACTTCGCGGTCGTCTGCGATGCCTACTTCGAGGCCGGCGAGCGGTCGGCCGACACTTCCCAGTTTGCGCGCGGACGCTGTCGAGACCGAGATCACCGGCGACGCCTCGGTGAGGCCGTAGCCCGGCAAGAGCGGCATGCCCTGTTCTTCGTACCAGGCTTCGACGTCAGGTGCGATCGGTGCCCCGCCGCAGGTCAGCTGCTTCATCCGCTCGCCAAACACAGCGGAGAGCGGCACGCCTGCCGCTCGCACGCGGTCGGCGATCCGTTCAAATACGTAGGGCACGCCGTTGAGCACTGTCGGTTGGACGAGCTGGCAATCGCGTGCGAGCGTTTCGCGGCTCTCCGCAAGCACCAGCCGCGAGCCACGGTAGAGCCATGTGTAGAGGTCGCACGTCCGCGCGTAAATGTGGCTGAAGGGAAGAATGTTGATCCGCGTCTGGTCGCTCCAACCTCCATGTGTGTCGGCCGTCGCTGCCGAGTTCCAGGCCAGATTTCGCTGAGTGAGCATTACGCCCCGCGGCCGGCCGGTCGTCCCGGATGTAAAGAGGATTGTCGCCAGATGATCCTCTGCCGCTCGATGTTCGATAGCCGCTTGCGGTTTCGCGCCGACGACGGGCGGGAACCCGAATGTCCCGCCCATCGCATCGTGTACGAGCACCGTTTCTCCATGCGTCAATCGTCCCGAAAACTTGTCTACAACCGCGTTCCGCGACGCGAATACGACGTGCGCTCCGCTCAACTCGATCTGTTCCGCAATCTGCTTCCCCGAAAGAGTCACGTGAATCGGCACATGCACCGCACCGATCACATGCAGCGCGAGATCGACGACGATCCACTCGTAGCGGTTCTCGGAAACTTGGGCCACGCGATCGCCGTGCTGTACGCCGGTCGTATGCAGCAACCCGGCGAGGGCCTGCACGTCCTGCCAAATCTCGCTCCACGACCGCCAATGCAGTCGGCCGTCGCGGACCTCGCCAAACGCCAATTCAGTCGTGCGGAATTTCAGAGTAGTTGCGAGAAGTGCCGGGATCGTGAGCGGGTTGTACGACATCTCTGCATGATCGCCCAACCCGGACGGAGACGCAATCAGCAAACTCGCTCCAGCGTCAGCTCTGCGAGCGCGACCGGATAAGTAAGGCCGAAGTTGCTGAGCACTTCGGGGTGGACTTCGCCCAGCACGCCGATCGGCTTGCCGCCCATGGAGATGTCCGCGGCCCGGCCAGGGACGAACGTCGGATGTTCGATCGCTTGGTACTCGGCCTGCCAGCCCAGCTCGCGCAACATCGCGTCGACCACGCTGCGCACCGTAGCGAAGCCGCTCTCGCGGCCGATCTCGGCGAGTGCGACTTTGCGATATTCGGCGGCACCCGTCTCGGCCGAATCGTTGAGTGCAACGACATTGTCGATTTCGAACATTCGCTGCGGCATCGGGCGGCGGCGGTTCTCGCGGAGCGCCTCGAACAGGCCGCCCAGTAAGTGCCCGCGGACGACATTGTACGCCTTAAGTTTCGGATTCGTGACCTCGGCGTATCGATCGGGCGTCGGCAGGCGGAGCCGCTCGAACTGATGCTCCTCGGTGGTGAGTGGCAGGCTCATGATCTCGCTGTAGCCCAGGCCGATGAGGATTTGCCGCACCCGGTCGCTGAGCATTTCCTCGGAGCCGCGGCGTACCGACCGTCATCGACCGCACCAGCCGCGGCTCGATGTTGCCGTAGCCAAAGCCGATCGCCACGTCCTCGAACAGGTCGACCATGTGGCGGATGTCGGTGCGGTAGGCGGGGTAGAGCACGGAGCAGGGAGCAGGGAGCTTGGAGTTCTTGTCGTTTGCCGCCTGCACGACGTCGAATCGCATCTTTCGCAGCGCAGTCGGCTAACGACTTTTCATCCAGCGGCAAGCCCAGCCAGCGCTTGGCCTCGGCTAAATCGATGTCCTTCGAGCGCGGCGCGAGATCGGGCGTGGTGCGCTTGCTGCCATCCGCATCAATGATCGACACGGTCTCGATCTTGCCGCCGATCTCTGCGAGCGAACACACGAGCGTGTCGAGCGACTTGGTGACCGCGGACTGGCTGATGCCGGTGACGTCGATGAACACTCGCGTCGTGCCCTTCTTGAGCTTCGTTTCGTCGCTGTTGATGATCGGCGGCATCGAGAGCACCTGGCCGTTCGCGTCGACGAGCACGGGGTAGCGCTTGTGACTGGCCAGCAGCTCGGCATACGCGACTCCCTTCGGGTGCGCTTCGAGAATCTGCCGGCCCGACATTTTCGTGCCGGGTATGCCGAGCGGCACGAACGGCTCCTTGTCGGGATCGATCGTGCGATAGGTGACGTCGCCCGTGATGGTCGCCATGTCGTAGACGCCGATCGAGGAGAGTTTGCGGTCGCGGCCGACTCCCCAGTGCAGGTTTTCCTGCAACTTCATGATCGCAATGAGACTCATCTCGTCCACGGGCGGCAGCGTCATCACCGCACAGGCGATGAATGGCCGGTAGCTCGATTTGTCGCCGAGCGATTTGTCGACCGTCACGGTGAGGCCTGACGACTTGACCGGATAGCTTGGCAATCCGCTCTCAATGCCGAGCGTTCCCCGCAGAGCGCCGCGCTAGCCCGCCCACGTCGAACAGGTCAGGCCGGTCGGCCAAGAGGTCGAGCCGCATCGCCTGCTGCTTGCCTGCCGGCTTGAACGCCGTTTCCGATTCGCAACCACAGAAATTACAGGATTTTGTCTCGTCTTGCCCGAGCGGGTTCTCGACCAACGAGCCGCACTGCGGGCAGCGCGAGAGCCCGATCTCCACCACGTCTTCCACGTCGCAGCCAATCTGGTCGAGCGACTCGCGCAGCGTCTCGGTCGGATACTCTTTTCCCAAGAGCCTGTTGAGCCACGCCAAATCGATGCTCACTATCGGCATAGCGGCACCCCTTCGAGCGCGTCGAGGCTCGGCCGATAGAGCTCGCGAATGTCGGAGAGCCCGAACCGCAGCATCGCTAGCCGCTCGATGCCCAGTCCCCAGGCGAGTACCGGCTGCTTGCAGCCCAAGGGCAGCGTCACCTCCGGCCGGAAGATGCCCGCTCCGCCCATTTCGAGCCACTTGCCGCGCGATTCCATGTAGACGACGACATCAACGCTCGGCTCGGTATAGGGATAGAACGCCGGCTTGAACTTCACCCGGCCGAAACCCATCTTCGAATAGAACTCTTGCAGCGTCCCCATCAGCGAGGCGAGGTTGGCCTCCTCGTCGATGATGATGCCGTCCACCTGGTGAAACACCGGCAGGTGCTTGAAGCTGATCGTCTCGTTGCGATAGGTCCAGCCGACGCAGAAGAACTTGCCCGGCGGCTCGGGATTCGCGGCCAGTGCCCGAATCGTCGCCGCGGTGGTGTGCGTCCGCAGCACGACTTGTTTCGACCGCTCGGGGCTCCAAGTGTAGCCCCAACCTTCGCTCCCGGTCTCCCAGCCGTCCTCATGTGTCCGCCGCACAGGCTCGACGATGCTGGCATCCGGCAACGGCACCTCGGCCGGATGACGCATGTAGAACGTATCCTGCATCTCGCGAGCCGGATGATCCTGCGGCTGAAAGAGCGCGTCGAAATTCCAAAACGCCGACTCGACCATCGGCGAGACGACTTCAGCAAATCCCATCTCTAAGAAACGCCGTGCGCGTCTGCTCAATGATCTTTCGCAACGGATGAATCTTGGCGGGGAAGACATCGCGGGCCGCAAGCGTCACATCATACGGCCGCAACTTGATCTCACGCCAGGCGCCCGATTCGAGGTCTTCGGGCGTGAGGGTGTTTCGCTCCTTTACGACACTAATGGTCGGTTTGAAAGCATCGATACCTCTGGCGGTCAGAGACGCGATGCGATCCGTTCGTTTCTTAATCTTACCCAGCTCGGGTCGATTACTAAGCAACAAACGCACCCGATCGGAATTGACTCCATGAATTGGAAATTCATCAAGGTAGACTCTTTCAGAAGAGTTGGTGCGAGCAAGTGCGCGATAGTCATCGTCGGGTGTCTTTAGCCCCTTCGATCCACTAATAGTCAGAAATACAAATGTGTCGTCTTTCGCTTTTTCACGATTAATCCAACCGCGAGCGCTGCCCCACTTGAATACCTCATTTACGGCTATCCCGGTCTCTTTTGCCCAGGATACAAATAATCCCATCGGAGCTTTCTGGCCCGGGATGTTTGACAACCACTCTGCGGCGCGTCGTTCCGGAAGCTCTCCAATACGCTTGTTCCAGCCGTCAGCAGCGACTAGTTCTTCGCGCTCGCGTTCCTCGATTTTGAAATATCCGCCGCTCGCCGCCTCCGTCGCCGCCGCCGAGACCTGCGCCTGATCGATCCCTGTGAGCTTCACGACTTCGCCGAGCTCGATCGGGCCTTTCTCCTTCACCGTCTGCCAGACGGCGTAGGCGGCTTCGTTGAGCAGGATTTCGTCGGGCATGTGGAGAGACGCCGCGCTGTGGAAATGCAACGGCCCCGGAGGGGCCCGGTCGTGTAGCCAGGGGCGCGAGCCCCTGGAAAGATTCCAAATCTAACACGGAAAGCCCCGCAGGGGCGACAGCTATTCGTGCTGCGTTGCCGAACAATGTCGCCCCTGCGGGGCTTTCGGATTCATGGGGCGACCTGAACCGGGGGCTCACGCCGCCCGGCTACACGATGCCGCCGCTCCGCGGCTGAGAATCGCCGGCGCATCCCAGCAAGCACAACTCCGCGACCAACGGTCGCGGCTTTATGCGAGGGCCGCCTTGGCCTTGGCGACGATCGCGTCGAATGCGGCCGGGTCGGCGATGGCGATTTCCGAGAGCGATTTGCGGTCAAGCTCGATGTTCGCCCGCAGGAGGCCGTTGATGAACTCGCTGTAGCGCATGCCGCGCTCGCGGACGGCCGCGTTGATGCGGATGATCCACAGTTTGCGGAACTCGCGTTTTCGCACCCGGCGATCGCGGAAGGCAAACGCCTCGGCCCGGACGACTGTTTCCTTGACACTGCGGTAGAGCCGGCCTCGGCCGCCGGTGTAGCCCTTCGCCTTCTGAAACAGGCGGTTCTTCTTGCGTCGACGTGCGACGCCTAGCGTAGTACGCATCGGAGGAACTTCCTTGGGAAGTTTTGCGCGCCCAGGCCTCTGCTCGCGTGAAAGTGAGCGGAAGTTACTCGTGCCCGGCGGGCTTGTTCGGGTTGTAAATTGTTAGTTGCGCCAATCCCGTCGAGACAAGCTCGCCGGCTAACGGGCACTCAATAGCTATTGCCGGCCAACGCCTTCTTGATCGCCTTGGCGGCAGCGGATGCGGAAACGGTCGTGCCGCGGAGCTGACGAACTCGCTTTTGCGACATTCGCGAGGCCAAGTGGCTCGTGCCGGCGGAGCGGTGCTTCACTTTGCCGGTGGCCGTCAGGCGGAACCGCTTCTTGGTACCCTTGTGGGTTTTTTGTTTGGGCATGGCTGGAGTCTCAGTCCGGATCTCAATTTACGAGAATCCCGTATTGTATCTGCGGGTCGCATCGGGAGAAAGGGGGAATCCTGCCGCTGCCAGGAGAACTGCAAAGTCTATTTTCTCGGCATTTGGCACAGCATGCTCAGCCACCAGCCGGGCACGCGATTGTCAGGTATTGATGGAAAAGCGGGACGCGAGCAATGCTGCTGCTTCATCGCTAGTAATAGAGAAAAAATGACTTTGCAGTTCTCCTGCGGCCGCTGCTGGACGAGAAAATCGGCTCACTTGGGTGCAAAAATGCACACGATTCGCCGGCCCTGCATCGACGGGTTTTGCTCCAGCTTGGCCACTTCGCTCAATTCCTTGACGATGCGGTCGACGACTTTGTAGCCCTCGTCGATGTGGGCATTCTCGCGGCCGCGGAAGATGACGGAGAACACGACTTTGTCTTTGTCGCCGAGGAACTCTTTGGCTCGGTTGACCTTGGTCATCAAGTCGTGGTCGCCGATCTTGGGGCGCAGCCGCAGCTCTTTGTTCTTGCTGTGGTGGGTGTGGCCCTTGTGCTGCCGCTTCTTCTGCTGGTACTTGAACTTGCCGAAGTCCATGATGCGGCAAACGGGCGGCTTTTCGGTCGGGGCTACCTCGACCAAATCCATCCCGGCGGCACGGGCCTGCTGCAATGCCTCGTCAGTACTGATGACTCCCAGCTGGGCTCCGTCGTGAGCGATGACGCGGATCGGTGAGATGCGGATCTGTTCGTTGATCCTTTGATTTTTGCGGTCGATCGTTTGGGTCTCCTATGGGGTTAACGGATAGCCTGGCTCGATAACCGGGCGGTTCATACGTCAATTCTAGCTCGCAAACGCGCCGACAAGTGCGCACAGTAGTGGCAAGTATCGGCTGTAGCGAGGGGGTTCGTCAACTAGTGGGGCGATTTGTTTGTTCCGGCGTTGGCATGGGCCCGCTGGCGCAGCGTCGTGGCCGACGCCGCCAATCCGCGCCGGTGCCGAGGCTTAATACTCGTTTTGGCTCTCGCCGCCGGCGATGGCGACCGGCTCGACGGCGGCAACCTGTCGGACCGTTTTCGCCGCGATCTCGGCCTCGAGCTTGGCGATCGCCCCGGCAAGTGGCATTTGGCCCAGGTCGCCCTCCAACCGGTCTCGTACCGCCACGCTGCCAGCATCACGGTCCTTTTCGCCAACGACGAACATGTAGGGGATCAGTTCCACCTGGGCTTCGCGGACCTTGGCATTGAGCTTGATGCCGCGGAAGTCGCCGGCCACGCGGAGGCCGGCCTGCCTGAGCCGCTCTTCGACTTCGCGGCCGTAGGCCTCGGACTTCTCGCTCACGGTCAGCACGCGCACCTGCTCGGGCGCGAGCCAGAGCGGAAACGCACCGGCAAAATGCTCGATCAGCACGCCGACGAATCGCTCCATCGAGCCGAGCGGCGCCCGGTGGATCATCACCGGCCGGTGGGGATGATTGTCGGCCCCGATGTACTCGAGCGCGAACCGCTCGGTGCTCGGCAGATTGTAGTCGAGCTGCACGGTGCCGAGCTGCCATTCGCGGCCGATGCAGTCGGTGACCACGAAATCGGCCTTCGGTCCGTAGAACGCCGCTTCGCCCTCTTCGACCGACATGTCGGGCAGATTCATCGACTCACACACGGCCTTGAGCGAGGCCTCGGCCCGGGCCCAAATCTCCTTGCCGCCGACGTATTTGTCGCTCTTCGGGTCGCGGAAGCCGAGCCGCACTCGGTAGCGGTCCATGCCCAACGATGAGAGCACGCTCTGGGTCATTTCGAGGCAGCCGCGAAATTCGTCGGCAACCTGCTCCTCGGTGCAGAAGATGTGGGCATCGTCCTGGGTGAAGCCGCGCACCCGGGTCATGCCCGAAAGCTCGCCGGATTGCTCGAAGCGGTAGACGGTGCCGAACTCGGCGAGCCGCACCGGCAGATCGCGGTAGCTGCGCGGCTTCGACTTGTAGATCATGATGTGGTGCGGGCAATTCATCGGCTTGAGCAGATACCGATCGCCCTCGCCGGCCGGCAGATTTTCCCGCTCACTCAGGTCGATCGGCGGGAACTGGCTGTCGCTATAGTAGGGAAAATGGCCGGAGATTTGGTAGAGCTCGATCCGGCCGATGTTCGGAGTGTACACCGGCAGGTAGCCGCGGCGGCGGAGCTCGACTTTGAGATAGTCTTCGAGCGTCTGCCGAATGATCGCCCCCTTGGGAAGCCAGAGGATGAGCCCCGAACCGACGGTCTGGCTGATCGTGAACAGCTCCAGTTGCTTGCCGAGCACGCGGTGGTCGCGGCGCTTGGCCTCTTCGAGTTGAGTCAGGTGGGCGTCGAGCTCTTTCTTATCGAAGAACGCGGTCGCGTAGAGCCGCTGGAGCTGCTGCCGCGAGGCGTCGCCCTTCCAATAGGCCCCGGCGACCGAGAGCAGCTTGAACGCCTTGCCGATGTGGCCGGTGCTGGGGATGTGCCGACCGCGGCAAAGGTCGATGAATTCGCCCTGGCGGTAGAACGACAGGTGCGACTCGTCCGCGAGCCCGGTTTCGATGTGCTCGACCTTGAACTCCTGGCCGAGCTCCTGGCAGAGCTTGAGCGCTTCGGCCCGCGAGACGTCGAGCCGCTCGAATCGCTCGTCCGCGGCGACGATCTTCTGCATCTCGGCTTCGATCTTCGGAAAGTCTTCCTCGGAAATCGGCTGCGGAAGGCGAAGTCGTAGTAAAAACCGGTGGCGGTGGTCGGACCGAAAGCCAATTGCACGCCGTCGTAAAGTCGCATCACCGCCTGGGCCATCACGTGGGCCGCGCTGTGCCGCATCACGGCTAGCGCATCGGCATCTTTCTTGGTCACGAGCCGCAGTGTGACCTCGCCTGACGACGGTAGCGGGCTATGTAGGTCGACTTGCTTGCCGTCGACCTCTGCTAGCACCGCAGCTTTGGCAAGCCCGGGGCCTATCTCGGCAGCCACGTCATAAGCCGACACCGGCTGGTCGAATTGCTTCCGACTGCCATCGGGGAGGACTACGCAAATCATGGTGGTATGTCCCGGCTTGTGTTGGGTGCCCGCCGCGGCATTTGACCAGTGTGCTGGCTCGGCGCAAATTTATTACAAACAACGAGTTAGATCGCGGGTAATGACAACGGATGGTCACCCATGGTCGGACCCAGGTTCACCAAAGTCCTTCAATCCCTGCGTTTGCGGCTAAGTATAGACACAGTAGAGGATTCCGGCCAACGGTGACCAGTCAAACCATGCCGAATGGGGAGCAAAGAGCGAGTGCTGATGCCGTGCTTGTCTAATGTGAAAATGGGCAAAATTTGGCAGATTTGCGCCATTTGGAGGTAAAGTAGTTTTTCTTGAAACAGAATCCTTGCTTCGCGAACCGCTTTCAGTAATAATCACAGCACGCTTGGGGGAGGGCAGTTTCAGGGGGCTCTCGACCGTGCATTGCGCGTGTCACCTCTCGCGACAGGGCCATTGATAAGCCGACCTTGGTTGGACCGCTGGTGAATTGACCCTCAACAATTGAGAAGGACTCCGCTAATGAACGTTTCTCTGAGTGCGCTTCTTCGCACAGGCTTTGTTTCTTTGTTCTTGATCGCTGCCGTTCTTGTGGCCACGACGGTTTCGGCAGGCACGATTCAGTCGTCCCCGGCGCCAGTCGCGAGCGGTCCCGGTTTGGGAACCGTTGCCGTACCAGCAATTTTCACTCTGACTCCTGCCAACGACAATGTCTCCGTGGCTGGCGTCAACGACAACAACATCTTCGTGCCGATTAAGCGATTCGATCATACCGGCATCATCGACATCGTGTTTTCCGTCGCACCTGATAACGGTGTGACCGAATACAATGTGTTCGAGTCCGTCGACAACAACACGGGTTCTGATTGGGGCAGCTACAAAATGACCTTGGGCTTCGGGTCCGGCGCGGGGTTCGTGCAGTCACCCGCTGGCGATGGTCTCGATTTCGATGCTCCTTTCTACGATACCCCGCCTACGTCGAGCGTGATGCCCAACGTATCGAAAAGCGAGGACGTACTCGTATACTCGGGCGGTACTCACGCGAGCGGCGCGGAAAGTTATCAATTCCGCATCGACGTGCCGAATCTGAGTGCGACCGGCGCCCTGGCGACCTTTACGATTCGTCAAGAACCGTCCCTTGTTCCGGAGCCGAGCACCATTGCACTGCTAGGCTTGGCGATTGCTGGCTTGGCGGCATATCGCTCACGCGACTAGGCAAGAGATTCGCCCTGCCCAGAACTGAAATCGAATTAGCCCCGGATGAGTCCTCCGGGGCTAATTCTTTGCGCGACCGCAAGGCAGCCAGCGAGGCCGCGCCGAATGGCGTTACCAATTGAGCCCAAACTTCTCGCCGCCCGATGGGCCGCCCGTGCCACCTTTGAGCGGCTGGTTCGATTTCCGCGGCGGCTTGGGGGCGTCTGGCGGCGGAGCGAAGTCTTCGTCTTCTTTTTTCTCTTGGCCAGGCTTCACGGGCCGCTCCGCGAGCGCCTTGAGCGACAGGCCGATCCGCTGCTTCTCGGCATCGACCGATAGCACCTTCACTTCGACTTCCTGGCCTTCGCTCACGACGTCGCTTGGCCGCCAGACGCGGTTGTGGGCCAGCTCCGACACGTGGACGAGTCCCTCGACGCCCGGCTCGAGCTTCACGAACACGCCAAAATCCATCAACTTGGAAATCACGCCGGTCACCCGCGCGCCGACGTAATACTTCGACGCCGCCTTCTGCCACGGGTTCTCACCCACCTCGCGGTACGACAGGCTGATTTTGCCGGTGTCCTTGTCAAACTTCTCGACGCGGACTCTCACCTTCTGGCCGATTTCGAGCACTTCGCTGGGGTGATTCACACGATCCCAGCTCAATTGGCTGACGTGGATCAGGCCGTCGGCGCCGTCGAGATCGACGAACGCGCCGAAATCCTTGATGCTCCGCACAATCCCTTCGCGAAGTTGGCCCGGCTCCAGCTCCGCGAGCAATTTGCCGCGTTTCTCCTCACGTTCACGTTCCATCACCGCCCGATGACTCAGGACCAGGTTCTGCCGGTCGCGATTCGCCTCGGTAACGACGCACGCCAAACGCTGGCCGACGTAGTCCTCCGGGTGCTCGATGCGATACATCGAAAGCTGGCCCAACGGAATGAATCCGCGCAAGCCCGCGATCTGGCACTCTAGACCGCCCTTGTTGCTGCCCGTGATTGTCACGTCGACGACTTGTCCTTCGGACACGTCTTCCCAATTACCGACCTCGACCGCGACATTTGGCCGCGTCAATTCATAGAGCCCTTCGTCGACGTTGAACTTGGCGACAACGAGCTCCAGTTCTGTCCCATCGGCCGGTGGTTCCTCGAACTGCCGCAACGGCAACACGCCCTGGCTGCGGCCCGGCAGGTCGACGAACACGTCCTCGCGGTGGATCTTCGCCACGCGACCGGTGACGCGGGTGTCCGGGGCCAGTTCCGCCGCTGGGGCTCCGGCTGTCTCCGCCTCCATCAAATTGTCGATCGACAATTCCCCGACCGCGGCGAGATACTCGGCTTCGAGCTCCGGTGTGAGTTGGTCGCGAATGTTCGGCGGCGGGTAGTGCTTGGTTTCTTGCTTTGGTGGCGGCGCCTTGACCGGCGTCACCGGTTTGGGCTGTGGCGGCTCAACGGCCGCGCTCGTTTCGCGCTGCGAGCCGATTTGGATCCGCTGGCTAGGTCGCGCGGCGGCTGGCTCTGCCGGTGCGGCAGCAGTGTTAGCGGATTGACTTTCGGTGGACGAATCGGCGGACATAGCGAAAAACCTCGGGAGATCAGTCACCGCCGCATCCAAGAGCGGCCAGTCCCGTAGTCTAACAGGCGACCGCAGACGCCGACAATCGCCGGATCGGACGATTCGCCGCGCCGTTGCGTCTCTAAATCCGCTCAAAAACGACCGCGATACCCTGGCCGACAACTGTGCATACTGTGGCCACGCCGAGCGTCGCTGCAAGTGCCGCACGGCTTCGACCATGCTATAATTCAGGCACCGGAGCACGAAACATGCCGACCATCTCGATGTTCTATGGCGTCATCGTATCGCTCTTTTTTGTGGATAATAGGCGTCACCATCGATCGCACATTCATGCGAGATATCAAGACGAAGAGGCAGTCGTCGCAATACCGGATGGTGAATTGCTGGAAGGGAGCCTGCCGCCGGGCAAGATGCGGCTCGTTCAGGCGTGGATCGAGATCCACCAGGATGAACTAATGGCCGATTGGCAGCTTGCCGTCAGCGGCCAGCTGCCGTTTAAGATCGAGCCATTGAGGTAGCCCATGAACCCGCGAGTCACAGCCGTCGTCCCGAAGGACGACTACACGCTGGAAATTGCGTTCACCAATGGCGAAGTCGGTCTATACAACTGCGCGCCACTTCTGGATTTTGGCGTATTCCGAGAGCTGCGCGACGTGAATTACTTCAAGCAAGCCCGCGTTGAGGTTGGCACCGTCGTCTGGCCGCACGAACAGGACATTTGCCCAGACACACTCTACGAAGATTCCAAGAAGCTCGTCGAGGGTGAGCTCGCCTAGATCGCAGACGCCCGATGCTACATTCGCTCGAAGATCATCGCGATGCCTTGCCCGACACCAATGCACATCGTGGCGAGGCCGAGCGTGGCGTCGCGGTCCTGCATTGCGTGGAGCAGCGTCGTGGCGATGCGGGCGCCGAGGCGCCGAGCGGGTGGCCGATGGCGATCGCGCCGCCGCGGACGTTGATCTTTGCCTCGTCGAGCTCGAGCATGCGGATGCAGGCCAGGGCTTGGGCGGCAAAGGCTTCATTGAGTTCGATGAGATCGACGTCGGCGAGCCGGAGCCCAGCACGCTTGAGCGCCTTCTGCGTCGCGGGGACGGGGCCGGTGCCCATCACGGCCGGGTCGACGCCGGCGACGGCGGTGGCGCGAATCTTGGCCAGCGGCTTGAGGCCGAGCGACTTTGCGCTCGCTTCGCTCATCACGAGCATCGCGGCCGCACCGTCGTTGAGCGACGAGCTGTTGCCGGCGGTGACCGTGCCCAGTCCGGGCATGAAGGCAGGCTTTAACGCGGCCAGCGACGCCAAGCTGGCGTCGGCGCGGACGCACTGATCGCGGTCCACCAGGATGCGGTTGCCCGCTTCGTCGCGGCCCCAGACCGGCACGAGCTCGGCCGCGAATTCGCCCTCATCGTAGGCGGCGGAGGCTTTCTGGTGGCTCGCCAAGGCGAACTGGTCCTGCTCCTCGCGGCTGATGCCCTGCGTCTGGGCGAGGAACTCAGCGGTGATGCCCATCATCAGCACGCCCTTGCTCGTCCGCTTGAAGAGCTTGGGGTTGAGATTGACGCCCGCGTCTATCGCCAGGTGGTGCATGTGTTCGAGGCCGCCGACGATTTGCACGTCCTCCGCCCCGGCGACGATCGCGTGTGACGCTTGGGCCAACGCTTGCAGGCTGCTGCCGCACAGTCGATTGACGGTCGCTCCGCCGGCCTCGACGGCGATGCCTGCCATCAGCCCGACCATGCGAGCGACGTTCAGTCCCTGCTCGCCCTGCTGCTGCGTGTTGCCGAGGACCACGTCTTCGATCACGGCCGGGTCGATGCCCGTCCGGTCGACGATCGCGCGAACCACGGCGACGGCGAGGTCGTCGGAGCGGACATCGCGAAAAACGCCCTTCTCCGCATGGGATCGCCCAATCGGTGTGCGGCAACAATCAATAACGACGGCAGTCTTCATAGGCTCAATCGTAGAAGCGTCCACCGGATTTGGCGACTTTGGTGAGCAGCTTGGTCGGTTCGAATCGCTTGCCGAGCGAGGCGTACGGCTTGAGTTTGTCGAGGATTCTCTGCGCGCCGAGTTGGTCGGCCCAGAAGAAGAGCCCGCCCTTAAAAGGTGGAAACCCGATGCCGAAGACGAGCGCGAGGTCGACGTCGCGAACGTCGCGGACCAGCCCGTCTTCGAGCACGCGCGTCGCTTCGAGCAGCATCGGCAGGAACAGACGGTCGGTGATCTCTTCGGGCGAGAATTTGCGTTCGTCTCCGTTGCGGCACTCGTCGATCAGATGGGAAACCTCGTCGCTGTCGGTGCCGCGCGGCGGCTTGCCCCCTTTGGCCGGACCATAATCGAAGAACCCGCGGCCCGCTTTTTGGCCAAGCCTGCCGTGATCGAACAGCGCCTGCAGGATCGGCGCGGGGACAACTCGGTCGGGAAAGGCATCGAGCATCGTGCGGCCGGCGTGGACGGCGATATCCAGTCCGATCACGTCGTAGAGCGTAATCGGCCCCATCGGCATGCCGAATTCCTTTGCGGCTCGTTCGACTTCCTTGATGCCGGCCCCTTCCGAAAGCATCAGCGCGGCCTCGTTCATGTAAGGCAGCAGCAACCGGTTCACAAGAAAACCGGGGCCATCGTTCATCACGACCGGCGACTTGCCGAGCGACCTAGCGTAGGCGACCGCCGTGGCGATCGTGGCGTCGCTCGTCTTTTTGCCGCGGATCACTTCCACCAACGGCATTTGCCGAACCGGGTTGAAAAAATGGAGCCCGCAGAAGCGGTCGGGGTTCTCGAGCCCTTCGGCCAGTT
Source organism: uncultured Planctomycetota bacterium (assembly GCA_963847875.1). GTDB lineage: Bacteria > Planctomycetota > Planctomycetia > Pirellulales > Lacipirellulaceae > DASYDU01. The sequence continues at coordinate 840,962 of CAWKBR010000001.1, read as the reverse complement.
GCGTGATCGGAATCGTCGAAGTATTCGAGGCCAGGATTGCATCATCACGCATCAACGGCTCGAGCCGGGCGAAAAGATGTTGCTTGGCTTCACGCTTCTCGACAATCGCTTCCACGATAACGTCGGAGTGGCACAGCTCGATGTCCGAGAGCGTGCCGTTCAACAGCGGCGCGAGCTCGATCGCTCGCTTCACGTCCGGTCCCTTGATCTGCTTGTTGTACGCGACTTCACCGAGAACACCCTGAACGCCGCGGGCGAGCGCCTCCGGGCTTGAATCCAGGATGGCCACCGGGATGCCGCGTTTCACGTTGGCAGCGGCGATGCCCTGACCCATCACGCCCGCGCCGACGACGCCGGCCGAGGATATCATGTGTGGCTCGACGCCCTTGGCGACGCCGGGCTCCTTCTTGTTGCGGTCGGTGAGGAAAAACACGTTCAACAGCGCGCGATTGATCGGCGAGCCGAACAGCTTGGCAAACTCCTCCGATTCCATCTCGCAAGCGGTCTCGACGTCGACGCCGGCTGCGCCGAGCATCAATTCGAGTGCCGCCAGCGGAGCAGGGTAGTGGCCCTTGGTCTGCCCCTGAATGTAGGCGCTGGCGGTCGCGCCGAGGAAGCCGAGCTCGGTGTCGCTAATTGCAATCGGACCAGCCCAACGCTCGCGGTCGCGGCGGAAATCGCCAAACTGCTGTTCCTGGTGAATCATGCGGATGGCGGCGGCGACAAGTAGATCGCGGTCGCCGCCGATCGCGACCACGTCGTTGGCGAGCCCCATCGCGGCGGCGGCGCGGGCGTCGATGTTTTCGCCGCTGGTCACAAGCTCCACGGCGTTGGAGAGGCCGATCATCCGCGGCGTGCGAGCCGTGCCTCCCCAGCCGGGGAACAGGCCCAGCTTCACTTCGGGAAAGCCGTATGCCGTTTTCTCGCTGTCGGAGAAGACGCGACGGTCGCACCACAGAGCCAGCTCGGCGCCGCCGCCCACGCACATCCCGTCAACGGCGGCCACGGTAACGTAATGCGACTTAGCCAACCGGCCAAAGAGTAGTTGTCCCTGGCGCGAAAATCCGCTGACTTCGCTCTTGGGCGCATCGAGCGAAGCGGCGAACTCCTTCAAGTCAGCGCCGGCGATGAACATGCCGGGCTTTGCCGAGGCGATCACCAGTCCCGCCAGGTCGGTGCGCTGATCGAGCGTGTCGAGATGTCCCGCAAGTGCCTCGAGCACGTGCCGCGACAGAACATTGGCGCTGGACTGGGGGTCGTCGAGCGTTATGAGAGCGACGTCCGTCTGGGGAAACGACAATGATAATGTGGTGCTGGCCGCCATGCCGGTCAGGATACCGCACGCTCGTCGTCGCTGTCACCCCGAAACCGCGTCAAATCGCGGCGGGGATTGCCCCGCGCGCGGCAGGTGATATGTTGACAGGGCCATGAACGAGCGGCGACGCGACGATCCACGGGCCACCCCAGCCGACGACCACCAGCCGCCAGCCGCTTGGTGGCGACTGCCGCTGCTGCTGGCGATCGTGCTGTTGGCGATCATCGCGGCACGCTCGTGGCACGACCGCGCCCGGGGCCCGACTTCGCCGACCGCGGCGCGGCCGCAACCGGCGACCGAAGCGACCGGCGAATCCGTTTCGCTCACGATTCGCTTCGACGACGGCGCGGAGCGAGAATTCGCTGCGGTCGCTTGGCGCCCGGAAATGACCGTTAATGATTTACTCATGGCGATCAGCCAACAGCCCGATAGCATTTCCTATAGCGTCGTCGGCGAGCGGGAAATGACGATGGTCACGAAAATCGACGACGCGGCCAACGACACGGCTACGGGCCGATTTTGGACGTATAGCGTAAACGGCGAGCCGGCGGACCGCAGCTCGGGAATCTACGTGCTTCGGCCCGGCGACCGCGTCTTGTGGACCTTCGGCAACCAGCAGTAGAATAGAGGCGACGGAGTGGCGGGGGTTCGACATTTGGCCCACTGGCCCACGATGCACATACCCTGGGGAGCCTAAACAGCCGTGAACGACAATCGCAATCAAACAATTCGCGACGTTTGTGTTTTCGTATTACTGGTGGCGATCGGCGTGTCCGGTCGCTGGGGCCAGCCGGCGTGGTGCTTCACGCCGACTGCCGCGGTCGCGATTTTTGCCGGCTGCTATTTCACGCGGCTGAGCATTGCAGCCTTGGTGCCGATCGCAATCCTTGGGATCAGCGATTTGGCGCTGGCATCGTACGACAATTTGGGCGTGATGTTCGCAACGTACGCCGCGATGACCGTGCCCGTACTATTTGGCCGCTGGCTCGCCAATAGCCGCGGGACCGGCAACGCCACGGTGCGGCTGGCGATCTGCGGTCTGCTGCCGGCAACGCTGTTTTGGCTGGCGTCGAATTTCGCCGTGTGGGCGTTTCAGAGCAACTACGAAAAGTCGCTGGCCGGGTTGGTGCATTGCTACGCCATGGCCGTGCCGTTCTTCCGCTGGATGCTCGCCGGCGACGTCTTCTATCTGGCGGTGCTGCTTGGATGTAGCGCGCTGGCCGGATTGCCGCTGTTGCATTTTCGACGACGACCAGCCTACGAGCCTGCCGTGCGGCGCTAGAACTGATCGTCGCTTGCCGCATCGGCAGCCGGCGCTGCGCCAGGCTTTACGGCACTGCGGATTTGGTCCGCCATCTTCACGATCGTGCCCGCGGTTACTAGATCGACGGTGTCGGGCGATTCGGCGGCTGCGATGGCGGGCCCAATTGCGGCAAGCACCGCGTCGAACACTGGCTGCTTGTCAGCCGGAGCGACTGGCTTGGCCGCGATCAGACCATGCTTCAGATCACCCAATCGCGCAAGGGTCAAGCGGTTATCGAGCTCCATCTGCTGAGTGTCGGGATTAAACTTAACTCGCCCTTTGTCGCGGCTGCTCGCCGAGCCGCCGAAACCGCTGCGAAATCCGCCTCCCTGCAAGTTCGCGTCCTGAAAGGCCTTCGCGGCTTTCGACTCGCTGTTAGCCATGCGAACGGCTAAATCCAACAGCCCGTCAGCGGTCGCTTTGCCATCCAAGCCCGAACCGTCAAGCTTCATCGAATCTAGCAGCGCGGCTACCTGGCAGCGAGCGTCAAGCGACATCTTGGGTACAGTTCCGCCCACGATCATCTTGTCGATTGCCGAGAGCTGCTCGGCAGTCGGCTGGCTCTTGCCCAACTGGCTCAGTATGCCGGCTGCTTGGACGCGAATCCACTCGACCACCTTGCGATCGACCTCAGGCAGCGGTAGGTCTTTGATTGCCAGCTTAAGCACTGCCGCGTTCATGTCCGCAACCGTGTCGCGGCTGAGGCCTTCCGTATATCGAGCGTGGCGGTCCAGCCCGATCAGCGCGCAACCAACAGATAGGGCGGCACCGCTTTGCCTTCTGCCGCCGAGTTGACGATGACGATGAGATTCTTAGTGGCCTCCTCCAACGGAATCGGCGGTCGACGGTTGGCTGCGTTGTTGATCGCATATTGTTTGTCCAGCCGGCCAAGAATCAACACCGCGTTATACGACACGGCCGGGTGGTAATCCTTGGAGATCGCGATTGGCCACATGGCCTTGAACGCCAGGTCGGTTAAATCCTTCTGCAGTTTTTCATCTTGCGATGCCCAGAGAAAGCGGCTAAGCAGATCTTCGCGCATGCGTCCGAGTTCGGCCAGTGCCTCTGGATCCGAGCGAGTCATCGCAGGAAAATAGTAGTTCTTGAAGTACTCCGTGAAGCGATCCTTGTCCGCCGGGTCCGCGTACCGTGCCGGATCCTTCACACAATTCTGGGCGAGGGGGCCAAGCAAGCGCGCCTTGTCGTCGACCGGGAGCGATTTATATTGCTGAGCGGTCGCCTGTAGAGCGCCGCTCAGCACGATCACTGCAAAGGCGATCGAACGAATCGGGCGTAATGAAGCCACCTGGATCATGCCGAACTTTCTGTTCCGACCGCCTGTAAGACGGCCGGCAATGGCGGTAAACCATGTTCAAATAAAGACTTCGGGAGGCTAAACCCCTATTATCCAGAGTACCAACGGACCGCGGAATGTGCAAGTTTTGGCGGCCGATCCAGGAGAACTGCAAAGTCTATTTTCTCGGCATTTGGCACAGCATGCTCAGCCACCAGCCGGGCACGCGATTGTCAGGTATTGATGGAAAAGCGGGACGCGAGCAATGCTGCTGCTTCATCGCTAGAAAAATCAGACAATGCATCCCTGGTTCGCCGAACCGTTTGATATAACGAGGCGAACCCCGCGGCTCAGCACTTCTAGACCTACAAGAACGTTAATGGGTAATTGGCGTTGTATTTTTGGGGTTGGCCAGTGCGTGCACGACCGGCCTGACGCGGTCGGCGTCGGGGGGGAGTTGTCGAATTCTGGGTTGCTTCATTTCGCGACTCGTTGACACGTCTGTGTGGTTCAGGGTGGCGGCGGACCGGAGCATCCAGACTCCGGCTTCATCGGCGGCTCCGTCAACAACGCAACGTCCGGCACAAGCGGAAGAACACCGGCAAGCGTGGGTGATAGTTCAGTACGCGGTAGATCAGCTGGCGGCCCGTGCGGACGATCTGGCAGGGAATCTTGATGAAGGCGCAGAGGAACGTCTTGAACTCCATCCGCAGCACTTCCTGTTTCTGCGCCCGATGCGCTTCGCCCCAGCGGCCATCCTCCGGCAACGACAACGCCCACCACGACTTGAGGTTCCACGCCAAGCCGGTCATCACCATGTAGGCCCAATTGCTGTAGAGATTATCGACCGGTGCCGAGAGTGCCCGCACTCCGCCGGCCAACTGAGCAATCAAGTTCTCTTGATCGCAGCGGTCGTTGGCCTCGAACACCACGTCCTCGGCATCGACGGCCCAATCGTTGGTGATGTAGAAGAAGTAGCGAATCTCGTCGAACAGCCGCGTCTCGCCCTTCTCGTGCGAAATGTTCTTGCGGAGCACGATCAGGCGGTACGACTGCTCGCACGCCGTGGGCCTGTATTCAAACTCCGCGTAATCCTCGCTCTGGAGCCGCAGAACCTCGAACTCGCGGCGGCGGATGATCCGCTGCTTCACGTTTTTGGGTCTCTGCCGCGCTGCGGTCCGCACTTCGTAACGCGGCTCGCGGAGGAGCTTCTGCCAGGCCGTGTTCGGCAGGTTTTCCGCGATTTCCTCCAGATTGGGCAGGGCCTTGAAGCCAAAGTAGAAGCTCACCTCCTCGGCATCCCAGGCGTCGAGCTGCTCCGACTGGCTGAAGGCCGTGTCACCGCGAAGCACGATCTTGCGGAAGCCCGCGCGACGGCACAAGGCGATGGCCCCGTCCGCCTCCTCGGCGGCTCCTTCGTGGCTGGGCCGATTCCCGGAGCGATTGACCACGCGGAGCACTTCGCCGGTTTCGGCCAGAGTGACCAACAAGGGATGGTAGCCCCAAGTGCCCTTGTAAGAGATGTCCATCCCGACTTTGCACTCGCCGGTGGTGACCACCAGCGTGCCGTCGAGGTCGATGGTGGCGCGGTCGAAAAACTTCTTCGGCTGCTGGGCCCAAACGTTCAGCCGCGCGTCGTCGGCTGCCCGCATCAGCGAGCGGACGTCTCCTTCGTCGAACCGACGGCAGAAGTCGCCGGCGGTGGTGGGATCGGGGATCCGCTCCGTGCCCAAGGCGTCGAGGAAGGCCTCGTCATTGCGGCGCAACTCGACGTCTTCCAGCCGGGTGCCGTCGCACAAGGCGTTGTAGGCCAGATTCAGCACGTGGTCCGACTCGTGATAAGGCCTGTGGATTTTCAGCAGGTGCAGGCGGCGATCGATGGCCTCGATCAGCCCGATTTCCCGAGCGAGTCGATGCACCACGCCGATGCCGCCCACGCCGATCCCTCGGGTCTTGTCGGCCAGTTCGAAACGGATGTTCGACGCCGTAAACATGGGCGTTCCCTGATCGGCACGCGGCCCGGCCAACCGTTGCTCGATGCGTCGCTGGGCTTGCCGCAGACGTTTCGGTATACTGTGTTTCACTCGAAATCCTCCTTGTGTCGTGGGGTGGGCTTGCACTGTGTGCCCATGATACCCGTAAAACAGGGGTGGTTTCGAGTATTTTTATGCAATCAGCGTGAAAGCTTCGCTTGCTTAAGGTCTAGAGGTCTCTTCGCACCATGACGCTGCTTTATTCCGATCCTCGATTCCTCGACCACGACACTGGACGGGGACACCCCGAGCGGGCCGAACGCCTGCGGCAGATCGTCGCTCTCCTGGATTCCAGCGGACTGGCAGCTCAGTGCGCCCGGCCGCAATGGCAGCCGGCGACTTTGGAGCAGATCGAACGGGTACACAGAGCTTCCCATGTGAAATCGGTCGCCGATCTCGCGGCGCGTGGTGGCGGGAGACCCGACCCCGACACGGTCGTCTGCTCGGCCTCGTTCGACGTGGCGCGATTCGCCGCGGGGGCGGCCGCCGATGCGGTCGGCCGCGTGCTCGCGGGCGAAGACCGCACGGCGCTGTGCCTGGTGCGCCCGCCGGGGCACCATGCGCTGCCGGATCGCGCGATGGGCTTCTGCTTGTTCAACAACGTCGCCGTGGCTGCCCGCGTGGCGATCGACGAACATGGGCTCGATCGCGTGCTGATCGTCGACTGGGACGTGCATCACGGCAACGGCACTCAGGATATCTTCTACGCGGACGGCCGCGTGGGGTTTCTCTCGATCCATCGCTGGCCGTTCTATCCGGGCACCGGCGCGACGGATGAGACCGGCGCGGCGCGGGGCTCGGTGCTACGAGCAACTTGCCGATCGAATTCGGCACTCCCCGCGACGCCTACCGCGAAAAGTTTCGCCAAGAGCTGGAGACGTTTGCCGGTCGAATCAAACCGCAATTGGTACTCGTCAGCGCCGGCTTCGACAGCCACCGCGAAGACCCGATTGGATCGCTCGGGCTGGAGGTCGAGGATTTCGCCGAGTTGACTCAGAACGTGCTGGACGTGGCGAATGTCCACACCGGCGGCCGGATCGTCAGCCTGCTCGAAGGCGGCTACCATCCGACTCGCCTGGCTGAGTGCGTCGCGGAGCATCTGAAGCGATTGCTGCAAGCGGATTAGCCGGCCGTCGCCACTTTCCTGGCGCCTCCGAAGCTAGCACTCGACGGCCGAGTTGCGCCCTGGGTTTGATCCGCGTTTGTTTGTGTCGGCGTGGCTCGGCCCCCGCAATCTGTCGCGGACCCGCCGAATTCTCGCCCGCCGTTGCTCTTGTTGCTGCGCGACGGGAACGACTACGATCCCGCCGCATCGGTCGAGAGTGGGGGCGGGAAGGAGTGCGCGGTGGCGATCTCGATTCATGGAAGATTCGGCGTTGCCGCCGACGCCAACGGCAAGACGATCAAATCACGCTGGTTTGCGTTTCGCCGGATGTCTCTGCTTGCGCTGGGCATCGTCTCGCTGCTTGCTGCGCGTGCGTTGGCTGCACCCGACACGCTGGTGGTCTGCCCGGCGGAGTATCGCGCGGCGCTCGCGCCGTGGGAAACGTATCGCCGCGGCCAAGAGCATGATCTCGAATTCGTCGACCCGCCGGCGACGGCCGACGACCTTCACGCCGCGATTCGCCAAGCGGCCGTCGGCGGGCAGCTAAAATTCGTCGTGCTCGTGGGCGACGTGCCCGCGATACCGACCGAATACGCGGAGGCAAAAATCAACTTCCGCTGGGGCAGCGAGCCGACGATCGCTACCGACCAGTTGTACGCCGACGTCGACGGCGACGCCGTGCCCGACGTCGCCGTGGGGCGGATCCCGGTCGATTCGATTCCGGAGCTGCACGCGGTAGTCCGCAAGGTGCTCCAGTACGAGCAGAACCGCGATCAAGGCTCCTGGCGCCGGCAGCTCGACGTGGTGGCCGGAGCGGGAGGGTTCGGAACGCTGACCGACGCACTCATTGAGGCGGCGGGACGTAGCGTGTTCCAACAAGTCGTGCCGGCCGATTACAAAGTCCGCCAGTTGCCGGCCGACCCGGACGCGACGTGTGCACAAATCAGTGCCGGCTCGTTCGCTTGGATCTATCTCGGTCATGGCCTGCCGAGCATGCTCGATGTCGCGGGCACGCCGCGCGGAGAGCGGCCGATTCTCGCCGTGGGCGACGTACCGCGGCTGCGATGCGGCGCGAATAGTCCCCTCGCGGTGCTCATTGCTTGTTACACGGGCGCATTCGACGCCCGCCAGGACTGCCTGGCCGAGGAGATGATGCTCAATCCACAGGGGCCCATCGCAGCGATCGCGGCGACGCGGGTGACCATGCCCTACGGCAACTCGGTGTTCGGTTGCGAATTGTTGCGGGCGGCTTTTGCCGATCACCCTGCCACACTGGGTGAAGTTTGGACGCGGGCTCAGCGGAAGACGCTCGCTGCTGCCCCGGCAGATGACTCGCTGCGCGAGTCGCTCGACGTGCTCGCACGCGGCGTGAGCCCGCCGCCGGTCGATCTGGCCGGCGAACGGCGTGAGCACGTGCTGATGTACCAGTTGCTGGGCGATCCGCTCTTGCGGCTGAACTATCCGCAGGCGGAGCCGGCACCAGCGGGGCGAATCGCCGTGGTTCCGGATGAGCCTACGCGGAAATAGAGGCCATGAATGCACAAAACCCCGGGCACGCTGCTTCGACGTGCTCGGGGTTCCGCTGTATGGTGCCGGCCCGTTGCCAGGCCCTTCGCGCAAATCAGTCTCAATCGCTAAGCACTTCGTCGTTGTTCGCGTCGTCTGGCATATCCGGCCAGCGAGACCATGCCAACAAACGCCATCACCAGGGTTGCCGGTTCCGGCACGGTCTGGGAAAACGTTTGGTCGATGAACGAGATGCTGGGCGACGGGGCACCGGCGGCAGCGATAATGCCAATGTCCTTCTGGACGTGGAGTGCTTTGACCGGCGGCACGAAGTCAACCCAGTCGACTAGCTTGGGCAGAGGAACTCCCTCATTGTCGTAAATCGTCATCGTGTATTCGCCGTTCGGTCCGAGCGGGAGAAAAGTCTCGGTGACAATCACCGCTCCACTGCGGCCAGGACTCGGCAGTGCGGGATTCCCCTGCAAATGTGCGTCAGAGATGTACCGATTGGGATCGGTAACTTCCACGTCGTAGGTAATCGTTGCGTCGGAACCGCCTTGCGACGATGCCAAATCCATGAAGAGGCCTTGAAAGCGGATGCCGTAGTTGCCCAAGTCGTCAAGGATCGGGACCACGTTGACGCCGGCCGCATCGGGCATTTCGCCGGTAAACGTGTAGCCAAATTGCGTGAACTTCTTATCACCGACGACGACCTGACCTTGTGGATTTCCCGCAAGCGTCGAGAGTTTCACGGGGTCACCGATAATGGTCGCCGCGGGACACGATGAAATCATCCAACTCGCGGTGAGTGCCAGGAGCATCGCTCCTTTGAACGTCAGGAACTTTGTCGGTTGCCGAAGCATGGCTGAGATCCTTGTGGGTTGTTTTTCAACTCGAGGTTGTGGTTTCACGTCGAACGCGGAAGACCTTGCGAACATCTGCATCGATTTCTCGAATACTCGGATTTAAAAAGCGCCTGGCCTTGCGCGCTACACTTTCGTCACTCTTCTGGAGCCGCTTGCCACGGCGTCCCCTAAGACCTCAACACGCACGCTGCTACCAGCTCACGCGCTTGTTGCGTCGCAAATGCATGCCTTTTTGTGCCGCCAAGCTGGCCCCACGGCGTTTCGCGCGAACACGCGTCCGCTGTTTCGCCTGCCGGCGCTGCGTCCACATCGCGTGGCTGCTGCCCCGACTCGGACCGCTCGACTCATCACCACCCAATTCCTCGGGATCGAGGGAGGAAGCTGATTTCATGTTTTGATCCTTTTTCCAACGGCCGCGCGTTCCCGGCCGAAGCCGGCGCACGCGGCGGTTTCGAGCGGCGCGGGCCACTCATTCCGTGAACCGGGACGACGGCCTGCCGTTCGTCCCCTCAACTCGCATCCGTTTCTCGGTTCTCTGTTTCCGCCAAAGCTGGCAGTCCGTTTACAATCGTTGGGCCACGCGCTACGCCTGTGCGTCAATCTGCGTACAAGGCAATGTCACGTGTTCCGGCGCTTTGCCGTAGAGCTTTTCCACAATGCTCCGCGCCTCACTGCACACCAGGGCCAAGTCGCTTTCGCGATCGACGCCCGGCAAATACATCCACACCCCCAGCTGCCGCGACCAAACTTCGCCCAAGGCGTCGTTCGGATTGCCGCAGACGGCCACAAGCGGTCCGTCGCGCGAAGCCAGTTGTTCGACTAACACGCGGAAAGCGCGATCTTGCCCCGCTGGGAGCGACTGCATGTCCACCAGCGCCAGCTGAATGCGATTCCGCACCGCCTGGCGAGCCGCTTCTTCTGCCCCGCGACAGACGATTGTGGCCCAATGTTCCTGGTGCGCTGCACGCACCAACAGTTGCGACCGCGGTGGCGAAGCCGACACGACCAGGCACAAGCGCAACGCCGCAGGCGCGACGCGTACAAAACCTCGTCGAGGATCGGACGACGCCAAGGTCGTCGGCAGACTTGTTTGCAATTCATTCATGTGAACTGGGCCCACCCATCGATCGTCCACTACCAGGCGACTAGGTTCCCATTTCCGCTGTCTCTCACCCAAGCCGTCGCGCTGCCACATCTCGGCCCGCGCCACGGCGACTTCCTACAGTCGGCAGACGGCATCAACCGCCTCCAGCCACCAACAAACACCTCATCCGCAAGCGACGCGCAGCACGCGCCGAATACGGACTGTTGATTCACTCTCTACGGACCAACCCGCATCGCTCGGCCGACTGTTGGCGCCACCGACTCAATGCGAATCGCGTCTTATGTCTTTCTATGCCCAATCGGCGGCAAGTCATCGCGGCGCATCGCTTGCCTGCTTCCTCGCACGAACTCCCGCGCGACGGCGCGACAATACTGCGTGGGATCGCTCACGCATCACCGCGCGCAATACCGACCGCTCAGCGCAAAACGAAGCGTTGACGCGCAAAGCCCTGGCAGTTACCAAGCCATCTTGCGACGACGACGACGATGGATCCCGTTGAACGATTGCGGCGTCTTACCTCGTTTGCGGCCCATGCTGGGCGCGTGCCGCTTCGCACTGCGAACCCGTTCGACTGTGCGAAAGTTCTCCGAGCCGTATTCCATGTCGGTCGCTTCGTACACTTGCTGATTGCTCATTTTCCATCTCCTGCTGTATGCATCCGTCGCCAACAAACTGAGTCGCGCATCGTGCAGACTCTCGACGATCGGTAGTCCGCCCCGCGCGGTCCGCCTGCTCGTCGCTGCCCCCGATAAAGCGATCCGCGTGCCATTCACGACGGCGCACAAATACTCATGTCGCAACTGAAGGATGCAAAACACGTTGCGCACCGTGGGATTTGTGGGGGCTGCAAACGCGAACTAGCAAAGCCTCACCGAGACGGTGAGAGGGAAGTGTGAAGATGGTCGTAACCCGTTGATAGGTAAGGCGTTAGATGTCGCCTCACCAAGCCGGTGAATCTTCCCAAAAGCAGTGAAAGATTACGATCGCTCGAAAAGGGCTATTCCGCTCCGATGTGCGTGCCTTTTTCGGCGACGGAGCGGCGCATCAAGGGGATCAAGAATACCAACAGCACCGCCAACGCGGCGCAAGCCCAAAAGACATCGAAGTATGCGAGTGACAACGCTTGTTGGTGACGCAACTGCTCCAGGAGTTGAAGTGTCATCTGCCGCGAGTGAACGGGATCGCCAGTTTGATGAAGGAAGAACTCACGCCCGCGCTCGAGAAATTGGCCAACGTCGGGATTGAGCGCGTCGAGGCTTTCATTGAGCCGCAAGGTGTGAAACTGTTCGCGGCGATCGAGAATGATTTGGCCGACCGACGTCCCGACGCTGCCACCTTCGTTCCGTAAGAGGGCGAGCAAGCCGACCGCTGCGCCGCGTAGTTCTTTCGGAATATATAGAAACGCCGCAACATTCAGCGGCGCAAAGATCATCGAAAGTCCGACGATAATTACCACCCTCGGCCAGACGACATGCCAAGGGTCGATGCTGAGATTCAACCGTGACATCCAAATGCTGCCGACCGCAATTGTCAGCAATCCAGCAACCATTAGATACCGCGCATCGACGCCGCGCGTGAGGAGCATGCCGACGATCAACAGCGTGGCGACCGCGAACAGTCCGGCCGGCGAGAGTACCAGGCCCGAAGTCAAGGCGTCGTAACCGAACAAAGTCTGAAGTAATGCTGGCAAGGTCGTGGTATTGGCGTAGAGCACCCCGAACGCGCAGAAGATGATGATGCAACAGGCGGAAAAATTGCGATCTGCGAGTGTCCGCAGATTGACCAGCGGATGCTCGATACGCAACTCGCGATAAACGAGGCCGCAAAGACTCACTATAAAAATGGTCAGCAGTGTTTGCACTCGCCAGAACGGATCGCCCAACCAGTCCCACTCCTGGCCCTTGCTGAGTAAGACTTCCCAAGAAACCATCGTCATGCTTAGTAGACACAAACCCAGGGTGTCGAATCGATTGCGCAGGTTTTGCATTGTCTTCCGCTGAGCCGTGAGATAAGGCGGATCGCTGACAACTGAACTACACATAAGCAGGGCAAATGCCCCGAAGGGCACGTTTAGATAAAAGATCCAACGCCAGCCGTAGTTGTCGGTGATATAGCCGCCCAGCGTTGGTCCCACAACGGTGCGCAACAGGGCGGCGACACCAAAGATCGTCATTGCTGCGCCCTGCCTCTCTTGTGGAAAAGCGTCGAGCAGAATGGCTTGGCTTGAGGGCTGCAGGCCGCCGCCGGCCAACCCCTGCAGCACGCGGGCAGCGATCAGCGCCCCCAAACTTGTGGCCATGCCGCACAGCGCCGAGGCCAGCGTGAAGACGGCAATCGAGAGCAAGAAATAGTTCCGCCGACCGAGCCGCATCGCCAACCAGCCGGAGATTGGTAAAACGATCGCATTGGCGGCGAGATAGCTTGTGATGACCCAATCGCTGTCGCTGGCCGGCGCCGACAGTCCACCCGCCATGTAGCGAAGCGCCACGTTGGCGATCGTCGTGTCGAGCACCTCCATGAAGGTCGGAATGACGACAGCCGCAGCGACAAGCCAGGGATTCACCGCCGGTCGTGCGAGCGGCACGTTCAATGCGCCGACGCTCACCGTTCGGCTCCTGAATTGGGGGCGCCAGCGTCCGAAGCGGCGGACTCCGTGGCCCGATAGGGCTGCAGCAGCTTGCCGGCATTTGGACCCGTGGGCGGCTCATTCACGTGGACATACGGAGTCACCGACAAGCCATTGAACAGCGGCGTCTGATCCGGATTGTAGTTCAACAATTCGATTCGGACGGGCAGCCGCTGGACGACTTTGACGAAGTTGCCGGTCGCGTTCTCGGCCGGTAGCAGGGCGAGCGTCGAACCGGTGCCCATGGTAAAGCCGGAAATACGCCCTTTGAATTGCTGCCGCTTGCCGTACATGTCAACCTCTAAGTCGACCGCCTGTCCGATCCGCAATTCGGCAAGTTGAGTTTCCTTGAAATTTGCGTCGACCCAAATGTCGCTCAGCGAGCGAATGGCCATCAAACTTTGGCCGACCGCGACGTTGTTGCCGGGATTCACGTTGCGGCGAGTGACGACGCCGTCGATCTCGGCGAGAATGTCGGTATAGCGCAGATTCAGCTTCGCTTGATCGAGGTTTCGCCGGGCCTGTGCCAACTTGGCTTCCGACTGTTTGATCGCCGGCGCATCTTTCAGCAATTGCGCGTAAATGCGATCGATGTTGCCCTGCGGGTCGCGCTTATAGAAGTCGGTAACCATTTGCTTGGGTGTCTTGTTGAAAGAATCCGATACCCCCAACTGCGCCGCCGCTTGAATCAGTCTGGCCTGCGCTTCGCGGACCGACGAAAATGTCTGATCCAAGTCTTTGGGCACGCTGGCGAGATCATTGCCCGAGGGAGGATCGGGCGGCAGACCAAGCGAAGCGCGGATTTGATGTACCCCGGCCAGAGCTTCCGCTACCTGTGCCTTGGCCACCATCAGCAACTCGCGATACGAGTCGAACTCCTGCTGAGAGACCGTTCCGTTTTTCGCTAGCGGCAGATTGCGATCGTAGTCGGCCTGGGCCTTTTCGAGCGCTGCCTGCCGCTGCTGCATCGCCGCAACTCGAGACGCAACACCGCAACTTGATTGTCGACGTCTTCGATGGCGTGTTCCAGATTGAATCGCAGACTCCGCGCCCTGCCCTCGTTTGCGCGAACCTCCGCTTGCGTGGCAACCAGTTCGGCCTCGGCCGCATTGACGGCGGCTTGAGCGATGTCGACTTGCACCTGGTACGGCTCCTTGTCGAGTTGGATCAATACGTCGCCCTGACGTACCCGATTGTTGTCGTCGACCAACACGCGTACAACGTGGCCTGAAACTCGCGGTGCCACCATTGTCACGTGGCCATTTACGTACGCATCGTCGGTGGAAACAGTGGTCAGCGCCGTTTGAATCCAAGGGGCGCTGGCGAAGGCCGCGAAAACCAGCAGCGCTGCACCAATAGTCCACAGCCACCACCGTCGCCGCCTTGCGGGGCGATGTTCGATGAGGGCGGGCGGAGCTGGATGGGGAGAAGCCGGCGGGCTCGATTCTTCAGCCGGTTGAGCGGCGCAGTCACCTTGGTTTCGGGTCGGGTCATTGGCAAACCTCGACAGTGGAATTGTCACACCGATATCGTCACCTGTAAGGCGTTATGTCGGCAAGAGCAGCAAATTCTGCGCCCCTACCTCGTCGATCGGGTAAACTTTCCAGCAGGCCCGGCTATCGAGCCAGCCATCGAGCCGCATCGAGCGCGAAGTACGTGAAAACGCCATCCGCACCGGCGCGTTTGAAAGCGAGCAAACTTTCCAGCATGACTTTGTCGCGGTCGAGCCAGCCGTTGGCGGCAGCGGCGGCGAGCATCGCGTATTCGCCGCTGACTTGGTACGCGAAGGTGGGAACCTGGAACACATCCTTCACACGGCGGACAACGTCGAGATAGGGCATGCCCGGCTTGACCATCACCATGTCGGCCCCTTCGGCCAGGTCGAGCGCGATTTCGCGAACCGCTTCGTCGGTGTTGGCGGCGTCCATTTGATAGGTTCGCTTGTCGCCCGACGCGAGGTTGGCGGCCGAACCGACGGCGTCACGAAACGGGCCGTAGAACGCGGAGGCATACTTCGCCGCGTAAGCCAAGATGCTCATCTGCTGGAAGCCGGCCTGATCCAGCGCCCGGCGGATCGCGCCAACGCGACCGTCCATCATGTCGGAGGGGGCAATCACGTCGCAGCCGGCCGCTGCTTGCACGACCGCTTGCCGGCAGAGGACTTCGATCGTTTCGTCGTTCACCACGTAGCCGTCGCGCACGAGGCCGTCCTGGCCGTGGCTGGTGTAGGGGTCGAGGGCCACGTCGCAAATGACGCCTACGCGATCGCCGTGGGCCGCCTTCACCGCCCGGACCGCCCGGCAGACGAGGTTGTCGGGGTTCGTCGCTTCCTCGGCCTCGGGCGACTTCTTCGCCGGCTCGGTGACCGGGAACAATGCGACCGCCGGAATGCCCAGCTCCGCCGCGCTCCCCACCGCCTCAACCAGCAGATCGATCGACAGCCGCTCAACGCCGGGCATCGACGCCACCGGCTGTCGCTTGTTTTGGCCCTCATGCACGAACAGCGGCCAAATGAGATCGTCGACCGTGAGCGAATTCTCGGCAACGAGCCGGCGCGACCAATCGTGCCGCCGCAGCCGGCGTAAGCGCGTCGCGGGATAGCGGCCAAATGGAGTCGAGGAACTT
Organism: uncultured Planctomycetota bacterium; assembly: GCA_963847875.1. Taxonomy (GTDB): domain Bacteria; phylum Planctomycetota; class Planctomycetia; order Pirellulales; family Lacipirellulaceae; genus DASYDU01. The sequence goes on along the minus strand of CAWKBR010000001.1, from coordinate 825,184 downwards.
TCCGGTGCGGTCATGGAATTAACTATACGTCTAGATTCTAATGGCCTCAACTGCCGGATCCAGTCGAGGATCGTCTATGCCTCCGAAAATCTCAGTTGGACCGTTCCATTTCACCTCGGTCGGGGTGCGCATCAGCGGCAAACCGGAAATCGCCGAATGGAAGGGCCCGCTGCAATTCGCGCTGTGGTGCCAGCGGGCCGGGCCGTGGTGGATCGGCGACCTCTTGAATTCGGGTGAAGACCGCTTCGGCGAGACGTTTTCGCAAATGTGCGAAGGGGCGGTGTCGGCCGAGATGCTCAACCGCTATGCGTCGGTGGCCCGGCGGGTACCGCTGGAGAACCGCCGACCGGGCCTCTCATGGTCGGCCCACGCGGTGACGGCCCGCTTGCCGCACGACGTGCAGCACGACTTGCTGCTTGAGGCGGAGCGGAAAGGGTGGACAACCGACGAACTACGCGCTCGGGCTCGCGCCGCGACTTCGCCTCGGACAGATGGATGAGTCGTTCAACGCTGAGCTATATCGACTGAATTGCGTTCGCCGGCCTTTCTTCATGTATTAAGATGGCGTAATTGACGTGCGTTTCCGTTTCGTCCGGAAATAGCTAAACGTGTACAAGCCCGCGCATGCCGCCTTCGGAATAACTGAACATCACGTAATATGGCTGACCGCGTCGACGATCGGACGATTGCGTGATTTCATCCCGGCATCGTGTGTCCACGACTTGAACTAACGCATCACGCACGGCTTGGGCAACTAACTCACAGCCCGACGTATTCGGTGGCAAGGCAAGCGAGCCTTGAAACGGCCTCCATCCATAAAGTGCTTCCGCGCCCACTTGGCCTGGAGCCTTGGCTTGCGCCACGCTGAATCCGCGGGCCACGAATTGTCCGTGCGGGTCGAATTTCATGAATGCGGCTGAGAGTGTGCTAGGCGCAGACGAGAAGTCGCACCCCATTTGCATCAGACACAAGAGCAACAAAAGCAAAACTGCCAGAGTGACAATCTTCATCGTACCGGCCTCCATCCAAAACCGAGTCAGGGGTCCTGGACCAAACATGTCGTCGCTTGCTGCCGTCAATTCGGACGCAAACGCCGAACATTGGAACAAAAGTCGAATCTTGACGATCAAGACAATTGCCGCACGATTTACGACACGACTCGCGACTCAATGCCAAAGGAACGGGCGGGACGACGAGCGAACTGCGCGCGATCCCGATACGCCCGGAAGCCGGGCATCGGACGCCAAATCGACTGCATTCTCGCAGTGAAGAGGCCGCGCGGAGGCTGGTGGGACAGCTACGATCCGCGCGGCGCAGTGAGAAGGCATTGACTCGTCTACTGATCACTGATCAGCCGGCAAGGGAGTTGCCTCGCCGGACGGCACAAGCGCGCCGAGCGCTTTCCAAGTCGCGGCGTCGACGATGCCACTTTGTTTCAGGCCATTATGCGACTGAAAATCTTTTACGGCGATTTCGGTCAGCGGCCCAAAATCGCCGTCGACGTCGAGGTTCGGAGACGGCTGGACGCGGACGTTGAGCGTGCGTTGCAGCGCTTCGACAACGTCGCCCGCGTCACCAAATTGCAGAGTCGTTCGAATCGCCGGCGCTGTGTCAGCCGAAGAGAGCTGATTTCGATCTGATTGGAGCGAAGCGACTTCGCCGGCTTCGCCTAGCGTTATCACTGGCGCCGGGACATGGAAGTTGAACACGTCGTTTTTGGGCTGACTGTAAAAGCCAAGCCCTTCGGCTTCGTTGAGCGCGAACTTTACCTGCAGTTCGACGATCTCTTGTTTCTTCGCGCGGCGGCGATCGAGCTGGCGCGCAGCCTTTCGAGGCGGGCCTCGATATCTTTCAGCTCTTTGATGCGCGCTTGCATGTCCTGCCCGAATGATTCATCGAGCAGTTCCGTAAGTCTATTGGTCGCTACTGCTTTGGCTGCTTCGCCTTTCGCGTCGCGAACGCGTGCCGCCGCCTCGCGGATTGTCTCGTCGAGCGGCGGACGTCCATTCGCGTCTGCGAAGAAATATTTCATTTTGATTTCGGTGGCTTTTTTTGCATCCAACGCGGCCCTCGATGCTTGCATCGCCGCCTTCCGGATGGTTGTCGCTTGCTCGCGCAATTCCGCGTCTGCCGAGGGCGACGGCTCGGGCGCGCTCTCTGGGCCCAACTAAGCGCCGGCAGACCGCCGCCGAGGATCGACACCACGACCGCCGCGGCCGCTACTTTTCGCATGTTCATTGATCAAACTCCTTTGGTTAGGCAGACATATTTGGTTAGGGAGACACACCTTGCTGGGATTCGAGTTCCGTCAGTTCACGCTTGATCGATTCGATTTCCTGGCGCCACTGGACGTCGCTGGGCGATGCAGAAAATGACTCGCGTTCCGATTGGCGCAAGGCGAGCTGCGTGGCTTGAATCTCACTGGCGAACGCATTGTCATTCGCCGCGGCACGATCCACTTCGTGGACAAGTTCGATCGGATCGGCGGACCGCGGCGCCTCCTCGGGCAGAGTTGGAGGCACGTTCATCGTGCGGACGACAGCCGCAGTCGCCAGCACAGCGATCAGTACACCCACCGCGACGCCGAGCATCCGCCGCCGAGTCCGCCGCCGTAAGCCGCCAAAACGCCGCCGGCTGGGACCATATTGCTGGATCCGACTCAAAAGTGCTGCGAGCCACTCCGATACTTCGGCCGCACTCGTCGGCCGGCGACCCGGCTTCTTTTCCAGGAGCCGGTCGATCAAATCCGACAGCTCGTCGGGAATTTGCTCGTTCGTTTGCCACACCGGGCGGTGCGGCTCGCGGCAGATGCGATGCAGTACGGCCAGCGCGCCGTCGGCGCGGAACGGCGGGTGGCCGGTTGCCATGAAATAGAGCACCGCGCCCAGACTGAACAAATCGCTGCGGTGGTCGATCGCGGCGCCGGTGGCCTGCTCGGGCGACATGTAATGGGGCGTGCCGGCGAGCACGCCCGTGCGCGTCAGGCTGGCGTCGTCGATCGCGCGGGCGAGGCCAAAATCGGTGAGCACCGCCCGTTCGACCGTTTCTTCGAGCAGGATGTTCGAGGGCTTCACGTCGCGGTGCACAAGCCCTTGGGCGTGGGCGGCGGCGAGACCAGATGCCGCTTGCATGCCGATCCGCAGGATTTCTTCCACGGCGAGCGGGCCTTCGGAGTCGACGCGCGATTGCAACGACCGGCCGGGGACGTACTGCATCACCAGAAACGGCGCCTCGCCGTCGGACTCGACGTTGTAGATCGCCACGACGTGTTCGTGCACGACCGCCGCCGCTGCCCGGCCTTCGCGGGCGAATCGCTCGCGGGCCGCGCCGACGTGGGCCAGATGCGACGCGAGCATTTTCACGGCAATCGGGCGGTTGAGCTCACTGTCGTGCGCCTTGAGCACGATTCCCATGCCGCCGGCGCCGATCACGCGCTCGACGTCGTATCGCCCCAATCGGCCGAGCAGCTCCGGATGGCTGGGTGGGGCGAGCAGTTTCCGCACGGCCGAATCCCGCGCCTCGCGATCGGCGGGTCGATCAGGCGTGACGCGAGTCGACCAAGACGCATCGGGTTTCCAGGCGAGTTCGCTGTCACCGCTGAGCGACTCGCGTACGTCGTTCCACCAAGTGCCGTCGGCGGCGAGCGCAGCCAGTCGCGACTGGCATGATTTGCAGTCTGCGACGTGGTCCATCAGCTCATGCTCGGCGCTATCTCCGTCAACGTCGGAGAGCAAATGCTCGAGCGGCAATTGTTCACATTCGTTGGCCTGTCGGGTCATACGTCACGCTCCGGCGCCACGGCGTTGCGGGAACCGTCAGAGGATCGATCGTCGAAGCAGCTCACTTCGCCGCGCAACTTCGCCATCACCCGGCTGCGGGCGACGTACACGCTGCCGGCGCTCATGCCCAGCGCCTGGGCGACTTCGGCCACGGGCCGGCATTCGACGCTGGTCTGCCAAAATGCCTGCCAAGTGGGCTCGGCGACAGTGCGATGTACGCGGGCGGCCGCCCAGCGGAAGACCTCGCGGCGATATTCGAGGTCGAATTGCTCCGTCATCTCGTTCTTGGGGTCGCATTGTTCGTTGAGCATTTGCATCACCCCGCTATCGCCGCTGCCCAGCCGTTGGTGCTTGGGCCGCGTGAGAAAGTTGATGATTGCGTTGCGGGCGACGCGAAACAGCCAGTCGCGGAACCGCCCCCGCTCAGGGTCGGGCTGCCAGCGGTCGACCGCCCGCGCCACGGCGACGAGAACTTCCTGGGCGAGTTCTTCGGCGTCGGCATGCTGCAGGCCCTTACGGCGAGCCAGGCGATACACAAGCGGCAGGTAGATTTCTACGAACTCTTCCCAAGCCGCCGCGTCCTCGTGGTCCGCGAGCCGGGCAATCAGGCTGACTCGTGTATTCGGGGGAATTATCATTGGTCACGCGGCTGGTCGCTTGCTCGTCTTATAGTATCACACACGCCGAGTGCCAATCTTACACGGCACGAGCCAAGAAAGTTGACACCCGCGGAGATGGCCCGCCGACTCGCGGACCGCACAACGCCGCTAGCGAGCGATGATGACGAGGGCCACGATCACGACCCCGATGATGAGAGTTCCCAACGCTATCCAGACCAAGATGGACGGTCGAGCATTGTCACCCAGATCGTGAGTCTGCAATCGCTTGGTGAGATTCGGCCGGTCAGGATGCACGGTCGCGGCGAGGTCGGCGTCGAGTTCTTCTACGGGTCGGACCGCCAGCCGCATGGGACGTCCGTGCAACACGTCGGCCAGCGCCGACTGGACGGCCGCCGCGTTGTTGGGCCGGTCGACCGGGCTCTTTTCCAGAAGCAACATCACCAGATCGGAGAGTTCGGCCGGGCAGTCGGGCACGTATTGAACCGGCGGTTCGGGCAAATCGTTAATATGAGACTCGAAGATCTCGACGATCGTGCCGCCGTCGAAAGGAGTTTGGCCGACGAGCATCTCGTAGAGAATGCAGCCGACGGCGTACAGGTCGGTCGCGCCGCTCAAATCGGCTTCACCGGCAATTTGCTCGGGCGGCATGTAGCGGCAGGTGCCGACGGTTTGGCCGTCGAGCGTCAGCCGCGAGCGATTGAGATCGCGTGCGAGACCGAAGTCGCCGACCTTCACGCGGCCATCCTCGGCCAGAAACAGATTGGCTGGCTTGAGGTCGCGATGGATCACGCCGATTTGGTGGGCGTGGGCGAGCGCGGCACAGATTTGCATCGCGCATTCGGCTGCTTCGCGCCATGGCAGTTTTCCCCGCTGTCGCAACACGTCCTTGAGCGTGCCGCACTCGACCAGTTCCATGGCGAAAAATATGCGGTCCTCGGCCAAACCGCAGTCGAAGTGACGGACGATGTTCGGATGATCGAGCCGCTCGACGATGGATACTTCGCGGACGAAGCGGCGCTGCAGGTCGGGCTCGCTGGCAGCGTGCGTCTGCAAGAACTTGATGACGGCTTTTTCGCCCGAGCCACGACGTCGCGCGTGGTACACGTCGCCGACGGTGCCGGAAGCTAAATGCTCGCCTAGCTCGAAATCGCCGACCGTTTGAGGCTTCACCGCATGCGCCCTGCTGAGAAATCCGCCTGGCGCAATGTAATCGGCAAGTGGGCGGCTGACAACCACGCGGCACGCGCGGTCAGCAATTTGGCACGGCGGGACCGGCTAGTTCGGGCTGATCGAATCGCCGTTCCGCTCGCCGTTTTCATCCTCGCGGCGAATTTGGGCCAAGAGGCGGGTCATCGTGTTGGCATGCACGCCCAGCAGCCGCGCCGCCCGGCCCTTGTGGCCGCGCGTGGCTCGCAGCGCCTGCCGCACCGCGGCCCGACGCAATTGCCCCAAATCCATGAATGGCAGCGCCGAATCGGCGCCGCGTTGCTGGGGCAACTCCGGCAACCGCGGCTCGCAGTCGAGCACGTAGCCTTGCTCGATAATGTGGCCCAGTTGGCGGATGTTGCCCGGCCAATGGTACTCGCAGAATTCGCGGAGCCGTTCGGCCGTCGGCTTCCAACGCGGGCGCTGATACTTGGCCGCATATTTCTGCGCGAAGAATTCCACAAAATGCGGGATGTCTTCCACGCGGTGCCGCAGTGGTGGCACTCGCAACTCGACCATGTTCAAGCGATAGAACAAATCCTCGCGGAAACGGCCTTCGTTCACTTCCGTATCGAGTTCGCGATTGGTGGCGGCGATGATCTGGATGTCGATCTGCTGCGGAATCGAGGAGCCGACCGGCGTGACTTCGTTCTGCTGCAACACGCGCAGCAGCTTCGGCTGCAAATCGATCGGCATTTCGCCGACTTCGTCGAGAAACACCATGCCGCCCGCGGCAGCACGAAACACACCCAAGCTGCGCCCGGCCGCGCCGGTAAACGCGCCCTTCTCGTGGCCAAACAATTGGCTCTCGGCTAAAGTCGGCGTGAGGGCGGCGCAGTTCACCGGTACGAACGGCTTGTCGCGGCGCGTACCGAGCCGGTGCAACAACCTTGCCCAGACCTCTTTACCGGTACCGGTCTCCCCGGTGATCAAGACGGTGCAGCCGACGTCGGCGGCACGTTCGACGTGGTGCGCAATGCGGCTGACCTTGGGATTGGAACCCAGGACCCAGCTGTCTGGCTCTTCGGGGGCCAGCCTTAGCAGGGATTCGATGGAAGGAGCGACGTTTGCCTGTGCCATGTGCTTCTCTGTACCGACACCATGACGGTCCGATCGCCAAATCTTTCGCGGCCGGAAAATCTCGCGGCAGATGGTCGATCCACCACTCGTGCTCGTATTGAGCGAGTGGGGATCATTAGTTCAATGTTCTCACCAGCGTCCCATCCAGGGGTGCTAAAACACGTACCTCAAGCCGCGCGTTCGCCGTTCCTGCGAGCGCCAGCCCACAAGCCCCATTGTAACTGACGATGGGGATAGCTCAACGAATTGGATCAGAAAACAAGGGAAAACTAGCTAGGAAAAATTGGTCGTGACGAATTTGCCTGGCCGCCATTTTGGACGGCCATTATGCGGGACTCCGTAATGCAAAGTCTTATGTGGAAAGCGATTACGTGCCGGACGATGCCCTGAAAACTGGGTCGTCCCGCCGCCGGATCGACGGCTACCGCCCGCTAGCCCAGCAATCTGGCAACGGTGCAGGGCTATCGGGCCGCCTCGGCGGGACCGGGGGAATGCACTCGCAAATCGAGGATCAAAGGCTTGTGGTCTGAACCGGGGCCCACGCCTTCGACGATCGAAACGCATTCCACTTCCGGCGATAGAAGCGCCTGATCAATGCGAATCGGCGGAACGGGCTTCAAGCCATTGGGCCAGGTCGTTGCGTAGCCGCGCCCGCGGTCCTCGTGGGCCGAGCGGAGACGCCCGGACGTCAGTTGCTCGTAGACCAGCGAATGTTGCGTGGCGTTGAAATCGCCGACGACGACCAGCGGCCCCGGCTGTTCGGCGAGGATTGGTTCCATTTGCTGCCAGAACAAAGCGTACTCGCTCGCGCGATCCACGATCGGCCGGGGACTGTGCAAACAGAACAATCGCAGCGTCGCATTCCCTGCCGCAATGTCGGCCACGACGCACGTCCGATTGCCAGACTTGATCAGTTGAAACCGTCGAATCGGCAACCGCGAAAACACGTTGACTTCGCCCTCGTGCCTGTGCTGCAGCTGCGTGCCGTACCGATAGGCTTTGAGTGCTTCGCTCTTGGCCAGTTCCGGATACCACGGGCGGTGCAACTCGGCGAAGACGATCACGTCGGCATTGGAACCGATGGCTTCGTCGATCATCGCTTTGAATTCGCGATTGTCACCAAGCACGTTGGCATAGAACACGCGCACGGACTGCGGTTTCTCGTTGGCGCTGGCCGACGGCGGCACATAGGGCGTAGCCGGGCGAAAGTCGGGCCCGACCCACGCCAGGTGGCAGGCGACCACGGCCGCACTTGCCGTCGCCAACCACCAGCGTCCCTGCCAAACCGCGAAAACCAACACCGCATAAGCCGGCAAGTAGACGTACAGCGTGAATGCATTGAGCCATACCAATGGCACGGTCGCGTCGTGGAATGCGACGCGCAACAGTGCAACCAAGAGCAGCGTCAGCGTGATGCACCACGCCGTGGCAACCGCCAGCCGCGACCATTTGGTTTGTGGCAGCGAGCCGCCGACTCGTTGCCACATCGGCAGCCGCCCGCCGCGAAACGTCCTGTTTTCGTCGACCAACATCGCCACCCGATCGGCCAATTCGGCGGGCGAACGCGGTTCGCCGTCGGCCGGTGGGGTCGCCGCTCGCTTGTCAGCTCCGGTTTCGCTCATTGGAATCGGCGTGAAATGTTCAGAAGCGTGCGGTAAATATCAAGTATACGCCATTCGCCTGCCGCCGAGCGAGTCCGATCGGAATCGACGACTGCGAACGCGGCTTTATGCAGCATGTACGTTCGGTTAAGCTGGCCCTGCCCTCGTGCCCCTGCTTTGCGCCGCGATTCATTCCAAACTCGAACCCCTATGGCGAAACGTTCGGATATCGATCCCATCGCCGCGCTGCGGGAGCCGGGCTATCTGCTGTTTCTCATCGGTTCGATGCTCTCGAACACCGGCAATCAGATGCGTGCCGCAGCGGTCGGCTGGGAGGTGTATCATCGCACGCACGAGCCGATCAATCTCGGCTACGTCGGCTTGGTGCTCGCGCTGCCCGTGATTCTGCTGGCGATGCCGGCGGGGGCGGCGGCCGATCGCTACTCGCGGCGGGCGATCATCATGATCGCCCAGGCCGGGCTGGCGGCGAGCGGCGTCGGGCTGGCGTGGGCGTCGTACTCGCACGCACCGCTGGGTTGGGTCTACTTGTTTCTCCTGAGCACTGGCATCTTCCGCGCGACCGGCTGGCCGGCCGCGACGGCGATCGTCACCGGCCTCGTGCCCCACAAAATCTTCCCCAACGCGGCCATGTGGCGGAGCGTGGGGTTTCAACTGGCGTCGACCATCGGACCGCTCGTGGGCGGATTCTTGCTCGCTTGGTGGAGTGCGGTTGCCGTTTATCTGATCGACGCCGCGTCGAGCGTGATTCTGATTGGGTGTCTGGTGTTTGTGCGGCCGAAGGCGCATCAACGCATGGCCGAGCCGCATTCCTGGAAGAGCCTTCTGCAAGGCGTCCGTTACCTCCGCCGCAACCCCATCATCCTGTCGACCATGACGCTCGACATGGTGGCCGTGCTGTTCGGCGGGGCGACGGCCCTGTTGCCGATTTACGCGACTGACGTGCTGCACGTCGGCGCGACCGGCTTCGGCTGGCTGCGGGCGATGCCGTCGATCGGCGCGATCGCCATGAGCGTGTGGCTGGCCACGCGGCCGCCGATCCGACGCGGCGGCACGACGCTCTTGTGGGCCGTCGTCGCGTTCGGGCTGGCGACGATCGTGTTCGGCCTGTCGAAGTCGTATCCGCTGTCGCTCGCGGCGCTGTTTGCGTTGGGGGCGGCCGACAACATTTCGGTCGTGATCCGCTCGACGGTGCTGCAACTGCTGACGCCCGACTCGATGCGCGGCCGCGTGTCGGCCGTGGGCGTTATCTTCATCGGCACTTCGAACGAGATCGGCGAGCTCGAGTCGGGCGTCGCGGCCCAGTGGCTCGGGCTCTTGCCCGCGGTGGTCGGCGGCGGCTTCATGACGCTCGTCACCGTGGGCGTCGTCGCCAAAGCGTGGCCGGAACTCGTGCGGCTGGGCTCGCTCGAACACCTCGAACCGCCGGAGCAGGTCGATCAAGTGGTGGGATAGGAAGTCTAAACGGCCAACGACGCGATCATCATGTTTCCTGCGCCTCCGCACCACGTTGTAGTCGCATGTATTGCCAACCAAATAGCGCTGGTGCGCGGGACCGAACTATTATGCGCGCCAACACGCCAAGGAAGCGCAGTGTGAGCGCTGGCTCACGGCTAACAAGAGCCAACCGCTTCGTGTTCAATTTCCAAAGACCAACATACCGTGACGACCGCGGACGGAGGATTTTCAAACAGGGCCTCACGCGCTGGCGGAGGAAAGGCGGCCTCGCACGCCTACGTGACGTCGCAGTACATGCTCGTTTCTACCAGATGGTGGACGGATGTGAAGTACCCGTTTTTGGCCAGGGGAAAACAAGGCGAATGACCAACGGACCGCGGACCACAGACGACGGACCAAAATCCCGTGTTTTTGCGAAGGCGTCTAGTTTCTCCCAAGGCGTCAAGTTGTTTTGCGCCCCCTCAAGGGCCACGGGCGAGCTGGCTTTTTGGTCGACGCAATGGCGCGCCCTTCGCCAAGGCTCAGGGACGTGTCACCCGGCGCACGACACGCGCTGAACGCTTGTCACTCGGGCGAACTTCAGCCTAGCGCATGGCCTGGCCGATTTCAACCACGATTCTCGGCCACCTCGCCGGCCAAGAATGCCCCCTTGACACGGTGTTGCCACGAAGTGGAAACGGAGGCGCGCTCGACGTTGTGGCCGGAGAAGCGGTCGGGAAACGAACTTAGCAGGCCCGAACCGCAGGAGAACTGCAAAGTCTATTTTCTCGGCATTTGGCACAGCATGCTCAGCCACCAGCCGGGCACGCGATTGTCAGGTATTGATGGAAAAGCGGGACGCGAGCAATGCTGCTGCTTCATCGCTAGTAATAGAGAAAAAATGACTTTGCAGTTCTCCTGGCCCGAACCGCCAAACTGTGGCGGAGGTCTTCCCCTGCCGGGTATAATGACCGGCGAGGACCCATGAACGCGCTTGATCCGTTGGCCTGGTCGATTCTGTTGATGCTCGCCGGTTGCGTCGTGCTAGTGCTCGAGGTGTTTATTCCCTCGGGCGGCGTCCTGGCGATGCTCTCGGCGGCGGCGTTCGTGGGCGCGATCGTGATCGCCTTCCAGCGCGGGCCGGTGACGGGGTTTGCCTTTGTCATGACGACCGTCGTGGCAGTGCCGCTCGTGCTGGTGCTGGCGTTCCACTACTGGCCGAAGACCCGGTTTGGCAAGGCGTTCCTCGGCGAGTTGCCGACCGAGGCAGAGGTGTTGCCCGACGATCCGCATCGCGTTCTGCTGGGTCGCGTCGGCGTCGCGCGGTCGAAGATGCTCCCCAGCGGAGCGGTGGAGATCGACGGCCGGATGATCGACGCCATCACCCGCGGAAAAGCCATCGAGCCGGGGCAGTACGTCTTGGTGACCGAGGTCCGAGGAAATCGCGTGGTCGTCCGCCCAGCCAAGGAAAACGAGCGGCCCGACCGCAAGCTCTCGACCGACGATTTGCTCAGCCGGCCGATCGAAGAGCTGGGCATCGAATCGCTCGAGGATCCGCTGGCATAGCACTTGCCCGGCAAATTGCCCGCTGCCACTTATGCCCAAACCAATTCTCGAAACGTCGCGGCTCGCGTTGCGGGAGATGAATTGGGACGATTTGGATTTCTTGGCTCGGCTGCTCGCCGATGAGCGGGTGATGCGGCACTATCCCAAGTGCTGCACGCGCGACGAGGCCCAGGCCTGGCTGGGCCGCGTGATCGAACGCTATGCGCAGCATGGCCACGCGTTCTGGCTCGTTTCCTTGCGGGCGACCGGCGAGCCGATCGGCCAGGTCGGTTTGCTGCTGCAACAGGTCGATGGCGTCGACGAGCCGGAGATCGGCTACATGATCTACGCGGCACACTGGCGTCGCGGCTACGCGGTCGAAGCGGCCTCGGCGGTGCGCGACTACGCCTTTGGCCCGCTCGACAAGCCGCGCGTCATCTCGCTGATCCGGCCGGTGAACATTGCCTCGCAGCGGGTGGCGCTGCGCGTGGGCCTGAAGCCGGAACGGCTGACCCGCTGGCACGACCTGGATCATCTGGTTTTCTCGCTGGCCCGGCCCGCACAGCAACCCGCCGCGGGCAGAAGCATCGCTTGAAACGCAGAGTGCGAACGATTACAACAGATGCAAGCACAAAGCTGGCTTGCACTTAGGCCGTGCGTCGGGCTTTCCAGCCCGTCCAAACCAGCGAACTGTCCGGCTTGCAGAGCCGAACTTACAAGAGGTGGATGCCATGCAGTCGACGCTTCTCGCTTTCCCGCTTGCCGCCGGGCCCTTCAACAGTGGCACGTTGATGCTGATCCTGCTAGTGTTCGCGGTGATCGTGGGGCTGGCGGTGTTCGCAATCATCGCTCGCTACTTTCGCCTCTGGATTCAGTCGGTGACGACCGGCGCCGGCATCGGCATCGTCGACCTGGTGCGGATGACGCTGCGGAAGGTGAACCCGACCGTCATCACCCGCAGCAAAATCATGGCGGTGCAGGCGGGGCTCTACGAAAATGAAGGCATCACGACCAAAGCGCTCGAGGCCCACTATCTGGCCGGCGGCAACGTGCCGCTGGTGATCCGCTCGATGATCATCGCCCGCAAGGCAAAGATCATCGAGCTCTATTTCAAGCAGGCCACGGCGATCGACTTGGCCGGGCGGAACATACTCGAAGCGGTGCAGACCAGCGTCTACCCGCGGGTGATCGACTGTCCCGGCAAGAGCAGCAAGCGGCCGACGCTCGACGCGGTGGCCAAGAACGGCATCCAACTCAAGGTCAAGGCCCGCGTCACCGTGCGGGCCAATTTGGATCAGCTCATCGGCGGAGCGACCGAGGAAACGATTATCGCCCGCGTCGGCGAAGGCATCGTCAGCGCGATCGGTTCGTCGGCCACGCACGCCCAAGTGCTCGAAAACCCCGACACGATCTCGAAGGCCGTGCTCGCCCGCAAGCTCGATTCGCAGACGGCATTCGAGATCGTGTCGATCGACATCGCCGACATCGACGTGGGCGACAACATCGGCGCCCGGCTGCAGGCCGACCAGGCCGAGGCCGACATGCGCGTGGCCCGGGCCCAGGCAGAAGGCCGCCGCGCGATGGCCGTCTCGCAAGAGCAGGAAAACTTCGCCACGATCGAAGAGAACCGGGCGAAGCTGGTGGCAGCCGAGGCCGAGGTCCCCAAGGCGATGGCCGAAGCATTCCACACCGGCCGGCTCGGCATCCTCGACTACTACAAGTTGCAAAACGTCCAGGCTGACACGAACATGCGCGGCGCGATCGCCACGGCCAGCGGACCCGGACGGAAATAAGAGAGACGAGGAGCGAGGGCGACGCAAACTCGAACGCACGATCATGATCAATTCGCCGCCAATTCTGTTTGCCGCCGCGTTGGACCAAATCATCGGCGCTCTCGTGACCGCTGCATTTTTCGTGGTCTGGTTGATCAACCAGATCAACGACGCGAAAAAGAAGCAGGCGGCGCAAGCGGCGCGGCCACCAGCGGCCGCACCGCCTGCACCTCAGCCGGCGCAGGCAATCGCCGCGGCCGGCGCGCCCGCGCCGGATCCGCTGCGAACGCAAATCGACGAGTTCCTCCGCCGCGCGGCGCAGCAAAAGCTGCCGCAGCAGGCCCCGCCGCAGCGGCCGCCGAGGCCGCCCGGCCGCGACGAGGTCGTGCTGCTGATCGACGAACCCAAGGCCGGATCGGCGCCGAGAAAAACGCTCGCCGACACGATGCGCTCGCAGGACGTCGCGGCCGCGACGCGACGTAACAAGGCGACGAAACCGCCGAACGAACGCAAACCCGCTCCACCTCAGCGCGCGCCTCGTAAGCAGTTCACGTCGGTGGCCCAACACGTGGCCGAGCGAGTCGCCATCGCCTCGCAGGAATTTAGCAAGGAAGTCGCCGACCTCGGCCAGCGCGTGAAGCAGGCCGACGAGCAGTTCGACGTGCAACTGCATCAGAAATTCGATCACAAGCTGGGCAGCCTGGCCGACCAAGCGGCGGCTGGCACGGGCGGACAGCAACCGATCGATCGGGCGACGTCACCCGCCGCCCAAATCGCGGCCATGCTCGCCAGCCCGGACGGCGTCCGTCAGGCCGTGCTACTCAATGAAATCCTCCGCCGCCCCACCGATCGTTGGTGACGTCGAGCGCGGCGGCGATTATCCGATTCGGGTGATGTTGCCAGAAGTTGCGGACGCGGAGTTGAACGAGGCGGTATGCTCGGGAAGGATGCCGTGTCGCACTCGATATTTTGAGCGTGTGCCGCCTCACACCAAGTCAATCTGCGCCCAGCACGTTGGGTCCTCGTCGAATGGGAAGGCCGGGCCGGTGGCAAAGGTTTGCAGGCCGAGCTCGCGGTCGAACACGGCGTAGGTGAAGCCGAGTTGCCGGTGCTGTTGCGGGTCGAATCCACCCAGGGCCACCGCGGGCACGAACGTAGCGACCCAGTAGCCGGTCTCGGTGACGCGGCTCGCGGCTTGCAACTCGCGCGGACGGACCGGGCGGGCATTTTCGCGGGCGCGATTGACGAGCAGTTGGTCGGCGACCGGTTCCGCCTGGCCGCGCCCGCCGCCGACCGGCAGGAACAAGTAGCGGTGGCAGAATCGGCTCGCGCGGTGGATGTTGAGCGTGGCCCGCGTGTCGATCCAGACGGTGAAGCCGTCGCTGTCTTCGAGCCGCGAGTCGCGGCACCAAAGTGGCTGCTTTTTCCCGTCGACGCGGACGTTGAATAAGAGTCCTTCCGGCGCCCAGGCCATCCGCACGTCGGCAAAGCTGCGTTCGCGGTCCTGCGTGCCGGCATCTAGCTCCGCAAGATTCAGAAGCCGATACGACTCGTCGAGTTCGACGCCGCCGGTCTTCCAAATCGGGTCGCTGCCGCGCCACCGGCACGGCAAAGCGGAACAAAAACCGCGGGGCAATCAACGTGTTGGCGTTGGTATCGTTCATAGCTTCAGTGATGCGATTGTATGGTAAATGCAGGCGTCGTGGCCGACGTCGGCTCAACTAACCGACTCCCGCGCCCGAAACGCGTCCAAGTGCACCTTGAAGAACGCGGCGAGCTTGCCGTCGTGCAACTCGTCAGTCGACACGAACCGCAGCTTCACCTGGTCGCGGTCTTCCGCCTTGGTCGAGAGCGCCCGATCGGCCCCCAACTCGGCGACGCCGCCGAGCTGAAACGCCCCCTTCGGCCCGTTGAGGATCAAGTCGACGCCGGCGAGCCGCTTCGTGCAAACAACGGCCCACGGCTCGCGGACGCCCGGCGCCATGTAGTACACCCGTTCCTGGTTGTTCCAGAGGAACTGTCCCTTCGGCTCCGCGTCGTGGAGCATTTCCAATAGCTCCTCCAGCACCTCGGGCTTCCACTCCGTCTGCTTGCCGGGCGGGAAGCCTTTCTTCGAGAGGTGCCACTTCTGGCCGAGCACCGTCCAGGGCATCACGTCCGACGGTTTCTGTTGCACGCGTTCGGTAAACTTGTTGAAGCCCGCGACGGCTCGCTCGACGAACGCCCAAAACTCGGGCGTGTCGACCTCGGCCCAGGAGTGGGCGTCGATTTGCACTTCCTGCCACGGGCCGCGGAGGTTCTTGCATTTAACGCGCGGGCCGCGACCGTAGGCTTCGACGTCGTCGATGTCGTTGAGCGGTTTCAGGCCGAGGCTGGCGATGAGCGTGTCGCGTTCGAAAGTCCGCTTCGCCGTGCGGAACTTTAGTTTCACCAGCCACCGCTCGCCGGTGATCGCGTGGAAGAACCAGCCGTCCGATTTTTTCGCCGCGGAGACTTCGACGATCGTGCGATTGTTCCAGTTGGTCGCGCTGAACTCGCCAAGCTCGTGGATTCGCCGTTCGATGGCGTCGAGAATCCGGCCATCCCATTGGCACGGTTGGCCGTTGCGGTCGACGCGTTCGCGCGTGTGCCAGCCGCGGCCGTCGATCTCCCAGGGCATCTTCGTGTCGCGGCCGACTTCGTCGATGTCGTGGTCTTGCTGGCGCGGGGCTTCGACTTTGGCGGGGTTGTACTTCTTGCGTTCGACAAATGGGCCGGCGGCGAGGACGGGGGCAAGGGCGATCGCAGTGTGGGATACACGTGCAATCGACTTATCTGGGTTCGAAGCGAGCCGGGCGGTCCTCCGCCCCGATCGGGGTCGAGGACGCCCCGGCTCGCTCGACGCGCAGTTCGCAACGACCTGTTCCGGCGTCCCCTCGGCGACGATGTACCCCCCCTCGGCGCCTGCTTCGGGGCCGACGTCGATGATCCAGTCGGCCGTCTTGATCACGTCGAGATTGTGTTCGATCACCACGACCGTGTTGCCCTGGTCGACGAGCCGATTCAGCACGTCGAGCAGTTTGGCGAGGTCGTCGAAGTGGAGGCCGGTCGTCGGTTCGTCGAGCAGGTAGAGCGTCTGGCCGGTGTCGGGCGCGAGAGCTCGGCGGCCAGCTTCACGCGCTGGGCCTCGCCGCCCGAGAGCGTCGGCGCACTTTGGCCGAGCGTGATGTAGTCCAAACCAACGTCGCAGAGCGTCCGCAAAATGCGACGAATCTTGGGGATGTTCGCCAGCAGCCTGGCCGCTTCGCCGCACGACATGGCCAGCACGTCGGCGATGCTCTTGCCGTGGAACTTCACCGCGAGCGTGTCGGGATTGTACCGCTGGCCGCGGCAGGTCTCGCACTCGACCCAAATGTCCGGCAGGAAGTGCATCTGGATGCACTGTTGGCCGTTGCCCTCGCACGCTTCGCACCGGCCGCCCGGCACGTTGAAACTGAACCGCCGGGCCGTGTAGCCGCGGAGCTTCGACTCGGGGAGCTGCGCGAAGAGCTGGCGGATCAGGTCGAACACGCCGGTGTACGTGGCCGGGTTCGACGTCGGCGTGTTGCCCAGCGGCTGTTGATCGACGCGGATTACTTTGTTGATCTGCTCGACGCCACGGATCGCGTCGTGAGCGCCCGGTGCGGTGCCGGCGCGGTGGAGCGTTTTGGCGAGTTGGGCGTAGAGGATGTCCTCGACCAGCGAGCTCTTGCCGCTCCCCGAAACGCCCGTGACCGCGGTCAGCGTGCCGAGCGGAATGCGGACGTTGATGTTCTTGAGATTGTGGTGCCGGGCGCCGACGATTTCGATGTGAGCAGTCGTAGGATGGACAATCCTGTCCGTCTTGTTGGTCTTCTTGTTGTCTCGACGGACAGGATTGTCCATCCTACTTTGCGTTCGCCTATTCATCGGCACGGGGATCGCCTTCTTGCCACTGAGGTACGGTCCGGTGACGCTGCCGCGCCGCTTCGAGACTTGATCGGGCGTGCCGGAGGCGACGATTTGGCCGCCGAATCGGCCGGCACCGGGGCCGAAGTCGACGATGCCGTCGGCGTTTTGGAGCACTTCGCGGTCGTGCTCGACGATGATCAGCGTGTTGCCGAGGTCGCGGAGCTTGGCCAGCGCGTTGATCAGCCGCTGGTTGTCGCGCGGGTGGAGGCCGATCGTCGGCTCGTCGAGCACGTAGAGCACGCCGCACAGGCCGCTGCCGACTTGGCTGGCGAGGCGGATGCGTTGCGCTTCGCCGCCGGAGAGCGTTGGGCCGGAACGGCCAAGCGTCAGATAGTTGAGGCCGACGTCGACCAGGAACGTGACTCGGTTTTGCACCTCGCGCAGCAGCTCGCCGGCCACCTTCTTTTCGTTCGCCGCGAGCTTCCACTTCTTGATTTGCTCGGCCAGCTCGCCCAGCGGCGTGCGGCAGATCGAATCGAGCGTGCGGTCGCGGAACCGGACGGCCGCCGAATCGTCGCGCAGCCGGCTGCCGCCACATTGCGTGCAGTCGATCTCGTCGATGAACTGATCGAGCAGCCCGCGCAGCCGTGGCGAGAGTTTCGACGCCTCTTCGAGCGCGGGGAACAGGCCTTTGAATTGGAAACGGAAAAGGGGACGGGAGTCTTTTTCACCGCTTGCTTTGGGTTCCGCCTTGCCAGGCTCGCTAGAAAAAGACTCCCGTCCCCTTTTAGTTGGGTAGACGGCGATCCACTCTTCGCCGGTGCCGTAGAGCAGAATTCGCTTCTGCCGCGGCGAGAGCTCCTGGTAGGGCACGTCGCTCGGCACGCCGGTGTGGGCTGAGAACGCCGCGAGCATCTGCTGCGACACGGCGAGGCTCACGTCCGGCCAAACCCAGAGCGCCCCCTTAGCGAGCGTGAGCTTCGGGTCGCGCAACAACGCCGCCGGGTTGGCGCCGATTTGCGAGCCGAGTCCTTCGCAGGCCGGGCACCAGCCGAGCGAGCTGTTGAACGAGAAATTGTGCGGGTTGAGCGTGTCGAAGCTGCGGCCGCATTTTTCGCAGGCCAGGTGCTGGCTGTGTACGCGGACGGGCCAACGCGGCTCTGGTGTGTCGTCGTGCGGATGGGCGACGTGGACCACGCCCTTGCCGAGCGCCAGCGCGTTCTCGATGCTGCCGGCGATTCGCGAGCGCTGGTCGCGGCGGACAATGATGCGATCGATTACCACCTCGACCAGATGCTTGCGGCGGCGGTCGATCATCGGCAACGTGTCGAGCGAGTGAGTCTCGCCGTCGATTCGCACGCGGACGTACCCGGCCCCGCGGAGCGAATCCCACAGCGTTTCGTATTGCTCGCCGACGGTGACTTCGACGGGAGCCATCACGTAGAGCTTGGTGCCATCCTTTTCCTCGAGCAGCTTGTCGACAATCTGGTCGGAGGTTTGCGTGCCGATCGGGACGTCGCACTCGGGGCAATACGGCTGGCCCAGCCGGGCGAAGAGGATGCGGAAATAGTCGTAAATCTCCGTGACGGTACCGACCGTTGACCGCGGCGTCTGGCCCGTGTTCCGCTGCTCGATGGCGATCGCGGGTGAGAGGCCTTCGATGTGGTCGACGTTGGGCTTCTGCATCTGGCCGACGAATTGCCGGGCATAGGAGCTGAGGCTTTCGACATAGCGCCGCTGGCCCTCGGCGTAAATCGTGTCCATGGCGAGCGAGGTCTTGCCGGAGCCACTCGGGCCGCAGAAGACGGTCGTTTGGCCGCGTGGAATCTTGAGACTCAAATCACGCAAGTTATGCTGCCGCGCCCCTTGCACGACGATGTGCGTCGCCTCCTTGGCCGCCTTCCCATTGCGACTCGACTTGCTGGCCGCTTGCGGCTTAGCGCGAACCCCGAGCGCTGGCCCGAGCGCCCGCCCCGTGTGCGACTCCGGATGCCGCGCCACTTCCTCCGGCGTCCCGCAGACCAAGATCCGCCCGCCGCCCGCGCCGCCTTCCGGCCCGACGTCGATCACCCAGTCGGCCGTCTTGATCACGTCGAGATTGTGCTCGACCACCAGCACCGTGTTGCCCGCGTCGACGAAACCGTGCAGCGCCGCGAGCAGCAGCTCGATGTCGGCGAAGTGCAGGCCGGTCGTCGGCTCGTCGAGCAGGTAGAGCGTGCGGCCGGTTGATTTTTTCACCAACTCGCGGGCCAATTTCACGCGCTGCGCCTCGCCGCCGGAGAGGGTCGGCGACGGCTGGCCGATCTTGATGTAGTCGAGGCCCACCGCGTGCAGCGTGCTGAGCTTGTGCTGGATCGGCGGGATGTTCTCGAAGTGCTCGAGCGCCTGCTGCACGTCCATCTCGAGCACCTGGGCGATACTCTTTTCGCGGTACATCACCTGCAGCGTCTCGCGGTTGAAGCGATGCCCGCCGCACACCGGGCAGGTGACCCACACGTCGGCTAGGAAGTCCATCTCGAGCCGGTTTGAGCCGTTGCCCTCGCAGGCTTCGCACCGCCCGCCCTGTACGTTAAAGCTGAATCGGCCCGGCTTGTAGCCGCGGCGCTTCGACTCGGGGAGCTGCGTGTAAAGGTTGCGAACGTCGTCGAACAGCTTGATGTACGTGCCGGGGTTGGAACGCGGCGTGCGGCCGATCGGCGACTGATCGATGACGATCAGCTTGTCGAGCTGGTCGACTCCCTCGATGCGGTCGTGCTTGCCCGGCTGGCCCTTGCCGTTCATCAGCTGCGTGAGCAGCGATTCAGCCAGGATGTCGTTCACCAGCGAGCTCTTGCCGCTGCCCGAGACGCCGGTGACGCAGACGAACGCGCCGAGCGGAATCTCGACGTCGACGTTTTTGAGGTTGTTGTGCCGCGCGCCAACGACGCGAATAAAGGGGACGGGAGTCTTTTTTCACTGGACTTGCCATTCGTATCACTTCGGCTGACTGAAAAAAGACTCCCGTCCCCTTTATTTGTAATCCTTCTCTGCGCTGGTATCTCGATCTTCCTCTTGCCCGACAGGAACGCCCCGGTGACACTCCGCGATTGCTTCGAAATCATCTCGGCGTCGCCGATCGCCACAACTTCGCCGCCGCGAACGCCCGGACCGGGGCCGAAATCGACGATGTGGTCGGCCGCGCGCATCGTGTCTTCGTCGTGTTCGACGACGACGACCGTGTTGCCGAGGTCGCGGAGGTCTTTGAGCGTGGCGAGCAGTTGATCGTTGTCGCGCGGATGGAGGCCGATCGAGGGCTCGTCGAGGATGTAAAGCACGCCGACCAGGCCGCAGCCGATTTGGCCGGCCAGCCGGATCCGCTGCGACTCGCCGCCGGAGAGCGTGGGGGCGGTGCGATCGAGCGTAAGATACTCAAGGCCGACGTTTTTCAAAAAGCCGAGCCGGCCGCGGACTTCTTTCAGCACCTCCGTGGCGATCAGCGCCTGGTTGCCTTCGAGCGCCAGCTCGCCGAAGAACTCGGCTGCTTCGGAGACCGCCAGCGAACAGACCTCGGGCAGCGTGCATTCCGGCCAGTCGCGGAATGTCTCGCTCGTGGTGGCGATTTTCACCGAGCGGGCCTGGGGGTTGAGCCGCTGGCCCTGGCAATCGGGGCAGCGGATGACGCTCATGTATTTGTCGAGCTGCTTGATCTGCATCGCACTCTTGCTGGTGCGATATTTTTCCAGCAGCTCGGGGATGATGCCGGCGAACGCGCCGCCGTACTTCTGCGACGACTTGCCGGCCCGCCAAGTGTACGTGATGTGCTCGTCGCCCGTGCCCCACAGCCAGATGTTGCGGTACTCTTCGGCCAGTTGGTCCCAGGGCGTTTCGAGCAGCGTTCCCTCGGGAAGCTCCAGCTTGCGTTCCATCGTTTCCGCGACGCCGCGATAGATGTGCCGCCGCCAGCGACCGAGGTCTTTCCACGAACCCACCAGTTCGATCGCGCCATGCGTGAACGATTTCTCGGGCGAGCTCACGAGCCGATTCGGATCGAAGCTAAAAAATTCGCCGAGCCCGTCGCATTCGAGGCACATTCCCTGCGGGCTGTTAAAGCTGAACAATTGCGGCGTGGGCTCCGCGAAGCTCAAGCCACAATCGGTGCAGGCGAAATGGGCGGAGAGGATGAGGTCGCCAGGTTGCGTGGCGGCGCGGCGCTTGCTCGAATGCGGAAGGGGGAGGGCGGAATTATCGTCTTCCTTCCCCCTTCCCCCTTCCGCCTTCCCCGCCTGTTCGTCGTTTACGGCGATCACGAGGCTCCCCTTCCCCACCGCCAGCGCCATGTCGACTGCCTCGGCGAGCCGGCTGCGAATGCTCGGGCCGGCGGTGAGTCGATCGACGACGACTTCGATGTTGTGCCGCATCTGGCGGTCGAGCGAGAGGTCGTCCGAGAGCAGCACGATGTTGCCGTCGACCCGGCGCGGACGAACCCCTGCTTCCGCAAGTCCTCAAATAGATCGCGATACTCGCCCTTCTGGCCGCGGACGAGCGGCGCGAGCACGGCGAATTGCGTCTTCGCCGGCAGCAGCAGGATGCGGCCGATGATCTGCTCGCGGGTTTGGGCCGTAATCGACTTGCCGCACTCGGGACAATGCCCGCGCCCAACTCGCGCGTAAAGCACGCGCAAGAAGTCGTAAATCTCGGTAATCGTGCCGACTGTCGACCGCGGGTTGTTGCCGGACGACTTCTGCGAGATCGAGATCGACGGGCTCAGGCCGCTGATGTGGTCGACCTCGGGCTTGGGCATTTGCCCGAGAAATTGTCGGGCAAAGGTGGACAGACTCTCCACGTACCGCCGCTGGCCCTCGGCGTAGAGGGTGTCGAACGCGAGCGAGCTTTTGCCCGAGCCGGAGACGCCGGTCAGACAAATCAGCTGGTTTCGCGGCAACACAACGTCGACGCTCCGCAGGTTGTGCTCGCGGGCGCCTTGGATCACGATATCGGCAGCGGGCATCGGAGCCCCGGGGATTGGGTCGTGGAATGCAAACTTGCATTTTATGGCGACGACTGCGATCCGCAAAGACGACGATTTTTGCCTACTTTACTATTCCGCGAGACGATCCCGCAATCATCCGCAGAAAACTGGCACTTTTTTGATGACCCAAGAGAACGAACATTACGAACTGCTCGATTTTGGCGATGGCAGGAAACTGGAGCGGTATGGTGCAGTCACGCTCAATCGGCCGTGTCCAGCGGCGGAGGGCGTCGAAAAGTCGCGGCCCGAGTTGTGGGAGGCGATCACCGCGCGGTTTCGCGGGCCGCGGACCGGCGACGGCTCGTGGACGCCGCAACCGAGGACGTGGATGCCGGCGGAGTGGTGCTTCGCGGCGGAAGGCGATGCGCAGTTTCGGCTCCGGCTCGAAGCGCTGCCGTCGGGACAGGTGGGGGTGTTTCCGGAGCAGCGGGAGAATTGGGCGTGGATCGCGCGGCAGATCGCCAAGCCGCAAACGATGCTCGGACGGGCGCTCAGGGTTTTGAATCTGTTTGCGTACACGGGGGGGAGCACGTTGGCCGCCGCGGCGGCGGGGGCGGAAGTGGTGCACATCGACGCGGTGCAGACGATTGTCGATCGGGCGCGGGAGAATGCTGCCTTCTCGGACCTCGCCGAGCGGCCAGTCCGCTGGATCGCCGAAGATGCGATGAAATTCTGCCGCCGCGAGCTGAAGCGAGGCCGGCAGTACGACGCGGTGATCCTCGATCCGCCCAGCTATGGGCACGGCCCCAACGGCGAGCCGTGGAAAATCGACACCGATCTGTTGCCGCTGCTCTCGTTGTGTGGCAAGCTCACGGCCGAGAATCGCGCGCTAGTGCTCGTCTCGTGCCACTCGCCGGGGATCGGCCCTGCGGAGCTCGCGGCCTACCTGGCGGAAGGCATCTTCGGCCACTGCGGAGAGCCGCCGGCGACGGGCGAGCTCACGCTCACAACCAGTGACGGCCGTTCGCTGCCCGCCGGCGTCTACGCCCGCTGGCCCGCGTGATCATGCGGGTGCGGTTCCAAGTGTACTAGCACGTCGCGCAGCGCCGTGAACTCGCGAACCAGCTTCGACTTCACCGCGTGGCCGATCGTGTGCCCTTGTTCGACCGTGGCTTGCGGATCGACTTCGATGTGGATGTCGGCAAAACACTCCATGCCGGAGCGGCGGACCAGAAGCTTTTCGACGCCGCGGACGCCCTCCACGCTCAGGGCCGCCTGGCGAATCGCGTCGACCGTCGCGTCGTCGGTCTGTTGATCCATCAGCTCGGCCGCATTGGTCCGCAAGAGTCGCCAAGCCGACCAGAGAATCACGGCCACCACGACGAGCGCCGCAGTCTCGTCCGCCCAAATGAATCGCGGCCCGCCCCAACGCACCGCAGCCACACCGATCACCACCGCCAGCGAACAGAGTGCATCGCTACGGTGGTCCCAGGCGTTGGCCACCAGCGACCGCGAGCCGAGCCGATCGCCAATCGACTTGTTGACTCGATAAAGCGCTTCTTTAATGACGACGTTGGCCGCCGCGATCCACAGCGTCCAGGCCGCGGGCGACGTTTGCCGGTCGAACAGATGGGCTACCGCTTCCCAACCGACCAGCACCGCCGAAAACGCAATCAACCACGCCAGGCTCAACCCGGCCACGGCCTCGGCTCGCGTGTGTCCGTAGGGATGATCGAGATCGGGCGGTTTCTGCGCCATGCGCAGTGCAATAAGCACGATCGCCGAGCCGAGCGAGTCGCCGAGCGAATTCACCGCGTCGGACACCAGCGCGAACGACTGCCCAACAATCCCGCCCACGAGCTTGATGACGCCGATCGCAAGATTGATCGCCAGCCCGGCCGCGGTCGTGCGGCTGGCCGAGCGGTACATCGCCTGGACGGTATCCGACCTGCCTTGCATGCGAATTCCTACTGCTGCTGCGGGGAGATCAAAGGTATCATTCTTGAGGGGACCGGCATCAGGAGCAAGTGATACCATGGCCATCGATCCGATTTGCGGGATGACTGTCGACGAGCGGACGGCGAAAATCACGGCCGAGCGCGACGGCGAGAAGTTCTACTTTTGCAGCGGCCATTGCCGCGAGAAGTTCCTGGCGGCGCCGGTGCAGCCGACAGAGAATTCCGGCGAGCGTAGCGCGCCGGCTAAGGAGGGTGCGGGGAAGGACGCGATTTACACGTGCCCGATGCACCCGGAGATCGAGCAGCGCGGTCCGGGCACCTGCCCCAAGTGCGGCATGGCGCTCGAGCCGAAGGTCGCCTCAGCCGACGAGCCCGAGGACGACGGCGAGCTGCGCGACATGACGCGGCGATTCTGGGTGGCGACGGCGCTGGGTGTGCCGGTGCTGCTGTTGGCGATGCTGCCGATGGTGGGCGTGCCGGTTGATCATTGGATCGGGCACCAGGCGTACTTGTGGTTGCAACTGGTGCTGGCGACACCGGTCGTGTTGTGGGCCGGTTGGCCGCTCTTGGTGCGCGGCGTGAAGTCGTTCGCGTCGCTCCATCTCAACATGTTCGCGCTGATCGCCCTGGGCGTTGGCGCGGCATATCTCTACAGCCTCGTCGCGGTGCTGTTGCCAGGTTTGATTCCCGATGCGTTTAAGCACGATGGCAACGTGGAAGTCTATTTCGAAGCGGCCGCCGTGATCACCGCCCTCGTGCTGCTGGGCCAGGTGCTGGAGTTGCGGGCTCGCCGCCGCACGGGCTCCGCCATCCGTGAACTGTTGTCGCTCGCGCCGCCCACGGCCCGCATCGTCCGCGACGGCGAGGATCACGAAGTGCCGCTCGACGAGGTGCAGGTGAGCGATACGCTCCGCGTTCGGCCCGGCGACAAGATCCCCGTCGACGGCGAAATCACCGAGGGTGCGAGCACAATTGACGAATCGATGCTTACCGGCGAATCGATGCCAGTCGAGAAGAAAGCGGGCGACCCGGTAATCGCCGGCACGGTGAACCAGACGGGCGCGTTCTTGATGCAAGCGAAGAAAGTCGGCAGCGACACGACGCTCGCGCACATCGTCGACATGGTCGCGAGCGCCCAGCGCTCCCGCGCGCGATCCAGCGCGTCGCCGACGCCGTGGCGGCGTGGTTCGTGCCGATCGTCATCGCGTCGGCAGTGGTAACGTTCATCGCCTGGACCATTTGGGGTCCGGCGGAGGGGCGGCTGGCGTATGCATTTGTGTGCGCAGTGGCGGTTTTGATCATCGCGTGCCCCTGCGCGCTGGGACTCGCCACGCCGATGTCGATCATGGTCGGCGTCGGCCGCGGGGCCCACGAAGGCGTACTCGTGAAGGATGCCGCAGCACTTGAAGAACTCGAAAAGATCGACACGCTGGTGGTCGACAAAACCGGCACGCTTACCGAAGGCCGGCCGAAGCTGGTTTCGATACAGTCTGTTGGGGATGTCGGCGAGGACGAGCTGTTGCGGCTCGTGGCCTCGGTCGAACAGAACAGCGAGCACCCGCTGGCCCGCGCGATCGCCGAATCGGCTAAAGAACGCAATCTCGCGCTGGCCAACGCGACCGGCTTCGAATCGATCACCGGCGGCGGTGTGACAGCAAACGTCGACGGGCGCCAACTCCTCGTCGGCAATCATCGCTTGTTGGACGAACGTGGCATCGAAACAAACTTAGCCGCGTCGCTCGCGACGCGCGGCACCAACCAATCCGTCATGTACGTCGCCATCGACAACCGCCTCGCCGGCACGCTTTCGGTCGCCGACCCCATCAAAGCCTCGACCCCCGCCGCCATCCGCGCCCTGCACGAGCTGGGCCTGCGGATCGTGATGCTCACGGGCGACAACGAACACACGGCCCGCGAGGTCGCCGGACAACTCGGCATCGACGAGTTCGAGGCGGGCGTCACTCCCCAGCGGAAGCACGATTATGTTGTCGCCGAGCGAGCGAAGGGCCACCGCGTCGCCATGGCCGGCGACGGCATCAACGACGCGCCGGCCCTCGCCGCGGCGAGCGTCGGCATCGCCATGGGCACCGGCACCGACGTGGCGATCGAAAGCGCCGACGTGACGCTCGTCAAAGGCGACCTGGGCGGCATCGTCCGCGCCGTGCGGCTCAGCCGCGACGTAATGCGCAACATCCGGCAGAACCTATTTTTCGCGTTCGCGTACAACGCGCTGGGAGTGCCGATCGCGGCAGGGATTCTGTATCCGTTCGTGGGGCTGCTCTTGAATCCAATGATCGCGGCAGCGGCGATGAGCGCCAGCAGCGTCTCGGTGATCGGCAATGCACTCCGGCTGCGGCGGAGCCACTGAGCCACGCGCCTTCAGCGCGACGACAAAAGCCGGCGATCTACGATCGCCGGACCGGCCCACGACAGCGGGTGGCCCGGGTTGCCCCAACCTGGGTCGCGTAGCTACAAGAGGCAGTGGACCCAACCGATTGGCACCCGGCTGCGCGATCCAGACGGTCAAAGGTGATCAGGGTCAATCACAGCCGGACCCATCTATGATAAACCGTTCTGACCTGCTCAGTAGAAAACCTATCTGTCGTCTAAGAATGCTGATGTTGTGAGTGAGGGTTTTGAGCAGCAGAAGCCGGCAGCGTCGCCAGTAGGTGCGGGCGTTGACGACTTCTCCACTGAGGCGTTTGATCATCGAGTAGACGGTTTCCACTTGCCAACGCTGTCCGTAACGACTTTCGTGGAGGTGGCGTTTCATCTGTTTGCGATAACGTCCCGCAGGTTCGCCTTTTGGTGGTCGGCCATGCTCGGCCGGGATCAGCGACTGAATCCTCAACTCGTCGCGGGCCAACTCGTGGTTGGCTTCGCTGTCGAATCCAGCGTCCGCGGCCACCGCTCTCACTCCGGCGCTGGCTTGCGCTGCGATCCGCAACGGGCGGAAGTCGCCGAAGTCGGGCCGTGGCCCTTGGCTGGCCCGGGCCGCCAGGCAGAGGTGACTCACCGTGTCGCAGACCACTCCCAACTTGGGAAAGCGGCGATAGGAGACGGCGCACTTTCGCCCGTGCTTTCCCACCTTTTTTCGTCGCCAGGCAAAGTAGCGGCTGGTGTGACGTGCTTCGAAGCCGCTGGTGTCGATGGCGGCCAGCCGCACGCGGCGGCGGAGAAGTTTCGCCTTCCGTGCTCGCTGAACCGTCGTCGTGATCAGCCGCCGAAACGAGGCCGCCACCAGCAACCGATCGGCCGCTTTTTGCAGCGTCGTGAAGTGCGGCACTTTTTTCAGCCCGATCGCTTCCCGGAGCGAATCGCCGTCCGCTAACAGGCCGACCGTGCCGCGGTAGGTGAGATTGTAAAAGTCCTTGAGCACCAGACAAGCAAACAGTTGATGCTGGGTGAAGACCCGCGGGCTGTACCGATGCGAATAGCGCGGCAACGACGCCTCGGCCACCGCCAACGCCTCGAACACCACCCGCTTCGGACTCTTGCTCGTCTTCATCCATACCGATACGACGACTTCCAATGCGTTGTTTAGCTAGCATTCCGATGTTTTCTACTGAGCAGGTCAGGTCCATGTTTTCGACCGACGGTTATGCGGCTAATTGATGCTCGTTGGCCGACAAATGGACCAGACCCCGACTTTGCAGCTCTCCTGGCCTTCGGGGAAGCGTGTGAATTATCGAGCGGCCAGCGCGTTTTGGATCGCCGCGAGTCGACGTGAATATGTCACCCGACTCGTGCAAGTCGTCGAGGCCGACCCTCGGTTGCCAAAGTGCGCCGTTATCCGATAGCGCAAACGTATGAATTCAAGTATGATAGGCTCGCTTCACAAACTGTCCGACTTCCTGGAGGTTCATGATGGCAATTCCCCATGCCGCGCCGGGTCAGGTGGTTAGCGTTCGTCCGTTGGGAAATGCACTTTCCCAATCGGTGACGACGACGCTGTTCAAGTCCGAACACCTGGAGGTGATTCGGCTTGTCATTCCGGCGGGGAAGGAGATCCCGCCTCACCAAGTGGCGGGCGAAATCACCGTGCAGTGCTTGGAGGGCGAAGTGGAGTTTCGCTCCGGCGGTGAGTCGCAGGCCTTGCCGGCGGGGCAGCTGCTTTACTTGCGCGGCAACGAACCGCACGCCCTGCGCGGCGTCGAGGACTCGACCGTGTTAGTGACGATCCAACTTCGTCCGAGCGGCAGCGACTGAGATTCGACTGGTTGCCCCGCTCGATCTCCGCGCGACGGCTACTTCGCTTTGCGTGGCCGGCCGCGTTTGGTGGCGGGCTTCTTCCCCGCGGTGTTTAGCAATTCGAGCTTGGTTTGCGCTTCGCGTTTGCCCAGGCCGCGTAGAGCGACGAGCGCCGTAAACTGTCCTTGGCGGGGGCGTGATTTGTCGTGCTCCCAGTTATAGATGGTGAGCGGCGAAACGCCGACGAGCTTGGCGTAGTCAGCCGCCGAGAGGCCCGTGCGGCGGCGCTGGGCCCGCACCGAGCGGGCGGAGAACCGCGTGCCGCCGTTGAGGTCGGGGGATGCCGTGGGAGACGCAACGGTCTTGCGCGTCTGGGAAGCAAGGAAAGCGAGCTTCTTTTCCTGATCGCGTTGTTGGCGCTTGAGCCGGGCAATCTCGCGGCGATATTGGGCCACGGCGCGGGAAGTGTGGCCGGTTTGGGCCCGGATTTCCTTGCGGGCCAGGCGGCGAATTTCGTCTTTTAGGGCAATGGCTAAAGTTGTCATCCAGCTCTCCGTCGGAAGTGTTCGAATTGACTCGTTAAGTCGCAATTGGCAGAAACCGCGTTTGCGCCAGACCTGATGATAGTCGGTCGAAAGCGCGCTGGCGACCCGTACCAATGGAGGGGGCGGGCCCGGAAACGAATGAGAGAGGATAGGCCGTCGGGTGCGTGGCTTATTTGGCGGACCAGATGGGAGATCGTCGTGTGACGCGGGAACGCGGATGGGCGCGATTGGTGTTCGCCGCGATGGTTCGCGGGCAGCGTTCGCGCATATGGCGGGCCGTTTTCAAGTGAATCCGTCGTGGCCGACGGCGCCAATTAGCTCGGCAGTTCGTCGGCGGCGGTGACTTCTTCGTCTTCGCCGCCGTTTTCTTCTTTCGGCACGCGGACGATGGCGGCGAGGGTGTCTTCTTCGTCGAGCGACATGATGCGGACGCCCTGGGTGTTGCGGCCGATCGGGTTGAAGTCGCTCACCGCGACGCGCTGGATTTTGCCGCGGGCGGTCATCATCATCAGCTCGTCGGTGTCGTCGACGCGGACGATGCCGATCACCGGGCCGTTGCGGTCGGTGGTTTTGATGTCGCGGAGGCCTTTGCCGCCGCGATTTTGGGTGCGGTAGCGGAAGGAGGAGCTGGAGCCTTCTTCTTCGGTCAGCTTCGCCGCCGGCGCTGAGTTCCCCGCCCGCTGAAGCGGGCTCGCCGTCTTCGGGGGAGGCGTTGGGGCCGAAGGGGGTTCGTTTGCCGTAGCCTTTTTCGCAGGCGGTGAGCAGCGTCGCTTCGGGGTCGGCGACGACCATGCCGACGAGGTAGTCGTCCTTGCCGAGCTTGATGCCTTTGACGCCGCTGGTGTTGCGGCCCATCGGTCGGGCGTCGGCCTCGTTGAAGCGGATCGCCATGCCGTGGGCGGTGGCGAGGATGATCTCGTCGCCCGGCTTGGTGATGGCGACGTCGACCAGCTCATCGTCTTCCTTGAGCTTGATGGCGATGATGCCGCTCTTGAGTGGGCGGCTGTAAGCCTTGAGCTCGGTCTTTTTCACGAGCCCGCCGCGGGTGGCCATCATCAGGTAGTGGTCGGGCTTGTCGAAATCGCGGACGGCCCGGCAGTCGGCGATCTTCTCGTCCTCGGCGAGGTTGAGGAGATTCACGACCGCGCGACCTTTGCTCTCGCGGCGGAGTGCGGGCAGGTTGTAGACCTTCTCCCAGTAGACTTTGCCCTTGGAGGTGAAGAAGAGCAGGTAGTCGTGCGTGCTGGTGACGAACAGGTGCTCGACCGGATCGTCCTCGTCGGCTTCGGCGCCGCGGATGCCCTTGCCGCCGCGGCGCTGGGCGCGGTAGACGCTCGAGGGGGTCCGCTTGATGTAGCCGTTGTGCGAGATCGAGACGACCATCTGCTCTTCCTCGATCAGGTCTTCGAGATTGACCTCGCCGATCTCTTCGTTCGAGATCTGCGGTGCGGCGTTTGTCGGCGTGCTTGCGGGCGACTTCTTCGCAGTCTTCGCGGATGATGGCGTAGATCCGCTGCTCGTCGGCGAGGATGGCCAGGTACTCGCCGATCTCGACCAGCAGCTTGGCGTGCTCGTCGGAGAGCTTCTCTTGTTCGAGGTTCACGAGTTGGCCGAGCGTCATCTTGAGGATCGCTTCGGCCTGGACCGGCGTGAGCGAGTATTCCTCGGCGATGCCGCGCTCCTGCTGGAACTGTCCGAAGCCTTCGTCGCCGAGTGCCCGCTTCATCAGCGCGGCGGGCGTCTTGATCTGCATCAGCCGTTCTTTGGCCTCGGCTTGCGTCTTCGAGGCGCGGATCACGCGGATCACTTCGTCGATGTTCGCGTGTGCGAGCAAGCAGGCCCTTGCACCGTGTGCTTCCGCTTGCGGGCCCGCGAGAGCAGGAACTGCGTCCGCCGGCGGAGCACGATCACGCGGTGGCGTATGAACTCCTGCAGCATCTCCTTGAGCGAGAGCGTTCGCGGCTTGCCGTCCACCAGCGCGAGCAAGATCATCGAGAACGAATCTTGCAGCGGCGAGAACTTATAGAGCTGGTTGAGCACGATCTCCGGATCGGCGTCTTTCTTGAGGTCGATCACGATGCGGACCGGCTCTTTGAGATCGCTCTCGTCGCGCACCCCGGAGATGCCGGGGACCTTGCCTTCGTTGGCCAGCTCGGCGATTTTCTTGATCACCGGGTCGCGGGTCTGCTGGTAGGGGATGTCGTTGACGATGATCCGCATCCGGCCGGGCTTGCGTTCGTCGATGGTGGTTTTTGAGCGGACGACGATCGTGCTGCGGCCGGTTTCGTAGCCTTTCCAGATGGCGTTCTTGCCGCAGATGATGCCGCCCGTGGGGAAGTCGGGGGCCGGGATGTGCTCCATCAATTCCTGCACGGTGATGTGCGGATTGTCGAGCAGCGCGACCACGCCGCTGCAAACTTCGCCCAGGTTGTGGGGCGGGATCGACGTGGCCATGCCGACCGCGATGCCGCCCGAGCCGTTGACCAGCAGGTTCGGATACTTCGCCGGCAGCACGACCGGCTCCAGGTGCCGTTCGTCGTAGGTGGGGATGAAGTCGACCGTGTCGAGCTTGAGGTCTTCGAGCAGCATCGCCGCGAAGGGGGACATGCGAGCTTCGGTGTACCGCATGGCGGCGGCGGGGAGGCCGGCGATCGAGCCGAAGTTGCCCTGCTTGTCGATCAGCACGTGCCGCATGTTCCACTCTTGGGCCATGCGGACGAGCGTCGGGTAGATGACGCTTTCGCCGTGGGGATGGTAGTTACCGCTCGTGTCGCCGGAGATTTTCGCGCACTTCACGCGCGAGGCGCCCGGCGTGAGGTTCAGGTCGTTCATCGCCACGAGGATGCGGCGCTGCGAGGGCTTGAGGCCGTCGCGTACGTCGGGCAGCGCGCGGCTGACGATCACGCTCATCGCGTACGTGAGGTAGCTTTCGCGGAGCTCGTCTTCGATCGGCAGGTCGATCAGCCGCAGGGCGATCGCCTGCTCTTGCGGACTTGGTTGCTGGGCGGAGGAACCGCCGTCTTCGGTCGGGGGTATCGTCTCGTCGGCATCAGAATCGTTGGAATCGTCGGCCACTGGGGGTCCTTTGGAGTAGGCGGGCGAGCGTGCTGCGGTGGCAGCAAGGTCAAAGGTTTCCGGCGGAGCGGAGCCCGTCGAGAACGCCTCTAAAATCTACCAATTTTCGGCTCTCCTCACAACCGGACGCAGCGTCCTGGGCTACGAATTAGCCGGCGATTTGTGCCCCCTTTTTTCGGTCCGCGGGCCAATACCGGCCGCTTGCCATACGAAGAACTGGGAAGACCGCGGCGACGTCGTGCGTAACTGCTCTGGCATCCGGCTCGTTGCCGCCTAGAATGATGAGTCTATGCCCACGCCCGACACAACCGCCGACGCTCGAACCTCGACTTCCGCTCCGCCCGAAGTCGTGATCGACTTGAAGGATCCACGGCTGGCGGCTTTCCTGGCGTGGCTCGTGCCGGGGCTCGGGCACTTTTATCAAGGCCGCAACGCCAAGGGATTCCTGTTCCTCGTCTGCATCCTGGGGACGTTTTTGTACGGCCTCTACATCGGCGACGGCCGGGTGGTCTACGCGTCGACGCCGAGCATCCTCACGCGCTGGCAGTACCTGTTCCAACTTGGCGTCGGCCTGCCAGCGACGCCCGCGCTCGTGCAGCGTGCTCGGATGGAAGACGGGAAGGGGCCTCTGCCCCTGCTGGGCGACTTAATGCGGCCGCCGCGCATGAAGGGCGAATTCGACTCAACCGATCTGTCGAATCATCAAGTCAGGCATCCGGACGAAGTGGCCAAGTGGAACCACGACTCGGCCGACATGTTCGAGATGGGGACGGTCTACACGATCGTGGCCGGGCTGTTGAATTTGCTGGTCATCTGCGACGCCTTCGGCGGCCCGCTGGTGATTCTGCCGCCGGAGGACAAGAAAAAGAAACCCGACGACGGCAAGAACGACGCAAAATCGGGTGCGACTTGAATTGGATGATTGATCCGCAATGATGAATCTGCTGGGTATAGTGTGCGTGCTGGCTGCGATGGATCCGCTGCGGATTTGGTTCGCCGTGCCGATCATCGTCAGCGTGAGCCTCGTCTATGCGGCGACGCGCCACGAAGAGATGGGCCCGATTCTCGTCCACGGCAGCCGATTCGCGGTGTGGATCGTCGCCTTCATGGCAATCGTGTTTGTCGCCCTGCAGGCGCTGAGCTGGCTGCAGTAGAGAGCGACCCCACCGGGTGCCGAGCTTGCTGTGGTGGCATGATTTCAGTTCACCGTCGGCGTGGGCCCAAGCTGGCGAATCCTGGCCGTTGAGGGAATCGCATCTACCCACCGTCTCGATTTGAGGCGTGACATTCTTGAATGCATCTGGCCTAAAGGGGTGTGGAAGGACAGGCCAGTCTCTTTTCTACCGCCCAGCGTGACTGGCGACCCCATTGATCGCCTACTTGCGGAGGTCATCATGCGATTTTCCCAGCTCTTGCGACGTCAACGGGCACCTGGCGGGTCGCGCCGGCTGCACATGGAGCAGTTGGAGGTTCGCTACGCGCTCGACACGACGCTGGCGGCCGACTTTTTCGACCTTCGCCAGAACGGATCGCAGGTTCCGCTCGACGTGCTGGCGAACGACACATTTGGGCCGGAATACACGGGCGAGCGGTTGATTACCTCGGTCAGCTATGGCAGCGAAGGCGGCCGATTGGCGATCGCGGACGACCGCAAGAGTATCCTGTACACTCCGCCGGCCGACTTTTTCGGCACTGAGTCGTTCGTCTACGCTGTCGATGGCCTGCTCACCGCGCAGGTGCTGGTGAACCTGCAGTCGCCGCTCGAGTTCGACCATTTCGAAGTCGTGCCCGACGGGCAGTCGCGGATACTCGATGTATTGGCGAATGACCCGTTTTGGGAAGGCTATCAGGGAGCCAAGCGAATCACGTCAGTCAGCGTGGGGAGCCAAGGCGGGACGATTGCCATCCGTCCCGACGGAATGTCAATTGACTATACGCCGTCGGAAGAGAATCTCGGAAAGGAGACGTTCATCTACGTCGTCGACGACGTCTACCCGGCTCAGGTGACTATCGACATCGCGAAACCTTTGACCTCGGATGAATACGATTTGGTCCAGCACTTCCCGCCCAAGACGATGGACGTGCTTGCCAACGATCCTTTCTGGACAGGGTGCGCTGGCGAGCGGCGGATCACTGCGGTGGCTGACGTGTCGGAAGGCACCACGGTCGAGATTTCCAGCGGCGGCAAGTCGCTCATCTACAGTGTTGAACCCGGCGCAACGGCCGATACCAGTTTCCGCTACATTGTCGACGGCGCTTATGAAACGTCGGTCCAGGTTTACATCTATCGCCCGGTGGTCAACGACTGGTTTGAAGTCGACCAGAATAGTTCTGATTTCTTCTTCAACGTGGCGGCAAACGACCGGTACATGGATCGTCACCAGGTTTGGCATGACGTAATCGACCGGGTGACGTCGGTCACGCAGCCCACGAGTGGCGGCACGGTAACGATTTCGGCCGACGGCCAGGGAATTTTCTACACACCGGCGGCCGACTTCTCGGGCACCGATGAGTTTACATACACGGCCGACGGCGTGCACGAGGCGACCGTCAGCGTGCAGGTGACTCGACCGGTCCGGGACGACAATCTCAGCGCGATTCAAGATACACCGAACAGGGTGCTCGACGTGCTGGCGAACGATTTCATCGGAAACGGCTATGCTGGGGCCAAGCTAATTACGTCAGTCGGCGCGACGAAGAACGGCGGTGGCGTGACGATCCGCGCCGATGGCAAAGCGATTCTCTACACGCCCGTGGCCGGTTATGTGGGCAATGATAAATTCACGTACACGGTCGACGGTGTGCTGGAGGCGACCGCGCGGGTTTATGTTAAGCCGCTTGCCCAAAGCGACAGCTATCGTTTCGCGCCAGATACCAATCATCCCTACTCGCTCAACGTCCTGCAGAACGATTTGTTCGGACAAGGATATCAGGGGCCGCGGACGATTACCTCGGCCACCGTGGAGAGCGGATCAGGAATCGTTGCGATCGGAGCGGGCGGGCAATTGTTGTTTACACCGTCGCAGGCTGGTTCGTATACGTTGCAATACACAGTCGACGGCCAGTACGAAGCGAGCGTTTCCGTTTGGATCGCAAGTCACGTCAATGGCGATCAGTTCGTGGTCGATGAAAGCTCGTCGGCGACCCAGCTGCTGGTGATGCAGAATGACTTCGTTCCAAATAACTACGCCGAATTTCCGCCGCAGAATTATCAAGGCCCGCGAATGATCCGGAGCGTCGGCCCTTCGCAGCATGGTGGTATCATCACGATTGCTGAGGACGGCAAATCCGTCTACTACGAGCCTGCAAGTGACTTCTTCGGCACCGACACGTTTACTTATACGGTTGACAACTTCATGTCGGCGACGGTCACGGTCGAAGTGATCCGCCGGGTGCGGGATGATCATTTCCGCGTCGACGCGGCGGATGGCATGCAGTCGCTGCCGGTGTTGGTGAACGACCTGTTCGGCGCGAATTACTCCGGCGTGGGGAAGATCACTTCGGTCACGGCTACGTCGAATGGCGGGACCGCGACGATTTCGGACGATGGTAAGTCGATTCTCTACACGCCGGCGGCGGGCTTCGTCGGCACTGAGACGTTCACTTATAAGGTCGACGGCCAATTGACGGCGCAGGTGAGCGTGGTGGTCGACACGCCGCGGGCCGACCATTTGCCGCAATTCGCCAGCGCCGAAGAGTATGCGCAATTTCTGCTTGAGGATGCATTGCAGCGATATCAATACCTGTTCGGCCAACAGCAATGGGTCTATGCCCTGTCCAATTATTATTATGACTTGAATGCTTCACCGACGGCAGCCGATGGCCGCGACCATTCCGAAACCAACGTGCAGGTGGCCGGGGTCGACGAGGGCGACATCATCGAGTTCGACTCGGACTACGTCTACATGCTCAACGGCAAGGAGCTCGTGATCGCCGATGCCTGGCCGGCGGAAGAACTCTCCGTCGTTTCGCGTGTGGACATCGAGGGCCGGCCGACGGCGATGTTTCTGCACGGCGACCGGCTGACGGTGATCTCGGAGGTCGGCGGCGGATACAACTGGTATGGATTGGGCATCGACGATTCGATCGGCGCGACGAATGTGTTCATTGATCCCTGGCTGCCCGGCTATCAACAGCCGTCGTCGACGATCGTCACCGTGATCGACGTCAGCGATCGCACGTCTCCCGACATCGTGCAGAAGACAACGATGGAAGGGAAGTACGTCGATTCGCGCGGCGTGGGCGACTTCGTGTACGTTTTGGTCGACAAATTCGACGCCGTCGGCGCCCAGCCCTTGATCGTCGACGACGACAACGACCCGCAGACTCCCGGCCGCTACGAAACGAGCGAAGAATACGTCGCGCGGGTGATGGCCAACATCGGTGAGTATGTCGAGGCATCGCTGCCAAGCTATAGCTCGTACGATGGCGACGGCGAACTGGTGCGGACGGGCATTTTGAACGCCCCGGAGGATATCTACCGGCCGCTGGTCGAGGATGCGACCAATTTGATTTCGGTCGTGTCGTTCAACGTCGAGTCGGACGATCCGGGACTGGCCGATACATCGGCCGTGTACGGCACCGGTGCGAGCACGATCTACGCGTCGCTCGACAACTTCTACGTGTTCGACCGCGACTACTCGCACGAAGACGGTGCGACGACGCGGATCGCGAAGTTCGATTGGGACCCGGAAACGGGCGGCATCGAGTTCGCTGCGACGACCACCGTGGCCGGCACGATCATCAATCAATTTTCGGCCGACGAGCAGGGCGACTACCTGCGGATCGCCACGACGGTCAGTAATGACAATTCCGGCAATTGGTCGGGCCGCAGCGAGAATATGCTCTTCGTGCTGCAGGAAGATGACCGTGTGTTCGAATTCGTGGGCAGCCTGCAGAACCTGGCGCTCAATGAAACGATGCGTTCGGTGCGGTTCTTGGGCGATCGGGCGTTCGTGACGACGGCCCGCACGATCGATCCCCTGTTTGCCATTGACCTAACGGATCCGACGCGGCCGGAAGCGGTGGGTCACATCACGCTGCCCGGCTTCACAAGCTATGTGCATCCGGTCGGCGAAAACTACCTACTGACGGTGGGCCGTAACACTCCAAACGGCTCGGCTGGTCCTACCCAGGTATCGATCTTCGACGTGAGCAATCTGGCCGACCCGCGCCGGATTGCCGAATACACCTTCGAGAGATTTTCGTTCAGCGAATCGGAAATCGATCACCATGCGTTCGGCTACTTCGCAGCGCACGGGCTCCTGGCGATTCCTACCCGGCGCGGTTACTACGAGCGGATCGACGTCGACGGTGACGGTTACCGCGAGACTCGGCAGTATGTGGAGGATAATGAACTGGCCGTGTTTCGCGTCGACGTGGAGGCGAGCGAGCCGAACGAGCGCCTCGTGCTGGTGTCGGAGATCGCCCACGACTCGCCTGTCCGCCGCAGCGGCTACATTGGCGACAAACTCTATTCATTTGCGAACGACTCGTTGAAAGTCGTCGACGTGACGGATCCCGGGGTGGTGATTGCGAGCGTCGATGTGTCGCCCGAAATCGAGCCGATAATTATCGTGGACCCGGTGGTCCTTCCGGCGCCGGATCCTTTGCCGATTCCTGTGGTGGAATTTGTGAGTTTGCCGCCGGTGGTCGTCGCTCCCTTGGCAACCACGGATCCGTTGGCGCGGGCGATTGAAAACGCGCGGAACGATCTGGCCGCCCGACTCGGCAAGCCGAACGGAGCACCCCTTTTGGAAACGGTCGAAACTGCTGCGGATGCGCCGGGCGGCGGGTGGTGCCTCGTGTTTCACGTCGGTGAGACGAGATATATGTACCGAGCCAGCGATGCGGGCAACGTCCAGCTGGTCGACGATGAGTTCGAATTCAGCGGAGGCACTTGGAATGCGGTCAACTTCGTTGCTTCCCCATCACCTGCTGGGATGGCCGGCGACTTTAATCTCGACGGGGTGGTGAATGAAGCCGACTACTCAACGTGGCGAGAGAGCTTTGGCACGATTTCTCTCGTGGCGAGCCATCCGGCAGATGGAAATCGCGATGGCATCGTCGATTCGGCGGACTACACCGTGTGGCGGGCAAACCTGGGCCGGATCGCTGGCGACTACGATGGCAGCGGCGGCGTCGACTCGGGCGACTACGCGTTTTGGAAGGCAAACTTTGGCGCAACCTCGGGCGCGGGACTCGCCGCGGACGGCAACGACGACGGACGGGTCGACGCTGCCGACTACGCGATCTGGCGCAATGGCTTCGCCGCCCAAACGGCGGTCGCGCCGCAATTTCCGCTGCTGGCGGTGAGCGACGCGTCGGAGCCATCGATGCGAGAAACGCCGATTTTCGCAGAAGGCGTGGACGATGAATCTTCAAACGCCCCGCTGGCGAGGATGGCGGTGGAAGGCGGCTTTCATGCGCCATGGAGCGTCTGGACGAGCTCGTCTTATGCTGCCATGCACGCGCCGCATGACGCGTCCGGAGCCGGGGCCCAGTGGCACGGGTCTGGACGTGGTGGCCGCCTGCTATTGGCCTCGCGTCAGAGACCTTGCGAACCGGCCGAATCCATCGGCGCGGTTTCGCTGTTAGCTGTGGACCGAGCGATGGAGACACTCGGTCATCGGGACGACGAAGCCATTGAAGACCTTTTTGTTGCTTTGCCGCGCTCGAAGAAGGGGACTCGGCAGCCGAACGCTGTGAGCCAGACTTTTCCGCAGCCCAGCTTGCCAAAATTCAGTGGCCAATAGCCGAGAGCCAACGGCTTTTTTCTCGCCGCCGTAGCCCAATGGCTGGAGCACTGGCCTTCGGAACTGCGCGACTGTTTGTCGGCAGGGCTGCCCGACAGGAACTCGCCGCTCCGGAACCGGCGCCATCTCGAACACGACGCTCGTGCCGGCGATCGGCTCCGTGTAGGGCACCATGAAACCGCGATTGCTCAGCACGAATTGACATGGCAATTGATTCGAGCGCGACCCGACGTTGATAACCGCTCTCCCTGCGAAGCGCTCGATCGGGTCAGGATCGACTTCTGCCAACCTGCGGATTCGGCAATCGCTTGCTCACCAACTCTGCTGCGGCGCATAGCCGTAGTTGGTCACCTGCGGCACACTGCATGGGCTGGCGGCCACAGGCGGACAGGCTGGCACCGGCGCGGCGCAGACGGGGGCCGGCTTGGGGAACAGGCAACTGCAGCAACCGCAACCGGGGGCGCTAGCAGCCAGCGCTGCAATGGCGAACGACATCAAGATCTTGTTCATGACTTACGTCTCCATACTGCCCACGCGTTGGCGCGGGACACAACAAGTGACGAGAATTGGCGGCGGTTTGCCGCGCCGCATCCGGCGGCAGAATTCCTACGCCAATCGTGCGCAAGAGTTCGGCACTCAACCCTTACCCGCCAACCGATGATGTGCAAATGCAACGGGTGACATTTTGCATCATTCGTGGTGGTGGAGATTCCGCACGTGCGGGTTGTGCCGGGCGTGCAGCCAGTTTCCGCAGCGGCCGTGACCGCACTGCCAGCAGTCGGCATTTGACAACGCGCACAAAAAAAGCGGTGGGGAAAACTCCCCGCCGCCTTTTTGGGACAGCAGTTTGCCGAGGGCGACCGGCCAATTATGGCAGGATCGCAACCGGCGTGTTGCCGTAGCCAGTTTGCCAGACCGTGTACGGACGGCCGTAGCAATCGAACGTCGTCACCGGGTAGCTGCAGGTCTTCGGGTAGAAGCAGCTGTAGTCGTAGTTGCAGTAGCTACCGTAGTTGCAGTAGTTGTAGCTGGGGTAGCTGCAATAGCTGGGGCTGTAATTGCAGTAGCTGGGCGTGTAATTGCAGTAGTTGTAGCTGCGGTGGCAACCACCGGCTTCGGCCGTCGCGGCTCCGAGGCTCAAGGCGATCAGGGTGAGCAAACCAACCAAGGCCAGGACACGGGTTTTGCGGAAAGCGTTCATCGTTCTTTTCTCCATCAGAGAGGGTTTAGTTTTGCGGGCCACTCGGCCCGTTACGCACTCTCATACGGAGCGATGGCGGGGGTGTTACAGCCGGGGGCGAGAATCGCACGGCGGCGATGAATCTGCCGGATATGATGGGAAAACTCGCTGATTTCGCAAAAAATCAGCCGGCGGCGGGCGGCCTAAAAATCCGCCTCGATGTGAAAAACTTCCTCCAAGTCGCGGGCGACCGGGCTGGTGTCGGGGTTCGAGGGCATCAGCGGGGCCATCGAGTTTCACCATTTATGGCAGACGTCGGACTCGGCGACTGCCTGCCAGCGTTCGAGGTCTTCGATCTCGGCATAGGCGAACAGGTCGCCGGTCGTGCGATCGAGGAAGACCGAATAGTCGCGCACGCCGTGCTCTTTGAGCTTGGCCTCGAGTTCCGGCCAAATCGGGTTGTGCCGCCGAATGTACTCGGCCTCGTGCCCCGGGTGGGCCTGCATGCGAAAGGCAATGCGCATTAGGAATGCCTCGGAAGACCGTGGTTATTGGCGGCAGGTTCGGCGTGGCCGCCGACGCCAACTCCGTTCGTTCCCTTTCACGTCGTCCGACGCGTCCATCCCCACTTCGGCAAGCCTACTTCGGCAACCGGTCGCTTTCGACCTTCGGCAGGTCGCCGGTGAGCGCTTCCATAAACGCCACCAGATCGGCCTTTTCTTCGGCGGTGAGTTTGAGCGGCTTGATTTTCGGATCGAGGTTCGCGTTCGGATGGCCGCCCTTGTCGTACCACTCGACGACTTCCACGAGCGTTTTCTGCGAGCCGTCGTGCATGTAGGGGGCGGTCATCGCCACGTTGCGAATCGTCGGCGTTTTGAATGCACCGCGGTCCTTTTCGTCTTTGGTGACGACATAGCGGCCGAGGTCGGGCTCCGCCGCGTCCATGCCGACGCCGAGGTTGTGATACAGCTCGTCGGTGAAATTCGCGCCGACGTGGCAGGCAGTGCAACTGGCTTTCTGGCCGAAGAACAACTCGCCGCCGCGCTGGGCACTCGCGCTCAGCGGGTGGGCGTCCGAGTCGGACTTGAGCTGCACGTATTCGTCATACGTGTCGGGATCGTCTTCCTTCAGCGCGTCGAGATCCTCGAGATCGTCGGCATACGCCTGCTCGAAATTGTGCAGTTGCTCGTAGTAGTCCCACGGCGTGGGGCCGGTGACCAGCACCCGCTCGAAGCTGGCGATCGCCTTGGCGACGTTGTCGATGTTGACGCCGTCGGGAAAGATGCGCTCGAACTGCAGCTTGTATCCGGGCACGTCGGCCAGATACGCCACGCAGACGTCGTGCGTGTTGGACATCTCGATCGGGTTGGCGATCGGACCCTTGGATTGTTCTTCGAGCGAGTCGGCCCGGCCATCCCAGAATTGGAGCGAGCTGAGGATGCGGTTGTAAGCGGTGGGCGAATTGCGTCCGCCGAGCTGCCCGCCCACGCCCACGCCGAACTGCGTGTTCTTGGCGTAGCCGAACCCGGGATCGTGGCAGCTCGCACAGCTGATGGTGCCGTCCTGCGAGAGCCGTGGGTCGAAGAACAACTGCCGACCGAGCTCGATCTTGGCACGGGTGAGCGGATTGGCGTCGAGGCCGGCGATCTGGCCCGCGCCGGCAGCCAGGCCAAACGGCAGCACCGGCGTAAGCACGGCGTGATTGCGCGGTTCGGCGAGCCACGCTTCGATCTCGGTGCCGGAAAGTGGTCCCGAGCCGGGAATTCCGGCCGTCAGCTCGGGCGCGCCGAGCACCACTTCTTCCGTCTCGTTCGAGACCAACGTGACCGCCGGCTTCAGGGGCGCGGGCAGCGATTCAGTTTGCGTCGCGCTCGCGTCGCTCGTTCGCGCCGTTGATACGTTCGGAACCGACTGCTTGCTGCACGACGACTGGATCACCAAGAAGATCGAACACACCACCGCCACAATACCAGCGAAAAATCTACCCATTTTAGCCCCTGCCTTTCTCCGACAAAGCGTGCTGGCACGGGAGTGCCGCCACGACGGCCCCGACGACGGGAGCCGACCAATCATTGTGAATGCCAATCAATGGAACCGTACATGATCTCCGGCCGGATCATCACTCTTGCGAAACTTGTCGTACGTCTTAGGACAATTGCTTTTGCAGCGCGCCGATCGCGGAGTCGTAGTCGGGCTCGCTGGTGACTTCCGGCACGTACTGGGCGTAAGCGACCTTGCCGTCCTTATCGAGCACAAACACGGCCCGGCTCTCGATCTTGAGCTCGTTGATCAGCGTGCCCCAGCTGGTGCCGAAGTTGCGATCCTGATAGTCGCTGCCGACGCGCATGTTCTTGATGCTCTCGGCGCCGCAGAAGCGATTCATGGCGAACGGCAGATCGAGGCTCACCGTCACGGCGTTCACTTTGTCGCCCAGTTTGGCGAGCGATTCGTTGAACTTCTTGGTCTGAATGGCGCAGACGCCCGTGTCGAGCGACGGCACAACGCTCAGCAGCGTCGGTTTGCCCTTCAGATCGGCGAGTTTGATTTCCTTCATGCCGCCTTCGAAATAGTGTAGCTTGAAATCGGGCGCGGCCTGGCCGGCCTTCACTTCGTTGCCCGCGAGCGTGAGCGCGGCGCCTTTGAACGTAACTCCTCGTGACATGGTGGATCCTTTCTACTAGGTCTATTAGGTGGGAACACGCCAAGCCCGACGGCGGCCCGTCGGGGAATGCGGCAGATTGCGGAATGGACCCTCTATTTTGCGATTTTAGGGGTCAGACGCAAGTGGGCGGAAAGGCACCCGTTTAGAGGTCGTCGGCCGTCAGATCCCGCTGTGCATAGTGACGGATGTGAAGTACGAGAATCAGATCGTCGTGAATCGTGAACAGCACCCGATGCTTGCGGCGCTTGGCACCGTAGAGCAATTCGCGGACTTCAAACGGAAACTTGTCATTCTCACGAGCCACGCCGCACCGCTGCGGATTCTGTGACAGGCTACGGACAACCTGCATGATGCCGTTGTACCAACGGACCGCAAAGTCAAAAGAGCAGTTGTCGGTGTACCAAGCAAACCCGGTCTCGCTCGGCGCGGGCGGTAAGAACTACCCGATAGGTCATTGGTCCTGCGGAATGCTATACCGCCGACGAAACTCGGCGTCGGATTCGTCCAACGGACGAAATTGGCCGGCCTGGAAGTCCGCATATCCTTCGGCAATTGCAGCCAGAGTCTGTTCTTGTACGTCAAGCGCCTCGAAAGCCGCCTGAAGCACCTCTTCTTCCGTGCGATAACTCCCCTGGGCGAGCCTTACTTACACGAGTCGTTCAAATTCGGGCGACAGAGAGATTGCCATATCCTGATTTTACCACGTTGGCCAACACCTGCCAGTAGACTTCATCGGAATTCAGTCGTCTGTGGTCTAGCCACTCACCGCGGTTCGATAGCAATGATCGAACAGCAGCTCCCACTCGGCCTGCTGGAAGTCGAGGCACAGCTCCAGGTCCTTGCCGCTGCGGACGGCTGCCTGGCACATGTCGACGAACTTGTGCGGCTCCCAGGGGCCTCGACGCGGCAGTCCGATCTCGGCCGCGCGCTCTGCCAGCGGCTCGAACACGGGATGTTCGCCGACGCGGCGGAACCAATACTTGGCGTTCGAAAAATCGCCCTCGCGGCGATGCATGATGCCGTGCCAGAAGCTGCCGCTAGCAGTGTGGATACCCTGGCTGATCTGGTGCGACTCGTCGAGAAAATCGTGCAACAGCCAAACGCCCGAGAGGCAACACTCCGCCATCTGGCGGTCGGCGACCGCGCGCGTCGCATGGGCGAATGCCGCCTTCATCGTCAGCCGGTTCAAGGTCGCCCGCCCGCTCGCATTCGGCGTCCCAACGTCAAGCGGCCGACGACGGTCTACGTCCACGAGCGATGCGAACACCGGTCCATACGCCTGCGGATCGAATTCGTTCATCATCGGAGAGCTACGCGAATTGGCCGCTGGGCCACAACGATAGACGGCTGCCGGTAACCTTAGCACAGCAAGTC
Organism: uncultured Planctomycetota bacterium; assembly: GCA_963847875.1. GTDB lineage: Bacteria > Planctomycetota > Planctomycetia > Pirellulales > Lacipirellulaceae > DASYDU01. Next base: position 781,529 of record CAWKBR010000001.1, on the reverse strand, counting down.
GCGGTGGTCACGACATTGATCGGCGGCGGCCGGCGCACACCGCCGCCGCGGCCGCGTCGACTCGCTTATGCGACAACAACTTACGGCCGATGAGTCTCGGTACGCAGCGAGCGATCTTCACGAAATCTTCACGCTCACTGCATACGTCGGTGCCGTTGAACAAGTCCTTGCTTCGTCACCCGGCTCGGGATCGTCGGCCGCCGCGACGAACTCGGCTGTGAAACGCGCGTTCCTGGCGCCGTTACGGATTACCAAAAAGGCGGCTGCCGGTGCCACGCAACCGAGAATTGCGAGAAGTGCACTTCGCTTGAGCGATTGAAAAGGATGCTAACGCCACAGTCGATGCCCTGAATAGCCCGCGGCCCGGGATTCGATTACGCCAACCCCGCGCGACGCCGGTACGTGAGCAGCGCGACAATCGTTTTCCCGTCCACGATCTCGCCGCGGTCGAGCATGGCCAGGGCCTCGTCCCAAGAGAGGACGAGGTTGTCGATTTCTTCGTTGGCTTCCCGACGGGGTTCGCCCGGTGTGAGCCCTCTGGCGACGTAGATGTGCATCCGCTCGCTGAGGATTCCCGGCGAGGCGTAAAACTCCGTGAGCTCCTCCCAAACGTCGGCCCGGTAGCCGGTTTCTTCCTCCAGCTCGCGGCGGGCGGTTTCCAGCGGGTTTTCGCCCGGTTCGCGGGTTCCGGCTGGAACTTCGACGAGAGTTTGGCCAACCGTCAGCCGCCGGCTCCGTATTAAGCACAGGTGATCGTCGTCGACCAGCGGCAGAATCGCAACCGAGCCAGGGTGGACGACATACTGACAGCTTGCACTCCGCCCGTCAGGACGCCGGACCGTCTGCCGGACGACTTTGAACCGTGAGGTTTCCAACAAGGTTTCGAGCGGGTCGCCCATGCGTTGTCCGATTAATCGTTATGGTTCCGCGGAAGCGTGCTTAACATTTGCCCAAGTTTCATCGGGCTGGTAGGATACAATGTGCCGGCCCAAATGTCGACGCGGCGGCTCCCGCGAGCCGCTGATTTTTACGGAATCGATCGGGGCGTTTCTACCAAGCCGGGTATCGTTCGAGCCGAGTCGTGCTATGCGTGGTTGCAGTGTCCAGCGCTGGAGTTTGAGCCTGGGCCGATGGGCCGGGATTCACGTTCGGGTCCACATCTTCTTGCTGCTCTTTGCGGTGGTGTCGCTGGCGTACATGCCGGCCGACCTGTATTGGCCCGCCTGCCTGACGCTCGGCGTAGCGATCGGGAGCTTGTTCTTGCACGAAGCGGCTCACTCGCTGGCGGCGATCCGCGTCGGCGGCAAGGTCGACTCGGTGATCCTCGGGCCGGTCGGCGGCTTGGTTTCGCCGCGCGTCCCGGATGAGCCGGAGGTGCAATTGTTTGTTGCACTTGCCGGGCCGATCGTGCATCTGAGCCTGGTCGTCGTGGCGGCGGTCGGGCTGGCGCTGGCAGGAAATACGAACATCCTGACCCTCTTGCATCCCTTGAATCTCAGCCTGATCGACGACAACCAAAGCGCATGGCTGCTCGTGGGCAAACTCACGCTCTGGATCAATTGGATGCTGCTGCTCTTGAATTTGCTGCCGGCCTATCCGTTCGACGGCGGGCCGATCTTCCGCGCGATGCTTTGGCCCGCCCTGGGCCGTCGGACAGCCCGCGTGGTCACTGGCCGCGCGGGAATGATCGTCGGCGTGCTCATCGCCGCGGCTGCGCTCGTGCGGTTTTCGGCTCCTGAGCTCGACAACCTCGCTTTCGTCAAATTGCCGCTGGTGATGCTGGGAATTTTCGTGTTCTTTAGCGCTCGGCAGGACCTCGTGAGCGACTGGAGCGAAGACCTATTCGACGAAGCGGCCGGCTATCGAGTCCGCAGCGACGGCGTCGACTTGCTCGAACCCGTCGAGCTGGAAGAAGACGATGAGGAACCCGTTTTGGTCGAGCATCAACGGCGCCAGGGCGAATCGCAAGATAAGCGTCGCCAGACTCAGGAAGCATACGAAGACGCCCGGGTAGACGACATATTAGCGCGCCTCCACGATACGAATCTCAGCCAACTCTCGCCCGAAGAACTTGAGATCCTCCGGCGGGCCAGCGAGCGCTACAAACAACGCCTCCAGCCTCAAAAAGGCCGATAGACCGGCGCGTTCGCGGGCGGTGGACCGGCTGTTCTTGGCGGCACGGAAGGGAATCTAGCCCCGTCCGCCACGGCGAATCGACCCCAAATCTTCTCCTCTTGGCCGGTGCAACCGGTACAGACTGCACGTGCGGAACAGCTCGCTGCGGCGATTACCCGGCGACCGCGACACGCGAAACGCCGTCGTCTCGCCACGGGGTATGTTTCAGGGAGGCCAGCCCGTCAGCGATTGGCTTCGGCAGACCCGCTGTTCAACGACGCGGTCGGCCCACGTTCTGCAATCAAACCATCGCGTTCACACCCTCACGCGGATACTCTCAGCCGTGGCCACTACCTATCACTATCAGGAAAATCCAATCACCGCTATCTCCCCGGCTAGCGGCGAGACGCCGATTGCGGACGAGAGTCGGAAGCGGATGCTCAACTCCAGCACGCAACGAGTCGTTGCCGCGTTCGAGCGTACGCTGGACCAGTCGTTTACGGTGGTCGACCCGTCGTCCGGCGAGGTGTTTCATCCGGCCGCCGAAGGCTTGGCGTGGGACGTGTCGTCGCGTTTGACGTTGCTCGAAGAGGTCGCACGGCGCGGACGCCCGGAAATCGTCGACGAAACGTCGCCCGTGTTGATGCTGGCAGTCCCGTTGCCGGCGGAATCGCATGTTCGGCCTTTGGTGGCGATTTCGCTGTTCCTTGCCGAACCGGTCCGCAAGGAATCGGAAGTGCAGGCCGCTGCGGCTACCTTCGGCGTCGAGTCCGGGCCATTGTTTCGTTGGGCCCAGGCGCGCATCGCTTGGCATCCGCAAGCCTTGACGCGAATGAGTCAACTGCTCATCGAGAAATCGACCACGCAGCAGCGCGAGCTCCAGCTCAAGCGGCAGGTAGCGGAGATTTCATCGCACCTGCTCAACACGTTTGAAGAAATCACGCTCTTGCACCGGTTGACCGAGCACCTCTCACTGTCGAAGAGCGTGGTCAAGTTGTGCGAGCTGTCGGTACGCTGGCTGTCGGAAGTCATTCCAGCCAGGTGCGTGGCCATCAAACTGAATTCCTTCGCCGAAACGCACGATCGACACGCGCTGGGCGATCGCACGCAGCAAGGCCCGATGCTTATCAACCACGGCGACTGCCCGCTGGAGGCCGGCGAGCTTGACCGCTTCATCGAACGGCTGGGTCCTCACGTGGCCACCGAGCCGCTCGTGCTCAATCAGTCGGCCACCAACTCGCCGACCTGGTTCTATCCGAAGGTCCGCGAGTTGATCTCCGTGCCGATTCGCGAGGGAGGTCATTTGTTCGGCTGGTTATTGGCGCTGAATCACATCGGGTCCGGCGAAACCACCAATAGCGAGGTGGAATTCGGCACGGTCGAAGCCAGCTTGATGTCCAGCGTGGCGACGATTCTCGGCATCCACGGCGGAAACATCGCGCTCTACCAGGAGCAGGCCGACTTTTTTGCCAGCGTCGTGCGGGCGCTCACCTCCGCAATCGACGCCAAGGACCCCTACACTTGCGGTCACAGCGATCGCGTGGCCCGGCTCTCGGTCTGCCTGGCCCGACGCATCGGATGCACCGAAGACGAACTGGACACGATCTACCTCTCCGGCCTGCTGCACGACATCGGCAAGATCGGCATCGACGACCACGTGCTTCGCAAGCCGGGCGCGCTGACCGAGGAAGAGCTCGAACACATCAAGACGCATCCCCAGCTCGGCTACAAGATTCTCAACGGCGTGAAACAGTTGGACAAAGTCCTCCCGGTCGTGCTGCACCACCACGAAGCGTGGGACGGCGGCGGCTACCCGGACGGCCTCAAGGGCGAGGATTGTCCGCGGCTGGCCCGAATCGTGGCCGTGGCCGACTCGATCGACGCGATGTCGAGCGACCGGCCCTATCGCCGCGGCATTCCCGACGAAAAGCTCGACAGAATTCTCCGCGACGGCGCCGGCCGACAGTGGGATGCCGAGGTCGTCGAGGCTGTCTTCCAAGTCCGCGACGAATTGCGAAAAATCGGCCAATCCGACCGGGAGCCGATCGAATTGGAAGTCGGGCGCTGGGAGCCGTCGCATGGTCAGGTTGCCAAGACGAGCGGCTGACGGACCAGCCCTCCAAGAGCGGTTTCACGCGTCGGCCGGCAAATCCCACCGCGGACGATCTGGTATCCCACGTCGTGCGCTCGCGTTATCCTGAAGCACATGGCCAGGCAGGAAACCGAGCGAGAAGACTTGCTGCGCGAGGCGACGGCGCTCGTCGAGCGGATCGAGCTTGCACCGCGCGACGCTGCGAGCCGCGAACACGTCGTGATCGGCTTTCGCGCCGACGGGGCGCCGAGCGTCTATTTCGGCGCCGATCCGGCCTACCATTTCAATTCCAGCGGCCAGCTCCGCCGCGCCTACGGCAACGGGTTGTTGTTCAAAGCCGAGCACGGCCGGCTGGTGTCGCTCGACCGTGTGCGGCGGGAGAACGAGGTGCAACTCGTTCGGCACGATCTTGCCGACCAGGAGCAGGCCGAGTTTCTGGCCGACGTGCACGCCCGGCTGCGCGAATTGGCACGGCGATGCCACGAGAACGGACTGGTCACGGTCGGCAAGGTGCCGGCCGATGCCGACGTGCTGGGCCGGGCGACCCGTTGGCTCTTGCAACTCGGCGACGTGATGGTCGCCGATTCACCCCACGCGCGTTAGCAATGTCGTCACTCGTGTACCGGCAGGTCAACCACTTCGCAGGGGCCCGCGGCCGATTCCAAACGCGTGCCCGGCGAGATCCATGGCCGGCGGACCATCGCCAGCGCGAGCGGCGACTCAAGCCGCGGTGAATAGCTGGCCGACGTCACACGGCCGGCGGAGTCTTCGCCGCTCGTGAGCTCCAGCCCAGCCGGCGGGACGATTTGTCCCGCAAACCGCACGCCCACCAACGATTGATTCACGTGTCCCAGGGCGTCGATGCGGGCGACCGTCTCCTGCCCGAGATAGCAGCCTTTGGTGAAGCTGATGGCGAGCTCGTCGCGGCCGACCTCCTGAGGCAGATTGTCCGCGTTGAAGTCGACGCCAAACAGCGGCGTGCCCGCTTCGATCCGCAACGCCTGGAAGGCTGCCTCACCGCACTCGACAGCGCCGGCCGCAAGCAATTCCTGCCCGACGCGCGGCATGTCGGCTGGCGTCGCCTCGTGCAAGCCGCAGAATTCCGTGTCCAGCAGCCGCCACCGGATCCAATGTTCGGGCTCAAGCCCCCGCCCCGCGCCATCGCCGCCGGAGACGAGCAGATACGCACGCTCCGCCGTCGAATCGCGGAGCTGAACGTCTTCGCGGATGATATAGCGATCCAGATGCTCGATCGAGCGGCGCCGCTTGATCCGGCACCGTAATGAATACCAACTCCTCCTGGCGGCAATCGACCAAGCCGTGGCCGAGCACCTTGCCTTTCACGTTCGTAATAAACGCCTCACAGTGTTCGCCGGGCTCCAGCCGCTTCACGTCGTTGGTGCAGAAGTTATTGAAAAACGCCTGGCGGTCGGCGCCGGTTAGCGTCACGCTCGACCAGTCCTGGAGAGGGAAAATGCCGAACCCCGTACGGAGCGCGTGGTACTGGTCGAGCGGAAAATTGGAATCGGCTTTCATCATGCTTCGCCTGCCACGGTCGCCACGACGTACTGCGAGTCGTCGAGCACGATGCAACTCTCCTGCCGCTGGGCGAGGCGCGCGAGCTCGTCGACGTCGGCGATCGGCGCGAGGCCCAGGTCTTCCACGTCGTCGGCCTCGAGCCGGCTCAGAAAATACACGGGGCCGCGTTGCAACGCCCGCGCGAGTTGCCAGGCGGGCCAACTGTCGGGCGAATGGTCGTTCCGCACGTTGCGCTCGACGCCGTCGAAATCGGCGCTGCCGATGAGCTGCCCAGCGCGTGGCCTGGGGCAGCGTCCAGGTCGGAGCAGATCGCCACCGCGCCGCCGTCCTCGACCAGCGGCTCGGCGGCCGCCAGCGCCCGGCCGATGTTTTCCCAAGTTTGCTCGTGCGGGCCGCCGCCGACGCCCGCAACCACCAGGCTCGCCTGTTGAGGCACGCGGAACGACCAGAGTTGCTCGCAAAGCGACTGGCAGTGCTCGCGCCACGGCGCGCGGATCGCCGGCCACGATTTCGGCCACGCCGCCGTCGCTCGCCGGCACCACCTGCATCACGAGCGCCACGCCCAGCAACCAGCCGGCTTCGTCCGACTTGCGGCGCGCGGCAGCCAGCCGCGCGGCCGAGCCCAGCTGCGACGGCGTTCGCAAGCGGCCGATCGTTTCGGCGTCGCTCAGCCGGGGATACAGGCAGTCGAAGACGCCGCTGCCGGCGACGGCCGGCAGGCGGGCGCAGCCGATCGGCACGACCACGTCGGCCTCGAACACGCTGCGGTTGACGAGCAATCGCTCATTCTTTTCATTGAGTCCGAGCAGGGCCAAGTTCAGCGGGTCCTCTGGATCGTGGATCACGACGCGAACTTCTTCGCCGAATTCGGCGCGGAGCGTCTTGCCAAAATCCTCGTCGATCGCCACGACGGTGATTGCTGCCGTTTCGACGCCGGCCGCTTGCGCTGCGGCGACGACCCCGCGGACAACGCTCGCCGCCATTGGGACCGATTCGTCGACGACGATCGCCAATTTATCGTCCGGCACGACGCCATCGGCCAGCGGCGGATACTCGAGCGGCGATTCCAGGGCCCGCTGAGCGGCGGCCGCCGGATCGCCCACCGCGACCGGTGTCGTCCGGCCCGCGCACAATGCGAAATCGCGCTCGACCGGCACCCGCACCTTCGGCGGCAAATTGATCCGCGCTGCGAGCGAACCCAACGGATGGAGTACCTTGACCACAACGGCTCCTCGGTCGATGATGCGGGGAAAACGAGCCCACGTGCTTTCGCCAATTATTACAACAAAACCCCCTGCCGAGGACAACCGAATGGCCGTTTCCCAGCAAGACATGCAGGCCTGGTGCGGGACACTGCTCGCCGGCCGGGCCGCCGCGCCAGACTTGGCCCTGGCCGACTATCTCGACGCCATCCCCGGTCTTGGCTCGTTCGAAGATCTGCCGAGCGGCACGCCCGTGCTCGTCCGCGGCGACGTCGACGCCAAACCGGGCGCCAAGATCGGCGAGGGCGACATCCGACTCCGCTCGATGGTCGACACGCTGCAATTCGGCCGCGGCCGCGGCTGGAAGCAAATCGTCTTCGGCCACATCGGCCGCAAGCCGGAGGGCTCGCTTGCCAAGGTCGCCAAGCGGCTCGGCGAGCTCATCGAATGCGACGTGCCGTTGATTTCCGATTGGCTCGACGAAGCGAACATGACGATTCTTCCGGCCGTGGGCGAGCAGATTGCCGGAGCCGGCCCGGGCGCGGTGATCATGCTGGAAAACACCCGCAAATACGATGTCGAGCGCGTGCTTTGGAAAGCCAAGCCGGCCGATCTGCCGTCGCTCGCGCCGAAGCTCGCCAAGCTGGCGAACGAGTTTGCGGCGAAGCTGGCGACCAGCTACGTGTTCGAGGCCCTCTCCGCCGGGAGCCTCGATGCCTGCAGCGTGGTGGTGCCGGCGGCGATGGACCGCGTGGCGCTGGGTTGCTACGTCGAGAACGAGTTTACCGGTCCGATGATGCGCTGCCTCGAGGCGCAGCTCGTGATCTTCAGCGGGCTGAAGGCCGACAAGCTCGACGACCTCGAGGCGATGGTTCAGCGCGGCAAGATTCGCCGCGTGTTCACGGCCGGTTCGCTGGCGATGGCCCTCAAGAAAGCGGCCGCGGAACTCGACGGTCAAAAATTCTGCCTCGGCGTCGCCGAAGATCCCACGCACAGCGAACAGCCCTACTTCATCCCCCGCGAGCGGATCGAGCAGGCCAAGCGGATGATCGCCGACGGCCGCGCGAAGGGCATCGAGTTCGTGTTGCCGGTCGACTTCGTGATTGCCGACGGCAGCGTGGTCGACGAGCTCAAGCCTGGCGATCAGCAGTTTGACGTCGGCCCGAAGACCAGCGCACTGTTCGAGGCGAAAGTGGGCGAGTTCATCGCCCAGCCAGGCGGCGGCAAGGTGGCCTTCCACAACGGCGTGTTCGGCATGTTCGAAGACCCGCGGTTCGAAGGCGGCACCAAGCGGTTCGTGCCGCAGCTCAAGCGGATGACCGACGCCGGCATCGAGGTCTACATCGGCGGCGGCGAAGGGGGCACGGCCCTCGAGAAATACGGCCAGGAGGACTGGGTCACCCACGTCTTCACGGCCGGCGGCACGGTGCTCAACGCCCTGGGCAACGAACCGGTGCCGTACCTCGTCGCCCTGCGACTCGCGGCACTGCAGACTGCCTCAGCTTGAGGTCGAACGGGAAGCTATGATTGAGCAACCCCGGAGACTTCACGCATGTCGCGTCGCACTTGTAAGTCCAAGACGATTGCAGCTCGCCGGATTGGCCGCCTGGCGATCGGCGCTCAGGCGATCGGAGCCCAATCTTTGGGGGCGCTGGCCGTAGGAGCCGTTGCGGCGCTGGGGGCCGTGGCCATCGGTCGACTCGTGATCGGCCGAGCGCGAATCCGTCGCCTGGAGATCGATGAGCTAGTGGTTCGCAAGCTGCGGGTCATCGACGAGCCCGAGTCGCCTGGGAGAAACTAAAGGGACTGGTGCCGGTTGCGTGTAGTTAAGCCCTAACTCGTCTTGCGATTAGCAATTGACATAGCTGGTGCTGGGGCGATTTCATCAACGAGGATTCTTTCGGGCAGCTTACCCAGCGCGGCGGAAGGATTTTCATCACCCGCTCGATAACGCGTGGCCGCTCCCGGAATGCGAGACGGTTGCGGCGTACGGCCTTTCGAAGGTCGCTAGCGGCTGAAGCGGGCAAACCGCCCAAAGAGCTCGAGCTCGGCGCGGCTGCCGACCACGAGCGGCGTGCGTTGGTGGATCGACTTGGGTTCGATTTCGAGGATTCTCTTTTGGCCGTCGAGCGCGGCGCCGCCGGCTTGTTCGGCGATGAATGCGACGGGGTTGGCTTCGTACATCAGCCGCAGCTTGCCGCCCGGATGACTTTGCGTCGGCGGGTAGAGGAACACGCCGCCGTGGAGCAGCGTGCGGTGGAAGTCGGCCACGAGCGAGCCGATGTAGCGGAGCGAGTATTTGCGGCCGGTGTCGCCGCTGCGGAGATGCTTGAGGTAGTCCTGATACCAAATCGGGAACGTGTCCCAGTAGGCATCGTTCGAGGAGTAGGTGTTGCCCATCTCCGGCATGCGGATGTTTTCGTGGCTGAGCACGTATTCGCCGACGGTGGGATCGAGCGTGAAGCCGTGGACGCCGTGGCCGGTGGTGTAGACCATGATCGTGCTCGAGCCGTAAATGACATATCCGGCGGCAAGTTGCGCGGTGCCCGGTTGCAGCACGGCGTCGGTCGGGTCGGTGTAGCGGCCTTCGGGCGGCAGGGCAAATATCGAGAAGATCGTGCCGACGCTGACGTTGACATCGATGTTCGAGGAGCCGTCCAAGGGGTCGAACAGCACAATGTACTTGCCCGTGCCGGAACGGCCGTCGAACGTGATCGGCTCCTCGTTCTCTTCGGAGGCGATGATGGCGACGTTCTCGCGCACCCCAAGGCAATGGATCAGCGCGTTGTTGGCGTAGACGTCGAGCTTCTGCTGCTGCTCGCCCTGGACATTGCTGCGACCGACGGCGCCGATCACGTCCAAGAGGCCGGCGCGGCTGACCTTGGCCTGGGTCATTTTGGTGGCCAGCGTGATGGCGGAAAGAAGCCAGGAGAAAGCACCGGAAGCTTGCGGGAAGCGGCGGCGCTGCTCCTGCATGATGTGGTGCTGGATGGTGATGATCTGGTGTTCTTCGGCGCCATAGTCCTGGGGACCGCAGTTGATGGAATCGTCCATGTTGGCCTCCTTGGCGGACAGCGTGGAGTGCGAGTTATTGACGGGAAAATAGTAGAATCGTCGTGGCCGACGACGCCAACGGAGGCGGCTTAAGCCGCGTCTTCGTGTTTGACGCGTTTGATCGCGTTGAGAAATTGCGTCATCGATTGGAAGCGGTTGTCGGGCTCCGGCTCGACACACTTCATAATCGCCGCTTCGAGCGTCTTGTCGATCTTTGGGTAGTACTTGCTCAAGGGGGGCATGGCGTGCTGGCCGTGGCCCATCGCGGCGCGGCCGTCGGTGCCGCGTTGCCAAGGGAGCTCGAACGCGAACAGCTCGTAGATGCTCGCGCCGTAGGAATAGACGTCGAGCCGTTGATCGGTCGGCCGGCGGCGGACGACCTCGGGGGCCATGTAGTTCGGCGTGCCGGTGCGGTTGCCAGGCAACATGAATTCCTTCTCGGCGGGGACGGTGAGGCCGAAGTCGATCAGCTTGAGCGACGTGGCGTCGGGCGAGCAAACGAAGTTCCGCGGACAGACGTCGCGGTGGATGAAACCGGCGGCGTGGACCGCTTCGAGTGCTTCGGCCGCGTGGCGGGCCAGCGTGAGCCGGTTGCCGTCGAGCAGTTTGCTGCGGGCGATGATCAGCGAGTTAAGGCCCGGGCCTTCGAGGAATTCCATCACCAAGAACTGCTCGTCGTTGGTGGTGATGCCGTGGGAGAAGGTGTTGACGACCCGCGGATGATTGAGCGAAACGGCGATTTCGCCTTCGGTCGGCTTGTCGAGCCCCTTGAAACGGGCTTCGAGGGCCTCGGTTTTTTTCTTGTCGAGAACCTTCAGGCCGACGATCTGCTCGGTCTCGCGATCGCGGGCCATGTTGAAGTTCGACATGGTGCCCGAAACCGCCTCGCGGAGAATCTGATAGCGGGCACCCACGTCGACTTTCCCGCCGTCGAGAATCGACTTGAAGAACTGGCTGATACCCACGAAGCGTTCCACGGGGGAGGAGGCTGGATCGGGCGGGCACGAAGAGCGCGATCTCTGCTTCCAATACCGATTGGGGATGGAGCTGACGCGGCGCGGGAGTGGGCAACTGTTGGCCGAATTGCCGACGTCGCTACTTGCCGCAATAGTCGATCGAGCGGGCGATTTCGCTCTTCAGGTCGGGGCGGCAGACGATGCGGTCGACGTAGCCGTGCTCCAGGAGGAACTCGCTGGTTTGGAATCCCTTGGGGAGTTCGAGTCGGATGGTGGCTTTGATCGTCCGCGGGCCGGCAAAGCCGATCAGTGCTTTGGGCTCGGCAAAGACCAGGTCGCCTAGCGAGGCGAAGCTGGCGGCGACGCCGCCCATGGTGGGATTCGTGAGCACGGAGATGAACAGCCCGCCCGCTTCGTCGTAGCGCGCAGAGCGCCGCCGAGACCTTCGCCATCTGCATGAGCGACAGAATGCCCTCGTGCATGCGGGCGCCGCCGCCGGAGCCGCTGATGATGATCAGCGGCAAGTCGTCGCGGGTGGCGCGTTCGATGAGCCGCGTGAGCCGCTCGCCGACGACCGAGCCCATGCTACCCATGATGAAGGCGGAGTCGGTGACGCCGAAGGCCACGCGGCGGGCGCGGATCATGCCGGTGCCCGTGAGCGCGGCGTCGCGCAAGCCCGTTCGCTTCTGCTCCGCGACGAGCCGTTCGGCGTAGGCCTTCTTGTCGCGGAATTCGAGCGGGTCGGCCGGCATCAGTTCGGCGTCCCATTCTTCGAACGTCCCTTCGTCGAGTACCCACTTCACGCGATCGAGCGCGCTGAGGTACATGTGGTACCCGCACTGCGGGCAGACGTTCATCAACCGCTCGGCTTCCTGGCGGTAGATGGTTTCGCCGCAGTCTTCGCAGCGGAGCCACAATCCACCGGGAACGCCTCGCTTTTCGCGCATGGTCGGGGCCTTCGCGGGAATGACTTCGGTTTCGGTGGTGGCCATGGTCGATTGAAACGAGCGACGAGTTAAGGCCGGCAGGCAGCCCTGTTATTTTACCAGCTTGCCCAGGGCACCACTACGTCACCATGCCCGGCGAAAACGCTACTTGCTGTCGGCAGCTGCGGGCACAAGATCGATGATTTCCCAGGGCTTGCTTCCGGCGCGGCAATTCCAGAGGTCGCCCAGCCCGTCGCCTCGCAATACGTGGCAGAGAAGGCTGGCGAGCGGCTCGGGCAGCACCATCGCCACGAGCCCGTCCGATTTGTGCTTCTTGATGAGCTTCGCCACCGCGGCTTGCAGCCGGTCCTCGGCATCGCCGACCGACTCTCCCTGCGGCGGGCAGACGGTGGCCGGTTGTTCCTGCCATTGGCGATAAACCTTGGGCTGTTTGGTCTTCACGTCGGTGACCAACATCCCTTGCCACAAGCCGTGATCGAGGTTGCGCAAGCTGTCGAGCGTTTTCACTTTCATGTCCAGCGCTTCGCCGAGTGCGTCGGCCGTCTGCTCGGCTGCCTGCGAGGGGCTGGTGTAAATCGCCTTGATCGGCTGCTCGCGCAGTTCTTCGACCAGCGCCTCGACTTGCCACCGGCCGTCTTCGCAGAGCGGGATGTCGAGCGTGCCCTGGATGCGTCCTTGTTGGTCGTATTCCGTGACCCCTGGGCGAATCAGCAAAATCTTAAACATCGAGGCATTCCAAACTGTTATCGCCTGTCGGGCGCGTTCAGATGTTGTTTTGCGTTTGCGCCGAACGCTTTGCAGCCGTGCGCAAATCGCGCACGGCCCGTGTGTAGTCGTCGCTGTGAACGATGGCGGAACCGACCACAAATATCCCGGCGCCGGCGTCGGCGCAGGGGCCGATCGTGGCAGTTGTGATGCCCCCGTCGACTTCCAATAAGGCGTCGACGTCGGGGTGCGACTTGAGCGCCCGCAGTTTGGCGAGTGCCACTTCGTCGAACTTCTGCCCGCCGAAGCCGGGCATCACGCTCATCACCAGGACCATGTCGCAATACGGCAAGCTGGCCTCGATCGCCGAGAGCGGGGTGGGGGGATTGATCGCCAAACCCGCGATGGCCCCCAGGTCGCGAATCCGCTCCAGCACGGGCCGCGGGTCCGCCACCGCTTCGACGTGAATGGTCATGCTATCGGCGCCTGCCGCGCGGAATTGGTCGACGTAGCGCGCCGGCTCGGCAATCATCAAGTGCACGTCGATCGGCAACTCGGTGGCCCGCCGTACCGCTGCGACGATTGGCGCCCCAAAGCTGATGTTCGGGACAAAATTTCCGTCCATCACGTCCAGGTGCATGGCTTCCACGCCTGCCGCTTCAATCGCCTGAATCTCGCGGTCCAACTCGCCGAAGTTGCCCGACAAGATCGACGCAAACACGGCTGGACTCTCCGCCCGCAAGCGACTAATGAGCTCCGCACGGTCGTGACGGCTATCCATGGCGAGGACGGGGTGGGTCAGCATCCGGCGAAGCGAGGATGGCCGCGATTGGTCAGGTCAAAAATGGAACATGGAACCCAATGGCGCCAAAATCAGCATGGCAACTCGCCGGGCGAAACACAAGCAACCCGTGTCCGCGGCCCAGCGATTACCAGCCGAGGTGTCAACGTAAGTGCTTACAAAATCGAATCTTGCGAACAATTGGCACGGGCGTCGAGTTTAGAGTTTTTCCAGCTCTTCGTTCCTGGGCAGGGCGGCCAGGTTCTCCAGGCGGAACAACCGCAGGAAGCGATCGGTGGTCGAGTATTGGGACGGCACGCCGCGGTCCGTTCCGCGGTCGACTCGCACCAACTTCCGTCGCACCAGCGACTGGAGTACCGCTCCGCTGTTCGTTCCTCGGAATTCGTTGATCGCCTCGACGGTCGTCGGCTGATTGTAGGCGACGATCGAGAGCACTTCGACGGCGGCCGGCGTGAGCTTGGCCTCGCGGGTTCGGCCGTTGAGCTTGTCGCGCATGCGGTGCAAATCGCTACGTAGGGTGAGCCGAAATCCTTCCGCCGAGCCGACGATTTCGTAGGGGGCCGCGTCGCGCTCGTAGGCCGCGTTGAGATCGGCGACGACCGCTGCGATCTCGCCAGGGCTAACGCCCCGCATCGCCGCCGCCATCTCCCGCGCGGAAAACGGCTGGTCGTCCGGCCGCCCGACGAACAGCATCGCCTCGACGACCGTGTGCGGATTGATCTCACACGGATCGGGAGCGAGGATTGGCGGTTGGACACGTGTCGTCGCGGCTGCGTCGTTTTGGGCCGTGGATTCCTTGGCGTCGGCGCCCAGCATCTGAGCGAACGCCGCTCGCAGGCGCGTCAGCGACAACGGCGATTGCTCCACCGTCGGCGATTTCGCTGCGTTCACGCCCGGCGAGGCCGGCGGCTGTCCTGATGGTTTCGGCGGGGACGACATGCCCGCCAACATTACCGGCCCTCGGCACATGACAGCAAGTCCGACATGATGCTAGCGGGCCAGAAGTTGTGACGTTGGTCGGCGGCTGCTATTCTGCGGGTGATAGCAGTGTCCCGCTCCGCGTCGCGGCAACGTGCCGCGATCGTCATCACGGAAGGGCCAGCGCCAGTGGCGAGCACAGCGAGCCGGGCCGTCCCCGGCCCCGATTGCGTAAGCCGCAAGTGACGTGGACGCTTTGATGGCAAATCACGAATTGATTGCGACCACTCTCCGGGACGCCGCGCTCGACTGGCTGCGGGGCCGCATCAACTACGAGCGGACGCTCGTAGCCCCCTACAACGAGCGGCAGCTCAAGCTCGACCGCATGCGGACCCTTTTGACGCGGCTTGGCCGGCCCGACGCAGGGATGAAGATCGTTCACGTCGCCGGAACCAAGGGCAAAGGCTCGACGTCGGCCATGATCGCCGCGATGCTCACGGCGGCCGGCTATCGCACCGGCGTCTTCAATTCGCCGCATTTGGAACGCATCGAGGAACGCTTTGTCGTCGACGGCCAGCCGTGTGACGAGGCGGAACTCGTGGCCCTGGTGGATCGGTTGCGCCCGATCGTGGCGGCAATGGACGCCGAAGCCGAGGCCGAAGGCGATCCACAGGGCGGGCCGACCTATTTCGAAGCGACGACCGCCATGGCACTCGTGCACTTTGTCGAGCGGTCGGTCGACGCCGCCGTGCTGGAAGTGGGGCTCGGCGGGCGACTCGATTCGACCAATGTTTGCTTGCCGGCGGTCTCCGTGATCACCAGCATCAGCCTCGACCACACGCAGCAATTGGGTAGCACGCTCGCGGCCATCGCCGGCGAAAAGGCGGGAATCATCAAGCCGGGCGTGCCCGTCGTATGCGGCGTCGTCGAACCGGAACCGCAGGCGGTCATCGCCGATGTTGCGCAGGAGCACGGCTGCCGGTTGATTCAAGCGGGCCGCGAGTTCCGTCACCGCTACGGCGCCGGGCACGTCGATTTCGAGTACACCGTAGCCGGACAAGAACACTCCTTGAAAGATATGCCGCTGGCCATGCGTGGCGCCCATCAAGCGGCCAACGCAGCCGTGGCATTGGCGACGGTGGCCGAATTGCGGCACCAAGGCTGGTGCATTTCGGTCGAGGCCATGCGCCGCGGCTTGGCGGAAGCGAATCTCGCGGGTCGTGTCGAATGGATCCCCGGCGAGCCGAACGTCGTGCTCGATACGGCCCACAACGCGGCGTCGGCCAGGGCACTGGTGGCGACTCTGGCGGAAATCGCGCCCGCTGGCCGGCGCACGCTCGTGCTCTCGGTGAGTCACGACAAGGACGTGTCCGCGATCGTCCGCGAGCTGGTGCCTTACTTCGACCGCGTGCTGGTCACACAGTACCGGGAAAACCCCCGGGCGGTGCCAGCCGGCGACCTCGCGAATCTGGTACGCGCCGAACTGGTCCGCGCGGAACTTACGGGAAAAACTGGGCAAATCGGCGTTCTTTCGACGCCGAGCGAGGCGTGGGAAGAAGCGCGTCGTCGTGCTGGGCCCAACGACCTCGTGTGCGTCGCCGGGTCGTTCTACCTCGCAGCGGAGTTGAGGACGATGGTGCTTGCGTCGGGAGCATCGGAAACGTCAGGAGCGTCGAGCAAGCTCGACCGCTAAATGGCGACTCAGTTGTCGTCATATTCTGGCACGTTCTCTTCGCCGAGCGGCTCGTCGTCGAGCGGCATGTCGAACCAGGGTAATTCCAGATCGTCGACCAGGGGTGCTGCTCGAAGCGCGATCGTTGGACGAGTCGACCCGACCGCGCCTGGAACCGTTCCAGGCGGCGCTCCTCGCGGACCTCGTCCTGCAGGCGTCGAATCAGCTGTGCGACGTAAGGATCGGCGCCGGGCGCCAGCTCGTGAGCCAAGGCTCCGCGTTCGGCCAGCAGATCGGCCTCGGCCGGCACGGAAATAACAATACAGTGAATTCTCTTGCGATTGATGGCGACCATCGTGTCTCCCCCGTGAAACTAGAGTGATGAGAATCGAAGTTGCGACAAGCGGCCACGGCACTTCGCGTGGCCCCGCGCCCTGCCGCGTCGATAGCCGAGCGGCAGAGCTAGACAAGTGTGGGGACGAGTTCGGCCCGTGGCGGGCCGTAAGTGGTCTCGGTCCTGCTGCTTCTCCGCGATGACGATCGCGGTTGCCAAACAAGAGAAGCACACGGCGTGCCAAAGCCTGGGCGGATTCCTCGCCATGCGATCGGCAGGAAAAAACAGCCGGATTTCGGCCAGTTGCACCCGCTAGCGACGAAGCCCAGCGTCCGCAGCGACGGCAATGAAGGCGTTCAAGATTACTCGCGCCCGGTAAATTGCTACAACGTCGCAGCCCGCGCGAGAAGAACGCAAGCAGATTAGGTAGACTTTTCCGCGTCCAACAAGCCTCCAAGATATTTCGCGGCTGCGTCCGGCGGGCGGTCGACAAAACTCGCACCGCCGGCAGACTCTGCCGGCCGATCGTCGGGCGGTGGATCGCCCCACAGGTCGCGCTCGCCGCGGTACTTCACGTAGGATTCGTATTCCTTGTCGTCGAGCGGCACCGCACGACCGGGATTGGGAATCACGCCCCAGTCGTCGTTTTCCTTAGCTGTGGGAGTGCGATGGATGTTCTTCCCGTTCGGGCGGCGGTAATTAGCCGTCGTAAGTTTGAGCAGGCTTCGCCCTGCCTCGATTGGGATCAATTGTTGTACCGTTCCCTTGCCGTAGCTGCGACTGCCGACGACGACCGCTCGGCCGTGATCCTGCAAACAAGCCGCGACGATTTCGCTCGCGCTGGCACTGTTCTGATTCACAAGCACTGCCAGCGGCAATGCCGAAAACTTGCCACGGCCGGTCGAGACGAAACGATCGACGAGCACGCCGTCGCGGCCGCGAATTTCGACGATCACTTTGCCGGCGGGCAAAAACATGTCGCAAATCGCGACCGCCGCGTCGAGCGCTCCGCCCGAGTCGTCGCGGAGATCGAGCACCACCGCCTCGACGCCTTGGCCGACGAGGCGTGTGAGCACTCGATCGAGTTCCTCGGCGGTCTTATTGCCGAAACTCGTGACGCGAACCTGCGCGATCCGCGGATCGGCTTCCAGGCGATACTCCCAGCTTCCTTCAGCGGTCCGCCGGTCGCCCAGGACCGAATCGATCGTGATCACCTCGCGCACCAACTGCTTGACTTCCGGATGCTCGGCGTCGGCGTGACGGATGAGCAGGCGGACCGGTTCGCCCGGCTGGCCCCGCATCAGGTGCAACACTTCTGAGAGATTCAAGCCCGCGACGGGCTTGTCGTCGACCGCCAGGATGCGATCGTTGGCACGGACGTCGGCTCGCGCCGCGGGCGTGTTCGGATCGGGGGCGCCGACGACCACCAACTCCGGCGGCTCGCCCAGCAGACGAATTCGCACGCCGATCCCGCCGAACTGTTGCCGCATCTCCGCCTGATAGGGATCGGCGTCGTCGCTGGGGATGAATTGCGAATGCTGGTCGCCGCGCTGGTGCAGCACGTCGACCATCGCTTCCAGGGCCCGATCGAACAGTTCTTCGCTGGGCACGCGAGCCAGCGAGTCGGTCTCGATTTCGGACAAGCCCCGCGCCACGAACCGCGCGTAGGGATTCTGCTCGCCGCGTACGAAACAGGCGTACGAAACGGCGAGGCTCACGAGCAAAATCAACAGGTTGCGTTGCGGCATGATTCGAGTGGCGACGGCGGGAAATCGCAGTCCCCGTCAACCTATCGCCGGCCGCACGGCCCGTCTACGCCTGCGTTGCCAGGTCGCTTTCACGCGACCATCGTCGCCCTGTCGGCCTGAAGCCGCTTACCAATAGCACTCGAAGCCGAGCGACGCACCCATGTACCATGGGTTGCCGCCCGTATCGATAAACGAGGTGTTGCTGATGAAATTGATCTGCCGGGGAGCGAGCGCCAGCGAATCGAGGACCAAAATGTCGAGACCGGCTCGGAGCGAACAGTTCTGCGTGACGTGGTAGCGGCCCAAGATGTGGGATTCGCCCATCCACGTGAGTTGGCCTTCTCTGTTGAATCGATCGAAGTCGTTGGTATCGCTGGCCGTAAAGTTCAGCTGGGAGCGTGCGCTGGCGTCGTTCACGTAAAAGCCCGTTTTTGCGGTCAGCTCCGTGCTCCAGCGGCCGGTTTCGTACCCGACGCCCGCACCGACCTGGAATCCGATCAAGTTGTTGTCCGTCGTGATCAGATACTGCCCATTGTCGCCGTTCGTCACGATGTCTTCGGCCGTCCAATTCAGTCTCTCGCGCATGACCAAGTAGCGAATGCCGGCAAGGTAGCTGCGACTGAAGCCGTTCGCTGCTTCGCGTCGCCAGCCCCCGTTCGGATCCATGACGATTTGATCGCGACCCAGCCGGCTCTTCAGACGATAGTTTAACTCGAAGCTATTGAATTGGCTGGTGTAGACGACTCGTTGTTGCGACGAACTGTCGAAACTCGGGTTGTTGCCGGTAAGGGTCGAGGGGCTGAAAAGATTGTTCGGCGTGATGGAACCAAGCGAGATGTCGGACGAGAATTCGCCTAAGCTGAAAGTCGTGAACTCGGCCGTGTGGTCGCGGTTCTGGTCGTCGCGGAACAGGAATCTTCCCAATGTCGCGCGGACGCCGCCCACGCCGCCGGGATGGTCTGTTTGGAGAATCATCAATCGGTTGGTTTGACTGCTGTTCTCGAACGCCATCAGCACGTCCGTTTTCTTCCAAACTCGATGGACCAGTAGAGCATCGGCCTCGGCATACCACAGGCCACGGCTGAGCCACGTGCCCGAACTCACGATCGGTGCAGGTTGGCTGTCCCACGGATAGTAGCAGTCCGGCTGCATGTCGCCGTCGCTATCTTGCGGACCCATCGGATACGTCCCGCCGTCGTACATTCCGCCGTCGTAGGACTCCCCGAATTGCGGTCCCGGCTCCATCGACATGTCGGTCGAGGGCTGCATGGACTGCGATGACGGAACGAGCACGCTCGGCCCACCGTTCTCGACCGCCTGCGACGGGCCGAGGCTCGGCGAGGAATTGCCCACCGGCATCGGCTCTTCGCCAAAAAGCATCGAATTCTGGGGCAGGTCCAAGCCGTCGGGATCCGGCAGCGGCAAGTCTTCTGCCGCCACGCTACCCGCCAGCAGCGTCGTCATCACGATGAGCCCGATCCATCGGGTCGCGCGATTCACCACGAGTGCATTCTCCTCGGCGTCTTCGACCGTGCCGGCCGCCTGCCGTTCAGGTCCTTGATCGTGACCCGTGACTTGAAATACTGGTGGTCGGGAGGTTAGCCTGATGGCGCATCCCCGCGGCCGGTAGACCACAGTGGTCCACCTGGGATTCGTTCATCGTCTATCCGCAGCCCGCAATGTAGAAATAACCGGTAAATCCCACGAAATTGTCAAACTCACTGCAATCGACAAGTTCGACGCAGTCTCGCCAGATTTCCTCGGCCGTTAAGAAATGCGGTATTTTGGGGGCGGTTCGGCGGCTGGAGAGCCCGATTGTGACTTGAAAAGGAACATGCAATGACGTCACCGCTAGCATCGCTCATCGCGTCCGGTACGAAGCTCTGGTTGGATTCGGTCGACCCCGACCTCGTGCGAACGAACCGGGCACTAGGTGCAACCGGCGCGACTTCGAACCCGATCATCATTTCCAATTTGATTGAGACCGGGCGGTTCGACGCCGCGATCCAGGAACTGGTGCGTAAGCAGGGGCTGAGCGCCGAGGACGCGGCCTGGAATTTGACCGATCAAGTCGTGCAAGCAGCCCAAAAAGTCTTCCTGCCGGTTTGGGAAGAAACCAAGGGAAACGACGGCTACGTGAGCTTCGAGCTCGATCCGTTGTTGGAAGATCCATCCTGCAAGCTGTCCGTCGAGGAAAAAGCAGCACGCTACGTCGAACTCGGCAAGAAGTGGTCGGCCGGCCATCGTAACCGGATGATCAAGGTGCCCGCCACGCCCGGCGGCCTGGCGGCACTGGAATCGCTCTGTGCCGCGGGCGTGACCCTCAACGTGACGTTGATCTTCTCGATGCGGCAATACAACGCCGCGCGGGACGCGGTCTGGCGCGGCGCTCAAAAGCGGGCGTCGCTTGAGCACTTCAAGAGCGTGTACAGCATTTTTGTCTCGCGTGTCGACGTCTACACGGAAAAGTACGTGCCCGAGCTATCGCCCGCCGCCCAAGGCCTGGTCGGCATCGTGGGGGCGAAGCGGATTTGGCAGGAAAACCAGAAGTTCTGGGCCGACAAGGGCACGCCGCTCAAGCAAGAAATGATCTTCGCCAGCACCGGGACCAAGAAACCGAGCGACCCGCCTTGGAAATACGTCGATGCGCTCGCCGGCAGCGACATCCAAACCAACCCGCCGGCGACGAACGAAGCCGTCGAAAAGAGCGGCCGGACCTTTCTTCGCCAGGTCGACAAAATGCCGCCGCCCGACGTGCTCGCGGAAATCGACGCCAAAGTCGATCAAGACAAGCTCGAAGCCCAACTGATGCTCGAAGGCGTGGAGAAGTTCGCCGACCCGTTCAAAGCGCTGCTCAAATTGCTCGCCGAGAAGCGATAGGCGACGCCGACGCCTTAGCCCCGATTTCGAGGCTCTATTCGGATTGCGGATTTCGCAGCGCGAATTGAAGTCGGTCAAAAACCAGGCTCCGCCGTCGAAAATCCGCAAAACGATGCGGGTCGCACGTCCACCGCGGCTGTGATAGGATGCTGCTGGCGTGGCTTTGGCGGCTGCGGCTTGAATTTCTCCGTCTCGAACTCTCGACTCCCTGGTGTGACACGATGGCGGTTGATCCCTACGCTCCGTGCCCCTGTGGCAGCGGCAAGAAAGTCAAGTTTTGTTGCTCCGATCTGGTCGGTGACATCGAGAAGATTCACCGCATGATCGAGGGGGACCAGCCGCGTGCCGCTTTGCTTCACGCCGAGCAGACGCTGGCCAAGCACCCGCGTCGCGCGTCGCTGCTCGACCTCAAGGCATTGCTCGAATTGGCGCTGGGCGAGACGGCGGCGGCCCGCGCGACGATTGCCGATTTTCTCAAGGCCGATCCACAGAATCCTTCCGCACACGCCTGCCAGGCGATGTTGCTGACGTCGACCGACGGGGGCCGCGCGGCGGTGAACCCGTTGCAACGAGCGCTCGCGCTCGTCGAGCACGAAATGCCGCAAAGGGTGTTCGAGGCGATCGGCACGGTCGGCCGCGCGCTGCTCGCCGAGGGACACATTGTCGCGGCCCAGGCGCATTTGTGGCTCCACGTCGGGCTCGCGCCGAGCGACGATCCGCGGGCACTCGAGTTGCTCGTCCGCTTGAACCATTATTCCGGCTTGCCGCTCCTGTTGCGAGACAATTTGCGGATGCGGGACTGGCCCGCCGACGTCGTCTGGAAGGACGAAGCGGAGCAGGCGTCGCGACTGTCCGACCAAGGCAAGTGGCTCGAAGCGGCGGTCATCATCGACCGTCTCGGCGGCACGTACGGCGCCGTGCCGACGCTGCTCTACAACCGCGCGGTGCTGGCCGGTCGGCTCGCCGACGACCGCGCGCTGGTGGCCGGACTGCACGCCTACGCCCAAATGGATGTGCCGCTCGACGACGCCGTCGAAGCCGAGGCCATCGCCCAGTTGCTCGACAACGAAGCCAAAGAGCATTTGCTCGATTCGGTCGTGCGCGTCTACTCGATCAACGATTTCGACACGCTAGTGGCGAATCTGGCAAACGACCGACGAGTGCAGCACGTCGACCTCGATCCGGCGCAGCACGAAAGCAGCGATCAACCGCGGCCGCGGCACACCTACGTGCTCTTGGACCAGCCGCTGCCGAAGTCGGGCATCGGCATCGAGCGCGGCGAGGTGCCCAGCCTTGCCGGCGTGATTGCGATTTTCGGCCGGCAGACGGATCGTTCCGAGCGGATTGAGCTGACCACCGACCACGGCCCCCATTTCGAACGCAATCTGGCCGCGTTCTTGGCAGCCGGCGGCGACGCACTGGGCGTAATGACCGAAGAGCGTGTCACCGGCTCGATCTCGCCCACCGAACAGGCCCTCAATTGGCGCTGGCATTTTCCGCTCGATACGCCGATTGCCGACCGGCGAAAGCTGGTGGCCGAGGAGCGACACCTCGCCATCACCGACCGCTGGCCCGTCGTGCCGCGACCCGGATTGGCGGGGAAAACTCCGCGTGCGGCCGCCGGCGATCCGCAGCTGCGCATCCCGTTGACGGCCGCAATCCTGATTCTCGAGCAAGGCAGCAACAACGGCGGCGACGCGGCGTCAATCGCCGTCTTGCGCGACAAACTTGGCCTGCCGCAGCCGGAGCCGATCGATGCGACCGGCCAGAGCGTCGCCGCGCTGCCGTTGGTGCGCGTGCCACGACTGATCATGGAGACCGTGTCGGACGATGACTTGGTGCAACTCTATCGCCGGTCGATTCTCATTGCCGCCCGGGCCGCGACGGCGATCGCTGCTCGGGAAGCGGTCAACCGCCCGTCGGTCGCCGACCGTATTCCGCCGGAGGACGCCTATCGCCGCCTGATCACCGCGGAAGATGACGACGAGCGGGCGCTGGCGCTGATCCAGGAAGCCCGCGAGCGGTCGGAAGCGGTCGGTGAATCAACCGCGACGTGGGACCTCCTCGAACTGGAACTGCACATCGAGAGCGGCAACCCCGAGCTGCGCAGGCCACGCTCGCGCGGATCGAGCAAGAGCACCTCGACGATCCGCAGGTTGCCGCTGCCGTATATCGCTTGCTATACGAAACAGGCGTGATCTCGCCCGAGGACGTGACAGCCCACCATCACCATGCCGAAGAGCCGCGGCCCGCATTCGCAGGGGCCACCGCCGCGCCGGTCACGTCGGAATCTCCCAGCCGCATTTGGACGCCCGACAGCGAGCTACCGGCAAGCGGCGGCAAGAAATCCACGCTTTGGACGCCGTCTTGATCAGCGTGACCACCGTGACCGACCGCGCGGATGACGAACGATTCATGCGGCGGGCGCTAGAGCTCGCAGCCCGCGGCCAGGGTTCCGTCGAGCCCAACCCGATGGTCGGCTGCGTGATCGTCCGCGACGGCGAGATCGTCGGCGAGGGTTGGCACGAGCAGTTTGGCGGCCCACACGCCGAGATTGTCGCGCTGCAGAAGGTCGACAAGGCTCCGCTTCGGGGCGCGACCGTATATGTCACGCTCGAACCATGCTGCCACCAGGGCAAAACGCCGCCCTGCTCGAAGGCGCTGATCATCACCGGCGTCGCTCGGGTCGTGATCGCCATGGAAGATCCGTTCCCGTTGGTCGACGGCGGCGGCATCGACGAATTGGAAGCGGCTGGAATCCTTTGCGAGGTCGGACTGTTGGCCGACGAAGTCGCGGGAACTCAACGCGCCCTATCTGATGCGGCTCAACAAGGGCCGGCCGTGGGTGGTTGCCAAGTGGGCCCAAACCCGCGACGGCAAAATGGCGATGGCCGACGGCACACGCTGGATTTCCAACGAGCGATCGCGTGAAATCGTGCAGCAGCTCCGCGGCCGCGTCGACGCGATCCTCGTCGGCAGCGGCACCGTGCGGGCCGACGATCCGCTCCTCACCGCCCGCCCGACCGATGCCGCCGACGTCAAGCGCGTGGCGCTGCGCGTGGTTGTCGATTCGCAGGCGTCCCTGCCGCTGGAGAGCCAACTTGTGCGAACCGCGCGTCAGTGCCGGTGTTGGTGGCGGTTTCCGGCGCCGCGCCCGACGCCGCGGTACGACGCCTCCACGCGGCCGGCGTTCATGTCTTTTATTGTGCAGGCGCGATGCACGGCGAACGGTTGAAGTCGCTCCTCGACGAGCTCGGCCGCCGCCGCATGACCAACGTGCTCGTCGAAGGCGGCAGCCGGTTGCTCCACGCGCTGTTCGACGTCTACGCGATCGACGAAGTTCACGTCTTCACCGCGCCGAAGGATGCGGGTGGCGACGCAATGAGTGCGCCGCGACTGAGAAAGCAGCCCCTCAAAAACGTCGTCACCACCAATCTCGATGGCGACGAGTACCTGCGGGCTCGCATCGGGCCTTGACGGGATCGTATGCTAGGGGTTGGCTCAAATGGGAGAGTGAGTGCCCGCCGATCCAAGCGCCGCATCGACTGCGCGATACGAGAGGACAGCCAAGCATTTCGCCGGTATGATCAACCTGTCCTTCGTCGGTCGAAATCTCGGTTACGAGCTCGCCCAAACACTTTGACACATAGCTAATCTGCCGCCTATGCCCGAGCATCCCTATGGCTGGTTGAGCATCGCACCGCCGGTGGTGGCGATCGTGCTGGCGATCGTCACCCGGCGGGTACTCGTGTCGCTCTTCGCCGGCCTGGCCGTGGGGGCGCTGATCTTGTCGGGCGGCAATCCGATTACGGCCACGATCAATCTGCTGGAAACGCAGCTCTGGCAAACGGTCATTCAGCCCGACAAGCTCCGCGTCTTCGCCTTCAGCATGATGCTCAGCGCGATGATTGGCGTGATCCAGGTCTCCGGCGGCATGCGCGGCATGGTCGAACTGCTCACTCCCTGGGCTCGGTCGCGGCGCAGCGGGCAAATCGTCACCTGGCTGCTGGGGATGATCGTGTTCTTCGACGACTACGCCAATTGCCTCTTGATCGGCGGGACCATGCAGCCGACCTGCGACCGGCTGCGGATCTCGCGCGAGAAGCTCTCGTTTCTGGTCGACGCGACGGCCGCCCCCGTCGCCGGCATCGCCATTGTCTCAACGTGGATCGCCATCGAACTCGAATACATCCGCGAGGGGATTGCCAGCCTCGACCCGCATCTGTCGGTCGGGCTCAATCCGTTCGAGCTGTTCGTGGCCTGCATCCCGTATCGCTTCTACGTGATCCAGATGCTGCTGTTTATGCCGCTGATGGCACTCCTCAAGCGCGATTTCGGACCGATGCTCGCGGCGGAACGCCGGGCCGCGGCCGGGGAAATGCCGGCCTGGGCGACCAGCGACTTTGCCGTCGATCCATTCGACGACGGACAGGAGTTTCACGTCTCTCATTGGACCAACGCCGTCGTGCCGTTGGGGCTGACGCTCGTCGTTTCGCTCTGGCTGATCTATGCCACCGGAGCGGCCCGAATCGCCCGAGATGCAGACGCCGCCCAGCTCACCGGCTTCGAGCATTTTCGCGCCGCGTTCGGCTCGGGCGATTCGAGCATTTCGCTGTATTACGGAGCCATCATCGGTTTGTTCGTGGCCGTTGCGTTGGCCCGCTGGCGGGTCGGCGTCGCGGCCAAACGCGTCGCCGGGGCCGCGGGAATCGGCGCCAGGATGGTGCTGCCGGCGCTGGCGATTCTGATACTCGCCGGCACGATGTCGCGGATGACCGGCAACAAATCGGTCGATGGTGTACCCACCGCGCGGCCGTATGAGCATCAGGCCGATCGACTCTACACGGGCGACTATTTGAAGCAGGTATTGGTCTCGGTCAGCGGCGGCGCCACGCACGACCTCGCCGTTTGGTTTCCCACGATCGTGTTTCTCTTGGCGTGTGTAATCTCTTTCTGCACCGGCACGAGCTATGGCACGATGGGCATCTTGGTGCCGATGGTGATACCGCTCGCGGCCGCGCTCATCGGGGCGACCTCCCCGGAGCACTTTGCCCAGAGCCCGGTCTTCTTGACCTCGATGGGGAGCGTCTTGGCGGGAGCGATCTTCGGCGACCACTGCTCGCCGATCTCCGACACGACCATTCTCTCGGCCTTGGCGAGCGGCTGCGACCACATGGCCCACGTCAACACGCAGCTACCGTACGCCGTGACCGTCGCCACCGTGGCGACGCTCATGGGCACGCTGCTGGTAGGTTTCGGCATCTCGGTGTGGCTGCTCCTGCCGCTGCAAACCGCCGTGCTGCTGGGTGTGCTACTGGTCGTCGGCCGATGCGACGACGCCTAACGTCGTTCACCAAATTGCATAGCCACCAATTTGCATAGCCGAAAGAGATTGCCCCAACATCCGGCCGTTGGCGGTGGCGGCCACGACGGGGCGATTGCCCGGCGGCGTCGATCACGAAAAATGGCGAAAACGCTAGCAAGTGATCACCCCGCCCGGCGACGCTTCGCGGCAGCCGGTCGTCTCAGGTATCGTCAGCGGCAGACCGAGCGTGTGCCGTACCGCCAGCCAGGCGAAACATTCCGCCTCGAGCGTGTCGGGATTCAGATCCTTCGCCCGTACGCTCTGCACTTTCGGGAAGTGTTCCCCGATCATCCGCATGATTACCGGATGATGCACGCCGCCGCCCGTGACCCAAACGCTCGCCGGTTTCTTGGGCATCCGCCCCACCGCCTGCACGATCGCCTGCACCGTCACCGCGCAGAGCGTTGCCGCACCATCCTCCACCGATAGTCCGGAGACGTCGACGTGATCGAACTCGAATCGGTCGGCCGACCGCGGCAGCTTTTTCGCGAAGAACGGCGTATCGAGCGCTGCCTCGACGATCGCCGCGTCGACTTGCCCTTTCTCGGCAATTTTGCCGTCCTTGTCGTGTGACAGTCCGGCCATCTCCTGAATCCATTCATCGAGCAAGCCACAACCGGGCCCCGTGTCGCCCGCGACGATCGCGCCATCTTCGCCCAGATACGTCACGTTCGCCACGCCGCCGAAATTGATGATCAGCGTCGGCCGCGGATCGCTCGGAAATAGCGCGCGATGAAACATCGACACCAGCGGCGCACCTTGCCCGTCCATCGCCATGTCGCGGCGGCGGAAGTCGAACACCACCCGCATCCCCGTCCGCTCCGCCAGCAACCAGGGATTGCCGATCTGCAGTGTCAAATGCTGATTCGGAATGTGCCGCACCGTGTGGCCGTGGAAGCCGATCAGCGTCGTGCCGCGCGACTCCTTCGACAACGTCTTCACCAGCTCGTTCACCGCCTCGGCATGGTGCAAAGTGATGTCGCGCTCCAGACGCAGCAGTTCAACGAGTGGCACGTCGTACTGCGACGCCTCCAGTACCCGCGCACGCAAGTCGCCGTCGTACGGCACCGTGACCCCGCCGTAAAACTCGATCGCGTCTTCACCGTCGGTGCTAATCAGCGCAGCGTCGGCGCCATCCGCGCTGGTGCCACTCATCAAGCCCACGGCCTTCTGCAGAGTCTTCTTTGGCACTTGCTCAAACCTTCGGTAAAATAAAGTGAGACAACGACTTACGGGCAAAGCCGATCCCGCCAGGCCTCCGCTCCCTGCGCACGAGCGATAGTATAAACCAAAAATAATGGCCGGCTATATCTCTTTTTTGCGCAGACTTTCCCGTCCCGTCGGTTAAGATGGTGTGAAGCCCTACGATCTTACGCCCCGAGGCACGCGATTGTCCACTCGCCACGACAGGCTCCCCACTACTCGACCACGAATACCATGAACTATCAAGCCAACGATCACGATCAATTCCGCGTCCGCCAGGTGGCGGTGCTAATCGAAACCGAATCCAGCTGGGGCGGCCAGGTGATTCGCGGCATCGCCCACTATGCCGAGAAGCATGCCCACTGGCACCTGCTGATCGACCCGCGCGACCACGAGCAACGTTCGGCGATTCCCGACGGCTGGCGCGGCGACGGCATCATCGCTCGCATTTCCAGCCGCTTCCAGATGGAGCAGTTCCGTGAGAAGCGGCTGCCGGTGGTCAACGTCGACGACGTCTACGACCGCCTGGATGGCGTCGGCACCGTGCTCACGGACGAAAACGAACGCGCAGGCCTCGCGCTCGAGCACCTCGTCGCCCGTGGTTTCCGCAAGTTCGCCTGCTTCGCCCCGCCCAGTCACCGCTATTCGAAGAAACGCAGCGAGGCCTTCGTTAAAGCCGTCACCGGACTCGGCTACGAGTGCCACGAGTACTTGCCGGGCTATCGGGCTGGCCGCAAAATCGGCTTCGAAGAGCAGCAGCGGCGCGTCAACCGTTGGCTCGCCGCGCTGCCGCGCCCGATCGCCATTCTCGCCGTCGACGCCGACCGCGGGCGGCAGCTCGCCGAGATCTGCCACTTTGCCGGCATCCGCATCCCCGACGAAGTCGCGATCCTGGCCGGCGACACCGATGATCTGCTTTGCGAAGTGTCGACGCCGCCGCTCTCGAGTATTTCGGTCGCCTGCGAGCGGCTGGGCCACGAAGCGGCCGCGATGCTTAACCGCATGATCGCCGGCGAGGCCCCGCCGAAGCAGCCGCTGCTGGTTCCGCCGCACGGCGTGATCAGCCGCCAATCGACCGACGTGCTTTCAATCGACGACCCCTCGGTCGTTCGCGCGCTGCGTTACATCCACACACACGCCCATCACGGCATCGTGGTGAACGACGTGCTGCGCGAGGTCCCGATCTCGCGTCGTAGCCTTGAGATTCAGTTCCGGTCGTATTTGGGCCGCTCCCCCGCCGAGGAAATTCGCCGCATCCGCCTGGATCGTGGCCGACAGCTCTTGGGCCGCCGCGAACTCTCCATCACCGAAATCGCACTGGCGTGCGGTTTCTCGAACGCCACCCGTTTTGGCGTCGCCTTCCGCAAGTGCTTCGGCACGACCCCCCGTTCGTTCCGCAAGACTCTCATTGCGGACTGACACGCCACCGATTCGATTCAGCCGCGGGTGACGCCGGCGACTCGGTCGAAATGCCATTTCTTGTTTGGTATCGTCAGCTCGGTTTCCGGCCGGCACCCGCGACGCTGCGGTTTTCTCGGCGGATCCTGCCCCCCCGCCAACCTCCAGGACGGCCCGGTTCTTTACGCAAAAGAGATAACCGGTTGACGTAAATCGAATGTCTCGTTGAGCACGGCGCTGTATAATCACGGAATTGCCCACCTCGGTCGCCTACGGGCTGCGACTAGCAGTTGGGAGACCGTGTGGGGTGCCGTCATTCTTCCGTTCTTCCGTAGCGGAACTCTTGCAGGAGATCGTTCATGTCATTTTGTCGACTCGCCACGCTGACCCTGGCCGTCGCATCGCTCTCGATGTTCTGTCGCTCGATCGCTCGGGCCGCGTTCACTGAGCAGGGCGCCACGATCCTCGGCGGCGCGAACTACTCCGCCCGCAGCGTCTCGCTTGCCGACATCGACAACGATGGCGACCTGGATGCGTTTTTTCAGGGTTCGTCCTCATCGGACCGTCAGATGTGGCGCAATAACATCATCGGCACTGGGTCGTTCACGTTCACCAATGTGACGTCGACCATGGTCCCCGCCGGCGTGAGCTTGTCCTGGAGCGCCGCCTGGGGCGACTACAACGGCGATGGGTTGGTCGACGTCTTTGTCGGGCAAACGAATAATACCCCAAATACCGGGGACGTGCTGCGGAACGATGGGACATCGTTTTCGAACCAAAGCGTGTCCACGGGTCTGGACGACCCCGGCTTCCATCAGAACGTGGGTTGGGCCGACATCGATAACGACCACCATCTTGACCTCATTATTGGGATGGAAGGTCCAGAGAAGCACGAAATCTACCTGCAGAAGACGGCGGGACACTTCACGCCGGTAGGGGCCGCCACCGGGTTTCAGGCCGCCTACGGCACGAAGTCCTACGGCATGGCGATCGGCGACGCCGACGGCGATGGCGACCTCGACGTCTACATTTCGACGTGCCGTAGCGGCGGCAACATCCGCAACAACTTTTTCAAGAACATGTTGGCGGAGACCGGCTCGCTCAGCTTCGTCGATATCGCTGACTCGAACGGCACTCAGAATATGAACAATACCTACGGTTCGGAGTTTGTCGACTTCGACAATGACGGCGATCTCGACCTGTACGTGACCGGTGCCGACGGTAACGAAACAAAGATCTTTCGCAACGACGGCAATAACACGTTTACCGACGTGGATAGCATCACCGGCCATGAACTGCTACGCGATGTGAACGGCTCGCCCGTCCGAGGCACAGACCTCAACGGCAGCAAGGCGGTTGACTACGACAATGACGGCGACCTGGACCTCTATTTTCACGATAATCTGGCGTCGGGCGGCAACCAGCGACTGTTCCGCAACGACGGCAATTGGCAGTTTACCGATGTCACAGCGCTGGAGGGGCTCGATGTCGCCGCGAATGGCGATCCCGTCGGAGCAGGCGGGTACGACAGCACTTGGGGCGACCTCGATCGTGATGGCGACCAGGACTTGATCGACCCCAACAACTCCACTTACGGAGGGGTGACGCCCACGCCAGAGCGCGTCTACGTGAGCGATGAGTCGGCGAACGGCAATCATTGGCTGTACGTGAAATTGAAGGGTCCGGGGTACGACACGACCGGCATCGGGTCCGCGCTCTACGCGACCTTGAACGAAAACACGCCAGAAGAAGTCACCCTCCGCCGCGAAGCCAACACGAACATCGGCACGTTCAACCAAAGCGACCTGCCGGTCCACTTCGGCATGGGAGCCGCCACGCTCGTCGACGAGCTGCTCATCCAGTGGCCGGATGGCACCAAGCAAAGCCTGTACAATGTCGCAGCAAACCAGTATTTGACGGTCAGCTACCTGCCCGGCGACTACAGCGGTGATGGCGTGGTCGACGCAGCCGACTACTCCGTCTGGCGGAACAATCTGGGTTCAACGTATACCGCGTCCGACTACGACGTCTGGCGGGCACACTTTGGCGAGTCCTTGCCCGGCAGTGGGGCAGGAGCAAAAGCTGCCGTTCCCGAGCCGGCGGCGGCCAGCCTGCTCTTGGTTGCCCTCGCAGCGCTATCTCGATTGCGGCGGCGACGCGCCCCTGCAATCGACCCGATCACGTAGCAAGGGTCGTTAGCGACAACCGCTGCCGCCTCTCGGCACGCGACGTCTTGCGCAAGCCAAACAGCCACGCTGCGGTTATCGCCGCCAGAGAGATCGCGGAGGGCTCGGGCGCAGCACGAGCGAGCGAGTCGACTGCCGCAGCCCCGGTGAGCGACTGCCAAGTGCGACCCAGATTGTTCCGCCAAATCACGTAATCCGCGGCATCGACGATCTGATCGCCGTTTCCATCGGCCACCAGCAAGCTCGTATCGCCGAAGTTCGCCTTCCAAACTTCGTAGTCGGCCGCTTCCACGGCGCCGTTTCCGTCGTAGTCGCCGGGAAGCGTCTCGAACGGATTGGAAAACAAGTCGCTGGTGAGAAAGACGTCGTCGGTGAGCGTGTTGAGAAAGGCCACCAGTTGCTGGAGTTGCACCGGCGTTAGCCCGAGTTGCACGGGGTTACGGAGCGACTCATCAAGTGCCGGGGTGTCTTGAACATCCGAATTGTAGAATTCGACCACCTCCTCGAGCGTCGAGAAGCGGCCGTCGTGCATGAAGTGTCCGCGGACCGCGATATTCCGCAGCGACGGCGTCTTGAACTGCCCGTTGCCGGCCCCCTCGTCCTGAATAATGGCGTCCAGGCCGACATTGGTCGCTTGTTGGCCCACTTGTGCGTGGGTCGTGTGGCAACCGCTGCACCGACCGACACCGT
The DNA here is from genome assembly GCA_963847875.1 of uncultured Planctomycetota bacterium. Lineage (GTDB taxonomy): Bacteria > Planctomycetota > Planctomycetia > Pirellulales > Lacipirellulaceae > DASYDU01. Next base: position 749,723 of record CAWKBR010000001.1, on the reverse strand, counting down.
CAAAAATTTCCTGCCCAGCCAATTCATCCGGCGTGAAAGCGGAGGCGAAATCCGGTTCAGTGGCCCCTGGAGTGAAAGCGGTATCGTATTTTGCCTGGTATGAAACCATTGCCCGCTCGAATTGACCTATTGCCTTGGCAATCCGATCGGGAGTAACGTCGGGCGAGCCGAAGGCCGCTTGAAAGAGCGCGGGGTAGAAAGTCGTCTGGCTGAGTTTGGTGACGACTTCATTGAGCATCGAGCCCATTTCCTGCGCGCTCTGGATGGGGACGAGCGCCTGTTCCTCCAGCGAGCCCACTCGCTCATCCCAAAACGCAGCACCGCTGACGTAGTACTTTCCGTTCGCCAAACCCATCGAATGGCGCGGCGTCAATTGCCCGTCGATGCCCGCGCTGAACTGCTGTGGATCGGAAAAGCCGTTGGCTTGGTGATGGCACGAGGCACAGGAGGTGCTGCCGTCGTGCGACATCCGAGTGTCGTAGAACAGCACGCGCCCGAGCGTCGCACCACCGTCGGTCAGCAGGTTGTCGGCGGGCGTGTTATCCAGCGCCGCGACTTCCCCATTCTTGAAGTGTGCTGGCAGGTCCTCGATCGCGTACTTGACATAGCCGGCCAGTTGCGGCGGCAGGCTTGGTACTTTCGGCGGCGCTGCATCCGCGCACGCAACCACCGCGAACATCGCGACGGAAAATGCACCGACCGTCGCCGCGCGACGCCTCGATGCGACTGCCGCTGTAGCGTGCCGTGGGGAAGCCACTCCGCTCATAGAGACCTCAACGCACAGAATCTGATTGCAGCACCGGTGGCGAAGCAGTTGTCGACACGTAGGTGCCGCCAGCCAATTTACCATTCTAACTCAAAATCAAATGGATGTCCGCCGAAATCAGCCGACGATTCTCACCCTACGGAAGGAGGGTCGGTCGTTGCGGGCGAGGGCAGGAAGGTGTGGGTTGGTCGAGTGGGGGCGAGCGACCTGTCTGCCCGCAGCCGCCGCGCCGAGCCGTGTACCGCGGTCCACGACCTACGAGGCTATGCACCGGCGAGCGGCTGGTGATTATGGGCCAAACGCCGGCCGCTGCGTGGTACGTCGTTGTGCAGTCTGCGCAGCTCGTCGTGTAGATGAAGCTTCTCGGCGGATGTGAGCTCAAGCCAATCCTTGTCCGTTAGTGCGGCCGCCAGTGCCCAGAGCAGATTGAGGCAGGCTTTGGGCTGACGCTGTTTGACCCTCTGAAACGCAACCACGGGCCCAAGCCGTTTCAATTCGGCCATCGTGTCGATGCCCGCCTGTCGCAACCAAGCCGCGCTCACGGGGCCGAGGTTTCGCATCGATTCAAAATTGTCGCAGGACATCGTTCGGCTCTGTGTTTGAGAACTTGGCTGGCCTTTAGCTACGGCTTTGGAACCTTGACTTCGAGCGGCAAATCTGTGGTATCAACGACGATCGTCGTTGTCGCAGGGCCGAGACACGACTTGGGAAGTATCTTCCGACCATCTTTTTCGGCTTCGGCCTGAATCACTACCTTATGCTTGCCGGGGATTAGACCGTCGCCGTACTTGTAAGTCGTGGCGCACTCGAATTCGCCCTGGTCATTCACGTTGGCCATGGCTTGCCTGGGATGAGCGCCGGCCACTTCGGGGGCATCTTGGGCGAGGAACAACAGACGCATGCCGCCGAGCGGAATTCTTGTGCCGTCCTCGTAGGTCACGGTGCCGTGAACCGGCACGTATTCATAAGGACCGGTAGAGCCGCAGCCGGCACACCACGCGAGCGCCGCGAACCAAACCATGGCCGAAAGCCGCAGCAAACCGTTTTTACGCATGACAGTCAGAGATTGGCAAAAAATGGACCATGCAAATGCCGGTCGACGAACCACTCAGAACTCCCCTCCCAACGACATGCCGTCGCGTGACACATTCAAACGCTGCCAGATTCCGAACGCACTTGGGTCCGTTTCATCAAAAGGCTGATCGTCAATTAGCCCATCGCCACGAATTCCACCGCCATCAACGAAATCCCCGATAAAGCGGACACTTGCATCGGCTAGCGCGCAGTTGGCTCCACCAGGATGCCGGCTGCGGACGACAGATTGACCACTTTCGTTGACATTAGGATCCGGCATCATGCATTGCGCAAGCAGGTTCTCTTTGCCGATGTCGGCGACAATGTCGGGGCTACCCATAATGTCGTCCTCGCTGCCAACGCAACTGTTGATTGAGTAGGCGGCGTGTCGGCAGTGGAAATTTGAGCCACACATTCCCATGGCCCACACTCCACGGCGGTCATGTGGACTGAGGCCGACGCGCATTTCCGCCAGCATAATCGTTTTGCTTGTTCCATCGGTGATTTTTGCGATGTTCAATACCTGATGAGTTTCTCCATCATCGAAACCGCCGATACCGAGATTGTAGTTGTAAAACTTTCGATAGGTATCATTTGTGAACATCGCCTTCCACAAGAACGAATTAGGATAGAATTGGAATGCGTTATAGCCATAATTTCCACGCGCCCAGTTTTCGGATTTGCCACCGGCGATCGTACCCTGGAAAAAATTACCCTTGCCATCGTCGCTGGGACAGAGCATGACGCTGAGCTCCGTGCCACGGCCCACGGCATTTTCGTCGACTCTTAGCGGTTTAAGCGGGTCATTAAGAATGAATTTATCCTGAAGGGCTTTTTCCTCAATGTAGGGCAGAATGTCGATGGCCCAGTTACCGTAAATGCGCGAGTCTGTAAGCGGATTGACCGTTAGCGGCGGTTGGCTTTTTGGGAAGTTGATTGCTGCCGGAAAGACTTTGTGAGTATCGTGAAAACTGTGCATCGCCAGCGCAATGTTCTTGAGGTTGCTAGTACACTGAGATCGGCGGGCTGATTCGCGGGCCGCCTGAATCGCCGGCAACAAGAGCGCCACCAGGATCCCAATGATCGCGATCACCACCAGCAACTCTACCAGCGTAAAGCCGCAATGTTTGTTGCCGCGACAGAACATCGACTATCTCCACCTAAATGACGTGGTACGCCCAAAACATTGCGAAAGTGGATGCCGCGAGCTTGGCATCGGTTTGCCGTGTCGCCGGGAACCCAATTCCAGAGTTGCTGCGCAAAATCATATTGCGCGACGTTGTCGAAGCAGGCCACCGATGAAACCAAGTATCATCAGCAACACGGCAGAAGGTTCCGGTGCAGCCGCGGCCGACTGCGCTGCCACTGCCCGGCGATCCGTCGCCGAAATGGAGCTTCCAAAAATCGTAGTCGGCCTGATCCACCGTGTTGGGCGACACGCCTTCGTTCGGCGGTGCGATCGCACTTCCCAAATTGTTGCGCCACAGAGTGTAGTCGGCCGCATCAACGACGCCGTTTTCGTTGTAGTCACCCGGCACGCCAGCAACCATCTCGAAGCGGACGAGATCAACATTGATCACTAGATCGGTGGCGTGTGCGAATAGATTAATCCCGGCGAGCATCGTGGATTGTTTTTCGTCGAACGTGAAGCTAGACAACGAGAAGACGACGTCGTGATACGCACCGTCGGTGGGAAGCGCGGTTTCGCCGGCTGACTTGTATGTGAAAGCACTACCGGTCTGAAGATAGCCTTGCACTCCCACCACGCCATCAGGATTCGACGCATCGGTCGCCGACATGCGAAATGTGACCTGATTGTAGTTTGAAAGATCGGTCGGCCGTTCGTTGAACGTATTGGGGCTACCATTGTAAGCAAGTGCGGTGCCGTTGCCCCAACCAATCGCTGCGCCGCTGGGAAGGGTCGACGTACCATCGCCTGCCTTATCGGTCCATTGAAGTGAGCCGTTCGGATTGACCGTCAGTCCCGATTGATTCTGTCCGCCGTCGTTGCCGACAATCGCCCCGAGATCAAAGTTGCCAAGCACGCCATTGTAACCGTTCTCGCTTGAGCCGGGGTCGTGCGTGGCAATGTCGCGCATCGTTAACGGCGTTCCAACACTCCGCATTTCCTTGACCGCCCAAGTAATATTGCCGGCTGCCGCGTGGTTAAACACCTTAAGACCGACACCGCGGATGTAAGTTTGTTGTGCTGGAGTAAGCAGATTGACGGGGAAACTGACAGTATTCGCCCCCGGCCCGATCGTGAAAAAGCTCGAAGGGAATGTAATGTAGCTAAAAGCCGGCGTGGCCTGGACGTAGAACTGGACTTGGACGTCCCCCGTGCCGTCGCGCTCTAAATCAATTTCGATCGCATCCAGGCCGGTGACGTCGAGTCCGCCTTGCACCGTGTTGTTATCTCGGATGCGGTTGTATCCGTCATGGATATAGATGAGTCCACCCGGATCCCCCAAAATTTGATCGCCCAGTTCGGTGACAGTAAGTTGGCCCGCTGTGTTATTGTCAATTGTCGTGGCGTTGGCGCCATTCTCGGTGCTTGAAACCCAGTCATGCACGTTGCCCGTGCCGTCCCAAGTGTAGAGCACACCGGGCGACTGGCCCAACGCAGCGCTACCGGAAACCAAGACTGCGATCAACGATATCAAACGTAGCCGTCTCATGAAATCCTCAGCTTGTATTGCAAACCGTCTGTCCTGCCACGAACAACGACCTCCCCCGGAGCCTCTGCGCGACTCCGGGGGAAGCCTCTCCAACCAAAGACGAACTCACTACATCTGGCGGCGCACAGCTCGCCGCGAAAATCCAAGACCGAACACTCCCGCAATCCCGAACAAGACGACTGTCGTCGGTTCAGGAACGAAGCGAATGTTATCGACGTTGATCACCAGATCATTCGCATGAGCAAAAAGATCTAAACCGGTCCAATCAATCGCGTGCATCAACGTTTGGCCACTGAGGTCGAAAGTCAGCTCATGGAACTGTCCGTCGATCGGCAGCGACGCGTAGGGCGACGGGACCTCTTGGAACGAGAACCCCGACCCGCGCTGGAAGAACGCCCGCATGCCGAGGTCGCCGCCGGCACCCGTCGGATCCATCGCCGAGATCGTGACTTTCATCGTCTTGTAGTTCGACAGATCGGTAAGCCGCGAGTTGAAGGAGTTGCCGTTCCAGGCGGTGCCGTTGCCCCAGGTGATCGCCGCGCCGCTGGCATCGCCCGCGCCATGATCCCCTTGGTCGGTCCATTGTAGCGAGCCGCTGCCGCTGGAATTGTGCGACAACCCCGTTTGGTTCTGGCCCCCGTTGTTGCCCACAACTGCGCCTTGATCAAAGTTGACGATAGCCGACTGCAGGCCGCCTTCGGGTGTGCCGTTGTCGTGCGTGATCAAATCACGCACGGCGAGCGGAGTGCCGCCGCTACGAACTTCATCCAAAGTCCAAGTCAAACCGCCCAGCCCAGCGTGATCGCGGGCAATAAAGCCGATCGTACGCACGTAAACGGCTTGCGCTGCCGTCAAACCAGTAAGCGGCAATTGATAGGTATTCATTCCCGGAGTCACGGCGACATCTGGCGCCAACGCGACAAACGTGCTGCTGGGTGTCGCCTGGACAAAGAACTGAACATTGACGTTGCCCGCACCATTTTGGCCGAGATCGAATTCAAGGTAGTCGAGCCCCGTCAGATCGAGTCCGCCGCTGCCATCGCTTGTCAATTCGCGGATGCGATTAAAGTCGTCACGCACCGTAAAAGTTGCACCGGCGGCGGTTTCCGTAATCAATAGCTCTCCAGGATTGACGTTCGCCAAGGTGGGACTTCCGGTGGTTCCCACCCATCCGCGCGTATCGCCGGTGCCTCCCCACGTGTAAAGCGCGCTGGGCGATTGCGCCGCCGCGCTGGACGCGATGCATAGACAAAGCATCGCTACAAAGACCAAAACCCTGCGTTGTGACATCATTAGAACCCTCCACTTGAAAAAACTACCAATACGTCCAACCACGACATCCAGCTCAGTGACGTCAATTCGCCGAACCGACCCGCGATGAATGTGATTGCACCGCCAATAGATGCGTACCTTTGCCCTACAAAGACCCATACTGGGGTAAATCTGCTCGATCCCGACTGCTGTGCGGCAGCGACTGCAATCCGAAAAGAAGAAGACGTCACTGCACGTAAGTCATGCGCCACAGCACAAAAGAAGTCCGCCTGAACCGTCCTTGCCTTGGCCGGCGTTGCGATTCCCTTTCCCCGAAATCGCACCTCCAATCGCCAGCATTTGATTCATTCAAGTAATTTAATCACGACAAAAAAGCGTGTCAATCATTATGTCGACATCCCGCAGCAAAAATTTTGGGATTGCGACGGCTGCTGCGCGAAATGTCGTAGCAACTTGTTGGCACCGGTGGCAAATTCGCGCGACTGTTTGCCGCGTGCAGAATTCACGCGAACGTGTACTGAACTCACACGAATAAGTAATGCGAGTCGCTACTTCTTTTGACACCGATGTCGGAGAGTTAGATAGCCGAGAATTCTTTTTTGGGTCGGCTCAATACTCAAAGAGATGTAATGCGCGTCGCTACTTCTTCTTCCCTTCCTCTTCGCCCGTCTCGAGCACCGCGAGGAACGCCTTTTGCGGGATGTCGACCTGGCCGATCGACTTCATCCGCTTCTTGCCTTCCTTCTGCTTCTCCCAGAGCTTGCGCTTGCGGCTGATGTCGCCGCCGTAGCATTTGGCGGTCACGTTCTTGCGCATCGCGGAGATCGTTTCGCGGGCGATGATCCGGCTGCCGATCGCCGCTTGCAGCGGCACCTCGAACATGTGGCGGGGAATCTCCTGCTTGAGCTTTTTGATCACGGCCCGGCCGCGGACGTCGGCGTCGCGGCGATCGCAGACGATCGACAGCGCGTCGATCCGGTCGCCCTTCACCAGGATGTCGAGCCGCACCAGTTCGCCCGGCTGATAGCCGAGCACCTCGTAATCCATCGTGCCGTAGCCGCGGGTGGAGCTCTTCAGCTTGTCGTGCATGTCGTAAACCACGTCGGCGAGCGCGAGGTCGTAGGTGAGCATCGCCCGCGTCGGCGAGAGATACTCGGTGTGGACGTAAATTCCGCGGCGGTCGGTGCAGAGCTTCATGATCGGGCCGATGAATTCGGTCGGCAGCACGAAGTTCACGCGGACGATCGGTTGGCGGAACTCCTCGATCTCGCCCTGGTCCGGCACCTTTTGCGGCGTGTGGACCTCGACCTCTTCGCCCGTGTTGAGCGTGAGCTGGTACGTCACGTTCGGCGCCGTCTGCACCAGGTCGATGTTCGAGTCCTGCTCGAGCCGCTGCTGGACGATCTCCATGTGCAACAGGCCCAGGAAGCCGCAGCGGAAGCCGAAGCCCAGCGCGTCGCTTGTTTCCGGCTCGAAGTCGAAGCTGGGGTCGTTGATCGAGAGCTTTTCGAGCGCTTCGCGGAGCTGCTCGAAGTTCTGGCCGTCCGACGGATAGAGGCCGCAGAAGACCATCCGCTTCGGCTCCTCGTAGCCGGCAAGCGCTGGCGCCGGTTCGCCGTCGGCCACGGAGACCGTGTCGCCGATGTGGACGTTGCCGAGCGACTTGATGTTGCAGATGATGTAACCGACCTGGCCGGCGGTGAGCTGGTCGCGGCCGACGCGGCGGGGCGTGAACTGGCCCAGCTCGACGACTTCGTGCGTCGTGCCCGCCTGCAGGAACTTGATCCGCTGCCCCTTCCGGACCGTGCCGTTCATCAAGCGAACGTACGTCACCGCGCCGCGATACTCGTCGTACACCGAGTCGAACACCATCGCTTGCAGCGTGGCGTTGGGATCGCCGGTGGGCGGCGGCACGCGCTCGATCACGGCCGCGAGCAAGTCTTCGCAGCCGATGCCCGACTTCCCGCTGCAACGGAGCACCTCCTCCGGCGTGACGGCCAGCGTGTGCTCCATTTCTTCGAGCACCTCGTCGACGCGGGCGTGCGTGAGGTCGATTTTGTTGATCACCGGCACGATCGTCAGATCGTGGTGCATCGCGGCATAGGCGTTGGCGACCGTCTGGGCCTCGACGCCTTGAAACGCATCGACCAACAGCACCGCCCCCTCGCAGCAAGCGAGCGAGCGGGAGACCTCGTAATGAAAGTCGACGTGCCCCGGCGTGTCGATCAGGTTCAGCTCGTACTCCTGGCCGTTGAGCGTGTACTTCATCGAGACCGGGTGCGACTTGATCGTGATGCCCCGCGAGCGCTCGAGCGCCATGTCGTCGAGCAGCTGCTCCTTCATCTCGCGCTTGGTCACGGTGCCGGTGAGTTCCAACAGCCGATCGGCCAACGTGCTTTTGCCGTGGTCGATGTGGGCGACGATCGAGAAGTTGCGAATGAACTTGGGGTCGGGCATCGGGGAAGGAGTCAGGAGCCGGGAGTCAGGGGTCAGGAAGGAGCATCGCTTGCGGTTTAGCTGAACCCCTCAAGTTACCGCGAATCCGCCGCGGTGGCTAGGCGGAGTGCGACGCGGCGGGCCGCGTGAAACTCGGCGATCTCGAGTTCTTCGTGGACCGAATGGATGTTCCGCTGGCCGCAGCCGAGCGTGACCGTGGGGATGCCGTGGGCGGTGAGCCAATTGGCGTCCAGCCCGCCGTTCGAGATGGCTAGCTCCGGTTCGCGGCCCTCGGCCTCGACCGCGGCCATCGCGGCCACAACGCTCGGCTCATCGCGCGCGAGCCGGAACGCCTCGTAATCGAGCCGGCCGTCGAAGTCGACCGTGCCATATTTGCCGGCGATGCTGCGGACAGCGCGGGCCGCTCTCTGGAACGCGCTCTCGATCTCGTTCACGATCCGCTGGCGAAACTTCGGGTCGTGACTGCGGGCTTCGGCACGGAGCCGTACGTGGTCGGTGACGACGTTGGTCGCGTCGCCCCCTTGGATCATGCCGACGTTGCTGGTGCCGACGTGGCGGCCCTTGGTGATCTGCCCGTGCCAACCATGCTTGACCAGGTCGGCGATGGCGAGCGATGCAATGGCGATTGCGCTGACGCCCTCGGCCGGCGCGCCGCCGGCGTGACTCGCCAGCCCGCGGACGTCGATCGTCATCCGGTAGCCGCCCGTCGCGCCGAGCGTCAGCTTGGCGGCCGACCCGCCGTCGAAATTGAACGCCAACTTCGGATTGCCGAGCGCCGATTCTTTGACGTGCCGCGCGCCGAACAGGCCGGCCTCTTCTTGCACCGTCCAGAGGAACGTGAGCGGCGGGTGGGGCAGATTGCCGCGCTGGATCGCCAGCACCGTGGTGAGCAGCGAGGCGGCGCCGGAACGGTCGTCGGCGCCGAGCCCCGTCGATTTGTCGGCGGAGACAACTCGGCCACCCTTGCGAACCGGGCACGAACCCAAGCACACCGGCACGGTGTCGATGTGGGCGGAGAGCAGGCGGCGCGGCCCGCGCATCGTGCCGGGGATCTTCAACACGAGGTTGCCGATCTGCCCGCCCAGCGGCGTGCGGCGATTGGCAGCATCGTCGCGCAGCTCGGCGACGTCGATGCCGGCAGCCGAAAGGTGGCCGCGGATGTAGTCGGCCACCGCCGCTTCCTCGCCGCTCCGACCGGGGATGGCCATCAGGTCCATCACCAGGCGAAGTGTTTCGGCGTCGGAAACGACATTCGATTGTGATTTGAGTGGCTTTTGATGGGACATGTAATGGCCTACAATAGAGGCCTACTGCGTGTGTCTTCGTAAGCAAACGTTTGTAAATGAAAGCCAATTCGAATGCAACCGAATGCATCTATCGTGAGAGCATGGAGTAATTCGTCGAAACACCTCAAAATGTCTCTCGGTCCCATACTGGTCGCGCTTAGCGTCTACTTTTCAGCGTGCGATTATCATACGTCTGAAAGCAACTCGAGCGCGAACATCGTCGAGGGCAAGATCGACTATCTCGTCGTGTGCAAATCGGCGGAGGAATTGAGACGTTTCTTTTCAGCTCGTTCTCTTGGTGAGATTGCTATTCAGACGTCGGATCAGCTTGTGTTTGTCCAGTCATTTCCCTATTCCGGCATGCGTGCCAGCCATCTCTATGTGTATGCTCGAGGAGCCGCCGGCCTGTCTTTCATATCGTTCTTCCGCGTCCCAGACATAGCAGAGGTGAAACTCAGAGCAACTGAAGATGGCTCCGTTGAAGTTACATGTGGTGGTGAAAGACTTGCCGTTTTGGACCGCTTAGACGAAGAATAGCAAACCAATTTTAGCTACCATGATCGCGCTCATCGACAATTTCGATTCCTTCACCTACAACCTCGTTCAGCGGTTGGGCGAGATCGATCCTGCGCTCGACATCCAAGTGTTTCGCAACAACCAGATTACGGTCGACGAGCTGCTGGAAATGAAGCCGGACCGCGTGATCATCTCGCCCGGGCCCTGCACGCCGACGGAGGCCGGCATTTCGGTCGAATGCTGCCAGCGGCTGGTGGGGAAGCTGCCCTTGTTGGGCGTTTGCCTTGGGCATCAGTCGATGGGGCAGGCCTTCGGCGGCAAGATCGTGCGGGCCAGGAATCTCATGCACGGCAAGACCGACATGATTCATCACAACCTAAGCACGCTGTTCGCCGGCATCGAAAGCCCCTTCCAAGCGACGCGATACCACAGCCTCGTGATCCAGCCCGACACGCTGCCCAGCGAGTTTCGCATCACGGCCTGGAGCGAAGAGCCGGGCGGCTACCGCGAGATCATGGCCATCGAGCACCGCGAGCATCCCATGTTTGGCGTGCAGTTCCATCCGGAAAGTTTTCTCACGCACTCGGGTTACGACATTCTGCGCCATTTTCTGGCCGTATGAAGATAGACTGCGATGCTTTCTGTCGAAGAAGCGCTGCGATTAGTCGAACAACACGCGCGGCCGCTTGCGCCGCGGCGGGTCGCGCTGGATGATGCGGCGGAATTGGTGCTGGCCGAGACGGTGACGAGCAGCGTCAACTCGCCGCCTTACGACAAAACGCTGATGGACGGCTACGCGGTCGTGAGCAGCGACCGCGCCGAAGTCCGCGAGGTGCTCGAAGAAATCGGCGCCGGCAGCGTGCCGCGACGGCCCGTGACGCCGGGCACCGCCACCCGGCTGATGACCGGCGCGCCGCTGCCCGAAGGGGCCGACGCCGTCATCGCCTTCGAACAGACCGAGCCAATCGACGATCGCGTCGTGCGATTCCTGCAAACCGATCCGGCGCCGGGGCAGCACACGCTGGCGCTCGGCGCGGCACTGCGGATCGGCCAGTGCGTGTTTGAGCCGGGCATCATCCTGCGGCCGATCGAGATCGGCATCCTGGCCGAGATTGGCCATGCCGACGTGACCGTCCAACCGCGACCGCGCGTGGCCGTGCTGCCGACCGGCAATGAGCTCGTGGCGGCGAACGAAACGCCGGCCGCCGGACAGATCCGCAACAGCAACGGCCCGATGCTCGCGGCGGCGATCGCCCGGGCCGGCGGCGCGGCGATCGAATTGCCCGTCGCCCGCGACGAACGCGACGAGCTGCGGCGACTGATTAGCCGGGGACTCGACGCCGACGTGCTGCTCTTGTGCGGCGGCGTGTCGGCGGGAAAATTCGACTTGGTGCCGGATGCGCTCGCCGAGCTGGGCGTCGACCAGGTGTTTCACAAGGTCGCACTGCGGCCGGGCAAACCGCTCTGGTTCGGCGTGAAGCAATTCGGCGAGCGGCAGGTGCCGGTGTTCGGTTTGCCGGGCAATCCGGTGAGCAGCTTCGTGTGTTTCGAGCTATTTGCCCGGCCGGCGATCGCGGCACTGGCCGGGCGGGGATTCACCGCTACGCTGCTCTTTGCCGCAAAATTATCCCACGATTTTCAATACAAAGGCGGCCGTGCATCCTGCCTGCCGGCGCGGACTTCGACCGCGGAAATAAGTTTGCCTCCTCGTGGCGAATCGATTGGAACGAGCTCCAGCGGCGATTTGCCCCTGGTGGAGATACTGCCTTGGCACGGTTCGGCCGACCTCGTGGCACTGGCCCGGGCCAACGCCCTGGTGCGGCTGGGAACCGAGCCGGAACGGCTCCCTGCCGGTGCTTTGGTCGACGTGATGTGCGTCTAAAACGGCAGTTCGCCGTGTTATGGCGTCATTGAGACTCACTCAGGAAGCGCAGGAAGCGCCGCAACACCACAAAATGGTTGACAATTTAGGTAATTTCTGGCGAAAATAGAGGCTGATTGCCGGAACATCTCTAATCGGGCGGGGCTGGTCGGTGGGGTATCCTCAGGGAGCCGCCGAGCGGGTGCCGCCCACCGATCGGACGCTATCGGGCGTGGTCCTCAGCGTTGAGCGACCATGGCTTGGCATGAGACACCAGAAACCAGTCCATCGGACTGCCGGCGGGATTGCCCCGTGGGCACGCAGTACGCGACTTAACATCGCGCGGCGGCTTTGAACTTGAGCATTCGGCACCAACCGGAATTGAGGAGACATTTGATGGGATACTTCGCTCGGCCCTTTGCCACAATCGCGATCGGCGCTCTGATGCTGGGCCTATTGGCGCGACCAGCGATTGCCTCAGTTTCGGTGACGGGAAGCGTTTGGGAGATCCCTCCTGGCGGCGGCACCCCGTATGCGGACAATCCGTTCACCACCAACGTCGACGAGGGAATTCCCGCCGGCGGCAATGGTATCGACCCCTTTCGCGGTCTGACGGACCAAATCGAATTTGAAGGCCGACCCGATTTTTTCAATGACACTAATATCAATTTCAGCGTCGTTGTCGGCCGCACGGCATATGGCGAGTTACTCATCAATGAGTCGCAGCTGCGCGACATGGATCTGGTCATTGGCGATCAGGCAGAGGTCGGCGGCGTCCTCAAGAGCGGCTCGGGCGTGGTGCGGATCGAGGGCTTCGGTGGTCTTTATAATAATGATCCAGCTATCTTGCCGTATTTGGGCGTCGATCCAGACACTGCCACTTCGCCCAGTGTTGCTCCGCGGGACGCAGAACCTGGCGCGGACATGGGTTTCGATCTGTACGTCGGTCGCGCCGGCAACGGTGTGTTGCAACTCGCGGCTGGCGGACGCGCCGAGATCCAGGACGCAGCCTTCGTGGGGGACCTTTCAGGAAGTATTGGCACGTTGACGATTGACGGGATCGATTCGTTCCTGCAGAGCGGTGGTTTCCAGACGGACTCGAACGACCCTAATGAAGTCCACTACATGATCGTCGGCCGCTTCGGATCGGGCACCATGAGCATCACCAATGGCGGCCAGTCGTTCAACAGCGGCGCCACGATGACGGGCGGCGGCGGAAACACCAACGTCTTTGCCGCCGTAATCGGCAGCAATCTGGCCGCCCTCGTGAATGTTGCGCCCGGAGCAGGCGGCAACGGAACGGTCGAAGTGGATGGAATCACTTCCAAATGGACCGTCGCCGGCAATCTCCAAGTCGGCGGGTTCCACGACAAGCTCGACTCGGCGGGACTCAACGCGCCCGAAGATCTTGATGGCAATGAAGTAGTGTACGCCAGCGACGTCGGCCACGGAACGCTGAACGTCAGCAGTGGCGGGTTGGTGAGCATTATCACTCCGCCGCTCGATGAGAACGCCGCGAATCCGCCCACCCGACTCGACTTGCTGGTGGGCAGGTTTGGCCACGTGAGTCTCGACGGCGGTCGCATCGAATTGCTCGGCGCTATCAATACCAGCAACCCGCAGACTCCCACGCAGAATCTGCAGAAGGGCCGCTTGATCAACGACGGCACTGTGGAAGGCGACGGCAGCATCTCCGTGCTGCAATTCCGCAACCGGGTGCTGGGCACGGTCGGCGTGGCACCCGGCCAGAAGCTCTTGATCGAAGCAAGCGGAGCTTACAACCAAGAAGACAACGTACCCGTCAATACCGAACCGGAAGAATATCCACTCTCCAACTACGGCGTGATCGACGTGCTCGGGACCCAATACGCGACGGCAGAGATTGAATTCGACCGGAACACGGTTTCCCCAGACGTGGCAACCATGACGAATTTCACAAGGCCTTTCTTGAATCTGCCCGTGCCCGGGCCCGCTATCGCGCCGAACGGCCGTACCGAGGGTTTGATCCACGCCGAGTATTCCAAGTTGACCTTTAAGTCGGGCCTTTGGAATCGAGGCGTGCTGGCATTCACCATGGGGAACAATACGGTTAGCGGCGACGTGGTTAGCTTCGGCGATAGCGCGCCGGCGCAAACGACCACGGCCGCGTTCTCATCGGGCCCGATACGAATGTCGCCTTTGAAGACGACTTTATTTCCCTCGGCACGACGCAGATTAGCCCCGGTTCCACGTTCGAGGTTTTGAAAGGAAACAGTTTGGTCGTGGGTGGTAGTTTTGCCATCACGGTCAACGGCAGCTCGACTGGCCTCGGTTTTGAAACCATCCAGACCACCGGGAATGCCAGTTTCAGTGGCGACTTGCAGGTCAGTCTCACCAACGCGTCCGTTATTCCTCCGTTCAGTTCGGTTCCCCTGTTCAGCGTCGGCGGATCGATCACCGGCAATTTCTCGACCGTCTCGCCGTCGGGACTGCCGTTCGGATCTCCCATCGATTTCTTCACGTTTGTTTTCAGTAATCAGCTTTACCTGGCTGCGTTTAGCGTTCCGACTCCCGTGCCGGGCATGAACAACGCCGATCTCAACGGCGACGGTTTCGTCGACAACCTCGACTACGCCATCTGGAAGCAGAACTTCGGCACCGCCGGACCGGCCGGCGACGCCAACGGCGACGGCCTCGTCAACGCCGCCGATTACACCGTTTGGCGGAACGCTTGCTGCGGGCCTGTTCCTGGCAGTGGCGGCGGTTCCGCAGCCGGATTCGGCGCGGGTTTCGGCGGCACGGTGCCCGAGCCGACGAGCATCACGCTCGTCCTCAGTGGCACCCTGCTGGCGCTAGCATGGCGCCGGCGAGCCACTTAGTCGCAAGATTAGGGGCCGAGTTTGACGATTACGTAAACCGTGCGGCCGTCGAGGACCCGTGCTCGGTGGTCCGCGGCCGGCGGCTCGTTCCCCGGCACGGTTTGCAAGGAGGCTTCCCATGCGTCGACTCGCGGTTCATTGCTTGATCACAGCCGTCGGTTCGGCCGCCATCGCGTGCTCCGGCGCGACGCTCGCCGCCGGCCAGGGCATGCCGATCACCAACCAAACACGCCAGGCGCTCGAATTCTACGGCGGCCGCTCCGCCATTCGAACGCTCAACGAGATGCCCCGCCGCACGGCGATCCAGCCCAGCTCGACCGGCCAAATCTCGTACAACGGCAAACCGTTTCAGATGGCCCACAGCGGCCCGACGGTCAGCCCCTATTTGAATCTATTCCGCGACGAGACCGAACGATCCGAGTCGGTGCCGACCTACTATTCCTTCGTCCGGCCGCAGCTCGAGGCACAAGCCGCCAGCGAGCAGCAGCAACGTGAAATTCAAAACCTGCAACGCCAGGTGCACACCGGCGGGCGCATCGGCACCACCGCCGTCCCCGGCGCCGGCACCCAGGCCCGCTACATGGACACGGCCCAATTCTACGGCGGCTGGCAGCGGTAATCCGACAACGGTGGCGACCAGAGTTGGCGCGGCCAACGCCGAAGGGTAGGGTGGGTCGAGTAGCGCGAGACCCACTTGCTCACTCTGCGAGGTACCGCCATGTCGCACCATATCCTGCCGCGCCGCGTATTGCTGTTCGCCTGCACGATTCCCTGCACGTTTGCCTACCTCGCCGCCACGATCGCACTCGCCCAATCGCCGCCGGCCACACCCGCCGCTTCCGTGCAAGCCGAGCGCGAAGCCGCCCTCGCTGCCATGCTCCGCGGCGCCACGCTCGAAGGCTCCTTCACGATGTCCGGCCGCGGCCAAGACGGCACCCAGCTCTCCCGCGAAAAATACACGCTCGGCGACGTAAAGAAGCTCGACGGCAACCTCTGGCTGATCCCCACCCGCATCCAGTACGGCGAAAAAGACCTGCAAGTCCCCATCACGCTGCCGATCGAATGGGCCGGCGACACACCCGTGGTCGTCGTCGACAACCTCGGCATCCCCGGCCTGGGCGCCGTCTCGGCCCGCGTCATGTTCTTCGCCGACCACTACGCCGGCTACTGGCAACACGGCGACGCTAACGGAAACCTCTTCGGCACCATTCATCGCGCCAAAGCGGCGGCCAAATCAACCGAGTAAACCGATGACAAAGCATGTCGCCGAAACCACCGATCGCTGAGGCCGAGCCGAGACACCGGCTACGAGTTTATTTGCTTGCCGCCGCGGCTCTTCTGGCATTCTTGCTTGCCGCCGGTTTCGGAGCATCGCGATGGGCGGCGATGGGCTTTGTCGCGCCAGCTCATGCGACAGTTGGATTGCCACCCGCCGACCTCCAATGCGAATCCGTGAAGTTTTCTAGCGAATCCGGCGCCGGATCGCCGGTTGGCACGTACCGGCGGATGGTAAACGCGGTGTCGTTGTCCTGCTGCATTCGATCCGCGGTTCGCGGCTGAATCTGTTGCAACGAGCGCGACTATTTCACGATGCGGGATACTCGGTGCTGCTCATCGATCTGCAAGCCCACGGCGAGAGCTCGGGCGACGAAATCACATTCGGCTATCTCGAACGGTTTGACGTCCGCGCGGCGGTCGAATTCGCAAAGTCGCGCCACCCAAGCGAACCGATCGCGGTGGACGGCTCGTCATTGGGCGGAGCAGCCGCGCTGCTGGCATCGCCATTGGGTATCGACGCGCTTATCGTCGAATCGGTCTATCCGACGATTGAAGAAGCAGTCGAAGACCGTACGAGAATGCGAGTTGGCCCGCTCGGGCCGCTCGCCGCGGCGATACTCCTCTCACAGTTCGAGTTCCAGCTGGGCTTTTCCGCTGCCGAGCTCCGGCCGATTGACAAGATCGAGTCGGCAGGCTGCCCGGTGCTCGTGCTTTCCGGCAGTGAAGACTTGCATACGACGTTGGCCGAGACGAAACGATTGTTCGAGCGGGCACGCGAGCCCAAGGAATTGTTTATTTTCGAAGGCGCGGCTCACACCGACTTGGAGCGATTCGATCCGCAGCGATATCGCGACGCGACTTTGCCATTTCTGGAAGCCCACATGCGACCGTCAAAGCAGGCCGAACGCGATTAACGAGGGTTGGCATCGACCAACTGCGGGCGCGGCGATGCTCCGACCTTGGCGACCCCATCATTCGGCGCGAGCCGCCCCGTGGCCAACAGCCCAACGAGCACCGCGGCCAACACCAGGCGATACACGATGAACACGAACGTCGAGTGCGTGCGCAAAAAGCCCAACAGCCAGGGGATCGTCGCGTAGCCGACCGCCGCCGACACCACCAACGCGGCAACCAAATTCACCACCTCGCTCTGGCTGGCGAGCAGCTCCGCCCGCGCGGCGAACAGTTGGTACAAACCCGCCAGCAGCACCGCCGGGATCGAGAGCAGAAACGAATACCGGGCCGCCGCCTCGCGCGACAGCCCCGAGCACAGGCCGCCGAAAATCGTCGAGCCCGAGCGCGACGTTCCCGGCACCAGCGCCGCCGCCTGCGCCACGCCCACCACGATCGCATCCCGCCACGTGAGCTGCTCCACGTCGCGGCCCGGCTCCCCCGCCGCGATCCGCCGCCGCACCGCCAGCTCGACGATCGCCAACAGCACCGCCAGCCCCACCAGCGCCGCGCTCACCACGTACAGCGAGCGAAACGACGTTTCGATCTGGTGCTTGAACGCCAGCCCGCAGACCACGATCGGCAGCGTCCCCACCGCGATCATCCAGCCGAGCATCGCATCGTGCGTCGTCGCCAATTTGCCCTGGCGTGCGTCGGCGAGCATCGCTCCGATAATCCGCACGATGTCGCGCCAGAAGTACGTCAGCACGGCCGCGAGCGTGCCGATCTGGATCACCGCCGAAAATGCCGCCCCCGGGTCGCTCCAACCCAACAGCGCCGGCACGATCCGCAAATGAGCCGTGCTCGAAATCGGCAAAAACTCCGTCAACCCCTGCACCACCGCCAACACGATTGCTTCAAGTAAACTCATGGTTAGGATACTATACGTCGCAGCCGAGCCCCGTGTCAGTCGCCGCACCCTTCGCGTCGGCGGCCACGCCGAATCCACCACCAACAACCACCACCCAACGCTTGCGGTTTAGCCTCACCAGTCCGCTGCTCCCGCTCCCCCGACCCCTGGCTCCCGACCCCTGGCCCCTCCCCCCCATGTTCCACTACGACAACGGCCTGTTCCTGACTCGCCGCCCAGCTCGCGGTCGACGTCCGCCGTCGCCAGCCGCGGTCGTTCGTCTCCCACGCCCACGCCGACCACATCGCCCGCCACGAACTCGCGCTGGCCACGCCCACCACCGCCCGGCTCTACCAGCATCGCCTCGGCCCGCGCCACCGCGTCCGCGAAATGCAGTTCGGCCAACCGATCGAGTTCGGCCCGCTGCGGCTCACCGCGCTCCCCGCCGGCCACTGCCTTGGCTCCGCGATGCTGCTGGCCGACGATGGCACGCAAACGCTGCTCTACACCGGCGACTTCAAGCTCGGCCCTTCCGCCACCTCCGAGCGAGCCGATCCGCCCCACGCCGACGTCCTCGTCATGGAGAGCACCTTCGGCCTGCCCCGCTACCGGCTTCCGCCGCGTGACGCGGTGATCAACCAACTGCTCGAGATCGTGACCACCGCCCTCGCCGCCGGCATCACGCCCGTGATCCACGCCTACCCACTCGGCAAATCCCAAGAAGTCACGAAGATCCTCACCTCGGCCGGCATCCGCGTCCTGCAACACCCCGCCATCTACGAAATCAGCCGCATCTACGAAAAGTGCGGCATGAACCTCGGCAACTACGATGTGTACCCCAATCCCCAATCCGAAATCCGAAATCCGAAATCGAAAGCTCCTTCCCCCTTCCTCCCTTCCCCCTTCCGCCTTTTGCCTTGCTGACTCTCCCCCGCGGCATGAAAGACTTCCGCCTGGCCGGCCTCGGCCGCACCGTCACCATCGCCCCCACCGGCTGGGCCGTCGACGAGCGAACCAAATACCGCTGGGGCGTCGACCACGCGCTGCCGCTGTCCGACCACGCCGACTACGACCAACTGCTGGAAACCATCCAGCGCGTCGAGCCCAAAGAGATTTACTGCACGCATGGCCCCGTCGAATTCGTCGATCTCTTGCGCGACATGGGCCACAACGCCTTCCCCTTGGCGCCGCGTGAGCAGAAAATGCTCTTCTGAATTCCCCGACTAACGACTTACCGCTACTCTGACCTTCCCCCTTCCCCCTTAAATCATGTCTCCCACCAAAGCCATCGCCCTCGCCGTCGTCCTCAACGTGATCGCCGTCCTGGCCATGGAGCAAGTGCGGCAACTCTGGAAGGGTGCCCCGCCCGCGTTCGCGCTCGAGCCCGCGCTGTGGTACACGACCCTGGCGGTGACGATCGTCGCCACGCAGTTCTGCCTGATCGCCGCCAGCCTGGCCGTAGGCTTCCCGATGTACGTCGCCATCGGCATCGACATCGCGTTCGTCCTCACCGCCGCCACCCTCAACGGCTGCCGCAGCTCCGGCCGCTGGCCCACCCTCGCCGAGTCCATCTGGCTCGCCGCCCTCATCGCCGCCGCCTGCATCTTCCAATACGTAAGCGCAAACGCCGAACGAACGCATCAACAGCGGGCGCGAATCGCCAACCAGCAAAATGATGCTTGACCGAGTGGCCAATGGCTGAAAGCAGAAAGCTGACCGATTCTTCCCACCCCACCGACTCGTCTACCAAGCCAGCGAAACCAAACTCCGCACCCTGGCTTGCGGGTTCCACAACTAGTTGCGATGAGTACCGCACACGCGAGTCGTCGCTAGGCGAATTGACTCCCCCTTTTAATCTCCCCCTTCTACCTGACATAATAATTACTGCTGGGCTCAGGGCTCATGCGGATTCAGCCGGGTCACGACCTGATTCGTTACCGCCTACGACTGTCTCTGTGCCTCTTTGCGTAGTTTCCGTCTCTTTCAGTTCAAGAACCGGAGTTGCAGGCGCTTCAATTGGTATTAATCTGCCCTTTCGCACTTCCACGACGAGGCTCTTTATTTCCTTGACAACTAGTGGATGCATGAAATTCACTTTGCGGTCAAGATATGTCGCTAGTGCTTTCGCCTTCGCTTTCGCATCTTGATCTGTAATGTGAATATGCATCACATAGTTCGCGCCCATTTGCAGCGCCAACAAAAGCCGTACGTCTTTTGGGTCAAATGTTTTCACATTCTAATACTCCCTGAACGACTCCGAGCGATAGGTCGGGCGGACACTGCCGCCAACGAAATCGGATCGTCACTTACGTGCGAGAACTGCTTAGCTCAATAAGTCCCGTTGATTGGCTTGTCTCAATTCTTGGCCAGCCACCATTTCACGTCGAGTA
Organism: uncultured Planctomycetota bacterium; assembly: GCA_963847875.1. Taxonomy (GTDB): domain Bacteria; phylum Planctomycetota; class Planctomycetia; order Pirellulales; family Lacipirellulaceae; genus DASYDU01. The sequence goes on along the minus strand of CAWKBR010000001.1, from coordinate 729,486 downwards.
TGATCATTTACATTCGCCGTGTCCATTGGCGCCATTTGCATGTGTACTCGATCCGCCCGGTTGACAGTTCGGCGAACTCAGTTGCTTCCTCTGTGGCAGATTACCGAGTGTCTAGAAATTCCGGCAAAGGCTTCAACTCGCCGGCCGAGTCTCGGCGAGTAGCACTCACTCGGTGCTGTCTGGCGAGATCTGTCCTCTCAGAAAACGCCTCGGTCACTCCATCAATCTGTGACGAACGCACTAGTGCGCGTTTCGCGTAGCTGTAGGGATCTTTTCGTCATTTAAGTCTGGAAACCTCGACATGGCAGACGCTACACGCCCGTGCGGCCAACACGAATTCTACCTCTTCGGTATATCTAACTCCTTATATCTAACTCCTTGATCTTCGCTAGCATCAAACAGAATGCTTCGTCGACGGCGCTCCTCGTTGTCACGGCTTGCACCTAGTCCCGCCGATACGGTCCCTTCAGTCGCAAAAGTCGAAAACCCGACTTTTGCGACTGGACGCTATTGCTCGCCGAAGACTTCCCAAATCTTCCCTGTTACCCAGTATCAAACTATCAAGCGGCAATGAAGAGTCAGTCGCCTGTGTTCCTCGTTCTGCGGCTTTGTGCTGAATTCGTTTCCGATACATAAGACGCTACGGCCTTCGGCCTAGGGAATGGACTACCGCATTCAATTCTCGACGTCCTCGGTGATCTCTGTGGCAAATCTCCGCCGCTTCCCAGCCGCGTAAATCAGCGTCCGGGCGAAGCGGGGAGCAGGGAGCAGAGAGCCGGGAGCTTGGAGCTGAGTGCAGAGAGCCGATCGGAAAACGAAGCTTGCCGCCATCCGCCGCCCGCCTTGAACATTGCCTGCCTCCTGCCGCATCCTATCGATCCCTCCAAGAATCCTGTAATCCTGTCAAAATCTTCACCCCGCTCGTCTCCGCGGCAAAACCCTTGGCGAGCTTGGCGGTTCAACTTTTCGCGTCTTTTCGTGGCCAGCCTCGGTGTCCTCGGTGGCAAAATCCGGGGTGTCCGAAAATAGGTACTATACATAACACCACTGTCTGATACGATGATCCTCGCACGATCGCGTCGAGGCCATAGTGGCCGCCGGTTCCTCCGCCGTAAATGCGTTGAGGCGTTTCCTCCGTCGGCGGTTCCTCCGCGATTGGGCGTGACTGCTCTTTGATAATTCGAACCGGTATTGCCGAACGCCGAGAGCCGAGAGCCGAGAGCCGATGGCCGTCCGCTTCCTGCTGCGCTACCGCTGCGCGCCGACAGTGGTTTTTTTGCCTGCCCGCCAACCAGGTACACAAATAACCTGTCGCCTTGGGCCGAAACCTGTCACCTTCGCAAAAACACGAGGGTTTTGCCAACGCGACAGTCCTCGATGTAAGCAGACTGTTCAAATGTCGGCAGGTTGGAAAGGATTCCAACGGCCGGCGGCCGAAACAAGACCCCAGCCCGACACGACCGGCGAGGAGCGAGTTTTGGAACTTTCCAGTGCAAGCGCAAATTCGACGTGTTTTGGAGCGAGTGCGACGCGAAATCGACGTGTTTTGCAGAACCGCCGGCCACCCGGGGCGACAAAACAGGCGAATTCTGTCACAGGGAATCGTGTTTTCCAAACGTGTTCCAATAATCCAAAATCGCCCCAGCGACCCGGCTTGTCTCGGCTGGCCCGCCCGGCCCCGATGGCTCTGCCCCGGGGCGACAACGGCCTGCCACCTCCTTCCGCGCTACGACGTCGTTTTACAACAGGCTGCTAGCACTCGCGGCCGACTCCGCCTTGCCGGTCCTGCTGGCATCCGCTACCATCCCCGCCCCACCGTACGTCAGGCCTTACCAACCTGGCACTTTCTCGGGACCGAGTCGGGCTGGAAGGCCCGGCGTACTACGGAAGCTACTTTGATGATGGATCGCTCGATTACGCTCGGCATGCTGGCGGAGTTGGTCGGTGGACAGGCCGCCGGCGACACGTCGACGGTGATTCGCGGCGCGGCCGTGCTGCGCGAGGTCGTGCGAGGTGAAGTCACCTTCATCGACCAGCCGGAACGCGTGAAGCAGTTGGCAGCGACCGAGGCAGCGGCCGTCGTGCTTCCCGCCGGCCTCGACTGCAACTGGCCGGCGACGATCCGCGTGAAAGACGTCCACACGGCGTTTGCTAAAATCGTCTGCTACTTCCGCCCGCCGCGGACGCAAGCGGCGATCGGCGTCAGCCCGCAGGCGATCGTCGCCCGCTCGGCCCGCCTAGGCAAACACGTCAATGTTCATCCCGGCGTTACGATCGGCGACGACTGTTTCATTGGCGACGAGACCACGATCCTACCCGGCGCTCAGATTCTGCCCGGCTGCACGATCGGCAGCGGCGTGATGATCGGCCCTGGCGTTGTACTCTACGAAAACACGGTGGTCGGCGACCGCTCGATTCTCCACGGCGGCGCGGTGATCGGCGCCCACGGATTCGGCTACTCGCAAGTCGGCGGCCGGCACGTTCCCGCCGCTCAGCTCGGCTACGTCCGCATCGGCAGCGACGTGGAAATCGGCGCCGGGGCGACCATCGACCGCGGCACCTACGGCGCGACCTCGATCGGCGAGGGCACCAAGATCGACAACCTCGTGCAGATCGCCCACAACTGCCAGATCGGCCGGCACAATCTCATTTGTTCGCAAGTCGGCGTTGCCGGCAGCACGACCACCGGCGACTACGTCGTGATGGGCGGCCAGGCGGGAGTGCGCGACCACGTCCACATCGGCAGCCGGGCGATCCTTTGCGCGATGTCCGGCATCACGAACAACGTGCCGGACGGGACCGTGATGCTGGGCGTCCCCGCCACGCCCGAACGCGAACAGAAGCTCAAGCAGGCCGCCTTCGCCAAACTCCCCGAGATGCGGAAGGAATTCAAGGCGATGCGCCGCGCGATCGCCGACCTCGAGAAAGCCGCCGGCATCGAACCGAGCCGAATCCGCGGTTCGGAACAAGCCGCGTGAACCGGGCCATGAATCTGCAAATCGCTCCACCGCAACCATCGAATGGAGATCGCCGAGTCGGCTTGCTGGCCGCGTGGGGGCGGCTGCCGGTGCTGGTGGCCGAAGAACTGCGGCGGCAAGGGTATCACGTCAGTTGCCTCGGCGTCGTCGGCCACGCCGATCCACATCTCAAGGAGATCTGCCACGACTTCCATTGGGTCGGTTGGGGCAGCCTGGGCGGGGCGATTCGCTTCTTCCGCCGGATGGGCGTTTGCGAGGCGACGATGGCCGGCAAGTTTCAGAAAGTGATCCTCTACCAACCCAGCCTGTGGTGGCGGCATCTGCCCGATTGGACGTTCATCAAGACGTTTTGGCACTTCTTCGTCACCAAGCGACGCGATCGCAAGGACGACACGCTCTTGGGCACGCTCACCGGCGCTTTCGCCGACCACGGCATCACGTTTCATCCCGCGACCGACTACGCTCCCGAGCTGCTGGTGAAGCCCGGTCAAATCGCTGGACGGCCCCCCTCGGCCAGCCAGCAGAACGACATTCAATTCGGCTGGGAGATCGCCCGCGAAATGGGCCGCCTCGACATCGGCCAAAGCATCTGCGTCAAGGACCTCGCCGTGCTGGCAGTCGAAGCGATCGAAGGCACCGACGCCTGCATCCACCGCGCCGGCGGACTCTGCCAGGCGGGCGGCTTCACGATCGTCAAAGTCGCCAAGCCGCAGCAGGACATGCGGTTCGACGTGCCGACGGTCGGCGTCCGCACGCTCCGCACGATGGTCGCCGCGGGCGCCAAGGTGCTCGCCATCGAAGCAGGCCGCACGATCCTGCTCGATGATGCGGAGTTCCGCGCCTACGCGGCCGAGCACAAGCTTTCGGTGGTGGCGCTGGCGGATGGGGCGGCGGCGGAAGCGGCGGCATGACACACGGATTCGGCGATGGGAACGGTGATGGCGAGTCGCAAGAAGAAACATGGCGACGCTTCCGCCCAAGTCACTCGTTGGTTGCAGCTTGACTTTCACGAACTGCTCGACGAGGCGAAGAACGCCTTCGTGACAGGCCAGCTCGAACAGGCTCACACCGTCTGCCTCGCCGGCCTCACGCGATTTCCCGACTCGGCTCCGCTGCTTACCGTGCTTGGCTGGGTCTACGCGCAGCAGTCCGATCTGGCAAACGCCGAAGCCACTTTTCGTCACGCCCTCTGCCACGATGCGGAAAGCGTCGACTCGTACGCCGGTTTGGCGGCCGTGCTGGCCGCAGCGGGTGACCCTGCGGCGGCCGTGCCACACTACGATCGAGCCCTCCAGCTGAACGACGACGATCCGCGCACGTTGTTCAACTTCGGCTGCACACTGCTCTCGCTGCGCCGTTTTGCCGAAGCGATCGACGTTTTCGAGCGAGCGGTAGAGTTCGATCCGACGCGCGCCGACGCATTGCACAATTTGGCAATCGCCCACGCGCAGCTTGGCGATTGGAAAACCGCCGGCGAGATGTGCGAGCGGGCGCTTGCGCTCGCTGGCGACGCCTGGCCGTCGAGACTAATGAGAGGAATGGCCCGCATCGCGCTGGGCTCTTTCGCCAGTGGCTGGAACGACTACGAGGCGCGTTGTCAGTCGCAAGACTACTACATTCACCGTCTTGGTTTGCCGCGGTGGGGCGGACCGTCCGATCGAAAACGATCGATCGCCGTGATCCCGGAACAGGGCGTGGGGACGCAACTCCTGTTTGCTTCCTGCCTGGCCGATTTGGCGAAGCACGTGCCATTGGTGACAGTCGGTTGCGAGCCGCGGTTGGTGCGGCTGCTACGCCGCGCGTTTCCGTCGGTCCAAGTGGTGGCCGGCGGCTTGCTGCCCGCTTTGGCCAAGACCGGCCGCTTCGATTGCTATCTGATGGCAGGCAGTCTGCCGCGAATGTTTCGCCGTACGGCCAAGGCGTTTCCCGGTGCAAGCTATTTGACAGCCGATCCGCTCGCCCAATCGCGCTGGAAGCGACGGCTCGACGCGCTCGCGCCCGGCCTAAAGGTCGGAATCTCCTGGGGCGGCGGTGCGCGAACGTCCGACGCCAGCCATCGTCGCGCCGATCCGCGCGATTGGCCGCGACGCTTGATGAAGCGAAGCGCGAACTTAACCTGGCCCGCAAACAGTCGACGAAGCCTAAGCATTTGTATGTCCGCGCCCGGCGGGCGGCGGTACAAGCTGCCAGAGCCGTGGCGGCGGCGGTCGATCTAGGATTCACTGAGATTTGGCGGCAAGGGTCGTGGGTGCTTTCTGCGATGCGTAGCCCGGACGATCCCGAAAGGACCCCTGCAACGATCCAAATTGGAGAATGGAAAGCGCAATTGCGGTCGATAAGTCTCGGCAGCGGTTGTAACGGCGATGGAACGCTGCGCGATGATACGGCATTCGCAGTTTGGGTACAGCAGATTTGTCCGGTAATGCGTAGCCGCCATACCACGGCAAAGGCCGATGCCGGTGCATTCGACTTTCCCAAGGTAAAGACTGATGACGATGGGCGAATCATTGGACGCGACGGGAAGCCTTTGCCAATCGTTGAGAAAACCGATCCAGAAACAGGCGAACCGGCGGGATGGTTCTTACAAGGCCCAGAAGCCCGCGTTACGGACGATTACGACGAAACCGATACGCTAGAACACCTGCGTTGCCAAGCTGCCGATTGGGTCGATGCCTGCGAAGTGGCGGCAGATTTAATCCGCAATGAAAACGCGAAGACTCGATCGCCTAACGCGGCCGGACAGCATTTTACTTACTGGCTTGAGACAGACCCGGAATATAGGGCCGGTCTGGAACGGGTAAGTGCAGAGCTGCGGGCTTTCAGCGAAGCCGCTGCCATAATTGGCCGAAGCGTAAAGCTGCCGACGTTCGGTAACGTTGTCTCTGCGGTTGGTGAAGCGATAGATGCCGAGTCGCGGCAGGCGTTTGCTAACTATCGCGCAGAGATAGATCGGCTGCATGCGGAATACAGCGATGTTGCGCAACGGATGGAATCGGAATGGAAAACTGAGTTTGGCGCACCATATCCGAAGGATGCTGATGATTGGCTGCGATGGGCCGGCGTGTCGGATGGAATGGGGAGCGCATTGCGGAAGGACATTGGACTCTGCGCGATTTATTCCCGATCATCGAAGGCTACCTATTGAGGCTCCGCGACCAGCGCACGACGGCGGTGGTGCCGACGGACTCCAAGCCGAAGCAACCCGCGACTACAGACGCCGCCGGCGATTCCGCCACCAATTCACAGACCGGATTCCTGGGTGGTGCTGCGCTCGCCAAAGCGCTTGGCGTACACGCCACGCGGCGGGAAGCATTCTTTCGACAATTGGAGCGGCAGCGAATGAGCCTGGGCGACGATTGCTGGCACGAAGTACGCGACCCGCGACCGAATTGCCCCCGTTTTCTCTATCGCGTGGATTCAACCAAGCTACGCGACTTGGCGGCAGCCTATAAGAATCCGAAGCCGGCCTGACGTTTGTCTGGCCACTGTCGCCCCAAAACTTTTCGGCGCAACTTGTAGCCAACGAACGCGGCTATCTGCGGCCTGACATTTGTCGGGCCGTTGTCGTTTCGCAACACACCATTCCGTTGTTCTGGCAAACTCCGACCGTGCAAGCCGTAGGGCACCATCGCGTTGATGGTCGGCGGCGAGCGGTCGAGACTAAGGATTGGACGATGCAAGATCAAGCGATGAAAGCCGCGCTGTTGGTGAGCGCTCGCGACGCTGCGCGAATGTTGGCAGTTTCGCCCCGCAAGCTGTGGGCGATGACATTTGAGGAAACGCCAGGGCTGCCCTACGTGCGGTGCGGGCGGCTAGTGCGCTACTCGCCCGATGACCTGCGACGATGGATCGACGCGCAGCGAAAGGGGGGAGCGATGATGCCCGTTGAACGGATTCTGGCGAAGCTGCCCGATGCCAAGCAGTCGGGCAAGGGTTGGTCGGCGCGTTGCCCGGCGCACGAAGACCAGCGGGCCAGCCTTTCGATTGGTGAAGGCGACGACGGCCGTGCGCTGGTCAAGTGTCACGCCGGCTGCACAGTCCGATGCAATCTGCGCGGCGGTCGGCCTGCGCGTGGTGGACCTAATGCCGACGGCCGACACGTTGCCTGTCAACACTGTCAACGTCAACGGTAATGCCCGACGCCGAAGAAAACAGGGGTTCCGTTGACGCACAAGGATAAACCGGCCGGCAGAATATTCGACACGGCCCGCGATGCGGTGGCGGAATTGGAACGCCGGCATGGCCCACGGTCTGCGTTATGGACTTACCACGATGCCAGCGGCGAGCCGGTTGGCGTGGTGGTGCGGTGGGACTTGGCCGACGGTAAGAAAGACATTCGGCCGGCGAGCCGGCACGGCGACGGTTGGCGTATCGGCGGGATGCCTGAGCCGCGCCCGCTGTACGGCTTGCCGGACTTGGCCGGCGCGAAGCGTGTCTACGTTTGCGAAGGCGAAAAGGCGGCGGACGCGGTTCGCTCCGTCGGCCTGGCGGCGACCACTTCGGCCCACGGTTGCGAATCGCCCGGCAAGGCCGAGTGGCGACCGCTCGCTGACAAGGAAGTCATCCTGCTCCCCGACAACGATCCGCCCGGCCGCAAGTACGCCGACGCAGTAGCGGCCCTGTTGGCGAAGCTGACGCCGGCCCCGGTGGTGAAACTGGTCGAACTACCCGACCTGCCCGACCACGGCGACGCAGTCGACTTCGTGGCCGCCCGCTTGGGAATCGACGCCGACGAACTGCGGCGGATTGTCGAAGCCCTGGCCGACGAAGCCGAGCCGATGCAAGCCAGATGGCCGGCGGCCAGCGGCGGAACACTTCGCACCGTTCCCCGTCGATGCGTTGCCCCAACCCGTGCGCGGTTTCGTGGCGGCCGGCGCAAAGGCCATTGGTTGCGATGCGTCCTACGTGGCGATGCCGCTAATGACCGGGTTGTCGTCGGCGATCGGGAACACCCGGCGGATTCAATTGAAACGCGGCTGGACCGCGCCGGCGATTCTGTGGGTTGCAATCGTCGGCGAAAGTGGCACGGCCAAGACGCCGGCATTTCAGGTTGGCACTGCGGGCAATTCGAGAACGGCAACGCAATGCCCTGGAACGCCACGCGGAAGCGATGCGGGACCACGAAGCTGACCTGGCCCGTTACGAAAAGGCGCTGGCCGATATGGAAGCGCGACGAGAAAACGACCGACGAACCGCCCGCGAAGCCCGAAGCCCCGCAAGCGGAACGCTGCATTGTGAGCGATACCACGGTCGAAGCATTGGCCCCGTTGCTATTGGCGAATCCGCGCGGGTTGCTGATGGCCCGCGATGAATTGGCGGGCTGGATCGGTTCATTCGACCGCTACGCCGGCGGCAAGGGGGGCGCGGATGCGGCCCATTGGTTGAGTATGCACGCCGGCGAATCCATCGTGGTGGACCGCAAGACGGGCATCCCGCGCACGATCTTCGTTCCCCAAGCGGCGGTTTGCGTTTGCGGCGGCATCCAGCCGGCGATTCTGCATCGCGCCTTGGGAATCGAGCATCGGGAATCCGGCCTAGCAGCGCGGCTGCTGTTGACCTGTCCGCCCCGCGTCGCGAAACGCTGGACCGAAGCCGAAATCGACCCGGCGGCCGAAGCGGAAATCGCCCGGTTGGTGGATCGGTTGTACGAACTGCAACCGATCGACAGCGACGAAGGCGAGATGCGCCCCGTGGTGGTCGGACTGATCGCGCGACGCCAAGGCGGCCTGGAAATCGTATTACAACGACCACGCCCAAGAGCAAGCCGACCTGGCCGGCGAGCTGTCGGCCGCATGGTCGAAGCTAGAGGAATACGCGGCGAGGTTTGCGCTGGTGATTCACTTCGCCCGCTGGGCAGCCGACGATTCGACACTGGCGAACGCAGACGTTGTCGACGCGGCCAGCATGGCGGCCGGCATCCGGCTTGTGACGTGGTTCAAGGGGGAAGCCCGGCGAGTGTACGCGCTGCTGGGCGAAACCAACGATGACCGCGACAGACGCCGGCTTATCGAGTGGATCGATCGCAAAGGCGGTTCGGCGACATCCCGCGACGTGCAACATGGGCTGCCGTTGGCTGCGGGAACCCGGCGCGGCGGAAGCGGCCCTGGAACAACTAGCGAAGGCCGGCTGGGGCAATTGGGAACCGACTCCACCCGGTCGACGCGGACAACCGACGCGGTATTTTCGCCTGTCAACGCCGTCGACCGTCAACGGTAATGGTGCATCGTCAGGCGAAAGTGGCATTACCGTAGACGTTGACACGGCCTGCGCCCCCGAATCGCAAGCCGATGGAGAGTGGGGGGAACTGTGAGCGCGGCCGGACTACTGATGGACTTGGGGCGACTTGGCATACGGTTGGAAGCCGACGGCGAGCGGCTGCGGTATCATCCCCGGTCGGCCCTGACGCCCGACCTGTTGGACCGGCTGCAAGCCCACAAGGCCGAGTTTCTTGAACTGTTGCTGTCAAAGAGAGGCGACCAAACTGAACAAAACCGGACACCTAAAAAAAGGCCGGATGCGATTACGAAGCCTGTTTGCCGATGCGGTTCAACGACCTGGCGGGACGTGCCGATTCACGATGGCCAATCCATCCGGCGGGAATGTGGCCGATGCGGGCGGTTCATCGAATTCCCGGTTTGGTACGGAAAGAATGCTTTACAAAATGAAAAGTAACCGATAAGATGCCAGGCATGGCCAAGAAACGATCCAAACTTGTAAGCGACCAAATACGGCAGGCAATCGACGATTCCGGCCTGACGCGCTACCGCATCGCCCAAGAAACTGGAATCAGCGAAACCGCGCTGGCGTTGTTCTACAACGGTCAACGCGGCCTTTCGATGAAAGCCCTGAACGCGCTGGGCGAGTTCCTTGCAATTGAAAGTCACCTTGGGCGCAAGCCCGAAAAGAAAGGCAAGTAATCATGGCCAGTATCATCAACCGCCCGGCCGGGCACCGCTGGATTCAATTCGTCGATGCCGACGGCAAACGCCAAACCGTTCGACTGGGCAAGGCGTCCGCCAAAACGAGCGGGGAAGGTTTGCACGCGGGTTGAGGAACTGCTTGGCGTGAAAATGACCGGCGACACGATGGAACGCGACTTGGCCGACTGGCTGGCGAAGATCGACGCCACGCTACAAAACAAGCTGGCGGCCGTCGGGTTGTGCAAACCGCGCGAATCGGCGTTGCTGCAACCATTCATCAAATGCTACATCGACGGCCGTACGGACGTAAAATCCGCCACGAAGGAAGTTTGGAAACAAGGTGAACGGTGGTTGGTCGAGTTCTTCGGAGCGGACAAACCCATGCGGGAAGTTACACCCGGCGACGCCGACCGCTATAAGGTGCATTTAATCGGTAAGAAACTGGCCCCGATGACCATTGGCAAGCGGCTGCAATTCGCCGCGCATGATATTCCGCGCTGCGCTGCGCCGACGGCTGATTGCCGAAAACCCGTTCGCCGATGTTTCGATCAAGGCATCCATGCCGAACCGCGAACGGTTTATCACGACCGACGAAACCGCGAAGCTGCTGAACGCCTGCCCCAACCACCATTGGAAGGTAATCGTCGCGTTGGCCCGTTACGGCGGCCTGCGCTGCCCTAGCGAAGTGCTTTCGTTACGCTGGCAGGATATTGATTGGGATGCCGGACGCATCGTAGTGCAATCTCCGAAGACGGAACACCATCCCGGCAAAGAAAGCCGCGTGATTCCTCTATTCCCCGAACTGCGGCCGATCCTGGCCGATGCCTTCGAGCTGGCCCCCGACGGCGCGGTGTACGTGGTCGATGAACGGATGCGGGCAAGTTCCCAAGGCAAGGCCGGCTGGCGGAATTGCAACCTACGCACGACGTTTGAGAAGATCATCAAACGCGCTAGCCTGACGGCCTGGCCCCGGTTGTTCCACAATCTGCGGAGTTCACGGCAAACCGAACTGGCCGAATGCTTCCCATCGCACGTTGTTTGCGATTGGCTGGGCAACAGCGAAGACATTGCCCGCAAGCACTACTTCCAAACGACCGATGACCACTTCACCCGCGCCGCAAGTGACGATTCCAAGGCGAAGCAGAATCCGAAGCAGCCGGCAGCCGTTTCGACTCGCGGGGACTCGCGGCCGGCTAGGGCGAACCCAATAAATGCCGACAAAAGCGAATCCCCGCGATACTGTGCGCAACGAAAAGTAGTCCGGGAGGGATTCGAACCCCCGACCAAGGGATTATGAGTCCCCTGCTCTAACCGCTGAGCTACCGGACCACGTACGCAATGCAAACGGCTATTGTAGCCGATGCAGGCCATAATCTAGAACCCGGGCCGAAATATGGCGTGCGTCCGCGATCAACGCTGCGTGGCGTTCGTTGGGCCGCGGGCGGCCACGACTTCCTCGATTTCTTTCTGCGGAGGGCCGCGTTTCGGCAACAAACCGGCTGCCATTAGGCCTACAAGTAAGACCGACGCCGTCGTTCCGACCAATCGCACAAACCCCCAACCGCCAGTGCATTTTGCCGACAGGCCGCGAAACCCGGGCGACAAAGTTGTATGCTGGGACGATGGCCAAGAAGGATAAGAAAGCTGCGAAGGAGATCGACAAGAACGAGCGGGTGATCGCCGACAACCGCAAGGCCCGGCACGACTACCATGTGCTCGAAACGCTCGAGTGCGGCATCGTGCTCGTGGGCAGCGAGGTGAAGAGCCTCCGCACCGGCACGCTCTCGCTCGACGAAGCCTACGGCAAGGTCGACAAAGACGAAGTCTGGCTCGTGGGCGCGAACATCGCCGAGTACTCTTACTCACACGCGCTGAACCACGTGCCAAAGCGGCCGCGGAAGCTCCTGCTGCATCGCCGCGAGGTCAAAAAATTCGCCAGCCAGGCCTACGAAAAAGGCCTCACGCTCGTGCCGCTCAAGATGTACTTCAAAGCCGGCCGGGCCAAGGTCCTGCTGGGCATCTGCAAGGGCAAGCAGAAGCATGACAAACGTGAGTCGCTCAAAAGCCGCGACGCCAAACGCGAAATCGACCGGGCCATGCGGAAGCGGTAAGAGTTCTTCAGATAGAGTGCCGTCACAACGACCGCCGTCGCTTGGCCCATCGTATTGTGATTGAGCTTTACAAACGTGCGGCTCTCGACGGTCCGCGGTTCGGTCGCGACGCTCACCGGGCAATCGGGGTCGGGCACGTTGTAGTTGAGCGTCGGCGGGATGACGCCCTGCGCGAGCGCCACGAGGCTCACCGCCAGCTCGACTGCGCCGCCGCCATGACCGAGGTTGCCGAAGAAGCTTTTGGCGCGGTGACCGGCACGTCGCCCAATGTTGCCCGGATCGCTTGCGCTTCGGCCCGATCGTCTTCAAGCGTGCTGTTACCGTGGGCGTTCACGTGGCCGACGTGAAACGATTCGAGCTTCGCCGCCACCAAGGCTGCACGAATCGCTCGGCGAATCGCGTCACCCGTCGGCTGCTGCGATTCGGCGGCCCCTTCGCAGCAACTGGCCGAGCCGGCGATGCGCCAGCGGCCGGACGCCGCGCCGCTCGGCATGATCGCGGCTTTCGAGCACGAACTCTGCGGCCCCTTCGCCGTACACCATGCCGCTCCGTGTGCGGTCGAACGGCCGGCAAACCGCCGCGGGGTCGGCCGCAATGTCGCAAGCATCACCGCGCGCGAGGCGAGCTCCGGCGTGCCAGGTCAGGTCGGTGACGTTGATCCGCGAGCCGGTGCCGCCGACGATCATCACGTCGGCCAGGTCGCGGCGAATCATCTCCGCCGCCTCGGCCACCGCCACCAGCGACGACACGTCGCCGAGGGCAATCGTGTTGTTCGGGCCGCGGGCGTCGTAGCGAATGCCGATGTGGCAGGCTGGCATGTTAGGCAGGTACTTAAGCATCCAGAGCGGATACATCTCGCCCATCGCCAGCCGCGACCATCGCTCGATGTCGAAGTGTTCGTGATTGACCCACGATTTGAACGGCTGATCCAGTTCTTCAAGTTCGCAGTAGAGCAGCCCGGCCGCGCCAATCACGCCGAACCGCTCGGGGTCGATCGTCGCCTCGGCGAGCCCGGCGTCCTGCCAGGCCATCTCGGCCGCGGCGGAGGCCAACTGGATCTCGCGAGACATGACCTTGATGCTCTTGCGCGGTTGGATGAACTCTTTGGGGTCGAAATCGCGGACCGCCCCGCCCCACGGCGCCAGCCAGCCGGCGGCTGCCAGTTCGGGCAAGGCCGCCACGCCGCTCCGCCGCGCGGTGATCGCTTCCCACACCTGCTCGCGACCGACCCCGATCGGCGACACAATGCCCAGGCCGGTGATGACGACTTCACGCATAGGACGAGCGATGATGGATGGGTGATTGCCCGTTGATGAGCCTCGATTTGAATTCATCCATCGACGATCATCAACCGACAATCCTAAATGAAGTACATCGGCTCGCGCTGGGTGGCGACGGTCACCAGATCGGCCAGCGATTCGGCATCGAGGCGGTTGCGTTCCAGCTCACTGACTTCGCAGCAAAACGTCAGCAGGGCCCGTACCAACGGCGACGATTTCGCGGCGCTCGACGTCGGCCGGTCGTCGCCCTCGATCACGTCGATCACGTCGGCGAGCGTGATTTCCTGCGGCGGGCGGGCGAGCCGATAACCGCCGGCCGCGCCGCGGGTGCTCGCCACCAGGCCGGCCCCCTTGAGCTGCAGGAGAATCTGCACCAGGAACCGGGCCGGGATGCCGTGCTCCGCCGCAATCCGCCGCAACTGCAGCGGCTCGCCGGAGTCGTACTCCTTGGCCAGTTCGAGCATGGCCAGGCAGGCGTATTCGGTTTTGGCGGAAAGGTTCATGGGGGAATCGCGCTCCGCTGCATCGAGCGAAACTCGGCGGTGCGTCGCGGTTAAACGACTTGTTAGATGCCGCTGCCGTCCTGCTCGGCGGTGTGCAGGCCGCATTCGTTCTTGTTGGTGCCGCTCCAGCGGCCGGCCCGGTCGTCGGTCTCGCCATCGGCCACGGCCCGCGTGCAGGGCCAGCAGCCGATGCTGGGGAAGCCCTGGTCGTGCAGCGGATTGTACGGGATGCCTTCGTCCACGATTCGCTTCCAGACGTCCTTCTTGGTCCAGTTTGCCAGCGGACTGATCTTCACCAGGCCAAACTTCTTGTCCCAGCCGACGATCGCGGCCCGAGCGCGGTCGGGGCTCTGGTCGCGGCGGATGCCGCTCATCCAGGCGTGCATCACCTGGGCCGCCCGCTGCAATGTTTTGATCTTGCGGTCGAAGCAGCACTGGTCGGGCTTCGTCTGGTGGAGCGGGCCGTCGTGCAGCAGCTCATACTCCGCCACACTCAGCTCCGGCTCCAACAGATCGACCTCGATGCCAAACTTCTCCGCGATCCGGTCGCGCAGCTCGAGCGTCTCCCGAAACTGGTAGCCGGTCTCGAGATTGAATGTGTACGTATCCGGCGCAACCTGGGCTAGCATCGAGAGGATCACGCAGCCTTCGGGCCCGAAGGCCGTGGCCATCGTGAAGTACGGAGCGTAATTCTCGACGCCCCAGGCGATGATCTCTTCCGGCGTGGCCGACTCGAGCCGCTGGCTTTCGGCTCGCAAGTGGTCGAGCAGTTCCGGCGTCGGTTCGAGCCGCCGAAAGTTGGGGCCGGGTGCCGGCAACGAGTTGCTCGGGCGGCGCCCAGTGCCGGAACGCGGAACGTAGCCAGGACGGTTCCCGTTGCCGGAAGGTGGCATGTTGGCGGAGCCGGTCGGCAGTGTGGCGGTGTCGGACATGACGATTCTCAGTTGAAAGGTACTTTGCGGAGCAGCCAGCGGACTGGCATTCGATGGGTTTGCCCCCGATCGACCAGCCCCGCCTCGACTGGTAGCCACCCGACCATGCGGATTCGGAATCGCGGCCATGAAACTCAATCCTATCTAAGTTGGTAAACAAAATCAACATTCCACCAAAAAGACCTATCGGCTCGCGGAAGGTTCGGACTGCAGCTTGTAGGGGTTGGGATGAAGGAGCCGGGAGTCGGGAGCCAGGGAATGGAGACGGCATTTTGTCGGGTGTCGGGGCGGAGAGTCGGACAAATGTTGCTGGGGCCGCGGGTTTTTCGCGTTTTGTTTTGGGCCGTCCGCGAGCTGGGATCGCAAGTCGTTGGGCGGCAGTGCTTTGCGTTTTGTCGTGGCCGCGGGGGCCCCACTTTTTGGCGACAGTTCTCGCGCGTTTTGTCGCTGGTCGGGGGCTCGAAGTCGCGGGAAACGCCGGGCGAATCGCGTGTGACGGGCGACAAAATCGGGCGTCAATTTGTTTCATTTCGTCGGGCAGCGGGGACAAATACTATTCAACGCAGAGGTCGCAGGGATCGCGGAGGAGAAACAAAGTCCAATCATCGCTCACCGGTCTCCAATCTCCAACGAATCCTCGTGATTTTGCGAAGGTGACAGGTGCGACGTTAAAAACTCTCGTGTTTTTCCCAAGGCGACAGGATTCTCTCGAAGATGACAGGTTTTTTGCGGTACCTGGGGTCGGGGGGGACAATTGGTGACTGGTGACTGGCGCGGCAATTTGGAATCTTGGAGCACGTTGGAAAACACGATTCACCGCTCCAAAATTGATGAGCTTTGGCACGCCCGGCCGCGTCTGACTCAGCAAATCGAGCCACTTCTCGCCGCCGCATGTGACAAAACTCCTCGATTTCACGTTTTCACGTTGAGTTCCAAAAATCGCGATTCACCCAGAACATGGGACCGCGCAGCGTGAGCGCAGGCCAAAGCGAACGTTTTCACACAGAGGCGATAGGTGCTAGGCACTAGTTGGGAGGCTCGTTGCGCAAAACTAGCGCCTTGCAACTGGCACTTGTACTGCTTTTTTGTTCAGTTGTCGTTGTAGCGTGTCGGGTGGCTGATTTCCACAACGATTTTTGGCCAGTCAGATTTTGCCACCGAGGACACCGAGGGGACGGAGGAAGAAGCTCGGAGCAGGGAGCGGATTGGCTCTCGGCACTTGACTCTCGACTCTTGCCGTGTCCGAGCTTGGGAACTTGACGGGCCATCCGATGCTTGATGACGGATCGCGAATCGATTCCTGGAACCTTTGATTTCTCTTATGTCGGGTAGAGTCAATCGACTTCCTTCGAGTCGATCCAGGTCATGCGTTTGCGGAGCTTGCGGCCGACGACTTCGACGCCGTGGTTCTTGTGCTTTACGTGCAAGAACGGTGCGAGGTCGAAACGCAGGCTATTCCTTGGGGAGAGCGTAAGTCAGCGCACCGACCATCGATTGAACAGCCATCCGACAATTGGGAAAAGCGCCAGGAGCAGTGCTGCCGGTTCAGGAACCGCGATGGGGCCATCGATGGCAATTGAATGTCGTGCGTCGAGGTCAAAAATTGCCGTGAAGACAAATGGATTTCCAAGGTCGGAAATAGAGGGAGTGTAAGTACCAGTCCATTCATACCATTGTGCATTGTTCACAGGCGTGGGGGTGCTTGTCCAAAGCATCGCACCGGCGGGACCGCCGATTCTCAAGGTTGAAAAATCGGCGAATTCGACAGGTTGAAGCTCGAGATTCTTTGCGATATAGAAGGAAAACAAATAGGGATGATTTTGAATTGCACCGCCGAGATTCTTCGATATTCCCAAATTCAAAAAGTCCTGACTGAGATTCCCGTTGTCGGATTCAAGAAACTGACTGCCGCTGTTTGGCGAAAGACCCGCAAACGAACCGATCCAGTTCCCGTCATCCAATGACTCAGTCACTCCAGGTGGGTGTAAGCGTCCGGCCAAGACATATTGTTTCTTAAATTGAAGGGCCCGTGCAGAGGCGATCCAAGATGAGTGAGGGTGCGCGCGGACGTTACTTTGTCCGCAGCATCGTGCGTCGTCGTTGCCGTCGCTGGCGCTGGCGAGCCGCCTTCTGACGAGATTCGTCGAGGCGATACGACAGGATCGACTCGGGGTGATCGGCAGCCCAGCGATCGGGCAGCATTTCATCGAGACGCGGATCGTCGGCATGTAAGCGTAAGAGGAGATCACGGAGGTAGGCCCATGGCTCGATCCGATGACGTTTGGCCCCGGCCAGGATGGTAAACAGAATGGCCGCGCGTGGCCCGGCTTGCTGGTTGCCAAGAAACAGCCAATTTTTCCGGCCAATGGCCTGGTGCCGTAACGTTCTCTCACTCACGTTGTTGTCGATCGATAGACGTCCGTCCTCGGTGTAGCGACGCAGCGCCTGCCACTGATTCTGGGCGTACGAGACGGCCATGCCGAAAGCACTTTTGGGGAGCACGCGACGTCCCAACTGGGCCAGTTGTGCCTCGATACGATCGAGCACAGGCTCCGCCTCTTCCTTACGAAGCGACAGTCGTGCTGGAACCGAAAGCGTGCGCCTCGATCCTCAATGTCGTAAAGCTGCCAGATCCACTCGAGAATTTGGTGTGCTTCGCGTGGCGAGCCGTTCTGTGCCTCGAAAAACTTGCGGCGTGCATGCGACCAGCAGGCAACTTCGCGAATGGAATCGTTCGATCCCAAATAAATGTGGTCGTAGCCGCCGTAAGCGTCGGCATGCAGATAGCCTTGGAATCCTGCCAGGAACCTCGCTGGTCCATCGCGGGCGCGACTTTCGGTGAAGTCGTACACCGAGTACGGATATTCCTCGCTGATGTAGGTCCAGAAGCGCCCCTTGCGACTGCCGTCTTCACCGCCAGTGAGCACGGTGATGGGGATGTCGTCCGTCCACAACACGGGCGACTTAAGCACCAATTCTTTCTGGCGATCGTGGAGCGGCCTCAACAGCTCCGCGGCCGCCTTGACCCAATCGCACTGCGTGCTGCGGGCAATGTGCAGGCCGTGACGGGCGAAGAAGTCTTCTTGTCTGTAAAGCGGCATATGGTCGCCGAACTTGCTGATGACGATTTGAGCGATGAGCCCTGGACCGGCGATGCCACGAACGATCGGCCGCTCGGGTGGCGGTGGGCTTACCACACCGTCCTTGCAATAGCGGCAGGCGTACTTGGGCCGCACATGCACGTGCACTTCCAGCTTGGGCGGCACGTAATCGAGGATCTTAGTCTCGTCCTGGCCGATGCGATCCTTCGTCCGCCCACAACCACTGCACGTCTTCTCGGCGGAAGTTACGTCGAGTTCGTGGCGATAATGGGGCAGCTTCGAAAGGTCCAGCTCTCGACGACGACGACGGCTATGCGCAGCCACTTGTTGTCGAGTCGCTTCGCCAAGCAATTCTGACGGAGACGTTGCCGCGGAGGGTGGCTGCAAATCGAACAGATGCTGCTGGCCATCGCCTTCGATGATCCGTTCGCGACGTTGTCCGTAGATCCAGCGCTTCAGCCGATTGAGTTCATCCAGTGTGGCCTGATGCGTCTCCTGCAGTTCTTCATACGAAGCAGCTGTCTTGTCGAGCACACGTTCCAGCTCGGATGCTTGCCGAAAGGCAGCCAACAAGAGACGTTGGCATTCGCCCAGGTCGTTCGGTAGAAAGTTGGCGTCATCCATCACGCCCACTGTTGTAGCGACTTCTACGAATAGCGCAAGAGTACTTTCAGGAAAAATTTCAACCAACGCGGCGATACCGTTTTCGCCGACGTCCGTTTCGCAAGTCCAATCCACCCAGCAGTTGATTGAGTTGGCGGCAATCCAGCTCGACGCCTTGATCACCTTCAGTTGCCACCGGCAATTGAAAAATGCCAACCTCTAGTCCTTAAGCAAGCGAAGCTTTCACGCTGATTGCATAAAAATACTCGAAACCACCCCTGTTTTACGGGTATCATGGGCACACAGTGCAAGCCCACCCCACGACACAAGGAGGATTTCGAGTGAAACACAGTATACCGAAACGTCTGCGGCAAGCCCAGCGACGCATCGAGCAACGGTTGGCCGGGCCGCGTGCCGATCAGGGAACGCCCATGTTTACGGCGTCGAACATCCGTTTCGAACTGGCCGACAAGACCCGAGGGATCGGCGTGGGCGGCATCGGCGTGGTGCATCGACTCGCTCGGGAAATCGGGCTGATCGAGGCCATCGATCGCCGCCTGCACCTGCTGAAAATCCACAGGCCTTATCACGAGTCGGACCACGTGCTGAATCTGGCCTACAACGCCTTGTGCGACGGCACCCGGCTGGAAGACGTCGAGTTGCGCCGCAATGACGAGGCCTTCCTCGACGCCTTGGGCACGGAGCGGATCCCCGATCCCACCACCGCCGGCGACTTCTGCCGTCGGTTCGACGAAGGAGACGTCCGCTCGCTGATGCGGGCAGCCGACGACGCGCGGCTGAACGTTTGGGCCCAGCAGCCGAAGAAGTTTTTCGACCGCGCCACCATCGACCTCGACGGCACGCTGGTGGTCACCACCGGCGAGTGCAAAGTCGGGATGGACATCTCTTACAAGGGCACTTGGGGCTACCATCCCTTGTTGGTCACTCTGGCCGAAACCGGCGAAGTGCTCCGCGTGGTCAATCGCTCCGGGAATCGGCCCAGCCACGAAGGAGCCGCCGAGGAGGCGGACGGGGCCATCGCCTTGTGCCGTCGCGCGGGCTTCCGCAAGATCGTGCTTCGCGGTGACACGGCCTTCAGCCAGTCGGAGCAGCTCGACGCCTGGGATGCCGAGGAGGTGAGCTTCTACTTTGGCTTCAAGGCCCTGCCCAATCTGGAGGAAATCGCGGAAAACCTGCCGAACACGGCCTGGCAGAAGCTCCTCCGCGAGCCGCGTTACGAAGTGCGGACCGCAGCGCGGCAGAGACCCAAAAACGTGAAGCAGCGGATCATCCGCCGCCGCGAGTTCGAGGTTCTGCGGCTCCAGAGCGAGGATTACGCGGAGTTTGAATACAGGCCCACGGCGTGCGAGCAGTCGTACCGCCTGATCGTGCTCCGCAAGAACATTTCGCACGAGAAGGGCGAGACGCGGCTGTTCGACGAGATTCGCTACTTCTTCTACATCACCAACGATTGGGCCGTCGATGCCGAGGACGTGGTGTTCGAGGCCAACGACCGCTGCGATCAAGAGAACTTGATTGCTCAGTTGGCCGGCGGAGTGCGGGCGCTCTCGGCACCGGTCGATAATCTCTACAGCAATTGGGCCTACATGGTGATGACCGGCTTGGCGTGGAACCTCAAGTCGTGGTGGGCGTTGTCGTTGCCGGAGGATGGCCGCTGGGGCGAAGCGCATCGGGCGCAGAAACAGGAAGTGCTGCGGATGGAGTTCAAGACGTTCCTCTGCGCCTTCATCAAGATTCCCTGCCAGATCGTCCGCACGGGCCGCCAGCTGATCTACCGCGTACTGAACTATCACCCACGCTTGCCGGTGTTCTTCCGCTTGTGCCGGACGTTGCGTTGTTGACGGAGCCGCCGATGAAGCCGGAGTCTGGATGCTCCGGTCCGCCGCCACCCTGAACCACACAGACGTGTCAACGAGTCGCGAAATGAAGCAACCCAGAATTCGACAACTCCCCCCCGACGCCGACCGCGTCAGGCCGGTCGTGCACGCACTGGCCAACCCCAAAAATACAACGCCAATTACCCATTAACGTTCGCTTGTTTAAGGTCTAGTCGCTTGTACCAAATACAAAAACCGTCCGCGTCCCAGAACAAAATCTTGATCCGGTCCCGCTTCCGATTAAAGAACAGAAATAGATGGCCGGACAAAGGATCTTGGTTAAAGATCTCTTGAGCCAGGCCCATCAAGGTATCAAAACTGAACTGCATCTTGATCGGCGAGAGGCAGAGAAAGATGCGCACATCGGAAAGGTTGATGTTCGTCATGATCGGCCCAATCTGGGACGTAATGTTCCGACCGCTTCGATGATCTTCACCAGCACGGCTTCGCCCACACCGACGGGAACTCGCACCGAACCGCCATTGGGCAACTCGATCTCGACGGGAGATGCCGTCAGTGTCACCGGCAAGAACTTCGGTGCCGCCAAGTCGGCCAACGTGGGAGCTTCCCCTTCCTCCTTGACCGAATCCGGTATGCCGTCGCGAATTCGTTGCACCCAACGATAAAACGTCGACTTGGAAACGCCTTCGTCGAGGCAGAACTCGTCGATGCTCAATCCGCTCGCACCGCGACCCTCAAGGCGCTCCTGCCAATACAAATAGTCATCCAGCGTCGGACCAGGCCTGCCAGGTTTACCCACAACTTGACTCCTTGGAAATTGAAGGTGAATGCCTTCAGATTACCAAGACCGACAAGTATGGATTCGGCGAACGCTTACAGGTGGGTAGGTATTTGCGCCGCTGTTCTTGTCAAAAACGTTTGTCACAAATTGAGCGTGTGACTGCAATGCCACGCCAACGCTAATTGCCACTGCCAATATCCACCGGTTCATTAGCGTGTCTCCTCTCGACGAAATTGGTGCTAAACAACTGACGATTGTCGCCCGCAATGTTCAGAAAGTCAAGTTTTTCTTGGGGTGAAGAGTCGAGGAACGCACTTGAATTCGGATCGAAGCGCGAGTGGCGAGCGATCCAGAACTCCTTAGCGCCTGACCGCGTCGGGAAGCTGTGGGGCGATTCCCGAGACGCCTTGTAGTCGACTTCCTTCGAGTTGATCCGGCTCGAATGAAAGCCGTCAGCTGTTAGCTTTCAGCCTTCAGCCAGATCCGATCAAAGAGTCACTCTACCTCTTTGGAATTGATCCAGGTCATACGTTTGCGGAGCTTGAGGCCGACGACTTCGACGAGACAATCTTCAGACAGTCAGACCAAGTCGCGAGCCCAATCGCTTTCGTCTCCCGAGGATGCCGGCCGTGCCCAGCAGTGATAGGATGACGGTGGCCGGCTCGGGCACGGGGGGCGGGAGCAAATTGAAGCTAGTTTCCGTGTCGTTTTGGATGAACATCAGTTGGCCTGCAAGTGGCGATCCGTCGGCAAGCATGCCGAGGAGCTGGTAGATGCTGAATTCCAGCCCGGTATCGGGATCGACAAAGTTGGGATCCACAAGCAGCGTGGCGAGCTGAGTGCCATAGATGTTGACGATGCTTCCGGCAGTGGCGACGATCTTGCCTGCCAAGGGGTCGAGGCCGCCGGAGGCCGCCCCGTTATCCATTAACTGTGAGAGGGTCAAATCCGCGGTCAAATCTTCCGGTGGCAAATTGGAGAATTGGTCGCCCACGATCGTGCCGCCGGAAAAATTAAACGTGGACGCTCCGTCGACATAGGATTTGCCAGCGACGAACCCGCCGGACATCGTGACCGTCCCGCCGTCGATGGCGACAAGGTTGCGATTGACGGCACCGCTTTCGAGAATCGCTGTGCTGCCAGGGCCAATAGCCATGAAATCGTTTTTGACGAGGCCGCTATGCATGAAGATGATACCGCGATCCGCAGCAACAGCACCCGCTCGGACGATTGTACCTGACAAATCGACGATACTTCTATCGAGCGCTTGCAGACTGGCCATCGACGGGCCGGCGAGGTTCAGATTGGCGCCGGAGTAAGCATTGACGTTTCCAAACACATAGGTGCCTCCCGAAACGCTGAGTTTGCCCTTAGGTCCATAGGCATTAATCTGCCCCCCAATCTGCTCGACGTCGGTGAGAATTGCCTTTGACGCGTCGGACTCACCATTCACGGAGAGATTCTCGGTGATTCGACCCTGCACGATTTCGAGAGTACCGCCTCGGACTCCAGTAGAGCCAAAGAGAGTGTCATACGATTTGATCGACGATGTACCGAAGGCAAAGGCCGAGTCCGAGTATCCACCAGTGAGATCGACGGAGGCATTTCCGTTAGTCCGAAGCACGTCGAATGAGGCGCTGAGCCCAAAGATAGTTGCCGATCCCTCGGCAGAGAGGTTGTCGACGTGCACACTGGAAAGTTGTAACTTGCCCGATTGCGATGCGAACGCAGTGACCACGCTATTATTGAACAATTGAATTGTCGCGTGGTATCCCACCTCAACACGAGCAATCTTCTGCAATAGAGTTCCGCCATCGACCGATAGATTGGAATCATCAACGGCTGAAATCTGCATCACCTCGGTATCATTTAAATTGACAACGGACGATTCGGACGCCTCGAGAAACGGAATTACCGACTGATTGAGTGCCACGCCTGCGGTTCCACTCGCGGTGAGCCGGCTGGTCATTTCGACGTTGTTGAGCTCTGCCGACGTATGGTCGATTAATTCGAGCGAGTTTAGTTTGGCGCTATTCGCAGTCAGGCTGCTCATTCCCGACAGCCAAATATTATCAACAACCGCAGACGGACTAAGCACGATCTGGCTCGCCTTGTGCGCTCGGACAGATTTCACGAATCCTTGGAGCACCTGGAGCATGCTATCGTCAAGCTGCAGATCATAGGAGCCAAAGATCATGCCGCCATCCACGATCACGGTGCTATTGTTGTAAACGCTCAATGGCCAGTCATGCCATTTACCTCCATCGGCAAATGTAACTGTAGTTGCGAATGGAGTATCCAATCGGACTTTGTCTACACCGTCATCACTGAAGTAGACTGCCTTGAAGTACCCAATGTATCCGTAGAATTGGTAACCAGGCGTTGTGGGAGTAATGTCCTTGGATATAACACCTCCGCCGAGGTTATAGGGATAAATTGGATTCGATGGAACAACAATGAACTCGGTCGGCACTTGGCCATACGCAACGGCAGGGACGGAGAATGCTAGGGCCACGACGAACCGCAGGCGAAGAATTCGGATCATGAGAGCAGGTCCTGTGGAGATTGAATGCGAGATTGAGTCTTGGCGACGGTTCCTTGCTTTAGCTGAGTCCAGCGCAAATGACGCCCGCGGGAAGGGGGAGCGCAAATTGGAATGCGCCGGTCCCGAAGATGTATGGGCTGGCGCAAGAGAGCCGTTCGGCTCAAGCGGCAAAGAGACATCATTAGCCCGGTCTCGTGCGAAGGTGGGATCGAGCCACGGATGGCTCAATCGGGTATACCAAATCACGATCCGCGGTTCCCACCGATGGACTTCATCCAAGAGGGGCGACCGGCCGCCTAAGAAATTCGAGAGTACCTGGCACCGACCCAAAAAGCAATGATTTCTCTGATTTAATCGGAAACAATTGCGGAGGTGGTCGCAAATCGAACCGCCTGGCTCGGCGCGAGCCTTTTCTCTCCCGAAGGATCAGTCCACTTCCTTCGAGTCGATCCAGGTCATGAGTTTGCGGAGCTTGCGGCCGACGACTTCGACGCCGTGGTTCTTGTCGCGTTCGCGCATGGCCTTGAAGTTCTTGCCGCCGCTCTTGGCTTCGTCGATCCATTCTTTGGCGAACTTGCCTTCTTGGATCTCGGTGAGGATGCGTTTCATCTCGGCTTTGGTCTCGGCGGTGATGATCCGCGGGCCGCGGGTGTAGTCGCCGTACTCGGCGGTGTTCGAGACGCTGTAGCGCATGTAGGAGAGGCCGCCCTGGTAGAACAGGTCGACGATCAGCTTCAGCTCGTGCATGCACTCGAAGAAGGCCATCTCGGGCTGGTAGCCGGCCTCGACGAGCGTTTCGAAGCCGGCCTTCACGAGCGCGCTCGCGCCGCCGCAAAGGACGGCCTGTTCGCCGAACAGGTCGGTTTCAGTTTCTTCGGCGATCGAGGTGCGGATGACGCCCGCGCGACCGCCGCCGATGCCCCGGGCGTAGGCCAGGCCGATCTTGAAGGTGGCGTCGCTGGCGCCGTCGCTCATGGCGATCAGGCAGGGGACGCCACCGCCGGCGACGAACTCGCTGCGGACGAGGTGGCCGGGGCCCTTGGGCGCGACCAACAGGGCGTCGACACCCTTGGGCGGCTTGACGTAGCCGAAGTGGATGTTGAAGCCGTGCGAGCACATCAGCACGTTGCCGGGCTTGAGATTGGGCTCGATCTCGCTCTTGAAGAGGTCGCCCTGCAATTCGTCGGGGACGAGGATGTTCACGACGTCGGCCGCCTTGGTGGCGTCGGCGGCGCTGGTGGGCTTGAAGCCGTGGCTGATGGCGAGATCGAAGTTCTTGCCGCCGGGGCGCTGGCCGATGACGACCGTGACTCCGCTGTCGCGGAGGTTCTGGGCCTGGGCGTGACCTTGTGAGCCGTAGCCGATGATGGCGACGGTTTTGCCCGCCAGGGCGTTCATGTCGGCGTCTTTGTCGTAGTAAATCGTAGCTGCCATGGGTGACTCCAAAAACTTTTACCACAGAGGACACGGAGAAGAGCAAGAGATGAGTAGAGCGGTAGAACAGTAGTTGAGTTACTGCTGCTCTGCTCCTCTACTGCTCTGCCGTTTTTTTTCTCTCTGTGCCCTGTGGTGAATCTGTTCGATATGGTTGTAGTGACTGGTTCCTACTTCGCAGCGGGTTCGGCCTGTTTGCGCACCGCGCTGGCGGCGTGGTTCGAGCGGTCGATGCCGCGGACCATGGCGATTCGGCCGGTGCGGACCAGCTCGACGATGCCGAACGGCCGCATCAGGTCGATGAAGGCCTCGATCTTTTTTTCCTGGCCAGCGATCTCGACCATCACCTGTTCCGGCGCGACGTCGACGATGCGGGCGCGGAAGATTTCGCAGATCTCGCGGATCTCGCTCCGCTCACCCTTGCTGGCCTTGACCTTGATCAGCATCAGGTCGCGCTCGACGTGGTCGTGCCGGCCGACGTCGTCGACGCGGACGACGGTGACGATCTTCTCGAGCTGCTTGCGAACTTGCTCGAGCACGCTGTCGTCGCCCACCACGACGAAGGTCATCCGCGAGAGGTGGGCGTCTTCGGTCTCGCCGACGGCCAGGCTCTCGATGTTGAAGCCGCGCGAGGCGAACATGCCAGCCACGTGGGCCAGCACGCCGGGCACGTTTTGCACGGTGGCCGAAATGACATGCCGCATGGGGGGTGCTTCTCCGAAAAAATGGCGAATCATTGATGATATCCAAGTGGGCCGGGAGCCGCAACGGGGCGCTGTTCTCGCCAGGACACACGAGGGGGGCCAAGGGTTCCGAAGAAATGCGTTGGCGACTTATCGGGAAGCTGCAGGGGCAATTCCGGCGCCAGCGTGAGCGACGATCCCGTCGCAGCGCGAGACACCAAACGCAGTAGCGCTAGTTGCGCGGTCGCAGGCGAACACCCGGAGTGGGCGGCGTAGCGCGATGCCCGCCTCGGCGCGGCGGACCGGCTGGCGGCCCCTGCTTCTCGAACGACGAGTCAGGTCGGCCGTGGAAGAAGCGCGGGATAAACGGAAAAGAATCCGTCACCACGTAGTAGTAGGTGCCGTCGGGGTATTCCGGCGTCACGCCCGTGCGACCATTGCAATGGTCCAGCTCGCCGCTATCAGCGACGAATTCGTAATCCTGAACGAAAGTGCCGTCGTATTGTCCGCCCGGGCCATTCTCGCCGGTTGGCCGTTGGCCCTCTTTCATTTGATAGCTCGAGCGCAACTTCGTCAGCGGCGAAGAAGCGTCGTCGGCCTTTTCGTGTCCGTACTCTGAGTAGATCGGATAGCCGTCGGCTGCGTAACCGATCAGCAGCATTTGGTCGCTGCCCTTTTCCTTTTGCAGCCGGTCGATCAAACCGGTTGGCAAGCCGTGATAGTGGTACGCGCCGGTCGGCTGGACGTGGGCATGGCTTTTGTCGATGCCCAGATTCATCCGCCCCATGCCTTCGTAGTTCCAGGCCTGGCTACGGTCTTGACCAGGCTCAAACCGCGTTCCCGGCCCAGGACGATTCACGATTCGCGCACCCGGCAGCCAAACTTCCGCCGTGCCCGGATCGAACACCACGCCGTTGATTGCCACGCCGAACAGATAATGCCGCACAGGGATCGGCTCCTGATTCGCTTGAGGCCACAGGGGCATCTCGAAGCGGTAACGCTGCTCGCTGATCGAATTGGGATTGCCGCGGTTGGGAAACTGTCCCGGCTTGTGGTCGGGCAGGCCGTTGGCCTCGATGATCCGCTGATCTCCCTGCGTGGTGATGACCACTTTGCTGAGATTCGCGTAACTGTCGTGGTCGCCTTCATGGCCGAACGCCGGGGCGGCAATCAAGCCAAATGCCGCAATGAACAGACACCAACGCATCATGTGCTCCTGGCAATGAGAAAATATACGAACAAAAAATTAAAGCCGGCACCGCCAGAGAATCTCACCTTCTCGATCGCCGCAGTCAATAAATGAACCCCACGGTTTGCTGGTCGGATCGCGAAAACCCGCCAGAAAGCTTTAAGTGCAGTTGCCCAGAGGCACCGACGCGATGATTGACGCGGCGCATGCGGGTGTCGAAGATGAATTGGCTGAGCGTCCCCGGGCCGGATTGGCCGCTGCAGGTCGTGTTGAAACTTCCGCAGATCCGCCCGCCTCAAGATCCTCCTCACTCGCCAACCGATTCGAACGATGCAACTCTTGACGCGAGCAAGCGGGGCGAAATCGTTGGCGTTCGCGCTCGCGCTGGTGCTGGCGGTCGGAATGCCGCGTGCGGCCGATGCCGGTTGGACGGTGACGGCTCGCAACACGGTATCGCTCGCGGCGGGGCCCGTGTCGAACATCCGTGAACTGAGCGGCGTCACGTATCTCGGGCCGCAGGCCGGTGGGCTGGAGCGGTTTGCGGCGATTCAGGACGAGAACCGTCAAATCGTCGTCTTCGACGTGAGCTTCGCAGCCAACGGCGCGATCAACTCGGCAGCCGCGGTGAGTGCGGCTACGATCACCGGCGGATCGGACTTCGAAGGCATCGCGTATACAGGCGCAACGCGAAACAGTGTGTTCGTGAGCGAGGAAAACACGCCGACGATCCGCGAATTCCGACTCAGCGACGCTGCCGCACTCGAAACGATCGCGCTGCCGGCCGTGTACCAGAATCAACGCACCAACCGTGGACTCGAATCGCTTACGCGCTCCGTCGACGGCCGCACGATGTGGACCGCGAACGAAGAAGCGCTCACGATCGACGGCCCCGCGTCGTCGACCAGCGCGGGCACCGTCGTGCGTTTGCAGCAAATGACCGATGACGGCACGAGCGTTCAATTGGGGCGGCAGTCGGCCTACGTCGTCGATCCAATTCACGCCAGCTTTGGTAACTCAAATGACCGGAGCGGATTATCCGATCTGGTGATGTTGCCGGACAACTCACTCGTGGCGCTGGAGCGATCGGCGGCCGTTGCGCTCCCGCCGTTTCGCAGTCGCATTTACCAAATCGACTTCGCCGGCGCGACAGACGTCAGCGGCGAAGAGTTTTCGTCGGGATTGGCCGGCAAGGCGTACACTCCGGTTGCGAAATCGTTGCTCTGGTCGGGAGCCGTGGGCACGTTCGACAACGGCAACCTGGAAGGGCTTGGGTTGGGGCCGGTGCTTGCGGATGGAAAGTGGGTCTTGTTAGGCGTTCTCGACAACGGCGGCAGCGGCGACAATCTGATTGTGTCGTTCGAACTTTCGCGCGGCGGCTGCTCGCTCTCCGGCGATTACAACTGCAGCGGCACGGTCGATGATGCGGACTACGCGCTGTGGAAGAACACGTACGGCTCGACCCAGGCGGTCGCGGCGGATGGTAACGGCGACGGCGTTGTGAACGCAGCTGACTACACGATTTGGCGAAACAGCACGGGGGCGATGCCGGGGCAATCGGCTCGCAACGTGCCAGAACCTATCGGGCCGGGTCCGATGGGAGTCTTGGCGGCTCTTACGGTGTGCTGGTATCGTCGCCGGGCGACAAGTAGCGAACATCGACGCCGACAGCGTGGGGCGATCTGCGGGGCAACAAACTCGCAAGAAATCGGAATTTTTGATTGACCGCACGTGGTCGCCCCGCCATACTCTAGCACAGCGATCGACTGGCATTGAATCTCGCCAGAACCCGCGCCCGATCTGCGGGCGCAGGCATTTAGGCAAAGGAATTTGCCGCCAAGGACCCTGATAGGAACTTCCATATGCAATGGAGTTATGTGCGCTACGAGCGCCTTGCTGCCTCGCTTTTGGTGCTCGGTCTTTCTTTTGGAATGGCAGCTCCGGCATCGGCTCTGCAGCGATCGTGGATCGGCGGCAACGTCGATTGGGTCGACAACGGCAGCACGGCCAACTGGAGCCCAGCCGACGAGCCCGACGCCGACGACGAAGCGATCTTCAACACGGCCAACACGGTCAACCTCGGATCGAACAACGCGATCAACGGTCTGACGATGTCGGCGGGAATCGATTTGTTGACGAATGATTTCGATCTGACGGTCGACGGGCTGGTGCAGCTCTCGGGGGCCGGGACGAACCTGTTCATCGGAGGCGCCGCAGGCAGCGTCAACGCCGATAACGTGACGATCAACTCGGGGGGCGTCGTCGAACTTACCGGCGGGCTGCTGACGCTTGACGAGGAGGTCGGAACGTCGCTGCTCGACGTGAACGCGGGCGGCGTCTTGCAGGGGCATGGGACGATCACCTTCGCCGACGCGCCGTTCCTGGCCACGACGCTGCTGAGCAACGACGGCACGCTCTCCGCCTTGTCGCGGGCGGCGATCATCATCACTCCGCCGCCGACAGGAACGCTGCAGATCAACGACTCGAGCATCGGCGGGCGGGTCGACCTCGACGGCGTCGGCGGAGCGGGGATCGTCAACGTCTACCGCAATCAAACGCTCGACCTCAACGTGCCGCTGTCCGACGCCTTCAGCGGGACGATGAATCTGTATCAGCAGTCGACGTTTGACTCGTCGTCGGCCTGGACGCTCGACTTGGGGACGATCAACGTCGACAACGGTGCCACTGGCGGAATTGGAGGGGCACCCATGGGAACTGCGTTTATCGCCGGCGGCACGCTCACGCAAACGGGCGGGACGATCAACGTCATCGATACTGATGGCACGCTGCAGCTCGATGCCAACTTCACAATGTCGGGCGGCTCGTTCACCAACAGTGGTACCGCAATTTTCAACGGTACGACGTCGATTACCACGGCGGCCGGATATGTACCAGCAAACCTAACGGCGCAGACAATCGTGAACGGAACCATGACCGTGACCGACGCTGCCGGCAACTTCAATTGGGATGGAAACGGTACGGCTCCGACAACTATCAACGGAACCGGTCAGCTAACGCTCAACGTCAATCGGATCGACACGACGGATGATGTCTACGGTGGAACGCTGAATCTGAACGACAACGGCGACGTCGCCGTGAATAACGCTGCGGCCAACTGGACCATGGCCGGAACTCTCAACAAGAACAACGCAGGCACGTCGACCGTCAGCGGCAAGGCGATGATTGTCAATGGAACGGTCAACGTCCACGGCGGAACGCTCAGCGTCGGCACGTCGTCGTTCAACAGCGGCTCGCACTTCAACGTTGACGCCGGCGCGACGGCCACGATGTCTGGCACCACGCTCAACGCAGGCGCCATCGTCGTGGACGACGGCACGATCAGTCTCGGCTCGGCCAGCGCCTTGGCCGGTGCATCGATTTCAGGGAACGGCCTGTTTCGCTTGAACTCGACGTCGTCGGTTACTGCCAACACGACCATCAACACGACGAGTTTCGACTGGGATGGCATCGGCTCCGGAACCTTGCACACCATTAACGACGGCGTCACATTCACGATCAACTCGACGATCTGGGACCCGGACGACGCGGGCGACGTGGACGATCCGATCAACCTCGGCGGGAGCGGGGCGCAGATTATCGTCAACAACGTGCCGAGCTGGACGATGACCAGAACGCTCACTGCCAACACCGCCGGGGCGGGCACGGCAACGCTGGGCGGCAGCTCGCGGCTGATTTTCAGCGGGGCGCTCGCCATTGTCAGCGTCAACGGAAACACCACTGCCAACGCTCCGCTGACTTTTGGCGCCAGCTCGAACGCCAATATCGCCGCGGCACGCACCCTGAGACTCAACGGCGGCAATCTGTTGGCTACGGTCAATCAAATGGAAGGCGGTGCCATCAACGGGCCCGGTACCCTGGCGGCCAATGCCGGGCGAACGCTGCGAGGATTTGGCACGATCGGCGCCACCGTCGACTTTGACGGAACGGCCTCCATCTTGGCCGAGAACGGCACGTTGACGATCAGCGGCGCGATTACCGACGTCGGAACCCTGGGCACCTTCGGCGCGACGGGGACGCTCAACATTACGTCGGCGTGGAACACCAACGTGGCTGATTTTGTCTCGCTCAACGGCGGCGAACTGAAGGGCGGGGCGATCAGCAACGACGGTGCAGCCGGCATTTCCGGAAACGGACTCGTGTCGTCGCGCGTCGTCAACAACAAGAATCTGACGGCCAATGGCGGTGCTGCACTGGTCTTTCAAACAGCAGCGAACGATAACGATTGGGACGGCACGGGGAACAACGGCACCCTGAACGCGCTGGGCGCCGGCGCCGTGTTGGAGCTCCGCGACAACGCCACCTTCGGGTTCACAGGTTCGGTGTCGGCGAGCACGGGCGGGCGCGTCTTCTCCAACGGGTTCGCCTTGGACTTCAATCCGGGATCGTCAATTCAGCTTCAGGACTCAACGTACGAGTCGACTAATTCGACCGACATCGGCGGAACTGTTTCGACGCTGGTCGGCGCAACGCAACAGTCGACAATCAAAGTGGCCGTCAACAGTTTTTTGACATTTCAGTCGACCAGCACCACCACACTCGGCCAGAACCTGCGCCTCGAAAACAACAACATCCGTATCAACGCGGGCGCAACGTTTGCTGGCCCGGGAGCGATCATCATTCCGGACAACAGCCATTTGATCCCGGATGACTCCGCCAACATCGACACGCTGCTGGTCAACGAAGGAACGATCCGTGTGGCGGGATTCGACATGGTCGGCGCCGCGACTGTGAGAGACTACCAGCAGATGAACAGCGGCGAATTGTTTGTCGAATTGACTGGCACTCTGCTCAATCAGTACGACCGCCTGTCGGTGACCGGGCAGGCGATTGTCGACGGCTATCTCAACATCGACATCGATGGCGCGTTCATGCCAACACTTGGCACCACGTTCAACATCATCACTGCATCGTCCGGCGTGTTCGGCAAGTTCGACTATGTTGACGTCTCAGGCATGCCGGCGGGGCTCACTTTTCACCTCAACTACCTAGCCAATGCGGTGCAGTTGCAGGTGGTGTCGACGCCGTTCTTCTCCGCCGACTTCGATCACGACGGCGACGTCGATCAGACCGACTACGCGATCTGGAAAGGCGCGTTCAATCTCAATCAGCTCGGCGATGCCAATGGCGACGGCCTCTCGAATGCCGCCGACTACACCCTCTGGCGGAACCAATTGGGATCGTCGCCCGGTGCCGGCAGCGGCGGACTTTCGCTCGATCGCAACTTGTCGGCTGTCCCCGAGCCGGCAACAGCGGTGCTGGCATTGGTTGTAGGAGTTTTTGTCAATTGCCTTCGGCGGCGTCGCTAATCGCGGCGGCGATCGCGGCAGATAGCCGTCGCACAAGCGGCGAGGAGCGTCAAGACAATCGTCGTGGGTTCTGGAACCGAAGCAAGTACGCCGGCGCCGCTCGACTCGCTGCGGCCATAGTTGCTCTTCCAGAGGGCGTAGTCGGCGTCGTCGACGAGATTGTCTTCGTTGGCGTCGGCGGCCGTGTTGCCCGTTTGCCCCAGCGAGTTGCGCCACACCGTGTAGTCGGCGGCGTTGACGGTGCCGTCGCGGTTGAAGTCGCCCGGGAGGCCGTCGGAAATGAACACCAGCGTGGTGACGCTGTAGGCGGGCATCGTGTACTGAAAGGCGTTTAGGAGGTCTAGTTCGACGTCGGCAACACGCACTGGATTTGCGCTCGCGGCGGTGAGTTGGTAGACTTCGGCGTGGTCGAACACCCGATCGTGCGTGACGGCGATGCCGGTTGTTTGGTCGCTCCCGGTGCGGTTGATGGCAACGACGACCATCCGATTGGGGTCGCTCGAATCGACGCTGGCGTACACGGCGGAATTGGCGATGTTCGACGTCTCGCCGTCGACCGACGTGTCGCCGAATTCGCCGCCGGCGCCGTCGTAGTCGAGATACATCTTGAAGGCGCCGGAGGCGAACTGCGACTGCGAGTCGCCGTAAAGACTCCAGAACGTGGCGGCGAACAGGGCTTCGCGGCCGAAAATGCCGAGCGCGTCGGCCTGGGCGATGCCACCCGAGATGTGGTTCGTGCCACCGTAGTTGTACTCCGTGATGGCGATCTTGGTGCCCGGATCAAAGTCGTCGACGTTGCGCTGGACATTTGGCAGCAACTGGATCGGTCCACCGCTGCAGCAGCCGGTGATCCAGCTGGTCTCGGTGTAGGTCGGATCCCAGAGCGAGCGGGGCGCCTGGACGCGAGCGGCGACGACGGCAGCCGAGTTGTTGTTTTCGGTGATACGTACGCCCCCACCTTGCGCTTCGGGATACCAGTGCAGGTCGAGGACGTCCATGAGCTTGCGGCCCTGCGTTATTTCTGCGTCGTGGACTTGTTGCAGCAGATACTCGTAGTAATTCAGCTCGCCGGCATGATCGCCGCCCGGGTGAGACGGCGATGAGGTTGCGTCAGAAGCGCCTTGCAGACTGGTGAACTCGGCATATCCGTAGCCGACGCCGCCGAAGACTACCGCGTCGGGATTCACGTCCTTGATCGCCCCCGCGTTGTCGATCGTCTTTTGCTTCATCTCGGCAAACGTCGGGGCGTAAGGATGAATCTCAGGGTGCGTGCGGCCGGGCTGATTGCCGAGATGGTTGTCCCAATTGTCAACGTTGAAGCCAGGCGGCAGCGATTCGCCCCACAGGGAGGGCTCATTGTCGAGACTGTAGAATACCGTCTGGTTAGGGTCCTTGGTCTGCTCGACCCAATTGGCAAACTCGTCGGTGAAAACGTAGTTGTCGGCGGTGTTGGGTGTGAGCGACAGAGAGGAGCCGGGATAAATGGTCGATTTCTTCGCAACGACTTGCTTGAAGCGAACCGAGGGTGCGAAATCAGCAAGTGCCACGGGCCCGTTATCGTCGGCCGAAACGTATCCAGCCATTGGCACCGTCACCACGAGGCCGCGATTGTTCGCCGCAGCAGCTTGCAGCGAGGGCGTGACCGCTGCACCAGGAATGCTTGACGAGGTGAGGAAATTATCGTTTTCGTACTTGTAATCCTTGCCAGCATTTGAGTCGTTGGTCTCCCAGTTGTACGCGCTCCAGCGATTTCCACCGAGGCGATCAAGCGTCACTGGGTTCGTGAGCGACGAGCCGGCGAAGAAATTCATGCCGTAGATGTACGGCGAGATGCTCTTCGCGCCTTGGCCGGAGTTGAGCGTGAACTGGATCGCGGCGGCGCCGGGGTTGTCCGGCGTAATGGCGGAAGCCGGCCCAACTTCGAACGCTGCGAGCCAGCCAACAAGTATTGCGCCAATCGCCCGACACTTCTTCCGCGTCATGATGTCTCTCGTTCGCCCCAGTCCGCGGCGCAGCCCCCGCCTACTATCTTAAACGATGATTTCAGCGGGCACAAATCGAGGCCGAAATCGACAAACTGGATTCCTGGATCTGCACGTGGATACGGCGATTCCTGTCAAAGCGATGTCGTAGCGTAGGCCCAACGTCCAGCTCCGTGTCTGCTGGACGGCGCTTTTCGCGTCGGCAAATCTTGCCACGCAAAACTGAGTGCGGGCCAAAACGCGCGCGCCGCCGAAACGTCAATTCAGGGCGCTCTTGTCGATGACTTCTTCGCCGGCACGCGTGCCCAACGAATTTAAGAGCACGACGTCGATGTCGAAGCTCAGCATGTGGACCGAGCCGTCGGCGAAGATGGAGTTGAAGCCGGCCGTGTGGGCCGAGCCAAAATAGTAGACGTCGGCTTCGTGGCCGAAAATGTCGGCATTCTGAACGTTGAGCGGCGTAAAAGAATAGCCGATCGGGTCGCTATCCTGGTACGGTTGGAAGCAGGTGGAGCGCATCACGTCGAGATCCCAGCCGTCGCTCCAGCCTTTGTCGTCCGACCAACTGCCGCCTTCGTACAAATCGGGCCGCACGTACTTTTCGCCGATCAAAAAAGTGTGGCTGGTGCCGTCGGTGATTTTGGCGAAAGTGGTGGGTGCCGGAAAGCTCCGCAAGAATCGCTCCAAAGTGCGGTGCCAGGCCGAACGCACGATTACGCCGTCGTAGACCTCGTAGTCTCGCGCCAAAGGCTTGTTCTGAAACCTGCCGCCCCAAAACGAGGGCGCATTCTTGTTGTAGCCGGCTTTCGTCAAGGGGACGGAGTCACGAGGATCGTACGGAGGCAAATTCGCGCAGCCTGGCCTGTCCAGCGGGCATTGGATCGTGCACGGCTGAGCAGCGGCGTAGTCGGCCAAGAAAACCCATTGGTTGCTGACATTGGCGGAGGTGGTTTGGGCCATCGTCGCGGTGCGCCGGGAGGGACAGACGTAAATCGGCAGGACGACTGCCTGCAATTGAACGTTTGTCGTCAGTCTTTGGATCGCGCCTTCTTCCATGTAGGGCAGGATTTGGTAGGCCCAACTGAGCCCCTGTTTGTCGGGACCATACGGTTTGCCGTTCGACACGTAGTCGGCGATGTCGGCGTTGAATTCCGATCCACCGGTGGGAAACACCCTGAGTGCGTCGACGTGGTTGTGCAGCGCCAAGCCGATCTGCTTGAGTTGATTTTCACATTGGGTGCGGCGAGCCGATTCCCGCGCAGCCTGAATCGCCGGAAGCAATAGCGCGACCAAGATGCCGATGATGGCGATCACGACCAATAGCTCGACCAACGTAAAACCATAGGACTTTCGCGCGTGCGCAACACTCGACTTGTGCGAAGTGGTTCGCATGTCTACCCACCTGTCGAAAGAGATTAGAAATTCGAGAAAGCGCGGAGCCACCGTCACCGGCA
The DNA here is from genome assembly GCA_963847875.1 of uncultured Planctomycetota bacterium. Classification (GTDB taxonomy): domain Bacteria; phylum Planctomycetota; class Planctomycetia; order Pirellulales; family Lacipirellulaceae; genus DASYDU01. Next base: position 693,807 of record CAWKBR010000001.1, on the reverse strand, counting down.
TTACTAAAGAGTCTAGCAAAACAGTAGGCTGATGTCGATATTTGGCCTCGCGCTGCCCGCTGCCGGGGGCAGAAATGCATGAAACTGTTTCTCCCGGCTGCCGAGCTATTCGACGAGGCTCGGAGCGCGACGTCCATTCGTCGTGAGACGCCAAGCCGCAGGCGGCACTATTTCTTCAGCGGCGTCCGCCCCAGGCTGTCCAGACGCAGCCGATACGGTCGATCAACGTGCAGCCATTCAGTGGCGAATACTATAACGGCGGCAAGGTGAACAAGATTGGCGAACGACCGCTGGAGAAGGTGGAAATGCGGTTTACTCCCGATACCGATTGGGATGCCGAGCTCAACCTGCCGCGGGCGACGGCGGCAACATTTGTGCAGACAACTACTCCGATGGGCACGCAACCGAAGTGATGCGACCCGATCGGCGTCGCCAGAGTGTCGTAGGTTGCTAAGCCGCAACCGGCCCTATTACTTCATCGGCGTCCGCCACAGCCCCGCCAGCAGCAGGTCGCGGATCGAGGGGAACTCGCGGGGCAGGCGGTTGTAGAGCTTGAAGAACAGCTCGTCGTGCGACGCGAGCTCGGTGATCCAGTCGTTCTTGTTGGTCGTCATCACTTCGAGAAATTGCTCGCGGCTGAAACTTAAGCCGCGCCAGTCGAGGTCTTCGTAGCGCGGAGTCCAGCCGAGCGGGCTTTCGGCGGCGGCGGCGCGGGCGTGGACACGGTCGACGATCCACTTCAGCACGCGGAAGTTGTCGCCGTAGCCGGGCCAGAGGAACTTGCCTTCCTTGTCGCGGCGGAACCAGTTGACGTTGAAGATCCGCGGCGGGTTCTTGAGCGTGCGGCCGAAACTCGAGCCAATGGTCGAAGTAGTCGCCCATGTTGTAGCCGCAGAAGGGGAGCATCGCGAACGGGTCGCGGCGGACCTGGCCGACCGTGCCGAAGGCGGCGGCGGTCATTTCGGAGCCCATCGTGGCGGCCGAGTAGACGCCGAACGCCCAGTTGAACGCCTGCGACACGAGCGGGATGGCCGTGCTGCGGCGGCCGCCGAAGATGAAGGCCTCGATCGGCACGCCCTTGGGGTCGTTGTAGGCGGGGTCGGCCGACGGGCACTGCCCCATCGGGGCGGTGAAGCGGCTGTTGGGGTGGGCCGCCTTCTTGTCGCTGGCCGGGGTCCAGTCGTTGCCCTGCCAGTCGATGGCATGCTTGGGCGGATCGCCGTCCATGCCTTCCCACCAGACGTCGCCGTCGTCGGTGAGCGCGACGTTGGTGAAGATGGTGTTCTCTTTGATCGAGGCCATCGCGTTGGGGTTGGTCTTTTCGTTCGTGCCGGGGGCGACGCCGAAGAAGCCGGCCTCGGGATTGATGGCGTAGATCTGCCCATCGTCGCCGGGCTTGATCCAAGCGATGTCGTCGCCGACGGTGGTCACTTCCCAGCCTTCCTTGAGGAACTCCTTGGGCGGGATGAGCATGGCGAAGTTGGTCTTGCCGCAGGCGCTCGGGAAGGCGGCGGCGACGTAGGTCTTCTCGCCGTTGGGCGCTTTGACGCCGGTGATCAGCATGTGCTCGGCGAGCCAGCCTTCTTCGCGTGGCCATCACCGAGGCGATGCGCAGCGCGAGGCACTTCTTGCCCAGCAGCGCGTTGCCGCCGTAGCCGGAGCCGTAGCTCCAGATCGTTCGCTCCTCGGGGAAGTGGACGATGTATTTGTCCTTGGGATCGGGGCTGCACGGCCAGGCGACATCGTCCTGCCCGGCCTTGAGCGGCATGCCGACCGAGTGGAGGCACTTCACGAAGTGGCCGTTGCCGAGGGCCTTCAAGCACATGCTCGCCCATGCGGGTCATGATCCGCATGTTGACGACCACGTAGGGCGAGTCGGTGAGCTGGATGCCGATCTGGGCGATCGGCGAGCCGACCGGGCCCATGCTGAAGGGGATCACGTACATCGTGCGGCCCTTCATGCAGCCGTCGAACTTCGGCGTGAGCTGGGCCTTCATCTTGTCCGGGGCCATCCAGTTGTTGGTCGGCCCGGCGTCGGCTTCTTGCTTGCAGCAGATGTAGGTGCGGTCCTCGACGCGGGCCACGTCGCTCGGATGGCTGCGGGCCAGGAATGAGTTGGGCCGCAGTTTCTCGTTGAGCTTGATGAACGTGCCGGCGGCGACCATCTCCTGGCAGAGCCGGTCGTACTCCTCCTGCGAGCCGTTGCACCAGTAGACCTGGTCAGGCTTCAACAGGGCCGCCTTTTCATTGACCCAGGCGACGAGCTCTTTGTTCTTGACGGACGCGGGGGCAGCAGGAGCAGATGTAGTTGCGGGCACGGCAATATCCTAAATCGCTGGAGGACGGCCTGGCGGAACGATCGCAATTCGGCGGATCGCGACGATCAATTTTGCCATAAAGGATCATGATATCCAAGGGGATGGAGCATAAAGATCCCGAATACAGCGCCGTGTAGGGAATCGGGCGGCGTCCACGCGACGACTGGGATGCCAATTTACCGCTGCGACCATCCGAGTTGGGCAGGCGACTCGCGCTAGCTCGCCCTGCCGGGGATCGCCCAAATGCGCAGCACCTTCGCGATCTGTTCCGACTCTCGGACAGAGAAAACGACTCCGTCCATACGACTTGGCCCATTAAAGACCTCGAAGTCGGGCGCGAAATTCGTCCGAGAAGAGAGTCCGGTCTTCGCGCTCCCGCCGGTCGAGTTCCTATTCGCTAATCTGCGGATCAAGGAGACTCTCCGACACCGCCTGCGTGAAGTACCCGATCGTTTTTCCCGAGTCGTCAAAAAGCGCGACACATTCGTGGGCTGCAACCAGTTGCTGGCCGATCTCGCCGGGCAGCGTGAGTATGGTCATGACAAATTCTCCGACCATTGCGAATTCTGCTCCGAACTCCAGCGGTAGAAGGCCTCTCAACGGACGACGGCAATCCAAATACAGTCGAACCTTCCACTTACTAAAGCATACCAGCAAGTTTCTAGCCGAGCCGCGCAATTCCCGCTACTCTCTCGCTCGGAATCGCCTCGAGCGACTCTGCGGCGAATTTCATGGCCGCGCTCAGACTTTCTACTGTGGTCGCACGCGAACCGCGCTGTTGCCAAACGGCCCCGCTTCGTTCGGGTTCTCAGGGTCCGTGCGCCAATCGGTGCCGTCGATGACGAACTTGTACTCGTAGTCGCCCGGCTTGAGGCGGAGCGTGGCATGGTAGTAGCCCTCGGCGTCGGGCGCGTCCATTCGCAAGCTCTTCTCGTTCCAACCGTTAAACGATCCGGCGAGATACACGCTCGTGACAGCGCTCGCGTCGCCTGCCGGCCGATAGCGGAACGTGACGTCGTAGTCGTCGCCGAGCGCGTGCTCGACCTTTGGATATTCTCCGTGGACAACCGTCCCGGGCAGACTCACCACCATCGAACCGAGCATCATCTCGTCCCAGGTCTGGTCGCCCCAGCCGACTTCCTTGGTGGGATCGGGATTGTTGAGATTGTCTTCCGAGTTGTCGAAGTGGCCCGCGCACATGACGACGGTGCCTTTGGGAAGCAGCTTGGCCTCTTTCAATGCATAGACGTTTTGCCAATTGAAGTCGTAGTTTGGTACGTCGAGCAAGATCTCTTTGCGTGCCGTCGGGATAGTTGGCCGTGAAGCGGAACGACTTGCCGCGGTAGTGCATGTGCGGCATGAGAGCGTGCAGCAGCGTGTCGTGCTTGAAGTCGCGCCCGGCAGGGACCTCGTAGTTTGGAGCGCCCGGCGGGATGTGAAAATCGGTATTCACGGCAACGGCGAATTTGACTTCCTTGTGCGGCTGCTTCGGATCGGCCAGCACCAGGCCGACTTCGCTCTGGTCGACCTGCTCGCTGCCGTTGGGGGTGTAGTGGACCTGGAACACGAGCCGCGAACCGGCGGGCACGAAGCGGGCGTAGCCCTCCGGCCAGAGCGCCGCAGGCATACCGGGCGCGAACGTGGCAATCGAGTTGAAGAGCGGGTCTTCGGCGCGAATCTCCTCCTGGCCCGGCGGCATGAAGAACATAAAAATGTGATGCACGACCGCGTGATTCCCTGGCCGGACTTCCGCGCCTTGGATCCACACGTCTTTGTCGAACGTCTTGTCGAGCCAGAAATACTGGTAGGGCACCGTGCCTTTCGCGGGCACGGTGAACGGCTCTGGCATGCGAAAGATCAAGTCGGGCTCGGGAATCTGCCAGCCCTCGGCGTACTTGGTCGGCTCGGGGAGGTCGGCAGCGTCGCCCTCGGGCATGCCGTTGTCGACCCACTGGTGGAAGAGCTGCTTCTGGGCGTCCGAGAGGTGGGCGTCGTTGGCGAAGTGGCCGTACTTCGGGTTGGCGTGCCAAGGCGGCATGCGTCCGTTGTCGATCACCTCGCACATCGTTTCGGCCCAAGCGGAAACGTCGTCGTAGGAAGTGAGCGTGAAGGGCGCGATTTGTCCCGGCCGGTGGCAGCGGACGCAATGCTGGTCGACCAGCCGCGCAACTTGGTTCGTGTAGGTAATGTCGCCGGTCGGTGGCTTCTGTTTCGCACGGCCGATGTAGCAGCCAACCGGCTCGGTGACGGGCGTCGACACCGGCTGGCCCGCGAGTATTTCGTCGATTGCATTGGCAAGTTCACGCTGCACTTCGTTCTGACGTTGGTAGCCGACGCCGAATTGGTCGTCGATCCGGCCGTGGTAGAGCACGTTGCCGTCGCCGTCGAGAACGAACGCCTCGGGCGTCCGCGTGGCGCCGAATTGGTCGGCGACTTTGCCGGCCGAGTCCTTGAGCAGAGGGAACTCGATCTTGTGGACGCGGGCGTAGTGGCCGATCTCGAGCAGCGAGTCCTGTTGGTTGGAATCGATGCCGACGAACGCGACGCCCTTCGGCCGAAACGCAGCATCTAGTTCCGCGAGCCGAGATCCATACAACTGTGCCAGCGGGCATTCGGTGCCGAGGAACACGACGACCACCGCCCGCTTATCGCGCCATTCGCGGAACGAATGGCTCGCGCCGAGATAGTCCTGTAGCGTGAAGTTGCCAACTTGAGCCGCCGGGCACGATGGGGCGGCGACCAGCGCCGCAACGCCGACGATCGTCGAGAACACGGCTGACTGCCAAACGCGCACAGGATGCCTCCTCCCTAATTCCTCCCGCTGAGTGTATCGGTGGCGCCGGCGGCAGTCAAGAAATTGCTCGGATTCGCGCGTGCCGCGCCAAACGTGAAATCTTAATGTTCCAATTGACGAGTACTAACGGTCGACTCGATCCGTCGATCGGGAATCAGCCACATCAGCGCCACACCGACGTAAATCGCGATCGCGATCCACGATTTGACGAACGCCAGCGGAATGGCGATCGCGTAGAGCGCCATCGACGACTTGCCTTTGGCGTCGTTTCCGACGGCGGCTCGCAATTTCGACGTCGCGCCTTCTTCCGCGATGATCGCCGCTTGCAAAATCGCGTAGGCGACGGCGGCGCACAAGAGCACGATGCCGTACACCGCAGTTGGCACCGGAGCCGCGTGGTTCTGTCCCATCCAGCCGGTGGCGAACGGAATGAGCGAGAGCCAGAACAGCAGATATAAGTTCGCCCACAGAATCTTGCCGTTGACTCGGCTGGTCGCCTGCAGCATGTGGTGGTGATTGTTCCAATAGATGCCGAGGAAGACGAAACTCATCACGTATGTCAGAAACAGAGGCACCAGCGGCCCGAGCACGCTCCAATCGGCGCCGTGCGGAACGTGCAGTTCCAGCACCATGATCGTGATGATGATCGCGATCACGCCGTCGCTAAATGCTTCAATCCGCGACTTCGTCACGGGGCTGTCCTTTCCCGCCCAATTGTGGCCGCAGATTGCGGATGACTAATCGGCTCCAAAGGTCGTTCGATCAGATGCATATCCGTTCGGGGCGGAATTCGTGGGGCGATTCCCAGGGCTTTGGGTCGTGATTGGTGGCGTAGAGGCCGAGGATCACGCGCGTGTACTTGGGAAAACGGTAACCGCGCCATTTGAAATCGTGCAGCACGCGGACGGCGACGGCGGGAAAGAACGGGCTCGTCCGCCGCACTTCCTGGACGAACATATCGAGAGGGATCGGCCAAGATCGCCAGCGAGCTGTCAAACACATGGTCGTGCGGACTCTGAGACATCGCGCCTCCGAAGACGATCGGGTGGAGGCCCCGATTCTACGGTTTCGTCGGATGGCAGACTACCGCGCCGGCCCCTTTTGAGGTGCGGTGGCGCTACTCGATCACGGCCCGGAATGGAAACGGCGGGCAGGTAAGCTCAGACGGGAGCGATCGCCGAGCCGCCTCCCTGGATGTAGCTCCGCATGTGGTGATTCTCTGCCGCCAATTCGTCGTGCTGGGCCTTGACGACGTCGCCGATCGAGAGCAGGCCGCAGAGTTCCCCTTCCTCCATCACCGGCAAATGGCGCACGCGATGGGTCGTCATCAGTCGCATCGCCTCGGTGATGTCGTCCTCAGGCTGGGCGGAGATCAAGATGCGGGTCATGAACTTGGCGACCTTCAACTGGGCGAGCGGCAGGCGGTCGGCGGCAAGCGCCTTCAAAATGTCGCGCTCGGTTATGATCCCCAACACCGATCCGCCGGGCGCATCGCGCACGATCAACGATCCAATGTTGTATCGCACCAATTCGGAAACCGCGTCGTCGCAAGTAGCGTGCGAGGTGATCGTGCGCACTTCGTGGCTCTTCTGGTCGAGAATATCTCGCAAACGCATGATGAGTTCTCCAAATTGAGCGCCATGGGCAACGGATGCGCGAGGTCGTATGGCAAACGCCTGATCGGACGCCCGACCAGAACGGTCAAGACTGTTTTCCGCTGCGCCGACGGACGAAAGACAAGAGTGACAATGGCAGTTGTCGGCGTTCAGCAGTTAATTTTACGTTACGATACCGAGCGGCGTCAAGAAACATCCGCGGCGGACGGCATTTTGTCGCGTTTTGCCATGCGGTTGCCCGTCGATTGGTAGAGAATCGGCCGAATACCGTTGAGTGCGTCCGGTGACGCGGGAGGGATCGAACGACAATCTCCCGACCAACCGGTGCGCCGGACCAATAGAGAAGGCGGCCGCCCGCCCCGTGGCGAACGGCCGCCTGTTGTTTGCCTGATGCTCTTTCGAGTTGCGGTGTCAGACAGGCAAACAGGGCTGCGCTGATCTCAATGGCTGCTGAATTCCCCTGCCGAATTCGTACCGTCGCTGCTGAATCCCAGTTGCGTGGACGGCATCATGGCGGCTCCGCGTTAAGATCGTATGAGCCCCAGATAAAACTCGCGAGAAGATATCTACCATGAGAGGGCGAGGAATTCCTCGCGTGTTCCGTGATTCGCCGGAGTCGGCGGCGGCCGCGTCGTTGCGAATCCCCGCTCGTTCCGCAGTGCGGCAATCGGCGATTTGCACTAATCGAACAACGCCCGCTGAACTTGGACGCATCGCGGGTCGTCGTTGGCCACCCGATTGACGTGGGTCGAGACCGGCTCGGCGACGATCGCCTCGTCCTCATTCGGGGCCACCAGGTGCTGGACCGCCGCCGGGTCGTCGACGGCGGGGTCGAGCCAAAGTTCGTAGTCGCCCGGCTCGAGGATCACCGGCATGCGATCATGCAGCGTGGCCAAGGCCTGGCTTGCGGAGGTGGTCACGATCGTGCAGCTTTCGATGGCGAGCGCGTCTGCCGCGGCCGCTTTGGCTCGCCACGTCTCCCACAAGCCCGCAAACGCGAACGGCCGGTCGTCGCGGTAGTGAATGTAGTACGGCTGCTTCCGACCGCTCTTGGAACTTGTGCTCGCCGCGATCTTCTGCCACTCATAGAAGCCGTCGGCCGGAATCAGACAACGCCGCCGACGCACGGCCGTCCGAAAACTCGGCTTCTCGGCGATCGTCTCGCCGCGGGCGTTGATCATCGGCGGCCCCGCGTGCGCCTGCTTGCTCCACGATGGAATCCGCCCCCAGCGCAACATCGCCGCCTGCCGCTCACCATTCGCTGGCTCCACCCGCACCGCCAAGATCTCCTGCGTCGGCGCGATGTTGTACCGCGGCTCGAACAGCGCGAGCTGCCGCGCCGCCTCCAAGCCGAGCTGAAAGTGCTTGACCAGCACCGTCATCGGTGATCGCAATGTAAATCGACCGCACATGTCTTTTGATGCTCAGCGAGCCGGGTCGTCCTCGACCCCGGTCCCCAGTTGTTCGACCAGCCACTTCAGATACGCCTCGCTCCCGCCGACGATCGGCGTGGCGATCAGCTCGGGCACTTCGTAGGGGTGCAGCCGCTTGAGCAAGTCCTGGATGGCCGGCAGTTTCTCGCGGCTACTCTTGGCGGTGCAGAGCCATTCTTCCGCGCTCTCGACTTTGCCCTGCCAGTGGTAGGTGCTCGTGACCGGGCCGCTCACCTGCACGCAGGCCGCCAGTCGCAGATCGACCAACTCGACCGCAATCCGCTCCGCCACCTCGCGCGTGCCGGTTGTCGTGGCAACCTGCAGAATATCAGTGACTTGCGAACTGTCGCTCATAAACACTTCCCAGCACCACGTCGCGCTCCGCGCCTTTATACCAATTGACACCCTTGGCAGCGACGCCGACCAGACGGAAGCGCCCCTGCAGATTTGGCCGGCGCCACCGTCGTGGAAGTTCGGGAATGGTGCGGCGGAGAGAACTCGGCGTCGAATCGGCGCCGCCGCGCATCTTAGGCCTCGTCGTATGCGTACGGCTTTCGCATTTCGCGAGCGAGCATGCCGGCGGCCTCGGTATCGTTCGCAAAAGTCTCCGCTTGCGGGTCCCACTGGAGCTTGCGGCCGAGGCGAATGGAAATCACCCCGAGGTGGCAGACGGACGCCGAGCGATGACCGATTTCGACGTCGCAGATCGGCGGCTTCCGCGTCTTGATACATTCAAAGAAGTTGCCCATGTGATCGTCGCTGACATAGAGCCGCTCCGCATCGGTGGGGAGCGGCGTGCTAATCAAAGATGGATCACTAGCGTCGATTTTGCCGTCGCGGGTGACGAAGATCCATCCCAGAGGCCCTTCAAATTGCACACCGTGAAACTTTTCGCCTGGTCCGGGCTTGCCGATGACCGTACCGGCCGGGCCGTTGGCGGACGTACTGCTACAAATATGTTCGACGCCGTTGTCGTAGACGTATTTCACACGATACTGGCTGGCCGCGCTGTAGCCGCCAGGAATCTGTTCGACGAGCGACTCGCCTTCGATGCTGACCGGGCCGCTACGTTCCCTGCCGAGCCCCCACAGCACAATGTCGTTGTGATGCGCGCCCCAGTCGGTCATCGTGCCGCCGGAATAGTCCCACCAGTAGCGAAATTTTCCGTGGCATCGTTCAGGCACATAGTCGATCGCCGGCGTCTGTCCCTGCCAAAAGTCCCAATCGAGCTCTTTCGGTGTGGGCTTCGCGACGAACGGACCTTCGCGGAGTCCCCGCGGCAGCCACACCTTGGCTCGCTCGACTTTTCCGAGCCGGCCATTTCGCACCAGTTCACAGGCCAGGCGGAAAGTCTTGTCGCTGCGCTGCTGCATGCCGGTCTGTAGGATACGATCGGACTTCCTGACCGCACTGACGACATGTTTCCCTTCATCGATGGTCAGCGTGAGCGGTTTTTCGCTATAGACGTCCTTGCCGCTGTGTACGGCCCGCAGATTGACGAGCGTATGCCAGTGATCCGGCGTGCCGTTGATGATGACGTCCAAGTGAGGCAAATCGCACACGGCTCGATAGTCGCGGTAGCCGGTGGCGCCCTTAAAAGTCTCCCGGGCCCTATCGAGATGGATAGCGTCCACATCGCACACGGCTACGACTTCGCCGAAGCGCTGGGCCGATAGTGCATCGGCCGTTCCCATGCCGCCGCAGCCAATCAGGGCAATCGTCGGCCGGTCGTTCGGGGACGCCTCCTCGGCGAACACCTCGGATGGGCAAGCCTCCAAGAACCAGCTCGGCAGCGCTGCAGCCGCCGCTGCGGTAGCGGTGGAGCGGAGAATTTCGCGTCGTGTCCAGCGGATGCCCATGTCGTTCGCCATCAACCTTTCTCAGCCAGTTCGGCGGAACTTAATGCAGCGGGAAGCTGCGCAAATCCATCGGCGCGAAACGGGCAAACCACCGCTTCATCGAGCAAATCAGTTTTGTCCAATTTCGCCCAAGCCAGGCTGTATTATGTCCGATGCTTCGACGCAAAACCAATCAAATCCGCCAATTGGCTAACGCAAACTGCACGGTCGGGGACCGGTGACCTGCCAGAGGTCGCTCATCCACGTAAGCCAAGCTTTCCAGCCTGACGCACCAGGCAACTGTGCTTGCATCCGTCGGTCGACTTTGAGACTGTTATACCAATATACCAATTGCCGCTCCCACCTGCGACGTCCGGCCGATGCGCGAGCCCGTGCGGCGTGGTGGCGACCCACCCAACGCCTCCCCGCCCCCATCCTCTCCCATGAGCATGTTGATCGACTCGCCGGGGACGTTTCGGCCGATGCTGCGGCTCTCGATGCCCGTGCTCGCCGAGCAGGTGCTGCACCTGCTCGTCGGCTTCACCGACATGTGGCTCACCGGCAACCTGCTGGGGGCCGATGCCTACGTCGCGGCGATGGCGCTGATGATCTACTCGCTCTGGCTGATCGCAAACCTGTTCGCGTTCGTGGCGCTGGGCGCGACGGCGATGACGGCCCGTTTCGTCGGGGCGGGCGACCAGCCGCTCGCCAACCGCGTGATGAACCAATCGATCACCACCGGGGCACTCTGGTCGGCGCTGCTGATGATCGTCACGCTGCCGCTCGCGCACGAGTTTGTCCACGTGATGGGCCTGACCGGCACCGCCGCGGCCGCCGCCCAGCAGTATCTCACCATCGAGCTCAGCGTGCTGCCGGCCGTGATGGTCGAACGCGTCGGCATCGCCTGCCTCCGCGGCGCGGGCGACACGGTGAGCGGCCTGGTCGTGATGGCTTGCGTCAACGCGATCAACATGGCGGCGAGCTACACCCTGGCCACCGGCCTCGGCCCATTCCCGCAACTCGGCTGGCAGGGCATCGCGCTGGGCACCGCGATCGGCCACTGCTGCGGCGCAACGATGGTGCTGGCGCTCCTCATCGACGGCCGCTATGGCTACCGCTTGCGTCTTCGCGCCATGCGGCCCGACCCCGCGCTCATCCGCCGCCTACTCCGCATCGGCATCCCCGGCGGCCTCGACGCCGTATCGGTCAACGTCTGCAACCTGGCATTTTTGCGCGTGATCTTGCAGCTCGGCGACGTCGCGGCGGCCGCCCACGGCGTGGCGATCCAAGTCGAGGCGATCGGCTTCATGCCGGGCGGGGCCTTCCAGGTCGCCGCCTCCACGATGACCGGCCAGTACCTCGGCGCCGGCGACTTCCACCGCGCCGGCGCAGCGTGCTGGTCGCCTGCGGCCTGGCCGCGCTCGTGATGACCTCTGCCGGCGTGCTGTTCTATTTCGCCGCCGCCCCGCTCTCCGCGTTTTTCCTCGGCGGATACCAATCGAACGTCGTCCCGGTGTGCGTCCGCATCCTCCACGTCATTGCCTTCGCCATGCTCCCGCTCTCGGTGACTATCGTGCTGGTCGGCGCGCTCCGCGGCGCGGGCGACACCCGCTGGCCGCTGGCCATCTCGCTGCTGGGCTTCCTCGCGGTCCGGATACCGCTAGCCATCTACTTCGTCGATGGCCAGTTCACGCTGCCGTTGGTCGACTACCCGATCATGGGCCTCGGCCTAGGCGTCGTCGGCGCCTGGTACGCAATGGTCACCGACATCGTCTTCCGCGCGATCCTGCTCGCCTGGCGCTTCTTCCACGGCGGCTGGCAGCGGATCGCGGTGTGATGCCCCGACTGGCAGCGTCCATCATTCTGGCTTCGCCAGGTCGAGAAAGACGATGCACGAGGGGTTGCCAACGGCTGTATAGTGACCCGTGAATTCGAGGCTACCCGTAGCGCAATCCACGTGGAACACGGCGATATTGTCGCCCCGTTGATTACAATTGTAAAGAAACTCTCCGCTAGGGTCGAAGTCAAAGCTCCGCGGATAGTCTCCGTGCGTCCACTGTTCGCCGCGGTAAGTCAACTCGCCGTCCGCGCCCACGGAGAAAACCCCAATGCTGTCGTGCAGCCGATTGCCGGCGTAGACAAAACGCCCATCGGCCGACACCAGGATTTCCGAACAAAAATTGCTGCCCGCGAAGTCGGGCGGCAGCGTCGAGACCGTCTGCCGCGCGGCGAGCCTCCCCGTCGCGGCGTCGTAATCGAGCAGCACAACCGTCGAGCCCTCCTCCTGAATCGAATACAGCCAATGACCGTTGGGGTGAAACGAAAAATGGCGCGGCCCATCCCCGGGCGGAAGCGAAACTCGCGGCGGATCATTCGGCGCCAGCACGCCCCGCTCCTCGTCAAACTTCCACACAAGAATTTGATCCAGCGCCAAGTCGACGTGCAGCACAAACCGCCCCGCATGGTCTGCCTCAATCATGTGGGCGTGCGGCGTATCGTGTCCACTCACCGCAAAGCTCCCCGCAGAAGCATGCGTAGCTTTCGCGGGACCGATCTCGCCGGTGTCGCGCTTGATGTCCGACGCTTCTCCCAACCGACCATCCTGCAATATTGGGATCACCGCCACCGAACCGCCCAGATAGTTGGCGACTAACAAAAACCGACCGCTCGGATGTACGCTCGCGTAAGTGGGGCCTGCACCACCCGAACGCACCGTATTGAGCAACTTCAACTTGCCATTTTCGCGGTCGATGGCAAAGGCACTCACCGTACCTTCCTTAGCGTCGCCCACCTGGTCCGTTTCGTTCGCCGAGTACAAACGAGTTCCGGCAGAATTCACTACCAGCGAGCTTGGGCTCGTGCCCAGCTCCATCGCACCGATCGGCGACATCGCCCCGCTCGCACGATCGACCTCGAAGACGTGGATCCCACGACCATTCCCCGGCGGCAGATCCACCTGCGTCGACAGCACTTCGCGGAGCGGAGAACTAAACGTTCCGACATATGCAACCAACGGCCTCTCGGCGCTGCACGTGGGAGCAAATGCTGGCAGCCCAAGCCACAGCAGTACCAACCAGAACGTCGAGCGCGTGAGCACCTTCCCAGCCAAACCAATTAATTGTTCGGGACTAGCGACAGAAATCATGCCAGAGTCGTTCATATTGAAAGCCAATTCCCATCGCCCAAGCGCTCGCGTCGTCGAACAAACGTGAACGGATACAATGTAATCCAACAGCACACGAAACCCTAACGTCCGAGCCAATGGCGAATTCAAGGTGCCGCTGCTGATGGACCCGTCGATCATGGGTCCGGGCCTCCGAGGCACATACACGCTATTACCACTGACGTCGTCTTCCGCGCATCCTACTCGCCTGGCGCTTCTTCCACGGCGGCTGGCAGCGGATCGAAGTCTGAGGGGGAAATACCGTGGCGGCCGCTCGCGTTTACGGAGGCAAAAACACTTGCGCTTTATTCAGTCGTCCAGTCAATCGTCCACAACTCTCCCCTTGACGGTCGGCGTCCACGACTTTTCACTTCTTCCGGCGCCATTGGCTCAGCGTCCGCCCGCTTCCCGGCGGGGAGGTGAAATCGGTAGGGCCAGGCCGGCCAGGCGCGGCCATGCAAAAGCAGGCTTCCTCGCCGATCCACTTCAAGAGCCCATGTTGGATGGTACCCTTGCACGCTCCGTCGACGTTGTAATAGTCCAACCGCATAGGGTCCGCGCTTTCGTCGAGTCGGACAAGGGCATGGACCATCGTTTGGCCGCCAATCCGAATCTTAACCTCGTTTTTCTCGGCCGTTCGAATTCCAGTCCGGACGATCACCGGCGGCAGCTCTTGTCCATCTCGGACGATTTTCACCGCGGTCCACTGACCCTCAAGCCGCTTGAACGTCTGGCATTCGACGAACTCAAATCCGCTGCATTCTTGTGCGGACGGCGACTGCCGGGGCGCCGCGACGATGCCGCCCGTTACGCCCTCGGGACGCGAATGGGAACTCCGCTTCAACGTCTCGTACGCATGGCCGGTCCCTGGAGAGGTGCAAAACTCGGTCGGCCGCGATTTGCCGTTGATGTCGATGCAGAGCTCAAGCTCATCGCCGTTCAAACGAAAGATGCCGAAATTCCAATTTCCAGCTTCGGGACCTTCTACGAATTCGACGTCGATTTCGTGCGGCTGGGCTTCGACATTGATGTTGAACACCCCTTCGTACGTCGCTTCCGGTGATTCGGTGCGAAACCGGTCTCCATCAATGAGAACACGCGACGACTCCAAATTGATCGGGGGAATGGCGCTGCCGCCGATCTCCAAACGCGCAAACGCCCAGATCCCTTCGAGCGCCCGCAGTTGCTCCACATGGCGCTTCAAATGGGGCCAACTTGCGAAACCCGTCTTTCGCGCAATCGCCCATTGAGCGTCTGCCAATCGGAAGTGCGTCGCCAGCGCCTGTTCCGCGGTCATTCCCAGGGCCGTTGGGAGGTGCTTCAGAATGGTCGCAGCCGCTTCAGTTTCGCCGCATTCGAGGGCGGCAAGCAGCACTTTCGCCTGGCGCTTGAGATGGTCGAGATCAGGACGGGCCGGAAGGTTCTTTTCCACGACGAATTCTCCATGATATTGCCCGGATCCGCAAACAGGCAGCACGAAGACCGTGTGGTAAATCACCGATTACTAGATAGAGAAGATGGGTTAAACCCTTCCCGCGGATCCGGCGGCTCTCTTCCAGCCTGGCCCGATTATACAACCTACAATCCGTGATGCCACTACTTTTTTTGGGCACCGGCACCAGCAACGTCGTCGGCGCCCGGTACGCCTTGGTCACCGACGTCATCGTCCGCGCGATGCATCCCAGCTGGCGATTCTTCCACGGCGGCTGGCAAAGGGTCGAGGTGTGAGGGGCAACCTACGGACCCGACTTCGGTTGCTTGAATGCGTCAAGCATCAATTCGCCTACATCGACGGGTTCGCTCGCACCCGTTCCGGCTTGTTTTGGAACGACAAAACTGCGGTTAAGCCTTGCAATCATTTCACTTGGGCCGGTCGGCCGGCTCGCCATTGGCGCCATTGCGCGTACATCAAGTATATAGTCACCACCGGGAATGTCGTCGAACGCAAACGTGCCGTCCGGTTCGACGCGCCCGCTAATGTAGGTGGGCTTGAATCGGTTGACTGCATCGGTGTAGAGCTTCATTTCATCCTGATACTTCTTCCCATTCTCCGTATAACGCCATTGTTCCCACCAAATCCTCGCCTCGTCTTGGTTTCTTTGTGGATCGATGCCCAGCGGGAATGGAATCTTGGGTGGCTCGGGAGCGTCATGGGGCCGCGACTGGAGCATGATCATGGCCTGCCGCCAGTCGTTACCCGGCTTGGCGTCCGCCGGCATGAGCAGCTTCCCCGCCACTTGACGACCCGTGCGGCCCAATTCAACGTGCGTCGTTTCGCCAGGCGCAAAGGTTGCGTCGACGATAAGCGTGGGTGTCGAGCTCGACATCCCGCCGCCAAGCCGACTGACGGCAACCCGTGCTACGCGACCCCGCCCCGGCACCACTTGCTCGAACGAAAACTTGCCATCCTGGTCGGTCTTTGTTTCGTATTGATAGAAAATCTCCGGCGCCTTCATCAGCGGCGAGTCAGCGCGATCGAGCCGGATCGACTCGTTTGCCGCCGGCTGACCATGCATTCGGAGTGTGCCTTCGACGCGCGCCCAAGGCTCCAACGAAATAGTGTGCGACTCCGCCAATTTGAGCTGCGTGACATACGCCGCGCCGGAATCGTGCAGCACCAACAAATCAAATAGGCCCTTTTGCGCAAAATCGCGAACCGGCCAGTTGAATCCGAAGTTGTCCGTTCGCAAGTTGAATTTGGAATCACGACGCCGTCCTGGACAATGGGACCGACCTCAGGTGTGCAAATCGCCACGGTTGCGCCAGCGGCGGCCTCGCCGCTGGGCATCAAAACGCGGTAGCCGTCGTCAGCGGCCTTTTCCAGCGCGACGTCAGACTTGAAGTCGTGCCTTCCACCAACGACCTGTTCAACGACAGCAGGTCTGTAGCCGTCCGCTTCCACGCGCAGCACAATTGCGTAGGTGTCCGAGCCGAATTGGTGAGAAGTGAATTTCCGTCGGTAGAAGCCGTCGCGTCCTTTCGATCGAGTGTTCTCCAGCCAAATCGTCCTTCCGCCTGATTCCCTTTTGCTGCCACCCGTTACGCGAAACCGCGGGATGGGTGCATTCGTCTCGGCGTCTAGTACCCGGCCGGAAAACTCCAACATGTGCCTTTCGATCGTCTCCGCTGACTGCCGAGACATGACGACCACGTTGTCTTCCCCAGGCGTAACATCAACTGCTGGAATATAACGGTGGCTGACGAGCGACACCGCAAATTGCAGCGCTCCGTGCGGTGCGTGAGCCCATTGCCACTCGCCGTTTGCGTCGGTCTTGCCATGGCTCTCAGGCAAGCTGCCATACACCCCTTGCTCATCCCAGTTCCAAAGCGATACATACGCCCCCTCCAGCGGCTTCCGGTCCGGTCCCACGACGCGCAAGCGCAGCAGACTTCCCGTGGAAATTTGGAAATCAATTGGCTCCATCTTCTCCGCGATGTTGATGTCCCGAATCGCCGGTGCCAGCTCGGACTTAGCCACGGTCAGTAGCGCGGCACCAATTTCGCCACTCGTAAACCGGTAACGTCCGTCGTTGTCCGTCGTTGCAGTCGGTGAGTCACCGCTGTACATCCCCTGTCGCATGTACGTAACCTTCGCTCCTTTAATGGATGTTCCTGCCGCGTCGGTCACGCGCCCGCCAAACGCGATACCTTGCTTCATCGTCGTCACCACTGTGGGATGACCGCTCGCTGGAATTGCCATCTTCGAAACTGGCTCCGTAACCCTCGCCGGGATGTAAGCCGAGTGCTGGAAGTGCAACGGAACCAGTTGCAAGTCGGTAGGTAGGCTCGCATATGTCCACTCGCCGGCCGCGTTCGTCTTGACGGACGCTCCCGATCCCATCTGATACGTTCGCTCTTCGCGTAGCTTGATGTTGAATTGTGGTCTCACCGACACACCTTCAATCGCTTCGCCCTTCGAATTGCGGACGATTCCGCCGATCGTCCGTCCCGCGTCGAGCCGAATCGTGTACTCAGCCGGAATCGGATCAGGCGTGTCATGATTCTCCCACTCGGCCAAAAACGGCACATAACCGGGCACCGACAGTTGCGCAGACATGTAATACGGCGTCGGTGCCGGCACGTCGATCGTAAGTTGGCCAGCGTTATCTGTCTGCTGGTGCGTCCACGTGTCTGACCCCATGAACACCTGCCGGACCCGTACGTTTACGTTCGCGTTTGGCACCGGCACGTCGTTGTCGTCGAGCACCGTCAAAACGAGCGACCCCGTGTCGCTCGCCAAAGCAACGGTCGACTCGGGCTCGACTTCCGGGCCGCTCTTGTCGGCCGTGATTCCCGCGGCCAACAGCATGGCAGGCGTGATCACCGCCAGCAAAACCAGCGTTCCCAGCCAGCCGACGCGTCGAGCCAGCGGTCGCCGGTCGTCGAGGATCGCTTCGATGCGATCTTCGACGGCGGGGCGGGCGGCCATGGCGACGCCGATGGGTTGCACTCGGCGCGGTTGGCCCGCGAGTCGGCTGGCGACGGCCAGCAGGTGGCGGGCGTAGGCCGTGCGGTCGCCCAGCGATTCGATCACCGCATCGTCGCAGGCCTCTTCGGCGAGCGCGGTCAAGCGGCGAATTAGGAACCAGGCAAGCGGATGGAACCAATAAATGGCCCGGTTCACTTGCGACGCGAGTGCCACCCACAGATCGCCGCGGCGGACGTGGGCTTGTTCGTGTGCGAGCACCGCGGCGAGCATCGCGGCGTCCCACGTCGACCAATCGCGGGGCAGCACAATCTTCGGCCGCAGCCAGCCGACGGTGAGCGGCACGCGGACCCGCGACGACTCCAAGACGCGAATCGTCCCGACTTCGGCCGCATGTTCCGGTGACAATTCGATCGGCCGCGCCGTGCGGACCAGGCTGCGGGCGGCATTCAATCCCACGAGCAGTCGGCTGCCGAAAAACACCACGCCGAGCGCATAGCACATGGCAACTAGGTTGGACGGAAGAGCGGTCCAACTCCGCGCCGGCAACTCGATAGCTGGCGGAGGCGCTCGATGGCTCAACAGCCGCCGGAGCAGGCGCGATTGCCACACTCGGCCGTGCGACGGTGCGAATCGGCGCCGGCGGATTTTCCGCAACCGCTGTCCGAACTGCTGGCGAAGGAGTGTTTTCAGTGACCGCCAATTCGTGACCACCGCCCGATCGAAAGCCCGGATAGGCCCACGTCGGCAGCGGCACCGTCGGCATCCAAACGACCAACAGCGGCATCGCCAGCATACCCACCAGCACCGCCGTCCACACGCGATGCCGCACACTCGTCGCCCGCACGCGTAACAGCCACGTCCCCGCCCCCGCCAGCACCGCGATCAGGATCGACTTCAGCGACACGTCCAGCAACAGAGAAACAAACCAATCGCTCGACGCAATCAAGGTCGTGGTCATGTTCGTTCACCGCCGTTTGGTGCTCCCTTTCGGTTTCTGGGCCGCTTCGGCACGGCCGATGCGGTCGGCCAACTGTTTCAACTTCTGAGGCGAGACGAGCTCGCCATCCACCATGCCCACCAGCAGATTCTCGACCGAGCCCTCGCAGAAACGGTCGATGATGCCGCGCACCGCGTCGGCCGCGACGCGCCGCGAATCGATCCGCGGCGAATAAACGTAGGTCCGGCCTTCCACCTCGTGGCGCGCGTAGCCTTTGGATTCCAACCGACGGAGAATCGTCCGCACGGTCGAATCTTTGAGCGGCTGCCCCATCGAGATCGCAGCCGCCAGCGCGATCCGCACTTCTTCCGCCGTCGCCGTGCGGCGCTCCCAGAGCACGCGCATGACCGCGTTTTCGAGGGGACTCAAGGCCGGTTTTTCACGCTTTGCCATGCCGATGACTGCCTTGTTGCGGAGTGAAGTCGCCGTCTGTTACGGCGTGTAATGTTACAGATTGTAACATATCGCGATCGCGCGTCAAGTGGTAGTTCGCCCGCTAGCCGACGCGACCCCGTCAACGGCCTCGGCGGCGGCTGGAAGCGGATCGCGGTGTGATGTGAAGCCGCGATCGCCGGGACACGAGAACGGCGGCCAGGGGCAGAATGAGTAGTGCCGCGGTGGCGGGTTCGGGGAACGTGAGCGGCAATGGGGACACGATGGGAGCGAATTGAATGTTGTCGATCAATTGGTAAATGGCCCGCGAGTTGGTGGCGCCGCGGCTCACGGTGATCCGCAGCGTGTGGTAGCCTGCTTCGACGTTCATCAGGTTTGCCGCCAGACTTTCGCGAATGACTTCCATACTGGCGATCAACGTGCCATTGAGCAACACCTGGTCGACGATCTGGCCGTCGAAACTCAGTTCATAGTTGCCCGGACCCGTGTTGCCGCCCGTATCGAGCGACTGCGACGCAACGTCGGCCGAGAACTGGTAGTTGCCGGCATCGAGCAGCAGATGCTGTTCAATCGACACTACTCCGCCAAACAGGTCGGTATCGAGCCTGCCGAGTCGCACGCGGAAGGCGCTATTCGCTTGGCCATCGCCATCGACGTCGAACGACTCGACTCGCGGGAAGCCGAACGACACGCTGGTATTGGGATCGACCACAACGTTCCACTCGGAGAGATCGCCCGACGCGAAATCGCCGTTGGCCACTTGTGCGTCGGGCGCGGTGCCGAAGTTCTCTTTCCAAACACCGTAATCACCTGGACCCACGGTGCCGTCGCCGTTTCCGTCGGCGGGCGAACCGCCGACCGCCCCCAAGTTATTTCGCCACACCGTGTAATCGGCCGCGCTGACGTGGGCGTCGTGATTGTAGTCGCCGGCGGGATACGACTGCGCGGGGTGCGACTCGACCGAGTAGCCGAGCGAGAGAGTCGGCGGCGCATAGAGGGAGGGGAATCGGTTGGCCAACTGCGACGTGATGATATTGACGCCAAGGTAGGGTTCCGCCTCGTAGGCGACGATGCCGACACCAGACGAGGATGCGAGCTTCGAGGAGATTTCGCTGGCAGCGAGCGGGACGTTCACCGGGTCGAAATTGGCGATCGGGGGCGAAGTTCCCAGCGGTCGCGCTAGACTTGCGCGTCGGCGTCGGTCGGCGCGCCGTGGGCTTGGTAGCCGTAGGCCGCGACGATCGGCACGGTTTCCCCCGATTGCGACCGCTGGTTGATCTCAAACTGGAGCGAAGCGGCGTGGAGGGTGGCCTCGGGCGGCAATCCGCCGGCATCGAACTCGAACAAACCCCGATGGTCTTCGTCGTAGAATGGCGAGCGGTCGACTCGTACG
The DNA here is from genome assembly GCA_963847875.1 of uncultured Planctomycetota bacterium. Classification (GTDB taxonomy): domain Bacteria; phylum Planctomycetota; class Planctomycetia; order Pirellulales; family Lacipirellulaceae; genus DASYDU01. The sequence goes on along the minus strand of CAWKBR010000001.1, from coordinate 673,433 downwards.
TCGTCACCTGCCGAGAAGATTGCCGATGCCCCCGACGTCGAGAGCGAAGCGCCCCACTCGGAGGTCGGCGTCAAATTCAAATAAGTCAGCCCACTGGGGACGTACGCGGGATCGACCCAGGTGCGAAAGCCATAGTCGTGGTCGCTGGAGGCAATCTCCCAAACTCCCGCCCGGTCGAACTTGCCTCCATCGGCATAATCTGGAAGACCGCTGCCCCACACCGCGTTGGGGTCGCTCAGTCCGGCCGTGCCACTCACGGAAATCGCCAGTTGTTGGCCGGGCTGCACTTCGATTCCGCCAGCCGACACGTCGACCGCCACGAAGTTCGCGCTGCCGGTGGATACAAGGTTGGGATCGATTGCCGTGGAGTACAAGGGAGTCGAACCGGCAGGCCCGCCAGCGACGACGGGCCAAATTTCGAGCCCAAGCTGGCCGACGTCGCCGCTGTCGCGGTAAAGCAACACGTCGATCTGCGACAAAAGCCCCGACGCGCCCGCGGTGAAGGTCTGGGCCGGCGAGTCGCCCGCGAAAATGATTCTGCCACCGGTCGATTGGGTGACGATGTGCGCTTGATCGAGCATCGGGGTGGCAGCTGCCGATGCCGTTACCAGCACGAACATGGGGCATAGCAACAGGTGGCGCATCATGAGGTCGCTCCGTTGGCTAGGTGGTCGATAAGCGCTTCGCCGGCGAATGCGCCGTCCTGCACGGAGCGGCATAATCCGCGCATCACCATCCACGCCCAGATTGTAACCAATGGCGTCCCCCCGCGTGTCCAACGCACGGCAATTTTTCGCCATTTTTTACTATTCGCGCCTTGGTAGGCGGGAGGCAGTGCGAGGCCCGTTCCTGGGCGTCGAATCCGCGCGCGCGGCGCAACTTCCCCTGAAATCTCGGTTTATGCCGGTTGGCTACGTTAGCCACGCCGTGGCGACACCAGACGGCGGCAGCCCCCGGCGCAACGCCGCGACCGCTAGTCGCGGATTGCGCGTGGTGCACCAACAATCGCAACATTTCTTATGGGCGTGGCGCATTAAAAGGAACCGCCCGCAACTCGCCCGAACCCCATCAAACCGCGAAGGGCACCGTCGATACCAGCGGATAGTGTTGTCGCGGAGCCCCGGCGGCACTGGAATGCTTGCTTATCCCCACCTGGGCGGGTTAATCTAGAGGTAGCGAGCGTTGCCGGAACAGCGCTCCCCGAATCTTGCGGCGGTCGCCTGCGCGGAACAGCGAAAGACGGTGTATCTCGATGAGTATCAACGACCTGGCCAAAACGCTCGGCGACGCCTGCTACGTGTTCCTGGCGATCAATTTTCTGTGGGGGCTCTACAACATCATCGTCGGCTTTCGTCGCGTGAAGGAATTGAGCTTCCGCAACAACGACGAGCAGGCCGAGTTCATGGAAGAGCTGCTCGAGCCCCTCCGCGGCGGGCACTTCGACACCGTCACCGAAATGTGCGACGACGACGCCCGCGCGTTGCCGCAGTTGATTCAGCTCGCGGTGACCAGCCGCGGAATGGGCTACGACCAGATGCGGCAGGTGGTGACCGAAGTGCTGCAGCGCGACGTGATGGGCGATCTCGAGTATCGCACCAACTGGGTCGCCACGGTCATCAAGTGTGGTCCGCTGCTGGGCCTGTTCGGCACGGTGCTCGGCATGATGGCGGCGTTTGGCCGGATCGGCACGGGCGAGAAAGTGCAACCGTCGCAGATCGCCGACGAGATCTCGATCGCGCTGATCTGCACGGCGATGGGCCTCGGCACCGCGATCCCATTCAACTTGCTGCTGGCCAGTCTCACGGCCCGCATCCGCCGCTTCCAGGACGCGCTCGGCGCCGGCCTGGCCCGCGCGCTCGACGTGCTGAAGACCCGCTGCTAATCGAGGACTTGCCGTGGACGCCGCGCGCTTTGGCCTGGGCAGCACCGGATTCGACGACCTCATCCTGCGCCAGCCGCACCGTGAGCCGCCCGAGTTCGACATCACGGCGATGGTCGACCTGGTGTTCATGATGAACATCTACTTCCTCGTCACGTTTGTCACCGTCGCGCTGAGCGGGGTCGATCTGCCGTCGGCCAGCCACGTGGCGCCGCTCGACGCGGAGTCGTCGGTCGTCTTGACGGTGACCGGCGGCCGGGGCCAGCCGGTGGTCGTGTATCTCGGCGACCGCGAGAAGGGCACGGCGATCCGCGACGTTGCCCAGCAGGACGAACGCATTCGGGCCGCGGTCGAACAGGGCCTGGCCGAAGGGAAGCACGACGTGCTGATCAAGGCCGAGAAGAATATGCGGCTGGGCGATTTGTTCCGCATCTCGTCGGCGGCATCGAGCGTCGAAGGCATGAAGCTCAGCGTGGCGGTCATGGAGAAGGACAAGCCATGAACCCATTGCGATTTCCCTGCCCCGGTTGCGGCAAGATGCTGACGGCCCCCGAAGCGGCGGCCGGCCGCCAGAGCTCGTGCCCGAGTTGCGGCACGAAGGTCACGGTGCCGGCCGCGGCCGCGAAGACCGGCGCGAAACCGGCCGCTACGACCAAGCCGCCCGAGTCCAAGCCATTGGCGACCGAACATGCGTTGCTGCTGATGCCGTCGCGCCCGATGCTTCAGGCCGACCTGATCGACATGACGGCGATGGTCGACATCGTCTTCTTCCTGCTGATCTTCTTCCTGGTCACCTCGATGCAATCGCTCGAATCGGTGATCAACCTGCCCTCGCCGCAGCAGTCGTCGAACGCCTCGGCCGTCGCGCAGCCCACCGATTACCTGAACGATCCGACCTTCATCGTGGTGACGATCGACGAGGACGACAGGGTGTACGTCGAAGATGAAGAAGCGTACGGCGACCAAGGCCTGCGGTCGAAGCTCCGGGCCGCGCGGCAGGAAGACCCCGAGCGGACCGGAATGCTGGTGATCGGTGACCCCGACGCAACGCACGGCAAGCTGGTGAGCGTGCTCGACGCCGGCGCCGACGCCGGGATCAAGGAGCTGCTGTTCTCCGTGTCCGAGCCGCCGGAGGACACGGGTGGGTGACGGGCGGCCGGAATTACCAGCGGCCAAGCACCGGTAACCAATTCTGCTAGTCTCCATTCCGCCCATGTTTTCGGATCCGCAGTCACCCATTTTGTCACACGCGATCTGCCGAGCGATCGGTTTCTCCAGGGCCATGCGGCAAAACGCCGCTCAAAAACTCGCCCGGTTTGCGCTTTTCTCGAAAGTCCCAAGACTCGTTCCCGCTGCCCGTGTCTGGCTCGGACCTGGCCTCGGCCGTCGCCCCTTGGAATCCTGTCTAACCTGCCGAAGTCTTTGCAATCTGCTGACGTCGAGGACTGTCGCCTTCGCAAAACCCCGTGTTTTTGCCAAGGCGACTGGTTGTTTGCGCCGCCAGCTCGCAACCCCGTAGGAATTGAAGTTTTGGAGTCATGCAACCTGATTGAAAAACGCGATTCAATGCTCCAAAACTCACCAGTTTTGTCACGCCCGTGCAGCCGGAAGCTCTGCAAAACAAGCCGACTTCGCGTGCGGTTGATTCCAAAACACCTCGAGTTTGCGTCTTCGCGTCTTTTGACAAAACTCACGCTTCATTATGGTTGAGGATGCAGGTTTCGGCAGGCGACTCGCCGTGGCGTGATGCTCGGGGCAATTACGGGCACAGATCTCCCCCTGACTGCGCTCCGACACACTGACACCAGAGGCCCGATTTGTCCTGCCGTCACGGGGACACTTCGGACAAATCGTCTTCACGCTCGGGGTTCACAGCGATTTGTCCGGGGGTGTTTCTTTCGCCGGCTCGCAAATCCTGGCCAGCTCGACGCTTGCGCTCGCTCTCGGCCGGCAAAACTCGATTCGAGGCGACAATTGGCGCTCGAATTGTCGGATGCGATCCGCGGATCGAACCTGAAATCACGGGCGACTCGCGCCCTCCGGCGGACAAAACGCGTCTGCGATTTGTCCGCTAGAGTCCGGGAAAGCAGGGAGCAGGCGATCTGGACGCGCAGTGCTCCCGTTGGCCAATAGCTAATCGCTAAGAGCTAACAGCTTCGTTTTCGGATGCCAAAGAACGCAGCGGCGCGTAGGCGCTATTTGGAAGGCGCCGTTCGCGAATAACTATCGCCGCGCGCCTGCCAACGAGCACCTCCGCCACGTGTCCATTTGTATCAATGTGCGGGCTGGTGCCTAGCCCCGATTTTTGGCCACTGGTTTCCCCGTGGCCCGAGCGATCGGGCCCGAGACGATACGGCTAAGACGGTGCGGCTCGCGCCGCGAGGTAAACAACGGACTGGGGGCAGGCGATTGGGTTGCGCCAGATAGTTTGAAGGCGACTACTTCGCCGAAGAACCAACCGCGGTTCACCATTCGCGGCTGGATGTCTCGGGGACTTCCCGTGTAATCGAGAGCACTACTGAGCAGGCTTCAACGTTTCTTTGCCCGGACGATCAGCACGGCAATTCCCACCACGACGGCGATCAATAGCAATTCGATTGGCCCGATACCGAACATCGCCAGTTCCATTTCTTTAGCCCTCAACGGAAGGAGTAGCGGGCCAGTCCCAGGGCGACGGCGAGGAGCGTTGTGGCGATGAGCAGGGAGCGGAGACTGAATCGCTTAGGAATTCCGAGCCACGGGAAGCACAGCCAAGCGAGCATCGTCGCCACAATAACGCCGATCACCAAAATGTCGCTCGCGTCAACCAGCCGGTTCATGCCCGACAGTGTACCACGGGGGTGGGTGATTGCGGTGACTAATCGGCCGGCCAATTTTAGTAACGGCGGCGTCAGAATCACAAGACCGGCGATCGCCGACCCGCCGACCAATGTCTCCAGGCATGCGATCCGCGCGAAGCGCCACGGATGCTCGATGATGCGTCGTCGTGGCGTATGAGGCCCTTCGTAAAATCGCCCTGTAGAAATGTGGTAAATCACCGGGGCCAAGAAGCAGGCGACCGCCCCGACCAGGCATGCCGACCAAGCGAATGAGTACGCGATGATGGCCGTGAAGTATTCCAAAATCGCAGTGCCCGGTTTAGTTGCCGTCCTCGATTCGCGTCCACTTGCCAATTGCCGTCAACGCGCCGTCTTCGGCGACGTGCAGCGGGCGCGGCTGTCCTGAGCGTTCAAATTCGCTAGCGGGTGTCTTCGTGTCGACCTCCAAAGCTCCGTCATGCAATCTCCATCGTAAAGTGAGAGTTAAGTTCTTGTGATGGACCGTATCCTTGCCGGGCTGTGAGTAGAATTCGGTGGTGCCGGTTCCGTCCGCGCGGTAGGTGTCGACCATCCACATTGGGAAGTCGAGCCCGACGTTTTCCGAGCGCCAGGAACCGATGATCTGGTCACGAACCGACATGCGTTTGGCGGCAGCCCGCGGCCCGGGTGCCTTGCTGGTCGTCGTAGGTTCGGCTTCCACGGCGGTGAAATCCCTTTCCAAGAGTAGCGTCTTTTTGGCGACGTTGTCGCAGACCTTGGCCCGCACCTTGTAGACGCCGAGCGGATCGCCGGGATCGATCACAATGCCCATGCTGCCGACGCTGAGCTGAAGCTGCCCCTTCGCGGGAGGCGGCTTATCAATCCAAAGCTCGCAATCTGACGGGTCGCCGTACGGCTTGCCGTCCGGCCGATAGGCCGTGAATTCAACGGTCGCTTGGCTCAATCCTTTTGCATCCGGAGCGCAGCCGGTGAACACCACGACCGCCACGATCGGGACGCCTCGCCGGGCCGTCTTGGCCTCGTGAATCGCAACGCCATGGGCTGGCTTCTCCCAGGCTTCGAACAGTTCGTCGGGCTTGTCAGTCAGGAACAACTGAGCGCCCGGCTGCTGCCGTTCCGCCAGTTCGACGAGCAGCTTGGGGCTCACGCGAGCAGTTTGCCGCGGCTGCTGACGCGATCATCGGCACGGCGACTCCATCGAGCACTCGCTTCCTGGAGATGGTCCGCGCAGCGGATCTACGGCATTCTCGCCGATTACGCCGATCAGAACGACCACGACGCCTTGCGGAGCGATCCGGTCTTCAAACTGCTCTGCGGCCGGTTCGCTCGACGGACCGACGACCTGGCCAGCCAGCCCACGCTGTCGCGGTTCGAGAACGCGATCGACGTCCCTCGCTTGTTCCGACTGCGGGAGTTGTTGCGTCGAGCAGTTCATTGCTTCCTTCGACGAGCCGCCGCGCGCTGACCTTGGACATCGACACCTTCGACGACCCGACGCACGGCCAGCAGCAGTTGACGTTCTTTCACGGCTACTACGAGCAGTATCAGTATCAGCCGCGGGTCATCACCTGCGCCGAGAACGACCTGGTGGTGATGATCTGCGCTGCTGCACGGCACGGCCTATCCGCCGCGTTGGGCGCCGACGACGACCTCGAGTATCTCGTGACGCGATTGCGGCAAGCGTGGCCCGACGTGCGGATTCACCTGCGCGGCGATTGCGGCGTTCGGCGTGCCGGAGATGTACGACGCCTGCGAACGGCTGGAGATGGAGTACACCTTCGGCGTGCGGCATGAATGCGGTGCTCAAGAGCCGAAAGCGACGCACTGCTGGCAGCGGGCCGTCGAACAATTCGAGCAGACCGGCCAGCCGCAACGGCTGTTCGCCGCCTTCGAGTATCAAGCCGGATCGTGGCCGCATCCGCGGTGGATGGTCGTCAAGTGCGAAGCCCACGCGCAAGGAACCAATCGCCGCGCGGTCGTGACCAATCGGCCCGGTGCGCGCGTGCTGCCGGGCGCGGCCTACGACGGCTTCGCCGATCGCGGCGAAAGCGAAAACCGCAACAAGGAACTCAAGTGACGGTCTTGCAGGCCGACCGCCTGAGCGACCATCGCTACATGGCCAATCTAAATCACCGTCGGCCTTGGACCGGCGCTCGCCGTCGAATTGCTTTCCATCCTGCTTCCATTGCGCTGCCGTCGGCGTCGCGCCGATGAGCATTGTCAGGGCGGCCAGCTTAAGTAAGAAACGCATCGTCGCGGGACCTCCGTCCGACATATAGTTCAGCTTCGCCACGGCCAACCGGCTCTAACAATTCTAGCTCATGCCAATGTGGCTGCCGTGCGCCGCGGGTTCGTCGGCCAGCTTTGCTGTTGGTTTGTCACTACGATGACCACCATGCTCGACGCGCCACGACCCTGGCGGAATCGCACGCGCTTGCCCCGGAAGTCTGGACGGTTCGTAGGATGCTGGTGCCGTGGGTCATGTGAAGTCCATCACGAACATCGCTGCAAACGCGACGAGATACATCACGATGTAGACCCGCATGACATGCAGCACGACAGCGAGACGTCGGTCATCGAGCTGTTGCCATGTCGGTCCAAAGAGAAACTTGAAGAACAGCCAGTTCGTACGCATCGAGTTATTCCATATGAGCGACGGGGAGCCGATCGCTTCGAACGTTGCCAAATGCCTGTTGCGGAGGCGGTGGAACACCCACAGCACCAAGCCGAGCCACACCACCGCCGCGGCAAAAAGCGAGACAAACAGCACGACTTCGATTGTCGAATTCATTACGCCGCAGTATACCGAGACGTGGGAGTCGACAAAGAGCAATCGATGGATCGGAGGCCATTAACGGTACAAGGGGCCCCCCGTCCGTCTTTCGTTCGTCCTTAGTTGGCCACTTCCGTTTTGCGCCCCGCGAGCCACACACAGACGACGGCGCCCACGGCCATGCCCATTCCTGCAGGCAGTACCAACGCGTACATCTCTTCGCGCTCGGTCGCAAATTCGACGTGGCGTATGTAATTCATGATCATCGCCAAAATCTCAGCCGCGATTGCACCGCCCATCGCCAAAACCCAAAGCAGGAGCACCCAGAGAGATCGTCGGCGTTGATTCGCACCCGCGCGTCGGTAGACCAGGAAACTTACGGCAATCATCGCTAGTAAACCACCGAACATGTGTCAAAATTTCCTGTGAATTGTCGTTACCGTCGTCCGGGGATTAAATAATGGGGACGGGAGCCAATTCGTCGAGAAACGACTCCCGTCCCCTTTAATTCACTTGACCGCCATCTTATTATCTTAGCGGCAGCTCTAGACTTTCAGCTTTCCCACAAGTCCGACATCATCGCCTACGCACCCCTTAAGCTGCTTAGAAGACAGCCCCAACGGCTAAGCCACGGGTTGGCTCTCCTTATTTTGGGTCATTCGATTCATCTTCTGGAGGATTGTCAGAATTCGGTTGCGGATTCTCCGAGGGCGGCTCCGCATCCTAGCTGTGGCTCGCACGTTCACGCCTTCGCAAAGCATTTCGATAATCTTGGCGGCTTGATCTAGGCCGATCCGCATCCCGTTGAGTTTGCCGGTCGATTCGGTCCAAGATGCTCCGCAACTCTTGCATCGGTAGCGTGTGGCCCCGGCCTTGGTTTTCCCATTGGTGCGGCGGTTCTCATGCTGGCAGACGGCAGAAATCATAGCGAAACTTCCCCAAGATTGGGGCTTTCGCTAGAATGAAGTTGCTTAGGCTGCTTCTGGCGAAAGCCGGTAGTAGTTGCCCCCGGTCGCGTGCCAACGCTTCCGGGGGTTTTTCTTTCTGACGCCTTTATTGTATAACATTTAATCGTCCGCAGCAAGGACTGGACAAAAGATTTTTGTTATACTACAATTCGGCCATGAAGCCGAAACGCGGTGCACCGCCAAAACCCCCGGAGAAGCGCAAGGGCGTTCTGATGGCCATTAGGCTTACCGAAGCCGAAAAGGCTATGATCGACGCCGCCGCTGGCGAAAACGTGTCCAAATGGGCCAGGGACGCTCTAGTGAGGGCCGCTAAGCGCAGCCGCAAGTAAGCGGAGTGCGTGAGAATCGAACTCGATCGGCGCTGAGGCCAATCCCGGGCGGGGCTTATAAGGCTCGCTGCGTCACCAGACGCGGGCCGCTCTCCAAATTGGAAAGTGGCCAGCTCCCAAGCCGTAGTGACGGATGTAGGGGTATATGTCGTAACTCATTGCGGTGACTGCAATTACACGCAGACGCTAGCGTCGGCGATGGTGAAAATGGTCAATGTTCTTGCTTTTGAACGAGGAGTTCGTCATACTTCCTGTGGAGCTGGAGTGAGACCTGCCCGGTCTCAAGATGCCACCTTCCCGGTGGCTCCCGGCTCCTTTTTTTGTGCGCGCTCCCAGCGATTTCTGTAGGCGACTGTGCCGTCGCCGTTACTCGTCCACCGCACGAACCCTCGCCGCTTTCGCCCATTCATTTCGCCAATCCATTCGATCTCCCGAAGCCGGCTGACCCAGGGGTTGAATTTCATGTCGCCGACTGCGCGTCGCCCGACTATGAAAGCGCCTAGGTCGGCAAGCTGTATTCCTGGCGATACATGCGACACTCCAATCAGTGGATAATGCGAAACATTTGGAAGGTTGATCCCGGCGACAAATCGCCGAATGGAAATTGAAGTATTACGATCAGCCAGTTGATCGTCAAATACAAGTGTCACTGACCTATCGCTGCCCATCTCCGCAGCAGCGCACGAAATATTTCGCAGCATGTTCGCAATTGGGCGAGTCAGTCGCTCTTTGTTGACTCGTTTCAAAATATCCCTTTCACCGTAAACAGCGGCTGCGAATACCCGTATTGCATTTGTTCCAGCAAGTTCGGCGCACTCGTGCAATATGTCCTTGGCCACTTCGTGATTGCACGAATGCCTGTGCCGAGCAGCCATCCGAAACGAATTTGCGGACAGAAGCTGCTGCCCTTTGATTTCGCGATGTAAGTCCTTAGCGTGCGTTCGCCCCAAATGCTTCTTGCAGGCGCGGTACATTATGTCCTCAAGCCTCGCAACAGCTTCGTTGCGCATAAGACAAGCGACTACCGCCGTAAGTTCTGTATCCGCAGGGTACGACTCATCGAAAAAACACCACACCGTGCACCTCCATTGCAATCCAACAGAGAATCCAATCGTGCTCTTGATCTATCCGTGAGGCTACAAAAAAACCTCAGGCTCGGTTCATGCGCATTCCCCAGGATGCTTCCATCCTTAGGACTTCTATTGCACGCTAGGACCGAAACTGAGGTAGGGTTAGTTTCGCGCAAGCCACGGCGTACCGCCGTGGGCCTAGTGTTTGCCCCATTCTCCGCGCAGAGCCGTTCTTGTCAAATGGGTGAATGGCACTCACGCGAACATCACGACAGCGTGGGGGTCCATCATGCACACTTAATCCAGCACCACCGCCCATTGGCACGGTGCTTGCGTCTAGTCTGGTCATCGCTTGCTACGACAAGCCGCTGGCGTTCGGAACAAACGCTCGGGGCCGGAACAGAGAAGAAGCTTAGTTTGGGGTCGGTCAGGCGAAAGAGGCAAATCTGCCGTGATCGGAATCGCATATCAGGAAAGAAGTTAGCGAGATCTGCCCACCTCCCACAGAAGCTCGCAAACCAGGCGCGATACCGACACGTCAACGGGCGAATCTGGGTTCTCCGAGAGGCTGAACCCAGGTTCGCCTATCTTTTTGGACTGTTGCAAAATCGTACACGTGTATTATTGTAATACATCTTTTCGGGACAGTCTGGCATACCTACGCCCATCGATCACCGGCTCGAAGCGAGCGGTGAAAAATATTTTCGGAATTTTTCGAACGGCCCAGGCGGGCCGATCCGCGGGCAACGAGTCCTTTGGCTGGCGCCGCACTTCGGCCGATAGTTAGGGCCTGCCGATTTCGAGCGATGCCATGGGGAGTCGACCGGCGTTGAATCTGTGGGCCGCAAAGCGGGGCGAATCGGTCATAATGGGTTGAGGCCGGTCGGAGTGTGGCCAAGGCAAAAGGGTCAGGTCCATGTTTTCGGCCGACAGCTTTTCCGCGGGTCAGCACGGGTTGGCCGAAAAATGGACCAGACCCTTGAGGGCGGAGACGGTAATGCGGTTGGGGCGAGCATCAGTTGTGGTTCAGGCAGCCATCGGGCTCGCAGTGTTCGCGCATCTTGAGGCCGCAGCGGATACCGCCAAGCCGCTCGTGGCAAGCACGACGACCATTTCCAACGAAGCGGCCGCGAAACCTGCCGACGATTCCGACGATTCCGACCTAGCCGAGGTCGCGCGGATCAACGACCTGGTGGCCCAGGCCTGGCAGGACCACAATCTCGTCCCCTCGCCGGCGGCCGACGACGGCGAGTGGTGCCGACGCGTTTATCTCGATCTCATCGGCCGGGTGCCGACGGTCGCGGAAGTGCGGGCGTATCACGCCGACCGGAAACGCGACAAGCGGCGGCGGCTGGTCGACCGGCTGTTGGGCAACGAGTACCGCGACGAGTATGTCCGCAACTGGTCGACGATCTGGACGAATCTGCTGATCGGTCGAACGGGCGGCACGGAGCGGCGTTCGCTGGTCGATCGCGACGGGATGCAGCAGTACTTACGCGAGGCGCTCTCCTACAACAAGCCGTTTGACCAGATGGCCCACGACCTGGTGACGGCGACGGGCAGTTGTCGGCCGGGGGACAAGGATTTCAACGGGGCAGCCAACTTCCTGGCCGACAAGATGGAAGACAACGGCGTGCAGGCGACGGCCAAGACGGCCCAGGTGTTTCTGGGCATGGCGGTGCAGTGCACGCAGTGTCACAACCATCCGTTCAACGAGTATCAGCAGAACCAATTTTGGGAGCTCAACGCCTTCTTCCGGCAGACGCGAGTCGAGCGGATTCGGCTCGATGAGGACAAGAAACGGCGGTTTGTGGGTCGGGTGGTTGACCGCGATTTCCGGGGCGAGACGGGCGACGTCGAGAAGGCCGACCTGTTTTACGAGCTGCGGAACGGGCAGATGCGGGTGGCCTACCCGGTGTTCGTCGACGGCACGTCGCTGGCCAGTGAGTATCGCGACAAGGGCGAGGACTTTGGCGATCATGGCCGGCTCGCCGACGTGAATCGCCGCGAGGAATTGGCGAAGCTGATCGTCGGGTCGCGCGATTTCGATCGGGCGATCGCCAACCGGCTGTGGGGGCACTTTTTCGGCTTCGGTTTCACCAAGCCGGTGGACGATATCGGCCCGCACAACACGCCGTCGCACCCCGAGCTGCTCGACTCTTTGGGGCAGTCGTTCCGCGATTCGCAGTTCGACCTCAAGCAGCTGATGCGTTGGATCGTGCTTTCGGACGCGTATGGCCTGTCGAGCGAGATGACCAAGCGAAACGAGGCGGACGACCCGACGCTCGGGGCCCGGCCGATGTTCAGCCACTTCTACCTGCGGCAGATGGAGGCCGAGCAGTTGTACGAATCGCTGCTGGTGGCGACGGCGGCGGATCAGACGGTGAAGGATGCCGCGCAGCGCGACGAGGTCCGCGAGCGGTGGCTGCGGCAGTTCAACACGGCGTTCGGCACGGATGATGGCGGCGAAGCGACTTCGTTCAATGGGACGATTCCGCAGGCGCTGACACTGATGAACGGGCCGCTCGTGCGACGGGCGACCGGCAACCAGCCGGGCAGCATGTTGGCCCGGGTGGCCGAGAATCCGCAGCTGAACAACGCCGAGAAGATCCGCTACTTGTACCTGGCGGCGTTTTCGCGGCGGCCGACGAAACAAGAGATCACGCTCTCGAACGAACTGCTCGCGGCCCGCGACGGCAAAGTGGGCGCGGCGCTGCAGGACATTTGGTGGGCGCTGCTAAACAGTAATGAGTTTATATTGATTCATTAGGATGGTCTAATGAAGCTGTTATTTCAGTAATTCAGGAGACCGCCAAATGTTTATGGAAGAACTCGGTGACGACGATCCCGAGAAGGCACGACGGATACAGTCGATGTTCGGTCCGCAACAAGTCGACCATCAGATTCGACAAGCGATTCAGTTTTGCTGGATGGCATTGCCCGCGGAACGACAGAACGTTGATGGTGTGGAGCAGGAAATCCGTCGAATCGTTGACCGTGCGATTCGAGATCTGCGTGAAGATTTTGAGAGCTTTGGGATTAATTCAGGCTAGCCGCTGAAGGTGATTCGCTATTGACGAAGAGAGGTGTTTAGATGCTGTGCAACTGCCCCACGCCCGATGGCATGTCGCGTCGCCATTTCATGCGCCACCTCGCGGGGGCGTCGGCGCTGGCGCTGCCGGCGTTTGCGTTCACTCGGACCTTGCGGGCGAGTGCACCGGCGCTGGCAAAGGCCAACAAGTCGGCGATTCTGATTTGGCTCAGCGGCGGGCCGCCGACGATCGACATGTGGGACCTCAAGCCGGGCGCTCCGACGGCTGGACCACTCAAACCGATCAACACGACGGGCGACTTCCAGATCTCCGAGAAGCTGCCGCTGTTGGCCCAGCAGATGAAGCACCTGTCGATCGTTCGCTCGATGAGCACTCGTGAGGCCGACCACGAGCGGGGACGATACTACATGCACACGGGCTTCGTGCCGAACCCGAGCCTCGACTACCCCAGCTACGGCTCAGTGGTGGCCCACGAAATGGAACACTCGCTCGCGCAGCTAGAGATTCCGCCGTTTGTGTCGATCGGTGGGCCGAGCGAGGGGCCGGGCTTTTTGGGCATGGCTTACGCGCCGTTCCAGGTCGACCCCAACGGCAACGTCCGCGACACGCAGATGAGCGTCCCTTGGCAGCGGATGGCCGATCGGCTCAAGCTGCTCGAAGCGGTCGAAACGCGGTTCATCCACGAGCGGCGAGGCAGCGCGGCCGAGGAGCACGCCAAGGTGCTCCGCAAGACGCAGGAACTCTTGACCAGCGATCAGATGAAGGCCTTCCAGGTCCGCAGCGAGCCGCAGGACATGCAGACGAAGTACGGCGAGACCAACGTCGGTCGCGGTTGCCTGATGGCCCGGCGACTGGTGGAGGTTGGCGTGCCGTTTGTGGAAGTCGACATCGGCGGCTGGGATTTGCATCAAGGCTGCTTCAAAACGCTCGAGACAAAGCTGCCGGAGCTGGACCAGGCGTTTCAGCGCTCTGGTCGACGACCTCGACCAGCGCGGGCTGCTTTCGAGCACGGTGGTGCTGTGCATGGGCGAGTTCGGCCGGACGCCGCGGATCAACGGCAACGCGGGGCGCGACCATTTTGCCCGGGCGTGGAGCGCGGTGCTGGGCGGCGGCGGCATTCAGGGCGGCCGGGCCATCGGCAAGACCAACGCCGACGGCACGGCCGTTGACACCGACCTCTATTCGTCGGAGGATTTGATGGCGAGTGTCTGCAAAGCGCTGGGGTTATCGCTGGAAACGACGTTCACGACGCCCAGCGGCCGGCCGATCAAGATCGCCAACTCCGGCCGCTTGATTGGCGGACTGTTTGGCTAAGACGATGAGAGATTGATGACGACCGCTGTCGACAACGTGGTAGTGCTCACTACGACGCCGAATGAGTTGGAGGCCGGGCTCATCGTGGCGGAAATGGAGAATGAAGGCATCTGCGCGACGATGACTGGCGACGCGTTGGCAGGATTTCGGCTGGCGATCCCTGCGTTGGTTCAGGTCAACGTCTATGAAGGCGATCTCGACCGTGCCCAGGCGGTTCTCCGTCGAATCGTTGACGACCGACAAGACGTCGATTGGTCAACGGCAGATATTGGCAATGGTGATGATGCGCCGGCATCGACTGGAATTGCCAGTTTGAAGATTTGGCGACGGGTGCTCAGGTGCTCATCATTTTGTACCTGATCTGGTGGTCATTTGGTCTTGTTGGCGGCGCGATTCAATTTGCAGCCCACTTTGTGCAGGGAATGATCCGGGCGATAGTTGGCTGAACTAGAAAAATCGGCGGTCGAGGCCGTGTGGTCGGCAAGCTTATTGCGTAAGCTATTCTTGAATGTCGGCTAGCTTGCAGAACAGCGGATCGATTGACGGCCGACAATCCTCATTTCACTCAGGAGAGTCACTCGATGGTCGATCGTCCCGAACATCCCGAACATGTTGTCGTCGTCGCCACCGCGGAAAATGAACTCGAAGCGGGCGTGATGGTCGCCGCGCTGGAAGAGGAAGGCATCAAGTCGACGATGTCGGGCGCGGCCACGGCCGACTTCCGCACCGGCGTGCCCGGCGAGATTCAGATTTTGGTCGCCCAGGAAGACCTGGCTCGCGCAGGAAGTGATTCGTAAGGGCGAAGAGGATGATGAGGACGTCGACTGGTCGAACGTCGACGTGGGCGAGCCGGAAGACGAGTGATGGCAATCTTCCCTCAGTCGCGTGCACCCGGGGAGTTGCTCAGTACGGCCAGAAACGCCGGCAGTGGCACTCGCGGCGGCTGGAATTGCGATATTGTTTTCGACGAAGAGGATCAGTTCATGTCCGATTTCCCGTTGCACCCAGAGCATGTCGTCGTTGTCACCACTGTACCGAATGAGGTGGACGCGGGCGTGATTGTTGCTGCGCTGGAAGTGGAGGGCATAAAGGCGACGATGTCGGCGGGTGCCGTGGCCGGGTACCGCCTTGGTGTCATGGGAGACGTTCAGGTCCTGGTTGCCGAAAAGGACGCCGCGCAAGCGACTGAGATCATCCGAAAGGGCGAAGAAAACAAGGAAGACGTCGATTGGTCGAGCGTCGATGTCGGCAAACCGGAAGACGAGTGATGGCGCCCGTTCGCGTGAGCCTTTTCTACCTCACCACTGCCGCGCCGCCAGCATGGAAGCCGTTCGCGCGATTTCGCCGGCAATAATCGCTCCCCTCTGGCGAAATACCCTCAAATAGCCACGACCTGCCGCGGTTTGCCGGCAGAGGCGTGTTCCGATTTTTCCGGTCGGAGGGAGTGGGTCCCTCGAGCGATTCGCAACGGCGAGCGGTTCAAGCTACAATTTCGGACGGTTCGCGTCCGATTCGGCAGCACCGTTTTTGTGGGAGCAGCGGCCATGTTGGACAGTCTCTTTTCGATCACCGCGCTGGTCGGCGGAACGGTTCTCGGCTTCCAGTTCGTGATGATGCTGTTGGGCCTCGGTCATCATGGCCACGGCGATCTATCGGCCGGCCACGACGTGACCGCCGATGGCGGCGTCCACGGCGGATTCGACGGCTCGGTCGACGGCGACGCCCACTTCGAGACCGACGCGTCGCTGGAGCACGACGCCGTGTGGGACCACTCCGGCCACGGCGACGTCGCCGCTCACCAGCTCCACTGGTTCTATGAAATGCTCTCGCTGCGCACGATTAGTGCGGCGCTTACGTTCTTCGGCCTGGTCGGTAAGACGTTGCTCGCGTATGGCCATCCGCCGGTCGCGACGCTCGTTTATTCCCTCGTGGCCGGTGGGGCGGCGATGTACGCCGTGTACTGGCTGTTCAAGCAAGTTTACAAGCTGCAAAACGCCGGCAACGAAAACGTGCGCCGTGCGGTCGGCTTGCCGGCGACCGTCTATGTGCCAATCCCGGCCGGCCGGACCGGCGCCGGCAAAGTCATGTTCCGATTGCAGGATCGCACGGTCGAGTATCAGGCCGTGACCAACGAACCCAGCCGACTCGCCACCGGCGAAAAGGTCGTGATCGTCGGCATCGTCAACACCGGCACGGTCCGCGTGGCGCGCGAGTCGCAGCCGGCACCGGCCGAAGTCTCCGCGTAGGTAGTAGTTGGCGTCCACATTTGGCTGCGAATCACAACGCACATTTACTCAATCACCATTACCCAGAAGGCGAGAACCCCATGTACACTGCAACACTCTTGCTGGCTCAGCTCGACAACCTGGATAGCAACGGGTTTTGGAAAGCTAGTCGGGCCGCTGTTCGTGATCGTCGGCATCGTCGTGGTCTTGATGATGCTGGTCGGCTTTGTCAAATCGACCATTCGCCGCTGCAGCAGCAACCAGGTGCTCGTGATCTACGGCGGATTGACCGGCAAGGGCCGCACCGCCAAGACGATCCACGGCGGCGCCGGCATCGTGCTGCCGCTGTTGCAGGACTACCGCTACCTGAGCCTGGAGCCGATCCAGATCGAGATTCCGCTCCGCGGCGCGCTGTCGATGGAGAACATCCGCGTCAACGTGCCCAGCGTGTTCACGGTGGCGATCGGCACGCAGCCCGACGTGATGACCAACGCCTCGATTCGCCTGTTGGAGCTCACGACCGATGAAATCCGCAAGCAGGCCGAGGAAATCATCTTCGGCCAACTGCGGCAGGTGATCGCCTCGATGAGGATCGAAGACATCAACCGCGACCGCGACACGTTCCTCCAACACATTCAGAACTCGGTCGAGCCGGAGCTCAAGAAGATCGGCCTGGTGCTGATCAACGTGAACATCACCGACATCACGGACGAGAGCGGCTACATCGACGCGATCGGCCAGAAGGCGGCGTCGCAGGCGATCCAACAGGCCCGCGGCGACGTGGCCGACGAGGTGAAGCAGGGCGAAATCCGCGTCGCCGACGCCGAGCGCGAGAAGGTGGTGATGGTCGCCAGCGCCACGAAGCTCCGCGAGATCGGCACCCGCGAAGCCCAGCGCGAGCAGGCGGTGCGGATCGCCACGCTCGAAAAAGAGCAAACGGTCGGCGAACAGACGGCCGCTTTCTTGCGCGACGTCGAGGTGAAGCAGGCCGAGCAGGCGAAGCGGATCGCCATCGCCGATGCGAACGCGAAGGCCGTCGACGGCGAAAACATCGCCGACGCGACGATCGCCCAGTCGCAGGCGACCTTGCTAGTACAAAAGGCCGAGGCGTACCAACGCGGCGAAGCCCGCAAGCGCGAAGCGGAAGCGGCGGTCATCGAGATTCAAAACCGGGCGATGGCCAAGGCGGCGCTGGCCGATGCCCAGCGCGTGGAAGCGGAGCAACGCGCGAAGCTCGAGGCTCCCGCGAAGGCTCAAATGGCTCGAATCCTGGTCGACGCGGAAGCCGAGGCAGGAAAGCGGCGACTGGAGGCCGAAGGCGAGGCGGCGGCGATCTACGCCAAGCTCGAAGCCGAGGCCCGCGGGCAGTACGAAATCCTCGCCAAGAAGGGCGAGGGCCTCAAGCAGATCGTCGCGGCCTGCGGCGGCGCGAAGGAGGCGTTCCAACTGATGATGCTCGAGCACCTCGACACGCTCGCCGAAACGAGTGCCAAGGCGATCAGCAACATCAAGTTCGACAAGGTCGTCGTCTGGGAAAACGGCGGCGCAGAACGGCCGCTCGAACACGGCCGACTTCCTGCACAAGATGTCGGGCACGCTGCCGCCGATGCTGCAAGTGATGCGCGACATCGGCGGGATCGACATTCCCGAGAGCTTGGCCAAACTGGCCGGCGAAGACGGCGCGACGCCGGCCGGCAACGGTCGCGTGCCGCAAGCGGAACGCGCGGCCAAGGAAAAGGACGACGAGCCGGTGTCGATTTAGTCGAGTACGAGCAGCGGCTACTTCGTGTCGTGCTCGCGGCACCAGGCGATCATCTGGTCGATCGTCATCGACTTTTTGTCGGGCGTTTCGCCGGAGGACTTGGCGACCGATTCGGCAGGTTCCCCGCCCGCTGAAGCGGGCTCGCCGGCGAGGGACTTCTTCGGCGACTTCTTCGACGGGCTCGGGTTCCGCTTGCGGTTTAGCTGGCGCCGGCGTCCGCCGCCGGCTTTGCCCGCGCGCGCGGCGGCGAGCATGTCGGCGACGCTCATCTTCGAGCGGTCGACTTTTCCGGCCGGCGACGGCGGCCGGTTTTGGTGCGGCGGGCTTGGCCGCCTTCTCGGCGGGTGCCGCGGCAGCGGGTTTGGCGGCGGCGCCGCCACCGCCACGCAGTTTGGCGAGGATGTCGGCGGTGGAGGGTTTGCCGGCGGCGGGCTGTGGCCTTGGCGGCGGGTTTCCCAGCCGCTGAAGCGGCCTCGCCGGGGGGCTTTTTCGCGGCGGGGGCTTTGGCGGGGGCTTCCTTCAGCTTTCGGCGGCAGCGGTGCGTCGATCAGCTTCAAGTACGACGGGTCGATGTCGTACCAGCCGATGTTCAGGTGGTAGTCGGCGAACTCGACCAGCGCCCGGCCGCTCATGTTGACCGTCTTCACCGTGCCGTAGGTGTCGCGGAAGCGGGCCAGCTCGGGCCGCTCGCCGTCGACGACGACGTACTTGTCGGTGTACTTCCGCTTGAGCTCGTCAATTTGGTCGACCATCGCCCGAAATCGCTCCATTTTGCTGGCCAAGAATGTCCGCGGACCGGCCATTGTCGCCCAAACTCCGCCGGCCGACAAGGACGGCCCCGGCGGTTGCCGTGGCCGGCGGCGGCGTCCATAATCAACCTTCCAATTGTCCTACACCCAGGAGCACAACCATGCGACCCCGGCGGATTTTTGCGGCGTTGGCAACGGTGAGCGTTCTTGTTGCGTAGCGGTGGCCGTGCGTGGCCATGAACCGCGAGTACCTGCCCGGCATCGAGTGGCCGGAGCCGCCGATCATCACGCCGGGCGAGAATGGCAGCCCGCCCTCGGACGCGATCGTGCTGTTCGACGGCAAGGACCTGTCGGCTTGGGAGCCGTCCGACACCTGGAAAGTCGAAGACGGCGTGTTGACCGAGGGCCACGGCGACATCCACACGAAACAGAATTTCGGCGACATTCAGCTCCACATCGAGTGGTCGTCGCCGAATCCGCCGCGGGGCCACGATCAAGACCGCGGCAACAGCGGCGTCTTCCTGCAGGATCGCTACGAGCTGCAGGTGCTCGATTCGTACAATAACAAGACGTACTACGAAGGTCAGGCCGGTTCGATCTACAAGCAGACGCCGCCGATGGTCAACGCGATGCGTCCGCCGGGCGAGTGGAACGTGTACGACGTCGTGTGGACCGCGCCGCGGTTCAATGACGACGGCTCGCTCGAGTCGCCGGCCTACGTCACGGCGCTGCAAAACGGCGTGTTGATTCTCAACCACTTCGCGGTGCTCGGGGACACGCCCTGGCACAGCGTGCCGAAGTACGAAGCCCACGGCCCGGCGCCGATCCGGCTGCAAGACCACGGCCACCCGGTGCGGTTCCGCAACATCTGGGTCCGCGAGCTCAAGCCGCTCGAAGGCAAGCGCGTTGCGGAGCCGTATTACCACGACCACGACAGCGGTATCGAGTGGCTCGTGAGCGAGGGCGAGCAACCGCCGGCGAAAGCCAAGTTGTCAGGCGAAGTTACGTTTGACGGGAAGCCGTTGCCCGCCGCAACAGTAACATTTCAAAGCAGTAATAGAAAGGATGATTTCAACACAACAGTGAGGGACGGACATTACGGGGTCCCGACTGCCAAACCAGGTACGTACCGAGTGTCGATTAAGTCATCCGATTCCACGTTAGTTGCCGTCCAATATAATGACCCAAACACGTCCGGTTTGGTCGTCGAATTGAAGGATGGAAGCAACGTAATTAACTTTGATTTGACATCCAAATGATCCAATACTAATATCGCCGATGAGTTTATTCCTCATCATCCTCAGCCACCGGCTGCCCGGCCCGCCAGCGGAGGACGGCGTCCAGAAAGCCTTGGATGTCGCCGTTGAGCACGCTGTTGAAATTGCCCTGCTGGTACTTGGTGCGGGCGTCTTTCACGCGCTGGTCGGGGTGCAGGAAGTAATTGCGGATCTGCGAGCCGAAGCCGACCTTGGCCTGCTGCTGGTATTTGGCCGCCTCGGCCGCTTCGCGTTTTTCTTCCTCGGCCCGGGCCATCCGGGCACGGAGCATCTTCCAGGCGGTGGCCCGGTTCTTGTGCTGCGACCGCTCGCTCTGGCACTGGACGACGGTGTTCGAGGGCAAATGCGTGAGCCGGATCGCGCTGGAGGTCTTGTTCACGTGCTGGCCGCCCGCGCCGCTGGCGCGAAAGACGTCCTCGCGGACGTCCTCCGGGTCGATCTCGATCTCCACCGAGTCGGGAATCTCGGGCGAGACGTCGACGGCCGCGAAGCTGGTCTGCCGCTTGCCTTCGGCGTTGAACGGGCTGATCCGCACCAGCCGGTGCATGCCCGTCTCGCCGCGCAAGTAGCCGTAGGCCATCGGGCCGCGGATGGCGACCGCGGCGTGCGTGATGCCGGCCTCTTCGTTGTCCTGCCGCTCGAGCAGCTCGACCGAGTAGCCGCTCTTCTGCGCCCAGATCGTATACATTCGCAGCAGCATCTCGGCCCAGTCGTTGGCGTCGGTGCCGCCATCGCGGGCGTTGATCGTGACGATCGCGCCGGCCGCGTCGAGCCGGCCGTTGAGCAGGGCCTTGAGCTTGAGCTGCTCGACGAGCGTTTCGAGCGCAGCGACTTCGCTGGGAACTTCCGCCGCGAACGACGGATCTTCGCCGGCCATCTCGATCATCGCCGCCAGGTCGTCGCTGCGTTTGATCGCTTCACCGAGTGGCGCGGTGATCGACGTGAGCGACTTGCGTTCCTCGACCGTGGCCTGGGCTTTTTCCTGGTTGTTCCAGAAGTCGGCCTCCGCCATGCGGGCGTCGATCGCCGCGATGCGGTCCTTCTTGGCTGCGTAGTCAAAGAGAGTCTCGGAGCTGGAGGATGCCTTCGCGGATCGCTTTGGCGCGGTCGATGAATTCTTTTTCCATGGCGAGGCCACTCCCGGAGAGGACGCAAAAAGCACGCAAATCCGTGCCGAGGCATTATAGGGGCGGACCGCCCGCGCGACGAGGGCTGCTTGTGGCATGCCGCCGGCAAACTTAGACTCGATGAGATATGTCGCGCGTCGTATTGGCCATGAGTGGTGGGGTTGATTCGAGCGTCGCGGCCCACTTGCTCACCGAAGCGGGCCACGACGTGATCGGCGTCTTCATGCGCCACGGCGAGCAGTCGCCGGCAAGCTGTAGCAGGGAGCCGACCCGGCAGCCGGGTGCCCCGGCAGGGAGCAGGGAGTTAGCGATTTGTATCGCTCCGACTCCCTGCTCCCTGCTCCCCGCTCTCCGCTTCGACCACAAGCAGGGCTGCTGCACCGCGGCCGATGCGGAAGACGCCCGCCGGGTCGCCGACAAGCTCGGCATCCCCTTCTACGCGCTCAATCTCGAGCAGGAATTCGGCCAGATCATCGACTACTTCGTTGCCGAGTACACGGCCGGGCGAACGCCGAACCCCTGCGTGCAGTGCAACAACTGGATCAAGTTCGGCAAGCTGTTCGACTACGCCGATAGCGTTGGGGCCGAGTTCGTGGCGACGGGGCACTACGCGCGGCTCGAGACACAGGCCGACGGCAGCGTCGCGCTCGTGCGCGGCGTCGACGCGGCGAAGGATCAGTCGTACGTGCTCTTCGGCATCCGGCGGGAGATGCTGCCGCGGATGATGCTGCCGGTAGGCGAATTCGAGAAGCCGGCGATCCGCGCGATGGCGGCCGGATTGGGCCTGCGCGTGGCCGAGAAAAAGGACAGCCAGGAAATTTGCTTCGTGACGCAGGATCGCTACGACGATTTCGTCCGGCGGCACTCCGACGATGAGCGGAGCGGCGAGATGGTGACGAGCGACGGCACGGTCGTCGGGCGACATCGCGGCATCGAAGGTTTCACCGTGGGGCAGCGCAAAGGGCTCGGCGTGGCGCTCGGCGATCGGAAGTTTGTTGTGCGGATCGAGCCCGAGTCGCGGCGCGTAGTGATTGGCGATCGCGATGAATTGTACATGCGCGAGCTGACGGCCCGCGATGTGAATTGGCTGGGGCGTGACCGCGAAGACGCAAACGGCGAGCCGCGGCGGTGCTTCGCTCAGATTCGGTACAATGCGACGGCCCAACCGGCGACGATGGCGGTGCTGCCGGATCGACGGTTGCGCATCGCGTTCGACGAGCCACAGTTCGCCATCACGCCGGGACAAGCGGTCGTGTGCTACGACGCGACTGGGAATCAGCGCGTGCTCGGCGGCGGCTGGATTGAGTAAACCAAAAGGCGACGAATCATGCCCAATCATCTCGCCCACGAGTCGAGCCCGTATCTACGCCAGCACCAGAACAACCCGGTGGACTGGTATCCGTGGGGCGAGGAGGCGATTGAAAAGGCCCGCCGCGAACAGAAGCCGATCTTTCTCTCGATCGGCTACTCGGCCTGTCACTGGTGCCACGTGATGGAGCACGAGAGTTTTGAGAACGAGGCGATCGCACGCGTCCTAAACGAGCATTTTGTCGCAATGAAAGTCGACCGCGAGGAGCGGCCCGACCTCGACCAGATCTACATGAACGCAGTGCAGATGCTCACCGGCCGCGGCGGCTGGCCGATGAGCGTGTTCCTGACGCCGGATTTGAAGCCGTTTTACGGTGGCACTTATTGGCCGCCGACCGGCCGGCAGGGCATGCCGGGCTTCGATCAGATCCTGGCCGCAGTGATCGACGCCTGGAAGAATCGCCGCGAGCAGGCGATCACGGCGGCGGACCAACTCACGGCGGAGATTCAAAAGGCCGGCGCGCTCGCGGGCGGCGTAGAGCAGGACGCGCTGTCGCACGAGCTGATCAGCGGCGCGGTCAGTCAACTCGCGCGAGCGTTCGACAGCACCTTCGGCGGCTTCGGCCAGGCGCCGAAGTTTCCGCACCCGATGGATCTGCAATTGCTCCTGGCGGTGTACTGGCGGAACAAACAGCCGGGGCTCTTGGACATGGTGCGGCTCACGCTCGACCGGATGGCGGCGGGCGGCATTTACGATCACCTGGGCGGTGGCTTCGCCCGTTACTCGGTCGACGAGCGTTGGCTTGTGCCGCACTTCGAAAAGATGCTCTACGACAACGCGCTATTGGCGCGAGCGTACACCGACGCCTATCTCGTGACTGGCGACGAAAACTACGCCCGCGTCGTCCGCGAGACGCTCGATTACGTGCTCCGCGACATGACCGACCCGGCCGGCGGCTTCTACAGCACCGAAGATGCCGACAGCGAAGGCGAGGAAGGGCTGTTCTACACTTGGACGCCGGACGAGATCGAAGCAGTCCTCGGCGAGGAGCGCGGGGCGACGTTTGGGCGAGTGTTCGACGTGACCGACGTCGGCAACTTTGAAGGCCGCAGCATCCTCAATCTACCGAAGACGATCGAGCAGAGTGCGAAGCTCTTGAAGCGCTCCCCGGACGAACTGGTCAATGAATTGACGCAGTCCAAATCGGCGCTCTTTGAAGTGCGTGAAAAACGCGTTCATCCCAGCAAGGACGACAAGGTGATCGTGGCTTGGAACGGGCTGATGATCGACGCGCTGGCGAGGGCAGGGGCGGCACTGGATGAGCCGCGTTATGTTGCCGCGGCGGAGCGAGCGGCGGAGTTTATCCTTGGCAAACTGCGACGAGAGGATGGCCGGCTGCTCCACACCTGGCGCGACGGGCAGGCAAAGCTGGACGCGTATCTTGATGACTACGCTTCGCTGGCCAACTCGCTGGTGACACTCTACGAAGCGACCGGCAACGAACGCTGGATCGACGAGTCGGTGCGGCTGGTCGACGTGATGCTCGACAAGTTCGCCGACCCGGCTGGTGGCGGATTTTTCTACACGGCCAGCGATCATGAGCAGTTGCTCACGCGGACCAAGGAGCTCACCGACTCGAGCGTGCCGAGTGGCAACGCGCTGGCGGCGACGGCGCTCTTGCGTCTAGGCAAGCTGCTGGGACGCAACGCGTATCTCGACGCAGCGACCAAGACGCTCGCCGCCGCGGTGCCGATCATGCGACAGGCCCCGATGGCGGCCGGGCAGATGCTGCTCGTGCTCGATCGACTGCTCGGGCCGAGTCACGACTTGGTCCTGGTGGGCAGCGCGACGAACGCCGACGTGAAAACCGCGAGCGCTGCGATTCGTCGTCGTTTCTTGCCGCGTGCGATCCTGGCTGCTCGGTTCACGGATGCGAGCGGCGTGAGGCATCACTCAAAGCATGTGGAAGAAGTGTTCGCCGGTCGAGAGTCGCCCGACGGCGAGCCGGTGCTTTATGTTTGTGAAAACTTCACGTGCCAGCAGCCGGCAGTCGGGCTCGATGCGATCTTGGAAGCAATTGAGAAGCTGTTGTGATGCGTTTGACACGTTGTCGCGACACCAGAACGTGCGCCAGTCGCAGAGTCGTGGTCGACGCCGCCAAATTAGCCGCCGCTCGTGGCCGCGTGTTTTTGTTGCCGCTGGCTGACGACCAGTACCAGGAAGATGGCCAGCACCTGCACTGGCGGTGGCACTGCGTCGGCAAAGTCGGCGACTCGTTTGCGCGTGAACCAGCCGACCGGGCGGACGGAGCCGACGACCCAATCGCCGCGTAGCAGCTGATAGTTCCGCGTGAACCAGCCGGCCGGTTGCAACAGCCACTTTTCGTCGACGGCCGAGAGCTCAAATCGCCGCGACCAAAAGCCGCGTTTCACTTCGCAGACGCTCTCGTCGCCAGCGAATAGCTGGAAGCCGTCCTTCCAGAGCGACACGCGGCGAATGGCGAACTGGTGGTCGGCGATCGTGAATTCGCAGCCCTCGGTCCAGAGCGACATCCGTAGCGACGCGACGGTTTCGTCGCCGCGCTTGAGGTCGAAGTGCCGCGAGAAGACGCCTTGCGGCATGATTTCCCAGTGGTCGGCAAGATCGGGCATGGCGGCTAGTGCGAGTCGCACGGACGTGTAGCGCGTGCCTTATCGTGTTTTCTAGGCGAAATCGACGAAAAAGCCGCTGCAGATAAGTGAAACGCGCTCTATTCGAGAAAATCGCGTCGACCTTGGCAAGGCCGTCAATAAAAGAAGCCGCCTGCCCGGGCAGATCGGGCAGGCGGCAGGAGGTGTTGGAGGGAGAGAAGAGTGGGATCAAAGTTTCGTCATAAGCCGATTTCTCCTGTGGGTCCGTCGTTCGCATCAGGTTTACTTAGTTGTTCAGGGCCAAGCGGCTCGTGGCGGGGGTCACTTCCACCGCCGACTTCGAAGCCAGACTGCCGTCGGCACGCAGGACTTCGATCTCAGCCTTCAGGGCACCGGCCAGGTCGAGCTGCGGGAGCTGAACCTTGACGACCGAGGCGTTCCAGTCGAGGACTTCGATCGGCAGGGCCAAGCCGTTGACCAAGAGCCGGACCGAACCACGCTCGTTGCCGAGCGACTGTCCGTCGAGCGAGAGGATGCTGCCGATTGCCACGCTGGGGAGCCGCTCTTCGGCCGAGACCGTGCGGACGTTCGCCGCGGGGGCAGCATCCACGGTCGGGGCTTCAATCTTCGGCTGGCCGAAGTTCTGTGGGGCACCGTTCGGCGTGCTGTTGGGCCCAGCATTTGGCATCATCGTCGGGCCGTTGCCTTGGAACATGCTCGGTGCACCGTTCGGGGCCGACATATTCGGGGCCGCGAAGTTCGCAGCACCATTCGGGGCCGCGAAATCCTGGGCACCGTTCGGGGCACCACCGAATGCCGGGGCGTTCATCGACTGACCGTTCGCTGGCAGACCCTGCGGAGCGGCGAAGTTCGCACCCTGGGGCAGACCGGCGGGCGATCCACCTTGCGGGATGAAATTCGCGTGCGGAGCTCCAAACCCAGCTTGCGGCAAGCCAACCGGGGCGGCCAAGGCGATCGGGGCCGGGGCGGCCGACGGGAGCAAAGCGCCATCCGGATGGATCTCCGGCAGCCGGAGCTGCATGCCGGGAGCCAAACCAGCATTGAGCGGCAGGCCGTTGAAGATCGCGATCTTCTTCCACAGGTGCGGACGACCGTATTCACGCATCGAAACAGTGAACCAGGTATCGCCGGGGCAAACGATGGCGAAGCAATGCTGCGGGTAGTAGCACGGCTCGACCACGATCGGCTGGACGTAAACCTTTTTCACGTAAGTTTTGTGGTAGTTATTGTAGCTACCGCGGTAACCGCCGCCGCCACAGGCGGAAGCACTGCCGGCCACGAGGCCGAGCGAACCAATCGTCAAAACTGCAACCAGGGCTGTCGTCGAGGCTTTCATCGTTCGTTTCCTTATGGGAGAGGGGTGACTTTCGACGTTTTCGAGGGGGTGGGCTGCACGCTGGATTTTGGCTTTGGCTAGGCGTGTGACTTGTTCCCTCAACACCCTCTCATACGACCGCCTGGCCGGGTGTTACAGCGGCGGGACAGTTTTTTCGAAAACAGGCGTCTTCCTCGGGTTTTGTCATAGGTGCGCAAATCTATCCCCCCCGGATACTGGGCATCTTGGGGACAAAGCCGCTCGACGTGGAGCAACTGGATTTTTGGAACACCTTGGAAAAACACGATTCCCTGTGACAGAATTCGACTGTTTTGTCACACTCGGCTGGCCGGCGCCCTGGAAACCAAGTCGATTTCGCCTGCGGTTGGTTCCAAAACCCATTGAATTTGCGCCTGCAGCGGAAAGTTCCAAAACTCCTCGGCCCGACGTGCAGCCGATCACACGCCAGAAGACCGCAGCCGATGACGAGACTCTTGTCGGCAGCGGATCTCCGGAGTGAAGTGCTTAAATGCACAGTGTGCATCCCCTTCGGTGTATCACAGGGAACTGACCAGATTCAACGACTAAATTCGGCCACCCCACTAACGAGTAGCACGCGGGCGGCACCGAGCAGGTGAACGGGATGGATTACTTCGGCAATGGAAAAACGCCGACGTACGTTTCCCGGGGCCATGTCCAGTCGTCTTTCCAGAATCGATACACGTCCTTCAGCTGGGAATAGCCGGTCACCACGTCGGGCGCGGCCGAGTCGCGCACCTCGTCCCAACCTGCCATCCGGGCCAGCTTGGTGAAATTGTGCGGACCGACGCTCCAGAAGAACGGCGTACCCGCGGCAATGTCATGGCCGTTAGCCAAGGCGTTGACGACGGGCAGGTCGGTGCCGTTGGGCAGGTAATTGAAGGGCGTGCCGGAGTACGGGTCGATGGGAACTTTTTCCAGATATTGAGGCGCCAGTTCTTGGAGATCGTTGGGATACTCACCGCGGTCGCGACGATAGAGCTCGAGCGCCAACTGAAGCAAGGTCGCTCGCCGGCGCATTTCGGTGTCGACTAACTGCAGTTCAAGGTCTTGCGCGTGGGTCCTCGCATCATACTCCGCGCGGACGAAGCTGAAGCTGAAGATCATGGCCGCGATCCGGTTCGGCATCGCCGCACCACCTCGTCCGCTGGCGATCGATTGGACCCAATTGCGCAACTCGTAGTAGGTATAGGGCCAATCAGTATCACGTCGATACGGTCTATCGCGTATCGGTCCTTCGCGCAAGAAACGAGTCAGGCCGTTGACGCGGCGGAGATCGTCGGCCGTTAGCAATTCGAGCACCGATTGCGCTCGACTTCGCTCCCACGGCAATTGATGGAGCAGATACGCCAAGTGAAACTGCCAGGAGATCGGCGGGTAGGCAAACAACAGCGGCGGCTGCTTGCCTGCCAGCACGTCGGCCACGAGAAGGTGGTCGGCCCAGATGGCCTCGGCGGGGTCGGGGAGCGAGTTGAAAAACCGCAGCAACTGCTTGATTGCCAGCCGAATCTCTTCATCGGTCGTGCTTCCTTTTCTGGCCCAGGCGACGATGTGATCCAATGCTCCCGCTTCGAATGACAGCTGATCGCAAAATATGAGCGACGGCTGTCCACTGCGGAGATGGGCGGTCGCTCGCAGCGCCGCGAGATAATCTTCTAGGGCCTGGTCGCCAGCCTGCCCAAAGTTGGCAAGTCGGATGGTGAGCTTGTTCAATCGCTGATATTGCGGATCGAGCCGCGCGCGGTTTCGCTCTAACTCCTCAGTGCTCGGATAGGAGGTCCGCAAGGGCGCGTACGAGAGGTCGAAATCGAAGCGGCAGGTCTGACGGGCGCTGGCGGCGAGGAACTCCTTCAGGGCGGCGGCTTGGGCCTCGTCCTTGAGTTTCCAATGTTCCCGCACCGCGGCCTCGAACGCTACGGACTGGGCGGGTGGAATCTTCGAGGCGTCGATTCCATTCGGAAGTATCTTCCCTGCATCGACCCCATAGAGTTTGTCCAGACCGAGCACTTCGTACTGCGACCATTTTGCCAGCGGATCATGCGTTTGCCATGAATCGAGAAGATCGGCAGCGCGGAGATACATGGCCGCAGTTTCGCGCGCCGCTGCGGTGTCGCCGACTTTGAATCTGTCGCGTACCGGGGCGATGATCGCCTCGGCCCGGGATAATTCAGCCCGTGGAACCTGCGCCAAACGCACGCTGGGAACCGACGCGACGACGATGACGAACGGGATGAGTATCGCAGCGGCAGGGCGGAGCCAGTGTTGCCAGGAGTTTCGCTCGACGATCCAATCTGGCGCGCGAAGCCACGTCGCGCCGAGGAATCCCACGGCCAACGGCGACACAAACCACAGCGAGCTCAAGCCCCATACCGTCATCAGGACGCACCAGGCGCAGATCAACACCGAGGCGATGCAGGCTGCGAATGCGGCCAAAATCTCGCTGCGGAGCAGCATCGAAAAGAATTGGCCGACCGCGTAGGCCAATAGTGATCCGCAGGCGACGGCACTTGCAGCAAGGGCCACCAGATCGACCGGGGGCAATAGGCGGACGGCTATTTCGTACTGGTCGACGTCGCGCCAACTCTCGTAGTTAACGAACTGTCGAACGTTGTCGTAATAATGAGTGCTCAAAACACTGAACTCAAAGCCAAGTACGAACATCACGATAACGAACAACGTGCCACCCCAGAGCAAATGGCGCGTGAGCCAGATGTAGCGAGGCCAGGCAGCATGCTCGGCAAGGAACAGGTATCGGCGACGGCGCTGGTCGGCGCCAAAGGCCATGGCGCCATAGAGCGCGGGAAGTAACAAGGCGGTGGCTGCTACCAGCATGTAGTTCTTGAGAAATCTCGTGGCGGCGCCGACGCCAAGTGTCAAAATCGCCGCGATAAATGCTGGCATGAGGAGCGATTTCCACGATTGCCGCCACGATTGCCAGAGGAGTCGCCCGCACATGCGGCGTCGCAACGCGCGTGCGCTGCCGGATCCGAGAATATCGCCAAGCTGGTAAAACCGTTTGGCCAGCGGCGGGACTGCCGCCGAGTGGGCGAGTTTTGCCGGCCGCGACTCGCCGCCCAGCCATTGTCGAGCGACCACGATGCAAAGAGCGAGCAATGCTACGACCGTCAGCATCCGAATTGGCATCGCCGTCGCGTAAGCTTCTGGGTCCGCCGCGCTAGGTTTCCTGTCGACCGGGAGCTGACAATTAACTGGACGACGATCACTCCGAAGAAGATGGTAAGCATTGCCGCGACCAATGGCCGTTTCACCAAGAGCGAAAAGAGCGTTCCCCAGGCCAAGGCTTCGATGACACCAAAGCCGAGCGAGCCGAGCAAGTCGCGCGCGTCATTCGTTGGCGGCCATTGTCGGCCGGCGATCAGCCAACCGACTAGTGAGAGAACGAGCACAAGCGCCGCAGCACTCGTCGCGGCAACCGCCAGCTTGGCGGCGAACATGGGTAGCCAGCGCACGGGCAAGTTGCTCAAGAACGCATGGGTTTCGTCCTCGTATTCGACGGAGTAGAGGACGGACGTGGCGCCAATGGCGTAGAGGATGCCGGCCACAAGTACCGCGGCCAGCATCAGCGAAGGCATGTTGGTTCCGGGGATGGCCAGTAAGGCCGTGAGCGATTGGACCAACACGCCGAGAGCCACGATGGAGAGCCAGATTGCGCGGAGTGTGCGGTATTCTTTCCAGGCGAAGCGGGTGGCGATGGGGGAAAGGGTGGCGGTGTTCATTTTTGCTCGCCCTCGATTACGCCGATGGACTGGTCGCTTAAGTGACCAGTCCATAGTGGGTCGGGGGTTGAACGGGGCGTGGGGACGCCGGTCATGTAGGCGACGAAGATTTCTTCGAGCGAGGGGGTGCGCGATTCGATGGCGGCAACGCCTGCGGCGAAGCGGAGCTGCTCGAGCGCGGTTTCGTCGAGGCCGCGGACGATCATCTCGAATTGCCGGCCGCGGTGGCGCTGGTGGATCACTTGGGCATCGAGCGGCGGCAGGCCGTTTTGCGGTGCTTCCATCGTGATCGTGATTTGCCGGGTCGTGCTTTTGATCTCGTCGAGCCGCTCGACCAAGAGGACGCGGCCGGTGTGGACGATTGCCACGACGTCGGCCACGCGTTCGACCTCGCCGATTTGGTGGCTCGAGAGCAGCACTGTGCGGCCCTGGGCGGCGACGTCGACCATGCTTTCGAGAAACTCGCGGCGGACCATCGTGTCGAGGCCGGAGGTGGGTTCGTCGAGGATCAGCAGCTCCGGCTGGTGGGCCATGGCGAGGGAGAGCGCGACCTTGGCCCGCATGCCTTTCGAGAGCTGGCTGAGCTTGCGATCGAGCGGCACCTTGAATCCCTCGACGAGGCGGCGGAACTCGAATTCGAAACCGTCGGGATAGAAACCGGCCGTGAACCAGCCGATTTCGGCGGCGGTCATCCACTCGTAGAGCGTCGGCCGCTCGGGCAGGTAGCCGACGCGGCGACGGATTTCGAAGCCCTCGCGGCCGCTGTTGAGGCCCAGCACGCGGACCTCGCCGGCGGAGGGCTCGGTGAGCCCGAGCATCAGGCGAATGGCGGTCGTTTTGCCGGCGCCGTTCTCGCCGAGTAGCGCGAACACGACGCCCGGCGGCACGGTGAGCGACACGGCGTCGAGTGCGGTTTGTTTGCCGTAGCACTTGGTGACTTGAACGAGTTCGATGACGGGGTTCATGTCGGTTCCTCAAAAACGGCGGAACGGATTAACCACAGAGTTCACGGAGGGCACGGAGAAGGCCGTAGGATGGACAATCTTGTCCGTCTCTTTTGAGCGGCTAGAGATGGGAAAGACGGACAGGATTGTCCATCCTACTATTTGTCTTCTCCATGTAATCTCTGTGCACTTGTATGTTCAAAGAATTACGAATTGATGTTGTAATGGGGGCGTCTCGGCAACAGCTTTCGCATCGTAGCAAGAAAGCTGTTGCCGAGACGCCGGCGACAGATCGAGCGTGCCTCGGCGCACCAGACGCCGTCACGGAGCGGGATCGTCGCCGGTCTTGTGAACTTAACCCGAACAGCCGCCAGAGCCGTTCCCCACATCCTGAGAGAACGAGCTCGCATCCGCAAGACAGGGAGATGTTCATGGAAAGTACTTCCCACGCCTGCGTAGGTATCGACGTCGCCAAGGACTCGCTCGACGTGTGTCTCTTGCCGACGGAGCGTCACTTCACTGTTGCCAATGACGACGGCGGTTTCCGGCAACTGGTCGATCAGTTGCCCCCCGCAGGGACTTGCCTGGTGGTCCTCGAAGCCACCGGCGGCTACCAACGCCGCGTGATGGCCGCGTTGGCCGTCGCCGGTCATACGGTGGCCGTGGTCAATCCCCGGCAGGTCCGCGACTTCGCTCGCGGCCTGGGAATCCTGGCCAAGACCGATCGGCTCGACGCCCGTGTGATCGCCCGTTTCGGCCAACAGGCTCAGCCTCGGCCAAGTGAAATCAGCTCGGAAAAACAAGCCGCCTTTCGCGAGTTGGTCACACGGCGGCGACAGCTCGTCGAGTTTCGCACGGCCGAGAAGAACCGGCTCGAGACGGCCGCCGCCAAGACCGTGCGGAAGAACATTCGTCACATGCTCGAACAACTCGACAAACAAATTCGGCAATTGGAAGAAGAAATTGGCCAACTGATCGAGTCCGATGCAGCACTTGCCTCGAAGGCCGCGTTGTTGGGAACCATGCCCGGCGTCGGTCCGGTCACGACCACCAGCCTGCTGGTGGAGCTGCCGGAACTGGGACACCTCAACCGCCAGCAGATCGCCGCCTTGGTCGGGGTCGCGCCGTTCAATCGTGACAGTGGCAAGTTCCATGGTCGTCGTGCAATCTGGGGAGGACGAGCGGCGGTTCGCAGCGTGCTCTACATGGCCGCCTTGACGGCCCGTCGCTCCAATCCGTTGATCCGCGAGTTCGCCCAACGGCTCGAAGCCGCCGGTAAACCCTTTAAGGTCGTCATCACCGCCTGCATGAGAAAAATACTGGTCATCCTCAACTCGATGATCAAATCGAATCTTCCCTGGAATCCTCAACTTCAACCACTTTGCGGTTGACAAACAACACAGCCGCTCCGTGGTGAAATACTTCGATGACATCGTTTGGAACGCGAGTCTATTTTTGTTTATTGCGTCGGGCGGCGGTTGATTCGGCGCGGACCAGTTGTTCGATCTCCTGCGGATCGAGACCGCTGTTGGCGGCCTCTTCGAGCACCATCCGGAGCCGGGCGCGGATCAGCCGGGTCCGTTCGGCCTGGCAAGGGCGGCGGGCCGCGGCGGCGACGGCCAGGCCCGTGCCACGGACCGCTTCGAGCACGCCATCGTCCTGCAGCTGACGATAGGCGCGGGCCACGGTGTTGGGATTGATCGCCAGCTCGCGGGCCAGCTCGCGGACGCTCGGCACGAGCTCGCCGGTCGGTGAGCACACCGTCGGCGACGGCGAATTTCACTTGCCTCACGATCTGGTCGTAGACCGCGAGTCCGTTATGTGCGTCGATCTGCAGGAACACGGGGGTCGCTCCGCCTGAGTCGCTGGACTGTACTACCGTACTAGTACGGTAACGCGCGGTGCGCGATGCGTGTCAAGCAAATTGTCCGGCCGCGAGATTCGGCCAGTACGCTAGTTCGCCTGCGTCTCGGCGAGGAACGCGCGGGTGACTTGTTGTTGCGCGTTGTCGAAGATGGCGTCGGGCGGTCCGGATTCGGCGATTCGGCCGGCGTCCATCACGTGGATCGTGTGGGAGACGTGGCGGGCGAAGTGCATGGCGTGGGTGACGACGATCATGGTTTGGCCGCTTTCTGCCAGGTCGGTGATGACGCGGATCACCTCGGCGGCCATGCGGGGGTCGAGCGAGCTGGTGGGTTCGTCGAAGAGAATCGCTTCGGGCTGCATCGCCAGGGCCCGTGCGATGGCGACGCGTTGCTGTTGGCCGCCGGAGAGCTCGTCGGGCATGGCGGTGAGTTTGTCGGCCAGGCCGACGCGGTCCAATAAAGCACGTCCTTCGGCTTCGCACTGGTCGCGGGAGTGGCCGAGGACTTCGCGCGGGCCGACGATGTACGTTTTCGAGCACGTTCATGTGGGGGAATAGATGAAACTGTTGGAAGACCATGCCGACGCGACGGCGGAGCTCGCGGAGCACGGGGGCAAGCTCGCGGGGAGCGGCGTGGGGAACGAGCCGCAGTTGGTCGACGCGGATTTCACCCCCGTCGAACGTGTCTAAGCCGTTGATGCAGCGGAGCAGCGTGCTCTTGCCGCCGCCAGAGGGACCGACGATGGTGGCCACCTCGCCACGGCTGACCGAGAGCGACACGCCGTCGAGCACGCGCAAGGGGCCGTGGTTCTTCACCAAGTTGCGAACTTCGATCATGGGTTGCAGCGCGTCGCAAGCGACGCGGCTAAATGGTTTCAGGTGTTGGCGCGTTTGAAACGTGTTTCCATCCGCCGCGTGACGAGCGAGAGCGGATAGCTCATGGCGAGGTACAGCAGCGCCGTGAGCACGCCGAATTCGAGCATCAGCCGTGGGTGGCTCTGGAACAGAAAGCGGTACATGCCGGTGAGCTCGACCACCGCGATCATCGAGCAGACGGAGGTGTCTTTGAACAGTGCGATGAAATCGTTGGTTACCGGCGGGATCACGATGCGGACGGCCTGGGGGACCACGACGCGGCGGAGCGCGGTCCGCGGACTCATGCCGAGCGCGAGGGCCGCCTCCATCTGTCCGCGGGGGACGGCGAGCAGTCCGGCGCGGTAGTTCTCCGCTTCGTAGGCCGAGTAGTTGACGGCCAGGCCCAACACGCCGGCCCAGAACTCGGGCAGGCTCACGCCGGTGACGTGGGGCAGCACGTAGTAGATCACGAACAGTTGCAGCAGGAGCGGCGTGCCGCGAATCAGTTCTACGTAGGCCTCGAACGGCAAGCGGATCCACCAGGGACCATACAGCCGGCCGAGCGCGACGATCAGTCCGAGCAGGATGGCCAGCGGCATCGATAGGAACGAGAGTTGGACCGTCGTCCAAGCGGCCCGGAGCAGCATGCCGGTGTAGTGGGGCAAATTGGCCCAAGGGGAGTCGGCTGCCGCGACAGTGGGCGGCCAGTCTTGGGCGACGTCGGCGAGTTGCCGCTGGTCGTCGTTCCAGATGCCGTATTTCTTGTAGAGCCGCTCGAGCGTGCCGTCGTCGATCGCCGACTGGATCGCGGCGTTGAGCGCTGCGCGAAATCGCTCGTCTCCTTTGCGGACGTACGCGACGTAGTAGCCCGGCGCCTGCGGCTCGCCGACGGTGTGGAGGCCGGGGAAATCGGGGCTGTAATGGATGCCGATCGGCACGTCTTGAATCAGGGCGTCGAGCTGTCCTTGTTCGACGAGGCCCATGACGCTGGTGAGCTCGGGGTATTTCTTGAGGTCGACCGTGTTGCCGTAGCGGTCTTCGACGTAACCGTTCGGCGGCAGAACCTTGCAGCACGCCGACGCTCTTACGCGGCTGGCCCGACGGGACGGCCAGTTCGTCCCACGTGCGGATCGAGTCGTCGCTGCGGCGGGTCATGAGCTCGAGCTTGTAGATGTAGTAGGGGACGCTCGACGACCAGAGCTGCTCGCGTTCCGCCGACCATTCGAAGCCGTTGAGCACGACGTCGATCGTGCCGCGGTCGAGAATTTGTGGGAGCATCTCCCATTCCCAGGGGACGAATTCGCTCCGCACGCCGAGCTTCGCGGCAAGATAGTCGGCCAGCTCGTACTCGAATCCGGTGAGCTGGTTGTCGGGGCCTTGGTAGATGTAGGGTCCGCCGCCGCTGGCGTCGCCACCCCAGCGGAGGCTGCCGCGCTCGCGGATTTGGTCGAGCGTGTCGGCCGGCGCCACCGGCGAGAGCACCGATGTCGTTACGAACAGGACGAACAGCGTGCGAGTCGCAACGCGCAAGAGGCTGCGCATGGGGAAAACCTCCCGGGGGCGTGGCCGTAGGTTGGCCATGGAAATTAGATGCGAAAGACGGCGGCGCGGTCGGGTGCCGATTGTGCGACGTGGCCCGATCGCGATTCGCTACGCATCATAGCCGATCGATCACACGATGTACTGGACCACTCGGGCCATGCCTGCGGCCAGGTGATACAGATTGTGGCAGTGGAAGAACCAGCGGCCCGGGTTATCGGCAAAGAATTCGAAGTTGAGCTTCTGCTTGGGACCGACGGTGAACGTGTCTTTGAGGACGGCCATCGGGGCGTTCCACTCGCCGGCCTGCGGCAAGATGCGGAAGAAATGGCCGTGCAGGTGCATCGGGTGGTACATCATCGTCGAGTTGGTGAACAGCACTCGCACTCGGTCGCCGGCGTTGATCGACAGCGGCTGGGCTTTGCCGTCGGGCGAGTAAACCTCGGGATAGTACTGGCCCTCCATCGACCAGAGATACTTCTTCATCTCGCCGCCGAGGTCGATTTTGAAGGTCTTGATCGGGCCGTCGGGGAGCGTCGTGGGATAGGGCGACTTCAAGGCGGCGTAGTCGGAGAATCCGCCAGTGACGCCCTCGAACGTGGGCGGCTTGGTGTTGGCACGGCGTGGCGACTTGGTGGTGTGGATTACGCCGAGTGCCTGGCCGCTGGTGCCAAGGGCCGCGGCGTGGAGCGTGAAGCTGCCGGTCGATTGGATGGTCACCACGGCATCGTAACGCTCGGCCGTGGAGATCAGCAGGCTCGAGACATTGAGTGGCACGATTGGCTGGCCGTCGGCGGCGATCAGCATCAGGTCGTGGTTGTCCAGTGCGACGCGGAAGAACGAAGCGGCGGAGCCGTTGATGATCCGCAGGCGCACGCGGTCGCCCTGCTGGACCTTTAGCGACCACGGCTCGGCGTTCGACTTGCCGTTCATCAGGTAGCCGGGATAGTTGATGTCGACCTCGAACGGCTTGCCGTCCGGGAGCGTGAAACCGCCGGGCGGGATCATCTTGGTGGCGGCGGTGGGCGGCTGCTGCATGCGAAGCTGCGGCACCACCGACTCCGGCGATTGGTCGAGCCAATCGGAAAGGAACACGACGACGTCGTGATCGTAGGCGTGCGGCTCGTCGCGGGCCTCGATGATGAAGGGGCCGCCCAGCCCGGTCTGCTCCTGGAACTGGTAGTGGGAGTGGTACCAATAGGTGCCCGATTGGCGGAGCGGATACTCGTAGTAGACCGAGCCGCCGGGGACGATCACCGGCTGCGTGACGTCGGGCACGCCGTCCATGTAGTTGGGCACGATCATGCCGTGCCAGTGGGCGGTGGTCGGGACGGCGAGGTGGTTGTTCACCATGACGCGGAACATGTCGCCTTCGCGGTAGCGAATCGTCGGGCCGGGCAGCGTGCCGTTCACGAGCGTGGCCTCGCTCGGCTGGCCAAGCGGCGCGATCGTCTGAGCGGCGATGTTGAGCGTGTAGTCGGGCTTTGCCTGCATCGGCGAAGCGGTCTGCCGCGCGGGCATGGGCGCGGCGATCGCGGCGGCACTCCAGGCAAGCGGCAACGCGGCACCGGCGCCGAGCAGTTGGCGGCGGGAGAATTCGGGAGTTGGGCGGTCCATGGATGTCGCTCCGATCACGAGGAGGTTGCGGGGGACGGAGATTAGCCAACGAATATACTACGGGCACGGCGGAATTGCGAACTTCGGCGGGCGAGTCGTCAAAACGCGACGCCGACGAGCAAATACGGCAACAGCGCGTCGTGCAAGCGGCGCGGGATCGCCGCCGCCCGGGTCGACGATCCACATCACGCCCGGCTGCACGTACGACCAAGAAGTCAACTGCCGAATGTAGAACGATTCGAGCGTCAATTCGCGTCCGCCGCTCGGGCCCGGTGAGCCGCTGCGCTGCGTCGATTGGTAGACCTCCGTGTTGCTAGTGTATTGGCAGTAGCCATACAACAGGCCGACGGCATCGGCGGGCCTTCCGGGAATAACCCCTGTCGCTGAGACGCCGTTCATCAGCGACCAGTGGACGGGGTTCTTGTTCGGGTCGCTCCAACCGAATTGGCCGAAGTAGGTGATCCCGCCGCCGTCGTCGGCCAGCTCGGCGCTGGGCGTCCAGAGCATCTGCTGCCATTGGAGGTAGCAGCCAGGGACGTCGGTGACGCCGTCCGTGTTCGTGCCGAGCGTGGCGACGCGGCCGGTCTGCACCCAAGCCCCGACGCCGGCCGTGCCAGGAAGCCGCTCGTCGAGTTGCCAGGCAGTGTCGGCCTCGGCGACGAGCCACCAATGTCCGCCGTTGTTGAAAAACGTCGATGGCCCGCGCGGACCGGTGGCGGGGCCGGTCGCGCCGGTCGCCGGATTGAAAGCGGCGCTCGTGCCGTCGAACCAACCGAACTTGCCGACGAGCGAATCTTCGCTGCCGACTTGTGCGACCAGCGCGGTCGATTCGTTGGGGTAAGTCGGGATGAAGCGATTGAGCGTCGAGGTATACATGGCGATGCTCTTTTGAAACGCGCCAGCGGCCTGAACGGACGCGAAGCGGACGTTGGCGTCCATCTTGCCGAAGGCGAGCACCGCTTGGTCGTCGAACCACGACTGCTCGTAAAAGAGCTGTGCAACCTGGTTCAGTTGGGAATCGTCTGAATCGATGAAGTTGGTATTCACGCCGACGAAGGAGCCGGTGGGATCGAAGCTGTTCTGCGGCGGGTAGCGGCGGTTATACCAATTGTAGAATTCCCAATCGAAGAAAAGCGTGCCGCCTTCGTGGCCGCAGAGTTTTTCGGTGTCGATCGTGGTCGTGATGCCGAGCGGCCCGCCGCCGACAAAGCCGGTGTCGAATCCGCCCTGCGTGTTTTGCATCATCACCGACACGTAGCGGCCGTTGACGACGATGCCCTTGAGCGGCGAGCGCGGTCCGCCAGCCGCGCCAGTCGCCGGTGAGCGCGTTTTCCCACCAGGGATATTCTTCATCGAATTGCTCGTCGCCGGCCGGCTGCTTGACCGTGGGCGAAGGGTATTGGTTGGGGCGGTCGATGCGCGCCTCGACGTCCGAAGCGCAGATCGGAACGGTCGCCCACAGCAGCGCGGAGAATCTCAAGATATGCCGGAAGGCGAATGCTTGCATGGCGAAGTGACGACGGGAATCACACGAAATGGAAACAAGGCCTTAGTCGGTGCTTCGGAATCGCGGAATCGACGGATTGAGCGTTTTTGCCGATGCCGACAGCGAAAGCCAGGCCCCCGCGCCCATTCGATCAATTTTGCGGATTGTCGAGCGCAAAGTCGGCCACCACCATGTGATGATCCGAGAATTGCGTGGCGAGCGCGAACACGTCGATCGCCGCGCAGATGGCTGGTCCAAATCTGGTCGATGCGGATCATCGGCAGGCCGAAGAGCTCGATGATCGTCGCGCCCCAGCCGCGGCCGGCGACGGTGAAGGCATCGGTGAGCCGCGGCTTGAGGAGCGACGTTACCGCGTCGCGTGGCGGGCAATTGAAATCGCCCCCGACAATCAAACGTGTGTCTGCCGGGAGCGTGGCGATGTAAGCGGCGATTCTCGTGAGCTGGCGTCGGCGTATTGCGCGGTTGGCCTGATAGTTTCGCCAACATTCGGGCGACCAAATGTCGAGCCGGATCGGGCAGGGGTAGAGGCGGAGCGAAATCACGTCGATCGTTTTGCCGTCGACGTCGACGCGGGCGTGCACGAAATTTTCACGCAAGGCGGGCGGCACTGCGACGGGCGTGACGCTGCCGCGGGCCAGGATCGAAGCGTCGGGGCCCAGTTGAACGTGGTTGCCCGGGCCGTACATTTGGCGAGCCAGTGCCTCTAGGCTGTCGCGCCACGGCGACTCTTGAATGAGAACCACGTCGGGGTTGAGTGCGACAACTTCCTCGGCGGCATCGGCTTTGCCGGCACAATTCAGCGACACGACGCGGATCGTTCCATCGCGCGGCGGCTCCGGCTGTACCGCGCGAAGCAGGCTGATGGGGGTGTCCGAAAACACAATCAGAAACAAGAGCCACGCGGCCGCGATCGCCCCGCATGTTCTCAAATGACGCCGCGACCAACCGACAAGGAGCAGCAACATGCCGACGCCGGCCCAGCACCAGGTCGGAAATAGCGTCACCACCGTACACGCGTCGAAACGCTTCCAGAAGCAGACGGACACGAAAACGAGGAGCCAAGCGGACGCGGTCCACCATCCGGCTCGCAAAACGAAGAGCCAAACGGGCTCTCGATCGACGGCCGGCTGCTCGGTCGTGGCTCCGTTGTTGTTCATCGAGCGATCTGCCGGCGAGGCTGTTGTTGCTGCAACGAATCGGTTCTTCTTGGGAAATCACCCGGAATTTCCGCTTCGTGGGCGATCGCCTGGAGGACGATTGGGCGTGTTTTCGGACCGGCCGCCCCCGGCCGAATTGCAAACAAACGGAATAAAGCTGCGCAATCGCAACCTTTATGCGAAAAATGGAGCGCGGTAAAATACAAGATTGTTCCCACTAGGGGTACGGCGGTAAACTCATTCTATCCGAGCCGTGAGGGCTTCCCATGTCTACCCGGTCTATTCCCCGTCCCATGTCGAAAGACCGGTTATCCCGGACGCCGAAGCTCGAAGAGCTGGTCCGCGACGTCGTCAGCAATCAGCCGCTGGTCGACGTTCATACGCATCTCTGCCCGCCGACGTTCGGCAGCCCTTTGGCGGGTCGCGGAGGCAAGGCCGATCCAGACGGCCTGTTGCTGTGGGGCATCGACGAACTGATCACGTACCACTACCTCGTGTGCGAGGTATTTCGCGTGGTGCCGGCGTCGCAGTTGCCGTACGCCGCGTTCTGGGCGATGAGCAAATCCGAACAGGCAGACCACATTTGGAAGCACCTGTTTCTCGATCGGTCGCCCATTTCGGAAGCCTGCCGGGGCGTGGTGACCACGCTCGAACTGTTGGGACTCGATCCGGGCGAACGATCGCTCGACGGCTATCGCCGCTGGTTTGCCGAGCAGTCGATCGACGAGCACATCGACCGGGTGATGGAGTTGGCCGGCGTGACGCGGATCACGATGACCAACGACGTGTTCGACGACAACGAGCGGCGGCGCTGGCTGCAGGATCCGTCGATCGGCGACGACCCGCGGTTCACGGCCGTGCTGCGGTTCGACATGCTGGTCCGCGATTGGCCGGCGGCGGCGCAGAAGCTCAACGGATGGGGCTACGCCGCAACGCCCGAGCTGTCGGACAAGAGCATCGAGGCGGCCCGCAGGTTCTTGCGCGACTGGATCAAGCGTGACCAAGAGCGTTTACGGCGCGGTGAGCCTGCCGCCGGAGTTCCGCTACGGCGGGCCGGAGGACACGTCGGACACAGCCGTCGTGCTGCGGCGGGTGGTGATGCCCGTGCTGGAAGAAGCCGGTTTGCCGTTCGCCATGATGATCGGCTCGATCAAGCTCTTGAATCCGGAGCTGCAACTTGCGGGCGACATGACCGGCATGTCGGACATCATGAGCCTCGCGCGATTGTGTCTGGAGTTCCCGCGTAATCGGTTCCTGGTGACGATGCTCGCGCGGGAGAATCAGCAGGAGCTGTGCGTGCTGGCGCGGAAGTTCGGCAACCTGATGATCTTCGGCTGCTGGTGGTGGCTCAACAATCCGTCGCTGGTCGAGGAGATCACGCGGATGCGCGTCGAGCTGTTGGGGACGACGTTCATTCCCCAGCACTCCGACGCCCGCGTGCTCGAGCAGCTCGTCTACAAGTGGGACCACAGCCGGGCAATTATCGGCAAAGTGCTCGCCGACAAGTATTCCGATCTGGCCGACGCCGGTTGGGTGGCGAGCGAGTCGGAAATCCGCCGCGACGTCCGCGAGATGCTCGACGGCCACGCCCGCTCGATGACCGAGCCGCGCACGTAACCGAAAGGGGCGAGGTGGCGAATGTCGCTCGCCCTTTGTATCCATCGCGACGACAACGTCGCCACGCTGCTGGAAGATGCCGCGCCGGGGCCGATCGCGCTTTTGGGTGAATCGCGGCAAGAAAATGCGGCCGCGACGGAAGCCGTTTCGCGGGGCCACAAGATCGCGCTCGTGCCGCTTTCCGCGGGGGCAGCCGTGGTAAAATACGGCGTTGCGATTGGTCGAGCCACGAGCGATATTCCGGCCGGAGCGTGGGTCCACACGCACAATTGCGCCAGCCCGCTCGACGCCCGCTCCGCAACGCTCG
This sequence comes from uncultured Planctomycetota bacterium, assembly GCA_963847875.1. Taxonomy (GTDB): domain Bacteria; phylum Planctomycetota; class Planctomycetia; order Pirellulales; family Lacipirellulaceae; genus DASYDU01. The sequence goes on along the minus strand of CAWKBR010000001.1, from coordinate 631,630 downwards.
ATCGAAACACCGGGGCGCCGACGGATACGAGATATGAATGATCCGCGTGCGATTCCGCGAACGACCGTGTCCGATCCAAGATGGCTCGGCTATGCGCGTTCCGACGGCCGCAAGGGCGTGCGGAATCTCGTGCTCGTGATCTACACCGTCGAGTGCGCCCAGCACGTGGCCCACGCGATCGCGGCCGGCGAACCGGATACGCACGTGATCGGGTTTCCCGGTTGTTTCGACAATCAGTACGCAGTGCGGCTGCTGCTTTCGCTCGCGCGGCATCCGAACGTGGGGGCGGTGCTCGCGGTCGGGCTGGGTTGCGAGTACACGCAGCCGGAGCGATTGGCCGAACGGGTTCGCGAGTCGGGCCGGCCGGCCGAGTGGTTCTTCATCCAGCAGAGCGGCGGGACGCTCGCGAGCATCGAAAAAGGCAAAGCGATCGTCGCGGGCTTTCGGGATGAACTCGCCAACTCGCCTCGCACGGAAATGACGCTTGCCGACTTGGTCGTCGGCAGCGAATGTGGCGGGTCGGATTTCACCTCGGGGTTGGCGGGGAATCCCGCGGTCGACCGCGTGTTCGACCGCATCGTCGACGCCGGCGGTTCGGCTGTGTTCGAGGAAGTGGTCGAGATGATCGGGCTGCGCGAGGTACTCGTCGACCGCGCGGCGAACGACTCGGCCCGGGAGCAAGTCGCCGCGACGTACGACAAGGCGGTGGCGTATTGCCAGAACGTCCGGCAGTATTCGATTTCGCCGGGCAATTTCGCGGGCGGGCTGACGACGATCGAAGAAAAAAGCCTCGGCGCTTTGGCGAAGAGTGGCGACCGGCCGATCCAAGGCGTGCTGAAAGTGGGCCAATCGCCGCCGTGGCCGGGCCTGTGGCTTTTGGACACCGTGCCCGATCCCCACTTCATGCAGTTCGGCTACACCAACCCGAACGACACCGAGGGGATCATGGACCTGATCTCGGTAGGCAGCCAGATTCTGCTGTTCGTCACCGGCCGCGGCAGCGTGATCGGTGCACCGGTCGCCCCGTTGATAAAAATCACCGGCAATAGCGAGACGTACCGCAACCTGGCCGACGACGTCGACTTCAACGCCGGCCGGCTGCTCACCGGCGAGCGGTCGCTCGACCAGCTCGGCGACGAGCTTCTGGACATGACAACCAACGTCGCGCGCGGCACGCCGACGAAACCCGAGCGGCTCGGCCACCGCGAGTACTTCGTGATGTACAAACACCAGGACACGCCGCCGCTCGAGATCGGCTCCCGGGCGTGAAAACTAATTGCGTCGCTGAATCGCAATCGGCACAAGCAGGAACGCCACCAATAGCCAGCTCGCCGGCTCGGGGACGGTGCCCGCAGCGCTGCCGCCATCGAGGTTCAGGCCGAAATGGTCCCGCCAGACGTCGTAGTCCTCGGTGGTTACCATGCCCGGTGTGATCGTCCTCGTTTGGGAGCGCCATGTTTGCCCCTATTTGATTCCGCCACACGGTATAGTCGGCGGCGTCGACTCGATAATCGCCGTTGTAGTCGCCGGCCAACAGCGGTGGCGGGGCACTGAACGTATACGAATGGATCGGCGACGTGGCGTAACCATCCGATTCGCTGGACGTGTAGAAACCGGTTTCATCGGCGGCCCAGCCGATCGCTTCGCCCTGCGATTCAACGCCGAGCGTAAAGGGCTCACCGGCGCCGTGCAGCGCGTCGGCGACACTTTGACCGACTCCGCGTTCAAATAGGTATCCGGAGTACGACGTGTTGCTACTGCGGACCAGAATAAATCGTCCGTCGGGTGAGATATCCGCCGCCGTCGGCCTGCGGAGCGGTCCACCCAGATTTCCCAGCGACGTCAGCGTCGCCGTTTGGCCAGGATTATCAAAGGCTGCACTTGGTACGCTGTAGATCTCCGGGATTGCTGTCCGTTTCGTGATCAGAAACATGTCGCCAGAGAGCGGATCGACGAACAACGACTCGACGTCGCGCGGACCACCGGGAAACTGCAAATGCAACGCGGTATAGCCGTCCGCGGGAATCGTCGCCCCGGTGGTCGATTGCGGTTCGTCCGTTCGATAGACCGTGACGAACGGGCGGACGGAATCGTTGTCGCCGACGTCGCCCAGGTAGAGATAGTTGCCGCCGCCCGGCTTGGGGCCGATAGCGATGTCTTCCCAATCGCCGGACGGGGCGCCGGCGAGCGGGAACGCGCCCAGCAGGCTTCCCGAATGGCTGATCGCGAAGAATCGCGCGGTGTCGCCCTTGTCGTTGTGGACCCAAAACGTGTCCGCATTGGCCCGGCTCTCGACGATCCCGGAAATCTCAGGCAGATCGGACGCGGCTACCGATCCGATTAGCACTGGCGGACCAATTGTCGCGGCCACCGACGTTGTCTCCATCGTCAACATCGCCGTCATCAAAGACAACGCCGCGATCGCCGGCCCGACAATGGCCAATCGGCGAGCACGCGCGCCAAGCCAAACGATTTGCAACGCGCACGCACACCCTATCGATCGGACTATCCGCAGCATCAGCACGTCCTTGTTAAAAACAAACAACTGGTGGAGATCGGCACAAGACACATCCCAGCGTCAACGAGTCCGCGAGCGGAACGCAGTGACCGCAAGTATTCCGGCCAGCGCCAGCAACAGACTCGCCGGTTCAGGCAGGCCAATGGATGCGACCGATCCTGAGCCCTCACTCATCGGCAGCGACTCGCCGAAGTGATATTTCCAAATCTCGTAGTCCTTCTCGTCAATGCTGCCGCTACGATTGGGGTTGCCTGCGATGCCGCTTCCCGTCGGGTCGGTCTGTCCAAGTGAGTTGCGCCAAACGGTGTAGTCGGCTGCGTTGACCGTGCCATCGCCGTTGAAGTCCCACGGCAGCACGGATTGGTTCAGTGGATAGTTGTCCGCACCCAGCGTGTTGGTCATGTTGGTGCCATAGGGTACGTACTGACTCGACTCAGACTCCAAATATCCCTTGCCAAAGCTAATTCCTGTGTAAGTTGTTCCGGCTGCCGGGTCTCTGGGGAGTCCATGGGGATCGCTGCCCGACTGGAGGAACCCGTCGTCGGCACTGACCCATCCGTCACTTGCGTCGTCCGTAACGTTCGAGGCGACCCAGTCGTGCTCGGTCGATCCAGTCGAATTGCCATAGCGGGCAATTAGTTCGATTTCAGCGCCGACGCCGACATACGTTTGACCCGGCGATAAATTCGGATGGACAGAGTAGTCCTGAAAGAACGTGCTCGTGGCGGTCTCGACAAAGCTGACGACTTGGCCGTCGAGTTCGGGCCCAAAATTGATCGGCGCATAGGTGCGGCCGAATTCCATTTCCTTGATCTCGCTAAACACGCCGATCGAATCGACGATCGACCAGCCTGGCTGCCCGGTTTCATAGTCCAGACCGTCGCGTATGGTCGCAGCGTTGCTGTCGTTGTCGACCATCCCATCCAGCGGGAGACCGAGGGTCGGCACTACGCCTGTTCCCTTGTCGATCAACATCGCCGTAAAGCCGCTATTCTCGATGATGCCGCTGGTAGACGACACGCCGATCGAGTTATTGGCCGGCGACGTGCCCCAGCTCGCACTGGGGCCTGTATTCTTCAGGTCGGTAGTCCCAGGCGCGATGTGTGTGTACGGGCTGCCGTTCTGGCGTAGAGTGAGAAAACCGTTGCTGCCCATCGAGCGACCATTCAAGTCGACAATGAATTCGACTTGACCCGCCGTTCCGTTATCGAGCGAAGTATTCTCATTCTCGAGCAGGATCAAATAGTGATTGTCCAGCGCCATGCCGGGAGTGCCGCGCAGCTCGATGTACTCCTGATTGAGGTCGCCGCTGGAATGCGGCGGATCGAAGTAGATCTCATTGATGTACAGCTCGGCGCGAGCCGAGTCGGCAAACATCCCCGAAAGTGCCAGTGCGAATGACAGTCCCGCCGCCCGAATCAGTGTTCCATGGACCATAAAACTTGTGATGCTCCTAATTACCGATGGTGTGACATCCAGGTTTACGCGAACCGACCATCTTCCACGAGAATTGTTAAGAACGCATTAAGGATTTGTTAAATAACGGCGCGATCATTTTCGAGACGCGCCGCGTTCGATACGATGCGTGTTCTTGCTTGCACAGACGACAAGAGGTGCTGGAGGATTGCATGCGCGTGGACGAACGGAGCATGAACGCAGACGGCTGTGCCGAAATCACGGCAGCGCGGAATCATTGGGGCCGCGCTGCTCCTGGTTTTACGCTGGTTGAGCTGTTGGTCGTGATTGCGATCATTGGCATCCTGGTCGCACTGCTGTTGCCGGCAATTCAGGCGGCCCGTGAGGCTGCACGCCGCGCACAATGCCAGAACAATCTTAAGCAGATTACTTTGGGACTTTTGAATTACCACGACACCCGCAAGGAATTCCCGCAGGGCGTCTACGGTGCTGCTCCGCCGGATGCCAACTGGAAAGATTATGCCGAGGATGGCCTCGGCTGGGCCGCGAGAATCCTGCCGCAAATTGAGGAGCAGGGCGTATACGACCGCCTCGTGAATAACTCGATTCCCGATTACGCCGGCGTTCACTACCAAGGCGACCCTTGGCAACCGGGAGTCTTTACGGCCGCGATCGTCGGCGGCAAAATCCCAATCGCCGGCGGTGACACCCCGTTGCAGACGTTTCTCTGCCCATCGTCGGGTTTGCCCACGACCGTACCAAGCGGCGGCTATTTCGGACTGGGCATTCAACGCCCGTCAATTTCGGTTATGGCACTTCATCCTACAAAGCCTCGCGCGGGTATTGTGATGGCGGCATGTTTTTGCGGAAAGAGGAAGCACTGAAAGGTCATACATGCCCTCCCTTCGAGGGTGATCCAGCGGCGGCGGCCGTCCATCGCGACAAATACGTTGTCAATCGAGTTCGGATCAAAGACGTGCTCGACGGCACAAGTAAGACAATCGCGATAGGCGAAGCAGCTTATTGGGTTTCGGTCAAAAGTTTTCCCGTGTGGATTGGATCGCCGGCCTATGAAGATGGCGCTGTGTTGTTCAAGACCACCAATCCCATCAATTGCAACATCGGCGGGGCCATGTCGTTTCCATTGAAAGGTGAATTGATCTCGGGCGACAACGACGATTGCACATTCAGCTGGCACGTCAGCGGCGCCCTGTTTGGATTCGTTGATGGGTCCGTGCACTTTATTGCCGAAGACCTCTCATTGCGGACTTTCGAGTTGCTCGGTGAACGCTCAGACGGAAACTTGCTCGGCGAGTTTGAATGACGCGTTCCGCCCGATCGAAAAAGGAGCAATTAGGTGCCCCCGATTAAGACTGTACTTTTTCGCTCGGTAACATTGTTTGCGCTCGCCGGGACTCTAGCCGGATGCAACAAATCGCCTCACGACGTCGCGCCGGTGAGCGGCACGGTCACGATCGACGGCCAGCCGTTCACGCACGGCAAGGTCATGTTCGCCCCACTGCCCGGCGGCGACAATCTCCATCCCGGCAAAGCGGCGCTGGGGCTGCTCCAGCCCGACGGTAGTTTTGTGCTGAGTACCTACGGTAAAGGCGACGGCGCCGTCGTCGGCGAGCACACGGTGACGATCATCAATGTTCCACCGACGACCGGGGCGGCGAAAGACGAACCGAAATTCAAACGGGCTCGGGCGCCGGGAGATTTCCGAGTGATTGCAGGTCAAGACAATCACTTCGACGTCAAACTCTCGCGGCAGGACGTAACTCGCTATAGCTCGCAGAATTAGCACGAAACGTTGCCCGTGATACAGCGTTCATGCCGTGCGACGCTGGCGCAAAAAAAGAGACGCCTCGCCTGGATGGCGAGGCGTCCACAATCATTCTATAGGCGACCGGAGCCCCCTTACGACCGGGCGCGACGGTGCACTGCCAGCGCGCCGGCGCCCAGGACGAGCAACAAGGCGCTGCAAGGCTCAGGAACACTGCCAGCAATGGTTCCGGGCGAGCCAATTTCGTTGGCGTCGGCAAATGCCGCGAATGCACCATTAACGCCAACCATGCTCAACGTTGCCGAGATGTCAGAAAAGTTCAGTCCGGCCGCATTGTCGAAAGTACGGTACGGGGGACCTGCGGTAGCTCCGAAGGCCACCAGGGCCTGTAGGGCGTTCGAGCCGTCGAAGACACTAACTTCATCGCCACCGGTGCTCAGTCCAACGCCGCTGCCGGCGTAGTTGCCGATGGCAAAGCCAGCCGGCGCACTGGCGCCGAACCAAGTGCTGATGAAGGTCGAGTTGGCTGAACCATCACCTTCAAGGAAAATTGCCGACTGACCTGCTGCGAGGCTCGATACACCCGTTAGCGGAGCGACGCCGGGCGTTTCCGAGCTGTCGTCCATCGACCAACCGGTGAGGTCGATGGCGGAACTCCCGATGTTTGTGAGCTCAAACCAATCGGCGCCGACTGGTGAATTGCCGCTGCTCCAAGAGGCGGCTTCCGTGATGCGAACCTGCGCTTGAGCCGTGGCAGCGAGCAGCAGACAAAGGCTCGCGGCGATCATAGTTTGCTTGGATTTTCCCCCGACAAACGTCGGTCTGGAGGAATGCAACCATACACTTCTTCATTAGTCGTAACTCCTTCTCGAATCAAATCAAAGGTGTCAGAACACAAAACACGCAGTCGCTCGACTGCACGAAATTACTACGTAGCATCTCTGCAAAACTTCGGCCGCCTTCTGTTTTGCTCCACCGCTGTCCCAGCGCGGCCACGCGTCGCCGACATGCCGCGGTCAACATCGTTGCAGCGGACTGTTAAGAATCCGTTAAGGCAAGATCAAGATTTGACGAAAGTCGATCGGCAGTATTCAACGTGTCGAAACACGACACGAGTTTCGAACTACGCGAAAAAGAAAGAAGGCGGCCGCCCGCCCCGTGGCGAACGGCCGCCTATTGTTTGCTGGTTGCTCTGTCGAGGTTCAGTGTCTGGCAGGTTGGGATAACCGGGACAAGAAACATCACTCCGGGAACTTCACCTCGCGGCCGTTGGCATCGAAGCAGTCGAGTTTGAGGAATTCGGGCGAGAGGCCTTCGCCGCTGACGATCTGGATCTGCACGCTGTTGTCGTCTTCGATCTTGGCCAGCTCGCGGCGCTTCTTGTTGTTGAGGTAGCTGGCCACTTCCTCTTCGACCGTGACGGTTACCTTCGAGACCTGCTCGAGGTGCGACCGCAGGAGCAGTTTGCGGACGACTTCGATGGCCATGCTCTCGGCCGATTTCACTTGGCCGCTGCCGGCGCAGGCGGGACACTCCTTGTAGACGCTCCGCTTGAGGCTGGGGCGGATCCGCTGGCGCGTCATCTCGATCAGGCCGAAGGGGCTGGTGCGGAGGATCTTCGTGCGAGCACGGTCGCGTCGCACCGCGTCGCGCAAGGTCCGCTCGACGTCGCGTTGGTGCCGGTCCTTGCGCATGTCGATGAAGTCGTTCACGACCACGCCGCCGAGGTCGCGCAAGCGGAGCTGCCGGGCGATTTCCCTGGCGGCAATTTTGTTGAGCTGAAAGGCCGACTCCTCGGCGGAACCATCAGTGCGAAAGCTGCCGCTGTTGACGTCGATGGCCACCAGGGCTTCGGTCTGGTCGATCACCAACGACCCGCCGCCGCGCAGGGGGACCCGGCGCTGGTTGATCTGCGCGATCGCCTCGTCGAGGTTGTATTTCTGGAAGAGCGGTTCCTTGCCTTCGTAGTGCTGCAGGCGACTGACGTAGCGCGGCATGACGATCTGCAGGAACTCCTTGGCCCGTTCATGGGCGGCCGGCTCGTCGATGTAGATCGCGTCGACGTCGGCGGTGAAGATGTCGCGGATCGTGCGGATGATCATGTCGCTTTCTTCGTAGATGTCGACCGGGGCCGGGTGCTTCTTGATCCGGCGGACGATCACCTTCCACAGCCGCAGCAGATAGGCGAGGTCGCGGGAGAGTTCTTTTTTGGTGCGGTCGGTGCCCGCGGTGCGGACGATGAATCCGACGCCGCGGGGCGGGTTGAGCTCGCGGAGGATGTCGCGCAGCCGGCGGCGATCGTCGTCGCTTTCGATTTTGCGTGAGACGCCGATGCGGCCCAGCGCTGGCATCAGGACTAGGTAACGGCCCGGGATGCTGATGTAGGTCGAGAGCGTAGGTCCCTTGGTGCCCATGCCTTCTTTGATGACTTGGACCAGCACTTCATCGCCGCGTTGGAAGATGTCTTGGATGGGCGGCTTGATCCGCGGGCGAACGCCGAGGCGCTGGGCACTGGAGCGGCCACCGGAGCGTCCGCGGCCGTTTTCGCGCCGCCCCCCGCCGCCGCGTTCGCCACTGTGCTCGCCCCGCTGCTCTGCGCCGACGTGGGCCGGTTCGTTCGATTGCGAGCCGTCGGGATTGATCGGGCGATTGGGATCGTAGCCGCCTTGGCGGAAGTACTGCGGCTCGACGTCGCTGATGTGCAGGAAGCCGTTGCGGCCGACGCCAAAGTCGACGAACGCGGCCTGGATGCTTGGCTCCAGGTTGACGATCTTGCCTTTGTAGATGTTGCCGACAAAGTTGCCTTGGCTGGTGCGCTCGACGTACAGCTCTTCGAGCATGCCGTCTTCAACGATCGCGATCCGGCATTCCTCCGGCTGGGCGACGTTGATCAACATTTCTTGTTTCATGAGTAGGGTGTATGCCTTTGCTTGTGTAAGTTTCGTTTGGTGCCGGGAGCAGGGAGTCAGGAGTCAGAAAAAACTTCTTCCTGACTCCCAACTCCTGGCCCCCGACCCCTTTCTTCAAATCCTTATGTCCGGCACGACCTTCGAGAGTTCTTCCTTGAGGTACGTGCGAACGTGGTGGGCGCTGTCGAACTTGAGCACCCGTTGGGTAACTTGCTCGCACTGGGGCAGCTCGACGCTGCGGCAGACGCGCTTGATTTCGGGGATCGCTGCCGGCGTAACGCTCAGGCTCCGCAGCCCCAGCCCCAGCAGAATCATCGTGTAGAGCGGGTTGCCGCACATCTGGCCGCACATGCTGATCGGCACATTGTGCTCGTGGGCAGTTTTGACGGCCATGTGGATCAGCCGCAGCACCGATGGGTCGGACGCGGTGTAGAGCCCGGCCACGTCCTTGTTGCTGCGGTCGACGGCTAGCGCGTACTGGATCAGGTCGTTGGTGCCGATGCTGAAGAAGTCGACCTCGTGGGCGAAATGGTCCATCATCAGCACGGCCGAGGGCACCTCGACCATCATCCCGACCTTCATGTTGCGATCGAACTTCGCTCCTTCCTCGTCCAGGTCCTCCCTGGCATCCTGCAGCACCGACTTGGCGGTGCGGAGCTCCATCAACGTGCTCACGAGGGGAAACATCATGCGGATGTTGCCGGCCACGCTCGCCCGTAAGATGGCTCGAAGCTGCGTGCGGAACAGCTCGCGGTGCTTGAGCGCCAAACGGATGCTGCGGAGGCCGAGGAACGGATTCGGCTCATCCTCGGGGGCGGGCAGATTGGGAATTTTGTCGGCGCCCAGGTCGACGGTGCGCATCACGACCGGCTGCTCGCCCATCGCCTGGGCGACTTCGGAGTAGGCGGCGAACTGCTCGTCCTCGGTCGGCTGTTCGGCCCCCGACAGGAACAGAAACTCGGTGCGATAGAGCCCGATGCCGTCGCTGCCGCGTTCCTTGCACTGCTCGACTTCGTAGGGGAATTCGATGTTTCCCAAGAGTTGAACCCGCGTGCCGTCGAGTGTCTCGGCAGGCAAGTCGCGAAACGCTTCGAGCTTCCGCGCTTGCGAGCGCTGCTGATCGACTTCGTAACGATAACGGGCAATCGTTTCTTCATCGGGGTGCAGGATCACCAGGCCCTGGTCGCCGTCGATGATCACCGTCTCGCCGCCGGAGACTTCCGTGAGGAACGGCCCAGTGCCCACCACCGCCGGAATGCCGAGCGCTTCGGCGACGATCGCCGTGTGGCTGCCGGGGCCGCCGACTTCGGTAACGAAGCCGCGGACGAACTTCGGATTGAGGTTCGACGTTTCGCTGGGCGTCAGATTGTGGGCCAGCACGAGCACTTCGGAAACGATGTTCCCGAGCTCCTCGCGTCGGCGGCCCAACAGGTGCCGCAACAGGCGCTTCTCGATGTCGAAGATGTCGTTGGCCCGCTCGGGCATCGGCCCTTCGAGCGATTGAAACACCTTCGCGTAGTTCCGCAGCACGCGGCTCACCGAGTATTCGGGCGAATAGTGCCGCAGGCGGATCATTTCCTCGAGCTTCGCGCGGAGCCCGGTGTCGTTAAGCATCGACACGTGGGCGGCGAAGATCGCGCCGTATTGATCGCCGAGTTGCTCGGCAACGCGGTCGCGGTTGCGCACGATTTCGGCCGTGGCGGAAGCGATCGATTGGTCGAGCCGCTCCAGCTCGTCTTCCACCGCGTCGCGCGGCAGGAAGCGACGAGGGATGCGGAATCCCTCGTTATCCATCACGAGTGCCTCGCCGATCGCCACGCCGGGCGAAACGGCAATTCCTTGAAGACGTTCCATGTTGTACTAGCGGGCACACCGGCCTGGAGCGGCTAGGACGCCGGTGCCACTAGTAAATCGAGCGGAGATTGCCAGCCGTAAGGCCGATCGTCCATACTCTTTCCACCGTGCGCCGAGAGCCGATGGATCGCGCTGACACTGCTCGGCAGGACAGGACATGCCCACCCAGCTTGAAGTCGCCCGGAGTATTGAAGTCGCCGCGGGCGCCGAATGGCTTGTTTGCAGTGTTTGCTGGCGATCGCTCGCTCAAGCGGCTGATGTGCCCTAATGTTCTCTTGGTAATTCTTGGGTCGCGGGGGCGACGCCCAACCTAGGACGTCGCCGCGGACAAAATTGCGCTTTCCAGCGCCGGGCCGCCAAGTAAGTGGCCGACCTCGCGCCGGACTTCGTGACTGTGATTTGTTGACTGTTGAATTGTTGGTGCCGCGTCCTGCTGGAATGCGATTGTCACTTTCCGTCGGCCGGCTGTTGCTCTTCGACGAACCCGCCGGCGATCAACTCTGCCAAAGTGTCGACCGCCAGCTGGGCGTCCTCTCCGTCTGCTTCAATGATCAATTCGGTGCCTTGAGTCGCCCCCATCGTGAGCAGATGCAAGATGCTTCTGGCGTCGATCCGCTCGTTTCGGCAGAGGAACTCGATCCGCGACTTGTACTGCATCGCCGTTCGTGCCAAACGCTCCGCAGGGCGCGCGTGCAACCCGTTGGGATTCACGATGACTACAGCGCGCGTGACCGGGTATGTGCTCATGACGAAGTGCTCAAGCCTGGGGCCCGTCTGTCACTGTCCGCCGATAGTTCCTGATCGGGGTGATGCATCCCGCTCGACGCTGGTTCGCCTCACGGGGCGATGCCGACACTACGAGGCGGTTTGGTTGCTGTCTCCTTCTTCTAAGAGTTGCCACACGTCTGCGGGTAATTTGCTCTGCTTGAGAAAGCGGCAAAACGTGTCGTCCCGGAGCTGCCGCGAGATGTTCTCGAGCGCCCGCAGGTGATCGCCCGGGCGATCGGGCGGCGAGATCAAGAGAAACAACAGGTGGACCTTCTCGCCGTCGAGGCTGTCGAAATCGACGCCGTCTTCGCTGATGGCCACCGTGCCGACAAGCTTTTCGACCGCCGGGTGCTTGGTGTGGGGCACCGCGACGCCGCGTCCGATGCCCGTGCTGCCGAGTTCCTCGCGTTTGAGGATCGCGGCCACGATGCTCTCGAAATCCTGCTCTTTGATTTTGCCGGCTTCGACCAGCGCCTTGCCCATGGCGCGAATGACGGTCTCTTTGTCGTCCGCCTCCAACTGCGTGCGAACCGCGTCCTTGCAAATAAAGTCAGAAAACTTCATCGTCTCTCATGCCTCGTCGAGTGCGTTGACTTGTGTCTAGACCGCGTCGAGGACGGATCGTCCCCGGTGCGACGCGGCTCGGATGTATCGCGCGGGGCAAGCCCCGCCGCCAAATTTGGGAATTGTGCTGTTACTCAAGGTCTGGGCCGGTTGGTTCGCTTTGGCGCCGGGGATCCGGCTGGCGATGGCGCTCTTGGACCTTTTCCTTATATTTTCGGAGCTGCTGTTCCAATCGATGAAGCACGGCGTCGATCGAGCCCATGAGATTGTCCGACTGATCGTGAGCCACGAAATCGTGCTTGTGCTCGGCGGACAATTTGGCATCCACGCGCGGAGAATTCGAGTCCTTCAAATCGATCGTCAACTCGATCGCCGTGATCCGATCGAAGATCCGCAAAAGTTTCTCGGCTTTGGCCGTGATATTCTGCTGCGATGCATCGCTCAAGTGACCATGCCGCGTGGAAATCTTAACCTGCACCGATGACGCCTCCTCAGGGGGCGGGTGGAACACGCTCGGGCCGCTGCTGACCCTCGAGAACGCCTCGACGGCCAGCGGCCAAGCCACTCATTCTAGCCTGATCGGCCGCCGCATACAAACGGGGTTTCCCGCAAGAAGAACGCAGAAAACTGGGCGACGGTGCCGTAGGATGGACAATCTCGTCCATTGAAACCACAAGACGGACAGAATGTCCATCCTGCGGTTTCGACGAATCGGGACAATCCTTTCTATGGAGACTGCGGGGAAACCTCGCCCGCCTTGAGCCGCTGCCGCCACAGACGGATGCCGCGGGCGCGCTCGGTCGGTGTGCCGGCCGGATTGGCCATCAGCTTCCAGCCGGTAATGTCGGCCATGTCTTGCACGGCCAGCACACGGTAATCGAGGCTGTCGTTTTCCATCCATTCGACCAGTTGCGGCGCCAGGCCGGCCCGAAACTCCTCCGGCGTCCCGATTTGTTTCGGACCATAGCCACAGAGCATTTGGTAGAGGTCGTCGGCGGCCGGTTTGCCGTGCTGGTCGACGAGGGTCTGATAGATCTTCTCGGCCGACTCGGGACCGAGCGACATTGCCGATCGCAGGGTGTCGATGTGCGTCTTCCAGGAGCCTTTTTGATCCGAATCGCGGAGCGCCTCGACAAACGGCACGAAGACACCGGCATAGACGCTGCTGCGGGCGACGAGCGACTTGACCTCGCGTCGGCTGCTGCTTTGATACAGTTCGAGCAATTGCTCTTCGACCGGACGCGTCGGATCGAGCGCCGCCTCGACGGCCGGCGCGCCGAACATTTTTTCGCTCCGCTGCTCGATCGGTTCTTCGTCAATCCAGGCGGGGAATTTTACGTCGGACGCGACAGCCGTCGCCGTCCCGTCTTCGATACGCCAATGGTTCGGGGCGGCGATCGTCCTGCTGCCGGCCACATCATCCCAAACGACGACTCCGTCGCGGACGTACACGTCGACAACCAGCGGCGACGGCGACTTGCGCGGATCGTTGCCCGGCGCGTATCTAGGTTGCACGTCGACGGCTATCGTTGCGCCGAGGCCAAGCTGCACGGAGGCGACCTCTTTGCCGACCGTCAAACGCAGTTTGTTTTCGTTGTTGGTTGTGTTGACGATCACCAGCTTGCCAAACGCCACGTCGATCGCGGGGTCGTTGGAATCAGCGGACGCGACGCCCAGCGAGATTTGCGTGCCGCCGGCGAGCTTCAAATGCAGGCCGGACGCGAGCGTCAGCTTCGGATAAAAGGCGGGCATCGCCAGCAACTTGTCGCCCGGGCTAAGCGGGCTATGCGGCGCCGCTCGGAACCAGGCGCCCTTGGCGACGTCGTAGTGCAGCAGCACGTTTTTGCCGTCGAAATAGGTACCCAACTCGGCGGGCCTCGCCGGGGGTTCTTCCATCGCCGCGACACTGGCGGCAAGGTCGATCGCTGGCTCAGCATTCACCGGGGGAGTCGCCTCGGCGACCGCGCCGGCGTTGGGTACTGGGGTAGTCTTCGGCGCCATTGCGTCGCTTGCCAGCGGCGCCGCTTCCGTGGCCATCGGAGTTTGAGGTGGCATAATCTGTGGCGGCGTTTGAGGAATGCTGGCCGTCGCACTGGCCGCTGGGGCACCCGTGGACTGATCTGCGTAGCGATCGGTCGACTCGCTCGGCACCGGCGTTCCAGCCGACGAATTTTCGTAGCCGCTGGCGGACTCATTCACCGCCACGTTTTCGGTTGGCGCCAATTCAGCCGTTGGCAAAGATGGCGTGACGCTGCCGCCCATCGCAGGCAATTGCAGGCGGGGCGGGGCGGCCGAGATGGTCGGCGCGGCGGTGTCGCTTTCGCTCAAAGTGGATGCTGCCGGCGGCTCGCTTGTCGTCGGCGCAGAAGTCGCCTGGATCTCCTCCGGTGTCGCGGTCGAGGGCGGGGCTGCTGTCGGGGGCGGGGGCTGAAGACTGCCGGCCAAGTTGGAACCTGGCCCGCCCGCTACTTGCGGCTTGCCTCCAAACCAGCCGGTGAGTCCAGACGTCAGCAAGAAGCCAACCGCAACTACCAGCACCGCAGCGCACACGGCGAGCAGCATCCGATGCCGAGTCCATGCGTTCGCGCAAGTAATCGGGAATCGCGTCCGCAGGGGTCGCCGGTGAAACGCTCGCGGCGGGAAACAGGTTGGGGGGCGGAATGACCGCGTCGGACGGCTGTTCGGCGGTCGGCTGGACATGGGCCGGATCCATGCGCCGTTCTCTGCGGTGCTCCGCTTCGGCGGGAATTGCATACATTCGCTGCCGCGAGAGAGGGTCGACTTCCGCCGGTTCGCCGAGCACCATCGTCAGCACGTGGTGAGCAGACGCCACCTCGGCCAAATGCACGTCCGACTCCAGGCAAATGCGCTCGAAATCGGCCACGCTATCCGGCGGCAGGACATTGTCGAGATACTCGGCCACGGTGTTCGGATCCAGCCCGATGCCGCTGCCGAGCACTTGCGGAGCGCTCAGCCGCAGGCGGCGCATCGTGTCCTTGGTGCGATGGATCAAGTCGTGGGCGAAATCGCTCGACTCGACCTTTTTGGCGAGCTCCTCGCGATCGGCCGGTTCGAGAATCTCGTCCATGTAGGCCAGCAAAGTACGCAAGGTTAGGCGCATCGAATCATCTCCGGCCGGGTTGGATCGGGCAGCGTTCTAAAAGTATTCGGGCTGCTTATTCAAATAGTGGCGCCGAGGCGTGCGATCCGTGCAACAATCTAGGCCAATTCGCGCAGATTCCCCTAAGTCGCCACGCAGCAGCGGGTTACGTCAGGGGTTAAGTGGCGAAAGCATCGTGCGCCGGAGTACGGCGGGATGAACGGCTGGGCCGCCAGCAGCCACCAGCGCGAACACCGCGAGAAGCATTTGGCCGGTGGCGACCACGAGTGGATGCACTGCCGGCGGACCGGCGAGCGACGGTTGCCAATCGTTCGGCCTTTCCCAACCGTCGACGGTGCGGACCCAATCGGCATTGGCGGCTGACGGGTGCGTGTCGGCGCTGCGCCCTTCGATCCGGCACGACACCAGGCCGGCCAGGAGCAGCAACATCGCGATGCCCAGAATCGAGCGCATGGAAGGAGCCGCCTCGCTGGCGCAACCGCCGCCAGCGCAGGCGAGGGGACAAAGATGAGATGGGGGAGGAGTTTTGTCGTGGCGGAGCGTGATCCGCGTCGACCACGCGGCCAACTATCTCTGCAAGGCGGGTGCCGATCGGTCGGGAGCGCCGGCGGCAGGCAGAAAACTGGCTGGAAAACGCCCGCAAAACGGACATTGCATGGTCGACGTCGAATCGCGCTGCGGCCAAAATGCAACGCGGCGAATCCGCGATGATGCCCAATGCCAACCGTCGCTGTTTGGCGACTCGAAAACTCGCCGACGAGCTTTTCGCTCGCGGTGTCTCTGGCGGAGGTCTGTTCGACAATCAGCCAGTCGCCGGCAAACTCTTCCAGGCCCGATCCACCGGCTCACGCGGCGAGGTTTGCGCCGGCCCGTTTACCGAATGTTTTTACTCTTGTGCGCGAGAGTTTTGGCAAAAAATCATTTGGGTCCCTTGGTTTAGCCGAGTACAATTCGTAGAGAGGGACGAACAGGCGTTCCCAGGCGGCGCGATCGAGGTAAAAACGCGTGTCTCGCAACCGACTGCAACTGCGACGGGCGATTGAAGAAGCCGAGGGCTATCTTGAGCTTGGCATGCGCGAGAGTGCGCTTCGCTCGCTCGAACGCCGCCATTCACTCGTGAACGGCAACGGGCGGGCCTGCTATTTGATGGGTGAAACACTGCGCGAGCTGGCGCGGTACGAAGAAGCGCTGTTTCCGCTCGAGCGGAGCGCCGACCTGGTGCCGGACGACATTCACGTCTGGCTCGCGCTGGGCTGGTGCTACAAGCGAACCGGCAAACTCGCCAAGGCGATCGAAGCGCTTGAGCACGCCGTCGAGGTTGATCCGGGCGAAGCGATCATCCACTACAACCTGGCGTGCTACTGGTGCCTCGCGCGGAATCGCGTGCTAGCGCTGCAGTACCTGTCGCACGCGCTGGAGATGGACACCAACTTCCGCGACGTGGTTCTTCACGAACCCGACTTCCAGCCGTTGCGACACGACCCGGAGTTTCTGCAGCTCACCGGGCTTGGTGTGCAGGGCAAGTAGTCGCTGCACGACGACGTAAAATCGCCCACTTCACGAGCAGCTCATTCGCATCTCGACGGGGCCTTTGCAGTGCGCACAAAAGAACTCGGCCGACGATCGCTCTTGATCGCTGGCCAAGTTGAGTTGTTTCTCGTCTGCTGTACAAACAGACCTAATAGACGCACTCGACGCCGGCTTGGATGCCGTGGATCACGATCGAGCCGTCGGAATGGATCCGAGCGGCGTCGGCCCAGTTGATGTATTGGGGCTGGATTTGATCCTGGGACAGCGCCACGCCGGTGATACCGATCGCGCGATAGGCGAGCGTTGCTCGCCAGTGGTTGGCGAACATGTACCCGCCGCCGAGCCGCATCTCGCCTAGGAAGGCGACGTCGTCCTTTTTCGAGTTGATGTTCGCGTCGCGTCCGTCCTGTGCGAAGGTCGCGTCACCGACGAGCGGGTTGTACAACCGCTGGTGCTGCGTGATGTAGTTGTTGTAGATGCCGAAGTTGGTGTCCCAGAAGAAGTTCCACCGCGACGCGACGCAGTAGTTCATGTTCGCGCCCAACTGGAAGCCGACGAGATTGTTCTGCAGGTTGATGACGTGAAACAATTCGTTCGTGCCGTTGCCCCAGCCGTTGAACGTCGGCTGGGCTAACGTGGATCGTTCGGTGTCGAATTCGAAGTCGTCGTCGGCGCGGAAATAGCGGACGCCACACAAGCTGGTCAGCGAGAAGGCCGGAGCGCAGTCGCAACCGCAACCGCCCGTGTAGAGCGGCAATCGCATGATGTTAAGTTCGAGATTCTGGGCCTGAAAATTGGTCCGCACTCGCTGCGCAACGACGCGCTCGCCATTCGGGCCGTCGCCCGTGCCGGTGATCGGGATTTGATAATTGTAGTAATTGTTGACCGGCTGGGCGCCGCCGCCGTCGTCGTATTCGAGGCCGGCGTAGTTGATCATGCCGTAATAGCGGAAGTTTGCCGTGAGTGGGCCGTCGACGTACTGTTCCCGCTGGTCGTCGTCGAGTCCCCACCAGGCGACTTCCCAGGCATACATTTGCTGGCAGCAAGGTATGCAACACGGCTGGCAGCCGCAAGCGTTGTTGCAGCCGCAGTTGGAATTGCAGGGGCCACAATCGTCGCAGCTATCGCCATAGTCGCAGCCGTCGCCGATGCCGAAGGTGCTGCCCAAGCGAACCTCGACGCCGCCGCGCCAGTGGGCGCCGAAAAAGCGCAATCGCTCTGGTTCTCGCTGTCGCTCGCTTGGGGATAATACGGAACGCCCGTCGCCGCTGAGTCGACGCCGACCGTGTAGCTGCGGTAACCGGGCGCCGAGCGGGTCATGTACAGTCCATAGACGCCGCCGAACCACCCGGTGCCACTGTCGCAATCATCCATACACGCACCGTAGCCCAAGTCTTGATATCCGCAATTGCCGTTGGCGCAACCGGGGTCGGTCGAGAGATAGCCGCTCGTGCCGTCGGTCGACGGATAGGGTGACGACATGTTGTAGCCCTGCATGTTGCCCTGCGACGCGGCATTGCCGCCCATCGCCGGGTCGGGCGTGGGCAGGTTGCCCTGTTGCGGCGGCATCGCACTTCTGCCGGGAGTCGTTGTGCCATTCATCTGGCGCGCGAGCGACGCATAGGGCGAAGAGGCCGCCGACTGCGGATAGCGGGGCGCCTGATACGGGGTCGATGCATAGGGAGTTGCCGCCGTCGTGGCGTATCGATCCTGCGTCGATGGAACGTACTTCGACGTGCTACCGTAGGAAGTCGTCGGATACGTACTCGCATAGCCGGCCGGCTGAGACTGTTGCACGCCGTAGGGTGCGACCGGCACGTTAGCCGAATAGGGCTGCGTGGACGGATAGGGTGCGTACTGACCTTGCGCAGCGGCCCAAGGTCCACCAATCGTCGCGATCGCAGCCGCCGTGGTGACTCGAATCCACGTCCGACGAATCTTCATCTCGAATCTCCTTCTTCCCTGAAGGCCGCACCGATGGTGCGAAACCCAATCGCTTGAGAATCTGGTGTCGGCCACTTAGGCCGCTCGGCGGAGTTGAGGCAACGTCCTTGTCGCCACCACTCCCGTGCGCACGAAAATCGGCACAACAGGGAGCACTCCCCAGCGATTCCAATCGACGGCACGCGTGGACACAGTCGCTAAAATCAGCCCAATGTCGCAGCGATATTTGGTTGCCTGCACCGCTGCAACCCGTAGGACGCACAGACTTTTTGCCAGTTGCCGGAAGACCCCAGGCCGCAAAGCTTGACTCGACGGATGGCGTTAACACTCACGAGTCGGGGCACTGCAAGAAAAGTGCCCGTATTCGCGGTGTTGGGTCACGGGAAGGCATGGGACGGCAGTAGTGATTCCGCGGCGGTCACTACACGACGTAGCGATTTGTTACGGCGACTGATCTTTCTGCACACGATCTGCATCTCGGTCCACATTCATCGCGGCCGGTTCGAAAGCCTTCCGCCATCGTCGCGATTACCCCCCCATTGGATCGTGGCATTGAGATCGTACTCTACAGCTTTGACTTGCAGTGATCGAGCTAACGACACGTGAAGTCGACGTGGGCACCTGCAAAACACGATACGACCGTCGTGACATCCGCCTAGTTGGAAAGACGGTGCGGTCGGCAGTATACTGAACTCATTACTTAAGCGCAACTGCGCGGGCTTGGCAAATCTACTGGCAAGGGTTCTTACATGAAGAGCGTAGAAATCGATTCCCGGCGAGATCTTCGACTACCCGCGGACATGGCAGCGGGTGGAGCAATTGGTGGTTCGTCGACGACGGTCGAACGTATCCCGGTCCATGTCTACCGCCGTTCGTCGGACGCCAGCCGGGCGGTGGCTCACGAAATCGCCGATTTGATTCGCCAGCGTCAGGCCGAAGGTCGGAACTGTGTCTTGGGTCTGGCCACCGGCAGCACGCCAGTCGGTGTCTACGATGAGTTGGTGCGAATGCACCGTGATGAGGGACTCTCGCTCTCGAACGTCGTCACGTTCAACCTTGACGAATACTACCCCATGCAGCCGCACGAGCTACAGAGCTACGTCCGCTTCATGCGGGAGCATCTGTTCGATCTGGTCGACGTCGCGCCGGGCAACTGGCACGTGCCCGACGGCACGATCGCCGTCGAGCAAGTGAACGACCACTGCCGCTGGTACGAAAACGAGATCGCCAAAGCGGGCGGCATCGACATTCAGTTGCTCGGCATCGGCCGCACCGGCCACATCGGGTTCAACGAACCGGGCTCCGGCAAAGAGAGCCGCACTCGCCTGATCACGCTCGACCAAGTGACGCGAATCGACGCGGCGAGCGACTTCTTCGGACCGGAGAACGTGCCGCGGCGGGCAATCACGATGGGCGTCGGCACGATTCTCGAAGCGCGGCAGTTGATCATGCTCGCGTTCGGCGAACACAAAGCGAACGTGCTCGCCGAGGCGGTCGAAAAGCCGCCCAACCCGTCGATCGCGGCGAGCTTCTTGCAGGAACATCCGAACGCGCTGGTGGTGCTCGACGAAGCGGCCGCCGACGCGCTCACTCGCTACCGCTCTCCCTGGTTGCTGGGCCCTGTTGCATGGGACGAGGTGCGGATTCGCAAGGCCGTGATCTGGCTCGCCCGCCAACTCGACAAGCCGGTCCTCAAGCTCACCGACCTCGACTACAACGAGCACGGCCTGCAAGACCTGTTGGCCGAGCACGGTCCGGCCTACGACATCAACGTCAAGGTCTTCCGCCACTTGCAGTCGACGATCACGGGCTGGCCGGGCGGCAAACCGGCCCACGCCAAGCAGCCGGGCGATCGGAGGACGACGCGCGACCAGATCTTCCCGAAGCGAGTGCTAGTGTTCTCGCCCCATCCGGACGATGACGTGATTTCGATGGGCGGCACGCTGATCCGGCTGGTCGACCAAGGGCACGAGGTTCACGTCGCCTACCAGACGTCCGGCAACATCGCGGTCTTTGATGAAGATGCGATTCGCTTCGCCGATTTTTCGGCCGAGTTCAATCGCCATTTCGACGTTTCGCCCGAGCGGACCGCCCAGTTGGAGGCCCACGTCGAAGAATTTTTGCGCCACAAACAGCCGGGGCAAGTCGACAGCCCCGAGGTGCAAATGATCAAGACGCTGATCCGCCGCAGCGAAACTCGCGCCGCCGGCCGCTGCTGTAATATCCCGGTCGACCGGCTCCACTTCATGGATCTGCCGTTTTACGAAACGGGGCGAGTCAAGAAGTTGCCGCTGAGTGACACGGATATTCGGCTCGTGTCGAATTTATTGCGAAAAGTCCAGCCGCACCAGATCTACGCGGCCGGCGATCTTTCCGACCCGCACGGCACGCATCGCACGTGCCTGGCCGCGGTGCTGCGGGCGTTCCGCGAGTGCCAGGCCGACGAGTGGTGTAGCGATTGTGAAGTCTGGCTCTACCGCGGGGCGTGGCAGGAGTGGGCCCCGCATCAAATCGAAATGGCAGTGCCGCTCAGCCCAGCGGAGCTCGATCGCAAGCGGGCCGCGATCTTCAAACACGAATCGCAAAAGGACCGGGCCCTCTTCCCCGGCCCCGACATGCGCGAGTTCTGGCAACGCGCCGAGCAGCGCAACCGCGAAACCGCCCAGCTCTTCGACCGACTCGGACTCGCCGAGTACGAAGCGATCGAGGGGTTCGTTCACTGGGACAAGGAAAGTGTCGAATTGGGCTAACGGCGCGGCGGGCTGATCGCTCTCGTTGCACAAATCAGAACCCAAGGATTACTTACCAGCATGCTCGTCCGCACACGACTCTCGGTCATGATGTTGCTCCAGTATTTTGTCTGGGGAGCTTGGTATGTGACGCTTAGTTCATACATGGCCTCGGCGATCAATGCGACCGGTGGCCGGCTGTTTTCCGATGAGTTGATCGGTCAGGCGTACGGGACGGCGGCGATCGCGGCCATGATCGCTCCGATTTTCGTCGGCATGATCGCCGACCGATTCTTTTCCACCGAGCGGATTCTCGCCGTATTGCACCTGACCTCGGCGATTCTCCTCTACATGGTGTCGTGCGCCGATGCAAGCGTCACGTTGTATGTTGGATTGCTGCTCTACTTTCTCGCATACATGCCGACGCTCGCGCTCACCAATTCCCTCTCATTCCATCACCTCGCAGAGCCAGGCCGGGAGTTTCCCGCGATCCGGGTGTGGGGGACGATCGGCTGGATTGTCGCCGGGATTCTGGTGGGCTCGCTGCGTTTGGCCAATGCGAATTGGGGCTTCGTGTTCGATCGCCCGTTTGGCCTGCCGCTGAACTTGTCGCTCGGCAGCGCGCTGGCACCCTCGGCGTCGATTCAATCCACGTCGGTGCCGATGTTGCTGGCGGCGGCCGCCGAAATCGTCTTGGGCGTCTATTGCTTCTTTCTGCCTCACACACCTCCCGGCAACACGGGAAAGTCGATCTCCGTTCGCGACGCCCTCGGGCTTGACGCTTTGGCCCTGTTCAAGAAGCGGTCATTCATGGTGTTTATGATTTGCTCGTTCTTGGTGTGTATTCCGCTGCAGTTCTACTACACGTTCACCAACCAGTTCTTGAACGAACTGGGCGTCCAAGGCGCCGCCGCCAAGCAGACGTATGGGCAAATGTCGGAAATTGTGTTCATGATGCTGATGCCGTTCTTCTTCGCTCGGCTCGGCGTTAAGTGGATGCTGCTGACCGGCATGTTGGCCTGGGCGGTACGATACGTGTTGTTCGCGTTCGGTAACAGCGGGGACGAAATGTGGATGCTGATCGTCGGCATCGTCTTGCACGGCGTCTGCTACGATTTCTTCTTTGTCACCGGTCAGATCTACGTCGACAGCAAGTCGCCGAGTAACTTTCGCGCGTCGGCGCAGGGTCTGCTTGCGTTCGCCACGCTGGGCTTGGGGCTGTTCGTGGGTTCGATGATTTCCGGCAAGATCGTCGGCAGCTTTGCGACACCCGATGCGGCCTTCCCGCACGATTGGCGTTCGATTTGGTTGGCGCCGGCCGCGATGGCGGTGTTCGTGCTGATCGTGTTTGCGTTCTTCTTTCGCGACGACGGCGACGCGGCCGCGGCCGACGATTCCCCACGCGATTCGCAGGCGCCGACGCGATGATTCGAATCGGCATCGTTGGCGTCGGCTTCATGGGGATGATCCATTATCTCGCCTATCGCAAGCTGCGCGGGGCGAGGGTCGTCGCGCTGTGCGATTCGAATCGCAAACGGCTCGCCGGCGACTGGCGCGACATTCGCGGCAACTTTGGTCCGCCTGGCACGCAGATGGATCTCGATGGCGTGAGCACGTATACCGATCTCGATACCATGCTCGCAGATGGCGAGTTCGACTTGCTGGACGTCACGTTGCCACCGGCGCTGCACGCGGACGTCGCCTGCCGGTGCTGGCTCGTGGCAAGCACGTCTTCTGCGAGAAGCCGATGGCCCTCAAGTCGCGCGACTGTGGGCGGATGCTCCGGGCCGCTCAGCGGGCTCGGCGACAGCTTTTCATCGGGCACGTGCTGCCTTTTTTTCCAGAGTATTCCTGGGCGCTGCGGACGATTCGCAGCGGACGCTACGGCCGGCTCCTGGGCGGCAGCTTCAAACGCGTGATCGCGGAGCCGCTGTGGCTCAAGAATTTCTGGCTGGCCGACCAGGTCGGCGGGCCCATGTTCGATCTGCACGTCCACGATGCTCACTTCATCCGCCTGCTGTTCGGAATGCCGGCACGCGTCGTCACTCGCGGAACAACCCACAACGGACTGCCCAAGTTCTGGCACTCGCTGTTTGAGTTCAGCGATGCCGATCACGTCGTCGAGGCGACCAGCGGCACGATCGACCAACAGGGGCGGTCGTTTTGCCACGGCTTTGAGATTCGCTTAGCGCAAGCGACGCTCGTATTCGAGTTTGCCGTGATGGGCGGCGTCGGACGGTATCTCTGCCCTCCGACAATTCTCGACGCACGCAACAAAGTGAAAATCGTCGAACTCTCCGATGGTGATCCGCTCGTGGCGTTCGAGGCGGAACTGCACGAGGTGCTGCGATGTGCCGCCGACGATCGCACGAGCGACACGTTGGGCGGCGAGTTGGCCCGCGATGCGATCCTCGTCTGCGAAAAGCAAGCAGAGAGCTTGGCGGCCGGCCGGCCAATTCGGTTCCAAAATGCATAGGTTTGCCCGCCGACTGAGCGGCCGAATCATCTGAGACTGTCAACTACGTCTTGGCGGCCAACTGCTGCTTGAGTCGTACCAACAGTTCAATCGCTCGGCCGATCTCGGCCCTTTGCCGCTCCGGCTCCTGAGGAATTTCGCGTTCGATCGTGAGCGGTCCGCGATAGCCGATGCGGTCGAGCGTCGAAAGGAACGCGGCGAAGTCGACGTCCCCGTCGCCGAGCGGCACTTCTCGGCCCCAGGTTGCGCCCGGTTCGCTCGACCACTTGGCGTCCTTGCAGTGGACGCTGCGGACGTGGGGGCCGAGCCGTTCCAGTGCCGGCAGCGGCTCGCCCACACCGTAGAGGATCATGTTGGCCGGGTCGAAATTCACAAATAGATTGTCCCGCTCGATGTCGGCCAGGAATCGCAGCAGCACGTCGGCCGGCTCTTGGCCGGTTTCCAGATGCACGGCCTGTTCGTTCCTGGCGCAGTGGTCGCACGCCTGTTGAGTGGCCGCCACGATGCCTTGGTAGATTGAGTCGTTCGGCTCGTGGGGGATGAACCCGAGGTGCAGACCTACTGCGTCGACTTCGAGCTGGTGGGCGAAGTCGGCGATCTCTTTGAGCTCCCGCAGTCGGTCGTCTCGCGTTGCCAGAGGAACAAGCCCGACCGTCTCTTGCACCGTCGGGATGTCGGCGTAGTTCTCCCCATCGAAACCGGCAAAAACGCACGTCACTTCGATTCCCAATTCCGCGAGTCGTCGGGCAAACTCACGCGCCCGCTCCGGCGATCGGCTCGCGGCGCGCGGCGTATGAAGATGGACGGTCGACACACCCAATTCCCGGGCGACTTCCAAGTCGACGCCCAATCCAGCATCAATGCTGGCGAACACGCCGATCGGCCATTGGTCGCTGGTCTTACGCATGTCGTGTGCTTTCGGTCTCGCCAAGAATCGGCCTCTTCACTGTGCTCAAATATCTTCGCTCAAACATCTTCGACGCGGGTGCCGACCACGTGGGCGTCGATAATTTTATCGCCGGACATCGGGCTGGTCGAGGTCGAACCAGTTGTGCCGAATGTTGTGGCCGTTCGTACTTCGACGTGACGCATAAACCAGGCGGTGGCCAACCGCTTCACGACGGCACGGAACGGTGGGATCAAGAGCGCGACGCCGATCGCATCGGTGATCACACCGGGCGTGATCAGAAATGCTCCGGCCAGAAAAATCATCAGACCGTCGACCAGCGCGCTGGCCGGCATGCGGCCGGCGGCCATGTCGTCCTTGATTCGCTCGATGACCCGCAAGCCCTGGGAGCGCCACAGTGTCGCCCCCGCCGTGCCCGTGGCCAGCACCAGCAGAATCGGCACCCACCAAGCGGTCTGCCCGCCCAGCCAGACGAGCAGCGCAAGCTCCACGAGCGGCACGATCGTGAACAGCAGGAACAGATAAAACAGCATGGCAGGCAATCGTAGGGCCGAAGTGGTGCGGCGTCAAACTGGCGTTGCCGATTGGCGGTTCGGCCAATCGGTAGGATGGTAGGAATGAGAAGGTTTTCTCGGCGCCGGTGCAGTTGCTCGTCGCGGCGGTCGCGCGGTTTGTGTGGAATGCATTTTTGCCGGGTTTTCTCGAAGATGACGGGTGGGTTGTCGCAAAAGTCGCTTGTTTTTCCCAAGGCGTCAAGTTTTGTTGACGTAAGTCCTTATAGTTTTCAAGATGACAAGTTGTTGCGCGCTCGCTCGGGTGGTCCTTCCGCGCGTACTCGAGGAACTCAGCGCGCACGGGTAGCGCCAAGGGCCAGCTGCCGTCACGGCGCACCGTCACTCCGACGCAGTTCGCGCTGGAGACGATCTTAGCGGATTTTGTACGGATGTACATATCCTGTTTTCGGCCGGGCTGTGGGAGTGACAAAGTCGGCAACTGGTCACTTCGACTAATAGGATGGCCTGGGGTGCGACACAAAACAGGCCGCGGTTCCGGTGACGAATTTCGTGCGGAACCGCGGCCATGTGGAATCGAACTTCGGCTCTTCTAACCGCGCTGGCGGCGGACGCCAGACGCGAGGCCGGCCAGGGCGGTGGCGCAGAGGAAGATGGTCGCCGGCTCGGGAACAGCCGGTCGGCCTTCGACGCGGAATGCGTAGCGATCATCATCCGGCCGCAGGTTCCAGGCCCCGAGGTTGCTGCGTCCGGCCGTGAGGCCGACGTCGCCTATGTTGTTGAAACGCCAGGCGCCATCAAAGGTGGTTTTGCCGTCGGCGATGACCCAGTAGGTCGTGTTGGCCGCGAGGACCAGCGTGCCGCCGTCGGAGACGGAGACGGTTTGATCGCCTGTCGAATTGACGTTCAACGGAAGCGTGCGCAGGGCGGCGCCGGGCGAGCCGGCGGCGTCGGCTGCGAGGATGATGTCGAGCGGGCCGGTGCCGGTATTGGGTGGTCCGTCAACGCCGATGCCGAGCGTGATGCCAGTGAGACGCGCCGGGATGGCACCGACGGTGAAGGCCGCCGCCTGATCGACGTTGCCGATCGTGCCGACGCTTTCACCCTGAATGATTCGGCCGCTGGCGGAGAACGAATCGCCGGCGCCGAAATTGTTGAACACAATGTCGGCCCGCGAGGTGGCGGCGAGCGCGGCGAGGAGGAGCAACGTACCCGAGATACGCGCGAAATGCATGGTGATGCTCATGAGACTCTCCCTATAGAACAAGGCAAGTTAGTTGCCGCCGCCGGCGACGTGCCGGCTGATGTGCGGCCGATCGAACCTACGTGCTTGCAAACGTTCTATGGTCTCATTAGCGACTGCCACGCCGGGTTGTCGAATTGAGCTGAGGAAGAGTCGGCCGGAGGCGGTTCTCCACGCGGCCGCAAGACGCCCACAGGGTAACGCGGGCCGAGGTGGATTGCAAGTATTTTCGCGAAATTAGATTTTCGTGCGGGGGGACCCGAAACACGCCGGGGCACAACTGTTTCTTTGACAGGATGATAGGGGACCGGTGATTGATTGACCGGTTGCCGCCTGGTGGGAAAGAGAAAGCGATGCACTATCTCTATGGATCGAAGCGTTCGGGGCTGCGGCGGCTGGTGGCGACGCTTGGCTCGGAGCAACAGCTGTTGGCCTACGTGCGCTGGGCCACGCTGAAGGACGACGGCGATCACCACGGCAAGTTCGAGCAAGGGAGCTCGCTCGCCACCAGCGACGCCTGGGAAGGCTTGGACCATCCGCTCACCGATGAGGATGCCGAGGCGGTGGATCGCAATCCGACGCCGAGTATGTTGTAGGGGACACGGAAACGAGGCGCGAGCACAACTGATTTTTGACAGGATCACAGGATCGGCGGGATTTGCTGGATGCGAGTTCGTGCAAGGAGCCGACAGCGAGTTTGCGGCGAGAAGAACGAAGAGTCTCACGCGAAGGCGCAAAGAAATCGCCGCTTAACACTTGCGATCGGCGTGGCGGCGGTGGGCTTCGGCGAGGAGTTCGTCCATGTTGAGCTCGCTGATTTCGCCGCGGGCGACTTGGCCGATTGAGACCTTTATCGCACGGCTGATGTAGTCGTCCTTGAGGCGACAACACGAAGAGGGCACGAATACAACGCTTGCTTCGCCGCGAACACTTCTTGGTAGAATGCGTCTTCGATTGGCCGAATCAAACCCATCGCCAATCGGAAGCTGCCAGTGAACGTCATGGACTTTAACTCGCCTCACTTTTCGAAGCTTGCACTTGAACGGTTCGACTATCATCTCGCTCACCCTAATATTTCGCCTGATGCGTATCGTGCGTCAAAGCGCAGGACCCTCAACTTGGAAGTTAGATCGCAACACCGTATTTACCTGGACACAAAGTTCTGGATCAAGTTTGGCGACACCGTTCGAGGAAGAGCCAATAACAAGTCCGACATTGATTTGCTGACCGTGTTGCGACGGCTCAAGTCGAACCAAAAGGCGATCTGCCCGTTGAGTTATTCGTCTATCAAGGAACTTTGGCTGCAAACTGACAGCGCTTCCCGTCGTGCCACAGCGGAAATAATGGATGAATTGAGCGCCGCCGTTTGCATACAGCCGCCGCATATTCTGTTTGAGATGGAACTTTGGCATCTACTATATTCCACAATGGTTTCCGGTCCCGGAAAGCCATTTTCTGAAGTCGATGTGTGGACAAAGGCGGGCTATTACCTTGGGGAGCCCACTTTTCGTAGCGAGGCGCTGCCCGACCATATCGCACAGGTCATTCAGAAGTGTCTTGATGATTCGTTGTTTGACAGCAGTCTGGGTGACATAGTTGAAGCACTTTCGAAGGGGCAGCGGCCTCCGACAACCGATCGAGAGAAACTGGCAAATGAGCTCACGAGCGGAAAAAACCAAAATCCGGAACCAAGCTTTTCAGAACTGTATCGACAGGAAATTGTCGGAGGCCTGGAAGCGCACCACGATAGCTGTTGCAAAATAATGGCAGAGTTGTGCAAAGTAACCGGACTTACGGGCGACCCGAATCCGGCAGACCGGAATACCGGCGGGAGAATGGTCCGAGGGCTAATAGAATCTGCGCTGAAAGCAGGAAAAGTACAGGCTCGATTTCCACAATTACACATTAACGCGAGCCTGCATGCCGCATTAAGATGGGACAATCGTCGCACATACAAGCGCGGCGACTGCGAGGACTTTGGACACGCCGGTTCGGCCCTACCATACTGCGACTATTTCTTGACGGAAAAAAGCCTCTCCCATCTGATCTGTAGTAAGCCACTGGAACTAGATATCGAATACGGGACCAATGTATTCTTTGAAAGTGAATCCACTATTCGTAAGCTTTCGCAACTCCTTTAGCTTCCAACAATCAGAGCAATACCATTCGAGAATAGGGGTTAGCCAACAATGCTTGACGCTTTTGCAATTTGATTCGCGACCTTCCTCACACATCCAAATTCCGCACATCGAGAGCGTGCTTCTGGATGAACTCGCGGGGGGTTCTACCTAATTTCTTAGCGCTGCCGCGTCGGCGTCGATTTCGACGCGGGCGACGACGTAACCGGCGGCGGATACGTTGGCAATCGCTGAGCGGATGGCGGATTCGAGGTCGGTGGCTTCGCGGCCGAAGTCGACCGACACGATTCCAGCGGAACTGCTTGGGGTCGCATCGTCGCAGCCGGCGGCGAAGAGCTTGTCGGCAAGATCGTCGGTGAGTTCTGTCGGTCCGCTGAGAATCAAGGTGAAATCGTAGGTTGTCATGAAATTAAACCTCAATTGCCCGCGTGCGGGCAACGATCCACTCGGCGTTGGATTTTGTCGGCGTGATTACTTGGACTACGCGGCGTCGAAAAGACGCCCATTCGGCAACCGTCACGCTCTTGGTGCGGGCAAAATAGTGTTCCATAAATGTGGGCCCGAGGTCCGGATTTGACGAATCTCCAGCCGCGGTTCGTTGCATACTCGATCGCGGCCTGAATTTCCTTTTTGGGATGCCGATCGGCCACAGGCGTCTCTCAAGTATTATACCGTCTCCGGGTTCAACGCGCCGGGCAAGCTCGCCTGCTATACGAGGATCGCCTCACACATCCAAATTTCGCACATCGAGCGCATGCTTCTGGATGAACTCTCGGCGGGGTTCAACCTGGTCGCCCATCAGGACGCCGAACAGGTCGGCGGCGGCGCCGGCATCATCCATGCGAATTTGCATCAATGTGCGGGCCTTGGGGTCGAGGGTGGTGTCGCGGAGTTCTTCGGCGTTCATTTCGCCGAGGCCTTTGAAGCGGGTGATCGAGAGGCCTTTTTCGCCCGCGGCTCGGATCGCGGCGGGCAGGCCGCGGAGGTCTTCGAGGCCGATCTCGTTTTCGCCGCGGCGGAGGATGTAGCGCGGGGCTTCTTCGCCGGTGCGTTCTTGCGGGATGAGAGCTTCGATCGAGAAGCCGGCTTTTTCGAGCTCCGCCAAGAGCGTATTGAGCGTGCGGACTTCGTGGAGCTCGACGATGCGGAGCTTGGCGGCCTCGGCCAGGTCGCCGTTGACGCTGGGTGTGCCAACCATGCCGACGTCGATGTTGAGCTTGCCGCCGGAGGCCGCTTCTTCCTTGGCAACGAAGGCGTCGAGGGCCTCGCGGTTGACGAACCATTCCTCGCGGCCATCGACGAACACGTGGTAGACGGGCAGCTTGCCGGTGGCGGGGTCGCTGCGCTCGGCGTGGATCTTGAGGCCGATGCCGCGGCGTTCGAGTGCGATGATCGACTCTTCGAGGCCGGCCAGCGTGCGGACGAGGCTTGCCATCGCGTCGCCTTCGACAACCTGGCCGTTGCCCCGATCGAGCGCCGAATTCGAGAGGCCAAGCTCGAGCAGCTGGGTTCGCATTTCCTCTTCGGTCTGGACGTAGTAGGTGTTCGACTTGTTGCGCACTCGGAACAAGGGCGGCTGGGCGACGTAGACGTGCCCGGCCGCCACGAGGTCGTACATCTGGCGGTAGAAGAACGTTAAGAGCAGCGTGCGAATGTGGGAGCCGTCGACGTCGGCGTCGGTCATGATCACGATGCGTCCGTAGCGGCGCTTGGTGAGATCCTGGTCCTCGCCGATGCCAATGCCGACGGCGGAGATCATGCTGCGAACCTCTTCGTTGGCGAGCACTTTGTCTTCGCGCGACTTGTAGGCGTTGATGATCTTGCCGCGCAAAGGGAGTATCGCCTGGAACTCGCGTTGGCGTCCGCCCTCGGCCGAGCCGCCGGCCGAATCGCCTTCGACGAGGAACAGCTCGCACTTGTCGACGTCGCGGCTGGAGCAGTCGCGGAGCTTGCCGGGGAGCCCGCCGCCGGAGAGCGCGCCCTTGCGTTCGCGGATCAGCTCCTTCTGCTTTCGGGCAGCCACGCGGGCCTCGGCCGCCAGCAGGCCCTTGGCGACGATGCCTTTGGCGGCCTTGGGGTTCTCCTCGAAGTATTTGCCGAGGTACTCGCCGAAGAGCGAGTTGACGATGCCTTCGACCTCGCTGTTGCCGAGCTTGGTTTTGGTTTGGCCTTCGAACTGCGGATGGGGGACACGGCAACTGATGACGGCAGTGAGCCCTTCGCGGAAGTCTTCGCCGGTGGGAACCAGGTCCTTGAAGATGCCGGCGTTCTTGCCGTAGTTGTTGATCGAGCGGGTGAGCGCGGTGCGGAAGCCGGTGAGATGCGTGCCGCCCTCGGTGGTGTTGATGTTGTTGACGTAGGAGTGGACGTTTTCGGTGTATTCGGTCGAGTATTGCAGGGCGACCTCGACCGTGACGCCGTCGCTGTCGCCTTTGACATGGAGGATGTCGGCGTGGACCGGCTCGCTGGCGCGGTTGAGGTACTCGATGTACTGGCGGAGTCCGTCGTTGTACTGGAACGACTCGTTCTCGCCCGAGCGCTGGTCGGTGATGGTGATCCGCACGCCTTGGTTGAGGAAGGCGAGCTCCTGGATCCGTTTCACCAGCGTGGCGTAGACGAACTTGGTGACCTGGAAGATTTTGGGGTCGGGCTTGAAGGTGGTTTTGGTGCCGCGTTTTTGCGTTTGACCGGTGCGGCGGGCTTCACTCACCGGCACGCCGCGCTCGTATTCCTGGTGCCAAATGGCGCCGTCGCGGCAGACTTCGACTTCGCACCATTCGGAGAGGAAGTTCACGACCGTGACGCCGACTCCGTGCAGGCCGCCGGAGGTTTGGTAGGCGCCCTTTTGGAATTTGCCGCCGAACTTGAGCACGGTCATCACGCCTTCGAGCGTCGAGACGTCGCGGCCGGCTTCTTCGGAGAGCTGCTCGTGCCGCTCGACGGGGATGCCGCGGCCATCATCCTCGACGGTGACCGAGCCGTCGACGTTGATGATGACGCTCACGGTGGTGGCGTGGCCGGCCATCGCTTCGTCGATCGAGTTGTCGACCACTTCGAAGACGAGGTGATGGAGGCCGCGGGCCGTGGTGTCGCCGATGTACATGCTGGGCCGCTCGCGGACGTGCTCGAGATCGGAGAGATGCTCGAGGTCCTTGGCGGTGTAGTCGCCTGCTTCGGCCTTGAGAGGCAGCGGCGCGTGAGTTTCGTTTTCGTTGGAAGCCTGTTCGGATTCGTCGGACATTTTCGTTTGGTTGCCTTGCGTTTATTCCGCGCGTCGCGAGCGACGCGGCTAATTGATTTGTCCGACGCGGAAGCGGAGGTTGCGGATTTTGGCGTCGGGCAGCTTGCGGCCGAGTTCGGCCAGGATGCGTTGTTTTTGGAACGTGAATTCTTGCATGATGGTGGAGTTGGTGACGGTGACTTCGAGCGTGCCGCGACTCAGCTTGCCGGGGCGGCTGTAGGTGGCGAGCGGCTCGCCGGCGGCCGCCGCCCACACGTCGGCCAGTTGTTCGTTGGCGTCGACCCGGCCGTAGCCGCGCTGCGTGATCAATTGGGCGATCACGTCGGCGATTTTTTTCGGCCGCCGGGCATAGGAACGCCTTTCTTCGCGCTGGCGGCGGGCGGCGAAGTCGATCGCGTGGTTGGCAGCGCGGGCTAGGCGTTCGTCGTGCAACTTCATTTCCAATCGGTGTGAAATTCGTCGCGTCTTCCGAGCAAACAATGCCGCCGACGCCAAAGGCGTCCATGCCTAACGGTCTCGGGCGAGCGGCATGATCACGTAGCCGTAGCCGTCGTCGGTCGAGCAGACGGCGGCGCCGTCGCTGTCCTGCAAATCGAGCGTGAATGTTTTTTCCGGCTCGAGCACCTTGAGGAAGTCGATCACGAACCGCGGGTCGAGCGTGATCGAGATTGGCTCGCCGGCGTAGGCGATCGGCAGCTCGACGCGGGACTGGCCGACTTCGGCCGTTTGGCCCGAGAGCACGAGCGTGCCGTCGCCGAAGGTGAAGTCGACGCCGCGGCTTTCTTCGC
This sequence comes from uncultured Planctomycetota bacterium, assembly GCA_963847875.1. GTDB lineage: Bacteria > Planctomycetota > Planctomycetia > Pirellulales > Lacipirellulaceae > DASYDU01. The sequence continues at coordinate 599,186 of CAWKBR010000001.1, read as the reverse complement.
TGGTGACGATCGCGGCCTGGCGGACCGCGGCAGAGAGCGGGCCGACGGAGAGCTCGAGCTTGAGCGACTTCTCGCGGCGCGGGAAGACGTCGCGCCAGCGCGGGAAGCGGCCTTCGAGCAGCCGCGAGTAAATCGTCGCTCGCGGGCTTTTGACAAGAACATCGTTCTGCCGGAAGGCGATTTGGATTTCGCTGCCGTCTTCGGCGAGGGCACGCTCGAGGAGTTGCATCGCGCGGGAAGGAACAACGGTCACGTCGCCGATGGGCGGTGGGTTGCCAATCGCCTGGGCCGGACCTTCCATCTTGGCCAGGCGGCGGCCGTCGGTGCCGACTGCCGTGAGCAGGTTGTCATGCCATTCGAGCTTCACGCCGCCCAGGGCGTAGCGACTGCTCTCGTTGTCGGTGGCGAAGACCGTGCGGCGGATTAGCTCGCGGAATAGCCGACCCGACAGCTCATAGCAGGCCGATTCGCCAAACTGGGCGATCGCTGGAAACTCGGTCGGGTCGGCCACGGGCAGCTTGAACTGGCTCCGCTCGCCGCGAACCGTGCTGCCCGCGCTATCCGATTCGATGCGGAAGACATCGTCACTGCTTTCGCGCAGGATCGAGCCGAATTTGTCGACCGGCAGCAGCACCGAGCCGGCCGCGTCGACGTCGATGCCGGAGACTTCGTAGCGAATGCCGACCTCAAGATCGGTTGCCATCAGCGTGGCCGAGTCCGCGGTGACGTCGAGCTTAACGTTGTGAAGCACGGGCTTGGGGCTGCGGACCGGGGCGATGCCGGCGACCGTTTGAAATGCGTGTAGCAGTTTTTCTCGATTACAGGTGATCTTCATCGCAACGACCTTTGGATTTTGAGGAGTCTCGATGCCGGGTGCCGGCCGGGCAACGTGCCGAACGAGGGTCTGAATGGTTAATAGAGTATTTAAATCTGTATCAGTATTTGTATGGGGCTGCGAAGTGTCAAAGGGCGGGCAACGGAGCGAGCTAACCCATGGCTGTGTTTGCCGTTTCGATCGACTCAGGCATGTGGATTACATGTTTGTAGGTTGTTGAGGCGTCGTTGAACGAGTGTCGGAAGCAAATTGTGTTTCATCGTCGTTCGCTTGCGGCGTGTGACTTGCCGACAGTCAGTCCAGCTAGCCGACAGCACGTTAACAAGTTCTCCACGTCTCAAGTTGCGATCGCCAAGTTGCGTTGCAGCTCGGCGAGCGCATCGCGTGTCGGGCCATCGTGAGCCAGGCTGTCGGCGATTTTGCGGTAGTTGTGCATGATTGTGCTGTGATCGCGACCGCCGAGCGCGTCGCCGATTCGCTGGTAGCTGAGGCCAGCCAATTCCCGGGCGAGGTACACAGCCATTGCGCGCGCCGCAACGGCCGACTGTCGGCGCGAGCTGCTTTTGAGCACTTTTTGCGGCAGTTGGTAGTATTTGGCGACCGCTTGCAGGACGTCGCGGATAGCCGGCCGGCGGGCGGCGCGATTCGCCAAGAAGCGATCTACGGCCCGCAGGTCGTTGCCGCCGGAGGCGAGGTGCTTCGGCGCAGAGTTCAAAAATTGCTCCGAATACGTCGCCGGCGGCACCAGCCACGCCCGCGGCCAAGCGACGAGCCGCAGACGGCGAAAGCGGACGGCCGAGCGCAGCGGAAACATGGTGGGCCAGCCGTTCGCGCGCCGCTTCGTCGGGCGGGGCGAGCTGCAGCTCGAGGCCGGCGGCGAGTCGGCTCCGGACGTCGGCCCACAATCTTCGTGCGGCACTCAACGGGCTCGCCAGGGTGACAACGATCATCGCGCCGGACTCCGCAAGGGCGTCGATCGTGTAACGCAGTTCCTGTTGGATGTAGGCGTCGCTGGGCAGGCGGTCGACGTCGTCGATGGCAAGCAGCCGGCGACCGCGCAGGCGGTGGCGAAACTCGCCCACGGTGTCGGACTTGATCGCGTCGGCAAGCGTGTGACGGAAGTCGGCCGCGGTGAAGTACTCGGCACATTCGGTGCCGCTGCCGTTCGTACCGCCGCGCTCCTGCCACGACCGCACGAGTCCGCGGGCGAGATGCGTTTTACCGGTGCCGCTGGCGCCGTGGATGGCGAGCACGTTGGCGGTCGTGCGGCGATCGTCGAACTCGAGCAGTCGATTGATCGAGCTGGCGACGAGTCGGTTTTCGCTCCCCGCCACGAAGCTGCCCAGCGTCACGCGCTGCTGCGCAGCGCAGCCGTCGCCCGACGCTCCAGACAACGTCCGGCCGGGCAAAGGGATTTCGATTACGTGGTCGACCACGTCGGCTCCGTCCGCAGACGATTGGCAATTGCACCAGGGGAGAAAATCAAGCGACGAGGCCGGGCCGGCGATCGATTTTCGCGGCCCGATTTACGGTCCGCGGAGGAGGTCAATCAGCCGCTCGGAAACACTTGTCGAACAACCCAGGAGATTCTACCCGAATCGGGCCGCCAGCGGGAGCGGTCGCGGGCGAAAATCACGCCTGTTTTCGTCGCCGCAAGTCGTTGCACACGCTGAGGATGCGGCGCGAACTTTCCGCGACCTCGGCGGCGGTCGTCGTGGCCCCGAAGCTAAACCGCAAAGCGCTCGAAATCACGGCCTCGTCGAGCCCCATCGCCACCAGCGCGGGCGACGGCTCGCTCGATCCGCTCGCACACGCCGAGCCGGTCGAACAGGCGACGCCGGCCTGGTCGAACGCGAGAAACAACGGCTGACGATCGAGGCCGACGAAGGCGATGTTCGACGTGTGGGGCAGCCGCGGTGATTCGGTGCCGACCACGATCGCCTCGGGCCAGCCCTTGACGATCGTGCGTTCGAACTCGTCGCGGAGGGCGGTGAGCCGCATCCGCCGCTCGTCTCGTTCGGCGTGCCACAATTCGAGCGCGGTGAGCATGCCGACCGCGAGCGCGACCGATTCGGTGCCGGGTCGGAGGCCCCCTTGTTGGAAGCCGCCGAAGAGCTGCGGAGCCAGCATGACGCCGTGACGCACGATGAGCGCGCCGATGCCGAGGGGACCGTGAAATTTGTGTGCGGCGAAGCTCATCGTCGCTACGCCGAGTGTGCGGAAATCGACCGGCAGTTTGCCGACGACTTGCGCGGCGTCGGTGTGGAGCGGGACGCTGTGCTCTGCGCAAATGGCTGCGATCTCGGCGACCGGCTGGAGAACACCGGTTTCGTTGTGGCCGAGGATGGCGCAGACGAGGCGGGGTTCAGGCTGAAGCAATTGCTGGCAAATCGTGCGGTATCAAGACGCCGTTTCGATCGATTTTGAGTCGGTCGACTTGGACGCCACCGCGTGAAATCTCGTCGGCGAGGCGTGTCACGCTAGGATGTTCCAGGCTGGAAATCACGATGCGTGTTGACGGGGGCGGGGACGCCCCGGCTCGCTGGGCTCGCTGGAGGAGGCCGCGGACCGCGAGATTGTTGGCTTCGGTGCCGCCGCTGGTGAAGACGACGGCGTCGGCGTCGCGGCCCGTCATGTTTGCCCCGACCAGCGCGCCGATCCGCTCGCGGGCATCTTCCAATCGCCTCCGCGCCCGCCGGCCGAATTCGTGCTGACTGGCGGGGTTGAGATAAGGCTCGGCATAGCAGGCGCGCATTGCCTCGATCACCTCCGGCAGCAGCGGCGTGGTCGCGTTGTGATCGAGATAGATCGGCGGCTCCATGCTCTCATGATATTCGGCCTGCTAGCTACACGACACTACGGATGTGCGCAGGTTTTGGTGCCAGCGTCATGAGTCGAAGGGCCGGATTTGCCGGAAACAGTGGCCGAAATCGCCATTGCGGGGCGGCCCGTGGCCCAGCTATCATCCGCCCCCGTTTTGTCGTCCGACATCGAGAGGGACCGTCGCCATGGCCTCGCTGCAAACCTTCTTTCGCACCGTGGTGATGCTGGCCACGCTCGGCCTGATTGCCAAGGCGTGGTATCACTATGGCCTGAGCGTGGAAGAGCTTAAGGCGATCGGTTGCTCAGCCGTCGAGGTCGCTGAGAAGGAGTGGAACAACTACTGGCAGACGCCGGCGACCAAGGCCCTGGCCAACGATCCGCGTCTGCCACCCACCGCGAACGCACCGGCTCCATTTCTGCCGCAGGGCGCGCCGATGCAGCCGATTCCGCGCGACGCGGCACCGTCGGCGCCGTCAGCACCGGGCTTGGTCCAACTTGCCGGCGGTGTGTCGGCGGAGATTGTTCCGCTGGCCCCCGCGAACCCCTCGACGCCCAGGACGCCCGGCGCTTTGCCCGAACCGATGCAGCTTTCACCGGACCCAACCGCTCCATCGCCGCAACCACAAGACACCTCGGCTCCCAGCATAGCTCGAACGTCTCACGCAACTTGGCGTGCGAGATCAGCAGCTGGCGCCGTGGGGTCGTGGCGGCGAATTGACGCGATTCAGCTGCAGCGTGCCCTGGGCCAATTCGCCCGCCTATAGCCGGCACTTCGAGGCGGTGGCGGCGACGCCGCTCGCCGCCGTGGAGCAAGTGGCTACGGAAATCGAGGCCTGGCGCAGCGGACAGAGGTAGGAGTCGGGAGTCAGGGCCGGACGGCTCAATTGCCATGAACAGCCGTGCCCATTCGCCGCTAGGAACTCGCTCGCTTCGTCCTGCGGCGTTCGTGCCGCCCAGCGCGCGTCCTTATGGCAGTCAGTCGGTTCGGCCAAGTGCTGTTCGATACCGCTGCGATAGCCGAATCACGTCGTTTGCTCCGCCTGAGGCCGCCAGCCGATCGGCACGCCGCAGCCGGCTCGAGGCGGTGCTTTTTCTGGCCCGAGAACCGCTTTCGCTGCGAAAGTTAGCCCAATCCTCCAATCTTGCCGACGCCACCGAAGCCCGCACGTTGCTGGCCGAATTGCGCCGGATCTACGACTCTCGGGGCTGTGCCTTCCAGGTGGAACAGCTTGCTGGGGGGTATCAATTGCGGACCCGGCCGAAATTTGCCCCCTGGCTGCGGCCTTTGGTGCCGCCGAGCGAGCAGATTCGGCTTTCGCCGCCTTCGCTGGAAACTTTGGCGGTGGTGGCCTATCGTCAGCCGGTGCTGCGGGCCGATGTAGAGGCAATCCGCGGGGTGGCCTGCGGAGAAATACTTCGGCAGTTGATGGACAGTGACCTCTTGCGTATCGTAGGGCGTTCGGAAGAATTAGGGCGCCCCTGTGGTACGGGACCACGAAGCGATTTCTTGAAGTGTTTGGGCTCTGTGGCTTGGATGAACTCCCGCTGGCCGCCCAATTGCGGCGCGTGGCGGAGCGCAAACCGAGCGGCAACCCAAATGCCGATGAAACCGCGTTCGACGATGCCCGGAGTATGGACGCCGCCTAGTATTGTTGATCCGATAGAGGTTGCGTGAGCTTGGTGTGAGTCAGTCATTGGAGATGTCCAAGATGAGCCTGGATGAACTACGTACTGTTTTCCTCCTCGACAGTCAGCGGATCGCCGCGTTTGAAGACGAAGACGTCGACGACGAGGAATTCGAGGACGACGACGACGATGATGATGAGTTGGACGACGACGACGATGACGAATTCGAGGACGACGACGACCTCGAAGACGGCGACTTTGAGGATGACGAACTGGACGACGACGATTTAGAAGACGACGACTTAGAAGATGAGGACGACGATGAGGACGATGACGACTTCGAGGATGACGAATGGGAGGAAGTCGAAGACGATGAGGTCGCGGTCGACGACGACGACGACGAGGACGACCTAGACATCGACGACGACGAGGATCTCGATGATGACGATCTCGACGACGACGATGAAGATGAAGACGACCTCGACGACGACGAAGAGGATGACGAGGAGTACGAGTACGAATACGAAGACGATGAGGACGAAGAATAGAGCCTTAGAGCAGCAGAACGGACGAGCAGTCGAATGACGTCCGAGTTCCGCTCCTGCTCTACCGTTCTGCTGCTCGGTTCTTTCTTGTCGCGCGCTCAGTCCTTGAGCTGGAACAGCCGCTGCAGAGCTTCCAAGAGGCCGTGGGGCGGACCGTTCTGAGATTCGTCGCGCAAGGAAGCGAGCGGCGGGTGGAGCATCTTGCCCACCAGGCGATCGGCGAATTGTCCGATCTCGCGTCGCGAGCGCTCGTCGAGATTTGGCAGCCGAGCGAAAAGTCGTTCCAGTTCGGCCGACTGCGACGCTTCGAGACCTTTGCGGAAGCGGGCGATCACGGGGCCCGTTGCGCGGTGTCGCACCTCGGCAATGAACCGCCGAGTTTCCTCGTCGATGATCGCCTCGGCGGCCGGCAGCTCCTTGCTTCGCTCGGCGCGGTTCCGCTCACACGCTTCCGAGAGATCGTCGATTCCGTACAAATAGACCCCCAACTCCTCGCGGATGGCCGGATCGAAATCCCGCGGGACGGCCAGATCGAGAATAAACAGCGGCCGTTGGTGCCGTCGGCGGGCCACGTTGCGGCGATATTCCTCCAGGCTCACGATCGGGCGATCCGCCCCCGTGGTGCTCACCACGACGTCGGCCTGGGCCAATTCCTCGGCCAATTTGCTCCAAGGGGCCGGCTGGCCGTGCCATGCCTCGGCAAGTTCCAGCGCTCGATCGTAATTGCGGTTGAGGATCACGAGACGCCGCGCCCCGGCGTCGGCGAGGTATTCGAGTGTTTCCTCGGCCATCGCGCCGGCCCCGATCACCAGCACCCGCTTGTCGTCGAAACGCTCGAAAATTCGCGCGGCGAAATCGGCGATCGCCACGCTCGGGATGCTCACGCGGTGGCGGTGCAGCGAGGTTTCGCCGGTGACGCGGCGGGCCACGCGAATGGCCGATTGGAACAAATGGTGCATCAAGGGACCGGTGCAACCAAGTTGCCCAGCCAACTCGTAGGCCTGCTTCACCTGGCCGAGAATCTGCGCTTCGCCCACGACCATGCTGTCGAGGCTCGAGGCGACGGAGAACAAATGTCGCACGACGTCGGCGCTTTCGAGCGTGACCACGTCGCTGCGGACGTCGTCGACGGGTACTTTGTGAAAGTCGGCCAGATGCGCAAGGCGGACTCGACGTCGCCGTGCGGATGTTGAGCGGTCGCGGCGGTGTAGAGCTCGACGCGATTGCAGGTCGAGATCAGCACGGCTTCGGTGTGGGCGTGATCCACGCGCCAGGCGGCGAGCGCATCGGCCATTTGCTGCGGGCTGAACGCGAGCCGCTCACGCACCGTCAGGCGGCTCTGAGAATGGCTGCATCCAACCATCGCAAGTTTGATCGAGGATTCCATGCGATCCAGTTTAATTAGCCGGCGAGCTCGTCTCGCCGTTGAATACGCGGCGGGACAAGCCCACCGGTTAACCAGTCCTCAGGGAATTGGAATTCGTTCTCTCACAGCCCGTGCCCCGACTTGACCAGCGTCAGCACGAGCACCGTAATCACCACGAACACAAACGACGCCAGCGTCAGGTAAGCAACTTTTCGGCCTTGCCGGGCGGCCGGGTACACCAGGCGAAACGCTTCGGCCGCAGACAACCAGAGCAGCATGGCGGCCGAGCTTTGGACGATCGGGTCCCGCCACAACCCGAGCGACGAGTCGTGCCGCTGGTTCAGCACGCTGAGCACCACGCCCGAAGCAAAGCCGAGCAGGATCAGCACGGTCGACACGGCCAGCATGCGGCCGTTGACTCGTTCGAGCCATTCGAGGCTCGGCATGCGCCACGATCCGGCCGACCGGGCGTGCTTGAGCGCGTAGCTTTGCCCGAGGTACATCACGCCGGCCAGGAAGCCGACGCACATGGTGAGGATTCCGGCCAGTAGCAGCAGCCCGTGCGTGAGACCCCAGAAATAGTACGTGCGGTCGGGTGCGAACGGCTCGCGACTGGCGACGTGCGATGCCGCGACCAGGCCGAGCACGAGCGGCAGCAGAACGACGCCGCTCGGCGAGCGCGGCAGATACAGCATGGCCGCCAGATAGACCAGTGCCAGCGACCAGGCGGCCGCGGAGAGCCATTCGGCGGGCGTCGCCAGCGGCACCGGCTCGGTGGCGAAGCTGCTGCCGAGCACGACGCTGTTGACGACGAATCCCAACAGCGCGAATGCGGCAGTCGCCAGGCGTTGGCCGGGGAACCGCCACTTGAGCCCGATCAGCTCCAGCGCGAGCGCCATTCCATAGCAAGCGACCAACACGACGATCCAGATGCCAGACAACATGATGCGGCCGCGCACTTGCCCCTGCGGCGTCGAGCTCCAGCGCGGCGGATGCGAAGTCGTCTGCCCCAGGGCCGCCGCGCGATGCCCCGGTCGTCGGTCCGTGCGATGAACTTATCGGCCCCAGCGGACGGGCCAGCCGCGCTACAAATTATGCCTCCGGGGCCCCGTCGCCGTCGAGTCCGTACTGTTTGAGCTTTTTGTGCAGCGTATTGCGGTTAATCCCCAGCCGGCTGGCCGCCTTGATCTGAATCCCGTCGCATTCGGCAAGCACCTGGGCGATCACTTCCCGCTCGACGCGATCGACGACGCGGGCGTGCAAATCTTCGGCGTCGGCAGCAGCGGCCGCAAGGCCCAAGTGGACCAGTTCCTCGGCGAGCGAATCGAAATCGAGCCGCCGCAGACCGATCGTCCGCGGCTGCCGGCCCGAGGCGACCACCTCGGGCAGAATGCTAAACGTGAGCTCGTCGCCCGGCGCCATGACGACGATTCGCTCGACGTAGTTCTGCAGTTCGCGGACATTGCCCGGCCAATCGTATTCCTGGAGCGCCTCCATCGCCCGCGGTTCGATGTGGGCGACGTAGCGGTCGTTTTGTTCATTGTAGACGTCGAGGAAATGGGCCACCAGCTCAGGAATGTCCTCCCGCCGTTCGCGCAACGGTGGCAAGCGGATCGGCACCACGTTGAGACGGTAGTACAGGTCCTCGCGGAAGCGGCCTTCGTTGGCTTCGGACAGGAGGTCGCGGTTGCTAGCGGCGATCACGCGGGTGTCGACGCGGATCGTCTGCGTGTCGCCGACACGCTCGAACTCGCGTTCCTGCAGGGCGCGGAGCAATTTCACTTGCAGGTGGGGCGTGGTGGAATTGATTTCGTCGAGGAAAATCGTGCCGGTGTGGGCCGCTTCGAATCGGCCGGTGCGGTTTTCGATCGCCCCGGTGAACGCGCCCCGGACGTGGCCGAAGAGCTCGCTTTCCAGCAGGCTCTCGGAGAGGGCCCCGCAGTTGACGCGGACGAACGGCCGGTTGCGGCGCTGGCTCAGCTCGTGGATCGCGTGGGCGATCAGTTCCTTGCCCGTGCCGGTTTCGCCCAGCAGCAGCACCGACGCGCGGCTCCGCGCGACCTGCCGCGTGACGCGGTAGACCTCCTGCATCGCCGCTCCGGAGCCGATGATCCCCGGCAGCGGTTCGACCGCCGGCTTCTCGTTCGAGATGTTGCGGAGCGATTGGCTCATGGTTGGTAGGCGGCGGGCAGCACTCGACGGGCATCGGCCTGGCGCGGAGCGATTCGATCGTGTCGAGCAGGTTGCCGAGCACCCCTTGCGTGGCGGCGTCGAGCGACGCGCTGGCGTTGTAGCGGTCGTATTGGCGGAGGATTTCGTCTGCGGTGAGCAGGATGCCATGCCGCTCGACGCTCTCGGTGAATGCGCGGGCAGCCGCGTTGCGGGCTTCGATCGGCACGCTCTGATGACTGGCGAAGTCGACCAGCGCCCGTTGGCTCGCCGGGGTGCCCAGCAGTGCGAGCGCCTTCGCCGACCGCGCGGAGAACTCCGGCAGATACAGCGCGGCTTCGACGACCGGAGCTTGGCGGCGGCAGGTCGTAATACGTGTGGTCCCGGGCCAACAGCTGGCCGAGCCAATCGAGCGCCGCACCGGCCATTTCCGCGCGCTCCTGCGGTGTGACCGGATCGCGGTCCGAAATCGCCTTGAGCTGGGTCAACAGTCCCTCGAGCGCGGCGTCGGACTGCGGCCGCGGGAACGCGACGACGCGCTGGTGCTGGCTGGCGATACGCTGGGCCGCGTCGAGCCGTTTCTTTGTGGCCAGCAGACCGACCGGCACTTGGCCCGTGGCCGGCTCGCTACGCAGGGCGTAGAGCACGTCGCGGATGCCGGGGCCGTCGATGTCGACGTCGACCAGCACCATCTCGAGATCGGCCGATTGTCCGGCGGCGGCGACGGCCTGTCCGCCGCGGGTGGCGGGGTCGGCTTCGATGCCCAATCCGCTGAGTCGCCCGGCGAGCGTGGTGGCGTCGTCGGCGACGGGCATCGCCACGACGGCACGGCGCTGGCTGGCGCCCGTGGCGAAATAGCCGAGCGTTTCGGGCACGCGGCTTGCGCCGGGAACGGAGTCTTTGGGTCGAGGGCCATGATCGCTTCGAGGGCCGCGAACCGCACGCGGCGGTTGGGGTAGGTAAGCGCGTCGGCAAGCGGTGCCGGCGACGGAGCGGATGCGTATAGCGTGCTCGCGTCGCCACGTTGCCCGATCACCGCGGCGACGGTCGCGGCGGCGAGCGGAAAGTCGTGCTTCATCGCGGCGCCAAGCACCATGTTCAGCATGACGCCGTCGGCAGCCGAGAGTAGCTTTTCCATATCCGGTGAACGGGGCCCGCCAACGAGGCCATCCGCTTCGAGGCCCAGCACGAGCGCCTGGCACTGGGCCAGCCGGTCGTCGGGCCGCAGTTTCGCGTATTCGAGCGCGAGCCGCGCCGCCCAAATCGTCTGTGCTTCATCGATCGGGTAGCGCGTGGCGGTGAGCTTCTTGGTGGCATCGTCCCAATGCCAGAGGGCGACGGTGTTGTTCTCGTCGGTCGCAAACGACCGCATGCCGCGCTTGTTGCGGCCGATCGCCTCGTCCAGCAGCCGCGCGGCGTCGGACGACGACGATGCTGCGGCGATGAACGGCCGGGCCAGCGTGACGTGCATGGCTTTGAGGATGCGAATCACGTCGTGGCGCAGCGCGGGATCGGTCGTGGCGAGCATGCCCAACAGCGGGTCGACCGCCGAGGGGTCCATCGCCACGGCTGCCGCGGCAATCGCAGAGCGGCGTTGTGGATCGGTTTCCCGCGCCAGGGCTTCGAGCGTGGCGACGACGCCGGGCTCACCCGTGGCCGCGAGGTCGAATCGAGCCGCGCTGCGGGTGGCGGCGGAAGGCGAGTTGAGATTGCCGATCAGTTTGGCCAGACGTTGCGGATCGCGGGCCTGAGCCGCCGCGGCGTTCATGCACGCTTCGGCAAACTGCGGGGCTTCCGGCGCGAGCGCCGCGACGCGGGCAAGCTGCAAGAAGCGGCGTGAGCCGAATTCGTTGACCAGGGCAGCCTTCTGCTCGTCGTTCAGATTCTGGCCGACGAACTCCTTGAGGATCGGGGCCGCGAGTTCCGGGCGACCCAAATCGACGAGCGACAAGATCGCGCTGAGGTAATGTTTCGGCTCGGTCCGCGGCAGCTCCAGCGCCGCGAGCACGGCCGGGTTGGTCTCGGTGCAAGTTGCTCGGCCGGCGAGCCGGCTTCGGCCGGCGGGGTATTCTGCGGCTGCGCCACCACCGGTGAGCACTGCGAAAGCAGTGCAACCGCAATCAACAAGCAAATGATATGTCGTGCCATGGTGCGTATCTGCGCGGAGCAAGTTCCGCCGCTAATTGTCATTATCCAAACGTTGCTGCCAATGATTAAGTTGATGGGCGACCTGCTCGGGGTTCGTGGAGCCGTAGCTGGTGAAGGCCGCGACCGCCCGTTCGGCGCCGAGCACGTCAAACACGCGCTCATCCAGTGCCGGATGGGCCGCTTGGAACTCGGCAAGCGGCAACTGCGGCGAGCGCGACACCCCGCTTCATCGCCACGCCGACAAGTTTGCCGATGATCTCGTGGGCCGTCCGCTGCGGCACGCTCTGCATGATCAAGTGCTCCATCAGCGTGGTCGCGTCGAGGTAGCCGCGATCGAGACGGGCGGAAATCGCCTCGCGGTTGAGCTCCGCGCCGGCCACGAGCGGCGCGGCGAGCTCGAGCGCGCCGCGCACGGTGTCGACCGCGTCGAACAGCGGCTCCTTGTCTTCTTGCAGGTCGCGGTTGTAGGCGAGCGGCAGGCCTTTCACGAGCACCAGCAGCGTCGTGAGGCTGCCGATCACGCGGCCCGTCTTGCCGCGGATCAGTTCCAGCACGTCGGGGTTGATCTTTTGCGGCATGATCGACGAGCCGGTGCAAAACGCCTGCGGCAGCTTCAAAAAGCCGAACTCGGTGGTCGACCAGAGGATCCACTCCTCGGCCCAGCCGCTGAGATGCTCCGCGATCATCGCCAGGCAGAAAGCGAATTCCAGGGCGAAGTCGCGGTCGCTCGAAGCGTCGAGGCTGTTGGCGGCGATGCCCTCGAAGCCGAGCTCTTGGGCGACCATGTGCCGGTCGATGGGGATCGTCGTGCCGGCCAGCGCCGCGGCGCCCAGCGTCAATTGGTTCACGCGGCGGCGGCAATCGGCGAGCCGCTCGCGGTCGCGCTCGAACTTTTCGCAATAGGCGAGCCAGTAGTGCGTCGCCAGCACCGGCTGGGCCCGCTGCAAGTGCGTGTAGCCCGGCAAGATGACGCCCGCGTCTTGCTCGGCCCGGCCGACGAACGCTCGCTGCAGCTCGCTGCAACTCGCGCCGCACGTGGTCGATTTGGTGGCGGACCCACAACCGCAGGTCGGTCGAAACCTGGTCGTTGCGGCTGCGGCCGGTGTGGAGCTTGCGGCCCACGTCGCCGATCCGCTCGACCAGCGCCCGCTCGATGTTCATGTGAACGTCTTCGAGCTCCTCGCGGAAGGGGAATTCGCCGGCGGCGATCTCGTCGAGAATCTGTTCCAGGCCGGTCACGATCTGGTGCCGCTGGTCGTCGGAGAGGATGCCCACCTTGGCGAGCATCAGGGCGTGGGCGATCGAGCCGCGGATGTCGTGCGCGTAAAGCCGCCGATCGAAGGTCACGCTTTGGGTGAACTTCTCGACACGGCGGTCCGTCGCCTGGTCAAACACACCGCCCCAAGGCTTACTGGACAAAGTCGAATCCGGAGGGATGGATGCGGCGAACTGCGCGCTGCCGCGGGTAGGGAAAAATCAAGCCAACATGTTTACAGTAAACAGCTTACGGCAAACTGTCAACGAGCCGCAAGCACCCGTCGCCCAAAAACTAGGCAGCCAGTTTCGGCTCCAGTGGCGATATCTGCGAGTTTGTGCCGATTGTGCGAGCGGATCGGGACGACGTTTTTCAGGGGCTGGCGGAGTTCGCCAAGATCGGCTGCCGGGCCGGCGAATAGTTGCTTGGACGGCGGTATGATGGGTTTGGAGCGGCACACTGGCGGAGGCCAGCGATCATGATCATGGAGCTCTTCAAAGGCATCCTCAGCATCCAGACGCCATTCAACATGGTCGTCTTGATCGTGTTGTTCGGCTGCGTGGCGGGCGTGCTTACCGGCATCGCCACGCAAATTCGCAAGTACGGCTGCCACCGCCAGGACATCGACTTCAAGCGCGAGCTTGTGGACCGCGGCCTTTCGGCTGACGAGATCGAACGAATCATCAAGGTGCGGGCCGTTGAACCGGCCGCGTCGAGTGAGGACGCCTAATCGCACAAATTGCTTCGCAGACGAGGGAGAACCAAGTCATGTTTTTGCCGACACAACTGATGCCGATTCTGGCCCAAGCGACTGACCCTTGGGCGAATACGTTTTTCGGCTTGGATTCGGACAAGCGTTTCGTGCTGATGATTATTGCCATCGGCTGCGCCACCGGCGTGATTTGCACGGTGGTGGGCTGCGTTTCAGGCGCCCTTAGCTCAATACATCGCCATCGACTCGACACGGAAATGAAGCAGGACATGCTCGATCGTGGCATGAGTGCCGAAGAGATCGCCCGGGTCGTCGAATCGTCGCAGCCGAAAGACTTTCTCGATCGCTGGGCGGCCTCCTGCGGCAAGAAAAAGGTCGGCTGAACCTGCCTGAACCGACGTGGTATAATGGCGGCCGTCCCAATCGCGCGATTCGAAGATGCGAGGGTTCGCCCATGGCCACGATTGATCGCAGGCACTTTTTGGGCGCTTCGGCTGGTGCGGCCGCGGCGCTGGCGGCGCTCCGGCAGGTTCACGGGGCAGACATCGGCTCGGAGACATTGGCCGACGCGGTGCCCGCGCCGCCGATGGTGCGGCTGGGTGAGTCTGGGCTCGAGCTCACGCGGCTCGCGCAGGGGACCGGCGTCCACGGCGGCAATCGGCAATCGGACCAGACGCGGGCCGGTTTCGCCGAGCTGACCGCGCTCTTCCGCCACGCTTACGATCGCGGCATCAAATTCTTCGACCTTGCCGACCTGTATGGCTCGCACGTCTACTTCCGCGAAGCGCTCCGCACGATGCCGCGTGATGACGTGAAGATTCTGACCAAGATTTGGTGGCGTTACGACGGGCCGGAAGACGCCGAGTCGACGCGCCAGAGCTCGCGGGCCGACGCCTGTCGCGCGACGCTCGAGCGGTTCCGCCACGAACTCACCACCGACCGGCTCGACATCGTGCTCTTGCATTGCTGCATGTCGCCGACCTGGGACCACGATCTCGAAGTCTATCGCGACGTGCTGAGCGAAGCGCAGCAGAAGAAGCAGATCGGCGTGGTCGGCGTCTCTTGCCACACGCTCGACGCCCTGAATACGGCCGCAAAATGTCCCTGGGTGGAAGTGATTCTTTCACGGATCAACTCCAAAGGGGCTTCGATGGACGCTGCGCCCGATGAGGTGATCGCCGTGCTGCGCCAGGCCCGGGCGAACGGCAAGGCGGTGATCGGCATGAAAATCTTCGGCGAGGGCAAGCTCTCCGGCGAGCGTGAAGCGTGCATGCAGTTCGCCCAGGAGAACGGCCTCTTGGACGCCATGACGATCGGCTTCCATACGCCCGCGCAGATTGATGATGCCCTGCGGCTGATGCACCGCTGGCCGGCGAAGCCGTTGGTTTAGCGGGCCAGCCGCCGCGGGTTCAACGCTATCAGGGTAAGTATCACGAGTGAAACCGAGGCGGGTTCCGGCGCGGGCGTGGAACGCTGGTAGGAAAATGCTCCACCGCTGCCACCCCCTTGATAGCTCGTGAACCGCAGGTCGAGATACACGTCGTCGGTCACGAGGTGGACGACGGCGTCGTAGTTGAGAATATTCGGGCCGACGCTGTTGGCGTAGGCGGCACTCCAGGTGGTGAAGTCGAGCGCGGCCCAATTGGTGGCGGTGATCGTGTCGCCCGGATTGTTGAGGGCGGTCGCCCACAGCGTGTCGGCCGGACTGAGGCTGGCGTAGCTGCTCTCGGCGAGGATGTTGATCATACCTTGAGTGTTGCCGCGTGTAAGCGCCACATTCGCGGTGAGGCGATCCTGGTTTACCGGCAAAGTATGGTTGTCGCCGCTCGGCTTCGAGAAGGAAATTGTGGGGCCCGTCCACACAATCGGCTCCGCCGAGGTCCAGGATGCGACACCCGACAAGAAAACGATGCATACCACGGCGCACCAAAACAGCAGGGAAAAGTTCATGGTGCTCATCGGCAGTTTCTCACGTAATTGCAGCGAAGCAGAATTCTTCATTTTAATCTGGCGCGACTCAGTCGGACCCGGCTCGCGGAGGAAATCAGAGCGAAGACGACCGGCATTATCGCTATAAGCGTTCCCGGCTCGGGGACCTCCGCGACTGCGCGCCACCGCCCACCACACTGCCGAAGTTTGCCTCCAGAAATTGTAATCCGCGTCGTCGATCGTGCCGTCAGGAATTCCGTCGGCCCCGCTGCCGTGCGACACTGCGTGGCCAAATGTGTTGCGCCACACGGTATAGTCCGCAGCATTAACCGTGCCATCGCCATTGTAGTCGCCGGTCGTCATCGGCGGAGGTAGATTACGGCCCGCTGATGGCAAAATTGCCGTCTGTTTGCCGCGATCAGTGGCCTGCTGATTCCGATATAATTTGATGTCGACAGGTAATCTCATCCGTGGGAATCAGGTGAAGGACTTGCGTTGTGGTTGACAATATTGAGCGTATCGCCAGTGATGGCTAAAAAGTGCTCGAATCGCATAATCAGCCCACTCCGCCAAGCTAGCGCGGCGAAATCATTGGTGGCGAACAGCTTTGACGATGTTTCGCTGTTGAGTATGTCGGCCCATTCAGCGCCTGGGATGGTACTGGACGTGTGAGGTTTCGGATTCGAGGCTTGAATAGACCGCCGTCTGGTTTTCACGCATTGAAAGCGACGTTGAACGTGATCTGGTCGAATTGCACCGGAGCTGCCGAGGCTTTCGAAATTACGAATAATTAACCTCGGACCAAATACCGCCAGCGTTGAAAATGCCTCCCGAGATAACTACGCGCCAGAGCATGCCGCCCGCACAAGCCGCGAGCGGCGCAGATCGAAAGAGTTGCATTGAATTCTCCAACGCGATTCGAGTACTAGCCTTGCCCAGGCCCGCGTGGAGAGAACTTTCGAGATATTGTAACCGTTAGCAAACCGACCAGCATCAGCAATACGGCCGACGGTTCAGGCACGACGGCTGCGGAGCCGCCGGTGCCCTGCGGCACGACCTCGCCAAAGTGCTGCTTCCAGAATTCGTAGTCCGCATCGTCGATCACACCGTTGGGAACACCGTCGGCACCCGTGCCATTGGGAACTTGTTGGCCAAGCGTATTGCGCCAAACCGTGTAATCAGCGGCATCGACGGAACCGTCATCGTTATAGTCGCCCGAAGTTTCTGGTGCGGTGGTTCGAGCGCGATGTAGGAATACCCACCGCCATTGCTTGAGGTCCAACTGGTAAAGCGTAGTTCGAGGTAAATGTCGTCCGGAATTGACGGTGAACCACCGCGTCGCGGCCGGCAATGAATCGAGCCCACGATGTTAATCCGATGCCGGCACCTCCGATAGGCGTCGAGCCAATCGTCGAAAACAAGGTTTCCCCAATTCGCCGCGGCGATTGTTTCGCCGGGGGTGGTAGATCTCAGTGGCCCATTCGGTGAATTTCGGGCTGCTGCGCAAGTGCGTAAGTCGGTTTCCGCCGCGAAATTGATCATGCCTCCGGTGCTGCCGCGGGTGAGGAGGATATCCGTGGTGATCTCGTCCTGGTTTGCGGGTAACGTGTAATCCGCGCCGTCTGACTTTGTAAAACTCTTGGTCAGCCCGGACCAGACTTCAACAGCGGGCACCGAAGATGAAAGGACAGACCACCAGACCACCGACGCACAGACAAATCCCACCGCGCGAATTTGGGGACATGAGAATCTCCGTTGATGTCAAACTGAATTGCCCAGTCAGAAAGGCAAATTCTTGTTCCGGCTGATCCGCCGCGGCGGACTGGCCCAACAGCACGGAGTGGAGCCCTGATCCAATTTTCCAATTGTCGGGTATTCCTGCCCGAATTTCAAGTAGTCTTGACTCTGCGGCACAACGGTCGTTTCGGCCGGCACGACATCATGACCCCGAACGACGACAAGCCGGCCAGTGCCAGCGGAATGGTAGCCGGCTCTGGAACGGGCGTCGAACGCTGGTACTCGAAGTTGCCTGCCCCATGGGTACCCCATTGCGTAAACTGCAAATCCAGGTAAACGTCGTCGGCGATTAGGTGCACAACGGCCGGCAAACTGGTGACGTTTTGCTGTAACAAACCAGCGTCGCCGTACGCGACCTCCCAATCGACAAAGGTGAGCTCGGCCCAATTTGTGGCCGAAATCGTCTCACCCGGGTTTTGGAGCTCTGTGGCCCACTCGGTTCCCTGCGGGCTGTTGTCGCTATAGATGCACTCCAGCGCATCGCAATCAACCGACGCGTTCAACAGGCCCTGGAAGTCGTTCCGCGTAAACTGGACGTTGTCCGTGAGGTGATCCTGATTTTCCGGCAACAAGGGATCGACGCCGGACGCTTTGCTGAATGTGAGCGTAGGTCCGGTCCAGACGCTCGGGTCAGCCGAGGCCGACGACGACAGCAGCGAGAATATGACGAACGATACGACGATGCAATGAACCCAGCGCATGCAGTAACTCCAAGTAGCAGAAAGGAAACCGAAACAAAGCCGAAAGAGAGGTTGGACGAAGGCGAGTTCGGCAGTAGCGGCCCAATCGATTAGCGAGGGGAGCTGGTTCGTCCAATGCGGCAGAAAAAAATGCTGAATTTCCCTGGTTTCAGTATGACGCAATTTCTGCGATTTTCAAGCAAGAAATACTGCGGCGGCAAGTCACTGGGTGAAGGACGTCAGGCGAGTTTGCCGGCCGCGTCGTAAGTCCAGCCAGGCTCAGCCCTTGTAGGCCTGTTCGCGGGCGTGTTAACCTTGAGCGATTTTACCCGCTTGGCCCGCTTTGGACAAAATGGGCCCGCGTGCTGAAACACGCTCGCCAGACCATCAGCCCCCCCGGATCCCCGTGCCCCGACGCGACGACCTCAAGAAGATTCTCATCATCGGCTCCGGCCCGATCATCATCGGGCAGGCGTGCGAGTTCGACTATTCCGGCACACAAGCCTGCAAGGCCCTTCGCGAAGAGGGCTACGAGGTCGTGCTGGTGAACTCGAATCCGGCCACGATCATGACCGACCCCTCGACGGCCGATCGCACGTACATCGAGCCGCTGACTTGGGAAATAGTCGCCAAGGTGATTGAGAAGGAGCGGCCGGACGCTCTCTTGCCGACACTCGGTGGGCAAACGGGGCTCAACGTCGCCATGGCGCTCTCGCAGCACGGCGTGCTCGAGAAGTACGGCGTCGAGATGATTGGCGCCAATGCCGACGTGATCGACAAGGCCGAGAGCCGCGAGCGTTTCCAGGCGGCGATGCACAAAATCGGCCTCGAAACAGCGCGCGGAAAGACGGTGAAGAATCTCGACGAGGCCCGGGCCTGGATCGGCGAGATCGGCCTGCCTGCCGTGGTCCGGCCGAGCTTCACGATGGGCGGCAGTGGCTCATCGATCGCGTACAGCCGCAGTGAATACGACGAGCTGGTACGCCGCGGGCTCGACCAGTCGCCCACCACGCAAGTGCTCATCGAGGAATCGATCCTCGGTTGGAAAGAGTACGAGATGGAGGTGATGCGCGACAAGGACGACAACGTCGTGATCATTTGCTCGATCGAGAATTTTGATCCGATGGGGATCCACACGGGCGACTCGATCACCGTGGCCCCGACGCAAACGCTTAGCGACAAGGAATACCAGCGGATGCGCGACGCCTCGCAAGCGGTGATCCGCGAGATCGGCGTCGAGACGGGCGGCTCGAACATTCAGTTCGCGGTCCACCCCGAGACCGGCCGGATGATCGTCATCGAGATGAATCCGCGCGTCAGCCGCTCCAGCGCGTTGGCGTCGAAGGCCACCGGCTTCCCGATCGCCAAGATCGCGGCCAAATTGGCGGTCGGCTATCGGCTGCACGAGCTGCCGAACGACATTACCCGCGAGACGACCGCCTGCTTCGAACCGACGATCGACTACGTGGTGACGAAGATTCCCCGGTTCGCATTCGAGAAATTCCCCGAGGCCGATCCGTCGCTCACCACGCAGATGAAGAGCGTCGGCGAAACGATGGCCATCGGCAGCACGTTCAAGGAATCGTTTCAAAAGGCGCTGCGGGGGCTGGAGGTCGGCGCGGACGGCTTCGGTTGCGACCGCCGCGATCTGTGGGGCACTGATGCCGAGCCCAGCGAAGACGAAATCGTGGCCAAGCTCTCGAAGGTGGGCGCCGATCGCGTTTGGTACTTACGCTACGCGATCAAGAGCGGCATGAGCATCGCCACGATCAACGAGCTCACCGGCATCGATCCCTGGTTCCTCGACAATCTGCTCGAAATCGTCGAGACGGAAAACACGCTCCGTGGCCTCGCGCGGCTCGACGCGGCGACCGACGAGCAGCTTTGCACAGCCAAGCGGCAAGGTTTCTCCGACCGTCAACTCGCCAACATCTTTGGCCGCACGGAGATAGAGGTGCGGGCCGACAGGCTGCGGCGGGGCATTCGCGCGACGTTCAAGTCGGTCGACACCTGTGCCGCGGAGTTCGAAGCCTACACGCCATACTACTATTCGACTTACGAAGACGAAGACGAAGTGCCGCCCAAGCCGCCCGGAAGGAAGCGAATCATGATTCTCGGCGGTGGCCCGAACCGCATTGGCCAAGGGATCGAATTCGACTATTGCTGCTGCCACGCCAGCTTCGCGCTGCGGGAGCTGGGCATCGAATCGGTGATGGTCAACTCGAATCCCGAGACGGTGAGCACCGACTACGACACCAGCGACATGCTGTTCTTCGAGCCGCTCACGGTTGAAGACGTGCTCAACATCTGCGACGTGGTCGAGCCGGACGGCGTGATCGTGCAATTCGGCGGGCAGACGCCGCTGAACCTCGCGCGGCGGCTCGAGGAGGCAGGCGTGCCGATCATCGGCACCAGCGTCGAGGCGATCGAGGCGGCGGAGGACCGCGAGAAATTTCAACAGCTGCTGGTGAAGCTCAACTTGAAGCAATCGCCCAACGGCATCGCCCGCACGATGGGCGAGGCCCGCCGCGAGGCCGAGAAGATCGGCTATCCGCTGCTGGTGCGGCCGAGCTTCGTGCTCGGCGGCCGGGCGATGGAAATCTGCTACGATCCGGTGCAAATGGAACGGTTCGTGGCCGAGGCCTTCATCGCGGCCGAGGGTCAGCCGGTGCTCGTCGATCGCTTCCTCGAAGGGGCGACTGAGGTCGACGTCGATTGCATCGCCGACGGCAAGGACGTGATCATTGCCGGTGTGATGCAGCACATCGAAGAAGCAGGGATTCACTCCGGCGACTCCGCCTGCGCGATTCCTCCCTACAGCCTGCCAGGGCCGGTGGTAGCAGAAATCCGCGCAGCGACGATCGCCCTTGCACGCGAGCTGGGCGTCGTGGGGTTGATGAACGTGCAGTTCGCCGTTCGCTGGGAGCCAGGCCTTGGGCCAAACGACGTGAAGTCAACGTCCGTTGGCGCCGGCCCGCCGGTTCCCGACCTGCTGCCGCCGCTTCCCAATTTGTTCCCAGTGGTTTACGTACTGGAGGTCAACCCGCGCGCCAGCCGCACGGTGCCGTTCGTGGCCAAGGCCACGGGTCTGCCGGTGGCAAAAATCGCAGCCAAGGTGATGGCCGGCGTGTCGCTGGCGGAGCAGGGGATTACGTCGGACCCCGTGCCGGCCGACGTGTCGATCAAAGAGGCGGTGCTCCCGTTCATCAAGTTCACGGGCGTCGACATCGTGCTCGGCCCGGAGATGCGCAGCACCGGCGAAGTGATGGGTATCAGCGAGCGGTTTTCGATGGCGTTCGCCAAGAGCCAGCTCGCGGCTGGAACGGTGCTGCCGCGCGAGGGCAAGATTTTCTTGAGCGTTCACCAGCGGCACAAGCCGGCGGCGGTCGAGCTCGCCCGACGGCTCGTTAGCATGGGCTTTTCGCTGCTCTCGACCAGCGGCACGGCCGATGCGCTCGAAGCGGCCGGAATTCCCTGCCGCCGAGTGAAGAAAATCCAGGAAGGCCACCCGAACATTCTGGACGGCTTCGCCGATCGCGACGTCGCGTTGGTCGTCAACACGCCCAGTGGCAAGGGCGCCCGCACCGACGAAGGCCGCATCCGCGCCGCCGCCATCCAGGCTGGCGTGCCCTGCCTCACCACCCTCGAAGCCGCCACCGCCGCCGTGAAAGCGATCGGCGCCTCCGCGAAGAAGAAATGCAGGTGCAGGCGCTGCAGGATCGGTTTGCGTCAAATTCGTAGGATTTCCCAACGAACCGGGTCGTCCTCGAACCCGACGGTTTGGGCTACTTACTGTTTCCGCTATAATCACGATATGAGTACCGACGCGATCCATTACGAAACGCTCAGCGGATTTACCCCGCTTTCGACGTTGGGGCCCTATCGAGCGGCCGACTACGAGAAACTGCCGGAGGGCGAACCAGTCGAACTCATTCGTGGGAGACTTGTCGTGTCACCAGCTCCGAATACGCTTCATCAAACAATCGTTGGATTGCTCAGCTATTTTCTATTTGGCGTCACGCGCGCACAGTGGCGGCCGCGCGCTGGCTTCTCCCGTGGATGTAGTTCTGGACGAACATACGATCTTGCAGCCAGACGTGCTCTACGTTCGACGCGAGCGGCGCGGAATCATTCAGGAGCGCGTCGTTGGTCCACCTGACTTGTTGATAGAAGTTCTCTCCCCGAGCAATTCTCGCCGCGACCGCGTCGACAAGCTTGATCTATACGCTCAATACGGCGTGGCTGAGTATTGGATCGTCGATCCGATCGAACGGCAATTCGATTTCCTCGTCAACCGCGGCGGCAAGTACGAAGTCCAGCCGCAACAGGACAACCGTTACGCATCCTCGGTATGTCCAGAATTGGAAATTAATCTGACCGCATTCTGGCGGTCGGTTGATGAAGAATTGGGCACGGGCGCCTGACCACGACGTTTGTCTACGGTGGTACACGGCCGTTCGACGCCGCAGTATCATCTATGCTCAGGTAAGCCGCCAATTTATGATTCGCCGGTGCACACCGCATTTCATCGGAAGACGACTATGGACAGCGAAGATGCAATTCAATTGCTGAAATCGGGCAAAGAAGGGGTGTCAAAGTGGAATCAATTCCGTAGCGATCGCAGTCACGTACGACTACCGGATCTGGCCGGTATCGATCTCCACGGTGCGAATCTCGCTGGCGTAGATCGTAATGGTGTAAATCTCAGCGGCGCCGATCTAAGCGAAACCAATCTCCACGACTCTTTGCTACGCGACGCTCGACTCCTCGGCTGCAATTTCAATGGGGCCAACCTTGTCAGGGCCCGTCTTGGTGCCGTCAAATTGCAGAATGCCACACTCGTTCGCGCCAATTTGGCCCAATCCAATCTCGGCGCCGCCAATCTTACTACCGCTCAACTTATCCAGGCTGATTTGCGACACGTAGATTTCTCTAACGCAAAACTGTGCCGAGCTGCTCAGTAGAAAACCTATCTGTCGTCTAAGAATGCTGATGTTGTGAGTGAGGGTTTTGAGCAGCAGAAGCCGGCAGCGTCGCCAGTAGGTGCGGGCGTTGACGACTTCTCCACTGAGGCGTTTGATCATCGAGTAGACGGTTTCCACTTGCCAACGCTGTCCGTAACGACTTTCGTGGAGGTGGCGTTTCATCTGTTTGCGATAACGTCCCGCAGGTTCGCCTTTTGGTGGTCGGCCATGCTCGGCCGGGATCAGCGACTGAATCCTCAACTCGTCGCGGGCCAACTCGTGGTTGGCTTCGCTGTCGAATCCAGCGTCCGCGGCCACCGCTCTCACTCCGGCGCTGGCTTGCGCTGCGATCCGCAACGGGCGGAAGTCGCCGAAGTCGGGCCGTGGCCCTTGGCTGGCCCGGGCCGCCAGGCAGAGGTGACTCACCGTGTCGCAGACCACTCCCAACTTGGGAAAGCGGCGATAGGAGACGGCGACGCTTCCGCCCGTGCTTTCCCACCTTTTTTCGTCGCCAGGCAAAGTAGCGGCTGGTGTGACGTGCTTCGAAGCCGCTGGTGTCGATGGCGGCCAGCCGCACGCGGCGGCGGAGAAGTTTCGCCTTCCGTGCTCGCTGAACCGTCGTCGTGATCAGCCGCCGAAACGAGGCCGCCACCAGCAACCGATCGGCCGCTTTTTGCAGCGTCGTGAAGTGCGGCACTTTTTTCAGCCCGATCGCTTCCCGGAGCGAATCGCCGTCCGCTAACAGGCCGACCGTGCCGCGGTAGGTGAGATTGTAAAAGTCCTTGAGCACCAGACAAGCAAACAGTTGATGCTGGGTGAAGACCCGCGGGCTGTACCGATGCGAATAGCGCGGCAACGACGCCTCGGCCACCGCCAACGCCTCGAACACCACCCGCTTCGGACTCTTGCTCGTCTTCATCCATACCGATACGACGACTTCCAATGCGTTGTTTAGCTAGCATTCCGATGTTTTCTACTGAGCAGTGCCGAGCCGATCTCCGCCAAGCACATCTCCGCTATGCCGATCTCTTGAGCGCTGATTTAAGTGGCGCCGACCTCCGCGGGGCGGTCTTGTTTGGCACAATTTTTCGTCGCACGAATCTCACTGATACGAATTTTGTGGACGCGCGGCTGGGCGGCACCATCTGGGCGAACGTCGACCCGTCGATGACTAAGGGTCTAGACAGCCTAATTCACAGAGGACCTAGCGCGATCGAATTTGACACGTTTCTTCGGTCGAGTAATTTGCCCGATAGGTTTCTCTTGGGCTGCGGCGTACCCGAAACGATTCTCGAATATATCAAGGCGCTGCCACATTCGCTTCAGCCCATTCAGTTCTATTCCTGCTTCATCAGCTATAGTCACAAAGATGAACAGTTTTCGCAGCGATTGCACGGACGTTTGCGACAGGAAGGCCTACGAATCTGGTACGCTCCAGAGGATATGCGTGGCGGCAAGAAAATCCACCACCAAATCGACGAAGCGATACGTCTGCACGACAAATTGCTTCTAGTGCTTTCCGAAGCCAGCATGGACAGCGAGTGGGTGGCAACCGAAATCTACAGGGCCCGACAGCGAGAGACCATAGAAGGCCGACAAGTATTGTTTCCGATTAGGCTGGTTAGCTTCGATCGCATCCGCGATTGGGAGCGTTTTGACGCCGACACAGGCAAGGACATGGCCCGCGAGCTTCGCGAGTATTTCATCCCCGACTTTTCCGAATGGAAAGACCACGACAAATTCGAGGAGGCATTCTCTCGGTTGCTGGCGGACCTCAAGAAGAGTGCTGAGCCGTCTGCCAAATAGATCGGCGTCGTGTCCGTCGTACTGTCGTGGTCGAAATGATTTTCGTTTCGTGGCGAACCCAATTGCCACTCCGCGCGTCCTCTCGCCCGGAGGGTAGGGCGGTGGGCGCGCACTTTCACAATCCGGCCGTCTCGGCGGACTTTCTGGCCTCGACCGACGTGGTCGATTGGTACCATGCCGACGTGCGGACATTGGCCTGGTATCTCGCTGGCGGAGAGAGCGATTTGGTCGAGGTCGCGCGGCGGTGTTTCGAGTGGGTCCGCGAAGAGATTCGACACAGCGTCGACTTCGGCGAGACCGTGGTCACGTGCGAGGCTTCCGATGTTCTCACGCACCGCACCGGGTTCTGCTACGCCAAGAGTCATTTGCTCGCGGCGCTATTGCGGGCGAACGGGGTTCCGGCCGGGTTCTGCTACCAGCGGCTCTCGATCGATGGCGTAGGTCCGCCATTTTGTTTACATGGATTGAATGCGGTACTGCTGCCGGGCCATGGCTGGTATCGAATTGATGCGCGCGGCAACAAGCCGGGTGTCGACGCGCGATTCACTCCGCCACGTGAACATCTTGCGTTTCCGATCCAGTTTCCCGGCGAGATGTTGCTGCCGGAGATTTACGCCGAGCCACTTGCGAGCGTAGTCGACTCGCTCCGCCGGCATACGACGGTGGCCGAGGTGTCGGAGAATCTGCCCGACTGGAGCGGGAAAGCGGGCGTTGCCGGGCATTTTGGCCGCGGTTAGCAAAAAATCTGCCGCCTACACGAAGATTTTTCGGGAGAAAATCGCCCTTGACCCGATTTGGGCCCTGCCCTATTCTCCGCCTCGCCACGACGAACGACACATGGGAGGCCTCACGGGGCAAGTCGTCGTGAACGTGAATCGACGCTGCTAAACTGCTTGCACTTTTCACGAACTGATGGATAGACGCCAGTCGCACTAGGAGGGCCTGAATCGACCACGTGGGATGGGCGGCGGCTTTGCTAAACAGGGCTAGTCTGACACCCCCTTAGCGGTTGGCGTGGCACGGATGCCCGTTTTCCGCTACGATACACTCCCCGACGCACATCGGTCGCCCTCCCCCTCGCGACCCGATAGGCGTCCGCCCGCACGCAAGCGTTATTGCGTCCAATCGCTCCCGGAAAGGTGACGACGTCCTTTGCCCCCCTGGGACGTGTGCTTTTCTGGGAGCTTTTTTATTGCGCCCAGCACTTTTTCGCGCACCGCGGATTTGTGGATAAGCTGTGTGGACAACCGGTCGGATTCGGCGCTGCTTGAATCCGATTACTCTTTGGTACGCAGCGCGCCTCGGGGCAGTTCACGGCGAGGCGAGTGTCCGAAAACTCGCAAGCCATTACTCCCGCTGCTTGCAATTTGCGCGACGTGATTGCGTAGTTTTCTCGGCGCGGTTGCACGATTTCCGCCGACGCAGTCGGTCGCGCTCAAGTCGCCGCCGCCCGCGCGCCGATCTCTCTTGCCATACCTCGAACCAATAGGTATCCTCCGCCCCCATGACGAAGCGAACGACTAACCCCGACTTCTTGAACGGTGTGCCCGAGCTGGTGGTACTCGACCTCTTGAGCCGCCGACCGATGTACGGCTACGAACTGGTGCAAGCAATTCAAGCCGAAAGCAATGGCCTGCTTGCATTCGGCGAAGGTTGCATCTATCCGCTGTTGCACAAGCTCGAAGCACGCGGCGATCTGGCATCGCGCCGATTGCATGTCGGCGGGCGGAGTCGCGTTGTGTACCGCGTGACGCCCAAGGGCACGAAGCAATTTGCCGATTCGGCAGCTCAGTGGTCCGTCGTAATTTCAGCTGTCAATTACATCTTGCAAGGAGGCAAGCATGAACATGGTCACGCCCGTAGCGCTTGAGAATTTGGCGGCCGATCTGATCCGCCGTGGACTGCCAGTTGAATATGCCCAACGATCGGCTAGAGAGTTGGCCGACCATCGTGGCGATTTGATGGCCGAACTTCGCGCAGCAGGAATCGACGAGGATGCCGCCTCGGCCGAAGCCTGGCGGCGCTTGGGCGACGTACGATCAATCGTGCGGAAGTCGGTGAGTGAGTATCAGGGTCGGTACTGGTGCGGACGTTGGCCATTGCTGTCGTTTTTGCTGGGACCTGTGTTGATGCTCGTGGCGACATGGATCGCCGTCGGACTGACGTTTAGCGCGATCGTATACGTCTCTCACTGGTTGGGGCTGAGCAGCGACGGTCACATGGATCGCGGAGAGCTGCTAGGAAGTTATGGGATGTGGATTGGAGTCACCGTGTTGGTTCCATGTTTGATAGCGGCTTGCTTCTGGCGGCTTGCCAGACGGGCGGCCATCGTCGCGGCTTGGCCGCTCATGTCGTGTGTGACGCTGGGGCTCCTGGCCGGACAAGTATTTGTGACGATCGATCCCGCGAAAGCGATGATGACCGCCGGAATCGTATACCCGCCATCACTGATTTGGTTCACGTCTCACCCCGCGCAGCTCGTTCAGTTCATGCTCCCGCTATTGATGGTGATCCTCTTGCTGGCACGGCAGCGGTTTAAGGCAGCCGCATTGCAGGTTGCCTAGTCCACGCCCGATAGAATCAAAGTTGCTAGCACGCTGGCTCAGGTTGTGAGTGCCGCGGCATTCCGCTAAACTCCGCGGTCCCGCCGGCGACTATTTTTGGTCGCGGCTATTTTAGCCAGGCGCACCACCGTCAAGGACGACGTGTCGATGAGCCATTCCTCGCATCGGAAGCGGTCCGCCGCACCCCCAAAACTCACCGCTCAGGAGCAACTCCGCGCGGCCCGCGAGATCCTGCGCCTCGAGGCCAAGGCGATTTGGGAACTCTCGAACCGGCTGGAAGAATCGTTTTGTCAGACGGTGCGGATTCTGTTCCAGTGCGAAGGGAGTGTGATCGTCACTGGCATGGGCAAGGCCGGCATCATCGGCCAGAAGATCGCCGCCACGCTTGCGTCGCTCGGCACGCGGGCCCACTTCCTCCATCCGGCCGAGGCGTTTCACGGCGACTTAGGCCGCGTCCACGCCAGCGATGTCGTGCTGATGCTCACGCAGAGTGGCGAAACCGGCGAGGTGGTGCAACTGCTGCCGTCGCTCAAAGAATTTGAAGTGCCGCTCGTGGCGATCACGGCTACCAAGGCGAGCACCGTCGGCCGAGCGGCGCAGCGTCGTCATCGAGCTGGGCCAACTCGAAGAAGCCTGCTCGCTCGGCCTCGCGCCGAGCACGAGCACGACGGCGATGCTCGCCGTGGGCGACGCGCTGGCGCTGGTGCTGAGCGAACTGCGCAACTTCCGGGCCGAGGATTTCGCCCGCTTCCATCCGGGCGGCGCGCTCGGCCGCAAGCTCAGCAAAGTGGACGACGTGATGCGCCCGCTCGCCGAGTGCCGCATCGCCCGCGACGGCCAGACAGTGCGTCAGGTGATCGTGATCTCGACGAAGCCGGGCCGGCGGACCGGGGCGATCATGCTCACCGACGCCGACGGCCGGCTCACGGGCCTGTTTACCGATAGCGATCTTGCACGACTGTTCGAGCGGCGCGACGAGGCGGCGCTCGATCGGCCGATTGCCGAGGTGATGGTCGCCAGCCCGACGACCGTCGTCAGCGGCACGCGTGTGGGCGACGCGGTAAACCTGCTCACCATTCGCAAGTTCAGCGAACTGCCGGTGGTCGACCGCAGCGGCCGGCCGGTGGGGATGGTCGACGTGACCGACGTGCTGGGGCTCAAGGCGGAGGAAAAGGAGGCGGCGCCGGCGAAGTCGACAAAACCAGCGAAAACCAGCGTGCGAATTTTTCCGACCGAAGGGGCGGCGTAACGCGGGTGCTCGATTCCCCGCTCGCTGAATCGAGCTCGCCGTCCTTGCATCCAGAGTCGTCGATTCATGCAATTTGCTGAAATCTGCCAAAACATCGAGCTCATCCTCAGCGACGTCGACGGCGTGATGACCGACGGCGGGATTCGCCTGTTGGATGATGGCTCGCAGATGATCGTGTTCCACATCCGCGACGGGATGGGCGTGCGGCTGTGGCGAGAGGCGGGCAAGCGATTCGGCATCGTGAGCGGCCGCGACCTGGAATCAGTCCGCCGCCGGGCCGAGGATTTGACGCTCGACGTCGTGCGGCTGGGCATCGACGACAAGCTGCCGGCCGTCGACGCGATCGCGGCGGAACTCGGGCTCAGCCGCGAGCAGATTTGCTACATCGGCGACGACTTGCTCGATCTGCGCGTGATTCAAGCGGTTGGCTTGGGCGTCGCCGTGGCCGATGCGGCCGAAGACGTGCGCGGCGCTGCGAAGTATACCACCAGCGTCCGCGGCGGCAACGGCGCGATCCGCGAAGTGATTGAAGTGATCCTCAAGAACACCGGCCGCTGGGACGATGTCCTGCGGCGGTACGGCTGAGGCACGTGATCCCAACTTAGCGTCGGCGGCACCGCCGAATTCAGTTAGTACGCACCCCGCCATCAGTTAGCCCAAGTTGAATCAGGAGACCCATGACATGCGGACAGCATTGGCAACCTTGGCAATCGTTCTCGGAATGTTGTCACCCGCCGCATCCGCGGACGACGTCGCTTTCAAGTTAGACGCAAACCTGTTCGAAAAATCAGCGACAAACGACCAAAACTTCCGTCGCTGCTTCTTCAAATCACCGATCCCACCGATCCCCATGTATGATTTTCCGCTCTACGAGGGTTTGTGGCCGATGACGATATCGGCTTTCCAGGCGCTCGATTCTCGGCCCGATGTTATCAAACGAGACTTCTCGTTCCCGGTTGTGATCGCTCCAGATGCATTCAAGATCGCGCCGAATGACTCCCATTCGCTACGTGACTCGCTGTGGCCGATGACGCGTGAATCATTTCAACGACTGGATTGTCCGGTCGAGAACGACGCGAACGAGATCTTTTCCTTTTGCATCGCCTCGAATTGATAGAGCTCGCGTGTCGTCGCAAGAATCGGCGTGGCCGCCGACGCGAACGGACGATTGTCAGAAAAAAATTTGTATTCCACCATGCTCCGACGCCTGCTCCATAGCATCGCCATGTTTGCCGCGATTGTCGTGGCCTACCAGGTGTACGTGCTGGCGGCGGTGCCCTGGATTGAGCCGCCGCCGCTGGTGGTGAAGGGTCCGATGGAAACGCCCGCAAAAGTCGAGGGCGGTAGCGTGTCGGTCACGAAATACCAGCGGATCTTGGCCGCGTACTTTCCCCCGGACCACTGGTCGCAAACGCGCCCGCCCAAGGTGATCGAGAACGAGACCGGCTCGGTGATGTTCGTGCTCGACGACTACAAGCGTCACGACGACGGCCGGGTCGACCTCACGCACTTCGCCCTGCTGATCTTCCCCACGCCGCGGCAGCAGAGCGTGACGCCGCCGCGCGACGCGATCATCCTGGAAGCGCCGCAAGGCGCCCACTTGCAGTTCGACAAAAACTTTCATCCGGAACGCGGTGAGATTGGAGAGATTCAACTGGGTGAGTTTCCCGGCCCAATTACGATCCGCAGCGACATGCGCGACCCCGGGCCGGAAGACGATCTGCTGGTCGAGACGAGCGACCTGCGGATGAACTCGAAGCTGATGTACACGAACAGCCCGGTCCGCTTCCGGTTGGGGCCCAACGTGGGCGGGGGCAGGGAGCTGGAAATCCGGCTACTGGAAGTGGAAACGGCCAAGGCCCGCGCCGGCCTCAACATCGCCAGCGTCGACTCGCTGGAGATCCGCAAAGACGTGCGGCTGCGCGTCTTTTTGAACTCGGACAGCCTACTGCCCGGCGACACGCCGGAAACTAAGAAGCCGCCGGCACCGGCAGCGCAGTTCGGCGACCCGTCGAAACCGCCCGTCGAAGTGACGTGCACCGGTCCGTTTCGCTTCGACTTTATTAAATACATTGCCAGTTTTGACGAGAACGTGGAAGCTTGGCAAGTGAATCCGCAGGGTCCGAGCGATCAGCTCAGTTGCAGCCAGCTCGACCTGTACTTCGCGCGCAAGCTGAACTCGACGGCCCCGCCGGAACGCTCAACGCTCGACACGGCCAGTCGGCAGCGGGCCGACATCCGTTGGCTCGAACCGGACCGGATCGTGGCGATGGGCTACCCGGTCGTGATTGTTTCGCCGTCGCGGCAGGCGGAAGTTCGCGGCAACCGGGTGCAGCTGTTGCTCCGACAGCGCAAGGTGGCGGTCGACGGCGGTCAGGACGTGGCCGTTGCCTTCGGACCGAACTTACTACGCGCACCGCAGATTCAATACCAACATCCGGCGGCCGACGCCGGAACGAAGATCGGCACGTTTCGCGCGACCGGCCCCGGCATTCTGCATTACGTGCTCGATCCGAACAAACCCGACGTGGCATTTCAGGCCGAATGGCAGGCGTCGGTCGAGTTGGGCCGGCACAACGGTCAGCCGGTGCTGACAGTCGCCGGCCGGCCGAAATTGGCGGTGACGAACATGGGCTTGCTGTCGGCCGACCAAATTCGCGTCTTCTTTCGCGAGGTCGAAGCGGACGGCAAGACGCAGCCGCTGCCCGATCGCTTGAACGCGGTAGGGCAGGTCGAGATCGATTCGCCCGAGCTGCTGGCGGAGACCCGCGAGCTTTCGGCCAATTTCCACGTTGAGCAGGAGATCGTGCCAGGCGCAGGCGGTAGTCAATCGTCTTCCAACGGGTTGGCTCCATTCAACATGGGCCGCAGCACGGGGCCCGCTCAGCGAACCTACAAAGTTCAGTCCGACGCGATGCATCTCGACGTGGCGCTCCGCGGCCGCCGCGCCGCGCCGACGAGACTCACATGCGATGGCAACGTTTCATTCCGCGAACTCCCCAGTGCCCAGTTGAGCGACGACGATACGTTTCAAGTTGGCGGCGATCAACTGACGGCCGACCAGCTCGACACCGCGACCCACGTCACGATCCGCGGCGCGGCGCCCGACCAGTCGCAGCCGCTGGCCGAGGCCGCATTGGCGGAGATTCGCGCTCGCGGCATGACGGTTCACGCGGCCGAGGTGCATCTCGACGTGGGAAAGAACCGGCTTTGGATCGACGGGCCCGGCGTCGCCAACATGGTCTTGAAGCGAAGTCTCACGGGCCACGCGAACGCGACGCCGACGTCGCTCGACATGCAATGGCAGGGCGGACTCAATTTCGACGGCCGGACAATCGTGATTCGGCGAAACATCCAGGTCACCGGGCCGGACGATCGTGTGCAGTGCGACGAATTGGCGGCGCGGCTTTCGTCAACCGTCGAGTTTGGCAAGCGGGTCGACCAGAATGCGATCGACGTGGCTGAGGTCGAATGCCGCGGCCGCGTCGTACTCGACCACACGACGCGCGATGAGGTTGACGTTACGTCACACGAGCGGCTGGAACTCGCGCGGCTGGCCGTGAATCAACAGACCGGCGCGATCAGCGGC
This sequence comes from uncultured Planctomycetota bacterium, assembly GCA_963847875.1. Lineage (GTDB taxonomy): Bacteria > Planctomycetota > Planctomycetia > Pirellulales > Lacipirellulaceae > DASYDU01. The sequence continues at coordinate 567,129 of CAWKBR010000001.1, read as the reverse complement.
GACGGTCCGGGAGTGATTCGTTCGACGCACTTCGCCGATCAGCTCAATGCGCTGACCGTTCCCGGCGCGGCGGCGGCCAACTCATTGCCGGCTGACAATGCCAAGCTGCATTTCCTGCGCGTCGCCTTTCAAGAAGGGATGACGGGCAACTTTATCGACCGCGAGATCACCTTCCTAACGCGGGTCCGCACCGTGTATGGTCCCGTCGACTCCTGGGAGCAGGAGCTCGACGTCAACCGGCCGGAGCTGCTGCCGCCGGAAACGATCACGCTCACCAGCGATCGGCTCCGCGTCAACGAAGACTCGCTCTCCGCCAGCCGGCCGCCGCAACCGGCTGGTCTCGGCAAGACCCCGTTGGGTCCCGTGCAATTCCAAGCCAATGGCAACGTGCGGATCGACGGCCAGTCGCCCAGGCAAGGAATGTTTGCAGCCACGGCGGAGCGAGCTTCCTACGAGCAGGTAAAGGAGCTGTTTATCCTCGAAGGAAGTAACCGCGTACCAGCCACGCTCTGGCATCGCGACCCGCTGAGTGGGCAGCAAATCGAGAATTCAGCGGGCAAGATCATGTACAACCGCCAGAGTGGACAAGCGGTGTTCGACGTGGTGCGGTCGATCGAGTTCACGCCAGGCGCCGGGCCAAGGCGGATCGCTGAAAAACGCACTCGCACCGGCTGCCACGCGGCAATAGAGCGGTTTTTCGGAGCTGTGGGACTGCAATCCTCTTTCGCCGACGTCGCGAAATTACAACATTCTTCGCCGCAAAATCAGGGCCTCCGGAGCAACCCGTTCGCACGTCGTAAGCTAGGATTTAATGCCGGTCGATTCGAGCACGTCGCCGCGACCCGGCGGGAGCGGTTCTTGGGGGCAATCACCAGGCAGGCCATCTGCCGACGCGTCTCGTTCCATGGCAATCATCCAGCCGGTGAAAACCCAGTGTGGTGTCGGCACTGCATGCCGAGGCTGTGGCCGACGGCTTCCCCTCCGCCTCACAGAGCGCGACGAAGCGGCCTCGCTGTGGGAATGCATCCACTGCCACACGCCCTTCGCGGGTGTCGTCGCGCCGGGAATCTTACGCATGCTTTCCCAGCGAGTCCGGCTGGCCACGAACCACTTCGACATTGAACGAGCGGAACCGCTCACGGACACGATTCTGCAGGTCGCGTGCCGATTTGCCGAGCGCGAGCAATGTCGCGTTCTGCGCGACGTCCGGCGAAGTCAGCGCGTCTCGGGTCAGCGCGAAGTGATCGCCTTGCCACTTGACGAACGGTTTCGGCTTTCGGGACGACCAGTCAACGGCGTCGTGGCAAACCTCTCGCGACACGGCCAGCTGCTAGTCACCAAGAGACAATTGCAATCGCCCGCCGTCGTCACGCAGTTCCACAGCGCGCATCAGTCGATCCAACTCGTAGGGCGCAGTCGTCTGGAGTAGCTACCTCGACTTGGGTTGCTTCGGCTCGGGCATCGACTTCGTCGCGCGATTCGGCCGAAGTGGAATCGAGTAGTGCGCCGTAAGTACGGTCGACGTCACACGACGCGAAGCCGCTCTTTCTCCAGGCGATCGGCGAGGAAGTCGATCGCGCGCGGCGCCATGCGGCTCGCGTAGGCGAAGCTGTGTCCGCCGGCGACTGTTTCCAGGTCGCACTCGAACGGAACGCCGAGCGACCAGAGTTTCATCCGCAGTCGGTCCGCCGATTCGTGCCAACGATAGTCGGTCGGGTCGCAGCAGAAGAATTGATTCCGCGGCCAGTTGAGCGGATGTATGTGGAGCGTGGCCGTGTCTTGCCGGGCATCTTCGGCGTCGCGGTACATCTCGTCGAGGCCCGGGTCGACCCCTTCTTCGATTCGTTTTTGGAAGTCGATCGCCGGCGAAATGGCGGCCACGGTGGGAAATAGGTTGGGGTGCTTGTAAGCCATGCGGAGCGCCCCCTGGCCGCCCATGCTGATGCCCAACAGCGCAATCTGCGGTGGTCGGGCGTGCCAGCGATCGCCGACGTACGGCAAGACGCGTTCCAGCACATAGCGTTCGGCCGAGATCGCTGGGTCAAACGTCGGCAAGAGCCGGTCCGCCCACCAACTGAGTCCGCTCATCGGCTGAATCACCCGCAGGCCGTGCCGCTCAAACTCCTGCATAAAAGCGGTCAGGCCGGCAAGCGGCGCGGCCTCGATGCAATGCAGATAGATGACGGTGTAGCCGTGTTCGCTCGGCCTCCGTGGCTCGAATATCTGACAAACGTGTCCAGCGACCTCGATATCCGCCCAGTTTCCGATGGAATCAGCCATATACGTCATGCTGGCGCTCGGCGCCTCCTGCGTCTAGTGGGCCCCGCGGTGGCAGCCTAAAATGGGCAACGCGAAAACAGTTGTGCGCGCCGTCCTGCCGTGGTTGCTAGAATTACAGACTCGCTTTGCCGCGTATCCTCCACATCATACCGACGTTCGACCGGGCCGGCGCCGGGAAACAGCTGCTGGTGCTTGCTCCCGGGCTTGTGCGCCGGGGGTTCGACGTGCACGTATGCGCTTTGACGCGCGGCGGCCCGCTCGCGGCGGAGTTTCGCGCCGCCGGAATTTCGATCCACGTCGTCGGCCAGCGGCTGAAGACCGACCCGGTAGCGTTTGCACGGCTGGCGCGACACATCGCGCGCCTGCGGCCCGATCTGGTCCACACCTGGAATTCTCCCGCCGGCTCGTACGGTCGCGTCGCCGCGCGGTCGGTTGGCGTCAAGCATGTCGTGGCAGGCGAGTATAGCGTTGACCGCTGGAAAACCACTTGGCAGTGGCTCGTCGACCGCCGACTGGCCCGACATACAGACCGCTACGTCGTCAACAGCGCCGCGATCCGTGACTACTGCACCGAACACGGATTGCCCGCGGAAAAGTTTACCGTGATCGACAACGGCGTGGAGCCAGTCCGCTCGAGCGACGTCACACGCTGCCAGTTGCTCGACGAGCTCAAGTGTCCCGTCGACGCTCGGCTGATCGGCGTCGTCGGCCGACTCCGGCCGCAGAAGCGGGTGAAGGACCTGATTTGGGCCGCCGATTTGCTTCGCGTTTTGCATGACAACTTGCGTCTGCTGGTGATCGGCGATGGGCCGGAACGCTCGATGCTCGAACGCTTCGCCCGACTCGCCAGCGACCTCGACCACGTCCGCTTCCTCGGCCACCGCGATGACGTGTGGCGGATCATGCCGCACCTGGACGTGTTTTGGAACGGCAGCGGCTACGAAGGGCAATCGAACGCGGTGATGGAGGCGATGGCCGCCAGCGTGCCGGTCGTCGCCAGCGACATTCCCGGCAACCGCGAGCTGGTGGTCCACGGCGAGACCGGCTTCCTGGTTCCCATCGCCGGCCGGGCAGCCCGCGCCCGGGCCAGCGATCAGATCCTGAACGACCCGGCCCTCGCCGCGCGGCTTGGTGCGGCGGCAAAGCAGAGAATGGTGGAGCATTTCAGCGTTGAAGAAAACGTCGCGCGGCACGTCGATCTCTATCGTGAACTGATTGGTTAGCCCATGCCTCAAGAATCCCTGATCCGCCGCAAACAGGCCGCCATTGCCGCACTGGCGCTCGTGGCGATCGCGGTGCATCTTGTGCTGCGGTTCGGCATGTCGGCGTCGCCGACGGTGCAGAACACGCCGCTGTGGATCGCGCTCGGGCTGGGTGGCGTGCCGCTAGTGTGGGAACTGTTGGTCAAGCTGTATCACCGCGAGTTCGGCTCCGATTTGCTCGCCGGAATCTCGATCGTCACGTCGGTGATCTTGGACGAATACCTGGCCGGCACGCTGGTGGTGCTGATGCTCTCGGGCGGCGAAACACTGGAAGCCTATGCCGTCCGCAGCGCTTCCTCGGTGCTCGAAGCGCTGGCCAAGCGGATGCCCTCGCTCGCGCACCGCAAGCGTGATTCGACGATCGCGGACGTCGCGCTCAGCGAAGTGGCGGTGGGCGACGTCGTGCTCGTGTTTCCGCACGAGGTTTGCCCGATCGACGGCACGGTGGTCGACGGCCATGGCGTGATGGACGAATCGTATCTCACGGGCGAGCCCTACATGATCTCCAAGACGCCCGGCTCGACCGTGCTTTCCGGCGCGATCAACGGCGAATCGGCGCTGACGATTCGAGCGGACAAGCTGGCCGTCGACTCGCGGTACGCGAAGATCGTTGAGGTGATGCAAGCCTCGCAGCTGCATCAGCCGCGGATTCGCCGGCTCGGCGACCAGCTCGGCGCGTTCTACACGCCGGTGGCCGTGGCGATCGGGCTCGTGGCGTGGCTGGCAACGGGCGACGCGGTGCGATTCTTGGCGGTGATGGTCGTCGCCACGCCGTGTCCGCTGCTGATCGCGATCCCGGTGGCGGTGATCGGTTCGATTTCGCTCTCGGCCAAGCGGGCGATCATCGTCCGCAACCCGGCCGTGCTCGAGACCGTGAGCACCTGCCGCACGATCATCTTCGACAAGACGGGCACGCTGACCTACGGCGAACCGGAACTCGTCGACCAGATCGTGGTGCCAAGTGCCAATGCGGCGGAGATTCTGTCGCTGGTGGCGAGCCTCGAGCAGTACTCGAAGCACCCGCTCGCCGAGGCGATCGTCCGGGCGGGACGCGGCCAGGGCGCGATGTTTCACGAAGTGGCTCACATCAGCGAGCCGCCGGGGCAAGGGCTGCGCGGCACGATCGCCGGCCGCGAGGTACGTCTCACCAGCCGCAAGCAACTGGCGAAGGAGCAGCCGGCCCTTGCCGATACGTTGCCGCCGCCGGCGGGCGGGCTCGAATGCGTGATCCTGGTCGAGGGCCGCTACGTGGCAACGTATCGGTTCCGCGATCGGCCGCGGCGCGAGGGCCAGCCGTTCATTCGGCATCTCGAACCGCGACACCATATCGACCGGATGATGCTGCTCTCGGGCGATCGCCCGGCCGAGGTGAAATATCTGGCTGACCTGGTGGGCATCCCCGAGGTGCTCGGCGGGAAAAGCCCCGAGGAAAAGCTCGAGATCGTGCGGGCCGAGACGGCCCGCGCCCATACGATCTACGTCGGCGACGGCATCAACGACGCTCCGGCCCTGATTGCCGCCACGGTCGGCATCGCCTTCGGCCAGAACAGCGACGTCACCACCGAGGCGGCCGACGTCGTGGTGATGGACAGCTCGCTCGCTAAAGTGGACGAGTTCCTGCACATCAGCCAGCGGATGCGGCGGATCGCGCTCCAGAGCGCGGTCGGCGGCATGGCGGCCAGCACCGTCGGCATGTTGTTCGCCGCAGCCGGCTTCCTGCCGCCAGTCGCCGGGGCGATCGCCCAGGAGGTGATCGACGTGGTCGTGGTCGTGAACGCGCTCCGCGTGGCGATTCGGCCGAAAGACCTGACCGATTTTTAGAAGCTCGAAGCGGCAGGTTGGCTGGGTGGTTATAATGCCCGAATGGGCGATTTGAATTCTCGTTGTGCATGGGGTAGATCGATGCAGAAGTTTTGGCTCTTGTTTGGTGGGGCACTTTTGGTCGGCACGATGTTGTGCGTTGCAGCGATTGCGGACGCACCCGCCGCGGCGGTGGATCTCGCGTCGCTCGAGAACAAGCCGCTGTATCAATTCACCGAAGCGGAAGTCGGCACATACATCAAGCATCTGCAGGCGACCGAGCCGAACTTGCGGAAGCGAATCGTGCATCTCGCGCGGAAAAACATCGGCCAGCCGTACGACATCTATCTCTTGGGCGAGATGCCGTTTGAGACGTACGACCCGCAGCCGATCTATTGCCTCTCCAAGAGCGACTGTGTTGTTTTTGCCGAACACACTTACGCGATGGCCCTGACGGCCGACTGGCCGGCGTTCATGAAGATGCTGCAGCGGATTCGCTACCGCGACGGGCAGATCGGCGTCGCCACGCGCAACCACTACACCGAGGCCGACTGGGTCAAGTCGAATCGGTGGTTGGTGCGCGACGTCACGCAGGAGCTCGCGGGCGATTCTGGCGTGAAGTTTGACGAGCGGATCGACCGCGCCAAGTTTCTCCAGGGCCGCTATGGGCTCACCGTCGATATTCCCGTCGAAATGCATCACGATCTCTATCTTCCCTATACCGAAGTTGACCGGGCCGCAGGTCAGCTCCAGGATGGCGACTTCGTGAACATCTGCCGCGGCGTGGTGAAGCCCGGCAATTCACCGGCCGAGCCGGTGCCCGGCAGCGTGTACGTCGGCCACGTCGGCATTGTCGCCCACGGCCCGGACGGCACGCTCCACATGATCCACTCGACGACGCCGCAGGTCCGCGAGGAACCGCTGGCCCAATACATCGCCCGCTCAACTGCGACTGCCGCCGAGCAAGATGCGGCGGGCAAACCGCGGCTGGTCGGTTTCAAGTTCCTCCGGCTCGAGGACGACCCGATCGCGAATCTGCGTAAGCTCGATGGTCCTGGCGCTCCGCGTGTCTCGCTGCCGCTGGAAGACGCCAGCGAATTTTGGCACCAACGGCTGCCATAATTTGCGAACCCGGACGACTGCGGTTGCGGATTAGTCTTTAGGCATCTTCCCCAGCGCGGTAGAATTGGTCGACTGCCCTCGCAATGGACGAATGCGAACGGAGTCGGAACAGGCGGCGTCGATTGGCTAGCCGGAAGGATCAAGCTTTGATGAAAGACGTGCTTGCCGTAGTGTTGGCGGGCGGGCGGGGCGAACGCCTCGGGCCCCTTACTCGCGATCGAGCGAAGCCGGCGGTGCCGTTCGGCGGCATCTACCGGATCGTCGATTTCACGCTCTCGAATTGCCTCAACTCCGGCATCCGGCGGATTCTCGTCCTGACGCAGTACAAGGCGATGAGCCTCGACCGGCACATCACGCTGGGCTGGCGGAACTACCTCTGCCGCGAGCTGGGTGAGTTCATCGACGTCGTCCCGCCGCAGCAGCGGATCGACGACAATTGGTATCAAGGCACCGCCGACGCCGTCTACCAGAACATCTACACGCTCGAGAAGGAGCGGCCCGAGCACGTGGTGATCCTGGCCGGCGACCACATCTACAAGATGGACTACTCGAAGCTGATCGCCTTCCACCAGGAGACGAACGCCGACGTCACGATCCCGGCGCAACGCGTGCCGGCCAGCGAGTCGCGCGCATTTCGGCATCGTGCAGATCGACTCTTCGGGGCAGATCATCGGCTTTCAGGAGAAGCCGGCCGTGCCGAAGACGATTCCCGGCAATCCGGACTACGCGCTGGCGTCGATGGGCATCTACGTGTTCAACGCGCGGTTCCTGTTCGACCAACTCTGCCGCGACGCGACGCTGGCGGATAGCGCCCACGACTTCGGCCACAACCTGATCCCGTCGCTGGTGGCGACGCGGCGGGTGTTCGCGTATCCGTTCCTCGACGAGAACCGCAAGCAGGACGCCTACTGGCGCGACGTCGGCACGATCGACGCCTACTACCGAGGCGAACATCGAGCTGACGGGCGTCGAGCCGCAGCTCAACCTGTACGACGATCACTGGCCGGTGCGGACGTATCAGCCGAATCTGCCGCCGCCGAAGTTCGTGTTCAACTCGAAGGACCGCTGCGGCGTCGCGCACGACAGCATCGTCTGCGCCGGGGCGATCGTCTCGGGCGGGAGCGTGACGCGGACGATCGTCGGCCCGCTCGCGCGGATCAACAGCTACGCGGAGGTCGAGGACTCGATCTTGTTCGACGGCGTGAACATCGGCCGGCGGGCGAAGATCCGCCGGGCGATCATCGACAAGGGCGCCCGCATCCCGGAACACATGCGGATCGGCTTCGACGAGGAAGAAGACCTCTCGCACGGCTTCACCGTAACGCCCAGCGGCGTGGTGGTGATCGCCAAAGCCGAAAGCTTCGAGCCGGTACATTCCGACGCGGTGTGAACACTGCGTTCCCGGCCGGCACCAGAACTTAACGGCGTGGGCTTTGCCCCGCGCCGGATCTGCTGCCGAGACCTTCGAGCCAGCGATGGCCGACAATGCCTGAATCTCGTCAAGGCGAACAGGGGCAATGCGTCGTGTCCCAGCGCCTTGCCCAACTTACTCGGCGAGGTGTGGAGTCATGGTTTTTGGCGCTTTGCGCCGCGTTTGAAAACACGATTCACCGCTCCAAAATTCGATAGTTTTGTCACACCCGGTAGGCAGTCGACTCTGCAAAACAAACCGATTTCGCGAAACGCGCGTTCCTAAACACCTCGAGTTTACGCTTTGGCGGAAAACTCCAAAACTTGCCGCCGACTACATCTGCCACCGCGCCAACACGACTCGCGACGGTCGGCGCACAGCCTCACCGCTGGCTCCTAGCGAATGGCCAAGAGCAAACCGCTTCGTTTCCAATTGCCATCCCTGAAAGAATTCGTGGGGTCAAGTCTCTTGGCGACGTACGTTCAGCGTTCCGCGTTGTGGCAGGCGGTGTTTTTTGTGTCTTTGGTGATCTCGGATTCGGTGGTGAATTCGGTTGTCGAGGTCTTTGGCGGGCTGTTCGCAGCCTTCTTTTCTGTGGGCTGCATCCCCATCCATCCCTTCGTGGATCCGTCCGCTCGTGGGCGGCCGTTCGAGCTTGCGACAGCTCGACACGGAATATTCTGTTGCGACCACCTCGCCGGCAACGGGCCGTCTCAATCAAATAGACGCTCGGCACATAAGCACCGAGCCATTGGCAATTTCAGACTGGCCCGTGCGGCGAGGGCTTGGTGCTTCTCGAAAGCAGCACCAGCCGATGCAACCTGCGCGACTGTCTTTTGGCTCCAAGGGGTTGTTCTGGAAAATGATTGGGTGGGCTCTTGGATGTGCCGGGGGGTTATGTGCCCGGACATGGCCCGCCGACAACATACGGCTCTTGATGCGTCACCATGTGCCACAAAATCGTGGCCAATCGCCGCATCACCGCCACCCGAGCGATCTTCGCTCCGCGGCGGCTCTTGATACGCCGATACCAATTCTTCATCCAGTGATCCTTCCGCAGGACGTGCATCACCATCTGGCTGAGTTGGAACCGGGCCAGGCTGCTGCCTTGCTTGGTGATCGAACCAAGCCGGTCGGTCGCCTCACCGGAATTACGGCAAGCGGGAGTGAGCCCCCAGTAGTTGGCCAAGCTGCCGGGCGTCGGGAAGCGCTCGATCGGCCCCATCCGCGACGCCAACGCCAGGCTCCCCGAGGCACCCGCGCCGGGCATCGTGGCCACCAGCGGCGCGAGCGGATGGGCCGCTTGCCGCTCGGTAATTCGCTGCTCGATTGCTCGTAGCTGCTCGTCCCAGACGGTCCATTGCGCCAGTAGCAGATTCAACTCCAAACGATCGATCTCCGGCAAAGAAAGTTCTGCGAGCCACTGGCGAGCCCGTTTCGACTTGATCCCCTTGGTCGGGCACTCTTGTTGCAGGTTGTGTTTTAATAGAATGTGTTGCACCTTGTTGATCGTCTTCGTGCGCCATTGGACCAGTCGCTGGCGGAGGGCCGTCAACTGGCGATCCTGGGCGTCGCGTTCATTGGGAAACGTGACCCGCCGCAAGCCATGCACACTCTGGCCTGAGAGCAAGCGATGGCGGTTGAGCCACAGCTGCTCGCTCAGGAGGTTGGCGTCACGCCGATCCGTCTTCCTGCGAGATCGCCCGGCAGGTTGGACCAGCACGATCTGGCGACAGCCGTACTCGCCGAGCAGCTTGCGCAGCCAATCATTGAATCCGCAGACCTCGACCATCGCCAGAAAACCCCCGTGCGACTCCGCCGCAGCTTGTATCTCCCCCAGGAAGGCTCGCACTCGAACCCACTCTGTGCTGACCTGCCGGCGGACGAGCGTCGTCCCCTCTTCGTCTCGTAAATTCACGGTCAATTGCTTGCGATGCTGATCGATTCCAAGATACAACATGATCGGGTCCTCCTCGGCGTTTTGGTGAGTTCACGAAAACTACACCGTATTAAACACCAGGAGGACCTCTTCTTTCATGGAATCAAAGAACACCGCACCGGTGACGATCGTTTGCGGAGGAAGCTGCCTCGACGCGTACATGGCGGAGGAACCGCCGACGATCACTGGCGGTACGTGTTCATATGTATCAAATTGCGGGCCGCCGAGAAGACCCCATTTTCGGCCACCCCGGGACTCGGCACGAAGCCCTTGGGTGGTAATGGCTTAGTCAAATGTCAAACCGCGGCTCGGGAATCCCGATGTCAATGGCGAATCGGATTCGCAGGATGGATTTCCCCGCTTGTGTGCCCTTCGATTCGCGGCGAGGACGCCGTCGCTGGCGGGAGGTGCTATTCACGTCCAATCCGCGGGCCGACACACAGCAAATAGGCCGGTGGCTGATTTTCGCTGCCCGCCGTAACGCCGGCTGACTCGCCCGTATGAGAGAGCGAACGGGCCGAGTGGCCCGTCACCCAAAAACCTCTCTTACAGGAGACAGATCGATGAACGCCTTCCGCACAATCCGCACGTTCGCTTTGGTATGTTCGTATGACCGTGGCCGCCCTTGGCATTGCCGCGTCCGCCGAAGCCCATCATTGTGGTCGGCTCGCGGTTCAGCTATTGCCATTGCTCTTGCAGCAGCTACTGCCCCAGCTACAGCAGCTCGTATTGCAGCAGCTATTGCCCGAGCTACTGCTCAAATTACTGCCCCTCGTATTGCAGCTACCCGGTCAGCTATTGCCAGCCGACCACCTACTGTGCACCGCAGACTTGCTACGAGCCTGTCACCACGTGCACCTACACGCCAGTTACCGAGTACGTGCCGTGCTACAGCACCAGCTACGTGCCGACTACGACCTGCAGCTACTCGTGTGCACCAACCTGCAGCTATTCTTCCTGCAGCTACCCGCCCTCGTGCAATACGAGCTGCTACCCCTCGTCAAACTTCAACTTTAAGAGGTAGATGTCCGGCGAACTGGCAACCGCAGAAACGAAAAGGCGGCGGGGATTCTTCCCCGCCGCTTTTTGGTTTGCCGAGCATGTTTTGTTTCTCTGAGCATGGAAGTTCATTGTACGGTCATTGACGGCCCGGTTGCATCCTGCAAACAGTGCTCCCGCCCCAGTTCCCCGGTCAAATCCCATCATTCTCCGCCGTTTCCCAAAATCCTCTCGCGCGGCTGTAACAATCGGTCGCCCGCCCGTACGAGAAAGTGACAAGGGAATGGCCTCACGCACCACGCTTTCGATTTCATGCGTACGGCTGTTCCCTCTCTGTTTCAACTTTTTCACCCCATTCCCAAGGAATAAGAACGATGAAAGCCTCCATGACAGCCCTGGTTGCAGTTTTGACGATTGGTTCGGTCGGCCTGATGGCCTCGAATGCCTTGGCATGCCACGGTGGCGGCTACGGCGGCGGCTATAGCAGCCACTACTATCCCAGCACTCAATACGTCCGCGAAGTTTATGTCCAAGCCCCGACATTCGCCCCCGCTCACAGTCTGATCATGGTGTTGCCCGGCGATTCCTGGTTTTCGATTTGCGTGCGTGAATACGGCAATTCCGTCATCTGGAGCAAAGTTGCGGACTTCAATGGCATGCCGCAGAACCTTCCCCTCACGATCGGCATGCAGCTTCGCCTGCCGGTGATCAACCCGAATGGCAGCTTGAGCCTGTCGTCGGCCCCCGCAGCGTTCGCCATGGCTCCTCAGGGATTCGCCGGTGGCATTCCCCAAGGTCTGCCCCAAGGCGCCCAGTTCGGTCAGCAACCTGGTTCTTCCCAAGCGAATAGTCTCACTCCGCAAAGTCAAGGTTTTGCATCACAGCAAGTCCAGATGGGCATTCCCCAAGGAAGTCAGTTCGGTCCGCAAGCCGGCGGGCCCCAAGCTAGTCAACTCGGACAGCAAGGTCAGCAGCTTGCCCCACGGGCACCAGTTGCTCCACAGGCACCTGTAGCAGACTCGAAGCACATTGGTATCGCCCCGCAATTTAACGATGCCAATCAGACCAACGGCATGACGAGTGGTCATCCCGGTCTTCCCAACGGTCAGGCGGCCGCCCCGAACGCCGCCGGCAACGTTGCCCCCAGCGATCGTCCGCTGCCCTCGATTCTAATCGGCAGCCTGATGTCGATCAGTGGTCAGCAGCTCGGTAACGAACGTGGCATGGTTCACCTGAACGTCAACAGCACGACTCGGATGCTGGAGATCGTCGAGTGGACCGCCAGCTCCGCCAAGGTAAAGGTCCCCGCCGACCTGCCCGCCGGCATTCAGGCTCAGATCGAAATCCTGCGTGCCGATGGCAGCGTGGTCACGAAGGACACGGTCCAATTGGTCGCCGGTCAGGAGTTGGCCGCCGGTAACTGAAAGTCAGCAACGCGCGGGGAGGGCCGCACGGCCGGCCCTTCCCGCTTTCAAAGCCCGAAACCAGACGCGAATTGAAAGTCTCTCATAAAATCAGCCCCGCCGATTCCAATTGGACTGCGAGCGAAGACATTATTAGGAGGTCTCGATGAGCACCACTGCCCAAAAATGATCGGATGCGGGTCGGGGCTCGGTATTGTGTTGACGACACGTTCGATTTGGACCAGACGCCCGGCGAAGAAATCGCGTTTGCTTATTGGCGCACGGGTGTGAATACTTCGATGGGTAACGGCGATTCCGGCGTCTAAGCGGCCCGCGGGTTGTTTTGCGGCGGCGCTATTAGCCCGGATTATTCACAAACAATCCGGAAATCGGCGCAAACCGTTTCGCAGTTGAATGTTGCGGCCATTTTACCCAAAACACACTGCGCTTTGGACATGCCGAGTCATCCGTGAAATGGCGAATACGGCCGCGTTTGTGAATAATCCGGGTTAGAGCGTTTTATTCTTTTTCGTAGTCGACGCCACCAATATGATCGCAGTGGCGTGGCCGCCACCGCCAACGGCCGGATGTTGGGGCAGTTTCTTTCGGCTACGGAATGTTGTGAACTGCGCTAGCGTCATCGGCTGCTTGCTTGGGGCCAAATGCAGGGCTTAGAATCGGAGGGTGCTGGGAAGGTCGGCAGGCTGATCGACCGCGACGAGCAGGGTTTGGCCGAGGCGATTGCCGTGGATTGGCGGTCGGCCGGTGAGTTCTGCCGATCTTGGCTTGAGGTTCAACACAAGAAGGGGCCCTCCAATGCTACTCAAATACTTCTACGACAAGTCGCTCGCCCATGCCTCGTACCTCGTCGGTTGCCAGAAGAGCGGCGAGGCGATCGTCATCGATCCCAGCCGTGACGTGACTCACTACCTCGAAGCCGCGAAGGCCGAGGGGCTGCGAATCGTCGGGGCGGCCGAAACCCACATTCACGCCGACTTTGTGTCCGGGTCGCGAGAGCTGGCCGATCGCGTCGGAGCGAAGCTCTACCTGTCCGACGAAGGTCCCAAGCGACTGGAAGTATTCTGTTCGCCGGCCGCTACGATTCGGCCGCTGCTCAAGGATGGCGACGCGTTCTACGATCGGCAAAGTGAAATTCGAAGTCCTCCACACGCCGGGCCACACGCCGGAGAGCATTTCGTTCGTGCTGACCGACGAAGGCGGCGGAGCGAATGTGCCGATGGGCATTTTCACCGGCGATTTTGTGTTCGTGGGCTCGGTCGGCAGGCCCGACCTGCTCGAAACCGCGGCCGGCGTCGTCGGCAGCGCCGAAGTCGGCGCACGGCAACTCTACCATTCGACGCTCCGCTTCCGCGAATTGCCCGACCACTTGCAGGTGTGGCCGGCCCACGGTGCGGGGAGCGCCTGCGGCAAGGGCCTGGGCGCCATCCCGTCGAGCACGGTGGGTTATGAAAAGCTCTTCAATCCGGCCTTGCAGTTCGACGACGAGCAGGAGTTTGTCGACTACATCCTGACCGATCAACCCGAGACGCCCTTTTACTTCGCGGTGATGAAGCGCGTCAACAAAGTGGGGCCGGAGCTGACTGACAGACTTGCCGCCAGTGCGGGCAATCGGTCCGAGCGAACTGGCGGCGACGGCCACCAAGAGCCTGGTCATCGACACCAGTGCCGCCGGCGAGTTTGCCAAATCGCATGTGCCGGGGACGATCAACGTGCCCGCGTCGAATCTCGTGCAGTGGGCCGGGTTCTTCGTGGACTACAACCAGCCGGTCTTTCTGATCGCCGACGAGGGTATCGCTGCCCGCCCAATCTGCGCAGCCTGCGTTCGATCGGGATCGACAACGTGGGAGGTTTCTTCGACGCCGGTGCCGTCAAGTCGGCTGGCCTGCGAACCGAATCGTATCGATCCGCAACGCCGGTCGAGCTGCGCCCCGGCATCGACGACGGCGAGATGACGCTGGTCGACGTCCGCGCGGCGACGGAATTCAACGCGGGGCACATCGCCGGTGCCGAGCATCGATTCCTCGGCACACTGTTGCGGAACATCGAAAGCCTGCGCGAGGATAAACCGGTCGTGGCCCAATGCCTGGGCGGAGGTCGTTCGGCGATCGCCGCCAGCATCCTGCAGCGGGCCGGGTTCGACGTCGTCAACATGCAAGGCGGATACCAAGCTTGGGTCGAAGCCGGTCTGCCGGTCGTCCGAGAAGCGGCGAGGCGGTCGCGTGAATCGCTGTCGCCTGAATCGCTGTCCCTTGAACAACTGCTGCCGAGTGCAATCGCCTTAACGATCGGTCGGTGGTGCTTCGATGCCATTTCTATCGCTGATTTTCGGTGCGGTGGTTGGCCTTTCGCTGGGTCTGACCGGAGGCGGCGGGGCAATCTTCGCGGTGCCGCTGTTGGTGTACGGACTTTCGATCGAGCCGCGGCAGGCCGTTGGCATCTCGCTCGCCGCCGTCGGCATGACTTCGCTGGTCGGATTTGTTGGACGCTGGAAAGCGGGCCAAGTGGAGGTCGCGACGGGATTGATGTTTGCCGTGGCCGGCATGATCGGAGCACCGATCGGCTCCTGGCTGTCGGGGAGGATCCCCGAGTCGCTGCTGCTGACCCTGTTTGCGCTCTTAATGCTGGTGGTCGCCGTGCGGATGTGGCACAAGGCGGGCTCGCCAATCGCTCCGCCGGTGGGTGCGGCTGAGGACGTGGCCGGGCCGACTTGCCGCCGCGACGTGACGGGAAAACTCCTGCTGACTTCGCCTTGCGCCATGCTGCTGGCAAGCGTCGGCGTGCTGACCGGGGTGTTGGCGGGTTTGTTTGGCGTCGGTGGAGGATTTGTGATTGTCCCGGCCCTGGTTCTCTTTAGCGGCATGGCGATTCACCGAGCCGTCGGCACATCGCTGTTGGTCATCACGTTGATCAGTGCATCGGGAGTCGCGTCGCATCTATGGGCGGGCGCGAAATTCCGCTCGACACGACCTCGTTGTTCGTCGCGGGTGGCGTCCTGGGGATGTTCGCCGGAATCTGGGCCAGTCGCTACCTGTCCGGACCCGCGCTTCAGAAAGTCTTTGCCGTGGCGATCGTCGCCGTGGCGATGTTCGTCATCCTGCGTACGACTCTCTAACCTCTAACCGTGAGAAATACCGACATGGAATCGATCATGCAGCCCTGGCCTTGGTGGATCTCGGGAATCCTGATTGGATTGACGGTGCCGCTCCTTTATATCCTGGCCGGTAAGGCGTTTGGCATCTCCACCAGCCTGCAGCAAGTCGGGGCCATGTGCGCTCCCAACAGCCGGTTCGAGTATCTCTGTAAACACGATCGCCAAGGCCACCTGTGGACGCTGGTTTTGGCGATTGGAATTTTGACCGGTGGATTCGTCGCCAATCATTTTCTTAGTGCGCAACCGGTTCAATTGCTGCCCGCGGCGTTTTCGAGCACGTCGGGTGCAATCAAACTGCTGGTCGGCGGTTTCCTGATCGGCTTCGGCACGCGCTACGCGGGCGGATGCACCTCGGGCCATTCGATCACCGGTATCGCCAACCTCAACTGGCCCAGTTTGTTGGCCACGATTTGCTTCTTCGCGGGCGGCCTGGCCGTGACGTGGGGGCTCGGAAGTTTCCTATTCTAATTCAGCGGAGGCAATCATGGTTGAAGCAACACAGACAACTGCGAACGACAAACAATCGCGCATGTCGCCGTTCGCCTATGCGAGCGTACTGTTGGTCGGAATTTATCTCGGCATCCTGTTTGTCAAGTCGGAGGTTGCCATGTGGCAGCGGATCCACGACATGTTCCTGTTCAAGGAAGCGTACATGTATCTCATCATCAGCCTTGCCATTGGCGTGGCGATGGTTTCGATGTTGCTCATCAAGAGATTCGAGATCAAGTCGGTGGATGGCAAGCCGATCATCTATGAGCCCAAGCCTTACCACACCGGGGTGATCATTGGTGGCATGCTGTTCGGCGCCGGCTGGGCGATCACCGGCGCATGCCCCGGGCCGATTTACGCCCAGATTGGCGCCGGTGCATGGATGGCACTTTTCACGTTCGCCGGTGCGATGCTCGGGATGTTTTGCTATGCAGCGCTAAAGTCCAGGCTGCCGCACTAGCCGCGGCGGCTGATGACGATGATCGGGCACGCGGTGCGTTGAGCGATTTGGCGGGTGAAGTCACCGAACAACTTTTTTCGGCGGCCATGGCGTTGGACGCCGAGAATGAGCAAGTCGGACTGGTCGGCGCGTTCGGCAACCGCCGCCAGCGGGTCGTCGCTCTGCACGAGTTCGATTTGGCACTGATGGCGGAGTTCGTCGTCGGCCAATTGGGCCAGGTAGCGTTTTGCGCGGCGCAGCTCGTCCCGACCGGCGGTCGTCGGCAGGACGCGGATAAAGGTCACTTCGCGCTCGCTGCTGCGCAAGAGACTGCTGAGTAGCAGCGCGCAGATGTTCGTGACCGCCGCGGCCGGCCATCGGGATCAGGATCCGTTTCGCGTCGATCAGCCGCCAGTCTTCGCGCGAACGCAGGACGACGACGTTGGCGTCGAGCGTGCCGAGCAGCGATTCGAGTTGCAGGTCGCATCGGTCGCCGTGAATCTTGCTGAGGCCGAGCAGCACCGACTCGCAACGGTGCAGCCGAGCCACGCGGGCGATCTCCTCCATCGGCCGAGGGGCGACGGTGGTGAGCGTTTCGATGCGGATTCCCGATTGGGCGGACGTCCGCAGCAGTTCTCGGACGACTGCTTGAGACTTCTCGATCGGCGTGGGGTCGACGTCGGGTTGCCAATCATCCGGCGCGACCGCGACGGTTTGCATCAGCACGCGGCCAATTTCTGCGGGCACCAGCGCGTCGGCGAGCGCGATCATGGCTGCGGCATTCTGTGGATTGGCGACCGGCACCAACACCAGCGGCGTGCGGCCGCGGAGCGTGACGAGTTCCGGATCGAACGCGGTGGAAGCGGCGTCCATCACCCGCGCCCGACGAGCGAACAGCCCGAGGAACAGAATGCCGCCAACGCTTAGCCAAACGACGGTGATGATTCCTGCCGACGGAACCATGATGCCTTGAAAAGTGGCCAGTGCGATGCAGGCCAGTCCACCCACGACGGGCACGATGGGAAATAGCGGCACGCGGAACGGCGGCGGGCGGCGAGCACTTCGCTGCCGCACCAGGATCGCGACCCAATGAGCGAGGGCGAACGTGATGAGAAAGATCAAGCTCGACGCCGCGCCGGCGGCGCCGACGTCGGGCAACACGATGGCGATCAGCGACACCAGCCCCGCCGTGATCGCGACCGCGACGACGGGAGTTCCGCGTCCGTAGTGAAGCGCGCTGAGTGCCGAAGGCAAGGTGCGGTCGCGGGCCATCGCTTGGGCGATCCGCGACGCGGCGAACAAGTTCGACTGCAAGGCGGAGAACATTGAGAGCACGGCTGCCACGATCACCAGCCAGAAGCCGAAGGGTCCCAAGTATTTTTGCGCCGCGATGGCCACGATTCCTTCCGGGTTCGCGGCGGCTGCCGTTGCGATGGTCTGCCCGGTCGGCGTGCCGACGGTCGCGATGACGAACAGCAGCGGCAGATAAATGGCGAGCGCGAGTCCCAAGGAGAGGAGCATTGCTCGCGGCAGAGTTTTCGTGGGATTCCGGACTTCACCACCGACGGCGGCGATCAGGTCGAATCCTTGCAGGGCGATGAACGTGTAGCCCATCGCTTGAATTAGGCCGCCGAACCCCTGCGTGAAGAACGGCCGCAGCATGGAGCTGGTGTCGAGTGCTGGTTGCCGCACGACGGCCCATAGCCCGCCCAAGATCAACACACCGAAGACGGCGACCTTGCCGAGGTTGACCCACTGCCCGCCGCCGCCCGCTTTACGCATCAAGCCGACCGCCAAGGCGACGGTTGTGCCGACGGCGAGTCCCGTGACCGTGTGCGAGCTTGTCAGCCAGGCGGGCGCTTCGCCCTCGGCGGCACGCCACAGATGACTGACGAGGATCACGGAAAAATAAGCGAAACCGACGGCGTACAGCACGGCGGCGACGATCGAGGCGAACCAAACGACCCAGCCCACGGTGAAAGCCGCTTCAACCGAGAGCACCTTTTTTGCAAACGTGTAGGTGCCGCCTGACTCGGGGAATTTCGACGCCATTTCTGCCAGACTGAGGGCCGTCAACAGTGCGATCACACCGTTGAGTCCGAAGGCTAGCATCGCCGACGGCCCGGTCGTGGCGAAGGCCGTCCCGGCGAGGGCCAGAATTCCGCCCCCGACGATGGCCCCGACCCCCACGCCGGTGGCACCGAGCAGTCCGATGTGCCGTTCTGAGTCGTTCCGCCGATTCATCGAGCATCTCGTGTTCAGGGTATGCGACGCGACAGATTCTATCCACGGTCGCGCAAGAAGTGGTATCGCAATTGTCGGCACGCCGCTCGTGTTTGTTCGCGGCAAAGATCGGCCGCGACGCTTTTCGAGGATGCCCCGGGTTGCCGGGCAGCCCGATCTGCTAAAATGGCGGCGGTTGCGTCGTGCGATCGTTCGATGTTTTCGGACACGCTCTCCATGCCCATTCGCGTAAGTATCTTGAGAAGTCTGATCTTGAGAGGCCTTGCGGCCATCGTCGTTGCGTGTGGGCCGTGGGTCGCGTCGGCAGCGGCGGGGCCGTTCAGCAGCTTGGTCGTGTTCGGTGACAGCTTGTCGGACGTGGGCAACATCGCGTCGGCCACGCTGGGCATCTATCCGGGTTCGGCCTATTACAACAATCGATTCTCCAATGGCCCGGTGTGGGTCGAATCGCTATCGGTTGATTTGGGTTTGGGCGCAATCCAGCGGAGCACCGCCGGGGGCAACGATTTTGCCTATGGCGGTGCGCAGACGACCGGCACGGGCGGTTTCAACGGTATTTTTATCCACGACGTCGACGAGCAGGTCGATCAGTTTCTCAGCTCGCGCTCGGTCGATCCGGGTTCGCTGTTTGTGGTGTACGCGTGCGCAAATGACTTCTTCAACGGGCAAACGAATGTGAACTCGCCTGTGACGAGTTTGATGGATGACATCGGACGGCTGGTGGCGGCCGGGGCGAGGCAGTTGTTGGTGCCGAATTTGCCCCTGTTGGGAGAGACGCCCAGCTATCAAGGCGATCCGACGCTTGCGGAGCAAATCAACTTGCGGAGCGAGCAGTTCAACGCCGCGCTCGATTCCGCGCTCGATGGCCTGGCGGCAGGCAACGCGGACCTCATGTTCTACCGGCTCGACGTGGCTGGTTTGTTTGCCGACGCGATCGCCGATCCGGCGGCCTTTGGCTTGACGAACGTGACCGATTCGGCCGCCCCGGGCCTCACGCCGGGCACGAGTTCGTACGACACCAGCCGAATCGTGCCCAGTCCGAACGAGTATTTGTTCTGGGATGACGTGCATCCCACCGCGACCGTGCACGCGATCCTGGCCGAGCGGGCGTTCAAACTGCTCACGATTTTGCCCGGCGACTATAATGAGGACGGCGTCGTCGATGCCGCGGATTACACGGTTTGGCGTAACAATCTCGGGGCAGCCGCGGGCACGCTGGAGAACGAAATCGACGGCGGCGTGGTCGGCCAAGCACAGTACGCCACTTGGAAGGCAAACTTCGGCATGGAGGGCGGGTCGGGTAGCGGACTGTTCGCGAACAACGCTGTGCCGGAACCCGCGAGTTTGGCTCTGCTGCTGCTGGCGGCGGCGGGGCTGGCCTCGGCTCGATTCTGCGAACTTCGCAAGCGAGGAAATGCGCGATGAATCGGTTGATAGCGATGAAAATCGGGATGATGGCGAGCTTCGTGCTAACAGGAGTTGGCAATGCAGTGGCCGAGGATGCCGCCACTAGCCAGTCGTTGTTCAACGGCCAGGACCTTGCCGGTTGGCATGCCGACGTGCCGGAGCTGGACAAGAATCCGGCGGCGCGGAATCCGTTCGTGGTCCGCGACGGAAAGCTCGTGAGCCTGGGCACGCCGGGCGGGCATCTTATCACCGACGCGGAGTACCAGAACTACCGGCTGGTGGTGGAGTATCGCTTCGCGGGGCAGCCGGGCAATTGCGGCGTGCTGGTGCATGTGTCGCAGCCGCGGGCGCTGTACGGCATGTTCCCGCAGTCGATCGAAGTGCAGATGCAAAGCGGCGACGCGGGCGATTTCTGGTGCATCCAGGAAGACATCGCCGTGCCCGAAATGGAACAGCGGCGCGGCCCCAAAGAGAAGTGGGGCATCGACGGCGACAAACTGCGGAGAATTCTCAACCTGACCGACGGCTCCGAAAAACCACCCGGCCAATGGAACACGATGGTCATCGAATGCGTCGGCGACGAAGTGAAGGTCTGGATCAACGGCGACCTGGTAAATCACGGCTTCGATTGCACCGCGCAAGGGGCAGATCGCCCTGCAGGCGGAGGGCTCCGAAGTGGAGTTCCGCAAGATCGAGCTGACGCCGATCAGCGTGCTCAACGACGATCGCCGCCGGTCGTCGTAATGTGGGAAAAAAACAACCCAGGAATATTTGAATCAGCCTATTGACAAACGACTACAAATGTAGTCTAATGCCTACGGATGTCAGTTAGTCGCCACTTTTGGCAGGTGCTTGAATGTCGTCCGATGCAGAACGCCCCGTGCTGTCGCCAGCCGAGTGGGGAGTGATGAAGATGCTTTGGGACCACGGTCCACTCGACGCGAGGGGCGTGTTTGCCGCGTTGCCAGAGGGACGTGACTGGGCGTACCAGACGGTCAAGACGTTGTTGAGCCGGCTAGTGGCGAAGGGCGCGGTCGAATACGACCAGGTGGGGAATTCCTATTTGTATCGAGCCGCGGTGCCGCGCGATCAGATGACGCGCGAAGAAGTTCGCAGCGTGTTCGAGCGGGTGGTCGGCGCGGCGGTTTCGCCGGTGCTGGCTCACTTCATCGACGAAGCGGAGCTGTCGGACGATGACATACGGTCGCTGCAACGGCTGCTCGACGAGAAGCGCAAGGCACGGCTCGGTGGCGGGGGCCGCGTGCGCCGCGGGAGGTCGAGGTGAATGCGCTATCCGAATTCGCCGGCGCGTGGTGGGACTGGGCGTTCGCAGCCAGTTGGCAGATTGCACTCCTGGTGTGTGTGGTTGCGGCGCTGACTTACTTATTGCGCGACGCATCGCCGCGACTGCGACATGGATTGTGGTTGCTGGTGCTCATCAAGGCGCTGTTGCCGCCGACGCTGTCAACATTTTGGGGCGTGGGAACTTGGGGCGTGGCTCCCGTGGCCGAATTGAATTGGCCGGTCGTGGCAGCGGAAGTCGATGCAGGCATCGCCACTGCCGCGTTGCCGCCAAGCGGTGACGGCGACGTTGTCGCGCCGAGCGGAGATGCAACCGCGATTCTTTCGGCGAAAACTTGGCTGTTCGGTGTTTGGGCCGCGGGGTGTTCGCTACTGTGGTTGACGATCGCCTGGCGGTATTGGCGAGTGACGCAGAGGACGCTCGCGATGCGTCGTGTCGATGAGGGACCCGCTCGGGTCGAGCTGGAGCGACTCGCCGATCGCTTTTCGGTGCGGCGTGGTACCTGTTCTGTACGCGACTGACCGGGCCACGAGCCCGATGCTCGTGGGCGTGTTGCGGCCGAAGATTGTCCTGCCCGAATCGATTCTCGAGCGGCTCGATGCAAAGGAAACGCGGATGGTGTTGGCCCACGAGTTGGTGCATTGGCGCAGGCGCGACACGTGGCTGGGTTGGCTGCAGGTATTTGTGCAGGGCGTGTTTTGGTTTCATCCGCTGGTGTGGTGGGCTAATGCGCGGATTCGGCACGAGCGCGAGTGTGCCTGCGACGAGGCGGTGCTACGCGATGCGAGCTGCGATCGCGACGGCTACGGAGAAACGCTGCTCCGAGTGCTGACCGCGTCGCGGGGGCGGTCGATGGCGATGGCGAACATGATGGGTGTTTTTGAGCGGGGCTCGCAACTTCAACTGCGAATGGAGGAAATCATGAGCTTCGATCCAAAGAAACGGCGGTTTGGCTTGGCATCGCGGGCGGTGCTCGTGGCCGTGGCGTTGGTGTTGCTGCCGATGGCGGCACCGCGGGTGGCGGCCGACGATGCGGGCAGTGCGACGCAAGGCGCGACGAGCACGGCGTCGCCGGACCGGCCCAAGACGAATTGGCCGGTGATAGTGAAGAGCGATCCGGAATTCGGGGCGACCGACGTCGACCCGAAACTGCCGGAGATCTCGGTCACCTTTGACCGCGACATGAGTGTCGGCGGCTACAGTTGGACGGGCAGCGGGGAGTTCTTTCCGCCGAGTCCGCCTGGCAAATCGGCCGTGTGGATCGACAAGCGGACCTGTGTGCTGCCGGTCGTGCTGGAGCGCGGTTCGTACTATCGCGTGGGCATCAATTCGTCGAGCTACCAGAATTTTCGCAGCGCATTGGGTGTGCCGGCGGAGACCTCCGCGATCTACTTTGCCACGAAGGATGCCAGTCGGTCGGTGGCCAACCGCGTACGAGTGCCGAAAGTGGCGAAGCTGGCGCCGGAGAACGGTGCGGAGGGCGTCGATCCGGCGACGAGGATGATTCGCGTCACGTTCGACATGGCGATGGACGTCGCGAGCTTCTCGTTCACCGGTGGCGGGCCGACGTTTCCGAAAACCCCTGACGGCCTCAAGCCGCGCTGGTCGCGGGACGGCAAGACCTGCCTGATGGCGGTCGAGCTGAGTCCCGGCACGCGTTACGAGGTGGGTCTCAACAGCGTCACGCACAAGAACTTCACTAGCAAATGGGGTGTGCCGCTGAAGCCGGTGCCGTACGAATTCGAGACGGCCGGCGACGCGGTGGACCGTGCCGAGGCGACGGACGCCGCGGCGAGCGACCGGAACGGTCCGCCGCAGATCGTCAAGATGGTGCCGGAGAATGGCGCGGCGGACGTCGATCCGGGGCTTAGCGAGATTCGCGTGACCTTCGACCGGCCGATGGCGGCGGGCTTTTCTTGGACCGGCGGAGGCGAGCAGTTTCCGACGGTCACGCCGGGCAAGAAACCGAGTTGGTCGCGCGATCGCAAGACGTGCACGCTGCCGGTAACCCTCAAGTCGAATTGGCAGTATCGATTCGGCCTGAACAGCCGCAGTTTCAAGAACTTCGCCAGCGCCGACGGCGTTCCGCTCAAACCGGTAGTTTACGAGTTCCAAACGAGCCCTGGGAACCAGTAGCGCTGCGTTGGAGCGGACGGATGCCGACGACGGCACGGTTGGGCGGCCCGGCTTCGTTACCGGGCCGCCTTGTGACTTGCAGCAGCGGTTTCAGCGGCGACTTTTGTAGGCACCAGTTCGATCGCGTTCACCAGCGCCCGGTCGGCCGTAGCGAGCCGCTCGACCATCTCGCCCTGGATCGTGACGGCGACTGAGACGCGGTTGCCGATTTCCGGGGCGACGAGATAGTAGTGCCATTCGAGCGGGACGTCTTCCATCGTGCCACGGACGACGACTTCCAGGCAGTGGTTGCCGAAGGAGTTGGTCCACTCGCGGCTCGAGACGAGCTGGCCGAAGTGCTCCTTGAGCGCGAAGCGGATGTCGCCCTCGAACTCGTCGAGCGTGGTATGGTTGGCGGCGCTCTGCGGCGGCAGGCTCGTGATCGTGCATTGGGCCAATACGTCGCCACGATCAACGCAGCGGAGGGTGGTCGTTTCGCGCTGGTGGCTGGGACTGGTGACGAACCAACTGCGATCGTGGCAGACGCGGTAGCCCTGCTTCTCAGGTTCGAGTCGGAGCGTGTCGAAGCGGAGTTTATTGTCCGACTGGAGGGCGGCGAGGGTGGCCGGCGGCAAGTGTTCCGAGGAGCTGATCGGCTTGACGTTCATGCGGAGCTTGGCGACGCCGTCGACGCCCGGGGTCGCGCCGCCGATCGAGCGCTTTTCCTTGACGGCCAGATTGAAACGCGTGATGCGGGTTAGTTTGCGATCGAACAGGTAGACGCCGCGGACTTCCATTTCGGTGGTCGAGCCGTCGGCCACGCCGACCACGGTGCCGGCGATGCGGACCAGGGCGAAGTCGTGATTGAACTTGTCGAGGACGTTTTGCACCTCGGCGGCGGCGACGCTGTCCATCGAGAGGATCGCGGCCATCGTGGTGGGGTCGGCCGGCCAGGTGGCGTCGGCGGCAACCGGCGTGCGCGGCAGCAGGGCGTCGACCGCGAGCGAGTCGCCAGTGACGTCGATCAGGTCGAGCTCTTCGCGACTGAGGAGTCCGTCGGCGGCCGCGAAGCTGAGCCGGCCGCCCGGATGTTCGGGGTCGGCAAACTGGGCGACGACGAGTCGGCGCTCGTCGGCGAGCTTAGGCGTGGCGCCGCCCTCGTCGACTTTGAGCACGGCGGCGGCGTTTTTGTAATAGCGGATGGCGCGCGTGGCGGGGCCGGCGTCGGCGGGCTGGACGCGGTGCTCGTCGTATTCGAGCTTGGCGGAGACGCTCATCGGCAGCGAGCGGATGCCGTCCTTATTCGTATCCGCGTTGTCGGCGGCAGCGGCCGACGCCTGTTCGCCGTCACGGAGTTGCATCGTGCCGCCGCATTCGAGTTCGACCGTGACTTCGGCGAGGTCGTCGGCCGAGACGCGGGACGTGAGGTCGATGGTCGACTCGGCCGCGGGCTCGGCTGCCCACGTTTTGAGCGTGAGCAAAGCAAATGTCACCAAAAGCGACGTGAAGCAGCGGACGAAAGCGGCCATGGGGATCCCTTGTTAACGAGAGCAAGCGGTCGCGGTTCAGTCGGGTTGCGGCCTGGATGACGGCCGGCGACCGGATATCCGGTAAAATCGACCGTTGGCCGACCGACTGTCCAGCGCAAACGCCGAGCGAAATGTCCGAAGACGTTAGATTGGTAAAAAGGATAGACTTGGTAATATGCGGCGAGTTGCTGGTGATTTCCGGCGGCAGGGTCGGCGGAATCGGTAAAGTGCGTTGTAAGTTATTGCCACATAACAAGATACGTTGTAAGCTGAAAGGCGTGGTGGCGGGTGCAGGTGCCAAATCCGACCAAATTGCGCGAACTTTCTCTCGATCCAACTCGACTTAACTGCGTACAACATGGTGTCGGAGTGAGACTTGACTCCGACCGGGCAGGCGCTTAGCTCGGCGTCCGAACTAGGCGAATTTCGGGTTCGAGAGGACCCGGTGGACCAGACAAGATGACGAGGCCCGTGACGAATTGCTTTTTCAGCGGTCTATGTAACAACCGCTGGGCGGCTGTGTCGTAGTGAGAGAGTCGGTGCCGTAAGAAAAGACGGAAGGAGAACCGAGAACGGAACAGTTATTGCTACGACGTGTTGCTGCCAACCATGAATGCAACGACACGGTGCACGTAGGCGGTCGCCAATTCGCGTCCGCCAGTGGGCGATGGAATTCGCAAGGAACACCACACGAGCGCAGGATGAACAGTAGCAGAGAAAGAGGTGTGCCATGCAACGAACTTACCATTGCCAAGTTTTGCGTGATCTATGCGATCAGCAGATTCGATTCGCCCCGACTGACCAGCGCCTGCAACAGGTGGAGGTCGCGGAGCGATTGATCAGCGAGATCGATCCGCAGAAAATCTATACCTACGAATACGTCTGCTTCCGCATCACCGGCTATCGGCCGGACGCTTACGCCCGGACGCAGATTTCTGGCGAAGACCTGCTGCACGACCTGCATCTGTTCGTGGAGGATCTCTCCGACGCGACGGAGCAAAAGGTCGAGAACATCGGCGAGCAAGTGCTCACGGTGGAAGAGCTGGCCAAGCAGTTCAACGTATCGACCAAGACGATTGCGCGGTGGCGCGAGCTGGGGCTGGTCAGCCGCCGGCTGGTGTTCGACGGCCGCAAGCGGGTCGGGCTTCCTGCGTTCGAGCGTCGATCGGTTCGTGAAGAACAACCAGGAGCGCGTGGTTCGCGGTTCGCGGTTCAGCCAACTGACCGACGAGCAGCGGCAGGACATTATCGACCGTGCCCGCCGCATGGCGAGCGCCGGCGGCGGACAGTCGGAAATCGCGCGTCGATTGGCGAAGCGATCGAACCGCAGCGTCGAGACGATCCGTTCGACGATCCGCCAGTTCGACAAGCAGAATCCGGAGTTGGCGATCTTCCCGGACCTGACTGGTCCGTTGAATGAGGCGCAGAAGACGCGGATTTACCAGGCGTTCAAGCGCGGCATGAGCGTCGAGAAGCTCATGAAGCAGTTTGGCCGCACGAAGACGACGATCTACCGGGTGCTGAACGAAGTTCGCGCCCAGCGGATCATGGAGCTGCCGCTCGATTTCATCCCGAATCCGCGATTTTCGCGGAAAGGTGCGGAGGCCGCCTGCCTGGCGCCGATGCCGGAGAGTGAAACGCCGGCCCGCAAAGTGCGACGTCCGAGCGGGCTGCCGCCGTATCTGGCGAGCCTGTACGAGATGCCGCTCTTGACGCGCGAGCAGGAACAGCACGTGTTCCGCAAGTACAACTACCTGAAGTACCGCGCCGGCAAGCTCCGCGAGGAGTTGGACCCGGCCGCGCCGAAGGCCGCGCTGATGGACGAGATCGAATCGCTCTATCAGCAGGCGATCGAGACGAAGAACGAAATCGCCCGGGCGAACCTGCGGCTGGTGGTGTCGATCGCCAAGCGGCACGTCACGCCGGATCAGAATTTCTTCGAGCTCGTGAGCGACGGCAACGTCTCGCTGTTGCGGGCGGTCGAGAAGTTCGACTTCGCGCGGGGCAACAAGTTCAGCACGTATGCTAGCTGGGCGATCATGAAGAACTTCGCGCGGACGATTCCGGGCGAGTTCAAGCACCGCGATCGCTACCGCACCAGCCAGGACGAGCTGTTTGCCGCGACGCCCGAGTATCGCGGCAATCAGATGTTCGAGGAAGGCGCTCAGTTGACGCGCGAAGCCCAGGTCGAGAAGATCCTCCGCCGGCTCGACGAGCGGGAGCAGAAGATCATCATGGGCCGCTTCGGTTTGGAGCGGGGCCATGAGCCGCAAACCTTGAAAGAAGTCGGCGCTTCGCTCGGCGTGACGAAGGAACGCATCCGTCAGATCGAGGCCCGGGCGCTGAGCAAACTGCGTCTAGCGGCCCAAGAAGAAAAGATCGCGCTGGAATAGAGGCGCGTTCGATGGCAACCGATCCGTTAGCCGGTCGGCTTGGTCCTACGCGAGAGTCGCGGCGGGTCGAGCCCGCCGGCTAACGGTTTTTTGGCCGCCGCCGACTATGCTGGCGGAAACGCAAGGAGCTATACTCGTACTGTGCGTTTGCACCGCGCAGGCGCTGCCCATCTTAAGCGGGTTGCCGCAGTGGTCGTTCAGCCGATCCCAAATTTCGATGCGGTCGTCGCGTTGGAGCAATCCGACTTGGGCCACCTGCGCGATATGTCGACGGGCGAGCGGGCAGAGCTAATCGAGGCGGCCTGTGACGGTGCCGTAGAAATCGAAGTCAGCCGCACTCGAATGGGCTTGCCGCCGCCGTCGCCGTCGCCCTGGCCAGAATCAACTTGGAACTACCTTGCGGAGTGGACTCGACATGCAAGGGAAGCAAAATCGACCGGCTAGCGCTCCGCAGATCGCGTGTGAGCTTGCCGCGGCGCTCGACGCAGCCGGCTGCGACTATGCGATCGGCGGCGCAATCGCGTTGGGCTTTTGGGCGCAGCCGCGCGGCACGCTGGACGTGGACGTCACGTTGTTCCTGCCGTCCGATGCGACGTCCGCGTGCGTGCAATTGCTGCAAGCCATCGGATGCACTTTCCCGGTGGATCAAGTCACCCGCCAATTGACCGAGCACGGCTATTGCCAGGTCGAATTTGGCGGAGGTCGGGTCGACGTGTTTCTCCCGTTGATTCCCTTCTACGAAGAAGCTCGAAAACGGCGGCGAGCGGTCGAGTTTGGGGATGTAGCGCGTGATGGTGTGGGATGCGGAAACACTTTGCGTTTTCAAGATGATGTTCTTCCGGCTGAAGGATCTGGCCGACGTGGAGGAGATTCTGCGAGTGCAAGGCGATCGGCTGGACCGCGAATGGGTAACTCGGCAAATCACGGCGATTTACGGCCGGCGTGACCCGCGAACTACCCGATGGGAAGAGCTTCTGAGCGACGCCGGCGGCGGGCTCGGCTACGACGGTGTGATTCGGGCGAACCCGGCAGGTTGGGGGAAGTGTCGTGCTTGTTGGAAAGTCCGGGCAGGGCGAATTTGGTGCCAAACGGGGCTGGGCGGAGCAAAACGGCAAAAAATCCTGCGTTTAGGCGGCCTTGCGGCTCACGCTCAGACCGGTATATTAACTGATTCGCACTCGGTCGCCGCCATCGGCTAGCGTAGCTCAATTGGTAGAGCAGCTGATTTGTAATCAGCAGGTTGGGGGTTCAAGTCCCTTCGCTAGCTCGTCGTCATTTGCTCGCCTAGCCTGTGGCAGCGCGGAGTTTGCGAGGCCCGGGCGAGTAGGTTCGGACCACTTACGAGTAGCTTTGTTGGTTGCGATTGCGCGTGGAAAGGTGTGAGTTTGCGCGGAGTCGCGCCGCGGTTTGTGCCCGGTCGATCGGAGCCGGTCCAACGGATTACGACGCGCGGGGAGTTACCGAAGCGGTCAAACGGGTCAGACTGTAAATCTGATGGCTTATGCCTTCGCAGGTTCGAATCCTGCACTCCCCATTTGAATCACATCGGATTTGGGATTGCGGGTAGAGGATTTGAGAGCGGCAGGTGCGAGGTGAAGGCTAGTCCGCAATCGGAAATCGCCAATGGCGGGTGTAGCTCAATGGTAGAGCAACAGCCTTCCAAGCTGATGACGAGGGTTCGATTCCCTTCACCCGCTTTGTAAGAAGCTGTTGGCGATCAGCCATCGGCAGTCGGCCAGAACGAGAGAGGACATATATTAGCAACAATCTGAGCCGATAGCTAACAGCCGAATAGCCGACAGCCAAGATTCCGCTGCTGTAGCTCAGTTGGTAGAGCGCGTCCTTGGTAAGGACGAGGTCATCAGTTCAAGTCTGATCAGCAGCTCTTGGTCCCGAGTGGCCAGGAAGATCGCCAGGCCGGAAGTACAACGGACGGCCGACGAAAAAGAACGAGAAGAGTTTGCCATAGGCAATTTGGAGTCGATTTCATTTCAACCGTTGTTGTGAGTTAGGGAGCAACATGGCCAAGGATACATTTACACGGACGAAGCCGCACGTCAACGTCGGCACGATCGGTCACATTGATCACGGCAAGACGACGCTCACCGGGGCGATCCTGGCGACGCAGGCAGCCAAAGGCCTGGCGACGTTCAAGGCGTATTCCGACATCGCCAAGGGCGGCACGGTCCGCGACTCGACCAAGACGGTGACCATCGCCGTGGCGCACGTCGAGTACCAGACCGAGAAGCGGCACTATGCCCACATCGACTGCCCGGGCCACGCCGACTTCATCAAGAACATGATCACCGGCGCCGCCCAGATGGACGGGGCGATCCTGGTCGTGTCGGCGGCCGACGGTCCGATGCCGCAAACCCGCGAGCACATCCTGTTGGCCCGCCAGGTCGGCGTGCCACGGGTCGTCGTGTTCCTCAACAAGTGCGATCTTGTGGATGATGAAGAGCTGCTGGACTTGGTGGAGCTCGAAGTCCGCGAGCTGCTCACGAAGAACGAATTTCCGGGCGACGACGTCCCGATCATTCGCGGCGCGGCCAAGGGCGCCTACGACAATCCGACCGACCCCGAGGCGACTAAGTGCATCGGCGAACTGATGGACGCGATCGACAGCTATATTCCGGAGCCTGTCCGCGAGGTCGACAAGCCGTTCCTGATGGCGATTGAAGACGTGTTCTCGATCGAAGGCCGCGGCACGGTGGCCACCGGTCGTATCGAGCGCGGGATCGTCAAGGTCGGCGACACGGTCGACATCATCGGCCTCGAGGCGGCGCCGAAGAGCACGACTTGCACCGGCGTCGAGATGTTCA
The DNA here is from genome assembly GCA_963847875.1 of uncultured Planctomycetota bacterium. Classification (GTDB taxonomy): domain Bacteria; phylum Planctomycetota; class Planctomycetia; order Pirellulales; family Lacipirellulaceae; genus DASYDU01. The sequence continues at coordinate 537,000 of CAWKBR010000001.1, read as the reverse complement.
ACAAGACGCTCGATCAGGGCCAGGCGGGCGACAACGTCGGCTGCTTGCTCCGCGGCGTCAAGCGTGAAGAAATCCAGCGCGGCCAGGTGCTGGCCAAGCCGGGCTCGATCACGCCACACACCAAGTTCGAAGCGGAAGTCTACGTGCTCTCGAAAGAGGAAGGTGGCCGACACACGCCGTTCTTTAGCGGTTATCGGCCCCAGTTCTATTTCCGCACGACGGACGTGACCGGTTCGGCCAACTTGATGGGCGGCGCCGAAATGTGCATGCCCGGCGACAACGCGCGGCTGAGCGTCGAGCTCTCGAAGCCGATCGCCATGGACGAGGGCGTGCGATTCGCCATCCGCGAGGGTGGCAAGACGGTCGGCTCGGGCGTCGTGACGAAAATCCTGGAGTAACCGAAAGAATGACGAAGTGCGAATGGCGAGTGACGAATGCTGGTTAATTCGTCATTCGGCATTCGGGACTTCGCCATTTCCCACAGGGGCGTAGCTCAATTGGCAGAGCACCGGTCTCCAAAACCGGGGGTTGTGAGTTCGAATCCCACCGCCCCTGCCATTTTTTGATTGGCCGGTTTGCTGGAATGGTTGTCGCTTGGATTGCGGCAATCGAGAAGCGTTGAAGTTTAACGAGGAATTGGCGTGGCCGCTTTCGTTCAGGAACTGTTTCGCTTCGATTTGTACAAGCGGAGCCAGGGCAAGATTGCTCGGCAGGTGACGTTCGCTGCGCTGGCGCTGATCATTGCCTTGGCGGCCTGGTGCTTGAACGACTACTACACCGGCAAAGGCAGCACGCCGGTCTGGCGGTACGCCGTGCCGATCGTGGTGTTGGTGGGCGGATTGTGGGCTTCGTTTCGGCTCGTGCAGTTGCCGGGCTTTGCCGATTTTTTGATCTCGGTCGAAGCGGAGATGAACAAGGTCGCGTGGCCGACGTGGCGCGAGCTGGTTCGGTCTTCGATCGTCGTGATCCTGATGATTTTTTTCCTGGCGGGGGTCCTGTTCGTCTACGACGTCGCCTGGAGTTTCATGCTCCATGACGTTTTGCATTTGAAGTGATGGGACGGTGATCGTGACCGACGAGTCGAACGATTTAGTCGAGGAATTGCCGCCGACGTCGCCACGAATGGCGCCGCCGACTCGTCGGCTGCTGCGCCCCACGAAGTCGCCGAAATCGAAACTGTCGATGCCGACGTGGCCTCCGGCGAAGATCCGGACGTGAATGACGACTCGGACATGGAAATGTCGAGCGTCGAGGAGCCGATTGCCGAAGAAGCCGCGGCTTACGAGGAAGCGGAAGAAGTCATCGAAGAAGAGGCCGCTGAAGAAGACGCCGTCGAGGAAGAAGCCCCGGAGACGAACAAGGGCCCGGTCTACCTTGCTCCGCCGGAAGATGACGAAATCCACATGGATTGGTACATCCTCAAGGTGCAGAGCAACCGCGAGCGGTCGATCGCCGAGGCCCTCGAGCGGAAGATCAAGGTCGAAGGCCTGGATCGATTCTTCGACCAAGTGATCGTGCCGACCGAGAAGGTGACGGAATTCAAGGGCGGCAAGAAGAAGATCGTCGAGCGAAAGCTCTACCCGGGCTACATCGTCGTCCACATGCACATCAACGACGACACGTGGTTCGCGGTGCGGGAGACCTCGGGCGTGGGCGACTTCACGGGCGCCGGCGGCAAGCCGACGCCGATGCTCGCCAGCGAAGTGTCTCGCATCGTGCAGACCGAAACCGAGGAAACGACCGAAGCGCCGAAGCTGGACATCAAGTTCGCAGCCGGCGACAAGGTCAAGGTCAAGGAAGGCAATTTTGAGAGTTTTGAGGGCGAAGTCGGCACGATCGACGAAGCCAGCGGCCGAGTGACGGTGATGATCAACATCTTCGGCCGCAGCACGCCCGTGGAATTGGAATATTGGCAAATTGAAGCGATGTAGGGAGGAGGCTTCAGCTGTCAGCTTGTCAGCCAGCAGATTGCGTTCTGGCCGACAACTGACAGCTGATAGCTGAAGGCTACAAATCATGGCAAAACAAATGGTCGGCATGGCGAAGTTCCAGATCCCCGGTGGGCAGGCGACGCCCGCTCCGCCGGTCGGTACTTCGCTCGGCAAGTACGGCATCAACCTGGGCCAATTCGTCCAGCAGTTCAACGACCGGACGAAGGAAGCCGGCGGGATGATGATCCCGGTGGTGGTGACCGTCTACAACGACCGTTCGTTCGACTTCATCACGAAGAGCCCGCCGGCGGCGGTGCTGTTGAAGAAGGCGGTCGGCCTGGCGAAGGGCTCGGCCGTGCCGAACAAGGACAAGGTGGGTTCGGTCACCAAGGCCCAACTCGAAGAAATCGCCAAGATCAAGATGAACGACATCAATTCCCGCGACGTGGAGCACGCCGTGCGGATGATCGCCGGCACGGCCCGCAGCATGGGGCTCAACGTCGAAGGATAATTCAACGATTGGAATTTGGCCGCGTCGCTGTTTTGTCGGAGACGAACAAGACAGTCGACGTGTTCGAACACGCGATGTGAGTTAAGTGATATTTCATGGCAAAACAATCCAAACGATTCCGAAAGCTCGGCGAAAAGCGCAAAGACGAGGCGATGCCGCTGGCCGAGGCGGTCAACGTCCTCAAGGGCTACGGCGGCACGAAGTTCGACCAGTCGGTCGAGATCGCGATCCGGCTCGGCGTCGACCAGGCCCAGGCCGATCAGATCGTCCGCGGCTCGATCGTGTTGCCGCACGGCATCGGCAAGCAGCAGCGGGTGGTGGTGTTCGCCAAGGGTCAGAAGGCCGACGAAGCCCGCGCGGCGGGCGCCGAACTTGTCGGCGAAGAAGACCTGGCCGACAAGATCAAAGGCGGTTGGACCGATTTCGACGTGTGCATCGCGGCGCCCGACATGATGAAGCTCGTCGGCCCGCTGGGCAAAGTGCTTGGCCCGCGCGGTCTGATGCCCTCGCCCCGCGCCGGCACGGTGACGCCGGACGTCGCCGCGACCGTGAAAGAATACAAGGCCGGCAAAGTCGAGTTCCGCAACGACAAGTCGGGCAACGTCCAAGCCGCGGTCGGCAAGCTCAGCTTCGACGCGTCGAAGCTGATCGACAACATCCAAGCTTTCGTCGACAAAGTGCTCGCGCTGAAGCCACACGCGGTCAAGGGCACGTACGTAAAGAGCGCCCACATCAGCGCCTCGATGAGCCCGAGCGTGCGGCTGGCGGTGTAAACGAAAGTCAAGTTAGCCGGCGGGCTTGTCCAGCCGAGCAGGCCGCGCACGGGACAAGCCCGCCGGCTAACGAGCAGTGCGAAAACGATTGGTATCTGTCCCATGAGCAAATACGTCAAAGACCTGATCACCACGGAGCTCAAGAAGCGGTTCGACGGCGTCGAAGACGCGCTGTTGGTGAACGTGATCGGCATGCCGAACGAGCAGAACGTCGTGCTGCGTCGTCAGCTCCGCCAGAAGAACATCAATCTGGTGGTGGTGAAGAACAGCCTCGCTCGCCGGGCCACGGAAGGGACCGCCCTGGCGCCGGCCTTCGAAGGCGTCGCACGGCACGCTGGCCGTCCTGTGGGGCGGCGACGATTTGGTGTCGCTGGCGAAGGAAGTCGTCCGCATTGCCGGCCAGAAGGAGTTCGCGCCGTTTGCGCCGCAAGGCGGCGTGATGGACGGCCAATCGCTGTCGCCGGCCGAGGTGACGCAAGTTGCGAAGTGGCCCAGCCGCGCCGAACAGTTCAGCATCCTGGTCGGGCAGATTTTGAGCCCCGGTGCGAACCTGTCGGCCCAATTGCTCGGGCCGGGCAGCAAGCTCAACAGCCAGATCAAAAAGAAGAGCGAAGGCGCCGAGGAGGAAGCCGAGGCCGAGACCGCCGCGGCCCCCGCCGAAACTGCGGCGGCTCCGGCCGATGCTCCCGCGGCGGAGGCAGCTCCGCCTGACGCAGCGCCTGCCGCCGAATAGCTTTTTGCGGTGCCGCGCGGTTTTCAACAATACACGTCTGAGTAAGTGAGTTTAGAGACAAGACGACGAAACACAATTCGCCGACCGACTCACCGGTTGCAGCGAGCACAATCACACGAGACCCAGTAACGAGAAAGGGCCCTTCCAAACAGAAAGGGAAGACGAGCCATGACCGAAACAGCAGAATTTCCGGCCGCCACGAAGACGTTGGGCGACCAAATTGCGGAGCTGTCGCTGAAGGACGCGAAGATCCTCAGCGACTATTTGAAGGAAGTCTACGGCATCGAGCCGGCCGCGGGCGGCGGCGTGATGATGATGGCCGGCGGCGGCGGTGGCGCGGCGGCGGAAGCTGCCGCCGAGCAGACGGAGTTCACGTTCATGCTCGACAGTTTCGGCGAACAGAAGATCGGCGTGATCAAGGTCGTCCGTAGCGCGACCGGCCTGGGTCTCAAGGAAGCCAAGGATCTGGTCGAGGGCGTTCCCAGCAAGATCAAGGAAGGCATTTCCAAGGCCGATGCCGAGAAGCTCAAGAAGGAACTGGAAGACGCGGGTGCCAAGGTCTCGATCAAGTAGATCGAAGCCTGCGTGGCATGTGCCGGAGGGTCTGCAGCGCGAGCGCGGATCCATGCGGCGCATGCCGGGTGTCCCGTTTTTTCAGCCAAACCTTGTGGCGAGAGCCGCTCGGTTGCCGTCCCCGGCCAGCGAGTTGCATGAGCCTCTCCCGTTCGCTTGAACATCATTTTTGCCTGTCGATCGATGCCGAGCGCTGGCCCCTGCGCGGAGCGCATCCTCTGTGCGCCTTTGGCACGACAGGCCCCGAGCCACCGACTTCGGAGTGAGTGAATCCCATGGCAGTCACGGCCCAACGACGATTGCAGACGACGACGACCCGGCAGTTCGGCAGCGTGCGCGAGGCGTTCGCGATTCCCGATCTGACGAAGATCCAGACCGAGAGCTACGCACGCTTCCTGCAGTACGACGCTCCAGCCGACAAGCGGAAAGACGAAGGGCTCGAAGGCGTGCTGCGCGAGATCTTCCCGATCGAGAGCTACGACAAGAAGCTCACGCTCGACTATCTGCGCTACGAGCTTGGCAAGCCGCGCTACGAGCCGGACGAATGCCGGCAACTGCGGCTGACCTACGGCCGGCCGTTCCGCATCTGGCTGCGGCTCAACAAGGAGCAGCCGATCGAGGAAGAGGTCTACCTGGGCGATCTGCCGATCATGCTCGGCGGCGGCGAGTTCATCATCAACGGCGCCGAGCGCGTCGTGGTGAGCCAGTTGCACCGCAGCCCCGGTATCGACTTTGTCTCCGAAGTCGAGGCGGGCGAGCGCCGGATGCACAGTTGCCGCATCATTCCCGAGCGCGGCAGCTGGATCGAGATCAACACCACCAAGAAAGACAGCATCACCGTCCGCATCGACCAGAGCGGCAAGTTCTCGGTGATGACGCTCCTGCGGGCGATGGATCCGAAGTACGGCCAGGACGTCGAGATTCTGCGCACCTTCTACGCGACCACCAAGCAGAAGGTCGTCGACGGCCGCAGCGCCGCCAAGATCGAGGACAAGTTCGCGGTCGACGACGTCGTCTACCCGGTGGGCAGCGACCGGGCCGGCGAGATCATCGTCGAGTCGGGCCAGAAGATTTCGAAAACGGCGGCCGAGACGATCGCCGCTTCCGGCGTGAAGCTGGTCGAAGTGATGGACCCGCCGGGGACGCCGCTGCTGCTCAACGCTTTGGCCGACGACAACACGGCGAGCCACGAAGAAGCGCTGCTGCGGATCTATCAGCGGCTGCGTCCGGGCAATCCGCCGCAATTGGAAAAGGCCAAGGCGCTGTTCAACGAGAAGTTCTACGACACGAACCGCTACCGGCTGGGCCGCGTCGGCCGGTTCCGCATCAACCGCAAGCTCGGTCTCAACGTGCCCGAGGACGAAATGGTCCTGCGGCCGGAGGACCTGCATCAACGCGGTGAAGTACGTGCTGTCGCTGGCGACCGGCGAAAACAACGCCGAGGTCGACGACATCGACCACCTGGGCAATCGGCGGCTGCGGACGATCGACGAGCTGGCGTGCGACGAAATGCGCAAGGGCTTCCTGAAGCTCCGCCGCACCGTGCAGGAGCGGATGAGCCTCAAGGACATCGAGGACATGACGCCGCGGAGCCTGATCAATCCGAAGAGCATCTCGGCGGCGATCGAGTATTTCTTCGGCCGCGGCGAGCTGTCGCAGGTCGTCGACCAGACGAACCCGCTTTCGATGCTCACGCACGAACGGCGGCTCTCGGCCTTGGGCCCGGGCGGTTTGAATCGCAAGCGGGCCGGCTTCGAAGTCCGCGACGTGCATATTTCGCACTACGGCCGCATCTGCCCGATCGAGACGCCGGAAGGCACGAACATCGGTCTGATTTCGAGCCTCGCCATGTACGCGGCGGTCGACGAGTACGGCTTCCTGATCACGCCCTACCGCAAGGTGAAGAACGGCAAGCTCACCGACGAAGTCGTTTGGCTGCGGGCCGACGAAGAGGCCAATGCGATCGTCGCCTCGGCCGACGCGCCGATCGAAGGACGGCAAGATTCAGGGCGAAACGATCGTCGCCCGGCAACATGCCGACTTCGTGCTCGTGCCGACCGACAAGATCGAGTACATCGACGTCACGCCGAGCCAGATGATCGGCGTGTCGGCCGGTTTGATTCCGTTCCTCGAGCACGACGACGCGAACCGCGCCTTGATGGGCTCGAACATGCAGCGGCAAGCGGTGCCGCTGTTGATCACCGAGCCGCCGATCGTCGGCACGGGCCTCGAGACCGACGTCGCGCTCCACTCGGGCATGATCGTCCGCGCCGGGCACAAGGGGACGGTCACCTACGTCGACGCCGATCGGATCGAGATCGGCCCGGAAGTGCACAAGCTGCGCAAGTTCGTCGGCCTCAACGAACGGACCTGCCAGAACCAGAAGCCGATCGTCAAAGCGGGCGACAAGGTCGAGAAGGGCCAGGTCATCGCCGACGGCGCCGCGACCTACCAGGGCGAGTTGGCGCTGGGCCGCAACGTGCTCGTCGCGTTCATGTCGTGGGAGGGCTACAACTTCGAGGACGCGATCATCATCAGCGAGGAGCTGGTGAAGAACGACACCTACACTTCGATTCACATCGAGGAGTTCGACGTCGAAATCCGCGAGACGAAGCTGGGCCGCGAGGAGTTCACCCGCGACATCCCCAACGTCAGCGAGAAGATGCTCCGCAACCTCGACGAGAACGGCATCGTGCAGATCGGCACGTTCGTCGAGCCGGGCGACATCCTGGTCGGCAAGGTTTCGCCGAAGAGCAAGACCGAGCTCACGCCGGAAGAAAAGCTGCTGCACGCGATCTTCGGCCGGGCCGGCGAAGACGTGAAGAACGATTCGCTCGAAGTGCCCGTCCGGCGTCGAGGGCATCGTGATCGACACGCAGCGGTTCTCCCGCCGCATGAGCCTCTCGGAAGATCGAACGCAAGGAGTTCGAGCGCTCGCTGAAGGTGGCCGAGAAGGAAGGCAACGAGGCGATCGCCGCCGCGTTCGGCCAGATGGTCACCGAGCTCGAAGAAGTGCTCGGCCGCAAGCTCACCGACGACGACGGCAACTCGCTGGTCCACGAGCAGGATCCGCAGTTCGTTGCCGAGCGAGCGAATACCTTCAAGTTCGACGCGATCGACATCCGCAGCCCGCAGCGGAAGAAAGACGCCGAGCGGATCTACAAGCAGCTTTGGCCGTCGGTCGAAGAAGCGATCGACGCCCGCGACCGCAAGCTCAACTCGATGAAGCGCGGCGACGAGCTGCGGAGCGGCGTGTTGCAGATGGTGAAGGTCTACATCGCCACGAAGCGCGTGATCTCGGTCGGCGACAAGATGGCCGGCCGCCACGGTAACAAGGGCGTGATCTCGAAGATCCTGCCGGTCGAGGACATGCCGTTCCTCGCCGACGGCACGCCGATCCAGATCATGCTCAATCCGCTGGGCGTGCCGAGCCGCATGAACGTCGGCCAGATTCTCGAAACGCACCTCGGCTGGGCCGGCGCGAAGCTCGGCTTCCGGGCGATCACGCCGGTGTTCGACGGCGCCGACGAGGCAGACATCAACGACGTGCTCGTCGAGGCGGGACTTGCCGCAGCACGGCAAGGCGAAGCTCTACGACGGCCGCACGGGCGATGCGTTCGAGCAGGAGACCACGGTCGGCTACATCTACATGCTGAAGCTGCACCACTTGGTGGACGACAAGGTCCACGCCCGCAGCACCGGGCCCGTACTCGCTGATCACGCAGCAGCCGCTGGGCGGCAAAGCGCGGTTCGGCGGGCAGCGGTTCGGCGAGATGGAAGTCTGGGCGCTCGAGGCCTACGGCGCCGCCTACATCCTGCAGGAGCTGCTCACGGTGAAGAGCGACGACGTCGAAGGCCGCACGAAGATTTACGAGTCGATGGTCAAAGGCGAGAACACGCTGGAAGCGGGCACGCCGGCGAGCTTCGACGTGCTGACCAACGAAATCCGCGGCTTGGGGCTGAACATGCAGCTCGAAAAACGCCGCATTTGATATACACCGCACCGATTGCCTCAAAGATAGATCAGCATTCGCCCTGCCACAGGAGCGTTCAATATGAGCATGTTAGAAACCGCCAATTACGATCGCATTAACGACTACGCGTCGGTCAAGATCAGCCTCGCGCGGCCGCACGACATCCGCAGCTGGTCGTTCGGCGAAGTGAAGAAGCCGGAGACGATCAACTACCGCACCTATCGCCCGGAGAAGGACGGCTTGTTCTGCGAGCGGATCTTCGGGCCGGAAAAGGACTGGGAATGCGCGTGCGGCAAGTACCGCGGGATGAAGTACAAGGGGATGATCTGCGACCGCTGCGGCGTCAAGGTCACGCACAGCCGCGTGCGCCGCAAGCGGATGGGGCACATCGAGCTGGCCGCGCCGGTCGTGCACATCTGGTTCTTCAAGGCGATGCCGAGCCGGCTGGGCAGCCTGCTGGCCATGAAGACCACCAGCCTGGAGAAAGTGATCTACTTCCAGGATTACGTCGTCGTCGACCCGGGCGACACCGCGCTCAAGTCGCAGCAACTCCTGACGGAAGAAGAATTCCGCGCTGCCCGCGAGCAATATGGCGAGGGCTCTTTCGAAGCGGCGATGGGCGCCGAGGCGATCCGCAAGCTGCTGCAGCAGCTCGACTTGGTGAAGCTCTCCGAGGACCTGCGTGTCGAACTTAAGGAGACCGGCTCGAAGCAGAAGGCCAAGGACCTCATCAACCGGCTGAAGACGGTCGAAGCGATCCGCGATTCGGACAACAAGCCGGAGTGGATGGTGCTCGACGTGATCCCGGTGATCCCGCCTGACCTGCGTCCGCTGGTGCTCTTGGACAGCGGCAACTTCGCCACGAGCGACCTCAACGACCTGTACCGCCGGATCATCAACCGCAACAACCGGCTCAAGAAGCTGGTCGACCTCAACGCGCCGGAAGTGATCATTCGCAACGAAAAGCGGATGCTGCAGCAATCGGTCGACGCGCTGTTCGACAACAACCGCTGCAAGCGGCCGGTGCTCGGCTCGTCGAATCGCCCGCTCAAGTCGCTGACCGACATGATCAAGGGCAAGCAGGGCCGGTTCCGCGAGAATCTGTTGGGCAAGCGGGTCGACTACTCGGCACGTAGCGTGATCGTCGTGGGTCCGTACCTCAAGCTGCACCAGTGCGGCTTGCCGAAGAAGATCGCGCTGGAGCTCTACCAGCCGTTCATCATCCGCCGCTTGAAGGAGCTCGGCCACGCCGACACGATCAAGAGCGCGAAGAAGATGCTCGAGCGCAAGGATGATGAGGTGTGGGACATCCTCGAAGAGGTGATCCGCAATCACCCGGTGCTCTTGAATCGCGCCCCGACGCTGCACCGCATGGGCATTCAGGCGTTCGAGCCGATCCTGGTGGAAGGCAACGCGATCCAGCTCCATCCGCTGGTGTGCAAGGGCTTCAACGCCGACTTCGACGGCGACCAGATGGCGGTCCATTTGCCGCTCTCGATCGAGGCCCAGGTCGAAGCCCACACGCTGATGATGAGCACGCACAACATCTTCAGCCCGGCCAACGGCGCGCCGATCATCAGCCCGTCGCAGGACGTGGTGATGGGTTGCTACTACTTGACGATGACCGTGCCCACCGCCCTGGGCGACGACATGCTGTTCAGCTCGATGGAAGAAGTCGAGATGGCGTACGCGGCCGGCAAGGTCGGCACCCATGCGCGAATCAAGGTCCGTCTGCCGAGATACCGCGCACTGCGGGAAGAGATCGACAACGACCAGGCCTACGGCGACTACAATCGATACGACGGTCGGTCGCGTGATCTTCAACATGGTGCTGCCCAAGGGCATGCCGTTCTACAACATCGCGTTGCGGTCGAGCCAATTGGCCCGCGTGATTAGCGACTGCTACCAGTTCCTGGGCCGGTCGCGGACGATTACGCTCTTGGACGACATGAACCAGCTCGGCTTCCGCCAGGCGACGCGGAGCGGTTTGTCGTTTGCCACGGACGATCTGATCACGCCCGAAGCCAAGGGCCGAATCATCGCTGCCGCCGAAAAGGAAGTGCTCCGCAAGAACAAGCTCTACCAGCGCGGCATCATCACCGAGGGCGAGCGTTACAACCAGGTGCTCGACGCCTGGACGCACGCCCGCGAGCAGATCACCACCGAAATGATGGCCGCCCTGGAGACCGACTTCCGCACCGACGGCTACGTGAACCCGATCTTCCTGATGGCCCACTCCGGTGCTCGTGGTGGTGTCGAGCAGATGCGCCAGCTCGGCGGCATGCGCGGCCTGATGGCCAAGCCGTCCGGCAAGATCATCGAGACGCCGATCAAGGCCAACTTCCGCGAAGGCCTGACGGTGCTCGAATACTTCAGCTCGACCCACGGTGCTCGTAAGGGTCTGGCCGATACGGCGCTCAAGACGGCCGACTCCGGCTACCTCACCCGCAAGCTCGCCGACGTGGCGCAGAACGTCGTCATCACGATGGAAGACTGCGGCACGACGCAGGGCATCACCAAGGGGATCATCTACCGCGGTGAAAAAGTCGAGGTCGGTTTGGCCGACTCGATTCGCGGCCGTGTCAGCCGGGCGAACATCGTCAACCCGATCACCGACGAGCAAATCGTCGGCGAAAGCCAATTGATCACGGCCGACATCGCCAACCAGATCGAAGAGCTTGGGCTGGAGAAGATCCAGGTTCGCAGCGGGCTGACGTGCGACGCGCCGCTGGGCATCTGCCGGCGGTGCTACGGCATGGACCTGTCGACCGGTGCGCTGGTGGAAGAGGGCATGGCCGTGGGCATCATCGCCGCCCAGAGCATCGGCGAGCCGGGCACGCAGCTCACGATGCGGACGTTCCACATCGGCGGCGTCGGGCAGCACGATGTCGAGCAGAGCGACATCAAGGCCAAGCGCGGCGGCATCGTCAAGTACACGCGGCTCAAGGTCGTCACCAACGAAGCCGGCGACCGGATCGTGCTCACGCGAAACGGCGAGGTTTCGCTAGTCGACGATAAGGGCCGCGAGGTTGAGAAGTACGAAGTGCCGGCCGGTGCCATCCTCAAGGTTGAGGAGAATCATCCATCCGATGCTGGGGCCGTCCTTTGCGAATGGGACCCGCACAGCATCCCGATTCTTGCGGAAACGGGCGGCAAGGTCCGCTTCGAGGACCTGATCGAGGGCCAAACGATGCGGTCGGAGAAGGACCCGTCGGGCCACATTCGATACGTGATCATGGAGCACAAGGGTGACCTGCACCCGCAGGTGGTGGTCGAGGACCCGGCCGACGGCAAGATTCTCGACTTCTACTACATGCCGGAACGTGCCCACTTGGAGGTCAGCGAAGGCGAAATCATCACGCCCGGAGCGATGGTCGCCAAGACGCCGCGCGAGGCCTCCGGCACGCAGGACATCACGGGCGGCCTGCCGCGCGTGACCGAGATTTTCGAAGCCCGCAAACCGAAAGACCCGGCGGTCATCGCCGAGATCGACGGCACGGTCGAGCTGCTCTCGGAAAAGAAGCGCGGCAAGCGGTCGATCATCGTCCGTAGCGAGAGCGGCATCGAGCGCGAACACTTGATTACGCACAACAAGCACTTGCGCGTCCACTCGGGCGACGTCGTGCGTGCGGGTGACGCGCTGGTCGATGGCCCGCTGGTGCCGCACGACATCTTGCGGATCTCCGGCGAAGAGGCCGTGCAGCAGTACCTGGTGCGCGAAATCCAAAACGTGTATCGCAGCCAGCGCGTCGAGATCAACGACAAGCACATCGAGATCATCGTGGCCCGCATGTTGCGCAAAGTGCGCGTCGAGAATTCCGGCGACACGAACCTCTTGCCCGGCAGCGTGATGGACCGCTTCGACTTCCGCCAGGCGAACGACGCGATCGGCCAGTGCTTGAAGATCACCGAGAAGGGCGACGGCGACTTTGCCGTCGGATCGATCGTGCCGAAGGACGTGATTGAGCAGGCCAACGCCCAAATCGAAGCGCTCGGCGGAGCGATCATCAAAGGCACGCGGCCCAAGCGGGCGACCGCCGCAACTCAGCTCTTGGGCATCACCAAGGCGTCAGTGCAGAGTTCGAGTTTCATCTCGGCCGCCAGCTTCCAAGAAACCACTAAGGTGCTCACTGAAGCGGCGCTTGCCGGCCGGACCGACCACTTGGTGGGCCTCAAAGAAAACGTGATCCTCGGCCACTTGATTCCGGCCGGCACCGGGTTCCGCACGATTCACGAGGCGGAAGTCCGCATTCGGCCCGAGGCGCTCGAAATGTTGGCCGCCGAGAAAGATCGGCTGCTTGAGCGTTCGTTCCCGCTCTTGGAATCGGCGCTCGCAGGCGACCGCGGCAATGGCCACGGCGAATCGGCTCCGGCTCCGGCGCCCGCGCCGAAACCGGCCGCCCCCAGCAGCCTGGATGCCTTGTTGGGTGGTGCGACGGGCAGCATCGACGAATCCGATGACGAAGCGAACAACGGCGACGACGAAGGCGGCGCGATTGACGCGAGCAATGCGGACAGCGCCGGCAACGTCGAGGCAGGCCTGCCCGAGTCGAACGACTTGCCGCCGCTCGATTGACGCGCGTTCGGCTTGCATTGCGAAAGATCAACTGCCGGCGACCCATGGGTCGCCGGTTTTGTTGGTTTCGGGGTCGCGCTCTTGGTCCAGCGGCGGCGCAAAGCCATGGGGTGCGCGACCACCAAGCGGGGCAGTGGGAAAAAAGCCGAAAATCAGCTGCCTAAAACATCCGGCCCGCAGCGTCTTATCTGATAGTGAGGCCACCGGCGATCGTACTGGAGCGATTTGTGCCGATATCGAGCAGCGACTTGGAACGACTCTACTGCGAGTGCCATCGGCAGTTGTTCGTTTGCGCTCTGGCGATCACCTGTTCTCCCGCGGGAGCCGAGGACGCGGTGCATGAGGCGTTTTGCCGAATTCTGCGAACCGATTCGCACACGCATGATTTGAAAGCTTACGTGTTTCGTGCCGTGCGGAATGCGGCGATCGACTCCATCCGTCGCCGAACGACGCCTCACGAACCGCTGCCTGACTTCATATTTGACCCACATCCGCAGCCCCCGATGTTGGCGGAAGCCGGCGAGTTCAAGCGGGAAATTGCCGAACAACTTGCCAGTTTGCCGGCCGACGAGCGAGAGACGATTGTGCAGCACTTGTATGGGGACCTTACGTTTCAGGAAATAGCCTCAATTCGGGACGCGCCATTGGGGACGGTCGTCAGTTGGTATCGTCGTGGTCTGGAGAAGCTCCGTCGCAAGCTGGAGGTCGCCGATGGATCCGTTTGAAGCTCGTTTGAAATCACTTCCGTTGCGCAAGCCGTCGCCCGGCTTTGGTGAGCCGGAGACGATTGCGGCGGTGTTGCGCCGGACTCAAAAGCCACGAACTCTATTGGAAAGGATCAGCACCATGTCCTGGAAATCGAAAGCAGCGGCGCTGTTTGGGTTGGCCGCGAGTGTCTTGATTGCTTACCTGGCGCTGACGAGCGCGACCGGCGGTTCGGCGGCTTTCGCGCAGGTTGTGGAGAAGCTACGGTCAGCCCAAACGATGACCTATGATTGGGTTTCTAAGCGAGACTCGGACGGCACCATTCTGAGCCGAGGTCGAAATCTGTATATGGTTCCCGGCAAGATCCGCATCGAGTTCAACGGCGAAAAGGATGTTCAAAGTTACTTCGTGGCCGACATGCCGACGGGCAAAGTATTGTTCGTCGACGCGGCGCAGAAGACGGCGCGGATCGTTCCACTCAAGGAGTTCGACGGAAACGACAGAGCTGCCAAGGCGATCGAGGACATCCGCTCGCTCGAGGAGCAAGGGGCTCGTCCGTTGGGTAACAAGCAGATCGACGGAGTGCAGGCGAGGGGTTTTGCGATCACTCGCGACGGCGAAACGACGACGGTCTGGGCCAATGCGGCGAGCGGCGATCCGATTCGAGTCGAAATCCTGGGCAAGAGTAATTCTGGGGAGCCGGTTCTGTCGGTGTGGACCAACATCAAGCTGGATCAGCCGCTCGATCCTCAATTATTTAGCGTCAGGCCGCCGGCCGGATTTGCGGTGTCGGCGCTCGCGCCGGCCGACGCCAAAGCCACGCCGGCGCACTACGTGGCCGAATACCTCAAGATTTATGCGAAATACCTGGACGGCCAGTTTCCATCACGACTGCAGGATGCCCCCAAGTTGCTGGCCGAGAAATTCCGATCGTTGCAGACCGATGAACTGCCAAGCGCGGACCTCATGCAGCTTCCGTTTTACACTGCGGCCACACATGCGATCATGCGGAAGGGGAGGCAGGGCAGGGACTGGCAATACTTTCCCGGACACAAGCTGGGCGAGAAGGATCAGGTCGTATTCTGGCTGCGCGACCGAAAGAATGGCGAATACGCAGCCGTGTTCGGCGACTTGCGCATCGAGAAGGTGGGCCAGGATCAGCTGCCACCGGCGCCGGGCCGATGAACGAAAGGAAATTCGGCAGTCGCAGCGGCGGCAGCGAACCGTGTCGTACAGAAGCTGCGGCCGCTTGACGGATCCCCAGTCGCGGCCTACCGCAGCATCCGTGCGTTGGCCATTCGGACCAGATCGTCGATCCGCAAATTCCAAAGTTGGATGTTTCCGCGGTCGTTTCCGGTCGCCAGCCAATCTCCCTTGCCGGCAAAGACAACGCTTGTAATGAGTCCGCGGGGAGTGCGGATCGAGATCGGCGTGGCGGTCGGTCCGTTCGTTCCGATGTACCATAGGCGAACCGTGTTGTCGGCGCCTGCCGTGGCGAGCCAGTGTTCATTGGTGCTCAGGGCCATCGCCTGAACAGGGCTCGATTGCCCTTCGAGCACGGTGCCCGATTCTTGTGCGTCGAGGGCGGTCAAATCGCGGACTCGGAGCGACGGTTCTTCGTTGGCGGTAAACAGCCAGCGACCGTCGGAAGTGATCGCGAACAGCTCGGCGCCGCTGGAGTTGTTGGCCAAGACCACGTCCGCCGTCGCGTCCGCGCTATCCAGGTTCCAGGCCCGGACGATGCCCTTGCCGTTTTGCCGACCGGCCGCTGTGATCAACGATCGCCCGTCGGGTGCAAAGCGAATGACGCGAACGGCGTCGTTGTGCATGCGCAGTTCCGACGCGACGACGGCACCGGTCAGATTTCTGATCCGCCACAGCCGCACCGCGCCGTCCTCGTTGCCGGTGGCGATCCAGTCGCCATTGCGGCTTACGGCCAGCGCGCACAATTGGCCCTGGTAGCTTGGTAGGTCGACGAAACTCGCCTGGACGTCGGCGGCATGCAGGTCCCACAACCTGACGAAGACATCGTTGGTGACGCGTCCTGCGTTGGCGACCGCCAGCCAGCGTCCATCGTCGCTCACGGCCAGCGAGGCAAATCGTCCCTGGTTGTTTTTGAGCAGGATGGGGGCATTTGGCTGATCCGAGGCTTCGAGCTTCCACAAATGGGCCGTGGAATCCGTACTGCCACTTACGAGCCAACGATTGTCGGCGGTGAACACGAGCTGCGTGATCCTCCCCCAATGTCCATCGACCAGAGTCGGACTGTCGAGCGCCTTGCCCGATATGGTCTTCCAAAGGCGGACCAGCCCTTGATGATCACCGCTAGCGAGCCACTTCCCGTCGCGGCTTGCGGCCAATTGGGCGACGGGGCCCTCGTGCCCTCCCAGTTCGACGCCGTCGCTTGGCGCCAATAGATCGTGGACCTGCTGAAAGGCGGCTGGAATTGGTGAGACTCCCTCCCGCTGCGTAATGCTGAGGGCCTTGGCCGCCAGGACGAGGCTGATTTCCGGCAAGCCATGCTGCATCTCTTTGGCTTCGCGGGTAAGATCTTCCGCCATCGACAAACGGGCGTCGCGCATCGCGTTCTGCAAGCGCTGATCCGCGGCCAAGCACTTTTGCCTACTTTGTTCGTAGTTGGTGTGTAGCTGGCGGAGCTTGTCTTCGAGTTCCTGGCGTTCGCGCAGTTGGGTCTGCCAGCGGAGCTCTTGTTTGGAGATTTCGTCGACCTTCTGTGAGACGGCGGCACGGAGATCAAGGCGCGCTTTATCTGCCGCGTCGCGCTCCATTGTCGCCATCCGCAGCGCCTCGGCCGTGCGGGCATAGGCAATCAACGTCGCGATCGGGGTGACCAACGCGGCGATTAACACCGCCGCTGCCAGGCTGCTCAAGTGGGGGTGCTGTCGGATCCATTGCGACACACGTTCCCGGCCGATGAGATTCTTTGGTTGAATCGTCTCGCCCGAGAGCCAACGATCGAGCGGATCCAAAGTCGAAGTGTCGGACGTCGATGGGCCGGGCTTCGTCGCAACCGGAGCCGAATTCCGCCGCGCTTCACCCAGTTGGCGAAAGTCGAAGCCGCAGCTCGGACAACCTTCCGTCTCGGCGCCCTCGCCCGAGGTGCGTGTAGAACTCGATCCGCACAACGGACAACGCCTCGGCGCCGGTCCGTTGATCGCAAGCATTGCCGAGACGGAGCCAGTCGCTGCCATGGGTCGCAAAGTTGATACAACCGAGGATGGTCGGTCGATTGGTAGGATCGCTGCCGTGGAAAAACAAGTTACAGGGTTCAAGATTGGAATCGGTCTCTAAATGCGTAAAGCGTGCAAGTTATGTCTCCTGCCGTCACAGGTGGTTCGATTGCGCTCAGTGGCACATTCGGCACACCCGCGATATTTTCGCGGAGAATTCGGAGCAATTGCACCCGTTTGGCGGGGAACCAGCACGGGCGGAGTGTCGCGCACTGTATTGCGGGCGAATCGTGCCGGGCGTGAAGAGATCCGCGGTCCACGGAATGGAGACTGTGGCTGCTCGAATCGGCCGAGATGATGACGAAACCCCAGCGCACGGCACCTTGACCATGGCTTGGCGGTGAGCGCGCAGCAACACGAATCCGGTGGCCATAGCTACTGGCCTGGTTTGGAGCACGATCTCAGGCAGTTCGGCGTCGGCTACCCCGCAGAATTTGCGCAGCAGCTCCGCGGTGGGTTCGCACGGCCGGGGTCGGCCTTGTCAGTCAGGCGGCTTTGCGAATGGGGATCACTTTGGCGGGAGCGTCGGACTCCGTTTGCTGGAAGTCGACGGGAGCCGACGCGGATAGATTGCGCTTGTTCGCCATCGCGGACAGCAGTTCGGTCAGCGAGAGCGGACGGTTTTCCACCTCGAGCGGCATTTCGTGATGCGGGTCGCACACGATGTCCACCGACCCGTCGCTGCGAATCAAGTCATCCATGCCGCGCAGCAACCCATCGCGGATGGCTTGGCGAACCAAGTGGCCGCGCGTCGCCGGCGTGGTGCTGGCGGCGTCGCCAAGGCTATCCCGCGCACTGTGCAAGCGGCGCCAAGTACTCGCTGGGAATCTCCGCGACCTTGGGCACGTACATTTTGATTTCCATCGTATTTTTCCCCCGTGCACTCCCTCGAATCGGTTGGACCGCGGTCTCAATTCCGGCGGCAACCCCACCTTGGGCCTCGTAGTTTGCCGTGCTAGCGCGACGGTTGCCGCGCGAAATGGCGGATGCCCATCGAAATTCGCCACCGCACTGGCAACCTGGGAGCTTCCCAAGACCCGTGGAATTAGTGGGGCTTGTGGGGATATCGGCAAGAGAGGTTGCGCGGGTCCTGAGAATTTTCTCGGATTCACCAGCTGGCGCTGTTGCAGCAATTAATCGTGTAAATCGCGGGAATCACGATGTGCGGGTCCCGTTCACGACTTGAGTACGCTGAAAAGGACCGTCATCGTGCAAATTGGGCGAGTCGGGAGTTGCCTCTGTGGCCAGCCGTGATACAATTGATTGAAACAAGTGTTTCAAACGGATGTATTTATGTGTAAGATCATGGCAGGAAACGACTTAGATTCAACGCGCGATCGAATCGTCGAGGCGGCCGGCGTGCTGTTTGCCCGGCGGGGATTCGAAGCGACGACGATCCGCGATATTTGTCAGGCGGCCGGGGCGAACGTCGCGGCGGTCAACTATTACTTCCGCGATAAGGAGCGGCTCTACATCGAGGCGGTGGTGCGGGCCCATCGTTGGCGGCTCGATCGGGTCCAGCTACCGGATTGGGACGCGAACACGCCGCCGCGAGAGAAGCTCGCCGACTTCGTCCTCACGTTTTTCCGTCGCGTGCTCGGCGGGCCGGACGACACGTGGCGCACGCAACTGGTGATGCGGGAGATTATGAACCCCTCGGCGGCCTGCACGAAATCGCCCAACTAAACATCCGGCCCCAGTTCGAAATCCTGCAGGGGATCTTGCGCGAGCTGCTGCCAGCCGGCGTCGGCGACGAAGAATTGCACCTCACGGCGTTCAGCATTGTCGGCCAATGTTTGTTCTACCACGTGGCTGGCCCGATCATTCGAAACCTGATTGAGGGCGAAGAATATGCGCACTACGACGTCGGCAAATTGGCCCAGCACGTAACCGCGTTTGCGCTCGCCGCGATCGATGCCAAGGCCGGGCGGCCGACACGGGCCGAAGGTGCCAAGCGATGAACTGGATCGCGCTGAAGATGCTGACGGGCAATCGGGGCAAATACCTGGGGATCATCCTGGGCATTGCCTTCGCCACGCTGCTCATTGCCCAGCAGGCTTCGATTTTCTGCGGGCTGATGTTGCAGACCTCGGGGCAGATTCGAGATATCCAGGGAGCCGACGCCTGGGTGATGGACTCGAACGTGCAGTTTTCGGATGACGTCAAGCCGCTCTCGGATAGTGATCTGTATCGTGTGCGGGGCGTGCCGGGCGTCGCTTGGGCCGTGCCGCTGTACAAGGGACTCACTCGCTCGCGGCTCGAAGACGGCAATTTTCAGCAGACGATTCTCATCGGTCTCGATGATGCGACGCTAGTCGGCGCCCCGCCAAACATGATCCTCGGCAGCGTGTTCGATTTGCGGAAGCCTGACGCGGTGATCATGGACGTCGAGGGCTACAAATTACTCTGGCCGCATGAGGAGCCGCGGATCGGCAAACGATTCGAAATGAACGACAAAGAAGCGGAAATCGTCGGCATCTGTCGGGCGAGTCGCACGTTTCAGACGTTTCCGGTCGTCTACACGCGCTATTCGCAAGCGCTCGATTTCGTGCCGCCGGAGCGGAAGGTGCTCTCGTTCGTGCTCGCCGACGCGACCAAAGGCGCCGACGTTGAAGAAGTCTGCCGGCGGATCGAAAAGCAAACCGGCCTGCGGGCGGTCACCGGTCCGCAGTTCGAATGGATCACGATGATGTACTTCATGCGCAAGACCGGCATCCCGTTCAACTTCGGCATTACCGTGGCGCTGGGCTTCATCGTCGGCACGGCGATCGCCGCGCAGACGTTTCTACCTGTTCACAATCGAAAACATCAAGCAGTATGGCGCGCTCAAGGCGATGGGGGCGGGGAACTTCGCCCTGATGGGCATGATCATGTTGCAGGCACTTTTGGTGAGCTTCATTGGTTTCGGGCTGGGGATCGGCGCCGCCGCGTGGTTCGGCCGGCTCTCGACCGCGGCCGGCTCGCGGCTGGCGTTCTACATGCCGTGGGAAGTGTTCGTCGGCGTAGGGTTGGCCGTGGGAGCGATCAGCGTGTTGTCGAGTCTCTTGAGTATGCAGCGGGTGATGGTGGTCGAACCGGCCGTGGTTTTCCAAGGATAGCCCGATGGCGATGCTCGAAGACAATCCGCTCGTTTCCTGTCGGCACGTGACGAAGGTCTACGGCAGCGGCAATGCGGAAGTGCACGCGCTGCGGGGCGTGGAGCTCGACGTGTACGCCGGCGAGCTGACGATGCTGGTGGGCCCCAGCGGTTGTGGCAAGACGACGCTGCTCTCGGTGCTGGCGGGAATTTTGCGGCCCACCGGCGGCACGGTCGAAGCGCTGGGAGCCGATCTGACGAAACTTTCGTCGTGGCAGCGGACAAAATTCCGACGCGACAACGTCGGTTTCGTGTTTCAGCAGTTCAACTTGCTGCCGGCGCTCACCGCGGCCGAGAATGCCGCCGTGCCGCTGGTGATTCAGGGCTACTCGAAACGCAAGGCGGTGGGGGCGGCGAAGGAACTGCTCGACAAAATGGGCATGGCCGACCGCGTGAATAGCCTGCCGGGCAACCTCTCCGGCGGCCAGCAGCAGCGTGTGGCGATCGCCCGGGCACTGGTGCACCATCCGCAGCTGTTGGTGTGCGACGAACCGACCTCGGCACTCGACCACAAGACGGGCCACACGATCCTGGAGCTGCTGCGAAACGTAGCGGTCGAGGGTGATCGGGCCGTGATCATCGTCACGCACGACAGCCGGATTTTCGAGTTTGCCGACACGATGGCCCGCATGGACGACGGCCACATCGAGTCGCTCGAACGTCGCACGGAGCGCGAGCCAGTCACCGTGGCCGGAGAAATCACCAAGCGACAACGCGCCTAGGGATTGATACAGAATAAGCGAAAGTGTTGCCATGTTGACGAAATTCGGTTTGCCACTGGTCGCCATCGGGTTGATCGCCTTTGCGGTGAACTTCTTGCTGCACTCCAAGACGCGGATGCCCGAGCTGCCGCCGCCGATCCAGCCGGCTGAGAGCCCGTATCCGAACACGGTCGCCGGGGCGGGAATGGTCGAACCGGAAACCGAGAACATCTCGGTCGGCTCGCCGGTGCCGGGCGTGGTCGTCGAAGTGATGGCGAAGGTCGGCGAAAAGGTGAAGGCGGGCGATCCGCTGTTCCGGCTCGATGATCGGCAGCGGAAGGCCGAGCTGGCGATCCGTCGCGCGATGCTCGCGGACGCCAAGGCGCAGCTGGCGAGGCTCGATGCCATGCCCCGGACGGAGGAGCTCCCGCAAGCGGAAGCCAAGGTGCTTGAGGCGAAAGCCGATTGGGAGAATTGGGAGCAACAGTGGTCGCGGGGCGAAAAGCTGGTGACCAAGGACGCGATGTCGCAAGAGGAGTTCACCGAGCGCAAGCAGCAGGCGATTCAGGCACGCGAGCGGTACAACAGCGCGGTGGCGGCCTACGACCTGCTCAAGGCCGGCGCGTGGGAACCCGACAAGCGCGTGGCCCAGGCGGCGGTCGATCAGGCGGCGGCGCAAGTGCAAGAAACGCAAACGGAATTGGATCGGCTGGTGATTCGCGCGCTGGTCGACGGCGAGGTGCTGCAAGTGAACGTGCGGCCGGGCGAATTCGTCGGTGCTCCCCCGAGCCAGGCGCTAGTGGTGCTCGGCAACGTGACGCAACTGCACGTGCGAGTCGATATCGACGAGTACGACATCCCGCGATTCATCGCCGACGCCCCTGCCCGCGCGACGCTCAAGGGCCAACAGGACAATTTCTTCCCGCTGCGATTCGTGCGGATCGAACCGTACGTGGTGCCCAAGAAATCACTCACCGGCGATAACACCGAACGTGTCGACACGCGGGTGCTGCAGGTGATTTATGCGATCGACACGGGCGGCCGACGGCTATTCGTGGGGCAGCAGCTGGACGTGTTCATTGACGCGAGCCCAGTGAGTGGCGGCCAAGCGAGTGCAGCCAGGCTGTAGGGAGTGGAATTCGCCGCTCTTGCCCGGTGATTCAAATAGTCCATAATTGGTTAGCGAGCAAAATCCGCCAACATCCGAGGGGATTCTCATGTCCATCGTCGAAAACGAACCGGCGCTTCAGCCGTTCGACGCGAATGCCCGAGTATTTACGACCGCCGATCTAGAGGAACTTCCGACCGACTTGCCCTCGGGCCCGATCGACTATGAACTCGATAATGGGAGGCTGGTGTTGATTATGGTTCCACCGGGCAACATTCATGGCGCGGCCCAATCAAACATTGCCACCCATCTAAAGGTGCAGGGCGAGTTCAAAGGGCTTGGCAAGGCTCGCACGGAAGTTGGTGTGGTCCTTTGGAAGGATCCAGATCGCGTCGTCACGCCCGATGTCCTGTTCATTGCGTCGAAATCGCTTCCGATTCGCACGTCTCCTGAAGGATATTTGGAGACGATTCCGGAACTGGTCGTCGAAGTCCGCAGTAAGAATGACTCGCTGCGCTATGTCGAGCGGAAAGTCGAACACTATTTGAAAGCGGGCGTGGAGGTAGTATGGGTCGTCGATCCAGCGACCAAAACGGTCGCTGTGCATACAGCGCAAGTTGCGCCCGTCGTATTTGCGAGAGCTGATATACTTGAATTGCCGGGAATCATTGCGGACTTTTCGTTGCCCGTGGCGGATGTGTTTCAGGAGTAGTTGAACCGGTCGCCAGCAAAACGTTCATTTGCAGGACGTGGAGTATTCGTTGCTTGGAATCGGCCTGGTGTGTTTGAGCAGGTGTCGATAACGGACCAAGGTGCAGTCGAATGGCCGGGGGAAATTGGCCTCTGCCCCGATGCACTCTATTTGCGGATGATCGGCAAGAAAGCGGAGGAGCTATTCCCTTCGCTGCAGAATTGCCTCTCCCCTGCCTGAAATCTCACGATTCTACGGCATTGTGGTTCAGCTGTATTTCGGCGATCATCCGCCACCCCATTTTCACGCTCGCTATCTGGCCAGGCCGCAAAGATAGACGTCGAATCGCTGTCCGTGATTGAGGGCAAGCTGCCCGCTCGCGCACTGGGATTGACCATCGAATGGGCGGCGCTGCATCAGCAGGAACTTCGGGAGGCGTTTGAACGGGCGGCGAATCTCGAACCACCCGGAAAGATCGCCCCCCTTCCCTGAAATCCGGCAGGAATCACAGCGATTGGCAGCGCTTTTGCCGCGACCAACGCCCTTGACGCTCGCCGCCAATCGCGTAAACTGATTGGTTCTCGACGATTTGACCCGGCCGACCGTCTGCCGAGATCCTGTTCCAAAGGGCCCAGTATGCCAACTGTTAATCAGCTCGTTCGCAAGCCGCGGCGGGCGAAGCGTAAGTTCAGCAAGTCGCCCGTGCTCGACAAATGCCCGCAGAAGCGCGGCGTCTGTTTGCTCGTGCGGACGATGACGCCCAAAAAGCCGAACTCGGCCCTGCGGAAGATCACCCGCGTGCGGCTCTCCAATGGCAAGGAAGTCACCGTGTACATCCCGGGCGAAGGCCACACGCTGCAGGAACACAGCATCGTGCTGGTGCGTGGCGGCAGAATCCGCGACTTGCCCGGCGTGCGTTACCAAGTCGTCCGCGGGGCGCGTGACACGCTCGGCGTCCAAGGCCGCAAGCAGTCCCGCAGCCGTTATGGTGCGAAGAAGTCATAGTCGTCGATCGCATTTCCCTGAATCCCGAATCCTGACCCCTCCCTGCCATGCCACGTATTACCGCCAGTCGTAAACAGCTCAAGCCCGATCCGCGTTATGGATCGCTGCTCGCCGCGAAGTTCGTCAATTGCCTGATGCAGGACGGCAAGAAGAGCGTGGCTCAAGGCGTGTTCTACGACGCGCTCGATCTGATCCAAAAGCGGATCGCGGACAAAGAGCCGATCGAGGTCTTCACGCAGGCGCTCGAGAACATCAAGCCGTCGATCGAAGTCCGCAGCAAGCGCGTCGGGGGTGCGGCCTACCAGGTGCCGATGCAGGTGAATCGCACGCGGCAACAGTCGCTAGCCATCCGCTGGCTCCTCTTGGCCGTGCATGAAAAGAAAGGCCGGGCCACGGCGCTGAAGCTGGCCGACGAGCTGGTGGCCGCGTACAACCGCGAAGGTGCCGCGGTGACCCGCCGCGAAAACGTCCACCGCATGGCCGACGCCAACAAGGCGTTTGCCCATTTCGCGTGGTAACAAGAATCAACAGCACGCCGCGGCTCCATTCAGGCCGCGGCGTTTTCATGCGCGGATAGTCCTCATGGCGATTCCACTCGACCGCATCCGCAACATTGGCATCATTGCCCACATCGACGCGGGGAAGACGACCGTCACCGAACGGATGCTCTTTGCCAGCGGGGCGAAGCACCGTGCCGGCGAAGTCGACAAGGGAACCACCACCACCGACGACGATGCCGAGGAGGCGGAGCGCGGGATCACGATCTACTCGGCCTGCGTGCAGTTTCCCTGGAACGACGTGGTGATCAATTTGATCGATACGCCGGGCCACGTCGATTTCACGGCCGAGGTCGAGCGGAGCCTGCGCGTGCTCGACGGCGGCGTGGTCGTGTTCAGCGCCCGCGAGGGCGTCGAGGCGCAGAGCGAGACGGTCTGGCGGCAGGCCAACAAGTATCATGTGCCGCGGATCGCGTTCATCAACAAGCTCGACCGCGAGGGGGCCGACTTCGATGCCGTCTTCGCAGAGATCGAAAATCGGCTGCACGCTAGGCCGGTCGCGCTGCAGATTCCCGTGGGGCAGGGCCCCGCTCACACGGCCATTCCGTTTCGTGGCGTGATCGATCTGGTGACGATGCAAATGCTCGCCTTCCCTGAGGGGAAAGACGGCAACAAGATCATCCGCACGCGAGATTCCGGCCGAGATGGCCGACGAGGCCCGGCTCTGGCACGAGCGGCTGCTCGAATCGCTCTACGACTACAGCAACGAGCTGATGGAGCTCGCGCTCGCCGAGGAGCCGATTCCCGCGTCGCTCATCCACAAAGTGATCCGCCAGGCGACGGTTCACCTGCAAATCCAGCCGGTGCTGTGCGGTTCGGCGTTGCACGGCATGGGCGTGCAGCCGGTGCTCGACGCGGTGGCCGCCTACTTGCCGAGCCCGCTTGACATGCCGTCCGTCGAAGGCTTCGACGTGAAGATGAAGGGCAAGCACAAGGGGCCCGCCGTGGTCGAGGGCGAGCAACTGAAAAAGATCCAGCGGAAGCCCGACCCGGCCGAGCCGTTCTGCGGCCTGGTGTTCAAGATATTGCCCTACAAAACCGGCGATCTGTCGTGGGTGCGAATCTACTCCGGCACGCTCGAGCCCAACTCTCGCGTGCTAAACCCCGGCCGCGACAAGAAGGAAAACGTCGCCCAGCTCTGGCGGATTCACGCTTCGAAAAAGGAAGAGCAGCTCAACGAGGCCCGGGCTGGCGACATCGTTGGCGTGATCGGCCTGCGCGACTCGATCACGGGCGACACGCTTTGCGACACCCGCGAGCCGATCCTGCTCGAATCGATCGAGTTTCCTGAGACGGTGATCTCGATGGCGATCGAGCCCGAGAGCACCGATGATCGCAAGAAGCTCGGTGCGACGCTCGACATGCTCCGCAAGCAGGACCCGACGTTCCGCGCCTCGGAGAATCCCGAAACCGGGCAGACCATCATCAGCGGCATGGGCGAGCTGCACCTCGAAGTGATCCAGCACCGGCTGCTGCGCGATTTCAATTTGAACGTGAAAGTCCACAAGCCGCGCGTGAGCTACCGCGAGACGGTCGAGCGGATGGTCGAGGTCACCGGCGAGTGCAACCGCATGATCCAAGGCGTGCAGCACGCGGCCAAGGTGCGAATCCGTCTCGAGCCGTTCGCCAAGGGCATTCATCCGGTGACTGTGACCAACGTGCTCGACTACAATTCCAATGCCGGCCTGCCGAGTGAGATGCTTAGTGTGGTGCTCGAAGAACTCGAGAGCGCCGGACAGGGGGGCGGCGTGATCGGCTTCCCGCTGATGCGGCTCAAAGCGACCGTGCTCGGCGGGGAAGTGGGCGAGGCCGGACTTTCCGAAATCGCCTTTCGCACGGCCGCGAACCACGCCTTCGACACCGCGCTCCGCGAAGCGAAGCCCGTGCTGCTGGAGCCGATCATGCGGCTCGAGATCAACACGCCGGCCGACCACGTGGGCGACTTGGTGGGCGACCTGCAACAGCGCCGCGCGATCATCCACCGCACCGAGTCCCGCGGCACCAACACCGTCTTGCACGCCGAGGCCCCGTTGGCGAACCTGTTTGGCTATTCCAGCGCGATGCGTTCCTTGAGTCAAGGCCGGGCGAGCTGCTCGATGGAACCGAGCGATTACGCCCCGGCTCCGCCCGACGTGCTGCAGAAGTTTTTGGGCGAGTCGTAGCATAGGAGAAGGGCTGAGAATGTCGGATGCCGGGTGCCGGGCCGTTTTCTCCCTGTCTCCCGCATCCTGCCTCCTCTTGAAACCATGACAGATCGTTCCTTTGTATTCGGTGTCGACCTCGACGGCGTGGTGGCCGATTTCTATGCCGGGCTGCGGCCGGTGGCAGCGGAGTGGCTGGGCGTCGAGCTCTCGACGCTGCCCGAGCGCGTGTCGTGGGGGCTGGGTGAGTGGGGAGTCGATCGCGCGCCGGGCGGGTACGAGGCGCTGCACAAGTTTGCCGTCATGCAGCGAGAGCTGTTCTTGAAACTGCCGCCGATGGTTGGGGCGCCGCAAACGCTTCGCCGGCTCTCGAAAGAGGGCGTGCGGATCCGCATCATCACGCACCGGCTGTTCATCAAGTATTTTCATCAAGTGGCCGTCTCGCAAACGATCGAGTGGCTCGACCACCACGACATCCCCTATTGGGACCTCTGCTTCATGCAGCAAAAGACCGCGGTCGGCGCCGACCTGTACGTCGAAGACTCGCCCGTGAACATCGAGCGCCTGCGGGCCGAAGGGGCCAAGACGATCGTCTTCTCGAACTCGACCAACGAACACTTGCCATCCCCGCGGGCCAATAGCTGGGCCGAGGTGCTGGAATTAGTCTTGGCCGAGAAGGGGGGCTGGGAAGCGAATCAATAAAAAAACCCCTCCCCGGTTTTAGCTTCCGGGGAGGGGTGATAGGAATAAAGAGGCTACGGACTGCCGCCGAGCCACAACGCCGCCGGCGAACCAGTGGCGATCACGTCGATCTGGTCGCCGTCGGCGAAAGTGAAGATCTCCGGATCGGTCACCAGCGTGAGCGTCTTGGTCGTGTGGTCGTAGCTCTTCACTAACCCGACTGCCTTCTGCGAGCTCACTGACATATCGGTGATGATGACCAGCGCCCCGGTGAGCGAGTTATCAACCGAGGGACCGTCTGAGAGCACCAGACTCGTGTTGCTCGCCGGCAGGCCGTCGACCGTCGTGCTCAAGAGCAAGCTATGTCGGTGAAATACGCTCTGCCCATTGCGCACGAGGATCGCATCTGCACAACTGTTGAACGAGCAATGATCGGTCTCCAGCGAATCCGCATGGTTGCTACCTTTGCCAGTCCAGGTCGAAGCACTATCGAAGGCCCCCGACATGTCGAGCCCGCAGAGTATGCCGGCCTGAGCGTAGCCAAACGAGCAGCTTTCGAACTTGTGCTTTCCCGAGGCGATCTTGCCGCTCAAATTCGGCAGAATATGATAGCAGGCACTTCCAATGGCCGGATCGGCCCCCAACACCCTATAGCTGAAAACAAGTCCACGGATGTAAGTTCCGTAGCCAAAGTTCTGCACGATTTCGGGGCAGTAGTATCCGACAACGTCCGCTACTTCTCCGTCGCACCAATCGCGGTCGAGCGACCAGCGATTTCTCTGCGTATCGACGGCCGTAGTCTTCACTGACACATTGTCAATGGTTATCGCGCCGTTATTGTCACTGTTTGAGTCCCCAAACGTAAACTCCAGCGGCCCTCCGGTTGCCGACCCGCAACGAATTTCTTCCGTCCATGTGCCAGCGGTGCTTCGGACCATTGTTGAAGGAACTTCGCCGAGCGAAAACGTGTCTGTTCCTCCATTGGCGGGACCGGATGTTGTGTAGGTAACGGTGTAGAGTGTGTCATCTGTTGCCAGTGGAGCCGCTGTTGTACAGCTTCCAGTTCCGTCGGTCGTTCCAACGGCGTTGCCGCTGTAAGTAGCGCCTTCACTCAAATCCCAACCAGTCGCACTTCCCGTAAAGGTCCCAATTCTACTGCCGCCACTAAGTGGCAGAGTCTCTTCGCCGAGGCCAATTCCATACCAGCCGGGAGCGCAGTGAACTGAAACATTGTCGAGCGTGATGCCAGTCCCTGTCGATGTAAACGTAAGTGGCGCATTTACTTCACTGCCGCAGACGACTTCCGCGAAACGGGTATCGCCAATGCTAGTCGTGACGATTCCTTTTGTTCCGCCAAGTGAGATAGACAATGCGCTGGATGGGACTGTGACATCCACCTCAAATATTACGGTATATCGCTCGCCCTCTATGGCCGCCGTGTCTTGCGAGCAAGTTTGGTCATCGTCGTCATATGCGACATTGTCGGTGTCGTATTGTGCGCCATTTTCTAAGGTCCATCCACTAGCGCTGCCCGTGAAGTCTCCGTTTGTCAGAAACAGCGGATCACTTGATTCACCATTGGCAAGTATCACGTTTGTGCCATTGATAATTCGCAGCGAGTTATACTTATCGCTTGCAGAAACGGTTCGGCCTGCAACAGTCACAACGTTGTTCGGAATCCCTGTCTCATGCAGAAGTTCTTTAGACGTGCCACCGAAAGTGGTCCCATAGCTCGAAGCTCGTAAGACGAGCTTGCTCCCGTAGGTCGGCGCGCCGCCGAGACCACTCGGCGAATCCTGCCCCATGCCAATCCACGCCCGGCCGCTGTCGGCAGGAATTTTCAGCGTGTTATTGATCTGAACGCCTTCGAGGGTATTTGAGCTGACACCTGGCCAGAACCACGGATAGATCGACGGCCCGGCGTCGAGCTTGGTCTGAAGCTTGGTCCAATTGTTGCCAGATTCGGATTGGCTCTTTTGGACCACCCCGAACGACTTCACCACATCCGCCTTGGGACCGCCGGCGATGACCAGCACCTTGTCCTCGGCGCGGGCGAAGCCGGCGAAGGCAACGAGTGAAAGCGTGATTGTGGCCTTCCAAACGGCGGGCCGCGAGAATTGGGAATACGGGTGTGCCATTTGTGTCTCCTGTTCGTGACCTGGGAAGTAGGAACTTCGCGTCTTGTCACACGCGAAATGTAATCGCATGTTCAGTAATGAACACCCTAGCACATCGCGTGGCACGATTTCAACAACTGTTTTCGGCCACCCCGCCGCAGCAGGGTGTCGGGGATCCGGCGCGTTCGGTGCATAAAAGAGCACCTGGCCGCGTTCGATTGATGAGCTTGTCGCGCGGATCGTGAGAGATGCCGACGTCTCGACGTCGTCGACGGCGCTGCTGCTATTCGGACGAGATATATCGGGCTTGGCAGGTCAGCGCGGGTAGGCTGCTGCGGTGTTTTGGTCCAGTCCGACCACGTCGAGCCGCAGCGTACTCCATTTAGCGTCCGGGTCGATCACCACGGTTGGCTCGCGACCAGCGTTCTGCCAATCGGGCTGTGAGATATCGGCCCCGCCGAAGTGCATGTGGCCGCGAATCCAGACGGCAAATGTTCCACCGCCCAGCTTGTTGAGCAGTCGGAAATAGCCCTTGCCGGCCTGCGTCGCATTGAGGATTGCCCGATCAACCTGCAATCCGTCAATGATGTAGGAGCCGGTGTTGCTGCCGCCCGTTTTTATCGTGAGGAGGGTCGCGCCGTAATCGCCGGTGACGGCCACCATGTCGGCCTTCATGGCACCGCCTTGCTCGTAGTCGAAGACCGTCGATTGCTCTCCCACCGGGCAATAGTGCTCGACGAAGTTGAATTTATGGTTCACCGCTTGATAGTCGTCGCAGTAGAACGTCGTCAGGCAATTGCGTGTGGTCAGCCGCTCAAAAAGCAGATGATCGCAGTGCCCGGTTGCGTTTTGTTCGATGCGGATCGCCTTGTCGAAGCCGCTGGCCGTCAGGGCCAGGTCGTGGTGGCCACAAGGGTAATACTGCTTGAGCTGGATCATTTCAACGGCCGACCGGCAGCGGGCAACGGTCGGCACGTCGGCGCCATCGATGTACCGGTAGCCAAAGAGATTCGCCCGGATGACGTTGCCGTTTCCGCAGAGCCTGATCATCGGCTGGTCTGTTCCGCCGACCCACATAAATCCGGCGGTTCGCTGGTTAACCGTGTTGTTCACGCTGTAGCGGCCGTTGGCCCAACCGCCGCCGCAGAGGATCTGCATCCCGCTCGGAACGAAATTTACCGGCTGACCGCCGTTGTAGCCGTCGATCCGCTGCGGCGACGGCGCCCCTAGCGTGCCGTTGATGGCGATGTAGCCGCCCGTCACGTAGAGAATTGCATCCCGCCCCGAAGCGGGAGCTTTGCTCATCCAGGCATTGATCTTGGCGACGTTCGCAGCAGCCGTGGCGGCGGAAATGGTCGACGCCTGGGCTGTGACTCGAACGCAGCCCAGATCGCGGAAAGCGTCGGTCATTTGGCCGACATTGAAGACCGGCAGCGTGTTGGTCGACTGAGCGCGGGACAAAGCAGCTAGGGCGAGCACGATGACGAAGGAAAAAATGAACTGCTTCATACTTTGCGTTTTCCTTTTGGATTGCGGACAGCATCGCGCTGATCCTTGAAACAATTCGGTGTATGTCTGGTCAGTCTGACCAACTGGGCTTGCTGCGGCAAGACGGCCACGCGGAATCCACTCATTCGTCGAAGCGCGAGCACTCTAGCGTATGCCACGGCACAAGTTCAACAACTATTTTCAGCCACCCTGCTGCAGTGGGTGTGAGTCGGTTCGCGACGTGGCCGCCCATCTGAACGACTTGTGGCCAATGGCAATGGTTCGACTCGTTGCGTTACGTAGGGCGATCTGTCGGCAGCGGAACGCTGCGGACCTTTCAGTATACTGCGCCACGCAGACCGGGCGCGGCCGAAGAGAAATCGGCACAAACTCTGAGAGCGTAGACACCTCCTGCCGCATCTCCAGCTGATGGAGAGCCGGTTGGCCGCGCGTGTGAAGCGAGATCGATTCGTAGCGACGAAAACTCACGACGCGCAAATCACGCGGCAGCAGAGAGTGTTGGCGACGCCAAACAACAGCAGTAGCAGGGCGCTCGGCTCGGGCACTTGGGCACCCGCCGCGCCGCTGCCGGAGGTAGTGCCGAAATAGAGTCGCCAAACGTCGTAGTCGCCGTTGTCGACGATGCCGTTGCCGTCGCCATCGGCGGCGAGGCCCGAGCCTGTCTGGCCAAACGAGTTGCGCCACACCGTGTAGTCGGCTGCGTCGACGGTGCCGTCGCCGTTGTAGTCGCCGGGCAGCGCCGGTGCGAGATGGTTCCAGGGCAGAATCGGCAAGTCTCCGAGCGTGATTGTGCTTTCGTCGTTCAAGTAATCTTGGAGAATGACGGCGAGCTGTGCGTCTGAATAGCCGGCGTTCGCATACTCGCTGCGCACGTAATCCCATGTCCACGGAGCCGCGTAGCCCCATTTAGTGCCCCACAACGCCATTTTGTCGGGATCCACCAGCGTATCAGTCTCCGAAAGATTGATCATTTTTCGGCCGTTGTACTCTTCGAGCGCGTCGGTCCACTGGCCGCTCATGTTGTCGGTGGGATCGGTATAAACGTCGAGACCGACCATGTCGACGACGTCATCGCCGGGATACCATTGGTCCTCCTCACCGTTGACGCCAATCGAGGTGAATTCCCAAATGAGGTTATGCAGGCCGTGATAATTGGTAAGCCGGTCATACATCACGTGCCACAAGTCCTTAAAGCTTTCTGCTCCATGGGCGCCCCACCAGAACCAGCCGCCTTGCGCTTCATGGAGAGGCCGCCAGATGACGGGGACACCTGCGTCTTGGTACTTCTCAAGTTGGACTGCAATTGCGTCGATGTCGCGGAGGATGAGCTGATAGTCGCTGCCAGCGGGATTAGCCAGCGCCACGGGCAAATCGAAATCAGTGGAGTCGGCATAGAAGCCCCGCCACCATTCATGGCCCGTCGTATTTGGTAGATCAGCCGGCGCGTTCCAGTGCCACATCACGGTTGCAATGCCGCCCGTTTGCTTGGCCCAGGCGATTGTTTGTTCGGTTTCATTTCGCGGGTTCGAGCCGAAAGCGATCCGCGACGGAGAATACTCGATCAAATCGCTTCCCCGTATCGCCGGCACGACTCCGCCGGATTGGCTGAGATAATTCGCGGTCGGGAACGATTGATTTGAGCTAACATTGTGCTGCAGGCCTGTCAGAGTCTTGTGGCCGTATTCGCTACGCAAATAATTCCACAGCATTTGAGCGGGGCGGTCGGCCTGTGCGTCGACGAGCGGGTCGGTAATCGGCAGTAGCGTCGGGGGCGTGTATGGCCGGAATTCCCAATAGTCGATGTCGTAGTAGCCCCAATTCTGGCGAATATCAAGCGTGTTGATTCCGCCGGTCAGCTCGAACTGGCCGGCACGATCCGCGGTGAAAACACTCGATTGGTCGAACTTGCCGTTACCGGTGACGCCGTCGACTTGATACGTGTATCCTTTGTCGCCGTACGGAGAGCGATAGCCGACCCACATCTCGTAGAGACCGTCCGGTATGTCGACCTGAAGTTGGACGTGATCGGTTCCACCACCTGAATCGAAGCCAGTGACATACCCGGTGCCCGAGTAGCCGGAGCCAGCGCTGGAGAACGTGGTTCCGAACAGCTGACCGGTTTCGGCCTCGTAACGGTAAATTTGAGCCTGACCAACGGACGCAGTAACAAGAAATAGAAACCCCGCCAACAGATAAATTGCCGGTTTCATTTCGTCCGCCTGTTCGCTGAGAAGCTGCCTGTCCGTACCGCCAATGTCGATTGTAGACGGAAAATGCGTCGATTGATAGCAAAAAGACCGTCGCTAAAGCGGTTTAGCACTCGGCAACCCGCCTTGACCTTCCACCCAAATGTGCTATCCTTGAGCTAACAACTTAGGTGCGAGACCGGTGCCAGTTACGACTGGGCCAGGTTCATTCAAATTCGATTGCAGCGGCCATCGGGGCCTTTTGAAGAAGCGTTGCCCCGGTATCTTAGCTCACGACCGCGACTGATTTTCTTGCTCCTGATGGTTCCCGCCGAGTGTTTCGGCGGTCGAGCCTCACGCATGCTTCGCAAGCGCGGATTTTGTTTCCGCTCGGCGTGCGCTTAGGCAGCACAAGCACATTTGTAGGAGGCCTCTTCGAGGCCGATAACGAGTTCGACATTCGAGCGGAATCGGCGTCCGAGACGTCTCCCACAGCAAAGAGTGAAAGAGAGAGTTCTTTGAGTACGGAAACTACGTTTGAAAATCTGGGCCTCGTCGATTCGCTGCTCCGCGCCGTTCGCGCCGAGGGCTACGAGACGGCCACGCCCATCCAGCAGAAAGCCATCGGCCCGGTGCTCGCGGGACACGACCTGATGGGCTGCGCCCAAACCGGCACTGGCAAGACGGCGGCCTTCGCGCTGCCGACGCTCCAGCGACTTAGCGTTGGTAAGAGCGCACCGGCGATTGGGAAAGACGAGCGCGACAGCGGTCCTGGTCGCCGCGGCGATTCGCGTCGCCGGCCCGCCAAGGCCCAGCGGCCGATTCGGTCGCTCGTGCTGGCACCGACCCGCGAGCTGGCAGCTCAGATCGCGGCGAGCTTCGCCACCTACGGCAGTTTTGCTGGCCTCCGCTACGCGGTCGTCTACGGTGGCGTCGGGCAGGGGCCGCAGGTGCGAGCTTTGCAGAACGGCGTCGACATCCTCGTCGCCACGCCCGGCCGCTTGGAAGATCTAATGGAACAAGGCTACATCGACCTGAGGCAGGTCGAGATCTTGATTCTCGACGAGGCCGACCAGATGCTCGACATGGGCTTCATCGTTCCGCTGCGGCGGATCGTCGGCGCGTGCCCCCGCGAACGGCAGACGCTGATGTTCTCGGCCACCATGCCGCCGGAGATTCGCAAGCTGGCCCAAGAGTGGCTCCGCAATCCAACGTTTGTCGAAGTGGCCCCCGTCGCCACACCGGCCGAGTTGGTGGAGCACTCGGTCCACTTCGTCGAGCAGCGCGACAAGCTCAGCAAGTTGCAACACTTCCTCGAGAACACTGCCTTCACGCGGACACTCGTCTTCTCGCGCACCAAGCACGGGGCCGACAAGATCGTCAAGCAGCTCTCCAAGAGCGGCATCCGCGCCGCGGCCCTGCACAGCAACAAGAGCCAAAGCGTGCGGCAGCGGACGCTCGCGCAGTTCAAGGGCGACCGCCCGCCCGTGCTGGTGGCGACCGACATCGCGGCCCGCGGGCTCGACGTCGACGCGATCTCGCACGTGGTGAATTATGATCTGCCGGACGTGGCGGAAGTGTACATCCACCGCATTGGCCGCACCGGCCGCGCAGGCGCGACCGGCATCGCCACGAGCTTCGTCGGCCGCGACGAACGCGACCTCCTACGGCAAATCGAACGGCTGATGAAGCGCAAGCTCGAAGTCGACGGCGACGAGCCGCATTGGACGAGCGAACCGGCGTCGAACGGCAACTCGAACGGCAACGGCAAGATCCGACGCCGCGGCCCGGGCAACGTGCCGCGCGGCGCCAGCGGCGGAAAACGCCCAAGGCGACGCACCAACAGCAGCGGCGGCTCATCCAATGGTGCTGCTAAGTCCACGGCGGCAGCAGGATCATCTGGTGCGTCGTCGAGCCAACCGTCCAGCCGGCCAAGCCGTCCCAAGAAGCGCCGAATTTTGGCTCGGTTGTAGGCGGAAGCGGCCGCTGCGCGGCTTAGCCTCGTCGCCATTGCGACAATTACAGTCCGTCGAATGAGAGCTGGTGCCGGCCGGCGGCGAACTTTAGCTCGACCGACTCCCCGTCGATCGTGCAGAGCGGATGGGCCGCCAGTTCCTCGGCCAGATCCTCGCTCGCGTAGAGCGTTTCGAGGTGCAGCGTGTTGGGGATGAAGAGCCAACGGCGCTCGCTGTAGCGGCGGGCGATGGTGGTGACCAACTCCTCATCGTCCGCGAACGTGGCGGGGATCTTCGCCCGACCCATGTGGCCTGTCGTGAAGGCGTTGAGAAAGGTCTTCTGCTCGTCGATCGCGTCGCGCAGGCGGCGGGTGATGAAATCGGCGAGGCCGACGCCGATCGCGTTGCCGTGCGAGGCCTCGGCAAGCGAGAGGGCGGCGATTACGTGGATTCGCGGTGCGGCGAGGTCCTCGCCGTCGCGGACGCCGCGATAGCCGATCACGTTGGTGTCCATGCCGGTGCCGCTATACGTCTTGCCGATCGCGTCGACCACCAGCACATTGATCTCATCGAGCGGCAGGCGAGGGAAATAGTCGCGGTGACGCTCCAAGAGCTGCGGCTCGCCGGTGAGGATTTCGTCCGGCCGCAGGGCATGCAGCTCGGCTGTCTGGTCGTAGCCGTCTTCGAGGATCGCCAGGCCGGCCCAGATTTTGCCGCTGTCGAGCACAACTCGGCCCATCTCGACGAGCATGTCCTTCATCGAGGGCGTGGGTGCGGAGTGAAATGTCTCGGCGGACGGGATCTTGCCCATGCCGACGACCATCATCTTGGTGAGCCCGCTTTGGATCGGGCCCGAGAAACAGGTGTGAAGCTTCACGCGATTCAGGACGAGCACGCCGTCGGACTCGAAGGCGTGGCGGTCCATCCAGACGTCGCCCGTTGGACCAAACCGGGGTCGGGGACGACCCGGCTCGCTTAGCTTTACCACGTCCATCGACGCGCGGATCGGCATGCCGATTGCCGCCTCAGTCAGCCCGAGCGATTCGATCATCGCCCGTTGCCCCGCAGCCGTGCCACCGTTGTGGGAGCCCATCGCGGGGAAGAGGAATGGCCTGGCACCGTGTTTTTTCAGCCAATCGCCGGCGGCCCGCGTGATGGCCGCGAGATTGGCGATGCCGCGGCTGCCGGCGGTGATGCCCACTTCCCCCTGCGGCACGGCGAGTTTCAGCCGATCGAGCGCAGCGTGTACCGCCGCCGGCACGTCGGCGATCGGGTTCGAGACTAGCTTTTGGCGGACGCGGAGGAGTTGCATGGGGCGACCTGCTGCGATCGATTGTAGCAGGGTAATCGGGTCCGAGGACGGCCCGGCTCGCTATCCGAGCTCGAGGTTGAGCCACGCGCGGCGGGCTCGGGCGATGATCCAGGCTCCGAGTGCGGCCAGTATCAATGCCAGGAGGACGACTGGCAGATCGCCGATACTATTCCGCTGGTCCCACCAGCCGAGTAATACTCCCAGCATTGGCGCCAAGCTGGCGCAAGCGCGAGGGTCCGTTTCGAGACGCTGTCCCATGTAGCGAATCGCACCCCAAGTCCGAAGCCGACGAAGGAAATAGTAGCGGCCAATGATAAGAAAGCAGCACCGGTAGGCGGAGCGACTTGCTGGACTGGGAACGTCACGACGATGATTACAAACACGATCAAGAGTGCGAGCCAATTGAACGTTACCGTGCGGGCGATTGCCGCGAGCAAGCCGTCAATCAAGTCGGCTCGCGCGAGCGGGAGCATCAACATGCCGGATAGCCGCGGCCGAAGTTGGACCAACGGCGTCATTACCCCGATGCTGGGCACAAAGAGCAAGCAGTACAGCACGGGCATTGCCGCACGCTGAATTATAGATCGGCCAAATAGAGTAAACTGGCTCATGACGAGTGCCATGATCAGGATGATCGCTCCCATTCGTAGCGCCGAGATCCATGCTGGCTGGACGCTGACCCCATATGCAAGCAGTCGCATGCGGTCGCGACGATCGCTATGTCGGGCCGGTCGGATTTGTGCGAGCCACATGTCGGATGATACACTCAGAAGCCAACTGCGCGAAAACTGTTTGGCGGCGAGCTTGCGCAGGGTCACATTCTCTGCTGGTGAAGGATGGTCGGATCGCGCGACTACTGGAACCTCATAGTCGTCCATTTCCTCGCGAAGTTGGCTGAGCCGCCAGAGCCAGGCTATGGTGGCAGACAGTCCGGCTAGAGTGATGAGCAATCGAACAGCAATCAATTGCTTGTTTGGAAATGCCCACCACTGCGCCGCGTTTTCGGATGTAGCGGACCATATGATGCCGAGTGCCATTAGCGCGAAGACCACGCGATTTGTCTGAATGCCCCAAATCATGGGAACCGCTAATGCACAGGCAAACGCGGGCAACCCAAGTGGGTCACAGTTGGTCCAGCTGGCGATCTCAATCGGTAGGCCAAACATCAGGATGAAGAGAATGACCGCTGGAATAGCGAGATGCGATTCACGAAAGTTTGGCAAGAGCACCGCGCGCGGGTGCGCAAATTGTGTTTTGACATGCAGCACGAGCAGGAATGGCAAAGCAAACGCCGGAAGGCCGGTCAGTGTCATGGCAGACTTTGCAATACGCAGCGCATCAGATGAGTTTGCCAACATCCCAATCTGTATGGAAAATAGTATTGCCAATCCCAGCAATGTGAGAAATATCGGGAGGCGCCGCGTCGTGTAGGTGGTCAACACCTGGCGGAGTTGTTTAGCGAATGGTCGCATCGTGCATCTCCACAAAGATTTCTTCGAGGTTCAGGTTGTGAACGGAGATTTCAGCGTCCCAGGTTTGACGCATGTCGTGGACCAGTTGGTCGCTAAAGTCGGCGACGCTTACCGTGGCATGCACGCCGGCCACTTCGCAGCGGAGCACGCCGGGGACCGCGAAACTGGCCGGCAGGTCGTGGCGGGCGGTAATCCGCAGCCGCTTCACGTGGTCCTTTAGCTCGTCCAGCTCGCCATGGAAGCGGAGCTTGCCGTCGGCCAGGACGGCGACGCGGTTGGCGACCCGTTCGAGGTCGCTGGTGATGTGGGTGCTGAAGAGAACGGTCCGCTGCTGGCCGTCGAGCATTTCCAAGAGCGTCCGCAGGAATTGTCGGCGGGCCGACGGGTCGAGGCTGGCGACCGGCTCATCGAGGATCAAAAGTTCCGGTTCATGTCCGAGGGCTAATATGATGCCGACGGTTTGTAGTTGGCCGGTGGAGAGGATGCCGATGCGGTCCTCGAGCGGCACGTGCCAGCGGCGAGAGAGCTCGTCGACGAACAGCTGGTTCCACTTCGGGTAAAACGCGGCCGTGTAGGCGATCACTTGCCGCACGCGCATCCAGGGGTAGCTGGTCACTTCCTGCGGAACGTAGCCGAGCCGGGCTTTGGCGGATGCGGAGAGGTCCCAGGAGTTTTCGCCGAAAACGCTCACGGTGCCGCCGGTCGGCCGCAAGAGGCCCAACGCACACTTGATGAGTGTGGTTTTGCCGCTTCCGTTGGGCCCCCAGCAGGCCGAGCACAGTGCCTGGTTCGACGGACAA
The DNA here is from genome assembly GCA_963847875.1 of uncultured Planctomycetota bacterium. Taxonomy (GTDB): domain Bacteria; phylum Planctomycetota; class Planctomycetia; order Pirellulales; family Lacipirellulaceae; genus DASYDU01. The sequence continues at coordinate 498,602 of CAWKBR010000001.1, read as the reverse complement.
GTCGATTCCGCGGAGCACTTGTTTGCTGGGGTTCAGGTATGGAGTGCGAAAGCTCTTTTGCAGCCCATGCAGACTGATTACCGGTTGGTGCATGTCGCTTGGTCCTGTAAGAGGCACGTGACGACCTCGCGAATCTGACTGCGATTGAGGCCGAGTTGGCGGGCGCGGTGTAGGGCTGGCTCGATGGTCGCGCGGAATTGCTCTTTACGCTCATCGAGCGATCCGTTCTGCGAAGGGGGCAGAACCTCCATGCCTTGCCCGCGGACCCGGCGGACGACCCCCTCAGTTTCGAGCCTTGAATAAGCCTTGCTAACGGTCATCGGATTCACCGCCGCGTCGCGGGCCACCTGCCGCACACTGGGCAGAAGCTCGCCGGCCCGCAGGTTGCCGCTGGCGACCAACGCGAGCACCTGATCGACGATTTGCCGGTAAATCGGGACTCCCGAGTTCGGATTGATCTCAAAAGGAGCGAATTCTGCGGCCATGTGTATCAATGTAGTAATACACTAGGCGCATGTCAAGGAGCCCGTCAAGATGCCAGTCCGGCGTTCGAGGGCGTGGAACCGGAAAAGTCTGCCGCCGGCCGCAAAAATTTCTGCAACCGCGTTTTGGATGCCGTTGACAGTCCACCAGCAGTGCCCGTATCATCGCTAGTTCCCCATAAATTCGGGGGCGAGGCGGTATCGGTTGCGTGGCCGAGAGTGGGGCCACGGTATCGGGTTGGCGGGCAGTCTGCCAATTCGTTTCCGCATGGAGGCCACCATTTGGTCACTGTGCTGGTGAGACTGCCGACTGTCGGTGTAGATTGATAGTGTTGTTTGGAAACCGGTGTTGTTTGAAAACCGACGGCGGTTGTTGAGGAGCGTGAGAGCGTGGCAGCTTCGCAAGACGTAATTCGGATCCGCATGGAGGCCTACGACCATTCGGTGCTCGATCAGAGTGCGGCCGAGATCGTCGACACGGCGAAGCGGACCAACTCGATCGTGCACGGACCGATTCCGTTGCCGACGCGGATCGAGCGGTACACGGTGCTCCGCAGCCCGCACGTCGACAAGAAATCGCGGCAACAATACGAAATCCGCACGCACAAGCGTCTGATCGACATTGTGCAAGCGACCGCCAAGACGATCGAGGCACTCAACAAGTTGAGCCTGCCGGCGGGCGTGGATATTAAGATTAAAGCGACGAGTGGGTAGTTTTGAACTTGCGATCCGGGTCGTCCTTGACCCCGGGGTGAGATGTCCCATCGGGGCGGGGGACCGCCCGGCTCGCCAGTCCAGAGAACATTTAATAAAACGAGATTCAACAGCATTTGATTGGAAGTCGGTCGGGTAAGCGGGACGCGATGTGCTTGTCTCCCGGCCGGCAACTTGACTCAAGGTACATTGCGATGGCTATCGGAATACTCGGCCGCAAGGTCGGGATGACGCAAATCTACGACGAGGCAGGCCAGGTGGTCCCGGTGACGGTGATCGAAGCTGGCCCGTGCGACGTACTTTTGGTCCGGACCAAGGATCGGGACGGATACGAAGCGGTGCAGCTCGGCTTTGCCGACAAGCCGCGCCGCCTGGCCAATCGCAGCGACCGGGGTCAAGTCGCCAAGCTCGACAGCAAACGCTCCAAGAAGCGATCGGCGGCCGGCAGTCGAACTTCTGCCCAAGGCCGGCTGCGAGCCGAAGAAATTCGTCCGCGAGATCGCGGGTCCCGGCCGGTGAGTTGGCGGTCGGCGGGCAAGTCAAAGTCGACGCTTTTGCCGAGGTGAAGTCGGTCGACGTCACGGCCACCTCGAAGGGCCGCGGCTTCTCGGGTGCCATGCGGCGGCACAATTTCTCCGGCCAGCGGGCCACCCACGGCGTGAAGAAGTGTCATCGGGCGTTGGGCGGCACCGGCCGCAGTGCGTTCCCCAGCCGCGTCGTCAAAGGGGCCGGCATGCCGGGCCAATATGGCAACGCCCAGTCGACGACCCGCAACCAGAAAGTGGTCCGCGTCGACGCCGAGAACAACCTGCTCCTGATCCGCGGTGCGGTCCCCGGGCCGAACGGCGGTTACGTGATTATCAAAGCAACCAACATGCTGTAGAGTACAGTGGTTGTGGTTTACTGGTCGCTTGAAGCGACTCAGCTCTCGAACTTCGGCTGAACGAGCGACATCATGCCCAAGCTGAATATCCTTGATCGCAAAGGCAAGAAAGTGGGGACGTACAACGTCGAGCCCACCGATTTCGCTCCGCGCATCAGCAAGCAGCTGCTGCACGACGCGGTGGTGATGTACCAGGCCAACGAGCGGCAGGGTTCGCACCAGACCAAGTCGCGCGGCATGGTCGCCGGCTCGACGAAGAAAATGTACCGCCAGAAGGGCACCGGCAACGCCCGGGCCGGCTCGAAGCGGAGCGGCATCCGCCGCGGCGGCGGGCACATCTTCGCCAAGAAGAACCGCGACTACGGCTATCGCTTGCCGCGCAAAGCGCTGCAGACGGCGACCCGCATGGCGCTGGCGGCAAAGGTTCGTGACGACGAGTTGGTGATTATCGACGACTTGTCGCTCACCGAACCGAAGACGAAGGAGATGGTTTCGGTCATCAAGCACGTGGGCTGCGACGGCGGTACGCTGTTGCTCGCCACGGCCGACTTCGACCAGAACATTTATCGCAGCGCCCGCAATTTGCCGGGCGTGGCGGTGTCGCCCGCCGGCGAGATCAATGCCTATAGCGTGCTGCGGTCGCGGCGAGTGCTGGTGACCAAGGCGGCGCTCGATGCCCTGGTGGCGTCGGCGAAGGCGAAGGGCGTCGGCGGCGCCGAAGGCAATGGCGAAGCTCCGGCCAAGCCAGCCCGCGCGAAGCGCGTCACGACCAAGAGTACCACGCCCCGCCGTGCGACCAGAACGAGAAGAAAGCGGCCGAGTAATCACGTCATGCCACGCCACGTACCACAAGCCACGAGCCTCGACCTCCAGCCGCACCAGATCGTGATTCGGCCGCTGGTGACGGAAAAGGGAATGCACCGTTCGACGCGGAACAACGCCTACGCGTTTGAAGTGAATCGCCTGGCCAACAAGGGTGACGTCAAGCGAGCGGTGGAAGAGTTGTTTGAAGTCAAGGTGCTGAAAGTCCACATTCAGAACCGCAAGGGCAAGCCGCGCCGGACGAAGTTTCACTTGGGACATACAGGCAAGTGGAAGAAGGCGATCGTCAGCTTGGACCCCGAACACAGAATCAATTTCTTTTAGGAGAAGTGATTAGTTGTTGGCCGTTAGGTGCCAGTGGATCACTGAAAGCTAAGAGCTGAGAGCTAATAATCATGGGTCTTCGAGAATACAAACCGACGTCTGCCGGCCGCCGTGGCGCGTCGGTCAGCGATTTTGCCGAGCTGACCCCGGGCGCGAAGCCGCACAGGAAGCTGCTGCGCCCGATCACCAAGACCGGCGGCCGCAACAACCAGGGCAAGACCACGTCGCGGTTCCGCGGCGGCGGCCACAAGCGCCGCTACCGGCTGATCGACTTCAAGCGGAACAAGGACGGCGTCGCGGCCAAAGTCGATTCGATCCAATACGATCCGAATCGCACGGCCCGCGTGGCGCTTGTTGCACTACGTTGACGGCGAGAAGCGATACATCTTGGCGCCGGCCGGGCTGAACCAGGGCGACACGGTGATGAGCGGCAAGGACGCGGCGCCGACGGTGGGCAACTGCCTGCCGCTGTCGCAGATTCCGCTCGGCATGGTGATTCACAACATTGAAATGCAGGCCGGCTGCGGCGGCGTGTTGTGCCGCAGCGCCGGCACGAACGCGACCTTGATGGCCCGCGAGGCCGGTTGGGCGCAGATTTCGCTGCCCGAGCGGCGAAATTCGCCGTATTCCGTCCGCATGTCGGGCGACGATCGGCGCGACGAGCAACGGCGACCACTCCGAGCGTGGTGATCGGCAAAGCCGGCCGCAATCGCTGGCTAGGTCGCAAGCCGCACAACCGCGGCACGGCGATGAATCCGATCGACCATCCGCACGGCGGTGGTGAAGGCCGCACAAAGGGCGGTCGTCATCCGGTCAGTCCGACGGGCAAGAGTGCCAAGGGCGGCATGACCCGCAATCGCCGCAAGCCATCGAACAAAGCCATCGTCCGCCGCCGCAAGTCGCGGCGATATGGCGTGCAGAAGTTACATACGAAATAGAGTGAGCTGTTAGCCATTAGCTGTTAGCTGTTAGCCAGAGTTGGCGGCAGTTTGGCTAAGAGCTAATGAGCTAACAGCTAAGAGCTATAACATGGGCCGTTCACTTAAAAAGGGACCGTACGTCGATCCGAAGCTCTACTGCCAAGGTCGAGCGTCAGAACGATTCCGGCATCAAGGACGCGATCACCACCTGGGCGCGCCGATGCACGATCGTTCCCGAGTTCGTCGGCCACACGTTCATGGTCCACAACGGCAAGACGCATATCAAGGTGTTTGTGACCGAAGACATGGTCGGCCACAAGCTGGGCGAGTTTTCGCTCACCCGCAGTTTCCGCGGCCACGGCGGCAAGGCGAAAAAGTAGGTTCCGACTCGTTTTGCTTACCAGCAGTTTTGGTGATTAGCCATGGCCTACAAAGCAACCCATCGACATGCCCAGATCAGCGCCCGCAAGGTGCGTCCGCTGGCCGACTTGGTCCGCGGCAAGCGGGTGGACGATGCCCTGGCCATTTTGAAATATCAACCGCAGCGCAGCGCCCGGCTGTTGGAAAAAGTGATCATGAGCGCGTTGGGCAACGCCGAGGATCAGCGGGCCCCGAACGTGGCGGGCCTGCGGATCATCGACGCCCGCATCGACGGCGGCCCGATGTTCAAGCGGCTCCGGCCGCGAGCCCGCGGCATGGCCCACGTGGTGAAGCGGCGGTTTGCACATATATCGGTGGAAGTGGAGTAGGAATGCTGTCGGCTGTCAGCTCTCGGCTGTCGGCCAGACAAGTTTGATCGGATTCTGGCCGAAAGCTGAGAGCCGATAGCTGAAAGCCAACTTACAATGGGTCAAAAAGTCAATCCAATCGGTTTTCGCACCGGCATCATGATCGGCTGGAAGAGCCGCTGGTATGCCTCGAAGCGCGAGTTCTCCGACTTGCTCATGGAAGATTTCAAGATCCGCAAGTACGTGACGGACAAGTATCGCTTCGCCGGCATCCCGACGATCGAGATCGAGCGGACCCGCGACGAAGTGAAGGTGGTGCTGCACGCGGCCCGACCCGGCGTGATCATCGGCCGCAAGGGCCAGCAAGTCGATCAATTGCAGGACGAACTGCAGAGCCTGGTCGGCCGGCGGATCAACATCAAGATCGAAGAAATCGCGCGGCCGGAGATTCAGGCCCACTTGGTGGCCGAAGAAATCTCCGAGCAGCTTTCCAAGCGATCGAGCTTCCGCCGCACGCTCAAGCGGGCCATTGAGCAAACGATGGAAGCCGGCGCGAAGGGGATCAAGATTCAACTTTCCGGCCGCCTCGGCGGCTCGGAAATGGCTCGGCAGGAAAAGCAAATTGCCGGGTCGATGCCGTTGAGCACGCTGCGGGCGAAGATCGATTACGGCTTCGTCGAAGCGAAGACCGCTCAAGGCAACATTGGCGTTCAAGTGTGGGTTAATCAAGGCGAGTACGAGGACCAGGCCGATGGCGCTGATGCCCAAGAGGGTCAAGCACCGAAAAAGCCAAAGAGGACGTATAAAAGGTAACGCCACGCGGGGAAACCGCGTCGTCTTCGGCGAATTCGGATTGCAGGCAACGCAGGGCGGCTGGGTAAGCGCCCAAACGATTGAAGCCGGGCGTATTGCGGCGACGCAATACATCCGCGGCGAAGGGCGATTGTACGTCCGCATTTTCCCGCACAAGTCGGTTACGTCCATTCCGCTCGAAACCCGCATGGGCAAAGGCAAGGGCGAGCCGGAGTACTGGGCGGCGGTCGTGCGGCCCGGCACGATCCTGTACGAATTGGGCGGCGTGACCGAAGCGGCCGCCAAGATGTGCCTGGCACGGCTCGCACACAAAATGCCAATCCGCGTACGGATGGTAAGAAGGACGGGATAGAGCGGACGGGATCGATCGACACATCGGACAATTAGCGGTCGGGCTTGCCCGACGCCGACATAAACATGGCCAAGAGCGAAGACTTACGTGACATGAGCGACGAGCAACTGGGGCTGACGCTCCAGGAGGCGGTCGACAAATTGTTCCGGCTGAAGATTCAGTCGCAAACCGAGCGGCTCGACGCGCCGAGCGAGTTGCGACGGTATCGCCGGATCGTGGCCCGCGTGAAGACGGTGCAGAATCAACGCAAAAAGAAGGCAGTCGCGGCGACCGCCGGTTAGACGAGATTCAGGTTCAACATGCCCAAACGACAAATCATTGGCCTGGTGACAGGCGACAAGATGCAGAAGACGCGCCGCGTCGAGATTGAGCGGCTCGTGCGCCATCCGAAATACGGCAAGTTCCTCCGTCGTCGTACGGTCTGCCACGTGCACGACGAGAACAACGATTCGCAGATCGGCGACACGGTCGAGATCATCGAGGCCCAACCCCGCTCGAAGACGAAGCGGTGGGACTTGGTGCGGGTCGTCTCGAAGAGCCAGCAGGTGGACATCGCGGCCATGCGGGCAGCGTCCAAGCTGCAGGAAACCGCCGCGGCGGAAGGAAATGTATAAGCTGGCCGGGGGTGTAAGCCAACCATTGTGTTGTCAAACCTACTCGCGCCGCGGTGAACTACCATGATCCAAATGCAAAGCAGACTCGATGTCGCCGACAACACCGGCGCCAAAGAGGTGATGTGCATCAAAGTGCTCGGCGGCAGTCGCAAGCGCGTGGCCGGGCTGGGCGACGTCATTGTCTGCAGCGTGAAGCACACGTTGCCGACGAGTGAAGTCAAGAAGAAGCAAGTCGTGCGGGCCGTGATCGTGCGGACGAAGCAGCCCACGCGGCGGCCCGACGGAAGCTATGTGCGGTTCGATTCAAACGCCGTCGTGCTGATCGACGCCGACAAGAACCCGCGTGGCACGCGGATTTTTGGCGCCGTCGCCCGCGAGCTCCGCGATCGCCGGTTCATGAAAATCGTAAGCCTCGCCAGCGAGGTGGTGTAAGACCGATGTTGATACGTAGTGGTGATACCGTTGAAGTGATTACCGGCGCCGACCGGGGCGTGAAGAGCCGCGTGCTCGTGATCGACCGTGCCGCCGGCAGGGCGGTCGTCGAGGGCGTGGCTCGCGTGTACAAGCACGTCCACCGCAGCCAGAAGCATCCCCAGGGCGGCCGGCTCAGCAAAGAGATGCCGGTCCAGTTGTCGAATTTGGCGTTCTACTGCACCACCTGCGACCAGGGCGTGCGGCTCGGCGCGCGGTTCACGAAGGACGGCAGCAAGGAACGATTCTGCAAGAAGTGCGGCACGGGCGTCGGGCAGATTGCGCCGCCAAAGGCCGCCCACGCCACGGCCGGCAAGAAATAGATATCGAGTCCAAACTTAGCGGCGGGGCTTGCCCCGCGAGTTTAACTGGTGGAGTTCACTCCACTGTAACGACGATGGCAAAGACCAAAGCACCACCCGCTCCAGGCCCGACCCCGCGGCTGCAAGAGCGCTACCACAAAGAGATCGTGCCCGAGCTTGCCAAGCAGCTCGGCCGCACGAATCCTTACTCGATCCCCAAGCTCGAGAAGATCGTCGTGAGCATGGGCGTTTCGAGTTCGGTGACCGACAAGAAGTTCATGGAAGAAGCGGTGAGTGCGCTCGCCGAAATCACCGGCCAGAAGCCGGTCCGCTGCAAGGCCAAGAAGAGCGTCGCCGCGTTCCGCGTCCGTGAGGGCATGGACTTGGGCGCGAAGGTGACGCTCCGCGGCCGGCGAATGTACGAATTTTTGGACCGTCTGATTTCGCTGGCCCTGCCGCGGGTCCGCGACTTCCGCGGACTGAAGCCGAACGCCTTCGACGGCAACGGCAACTACAGCCTGGGGCTCAACGAACAGTTGGTGTTCCCAGAACTCAATCCGGATAAGTACACGCGGGTCCAGGGAATGAACATTGCGTTTGATCTGTTCTTCGCACTCGAACGACGAGTCGCGGGAACTGCTCAAGCACCTGGGGTTGCCGTTCCAACGTGAAGGTTCGGCCGCGTAACGATTTTTTCACGCCGTTAAATTTAGGGAAAGAAAACCCGGTGGCAAGTAAATCCAAAATCGCCAAGGCCAAGCGCCCGCCGAAGTTCAGCACCCGTGCCGAGTCCCGCTGCAATTTGTGCGGCCGGCCGCGTGCCGTGTACCGCAAATTCGGCTTGTGTCGGATTTGTTTCCGCAAGTTGGCGGACCAGGGGAAGATTCCCGGCGTGCGAATGGCGAGTTGGTGAGAAGAGTGAGTGTTGGGTAAGCAAGTGAGCTTGCTCACCGTATTCTGGAGTCCATGACAACATGATGACCGACCCGATCGCCGACATGCTGACCCGCATCCGTAATGCGGTGCGGATCGAGCATCCCGAGGTAAACATGCCGCTCTCCAAAGTGAAGCGCGGTTTGGCCGAGGTGCTCAAGCGTGAAGGTTACATTTGGGACTGGCGCGAAGCGGAAGAAGAAGGCGAACCGAGCAAGCAGCTTTCGATTCAGCTCAAGTACGGGCCGAACGGCGAGCGCGTGATCCGTCACATCCGCCGGGTCAGCAAGCCGGGTCGCCGGGTCTACAGCCCCGCCGACGCGCTTGCGTCCCGTGCTGAACGGTTTGGGGATTTCCATTATCAGCACCAGCCGTGGCGTGATCAGCGACCGCGAGGCGCGGCAACGCAACCTCGGCGGCGAAGTGTTGTGCGAAGTTTGGTGAGAAATAATAAGTCACAAAGTTAGCCGGCGGGCTTGTCCTGCCGATTGAATCATGTCCCGTATCGGCAAAAAACTGATTCCGCTGCCTTCCGGCGTGAAAGTAAACGTCGCGAGCGGTGAAGTCACCGTCGAAGGCAAGCTCGGCAAGTTGCAGTACCGTCACCGCCCGGAGATCGACGTCAAAGTCGACGCGGAGCAAAACGCGGTGGTTTGCGCTCGCAGCTCCGAGGAGCGCGAGATCCGCGCCTACCATGGCCTGACGCGAGCGCTCGTGGCGAACATGATCCAGGGCGTCACGGATGGTTACGAGAAGAAGCTCGAGATTCAGGGCGTAGGCTACCTGGGCGCGATTCAAGGCAAAGTGTTGCAGCTGCGCGTCGGTTTCGCCAACGAAGTGCAAAAGCCGATTCCCGACGGATTGACGGTCACCTGTCCCGATCAGACACACATCGTCATCAAGGGCATGGATAAGCAGCAAGTGGGCCAGTTTGCGGCCGAGGTCCGAGCCGTCCGCAAACCGGAGCCCTACAAAGGCAAGGGCATCCGCTACGACGGCGAAGTCGTCCGCCGCAAGGCCGGCAAGACGGCGACCTAGTGAGACAAAGCAGCGAGCCGGGTCGGCCTCGACCCCGGCTGGTTGCCGAAAACGCATAGTCGGGGTCGGGGACGACCCGGCTCGCGATGGCAAGCGACAGTGAGCAATTGACATGGAAACACAAAAGAGAATCGCCGGACAGCGCCAGCGTCGCACCTTTCGCGTGCGCAAGCGCACCCGTGGCACAACGGAGCGGCCGCGCTTGTGCGTCACGCGCAGCCACAAGCACATCTCGGCCCAAATCATCGACGACTTGGAAGGCAAGACGCTCGCCAGCGCCTCGTCGCGCGACAAGCAGCTCGCGGCCAAGCTCAAGTACGGCGGCAACCAGACGGCGGCCCAAGCCGTCGGCAAGGCGCTCGCCGAGCGGGCCACCAAGGCCGGCGTCACCGCCGTCTGCTTCGATCGAGGTCCATACAAATACCACGGCCGCGTGGCCGCGCTCGCCAACGCGGCGCGCGAAGGTGGACTGCAATTTTAATCGACGCAAAACCCCGCATTTACATCGCATAACCAAGGAATTCCGTCGTGGCAGCCAGTACGCAAGATCGTGTTCAGGGTGAGCTTGCCGAGAACATCGTCGCCATTCGCCGCTGTGCGACGGTCGTCAAGGGCGGTCGCCGTTTCAGCTTTGCCGCCATGGTCGTCGTCGGCGACGGCAGGGGCAAAGTCGGTTGGGGATACGGCAAGGCGAATGAAGTGCCTCCGAGCGTCGAAAAGGCGCGCAAGGAAGCCATGCGAAGCTTGGTGGTTGCCACGCTCGAAGGTTCGACGATTCCGCACAAGGTGGAGGGCTTCTTCGGCACGGCTCACGTGGTGCTCGTGCCCGCCTCGCCCGGTACCGGCGTGATCGCGGGAAAGGCGGTGCGGGCCGTCTGCGAATCGGCGGGCATCCACGACATCCTCACCAAGAGCTTCGGCTCGAATAATCCTGTGTCGCTCGTCAAGGCGACGTTCGCGGCGATCGCCCAATTGCGGCCGAAGCAAGACGTCGAGCGTCTGCGTGGAGTTACGCTGTCATGAATCTCAACGACGTACATCGTGGAATACGCAAGAACCGCGCCCGCAAGCGGCTTGGCCGGGGCATTGGCTCGGGCCAGGGCAAGACGGCCGGCCGCGGCCACAAGGGCCAGAACTCGTCGGGCCGGCACCTCGCGATCGCCGATCTACGAAGGCGGCACGACGCCGATGGTCACCAAAGTGCCCAAGCGCGGCTTCAACAACCGGTGGGCGATTCGCATCGCGGCCGTCAACGTCGCCGCGCTCGAAAAACATTTTGCCGCCGGCGACGAAGTCACGCCCGACGCCCTCGTGGCCAAGAACCTCACCAAAGGCCGCTTTGACCAACTCAAGCTGCTGGGCGACGGCGAGCTCACGAAAAAGCTGAGGTCTCGGCGCATCGCTTCAGCGAGTCGGCCAAGGAAAAGATCGAAAAGGCCGGCGGCCAAGCAATTGTTCTCGCCGGCCCGGCGCCGGTCGTAAAGAATCAGAAACGCTCGAGCGGTGAAGAGCGAAATAGCGGACGGAAGTAACCCACGGCGAGTGGCTCGTCCCTGGGCCGACCCCAGATGAAGTCGGCTCGACAATCGATCGCAACAGCAAGGACGGATCGAGACTATGTGGGAAAAGATTCGCGTCGTCTGGCAGATTCCCGAGCTGCGTCAGAAAATCTTGCTGACGCTCTTGATGCTGGCCGTCTACCGCGTCGGCTTCCAAATCCAGCTTCCGGTGATCAACCAGGCGGCTGTCAGCCAATTTGGCAGCAAGAGCGGCGGCCTGAGCGACATGCTGCAGGCTGTGGCGGTTCTGAGCGCCACGCAGCTCGAGTAACGTCACGATTTTCGGTTTGGGCATCATGCCCTACATTTCGGCCTCGATCATTTTCCAATTGCTCGGCAGCGTCTATCCGCCGCTCGAGCAGTTGCAGAAGGAAGGCGAGGCCGGCCGCAAAAAAATCAACGAATACACGCGGTACGCCACCGTGTTTCTCTGTCTATTCCAAAGCTATTTCTACCTGCGGTCGTTCATCATACCCCAGGGATTCGTGCTGCCGAGTTTCCAGAATGCCGACGGCGGGATGCTCTGGAGCTGGCAGATGATTTCCATCTGTCACGATGACCGCCGGCACCGTCTTTTTGATGTGGCTCGGCGAGCAGATCGACGAGTTCGGGATCGGCAATGGGATCAGCCTGCTGATCATGGCGGGCATCCTGGCTCGGATGCCGGGCGCCGGGTGGCAGCTTTTGCAGCAGGCGTCGCTTGAGCTGGGAGGCGGTTCGTCGGGCTTGGGCATTGAAGGCCTGCTGCTCTTGGCGTGCATGTTCGTGGCCGTGGTGATGGGGGTGGTGTACATCACGCTTGGCCAGCGGCAGATTCCCATGCAGAGCGCCAAGCACGTCCGCGGACGTCGCGTCTACGGCGGCACTCGCCAGTATTTGCCGCTCAAGGTCAATCAGGCCGGCGTCATGCCGATCATTTTGCCAGCAGCCTCTTGATGTTCCCGCTGTTGATCCTGACGAATTTGCAGGGAGTCGCTTGGAGCGAAGGCTACTGGAAGGATTTCATCGATTGGGCCCATGAAGTCTTCCACCGGGGCGGATTCATCTACAACATCCTGTACCTGGTGATGATCTACTTCTTCTGCTATTTCTGGACGGCGATCACCTTCAACCCGAAGGACATGGCCGAGAATCTCAAAAATTTCGGCTCGTTCATCCCCGGCTACCGACCCGGGAAAACGCACCGCCGACTACCTCGAAAAAGTGATGGTCCGGATCACGTACGTCGGGGCCGGGTTCCTGGCGGTGGTGGCGATCATCCCCACGCTGATTATCCACGCAGCTCAACGTAAGTTGGGTAATCGCCAGTTTTTACGGCGGGACGAGTTTGCTGATTGCCGTGAGCGTGGCGTTCGACCTGGTGCAGAAGATCGACAGCCACCTGGTCATGCGCAACTACAAAGGGCTGCTGGAATAGTCGATGAGTCAAGCGTCTAGGAATCGAGGAGCCAGACGAGTTCTGGCTCTCGACTCTCCGACCCTCGACTCTCGACCCTTGAATCATGCGCATTGTGTTTGTCGGGCCGCCGGGTGCTGGAAAAGGGACGCAAGCCCAACGGCTCAGGGACCATCTCGGGGTCGTCCATCTCTCGACCGGCGACATGCTCCGCGAAGCGCACCAGGCGGGCACCGAATTGGGCCGTGAGGCGGCCAGCTATTTCCAGGTCGGCAAACTCGTGCCCGATGATGTCGTGGTCGGCGTCGTCGCCGAGCGGCTCGCGCAGGCCGATTGCATCGACGGCTGCTTGTTCGACGGATTTCCCGCGGACCGTCGCCCAGGCCAAAGCGCTCGATGCCATGCTGGCAGAGCAAGGCATGCCGCTCGATCTCGTGGTCGCGATCGAGATTCCGCACGAAGAAGTCTATCGAGCGGCTCGCCAGTCGCGGCCGGCCCGACGACAACCTCGCAACCGTCCGCGAGCGGCTCGAACAATTTCACTCGCTGACGGAACCGCTTGCCCAGTACTACGAGCAGCAGGGCATTTTGCGGCGGGTCGACGGCACCGGCTCGCCCGAGCAGGTCTTCGAGCGGATCAAGCGCGTGGTCGAACTAGCGAAGCAACCCTCGAATTAGCCGTCACTTGGGCGGCCCGGTAGAATACAACCAGTAATAATGCAATCAGAAGTCGGGGAGGGCGAGGCGCCCGCCGCGAGTGTTGGGTTCGCCTCGGCGGGCACCCCGCCTTTCGGTTTTTGTACGGCTGAGGAGCGTTCGCGCGGTGTTGAATTTGAAGTCGGATCGTGAAATCGGCTTGATGCGGCAGGCCGGGCTGTGCGTCTGGCAGGCCCATCAGTTGGTGCGCGACATTGTCCGCCCCGGCGTCACGACCGGCGACATCGACGCGGTGATCACCGATTACTTCGCCCGCTGCGGCGCCGAGCCGCTGTTTCTCAACTACCCGAATCAGGAAGTCGGCAAGGTGCCGTTTCCCGCGGCCACCTGCACCAGCGTCAACGAACAGGTGGTGCACGGCATTCCGAACAACAAGCCGCTGGTGGAAGGCGACATCGTGAGCGTCGACACCGGCTGCCGGCTCAACGGCTGGTGTGGCGACGCGGCCTGGACGTATTCGGTCGGCCGCATCTCGCCGGCCGTGCAGCGGCTGTTGGACGTGACGCTCGCCACGCTCGATTTGGCGATCGAGCTGATGCACACCAAGAGCCAAATGGAGCCAAGTCGCCCGCGAGATGGATATCTATGTCCGCGACCATGGTTACCACACGGTGGAGTGCTTCGTGGGCCACGGCATCGGCCGCCAAATGCACGAGGATCCGCAGGTGCCAAATTTCCTCAGCCGCGGCCTGCGCGGCAGCGGCGATTTCCGGCTGGAGCCGGGGCTGGTGATTGCGGTCGAGCCGATGGTCAATGCCGGCACGAAGCGCGTGAAACTGCACCGCGACCAGTGGACGCAGTCGACGGCCGACGGGAAGCCGAGCGCCCACTTCGAGCACACGATCGCCATCACCCGCGACGGCCCCATTCGGCTCACCGAGGCCCCGACGCCCGCCGAGGCGGCGAGCCTGGTGACGTAATTGGAGACTCGGCTGCATCCGGGCGGTCTTCCTCGGATGATGGTCGAAAAGCCTGGCTGCCGAAGAGCCGAAAAACAAGGGGCAAATTCCGTACCAGGAGCCCTTGTGGGACTGGCCCGGCTCGCCGTATACTCAATCGTTTTCCACCACTTCGAGACCCTTTCCCGCCGGCGCGTTGCCGGCGGGCTGTGTCTGTTTTTGTCGGGTGAGTGTGCTGCCATGAAAGTCCGCGCCAGCGTCCGGCGTGTTTGCGATAAATGCAAGATTGTTCGCCGCCGCGGGGTGGTGCGCGTCGTGTGCAGCAATCCGCGCCACAAGCAGAGACAGGGTTAGCCGAGTCGAGGTCAGGGTTGAGCGTCGGCCGAGTGGTTTGATTCCGCTGGGCTGTTGGGGAGCGAAATCGTATGCCACGTTTGTAGGGTGTCGACATTCCGCCAGATCGTCCGACGGTCATTTCGTTGACCTACCTCTACGGCGTCGGGCCCAAGACGGCCCGCGAGCTCTGCCACAAGGCGGGCGTCAATCCACAGGCCCGCGCACGCGAGCTGGGCGAAGACGAAGTCGCGCGGATTGGCGGCGCTGTTGGACAAGGACTACGTCGTCGAAGGTCAGTTGCGGCGCCAGGTACAGCAAAACATTTCGCGGCTGCGAGACATCGCCTGTTATCGCGGCGTGCGACATCGTCGCGGCCTGCCGGTCCGTGGCCAACGGACCCGCACCAACGCCCGCACCCGCAAAGGGCCAAAGAAGACGGTCGCGGGGAAGAAGGGCGTCAAAGATTTGCGGTAGACGTCGGGCTAGCGGCGAACCAACTTCGATGCCACTTGCGGTTTAGCTTCACATTCGCTGGTCTCGATTGAGGTTTTACGAATCAGGAATTAATTGCATGGGAAAAGAAAAAACAGCGGCGTCCGGCGCCAAGAAAAAGGCCAAGCGGAGCGTCTCGGTCGGCGTCGCCTACATCGACGCCACGTTTAACAACACGACGGTGACGATCACCGACACGAAGGGCGACACGCTCTGTTGGGCCAGCGCCGGCACGAGCGGATTCAAGGGCAGCCGCAAGAGCACGCCGTTCGCCGGCCAGTGTGCCGCCCAGCAGGCCGCCGACAAAGCCAAGAAGTACGGCCTCAAGGAAGTCGAAGTAAAGGTCAAGGGCCCGGGCAGCGGGCGCGAGAGCGCGATCACGTCGCTCGAAGCGGCCGGCCTCAAGGTCAAATCCATCGAAGACATCACGCCGCTGCCGCACAACGGCTGCCGGCCACGCAAGAAGCGCCGCGTCTAATCGATCGGCTTTCCAACAAGAAATCAGAAACATTACTATGGCACGATACACTGGTCCCGTTTGTCGACTCTGCCGACGCGACGGCTTGAAGCTGTTCCTCAAGGGCACGCGCTGCGACACGCCGAAGTGCGCGTTCGAGCGCCGCGAGGCCCCGCCGGGAATGCACGTCCAGCGCCGCGGCAAGCTCACCGACTACGGTATCCACCTGCGCGAGAAGCAAAAGGTCAAGCACTACTACGGCGTCTTGGAACGGCAGTTCCGCAAGTATTTCCACCATGCCGCGAAGAGCAAGGGGAACACCGGCGCGACGCTGCTTGGGCTGTTGGAGTGCCGGCTCGACAACATCGTGCACCGGCTCGGCTTCGGCCAGAGCCGTGCCCAGGCCCGCCAGCTCGTGTCCCACGGGCACATTACGGTCAACGGCCGCCGCGTCGACGTCCCCAGCTACCAAGTTCGCGTGGGCGACGTGATCCGCGTCAAGAATCGAGCGAAGAGTCTCGACTTGATTCGCGGCGCAATGGCCGAGTCGCACCGCGACGTCCCAGATTTTCTTACCCGCAACGATTCACAAGTTCCCGAGGGCGTAGTTAGCCGGTTGCCCTCGGCCGATGAAGTATCCATTCCGGTTCAGACCCAATTGATCGTCGAGCTTTGCTCGCGTTGATGTCGAGCTTTGCTCGCGTTGACGACGAAATTGTGCTCGCGTTAGTTACGAAGCTTTGCTCGCCGTAGGCAGAGGGAGAGTAGGACTTGAGCGATCCCGCTCGCTCACCTACTCGCCGATACACCAACCGTGCGTAGCATAGCTCATCCTCGAGGAGAAACCTCATGCATATCCGATGGCGTGGATTGGAATTGCCCAGCACCGTAGTTTGCGACGCGGCGACGCTCACCCCGACCTATGGCAAGTTCGTTGTCGAACCGTTCGAGCGTGGTTTTGGCTCGACGATCGGCAACGGCCTGCGCCGCATCCTGCTCTCAAGCCTCGAAGGCAGCGCGGTCACGCAGATCAAGGTCCACAATGCCCAGCACGAATTCACCACGATCAAGGGCGTGCTCGAAGACGTCACCGAAATCGTGCTCAACGTCAAGTCGATGATCGTGAAGAACCACGGCGATTCGACGCGCGTGCTGCGCGTCGAGAAGAACACGGCCGGCCCGATTACGGCCGCCGACGTCGAAACCGACGAAGCAGTCGAGCTGCTCAACAAGGACCATCTACTCGCCACGCTCACCGACGACGTGAAGTTCGTGATGGAAATGGTCGTCGAAAATGGCCGCGGTTACATTCCCTCGACCGAGCACAGCCAAAATATCCAAGAGATCGGCATCATCCCGATCGACGCGGTTTATAGCCCCGTCGTCCGCGTGCGGTACGGCATCGAAGAAACTCGCGTCGGTCAGAAAACCAACTACGACAAGCTGACGATGGAGATTTGGACCAACGGCTCGGTGGCGCCGGAGATGGCGCTGGTCGAGTCGGCCAAGATTCTCCGCAAGCACCTCAACCCGTTCGTGCAGTACACGGAGCTCGGCTCCCAAGTTCGCTCGCCGGCCCGGACCACAAGCGCCGGCATCGACGCCGCGATGGAAGCCAAGCTGAACATGAGTCTTGCCGAGCTGATGCTCTCGGTGCGGGCGGGCAATTGCCTGGAGTCGGAGAATATCATGACGGTCCGCGACCTGGTGCGACGCAGCGAGGACCAATTGCTTGAAGTCCGCAACTTTGGCGACACGACGCTCGCCGAAGTGAAAGACAAGCTGCGTGAGCTGGGGCTTCACCTTGGCATGCGGCTGCCGTCGATGACCGTCGGCGCCGTGTAATTCGGCCACCGATTCCACGATCCATTTGAACAATTATCGCCTGCCAGGCGTGGTGCTATCATGCGACATCGACGTAAAGGCCGCATCCTCGGCCGTAATCCCAGTCATCAGCGGGCTCTCTTGAAGAGCCTAGCCAGCGCGCTGTTCCTCACCGAACGCGACGCCGAGTTCGACGACAACAAGCCGAAGACCAAGGGCCGCATCATCACCACGATTTCCAAAGCCAAGGAAGTCCGGCCGCTGGTCGAAAAGTGCATCACGCTCGCCTGCAAAGCCCACGTGGCAGCCGACGCGGCCGGCCAATTCGGCACCACCGCCGCCCGCGGCAGCGATGAGTGGAAAAAGTGGCGCAACAGCGACCGCTGGGCCAAGTGGAACGCAGGCGATCGCGCCCTCGTTGGCGGCTCGCCGACGCGTACTGATGCTGATCGGCGACAAGCAGGCCATGAGCGTGTTGTTCCAGGAGATTGCCCCGCGGTTTGTCGATCGACCGGGCGGCTATACCCGCATCGTACGGCTCGCCAAGCCCCGGCTGGGCGACGCCGGTACCCGGGCGATGCTCGAGCTCGTGGGCGTCCGCGACCGCGTCATCGAGCGCAGCGTCCGGCCGACGTTCGAAGCCGAAGCTGCACCGACCGAAGTCGAACCGGTCGCCGCGACGTAGCAGCCGCGCCGATTGCTAGCAGCGGGCAATCTGCACCATCGCAAGCCCCGTCACCCCGTCCAAGGCCCCATCACAAGGCATTGACGCTAGCGGTCCTGCCGCGTAATCTACGCGGCCCTCTTCTCGTTGGCCGGATGACACTCTGCGGGCATTGTGCGGCGCTCACCCCGCCTGCGCGTGCCGACCGACATGCGAATCGCCCTTCTATCCTGCGCGCTGATGATCGCACTGGGCGGCTGCCGGTTGATCGACGAGCAGGCCGTGGTGCAAGGTCATTCGCCGCTACGCCCGGCGACGCCGTCGCCCGACAGCGTCCAGATGGAGGTCATCTGGGCCCGCTGTCCACTGGATGATGCGGAGATCAACGACACGGTATGGCGGGAGATCGACGAAACGCAGGTCGCGCCGGCGGTGCGGCGCGAGTTGGCGCACAACGGATTCCGCGTCGGTGTCATCGGCGGCACTCCGCCCAACGCGATCGCCCGCGTGTTGAATTTGAACGCCGACCAATCCGTCGTCAGCGAAAGACGAAGCGGGAGCTGTCCAAACGCTCGACCTCGTCCACGACGCCAAGATTCACGGCAGCCGCCGCAATTTGCGTCGCGGCGAACGGATGGAGATTCGGGCCTCGGAAAACATGGCGTCGATGCCGCTGTTGGTTGGCCGTGGCCGCGAACTGGGCGGCCACACGCTGCACGACGCCCAGGCAATCTACGCCCTCACGATCGATCCGCAGCCGGACCAAACCGTCCAGGTCGAGCTGACGCCGGAGATTCACTACGGCCCGTCGCAGCTCCGCTGGTCGGGCGGCGAAGAGGGAATGGACGTCGTCCTGCGGCAACTCCCGATGCGCGAGCGCGAGGTCTTCGAGTCGATGCGAATGAACGTGCGGCTGGCCCCCGGCGAAATGCTGATCCTCGCCGGCCTCCCCGATGCCGGCTGCCGGCCCGGTCACTACTTCCACACCGTCGAGTCGCCCGCCGGCCGCGAACAGAAGATGGTGCTGATCCGCCTCGCACAAGTGCCACAGAGCGACACCTTTGTCCGAGCAGCGAGTTATTGACGGCGAGCAAATGTGGGAGAATGCCGGCGGTCGGATGCATCAGGCTCCCAGGCTCACCAGACTAGAGATTGATTGACGCCCGGGAAAGGCGTGATAAAATGAGCCGCTGCAAGCGTGGAATTCCCGCTCTTGGCGACTGCAAAACATGAAATCCAAGTCCCGTGTCGGTAAACGGCGGTGGCGTAGCGATTTCGGCAAGAGGCATGGCCAGTGCCTCTGTGACTCCCGATGGCGGCGTTTGGCATTCGAGTCGCTGGAAGAGCGCGCCATGCTCAGCGTGGCGCAGGATCTGGTCAGCCAACTGACCCCTTATCAGACGGCGCTTACTTCCGCGTTGGACGCGGCGACGAGTTTGCCGCTCGTTGGCACTCAGCTGGCGGACCTACCGGATTTCAACACGATTCTTCAAGACTGCGCTGCCGGGCATCGATACCCAAACACAGGGCATCGCCAGCAACGGCCACTACGACTTGGACGTTGCGTTGCCATCGCTGGCAAGAACCTTCACGTTCGACTTGGGTCTCGACGCGTTTTTGCAGGTCTCGGCCTCTGGTGGCGTCAGCGCCGCGATCAATCCGGTGCTGCACGTCGGATTCGATTACCTGAATGGCGCAACGTCGCTCGACGCGCTCGAAACTAGCCTCGACATTGGATTCAATGTGTCGTTGCCCGGCTTTCAAGCCACGATGAGCTTCAATGGCTTGCTGTTTACGCGGGCCGTCGACGCCGGCACCAGTTTTCAAGGCCATCTCGAGTTCGACTTCAACACCGGCAGCGGGTTGACGCCCCATTTTTCCGGCGAAGCGCACGTGTTGATGGGGCTGACGATGAGCTTCGTCGACCCGGCGCTCGAATGCGTCGTTCAATCCCACGTTCCGCACCACGCTCGATCTCGATTGGGGATTCGGCGCGGAACAATCAATTGACGGCGCCGAGCATTCAACTTCAAAACTTCGGGCTGGACGCCGATAGTTTTTTGCACGGTTTTCTGGGCGACGTGGTGACGACCGTGCAGAAATTTACCAAGCCGATTCAGCCGTTCATCGACGTCTTTGAGACGCCGGTGCCGATCATCAGCGCGTTCGGCAGCAGCGAAACAATCGGGTCCTTGCTACTCAAGGGTTCCGGCCAAACGCAGGAACAACAGGATCGCTTTGCGCTGATGCTGCACATCGTCAACGCCGTCAATTCGATCGACTTGTCGGGCAGCACTGGCGGGGCGATCATTCCGTTTGGCACCATTACGTTGACCGGCAACGCGCAGCAAGCGGGCGCGTTTGGATTCGACACCAGCCTGGTGAGCGGCGCCATCGACGACATTCTGAACATTCCGGCTTTGCAAGACGTCGAAGACGAGCTCAAGACCGTGGGGGACTACACCGGCTTGACTTCCACCGCCGGGTTCGAGTTCCCGCTCTTGGAAGACCCGGGCCCGGTGATTGGCGCGATTCTCACCGGCCAAACCGAGACGATGTTCTCGTTCAGCACCGGTCGCCAGCATTTCGAGCATTGCGCCGAGCATCGGCGTCGGCATCAAGGATTTGTTCGGGGTGTTTCTGTCGGCGGGCATCATCTTCGACGCCAATCTGACGATGGGCTACGACACGGCCGGGCTGATCGCGGTTGCGCAGAATCCCAGCACGATCCGAGCAAGCTGCTACATGGTTTCTATTTCGACAACAGCATCGACGCCACCGCGCCGCCGATACCGAACCATCTGGCGGTGCGACAAACGGGCTTGTATTTGCAGGGGTTGATGGAGCTCTCCGCCTCGGCCGGCGTGACGATTGCCGGCGGACTGTACGCCAACGTCACCGTCGAGCTGGTGAATACCGATTCGTCGTCGCACGTGCACCTGGATACGATGCTCACGAACCTCTCCGGCGGCGGAAAAGTCTTCAATCTTTCGGGAAAGGTCTATGCCTCGGCTGACTTGGAGCTGACGCTTCCCGACCCGATCGGGCCCGATATTACGCTATTCAGCTTCAACCTCGGCTATGACGAAATACTGAACTTCGATCCGCCGCCGCCCGACTTCGGCATGCCGGTCACCATCGTGGACGTGGCCGACCAGCACACGCTGTTGTTGGACGTCAACAAGATGGGCGTCGGTTCGCGAATCGTCACAGTCCAACCGTTCCACGACCTATCGGTCAACATCGGCGGGAATACCGTCGAAGCCGACGGCGTCCGGGTCGACTATCCCAATGAGATCTATTTGTTCGTCGAGCGGAAGAACGATTTGACGACGGACTACTACAACTTCGTTGGCCTCAATGGCGCTGCGCCGGACGGCGTGTCGATCAACGTCATCGATCCGTTCCGTGTATTCTTCGACGAAGGCGCCGTGAACCCCTATCCGGCGCAGACCAAGCCGGGCGTGCTGCTCGCGGGCGGCACGAACGTGGTTTACCGCTACAGCGAACTGTTCGACGGCACGCAGGCCAACGCCCTGCTGGTCGGCCGGCTTTGGCTCGAACACGCTCACCGGCGGCACGATGATGTTCGGCAACTTCATTCCCGGCGACCGCATTTCAGAGGCCAAAGCCCATTTTGGCGACACGTCCGGATTCGACGGCGCGGGGCTAGGTCTGATCAATTCGCTGATCGACGCCGCCATCGCGCCGGTAAACCCGGCCGGAATCATCGGCGCGACGATGACCGGGAGCCGCGGCGGACTGATGTTCGGCGGACCCGGCAACAACAGCTTTTTTGGCTCGGGGGCCGGGGCCTACGAAATGATCGGCGGCGCCGTGGGTCAACTCATTCAACATCAGCCCGTCGTTTGGTGGCGTTCCGGCAACCTATCAAATCGACGGCGGTCCCTTCGGGCAAAGCCAACTCGTCGTGCGCGTGCCGGCGGATGAAAATGTCACCTTCGAGAACTCAACCATTCCCGACAAGTACGACCCGACGTACAAAGCCTTGGCCGTCGAGGCCAACGCGGGCCTTTCTGCCACCGCGCATGGTATTCAGAAGGTCAAAATCCTTGCCACTAGCGGCTCGACCGTTACGCTCGGCGACACTTCGGAGCTGAATATCGACTTCTCGATTTCCGGCGGTGCGCATCTCATATTCGGCGGCACGAACGCGCCTGACTTGTTCAATGTTTCAACGAGCGGGAGCAATCCTGTTCGGCGCGGCGGTTGCAGTTGAGTCTGACGCGATGCTTTTGGCTTGGCCAGTGATGGGGTTGCGAGTGGACAGGCACTTCCCCGAGAGACGTCGCGGGGGAAGTTCTGGGGAGTGGGGCTGCTCTGGCGCACAGCGTCAAGGGGCTCGTGTCCGCCG
This sequence comes from uncultured Planctomycetota bacterium, assembly GCA_963847875.1. Classification (GTDB taxonomy): domain Bacteria; phylum Planctomycetota; class Planctomycetia; order Pirellulales; family Lacipirellulaceae; genus DASYDU01. Next base: position 476,487 of record CAWKBR010000001.1, on the reverse strand, counting down.
AACGTGGAGCGGCCGAGTTTTTCAAGCGTCGTGATTTTTCAGTTTGGCCAGATGAGCCAGTAGTTCGTCCTCGTCGGCCAGGCCAGAGAAGTAATAGCAGATCATCTCGTAGGTCCGCAGCGTCGGCTTGCGGCCGGTGGTGAGGCTGATCAGCATGCAAGCGATGATCGCCGCGTAGGTCTGGATTTCGATGCCGCGGCGGTCGTCGCTGAGCAAATGCCGACAGCCTAACACGTGCTTGAAGAAGCGGAAGAACAGCTCGATCGTGAAGCGGTGCTGATACAGCACGGCAATGATTTCGGCCGGCGGATCGACGAGGTTGGTGGCAATTCGCAAAATGCCGTCGCTGGGTCCTGCTCCCGTGTTGCCTTTGCGGTGGGAACGCTTCTCGTGCGGCTCGATGCGGACCATCACCAGCCGCAGCGGGTGATCGGGCCGCGCCGCGGGAGGCTTGGTGTGTCCCAATCTCACGATCTGGTCGCTCAACACGCCTGCCGAGAGTGCTTCGTCCGAGAGGGGTCGCTCTTCAACGACTTTCGGCATCGTGTTGTCGCGGAGGCGGCAGACGTAGCTGCTGCCGGCACGATGAATGTCGTTAAACAGCGTAAACTGGGCGTACCAGCGATCCATCACGTAGCAGCGGTCGGCTGCGAGGTGTGTCCGGAGCACGGTCTTTTCGTCGGAAGGGCCGCTGTTGCGGCCGTTCGTGAGATCCATCCGTAGCGGCACGTGCTTGTCGAGTTCGAACTGCGTGTGCAATCGCCAGGCATGATGCACGGTGCCGGTGCGAGTGGTAAGCCACATCGCTTCGGTGATGCGGGGCAAGGCTTTGAGGAGTGTGCCGTCGACCAGCGTCACCGTGTGCTTGATTTCGGCGAGCCGCGTGTCGGCGGCAATCGGCTGCAATTGAGCGCCCAGCTCGCCGACGACTTCTCGGAGCAGTTCGGGGTCAAAGACATGGCTCGATTCTGAGAGCGAGCCCAAGGACGCCCGGGCACAGCCGAGCTTCTTCTGCACCTTCTTCAGCTCGCTCGCCTGCTGCAAGGAACGCAGCGAAACGACGACCGGATTGAACAGGTAGAGCAGAATCAGCGAGCAGTACTGGTCCATGGTGAGCGTACGATTGCCGGCCTTGTCCCGCTCGCAGCCCACCCCGCCAACCGCTCAAACAAGGGCAGCAGCCGCCGAAAGTACTTCAGCCCCACCACGTCCTCGTCGGTCACATCCTTCCTTCGCTGCGTCATGCAGCCTAACATGCGCTAAAACAACCGAGGGCACAGAGTAAAATTCAATGCGCAAATCTCGTGCCGAACAGGATTGGAGCGGGAGCTATTACGACCAAAAGAACCACTTCTCGGTGCTCAAATACGGCTACGACGAGAATGGCGTGCTCCATTTTCCCCAAAATTATGGAATTGTCTTGCCGAGCCGAATGGCCGATCCGGATTATTCCATCACGCGAACTTTCGGCACGAATGGCCGAACGCAATCCATTCCGTTTGATATTGCCGATGCGTACGCCAGCACGATAGAGCTCAACGCAGGGGGAGCAAGTGATACTTACGATATCACGATGGGAGTCGGCGCGTTTGTGGACGTGACCGTGAACGACACGGACACGAGCACACAGAATTCGGTTTCGGTCAACGTTCGTGATAGCAATCTCGTCAACAATATTGCCACGTTCTCAGACAATTCGCTGATTTTGGATTATTACACTTATGTTGTGTTTCATGACCTCATCCCCGTTGGCCTGCCCAACCAAGTGAAGTATGTATCGTCGTTTGCGTCGTCGGTCCACTACGTGACGTCGGTGTTCTTTCAGGGCAACAACTTTATTACATTCGCGTCGGGCGCTCCATTCGCACAGACGATCGTCAATCTTTCGGCCGGGGCTCCGCCAGTGACCATCCTGGCCGATGGGCAGTTCTACACAAGCTACATACCCTACGCGAGCTTCGGACTCGTTTCCGGTGTGGTGTTCGATGGAACGCTACCCGTCCCAGGATTCGCCACCATTCCACCGACTTACACGATCGATGTGCAGTCGAACGCGGGCTTGCTGGCACTAAACTCTGTGACTACGTACGGAATTTCGATCAACATTCTCGCCAACTCGGGCACGGTCTCAGTTACGAAGTCCGGCGCATACACGGGGGCTTTCGACGGCATTAACGTTTTGGGCAACACCGGCGTGGTGAATGTTGACTATGAGACGACTGGCAACGCGATCACTGCTCAGGTGAACGTCGGCGGCGCGCTGCAGAGCGTGGCGAACGTCCATGGCACAATCAATTTGGCTGGACTATACGGTCTCACGATCGACGACAGCGGCGACAGCGGTTCGCCGCCCAGTTGGCTGATCGCCAGCAAGTACAGCCAGATTGGTGATTTGACATTCAACTACGATTTCGGCTATCTGTATCAAGCGTTTTGGAAGTCCGGTTCTGCCGTTACGCTCCGCGACGACATTGCGGCTTCCTTCTTATTGCGCAACTTGAATGGCATTACGACCTATCCATATTTCCCATTCAATTGGTCGCCGCAATCCACGTTCATCTACAACTACGATGGCGACACCGTTGCCGATCAGTTATCGAACTATTTCATCGGGCCAGCCCCGCCCGGCACCACGACCTACGGGGCCACGAATCTGCCGTCCGGTTTGACTCTAAATTCTACAACGGGCCTCCTTTCCGGCACGATCCCGTTCAATAGTTACACCGGCTCGCCGTATGCCACGCGGATTTCGGCGACGAACGGTCTCTACACTCGCGAATGGACGTTGGAATGGAACGTCGGCAGCGCGATCTACCTAGACGTTCCGTTTTATAACCCGCCGTACCCAATTAACCTTGATGAAGCGGCCTACGTCAGCTTGGATGCAATTTCTGCAAGTGATAGTTTGGGCCGAACTCCGGTGGTGACCGTTACTGGCTTGCCAACCGGGCTCGTATTCAACTCCGAGACTGGTGTGATCAGCGGCACTGTTTCAGCCGGTGCTTCGGCGCATGGCCCCTATGAGGTCGATATCCGCGCCGATGACGGAATGGAAACGGCCGATGTCGTGTTCCCGCTCATTGTGTCCGGCATTCAGCTCGCGTCTACGCCGATTGTTCAGCTAAACCACAACGGCGACGCCGTCGACTTCAACTTGAACGCAACCACCACGTCCGGCGGAACGCTCACATATTCGGCCGCGGGCTTACCCGACGGGATTGTGCTTGACACAGCCACAGGACAAATCAGCGGCACGCTGGATAGTAATGCCAACACGCAATCGCCGTTTTATGTCCAGGTTACGTTCGACGACGGCTATAGCTCCAAGAGCAGCTACATCACGTGGACCGTGCTGCCGGCGGGCGTGATGGACGAGATTTCACTTCCGACGCCTGCAGACCAAGCCAATATGGTTGGCGACTATGTCTTTTTCTCGGCGGACGCGACCTCCTCGCTTTCATTGCAGTTGCAGTTTACGGTTGAGGGTTCGCCACCAGGACTATCGTTCACGTACGATCCCGCTTATTTGATTGGTATCGGACGGGCCTTCCTCTATGGCACTGTCCCCGCAGAGGCAGTGAGCGGCTCCCCTTATGAAGTGACACTTACCGCGACCGACGGATTGTACTCCGCCTCAGCCACTTTCTTTTGGCAAATCACGACAACCGTCCAACCGCCGGTGCTCGTTGGCGACTACAACGGAAACGGGACCGTGGACGCGGCTGACTACACCGTGTGGCGCAATGCGCTGGGGCAAACCGGCCTTACTCCCTTCAGCGGCGCGGATGGCGACGGCGACGGCGCGGTTACCCAGGCCGACTACGGCGTTTGGAAGAGCCACTTCGGCGAAGTGCGGCCCGCCGCCGCGTCTGCGCTTCTCGGTGATTACAGCCACGATGGCACTGTCGACGCGGCCGACTACACCGTGTGGCGGAACTCACTCGGACAAACGGGGCTCACGCCATACAGCGGTGCCGATGGCGACGGCAATGGCCAGATCACGCCGGCCGACTACGGCGTGTGGAAGAGCCATTTCGGCGAAATGCTGCTGCCAGGGGCAGGAAGCAGTTCCGGTTTCGCAGAGAATCAGCCGCTACGTGTTGGTGCGATAAGCGCCGCCGCGAGATCCACCGGTGGCCCAGAGATCGTGGGATTGGCGGAGCCAGCGGCATCTACCAACCAGTCGCCGGCTCGGCCTGGGAACGGCGCGACCGAAACATCTGCGACTTTTCCGGCGACAGTTAAACCCCTGGTGAAGCAGGGACCGGCCATGCGAGTCGGTTTGCACTTACAGCACGATGATGCGTTGGTAGCTTGGCTCTCGTCGCAGTCGTCGGCTGAGCGTGGCCGGCGGTACGGCGACTCGGAACGGTCGGGCGACGATCAACCGGCGGATGATTCCGGCGACGGGTGGCTAAACCACGTTGATGCCGTATTTGAGCTGGTGGGCAGCGGCGTCTGAAATAATCGCTTCACTGACCACGGCTCGGCGGCGGTTTTTCGCTCCGTCCATCCTACGAGACTCTCCCCATTCTGGCGTGCAGCGGGTAAAATGATCGGCCTGCTTGAACTGACTTGCCGCCCTGGTGTTTTAGCTTCCCGGGTCGCCAGAATTTGCTGCCCGCTTTAGATGAGGAGAATCGATCATGCCGCTCGTTCCGATGCGTTTGCTTTTGGATCATGCCGCCGAGAATGATTACGGCCTGGCCGCGTTTAACGTCAACAACATGGAGCAGATCCAGGCGATCATGGAGGCCGCCAAGGAGACCGATTCGCCGGTGATCGTGCAGGCCTCGCGCGGCGCCCGGTCCTACTCCCAGGACAACTACCTGCGGCACCTGATGCTCGCCGCCGCGGAGCTCTATCCGCAGATTCCGATCGCCATGCACCAGGACCACGGCAACAGCCCCGAGACGTGCAAGAGCGCGATCGACAACGGCTTCACGTCGGTGATGATGGACGGCTCGCTCAAGGAGGACGGCAAGACGCCGGCCGACTTCGACTACAACGTCGCGCGTCACCAAGAAGGTGGTCGAGGCGGCCCACGCGATGGGCGTCTCGGTCGAGGGCGAGCTGGGCTGCCTCGGCTCGCTCGAAAGCGGCGGCGGCGAGAAGGAAGACGGCCACGGCGCCGAGGGCGTGCTCACGCACGACCAGCTGCTGACCGATCCGGACGAAGCCGAGCGGTTCGTCGCCGAGACGGGCGTCGACGCGCTGGCCGTGGCGATCGGCACCAGCCACGGCGCGTACAAGTTCACCAGCAAGCCGACCGGCGAAGTGCTGGCCATGGATCGCATCGAAGAGATCCACCGCCGGCTGCCGAACTGCCACCTCGTGATGCACGGCTCGAGCAGCGTGCCGCAGGACCTGCAGGACGTCATCAACAAGTACGGCGGCAAGCTGAAGCAGACCTGGGGCGTGCCGGTCGAAGAGATTCAGCGCGGCATCAAGCACGGCGTGCGGAAGATCAACGTCGACACCGACAACCGCCTGGCGATGACCGGCGCGATCCGCAAGGTCTTGTGGGAGAACCCCGAGAAGTTCGACCCCCGCGACTATCTCAAGCCGGCCCGCGAGGCGATGAAGAAAGTCTGCATCGCCCGCATGACCTCGTTCGGCCAGGCCGGCTGGGGCTCGAAGATCAAGCCCGTCTCGATCGACAAGTTCGCCAGCTACTACGCGATGGTGTAGCGACGGAGTCTCTGGAATGGCCCGCCGCGTTGAAGATTCTCTAGAAGCAGTTTCAAAACCGCGGCGAAGAGGGTCGACGTCCCATTTTTCCTCGCAAGCTCGGAAAAATTGAGACAATCCCCTCCGGCGGTTTTGAAACTGCGTTTGGCATTTCGGGGTCGAAGTAATCTCCTGGAGACATTAGCATGAACTCGATCTTGGCCTCGGTTGTTTGTTGGCATGTGGCTCAATCGCGCTGGCCGCCGATTGGCCCCAGTGGATGGGGCCGGCAGCGCGACAATGTTTGGAGCGAGACGGGAATCGTCGGCGAGCTGCCTGCCGGCGGGCCGAAGGTTGCGTGGCGGGCGCCGGTGGCCGGCGGCTATGCGGGCCCGGCCGTCGCCGGCGGCAAGGTGTATGTTGCCGACTACGTGGCCGAAGGCACGGTCAAGGTCGCCAATTTCGAACGCAAGGAGTTCACCGGCAATGAGCGCGTGCTCTGCCTCGACGAGGCGACCGGCAAGGAGTTGTGGAAGCACCAGTACCCGGTCAAGTACACGATCTCGTACCCAGCCGGGCCGCGCTGCACTCCCGCCGTGTCCGACGGCAAAGTCTACACGCTCGGCGCCGAGGGCAATCTGTTCGCGCTTGGACGCCAACACGGGCAAAGTCCTCTGGTCGCACGACTTCAACCGCGAGTACGGCGCGAAGACGGCCCTCTGGGGCTACGCCAGCCATCCGCTCATGGACGGCAACAAGCTGATTTGCATCGTCGGCGGCGAAGGAAGCTACGTCGTCGCCTTCGACAAGAACACGGGCAAAGAGTTGTGGAAGAATCTCAAGTCGCCGAGCAAGGCTATTCGCCGCCTTCGATTCTCAAGATCGCCGGCCAGCGGCAATTGGTGCTTGCTGCGGCCCGACGCCGTGACCGCACTCGACCCCGAGACCGGCAAGGAAATCTGGTCCGTGCCGTACGAATCGACCAACGGCCTGGTGGTGATGACGCCCGTGCTGTGGAACGACTACATCTTCGTCGGCGGCTATTGCGAACAAGAACATGCTGATCAAGCTCGCGCCCGATGGCCGCTCGGCCGAGATGGTCTGGAAGGACAACCCACAGCATGCCATCTCGCCGATCAACGTGCAGCCAACGCTCGATGGCGACGTGCTCTACGGTTTCGACCAGAAGCGGCCGGCTCTACGGCGTGAAGCTCCCCGATCCGGCGAGCGGCTGTGGGACACGACCGCCGCCGCTGGGCGAGCGGCCCGCCAACAGCGGCACCGCGTTCATCATTCGCCAGGGCGACCACTACTGGCTGTTCACCGAGAACGGCGATTTGATCAAGGCCGATCTCACGCCCGAGGGCTACAAGAGCTCGGCCGCGCCCACATCACTCGATCCGACGAACGACGCCTTCGGCCGGCCCGTCGTATGGTGCTCGCCCGCGTTCGCCAACAAGCGGATGTACGTCCGCAACGACAAGGAGTGCATTGCGGTGGACCTCGCGGCCAAATAATGAGGTCTCGTGTCGTCCGCGGACAATGTTGCTTTTTGCTACGCCCCGACTCCCGGAGGAAATTACTGGTATGTCGTTTTCCGGCGTGTTAAAATACTTGCAATAGGGCCGTCGCCGTCGGATCCTACTTCCTCGCCGCCGGATCGAACTATGAAAAAATGCCTTCTCGCCGTGCTCGTGTGGATCTGGTGTGTGCCGCTATTTGCCGGCGCCGCCGGATTTCAATTTCGTCGGCCCGTCGCTCACCCGCGAGCAATGGCTCGAGCGGTTCCGCGAACGTGGCCGCCGTGGCGATCGCAGACGCGAGCTGCCGGCGACGGAAATCGGCCTCTACGAAAAGCTCGAGCTGAACGTCGATCTGCGGGCGACGTTCTCGAATCCTTTCGATCCGGACGAAGTCGACCTGTGGGCCGAGTTCACCGCCCCCTCGGGCAAGGTGCAAAAGACCTGGGGCTTCTACAATCCCGGCCGCTTTGGTGCGGTGTGGATGGTGCGTTTCGCGCCGACGGAAACCGGCGCGTGGAAGTATCAGCTCCACGTTCGCGACCGGGAGGGTACGGCCGACACTCGGCCCGGCGAATTTCGCTGCGTTCCTAGCCAGCACCACGGCTTCATCACGATCGCGCCCAACAAGCGTTACTTACGTTACTCGGACGGCACGAGCTTCTACGGCGTCGGCATGTGGTACAACGACAACTACGGCGGCGCCGGCCAGGGCTACATCAGCGAGGCGAATCTCGACGACCTGAAGAATCGCGGTGCGAATTTCATCAGCTTCTTCCACGAGCCGCTCGAGACCCAGGCGACCGGGCTGGGCCGCTACGACCTCGACCGCTGCGGCCGGCTCGACGAAGTCATCCAGTGGTGCGAACAGCGCGACCTAGCGATCAGTTGGGACCTCGTGTTTCACAATCACCTTTCGGAAACGGTTTGGACACCCACGCTGTATCGCGTGAATCCATACCGCTCCCTCACCTCGGCCAAGGATTTCTACCGCAGCGACGAGGCCTGGAAGTATCAGGAGAAACTCTATCGCTACGTCATCGCCCGTTGGGGATACAGCCGAGCGCTGTTCCTGTGGTTTGTGATCGACGAAATCAACGGCACGGACGGTTGGACCGAAGGGGACCACGCGGTGGCCGAAAATTGGTGCCGCAAAATGAACGACTTCTTCCACGCCCACGATCCCTATGGCCGGCCGACCACCGGCACGCAGAGCGGCGGTGTCGTCAACTGGTGGCCGGAGGGATACCGCATTTTCGACATCGCGGGCCGCGAGATTTACGAAGCCCAAGGCCACCCCATGCCACCGAACGGCAAGCCGGACCTCGTGAACCACCACCCGCTGCGCTACTCGTACGAGAACTACGCCACGCAGGCTCGCAAGCTGTGGGACGACTTCGACAAACCGTCGATCATTGCCGAGTGCGGCTGGGACCACACTTACTACGAGCCCGGCACGCCCGGCTATCTGGCCATGCACCACAACGCGCTGTGGGCGACGCTCGTGAACGGCACCTGCGCGACGCCCTTCTGGTGGGCCTACTCGCCTCGGATGAACGACAGCGTGCTGACGGGCGATCTGCGTGCGTTTGCACAGTTCGTCAGCGACGTCGACTTCGCCGGCAAACAATGGCAGCCGCTCGAAATGAAAGTGTCGGCCGGCGACGGTTGGGCGATGAAGAGCGACGACCTGATCTACGGCTGGATCGTGAATCCGACTTCCGGCGTGGCGAAGGAGACGATCACGCTGGCCGGCCTCCAAGACGGCGATTATGAGGTCCGGCTGTATCGCACCTGGGCCGGCCGTTATCTGGCGTCGACGACCGTCGCTGTGGCAAAGGAGCGACTTACCGTCTCGATTCCCGAACTAGAACCCCAAGACACGCATGCCAACAACATTGGCGACGACGTTGCGTTCAAGATTACCAAGCTCGGCGCCGCTCGCCGCCGGGTTACGGTGAAAGTTCCAAAGATTCACGAAGCGGTGCTGGAATAGCTGGATTTGTCAGAAGCACTTCAATTGCCTGTTGGCGGCACTGGCTTCCCGTCGCGCAGCGCCGGCAGCCAGGCGTCGTTCAGCCGCTTGTAATAGACCTGCTGTGAGCCGTCGATTTCTTGGTGCCCCGACAGCGGTAGGGTTACGATTTCCTTGGGGGCGGTGATTTGGTTCATGGCCGCCATCACGCCCTCTGGCGGGCAGACTTCGTCGACGAGGCCGAAGCCTACCAGCACCGGGCACTTGATCCGGGGCGCAAAGTTCACCACATCGAAGTAGCGACTCGCCTCTCGGACTTTTGCTTCATCTTTGCCATGAGCTTGATCCCACCACTGCGGCCAGCCGGGCGCACGGCCGACCTTGGGGCCGAGCATGTCGCAACCGGCGGGCACCAGCGCCAGCGCCGCCGTCACCCGCGGATGAATGGCCGCCGTGACGAGCGTCTGTTGGCCGCCCTGGCTCGCACCGGTGACGACCAGCGTTTTGCCGTTCCAGTCGGGTCGGCTCATGAGGTATTCGATCGCCTGGTAGCACGATAAGTACATCCGCAAAAAGTAGCTCGTGTCGCGGTCGTCATTGCCGATCGCCCAGTAGTCTTTCAGCGGCCCGGCGTTTTGGTCCTCGTAAAACTTCGCCGGCTCGTCGATCGGCAGATCGTGCGCCAGGATGTTGAGGACCAGCCAGCCCTGCGACGCACGATCGGTGACCCAGGCCTTCTCGAGCGGATAAACGCCGGCCCACTGCGGAATGAACATCGCGGGCAGCTTCTCGCCTGCCTTCAATTTGGACTCAGCCGGCTTGGCAAGTTGCCCGCGAATCTTCGTGCCACGATAGCCGTCGAGAACGATTTTCCAGTAGTCAACGCCGGCGCGTCCGCTGTCGACCTTTTCGAGTTGTGCGTTAAACGGCACCGCGGCGATCTCCTTGAGCTTGGCGTCCCAGAACTCGTCGAAGTCGGCAGGCCGCGCGGCCGATGGCTGGATTTCCTCGGGCGCGACGATCGCACCGCCGCGCACCGTGTGCTCTTTGCCGTCGGCAGAAGTCGCGGTGAAGAGTGCCAGCAGCGTGCCTGGCGTGGCGAGCGACGCTTTGAGCTCGGCGAGACCATCGACCAACTTCAGCGCGCCGTGACTGATTTCGGTGCGTCCGCCACGCTTGATCGTGTATTGAACTTCCTTCGGCGGCTCTGCGCCTTTCCATTCGACTTGCCATGCGATTGGTTGACCGATTTTGAGGACGCCGTCGGCCAATTCGGAACGGACGTTCAGATCTTCCGCAATCGTCGAACCGCTGGCAACCAGCGTAATTGCCAGAACAGGTGCAAGCAGGCGAAATAATTTACAGTTTGCTTTCATGCCACCATCATCGCCTTTGGTAACCAGTTTTTCAAGATTTTCACTGGGCCGGCAAATTGATCGCGGTTACGACAGTAGCTGGCCGAAACCGATGTCGTGTTCGTCGAGGTCCTGGATGCCAAATTCGCGGATGCCGTAGGGTTTGGTGCATAGCCCGTAATCGATTTTGGCTCCAGCCGCGACCAGCTCGCGGTAGAGGCCGTCGGCGTCGTCGACCCAGAAATAAGCGTTCCAGGTTTGATGGCGCAGTTTCCAATAGGGTGTGATCTTTCGCGGGTCGTCGACCTGGGCCAACATCAGACGGTGGCCGTCGCGCTGCGCGATGCAAAAGCAGGGCGGATCGCCGTAGAAGCCCTCATATTGGAATCCGACCGAATCTCGGAAATAGTTGGCCGACGCTACCACGTCGCTAACCAACAACACCGGTGCACTGGCGGTAATTCTGGGCATGCCACACCTCTCAATGAGATTTTGCAGTCAAGAACTTGGCAATCACTCGCCTCACGAGCAGGAAGACGCAGAGACCGACCGCCGCCCCTGCTGCGTCGGCCAACCAGTCGAGTGGATCGGCGTCGCGGTGGACCAGCAGCTGGGTGACTTCGTCGATTGCGGCGAAGCTGACGATCGCCAGCCACGCGAACCACAGGTGCCGCCCGTTGAGCTGGCCGGTGGAACTTTCCCAGGCCATCGCCAGTAGCCAGGCCAACCCCGCGTAGGCAGAGAAATGCAGCACTTTATCGCTTTGGTCGCCGGGCAGCGACACGACTCCGGGCGGCAAGTGGGTGCCGGTGAAGAGCGCAAGCAAGTAACCTGCGAATAACGCCAGCCACAGTCTGGCGGTGGCCGACTTCTTGGGTGGAGGGCTGGTCATGGAAGGGAAATCGTTTGCCTAGCGGCGGGCGAAGGGGGTAAACTACGATGTGCGAATGCGGGTCCGGTCGCGGCGCGATCCATCTGTTGTATCCACCAGTTCGTCTCTGGCCTAGGTGCTCCAATGTCCCGTTTTCCACTCCCGCGACGCGATTCGCCCGCCTACCGCGGTAACGACCCGTCCAGCCGGCAAGTGTTCGGCAGCGGCGGCTCGCAGCGAGGCAGCCTCAAGGCCCGGCTGATCATCGCCGCGATCATTGCCATCTTCGCGCTCGTGTCGTACTACGGCAATCCGGGCGACGAGAACCAGATCACCGGCGAGAAAGAGCGCGTGGCACTGACTAACGAAGCGGACGAAGTGGCAGTGGGCTTACAGGCCGCGCCGGAAATGATCCAGATGCACGGCGGGCCGTCGCGTGATGCGGCCGCCCAAGCGAAGGTCTCGCGCGATCGGCGATCGGCTGCTCGCTGGATTCGACAAGAAGCTCACCGCCGAGGGCCGCCATAATCCGTACCGCAGGAACTTCAAGTTCACGTTGCTCGCCGATCCAAAGACGGTGAACGCATTTGCGCTCCCGGCGGACAGGTGTTCATTACCACCGCACTGTTCCGCGATCTTGAAACCGAAGGGCAGCTCGCCGGCGTGTTGGGCCACGAGGTCGGCCACGTCGTCGAACGGCACAGCAACAAGCGGATGGCGAAAAGTCAGTTGCTCCAAGGTCTCGCGGCTGCTGGCGGCGTCGCGGGCGGCGACCAACAGAGCGCACAGATGGCGCAGGCTGTCGCCCAGATGGTGCAAATGAAATATGGCCGTGGCGACGAACTCCAGGCCGACAAATGGGGCGTGCGGCTCACGGCGCTGGCGGGCTACGACCCGCGAGCGATGATCGGCGTGATGGAAGTTCTCGACCGCGCCGAGTGGCGGCGCTGCTCCGCCCGAGTTCTTCAGCACGCACCCAAACCCTGGCAATCGAGTCGCGATATATTAAACGAGATCATCGCCGAAGAGTTCCCGGACGGCGTTCCCAACGGACTGGAAAAGTGAGGGAGATCACGATTCTCTCCGGCGGGCAAACGGGGGCGGACCGCGCGGCCCTCGACTTTGCCATCGAGTACGGCCTCGCACATGGCGGCTGGTGCCCCCGTGGTCGCCTCGCCGAAGACGGACCGATCGACGAGCGTTACCAGCTCACCGAAACGCCCTCCCGCCGCTACGACCAGCGAACCGAGTGGAACGTCCGCGACAGCGACGCGACGGTGGTCTTTACCGTATCGTCGGAGGCAACGGGCGGCACCGCGCTGACTCTCGCCGTAGCTCGGCGACTCGGCAAACCGTGCCTGCACCTTGCCGGCGAGACCGCTTCAGCGATCGGGCGGGACCCTGCCGACGAGCTATTAGATTTCCTCGCCACCCATCACGTTTCCCGCTTGAACATCGCCGGTCCCCGGGCGTCGCAGGAGCCGCTGGTCGCCGCGTTCGTCCGCAGCGTGCTGGTCGCCGCGCTCGACCGCAGCGAGGCGACCGAGTAATCTGAACGCCATGAAACTCGAAATCTCACCGCAGCAGACACGGATCGGCTGGATCGGCACCGGCGTGATGGGCCGCTCGATGTGCAGCCACGTGCTGGAGGCCGGCTACCAGGTGACGGTCTACAATCGCACAAAATCTAAGACGGACGCACTCGTCGCGCACGGCGCCCGTTGGGCCGACTCGCCACGCGACGTGGCAGCCGCGTCCGACGTCGTGTTTTCGATCGTCGGCTTTCCCGACGACGTGCGGCACGTGATATTGGGCGATGATGGTGCGCTTGCCGGAGCGAAGTCCGGCAGCGTGTTGGTGGACATGACCACCAGCCGACCGGCGCTGGCGGTCGAGATTGCCGAGGCGGCCGCGGCAGCGTGGACGTCGTGAGCATCGACGCCCCCGTCTCCGGCGGCGACGTCGGCGCCAAGAACGGCACGCTCTCGATCATGATCGGCGGCGACGCGGACGTGGTGGCGGCGCTCGAGCCGCTCTGGAAGCTGATGGGCTCGAAGTGGATTCGCCAAGGCGGGCCCGGTGCCGGCCAGCACACCAAGATGGTCAATCAGATTCTCATCGCCACGAACATGATTGGCGTCTGCGAGGCGCTGCTGTACGGCTACAAGGCCGGCCTCGACCTCGACACGCGTGCTGGAATCGGTCGCCTCCGGCGCGGCCGGCAGTTGGTCGCTCTCGAACCTCGGCCCGCGGATCATCGCCGGCAATTTCGACCCCGGCTTCTTTGTTGAACACTTCTTCAAGGACATGGGGATCGCGCTCGAGGAATCGCGCGCGGATGGGCCTCAAGCTGCCGGGGCTCGAGCTGGCAGAACAGCTCTACCGCGAAGTCGCCGCCCAGGGCCACGCCCGCGATGGAACTCAATCGCTCCTGCTCGCGCTGGCGAATGCCTCCGGCGTCGATTGGAAGCCGAAGGGCTAGGCGGACCAAGTCCCCTCAAAAAAATCGCTTGACAGTGCTACGCGGAATCGCAATACTATGTGCAGCATAGTATGTAGAGCATAATAAAAGGCCCTGAATTGAGGTTGGCCATGAAGATCGAACGGGAACTCATGCGTGGAGCGGGGCCGACGGCTGTGATGCAACTGCTCTCGGCAGGCGAGAAGTACGGCTACGAGCTGGTGGAAGCCCTCACGACCAAGTCGAACGGCGTACTAGCGATGGGCCAGTCGACGCTCTATCCGCTGCTCTACAATCTCGAGGCCAAAGGGCTGGTGAAGTCGCGCGTCGACGATACCGGCCCCCGGCCACGGCGGTTCTATCGGCTCACGTCGAAGGGCGAAAAGAAGTTGGCGGCCGACACGACGACAATGGCAGGCACTGGTAGACGCCTTCAAATCGCTCGGCGTCGCACCGCAACAGCTGGCCCGCACCAGGTGGAGGAGCATGATGGCCGCAGCGCACCGCTCCCCTCTGGCGACGCCTCTGGTATACGCGGCTCCGCGATGCGGTGCGCGGCCGGTTCGACGCCAGTTGCGATTGGCATCGAATCCTCGCGGAGGCGGAATTGCCCGAACCGCTTCGGCAAACTGTCGACGACACAGTTCGCGCCACCCATCTTTGGAACCGCGAGAAGGTCGATATCACGGCGGAACTCCTTGCCCATTTTCGCGATGGACTCGACGGCGGCCGTACCGCATCGGCACTGGCCGCCGATTTTGGCGACCCTCGGCAGACTGCCGCGCTGGTGCGTCGAGCCAAGAATCGTGGCCGTCCGCTGGTCTGGCACGTCTGGCACTACGGTTGGATCACCGTGGTGGCACTCATCGCGGCGTATTTGCTCACGGGCCTCTACCAGATGTTGGGTCGGCCGACAGTTAAGATCGATTATCTGGCGATGATCAACGATCGTGCCGCCAGGGTGCGCGCCGCAGAGCGGGCCTGGCCACTCTATCGTGACGCACTTTTGGCGATGGGCGCCAAGCTGAACGATGGCAACATGGCACACCCATTTGTCGTCGCCTGCGAAGCCACGCCCGGAGATGAGCACTGGGACCAGGCGATGCAATTCTTGGAGGCCCATCAAGACGCGATTGCAAAAATCCGCCAGGCGGCCACTCGCCCGGAACTGGGACTCGGCGTGGGCCCGTCGTGGCAGTGGTTCGCGCCAGAAGATCGGGTGCTTTTCCTGACTGACGCCTCTCAAGCCCGAGTCGAAGAGCCAACCGAGCCCGAGCCTGTCGCAGAACGCTGGCTGATTGCCACGCGTCTGCCGCATTTATACCTTTTGCGGACGACTGGCGAACTGTTGCTAAATGATTGCCGACGCGCGGTCGCCGCGAATGATGGTGAAACCGCGTTGGCCGACGTTGCGGCGTTGTTTGGGATCGGTCGGCAACTTGGGGAGCAGCCATTCTTGGTGAATGTCGCCACGGCAGACGCGGTGGAGCGGTTCGGAGTCACCTCGATCCGCGAGGCGTTTGCCGTGCGGCCTCAGCTCTGGTCCACGTCGCAGTTGCGATTCTGGCCCACGAGATTGCCGCTATAAAGTTCGACTGGCGTCGGGGTTTTGTCGGCGAATCGGCCTGCTTCGACGACGTGATGCAGCGGATGTACACGGACAACGGCCGCGGCGACGGGCGGCTGGCGTTTCGCGTCTCGCGGAATTTTAACGTCTTCGGAATGTTGGACGAGGTGACGAGGACGGGCCCGGTCGTCGAATCGATTTGGTCCAACGACGCCCTGGCCGTGTTGGCAATGCCGGCTGCGAATATGGTCGTCGCGTCGCGCAAAGAGATGACCGAAGCCTACCATGACTTCACAAGTCGGTCGGTCGTGGAAATCGAGACGCCGCTGTGGGAACAAGAGCAGGTGCCTCTCGAGAACGAATTGCTAACCGATCGGGCCGGGATGATCGACCGGTATCGCTATCTGTTTTTGCGAATCCTGGCGCCTGCGCGCGATCAGCTCAGGAATAAGCTGGCGAATTTGGAGGGCGAGCGGGACGGCGCTGATAGGCATCGCTTTGGAACTGTACCACCGCGAGCACGATGCCTGGCCAAAGTCGCTCGACGAGCTCTCGCCGCGATGGTTGCCGGAAGTGCCCGTCGACCGCATCACGGGGAAGTCGCTGCACTACAAAACCGTCGACAATCGGCCGCTGGTCTACAGCGTGGGTGTCGACCGGGACGACGATGGCGGACGCATCCCGCATGGCGAAAACGGTGTGGAAATGGCCTCGCCGTTGCAGTTCGAAGTCGAGCCGCGCACTGATTCGCTTCACGACGGCGATTGGGTGATCTGGTCGCCGGTGCCGCGACAAGAAATTCCAACGAACTAAAAGCAATCTAAGCCTCACCCTACCGAATACATTCACGAGCTTCGCGATCCATCCCTTTCCGGGGCAGGACCACCATGACAAGCCTCGACCGTCCCGTTTTGTTCTTGGCCACCGCGGATGCGGAGCGATCACGGGCATTTTACGAGCGCGTGCTCGGTTTGGAATTCGTAGCGGACCAACCGCCGGCATTGGTCTTTCGCGTCGGCGACTCGATGTTGCGCATTCAAAAGGTCGACCAGGTCCACGCCCCTCCCTACACGTCGCTCGGTTGGGCGGTGCGGGACATTCTAGGCACGGTGCGCAGGTTGGCTGAGGCGGGCGTCGCGTTTGAACGGTACGACGGAATGAATCAGGACGCCGACGCAATTTGGCACGCGCCCAGCGGAGCTTTAGTGGCCTGGTTTCGCGATCCAGACGGCCACGTCCTTTCGTTGACGCAATTCGATTAACGTCAAATTCTCGGTACGTGAACGCCTTCGAGCGAGATTTGTTGCGGGGAGATCCAATGAAACGCTACTGCGTGCTTTTGCGTGGCGGATGGTTTTTTGTGGCATTGCTACTTGCGGCAAGCTGTTTGACGAACCAAGGTGTGGCCGCGAACGTCGCCGACTTCATCGACTATTCGCTCGTCGGCAGGGGCGTGCAACTTCCGGGGCGGTTGTACGTGCCTCCCGAGGCGATCAGCAATCCAGCCGAGCCCAGGCCGTTCATTCTGTTTCTGCACGGCGGTGGGGAGACCGGCACCAACAATCTCAGCCAGATCAACGTCAACATCGACAATCTGTTGGCCGAGGCCAAGTCGCTCGGCGCTTTTCTCTACGCACCCCAGTCGACGACGAATTGGAATAGCACCACTCTCACCGGCAACGTGATGACGATGATCGACCGCGCCGTGGCTGAGCGGAATGTCGACAGCCGACGCTTGTACGTCACGGGCCTCTCGAACGGGGGCGGCGGGACGTGGAACATGCTCAGTCGATATCCCGGTCACTTCGCCGCCGGCTTGCCGATCTCGGGTATCAGTCCGGCGTCCGATTTTGCCGCCGCCAATCTCGTCGACACGCCGATTTGGGCTTTCCACGCTCGCGACGACACGGTCGTGTCCGTAAGTTCAAGCCGCAATGTTGTGAATAGCGTTCTAACTTCGGCGCACGAGCCTTTGCCCACCTATCCAGCTTCTGGTTCTTCCACCGACTTTTTCATCTCCAATCCAAATCTCAGCATACATCGCGTGCTGGAGCAATTGGTCGACCAGCAGCCGAACGTCGTGGATTATCACATTGGCGGCGACCAGCTCGATCTGCTGTATTACGAGCTTTCGTTCGGCGGGCATGCCATCTGGTCGGGAATCTACAATACGCCACCCGTCTATGGCTGGCTGTTCTCCCACGCTTTGCCAGCGGCTGTTCCAGAACCGGCGAGTCTGTACTTGATGCTATTGAGCGTCGCCGTTCTCGTTGGACGGGTACGATCGCCATGTCGTTAAGAACAAGTCTAATTCCATTGATCGTGGCCGCTTGTCTTGCTGCTGGATGCGCTCGCACGCCAGAGGTCGCCGCGCCGCTGCCGATATGTCGCCGACGCTCGCCGACGGCGTCTATGGAGTGCTGCGCGACGCGACGACGGAGGCCGGCCACCCTTCGCCCGGCCCGAATACGCTGAAAAATATCCGGTGCAGCCACCCGATCCGAATGCGGACAAAGGTGATTGGGTGATTTGGAGCACGGTGCCGGCAATGGCCGCGCCGAAGTGGGAGGGCGAGGAAATGGGAACGGGGGAAGTCGGGGTCGAGGACGACCCGGCTCGCTCGGCTCGCTAACTAGTCGTCCCTGAAAAAATGTCTGTTGGCCGCGTCGGCATGATTTTGAGGTGCGAGCTGGGGCGAATCAAACGGGCATCGGCAGGTGCGATGTTCGGCGGGACGCGACTTCGGCGGTGAGCCTGACCGCGAGCCGGTGCCAGAGCCAGAAAATTGGCGCAAAAACAGCCCACCGCAGCAGTTTGCGGAGGTTGTACCCAGCGGCACTCAGCACCGCGTTGATTTTGTCGCCTTCTCGGCCGGTCAGGTAGTTCCGATTCATGCGGTTGTCACTCTTCAGGTGACCGATCGTCGGCTCAATGGCCGCACGACGTTTCAACATCCGGCGAAGCATCCGCGTCGCTCGCTTGGGAATCGTGCGGACCACGTGGACGATGGCCGAGCCTGCGTAACCGTGCCCGCGGTAGCCTTGGTCCACCATCACATCGTCAGGCGTGTGACCTGTTAGCCGTTCAACTTGTTGGATCGCGCCGTTGAGCGTGTGCCCGTCGTAAGGATTGCCGTGCCAAGCCTGGATACCGACGATCCAATTCCTCTTACTGGTAGTGGCCACGCTGGCCTTGCAGCCGAACTCGTAGCGTTGGTGCGCTTTTCCCTTACAGATGCATTCCACCTCGGGAGCATGCACGCTGTAGAGTTTGTTTTTGCTGGTCCGCGTCTGCACCAGCAGACGCTCCGCCATGGCGAGGAGCTCACGCAGGGGCTCGTCAGCGATTTGGCCCTGGATGACGGGCGCTTTTCGCTGGATGTCCCGCAGCACACGACCCAAGATCGTCTTCAGCTGACGCGTCATCTTCGCCGCCCTTTTCATCTGCCGTGCGTGGGCATAACGGCCTTGTTTGGCCAGCAGCTGCTTGCTCTTGAAACGATAGTTCTGACGAAGTGGGAGGCCCAAGGATTTGGCCCGCCTCACCAGCGCCACACGCATCTTGTGATACAGTCGGGCATCGGTCGGAAAGGCGATGGCCTTCTCCTGGACCGTCGTGTCGACATTGACCTTCTGGAACTCCTGGGGCCTGACCGCCTTCATGGCTAACGCCGTGCGAATCGTCGCCTCCAACAGCTTCTCCAACCGCTCGGCACCGACCCGCTTCCGCCAGCGGCTCAAACTCGACGGATCGATCGGCAACTCGTGCTGCATGTACTGGCAGCCGCAGAAGTATTGCCAGTACGGGTTCTCCACCCAACGGGCGACGACCGACTCGTCGCTCTCGTCGTAGGCGTGTTTCAGGTACAGCAGGCCGACGATCAGTCGCGTGTTGACCCCCGGTCGGCCTAGCTCGTCCGCATAGCAAGCGTCGATGGCCGCGTCGAACTGCGACCAGTCGATCCGCTCGGCCAGCACGTAGAGCGGGTGCTCGGGATTCAAGAGCTCACTCAGATGGGCGCCAAATAATTCACACTGCGGAGTGGCTGCTTTGGGCTTCATTTTTTGCCAGCTTTCGGGACCGTCGGGACCAAAACCTGGCAAATTTTAGTGCCACCCAGCAAGCTATGCACCCTCAAATCTCTGGCGAATTTGTGATTTATCAGGGACGACTAACTACTCGCCCGCGCGTTGTCGGAAGACCGCTTCGTTGACCGTGATGCCTTCGCGGACCATTTCGAACAGCAGCGGCTGACGCGGCCAGCCGACCGAGCGGAGTAGTTCGTCAAACGCGGCGGGGGGGCACTGGCCGTGGAGTTCGAGGCGGTGCAGGTGGCCGGCGAAGTCGAAGAGGTGGCCGTCGACTTGCCAGCGCGTGGCGTTTGCACTCGGGGCCGAGGACGGCCCGGCTCGCTCGGCTCGCTCGATGTTACCCGAGATGACGAACGAGCCGTCGAGCTCGAAAACCATCCGCGGCAGCCCTTGCAGCGCCGTGCCTGCCTGCTCCCAGGTCGTCGTAAACGCACTCGCTGGTGGCGCTGCAAACACATTCACATGGAAGCAATTGAGGCTGGTCACGTGCGCGAATATACACAACGGCGATCTGTACGGCACCGGATCCCGCCAACAATTCCCAACAGGAAGAATGCCAGTACGATTGAACCGGGTTCGGGGGCGGCCACCACCGTGAATTGAAATGAAGTCTGGCTCATTACCGTCGGATCCGAGCCGGATATCGGAATTGCAAATATTTCGGTTGTCGGAGTAATGAAGCTCATCGGCGGTTCAAACGCCTCTGGATCGAAGTCGGGCAGAACGTCGTAAGGCAAATACCAATTTCGAACGTAGACTGTATATTCGCCGGCAGAGAGCCGTCCCACGAGTTGCCCCGACTCACTCGCGGGAATGACTGCGCTGCCAAACGATGGCACGGAAATGTGAAATAGATCGAGATCGAGATCTTGCCCGTGGATTCTCAACCGGTCCGATAGCGAGGTTCCGCCCGACGAAAAGCTGCCGGCGGTGGTGGGATAGACGAGCGTCAACGAATCTTGGTCAGTCAAGCGTACCTCGTTCTGCGGAGGAATCGCCGGCGGAGCCTCAAAGAACGGAAAGGATCGATAGCTGCGCGGAGAATCCGCCGTTTCGCTAAGTAGACTGATACGCACGTGGGGAGGCCGCAACTCGAAAATGTCCCCGGGAAAGAACTCCGGTGAATCTGACTGAGCGCAGGCAACTCCAACGACGGTAAGTGCCAGTATGCAGCTACTCGTTATCCAAAAGTGTGGTTGACCAATACGTGGCATCAGGAACTCGCAAAAATTGACATACTTATTTTATCTTATCGCAGTTTCCCTATTATCGTAAGGCCGAGTGCCGTTCTAAGTGTAACGCACAGGTTCTCGAATTCGCGTTAGGAGCTCAATTGCGCGGCAAGTGGTGCCCCATTTTGTCGCGCTTCGTGGCCATGTACTCCGCGTTGTGCTCGTGGATCGGGCCGACGATGGGGATCTGGTCGACCACTTCCAGATCGAAGCCGCCGTAGATGAAAGCGTCGGTTTTCTTGGGATTGTTCGTGAGCAGCCGCACGCGGCGGAGTCCGAGGTCCTTCAAGAGCTGGATGCCGACGCCGTAATCGCGGGGGTCGGCCTTGTAGCCCAGCGCGATGTTCGCCTCGACGGTGTCCATGCCTTGGTCCTGCAGTGCGTAGGCCTTGATTTTCTCGACGAGCCCGATGCCGCGGCCTTCTTGCGGCAGGTACACGAGCACGCCGGCGCCTTCGCTGGCGATCATTTCGAGCGCCATGTGGAGTTGATCGCCACAGTCGCAGCGGAGCGACTCGAGCAGATCGCCCGTGAAGCAGGACGAATGCAGCCGCACCAGCGGCGCGGCAGTCTTCTCCGGCTCACCGAGCACGAACACCATCGGCTGCTGCGATTCGTACTTCACACCGTAGGCAATGATTCTGCCGGTGCCGTACTTCGTCGGCAGCAGCGCCTCGGCCTCGCGGTAAACGAGCTTCTCGCGCACACGGCGATAGGCGATTAGCTGCTCGATCGAAATGATCGGCAACTCGAACCGCTGTGCCAGCTCGGCCAGCTCGGTGCGGTTGGCCCGGTCGCCGGTTTCATTGAGGACTTCGCACAGCACGCCCGCCGGCATCAGGCCCGCCATCCGCGCGAGGTCGACGGCCGCCTCGGTGTGCCCGCGCGGCGCAGCACGCCGCCTTCCTTGGCCACCAGCGGGAACAAGTGGCCCGGCCGGTTGAAGTCGGCCGGCACGCTTGTCGGATCGCAAATCGAGAGAATGGTCTTCGAGCGTTCGGCAGCGGTGATGCCCGTCCGCGTCGAGCGGTGGTCGACAGGCACGGTGTAGTTGGTCCCCAGCGGCGCGGTGTTGGCCTCGACCATGGGATGGAGCCCTAGTCGCCGGCTGACCTCCGGCAGGATCGGCATGCAAAGCTGCCCGCGGCCGTAGGTGATCATGAAGTTGACGGTCTCGGTCGATGCCTTCTCGGCCGCACAGACGAAATCGCCCTCGTTCTCGCGGTCCTCAGCGTCAACGACGACCGCCACCCGCCCGCTGCGAATCGCGTCGACTGCCTCTTCAATGGTGGAATATCGGTCGGTCATAGAGTCCTTTGCAGATTCGGCCGAGCTATTCGGCGGCGCCGCGGATTCTTATTATAAGGGTTCCGGGAACGGTCTACCAACGGCTTCCCTTTGGGGTGAAACAGGAGCGCTGCCACGCGCAGCGGAGAATGATGCAACACTTCTTGGCTTATTTGGCGTCCGTCTCTGTTGTTTTGGGGCTCGCGCCGGCGTCGGCCACGGCCGAAGATCCCTACGACTTCCTTCCCGACCAGGTGTACGTCGAGCGCGATTCGGGTCCATTGAAGGCCGATCTTTTTGTGCCGCAAGGCAATGGCCCGTTCCCGGCGATGATCGTGGTCCACGGCGGCGCTTGGGCGACCGGCACCAAGGAGCAGCTGGCCGGCATCGCCAAGGCATTTGCCAAGCTCGGCTACACGACGGCTGCGATCACCTATCGGCTCGCGCCGCAACAGACTTTCCCCGCGCAAATCTACGATTGCCAGGCTGCCGTCCGCTGGCTCCGAGCGAATGCGGAAAAGTACAAAGTCGATCCCGACCGTATCGGCGGCTACGGCTACTCGGCGGGCGGCGAGTTGGTCGCGCTGCTCGGCACGCTCGACGATGACGACGAAGTCCGCGAGCCGGGCCTCGCGGCCGATGCGCCCAGCGCCCGCCTGCAGGTAGTCGTAGCCGGCGGCGCACCGTGCGATTTCAGCAGTTTGCCGGCCGACAGCAAATTGCTCGCCTATTGGCTCGGCGGCACGCCGGCCGAGAAGCCCGACGCCTATCGCGAGGCTTCGCCGATCAGCTACGTCACGTCGGACGACCCGCCGATGTTCTTCTTCCACGGGGCGTCCGACACGATCGTGCCGATCCGCAGCCCGCAAAAAATGGTCAAACGGCTCAAGGAAGCCAACGTGCCCGCCGAGTTCTGTGAAGTTCCGGATGCCGACCACATCGGCGCGATCTCCGATCGCCCGACCGTGCTGCAAGCGCTGGCGTTCGTCGATCGATACCTGGGTCATAAGAAGTCGACCCTGCATACGCAGAACCGTTCGGCGGGAGTACCTACCGAAAGTGGATCCGTTCATGGCCAATGACGCGGATAATTCGCAACTCGCGCCGCTGGGCCGCGAAGAGTATGTCGAACAGACTCACTTTTTTCGCGTGCTGAGCGAACGGCTCCACGAGAACGTGCCGATGCAGGAAGTGCTGTTGTCGGTGCGCGAGGAAGTGCTGGCGACGGCGAAGCTGCCGATGGCAATCGACTTTCTGCTCGCGGAGTTGCGGCACGCGGGGGTGCTGGGCTCGGCGATGGCCCGGCTCGAGCACTATTTCACGCCGTTTCAAATTTTCGTCATTCAGGAATCGGAAGAGGAGCGGAGGCGGTTTGATATTCGGGTAGGACTGGAGGTGCTCAGGCGCGAGGCCGAGTACCGAGCCGAGTCGCCGACGCGGCAGGGCTTGTTTCTTTATCAGTTCGAAGCCCTCTGCCGCAATCGCCTGGGTTACGATCGCGGCCTGGAGGCGGTCGCCCGCGACCCAGCGTTCGCAGGCATTTGGCGCGATTGGATTCGCACTGTGCGGCGGCAGATCGGCATGGTCGACCTGGCCGACCTGATTTACGTCCACAGCGAGTACTATTACCAGCGAGCCGAGCGAGGGGGAGAGCGAGCCGGGGCGTCCCCGACCCCGAGCGGAGGCGCTGCCCGAGAACCGGTTCCAAATGAGGCCGGAAAACTCGGGGGTGACGACTCCCCGGCTCGCGACGCGGCAGCGATTGTCCTGTTCGGCGAGCGGGAGGGCCGCATCGCGCTGGCCAATCGCCGCAAGGACCCGCTCTATCTGTTCGCGTCGCTCCACCGGCAATTGGGGTATCCCGAAGTGCCGCGTCCGCAACTCGCAGACGCCGAACAGGTGCTGCTGCCTCAGCTGGCGCGGAGGCTGGAACAACTCGAAATGCGGCTCAAATTGGTCGAAGAAGAGCAACGGGGCGGACTCGACCTGACCAAGTTCTACGAGCGGCCTGATACGAAGCCCCCGGGTGGGTTAACCGGATCGTAGGGCCGAATTCGCGGCATGGGGCCGAAAAATACGCGAAAAATTCGCCGCGAATCACGGTTCAACGCACCGCCCCTGTGTGGTAGATTTGCTAGAAGCACGAGTCGAGTAGCTCGGCGCTCGGGACGACAACAGGAAGTTGGCACCAGCGGGCAGGCGGTCTATCGCCCGCGGGTCGCGCTCCCGACGCTGCATCTTACTAGTGCTCACTGTGGCATGCCGGAGCCAATGTTTTTGATTGCAGACGTTTTTTCGCGTTGAAGACATTGGCCACCCTTGAAGGATTGAGATTCGGTGGCCGGCATCTCCGCATTGCATTCCTTGCCCAAAGTGTTCGCGCGTTTGGCGCTCACGACCCATGCAAACGGTCTCCCAGCGCCGATTGAAGATTTGCCGTGGACTTTCAGCTTAGCTTAGAGAGCGAAGGCGTTGCCTCTGCTTACCCAGACCAGCCGTTGGCCACTACGGTCGACGCGACGGTCGGTCAGGCGTTGCAGCTGTTGCGTGCGCAGCGCAACGGCGCGATCCTGATTTGCGAAGGCGCCAAGCTGGTCGGCATACTCACTGAGCGCGACGCGCTGCGGCTGATGACCGACGGGGGCGATTTCTCGCAGCCGGTCCGCGACGTGATGTCGAGCCCGCCGGCAACGATTCCCGCCAACGCCACCGTCGCCGAGGCGATCCGTACGATGAGCGAAGGCGGCTACCGGCACCTGCCCATGATCGACGGCGAGGGCCGGCCGACCGGCGTCATGGCCGTGCATGGAATTGTCCATTATCTGGTCGACCATTTTCCGGCCACCATCTACAACTTGCCCCCCAACCCGAATGCCACGACCAAGGAGCGCGAGGGAGCGTAACTGCCCCGTACGCCAGCCTTTCGAGGCTGACAGCAGTCGCACGTGCAGAATGTCAGGCCTGAAAGCCCGACGTACTAGAAGCCAGAACGATTTGTCCCACGAGGATTTATCATCAACAATACTTAGTGGACCCACCGTCTGTGTAACAACTGGGTCCGAAGAAGGAATTGCTTTCCACGATGTCCACGACCGCTAGCGCAGCTCCCTCAATCCAGAAATCAGTTCAGAACATAGACGACGCGACCGTCCGCTTCTGCGGCGACTCGGGCGACGGCATGCAACTCGCCGGCACGCAGTTCACGAACACCAGCGCGCTGGCGGGCAACGACATTGCCACGTTCCCCGATTTCCCCGCCGAGATTCGCGCGCGCGCGGTACGAAAGCGGGCGTTTCCGGCTTCCAGATCCATTTTTCGAGCAAGGACATCTTCACGCCCGGTGACACGGTCGACGCCCTGGTGGCGATGAACCCGGCGGCATTGACGACCAACCTTTCCGATCTCCGCGCCGGCGGCATCTTGATCGTCAACGACGACGAGTTCAACGCCAAGGGACTGGAGCAAGCCGGTTACAAAGCCAATCCGCTCGAAGACGACAGCCTCAAGTCGTATCGAGTGCTTCGGGTCGACATGACCAAGCTCACGCGGCTCGCGGTCGAGGGTGCCGGACTGAGCAGCCAAAAAGAAGCCGACAAGTGCCGCAACTTCTTCGCCATGGGACTCGTGTTCTGGCTCTACGACCGTTCGCTCGAGCCGACGCTGCGGTTCATTAACGAGAAATTCGGCAAGCGTCCCGAGGTCGTGCAAGCGAACACCGCTGCCCTCAAGGCCGGCTACCACTACGGCGATACCGTGGAAGCGGTCAATACGCAGTATCACGTGGCCAAGGCAAAGCTCGCCCCCGGCACCTATAGCAGCGTGATGGGGAACACGGTGTTGGCCTGGGGACTAATCACCGCGGCCCGCCAGTGTGGCAAGCGGCTGTTTCTCGGCGCGTATCCGATCACCCCGGCGAGCGACATCCTGCACGAGCTGGCCAAGTACAAGAACTTCGACGTGCTCACGTTCCAGGCCGAAGACGAAATCGCGGCTATGACCGCCACGATCGGCGCCTCGTTCGCCGGGGCGATGGCGGTCACCGCCTCCAGCGGCCCCGGCATCGCGCTCAAAGGCGAAGGCATGGGGCTGGCGGTGATGACCGAGTTGCCGATGGTCATCATCAACGTGCAGCGCGGCGGCCCATCGACGGGTTTGCCTACCAAGACCGAGCAGGCCGACCTGTTCCAAGCCATGTTTGGCCGCAACGGCGAGTGCCCGATGCCGGTGATCGCTGCCAGTGGCCCGGCCGACTGCTTCGACGTGGCCCAGGAAGCCTGGCGGATCGCGGTGCGGTACATGACGCCCGTGTTGCTGCTTACCGACGGCTACATCGGCAACGGCTCCGAGCCGTGGCGGATTCCCGACGTCAGCACGTTGCCGCAGTTCGAGATCAAGCACCCCGGTCCGCCGGAGAACGGCGACGGTTTCATGCCCTACGAACGCGACCAGCGGCTCGCCCGCCCTTGGGCGCTTCCCGGTACGCCGGGTCTCGAGCACCGCATCGGCGGCCTCGAGAAGCAGGATGTCACCGGCAATGTCAGCTACGATCCCGCCAATCACGAACACATGGTTCACTCGCGAGCACAAAAGGTGGCCAACGTCGCCAAGGACATCCCGCCACAGAAGCTCGATGGCGCGGCCACCGGCGACGTGCTCGTGCTGAGCTGGGGCGGCACCTACGGAGCATGTGCCACCGCAGTGCATACGATGCAGGCCTGCGGCCACAAGGTGACGCACTGCCATCTCCGCTACCTGAATCCGCTTCCCAACGATCTGGGCGACATCCTCAAACGCTTTAAGATAGTGCTCATTCCCGAGCTCAACCTAGGCCAGCTCCGCACGATTATCCGCGACAAGTACCTCATCGACGCGATCGGGCTCAACAAGGTGCAAGGCAAGCCGTTTAGCGTCGCCGAGGTCGAGGCCAAGATCGAAGAGCTCATTACAGGCAAGGCTACGGAAACCGCGCCCAAGACGCTCACGCGACCCACGAAGGCAGCCATGGCGGCCGTGGCCGACGACGGCGGCTGATTAACGACTTGTTCAACCAAATCATCATTATCGTCGAACTTAACAAGGCATAACCAACTCATGAGCGTTGAAATTCCACTTCCTGTTTTGAAGCCGGCCGACTTCGCCAGCGATCAAGACGTCCGCTGGTGTCCCGGCTGCGGCGACTACTCGATTCTCGCGCAGATGAAGAAGGTGATGCCGACGCTCGGCATTCCCCGCGAGAAGATCGTGTTCATCTCCGGCATCGGCTGCTCGAGCCGCTTCCCGTATTACATGAACACTTACGGCATGCACTCGATCCACGGCCGGGCCCCCGCGGTGGCGACGGGGCTCAAGGCGGTGCGGCCCGATCTGCAGGTCTGGGTCATCACCGGCGACGGCGACGGCCTATCGATCGGCGGCAACCACCTGATGCACGCCATCCGGCGGAATCTCGACATCAACATCATCCTGTTCAACAACCGCATCTACGGCCTCACCAAGGGCCAGTACTCGCCCACTTCGCCGCTGGGTAAGAAGACCAAGAGCACGCCGATGGGCGCGGTCGACAACCCGCTCCATCCGCTCTCGCTCGCCATCGGCTGCGAGGCGACCTTCGTGGCCCGCAGCATCGACGTCAACATCAAGCACCTGGGCGAAGTCCTCAAGCGGGCGGCCGAGCACCCGGGCACGGCCTTCGTCGAGGTCTACCAAAACTGCAACATCTTCAACGACGGCGCGTGGGAATACGCCACCGACCGCGACTCCAAAGCCGATACCACGCTCGAACTGGTGCATGGCAAGCCGCTGATCTTCGGCAAGAACCGCGATAAAGGCATCCGGCTCAACGGCATGGATCCCGAGGTCGTCGAGCTCGGCAAGGGCATTACCGAAGACGACCTCCTATTCCACGACGAAAAAGCGCCCGAGCCGAGTCTGGCCTACCTGCTCTCGCGGATGCGCTACGAAGACGGCTTCCCCGAGCCGATCGGCGTGTTCCGCTGCGTCGACCGCCCGCGGTACGACGTGCTCGTGAACGAGCAAATCAGCCAGTCGATCACCGAGCGCGGCGTGGGCGATTTGAACAAACTCTTCCGCTCCGGCGATACCTGGCAAGTCGCATGATTATCTGTCCCTACTGCGAAACCGAAAACATTGAAGGCGCCGACGAGTGTGGCGACTGCAATCAGCCGCTCACCGAGATGAGCATCCGCGTTCCGGCCACCAGCGTCGAGGCGGACCTCTTGCGAGACCGCATCGAGCGGCTTTGGCCGAAAACGCCCTCCACCGTGCCGCCCGACATGCGGGTCGGCGACGTGCTCAGGAAAATGGTCGACGAAACGATCGGTTGCGTGATGGTGGTCGACCGGGGCCGGCTCGTCGGCATCTTTAGCGAGCGCGACGCGCTGATGAAGCTCAACGTCGACGCGGCGAAGTTTTTCGACCGGCCGATCTCGCAGTTCATGACGCCCGATCCCGTCACGCTCGAGACTAGCGACAAGATCGCCTTCGCCCTGCACAAGATGAACCTCGGCGGCTACCGCCATCTGCCGATCCTCTTCGACGGCAAACTGGCCGGCGTGATCTCGATCCGCGACATTCTGCGGTATCTAACGGAGCGGATCGCCGTGGCAAAGCCGGTGTGGTAGTCACATCGCGTAGCGACAACTCAATGTGCAGTCGCTCAAGCCGCGAATTCTATGCGCAGACGTTTGCCCAGTGCTTGCGCCGCGCGTTCCAGCGTTTGTAGCGTTACCGACCCGTTGTCCGGATCGAGCAAGCGATCGAGTGCCGACCGACTTGTTTTCATGCGGAGGGCCATGTCAGTCTTCGAGATGCGTTGCTTCTTCATCATTTGCGCAATCTGGAACGCCACCACGCGCTTGATGGCAACGGCTTCCGCGTCGGCCAGCAGACCCTCTTTGTTGAGGAAGTCGTCGAAATCGCTGCCTAAGTGCCGATTCTTCTTCATTGTGCCTGTTCCTTGAATTGAACGAGCCGTTTCCTCGCCGTGGCCAGATCTGCTGCGGGCGTCCGCTGCGACTTCTTGACGAAACCGTGTAGCAGGATCATCGCGTCACCCGGGACGGTGAAAACGACTCGGGCGATGCTACGCTCGAGCCGGGAGCGTACCTCCCACAATTCCTTTTCAAGCTTCCGCACGAGCGGCATCCCGAGAGGCCAGCCGAATTGTACGGTCTTGATGTCCTCTCCGATTGTCTTACGGTCCTTTTGATCAAGTTCAAGCAGCCAATCGCGAACCGGCTCTGCGCCCGACTCGGTCTTGAAGAAGAACACGCGGAGTCGGATATCGGCATCCATCCGATCAAATGTACCATTTGTGGTGCGCTTGTCAAGTTGCTGGTGATTGCTTTCGAGTGCTGAGCGCACCGCTTTGCAGCCACGTGGCTGTCCAGTAGCCCGCCACGGTATAGTTCTATAGCCGCACGTTCGCCCAGGAATCGTTGCCATGTCGGATAAGTCGCCCACCGGGCTGGACAAAGATGCCTTGCTCGCCGCCCTTGCCGTCGATGCCGCATCGTCACTTCCGATCGACGTGCAGCAGGCCGTGCTGCTGGCGCGGCTCTTGGGGCAGCGGGCCGCCGAGTTGCAGACGCCGCAGGAACGCCGGCAGCAGGCCGAACTCGACCGCATGATCAACTCGCCCGGCGACAAGGTGACGCTGATGCAGCTCACCGACCAGGCGTTTCGCTCGCACCGCCCGCCGCGGGCTGCCGATCAGCTGATCCACATCCTCGACGTGCAGGGCGTGCCGCGGTTCTTCTCGCCGCTCGATCGCACGCTCTTGAAGGGCTTCCAGTCGTTCGGCGCCTATCTGCCGGGCGTGGCGATGCCGCTCGTCGAGGAGAAGATGCACCACGAAACGGCAAACGTCATTCTGCCGGCGGAGCCGGAGTTGCTGGCGGAGCATTTACGGGCCCGCCGCGCCGAAGGCGTGCGGATGAACGTCAACCATCTCGGCGAAGCGCTGTTGGGTGAGGAGGACGCCCAACGCCGGCTCTCCGCGTACCTGGCCACGCTGCAGCAACCCGAGATCGAAGTCATCTCGGTGAAGATCTCGACGATCTACTCGCAAATTTCCGCCCTTGCCCGCGAGCACACGATCGACGTGCTCTCCGACCGGCTGGAGCTGCTCTACCGCGCGGCCGCCAAGGCCCGTTTCACGCGCCGCGATGGCACCGTCGTGCCGAAGTTCGTCTACCTCGACATGGAGGAGTACCGCGACAAGGAGCTTACGGCCGACGTCTTCATGCGAACGCTTGACCGGCCGGGGTTGGCAAATGTGCAGGCCGGCATCGCCCTGCAGGCCTACATTCCGGATTCGTTCGCCACGCAGCAGCGAATAAACGCCTGGGCCCGCCGGCGCGTGGCGGCAGGCGGATCGCCGGTGACGATCCGCGTCGTGAAGGGCGCGAACCTGGAAATGGAACGCGTCGAGGCGTCGCTTCGAGGTTGGCCCCAGGCGCCGTACAAAACGAAGCTCGAAACCGACGCCAATTATCTACGGATGCTCACCGAGGGCATGCGGCCCGAAAACCTTGCCGCGGTCCGACTCGGCATCGCGTCGCACAACCTGTTCTCGCTCGCCTATGGCCTCGTGCTCGTTGCCCGCGCGAACGCCCTCGACGGCGTGCAATTCGAGATGCTCGAAGGCATGGCGAACCACCAGCGGCGGGCCCTGTTCGAGCTGACACAGAACATGCTGCTCTATGCCCCGGCTTGTCGGCAGGACGAGTTCACCACGGCCATCGGCTACCTCATCCGCCGGCTCGACGAAAACACCGGCCCCGACAATTTCCTTCGCCACGCCTTCCGCATCGACGTCGGCAGCGAAACCTGGCAGAAGCTCGAGCGACAGTTCATCGACGCGTTTGGCATGATGAAGAGCCTGAGCAGCGACCCGCGCCGCACGCAGGATCAGAATTCAGCGAGCCGGGCCGTCCTCGGCCCCGAGTGAAACCTCAATTCTCGGAGCCAAGGTCACCCCACCGCGCGATCGTGATTTCCAAAACGAACCCGACACCGATTGGTCACTCGTCGCGAACGGCGAATGGGCTCAAGCGATCATCAACGATTGGCAATCACGAATAGGGGATATCGCTGCGGACGTGCCCTTGGTGATCGCTGGCGAAGAAATCAAAGGAGGTCGCGAAACACGCGACTCGCACGATCCCTCGCGCCCGAGCACCGTCGTCGCCCGTTATCATCAGGCGACTACCGCCGACGTCGACCGTGCCGTCATTGCGGCCCGCAAAGACGCAAGCGGTTGGCGGCGGCTCTCCGCGACGAAGCGGCAAGAAATCCTGCACCGTGTCGCCGACGAACTTGCCACCGCCCGCGCCGATCTCTTGGGCGCGATGCTCGCCGAAGGGGGCAAGACGGTCGCCGAGGGCGATCCCGAAGTCTCGGAGGCCATCGATTTCTGCCGCTTCTACTCCGACACGGCCCGTTGTTTTCACGAGCTGTCGGGCCTTGCAGCAGAGGGTCGAGGCGTCGTCGTTGTTGTCTCCCCCTGGAACTTTCCCTTGGCGATTCCATGCGGCGGAGTCGCGGCGGCACTGGCGGCCGGCAACGTCGTCGTCCTCAAACCGGCCTCCGACGCCGTGCTGATCGCGTACCGGCTCGCCGAATGCTTCTGGCGTGCCGGCGTGCCCAAGACCGCCTTGCAGTTTGCCCCCTGTGCCGGCAACAGCGTTGCCCAATACCTCGTATCGCACGACGCGGTCGACGCGGTGATCCTCACCGGCGGCACCGCCACGGCCGCAACCATGCTTGCCCACAAGCCGACGATGAATCTCTTCGCCGAGACCGGCGGCAAAAACGCGACCATCGTCACGGGCCTGGCCGACCGCGACCAAGCGATCAAAAACGTGCTCCATAGCGTCTTCAGCCACAGCGGCCAGAAATGCTCCGCGACTTCGCTCTTGATCCTCGAAAGCGAGGTTTATCACGATGCGCAGTTCCGTCGCCAGTTCTGCGACGCGGTCGAGAGCCTCTCGGTCGGCTCGGCCTGGGACCTGCCGACGAAGATCGGCCCGCTCATCCATCCGCCCTCCGGTGTGCTCGAATCAGCACTCAATCGATTGGAGCCAGGCGAAGAGTGGGCTGTGATGCCGCGGCTCGGCGTCGACGGAAATCCAAATCTCGTGAGCCCCGGCGTGAAGTGGGGCGTGCGACCCGGCAGCGTCACCCACTGCACCGAATTCTTCGGTCCGCTGCTCGCCGTAATGGAGGCCCGCGACCTCGACGAGGCGATCGACCTGGTGAACGCGACCGGCTACGGCCTCACCTCCGGCCTCGAAAGCCTCGACGACCGCGAGCAAACGCACTGGCAGCAGCACGTTCGCGCCGGCAATCTCTACGTCAATCGGCCCACGACCGGCGCGATCGTGCTCCGCCAGCCGTTTGGCGGCCTGGGTAAAAGTGTCGTAGGGCCCGGCCTCAAAGCGGGCGGACCGAACTACGTCGTCCCGCTGATACGCTTCCGCGATGTGCCGTCGAACGCCGCAAACCCGCTCCCGCCGACCGCTTGGCGGTTTAGCTCCTCCGACTCCCATCGTCCTGAATTGCTAACCGGGCTCTACAGCGCGCTCCGCGAGTACATCGCCATCACCGCCTCGTCGCCTTTTGCCGCCGAGGAACTCGAACGCATCGTCACGGCCATCGAGAGCTACCAACACTGGGCGACCGAGGAATTTCACGCTGCCCACGACCACTTCCGCCTGTTGGGCGAAGACAACTTTCGCCGCTACCGGCCGGTGGCGGACCTGCGGATTCGCACTCACGCCCTCGACACGCCGTTCGAAGTCTTCGCTCGGGCAACGGCCGCTCGCGCCGCCGGTTGCCGCACGACGATCAGCTCACCTCCCGACTTGTCTGGTTCGACACGAGACGCTGTAAAACTGCTCGACGATCTGACCGACAGTTGGGGCGCGGCGATCGAATTCGTCACCGAGACCGACGAGCAATTGGCCCGCACAATCGTGTCGCACCAGATCGACCGCGTCCGATACGCCGCCCCCGACCGCGTGCCGCTGACGATCCGAAAGGCCGCCGCCGATGCGTTGCAATACATCGCCGACACGCCGCCCGTCGCCCACGGCCGCGTCGAACTGCTGTGGTACTTCCAGGAGCAAAGCCTCTCGATCGTTTACCACCGCTACGGCAATCTCGGTCAGCGGGCGAACGAAGCTCGCGACGAACCAGCCTAGCGAGCCCAGCGAGCCGGGTCGTCCTCGACCCCGAGTTTTCGCGACCCACCGCGTAGAGCGTCTGCCCAATGGTCACGGCTTGCTGAACACCCACCCATCAAAGAATTCCACTTGGAGCAAGATGCCCCCCGGCCGAAACCCGGCCGCCTCGACGTGCTCGAGCATCCACGCCTTCGTTTCGGGAAAGTCCGACGCTCGCACATGTTCGACGCCCCGTCGCCGCTGCTCGACGGTCAGTCCGGTCCAGTCGTTTGACATCGAGCGCGTGAGCCGGTCGATGTAGGCGTCGTGAGCCTCGCCATCGTCACGCACTGCGTCGATCCAGACAAACGCGCCGCCCGGTTCGAGCAATCGCCAAACTTCGCCGATCAGCCGCAGCTTGTCCGTGGTCAAGAAATGGTGCAGCGAGTAACTCGCCAGCACGACATTGGCCGACGCATCCGGCAGTTTGGCGAGCACGTCGGCCAAGTTGCCGCACACCAAATCGAACCGCCCCGGCCAGATCGCCAAATTGCCGCGTGCCCGCTCGATCGACGACTCGGCCAGATCGACGCCCAGGTAGTGCTCGACGTTCGCGGCGCGGAATCCGCTAGTGACCAGGCTCGCGTCGCTGCAGCCGAGATCCACAATCCGCAGCGGCCGCCCAAACTTCGCTGCCCACGCAGAGAGCGCCGCGCCGAGCTCCGCATGCCACATGTAATCATGCCGCACCACGGCATCGTACATCGCCCACTGCTCGAAGACTTCTTTCACGCGCTCGACGTCGGGATCGGTCATGTACGATTTCCGAGAACTCGAGACTCTCGAGCGAGCATGGCTTCTCCGACGATCTCGTCCACTAATTCTGGCGCGTCTGCCATGAGGCCCAGGAGCGAATCATTTGCAGTTCCTTCGAACGCAGCGATCTATTGTTGTATTATGCCGGTAACCTCTGCCGATTCCGGCAAATTGAGCGGCGTAAGCGGTCGCAGGAACCCGTGCTCATAGATGGCGTGAAATTCCTGGCTCATGCTGCAATTATAGCTAATCCGAAGCGTATTAGTCCAACCTCTCATCGAACTACGGCCACCCGAATTCTATTCGTTGCAAATCCTAGCGATCATTGCTGCCAGGATCGGATTTTTTCGCTTCTACTTCTGCTTTCCGCTCTTCGGCAGACTTCGGCGGCGTATCAAGGCTCGATTCCGGCCCATTCCACTTGAACACTCTGTCATCCAGGGAACTATCCAGGATCGCCTGAGCAAGCTCTTCGGGCGATTTTTCGTGAACATTTACGAATATCCGAGCTAATCTTCCTCTTTCGCGCTTGATGCAACCAACTGGGTAACGCATTGATGCTGACGCCATAACCAAACCTTTGCCGCCAAGGCCCAGTTCACTTTGCTTTGATTCGTCGAGGATGTATGGCTCCCTTCGAAGATTTTCGATTCCTCCGTACATATTAGCGACTTCCCGCTTAGCCTTCTCAAGGCGCTGTGCCGCATCCTTTGCCTCGGTCGCTGCCTCTTTCACCTCCCTTAATATGATCCTTAGATTCTTTAGATCCAGCTCAGCGAGACGAGGGAACCCGTAAATAACGAGTGCAACAACCGCGGAGCCAGCGACTAGAGAGCTGTATGCCAACTCCCCGAGCAGTCTGGAGTATAACAATAAAGAGAAAAATGCTACCGCTGACAGCCCAACAATTAACGCAATTGCAGTTCGCATTGAAGCGATTCTCTCAGGTATAAGCGATTCAAAACACCGGTTGCAGATTCTTAATCCTCGTCTCCGTCTCCACCATCAGCGCGTCTTCCGCCTGCTCGTCGGCCGCCTCGTACGTGACGCTGAATCGTAGAAACGCCCCCGCATCATCCCACGGCACCGTGCAGATCGATTGCTCGGTAATGAGATATTGGCTCACGCCCTCGGCGTTCTCGAAGTTCACCGGGCCGCCGCCGGCAGCGCCGTTGGCGAATGCCCTCGGCGATGGAGTGTAAAGGAAATACGTGCCGCCAGGCATCTGGCACTTGAAGCCGCAACGCGTGAGCGTCGCCACCAACTTCTCCATTCGCCGGCGGTACTTGGCGCGAGTTCGCTTCGGAATTTCCGGGTCGTCGAGTGCCGCGGCGGCCGCTTTCTGGATCGCCATGAACTGGCCGGAATCGAAATTGTCCTTAGTGTCGGCGAACGCCCGCACGAGCAGCGGGTTGCCGCAGACCCAGCCGATCCGCCAGCCGATCATGTCGTAGCCTTTTGAGAGCGAGTGGACCTCGAGGCCGACGTCGCGAGCCCCCGGCGCCGCCAGGAAGCTGTTCGGCTCGCGATCGAAGCTCAACAGGCCGTGGGCGGCATCCTGGATGATCACGATCTCGTGCTCTTTGGCAAACGCGATCGCCCGTTCGTAGAACTCGGGCGTTGCCGTCTTGCCGGTCGGGCTGTTCGGGTAGCAGAGCACCAGCAGCTTTGCCTGGCGGGCGACGTCGGCGGGAATGCCGTCGAGGTCGGGGAAGAAATCGTTCTCCGCCAGGAGCGGCAGCTTGTAGACCACGCCACCATAAAACGTGGTGTGCGTCCCCGCGACCGGGTAGCCGGGCACCGTCATCAGCGTCACGTCGCCCGGGTTGATGAAGCAGGCGGGCAGGATCGACAGCGCCGTCTTCGAGCCGATGCAGTGGTTCACCTCGGTCGCCGGATCGAGCGCGACGCCGAACTCCCGCCGCATTAACCGGGCGACCGCCTCCTTGAACATCGGCGGCCCATTGTCGGCGTAGCCGCGGTTCTCGGGCTTATTGATCTCCTCGGCCATCACGCGACGGACGCTCTCCGGGGCCATCGAGTCGTTCTCGCCGATGCCGAAGTCGAGCAGCCGCCGTTCCGGGTGGTCGGCCAGCGCCTTCCGCTTGGCCCGCTTGATCTTCTCAAATTTGTAGATCGCGGGGCCCTTGCCAAACATGGCCCCGCCGATCCGCTCGGCGAACAGGCTCTGGAAATAAGGGTCAGACATGGAACTTGCCGGTCAAAAAGAGATCGCTTCGTGGGAATTCCCTAACGTATCCCACGCTCTGTACGGGAACAACCGGCCGATCACTCCATCGGGGCATTCTCGCGGGCTTGCCGGCTAGTTAGGATAGTCGGCGTCGGGCGGATACCTGCAGGCGAGCAAGGTGTTACTGGAGGTGTCCTGATGAAAGCCGTTCGTTTGTTGGCGGCCGTGTTTCTGGTGGCCGTTGGTTCCGGGTTGCGGGCGGAAGAGCCATTCTATTTGCAGCCCAAATCGATTGATGTGTTTCTGTCGGTGCATGCGCCTGATCCTTTCGCGCTCGCTACGACACCGATGGGGGAGCTGAGCGAGGCGTTAACGCCGAGGGCCGCCCAAGATGCTGTCGGTCTATTCACCGATCAGTCGTGGGCTCGGGTAGTTGCGCCGCCGGTGACGTCGGTTGCACTGTTGGCCGAGCCGCAGCAATCTCCCTTGGCGCAAGCGGTCGCGCCCGTCAACTTCGATTGGCAAAAGCAATGGTACCAACCCATTGACCGGTCGCTGACGACCGCTGATTCGCCCCAGCGTTCTCCGCTGATGGGTGGTCTTGCACACTGACGCGCACATTCACCCGACGGACGACGCGCGATTGGTGTCGTCCGCCGGGTCGCGTCGGCACTTGGCTATTGACATCGCCGCAACCGGTCACCGGAAGTGTCGCGCGGCGACTTGCCGCCTGAATCTCTTCAAGCGCATGCGGACTGGGAATCCCCGTCGTCGACCGCGACGTTTCTATATCGCGGGTAGGTGACGCCCGCCTGACTTTGTGAAAATCGACCCGGATTTCTGAACAAAAGTTCGCCCGCGGCGGGTCACTATAATAAACGCCGATGAGCGACTCCCCCACGCACGACGCCTCCCCCAAAGACCTTGCGGCGCGATTGGCCCGCGGCGACCAAGCCGCGTTCGCCGAGCTGTACGACGCCTGCGCCGACCGGTTGCACGGATATCTCGCAGCCCGGCTCGGTTCGCGGGACGCCGCCGGCGACGTGCTGCAGAGCGCGTTTCTGCGAGCGGCGAAGAGCCGGCGGCGATTTCGCGGCGTTGAGAACCCGGTCGCCTACATGTTCCAGATCGCGCGGAATGAGGCGATGCGGGCGGCGGGGAAACGACGAGTGACCATGCAAGTCCTTCCCGCCGACGAGCTCTTCGCGGCGTCAAATAATAGCGCCGACGATTTCGAAGCGATCGCGGCAGCACTCGCAAGACTGGATGCCGTCGATCGCGAACTCGTCGAACTGAAAATCTACTCTGGCCTCACATTTCGCGAGATCGCCGCGATCGTCGACCGCCCGCTGGCGACGGTCGCCACCCGCTACCGCCGGTCGCTCGAATCGCTCCGCAGTTGGCTGACCAAACAATATCGGTGACATCATGGATCAAGAACCGCTCGACGAATTTGAACAACAATTGGTAGCGATACGAGGCGCCGGTGCCCCGATTGAATTGCGCCGCGCCGTGTTGGGCGATGTCGAGCGCGAGTTACGTGCCGCACGCTGGGACCGCCGGCTCGCCCGGTCGGCCGCGTTGCTGCTGATCGTCGGCGTCGGCATGAATGTGTCACTAACGCTCGTTGGCTCACGGTCGCCTGAGTCACTTGCGAGTCACGTCGCCCACGATCGCACACCAGAGTCGTTCGTCGAGATAGCGATCGTCATCGCCGAGGCGACCGACGCGGAAACGGGCCGCCGGTTCGCCCGACAAATTGCAGCCTTGAGCGGGCGCGAGTTGACCGATCAGGAGATTGCGGCCATCGATGCGGCCGCGTACGGCGGACGAGGATAACCATCATGCGGATCTGGCCCACGAATCGGTTTTGGAAGCGTCTGGCCATCGGCGCGGCGATCGTCGTTGCGCTTGCGCTGATCGCTAACGGCCTCGTGGCCTGGTGGGTCGAGCACCAGCTGCAAACCAAAATCGCCGCCATCCGCGCCGCCGGCGACCCTGCCTCGATTGCTGACCTTGCGCCAGTCCCAGTTCCCGCCGACCAGAATGCGGCGGCGATACTGCAGCAACTTGGTCCTCGACTCGACGAGTTTGCCAAAGAACATGGCCGATTCTTCAATACGCCGATCGGAAAAACCTATAATGAAAATCAGGATCACGGCTTGCCACCCACGTCGGACCAGATTGAGGCCATTCGGACTATTGTCGACAAGTACCCCGACTTGGCCGTCGGCTTGACCGCGGCCGCCGCGTGTGAAGAATACGCCTCTCTGAGCGACTTCTCGCTCAATTCCACTGACTATCTGCAGAGAATCCTCGATGAACACTTGCCAATTCGCACCGCCGCCAGGTTTTCGGGCTGGCGCATGGAAGTCATGTTGGCGGACGCTGAGTCCCAACGGGCCGCGGAGTTGGGGCTCGAATCGCTACGCATTGCCCGGCTACACGACGACGAGCCGTTGCTGATCAATTTTCTGATTGGCGTGGCGATCCGCTCGATCGCTGCTCAGGGGCTCTACGATACAATGGCCGCGGGTCCGATCTCGCCGCAGCTCCACGCAGCGATTGACCACGAGCTTGCTCAACACGACGATCCGCAGCGAATTATTCGGGTGCTCAAGGACGAGCGGGCGTTTGGCATCGACACGTTCGATCCGATGCTTGCAGATGCGCCTCGTTCGATTCGTCATCTCATCGGCTGGCCGGTGAAGCGATATTACGTCGGAGTGCTCGAAGCGTACGATTCTCTGCTCGAACGCCGTATTGTGCCGCAGAATCCGACGGGTCACGGTGTGCTTGCCGACCTAATGGTACCGTCGCTGAAGGCTGCCTACGACGCCAATGCGCGAAGTACAGCCATCCTGCGGGCGCTGCGGATTTTCAACGCGCTCACGCAATACCGCGACGAGCGCGGCCACGAAGCGAGCGGCTTGGAAGAACTGTCGCTGCCGAATGAGGCGACGATCGACCCCTTCAGCGGCGAACCGATCAAGCTTAAGCACACGCAGGACGGTTGGATCATCTACTCCGTGATGCAGAACGGTGTCGATGACGGCGGCGACTTCAAGGACCTCAAGGATTACGGCTTGGCCCCGCCGAAATTGCGGCTGACGCAGTGACGTGACGCGACCCGGCGGTCGATTCGTCGTGGCCGACGACCCGAAGGTGTATGCGCCGTTAGCGTCGTCGGCCGTCTTCCTCAGAAATGCGACGAATGTCTCAATAATCTGCGCTGCCATAGTAACCGATCGCTTCGAGCCCCGTGCGACGCTTCACAAGCGCCACAGTCGCATCCACTTCCGCATCTGCCAGCGGTGTGACGCACGACTCTGCCGGTCGCCGGGCGATCGTGTAAACCTGCACCAGCTTCAATTGGCCGCCGACCATCTTGATCTCGTTGAGCCGGTCGCAAAACGCATCGAGTTCTGCCGGCGACGGCGGCTCGCCGTTCACGCGCATGAAGAGTGACTGGATCACCAGCGGCCGCACCTGTGCCGCGGCCCTGATGTTGTCGAGAATCTGGCGGAACGGGACTGGCGTCCGCTCGATGAGGTGGTAGTACTCGTCCGTGCCCGCGTCGAGCTTGGCCCAGACTTCGCCATTGTTACGGTCGAGGATCTCCAGTCCGCGCTCGACGTGTGGCCGATGGAACATGCTGGCGTTGGTGATCAGCACCATCTTGACGTCATCCAGGCCGGCCGCCGCTTTCACCTCCGCACACCGCTCCATCAACTCGTCAAAGTTTTTGTACGTCGTCGGCTCGCCGTCGCCGGAGAAGGCGACGTCGTTGAGCCGCCGCAGTTGCGGCGGCACGTCGCGGAACTTTTCCGTTTCGTAGATGGCCCCCGACGCGACAAATTCCAGCGTCGCCCGCAGCTCGGCGATGAGCGCGTCGGTCTCGACGAACCGCGTCTCGCTCTGACGTGTGCGGTCGACCTGGCAGTAGATACAATCGAAATTGCAAATCTTGTCGGGGTTGAGATTCACACCGATCGAAATCCCGCCCGACCGCCGGCTGAGCACCGGGTAGACGAACCGGTTGCGCTCGAAAAGCCGGGCATGATCGGTGTGCAGCGCGAGAGTCATATTCATACGTGGGGATTGGCGTCGTCGGCCACGACGAATCGATCGCCAGTCCGACGATTCCCTTTATCATATCATAGAAGCCCCGCCGCCCACGTCGAGAGACGCACTCGCACCTCGCAGGGTTCGCCGCCCTGGCATGCTAGAACGCGGTGGAATCTTCATCGCGCAGTTGCGACATTCGCCGCAACATTGGCAGTGCAAACAGCGACAGCACGCACATGGTGAGAAACGCCGGGCCGTAGCCCCAGCGGGCGATCAACCGTCCCAGGACAAACACCGACCACGACTCACAGCCGTTGATTGCCCCCATGAACGTACTGAACTGGGTGGCGGCGGTCGTTCGCTGTGAGAGATTCATGTACATCGCATAGCTGGCGGCCGTGAAGACGCCGATGCCCATGCCGATCAAAACCAGCAGTAGGAAGAGCAGCACATTGTGCGAGCTTTCGGACGTGAGGTCGAACAAGGCCAGGATCGCGATCAACCCGACAATCCCCAGGAGCGTCGCCCTTACGAAACGAAAGCAACCCAAGCGGTCCGTCAGCCAGCCGCCGAGCATCGAGCCGATGACGAGCGCCCCGATCATGGGCCCGGCGGTGAACATGCCGATCACATGTTGCGAGAAGCCACGATCAACAAGGTAGACACCATAGACGGCCTCGAACGATTTGTAGGCCGCGCCGGCCACCAGCGCGAACGCCATACCCCACCAAGTCGATCGATGTGTAAACGCGCGGTGATAGGTGGCGAGCAGTGCGGCGAGCGACGCCGGCTTCAGTGTTTGTTGTGCCGTAGGAAGCGTCGTCGCCATTAGCAAAACCATCGAGAACAGAATCGTCGCCACCAGCAGTACGATGGCACCGGCCTGACCCAACACGTCGTACAACGCCAACACGCCGCCGCCCATCGTCGCTCGGCCGAGCAACACGCCCACTTGCATCCAACCGTTGTATGCGCCTCGTTCGGCGGGCGTCGTGGTGGCGATGCACAGTGCGTCGATCGCCACGTCCTGCGTGGCGGCGGCGAAGCCGTGCAGCATGAGCACGGTGGCGAGCAAGCGGAAATCCGCCACGACGTCCAGCCACAACAGCGGCAATAGCGTCAGCGCCATCAGCGTCTGCGAGGCATAAATCCATTGTCGCAGTGTCCAGCGCTCGGAGCGCAACGTGTCGACCAACGGCGCCCACAGGAACTTCAGCATCCACGGGATAATGAGCACCGATGCCAACCAGGTGACATTCTCGATTGGCACGCCTGCCAAGCGCAAGCGTACCGGAATTGCCAGCCAGATGAATCCTATTGGCGCGCCTTCGCTGAAATAGAGCGCTGCAAACAGCAGCTTTCGTCGCCAAATGCGAGATGGCGTGTGCGGTTCGAAATTGGAGGTTGTTTCAATCATCCAGATTACTAACGAAATAGGCAAAAGAACGGTGCGCGGCACCGTGTGGTGATCTTCATAAAACGGAGACCGTGTGCTACATTATGAACTATGGAAATGCTCGATCTCAAAGATTTTGAACGCCGCACGCTCGTTCGCTCACTCTGCATGGAGGACTACGACGAGCTGGTCGAGATGCATTTGCGCTGTTTTCCCGGGCTGACTCCCTGGTCTCGCGCACAGATCGAAAGCCAGCTGCAGATTTTCCCGGAAGGGCAAATCTGCGTTGAAATCGACGGCCAACTCGCGGCATCTTCCAGCTCGTTGATTATCACGTACGATCCGCAAACCGCCTGGCACAACTGGAAGGTAGTGTCGGACAACGGTTACATCCGCAATCACGATCCCAAGGGCGACACCCTCTACGGCATCGAGATCATGGTCAATCCCGAGTTCCGCGGCATGAAACTCTCGCGGCGGATTTACGACGTTCGCAAACAGATTTGCCGCGAACGCAATTTGGAGCGGATGATCATCGGCGGCCGAATCCCCGGCTACTACAAGTACGCCGACAAACTGTCCGCCCGCGAATACGTCGAACAGGTGATTTCCAAAGCGATTGTCGATCCGGTGCTCACCGCGCAGGTGGCCAATGGTTTCGCGCTCAAGGGATTGATCCCTAACTATGTGCCGGACGATGAACACTCGCGGGGTTATGCGACGCACTTGGAGTGGCTGAATTTCGACTATCATCGAGGTGCGAAGCGGCGATTTCAGCATGCCGTGGAGCCAGTTCGGTTGGCGGTGGTTCAATATCAACTTCGGACGCTCAAGGACTTCGACGGCTTTGCCAAGCAGTGCGAATTCTTCATCGACGCCGCGTCGACCGACTACCGCGCCGACTTCATCGTGTTTCCCGAGCTGTTCACCACCGAGCTGCTCTCGTTCGTCGAGGCGACGCGACCGGGGCAAGCGGCGCGGCGGCTCGCCGAATTCACGCCAGAGTATCTCGATTTATTCACCGATTTGGCGCTCCGGTTCAACATCAACATCATCGGCGGCTCGCAATTTGTCGTCGAAGACGGGGTGCTCTACAACATTTCGTATCTCTTCCGTCGCGACGGCACGCTCGGCAAGCAGTATAAGCTGCACGTCACGCCCAGCGAGCGGCAATGGTGGGGCGTGAACCCCGGCAATCGCGTCGAAGTCTTTGACACCGACTGCGGCCTGATCTCGATCCTGATTTGCTACGACATCGAGTTTCCAGAGCTGGCCCGCATCGCGGCTCACAAAGGCGCGTCGATCATCTTTTGCCCATTCAACACGGACGGGCGGCACGGATACTTGCGGATTCGCTCTTGCGCCATGGCGCGGTGCGTGGAAAACCACGTCTACGTAGCGGTGGCAGGCTGCGTCGGGAATCTGCCGTTCGTCGAGAACGCCGACCTGCACTACGCTCAATCGGCCGTCTTCACGCCCGCCGACGCGGAATTTGCCCGCGACGCAATCGGCGCCGAATGCCACCCGAACATCGAAACGATGATCATCCACGACGTTGACGTCGAGCTGCTGCGTCGCCACAAATTCCACGGCGACACCCAGAATTGGAACGATCGCCGCAAAGACATCTACAAAGTGATCTACATGGAAGCCGGCCAGGAGAACGAAGCCTAAGTTTCGCGGGCCGAATCGCTGGTGCGCAAATTCTCTATCCCGTCGGCTCCCGAAATCGTCGAGCGCCGAGCATTCTCCCCAGTATTTCGACCGATTTACGGCCTCTACCG
The DNA here is from genome assembly GCA_963847875.1 of uncultured Planctomycetota bacterium. Classification (GTDB taxonomy): domain Bacteria; phylum Planctomycetota; class Planctomycetia; order Pirellulales; family Lacipirellulaceae; genus DASYDU01. Next base: position 433,017 of record CAWKBR010000001.1, on the reverse strand, counting down.
AATTCTCTCGCACGCGGGAATAAACGCCGCCCGCCGCCACGAATGAACTGCCGAATCATCGGCGCGCTCCGCACGGAAACGGAGCCAGACTCTCGTTCACGTCGCTTCGGCAAGGGGATGAAAATATGCGCCACCCGCGGTTGTCTGGTTTCACGCTCGTTGAATTACTCGTCGTGATCGCGATCGTCGGCACGCTCGTCGCGCTGTTGCTTCCAGCGGTTCAAAAAGCGAGGGAGTCGTCACGGCGATCCAGTTGTCTCAACAATTTGCGGCAACTCGCGCTGGCGACGATGCAATTCGAAGAACGACTTCACCGCATGCCTGGCCTGTTCGAGAAGCTCGACCCGGCACGAGTCCAGTCCGAAAGTGCAATTCCGAACACGACCTGGGCGGTCATGTTGCTGCCCGGTCTCGAACGACAAGACATCTACGACAACAACATGTCGGGAATCTTGAGCGGCACGTATGTCGAAATCTACCTCTGTCCGAGCGATGCCGACAAAACGCATGACGGGCCGGTCACATCTTACGTGGCAAATGGCGGACGCGTAGCCACCGTCCTGGAAGAACGTGTGCAGAATGGCGCATTCGTCAACCGTCTCTACCACCCAGACATGGCCGTGCTCGACGGCCATTGGGCCGATGGCCGCGAATACACGCTGATCTACTCAGAGAATAACGACGCGACCTACTACGACGAAATCGGCTGGAATGGATTCCTGCGCGATCATCTTTGGGATTTTGACGGAGACTTCATTGTCCGGGAGCACAAGGACCGAACCTGGAATCCGGTCTTTCTCTGGACGGAAGGTGATGATGCCGAAGAGCAGCAGACACGGATCAATCGGCCCGGCGTCGACCTGCGCAATCTCAAATGGGAGGAGGAGGTCCCCCGGCGATTTACCAGCGACTCATGCCCGGAGGAGCCCGGTCAAGCGCTCGCCACTTGGGCTCGGCCTGCGAGCTACCACGACGGCGGTGTGAACGTGGCGTTTGTCAGTGGTCGCGTGACGTACTTGCGAGACGACATCGATTACAAAGTCTACATCGCACTGATGACGCTCAACGACAAGAAGTCTGATTCGCCGAATCCCGCATTCCAGCTAGAGGACAAGCATTATCGTTGAGCCTGCCTTTGCCGCGGGTGGAAGGGGCTATGCACTCTCGCGATACCCACTCAGGCACAGTCGGCGGTACAGCTCGCAGCGACCGGCCAGCTCGTTAGGCGTGCCGAGGTCGAGAATTTGGCCGCGGTCCATCACTAGCACCCGATCCGCCAGCGCGATCGTGCTCGGGCGATGGGTAATCAAGAACGTGGTGCGGTTGCGGGTAAATTCCTCGAGCACGTGGTGAATCAACTGCTCGCTCTCGACGTCGATCTGGCTCGTGGCTTCGTCGAGGATCAGCACCTCGGGATTTCGCAGAATGGCCCGCGCCAGGGCGATCCGTTGCCGCTGACCGCCGGAGAGCCGACTGCCGCCGGGGCCGACGAGCGACTCGTACCCCTCCGAAAGCTTCTCGACAATGAAGGCGTGAGCGTGGGCCTTGCGGGCGGCCGCTTCAATCTCAGCCCGGCTCGCGCCCGGCATGCCATACGCGATGTTGTTGGCGACCGTGTCGTTGAACAGCAGCGTCTCCTGCGTGACCATGCCGAAGCGGGAACGCAGTTCGCGGAGCCGCACGTCGCGAATGTCGACGCCGTCGAAGGTGATCCGGCCCTTGATCGGGTCATACAATCGCGGCAGGAGCTGAGCGAGCGTAGTCTTTCCGCAGCCGTTGGGGCCGACGATCGCCAGCGTTTCCCCGGCCCGCACTTCGAGCTGGATATTTTGCAGCACCTGCTTATCCGGATCGTAGTAAAACTCGACGCCTTCGAACGCGATCGTTTTGGCGAGCGGAGGCAGCGGCTGCGGGTTGGGTGGATCGGTGATGTTTGGCTGCATGTCAAGCACTTCGAAAACACGGTCGGCGGCCGCAGCGGCGCTTTGAATGAAGCCGAATTCGTTCGACAGTCGCCGCGCCGGGTCGGCCATGCCGGCCAGCATCGCGAAGAAGACGCTCATCCAGCCGTGGGTCAGCGGGGTGTCGCTGATTTTGATGCCGAAGACGTGCGTATTCTGCCCAAGCACCAGATAGCCGCCCAAGACCGCGGCGATCAGAACCATGCCCAGGCCGAGCGACTCGGTGAGCGGGCCGACCAGCGAATTGTACGTGACAATCTTCATCTGCCGGCGGTAGAGCTTCTTCGACGATTCGTGAAACTTCGTTTGCTCTCCCTGCTCCATCGTGAAGGCCTTGATGAGCTTCATGCCGCCAAGGGTCTCGCCCAGCGTTTCGAAAATCAAGGAGAGTTCTTGCATCGCTTGCTTGTGTGTTCGCTTGAGCGATTTTCCCAGCCAGAAGATTGTGTAGCCGGCGAGCGGCGCAATGACCACCGTCATTAGCAGCAGTTGCCAGCTTACGTAGGCGGCAATCGCTAGGCAGACGAGCATCTTGAGCGGTTCGAGCATCGCCTGGCCGAACACGCGCTGGACGCCCTGACCCACCGAACCCAAGTCCGACGTGCAACGGTTCATCAGGTCGCCGCGGCCTTGCTCCGTGAAATGGGCCATGTCGAGCCGCAGCACCTGGCAATAGAAATCGCCGCGCAGATCGAACGACACTTGATTGCCGATCCGCGACACGAGGATGGTGTTCCAGATTTTGAAGAGCGACTTGACGACCGTCGCCACCAGCACCGCCACGCAAATCAGCACCAGCGTCGTGAACGGCGTCGTCGGCAACCAGCGATGAGCGTAAGGCGCGGCCCAACGGTATCGGGTCGCCCGCTTCTCGTAGAGCTTGATCTGCGATGCGGCATGTTGCTCTTCATCGGCTAGCTTGACGCTCAATTCCTTCGGCGACGCGGTGCGAAGCGCTTCAAGCCTATTGAGCGTGTTCAGCAGCCGTGTCCGTTCGGCGATTCGTGCGTCGCTCCAGGCGCCCTTTTCCGGGGCGGTGGCAATGACCTTCTCGATCTCGCCCTGGCGGCGCTTGATTTCTGCTTGAACGTGTTCCTCGACCTCCGCGGCGTTATCCGTCGACAGCTCTTTGATCTCGTTGAGCCAATGCCGCGAGTCTGCCGCTTCCCGGTCGCTGTCGGCAATCTGTTGATCGACCCACTCCGGCACGGAGCTATCGTTCATGATCACGTCGACGACCGGCCAAATCGCCGTGAAATTGCCGCCCCACAGCACGGCCACGATGAGCGACGTGAGTACGCAACCAACAACGTTCCAACGATGGCGAAACGCCAGCTTGAGGGCGCGGCCGAATTGATTCATGGGTCTACCGTGACTCGGGGAGTATTGCGAGGAGGCCTAATCCAAAGGACCGGCCGCGATTTGTAGCAGATCGCCCCCACCGCTCCAAGACAGGCCGCAAGATTTGCGTCGTCGGCCACTACGAATCTTGTAAGTACGGGCGCCGCCAGCGGTTCCGGCCCGCCGTTTCAGCGAATCAACGATTTTCTGGATTCTACCGATTGTGCCGCCGATACCAATTCTACCGACACCGCCGCGAGCGCAACCCGCGTCTATTCCGCGCCGCGCGGCGATCCAGGATCTTTACAGCGAGTGTCGCACAACCGTGGCGGCTCTTTCGTCGTCGATCGATTGACGTCACCTACGATCGCCGCCGGTCCGTGCGACTCGCATTTAGGGGGGATACTATGTATCGCTTGCTTGCTTTGCTTGCGCTAGCGGTCTCGACTGTGGGATGCAGCGCGTGTGGTGGGCCCGGTTGCGGCGGCCTGTTGGGCAGCTTCGGCGGAAGGGGATGTGGCAGCCAGTGCTGCGACGAATGTGGTTGCGGCTGCGACGCTCCGTGTAATTGCGGCGGCGGATGTTGTGATAACGGTTGCTGCGACACCGGCGGTTGCGACAGCGGATGTTGTGGCGACGGCTGCTGCGGAGACTGCGGCTGCGAGCCGGCCTGCGGTTGCAGCAGCAATCAGTGCGGTGGCGGCGGTTGCTGCGTCGTGAACGGCGTCCGCAATGTCTTCCGCGATTGCCCGCTTTGCCAAGGTACTTGTTGCCTGTTCCGTCGCCAGGGGTGTAACGGCGGCTGCTACGATCAGTGCAGCCAATGCGGCCAATGCTACAATTGCGGCCCGTGCGAGGCCGACTACGACTACAGCGCGTGTAACAACTGCAACGGCGGCTGCGGCAATGGCTGGTATCCTGGCCAATGCTGCAATCAATGTGGCTGTGAGACCTACACCGGCTGCTGCTGTAACACCCAGGGCCCCGGCTGCTGTGCCTCGGGCGACCACCAGTACAACTTCAACCCCGGCCCACCGGTTGGCCAGACGGCGTACCCGTACTACACCGTTCGCGGGCCACGCGACTTCCTGCTTGCCAAGCCACCGTCGATTGGCCCGTATTGATTGACCGGCAGCCAAGAGCTATAAGCTTTCGGCAGCGTGAAAGGAATCACGCCTCACCAGCCGCCCGCGCATGGATGCGCCCCGGGCGGCTGGTTTTGTTTTGCTTACACCGCCCCTGCGATCAGCGCAATATTCTGCCCGCCAAACCCAAAGCTGTTGGTGAGGATCGTGCGAATCGGCACCTCGCGGGCGGCGTTCGGCACGTAGTCGAGGTCGCACTTGGGGTCGGGCGTTTCGTAGTTGATCGTCGGCGGGGCCACGCCGTCGCGGATCGCCATCAGCGAGATGATTAGCTCCGTCGCCCCGGCCGCCGCGATCAGGTGGCCGGTCATGCTCTTGGTGCTGGAGATCGGAATCTTATACGCTTGCTCGCCGAACACTTCTTTGATCGCCAGCGTCTCCACCCGGTCGTTCACCTGCGTGCTGGTGCCGTGGGCGTTGATGTAGTGGATCTCGTTGAGATTCTTGCCGGCGTCGCGGAGAGCCATCTTCATGCACGTGATTGCCCCGCGACCCTCGGGGTGCGTGTCCGTGATCCGAAAGGCGTCGGCCGTCGTGCCGTAGCCGAGGATCTCGCCGTAAATTGGCGCGCCGCGCTTCTTGGCCCGTTCGTACTCTTCCAAGACGACCATCGCCGCGCCCTCGCCCAGGATGAATCCGTCGCGGTTGAGGTCGAACGGCCGCGACGCCTTCTGCGGCTCGTCGTTCCGCTCTGATAGTGCGGTAAGCAGATTGAAGCCGGTGACGCCGAACGGATGGATCATGCTGTGCGCCCCGCCGGAGAGCATCACGTCGGCCTCGCCACCACGGATCATCTCGGTCGCCTCGCCGATGGCCTGGCTGCTGGCGGCGCAGGCGGTGAGGCAGTTCACGTTCGGACCCTGGGCATTGAACCGCGTCGCCAAGTAGGCGGCCGGCATGTTCGGCTCCTGTTCGAGCTCGAGCTGCGGATCGAGCCGTTCGAGCCCTTCGCGGATGAACGTGCCCAGGTCGAGGTCGCCGTTCTTGAGCGCAGCGACCATCATCCGGCTGAAGTTCGGAAAATCCTGCTGCCCTTCGCCGGCGCCGAGATAGACGCCAAACCGCTCCGGGTCGACGCCCTGCATGACGCCCGACTCCTCGATCGCCTGTTTCGCGGCGCCGAGGGCGAACCGCGTGTGCCGCCCGCGCTTCTCCCACTTCGCCGCGTCCTCGCCGACGTTCGCCACCGACCAGTTCTTCACCTCGGCGGCGATCCGCGTCGGAAAACTGCTGGCGTCGAACAGCGTCGTCGGCCCGACGCCCGATTTCGCCTCCTTCAAGTTGGCCCACAGCTCGGGCACCGTCGTCCCCAACGGCGTCACACAACCGACTCCGGTTACTACTACGCGTCGACGCATGGTTACTTCCTTTGCGGAAAGGAATTAGTTCTCAAACCCGTAATCCTCCGGTCGCAGCCGCGTGCCGTCGGGGCGGGTGCCGATTTCAAATACGCCCACAAGTTTGAGCCAGTGGAGCAAGTGCTGTGGATCGAACAACCGCGTGCCTTGGGGTAGGTCGGGCGAGTCGGCGGCCAGCCGCGCGAAGAAGATTTCTGCTTCGGCTTGCGGCCGCTCGCCGACGCGGGCCGTCACCGTGACCGATGCGCCGGCATCCTTCGCTTGATCGATGGTCGCGTGGTACGTGAGCACGTCGCCGGGCCGCGCCAGGCCATGGAACGAAATCTTTGAAAACTTGGCCAGCACCACCAGCTCGCTGAAGCGGTAGATTTCGCTCACCAGCAGCCCGCCCGCCTGGGCCATGCCCTCGGCCACAAGCGTGTTGGGCATCACCGGGTAGTGCGGCCAATGATCGTGCAGATGCTCTTCGCTCAGCGCGACGCCCTTGACGGCCGTCGCCCGCGTGCCGGCCGTGAACTCCGTGAATCGATCGAGCCAAAACCAACGCATGGTGCTCGGTCTCGCTAGGCGGCGGCGGCCAGCTTGTGCTCGACGAAATTGCACATGTCTTGCACGGTCAGCTGTTGACCCAGCTTTTGCACGACCGGGTCGCGCTCGAATTTCGAGAGATCGGCAAACGGCATCCGCTCCTTGAGCTTGGCGATGCCGGCAGCGTTGACTTTGCCCTCTTCCACGTAGTCGGTGCTCGTGAGGATGTCCTCCGGGAACAGTTCGCCGCGTTCAATCTTGATGTCGAACGCCTTCTCCAGGCGGAACACGATGTCCAGGAAATCGATCGACTCGGCGTCCAAGTCGCCCTGCAGCGTTGCATCAGGCTTGACTTCCTCGTCTTCTACGCCCAGCGCGTCCACGAGCGCCTCTTGCACCTTGGAAAAAATCTCTTCTTTCGTCGCCGTTGCCATTGTCCTGGATTCCTCCAATAGTCGGTTCTGATATCCGGCCCGCCGCTCGTTCGGCTATCGAACCGGTAATGCAAGTTCCCGCGGCAGCAGCAGCTTGGCCACTTTGCGGAAGTAGTTTTTCAGGTCCTCGTCGGTCGACCGTTGCGCCGGGTCGCTCTCGGCGAGGTTGTATCGTTCGATCACCAGGCGGCCGCTGAGCGTCGGGCGGTCGCCCATCCGTCCCTCGACCTTAAACGTCGCCAATCGTTCGTCCTGCTTGTCCACGCTCACGGTGACCAAGAGCGTTTGGCCGGGCGGCACGAAGTCGGCGTACTTGACGTTCTTGGCCTCCTTCAAACACAGGATGCTATGCGCGAAATCCTCGCTCAGCCGCAGCAGCCACGCCGCTGCCTCCGTTGCGGCTTCAAGCATGAACACGCCGGGGAGCACCGGGAACTCCGGAAAGTGGTCGGCCAGGTACTCCTCGGTCAGCGAGACGTTCTTGGTGGCCGTCAGTTCGACGCCCGGCTCATACGACCGGATCGCATCCAGCAACCAAAAACGCATCGCAATGTATTCCTAATAGGATTGGTTCCCAAAATTGTTGGTGCCCAAAGCATCGCTCGACTTTCACGCGCCCACGGCGCGCCGCAGCGTTTCCGACCTGGTACCTATCGGACGCAACGAGCCGCAACCGCACATCACCACCGCACACCTTACCCACGCCGCACAATGGAGCGCGACGCATGAAAGAGTCGGCGGATTAGGCGAAATAGCGAATTACGGATTATAGCCCGCTCGCCGGAGGCCAGCAACACCGGTGCACCGCCCATTCTGAGCGTGTTTTTCTGCGAAGGCGTCCGACCTTTACGCCGGTTTCAGCAGAGGCGGCCGTCCGATTCACTCTCGGGCGATGGCTCGTTCGAATGGCGCAAAAAAAGAACCGGGCCGGTCGGTGGCGGACGACGCGGCCCGGGTGCGGAGGGAGATTCGTCGGAATCACAAGGAGTTCCAAATCGCCGGCCCTCACCTCAGCCCTCTCCCCGTGTGGGCCGGAGAGAGGGGGAGGTTGGGCACAGCTAGCCATTGCTCGGGTGTCGAATTCTCAGCGTTGACTATTTGGTGTTGGTTTCAGCATGGTTGTCGCCGTGCATGGACTCGACGTTCTGTTCCAGCAGCTGCTGCATGTGTTGGAGTTGCTGTTCCATGTTGTGAAGTCGTTGCTGCAATGCGTCATCGTTGAATGCCGGCGGCATCGGCGGCATTGGCGGATTGGGCACGGTGACGTTAGGCATCGCGGGGAGCGGAATCTGCATTGGGCCGTTGCCGGCGAGCAACTGCTCGACGAACGGTCGCACGTCCTTAGGCAACTGATCGAGCGAAGCCGGATCGTCGCCGACGATGTTCCAGGTGTCGTCGCCGCGTTGGACGGTGATGTGGGCCGGCTCGTCGTTCTGCTTCTGAATGCTCACGGAGACGCCGTTCGGCATCTGGTCGAGACTCATCGTCCGACCCTGGAGCAAGGTGCCTGGCCCGAACGTGCGGAATTGAAATGGCCCGCCGCGTCCGAATCGTTGCTGAAACATTCTCATCGGATCTTGCGGCTGACCCGTGATCGTGCCGCCATCGCCCTGCATCAAATGAGGATCCACGCCTGTCACCTGTTCCGGCCTCGTCTCGGGCGTAATCGTGATGGCTTCGTGCTTGCCGTGGCGAAGCACGTCGAGCGCGATCGTGCCGCCGCTTTCACCTGTGCTGCGAACCAACTCCATCAGGTCGCCCATTTCGTGCAGTTCGGTGTCATTGGCTTTGAGTAGAACGTCGAAATTCTGCAGTCCCGCCTTGGCCGCCGGGCTGTCCGGAACGACTTGCCGGACAAGCAACCCTTGCCCGTCTGGAATGTCGAGCTGAGCCCGCAGCTCGGACGACACCGGCCCGCCTAGGATGCCGATCCAATGCTTGGGCATCTCCATTTGCTCGGCCGCCGCAGCATCTTCCGAAGTCGTTACGGCGATGTCGGCTGTCGCACCTCCACCCGGGGGCGCGATTCGCACGATCTTGCCCGGCTGGTCGTTCTGGGCCTGCGCGTACGCGCCGCCACCTAACACGAGCGCCACCATCAGCGCCCATTCCACCGAGTTGCGTAGATTTGCAATTGCCATTGTTCTCTTCTCCTTCGTGATAAGGCAGATGACCAATCCGATTTCAATACACTCGATTACTCACCGGCACGATCTTTGTATCTTCGACTGGCACCACGAGCGGCTGCCCGTTGTCGAGCACGAACGGGGCGTAACGCCGCTTCGATTCGACCTGATACCCCCGCTGCTCGAGTTGATTGCGAACCTCCGCCGGCAGGCCCGGCTGGAACTGTAAACCTAAACGCCGGTCCATCGCGGTCGCGTCGACCAAGGGGACTCGCAACTGCCGGGCGTTGCCCGCTTCGTCGCGGACCCACATCGTCACGCTATCGCCCGGCGCGGCCGCGCCGACGCCCGCCAGTTGCGGCGCGAACATTCGCTGCTGCGGACGAATCGTCGCAATGTTAGAAGGGTTTGGCGCCCGCGTTTGGTGGGAGTGGGGAAGATCGCGGAACGCCAAACCCATGGTGAAAGCAAATAGCAAACTGGCCGCAATCGCATACCAATTCATCGTCCATTCCGGCTCAAGCGGCACTTCTTCAACGAAAGCTTGCACGGACGGACTGGTCGCCTCAGCGACTAGTTGCGGCAGCTCACCGCGCCAAGCCTGCGATTCAAGCAGCGCCAGCGCACACCGCCTCCAGCCATCGGCGCGCCCGTCGAGCGACGAGAGCAACTCGCGCCGCTCGATCGGCGAAAGCTCGCCGTCGGCCAGTCGATCGAACAAGATGTCGTCGTTCGGTTGCATGACGTTCTGCACCAGCTACCGCGAGGTCAAACTCGCATCCAGCACGGCCAATTGGCGGCGCATCTTCTGTCGAGCGCGGTGCAAGCGTGCTTCGACGGCACTCGTGCTCAAACCAAGATGATCGGCCAATTGGCGGTACGACCAGTTCTCCGTGTATTTCAACAACAAAATTTCCGCGTCCCGTCGCGGCAAGCCAGCGAGCGACCGCCGCACGAGCTTCCGCTGTTCCTCAGCTACGAGCCAATCCAACGGATCCGGCTCACGCTCGTCAGCATCGGTTGGCGGAATGCGTTCCGCAAACCGATCGACGAGCTTCCGTCGGCGTCCTGCGCGGCGGCGGTATTGCAGTGACGCAACCACAGCCACCCGGTACAACCACGGCCCGACCTTCGCCGGGTCGCGCAGCCGATGGCCATGCTCCACCGTGGCAACCGCCACGTCTTGCAGCACGTCGTCGACGGCCTGTCGTTCGCCCAACCGGGCGAAGGCCACCGTTCGCAGCCACCGACCATGCTCGACCAAGGCCGCTTGCCAATCGATAGAATTGGCCGCGGGCCCAGCGAGCCCAAGCGTCTCGTCCCCGGTTGCCATGGCTAAATGGATAGTTGCCGCAGCGCCGGTGCGTCTTGTGCGAAAAAAGTCGCGGCCGCGGGAAAATTGTGGAAGAAGTCTCGAAACGCCGCTCGCCGCCCGGCTTACGACGGGCGTTTCTCCGGCCGGACACTATTTTCCGGCCAGGCGCCGTTTTCCGGCCAGACTACGTGCGGGGGCTGCTTCGACAGGTAGAACCACAGCCCTATTCCACATACGAACACCGCCAGGCTAATGTTTTGCGAGATACTCAGCCCGGTGCCAAAAACGGCCGGCTCGTCGGTGCGGATGATCTCTTCCAGGAACCGGCTAATCGGATAAATCAACAGCATTAGCGCGATCACCTGCCCGTCGCGGCGGCGGAACGGGTAGTACGACCAGAGGACCCAGCCAATCAGCGCCGCGGTGATCGCGCTGTAGAGCTGCGTCGGGTGAACCGGCAGGCTGTGCGGGGGTAGATTGGCCGACGACAACGCGCCGCTGGCGACTTGGTCGGCATAGGGCGGGCTACTGGGCGGAAACGACACGCCCCAGGGCAGATTCGTCGGCCCACCGTAGCAGCAGCCGTTGAGAAAGCAGCCGATCCGCCCCAGCGCCAGCCCGATTGCCATGCTCGGCGCGATCAAGTCGAACGTCGCCAGCGTCGGCAGCTTGTTCTTGCGAATGAACCAGAGCACCGCCGCCACGCCGCCCAACAGCGCGCCGTACACCACTAGCCCACCTTCCGGAAAGTTGATCACGCGGAGCAGCGTCTCGCGCAGATTGTCGGTCCGAAACCGTGCGTCCCAATACTCGATGACATAGAACGCGCGGCCCCCCGCCATCCCGCCGATGAACAGCCAAAACGCCATCGACCAGATGATTTCACGATCGATGCCGGCCCGCTGTGCGCGGTAAGTCGCCATCCAGACGCCGGCCGCCGCGCCAGAGAGCACCATCACGCCGTAGCCGCGCACCGGCAATCCGCTCGGGAAGATCCGCGGCAAGCCGACGATGGCGGCGCCGGTCAAGATCAGCAGCGGTAGCAGGCTGAGCGTTTCGGCGTTCCAACCATGTCGGCGGACCGCGATCGCGAAGCCGCCGACCCCAGCCAACGCCCACACCGCCAGCAGCACGCCGAATCCAAAGATCGGCACACCGCCCCAGGAATACGGGATGCGAAACAGTTCGCTGCACATGAAAAAAGGACCCAGGCAAAGAATTGGCCGCGTCGCTTGCGACGCGCTTTCCCGATCTCTAAGCTGTTAACCCGTTAAGCGAGCAGCACATTATCAATCAGCCGCGTCTCGCCCACTCTTGCCGCAATGGCCACCGTCGTCGGCCCGTCGAGCGACGCGACCGGCGTGATGGTCCCGTCGGCGACAAACGCGATGTATTGCACGTCGACGCCGCCCGCCGCGCGGATCTGCTCCAGCATTTGCTCGCGGATTCGTCTCACGTCGCGCTCGCCACTCTTTGCCAATCGCTCTGCTAGCTGCAAGCTTTGGGAAAGTGCCAGCGCCCGCTGTCGCTGGTCGCCACTCAAATACGCATTCCGCGAGCTCATGGCGAGGCCGTCCGGCTCGCGGACCGTCGGGCAAACGCGAATCTCGATCGGCACGTTCAAATCGCCGACCATCTTCTGCACCACGAGCGACTGCTGATAATCTTTGCGGCCGAAATAGGCCAAGTCGGCCGGCACGATTTGAAACAACTTCAGCACCACTGTCGCCACGCCGCGAAAGTGGTTGGGCCGACACTCGCCTTCCAGCTCGCGACCCAGCGGGCCGACGTCGACCGAAGTGTCGTAGCCGGCCGGATACATCTGGTCGACCGACGGCGCGAATACCAGATCGCAGCCGCGGTCGCCCAGGAGCCGCAAGTCCTGGTCGAAGTCACGCGGGTAGCGGTTCAAGTCTTCCTGCGGCCCGAATTGCGTCGGATTCACGAAGATCGACGCGACGGTCAAATCGCATTCCGACCGAGCCGCGTCGACCAAACTCAAGTGCCCAGCGTGCAGCGCCCCCATCGTGGGCACGAGGCCGACAGTTTGTCCGGCGGCCTGGGCGGCGCGGACCGCATCGCGCATCGCGTCCACCGTCGGGAACACGCGCGGCAATTCGGTGGTGACTGGGGCCTGCATGTCCACTATTGTAGGCGCTCTCCCGCGGGCGAGCCTAGACGAGGCCAAACCGCCGTCACCGCTGCAAACGCCTCCCGCCGGGCCTCTTCGCGGTTCGTCGAAGCAATTCGCACCAGCGGGCCCCGGCCCATTTCGCTCGCCGACGCCAGGTCGAGCAGCACCGATAGCTTAGGACTCTCCCCCAACTCCAATCCGTCGGCAACCGCGAACCAAGCCGTCGACTCAGCCGGCCAAAGTTGAGGATCGTCAACCGGGGGATGGCACCGAACTAGACCAAAGCGGTTGGCGAGCGAATCTGCCAAATCGACTCGCGCCGACTCGTTTTTCGACACGATGGCGACACAATCGGCGCCGGCATCCAGTTGTTCGAGCAACGCGCCGAGCGTCCAGCCGATCGTGGGGTGCACCCACGCCTCCGCGATTTCCACGGCCGGCTCCAGCACAAAGCGGCGAAACGACATCCGCGGGTGGGGCACCGTGAGCGCCGGCTTGTCGACGATCGCGTCGCCGTAGAGCAACAAATCGAGGTCGAGCGTGCGATTGCCCCACCGCTGGTGCCGCTCGCGGCCGAATTGAGTCTCGACCTGCTGCAACAGCGCGTGCAGCTCGACTACGTCGCGCGAAGTTTCCAGCAGCGCGGCCCCGTTGAGAAATTCCGGCTGTGGTCCGTCGCCGCCCACCGCGATCGTCAACTGCCACGCACTGTGGTTCACGAGTTGAACACCGGGCGCGGCGGCCAGCGCCGCGATCGCCGCGTCGAGCGTCGCCGCCCGATCGCCCAAGTTCGATCCCAGCGCGATGAGACAATTTGTCATCGAAGATCATGAAACCGCATGACGGAAGAAGAAGTGGTGATTCCAAATTGTATCGCGCGATGGATGCGGCACAAAAAAAGTACGGCAGAACGAGCCAATTGCTCGTTCTGCCGTGGTCAATCCATCGAAAACTATTGGAAATATAGCACTTGGGAGGGACCGTCCCGGGGCCGCGACTGGAGTCGCCCGCATTCGATCCGTCAGTCGCGCCTCCCAAGATCGTCGCTAAAATACAAATACAAAAAAACGCAGTCGGCGGCAAGAAACCGTCACACATCTGAAGTCGAGGCGCCGCGCAAATTCAAAGCCGAAGTCGTCTCGGCGCAGCAGACGACACGGCTAGCAACCGAAAAACAAACTTTCCCCCCTGGCGTGATCCGCCGCACGAGTCTGACTAACCGGGTCGGCTCAAATCCTTCGTCGCTTGGCCTTCCGGCTGGCGTCACGCGAGAGTCATCAACGCAAACCGCATTCATTCCGACGACGAACACTGAAGAACCAACACTGAAGAATCAAAACAGTGGATCGCCGTCCGCCTGCAACCAACAGCACGCCATTGTCCGCGTGATCGTCGCCGTGTCAAGCAACATTTTTTCGAGAACAACTTTCGCAGAAAACAACTCTTGCGTTTCTTGAACCGTTTGTTCCGCGCTCCGTCGCCACTCCCTGCGCAGCTACTTCCTTCGATCGCGTCCGCGACGTAGCATTGAAGTGAAGTTGCAGGCAGGGGAAGTTGCGCCGTCGCGTAGTCGGCGAAGTCATTTGGAGCAGTTTCAAAACCGCCGGGGACTGTCCCAGTTTTTCCGAGCTTGTGAAGAAAAATGGGACCGTCCCCCTCTCCGCCGCGGTTTTGAAACTGCTTCTTGTAAGAAAGTTTACTACGATGAGTACCGATGCAGCCGACTTTGCCGGACTCCGCGTCGCCTCGTTCGAGAGCCGTCGCGCCGACGACATGGCCCGCATGATCGCCAAGAAGGGCGGCGTGCCGCTCGTGAGCCCCTCGATGCGCGAGGTGCCGCTAGCGCACAATCAGTCGGCAATCGACTTCGCCAATCGGCTGATCACCGGGCAAATCGACGTCGTCATTTTTCTTACCGGCGTCGGCACGCGGCACTTGGTCGCACAAATCGAGCGGCACGTCGATCGCCCGCAATTCCTGGCGGCGGTGAGCGACGTGAAAACCGTCGTCCGCGGGCCAAAGCCGCTCGCCGCGCTCAAGGAGCTCGGCATCACGCCCACGCTCGTCGTGCCGGAGCCCAATACCTGGCGCGAGCTCCTGACCACGCTCGACCAGCGGCTGCCGGTGGCGAATTTGGTCGTCGGCTTGCAGGAATATGGCGTCACCAACCCCAGCCTCATCGCCGGCCTCGAAGCCCGCGGCGCCGTCGTCGACCGCGTTCACGTCTACGATTGGGATTTGCCGGAGGACACCGGCCCGCTCGAAGCGAATCTGCGCCGAATCGTCGCCGGCGAAATCGACGTGGCGCTGTTCACCTCCGCGCAGCAGGTGCTCAACTTGTTGAAGGTGGCCGACGACTTGGGGCTGGCCGACGAAGTGCGAACCGCCTTCCGCAATCTCGTCGTTGCGTCCATCGGTCCGACCACCAGCGAAATGCTCCGCGCCAGCGGACTGCCGGTCGACATGGAGCCCTCGCATCCGAAGATGGGGCACCTCGTGCAAGAGGCGGCCGAGCAAGCGGGCAAGCTGCTCAGCCGCAAGCGGCAGATGCGCGTTTCGGTGGCGACGCCAGGCTCCCCAGCGGATGCGGCGTGGCGCGACAGCGTGTTCCTCCGCGCCTGCCGCTGCGAGCCGGTCGACTACACGCCGGTGTGGCTGATGCGCCAGGCAGGACGCTACATGCCCGAGTACCGCGCGATCCGCTCGCAGATGAGCTTCCTCGAGCTTTGCCGTAATCCGCAGCGATGCAGCGAAGTGATGTGCATCGCGGTCGAGCAACTTGGCGTCGACGCGGCAATCGTTTTTTCCGATTTGTTGCCGATCCTCGAACCGATGGGCATGGACCTCGAATTCGTCCACGACGAAGGGCCGCACATCCACAACCCGGTCCGCGAGTCGAGCGACGTCGACCGCGTGATCGAGCTGGAAGACGCCGACGAACTGTATTTCGTGATGGAAGCGGTGCGGCAGACGCGGGCCGATCTGCCGTCCCACCTGCCGCTGATCGGCTTCGCCGGTGCGCCGTTCACGCTCGCCAGCTACGCCATCGAAGGCGGGGCGAGCCGCAACTATCTGCACACCAAAACGCTGATGCTCCGCGACCAGGGCGCGTGGCACGAACTGATGCAGCGGCTGGCCCGTTCGGTGGTCGTCTATCTCAATGCGCAGATCGCCGCGGGCGCCCAAGCGGTGCAGCTTTTCGATTCCTGGGTCGGCTGCCTCGGCGTCGACGACTATCGGCAATTCGTGCTGCCCTACGTGGCGGAAGTCGTCCGAAACATCACGCCCGGCGTGCCCGTGATCAACTTCGCCACGGGCAATCCGCAGCTACTGCCGCTGCTTGGCCGAAGCGGGCGCGGCGGTCGTCGGCGCCGATTGGCGAGTGCGGCTCGATGACGCCTGGCAAATGATCGGCCACGACCGCGCGATCCAAGGCAACCTCGACCCGATGGCCCTCTTAGCAGACGTCGCCGAGCTCCGCCGCCGCGCGATCGACGTGCTGGACCAAGCCGCCGGCCGCCCGGGCCACATCTTCAATCTCGGCCACGGCGTATTCCCCCAAACCCCCGTCGCCAGCGCCCGCGCACTGGTCGACGTCGTCCACGAACACAGCGCCCGTAATGACGGCTGGCCAAGCCAAACGAGTCTCACGCAAAGGACGCGGAGGCGACAAAGAGATCGTGACATTGCGTAAGCGAGCAAAATGCAAACGCCTTCACCCATGCGACCTGCTTCCTGCACTTCTCTGTGCGCTCCGTGACCTTTGCGTGATGATCTTCCGGCTTCACGCAAGCAAACAAAAAAAGCCACGGCATCGTGCCGTGGCTTTTCGGGGGAAGGGGAGTATGTGAACCGGGTCGCTTCCGTCGACTACGGCTTGTTCTTCTTGTTGAACATGTCGACGATCTTCTTGATCTGCTCGGGGCCGTTCACGTTTTGCTGCTGATAGTTGTGCGGCATCGACTTCTGCGTGACGGGGCCGTTGTAGTGGCTGTAGTTGTTGACGTGCGAGTGGGCCACGATCGGGCCGTAGCTGTCGCCAACGAACGTCTCGCGGGTGGCCACGAAGCCGGTCCGTACGTCGCGAACCGTCAGTTGCACCCAGCCGCCGTTGTTCATCGCTTCACGCAAGGCGTCGTTCCACGAGCCGTTGTATGTCAGCGGGTAGCCGTTGAGGCTTAGGATCACGTCGCCGCTCTCGAGTCCCATCTGCCGGGCGATGCCGCCCCATTGAACGCTGGTAACACGTTGGCCGAAGCCGTTGATCGTGAAGCTCGAGAAGCCGAACTTGGGCAGGTCGTAGCAACTCGGTCCCGGGTCGAAGCCGGGGTTCAACAGCAAGGCTTTCGGCTGGCTCGCGGTTGCCACGGAAATCGAAGCGGTCGAAATTGTGACGAGGGTCAAAATGGCCAACAGGGCCGAAACGGTTTCGCGGGAAGTCGTGGTCATGGGTAGGTCTCCGTGATAACGGGTGGAAGGAAATGTTCATGCGGGTGGGAAAGTTGTCTTTGGGTCGTCCGGACGATGGACATAGAAAAGCAACGGCTGTGCCAGCGACGCCGCGACGGTCGGGGTGGAGTCGACGTAAGTCTTTATAAATACTTCAGTTAGCAGCGAATTGCGGGGTTTGGCACGCGAGAAACTCCGCCATCAAGCTGCCGTCATTTTGACGTCAGCCGTTCCAAGATGAGATTCGCGGCCAAAGTGGGTACGACCGATCGGCGAAACCCAATCCCGGAGAATTGATGCCGGGCTGATTCTTCCGTGCCCCGATTCACTCGTTCATCTGCGTACGAAAAAAGCCCTCCGCGGCTATTCGCAGAGGGCTTATGAGCGAGTTTTTCGGTTCCAGAATCGGCAACGCCGATTGTGGAGGCCTCTCACGCCGAAGGGCGGCGAAAATGGCGATACGCCAGCAGCACTTCGTACAAATCGGTCGAGATCGTGATCTCGTCGTTTTCGAAGTCGCGGAGCCATGTTCGCCGGCTGGAAAGTGCGTCGGCCAGCAGGGGCAGCACTTCTCCCACGCCGACGGTGATTTGATTTTGTGCGGCCGAAGGAGCCGGTCGTTCGAGGAGCGTGTCCTCGCCGGGACCGCGATAAATTCGCAGATGATGAGCCATGAATGCGTCCTTACATTCCGTGGGGGGAGTCTTCGCGCGGCATCTTGCAGCGCCACCAAGCTGCCGAGGCACCCTGGTTCGTATCGCTCTTCATCGGTTGCTCCGCCGAGAAGGGTTTGATCTATTTGTCCAGAAGTGTTAATTTTTTCGGTAAGGGGATGCTGCGAGTGCTGGCATTCGCGTCGCGGAACGCGGAGAATGTCAATCTGGGCAGACCTCTGCCTTGGCCTTCGTCCTCTTGCCTGCTAAAACTTGACAGCTTGCACCGCTTCTAGACCGGTCCCGGCTTTCGAGCCGCGCCTTATGCCATCCGCGACAGCGATTGATTACCCACGCCTCGCGCGCGAAATCGAGATTGCTCCCGACGCCATCGCGCGCACCGTCGCGCTGTTGGACGATGGCAATACGGTGCCTTTCATCACGCGCTACCGCCGCGACCAGACCGGCGGACTCGACGAGCAGCAGATCGCCCACGTCCGCGATTGTGTCACGCGACTGCGGCAACTCGACGAGCGCAAGCAGACGATCCTTCGCTCGATCGAATCGCAGAACAAACTCACCGACGAGCTCCGCCGCGAGATCGAGCGCAGCGACAGCGTGAAGCGGCTCGAAGATTTGTATCTGCCGTTCCGGCCGAAGAAGCAGTCGCTTGCCACGCGCGCCCGCGAGCAAGGGCTCCAACCGCTCGCCGACGAAATCCTTGCGGCCGCCAAGGAAGTCGCCGACCTCGACGCCCGGGCTGCCGACTTCGTGAACACCGACAAGGGCGTGGCCGACGCCGCACTCGCGCTATTCGGGCGCCGGACACATCCTGGCCGAGGAGTTCAGCGAGCGGGCCGACCTGCGGCAGCGGGTTCGAAAAATCTACCGCAAGAGCGGCCGGCTCGTGAGCACGAAGGTCGTCGACGACGAAAAGAAAAACCGCACCTATCGCGATTATCTCGATTTCCGCGAAGCGGTCCACCACATCCCGCCGCATCGCATCCTGGCGATCAACCGGGGCGAGCGGGCGAACTTGCTCCGCGTGAAGATCGAAGTCGACGAGCCCGCGATCCACGAGGTCGCGATCGAGCTGCTCGTGCCGCCCGAGCATCCGCACAAAGATTTTCTCGCCGGCTGCGTCAAGGACGCGCTCGCTCGGCTCGTACTCCCCAGCCTCGAACGCGAAGACGCGCGCGACCTCACTGAGAAGGCCGAGACGCACAGCGTCGAGGTTTTCGCCAAGAACTTGCGGAACCTGCTCTTGCAGCCGCCGCTGGTGGGCAAGCGCGTGCTGGCGATCGACCCCGGTTACAAGAACGGCTGCAAGCTCGCGACGATCGACGAATTCGGGTCGCTCTTGGAGCACGAGTTGATTCACATCGTCGGCAGCGACGAGCAGAAGGCCGCCGCCCGCGCCAAGCTGATCGAGCTGATTCGCAAGCACGGAGTGAGCGTGATCGCCGTCGGCAACGGCACCGCCTGCCGGCAGATCGAGCAACTGCTCGCCGAAATCCTTGCGGCCGAACTCGCCGGCGAAGACGTGCACTACGTGGTCGTCAACGAAGCGGGCGCGAGCGTCTATTCGACCAGCGAAATCGGCCGCGAGGAGTTCCCCCAGTGCGACGCACTCGAGCGGAGCGCGATCTCGATCGGCCGGCGGTTGCAAGACCCGCTGAGCGAGCTGGTGAAGATCGACCCCGCAAGCATCGGTGTCGGCCTCTATCAGCACGATACCCGCGCGAAGCACCTCCGCGACACGCTTGACGACGTGGTGCAATCGTGCGTGAGCTTCGTCGGCGTCGAGCTCAATAGCGCGAGCGGGGCGCTGTTGCGGTATGTCTCCGGCATGAATCAACTCACGGCCCGCCGCGTCTACGAGCATCGCCAGCAAAACGGGCCCTTCAAATGCCGGCAACAACTGCTCGACGTGAGCGGCTTCGGCGATGCGACGTTCGTGCAAGCGGCGGGCTTCCTCAAGATCGACAAGGGCGAGGAACCGCTCGACGCCACCTGGATCCATCCCGAGAACTACGCGGCCGCTCGCAAGCTGCTCGAAAAGCTCGGCGTCGACCCCGGCAGTCTCACCGAGCCCGGCACCGCCGATCGAATCCGCGAGCTCGCCCAACCGCTCGATCGCCAGCAACTGGCCGACGAGCTGGGCCTCGGCCGGCTGACGGTCGACGACATGATCGAGGCCCTCTCGAAGCCGGGCCGCGACCCGCGCAGCGATTTGCCGCTGCCGATCTTCCGCAAGGACGTGGTCAAGTTCGAGGACCTGGCCGTCGGCATGGAGCTCCGCGGCACGGTGCTGAACGTGGTCGATTTCGGCGCATTCGTCGACGTGGGTCTTTCCGACAGCGGCTTGGTGCACGTCAGCCAGCTCAGCGCGGGATTCGTCCGCAGCCCGCACGACGTGGTGGCTGTCGGCGATCAGGTGGGCGTGTGGGTCGCGTCGATCGACAAGGACCGCCGCCGCGTCGCGCTCACGATGGTCGCGCCCGGCACCGAGCGCGAGCGTCCACAGCGTGAACGCAGGCCGCGCCGCAAGCCGCAACAAGCCGCCGCGCCCGTCGCCGAGGGCCAGGCCGCGCCGCCGCGCGAGCGGGTCGAGCGATCTCCTCGCAGCGAGCGCCCGCGCACAGATCGCCCCAAGCGACGTCAGGACCGCGATCGCCGCCCGCCGCAGCGCACCGGCGCCTACGAAAAGCGGGCCGCCAAGACCTTGGTTCCCATCACCAAGGAGATGGAAGAAGGCAAAGAGTATTTGCGATCCTTCGGCGACCTGCTGCAATTCCACAAGAAAAAGCAATCACCGCAGTCGGAACAGGAAGCTTCCCCCACCAACGACAAACCCCCTTCGTAGCACGCCCGACGGACTGGTCGCTTCAGCGACCAGTGGATGCTATCTAAACTCGAATCACATCGCACCCTGATGGACTTCCGCGAGCGACTCCAGCGAGCATCCGAGCGAGGCCAGCGGGCCAGGGATGCCGAAGCGCGCGAAGCCGCCGCCAAAGCGCTCTCGGAAGAGGAATGCCGCCGCCTGCACTCGAGTTTTCGGCTGACGCTCTGTGACTACATCGAAAAGTGCCTGCACGATCTGGCCGACAACTTCCCCGGCTTTCGAGTCGAAACGGTTGTCGACGAAGCCGGTTGGGGTTCAGTCGCGGTCCGCGACGACGTCGGGATCGCGCGGCGGCGGGCCGACAACTTTTTCAGCCGGCTGCAGATGGTCGTGAGCCCGCACAACAAATACCACGTGCTCGACGTGACCGCCAAAGGCACGATCCGCAACAAAGAAGTCTTCAGCCGCAACCACTACCAGCGGCTCGACGACGTCGACCTCGATCGCTTCCGCGAGCTGATCGAGCTCTGGGTGCTCGACTACGCGGAGCTTTTTGCCGCCAGCGGCTGAATGTCGGGCGGATGGCATTTTATTGGCCCGAACGCTGCTCAACCCGCGTCGCAATCACCGCGTCTTTCTGCCAGGGCAGCAATGCGCCGAAGATGCGTGGCAGCGCCGCATCGGCAGGCGCCGTGAGCGCGATCGACAGTTGGTCGCCAGACTGCGGACCGACGACGCCTTTCACCGAGGCGCCATTTCGCTCGAGCAATACGGTTGTCGCACCGCTCAACACACAGTGGCCAATGAGTTGCCGACGAACGACGGCCTCCACGGTTTGGCTGGTTGCGCGGGGTAGGGCGGCCTCACGCAACCCGGCGGTTGCCGCGCGCCGGAGCGCCTGTTCCGCGGCCAGTTGGTAAGCAAACGCCGTGAGGATCACCGCCGAGACGCACAAGATGGCGAGCGTCGCCGCCCAACGCAGCACCCAACCCACGCCGCGCACCGGAAGTTCATCGACCGGGCAATCATCCGCGCGAAACAATTCGAGGGCCGGAGCGTCCATGTCTCCAGGCTAATTACGCGAGCGCCGGATCGCAATTTCCGCAGCCGTTTCAATGGTCGTAATCGACCTTAAGTTCCGGATTTGCCGCCTGCAACGCCGACACGCCCTCCTCGCTGACCTGAGTCAGCCGCAGGCTGAGTTGCCGCAACGACTTGCACGCCGCGAGCTGTTCGAGCCCGGCGTCGGTCACGCCGGTGTCGTTGAGGCTCAGCGTCTTGAGCTTGGGCAACCGGGCGAGGTGCTCAAGGCCTTCGTCGTCGACTCGCGTGGCGTCCAGATTCAAGAAGACCAGCTTCGGCAATTCGGCGATGCTCTTCGCGCCGTCGTTGCCGACCATCGAGTTCCACAGGTTGAGGTGCGTGAGCTCCTGGAGCCCGGTCAAGCGCGCCACGCCGTCGTCACCAATGCTCGTCTCGCTCAAATCGAGCTTGCGCAATTGCTTCATGCCGGCTAGGTTCTGGAGTCCGTCGTCGCCCACGTACGTGCCGCGGAGAATCAGCTGCCGCATCTTCACCAGCGGCGCCAGATGGCGTACGCCGTCGTCGGAGATCGGCACCCGCATCAAATCGACGTCGTCGAGTTGCGTGAGGTTCTCCAATACAGCCAGGCCGTCGTCGGTCAGCACAGCATCTTCGGCCGCGAGGCCGCGCAGCTGTTTGAGATTCTTCAAATGGGAGATTCCAGCGTCGGTCACCGACGCGCTTCGCAATTTGAGGGCGACCAGGCTTTTCATGTCGCGCAGCTCCGCCAGGCCGGCGTCGCCGACCTTCGAGCCACGCAGGTCCAAGAGCCGCAGCTTCTTGGCCGCTTTCAAATCAGCGAGGCCCGGGTTCGTGATTCGCGTGTAGAGCAACGTGAGGTACGTCAAATTCGGCAACTTCGCCAAGTGAACCATGCCGTCGTTGGTCACGCCGATCGAGCGCTGCAGCGTGAGTTTTTTGAGGCTCGGCAGCGCGGCAAGCTTCGCCAGTCCGGCGTCCGTGATCATCGTGTTGTCGAGGCCCAGTTCGGCCAGCTTCTTTAGCGGCGCGAGGTATTCGAGCCCGGCGTCGGTAATCCCCGGTCCCCACAACAGGAGCCGTTCGAGGTCAGGGGCCGCGACCAAGAGCCGCAAATCGTCGTCCGTCGCGGGTCGATTTGACAAATCAATGGCAATGATCCGCCCGTCTTTGGAGCGGTCGATCCGGCCGGCGAGCTGTTCGATACGCGCGGTTAGTTCGGCCGCTGTGGGAATCTGCGCCGGCGTCGAGGCAACCGCCCAATCCGCGGCAAAAACTGCAAAAATCCCCAGCACGACCAACCACTGCCGAATGTAGATTTGTTTCATAGCCAGCCTGTCATCTGCGAAAATGAACCTCACGTTCGCTCCAGCGTAGTAGCAGCGTGGGGGCCGCGTCAATTTCCCGACGAAACTATTTGAATAGACTCACCAACCTCGCTATGCTGAAGGTCCTGACTTGAGCGGCGCTGATTCCCTTATTTTTCAGGAGAGTTGAGCAATGACGGTTTCCACGGATCGCCGCGGATTTTTGCAGGCCTCGGCGTTGGCGGGCGTCGGCTACTGGGTCACCGGTTCCCTGCAGGCCGCGGAGAGCAAATCGTCGCTCGAGAAAATTCAGGTGGCTTCGATCGGTGTCGGCGGCAAGGGCAAAAGCGATGTCCAGAACATGTCGCGGCACGGCAAGATCTTCGCCCTCTGCGACGTCGACTCCACGTTCCTCGACGGCATGGCCAGGGCCTACAAGGTCGACCACAAATACACCGACTACCGCGACATGCTCGATCAGCTCGGCGACCGCATCGACGCCGTGACCGTGAGCGTCCCCGACCACAACCACGCGGTGATGGCCTCCAAAGCCATGCGGATGGGCAAGCACGTCCACTGCCAGAAGCCGCTAACCCGCACTATTTGGGAAGCCCGCCGGCTCGGCGAGCTGGCCCGCGAGAACAACGTCGCCACGCAGATGGGCAACCAGTACACCGCGTTCAACCCGATGCGTAAAGCCGCCGCACAAATCCGCGCCGGACAGCTCGGCACGGTGAAGGAAGTCCACGTTTGGACCGATCGACCAATCTGGCCGCAGGGCGAACGCCGCCCCATGATGAAGCCCGTGCCCAAGACGCTCGACTGGCAGGTGTGGCTCGGCCCCGCGCCGTTTCGACCTTACGGAGACGGTTACCACCCCTTCTCCTGGCGCGGCTGGTGGGATTTCGGCACCGGTGCGCTGGGCGACATGGCCTGCCATACCTGCAACCTGCCGTTCATGGCCCTCACGATGCGCGACCCGATCTCCGTCGAGGCCGAGTGCCCCGAGCACGACGGCGACGGTTACCCGAACCGGTCGAAGATCAAGTTCGAATTCCCCGAGCTGGCCGGCCGCGCACCGTTCACGCTCCATTGGTACGACGGCGGCAACATTCCCGCGGCCGATTTGTTCACTGGCGTGACGCTCAAGACCAAGGACGATGACGGCAAGGAAGTACCGCCGCCCCACAAGAGCGGTTGCCTGCTGGTCGGCGATCGGGCCAAGATTTACGCGGCAGGCGACTATGCGGAGCTCGGCATCCAAATCGTCGGCGACGTGAAGGAGCTGAAAGTCGACTATCCCAAGAGCCCCGGCCACGAGAAGGAATGGTTCATCGCCATGCGCGATCCGAAGCAGCCGGCGACGTCGAACTTCCCCGACTACGCCGGGCCGCTCACCGAAACCATCTTGCTCGGCAATCTCGCCGTTTGGAAGCGCGGCCGCGTCGAGTGGGACCCGAAGAATCTCAAGCCGCTCAACGATCCATCGCTCGAACGGATCGTTCACTGCGAATTTCACAATGGCTACCAAGTGTAGCGGTTCGACACAATTACGTAGCCGTCGGACGTAACGGGAGCACTACCCACCGCCGCTTGTGTCTTCGCGCGACCGCATTCAGCGCGAACCCCTCAAATCGGCTGCTCCTCCGGCGGCGGCCCTTGTCCTCGTGGCGGCGGTCCACCGTCTAGCAGCGGCGGCCGCCAAACGCGGCCATCCGGCGGTGGCCCACCAGGCGGCCTGCCGCCTGGTCCCGGCCGAAGCGGCGGACGATCAAATCGCTCGCCATCAAAATCTCGATCTGGTTCACCGCGATCTGGTCCACCGCGCCCGGGTCCGCCGCGCCGGCCACGCTCCCCGGGGCCAAGCCTGCCGGGTCTCGGCCCGCGGCCGCCGAACTCACCTCCTGGGCCGAATCCGCCGCCCAATTCGCCGTCGCGCAGCCCGACCTGCGACCTAAGGTACATCTGCCGCAGTTGCTCTTCCATTTCTTGCTGCGGCAGGCCCAGCAGCCACTCGCGCTCGTCGTTGGTGAGCTTCGTGGTGAAGAACTCTTCCAATTCTTCCGGCCCGAGCTTCGGTTGCAGCGCGTCGACCATCCATCGCCACAATTGCCATCGACGCTGACCACCCTGCAGGCTCTCGAAGTAGTCCTGCGCTGCCGGGCTGAGCCGCGCGGTCAGACGGTCTTGCAGCCGCCGACTTTCATCGCCCCGCATTTCCATCCCGACGATGAACATGGCCACTACCGCCGTGGGACGATCCGCCAAGCGCCGCTGCATCTGGGGATTCTCGCGGAAGATCGACTCCTTACGCTCGGCCACAAACTCCAGAACCGTTTCCTGCAGCGCCCGTTCGTCCTCCGGCGACAATTGCCAATGCGGCTCGCGTTGATCCTTGCTCAGCAATTCTTTTACTCGGCTGAGCCGCTCGGCCGTCGACATTTCGCGGAGCGCGGCCTGCTCGCCCGGCGTATGTCGTTGGATCCAAGGGGCGTACTCAGCCAGCGTGCGCTCCAGCACGGCGCGATCGGGCGCATCGGCGATCGCTCGGTCCAGCCGAAGTAGTCGGTCACGCGCTTCCGGCGTGAGCTTGGTAAAGCGAGCGAACAAGGCCGCCAGCGCCGCTTTGTCGTTCGCCGGCAGTCCTTCGATCCATTGCCGCCGATCGTCCGGCGACTGCCAGGCGTCGTCGGTCGACACCAACTGCGCGGTCGCGCGACGGGCGTCGTTTCCGCCGCTTTCGGTCGACTTGAAATCAAGCTTCGTCAATCCTCGCAGGAACTCGACGTCCTTCGACCTGCGTCAGCACGTCCAATTGGGCGACGACAGGCAAATCGTGCACAAGCATCGCGTTCGGCCCCGGAAACAGCGCCCGCACGACGACAAACGCGACCGCTGCCAGCGCCAGCCCGACGGCGCCGGCAACTAGCACTCGTCGCCGATGGCTGGCCGCCTGTGTCGCCGACCGCACGCTCACGTCGCGCTCCGCCTCGACCGCGACCATCTCGATCGTCGTCCGCGCGAAGTCGTCGTTCACCGTTCGCTGTGGCAACTCCTCCAGCGCCGACCACGCCTGCTCCAGCTCAGTGAGCTGGCGGCGATAGTCCGCGTCGCTCGCCAACCGCCGCTCCACGTGCCGGCACTCGTCGGCCGAGAGCTCGCCGTCGAGATACGCCACCAGCTCGTCGGTGTTCGGTGCGTCGGGTTGTGATTGGGACGTGGACATGAGTGCGAGGGGTCAGGAATCAGGCAGTCGGGGTCGCCGGTGGCGACCGACGCACCGCGCTCAAATATGGTTCCAGCACTTCGCGCAGCCGGCCCCGCGCCCGCGACAACAGCGACTTCACCGCCTCCGGCGAGAGGCCCATGATCTCGGCGATCTCCGCGTAGCTGAAGTGCTCGAACTTCGAGAGCAGCACCGCCATCCGCTGCCGCTCGCCGAGCGCAGCGATCGCCTGCTGCACTGCCTCCCGCAGCTCCGCCTTGTCGAGTTGCCGCGTCGGCATCAGGCCGCTCGCGGCGACCGCCACCGCATCGATCGGCAGCGCCGACGTGCCGCTCGCCGACGCCGGCAAGCGAACTTCGTGCCGTCGGGAGCGCGTCCGCTGGGCGTTCGCCGCGACGTTCCCCGCGATCGTGAACAACCACGTTGAAAACTTCGCCCCGGGCACGTACCGCTTCCGAGCCCGATACACACGCATGAACACGTCCTGCGCGAGATCTTCGGCCAGGTCGGGCTGCCCCACCATGTGCCCGAGCAGCGACACCAGCCGATTCTGATACCGCAGCATCAACTCCTCAAACGCCCCCGCATCATCATCGCGCACCTGGAGCATCAGCCGAACGTCGGGGTCGGCCAGCGTATAGCGTGCGGCAGTCGATTCGGTGATGGCCAAAACGGCGTTCAAGAGCCAAGGAGTATTCGCAACCACGATCGCACACACCAGCGGCGACCCACATTTCCAGCTTACCCGCCCCCGCCGACGCAAGCGAGCGGCGGCCGCTGCCGGAACATGGCCTCTCAATTGTATAACCCTCACTCCGACGCGGAGTTTCGCCGCATTTTCCGCCCCGCGACGCTCGACACCCGCATTAGCGGCGTCGGCAACGACGCACCACCAGCCGCACGACGTCTATCGCTGGCAGCCTGGATTCGCAACTGCTAGCCTCTTCAACTGGGGTCGAGCCGAGGGTGTCCGCAAAAAAAGTCGCCGTTCGTAGAGTGGGACCATATTGCGCCGAAACAATTGCTGCTCGTTGGGCGTTATAGACCCGTTGCCATCGTGCGTCGGTGAGTTGCTGCCTACGCAGCCAGGCGTCTCTGTACGGCCGCTAGTAGAGGTCGCCGGGAATCCAGGCTCGGTGATGCCAAGAAGCTCCGATTCGATGGCAGTGTGGCACAT
The DNA here is from genome assembly GCA_963847875.1 of uncultured Planctomycetota bacterium. GTDB lineage: Bacteria > Planctomycetota > Planctomycetia > Pirellulales > Lacipirellulaceae > DASYDU01. The sequence goes on along the minus strand of CAWKBR010000001.1, from coordinate 405,953 downwards.
TGATTGGCTGCACGGGCTTGGACTTTCCGTGCACCAAACGTTCAGCGGCCAAAAGAGTTACGGCAAAGTTTGCGGTCAATCCATGGTCTTGAGTTTCCCCTTCGTGCCAGGTCAAAATTCTGGCCGCAATCCTGCCTACGGACCCAATGATGTACTTGAAGATTAGATGTTCTAATTCTCAATTTGCGACGTTCCGAGAGCGCCAGTCAAAAGTTCGGAGTCCTTGAAGGCCCCTCCGTATCTAGAAGCCCGAGTCGATGTTATATTAGCCGCATGACGATTACGCTCGACGTTTTCATTGAGCGGTTAACTTCTGCGAGGCACCTCTATGCGTCGTCTTCCTCTTGGTTGGCGGCAACTATTCCTGACATCTGCCGGCCATATTTCAAAAAGTAGCCTCGCAAATCGCGACTCTCGCTTCCGTCGCACGGCATTTGAAGTATTCGAAGAGCGGGCGATGCTGAGCGTCGCTCAAGATCTGGTCAACGCGATCACACCGTATCAAAGTTCGATCAATACGGCGCTCGATGCGGCGACACGCTTGCCGCTCGTGGGCCACCAATTCGATAGCGTTCCGGAAATCAGCACGATCCTGCAGAACTCGTTGCCGAGCATCGACGCCCAGACACAGAATCTGACGAGTGGCCACCACCAATTGGCGATTCCGCTGCCGACGATTTCGCACACCTTCACGTTCGACCTGGGCTTAAACGCGTTCTTGCAAGTCTCGACCGCCGGCGGCGTCGCCGCTTCGATCACTCCGACGCTGAACATCGGCTTCGATTACAACGGCACTTCCGTCACGCTCGACGCGGCGAACACGAATCTCGACATTGGCTTCGGCCTGACGCTGCCCGGCTTTCAGGCGACAGCGAGCTTGAACGGCTTGTTGTACACGCATGTGGTGGACGAAGGGACGAACTTCAACGGACATCTGGCGTTCGCATTCGAAGCAGCAATGGCGTTTCGCCCCATTTTTCGGGCGATGCGCACATCCGGCTGGGCTTGTCATTGAGCTTCGTCGATCCGGCCTTGAACGCGTCGTTCAATCCAAGGTTCGTCACCGATCTGCAAGTTGATTGGGGCATCAATCCACGCAACAACAGTTGCAGATGCCCTCGATCGCCTTGAAGAACTTCAGGCTCGATGCAGACAGCTTCATGCACGGCTTTATGGGCGACATCGTGACGACCGTCCAGAAGTACACCAAGCCGCTGCAGCCGTTCATCGACATGTTCGAAACGCCGGTGCCGATCCTCAGCGCGTTCGACAGCAGCGAAACAATGGGCGACCTGCTGCTACAGGGTGCCGGCTTCTCGCCAGACCAGCAAGACCGTTTCGACCTGATGATCAAAGTCATCAAGGCCGTCAATACGTTCGACCTCTCGGGCAGCACCGGCGGCGCCGTGATCAATTTTGGCGACATCAATCTCGCCGGCTGTCGGTCACCGGCGACGGCGAGCCGGCGGCTTGTTCGGCTTCGACACGAGCCAGCTCAAAGCGCGTTCAGCAGACATTTCGATTCCCCGCGCTTCAGGATTTGCAGGACACGCTGGAAGACGTCGCCAATTACGCCGGCGTCAACGTCGACAGCCGGCTTCCAGTTCCCGCTGCTCGAAGATCCTGGGCCGGTGATCGGCGGCATCCTCACCGGCCAGACGCAGACGATGTTTTCCTTCACTACCGGCCGCGAGCATTTCGAGCTGGCGCCCAGCATCGGCTTCGGCATTCAGGATTTGTTCGGCGTGTTTCTCACGGCGGGAATCATGTTCGATGCCGATTTTTCGATTGGCTACGACACGGCCGGGCTGATCAAATTCGTGCAGGATCCGCTGCACAAGGCTGAGGATTTGCTGCACGGCTTCTACTTCGACAACAGCATCGATACCTCCGGTCCGCCGATTCCCAATGTGCCGTCGCCGCGAAAGACCGGCTTTCTACCTGCAAGGCTTCGCCGAAATTTCGGCTTCGGCGGTGGTCACGGTGTCGGGCGGCATCTATGCCAACGTCTCGATCGAGCTGGTGAATCAGGACAACTCGTCCCACGTCTACCTCGATTCGATGCTGCAAAACATCGGCAGCCACGCCAACGTGTTCAACGCCTCGGGCGAAGCTCTATGCCTCGGCTTCGATCGAGCTGACGATCCCCGATCCCAGTCGGTCCGAACATCACGCTCTTCAGCTACGAACTGGCCCACAAGACGCTGCTCGACTATGATCCGCTGCCGCCCGCGAGCGAGTCGAAGCCGCTGGTGGTGATCGACGTCACCAACGAGCACACGCTGCTGCTCAAGACCGCCCAGATGTCCACGGTCGGCCAGGTGACCGTGCAGCCTTTCCACGACATGTCGGTCCTGATCGCCGGCCAGACCGTGGTCGCCGACGGAATCCGCGTCGATTACGCGGGCGAGATCGATCTGTACATCGAGCGGAAGAACGACTTCACGACGAACTACTACAACTTGGTCGGCCTCGACGGAACGGCGCCCGACGGCGTGTCGATCCACATCATCGATCCGTTCCGCGTCTTTGCGGACGAAGGCGCGCTGGATCCGGAACCGGCGCAGACGAAGCCGGGCGTGATATTGGCCGGCGGCAAGAACGTGACCTACGACTACTCCGAAGCCGGCGACGGAACCCACGCGACCGTGTTGCTGGCCGGCGGCTACGGGTCGACGACGCTCACCGGCGGCACGATGGAGTTCGGCAATTTCATTCCCGCCGCTCGCCTGGATCAGGCCAAGCAACACTTCGGCGACGTCTCGGGCTACGATCCCGCGGGCCAGACGATGATCAACTCGCAGATCGACGCGGCGGTCGCGCCGGCCGATCCGACCGGCATCATCGGCTCGACGATGACCGCCAGCCACGGTGGCCTGATGTTCGGCGGCCCGGGCAACAACAGCTTCTTTGCCGCCGGGCCGGGCGCCTACGAGATGATTGGCGGCACGTGGTTCAACTCCTTCAACATCAGCCCGTCGTTTGGCGGCGTCCCGGCTACCTATCAGATCGACGGCGGACCCTATGGCCAAAGCCAGCTCGTCGTCCGTGTGCCGGCCGGCGATACCGCCGACTTCGAGAATGGCACCGTACCCGACAAATACGATCCGAGTACGGTGGCGCTGGATATCTACAGCAATGCCGGATTGTTCGCGACCGCGCATGGCATCAAATCTGTGCATGCCGTCGGTGCGCCGGGATCGACCATAATCTTCGGCGATACTTCACTCCTCAATATCGACTTTAAAGTCACTGGCGCCGCCAAATTGAAGTTCGGAGGTACTGCAGCTGCCGATAGCTTCAACATCACCGCCACGGGCGACTTCTTTAGTAACGCAAATCGGCGCGGCGTGCCGCTGCTCGTGGCACTCGACTATACCCGCGGGCAAATGGAGATGCAGCCGGATTGGTACGTCGACTTTGTGGAACTATCGAACAACCTGATCGCAACGCCGTTCGCTCATTATCACTTCGAGAACATTTCCCCTGATACGTACATACCCGTGCAAGATTATGTGGAGGCATATTTCGGCGGCCCCATCTACAGCGTCGCGCGCGTTTTTGGCACCAATGGGCATTCGCAAACGATCACCTTTCAGAGCGATAACACGAAAAGCTCCTCCATTACACTCGACGGTGGCGGCAGCAGCGATACCTACAGCGTCGAAGAGGGCGTTGGCACATTCCTCGACGTCGAGGTGCAAGATTCAGGACTCAGCTCGCAAAACAATTTGCAGGTTGGCTTCCACGACAAAACGTTGATCGCGACCAAGGCCACGCTTTCCGACGGCTCGCTCGACCTCGAGTACTATACGCCGCTGGTGGAATTCTACTTCGCGCAGGCCGGCTTTTATTTCCAGCACTTCTACACATCGTCCGTGGCGTACACACCGAAAGTTACGTTCGGCGCAAATACCTTGCTGACATTCGCCACCAGCTCAGGCTGGGGCGACATCATCGTCGATCGACACACACCAACCAACAATGCAACGATCCTGTTCGACAACGTAGTCATCACTCCCACCGGACCAGGGGGACCTGACGATCCCGCCAACCCGCGCGGCTGGCCCCCAGGATTCAGTTTCAACTACCAGTACATCTACGGTACGTTCAACATCAATATTTATTGGGATTTGTCACAGCCGGCCTCGCACCCAGTGCTCATCAATGGCGGCGGTTATCCGCAGTCTCCCGACTATGCCGTAGGTGGAAACCCAACCGTCGACGTGTAGCCAATGCTGGAACCCTGACGATCGATGGCCTCAGCCCACAACGTTCCGTGTTGGTCAACGTTCATGGGAATACGGGCACAATCGACGTGCAAATGTCGCGAGCCTTCACAGGCGACGTCGATACGTTCAATGTTTTCGGCAACTCTGGTGTGCTGAATTTTGACTACGCGACGGAATTTCCGACGAATCATCTCATCGCGATCACACATCGCATCAACGTGCTGGCGAATGCGGGCACGATCAATTCGACCGATTCTGTTACCAACGCGTATACCGGCCTCAACACTTCGACGTTCAGCGCCCAGGTCAATGTCGGCACCGATGGCGTTGGCGGAGTCCAAGACCTGAGCAACGTGCACGGAACAATTAACTTGCTCGGCGAAAATGGTTACCAAAGTCTCAACATCGACGACCGTAGCCGGCCCGGTACTTCGCCGAGTTGGCTGATCGCAAGCAAGCAGACGCAGATTGGCGATCTCACGATCAACTACGATCAGTTTGGTGTTGGATTTCAGGCATTTTGGAAGACTGGTGCGGCCATAGCGTATCGCGATGTGTTGCAATTTTTGTTCAAAAACTTGAATGGCTTGGACACGTATCCCAATTTCCCGCTCGACTGGAACCCGCCGGCCCTGTATCCAGAACTCCGATGGCGAGGACGTCACGTTCAACCTATCGAATTATCTGGCCACCCATCCGCCTGGACCGACGACCTATGCCGCGACCAATTTGCCGCCGGGGTTGACGCTCAACCCGACAACCGGCGTGATTTCAGGAACGATTCCTTTAACACTTACGCGGCTCGCCGTTCCAACGCTGATTTCGGCAACCAACGGTTTATACACCCGAGAGTGGACGATCGAATGGGATGTCTTCGAGTGCGATCTACGTCTACATTCCCTATTTCGAGCCGTTGTTTCCCCATCCGGTCAACGTTGACGAAACGGTCCTCGGTCACTTTCGACCCGATCTCCGTGAACGATGGTTTGAATCGAACGCCGGTCGTGACTGTCACCGGGTTGCCAGCCGGGCTTGCGTTCAATCCGAACACCGGCGTGATCAGCGGCACCGCTCAAGCCGGCACCTCGACGCATGGACCCTATGAAGTCCATGTCCATGCCGATGATGGACTGGAGACGAACGATATTGCATTACCCATGATTGTCTCTGGTATTCAACTCGCGTCGACCCCCGTCGTGCGCCTGAACCACAACAGCGACGTCGTCGATTTCAACCTCAACGCGACGACCACCTCCGGCGGCACGCTCACCTATTCCGCGACCGGTTTGCCGGCCGGGATCTCGCTCAATTCCGCGACTGGCCAAATCTCCGGCACGCTTGCCGCCAACGCCGATTCGCAGGCTCCATACTTTGTCGAGGTCACGTACGAAGACGGCTATAGCACCAAGTCTAGCTATCTTACCTGGACCGTTCTGCAGGTCGGCGTGGAGGATCAGATTTCATTTTCCACGCCAACCTCGCAGTCCAGTCTCGTTCGGCGACAATGTCTTTTTTTCGGCGGACGCGACCACGTCGCTTTCGTTGCCGTTGCAGTTTACAGTTCAAGGTTCGCCACCCGGTCTATCGTTCGCGTATGATCCAGCTTATTTGATTGGTACGGGACGAGCCTTCCTCTACGGCACTGTCCCTGCCGAGGCGGAAAGCGGCTCGCCGTATGAAGTGACGATGATCGCCACCGACGGCCTGAATTCTGCCTCCGTAACCTTCGAGTGGCAAATCACGGGTCCGCCGCCGCCCGAACTGCCCGGTGATTTCGATGGCACCGGAACCGTCGACCAGGGTGACTACGACGTCTGGCGCGGCAGCTTCGGCCAGAACGTGACGCCCTACACCTTGGGTGACGGCAATGGCGATGGCATCGTCAACGCCGCCGACTATACCGTCTGGCGCAACCACCTCGGCCAATCGACCGGCGGAGCAGGCGCCGGCGGCGACATCACGGGACCAAGCGCCGGTGTCGTCGATCAGGCCGACTACGTTGTCTGGAAGGCCCACTTCGGCGAAACGGTGGGGGGGAGTGGAGCGGGCCAGGCCTCCGTTACAGAAGCCGCAAGCGCGAACGAGGCACGAATTGACTTGGCCGAGCCCGCGAAAACCGCTGCCTTATTGGCGACTGCGCCCATCGCTATTGATTTTGCTCTCACGGATTGGGCGACGACTCCTCCCGTAATGCGGGCAGTTTCCCGAAATTCCAGTCGTATCTCTTCGTCGCTGGCCGCCACCTTCGGGTCAGCCGCGTCGGACCGACGGCTACTGCTCGCTACGTCGCAGCAACACAGAAGTCTCGCCAGCAATCTCCCAGAAGACGATCGCTGGGTGGCAAACAGCGGCGATCGATCCCGCGAACGCGACGACCTGTTTGCCCAGCTGGGAGCCGAACCAACCAGTCTCGGCGGGCATGGTCTTTCGCCACGCGCAAGGAGTTGGTCGGCGCAGTTTGCAGGAGTTGCTCAATAGCGTTGGCGTTGCGCTGCAAATGTTCGCAGCCGTCGATCCCCAGGGACGCGGTCGCTGTCGCAACCAGCCAACCGCTTTGTGAGAGTCCGACGACGCCACCATTCTTGAACCAGCCGCTTCAGCTCTGCGTTCGCATGACGGTCAGTTGCTCCGTTGAGAGTTGGCTCGCGAATTCTGCACCATCGCCGGCAAATCACCGACGATTGCCTTCCCCCCAGCAGCCGTCAAAATCGAGGCGTCATTCCTATATTCCTCTTTGCGGCTGCGAGTCAGATCGGCGGGGGGCGGGGGACATCCAACTTTCTCGGAGGGACCAACAGTTCCGCTGCTGTCCAACTCACACACGGTGTCTGCTGGACAGTGGCGACCCGTTGCGCGCCCGGTCGGCTGCGACTGTCCAATAGCGTGCCTGAGTGAGTTGGACAGCAACCCCAACCAGCCAGTCCGCCGTCAAATTGCTGAAAATTGACTGGCCGAAAATAGGATATATACAGAAATACACTATCGGGTAGGATGAATCTCGCTCGATCGCGTCGAGGCCATCGCTGCGGGCGTTGAGGCAAATTCCTCCGTCGGCGGCTGCTACGTGATCGGGCGTGACAGCTCTTTGACATCCCGAACCTTGCGGCGGGCGAGTTCAAGCTCTGCCCTCTGCCCTCCGCCTCGGCAGGGCTGCGCTACCGCTGCGCCGGTCTGTCACTAGCTACGAACGAGGAATATTGGAACTCAACGCGAAAGCGCAAATTCAAGGTGTTTTGTCACGTGGGAGTGTGAAAAGACGCTCGATTTCCAGGCGCCGGCCAAAGGTGTGTGACAGAATTGGTGATTTTTGGAGCAGTGAATCGTGTTTTCAAACATCTTCCAATGTTCCAAAACTCCGATTCCAGCCGCGATGCGAGTGAGGGCCGCCAAATAACTTGTCGCCTTCGGGAGAAACTTGTCGCCTTCGCAAAAACACGGGGATTTTGCGAAGGCGACCGTTGCCGACGCGAGTCCTCGGCAGTTGGTCACAGGTCGATGGCCCGTCGAAAACCGCCGTGGCACGCCGCCGGCCTACCTCGGCATCGCAGAAAGGAGACACGATCTCAGGCGGGCGAAGGCGGACCCACAGGCCGGGAACGGGCCGGAACGAAAGGCGGAGCGAATCGTGCGAGAAAAGCCAACCGACGGCAATTGCTACAGCAGACTGTCGAGCAGCAGCCGAATCTTCCGCATTTCGGCGCGGTGGTCGAAGCCTTCGAGCGGCGACATGTGAACGCACAGCGCGCGGTCGTAGTTGACGCGCGCGAGTTGCTGAATCAATTTGCCATAGTCGACTTCGCCTTGGCCCACGCGGACGTAGAGCTTTTGCTTAGTCGAGTCGCGCAAATAAACATGCTGCACGTACTTCATCACTTTGTCGATGCTTGCGCCCTGGTGCGGGCCGGCGATGTAGTGGCTCGGATCGAGTGCCAGCCGCAGGCCTTTCACGTTGTCGCACAGCACGACGGCCGTGTCGGGATCCTGCGTCATGCAGCCGATCGTCGTCTTCACGGCGACGACCGCCCCTTCGAGCGACGCGATCTCGACCAGCTTCCGCAGCCGCTCGATCTCCTCGTTGAACGGCGTGCCGAGTTCCGAGGCCGGCACGACGAGCGTCACCACCTTAATCGCTTTGGCGAGCTTGCAGCAAGCGGCGAAATGCGGGTAGTACAACTCGCGCTCCGGGCCCAGCTCGATCGACAGCGCGGCGATGTCGAGCCGATGCGTGTCGCGCGAGAAGTGGACGCTCCGCTCCAAGTCGGCATGTACCTCCTCGGGCTTGAGCCAACCACGCTCGTGATGGATCGGCAACTCGATCGAAGTGAAGCCCAGGTCGACCATGGCTTCGAGCACCTCTTGCGGCGCGAGATCGGGAAAACATTCAGTCGATGCACAGACAAACACCTGGTTGCTCCTTCAAGGGAGGTGGCGTGCCAATATCTCCAACGGCTCGACACGCCGCCAGGCGTCTACTTTACCGGCATTCGGCCCGTCGTGGCAACACCCGCAAACCGTGCCGCGAACTGGCAATTCAGGCTTCCGTGTGCGCCGCGGCGTTGGCGCCCGCCGAGGTAGCCCCGGTTGTCTGGATCGCAGCATCCTTTAGAATGTCGCTTGACGGTGTGGCTGCGCCGGCGCGCGGTGTTCCGCCGCACGGCCGCACGAACGCTGCTAGCACGCTCCACCGACCCCACCCCAGGTAACCAAGTCCATGGCCAACGACGTTCCCAATCCGCCCACCGCTTTCCCAACGGGACCGAAAAATCCCCCGCCGCAAATCATCATCCACGAGAGCACTTTCGGCCGGATGGGAAAGCTGCTGCTCGCGGCACTCGGCATCGCGGTGCTGGTGATCTTCGGCCTGGTGACGAACTACCGCAGCTACTTCAGCGCCGCCGACAAGCCGCAGGAAAAATACCATTCGCTCGCCCGCTACGCCGCGAAAAAGATCGCCATCATCGACGTCGAAGGCGCGATCATGGAGGGCGACGGTTTCGTTAAGAAGCAGATCGACGCGGTGCAAGGAAGACCCGAGCGTCGTCGCCGTGGTGCTGCGGATCAATTCGCCCGGCGGCACCGTCACCGGCAGCGACTTCATCTACCACTATCTGCGCCAATTGGTCGAGGCGCGGAAGCTGCCAATCGTCGTGAGCATGGGCAGCATCTGCGCCAGCGGCGGCTATTACATCGCCATGGCCGTCGGCGACGAGAAGGAAGTAATCTACGCCGAGCCGACCACCTGGACCGGCTCGATCGGCGTCGTGATTCCGCATTACGACCTCTCGGGCCTGCTCGGTCTGTGGAGCGTGAAGGACGATTCGCTCGTGAGCGGGCCGCTCAAGACGATGGGCAGCCCCACCAAGCCGATGACCGAAGAGGATCGCAAGGTGCTGCAGACGCTGGTGAACGATAGTTTCGCGGGCTTCAAAGGGATCGTCGCCAGCGGCCGCCCGAAGTTCAAGGCCGATCCCGCCGCGCTCGACGCCGTGGCCACCGGCCAAGTTTTCACCGCCCAGCAGGCGCTCGATCGCGGTCTGGTGGACAAGCTCGGCTTCATCGAAGACGCCATCAACCGGGCCGCTGAACTCGCCAATGTTTCGACCGACGACGTCCGCTGCGTCAAGTACGAGAAGCCGACGTCGTTCGTCAGCGAACTGCTCGGCGTCCGCACTTCGACGACCGGCCGCTACGCGATCGATCCGTCGGCGCTGCTCGATCTCGCCACTCCGCGCGCCTATTATTTGTGGACGATGCTGCCGGCGGTGTTGTCGAGCAATCGGGCCGATTAGTCGAATTCCGGGGCGGCCGGCCGAACCAGGCAATAGTCCGTGCACGTGCCACATCTTCTCAACGCCATCGACGACTCGCTCGCTGCCTGGCTCGCGGAGCACGGTCAGGGCGCCTACCGTGCGAAGCAAATTCGCCACTGGCTCTTCGCACGCAGAGCCGGCGACTTTCAGGAGATGACCGACCTCGGCCAATCACTACGCAACGAGCTCGCCGCGGAATTCACCCTCTGGACGACCAGCGTCGTCCGGCACACGCAGGCCGACGACGGCACCGAGAAGCTGCTGCTCGCGCTGGCCGACGGTGGGCAGATCGAATGCGTGCTGCTGCGCGACGAGGTCCGCCGCACCATCTGCATCAGCACGCAAGTCGGCTGCGGCATGGGCTGCGTCTTCTGCGCCAGCGGCCTCGACGGCCTGGAACGCAATCTCACCAGCGGCGAAATCGTCGAGCAGATGTTGCGGCTGCAGCGGCTCCTTGGGCCGGAGGAGCGGCTCAGTCACGTTGTCGTGATGGGCATGGGCGAACCGCTGGCGAATCTCGACAATCTCCTACCCGCGCTCGAAGAGGCCAGTCGTGATGATGGCCTCGGCATCAGCGCCCGGCGAATCACGATCTCGACCGTTGGACTCCCCAAACCGATGCGCCGGTTGGCCGACGCCGGCGCCCGCTATCGGCTGGCCGTCTCGCTCCACGCCCCGAACGAAGAAATTCGCCGCCAGATCGTCCCCGTCGGCGAGAAGATCCTGCTCGCCGACATCCTGGCCGAGGCCGACTACTATTTCGACCTTTCTGGACGCCAGCTCACGTTCGAGTACGTGCTGCTCGCGGGCATCAACGACAGCCCGGACCACGCCCACGAGCTGGCCCGCCTCTTGGGCCGCCGCACGGCGCTGGTGAACGTGATCCCCTTCAATCCCGTCTCCGGTTTACCGTATCGCACACCCAGCACCAGCGCCCAACAAACTTTCCGCCGCATCTTAGAAGACCACGGCCTCGCCGTCCGTTTCCGCCACAAAAAAGGCGACGCCATCGACGCCGCCTGCGGCCAACTGCGGAGAAGAACTCAAAGAGGGACTTGCATCTCGTTGAATAAGCGCTGGGTCCGCTTCGCCCCTTCTAACTCCACGAACGGCCGCCCTAAATCTCGGCATCCACAGCCGCCGCTTCCTCGGTGACCAACTCGTATCCCTCCGGCGGCCCGCCGGTGATCTTGTCGAGGCCGATCCGCGACTCGAATTCCGCGAGGATCTTGTCGGTCGGCTCGCGTTTGAATTTGAAGTCGTCGATGACGAACTTGCGGGTCCGTGTGCCGTCGTTGTACTTGAGCACGGCGATGCCCTTCGAGCGCCACTTTGTCTTGTCGAGCGAAACCACTTGGTTGGCCGCGACGCTCTGTCCCCAGCTCGAAGTCAGCCCCGACTTGCTGAGTTCGATCCACCGTCCGCGTGATCGCCACACGCTCAATAGCGGGAAGAAGGCGATCAACCCACACGCGCCGGCCATCCAGAACTGCATTTTGACGTCGACTTCGTACTTCCCGTCTTCCTTCGGTTCGCCGGGATAGGCGTTCGACCAACCGTGCTCGGCGGCGTAGGCGTTCCACTTGTCCTCATTCTTATCGTCGAGCACGTATTTCTGGTAGGCGAGTGCCCGTTCCTGCTTGCCGGGATAACCGATCGCCCCGTCGTAGACGCAGTACAACCCGAAGGCCAGCGCCCCGAGCCCAATCAACAAGAAGCGAAAGTAAAATCGCGGTTCACGTTCCGCCCGAATCGTCATGGCACAGTTCCCCGCCGGGTAAAGAATACGAATGGAGGCCGAATCACTCCATCGTAGTGCGGAACGCCGGAATCTGCCAGCCACCATCAAGCCGCCACCGTCGGTGGCAGTAGAGGTGCGGAGCGGCGGAAAGACGCTGGGCGGCGATGAAATATCGTGGCGGCCGCCACCAACCGCGACCAATTACGCCAATCAGCCGGCACGGCGCCATCGACGCCGGCCACCCACCGCGATGAGCACGCCGGTCAAGAGGGTTGTCGCTCCCGGTTCCGGCACGACGCGAACCAGCAGGCCGGGCGACTCGGTAGCGAACGAGGGACTGTCGATGACCATTTCGGGCATTGAGGAGGAGATACGGACGTTTGCCAATCCGCCACCCAAATTGCCCACTCGGATGATCGTGTTTGGCATGCCTGTTTCGAAGTCGATGATAACCCCGGGATCGCCAAGCGTGATAAGCGCCGCATCGCGATAGCCTGTGAGGCCCACGGGATTCACGAACAAAACGTCGGCCAGCGACGTCCCTTCCGACCAGCCGAGCGGGGAGAACCCCTGATCCAAAATGTCGACGAGTTGCACGTCGAATCGCGTGAGGCGACTCGTACCGTCGTTCATGATCTCGACGTCAAATGAACCAGCGAGCTGTGCCTGCACATCGGTCCCCAAGAGTCCACCCTGAAACTGAAACAGCCGATCCTGTCCCGACAGGAACTCATAGGTCCGCAGTTCCGCGGCACCGACCGGTGGCACCCACGCGAGCACGAAAGCCAGAATTACCAAACGACGATAGGCCAAGTTCCGAATCGTGAACATCCAGCACCTCATGATCTCGCGGAAGATAGGGAATTGACGAGGAATGCCCTTACTCGCGTAATAGGCCGATTCGTGGATCAGATGTCACACACGGCCGGCTCGCTTTGCCAGTCGACTGCCTGCGCGTTCCCGGTCCACGGCACAGAGTCACTTCATTGATCGATCAGCTCAATCCGCCGCTGGTGCCGGCCGCCGTCGAAGGGCGTGGCGAGCCAAATGTCGACGATTGGGAGCAAGTCGTTTTCAGCGATCATCCGCTCGCCGAGCGAGAGGCAGTTCGAGTTGTTGTGGGCGCGCCCCAAGCGCGCCGATTCGAGATTCCAGGCGATCGCGCAGCGGACGCCGTGGACCCGGTTGGCTACGATCGCTTCGCCGTTGCCCGAGCCGCCCAGCACAATGCCGCGCTCCACTTCGCCCCGCGCGACCGCTTCGGCCACCGGCCGAATGAAGAGCGGATAGTCGACCGGCTCCTCGGAAGTCGTGCCGAAGTCCTGCACTTCGTGCCCGAGTTGCGCGAGATGCGCTCTGATCTTCTCTTTGTACAAGAAGCCCGCATGATCCGAGCCGATGCCGATTTTCATGGCGAAGTCTCCGAAAGCTGTCAGCGTTTAGCCATTAGCCAATCGAACTGTCACTGCTGGCTAACAGCTAAAAGCTAAAAGCTAACAGCTAACAGCTCCGCTTGCTACTCCAGCCCATTGATCCCCACGGGCGGAATCTCGATGCCCGTGCGGCGCGTGACGTTGAGGCTTCGGCAGGAACCGCGGCTCGACCAGGAAGCTCAAGCCGATGTTGTTCTTCGATTGGTCGTAGTTCGCCCCGACGGTGGCAATCAGCGATTCGCCGATCCGGCTCACGGCGAACGACTGGCCGATGTTGCCGGAGTTGCCCAGGTCGATCGACCCGCTGGCCGACCCGATCCACTTCTCGCTCATCCGATAGTTGCACCGAGCCGAGGACCAGATTGGCCGTCAGCGGGCCGTCCATCGTGCGGAAGCCGAGGTAGGCGTTGCCGATCATCGGCCGGTTGAGCATTGCGCCGAGCGACACGGTCCTGAAGCCGTTGCCAAACGTGTCGGCCGCACCGTCGGAGAGGATCGTGAACCGGTCGCCCACGTGCCAGCGCCAGTCGTAGTCGATCAGTCCGATGTCCTGACCGAAATTGTCGCGATTCGGGTCGGGGAACCAAGTCGCATTTGAGTCGAACGTCATCCAGTCGACGATCCGCTCCTCGCCCGGTGCTCCGCGCTTTGGTTTGCAGGCGATGGCGCATGCCGAAGCGGACCGCGGTGAGGTCGTTCGGCCAATTCCATGCTCGTCGCGGTGACGTTGTCCTGCATGCCGGAGCGAATGGCCCAGATATCGCGGATCGAACTTCTGATTGAACGTACCCGGCCAGGACGCTGCTCCCGACGGGCGAGAAGAACAGCCGCCGGCGAAATTCCTCGATCGCGTTGTCATCAATTTCGTCGTAGAGCGGGAACTCGGTGAAATTCTGATTGGCGTCGGCGTACGAGGCCTCGGCGTCGAACACCACTTTGTGCGCCAGCCCGTTGAGATTGAACAACGGATCGTGGATCGTCGGGTCGACGGCCCAGAACGGAATGCTGGCCCGCACGCCGACTTGTCCCCACAAGCGGTCGATGCTGTTGCCTTCAAATCGGCGCCCCAATGGCCATATTCCCCCAAAACGTAGGGCACGACCTTGACCGGCGCGAGGTCGAGCGGGTAGTCGAACTCGTTGCGCGTGACGAACCGCTCGCCCGTGGGCGCATGGTCGGATTACCGAGGCTGTCGACTTCCCACGGCAACAGCGTCCACTGGCTCAGCAGCGTCGGATTCGTCGGCGGCGTGGCGATGCCGATGTTGGCGTACGCGGCGAAGTGTGCGAGTAAAGTGTCGTCTGGTTGTCGAACAGCGACTCGCCGAGCCAGTAGAAATCTCCGCGCGGCAGCCACTGCGTCTCGGTGAAGAAATCGTTGATCTGCCCGTTCGCCTCGACCGAGAGCGACATGTTGTCGAACACGTGCTTCAGCCGTATGCCGGTCGTTTGGTCCTTGTTCTCGTCCCATTCGTTCTCGTAGTATTCCTCCAGGAAGGTCCGGTCGCTGAGCCAGCCCACTTCGCCCTGCACGGTCCAATCGTCGAGCATCCCGCCGACGAGTTTTTGCCGATGGTTCCAAAACGACCGGCCGCGGAAACTCTTTTCCGGAACGATGTCGCGACGGCCGAGGCCGAGGTTGTCGAGCCCGTGGTCGCTGATGAACCAGTCGTCGACGAGGCCGCGCGGTGGGGCCGGCCAAGTCGAAGAAACTGTCGCGGTCGTAATCGACGCTTGTGCCGAAGCCGAGCCCGCGCTTGCTGAGGTAGTCGAGGTTCAAATCCCACTCGACGCCCTGGGGCGCTTCGTAGCCCAGCAGTTGAAAGGCGTCGAGGTCGAACAGCGTTTGGAATCCGAAGATCGAATCGTTGCGGACCCGCACGTTGTTGACGTAGAAGGTGGGCTTTTCGAGGGTCGTGGCGATCGTCGGCCAATAGAACACGGGCACGCCCGACACATACAGAAAGTTGCTCTGGCTCTCGACATTGTACTGATGAGCAAACGCCGGCTCGCCCGTTGCCGGATTCACGCCCATCGCGCCCGTGTAGGGATCGACCAGCGGTTGCTGCCGGTCGGTGAGCGTGATCGTCTGCGACTCGAAGCTGTAGGCTGGATCTTCGAGCCGGCTGGTCGTCAAGAGCGCGTCGCTGGCCACGAACCGCGAGGCATCGAGCTGACGCATGGCCGCGGCCTTCAATCGCACCAGCCCCTGATACTGATACCCGGCCACCGCGGGCGGCGGCGCGAGCAGCTCGGCGTTGAGAATCGTGCCGACTTGCCGGCGGGCGTCGTAGAACATGCGGTCGGCGTAGACCGTGCGATCGCCTTGGCGGAAGACGATGTTGCCCTCCATGTAGATTTCCAGCGGCGCGTCGTTTTGCTGCGTCACTTCGTTCACGTTGCCACCGCCGGGAAGTTGCGTCCAAACGACCGCCCGGTCGGTCTCGATGTCGACCGTTCCCAGCGGCCCCAACGACGCCGGCAACCCTTCGACGCTGAGGCCTTCGATAATCACGTTCACGCCGCCGCTCACGACGACGATGTCTTCGCCGGCGGGCGATTTGAGCGTCTTGAACTGGAAGCCGACGTCGCTCCGCTGTAGTACGCGGAATTTGCGGAACGGCGCTGCGCCGACGGGAACGAGCGGGCGTCGGCGTCGGCACGGCCTGGGTGAACTGCGCCTGTTCAACGGCCTGTGCGGCCCCAATCGGCAGATTCGCGACGTGCGGCTGCGGGCCGAATCGCGCCAGACCACGCTCGACGATCGGTGGCGCCGACTGCCGGCTTCGCTCGGCTTCGGCGACGGTGTCTCGAGATCAACACTGCCCTGCGTGATCAGTCGGCCGAACCAGGAAGGCGTTTCGAGGCGGTCGCCGCGTGGATTGGTTTTCGTCGCCGTATGATCGAGCGTAACTACCTGTTGTGGTCCGCCTTCGAAATAGGCGAGCACCTTCTTCGGTTCGCCGAGCGTGTCCGGATCGCCGCGGTCGATCCACAGCACCGCCTCCGGGCCGCGGATGTCGGTCTCGCCTTGCTGCACGCGGCAATTCCCGCGCAAATGCCAGACATCGTATACGCCTTGCTGCCAGTGCTCAGCCACGTCGCCCGCCACCCGGATCGCCGCGGATTCATCGGCCCGCGGCAACGTGATCGCATCCTGGGCCGCCGCGAATGGGGCAAAACAAAACCACGCGCAGACAATCAGTGCTGCTCGGCGCACACCGCGAGCGCGGAGTTTCCACCGCCTCAAGTCGAGGCGCGAGCGACGTGCGTAGCAAGCCGAAGATCAGACTGGCATCCTTGCCAAGAGTTTTGAAAAGCGAGCAATCTTGTCGGCGCGGCATCGCGTTTTGCCACGCGCCTCGACACAAGCCAAAGCGCCGCAAACGATTACGAAAATGGCCACGACAAAAATTGCGGCGGATTATAAGAGCCTGGCACCGCGAGGGTCAAGCCGCGTTGGAGCCGCTAGCAGTCCATTAAAACCATGACCCAACAACAACTTACGTCGCGCGTTAGCAGCGCATTTTTTGGGCACATGGAACGCAGTGCAGAATTGCTACTGATTCAGCAAGTACAGCAGCACGTTGAGCCCGATTCGCGCCGCGTCCTGCCGGGTGTAGCCGCGGCAGCCGAAGGCTTCGTGGTCCTCCAGTGCGCAGCTGATGTCGTAGGGCGAAAAGATCACCGCCCAGCGGTCGCCCAGCCGGATGCCTTCGAGCTGCGGCTCGGTTTGGCGGAGGCGGGCGGCCAGCGGGCGGGCGGAATTGCCCGTTTCCGGATCGCGGAGCGTCACTTGCCGAATGTCGTAGCCGCCGTAGGCCGTGGTGAAGATCGGGTCGTCGGGCGGGATGCGTTCGATCGGATGGTTCGGCAGCGCCGCGACAAGCTCGCGACGGAAGGCGGTGGTGAACGGCTTCGACCCGCAGATCGCGTCCGACATCAGCGTCCCGCCGCGCTCCAGATACTCGGCCAGCCGCGTCCGCTCGGCCGGGGTAAAGCGAAAGTCGCGCCGCCCGTGCATGAACAACAGCGGATAGCGAAACAGGTTCGCGTCGCCGACGCCGATCATCTCCGGCGCCGCTCGCACTTGCAGTTTCAAGTCGCCCGTCGACGCGGTCCGGACCAAGTTTAGCAGCGCCCCCGGGGCATCGTTGCAGCCGCCGCCGTGGTAGAGCTTGGCGATCTCGATGAACCCGCGGTTGCCTGCCGAAATTTTGCCGTTGTCCTCGGGCGGCAGCTCGAAGCTCTGCTCCTTGCCCTTCGGTTCGCGGTTGGTGGCGTAGGTCAGCACGTTGATGCCGACCGAAAGCGCATCGTCGATCCGCTGGTCGACCGCCTCGGGATACTTCGTCGGCCGGCCCGGTTGGGCGAGCTCCCAATAACACGACAAATCCTCGGTCGAATAGACGACCGACGTCCGGCAGCCATACTCGACCGACCACAGCTTGCCGAAGTACGGCGATTCGGGCCGCACCTTCTCCTCCATGTTCCAGAGCGGATGTCCGGGCGTCACCTGCTGCAGCTTGTACTCCGGTTCGGGGAAGACCGCGGCCATCAGTTGCCGAAAGCTCTCGTCGAAGCGACTCGAGTCGCCGCAGCAGGCCTCGGCAAAAATGAACCCGCCGCGGTCGACGTAGTCGCGCAGCTTGTTGGCAAAGGGCTTGAGGTCGAGCGCCTGGCTGCCGCTGATGTAGAGCACCGGCGATTGCAGCAAGTCTTCGACGCTCGCGTGCTCGGCGCTGACGGTCTGCCAGGTGAGGCCGAGCTTCCAGGCTTTCTCGGTGTAGGCGACGAGGTTCGCGGCGTCGCGGCGGTGTTGGTTCCACTCGGCCGGCTCGCCGTGTTCGAGCTTGGCCATGACCACCGGCCGCCGCCCTTTGGCGAGGAACAACAGCGAGAGCGCCGTCGCCACGTGGGGATCCTGTTCGACGTGCCAATCGCCGCGCCAATAGTGAGACAGCGGATCCTGATCGTGAACCAGCAACTCGGCGCCTTCGCGATACCAATCGTGGTCGCCGATGAATCGCCGCGCGGTGAGTCGGCCAGCGCGTTCGATGCCGTAAAGGTAGTAGTAGAGGCAGTTTTGGCCGGCGCCCTCGGGACGCGGATTGCGGCTCACCGAGAAGTGTTGCGCGAGCCAATCGACGGCCCGCTCCAGCGCATGGTCCTCCTGATGCGGCCGGCAACAGATCACGCGACCCCGATCGACTTCCGCGTCGCCCGACTCGAGCGCGGCGGTCGAGGTGGCGAGCGCCCCGATCCCCGCGCAGGTCATGCTGCCCGGTGCCCGCGTCGCCCGGCATGTAGCCCCACGAGCCGTCGTCGTTTTGCGTCTTTCGCCAGTAATCGGCCGCCAGCTGCCAGGTTTGCCGCCGCACTTTCGCGCCGACGCTCTGGGCATCGTAGAGCGCGAGCACCGCGAACTGCGAATTACTGTTGTCGCCGCCCGGTCCAGGATAAGACCAGGCCCCTTTGCGATCGGCGGCGGTGACTTGATTCTCTTCGAGCCAGCGGACGTTGCGGTCGATTCGGACCATGTCCTTCTGCGGCTCGGCCGCACAAAAGACCATCGTTTGCAGCGAGACGACGTACGTCTTCTCGAGCCTCAAGCCGCGGAGGTAATCGAGTGCCCGTACGATCGTCGGATCGTCGGCCGGCACACCCGCGTTCAACAGCGCCAGCGTCACCAACGCGGTGACGCCGCCGGTGTACCCCGCCATCTCGTCCCAATAGCCCTTGGGCGACTGCTCGCGCTTGAGATAGGTCACGCCGCGGTCGATTGAGTCGAGCACCTGGGCGGCGTCGATGGGCCCGCCGGGCGGCTGAGCTCGCACCACGCCGGCCGCTATAACCGCTACGATCAGCACGGTCGCCAGCCACACCGATCGAGCACTGCGTCGCATCAATAATCCTCTGGCGGCACGAATAACAAGCCATCCTTAAGTAGTTTACGATGCACCAGTTCGAGCGGCAACGACGCCGATTGCGTTTCGTTGTCCGTTCGGCCGGCGACCGATAGAATGCGAAGGGAATAGGAGCTGTTAGCTCTTAGCCATTAGCTATTAGCCAGGAGCAGCCCATTTTATTGCACGTTGCAGTCCAACTTCCCTTCCCTCTGGCTAACAGCTAAGAGCTAACGGCTAACAGCCCACCTCCCCATGTCCACCAGCAAAACCCGCAATCTTGGCGACGTGCTGCAAGAGTTCCGGCAGCATCGGCAGATCATGCAGCGCGAGTTGCAGAAGGTGATCATCGGCCAGGACGCGGTGATCGAGCAAATCTTCGCCGCCATCTTCACGCGCGGGCACTGCCTGTTGGTCGGCGTGCCCGGCCTCGCCAAGACGCTGATCGTCAGCACGCTCGCCCAGATTCTCGATCTCGAGTTCAAACGCATCCAGTTCACGCCCGACCTGATGCCCTCCGACATCACGGGCACCAACGTGCTGGAAGAAGACGAGAACGGCCGGCGGTCGTTCCGGTTCGTCGAAGGGCCGATCTTTACGAACTTGCTGCTGGCCGACGAAATCAACCGCACGCCGCCCAAGACCCAGGCCGCGCTGCTGCAGGCGATGCAGGAACGCGAGGCGACGGTCGGCCAATCGACCTATCCGCTCCCCGACCCGTTCTTCACGATCGCCACGCAGAACCCGATCGAGCAGGAAGGCACCTACCCGCTACCCGAAGCCCAGCTCGACCGGTTCATGTTCAACATCAAGGTCGACTACCCGATCGGCGCTCGAGGAGCAGCAGATTCTCGCCGCGACGACGCGGCAGGACCGGCCCGAAGTGGCCAAGGTCCTCTCGCAGCGAGCGATCCTCAATCTGCAGAAGCTCGTCGGCTCGGTCGCCGTGAGCGAGCACATCATTAAGTACGTGTCGGCGATCGTTCGCGCGACCCGGCCCAAGGACGAGTCGGCCCCGAAATTCGTCCGCGACCTCGTGGACTGGGGCGCCGGCCCGCGCGCCGGGCAGTTCCTGATCCATGGCGGCAAAGCGCTCGCCGCGATGGATGGCCGCTTCAGCGTGGCGATCGAAGACGTGCAGAAAGTCGCCATCCCGGTGCTGCGCCACCGCCTCAGCACCAACTTCCAAGCCCAAGCCGAAGGCCTCACCACCGAGGACGTGGTCACGCGGCTACTCGCGGAGATCCCGGTGCCCGAAGTGCCGAAGTTCGCGAGTTAGGAAAAAGTTCACCACAGAGTACGCAGAGAGCACAAAGAAGAAGGCAGAGAATGTAAAGTGAAAAATGCAAATTGAAAAGTGCAAAATGCAGAGTTCCCAAATTTGCAATTTGCACTTTTCATTTTGCAGCTTGCAATTGCTTTGCCCTTCTTTTCCTCCGTGTCCTCTGTGCCCTCTGTGGTGAATTTCTCCCGCCACAGAGCGTGCCATGTCGACTGTCGAAAAATACCTGAAGCCGGAAGTCATTCGGCAGATTGCGCGGCTCGACCTGCGGGCTCAGTTCATCGTGAAGGGCTTCTTGCACGGCCTGCACGCTAGTCCCTACCACGGCTTCTCGGTCGAGTTCAGCGAGCATCGCAAGTACACGCCCGGCGACGATCCGCACGACATCGACTGGCTCGTCTACGCCAAGACCGACAAGTACTACGTCAAGAAGTTCGAGGCCGAGACGAACATCACCGGCTACCTCGTGATGGACCTTAGCCAGTCGATGGCCTACACCTATCGCCAGGAGCTCACGAAGTTCGACTACGCGATCTGCCTCGCGGCCGCGCTTTGCTACCTGATGATCCACCAGAACGACCCGGTCGGGCTGGTCACGTTTGCCGACGAGATCAACAACTACCTGCCGCCCAAGTCGAAGCGGCAGCAGATCGGCAACGTGCTCTCGATGCTCGCCAAGCTGCAGCCGACCGGCCAGACCGACGCCGCCCGCAGTCTCGGCCAACTCGCGGCGATGCTCAAGCACTCGAGCCTGGTGATGGTCTTCAGCGACTTGCTCGCCGAGCCGGACCCGATCATCGCGGCCGTTCGCCGGCTGCGGCACGAAGGGCACGACGTGATTTTGTTCCACATCCTCGACGAAGCGGAGGTCGATTTTCCGTTCTCGGGCCTAGTGGAGTTCGAAGAACCGGAATCGCACGCGCGGCTCGAAGTCGACGCCGACAGCTTCCGCCGCGACTATTTGCTGGAAGTCGAGTCGTTCCGCGAGCACTACCGCCGCGAGTGCTTCCAAAGCCACATCGACTACGTCGCCCTCGACACCAGCATGCCGTTCGACCGCGCGCTGACCGAGTACCTCGCCATGCGCCGCTCGCGGGCTTAACTCGTCGATCCAAAACAGGTCTCACGCAAAGTGCGCAAGCGCAAGAAAAGGCGTTTTCACCACAGAGTTCACTGAGGACACGGAGAAATAAAATCGAGGAATTCATAGGAATGTAACCGTAAACGACGGAATATCTGACTTCTCACATTTCCGATCCATCTTCTCCTGACTCCGTGTCCTCTGTGAACTCTGTGGTGAATCCTTTGCGTCTCTGCGCCTTTGCGTGAGACTATTCCGCACTGGACTTCCGAGATACGTTGTTAAGCGGACGCGATGGGCTTTGTCACACCAGCACTGTTAGGCGGCGCACTCCTGATCGGCGTGCCGATCGTTTTGCATCTGGTCATGCGGCGTGACGTGCGGCAGTTGGTCTTTCCCGCGCTGCGATTAGTGCAGCAGCGAAAAGCCGTCAATCAACATCGCTTGCAGTTGCGGCAGCTGCTCTTGCTGGCCCTGCGATGTGCGGTAATCTGCCTGCTGGCGTTTGCCTTCGCGCGACCGACGCTGCGTGGTTCTGGTGCCGCCGGAAAGGAAGACAGCCCGATCGCGGCGGCGCTCGTCATCGACAATTCGCTGCGGATGACCTACCTGCACGAGAATCGGACGCGGCTCGAAAAGGCCCGCGAACTGGCCGATTGGCTGCTCGAACAATTGCCGTCCGACGCGCCGGTGACCGTGATCGACCGCGCCAGCCGCTATGGCGGACGCGAGACCGACAAGAGCGCGGCCGAACTGCGACTTGAACGGCTCGATGCCAGCTCGGTGGTCCGGCCGCTCGAAGACGTGCTCCGCGACGCCGTCGATTGGCTCAAGACGCAACCCGACCATCGCGGCGAAGTCTACGTGTTCACCGATCTCGCCGCTGCCGATTGGTCGCCCGAGGCGCTCGCGGCGTTCAAAGCGCAGGCTCGACGAGTTGCCCGGCACGAGCGTCTACGTCATCGACGTCGGCGTCGAGCGGCCGCACAATCTCGCCCTGGGCGCACTGCGGCTATCCAGTCAGGAACTTGCGCCGGGCAGCCTGTTGCAGATCGACACGGAGCTTACTTCGACGGGCGATCCGCCACTCCTCGCCGGAGCTCACGGTCGAGCTCAATACCGTGGAGGGCAGCGGCGAGACGCAACAGCGCGGCCAGCAGGTCGTCCGCGCCGACGCAGACGCCGCGACATCCGTCGAATTCTCCCTTTCCGGCCTGCCGCTGGGCACGCATCAAGGATTCTTGCGGATCGTCGGCGACGACCCGCTCCGCTCGGATGACGTCCGCTATTTCACGGTCGAAGTTCGCCAGCCGCGCAAGATTCTGCTGCTCGGCGAGCGGCCGGCCGACACGCTCTTTCTGCGCGAGGCCCTCGCTCCCGCTCCGTCGGCCGGTGTGTTGCGGTCGAATTTCGTCTGCGAAGCGCGCTCGTTCGCCGAGCTCGAAAACACGCCGCTGGCCGATTTCGACGCCGTCTGTTTGGTCGACCCGACGGCGCTCACGCCCGCCGCGTGGCAATCGCTCACCGACTACGTCCACTCCGGCGGCGGGCTGGGCATCTTTCTCGGCCGCAACGCACGGCGCGATCCGCTGAATGAACCCGCCCCGCAGCAATTGCTCCCGGCAAAGCTGCGCTGGCAATTGCGCGACGCGACGTACCTACGGCCTTCGGCGACCGATCACCCGGCCCTGCACGAGCTGGCCGCCCTCGGCGACGCCGTGCCGTGGAGCGAATTCCCCGTCTACAAATACTGGGAGCTCGAATCGCCGGCCGACGACGTCTACGTGGTCGCCTCCTTCGCTAACGGCAAGCCGGCGCTTGTCGAACGCCGCGTCGGCACGGGCCGCGTGATCGCGATGACGACGCCGGTCTCCGATCCCGCGCACGACGACCCTTGGAACCTGCTGCCGACCGGCCCCGACCCCTGGCCGTTCCTCGCGCTGGCGGGCGGCGTCGCGGACTATTTGACCGGCAGCGGCGACGTGCAGCTCAACTACCTTGCGGGCCAGACGGCGCTATCTGCGTCTCGCGCCCAGCGAGCAAGTCGCCAGCTATGTCCTCGAGATGCCCGGCGCCGCCCCGCTGCGGCAATCGCTGACACCCGGCCAGCAGGATTTGTCGATCACGTCGACCGAAGCCCTCGGCAACTACCGCGTTCGAGCGGGCGGGCAGGGGGGCCAGCTCGACCGCGGCTTCAGTGTCAACAGTTCGCCCGAGTTAAGTGATCTGGCGCGGATCGACTTCGCCACGATTGTCGATTCGCTCGGCAAGAACCGCGTCCAACTGGCCCGCTCGCGCGAGGAGATCGAAGTCCGTGTCGGGCAGGGCCGAGTCGGCCGCGAGCTGTTTCCCGCGTTGATCATTGCCATGGCGATCGTGCTCGGTGCCGAGCAGTTGCTGGCCAATCGCTTTTACCGCTACACCGCATGAACGAGCTGCGACTACACCCGGTGATCGATCCACTGGCGATTGCGATCGTCGTGTTGGTGCTCGTTGCGCTGTTGTCGCTGCGTCCGCGGTTCGGCAACTTAACACGCGGCCGCTGGGCGGTGCTCGTCGCGTTGCGGCTCGCCGTCGTGCTATTGACGCTCATCGCCATGTTGCGGCCCGAGTGGGTCTACACCAAGGTGACGCCGCAGCGGGCGTCGCTCGTGCTGTTGGTCGACGATTCGCGGAGCATGCAGGTGGCCGACTCGCTCGGCGACGCGCCGCGGTGGGACACCGTGAAATCGCTGTTGGCCGCGTCGGCTTCCGATCTCGAAAAGCTTTCCGAAACCTGGGACACGAATGCGTATCGCTTCGACAAAAACACCGCGCCGCTGCGAATCGAGAGCGGCCAGATTGAGTTGCCCCCTGCGCCGGCCGGCGAGCAGACCGCGCTCGGCGCGGCGCTCGGCGACGTGCTCGATCGCCACGCCAGCGGCCGCGTGCTCGGCGTGCTGCTCTTGAGCGATGGCGCCCAGCGGGCCGTCGCGCCGAACGACTTGCCGCCGCAGGTGGCCGCTCGGCGGATGGCCGCCGAAAACATTCCGCTCTACACGTTTACGTTCGGCAAATCGGGCGGCAGCGACCGGGCCGACCTGGCGATCGACGACCTCGTGACCAACGAAACGATCTTCGCCGAAGCACCGACCGAAGTTCGCGGGCAACTCTCGGCCCAAGGTTTCGCCAATCAGCGCGTCGCCGTGCAACTGCTTTGGGAAAATCCGGCCGCAAAGGCTGGCGATAAGATGGAAGTCGTCGACACGGTGCAGGTCGACACTCAGGCCGGCAACCAGTCGCAGCCGATTCTGCTGCGGCACACGCCGCAAACGCCCGGCGAATACAAGGTGACGCTCCGCGTCGAGCCGCGCGAGGGCGAGCTCGTCACCACCAACAACGAAGCCAGCACGTTCGTCACCGTTCGCAAGGGCGGCGTAAACGTGCTCTATCTCGTCGGTGCAAAACGGATCGGTGGCGGGGCCGGGCCGGAACAGCGGTTCGTCCGCGCGGCGCTCGCCCAGTCGCCCGACATCGTCGTCGAGCGGCGGCTGCTCAACTACCAGCCGGCCGAGGTCGATCTTCGCGACGTGTTCCAGAACGGCGATTTCGACGTAGTGATTCTCGACGACGTGGACGCCCGGGCATTGTCGCTATCGAGTTGGCAAACGCTTGCCGAGCGGGTTCGCGGCGGCGTGGGACTGATGATGACCGGCGGCTACCACAGCTTCGGCCCAGGCGGTTTCCGCGCGACGCCGCTGGCCGACGTGCTTCCGCTCGACATCGGCCCCGCCGAGCGGCAGAACTTCGACGAGCCGCCGCGGACGGACGTGCAACTCCCCGGACCCGTGCGAATGAAGCCCGCCGCGCCGATCGGCGTAAATCATCCGATCATGCAGCTTGCCGACGCCGGTGACTCGGCCGCAGTGTGGAGCAATCTTCCGCCGCTCGACGGTGCCAACCTCATCGACCGCCGCGATCTCAAGCCCAACGCCGCTGTGCTCGCCGAGGCCGACGATTCGCGGCATCATCCGCTCTTGGTCGCCGGCCAGCCGGGCGATGGCCGCGTGCTCGCGTTCGCCGGCGACTCGACTTGGCGCTGGCAGATGCAGGGCTTCGGCGAAGCGCATCGCCGCTTCTGGCGGCAAGCCGTGCTCTGGCTCGCTAAGAAGGATGAGCAGACCGAAGGCCGCGTGTGGATCAAGCTCGCTGGCCGCCGTGTGATGCGCGGCACCCGCGTCGACTTCACACTCGGCGCTGAAAACGCCCGCGGCGAACCGGAGATCGCCGCCCGGCCGACCGTCACGATCGAGACGCCCGACGGCCGCAGCGTCGATGTCCGCCCCACGAAGAGCGGCGACCACTGGTCCGCCATCTTCCGCGAAACCGACAAACCCGGCGACTATCAGATAAAGGTGTCAGGAACCTTTTCTGGGACGGGTGACAAAACGGTTCCTGACACCCTTACCGGAACCGCCGAAGCTCGCTTCCTGGTGCCGAACCAAGACGTCGAGCTCGACCGCCCCGCCGCCGAGCCGAGCCTGATGGCCCAGCTCGCCGAGATGACCGCCACCGCCGGCGGCAAAGCCCTCGCTCCCGAAGAACTGCCTGCGCTGCTGGCGAAGCTCGCCGCCGAACCGCCCACACTCCACGAAGAAGTCGTCGCCAAAACCACCTACTGGGACACCTGGCCATTTTTTTTGGTGTTCGTGGCACTCTTGGGCTCGGAATGGTACCTGCGGAAGCGGTGGGGGCTAGTGTAGGAGGTACGGTGTGTATCAGCCGATGTTGCCATGGAGATTGAGTTGCCTGGCCGATCGGGACAAGGCTTTGTCCGCCAATCACACTGAAATCACCAGTAGGTCTTGAGGCAATCGGAGATAATTGCCAGCAAGACTGCAATTGTCGTCATGGCGACGATAAGTTCGCCAGTTGTAAATCGCCAAAACGGTGGTGTCGTTGAACGGCGTGAGAATTCGAGCTTTAATCCGGTCAAGGCACCAACTATTGCCGTGATCGTGGCAACGTCGAAACTGTCACCCGATCCGGTAAGTACAAATAACAAGAACAAGATCGCGAGCCCAGAGAAAGCTCCTGCAAGCATCCACGCGATAAGGCGAACGAGTTGGATCATTTCGATTATCGCTCAGTGATCCCCAGATCCCGACAAATCCGCCGCGCGAGAAAGTCGTTTATTTCTCGATGACGCGGCACGGCCGATGTTTGATTGTTAGCTGGATTCACATAAACGCTGTGCCGACCCCGATCGCGCAGCAGATAGCACCCGTGTTGTTCCAAATGGCGGATGAGATCGACCCGCTTCATGGCGTCGCGAACTCAAACGGTTCTCGCACGACGGCTTGGCCGGCGAGCGACTTCTCGGCCAACTCGCGATTGGCTTCCAGCACGAGTTGAACCGCTTCAGCGAGATTCTCGCGGGCCTCTTCGAGCGTTGCCCCTTGGGTATTCGCGCCGGGCAGCTCTTCGACGAAGGCGACGTATCCCTCGGGAACTTGCATGTAGACGGCTGTAAGTTGCATAGAACGCGCCTTTGCTTTGAACATCGGGTCGAATCCCCCTCAATTGATTATACCTCACACCGAACTTGCCGCCATCCAAGTCCAGTGGCGATCCGAAGTCCTGCGGACCGAAGCGGGCGCGAAGCCAAAGCCGGAAACGAGCGATTGCACTTCTTCCAGAGTGAGCGCCGCGTGGAGCGAATCGGCGAAGAGTTTTCGTTGGTAGGGCGTGGCGTCGCCGGCATAGGTTGCCACGAGGCGTTCGAGTTGGCTTTCATCGTGCGGCCGGGCGAGGTCGCTGTGGAACTGTAAGCCACCGAGGGCGGTGACGCGAATCGCTTCGGCCAGCACGCTTGTCGGCTCGGCGATGTGATGCACGATGCTGTTGCTGATCACCAGCGGGAACGACGCCGACGGAAACGGCAGCCGCTTCGCGTCGGCCAACACCAGCTCGATCCGCTCGGCAAGCCCAGCCGCCGCCACGTTTCCGCGAGCCACGGTGAGCATGCTCTCCGCCGCGTCGACCGCCACCACACGCACCTCCGGCAGACGTCGGCACAATTCGATCGGAATCTGCGCCGTCCCGGCGCCCAGGTCGAGCACATCCAACCGCGCCCCATCCCCGCTTCGGACTGGTCGCTTCAGCGACCAGTCGGCGACGGCCTCCACGAGGTCCGCGACGAACACTGCGTTCACCGCGGCATGGTCCATCGCGTCGTACTCGCGCGCATCTTGCTGCGAGTCCATCCATTCGGGCTCGAGGATTCGTTCCAGCATGTCTTGTTTCCAGCCCCCAGAATTTCCGGTCCCCGACGGATTCTCCCGTAGGCGATCCCGATGCCATCGCATAAGCTGTCGGGGCTTGTCCTCAGTGGTTCGCGCACGCCGTTCCTTTGGACACGGAACTTCAACCTAGCTTCGCCCGAAAAGCCCCCAAATGCCAGCCGTCGACTCCACCAACTCGAAAAAAGGCGGTTCGTTCGGCACCTTTGGCGGCGTCTTCACGCCCTGCACGCTGACGATTCTTGGCGTGATCATGTTCCTGCGGTTCGGCCAGGTGGTGGGCCGGGCCGGGCTATTCTACGCCGTCGCCATCGTGCTCGCGGCCAACGCCATCACGCTGCTGACCAGCCTGTCGCTCTCGGCGATCGCCACCAACACGCGCGTGAAAGGGGGCGGCGCCTACTACCTAATCAGCCGCAGCCTGGGCGTCGAGTTCGGCGGCGCCATCGGCGTCGTGTTCTTTCTCGCGCAGGCCATCTCGGTTGCGCTGTACGTGATCGGCTTCACCGAGGCGATCGTCGACACGTTCCCGGCGGCACGGCCCCACTTCGTGGCCGTCGCCACTTTGGTTAACCTCGCCACCTTTGTCTGCGTCTACATCGGCGCCGGCTGGACGATCAAGGTCCAGTACGTGATCCTGGCGGTGCTCGGCGGCGCGTTGGCGTCGTTCTACGTGGGTGCCTTCCACGCCTTCGATCCGCAAGTTCTCCGGCAAAACATTCCGCCCGATTTCGTTGCCGGCGACAACGTGTTTGCCGTGTTCGCGTTGTTCTTCCCGGCGGTGACCGGGATCATGGCCGGCGCCAACATGTCGGGCGACCTCAAGAATCCGGCGCGTTCGATTCCGATCGGGACACTGGCGGCCGTCGGCGTGACGGCGGTCATCTATCTCTCGCAGACGGCGTGCCTGGCCGGCGCGCGGCCCAGCAGCGAGCTGATTGGCGACACGCTGGTGATTCGCACGATCTCGCAGTGGCCGCTTCTGATCACGGTGGGAGTCTTCGCGGCAACGCTCTCCAGCGCGCTCGGCTCGATGATGGGCGCGCCGCGGATTCTGCAAGCGCTCGCCCGCGACGAAGTGTTCGGCTGGTTGACGTTTTTCGGCGCGGGCAGCGGCCCGGCCCGCGAGCCGCGACGAGCGACCGTCGTCACGTTCCTCATCGCGCAGGCCAGCGTGATGCTGGGCGATCTCGACGCAATCGCCCCGATCATCACGATGTTCTTCATGATTACCTACGGTCTATTGAATCTCGCCACGTACACCGAAGCGGTCACCAAGAACCCGAGCTATCGGCCGACGTTTCGCTATTGCCACTGGTCGCTCTCGCTGGCCGGCGCGTTGGGTTGCCTGGCGGTGATGCTGCTGATCCATTGGGAGTGGGCCATCGCGTCGCTGGTGGTCATCGCCGCGGTGTATGCGTTCATTCGCTATCGTGAGATCGAAGCCCGGTGGGGCGACCTACGCGGCGGCGCCGAGTTCGAGCGAGCCCGCCAGAGCCTGCTGCGACTCGAAGAGGGTTCCTACCATCCGAAGAACTGGCGGCCGATTCTGCTGGCCCTCTCCGGCAGCGCGTGGATGCGGCCCAATCTGCCGATCTATGGGTATTGGCTCACCGCGGGGCACGGCATTCTGACCCTCGCGCAGGTCGTGCATGGCGACGTGGAAGATCATGCCGAAAGGCGCGACAATTACGAACAGGCGCTCCGCAAGTTCATCGCCAAGGAGGAGCTTCAAGCCTTTCCGGCCGTTGTCGTCGCCGAGTACCTCTCCGACGGCATCGAAGCGCTCGTGCAGTGCCACGGCATCGGCGGCATGAAACCGAACACGGTGCTGCTCGGCTGGCCGAAGAGTGCGAGCAAATCGGAAGCGTTCGGGGCCTCCTTGCGCCTCGTAACCGCGCCTGCAACGCAGCGTGATCGCCGCCCGCTTGCTCGAAACCGAAGAGGCCATCGAGGCTGCCGAGGCCGAGTTGACCGCGGCCGACACCGAGGCGGCTTGGGAAGTGCCCGTCGGAACGATCGACGTTTGGTGGCGCGGCCGCAAGAACGGCGCCTTGATGATGCTGCTCGCACACCTGCTGCACCAGAACCCCGACTGGCGCGGCAATCCGATCCGCGTGATCCGGATCGTGCCCAAGACCGAGGCCCAAGAAGAAGTCCGCAAACACATCGTCGAGATGGCCGCCGCGGCTCGGATCCGCGTCGAGCCGGTTGTGATCGTGTCCGACGACGTGGCCGCCGCGATTCAATCGGCGTCGCGTGACGCGTCGGTCGTGTTCTTCGGGTTCGAAACGCCGGCCGAAGGCGAAGAACAGCAGTTTTTTGAACACATGGAAACCATCGCCGGCTCGCTGCCGCGGGTGCTGTTCGTCAACAGCGTGGGAGGGGTGGAGCTGGAATCGTGAGTCAATCGTTCACGTTGATCGTGAGCGACGCAGCCGCGCATTGATGCCGCCCGCCGTCAGCGTTAACAGCAGCAAGGTTGCTGGCTCGGGAACCGAGCTGTTCGTGAGCGAGCCGCTGCCAGCACTCTCGCCGAAGTGGGTTTTCCAGCGGTCGTAATCGTCCTGTCCGACGCCCGTCGTGTCGTCGTTCGGGAGCGAAGTGCTGCTGCCGAGATGGTTGCGCCACTCCGTGTAATCAGCGGCATCGACGATTCCGTCCTGAATGTAATCGCCTGGAAGCGTCAGCGGACCTTCGGCCAGCAAGATGTATCGCCCAGATAGAGGGGCCAAAGTAAAGTTCAAATGCCCATCTGCAAAGTTGATTTGCTCGGCATTCAAGATGTCCCAGGCGTGCGGAGGCAGCGTGGCAAACAGAGTTGCACTGAGCTCGACAGCTGTCGTCTGATCAGAAATGTTCATCGCAAACACGATCTGTTGGTCACCGTAAGTCTTCAAATCGATGTACAAGGTGTCATCCGAGTAAAGGTGCTGACGCGAGCCGTGCGAAAGGGCGGGATACTCGCTTCGCACCGTCATCAACTCCTGATGGAACTGCAGCAGTGCATGCTGGTCGGCGCTAAGTTGCCCAGATGTGACGGTCACGTCCAGAATCTTTGCGCTCGTGCGGGCGACGTGGTCGTCGCACAATCCCAGGTTCGCACAATTGCTGGTCACTTGGTCTGCGTAGTTGGGAACTTCATCGCCGATTTCCTCACCGTAGTAACGGGTGATCGGGCCGCTATAAGCCCCTTGCACCATGAACGCCAGTCGGTGCCGAGCCCAATACTCCGCGTCGGTGGGGTCGGCGATGCCGGCCCGTTGCAGCAAATCGCCGTACCGGACCAAATCGTGATTGCCGAGCATCAGATTAGGGAGCGCATGATCGGGATACGTCTGGCCGTGGGCGCCATAAGACCAGCCATCGGCGAGCGCGGAGGCTGGCCGACCAGACCATCCGCTCTCTTCTCCCGCCAAGACTCCCACCGTGGCGTAGCGAACGGGAAAATCAAACGCCGAATCGAGGATTGGATTGTCATTCGTCCCGAATGCTGTGCTCGAGATGTAATCGGCGCCGGACCACACCTCGGCCACCATGTATCCCAGGGTGCCCCATTGCTCGCCGGCGAGAGCCCGCTGAGCGCTGCTCACGTCAACTGCACTCTTAATCTGCTGCCAGGCCGTCGCAGGAACCTGGTAGGTCTGGTCAAGTCGCCAGCCGTCGATACCCAACTGGTCGACCCAGTAGGTGGCCACCTCTTTGTAGAAGTCGATCGAAGCCTGCTGACTGTAGTCCACGACTCCCGGGGAACTGTTGACGGGCAGCTTGCCTGTAGGCGAGGGGACCAAATTGCCCTTGTGGTGCCCGAAGACTCCGTCGAAGAAGACGTACATACCCTTCTCGTGAGCGGTGTTTACAAGTTCCTGGGCATCGGCAAACGAGCCGAACTTTGGATCGATCTGGAAATAGTTGCGCGTGTAATAGCCGGTTGCATCGAGCTTCAGATTGGTGCCGCCACCTTCGTAGCTTTGACCGGCGTAGGAATCGAAAACCGGCGTCAGCCAAACAGCGTTCATGCCGGAACTTTTGATGTAGTCAAGTGAATTAATGATGCCGCGGATGTCGCCCTTGTGGTGGCTGGTGCCGTAACCGGCGTTGTAGTTGCGGTTCGGATCGCCGTCGACAAACGACTCGACCATCACCTCGTAGATGCGCAGACCGCAGACGTCTGCCGTTGCGCCAGAGCAGCCGGCCTTCAGTTGAACTCCCTCGGCAGCAAAATCGACCTGCACGGCGAATAACGAGCTGGCTAACGTCTGCACCGCGAACAGCGTGCCGAAGAAGAGAATCGTTCGTGCTACACCGATTTGAGACATGATTCCCGCCGTGCTGAACTCGGATGCGGAGTTCGGCACCTGGAAATCAGTTTAGCACAGGTCGGAGGATTTTTCTATTCCGGCGGCGAGACGACGCCGACGCTACGGCTGCACCACGATCTTCCCCGCCAGCGTCCCTCTCTTGCCCACGGTGCTCTCTTCCTGCAGCCGGTGCGCCGTCGCGGTCTCAGCGAGTGGCAGTACGCGGTCGATGCAGGGTTTGATCTGGCCCGCGGCGAGCCAACGGTTGACGTCGTCGGCCGCAGTGCGCAGCTCATCCGGCGTGGCGTTGAACATCGCGAAGCCGTAGAGCCGGCAGCCCTTCACGTAGAACGGGCCGACAGGGAAGGGCGGCCGGGCGTCGCGGCCCGCCATCAGAATCATCCGCCCGCGCGGGGCCAAGAGGCTCACCGTGCGATCGAAGTCGGGCTCGCGAAGCGTCTCCCACCAGACGTTGATTCCCTCGGGTGCGAACTCCTTCACCCGCGCCGGCACATCCTCTGTCTTGTAGTTGATGGCGAGGTCGGCGCCCAGCTCGTGGGCCTTGGCCAACTTCTCGTCGCTGCCGGCCGTGGTGACGACCCGCGCCCCGATCGCCTTGGCCATCTGCACGACCATCGAGCCAACGCCGCCGGTGCCGCCGTTGACGAACAGCGTCTCGCCCGCCTTCAAGCCGGCATCGCGGACCAGCCCCAAGTGTGCGGTCAGCGACACCAGCGCACAGGCCGCCGCCGTCTCGTCGCTCACGTCGTCCGGCAGCGGATAGAGAAAACTTTCGTCCACTGCCGCGTATTCGGCAAACGTCCCCTGCCGACCCAAGACTCCTTGGCACGAGCCCCACACGCGGTCGCCCGGCTTAAATCGCTTCGCATTCTGCCCCGCCGCCTCGACGACGCCCGCCAAGTCGCAGCCGACGACAAACGGCTTCGGCAGCGGCATCGCCACCGCGCCGCTGCGGATGTACGTGTCGATCGGATTGACGGCTGTCGCGGCCACTTTCACGAGCACCTGATTTTCCGCGGGTGTCGGCGTCGGCAGATCGCCGACGATGATGCTCTCAGGCGGGCCAGGCTGGTTGATGTAGGCCGCTTTCATGATGTTCAACTCCTTTCGCAAAAATGCAGAGCCAAGGAGAAAAGGAGATCGGCGAATAACAAGAATCTCCTTATCTCCCAATCTCCTTGTAATTAATCGTTGTATCGAATGGCCCGCCGACCGCAATGGAGCAGTCCTCCGAAACGGCCTATAATTGAACACATGCCCGTCTCGCGTCACACCAATGGCTTGCTCGCCGTCATCTCGCTGGCGGTGATCGGCTATTTGTTGTTCACGCTGCCGCCGCGGGTGCTCGAACACTACGAGACGGCAATGAAGCTCGGGACCTGGCCCGGCTACTTGTATCTCGCCGCGGTGGGCACCGGTGCGCTCGTGCTGTTCGGCCTGGCGGTCGCGATCCTGGTTCGCGTCTGGCAAAACACACGGCGAAAGACGGCCGAAGTGAAACGCCGCCAACTCAGCCCCAGCGAGATGTCCTCCGGCGAACGCTCGCGCGAGCTGGGCGACAATCTGGCGGCCGGCAGACAGTATGCCGGCGGCGAGGGCGTCTCGCCGCAGTTGCGCTCCGAGATCGAAGCTGCCGTCGCCGACCTCGAAGCCAAACGCCAGTCGCAACGGCTAGAGATTGTGGCGTTCGGCACCATCTCCAGCGGCAAGTCGTCGCTCTTAAACGCACTGGCCGGCCGCGAAGTGTTTCGCACCAGCGCCGTCGGCGGCACCACCGTCACCCGGAGCGAAATTCCCTGGCCGGCCGGCGACTCGATCACGCTTGTCGACACGCCGGGCCTCGCCGAGGTGCGGGGCGAATCGCGGGCCGCGGAATCGGCCGCCGCCGCCAAGAACGCCGACCTCGTGCTGTTTGTCGTCGACGGACCACTCAAGGCCTACGAGCACGAGCTGGTCGCGGCGCTCGCCAAAATGGAGAAGCGGATCGTCGTCTGCCTCAACAAGGAAGATTGGTACGACGAGAGCCAGCGCGATGAGCTGCTGGGACAAATCGTCGAGCAGGTCGCGCCAATGGTGAAACGGGCCGACGTGGTGACGGTCCGCTCACGGCCGGTTTCGCGGCGGCGGGTCCACGTGCTGGCCGACGGTTCCGAAGAAGAAGAAACGGCCACCGAGCCAGCCGACATCAGCCCGCTCGCACGTCGCATGATGTTGATTGTCGAGCGGGACGGCCGCGAACTGCTGCTGGCCAATCTGCTCCTGCAATCCCGCGGCCTGGTCGACGAATCGAAGCAGCGAGTGCTGGCGGCACTCGACGAGCGCGCCGACGCGGTGATTGCGAAGTACATGTGGGCGGCCGGCGGCGCCACCGCGATCAACCCGATCCCATTGTTGGACCTCGCGGGCGGCACGGCGATCACTGTGAAGATGGTGCTCGATCTGGCGGCGATTTACCAACAGCGGATCGACGCCGACACCGTGGTCACGCTGCTGGGCCAACTCGGCAAGAACCTGCTGGCGATGGTCGGCGCGACCGCGGCGACTCCGGCGATCGCCGCCGGCATCGGCTCGCTCTTAAAGACCGTGCCCGGCATCGGCACGATCGCCGGCGGCATCGTGCAAGGTTTGGTGCAGGCGCTGGTCACCCGCTGGATCGGCCGCGTATTCTGCGAGTACTTCCGCAATGAAATGCAGCCGCCCCCCGGCGGCCTCGCCGAGCTCGCCCGCCGCGAATGGGCCGAGCTCACGACGCCCGATCAGCTCAAGAAGCTGATTCAATGGGGCCGCGAACACTTGAGTGAACGCAATTAGCCGCGTCGCTTGCGACGCGCGTAAACAAAATGACCGAAGATTTCACGAGCGACTGGTACAAACTCGCCGGCCTCGAGACGCCGGAGCCGGGCGATCCTGCGCAAGCATCTCCCGACGCCGCTCCCACACCCCGCGATACCGACTACGATGCCGCGCTCGCCACCGTCCGTCACGCCATCGACCAGTTCAGCGGCTGCAGCGCCGAAGAACGCGCGACGCTCCAGCGCGACCTGGAACAGCTCCACGACATGGTCGAGAAGCTCGAAGCGGGCCGCGTCGAGATCGTCGTCTTCGGTGAGATCAGCACCGGCAAGTCGGCGCTGATTAACGCCCTGGTCGGCGACGCGGTCGCGCAGGTGAGCGTCCGCGGCGGTTGGACCAAAGACGTTTGGCACGTCCCCTGGAGCGGCGCCGGCTATTGTGTGCCCGGCCTGGCCAGCTCCGAGGTCGTGCTGATCGACACGCCCGGCTTGAACGAAGTCGACGGCGCCCAGCGGGGCGAGATGGCCCGCGAAGCCGCCCAGCGGGCCGACCTCGTGTTGTTCGTCACCGATTCCGACCTCAACGAAGTCGAGTTCTCCGCGCTCGTGGAGCTGGCCGCAAGCCACAAGCCGATCCTGTTGGTGCTCAACAAGGCCGACCTCTACTCGCGGGCCGAGCTGGCCGAGTTGCTCACGGTGCTCCGCGGCCCGCGGCTGGCCGGCATCGTCGACCCCGAAAACGTGCTCACCGTGAAGGCCGATCCGCGCGAGGTCGAGTACGTGGTCGAATCGGCCGATGGTCACACGCGGAGCGAATGGCGCAAGCCGGCGCCCGACGTGGAGAACTTACGGGCCCGCATGCTCGAAGTGCTCGAGACCGAGGGCAAGGCCCTGGTGGCCCTTAACGCCGCGATGTACGCCGCCGACAAGAGCGACCGGATGGGCGCACTGCGGGTCCGCATGCGGAACGAAAAAGCCACCGCCACGATCTGGAGCTACGCGGTGATGAAGTCGCTCGCCGTCGCGCTCAATCCTGGCGCGGTGCTGGACGTGCTGGGCGGTACGGCGGTCGACGTGACGATGGTCGTCACGCTCGGCAAAATCTATGGCATCGAAATCACGATGGCCAACGCCCGCGACCTGGTGACCTCGATTCTCAGAGCGGCCGGTTGGGTGATGCTCGGCGAAGCGGCCGTGAGCTATGCTTCGTCGGTTTTCAAGGGCCTCACGGTCGGCTACGGCACCGTGCTCACGGCGCTCCCGCAAGGCGCGGCCGCTGGCTACGGTTCCTACATCGTCGGCCAGGCGGCGCGAATCTACTTCGAGCAAGGCGCCAGTTGGGGCCAACAGGGTCCGAAACGAATCGTCTCGCGGATCCTCGAAAATACCGACAAAGAATCGGTGCTCCAGCGACTCAAGGAAGAGATCAAGAAAAAGATCTCGCTCAATCCGTACGCGGCGAAGTAGCGTTTGGCCGCGTCGCTGTTTTGTCGGCGACGAACGAGACAGGCGACGTGCTCCGAGGAATCAACCACGCGAGCGCCATCGCCGCCACCACGCAGACCGCCGCCAGCACCAGCGCGATCCGCTCAATCCAATGGTGCCAATCGAGAACCTGCTGCATCGCGTCGGCGGCAGGGTGCTTGTAGACTTCGAATCCATTGGTCGCGAGCGGCAGATAAGTGTCCACCCAGCGCTGCCATCCCTGAAGCGGCGTCAACTGGCTCACCATGCGATCGACGTTCTTGGCATACGCGGCCGGGTCGATCACGGGCACCGGTCGTTCGGAAAACCAACTTGCACCAGCGGCGACCAGGCAGACCGCCGCGGCCAGCAGGCAGACCGTCGTCGCGGCTTGCCGGAATCCCCAGATCGGGCGACCCTCGGCCGGCGATTCCTCACGCTCGGTCGGCATCTCGCGCAGCTTTCGGAGCGTCGGCACGGCGACCGTCGCGCCACAGTCGCACGCCAGCCGGTCGCCCGCCTGTCCGGCCTCGACCGCATGCTGTCGGCCACAAACACACGGAACCAAGTACTTAGCCATCGCGTTTTGTCCCTAACATTGCGCCGGTGCGTGAGCTGCAAACCGTTCAATCACAACAACATACGTCACCAACTGCCGTGCCCGACAGCTTTCCGCCACCGCGCCAACCACCATGCGTTCGCCGATCTCGACCGCGCCGGTATCCCTGCATCGTAACGATTTTTCGGCCTTTGCCTATGGACCGGAAAACACGGCTGCTTACAATTGAAAGGCTCGAACTCCCGGCCGTGGGGGTCTCGATTGTGGCCAGGGACCTGGCCAAGGGGTGGGTGTGCCAGGGAAGCTTTGGCCGGGCATTGGCACACTGTCTCGCTTTCAACTTGTCGTTCAAGTCGGGTTTGAGAACCTGCTTGCGACGACTTCAACGAGGACTGGATGATATGCCGCGAGTCCACTTCATTAGGACGCGCCATCCGGACACGAAGTTGATCAGTGGTCCACTCGATTGTCTCCCAGGACGGGACTTGTTCCAGGGAAGCGAACAGCCATTTGGAAAATGCGCCCGGCGAACACGAAGTTGGTCGAAAGTGTTCGCCTCGCGCCGAGTGCGACGGTGGTTGAATTGTTGTCGGTCGTTGATCGTAAGAAGTTCCGTTTAGGTAAACACTGCTATCGGATGTTACAGTCGAGCGCAGCGCAATCTTTTACCAAATGTTGCGCACCGCAAGACTCGCCGAGAAGTGGTGTTAGAATTGGTTGTCTTTGAACGCACGTGGCGTGTGTACCAAGGGGGTAATTTATCGCCGCGAAGGCGTGGTTTGAACCTGACTCGTCTGTCCCAACGATGTTCGCGCGTCCTCGAGGGGAGTTCCTCCTACCAGGACACCTCGACGCCGACCCGTGTTTCCGAAAACAGCGCGACTCAGTGAATGCAAACTGTGCCAGCCATCATTCGCGGCAAATCGCCAGGCCGTCCGGCGTGCGTTGCATCTCGTTAGCCCATGAATTGGTAGGAGTGTGAATCTTGTACGAATCATTGTTGGAACACGATCTGGAAGACGAAGTAGCCGTTGCCGGCGACGCTGCCACGGAACTCGATCCGAAACTCGACGACGAGGAGGATACCGAAACCGATGAGCTCAGCGACGATGCCGATCCATCGGCCGCCGACGGGGTCGAAGATGCCGAGTTGGATGCCGAGTCGCTGCTCGACTCCACGGACAACGAATCCTGGTCCGACGATCCCGTGCGGATGTATCTCACCCAGATGGGCGAGATTCCGCTCTTGACGCGCAAAGAAGAAATCAGCCTCGCCCGCCGCATCGAAATCACGCGCGCCGCCTTCCGCCGCAAGCTGCTGGCCTGCGACTACGTGATCCGCAGCGCCATCAAAGTGCTCAACCGCGTCCATCGTGGCGAGCTGCCGTTCGATCGCACGGTGCAAGTTTCCGTGACCGACCGACTCGAAAAGGAGCAAATCCTCGGCCGGCTGCCGCACAATCTTACTACGCTCGAGCGGCTGCTGGAGCGCAACGCCGAAGACTACCGCGTCGCCACCAGCAAAAACTACAAGCCGCACGTCCGCAAGGCCGCCTGGCATCGACTCAGCCGACGCCGCTGTCGGGCCGTGCTGTTGGTCGAAGAGCTGGGCCTCCGCACCCAACGGATCGAGCCGATGATTGGCCAGCTCGAGCAGTTCAGCGAGCGGATCGACGACCTCAAGTGCAAGCTCGAAATCATGAAGGCCGAGAAGCGGTCGCTCGCCGAGCGGAAGCCGCTCTTGGTCGAGTATCGCAACATCCTCCGCGCCTGCAGGAAACGCCCTCCAGCCTGCGAAACCGGATCATGGATCTCAAAAAGATTTACACCGAGTACCAACGCGCCAAGCGCGGGCTCTCGGAAGGCAACTTGCGGCTCGTCGTGTCGATCGCCAAGAAGTACCGCAACCGCGGCCTGTCGTTCCTCGATCTGATCCAGGAAGGCAACGCCGGCTTGATGCGGGCCGTCGACAAGTTCGAATACCGCCGCGGCTTCAAGTTCTGCACCTACGCCACGTGGTGGATTCGCCAGGCCATCACCCGCGCCGTGGCCGACCAGAGCCGCACGATCCGCATCCCGGTCCACATGGTCGAAACCATGAGCCGGGTTCGCAACGTCTCGCGACAACTGCTGCAGCGCCTCGGCCGCGAGCCCTCGATCGAAGAGACCGCCCGCGCCGCCGAATGCTCGATCGACGAAGCCCGCCGCGTGCTGGCCATGAGCCGCTACCCGATCAGCCTCGACCGCCCGGTCGGCAATAGCGAAGACAGCCACTTCGGCGACCTGCTGCCCGATTCCGGCGCCGAGAGCCCGGCGATCGGCGCCGCCCAGGAAATGCTCCGCGGCCAAATCTCGAAGGTCCTCAAGACGCTCAGCTACCGCGAGCGCGAGATCATCAAGCTTCGCTACGGCCTGGGCGACGGCTACAGCTACACGCTCGAAGAAGTCGGCCACATCTTCAAGGTCACCCGCGAACGCATCCGCCAAATCGAAGCCAAAGCCGTCCGCAAACTGCAGCAACCCAGCCGCAGCGCGGAACTAATCGGCTTCCTGGACTAGTTTTCTGACATTTAGCCGCGGAGCTTGCTCCGCGCGACAAACCGGGGCGTTCCCGCACGCCCCGGTTTTCTTGTGCGCTGGACTAGTGTCGATCGTGGCGACCGAGTCTAACGCCGGGGTGAACCAACGATCGGCGCAAGTGTCGGCCTTGCCCGAGCCTGCCGTCGTGCGGCCAAAAACCACAAACTTCCGAACGCGCCCATCAGTCCGATCCATAGACAGCCCGTCACGTAATCGCCGAAGGAATTGTTGATTTCCAGTCGGGTCGCATCTTTGGAGAAATCGGGGTCCGCGGATGCGAACACCATCGTTGCAACCATCAGCGCTCCAGCTGCTGCAGACGCCACGAGCACGATGCCTACTTCCCGCGCCCAATTGCGATCGGGAGACAACAACCGACCAATCGACAAGAACAAAACGGCCGGCAACAGCTGAAAGCCGATCACCATCCATTTTGCCGATTCAACGGGAGTCCACCAAAACGCCGTCATACATGTACTGCTAAACAAGAGTCCCGCGAGCACATAGCAGACAAAGCTCACCATTCGCCTTGTCGAAGGCCTACGTTGCATGCGAACGTTCACCCCTCCTTCCGCAAAGAATGCGTTGGCGCAAGGGCGAAACAGGAATAACGTGAACACAACGAAGATCAGTATGCTCGGTATGTGTACAAGCTTTGTTGGCGAAGTCGCAAGCGAGAGCGCGAGCT
The DNA here is from genome assembly GCA_963847875.1 of uncultured Planctomycetota bacterium. Taxonomy (GTDB): domain Bacteria; phylum Planctomycetota; class Planctomycetia; order Pirellulales; family Lacipirellulaceae; genus DASYDU01. Next base: position 365,783 of record CAWKBR010000001.1, on the reverse strand, counting down.
GGGTTGCAGTCCAGGTCACGTACAAATACCGCGCCCAATTCTGCCCCCGCAGCAGAAAGTAGCCGCTTGCCAATAAGGTGGCCGTGTCGACAAACGAAATGCCGTATTAAACCGGAAGCGGCAGCGGGCCGCTCTCCACCCTATGGATTGCGGCCGGGTTCCACCAAAACACAATCACGCTAGATACGTTCCCGATCGCACCCAATACGCCCAGTACGAGCAGTATTACCGCAATGATGGTTATGGACGTCGGCCGAGGGGACATTTGTGATTACCTCTTGTCGTCCAAGGAGATCAGAGTTGTCGAAAGACGCATCTCTTGCCATTTGCAGCCGATGAACCAATCGGCCTCGAAACACTATCAGTCTGACGAAATCCGAACCGGGGCGTTCCCGCACGCCCCGGTTTTTGATTGCCACGTTTGCCGATTCACTCGGGATTCCCGCGTTTGAGCGAGCCGAGCACGTGTGAAAACGCCGGCTCCAACGTCTGCCAATCGTCTTCGCGGCATACGCAATACACGACGACCCGCTTGTCGTGGCCCAGCACGGTCGTGCGGTAGCCGTGCATGCCCGAGCCGAAGGCCGTCGCGGACGTGAATTCGCTCCGCCGCCCCGGGCCGAGACTCACCTTCCACTCCTGCGGCGAGTCGAGCTCCGTGTAGCCGCTGTACTTCGTCTCCGCTGCCTTCTTCCCCAGCACGTGAACTTGGTGGACCGGCTCCATCTCCAGCGCCGATTGTTCCACCGCATCGGGCGTGAAGCTGCCGGCGATTCCACCCATCAGCAACCCCGTGAGATCGGCATCGACGCGAATCTCGGCCGTGCCGGCAGCAAACGTCGCCCATTGCGGCCCGTTCTTGCCTCCGCCGTCGGCCGCCCATCCCTCGGGATACGCGCACGCAAACGTGCCGTCCCGCGCGTTGTACTCGCCGTAGGCGGTCGGCGCCTCCACGGGCCCCGAATCGCAACCCACGAGCAAACCCAATCCGACGACTGCCGCCAGCGCGGCCATGCTGCCGTGAATACTTCGAGTGGCGTTCATTTTTCTCCTCCCGCGCTGATCACGCGCGCCAACTGCCCCAACAGCCAGGCATAAAAGTACAGGGCCACCGTCACGACGGGGCCCAGCACGAGCATCGTCACATAGGGCGGGTCATGCCAACTCAGCCGTGCCACCAACCACACGGCATTCACCGCCGCCAGCGACAGCGCATACATCGCAAACCACGCCCGCGGATGTTTCGCCAGCGACGCGAGCACCGGCAGCGACAACGGCTGGGCGGGCGAGCCGGTCTCGAGCGACGAAAGCTGAAAGATCGGATACGTGATCAGCACCGAGACCGCGATCAACGGCCACACGCCGATCGGCAGCGTCAGGCTCAGCACCCAGCCCAGCGCCGCCGACAGCGCGAACATCCCCACCGACGCCGGCAACGTCCAGAACCATTCCCGCCAATCGCCCGAAAGCGAATCGACGTTCGTCTGCCCAGTCGACGTCGACTCGATGACCCCCAAGTAGCACACCGACAAGTATCCCAACACCGCGGCAGTCAACACGCCGGTCGACAGCCCGACCACCCGCCCGACCGTGAAGTCGACGTGCATCATGTGATAGGCGAGCGTGAGCGCCAGAAAGGCGATCGTGAGCGCGAGCGCGCCGAGCGCGACGTGTAGAAACGTCGCCGGGGCGACCGACAAACTGAAGCCACTCGGCGCACTCCCTTGTTCCGCCCTCCGTTGTGCCCGCGGCTTGGCCGCTTCTTCTTCCGCGAGCTTCGCCCGGGCCGACTGGAGATAACTCTGCGCAAGCACCGCGCGCGGATCCACATCCGCCTGCCGCGACTGCCGTTGTGGCGGCCTCTGCGCGGATGATGTCGAGCGTTTGCCTTCGGGCATCGACGGGTCCCCCACCGGATGGAACCCCACTAGTGTATACCACCCGGCAGAAAGAGCAACCCACCGCACGTCCCGGCTTCTGCACGCGCTTTGATAACCCCCGCTTGCGGCTTAGCGCGATCAACGCCCCGCCCCCATCAACACTCCGCCCCTACAGCCGCTTCGCCACCATTCGGTAGTGAAACCCGTGGATCGCTAGCGTGATCGCCGGCGGCAGTTTGCGCGGATACCGCACCAGCACCGTCGCCAGATACTTCCAAAACGCCCGCCGGCCGCGATGCCACACCCCCATCACCCACAGCGACTGCACCAGCGCCCGCACGTCGCGCCAGGTGAGCCGCAGCCGCGGGCCGCGCGGTCGATACTCACCGAGAAACACCAGCGCCCGCCGATAGTACGCACTCGGTTCATAGAGCGCCGCCATCAACCGCCGATAGCCGTCGATCAAAAACTCGCGGTCGAGCTTGGGGATGAAGTTCAGCACCGCCTCGGTATTGTTGCCGGTCGTCGAGGCGTCGAGCCGACCTTCGCCCAGCAGCCGCTGATAGAGCCGCGTCTTGGGCAGTGCGCTCAATAATCCCACCATCGCCGAGGCGATCCCCGTCCGCTGAATGAAATCGAACTGCAGCTCGAAGATCTCGCGCGGGTCATGGTCGAAGCCGATGATGAACCCGCCTTTCACCTCCAGCCCCGCCCGCTGGATCGTGCGAACCTTATCGGCCAGATCGCCGTGCGTGTTTTGCACTTTCTGGCACTCGTCGAGGCTTGCCGCGACAGGCGTCTCGATCCCCAGAAACACGCTCGTAAACCCTGCCCGCGTCATCAAGTCCAGCAGCTCCGTATCGTCGGCCAGATTCACCGACGCTTCGGTCAAGAAATCGATCTGCGGCCGCCGCCGCGCCCGCCAGGCCACCAGCGCCCGCAAGAATTCCTTCACGCATTGCTTGTTGCCGATAAAATTGTCGTCGACGCAAAACACCGTCCCCTTCCAGCCAGCATCCACGAGCGCATCGAGCTCGGCGAGCATCTGCACGGGCGACTTCGTCCGCGGCTTACGGCCGTTCATCACGACGATGTCGCAGAACTCGCAATCGAACGGGCAGCCGCGCGAGAACTGGATCGACGCCGTCGCGTAGTGCCGCAGATTTACGAGATCCCAGCGCGGGATCGGCGTTCGCGCCACGTCGGGAAAGTCCACCGGCGAAAGGTAAACGTCGCGCAACTGGCCCGCCTCCATGTCGCCGATAAGCTCACCAATCGAGTCCTCGCACTCCCCGACGACCGCGTGGACGTCGTCGGCAAACTCCTCGTGCCCCGTCGTGAACAGCGGCCCGCCGCCCACAATCGGCCGACCTAACCGTCGGCACCGCGGGATCACTTCCGTCTCGACCGACGTCTTGTGGACGATCATCGCGCCCACCATCACATAGTCGGCCCACTCGACGTCGGCATCCGTGAGTCGCGACACGTCCATGTCCACGAGCCGCAGATTCCACGATCGCGGCAACATCGCCGCCACGGTCAGCAGCCCCAACGGCGGAAACGCCGCCCGCCGGGCCACGAACCGCATCGCGTGCTTCAAACTCCAAAACGTGGTCGGCGTCGCCGGCGAGACCATGAGAATGTTCATCGCGGCAGGACCTCCTGTGCCAGCGAGAAAGCAGCTGTAACCCTTCAACGTAATCCTACGCGCGATCCCACGCCAGTCGAGATCAAACGCCACGCCCCCCGCCGCGCGGCAAACGTGCGTTCCCGCCACAGCCACGCCCCGCGACCCGTGCGTTGACGCACACAAGTGCGCCGAAGTTGCACACGCACCGCCGCCCTTGGCGTCGTCGGCCACGACGAATCCAACACCAACCAACCCGCGGCCCACTCCTTGCGGTTCTGCTCCGCATATTACGTCGCCACGCCGTCTCGCCACGACGACAAATCGCGAATACGGGCAATTCATCCGTTTGCTGGTCGTCGCACCGCGGTCAACGCCGCAAATTCCTGGCCACGACTATTCATCGCCCTGCAAGGGCGCACTACGAAAGCCCGGGGCCAGGCCAAGCGAACACCACGAGCTTCGCCGCAGCCCTGGGTAAACTTCCACCCCAAATCCTCGGCCGAGCGGAATGCTTTGCCGTCCGGTATCGCATCGCCGAGACCGAAATCAAATTGGACTTCATTGCGTCAAGCGATTGGATCGCTGCGTGTCGCGGGCTGGCTCGCTGCTTCTGTGTCCCAGCATGAGCGCCACACCACCGAACGCAGTTGTCAGTCCAATCCATATTGCTGCCGTTGTGTGATTAAGAGCCGGAACCGGGATTCCCGGTGGTAGCGCTGCCTGAAATTCAGGGCGCGAAATCGTCAAGGCGATTGCGATTCCAAGTACCGCTTCACCCGCCGCCGATACGAGCAACACAATCCCGATTTCTTTAAGCCAATTTGAATTTGGCGAGAGCAGCTTGCCAATTAACAGCAGCACGAGTGGAACTACTGACATCATGCCAAGCACATACGAACTTGGCACAAAATCGCTGTTGGAAGCAAAATACGACCCCACGAAACAGCTCGCCAACAAGAAGCCGCCCACGATGTAAAAACAGACACTTGAAATCTGTCGCTTCAACATTCGGTTTTGTATGGAATCGTCTGCCGCATCTCTGGCGAAGAACTGGTTAGCTGGCGCTCGAAATAAGAAGTAAATGACGATCAGCGACCAGAATACCCCATGAAGGATTGTCAGCATGCGAAACGCATGGAGAGATAGTGAGTATGCCAATTGCACCGGCATCCATCCCACGTACAGCCACCGCGCCCAATTCTTTCTCTGCAAAATGAAATAGCCACATACAAGCGCAATTGCAAGTCCCACAATCTTTATCGCCCACTGCACCGCTATTGGCAGCGGACTCTCCGCCATGACGGCGCGCACTTGTGACGCATCGAGGCTCCACAACATGCCTGGTATCGCCAAAAGCGTTGTCACGACAAGTATCCAACCAATCACAGTCACCGACGTTGGCCGGATTTTCATATGTGGCGGCTTTCGTGTTGCGATGTGAGGAACAGGAAACGCGTCATCGAGCGTCCTTACGAAAAGCTAATCTTCAGCCCCATCTCCTTCATCTGCAATAGCGCCTCCGCATTCCCGCGCGCATCATCCACCGGATTGTGTGTGTGCTTGGTCTTCCGCAGATGCTTGAAGTTCACAAACGTGTCCATCTGCAGGCCTTTATACAGGGATCCGAGATTGGTCGAACTGAATCCAAACGGATTGTTGCCGACAAAGTGGTGAAAATACCAATTGATGAATTGCCAATCGAAGCCGTTGTTGTCCGAAACGAACATCATCCGCCCCTTGCACTCCGCGGCGAGCCACGCGCGAAACTGTTCCATCACTAACTGCGGTTCGCAAAAAGCGAGCGTCTCCCCCCGTGTGAACCCGCTCACCGCCAGCGCGTCTGGGATAAACTCCTCGGAGATCGGCTTCGGCCTGCCATAGAACGTCCGCGCAAGTTCAGGTTCGACAATCACCGCGCCAAAGCAGACCATCGAATAATCACCTGGAATCGGCCCGTCGGCTTCAACGTCGACCATTACATACGGCATCTTATTGACTCCCGCTCCACACCTGTTCGGCACGGCATCTGCTTGAGCGTTTTCGAGGCTGCCCAGGCAAAATGAGCAACGCTATTGCGCGACGAACCCGTTTATTTTGTCACCGCAATTGCCGCACACTGCCAAGTAGAAAACTGTGCAGACCGTGCAAACACGCACCGCGATGTCAGAGCAATCAGCGTGCCGAACAGGTGTGCTCCCGCTCCGATTGTTTCCGCGACGTCAATTGATTACGCCAATATAGCCGACAAAGCTCACTTTTCACGAATGCAGACGAGCGTAAGCAGGGCATAGGCGCGTCAATCCCCAATTCTCGGCCACCTTGCTCCTTGTGCCTTGCCACTCGCCCTCTCCCGCAGCGGCGCCAACTCGTTTTGAGGGCCGCTATGCCGCGTCGCGTGCGACGGGCGGACGGAAGTTACGAAGCGATCCCGGTCGCGTACACACAATTTAGCCGCGTCAAGCACCTCTCGACTTGGCGATTAGTCGGCGAAGCGGACGAAGTGACAGTCGTTGCCCAACGCCCGGTTTTCGCCTGTGCTCGCGGTCCTGACGCACATCTTCAATTTGGCAAAAAACTAATCCGCAATTCGGACCCGCAGGCCGACCATCGGCAGCCAGACGAATACCACGAGAAACTGTGTCGACGGCTCGGGTACTGCTAGATCTGAGCCGTATAAACTCGCCCCGGCAGTGCCGAGGTTGTTGCGCCAGATTGTGTAGTCCGCCGCGTCCACCACGTGATCGGCGTTGCCATCGGCCGTGAACAGCGCTTGGGTTGACTTTTGCCCAAATTGCTGACGCCATCGGTCGTAATCGGCAGCGTCCACCATGCCGTCACGGCTGTAATCACCAGGCACCGGCGGCCCGGCGATCGAGATTTCATCCAGGACAAATCCACCTGTCGGTAACGCACGAAGAAAGCTAACGCCAATCTGATAAATACTCGTCAGGTCAGCTGGAAAATCATCCAACAAGAACTCGATGTTTCCTTCATCACCGAGCGCATTAAGCTCGTTGTAGAACCTTAGTTCTACGTCTGAACTGGTAGCTGGGCCGATGATGACGACATGAGCTAGACGCGCCGCCGGCGACCCACTTCCACTGAATTGCAAGACCAAGCGGTCGCCCGCCGCCCTTGGATCGGCAATCAGCGCAGATTCCCCATCGCCATAAGTGAGCTGCAACCCGTAACCGGAATCGCTCGTGTATTGCAATCCGCCGTCGACAAGTACCTGGACGCGGTCGCCAGTCCCCGTGGCCACAATTGTGCGCGTTCCACCGACGACGTGTGCTGGCGGAAGTTCATCCTGAACAGTTGTTGCCGGCCCGTCCACAACGACCGGGGCAACGGAAAAATCGTCCACAATCAGGTCGGCCAGCAGGAACCGAGTTCCAGAGCAGCTCAATGCGATCAAAAAAAGTAACGTCCGAACGCGCATGCCAAAATCCCCCGTCATCAAATGGTCTGGCCAGCGTCGATTGTATACGCATCTTCCGACAACCGCAAAATAATGCGTTTCCGGACTCTTCGCATTCTTTGGCGCGTCTTCCATGCCAATTCCCGCGCCGCGCGACCTATCTGACCGATTCGTGCGACCCGGCCGAAAATAGTTGTTGAATCGCCGTGGGCGCTTGCTACAAACGAGGGTGCCATACGCGGTCCACACTCGCGTCGAGGCCCATCCTCCGCCACCGCATCGCCGACGCCGAAATTCATCGCGGCCCGTTTTGGAAAGCTCCATCTCCGAATGGATTCTGGCCGGCTTCGAACAAATGTCATGTCGTATAGGTGTGGAACCATTCAACAGCGTCGTCTGCCGAAATATCGACCCGACCGTCGTCTTTGTGGTCGACAACCGAGACGCCGCCAGCACAGAATATCCAGTTTTCTACTTGACCGCCGTCGAATCGACAACTACTATGCATTGCGAGGCAGTGAGCTGATGGGAAAGGATCCTGAAATTGACGGGTGGAGCACGCAGTTTCGCAAGGGTCTTGCCGAACTGTGCGTTTTGGCGGCGATACGTCGCAAGGGTGAAGTTTACGGATACCAACTCGTGCAATATCTGACTGAACACGAGGGGCTCGAACTTACCGAAAGCACGGTGTATCCGTTGCTGGCTCGGCTGCGCGCGGAGGGTATCTGAGCGTCACGTCCAATCCGTCGCCGAGTGGTCCGCCGCGCCGCTACTACCGAATCACACCGAGCGGCCGCCAAGCGCTGTCGATGATGATCGATCGCTGGGTGCGCGTTGGGCATAGCATCGAGGCAATCATTGGTGAGGATCTGATTCAGGAGATGTGAATCCATGAACGATCAATCACAAGAGCTTGAAGTCGGGAAAGTGGCGGTCGGCGCGTATCTCGACGCCGTCGAGCAGGCGTTGATCGATGCCGACGCGCCGCGCGGCGATCGAATGCAAGTCACCCAAGACCTAGAGTCTCAGATTGCCGACATGCTGGCACAACAACCGCGCCCGCTGACGGAAGAATCGGTCGGCACGGTCCTCGCTGCCCTCGAGCCGCCGGCGCACTTCTCGGCCATGTACGGTTCTGCCGAGCCTGACAGCCACACCACGGCGCCTCCAGCGAAATACAGCACGTGGTTATTGGCTGCGGCGGGAGCTATGGCGACTGCAATTGTGTTGATGTTGATGGTGTTGTTGGTCGCTTCGTCCGGTGGCGGTGGGCGTGCTGCAGCGCCTGTTGCTGTAATCCTCCTTTTGTGCGAAGTCGCAGCAATCGTTTTGGTGCCGCTCGCGCTGCGGTTCGGTATTCAGCAACTGCGGTCTGAACCCACTCGATACAAAGGGCATGAGTTGGCCCTTGTCGTCGCCTCGATCTATTGGAGTCTGGTGCCGCTCACAATCCTTATCATGATCTCCGTAGTGACAGAGGGGGTTGCTCTCATCATCGTCGGGGCCGTGCTGTTCCTGGCCCTCCAATACCGTTTGATCAAACAATACCGACAATCTCTTCGAGAACTATTGGTAACCGATCCATTGGGCGGCCGTTCAACTCCATCGCACATGCCTGACGGAAAACCGGACATCGGCCTCGATTGTCGGGCCCCGCCCGTTCCCCGGTAGAATTGCTACCCGGTAGAATTGCTGCCAAGGCAGTCCCGCCTTGTATCCCAAGTGCCTCGTGAGCGCATCGTCAGGCCTGCTCTCACGCCGCGCACTTAACGCACGGTTCTTCCCTACGCCCGTCCGAATTCACAGCCAATGCCAATTCTTGGCGCGCTCGCTGTGAGCACCAAGGTTTGCCAAGGAGAGCGGGCCCCTGCGTGCCGACCGCGACGGGCGACACTTTGACAAACGCCCATTTTGCCGTCCCAGCCATCCATGCGACTGTGCAATCGCCTGCAAAGAATGCGATTGCCACCAAACGAAAAGGCGACCTCATGAGCGATCAAACGATCCTTCCCATCAACCAACAGCAAAGAGAACCAATCATTGATGTCCTGCGCGGCTGGGCCTTGCTCGGTGTCGTCGTGGTCAACTATTCCCTCTTCTACTATTTGGGCGGAATCGACAGGATACCCAGCACCGACGCAATCAGCAAAATCACAAAAATAGTCACCGAGTTGGTGTTCGTCAACAAGAGCCGTCTGCTGTTGAACATCCTGTTTGGGTTCGGATTCACCGTGTTGATGGACAAGGTCCAAAAGAAGAATTTAAGCGTTTACCCCTTCTTTACGAAGCGGATGTTCTACCTACTGCTCATCGCTTTGCTGAACAGCTGCCTCTACTACGGCGACTTTCTCAAAGACTATTGCCTGATGGGCATGATCTTGCTGCCCTTCTATGCGGTCTCGGCACGAACGGCCTTAGGCATGGCAGCCGTACTACTGCTCGTTCAGCCGATTATCGAAGGCACGTTAATGTCGCCCATCTACAGCTTTTTGGCGAGCAACGGTCTGATTCTGCCAGAACCAAGCATCGCACTCTATCAAAGCCATGACCTTCTCGATGTCATGCTCTATGGCCTGATATCTGCCTGGAGGGAAACACTGTCGGTCGGCAAATTCATCAGCCCAAACTTGGTCGTGCTGGCGTGTTTCTTCATCGGCATGTATCTACGCAAAGCCAATCTTGTCGATCACGTCACCAAAAACCCCTGCGTGGTGCGGCGCATCTTCCTGGCGTCGCTCGGTTCCATGATCGCAATCGGCATCGCCTATCTGGTTCAGAATGCCGTGGCGGTCGACCTCTTTCGCTACTACAACGTTGACGCCTGGTTCAATATTCTCCACGCGACGCTCAATGCGTCCGGAGTCTGTTGGCTCTATGGATCGGGGAAATTGAAAACACTGTTCGAGTCATTTCAGATGATCGGCCGGATGACGCTGACCAACTACGTCATGCAGAATCTGATCGGCTTGATCCTCTTCTCCGGCGCCGGGTTCGGCCTGCTACACAAGTTGAGCTACTCGACCTACGCGGCGATTGCCGTCGCCGTTTATGTGAGCCAAGTGTATCTCAGCAAATGGTGGCTGCGGAGATTCAACTTCGGTCCCATCGAGTGGCTCTGGAGAAAGCTGAGTTACTCAAGGAATATCCAGTTGGCGAAGTAATGCGTGATCGACATGGGCTGTCCAAGCAATGGGATCCACTTCATTCCGTCCGTCGTGCCATTCCCAGTCAATCCCCAATTCTCGGCCACCTCCATCCACGCTCTCTTGGCGTCATTTGCCCCTTCGCGCCTTGGAGCGCGAATATCGCACTCGTGTTCGCCAAGCTGCCTGGCTTGTTCCGGTCATAGATGCTCAAAACCGGGTCGAGAGTTTTGGTCATCTATGGTAGTTTCCCGCGAAAAAAAGCGGGTCGCAAGAGAGTCGAGTTTTGAGCATCTATGGCATCTCGGAAGCCAGCGACGCTTTTCTTGGCCAAGCTCTTTACAACAGCGTTTCGGCCGGTTAAGTTGGTCGAGGTTAAGTGTGCGTTGGTGGTCGGCAGCAGCATTGTCTGAGAAGACGGTAGTTTGGTTGCCGACACAACAGGGAACTCCGGTGCCGGATTCTGTTTTTCAGAATCCCAGTCCGGGACGGCCCCGCCGCTGTAACCGAGCTCGATCCGCGATAGCATTCTGCATTTGGCCATTATTCGCCCCGGCGAATGAGAAGGCCCGCTTTTACGGCCGCTCGGGAGTCAGAAGACCTACCAACGCGTGGCATACGGACCGCTGCGAGGGACAGCGACCGTGAGCAGTTAGTTTCTCCAGGGTTTGCCGCCGAGTTCGCGCAACAGGACCGCTAGGGCCTGCGCACGACGCTGCAAATTTCCGCTCATGCGGCGTGCGCGTCAATCATCGGCGTTTACACTCATCGAGCTATTGATCGTCGTGGCGATCATCGCCACGCTCGTCGCGCTACTCGTGCCGGCAATCCAAGCCGCCCGCGAATCAGGACGCCGCAGCCAGTGTCAGAACAACTTGCGCCAGCTCGGCATCGCCTTGGCGCTGCATGCGAATGCCCGCGGCGCCTTTCCAGTCGGCTGCATCGGCCGACGGCAATCCGACGACAAGCGCTGCATCTCATGGGACGTTCAGTTGTTGCCGTTCCTGGAGCATGTTGGGCTTTGGGACGCATTCAACATGAACTTCGCTTCGTATCATCCCGCGAACAAGACAGTCCGCGAGTCTGCGCTCGCCGTATTCTTGTGTCCCAGCACCGAAAGCCCCGATCTGTACAGCCCACGAGATGCCTGGAAGGGTGCGGCATTCACCGACTACGGCGGAATCTACGGCGTGGAAGGTACCGGCCGCGATGCCGCGGTTGATGAAACCGAAGCGATCCAAACGCTTAGCCCAGAATCACTCGGTGTGCTGCTCAACGAAGAGTCCGTCACGCCGAAGCAAGTTACCGATGGACTCTCCAAGACCGTTGTCGTGGCAGAAGCAGCCCAGCGGCGCGTCCCCGCCATGATGGAATGGGTCAACGGTCTCAACGTGTTCGCGCAGGAACAATCGACTCCGATCAACGGTACCGGACTCGACAACGAGATCGGCAGCCCGCATCCCGGCGGCGCGCTCGTCGCGTACTGCGACGCGCACGTCGCGTTCGTCGCCGTGTCGATCGACCAGGAGACGCTCAACGCAATGTTGACCAAAGCAGGAGGCGAGCGATGACGTCAGAGAAGTGCAAAGTGCAAAATGTCGTGGCATTCATGATTGTGCTGCTTGCGTCGCGCGCCGTCGCGTCGCCGTTCTCGTTCGACGATGTCGACTATTGGGTCGGAAATGGAGCGAATCAAGCGGCGCTGGTGATTGACTGGGTCGAGGAGGCGACGGAACCGCCGGCGTTGGCCTGGGGCTATCGTTGGGACGGCACCGCCACCGGACGCGACATGCTGCTGGCGATCGTCGCGGCCGACGACCGGTTGTTTGCAAAGTTGGGTGGTTCGCCCGCCGATCCCGTGATTGTCTATGGACTCGGTTACGACGCCAACGACGACGGCCAGTTTGCCATCGATGACGACACGGCATTTGACGATTCCGGAATCGCATTTGGAAGCGCCCCATTCTTTCCAGCCGCGACGACCGATGCCGGCGATTACTATGCGGAAGGTTGGACATTCGACTTCTGGCACTACGGAATTGCAGCATCGAATCCGTACGAAGGAGGAAGTTGGTCGGATATTCCGCTCGGCATGGTCGGCCGCGTCCTTACCAACGGTGCGTGGGATAGTTGGGCGTTGGAGCAAGTTCCGGCACAGCCGCCGTTCGTTTTCACGTCCTACGCCGAGAATCCCCAAGCTGCGCTCGCGCCGGAATTGCCCCCCCCAGAACTGCCGGGCGACTTCGACGGCAACCATCGCGTCGACGATGCGGACTATCAACTTTGGAAGAGCCAGTTTGGTTCCACGGGCGCACCCGCCGCCGACGCCAACCAAAATGGCGTCGTCGACGCGGCCGACTACACGATTTGGCGCAACAACCTCGGTGCCAGCAGTCTCGGCGCCGCGGCGGCCGGCCTGAGTGTGCCGGAGCCGTCGAGCCTGTTCGCGCTGATTGTTCTGGGAGTTCTGTGTTCATTGCTGTTTTCTAGCAGAAAGGTGAGAAGCTCATGAAACGACGACTTTGGATGGCCCTCGCATGCTTCGCGGCCCCGCAATTGGCGCTCGCTCAAAACGCGGTGCAAGTCGTGTCCTACGACCCCGGCACGACCGCCATCGCCGGGTATGACAATCTTGCTGCGCCGCTTGGCGCACCGGCTAACACGAACGGCAACAACGTGTTCGGGGGCGTTGTCTCGCCGTTCAATCCGCCCTACCAAGGGGCGGATTTGATTTCGATCGGCGAGACGGGACAGCTCACGCTTCGGCTCTCGAACTACGTGATTCCGCAGGCCGCCGGACCGGAGATCGGCGTGTTCACGCACGTCGGTCTGGCCGACGTCGACTATCCGAATGGCAAAGCCGACGGAGCGCCATTCACGTTCGGCATCGACGTCGGGATGGTCGAAGTGAGCGAGAACGGCACGAACTGGGTTAGTCTGGGCGGCCAGACGTTCGATATCCCGACGAACGCCTATACCGATTTGGTCGATCCCTACAGTCTCACCAACGGCAGCCTACTGGCCGACGACCAGAAGCCGTTCGTTGGCGACCTCGGCGACTTTGCCAGCTTGAGCTACGCCGGCGGCAGCCCGAACATGCTCGAGCTGCTCGACGGTTCGGCGGGCGGCAAGTGGCTCGATATTTCGTCGACCGGCCTCGCCCAAGTTGGCTTCATCCGTTTCAGCGTGCCGGAAAGTTTGGCCGTCGACCGAAGTCTCGAGCTGGACGCCGTGTCGATCGCCCGTGACGCGATGGGTCCGCCGACGGTGCCCGAGCCGGCGACGATCTCACTCTTCGCCATCGCATTGCTCGGATGGGGATTGCGGCAGAGAGTCCGCCCCGCAATTCCGGCTTAAGATCGGCGCCAGTTCGAGACAGGCGAAGATCAAGAGCGATGTCAGTAGGGTGTAGGCGACGATGCTCAGCGGATCGGTCTCTTGTGGATTCTCAAACGCGGTTCCCAGCGATCCGGAGACTGCGAGCGCGATTTCGACCAAGCCCACAGCCAACGCAGGCGCCAAGGCAGCACCGAGACGCGGCCACCAGTGCGGCAACCACGAGGCCCACAGCCAGACGAACACCGTGGCTGCAACTAAAACAATGTCTCCCAACGTGAGCAGCACGATGAACCGCCAGGAGTCGGCGGCGCCGGTCAGCAGCACCGATCCGCGTAGGGCGCCGATCAGCAGGGCGACGACCGTCATTGCCGCCAACAAGTGACCCAGGGAGTACTGCCAGACGACGGGATTGGTTTCGCCTACAAGTCTGCGCCAGGCGGGAGTGCGCTTCAGGACCCACAATGTCGCGCCCAGCAACGCAACGAAGATCCCGTGGATGCCGCAAGCTTCGGCAAACGACAGCTCGGCCACGCGAGCCGTCAACATGCCGGCGACGCCTACGGCGAGAAGCGTCACAATCCACGCCGACCAGATTCGTCGCGCGGCAAACGCGCCCCACAAGCAGACGACCGCCAACTGCCCGGTGACCAGCGCGTCGTAGAGGAACGACGCTCGCGACGTCGGGCCGGCTTCGAGCATCCATGAGATCACCACGGCGTCGACCGATATCGTGGCAGCAAGGAGCAGCCAAAACAGTAGGGGCGAGTGCTGTTTCACGTCGATTCCAGCCTGGCGTTGCGGCGAAGCGGTCCAGTGGTCAGAATAATCAGTTCGCCCCATCCGGGCGAGCTTGGATGTCGATTCTCTCCCCGTTCTCGCCCGCGACGCGAGGCCCCCAGCGGTGACTAGCGCCACAGTTATCGAAAAATGCTGCTTGATTGCCAGCCCCGTGGCCGGCAACCCAACCCATTTCATGGTCGAGCAAGCGTTTCTGCTGGCCGGCCTCGATTGGCGATTCATGTCGTTCGAAGTCGACCCCAAGGAACTCGGCGACGCGATGCGCGGCATCCGGGCGCTGGGCTTCCGCGGCGTCAAGGTCGCCTCGCCGCATCAAGTGGCCGTGCTCGAATATCTCGACGATCTCACCGACCGGGCCAAACTCTGCGGGTCGGTCAACTGCGTCACGTCGGACGGTTCGCGCCTGTTGGGCGACAATACCGAAGGACTCGCGCTGGTCGACCTGGTGCGCAGCCACCTCGACCTGGCCGGCCAGAAGGCAATGATTATCGGTTCGGGCCGGTTGGCGCGAGTGATCGCGGTTGCGCTGGCTCAGGCGGGCGTGAAGACGATTGCCGTCGCCAGCCGGTCGCCCGAGTCGGGCCGGCGATTGGTCTCGCACATCGAGAGTGAAACCGGGGCCGCGGCGTCGCTGGTTGAGTTCAATGAGCGGCAAGCGATCAAGATCGCCGGCGACACGTCGCTGCTCGTGAATGCATCGTCGCTCAGCACCGACGACCCCGGGGCGGCGCTTCCCATCGAGCTTGCCGCGCAGCCCGCTGCCGGCGTGGTGGTCGACGTGTCGTACGGTTCCCCCAGCACCTGGCTCACGCAACAGGCGGCCAAACGCGGTTGCACGGTGATCGACGGCGTCGACCTTTACGTCGAGCAAACCGCACTCGCATTTAGTACCTGGACCGGAGTCGAGCCGGATAAAGCTGCGATGCGCGAAGCGGCGGAAGAATTTCTGGAGCTATAGCGGCCCGAAGCGAATGTCGCGAGGCTTGTTCATCACCGGCACGGGTACGGGCGTCGGCAAGACGTATGTCACTGCGCTGATCGCGCGAGCGCTAGCGTCGACCGGCAAACGCGTCGGCGTTTACAAGCCGGTGGCCAGCGGCTGCGAGCTGCGCGACGGGCGCTCGAGTCATTGGACGCGATCGCGCTATGGGAAGCGGCCGGCCGCCCGGGAACGCTCGCACAAGTCTGCCCGCAGATGTTCGCGGCGCCGCTCGCGCCCGATCTGGCAGCCCGGGCCGAGGGACGACGCGTGGATCAAAAGTTGTTGAGGTCCGGCCTCGAATTCTGGCTCGAATCCAGCGACGTCGTGCTCGTCGAAGGCGCCGGCGGACTGATGTCGCCCGTGAGCGATGATGACTACAACGCCGACCTGGCCGAAGAGTTCGGCTATCCGCTGGTGGTCGTCGCGGCCAACGTGCTCGGCACGATCAACGCGACGCTGCAAACGCTGATCGTCGCGGATACCTTCCGAGATGGCCTGGCAATCACGGGAGTCGTGCTCAATTCGCCCCACGCAGCAGCCGGCGATTCAAGCACCGACAGCAACGCCGACGAGCTGGCCCGCCGATGCGTGCCGCCGCTGTTGGCAACAGTAAGGCACGGCGGCGGTTTCAGCGCCGATATCGATTGGTGGGCGCTGGCTGGCGTTTGAGCTACACGCCGACGCCGATCTTTTCGGTAGCGCGGCGGCGCTGATCGGCCGCGGCCGTGCCGATCGACAGGCGGATCTGCACGCTCCAGCGGCCTTCCGCGTCGGCTTCGACGTACCAGTGCGGTTGCACCACGACCGATTGGTGCACCAACTCGAAGCCGGCCTCCGATTGGCTCACCGTTTCGATCGGAAACGTCCAAAGGCAGCTCGGCCGATCGATCTTGAGGTCGACGTCGAGGCCGAGCCAGCCGTCGGTGAGGCCGAGCGCGTCGACGTCGGTGAGATCGAGCATGGTGCCGAGCTGGCCGAGCACGTTGCCTTCGCCGTCGCGGAAGTAGCGGTCGTCGGCGCCGGACGGCATGCCGGCGAAGTTGAATTCGACGCCGAAATGGAGCGTCTCGCCGGGCGTCAGGCCTTCGAGCAAGTAAGCGATTTCGAGCGTGTCGTCGCCCGCTTCGAGCGTGACTCCCTTGGTGATGCGAATCGTGCGTTCGTCGGCGTGACCTTCGCGGATGAGCTGGACCTGCATCCGCTCCGGGCCGCGACGCAGCTTCGCCTCGTACCCGCCATTGACGAAATCACCAACTTCGTCGTACGTCCCTGCCGCGACGGCCGCGATCGCCGCGTCGAGCGGATAGAAGTGGTCGACAAGACTCTTGCGTGGGAAGCGGTCGTATTGCAGCCGCTGATCGAGCCCGTGTTGTTTGAATACGACGCGCTCATGAATGCTGGCCAGATCGCCATTGGCGGCCGAATCGCCGGCTCGCACCTTGTGGTGATACGCTTCCTCCCGGCGCGGGAGCGTGGCGAGCAAGTTGTGGCAGATCGAGCGGACGTCCAGCTCGTACATCATGCCGCCTTGAGCCGGCGAGATCAGCGCGACCAGCCGATTGCTGGCGAGGCGAACCTCTTGCCGGCCGTCGAGATTGTAATCGCCGGAAGTGATCTCGACCCACGGGCGATCCCCTTCGGCGAGCCCGCGGCCCTCTGCTTCGTCGAGCAAATTGTCGGCCGCAATCAAGTGCTGAAAGATGGCGTTGCGCAGGTGGGGCAGATAAGTGCCGCCGAACGCGCCGTGCCAATATGCGCAATTGCACTGGCCGCGATAGAGCTCGCTGCGGGCCTGGTCCAATAAGGTCTGGTCGCTTAAGCGACCAGTCCGAAGTGCGCCGTTCGTGCCAATCGAGTAGTTCTCGGCGTCTGCTTCCCGCATCCGTTGGCTGACCATCTGCATGCGGGCGTACATCTCGTTGGTTTCCGGATACTTCACTTTGAAGTTCCGCCAATAGCCACCGCGCACAAAGGGCTCCAATTCCTGCCAGCGGCCTTCGTGCAGGAGCCGATGGTGCAGATCCTCAAACTCCACAAGCCGCGCGGTCGGGAGTGCCCACTCGGTCATTTCGCGGTAGCTGCCTTCGGGGATGTAGATTTTGCCGAGCGGCGGAACTTGTTCCAGCACTTCGGTCGGCGTCACGACCTGCAACCAATCGCGATTCGCCGCGAGCGCGTCGAAGAACCGACGCAACCAGCCGTTCGTGTAGACGTGTTCGTTCGTCCCCGGCCAGCTGCCAAACTTCTCGCCGTCGTCTCCGAAGACGACAACTGCGTTCGGTTGGCGGTCGGCGATGCCTGCGCAAGTAGTTTATCGACTCTTCCGGATCGGCGAACGGGATCGTGTACCGCAACCGTTCGCTGCCGGGCATTACCGCGAGCAACTTGGCTTCGTCTTCGGTGACGTAGTAGCCGTGCAGGTCGTCGGCGCCGAGGCCGGAGTTCTTGAAATGATGATCATCCAGCACGGTGTAGCGGATGCCAGCGGTGGCGACGTCGCGCGTGAGCGATTGCTCCCACACGCGCTCGGGAATCCACATGCCGTTGATCGGCACGCCGAACCGGTTGCTGAGCCACTCCGAATAGCGGGAAATCTGGCCGATGCGATCGGCCGTGGGGATCATCGTCAGGATCGGCTCGTAAAAAGTCGCCGCCGACGATTTCAATCCGTCCGGCTAAGGCGAACACGGCCAGCCGCTCGACGTATTCCGGGTGCCGCTCGACGAGCCACTCCATCAGCGAACCGCTGGTGTGCAGCGCGATCGACATGGCCGGGTACTGTTCGAGCACGTCGAGGAACGGCTTGTAGCTGTCCTGGTACGCCTGTTCGAACACGCCGTCGAAGTTGCCGACCGGCTGGTGATTGTGGAATAGGAGAACGAGTCGCAGCGAGTGGGTCATGATGGAAATTCCTACCGGGAAATTTACTCGCGGCGGCAGTCATCGGTGTTTGGCCTGGAGTTGACGACGTTGCATCGAGCCAACCCCATAAGAAACGGCGAGGCCGACACGACGAACGCTCGATCCTACCGCAACTCCGCCCAATGCGTCCATCCGGACAAACCGTTCCAATCGACAAAATACCGCCTGGTTTGACGGGCGCCGCCGTAAGTCTCCGTGGCGACGACGGCATCTCCCGTACTTTACCGGATCGTCACATTCAGCCAGCTGGCAACACAGAAAAGCTAGCTAGACCTTAGCTGTTTTGCGGCACGGGTCGGAGAGATCGGATTGATATAGATTTGCGTGGCAAGTTCGAAGCCCGCGAAGGGATTGGTCCGCGGAAGAATTTCGATCCGCCAGTGGCCAAAATCGGCCGCGGCAGCTTGCCAAGGGCTGGTTCGCACGAGCAAGTTGTAGGCCGGCCGCGGCAAGATCGCTTCAATCCGCACTAGCAGCGTGTGAAGAATCTCGGCGAGCGAGTCCGATGCGGCTGGCTGCGACTGCCGTTCGAACCAGGGCTCGTGGGTGGTCGGCATCAGCCAGACTTCGCCCGGCTGAAGGCTTGCGTAGGGGCAGAAGGCGATCAGACCGTCGCGTTCGAGGACGACTCGGTCCTTCGCTTTGCGTTCCTCGTCGATCAAACGGCAGTAGGGGCAGGTTCCATGCTCGCCGTAGGCCGCCCGAGCCCGCTCGAACTCGGCGACGACGGGTGCCGGCGGCAGCGGCAAGGCAACGAGTTGGCTGTGGACGTGAGCCAACGAGGCACCGGCCTGCGCTCCAAGATTCTTGAAGACCAGGCCAAATTGGAAGCGGCCGTTCGCTCGCCAGTACGCGAGCCGCTCGCGGTAGGCGTCGAGCACGTCGGCAAATTCGGCGACGCCGAGCGCGGAAATGCGATCCGCGTGCCGCGACGACTCGATGATCACTTCGTGTGCACCCGTGGCGGCCGCCCCGTCGACGGCGACGGCGGGGAACTTGTTGGGCACGACGCGGACCCGCCAGCGGCCGTCGCCGTCCTCCTTGGTGAAGACGGCCGGCGGCGTGGTCGATTCTTGGCCGGGGCAAAACGGGCAGGGGCGCTCGCGACGGGCGGCGGCGCGACCGCTTCAGCCGCCGCAAACTCGTTGGGCCGCTCTGCGCGGTGCTCGGCCAAAATGACCGTGCGGCCGGTGAGCCAATCGATCCTCAATTCTGGCATGGCGGATTGGTCTGAGCGGGAGAGAGATAGAATTCGAGCACGTCTTCGATGCAGAAAGAAAAGAGCGGCGCAGTTCTTGTGCGACGCCGAGAGGAATCCCGCGTCGTCTACTCTCGCCCGCAACCTCAACCGCAGTCCGGCTCCTTGAGATACTTCGCGCTGGGGTCGACCAGGAACTTGCCCGTGTTGAGCAGGTTGCGGCCGACGAGCATCGGGTAGAGGAAGTTGCTGCGGTCGTTCAGATTCACGCGGACGTAGAGTTTCTTCTTGCCCAGGCAGATGTGCAGCTTGACGATCGGGCGACGGTTCTTTTGGTCGGTGCCCATCACTTTGATCTGCGACCAACCGACCACGTCGCGTTCCAACGTCTTGGTGACGCCATCGGCATCGGTGAGCTGGAACTTCACGCGCTCGCCGTTGGGCGTTTTCTTAACTTCCAGAATCTTGGCGTCGACCGACGACACGCCGGCGCCCGTGTCGATGCGGGCTTTGAGCCGCAGGCCGACGTCACGAACCACCACAAACTCGATCCGGCCGACGATTGGCCGCGGTTTGGCCGCCTTTGCGGGCGCCGCAGGAGCACCGTGCGCAGCACATGTCGTCACCACCACCAATGCGAGAGCACACCAAGCCAAGCGAATGCGATTCATGTCAATGCCCTCAAGCACACGAGGTTTTTAGCCTGATACGCACCGTTGCCAAGTCAGGCAGGAATGCCTGACGTACGACCAACACCGTACGCCGAATCGACAGCTTGCCGTCAACGCGTACGCCGGTAATTATAACAAAAGGCCGCGGCCCGCCATATTGAGATCGGGTAGTGGTACAATTTCGTCATCCTGTTCTCGAGGCTGCGCGTGTCCATCTCGGCGCCCCGGGTGTTGTTGGACGCAAGCTCGTACAAATCATCGACGGCGTCTTGAAAACACTTACCAAGTTCAATCCTTCAATAAAATGCACTTGACAACGAACGGACAATCTTGGCGCGCATCTTTCTGACGGCTTTGGGGGCGGGAATCCGCTGCCCAACAACCGGGCGTCTCCTGCCACACGTTTTCAAACTGGACCACTGCCCGAGATCGCCCAATGTTGCTGGTCGAGAGTGGCCCTGGTAAATTCACCCTATTCGGAGTACCGGCGTCAGCGGCGGCGCCGCCCGACTAAAAATACCTTTGTTCCGCGGAAAGTGTCGTTCCATGAAGCTCGTCCTGCTCGGCACCGGTGGCTACTACGCGAACGACGTGCGACACACGGCGTGTCTGATGCTGCCGGAGGCGGGCGTCGTGCTCGATGCCGGGAGCGGGATGTTCCGCGTGGCCGACTATCTGGCGACCGACCGGCTCGACGTCTTCCTCACGCACGCGCACCTCGACCACGTGATGGGTCTGACTTGCCTGCTCGGCGTGCTGCCGCAGGCGGTGCAGGAGCGAACGACGGTCCATGGCAACGCTGCGAAGCTCGACGCGATTCGCACCCACTTGTTCAGTGACGCGATCTTTCCCGTAACGCCGGCGTTTCAGTTCAAATCGCTCGACGGCGCAATAACGCTCCCCGACGGCGGCACGGTGCGTCACTTTCCGCTCAAGCATCCGGGCGGTTCGGTGGGCTTCCGCCTCGATTGGCCGACGGGGTCGCTGGCCTACGTCACCGACACGCGGGCGACGGCAAACGGCGATTACCTAGAACAGATCCGCGGTGTGAACGTGCTCGTGCACGAGGCCTATTTTGTGAACGACGACGAGCGGATGGCCACGCTAACGGGCCATAGTTGCCGGAACGACGTGGCACAGCTTGCGGCCAAGGCCGAAGTCGGGCTGCTCGTGTTGGTCCATGTCAATCCGCAAATTGGCCGCGGCGAAGAATTTGATTTAGGCCCCGCCCGAAAAATCTTCACCAATTCACTGCTCGGCACCGATCGGATGGAAATCGAGTTTTGAGGCAGTTGATTCAAGTCTGCTTGAGTCGGCGAATCCAACAGTCGAGCGCCCGTCCGTAGCTGAAGTGCTCGACTTCGAGCAAGTGGCGCGGCGAGTCGACGTAGTGGATGCCGGGGGCGGCGGTCGATCGCGTCTTTCGCTTGGCCGCCTGCAAGCGAATCGCGCCGCGGCAATTCTGCTTCAATCCCTGTACGTACGCCGCGATGAGTTGGGCCTGCCGGTCGACAAGCCCGAACTGGCCGCTATCAGGCTGGATCAGGCCGGCCACGAACAGGTCATCTCGCTGCGGATGAAAAACGTTGAGATACAACTCGGGCCGCCCGCCGTGCCAATTGAGCTTCTCCGCGTCGATGAACGGAAACGAAATCTTGTAGCCCGTCGCGTAGACAATCAGCTCGATCCGTTCCCGGCTGCCGTCGGCAAACTGCACCTCGTCGCCGCATAGCTCGCGGACGTCGGGTTTCGTCACGATCGCGCCGCGGTCGACGTCGAGCGGCCAGCGGCCATTGATGGCCGGATGCGTTTCGAAGAATGCATGGTCGGCGACGGGCGTATTGTACGACTGCCAGGCGAGCCGGCAGACGCGGGCGATCGACAGCCGCCGGATCCACAGCGGCATGCGCCAGCGCAGCATCCATTCGCCCCCTTGGTCGACCGGTTGGCCGCGGAAATACCGCGGCAAGATGCGATAACCGCGGCGGAGGCTGTGAAACGTCGCGCTCGCCTGGCGCGAACTCTCCGCCGCGATGTCGTAGGCCGAATTGCCGCCGCCCACCACCAACACCCGCCGGCCGCGAAGCACCTCCGGCGTCTTGTATTGCGACGCGTGGAGCATCTGCCCGGCAAATTGGCCCGGGTAGTTCGGCCAGCGCGGATCCCAGTTGTGGCCGTTCGCAATCACGACGCGGCGATACCGTCGCCGCTCGCCTGTCGACAGCGTCACGTCCCAACCGGGGCAGGTAGGGAGCACGGGGCTGGGAGCAGGGAGTTCCTCTGTTTGCTGCCGCTTGCTCCTTGCTCCCGGCTCCGGGCACTCTGCCTTTCCTGCCGGCTCCACCCGTGCCACGCTGGTGTTGAACTGAATGTGTGGCCCAAGATCGAATCGCTCCGCATAGCTGCGAAGATAGCGCCGCACCATGTCCTGGTCCGGATGGTCCGGATAGTGGTCGGGCATCGGGAAGTCGGTGTACTCGGTGAGTGGCTTCGAGGAGATCAGTCGCGTCGAGCGATAGACGCTGCTAGCCGAGCTTCCGAAGTACCAATTCCCGCCGACGTCGTCCTCCCGCTCCAAGCAATCGAACGCGATGCCCGCCTGCAGGAAGTTCTTGGCCACCGTCAGGCCCGACGAGCCGGCGCCGAGCACGCAGAATTTTTCCGCCGTGTCCTGGTCGACGTCGAGAGCAGCCGTTCGTCGGTCTCCTGGCGAGTGTCTCATCGCCCAATGATATCGCAAAGGGCGTCGCTCGAAACGCGACGCTGCTTGGAGCGGTCGGCCTAACTGTCCAGGAATTCAGCCGCGATTTGTCACCGCCGCTCCGCCGTTGACGTCAGCACACTGGACGATAAAAGCCGCGATTTTGCCCGATTTTTCCTGTTCTGGCCACATCCGTCGGCGCGGCCGAGGTCGCGCAAATCAGCGGCCTTCCGCCGCCTCCCTTGACAGTCGAGCCAGAACAGTAAAAATTTTGAAAGAAATCGCAGCGATCGGTTCTCGATTGGTCGGACGAGATTGCATAAGTCCAGGCCGTGGAACGGGAAAGGGTGCTGAACCGTCGCGGCGAATTCGATGGTGTGGCTATCGTCTCCCCCACCGCGAACTTCGGTCATCTTTGTACTACACCCGTTTGACTCCCCAGGAAGGTGACGCATGCATTCATGGAGTTAACTCCCATGGCCAGGAAAGCCATTTCGAACGACCGGTACCGCCTGGTCGGAACGTACGAACGACTTCGTAAGTCACTACTCTCTCAACCCGACGATGGTCGGCTCGACAAAGCCCTCTCTTACTGGGTGCTGCCCACCGACCGACGCCTGCCGATCGCCTTTCTCGATCGTACGCTGCGCGATTTGCTCTCGCGCCCGCTGGACGAGTTGATGTCGACGCCCGGCGTCGGCCAGAAGAAGGTGCTGGGGTTTTTCGACCTCTTGAAGCGGGCGTCGAAGGCTGCCTCGCCCGATGCGCCGTTCGGCATGGGGCCTGTCGAAACGAAGCCCAGCAAGAGCACCGCGCCGAGCGCCGGCTTCGATGCGTCGATCGTATCCGAAGCGCTGTGGACCAACTGGTGCGACACGGTGCATCGCTTCGGATTGGGTCCGGAAAAGCTCGGTCGCATCGCCCCGTCGCTGCAGGCGTTGCCCACCGTGATTTGGCACACCCGGCTCGAAGACTACGCCGACCGCTCGCTCGCCCAAATTCGCCGGCTCAAAACGCACGGCGAGAAGCGCGTGAATGCCGTGTTGGAAATCTTTTGCACCGTGCATGAAGCCCTGGCCACCGCCACGCTCGAACAGAATATTGACGTGGTGATCGTGCCGCGGTTTCTGCCGCCGCTGGTGCGCTGGCTCAACGAGACAATTCGCGAGCCGGAACTGCCCAACGTCGAAGAGCTCCACGCGCACATCGTCCGGCCGCTGGTCGAGCAAATCAAGATCGACATCGGCGATCAGGTTGCCGAGCTGGCCACCGCTCGGCTCAGCCTCGACGACGGCGCGCCGAGCGTCAAGCAGCAGGCCGAGGCGATGGGCGTCACCCGGGCGCGGGTCTACCAACTGCTCGAAGACTGCGCCAAGGTGATGGACGTCCGCTGGCCCGAAGGACGCTGGCTCCTCGCGCCGCTTACGACCCGCTTCGGCACCTCGCGCCCGGAGGCGATCGGCCTCCTGCACGGTACCTGCGACCTGTTCTACCCGGTCGATCGGCCGGCGATGACCACGGTCGGACCCTAGCAAAATCTCGGGGTCTGGTCCATTTTTCGGCCAGTTGCGGCAGGATTTCTCCGGTTGGCGCCGGCCGAAAACATCGTCCCGGCTCCTTCTCCGCGGGTTTTGCGTTCTTCAGCGCCGCCCCTCTTGACAGACGATACCTCCGTACAGTATACGGAAGTATATGCATGCGCCCCATCTGGAAGTCCATCGCCGGCCAGCCCAGCCCGGGCCAGCCCAACCCCGGCAGAACGCCCAAGCGATCGCGGCCAACGTCCGCCGCCTGATGGCCCGCGACGGCCTCACCTTCACCGACGTGGTGGAAATGACCGGCCTCGACGAACGGACCATCCGGGGCCTGGTTCGCGGCGCGAGCAACCCCCACGCCCGCACGCTCCACAAATTCGTCCACGGCCTGGGCGTCTCGATCGACGAATTGTTCCAGCCGGCCGGCCTGCTCGTGCGGCAGGCGTTCGACCGGGCCACCAACCCGGTCGTCCAAAGCGTCGTCTCACAAAACGCCGATCTGTTCGATGCTTGGAGTGAGATCGACTTCAACGAGCTCTACAGCCAGTTCGGCGCCGGCGGCCCGCTCACCGACGAGGGCGTCGTCACCGCGGCCGAAGCCATCAACGCCAAACGCGCGCTCTTGCGGCAAGTGGCCGTCATTCTCGAAAGCAGCGAATCGGAACTCTTGGCCGACTTCGTAAAACTCCTCTACCGCCGCGCGACCGAAACCACCCCGCCCCAAAACGGCACCACTCAATAACCATTTAGCCCCGGGTGATTCGGCGGTCCTGCCGTCGAACACCCGGGGCAAACCGTGCCGACGCCCAGGGCCTTGCCGCCGAACGCCCGGGGCAAATCTGGCCAATGTCGGGTGGAAGTCCGTTCAAGGCCGCGCCCAGCGATTTTCCAACAAAACTGCCAACGCGACCTGGATGCATTGTTCGTCGACGTCGGCGAGCTTTCCCAACTGCCTGTCAACCAGTCGACTTGTCACGGTCCCAATAATCGGCTTCACCCAACTCGACTTGAGCAAGCCCGCCGACCGCCACTGCGAGAGCGCAAGCGACGCATCGGCTCCTGGCTGGCTTGTGAGGGGCATCAACACCAAGTCGCCGAACCGATCCGAATAGGATCGCGGACTCAGCACGACCGCGGGGCGCTTCTTCGACGTGGTCAGATCGGTGAAGGGATACTCACCAATACGACGTCGCCCGCCTCAAAGCTTGTCATAGACGGCATCCTCGTCGTTGTCCCACGCCTTGGCGAAGGATGCCTCTTGCGCCTTGAGCCACGCTTGAGACTCCACGGAGCTCTCATTTGCTTCGTAAATGAGGATCACTTCCTGGGGCGGAAGTCCGCGGAGGTCGTCGGGAAGCACGATCCTCTCGCCGTCGAATTGAGCTTTGATGGCAACCATGGGCGATTCATTCTCCACCGCTATTATACTACCCCATCACGCCTGCCTACGAAAAGACCGCGGTCCAACAGGGTGCGAACATGGATGGTCTTCCGGGATTAAAGGGACGGTTTTCGACAATCTTGGTCGACCCTCCTTGGCGATTTCAAAATAGAACCGGCAAAGTTGCGCCAGAGCACAGACGGCTTCGGCGTTATCACACGATGACGTTAGAACAGATTTGCGTATGCCGATAGTCGAGCATGCGAAAGACGCCAGCCATCTTTATCTGTGGGTGCCGAACGCATTGTTGGAAGAGGGTTTGGCAGTCATGCGGGGTTGGGGTTTTACGTACAAGTCAAACATTGTATGGCACAAGATACGCAAAGACGGCGGACCCGATGGTCGTGGGGTGGGTTTCTATTTTCGCAATGTAACGGAGTTGTTATTGTTTGGGATTCGCGGCAAGATGCGAACGTTGAAACCTGGACGAACTCAAGTCAACATATTAAAGACGCGCAAGCAAGAACACTCTCGTAAGCCCGAGGAAATGTACGGGATCATTGAGGCGTGCAGCCCTGGACCCTATCTCGAGTTGTTCGCCCGCGAGCGACGAAAAGGTTGGACGCAGTGGGGTGACGAGTTGGACACGTATCTTCATACGCGTCCTATCTACAAAGCATACAACGGACATGCCATGAAGAGGGCCGTTCGTCGTTAGCTGTCTGAATAAAAGCAAGCCTTGCGGATTCCCACTAATAGGAGGGGGCATCCACCGGTACCTCCACCATCGACCTTCGGAATTAACTTATCCCAGTGCGTCGTAGATGCACCATACGATGATCCTCTTCCGAGATCGTCAAAAATCTCCTGAAGCTCTGATGCTCTGGTGATAATTACGCCGACCGACAGGACATGCAGCTGACGAAGAAGTCGAAAATTGTTCAGATCACGGTCATAGAACTCCGTCTTATTGTTCCATTCGACTTCGACGCCAACTCGGTTTTTGAAATTGTCAATCTTGTGCGTGGGGCTTGGGATTTCCTTTCAATCGACAACGATCTTCGTGTCAAACGCGCGTTCTTTCCAGCCTCTCGCGAAGAGAAAATCATCGATCTCCTTCGAGATCATCGATCGCGCACCGCCTGGGGTACTGACAGCCGACTTCTTCAGCCGAAATGACTTCAGGCATGCAACGATATCGGCGAATTCACTTGGAAAATCGGCCTTGAGAATTGCCGAAGCGTGATCGCGCTCGTCAATCATGTATTTGCGATACAAAACGGCAGGGAAGAGCTTCGCACCCATGCTACCCATGATCGCAGACTCGTTTGCCGGACGCAACAAAAGCGGATCCCAAACCGTCCCAGGCGTCCCAGTCTGGCCACAGAACTGCGGATATCGCTATCGATTTTGAGCTGACGAAAAGATTTTTCCTTCCTAAGGCGCGGGCAAAGTGGCTGTCTGACAAGCACTGCCCATGCCTACTCGCCCACCATCTCCAAAAGTCTGCAAACCGTCCGCCAGTTGCGACCCGTCGCCGCCACGCCTAGTCGCCGTTCGACGTTCGCGGCGAGTTTCGAGCGGCCGATGCCGTCCGGCGCGTGGAGATACAAGACGCTCCCGCGGAGCTCGAATCGCTCGGTCTTGCTCTGCAGGCCGGCGAGTGACGTCAGCTTAGTCTTGGCCGGTTTCGCATCGAGGAAGAACGCGTGCAGCGATTTCGGCTCCGCCACCGCCTCGGGAAAAGGATTCGCCGCTACGACTTTCGCCAGAGCCGTGGCCTCCAGCACCAGCACGTGCGGCGCGAACCCGCGGCTCCTGGCGATCTTGGCGGTCACCTTTCTTGCGAGCCCGGCTGCCACGTCGGCCTTGTGCTGAAACACTGCATTGCCGCTTTGGATGTACGTCTTCACGTTCTGCGCGCCAAGCGACTCAAGAATCGCCACCAGCTCCTGCATCGGCAGCAAACCCTTGCCGCCGACGTTGATGCCCCGTATGAGTGCAATGTACGTCTTCATGCCGTCGTATTCCTCTTCCTCTCTTTGCCGTTGCACCAGATTTGTCTCCTGCCAGTCTCCTTTGTCAATCCATAAGTCTCGGCCACCCACGGTGGCCGAATTTCACACTTTACTTCGCCCGGTGGAAGTAGTATCAACATATGTACACATTCGGCAATCTGCCACCGCGTGCGAGGCGATTCCTCCGCAACCGCAGGTTGCCTCGTTCATTGACAATTGAGAATAGCGAGCATGGGTCGGTGCTGGAGCACCGACGGCGCCCGCCTTGCGCCAATCGCATGACGGCGACACGTCGTGCGATCAGGAGAGGGGTCACGCACACAACGGAACAAAACGGAACTAAATGGGCCCCATTTTTGTCAGCCGCGATTTAGGCCCAGGCCTGGTTTTCCAGGCGTTTGCAGCAAGGCGAAGCGACAGAAAGGGCGAATTATGTCGCCAGAAGTTGGAATCCCAGCCATGGCGACAAATTGTAACGTGCGATTCGGCAACGAGTTACGAAAAGGTCGGCACATTGAGCGCCGACAAAATTCGAAAAACCCCGAGCGCCAGAGCCTATTGTTCAATTTTGTCGGCGGCTCCCGCGACATAATTCGATCGCCAATCGATCGGCTGACGGGGCTGCGTGGGGATTCCGTCGGCGGATTAGGCCTTGTCTCAAAACGCATTCGACGGCCGCATTTCGGGAGGGGGAGGCTCCTGCCGGGCCTGAAATCGGCGTCGGCGCTTGGCTCGGCGGGAGCCTCGCCCTCCGATTTGAGACAAAGCTTAGAGTCCCTTGCGGTGCCGCTTCCGCGGACGACCGCCCGGTGGTGTCTTCTTCGGCGCCGGCGGCGGAGCGGGCTCGGCGGGAGAATCCGAAGCGGTGCCGGCGCCGGTCGCAACGGCGGGCGCAGTATACGGCACCGTCGTCGCTACGGCGCTAAAGCCCTCGATCTCGTCGCGCTTCAGCAGCCGATTGATGAGGATTTCGATCCGCGTCAGCTCGCCCCCTTCTTCGGTCGTCACGAACGTGTACGCCACGCCCTCGCGGCCCATCCGGCCGGTGCGGCCCACGCGATGCACGTAGTCGTCCGACGACTGCGGGATGTCGTAGTTGATGATGTGCGAGATGCTCGAGACGTCGATCCCGCGGCCGACCACGTCGGTGGCGATCAGGATGCGAACGTCGCCGGCGCGAAAGGCCTTCATCACGCGATCGCGGGCCGATTGCATCAGGTCGCCGTGAATCACGTCCACGCCCTGCATCTTCTTGCTCAGTTTCCGCCAGACACGGTCGGTGCCCCGCTTTGTGCGACAGAAGACGATCGCCTGCTGCGGCTGCTCGCGCTCCATCAGCTTTACCAACAGGTCGTACTTCCGCTCGTGATCGACCGTGAAGTAGAACTGCTCGATCGTTTCGACCGACATCGACTTCGGCGAGAAGTCCATCATTTCCGGATCGCGCATGTACTTTTGGGCGAGCCGCTCGACGCCCGGCGCCACCGTCGCGCTCAACAGCAGCGTCTGCCGCGAGGAAGGGCAGCGGCGGAGGATTTTTTCGATGTCGGGCCGGAAGCCGATGTCGAGCATCCGGTCGGCTTCGTCCAGGACGACGATCTTGAGCGCATCCCAAGTCGAGCGAACCGCGGCCGATCAGGTCGAGCACCCGGCCGGGCGTACCGATGATCACTTCGGCGCCCTGCTGCAGTTTGGCAACCTGAGCGCGAATCGGCTTGCCGCCGTACACCGGCACACAGGAGAATCGCCGACCGTGAGCCAGCTTCTCGATCTCGTCGCGAACCTGCACCGCGAGCTCGCGTGTCGGCACCAGCACCAGGGCTTGCGGGGCGATGCCCTTCTTGCCGCGCTGGACCGTCTCCAAGATCGGAACGGCGAACGCGGCGGTCTTGCCGGTTCCGGTGCGAGCCTGGCCGAGCACGTCGACGCCCGCCAGAGCGCGGGGAATCAGGCCGGCTTGCACCGGGGTTGGCGACAAGTATTCGGCCCGCTCGAGCGACGCGAGCATCATGTCCGAGAGACCGAGCTCCGCGAAGCTCTTCGACTCGGCAACCGAATTGTCTTCAAGTGATGCGGAAGGATCGTCGGCCAAAGCAACGTGATCGGGTGAGTAAATAATAGGAGGACCCCGCGGTGGACGGCATATCCAAAAGGGACGGACAGGCGAGTCGCGGCGGGGTGAGCCACCGCGTCTCAAGACTCTTGATGATACCCTACCCCGGCCCGCTTGGCCATTCGACCGCGGCGTTTGAAGGCCGATACCCACCACTTGGAGGTGAATTTTGACCGCGGAAAAGCGGACCGGCTGGCCGCGAGACCTCCCGCTGCCAACCGGTGCACAATTCGATTGGCCTGCTATTCGGCCAAAACGAACGACGTCCTGGGCATTAACCCCACGGGCTCGCTGGCGACGCCGGAGGCGCTTGCTTCGTGGCCGGCTTGGCCTTGGCCTTCTTCGAGGCCTTGCGCTTGGGCGACTTCTTCTTGGCGGTCGCCTTCTTCGCGGCCGACTTCTTGGCGCCCTTCTTCTTCGGGGACTTCTTGGCCGCCGGTTTGGCCGCCTTTCTCTTCTTTGCCATTGCGAATGACTCCTTCATATCGAAGCGCCCGAGTCACAAGTGGTCGTCCGTCCCGTGGGCGCTACAGAACGGGGAGAGACGTCAATGTGTTGCGAACTTCCATCCGCACAAGTGCGGTACGTTGGGTTCGCGCGGGCATTGTTTCAATTCTTGACGAGTCAAGTCAAGGCGAATCCGGGAAAAACAGCCCCGGCGAAGCCGACCGACCAGCCTCCCGCGCCATGCCGACCGACTCACTTCGACACGCCGGCCGCCCACTTGTCGAGCAGTGCCATCTGGTGCTCGAAGGCGTGATCGTCGAGCCCGAGCGGGCGCTTGAAGAAGCTGCCCAAGTGGCTCAAGAGGCCGGTTTCGCCGCGGCGATGCGACAATTCGACGAACCGCACGAGGTCCAAAACCAGCGGGGCGGCGAGCAGCGAATCGCAACCCTGCCACGTGAATTGCATGGTCATCGGCGTGCCCAGGAAGCCGCGAAAATGGATGTGGTCCCAGGCCGTTTTCCAGTCGCCCAGGCTGCGAATATATTCGATCGAGACCAGCGTTTGCGGGCTGTAGCCCAGAATGTGGCCCAGGAGTTGGTCCTTGCCCTGGATCTTGGCCGACTTGTTGGCCGGGTCGTCGAGCACCTGGCCGTCCATGTTGCCGAAGATGTTGTGGCCGACCCAGCTCAGCACTTCGAGATTGCGGGCGGCGAACATCGGGGCCAACACGCTCTTGAGCAGCGTTTCGCCCGTCTTGCCGTCCTGGCCCGCATGGCAGGTTTTGCGAAGCTCGGCCAGCTCGCCGATCGCCGCTGGCGTCGCGCCCGGCGATGGCGTGAAGTTGATATATGGCATGCCCAGGTCGAGCGCGGCGATCGCATATAGCGAACTGGCCGAGAGCGGGCAGGCGGCCCCTTCGTCCAGCAGCCGATCGACGCTGCTCCACACGAGCGGGAGATCGGCAAAGTTGGTCGCCGGCTCGGTCGACGCCAAGTTGATGACGATCACCCGATCAAGGCGTGATTCGCTCTGGAACGATCGAAGGTCACCCTGCAACCGGCGGACCGCGTCGCGCGGCGATTCGTGCGCCAGCCCGAGCATCGACTCGTCGGCCAGTCGCTCGATCGTCTCGCCGCAGCGGAACAGCGTGCCGGGCCGGATGCGTGCATCAACGGTCACCAACTCGTCGCGGGCTGCCTCCAGTAGCCGGCTGTCGAACACGCGGCTTTCGCGGTGGAGCCGTTCGACCGACTCGACGAGCGGCACCGTGCGGATGTCGTGCCCGCCCACCACGAGCGAGTTCCAATCGGCCAGCGGCAGCCGGGCGAATTGCGGCAGGGCGCTCACCAAACCCACGGTCTCGGCGAGCCGCTTCTGAAGCCCGATCAGCCCGAGCGTGGCCGTCGACGCGACGCCGCCACGCGCTCCGATAAACCAAATGCCGGTGCGAGAAAGTGCCATAGACGCATCATTCGGGGTGGGACGATCAAGCGGTTTCAGGCCCCATCCACTTGGAAGCGAACCGGCCAAGACATATGATTGTCCCACGTGTGCGGCGGAAGCGTCAAGCGAGCCGCGGCCGACGCCAGGAGAACTGCAAAGTCTATTTTCTCGGCATTTGGCACAGCATGCTCAGCCACCAGCCGGGCACGCGATTGTCAGGTATTGATGGAAAAGCGGGACGCGAGCAATGCTGCTGCTTCATCGCTAGTAATAGAGAAAAAATGACTTTGCAGTTCTCCTGCGGCCGACGCCAGGCGATCTTTGCTCCACGAACCTCACCCAGAAATAACGCAGCCCATGTTTGAATCCATTCAGCCGGCCCCCGCCGATGCGATCCTCGGCCTCACCGAGGCGTTTCGTGCCGATCCGAACCCGAAGAAGATCAATCTCAGCGTCGGCGTCTATCAAGACGCCAGCGGTAAGACGCCCGTGCTCGAATCGATCAAGCGAGCGGCTCAACGAGTCGTCGAGAAGCAGGCGTCGAAGTCGTACCTGCCGATCCCCGGCTCGCCCGCATACGCCGCGGCCGTGCAGAAGTTGATGTTCGGTGCCAGCCACGAAGCGGTCGCCTCTGGCCGCGTCGCCACGAGCCACACACCGGGCGGGACCTGTGCCCTGCGGGTGGCGGCCGACTTGATCCATCGGCAGATGCCCAAGGCGACGCTCTGGATGACCCAGCCGACTTGGCCCAACCATCCGCAAATCTTCGCCGCGGCGGGCGTGCCCACGAAGACAGTGCCCTACTTCGACGCCAAGACCAACGGCCTCGCCTGGGACGCCTTCCTGGCGGGCGTCAATCAGATTCCTGCCGGCGACGTGCTGTTGCTGCACGCCTGCTGCCACAATCCGACCGGCATCGACCCGACGCCCGACCAGTGGAAGCAGCTCGCCGACGCCGTCCACAGCCGTGGCATCCTGCCGCTCTTGGACTTCGCCTACCAAGGGTTCGCCGACGGACTCGAAGCGGACACCGTGGGCCTCAAGGCGCTCGCCCGCCCGGGCGCGGAGCTGATCGTTTGCAGTTCGTTCTCGAAGAACTTCGGCTTGTACTGCGAGCGAGTCGGCGCCTGTCGATCGTCGCAGCCGACAAGAAGACGGCCGACACGGTGCAGAGCCAGGTTAAGGTGGCGATCCGTTCGAACTACTCGAACCCGCCCGCCCACGGCGGCGAGCTGGTGGTCACCGTGCTCGGCGACCCCGAGCTCGAAAAACTCTGGCGCTCGGAAGTCGACCAGATGCGCGACCGCATCAACGGCATGCGAAAGCTGCTGGTCGAGACGCTCCAGGCCAAGGGCGTAAAGGGCGACTATTCGTTCATCACGCGGCAGCGCGGCATGTTTTCCTTCTCCGGCCTCAAGCCCGAGCACGTCGAGGCGCTCAAGAAGAAGTACGCGATTTACATCGTCGGCTCGGGCCGCATCAACGTCGCGGGCATCACCCAGAACAACGTCGGCCCGCTCTGCGAGGCGATCGCGGAGGTGGTGAAGGGATAGGCGACGGTAAACTTCTTGTGCGACGCAGTAGTCAATTCGACATCAACAGCTTCCGATTCGGTACACGCGGCGCTTTCTAACCGCTGGCAACTCGCATCGACTGAACGAGGGCTCGTACGATCGGCCTGATCCGCTCAATCACGCTCTCCGACAATCGCTAGAACGGCCGTCGCACGCCCTGAGGCAGGGCATGAGATACCCTTGAGCGGGCGACGATTCGCCGTCTTTTCGTTCATTTGTCGAAGAGAGTAATCTCATGCCAACTCGCACGCTTTCAATTGTCATTGCGATTCTCGCACTGGCGGGCTCTGCTCACGCCGCGAACGAGCAGCTCGTCCAAAAACTCAAGCAGCTTGGCACTGCCGTGGATAACATGGCAGTCAATATCTCGAATGCCGAGTCCGACTCCGATGCCGAACTGTTGGCCCGCGTCACCCAACAGACGTTCGCTACTCAACTTGGCGGCAATCCAAAACCGGACGTCGTCGTCACCGCGAGCCGCGGCCGCTGCAGCGTGACGATCACCACGCCTCAATGGAAACTTTGGAGTCAGGCGGAGAACGGCACAATCGTCGACCACGGGGCGACGATCCACTGAGGATGAACCTTCGAGTCGTGCACGGATTGTAGCAATCTTCCTCATGCGCTGACGATGCGGCGTGAGCAAGTTACAATGATGGAGAAGTCCCCGTCCGACCTGAGAGCCGCTTCTGTGTCCGACCTCATCACCTGCCAGCGCGTCGGCTATCGCCAGCAGGGCGTCGAGATTCTTGTCGACGTCGATTGGCGGATCGAGCGCGGGGAGCATTGGGCGGTGCTCGGGCCTAACGGGTGCGGCAAGACGACGCTGTTGCGGATTGCGTGCGGTTACGTTTGGCCGACCAGCGGGCGCGTGCTGCGGCTCGGCAAAGAGCTCATTGATCTCGGCGAGTTGCGGCGGAGCATCGGCTGGATTTCGTCCGATCTTGCAGGCCGCATTCCGCCGGACGACACGGGACTCGAAACTGTCGTCACTGGTCGGCTGGCCCAAATCGGACTGAAGCGACTTCCGCATTTCGGACCGACCGACGCCGATTTTGCCGACGCAGCAGCGGAGCTCGTCGGCCTCGGCTGCGAATCGCTGGCCGAGAAGCCGTTCGGCGTGCTGTCGCAGGGCGAGCGACAGCAGGTGCTGGTGGCCCGCGCGGATGGCTGGGCCGCTGCTGTTGGTGCTCGACGAGCCTTGTGCCGGCATGGACCCGGGCGTGCGCGAGCGGTTTCTCGCTTGGCTGGACGAGCGAGTGACGGCACCCGAGTCGCCCGCGGTGGTGCTCGTCACACACCACGTCGAAGAAATCGTTCCCGGCATCGAGCGGACCCTCATCCTTCGAGCCGGGCACGTCTATCGCGCCGGCCCTACGCCGGACGTGGTCACCCGCGAGACGATCGAAGCGGTTTACGACACACGGCTCGCGCGCATTGAATCGAGTGGCCGTCGGCTCTGGCCAATTTGGGGCCCATAGCCGTTGCTTGTTCGGCCGGCGCATCCCAACAGCCTGTCCGCGCGATGTCAGGCCGATTGAAGCGGTCGTCGTGTCCATTGCCAAGATGTCCCAATAATACTGCGGTCGCTGACGATTATGCTGGCCGCGTTCGTGTGCGGCAGACTCCTCGCAAAATACCTGGTCGGCAGAAATATGCTATTTTATCCAGTGGTCATCGCTGATCGCCCCCTTGCAGGACGCTCCCGTGAAGATACTGTTTGCCACGACTGAGGCCGTGCCGTTCGCCAAGACGGGCGGATTGGGCGACGTCTGCGGAAGCCTCCCGCTGGAGCTGGCGAATCTGGGTCACGAGCCGGTGGTCGTGATGCCGGCGTTCCGTCAGGCACTACAAAGCGGCCGGGCAATCGAGCCGACCGGCATCCAGTTCGAAGTGCCCATCGGCCGGAAAATGGTGGCCGGCACGTTCCTCCGCAGCACGCTGCCAAGCGACGGAAACAGTGTGCCGGTGTATCTGGTGCAGCAGGACGGCTACTACGATCGGCCGGAGCTGTATTGCGAGCGGGGCAACGACTACAAGGACAACTGCGAACGGTTCGTGTTCTTCGCCCGGGCCGCGCTCGAGGCGATCACCCGGCTGAACCTCGGCACCGAAGTGGTTCATGCCCACGACTGGCAGTCGGCCCTGCTGCCGGCTTACCTCAAGACCGAGTTTCGCGGCGTGCCGCCCTTCGACTCGCTCGTGTCGCTCTTGACCATCCACAACATCGCCTATCAGGGCAGCTTCTGGCATTGGGACATGGAGCTCACGGGCATCGACTGGAAGTACTTCAACTGGCGGCAAATGGAGTTCTACGGCAACCTCAACTTCCTCAAGACGGGCATCGCGTTTGCCGACGTGATCACCACCGTGAGCCCGCGTTATGCCCAGGAGATCCAGTCGCCGCCGCTGAGTTGCGGCTTGGAAGGAATCCTCTCGCACCGGCGGAACGATTTGTTCGGCATCATCAACGGCGTCGATTACAGCGTGTGGAATCCGGAAACAGATCCGCATTTGGGCGGACACAACTACGGCGTGAATAACTTTGCGACCGGCAAGCGCGCTTGCAAGGCCGCGCTCCAACAGGAGTTCGGCTTGCCGGTGGTCGAAGGTCAGCCGCTCGTGGCAATGATCGGCCGGCTGGCGGACCAAAAGGGCTTCGACCTGGTGGCCGACGTGATCGGTCAGTGGGCCGAGACTTCGCCGGTGCAGTGGGTCATCTTGGGCACGGGCGATCCGCGGTATCACGACTTGCTCGCCGACCTGGCCGCGCGCCACCCCGATCGCGTCGCGGTGCGGCTGGGTTTCTCGAACGAGCTTGCCCATCGGATCGAGGCGGGAGCCGACGTCTTCCTGATGCCGAGCCGCTACGAGCCGTGCGGGCTGAATCAGTTGTACAGTTTGAAATACGGCACGGTGCCCGTGGTTCACGCGACCGGCGGCCTGGCCGACACGATCACGAATCTCGCGGACGACACGCTTGCGGCCGGTACGGCGAACGGATTGAGTTTCGAGAACTACACGTCCGTCGCCTTGGCTCAAACGCTGGAGCGGGCCTGCCAGACGTATTTCAACCGCGGAGTCCGGGAGCAACTGATTCGCACGGGCATGTCGCAAGACTGGTCGTGGACGCACAGCGCCCGCGAGTACAGCCGGTTGTACGAACACGCCCTCGCCCGCCGCGCCGAAGCGGTGGTCGCGGAAGCGGAGTGAATGGTCGATCGTCACGCGACCGCTCCGATTACGTCCTGCCGAGGCTGGGCAGGGGTTTGTCCGCAGATTGCGCAGATGGATGCAGCGGGCGTCGCTCGACCATCGGCGGGCATCAGCGTTCATCGGCGGTTGGGTTTCGGTCTTGCAGTCCATAGATGATCACATCGTGCGACACTGGATTTGATGCCTAATTCTCGGAATTTGTCCATAGGTGATCTAAACTCGTACGGGAGTTTTGATCATCGATGGGGAATGGTTAGGGTGGAGGCATAGTTGGAAGGCGTGAGGCGCTAGGTTTGCGTAACTAGTGCCTAGCGCCGTCCAACTGGCGCCTGAACTGTCTGTTTGTTCAGTTTTCGTTGTAACGGAAGGGGTGGCCGGATTCAACAACTATTTTCGGACACCCTGCCGAGCGGAGCGCGGAGAGATGCGTAGCGCGTGCCTAGTCGCGACTTCCGGACGAAAGCGATGAAAACACGCGACGGTCAAGCGGAAAGCGTTCGAGAATCAGCGTTCCACGCCGGCCGGATCGCCGCTGTCGCATCACTCTTTGTCGGAAGTCACCCCCTCCGATCACGGCCAACTGCGGGTAGAATGGAACCGGCGACATTTTGTTCAACATCGAGCAGGCGTCGATTGTCCTGGGAGTAGCATGTCATGGGCTTGGGTCGGGTACACAGTGGGATCATCGCCGTTTTCTTCGCCGCCTGCTTCGGCATCGCGGCCGCACACACTTCCGCACGGGCGGCCGAGCCGGCGGACGCGCCTGCCGACGAGAAGATCGTGGAAAAGCAAATCGTCGGCCAGTCGGTCGGCGGTCGGCCGATCCATTGCGACGTCTACGGCAACGGGCCAGACGTTCTGATGGTCATCGCCACGATTCACGGCAGCGAACCATCGGGCACGCCGCTGGTGGCCGCCTTTGTCGAATGGCTCGTCGCGCATCCAGAGGAGCTCGCCGGCCACACCGTCGTGATCATCCCGGTCGCCAACCCGGATGGCATGGCGGCGGGCGAGCGCTTCAACGCCCACAATGTGGATCTCAATCGCAACTTCCCGGCCGGGAACTGGGGTGTGCCGCAGGACCCGGGCGGCCAGGATTTCTCCGCAGCGCAGATGAGTCCGGGCGGCGATACGTTTGCCCACGGGAAGACATTCAAACCGGGCGAGACGCCCCTCTCGGAACCGGAGTCGCGCACTTTGATGCAGCTCATCTGCCGCTATTACCCTCAGCGGATCATCAGCATCCACCAGCCGATCGGCTGTATCGACTACGACGGCCCGGCCGAGAACCTCGCGGCGGCAATGGGCGCGAAGTGCCCGCTTCCAGTAAAGCAAGTCGGCAGCCGCCCCGGCTCGCTGGGCTCATTCGTCGGCAACACGCTCAAGCGGCCGATCATCACCTGGGAACTGCCGGAAGACGCCGGCATGAACGGCGATTCGTTGTGGAAGACCTACGGCCCGGCCCTCATCGCGGCGCTGCGATTTGACGCCAAAACGCCCGAGTGAGCCGAATCGCCCCTTCTTTCTCGTCTGGCCCAGCGCGGGTAGTCTCGGTTGCCCGCAACCGGGGCGGCAGCCGCAGAGGTCGCTGATTCAGGGCTGGCGCGACCGGGGGTTATCCGTGAAAGACGTCGCCGCAGTCTCTTTTTGCTGCGCAAGATCGGCTTGGTTTGCCGCGCAATCGTGGTTGGGACGGCCACTGCAACCCCCGCCGTGCAGGCGGTTTCTTCGGCACTGATGCGACAATAGTATAATTTTACGACATTGACTTTGTAGTTATATACGGTATCATAAGTGTAGTTCGATTTTGTCGATACCATAGCTGAGGCTGCATGTCGCTCGGCGGGCCCCATCAAACGCCGCCCATCGTTCTGGACACCAATGTACTGGTGGCTGGTGCCTGCCGGCACGATGGGAGTCACGCCTACGAAGTACTTCTAGGAGTGCTCCACCGGCGAGTGCCGTTGATGCTTACCGAGTCGATCGCCCTGGAATACCTGGACGTCCTCCAGCGGCCGCGCGTACTGGCCGTTACCGGACTGAGGCTCGAACAGTCGGCACTGCTGGTCACCGACCTGATCGCCCTGTCTTACGAGGTACAAATCAATTTCGCCTGGCGACCCTACTTGCTCGACGAAAGTGACAACAAGTTTGTCGAAGCGGCCATTCACGCCGGCGCCACGATCGTCACTTACAACGAGCGCGACTTCGTCACGGGCGATTTCGTCACGGGCGACTTGGCTCGTTTTGGCTACGGCGTGATGAGTCCCCGCGAGTTTGCCACGCGATACCTGTAACGGAGCTTTCGATCATGGCCACCCTTTCCCTCCGCATGCGTGACGACCTGAAGCGCAAGGCGCAAGACCTCGCCGAGCGGCAAGGCGTCTCGCTCAATAACTACATCAACTCGGTCATCGCCGCCTCGGTCTCCCAGGAAGAAACTTTACGATTCTTTGCGGGCCGGGTCCAAGACGTCGACCTCGCCTCGCTCCAAAAGCGCGTGCTGCGGTTCATGGAAAAGCCGCGCCCTGGCACCGACCCCACGCCCGCCGAGCTCCGGCAACTCACCGGGCGGAACGCGTAACTGCCGGCGCGGCTTTGTCTTCAGACGCTCACGCGGATGGGGGCCGTTGTCCGTAACCGGGGCGGCGCAGCTGCAAGAGCGATTTTTCCGGGCCGGCGCGATCGGCGGCCTGATTGGTGGGCCATCGTCGCCGCTGCCTCTCATTGCCACACAAGATCGGTCTGGTTTGCTGCGCAATCGTGGTTGAGGCGACCGGTGCTACCCGCTACCGCTTCACTTGCCCACGGCTGCTGCCCGAGCGGTTTTCCGCATTATGCTATACTTTAATGCGCGACACGTGGCGATCCATTGAATGGTGCGATGTTCATTCATGGAATCACTTGAGTCGCGCAAGTGTGGAGGGTTCTTTCGATGAATCGGTTTCGACAGGCAATGAGTCGGGAGTTAACCTTTCGGAATAAGGCCGGCGCTTACATCGCCATGCTGACTTGCCCCTGCCATGTGGGCGTGCTGTTGCTGCTGACCGGTGGAACCGTCGTTGGCACTTGGTTAGGTCGCTACAACCACCTGTTGTATGGCTTGGCTGCCGTGTTGTTCATTTTTGGCGTGTGGACGATGTTTCGTCCGGGAAAATCCTGCCCCAGGCCGCCAGCGTGAGTGGGAGTTTGGAACGACGGCTGGGTTTTTCGGTGGCCCCGTCGCTCCGACTTCTCGCGGAGCGAAGGGCCGAAAGCCTGAGCGAGCGCCCCGGCCAACCTGCTTATCCGCGTCTCCCTCCGTGATGCCTGGCAACCCTTCTTTTCACCGCTCACTTTCAGTAA
Organism: uncultured Planctomycetota bacterium; assembly: GCA_963847875.1. Classification (GTDB taxonomy): domain Bacteria; phylum Planctomycetota; class Planctomycetia; order Pirellulales; family Lacipirellulaceae; genus DASYDU01. The sequence goes on along the minus strand of CAWKBR010000001.1, from coordinate 326,029 downwards.
TCCGTCAGCGAAAAGCTCGGAATTTCGCATTTGTTCTGGACGAAAGGCCTGCCGGTCGGTAAAACTACGCGGGTCATCGGCCCGGTGAGTTTCAACTGACGAGCATCTGGGAGGAACTACTGTGAGATCGTATCGGTCCGTAGTCTGTCTGGTCGTCGCGATTTGTCTGTCGATTCAGGCCTCGGTCGTCCGCGCGGGTTTGAACGATCCAATTTCTTTCGGGCAAGCCGGGACAGTAACGCTCACGCTGGATTACAGTACCGGCGGACTGGATCACATCTTGGAGATGGAAAGCACACTTGGTGCCTTGGGCACGCCGATCATGGCATTGACCGATTTGGGCGATCCGAGTGCCGACGTGCTCGGCTACACGCCGGCGGCCTTAGGCGACATGGTTTTGCTCGGTTCCTTTTCAGCCGGCCAAGAACTGATCTTTCGACTCACGAACATCGAGTCGCTTCGGCTCGGCACGCCGGGTACGATTGGCGATCAGACGTTTACCGGCACCGCCAGCTCCAACAATCCGACCGGCGACTACTATACGTTCGTCGAACCGGTCGATCCGCTCACGATTCGAGTCTATTGGGAGGACCTCTTCCCGATTGCGACCGACGATCCGGATCCGGAGAATGCGCTGCTCAACGGCGGTTATGACGTGGCCTTCACGCTCACACTTGCCCCGGTTCCGGAGCCAGGCACATTGGTTCTCGTCGTCGCCGGTGGGCTGCTTGTTGGCCTGCAGCGATTCAAACGTCGCGCGGTTTAGGACTTCAGCCAACAAGCAACGAATCACGCCCCCATCGCCCCCATTCGTGCTATTCGGGGTTTCTCGATCGTCCCATGCCAGTCCGCGACCGATTCGCTGCGCGTATTGGCGCACTGCGCTCGGCCGGTGAACCGTCCGAATCGTCCGCAGCTAAATGTACTTTCAGAGTGGTGTGCCACTGCTTGCGGAGCACCGAATCGCATGGAGTCGGCGACTCCGCACTGCTCGCTGCTCAGAGATTGCAGATCGTTCGAGGCAAGCAGTGCTTTGCTCGGATTCGTGCCCGATACGGTGATCGCGAGCAGTCGCGCACGCCAGACGGCTCGCAGCGCGCACGAAAAAACGCTCCCGAGTCTTGCGAGCCGGGAACGTTTTGTGGGTGTCGGAGAAGTGGCTTGGCTGAAGCCTTGCCCTTCCGAGTGCTGCACTAGGCCATTTGGACGGCGGTGGTGCAGGGGCCCTTCTTGCCTTCGCCGACTTCGTACGTCACGGCCTGGCCTTCGGCCAGCTGCTCGATTTGCACGCCGCGGAGTTCCGAGTGGTGGAAAAACAGGTCGTCACGCCCGGTGGCGATGAACCCGAATCCCTTTTCGGCGATGACTTTCTTGATGGTACCTTCTGGCATTTCTGCTCTCCTGAAAAACACGAACCTTTGACCGGCGCGGTCTGCCGCTCACGCGGAAGCACGTCGGCCGAAACAAAATGAAAGCAGAACGCCATTCAAGGTGCGCAGGCACATCGACAAAGCGAGCTTCATGGATGAGTACCACGGCCGTGAGAGGCGTGACTGGAAGAATGGCCCGAGGGCGTCGAGAGCGCGTGTAACGTAACCATTGCGGACTTTTGGCGACATGCCGCGTGAGAACACGCGAAAGGCCCCGCAACACGTCCGTGCGACTCGCACTAGACTGGTATCTTTTCTTTTCATCTTCTGCTTGTCACGAACATCGTGACGGATGAAGCATAGGCCATGGCAGGGGGGAAAGCAATGGAAGCGGGGCTTCCAAATCGGCTGAAAAGCGGGATTTTGGCGAATTGGGCGGTTTGGCAGGCGAAATTATCGACGGCTTTCGGGGCCTAGAGAGCGTTTTCAGCTTGAGCCAAGTTCGGCGGGACGTCTGACGATTATGGTGGCGTGGCGCGCTTGCAAGCATGCACGAGCACTGCCGCCAGCGCGCAGGCTGCTTCGCGGGTGCGGACCGTGTCTTCCGGCTCGGCGACGACGATCGGCACACGGGCGCCGAGGATCAGTCCGGCCGCTTGGGCGCTGATCAGGTACTGCAATTGCTTGACCAGCATTTGTCCCGCTTCCAGGTCGGGCACGACGAGGATGTCGGCCTTGCCTGCGACGGGGGAGGTGACGCCCTTGCGCTGGGCCGCTTCTTCGGAGATGGCGGTCTCGAAGGGCATTGGGCCGTCGACCAGCGCGCCGACGATCTGTCCTCGTTCGGCCATCTTGCACAGGGCGGCGGCCTCGATGGTGGATTCCATCCGCGGGTCGATGTGTTCCAGCGCCGAGAGGATGGCGACCTTGGGCGTTTCGATGCCCAGTGCCTGGAGCAACTCGACGGCGTTTTGCACGATGTCGCGTTTGGCCTCGATGCACGGGTGGTGTTGAATCTCGGTGTCGGTGAGGAACAGCGGCCGCGAGTAGGTTGGCACGTCGAGCGCGGCGACGTGGCTCATTCTGCGTGCGGTTTGCAGTCCAATGCCGTCGGCGCGGACGGCGCCCATCAACTCTGCGGTCGACAGGCTGCCTTTCACGAGCGCGTCGACCTGGTGGGCGCGGGCCAGGGCGACCGCCTGGGCGGCTGCCGCGTGGCTGTGCTCGGTGTTGACGATTTCGAAGCCGCTCAGGTCGACCTGGGCGGCTGCGGCAGCCGCTTCGATTTTCGCGCGGACCGAAGAAGATCGGCACGATGACCTTGCTCTTGCATGCTTCCAGGCAGCCGGCGAGCGTTTCCTTGTCGACGGGGTGGACGACCGCGGCGCGGATCGGTTCGAGCCCCTCGACCAATTGCATCAACTGGCGGAAGCGGGCGTAGCGGTCGAACAGGTGGACGGTGGGCAGCGGCACGCGCGGGCGTTTGATTTTCTCTCGCGGCGCGATCACGTCGGCGGTGCCTGTGACGACGACTTCGCCGCGTTGGTTGACGCACTTGCAGTCGAACTGGATGCGACCCTTCTCTTCGTTCTTTTCTCTTGCGGTGACGGTGACGTCGACCGTATCGCCGACGGCCACCGGATGGAGGAAGCGAAACGTTTGGCCAAGATAGATGGTGCCCGGCCCGGGGAGCAGGGTGCCGAGCACGGTCGAGATTAGCGAGCCGCCCCACATGCCGTGGGCGACGATCTTGTGGAACAGGTCGCTGTGGGCGAACTCTTCGTCCATGTGGGCGGGGTTCACGTCGCCGGAGACCGCGGCAAACAGCAGGATGTCGTCGTGCGTGAGCGTGCGCGAGATCGTGGCGTGGTCGCCGATCTTGATCTCGTCGAACACGTGGTTCTCGATGTAGTCCATGGCCACCTCCCTCGCGGCGGCAGCGACTCGTTCGCGGCGGCAGCGATTCTGGAACTCTCATCTGAAACGCGCCATCAGGAATAGTACGGCGGATGGAGACGGCCGTTTCCCGCGAGAGCCAGAGTCGCGGCACTTTGCGGATGACGGCAACTCGACAATTCGGCAGCGCGGCGGCCGGTTTGATCGTGCCCTCCCGTCGGGCTAAACTGATGGCATCTGCCACGCGAAGGGATCAGAAACTTTGGCCAAGAAACACGCTCGTCGCGAGCCGTCGGTTCGCACTGCTTCCGACAACACGTACACGGTTCACTTGGTCGCCGCGGCGGCGGGTGAGCTGTTGAGCGGATTGGCGGCGGTCGCGGCGAGCCAGTTTCCCGACGTCGAATTCAAGATCGTCACGCACCCGCTACGCGACACGATCGAGAAGATCGAGTCGACGCTGGCCGCGCTCTCGGGCGAGCGGCCGATCGTGCTGCACGCGCTGGCCGACCAGGCGGCGAAGCAGTTGGTGCGGAGCACTTGCGTGGTCCGGCGGATTCCGCACTTCGACGCCACGGGGCCGCTGTTCAATTTTCTCTCCGATTGCGTCGGCGAGGTGCCGCAGAACGACATTTCGAGGATGCACCAGCTCGACACCGCCTACCGCCGGCGGATCGAGGCGATGGAATTCACGCTGGAGCATGACGACAGCTTGGGGCTGGGCACGCTGCGCGAGACCGACATTGTGATCGTCGGCGTGAGCCGGGTCAGCAAGAGTCCGACGGCGCTGTACCTGGGCTCGCGGGGATACAAGGTGGCGAACGTGTCGATCGCACCGCAGACCGGTTTTCCGAAGGTGCTGGCCAAGATTTCCAAGAAGAAGATCATCGCCTTCACGACGCAGCCGAAGCGGCTGTACGAAATTCGCGTCGAGCGGGCCGAGCGGATGGGGTCGCCCGGCACCGATTACGACGACCTCGACAAGATCATCGGCGAAGTGATGGCAGCCGAAGCCGAGTACCGGGCGCGAGGCTACCCGATCATCGACGTCACGAACTTGACGATCGAGCAGACGGCGGCGCGGATTCTGCAAACGCTGAAATTGCGGCAGAATTGATGCGGGCGGCACTTTTTTCGTGAGCACGGCGTCGGTCGGGATCCGCAGCGTCGTGGCCGACGCCGCCAACACCTGCGCGGCGAGGTGGTGTTAGTTCTTTTTCTTGATTGGGATTCGCCCAAGGAATCGTAAATCGGCGGATTCCCCGCGAGAGTGGGAATCAGCATTGCCGTGAAGCAGGCGGCGATCATTGCCAACAGTTGCGAGTCGCTGGAGGTGAGCTCGATCACCAGGATGATGCCGGTGACCGGGGCGCGGACCGAGGCAGTGAAGAAGGCGGCCATGCCGGTGACGGCGAAGGCGGTCGGGCTGGTGGCGAGGTTGGGAAACCATTGGCAGGCGAACGTGCCGAAGAACAGGCCGGCCTGGGCGCCGAGCACGAGCATCGGGGCGAACAGTCCGCCGGGCGTGCCGGCCGCGTAGGAAACGGCGCCCAGCGCGAAGCGAAGTAAGAACACGGCGGGCAGCAGCGCCAGCGCCGCCCCGCCGGCGAGTGCTTGCGCGGTGATGTTGTCGCCGCCGCCGACGAGTGCCGGCGCGTACCAGGCCAACAGCCCGACGGCGGCGCCGACGGCGGCAGCGCGGAGCTCGACGGGAAATCTGCGCATTCGGTCCGAAGCGGCGAGCGAGGCAAGGATCGCGCGGTTGTAGGCGATGCCGAGTAGGCCCACCAAAACGCCGAGCGCGACGTACAGGCTCACCGAACCAAGGGCGAGGAACGGGAGCGGCTCGACGTTGAAGTCGGGATTCGGTCCGAGGAAGATCCGCGCGACGCCGATCGCGGCGGATGACGTGCCGAGCGTGGCGATGGTGATGCGGGTGTCGAAGCGGCGCATCAGTTCTTCGAGCACGAATACGCTGCCGGCAATCGGAGCGTTGAAGGCCGTGGCGAGGCCGGCACCGGCGCCGGCGGCGAGCAGGATGCGCGCATCGGCTTCGTTGCGGCGGAAGATGCGGCCCACGAGGTGCGACACGCTCGCGCCCATCTGCACCGTGGGTCCCTCGCGGCCGAGCGCGAGACCGGCGCCGATCGCCACCAGGCCGCCGACGAATTTCACGGGCAGCAACAGCAGCGACGCGGGCGGCAGTTTCTTCCTTGAGGACGGCTTCGACGTGCGGGATTCCGCTACCGGTCGCCTCCGGGGAGAAACGGCGGACGAGCCAGGCGGCAAACGCGGTGAAGGCGGCGGCCAAGGCCACGACGACTGCGAGGCCCACGACGCCATATCCATTGGCCCAAGCCACGACGACGTCGCGCCAGCGATCGGCTTGGAAGAGCGCGAGGCGGAATATGGCGCCGACGAAGCCGGACGCAGCGCCGGCCACCAGCGAAACGATCGCCAGCGCAAGTAGGCTGCCGTTGGTTTCGGCGGCGGGTGGATTTCGTGCGGTCGGAGTGGTGGGGCGGCTCATGGGCGACAAGCAGCGTACCGTACTTCGCCGAAGTGGGAAACACGAACTGGGTGGATTGCCGCAGTCGATGCGGTAATGACGCCGCCTCGTCGCCACGAGATCGGAGCGAACACGGTTTGCTCGTCGTGGCCGACGACGCTAGTGAAGACGATGCTAATGAATCAGCCGACCTGGCAATGTTCGAGGATCTCGCCTGCCGTGGCGACGTAGCTCGTGATAAAGGGGCCGAACTCCGCGTAGCGGGCCGAGGCTTCGTCAAAACGCATCCGGTAGACGATGTCCTTGAGGTACTCGGGATTGGCGGCCCAGAGCGTGACGCCCCATTCCCAGTCTTCGAGTCCGACGCCGACGGTGATCAGCTGCGAGACCTTGCCGGCGAAGGCCATGCCGCTCCTGGCGTGGTCGACCATCAAGCGGCCGCGCTCTTCCTTGGTAAGCATGAACCAGTTGGCGTGCGGGTCGCGGATCTTGTTCATCGGGTAGAAGCACATGCAAGGGTAGGGGGGCAGGTCGGGCGTGAGCCGCTGGCGGTTCATGCCTTCGAGCCGATCGGCGTAGCCCTTGATGCGGGCCGCGTACTCCGGCGACGCGGGATCGAGCCCTTCGGTCGCAATTCGCACGCTGAAATCCTCGACCGATTGCACGTACTCGCTGATCTCGGTCATCGAGACGAACGAGTAAGCCGGCCGGATGGCCGGACCGAGCGGCGTCGAGAGCAGCCGCTGATGGACGCGGTCGATCTTGAGCGGGTCGGGGTCGAGCATCATCACGCCGAAGTCGGCCTTCTGGCCGGCAACGATCGACGTCTGGAGCCGCAAGGGCGCGTCGCCAATCGCCGGGTCGAGCTCGATCATCATCTGCTCGCCGCCGGCGGTTTGCTCGGCATCGCTCAACTGCTTGAGGGCGGCTCGATCGAACGAGTAATACAAATGACTACAATGCCACCCGCCGCGGGCCGGCGAAAGCGAGTGGGGCGCCGGTTCGGCGGCAGCGTGAGCGTAAGCGGGACGTTGCGGGGCGACCGTCGATTCGGACATTGTTTCTCCTCCAGTTCCGCATTCTACCATCGTGCCGCGGCGGGCGGTAGCGTCCGGTGCGACTGGTCTGGCGCGATCCACGTAGTTCGTCGGCGTGTGTCCGACAAAGCAGTGCCAACTCAAGCGGTGAAAATGTGTTCCGTTGCGCCGAAAGCGGCTCGCTACTTGAGCGACTGCAAACGAATGTCCTATAAAGGAGGGACTGCCTCGCGCTGGAGCCGCGCAGTCATTCGCGATTGGCAGGGCGAACACACGCGCCAACCACGATTCATCCCTCGCCCGCGATGCCCCCAACGACCAAACGTTCGCGCATGACTCGCTGCGCGCGGCCAGTCTGATTGCGGTGTATTTGTTGATCGGCGTACATTTCCTGCATTGGAAGCTGTTTGGGAGAACGCTGGCGCCGGTCGAGCCGAGCGAAACGTTCGACACGCTTCACTTGGGGATCATCACGGTCGGCTTCTTGTTCATGGCCGGCGCAGTTTTGGGGACCAGCATCGCTGGGCGTTTTTTTTGCGGCTGGGGATGTCACATCTTGGCGCTGCAGGATTTGTCCGCTTGGATTCTTAGAACGCTCAAAATCCCGACGAGACCGATCCGATCGAGAACGCTGCTCTGGGTCCCGCCACTCGCGGCGCTGTACTTGTTCGTTTGGCCGCAATTGGAGCGGCTGCTTGCCGGCCAATCGCTCCCGACGCTAAGAGTTATTTCGGACCCGGACGGCTGGACTTCGTTTACCACGACTGACCTGCTGCGAGCTTTCCCGGCCTGGGCATGACGTTGTTCACGTTCGCCATTTGCGGTTTCGTGTTGATCTACTTTCTCGGTTCGCGAAGCTTCTGTAGTTATGCCTGTCCCTACGGGGCAATCTTTTCGGCCGCGGAGCAGCTATCTCCGTTGCGGATCGTCGCCGGATCGGGGGAGTGCTCTCACTGCGGGTTGTGCATTTCATCCTGTAAGTCGAGCGTGCGCGTCATTGAAGAGGTGCAGAAGTTCGGCGCCGTCATCGACGTGAACTGCATGAAGGACCTCGATTGCATCAGCGTCTGTCCGACGAATGCGATTCGTTACGGTGCCGCGCGACCGCCTCTGTTTCGCGAACAGGGCACTTCGCGCAAGCTGAAGAAGCCGTACGACTTTTCACTTGGCGAGGATCTCTTCATGGCGGGCGTGTTCGTTGCCGTCCTCGTCATTGTTCGCGACTTGTACGAAGCGATCGCGTTTCTGTTGGCGTTGGCGATTTCCGCGCTGCTGGCTTATTTCGCCGTCATTTTGCTCCGATTGCTGCGCCGGCCGAGTTTGACAGTCGGCAACCTCGTGCTCAAAGAAGCAAGTCAGTTGACGTTGCGGGGCCGCCGGCTCGATCTTGCTGCTGCTGTTTGTCCTCCATAGCGGCTTCATTCGCTATCACATGCTGTCCGGCGAGTTGGCGTTGGGGAACGCCGATTCCTTGCTGGCGCTCGACAGATTCTTGTCCGATCCGGACATTGGCCCGCACAACGATGCTCGATCGGTGACGGCTGCGAGTTTGTCGACCGCCCTGCGCCACTTCGAGCAAGCGAGCCACTGGGGACTTGTCACGCCGCGTGGTCTGCGAGAGCGGCTGGCGATTCTCTATTTGCGATTGGGTGCGTCCGCTTCGGCCCGCGATCAGCTTCACATGCTGTTGGCGAGCGACGGGAACGACGCAGCGAGTCGACTGCTGCTGGCTCAGGCGTGGTTGGTGAATGGCCGCGCGGAACTTGCGCGGCAGCAACTGCAGCTCGTATTGTCGACGGCGCGGAATCTCCCGAGTTTGCCGCAGGGAGCTTGCGCATGCGCAGGGTTATGGCGTCGGCGCACTCGATGCTCGGAGACGTCGACGTTCGCCAAGGCAACCAAGCCGAGGCTTTGCGAGAATTCGCGGCCGCCGTAGAAGTGGACCCCAGCTATGCCAACGCATATTTGGGGCAGGGCGCCATGCTGGCCGCCAACGGGCATTTGGAAGACGCCGCGGCCAGTTTTCAGACCTGCGTCGACTTGCACCCCGACTCGGCCGTGGCGCACAACAATCTAGCCGCAGTTCTCGTTCGACTCCACCGCCAAACGGAAGCTTTGGAGCATTACCAAAAGGCGTTGGCACTAGTCCCTAACAATCCGCTCGCCCATTGCAACGTGGGAGTCCTGTTGGCGAGCGCCAATCGACTCGACGAAGCCGAACGAGCTTTCCAAGACGCTCTTTCTCTGGAGCCGGATTCCGCGGTAGCGGAGGCGGGCCTGGCCGAAGTACGGCGCCGGCGAGAGAAGATTTCGCAGCGCGCCCAGTAGCGCGTGGGCGGCCATTCTTCCTTCTTCCTTCTCCGCTGGACGACGAGCGTGAAGAAAAGGTTAAGTTTCGTCCGATGCGCAAATCGTATCTTTTCCGGACGCAATGGGCTGGCTAACATGCCAAGAATTCTTCATCGTGTTCGCGGGAAGGGGCAAGCATGATTCGACGGTGCAGCGGAGTTAGTGCGTTTACGATGGCGGCTCTAGTGGCTTGTCTCTGCAGCGTTGTGCAGGCGGGAGATCCGGTCAATTATCTTTATCCAGACATGTTTCCGTATGTCGAGAAAGACGCTCCCGCGAATCTCAAATCGTTGCAGGCGTGGCAACTTGACGGCTCGATTCTCAAGTTCTCCACGTTGTTCGCCAACCAGGGGGATGGGCTGTTTGAAATACGCAAGGGCGCGCCGGTCAGCGACACCCAGTACGAATTGCTGCAGCGCGTGTACGTCAATAGCGATTTCGGCCCCGAGTACGTCGACCTCCCGATCGGCACGGCGCCCATTCCCGGAACGGCCGGCACGCCGAATCCGAACGACCTCAACGTCATCTGGTTCGAGGACTTCACGCGCTTCTCGTTGCTGGAAGCTCCTGTAGTTGACGGCGCACTGACGGTTGGCAATGAGCTGGCCTTCAGCCAGAAGACGAGTTGGCGACTTAGTGCGGGCCGGGCGCTCCCCGAGTATTCTACGCCGAACTACACCAGCCCGGACCAGAGTATTCAGCAGCGCATCAGCGTCGGCTGGGCCGACATGTATGGCGCCGGGTCGTCGGGACAGTTCCTCGACGTCTCCGGCATCCCGGCCGGACCTCTTTACTGGTTGCGGCAAACAGTCGATCCGGAGAATCGCATCCATGAAACCGACGAAACCAACAATTCCTATGAAGTGCTGATCGACCTGAACCGCCCCGGCGAAGCCGTCATGTTTGCCGGTGAGTTTGTGCAACCGGGCGACCACGTCCCGCCGGCGCCCGGCGATCTGAACGAGGACGGGGTCATCGACACGAACGATTGGGCCGCTTTTAAGGCGGGCGCCAACACGAGCCTCATCGGATTATCCAAGGGCGATGCCTACGTGCTTGGGGATTTGAATCTCGATGGAGTGCATTCATTGCAGGACGCGTTGCTGTTTCGGCAATACTACGAGAGCGCCAATGGCGTCGGGTCGTTCGTGGCCCTGCAAAACGTTCCGGAACCGACCGCGCTATTGATCACTTCGGCGGCAGGCGTCTTCTTGCTCGCGGCAGGCTGGCCGTATCGGCTCAAGCGGCGGCAGTTCGTGCTGGTCGGTCTAATGATCGCCGTTTTCCTGGGATCTGCGTTGGCACGTGTAGCCTCCGCCGGCCAAACGCTCTACGAACAGGACTTTGAAGGGCTTGCCTTGGGACCGAACGTCGACGAAACGACCGCCGACGCGCATGCTTGGACCGATACCCCGCCTCCTGGCTGGAGCGTGGACGACAGCGGCGTGCCATTTCTCGCCGACCCCACGCGCGGCGTTTCCGAATGGAAGGGATGGAGCTTCGCGGATAAGTCTTGGTGGACTTCGGCCGCCGGAGATCAAGGCCGAGCCGAGTTCACGCTCGGTCAAGGGACAGTCGCCGTCGCCGATCCCGACGAGTGGGACGACAAAGGTTCTCCCATCAGTGCCGCCCCATTTGGCGGCTACTACAACGCCTTCATGGCCACGCCGGCGATCCCGCTGTCGGGCGCCGCACCCGGTGCGTTGAGATTATCGTTCGACTCTAGTTGGCGACCCGAGTGTTGCGACGACGGACCGAGCCACACCAACGATCAGACCGCCACGATCCGAGTCTCATACGACGAGGGGGCGAGCTTCACGCAGATGTTGCGCTGGGAATCGAATCCGGCGAGCCCCTCATTCAAGCCAGACGCGACCAACGAATCGCTCACGTTGGACTTACAGAATCCGGCCGGCGCCAGCTCGGTTATCGTCGAGTTCGGACTCATCGACGCCGGCAACGATTGGTGGTGGGCGATCGATAGTCTGAAGCTCTTCACGCCGACCGTCTTGGAGGTCGATACCGTTACCGGCCAGATGTCGATCGTCGGCGCGAGCGACTTGACCGGTTACGAAATCAAGAGCGAGGCCGGTTCGCTGAATCCCGCCGGCTGGACGGCAGGCAATCTCGACGCGCAAAACTTTGGGCCTCCCGCTCCCCTCACCGCCGACTTCAACAACGACAATACGGTCGATGCTGCCGACTACACTGTCTGGCGAAATACGTATGGATCGAGTGATCAAGGCGATGCAAACGGCGATGGCGCAACGGACCAAAATGATTACCTCCTCTGGAAGCAACAATTCGGTCAAAGCGTCGGGGAAGGGGAATCCTGGGAAACGCTCATCTCGACCAACAAGCAATTCTTAGAGTTTTACTTGTTGGGAAGCTCAACCCTCGCATCCCGTTCCATCGGGCTGGGTTATAACACTTCGGTCGGTGCGCAAGACCTTAGCTTCTCGTATAGTTCAGCCGACGGGAGCGAATTGCCCGGCATCGTGCGGTATGTGACTGGCGCTGGAGGAGTCGCTGCTCCGGTTCCCGAGCCGGCGTCCTGGGCTATACTGCTGACCGCCATCGCCGCGGCCGGCTTCGTTCGGCGGTAAGGCGGCGAAATTTAGGCAGGGCGGCACGTCCAGAGCCTTCGATGGGCGTGGTTTGGCGGAACGGACACGTTTGCTACTGCCAGGCTCAGCGCGGACTCGCGATTGCGCTCCCTGCTACCAGCGGCGCATGAGACAGAATCGGCTCAGCGATGATAGCGGCGTCAGCCCAGCACCGCCTCAAAGTCATCCACCAGCCGCAGGAGCACCTCGCTGGTGACATTGGCGGAAATCTGCTGGCGGACGGCGCCGGGTTCCTTGCGGTAGCGGCAGAGGGCGATCTCGCCGCCGCGGCGGACGGTGAGTTCGTAGTAGCTGCGGCCGTCGTCGTCGCGCTGCGGTGGACTGCTGCGAAGTTGGGCCACGCAGGCGTCGGCGTCGATCTCAATCGGGCGGATCGGCTCCATCAGGTAGGTGAGCCGGGCGGAGAGGTCCTTCGCCATCCGCTCCAAGCGATCGCTCGACGTGCTGGCCAGCTCAGGTGTAGCGACGCGCAAAGTTTGGAAGGCGACGGCTAACGAATTCCGCTCGACGAGGTCGCACGTTAGGCGCCGGCTGCCACTGGCAACGTCGACCGTGGCCGTGCCACCATCGCCAAGTTGGTTCATTTCGTGTTCGAAAATTCTGCGCAGTGTCATAGCGAAGCCCCCTCAGCCAGTTCAATTGGCTCTCCTTTCTCTAGGTCGTGTTGCGTTCCGTCGAAAGAAAACACCGCCTCGGCGTCCTCGAGGACAGTTTTCAAATGCACCGGTCGATTCCAGAGGCGGTGCAAATTGACCAACGTGTCGCGGGCGTAGTTGACCTCGAGCTCGACGCCCGTAAAAGCGTGTTCGAGGAACAGCTCGCCGCGATTCTTGTAGTTGCCGTCGCGGACCGTGATTTGCGGCTGGCCGCGGTTGGTGAGGCTGGAGAGCAGCTGCTGTTTGACGCGGGGAAACTCGCGGGTCTCGATCTCGTAGTACTCGGTGCTCTCGTTGTAGCCGAATTTGAAGAGCTTGTGCTGGCGGACGAAGTCGAGCGTGAGGAATTCGTCGATGAACGTGAGATCGTTGTGAATTTTGCGGACTTGGAAGATTTTCTCGCGGCCCAGGCCGGTGTCGGTGTTCCAGTCGCGGCGGCGGACGTAGTCGTCGCAGTCGTCGAACTCTTTGCCGAACGCGCCGCGGTTCCAGCGGTCCTCGACGTCGCGGAACAGCTCGATGCCGAGCTTGTAGGGGTTGAGCTGCGTGGGCGAGCTGGCCATGGTTCCGCTGTGGTGGTCGCAGTAGTTGATCACGTCGCCGGCGGTGAGGCCTTGGCGGGTCATGATGGTGGAATGCCAATAGCTGGCCCAGCCTTCGTTCATGATCTTGGTTTGGGCCTGCGGGGCGAAGTAATACGCTTCGTCGCGGACGATCGAGAGCACGTCGGCCTGCCAGGAGTTGAGCGGCGCGTTTTCCAAGACGAACAGCATCACGTCGCGTTCCGGCCGCTCGGGGAACGGCTTTGCCTCGCGGCTGGCCGCTTCGCGCTGTTCGGCAATCGCGGCGAGCCGGGCGGGCGGATTGATGAAGCGGTCCATGTAGTCTTTCGACTGGAACCGCGGCGGCCGATTGCGTTCGTCCTCTTCCGCCTTGCGTTTCTCCGCGTCCTGAAAGTCGTAGCGATTCACCTCCTCGCGGCGGCGGATGAACGGCGAGTGGACGTCGATCAGGTCCTCGATGCTGAGGCAGGCGTCGATGAACTCCTCGACCTCCTCGACGCCGACTTCGTCCATGTAGCGTCGCACGCGGTTGCCGTGGTTGGCCATCTCGTCCATCATCTTGCGGCTGGTCTTCGAGAACCAATAGTTGTTCTTGAAGAAGTCGCAGTGGCCGTAGACGTGGGCCATCACCAGCTTCTGGTCGATCACGTCATTCGACTTCATCAAGTAGGCGTAGCAGGGGTCGTTGTTGATGACCATCTCATAGATCTTTTGCAGCCCGTGGTGATAGCCCTTGGCGAGCCGCTCGTAATCCATGCCCCACCGCCAATGGGGATAGCGGACCGGGAAACCGCCCTTGGCCGCGATCGCGTTGAGGTCGTCGGCGTCGATGTGCTCGAAGATGGTCGTGTAGAAATCGAGGCCGTAGCCGCGGGCGTAGCCTTCGATCTCGACCTGCATCTTCTGCAGGAGCGGTGGCAGGTTGGAATTGGGCAGGGCGGTCATGAGTTGGGCTCGATCGGCGATCGGTTGAGTTTCACTGGTTTCACTGGTCGCTGAAGCGACCAGTCCGTAGTTAAGCGGCACGCTCGACTTGGAAACGGGTTTCGGCGAGTTTGCAGATGACGTCGTATAGCCGGGGCAGCTCGTGTGCCAATTGGCGACGCGTGATCTCGATCGCTTCCGCGGCGTCGCGGGCCATGACGCGGAATTCGTGGTGGCCCACGCGAACGCGGTATGTCAACAACGGTCGGTTATCGGTGGTCATGTCTTTTTTCGCAGCGCTAAGCCGCAAGCGGCAACCCGGCCGCTTACAATTTTCGCTACCTGCCCTTTCCTAAAAACGTTCTGATCGATTCGTAAATGGCGTCCTTGTCTTCAATCTCCGAGAGCACGAGTGAATCGTGGGTCTCGCCGAAGCGGCCGCGGAGGTAGCCCAGGAACTCGCCGCTGCCGTAGGGGCTGTCGACCTGCCCGTAACAAAACAGATTCACCACGGGCAACAAATGTTCGCCCAAAATCCGGAACGCCTCTTCGTTGTCCTCACCCCAGTTGTCGCCGTCGGAGAATTGGAAGCAATACAGGTTCCACTCGGAGGGCGGGAAATTCTCCTTGATTAAGGCCGCGGCCGCCTTGTAGGCCGAGCTGATCCGCGTGCCGCCGCTCTCGCGAGTGTGATAGAAGGTCTGCTCGTCGACTTCCTTGGCCACCGCGTCGTGGATGATGTAGCGGGTTTCGATGCCGTCGTATTGGCTCGAGAGCCAGGTGTCGATCCAAAAGGCCTCGGTGCGGACGATCTCTTTTTGCTCGTCGGTCATCGAGCCGGAGACGTCCATCATGTAGATCACGGCCGCGTTGACCTGTGGATGTTGGACCGTGTTCCAAGAGCGGTACTGCTTGTCCGACTTGATCGGAATGACGCGGGGCTGTTCCGGCTCGTAGACGCCGGTGCTGATCTGCCGTTTGAGGGCCTTGAGGTAAGTCCGCTTGAAGTGCCGGAGCGACTCGGGGCCAGTCTGGCGGATGCTGTTGTACTTGGCCTTCTCTTCGACGATCGACGCGGCCCCCTTCGGCTCGATGTTGGGCAGCTCCAGCTCTTCGCCGAGGATTTCGGCGAGCTCTTCGAGCGTGACGTCGACTTCCATCAAGTGGCCGCCGCCGGGATCACTGCCGGCCGGGCCGGCACCTTCTTGCGGCTGGCCACCCTTGCCGAGCGGTTGGCCTTCGTCGCCGTCGCCTTGGCCGACGCCGCCATTGCCGTTGTCGCCGTAGCGAAAATGGGGAATGTCGAGCTGAGGCACGGGAATGCTGACTAGATCGCGACCCTTGCGGCCGATCATCTCGCCGTGAGTTACGTATTTGCGGAGATTTTTGCGGATCCGGCCGCGGACGATTTGCCGAAAGCGGCGCTGATCCCGTTCGATTTTCATTCCCATCGCACCAACCTCGCGTTGTGTCGTCGAGGTGTCGTTAACTGCAGGCATGCACTGGGCTGGTGCTGGTCGTCCGTGAGACAAACCCCCGTGCCCAGCGTCCCTGCCGCACGTTCACAATAATCTTCTCCTAATCTATTTGCTCGATTTCGTATCTCCTCGCGCGAAGATGCTCGCTACGTAGTTCAGTACGTCGGTCGCGCTTTCATCATCGTAGCCGTAGTCGCGGATCAGCCGGCCCTTCACGACGTCGATCTTTTGCTGCGTGTCGGCATCGACGACGTTGGAGACCAGGCTGGTGAGCTTGATCGAGTCCTTCTGGTCCTCGAACAACTTGAGCTCGAGCGCCTTGCAGAGCCGCTCGTTCGTCTTGTAGTCGAACTTTTTGCCGTCGATCGACAGGGCGCCGATGTAGTTCATGATCTCGCGGCGGAAGTCGTCCTTGCGGCTGTCGGGGATGTCGATCTTCTCCTCGATCGACCGCATCAGCCGCTCGTCCGGCTCTTCGCTTTGGCCGGTGAAGCGGTTCTTGACGCGTCTCCTTCTGCGTGTAGGCCTTGACGTTGTCGATGTAGTTGCCGCAGAGCCGCGTGAGGGCGTCTTCGTCGGCGGCGATCGCGCGTTGGACCTCGTTCTTCACGATGTTTTCGTACTCCTCCTTTACGACGGAGAGCAGCTCGCGGTACTCCTGCTTGGTCTCCTCGTTGGTGATCAGGCTATGGTGCTTGAGGCCGGACTCCAGCTCGTTGAGCACCATGAAGGGGTTGATGCTCTTCGAGTCGGGGTGGGCCACCAGGGCGTTGGAGATTTTGTCCTGCACGTAGCGGGGCGAGATGCCGATCATGCCCTCCTGCGTGGCCTGCTCGCGGAGCTCCTTGATGTTCTCCTCGGTGAAGCCGGGGAGCGTCTTGCCGTTGTAGAGCTTGAGCTTTTGCAGCCGCGTGAGGCCGGCGTGCTTGGGCTCTTCGAGCCGGGTGAGGATCGCCCACATCGCGGCCATTTCGATCGTGTGCGGGCGCGATGTGCTTGCCGCGGACCGTCTTGCTGTTGTAGTCCTTTTCGTAGATTTTCACCTCGTTCGCCAGCGTAGTGACGTAGGGCACGTCGATCTTGACCGTCCGGTCGCGGAGCGCTTCCATGAACTCGTTGTTCTGCAGCCGGCGGTATTCCGGCTCGTTGGTGTGGCCGACGATCACTTCGTCGATGTCGGTCTGGGCGAACTTCTTGGGCTTGATGCGATGCTCCTGGCTGGCGCCGAGCAAATCGTACAGGAAGGCCACGTCGAGCTTGAGCACTTCGACGAACTCGATGATGCCGCGGTTCGAGATGTTGAACTCGCCGTCGAAATTGAACGCCCGCGGATCGCTGTCGCTGCCGAACTCGGCGATTTTGCGATAGTTGATGTCGCCGGTGAGTTCGGTGGCGTCCTGGTTCTTCTCGTCCTTCGGTTGGAAGGTGCCGATGCCGACGCGGTCCTTCTCGCTGAGGATGAGCCGCTTGACGCGGACGTCTTGAATCACGCGGGTCCAGTCGCCGTCGTACTTCTTGAGCCGCTGGTAGTACATGAAGCGGCAGAACGGATCGAGTTCGCCGGTGATCGAGACGCGCGGGTCGTGCTCGCCGCGGCCTTGGTTCAGTTCTTCCTCCACGCCGGCGCGAAACCGCTGCGGGAAGAGGTGCAGCGGCTCCTCGTTCATCGGGCACCAATGGATCGCCTCGGCGTTCGAGGGGTCGTCCTCGTCGACCCAGCCGAGCGTGTAGAGGGCGCCCTCGTCGGTGCTCGAATAGCGTTCGATCCCCTTCTTGAGCATGCGGACGATGGTGCTCTTGCTGCTGCCGACCGGCCCGTGCAGGAGCAGCACGCGGCGTTCGATGCCGTAGCCGGCCGCCGCGCTTTTGAGGGCGTTCACGAGTTGGTGGAGCGGCCCTTCGAGGCCGAACACGGCGTCGCGGCCGTCGTTGTCGGGATCGTCGAAGAATCGGTAGTGGACCCGCTTCTCGCGACCGCTCTCGGTCACGTCCACGCCGTACGACAAGATCATGTCGTAGAGCCGCTGGTAAGCAGTCCGGGTGACTTCCGGATGCTCGCGGACTACGTCAAGGTACTCGGCGAACGAGCCGACCCAGTTCTTGCGTCGGAACTGTTCGCAATCTTGACGTTGGGCAACTAGGGCAATGATCTCGCGTCCGTCGCTCATCTTTTCTCTCCCGTGAGCGACTTCGACCTTGCCGGTTTAGCGTGTGGTCGAAATGAATCGTGGCGGCTGCATGGCTCCTCTTGTCACTAGGCTGCGAATGGCATGCACCGCGAAATGCGATTCCTGCAAATCCAGTTGCGTTCGACCAGCGGCCTCCCTTCCATCGGTCCGGCGACGATCGACGTCGCTAAAACTATCTCAGGACTCTAAAGACTCTTACTCGGTTCTCAGTTCTTCCGCACGCTCGATCACTTCAGCTCTTCGTGCATACAACCCGAGCGTCGACCGGTCTCTTTTGGCAACTGCGCAGCAGCGAACCGCATAGGACCAGGCAATGCACTGTCACGGCGCTACATCACAAGAAACGTTCGACCCACCGGGGCGGGCTTCCTACTGAATTGAGCCACCGAACTTACTCGCAACTGCTCAAGAGCAAGTTGCGTTCGATCGACGGGGAAAAGCCACCGGCCGGTCGTGTGATGGCCTCGACGACGAGTGCCAGATTGCACACAACGAAAAGAGATTGGCAAAGAACGGCGGGACAAGGTGGTGGTGTGTCAGTCGAGCTGGCACTGCCGCACTACGATGGACGACAGCGTTCGCGCTCGACCGCGACCCGCGAACATCCGCGAGTCGCACCTCTTCTGTTACTATAAGTATCGGCTCGATTTCTTGCTTGGGCAACACTGACTTTTGCGGGAAGTGGCGCGATTGCGTGGAGTAACTCGGTGGGAACACCCGCTGCTAACCCCTTTTGAGGTAATGGGTTGTGTCGTGTCGGCACGCGGCGCGCGAAATCTCTTGCCCACGGAAAAATTTCGGCAAGAAGTGCGGCGCGAAACTTGCGCACGCCGAAACGGGCCCTGTTCCATTGCATCTGGAATCGCTGGCCCTACGACTTCTTGCGTCGTCGGCCGCCACGAGAACGGCCGCGCGACGGGCCGGAGCCGCGTGCTTGCGGCGACGAAGATCGCCGTCGATCGGTCCGCGTGGCCAGGTTGGTGTCGACGATAATTCCGATCGCTTCGTCCCAGGAAGGGATGCTCTTATGGCCGGCCGGTGCGCTCCGCTCGGTGGCGTCGCCGCCATCCTCGCCGTCCATGCCGAGGTCCATGTCATCGGCATCGTCGTCGTCCAATACGATTTCTTCGAGTCCGTCGTCGAGGTCGTCCTTCAGGATTTCCTGATTGTGCGAGGTCTCTCGCCGGGGTCGGCTCGAGCGGCCGCCGCGGGTCCTCGAACCGCGCCCGCCGCGCGAATCTCTCGGTTCGCGTGGCGCGTCCGGCCCGTCCGTTTCCGCCTCGGTCTGTTCGGCCGACCGTTCGTCGCCGCCTGGCTGACGGTGCTCGCCGTCCGGTCGGCGTCCTCGACCTCGGCCGCGGCCACGACGACGGCGGCGGGGGCGAGGTTCGCCGTTTTCGTCCGTCGGTTGCGCGGCTCGGTCCTCGGTATCCGCTGTATCCACGAATTCAACCTCGATCGACTCTTCGCGCCAGGTTTCGATCACTTCCGCAACTTCTTCCGCTCCGCGATCGGACGGCGGTTCCTCACGTTGGCCGCGCTGATCGTCGCGTCGCCGGTCTTCGCGGGCCAGATGGCTTTCGGCGGGGCGCTCGATGCCGGGGCGCCGGTACTTTCTGCGATCCGCTGCACCTGTTCGTCTGGCGAGCCGAAGATCTTGTGCCAGAGGCTTACGCCTAAGCTCGGCGGCAGCTTGGGCTCGATTTTCGTTTCCTCGGCCGCGGCCGGCGGTGGCGGCAGCTCGCGCGTCGGCCGTGGAGGCTCTTCGCGTTCACGGCGTGGCGTTTCTTCTCGGCCACGACGCGAAGAATCCGCGCGGTCGCCGCGTGGCGTCTCTTCGCGGCCGCGGCGAGGTCGCTGTTCGCGATCGCGGCGTGGTGCTTCCTCGCGGTGTTGACGAGGCGGGCGCTCCGGGCGATCCTCGGCTGGAGCCGATTCTTCTCGGCGAGGTGGGCGGGGTCGACGCGGAGGCCGATCGTCCTCGCGCCTGCTCACCGCTTCGCGCGGCGGCGGCGGTGCATCGGCGGGTGCACGGGACGAAGTAGCCGGCGCGGGCGTCGGCGGCGCAGGCGGCACTTCGAGGCCGAAGTCCGCTGCCAATCTGTCCCAACTCGGTGGGTTCGGCTTTGGACGCGGTGGTGGCGTCGCGGTCTTGCGGCGCGGTTCTTCGCGATCGCTCTCCGCGCTCGAGGTTGGCTTCGGCACGATTACCGGCTCGGGCGGCGCTTCGGCGCCCAGCTCGCGGGCCAGTTCGTCCCATTTTGACGGCTGTTGCTGATTGTCCATACGCTATGTTTCGTTACGCGGCCGACGAATGCCGTGGCCACAAGTGGGGCCGCTCATTGGTCTTGCTAATTCGCCGGCGGCCCCCACAGTATAAGGTTTTTGGCGGCCGAACGAAAGCCACGCCGGCGGCCGATCGTATACGATTGTACGGGCTCGAATCTCCGAAACCCCCCGTCCCATGCCTCCGACAACATGGTTACAAAACCCGAAACATCGCCGCCCAACGCCGAGCCTGACTTTTTTGAAGAGGTCGAGATCGCCGGCCACATCATCGACAGCCTGATTTTGCCGAAAGTGCTCGATGCGATCACCGCCGGCGGCGGGGCGTTTCGAATCAAACGCATCACCATTGGCCAGGGCCGCAGCGATCCGAGCTACGCGCTGGTCGAGGTGCGGGCCGGTTCGCCCGAGCGGCTGGCCCAAATCCTCGCCCAGATCGCCGATCATGGTGCCGTGCCGACCACCACCCAGGACTGCCGGTTGGCGGCGGCGGACATGGACGGCGCGTTTCCCGAAGGATTTTACAGCACGACCAACCAACGGACCGAAGTGCGGCTCGGCGGTGAGTGGGTCGAGCTGGCCGACCAGGAGATGGATTGCGGCGTGGTGGTGGAAGGAGCCGGGAGCCAGGAGCCAGGAGCCGGGAGCAAAACTCCAGCATCGAAGCAATTCCGAGCCCCCGCGGCGTGTTGCACCCCGATGATCGACGTGAAGCGCGAGATGCAAATCGTTTTGGGACACGCTGGGGTGCGCGTCTTTCCGCAGGATCGCGGCGACGTGCGGCCGCACGACTTCACGTTTATGTCGAGCGGCGTGTCGACCGAGAAGCCCAAGGGCGCGCTGATTCGCGACATTGCCCGCGAGCTAGTGGCCAACAAGCGGAGCGGCAAGAAGACGCTGCTGGTCGGCGGGCCGGCGATCGTCCACACCGGGAGCGGACCGCTCTTGTGCGAATTGATCCGCCGCGGTTACGTTCACAAGCTCTTTGCCGGCAACGCGCTGGCGACGCACGACATCGAGCAGGCGCTGTTCGGCACGAGCCTGGGCGTGCAACTCGAAGACGCCAGCATCGCCGACGCGGGGCACGAGCACCATCTGCGGGCGATCAACCGCATCCGCCGCTGCGGTTCGATTCGCAAAGCGGTGGAGCAGGGCGTGCTGAAGTCGGGCATCATGCACGCCTGCATCGAGCATGGTGTCGACTTCCTCTTGGCCGGCAGCATCCGCGATGATGGCCCGCTGCCCGACGTGATTACCGACGTGCTGGTGGCCCAGGCCGAGATGCGGGCCCGGATCAAGGACGTCGACTACTGCCTGATGATCGCCACGATGCTGCACTCGGTGGCGGTGGGCAATCTGCTGCCGGCGCGCGTCAAGGTGGTCTGCATCGACATCAACCCTTCGACGGTGATCAAGCTCAGCGACCGCGGCAGCTTTCAGACCGTGGGTCTGGTGACCGACGTCGAGCCGTTCCTGCGAGCACTGGTGCAGGAAATCGAAGGGCTCGAACGCAAAACCAGTCCATGATCGCGGATAGCGTATGTTGCAACGGCCCCACGTATTGATGTGCCCGCCGGATTACTACGGCATCGAGTACGAGATCAATCCGTGGATGAACACCGAGCGGCAGGCCGATCATCCGACCGCGGTTGCCCAGTGGAATGCGCTCTCTGAGCAGATCGAAGCGGCGGGAGCACGAGTGTCGCTTCTGGAGCCGGTCAAGGGACTGCCCGATTTGGTGTTCACGGCCAACGCGGCGATGGTTTTTGGGACGCGAGCGATTCTGTCGCACTTCAAGCATCGCGCAGCGGCAGGGCGAGGAGCCGCACAATCGACGCTGGCTTGCGGAGCATGGTTTCGAGGTGCTCGACCCGCCGGCGAATTTCAGTTTCGAAGGCGCCGGCGACGCGCTCTTTTGCGGCGACACGCTCTACGCCGGCTACCGCATGCGGAGCGACGCGGCCGGCCACCAGGCGATCGGCCGAATGCTCGGCGTGCGCGTGATCCCGGTCGAACTGGTCGACCCGCGCTACTACCACCTCGACACGTGCTTCTGCCCGCTCGCGCCGGACACGGCGATCTGGTATCCGCCGGCTTTCGACGACTACGGCCAACGCGCGATCCAACAGCACGTGCCGAATCTGCTCGCCGTCGAGCAAGCGGAAGCCGAACGCTTCGCCTGCAACGCCGTTGTGATCGGCAGAACGGTCATCACGAACACCGGCTGCGATCAACTGCACGCCGCGCTGGCAGCTGCCGATTACGACCCCGGTCGCCACGCCGCTCGACGAATTCGTCAAAGCGGGCGGCAGCGCGAAGTGCCTTACGCTGCGGCTCGATGGCGAAGAAGCGGCAGGGTGGCGGATTTCGCCTATGGCCGATTGTCGATGATCATGGTGCCATTGTCGGCGACGTTGAACAGCGGGCGATACGGGCTGGAGTGGCATTCGCGGGCCTGGCCCTTCCAGTGCCAGACGAGGTTGATGCCGATGTTCCAGGCTTCTTCGTTGGCGGCGATATTGTTGCCGTTGCCCCAGGGAATGAGATAGGTAAATGCCGGCTGCAGGCTCCAACTGTCGGTGAGCGGCAGGAGGAAATCGGCGCCGATGATGCCGTCGGCGTCGTCCGTGAGGCCGACGTTCACGCGGCCTTCGCCGCCCCGAGCGCCGTGCATGCGATAGTAGAGCAGGTATTGGTCGACCGACTGGAACGTCGTCAGGACGAGGGCTTCGTTTTGGCGTTCCGAAAAAGTATGGTCCCGCAAATGCACGGTGATCGACGCCCCGACTTCGTGGCACCCGCAGTCGACAAATCCGAGTTCCGCGCGAAGCTGCGAGAATCGCACGCTGGTGTCGCGTTCGTCGACCAACGTGTCCCAGACGATACCGCCTTGGAAGCCGTCGCGCGAGCGGCGGAACACGCCGGCGGTGAGGAAGTGTTGCGAGAAGGAAGTGGTGACGCCGGCGTTGGCATCGCCGCTGAGCTGACTCTGCATCGCCTCGTAACCGAATTGGTAGCCGAATTGGGTCAACGGGACCTTGAACCCCAAGTTGAATCCTTCCTGGAAGCCGAAGTTGCCCGTGTTGCGGTTGCGGTCGTAAGGTCCCTTGAACCCGTGCACGCCGCCGTCGACCATCAAGGTGTTGATTCGCGGAATGCGGAAGCGGACCTCTTCGCAGGCTTCTGGATCGTGCAAGCCGGGGGCGAGATCGATGTAGCAGGATTCCGGCTCGCGGCCGCAGGTTGCGCAGCAACCGTCGTCGTCGCCACACGTGGGTCCGCAATCGCCGTCGCCGCAGGAGCTGCCGTAGGGAACGCCGTCCGGCGAGCCGATCCACTCACCGTCGGACTGCAAATCCGGCCCCGGTCCCATCGGTTGGCCGTGCATTTGCATTTCCGAAGCGTCGCCCGGCGGCGCATACAGCTCTTCGGGCTCACCGGCCTGGTAGGCGACTTGCTTCAGGGGCCGAATCCAAGTGTCGTCGAGCCAGCGGTTGGCGGACGCCGACGGCCGGGGACGACTTGGAGCATTGCTTTGCCCGCGATCGGCGTGCTGCGATTGCTTGACCACGTAATCCTTATTGGCCGGCGTGCGGTTCGTGCGCGCGGCGGATTGCGAGACATGAGTTCTCGAGACAGGAGCTTGCGAGACGTCGGCGACGGAAGTGTTCGCGTCGGTGCGTTGCTGAGGTTGGGCCGCCATCGTTTGCGTGGGGCGTTCGTCGCTCGCTGCCAGATGCGGCTTCGTCGACGGTTTTGGCGTCGGCTTGGTCGCCGGTTTCGGTGCTGCCGTTAGCTGCTCTGCATCGGCTGGCGGAACAAACGGCTTCGGGGCGAGGGCGGCTGGTTTTGGAGCACTCTCTTTATCGGCCATGCCCGCCGTCAGCTGCGCGGCCTTTTTTTTGCGGCCGGCCGCTTGCGTCGGCGTTAGCCAGTTCTTGGGCTGCGGGTCGACGGGAGGCACGCGCTCTTCATAGGTCGGCATGGTTGCCTGGCGGGTCGGCTGCCAAGTGGCTGTCGACGAATCCGCACGACGGTACGTGGGTCCGCGCTCCGCTGCACCGGCCGCTTGCCACTGAGAATCGGGCTGAATATGCTCCTGTGCCTGGGCGAATCCGGACCAGCCCAGTAACATGACGAGAGCGAATGTGCTTGAGAACGCCAGGGTGCCGGTGCGTGTCATCGGTCGATCCTTCCGGGGAGATGCGGAGCTTCGTCAAGTTGGGCGCGTCGGCTGCTATCTCTTCGCGAGAAGGCGCAGCGACCGCCCGGATCCCCCCTGGATCAATACCTGACGCGACAGTATCGTCCCGCTTGGTCGACAGACTTTCGGAAAACTTTGCGCAACCGTTAAACTCGCGCGGGCGCGGTGCGGTAGCATTGGCAGCTGGCGGCGCCAGCGGGATGCTGCTGAGTGAACGTGCGAAACAACAGCGAACGAGGGTGAATGCAATGTCGAGTGATAGCAGTTTCAAAGTCGTGGGCAACGTGGTGGACATCGCCGGCAAGCGGTTCTGTCCGGCGGAGGTCGTCGTCGAAGCGGGCCGCATCGCCGCGATCACACCTTCGGATGCCAAGCCGGCGGCTTATTTGCTGCCAGGCTTCATCGATGCCCACGTCCACGTCGAGAGTTCGATGCTGGTGCCGAGCGAGTTTGCCCGCAAGGCCGTGGTGCACGGCACGGTGGCGACGGTCAGCGATCCGCACGAGATCGGCAACGTGCTGGGCGTGGCCGGCGTCGAGTACATGCTCGAGAACGCGGCCAAGGTGCCGTTCAAGTTTTACTTTGGCGCCCCGTCTTGCGTGCCGGCGACGACGTTTGAAACCGCCGGAGCGGAGATCACCGTCGCCGAGGTGGAGCGACTGCTCGACGATCCGCGGATTCGCTACCTCAGCGAGATGATGAATTTCCCGGGCATTCTGCACGGCGATCCCGGTTGCTTGGCCAAGGTGCAGGCGGCCCATGAGCGCGGCAAGCGCGTCGACGGCCACGCGCCGGGCCTCCGCGGCGCGGAGGCGGCCAAGTACATCGCGGCCGGCATCACCACCGACCACGAGTGCTTCACCAAGGAGGAAGCGCTCGACAAACTCGCGGCGGGCTGCAAGATCTCGATCCGCGAGGGCTCGGCCGCTCGCAACTTCGACGCGCTCTACACGCTCTTGAGCGAGTTCCCCGGCCAGACGATGCTCTGCAGCGACGACAAGCATCCGGACGAACTGCTCGTCGGGCACATCAACCTGCTCGTGCGGCGGGCGGTTGAACGCGGCATCGACGTTTACGACGCACTGCAGGCGGCCTGCCTCGTGCCGATCGAGCACTACGGCCTCGACGTCGGCCAACTCCGCGTCGGCGATCCGGCCGACTTCATCGAGGTCGATTCGCTCACGACGTTCGACGTGCTGCGGACCTGGATCGACGGCCGGCTCGTTGCCGAGAAGGGCAAGACGACGATTCCGCGCGTCGACGTGCCGGTCGTCAATAAGTTCGTGCCGACGAAGCTGGCCGCGGCCGACATTGCGGTCTCCGCGCCCGCCGACGACAAGGAGAAGCTGCAGGTGATCGAAGCGGTCGACGGCCAGTTGATCACGGGCCGCTTGGAAGTGCCGGTGCAAATCGTCCACGAAGCGATTCATTACAACCTCGACATGGACGTGCTCAAGCTCGTGGTGGTGAACCGCTACTACAAGGCACCGCCGGCGGTCGCCTACATCAAGAACTTCGGCCTGAAGCGTGGGGCGATGGCTTCGAGCGTGGCCCACGATTCGCACAACGTGATCGCGGTGGGCGTCGGCGACGAGGACATCGTGGCGGCCGTGAATCTCGTGATGGAAGCCGGCGGCGGGCTCTCGGCCGCTTGCACCGCCGAGAAGGTGAGCGAAGTGTTGCCGCTACCGGTCGCGGGCCTGATGGCCACCGGCACCTGCGAAGAAGTCGGCGCCGCCTATGAAAAACTCGACCAGCTCGTCAAAGCATGGGGCTCGCCGCTGCGGGCACCCTACATGACGCTCTCGTTCATGGCCCTGTTGGTGATCCCGGCGCTGAAGCTCAGCGACCGCGGCCTGTTCGACGGCAGCAAGTTCGAGTTCACGCCGCTAGTTGTGTGAGCAAAGCTGGTGGTAGAGGTCGAGCGTTTGGCGGGCCATCGCGGCCGCGTGGTACCGGTCTTCGACCGCTTGCTGGCCGGCCAACCCCAGCTGCGATGCGCGGATCGGGTCGCGGAGCAACTCGGCCAGCTTGTCGGCGAGGTCGTTCTGCGTCGTGCGGCCGGCAGAGCAGGCCGCCGCCGGTGTCGGCGACCATTTCGGAAAAGCTGCCATGATCGGGCAGCACCACCGGCACCGCGTTGGCCATCGCCTCGAGCGCAGGCAGGCCTTTCGATTCGCGATAGACGGTCGGCACGCTGAACACGTCGAGCGACTGCAGGAACTCGATCTTCTGTCGCCGATCGAGCTCGCCCAGGTATTCGAATCGATCGGCGAGCGGCCCCGCGGCGATCCGCTCTTGCAGCGCATGCGAAATAAGGTTTGTCCGCCGCGCCCAGGTATCCGGCGGCACGCAGGACGAACGGCGGCACGTCGTCGCGCTGCGTCAGACGTTCGCACGCTTCGACCAGCAGATGCAGCCCCTTGTCCTCGCAAATGCGGGCCAGGTAGCCGATCACGCGCGGTTCGTGGCCCGTGTTTTTCGATTCGCTTGCCGTGGCCGTCGAGATTCAGGCCGTGCGGAATGACGTGCACCTTGCTGCGATCGACGGCCAGGTAGTCGGCCATGAAATCGGCGTAGTAGCGATTGAGGGCGACGAACGCATCGACGGCCGCGGCTCGCTCGCGCAGCAGGGCGCGGGCCTGCTCGTAGTGCGGCGGCACGAGCTTTTCGAGAAACAAGTCTTCGCCGGAGAGCTGGCAGACGACCGGCGGGCCGCCGCGGTCTTTGAGCATCCGCGCCATGCCGATCTGCATCGAGTTCGAGAGGTGGACCACGTCGGGCCGCACGTCGGTGAGCAGCCAGTGGACGAGCTTTTCGAGTTCCTTGCGCTGGTTGCCCGCTTCGCCGCGAAGCATCGAGACGGTCATGTCGCCCAGCTCGGCCGGCTGGATGCTCACGCCGCGCTGCGAAACCCGCTCGAGCAGCCCCGGATGATCCAAGCAGCCGGTCCATCCACCAGGGCGTGCGGCGAAAGACCGCGAACTTCTGCTGCAAGTAGACGTTGATGCCGCCGAAGAACACGCGGCGCACGCTGACGTCGACCTCGTCGGTCCGCAGCGGCGTGTAGGTGGGCACCAGGAGCACGTCTTCGCCCAGCTCCAACAGCGCCGCGGCGAGCGTGTTGTCGTGCAGGCAACTGCCGCAGTACATGCCCGCCGCTCCGGCCGCGATGTAAGCGATCTTCATCCGGTCTCCGCTTGCGGCTTGAGCGCGGTGACTGCGCTTACGACGTGACGCCTGAGAGCTTCATCCGTTCGAGCCACGGGTCGAGGTCGTCGAAAATCCGCCCGGCTTCAGGATGAAAAATGCGGCCAATGAGGAGATCGGTGAGTGGCCCTTGATGCTGCGGATACTCCTGCATGAACTTGCCGACGCGGAACTGGCCCGAGTAGAACGCCCGGACTAACTTGCGAACCCATTGGGTGCTGGTGGTGAAATCGGGCACCCACTTGCCGAGCTGCGCCGCCGGCGAGGTTTCCGGTCTGGAGGCCCTCGACGATCGCGTCGGCCGCGAGTTGGCCCGACTTGAGCGCGAACCACACGCCGGACGAGTAGACCGGGTCGATGAACCCCCACGAATCGCCGACGAAGACCCAGCCGTCGCCGGCGGAGCGGGCGGTCGAGTAGGAAAACTCCTTCACCACGTCGAGCCCGGCGACGCGTTCCGAGCCGGCGAGCCGCTCGGCGATGGCGGGGCAATCGGCAACTTCTTCGTCGAAAACTTTCTCGGGCGACCCGCGGCCTTGCAGCACGTAGGATGCATCGCCGACGCAGCCGATGCTGACCACGTCGTTCGAGAGCGGGATGTGCCAGAACCAGCACTTGTTCGACCGCGTGCGGAGGATGACGGTCATCACGCCGCCTTCGAGCAATTCGCGTCGTGCGCCGCGGAAGTGGCCCCAGATGGCGGCCTTGCGGAACTCGGGATTCGGCTGGCGGACGTCGGCTCGGCCGGAGAGCAATCCTTGTTGGCCCGAAGCGTCGACGACGACGCGAGCGCGGAGGAAGTCGGCCGCCCCTTTGCCGTCGGATTCCATCAAGCGAACGCCGATCGCCCGGTCGTCGTCGAATACTACCTCTTTGACGCGGATGCCGCGCTGAATCTCGGCGCCCTTCTTGGCGGCATTCGCCAAGAGAAACGGGTCGAACTTCACCCGCTCGACGTGCCAGGTCTGGCTGCACTCGCGGGGATCGTGCCGGCGGAACGAAAACGGCGACGACTCGCGCTGGCTGGAGCTGACGAATTGAACGCCGACCTTTTTGGCGAAGGAGCTCATCTTCAAGTCGTCGAGGACACCGAGCCGCTCGAAGACCCAATACGTTTCCGGCATCAGCGATTCGCCGACCTTGCGGCGCGGCTCGAGGTCGCGTTCCAAGAGCAGCGTGCGATAGCCGGCCTCCGCGACCAGGGCCGCGGTGGTCGAGCCGCTCGGGACCGCCGCCGATCACGATGCAGTCGTATTCGGTCGACGTCGGGCTCATGTCATTTCGCCGGGGCTACTATTTCCAGCACTTGCACGGTCGGTCGTTCATCGACCAGAATCTGCGCCGAGCGACCGTAGATGGGCTGCCCGGCCGCCAACGGCAGGTGCCGCCGCAACGCCGGACCGGGTTCGATTCGCCAGAGCGCGATCAGTTCGACCTCGCGGAGCAATTTGTGTTGGATCAGCACTCGTCCCAGCGGCACTCGCTCGATGGTAATCTGGTCGCAGGCGCTGGCCGGCAGATCGTCGAGCCAGATCCGCATGATTCCGAATTGTAAGGCGTCGTCGCTGGCTTGACGAGCCAGGATGCTGTTGCGGGCGTAGGACGCCTCGTCGCGCCATTCGGCTAGCACACGCACGTCGACCAGACACTCGTGGGCCGCCTCGAGCTTGACCGTCATGTGCTCGTTGTGCGCCAAGAGCGAGCGATAGGGTTCCGGCATGTCGCGGGCGGCGACGGGTTCAAACCGCCCGAGCTCGGCGAGGTCGTCGTAGAACAGCGAGGCGAGCCGGGCCACGCTGCCACCGTAGAGTTCTGCGTCGGTCGTGAGGTGGGCGGGAAGATTCACGCGAGGGTACGGTTGGCTAGGAAAATTGGGCGGTTGAGCACGGGCGGGGGAAGAAATGACCTCGCGGTGGCGCCTCCACACGGTCGGCGTTAGCCCACCGGCGCGACGGCCGCGCTGGGGAGCGATCTGGCGGACCGCCTCTCCCAAGGCGCTGGCGGCAAACACGAGCGGATACAGCCGCTCGCGATACCACAATTTGGCGAAGTAGAAGCCGATCGGCGACGGTTGCCGCAGGCGGCCTTGCTCCACCGCGTCCACGAGCCATTTCAATCCGTTCTTTACGGCCCGGGCGTGGAGTTGGTTCGATTCGGCCAACGGCAGCAAGGCCTCGACCGCCAGGGCCGTTTCCTCGACGCTGCAGAAGCTAGCGAGTGCATCCTCGGCCCGGGAAGTGCCGGAGCGATAGACATTCGAGAGCGAAGTGGCGGGCGACGACCGGGGCGGGCCCCAACCGCCGTTGGCATGCTGTACACCCAAGAGCCAGCGGGAGGCCCGCTGGCACATGTCGCTCTCCAAATTGCCCAGCTCGGCGCCGGCAATCAGCACCTGGGCCGTGCCATAGACCAGATTGTGACCATCCGGATGGAATTGATTTCCGAACCAGAGCGGGACGAAGCTGCCGTCGTTGCGTTGTTCATTTTCCAGGAAGTGCAGCCCGCGATCAATGGCTGACGTGATTCGCTTGTCGAGCGTGGCCGGAATCGCGTCGCGCCGCGGGTCTGCCTGCCACAATCGCTGCCAAACCGTGAGGGCGCGAATGGCGTGGGCCGTCAGGTCGGTCGCGCTGCGGTCGAACGGCAGCACGCTCCAGCCGCGGCAGAACGTCGGCCAGCCGCCATCGCCGTTTTGCAGCTCGACGAGCCACTCGACGCCGCGTCGGGCCGCGAGCTGCAGCCGATGTTGTTTCAAATGCGGGTAGCGGTGCCGCCACCTGGCCAGCGCGACCAGCGCGCCGGCGGTGTCGTCGGTCTCCGGCACGCCGCCGGGCAGATCGGTCCAAGCCCAACCGCCTGGGTTGGCGCCGGTGTAGGCGTGCGTTTCGTCGTGTTGGCAATCGAGCAACCAATCGACGCAGTTCTCGTCGAGAGCGTCAGCGTCGGATCGACGCGGATGACCGTTGAGCGCTGCGTCGGACACTTCGCCGCCGACTGTATCCTGCCACGAGGCGCCCACCGCCACGGTTTCACGTGCGCTATCGACGCTTGGCCCGACGACCGGATCGGCATTCGTGAATGACGACCTATCGGCCAGCGCATTGATTGCCAACGTCGTGTTCCACGTGGCAAGGTTGGTGTCGATCGGCCAACTGGCATCGCTGCGAACCGAGGCGAGCAGGAACTCGACGCCGCGGCGCACGATCGGATGCTGCGACAGGCCCATGCCGGCCAGGCTCATCACCACAAACGCGGTCAGCGGCGCCGATTCGAGAAAGCCGCCGCTCTCGGGCTGCATTCGCTCGATGAGCGCCAGGCTCCGTTTACGCGAGGCCAATCGCATCAGTCGCGTGAGTGGGTTACGCGGCCGATCGTGGTGAAACTTCAATTGTCCCACGGCCACCAGCACGGGAATCGCGTAGCTCACGACCGGGAGCTGCAAGTAGCCGTACAAACTTTTAGGCAATCCGACGTACTCGAAGGGCAACACCGGCACCTGGCGCCAGGGTACCAGCCCGGCCAGCGCCGCGTTGGCCAGGACCGGGGCCGTGAGACTTTTGTCGCGGCCGAATCGCTTCCGCCACGTGGCGACGCCGCCTTGCTTGGCGAGAAATTCGTCGGCACGGTCGGTCAGGCCTTCGTACTTGGCAGGAACACAAGTCAGGCGAAACGCCGACTGGACGAGCAGCGTGGCGGCCATGTTCGAGCGACCGCGCTCGGTGTCGCCCCAGCCGCCATCCAGGTTTTGCCGCTCCGCGAGCCAATGCAGGCTCTCGATGATCAGCTCACTCAAATCGCCCTGCATCAGGTCTTGCAGCTTCGTGCGTTCAGTCGCGGCTGCTTCCAAAGACCCGCTGCCTTGGGCGACGACCAATGCGCTCACGGCGACGGCGGTCGCAAGCGGCGAGCTGGCCAGTTCGCCGACCCAGTGGCCGCCGACCGTCCGTTCGGCCAGCAGTGCGGCGCGGACCGATTCATGCGCCGCGATCAATCGCTCGCCGTCGACGTGCAAATTCAAATTGGGAGGCGCCACCGGGGATGGATGCATTAGATGCGAACCGTCGCGGCGCAACCGCGCCGCGGATACCACGAGGAGGGGAAAAACCAAGAGATGGGAATGGCCATAAGGAAAGCGAAGCGGATCGACCGCTTGCGACGTGCGTCGCGCGATGGTTCTGCATCGCTGGAATCAACACGCACGGTTCCGTGCCGCCACGTTGCGGCACCACCAACGCCGACCGACTCATTTTTTCGATCGCAAAACATCGAATCAATGCTGATTGCCAAGAGCAACGACGTGGACAAGGTCTGCCCGTTTCAACGCGTTCTCCCGCCTTCGGTCCGACAGATAAGATTTTAAGCGGGCGGCTGCGGGTTGTCGAGCGGCGTAGAAAGTGCCGCAACGCCTCGCGGCCAAATCGTCGTAACTTGGGACGCCACAATAGGTATCGCTCGCCCAAGCGGGATAATCGGGCCTTCGAGAGTTGCGGCGCACGGTTTGCCCGCTACAATCGGAATTCGGGACACGCGATTGTCGCCGTTTCTTGCTCGCCGGCCGACGGCCGGGGAAGGACCTGGAGATAGACTTTCAGAAGTCTGCCGCTTGCCGGGCGGACGCCTTTTCGCAACTTCTCGTCACGAGGGCTTCTACGATGAATCGACTTCTCGGATTGGCGTTGGTGTTGGGCGCTGCGCTGGCTTGCTTCCGCTCGGCGGAGGCGCAAGTTTATCAGGTGTATTACGGGGCTCCGACCACGACTTATTACCAGCCGGCTGTGACTACGGCCTACTACCAACCGGCCGCGGTGACGACGTTCTACGCACCCGTCGCGGCGCCGACGACCGTCTACTACGCGCCGCCCGTGACGTACTATCGCCCGTTGATCGGCGGCACGATTTCCGGCTGGCGGTACAACTATCCGGCGAAGACCTACGTCTACCCGACGCAGGTGGCTTACTATCCGGTTTGGTAGCGTGGCAAATAGGTCAGGCTGCTAAGCCGCAAGCGGTTGCTGTGCGTTTCGAAGAGTCGGCTCGGTTGTGTCAGTGTCGGCGGGTCAAGTTTCTTTGCGGTATTCGCTCCGGTACACCGGCAGCTCCGCCAGCCGCATTCGGCGTTCGAAGTGGGTGCGGAAGTCGAGGTCGTGCTCGGGGGCGCGCGGGGCGATGCTCAGCGGCCCCACGAGCGGCGTGTGTTCGGCCACGAGCGCCAGGCCCTCGCTGAAGTACTCTTCGACGTCGGTCCAGAAGTGGAAGCTGCCGCCGGGTTGGAGCGTGCGGACGACGTCTTTGAGAAAGCCTTCGTTCATCACCCGCCGTTTGCGATGCCGTTTCTTCCACCAGGGATCGGGAAAGTACACGTGCACCGCCGCGAGCGAATCGGCCGGCAGCAATTCACGGAACACGAACTGGGCATCGCCCTCGACGATCAGGGCGTTGGTCAGCTCGCGTTTGGCGAGCCGGGCGGCCGTGTGATGGGCGTACTTTCGCGCGACCTCGATGCCGAGGAAATTGTGATCAGGCACATCGGTCGCTGCCGACTGCAAAAACAACCCCTTGCCGCTGCCGACCTCCACTTCGAGCGGCCGATCGACGGCAAACAAGGCGGCAGCATCCCACGGCCGCGGCAGCGCTTCCACCGTTCGCAAGTGCCGCGACAGATCGAGTGTCGGATCGAGTTTCGGAAGTGCGCGTCGTCCCATGGGCCTTGGTCACTGCGAAGGGTCTCTCGGGAAGCGGCGATCCGCGAAGTGGAAAAGCTCGTGCACCTCTCGTTTCCAATCGGCGTCGGTGGGCGCTGCGCCCAGTCCGAACACCGGCATCAGTAAGACGCCGGCCACGAAGCCGCCGACGTGTGCCCAAAACGCGACGTGCTCGCCGCCCATCACGTCGCGGAGGATGTTCAGCCCGGCGGCCATTTGCAGCAAGAACCATATGCCCAGCACCAACAGCGCTGGCAACTCGACGATCGTGATCAGGCCGAAGAAAATCAACGTCTTGACCTTCGCCTTGGGATAGGTGATCGCGTAGCCGCCAAGCACGGCCGCCACCGCGCCGCTGGCGCCGATCATCGGCGTGTCGCTCAGCGGACCGGCCATCAACTGGCAAGTGGTGCCGGCGACGCCTCCCAATAGGTAGAAACAAAGATACATGAATCGCCCCAGCCGATCCTCGACGTTGTTGCCAAAGACCCACAACATCCACATGTTCAATGCCAAGTGGATCCAATTGCCGTGCAGAAACATCGCCGTCAGAAAGGTGAGATAGACTTGCGACGGATCGCTTGCAAATTTGATGATCGGGCCGGCGACCAACTGGCCCCGATGGTTCATCAACTTGGTGTGGACAACTACCGGCTTCCCGGTGCGCAGTTCCGTGACGCGCTTGGGAATGAATCCGTACTCATAGACAGTTTTCTCGCTCGGCTGCCAACCCTGCGAGCCAAGGACTGCCACGTTGATGGCGATGATCAGCAGCGTCATCCAGGGGAAGCGGTGATGCGCGATTAGATCGTACAGCGGAAGAAACATGGCGGAGAGCGACTTCCCGGCGCCGGCGGAGTAGCGAGCTTCGCGTCGCAGGCGTCACGACGTTAGCGTTACTATACTCAACCGCGGCCGGTGAGAGCATCGACGGGGATTGGAATCCCGCGCAGTTGTCCCTCGCACACGAGGTTTTCGCCGACGAATCCCTGGAAGCGGCAGCGGACCATCTGGCCGGGCCGGACGTGTGTTTTCTCGCAAACCAATACGAGTCGATCGCCGGGCCGCACGGCTCCGCGAAACTTGACGTCGTCCAGGCCGCCGAAGCCGAGCATTTCCGCGCCCAGCAGGTTGTGCTTCTGCACGTGATAGCTGCAAAGCTGGGCGGCCGCTTCGCACATCATTACGCCGGGCATGAGCGGCATTCCGGGCATGTGGCCGCGGACCCAGAACTCGTCGGGCGCGATGTCCTTGTAGCCGACGCAAATGCCCCGCTCGACGTCGTCGAACACGACGGCGGTCAACTGCTCCATCTCGAAGCGCTGGGGATTGTACTTGCGGACATCCTCCATGCCGACAATTACCCGCTCGAGATCATACTCGGAGGGATCGAGAATCAGGTCTTTGCCAGCCACAAATTGCTTCCTTAATTGCGCCGACCGGACGGCCCCAAAGAGATGGCCCGCCTCATGGCGCGGCCGACGGAATTTGCCGCGACGGGCCGTTGAGACTAAGTCTTGACTTTGTGGCGGATCTGCTTGCGTGGACGGCTGCACGCCGGGCGGGCGCCGTGATTTGCTTTCTTGACCTTACGACCTGGCTTTGCCATGACAAACTCCTGGAGCAAATGACTTACAAGACACTATCAGTTCAGCGGGACGGAAGCAGCAACTCCGCCGAACGAGACTCACCAGTGTACCAGACGCTCTGCCGGCTTGGAAGCGGAGCCAGGGAAAGCCCAGCAGGAGAACTGCAAAGTCTATTTTCTCGGCATTTGGCACAGCATGCTCAGCCACCAGCCGGGCACGCGATTGTCAGGTATTGATGGAAAAGCGGGACGCGAGCAATGCTGCTGCTTCATCGCTAGTAATAGAGAAAAAATGACTTTGCAGTTCTCCTGGGAAAGCCCAGGAGAACTGCAAAGTAGTTTTTCCCGAACCGGCGGAACCAAGGTGGCGTAGTTGAAAGCCGCAGGGGGCATCTTTTCTGTAGGAAGGAGCCTTCGATGCATGCAGCGACGTTGCTGGATGCCTTTTCTCGGTTGGACGATCCGCGTTCGGCGCGTGGCGTGCGGCATCCGTTTGCCGGGATGGTCGTGCTGATGTTGCTGGGGATGCTGGCGCGGATTCGCGAAATGGAAGTGCTGGTCCGTTGGGCGACGATCCATTGGGACCGACTCCGCGAGCCGTTGGGCTTTGACCGCGACGACCCGCCCTGCGCCACCACCATCAGCCGCACGCTCGCCAAGTGCCGCGTGGCGGAGTTTCAAGCCGCGCTCTCCGTCTGGATGCAAGCCTGCTTGGCCGACAAGACGACAGAGGGGGTGGTCGCCGTGGACGGCAAGACGGCCAAACAAGGGCTCGACGACGCTGGCGATCCGCTGCACATGCTCAACGTGTTTGTGCATGATCTGCAAGCCGTCGTCGGCCAATGGTCGACGGGGGCCGAGAAGACCAACGAACCGACACTCCTCAGGCGACATCTTGAGGAGCTTCTCGATGCCTACCCGATGCTGCGGTTGTTCACCGGGGATGCGATCTTCGCTCAGCGCCCCTTGGCCGAGCTCGTCTGTGGTCACGGTCGCGACTATCTGCTGCAAGTCAAAGCCAATCAGGGAGACACGCTCGACGTGCTCGAAAACTGCTTTGCCCAAGCCACCGAGCGTCCACCGGCTGCGCACTCGACGAATAAAAGGGGGCTCTCGAAGAAACCCGCCGGTTATGGGTCGACCTGGAGAACGCCGACTACATCCGCGAAAGACTCGACCTGCCCGGTTGCCGCATAGCGCTGCGTGTTGATCGCGAGGTTTGCACCACCGCCGGCGAAGTTCTCTCGCGCGACGTGCGGTATTTCGTCTCAAGCCTCGATCCTGACAGCGTTACCGCTGCGGACCTCTTGCGGTACGTCCGCGACCACTGGCGGCTGGAAAACGGCCCCCACTTCTTGAAAGATCGGTGGTGGGACGAAGACCGCCACCACACCCGGCGGCCTGGCCTCTCCGCCTGCCTGGCAGCCATCAACAATGCCGCCCTCTCGATCCACCGACTCCGCTCCGACCCCAAGCTACCGGTCCGAGCTGCCGCCGACTACATCGCCTGGAACCCTGACCTCGGGCTCCGCTTGCTCAATTCGTGACTTTGCAGTTCTCCTGAGGGAAAGCCGCGACTGAGCCACTGAGCAATCGTTTGCGATCGTTTCTCAGTGTTTTGGCGCGAGGTCCCACGCGGTGAGCCAGGTGATCGAGACCGGCTTCATGCCGAAATCCTTCCGCAGGCGCTGGTCCATGTCGGCCAGGTGGCCGGCCCCGTAGAAAATCGCGAGCCGCTTCTTGCCGGTCGCCAACTGCTCCTTGAGCACCTTGAGCGCGATCTTGTTGCGCTCGCTGATCAGCACCGATCCCTCGTCGCCCCCGAAGCTGGTCAGCAGGCTCTCCGTGTCGGCCAATTGCTGCGCCAGCACCCGCTTGAGCCGCAGCGGACGGTCGTCGGCGAACAGGGCGGCAAAAACGGCCATGTCGGGCGACTCGCCCTGAGCCGCCAGCTCGCTCTGCTGGGCCAGCGATTGTCCCAACAGCCGCATGTACATTTGCAGAAAGCTATCGTTCCGATCCTTCATCGCACGGGTGAACTGCTCAGGAGACATGTCGGCGTGGACGAAGTTCTTTTTCGTATAGTCGATTTTCTCGAGTTGATGATCGAGATCGAGCATGGCTTTCATGCCGTTTTGCAGTGCGCCGATCGGATGCGAGTTCGACGTACCGCGTCCCCGCTCGACGACCGTGCCTTCCGGCGCGACGAGCTCGTAGAGCAAGGCGTCGTAGCCGTCGAAGCGGCGATTGAGCTGGTCGTAGTAGGCGGCGTCGCCGATGTGCACCGCGCCGACGAGATCGACGGTCACCGGCGGGCCGGTCGCATTCGGATCGCGTACGGCCGGTTCGTAGCGGACGATGGCAGATTCCATGGCCACCGGCTGGTGCTTGTCGTCGTAGCGAATGCGGACCCAATCCTTGCCCAAATCCGCGGACTGAGCGTCGGCCGCCTTGGGCTTCGTGGCGGCCGGAGCCTGGGCATCGCAGATCCTGCCAGCCAGCGTCAGTCCCGCGATGCAGGCAGCAATCCTCGCGGCAAAAATGGGTAACTTTGAATGGCGTGAGCGGCCCACGCCCATGATTCGCCGCGGCCACGAGGATCGGATGGGAGCAGTCATCTTGTTGGATCACCAGTCGAAAGAATTTGTGCGGACCGGCGTCTGCCAGCGATTATTGCCGTCCGCGGGGGCTTGGTAAGTCTTGGAAGTATATGCCGACGGCACGCGGAGGACAAAGCGGCACCGGAAGCTGCGGACGTTCTTGGCCGCGTCGAGGCTCGCCAGCGTAACCGGGTCGCGGCGATTTACGGTCATCCGCCAGGTTCTTACCGGGCCGCTGGCAGCGCATGCGGCGGACGCGGCCCGCGGCATAATCGGCACAAGCCCGATTTTCGCCACTCTTTACCGATCTTACTCAACTGATACCGACGGCGCATCCGATACTACCCACACCTGTTGTTACGGACCGCTGCGCGAGGCGCGGCGGCCGGCTGACGTCTTCCGCGTCAAGAGGGGTGGTTGGTTACGATGAGATTTCAAATACAGCACACTCTGGCGGCGATTGGCTTGTTGCTGGCGACGTTCGCCGCCAAGGCCCACGCGCAATTCAACCTCCCTTTCGGGCCGGAGGACTATTCCCACGACTTCCAGCTCTTTGCGCCGGTCGAGATCGACTTGGACAACGAGCCGGCCGTCGACGACTACGGCTACTGGGCCGGCTACAATAAGCTCGCCTGGACGCTCAGCGGCGAACGGGTCGAGATCGGCGATCCGACCGTCGACGTGCTGGCGGAAGAAATCTATCGCTACAATGCAAACGTGGACGTCGGTGGTCCGCCACCGGATCCATACAAGATTTACGACGGCCTGCAAAATGTCATTCCCAACGCCGGTTTCGCATATGGCGACCGCTACGAAATCGGCTACCGCAACCGCGGCGACGGCTGGATGATCGGCATCCTCGACGGCCCGCTGCAGACGCAAAACATGATTTACGGAATGACGCCGCAGCTCTCCGGCACGACGTTGCCTCCGTGGGACCTCGATTACCGCGGAGTACCACTAGCTCCACCTGGAAGTACAGGCGCCCTCAACACCGATCCAAACGCACAGACTCCCGGCACTCTTGGCACGTTTTTCGCGCTCGGCTTTGGCAACGTGCACATCAACTTCGATCACCCGGTCGGCTACCTGCAGGGGTTCCGTGACTACTTGAATTATCTCGCCGGCGCCACGCTTGGCACGCAGGTCGGGCCGGTCGCATATGTCGGGAATTATGGTGCCACGACCGAACCCAATACGAACAACCAGGGCCAAATTACCTTCATCCGCTTGACCGACGACATCAATGAGAACGGCATTCCAGGTGCGCTGATCATTGTCGATCCAGTTACCGGCGCGCTGACAACCATTACTGACTTCGGCGACCTACACACGTTCAACGTCGCCTTCGATCAAGTCGTCGTTCGCTCCCGGACGAAAGTGAACGGCGTCGAAGCGATGTGGTCGCACGAGCTCACCAATCGCCACTACCAAGCCAAGCACCAGAACAATCATTTGGAGCTGGGCTTCGGGGCGAGATACCTCGAACTCGACGACAATTTCAGCTTCTTGGCCAACGGCGGCATTCTGGGACTGACCTTCTCGAACAATCGGTTCGACAACAACATTGTCGGACCGCAATTGCGTGCCAAGTGGGTCAACCAGCGCGAGCGGTGGCGGCTGTCGGGCACCACGAGCTTCCTGTTCGGCTACAACACACAGAATTGGAGTCAGGAAAATGGCATCGGCGCAGAATTAGTTCCCGGCGCCACCAATCGGCTGCTCTATGCCCAGCCGACCTACTCGACGCACGGCTTGCAGAAGCGCGACTTTTCGCCGGTGGCCGAGTTGCGGCTCGAGTCGGCCTACTACTTGACGCAAGCGGTCGCGCTGAAAGTCGGCTACACGGGCATGTACGTCGGGAACATCCGTCGTGCGGCCACCTCCGTCAAGTACTACTTGCCGGACATGGGCTACCGCGAATCCGGCACGCAAAACCTGATCACCAACGGCGTCGACGTCGGCGTCGAGTTCGTCTACTAATCAATTGTCAGACTGCAGCGCCCGACCTGCGCCGAGCGCAGCAAAAAAGGCGGCAGGCACTTTGCTCGAGTCCCGGTTCGTACAGGTACGACCCGACACTCTGACAAGGTGCTTGCCGCCTTATCCGTTTCATGCGTCTCGACGCTCGTCGATCGCCGCGTTACGGGTGTTCGACCCCGACGCCGACGTGGTCGGAATGGCGAACTCGCAATTCCTCCAACTCGGTCGTCAGGCGGTGGCGCAACGGACTTTCCGGCCGCAACTCTTCGAGCAACTGTTCCGCTCGCTCGAATGTGGCCGTCTCAATCTCGCTGCCCGTGAACATGCGACTCCAGCTGCGCGAGACCTCTTTCTCGGTTAACAACTTTGCGTTCCTTGGGGACAGACTCTGCAACTCAACTCTCACCACGTTTCATTCTATCGGTTTCGACGGGCGGGTGCAAAGTAGATTGTGGCACGTCCCGCGAAAGGGGCTGAAGCGGCAAGATCGTCAAATCCGCGCAAACTGCCCCCGGCAACGTGTCCAGTCGCTTCGCCGGCGATCGTTACAACCGATCGGCGCCGCGCGAATCGACTCGACCCGCGGCCGAACGGCATTTCCAGCGTAAACCAAGAAGGCAACACGCTTTACAGCAAATTGCCGACGACTATCATAAAGATAGACCCGTCAGAATTGCTGTCGACTCTTCCCCACGCCTGGGACCAGGAGGCACTGCGAGCATGTCTCAAGCCATTGTCGACCCGGCCGAACTGCGCCGCTTCGCCAACAATCTCAAGAAATTCAACCAGGATTTAGAGGAGCGCATGACGTCGTTGCGCAGCCAGCTGCAGGCGCTGGGTACGACGTGGCGCGACCAGGAACACAAGAAGTTCACCGACGATTTCGAGCACCACATGCAGGTCATCGCCAAGTTCATCGAGACGACGAACGAACATGCTCCGTTCCTGCTGCGGAAGGCGGAGCGGATCGAGGAATACTTGCAGCAGCGGTGACGAATGAAAGTCGAGAGCCAAGAGTCGAGCGTCGAGAGCCGGCTTTGCCTTGGCGCTTGACCCCGACCCCTTGACCCACGATCTCTGCTTTTCATGTCGGCCAATGTACAGTCGCTGGAGTCGATCGAAGCCGTACGGGCGGCGCTGGCAGCGTTTCGCGACGAGGTAGAGCAGGCGCTGGCGATGGTCGACGTCGAGATGCGGCGCGTGATCGACTGGCTCGAACACGACCGGCCAAGATATTGGCGGAAACAAGTCCGCGTCGCTCACGACGCCGTGACCGAGGCCCGCGCCGCGCTGCACGTCTGCCTGATGTATCCGATCAATGATGAGCGACCGAGTTGCTACGAAGAGCGGGCGGAACTCAAGAAGGCCGAGGCTCAACTGGCGTATTGCAGCGAGAAGTCGGAGCGGCTGCGGCATTGGACGCGCGAGATTCGGCACGAATCGTTTGAATACGAAGGCCGCATCAGCCAACTGAAAGACATCGTCGAGATCGACGTGCCGCAAGCGACGGCGATCCTGGCACGCTTACTCGCCCGCCTGCACGAATACCAATCGATCCGCACGCGCACCGGCGGACTGGCCGCTTCAGCGGCCAGTGAATCATTCGCCATCGAGCTGATGCCCGAGAAGATCTCCCAACCATTGGCACCGACCTCGATTCCCGCGGCGTCGGTTCCCGACGAGCCCCTCCAGGAGCCGACATGAAAAAATGTGACCTGGCGACTCCCGCGGCCCGGATTCACCACGCCCTGGAAAACCTCGAGACGGTTTGGCAAGAGAGCGCCGACGAATGGGACGACGCCGTCAGCCGACGCTTTGCCGAGCGGCAACTCGAACCGATGATTCCCAAGCTCAAGATCGCGCTCGATGCGATCAACCGGATGCACCAACTCTTGACCGAGGTACAGCGTGACTGCGAAGCCTAACGAGCCGCTGTCGATCATCCGGCAGTTAGAGCTGATGCGCGACCTGCAACGATTGGCGAACGACCGCGCGCAGGCCGAGTCGCGGATCCGCTCGGCACTGGAGGACGGTCTCGAGCGCGCGGAGCAGGCGCGCGACGCAGCGGCCGGCGAGATCGAGTCGTGTTACACGTCCGCTCGTGTTGCCGCGCAGGCCGAATACGACGCGTCCCGCCAGGCGACCCAGCAGCGTTACGAGCGGGAGCGCGACGCGGCGCAACAGCAGTACAAGGGCCTGCGGCACGAAGTGGAATCGACCCACGCTCAAGTCCTGCGGTCGGCGGTGACCGAGCAGCAGGAATCGAGCTGGGAGACGCTGGCCGTCTTCGACGCGATCAAGGGCCGGCCCCGCGAGCGGATGATCGAGGCGGTGCAGCGACTCCGCGCCAGCCACGCCGAACTGACGGTCCTGGAAAGCGACGCCACGGCGATCATGAAGATGCGCCGACAATGGCAGGATTTTCCGCCCGTTGGAACGGAGGCGTTGGACACTTCCACTGGTCGCTTAAGCGAACAGTCCGACGGGGATTCGGTGGAAACGGCGCTTGGGTGCGTCCGGGAGCGGACTGCGGCCGTCCGCGAAGCGGTGCTGGCGCTCTATCACCAGCGCTTGCCGCGTCTGTTCGAGAGTGCGAATTTGTTGCTTCCGCCTTTCGTCGCTTGGCTGCTCGCGATTGTGCCCAGCGGGTTGCTGTTCGGTTGGCGCGCGTGGTGGCTGTGGTTACCGATCAGCGTGGGCCTGGCGGCGGTGGCGTCGGCCGGCCTGGCTTTGTGGCTCTATCCGCGGGCCCGGCAACAAAGCGGGGCTCAATTTCAATTCGTCCGGCGCTTGCTGGCCGAGGCCCGGCTTGGCATCGACGCCGCCTCCGACGCTGCCCAAGAGCGTGCCCGACGCGACGCCCAGGGCTTAATTTCACAGCGCGACGAGGAACTTGCCGCCGTCCAGCAAAAGCTCAATGCCACGCTCGAGGAGAAAGACCGCTGGAGAGAATCGGAGATGACCCAGGCCGGCAGCGTTTTTCCTTCGCGGCTAGCGGAATTGCGGCATTGGTACGAACAGGAATCGTCCTCCGCCGATCGGAAGCTCAACGACACGCTGGCCGGCCTAGCGGAAGATCGCGACCGGCAGGCGACCGAAAACTTGGCCTGCTACGAGTCGCGTTGTCGAGAGTTGCGCTCAGTGCACGATCGCGATTGGGAAACGCTCGCCAACCGTTGGTTCACCGGCTACAACGCCATCCGCGACGCCTGGACGAACATGTCCAGCCAATGCGAGCGGCTGTTTCCCGATTGGGAGACGACCGACGAACGCACCTGGCCGCGCCCTGCCGAGCCGCCCGCGGCGATTCGCATCGGTCGCGTCAAGCTCGATCTGGCGAGCATCAAGAACGGCGTACCGCAGGACGAACGGCTGCGCCTGCCGCAATCCACCGTTGCGCTGCCCGCGTTGATGACGCTCAAGGAGCATCCGGTGCTGGTGCTGACCGCGGAGGGCGAAGGTCGCCGCGCGGCGGTCGACGTGTTGCAATCGACGATGCTGCGATTCCTGACGGCGATGCCGCCGGGCAAGGTGCGATTCACGATTCTCGACCCCGTTGGATTGGGCGAGAGCTTCGGCTCGTTCATGCACCTGGCCGATCACGACGAGCTGTTAATTTCCAGCCGCATCTGGACCGAGACACGGCAGATCGAGGAGCAACTCACGCGGCTCACCGCCCACATGGAGACGGTGCTGCAGAAATACCTGCGGAACGAATTCGCCACGATCGACGACTACAACGCCACGGCCGGCGAGGTCGCCGAACCGTTTCACGTGCTGGTGGTGGCGAACTATCCTGCGAATTTCTCCGAGTCGGCCGCGCGGAAGCTGGTCAGCATCGCCGCCAGCGGACCGCGGTGTGGCGTCTACACGCTCGTGAGCGTCGACCGCAAACTGCGGCTGCCGAACGACGTCCCCCTCGACGATCTGATGGCCAGCGCCCTACATCTCGATTGGCAGCCGAGGGAGAAGCGGTTCCGCTGGCGTTATCCGGCCTTCGAGCAGTTGCCGCTCGCGCTCGATGCACCGCCCTCGCCCGAGCGGTTCAACGACGTGGTGCGGGCCGCCGGCGCCGCGGCCAAGAGCGCCATGCGGGTCGAAGTGCCGTTCGAAGTCGTGGCCCCGGCCGACGAGGAGTTCTGGACCGGCAACAGCAGCCAGGAGCTGGCGGTGCCGATCGGCCGCGCCGGCGCGATGCGGCTGCAATCGGTACGGCTGGGCCGCGGGACGTCGCAGCACTTGCTGGTGGCCGGCAAGACCGGCTCCGGCAAGTCGACTTTTCTGCACGCCCTGATCACGAACGCCGCATTGCACTACTCTCCCGACGAGGTCGAGTTCTACTTGATTGACTTCAAAAAGGGCGTCGAGTTCAAGACTTACGCGACGCATCGCCTGCCGCACGCGCGCGTGATCGCCATCGAGAGCGAGCGCGAGTTCGGCCTGAGCGTGCTGGAGCGGCTGGATGTGGAGCTGCGCCGCCGCGGCGAATTGTTCCGCGCCGCCGGCGTCCAGGACCTGGCCGCGTATCGTGTGGCCAACCCCACGGTGAGGATGCCGCGCGTCATGCTGGTGATCGACGAATTTCAGGAACTGTTCGTCGAGGACGACAAGTTGGCCCAGGATGCGGCGCTGCTCCTGGATCGGCTGGTGCGGCAAGGGCGGGCGTTTGGCGTCCACGTGCTGTTGGGTTCGCAAACGCTCAGCGGGGCGTACTCCCTCGCGCGCAGCACGATGGGGCAGATGGCGGTTCGCGTCGCGCTGCAATGTAGCGAGGCCGACTCGCACCTGATTCTTAGCGACGAGCGCAACATGGCGGCCCGCTACTTGAGCCGCCCTGGCGAGGCGATTTACAACGATCAGAACGGCCTCTTGGCCGGCAACCAGCCGTTCCAGGTGGTTTGGCTCTCGGAATCGAAGCGAGTCGACTACCTCCGCAAGCTGGAAGAATTCGCGGCCCAGCGCGGCCAGGTTTCGACTCCGGCGATCGTGTTCGAAGGCGATCAAGCGGCCGACCCGGCGCAGAACGAGCAGCTTGCCAGTGCGCTCGGCCAACACGCGGCAAAGACGCCAGTGGGTGGACCGAGGGCCTGGCTCGGTGCGGCAGTGGCGATCAAGGAACCGACGGCCGCCACGTTCGCTCGTCATGCGGGCAGCAACCTGTTGGTGGTCGGCAGCGAGGAGGAATCGGCGTTTGGCACGCTCGCAAACGCGGTGATTGCGCTGGCTGTCCAACCCGCGGCGAAATTCCTGGTCCTCGACGGCACACGGCCCGACTCCGAGCATGCCGGCGCATGGCAGCGACTGGCCGACGCGCTGCCAAACTCGGTTACGGTGGCTGGACCGCGCGAGATCGCGCGAGTGGTCGCCGAAGTTGCC
The DNA here is from genome assembly GCA_963847875.1 of uncultured Planctomycetota bacterium. Classification (GTDB taxonomy): domain Bacteria; phylum Planctomycetota; class Planctomycetia; order Pirellulales; family Lacipirellulaceae; genus DASYDU01. Next base: position 281,482 of record CAWKBR010000001.1, on the reverse strand, counting down.
GCCGAAATGGCCCGGCGTGAAGCGGCTGGCGACGAGAGCGCCCCGGCCGTGTATCTGGTGATCCACGACGCCGGTCGGTTCCGCGAGCTCCGCCGCAACGAGGACGATTTCGGTTTCTCGCGCGATCGCGACAAACCGCCGCCACCCGATCGCCAGTGGTCTGAAATCCTCCGCAATGGCCCGGCCTGGGGCATCCACTCGCTCGTCTGGTGCGATTCCTATAACGACGTGAATCGGCTGGTCGACCGGCAGACGCTGCGGGAGTTCGAACTCCGCGTGTTGTTCCAGATGAGTGCCGCCGACTCGACGAACCTGCTCGACACCCCGGCCGCGAGTCGCCTGCGTTCGCATCGCGGCCTGTTCTACAGCGACGACCTCGGCACGACGGAGAAGTTCCGCCCTTACGGCCCGCCGAGCGAAGAGTGGCTGGCCCGTGTGCGCACCACCTTAACGGTTTAGCCGCCACTTGCCGAGGAACGCGAGTACCGCGGCCATTGCGAGCGGCACGAAGCTCGCCGGTTCCGGTACGCCGCTGGCGCTGCCGGCTCCGCTCCCAGCGTGCCGTCCGAAGTTCGCTTTCCAAATCGTGTAATCGGCCGCGTCGATTCGGCCCGCGCTCGTGCCGGTGTTGTCGCCGTTGGCGCGGAGGTCGGTTGTCGAGCCCAGCGTGTTTCGCCAGATGGAATAGTCCGTCGCGTCGACGATGCCGTTGCCGCTGTAGTCGCCCGGCAAAGGCTGTGGCAGTTCGATCTCCCAACCGACGTCGACCAGCGCAGCGGCGTCGAGATTGGTGAGCCGACGACGAATTCCGGACGTGAGCGAGGGCGACATCAGCGACTGCTGCGAAGTGGTTGCACCGTAGACGATGCTGCCGGTGTTGGCGGCAGCCCAGTGGCCGGCGTCGTTGCCGGTCGCGATTGCTGGAACGGGGCCATTTTGAAAGTACTGGGCCATCGCCTGGGGGCCGACGAACGTCGCGCCGCTCAGGTAGTTGTTCCATTCGAGGCTGGAGCCAAAGCCAATCGTGTGGGCCAATTCGTGCAAGGCCACCGTGTAGAAATCGTACTCGTTCGCCGCCGGCATCGTCGCGTGGTCGAAGTGCCAATTCGTGTTGTTGTCGAAAGCGATTGCCCCGCCCCAACGGGCGAAGCCGCTCGTCTCGCCGCGCGTTTCCACCGCCGACTTGAATTGAGCTTGAATCTGGGCGACGGTCGAAGTTTCGGCCGAGGTGAAGCTGCCGCTTACCACTTGGGTCCAACTGCCGGCGCCCGGTCCGCCACGTCCCAATTCACCGGCTGGAAGGTCGCGGGCGCCGACGTACACGATGTAGTCGTCGGCCGGGACTACCAGGCCGTTTTGCGCGTTCTGAAAGCCCGTTGCCGGATCGGCAAACGATCGCTTCCACGACCAGGTGGACGAGCCGCCCAATGTGCCGTGGAACGAAGGGGGCGTTTGGATCGCGGCGAGCGTGTCGTCGAGAATGCCGGAGTAGAACGCCGCGGCGGCATCGAGCGCGGCCTTGGCCTGGGCGCCCTTGCCCTGAGGGTTCATCGCGCCGAAGAAACCCGTGGTGTCGGTGCTGTAGTCGATGCGAACGATTGCCGCTACGGCCGAATCGGCGCAGCAGGCGACGACTGCAATCAGGCAAACGAAACGCAATTGCCCCCGACTGCCCATCCACGACCCCGACGCACAGGAGCATCGCACCCGCTTCGTTCTATTATTCATTGTTGCTCTGCGACGACCGGCATGCACGGCACGTATTTGTAGCTATTACAGTCGACGTCGCGAACTGAAGAAAAGTCCCAACACGGAAGCGAGCGCCGCCAGCATCAACCCTGTCGGCTCCGGCACGACGCTCGCCCGCAATGTGGCGAAGCCTGCTGAACCACCAACACCGGAAGTGCTCACGAGGCTGGCAGCACTTGCAGCCCCGGCTGGCAATTCGATTTCCCAGCCTAGGTCAACCAGCGCGGCCGCGTCGAGATTAGTCAATAGATGACGCTCGTTGGAATTCAATCCAGGAACCATCAACGGAGTCTGTAAATCGGCGCCTTGGAAAACATTGCTCATCGCAATGCTCTGCAACCAATGTGCACTGTCGTCCAGCGAATTCGGGTCGGCGGCTGCCAGTGGCGCTCCTGATGGTGGTTCCCAGCAATGCCTTCACATTGCCACCCGTGAAATCTGTGCCATCCACGAGCGCTTCCCAAGGCGTTTTCGTTTTATTGTTATCGTCGGTCGCCCCGAAACCAAGCGTGTGGGCCAATTCGTGCAGAGCGACCGAATAAAAATCATTCACATCATCGCTGGGGTCATTCGGAGTGAGATCGGCAGGAGGATCAATCAAATGATCAAAGTGCCAGACTTGCTTGCTATTGAAGGCGATTGAGCCACCCCAGAGGCCGAAGCCGCTCGCTTCTCCACGCTGTTTTACGGCATTCGAGAATTCGCTTTGCATCTGCGAGATCTGAGAATCCTCCGCCGTCGTGAACTGACCATTCTTGATGACGTTGTTCAGCACAAATCCGCCCGGCCCGCCAAGGCCCAATTTCTTGTCGTCGAGCAGATCGCGGGCACCGACAAAAACTACGAACTTATCGGCCGCGATGTCAACGTTCACGGCCGCACTAGTGTTGCCGGTCGCCGGATCAAAGTAACGCCGCTTCCAGAAGAACGAGGCCTCGCCTCCCAAGGAGCCGTAAAACTTCGAGGGCGGATCAATCGCAGAAAACGTGTCCCCTAGAATGCCGTTGTAAAACGCGGCCGCAGCATCCATGGCAGCCTTGGCCTGGGCGCCGGCTGTCGCGCCTTGCGGATTGCCGTCACCAAAGAAACTGTCCGTTGCGTCGGAGGAGTAATCGAGTTCGATTGTGATCGCCTTTGCGGACGTCGCCCAAATAGCCACCGCCACAAGCGTCAACGACAGAATCGCGTGGAATCGAAGTATCTTTTGCACGTCGTAACCCCCCTTGGTGCCCGTCTCTGAGTGAAGCCCCGCAAATTGACCGGAGCTTCCAGCCTAACACCGCGGAGGGGATTTTGCCACCAAATCGGCGACCCGCTCGACAAGGGCCGTATGCCCCTTAAAATGACGGTTCGCAACCAAATTCAGGTTTCCCCAGGCTTAGGAAAGGCAAGTTCGCCATGAGCATGATTGTTGACATTCACGGACGCCAGATTCTCGATAGCCGCGGCAATCCCACCGTCGAAGTCGACGTCACGCTCGACGACGGCACGGTCGGCACCGCCGCGGTCCCCAGCGGCGCGAGCACCGGCATCCACGAGGCTTGGGAGCTGCGCGACGGCGACAAGAAGGTCTACCTGGGCAAAGGCGTCTCGCAGGCGATCGCCAACATCAACGAGAAGATCGCCGACGAGTTGGTCGGTTCCGACGCGCTCAATCAGATCGGCATCGACAAGATGCTCTGCGAGCTGGACGGCACGCCGAACAAGAAGGAGCTCGGCGCGAACGCGATCCTGGGCGTGTCGCTGGCCACGGCCCACGCGGCGGCCAAGTACTGCGGCCTGCCGCTCTATCGCTACGTCGGCGGCTCGAACGCCCGGCTGCTGCCCGCGCCGATGATGAACATCATCAACGGCGGCCAGCACGCCGACAACTCGGTCGACGTGCAGGAGTTCATGGTCATGCCGCTGGGCTTCGAGCGGTTCAGCGACGCGATCCGTTGCGGCTGCGAGATCTTCCACCATCTCAAGAAGGTGCTGCACGACAAGGGGCTCAGCACGGCCGTCGGCGACGAAGGCGGCTTCGCGCCCGATCTGCCGAACAACGCCGCCGCGATCGACGTGATCCTCACCGCGATCGAAAAGGCCGGCTACAAGCCGGGCGAGCAGGTCTGGATCGCCATGGACCCGGCCGCGACCGAGTTCTACGACTCGGCCAAGAAGGTCTACAAAATCGACGGCAAGGAGCTCGACTCGGCCGGCATGGTCGAGTTGCTCTCCGGCTGGGTCGTCGAAGTATCCGATCTGCTCGATCGAGGACGGCTGCGCCGAGGACGATTGGGAGGGCTGGAAGCTGCTCACCAAGCAACTCGGCGGCAAGGTGCAGCTCGTCGGCGACGACTTGTTCGTCACCAACACCGAGCGGCTGCAGCGCGGCATCGACGAAGGCATCGCCAACAGCATCCTCATCAAGGTCAACCAGATCGGCACGCTGACCGAGACGATCGACGCGATCCACCTGGCCGACCGCAACGGCTACACCAACGTGATGAGCCATCGCAGCGGCGAGACGGAAGACTCGACGATCGCCGACCTGGCCGTGGCGATGAGCACCGGCCAGATCAAAACGGGCAGCGCCTCGCGCAGCGACCGGATGGCCAAGTACAACCAACTGCTGCGGATCGAAGAGCAACTCGGCGACGCCGCCCAGTACGGCGGGCCGCTGTTCCCGAAGCGGTAGGCTCGCACGCTCAATGCACTGCTCGTTCTTTTGACAGGATCACAGGATTACCAGGATCGACAGGATGTAAATTGCCCGCAACGACGGCAAATAAGTTGTCGCACTCGAACTATTGTCGACAATGGTTTTAGCGGATTGTCTTGATCTTGTTGATCCTGCCGATCCTGAGATCCTGTCAAATTCTCTGGACGCGCGATGAGCGAACAAGCTCCCGTCACCGACTCGCCTTGGTTCTGGGTGTTGTTGTTTTCGGTCGTGGGACTAATCGCGCTGGGTGGCATCAGCGGGCAGTATGGCAGGCGGCAGGCGCGGCTCGAGCGGCAGTATCAGGCGCGGGAGCGGATTGCAGAAGGCGAAGTTGGCGACCGTGCCGATCGGGATCCCGCGCGACGCGACTACGCGACGCCGCAGCACACCTTGATCCCCATCTGGCCACTGGCCGCCCTGCTCGCCGGCGTGATCGTGCTCGCGGCGGTGATGCTTCGCCGGGAACACCGGAGGCGGCATGAACTACCTGGCTGAAAACGCGCTGGTGATTTGGATGGTCGGGGCGGTGCTCGTGACGATGGCCGGCATCGCCTACGCCCAGCTGCGGACTCGCGGGGCGCTCGTGGCGCTGCTCGCGGTGATCGTCTTCACCGGCCTGCTGTTGGTCGTCGAGCACTTGATCGAAACGCCGCGTGAGGCCATCGAGCGGACCTTGAACGAGCTGGCCGCCACGATCGAAGCGAACGACCTGCCCGGCGTGCTAGCCTTCATCGCGCCGACGGCAGGCGCGGTCCGCAAAGACGCCGAAACGCTCATGCCGCTGGTTGTCGTCAACAAGGCCCGCGTGCTCGGCACGCCCGAAATCACGGTCGACGAGTCCGCGCAGCCGCTTTCGGCCACGGCGAAGTGCCAGGGTTTCGTCGACGTGACGGTCCGGCAAAACGGCGCGAAGGGCCCGTACATGGACCGTGTCGAGATCCACCTCGTCGTCGCCGGCGATCGCTGGCTGATCGAAAGTTATGCGCCGGCCCGCGATTGGCGCCGCGCCGCGAGTGGCGGCCGCCCTTAATCCACTTGCTGCTGTGGTCCGCCGTTGTCGTCGTGCGGCCAATTCAATTGTGGGAAGTTGTTGCCGCCTTGGGGCGACTTGGCCTTGGTTCCAGTTGTTTGGCGGCCCCTGTGGATAGCCTTGGTTCCAACCGCCCTGTCCGTAGCCAGGGCCGCCTTGCCATGGGCCGCCCTGCCCGGGCCCACCTTGCCACGGGCCACCCTGTCCGGGTCCACCTTGCCACGGACCGCCTTGCCAGGGGCCTCCGTGCCACGGACCGCGTTGCGGAGGTCCGTAGTATTGGTTCGAGTTGTAATAGCTGCCGCTCAGGATCGACTCCTTCCAGACGTCGTTGAACATCTGCCATTCGGCGTCGATGCCGCCGCGGCCGTTGCCCCAAGCCTGCACCTGGTACGACGTGTCCATCGAGCCATCGGGCCCGCGGTTGACCGTACGCGTGCGACGATACACGCTGGTCACGTCGCGTTGATCGGCCAGCGGTTCGACGGGCGGCTTGCGCATGTATTGCGCGACCCGCGCGCCCGTGACCGGGTCGTTGGTGAACGTGCTCCGCCGAAAGATCGAGCTCGGGGCGGACGACGTTTCGGCGACGACCACCGGCTCGCTGACATACACAGCGCCCGTCGGCGCATGCAGACTTCGCTGGCCGACGCTTGAGACACGATACAACAAATAGCGGTCGTCGCGCTGAGCGCGAGCGCAAGTCGCGAGAAGAGCGTAATCATCGGGGGAGCTTTCGACGAGGGAGCCAATGGGAGAAGAGAGGAGTCGGGCGGGCGCTGGTGCGCCCACGACTCTCATTGTAATTGGCCTGCCCGGCGATCAAGCGAATGTTGCGTTTCGGCAACACGGCGCCGCGATTTTGCGGCTATAGCGATTGCGCGGCCGCACGACTCGATCAATTCTTGATCGGCGGCGTCGCTTCGGCCGCCGGTGCTGCCGCGGCAGTTCCCGCGTCGGCAGGCTCTTCGATCCGTTCGAGGATGACCAGCTCATGTTGTTCCGGGTCGAAGTAGTATTCCTGATTCTCCGGTAGCTCCGGCAGCTCGATCATGTTGGGCTCGGCGACTTTCTTCATGAATTCTTCGGTCGTCTTGGGATACTTGCCGTCATTTTCACCATTTACATAGCCATCCAGCGCGGACTTGATCTGCCAACCGAGTGCCCGATCCATGGCGATGATGCGGGCGTTGGCGAGCGCCCCGTAGTAGCGGAGCGGTCCTTCCACGCGGTTCTTACGTTGCTTCTTGCCGACGATGCCGGCGATCGCCTCTTTGGCCTCGGGGCTCGACAACAGCCCCTGCGGATTCTTCACGGTGATCGTGATCGACGTTTCGTTCGCTGCCGCCTCTTGCTGGGCCTTAGCCGCCGCCTCGGCCGCGGCTTGTTGTGCCGCCTGTTGCGCTCGGGCGGCTTCCTCGGCTTGTTTTTTCTGTGCCGCAGCCGTGGCCGCGTCGGCCGCCGCTTTCGCTTCCTTGCTCTGTTCCAATTGGTTCGCCAGGTTGTCCATGTCGGATGCGCCGCTGTCGGCGGGCTGTTCGCAGCCGGCGGTTGCCAATGCGAGGAGCAGAATCACCATCGTCGAAAACTCGAATTGGATTAAATCGCATGATGACGTTCTCCCAAGTTTCGACTGGTCGCTGAAGCGGACCAGTCCGACCAGCGCGGAAAATCGTTATGAATGTATTCGTGCGGCGAGCGATAGTCTCCAGTTTGCAAGTTGAGTCGAGCATCTGCGTGCTCGGTGCGATCGATTCGCAGCGGCGTGAGCGTCACGAAGCCTTTTTCGATGGCGTCCAGGTCGGTCAGCTCGCCGTCGACCGCCGTCGGCGGAGTGCCCATCGCCCAGTAGTATCGCCGCCCCTTCGGGTCGATCCGCTCGTCGAAGTCGGCCGGCCAGCGGGCCGTCGCCATCGGCACCACGCGGACCTCCGCCGGCCCCGTGAGGGCTGGCGTCGGGATATTCATATTGTACAGCGGTCCCGACCGCGGGTCTTGCTGCTCGAGGATCTGTTCGATGAGATTCACGGCCAACGTCGCCGCCCGGTCGAATTTTGGCCGTTCGTCGTATTCCAGCGACACGGCGATACTCGGGATGCCGAACAGTGCCCCTTCGGTCGCCCCGGCCACGGTGCCGGAGTAGAGCACGTTGATGCCGATATTGAAGCCGCCGTTGATGCCGCTGACGATCAAATCGGGCCGCCGCGGGCAGAACCGGCCGATCGCCAGTTTCACGCAGTCGGCCGGGCTCCCCTCGACCGCCCAGCCGCGCCGCCGGTCGCCATCGAATGCTTCGGCGGCCATCAGCGGGCGAGAGAAACGTGATCGAATGGCCGACGCCGCTTTGTTCGACGGCCGGGGCGACGACCGTCACGTCGCCCAGCCGCGCCAGCTCGCGCTCCATCGCGGCCAGGCCGGGGCGTAGATGCCATCATCGTTGGTGAGCAGAATTTGCACGCTGAAAACTCCGAGTAATTCCACGCGCCACTATACGCGTGAGGGCCTCGCGTCGCAACGCACCGGTCGCGGGCGAGCCGCCGCCACTAGTGGCGCGGGCGCGGCAGTTCTATAATGACTTGTTTCCCCGCCGCTGGGACACGCCCGCCCATGCCCGCCTCACGACCTACGCCCAACGCCTCCGCCGGAAACGTTGCCTCCGAGCGGGTGCTCGTGCTCGACTTCGGCGCCCAGTACGTGCAGCTGATCGCCCGCCGTGTACGTGAGCAGCACGTCTACTGCGAGATCGTGCGGCACGACATTACGGCCGAGCGGGTCCGCGAGATCGCGCCCAAGGGGCTGATCCTTTCCGGCGGACCCGCGAGCGTGTATGCCGAGGGTGCGCCCAAGTGCGATCCCGAGCTTTTCGACCTCGGCATCCCGGTGCTCGGCATTTGCTACGGCATGCAGTTGATGTGCCACAACCTGGGCGGTCGAAAGTCGAGCGCGCTCCGGCCCGCGAATATGGCCGGAGCGAATTGGTGATCGACGCCGCTAAATCCGAGGCGGCCGACCTGTTCGACGGCGTCGCCCATCGAACGCAAGTCTGGATGAGCCACGGCGACATTGTCGACCGCGTGCCGGACGAGTTCGACTTGCTCGCGGCCACGGAGACTTGCCCCATCGCGGCGATCAAGCACCGCACCCGCCCGCTCTACGGCGTGCAGTTCCACCCCGAGGTGACGCACACGGTCGAAGGCGCGACGATGTTTGCGAACTTCGTCAAGGCGTGCGGCTGTCGCGGCACGTGGCGGCTGGCGGATTTCGCCGAGCAGACGATCCGCGAGATTCGTGCCCGCGTGGGAAGCGACCGCGTGATCTGCGGCCTGTCGGGCGGCGTCGATTCGTCGGTCGTCGCGGCGCTGTTGTATCGGGCGATCGGCCCGCAGCTCTCGTGCATCCTGGTCGACAACGGCCTGTTGCGGAAGGGCGAGGCGGAGTCGGTGATCGACGAGTTCACCAAGCACTTCAAGACCGACCTGCACGTCGTCAAGGCCGAGGAGAAATTCTTGGCGGCGCTCGCCGGGGTCACCGAGCCGCAGGAAAAACGCCGCCGCATCGGCCACGTGTTCATCGATTGCTTCGCCGCCGAGGCCCGCCGGATCCAAGGCGCGAAGTACCTGGCCCAGGGCACGCTCTATCCCGACGTGATCGAGAGCGGCGCGGCCGTCGACGGCCCGACCGACACGATCAAGCTGCACCACAACGTCGGCGGCCTGCCGGCGGAGCTGGGCTTCGAGCTCGATCGAGCCGCTGCGCGATTTGTTCAAAGACGAAGTCCGCCAGCTGGGATTGCAGCTCGATCTGCCCGAGGAGTTGGTGTGGCGGCACCCGTTCCCCGGCCCCGGCCTGGCGGTTCGCTGCCTGGGCGAAGTCACCAAGCCGCGGCTCGACACCTTGCGCGAGGCCGACGCGATCGTGGTCGGCGAAATCAAGGCGGCCGGGCTGTACCGCGCCACGTCGCAAGCGTTCGCCGTGCTGTTGCCGGTGCAGAGCGTCGGCGTGATGGGCGACGAACGGACGTACGAAAACGCGCTGGCGGTCCGCTGCGTCACGACCGACGACTTCATGACCGCCGACTGGAGCCATTTGCCGCACGACCTGCTTGGCCCGCATCTCGACGTCGCATCATCAACGAAGTGAAAGGCATCAACCGCGTCGTGTACGACATCTCGTCGAAGCCGCCGGCAACGATCGAATGGGAGTGATTGATGGGCTGGTCCCCTTCGGACTGGTCGCTTCAGCGACCAATTTTGGGCGAAAAACGCTGACTTTTCTCTCGGAGTTTACTGGCCGCTGAAGCGACCAGTCCGTATACTCGCTTTCATGGGCGAGTTTCGCAAATTTCGCAAAAGTTCGTCGAGTGCCTCTGAGTCGTTTGGCGAACGGCATCGCTTCAAGCATTGGTATCTCGACAATCAGGTGTACTTCATCATGGCACGTTGCCGCGACCGATTTCCAGCGTTTGCGAGCGAAGCAGCCAAGAGCGTTTTCTGGAGCCGCTTCGATCACTACACTGCGAAGTACACGTTCACCCCTTGGGTCACCAGCTTGCTCGACAATCATTACCATACGCTTGGCTACCTGAAGATCGGCGAGAATCTCGGTCCGCTGATGCAGCGGTTGCATGGCTCGGTGGCCAAGTTGGTTAACGACATTTTGCCAGACCCCCGCGTGCCGTTTTGGAGCGAAGCGGGGCACCAGGACTATTTCGACGATTGCATCCGCGACGAGAAGCAATGCCGGCCGGCTTATCGGTACACGTTGACGCAGGCGGAGCGGCACGGGATCGTCGCCGATTGGCGCGAGTATCCGCACACGCACGGGCGGATCGATCTGGAGCGGGGCCTGAAGCGCGCTTTGGAATTGCGTGCTTTTCTTGAGAAGGTGCCCTATAAACGGTACCAGAGGCCACGCTAAACTGGTCGCTGAAGTGACCAGTCCATAACCGCTTGCGACGGACTGGTCGCTTCAGCGACCAGTTTCTCCCGCTGTCCCACTCAATCAACATATCCAATGGCTCAAAAATACATCTATCAAATGTCCGCGCTGACCAAGAAGATTGGGCAGCGCGAAATCCTCAAGGACATCTGGCTCTCGTTCTATCCCGGCGCCAAGATCGGCGTCTTGGGCCGCAACGGCTCCGGCAAGAGCACGCTGCTGCGGATCATGGCCGGGCTCGACAAGGAATTCGACGGCGAGGCCAAGCTCACCGAAGGCTTCACCGTCGGCCTGCTGACGCAGGAGCCGAAGCTCAATCCCGAGAAGGACGTGTTCGGCAACGTCGAGGAAGCCGTCGCGGCGACGCGGGCGCTACTCACCGAGTTCGAGCAGCTCTCCGACAAGCTCGGCGAAGTGACCGACCCCGACGAGATGGAAAAGCTGCTCAACCGCCAGGCCATCGTGCAGGACAAGATCGACCACTCGAACGCCTGGGAACTCGACCGCCAGGTCGAGATCGCCATGGACGCGATGAATCTGCCGCCCGGCGACGCGGACGTGACCACGCTCTCCGGCGGTGAGAAGCGTCGCGTCGCGCTCTGCAAGCTGCTATTGGAGAAGCCGGACCTGTTGCTGCTCGACGAGCCGACGAACCATCTCGACGCCGAGAGCGTCGCCTGGCTCGAGCGGCACCTCACCGAATACGAGGGCACGGTCGTCGCGGTGACGCACGATCGCTACTTCCTCGACAACGCGGCCCAGTGGATTCTCGAGCTCGACTACGGCCGCGGCATTCCTTGGGAGGGCAACTACTCGTCGTGGCTCGACCAGAAGCAGCGCCGACTGGCGGTCGAAGAGAAACAGGCGTCAGCGCGACAGAAGACGCTTGCCCGCGAGTTGGAGTGGGTTCGCGCGTCGGCCAAAGCGCGGCAAGCCAAGAGCAAGGCCCGCATCAAGGCCTACGAAACGATGGCCGCCGAACAGTTCGAAGACCGCTCGGACGAGCTGGAAATCCAGATTCCGCCCGGCCCGCGGCTGGGCGAGATGGTTGTCGAGGCCACGAACCTCGGCAAATCGTACGGCGACCGGGTGATCTTCGAGAACGTGAACTTCCGCCTGCCTGCCGGCGGCATCGTCGGCATCATCGGCCCCAACGGCGCCGGCAAGACGACGCTGCTGCGGATGCTGATGGGCCAGGAAGAGCCCGACGTCGGCGAGCTCAAGATCGGCAAGACGGTCGAATTGGGCTACGTCGACCAGAGCCGCGACTCGCTCGACGGCGACAAAACCGTCTACGAAGAAATCTCCGGCGGCTTCGACAATCTCGACATGGGCGGCCGCAAGCTCAACTCGCGGGCCTACGTCACGCGGTTCAATTTCCTCGGGCCGGACCAGCAAAAGAAGGTCGGCGTCCTCTCGGGCGGCGAGCGGAACCGCGTGCACCTGGCCAAGTTGCTCCGCCGCGGCTCGAACGTGCTGCTCTTGGACGAACCGACGAACGACCTCGACGTCGACACGCTGCGGGCGCTCGAAGAAGCGGTGGCCAACTTCGTCGGCTGTGCGGTCGTCGTGAGCCACGACCGCTGGTTCCTCGACCGCCTGGCGACCCACATCCTCGCCTTCGAGGGCGACGGCTACGTCCACTGGTGCGAAGGCAACTTCCAAACCTACGAGGAGCAGCGCAAAGATCGCATGGGCGAAAGCGCAGACGAACCGAAACGCTTCCGCTATAAGAAACTGCAGCACGGATAACCATTGGCCGCGTCGCTTGCGACGCGCTATTTTCTAATTCAAATACGGAGAGAAATCCAACCATGAGCGTCGTTCGCGTCGGCACCACCAAGAAGTTCGCAGACAACTGGGAAAACATCTTCGGCGGCAAGAAGAAGACATCGTCCGGCGACAGCGCCGCGGGCAAAACCGCCAAGAAATCGCCCCATAAGAAACTCACCTCCAAGCTCGCGGGCAAGAAGCGGTCGGCGAAGAAAAAGGCCCGCCTCAAGTCCAAGTGACCGGCTGGCGGCCGCGATTCGACCGCTATCACCGGCCCGATTCCGCCGGCATTTTCGGCCTTTTCCGCCTCGTTTGCCTATTTTTCACTCAAATGGCTCTGGCCGGCGGTCGAATCACTAACTAGAGTGTGAAGTTCCCCAGACGCGGTGCGCCAGAGCTGCGCACGCGCCATCTACCGGCAGCAGTGCCGGTCCGGCAATCGTGTCGGTTGCCGTTTCCCTGGGTCGCGAAACAAGTTTGAATCTCTATCCACGCAAATTGAGGAGTGACGTCATGAAAAGTTATCAAGCCACATGGGAGGACGCGGAAGCCAGTCGGCAGGTCGAGTTGGTAGTGAACTACCGGCTCGACGCCAAGCGGGTCGACTTCAGCGACGTCACTCCGATCCGCGTGACATTTCTGTGCCCGAAGAGCAAGCAGCCCCAGCGCTCGGTTCGCGTTTGGACCGAAGGCGGCCGCAAGCTGCTGGCCCGCCGGGCCGCCGCCGCCGGCCGGCTGGCCACGTTGGCCCAAGAGATTGCCGATGGCCAGCTCGTCGAGCTGAAGCACGCCGTCGACGCGACCGCCGTCGACGCGACGCCGGTTTTGCAGGCTTAGGGCGTCTTTCTGCGCTGCTGTGAGAATTTTGCGATGTGGGCGTCGTGGCCGACGCCGCCAAGTCGAGCGGTGGCTCATGCGCGCGCAAGAACTCGCCGCTGCGGGTGTCGACGCGAATTTTCTCGCCCTGCTTGAGATACTCGGGCACCTGCACGATTGCGCCGGTTTCGAGCGTGGCCGGCTTCGTGCGCGACGTGGCCGAGTTGCCTTTGATGGCCGGGTCGCACTCGGTGATCGTGAGATCGACCGCCGCCGGCAATTGGATGCCCACGCACTCGCCGTTGTAGATCAGGGCCAGCATGCCCTGCAAATCTTCGGTGAGGTATTGCAGCTCGCTCGCCACGTCGGCCCGGGCGATCGAGTACTGGTTGTAGTCGCCCGAGTCGAGAAAGTGGACCATCTCGGTGTCGGCGAACATGAAGGTCACCTCGCGCTTGGTGAAGTCGGCATCCGGGAGGCCTTCGGTCCCTTTGAGCGTGATGTCGGCCTTCTGTTTGGTGACCAGATTGCGCGTGCGAAACTTGTACAGCGTCGCCCCGCCGCGGGCCGAGGGCGACTGGACGTTGACGCCTTCGATGACGTGGGGCGCTTCGTTGTGAACGACAATCGTGCCCGGTTTGATTTCTTTGGCAAGCATGAATCGAGTCGAGAGTTAAGGTGGTCGAGAGCAAGACTTAGCGGCGTGCAGCTTGCGCACGGGCTCTTGTCTTTCGCTAACGACGATAGAGAATTCTACGCCAGAATCGCCCCCGACGCCGGGTCGATCGGCAAGCCCTTGGTCAATTTGGCCAGCGCATCGACGACGCCCAGCAGGCTCGACGGATCGAGCACCTCGCCAAACTCTTCATCGTCTTCGCCGAAGGACTCGTCCGCATTGACCCGCTCGAAGTGCATCACGTCGAGCCGGGCGTCGGCACGGAGCAACTGCTTCAATTGCTCCGGCGTGGCTTCGCCGCGGAGCTGCTTGGCCAGGGCGGCGCTCTGCTCGATCACCGCGTCGCCCCGCTCGTAGCTGATCTCGAGTGCCGAGTGATCTTCCGGCGCCTGCACGAGCAGCGACTCGAACATCCCGTCCTCGTCGGCCTCGAGATTCTCGAGCGTGACGTGCCGGGCCGAATCGGTGATCGCGGCTTCGACCTGCGTGAGCGTCGGCCGGCCCGACTGCTGGAACAGAATGAAATACGTGTCGCGCCACTCGAGCTGGTCGCCCTCTTCGTAATCCATTTCCATGGTTCACGCTCCTTTCGGCCTGGATTTCGCGATTACCATTCCTGCTCCTGATCGTCCTCCGGCAGGTCCATTTCGCCGTGCCAGGCTTCGAGGCTTTCGAGCATTTTGTCGCGTTCCTCGACCGAGCCCCACACCGACTCGCCCTGTTCGAGCCGAATTTCGTAATAGCCCTCGCGGACGCAATCTTCCTCGCCGCAGAAATGCGGCGTCGCCGAGACCCACATCACGCGGTAGAGCGGAATATTCTTATCGTCGATGCGACAAAAGATCGACATGATTGAGCAACCCTCAGGACGATTTTCCCAATTCAGCGCTGCGGCGCGTCGCCGCTCGAACGGCCGCGAGCACGGCCACTGCAAATCCATTTTCGTCTAATGCCTTGAGCCCGGCCAGCGTGGTTCCGCCCGGGCTGGTCACGCGATCGCGGAGCACGGCGGGTGTTTCGCCGGTTGCCAGGACCATTTCCGCGGCCCCGGCCACCGTGTGGATGGCGAGTTCGGCCGCGAGCGCGGCGGGGAGACCCATCTCGACGCCCCCCTGACTCAGCGTTTCAATCATTGTATACACAAACGCCGGCCCTGAACCCGAAAGACCGGTCACCGCGTCGAGCTGATCTTCGGGCACCTCGAAAGCGACGCCGACCGCCGCGAGCAACTGCGCCACGAGCCGCCCGTCGTCGGCCGTGGCATGCGGGCCCAAGCTGTACGCGCTCGCCCCGCGGCCAATCAGGCAGGGCGTGTTGGGCATGACGCGGATGATGTCGCTGGTCGGCCGGCAAGCCCGCCGCGAGCCCCGCGAGCGTCACTCCGGCTGCGATCGAAACCACCAGCGCGTCGGCGCGGATCACGTCGCGCACCTCGGCCAGTACCGGTCTTCATCAATTGCGGTTTGACGGCGAGAATCACGACGTCGCACGGCGCAAATTCAGGCCCATTCGCAGCGAGCACGGTCGCACCCGGAACCTCGCGGGCGAAGGAGGTTCGCGCCGCATCGCTCGGGTCGCTCGCCACGATCGCCGAGGCCGGAAGCAGCCTCGCGCCGACGAATCCACGTCCCAGCGCCGTCGCCATTCGTCCCGCGCCAACCAGTCCGATCTTGATCGCTAGCATGATGAGAAATTGGACGGCGAAACGAACCCTCGCGAGGACGGCTTTGCCAGCATCGGCGACAAACCTTGACTGCCCAACATCCTACGGCAAACCAGCCGGCTACACAACGACTTGAACGGCCCCGCCAGCACGGCAGCACGGCAAGCACGCGATAGCAGGCGTCCAGTCAATCTGGGCGCATGGGAGGATTTCTGGGAGAGTCTCCCGGCCGGCGCCGACGATGATTCAAGAATAGGAGTCACGAATCGGCGGGAGGCGCCGATCACTTCAGGAGGCAATTGGGCAATGCGATACTCGATGCGTGCAATGCTCGGCATGCTGTTGGCCACGGTCATGGTGACAACCGGCGTCGCGGAGGAAACGACTTCTCCTTGGTGGCATTTCGGCACGGACAAATCTGCGCCGGAAGAGCAGCCCTCGATGACCGCGGCCCCCACGCTCGCGCCTTCGCAAACGCTCTCGTCGCCGTCCATCGGATCGGCATCCTCGGTCCCTGCAGCCGAAGACAAACGCTGGCTCAAGTGGCCTTCCATGCCCAAGATGAAGTGGTCGGAGACGACCGTCACGGAAGTGTCGCCCTCGGATTTGACGAAGCCGTTGCCGCGCCGCGACCATTTCGGCAAACCGTCGAATCGTTCTAGGACGCGCAATGCCTGGGCCCAACCGCCGGCCCAGGCCACGGCCGCCACGCCGAAACCCAGCGCATGGAGTCGAGTAACCGAAAGCACGCGGAGCGCCTGGCACAAGACGGTCGATTTCGTGACGCCGGGCGAAGCGGCGGCGGGTACGTCGGTCGCCAACAACCAACCGCGCGATTCCTGGTGGCACCGCATGTGGAGTTCCAACGAAGAGCCCCAGGGCCCGCAAACCGTCACCGAATGGATGGCTCAAGATCGACTCGATCCATAGATGGTGCGAGAGTTAGCCGGCGGGCTTGTCCCGCCGTGCGCCATTCAGCGGCGGGATATGCCCGCCGGCTAGCAAAGCTCGTCTCATCGCAGCGGCTGGACAGCGTCTGCACTTCTGCAACAATGTGGCGGGGTGGTTCGATCCATCCCATCCGCCAAGTTAGCAGGAGGTGTGGACATGGCTGCCAAGCCCTCAGATTTTCTCCAGCGTCTTCCCACCGTAAGCGAGCTGCTCGACAAGCCGCCGATTCGGGCGTTGGCTGGCCGTTGGAATCGCAGCGTCGTGGCCGCCGGCCTGCGGTCGTTTCTCGAGGAGCTGCGGAGCGACGTTGAACGCCGCGCTGCCGACGTACACCTTCCCTCGTTGCGAGAGCTCGCAGAGCGGGCCGCTCGGCACGTGGTCGAGTCGCAACAGGCGACGCTGCGACCGACGATCAACGCGACCGGCCGGCTATTCGGCCCCGACTGGAGCGGTGTGCCGCTGGCCGACGAAGCGCTGGAGCGCATGGTGGCGATCGGAGGCAGCTTTCCGCCGCAGGGAACGGAGGTTACGCCTGGCGATGCGGCGACGCTCCTCTGCCGGCTCACCGCCGCGGAAGCGGCCACGGTCGTCCACAGCTATTCCGGCGCGATCTGGTTGGCGATGGCGGCGCTGGCGGCACAAAAGGAAGTCGTCATTGCGCGGGCCGAGGTGGGCGACGTCGATGGCGACGGCTCGCTGGCCTCTCTCGCGGCGTCCGCTTCCGTCGTCTTGCGGGAGGTCGGCAGCGTGAATCGCACGACCTCGACCGATTTTGAGGCCGCCGTTCGAGAAGAGACTGCCGCGCTGTGGCGCAATCTGCCCGACGACTACCAAGTCGTCGGCCAGACGCAGACTGCCGAATTGGAGTCGCTGGTGGCCCTGGCCCGCGATCGCGAGCTGCCGCTCGTGGAGTCGCTCGGCGCCGCGCCTTTGATGGAAAACCTGCCGGCGCTCGACGCCGGCTTGCCGACCGTCGCCACGAGCCTGGCCGCGGGTACTCACTTGGCAATCGTTCGGGGCAACGGGCTGGTCGGTGGTCCGCAGTGCGGCATCCTGGTCGGCACGCGGGAGCTCATCGATCGCATCGAGTCGCACCCAATGTTTCGTGCTTGGCGAGTTCGCCCGTCGACCTCGGCGGCGCTCGCGGCAACGCTCACCTTGTTTCGTGATCCCCAGCAACTGCGGCAGACGATGCCGTTGTTCCAACTGCTTGGCGCGTCGATCGAGAACCTGCGTCAGCGGGCGGAGCGACTGGCTCCCCAGTTGGCGCAGGCCGAAGACGTCGCTGCGGCGGTCGTGGTTGATACGGAGAATTGCCTGGGTGTTGCGCTCTGGAAGGACCAGCGCATGCCGTCGTTTGCCGTCGCGCTCACGGCCGCCAACGGCGAGGTGTGCGCGCTCGACCAGCGGCTGCGAAAAGCGCCGGTGCCCGTCGTCGGTCGAATCGCGGGCGATCGCCTGCTGGTCGATTTGCGCACCGTGCTGGCGCGGCAGGATCGGCAACTGGTGGAAATGATCGCCGGCGATTCTGCCGCTCGAAATAACGGGGAATCCAGCGAGGAAGCCGCCGTTGCAACCGCCAACTTTGAACCGGTGGGCGGCGGCGAGCGTAGCTAGCGAAAGGACTGGTCACCTGGCGTCACCCGGCCGAGAGTTAGCCGGCTTCGGGGAACGCCATCCCCGGCCGGTCGACGGAACAGTCTTATCACGTTACTTCCCTGGGGCGATCCAATCGCCGAGGGTGCATTTTTGCAACGGCAAACGCACGTAGACGCCGCGACGACGAATCGTTAAAGTCCGCGTTGCTTGCCAGATCGGTGATCCGGGCTATGATACAGATAAACCGTTATCTGGCTTCTACTTACGCCACGCTTCGCATGCGCTTTTTGAATTCCCGCCGCGTTGCCGCACTTTGTCCCATTGATGACCGCCGTTTTGGCCGACCTGATTGGAGTGCCCCGGCCGATCCCGCATACGGAAAAGAGGATTTGAACATGACCCATCTGTCGTCCAGCCGCCGTCCGATCCGTTTGCTCTCCTTCGGCCTCGTCGTCTTGGTGGCGAGTGCGGCGGGTAGCTTTCTGGTGGCCATCGCGCCCCAGGCCACGGCCGCCCCGACGCAGCCTTCCGCCTCCGACCGGCAAATCGTCGGCATCGTTTCGATGCTGATGGAGAACAAGCACCTCTCGCGGCACCGGCTCGACGATGAGATCTCCGAACGCACAATCGCCTCGTTCATCAAGGAACTCGATCCGCTCAAGCTGTTCTTCTATCAGCAGGACGTGGATGAGTTCATGACCCAGAAAGACCGTTTGGACGACCTGTTCAAGCGCGGCGACATCACGTTTGCCTACGACGTTTTCAACCGATTCCTCAAGCGCGTCGACGAGCGCGTGAACATGGCGCTGGCGCTGCTGGATCAGCCGCAAGACTTTACCCTCGACGAGGAAATGATCCGCGACGGCGACGCGGCCACCTATCCCAAGACGCCGGAAGAAGCCAAGGAGCGTTGGCGGCACCGCGTGAAGTTCGACATCTTGAAAGAAACGGCCGACCTCAAAGCCGACGATAAAGACAAGCTCTCCGACGCCGATGCCCAGAGCAAAGTGGTCGAGAAGCTCCGCAAGCGCTACACGAGCATCCGCAAGAGCTGGAACCAGACCGACAACGACGAACTGCTGGAGCGCTACCTGTCGGCGATGACCACTGGTTTCGATCCCCACAGCGACTACATGTCGCCGAGCACGCTCGACAACTTCAACATCACGATGCGGCTCGAATTGGACGGCATCGGCGCCTCGCTCCGCGGCGAGGACGGCTACACCGTCGTGCAAAACGTGATCCCTGGCGGAGCTGCCGACAAGGACGGCCGGCTCAAGCCCAAAGACAAAATCATCGCCGTCGGGCAAGGGACGGAAGGACCGATGGAAGACATCGTCGACCGGAAGCTCAACGATGTCGTCGAGATGATCCGCGGCAAGCGCAAGACCGTCGTCCGTCTGGACGTGCTGCCCGGCGACGGCGGCGAGAAGAAGACCCTGACCATCACCCGCGATCGAATCGAGCTCAAAGACAGCGAAGCTCGCAGCGAGATCATCGAACGCGGCACCAAGCCGGACGGCAAGCCGTATCGGATCGGCGTGATCCAATTGCCGAGCTTCTACATGGACATGGACGGCGCCCGGCTGGGCTTGCCGAATTACAAGAGCACGACCCGCGACGTCCGCCGCCTGCTCGACGAATTTAACACTCAGAACGTCGACGCCGTCGTGATCGACCTCCGCTGGAACGGCGGCGGCTCGCTTACCGAGGCCGTCAACATGACGGGCCTGTTCATCGACAACGGGCCGGTGGTGCAAGTGAAGGGTCCGGACGGCCGCATCGACCCCTATCAAGATCCCGAAGCTGGCATGGTCTGGAAGGGCCCGCTCGTGGTGATGATCAACAAATTCAGCGCCAGTGCCAGTGAGATCTTCGCCGGCGCGATTCAGGATTACAATCGCGGCATCATCATCGGCGATCGTTCGACGCACGGCAAAGGCACGGTGCAGCAGCTCTACGACTTGGGCAATGCCCTGTTCCGCGTAGCCGATAACAAGAATCTCGGCGCGCTGAAGATGACCATCCAGCAGTTCTACCGCCCCGGCGGCGACAGCACGCAGAACCGCGGCGTCGTTTCCGATTTGGAACTCCCGTCGCTCACCACGGAACTGGAAGTCGGCGAGTCGGACCTCGACTATGCGATGAAGTTCGACCAGGTGCCGCCGTTGCCGCATGACAACTATCACATGGCCGACGGCCAGATCAAGCAAGGCTTGCACAGTCGCTCGGAGCAACGGGTCGATAAGGACGAATTCTTCGCCCGTGAAAAACGCCGCATCGCGCGCTACGAAGAGCAAAAGGACGCCAAGACCGTCACGCTCAACAAAGAGAAATTCCTCGCCCAGCGGGCAGAGTTGAACGCCGAAAAGGAAGAGGAAGACATGTACGACGACATCAGCAATCCGAATCGGCCCGTCTTCAAGATGGACGACTACGACAAAGAGGCGCTCGACATCACGGTCGACTACTTGCAATTGCTGGGCGGCCACAAGATCGCCGAAGCCCAGAACTCGGCCGGCAGCCAGGCTTGGCCGGCAGGAAATGGCGCGACGACCTCGCGCGATTAGACCAGTCCGCCAAATTCCGTAGTACAACGGATACTGCCTCCCGGAATCCGACCGTTGGCGGTGGCGGCCACGCCACTGCGATCGTCCGGTGGCATCGACTACGAAAAAGATCAAAACGCCTTAGACCAACGGAATTCGCAATCCGTCGTAGGCGAGCTCCATGCCCGGCGGCAGTTGCGGCGTTTGTGGCTTCGTGTTCCAGTTCGTGCGACATGTGCGTGAAGTAGGTTTGTCGCGGCTCGAGTTGTCGGGCAATGGCCACCGCCTCGTCCAGGCTAAAATGCGTCGCGTGTCCGCGCGGGCGGAGCGCGTCGAGCACCAGGCAATCGAGACCCTGGAGCAGTTCGAGGCTCTCGGGCGGAATAGCGTTGGCGTCGGTGCAGTAGGCGACGTTGCCGATGCGGAAGCCCAGCACTTCGCACCGCGGCCCGTGACGCAATCGAATCGGCGTGAAGCGGGTACCCAGCACGTCGAACGGCTCGGTCGTGATCCGCCGAAACACCAACTGCGGCACCGCCCCCCGGTGCAGATCGGCCGCCGGGGTGAAGGCGTAGTCGTACGATTTGCGAATTCGCGCTTCGACCGGCGCTTCGCAATAGAGCGGCACCGGCCCGCCCAGGTAGAACTGCATCAGCCGCAAGTCGTCGAGTCCGAAGACGTGGTCTGCGTGCTCGTGCGTGTAAAGCACCGCGTGGACCAGCCCGATCTGTTCGCGCAGCAGCTGGGTGCGCATGTCGGGTGCCGTGTCGATCAGCAGGTTGCCGCCCGGCAGGCCGAGAATCGCGCTGCATCGGGTGCGGCAATTCTTGGGATTCGCGCTGCGGCAGACGGCACAACCGCAGCCGATCGCCGGCACGCCCACGCTGGTCCCCGTTCCCAGCAGGATCATTTGGCCGGTGAAGTCGGTATTGATAAGCTCGGGCGTCACAAGCAGTTGGGGCAGGGGGTGAATCGGGCGCATGGAAGCCGGCAGCTTCGAGTGTATCAGCCGCCGGAAGCGTCCGGCACCGGGGCTCGGCTGCACAGCCCCAACTCCGCTTGACCGCCCCTCCGGATCGCACTAAACTTTTTGACGGAGCCAAGTTGCGCGCATTGTCGCGGTTTGCCGTCCCAGCTGGGGTGCCCGTCGCGCTCCGCCCACCGCAGCGGTCAAGTTTGCCCAGACCGCACTGTTTTACCTCGACCCCATCGTGCGCGCGATCTTTCCGACTCCGTCCCTCCGTAGAATCAAACATGGAAATCCTGGAACGCATTTGGGAAATCGTCTCCGCGATCGCGAACGCGGTTCTCGGCCGGTTCGAACGCGGCATCACGTCGCTGTTTGGCTCGGCGAACGCCCGCTACATCCGCCGGCAATCGTCGCGGGTCGAAGCGATCAACGCGCTGGAACCGAAATATCAGACGATGAGCGACGCCGAGCTCAAGGCACAGACCGCCGAGTTCCGCCGCCGGCTGGCCGCCGGCGAAACGCTCGATGATCTGCTCGTCGAGGCGTTCGCCGTTTGCCGCGAGGCGGGCCGCCGCTTCCTCGGCATGCGCCACTACGACGTGCAGCTCATCGGCGGCATCATCCTCCACGAAGGCAACATCGCCGAGATGGTCACCGGCGAAGGCAAGACGCTCGTGGCCACGCTGCCGGCCTACCTCAACGCGCTCGAAGTGGTCGACACACGACGACGACGGCAACCCGCATCGGGGTCGGTCCACGTCGTGACGGTGAACGACTACCTCGCCCGTCGCGACATGGAATGGATGGGCCCGATCTTCACCGGCCTCGGGCTCACGGTCGGTGCGATCCAAGGTGGCATGGAATCCGGCGAACGGCAAAAAGTCTACGACTGCGACATCACCTACGGCACGAACAACGAGTTTGGCTTCGACTACTTGCGCGACAACATGCGGATCGCCGCTCGTGGCGACGACCGCTACCCGAAGCACCATCAGCAGTCCCAGGGCCACCTGCACTTCGCGATCGTCGACGAGGTCGACAACATCCTGATCGACGAAGCCCGCACGCCGCTGATCATCTCCGGCCCGGCCGAAGACGACATCACCAAATATCAACGGGCCGACAAGGTTGCCCGCCAACTCAAGAAGGACGTCCACTTCGAGGTCAAAGAAAAAGAGCATACGGCCAACCTCACCGATGAGGGCGTCCGCGAGGCCGAGCGGCTGGCCGGCGTCGAGAGCTTCTACACGGCCGGCAACATGCAGTGGCCCCACCTGATCGACAACTCCCTCAAGGCCCACCATCTCTACCAGCTCGACGTGAACTACGTCGTCCAGGACGACGAGGTGGTGATCGTCGACGAGTTCACCGGCCGGCTCATGCCGGGGCGACACTGGAGCGACGGCCTGCACCAGGCGGTCGAGGCCAAGGAAGGCGTCCAGATCAAGGAAGAGAACCAGACGCTCGCCACGATCACGCTGCAGAACTTCTTCAAGCTCTACGACAAGCTCGCCGGCATGACCGGCACGGCCCTCACCGAAGCCGGCGAGTTCTGGAAGATTTACGAGCTCGACGTGATCGGCGTCCCCACCAACCGGCCGATGAAACGGGCCAGCTATCCGGACGTAATCTACCGCACCGAGCACGAGAAGTTTAACGCCATCGCCGACGAGATCGAGCGGATCAATCGCTGGACGACCGTCGAAACGACCGACGGCAACGCTTACATCGGCACCATTCGCCGTGAGGACGAACAATCGGTCGAAGTGCAGTTGCCGGAGAGCAAGCAGACGGAGCTGATTCCGCGCAAGAAAGTCAAGCACATCCAGCCGCCCGGCCGGCCGGTGCTCGTGGGCACCGTTTCGATCGAGAAGAGCGAGCGGCTGGCGCGGCTCCTGGAGAAGCGCGGCATCAAGCACGAGGTACTCAACGCCAAGCACCACAAACGCGAGGCGGAGATCGTCGCCCAAGCCGGCCGCAAATGCGCGGTCACCATCGCCACGAACATGGCCGGCCGCGGCACCGACATCGTGCTCGGCGGCAATGCCGAGACGATGGCCTGGGCCCTCCTGCAGGACAAATACGCCACGCGGCTCGACGTCCCGCAAGACGAATGGACCAAGCTCGTCGCCGAAATCGAGCAGCGCGAGGGCATGAAGCCCGAGGGCCAACGGGTCAAGGAAATCGGCGGCCTGCACATCATCGGCACCGAGCGACACGAAGCCCGCCGCATCGACCTCCAGCTCCGCGGCCGTTGCGGCCGGCAGGGCGATCCCGGCAGCAGCCGCTTCTACCTCTCGCTCGAAGACGATCTGATGCGAATCTTCGCCGGCGAGTGGGTCAAGAACATGCTCACCCGCCTCGGCATGCAGGAAGGCGAGGCGATCGAGAGCAAGATGGTCTCCCGCCGCATCGAGGGCGCTCAGAAGAAAGTCGAAGAACGCAACTTCGAGGTCCGCAAGAACTTGCTCGAATACGACGAAGTGATGGACGAGCAGCGGAAGCGCGTCTACACCTATCGCCAGCGGATCCTCGACGGCGTCAACTGCCGCGACTTGATCATCGACATGATTCGCCAGCAAGTCGGCGAGAACATGCGGCAGTTTCTCGATCCGCAACTATGGCAGCGAGTCGTTCGCCGCCGCGGCCGGGAACCAGCTCCATTTGAAGCTCGAGGCCCGCGACTTCCGCAAAGCGTCGTACGCCGACGCGGAGCGGATTGCCCACGACACCGCCAGCCGGCAGGCCGAGTCGCAGGTCTTCGACGCGATCGAAGAGAATCTGCCGGGCGAGGAAGACCAGAGCGAATGGAATTGGGACGCGCTCGCCACCTGGGCGAACACCCGCTGGGGGCTCAACCTCCGCGACCGCGATCTCAAAAAGGTTGGCCGCGAATCGGTCGACGAGTTTTTGATCGAAAAGGCCCACGAAGCGATCACCGGCATCGACCTCTCGCCGTGCGCCCGGTACTTGGACGAGGACTACGGCGTCAAGGCGGCCTGTGCGTGGCTCCGCGACAAGTTCGGCGTGGAACTCGCGCCGGAGGAGATGGCGCAAGCTCGAACCTGCCGCAGTTCACCGAGCTTGCCAACCAGCGGGCGGTCCAAGCCTACGACGAGCGCGAGTCCGAGTATCCCGTGCTTGCCGGGTTGTATCGCTATTCGCTGCGCGGCAGCCGGCGGCCAGAAGCAGGGTTTCCAACGCGAGGAGCTGATCGAATGGGCCCGACGGCGCTTCGCGGCCGAACTCGACCTGGAAGACCTCAAGCACAAGCAGCGTGAGGAAATTCGCCAGGTGCTCGTCGAGCACAGCCGCCGCCACAACGAGCGGGCCAAAGAAGTCGCGGCCGAGGCTCAGGCCGCGAGTCGAGAAACTGTTCTCCGATCCCGCCACGAGCCGCGCCACGCTCGGCGACGTCACCGGCCACAACGGCCAGCTCGACGACCTCACGACTTGGCTCGCGCAGACGTGCGAGTGCGAAATTCCACGCGACGAGCTGGCGAAGCTCGACCGCGATGCGGCCCAGCGCCGCGTGTCGCAGATCGTCGAGGACCACTTCCGGCCCGAGATGCGGCGGATGGAACGGGCACTGCTCTTGCAGATTCTCGACACCGCCTGGAAAGAGCACCTGCTGGCGATGGACCACTTGCGCTCCAGCGTGGGCCTACGCGGCTATGCCCAGGTCGATCCCAAGGTCGAGTACAAGCGCGAGGGCATGCAGTTGTTCGACGCGATGTGGGTCGGCGTGGGCAACTACGTGACCGATCTGATTTTCAAAATGGAGCAGCTCGACGAGGGCTTCGTCGGCAGCACTTGGGTCGAGACGGCCGCGATCAAGGAAGATGCCACGCCGGCCAGCGAAATCGCCCGCCAGCAAGAGGCCGCCATCGCCGGCAGCGAGGGCGAGCGAAAAATCGAGCCGATCCGCAACCGCGTCGAAAAAGTCGGCCGCAACGAGCCCTGCCCCTGCGGCAGCGGCAAGAAGTACAAAAACTGCTGCATGCGGAAGGCGGGCGTAGCTTAGCCGCGTCGCTCGCGACGCGCACCCTGCGGAAAGGATTCCCGCTTGATTCGCCTCGTCTCCTGGCTTCTGAACATTTGCTATCTTGCGATGCTGACGGTCTCCGCGCCGCTGATTCTCTGGACGGCCCTCCGCACCGGCAAGTATCGCCACGGCTACCGTGAGAAGTTTCTCGGCCTCGTCCCGCGCCGCGAAGGCGACGCCGCGTGCGTTTGGATTCACGCCGTGAGCGTCGGCGAGGTGAATCTCGTGGCTACGCTGCTTGGCGAATTGAGATCGGCCCATCCCGATTGGCAGTTCGTCGTCTCCACAACCAGCCGCACCGGTTTCGAGCTGGCACGCAAGAAGTACGCCGACCTCACCGTGTTCTACTGCCCGCTCGACTTCAGTTGGGCGGTGCGGACCGCGATGCGTCGCATCCGGCCATCGCTCTTCGTGCTTGCCGAGCTCGAACTCTGGCCGAATCTGATTCTCGCCGCGAAACAGCAGGGGGCCCGCGTAGCGATCGTCAACGGACGCGTGAGCGACCACAGCTTTCCCGGCTACCGCCGCATTCGCCCGCTCATCGGCCGCTTGCTCGCTCAAATCGACCTCATCGCTGCCCAGAACGACGAGTCGGCCGATCGGTTCCGCGCCCTCGGCGCGCCGGCCGATCGCGTCCACGTCACTGGTTCGCTCAAGTACGACGGTGCTCCAACCAACCGCTACAACCCACGCACCAACGCCCTGCGCACGCTCGCCAATCTTGCCGATGATGACGTTGTCTTCCTCGCCGGCAGTACCCAGGAGCCCGAGGAGCAATATCGCTGTCGACATTTACCGCCGGCTTGCCAGCGAGTATCCGCGGTTGCGATTGGTGCTCGTACCGCGCCACCCCGAGCGTTTCGACGCGGTCGCCAAGTTGCTCGATTCTGCGAACATAACCTGGTGCCGCCGCTCGCAATTGACAACTCGCCCATCGCCCCTCGCTCCTCGCCCCTCGCTCCTCGCCCCGATCCTGCTCGTCGACACCGTCGGCGAGCTCGCCGCCTGGTGGGGCACGGCCACCATCGCATTGGTCGGCGGCAGCTTTGGCCCTCGCGGCGGCCAAAACATGATCGAACCCGCCGCCTACGCCGCCGCCGTCTCCTTCGGTCCGAACACCCGCAACTTCCGCGACGTCGTCGCCTCGCTCCTGGCGGCCAACGCGGCGGTGGTCGTCCATGACGCCGACGAGCTGGAATCGTTCGTCCGCCGCTCGCTCGACGAACCAGCCTGGGCGGCCGCCTTCGGGGTACGTGCCCAAGCGTTCGTGCAAACACAGCTCGGGGCCACGGCGCGGACGGTGCGGCTGGTCGAATCGCTGCTTCCGGCGGCGACGGCACGGCGTTCGGCAGCGTAGCGCGTCATTTGGCTTCCTCCGCGGGCACTTTCACGTGCTCGTGATTTGCCAGGTGCTCCGGACAGTAGCAGTAATCGCCGCCGCATTGGGAGCAATAGCGAAATGGCGTCCGCGGCGCATCGGCGCTCGAAAGCCCGCAGACGTGGCACTGGTGCTTCATCTTTCGCGCGTCCCCCACGTTGCCGCCTTGCAGCGAGCGCGACTGAAACTTCATGCGGCGGTGACGGTGTTTCATGTCGTACACAATCTCGCGGCCGAAGAAGACCAGGTAATTGAAAGTGGCGGCCACGACCATCGCGGGCGCCATCGCAATCCTGCGCAGTCAAGAGCGTGACGCCGTACATGATCCACGTGAGCAACGCCAGCCAGCGGATTTTCACCGGCAAGATGAAGAAGATGTACAGCTCGAAATCGGGGTAAAGTCGCGCGAATGCGAGGAACACGGTGCCATACAAAAAGGCGTTCGATGCCGACTCGCCAGGCACGCCGGCCGCAAACCAGGCGACGAATGCCATCGCAACCGACGCCACGTAGCCCAACAGCAGGTATAAGTTGTAGCGCAGCGCGCCCCAGTTGGCTTCCAGCGTCGTGCCAAACAAGTAGAACAGATACCAGAAGAAGAACGCGAACAGTATGTTCATCGAGGGCGGCGTAAAGAGAAACGTGATCACCCGCCACCACTCGCCGGCGAGCACCTTGTCGGGCACGAGCGGATGTTCGCCACCAGCGGTGCGGCACCGTGGACTCTGGGGGCGGCACTTGCCAGATACGCCAGCGCCTGCCCGACGATCAGAAACACCGTCAGGTTGGGCACCGCGTAACGGCCGAACTTGGCTTCCAGGCGATCAATCCATTTCATGGTGCGAATCTGGGGGTTGGGGGCGAGCGAGGGAGACAGTCCCATTTTGCTGCGCAAAATTGTGACAGTCCCCGGGCCACTTTCAAAGCCGTTTAGTATGGGGGTGAGCGTGTGACGGGCAAGGCGAAATGGTGGAGAGGGGAGGAGAACTGCAAAGTCGGGGTCTGGTTCGTTTCTCGGCCAACGAGCATTGACTTGCCGTATGACCGTCGGCCGAAAACGTGGACCTGACCCCTTGGCCTGGAGACGTTGCAGTTCTCCTCTCAAAGGGGGCGGGCGTCGGGGTGAGGGGTCCGTAATTGTGGAATATTGGACCACCATCGGCAAACACGATTCACTGCTCCAAAAATCATGGTTATTGGCACACCCGCTCGCGCCCGGCCCTGCAAATCGAGCAACTTCTCGCCGCAGCATGTGACAAAACTCCTCGAATTCGCGCCTGATGGTCAAAGTTCCAAAAATCGCGCCTTAACCCGAACGCGGAACCGCACAGCGGCAGCGCAGACGGCGCACATTCACAACTGCGCACCGCCGGCGCGGGCCCGAGCGTGAGGCTTCACGCACTGGCATCGGCGTGGCCAAGCGGCAAGGCTGCAAAGCCAGCTGGCTCACGGCCTTGCCCTGGCGGCTATCGGCTATCGGCTGAGAGCTGAGAGCTCGGTACATGTACGGATAAACACGTTCAGCGTAGCAGGGTGGGTGGCTGATTTCTTGTGGTTTGGGGGTTTTGTGGGGAAGTTTTTTCGATTGCCGATTGGCCACGAAGGGGCACGAAAAGGGGCGAGATTTGGAACCGCGGATGAACGGGGATGGGGACGGATTGCGGCTGCCTCCTGGTTTGGCTCTCCGCTCTGGACCCTCGACTCCGCTCCTGTCCGATTACTTGAAATCTGCGGGTTTTGCTGGGGAAATGACTTTTAGATTCATCACTGTGACTGCCGGGTGTCGGGTGAAAGATCCCCACACTAACAAAATCGAAGATGATACCGCTCCGAGCGAAAGATACATTTCCGCTCAAAGGAAACCGAAACCACGCGTTAGTCGCCGACCTTTATATTGGCTACTACCTTCCCACCGTGCGTTGGATACTTCATGCAAGAGGAGGTTCTGTTTTCCGCTTTGGACGTTAATTGGGGAAAGGACTTCCCGCTACGAAAGCAATTCAACTTTGTGTTTGAGGGTGATGCCGATGCGGAGTTGTTTGCTCGGTATTATGAACTGCTAAGTAAGTCTGACTGTCCTTTTGATATCGCGAAAACATCGTTCTATCATGGCGGGAAGTGCTCGGACATTAAGAGGTATGCGATAGCCAATTCAACTCGGTGCGATTTGGGTTTTCATTCTCGATAGAGATCCGCCCGCGAACGAATTGAGGACGTTTATCGAGGGGCGATATGCCGACTTCTTGGGAAAATACATATTCGTATTTCAGTACACCACAATTCCAGAGCAAGACGGGGAACTCGAACTTGAAGACTTGCTTCCACTCGACCTAATAAACGAATTGTGTGCTAACACGGCAAAGGAAATGGAAGCGGGAAGTGACGTACCATCTAAGGATGCCGCAACTACATTTGGAGCCTTTATCGAACAAGTTGGTATGGCAATTGGTAAACCCGATGAATTCAAGCCAGTCTTTAAGGAACGGCTTAACCAGCGCGTGTCGGACAAGCTCAAAGTGGTGAAAAAGTTAGGTGAATTTACGACCCTGTTTCCTGAGTACTCACAGTGGGCAGTGTCTGTTGCAAAGTCATTGAAAGCGAAGCCCGCAACGCCCCATCAGTCAAGGAAGAAAGCGGGTCCCAGCGACGTAAATGTAGGTGAGTGATTTCGATTAGGTGCGTGGCGGAAGGGATGCGGGGATGTGTACCAAGGCGGCGCCGTCGCTCGTGGGACTCGCGGCGGCTGGCCCTGGGCTACGGTGTTTAGCCCCTGCGGGGCATTGGGACGTACAATTCTTCGCAACGGTAATTGATCGGGAAGGCCCCGGGCGGATTGCGCGGGGCTATATAATTGGTGGCGGAGGCGTTGGAGAGTTGGCCGTACGGAGGAACGATTGCGATGCACACTGGAATATTGATCATCGTGGTTGGTTGGTGCTCTCTGGCGCAACTAGCTCAGGCGCCCGTCGCGCATGACGGCGATGCCGAAAGTGTTGAGGTGCGTTACGCTCGGGCGCAATTGCAGTTGGCGGAGGCGAACTTGAGTCGCGTCGAGGAGAGCAACAAGCGGGTGGAGCGGGCGGTGCCGAGTAGTGTTGTGGCCGAGTATCAATACGATGTTGCGGTGGCCAAGGGGCGGCTGGAGCAGGCGACTGGTGGTGGGGCGGAGGGGGAGTTTCAAGTTTGGCTCGGGCGGGCCGCGGCCGAGCAAAGGGTGGCGGAGACGCGGTGGAAGAGCGCGGCGGCCGCGAACGATCGAGTGCCGGGGACGTTTGGGGCAATTGACCTCGAACGATTTCGTCTGCGGGCGGAGGTTGCCAAACTGCAGCTGGAGCGCGGGAGGGCGCTGGTTGACTCGGGGCGCGAGGCCCAATTGCAGTGGGAAGTCGACTTGCTGGACAATCAGGTTCAGCGGTTGAAGGAAGAGTCGAACCGGGCGGCACCGAGTGTGTGGGTGTATCCGGGTTGGGGGTGGTGAGGGCGGATTGGGGATTGGGGATTGGGGGCGGTGGGCGAGGGGGCGGTGCGGGCCTATAATCACTCGATTCAACTTGAGTGGGATTATGGCCGTCATTGAAATTCGCAACCTCGAAAAATCCTACCGGGTCTACCAGAAGCAGGAAGGCTTGTGGGCCGCGTTTACGGGACTGGTCAATCGCAAGCATCGCGAGGTGCAGGCGGTTCGCGGCATCGATCTCGACGTGGAGCAGGGGGAGTTCGTGGCCTTTCTCGGCCCGAACGGGGCCGGCAAGACGACGACGCTCAAGTTGCTCTCGGGCGTGATCAACCCGACCGGCGGCGAAGCGCGGCGTGCTGGGGTTTGTGCCGTGGCAGCGCGAGAATGCTTACCGTCGGCGGTTCGCGCTGGTGATGGGCCAGAAGAACCAGCTCTGGTGGGACCTGCCGGCCGCGGAGTCGTTTCGGCTGCATCAGCAGATCTACGGGATCGACGCGGAGAGCTTTCGGCAGACGCACGACGAATTGGTCGATCTGCTGGACGTGCGGCGGCTGTTGAATCAGCCGGTGCGGGAGCTGTCGCTGGGCGAGCGGATGAAGATGGAGCTGATCGCGGCGATGCTCCACTCGCCGGATGTGCTGTTCCTCGACGAGCCGACGATCGGGCTGGACGTGATCGCTCAGCACAACATCCAGAAGTTCCTCAAGCACTATCAGCAGGTGCGGCAGATCACGATTCTGCTCACGAGCCACTACATGAAAGACGTGGCCGCGTTGTGCAAGCGGGTCGTCGTGATCAACCACGGCCGGATCATTTACGACGGCTCGCTGGACGGCATCATCGACCAGTTCTCGAGCCACAAGGTGCTGACGCTGCAATTCGGCGATGGCCGGATGCCCAGCGACTTGAGCCGCTATGGCGACGTGCTCGAGCGCAAGGAACCGGAAGTGAAGCTGCGCGTCGAGCGGAACGTGATCACCCACGTGCTTTCGGCGGTGCTGGCCGATCATGCGATTGAAGACGTCAGCGTCGAGGACCCGCCGCTGGAAGAGGTGATTGCCCAGGTGTTTTCGCAGGCGGCGACGTCGGCCGGCGATGCGAATGACGACGCGAAGAGCGCGTCGCAAGCGACGCGGCCAATGCCCTCCCGCACTTGATCCGGAATAACGATGCTGGCCCGCGCTCAAACCTGGTGGATGATCCTTCGCATCTCGCTCGAGGAGCGGATGGTCTACCGCGGCGATTTTTGGATCGGCACGCTGATGCGGTTCCTGCCGATCGTGACGCAGGTGTTTCTGTGGGGGGCGGTGTTTGCGGGCATGGGGGCGGCGGCCAGGCTGGTCGCGGTTCAGGGCAGATCGCCGGCTACAGCTACCACGACATGGTCGCCTACTATCTGCTGGCGATGATCGGCCGGGCGTTTTCCAGCATGCCGGGGTTGGCGAGCGGCATCGCGCGACAGATTCGCGACGGCGAGATCAAGAAGTATCTCATCCAGCCAGTCGACTTGTCGGGTTTTCTGTTCCTGATGCGGATGGCCCACAAGCTGGTCTACTATGGGGTGGCGCTGGTGCCGTTTGCGGTGGCCTTTTTCTTGTTTCGCGGGTTATTTCTCCGGTTGGCCGCCGGCGGAGTGTGATCGCCGCGTTTGCGGCGTCGCTGGTGATGTCGTTCCTGCTAGGCTTCTTCCTGGAGGCCACGATTGGCATGATCGGCTTCTGGACGCTGGAGGTCAGCTCGCTGTTGTGGATTTACATGCTGTTCAATTTTTTCCTCTCGGGGCAGATGTTTCCGCTCAACATCCTGCCAGCCCCGTGGGATACGGTGGCGCTGGCCGTCCCGCTGCAATACCTGGCGTACTTTCCGGCCGCGGTGTTTCTGGAAAAGGTTTCGGGCCCGGCGCTGTGGCAGGGCCTGGCGATTCAAGCGGCATGGGTCGCGTTCCTCATTTTC
The DNA here is from genome assembly GCA_963847875.1 of uncultured Planctomycetota bacterium. Lineage (GTDB taxonomy): Bacteria > Planctomycetota > Planctomycetia > Pirellulales > Lacipirellulaceae > DASYDU01. Next base: position 249,231 of record CAWKBR010000001.1, on the reverse strand, counting down.
ACTTGCCGCGTGGCATTTCGCCGCGGCGTGCGACGATATAGCGCGTACGGAGGATGAGATTTCCGTGGAGCGCGTCGCAAGCGACGCGGCCAATTTGCCATGACACCACGCCCGAATTACCTCCGCGTATTCCTCACGTTCGCCCACAACAGCTTGGTGCGGGACATGATGTTCCCTGCGAACTTCATCATCGAGTCGATTTCGTCGCTCGGCTGGATCGTGATGAATCTGGCGCTGTATATCTTGATTTTCAAATATACGAGCCACCTCGGCGCGAACACCGACGCCGGCGGCGCCTGGGACAAGTATCAGTTCTTTGTGTTTCTGGCCACGTCGCTGCTGATGAACAACGTCGTGCAGATGTTTTTCATGCCCAATGCCGAGGAGTTCAGCGAGTTGATCCGGACCGGCAATCTCGACTTCGCACTCTTGAAGCCGATCGACACGCAGTTTCTGATTTCGCTGCAGAAGGTCGATTGGTCGGCGATGGCCAACCTGGTGCTCGGCCTGTTGCTGTTGGGTTACGCCGTGCCGCGGCTGGATGGTTTCACGCCGTCGCTGCTGGCGTTTGTGCTTTATCCGCTTTATGTCGCGCTGGGCGTGCTCGTTATGTACAGCATCATGATCGTACTCGCGGCCACCAGCGTGTGGCTCGGCCGCAACCAATCGCTCTACGACTTCTGGTTCTACATCACGAACTTCGCCCGCTACCCGATGGAGATTTACAACGGCCCGATTGGCAACTATCTGCGCTGGACGCTCACGTTTCTGCTGCCGGTGCTGGTGGTGGTGAACGTGCCGGCCCGGTTGCTCGCCAAGCCCTTCCAAAGAGACTATGCCTACCTCGCCGTCTTTGCCATCGTGGCGACGGCCGCCTCGCTCGCGGCGAGCCGTTGGGTTTTCCAGCGGGCGCTGTTGAGTTACCGCAGCGCGAGCAGTTAAGCCGCTGAGGCCCTGTTGCACGTTGCCGCGAAGGCATACCATACCAATTCATTCCCAACCGCGGAGACCGATGATGCGATCGATTCTGGTTAGTCTCGGATTGCTGATGCTCGTGAGCGGATGCAGTCAGCAAACTGCGCCTGCGACGAAATCGAACGCAGCGGCAATTAGAAAATATCCCGAGACTCGCCGCGTCGATACGACCGACACGTATCACGGCGTGAAGGTCGCCGATCCGTATCGTTGGCTGGAGGCCGACGTCCGCGAGTCGCCCGAAGTGGCCGAGTGGGTCGAGAAGCAGAACGCGGTCACTCGGGCCTATCTCGACGCCATTCCACAGCGGCCGCAGATCGAGCGGCGGCTTACGGAGCTTTGGAACTACACCCGCTACAGCGCCCCGATGGAGGAGGGCGGCAAATACTTCTATCTCAAGAACGACGGACTGCAGAACCAGGCCGTGCTCTATGCAGCAGATACGTACCAGGGCGAAGGTCGCATGCTGTTGGATCCTAACCAGTGGTCGAAGGACGGCACGGTCGCGCTGGCCGACTACGCGCCGAGCCCCGACGGCAAGCTCTTGGCCTATGCCCGCTCGGAAGCGGGCAGCGACTGGCAGCAGATCTTTTTAGCGGACGTCGAAACCGGCGAAACGCGGCCCGACCACTTGCAATGGGCCCGCTTCAGCGACATCGAGTGGGCTCGCTCCGGCAAAGGCTTCTACTACAGCCGGTATCCCGAGCCGGCGGAGGGCCAGCAGCACCAGACCGCGGCACTCAATCAGATGTTGTATTATCACGCGCTCGGCACAACGCAGGACAAAGATCTGCTCATCTACCGACGCCCGGACCATCCCGAATGGAGCTTTGGGGTCACGCCGTCGGATGATGGCAAGTACTTGGTGCTGTCGATCTCGCGCGGCACGGACCCGCAGAATCAAGTGCTCGTGCGCGAGACCACGGCAGCGAGCGATGCACCGTTTACTGATCTGATCGGCGATTTCGAGAACCAGTTTTGGTTCCTCGGCAATGAGGGCGCCAAGCTCTTCTTTCTGACCGACCTCGACGCACCGAAGAAACGCGTCGTGACGATGGACGTCGAGCAGCCCGGTCGCGATCACTTGACTCAGGTCGTGCCGGAGCGCGAAGCGACGCTCGACGGCGCGACCATTCTCAGTGGCCGCTTGATCGGCCAGTACATGGTCGACGTGCTCAGCGAAGTCGACTTGTTCGACCTCGCCGGCAAGCCGCTCGGGAAAGTGGCTCTGCCTGGGAAGGGGACGGTCGTTGGCTTCGCCGGCGACCAAAGCGACAAGGAGACGTTCTTCCTTTACACCAGCTACAACACGCCAACCGAGGTGTACCGCTACGAAGTGATCGAGAACAAGTCGGAACTGATTCGCAAGCCGGATGTGAAGTTCAACGCGAGCGAGTATGCGGTCGAGCAGGTTTTCTACAAGAGCAAGGACGGCACCCGCGTGCCGATGATGCTGGCCTATCGCAAGGACGTCGACCGCACGCAGCCTCAGCCGACGTTGCTGTACGCTTACGGCGGCTTCAGCATTCCAATCTTGCCTGCATTCCGACCGGAATACGTGGCTTGGATGGAGATGGGTGGCGTGCTGGCGGTGGCCAATCTGCGGGGCGGTGGCGAATACGGTGAGGAGTGGCACCAGGCCGGCAAGATCCTCAACAAGCAAAACGTGTTCGACGACTTCATCGCCGCGGCCGAGTGGCTCGTCGCCGAGCACCGTACCTCGCGGCAGCAGTTGGCAATCATGGGCGGCAGCAACGGCGGGCTGCTGGTCGGCGCGGTCGAAGTCCAGCGGCCGGAATTATTCGGCGCCTGCATCCCGATGGTCGGCGTAATGGACATGCTCCGCTTCCACACGTTTACCGCCGGACAGTTCTGGCGCGACGAATACGGTTCGGCCGAGGACCCGGAGCAATTCAAGGCGCTCTACGCCTATTCGCCATATCACAATATCAAGGACGGCGTCGATTACCCGGCGACGCTGGTGATGACGGCCGACACCGACGACCGCGTCGTGCCGATGCACAGTTTCAAGTTTGCCGCGGCGATGCAGCATGCCCAAGGGGGTGACGCGCCGATCCTGCTGCGGATCGAAACCCGCGCCGGCCACGGGGCCGGCACTCCCACGAGCAAACAGATCGAAAACGCCGCCGATCGCTGGGCGTTTCTGGTCAAGAATCTCAAGATGGACGTGCCGGTGGAAGACTGAGAGCCGTCATCAGCGTTTCCGCCGCCGACGGCCAGAGCCATTCGCGCTGGGGTGGATCTCTACGTCTGTCACCAGCAGCAAATCGATGATATTCATGCGGTCGTCTGGCTGAAAGACGACGAGTGTCCGACCGCTGGGAGCCGCCGCCACAAACTCCCGATGATGTACCGGAATCTCCCGGCCATCCGCCAAATGTAGAACGAACGGCTGGAACGGCGTCGCTTCGTAAAGCTCCTTGATGCGCTCAATCGTCATGCTGATTTCCCCACATTTGCCGCACTAAGCCAGTATACCATCTCGGAGCAATCTCAAAGCAGACGCCCGCTGTTTCTGCCCGGTCGTGTCCACTTCCGCGCCAGCACGACCCAGCTCCAGGGCGGCGTGCGGCCGGGGTCGTCGACGCCGTCGTCCGACCAGGGGTAGTGGATCCGCTTGAGCGAGATCGGGCGCAGGCCGACGCTGCGGATCGTTTCGCGGAGCTGCTCGCGGCTGTAGTGTTTCTGCCGATACTCGCCGCGAAAAACGATGCCGGAGTCGAAGTCGCTCTCGTGAATTCTGTTCTCCGCGGCCGCAAACTTGGCAACGCGCAGGGCCGACTCGAGCGACGGCACGACGACCAGCGCGTAACCGCCGGGCCGCACGAGCCCGGCCAAGCTTTCCCACTGTCGGCGGCGGAGGTCGGCGTCGGTCGAAGTGATCACGTTGAGGCAGGCCACGAAGTCGCCAACCGGGCCGATCTTAGCCGCGGCGTCCTCCAGGCCGAGCGTCATCCATTTGGCACCCGGCAGCGTCGGACAGCGCTTCTTGCGCGGGCGACCATCTTCGCCGCGAAGTCGAACGCGATCACCGACCCGAATCGTCGGCCGAACCGCTTCACGAAGCTGCCGATTCCGCATCCGGCGTCGATCAGCGTCTTCCCGCGACTGGGCCCTGCCCGGCGAACCAGCTCGGCCAGCTGCTTGCCGCTCGAGCGGGTCACGTCGCACACGGCGACTTCAAAATCGTCCGCCAAACGGTTCCAGGTTTTGCGGCTCAAACCGGGCCTCCTGTCGTAAGTTCGGCTAATCGCCGACGGTCACACCTCGCAACTCGCGCGGCAACGGGAACGAAACGCTCTCCTCGCGGATCGATCGGAGCTCGACGGTCGCATCGAAACGCTCGCGCAGCCAATCGAGACAAGCGTCGACGACCACCTCCGGGGCACTCGCCCCGGCCGTGACCAGCACGGTGTCCACGCCTTTGAACCACGCCGGGTCGATGTCGTCGGGGCCGTCGATCAATTGGGCGGCGATGCCGCGTTCGCGGGCCAACTCGGCGAGCCGCTGGCTGTTCGAGCTGTTCTGGCTGCCCAGGACGAGCACCAAGTCGGCCTCGGCCGAGAGCCGCGACACCGCTTCCTGCCGGTTCTGCGTCGCGTAGCAGATGTCGTCCTTGGGCGGAGCAGGCGATTTGCGGGAACCGCTCCTTCAGCCGGCCGATGATTCGGTTCGCATCGTCGACGCTGAGCGTCGTCTGCGTGAGGTAGGCGACCTTGTTCTCGTCGGCAACCTTGAGCGTCGCCACGTCGTCGGGCGTCTCGACCAGCAGGATCGCCTCGGGGCCTCGCCCATCGTGCCGATCACCTCGTCGTGCCCCTCGTGGCCGATCAGCAAGATCGTGTACCCCGCCTCGGCGTACTTGATCGCCTCGAGGTGGACCTTGGTCACCAGCGGGCAAGTGGCGTCGATCGCCCGCAGCTTCCGCTCGCGGGCCACGCGGCGGACTTCCGGCGACACGCCGTGGGCCGAGAACAGCAGCGTCGCCCCTTCCGGCACTTCGGCCAGCTCGTCGACGAACGTCACGCCGCGGTCGCGGAAGTGACTCACGACGTACTGATTGTGCACGATCTCGTGGTAGACGTAGATCGGCGGGCCGAACGCCTCCAGCGCGAGCTCCAGCGACTCGATCGCCATGTTGACGCCGGCACAAAATCCACGCGGGCTCGCCAGGAGAACCTTCATGTTCTCCATGATATTCCGAGCGGTAGCGATTGGACAGACGAGAAACGGCCGGTGCCGCGGCTGCGCAGCGCGATTTACTTCGGTTTACGCCGCAAACGCTGCGTCATCCGCTCCTCAGCAACTGCCTGAACGGCCGTGCGGCGGTGCGACGGATAGCGCACTTCCAACTCTGTGCAGCGCTTCACTGAGCGACTGGCTGAGTCTCAGATAAGGTTTGGTCCGGAAGCGGATCGGCGGGATCCACGATCGATGGACCTTGGGGCGGAGCGGATTCGTGACCTTGGGGAGCGCATTCATCTCGGGCTTCCTCTCTGTTGGACCCTGCGATGTTTGAATCAGGGACCGACGCGACCAGACGGGCGGCTGGAGCCGTAATCGTGGCGGCCAGCACTTTGACCTGTCCGGTCGTATCCATTACGCAGGACAACGGGCCGCGGTTTCCGGTTCGCGGCTCGAACTCACCTAAAACACGCGAGACAGAAACACTGCAAACGTAAGACAAGACGTTGGGAAAAGGGTGAGGCCGCGCGGGCGACCTCTACCCGCATTCTGCGCGACCGTGCGAAAAGCACAAGCGATTTGTTCGCGCTTTGATTCGCAGCCGAGCGGCACGTGACGATTCGGGTCAGCGGGACCCTAATTGTGCCGCCCGCGACGGCGAGTCGAACCCGCTTTGGTCGCTGGCGGCGGCCCACCCGATTCGCGGCCGCCGCCGGCCGAAAGCCCTTGCAAGAGTCCGCTCAACTGCTTGAAGCTCCCGTTCACCCGTCTGCTAGCGACACCCGACTTGTCTTGACCCTGCCGGCTGGTTCGTCTATCCTTCGCGCCGCGCCGGATTGGGCGACTGGGCCGGCTCCGGCGGGCCTGCCGCGGCCGAACTTGCGAGGCACAAACCGCGTAGAAATACTAAGCGGCAGCCTCGGCAAACGGTCTCGACCGATGCCGACGACACGACCGTTTGAGCCGGTCGCAAGTTTTTTTGCTGCCGATCGTCACCGTCGCGGCAAGGGTGTTTACCAAACGCGACACGTGCGGCGGGAGCGCCCTGAACAGCCCGCGCGACGCGTGCCAACCACCGTGGAAACATCGCTGGATCATCGCTATAGCCCGTACAGGACATGCGTTAGTTTCGATTGGTCCCTGGGAGGATTTCTTGGAAGCCACGACGCGAGCCGCCCGATGATGGTTGTACTCTCGCACTCGCATTCGCGCAGTACAAGAAGCGACAAGATCAACCGACCATCCTGAATCGGCTTGTTGCTCATTGAGAACAAAGGCTTTTCCCGAACCACCAAATCACAGCCAGCGATCGACACCGCGTCGACCTCAGTCGGAGACCGTTACCATGCAACTGCCCAGCCCAATCGGCCCATCGTCGTCCGGAATCACGTCGGCCGGAATCAGCAAAGTCCACGGTCCCCACGGGATCAACGCTCCGCACGCCCCGTTCCGCGGCCAGGCGACTGACGGCGCCGCGAAGGCGCAAGCGGCCAGCGACAGCGTGACTATCTCGCCCGCCGCCGAGGCGGCTCTCAATGCGACCGAGACCGGCAGTATCCGCCAGGACGTCGTCAATCGCGTCCGCTCCGAAATCGCCGCCGGCACCTACGAAACGCCCGCCAAGCTCGACGTGGCCCTCGACCGGCTGATCGACGAGATCGGCTAGGGCACTCGCCGCTGCCTTCGGCCGAATGGCCGACATCGCGCGGTTATCTTTTTGCCGCGCTGAACGCGGCTCTTCTTGATGTTTGTCGGTTCCCGGTCGGGACTGTCGCCGACGGACGAGGATGTAACGGATGGGTCGCCCGGCTATTCCCGCGTCCGTCCAGGTTTCTCCCTAGCCAGTCGAGAGCGAATTCCCTACGGAAAGCGACTGGATACTGCCGGCTGACGTGCTCAAGACCAGGGCGAACGCGGTTATTTTGGTGACATGGTGCGCAAAGTTTGCTAACTCGCCGGGCGGTTCTTATACTGCTTCTGGCCCCACGTTGATCGAGGCGGTAGCGTGGCGTTGCCGGGTTGTGGCTGCAGGCGCGAGCCTGTCGTTATTCACCGAGAGACGTCCTATGCTTCGCCCTGGTGCCCGCGACGCGCTTCTCGCCGCCCTCCTGTCCCTTGATTTGGCATTCAATCCCGTCGGCGGAGCGCGTTTCCATTTGGAAACCGGCAAAGGTCTCCTACGCGCCATCGAAATATTCCCGCATATGAATATCACCTAGGAGATCGCTCGATGACTCGCTTCAAGAGTCGGAATTGGGTATCGTCAAGTCCGCGTCGCCGACAGAGGTTGCGTAATCGGCAGTTAGGAACGATCGGTTCCTCCTACGCTCGGCGGTTGCGAGTCGAATCGCTTGAGGATCGGCTGCTGCTGGCCGTGACGATGGGCTTCACCGGGCCGTATGAGGTGAGCAACTGGACAACGAGCGGCATCACAGGCGGAGCGACCACCAAGCTTCCCACGTTCGGCGACAGCACCACGGGAACCTTCGGTTATAACGTAACGCTTGCTCCGGGGAGCGGCGTCTCGCTGCGACTTGCCGATTTCGCGTTGGCGAGCTCGTCGGTCACCGGCTCGGTAACGTTCGACTACACCTACACAGGCAACCACCGCTACTTTCAGGCGGCGGTCGACTTCAACACGCTTTCCGGCGCGACGTCGACGTCGATCATCAATAACGTGACGACCTCGGGCAGTTTCAACTTCAGCGGCTCGAGCTCGTTCCTGGCCCGCGCGGGGGAGTCGTTTCGGTTTCGTATCGGCGGCAAGAACAACGACAACAACAGCCACATCGACGGCACGCTCACGATCAGCAACATCAAGTTCTACGATTCGATCGTCGTCGACAATTTGGGCGACGTCGACGATGGCAACTACGCGGCAGGACAATTAACGCTTCGCGAAGCGGTGAATCTGGCGAATTCGATCTCTGGGGCCGACAAAATCACGTTCGCTCCGAGCCTGGCAGGACAGACGATCAAGTTGGGCGGCACGGAGTTAGCGATTTCTCAATCGCTCACGATCGACGCCACGGCGCTGCCCAGCCGGTGACGATCGACGCCCAGCAGCAATCTCGGGTGCTGCACTTCACTGCGCCGACTGGCAATTTGGCGCTCTTGGGCCTGACGATCACGGGAGGTAAGACGACGGCCGGTGGGGATCCCGGCAAAGGCGGCGGGATCAATTTCTTGTCCAGCGGCGCGCTAAATATGTCGCAGTGCACCGTCTCCGGGAATACCACGACCGGTTTTGCCGCGGGGCGGCGGCATCTATGTGAAATCGGGCGCTGACCATCAACCGAAGCACGATCAGCGGCAACACCCCACGGCCGGCGTTTCCAACGGCGGAGGCATCCGCATCGACGCGGGTCGCTGGTGCTCTACTCCAGCACGATCAGCGCACCGCTTGCCGGCAGTTCATCATCGGGAGGAGCCATCTTTGCCGTCTCCGCCAATGTAACCATCACATCGTCTACGATCACGGGTAATCACGCGGTAATCGAACAAGGCGGAGGCGTCTTCTTCTTCGGCGGTCAGGGGACCAATCTGACGATGGCGAATTCGATTGTCGCCGGCAATACGGCCGGCACATTCGGACCCGATCTGATACCCGATTTCGCCGGGACGCGGACGATCAAGTTCAGCTTGATCGGCGACGAGAACGGTAGCGGCCTCACGGCCAGCACTTCTCCTGATGCCAATGGCAATCTCGTCGGACCGCACGCGAGCCCGATTGATCCGAAGCTTGGGCCATTGGCGGATAATGGCGGTCGGCCGAAAACTCATGTCTTGCTTCCCGGTAGCCCGGCGCTTGATGCAGGTGACCCGAATTTCGACGCATCGACCTTCACGGCTGCTGGTTTCGCAGGGCCGTTTGTATTCGACGAACGGGGCGATGGCTATGCCCGGCTGGTGGACGGCGGCGGCAGCAGTCGGCCCATCGTCGACATGGGAGCCTACGAATCGCAAGGCCCGCCGACCGGGTTTCCGGCCGGCGATTACAATCACAATGGCATCGCCGACGCGGCCGACTATACGGTGTGGCGCAACACTCTCGGCCAGACAGCGCCGGCCTTCCCGCCAACGGCGACAATTCGGCGCGAGCCAGAACAAGATCGACCAGGACGACTACAACTTCTGGAAGGCAGACTTCGGCAACACGCAGGTTCCCACCGCCAATCCCGTTAGCATTCCGCTCATCTTGCCGCTGGCCAGTGTTTTGGGTGACGATGGCATCGCCAACGGCGCCGAAGCGGTGAGTCAAAACGGTCCGCTGGGGATCGACGGCGCAGGTTCCTTGCTGGTGACTTCCACGTTTTCCGTGCAAAATGGTGGCAACGGTCTCAATGCCCTGCCGACGTCCGGCTTTTATCCGACCGATGTTCAGCACTTCGACATTCAACTCCCCTACCGCGACGCGAACAACACGAACAACGTCTTGCGCCTCGACGCTGCCGGCGAAACCGCCGAGATCGAAGCGCCCAACGGCAGCTATATGCAGCTCGACCTCGTCGTCACCTCGGGCGACGGCCAGACGCCGCTCGCGGTCACGCTCCACTACGGCGACGGCTCACAAACGACGTTGTTCTCGACGGCACCGGACTGGTTCGACGATCCCGCGGGACTGACAGCATCCAATAGCATCCAGCAAGGCGACGCGCGGCTCTACTATCTGCAGGACGGCATGGATCGGGTCAACGGCGTGTCCGACACGTACGAAGCCGCGATGGACCCGGCCATTTTCGGTCTTCGATTCGCGGTCAACCCGGCCAAGACGCTCGATTCAATCAGCGTTGCCAAGAATGACGCGAGCACCTCGGTGCTAATCGTGCTGGGCGGTGCGCTGTCGCACATTATGTTGTCGGGCGCAGGGGCGGGCGGCGCTGTCGACCAACTGTTGATCGAATCTGCGATTGACAACGTGGCGTCGCAATTCGACGCAGTGCGGACTCCGCAGTCCGTGGAATCGACGACAGCTCCACTCGAGGCGAGATCCGAGGCCCCGAGCGCAATTGCCGACTTCGCCTTTGCGGCTAGTTTTTCCCAAGACGGCAAGCCAGGTTCGCCGCGCGCTGAGCCGCAGATTCCGGGGCAACGAGCCCGTCGGTGATCAGCTGCTGCTACTGTTGGCAAGCGACCGTCTTGGGCGTGCGTTACAGCTAGATTATTCCGCGATTCATGATCGCGAGAAGAATGACCGTCGAGCCGACAACTCAGACAAACAAGAACTTTTCGATGATCCACTGGCTCTGGTACTGGCAGAATGGTAATGGGCATGCATGCTGGGTTGCACTTTTCGCAGTTGACCTGCGCGCTCGTGAGTAAAAGGGGACATTCTACTTTATAGAAACGTAGAATGTCCCCTTTTGCTGCCCAGAGCCTCCTGCTCCCACCGCTGGTCGCGGAGTCGCCGCGGAGACCTCGCCCAACGCTGTGAACCAGTAACAACATCCACTGCTGGACAAGTTCTCCAATCCGCCGTGGCTCACCCAGCAGCGCCACCCAGCCGATCCTGTCAATTCCTCATTGTGCTCTGCTACACTAAAGGCGAGGCCCCAATGACTCGCCGCCTTCGCATTGCCGTGTCGGTATTCTTCGCCATGCTGCCGGTGCTCGTGTGTGTGTTGTGGGTGCGGAGTTATTGGCGTTCCGACCAAGTCGACTTTCCGATTACCGGTCATCACGGTGTCTCTATCACTTCGGTGCGGGGACAAATGTCATGCTGGCGATGGAATGGTGGGGGCCGCATACAATTCTGGAGTCAAACAACCGAGGAATGGCTCGGCCATCCGCCAGTTGTCAACGAGTACTTTGATTTTCCGCCTCATCAGGGTCTGCGAATAAATGGGGGCACCCTTTGGATACCTCATGCTTTCGTTGTGTTTCTGTTTGCCGTGTTAGCCATACTCCCTTGCTTTCAGTTGTCATATCGCTTCTCCCTCCGCACGCTGCTCATCGCCACGGCAATCGTTGCCATCCTGTTGGGGCTGGCCGTGTGGGTGGCGGCGTAGCGGCGGGCCAGCTTGCCGATTCTTCACAAACTTTCATTTCGCTGCATCAACCGCTGCGTGGGGCGTGCTTCCTCCGAGGCGACGACCCCTACACGGGCCACAACTACGATCACCGCAAGGTTTGGCTCGAACAGCGGCTCGCCCACTTGGCCGGCCAGTTCGGCATCGACCTACTGGGCTTCGCCATTCTGTCGAATCATTTTCACCTCGTACTCCGCTATCGGCCGGACGTGGTCTCGAGTTCGAGCGATACGTACGTGGCGACGTGCTGGCTTGCGCTCTGTCCTTATCGATAAGATGACGGCATCCAGAACCCGACGCAGGCCCGGGGCGACCTCGACGTGAACGACTTGGACCTGATGTTCACGCAGTATGGGCTCAAGTTCGACGTGGTGGGCTAGGCGCTCGTCAGCTTCTTGACCGTCGCCACCGGCAGCACGTCGATGCGTTCTGCCTGGCTGTATTCCTGCACTTGGTAGATCGGGCCCTCCGGGCCCACGAGGCGGTGGTTGTGGTCGAGTGGCGTGTTGTCGGCCAAGAGCACACGATACGTAGTCGTCGACGTCGGTGGGTCGGCCGAGTTGTCGACCGTGGTTTGGTCCGGTTGGATTCGCGCGGGGACGGCGGTGCGGAGCGTCGTCCAGCCGGTGATTTCTGGGCCGGTGCCGAGGTCTTCCCAGGTTGCTTGTTGGATCTCGATGCGATCGTCGAGCTGGTGGACCAACCGCAGGTTGCGCGTGACGCACTGGAGCCGCGACTTGTTGCCCCGCTCGACGACTGCCAGAATTGTCCAACACTCGTTGGCCGCGTCGATGAGCGAGTCGCCGACGCGCGGCCGGTCGACCGCTTCGTCCCAGACGAATTGCCACACGACGTCGTTTCGCACGACGCCCGAAATGCCCGCCTGTGCCTCGGTGGTCTCGAAGGAGTAGCGCCACGCCTTGAGCACGGCGACCGTGTTGGCGCTGCCGTGCCGCTGGAGCGAAATGGGTTCGGCGCCATCGAGGATCGTGCTGAAGTCGTCGTGAATGTCTAACTCAATTGTCATTAGCTAGTTCCTTGCGAGCGGACCTCGAACGGATCGTATTCGGCGAGCTTCTGGTCGCACCAGTCGACCGTGGCCTGCAACGATTCGGCGTATTGCTGCCAGTGGACCCGTTGCCCGTCGAGCCAGTAAGTGGGTTTCGGGTCGGCCCGCAGCGCGTCGAGTTGCGCCAGCGTTTGGCTGCGAATCGATTGGATTTGTTGAATGTCGGTCATGACTAGATCACCCTCAATTGGAAGCGGACAATTGTTTTTTGGCCCGTCGTGGGCGTCAGTTTGTAACGGACCTGGTACTGGGCGCCTGCCTTCGGAAACGCATCGGTCGTGCTGACGTCGATTTCGTGGCGAAAGTTGTAGCCAACTTCGTCGACGGTCCACAGCCCGCCGGTTTGGAGCGCGTTGAAGATCACGTCGGCGACGGTGAGCGATATGCCGTCGTGACCGGCGACCGGCGCGAGATTGTCCGGACGGCAGGGGTCGAGCTCGTAGATCGAGTACTCGATCGCCGCGAGGCCGGCCTGCTGGACGTTGGCGCCCGCTGCATCGACGATTCGGGCCATGAGGATGGCTGATCCGTTCTTAAACGCCGTTCCAAAAATGTCGTTTGCCTTGGGCATTAGCTGGATACCTCGCCAATGGGTTGGGTTGCGCCCTGTGCCGCCCCGACCGACTCGGCAGAGCCTTGCACTACGGGGCTAGCGTGTGCGGTCGCGATCGATTGATGAAAGGGGGCGAGAAAATGGGCCGGCGAAAAAGCGGGCATGAGCTTGCCCTGCGGATAACGCATCGGCGGATGGGGTGCGACGGTTGGGCCGTTGACCGCGGCGAGCGCGGGACCGAAGCCGCGGGATGTGTCGCGTATCAAGTCACGATACATCACCAGGCTGGGCAGTCGGTGTTTCAAGCAGAGCGGCGATAGGCCTTTCCCCAGCGCGCAGGCACTCGGCATCGGTCAAAGTCGCGTTCCAGATCGCCGGTTCGGCGATGCTGCCCTGGAGGCTGACCAGACCCGGCGCCGGATCTCTCGCCACGTCGCCGGCGTCGTTGATGTTGGCCGTCGCGTGGCTGACGTTGTTGGTAAAAGTGTTGCCTTTCAAGTAGAGCCGCGCCTGGGTGCTGCTGACGGCAACGCACAAATGCTGCCATACGCCAGTGCTCACGGTCAGACCGGTCGAAGTCTGCCACTGGTTGCCGTTGGCAATGTAGTAGCGTAGTTCCCAATTCGGAGAGACATATCGCAGGAGCAGGCCGGTTTGAATCGTATCGCGCCAAACGAATAGGGCCGTGTTCTTGTCGATGATCGCAGACACGTGAATCCAGATGCTGAACGTCACCGGGGGCACGGATATATTCGGTGCCGCGATGGTGAAGTACTGGTTCGACGCGCTCACGCACTCGTAGGCCATGATTACGCCTCCACCATCTCGACCGCGACAAGTTCGGCGTCGCCGGTCATCGTGTCGTTGGTGCCGTCGTTGGCGACGCGTGTGACGGCAAGACGGAACGCATCGCCGGCGACCGCTCCATCGAGTGCGGTGAGCGTCAGCGTGGTCAGGGTCAGCTTGCCGCTGGTGGCGTCGGCGGCGCCGTTGGCCGCGGCGGCCGTTTGGAATCCGTCGGAATCGAGGTCCGGCCCGGCCGCCTCGAGCCGCTCGAAGGCCGGCGCTCCAACGGACGTTGCCCGACGTTGCGGTCGTCGCCATCCAGTGCAGCTTACAGGCGAGGTTCCCGCCCGCGTAGTGCTTGGGCAGCACGGACGAGAAGCAGGTCGTCTCGTTGGTGTCGGCGTCGAAATCGAGTACGACGCGACCGTTTCGCAGGTCGAGTGTCGCTGCGGCCGACGCGGGCGGCGTGCTGCCGATCGCCTCCCAAATCGCCATGGTTTCGTTTGCTGCCATCGTAAGTCTCCAGTCAATTGTTCAGTTCACCGTCGACGGATGCGACGAATATGGGTGGCACGCTCTAAGCCTCCGGCGCAGGGCGTGGTCCGTGCGTGCGTTTTTGATCGCCACGCCCTTCGCTGGAAGCTCATGGCGTGCCACCCGGTATCGTTTGCCCTAGGGTCGGTGTGCGGTTCGGACGCTCGGCGAATGCTCACACGTCCAAACCGCGTCTGTCAGCCCTTGCAATCCGATCCCATCTCGTCGACAGGAACGTCCATGCCAGGCGACAGACCACCGACGACCCGAGGCACCCTTGTATCAGCCCGTGCTTTTCACGATGTAGCGCGGATTGAGCACGGCGGCAGCGCCGCGTTCGCTGGCTTTGAATCGCAACACGATGTCGTTGTTGAACTCGGCTTCGCTGCCGATCGGCGCCTGCGTGACCGTGATCGGCCAGTTTTCCATGTAGGCAAACGCGCGGCGGAAGTCGCCGACGAAGTACCACTTTTTGGCGTCCGATGCCGCGGCGCCGGCCGCCACGATCCGGCGGTGCAACAGCCGGCTGTCGAAGACGCGGAAGTTGCCGACCGGGTTGGTCGAAACCGTGGCGATCGGCGAGCCGTCCGGCGAAAACGTCAATTCCGTCGCGTTGACGATCCGCTGGGCCGTGTGCCGGTAGAAGGGCGTCACCAACAGCGTCGTGCCGCCCACCAGCACCGGCTCGCCCGTGTTGGGGTCGAGGATGTCGGCGAACAGCTGCTCGGCCGCGCCCAGGTTCGACCAATCGATCAGCTCGTTGCTCGAGATCTGATTGATCCACGGCGTCGTGAATTGATAGGTGTTGTAGGTCGTGCCCTTCCACTTGTAGTTGTTGGTGGCACCGATCACGACGTCGATGATCCACTTCTCCTTGTTGAGACCGAGCACCTCGCCGACTTCCGTTGCTCGACTGAGCACCAGGTGCGTGCGATCGAAGAAGATCGCCTCCTTGGTGACCGGCACGATGAAGCCGCGTTTGGTGGTCGACGGGGTTTCGATGTAGTCTTCGCCGAAGCCGAGCGACGGATAGGGCATGCCGGGCGCGACTTCTTCGATTTTGTCGGCGATCCGACCGATGCCGGGGATCTTCTCGCCATCGAGCCGCGTGGGAATCGTGTCGACGAGCTTCGAGCAGACGAACGCTTCCTGGGTGTACGACTCCATGATCTTCGAATAGATCACCTGGCTCGTGATGTTCAGGAAGGCGGTCGTGTCGACGCCGTCGCCCGACTCGAGCACGCTGACGCTGCCGGCGCTGCGGGGATCGAGCATGCGGACCCATTCGCGGCCGTCGGGCACGAGCGCCTCGGCCAGGTCGCGAACGCTGAAGTCCTCGGCTTTGAGGTGCTTTTCCCGCAAGGCCTCCGAGAGATGGTTCACCGTTTGCTCGCCGCCGTCGAGTTCGTAGCGGCGCTTCAGTTCACGATATTTCAATGTCACGTTGAGTGCTCCTATCAAGACTGTTGTTGGATTGTGGGTGCTGCGTACTGGTCGCTGAAGCGACCAGTCCGAAGTAAGCGCGTGGTTATGCTGCGTCTTGCGGTCCGCCGCGCTGGACGGTGCTGACGACGTCGACCAGCACCTTGGTGGCTGCCGGGTTGACACGCTTTGCGCAGCGTCCGATCGCCAGGTTCGATGTTGCCACCGGGGCAACCACTTGCTTCTCGAGCGCCGTGCCGGCGGCGTTTTCGTCGACGCCGATCAGCTTGCCGACCTCGAATGTTGCAGACAAGCAGTCGAACTCGAACACACCGGCCGTTGCCACGCGGATCGGTTGCGTGTCGCCGTTGCGCGAGGCCTGCATGGCCACGCCCGCGAACTTGTCTTGGAATAGCTCTTGATTTGCGGCTTCGGTGAGCTGGTCTGCCTGGGCGGATGCCGGCCGGACATCGTCCGTTTCGAGGTAAATGAGGTCGCCGATTTCGACGACGGTCGTCGCATCGACCGGCAACATGACCGGCTGGGTGTCGCCATAACGCCAACGCATGGTGTTTGCCACGGGATAGGTCTCCTTGGTTTTTGAATGTGGAAAGTGGTTTGTTAACGCGTGCGAACAGCCGCCGCGAATTCCTTGGCGTCGCGGACCACGCTGCTGCCGACAGTAAGTTGATCGCGCGCAACGGGCCGCGAGGGAGTTCGCCGCTCTTCCTGGTTCCAGCGATTGGCCGACTTCACTAGCGCGGCACGTTCCTCGACGAGCCGCCGCAGCGAGTCGTCGTCGGCCGCGTTCAACAGCGATTCGACGAATTGGTCGCTGGTGATGCGGCGCGAGGCTTCGTGCCGGCTGTCGGGGAGCGGCAAGTGATGCTCTTGGAGCAGCTCCACGATTCGACCCCGGCGTTCGAGCGTCGCCGTGCGGAGGGCGGCTTGATCCAATTGCTGCTGGAGCGATTCGAGCTGAGTTGTGTGAGCTTGTTCGAGTTCGCGGACGAGATCGGGACGGTGGAGTGCGAGGTCTTCGATGGTGAGCTCGCTCCACGCGACGGCGGGCGGCGTCGCGTTCGCGTCGCGCTGTTGCTCGAACAGGCCTTGTGTCGTGGCGGGGTCGGCCACGAGATCGATGCTCTGCACCTTAGTGATCGCTTCGACGACCGTGTCGTCGCCGTCGCGGGCGGTACGGGCGAGCACGTTGTGTGAGAGGCCGACGTTTTGCGACGCGTGTTCCGCGTCCCACATCAGTTGCTCCGAGAGCGCGTGCTTGGGATTGAAATGCAGATCGCCGAAGAGCCCTTCCTGAGTGCGGAGCTCAACGCCGCGAATCACACCGAGCCGATCCTGATAGTCGCGCGGCGAAAGGGGATGGCCCTTGGGGTGGTTGATGTTGACCTTCGCGCCTTCGTACAAACTGACCGCGTCGGCCAAGGCGTGCTGCTGATAGCGGCGGCCATTTCGCGATCGCAGGCCGAGCAACTTGACGCCGCGAATGACGCCCGAGTTGCGATCGACCCGCAGCGTGTGGTTGCCCGAATCGACGTACTCTTGAAGCAATTCCGACATGTGCGTTCCCTTCGACGTTTGACGTGTGCAACAAAAAAAGCCCAGCGAAAGGCGCGTTGGCCTTTCGCTGGGCTCGACTGGATACCTGGCGTAAAACCGGGCTCGATTCGATACCAAATTGGCTGTCAGCTATCAGCCGTCGGCTATCGGCAAGCGCTTCAGCCGGTTGGCCGAAGGCTGATAGCCGAGAGCCGACAGCCCTCTCACTTAATCATTCTCTCCAGCGCCACGCGAATGTGCTGAATCCGTCCATCCTGGAAGCTGAGCGTCAAACCGGCCGTGCCGTAAAAGCCGCGCCGCGAGGCGTCGGCCATCAGCCGGGCGAACGCTTCTTCCGCCTGTTGGGCTTTGTTGGTCTTGGTCGTCGATTCGAGCGTCGCGTGCATGGTTTCACTATAGAGATTCATTTGTTCAGTTCAACAACGATTTTCGGCCACCCCTCTGGTGAGGAATTCGTGGTTGGGAGGTGATCGTTGGAGCGGGCGACGCGATCGAATTGTGCATTGCTGAGCGGAACGCCGATGCGCACTTTTCATCGCACCGATCACCCGCACATCGCCAAGACGAGCAGCGGCGAATGCCAAGCGGTTGGGCAGACCGAACCTGCCGGTCGCCCCGGCTTGCAGAAAAACAAAGCCTTTTCGCGTTCAAAAGGAAGATTGGTATCCCAATCGCTGCAATTTGGAGTAAAGTCAAAATTGGGTTCAATGCTGGGCCCCACAGTTAGAAATGCACTGCAATGAAAAGCAAACAGAAGCGAATCAAGCGACGAAGTGAGCGAGGCGAACGCGACCTGTCCGCAGACGGGTCCGGCGACCTCAAGGCGCCGAAGCATAAGATCAACAAGAAAAAGTACCAGCGGGAACTCGCCCGCCTGCAAATCGAACTGGTGAAGATGCAGGAATGGGTCAAGCACGAGGGTTTGAAGGTGGTCGTGCTCTTCGAGGGACGCGACGCGGCCGGCAAAGGGGGCGTGATCAAACGCATCACCGAGAGCTTGAATCCGCGTATCTGTCGCGTGGTGGCTCTGGGCAGGCCGACGGAAAAGGAGGAGGCAAGTTGGTACTTTCAACGATACGTTGAGCATCTGCCCTCGGCAGGCGAAATTGTGTTGTTCGATCGGAGCTGGTACAACCGGGCCGGCGTCGAACGGGTGATGGGCTTTTGTACCGACGCGGAGTACCACGAGTTCATGCGCTCCTGTCCGGAGTTTGAACGGATGTTGGTCCGAGCGGGCATCATGGTCCTCAAGTATTGGTTCTCGGTGAGCGATGAGGAGCAGGAACACCGGTTCCAAACGCGGATGAAGGATCCAACTCGGAGTTGGAAGCTGAGCCCGATGGACATGGAGTCGCGATCGCGCTGGATCGAGTATTCCAAGGCCAAAGACACCATGTTCGAACACACCGACATCAAACAGGCACCGTGGTACGTCGTCAAAGCCGACTCGAAGAAATGCGCGCGTCTGAACTGCATCAGTCACGTGCTGAGCATGATTGAGTACAAAGACTTGACCCCGGTCCCGCCGAAACTCCCACCACGCCCTCCGGCGAGTTCTTATCGTCGCCCCCCGATCGAGAGTCAGCGGTTTGTGCCGGAGATCTGGTGAGGAGTGCGATTTGCGCAATGATTCCCAGCGTCGGCTCGATGAGTCGCAACGTTCTTCTGCTCCTGATCGTAATCGAGCCCCAGTCGCTGGCTCCACGATTGTGGTGAGAGGATGCCGTGGGTGTGGATTCGGTGCTGCATCCCGTTTTGCTGCGTAATTCTTCCCCCCCAATGTATACTCGCTGCTATACTGGCAGACGGATATGTCACGTCAGGCGACAGAGAACGACGAGACGTGGCGCGTAATCGTTGCCGGCCTCGCTTGGAGACGAGGCACGGCATTACAGCCCAGTTTTTCATTTGCATCTATCGAGGGTGACCAATGAGACAACTACTTTGTTTGGCGATTCTATGTTCGACGGCCGCATCCGCCGCGGCGGTAACTCTGGACGGCAGCATTGCCGGTGATGGCTACACCCTGGCTTCGACGCAAACAGTCGAAACGCAGTTCGGCGACGCCAATCCCAACGGCGGTTCCGAGCTCGACGCTGCTTGGGCGCAGATTGATGGAGGTGTCTTGTACCTGACTTTGACCGGCAATTTGGAAAGCAATCTCAACAAACTGAATATCTTCATCGACTCAGTGGCTGGTGGTGAAAACGTCATCACCAACAATACGGGCGCCGGCGGCAACAATCCGAGCAATGACAATTGGGCTGCCAAGTACGTCGGGTTCACCTTCGATGCAGGATTCGCGGCCGATTATTTGCTGATCAACCGTCGTGGCGGTGGGAATATGTACGACTTCGACTTCAACAGCGTTGGAAGCACGAGTGTCGTCGAGTCTAGCGGCAACATTTTCGCTGGCTCTATGGAAGGTTCGAATGCCAGCGTGGGCGCTTCCGCTCTGGGCGTGGCATTCAACAACAGCAACGTTGCCGGCGTCGACGGTTGCGACACTCCAGGTGGTAGTGGCTGTCAGGCGGCCGACCAATCCGCAGCGCAGGCCGTCCAAACCGGACTGGAATTGGCGATCCCACTCTCCGCGATTGGCAGTCCCGGTCCTGGAAGCGTGATCAAGATCAGCGCCATGATCAATGGCTCGAATCACGACTACCTTTCCAACCAGTTCCTGGGTGGCTTGCCCGCTGGGCAGATCAACCTGGGAGGTGACGGCGCAGGGACGTTCAACGGCTCTGTTGGTCAGCTCAATCTGGAGAGTGGCGCCTATGCTGGTGGAACTCAGTACTTCAGTGTCGTTGTCCCGCGCAACGTCCCCGAGCCCACTTCATTGGCACTCTTATGCATATCGGCGCTGGGCCTGGCTTGCGGCCCAATCCGTCCTAAAAGGTAGTCGAACAAGCATTACTCACCGACACTCCGCGCCGCAAGACTCGACTTGGCTGAGGCTTGCGGCGCGGAGGTTTCTCATCGCATCGCAGATAGCAAACGGAGCCTGACGATGTCCGCTCAATTGTCGCCGCCCCGATGCTCAGCCAAATGCGTCTGCTCCTGATCGTAATCGAGTCCTAATCGCTGGCTCTACGATTGCGGCGAGAGGATGCCGTGGGTGTGGGCGATGCGGTCGGCGGGCACTGCCAACGGGGGCTTCGCGCAGGTGGTCGCGCACTCGCAGGACGATTTCACCTCGCGCTTATGATTGCGTCGACTTGCGCAGTACGCATGCGCTGACAGTTCACGATCGGTCGGTTGTTGCCTATCTCACTCGCTAACGAGTTCTCGAATCGACCTCGCGAGTAAACGTCCTAGGATCGCCCAGCCTCCCGCGGCAACTAATAGCAGCCGTATCGTTGCCGGTTCGGGAACGGCGATGTTCACCCTGTCGCCCGAGCCACTGCCCGCCGTTTCGCCAAAGTGGGCTTTCCACGTTACATAGTCGTCTTGGGTCACCATGCCGGGCGAGGGATCATTCGGAAGAATCGCGGTGCTGTCCAGGTTGTTCCGCCACACCGTGTAATCGGCAGCGTCGACGATATTGTCAGCGTTGTAGTCGCCGAACAGACTCGATGGTGTTCCAAACGTCGCTCCCAGAGCCGACGTCAAAAACACACCCTCCGGCAGGGCAAAGGTAATCACGTCGAGGCCGTCGGGATTCACATTCATTTGAGCGGAGCTCGAGAGGTTCATATCGAGTCCGTATGCGAAGTCAAAGACGTCGTTGACGCTGACCATCTTCGTGTAGCTCACCTGAACGTCCCACGGAAAGGCAAGCGGCGTCGGGCTGGCCATCGCAGTGTGGACCTGGCTGACCTGCGCCGTCATCGGGTTGAGGGCATCGGCCAGGAATGGGTCGATCACGAATTGAGTGAGCGTTGCCTCGGGGTGAAACGTGCCGATTTCGAGCTGCGTAGCGACGTTTCCCATCAAATTACCAAACGTCGAGTTCGGTATGGAGCCATAGGTGCCGGTGATGTGAAAGGTTGCCGTGATAGGGAACGATCCGCTAGCCGTGCCATGGACAGTGTAAGTGTCGTTGATCGCCATATAGTTGAAGTCAGAGGAGTTTGAATTCAGCGTTTCATGCATCGTTTTGCCAGTCATCACGTCCGCACTCGCTGTGATATAGCCGAAGTTCGCGCCGCGGGGATCGGTAAATGTCGTGAGTGGGATGCTCACTGGCACGGTCGGCCCAGCGGCGGTCGCGCAAAACGCGTTGTGGTTCTCATCAGCCGCGCCACATATATTCTCTACCCCGCTGACCGTTATAAAAACGCCCGACCCATCGGGCACGATGCCTGCCGAGGCGACCGCAGTCGTGAATGCCGCGGCTGCGGTGAACGCGATGGAGAGACTCGAAAAAACAGCGATGCGCAAACGCAAACCGTTCATCGTTCACCTCCCGAGGAGCTTTCCGACTATCTCATATTTCGCCGGTGACGTCATGATGCCGTTGGCGACGCTGGCGATCACGCTGCGCGACGCGTTGGGCCCCCGGGGCCCAAGCCGAATTGCCGATCGAGAATTGACCAGTCATACAGCAAATTGCCCGAAACGACTCACGTTCGCTGCGTGATCTCCCATGCGGCCGCTCGCCTGGCCGAGAGCCGCGAATTTTCTCGATTATGACGCCGAAAGAAAACCAATCAATGGGATTCTTGCGAATAAAGTACGCGCGGCGTGTTCCCGCCTCGTGATCTGCGGCCAGGGCAGACGCCTGCATCCAGACTTTGTGTCCCGACCGCCGCCGTAAGTCGCATCGCCGCACGGTGTTCGGACCATCATTTCCCGCAACCGATATCGCTACCCACCGTGCTCGGCGATGTTCTTCTGCTCCTGGTCGTAGTCGAGCCCCAGGTGCTGGCTCCAGGTTTGTGGTGAGAGTACGCCGTGGGTGTGGGCGATGCGTCGCCCGTTCATGAAACGGCGATGTGCGAGGCAAGGCTGCCCGTCAGGTCTCGCTGAGAACGTGTTTTGAATTTCAGTTTTGTAGGTTTGCAAGCCGTTTGGACATGAGTCCGATCATGGCGATGTAGGTCAGGGCTTCACTGGAGGCGGTGGTTTTTTCGTAGTCTTTGCTATGGCGGCGATAGCGCGCGAGCCAAGCGAACGTACGTTCGACGATCCATCGCTTCGGAAGGACGACGAACCCTTTGACATCCACTGGCCGCAGGATGGTTTGCAGGACCCAGCCCAAAGTCTGCTGCACCCAAGTGGGCAGATCATTGCGGCCATAGGCCAGATCGCCAAACACCACCTTGATTCGACAAAATTGTTCTCCCATTTTTTCCAATACCGACTTCGCGCCGTCTTGATCCTGCCAATCGGCTCGATGGACGACCACCGCCAACAACAGCCCGAGTGTATCGACTGCCAGGTGCCGCTTGCGACCGGTGATCTTCTTGGCCGCATCATAGCCTCTTTCCTCACCTCCTTCGGCCGTGCGAATCGATTGGCTGTCAAGAATCGCCACCGTGGGCGTCGACTTCTTGCCGACCGCCCGTCTCGCTTTGGCCCGCAAGGCGTCGTGAATCTTTTGCCAAGTGCCGTCATTGCGCCAACGCCAGAAAATCCCGTACACGGTACCCCAATTCGGAAAGTCCTTGGGCAGCATCCGCCACTGGCAGCCCGTTCGCACCACATACAGAATGGCATTGATAATCCGTCGCCGGTCGATGGGACGACGCCCCAGCCGCGACCGCCGCGGCAACAACTGACGCATCAACTGCCATTGCCGATTCGTCAAATCGCTGGAATACTTGACCTCCGTTTTCATGCTACGGCTCCTTCCAAAGGCTGCTAACCAAAAGGAGGAGCCGTAGCTGCTTTTCTTCAATCAGGCAATTTCAAAACACGTTCTGAGACAACTGCCGCGGCTGCGGTTGTTTTCCATGCGTGCGATCGAGCGATTTATTAGACTCCCATTGCGTTCAGAGCTACCTAAGAAAGTAGAAATAGCTTCCTTGGTAGTCACGATCTAATGTCTCCTTCGACCCGAAGTGACAGGACACTTGCTCCAGCCATTCCGCCGGGTAACCCACCTTCGAGAGTGCAGCACGAAATTCCGACTCTAGAGCACCTGCCGTACCGTTAGTGTGATATTCGCGAATCCTGCTTTCGGTGTCGACGAAGAGCCAGGCATCTAGGCTGAAATCAGTTTCCACGAAGGGAACGACGGGATAGATGAATTCAAGCGACCTGCCATTTGCCTGGGCCCAATTCCGCGTAGCGTTAGACGCGGCCTCGATCAGATCGAACTGCCGTTTGCGGTCTGGCGGAATGTTGTTTTCGTGGTGCGCCATACGACGCCTAACCGTCCACACTCAGTTGCCCGCCTCGGCTAGAGTGCGGGAGACACGTAGCATAAGCGATACCAAGGTAAAATGTTTAACCGCCCGTCGGTCTGGCGGGTCAACTGCAGCGTCTTGTTAGGCGCTTATGGCGATTCTCCTTACTCCTCGTGGTCTATACCCCATTGAAGGCAAAGTTCATATGCCGTACCAAGCGTAGAATCGCCCTTCCAAGAAGCGAAATACTTGCGCATGGATGGCGATTCCATCATATGTTCAACCGCTCCCGTTTCGATTCGATTGCGCGTGTTTTCGTCGGCCGCAATGTACGCCTGGGTAAGTCTCTGAACAATTTGAGAAATGAGCCTATCGTTATTGCCGACGCGCTCAAGACGCTTTACCCACCCCGACAGTTCCCCCGCGGCTTCGAATCCACTATAGAGATAGTCATCGGACTCGGGGTCAAGCAGTAGACATTCAAACAAATAGTCGAGCATGAACGAACACTGCTCGGCTGTCGAAAGTGGCGGGACGATTCGATCCCTCGCCCGCTGAAGGAAATAGTAAGCGGCGCCCCGTACTCGCAGGTCGCCGTCGCCGATCAAGCGCCGCACTGCCTCCGCGGATACGGAGTCGTTCGAATCGAGAGCCGATAAACCCGATTCCAACTCTTTGTTCATGCCCGCCTAACTCATTATTCGACACATAAAATGTGGATAAGCCCTGATTATCCAACATCTCTGTGTATAAGCAAACGCGGCGTTTGCTGTGGAACGGATTGTACCGGGCTTCGGTGATGCGTGCCCGGGCGAGTCGTCACTCGTTACTTCTCCCGATGCGCCGCCAGATTCTCCTGCTCCTGATCGTAATCGAGCCCTAGTCGCTGGCTCCAGGTCTGCGGCGAGAGCACGCCATGCGTGTACGCGATACGGTCCACCTGCGCTTCGCGTAAGTGGTCGCGCACCTGGAGCGATGGCGGGGAGATTTGGGTCTTGACGCAGGTGTAAGCTAGTGACGGCAGCCGGCCGGGCGAGATGGATTTCAGAGTATGCGTCACATAACGAATGGCGTGGGCAGAACGATGCGTCGTAGGTTCAAAAGAGGCTGGCTATTTCGGAATCTCACCAAACTCGCGAGTTGATTGCCATGCCCGACGTGGGCTAGCCAAGACTGCCAGCGTGCCGAGGACGAACATGAAAATAGTTGCAGGCTCGGGCACAACACGGTAGCCCAAGCCGCCAAAGCTGACGCCGTTACCAGCGGCATTCGCACCATCCCAGGCGATGCGGAGGGTCTCGCCTTTGTTGAGGCGGGCATCGTCGAGTGGCAACAGGCCATCGTGAACATCGGCGGAGTCAACGATACGGGTTACACCGCCGATAGTCAGTTGCAGCGAGTCACCAATATCAAATTGGTCGAGGCGGAGGCCTTCGAGACGCATGTCTTCGCTGAACGACAGTGCCAATTCCTCTGGCAGCACGACGCCGCCATCGATGGTGAAGTCGATCAGGTGGGGATCGTTGCCCGGCAAGCCATCGACACCGACCAGGCTTTGCTCAAAGTCCACGCCGACCGCGGCAGGAACCCCCGCAGGCCCTTGGAGTGTCCGCATCTGCCAAGTCGATTCGACCGGGACGCCGATGTCAGGGTTGGTAGGCAGAGCAACGAGCGACGTCCCGCCAAACAGGTTGCCGAAGTCGGCCAGCACGGGAATGGGGTCGTAGCAGAGCGAATTGGTGGAAGCGACATAAATTCCCTCCGTGCCATCGGTAAACTCGGCGCGAAAGGCGAGGTTGTACGTAAACTTGGCCGTGGTTAGAGCGCGGTTTCCAATTTCCAGATTGCTGACGACGCGGCCGTCGAGGACTTTTCCTTCACGCATGACTTCGCGGATCATGCCGCAGGTGTCCAGGTAAATGCCGTAGCCCCCGCCGATCGATGCCGCCTGCGGGCCGGTATTGTCTCCCAAGACCGAGTTGGCCACGAAAGCATGAGCGCTGCCGAGAGTCGACACGCCTTCGAAGTGCCGAAAACTCAAGTTCGGCGCTGACGGATTGGGTGTCGTGACGTCGGCGACTTTCGCCAGCGACCCGCCGACATAGCGATAGACGCCGGCCCGCGCGGGAGTTGAAAAGACCTCGTCGTACGCGAAGGCGACCGTCGAGCCGGCCAGACTGGGCCGTGCCGTTGAAACGCTTCCAGTCGTCGAGACGTTGTCGAAGCTGGTGGTAACGAAGGAGAACTGGTCGTCGAACTTGTCCAGCGGATAGCCGGGGATTGGGATGTTCTGGTCGGCCACAGCGACGATCGTGTCGGTCGATTTTTGCCAGCGATAGACGCCGACGCGGCTGACGTTCCCCGCGTCGGTCCACCGTGCAACGAAGGTTGCATAGTTGATGTTGTAGTCGAGGTAGGAATCGATCGTGCCGCCGTAAGGAGAGAAAGACTTAAACTTTGCGCCTGCGCCTCCTGGTACAAAATCATTGACGTCGACGAGCGTCCCTTGGATCGTCGTCACATTTATGCCGACATTGTTGGCTGCGTAGGCCGTACTTCCGCTGTAGAGCGAGGGAGCGCCCAGGCGTCGCCAAGGTTCACCGGCACGTTGGGAGTTGTATATGTAAAGATTTGATCGTGGTAGTTTGTGCCGTTATAGGCGCTGGGACGCGTGGCGATCTGGCTGCCAGAGATCGCGGGGTCTTCGACGAAGAACGCGATCGTGCCCATGGGCGGGTTGGGGCCCGGGTTGTTGACGGCCTTGGCATAGTTGCTCAACGCGCCGGCTGTGGTGCCGACATCGATGCGATTGTAGAGACCGGTGCCGCCGATGGCGGGGCCGAGAAGCTTTGCGCCAAAGACGACTCCGCCGCCGCTGATGGCGGGGATGCCGACGTAGTCGTACTTCGCCGTGGCCGGTTCGGAAGGTGGGGTGGTATTGAACGAATTGACGATCCGCTGGAAGCCGAAGCCGCCAGCGAGAGCGGATCGGGCGGCCAGGCCGCTCGTCGCCAAGAGCACAAGCAGCATCTTTCCCCAGCAATGAGCAAGCTGAAACCTTAGCGCAGCGTTCGACGAGGCGAAGGAGGTCATGAGCGTCCGCTCCAAGAATGAAGAGCACTGAAGAGATTCGACCCGGTGTAGTCGGGATTGCCTTGGAGGCTTTATAGCTCTGGGGAGCCGAGAATGCAACGGGCTGGCCGCGACTATGCGCGAACAGTGATCGGCGCGAGGAGCCACGATTTGCGGTGCCGCCGGCGTTGACAACCTGGCTCGGGAGTTTGTAGCCGGCCCCCTTACCGACGCCTGGCAGGTCCAAGCTCACTCGAGGCCAAGAGGTCAGGCCTCGAACTTGAATGCCTATGCATTGCCGCCCGGATGCTCTGCAGTATTCTTCTGCTCCTGATCGTAATCCAGCCCCAGCCGTTGGCTCCAGGTCTGCTTTGAGAGCACGCCGTGCGTGTACGCGATGCGGTCGACTTGCATCTTCGCGCAAGTGGTCGCGCGCCTGGAGCGACGGGCCAGTGGTTTGAATCACCACGCAGGTGCAGTCCGCTCGACAACTGCTGACCGGATGCGATGGCTAGGCAGCCATTCTGCACTTCCTCGCCGGGCCAAGGAACGGTGGCACTCAGAGATTTCTCAGGGCCGGCGAGTTGATGAGCCTCGGGGGCTGGCGACAACAATATCCCCGCTGGCGATCTGACAATCTCGAGGATATCACCACTTACGTCGAGATTCCCATAGCACTACGCCGACCGCAATTATTAGGCTCTGACGGCGGCGCGACCGTGCCGCCGCGCCCTGCCGCCAGAGCCCACCGCTCCAAATGCGAATACCGTCAAGACCAGAGACGACGGCTCGGGCGAGTTAATGATAGTCGACGTGACGAATAGGCCATCCTCAGGCTGATTCGGGAAGGCGCCGATATTGGTTACTTCGAACATCGCGCTCCCACTATTCCAGTGAACGCGACTAACTTGGTGTGTTGTCTCACCGGTGACAATGATGTCTCCCTCCAGGCCGACAAACTCGCTGACGCCGGCCTTAATCACGTTTGGCGTGTAGTTCGCGCCATAAAATCCCTCGACCGGATTACCGCTGGCGCCAAGATTCAATGGCACGAAGCTCAGCTCTTCGGCGCTGGGAACTGTGGCAAAGGGCGTGACTACGCCAGCGCTGCTAATCGGCGCAGTGTGCCAGAACCCTCGGAAGCGACGATCAATTGGCCGTCGAACACGGAAAAATTGTTCCCCAGAGGCGCGACGTCCAAACCTTCAGTGTCTTCGCCGACACTGGCCAACAGCGAGGGCGTACCGGCGCTATCGACTCGATACACGCTACCGACGTTTGTCGTAATCAACATGTCATTGCCAAAGGTGCCAATTCCATCGAACGTGATCCCTCGCACGTCACCAATCAGACCAGTAACAAACTGATTGGAAGAAGTGCCGTTATTGGTAATATGCATCACGCCGTTGGCACTCGCCACGTAGACATCGCGATTGGGAAACCCGCCGAGTCCCAATGAAGACGAAACGAAATGTTCACTTGAGGGATTCGGCGCTAGGACAACCGTAGGTGCGAACAACTGCACATTCCCTCCGACGAGATCTGTCGAGTAGAGAGCGCCAGTGCCATCGCGCTGGACCGAACCGACGAATTTGTTGCCTGCGTAGGCGAAGCCAATGGTTCCCTCGCTTAAGAGCGGATGGGGGTCCGTAAAGACCGTGCTGAAATTCGCGGCCCCGGCAGAACTGGATACCGCGCCTACGAGCGCGGACAGAATGAGCGTCAGACAAAGGTTGCGGATCATCAGTCAACTCCTAAATGTGACCAGGGTAAGATCGACACGACCGTTCGAAATCCTAGCTCGTGAGCGCCGTCATTATAGTAATGCACGTCCGTCGCGGTGCAAGTTGACATCCGTTTTTCGCCGGCGGCTCCGAATTCAGTTTTGTGCCACGGACCAATCTGCATGCTAGCAATAGATTATTGCGAAGATGGTTTTGGAATGCCTTGGATTGGCCAGGGAACCTGGAGTTTAGGCTCGACGATCGCCAACCGCGTCACATTCATTCGTTTGGCGATACCATTCGCTGCAACCGATTACCGGCCAACAACTTGTGCCGTCAATGCTGCTAAACCACATGTCAGATAACAGGGCGCATCAATCTCAGTGGATGGCACGCCGACGACAGCTTACCGATGAAAGGACCGGAACGTGTTTGCTGGGAGCTGGTCCTGTGCCTGACTTTGCCCGCTCAATTGTCGCCGCCCCGATGCTCCGCCAGATTCGTCTGCTCCTGATCGTAATCCAGCCCCAGCCGCTGGCTCCAGGTTTGTGGCGAGAGCACGCCATGCGTGTGGGCGAAGCGGTCGACTTAGCCTTCGCGCAGGTGGTCGCGGAGCAATAGTGATGGGCCGACCGGTGCAACGCGCGACGGTAACAGGCGCTTGGCATACCATTCAAAGCGGGATGCGAGCTGACCTATTTGGACCAGATTTGATGAGCGGATGATAATTTGATCAACGCCAAAGAATTCTGTTGCAGTTTCTCTGGGCGGGATTACAATGCGGGCGCATCGAGTTGGTTTTCAAAGGGTATCTGTCCCACCGCGGCCAGAATCCGGGAAAGCAGATCTAATCAAGACTCGCGCACTTATTTCTCTATCCGCACTGCTCCGCCTGACCAACGGAGAACGCTAATGACGATCTCGACCTAGATTGCCGTTGTCGTACTGCGAACAGCGAATCTGACCCTGGTCCGGCGCTCGGGCATTCGTTGCTTTCTTGCTGCCCAATCGTCAGACCCCACTGCTAAGGAGGAGTGTAATGCGAGTCCATCTATTGGTTGGTATCGTGTGCGCGATGTTTGCCGCGCTGGTCCCCGCCGTGTGTTTGGCCCAGGCTGGAGCCGTTTCTGATTCCTTGAGTGAAGTGTTCAAAGATTTTGTGCCGTCGGCTGCTGCCGTTCTGCCGGATCCAAAAGTTCATCTGATTCCGGAAGTTCCCGGCGAGCCAATCGACGCCGTCTACGAGTTCCCGGGGCACGAGATCGACTTCCGCGAGCCACTCGGTGTCAATCTTCAGTTCAGCGATCGGTTGAGCGTCAGCCCCTACCAGGTTCGAGTCGCCTCGGATGACAACCCGAACGGATTGCCGCCGCGGACCGGTGCGGAGGTAATGCGGATTCCGGCTGCGGCCCTGGAAACATTTCGCCCGTTTTGGATCACTGCCCGCTCTGACGGCGAGCTGACCGCAACGCCAAATAACGAGTCCGATCGACTCACGATCACCGTCGGCGCGTTTGGAGCGGATTCAGGCAAAACCATCTACGACGCAGAGATTCTTGAGCCTTTTCCGGAAGGCGCGACGGAGATGCCCCTCGAGTTCGACATCCCGCCCATGCGTTTTGACGTGATCGAATCGCCAGGAGAGGTAGGCGGAACTCAAGGAATCGTCAGCGACTATGTCGATCTATTGACGACGATTCACGTTCGCTTCATCTCGACGGACGACCCGGGGGTGATCGCTAATCTGCCGCCGGCGGACGGTTTGGTGCTGGAGAATTTTGAATTGGGTGGTGGCGTAGGCGTCGGACTGCAATTCCGATCCGACGTGGAAGTGCCGGAACCGGCTTCGCTGTTGCTCCTGGGCGTCGGCGTGGCCGCCATGGCGTTGAGCCGCCGAAGCCGCCGGGCCTAGTGTGTAACTTCGGCTTCAGTTCCGAACGCCTCAACTGCCAGATGCGAGCCGAGGCCCTGAAACATCGGGATGCGACCAACGGCGGGCTGATGCGAGATGCCTCAGCCCGCCGTGGTTTTTGTGGGCATGCATCTTCCGCGGTTCACGCAGCCAGCCGGCGTCGTCTCGCTTCCGCCCCGGCAAGCGCCGCGACCATCGGTCGCGGCCTTATGGCCGTGCGCCGTGCCGCCGCCAGATTCTTCTGCTCCTGATCGTAATCCAGCCCCAGCCGCTGGCTCCAGGTTTGCTTCGAGAGCACGCCATGCGTGTGGGCGATGCGGTCGACTTGGGCTTCGCGCAGGTGATCGCGCACTCGCAGCGTTGGGCCGGTGATTTGGATTTCGATGTTTACGCGCACGTCGGCTGGCAAGCGGCCGGAGTGAATCGCGTTCTCCACCACGCGCCACATCACGGCCCGATCGCTCTCGATCATGCCGGCTTGCAGCCGCTCGAACATTCGTACGGCCGGGCCTTCGGCGACCATCGTCGAGGCG
Organism: uncultured Planctomycetota bacterium; assembly: GCA_963847875.1. GTDB lineage: Bacteria > Planctomycetota > Planctomycetia > Pirellulales > Lacipirellulaceae > DASYDU01. The sequence continues at coordinate 218,545 of CAWKBR010000001.1, read as the reverse complement.
AAGTTCGAGTTCGACGCGTCGGAGGTGAACATGAACTCGGGCATCACCAGCCGCGAGGCGATCGCCCGCAGCTCGGCCTGCAGCACCGTGACGAAGGTGGCCGCGTCGATGCCGGCGGTGGGGAAATCGTATTCGAGGCCGGCCGGGGCGTCGAGGATCGTGCCGGGGCCGTATTGCGAGAAATGCCGCGTCCGGCCATTAGCAGTGGCCGTCGCGTCGGCGCCGCCGGCGACAAACTGCTCAACGCCACTGCGACTCACGCCGCGGTGCTTGCGGATGAGCGCGATCGCCGACTGAATCTCGGCCACGACGCTCATGTTCCGCAGCAGTTTCTCGGCCCGCCGCAGGTTCTTCCGCACCGGCGTGTAGAGCGGCAGGCCGCGCTTGACGTTGAAATCGACGTTGGCACGCCGGTGTTGCACATCGCTGGCGTCGACGAACTCGTTGTCGACGTAGTAGCCATGAACCGTTTCCACGTCGAGCGGATCGGTTTGCACGCCGAAGCTGGCCGACGGATCGGTCGAGCGGCTGGCGGGCGTGGCGACCTGGTCCGGCTCGATGAATCGCACGCGGGTACGTCCGTCGTGGTCGACGAAGAATCGCAAAAACGCTTCGCCGTCGCGGTCCACGCGGCGGACGATCTCCTGCTGCCGCTCGTGCCAGCGATTTTCGCGCAAGAAGCGGTCGAGCAGCTTTTGCACCTGCATCGCTACCTCGGACGGTGCCTCCATGCCCTTGCAGACCGTCGCATGGTAGCTGTGGCCGGACCCGACGATGTAGCTGATGCGATTCTCATGCCCGTTGATGGCGAACTCGTTGACGGTGGCCAGTTGCCGACATTGGCCACGCAGCTCGCGGAGCTGCTGCTCGTTGATCGGTACGGATCCAAAGCCAGCGGCCGACCCGCCGCCACTACCAACCGGCGTCCACCACCCGCCGTCGACGTCATTGTAAGCGTCGCGCGGATCGACAAAGTCGTCCCACAGGGCGTCGAAGGCTTCTGCGAGGCGATGCTCAAGATCGTTCATTTGCGTTTGCATGGTATGTTTTCCTTTCGCAATTGGTAAAAGAGCAGCAGAGGGGAAGATCAGCAGAACAGCAACATCATCACCGCGACTCAACCGTATCCGCGCTGCCGTTCTGCCGCTCTACTCGACTCCCACCAGCCGATCCCCAAGTCCGTCGTCAGCGTTCCGTCCGCACCAAACGTCTTCCGTCAAACGCACGGCCATTTCGAGCGCATCCGGGCCATCGTCGTGAGCGCCGGCCGGAAAGTCGCGGAGTTGCTCCACCAACAGCCGCGTGGAGGCCGACCCCGCGAGGAACCGCAGTCGGCGTTGGGACAAATACGGCCCCAGCCGGCGAATTCGCACTTGTTTGTTGATGGAGTTGTGAACTCCAACGGGCGCGATGTGTGCGATTTGCTGCCGCTGGAACTCGGCCGCCAGCTCGCCCGCCAACAGTTCCTGATACTGATTCGCTTCGACGCCGAAGATGTGCGGCCGAAACCGTCGGCACAACGCCGCACCGTCGGCAACCATCTGCGGCGTCGGTCGCCGCGCCAAGTCGGCCTCGACAAACATCACGCCCGCCGCGTCGATCCCCAGCAGCACGTAGGCCGAGTAGTCGCCCCGCCGCCCATCGCCCCCTTTGCTCGGATCGAGCGCGATCGCCTTGACGATGAAGGCGCCAGGAGCGGGTAGTTGGGAGGCGCTCGTTCGAGAACACTGACGCCTCGACGCCTGGCACCTGACTCGCGCCTTCCCACGACTCAAACCAAATGTGGTCCTCGAAGTACGACTCCGGCCATTCGCACAGCTCGGGGTCGACGGGCGACCCTTGTTTCTCACGCTCGAACGCCGTGCGACCACTCTCGACGCGCATTTTCATCAGCGTGTAGAGATCGTCGACTTCGGGCCAAAGGACCTCGGCGCCGGCGAGCATTTGCTCTTTGTTGGCCTCGAAGAACGCACGGGCGTGCTCGGCGGAGAGAGCAGCAGAGCAGTAGCGCGGTAGAGCAGCAGAAGGAGAGTCGTTCGCGTTTATCTCTCGGCTCTTCTGCTCTACCGTTCTTCCGCTCTTCTGCTCTGTTACTCCTCGCCCTTCGCCCGCTCCTCCCGCATAGATCGCCTCCCACTCGTCCCACAGTTCGATGTTCGTCGGCCAGGAGAGAATCGCGGCGAACCGCATCGACCGCCAGCCGGCCGTCGTCAGCAGCTCCATCGCCAATGCATCCCGATGCAGCGCCGTCGCCAGGTTGATGATATTGGTCTCGCTCGTGCCGGCTTTGAGCAGGGTGCCATGGAACCAGCGGCGGGTCGACTCGCGCTGGGCTGCCGACGCGATATGGCTGTCGTTCTGCAGGTCGTCGCAGACGATCAAGCTCGGCCGATGCTCGCGCCGCCGCCGGCCGCGAATCCGCTGCCCCGTGCTCCAGGCCTCGATCACCACGCCGCTGGCGAGCTCGATCGCATGCCGTTGCCAGCGGCGGCCCTGTCCGACCGAGAGTGGATAGTCTGCCGCCAGTCGAGCATTGTCGGTCAATTCCCGTTTGACGTTCTCCAGATGCAGCTGCGCCTGTTCCTTGGTATCGGAGACGATCCAGATGTACGGCTCCCGCGCCTCGACGGCAGACTTGAGCACAAAGGCGAGCGTAGCGACCGTGCTCTTGGCATGCCCCCGCGGCCCGATGAGATTCACCCGGCCGCCGCGCGATTGCGAAACCTCCGCCAGCTGCGATTCCAACCAGCGATGCATCGGCGAACTCGGCTGGCGAAAATGTTCCGGCAAGTAATGCCGCCCCCACGCCAACAGCCGCGAATACTCGGCCGCCCGTTCAGCCCCTTCTGCCGCGGTTTGAAACCGCCGCCCCAATTTTTCCAGCGCTCGACCCGCTCGCATCCGTCCCCACCCCGCCATGGTTGGCACACAACGTGCCCCGAAATCGTCGCCTGACAAATTCGGCGACTCGATTCCACCATAGCGGGATTTATACGGATGTACACACCCTATTTTCGGCCACTAAGCTACCTCTAAGAGCGCTTCCCGGGTTGACCTGACAGAGGGCCATTCGGAGCGAGGAAGCGGAGGCTGCAAACCTACCGTTGCCTCCGCATCAACAGTCCCATCGCAGACATGCCTGCTAGAAGGATCGTGCTGGGTTCAGGAACGGTTGCCACGCGAAAACCAATGCTGCCGAACACTCCCCCGGCGTAGGCATTTAACCGGCCGTCGGCCCGCATGTAGTTCAAGCTACTAGCATAGCCACCACCCCGCAAGCCCCGCAAGCCGAAGACGGCAGGACCATAGGCCGTCTCGTTCCACTCCCACACGTTGCCGCCCTGGTCGAATGTGCCGTAGGGGCTCGTCGCCAGCGAATAGGCGCCGACATCGGAGAGGTAATTCTGACTGCTCACAAAACCGGTCGAGCCGCTCACCGCGTAGCCGTCGTCGTAGCTGTTGGCAGTGAAGTCGTTTTTAAAGAAGTTCGCCACGTTCGTGTCGTCCGGTGTGTTCAAACTGACTGGGTTGTCGCTGTAGGGCTCGGTGTCGGTTCCGGTTGGGTAGTCGTAGTACACGCCGCTGGGGTCGTAGTAGGCCGCCTTGTACCACTCATCTTCGCTCGGGATCCAAAACTTGCGCTGGCCGAGCGGACTTCATCCGTGCCGTTGACGATCGTGTACGCACCCGTCTCGGTGTCGCCGCTCCCCTGGCCGTTATGTAGCCAGTTGGTAAACCGCATGGCGTCGAAGAACGACACGAAAACTACTGGGTTGTTGTCCCGGCCTGACTTGATCTCGTATTTCGAGCCAGAAGCTGCGGTGCCATTGAGGTTGATGCCACCCTTGGTGTTGGTCGACATGCTCGGGTCGTAGAGCGATAAGGAATTCGCGCCAGTCGGGTCAACCGCGTTGAGGAACTCCGTATACTGGGCGTTGGTCACCTCGTACTTGCTGATGCGGTAGCTGTAGTCGACGCCGCCGTAGCCGGTGTCGTCGTTGGCGTTCAAGGGGTCGCCGACCGTGGCCCAGTCGAACGTGACGGCATGGGCAGCCGGGACAGCGAAGAGTGCAAGCGTGAGAATTGCCAAAGCAGCTCGGACTTTCATTGGTTCGTTCCCTTTCTGTTCCACGGTCCGGGTGCATAGCCAAGCCTCTCGAAGGCGGCACAGTGACGCCGTCTATATCCTATCCGACGACCCGCGACGGCACAAAAACCCTCGCGATGCCGCCGCTGAGGCTATTTCGAGGGCATCTCGTTAAGCGGCGTTAAAAGCCGATGGACGTATCACATTAGTCCCAGCCCTTTGAAGCTTCCATCAAAAACCCCGCGAGTTTTTGACGTTTTGGAGGCATGAACAGCAAATCGCGAACCATGCGATAAATTGGGCGCCCTCGTTTTCCTCGAAGATTCGGGCGATCAATCCACGAACTGTCAATGACAGCTTCAAAGGGCTGACATTAGTCCTTAGCCACCGCGTCGCCGCTTGACAGTCTCTGACCGTGTCCACCTGGCTTTCTTGATCGATTCCTTCCAGGGCTGGCCAAAAACAGCAGCTCAATCTCCACCCACGTAAAAACTCAGTAGAGTACTTTGGAAATGGAATCAAGCCTCGGCGGAGTTGCCGAAGCAGTCCGGCCCGCCTCATTACACGATGCCACGGCTGATCGCAGAGTCGCCGCGGAGGCTAGGCGGGTGGAGGCGATGCTGCGGCTGTAGCGTTAACGCAGAATCAGAAAGCCACCCTAGACAAAGTCGCTTTTGACTGGGCCAATAGGCCGAACGATGTCCTCGGAGGAAAAACCAAACGCAGTGTCCTCGACGCCCATTGCCGCAATGTTCTGCGCTTCAACATAACCGATCCCAGACATGCCAATAGCGCCGACGTTCATCCCGCGCAGTGTTTGGCCTAAATGCGAATTTTGCGAGAGGCAACAAGCGTTATTGATACATTCCGTCACGAATTGATTGAGGCTTATACCGTATGCTGCGGCGGCTATACTCGCGCGACGGTGAAGTTCGGGACCGATACGAAGCATAAACTTTCCAGAAAACGGCTTTTCCGGGTTCTCGCCGCGCGATTCGCAGAACGCGATGTAGTCATCGACAGACTCAGGGAACGCCGTTTCCAAGTCGGCGGGAGTGCGGCCTTGAAAAGATACTACATCGCGTGTCCCAAGAATCTGGCCGTGAAAGAGCCGTGACTCTAAATCATAGTCCGCGCGCCCCATGTAGCCTTTGTATGGACCGCAGAGAATAAAGCCTTCTTGTATCACGGAGTTACCCCAGCTTGGCTCAAGAAATCTCGGACTGACTTGAGCTGTCCTTTGTCGGTGTCAGGCTGTGGGTGCGGCCTATGGAAAACCGCTCGAACTCCGTTGAGGGCGACTCGCACCCGCGAGCCCGATCCTTCAGAGATTTCTGCTCCCTCATGTATCATTAGGGACTCGATATCCTTCCACTTCACGCTTGCCCTCACGGGCTCCGCGAAGATGGCGGCAAGCGTATTGTCATGCTTACTCACCGCCGCACCCCAATAGTACCATCGGATGGTATCATAGTCAAATCTATGGAAAAACGCCAAAACAAGCAGATCTGGAGCGCCGCGTCACACAGTCGCGGCCGCCAGCATCATTTCTCTAATCCCCCAGGCAGTAGTAGTCAACCCTGCTGGCTCGCCCAAGCGCGACGGCCCTTCTTTGTGCCGCCGCACTCCGCGACCACCCTTCTGGCATCACGGGCCCTGCTCACGCCCCAGCCGGGCAAACACTCTCCCTACACGTTCGAGCTCGCCCGGCGCCGCGAAACTCCACCCGCAGCGAGTCGTCGATCTTGCCCAAACTCGCGCACCTCCCGCTGCGTGACATAAGTCGAGGTACCGACTTTTGTCAGCGACAGTCATCAGATCGCGAAACAGCAGTGGGGCAGAGCCTCCTGCTCCCACTGCTGGTCGCAGAGTCACCGTGGAGACCTCGCCCGGCAGTGCGAACCAACACCAACATCCGCTGCTGGACAAGCGTATGTATCCGCCGCGGCTCACCCAGCAGTGCTGCCCAGCCGATAGTCAACCAAGACGCGATCCTTGCGTCCAGTGCGCTTCCCTAGTTGACCCGGCAGAGCACCATTCGGAGCGAGGAGGCGGGGGACGGGTGTTGTATGACCGACCTGCGTACGCTGCGTCGGACGATGAAGCCGACGCAGATTCATGGCTTTTCTATTCCAGCGAAGTGATCGTGTCGCCGTACGGATCGCAAGCTTACTAGGCAAATTGCCGCAGTCAATGCGATCGTGACAGAGGTTGGCTCTGGTATTAGGGTTAAAAACTCAAGTCCTAGCGGGTTTGGCAGGCCGGTGAAACCGATTAGCCTAGTTTCAGCAGTACTGATATCGACCTCATAGAGTGCACCCGACGGGGTTCCAAGTCGTAGATTGTTGACACCGTAAAGTGAATTCGTTTCGTGGTCAAACGCAATGGCGGTTAGACGCTGCGTCAGCCCAACCAGCGTTCCGTCGCCGGTTTGCGTATCGATTGTTACCAGAGCCCCAGCCTCATTGGGTCCAGCAAATGCTCCGTAAAGAATGTTTGTTTCTGGATGGAAATCTAGCCCGGAAACAGCATTGCCACTATCTGGCAAACCAAAGTCCATGCCAATGTCACCCACGAATTCAGTCGCGGCGGTTTGAGGATCGATGCGATATAGTTTATTCTCGTCAAACGTGCCATAAGCACCATACAAGTATCCCGACGCACGGTCGTACGCTAACCCATGAGGAAAATCGATTCCGACGGGACCGATAAGGCTCGCTATGCCAGTGAGCGGGTCCAACGTGTAAAGGCTGTCAGTGTCCGTAGTCGTCGCGTAGATTACATTTCGCTGATGATCATAAGCCATTGCGGCAAAAAAACCGGAAGTGTGAATATCAATTGGTGCTGCCAAATTGGCTGATCCATCTTCGAGCGAAAGTTCGTAAAGGGTTGATTGGGAATCCAATCCCACCTGAGTTGCATAGAGTCGCGACTTCGCGAGGGATGTCGATGGCAAGATACTTGCCACAAAGACAATAGAAAGACAGTAAGACTTCATAAACGTCTTAACTTGGCGAAAAAATGTGCATGCTCGGGTAAGAGGAAGAGTCGGAATCGGCCGTTATCGAACGAATTCTTATAACGACGTGATTATAAACATAAGACTCAGGGCCAGTCAAACCAATTGCGAGGTCCATCGCTCTCATCTTCCTTGAGACGAAACGGCATCTCTTTAATACGCGTCGGCGTGAAACGCCGAAAGCACCCAGCGAAAGTCCGCCGCCCGGTGCCACCGCCGGTCGCAGAGTCGCCGCGGAACTCCGCCCGCAGTGAGTCGTCGATCTTCCCCAGAACTCGTTGCTTGCTCGCTTCGCTCCCGCCGGAGACGCAAAAGTAGGGGTACCGACTTTTGCGTCTGCGCTGCTGCTCCACCCGATCACGTGCTCCGCCTCAAGCGCACTTTCGCCAACGCGCTCGCCACGCGATGCACTTCGGCCGGCGATGTAAACTCCGCGCTTAAGGCGTCGTCGAGCACGGTGAGCACCTCTTCCACCGCTTTCTCTATTTGCTTACTCTCACGTGCATTCCCATATCGGCTCGGAAACCGCTGGGCGAGCCACCACGCGCTCCCGCGCCAATCGTTGGCTTCCTGAATCTTCGCGTGCAAATTCCGCACGTGAATCATCTCGAAGGTAGCGACGGCTTGGGCTGTTTCCTCCGCCAGCAGAGAATCCGACTGTCGAAGTTCCTGCCATCTTTCACCATGGATGCCCAAATAGGCACGCGCCGTCCCCGGCCACAAGCCGCTCCTCAACAGTCCCAAATACTTCTCGCGCTGAAAATCTTCAACTGCGGAAGGGTGTGCCGTTGCTTCAGTCATCGTTGTACTCCTTCTGGTGAGTGTGCATGACTTCACGAAGCGCCGCGACGACGTCAAGATCGCGTAGCTGCTCGTGTTCCTCGTGACAATACATCAGGACGACGGTCTCGGGGTCATTAAGCATTGTTTCCCACGCCCTGACGTATCCTTCGTCCTTCTCATCTGGGGGCACGTCCCAAATGTCCATCGTGAAGCGTTCGCGAACTTGCAAGGTCCGCGCATTGATACACAAACAGGAATAAAACTCTTTGTTAGTATCCATCACTCGGTCTTCCTCCATTGATTCAACCCAAACGTGTTCGCTTAAGAGCCCGCAGCGCAATGCTTGCTTCTGCTTCCATTGATAACGGCGTAAATAGATCACCACGTCCTCAAGCTTTTCCGGCGGGGGGAGATCGTCAAAGGCAGCAGCAGGGCATGCCAGCACGAATGTGACACACGCGTTATTGGGGTCGGACCAGTACTCTACCTCAGGTTCAATTTCTTGGACCCGAAGGTTTTGGTCGCACGGTGTATCCGCTGGAATGTTGATGAAAAAACTCTTCACCTTTTCGCGATCGGTTGACACGTGATTTATCCTTATGATCAAGTTGTGTGTGACGATTAGTGATCCCTAACCGTGGGACTCATCGTTCTTAAGGCCGATCAGCCGATGATGACCTCGCTTTTCGTCTAGCCACCGATAACGCTCTTCGATCAGCCGCCTGAGCGTGTCATCCGAAGGTGCCCGCTCCCCCAGTTGCTCGCGCAAGTCGGCCAGCGTAACACGACGAGCGGCTACGCACTGATCTAACAGAGAAATCTCGTTGGGCGTGAGCGCGTTGGGGCGCCCCATCGGTTCTTGAGGCAAAGCCACATCATCGTGCGATTCTTCAGCACCCCACACAATCTGCGGTTGTGGATAATCGGGATGCTTCTCCACCCGAAACCGCAGCGCTGTCCGCGTGACCTCCAAATTGCACTTCACGGGTACCAGCCGTCGCTCTTGCTTGCCGACGTCCTTAACCCGTTGCACCACCAGCGCGCTGCGGGCCACCGCCGCGAATGCGATCGACCCGATGATTCGATACAAGCTCGATCCTTTCGCCTTCCGCAAGTGGGACACGAGCACAATCGCCGTCTCGGTCGAGGCAGCCATTTCTGCGAGCGGCCGCAGCAGTGAACGAACTTCCGCGTTTGCGTTTTCGCTGACCGCGCCCAAATAGGCGCTGATCGGGTCGATCACCAGTAGCCGCGGCGGAGGGACCGCTTCAATTGAGTCTTGCAGTGCCTCCAAGTCCTGGGAAATGTCGAGCATCCGCGACGGCGCGTTTTCGCGTCCTTCGACGATTCCCTTGAGCGCAATCACCCGGCTCAGATCGGCTCCCGCCGCTACCAGGCGAGGACGAATCGTGTTCACGAAATCATCTTCAGCGCTCATGAGTAACACGCTGGTTACGGGTGCAAATCCTCTCTCATCCGGCCACGGAGCACCCCGCGATGCATGGGCTGCGATGTCCAACGTCAGCACGCTCTTCCCCAAGCCCGGATCGCCCGCGATCACGCACAACGAATCGAGCGCGATCCGCCCCGGCCAAAGCCACCGCGTGCCGCCATCGTCGCGCATCTTGTCCATCGACTCACTATCCATTCGCTTCTCGGGCCTTTCCATCGGCTGTAGCTCGTCGAGCACCGCCCGCATCACCGCAGCTGTGTTCTCCATCGATGCGTCGGTCCAGCCGAACGCGCTCAGCGAATTCTCAGCAAATGTCCGCCGTCGCCACTCATTCCACGGATCGAAACAATCCAGGTATTCGATGCCGCCCCAATTCGCCTGGATCCGATACTGCCCCTTGTGCTCCGACTTGGTGAGCGAGATCTTCAAATTCTCTAGCATCCATGACTCCTTTCCTCGTTCATTCAGTTCCGCGACATCATCTTCACCGAGAGCTCACCGATCATTCTGTTCAGCACTGCATCCGCGATCTCCTGTCGAAGTCCCGGAAACAATACATGCAGCACTTCCGTGGAGTCCGGCACCGACGGCGGTTGGTACAACTGCTCGTACACCCGTAGCGCCGACTTCAAAAAAGGAAGTTCCCGTGGGTCGCGCACGCGCCCAAGTCCCTCGCGGCGTAGTTCATCCACGACGTGATTCACGTACTCACTCAACTTTCCCCGTCGATCCAATTCGCACAGGTCTCGCAGCCGTTGTTGGTCCTTAATACTCAGCATGATTCGCATACCTCCATTGTTTGCCGTCTTCAATTTGCCGGAGACGCAAAAGTCGGTATCCCTACTTTTGCGTCTCCGGGTCCTAATTGCCCCACATACTCAAACGAAACCACCGCCCGGCCCGCCGAGCTGCGGTACTGAGGAAACTTCGTCGTCGCCGACGGATTGGTGCCGGTTTTCTTCACGCTGACCGCCTTCCACAGCGGCGACTGCCGGCAGTGGCGCACCAGCGACGGGTGGCTGCTGGTGACGTTGACGCGGTAGCCCTCGGCTCGGTGCAGTTCGGCCACCGCGGCCATCGACCGCATGCCGATCCCCAGGCCTTGGAAGTCGGGCAGCGTCACGATCCGTGTGAACCGGCGATGGTTCCGCTTGGCGATCACCGGCAGCGTGGCGCAGAAATTCACCGGCACGCCTTCCCAAGTGGTCAGGTAACAGCGGGCCTGGCGTGCCAAACTCGCGCTCAGATAGTGATGACGCTTAAACAGTTCCCAAGCCGCCAATCGGCAGCGATGGATTTCCAATTCGATTTGCGGTCGCCGAAGACGCCTCCGTGAAAGTTCACAGGTGGCCATGTCGAGCACCCAGTCGGGCTCGAGCCACTCGGCCACGTCGTAGTGGCAGGTCACCGCCACGAACCGGCACGGCAGGTGCCCGCGGCGGATGCCCTTGGCAATCGCGGCCGAGCAGACTTTGGCCACTGTGCGATCGACGACGCTGGTGAATTCGTCGTACACGACCAGGGGGGCCGGGAGCCGGGAGTCAGGATTCAGGGGCGAAATCTCCGATGCCTGACTCCCGACTCCTGACTCCTGGCTCCTCGCCAACGCGCGTGCCAAATCGCAACGGAACTGTTCGCCGCAACTCAGCACGTGATAGGGCTTGACCCACGACGGTGGCGAGCCGAAGCCGACGGCGGTGAACAGCGTGACGATTTTTCTCACCGGCAAATCACCAAAACAGTCGACGACGGCCCGGTCGGTCGGCCATTCGGACGCTCGATACAACTCATTCTCGAACGCATGGCGAGCGATTGTGCTCTTGCCGCTCCCCGAAGGGCCGACAATCAGGCCGATCTGCCAGTCGGTGCTTTCGGTCGGCAACTCCACCGCGAATCGCTCGCTCGCTTTTTCCGCAAGCGGCACGTCGAACATGCCGGCCACTTGCTGCACCCGAAACGAATCGTGAATCGGGCAGCTCACTACAACGTCAAAACTCGACATCGATATCCCTCGGAGCGCATTCGCTCGTAAATAGCTTGTTGATCCTCCTCGTCGCGGCACTCCACGACGACCTGGTAGCTCTCGGGTATGGCGACGTCGGGGCGGTCGCGTAGCCGATCGACAAGCTGCTCCGCAGTCGCGTTTTGGCGCGAGAGCATTTCCATTAGCTGTTGGACGGCGTCACTTTCGGTCTGCACGTCGGCGAGCAACGACTGCAATTATTCACTCGACGTCGTCGCCATCCCGGCCAGCGGATCGAGCGTGAGCAGTACCTTGTCGGCTTCCGCTTCACTCAGATCGAGCACGAGCACCGGCACGACGGCGTCGGGCGTCGTCTCCGCACGCAAGTGGCCGTCGACGAGCATCAGCGTCCCGTCGGCCAGCTCGCGGGCCAGCAGCGCGTCGGCGTATCCGACTTCCGCCAAGAGACCGCGCAGTGCGTCCTGTTGAACCGCCGGGTGCGTGCGCCAATTGCGCGGGTTCGGCCGCAGATCCGACGCGCGGACTCGTCGCAGTTCCTTGATTCGGTCGCGGATGTGCATGCGTTCCTCAAGCGAGCCGGGTCGTCCTCGACCCCGTGTGTTAATGGTTGAGCAGCGATTGCTGGATCGTGTCTTGCAGGTCTTTCAAATCCGCGCGAATCTCTGCACGCAACGTGTGGTGAGCCGACTCCAGCGACGCGAGCCGCGCGCCGATTTCCGCCAGATCGGTGGCGCGGGCATAGATGCGGCCGTTGGTCGGCTCGTTTCGCCGCGGCGACCACTTCATGATCGCCACGGCGAGAGTCGCCAGAGTTCCGAGTAACACCGTTGCCGCAGGCCAGTCGAACATTGGGGGTGCTCCGCGCGTTCGTCTGTCTTGTTCGTCTCCGACAAAACAGCGACGCGGCTAAGTGAGAGACGTGACTATGGTCCGATCGGAGGCGGAATCACCGGGGCGTCGCTGCTGCCCGACGAGCTGCCAGCGGCGGTTTTTCCGCCCTCGACGATCGTCGCGTCGCTGCGGAACTTGCTGTACGCGTCGACAAGGTTTACGGGCCACGGCTGAACGGTCGCCGGCAATTGCGTGATCGGGATGCCCTGGCGCAGACACGGCCAGCCGGTCCTCCGTGAACACGCGATCGAGCCGCGGCACGGTGTCGGTCATTTCGACCGACGTGAAGAACAGGGCCGGGTTGTAGGCGGCGAAGTCGGCGTCGGTGAGCATGAAGCCGTCGGCCTCGGCCACGCTCTTGTCCTTTTGGAACAGTTCGATGGCCATGTTGGTGTAGACCCGCTTCATGTACTGGCCGACGTCGCCGGCGAATTTCGTCGAGATTTCGATCTCTTTGCGGTTCTCTGTGTGTTGCATCATCTCGGCGATCATCATCATCACCCAGCCCGACCACTGCTTCATGAAGCGGTTGCGGACGTTGAAGTAGGGCGACGGGTAAACCAGGAAGATTTCGCCGGCGGGGCGAACATGGTCGGTTTCCATGTTGTTCTGGCCGGGCGGAATCGAGCGGCCCGCGAGGATCGACGCCAGGCGGAGATAGAGCTTGTGGACCCGCTTGAGCGTGTTGACCGACGGCGGGTTGGTTAGGTCCGCATCTTCGTGGTGCATGATGTTGAACAGGTTGATGCCGCTGAGCGACACCAGCTCCGCGATCGTCGGATTGAGCGTGCCGATGTCGTCCGACCAATTGGGGACGGCATAGCCGGCGACGCCAAACTCTTCGACGTTGTACCACAACACGGCATCTGAATTCGTGACTGGCATGTTACTTTCTCCTGCTGCCTGCGAGTTGTTGTTGAATGAGTGAATCCATCGCGGCCACGTAGTCGGTCGCGCCGGGATACTTGCGGACTATTTGCTCGGCCGCCCAATCGTGAGCGCGGCGGAAGTTGTCGTTTTCGTAGGGGACGTAGTGCCGCTCGGTGGCGGTGACTTGCGGCGGCGGCGGACTGTCGATCGCCACCGGCACGACTTTCGTTTCGGACTCAAAAGGTTTGCGGCCGCGCACCCCCTGAGGCGCGGTCGGAAATTCGCTGTTTCAAACGTCGTCCGGCCAAACCGCCCGCCACGATCACTGCCAGCGCCAGTGGGCCGCTCAGGCCGAGCGCGCCGCCCGCGAGTTTGCCGTAGGACATGCCGGCCAGCAGGCCGGGGTTTGTGGTGCTGATCCGCTCTTCGATCTGCTCGAAGACGGCGGTTCGGAGCGATTCGATTTGGCGGCTTGAGTCCCGTTCGACTTCCGAGCGTTTCGCAAACGCGTTGAGGTCGCCGGCTTGCAGGTATTCGCCGCGGTCTTGCTTCTTGGCGTCGAGGGCGGCGAGGCGTGAGTCGATTTCGTCGCGCCAGGCTTGCCAGTCGATTGTTGGGACGGTTTCCCCGCGTGCTGAAACTCGCTCGCCTCGGCCATGCCAGACGCGGTCGAGAAATTGTCGCAGCGGTTGGCCGCAGGTGAGATAGGTTTCGCCGTCGCGGCAGCCCCAGACGACGCCGACCAGTTGCCCGGCGCGATCGAGCACGCCGCCGCCGCTATCGCCGGGACGGACCGCGCTGCCGATCTTTAGCGACGGAAAGGTCGCGCCGACGGTCTGCACTGCGCCGGCCACTGCGCCGGTCGCGGGTCGAAACCGGCCGTCTCCGCCGTAGCCGCAGGCCGTCAACATGCCCGTCGGCTGGCGATCGTCGACGGCGACGGGCTCGATGTTGGGTCGTTGGATCAGCAGCGCCGCCAGATCGTTGGCCCGATCGCGGTCGATGAGCCGGGCGCCGAAGCGGCTGCTGTCCGGAAATTCGACGACGATGTTCGACGAGGCGTCGTCGAACAGATGCGAGCAAGTCAGCACCAATCCGGTGGCGTCGTTCTTGGAAATCAGCGTGCCGCTGCCCAGGGTGCCGTCGCCGACGTGGATTCGGCAGTGAGCTCCGTGCGGAGGTTTGGTGGCCGACTCGATCGGCATCACGAGGCGGGCCGACGCAGTTGGCTGCTGCGGGTAGCACATGCCGCCGTAGCAGACCTGTGCGCGAACACACCTAGCCGGCGCGATCAGTAGCAGGAATGTGAGGATGATGTGTTTCATAGTTTCGCTGCGCGACGGGCGGTCGCGGCTTTATGGAGTGAGTGTGAACAGATATTCGTAGAACGGGCTCCGCGCGAGGTCGGCGGGCTCGGTGAGTCGGTCGGCCAGATGGGGCACGGGGTCGACGCCGCCACCGAGCCTGTCGGCCATGGCACAGGCGTGGCTACAAAACGGTGGCCGGCGATCGATCGCGGAATCGTCTACCTCGGCTCGCACCGCCAATCGGATGAATGGCAGATGGAGCATTGCGGCGGCCAACACGGCGGCGTAACCGTAGTCGCAGCCGGCCAGGCGCCGCATGAAATGGGTTGACCGCGTACGATCGTATTCCGGCCACCGCTGGTGTGCGTTGGCGCGATAGACGTCGATCCGACCGGGAAACTTGTTGACCTGGCTTTGGAGCGTGACGGCCCGGCCGCCGTGCCACTCGCGGACTTCGAGACAAAACAACTCGTCGGCCCACCAGGCCGCTTTCGCCGCATGAGAATGCTCGCCGCGGCCGGCGATCGCAATCAAGCTGCGCCGACGGAAGAGCAGCAAGTCGGCTTCCGCAATGTGGGGGCGGGCGTCGGCGAGGGCGACGAGTCTGGTGGCGATGGAAGATTTCATGGACGACTCCGTCAACGAAAAAAGCCCGTCGCCGGACGCGATTGTCCGACGACGGGCTCTTTGGATGCGGCAGCGATCGCTGCGGCGTCTGCTGGATACCGTGAACGCGAATCACCCTAACAGAAGCAGTGGCCCGATTTCAATAACTATTTTCGGCCACCCCCCGATCGATAAGTCTGGGGCCGACGCATGGACGAGTCGCGAGTTACCAACTCGCGACGCTCCTATTGTTGGCGACGGAGTGTGCTGTTGGAGGGACTAACCTGCAACAGGTGTGCAATTTTTTGTTTTGCTGTTTCACACAATTATTGAATTGGCCGAGATGCGTGTAGCACACTCCAACTCGTGACGTTTTTGTTGACATCCCCCGGCAGGGGAGGCTAAGCTGAAGACCGGCAAGATTTGCACGCGATCGTGTGCCTTTTGCGCTTGAAGTGCCAGAACACTGCGTCTCGAGTTAGCGCCTCCTTACGCAGCTTGTTAGCGAGACGGCAGTGCGCGTCGCCAATTGAGGATGATGCACCCCATGTCGAGACATAATCGGCGACGTCGGACGACTCGCAGGCGAGGCGCGTTCGAAAAGCTCGAGGATCGAATCGTTCTGGCAGTGGCACTTCGTCCAGGGCCATTAGGCGATGAGGTGATCGTTGCACCTACGGCCGATGCAGGCCAATTGGAGGTGACGCTTGGACCGGCGGTCGTCGGCGATGCGGCCGACGGCGAGTTTCATTCGGCGGTCGTCGATCTGTCAACGGCGGCCAACGTCGACCGGCGATATTCGGTTCCAAGTTCGCCCGACGGCCTGCTGTTTCGCATCGATACCAGCCAGCGCTATACGCTTGCGGCGACTGGGGGGCCCGGGGTCGGCGAACTTCAAGGGGGAGTACTCGGCTACCGGTCGTTCGACGTCGATCAATTGCTCATCGAACCGCTCCACGTGTCGAAATACGCATTCGCCACCGACACGATTTTGTCCGCCGATCTTAACCCCGGCGACACTTCGTTCTTGATCGCCGACGCTTCGGGGTGGAGCAACGAACTCACCGAATCCGCCGAAAACCGTTCCCTCGCCTGGTACGGATATGCGGACTCGACCGGATTCGTGTACCCAGACTACAGCTACACACGCAACGTCGCCTTCGATGCGAGCGACGGATTGTGGTCGCCGGGGGAGATCTGGTTCGACACTTCGGCCGACGCCTATCGCGTGCCGCTCAATGCGCCGTGGGAGGGTCCGGCAATAGCGGCCGGCATAGCGGTCCGCAACGCGACCTCGGGACCGCAATTGAGTGAGCCGTTTCCAGAATCTCTCGTGAATTCACCCGTCCGTTGGCCTCAACTCGCCGTCACGATCGGGGGCGAATGGGAGAACGGTCAGCGCGATGACCTCGCCTTTCGGCCCGGCACGGCATTTATACAGCCGTATTCTCTGGTCAATGCGTCGATTTGGAACGACGTTGCCTTCGGGCCGGAAGAGGACTTTCCCGCCTCGGTGTCGACGATGGTCGCGTCAACCGGCACGCACCAAGTGGTGCTCGATCTGGACGTCCTGGCGAAAGAGGCTGCCAGCTTCACTGGCGACTACAACCAAGACGGCGTTGTCAACGCTGCCGACTACACGGCGTGGCGCAACAGCTTGGGCGCGACAAATCGAGTGCCATTCAGCGGAGCCGATGGCAATGGCGACGGCAAGATCGACGGGCTCAATTATCAGAGGTGGAGAGACAACTTCGGCGCGACGGTGTCATTGACCGTTGATTCCGCAACAGCGGCGCACGGTCTGGCGACCATCGTCTCCGGCGCAACTGGCGACGCCATTCACTTCGAGTCGGAGCCGTGGTTCGTCGGCACCGACGTCGTCGACTATACGATCCGCGACGCCGGAAGCGGGGCAACCTACTCATCACAAATCGTCATCGACGTCCTCGGCAGTAACTTTGCGCAGGATCCCGCCGTCGTCGCCGCGCTCGAGGCCCAGGCGCTCGTTGTGGAGGGTAACGCACCGCCCAGCATCTACTACGATGCATTCTACCGCGCTGGCGAGGGCCAGACGTTGTCCGCTGGAGGCCTGCTGGAGCCGTTCTCCGACCCGGCGGACCAATTGGTGGTCCGGCTGTTGTCGGGGCCGGCGCATGGTGCTCTGAGGCTAAATTACGATGGCACATTCGACTACACGCCCGTCGATGGTTTCACGGGCGTCGACACGTTCCGTTACGAAGCGTTCGACGGACGGAATACGTCCAGCGCGGTGGCGTCGATCGAAGTGTCGTCGCTCGACGAGTTATTGGATAGCCGGCTCAGCGATATTGGCATCGCCATGCTGAACTACAATGACTCGCTACACCGCTTTGCTGTCTCCAATAACAGCGCTTACTTTGACGAAAACGGCATTCCGTTCGTCAGTTGGCGAGTCCACCTATTGCCCTTCATGGGGTTGCAATCGCTTTACAACCAGTTCCATCTCGACGAGCCGTGGGATAGCCCCAACAATTTGCCGCTATTGGACCAGATGCCGGATGTCTTTCGTAGCCTGGGCGATTCGGCCGACAGCACCGTTACGCGGATGCAGACGTTTACCGGCCCGGATGCGCCTTTCGGAAACCGTGCCGCTGGCAGCAACCAATTCGGGCCGACGTCAGCTGAATTTCGCGACGGCACGATGCACACGTTGCTGGTCGTCGAGTCGGGAGCGGACGCGGCCGTCCCGTGGACCAGCCCAGACGATTTGGAATTTGACGTAAATGATCCGCTCGCCGCTCTTGGGACCATCGATTCGGACGTCATCCACGCGGTGACCGCCGACGGAAAGATCATCCGGTTGCTCTCTTCGGTCGCCCCGGCGACTTTTAAGGCACTGGTCACTATCAATGGGGACGAAATCGTCGACTCCGAGACGCTGCGGCGCGAGTATATCGAGACAAACGGAGGTGACCCAACCGAGCTGTATGGCAAAGATCGGGAGTCCACGTATTTCAAAGAGCTGGCGCTCGCTGCGCTCAGCTATGCCGATTCTAAGAAAAGCCTTCCTGTTGTGGGTTCGAGTAACTTTGACGAGCAGGGCAACCCATATCTGAGCTGGCGCGTCCACATTTTGCCCTTTCTAGGATACCAAAATCTCTACGAACGATTCCACTTGGACGAACCATGGGATAGTCCCAACAACCTGCCCTTGCTCGCCGAGATGCCGGACGTGTTTCGCAGCGCGAGCGATGCGTCCGATACGACGACGACACGAGCGCAAACGTTTACGGGTTCGGATGCGCCGTTTGGCTATCGGACGCCTGGCACCGACCAGGTTGGCCCCCGGATTGCCGATATCGTCGACGGATCGTCGAATACAATCTTGTACGTCGAAGCAGCAGCAGACCGTGCCGTTCCATGGACCAAGCCGGACGATCTTGCATTCGATAAAAACGATCCTCTGGCGGGGATCGACCTTTCCGAGGAAATCCGGACTGTCTTCTTCGACGGTAGCCAATTGCAGCTTCGTCCGGACATTCCCGCGTCCGCCTTCTCGGCGCTAGTGACGCGCAACGGCAGGGAAGTGGTCTCTCGAACTAGGTATGCGATCAGCGATTCAAGTCCCTTCAAGAGCCTCACACGACGAGAGAGAGACTTCAAAGAAATCGGCTTGGCAATGCAGAATTACAATGATGCGAGGACCCGCTTCCCGGTGGACCGCAGCGGCGCCGACGGAACGCCGCTCTTGAGTTGGCGGGTGCTGATTTTGCCGTATCTGGAACAGGGAAGCTTGTACAGTCAGTTTCATCTCAACGAACCGTGGGATAGTCCCCATAACCTGTCGCTGCTGGAATTCATGCCGGACGTTTACCGGAGCAGCGGCGACCCGACGGACAGTACGACGACGAGCGTCATGCACTTCAGCGGTCCGGGAGCACCTTTTCCCGCGCCGACAGATAGCAGTCAGCTTGGTCCGCGACGGCAAGACATCCAAGATGGTACATCTCGCACGCTGGCGATCGTCGAGGCGGGGTCAGAAAACGCCGCGCCCTGGACCAAACCGGACGACCTGCCTCTGTATGCCAACAATCCGTTTAGCGCGCTGGGAAATCTCGGCGAAGAATTTGTTGTCGCGTACTTCGACGGCCGTGCCGGAGTGCTGTCAACTTTGCTTTCGCCGGGCGATCTCGCGGCACTCATCACGCATCAAGGCGGCGAGGACACGACTGTTCCGAACGAGATCGTGACCAACCCGGGATTCTACGTGATCCAAACCGGCGGAGACACGAGTACCAACGAATTCGGGGTGGACAGCTTCTACGTGGTTCTCGACCGCGCCGACCGCAGCGGTCGTGATCGATCTCGGCACGAGCGACAATGGCGTGGCGGCGCTCGACCAGTCGCGGCTGACCTTTACGGCCGAAAACTGGGATGTCCCGCAGCGCGTTGCTTTTCGCGGCGTCGACAATCACGTCGTCAACCCCGATCGAACGGTCGACGTCACGCTCTCGGTGGTCGACGCGCTGTCGGACGTCGATTACCAGTCGGTGCCGGCGCAGGTATTCGCCGCCACGGTTTTCGATGACGAGCCGACGGCGCCGCGCTGCCCGGCAACTACAATCTGGACGGCAGCATCAATGCTGCGGACTACACC
Source organism: uncultured Planctomycetota bacterium (assembly GCA_963847875.1). GTDB lineage: Bacteria > Planctomycetota > Planctomycetia > Pirellulales > Lacipirellulaceae > DASYDU01. Next base: position 198,909 of record CAWKBR010000001.1, on the reverse strand, counting down.
ACGTGGCGCAACAGCTTGAACCAAGTGGATCGGCGTCCATACGCAGGCGCCGATGGTAATGGTGACAGTAACGTCGACGAGGTTGACTATCTTTTGTGGAAGTCGCATTTCGGCGAGACTTTGCCAGAGATGGGCTCAGGCGGCAGCGCGGCCCTGTCGACGACCGTTGATCCAGCTCGCGCGACAGGTGAGCCGAACGTGACGGCGCCGCCGACCGATACGGCAGCTTCACAAGCGGTAGGTGCCGCGATGCTTGAATTTCCATTTCGTGGACAGGTCCCCAACTTGCCGTCTCGCGCACTGAGGCGTCAAGTTTGGGTCGTCGAGACCCACGGTGACGATCTGCTCCTTTTGGCGATCGATCGCCACTTACGATCGGCACATCGGGACGCCTCCGTGGCCAAAGTCCCGGGGAGCGACGATTCTCGTGCTGGCAACTCAGAGAGCCGACATCTCATCGACGATGTGCAGGCCATGGAGCTGGCACATCGGCGTTTGGGGATGTGAAGAAGCGACTGTCGGTAATGGATGGCGTATTGCTGTGGGGTGGACCAGTCTTCGGTCGCCGCGTTCGGTGCGGTCTTTGATAGACCTTCACCGCGTGGCGGGCGAGGTGACCGTCGCCGCCGTGCCAGGCCGCGAGGCGACGCGGCCGGGGGCGGCGCTTTCGTAGGCCGAGAATTCTGCCCAGACGGGCAGATGATCCGAAAGCATCAGGGCCTGCTCGAGCGTGAGGGGCGGATTCGTCAACTGTCGCACGTCGAAGACGCCCCAACGGCCGGTGAACTCGGCAGTCGACGCCTGATGCACGATGATGTTGTCGTAGAGCGCGTTTTGGCGCGTGTTGGTGAAGACCTTGGTGATGATCGGCCGCACGCCGGGGATCTTGCCCAGGCGGCCAAGATGCTGGTCGTCGACGTTGAGATCGCCGAGGATGATGATGTCGTCCTCGCCGCCGGAGGCCTGCCGCACGGCATGATACACGTCGGCCAAGGCGTCGAGCTCATCCTTGGTCTCGTCGGGGTCGGTGTGAATGTTTACGAGGATGAACGTGAACGCTTCGTAGGGGGCGGGACCGCGCGCGCGGAACAGGGCCACCAGCGGCTCGCGGTGCAGCAAGTCTTGCGGGTCGTTCACGGTGTAGATGCTCTGGCGATTCACCTCGACTGCCGTGGTGTCGTAGATGAAGGCGTATTGCTCCTTGCTGTTGGAGCGGCCGAGCCGCGGACCGATCACGTAGTCGTAGTAGTGCTTGCCGTCGGCGTTGACGTAATCGCGGAGGAAGTTGTCGAGGAAGTAGCTGTCTTTGGTGCGGATCTCTTGAATCGCCACGACCTGGAAGTTGCGAATCGCCAGCGCAAGCGTTTGCATGACATAGGGCTTCTTGGCTTTCTCGTCGCCGAAGACTTGGATGTTGAACGTGGCGATGCGAATCGTCGGCCCGCCGGGTTGTGGTATCGGCGAACGGCCGCCGAAGGTGGTCGGCGATGGGGCGACCGCTGCGGGTGGGAGCGCGGCGGCGGGATAGTTGCCCGTCGCGGCAACCGGCGAGTTGTACCCACCGGGCGGCTGGTTAAACGGGCCTTGCGACTGCTGGGGCGCACCGCCGAGATAAAGCCAACCGCCGCCGAGCGTCGTGGCCAACAGGAATAGCAGCAGACGGCGCGACACAGGCCCCTCCGTGGGCGCGTGGTGGAACGACATGGCGAGCGGCAGCGCGCATTGCCACCGCACTTTGCGCACTCGGCGTTTTCGAGCAAGTGAGATTAGCGAATCTTTCCGGATCGCGGAAAGACGATCATTGCAGCGCTATCTACGCGATCTCATGCTAGCAGCGAATGCGTGAGACGCGTTCAGCGCATCGCGTGAGGCGGCTGTTTTCAATACGGATAAATATGGAAGTGGTAGTGAATGCCGCCACCGTAAGGCGCGTATCGACCCGCGCCGCCAGGGCCGTAGGCGCCCTGCTCGACTTGTTTGTCGGTCTCTTGGTTCTGTTCGTTTTGGTTCTCTTCGTTGATTTGCTGTTCCTCCTCGCCAGCGGCCTTGCTTTCTTCGCTGTCGATCGCGGCGTAGGACTTTTTCGTGTTTTTATCGGCCGCCGAGGCTTGCAACAGGGCCGCGGAATTGGCTTGTTTCCAAAAAGCCTGCTGCTGCTGTTTGGCGTCTTCTTCTTCGTCGAATTTCAGGAGCCAGAGCTTCATCTGGGTCGGCGTCATGTTTTCCAGCTCAGTCTGGTATTTCTGTGCGTCTTCGGGCGTGACTTTTTTCGAAGTGCTGCAGTAGTCCTGCAGCCAGGCCCGAGCACGGAGCATGTTGGAACTGTTCCAGATCTGAGCACGCTCGGCGTCCATGGCGGCTTTGGAAACGGGCGAGGAAGCGACCGGTGTAGCGGTGGCGGCCGCCGGTTGGGCGGCCAACACGGACTTCGTGGCCGGAGCGTAGGTTTTGGCCGTCTGGGCGTGAGTCGAAAAGACCACCGTCAAACTGAAGATGGCCACGACCAGGGCACTGCTAACGAGCTTTTGTTGTCGCGAATTCATAGGACCCTTCCTTACGAAAAACTTGTGACAGGACCGCGCCGCGCATATCCCCCGTCCATAACTCTAGCTCGCAGGTTGCACTCCGGCCAGCGATCGGACGAGGGGGGCCTGTGCTGGGCAAAGTGTGGGAAAACCGGCGGTTTGGCCGGAGACCGCGAACTGGTGGCACCTTGCGCGGGTGGCGTCTGCGGGATGCGTCCGTCCAAGGAAGGCCAACCCCAGTCGCCGTGGGCCAACGGCTACTGGACACGCCGCCGACGCACGATGCTGCAGTTGGCGTACAACGAAACCACGCCCAAAACAACGAGCGAAAATGATCCCGGTTCGGGCGCCGGCCGAGAGCCGAAACTCGCCGAGCCGCTGCCGCTCGCTTCGCCAAAGTGCATTTTCCAGAGATTGTAGTCGTCCGCCGTGTAGATTGATCCGAGTCCGTTCCGCCAAACGGTGTAGTCAGCGGCGTCGACGACGTCGTTGTGGTTGTAATCGCCGATCAGGCCGGCGGGCGGCAGCACGGTCCAGCCAACGTCGACGAGCGCCGCGGCGTCCAAGGCGGTCAGACGTTTTCGCGTTCCCTGAGTGATCGAGGGGTCCATCGCCGCTTCCTGTGCCATTTGTGACCCAAAGACGGTGCTCTCCGTGCCATTGCGCCAGTGCGCAAGATCGGCGACGGGAGTGCCGCCGATGATGTTATAGGCCAGGGGAACGTCACCACCGTATTGAGATGTGGCTGCAGCTCCGGTGAAATACGCCGCGTCGCCCGATCCTGAGGTGAGGTCATTCCACTCGGCGGATGAGCCCAAGCCGAGCGCATGGCCGAGCTCGTGGATCGCGACGGAGAACAGGTCACTTTCGCCGGCGACGGGGGGAGTCGTGTGATCGAAGTGCCAGACGGTGGCAGCATCGTTGTCGAAAGTGAGAGAACCGCCCCAGCGGGAAAATCCGGAACTCTGGCCGCGAGTATCGACGGCCGAAAAGAAATCTTTCGTGATCTCATTTAACTGAGTGATTTCGTCCGACGTGAAGAAACTTCCTTCCACAGTATTCGATCGACTGCCGCCGCCGGGGCCACCTTGCCCCAAAGTTGTTCCAGGAAGACTCTTCGCGCCGACGTAGATGCGATATTCGTCGGCGCTGATGGTGGGATCGATGATCGTCACTTGGCCGGCGGCCGACGGGTTGTCAAACGTCATTGTCCATTGCCACGTCACCGTGCCTGGGTCTTGGTCTGGCGGCAGCGAGCTCGTGAATGGCGGCGGCGTGGAGATCGCCGAAAACGTGTCGTCGAGAATGGTCGAGTAATAGCCTGCGACCGCTTCGATCGTGGCCCGAGCCTGGCTGCCGGGAGCGAAAAAACTGTTCGTGTCGTAGCTGTAGTCAACCACGACGTTGATTGCCGTCGCTGCCGCGGCGTGGAGCAGCAACAATACCGCCGCAAACCAAGGCAGAATCCGCCGACGCATGAGCCCGCTCCTTACGTTTTACGGTGCCAACCAATGTGCAGCGTAGAACGTGCGGGGCCGAGAAGCAACCGTCGGGCGCGGTTTTTTAACGTTCCTTCAACAAGTTCGACGGACCAATGCGAAGGCCAGCATTGCGGCCAATGCTAGAAAGCAGCTCGTTGGCTCGGGTGCCGCTACGTCGCCAAGCGACGCTCCTCCCGCGCCGCTGGCCAGTGTCTCGCCGAAGTGCAATTTCCAGAGATCGTAGTCGGCATTGTCGACGTGGCTGTCGCCATTGCCGTCGGCCGCCAGCCCGCTGCCGCTCTGGCCGAGCGAGTTTCGCCAAACGGTGTAGTCAGCCGCGTCGACGACCCCATCTTCGTTGAAGTCGCCGTATGCCGACGGTGGCGTGAAGAAATCGGCCGCACCGCCGATCCAGACGTTGCTGACCGTGTAGTTGGCTACGTAGGGGCTGATCCAAGCGAGTTGCGAAATGGTTGGATTGAAATCGGCGCTGCTGTGGGCAGTGAGCATCCAAGGGAAAGCGGCACTGGTGAAATTGCCGACGGTCGCGGTGCCGTCCAACAACGTTGCTTGTAGTGTATTTGCCCCGGTGCCGTTGCCGGTAATTTTGCCGATGAGCAAATAGGTCGTATCTGCCGCAAACCCACCAGCGGACACATCGTCGCCGGCACCATCGGCCTGGCTGCGGATGGCGAATTGATCCTGGCTACCCAAGAGGGCGAAGTCGAACTGATTGACACCGGCGGCATCGCGAAACTCGAGTCCGAGCGTTCGATTCGACGAGGCGAGATGGGCCGCGAGCAGCGGGCCAGAATTCTGCCGAACGAGGGCGGTGAAATACGTGGTTTCGTCTTGAGCGAGATCGATCGGCTCCGCGACGTCGACGTGAATCACGCGGTCTTGGGTATTGAGCGTGTCGTAGGCTTCGGCGGCGTTTTGATTGCGCAGCGTCACTGCGGAGCTACTATGTTTGTCGGCGCCGGCGCCGGAACCTGTGTACGCGAGATAATTGCTCGTGTGCTGCGTGAAGTTTCCCGTCTCCGGTAGGTTGCCGCCGTTGGGAATCACACCCCAGCGACCTGCGAGGCCTCGGCCGTCTTGATAGTTTTCGAAGGTGCCTGTGTAGGCCAGGCGATCGGGTAGATTTACGCCGAGCGCGGTGAATCGCCCGGCGAGCCAATCGGCATCTTGTTGGTTGACGAAGCCGTTGCCATTGTAGTCGCCCTGTTCCCAATTGCCGGAGATGTAGAAGTCCTCGAAGCGCGCCGGAGTGTTGGTTCCGGTCCAGCCAGGGACGGTGCCCATGTGGTCGGCCAAGGTGTTGGCGTCGGTCGCGTCGACGCGACCGTCGAGGTTCAAGTCGGGCACGTTACGTTTGACGACGATGTAGTGGTGAGCGACGCGGTGCAGGCTAAGCTGGTTTGTGGCGTCGTAAGAGAGTGTCCAGTCCATCACGCCCGGCATGCCGCGATCGAGTGCAAACTGCACCTTCTCACGCACTTGGTAGCGGCTCTCGATGGTCCAGGTGCCAGTGCGGGGCGTGCCGTTAAGGTCGTTCACCGTGCCGGTAAACGTGGTTGCGTCGGCGGGCAAATTGGGATCGGCGGCCACGATGTTTTTGAGCGTGACGGTCGCCGGTCCGTTCGCACCCCAGGTGCCAATGCCGACCACCAGTTGATCGTCCTTAAACGCCTTATCGGCACCTTGGCCGGTGAGGGCAAGCTTTGTACCGGCGAAAGTGTCGTACGATGAAGCGCCGTAATGATATCCCATGATGAAGAGTTGATCGTAGATGGCGGCGTCGAACACCGCAGAATCGTCCCATTTTGAATCGGCGTAACCATAGTCGTCGACGGAGATCTCCATGCCGAGCGGGCTAATCGTGTTCTTGAGATCGAGCGCGAGTTGCGTGTAGTTGGCCCACTCGGCGACGGTATTCGGACGTTCCCAATCGAAATTGAAGCCCGTCATGTTATTGGCTTGGAGCAGATTCTTGACGTTGTTGACGAAGTTCGCGCGGTAAGTCGCGTTGGACGTGATCGAATTCCAGACGGTCTCCACGTCGCCTCCGTAAGTATCGAACATGCTCATGTGTAAGCGAAAGTCTGCGCTGGCGGCGTCGCTCTCGAGAGTGGCCAGGTGCTGACTGGCATACGGATGATAGTTCAGCCCGCCAGTCGCTGTTGGCCGCACGCCCGAAAAGTAGACGACGTCCGACACGTGGTCGTACACTTTGTCAGCGGCAAACGACTGAACCTGCGAGGGACTGGTCCAGTAGGGAACGAACGACCAAGCGCGAAAGTTGGCCGCGTCCCAGGCCGAGACTGACGCCTGCTGAGCGGTCGCGGAACCGACCGAGAACGCGGCGAGCGTTAGTGCGACCAGACCGCTGGCTACTCTTCGACAAGCACTGCAATTCAATCGACTTCGTTGTTGCATGATCTCGCTTCACCGCGACACGGCAGCTGGGCAAGCCGAACGCGCTCCCCAGCTTGTTCTACAGAAATCCTTCAGACTCGTCCGGCGTGGGATCGAACCACCTGTGCCGCTTCCATTTCAGGATAGCAGCCCGCGGAGATTGTTCAAAGATTTAGAGCGGCATCCGAGCGTGGGAGCGATAAAGAAAGTCGCAAAAGCGCGCATCGCATTGGTCGGCGCGGATGCCGAGGTCGACCAGCCAGCCCCGGTGCCGCTGCCCCGAAGTACTGTCGTTAACCAGCGAATCGTCGTCGGCGAAGGAAGATTGTTGCCGCCAGCGAGGCCACGAGCAAAAGCACGCTGGACGGCTCTGGCGCTGAGGCTAGCGACCCACTGCCGGCGCCCGAACCGACGATCGCCACTTCGCCGAAGTGCAATTTCCAGAGATCGTAGTCGGCATTGTCGACGTGGCTGTCGCCGTTGCCGTCGGCTGCCAGGCCGCTGCCGCTCTGGCCGAGCGAATTTCGCCAGACCGAGTAGTCCGCCGCGTTGACCGTGCCGTCTTGATTGTAGTCGCCAGCTAGTTGAGTGCTGGTCGTGTCGATGCGGATTTCCATCATGACGCTGTTCGCGCTATAGAGCACGCCGACTTCGAGATTGTTGGGTAAGAGCGGCAGTTGAATCGAGTCGAACGCGCCGACGATGCCGCCGGCCGTGATCAGCTCGAAACTTTGGCCGACCAAGGAGTCGTAATTGCCTTCGAGGCTGACGGCGAGGGTGCCGCCCAGCGTGGCAATTCCGTCGATGTTGATTTGCGCGGAGTTCACCGCGAGCTCCGACGAGGCGACGCCCATTTGGAGCGCCGCCATCGAAGAGAAGATGAGATCGCCGAGGAACAACGCGTTGCCGCCGGGCAGGATGGTGATCGTGCCGGTGTTGCTCACCGTGTCGTGAAACGTGGCCACGGTATCTCGGGCGACGACGATGTCGCCCGAGTTGTCGATTTCGCCATGGATGTTTGTCGCCCCATGAGCATTGCTCAGGACGCCGTCGTTGGTGAGCATTTGCGAGAATCGCACGGTGCCGCTGTGTTCGAGCGAGATTCGGCCGGACTCGTTGAAAATGCCCTTGGCGTTGTTGGTGAATCCGGCGAGGAACTGCATTTCGCCGCCGTCGATGGTGACCGCGCCTTGGTTCGACACGTCGCCTTGAAATTGCAGTTGGTCGTTCCCGTACGCTTCGAGGAAGGAATCCTCGTTGAATTGGACGGTTCCGCGAACCAAGCCGGAGCCGCCGAGAAAGCCGTCGACCGTGGTTCCATAGTCGGGCAGCGCGGGCGAAGAGCCGGCGAGCGTGCCGCCTGCTAGCTCGATGCGGCCGAGCGGCCCGACGTAGACCGAGGCGACCGTCTTGTCGAGGACGTCGACGACGCCACCGTCGCGGACTTCCAGTGTGCCGACGCCGGCATCGCCGACGACGAGGGTATCGTGCGTCTGCAACCGCGATCCTGGACCATCGACCACGGCGCTTCCCACGCCGGTGGCGTTCATGCCAATTTTGACGGAGGGGTATCCGCCAACGAGAGGGGGAAATATTGGTTCTACGTCGACCATGGCGCCATGGGTGATCGCCAACGATCCTTGGCCCGATTCGCCGACTCGCAGGTTGGCGGCACTGCTGACGAGCGTGCCTTGCCCGTCGACGGTGACGCTGCCGTACGAACCCGGGTCGACGCCGATGCTGAGTGCTTGCGAGGTGGTGGAGAGTAGAAGCCGGACAAGTGCGCCATCGAGAATCTTCAGATCGCCGACGCCTTCCTGGCCGACGTAAATCGAGTTGGACAACGTGAGCATGGTGTAGCGATCGGAGAAGGTCGCATAACCGACGCCTGAGGCTCGCTTGCCCAAAGACAGGTTGCCGCTGGTGTTGGTGAAAGTCATCCTTGCCCCGCCGCGGACGTTGAGCCAACCGGTGCCTTGATAGCCGATCTCCGCAGTGGGAGTGCCCAGACCTCCCACCGAAGAAAGATTGAATTGCGTAATTTTGCCGGCCAGGAAATCTCCCGTGACGTCGACTTCGCCAAAGTACCCGGGGTAGTAACCGGCAATGAGCGAGCCGTATTGCAAGAGCGTGCCGTCGTCGATGGAGACCAGGCCCCAGATGTCGTTGGTGACGGTACTGTTCGTGCCGTTGCCGACGATCAATTGGGTGCTATAAACTCCGCCCCCTACAGGGATAGGATCCGGAGTGACCGCGCCGACGGAGACCACGTCGGCGGCCAGTCGATCAGCCGGGCACAAGACTGCCAGAAGAGCAGCCAGCGTGAAGCATCGCGCTGCGGCAGACAGGGGCGGGCAAGCGGACATAGACTTCGAGCCTCACGATCGCGGTGCTGGCAGCAGCGAGCCGGCACGGGCCGGCACGACTTCCAATGGCGCGGCATTCTAGCGATGCCGTGCAATTTGGAACAAGACGAACCAGGAACAGTGGAGGCAAAACGAGGATTCAATTTGCGGTGCTAGCACGCTCGATTTTCAGTCGCACAGAGTGCAAGCAGTACGAACGAAGGCCGCGACAAAAGACGAAGAAATTGACCTGCGATTTCAGTAAGGGGTTCTGCTACATTCGTGCCGCGAATCGGGCCATCGTCGAACGGCGTGTCCAGCCGCATTGGCCGCCCGCGCGAAATGCCCGCTGAGCACCGAGCGATTGGCGTTGTGCAGGCCCTCGCCTGCGTCGATTTGGACGCTCGAGAACAAACGAATCATGCCGACAGAGTTGGAGCTATCAGTCATCCTGACGACGTACGAGCGGCCCAAGCATTTGGAGCGGTCGTTGGCGTCGCTCGCGATTCAGCAGAACATGAAGGGCCGATTCGAAGTCGTAGTTGTAGACGACGGCTCGAAAGACTGCACGCACGAGGTCGTTCGCCGATTTGCGCGGAGCGTTGATTTTCCCGTCAAGCTGACGACCCACGAGCATCAAGGTTTCCGGGTGTCGCTCTGCCGCAACGACGGCATTCGGGCGAGCGCCGGCTCGTACGTGCTGATTTCCGACGGCGATTGCCTGTTCCCGCCCCATCATCTGGAGCAACATCTGCGCGCTCGGAAGCCGGGAATGATCCGGGCCGGCAATTGTTATTGGCTCGGTCGCGCGGCGACCGAGCGGCTGACCGTGGCGGACGTAATTGCCGGAAAATATCTCCGCGAGGTCTCCTACGTCGAGCGGTGGCACCTTTGGCGCAGCTGGATTGGCGCCGTGTGCTATCAATTGTGCCGCCATTCGTCCAAACCGAAGCTGATGGGATTTAACATCGCGATCTCACGCAGCGACCTGGAGGCCGTGAACGGCTTCGATGAGCAGTACGTCGGCTGGGGCTGTGAGGACGACGATTTCGCTGCGCGGCTGCGGATGGCAGGAAAGCGAGTGAGGACGGCCGTCGGCTACACGCAGGCCTACCACATGTGGCATGCGATCGATCCGTCGAATCCCGGCGCGTGGCGCCAGGGCGCCAACGTCGCGCGGCTGCTGCATGGAAAACGTGAAATCAAATGCCGCCAAGGACTCGTTCACTATTCGGCTGCTGCTGCCGACGATAACAGCGGCAGGGAACGGCCGCTGCATCGAGTGGCGTGACGAAGGCCGATCGCCACAGGAGAAGTACGTCGATGTCGCGACTGAGCCGCTGGTTTCGAGCGCGCCGGAATCCGTCGATCCCGGCGACCCCTTATGAGCACCTGCTCGCCGCGCCTCGGTTCCAGGTTCGCACGGAACAACTAATGGGCGAGCCGTTTCAGATTCCCGACAGCGTGTCGTTCTATTGCAGCTATCGCGAAATCTTCGTTGACCAGCTCTATCAATTTCGAACAGATTGTCCGAATCCACTGATTGTTGACGGCGGAGCGAATTGTGGATTGAGCGTTCTCTATTTCAAGCGACTGTTCCCGGCGGCGCGGGTGATTGCGGTCGAGGCCGATCCGCACATGTTCGCGCTGCTAGAAGAAAATATTTTACGATTCAAGTTGACCGACGTTACGCTCATCAACAAAGCGATTGCAGTCGGTGGAGCGGAAGTGACGTTTCATCGCGAAGGGGCCGACGCCGGCCGCATTCACGCGCTGGACGACGCGATCGAGAAATTTGCCGTCCCGGTTGTTTCGCTGGACGAGTTGCTAGTCGAGCCTGTCGAATTCCTGAAGCTTGACATTGAAGGCGCAGAGAGCGACGTAATCTGCTCGAGCCAGCGGCTCAACGCCGTGTCGCAGTTCATGATCGAATACCACTCGTTCGCCGACGTGCCGCAGTCGCTTCCGAGTTTGTTGAACAAACTGGCGGAGATTGGTTGTCGGTATCGATTGCAGACGCAATATTGCCCGAAAAGGCCGCTGGTAGATGACACTTGCCACCTCGGGATGGATTTTCAACTGAACATATTCGCCGATCGGGCCGACCAGCGCGCCGTAGTCGACGACGATAGTCGAACACCAGTGGCGGATCGGCCAATCAAACCTTCGACGCTGGCCGCGTGACAAACCGTCGCTCGGCTAGCTCAGGCGCGAGCGAGCATGGAGGACCTGGGATGAGAATCGCCTTTTTCTCGACAATGGGCGGACTGCCGTGGGGCGGCAGTGAAGAGTTGTGGTGCCGCGCAGCCGACGTGCTGCTGGATCGCGGCCACGAGGTGTTGTTCAACTCTCGCCGCTGGCCGACGATCGCCGCTCCGCTTCAACGGCTGATCGACAAAGGGGCTACGCCGCAATTTCGTTCGCGCTTGCGACTGGGACGATCGTTACACCGCTTGCTCGAACGGTTGCATTTGGTCAATCTTCAGCACGTTTCCTGGTTGAAGAAGTCGAAGCCCGAGTTTGTGGTCGTCTCGCTCTCTTGCCACACGGATGAACCACAGATCGCCGGCGCCTGTCACCGGCTCGGCATTCCATACGCGATCCTGCTACAGGCGGCCGGTTACAACAATTGGATTCGCCCGCGGGACGTCGCCGCGTTTCGCTTCGCCTATGCAAACGCCCGACCATGTTTTTTCGTCTCTGCCGAGAACCGAACGATCGTCGAGTCCAACCTGGCATTTGATCTCTCGCACTCCGAGATTGTCGAAAACCCGTTCATGGTGCGGGCCGACGCGGCGCCGACTTGGCCGAGCGCGGAACCGTTCTGGAAGTTGGCGTGCGTCGGGCGGATCCACTTCATTTCGAAGAGTCAGGACCTGCTGATCCATGTGTTGCGGCAGCCCAAGTGGCGTGCCCGGCCGCTCAAGATCACGATGTGGGGCAACGACGACGGCGACCTCGCGCGAGTCCAAGAGATGATCAAGCTGTATGGCCTGGAAGAGCAGCTTTCCTATGGAGGATTCTCGAACGACGTTGCGTCGCTCTGGTCGCAGCACCATGCGCTCTTGCTGCCCTCGCGATTCGAGGGCAACGCGCTATCGCTGATCGAAGCCATGTTGTGCGGCCGGGTGCCGATCACGACCGACGTCGGTCGAGCGGCAGAGCTGATCGACGACGATAAGAGCGGCTTCATCGCCCCGGCTGCGACCGTGAACCTGATCGATGAAGTGCTCGAGCGGGCTTGGCAGCGTCGTCACGATTGGCAGGCGATGGGCCAAGAGGCAGCCCGCGCCATTCGCCAACGCCATAGTCTCAAGCCGAGCGCAGACTTTGCCGACCGAATCTTAGCCGTGGCGAGCTCCAAGCAGGCGGCCCTCAAGGCAGCGGCCTAGATGAAATCTCGGGTTCGTAATTCGGGTGGCTGGGATCGCGCCGACCAAGCATCGTGCTCGGTGCCCGCGAGCCCCCAAGAACTCGACAAGCTGGGGGCTCGGCCGAATCTCGACCCGAGTCACCCATCCAGAACGGCAACCTCGAATGCACTTTAGCCGTCGCGGCCCGGCCGAACGCGCTAGTCCGTGCGAGTTCGCTAGCGAGAGTTGCCGGTTTTTGCGCAGGATCACCGCGGCTCGGAAGTCGTGATGAGCGCGTTGCACGACGTCGACTACTTCGAACCATCGGCTCCAGCGCCGGCGGACGAAATTCGAGTCCATGAACACGTTGCAGTTGTATTCGATCGAATTCGGATTCGAGGTGAAAACGTGTCGTCCTGCGGGCATCGGTTGACCGGGTGGGAACGCCTCCGCGAATTCCGAATCGCGCTGCAGGCGCATGCACAGATCCGCCTGTGTTGGCAGCACGGGCCAGGTCTGTTCCGAGTGGATCATCAACAGTGCGTAACCGCCAACGGCCAGCACTCGATGGACTTCCGCTAACCAGCCCGACTCGTAGCGGTCGATGTGCGTGAATACGGAGAGGCCGACGCAGAACGTCACACTGTCGTCGGCGAGCGGGAAACAAGGTTAGGGGCTCACTTTCACGCCGCGGACCGACGGACCGAAATACCGTTCGACCCACTCGACGTGATTCACGTTGAGGTCGGTGATCGTGACTTTCGCCGATTCGTCTGCGAGAACCAAGTGCCGCGCAAGCCGCCCTGATGCGCCGCCGAAATCGAGCACATGCGCCAGCGAGGACGTCCCCTTCGGATCAATTGTGAGAGTTTTGGCATTAGCCCGGATTATTCACAAACAATCCGGAAATCGGCGCAAACCGTTTCGCAGTTGAATGTTGCGGCCATTTTACCCAAAACACACTGCGCTTTGGACATGCCGAGTCATCCGTGAAATGGCGAATACGGCCGCGTTTGTGAATAATCCGGGTTAGTCAGACCGTTTCGGTTTCAATTTGCGAAGGCCGCGAGTGGGGCCTTGAAGGTCCCAGGCTCGCCGATAAAGGTCAAGCTCGCTGGGAAACCCGCAGTTTGAGCCGCTTGGCAGCCATCCTACGCCGCCGAAGCAGACGCATTCCGCACATTCAGCCAATAGCGATCGTAGCTCGCTAACGCTGCCTCTGGAATCGCAAGATGTGAAACGAACGACCCAATCAAGTTGCCGCCTGATCTCTCCGTTTCCGCTTCGTAACTCATCACTTGGATTGACCGAAAGCTAGACGCGTAGGCCATAATCAGCGCTTCATAATCCAACAACCAGGTGTCTTCCTTGACGTAGTTGAAGTCTTGGGGATCGTCCGAAAACGGGATGTCCATCTTGGCGAGCTGACGGGCGTAGGACTCCAAATAGCTCGACTTGTTGCGCAAATAGAGGAGGGCTTCAACGTCGGCGTCTGCATCGAACAGCGCTTTCAATGCCGACGTCTCATCGGCATGACGTAGCATGGAAAGATCCTCCGACGAAAAGATGAAAGTATGCAGACGCCGATCGGAGAGAAACGTGGCGATCTGTTTTCGGGTGCGGTCCGTCAGCTCGTCGAGGTCTAAGTTGGGGTAGCAGAACCGGGGAGCGCTGGTTCGTCCGCGCCGCTGCGTGACCATCGACAGTTCCAGGTGGTTTTCACAGTGGAGCAACCCCGGGTAAAAGCCGACACCATACTTTGCGAATTGTCGCGCGTTGTCGTGCAAGTAAGTCTGAATCGACGTGGTCCCGGTCTTATGCGTGCCGATGTGGCGGATCACTCTCCGGCGAAGCGGTTTACGCCCAAAACGAAACGCTCGGATTCGACACGAAAGCTGCATCCTGCGGATTGCGCGACTGAGACGGCTTATCGATACCGATCATTTGGAGAGAATAGGAGACACGCCGACACAGCTGCTGCATTCGCCGGCTGGGTCAGCGAATCATCGAGGGCTGTCGGGTCCTGCCGCGAAGATTTAACCGGAAATCGATGGAAGATGCAATAGAGGAGCTTCCGCGAAAACGATTCAAGGATTGAGGCCTAAAACCCAGGATGGTGGGTAGACGAGTTCGACAGGCCAGCGACTTGTAAACTGCCTGCGCCGCTCGCTATGGACCAAGAGTGATCTTGGCCAGCGCTAGCGGTTTCGAGCTGGCTGTCAGGAGGCCACTTGGGCGAAAACATGTGGGCCAATGATCGCATGCGCCCGCCTGGGTGACGTTGGTTCGCCGAAGAGTTTTCGGAATTGTCGCCGTCGAATCGCCCCACTTCTTAAAAACTGGTGGCAGACTGTCCCTGGTTAGCACAACGAAGGCAAGTACAACCGATCAAGCGTTGATCATGGTCTTACTTCATTCTATCGCTGTCTGGCACATGGCGATCTTTTGCTGGGCCACTCCGCACTTGCGCGACGCCGGCGTTTCGCGGCAAATGCGGAGGCTAATCTACCTGATTAGCGCATTCGTGATCGGCATCGCGATGGCCAAGCTGCTCGTGCTGCTCGTGCTGCGATAGCGGGATCGTATGTTCCCCTCGGAGCGGCCAGGCGATCGTGCCGGCAGCGCAGAGAGCAGAGCCCACGACTTTGCCGCGTCGCGCCCCATACAGCGCTACGCGACGGTTGAGCGCAATCTGGCCGCCCGAATTACTACAGCTTGATCTCGACAGACAGCTAAAGCGCGCTGGCGCCGGTCTCTGCTGTCCGAATGCGGATCGCGTCCTGCAAATCGGAGACGAAGATCTTTCCGTCGCCGACTTGGCCCGTCTGGGCCGCTTTGACGATCGTATTGATCACCGGCTGCAGCTTGGCGTCGTCGACGACAACTTCGACTTTCACCTTGGGGACGAAATCGACCGTGTATTCGGTGCCGCGGTAGACTTCGGTGTGACCTTTCTGGCGGCCGAAACCGCGGACTTCGGTGATTGTCATGCCGGTGATGCCGGTCTGCGAGAGGGCGTCTTTGACTTCCTCCAGCTTGTGATGACGCACGATGGCTTCGATTTTTTTCATGTCTTGGACTCCAAGATTTTTATTTTCGTTGAGTTGCGGTTATTTTTGGCGAACGTAGCGAACGCTGTTTTTGAGTCAGGGAGTGTGGGGTGAGGGAATCCAATGCGGTCCCTCACCCCCACTCATGTTTCCTGCTACTTCAATTCAGAGCCGAGCATCTCAGCCCTCCGGCATGGCCTCGAGCACGAAGCCGTGGTAAGCCTCGTTGCCGTGCTCGCCGAAGTCGAGCCCTTCGCGTTCTTCCTCGGGCGAAACCCGCAGGCCGACGGTGTTCTTGATCACGAGGAACAAGATCCCGCCGGTGATCGTCGCCCAGAGGAAGACAGCACCGACGCCCGTCGCTTGCGCAATCAGCTGGGTGGCATCGCCGCCGGTAGAACAATCCGAGCGTTTGGCGCCGCATCGCCGGTGGCGGTCGAAAACAGGCCGAGCGATAGCGTGCCCCAGGCACCGCAAACGCCGTGGACTGAAATCGCGCCGACCGGATCGTCGACTTTGAGATACTTGTCGATGGCGATGACCGAGAGCACGACCAGGATGCCGGCCACGAAGCCAATCGTGATCGAGCCGCCGACCGTCACCCAAGCACACGGGCACGTGATGGCCACCAAACCGGCCAACGCGCCGTTGAGGGCCATCGTCGCTTCCCATTTGCCGAACAACACGCGTGCGGTAAACAGGGCAGCGATCGCCGCCATCGCAGCGGCGGCGTTCGTGTTGATCGTAATGATCGCAATCGCTGGGGCATCGGCGGCCATCGTGCTGCCGGGATTGAAGCCGAACCACCCCAGCCAAAGGATGAACACGCCGAGCGTGACCAGCACCAGGTTGTGGCCGGGAATGGCACGGGGTGTGCCATCCGCCGCGTATTTGCCGATCCGCGGACCGAGGATGAAGGCTCCGACGAGCGACAACCAGCCGCCGCAGCTATGCACCACGGTCGAGCCGGCGAAATCAAAGAAGCCCTTGTCGGCGCAACCAGCCGCCGCCCCAGATCCAGTGGCCAGAGATCGGATAGATGACGGCCGATACCACGGCGCTGTAGATCATGTACGAAGTGAACTTGGTCCGTTCGGCCATGGCACCGGATACGATCGTTGCGGTCGTGGCGGCGAACACGAGTTGGAAGAAGAACTTCGCGTCGAGTGGAACCAATGTCCAATCGAGCGACGCAAATGGCTCGGCAGTATTCAGGAACATGCCCTTCAGACCGCCCCAGAAGCCGTTGGCCCCGCCGAACATGATCGAAAAGCCCATGATCCAGAACGTAAGCGTTCCGAAACAGTAGTCGAGCAAGTTCTTCATGCAGATGTTGACCGCGTTCTTCGCGCGTGTGAGGCCGGTCTCCACGAGGGCGAAACCCGCTTGCATCCACATGACGAGAAAGGCGGTGAGCAACACCCAGACGGTATCCAAGGCATTCGACGTCGTCCCAAGAGTTTCGTTCTTGCCTTTTGTCTCTACCGCCGCTGCTGCGGCAGGCGCCTCCGCCGGGGCCTCCGCCACTTCTTCGACAGCCACCTCTTCGGTCGCCGTCTCTTCTTGAGCGACGGCCAGATCAGCCGTCGCCCCGAGCACCAGGGCGCCGACTGCCAAGGCAAGCAATGGCAGCCAGAACCTTCCTCGGTCGAATTCAATTAGTCGTCCCATTGTCTAATATCTCCCATTCCAGAAGGGTTAGATTCACGCCGGCGACGCACCGGATGAATCATAAAGTAGGCGAATTGATTGATCCTGACGAGCAGCGACCACCCGCTATGAACCGGGTGCCGAAGCACTGACGATGTTATGATTGATAAAAATGAGTAAGCGATGTAAGCACGTAGCAAGCGCAAACCGACCGTCATCCGGCTGGCAACTCGAAGCGCAGTCGCCAACGGACACAGTGATGTGAATCGAGGAAAAAACGAAGCGCGGGGAATCGTATGACGAGGCAGTCGAAGGAGACGCCTCGCCAGCAAGCACCGCATGCAAATGCCGTGCGAAAAGCGAAGTTTTTTAAGAACTCGTGAAATCTTCGGGTTTTCTGCGGTTTTTCGGTTGTTCGAGCGATCGGAAGCCGTGACTAAGAAGCGGGCAGCGGGCGGCAGACGTGCTTAAGCATTGAGCGGCACCCAGGCCGACTCCCCGCGCTCAAGAGACACGCCTCTCCCGCTGCCCGCCATAACGACTCGACTCGATTTCTCGATCCGACTACAGGGCGGCGGCCCCCGTCTCCGACGTGCGAATCCGGATCGCGTCCTTTAGATCGGAGACGAAGATCTTCCCGTCGCCGACTTGGCCGGTCTGGGCCGATTTCACTATCGTGTCGACGAGCGGCTGCAACTTACCGTCGTCGACCACGATTTCGATTTTCACCTTCGGCACGAAATCGACCGTATACTCGGTGCCACGATACACTTCGGTGTGACCCTTCTGGCGACCAAAGCCGCGGACTTCCGTAATGGTCATGCCCGTGATGCCCTTGGCGGCGAGTGCGTCCTTTACTTCTTCGAGCTTGTGATGACGAACGATGGCTTCGATTTTTTTCATCGCGACGACTCCAAAAGTGTTTGCATTTTTTGTAATTGAATTGCCCGGCGGTTTTCGTGACGTCACAGACTTGCCGAGGGCAATCCGACAGGGAGGGACGAAGCTGCGTAGTCGAATGGGACGACTAAATCAAATCCGACGGCAGCCTCGCCCTCCCATCAATCCGGCATTACGCCGGTCATAGTTTTCAATCGTCATGGACTTCACCGATTCTTCCGAATCAGTTCGTCACAAATTTTCATTCCCGGAGGGTCAATGCGAATGAGGCGTTTCCACGTCCTTGTCGAGGTGGATGCCGGAGTAGCCTTGAACGCCCATCTCTGGAATGTCCAGGCCCTCCATTTCGACCTCGGGCGAGACGCGGATGCCACCACACAGGACGTCGGTCAGCTTGAACACGATGCAGCCGGCGATGCCCAGGTACACGGTGCAGGCCAGCAGCCCGACGATTTCGGCGATCAATTGCCCCCAGCCGGCCCCGTAAAATAGACCAGTCACGGTGCCCGATACGCCGTTCCAGCCGTCGCCGTAGCTGCCGTCGGCAAACAGGCCGAGCGACGATGACACCCCAGGCACCGCACACGCCGTGGACGGCGATCGAACCGACCGGGTCGTCGATCTTCATCTTGCGTTCGATGAAGAACACGCCCTCCACGACCAAGATGCCGGCCACGATGCCGATGATGCAAGCGGACAGGGAAGTGACAAACGCGCATGGCGCCGTGATCGCGACCAGCCCGGCCAACATGCCGTTGCAGGCCATCGTCGGATCGGGTTTGTTGCCGCGAACATTCCACATATACAAGACGGTCGTTAGTGCACCGGTCGCAGATGCGAGCATAGTATTGGTGGCGACGATCGCGATGCGGAGGTCGGTGCCTGCCAACGTGGAGCCGGGATTAAAGCCGAACCAGCCGAAGGCGAGGATGAACGTACCAATCACTGCCATGGGCACGCTGTGCGCGGGAATGGCATTTACGGAGCCGTCCTTGTTGTATTTGCCAATTCGCGGGCCGACGAACCAAGCCGCGATCAGCGACAGCAATCCGCCTTGAAAGTGGACAACCGACGAACCGGCAAAGTCGACCATGCCGTGTCCCAGACCGAAGGTTGTGCCCAAGTGGGAGAGCCAGCCGCCGCCCCAGACCCAGCAGCCATAAACGGGATAGAGGATCGTGCCGAGCGCACAGCCGTAGAGCATGAAGGCCGAAAACTTCCAGCGTTCGGCGGCCCCACCGGTTGGAATCGTGGCGGTGGTATCCATGAACACCATCTGGAACAGGAACAGCGCGAAGATGCCGCAATCGTAGACGCTCGGGCCAAGGAAAAAGCCTTTGAGCCCAATTAATTCGATGGTTTTGTCGCCAATATGGATCGAGTACATCGCGTCGAGAACTCCCGTGCCCGGACCGAGGGCGCTCAGCGTTCCCACGCCGCCGAACATGAAAGCGAAACCGCACACGTAAAAGCCCAGCATTCCGAGCGGATAGATCATGAAGTTCATGGCCATCGTGTGGGCGGAGTTTTTGCGCGGGTCAAGCCCGTTTCCACCATGGCGAAGCCGGCCTGCATGAACATCACCAAGAAGCCCGTGATCAGCGTCCAAACGATGTTGATCGAGAGCTTGTTCTTGCCGACGCGGTCGGCAATGTTATTGAGCGTCAGCGGGTCGGTGGTCACGTCGGAGACACCGCCGGTGTCGGCGCCCGTCGGATCGGGTTTTGCCGTGGCAGTCGCGTCCGCAGCGGGTGCGGCGGCCGTCTCGGCCGGCGCCGCCGCTTCCTGAGCCCGAGCCCAGTTCGTCGCTAGCCCAACGAGGCACATGCTCGCGACCGCCATCGCCAGCAGCCAGGGCTTGAATCGCCCCCATTCGAAAGTAGATACCATAAACTTTTTCTCCACATACAGAAGGATGATTCGCGCAAGGCGCGAGCGCCATGCACTTTGGGACAATCGTCGGCCGGAGGCGGACGATGAAAACGCTGAGTCGGGAAAATCGCCGCGGCGAGAGGGCAAACACTAGTCGCCGTCGACGCGCGATCCACGAGATGGAAGCGCAACGACCAGCGGTCTCGCGATCGATGCGAATCCCTTGGCGCTTAGACTTGACCAGGCGGGGGAGTGCCGGGACGTTCGATCAGATGATCCGGCGAGGGGGCGGAAACGAGCTGCGCGAGAGGCAGTCGAACCGGCTTCAAGAAGACTTGCCACGCGACGATCGGCGCCGCGGAGACCAGGTGGAAGTAGACGTCGGACTCGGCTTGGACCCGTTCGTCGGAGTCGTCTTCCAACACCGCTGGTATCGACCGTTCCGCCTCGAAACGTGGTTTGGACAGACTGAGCGACAAAGATTGGCCGAGCGTGGCCGGGACTTGGAGTGAAAGGAGCCGATGACCCGCGGACCCGCCCGGCAATTCCGTCGAAACGACAATGCCCCAAACCACGAGCGCCAGGATCAGCGCGATGGTGATGCAATCGGCAAGCGCGACGCGACTCGAAAGCGTGGTCACGTGTCGTCCCCATCGTCCACACGGAAAAACCGTTGGCAATCAGTGCAAGCAAATCTCGTGCGCAACGCAAAGAACATGAAGGAACCGTCAGGTCCGCTCGGAATCCCGCTGTTTTTTGCGGTTCCGCGTAGGATCCATCGTCCTTGAGTGGCCCATCAAGCCTGGTTCAAGTTCGTTGCGATGCCCAACAAATAGGCGTTTTGGGTCGGCTACTTGATGAACAGCATTTCCTGGTAGGTCGGCAGCGGCCAGAGGTCGTCGGCGACCCAGCCTTCCAGTTCGTCGGCATACTTGCGGACCATCGCCATGGCCGGCAGGACTTCGTCGTGCAGTAATGGGCCTCCTCGAGCAGGCTGTCGCTTGCGTGGTGGGCCAACGCTTTCTTGAGGATGGCGATGCTGTCCTGCAGAGACTTGACCAGCTCGGTGATCTTGTCGAGCGTGTCGGTGTCGAACTCGTAGCCGACGAGCTTCAGGTTGGCACAGGTCGAGGCCAGCTCGTTCTGGTAGCGAATCGCCGCCGGGAAGATCGAGCGTCCTGGCCATCTCGACGTCAGCTTGGCTTCGGTCAGCACGGTCTTGCAGTACTGCTCCAGATAGATGTCCAGCCGGCTTTCGACTTCGCGCTCCGAAAGCACGCTGTACTTCGTGAACAGCGCCTTCGTCTCCGGCGTGCTAATCTGCGGCAGCGCGTCGACCGACGATCTTCAGGTTCAGCAGGCCGCGCTTGGCGGCTTCCTGGTGCCAGGCTTCCGAGTAGCCGTCGCCGTTGAAGACGATCGGCTCGCACTCGGTGATGATCTCGGTCAACAGCGTCTGCACCGCCGACGTTGAGCTTCGCGGGGTCGCCGCCGGTGGCTTCTTCGAGCTTCGTGGCGCAGTAGTCGAGCGATTCGGCAGACGATCGTGTTCATCGCCACCAGCGGGCCGGCGATCGACTGGTTGGACCCGACCGCGCGGAACTCGAACCGATTGCCGGTAAAGGCAAACGGGCTGGTGCGATTGCGGTCGCCGGCGTCCTTCGGCAGCGGCGGCAGCACGTCGACGCCGACGTTCAGCGTTCCCTTGGCGAGCGACGACTTCGCGCCGCCGGCCTTGATCTGCTCGAAGACGTCGGTCAGCTGATCGCCGAGGAAAATCGAGATGATCGCCGGCGGGGCTTCGTTGGCCCCCAGGCGATGATCGTTGCCGGCCGTGGCCACCACCGCCCGCAGCAGGCCCTGGTACTTGTACACGGCCCGAATCACCGCCGCGCAGAACACCAGGAACTGGGCGTTGTCGTGGGGCGTGTCGCCCGGATCGAGCAGGTTGCCTTGCGACGCGCTGCCCAGCGACCAGTTGACGTGCTTGCCCGAGCCGTTGACGCCGGCAAACGGCTTCTCGTGCGTCAGGCAGGCCATGCCGTACTTCTCGGCCACGCGCTTGAGCGTGATCATGGTCAACTGCTGATGGTCGGTGGCCAGGTTGGCCGACTCGAAGACCGGGGCGATTTCGTACTGGCCGGCGCGACTTCGTTGTGCCGCGTCTTGACCGGAATGCCCAGCTTGTACAGTTCGCGTTCGACGTCGAGCATGAAGGCCAGCACGCGCTCCGGAATTGCGCCGAAGTAGTGATCTTCGAACTCCTGACCCTTGGGCGGCTTGGCGCCGAACAGCGTGCGGCCGGCGTTGAGCAAGTCGGGCCGGGCGAAGTAGAAATGCCGATCGATCAGGAAGTATTCCTGCTCGGGGCCGGCCGTCGACGCGACGAACGCGCCGTCCGTTTGTGCCAAACAGCTTGAGAATCCGCTGCGCTTGGCTCGTTGAGCGCCTGCATCGAACGCAGCACGCGGCGTCTTCTTGTCGAGCGCTTCGCCGGTCCAGGAGACGAACGCCGTCGGAATGCAGAGCGTCGTGCCGTTGGGGTTCTCCAGAATGTAGGCCGGGCTGGTCACGTCCCAGATCGTGTAACCGCGGGCTTCGAACGTGGCCCGGATGCCGCCCGAGGGGAAGCTCGAACCGTCCGGCTCGCCTTGGATCAATTGCTTGCCGCTGAATTCGGCGATCGCGCCGCCCTCGCCGTCGGGCGAGAGGAAGCTGTCGTGCTTCTCGGCCGTCAGGCCGGTGAGCGGGAAGAAGACGTGGGCATAGTGCGTGGCGCCCTTCTCGATGGCCCAATCCTTCATCGCCGCGGCGACGACGTCGGCGATCGCCGGGTCGAGCTTCTCGCCCGCTTCGATCGTCTTGATCAGCGATTTGTAGACCGGCTTCGGCAGCCGCTCCTTCATCTCAGCCTTGCCGAAGACGTTCGAGCCGAACAGCTCCTGGGCCGGCGTCTGCGTGAAATTCAAGGGCGGCGAAATCGGCCGATAGTTGGTGACCGCCGAGATGGCCGCCATCCGCACCGAACCGCCCAGCGAACTTGGACCACCCGGCGCAGCGGCCGCTCCATTACGCACCGATGTTTCGGACTCGCCCGTCGAATACGTCATGCTCACAATTGCCTTCCCTTAGGAGAAACTCCCCCGAACATGCGGCCAAGTGCAGGCAATCGCCAAGCCTTCGGCCGCACAGCTTCACGACCCGGTCCCCGGCGTCGCGTGAAGCGAATAGTTTTCGAGCGCAGTTCCTTGCTCGCAATGAGTTACCTATTGCAAGTCCGATGCCGCCGGAAAAATGCGGCTTTTCGCCGAAATCCTCGGGTTTATTGGCTCGACGGGAGTTGGGTCAGAGGGCATCCGCAGCGGGTCGCTCGATTTGCGGGCAACGTGTGCCAGAAAACAAGGCGACTCCGGCATGTTTGAGGCCTCGGTCTGTGAAGAAAAAAGCAATCTGTTTGAAGAAATTCTTGCATTGTTTTGCGGGGGATGGGTAAAATGAGCCCCCGTTCATGTCTCGACTCATGGTTTCCGCCTGGACCTCGCGGTTACGGTGAAGACTACGGAGACACCTGGACGTTCACGGCAATCGACCGGAAGACAAAGCTGCTCTTGGCGCACGAAGTTGGGCAGCGTGACAGTGCAATGTGCGCGACGTTTCTGCAACGCCTCAAGCGGGCGACGCTTGGCAAATTTCAGTTGAGCAGCGACGGCTTGAACGCCTACACGGTCAACGTGCCATTCACGTTCGGCACACAAGTCGACTTCGGCCAGTTGATTAAGAATTACCAGTCGACTCAGGAAGTCACCCGCTACAGTCCCGCCAAGATAATCAGCACAGAGAAGAAAGCGATATTCGGATGCCCGCAAGACGATCGAATTTGCACCAGCCACGTCGAGCGTATGAATCTGACGATCCGCATGAACATGCGGCGATTCACACGGTTGACGAATGCCCACTCCAAGAGCCCGAAGCATCACGTCGCCATGCAAGCCATTTTCTTCGCGTGGTACAATTTCTGCCGCAAGCACGAAACGCTCAAGGGCAAGACGCCCGCGATGGCGGCCGGACTGGCCGACAAGGCGTGGACGATCCGGGAGCTGCTGGAGCGGGCGGCTGCCTTATAAGTCATACAGTGAGAATTATGCAGTTTTCAGGGCCATTATAGTCCATGCGACAGTGCTGCAGTAAGTCTCGACCAAGTAGGGCTTTGTACGGAAGATCACCAAGCGTTTTCGCTGCCGCTCTAATAGTGAATCGCGTACTGATTAGGCCATCAGATACAAATTGAACGTCCATGTCATATGCGTGGAGCCTCTCTTCTTTGTCTGCGCAATTGAGCGACCGCAGCAAGTAACTGCCGGTGATTTGTAGCCGCAATGCTACGACGACTGAACAATCGATAATTGTGTAGTCTGCGCCGGTATCAATCATTGCCTGAACATCGACCGGCTTGGGAAGGTCTCGATGACGCGAACGCGAGACAATTTCCCTTGGAAGAGAAACCATCATCCGCAGCGTTACGATTGCCCCGCAGGGCTCGATCCATCTTTTAATGCTTAGCATTCAGTTAACGAGCCACGATACACATGGTGAATCGTTTCCGATTCTTCAATCTGTCGAACCAAGAACGGATCGTCCAGACCTACCTGTTCGTAGCCGGTTAACAAAGCATCTTCGTAGGAATCGCAAACCGCTAGAATGCGGTCGCCAGAAACCACCGCGAATTTCCCGAGCGACTGGGCAACCAACTCGGGCTTCTTTTGCGAAAACGTGCTCAGTTCGCGATCTAGCACATTTGCAGCAGCCATTTGAATTAACCTCACTTAAAACAACAACTCAACAATCGAAGTGCCCGCGCACAAAAAAACCGCTTCACTACGGAAGGCGGTTGTGGTTCCAATGTCCCTGACTCATTCTGTCATCCTCGGCCATCTTAGCCGCACAATGAGTCCTTAATCCGTACACTATTGTGTACAGCACTACCGATATTATATGTCATCGACGCGCGTAAGTCCAGTACTTAAAAGAACTTACGCCGATTTAGCTTTCTCAGGCCGTAAGATTTGCCTAAAGCCCCACTTGCGTCAAGGCCGATACGACAGACTTTCCGCACATTAGGTCAATGCCAGCAAAAAATCAACTACCCGTTTTCGGCCACCCTACCGCCGCTCCCCCAGCATCGCCTCCACCCGCATTACCGCCCGCCGCTGGAAAGAAAGCTGGGCCTCCGCGCATTCCCGGTCGTAGGCGTCCAGGCTCTCGTCTGCCGCCAATGATTCGGCTTCGGCGATTTGCTGGTCGATATGGGCCAGTAGGTGGACAAGGCGGGTGTGGCGTTCTGCGGGAGTCATGCCTGGATTGTAGCTTGGGGCCGGTCTAGTGGTACTATCCGCCGGATGCTATGTCGAATACCGATTTGGAGGGCTTTTCGATGCACGAACCTGGTGTCTGGCGGAGATTCATTACGGTCTGGGTGGCAGCGGGTTGTCTCACTGCAATTATTTGCTGTTGGCTATTGAGACCGCTGCGCTATGCCCCAATCAACACTAAAGTGATGGATGGCGGCGCTGTCTTGCTCAACAAATCGAATGGCGGCATCTATGTTACGACTGACAAGGGAACCTTCCGTCTTGGTGTCGACAAATTGCCAAATCCTTAATGATTTGCCGGCTGGAGGATGCAAAGAATAATTCCCCAGCAACACAATCCTCCGCCAGTACCCGAGCCTCGGCGGGACGCCAGTCAAGATCAGCGGTCCGATGACGGCGGGCGGCGACGTCACCGAATGGCAATTCAGCCCCGACGGGCAGAGCTTGGTGTACCGGGCCGATCAGGACATTGACGAGCAATTCGAACTGTATTCCGTCAGTTTCGCGGACGAAGTGCCGGGCGACTTCAACCACGACGGTGTCGTGAATGCGGCCGACTACACGGTCTGGCGGAATGGACTCGGAACGACGTACTCCGCCGAGGACTACAACTTGTGGAAAGCGAACTTCGGCGCCAGCGGGTCGGTGGTTGCCGCGACTTCCCAATCGGCGGTACCGGAGCCGGCGAGTTGCTTGGTTGTTTTCGCCACGACTGTCGGCGTAGCTGCCTTTGCGCGGCGGGGCGGCCGGAATCCGTCGGCCGGACGGTGTTTTCAGGTTGACGGCACCCCACTTAAAGTGTATACTTGAAGTGTACACATTGGGGACCTTGGGATGAAAGCCACGTTTGTCGATCTGAGAACCAAATCGAGCGAAATTCTCCAAGCTTTGGAGCGGAATGAGTCGGTCACCATTCTGTATCGCGGTCAGCCGAAGGCGGTGATGCAGCCGCTCGGCAAGCCGGGACTGGGTGCGCCGGGGCAGTCGACATTGAAGGCCCAGGATCATGCCGCGTTTGGTTTGTGGGAGGACCGGCGTGATTGGCAGGACGTCGCAGCCACGGTGTGGTCGCTGCGTCAAGGACGGTTTGATGCTCATTGACACCGACGTTTTGATTTGGACGCTGCGCGGTAGTGTCAAGGCGGCGCGAGCCATCGATGCGGCGGAGCGCCGGAGTGTGTCGGTAGTTACGTATATGGAGCTCTTACAAGGCGCGCGAGACAAGCGAGAAATCAAGGCCATCAAGTCGTTTCTAGCCGACCTCCAATTTCACCTGCTGCCGTTGACCGAGAACATTGGCCACCGAGCCTCGATCTACATGGAAGAATACCGTCTCGCCTTTGCCATGACCATGGCCGACGCGCTGATTGCCGCCGCAGCCATTGAAACCCACGAACCCCTGCTGACTGGCAACGACAAACACTACAGGCCAATTCAAAAGCTGGAAGTGAAACGGCTCCGGCCGTGAGATTGGCCCGCAAGTTGATTCGTTTCCGTCTCAACAGCTACTCGGCCGGTGATTGAGCGAGTAGCTTTTGGATTTCCTCGTCGGTGGGCGGTTCGTGTGCAAATGCCTGTACGACTTTGCCCGAGCGGTCGATGAGGAAGTAGGTCGGCCAGCCGTCGATGGCGAAGGCCTCGGCCGTTTTGCCGGAGTCGATGGCGATGGGAAACGTATAGTTGTGCTCTTTGACGAAGGCTGCGCAGGTGTCACCATCTTGCTGCGAATGGACGCCGAGCGTCACCAATCCGCGGTCGGCATATTTTTCGTGAAACGCTTGGGTTTCCGGCAATTTGGCCACGCACGGCCCGCTCCACGTGCCCCAGAAGTCGATGAGCACGACTTTGCCTCGAAGGGAGTCCCAGGTCGGGGAATCGTTGGCGTTTAGCCAACTGCTGGCATCGATCACCGGTGGCTTGCCGCCGGCGCCGAGCGTCTTGTGGATCGCCTCCCGCTGCACGACCAACTTGTACATGGCCGGCAGCATCCGTTGGGCCACAAGCATTTCGCCATCATCGATGAGCCACTGGTCGCCGTGGAAATAGCGAAGATGGCCAGCGCTGACAACCTGGACGCCGGATCCGCCGGGCTGATCGAGCGGATCGAGGCGGATCACGGTAAGCCACAAGTCTGATTCCGGTTCAGGCCCAGCAGCAACAAAGTACCAGCCGTCACTTTTCCATCCAGTGCATGTCAACCAACCCGTGCCGAGGTTCCCATATCCGCCACGCTGAGCGTCGGACCCCAAAAGCGAATCCTTGGAGAATAGTTCGCTTCCAGTGGCCAGCTCGCGGATCTGCGCAGCGTGTTGAGCGATTCGCGGACGATATAGCGACCGTCGCGGTAGGAAACTTCGACAAAAGGAAAGCCATCCGTGACACGGACTTCCGGCAACACATCATCCGAAGCATGGCACAACGCGATTTGCCAATCGAATTGGCCATCGGCCGCCTCGTGCCGTGTGCATAGCCAGCCGTTCTCGACCCATACGATTAGGCGTTCGCCGCTGGCGATCGGTGTGTCGGGCAGTGCAAACACCTGTCGCCAGCCCTCGCCAAATTGACCTTCAATAGGAATCGCGCGGCGGAGCATCGCAGGAAGTCGGGCGGCAACTGTCGGAGGAGGATCCGGAGTATTGACCTCCTGCTCTTGCCCCGCAGCAAAATTGGCCCATGCGAGCGTCGCCGCTAGCACTCCCGCCAACCAGCCGGAACGATTACAGCGCATTTGCTCAGCCCTCGTTGTTAAAGAATCTCTGTCCGCGGGTTATGTACGACATCCACTGCCACGCTTGCAACTGACTTTCGCGGGCGATCGTAGGGTCCACGCTCGAAAATGTCCGCGTCGAAGCGACGCGCAGATTTGGCCATATTTGTCACTAAGTACGCGAGAGGATTTGGAATGGTTCCGTCGCAGAATCGATTAATCCAGCCAATCCTTGTCGGCGAGCCGCGCCGGGACGTACTCTTCTGTGACGTAGCTGATGTCCTTCGAGATCAGCGATTCGACTTCCAGCTTGAAGTCGTTCTTGAGCATCTTTTCGATCTCGCGTTGCCAATCACGCTTTTTGGCGAACCAGGGATAGCTTGCGATCTGCTTGGCCCGCTTGCGGTCGTTGTCGTTGAGCGCGATTTGCACGCTTTCCGAGAGTCCGCAGCGCTCGTAATCTTTGCTCCTGAGGCCCAAGAATCGACAGTCGGGGATCGCCATCCGTTGCGACTCAAAGGCCAAATTGATCGAACCCTGTTTGATAACGCTGTAGATGTAGTACCCCCACGGGTCGTTGTCGAGCACGCAGTAGATCGGCAGCTTCAACTCGTGGTGCAGCCGATGGAGCATCCGACGAACGCCGCGCGGCGGTTGGCCAGCGCCGTGGGTGAGAATGCAACCGTGCTTCTTCCAGAACTTGTCCTCGTTGAACCGCTGCCAGACGGTGCCTTTTTCGACATGTAGCACAAACTTCGCGTCGCACTTCTTGGGGTCGAACTTGATGACTTCCGGCTCGACGATCGAAGGGATGGCATAGCCGCCCGACCCCATCCGCGAGCAGTCGATCTCGTCGCCGCTGTCGTTGAGGATGATGTTGCCGACCATCTCGCCGCGCTTGTCGGCGTAGAGGTGCAACTCCTCGCGGAGGCTAGCGAGCAGCACCTCGACGTCTTCGATCACCGTGTCGCACTCGCTTTGGTCGTCGAAGGTGTTTTCCTTCGCGCCCTCGATCGTGTGCTTGAGCATGTAGTACATACCACGCAAGCTGGTGGTCTTGCCCTGTGTGAGCAGCTTCTTGCAGCCGCTGGCGACAAGCATCGTCCGCATGTACGCCTTGGCCTGTGATAAGTCGAAAAGTTGCCGACGATTCGTCGAATTCCCCATCTCGAGGATCCGCTTACGCGGGCTGTAACGGACGTTGGAGAGCGTGCGCGACGGGATGTCGACGTGCGGATCGCGGCGCTTCTCGGCCGCAACGACCACGCCATCGGCCAGAGAGACGATGCTGCCCATCGTTTTCTTGTCGCGGGGCGTCAATTTCGCGGCGACCGCTTTCGCTTCGGCGACAGCGCCGCGCTTGCGATTGATTCTTTTGGCCATGTTGTTTCTCAATATCAGTTGAAGTCTCTCGCAGAGACGCAGAGTCGCAGAGAGGAATATCCGCCAAAAGCCCTTTCTCTGCGTCTCCGCGTCTCTGCGAGAAACATTAGGTAGTTTCTTCGGAAGTGGTTGCAGCGCGGTTGATGGCGGCGGCCGAGTCGAGCGGGTCGACGATCAGCACGTTTTTGCCCATTTCGAGGTCTGCCTCTTCGATCGGGCGGCCGCGCTCGTCGAGTTTCATGTCAGCGTCGCTCGTGCGCTTCTTGGCGACGGAAACCAGTTGGTCGTAGAGCGCGCCACGGTCGACGGCGTTGATGTCGCTCACCGCCGTGGCGACTTCGCCCAAGTATCGCAGGAAAATCTGCCGGCGGTCGCCTTGCTGTTTGACCTTCATGCGGCGGCGGACGTACATGCCGAGGTTTCGGCCTACCGATTGCAGGGCAAGCCGCAGCTCCTTCTGAATTTCGGGGTAGCTGGCGACGGCTTCCTTCGACTCGCTGGTGAACGGCACCCAAACGCTAGCGATGTGGACCATCAGCGTAACCGGCCCCTTGGGCACGGAACCGCGCGACTGCGACAATCCGTAACTTCGCCAATTGGTGGCGACCACGGTTTGCGTGATCGCACAGCTCGCCGGCTGGAACTGCAGCGGCACGCGGTTGGCATAGCGGAAGACCTCCATCGTCTGCCCTTCGGCCACGTTGACGCCCTTCATTGCGGCGAGCAGCACGTCGACTTGCTTGGGCTTGAGGCTCGACGGCGACTGCCGCGTGCCGAGGCCGGATTCGCGGATGATTTTGTCGGCGGCGTCGGCGCCCAGGCCGTTGAACGTATGAATGAGAAACTGCCGAATCGTGCGGGCGTCGGTCTCGTCGATCAGCTCGCGGAGCAAGTCCTTTGTGACGTGCTGCGTTGCCGCCGAGCCGCCGTAGGCCAGGCCGACTTCGATTTGAAACGGGTTGCCGCGATAGACGGCGGGCGGGCGGGTCGCGGCGGCATAAAACTCGCCAGGCACCACCTGGTGCAGGCCTTTGAGAATTAGCTCCTCACCGATCGGAGAGATGCAATCGGTCGCCGGCGGCGCGATCCGCGTGGATTGAATCGCCTGATACAACGCCTCGGCCTCCTTGCGGCCCATCTTGCGGGTGTTCGCGCGGGTCGAGACTTTGGCCGTCGCACAGATCTTTCGCGCGACGCCGGACGACACGCGCGAAAACTTGGTCGTCAAGAACGACGCGATTGTCTCGCCCGCGTCCTCTTGCAGCATGGCGGCGAGCCGGCCGAGCTCGACGCCGTAGGGATGCGGCTTGATCTCCTTCGGCTCCGGCGGCAGCACCTTGGCCGAACGCATGAATTCGCGCGGGTTGGCGTCGGGGTCGAGGTAGTGGAGCGTAACGTGCGGATTGGCGATCGCGGTCTGCGTGAGGTACTCGTCGACGCTGCCGCGGCCGCGGACGAACTTTGCCTCGAGCTCGATCGTGACCCGCGTGCCGTGCGGCTGGTCGACCCATTCGATGCCATGCTTGGCGATGGCGGCCGCCCCCTTCGCACCCGGCTGAATGTCGACGCCGTCGCCTCCGCCGTTGAGAATCCGCGGCTCGTTCTTCTTGGTGTCGATCTGAATCTCATAGTAGTGGGCCGGCTTGGTGGTGCCGACCTTGGAGATGATTCTCACCGGCTTGCCGGTGGTCTGCACGCCATACATGCCGGCCGCCGAGATGCCGATGCCCTGTTGACCGCGGCTTTGGCGCAACCGATGGAACTTCGAGCCGTAGAGCAATTTGCCGAAGATCAGCGGGATCTGCTTTTTGAGGATGCCCGGGCCATTGTCCTGGATGCCGACCTTGAAGCGGTCGGTGCCAGTCTGCTCGATGTGAACCCAAATCTCGGGCAAGATGCCGGCCTCTTCGCAGGCGTCGAGCGAATTGTCGACCGCTTCCTTGACCGTGGTGAGCAGCGCTTTGCGCGGATTGTCGAAGCCCAACAGGTGGCGGTTCTTGGCGAAGAACTCGCTCACCGAGATGTCGCGCTGGGCGGCGGCCATGCTCTTGGCCGTGGCGCGGCGGCGCCGGCCCGGCGCGACGACGACATCCTCCGCATCCTCGGCGTCGCCATTGTTGGCATGGGGCCCATCGCCGTTGGTGCTCGGTTCAGCGGAAACGCGGAGCGGCTCGGAGGGTTCCTTTTTCGCGGTAGGCCGGCTTGACCGGGCGGTCTTTTTCTTGCGCTTAACTGCCAATCGATTTCCTCCGCTCGGTCCACACAGATGCAGGATGTCAAAGTGTACGGGTCATGCCGATTATAACCGGCAAAATGCCCGCGACCCAGGGAGATTTTGCCCCGTACAACCGCTTCGCCACCTGCATTGGGATTATCCGCTACACAAAGATTCACCCGCAGGATGTGCCTTGGCCGACACCATTGGTAGACCTTCCCACCGGGCGGCGCCGACCCACAGAACTCGCCTGCCGCCCGCGGCCACCTTCGCCTGGCTCGATCGCCCGACGACGCCCGCGGCCGACTTAACCAAACGCACAAAGGACCCATCCGATGCGACGAAGAAGTATTTCGACCTGTGTCTTCCTGGGATTAATCGGTCTCGCCTGGCACATTGGCGTCGCAGCCAGTTCCGCGGACGAGTGCTGCCCCAACTGTCGCGTTTATGGGCAGCATCCAGCCTGGGATGCCGCCGTCGACGCGGCATGCCCTTGCGATCACTACGGCTGGGACGGCAAACGCCGCATCAGCTACCAGCAACAGAAAGATCTGTTCTACAACTACTACGCCCAGCCCGGCCCGTTCTACAACACGCCGAGCCAGATGTACGTCTCGCCGTTGCCCGTGCCGGCGAACGTCGGGCACACCTACACCACCTATCAGCCGTTCATGCCCCACGAATACACCTACGGACACCAGCGATCGTATTACACTTACAATCGCGGGGCGGGCTGGACGCGGACCAACGTCCGTTACGGCACGTGCGGCAACTGGTGCCAAGGCATGTTTGCCGATTGGCACTATCCGATGTCGAACAACATCATGGCGCTGAACAACAATTTCTATCACCCGGGCCAGCGCTGGTAAGCAGTTAGCGCCGGCGGCCACGCCGGACCGCGCAGAGCACTTACGACCCGCCATTGTGATCGCATTCTTTCGGAGACGAAGATGAACCGACGACTTGTACTCTCGCTGCTCGCAGCCGCGGTGATCGCGGTGAGCGCACTGGAATCGGCGACGGCCGCCCCCTACATTTGGCCGGTCCGTCGCTCGCGGTATTACGACTGGAACAAGCCGTACGCCTACACGGCCTACGGGGCGCCGGTTTCGCTCGTGGTCCCGCCGACCGCGACGTTGCAAACCAACTGGGGCTGGGGCGTCGGCAGCTCGCGGATCGAGCGGCTCGACCACCAGTTCATGCGCAACTATCCGGGCGTCGGCTATTCGGGCGGCCCCTACCGCACGACGCCCATCTGGCCGAGCGACACCACGCAATACGGCGTCTACAACGTCCGCGGGCCCTGGTAAGCGGTAAGACATCGGAACGAACCAGGATGGTTCGGCTATATAGTCGTCCCTGATAAATCACAAATTCGCCAGAGATTTGAGGGTGCATAGCTTGCTGGGTGGCACTAAAATTTGCCAGGTTTTGGTCCCGACGGTCCCGAAAGCTGGCAAAAAATGAAGCCCAAAGCAGCCACTCCGCAGTGTGAATTATTTGGCGCCCATCTGAGTGAGCTCTTGAATCCCGAGCACCCGCTCTACGTGCTGGCCGAGCGGATCGACTGGTCGCAGTTCGACGCGGCCATCGACGCTTGCTATGCGGACGAGCTAGGCCGACCGGGGGTCAACACGCGACTGATCGTCGGCCTGCTGTACCTGAAACACGCCTACGACGAGAGCGACGAGTCGGTCGTCGCCCGTTGGGTGGAGAACCCGTACTGGCAATACTTCTGCGGCTGCCAGTACATGCAGCACGAGTTGCCGATCGATCCGTCGAGTTTGAGCCGCTGGCGGAAGCGGGTCGGTGCCGAGCGGTTGGAGAAGCTGTTGGAGGCGACGATTCGCACGGCGTTAGCCATGAAGGCGGTCAGGCCCCAGGAGTTCCAGAAGGTCAATGTCGACACGACGGTCCAGGAGAAGGCCATCGCCTTTCCGACCGATGCCCGACTGTATCACAAGATGCGTGTGGCGCTGGTGAGGCGGGCCAAATCCTTGGGCCTCCCACTTCGTCAGAACTATCGTTTCAAGAGCAAGCAGCTGCTGGCCAAACAAGGCCGTTATGCCCACGCACGGCAGATGAAAAGGGCGGCGAAGATGACGCGTCAGCTGAAGACGATCTTGGGTCGTGTGCTGCGGGACATCCAGCGAAAAGCGCCCGTCATCCAGGGCCAAATCGCTGACGAGCCCCTGCGTGAGCTCCTCGCCATGGCGGAGCGTCTGCTGGTGCAGACGCGGACCAGCAAAAACAAACTCTACAGCGTGCATGCTCCCGAGGTGGAATGCATCTGTAAGGGAAAAGCGCACCAACGCTACGAGTTCGGCTGCAAGGCCAGCGTGGCCACTACCAGTAAGAGGAATTGGATCGTCGGTATCCAGGCTTGGCACGGCAATCCTTACGACGGGCACACGCTCAACGGCGCGATCCAACAAGTTGAACGGCTAACAGGTCACACGCCTGACGATGTGATGGTGGACCAAGGCTACCGCGGGCACGGTTACGCAGGCTCGGCCATCGTCCACGTGGTCCGCACGATTCCCAAGCGAGCGACGCGGATGCTTCGCCGGATGTTGAAACGTCGTGCGGCCATTGAGCCGACGATCGGTCACCTGAAGAGTGACAACCGCATGAATCGGAACTACCTGACCGGCCGAGAAGGCGACAAAATCAACGCGGTGCTGAGTGCCGCTGGGTACAACCTCCGCAAACTGCTGCGGTGGGCTGTTTTTGCGCCAATTTTCTGGCTCTGGCACCGGCTCGCGGTCAGGCTCACCGCCGAAGTCGCGTCCCGCCGAACATCGCACCTGCCGATGCCCGTTTGATTCGCCCCAGCTCGCACCTCAAAATCATGCCGACGCGGCCAACAGACATTTTTTCAGGGACGACTATATAGCCCGGCCATCCTGGCCGGGGAATTCGCTCTTACCGCGCTAACTGCGTGGTGTCGACGTAGCCGTATTGCCCGCCGGTCGTCCGGGCAAGCTCGGTGAGAAAGTTCTTTGCCTGCTTGGCCGGGCCGCGGCCGAACTCGATGGTTGAGATCACGACGCCGGCGCGGCGATTGAGCTCGGCGACTTCGTGTAATTCGCTCGCCGGCATCGGATCGTCGGCGTCGGTCAGAAAGAAGATCACGTCGGGATTCATCGCGATGGCCGCGCAGAGCGCGGGAAAGCGATCCGTGCCGCCGTCGGCCGTGATCCCGCCGACGAAGCGGGCGGCCAAGTTCTTGTTGCGGTCGGTGGCGAACGCGATCCGCCTTCCGCCGCCGCTCAGGTCGAAATTCCGCATCTGCTGATTGAAAAAAATGATGTGGAACTGGTGGATGCTCTTCAGCGATTCCAGGCTTTGAATGAGCTGCTGCTTCGCGGTGGCGAGCGGCGCGCCTTCCATGCTGCTCGATCGATCGAAGACGTAAACGAACTTCGTGCCTTTCCCTTCGACGCCGAACACGCGGACGCTTGTTTGGCCGTCGCCCGGCGGGCCATAGTTGCCCGATCCGCTCACGTTTGATGGTGCTTGTGCCACGCGCGGTGAGCTTTCAGGTGCGGGCGCCGTGGTAACCGGGGCGGCCACCGGGCTGACCTTGGGCGCGAACTCGGCCGGCGTTACCGGGCTTGCTGCGGGTGGTGGCGGCGGCACCGGTTCCGGCGCCGCCGACTTCGACCCGCCGCCGACGTCGCCGAGCACGATGCCGATTTCGCCACTCGAATTGTCTCCCGTGCCCTGCGGATGAGTTTCGATCGCGGCCACGATCAACACGACCAGACTCAGGTGAAACGTCGAGGAGAGCAGGCACGCTGCGACCCAACGTTTCGATCCTGCCGCGGTCGCTGGCGAAGTGTCGGACATTGCGTCGCCCGTCGAGTGGCCTGTGGATGGAAAGGCTATCTTACTGCGCGATTCTACGCGCCGTGCCGTAGTTCGGTCAACGCGAGCCGAGCCAGCACGCCGGCAAGCTGCGGGGCGTTGGCGGACCAAGCAGTCGGCCCTATAATCCATGTTACGTGCCCCTCGGCCGGTCCTCAACTTCCCATCTACGGCGGACGCCCCTTGAGCCTCGAAGTCATCCAATATCCTCATCCCACGCTGCGGCACGTCTCTCGACCGCTGAAAAAGGTCGACGCCGAGTTGCGGAAGATCGTCGCCGAGATGTTCGAGCTGATGTATGCCCACGAAGGCGTCGGCCTGGCGGCGAATCAGATCGATCTGCCGTATCGGCTGTTCGTGGCCAACTCGGAGGGCGACCCAGCGAAGAAGGATGCCGAGTTCGTGTTCATCAACCCCGTGCTCCGCAAAGGCAAGGGACAGGCGGAGGACGAAGAAGGCTGCCTGAGCATCCCCGAAGTGCGAGCGCCAGTCGTCCGCAATGCGACGATCGAAGTCGAAGCCTACGACCTCGAGGGCAATCTGATCCACGCCGAAGCCGAAGGATTGATGGCCCGCATCCTGCAGCACGAGACCGATCATCTCGACGGCAAGCTGTTCATCGATCGGCTCAGCCCGACGGAGTTGGCTGCGATCAAGGACAAGCTGTACGAGTTCGAGTTGGCGTTCGAGAGCCGCCGCGAGACGGGGGAATTGCCGGGCGACGAAGCGATCGCGACGCGGTGGCGCGAGCTTGAACTGCTGCGGACGTAACCCTTGATTACCGGCCAAGATGACCGCGCTATCTAGCCGCGGCATCCTGCCGCGCGAGTGTGCATGATGCGATTGGTAGTGCTGGGAACGGGCCCGTTTGCAGTGCCGACGCTCGAAGCGCTCGCGGCTTCGCCGCACGAGGTAGCGCTCGTGGTCGCCCGCCCGCCACGCGGACGCGACGCCAAGGCGAGCCCGCTTCAGCTCTCGGGCGAACAGCAGGGACTCGAAGTCTGGACCCCCGAAAGCGTCAACCTCCCCGACTCCCAAGCGCACCTCGCCTCGCTTTCCGCCGACTTGCTGGTCGTCTGCGACTACGGCGAAATCCTTCGTCCTGCCACGCTGGCCACGACGCGCTTGGGCGGCATCAATCTGCATGGTTCGCTGCTGCCGAAATATCGTGGCGCGGCACCGGTGCAATGGGCAATCCTCCGCGGCGAGACGAAAACCGGCAACACCGTGATTCAAATGACGCCCGGTCTCGATGCCGGCCCGTGCCTCGCCCAGGAGCGGACACCGATCGACCCGGACGAGGACGCGGCGACGCTTGAAGCGCGTTTGGCGGCCCTCGGTGCGAAACTTGTCCTCCGCGTCGTCGACGACCTAGCGGCGGGAACGGCGACGCCCATCGAGCAGAAGCCAGGCGAGGCGTCGAAGGCCCCGCGACTTACCAAGGAGCATGGTGCAATCGATTGGTCGCGTTCTGCAATCGAGATCAAGAACTTGGTGCGGGCGGTCCAACCGTGGCCGCGGGCGTACACGTTTTGGCACCGCAGCGCGGGCGCGCCGGTGCGACTCAGCATCGACCGCGTACAATTAGCGGACCCCGGTGAGCACGCTTCGGCGAGCGGGGACGTCGCGGAAGCGTCGAATCGATTACTGATCGCCACGGGCAACGGCCTCCTCGAAGTCCTCATACTCCAATCGGCCGGCAAGCGAGCCATGAGTGCCGCCGAGTTTTTGCGTGGCAACCGCGTCTCAGTGGGTGATCGTTTCGGCCTTGCTTGACGCCCGCTCAGCCGCAAGCGGCCACGAAATCGCCCTCGCCGGCGCCTCACGCGGCGCGGTATCATGGATGTGGCTTTTCACGGAGGATTCCGATGGGATGGATCGACCGCTGGGATATCGTGCTCGCGCTCGTGGCCGCGTACGTCGCGGTGATGGCGCTGGTGCGACTCATGGCTCGACGACGGAATCAGGACGTCGCCGACGTCGAGCGGCAGATGGAATCAATCCGCAAGCAAGCGAAGAACAGACGCGGCGGATCAAAAGGTCGCGGAGCCGCGTAATCCACTCAATTGATCCGAACACCCACCGAACAACGCTTGCCGTTTAGCTCCCCATGCCCAAGCTCTACATCGAAACGGTCGGCTGCCAAATGAACATGCTCGATAGCGAGCTTGTCGTCGCCAGCCTGCGCAAAGACGGTTACGAGCTGACGGCCAGCGCGGCCGACGCGGACACGATCCTGTTCAACACCTGCAGCGTCCGCCAACATGCCGAGGACAAAATCTACAGTGCATTAGGCCGGCTCAAGAACGCCAAACGTGAGTACCCGAACAAGGTGATCGGCGTGTTGGGCTGCATGGCGCAGAAAGACCAGGGGCTGATCTTCAAGCGGGCGCCGTATGTCGATCTCGTCGTAGGACCGGGGCAATTGCATCAGGTGCCTGCGCTCGTACGCGAAGCTCGGGCCGAACGTCGCCAGCGGATGGAAGTCAGCCTCGGCCGGACCGACGGCTCGCGTGACGAGATCGAGCGGAGCCACGAGAGCTTCGACCCGCTACGCGATCCGGCGATGCGGCCGACGCCCTACCAGGCCTTCGTGCGGATCATGATTGGCTGCGATAAGTTTTGCACCTACTGCATCGTGCCGAGCGTCCGCGGCCCCGAGCAGAGCCGCCCGCCCGCCGCGATCCTGGCCGAAGCGAGGCAGCTCGCCGACGAAGGCTGCCTCGAAATCACGCTCCTCGGCCAGACCGTGAACAGTTACAAGTACCGCGCGGGCGAGCGAACTTGGCGGCTGAGCGATTTGATCGCGGCATTGCACGAGATCGAGGGCCTCGCGCGGATCAAGTTTGTCACCAACTATCCAAAGGACATGACCGACGACCTGCTGGCGGCGGTCCGCGAGCTGCCCAAATGCAGCAAGTACCTCCACGTGCCGGTGCAGAGCGGCTCAAACGCCGTGCTCAAGCGAATGAAGCGCGGCTACACGGTCGAGGACTACCGCGAGATGCTCGCCCGCACCTACGAATCGATTCCCGGCGTCGCCGTGACGAGCGATTTCATCGTCGGCTTCTGCGGCGAGACGGACGACGACTTCCAGCAGACGGTCGACCTCGTGCGCGAGTCGCGGTTCAAGAACAGCTTCATCTTCAAGTACAGCGAGCGGCCGGGCACAAAGGGCGCCGATCTCTATGCCGACGACGTGCCGGAGGACGTGAAGCGCCGCCGCAACAATTCCTTGCTGGCCCTGCAAAACCAGATTTGCGAGGAGGACAATGAGGCCTTCCTCGGCCGCGAGGTGACGGTGCTCGTCGAGGGCCCGAGCAAAACAGCCGAAAAACACGGCGAGACGGGCGACCGCCTGCAACTTACGGGCCGAACCAACTGCGACCGAATCGTCGTGTTCGAGGGCAATCGCCGCCAGATCGGCCGCTTCCTGCCGGTCGTCGTCTACGACGCCAATGCCCACACGCTGTTTGGCGAAATGGACACCGAGCACGTCGGCCCCGAGGTTTTCGATCTGTCGCTGCTGCTCGCGGCCGCAGCCGGCCAAAAAGAGTGAATGGCATTTGCCGAGAATTGTGCTACAATGGAATTCCTATTCGGCAGGCGATCACCTAGGAACAATCTGACGCTCGGCAGGCCGCGAGGACGATTTCGTCGGCACGTTCCCTAGCGTCAATCCGCGACCGGCGGCAGTTGAGCCGAGGTCGAACCGGTAATCTCTCCCTTGTCATGATCGACATCGACCGCCTGCGTAATTATCTCGACGACGCGAACGAAGCCGAGCCGTGGCTGCGGTCTCTCTACGTGGCGAATCCGAATGCCGCCCTCGCCAATTTCACGCGGATGGCGACGCAGGGCGTCACGCTCGATTTGCTCGCCCAAATCGGCGATCAGTTGGTTGCCGCCGCGCCGGGGCTCGCCGACCCCGACATGGCGATCAACAACTTGGAGCGGTTCATCGCCGCCGCGCGGAATCCGATGGCGACGGCCGCGCTATTTGAGCGCGACCCCGAGGCGCTGCCGAATCTGCTGCAGATTTTCTCCACCAGCCAGTATTTGAGCGACTTGCTGGTTGTCGACCGCGAGGCGTACGATCTTCTGCGGATGACCGAGGGCCAGCCGGTCTCGCGTGAGGCGTTGGTCGACGAACTCGTCGGCGACGTGCGGGCGCTCAAGAACCACGCCGACGTGTCGGCCGCGCTGCGGCGATTCAAGCGCCGCGAGTTGATGCGAATTGCCTACGGCGACATTGTTCGCAACCAGCCGGTGTCGACCGTCGCCCGGCAACTTTCGTATCTCGCCGATGCGATTGTCGAAGGGGCACTCGACTTCGCCTGGCGGCGATGCGAAGAACAATATGGTCGGCCGCAGCGGAGCGACGGCGGCCCGTGCCGCTTCGTCGTGCTCGCACTCGGCAAGCTGGGCGGACTGGAGTTGAACTACTCAAGCGACATCGACCTGGTGTTTCTGTATGAACAGGAGGGCCAGACCGACGCTCGGCGGATTGTCTCCAACGATGAGTTCTTTGAACGGCTGGCGAAAGACTTGATCCGGCTGCTCACCGAATCGACGGATTTGGGTTCGACCTACCGCGTCGACATGCGTTTGCGGCCCGAGGGTTCGCGCGGTCCGTTGTGTATGAGTCTCGACGGCGCGCTTGCGTACTACGACACGAAGGGCCGCACTTGGGAGCGACAGGCGTACGTCAAAGCCCGGCCGATTGCCGGCGATCGCGAGCTGGGCAGCGAGCTATTGGAGAAGCTCGAACCCTGGATTTATCGCCGCTACTTGAGTCTGACTGACATCGCCGGCATTAAGTCGCTCAAGCGGCGGATCGAACGGCGGGCCGAGAGCGAAGGCGCCGACCTGCTGAACGTGAAGACGGGCCGCGGCGGCATTCGCGACGTCGAATTCGTGATCCAATTCCTGCAACTCTTGAACGGCGGCGCGCTCGTCGAAGTCCGCACCGGCAATACGCTCGAAGCCATTGCCCGCCTCGAACAATCCGGTTGCCTCACGCACCAGGAGCGGACGATTCTCGAGGATAACTATAGCTTCCTGCGGAAGCTCGAGCATCGCTTGCAGATCATGTTCGACCTGCAAACGCACCTGCTTCCTTCGGATCGCGAAGAACTCGCCAAACTGGCGGTGCGGATGGGCTACCCGAGCACGCCCCATCGCTCGGCGTTGGTTGCATTTGCGTCGGACCACGCCCATCGCACCAAGGTAAACCGCAAGATTCTCGACCACTTGTTGCACGATGCCTTTTCTAGCGACGGGACCATCGAGCCGGAAGTCGACCTCGTGAACGATCCCGACCCGCCGGCGGAGCACATCGAGCAGGTGCTGGGGCGATATCCGTTTGAGGACGTGCCGGCCGCGTACGAGAATCTGATGGCGCTGGCGACCGAGAAGATTCGCTTCCTTTCGACGCGTCGCTGCCGGCACTTTTTGGCGGCGATCGCCCCGCGGCTCCTGGCGGCCATCGCGGCTACGCCCGAGCCGGACACGACGCTGGTGAACCTCAGCCGCGTGAGCGATTCGCTCGGCGGCAAGGCGGCGCTGTGGGAACTTTTTAGTAGCAACCGGCCGTCGCTTAATTTGTACGTCACGCTCTGTGCCGCTTGCCCGTATTTGGCCGGTATTTTGACGAGCAATCCGGGCATGATCGACGAGCTGATGGACAGTTTGCTCGTCGAGCATTTGCCGACGCTCTCGATGCTCGAGCAAATGCTTGCCGACTTGAGCCGTGGAGCGGAAGATCTCGACCCGATTTTGCACAGTTTCAAGAACGCCCAGCACTTACGGGTTGGCGTCCGCGACGTGTTGGGCAAGGATGATGTTCGCTCGACACATGCCGCGCTGGCCGACGTGGCCGAGGCGTGTCTCAAGCAGATTGCCGCCAGCGAATATACAAAGCTTGTCGAAAAGTTTGGCGAGCCGACGATTTTGATCCCCAGCGAATCGGAGCCGCCGACGGATGCGGCGCTTCAGCAGTGGCAGCGATTTGCCGATCGCGAGGGGGACGTCTGCGAACCGGTGGTGCTGGCACTCGGCAAACTGGGCGGCCGCGAGCCGAACTATCACAGCGATCTCGATCTCATCTTCCTGTACGAGGCGGGTGGCAACACGCTCGGCCGGCAACGCAGCTCGCGCGGCGGCACGACGAACGGCCATTTCTTCAGCGAGTTCGGCCAGCGGGTGATTCGCACCATGAGCCACCTCGGCCCGCATGGGCGGCTCTACGAAGTCGATGCCCGGCTGCGTCCGACTGGCAAGAGCGGTTTGCTTGCGGTGCCGGTCGATGCATTCGCTCACT
The DNA here is from genome assembly GCA_963847875.1 of uncultured Planctomycetota bacterium. Lineage (GTDB taxonomy): Bacteria > Planctomycetota > Planctomycetia > Pirellulales > Lacipirellulaceae > DASYDU01. The sequence goes on along the minus strand of CAWKBR010000001.1, from coordinate 157,449 downwards.
ACTTCACCGCGGGCCGCGGCCAACTTTGGGAGCGGCAATCGCTCTGCAAGGCGCGCGTGGTGCTTGGGGCGCCCGCGGCGGCCGAGTACGCCATGCAGGCGGTGGCCGATGCCGCGTTTGGCCCGGCGTGGAAGCCGAAATTCGCCACCGAAATTCGCCAGATGCGGTTGCGGCTCGAAGAAACCGCGTCGCGGCGGAATCTCAAGCGCGGCCCCGGCGGAACGGTCGACGTCGAGTTCCTCGTGCAGATGCTGCAGCTCAAGCACGGCGGGGCCGACCCGTCCATTCGCCGGCCGGGCACGCTCGAAGCCCTCGAAGCGCTCGAAGCGGGTGGCTACTTGTCGAGCGACGATGCCGACTATCTTAGCCGCGGCTATCGGTTCCAGCGGAGCATTGAGGCACGAATCCGCCTGATGGATGCTGCCGGTCGGCACGAATTGCCGGAGAATCCGAAGGAACTTGCCAAGCTCGCCTTTCTGCTTGGCTACGCGGATGCCGGCGAACTGGTTGCCGAGGCCGAGCGCACCTTTGCTGAGAACCGCGTGCGATTCAATCGCATCTTCGACGCGGCGGAACGAGACTAGGCGCTGCGACCAGTGCCATTGCCGCTCGCGGTTAGCTACACAGCCCGTCGAAATTCGGCGTGGCCGCCGACGCCAACTTACGATTCGGCTATCCCGCGATGTCGATCACCGACTCGTACGATTCGGCGGGCAGAATGAAGATCTTGCCGTCGCCCATCCGGCCGGTGCGGGCGATCTCGACGATCTTTCGGGCCACGTCCTCGGCACGGGTGTCGTCGACCCACAGCGAGATCTCGACCTTGGGGAGAAACGTCTGCGAGTACTCGGAATCGGCGTAGGCGTCGAGATACGACTTCTGCTTGCTCATGCCCTTCACTTCGCGAACGCAGACCGCTTCGAGCGGAGCGCGGCGCAGCGCGTCGAGAATCTTTTCGACCAGGAACGGCTTGACGATGGCGACGACTTGTTTCATGGGTTGTCGATCGGTGGTTGATCGACGCGCTCCGCTGCGATCGTCTGGGCGACCGGCGCGTCGCGGTTAAACGCCTAGCTGAAAAAATTGTCGCCGAAGAGGTTCAACTCCGGGCCGGTTTCAACTTCCATGTCGCCATACACCAGGGTCTGGCACGAAAGCCGCATCGTGGCCTCATTGCCGATGAAGGCCATGCAGGGAATCGGATCCGGCAGTGGATTGTAAAACCGCATTTTCTCGATAAACCCCATCGGGCTGGCATTCTCCATGCCTTTCGTGATGCTCACGCGGCACGTACCACATTGGCCGAGGCCGTGGCAATTCATAATCTTGTTGATGCTCGCGCCGAAACCATTTACCCCCTGATGGACGTTGATGCCAGCCTTCATGGCTTCCTTGCGTAGATTCGCGCCATCAGGAACGTCGATTTCCTTGTTTTCTTTGATGAACTTGACCAGCGGCATTTCGGTAGACCGTAATTTCGGATGGTTGACGGAATGGGCGAAACGAGTAGCCTACTACTCTACCGCGCCCCGTGGCGGCCGAAAAGGCGGCCCCGCGGGACCTTTCCCTTTCCCAGGACGGACCCTCCCATGAGCGAGAAATTCACCAAGCACCAGCAAAACATCATTCGCAACTACTACGACAACCGCGAGTCGATCTCGCTCCAGCGGCTCAGCGAGCTGGTGACCGAGCTGTACCTGGCCGAGGGGAAGGGCCGCGAGAAGCAGTGGAAGTTCATCATTGCTGCGCTGCAGAAACTGGAAATCCCCGCCGATCGCATCGAGCACCTGCGGAAACAGGACGACCCGGCGCTGTTGGCCAAGCTGGTCGAGGAACTGATGGCGAAGCAAAAGTAGTGAGCTGCCAGCGAGCCGGGTCGTCCCCGCCCCCGATCTTTCCGGTACAATTCTCCGTATGCGTCAATACCTCGATCTCGTGCAGCGGATTCTCGACCAGGGCGTCGCCAAAGGCGATCGCACCGGCACTGGCACGCGAAGCGTCTTCGGCCACCAAATGCGTTTCAATCTGGCGGACGGATTTCCGCTGGTGACCACGAAGAAACTGCACCTCAAATCGATCATCTACGAGCTGCTCTGGTTTTTGCGCGGCGAGACGAACGTCCGCTATCTAGCCGATCACGGCGTCACGATCTGGAACGAATGGGCCGACGCCGAGGGCGAGCTCGGGCCGGTGTACGGCTACCAGTGGCGCTCCTGGCCAGGGCGCGGCGGCGAGTCGATCGATCAGATCAGCGAAGTCATCGAGCAAATCAAAACCAGTCCCGATTCGCGGCGGCTGATCGTCAGCGCCTGGAACGTCGCCGACGTGAGAGCGATGGCGCTGCCGCCGTGCCACTTGCTGTTTCAGTTTTACGTGGCCGAAGGGCGGCTCTCCTGTCAGATGTACCAGCGGAGCGCCGACGTGTTCCTCGGCGTGCCGTTCAACATCGCGTCCTATGCGCTCTTGACGATGATGGTCGCCCAGGTGACCGGTTACGCCGCGGGCGATTTCATCCACACCCTGGGCGATGCCCACCTGTACGACAACCACCTCGAGCAGGCCCGGCTGCAGCTCTCGCGCGAGCCGCGCGTCGCTTCCGACGATGCGAATCGACCCATCAGTCCGTTCGATTTTCGATTTTGACTTCGAGCACTTCCAGCTCGAAAACTACAATCCCCATCCGCACATCTCCGCTCCGATCGCGGTTTAGCCGCGTCACTTGCGACGCGCGGTCAATCGGTGCATCACTTATCATGCGCATCTCCCTCATCGCCGCCATGTCCGAGAACGGCGTCATCGGCCGCGAGGGCCGGCTGCCGTGGCATTTGGCCGCCGATCTGAAGCGATTCAAACAGCTCACGATGGGCCACTCGATCGTGATGGGCCGCAAGACCTGGGAGTCGATCGGCCGGCCGCTGCCCGGACGGCGGATGGTCGTCATCACACGACAAAGCGGTTATCGGGCCGAGGGCGCCGAAGTGGTGAGTAACCTCGACGACGCTCTCGCGCTCGCCCGAGCGGCCGGCGACGACGAAGTATTCATCGTCGGCGGAGCGGAGGTCTATCGGCTTGGCGCTGCCTTGTGCAGACCGATTGTATTTGACGCGCGTTCATGCCAAGATCGACGGCGACACCGTCTTTCCTCCGGTCGATTGGAACAAGTGGCAACAGACTGCCTCCGAGCAGCAGCTTGCCGATGACAAGAACGATTTTCCATGTAGCTTCCAAATCTTCGAACGCCAAGAGCCACGGCCATCTATCTGATCGTTCGCTCAGCGCCTTTGCGTGAGACCTCTTGAAACAATGTCGAAACGAGAGACACAACGATGCGATTGGGGCACCCGCGGCGGCGAGCTCATGGCCGCCTACCACGACGAGGAGTGGGGCGTGCCGGTCCACGACGACCGCAAGCAGTTCGAGTTCCTCACGCTCGAAAGTGCCCAGGCCGGCTTGAGTTGGCTCGTCGTGTTGCGGAAACGCGAGGCGTATCGCAAAGCGTTCGCCGACTTCGATCCGGAAAAGGTTGCCCGCTTCAACGCCAAGAAGATCGAACGCCTCGTCGCCGACCCCGGCATCATACGCAATCGACTCAAGATCACCGCCGCGATCAACAACGCCCGCTCGTTTCTCGAAGTGCAGGAAGAGTTCGGCACGTTCGACGAGTACATCTGGGGCTTTGTCGACGGCCGACCGATCCAGAACCGCCTGAAGCGGATGCAGGACCTGCCCGCCACGTCGAAGGAGTCCGATGCACTCAGCAAAGACTTAAAACAGCGCGGCTTCAAATTCGTCGGCAGCACGATCGTCTACGCCCACATGCAAGCCATCGGCATGGTGAACGACCACCTGGTGACGTGCTTCCGGCACAAGGCGGTCGCGCGCAAGAAGTGACGCACGGCCGCATCGCTGGCGGCTTGCGTCCGATGTATAGTGTATAATTGTGTCATGCAGATCACCGTCGAAGCACTAAACGCGCAGCTTCAATTGGCCGATCTCTTGTTGGCTGGGAGGGATCGAATGCTCGAGCCTCAAGACTTGCCGGGACGATATGGCCGCGTCGTGAAGGCTCTGGACCAAGTGCTTCACGCCTGTGATTGCGAGTCGGTGGTGGGCGGTGGCTGGGCGGTTTGGCGACATGGATACGTTGGCCGCGTAACGCAAGACGTTGATATTGTCCTGCCTCGTGATCGCGTCGAAGATTTTCTAAAGGCTGCATCCGTCAGCGGATTCGACGTGCTTGGTCAGCCAGCAGGGCGCTGGCCCAAGCTCTGTCATCGTGACACCGGGATTGAAGTCGACGTACTTCCAGAAGGTGGGCGTCCCGGCACCGCTGCGCGTGCCGCGCCGACCACAATTCCGCACCCTAAGTCGATGGGCGCCGTTTGCGGGAGCTTGAAATACATCTCGCTCGCATCGCTAATCGAACTGAAGCTCGCGGCCGGTCGGCTGCGCGACGAGGCCGATGTACTGGAACTTGCCCGCGAGAATCGCGATCGTCTCGACGACGTGCGGCGTCATTTGGAGAGTGTGCATTCGCAATACGCAAACCGCTTTGAAGAACTTGTCGAGCAGCTCGACGAGCGTTGAGAGGAATCACTGGACCAGAGGGGCTGTGTACTCGTGTAATTTGTCGGCCTAACGTTCGCCTGGGAACGCCAATACCTCGTCGATCGACGTAGCACCCGTCGCCAGCATTGCCAGGCGATCGAATCCTAGTGCGACACCGGTGCAATCGGGCAGACCCTGATTCAATGCGGCGAGCAGACTCTCTGGCAGCGGCAGGGCAGTGCGGCCGTCGGCGACGCGGGCAGCATTTACCGCGTCGAAGCGGCGGCGCTGCTCGGCTGCATCGCTGAGCTCGTGGTAGCCATTGGCGAGCTCGATGCCGCGGAAGTAGAGTTCGAATCGCTCCGCGACTTTGTACCCAGCCGGCGAAGTAGTCGTCTTGGCGAGCGCTGCCTGGGACGCTGGGTAGTGGTAAATGATCTCCGGTTGGCCGCGGCCCAGTTGCGGCTCGACTCGAATCGCCAAGAACAGATTCAGCCATTCGTCGCGGTCCGTGCGATCCATTCCAGCCGGTGCTTCGACCTTTGCCGCCAATTCTTCAACCGATGCTGTGTGCGGATTGACGCCGGCATGTCGTTCAAATGCTTCGGCATACGTGGTCCGTGCAGCAGGCGGAGTGCAAAGCAGCGACTGCATCATTTCATCGACTAACTCAATTCCGGCCCGCATGTCGTCGCCGACGCGATACCACTCGACGATGGTGAACTCCGGATTGTGCAGCCGGCCGCGCTCGCCAGCACGAAAGGAGCGAGTTACCTGAAAGATCGCTTGGGCCCCGGCGGCGAGCAGGCGTTTCATGTGCAATTCTGGCGACGCTTGCAGAGAGAACTGCCCATTTTCGAGCCGCAACGGCTCGATATGCAGCTCGGGAATCACTTCGTCCGCCACCAGCGGCGTATCGACCTCGAGCAAGCCCCGTTGGTGGAAGAACTCGCGCAGCCGCCGCAGGAGGTCGGCCCGCTCGTGAAGTGCCGCGATTGTGGCTCTGCTCGTTCATAGCACGGCCTGCGTCGCCGCGACGCGCTCGCCCGGCAACAGCGGCGGCATCGGGCAGTTGAGCATGTCGCAGATGCCGCGGAGCAACTCGGCCTCTTCGACGCGGACCTCCGAGTCGGCGCAGATCGTGGCGGCCGCGGCGTCGATCAATCGCTGCTGTTGCTTGGCCACCACGTGAGTCAACTGTTCCAAGGCCGTCTGCAAATCGCCGAGGCCGCACCGCTCGGCCGGCAAGAACCGCAGCGGCACGTCCGATAGCTGCCGGGCTCCACTCTCGAACGCAAACTTGTCATCGCATTGGCTCGACCGTGCCAGCGTCGAGAGCAACACAGAACAGGGACCGCCGAGTTTCTGCAAACCATAGTAGAGGATTTGAGGAGGCCGGACCTGCTCGAACTGTGGCCGCAAGTGCCGCAACAGAATTTGGTGCAGCGTCCATTCAAACAAGCCGAGGCGGTTATCCGCTTGCACCAATTTGACGAAGCACTTCGAGAACGACTGATACTGCGACGGACTCAGCGCTCGCAGCGCCGGCAGCGTCATGTCCACCAGCGGCAAGTAGGCCCGCACGTCGAGTTGGTCGACGGATGACAGCAATTTCAACGTCAATTCGTAAACATCTGGCTCGGCCAGCCGCTGGAGCGCGTCGAGCTGCACCGCGCGGATACTCTGGTCGACGTCGAGCAGCGAAGCGTAGATCACCGCCCGAGCGCCATACGGATCGTGTGCCGCGTCGACGACCGCTGGCGGCATCGCGGCGACGATCTCCGCGGCATAGCGGCGGTGGACCTCGGTCGGGTTGCCGACTTGTTCAGCGGCGTGGCGAACGACCGCGACCGGCACATGGGGACGGAAGAGCGAGGCCGCTTCGCCGACGAACCCGGCCGCATCGCCGCCGGCCAATGCAGCGGTGGCGGCGGTCGTAAGTGGCTTGGGGAATTTGCCGTCCCACTGGGGATCGAGCCGGCGGATTCGCTCCGTGAGCGGCGGATGCGTGGCAAACAATCCGTTGATGCCTTCGGCGAAGTACATGTGACTGGCCTCGGCCGCCCGTGGATTGGTGAGCCGCGAGCCGAACACCGCTGCCCCGATCCGTTTGAGCGCCCCGGCGATCCCCTCCGGATTGCGCGTGAACTGCACCGCCGAGGCGTCGGCCAGGAACTCCCGCTGCCGCGAGATCGCCGCCTTGATGAGGTTGCCGAGCATCGTGCCGAGGAATCCGAGCACCATCATCGCCACGCCCACCAGCAGCAGATACACCGTCGGGTCGTTCCGCCGGCTACTTCTACCACCGTAGCTGGCGAACCGCAGCAACTCGCGGCCCACCAGACCGAGCAGCAAGATGCCGTTCAAGACGCCGATCATCCGCAGATTGAGCCGCATGTCGCCATTGAGGATGTGGCTGAACTCATGGGCGACGACGCCCTGCAACTGGTCGCGCGAAAGCTGCTCGACGCAGCCGTGCGTGACGGCGATCACCGCGTCGCTTGGCGAGAACCCGGCCGCGAACGCATTGATGCCCTCTTCGTCCTTCAAGAGATACACGGGCGGCACAGGAACGCCGGACGCGAGCGCCATTTCCTCGACGACATTCAGCAGCCGGCGTTCGTTGGGCTCGAGCGAATTGGGATACAGCCGCCGTCCGCCGAGCCGCTCAGCGACCGTCGAGCCGCCGCCCGCGAGCTGGGCGATTTTGAACAAGCTGCCGCCGGCGATCAGTCCGAGTGCCCCGACCGTGGCCGCGCCAGGAATCTGCCAAGGAAATCCGCGGCCGGCTCCAATCGCACGGTGCACGTTCTCGGACGCCCCGACAGCCACCGTTGTCACAATGAACGTCGTCGCCAGGATGCCCAGCACCGAGAGCGAAAACGCCCAAATCAGCCACTTCGTATTGCGGCGAGCCGTCGATTGACGTTCAAAAAAATCGGTGGCCATGTCAAAGTGTACGAAGGGCGTTGGCGCCGGTGGCCACGCCGGATGTCTCCGACTCGGCTTGACCCGCTAATGGAATAATCGATCGCTACCTGTGCGCTAAGCCGCCAGCGATTCATGTCACGTAAACGACACCTTCGGTGCCTCGGCGATTTGGGCGTCATCGAAGTCGAGTAGCTCGGCGTTTTGACCGTGGCCGAGGAAGCCCGCGAATACCACCGGCGGAAAGCTCTGGCGATAGGTGTTGTAAGCCGTGACCGCGTCGTTGTACGCCTGCCGTGCGAAGGCGACCTTGTTCTCGGTCGAGGTGATTTCCTCGCTGAGCTGGGCCATGTTCTGGTTGGCCTTCAGATCGGGGTACGCCTCGGACAGGGCGAACAGTCGTCCGAGCGCGCCGCTCAAGCCCGACTCGGCAGACGCCAGCGCCTGCATCGCAGCGGGGTCGCCGGGGTTCGCCGCTGCTTTATTGAGCCCGCTCACTGCCTGATTGCGAGCCTGGATCACCGCTTCGAGCGTGCCCTTTTCGTGGGCCATGTAGCCCTTCGCGGTCTCGACCAGGTTGGGAATCAGATCGTAGCGTCGCTTGAGCTGCACCTCGATCTGCGAGAACGCGTTCTGGAACCGGTTCTTCAGCGCGACCAGTTGGTTGTAGATCCCCACGCCCCAGACAACCAGTACGACGGCGATCAAGCCGATGATCCCGAGAAAGACTAAGGCGCTCATGGTTTAGCTCCCGTGATGAGAAGGGTGGAAATAGTGAATGGGTGTGAATGTAATTCGTGAAAGGTGCTACAAATCAACCTTCCGGCGCTTTGGCTCGCTCGACGTACTCGCCCGTGCGGGTGTCGATGCGGAGGTAGTCGCCGGTGTTGACGAACGCGGGCGCCCCAATCTCGCCGCCCGTTTCCAGTTTGACCGGCTTCTGCACGTTGGTGGCCGTGTTGCCGCGGGCAGTTTCTTCAGCGTACTCGACTCGGAGGATCACGTGGTTCGGCGGCGTCACGCCGATCGGCTTGTTGTCCCAGACCATCAGCGTGCAGGGCGTGCCTTCTTTCAAGAACTTCCACATGTCGCCCACCTGCTCGGCCGAGAGCTCGTACTGCTCGTAGTCGGAGGTGGCCATGAACACAAAGTTTTCGCCCTGGCGGTACAGATATTGGGCCTCGAACTCCGAAATGTCGGCCCCTTCGAGCGTCTGGCCGGCCCGGTAGGTCCGGTCGAGCATCGTGCCGCGAATGAGATTCTTCATCCGGCATTCGTACAGGGCGGTCCCCTTGCCCGGCTTGCGGAAGTTCATCTCGACCATCAAATACGGCACGCCGTCGATCTGGATTTTCATCCCTTTGCGGAAGTCGCTGGTGTTGTACGTCGTCACTGGAAGCCTCTGGGGTCCGCTGTTCGCGTCATATGGTTTGTGATAGGAAAGATGGGCTGGGAGGGCGACGCTCCTGCTGAGCCGAATGCCGATGGGTTCGGCCGAAGCTTGGCCCTCCCCCCCACGGGAAACAGAAATGACCATTCTAGCCGCCATTGAGCCCGCTGTCCGCCCCACCTGGGCCCCGCCGCGATATGCCTCGTGGCAGGCAGCGGTGCGCGACGCCGTCCGCGACGTGGGCGAATTGTGCGGGCTCCTTGGGCTGCCGGACGAGCTGGCCGGGGCAACTCAGTGGGCCGACGCGGCGAGCCCGAATTTTTCGCTATTTGCCCCGCGCGGGTTTGTGGCTCGAATGCGGTGGGGCGACCCGGACGACCCGCTCCTGCGGCAGGTGCTGCCGCTGTCGGATGAACTCGACGACGTGCCGGGGTTCACGGCCGACCCGGTCGGCGACGCCGACGCGACGCGCCGTCCGGGGCTGATCCAAAAATACGACGGCCGTGTGCTCTTGGTCACCACCGGCGTCTGCGCGGTCCACTGCCGCTACTGCTTTCGCCGGCACTTCCCGTACGCCGAAGGGCCGCGGTCGCTCGCCGATTGGCGGCCCGCCTTCGACGAGATCGCGGCCGACGCGTCGATCCATGAAGCCATTCTCAGCGGCGGCGACCCGCTCATGCTCGTCGATCACCTGCTTGCCGATTTGGTCGAAGAGCTGGCGGCAATCCCACATCTGCGGCGACTGCGAGTCCACACACGGCTGCCGATCGTGATTCCCGAGCGCGTGACCGACGAACTGGTCAATTTGCTGGGAGGAACGCCACTCGCGCCGATCGTCGTCGTGCACGTGAACCATGCCAACGAGCTCGACCAAGCGGTGTTGGCGGCATTGGCCAGATTGTCCGACGCCGGCATTCCACTCTTGAATCAGGCCGTGCTGCTGCGCGGCGTGAATGACACGACCGCCGCCCAAACCGCGCTCTGCGAAAAGCTGGTCGACCACCGCATAATGCCGTATTATCTGCACCAGCTCGACCGCGTCGCCGGCGCCGCCCATTTCGAAGTGCCCGTCGAAACCAGCCGGCAGATCATCGCCGAACTTCGCGCGCGACTCCCCGGCTACGCCGTCCCGCGATTTGTCGCTGAAATCTCCGGCGCCCTTGGTAAGATAATCCTGGAGTGACTCACGCCAAGGCGCAAGAAAGTCTCTTGCCTGCTTTCCCTTTGCGCCTTGGCGCCTTTGCGTGAGACTTTTCTGCTGTAGTTGAGGTGAGTGTGTCAGCGCAGATCAGCATCTACGATTTGGCTGCCATCGACCGGTTGCGGGCGGAGTTGAAGTTCGAGCCGCGGCGGTTGCGAGCCGTTCGGACGAAGTACTTTAAGAAGTCGCTCGGAGCCGACGCGGCGCTTGCGGAGTTGCCGGACGGCGTGCGCGAGGAGTTTGCCGGCCGCGTCGAGTTTCATCCGCTAGTCGTCGAGCAGGCGTTCGATTCCGAAGTCGACGGCGCGACAAAACTCGTGCTGCGAACCGCCGCTGGGCTTTTGATCGAAGCGGTGATCATGCGGACCGGCACTGGGCGGGTGTCGCTCTGCGTGTCGTCGCAAGTCGGCTGTGCCGCGGCTTGCGGCTTTTGCGCCACCGGCCAAATGGGCATCGCCCGCAACCTCGCGCCGGCCGAGATTCTCGATCAGGTCGTGCTCGCGGGCGAGCGGCTCGCGGCGGAAGGGCGGGTCGTCCGGAACATCGTCTTTATGGGCATGGGCGAGCCTTTTCACAACGAAGAATCGATCTACGACGTCGTGTCCGCCTTGCTTGCACCCGAACTGTTTCACTACTCGCCGCGCCGCATCCTCCTCTCGACGGTCGGCATCCCCGACGCGATGATCCGTGCGGCCCGCCGCTTCCCGCAGGTGAATCTCGCGCTCAGCCTGCACAGCGTTCGCCAGGGCGTCCGCGAACGGTTGATTCCCCTCGCCGCCAAGTATTCGCTCGACGAGTTGCGAACCGCCGTGGCCGCGGTCAACAAAATCCAGCAAAATACCGTGATGATTGAGTACCTGATGCTCGCCGGGCTCAACGATTCGGCCGACGACGCCCGTGAACTCACTGCTTGGCTCGACGGCATTGACGCCCACGTGAATCTCATCCCCTACAATCCGATCGAATCTGCCCCACATCTGCGCACAACGGAACGAGCTGAGCGCGATTCCTTCGCTGAAATCCTCCGCGCGGCCGGTTTTACGACCACCATTCGCTATTCGCTCGGGGCCGACGTCGCCGCCGCCTGCGGTCAGCTTGTGCAGGGCAAAAACCGCCACATCGCCAAGCAATTGCCGACACTTGTGAGTACAATCTAGTTGCCATGGACCAAATCATCGCCGGCGTTCGCGCCTTTCAACGTGACGTGTATCCGCAATACCGCGTGCGATTCGCAGAAGCTGCATCCGGCCAGACTCCGCATGCGATGGTGATCACGTGCAGCGACTCGCGGGTCGACCCCTTTTTGTTGATGCAGGCCGAGCCGGGGCAATTGTTTGTGCTGCGCAACGCCGGTAACATCGTGCCGGAGTACGGTCAATTTGTCGGCGGCGTCACGGCCACGATCGAGTTTGCGGTCGTTCAGCTGAAAGTGCCAAATATCATCGTTTGTGGCCACGCCGGTTGCGGAGCGGTCGCGGGCCTCTTGCATCCGGAAAGCATCCGCCATTTGCCGGAAGTGACGAATTGGCTGCACCACGCCGCGCGAGCCCGCAAGTTGGTCGCCGAGAGCGGCGGCGTCGATGCCCCCGATGCAATGCAGCGAGCGGTCGCGGCCAACGTGGTCGTACAGCTCGAAAACTTGCGGACGCACCCTTGCGTAGCGGAAGCGATCGCCGAGGGTCGCCTCGGCATTCACGGCTGGGTCTACGATTTCGTGACAGGCGCCGTACAAGTCTACAACGACCAAGAGCTAACATTCGCGCCGCTTGGAGAGTGATGCTCCGCCGGTCGGCCCCCGCCTGCTGCCGTGAATGAGTTGCCGCTGCTCATGTCTATCGACGAAAAGTTTCGCCGCGAAATCGATCAACTCGGACGTACATTTGGCGACGTGATTCGCCGCTTCCAGGGCGACGCCGCGTTCAACCTGGTCGAGGAGGTGCGGCGGTTGGCTCGGCAGTTTACCAGTGGCGACGTGACCGCTGGCGACAAGCTGCACCAGCTTCTACAAGGCCTATCGATTGAAGAGTTGCGGATCGTCGTCCGCGCGTTCAGCACGTTTCTGGAATTGGCCAACCTGGCGGAAGATCGGCAACGGGTTCGCACGCTCCGGGCACGCGAGGCGCAGTCCTATCCCCGGCCTCACAAGGAGTCGATCGAAGAGGCGATCGAGTCGCTCCGCACTCGCCAGATGTCGGCTGAGGAAGTTCACCAACTGCTCAGTCGCGTCCATGCCGAGCTGGTCTTCACGGCTCATCCGACCGAAGCCAAGCGGAAGTCGCTCCGCTCGAAGCTGCGCGGATCCGAGACCTGATGACGGATTTGGACTCCGAGCGGCTCCTGCCGGCCGAGGAAGCCTTGTTGCTCTCAAAGCTACGTGGCGAATTGATTAAGCTTTGGCAGACCGATTTCATTCGTCCCAGTCGGCCGACTGTCTCGCTGGAAGTCCATCGCGGACTGTCGTTTCAGCCGGTGTTGTGGGCCACGGTGCCCAAGGTATTTCTCGCGTTGCGCGAGGCCGTGGCGGCGAATTATCCCGCAGCCGAAGTGGAAATACCACCCGTGCTGAGTTTTGGCTCGTGGATGGGCGGCGACCGCGACGGCCATCCGTTCGTGACGCCAGAGATCACTGCCCAAACCTGCCAATGGCTGCGATCCGCTGCCCTGGAAATGCACTTGGAAATTCGCCGCTCGCTCGCCGATTCGTTGAGCATTTCCCGGCGCCAATCGCCGGCGTGCAGCCAACTCGAACAACGGATCGACGCAGTGTGCCAACGCTGGCCAGAGCTGACGGCGGAGCTCGACGACCACGGCGAACAGGAATCGTATCGTCGTTGGCTGCGTGTCATCCGTTGGCGACTGGAGCGGACGGCGACCGTCGAACTCTCCGCTCCACTGCCGGAAGGATGTTATCCGACGCCCATTGAGTTTGCCGCCGACGTCGCCATGATCCACACGGTGCTCGTGGCGAACGGCAATCTCGACGTGGCGACGAACGAAGTCCAAACCTGGCTCGATCAAATCGACGTGTTCGGCTTCCACACGACCCGCCTCGATATCCGGCAGCATTCGGCCGTCTATCGCGAAGTGATCGACGATCTGTGGCGATCCGCGGGTTTGATCTCGCACGACGCCTCGCTTTCCGAAGTCGAGCGGCTGCGGCTACTTGTCGACACGCTCGACACGGCCTCCACGTTGAAGCCGACGGATCCCGGTCCCAGGACTGCGGAAACGTTGGAACTATTCCGGACGATTCGCCGCATCGCCCGCAGTTTCGGCATGAGGGCGCTCGGCGGACACATCGTTAGCATGACTCACGAGCCGAGCGACCTGCTCACCGTGCTTTGGCTGTGGAAGTGGTCGGAGCAGACCGATGGCGGGAACCCTGGCGACGCTGAATTGAGGTTGCCGATCGTGCCGTTGTTCGAGACCATTGGCGACCTCCAACGGGCCGCCGACATTCTTTCCGTCTTGCTCGACACGCCCGCCTATCGCGAATGGGTCCGAGCGTTGGGCGATCGGCAGATCGTGATGATCGGCTATTCCGATAGCACCAAGGACGGAGGCTATCTCGCCGCCTGTTGGGCATTGCAGCGAGCTCAAATCGAGCTGCACCAGATCGCTGCGGACCGGGGTGTCGACGTCACCTTCTTCCACGGTCGCGGCGGTTCGCTCGGCCGCGGTGGCGGGCCGGCTGCGCGGGCGATCCTGTCGCTGCCGTCGACGGCCTTCGATGGCTCGCTCCGCCTCACTGAGCAGGGCGAAATTCTTGCCGAACGGTACGACGATCCCCACATCGCCTACCGGCACTTGGAACAAGTTATTTGGTCCATGCTGATGGCCAGCACGCAAAACGCCGATGCAATCTCGGTCGAATGGCAGACGCGGATGGACCAGTTTGCCGACGTCTCGTTCCAAGCCTATCGACGATTGGTCGAACACCCTTCCTTTGGCCAGTTCTTTCGTCGCGTCGACGCCGATTGGCGACATCGAGAGCCTGCATATTGCCTCGCGCCCGGCCCGCCGCGCTGCGAGCGACCGGATCGAAGACCTGCGGGCGATTCCCTGGGTGTTCGCCTGGACCCAGTGCCGCTGCCTCCTTCCCGCGTGGTACGGTTTGGGGACAGCGCTGGGCGGACTGCTCGACTCGTCGCCGGATGCATACGACGAAATCCGTCGCATGTACCGCGACTGGCCATTTTTCCGCGCTACAATCGACAACGCCGTACTGGCCGTGGCGAAATCCAATCGACCCGTATTCCATCGCTACAGCGAACTGACGGGCGCGGACGAAGGCTGCCGGGAAATCGTGAAGCTAATCGAGGACGAGTGGTCGCGAACGGAAGCAGCACTTTGCGCCGTATCAGGCTCAAATGAATTGCTCGACGATGTCCCCTGGCTCAAGCGATCGATCGTTGCCCGCAACGGCTACGTCGACCCGTTGAATCTGATCCAGGCGGAACTGATGGCCCGTACCGAGACTGGCCCCGACGGTCAGCAGGACGCCGAACGAATGCACCTTCGGCAACTTGTAGTAAAGGGAGTCGCCGCAGGAATGCGCACGACAGGATGATTTATCCGCACCGTTCAATCGGCAGTCGCCGAATGCAATCCAACTAGGCAAACGTTCCACCGCGGCTGATAGCGGCGGACGAGGTCTTCCTTGAACGCGGCCCGGTATTCTGGGCCGGGCAGGTCGTCGCCGGCGAGGATCGACACATGCGTGACAACCTCGGCCATGGCGGGGCATTCCAGGTGCTGGGCTAGCCGGCGGCCGAGATCGCGCGTCTGTCCGACGTAGAGCGGCTCTTTGTACTCGCCGCGCAACAGGTATAGGCCCGGCTGGCCGTTGGATCGCGTTGCTTTGTAGCGATTCCACTTTTGAAATCTCGCAAAGTCGCGGTTGACGAACACGAAATGGTACTGCTTCACTTCGTCCACCAAGTCGCGGCTCGCTTTGCGGAGTCGCAACGCGGCCCAACGGTAGTCTTCCGACTCGAAGCCGGAGGCGAATCGCTTGGCGATCCGGCCAAAGTACGCGGCCTTCTCGGGATCGCAGAGAATCTCATCGAACGACGGCCCGTGAAACTTGTCGTTCGTAAACCGCCAGCCGATCTCCGCGGCGAAGTCGTAGGCGTCGAGCTGCCTCCTCGGAGACGTGAACCTTCTTCACCGGGCCGCGCTTCGGGAAGCCGCCGGTCTTGCGGATCCGCAACAGCTCGCGGTTCCAATCGACGGGCGTGCCGATCAGCCCGGCATCGCGGCATCCTTCGTGGAACGCGGCTTGGAGTTGCGGCTTGGCCAGCAGCCAGTCGATCGAGTAGCCATCGTGCACTTTGAAAAACGCTTCGACGATCGCCTCGCGGAGCAAATCGCGGAGCTCTCGCTTGGCGGGCTTGGTGGGATGCCGATCACCTGCCGCGACCAAACCGGTCGCAGGCGCCGACCGGCAAGCCGTTGGCTCGCGGTTGTTCTCTATCGTTTCGTCGGCAATTTCACTGGTGCTGAGTTCTTTCAGCTTTCGGCCGTTCGATGTGCTCGGTGCGCTCGCAATCGGATCGGCCGGGCCGTCCAGAGTATCGCCGACGTTGACTGCCGCAAGCCGGTCGGTTGCGGCCCGAACGTATTCGTCCGAAAGCTCGCAACCAATCCACTGGCGGTCGAGCTTCTTGGCGACCGCCAGCGTCGTGCCGCTGCCGGCGAACGGGTCGAGCACGACGTCGCCTGGATTGCTGCTCACGCGGACGATGCGGCCCAAGAGTTGCTCCGGCATCTGGCAGCCGTGAAAACCCTGTCGCTCGGCAAACGTGCCGGCGACGCGGGCAAAGTACACCGTGTCGTCCATCGTGTCGAAGCCATGCGGCAGATCTTGCGGACGCAGGATCCAGGTGTCGTCCGGCAGCCGGCCGTTCGGGTTCGCTCGCTTGTCGGCGTACACCAGCGCCCGGGCCGACAGCACCCGCACTGCCGGGTCGTCGGCGTTGAACGTGAAGTTGTTCTCGTCCTTCACGAAGTGAAACAAGTGAACGTGCGACCGCGAAAATTTCCGCTTGCAGTTGACGCCAAACGTGTAGTACCAAACGACCCAACTGCGGGTCGAGAAGCCGATCTTGTGTTCCGCGTCGACCTTCAGCTCGGCCGCGTACTCGTCGCCGATCGCCAGCCAGAACGTGCCGCCCGGCTTCAGGATGCGATGCACCTCCTCCATCCAGGCGCGCGACCAGGCGATGTACTCTTCGTCCTCCTGCCGGTCGTGGTACTGATCGTATTCGTAGCCGATGTTGAACGGCGGATCGGCGAACACCAAGTCTATCGTGCCGGTGTCGATCCGCTGCATCAGCTCGATGCAATCGCCTTGATGGATCTTGCCCAATTCGGGCGTGGAACTCGGAAGCAACTCGGTTTGCACGGCACGATCGAGGGCGGCGTCTTGGTCCGGCATGACGGTTCCTGGTGAGCGGGAAGACGAGGGGTGAAAGGCGACCCTCAATATGGTAAAATGGTGGCCACGCCGCAAGTCGCGGCGGGCACCGTCGCTCGAAGGAGATGTGCCAATGAAGTTTGCCATCTGCAACGAGATGTTCGGCGACGCACCGTTTGCCGACACATTTTCCACGATCCGCAAACTCGGTTACACAGGCGTCGAAATCGCGCCGTTCACGCTCGCGCCGCAGGCGGTCCCGTTCGACGCTCGCAAGCTGCCGGCCGAGCGAATTGTCGAGGTGCGGGCGGAAGCGGAGGAGGCGGGGCTCGAGGTCGTCGGGCTCCATTGGCTGCTGGCCAAGACGGAGGGGTTCTACCTCACCAGCCCCGATCCGACCGTCCGCCGGCACACCGCCGAATATCTGCGGGCGCTGGCAGAGTTGTGTGCCGACCTGGGTGGCAAGGTGATGGTGCTCGGCTCGCCTCAGCAGCGGAATCTGCAGCGGGGCGTGTCGTATGCCGACGGCGAGGCGTACGCGGCCGAGGTGCTGCACGCCGCGATTCCGGCCTGTCGGCAATTCGGCGTGACGATCGCGCTCGAGCCGCTCGGCCCAGCGGAAGGGAATTTCATGCTCACGGCGGCGGCCGGCATCCATTTGGCCAAGCTCGTCAATTCGCCGCATTGCAGGCTGCATCTCGACGTGAAGGCGATGGCGAGCGAAGACCAACCGATCGCCGACGTCATCCGCACCAACCGCGACTGGACCGTTCACTTCCACGCGAACGATCCGAACCTGGGCGGCCCGGGGATGGGCGAGGTCGATTTCCATCCGATTTTCGCCGCGCTCAAAGAGACCGGCTACAAAGGCTGGGTCTCCGTCGAGGCGTTCAAATACGACCCAAGCCCCGAGGAAGTCGCGCGCGAAGCATCGAATATATGCAGAAGGTACTGGCCAGCGTGTAAGCTTTGGCCGCGGTCGCTCGCGACGCGCTCGTGCACTTGCCGCCTACGTTGCCACGCGCAGTTCCGCTAGATGCTGCGCCGTCGACACCATTCGATCCCAGTTGGCCTGGATGTACTCCGGCGGCCCGCCGATTTGGGCGACGACCACCGCGACATTCTCGGTCGGCACCATCTCGATCGCGTCCCAAGGACAGACGGTGAGTTCGTACGGGTTCGTCTTCTTACCGGGGATGTGGACGCAGACCTCGCAGCCGACGCACCGCTCCAGGTCGATCTCACACCACTGCTGCGTGCCTTTGACGATGCCGCGGTCGATCGACTTGAGCTCGATGCAGTCGACCGGGCAGACCTCGAGACACGACTCGCAGCCGGTGCAATTGTCGGCGTTGATGACCGCCAATTCTTTCGGAACTTTCTTGCGGGGACCTGCTTTAGCCATGAGTGGGATTCGAAGGTTGAGTGTCGAGAATCGAAAAACCAGGCAAAAACCGCGTACTAGCCGTCTCACTGTTTCGGTCATAAATCCTACACAATCCTAGTCTACGATCGGTTTTCGGCCAAGGTGGGCTCGAACGAATCCTTTGTCGGTTCCGCGGCGACCAGCGGCAGCCGCACGACGAATTCGCTCCCCCGGCCGGGGCCATCGCTGGCGACCGACACGGTGCCGCCATGCAATTCGACCAGCGTGCGCACCAGGGCCAGGCCAATCCCCAGTCCGGCGCCCGATCGTTCCAGCGACTGCTCGATCTGCGTGAACACGTCGAACACGCGACTAAGCATGTCGTTCGGAATCCCTTCGCCATTGTCGCGCACGCGAAACACGGCCTGGGCTTGTTCGCGGGCGAACTCCAACTCGATCTTGCCCTGTTTCGGTGTATACTTGGCTGCGTTGACCAGCAGATTCGTCAGCACCTGTTCGATTCGCAACCGGTCGGCCCAAATGGGCAGCGGCTCGCTCGGGCGGCGGATGGTCAGCACGTGCTCTCGCGCTTGGATTTGGAGATTTGCCTTCTCGAGAGCTCCGTCGATGACGCTCGCCGCATCGATCTGTTCGAATTCGAGCCGAAACTTCCCGCGTGTGACGCGCAGATGTCCAGCAGATCGTCGATCATTTGGTTCAGTTGTTGTACCTGACGCTCGATGATTTCCGATCGATCCTGGGAGCTCTTGATATCGGTTCGGTGCCCCACGCGATTCGTATAGAAGATGACCGCAAGCGGATTGCGCAGCTCGTGAGCCAGGATGGCCAGGAAGTCGTCTTTCTGCTGCTCGGCCGTCTGTGCCCGGGCCAGTGCGCGTAGCGTGATCTCCGCCAACACGCCGATCACCGTACTTACCGACAGAAATAGCACTAGCGCGAAAAACTCTTCGGCATTGTTAAGGCCCAAACCGCCCGCGGGCTCGGAGAACAACAAATTGGCAATCAAGCTGCTGACCACGGCGGTCGCCAACGCAGGGAGCAAACCGCCGGCCCAGGCTGCTAAGGTGACCGCCAAATAGTAAACCGAGAAAATCAAATGCTCGCCCAGAACCGCATCGAGCGAAAAACGAATGGCGGTCGCAGCACCAATGCTGACGACGGCGACAACGTAGGCGATCCAATCGCGTCGTTTCGTAAGCATCAAGCCGATTTCTCCGAAGAGTGGTTTCTTTGCCCAATCATCTCGGGATCACTTCTCCGCGCGTGAGGTCGTCGAGCGTTTGTCGGGCGCGGATGAGGTGGGTCTGGCCGTTTTCGATCAGCACTTCGGCCACCAACGGCTTTGAGTTGTAGTTGTTGGCCATGACGTAGCCGTACGCGCCGGCGTAGCCGATGACGAGGTAGTCGCCGACGTTGGCCTCGGGTAGCGCGCGATGAGCCACGAAGCCGCCTTCCTCCTGCGTGAAGACGTCGCCCGATTCGCACAAGGGGCCGGCGACGACGACGCTTTGTGCCGTCCGGGCCCGAGGATCGGCCCGGCTCGCTTTTAGCATTTGCAGGGCAGATGGCCATTGGGTGATAGGCGCCGTAGAGGATCGGGCGGGCGAGGTTGTTGAAGCCGGCGTCGACGAGATAGAACGTGTTCTCGCCGCTGGTTTTCACGGCTCGGATTTCGCTGATGAGGAAGCCGCTCTCGGCGACGAGGAAGCGGCCGGGCTCGATCTCCAGCGCGAGCGGGTGGCCGAATTCGTTGGCCAGACGATCGCGAGTTTTGTTCCAGAGATCGAAGTAGCGTCGCGTGTCCGCCAGCTCGCGGCCTTCCCGGTAGTCGATCGGCAGGCCGCCGCCGGCGCTCACGGAAGTGAGCGACGGACCGACTTTGAGTGCGGCCTTCTCCATCGCGCCGCACACCTGGCTGAGGTGCTCCATGTCGCTCCCGGAGCCGATGTGCATGTGGAGGCCGGTGATGGTGAGTTCGTGCTTGGCGGCCCGTGCAACGCAATCTGGAATCTGCTCGTGCCAGATGCCGTGCTTCGATTGGCTGCCGCCGGTGTTGGTCTTTTGGCTGTGGCCATGGCCGAAGCCGGGGTTGATGCGGAGGGTGATGCCGCGCGTGACGTCGGGGCCGGGGACGGCCCGGCTCGCGAGGGCTTCGCCATACTGGTCGATCATGTCGGGCGAGCCGCAATTGACGTGCAGGTCGTGCCGCACGACCATTTCCAGCGTCTCGCGGTCGAACAGGTCGGCGGTGAAGACGATCTCTGGTGGATGCGACCGTTGGCCGGGCTGGTATCCGGCGGCGATCGCGCGGAGAATCTCACCGGCGCTCACGGCGTCGACTAGCACGCCGTGGCGACGCATGAGGTCGAGGATGGCCAGATTGGAGCAGGCCTTCTGGGCGTAGCGAATGGCGTCGAACTGCTTCAACTGCGAGATGCGGCGGACGATCGGAGTGGCGTCGTAGACGTAGACCGGCGTGCCGAACTCGCGGGCGAGCGCGGGGATCGACTCGCCAGCAATCGTAGTGAGCGTCGTGGCCTGCGGAAACTGGCCCTCGTTTTTCTCGGCAACGGACATAGATGATCCTCTTGTGGTCCTCTGGTTGACGCGACGTTTTTCCGGGTTTTCTCCATAGCTGATCAAAACCCGGGCGAGATTTTGATCATCTATGCAGCCGGGGCGCCATCGCACCGCGTCGACCGATTGCTCTGGTCAAACTATCGAGGACGCAGCGACTGCGTGGGTTCACCCTAGCAGAAGAGGTGGCCTCATTTCCACAACTATTTTTCGGCCACCCCCCAGTCTGTTGCCGGCACAATCCGCGTGCCGAAACCGAAGACGTGTCGATGTTGAAGTGACCCCCGGGGTAGGTCGACGAGCCGACCGACCCTGGGTATGCGATCCGCCAACAAGTAGTATGACAACAAGTGGTATGGGGATGCAGACCCTCGCGTCGAGCCGGGAGTAAGATATCGGATGGCCAATCATGTTCTCGAGTTGAAGCGGCTGGAAGCTCTTCGCGGCGAATTCGGCCCGCCGGCGGCGGAGCGAAAGCAGGCCTGTCTGCAGGCCTTGAAAGCGGCGAGTTTTAGCACTGCCGGGCAGCTCGTGCGTCTGCACGAAATCCTGTGTTTCATGCAGGCCTGGCCCGACGACGAGCCGATTCTATCGATGGTCGACGGAATGCTCGCCAGCTTCGGCCAGCGCCGCGATCTGAAGCGGCATGCCGAGGAGTTGACCAACTCGGGCATCGCCGGGACGCCCATCAACTTCCGCTTTTTTGCTCCGACCGCCCTGTGGCTAGCCGACCGTTGGCCGGATCAAATTCGCATCGACTGGGAAGAATTTGACAACGGGGCGATTCTCGAACGCTATTTGAACCTGTTGGGCAGCTATAGCGAGTCGCCCGGGCTGGAGAGCGTGGCGATGGAATTGCCCGACTGGATCGATCGCCTGAAAGGTCCTCACGAGATGGACGCCGCTTTTGTGATCAAGCGACTGGCGGCACTCATTTCCAATCGGTTTCTACACGAGGTCTTGTACGATGAACTCGATGTGCCGTTGACGGTCGCTCCCGGCCCCGGCGTCCCGAGCCGTACGCTTGCCAAGCTCGGCCAGCCACCGATCGTCTACCAGACGACGCCGCTCATCCGCACGCGGCCGGTGGTTGGCGACGAAATCCGTCGCCAGCTCAAACCGCCCGAGTTGGTCAGCCACGACGAGGGCGTTCGCCTGGTCGACCTTGCCCGGGCTGCCATGCTCACGCGCCAACGCGACCTTGATGCGTTTGCGTACGCCGACGCGCACGACGTCAGCGTACTCGAAAGTGGACTCGACAACGACGGCCTGCGGTTCGTGCTCTACGGCGTGGAGCCGGAACGCCGTTTTCTGCTGGAGACGCTGTACGGTTTTCTGGTCCTGCGGAACGGAGTGCCGATCAGTTATGGAGCGGTCACCTGCCTGTGCAACTCCGCCGAGGTGGCTTACACGATTCTCGATTCGTTTCGCGGCGGCGAGTCGGCCCGAATCTTCGTGCAGGCCCTGGCGATGGCACACCAGGTCTTTGGTTGCGACACGTTTATGATCGTTCCCTATCAGCTCGGCATGGAAAACGATGATGCACTCAAGTCGGGCGCCTGGTGGTTTTACCAGAAGCTCGGCTTTGTGCCGCGTGCCAGGAAACTGCTACGGCTGATGGAGCGGGAGGCGTCGCTGATGAAGCGGCGGCCGCGACACCGCTCGTCGCTGGCCGTGCTCAAGCAACTGGCGACCGAAAACGTGTACCTGTCCGTCAACGAGCCACGCGACGACGTCGTGGGCGTGCTCGATCTGTCGAACGTCGGATTGAGGATTACGGACCTGCTCGCCGATCGTTTCGGCTCGGACCGGGAGCGGGGCGAGAAGACGTTGGCGGCCGAGGCTGCCGACCGGTTGGGTGTGGCGAGGTTCCAGGGCTGGTCGGCGGAAGTAGAGCTCGCTTGGCACCGCTGGTCGCCGCTAGTCGCCCTCATCAGCGACCTCGACTGCTGGCCGGCCGCCGATCGGGAAGCTCTGGTGCGGTTGATCCGGGCCAAAGGCGGTCGCCAGGAACTCGATTACCTGCGGGGCTTCGATGATCTAGTGCGTCTCAGAAAGGCAGTGATCCGATTGGCGGAGGAGGAAGAAGAAGAGTAGGCCGTCAGGGATAATCGTTGGACTTTGACAGCGCTCAACAACCAATCCGACACCGCGATTGTTGACGAATGCGAGTTGGTCGTCGTGTATGAGCTGGGTTTGCAGGTTAGGCGGATCGGCTTTCAGCTTTGCCACGGGAACGGCAAAACGACGGATGCTTCGTTGAAGAACGCAGACTATCGCCCACTGGAGGCAGCGAGCAGCAGGAACTGTACTCACAGCGAGCGGTCGTGCTTGCGAGTTTCACGTGGTCTACTTGTCGTGACCTTGTCGTCCGCTTGTCTATTCGATTGTGCCGAGCAGGAACGAGATTAGGAGAATTACCAGAACGGATGTCGTGATCAGGACGAATGGATAGTCGCCATCGTCGAGGAAGACGAGGATCGAGATCGCCACGCGAAGGACCGGAGTGGCGATCAGCACCAACAGGCCGGCGGCGACAATAGCTTGCCCGCGGAGAGCGGCAATTCCGGCAGCGACTTCAGGCGAGCGTGTGGGAGAAGGCCGCGCCGGGCGCTGGTGAGGCGGACCAGAGCGGGTTTTCGAGGCGACGTATTGCGGGTGGTGCAAGAACGTGATGAGCGTTCCGACCACGATCAACAACAGGCTCACGAGCACACCTGCGCGAAGCGTGACGCTGATCCAGTTTTCAGCGCACGATAAGTGCGACGGCGGCGAGTCGACGGGGTGGTGGGTGGGTGAATCAGCCATGGCCGGCGACTCCGTGATAGAGCATTTCGAGCTGCAATCGCTAGCAAAACGACGACGAAGAGCATTCGGACTCGGCGGGCGGGCAGCTTGCTGAGTAACTGGGAACCAGCGGTACGCCCAGGACGACTCCCGCGGCAACGGGCCCGGCCACGAACGGGTCGACGTCGCCGCGGCTGAAATAGACGCCGGCACTGGAGGCGGCAGTGACGCCGATCATGAAATTGCTGGTGGCGGTGGAGACCTTGATCGGAAGGCCCATCGCCAGGTCCATGGCGGGCACTTTGAACGCGCCCGGAGCCGATGCCCAACAGTCCGCTGACGGAGCCAGCCAGATACATCAAGCACAGGCCCGAGCTTCGAACGGCCGACGCGATAGTCGCGTCTGGTTCGCGGTAGTTTCATCGAAGTAGGTGCCGTGGAGTCGGAGCCGGTCGGCGAGCGGATCGGGTGGCACCGCGCCGCTGCGATCGTGCGGATGGAGCAGCATGGCGACGGCGGAATATCCCAACAACAGGCCGAAGGCAATGAACAGCCAGCGTGCGTCAATCAGGCCAGCCAGGAAGGCGCCGCTGATCGCGCCGCTGGTGGTGGCCAGTTCAAGGAACATGGCCACACGAAGGTTGAGCATGCGTTGGCGAACGTAGCGGGCGGCCGCGCCGCTGGAGGTGGCGATCACCGACACGATCAACGCGCCGATGGCGTAGCGGATGTCGATGCCCAGGCCGAGGGTGAGCGCAGGGACGACTATGATCCCGCCCCCCAGACCCAACAGCGCGCCGACGACGCCGGCTACAAACGAGATCGCAAACACGATCAAGACAAAGGTGATGGGAGTCACGCGGCAAATCCTTGCGAGCGATGAAGGGAGAATATTTTATCGGGTTAAGGCGGCGGGGCGTATGCACGCGCGGCAGAGGTTGCTGTCGGGCCGAAGAAAGGCCCGAGCTGGGTGCCGAAGTCGTGGCGACAGAACTCCAGTTGAACTCTTTGCGGTCCAGATCGGCTTCTGGAGCCTGGAAACGCGGATACGGACTTCGCAATGAAACGCGCGAGCATGACCGAGGCCCACTGCTCAGACTCTTGCCGATGACCTCTCGGTCTCAAAAACGCCACACGGGCGGGGGGCAGGCGATTTCACGCAGTTCGGATCGAGTTCGCGTTCCGATCCGTTCGGACGATCGGACGGTGAAGCTATCTCGTGCCGTCGCTTCAGGCAATGGTACTCCACGCTTCCATCCTGCGGTCCCGAAAAGCACCAGTTGATGGCGACGTGCTTAACCGGAGCATGCTGTACTGATATAGTACTATCATTATAAGGTACTATCCGCGTGCCGTACTAACTGGAGGATCCATGCCAGACATCCCTTGGTACGAGAGAGTGTCCATTCCGGTCTTGCTTCGCCGCGCTCGAACTACCTATGGAACCGCGATGCGTGAGGCGCTGGAGGACGCGGGCTACGACGATATTCCCCAAAACGGCCTGTATGTCATCGGCGGGCTTGCTCTGGGCACCGGCGACACTCCGCTGGCTCGCATCATCGATGACCTTGGTCTTTCGAAGCAGGCCGCCGGACAACTGGTAGATACGCTGGTGGCTCGCGGTTATCTCGAGCGTCGGACAGATCCACATGACCGCCGCCGCTTGATCGTTTCGCTGACCGAGCGGGGTCGGGATGCCGCCCGTGTGCAAACGCGGGCGCGGGAAGATATCGATCTCGCCCTCGGCGGACGATCCGGCGCGGCTGGCATCTTGGCACTGCGCGAGGTGTTGGCGGGGCTGATCGGGCTGGAACGGGACGCTGCAATCTCCCCAGGCCGCGCCGGCCCCCGAGAGTGCGGAGCGTCGTCCCGATCCTCTTCGTCAGCGACGTGCGCCGCACTGCCAGGTTTTTCGTGGACAAGCTCGGCTTCATCAACCGACTTTCTCCACAGCGATCCACCGTTCTACGGCTCAGTGTCGCGAGGCGGCGCCTGCATACACCTGCGGCACGTCCACCGCCTCAAATTCACCGAGTTGGCCGCGCAAGAAGAATCGCTGATCCTCGCCTCTGTCGAGGTCAGTGATGTGCATGCGCTTCTCGCCGAGTTCGAATCCAGGGGCGTGGACATCGGCGCGAGCTCATGGTGCAGGTCTGGGGCGGAACCGACTTTCATGTCCGGGATCCCGATGGCAATAAGATTTCTTTCGTGCAATACCGTCAACCGGAACCGGCGCAAGGGGACAACTGCGACCAGCTTGATCGACTGTCGGTCGATGTATTCGTGGCCGCGACCGCGTCTGCTCCGCAGGCGGAGCACGGTTGATCAACCATTTGAAGGTGATTTGCATCGCGAGCCCGCGAATGGCCAATCGTCTATGTGGCGAACAGGCGATACGGCGATGACCGCCAAGTGTGCATTCCGAACTAGCTGCATGGCGCGTTGCCACATCCACCGGGAGCGCACGATAGCACCATTGCCAAGGGCTAACCCAAATGACATCTGTCCGATTCAACGCCTTTTGCATGCCAAGGATTTGGGGCGTGTATCGGAGTTTTATGAATAGCTGACGGGATATTTGGCCTGCGCAAACGGCTCGGGTGTCACGAGTTGAACACGCCCAACGCCGAGACGACGGTGCTTGGCAGGTTCGTTTGAACCGCACCCTCGGCGGCGCAACTCATTGCCCCATAGTGAAGGAGCCCTTCGACGTGCTCGCCGAAGGGCTCAATTCTGAAGATCGTCGAGTCGGGGAGATTTGTACTGCGGGAACCAGCTTGTGAAGTTGCGGCCGTTTCGGTGACCGGCGTAGAATGCTGCCAGGGCATGGACCCTTGAAGTCGGACGACGCTACGTCGAGAAGGTGCGCGATGAAACTGACGAACAGCATGGGGATGTTGCTATTGGGCTGTGGCTCGTGGTCATGAGAGCGAAGCCGCTACCGCACTTGAGTTTTAACGGCGCCGACGTGGTAATGCAGGTTTTGGCGAACTTGGCGGGGGCCCTGATCTTGGTGGGAAAGTGAGGTAACTTCGTTGACCTACTACCTTGGCGTCGACGTCGGCGGCACGACCAGTACGCTCGCCGTCGGCAACGAGCGGCGTGAGATTGTTTACGTCTCCGAGCAGTTTCGGACCACGCCGGAAAAAGGGCCCAAGAGCTCGATCGCGGCGATTGTGGCGGCCGCGTTGGCGGCGACTCGCGAGCTGGGCATTTCGCTCGCGGAGGTGGCGACGGCCGGGCTGGCGACGCCCGGGCCGGCGACGATGGACGGCGTGCTCCTCTCGACGCCGAACTTGGACCGCGAGTTGTGGGACAATTATCCGATTCGTGCGGGGCTACAAACCGCGCTGGGTAAGCACAATCCGGGCATCGCGGTCCGCTATCTGGGCGATGGCCAGGCGGCGGCGCTCGGCGAGTATTCGATTCGCAGTCGGTCGCTGTTGTGGGAGCGTGTGCCGACGGATTCGCTGCCGAACGAGAAACTCGACTCGCTGTTCATCGTGATCGTCGGCACGGGGCTCGGCGGCGGGGCGGTGCGGGGTGGCCGGGCGATTCAGGGGAGCCAGGGTCGGGCCGGCCACGTCGGGCACATTCTGCTGCCGGACTATGCGTTTCGCTACGAGCACGATCGGCGGCTGTTGAAGGGGAATGCATACGCGACGGCGGAGTCGGCAGTTTCGCTCAGCGGCCTGGCGCACCAGTTGGAATACCGGCTCATGCTGCCGCAGTGGGCGTCGCATCCGCTCAATCAGACTGCGGAAAGCGTGCGCGAGAAATCCAAGCGGCTCCGCGAGCTGGCGGCGGCGGGCGATCCGCTTGCGCAGGAGTTGTTCGACGACCAGGCGCGGGCGCTGGGCATCACGTTGTTGTGCACCAACTATCTGGGCGACTACGACCGGCTGGTGATCGGCGGCGGCGTGTGCGAGTTGTCGGCTCCGGTCCGCGAGCGCTATCGCATGCTCGCGGAAGAGGAGTACCACCGCTATGCGCTCGACGGCTTCCGCAACCTCGACCGGCTGGAATTTTCCGTGTGTGGCGACGAGGCACCGGTGGTCGGCGCGCTGGCTTGGGCGATGACGTAAAGTCGTCGATAATCTACGGTTGCGGCCACAGCGGCGAGTCTCAGACCGAATTGTCGGCGACACACCATTCCCGGCTGCGTTAAAAAGCCATGAAATTCTTGACGGGGGGTGCGTGGACCGGTATCTTCGGGCGATGGGGCTGCTCGGACGGACGGGGATGATCTGACTGCAATCACGATTTGGGGGGACACGCGATGCTGCGGCGGCATAGTTTTGTTTCACGATTGGGGTGGGCTGCCCTGTTATCTCTCGTGACCAGCCCGCTGTTGGCAGAGGTCCCCGCCGACTTTCAGCCGGACTACGATGAGGGTTTTGAGCTGGGCTACCCGATCGGCTACAAGTCGGGGTTAGTCGTCGGCAAACAACTCGGCAAGACGGAAGGCTGGTCGACCGGGAAAGCCGAGGGATACAACGCTGGTTTTAGCGCTGCCTATCAGCCGGCGTTCGATCTGGCTTATGACGCCGCCTATCCTGACGCCCATCACGCCGGTTGGGACGACGGAGTCGGCGCCGGTTTTTGGGAGGGTTACGACTGGGCACCTACGATTGCTCCCGAGGTGTTCAACAATTGGAATAGCGGCAGCAATACATACTCTGGGAGTCTGACCATTCACAGTGGTTTGATCAGTTATTCGGGAGCGACTACGATCAGCGCCGCCGATTATACAATCTGGCGAAATGACCTCCTGTTTGACTGGGCGAATTTCTACCATGAACAGGGCTATGGCGTTGGGCGAGCGGAGGGTTTCTCAACCGGTTCGGACGACGGTTACGCGCTGACCTACCCGATCGCGTACGCAGCGGCGTTTCCCATCGGCCATCGCAACGGCGTACACGAGGGTACCAGCAGCGGCACGCGCGAAGGCGACACTCAGGGCAGCGCCGATGGTTGGGACGACGGCTACGACGGTGGCTTCGACGAAGGCTTTTACGCGGGCGTGGATTATCGCTTGTTCGGCGGATACGTGACGCCGATGTACTCGTTCGAGTACACGCCGCGGAGCAACGCCGGCGCGGCCGGCATGTTGATGGCCCTCAACGCGCCGGAGCCGACGAGCTTAGTGCTTGTTGGAGTGGCGAGTGTTGGGATTTGTGCAGCACGTCGCAAGCGACGCCGCTAAATCTGGGACCGAAATCGTTTGCTAGGTCAGGAGTGCGCCGCAATCCAATCGCGCATGTCGTGGGGCGTGTCGTCCTCGCGGTTCATGGTCGGGAGGATCTCGTGGAGCATCTTGTCGGGATCGCACAGATCCGCGATCGAGTCGACGATCATGTCGGGTTGATACGCGTACTTAGCTAAGTCTTCACGCTTGGTGGTGCCCGTCAGAACCAAGATCGTGCGGTATCCCATCTGCACGCCGCCGAGGATGTCGGTTTCCATCGTGTCGCCGATCATGATCGTTTCGCTGGTGGCCATGCTGAGCTCCTTGCGGGCGGAGCGCATCATGACGGGGCTGGGCTTTCCGACGCTGAAAGCCTTGACGCCGGTGGCGATTTCGATCAACGAGACGATCGCGCCGCAGCCGGGGCGGGTGCCGTGCTGCGTGGGGCAGTTGGGATCGAGGTTGGTGGCGATCAGCTTCGCGCCATCGAGCACCATTTGCACTGCATGTTCGAGCATTTCGAACGAGAGGGTGCGTCCCTCGCCGACGACCACGTAGTCGGGCGTTTTGTCGACGACCGAGTAGCCGTTCAGGTGCAGTGCGTTGAGGAGGCCGCCTTCGCCAATCACGTAGGCGGTACCGCCCGGTTTCTGGCGGGCGAGGAAACGTGCGGTGGCCATTGCACAAGTGAAGATGTGCATGTCCTCGACGGGCATCCCCATTCGCTGGATTTTGGTGGCGATGTCGCGGCGCGTGCGCTGGCTATTGTTGGTGAGAAAGAGGAACGGGATGCTCCACTCCTGCAGCATTTCGACGAACCGCACGGCGCCAGGGATCAGTTGGCTGCTGCGGTAGACGACGCCATCCATGTCGATCAGAAGTCCTTTTCTCATAAGAGTCCTATTCTCATTCCTGATTGTGAAGGTAGGATGTACGTCGCGTGAAAAAACGCCGTCGACACAGCCGACAACCACAGCGTCGCGACGAGGCAGGGGCACCTGGGGAAAGCTAATTCAGAGAGAACGTGTCGGCCGCAGCCGCGGTGTTCTGGTTTTCAGCCGCTGGGGCTGTTGTGTGCCGGAGTGGATTGCAGTCCGCCAAGTTTGCGGACGCGAATACCGGCTCTGTGGGAAGGCGGGAATTCCTAGTGCGACGAATCGCCTGTCAACACATCGGGGGCCATGTCGCAAAGGATGTGCCGCAGGCGTGTGAAATTCTCCGAGTGCGCGTAAGCGGCACGAATCTCGCTCGGTAAAGTAACAGACCGGCGCCTGACCGCATGGGGCGGCGGCGTGCTAGCGGCAGACTGATGGCGGTTCGTTGGGCGAAGCCATGCCCAGGGATTGGGCAGCGACGCGGCCGACTCACTGGGCCCGCATGGCTTCCATTTGGGCCTTTTGTTGCTGGGCCATCATGGCGGCTTTGCCGATCGCCCGCAGCACGCCTTCTTCGGCCTCGAAGTGGTACTTGAGGCCGTTCTCGATGAGGATGCCGCTGGCGCGGACGTGGTCGCGGCCTTGGGCGTTCGACTTGAGCATGTCGGCGATCGATTGCAGCATCGGGCGTTGTTTTTCCTCGGCGTTGGCAGCGGCGAACTCCATCACCTGGCCAAGCGACAGCGAGAATTCGAACGGCGGGACGGCCTTGCCGGGGTTGGCCTTCGAGTCGTCGATCGCTTTGTTGACCGCGGCGAGGTTGTCGTTGCCGAGCGCGACGTAGACAGCATCGCTGCCGATGCCGATGGCGACGTCGACCTGTTCGCCGAACATCTTGCGGGCCTCGGCCTTGTCCGCGGGGACGGGGATGGCCATCGTGTGGAAGTTGACGCCTTCGTGCTTGGCGGCGTTCCACTGGACGCCCTTAAAGTCGGGCTCTTTGGCGGCCAACTCGGCCAGTTTCTTGAAACCGCTCTCGAATTTGCCCGGTTCCTTGATTTGCACGGCCGCAACGAGCGTCAGCTTGTCGGCGCCCATTTGCAGCGCGGCGCCGCCGTCCATCTGGCCGGATTCGATCGTGGCTTGGAAGGCGTCGAGGAAGTCGCTCATCGCGGCTTTGATCGGCGGCGCGGGTTTCGTCGTCGGGGATGTCGTCTTCTTCGTCGATCGCCTTTTCGGCCTGCTTGCGCATGGTGTCCATCGTGGCCTGCATCTGCTCGATGTTCTCCTTGATCATCGCCGGGTCGGCCTGGCTGGCGAAGGAGAGGGTGGCGGCGGCGTCGGGTTGATAGAAGCCGGCGAAGTTGGTTTTCGGCTGGCCGTAGCCCGCGATCTGCTTGGCCATCTTGCTATCGGGCAGGAATTGGTAAGTGAAATCGACGAAGGTCTTCTGTTGAGCGGTGTCGATGGCCCAGCCGACGGTTACTTCGTCGATCTCGTTGACCATCTGTTCGACCTGCTTGATCTGAGCCTCGGCCATTTTGCGGCGGCTTTCGTATTGCTCGTCGGATTCGTCATCCTTCTTTTTGAGGCCGTCTTCCATGCCGGATTTCATGGCCTGGACCGCCATCTGGCGAAATTGCTCGGGGACGTTTTGCGCCGAGACGCGGGCGCCCAGGTCGTACTCGGCTGGTGATCTTGTTGAGCTCGGCCAACGGATCGGCGGGCAGGCTGGCCAGGGCCGACTCGGATCTGCGCGATGTAGGCCCAGCCGCCCGCGTGTTTGACGTGGAGGGTCTGGCCGTTGGGCAGAGCGATTTGCTTTGCGCCGTCGGCGCCGTCCTGAATCTGAGCGCCGAAGCCCTTAACGATGTTGAGCACTTTGTCGAGGTCGGTGACGGCAATGCAGGCGACCGGCATGAATTGCTGACCGTCGGTCTGCAGGATCACGCCCCAGGGCTTCGATTGGTCGACGCCTTCGAGCCCGCGGCCTTGCGTGAACAGGGCGATCGTGCCTTGCAGCATCTGGCCCAATTCGGGCCGATCGGCGAGCGAGCCGATGAAATTGACGTCGCCGACGAGGTCGTTGTAGCTGGTGGCGCCGACGACCGCGACGGTCTTCATCGCCGCCGGACGCACCTTGGGCGAGCAGCGACGGGTCGAAAAACACGTGGCGGCGGCCGCGACGAGGGCGGCCAGCAGCACGGGACGACGGCGAGCGAGGAAATGGTTCACGAGTGGTTCTCCGAATTGCGGGTGAATCGCATCGCTCGACCGCGCGTCGGCGAGCGGAAATTGGTTTGAGGGGCGGTCGTTTGCGGACGTAATAGTATACCGCCCTCCGGGCGACGCGACTGCCGGGGGGACAAAATGTCCATTTTCCATTCGTGCGCCAATCGGGATTATTGGAATTCGGCCCGAAATGATGGCGAATTCGGCTGGCCGACGTGGCGATATCTAGAGCGCGACGCAAGCGGCGCGGCCAAGCACGAACCGCTAGCGTTCGCGAAACACGATGCGACCTTTGGTCAGGTCGTAGGGAGAGAGTTCCACGCGGACGCGGTCGCCGGGGACGATGCGAATGAAATGCTTCCGCATCCGGCCGGCGACGTGGGCCATCACGATGTGGCCGCCTTCAATCTCCACGCGAAATCGCGTGTTGGCCAGCGCCTGGGTCACCGTGCCCTCGACCTCGAGCGCTTCTTCTTTCTGTTTTTCCATAGAGGATTCAACCGGGGATCCCGTCGCGGCGTTTCCCGCAGCGGGCGATGGCGGCGGCCGGACATCCCGCCTTGCCCCCAATGTCCTTGGCAAAACTGTCGCCTGGCAAACGGCTGCCTGGGAAAGCGACACCTGGGAGACCGCCACAATCCTACAATCCTAGCATCCGGACGCGCTGGCGGTCCAGTACGGTGTCGCCAACGGCGGGGAATTTCGGAATTATGAAGAAATGCCGTGGTGGCACTGCTCGCCACGGCAACCTTGCCGGCCGTCACGATTTCGATAAGACACGGCGGATTGTAGCAGTTAGGCCATTTGTCGGGCCGAATGAGAAGGGGCGATGGGTGTCCGGTGCGGCGAGCGGCTTCCGCGGCGGTGGCGCAATCTCGTGTCTTTGACCGATACATTGCGGTACTATTAAGGACAGACGCCGGCGGGGGCTGGGTAATGGCCCGTCGCCACGGTGATCGTTCGCGCCGCGACCGATGGGGCGGCAGCGATCGGAGTCTGCACCCGACCTCTTGGATCGGCGGTGCCAACCGCCGCGAATCGACGTGAGCTCTGCCGAATACTCTCGAACCGTTGGCTCCGAACGTAGCTCCGACTCGATGGGGTCGGTCGACGCGGCCGAGGTCGAACGCGCGAAGCGGGAGATCCAAAGCCTGGTCCAGGAGATCGCGGAGCTCTCGCGGACTGAGGTCGCGCCCGAAGATTTCTACGACGCGCTCTTGAACAAAGTGGTGGCGGCGCTCGCGGCGCCGGGCGGGGCAGTGTGGACGCTCGCCGACACGGGTGGGTTGCAGCTTACCTATCAAATCAATCTGCGGGACACCGGGCTCATCGAGAACCCGATCGGCCAGTCGCAGCATGGACGATTGCTGCGGCAAGTGCTCGAAGGCACGGACGGTGCGCTTATCAGCCCCCACTCCGGTTCCGGCGACGCGACGGAGAACGATCCGGAAGCCGCGGCCAATCCGACCGACTTTCTGTTGGTGCTGGCGCCGGTTTACAACGACCAGGGTCCGCAAGGCGTCGTCGAGGTGTTTCAGCGGGCTCGCGCGCGGACCGCGACGCAGCGCGGCTATCTGCGATTCCTGCTGCAGATTTGCGAGTTTGCGGGCGACTATCTGAAGGGCCGCCGGTTGCGGCACCTGGCGGACAAGCAAACGCTCTGGGAGCAGCTCGAAACCTTCACGCGCACCGCGCACGAGAAGCTCGACGTGCGGCAAGCGGCGTACACGATCGCCAACGAGGGGCGACGGCTGATCGGCTGCGACCGGGTGAGCGTCGCCATTCGCCACGGCGGAAAATGCCGGATCGAGGCGGTGAGCGGGCAAGATACTTTCGACAAGCGCTCGAACGTAACGGTGCTGTTGGGAAAGCTGGCTGGGGCCGTCGTGAAGACGGGCGAGGACGTGTGGTATTCGGGCGACGCCTCGAATCTCGCGCCGCAAGTCGAAGAGGCCCTCGATGCCTACGTCGACGAGTCGCACACCAAGTCGCTGGCGATCCTGCCGCTTACCGAGCCGGGCGGGGAAACCGAGCTCGCGCCGGACGAGGTGGCGCCGCCGCCGCCGCGGGTGATCGGCGCCATCATCGTGGAACAAATGGTCGACACGCGGGCGCCGGAAGGCTTTCGGCAGCGGGTCGACGTGGTGCGCACCCATAGCGCAAGTGCGCTGACCAATGCACTGGAATACGAAGGGCTGTTCCTGATGCCCGTTTGGCGGGCGATCGGAAGAACGACGCGGTGGCTGTTCGGCCCCGTGCTGCCCAAGACGCTGGTGATCTCGGGGCTAGTCGTGGCGGCGCTGGCAGCCGCGTATCTGGTGCAGTATGACTTCACGCTCGAGGGCAAAGGCAGCCTGCGGCCGAAGGTGCGGCGCCACGTATTTGCGAAGTTCGACGGCGAGGTGCGGCAAATCCTGGTCGAGGACGATTCGCCCGTGAAGAAGGGCGATCTGCTGGTGGTCGAGGACAGCCGCGATTTGGAAAAGGAAATCGAAGCCAAGAGCGGCGAGCTTGCGGAGAATCAGTCCGAAATCGACTCGCTTCGGAGTCAATCGATCGGCGACGACAACGAGTCCTCCGAGGCCGACCGCAGCAATCAAGTCGCGCGGCTGTCGCAGTTGGAAATGACCGCGATCAGTTTGCGGAAGCAAGTCGAATTGTTGAATGAACAGCACAAGGACCTGGAAGTCCACAGCCCGATCGACGGGAAGGTGGTCGAGTGGCGCCTGCACGAGAATTTGCTGGGCCGGCCCGTGACGAAGGGACAGGAGCTGATGGAGATCGCCGATCCGGACGGCCCTTGGGAACTCGAAGTGCGGATGCCGGAGTCGCGCATGGGCTACGTCTCCGACGCCTGGAAAAAGTCGGACGGCAAGCTAAAAGTGGACTTCATCTTGGCGACTCACCCGGCCAACAAGCTCGAAGGCTGGGTTGCCGAGATCGAGCCGAGCGCGGAAGTCCGCGGCGACGAGGGGAACACTGTGCTGGTCCGCGTCGATTTCGATCAGCAGATGCTCCGCAAGACGTTTTCCGACCCGAAGATCGGCGCCGGCGTGACGGCGAAGATTCACTGTGGCCGGCGCTCGATTGCGTTTGTTTGGCTGCACGACCTGTTGGATTTTATTCGCGCGAAGATCCTATTCCGATTGTAAGAGGTCCCGATGATGAAACGACATTCCATCCTCACCGAGTGCGACGGCAATTCTGCTGCTCTTGGCCGGCGGGCCGCTGTTGCGGTCGGCTTCGGCGGAGGATCCGACCCTGGGCGGTTGTATGGTGAGGCTCGACGAAGACGTCAAGGTGCCCGCGCCGGAGGCTGGCGTGCTGGTGCTGCTGAGCGTGAAGGAGGGATCACAAGTCACCAAAGGCCAAGTGATGGGCAAGGTTTACGACGAAGAAGTGCAGATCCAAAAGAAAGCGGCCGAGTTTGCACTCGGTGCAGCCTATAAGTCGGCGACCGACGACATCCAATATCGCTATGCCCAAAAATCGGCCGACGTCTCCAAGAAGGCTTACGAGGCGATGCTCGAGTCGAATCATACTGCCGCAAAGTCGGTTCCTGAGGTCGAAGTTCGCAAAGGCAAGCTGGAATGGGAAGCCGCGGTGTTGTCGGCCGAAAAGGCGCAGTTCGACCAGGAGCTGGCAAAGTTTGAATACCATAAAAAGAAGGCGGAGCTCAACGCCGCAGAGCTGGCGGTCGGGCGACGCACGATCCTGGCGCCGTTCGACGGCGAAGTCACGACCATTTACCGGCACCAGGACGAGTGGGTCAGCCCGGGCGACCCGATCCTGCGGCTAGTGCGACTCGACACGATGTTGGTCGAAGGAGCGCTGGCGCAATCGGCCTACGATCCGCACGAAGTGGGCGGCTGCGACGTGGTGGTCGAGGTCAACATGGCCCGCGGACGAAAGGAACAATTCACCGGCCGGATTACCTACGTCAGCTCGCTGGTGCGGCTCGACGGCCGCTACATCGTGCGGGCCGAAGTTGCCAACCGCCAGGAGCACGGCCGCTGGCTGCTGCGCGACGGCATGACGGCGACCATGACGATCCGCCTGAGCACTGCCGGCGCAGATTCGCTCGACGTGAGCCGGACACCGTGAATAAGGTTCAGGGTTGAGAGTTGAGGGTTGAGGGCCCGAATTCCGATTCGTCGTCGTTCGCTTCCGACCCTCAACGCTCAACCCTGAGACTCTCAACCACCAAATGGCCACCCTTGCCGACAGTCTGGTTTCCAGTTCCTCGCGGAAGTTGCCGATCCGGATGCGGCCCGATCTCCGTGCTCGGCGGCACCGCTATCAGGGCCGGGCATACTGGGTGGTCAAGGATCCGGTCGGCCTGCAGTACTTTCGTTTCGAGGAAGAGGAATTCGCGATCCTGCAGATGCTCGACGGCCAATCGAGCCTCGATGAAATCTCCGAGCGGTTCGAGCGCGACTTCCCGCCGCAGACGATTCGCATCGAAGAGTTGCAGCAGTTCATCGGCATGCTCCACAAGAGCAACCTGGTGATTACCGACGCGACGGGGCAGGGCATTCAGCTCAAGAAACGCCGCGACGAACGCAAGAGCCAGGAGCGCTGGGCGACGCTCGCGAACATCCTCTCGGTCCGCTTCAAGGGGATCGATCCGGAGCGGATTCTCAATTTCCTGCTTCGCTACGCCGATTGGTTCTTCAGCGTGCCGGCGATGATCGTTTGCGTCACCGTGGCGTCTCTCCGCGCTAACGCTGGTGCTGGTGCAGTTCGACGTCTTCCGCGCGGCTGCCGGAGTTTCACACGTTCTTCCAGGCTCAGAATTGGCTGTGGCTGGGAATCACGCTGGCGGTGACCAAGGTGCTGCACGAGTTCGGCCACGGGCTTTCGTGCAAACATTTCGGCGGCGAGTGCCACGAGATGGGAATCATGATGCTCGTGCTCACGCCGTGTCTTTACTGCAACGTGTCCGATTCGTGGATGCTGCCCAACCGTTGGCATCGGGCGGCGATCGGCGCGGCCGGCATGTACGTCGAGCTCGTGCTGGCGTCGATTTGCACGTTCATCTGGTGGTTCACCGCGCCCGGGTCCGCTCAACTACATCTGCCTCAACGTGATGTTCATCTCGTCGGTGAGCACGGTGATGTTCAACGCCAATCCGCTCTTGCGTTACGACGGCTACTACATCCTCAGCGACATTCTGGAGATTCCCAATCTGCGGCAGAAGGCGAGCACGATTCTCAACCGCAAGCTCGGCGCGTGGTGTCTGGGGCTCGAGGAGCCGGACGACCCGTTTCTGCCGAACGCGCAATCAGTGGCTGTTCGCCATCTTATACCGTGGCTTCGGCCGCTTATCGCTGGGTGGTGACGCTTTCGATCTTGTATTTCTTGAACAAAGTGTTTGAGCCCTATGGACTGAAGATTCTCGGTCAACTGATCGCGTTGGGCGCGGTCTACGGCCTGTTGGTGCAGCCGCTGGTGAATCTCTACAAGTTTTTCAAGATACCGGGGAGGCTGGGCAAAGTGATACGCTGGAGGATGTATACCACGATCGCGATCATCGTAGCCGCGGTGGCCGGGGTGCTGCTCATTCCCTTGCCGTCGCACGTCTACTGCGACTTGGAGGTGCAAGCCCGCAATGCGGCGAGCGTGTACGTCGACCAACCGGGTATTCTCGAAGCGGTGTACGTCCAGCCGGGCGACCACGTCGAGAAGGGGCAGCGGTTGGCGGAGTTGCGCGACGTCGGCATCGACGTGTCGATCGCCGATCTCGAGGGACGACGAAACACGTATCAATCGCAATTGGCGGCGTTGCGGAGTCTCAGCTACGATCAAAGCGGTTCGGCGGCCCGCATCGCGCAGACGGAAAAAGGCCTCAAGACGACCGAAGAGCAGTTGACCCATCGCCTAGACGACCGCGAGAAGCTGCGGCTCGTCGCGCCGCGGAGCGGGACGGTTTTGCCGCCGCAGTTGGTGCCCAAGCAAACGCAGGGCGACGCGCGGCTGCCGACCTGGTGGGGCTCGCCGCTGGAGCCCGAGAATCTCGGCGCCACGCTGATGAGTGGCACGAAGTTCTGTCAGATCGGCGATCCCGAAATGGCTCGAAGCACGCTTGGTGATCGACCAGGGCGACGTGGAGCTTGTCGCGCCCGGCCAAAAGGTCGAGATCTTGCTCACGCAGTTGGCCCACCTCCGCTACGTGAGCGAGATCGAAAAAGTGGCCCGGGAAGATCTCAAATCGAGTCCCGTGCATCTCTCCAGCCTGCACGGCGGAGGGTTGCCGACCAAGATGGACGACAGCGGCACGGCCCGGCCGGTCGGCCTGGTGTTCGAGGCGGTGGTGCCGCTTCCGGAAGATGACCGAGAGCTGCTGCGGATTGGCCTGGTCGGCCGGGCCAAGATCACGACCGAACCGCGCACGCTCGGCAATCGGCTGTGGCGATACTTCTCGCGGACATTCAATTTTGAGCTGTAGAACAGCCGCTAGCCCTGCCAGCACTGCGACGTGACTTCTCTAGGCTCATTCTGCCGATCCGCCTAGAATCCGCGGCATGAAGGCCAAACGATCGCCCGAGCGCGGTCGCGCTGCGCGACCGGGATGATGGGTATTCCAACGACGAATACTACGAGCGTCCACGCCGACGGCTGTTTCGTAAGCTGCTCATCTTCCTGTTCATTGTGGCGGTGGTGATCGCGGCGCTGCCGACGCTGGTGGCGAAGACGCCGCTCCGCAACGTACTCGTCGGCTACGCGTTGCCGCCGGGCTCGATTCGCGTCACGGTTGCCGATGCGTCGCTTGGTTGGTTCAGTCCGCCGGCGGTATCGGGGATCGACGTCCGCGACGCGGCCGGCCAGCCGCTGGCGACCGTCGAGTCGATCCGTACGAGTCGATCGCCGTGGGCGCTGGCGAGCAATTGGCACGAGCTGGGTGAAATTGAGATTCAGCGGCCGGTGTTGTACGTCGCCGTTCGTCCGGACGGCACCAATCTGCAGGATGCGCTGCAGCCATTCTTGAAAAAGACGGACGCCGTGCGCCTGGCGCGGAAAACCAGGCCGCGAGGTCGCCGCTGCCGACGGTGGCGGTCCGCGTGGTCGACGGCACCGTGCTCGTCGAAGAGACGGCCACCAATCAGCGATTCCGGCTGCACGGACTCGACGCGGAGTTCGATTCGCACGGCGTCGTCGACGGTTTGCCGCCGATCTCCGTTTCGGGAATGCTCGACACGGGAGTCGCTGCGAACCCGGCCTTTGCCGCTGCCAGTTTTGCGCTCACGCTCACCAACGCCGAGGGCAGGCAGCAGCTCAATTGGAAGTTGCAGGGAATTCCGCTCGCGGCGGCGGAGCCGTGGCTGCGGCTCGCGGTGCCGGGGGCAGGAATCAGTGGCGGACTATTCGGCCAGGGGACCGCATCCTGGCCGGCGACCACGGCCAATCCGCTCAACGATTGTTCTACGTCTGGTACGCTCGTCTTGCAATCGCTCGACGTCACCGCGCCCGAGCTGGCGGGCGATCACCTGCGACTGGCGAATGTCGAGTTGCCGTGGCGGCTCACTTCGCAAGCCGGCGGGGTGACGATTGAAGATTTGCAATTGAAGTCCGACGTCGGTCGGTTCGCGGCCCGCGGTACGCTCGATCCGACGTCGCTGAGCCTGTCGGCACGCCACGATTTGCAATTTCAGGGTGAGATCGACCTCGCGCCGCTCGCCGCGATGTTGCCGCACCTGCTGCGGATTCGTGGCGACACTACGATCACCGCCGGCCGGCTGGAATTAGCCGGCCGCACGCAGCCGATTGCGGAGGGCGAGTCGCTCTCGGGGGTGCTCCGGGCCGCGGGGCTGGCGGCCACTAACGCCGGCCGGCCGCTCGCGTGGAACCAGCCGGTCGACGCGACCTTCGACCTCCGCCGCGAGAACGGCGACGTGCGGCTCGAATCGCTGAAGTGCAATTCCGAATTCCTGACCGTCAACGCGGCCGGCACGGCCCAGCAGCTCACCGCCAATGCGACGTTCGACCTCGATCGGCTGGCGGCCCAACTCGGGCAGTTCGTCGAACTGAAAGGCATCGACCTGGCCGGCACCGGCACGGCCCACGTCGATTGGCAGCAGACGGGCGGCGACCAATTCGCGGCCGCCGCCAACGGCGAGCTGGTGCAGCTGCGCGTGGGACTCGGCGACGGCAAAGTCCTCGCCGAGCCGCGGCTAGCGATCAAAGTGGCGGCCGACGGCATGCTCGATCGCCGAGACGCACAAACCGCTTCGCGTGGCGACGGCCCGAGCGCAAATCGCCGCCGAGGGCGATCAGCTCGACGCCCAACTGACCGAGGCGGTCGACTGCACCGCGGCGGCGCCGACCTGGCCGTTCTCGCTGCGGGTGACCGGCGAGATTTCCCGCTGGCTGGCCCGCGCGGCCCTGGTTCTCGACCGATCCGTGGCAGGCGAGCGGCCAGAGCGAGGTGGCGGCGCAAGTTCGTGCCGGCACAAACGCGGTCGACGTGTCGCAGGCCAAG
Organism: uncultured Planctomycetota bacterium; assembly: GCA_963847875.1. Classification (GTDB taxonomy): domain Bacteria; phylum Planctomycetota; class Planctomycetia; order Pirellulales; family Lacipirellulaceae; genus DASYDU01. The sequence continues at coordinate 117,439 of CAWKBR010000001.1, read as the reverse complement.
CTGTCGGTGTCGAATCTGCGCGTGACAGGCGTCGGCTGGGCGATCAACGAGCCGCGCGTCGAATTGACGGGCGACCTGCATTGGAACGGCGCGACCGGCGAGGTCGGCCTCGCAATCGGCGCAGTTCGTGAGCAGCGCCGTTTCGTTCGCCGCGCGGGACGTGCGGTTGCAGGCTCTCGGCGCGAGCCTGCCGCGGGCCAACGGCGTCGCCGCGTTTCGGACGGACGTCGCGCGAATCGCCGCTTGGCGCTGCGGCGGCCGGACAGCCGGCCGCGTATCAACCGCAAGGCATGATCACCGGCAATGTTCGCTTTGAGCAGCAGGGCGACCGCATCACGGGCGAAATCACGGCGACGGGCGAGAAGCTCGCGCTACAGCAAATGACACCAGCGAACCGGGGCGTCCCCGCTCCCGGTTTTGACACAACCCGGGGCGGAGGACCGCCCGGCTCGCTGACTGCCTCGCAAACGATTTGGCAAGAACCCCAAGTCAACCTTCGCGGCACGACAACCTACGAACCCGCCGCCGACCGACTTGCCTTTCAGCAAGTTCAGCTGCAATCGACGACGCTCGCCGTGATCGCCGACGGACAGATCGACAAGCTCTCGACGACCGCCGACGTGAACGCCAGCGGTTCGCTCAACTACGACCTCGCGCAGATCACGCCGCTGTTGAAGCCGTTTGTCGGGGAGGGAATTCAACTGGTCGGCCGCGAAACGGCGCGATTTCAGGCTGTCGGCAGTCTCAGCAGTCCGAACGCAGATTGGTCGCAGACTTTGCAGGCTCGTTGCGAAGTGCCCTGGGAATCGGCCAACGTGTATGGCCTGCCGATCGGACCGGGCAAGCTGGCAGCGGCGCTCGGGCAGGGATTGGTCCGCGTCGACCCGCTGTCGATCGCGGTGGCCGAGGGGCAACTCACCACCGCGCCGCAAGTGCGGCTCAACCCCGAGCCGATGGAGCTGACCATTCCGCCGGGGCCGGTGCTCACCAACGTCCGCATTTCGCCCGAGGTGAGCGAGGCGATGCTCAAATACATCGCACCGGTGCTCTGCGGGTGCGACGCAGAGCGATGGGCAGTTCTCGCTACAACTCAGCGGAGCCCGGGTGCCACTCGCCGACTCGAAAAAGGCGGACGTCGCGGGGCAACTGACCGTACACGCGGTCCGCATCGTGCCCGGACCGATGGCCAAGCAATGGGTGGACCTCGCGCAGCAGGTCGAAGCGATCGCCAAACGCCGCGATCCGGCGTCCGTCGTCCAGCGTCAGCCGGTGACGCTGCTGTCGATTAAGGATCAGCAAGTGAACTTCCGCGTGGTCGGCGGCCGCGTCTATCACCAGGGGATGCAGATTCAGATCGGCGACGTGACGATGACCACCGAAGGATCGGTCGGACTCGACGAGACGGTCGCGCTGGTGGTCCGCGTGCCGATCCAAGACAAATGGATCGAAGGCCAGGCGCTGCTGGTCGGGCTGAAGGGCCAGTCGCTGGCGATCCCGATCAGCGGCACGCTCCGCCAGCCGCGGATGGACCAAAGCGCCGTGGCCGGCCTCTCGCAGCAGCTGCTGCAAGGCGCGGCCCAGCAGGCGATCGGCGGTGAGTTGAACAAGGCGTTTGATAAACTGTTCAAACCGCGCTAGGAAAGTGAATTCGATGGATTTAACAAGGAGGGCGTCCCCGTGTTGCGCTATTTGTTGCTGACGGTTGTGTTGCTTGTTTCGGTTCGTGCCGAGGCCCAGCTGTTGGGCCCGCCGTTGAGTGCGAATCAAATCGTTGTCGACGCGACGAACGTGCTGTCGCAGAGCGTGTCGATGCCCAGTGGCCTGCCGCAGTCGATGCTCGCCAGTGCGCAAGGGATCGCCATCGTGCCGAACATGGTCCGCGGGGCGTTCGTGATCGGCGTGCAGCATGGTCGCGGCGTGCTGCTTACCCGTGGGCCCGGCGGTGCGTGGCAAGCGCCGCGGATGATCCAGATCACCGGCGGCAGCTTAGGCTACCAAATCGGCGTGCAATCGACCGATCTGATCTTGATCTTCCGCACGTCGCAGAGCGTGGCGAACGTGTTGCGCGGCACGCTGAAAGTGGGCGTCGATGCGTCGGCCGCAGCCGGCCCGGTGGGGCGGCAAGCCTCGGCGGCGACCGACTTGCCGATGCAGGCGGAGATTTTCTCCTACTCGCGGGCACGCGGTGCATTCTTGGGCGTGTCGATCGACGGCTCGTCGATCTCGCTCGACCCGTCGGCCGACGCCATGTATTACCAGCCGCCGGGCACGATTCCCGCCTCAGCGACGCAATTGGTTCAACTACTCACGACGCTCTCCAGCGGCGGCGCGGCGACCGTCGCACCTCCCACGCAGCAAACGGCGGCCATCGTGCCCAATGGCCCGCCCGGCCCGCCGTCGGCCGCTGTTCCCGTGCCGCAAGCGCCGAACAATCTCGAAGCGGCTCGGCAGCAGCTCGACGCCGCCTCGCGCCAACTCGCGGCCAGTCTCGACGACCAATGGAAGCAATATCTCGCGCTGCCGGCGGAAATCTACATTCCGAACCACGTGCCGAGCGTCGAAGCGATCGAGCAAGCGATCAGCCGCTACGAGGCGGTGTCGGAGAATCCGCAATACGCGGCGCTCACTAACCAGGCAGCGTTTCAAGATACGCTCAAAGGCTTGTGGCGGCTGGGCGAACTACAGCAAGGCGCGCAGCAGAAGCTGCGCTTGCCGCCGCCGCCGGTGGGGGCAAAATCGCCCTAGTCCGCCGCGACCTGTCGGAATCGCGGTTGCGGCAGATAATGTCGAAGTCACGACAGTTCTTCCTCCGTAGTTCTGCGACCATCGAACTCATCTCCAGCAGTTCCTCTCGGCTAGCAACACAAGCGATTGGCAGATGCTTACCCTGCCGCGATCGAAACGGTTGTCAGACCGATGGGCAGTTCCTAAAGTTACGAATGGTGGCTTGGAGTAACGGGTACCGTCGGCGGCCGGCGGCAACGGTTCGGAATCGGAGCTTGGGAGAACTGCCATGCGAATGCGGCCATTGGGTTCGTCGGGGATCGAGGCGTCGGTCGTTGGCTTTGGCGCTTGGGCGATCGGCGGGTGGATGTGGGGTGGCACGCAGGAGTCGGCGGCGATCCGTGCCATCCATGCGGCGCTCGATGCTGGCGTTAATCTTATCGACACCGCGGCAATCTATGGTTTCGGCTCTTCCGAAGAGATCGTCGGCAAAGCACTGAAGGACCGCCGCGACCAGGCGGTGATCGCCACCAAGTGTGGCATGGTGGCGGGCACCAAAGCGGGATCGCCCAAGTTCCGCTCGACCGCGCTGGGAATTTCGGAGCACGGGCACATCGAGGTGCGGGTCTACAACCATCCCGATTCGATTCGCGACGAAGTCGAATGGTCGCTTCGCCGGCTGCAGACCGACCACATCGATTTGTACCAGACGCACTGGCAGGATTCCACGACGCCGATCGATGATACGATGGATGCGCTTCTCTCGCTGAAGCAGGCCGGCAAGATTCGCGCGATCGGCGTCTGCAACGCCAGCGTCGACCAGATGCGGCAGTACGCGAGCCGTGGGCAGCTCGATTCCGACCAGGAAAAGTACTCGATGCTCGACCGCGCGCTGGAAGCGGAGCAATTGCCCTATTGCCGCGAGCATCACGTCGCTGTGCTGGCCTATTCGCCGCTGGCGATGGGCATGCTGACTGGCAAGATGGGACCCGAACGGGAGTTCGCCGCCGGCGACGTTCGGGACACGCGGCCGCGGTTTAGCATGGAGAATCGTGCGAAGGTCGCCAACATGCTGAGCGAAATCAAGCCGATCGCCGACCGGAACAAGCTGACGCTCGCCCAATTGGTAATCGCCTGGACCGCGAGCCAGCCGGGCCTGACGCACGTGCTCTGCGGTGCCCGCACGCCGGAACAGGCGGTCGAGAACGCCGCGGCCGGAAGCGTCGAATTGCCGACTGCCGAATTGAAGGCGGTCAACGCGATCGTCGCACGGCGTGGCACGGAGATCGTCTGATTGGAAACCTCTTTGCCGCTGATTTGAACAGAGTCGAATGGTATGCTGAAAGGCGTGAACCCGCACGATAGCCGGCAAAATATCGATTCTTTGACGTGCAGAGCAGCGCGGTTGGTGGTGCTTTGCGTTGCCGTGAGTGGTTGGCTCGACAAGTCAATGCTAAGCCGGCGAGCGGCGGCGGAAGCAGTTCCTGCAGGCATTGACGATTCGCGGCTGGCTGCGGCGGGAATCCGCACGCTCGAAAGTCGGCATTTGGTGCTCTACACCGATTTGCCGAGTGGGCTGGAGATCGAATCGTTGCCGACGGTGTTCGACCAAGCGGTGCCGCAGTGGGCGGCGTATTTTGGGGTCGATCCAGCCGCGGCGGCGGATTGGCGGGTGCGGGCGTTTCTGATTGGCGACCGGGCGAAGTTCGCGGCGATTGGGCTAATGCCAGCAGACAACACGCTCGTGCACGGGTACGCGAAGGGTTCCGATCTCTGGCTGTTCGAACAGCAGACGGACTACTATCGTCGGCATCTCTTGCTGCATGAGGGGACGCACGCCTTCATGACGAAGTTTCTCGGCGGCTGCGGGCCGGGTTGGTACAGCGAGGGCATGGCCGAGCTGCTGGCTACGCATCGATTGGACCCGAAAAATAGTTCCGACCCCTTTTTGGTGCTGAACGTCATGCCGCGCGATCGGCGTGAGGTGCCGATGTTGGGGCGGATCAAGCTCGTGCGCGATGCGGTGGCTACCGACGAGACGCTTACGCTGCCGGAGGTGATGGCGATCGACAACCGCAAGCAACTCGGCAACGCGGAGTACGCCTGGTGCTGGGCGGCGGCGAAGTTCTTGGATTCGCAGCCGCGGTATAGGGAGCGGTTTCGCGGGCTCTCGCAACACGTACGGGATCCGAAGTTTAACGAGTTGGTGCGGCGCGAGTTTGCGGCCGATTGGGAAGAGCTGCTGGCCGAGTGGCAGGCGTATGTGGCGATGCTCGATCATGGGTATGATTTCGACAGAGCGGCGATTCAGTTTGAGCGGGGCACGCCGCTCAGCCGCGAGCGGCGGGAGGTGACGATCGCGGCCGACCGAGGTTGGCAGTCGTCGGGTGTTTGGTTGGAGGCGGGGAAATCGTATCGGGTGACGGCACGCGGGCGGTATCAGATTGCGGTGGAGGATGGCGTGGCTTGGCCATGCGAGCCGGGTGGCGTAACGATCGAGTATCGCGACGGTCGGCCGCTGGGGATGCTGCTGGGGGCGATCGTGCCGGAGAAGGCGAGCGGCGCGACTTTCGCTCGGCCGCAAGCGATCGGGTTGGGCCGCGAATTCACGCCGGAAGTGAGTGGGACGCTTTACTTCCGCGTGAACGACTCGGCGGCTCGGCTGGGCGACAATCGCGGCACCTTGACAATCAGCATTGATGATTGATGATTGAGAGTCCGCGTGATGCGCTGAAATCTCGCGTCGCGAGCGACGCGGTTATGATCCGGAAAGAAAAAAATAGAATACGTTGATGAACTTCATTGAAAAAAACGATCCGGCGGTGTGGCAGGCGATTGCCGACGAGATGGAGCGCCAGCAGGACGGCCTCGAGCTGATCGCCAGCGAAAACTACACCAGCCCCGCAGTGATGCAAGCGGCCGGCAGTGTGCTCACAAACAAGTATGCCGAGGGCTACCCGGGCAGACGCTACTACGGCGGCTGCCAGTTCGTCGACGTGGTCGAGCAGCTTGCCATCGATCGGGCGAAGGAGTTGTTTGGCGCCGAATTCGCCAACGTCCAGCCCCACAGCGGCTCGCAGGCCAATACGGCGATCTATCTCGCGGCGCTGCAGCCGGGCGATACGGTGCTCGGGCTGAACTTGGCCCACGGCGGCCACCTCACGCACGGCATGGCGCTCAACATCTCGGGCATGCTCTACAACTTCGTGCCCTACGGCGTGACGCGCGACACGAACCGCATCGACTTCGACCAGGTGGCGTCCCTCGCCCGCGAGCACAAGCCGAAGTTGATCGTTGCCGGGGCGAGCGCCTATCCGCGCGAGATTCCGCACGCGAAGTTCGCGGAGATAGCCAGTTCAGTCGGCGCGAAGCTGATGGTCGACATGGCCCACTACGCCGGACTGGTCGCGGCGAAGCTGCACGACAACCCTGTGCCGGTCGCCGACTTCGTCACCACGACGACGCACAAAACGCTTCGCGGCCCGCGGGCCGGACTGTGCCTGGCCAAGGAAGAGTTCGGCAAGACAATCAACAGCCGCGTTTTCCCTGGCATTCAAGGCGGACCGCTGATGCACATTATCGCCGGCAAGGCGATCTGCTTCGGCGAAGCGTTGCGGCCGGAGTTTAAGCAGTACGCGGCCCAGATTATTGCGAACGCGAAAGTGTTGGCCGAGACGTTGCTCGCGGGCGGGCTCAAACTGGTGAGCGGAGGCACGGACAATCACCTGCTGCTAGTGGACGTGACGCCGCTCTCGATCGGCGGTAAGTTGGCCGAGACGGCCCTCGACCGCTGTGGCATCACGATCAACAAGAACATGATTCCCTACGACGAGCGCAAGCCGATGGACCCCTCCGGCATCCGCCTGGGCACGCCGGCGCTGACGACCCGCGGGATGGGCACGGCCGAGATGCAGTCGGTGGGCAAGTGGATTCTTGAAGCCCTCAAGGCGCCGGAAGACGCCGCGGTGCACGAGCGAATTCGCTCCCAAATCCGCGAGTTGTGTAAGCAGTTCCCGGTGCCGGCGGCGGGTTTGACGTAACACCGTTTGGACTGGTCGCTTAAGCGAACAGTCCGTCGCGATTGGATGCAATGAGCGCGAAGCAAGTAAAACCCGAGAAGAGCCGCATTTTGATCGCGGACGACAATCAGCCGAACGTCGAGCTGCTCGAAGCGTACTTGAGCGGGCTGGAAGTCGACACGGCGGTGGCGGTCGACGGGCAAGATACGCTCACCAAGGTCGCCTCGTTCAAGCCGCACTTGATTCTGCTAGACATTATGATGCCGAAGCTCAGCGGCTTCGAGGTCTGTAAGACCCTCAAGGGCGACGCGGCCACCCGCGGGATCATGATCCTCATGGTCACCGCGCTCAACGAGCTGGGCGACATCGAGCGGGCGGTTCAAGCAGGCACCGACGACTTTCTCTCGAAGCCGGTCAACAAGGCGGAGCTTCTCAAGCGGGTCGACAACATGCTCAAGCTGCGGCACGTGACCGACGAAGTCGAGCGGCTGCGACAGTACATCGACCGCATGGAAAGCCGCGTTTGACGCGAGGATTTCCGCTTGATTGCGTTGTCGCCGGCCTCGAGCGGCGGGGCGGATCGTTCGGATTGGCATACACTCTTTTTCGCCGGTGGGGTATGCTTAACGCAGGGCGACGACCCTTTCCGCCCGAGGTAGGCAATAAATGTCTCGACTCTTCCGAACAGTCTGCTGCGCGTTGGCATTCGTAGCAGTGCTCTCACTTGAAACCGGGCCGGCTTGTGCTAGCGAGCGAGATCGCGCGGCTACTTCTGCGAAGCCCCAAGGCGCGATGGCGAGCGACTCGCTCGACGCTCGACTCGACGAGCTGATCGCGCAGCTCGGCAGCCCGCAGTTCACCGTTCGCCGGGCTGCCGCCAACGAAATCCGCGAAATTGGTCCTGAAGCATTCGACCGTCTCCAGGAGACGACGGATAGCAGCGATCCCGAAGTCGCGGCCAGCGCGTCTTATCTGTTGCGACAGATTGTGGTGCGTTGGATCGGAAAGGATGATTCGACGATCGTCCGGCGAGTGATGCGCAACTACGCCGATCGCAGCGAAAAGGACCGGCAGCGAGTGATCCAATTCCTGGCGGTGCTGCCGAACGGTGAAGGTGTGGCCGCGCTTTGCCGTGTGGCGAGATTCGATTCGTCGAAGTCGCTGTCGCGTTGGGCCGCGCTGGCCGTGATCGGGACCATCGATCCGACCAAGTCCAGCCGAACGGCCGACCCAGAGCTGATCGGCCGGGAACTGGGGGGAAGTCGAAGGGTGGCGGTCGCTTGGCTGCGGCAATATCAAGTGCAGTTGCGCGATCCGGCAGCGTCCGTATCCGGCTGGCAGAAGCTCATCGAGGAGGAGTTGCAGCGCCTCGACGCGCATCCCGGCGAAACCTCGTCGGCGACGGTGACGACGCTGATGTATCTGGTGGCCAACGCTCATGCGCGACTGGGGAAGGCGGAGTTGGCCGAACAATTGGCGGCACAGGCTTCCCAGGTGGAAACGCGACAAACAGCGGGGCAAGTGGAAGAAGCCGTCGACCTGGCGACCCTCGGACAACAACTGACGACCCTCGGACAGCTCGAGTGGGCGTTGCGCGAGTATCGCCTGGGATACGAGCGGCAACAGCCGCTGGATTCGCCGGTGGCGATTTCGGCCCGCGTGAATTGCTCCAGTTTGCTACAGGATTACGAGCGCTATCAGGAAGCGGCCGCCGCGATCGAACCGCTGGCCAAGGGGCTCGACGAGAGTCAGGAGCTTCGCCAAACCTACGATAGCGTCCGCGCAGAAATGGGACGGGAAGACGTGTATCTGCCCGGCGTGGAAATGATTGGGGCGCGCTACCACTATCTCCTGGCCTGCCAATACCAACAGGAACACGACTTCAATCGCCAACGCGCAGAACTGCTCGAAGCGATCAAGCGGGACGAAACCGACGCCGACGTGTTGATTGCCATGTTCCACGTCGGCGATGCCGACGACGCCTGGATGGCCGACACGCGCCTGCGGATCGAAAAACTCAGCAAGGAGATCGAAAAGAAGATCGAGGAAAACCCGAACGATTCTATTTCCTACAACCAGTGGGCGTGGCTGATTGCCAACACCGAGGGCGACTTCCCCAAGGCGGTCCGCTACTCGCGACGGTCGCTTGAGCTCGAATCGGGCACGCCCAGCTTTCTCGACACGCTGGGCCGCTGCTACTACTCGGCCGGCGAATACGAAAAGGCGGCCGAGAGCCAGCGCGAGGCGGTCCGTTTGATCCCGCACATGCAGGTGATGCAGCGTCAGCTCAAACTGTTTGAGAAAACGCTGGCGGAGAAAAAGGCGACGAACGCGGACTAATCGCGCCGAGATTCTCAACGGCGACGACTCTCTCACCTTGGAGGACCGCGCCATGAAGACCGCAGCACTCTCCAAAACGAACCTGGCCTATGTCGATGAGGGCGCGGGCGTGCCCGTGCTCCTCGTGCACGGTTTCCCGCTCGACCACACGATGTGGGACGCCCAGATTGCGGCCCTTTCCCAGCAAGCACGGGTGATCGCGCCCGACCTGCGCGGCTTCGGCCAGTCGCCGCTCGCATCTGGCGACGCGGAGCGTGGCATCTCGATGGAAGCGTACGCCGACGACTTGGCCGAACTGCTCGACACGATCGACGTTCGCGAGCAGATCGTGCTCGTGGGCTTTTCGATGGGCGGGTACGTGGCGTGGCAGTTCGTTCGCAAGCACGGCCATCGGCTGCGGGCGCTCGTGGCCTGCGACACGCGAGCTGCCGCCGACACGGAAGATGCTCGGTCGGGCCGGATCAAAATGGCCGACAACGTCGCGGAGTGGGGCAGCGGCCGGGTCGCGGAGATCATGGGGCCGAAACTCATTGCGCCGGCGACATTTCAGAAAAAGCCGGAAGTGGTGGCGGCCGTTCGAGCGGTTGTCGAGCGAACGCCACCGGCCGGAATTGCGGCCGCACAGCGCGGCATGGCGGCCCGGCTCGATGCGACCGACTTGCTGCCCCATGTTACGGTCCCGACGCTTGATGCTCGTCGGCGAGCACGACGTCCTCAGCCCGGCAGCGGAAATGAAAGCCCTCGCCGAGGCCGTGCCGGGAGCCGAGTTTGTCGTGATCCCCCGGGCCGGGCATATGACGACGATGGAAGAGCCGGAAGCCGTGAACGACGCGCTCGTGCGATTTGTCGATGCAGTCACCTATCGATTCGATCGACTGGTGATCGAACCGGAGACGCATCACTGATCGCTATTTCCCCGGCAGCGAGAAGATCGATTGGCTTTTGACGATCGCGTAGTCGTCGGGGAAGGTGTGAAAGGCCTGAATCCGCAGGCTGCGGTCGCGCGATTCGAGGTTCACGTAGCTCATCGCGCCGAGGCCGAAGCGGCCGCTGGCTTCGAAGCAGTGCAACAGGCCCTGCCGGGCGCCGGCTTGCGTGAGCGCCTTCTGGTAGGCCCAGAAGGCCTCCCTATCGACCGGTTCGAGTGAGAAGTCGGTTTTGTAGGTGATGCCGCCGCGGCATTCCAGCTCGTCCGATGCGGTGCCTTTGAGGCGGTGCGACATCAGCCGCCGCCGCTCGGGGAGTGGATGGTTGGCGGCCGCCGCCACTTCGGTGAGCGTGATGCCTTGGTACTGCCAAGTGATGACGTGCCCGGCGGTGGTGATCTGCACCACGGCCCGGTAGCCGCCCCGCTCGACGATGCGCGAATTGTGCACCTCGAACAGCTCGGGATGCAGCGAGCGCCCGTAAAGCTGAAACACAAGCTCGGCGATTTTTGGACGAGCGGATAACACGTGAATCGATCCTGGAGCAATTCCTTCCGGAACGAAAAGGCGCCGCACCATCCTGGATATCACGACGCCTCCAATGGGCGAACACGCGGCCTCGAGCCGGTGTCGGAACACGTCGCCGATCGACCGCGTACGATGTGAAGTCGTGATTGGTCGTTCGTGTCGTGCCCGACGAAGCTCATTATACTCTCGGCGCGACAAAGCAACAAAGGTCGTTCCAAAAGAGAAAATTTTTGCCGACAAATCCGACTTGACTTTTGCGCGGCGCGCTGTCTTTGCGGGGAGCCAAGCCGCCAGCAGTTGGCCGCTTCGCAATCGTGCGCTACGATAAGGGGCATGTTGACCGAAATCTACGAACGATTGCACGCGGCGTTCGGTCCGCAGCACTGGTGGCCGGGAGAAACGCCGTTCGAAATCATGGTCGGCGCCGTGCTCGTGCAGAACACCGCCTGGCGGAACGTCGAGCGGGCGATCGAGAATCTCCGCGACGCCGGCGTGATGGAGCCGGCGGCGCTCTTCGCCGCACCGGAGCAGGAACTCGCCGAGTTGATTCGCCCGGCCGGGTACTACCAGGTGAAGGCGCGGCGACTGCGAAACCTGTTGAGACTAATTGTCGAGCGGTACGACGGCTCGCTCGAGGCGATGTTTCGCCCCGATCTGACGACGCTCCGCAAGGAGTTGCTCGGCGTCAGTGGCGTCGGGCCCGAGACGGCGGACGCGATTCTGCTCTACGCCGGCGGCTTGCCGACGTTTGTCGTCGACACGTACACCCACCGCGTGCTCGCCCGCCACGGCTGGATCGGCTACGAGGCCGGTTACGACGAGATCAAGGATCACTTCGAGACCGACTTGCCGCAAGACGCCGCACTCTTCAATGAGTATCATGCTTTGTTGGTGCGAGTGGGCAAAGACTTTTGCCGCAAGACCGCGCCGAAGTGTGCAGCGTGTCCCTTGGCCGATTTACTTCCTGTGAGCGGCATCGTCGAGCCGTTCTAATATGCCCGATCTGTTTGCTGCCAGCGAAGAGCGGAATCGGGAGCAGGTGCAGCCGCTCGCGGCGCGGATGCGGCCGCGGTCGCTCGCGGAGTTTGTCGGGCAGCAGCATTTCTTGGGCGAAGGAAAACTGCTCTGGCGGATGCTGAAGGCGAAGCGGCTGGGGTCGGTGATTTTTTATGGCCCGCCGGGCACGGGGAAGACGACGCTCGCGCGGCTGCTCGCCGAGGAGACCGACAGCCGCTTTCGGCAGCTCAGTGCGGTCACCAGCGGCGTGAAGGACGTCCGCGAGGTGCTCGAGGAAGCCCGCCATGAAGTTGCCGCCGGCGGGCGGCCGACGCTTTTGATGATCGACGAGATACACCGTTTCAACAAAGCCCAGCAGGATGCCCTCTTGCCCGACGTGGAAGAGGGAGTCGTGATTCTGGTCGGCCTCACGACGTCGAACCCGTTTTTCGCGGTGAACGACGCCCTGGTCAGCCGCAGCCGCGTGTTCGAGTTCCAACCGCTTTCGATCGCGGAAATCAAGACGCTTGTGAACCGCGCGCTTGCGGACAAAGAGCGCGGCCTCGGCCGCTTCGAGGCGACGATCGACGACGCGGCGCTCGAGTACTTGGGCAAAGTGTCCGACGGCGACGCCCGGCGAGCACTCGGCGCGCTGGAAGTCGCGGTGCTCTCGGCCGAGTCCCCCCAACGCTTGCGGCTTAGTGCGGAGCTGATCGCCGACGCCGTCCAGCGCAAGGCGATCCGTTACGACCCCACCGGCGACGACCACTACGACGCCGCCAGCGCACTGATCAAGAGCATCCGCGGCAGCGATCCCGACGCCGGCATCTACTGGCTCGCCCGCATGTTGGAAGGGGGCGAGGACGTGCGATTCCTGGCCCGCCGGCTGGTGATCCTGGCAAGCGAAGACGTCGGCAACGCCGATCCGCAGGCGCTGCCGCTGGCCGTGGCCGCGATGCAGGCCTGCGAATTTGTCGGCCTGCCGGAATGCCAGCTCACGCTGGCCCAGGCGGTGACGTACCTCGCCTGTGCCCCGAAATCGAATGCCGCCACCGTGGCCATTGGCGAAGCGGTCCATGACGTCCGCGAAGGCCGGCTGCTCCCCGTGCCGCGGCACCTTGCAAGATTCGCACTACGTCGGCGCGAAACGCCTCGGCCACGGCGAGAGTTACGAATACGCCCACAACGCCGAAGGCGGCATCGCGGCGCAGGACTATCTGGGCGTCGAACGTGAGTACTACCGGCCGGTCGACCGTGGGTTTGAGAAGGAACTGGCATTGCGATTAGAAACGATCCGGGCACGGCTCCGTAGTAGCGGCGATTGACGGTTATTGTGCATGCACTGCTGGCGAGGACGCGGCAAGAAAAATGCGGTGGTGCGCCGGCCGAGATTTCCCTACCATTCGCCGCGCATTCTTTGCGCACACGAAACACCGGGCTCGAAACGACCCGGGTTGCGCTTCGCCGATACACTCTTCTCGTCATGGAGGACGAACGATGAGTTCGATTCGACCGCTCATTACGATCACGATTCTGGTGGTCGTCGGGGTTTTTCTATTTACGAAGATCAATCAAGGACCCGCGCGGCTCGCGCCGGAGACAGACAAAGCGCTGGAAAGCGCGCCGCCAGTCGACGTCCCGCCGCTGGCGAGCGCGCCGGCCGTTCCGACGACGCTTCCGCAGTCAACCGAACCGAAGTGGGATGGCGGAGCGACTGCCGCGAGTGGACCGCCGCCGCAATGGGCGAACGACCGTCGCTGATAGCGCTCCGGTAACTGCGCCGGTCGCGCTGCCTAGCTCGCCATCCGTGGCCGAGAAGGCGTCGGGCTTGCCGCCGATCCCCGAATTGCCACCACTCGCGCCCGCGCCCGAACGCACCGCGGAAGCTGCGGTGACGCCCGTCGCTCAACCGACGAATGCTCAACCGACGAATCCGCCAATTCAATTGCCGGCGAACATTCCCATGGCCAAGTATCCGGGCGAAGTTGCGACGACGAGCCAAGCACCGCCGGAGACGCCGATGACGCCGTCGACACCGACTGCCCAAGCCGTCCGACCGGAAACCCCGGCCGCGGAGGCGATGCCACCGACTTCCCCCATCACTCCAATCGCCACGCCAACGGCTGCGGCGGACGATCGCTACGGACCGATTCCGGCCGAGCCCGCGACAACATCGCAAGTTTCGTCGCCGTCGCCATCCGCTGCGTCGTCTCCATCGTCGCCGTCGTCGTCGTCGTCGTCGTCGTTCGCGGCCAGTTGGCCGATCATTCAGGACGCACTGGAACGACAAGAGTTAGTCCAAGGTTACGACATGCTTTCGCAATGGTACGGCAATCCGAATCTGTCGCCGGCGGAAGCAGATCGAGTCGAGACGCTGCTCTCGCAGCTGGCCGGCACCGTGGTCTACTCGACCGAGAGCCGACTCGAGCCGCCGTACACGGTGCGCGCCGGCGACACGCTGCAAACGATTGCCCAACAGTACCAAGTTCCGTGGCAGCTGCTGGCGAAGATCAACGGCATCCCGGCCGCGAACTTGGTTCAGCCGGGGCAGCAGTTGAAGGTGATCCACGGGCCGTTCGCGGCGATCGTCGAACTGCAAAAGAGCCAATTGACGCTGGAGCTGGGCGGCCGCTACGCCGGCCGGTTCCCGATCACGGCCGAGCCCACGGCCGCGCAGAGCGAAGGCGAGTGGGTACTGGAGCAAAAGCTCGTGAACCCGACGACGGCCGCCACGGGAATCGTCAACACGTCGTACGACGCAACCGCCCCAGTCGACCGCGTGCTGGTGCTGCGGAGCGAGTCGCCAACGGCCGCCGCGACGGCAATCTCGATCACGGGCGGTACCGGTCTCGCCGACAGGCCCGACGGCGGTCGCGCCGGCCGCGTTTCGTCTGTCACCGACCGACGCCGAAGAGGTGGCCGACATCCTGTCGGTCGGCTCGCGGGTGACGATTCGCAGATGAGAATTGTTCGTGTGTCCGTGGTCCGTTGTCAGTTGCATTCGGATTCAATACAACGGACTACCGACAACTGACGACGGACAAAGCCCATGTACGACCGCGATTCATTGCAGCGTCTCATTCGTGAAAAGGCCTTGCGATTTGGCGACTTTACGTTGGCCTCCGGCAAGCAGGCGAAATACTACCTCGACTGCCGCGAGGTCACGCTCGATTCGCAAGGGGCCCGGCTTGTGGGCGAGGGGATGCTTGAGCTGCTGGGCGGCGACCTGCCGGACCTCGTGGGCGGCATGGCCATCGGGGCCGACCCGATCACCGCGGCGATCCTCACGCTCGCCGGCGTGCGCGACATTCCGCTCCGCGGCGTGATGGTTCGCAAGGAAGCGAAGCAGCACGGCACGGGCAAGTTCGTCGAGGGGCCGTTCCGCGCCGGCGAGTCGCTGGTTGTCGTCGAAGACGTGGTCACCACCGGCGGCTCGAGCCTGCTGGCGATCGAACGCTGCGAGGCGGTCGGACTCAAGGTGAAACGCGTACTGGCGATCATCGACCGACTCGAAGGGGGCCGCGAGGCGTTTGCGGCGCGCGGTTACGAACTCACGACGCTGTTTACGGTGCGAGATTTCGGGATTCAGTAGAGGAGTGGGGTTCGTTCAGTTGAGAGCGCGCGAGCCGGGCCGTCCTCGGCCCCGTTGGAAAGCTCTGACTCGGGGCCGAGGACGGCCCGGCTCGCTAGGCTCGCTCGCGCTACGTAAGTTGTCTTGTTGAACTTCGGTATGGAAACCTCTCTGCATCGACAACTCAAAGCCCACTACGCGCCCGCTGGCGCGCTCATTGAACAACAGGTCGGCCGCTATCGCATCGACGTGATCGACGGCGATGAGTTGATCGAGATCCAGCTCGGCTCACTCTCGGCCATCCGCGACAAGATCGCGGCGCTCGTGAAAAAGCACCAGGTGCGAATCGTCAAGCCGATCGTCGCCTGCAAGCATCTGGTGAAGCAAAAGCGCGCAGGCGGGCAAGTCGTGTCTCGCCGCCGCAGCCCGAAGCAAGGGACGGTGCTCGACCTGTTCGAGGAGTTGGTCCACTTCACCCGCGTCTATCCGCACCCGCGACTGGTGCTCGAAGTGGTGCTGGTGGAGATCGAGGAGTGGCGCTACCCCGGCCACGGCCGACGGCGGCGATGGCGGCGGAACGATCATCAGGTGGAAGACCAGCGGCTGGTGGCGGTGCTGAGCGTCGAAAAGTTTCGCACGGCGGCCGACCTTTGCCGGCTGTTGCCGCCGAAGCTGCCGAGGCCGTTCCACACCGGGCATATTGCCGCGGGACTGGGAGTCCAGCGGTGGATCGCCCAACGGATGGCCTACTGCCTCCGCGAGACGGGGGCGATCAAGACGGTCGGCAAAGAGCGGGGGGCGTGGCTTTACAAACGCACCGCGAAGACGCAAGCGGCGGCGTAACCTCGCTATGCTGTGCACCGTTCTGGCCGTGCTGTTAGACTACGACGTGGTGGCGAACTCTTTCTCGTACATCAATCGGTGCCATGTCTTCGATCCGGCGGTTTTCGATCCCACGCTGGTGCGTGGCGATGGTTCTGGTAGTTGTTGCGACGGCGGTCCAATCGCAGGAAGCGCGGCCAGCCGACTTGATTGTGCCCGCCCAACATTGTGATCATCTTCATCGACGACATGGGTTACGCCGACGTCGGTCCATTCGGAGCAACTGCCTACAAGACGCCCAGCCTCGACGCGATGGCCGCGGAGGGCCGCGTCTTCACTGATTACCACGCAGCGACGGCCGTCTGCTCGGCGTCGCGGGCGGCGCTGCTGACCGGTTGTTACCCGGAACGGGTCGGCATCCTCGGCGCGCTCATGCCCACCGCGAAGATCGGCATCAACGCCAGTGAAATGACGCTCGCCGAACTTTGTCGCAGCCGCGGCTACGCCACTGCCATCTTCGGCAAATGGCACTTGGGCCATCTGCGGCCGTTTCTACCGTTGCAGCATGGATTCGACGAATACTTTGGCTTGCCGTACTCCAACGACATGTGGCCGTTCGATCCGGTGGCTGATCAACAGCAGCGCGTGGTGCGGCAGCGCAAGCCAAGGTTTCCCGATTTGCCGCTTTACGAGAATAACGACGTGGTCGATCCGTCGATTGACGCCGACGAACAGGCCCAGCTTACGACCTGGTACACCGAACATGCGGTCGACTTCATCGATCGCCACAAGTCGCAACCGTTTTTTCTGTACGTACCTCACTCGATGGTTCACGTGCCGATCTTTGTATCGGACAAATTTCGGGGCAAGAGCGGCGCGGGACTGTTCGGCGACGTGGTGATGGAAGTCGACTGGTCGGTCGGACAGATTCTCGACGCGCTCCGCCGCAACGGCCTCGACGACAACACGCTCGTCGTCTTCACGTCGGACAACGGCCCGTGGCTGAGCTACGGCAACCATGCCGGGTCGGCACGACCACTGCGGGAGGGCAAGTCGACGATGTTTGAGGGCGGATACCGTGTGCCGTGCGTCATGCGCTGGCCGGGAAAAATTCCGGCCGGCAGCAAGTGCGATGAGCTCGCCACGACGATGGACCTGTTTCCGACGATCGCGCGGTTGATCGGCGCCGATATCCCGCAGGATCGCGTCATCGACGGCAAGGACATCTGGCCGCTGGTGGCCGGCGAACCGGGCGCGGTCAGTCCGCACGACGTGTTCTATTGCTACTATGACGGTGGCCTGCGAGGTGTGCGCGATCGCCGTTGGAAGCTCTTTTTCCCCCACCAATCCAACACGCTCAATGGTCGGCCCGGCGGCCACGACGGTCTGCCCGCGCCGTACGAGCAACTCAAGGTCGGCCACTGGTTATTCGATCTTAAGAATGACGTGGGCGAAACCAAGGACGTGGCTGCCGCGCACCCCGACGTCGTGGCCCGACTGGAACGGTACGCCGAAACGGCGCGGGCCACGCTGGGCGATACGCTCACCGGCCGCAGCGGAAGTGAGGCCCGGCCTGCAGGAACGCTCCCGGAATGAATCGAGCAAGCGAGCATTTCTCGAACTCGCCAATCAGTCGCCCTTGCCCAAATTGCCACCAGCCCGTAACCTCTTTAGTCATGGGCGACGACATTCAGATTGGCATCCGACGTGCGCCGCTGCGGCGGCTGACCGGCGTGCAAATCATCGGCACGGGCAGCTATCTGCCGGACAACGTGGTGACCAACGAGGCGCTGGCGTCGCTGGGCTGCGACGCGGAGTGGATCATTCAGCGGACGGGCATCCGCGAGCGGCGGCACGCGCCGCCGGAGACGTCGACCAGCGACATGGCGGTCGCGGCGGCCGAGAAGTGCCTCGCCGCTTGCGACGTGCCTCGCGATGAGATCGACCTGTTGGTGCTGGCGACGCTTTCGCCCGACTATCTGTTGCCGGCGACGGCGCCCGGGGTTCAACATCGTCTAGGCCTCAATTGCGCGGCGATGGATGTGAATGCCGCGTGTGCGGGGTTCATGTACGCGCTGGTGACCGGCATGCAGTACGTCGCCACGGGCGCGAGTAAGTACGCGCTGGTGATCGGCTCCGACACCAACAGCCGCGTGATGAATCCCGCGGACAAGAAAACGTATCCGCTTTTCGGCGACGGCGCGGGAGCGGTGCTGGTGACCAAGGGGAGCCGCGGAGCAAGGGCTGCTCTCCTACACGCTCGGCGCCGATGGCTCGGGCGAACGGCTGTTGGTGCGACCCGAGGGCGGCTCGCGGGCGTCGATCATTCCGGGCGGCGAGGTCAGCTTGGGCTGGTTCGTGCGGATGGATGGCCGGCCGGTGTTCAAATGGGCCGTGCGGTTGCTGCAGGATTCTTCGCAGCAGGTGCTCGACGCAGCCGGCTACACGAAAGACGACGTGCGGGCGTGGATCTGG
The DNA here is from genome assembly GCA_963847875.1 of uncultured Planctomycetota bacterium. Taxonomy (GTDB): domain Bacteria; phylum Planctomycetota; class Planctomycetia; order Pirellulales; family Lacipirellulaceae; genus DASYDU01. The sequence goes on along the minus strand of CAWKBR010000001.1, from coordinate 99,038 downwards.
CACCAGGCGAACATTCGCATTCTCGACGCGGCCAGCGACGCGATGGAAATCGACCGCCAGCGAGTGATGTGCAACCTCGATCGCTACGGCAACACCTCGGCCGGCAGCGTGCCGATCGCGCTCGACGAAGCGCTCCGCGAGGGCCGGTTCTCGCCGGGCGACCTGGTGCTGATGTGCGGCTTCGGCGGCGGACTCTCCTGGGGCACGACACTGATGCGGTGGTGAGGCGAGCTATTGGCTCTTAGCTATTCGCTGTTAGCCAACGAAGTGATGGTCGACCTTGCCTTCTGCTGTTTTATCTGAACCCCGAACCCTGAACCCTCGCTGATGTCAAAGACCAAAAAATCCCTACCCGCAAGCAGGTCAAGCCGGACGATTCGTGGGACCTTGTCGAGCCTCTATCCCACCGATGAAGCGTGGGAGACGGCGTTCGGCAAGTGGGAACGGCAGATCGGCAAGTACGCGAAATTTCGCGGCACGCTGGGCGACTCGCCCGCGGCGCTGGCCAAGTGCCTCAAGTTCGACAGCCAGTTCGATCGCGTTGGCGAGCGGCTCGGAACGTATGCCTTCCTGAAGACGGCCGAGGACATGGCCGACAGTCGATACCAACGGATGCAAGGCCGCTACACGCACGCGGCCACCAGCGCGGCCGAGGCTTCGAGCTTCATCCGGCCGGAGATCCTCGACATCTCGGCGGCCCGGCTCAAGAAGTTTCTCGCCGCGAAGGTGCTCGCGCCGTATCGGCTGCAGCTCGAGCGGCTCGTGCGCTACAAGCCGCACACGCTCTCGCGCGGCGAAGAGAAGCTGCTGGCGATGCAGAGCGAGATGGCCCACGCGGCCGACAAGATGTTCCGCCAGCTGACCGACGCCGACCTGAAATTCGGCACGATCCGCGACGACAAGGGGCACGACGTCGAGCTCTCGAACGCGACGTTCTCGCTGTTTCTGCATTCCGCCGACCGCAACGTCCGCCGCAACGCGTTCCACAAGTACTACGAGCAGTTCACGGGGCACGAGAACTCGCTCGCCGCGGCGCTCTCGAGCTCGGTGCAGAAGGACGTCTACTACGCCAAGGCCCGCAACCACCCGAGCGCCTCGAGGCCTCGCTGTTTCACGACAACGTGCCGGTGAGCGTGTACGACAACCTGATCGCGGCGGTGCGGGCGAAGCTGCCGGCGCTCTACGACTACTTCGAGCTGCGGCGGCGAAAGATGCGGCTCAAGGACATTCACCACTACGACACCTACGTGCCGATCCTCAGCGAGCTCGACACGCGGCACACCTGGAACCAGGCGGTCGACGCGGTAGTCGTCGGCACTCGCGCCCCTGGGCGACGACTATTGCCGCGTGCTGGAGGCGGGGCTCGCCGGCCGCTGGTGCGATCGCTATCCGAACCAGGGCAAGCGGAGCGGGGCCTTCAGCAGCGGCTCGTACGACGGCTGGCCGTACATCCTCATGAACTACCAGCCGGACGTGCTCGACCACGTGTTCACGCTCGCCCACGAGGCCGGCCACTCGATGCACAGCTACTACTCGGCCAAGCACCAGCCCTACGAGTACTACAACTACACGATCTTCGTCGCCGAGGTGGCCAGCACGTTCAACGAGCAGCTGCTTGAGCCGTTACATGATGGAGCGGGCCAAGACCGACCAGGAGCGGGCGTATCTCATCAACCGCGAGATCGACGCCATCCGCGGCACGATCATCCGCCAGACGATGTTCGCCGAGTTCGAGAAGGTCTCGCACGCGCTCGTCGGAGGCGGGCGAGCCGCTCACGGTCGACTGCCTCAAAACGGAGTACGGCAACCTGCTCGCCGCCTATTTCGGCCCCGACTTCGCCATCGACGAAGAACTGAAGCTCGAATGCCTGCGAATCCCGCACTTCTACAGCGCGTTCTACGTCTACAAATACGCCACCGGCCTCTCGGCGGCGATCGCGCTGAGCGAGCGGGTGGTCAGCGGCGGCAAGCAGGAGCTCAACGACTACCTGTCGTTCCTCAAGGGCGGCTGCTCGAAGTGGCCGCTCGATCTCTTGAAAGACGCCGGCGTCGACATGACCAGCCCCGCCCCGGTCGAAACCGCCCTCACGCGATTCGAGCGGTTGGTCGGCGAGCTCGACGAGCTGTTGTAGGCGACAGGGCGGTTTAGCCCGATCTCATTCCGCGCCCTTGCTGGAGCGACGTAGCGTTGACGAGAGCCTCGAATCGTTGTGGCTCCGAAGACGCAAACTCCCAATGCGATCAGGACCACGCTCGCTGGTTCGGGCACGACAATAAACGTGTAGGTAAGCGTTCGGACGATGGATTCCGGCGGGCGGGCTCCAGGCAAGTCTTCGTCAGAGAACAGGAGATAAAACGTCTTCGTAAACGTGCCGGTATGCGAAAAATCGACATACACGTCGAACGGTTTGCGGCCCGCTGTGGCGAGGTCTTCGCCTTCCTGGAGAGGCGGCAGGTTCTTGAACAAGTCGACATTTCGCGCGGTGATCTCAGGCGATCCGACGTCATCCAACAGATTGTCGAAATCTAGCGCGGCATCGAATGGCGGATCACCAATGACGTTCGGTGCCGCTGCGGCAAACGTCTCGCCTCCTCCTGTGGCGGCAAACTGTTCCGGGGCAAACCTCGGCTCCTCGACCGGCACCGGTCCGACGCCGGCCATGTTGATGACGAACATCGGTGTGGCGGGATTTTTCACCTCGACCATCACGGTCTTAGATTGCGGATTGTTCGATGCGCCAGGGGCAGTTACGGAGACCACCGTCGGATAAAACTGGTCTTGGATCGGTTGCGGCAATAGCGTGGCGTCGAATTCGTACGTCCACTCTTGCATTGTGCCGGGCGACAGCGACGTCCGGCGCTGGCGGCGAAGTTCCATAGGGTAGTGCAAACTGGATGTTGTAGTCGAGGTCGACCGATCCGTCCGGAGCAGTGTTCTTTACGGCCGCGTCGATTGTCGTCTTGCCGCCGACGTTGTTAATGACGGCCGGATGGGCAGCACTGGCAGTGAGGCCAATGGCGGCCGCGGGGTTTCCTGCACGTGCACCCGTTGGCCCAGCCATGCAGAGCGCCATTGCGCTCGCCATGGCGATTGCTAAGAATTTGTTCATGAGTCGGCTCCCTTATAGCAAAATGCGGCGAAACCCTACGTCGGATTTCAGACATCACCCGGCATTGTAACCTATTGGGCGGCAATACCCAGGGAACGAAACTGTTCGAACAGCATGGTGCGGGCAAAGACCGGGCAATGGCTACCGAGAAATCCAGAGAAACGCCGTGCCGGCTTCGTCGACGCGCAACTGTGCCGTCGAGATGGGCCTGGGCCAGCACGCGGTCGAGGATGCGTTTGTAGTAGGTCCGCGAGCGCGGCAGGTGGACTTGGACCTTCGCCGGGTCGATCTTGTCCTTGGCCAGCGCCGCGTGGTCCCAGTAAATCGGCAGCTTGAGCCGCGGCGCGATCGCGTCGATCGCTTCTTGCGAGCGTGTAGCCCTCGATCTCGACGTTGAGAAATTCAAACAGCGCCGGGGCCGTTTCGCGCGGCGAGGCTTTCGACTCCCAGCCGATCGGCCAGGCGTCGCCCGCGGAGTCGATCGGAACGATGCGAAGCGCGACGCGGTTCGCCGCGGGCCTTCTCGGGTCGTAGCGCGAGTCCGTAGCTGCGGAGCACGATCGCCAGGCCCGTGCCGGCGGTGAGACTGCGGACTTCGTCGGCGACCGGTGTGGCAGTGCGAATGATCTGGTTGCGCGCAGCGTCGGGCGCGAGTCGGAGCGAGAACTTTGCTTGCAGCCGGTCGAGCACGGCGCGGAGCGGCTGGCCCTGCGTGGCGAAGTCTACCGGTTGGGCAAGATCGGCATGAACGGCGGCGAACTCCTTTTCCGTGAGACCGAAGCGGCCGCGCGGGGCGGTCAGCGACTCCGGCCCATCGGCGGCGAGGCGCGCGAAATAGTCGGCGAGTTTCTGCCGGTCGGACGTTCGAAACCTGCCGCCCGGGAGTCGCAGTTCTCCATTGGCAGTGACGATGCCGACGACGTGGAAACGGGGCGGCTCGGCGTCGCCGCGATTGTCGGCGACTCGGCTTGTCGGCGGAGCTAGCGGAACGGATTCGCACGTTCTCGATGCCGAGGCTGGCCATCAGTTGCAGCCACTCGCGCGGCGCGGTAATTTGCAGTCCGCTTTCGGTGGCCAATTCGAGCTCGATCGGCGGCGCGGCCTCTGGCCGTCGCCGCATTGCATCAGTGCAAGCGAACGCGAGCATCAAGTTGGCATCGTCGGAGAGTCGCATCACAAAACTATAGCATTGTGGAGTGAACCATGCCCCGTCTCGTCACGCTGTTCACCGGCCAATGGGCCGATCTGCCGCTCGAGGACATGTGCCGCAAGGCGAGCGATTTCGGCTACCACGGCCTCGAGCTGGCCTGCTGGGGCGACCACTTCGAAGTCGACAAGGCGGTCAGCCGACGCCGGCTACTGCGGCAGCCAAGCGCGACCTGCTCGACCGCTACGACCTGCAGTGCCAGGCGATCAGCTCGCACCTGGTCGGCCAGGCGGTGTGCGACCGGATCGACGCGCGGCACCAGGCGATCCTGCCGCCGCACGTCTGGGGCGACGGCGATCCGGCCGGCGTCAATCGCCGCGCGGCCGAAGAGATGAAGAACACGGCCCGGGCCGCGCAGAAGTTCGGCGTCGGCGTGGTCAACGGCTTCACCGGCTCGAGCATCTGGCACCTGCTCTATTCGTTCCCGCCGGTGCCCGACTCGATGATCGACGCCGGCTTCGAGCAGTTCGCCGAGCGGTGGAACCCGATCCTCGACGTGTTCGGCGAGTGCGGCGTGCGGTTCGCCCTCGAAGTCCATCCGACCGAAATCGCGTTCGACATCTACACGGCCAAGCGGGCGCTCGAAGCGCTCGGACAACCGCGAGGAGTTCGGCTTCAACTTCGACCCCAGCCACCTGCATCTGGCAGGGCGTCGATCCGGTCGAGTTCATCCGCGAGTTCCCCGACCGCATCTACCACGTGCACATCAAGGACGCGATCGTCACGCTCAACGGCCGCACGCGGCATTCTGGCCAGCCACCTCAACTTCGGCGACCCGCGCCGCGGCTGGGACTTCCGCTCGCCGGGCCGCGGCGGCGTCAACTTCGAAGAGATCATCCGGGCGCTCGAACCAGGTGGGCTACGAAGGCCCGCTCTCGGTCGAGTGGGAAGACATCGGCATGGACCGCGAACACGGCGCCCGCGAGGCCTGCGAGTTCGTGCAGAAGCTCGACTTCGCGCCGAGCAACGTGGCGTTCGACGCGGCGTTCGCGGAGAAGTAGCGGACGCCGGCGTTCCGCTTTGGACTGGTCGCTTAAGCGACCAGTCCGTCCCGCCCAATCGCGAAATTCGAGTTCTCGCGTGTGGTACACTAGAGATATTCTCGGTCGACTTCCGGAACCTTCGACTGTGGGCGTCTCTTGGTGATTTCTTGAGCAAATTGATGCGGTGGTGCGCGGTGGCAGCTTGCGCTGCCGTGTTGCTTGCGCCATCCGTGATTTCAGCTAAACCGCAAGCGGAGAATCCTCCGGGTGTGGCGGAATTGCGGGCGGAATACGAGCGATTGAGTTCCGCCTATGCGGCGACGGTGCCCGGTTGGCGGCCGGAGTCGCCGGCTTCGGGGTCGTTGTTGTTCATCGCGCCGGATCAGTATTCGGATGCGGAACCGAACGGCGAGCAGTATCGAGCGGCACGGAACAAGTATGCGGACGAGCTCTTTGAGCTCGGCGAAGCGGGCCGCCGAAGCGGGGCAGTTGTCGTTGGCGTTCGAGTGGGCGACCGAAGCGGTGCGCGAGAATCCCGACCATGCCGATGCGCGGCGCGTTCTGGGTTACGAACTCGTCGACGGCCAGTGGCTCACGCCGTTTGCCAAGCGGATGGTCGACGCCGGCAAGGAGTGGGATCCGCAGCGAGGTTGGGTCGCGACCGGCGATGTGCAGAAGGAGCAAAAGCCGACCAAGAACGGTTGGCGAGTCCGTACGGACCATTTTCTGGTGACATCGAACCACAGCCAGGCCGCGGCGGCCGAGCTGGCGGCGCGGCTCGAACGGCTGCATCAAGTCTGGCGACAATTGTTTGCCGGCTTCTACTACTCCGAGCGACGAAGTCCAGCAACTCTTTGCCGGCGAGCGGCCAGCCCGCGAGCGGCATCAGCCGTTCCGCGTGTTTTATCACCGCGACAAGGACGACTACGTGGCGACGCTCCAGCGTCGCCAGCCGCGGATCGCCGAGACGCTGGGCATCTATTTCGACGACGACCGCGAGGCCCACTTCTTCGCCGGCGACGATCGGAACGTGGCCACGCTGAACCACGAGGCGGTCCATCAGTTGTTCCAGGAGACGCGGCCCGCCGCCCGGCACGTCGGCGACGGTGGCCAATTTCTGGATCGTCGAAGGCATCGCCACGTATTTCGAGACGCTCCGCGAACATCGCGATCCCGAGGCGGGTCTTTATTACACGATCGGCGAGTCGTCGGCCGGCCGGCTGCCGGCGGCCCGCGAGCGGCTGCTGGTGGAGCAGTTCTACGTGCCGCTCGACGAGCTTGACGCGGCTCGGCAAAGACGATCTGCAGCGCTACCCCGAGCTGGCCAAGCTCTACAGCCAGTCGGCCGGTTTGGCGGCGCTGTTGATGGACGGCGAGGCGGGCCGCTATCGCGAGCCGCTGGTGGAGTACCTTTCGGCCGTTTACGCCGGCCGCGACAATGCAGATCGCTTTCCGACGCGACCGGCAGCAGCATGGCAGACCTCGACGCCGCGTATCGCCGCTACCTGGAGAGCTTGCCGTAGACGGGCAGCCAGCGGTAACTTAGGGTGGACTCGGAGATCGAAATGGCTCCGTTTTTCTGGAGAGGAATCCTCCCATGATCGACTTATTGGCCCACGTCACACCGCATGAGGTCCCCAGTATTTGGCTAGCAGCCTGCGTGCGGATTCGTGGCTGGCGTGGCAGTTACTATGCCTTGGTAGCCCGCAAATTGAAGTAAGTCTCTACGGTGGCTGTAGCTCAGTTGGTTAGAGCGCCAGATTGTGGCTCTGGAGGTCGAGGGTTCGAGTCCCTTCAGCCACCCTCCGCACCACCCGCCGGCAACGGTTTGCCGGCGGGTGGTTCGCTTTTCTAATCGGTGGGCTCGGTGATGAGCGAACTCGACCAACTCGGCTCGTTCTACCTCGGTCGCCAGCACGATTTGAAGTCGGGCGAAACGAGCTCCGGCATCGCCGCTGCATCTACGACAGCAAGCATCTCACGACGCATGCCGTCTGCGTCGGCATGACGGGCAGCGGCAAGACGGGGCTCTGCCTGTCGCTGTTGGAAGAAGCCGCCCTCGACGGCATTCCGGCGATCGCGATCGATCCCAAGGGCGACCTCGGCAATCTGCTGCTCGCGTTTCCCAAACTCGAGCCGAGCGATTTTCGGCCGTGGATCGAGACGAGCGAAGCGGCGCGGCAAGCAGATGTCGCCGGACGAGTTCGCCGCGAGCCAAGCCGAGCCGTGGCGGAAGGGCCTGGCCAAGTGGGGCGAAGGCGCCCGAGCGGATCCAGAAGTTTGTCGACGCGGTCGAGCGGGTGATCTACACGCCCGGTTCGAGCGCCGGCATTCCGATCACGGTCTTGAAATCGTTCCGCGCGCCGCCGCCGGAGCTCGTTGCCGACGGCGATGCGTTCCGCGAGCAGATCTCCGTCGGCGACGTCGGGCCTGCTCGCGCTGTTGGGGATCGACGCCGACCCGGTCCGCAGCCGCGAGCACATCTTCCTGTCGAACGTGATCGAGAAGTCGTGGCGCGAGGGCCGCGACCTCGATCTCTCGCAGCTGATCCAGCAAATCCAGCGGCCGCCGTTCGAGCAAGATCGGCGTGGTCGACCTGGAGTCGTTCTATCGCGGCGAAAGACCGGACGCAAGCTGGCGATGAGCCTCAACAATCTGCTCGCCTCGCCGTCGTTCGCCAGCTGGCTCGAGGGCGAGCCGCTCGACATCGCCAAGATGCTCTACACGCCCGAGGGCAAGCCGCGGCTGGCGATCGTCTCGATCGCGCATCTTGACGATGCCGAGCGGATGTTCTTCGTGACGATCCTGCTCAACGAGGTGCTGGCCTGGATTCGCACGCAGCCGGGCACGAGCAGCCTGCGGGCGATCCTCTACATGGACGAGGTGTTCGGCTATTTCCCGCCGACGGCCAACCCGCCCTCGAAGCGGCCGATGCTCACGCTGCTTGAAGCAAGCGCGGGCGTATCGGCCTGGGCTGCGTGCTGGCGACGCAGAACCCGGTCGACCTCGACTACAAGGGCCTCTCGAACGCCGGCACCTGGTTCCTCGGCCGGCTGCAGACCGAGCGCGACAAGGCCCGCGTGATCGACGGGCTCGAAGGCGCCTCGGCCCAAGCCGGCTCGACGTTCAATCGCCGCGAGATGGAAGCCAAGCTCGCCGCGCTCGGCAATCGCGTGTTCCTGATGAACAACGTGCAACGAAGATGCAGCCGGTCGTGTTCCAGACGCGCTGGGCGATGTCGTACCTCCGCGGCCCGCTCACGCGCGATCAGATCAAAGTGTTGATGGATCCGATCCGCTCGCAATTCGCGGCGGCAGCGGCCGAGGCAGGGGAGGGCGGGGCGGCCGAGACACGCCGGAGCGGCCTGCGAGCAATCGGCCGATCCTGCCGGCCGGCATCCGCGAAGCATTTCTTGCCGGTCGTCGAACGTGTGCCGGACGGTTACACGCTCGGAGTATCGCCCCGGCTTGTTGGGCAGCGGCAAAGTGCATTTCACGCGCGACGTCGGATGACATCGACCATTGGCGCGAGTGCCATCTGCTGCAGCCGATGCACGAGACGCCGCCGGATGACATTTGGGACAAATCGCAGAGCTGTCGCGAGCAGATTCGCCACGCGAGATGCGGCCCGACCCGCCGGCGTCTTTGCCGACTCTGCCTGCGGAACTGGCCCGCGAGAAGAGCTACGCGATCTTCGCGTCGGCAGTTGGAGGAACATCTGTATCGCGAGGCGAAGCTCGATCTGTGGCGGTGCGATCTGGTCGATTGCACGTCGCAGCCGGGCGAATCGAAAGACGATTTCCAGAAGCGGCTGGAACCGGTGGCCAGCAGAGAAGTGCGAGGCAGAGCGGGCGCAACTCGAAACAGCAATTCGCATCGAAGCTGGCCGAACTCGAAGCACGCATCAAGAAGGCGGAAGTCAACGTCAGCACGCAGCGATGGCAGTTCTTCGCTCGCATCGGCACGATGCTGTGGGTCATCGTCGACACGGTGATGAGTATTCTCGGCAAGGTCTGCCGGCCGGCGTCGCTCGCTTGATCCGGCGTTTCGGTCGGTGCCACCGAACGTGGTCAACAGGCCACCGCCCAAGCCAGCCTCGACAAACTGCACTGACGAGAAAAGATCGCTCGAAGCTGAACGCGAGAAGACGCTCGCCAGACTCGACGACGAAGTATGCAGCCGCATCAATTGCAGCTGGAATCGCTTGTCCTCAAGCCGCGCAAGTCCGACGTCGAAGTCGACCGCGTCTCGCTCGTTTGGTTGCCGTATCGCATCGGTGATCGGGGCGCGGCGGAGCCAGTCTACGAAATTCCCGCTGCAGATGTCGAGTCGCCGGCGGGTGGGCGTGACGAACCGGCGGCTGACCTGTCATAATGCGCAGGATAACCGGCCGGATGTTAGCCCGCGGCCTTCGACTCGAATTCTCAACCGACCCCCGACCCCTGCTGCCCACGCCATGAATGAACGCGAACGTTGGATCGTCTATCCGCTGTTGTTTCTTGCGCTTGGCGCCGCGCTCCGCGACAAGCTCAGCGAGCAAACCAAAACCAAACGCATCGAGTGCCAGGAGTTGATCGTGTTTGGCGAGGAGGGCGCCAATCGGCAGCCGGTGCCGCTGGTGCAGATCGGGGCGATGCCGCGCTCGAATAGCGAGGCACCCACATCGGCCAGCTATTGATTAACGGACAGCTCTTGATCAACGGCCAGATGGTCGCCCAGGGACTCCAAGCCGACAACATCCAGGCGCACAACGTGAATGCGGACAACTATTACTTCCGGCGCGTGCCGTTTGTGCCGGCCTTGCTGCGAGGCCTGGCCAGTCGTTTCGCCGGCCGATTGGCTCCAAGCTTTGCAACAGTCGACGCAGTCGCTCGGTGCCGGCAACCAGTCGAATGCTACGCTACCACTGAAGCACGACAGGCCGGCGCTCCGCCAACGCCGCCCGCACAATGACCGCCTCGCCGCGAATCGCATCCACGTCTGGCCTCGCGCGGCCCGAAGCGTTACGATGCAACATGGGAGCTCGCCACCAAGAGCAATTCACAGTTGGAGAACCGAGCGATGAATTCGTGGACACACAGTCGTCCGGCCTGGCTTGCCGCGGGGGCCGTGTTGGGACTCGTGGTGGGATTGAATGTCTCGGGCGTCTGGCCCAGTATCCCGCTCCACGCCACCGCGACGCAGGGCCTCGACAAATTCGCCATCGCCACGGGCCTGGTCGACGATTCGGTCGAGGCAGTCTACTTCCTCGATTTCCTCACGGGCGATCTGCGGGCCGCGGTGATCAATCCGAAGAACGGCAAATTCAATTCGTTTTTTCACGCGAAACATTGCCACCGACTTTGGCGCCATTGGCACAGGGGCCCGCTACTTGATTGTCACCGGTTTTGCCGACATGCCGCGCGGCCGGGCGAACTTCCAATTTGCCAAGAGCATCGTCTATGTTGCCGAGGCAGGCAGAGGGCAGGTGGCAGCCTATACGATCCCCTGGAACTCCGCGTTGCAGGCAGCGGGCAAACCGTTCAGCTGGCGAATTCAAACCGCTCGACGTAGCGCGGTTCCGCACCGCCTTCGTCCGCGATCGAACAATAGCTCGCGCGATCGACAAACATGCAGATCGAAGTGAATGGCGAGCAGCGCGAGGTGGCCGATGGCACCACGATTGCCTCGCTATTGCGCGAGCTCGAGGTGACGCAGCCGCATGTGGCGGTCGAAGTGAATCTGGAAGTCGTGCCGCGAGCGCGGCACGGCGAGACGACGCTCCACGACGGCGACCGGCTCGAGGTCGTGACGCTCGTCGGCGGCGGATAGAGATTTCTTCTGATGAGATTTAGCGGCGGAGCTTGCCCCGCGCGGAACCAAATCATGAGTACCACCGAAGTTTCGACCGACGTTTTGCAACTCGGCACCCACATGTTCAAGAGCCGCCTGATCGTCGGCACCGGCAAATACGCCGACTACGACGCTGATGCGCGAGTCGCTCGACGCGCAGCGGCACCGAGTGCATCACCGTCGCCGTGCGCCGCGAGCGGCTTGATCGACGCGGCCGGCAACAACCTGCTCGACTTCATCGACACCAGCCGCTACACGCTGCTGCCCAACACCGCCGGCTGCTTCACCGCCGACGATGCGGTCCGCGTCGCCCGGCTGGGCCGCGAGATCCTGCTCGGGCCTCGAGAATCCCGGCGCCGACTGGGTCAAGCTCGAAGTGCTCGCCGACAAGCGAGACGCTGCTGCCCGACCCGATCGCCACGCTCGAAGCGACCGAGCAGCTCGTCGCCGACGGCTTCCAGGTGCTCTGCTACACGACCGACGACCCGATCATCGCCCGGCGGCTCAAAGAAGCCGGCGCCACGAGCGTGATGCCGGCCGGCAGCCCGATCGGCTCCGGCCAGGGCGTTCTCAATCCCGAACAACATCCGCATCTGCCTGGAGTACCTCAAGGAGGACGATCCCGACTATCCGGTGATCGTCGACGCCGGCGTCGGCACGGCGAGCGACGTGACGATCGCCATGGAGCTGGGCGTCGACGGCGTGCTGCTCAACACGGGCATCGCCCACGCCAAGGACCCGCTGCGCATGGCCGACGCGATGCGCGCACGCCACCGAAGCCGGCCGGCTGGCCTACCTCGCCGGCCGCATCCCGAAGCGGCTCTACGCCACGGCCAGCAGCCCGGAGGAAGGCGTGATCACTCAAAAGCCGCGGTGACGCGATGACTGAATTGTCCTACAAGGCATTCCGGAAGGCGCAGATATTGACAACACAATCCCGCATCCGACGCCGGACGAGCTAAACCTATTGTGTCTCGATGCCCCGCACCTTATCCAGAAACTTGACCAGCGCTGGGCCGATGATGGCCCAACCATCCCTTGGTCGGAGCTTCGGCGGGAGTCGTTCTGAGATTCCACTGATGTCCAGCGCCGGTTGTCGATCAATCCAGCAGCACGGCCGGACTCACGTTGAAGTGCTTCGCCAGGAGTTTGATGTGAGCCTTGCTCAACGCGCGATCGCCGTTGAGTATTTTCGGACCGAGTGAGCGGTCGCCGAGCAGTCGGCCAAGGTCGGAGACGTTCATGCGCGCGGTCCTTCATGAGGAAGCGGAGCACGGCTTGTGCATCGATGTCTCTTCGGCTCAGTGCCTTCCGTCTCATCTTCGTACCGCTCGACGAGAATCGTCAGCGTGTCCAGATACTTGAGTTGTCCGTTCGGTCGCGTTTGGGCAGCGACGTCAGTCTGTTGATCCATTTCCATCGTGTTTTCGTAAGCAACGTCGTCATGGATCGCGGCCGGAGGATGGAGCCGGACCAGCGACTCGAAGTCGCCCGGAAGTCGCTGACAAGTTCAGATCAGTCCGAGGCATATCTGCTCCTTCCAATGGGCGGCGTCATAATCTTTGTGTGTTAATACGGTTTTGACGTACACCCGCCCGTAATCGTCGTAGACGCGGGCTACCAACCGGTATTTGTTGCCGCCGATGTTGAACACCATCACGGGCACGCCGCATTCGAGGTTGAACCCGTCCACACCGGTGAGCATGGTCTTCGCATCGTGGATGTGCCGCCACTGGGTATCGCGGTCGCTCACGATCCGCCACCACGCCTTGAGCGGCTCCTCGGCGTCCGGGTGCTTCTCCCAAAACTCCCGTAGCCGCCGCTTGGAAATCACCCGCATGATGACATTATGTCATCGGCGGGGCGGAAGTCAAAAATTTGGCTTCGTTGTCGATTCTACGAAATCTTTCCGAAAAAGCAGCTAGACAAGGGGGGGGGGAGCGATTGATACAATGCCGGAGAATTGTTATCGAGGACTCTTGTTTGAGGACTCTACTACGTTTTCTGTCTCCGGCGGACATCGAATGAAGGCGACCAACTTCTTCGCGATCCTCGTGATGGCGATCGTTGCGACCGCCTCGGCTCGCGCGGTCACGATTCCCACCGTGACGGTCGGCAATTCTGGCAATCCCGCCGACACTGAGGTCATGATTAGTGACGGAACAACTGGCTATGGTTCGATCAGCTACGACTATCGCATTGGTAAGTACGAAATCACCAATGCCCAATACGTCGAGTTCCTCAACAGCGTCGATCCGACAGGCGCAGACACGCTCGCGACTTTATAGTGTGTTCATGAGCAGCAACGCCCATGGCGGCATCATCTCTAGCGGCGCTAGTGTTGACGGATCGAAGTACAGTGCCAAGACCGGTCGCGAGGACAATCCGGTAGTGTTTGTCTCCTGGTATGATTCGTTGCGATTTGCCAATTGGATGCACAATGGCCAGGGCGGGCCGGGCACCACAGAAATGGGCGCCTACACGCTGTTGGGCGGGACGCCAATTCCTACTAACGACGATGACATAGTGCGCAATGCAGAGCACGTTGGTGGCTGCCGAACGAGGACGAGTGGTACAAGGCTGCCTACCACAAGAACGACGGCGCGACAGGTAACTATTGGGATTTCCCCACCTCAACCGATGCAATTCCATACAGTGATCAGCCACCAGGAAGTAATGCGCCCGACCGATCGAACACGGCTAATTTCATCGCGAGCGATGTCATTGCTAACGGCCACGGGTATGCGGTCACGGGTTCGACAACATTCATGGCTTCACAGAACTATCTGACGGACGTGGGGACCTATCCATCGGCGTCCAGCTCCTATGGGACGTTCGATCAGGGTGGCAACGTCGAAGAGTGGAATGAGGCACCGTTTTTGTTCAGGGGACATTATTCGCGCGGCCGTCGTGGCGGCAATTGGCACAATATTTACAGCCTCCTGCGTGCGTCGGCACGGAACTTCGGAGACCCGTTCGACCAGGATGATTACATTGGCTTCCGCGTCGCCTCCGTCGTCCCCGAGCCCAGTACACTGCTGCTGGGAACGCTCGCGTGCGTTGGCCTCCTGCGGGCACGGCGCGTGCGGTGCTAGTTCGGGCCCTGCGCAACCGCGCCGGTGACTCACGCGATCTGCGGGACCTCGTGCCGCTCGATTTCGACGCGGGCCACGGTCAAGCCGGCATGCTCCACGCTCTGGATGGCGGAGGCGAGGGCCTCGTCCAGATTGGCGGCCTGGCGGTCGAACTGGAGCCGTGTGACGCTGTCGCGCGTAAGAATGCTGGCGTCGTCGCATCCCGCTTCGTAGAGCTTGTCGGCGTCTTCGTCCGTCAATTCGGGCCCCGTCAGGATCAACGAGAATTCATACTTCATTCGATGGTTCCTTCAGTGTGGGTAGCCGTCGACGGCACGGTAAATACGACGCACATGATCTTCTGGCACGCCCGGCGTCGAGTCAAACGCCGGAATCGACAGCCATCGCGGTCGCCTTGAAGACGCCACAGTGTTCCGAGAATGTGGGCCCTTCCACTTGCCTTGGCAAACATCCAACCATGAGCTTCCGCGATCTATCGCCTCACGGATGTGCTGGTTGGGATGTCTTGCCATGCGTGGAGACAACCGCTCATTCGTCCAAGTTCCCAACACAATTATCATACCATGTCCGCGCCGTTCGGGCCACGCGAGTCGATCTCAATTCTCGGCCACAGACTTCTCTGGGCGAGAGGCCTTTGCTACGCTGACGGCATGACGCTTTCTGCCGCCGACATCCTTGGGCCCAATGGTCGCATTGCGGCGCGGCTGGCGAATTACGAGCATCGGCCGCAGCAGCTCGAGATGGCCGACGCGGTGGCGCGGGCGATCGGCGAGAAGAAGCATCTGGTGGCCGAGGCGGGAACCGGCGTCGGCAAGAGCTTTGCCTACCTCGTGCCGGCGATTCTGGCGGCGACCGAGCTGCAGGCGGAGCACGGGCCGACGAGCGACAACGGCGACGCGCCGCCGCCGGGCCGAAGATCGTCGTCTCGACGCACACGATCAGCCTGCAAGAGCAGCTCATCGGCAAGGATTTGCCGCTGCTTGAACGCGGTGATCCCGCGCGAGTTTTCGGCCGTGCTGGTGAAGGGGCGGCGGAATTATCTCAGCCTGCGGCGGCTCGATTTGGCGCTCGCCCGCAGCCGCAGCCTGTTCGACGACGACGAACAGCTCGCGCAGCTCCGCGACGTCAACAAATGGAGCAAGGCGACGCACGACGGCTCGCTGAGCGACCTCAGCTTCCGGCCGCTCGGGCCAGTCTGGGACGAGGTGGCCAGCGACAGCACGCAACTGCCTGGGCCGCCGCTGCCCGACGCACGGCAAGTGCTTCTACTACCAGGACCGCCGGCGGATGCAGCACGCGCAGATCCTGGTCGTGAACCACGCGCTGTTGTTCAGCGACATCGCGCTGCGGCGGGCCGGCGTGAGCATCTTGCCCGACTACGACATCGTGATTCTCGACGAGGCCCACACGGTCGAAGTCGGTCGCCGGCGACCACCTGGGCATCAAAGTCACCAGCGGCAGCGTCGACTACGTGCTCAACAAGCTCTACAACGACCGCACGCAGAAGGGCCTGCTGGTGCACCACGGCCTCACGCGCGAGCAGCAGCAGGTCGACCGCTGCCGCCACCAGGCCGACGATGTTCTTCGGCGACCTGTTCGAGTGGCGGTCGCGGCACGCGCCGAAGAACGGCCGCGTGAACGAGGCCGGGCGATCGTCGCCAATCAGTCTGAGCGCGGACCTGCGAAACGCTCGCCCGGCAACTCAAGACGGCGGGCGGCAAGCTCCGCGAGGAGAGCGAACAGCAGGATTTTCTCGCGGCCCACGACCGGCTGCTGGGCCTGGCGGGCGAGATCGAGATGTGGCGGATGCAGGCGCAGGCAGGGGCCGTCTACTGGGTCGAATCGAATTACAGCCGGCGCGGCACGCCGCGGCTGACGCTCTCCGCCGCGCCGATCGACGTCGGCCCGGCGATGCGCGAGCAGCTCTTCGACAAGGTGCCGACCGTGATCATGACCAGCGCCACGCTCTCGGTGGGTGGCACTGGCTCTGCCAGCGGCCGCGGCGGCTTCGAGTTCTTCCAGTCGCGGATCGGGCTCACGCAATGCCTCACGGCCCAGGTCGGCAGCCCGTTCAATTTCCGCGAGCAGGCCGAGCTGGTCACGCTTGCGCGACATGCCCGACCCGGCGAAAGAACGCGAGGCGTTTCGAGAGAGCGCTGCATCCCAGCTGATCCAAGAATACGCCGGCCGGACCGACGGGCGCACGTTCGTGCTCTTCACCAGCTACGACATGCTGCGGCGGATGGCCGCGGCGCTCGCGCCCTGGCTCGTCGTCGCGGAACCTGCGGCTGTTGAGCCAGGCCGACGGCACGCCGCGGACCCAGATGCTCGACGAGTTCAAACGCGACCCGCGGGCGGTGCTGTTGGGCACCGACAGCTTCTGGCAAGGCGTCGACGTGCCGGGCGACGCGCTGCAAACCGTGATCATCGCCAAGCTGCCGTTCGCCGTGCCCGACCATCCGCTGCTGGAAGCCCGGCTCGAAGCGATCCGCGCCGCCGGCGGCAACCCGTTCCGCGACTACCAACTGCCGGAGGCGGTGATCAAATTCAAACAAGGCTTCGGCCGCCTGATCCGCACCCGCACCGACCACGGCACGGTGGTCTGCCTCGACCCGCGGATCGTGACGAAGCCGTACGGCAAGCTGTTCCTCGACTCGCTGCCGGATTGCCGGCGGACAGAATAAAACGTGGCAGAGGACTACAGCGTCAGCTCGGCCGGCTATGCCCGGTCGGCCAACAGCGGCCAGACAGGAATATGATTGCCTGCGAATAGCGCGAATGGGCGCGAATAAGAGGTTTCATTCGCGCAGATACGTGCTATTCGCGGGCAATTGTCGGAAGAATTCTCTTTGCGGAACTGATGCCGCGCTACTTCGCTAGCAGCTCATTCACCTCGTCGAGATCGAAACTCTCCGGGTCAAAGTCGTCGCCGGCCCATTCGACCAGCTCGTCATGCCGCTCGTGCTTCGGATCGCGGATTGCCGCCAGGAAATCGTAGTAGCCCCAGATGCCGCCGCAATCCTCGGGTGGGCAGGCGCCGACGCCCTTCAGGCACGTGGGAAAACGATCCGTCGGCTTCGGCTTGATCGACTTTTCGATGACGATCGTGTGCCACCAATCGTCGCCGAAGTCGTACCAATAACGGAGCTTCTTGCAGCCGTCGGCCACCAATTGGCCCAGATAGACCTGGGTTTCGTCATAGACATCGCCATCGAGTTCCGCTTCCGGGTGAGAGAAGCAGAGGCCGTCCCAATCGAACTGATGCATGTGGTAGTTTTCCCAACCCATTGCGATCTGGATGACTTCGTGCAGGACGTCGAGCGTGCAGTCGGCAATTTGGACGCGGCGCCAGATCGGCGGTTTGCTCCCTTCCAAGGTGATCTTGAGCTGAAAGGCCTTCGTCGCCGCCGGTCCTTGCGACTGCCGATAGCGATGGCTGACGTCGGCGCCGGCTTCTTCTTCCAGAGCCGCAAACAAGCTGTTGCTGATGCGCCGGGCCACCGCTTCCAGCCGTTGCCGCTGCGCAGCGTCTTCCGTCAACTCGAGCGCATCCTTAATCGTTAAGCTCGTCACGAGGAATTGCCGAGGGCTGAACTCAAACGTGCGCTCTTCCGGCGATTCGACGGCGAGCAGCTTGTGAACGTCGCCCGGAATCGAATCCATGGCGAGCAAGGTCTCCCGTTCCGTTTGGCCGAGCGTGAGCGGGCACGCTTGGCCGATCGACGCGGGCGGCCCCGAAACGCCGCCAAACACTTGTTGAAGCATCTCTTCCGGGCTCGCAGGCCGGGGTGGCGCATCGTCCCACTCGCCTTCCAACTCCCACAGGTCGTCGTCGTAATCGTCGTCATCCTCGTCGACGCCCAAGATCTCTTCGATCTTGTCGAGAATCTTGCCGAGCGCCTTGCGGCGTTTGTTGTCATCGGCCTGCTGTGCGTCGACGGCCAGGCCGCGATGCAGGTCGTCCAGTTCGTCGAGCGTGAACGGCACCGGTTCGCGCGTGGGAGCCTGGCGAAGTCGCTCCAAGACGACGGTGTCCGCCACGAATCGACTGGTGAGGACGACGTTTCGCTCGGGCATGGGGAGGCGTAAGACCGCCTCTTCCGATGCACGATTCGTTTGCCGCTTAGACACTGGAAGGCCTCCTTTCCAAAATGGGTGACGAGACTCGAACGTCGTCTTATTGTGAATCCTTGCCGGCTCTTTGAGAAGCAGTCCGGAATCTGAAAATTCGCAAGTGCGACCGACCGAAACGCAGCCATTGCCGCCGGTTGACCGGCCTCTGGGCCGTATCTAAACTAAGTAGTTTGGGGTATTTCCGACGATTCGTGGCCCTTGGGCCGTTGTGGTTGGGTGCCTCGGAACTGGGTGTCTTGGGAAGCAGGCGTCGCGCAATGCTCGCTAAGCGTGTGATTCCGTGTCTCGACGTCAAACTCGGGCGGGTCGTGAAAGGGACCAACTTCGTCAATCTCCGCGACGCGGGCGATCCGGTCGCGGTGGCCGCGCGTTATGAGCAGGAGGGTGCCGACGAACTGGTGTTCCTCGACATCACGGCGAGCCACGAAGGGCGCGACATCATGCTCGACGTGGTACGGCGGACCGCCGACGAGGTGTTCATGCCGCTCACCGTGGGCGGCGGAATCCGCACGCTCGAAGACATCCGCCAACTGCTGCTGGCCGGTTGCGACAAGGTGTCGATCAACTCGGCGGCCGTGAAGGATCCGCAGTTTGTTTATGAGGCGGCCCGCCGGTTCGGCAGCCAATGTATCGTGGTGAACATCGACCCGAAGCGGGTCACGAAAGATGGCCGCGAGGTGTGGGAGGTTCACGTCAACGGCGGCCGGGTGCCGACCGGCCTCGAAGCGGTGCCCTGGGCCCGCGAGGTCGAGCGGCTCGGTGCCGGCGAGATCGTGCTGACCAGCATGGACGCCGACGGCACGAAGGATGGTTATGATTTGGAGATCACGGCCGCGGTCGGCGCGGCGATCCACGTGCCGCTGGTGGCGAGCGGTGGCGCGGGCAAACCGGAACACTTGGCCGACGCGATCACGATCGGCAAGGCAGACGCGGCCCTGGCGGCCAGCATTTTTCACTTCGGCGAGTATACGATTCAGGAAACCAAGCAGGTGATGGCCGCGCGAGGAATACCCGTGCGGATGCCGTCGCTGAATTAGCATAGTGCGGTGCGGACTGGTCGCTTAAGCGACCAGTCCAAAGAGTTGGATGGTCAGGTAGCCATGGCTAAAGACGACGCCTTTAAGAGCAGCTTCATCAATCGGCAGATCGACCTCGACGTCGACAAGCTGTTTCGTGCCTGTGTGAAGTTCAAGGCCAGCGACTTGCACCTCAAGGTGGGCAAGCCGCCGATGGTCCGCGTCGACGGGCAGCTTCGGCCGATGGACCGCGGGCCGATCGAAGACGAAGAGATGGTCCGCCTCTGCTTCCCGCTGATGAACGAGCGGAACCGAAAGATTTTCGAGCGGGACGGCGGGGCCGACTTCGCCCACACGGTCGACGTCGACGGCACAATCTGGCGGTTCCGCGTGAATCTGCTGCAGCAGCTTGGCCACGTCGGCCTGGTCGCCCGCCGCGTGAGCAGCTGGATTCCCGATTTCGAGGGCCTCAATCTGCCGCCCTCGATCGAGTCGCTTTGCACCTACGACCAGGGGATGGTGCTCTTGGCGGGCGTCACCGGCTCGGGCAAGAGCACGACGATTGCGTCGATGCTCAACTGGATCAACAAACGCTTCCGCAAGCACATCCTCACGCTCGAAGACCCGATCGAATTCGTGTTCACCGAAGACAAGTGCCTGATCAACCAGCGCGAGATTGGGCTCGACGTGGTCGATTTCGAGGTCGGCATGAAGCACGCGGTCCGCGAGGATCCCGACGTGATGCTGGTCGGCGAAATGCGTGACAGAGAGACCTTTATGACCGCGATCCACGCCGCCGAGACGGGCCACCTGGTGTTCGGCACGATCCACGCCTCGAGCGCATCGACCACGATCGGACGCATTCTCGACTTGTTCCCCTCCGAGATGCATTCGGCGCTGTGCAGTGCCATCGCGTTCAACATGCGTGGCATCGTCGCCCAGAAGCTGCTCAAGAGCATCAAGCCGGGCGTCGGCAGAGTGCCGACCGTCGAGATCATGATGTTCGACGCCAACGTTAAGAAAGCCATCTTGGAAGAGAACGACGAAAAGCTACCCGACATCATCCGCATCGGCCGGCTCTCGGGCATGCAGGATTTCACGATGAGCCTCAAAAAGCTGGTCGACGACGAGCTGATCGACCGCGAGGTGGCGATGGAAGTCGCCCCGAACCGCGAGGCGCTGAAGATGGCGCTCAAGGGCATAGAGATGAAAGATCCGGGGATTATCTGATGCGGCAGGCGACGCTGATTTTCCTCGGATTATTCCTACTGGTGGGCAGCGGTGCGCTTCTGCCCGTGCCTGTCGCCTGGGCGCAGGAAGAGCAGCCAGCCGCGCCGGCGGATGCCGGACCGGCGGGCGATGCGGCGGAAGCGGCGCCCGTGCCAGCGCCTCCACCGCAGCTCGACAAATGGAACGACGCGCACTCGATTCCGCGCAGCAAAGTTTCCTCGGTATATTGGGTGAAATTGTTGGTGATTTGGCTGCTCTTCTTGATGTGGGTCAAGTCGGGCGACTGGATCAACCAAGACAGCCAGGTTTTTGGCTTGGGCTACGGCACCTGGAACCCGGCGATTTTTTTCCCGTTCTTCCTCTCGCTCGCCTTCCTGACGTTTCCGATCACGTTCATCGGGGTCTGCTATTTTTGGCTGTCGCTGGGGCTGCTGTCGGTCTGCTATTTGGGTGCGTTCATCCCCTACACGGTCACTCGGAACAAGTCGGTTGCCCTGCATCAAAAGGTGTTCACGCCCGATTGGTTTCGCTATGAGGTGGCCACGCTGCTGAACAAAGTCGGCATGAAGCTGGAAGCGGAACGCAAAGCCGACTACGAAAAGGGCGCCCCTGTCGATTTGATGGCGATCGACGCTCCCGACGACCGAACCAAACAGGCCAACTTGATCACAGCGCGGCAGTCGCCCGGCTACTTGCTCGTCAAGGAGCTGGTCGCCGAGATGGCCGACCGTCGCGCCGACCGCACGATGCTCGACTACACGCAGCAAACCGTAATCTCGCGACAAATGATCGACGGCGTCTGGCATAACGGCCGGTCGATCGACCGGGAGGCGGGCGACGTGATGCTGGCCGTGATGAAGGTGCTCTCCAATCTCGACATGGCCGAGCGACGCAAGAAGCAGTCGGGCAAGTTCGGGGCCAAGTACAACGACCATTCCTATGTCCTGCCCATCGTCAGCCAAGGCGTGAAGACGGGCGAGCGCGTGATCGTCGATTTGATGGCTGGCCAGCGCGCCAGCTTTAGGACCTACGACGACCTGGGCATGCGAAAGAAGCTTGCCGAGCAATGGGCTGAGTTGATGGCCCTCGACAAGGGCTTGGTCGTCGTCGCCGGATTGCCGGAAGGCGGCATCACCACGACGACCGACGTGTCGCTGATGGAGACCGACCGCTTGTTGCGCGACTTCGTATCCATCGAGGAAGAGAAGCACCGCGAACGCGAATTGGAGAACATCGAAGTCACGACCTACAGCGCCGAAAAAGGCGAAACGCCGACGACTATCCTCCCTACCTTGATTCGCAAATACCCGAACGTCTACGTCTGCCGCGATTTTGTCGAGGCGCCGGCCGCGAAGCTGTTGCTCGACGAGATCAGCGAAGATCGCCTGGTGATAACTACGGTCCAGGCGAAGGACGCGCCCGAGGCCATGCTGCGGATGTTGCAAAAGCAAGTGCCGCAGCGGGAATTCGCCAAGACGCTGTCCGCCGTGCTCTGCGTACGTTTGATTCGCAAGTTGTGCGACGATTGCAAGGTGGCCTACGAGCCGACCCCTGAATTGGCAAAGAAGCTAGGACTTCCCGAAGGCAAAGTCGAAGCACTTTACCGCACGCCGAAACCGGAAGAAATCGAGAAGCCGTGCAAGAAGTGCGGCGGCGTCGGTTACCGGGGCCGGACTGCCGTCTTTGAGTTGTTAGTAATTGACGATCAAATTCGCCAGATTTTGCTCAAGGAGCCCAAGCTGGAGCTCTTGAGAAAAGCAGCCAAGGCGACCGGGATGCGCTCCTTCCAAGAAGAAGGCGTGCTCTTGATCGCCAAAGGCGTAACCTCGCTCGCCGAACTGCAGCGAGTGTTGAAGCAATAGGAAACACGACGATGTTTTGGGTAATCTACTTGGCTACTTTCTTTGCCGGCACGGCGATGATGGTCCGCGAGGGCCTGTGGAGCAACGCGATTTCGCTCGTCAACATTCTCGTCAGCGGGTTGGTGGCGTTTGCGTTTTATTCGCCGCTGGCCATTTACCTGGATGAAATGCTTGATGGTCAGTATACCTACTTGCTTGACTTCGCTTGCATCTGGCTGCTGTTCGTCGTGACGACGGTCATCTGCCGCGGGGCGACTGCTTTGGCGTCCAGAACACGCATGCGATTCAAGAACCCAATCGACCCGGTGGGAGGACCATTGGTGGCGGTGGTTGCCGCTTGGGCCTTGTCGGCGTTCGTGATGGCCACGTTGCACACGGCGCCGATGGGAAAAAACGCCTTTGGCGGAGGGCTGGTCTACAGCAAGGACGAAGTCGAGTCGAAATCGTCGTTGTTCGCGCCCGACCTCGGCTGGCTGCGTTTTGTCGACCGAGTCACGCGGCCCGACGCCTTTGGCCATGCCGGCCGGGACGTTTTTTCCCCGTGGGGCTTCGTGAGTATTTACGCCGACCACCGCGAGAAGTATGACCAAGCGAAGCCACCGTGGATTCGCGTTCGGCGCGGCTGACCGACGGCGCCTTCATCGAACGATTCAGGAAGTAACTCGTGGAAACTAGCGTTTCAGCCTCGGATGCAAGCCCTGGATTGGGAGAGGTTCGTGTCGACGAGGAGGTCGGCTATCGCACGTTGAGCGCGTTGTCGATCGTCAGCTTGATTCTCGGACTCGCCGCGCCGCTTTGCCTCATCGCGCCGTTGTTGTTTGTGATTCCCATTGCTGGGGTGGCTGTGGCGCTGCTGGCGATTCGCCGAATTGCCGCGAGTGACGGAGCCCTGATTGGCCGCAAGGCCGCCGTGATCGCGCTGGCGCTGTGCGTCGCCAGCATGTGTGCGTCCGTCGCGCGATCGACGCTGACGCAACAATTGCTCTCCCGCCAAGCTCGGCAGGCCGCCTTGGAATGGTTCACCTTGCTCGAGTCCGGCGACGCGGAGAAGGCCTTTAACATGACCGTTTCGAGCACTCAACCGCCGCCGCCGCCCAACCCGGACGCGCCCAAGCCGGCTGCGAATGCGCCGCCCTCGCCCATGGAGGCATTTCGCAAACAGCCGGTGGTGAGTTTCCTGCTGGAGCAAGGGCAGAAAGTACGAGTGCGATACGTCCAAGAATTGGCCTACGATCCTGGCGAACGCGGTGCGGCTCAAGTCGCACAACAGTTTTCTGTGGAGCGAGCAGCGGAGCAGTCGGGCGAAAAACCGCTGGCGACGGTGCAGGTGACGATGCGGCGCGCTCCGGAAAACGGCTCGCCGCGCTGGCTGGTCGCTAACTCTCAAAGCGACGATTTGCCGTCGAACTCGCGCTAAATCGCGAGGTGCCGCCATTCTTGCCCGCTCCGGGCACGTGCGATCCGTATAACCGTTAATCTTTGACATGTCGCCGGCGGTGTCGATCGTGGCGCGCTGATTGCGGAGAAGCGGCGCGCGACCCGCTTTCGTCCGCTACGTCTTCGATAGCCGACAAAGCTTGCCAAGGTCGTGCACGATGGCAAGATTTTCCGCGCGAATTTGGGTAAGCGTCCATCCATCCCGGCGGCATCGCGGGTCGATATGACTCACGAGGCGTTGGATTGATTCGGCGGACCCACTCCGGACGTACGATGTTTGCCAGTGGGCCGCTATCACCTGACCGGTCGCGATAGATAAAGACGGACGGTCGCGGCAGGTTATCGAAAGAGGAGTCGAAGCGGTGAGTATTTTGAAATGGACATTGAGTGTGGCCGTATTGGCCTACTGCGTCGCCCCCGCGGCCGCGCAGCAGTCGATACAAACGGCGTTTAGTTACAATTTGGCGGACGAAGCCCCGGCCGCTGCGGCGGCCCCGGCGGAAGAACCGGCGGCGAAGTCGTCCTGCGGCTGTGCCGAAGAGCCGGCCTGCGGCTGTGAGGCAAGCTGCGGTTGCGAAGCGAGCTGCGGATGCGATAGTGGCGGCTGCGGCTGCGACAACGGCTGCTGCCTATTCGGCGATTGCTGCCTGGGCGACGCCTGGACGCTCGACAGCTGCATCGATCCCTGCAACTGCTGCGATCACACGATCGGCGGCTGGGTCGGCATCGGCTACTACAACGACAACGAGCGGCTTTCGTCGCAGCCAGGCGACGGGCTCGCCTTCTTGGATGAGCCGGACATGCTGAACTTCGACCAGGTTTGGCTCTACGCGGAGAAAGTCGCCGAAGGCGGCGCCTGCTCGGCCGGCTGGGGTTACCGCGGCGACATCGTCTACGGCGTCGACGCCCAGAAGACGCAAGCCTTTGGCAACAACAGCGGAAGTTGGGACAACTCGTTCGACCACGGCTTCTACGGCTGGGCCATCCCGCAAGCCTACGCCGAAGTGGCCTATGGCGACTTGAGCGTGAAGATTGGCCACTTCTGGACGATCATCGGCTACGAAGTCGTGCCGGACACCGGCAACTTCTTCTACAGCCACTCGTACACGATGTTCAACAGCGAGCCGTTCACCCACACCGGCGTGTTGGGCACCTACAAGGCCAGCGACGCAACCACCGTCTACGCCGGCTGGACCCTCGGCTGGGACACCGGTTTTGACCAGTTCGACGGCGGCAACAACTGGCTCGGCGGCATCAGCCACACGTTCGGCGACAACCTCACCGTGACCTACGCTTCGACGGCCGGCAACTTCGGCTACCGCAGCGCCGGCGGCAGCGGCTACAGCCAATCGGTGGTCGCCGTGGCCGACGTCTCGTGCAAGCTCCAGTACGTCTTGCAGTCGGATTGGGCCACGTCCAATGGCTTCTATGATAATCCGGGCTTCGACGCCGAAGATTTCGGCATCAACCAGTACTTGTTCTACACTCTGAACGATTGCTGGAAGGTCGGCGGCCGCGTCGAATGGTGGAAGTCGAACACTGTCACGTCGGCGAGAGCACCTCGTTCTACGAGCTCACCGGTGGCGTGAACTACAAGCCGCACGCCAACGTGGTGATTCGGCCTGAAATTCGCTACAACTGGACTCCCGCCGAGAACGCGGTCGGACAATGGATTCAACAACACTGTGTTTGCCATCGACGGAGTCTTCACGTTCTAAGTTGGTTCGCAACACGTTGGACACAGATTCGGCAACTTTGAAAACCTGCTGTTGAGTTAGCACCACGCAACGCCTCCGCTTCGAGCGTCCCTCCACCGGGGACCGATTCCCAACCGAATCGGTCCCCGGATTTTTTTTGCTGGGGACCGACTTCCTCGCCTTTTTGCTGTCAGCGTCTTCTCGCGCGGTTGCTCGGCACGGTGGCTGTTCGCTAAGATGGGGCGACCACGACGATCCGCCCTATTCTCGACGCGAATTCTGCGATGAGCTCCGACACGCCGACCAGCGAACCTTCGACCAAACCGCACTGGCAGCCGCTCGAAGCGCTCGAACGGCGCGTGCTCGGCGTGCTTGTCGAAAAGGCCAAGACGACGCCGGAGAACTATCCGCTTTCGCTCAACGCGCTCAAAAACGGCTGCAATCAAAAGAACAATCGCGCGCCGCTGATGCAGGTGGAAGAAGACCAGGTCGACGCGGCGCTCGAGTCGTTGCGGCGGGTCGGCGCGATCGCGCAGATTCAAGGCAGCGGGCGCGTCGATAAGTATCGTCATTTGGCTTACGAATGGCTCGGCGTCGAAAAGGTGGAGCTGGCGGTGATGGCGGAACTGCTGTTGCGCGGGGCGCAAACGGTCGGCGAGTTGCGTGGGCGGGCGGCGCGGATGGAGCCGATCAAGGACCTCGCCGATTTGCGGCCCGTGCTCGAGAGCCTGCAAGCGAAGGGGTTGATCGTCTTTCTCACGCCCGAGGGGCGTGGGGCCGTCGTGACTCATACGCTGTTTCAGGACCGCGAGATGGACAAAGTGCGGCGCGAAGCCGCGACGTTGCCATCGAGCAGCGAGCCGGTCGTGCGCGAGTCGTCGGCCAGCCGCCCGGCCGTGGTTGCTCCGCGATCGCAACCGGTCGTGCCGGCTGCGTCCGGCGTCGGACTCGCGGACGAAGTCACCCGGCTGCGCGACGAGGTCGCCGCGCTGAAGCGCGACTTCGCCGCGGCCCGGCAGGAGTTCGAGTCGACTGCCGAACAGTTGCGTCGTGAGCTGGACGAGCTCAATCGACAGTTGGGCAATTGACGGCGCTTGGTGGAACACGTTGCCATGCCGCAAGTTGACAGTCGAAATCACGTGACTCTCCGGCTGGCTCAGTTCTTGCAGCGGAATTGTTTCTGGCTCCTGGTCGCTTGTTACGCATTGGCGGCATTGTGGCCGATGCCGGGACGTGCGATGCGCGATTGGCGGTGGACGCCCGCGGCGCTGCCGGCGGCGGATTTTACGTTGCCGTTGGTGCTGCTCGCGCTGCTCTTGTTTTGCGCGGCGGTGCAGGCCGACGTGGCCCAGATTCGCGCGATCGGCGCCCGGCCCTGGGCGCTGGTCGGGGGGACGCTGGCGGTTTGGGCGGCGCCGGTGCTGTTGGTGCTCTTGGCGGCGGTCGTCGTGCCACTCGCGGTCGACGGCAAATCGACCGCCGAGCTAATGGTCGGACTGGCGCTAGTGGCTTCGATGCCGGTGGCCAATTCGTCGGTCGGTTGGACGCAACTGGTCCGCGGCAACTTGGCGCTGAGCCTGGCGTTGGTGCTGGTCACGATCTTTCTTTGTCCCTGGGTGACGCCCTGGCTGTTGGGCTGGCTGCGGCTGACGCTCTCGGCGCCCGACCAGGCGAATTTCCAAACGCTGATCGATAATTTCACCGGCACGTTTTTCATCCTCTGGGTGATCCTGCCCACGGCGGCGGGACTCGCCTGTCGGCACTCGCTCGGCGGCGAACGTGTTGCCGCGCTTCGCAGTTGGCTCACGTTCACCAGCGTGACGGCGCTGCTGTTGTTGAACTATGCAAACGCGGCGCTGGCGCTGCCCGAAGTGTTCGCGCAGTCGCAAGCCTCCGTCCTGGTGACCACCGCGTTCCTGGCTGCCGCGCTGAGCGCGGTCGGGCTCGCAGCCGGCTGGCTCATCGCACGGCTGCTTGCGGCAGGACGCCGAGACGCGGCTGGCCCTGATGTTCGGCCTGGGGATGAAGCACACGGGCCTCGCGCTCCTGTTGGCCGGTGCGGTGCTTGCCGAACAGCGGCTGGCGATCCTGATGATCGTGCTGGCCACGCTCGCCCAGCATCTGTTGGCCGGGGTGGTGCAGTGGCGCTTCCGGTTGGCCGAATAGCGGATGCTGCCGAGGCCGTCTCTTGTGCGATCTTCGTAAATTGCGTGTTTTCGCCAAGACGACAAGTTTCGTGCGAAGACGACAAGTTGTTCTGCGCCCCCTGCGTTGGGACACGAAAAAAACACGCTCTGCGCGGATACCGGTAGCGAAGCCGTCCGTCCTCCGGCGGCGCAAAGCGAGCGCTGACTAATAGCTAACGGCTAAGAGCGAGAGCTTCACGTTCAAATTTCCAAAGAACAACTAACCCGCCACGACCAACTGCGGAGGATGTTGCCTCGACGCGCACATGGCGGAGGAACCGTTGGCGTGCGCTGGCAATACGTGTTCATTTGTATCAAAACCAGCGCCGGTGAATAGCCCCCGTTTTCGGCCACAGTGTGTCGCGTTTCAAAGCTCCTAGGCAGTAATGGCTTTTAGATAAACGTCAAGCCGCGGTACGACGACAGCGTGATGGAGGACTCCTGGCGTACCTGGTCGACAGTGAGATCCTGCCTCGCGGCGCTCCTGGACAGTTGTTTCGGTACCGTAATATATTGACAGGGCCGGTTTTGTGAAGTACTATTTATTTTGGGACCGAAACAAATGGAGCTAGGGCCATGACTCGACCTCGGGTCTCGCACGCGACGAAGAAAGCCGTGAAGAAAAAAACAGCGAAGAAGAAAGCAGTGAAGAAGAAACCAGCCAAGCCGGCGGCGCGGTCGGCCTCCGACGGGTTGGAGGGGGTGAGTTTTCATCTGGGCCGGGCGTACTACCGGTATATCGCGCTCGTGGAGAGTGGCTTGCGGGAGGCGGGGCTGGCCGATCGCGTGCGGCCGGGGATGGGGCATGTGTTATTCGCGCTGTTCGAGAAGGACGATCGGGTGATCAAGGAGATCGTCGAGCGGGCCGATGTCTCGCCTTCGACGCTGACCGGCATCCTGATGCAGATGGAAAAGCACGGACTCGTCGAGCGGCGGGCCGACAAAGAGGATGGCCGGGCGGTGCGCGTGCGATTGACGCCGCGGGCCAAGTCGTTGGAGCAGCGGCTGCGCAAGATTCAGGTGCGGGTACACAAGGTGATGTATGCCGACTTGACCGCTGCCGAATTACTTGCCGTCAAGCAGGGGCTGGCGCGAATGACCAGCGCCATGTGCGAGCACGAAGCTAGCCAGGAACAGCGCACGAGGAGTCGCAGCCGATGATTTGCAACCGCTGTCTTCGAGCGGCCATGCTGTTGGTGTGGTCGGTGGTGCTGGCGACGACGAGCGTCGCGGCGTTGGCGGACGAGCCGCTTGTTCCGCTTACGGAGTTGGGCTCGGCCAAATATCGCGGCGAAGTGGGCGGTCTGTATGGCGACGGACGGAACGAGCCGCCCGCGGCGCAGCGTCGAGCTGGCGAAAGAAGCGATCGCCCAGATTCAGCCGCTCGATGCCGCGGGCAAGCCGTCCGTGGACGGCAAGATCGTGCTGCTGTCGATCGGGATGTCGAACACCACGCAGGAGTTTTCGGCGTTCGTTCGGCTGGCCGGCCGGGATCGTCGCAAGCGGCCGGAGTTGGTGCTGGTCGACGGAGCGCAGGGTGGCGCGGACGCGGCCGTGTGGGCGGGAGAGCAAGGCCGGCAGCGCCGAGCGAGGAGCAGCGATCCCTGGACTGCGGCGGACGCACGTCTGAAAGCCGCGGGCGTGACACCGGCCCAAGTGCAGGTGGCCTGGATCAAGCAAGCGCTGGCGCGACCGGCCCAATATGGCGAATTCCCGGGTCACGTCGAGGCGCTCGAAGACGCGCTCGAAAAGATCGTCCGCAGAGCGCAGCAGGAGTATCCGAATCTGCGAATCGTGTTTCTTTCGAGTCGGATCTACGGCGGCTACGCGACGACTGGTTTGAATCCCGAGCCGTATGCCTACGAAAGTGCGTTTGCCGTTCGCGATCGCTCATTGCACGGCAAATCGGGCGGCAAGGCGGACGCTGAATTGCGACGCCAAACGCGGCGCGGTGCGGGCGCCGGTGCTGGTGTGGGGACCGTACTTGTGGGCCGACGGCGGGACGCCGCGTCGAGCCGACGGCCTGGTCTGGCGGCGCGACGACTTCCGCGACGACGGCACGCATCCCAGCGAGCGGGGGCGACGCAAAGTCGCCGAGCAGATGTTGGCGTTCTTCACGCAGGACGAATTGGGGAAGGCGGTGTTTAGCGGTCGGGAATAGAGGAGACGTATCGAAGGGGCAACTTTTCTGCGGAGAACATTCTGATGTGGAACGGCAACCGTGTGTTTAGTTTGTGTGGTGCAATCGTGTTCTGTCTGACGTCGCTGACGATGGCGTCGAGCTCCATGGCGGCGACGGTCGACGTCGACTTGGCGACGGTCACCAACGCGAACGCCCCGCTGTTGTTTGGCGAGGCCTTCGATGCGCGAACGAGTTTCGCCGTCAATGGCCAGCCGATCGGCTACTACAGCCCGGTGGACGGCTCGCCGCTGGCGATCGGGCAGTATTGGGAAGACAACCATCGGCAAACCGTCGATGCGGTATCCGATGGCGCCGGTCAACGTCTGGAATTGGAAGGCGACGGTCGATCCGTTCAAGGCGCCGCAGCCGCTGGTGGGAAACCAAGTCGCGCGGTTCGGACTCGACGAGTTTTTCGAGATGGCGGATCGCAACGGCATGCCGGCCAGCGAAGTCCACATGATGGTCAACATCTATCGCGACGTGAACAACGTCGATCACGCCGGGGCCGTGCAGGATGCGGCCGACCTGGTGGCCTATCTCAACAAGCCGTGGGATGGCGTGAGCTCGTTCGCGGGCAACAACTGGGAGGCTTTGCGGGCGGCGAACGGCCATCCCGAGCCGTACGGCGTCGAGTTGTTCAACCTGGGGAACGAGCCGTGGGCATTTGCCGAATACGACTATCGCACGTCGCTCGATGCGGATCCCGCACTCAACGGGGCGAAGCGTTATGCTGCCGACATGGCGGACTTTGCCGCGGCGATGAAGGCGGTCGACCCGGCGGTCAAGCTGACGCTTTCGGCCGCGGGGCCGACCACCAATCCGATCCGGCTCGCGCAAGCGCATGCTTGGAACCAGACGCTTGTCGACGACCTCGGCAGCGAAATCTACGGGCTGTCGGTGAATCTGTACTACGACTCGGAGACCCCGTCGATGCGGGGCGTGAACGTGATGAAGTCGGGCCTCGATCACCTCGATGCGATTACCACGGCCCACAATCAACTGGGCGGCAACCAACTGCACGTGATGATCGGCGAGCACGCCCATGCGGTCCACCTCGACCAGAACAACCAGCCGGTCGAGCCCGGCGATCCCGACTTCGCCATGCAATGGCAGGGAGCGGTCGGAACGGCGGACTTCCTGATGATGATCGCCAACCTCGATTACGTGGAGCGAGCCCACTATTTTATCTACGGCAACGGTGCGGCCGGCGTGGCATCCGATGCGGCTGGACGGCTACGACGCGCAGGGCGACCCGCTCTACACGGTGCTCCCCGCGGCGAAGCTGTACGAAATCCTGGGTCCGCTCGTGCTGGACGAATCGCTTGAGCCGTGACGACCACTTCGCCCGCTTCGCTCGACGGCGAGGACTACTCCGTTCGCGGCGGGGCGTTTCGCTCGGCCGACGGATCGCTCGTCACGCTCGTGCTGGTCAACCGCGATGGACTGCCGCAGGACGTCGAACTGTTGGGACTGGCGGGCTATGCGCCGATCGGCGCCGAGTTGCTCACGTCGACGGGCCCGTTGGGCGAAACGATCGACGTCGCGTCGCTCGCCGCTTTGCCGAATGGCATGTACACGCTGCCGGGCCTGAGCATCGCGATCGTGCAGTTTCAAGCGGTGCCGGAACCGACGAGCGGCAAGAGCTTACTGGTCGTATCGCTGACGCTGGCGACGGGATACGCACGCACCGGACAACGGCGGCGATCACGAGGTAGTAAGGAGATATGTCTCAATTTGCATTCTCATGCGAACCACTCTTCTGCGGTGATCGCGTAGCGCTCGTGGTCGCGCCATTGGCCGTTGATCTTGAGATAGCGCGGCGAGAAGCCCTCGTGACAGAAGCCGAGCGACTCGACCACCCTGTTGAACGCTCATTGGCGGGCCGGATGTTGGCTTCCAAGCGGTGCAGGCTGAGGGTGGTGAAGGCTTCGACGAGCACCAGTTGAATCGCTTCTCGCATCAGGCCTTGGCCGGCGAACGGTTCGAAGGCGTAGAAGCCAAGGTAGGCCGATTGGAACGCTCCGCGGACGATCTCGCTGAGGTTGATGCAGCCGACCAAGTCGGCATCGTCCTTGACGGCGACGTAGCTAAGGCGGCGGTCGCCGTCGCTGCGATTTACGAATTCGCGGAACGCGTCCAAAGTGCTCGGCGGCACGACCCAGGGCGCGTGGAGGCGCTCTGCTGCGCGCGACGGCATCGAGGAACCGCTGGGCGTGGTCAGCTTTGATGCGCTCAATCGACAGTTTCACGTCGGCGTTCATGATCGAATTGCCCGACCCAAGACAGGCTGAACCCTCACGGCGAATTTGGTATAATTAAATGCCACGCAGAAAACAAGTGAGCCCAAGGAGCCAAATATGTCCGATTCGGAACCAACCCCCGCCGGTGCCCCCGCCGGAAGAATTGACGCGGGCTTTCAAGGCTTTCAAGAAGCGGCTGAAATTGACGCAGCTCGACTTCGATTCGCGGATCGGCGCCAGTCCGCTGAGCGGCCATGCGTCGGGGATCGTGGCGATCACGCCGCCCAACCAGTACCCGCGCGCGGTGTGGGAGGCGCTGGTGGCCCAGGGCAAGCTCAAGCGCGGCAGCCAGGGGCAGTATGAATTGGCGTGAGTGTGTGCGGGCGTGTCGCGATAAATATTGGCGTTACTGTTTACCAACCGGCTCCTGCACCAGCACGAGCCAGCCGGTGTTGAAGGCGGGTTCGTCGGTGCGGTGGTCGACGACCGGTTCGATCGCGCCCCAGTAGGGCTTGCCGCCGGTGATGGATGCGTCGCGGTAGTCGGAGAGAAAGAAGCTGCTGTTGGGTGGGGCGGTCTTGTTCTTTGCGAGCAGTTCGTCGATGCGTGCCAGTAGCTCGGGGCCGACCCAGGCGGCGGAACGGCTTTCGGCCGCTTCGTGCGGCGCCTGGTGATGGAGGATCAGTCCGCGGCGGGGCTCGCCGTCGATGACCGATTCGCGCAAGTCGATGAGCACGACCTCTTGGCCGGCGGGAAGCTGCTTTTCGAGCACGTTGAATTCGCCCAGGTCGACCGACATTGCCAGCACGCCCAGCACGCGGCTCGCGCCGGCGCGGACGCTGGTGATCGGCACAGAGAAGGCCACGCGCAATTGGCCGGTCGACGTGCTGCGATACACGGCCGACAGATGCGGGCTGGTGAGCGGTTTGAAGTTCGGGCGTGTCCGTCGGTTGGTCGCGGCCTAGGCCGTGGAAGTAGTCGCGAAAGGAATAGTTGAGTCCGCGGCTAGCGTCGCTCCGCGGGCTGCGCGCGATTTGGATGCCATTGGCGGCGCTGATGAACCAGCTGTCGGCGGGGGCTAGTTTGTCGTAGTCGGCTTTGGTGGAGCCGAGTTTATCCTCGACGGGTTTCCACAGCGCGTCGTTCTGCGGCGCGACGTCGGCGCTCTGCATCAGTCGCAGCAGGTCGGGGTCTTTCGCCAGTTTTCCGAGAATGTCGAACCGGCGGTTGATTTCTTTGAGGATCTCACTGGTGGCGTAGCGGGTGGCAAGTTCGAGCGAATGCTGCCTGGCGAGGCGGGCTTCTTCCACCGAACCGCGCCGTTCGCTGGCCTGGTACACGAGCCAGGCAACCACGGCGACGACCACGGCCAACATCGCCACCGACGCGGCCATCCAAATCGCGCGGCGCTGGGCGGGCGGCAGCGACTTGGGAAGCGCCGAATCGACGGGCGCTTGCCCGGCCAGGGTGTCGGACCCGGCGGCGTGGGCGACGAGTGTGTCCGACTTCTGGAAGCCCTTGGTTGCGGTGGACGACAGTGGCCCGGTCGCTTCCTCGATCAGCGGCACGAGTTGGTGCCCCGCGGCGAAGGGCGCGAGCGCGGCGACGACCTCCGTCGGGTCGGCGAAGCGATCCTCGGGCCGTTTGGCGGTCATCCGCTCGATAATTTCCCATAGGTCGCGCGGGATCGCTTGCGAGGATTGAATCGGCGGCAGCTTCTCGCGTTCGTGGGCCTTTTCGGGCCGCAGGTCGGAGTCCCAATAGGGCGGCCGGCCCGCGAGCAGATGGTACAATGTGCAACCCAAGCTATAAATGTCGGCGCGGATGTCGACGCTGGTGGTCTTCCATTGTTCGGGCGACATGTACATCGCGGTGCCCATCGCGCGGTCGTCGAAGACGGTCAGCCGTTGCTGGTCGTCGCCCACCAACAGCGCCAGGCCCAGGTCGAGAATCTTGACGACGGCCCGCTTGCCCGCCGGTTCGGCCGACGCCCCGGGGTCGCTGCCGAACGTGTCGGCCGCCACGACGGTGAGCATCAGGTTCGACGGCTTGACGTCGCGGTGGACCATGTTGTTTTGGTGGATGTAGGCCAAGCCGCGGGCGGCCTGCCGGGCGATTTCGCAGGCGTCGGCCACGTCGAGCGGGCCGTGGCGGGCGACCAGCTCGTCGGCCCCGACGCCGGCGATGTACTCCATCACGAGATAGTGGATGGCGTCGCCGGGGGTCGAGGAGTCGATCGCCACCACGATGTTCGGGTGCTCGAGCGCGCCGACCGCTTTGATCTCCTGATAGAAGCGGCGGATCACTTCGCGGTGGCCGGCCTCGACGAAGTGGGAGCGGATGACCTTCACAGCTCGCTCGCGGCCGAACTGCGAATGCCGCGCTTTATAAACGTCGCCCATGCCGCCGCCGCCGAGCCGCTCGAGTAGCTCGTAGTTGCCGAGCGTCGCCGGTGCGCGCACCGAAATCGGTTCCGCGGGCAGCACGTCGGTATGCGGGCCGCGGGCTTGAAATTCGGTGAGGCCCATCGTGGCGGGCACGACGGTCCATTCGCGTGGCGTGAGCTCGCGCGGTTGCGGGCGCATCTTGCGCGGGCCGGCGTCGTCGTAAACCAGCTCGTAGACGTCGACCAGGCCGATGCCGCGGAGGTCGCGCCGGCCGTGCCGGTGAAACGACACGCCGTCCATGCCGGCGTCTTCGAGCACGGCCACCACGCTCCGCGAGGCGAGAATCTGAGAGCCCGTGGCGTAGTCGCAGAGCCGGGCCGCGTAGTCGACCGGTTTGCCGACGAAGTTGTTCTCGTCGCGGGGATCGATCTGCGGGATGCCCAGGTGCATGCTGATCCGCACGGCGATCGGCTTGCCGGCCGGCGTGGCGATCGGCGCGTCGCGGTGGGCCCGCTGGAGGTGAATGGCCCAGCGGGCGGCGTGGATCGTGTCGGAAAACACGAGAAAATGGCCGTCGCCGGCCGTCGAGACGACCCGGCCGCCCAGCTCGTCGAGTTCCGCTTCAATCCGCGCCCGGTGAGGCGAGAGGATCTGCTCGATGAACGCCTGGTCGCGCTCGGCGTCGCTCGTGCCGGGCATCTCGCCCTTCAGCTCGACCGAGCCGACGACGTCGGTGAACAGGAATGTTTTGAGTTCGGCCATGGATCGCCCGCCCGCCTTTATAACACTTTTGGTGGCGTTTCGGCGAGGTGCAGCCGTACGTTAGGCTTTCAGCCTGACACGCTACGGGGCCGCGGCGCATGTCAGGCTGAAAGCCCATCGTACGCGCATAAAAAAGGCCCGTCCCGCGCTCTTCTGCCGGCGGGACGGGCTAGGTCTGGTCGATCATCAATACACCTTGGGTGAATGGAAATGGCCCTGCGCTGCGCCGCTCGCGGACACCGACGGATCACAAAGACTTCCCAGGCCCTAGCCCCGTGGGGCGGCAGCGGTCAAACGTGTCGCGGCCGAGCTGCGTGAGCTGGTGCCGCCGACGTCGAGCACGCTGAATTGGTTCGTGGCCGAGACGAATCGAATGACTCCCCGTCGTTCTCGCGTTTGCGCTCGCGCCCTCTTCGTGACGAAAGAGAATGCGGACAAACCCAGAGAAATGCTGCCCTGCGAAACCTCCCTTCGAAATCGTGGTGACTCGCTCGTGGTGAATCGCGCGAACACAAGGAAGTGCACACCGCGATGACGACACACTCCTGGATAGCAAACCGGCCCGAGGTCGGTCAAAGCGATTTGGGACAATTTTGCGCCGCACGAAAAAATTTTCGCCCGTTTCGTTCGCGTCGTAGCGATTGGCGAAATTGGACCGCGGCCCGATGGCACCGGGCTCGCTGACTGACGCTCGGAGCGCGAAAAACCCCGACCGACTCGCTGGCCGCCGACGCTCGGATGACCGTAAACCCGGTCCGGCCGGCGGCGTTTCCACGAGCGACGCTTGCACTCTAGCCCCTGGAATGCGGCGGATCGGCAAGCCGGCCGGGTCGTCTCCAACCCCGATCACCCCGTCCCCCAGCCGGCAGCCGCCGCGCTGCTGCTGGGGGCCCCAATTTGCTCGGTTTTGCGGCCGAAATTGGCGTTTTTCCGCAATGTTTAGGTTTCGTGAAAAAAGGGAGGTTCAGGCAAGAAACTGCTTGACACACCCGAAACACAGGAGCATAATGCTCGAAGAAACACCGCGCAGTGTTGCGCAGTGAGATTGTGTCGGCCCGTTTGTAATTCGCAAGAAGCCTGTTCGGCTCACTCGAAAAATGACGGCTGGCAAAGCTCGACGAAAGAAGTTGGTTTTCCGTACTCGTCATCGGGGGCTAGCAGATTGAGTGGGGGTGGTGGTCGCCGCACCGGATAAAGCCGGGGCATCATGCCCGCCCAATTGCTGAGGAGTTTGGATCGCTTAAGATTTTGGAACAAGTAGGAGAGTCCGTCGCCTGGGCTGGTGCAACGAAAGCCGATTCATTGAAGAAGTTGATTCATTGAAGCTGGCTTAGTGAAGCAGCTGGGCACGAACGACGATCGAAAAGCTAACTAGAATTTTGACGCATGTCGCTCGTTAGGACATGCAGCTTGTTGGAAGTGTGTTTGATTTGAATCGTGAGGAGGGTAGGCTGACAAGCGTGTGACGATTTTTTTGGTCAAATGCAAGCGACCAAACGAATGTCATCGCGGCTTCACTGCTTCGCTCAGCAACTCTGGTCTGTAACTTCGTCATTCTTAAGAGGGTGGAGAGAATCTAATGTCCTGGAAGAGCACAGTTATTACTGGGTTGTTGTGTGTGTTCGCCGTGCCGGCTTGGGCCGCGCCGGTGATTTCTATGGCCGACGGTGGGACCAACGGGGGCAACCAATTGTGGACCCTGTCGGTGACACCGGACTTGGCGTCATTCGTGGCCAATACCTCTTTGGCCGTTGAAATTCCCCTGACGTTTGATGGCGACGTCGTGGGCGGAACCCTGAACGCCGCCTTCTGGAATGTCAATGGTCAGAATCCCGGCAACAATCCGTTCACCGGTACTGTTACCGATGGGCTGGTTTTCGACACGTCGGGCGATACATTCTTCATTGCAGCCGGTAGTGAGCTGTTCGCTACCGCAACTGCCTCGGTGGTCGCCACGCTCGAAACGTCCGGGCTTGGCGGTACGATGACCTGGGGTGGACAAACCGTGACCCCGGCTGGTGGTGGAGCATCCTATACGGCCGCCCTCGTTGCCGAAGACGGCGTAAGCTACCCCGGAATCACCGGCTCGCTTAATATCCCGGGCGGCATTACGTGCATCGATGGTGACTTCAGCTGTAGTGGTTCGGTTGGTAACGATGACCTGACGCTGCTGCTCGATAACTGGGGTCACACTGTCCCGCCGACTCCAGCCGGCTGGAATGGTACGCCGCCCACGGCACCAGGTGTTGGCAACGACGAACTGACGTTGTTGTTGGACGGCTGGGGGAATGTCGCCGGCAGTGGTGGCAGTGCTGGAATTGCCACGCCAGAGCCGGCTTCGCTGGCGCTTGTCGGTCTGGCCGTTGCCGGTTTGGCCGTGATACGG
This sequence comes from uncultured Planctomycetota bacterium, assembly GCA_963847875.1. Lineage (GTDB taxonomy): Bacteria > Planctomycetota > Planctomycetia > Pirellulales > Lacipirellulaceae > DASYDU01. The sequence continues at coordinate 61,293 of CAWKBR010000001.1, read as the reverse complement.
CGCCGCAAGTAAGCAAGGATCGGGATCAACTAGGTCCCGGGCGAGTTGAGAGGCTTGTGGGAGTGTAAGTGACCTAATGAAGATGATTTCCTTTGCGTGGAGAGCTTTGAAAATGAAAATGTCTTATGGATTTCTGTCCGTACCTGTGATGCTGGTGTGTGCCTGCGTGGCGCAAGCAGGCGTCATGGCTGTGCATTCTGTCGTGGTGCCGCAGGCAACTGTCGCCGGTCATACTGCCAACGACATTCAGGTCGATTTCGATGGAATTCTTCGCGGCCAGCAGATGATTCTTAATCTGACGGCTGGCTCGATCTATCAGGATGGTTTTGGTACTCAGACCGCGCCAAACGGCGCCTTGATCCCAGTTTTCCCGACCGTGGAGTACGACACCTTTGTCACCATGGGTGGTGCGGTCCAAGCGGCTTCGCAGGCCGTGCTGGTGGTTGGTGGTGCGGTCGATTTGCAGGCGGGTGCAGCGCTGAAGTTTGATACCGCAGGTTTGAATATTGCTTGGGCGCCTGGGACGGGCGTCGATATCAACGGTGGTGTCGGATTCTTGACTTCGCGCATCACGCTGTCGAACGATGCTCAAGGCTCGTTCCAGTATTTCGGCTCGACCTCGGCTGGCACGGGTGAGCCGTTGGTGGTCCAGGGTTCAGTCGTCGATGGTGCGATTCAGTTCGGAATGCCGAACCAGCCGCCGACGGTTGGCGATTTGGGTCCGCTGTTGGCCGACATGAGCGCAAATCCTCCTCACACGGCGACACCCGTCTCGGGCACGTTGTCGTACGATGACGATGGTTTGTTGGGGCCGCCGACCTGGACGCTGTTGGACTTCTCGGGTCCTGGCGTTCTCAAGGCACCGAGCTTCGACACCTCGACCGGTCAGTTTGATTGGGATGCCAATGGATCGAAGGGCGGTCTTTATACGGCCCATATTTCGGCCTCCGACGGCGAGTTCTCGGACGACGGTTTCCTGACAGTTCAGGTAACGGTGCCGGAGCCGGCCAGCTTGAGCCTCCTTGGCTTGGCCCTGGTTGGTTTGGTGGGTGTTGCCCGCCGTCAAAAATAGCGATACAGGGTTAGAAAAAATTCTTGACGGATTTTTGGCCGGAGTGCTTGACACGGGCGAAAATGGCGTCTAGAATCGACAGAGTTGGCGAACGATTAGTTTCCCTCATGGGATTAACGCCCTGCCGGGATAACAGACAGGTTTAGAACTCACGAGTAGCTTGCAATCTAAAAGGCCCGGGACACGCGTCGTGCGTGCCCCGAGGCCTTTTTTGTTTGCCGGCTGCTCGTTTTGTATTGGTGGACAGACAAGAGGCGATTTAGGGCAAAAGATCAAGGTGGGGGGCCGCAGGCGAGTCGCTTGAAAGCGACCGACGGCTGACAAGCTCGAGATTGCAGCGAACAATCTTGGGCTCTCCGATACAAACAGATCCTGCTTCACTCAAGCGAGGCTAACTAGGAGGACAGTGCTAATGCTTATGGCAATGGTGATGCCAACAGAACAGTCCCTTCGACGGACAACGACGACTGCTCGTGGCAGACGTAGGTAAGGCCAGCATCACCAGTGAATGAACGACAACGCTTTGTGCCAGGTCGACTGGCCCACGGGCAAACTACTTTGGATGGCGTTGTGGTTCGATTGAAATGAGTTCCATTAGTATTTGGTGCATCTACTTTTAGCTTTTACTTTGGAGTGAAACGATTATGTTGCGAAATACACTGCTAGCATCGGTTTTGGTTTTGGCTGGCGCCGTCGCGGTGCAGGCCGCGGTCACGAACATCAGCGCTGTCCAGGTGGCGCAAGCCGTTGTCCCGAATACGACGACAAACGACATCCACATCGACTTTACGGGTAACCTTCGCGGTCAGCAAATGGTGTTGACGCTGACCGGTGGGACGATTTTTCAGCAGGCGACATTTGGCGGCAACACGGCCCCCAACGGCGCATTGTTCGGAGCTTTCGCGGACGTTGAATATGATACGTTCGTCACAATTGGTGGTCTCCGTAGTGACGGCGCCAAGCCGCCGGCATCGCAGGACATTCTTGTGGTTGGTGGTGCGGTAGACTTGGTTCCTGGATCGGCGCTAAAGTTTGATACTTCCGGATTGAATGTAGCGTGGGCGCCTGTGCCGGGTGTCGACGTGAATGGCGGTACTGACTATGTCACTTCCCGTATTACGCTCAGCAACGATGCAGTGGGCTCGCTCCAGTACTTTGGATCGACCGCGGCCGGTACAGGTGATCCGTTAATGATGACGTTGCCGATCCTCGACGGCTGTATTGCCTGCAGTGTTCAGGTAAATCCGCCGGTCGTTGACGATTTCGGTCCCATTCTTGCCGATTTGAGCGCGAATCCGCCGCACACGGCCACTCCCGTCTCGAAGATCCTGCCGTTCACCTATGACGGTGCGGACGCTTTGGTCTGGGGGCTGGACGACTTCTCGGGCCCAGGTGCATTGAAGACTCCGTCGTTCAACACAGCCACCGGCCAATTCGATTGGGACGCCGACGGCTCGAAGGGTGGCTTGTACACCGCGACGATCCACGCCACGGGTCAAGGCGGTACGGACTCGGGTCTGCTCACGATCAACGTGACGGTCCCCGAGCCGGCGACTCTATCGCTCCTCGGCCTGTCGCTCGTGGGCTTGGTGGGCTGTGCCCGCCGCCGCAGCTAACTCTCACAGTCCTCTCCCCAAGGGAGCGGGCAGGTGAGCAGTTGAGAAACGTCGACAACTTGAAACCCACAAGGGCCCTGGAAAAATCCGGGGCCCTTTTTGTGTTGCCCCTTGCTTGAAAGCAGCGTTGTTCTTGTTGGCGGATACTCGCAAGGTTACGCTGGATGTCATGGGTTTCCCCGCTATTCCTGCCGACTCATTTCCTGCCGATCACTCGACAGCGCCCATCGGCGCGGTTGCCGACACGTGGAGGGCTTACACGATGGCGCTGGAGGAAGTCACGGATCGGTTGAGGCGGTTTACGTCCGCGCTGCAATCGGCGGGCGTGCCGTACGCGCTGGTGGGAGGTCAGGCGGTGGCGCTGTGGGTGGCGACCAAGGATCCGGCGGCCGTACGCACGACCAAAGACGTCGACGTGCTCTTGCATCGCGACGACTTGGGTCGCGCCCGCGCAGCCGCGCGGGCCACCGAGCTGGACTACTTCGAGACGCTCGGCGTGGGCATGTTCCTTGATCGGCGCGATCCAAACCCGCGACATGCGGTCCACGTGGTGTGGGCGGGCGAATTGGTGCGGCCCGGCGACTCGGTGGCGGCGCCAAGCGTGGTCGATCGCACGACACTGCCCGGCAACCATGAGGTCGTCGCGCTGGCGAAGCTCGTCGAGATGAAACTCATGGCCAACCGCGACCAAGATCGGGTCCATCTGCGGGACTTGATCGAAGTCGGCTTGGTCGACCGCGGGCTCCTTGCGGCACTGCCGGCGCAACTGGCCGAGCGACTGATTCCACTGCTCGACGAGCTGGGACGGTAGACTCGGCCTTGGGCGAAGTCACGTTGGCCCGTCCACTTTCTTCTTCTCCGACCTTGGCCGCTTGGCGACTTGGCGCGCATTTTTCCCACTATTCGGATGCAGATGGGGGACGCTGGATTCCCGCCCAAGTGGCGATAAAAATCGCTGAGTTTCTCATCTTTTTTTGATGGAATTGGTCAGGCCCGTGTTATAATCCACGCCACGTCGGGCGGGCCAGGCTCTGACGCGATGTGCGCTCTTCCCGATCGGAAGCAGCGCTGTATCGGGGCGGGCCTTTCGCATGTCGGCCGTGAACAAGTTACGGCGACGCGGGCCGAGCTGTCCGACCGTGTTGGGAAAGTCACTCTGGCCACGCATCATGACTGACTCCTCAGGAGATGGCTGATGGCTGGCCGGATCGATTTCAGGCGAATTCTCGTCGTTGTGCTCGCGGGCCTCGTGTTCCTTGCTGCCGGTCGTGCGCGGGCGACCTCACGATTGCCGGTTACGAGAGTCGCTTGCACGATCCGTTCTATGTCGGCAGCGACAAGGCCTTCATCGGCGCGGGCTACAATTGGTCCGGCTACGGGCGGTTCCAAGATCCGACGAGCGTCGGCAGCACCAACTGGAAGCAGGTCACGATGATCTCGGACAACTACTTCATCACCGCCAACCACAATCAGCCGAACCGTGGCGACGACCCCGCCGGCGCGGTGCCGAAAGTGCGGTTCTATCATACGACGGATCCCAACGGCGAGTACTGGGAATCGGAGATTGCACTCTCCGGCAGCAAATACCAGGGCACCCGCATTGGCTCGACCGACCTCTGGGTCGGCAAATTGGCCAACACGCCGCCCGACTGGGTCATGCGCTATCCGTTGGCCAAGCGCCACGAAGCGACGAATTATCTCTCCTATACGGACAACGATTTGTTCGTTTTCGGTCAAGATTCGCCCCGCAGCTTTACCAGCGTTCGCGTCGGCCGCAACGAGGTTAGCTTGGCCAATCCCTCTGGAGAATACGAGTGGAGCTATGATCCGATCGGCGGGCTTGGCGCCGACGAAGCGCAGACGGAAGGCGGTGATTCCGGAGGACCGAGCTTCTTTGCAGCCGGCCGCGTCCCCGTGCTCGCTGGCATTCATACCCGCACGAATTACGACACGGGAATCTCGGCGAATCTCGACAAAATCATGGCCGCGGTTGGCGAGCCGATTCTCGTTTCGACTGGTTTGGCAGCGGATGCCAACGGTGACTTTCGAGTAAGTCCAAAGGATTTGAGCTTGATTTTGGATGGCTACGGCAAAACTGTAAGCGCCACGACTGCGCTCTGGCGATGTTACCAACGACGGAATGATCGATATTCACGATCTCAATTTGTTTTTGGACAACTACGGCCGATCGCTCTACGCCCCAGCCGACTTCGACCACGACGGCGACGTCGATGGCGACGACTTGGCCACGATCGGCAGCCATTGGTTTCAGTCGGTGTCGCAACCTTTCACCCAGGGCGACGCCGACGGTGACTCGATCGTCAGCATGTCCGATCTACAAATCTTCGACCAAAACCAGTTCCGCGCCTTTTTCGGCCCGCTGCCCGCCCCCCTCTCGCCCATGAAGGGCGATCTCACGGGCAACGGTATCGTCGACGAGTTGGACTTGAACATCGTCAAAGCCAACTTCAATCGGCAGGTCGACCCCGGCACCTACGGCGACTTGAACGGCAATGGCGTCGTCGACGCCTCCGACCTGGCCGTCGTGACCGCCGCCCTGGGCACCTCGTTCGGCGACCTCAACAACAACCACTCCATCGGCCCGGACGATTTCGCGATCCTCGCCTGGAACTGGAACCGGTCGGTAAAGGGCGGCCGGCTCAGCGGCGACTTGAATGGCGACGGCATCGTGAACGCCCTCGACGCGAAAGCCCTGTTCGGCTGGTGGGACATGAACGCCGGCACTTTCCCGGGCATGACCGTGCCCGAGCCGAGCGCCGCCGCGCTGGTGCTCTGCGGAACCTGGCTGGCCGCTTGCGGGGCCCGACGGAAGCGCCCAAATTTGCGTTGCTGAGCTAGCCGCCGTTATGCTGAGAGAGCTGGCCAGGGGTGGCTGGGATTACTTCCTTCTCGCCCGCGGAGGGCTGTCGTGCGTACGATTCGGACATCTTCGATTAAGATCGCCGCGTTCATCTGGCCAGCGATCGCCGTGCTTGCGACACCGGTGTCGCCCGCCGACGCGAGAGGGAATCCCAACTCATCCGTGGCCCGGCGCTGTGCAAGTACGAGGCCGACGGCGAGATTGCCGGCGCCGTGACGCTCGTCGCCGATCGCGACGCCACCTACTGCGTGATGCTCGGCTTCGCCGACGTCGAACAGCGAAAGCCGATGCGTTCGGACACGCTATTCGGCATCATGTCGATGACCAAGCCGATCACCGCGACGGCGCTGATGATTCTGGTCGACGAAGGCAAGGTTTCGGTCGACGATCCCGTCGAGAAATACATCCCAGCGTTTGCCGAAGCAAAGACGAACAGCGGCGAGCCGGTCCGCGGCCTGACGATCCGCCGCTTGCTCACGCACACCTCCGGCCTGGTCGGCAAACAGGACTGCCCAGACTCGCTCGAGGCGACGGCCGCGATGCTGGCCGCCCGGCCGTTCGGCTTCCAGCCCGGCGAAAAATGGGAGTACAGCCCAGGCATGAACGTCGTCGGCCGAATCATCGAGGTGGCGTCCGGCCAACCGTACGACCAGTTTCTTCGCCAGCGAATCTTCGAGCCGCTGGGCATGCGCCAAACGACGTTTCATCTGACGCATGCCCAGCGGCGGCGGATGGCCACGCTATACAAACTCGGCAAAGACGGCAAATCGCTGATTCAAGCCGAGCCTTGGACCGGTCTTGGAGAGCCGAATTGTGTTCCCAATCCTTCCGCGGGTCTTTTTTCAACGGCTGGCGATCTCGAGCGATTTTATCGCATGATCCTCCATCATGGCGAGCTCGACGGCAAGCGAATCGTCTCGGCCGACGCAGTGCGCCAGATGACGACGCTTCAGACGGGCGATCTCAAGGCCGGTTTCACGCCCGGCATCGGCTGGGGATTGGGCTGGGGCATCGTCCGAGAACCGCAGGGCATCACCGGCATGCTCTCGCCCGGCACGTTCGGCCACGGCGGCGCCTATGGCACACAGGCTTGGATCGATCCCGTGAAACGTCGTGTCTTCCTACTGATGTTTCAACGCGCCGACGTCGGCAACAGCGACGGCTCCGATGTCCGCCGCGATTTCCAGCAGGCGGCGGCGGAAGGGTTGAGCCAAGATTAAAACGCAATTCGTCAGACGCCGTTCCCCAGCGAGACGATACCGCTTTTCGACGATCTAGCTCACCCCGCGACGACGAATCCGCCACGTAATCGCGCCGATCGCCAACGTCAACAGAGCCCAACTCGCGGGCTCCGGCACAAGCGACGTAACGCTGCCGACTCCGGCGCCGTAAATCGACTGGACCCCGGCGATGTCATCGGGGAACAGTTTGCCGGTGCCCGGGCCGCTGGTGCGGGTGAAGATCCAATACATGTTCGCCTCGGTCAGGTCCGTGTGTCCGAGTCCGAGCGTGTGGCCCAACTCGTGGATCGTAGCGCCGAGAATGTCGGGCTGCGGCAGCGTTCCGACTTCTTGCCAGCGATCGCCGTGATCGTACTCGACGTCGCCCGCATAGGGGTCGCCGCTGCTGGGGAAGTAAGCTTGCGCCTTGGCGACCGGCAGCGCCGGCGGCGCCGGGTCGGGGCCGTTGATGTAGACGTGCCGGAAGCGAATCTGGCCATATTCGGCGCCGGGAACTCCGTAGGCCAAACCGTTGTCGGGCACCTCGACGTAGTTGATCGGCACGACGCTGGCCCACAGCCCCAGCGCGTCTTCGATCGAATCGCGAATCAAGCCGTTGGGCAGCGGCTGGCCATCGGGCATCTGCAGCCCGCCGTCGAACATGTTTTGGAAGCTGTAGGTGAGCGTGATTGGCGAGCCGAGCCCGCCCGGCTGCGGCCACTTGCCGCCCTGCAACACGTAGGCGCAGGCCACGTTCCCCTGGCCCCAACCGGCGGCAAAGAATACGGCAAATAAAATTACAGCTCGAAGTGCGCGAAACAACACAATTGCTACCCACAGGAAAAAGGAAGGACATCCGACCATCAACCGTTCAGAGAACAAACGGCGATCTAAGAGCGTCAGTAGATCGGAATCTCGTGGAGGAAGTTTCTGTAGATCGTCTCGGCGGGCGGCGGCAAATCACCGCCCCGCAGGACCGATTTCATTATAATCCGGCCCCCGAGCCGGTCGCAAGCAAATTGCGATCGCCCCTCAGGAGAACTGCAAAGTCTATTTTCTCGGCATTTGGCACAGCATGCTCAGCCACCAGCCGGGCACGCGATTGTCAGGTATTGATGGAAAAGCGGGACGCGAGCAATGCTGCTGCTTCATCGCTAGTAATAGAGAAAAAATGACTTTGCAGTTCTCCTGGATCGCCCCTGCCGCTGCCGCACGGAACCACCTATATTCAGCGAATTCCGCTCTCGGCGAGGCACCCGCTTCATGGCAAAAACACGGCGTCTGGCGACGACGAAACAGACGAAAAGCGGTCGCCGGCGGGGTGGCGAGCAGCCGCGTGACGCTCTCTGCCCACGTCGCCGGCAACGCGGAGGTGTTTCCCCAGATACTGGAATTGCACGTCGCCGACGGGGCGACGATCGCCGACGTGACCTACGGCAAGGGCGCCTTCTGGCAGAATGTTGAAGCCGATCGCTACACGCTCCTCGCCACCGATCTGAAAACCGGCGTCGATTGCCGCCAGCTGCCCTATACCGATGCCTCGCTTGATTGCGTCGTTTTGGACCCGCCGTACATGGAAGGCCTCTTCCGCCGTGCGGGCTCGCAGCTCGCCGGCGGCGGCAGCCACGCGGCCTTTCGCGACCACTACTCGAACGGCAAGCGCACCGTCGGCGGCCCCAAGTATCACGAAGCGGTGCTCGACCTCTACTTCCGCGCCGGAGCCGAAGCCCATCGCGTGCTCAAACCGGGCGGCGTCTTGATCGTCAAATGCCAAGACGAAGTCAGCGCGAACCGCCAGCGGCTCACGCACGTCGAAATCATCAACCGTTACGAGTCGAACGGCTTCTACACGAAAGACCTGTTCGTCGTGGTGCGGCAAAACCGGCCCGCGGTGAGCCGCCTCAAAAAGCAAGCCCACGCCCGCAAGAACCACTCGTACTTTCTGGTGTTCGTGAAGATGCCCGCAGGCAAGCGACGCGAGTCGATGCGATTCTGAGCGTGCGCCGTCAGAACCATGAGTGCATGCAGCCGCCACCCATTCGGGCCATAGCGCGACGAAGGGCCTGCTGTCGATGCCGGCGTCGTCGCCGAATCTGTGTGAAATCTGGCGGCGATCCATTTATTTGGTTGTTCGCGGTACGGATCAGGTTTATGGTATCGGCTGCATTGCCCGCGATCCTTGTTGGGCCTCGATGCGTTTTTTGCCGTCAGGATAGCCCTCTGATAAGCCCGCGGTACGGCGACTCAAATTTCAACAATTGATCAACGATTGAGAGCACATCATGCGCCAGAGCCTTGTCTGCCCGACGCTCAGTATCTCCCGCGCTGTCGTAGCCGCTTTTCTCATATTTCTCGGCATGTTGTCAAACGCCCGCGCGGCAGATTTCGGTTGGGACGACGGCGCGGCGAACGATCTGTGGACTAGTTCGGCCAACTGGTTGCCCGACGGTGTGCCGGGATTGGTCGACGCGATCTCGCTGACTGGCACGTCTGCCGCAGGGCCGCAAACGATCGACCTTGGCGGCGTGACCCAGCGGATCGACCATGTTGTCACCAATGGCGTTGGCGGTACGTATACACTTACCAACGGTACGCTCGAGATTTTTGGCAGCGCCAGCGTCATCCTGGCGAACGACGGTGGCGGAGGAATGGTGTTCGACAACGATTTGCTGTTTGCCGTCGCTGCCGAGCGATTCATCAATACCTCGACAACCGGCAGTCCCATCGTCGTGAACGGCGACATCACCACGTCTGCCGCGAGCGGTACCATGACGCTCAACCTGACGTCGCGCAACGTGGGCCTGGATCCCAGTGTCCAGGTCAATGGCGTGATCGCCGATGGCGCGGGCGCCCGCATGGCGCTGACGGCCGGTTATGCGAACGACGCGGCTAATCATCGCGGAGTGGTCTCGGTCACCAACTTGAACACGTTCACCGGCCCGACGCGGATTAACGGCGCGATTCTCCAAATCAATTCGATTGAAAATGTCGGCGGGCCCGCCAATGCGCTGGGTCAACCGGCGCTTGCCGATAGCGCCATTAGCTTCGGCACGACCGTCGACACCGATCCCGTCACGGCAGTGCTCCGCTACGTCGGAACGGGGCACACCACCGATCGCGACATCGTGCTGGCCGGCAAAGACAACGACAACGCCTTCATCGATGCATCGGGCACCGGGCCGTTAGTACTCAACGGCAACGTTCTCAACCCGGCGAACGGGCAGACTCTCCGCTTGGGAGGAGGAAACACGGGCGAAAACACACTTTCCGGTGTAATTAATCCCGGCGTGGGTACCGATGTGACTAGCTTGCGCAAGGAAGGCGCCGGAAAGTGGATTCTCAGCGGCGACAGTTCGTCAATCGACGGCTCGCTCACGGTCGCCGACGGCGAATTGGTCGTCACCGGGGCTCTTGGATCAACTACTTCCAGCGCGCAACGGCTGGACATCAGCAATGGCGCCACGTTCACGCTCGACGGCGGATTTGTGAGTGTCGGTGACCTGAATCAATTCGCTGGCGGAACGCTCGATTTTAGGTCCGGCGAGCTTCACCTCACCGCCGGCAATACCACGACTGGTGCCGGTTCGTTCACGATTGGCACCTCGGGCGTCGGGCGCTGCGACTCAGCGGCGGCAGCCAGACATTCGGCAGCGTCACGCTGCAGGGCGCCGACGACGCGCTGGAGATCACCGGTGGGTCGACCTACACGTTTTCCTCGCTCGACAACTCGGCGGGCGGCACCTTCGCGTTCACCGGTGGGTCGATCGCGATCAACAGCGGGCAGATCACCACGGGCGCGGGTTCGTTCAATGGTTCCATTTCTGGATCGGGCGGCGTGACCAAGGTCGGTGCCGGCACGCTGACGATGAACGCGAGCAATTCCTACACAGGTCCGACGAACGTCAACCAGGGAACTCTGAAGATCGGCCCCGGCAGCGTGGACCAGTTCTCTGCCTCGACGATCATCAATCTTGTTGCCGGGACCACACTCGATCTTGTCGGGTCCAATGGAGAGGCAGTCGGCGGGCTCTCCGGAGCCGGGACGGTCATCACCGGGTCCGGAGCGAATATCGGGCCGGGGCAAAACAACCAAGACACCACCTTTTCCGGAGTCATTACCGGGACCGGCAGTTTGGACAAATATGGCTCAGGCACACTTACGCTCACTGGAAACAACACCTATTTCGGTGGGCAGACCACGGTTACCGCCGCCGGAACGCTCAAGCTCGCAGCCGGTAACACACTGCCCGACCAGACACGGGTCACCCTCTCCGTCTCGGGTGCGACACTGGACCTGGACAACGCCGACGAAGAAATCGGTGGTCTCTCTGGCGTTGCCGGATCGATTGTCAGCCTCGGCACGGCGACGCTGACCACCGGATCGAATAACGAGACCCTCAATTTCGACGGCAACATTACCGGCACCGGCGGGCTCACCAAGATTGGCAACGGAACGCAGCGGCTGCGGGCTGCCAATTCCTTTACGGGTGACATCAACGTCAACGACGGGACGCTGGAGATCGGCGTCGGAAACACTCTCGGCAACAACGCGGTGATCGTCGCCGCGGGCGCAACGCTGCGTGTTGCCGGCGATGGCGAGTCGTTTGGCTCGTTGGCCGGGGCCGGGACAGTAGAGTCTGCCGTCAGTGGCGGCGTCAATCCCGGGTTCAACAATTTGAACACCACCTTCTCTGGCGACATCACCGGTATCGGACCGTTTGTTAAGAGTGGCACTGGCACCATGACCATGAGCGGCCTCAGTGACTACACCGGCGACACGACCATCAACGACGGCTCGTTGACATTCGATGGAGCATCGGCTGGGCTAACCAGCACGGCCAGCATCACGCTCAATGGCGGTGACGCGACGATCAAGAATGGAGCCGCCGTCAATTCCCCGGGGGCGATCAACCTCCAAACCACGGCCAGCAGCCTCTTGATCGAGAGTGGCGGCATGGCGACTGCGTTTCAAACCAACATTGGTTTGCCGACTGGGTCCGACGGCTCCGCCACGGTCACCGGCGTCGCGTCGCGGATGCAGAACTCCGGCCGTACGCGTGTCGGAGATGCTGGTAAAGGCACGCTCAACGTGCTCAACGGTGGGCGAGTTGTCACCGGTGAACGGCTGGCGATCGCGGACTCGGGAACAGGCTCTGCGAACAGTGCCGTCGTAATCGACGGGTTCCTCAATAACGGCCTCAACGGCACCTTCGGCGACGATGATGACGAGGTCTCCCGTGTCGACGCGGACTTTGCCGTGTTTGTGGGTGACGCGGCTACAGCCCAACTCACGATCCAAAACGGCGGACGCATCATCAGCGGAACCGGTTCGAACGACCATTCAACCAACTATTCGATCATCGGGACCGTCGCCGTCGCGGACGGCTCAATCGCCACCATCACCGGCGACAAATCGCGCTGGGTCCACAACGGGTACATGGAAGTGGCCCGAGCGGCCGGCGACGCCACCAATCCCGTCGAACTGAGGGTCCTCGACGGAGGATACGCCGAGTTCTCGTACATGCCAACCTCGACGCAAGACGGCTCGCGCTCGAAGATCACGATCGATGGAGCGAACTCTACGCTCCATCTCCGCGACGCACGTGGCGACGCCGGCGTGGTTGCGGCTGGGATCGGCGACATCCGCATGGTGACTAGCGGCAGCAACGGCTACTCCGAAATCTTTGTCACCGCGGGCGGACTGCTCGATTTGGATACGGACCTGGAAATCGGTCGCGGAGTAGCCGACACGGCAGGGCAAGCCCACGTCACGGTCGATGGCAGCGGGTCCACGCTCGACGCTGGCAAGGAACTTACCGTGGCGTATCAAGGGTCGACCGGGTCTTTGACGATCACCGATGGCGGTACGGTCAACTCCGGTATCAGTTCCGCAGTCGACCCCGGCGGCCTTACGCGCGACAGCTTTGTTTCCCGCACCAGCGGCAATGGAACAGTGAACGTCGGTGCCGTGGCGGGCATGGACGCGGGCCACGCCGCAGCGAATTGGAATGTTGGAGAAGACCTCTTCATCGCCGGAATCGCGACCGGCAACAATAGTTCGGGCGTCGGCACGCTCAACATCAATCCGACCGGACATGTCTCCGTAACGGGCCAGTTGCGCGTTTGGGACCGCGGGATTATCAATCTCGACGGCGGCGAGTTGGCGTTCGATTCGATAAATCTGACCGATTCCTCCGCAAGCATCGCCGAATCGCCGACACTCAACTTCAACAGCGGCACGCTGCGTTTCACGACCTCTCCCGAAGTCACGCTCGGCGGAGCATTGCTAGCTGAAATGTTGGGCGCCAATCCCACGCTCACCGCTGGCCAGGAATTGGCGGTCGACAACACCGCCGTTCTGTCTGCTCCACTACGGAACAACGGCGGCACGCTCACGGTCGGCGCGATGGATGCCGCGAGCGCTGCCAATCTCGACTTCGACGCGGGTACGCTCAACTTGACCAATGCAAACCTGACGGTCGGCGTCGGCGGCATCTTTGGCTCGACGCTTGTCGTGGGCGCTCCGCAGTCGATCAGTGTCACGAATCAGGCGACCATTGACGCCGGCGCCCAGCTGGTCGTGGCCGGTACCTTCCGTTCCGGCGGGCTCACGAACAACGGCGACTTGGTGGCGACCAATGCGACCATTGGTGGACCGGTGGCCAACAACAACGATGTGACCGTCGTCGGCATGGTGAATTTCGACGGCCTGGTGAGCGGCCCGGGCGATTTCTTCGGCCCCGGCACCGCCAACTTCAGCGGCGGCCTGGCTCCGGGGGCGAGTCCGGCCGAGATTTCGTTTGATGGAGGAATATCATTGGCCGACACGAACACGCTGTTCATCGAGATCGGCGGCCTGACGCCCGGCAGCCAGTATGATCGTCTCGTCGTCGACGGCGGCGCGCTGGTCGACGGCATTCTGGATGTGTCGCTCATCGATGGCTTCGCACCGACTCCAGGGCAACAGTTCACCATTCTTTCGGCGGGCAGCATCGTCAACAACGGTCTCGTGCTGGGCGGCTCCGCGGCCGGTTCCTTTAGTTTGCTCGTCAGCAGTTCAAGCGTGATTCTCCAGGCCGTAGCAGGTATCCAGGGCGACTACAACCAGGATGGCACGGTCAATGCCGCCGACTACACTGTTTGGCGGAACAACTTGGGAAGCCTGACTTCGCTTCCCAACGACGACACCGCGGGCGTAGGACAGGACGACTACGCGCGCTGGAAGTCGCACTTCGGCGAGTTGGCAGGGAGCGGATCGGGCGCTGGTTCCAGCGCAGCCGTTCCCGAACCGGCAACACTCGGCCTGCTCGCGGCGGCGCTCTTCGCGCTGGCGTTTCGTCGATTGAAGTGAGGGCGTTACGAAAATCACCGCGGGCATGCCTGCATTCCCACCGCGTCATAGTGAACTCGCGATCGGCGTTGGAATCTATTTGTGGAGGAGCAGCCGGCCATTTGTTGGCCTGCCGTCGGCGGTGTACTCGGGGTATATTGGGCGGTTTCAATGGACCGTGCCGGCACGTCGCTCAACCGCAAGCGGCGGGCGTGGACGGAGAATAAGATCCTGAATCCCGACCCCTGACTCCCGAATCCTCCCCACTCATGAAGACCGACGAACTGCGCGAAAAGTACCTGGCTTTCTTTGAGACCAAGGGGCACAAACGCTGCCCGAGCGACGTGCTGGTGCCCACCTGGGATCCGTCCGTGCTGTTCACGCCCGCGGGCATGAACCAGTTCAAGGACCACTTCCTCGGCAAGGTGAAGCTCGAGTTCACCCGCGCCACGACTTGCCAGAAGTGTCTCCGCACGGGCGACATCGACAACGTCGGCCGCACCGCCTACCACCACACCTTCTTCGAGATGCTCGGCAACTTCAGCTTCGGCGACTACTTCAAGCGCGACGCGATCAACTGGGCCTGGGAGTTTCTCACCGACAAGAAGTGGCTCGGCCTCGAGCCGGGACGGCTCACCGTCACCGTCTACAAAGACGACGACGAAGCGGCCGGCATCTGGGCGAACGACGTCGGCCTCACGCCCGATCGCATCGAGCGCTGCGAGGAGGACGAAAATTTCTGGCCGGCGAGCGCCCCGAGCCAAGGCCCCGACGGCGTCTGCGGTCCGTGCAGCGAAATCTACTACCATCCCGAGGGGAGCAAGAGCGTCGAGATCTGGAACCTCGTGTTCACGCAGTTCAATCGCGTCGGCGATCCGCCGAACAACCTGCGCCCGCTGCCGTCGAAGAACATCGACACCGGCATGGGCCTGGAGCGCACGGCCGCGACGCTGCAGGGCGTGCCCACCAACTATCACATCGACATTCTCTACCCGATCGTGCTGGCCGCGGCCGAAGTCTGCGGCGTGAAGTACGACTACGAATCGGACAACGGCCGGCGGCTGCGGCGGATCACCGACCACGTCCGCGCCTGCACGTTCGCCGTGCACGAGAACGTCTATCCCGGCGCGCAACAAGGAAAAGTACGTCGTCAAGCGGCTCCTGCGGCGCGCCGTGCTCGACGGCCACCAAATGGGCCTGCGCGAGCCGTTCCTCCACAAGCTCGTGCCCAAGGTGGCCGAGATGATGAAGCGGCCCTTATCCCGAGCTTGCGGAAACCGTCCAACGCGTCGACGAGCGTCATCGAAAAGGAAGAGGAAAACTTCTTCGGCACGATCGACGCGGGGCTCAACCACATCGACCGGGTGTTCGCCGAGATGCGGCGCGACAACCGCGTGACCGTCGACGGCGCAGTGGCGGCCGAGCTCTACCAAACCTATGGCGTGCCGCCCGAGCTGTTCGAGTCGCTCGCCGCCGAGCACAATCTCGCCTTCGATTGGCAGGGCTACCACGTGGCGATGGAGGAGCATGGCGAGGTCTCGGGCAAGGTGCAGCACACCGTGATGGGCGCCAAGGGACCGATCGATTCGCTCGAAGCAGGCGCTCCACGCCACGGAGTTCCTGGGCTACACTGCGACCGAGGCCGAGGCGACCGTGAAAGGCATCATCGCCGGCACGCCGCCGCACGACCACCTGTGCGACAAGATGGACGAGATCGGCCACGAGAATCCGGTGCGCGTGGTCCTCGATCGCACGCCGTTCTACGGCGAGAGCGGCGGCCAGGTGGGCGACGCCGGCAAACTCGTCGGCGACGGCTTCGAGTTCAAGGTGACCGACACGCAGAAGGACGGCCAGCTCATCGTCCACGTCGGCCATCTCGTGCGTGGCACGTTGCGCGAAGGCGCGAAAGTGAAGGCGATCGTCGACGTCGACCGCCGCGCCGGCATCCGCCGCGCCCACTCCGCGACGCACATCCTCCACTACGCCCTGCAAAAGAACCTCGGCACGCATGCCCAGCAGCAGGGCTCGAAGGTCGACGACGATTGGCTGCGGTTCGATTTCACGAACCTGAGCCCGGTCACCGCGGAACAGCTTGCGACAATCTCGCGCGACGTGACGAGCCGCGTCGAGGCAGGCGAGCCGGTGAAGTGGGAAATCCTGCCGCTGGCCGACGCCCGCAAGCAAGGCGCGATGATGCTCTTCGGCGAGAAATATCCCGACCCCGTGCGGATGGTCTCGATGGGCCGTCGTCCGCAAAGCGTTCAGCCGCGAGCTCTGCGGCGGCACGCATCTCGACAACACGAAGGAAGTCGCCTGCTTCGAAATCCTCAGCCGAAGAAGGCGTCTCGGCCGGCACGCGGCGGATCACGGCGCTCACCGGCAGCCGCGCCGCCGAACACATTCAGAAGACGACTGCCGCCCTCGATGCGGCGGCGAAACAACTTGGCGTGACGGCCCTCGGCGTGCCCGCCGCGGTCGCTGCGCTTCAGGCCCACGCACGCGATCTCAAGAAGCAACTCGCTGGCGCCGCCGCCGCGGAAGTTTCGAAGGCCACGGTGAAAGTCGCGGCCCGCCGGCAACACCGCCTATCGCACAAGTGAAACACGCACTGGCAGAAGCGGCGCGGCTGCTCTCGGTCGCGCCGCTGGCCGTGCCCGAGCGGGTTGCTGCGCTCCAGGCCGACGTGGCCGCGGCCGAGCGGCAACTCGCCGAGCGACAGGCGGCCGGTCCGCTCTCCGGCGATTCGCTGCTGGAATCGGCCGAGCAAGTCGGCTGGCGTCACGGTGGTGGTCGCAGAAGTGCCCGGCCTGGAGTCGAACCTGATGCGGCAGCTCATCGACCAGGTCCGCGGCAAGGCGCCCAGCTCGGCCGTGCTGCTGGCGAGTCGCTCGGGCGACGACAAAGTGACGCTGGTGGCCGGCATCTCGAAGGACCTGCAGGCCCGCAAACTCAGCGCCGGCGAATGGATTCGCCCGGTGGCCGCAGCGGTGGGCGGCGGGGGCGGCGGCCGGGCGGATTTGGCCCAGGCGGGCGGCAAAAACCCCGCCAAACTGCCCGAAGCGCTCAAAATCGCCAAAGCAACGATCCGCGGCATGTTGGGTGCGTAGTAGTATAGTAGCTGGCCTAAGTTGGGTCGGCCTCAGGCGGCGAAACGCCGCTTGAAACCTACCAAGTCGGTCAGGCCGCGCCGCCCTAGCGATTTGTTGCCGGCGGCGGCTTCGCGCATTGTTCACTGTCCGCTGTCATTGCTGGCAGTGCGTTGTGAGAAGCTTGCGCTGTGCCACAGTCGCCGCAGCTGATTGCCGATCTAGTTCATGTCCTTTCCGGCTGCGCGTCGCCGGTTGGAAAGCGTTCAAGAAAAAAGAAACGGCAAACTTGCGTTGCGGTGCGACGCGGAACCGGCCTAAGATGCTAGAGGTCGAACGAACGGCGCCTTTCAGGCGGGGTGCCGGTCGTCACCTCACTCTTCTTGGAACATACTCTCATCGCCTGACCACTCATAGGGAGTGCTCACATGGTTACCCATGCAATTGAAGGATTCAAGCTCAGCGTCGATCGGGGACCGAATTGGTTGTTCGTGAAGCTGCGGCCGAAGCGACGCTTCGCCGAGGACGTGTCGCAGATCGCCGACGAGTTGTGGTCGATCGCCTCGCGGCATTTCATTTATCGAGTCGTGCTCGAACTGGAAGAGCTCGACCGCATGCCGGCGGAATTGACCGAGCAATTGGTGATTCTGCAAGAGCGGTTGATGCAATGCGGCGGGTCGCTGCGGATTTGCGGGCTGCCGGCCGAATGCGTCGAAAAGCTCCGCGACAGCCACTTGGACGTGGCCCTGCCGAACTTCGCGACGCGACAAGAGGCCGTGCTCGGCGGCGACGCGGTGGCCCTGCACGAGAAGCTCAAGCAAGCGCTTTCCGACTCGGCCAGCGACGACGACCTGCAGGTTGCCGCAGCTTTCGCCCGTCAGTTGCCGAGCCTACAGTAGCAGCTTCTGCCGAATCTTTCGCAGCGCTTCGAGTGCCGGCTTTGGCTTGCGACTGGGCGTCGAACAAGCCGCCGTGCGGATAGTGGTGAGGGGCCGCGTCGGAAAGCTGATTCCAGAGAACCACTTGGACTGGTGCCTTCGCCAGCAAGAGCGGCACATTCTGCTCGATCCAGGCGGCCTGCGTCTGCGGCGAAACGTCGTTCGCCTCGCTCGTGAGCACTTGAATCTTCGGGTTTGCCAGCGGATCGTCGTCGGCGGAGCTGGGCAGCGTCAGCGCGACCATCAGCGGCAATTCAAGCAGCCCCCAGGTGTCGACCAGCCGGCTGTAGGCCAGCGGCGAGCGATGGGCCGTCGCGCCCGGATGGTAGCCGACCGTGATTTCGAGCCCCAGCCCCGACAGGCCCAAGTCGGCCCGCACCAGCGCGTCGGCAAAGTGGAGCGGTGCGAGATCGAGCTGCTCGCGTCGCCAGGTACTCGGCCCACGGTTGATCGAACGACGCGATGAGCGGCGTCGACGGATCGAGCTCGCGGACTTTCGTGATGGCCTGGGCCGCGATCTGCAACCGCTGGTCCTCCGTGAGCGCCAGCACGCGGCCGTGGCTCATCCGCGATACTGCCTGCCAGAGATTGACTTTTCCGCGATAGCGCTTCACGACGTTCGTCACGTGGTCGAGCATGAAGCCGACGCAGGCTGTCGAAGTCGCCTTCCCACAGATAGGTCCAATCGGGCACGCCGCGGTCGTCGAGTTCCAAGAGCGGGCCGCCCATGATCTTCATGCCGGCCGTTTTGGCCCACTCGATTTGGGCGTCGGCTTGTTTCCATTGGCGGCGACCTTCGCTGGCTTCGATCGATCGCCAGGAGAGCGGCACCGACACCATGTTAAACGCTGGCAGCAGTTGCCGCGCGACGCCCACCGCCGGCATCGCGTCGCCCAAGTGGACGCCGAACCAAGTCGTCAGCTTGCGCGATTGTGCGCGGCGATTCTCGAACGCCTGCTCGGCATACAGCGACGCCGAATGGTCCATCGCGTCGGCCGCCGCGACGAGCGCACGCTCGGCATGTTCGGCTGCCGACGCAGGGTCTTCCGTCGTGGCCGCCCGGGCGAAGTGCCGCGTCGCCGTCAGCACTTCGTTCCGCAGGTCGGCCGGCACGACCAGTCCGATCATTTCCCAACTGGCGATTTGATTTCGCAGCCGGTTGATCGTCCCGCGCGCCAGCTCGACTTCCAACCGATAAGGCCGCTCGCGCTCCATCAGAGTCGAGGTGCCCAACAGCAGCACGCCCCGCCCGTCGATCCGCCACGGCACGAACGCGCTGCCCGAATCGCTCTCGACCCGCTCGATGATCAGTTGGTTGCCGCTCGTGTAGGCCCGGCCGTACCACGGCAGCTCGTCCTGGCCGCACATGTACACCTGCCCCAGACCGCTCGGCGGAATGCGATCTCGATCGTGTATCGTTAGTCGCATCAAGCCCATGTCGAGCGAAACCTCGGGCGCCGCGCCGTAAACTGGTGATTTTAGCCGCCCTGCGGGGGGCGAACAACCATAGCGACAATGGCGAGTCCGGTCGGTATACTCGGAGTCGGACGTAAACTGCAGAACTTGATGGAGTCCGCGGACTGATTCGTCGTTTCAAGGAGTGAGAATTCGCCATGTCGTCGACCGTGCTCGAAACGTCGCTTGCCAGCTTGCCCGTCCGCCGCGGAAAAGTCCGTGACATCTACGACTTGGGCGATTCGCTCTTGTTGGTGAGCACCGACCGGATCAGCGCCTTCGACTGGGTGCTGCCGACCGGCATTCCCGACAAGGGACGCGTGCTGACGCAGCTCAGCCGCTTTTGGTTCAATCGGCTCGACGTGCCGCACCACCTGCTCTCGTGCGACGTCGAGGAATTCGATCTGCCGGAGGGCATCGACCGCGAGCCGCTGGTCGGGCGAAGCATGCTGGTGCGAAAGACCGAGGTCGTGCCGATCGAGTGCGTCGTGCGGGGCTATCTTTCCGGCTCGGCCTGGAAGGAATACCAGCAAACGAGCGCGGTTTGCGGCATCGTGCTGCCGGCGGGCTTGCGCGAGAGCGACCAGTTGCCGGAGCCGATCTTCACGCCCGCCACCAAGGCCGACGTCGGCGAGCACGACCAGAACATCACGTTCAACGAAACCTGCCAGCGCGTCGGCCGCGAGCTGGCCGAAGAGCTCCGCCGCCGCAGCCTCGAAATCTACAAACGCGGGGCCGCCTACGCCCAGAGCCGCGGCATCCTGATCGCCGACACCAAGTTCGAGTTCGGCCAGATCGACGGCGAGCTGATCCTCGTCGACGAAGTGCTCACGCCCGACAGCTCGCGGTTCTGGCCCGCCGACGGCTACAAGCCGGGGCAGGGCCAGCCCTCGTTCGACAAGCAGTTCGTCCGCGACTGGCTCACCGAGAGCGGCTGGGACAAGAACAGCCCGCCGCCGGCGCTGCCGCCCGAGGTGGTCGAGAAAACCCGGGCCAAGTACATCGAGGCCTTCGAGCGGATATCCGGCGAGACGTTTGCGTGGAAGTGACAGCGGCACATCAATCGGTCGTTTGTCCGCAGCCCGTTGTATTCTCCGGCGCTTGACATTACGTAATATATATTACATAATGTAATAGTGAGAATCATCCACGGCGGCACCGTGAAGACGTGGGCGACGCGGCACCCGGACGCGGCGGAGTCGCTCGCCGCATGGCTCAAAAACGCCGAGCATGCTGCGTGGCGCAACCTGGCGGAAGTGCGGCGCGTTTATCCCCACGCCGATCCGGTCACGGTGGCAAGTGGTCGGACGGCCGTGGTATTCAACATTCGCGGCAATCGATATCGGTTGGTGGCGGCGATTCATTACAACCGCCAAGTGATTTATACGCTCCGGTTCATGACTCACGCCGAGTATTCGAAGGACCGTTGGAAGGATACGCTATGAGCATCGCACCTTCGGCGAAACCCGATCGACAGTATCTGAATCTTGTGCGCCAGTTTCCCTTGCGGCCGATTCGTACGAAGCGGGATCTGGATCGGGCAACAAAGATCGCCGGCCATCTGGCGACTTACGAAGAAGACACGCTTCCCGTCGGCGAACAAGATTATCTGGATGCGCTCACCGTGTTCATCGAGGACTATCAGCGACGGCATCCGGCAGAGTTGCCCGACGTATCGCCTTTGGCCATGCTGAAGCACCTCATGGAACAACGCGACATGAACGTCTCCGAGCTCGGAGTCGTCATCGGCAGCCAATCGAATGCGTCGCTGATCTTGTCGGGCAAGCGGGCGATCAGCAAGCGGGTGATACGACTGTTGAGCGAGCACTTCGGCGTCCCTGCCGGCGTGTTCCTTTGAAAAGACGTGGGGAGACGGGGCGAACGGGCGGTGCGGTCGCCCGATTTTTGCGATAAAATAGCGGCCTTCATTCATTGATCGCTTAACCCGATGGACATTGGCGATGCACTCGCCGGACCGAATTTCATGCTCCGATACCTCACCGCCGGCGAATCGCACGGCAAAACGCTGATCGCTTTGGTCGACGGCTTCCCCGCCGGCGTGACCGTCGACGTCGAGCCGATCAACGTCGAGCTCAAACGGCGGCAGGGCGGCTATGGACGCGGCGGCCGGCAGCGGATCGAGAGCGACACCGTCGACGTCCGCACCGGCGTTTGGCACAACGTCACGCTCGGCAGCCCGATCGTGCTCGAAGTCGTCAACCGCGACTACAAACTCGAACGGCTCGAAGACCTCCCGCGCCCCCGCCCGGGCCACGGCGACCTCACCGGGGCGATGAAATACCTGGGCTCGATCCGCGGCGTGCTCGAACGCGCATCGGCCCGCGAGACGGCCGTCCGCGTCGCGGCAGGTGCGCTGGCCAAGCAACTGCTCGCCGAGTTCGGCATCTCCGCGTTTGGCTACGTGGTCGAGATCGGTGGCGAGCGGATCGAGCCGGCCGAGGCGCCGCTCCATCGCCTGCGCGAGATTCGCGACGAGAGCGCGGTCTACAGCCTCAACGTCGAACGCGACGAGGACATCAAGAAGCTGATCGACACGGCCGGCAAGGACGGCGACACGCTCGGCGGCATCGTCGAGGTCCGCGTCGACGGCCTGCCGTTCGGACTCGGCACCCACGCCCAATGGGATCGCAAGCTCGATGGCCGGCTGGCCCAAGCCGTGATGGCCGTGCAGGCGATCAAGGGCGTCGAGATCGGGCTGGGCTTCGAAGCGGCCCGCCGGCCCGGCTCGCAGGTCCACGATCCGATCCAATACGACGAGTCGCAGCGCGACACGCCGAACCTCGGCTACACCCGCCCCACGAACAACGCCGGCGGCCTCGAAGCCGGCATGACCAACGGCCAGCCGCTGGTCGATTCGCGCCGCCAAGAAGCCGATCAGCACGCTCGCCAAGCCGCTCGAATCGATCAATCTCGACACGAAGCAAAAGCAGGAAGCCAGCTACGAACGCAGCGACGTCTGCGCCGTCTCGGCCGCAAGCGTGATCGTCGAAAACGTCGTGGCCTTCGAGGTCGCCTGCGCCCTAATCGACAAATTCGGCGGCGACAGTCTGCCGGAGATGAAGGCGCGGTACGACTTGTATCTACAGATGGCGCGGGAGCGGTAGGCCGTCTGTCGCGTCAATCATTCATTCGTCGCGCATGGCTCTCGCTACGATGGCTTGCGATGCCGCGCGACCCCCAGGGCGCCTACGGCGGCAAGTATCGCAAGTACAATCGCCGTCGGCTCGGGAGCTTGGGACGCAATGCCACCTTGGCCGGACAAATCGTATGCCAGAGCCCACGTATTCAAAGCGGCATCGGTGTTGAAGAATTCCACGAATTGTGAACCGCTCACCTTGGCCGGCGCACTAGAGATGTTGACTAAAGCATCGCGAAAAAGCGCGCCAACGATTTCATTTTCAGTGAAGAGGAGGTTCTCTCCCGATAACACATAGTCAATATTGCGAAGGACTAAGTGAGGCAAATACATCGGGGGCACGACTATTGGCTCGCCAGTTGTCGGGCCATCCTCTTCAGTGTCGATCCACGGATCTCCAACTCGATCTGGTGGAACAACGTCGTCAATCACACCGACGATGGGCTCTTCCCCTATCCCGGTCGGTAACTCGACTACTGGTGGCAAATCGACCGAGGGAGGTGGATCACCGGCTAGCGGCGGCTCGTTGATAACGATCGGTCCTTGCGGCGGATCGACGACCGGGGGAACGGTCGTTGGGGGCAACTCGATTGGCTGTGGCGAACTGATCACCGCTCCGTCGGCTCCCAAAACGGCGAAATTGTTGGCCGCCAAATTGATGACGGGACTAAACGAGTCGCCCTGCCGTGCAACTAGATCGACGGAGATGTCCAAATCCTGCAAGTTCAAGTCATCCGGAACGACGATGTACGCAAGTTGTGCCGAATCGCTCTGCGCCGCACCCGGAGTTGCCCAAGCACCGCCCAAATGCGATCCTACGCCAATGCTCGATGTTCCATTGCCGAGCGGATCTACAGCGGCATCGTTGTCCTCTGCGAGTGGCATCGCCAGTCCGTTATTGGGAATGAGCAGATGGCTGTCGCTGCCGCTGGTTGTCAGCCCGCGCGGCGTGGGGTCGACGACGCCATCTCCATCGAGATCGAGCCACTCTTGGTGCAACGGTGCATTTATGCGAACATCGACGGCTCCGATTAAGCTGCTGTCCAGGGTGGACACGTTCAGCTGATAGGCCGTGAATCCGGCTGGCAGCCCGTTGTCCGCTGACCACAAAATCTGCGTCGCCAAGGCCTGAATTATGGGAATTCCCAGCGGGGCAGTGGGCGGAACATAGGGCGGCTGCGTGGTTACGGGCGGTGATACAGGAGCGGGAAGCGGCGGCGAGAGCGGCTGCGGCGATGGCATTGGAAACGACGCACCCTGCCGGAAATTGATTACCTCTCCCGAAGGATTGCCCACGTCGATTGCATACTCGAGCTGCGACTCCGAACCGCGCGGGATCACCATGTACGCCAGATCCAGTGAAATCGCGTTTCCGCCCGGAATCCCCCACACCCCTTTCATCTGCGTGCCGACGCCGCTTGCGTCTCGATCTTCCGATGCGCTGACGACAGTTAACGCGTTGTCGGCAACGAGCAAATGGCTGTCTCCACTATAGTGATAATAGTGGCTCGCCGGAGTTGGTACGTAGGATCCGGTGTCATAGTCCCATCTCCACTCCTGCCTAAAGGTGCCCTTGAGATCGACGTCGACCGCCGCGATCTGCGAGCCATCGTCGGACGAAACACCGAGGATGTATGACGCCCAATCGGCATTGAGCCCAGAAATAGACGAGTCCACGGGATTTATGAAGATATCGTACCCACCTTTTGCCGCGTTTTGTCCACCAAGGAGCAGCCCCAAAGTCGCCGCAAAAGCGGTGCACCGTGTGGCGGAACGGGCAACTGCTGCGATACTGGCTGACCGGTTTTTCATGGGCCTCCACCTTTCTCGCTGAATGATCGCACCAGAACAAAATGCCGATTCTGGTACTTTCGATAGCAAGCCGATATTCAAGTAGGCCGGCCCAATGAAGCGGTGTCACGCGAAATTTGGGGTAGTTAGCAAGATCTCGGTCGTTTGCGACGCCCGACGCCGAGCCGGCAGACTAGCGACCAACCGAAGAGCGATAGAGTCCCCGGTTCGGGAACGGGAAAAAAATCTGTTTCGTCGAGTGTGCTAATGATGTTGCCCAGTGGGTCAGCCACCAGAACCGATATGTCGAGATCGTACATTCTGCTCTCTGGAACGACCAGGTACGCAATACTGGCGGTCGTCGTCGGCGTTACGAAGCCGAACGCGTCTGTCAAGAACGTTCCCACGCCGTAGTCGTGGAGCGGGGTATCTGCCAGCGGGCTGCCCACGCCGCTGTTGTCTTCGTACGGACCATTGTAAAAGAACAGGCCACCTGTTTGAAGAAAGTGGCTGTCGCCGTTCGCCAGAATCGCACTATGCGACGTCTCGTGGAATACCCCCGAGTCCGCATCGAACTCCCACCGCTGGTGCAAAGGTCCAAGAATCGAAACATTGACAGCCGCGATCAGCTCACCTGCGTTCGACGAAAGCCCAAGCTCGTACGACACCCAAGGTGCACCAAGCGCCGCGTCCGGCGCCGCAAACGGAATTCCGTGGGTTGGATCCTTGATGAGCGTCACCATGCCAACCACCTCCGCGTTGGCTTGAGCAGCGACAAGCATTGGTATGCAAACCACGATCAAAACGCTCCATGCCTGGCTCGATCGTCGTCGAAACACTCCTGCAAAGGCAACGAACGCCGCTCCACTCAACATTGCCGTCATCGGCTCAGGCACAATGACTTGAACGGTCAGCAAGCCGCGATCCGACTGAGAACGTGTTTTGAAATTGCCTGATTGAAGAAAAGCAGCTACGGCTCCTCCTTTTGGTTAGCAGCCTTTGGAAGGAGCCGTAGCATGAAAACGGAGGTCAAGTATTCCAGCGATTTGACGAATCGGCAATGGCAGTTGATGCGTCAGTTGTTGCCGCGGCGGTCGCGGCTGGGGCGTCGTCCCATCGACCGGCGACGGATTATCAATGCCATTCTGTATGTGGTGCGAACGGGCTGCCAGTGGCGGATGCTGCCCAAGGACTTTCCGAATTGGGGTACCGTGTACGGGATTTTCTGGCGTTGGCGCAATGACGGCACTTGGCAAAAGATTCACGACGCCTTGCGGGCCAAAGCGAGACGGGCGGTCGGCAAGAAGTCGACGCCCACGGTGGCGATTCTTGACAGCCAATCGATTCGCACGGCCGAAGGAGGTGAGGAAAGAGGCTATGATGCGGCCAAGAAGATCACCGGTCGCAAGCGGCACCTGGCAGTCGATACACTCGGGCTGTTGTTGGCGGTGGTCGTCCATCGAGCCGATTGGCAGGATCAAGACGGCGCGAAGTCGGTATTGGAAAAAATGGGAGAACAATTTTGTCGAATCAAGGTGGTGTTTGGCGATCTGGCCTATGGCCGCAATGATCTGCCCACTTGGGTGCAGCAGACTTTGGGCTGGGTCCTGCAAACCATCCTGCGGCCAGTGGATGTCAAAGGGTTCGTCGTCCTTCCGAAGCGATGGATCGTCGAACGTACGTTCGCTTGGCTCGCGCGCTATCGCCGCCATAGCAAAGACTACGAAAAAACCACCGCCTCCAGTGAAGCCCTGACCTACATCGCCATGATCGGACTCATGTCCAAACGGCTTGCAAACCTACAAAACTGAAATTCAAAACACGTTCTGAGAGAAACAGAAACCTGAATACGTGGCCTTGATCGGAAACGTGTAGGTACCGGCTTTCGAACCAGTTACGTCCCACGAAAACAGGCCACTTGCCGGATCGACTGACGGGGCAATCGCAGGTTGGCCCGGTCCCGTCGCCGGGCCACCGATCATCCACGTCAGGTTGGCGACATCGCCATCATACGACACGGGCAGCTTGCCTGACACAATCGTCGGTTCACCAGGCGGGCTCAGCCGCACGTCGCCGACCAAAGGCCCCAGGTCTCCCAGTTCAAGCGACAAATCAACGAAGGGCACAAAGTCTAAGGTACTTAAACTGGCGATGATGTCGCCCGATATATTTGCCACGCGCACTCGAATATCGGGAATGAATTCACTGCCGCACGGAACTACGATATATGCCAAGCTTACCGAAGAGCCGGGCGACGCCATTGGAATACCCCATGCCCCTTGCAGATAACTGCCGACGCCGTACAGGAAGACGCCCGAACTTAGCGGACTACCCGTGCCGGGATTGTCTTCCGCTGGTCCGGAGCCAAACAACGCGCCCTTGGCTGCCGTTAGGTGGCTGTCGCCTTGCGACACATTGACGCTATTGGGGCTCGGATCAAAAACTCCGTCGAAATCGACGTCGGCCCACCGCTGGTGCAGTGGACCAGTGATCGAGACATCAACTCCTCCAATGGATTCACCTGCGGTGGGATCGAGTTTCAGCTCGTATCCGACCCAAGGCGAAGCCCAGCGCCGATTCGGGAGCCGTGAAGGGAACGGTGGGCGGATTCCTCACGAGCGTCGCCGTGCCGATGATTGCCGCTTCGGCCGGCTTGACCACAGCGATCGCCCCAACCACCAACAGCACCGCCACGCATGAGGACTCTCGAATTCGATTCATTGTTCTTTCCACGATGATTTGTACCCAAAGATAATTCGATCGCGCTGTTAAAGCAGTCTGGCCGCTGCCGACGGTGCGGCGCAGCCACACCGAACCCATCCAATCGAAACCAAATGAATCCGTGTAAACCACATGCCGATTGGTGATTTAGCTGTCGGAATCCGGCTCAGCCGCGGCAGGGAGCGATGCCCACGAATCCAATCAACGCGAAGCCGAAAAGCGCGATGCTCGCTGGCTCGGGGACCTGGGTCACGTCAACCGTGATCGAAAACGGATCCGATCCGGCGGAATTGCTGGCCGAGCCCGCCCAAACATAGCGACCCCGTGTCGAGCCTGCCGTATTAAAGCTGAACATCTGATTCACCGGATTCCACGACGGCGCTTGGCCGAGCCCCGGCGCACGGGAAAAGCCCCAAACGCCGGCGTGTAGACCGGCCCTGCCAGGGCACTCCACGTCACGGGCGCAGTGCCGGGTGCGGCATCAATCGGTTTCAGATTGACGACCTCATTCAACTGTGTCGTCACACGATTGAGGTCATTAACTAGCGGCTGGATACCGGGGAAGACGTCGAAGAAGTCACTCTCCGTGAGATCCGCGATAATATCGCCGGCTGAATTGGCCGCCCTCACGCGGACATCTAACAGGTGCAAGCTGCCGCTCGGAATGACTATATATGCCAAGCTCGCCGACGTGGTCTGGGAAGCGGCTCGAATGCCCCACGCACCACGCAGATAGGTGCCGACGCCGTACAGGAAAGAGCCCGAAGTTAGCGGACTACCCGTGCCAGGATTGTCTTCCACGGGTCCAGAGGCAAACAACGCGCCCGGGATCGCCGACAGGTGGCTGTCGCCTTGCGACACGTTGGCGCTATTGGGGCTCGGATCGGGGATCGTATCGAAGTCAATGTCGGACCAACGTTGATGCAATTGACCATTTATCGTGACGTCAACCGCAGCGATGATCTCGCCTGCGGTAGACTGAAGACTGAGCTCGTAACCTACCCAAGGTGCACCCAGCGCCGATTCGGGAGCCGTGAAGGGAACGGTGGGCGGATTCCTCACCAGTGTCGCCGTGCCGATGATTGCCGCTTCGGCAATCGTGCCGAACTCCCACACGGCAATACACGCTGCCATGCTCCAAATCGCTGCCCTTGAGATTCGTTTCATTATTTCCCTCCGATTGTATTGCTTGGATGCGATGCTTTTCGTAGCCGCCACATTTGGTTGGCAACGTACACACTTCGTTGCCATCGCCACCGAGTCGCGCGCTACCGCGTGATCGACGCGACGAATTGGTACGATACACAGGCAAGAAAAACTGCTGCCAATTTGCAGGCAGTCAGGCACAGAAAGCGATATCGCAGACGCTCATTGCGACCAGGAGTGCAACATCGCCAACGATCGAGATCATTAGCATTCCGAGGAGGCTAATTGAGTCAAAAGAAATTCCCCGGTGACCACGGCAGAGAAAATGAGGTATTCGCCGCATCGCCTCGGGCCTTGCCACTTATTGTAGGCCCTCCCCACCCCCGAACGCAAATATTTTCTTTTGGTGAATTCAGAGTTGGTTAAGTCACCAATTCCTACTCGGATGCGACCCTATTCCTATTTCTGCCAAGCTATTGGCCCAGGCTGCCCATCGCGCCGCTTTGATAGTCGGCAACGGCTTGGCGGATTTCGGCGGAGGTGTTCATCACGAACGGGCCTTGGCCGACGACCGGTTCGCCGATTGGCTCGCCCGAGAGCAAGAGGATGCGGGCCGGGCCGATCGATTCGATCCGCACTCCATCCCCCTCGCGATCGAAGAGCGCGAGTTCGCCTTGATTGATTCGCTCCGATTCATCGACGGCGACTTCACCGTTTTGGACGACGACCATTGTAATGTGCCCATCCGGCACATGCAGCTCGACCGCTTTGTCGGCGGCGAGTTCAAGGTCCCACAGATTAACGGACGTGAACGTCCTGGCCTTCCCGTAGGTGCCATTGAAATCGCCGGCGATGATCCGCGCGGTGCCGGCCCCATTCGGCAAGCTGACGCGCGGGACGTCGCCGGTCGCGGATTTCCTGATATCGGGGCGGCGACATTTTTGACTTCGCCGGCAGGTTGACCCAGAGCTGCATCACTTGGAACGTGCCGCCGCTCGCGGTGAAGGCCGTGCTGTGAAACTCTTCGTGCACGACGCCGCTGGCCGCGGTCATCCACTGCACGTCGCCTGGGCCGATCGTGCCGTGGTTGCCGGCCGAGTCGCGGTGCTCGAGCTCGCCGCTGTAGACGATGGTCACGGTCTCGAAGCCGCGATGGGGGTGCTCGCCGACGCCGCGCGGCGCCTCGGCCGGCGCGAACTCATGCGGCCCGGCGAAGTCCAGCAGCAGAAACGGATCGACCGCCGCCGAATCGCGGCCGTACGAAAACAGGCTTCGCACGGGAAAACCGTCGCCAACCCAGTGGGCCGGCACATCGCGGGTGATTTGCACAAGCTGTTTCATGGCGGATTCCTTATTCCGACCGCCGGTCGCGGCTTGTATGCGAGGCAAGCGGCTATTCTTCCAGCGGCATCACCATCCAGAGAATGATATACACGATCGTGCCGGGAAATGCGACCGACATGATCGACAGCAGCACATACAGAATCCGCACGGCGGTCGAGTCCCAGCCGAGCCAGCGGGCGATCCCGCCGCACACTCCGGCGATGATGCGGTCGTTCGGATTGCGGGCCAAATGAGTTACTTCCATCGCTTCCTCCCTTCGAGCGGCGAACGCCGACCGCACCGGTTTCGGCCGGTTGGCGTCGGCGCCGTCGGTCGCCAACCGCTTATTCGCAATCTGCCTGTCGATATTGTCTCCCGCGGGGGCGTCGCGGGGAAGTGCCTGGCAAGAGGCCTGTAGGGGTGGTAGAGCGTGCGGCGGCCGGGACTTGCCGGGTTTGTCGCAACCGACCACGGCCGCCCAATCCGCTTGGTCCAAGGTCGGAAAGAGGGTCGAGAACTCGCCAGCATCGGACCCCGTAGAACAAAGTAGGTCGAGTGAGGGCACGAGCGGTGCCAGGGCTGGGTTTGCCCCCATTCGCACCGGAACAGTTCGCGCCCCGACGAGCGCGCTTCTCACTGCGACGCCAGTCTCCGTAGCCCGTCGCCGCCCAAACCCCTGGCGAAGTTTTTGACAATCTGGTGACGTATGGAGTTCTCCCGCACCGCCGGTTCCGGGGGGATGATTCGGGTCGCGACCGCTTATGTGTTGAGCGTGCTAGCGGTCGGCGCCGCCATCGTGGTGACCGAATCGGTGCCGCCGCTCCACACGACGCCGACCGTACTGTTCTTTGCCGTGATCGTCAGCGCCGCTTGGCTGGGAGGCAAAGGGCCCGCGATCGTTGCCGTGATTCTCTCTTCCCTGGCGGTCGACTACTTCCTCGTCACGCCCTATTTCTCCCTGCTTGCCGACGTAGCCGATCTCGTGCGCTTTGTGGGGTTTGGCCTCGTCGCGGCGGCAACCCTCTATTTGCAGGAGAACTACCACCGGCTCGCCATTCGTTTGCACGAGGCGAACGAAGCACTCGAAGTTCGCGTCGCGGCACGGACGGCCGACCTGGCCGCCGCCAATCGGTCGCTGCTCGCAGAGATTGAAGAACGGACGGAAGTCGAGGCCGCGCTCAAACAATCGGAACAGAATCTGCGGTCGGCCCTCGACAACGTGCAGGCATCGCTGAAGGAAAAGGAGATTCTGCTCCGCGAGTTGCAACACCGTGTGAAGAACAACCTGCAAATCATCGTCAGCCTGCTGAGCCTACAAGGCAAGCGCAGCCGGAGCCGCGATTGCGAGGAAGTACTCAAAGAGTGTCAGCACCGCGTGCGGGCGATCGCCTTGGTCCACCAGCGATTGTGCGGCGCCGCGAGCCTAGCCAGCATCGACTTGACGTATTACTTCAGCCAACTGGTCGACGAACTCCATCGCTCCTACTACGTCGGCAACGGGACGATTCATCCCCACGTCGAAGTGGAAGACATCGTTCTAGGCATCGACCAGCTCATCCCCGCCGCGCTGATCGTCAACGAGCTCGCCTGCAACGCCTTTAAGTATGCCTTTCCCGACGACCGATCGGGCGACGTGCGGATCGGGCTGCGGCGCGACGGCGAAAACGTCCGGCTCTCCGTCGCGGACAACGGCGTCGGCTTTGCTCCCGACGAATCGAATCAACAAGACACCGTGGGACTGCAAATCGTCGAAGCGCTTTCCGATCAACTTTCCGGAACCATTCATTGGACCAACGGAGAGCGGACGGCTGCCACGATTACTTTCCCCGTGTCGAACAACTAACAGGACCTCAACCAGGAGATACATCCCATGTCGACTCAAGTTCTCGTTGTCGAAGACGAACGATTGGTTGCCAAAGCGTTGCAGCACGAGCTGGAGCAATTCGGCTATTCTGTGTCGGGCATCGCCTCCACAGCGCAAGAGGCCGTCGACAAGGCCCTCGCATCAAGGCCCGATATTGTTCTGATGGACATCCGGCTCAAGGGTGTCGAAGACGGCGTCGACGCCGCGCGCCGCATCCACGCCCGCTGCCAGATTCCGATCATCTACCTCTCGGCGTTTTCCGACGCCGAAACCGTAGCTCGGGCCGCCCAAACCGAGGCGTTCGGCTACTTGCTCAAGCCCTACGAAGAACGCGAGTTAAAGACGACGATCGAGATGACGCTGGCCAAGCACCACGCCGAGCAGAAGCTCGAAGAGGCTGAGCGCTGGTTGGCCGCCATCGTCGGCGGCATCAACGACGCCGTAGTCGCCAGCGATCCGGACAATCGAATCCACTCCATTAATCTCGCCGCAGCGGCACTCAGCGGCTGGTCGGTCGAGGACGCGATCGGCGCGCCCTGACGGCGGTCTGCAATCTGGTGGAAGCGAACGGGCGGATCGTGCTCGACGACGTTGCCGACCGAGCCGTTTGCGAGAGCCGCTCGTTGGAGTTCCCGTCGACGACGCGGCTCGTTACGCTCGATGGCCGCGAGGTGCCCATCGAGGGCAGCATGTCGCCGATCTATGATTCGCACGGTGAATTCCTAGGGATGGTCGTCGTCTTGCGGAGCATTGCCGACCGCCTGGAATTCGAGCGACTACAGCGGCAAAACGAAGAGCGGATCCGCCGCGCTCAGAAGATGCAGGCCGTCGGTCGCCTGGCCGGCGGGTTGTCGCGCCGGCTCAACAAGCTCGTGACCGTGATCTTGGGAAACACGTCGCTGGCCCTGGCCGGACTCTCCGAAAGCACGGACGACACGAACCTGCTTTTGGACGTCGAAGTCGCGGCTCAGGACGCGGCCAGCCTGATTCACCGGCTCCGCATGCTCTCGCTGTTTTCCGGCGACTTTCCCGGCGACGTCCGCGAGATCGATCTCAACGCGCTCGTTCCCCAGTGCTTGAACGAAATCAAGCCGCTGCTCAAGCCGCGGGCCAACATTGCCTTCAAACCCGGCCACAACCTTTGGCCGATCGATTTGGACGAGCTGCTGATCGGTCAGGCGCTGTTCGAGCTGGCGCAGCAATGCGCACGCCGCGATGCCGCGTGGCGGCCAACTCAGCATTGAGCTGGAAAACGTGACGCTCGCCGCGGACGATCTCGTCAATCATCCCGAAGGACGAACCGGCGAATTCGTCCGACTGCGGGTGAGCGACACCGGCTGCGGTGTTCCGCCTCACGTTCAACGACGCATCATGGAGCCGTTCTTCGCGACCGAAGAACCAGACCGAGCCGGCGGTCTCGGCCTGGCGTTCGTCGTCGCAGTGGTCGAGCAGCACACCGGTTGGATCGAGTGCTCCAGCGAAAAAGACCGCGGCACGCGGTTCGACCTGTACTTTCCGCGCAAATAGTCGCGGCATGCTGCCCCGGACCCTGGTTTTGCTTGGCTGCCGTCAAACCCTGGAACCACTCTCCGCGTAGAGAAGTCGTTAGGCCGATTCCGAGAAGAGTCACTTGGCCGATTGCCGCCTACCGACCGTGGACTTTTTTTGCCGATTTATGGGTATGTTTCAGCTCCCGACCAGGAAACGACGCTCGCCTCACCGCTTGGCCGGTGCCGCACTCGTGGCCGCCATGGCCGCGACGATCGTCGTTCCGCTTTCGGCGGCGGCCTGTAATGTGCAGGCCGGCGATGCCGGCTGTTGCTGCAACGGCCACCATCGAACCACGAGCGACACGTCGAGCTGCTGCCGCCAATCGGCCGGACTCGGCACCTGCCTCAGCCCGACGTGCGGTTGTCGACGGACACCCGAGCCGCAGAACACCCCGCCCGAGCGCACGCCGATTCCCGATCCAACGGGCACCGCCGCCACCTTGCCGGCCAGTGATGCACCGTTCCACGGCGGCGTCGAATTCGCTTCCACGCTTCCGCCTACCCGCGTCGGCCATCTCGCCGCGATCCCACATCGCATTCTGCATTGCAGCTGGTTGATCTGATTCCGGCACGAACCCCCGCCGCGCGAACGCCTGGTTAGCCGCGTCGCTTGCGACGCGCGAAAGAGTGTTCGCGTTTCGTCCAATTGAGTTCCGATCGATCAATTTCATCAATCAGAAAGTGAGACATCCCATGTTTACGAAATCCCTTTGGTCCCTGGCCGCCCTCGGAGCACTCGCCACGAGCTCGCTCTCGTTCGCCGCAACTCCACCGGCGCCTGCCACCTGTGGTGGAAGCTGCTGCAGCAAGAGCTGCTGCGAAGGCTGCCCCGATTGCAGTTGCGACAAAGCCTGCTGCGACAACTGCACCGACGGCTGCGACTGCACTTGTGAGTCGTAATCGCGATTCGAAGAAACTCCGGCCGGGCTCGCATACGCGGGTCCGGCCGGTCCATTGCGCTGGTCGTCCGTCGCGAACCACGAGACCGCCACCGGGCCGCTATTCAGGCCAAATATTCGCCGTCCGCGCTTCCACGTCCGGCATTTCTGGCAGCGGAGCGCTCGGCACAGGCTCGTACCAGAACGAAGCGCACGACCAATCGTCGTGCGTTTCCGCCAGCCCATCGCGCGAGGCAATTTGCTGCATCGTGACCCGCCCTTCCTGTTGCCAGGCGATGGGGTCGGGCAAATGCCAACGGTACATCGTTACGAAGCCCTTCTCATCCAAACTGCAACCGTTGTAGAGAAACGGCGCGACTTGGACTCCCCAGGCCAGGCCCACATAGTCTTCGCTGCCGGTGCCGCAAATGGTGGGGAACTCGCGGTCGCCGTCCATGTAGACCTTGACCTCGCCTTCGCCCCACCATAACTCCGGGTGCAAATTGCGAATGCCGATCACCGAGCCCACGAAGCGACCGCGCTGCTTGCGCTGTGGAAGCAGCTCAAAATCTTGTTTCTCAACGGTTGGATTCTCACGGCGAAACAACGTGTGCAGCCGCCCAACGTCCGTTGGATGCTTGTCGCCGAGCGTGTAGTCGATCTGATAATAAAGTGTAACCGGCTTTTCGCCGTCATTGGTGAAAGTCAACTTCGCTCGCGTCACAAACGGCATCGGCAGCCAGATGTTTCGCCCGCCTGTCGGTCCCACGGAATGGACGGCCGACTGGTAGGCCGTGAACCGGCCATGCGCACAGCCAAACAAATCGCCGATGGGGCACTCGATGCTCGGATGCGCTTGATCATCCCAATACGCGCGGAGCACGCATGCCGCGTTGGACCACTGGGTTCTGGTCCGTCGTGAGCCAAATGTGACGGATCGTGCCAGGGCCCTCGATGTCGCAGAGCACGACTTCTTCACCCGGCTTGATCTGCCGCGCAGGAGCGCCCTTGCGTCCCACGCCGAGTGGGCTGGCCGTTCTGCCGCCCGCCCCTGCTTCTCCCGTCGGGTTTTCGAAAGAGATCGACCGCGAGGTTAAACCGGTGTCGAGCCGGTACGGCTCGTGGATCAGGTCCACCGGCGATTGCGCCGCGACAATCGGCGGCCCGCCAAGCATGGCCAACTGAGCTGCCCAGGTCGTCAACAGGAATACAATGATCCGTCGTGTTGTCATGATCACTCTCCAGATGTCGATTCGAGTTTGGCGACGCGCAGCAACGTCTATTATCCTCGACGTGGCGATCTGCACCAGCGGCTGCCGCGACCACTACGCCGGCAGCAGCGACCCCGCATCGAGCTCCGTCGCCGAGACGTACATCCGGTCGACCTGGGCGTCGACGAGCCGGCCGATGCGGACCGACGTCGTGCCGACGGTCATTCCATACGCCATCACCGGCACCAATAGGCTGAACAGCGCGCCGAGCCGGAAATCGTCGAGCGCCTCGTCGAATTCGTAGCCCGTCACGCCGTGCTCGATGAGCGTCTCGTGCCATGCGGTGAACACCTCGAGATGATGCCCGTTGCGTTGCGAGGCCGGTTCGCTGCCGCCCAACAGCCTCGTCGGGTCGTTGGCTGCCAGGCTGCGGGTGGCCAACTGCCAGTCGACGATCACGACTTCATCGGCCGATCCCGGCTCGCCGAACAGCAAATTGTCGGCCCGCAAGTCGGAATGCACAAACGACGCCGGCCGCTCGGCGATCCGGGCCTTGAGCCAATCGAGGTGCCGCAGCACGCCCTCGCCCAGCGCCAGCCCGTCGCGGCCCATCCGCACTTCGAACTCTTTCACAAAGCCGGGCCAATGCTCTTCGTAGCCGCCGTACCAGAACGGATCGTGGTCCGGCAGCCACGTGAGCCCGGAGAGCCGCTCGTTGTTCCAAAAGGCGGCGTGAACCCGACCGATCTCGCGGACGGTGGCGATCACTTCGTGGTGCACCATGCCGCGGACCTGGTCGCCGGACGCGAGCCGCGTGAGGTCCTCCATCACCAGCACGCTGCCGTCCGGCCCGGCGTGGGCATGATAAACCCGCGGCACCCGCACGTCGACGTCGCCCGCCACGTCCTTGTAGAACAGCGCCTCGCGCTCGAACGCCCGATTGTTCCGCTCGGTGTCGCGAAACAAGCCGGCCGCCGGCTCGAGCTTCACGACCACCGCGGCCGGCGCAGTACTGGTTGAGGCAGAACCGTCCGCCGCGTCGCCCTCATACGTCAAATCGACCGCTGCCATGCACGAGAGGAACCCTTTGCTATCGCCAATCGGCCGAATCGCCACGCCGACCACCCGCTCGGCAGCGATCGCCCCAGCCGAGCGCAGCACTTCATCAATCCAAGCGGCGGATATCTCACCCACGTTTTGCGGAGTCGCCAGCTGCATGGTTCGATCCGAATCAGTCGAGTGTTAGCGCCAGTTTGGTTGCCCGAACCGCCATGATAGGCGCAACTCGCGCCTCGTCCAACGTATGCGAACGGTCTGAACCGTGTGTTGCTCAGGACTATTCTGGGGCCGCTGGCGGCTTAAGCCCATGCCGGACTGCCCATTCTTCGTTCCATCCGTAAACTTTGACTTGGCAGACAACAGTTGCCTCCAGCTCGTGGTCAGCAAGTTTTGTCGTCGTCAATTCGTCTCCTGCACTTCCATATCCGAACAAATGAAAATGCGGACAGTCGCCCAATTCCAACTGCCTCTGTATTTGCTGAAGCTCCGCAATCAGCAGGGAAATGCCGCGCAGATCAGCATGTACGGCAACATACGTGCCATCTGTGCTTGTGACGAAACTCAATAGATGCGGCTCGACCTGCTCAGTCATGATCTCGACACTCTCACCTGACCAAGTTTTCCTCGAAAGCCGGAAGAGCCGATAAGTAGTAGCATGAGTTCTCCCGGATACTGTCTGGCCAGTGTGTTGTCGCAAGACTATTTTCGTCGGAGTTCTCTGTTGGCGTCGTTTCGTATTGCCCGCCAGTATCGGATCAAGACAACGGCTGCCGCGAGTAGCAGGCCGTAGCCCAGCATTCTCAGCGCGACACTTTGATTCTTATCGGCCGCGGATAACGCGGCCATCCCGAACGCGATGCACATCAAAAACACACCCACAATCGGGAATCGGAGCGAGCCTTGTCCTGGAGGCATTGTCAGAGTCCACCGTTGAGTTGTAGTAAGCTCGATTCGCTCCCAGGCATCCTATCAGACTCCGCCAATTGTACAACAAATCTCGGCAGGACCCACAACAGGACGAGCGCCACCGTCAGCACACCGAAGAACATCGACACGGCGATTCGCAGGCGAAGAAAGCGCCGCGGCGGTTGGGCGGACACGTCGGCGGGAGGCGTCGCGTCGGACATGCCGGACATTGTACCACAGCGGGTGCCCCCGGTTGTCCGCAACCGGGGCCGCGATGCGACACGCATCACCGCAAAACGGAGCAAACCAGCCCCAGCACCACCGCCACTAGCGTAGTGGCGATCAGCAGAGAGCGCAGGGAGAAGCGAAACCGACACCGATTCCACGAGATTGCTACGGCGAAAGAAATGCTAAGCAATACCGCGCACCAAAATGGCACGATGGCAAGTACGTCATCTTTGTCGTTCAGGAAGAGTTCCGGATATGAATTGTCGCTCCAGGAAATCTCGGTGGGCGTTTCACTTATTCTACGAAGGCCGTTTGTTTTCAAAGGTATTGTCGACGTTTGTGCCGAAAAACCAATGCTCCCTGATGAGTACAGGGCCTCGCACGAATACCGTCCCGCCAGCTTGAATCGAACGCCCTCGGCCCTCCAATAGCTCCGCACCCACAACACGCAAAGTGCCACCGTCAGCAGGGCGAAGAACACCGACACGGCGATTCGCAGGCGACGGAATCGCCACGGCGGCTTGGCAGACACGTCGGCGGGTGGCGCCGCGTCGGGCATCGGTATTGTGCCGGGCAGGATTTTAGCGCCGGAGTTTTGTGAAAACGACCACGGCCAACGCGACGACTCCAATTGCTCCTACAGCCACCAGCAAAATCACCGGCCAATTGTAAGAGACGGCCACTTCCGTCGTTTGGATTTGAATGATTCGATGATCCATGCGGCCCTCACCGAATAGTATAGCAAATCAGCCCCAGCACGACGGCGAAGAGCGTCATGGCGATGAGCAGGGTGCGGAGGGAGAATCGCCAGGGAACCCAAGGAGCAGCCGCAAGTGCGCCAAGACCTACGCGCTAGTACGGCGTAAGGAACTACAACGCCCTTGCCGCTTAGGTGCACAAGTTCTGTCTTACTAGCAATAATGTATCCAGGATGTAGTCCAGAGAAATGGCGGTCTAAAGTCTTTTTCGTGGACGGGATATCTGGCAAGCTGAATTCCTCGTCAACGAGCAGTTGCCCTCGCAATGAAATAAATCCGTGACCACCGCTGAAAGTCCAACTGTCGCATGCCGAGTAGCTCCGCACCCACACGACGCACACCGCCACCGTCAGCACGCCAAAGAACACCGACACGGCGATTCGCAGGTGGCGAAATCGCCGCGGCGGCTTGGCGGACACGTCGGCGGGTGGCGTCGCATCGGACATGCCAGACAGTGTACCATGGGACCAGGACTTGCTGGGTACCACCGGTTGTCCCAACCGGTTCGGTATTTCTCCGCAATCCAAAACAACACTGCGAAGCAACGGGAGGCAACGGTGACATCCAGAGTTGCCATCAAGACCGTTTTCAGGGACAGTCCCTGTTCAATTGCCTCTTGCCGCTGCGCGGCCCCGGTCGGGACAACCAGGATACTCGCTACCACGATTCGCAAGCCGACCAGGCGATTCCCTCGTCAATTTCTTATTTAGCATCGTGTTGCATCGCTTGTCGATCGGTCATATAATTCATAGTAGGGGGCAAGTATACATGCGGACACTTTAGGAATTGGCCCTACCATGCCAGTAGCTGAGCACGTCGCGGACGATGAAAAACTGCGCGAGCTGGTTTTGCTTATCTCGCAAGAATCAGAGGGCGATGCTCCGTTCGGGTCCGTCAAACTCAACAAACTGCTATTCTACGTCGACTTCCTGGCATACACGCAATTTGGAAAAGCGGTCACGAACCAGGAATATCAGCGTCTTCCCAACGGCCCCGCGCCGCGACGGCTATTGCCGATAACAAAGCAGATGGAACACCGGGGCGAATTCGCGATCGCGCATCGGTTGTTCTTTGGTCGTCAGCTCAAGCGTCCAATGGCCCTGCGCGAACCCGACCTCTCGAAGTTCTCGGCCGAGGAAGTCAGTTTGGTGCACAAACTGATCAAGCGTTGGTGGGGTAAAACCGCCAGTGAAATCAGCGAACGATCTCATCGCTTTGCGGGCTGGAAGCTGGCAGGCGAAAAAGAAACGATTCCATATTCCGTTGCCCTGGTGAATCGCGGTCCGCGGAGCAATGCCGCAGACGCCTACGCCGTCACGCTTGGCGACAAGGCCCGAGATAGCCTGAATCGTGTCCAAGATGCCGGATAGACCGAATCGGGCAATCATCTACGAGCCGCAGTACGTCTCCGAACTGGAGGCGATTGAACCAGACCAATTTCGTGCCGACGAGTGTCTGCAGGGCTTATTATGGGTCTTGGTCCAAGACCCGACGCAAGGCTATCGGTCGGGTGATCCGGACGTGTGGTATTTCCCCTTGGTTAGGAAAGACTGTCCACCGGTTTACGTATTCTACACGTTCAACGATGAAAAATTGTGCTTCCTTTCCATTCGTCGGCTGGATGAAGGCAACGGACACGGAAATTAGTTCGCCGTGGTACACTTACCGGTATGTCTGACGCGACGCCATTCGCCGACGTGTCCGCAACGCCGTTGCGACGATTCCGACGCCTGAGCATTGCCGTGTCGGTATTCTTCGCCGCGGTGACGATCGCGCTGTGCATGTTGTGGGCGCGGAGCTATTGGCTTTCTGAACTTATTGAAACTGCGAAAACGCCAGCTGCGTGGGGTGTTGGCACGATGCCCGGAGGATTGATAATCTTCAAGTATCCGGTTGTGACATCGAATGATGAGCGCCAGGGGGGATACAGCGACTTCCCACCTGTCACCGAGTTTTCAGAACGAGTTTACTGCGGCTTTTACGCCAGCATTACGCTTCAAAAGGTCACGGTCATTTTGCCTTGTTGGTTTCTAGTCGTTGGAAGCACTGCGATTACTGTTGGCGCTTTGTTCCCGATGCCATGTTTCCGCTTCTCCATCCGTACGATGCTAGTCGCCACGACTCTGGTGGCCGTTGTACTAGGGCTGGTCTGCTACACTGCCAGGTGAGAGCCAAAATGAGATTCCTAATTCAGTTCGTGGCTGGGTATGTGGGAGCCGCCGTCAGCATAGCTCTAGTATTCGGAGTAGCGGTAGCCTGGGTCATGTATTTTGACGCCAAGTATCATGACAACCTAGGTGATGGCGTAATCGATGGATACATTGCGATACTACTGCTGATACTAGTGGGAGGTTTTATTGGGACTCGATTTGGAGCGCTTTGGGGCGGGAAGTTGTACGACCGGTTAAGGAATAAACTGCTAAGCGAGACTTAAAAAGTCCATCTTGGCACCGCTGTATCCCGACAGTATCACGATGCCCTGCAAATCACTCTGTCAAGCCCCAACTTTCGGCCACGGAAGATGGTCTTCAGCCATCCACTTTCAGTCGTCAGCCAGGCAGGTGCCGATCGCCGAAAGCCAATCCCGCCTCTACTTTCCGCTCTACCTCAGGTTCTTCCTCCGTGTTTTCTGTGTCTCTGTAATGATTTCCCAAGTGGCCGAAAATAGTTGTTGAACCGATGTTCACTATCTGGTAGCGTGGGGGAGTACAGCAGGGAGCTCGGAGCAGGGGGCGCGAAGTCATTCGAACCCCGTGCTCCCTGCTCTCCCGCTTCAATTCCCTGAACCCTGAACCCGCTCCACCACCATGCCTGGACGTCCCCGTGCTCTTGACGAATTAAATCGCCGCG
The DNA here is from genome assembly GCA_963847875.1 of uncultured Planctomycetota bacterium. Classification (GTDB taxonomy): domain Bacteria; phylum Planctomycetota; class Planctomycetia; order Pirellulales; family Lacipirellulaceae; genus DASYDU01. The sequence continues at coordinate 20,253 of CAWKBR010000001.1, read as the reverse complement.
AGGTCTGTGCGCTCGTATCCGCCGGTCTAATCGTTGGGGAATTTGCGCGTTGGGCTGCGCGCCTATTCGAGTATTTTCGAGCATTCCACGCGCTGAGATGCGTGTGGTTTTTGGAACTTTCGAGTACAGGCGCAAATTCGCGGTATTTTGGAACACGCCTCGTACGGACAGGCCTTGTTTTGCAGAGGATTCAGACCCACTACGTGACAAAACCTATGAATTTTGGAACACCGAATCGTGTTTTTCCAACGTGTGCCAATAATCCAATTGATCCACAATTCAGCCGCTGGGTCTGGCCAGCGCCGATGGAGTTCGTGCGGATGATGCGGTCGAGATGGCGCGTTGCCCTACGGCACGATGAACACGCCGCCGACCCAGGCGCGGCCTCGAATGCCGCGCCGCGCAGGCTGATCGGCACCGGGTTGATCATGTAGGGAGCGCAATTGCCGGGCCGGTAGTGGCCCAGGGCGTACATGCACTCGGTGGGCGGCGTGACGCCCATGCAGTACGGCAGCACCGGCAGCTTGCAGAAGAAGTGGGCACCGGAGACGAACGGATCGAGGTACGGGCCCCACGAGTGGCCGTAACGCTCGAGCGCTTCGTCCTCGAAGTAGAGCGGCTTGTGGCACAAGGCCGAGGCCTTCCACATGTAGGTCGTTTCGTCCCAGCAGCGGCCGGTGTACCAGGTGCCGTCGTCGATCGAGCATTCGTAGGGGAAGTCTTCGCCCGGCTTGCCGGTGACGGCGATGCCCAGGTTGACCTGGTTGAGCGTGTGGGCCTCGGAGCTTGGTGAACTCCTCGGCGCAGTCGGCCTGGGCCTTGCGGCCTTCGTCCGAGAGCGACGGATCGTTGACGGGTCGGCAGGCCGGCGCTCGGGCTCGTCGTCCAGCGGGACGAACGGATCGGGACGCGGCGTGACGTCGGACGGCGCGGGCTCGAACGACCGCGGCGCCGGTGCCGGGCGGATGCGGCTCGAAGCCACGCTGTTGGTCGGTCGTGTCCGGCATTTCGACTGCATTGTTGTCGGCCGGTGGCGGTGCGAGGTCGGGCTCGGTGGTGTCGGCGGGCGGCAGCAAGATATCTTCCTCGACCTCGGTCGACTCCGTTTCGACCGACTCCTCGCGGATGGGCTGCTGGCCGAAGGGCTCGGTGATCTGTTCGTTGTAGCGATTGTCGGTACTCGCCGGCGGGCGGACTTGGAGCTGCGCGGAGCGAACGCCGTCGCCGCCAAAAATTTCGGCCGCGTCGTTGTTGCGACGATCGGTGGGGTCAGGATCGACCACGACGCTATGCGTCGGATTTTCGCTGATGCTCCGCATCGAGGCGCCGCCGGCCTGCTGCGTGCCGAAGTTGGGGCCTTCCGACCTCGCCCTCCACGGCGTCGCCTTCAAATGCAACCGTGCGGACGGCCCCGTCGCGGCGCGGTTTCGGCTTCGCGGAACTTTGACGAGCGGCTGCGAATCGGCCGTCGGCTGGACGTGCTTCGGCCCGCCCTTGCGCCACTGGAGCTCGCGCGGCGGAAGCAGCATGCACAGCCAGCGTGGCGACAACCGCGACGGCGAGAAGCAGCTCTCCCCGAACCCTGAACCCCGAACCCTGAACCCTATCGCCGCTATTCATCCCCCGCCGAGTACTCGGCCGAGTAGTTGGGCGCTTCCTGCGTGATGGCGATGTCATGGGGATGGTTCTCCCGCACACTGGCGGCCGTGATTTGTATGAACCGCGCTTCCGTGCGCAATTGGTCGATCGTCTTGGCGCCGCAGTAGCCCATGCCGGCCCGCAAGCCGCCCACGAGCTGATACAAAAACGGGCTGAGCGAGCCTTTGTACGGCACGCGGCCCTCGACGCCCTCGGGGACAAGTTTTCCGTTCTTCGTTTCCGCTCCCGCCTGTCGGTAGCGTTCGCTGGAGCCCTTCACCATCGCACCCAAGGAACCCATGCCGCGGTAGGATTTGTAGGTCCGGCCTTGGTACAGCACGCGTTCGCCCGGGCTCTCGTCGAGCCCCGCCAGCAGTCCGCCGATCATCACGGCGTGGGCCCCGGCAGCGAGCGCTTTGGTAATGTCTCCCGAGTAGCGAATCCCTCCATCGGCGATGATCGTGACGTTCGATCCTGCGATCGCCTGCGCGGCTTCGTAAATCGCGGTGACCTGCGGCACCCCGACGCCGGAGATGACCCGCGTCGTGCAGATCGATCCCGGCCCGATGCCGATTTTCACCGCGTCCGCGCCGGCCGCCACGAGGTCGCACGTTCCTTCGCGCGTTGCCACGTTGCCGGCCACGACGTCGATGTCCCAACTCTTCTTGATCTGGCGGACCGTGTCGACCACGTTGGCCGAATGGCCGTGGGCGCTGTCGACCACCAGGAAATCGACGTCTTTGGCGATCAGGCTGCCGGCCCGCTCAAAATCGAACACGCCGACCGCCGCTCCCACCCGCAGCCGACCCTGCGGATCTTTGGCTGCTTGCGGGAAACGCCGCATCATGTCGATGTCTTTGATCGTAATCAGTCCGGTCAGTCTGTTATTTTCGTCCACCAGGAGCAGCTTCTCGACCTTTTTTGCCATCAAAATCTTCTCAGCTTGCTCAAGCGTCACGGTCCCCTGTGCTGTCACCAGGTGGTCTTTGGTCATGACTTGAGCGATGGGCAAGTCATTCCGCTCGAGAAATCGCAGGTCGCGGCGGGTGATGATGCCGACCAGCTTGCCGTTCTCGACGATCGGAATGCCGCTGACTTTCGACTGCTGCATCGTTGCATGCGCGGTAGCGACGCTAGCATCTGGCGGCAGCGTCACCGGGTCGACGATGATGCCGTTGGCCGAGCGCTTCACCTTGTCGACCTCCTCGGTCTGCCGCTCGATCGACATGTTCTTATGGATCACGCCGAGCCCGCCCTCTTGCGCCAGGGCGATCGCCATCGCGCTCTCGGTCACCGTGTCCATCGGCGAGCTGAGGATCGGGATGTTCATCGAGATGCGGCTGCGTGAGCCGCGTGCCAACCTCGACTGCTGTGGGCACGACGGTGCTGAACCGCGGCTCGATCAGCACGTCGTCAAACGTGAGCCCGGTGCGGGCAAATTTTTCGGCCAGATGGTGGGCGATCTTCTCGACGTCTCTCAAATCCATGGCACGTCCTCCGCGGAGAATCTCGTATTCTCGCCGAGAAAGCGGCCGGTTGGCAAGGTGCCGCCGGCGGGCTGCGGGCCGGAATCGCCGGTAATCAGCAGGCTGTGTGAAAATCTGACCTGCGGTGGTGACGAGGGTAGCTTGTGGACGCAGATCGAAGGGCCTCGCTCCGCTGCGCGTGGCGGGACCACGCGGCGCGTCGCGGCTAAACGGCTACCGGTAATCGTCCATGCCCAGCCGCATCTTGAGCTCATCGAACTCCTGGACGAACCGCTCGGTGGTCGAGTGGACGTGCTCGGCTTCGGTGATGAACCGCATCTCCTCGCGGCAGTTGAGATGGGCGTCGATCAAGATGCTCTCGTACGGCGTGAGTTTGTTGCCATAGACCAACAGCAGCTTGTGCTCGTCGAGCTGGACTTCCTGCGGGATGTTCGGGATTGAGGACCGCGATGCCGGTGCAACCGTCGTTGATCAAGAGGTCCTCGAAGTCCCAGAGGATGCTCTGCAGGATCGGCAGCTCGATTTGCTCGCGGTAGAGGTCGGTATGGCCGCGAGTCTTTTGCGAGTGGCTGGTTTCGAGTACCACGTCGACAGTATCGCCGAGCGGCGTGAGCAGTTCGATGAAGGTCTCCATCATCCGCGGCTTGGTGATGGCCGCCATCAAGACGGGCACGGTCGAGCGGGTCTCGGCGTCGCGGTAGACGTCGTGCCGGAAGCCGGCCGTCGGCACCACTTCTAGATTGTACGAAGGCCGGACCGCGTCGGTGAGTTGGAAGTCGCCGTAGCGCGTGACGGCCAGGTGGGCTTCCAGCTCGCTTTCGCTGAGCTGCTCGAAGCCGCTGGCGATCTTGGCCGGCGATTCGTCGTCGAAGACGTTAACAAAGAATTGTTTTAAGAACCCCATCAGCGATTCTCTCGGCTTGTGCAGTGGATGTTGGGGCGCTGGATAACCGGCCGCGATAGCGAGTTGTTTTCGCGGCGTGTCGTGCGTCCGTCCAAAGGTGTTGGGGGGAAATTGGCCGGGAGCTGCGTAGGGGACTTGCTTCTTCGCCAAGCCTGCTGGCCTGACAATTCGAGCCGGATCAGCCTGCCGTGGCCGAATCGGCATCGTTTGCTAAATGTTAGGTTACGGTGAAGGGGTCTATGCCGCGGCACCGGGAGCCAATTGCCGAAAACAGAGCTTTGGCACTCTACAGCCCGCACGACCGGATCAGATGATTTTCGCCGTGCAAAGGGCGGCGGTTTAGTGGCCTGGCGGCCGAGAAAAAAGGGCCCAGAAAATAGGCACGACGCTACGTTGCTTTTTGGCAGCGCAAGAGCGTCATGACGGCCATCGCGGTACCGTACTGCTGGTGGTAGTTGTAGAAGGGATAGTCCCACCAGCTGCCGTCCTTTTCCTGGAGCGGCAGAATGACGTGTGCCAGTTGGTCCTGGAACGGGGGGCGGTCGGCGGCAGGCAAAAGCTCGATGCACTGCGACGCATACCAGTGGCCGTAGTAGTAGAAGTAGCCGGCCACGTAGAAGTGCGATTCGTGCGGAATCGGCAGCTTGCGGCCCATGCTCAGCCAGCCGTTGCGGGCGATGAGCCGATCGAGCCAGGTTTCGATCACTTCGTCGGTGACGCGCTCGTCGCCGTAGAGCCGCAGGGCCAGATTGCAGACCTGCGACCGTCCCAGGCTGCCGCCGGGGCGGTTGATCGGATGCATCGGCGTTAGCTCGAGATACTCGCCGTAGGCATACGTGAAATTGGGATACTGCTGGCGGTGAATCGAAGCGATCGCCTTCTTGATGAGCCGCTCGGGAAATTCGACGCCGATCTCCTTGGCCTCGCGAATCGCGATCAGGCAGGTGGCGGTGGTGAAGCTGTTCGACGAGTCGCCGGGGATTTGCGTGCCGGCAACCATGTCGTAATAGCCCCAGCCGCCGGCCAGAAAACTGTAGCGGGCGAGCATGTCGGCCTGGCTGGCGGCAAGCTGCTTGAGCCGGGCCTGGTGCTCGGGATCGCCAGCCGCGCGGTGATAGAGATGCACGAGGGCTTGCAGCGCGTAGGCGTGGCCCCAGGTGTTGTAGATCGCGTCGGGCGTGGCGCGGCGAAGATGCGGTACGCGCTCAAAGAGCCAATGTTCGCCCCGATCGATGGCCGCGGAAACGGCGGGCCGTTGGTCGTCGGCGACTTTGTGCTCGGCTTCGACCAGGGCCATGATCGCCAGGCCGGTCACGCCGGTGCGAAATGCATCGTGGGCGCCGGGCGGCGGGGCGTAGACCTCGAACGGCTTGGAGTTCTCGGGGCTGCCCCACGAGCCGTCGGGCCGCTGGTCGTCGAGCAGGAATTGGACGCCGCGACGGATCGCGGCGGCGATTTCCTCGGGCTTCGGCGGCGTGATCGGCACGGGCTTCGGGCCGGTCGTCGCCTGCCGCGACAGGTGAAGCGCCGTGGTGCTCTTGGCGGCAGGCTCCTCGGCAGCGGCCGGCGGATTCTCCTTGGCTGTCGCGGGAACGGCGACAACGAACGACGCGAGCGCGGCGAATGCAAAGCCAATGATCGACGCCCGGCAAACCATGTCGCGACTCCCTGCCTCCACGCCAATTTGGCGAGCTTTACTCTTTCGCCGCTTCCGCGTCTTCTTTGTCCTGCTTGCTCTCGTCTTCGAGTGAGACGACGTCGTCTTTCTTGAGTCCGCTCAACACTTCCACGTCATCGCCGCTGGTCTTGCCGAGCTTCACGTCGCGGCGAATCGGCTTGGCCTTCGGGTCTTTCGCGTCACCGTCCTTAGAATCGATGAACCAGACGTATTTTTGCTCCTCATCCAGCTTGTCGGTTTGAACTGCCTTCTTGGGTATGGTGAGCGTACTCTGCTTGTCGTAGGTGACGACCTTCACTTTGCAGCTCATGCCGGGGACGATCCAGTCGGGCAGCTCACTGCCGGTGAGACTAAAATCGGCGGCAAATTTCCCCTTGGCGACCGGCACGGTCGAAATGCCGGAGAGCTTGGCCGGCAGCCAGGCGGCGTTCTCCAGGGGCGGCACGACCTTTGCCGACTCGCCGACCGAGAATTCCGCCCGCTTGTCTTCGCTCGCGTCGGCCAGCACTTTGAGCGGCCGGCGCTCGACGACCGTCATCACCACCGTGTCGGACGGAACCGAGTAGTGCGGCTTGAGTTTGTCGATCAGCGACGCGACGTCGGACCAGTCGCCATCATCATCGCAGTCGCCGTAGTAGACGATTCCGTCGGCCGGGGCCTTGAGCTCCATCAGCGAGCGATCGGTCATCAGCTTCGAGAGCCGTTCAAGCGATTTGGCTCGTGTTTGCTTTTGATCCACCAAGTCGTAGCGGGCTCGGACGAGGTCGACGGCCAGCGCCGTCCTTGCCCGGGCCAGCTCCAGGGCGGCTTTGTCCACTGCTTCCTTGATCTCGACGTCGTATCGCGGCAGCCGGACTTGCAGCAGCTCGTCGCAATACTGTTTCGTCTGCTCAAGGTTGAACTTGGCGAAATCGACGCTCAGTGCGCGAACGCTTGAGGACGATTTCCTCGGTTTCCTCCGTGAGGTCGTCGGCCTTGTACATCTTTTCAAGTTGGTCGAGCTCGTCCTGCTCGTAGTCGAGCTGGAACTGCGCCCCCTTGAGCGAGTATTCGATCGACTTGAGAATCATCGGCCGATCGGTCTTGAAGTAGCGGTCGTAGTCGTCGCGAGCGTTCTTGTCGTTCTGCGCGGCGTCGGTTTCGGCCATGGCGAGCGATTTTTCCGCACGCGGCAATTCCTGCTCGGCTTTGCGAATGGCGAGCTCGCTCTGGTGGAGATCGAGTTCGAGATCGGCGATCTCCCGGTCGATCTTCTCGGCGTCGAACTTGACGAGCACTTCGCCTTCGTGGACTTCTGTGCCGTGCTTGACGATTTCGACGATCTCGAATTGGCTCCACACCTCGGGCTGCAAGGCGACGGGCGTCATCTTCTCGGCGGTGAAGATCCCGTCGAGCGTGACGACGACCTTCATCGGCTTGGCCTCGACCTTGGCGGTCTTGCGTTCTTCTTCTCGTCCTTCTTCGCATCCTTCGTTTCGGCTTTCGTTTCGGACTTGGCTTCCGTCTTGTCTGCCTTGTCTTTCGCGGGATCTTCCTTGGCGGCGGGCTTCGTCGCGGCGCCGTTCTTTTCGGCGTCGCTGGTTTCCTGCTTGGCGGGCTCGGCGGCGGCCGGCGCCGGGTGTTCGGCAACTGCCTGGGCGTCGGCGACCGATTGGATCGTCACCGGCAGGCTGACGTAGCAGAGGCCCAGGGCGAATAGAATCACGACATATTTCATGCAAGTCTCCTCAGGGTGTTTCATCTGTCATTTTGGCCAGCCAAACGCTAAATTGCAACGAACGGCCTTTCAGGGCATTTGTTAGGTGATTTTGCATGGCTCGAATCTACACTCGCACGGGCGACAAGGGCGAAACCGGCCTGTTCGGCGGCGGACGCGTGCGAAAAGACGATGTGCGGGTCGCCGCCTACGGCACGGTCGACGAACTGAACGCGGTGCTCGGCGTGGCACGTGGGGCACTCGCCAGTCGTGCCGACATGCCGGCCGAAATCGACAGTTTTTTGACGCGCGTGCAGCACCAGCTGTTCAACCTGGGCGCGGAGCTCGCCACGCCGCAGCCAACGCAGCTTGGCATGAACCTCGTCGGCGAGGGCGACATCGCCTGGCTCGAGCAGTCGATCGACGAGTGGGAACAGAAGCTCGATCCGCTCAAGATGTTTATCCTGCCCGGTGGCTCGTCGTCGGCGGCCCATCTGCACTGGGCGCGGACGGTGAGCCGTCGCACCGAGCGGCTGGTGGTGACGCTGGCCGCGACCGAACCCATACGTGGCGAAGTGTTGCGATATTTGAACCGCCTGAGCGACGCACTGTTCGTTGCCGCTCGCGCTGCGAACCAACTCGCGGGCGTGTCCGATATTGCCTGGAAGCAGCACGGTTGAGCCGGCGCAATTCCAATTCACTTGTCTAAAAGGAGTTCATGAGAATGGCAAACGAGCATCTCTTTACTGCCGACGTGGAAGGGCCGGCGACGGCGGTTGAGCGCAAGAGCGGTTGGCGATCGTGTCTGACGGGCTGCTTGATTGTGTTGGTGATACTGGCCGTGGTCGCGATTCTCGTCGGCGTCTGGATTGCGCGGAATTGCGCGACTGGGCGGCCACCGGCGTGACGGAAGTTGTCCGCCAGGGGATGGCCAACTCGCAGCTACCCGCGCCTGAGCAGCAGGAGATCATGGTCCAAGTGGATCGAGTCGCCACGGCGTTCCGCGAGAAAAAGATTTCGCTGGAGCAGTTGGGCGTCCTGGCCCAAAGGTTTGCGGATTCGCCGTTGATGTCGTTGATTGGTGCTTCGGTGATCGAACGGCAATACTTTGCCAAATCGGGGCTCAGCGCGGAGGAGAAGTCCGCCGGCAGCCAGACTTTGCAACGCTTTATTCGCGGAGCGATCGACAAGAAGATCGACAAGGCGGGAATCGACGCGGCAATGGTTCATGTTGCCGAGCGCGATTCCCGTGGGCAGTGGAAGCTACGACAAACGCTGACCGACGAAGAGTTGCGGGCCTTCCTCGCCGAGGCCAAGCAGCAGGCCGATGCCGCGGGGATTCCCGAGCAGCCGACTGAGATCGATCCGTCGGACGAGATCAAGAAGATTGTCGACGAGGCGCTGGCTGAGGGAGGCCCCGGCGGCGGCCGGTGATTTACGCACCGCATTGCTGGAGCAACCTCGCGTATTCGTCGCCGCTCGCGCTAGAAATCTCGGCTCGTCGGGGCTTTACGACGCCATCGGCAGCGCTTAATCTAGCGGTCGCATTGGCTAGCGGACGTACGTGGCCTGCCGGGCGGCCGGCAGGGGAAGGGCGCCGCGGCAATCTGAAAAATCACGCTTTGGCGGAGGATCGTTTGATGGCGGAAACGATTCGGCGGTGGTGTTTTGCCCTGCTGGCGCTGGGAGTCCTTCTCGCAGCTGCGGAGTTTTGCGCAGTGCCCAGGAGGCGCCCGACGCGGTGGCGGCCGGCATTGCCGAGGCCAAGCTGGCCGGGCACAACGCCTGGATGCTCACCAGTTGTGCGCTCGTGCTGTTCATGACCGCGCCGGCCTGGCGATGTTCTATGGCGGACTGGTCCGTCGCAAGAACGTGCTCGGCGTCGTCATGCAGTGCTTGTTCTTGATGGCACTGATGACGGTCATCTGGGGACTGTATGGCTACTCCTTGGCCTTCGGCGAGTCGGACGGACCGCTGCGGCCGTACATCGGCGACGGCGACTATCTGTTCATGCGCGGTGTCGAGCGATTCTGGAATCCTGAGACCAAGATGGTGGACGAGCCCATGGCCGGCGTCGCTGCCGCGGCTCACGCACATGTTGTTTCAGGGCATGTTCTTCATCATCACGCCGGCGTTGATCTGTGGTGCGTTTGCCGAGCGGATGAAATTCAGCGCCATGGTGTTGTTCTCGATCTTGTGGGGCACGCTGGTTTACCTCCCACTCTGCCACTGGGTCTGGGGTGGCGGCATCCTCTCCTATTCGACGCTGGCGCTCGCAGGCGTGACCCCCTGGGGCGGCGGCGCGCTCGACTTTGCCGGCGGCACCGTCGTACACATCAGCTCCGGCGTGTCGGCCCTTATCTGCGCCTGTTGATCGGCCGGCGCATCGGTTTCGGCCACGAAGACATGCGGCCGCACAATCTCACCTACACCGCGCTCGGCGCGGCGATGCTGTGGGTCGGCTGGTTCGGTTTCAACGCCGGCAGCGAATTGATGTCCGACAATCTCGCCGCGAGCGCGTTCTGCACGACCCACTTCGCCGCGGCGGCCGGCGGATTGGCCTGGGCCTTGTACGACTGGCTGCATCGCGGCAAACCGAGTGTCTTGGGAACCGCGTCCGGCATCGTCGCCGGTTTGGTCTGCATCACGCCGGCCGCCGGATTCGTCAGCCCGATGTCGGCGCTCGTCATGGGCGCCGCGGCAGGCATCGTCTGCGCCTTCGCCTGCAGCAAGGTCAAGGCTGCCTTCAAATACGACGACGCCCTCGACGCTTTTGGCGTGCATGGCGTCGGCGGGACGCTCGGCGCCGTTCTCACCGGCGTGTTCGCCACCCGGGCCGCTTGGAACATCAACAACAGCGAGCCGGTCGGCCTCTTGGAAGGGGGCACCGCGCTCAAAGGACAGATCGTGGCGGTCGTGGTCACCTGGGTCTTTAGCATCGTCGTCACGTTCATTATCCTGAAGGCCGTCGACGGGATCATCGGTCTGCGTGTGAGCGAGCGGGATGAAGTCCTCGGCTTGGACGTGAGCCAGCACGAGGAAGAGGGCTATATTTTCACCTAGCCGTTCGTAGCGGCTGGCCGAGCGCATGTGCAAGATGCCGGCCGATGGAGTAAGATTACAACAGCGCGTCAGGCGGTTCAGCCTGACCGGAAGAGTTTGTCGGGCTCCAACGCCTGACGCACACGGGAGCCAAGGCGATGAAGAAGATCGAAGCGATTGTTCGCCATCACAAGCTCGAGGACGTCAAGAACGCCCTCACCGAGCAGGGGATTTCGGGAATGACCGTGACCGAAGTCCGCGGCTTCGGTCGGCAAAAAGGCCACACCGAAGTCTACCGCGGCACCGAGTACACGGTCGACTTCGTGCCCAAGGTCAAGATCGAAATCGTGGTCGACGACGGCAAGGTCCGCACCGCGGTCGACACGATTGTCCGGTCCGCCCAGACCGGGCAGATCGGCGACGGCAAGATTTTCGTGTCCGATTTGGCCGACACGATTCGCATCCGCACCGGCGAAACCGGCTCCGCCGCGTTGTAGTTTGGGCCGCAGGCGATCATCTTTTGCGCGTAGGCGATCGGGAGATAGAATGGGATTGTGGAGATGGTCGTGATGGACCGCAAATGGATTTGCTCCAGCCATCTCTTGCGAGCTTTCCCGTTTCCTTGGCTGCCGGCTTGACTGCGGCGCGGTGAATGAGTGACTGTGGGTGCGCCGATTACGTCCCAGTGTGTTGGCCGCTCGCGAACAATTGGCGGAAGGTCGCGTGCAGCTGCGCCTGCAGCACGATCGCGGACTGGACGGCGTGAAGGTCTGCGCGAAGTTCACGTCGCTGGTCGATAGCGCGATTCTTCGGTTGTACGATGCCGCGCTCGCGGATCGGCCTGACAGCGAAGCGACCGAGCTGCGCGAACGCGTGTCGCTCGTGGCCCACGGCGGCTATGGACGGCGGCAGCAGGCGCCCTATTCCGACGTCGACATGATGCTGCTCTACGCCGGCAAGGCGGACGAGACGATCACCGACTTCGCACGCCGGCTGACCCAGGATGTCTTCGACGTCGGCATCCAGCTTGGCCAAAGCGTCCGCACGACGGCTCAGGCCGTGCAAATGGCCCGCACCGAACCGCAGATCGGGACGTCGCTGGTCGAGTCGCGGCTGCTCCTGGGTAGCTCGGCCGAGTACGATCGCTATTCGACGCAGCTCTCGGCGATGGTCGAACGGCACCGCACTCGATTGGCGCGAGACTTCATCGCCGAGCGGCGAACCGAGCGGCTTCAATTCGGCGAAACGGTCTACTTGCTCGAGCCGAACTTGAAGCGCTCCCGCGGCGGAATGCGCGACATCCACCTGCTCCGCTGGCTCTGGTTCTTGCGCTGCGGCGTCGCCGATTTCGACCGCCTCCACGACATGGGCGTGCTGTCGAAATTCGACCATCGCCGGCTGATGTCGTCTCAGACATTTTTGCTCCGCGTTCGCAATGAAATGCACTTTCACGCCGGCGAGGCTTGCGATCTGTTGATGCGCGCCGAGCAGTTGCGCCTGGCGAAGTACTTTCAGTACCGCGGCCGGCAGGGGTTGCTGCCGGTCGAGCAGTTCATGCGCGATTATTTCCACCACACGAATCACGTCTGGCACCTGGCGCAGCGGCTTTCCGAGATCGTGCAGCCCCCCTCCCGCGTGAGTCGCGTGTTCGGACCGGTGTTGGGCTACACGACCAAGGACGGCTATCACGTCGGCCGCCGCGAAATCAGCGCCACGACCAGTGCGCTGGCCCGGCTCGAGCGGCACTTGGAAGAGGTGCTCCGCCTGGTGGAACTCGCGCGGACCGAAGGGAAGCGGATCTCGCAGGACACTTGGTATTTCGTCTATCGAACCGCGCCCCAGTATTCGAATCTGCCGAACCGCGAGGCGGCATCCAGATTTCTGAAACTCTTGGACGATCCGGATCGGCTGGGCGAACTGCTGCGGCGACTGCTCGAGCTCGGCGTCTTGGAAAAACTAATTCCCGAATTCGCCCACGCCCGCTGTTTGTTGCAGTTCAACCAGTACCACAAATACACGGTCGACGAGCACAGCATTCGTGCCGTCGAGGAGGCGACGCGATTCGTCGAGCGGAAGGATGCGTTGGGCGACGCCTATGTCCACTTGCAGAACAAACGCATGCTGCACTTCGCGCTGTTGATTCACGATCTCGGCAAGGGCTACGAAGAGGATCATTCGGAAGTCGGACGGCGGATCGCGCAAAAAATCGCCGAGCGGTTCGAACTCAGCGTCGAAGACACCGATACGCTCGAATTCCTGGTCCACAAGCATCTGTTGATGTCGCATTTGGCATTCCGTCGCGACACGTCGCAACCACAGCTCGTCGCGCGATTCGCTCAGGAGGTGGGTACACCGGAGCGCTTGCAGTTGCTGGCGCTGGTGTCGTGTGCCGACTTGGCGTCGGTCGGCCCCGACGTATTGAACAGTTGGAAGGTCGACGTTTTGTTCGGGCTCTACCGCCGGACGCTACGGATGCTCACGCCCGACCGTGTGCTGGTCGAAGATCGCCACGAGCTGGCTCGCCGCGAGACGCTTGCTTTGTTCACGCAGCCGGAACGGGAAGACGCCTGGTTCGAGCGGCAGCTCGACGCCTTGCCTGAGGCGTTGATCGCCCGACGTACGCCGGCGGAAGTGATGGAAGTGCTCCGGCGATTACGCACGCTGACGCCGCGCGGCGGGACGGCCTGGGCCAATTATCTGCCGGAGACCGACACTGTCGAGTTCTTTGGCGCGATCGACCAGGGGGTCGGGCGGGCGATTTTTTCCAGCATGGCCGGGGCACTCACCGGCCACGGAATGCAAATTCTCTCGGCGGAGACGAACACGCTCGCCGATGGCCTGTTGCTGCTGCACTACGTGGCGCTGGACCCAGACTATCCGGGCGAGCCGCCGCCCGAACGATTGGCGAAAGTCTGCGATTCGCTCGTGGCGTCGATCGACCGCGACGAGCCGCCGACGTTTCGCACGGTCTGGGGCTACGAGCAGCTCGAAGCCAATGCGGCGCTCTCGAATCTGCCCAACGAAATTCGCATCGACACGCAGCTTTCGGACGAATGCGCGATTGTGGAGGTGTTCACGATCGACCGCCGCGGGCTGCTCTACCGCCTGGCTCGCGCGCTGCACGACGCGGAGCTAATCATCCGCTTCGCCAAGATCGGCACCTATCTCGACCAGGTGGTCGACGTGTTCTACGTCACCGAGCGCGACGGCTCGAAGCCGCTGTCTGAGTCGCGGCTGGACGAAATCCGCGCGCGGCTGCTCGAAGTGGTGGGGCCGGCTGCTCCGTCGCCTGATCACGATTGAGGTGCGCGCACAATAAAACGCGGGGCCGTCGTCTACTCGCTGACTGGATCTTGATCGAATTCGATCCATTTCATCGGGCGGCGGAATGGCTCGATGCGGAGTACGATCTCGCCGTTTTGGAAGAGTCGCACCGTGCCGCTCGTCTGGCTGACGACGATGGCGATCGCGCTGGTGGCGCGGCTGATTTCGGCGGCGGCCCAGTGGCGCGAGCCGAAACCTTTGGGCAGCGTGAGATCGCTGGCCCGCGGCGCCGCGATACGCTGCCCGGCGGCCGCGACCGTCGCGTCGCTCGACACGACGAATGCGCCGTCGATCTGAGCGATTTCTTTGATGCCCTCGCGGACCTTCGAGTCGCTGAGGTTTCGCTCGGCGCGGCTGTAGCCGCGCACCGGGTCGAAACCCATTGGGCGGCAATAGCTGAGCACCTTTCGGTGATCGCCGACCACCAGCAGCGTGCCGACCGGCTTGCCCTCGCGGCCCTCGCGGCCGATGTCGACGGCGAGGTCGACCGCGATTTTGAGCGTCTCGAACGGAATCCGCGTCTTGAGCTGGCGCAGATCGCGCATCGTGAGTTGGCCCAAGTGCTCACCCAGCCGAATGATGCTGATCGTGTCGATCACGGTGGGTTCGAAGCCGCTGTAGACGGCGACGATGGTAGCGCCGGGCGGCACTTGTTCGCTGGCCACACTTTCCAGCAAGGCCTGGGTGAGCCGCTCGAAGACGGGGCTCTCGGGCGGCTTGTTGACCAGAATGATCTTGAATTCATCCGCCGAAGCGCCGGCGAGCGTTTCCGCGCTGTCGCCAGCCAAGAGCACTGGGTGCTTCCCGACGGCTGCGCGGATCATAGCCCAGTCGGCCGGCCGTTCCATCAGGAACAACACCGCGTCGGCCGAGTGGAGCGTCGCCAACTGGTCGGCCTGTTGGCAGAACACCTGCAACTGGTCGGAGATTTTGCGTGCCAGCGCCATGATCAGGCTGCGTGGTTGGGGGAGGTAGGTCAGAGCGACGGATCGGTCGCAATGTAGTGTACCCCGCGGCCTGGAGCAATCCAATTTGGAGGCGAAAGTTTACGCCGGCTGGCCCCCGCGACGATGCGGTTTTGCGGACTGGGAGACTCGCACGCCGCCCGCGCCCGGAGTTCAGATCGCGGCCATTAGTACCGCTTCGCGCTGGATCGCGACGAGGGCGAGGGACGCCCAGCGGTTTTGCGGACCGCATTCTTGGCAACCTCGTCTTCGCCGTCGTGCGGTTGGAATACGCGCTCGTCGTAGAGCCGCAGCGCGTGGATTGCGTGGCTCTCCGGGCCGACTTCCCATTCATGATTGAAGTTGCTGCTGAGCAGAGAGGCCAGATAGTTCACTGCCCGGAACGTACGCGTGCTCTCGACGTCCTGGTCGTTGAGCGAGTAGACGAGCCACTCGAGAATGTGGCCGGTGGTCTTCACGCGGCGATCGATGTCCGATTCGTCGCCGCGGCCGCGGAACCACTCCGTGCTCAAACTGCCGTCGCGGTTCTGCAACTGGAAGGCGTACTGCTGATATTTCTCGACGAACTGGGCGGCGCGCAGATACTCGCCGTCGAGCGGTTCGCCGCGTCGGACGCGTGTGCGGGCCGCGAGGCTCAGTCCCGACAGACGATGCGTTCCGCCGCAGGCCGCGCCGCGAATCGGTTGGGCCAACTCCTCGCGGATCAGTCGCGGGATGTCCCAACTCTGGCCCTGGTCATTGACCCACGTCGCGTCCGAGGGGAGATAGTGCATCAACGCGATCAACTTGAACGTCAATTCCGTCTTGGTATAGCAAGTCTTCTTCTCGGCTTCGATCAAGTCGTTGATCGTGAACTCCTGATC
Source organism: uncultured Planctomycetota bacterium (assembly GCA_963847875.1). Lineage (GTDB taxonomy): Bacteria > Planctomycetota > Planctomycetia > Pirellulales > Lacipirellulaceae > DASYDU01. The sequence goes on along the minus strand of CAWKBR010000001.1, from coordinate 4,656 downwards.
GCGGATGCGGATCGGATACTCGGGCGAAACCTGGCTCTGGGCGAGCATCGCCAGAAATTGGCCCATGTGCCCTTGCAGGCCGACGCCCTGTTTCGCGCGCAGTTCGTTTTCCGGCGTCGTGTAGAGCAGCGTATAGCCTTTGCAGGGCCGATTGAAGCAGAGCCAACCGACGAGCGTGATCGTCTGGCCCTTCGGGCTCCCCTGGCGGATTTGGCTATGCACGCCGTAGGCCAACATCCCGTGGATGCACTCCCAAGGATCGTTGTCACGGCTGTTGAGCGGTTGATTGTAGTACGCCTTGAGGACGCGACGGACCTTGGCGCGCAGGTTCTTCATTTGCTGCGAGAGCGGCGGCAGCGGTTTGGGGGCTGGCTCCTCGGCGGCAGGCTGGGCTTTGGCCTCAGCGTCTTCCTGTTCTGGCTTGTCGACTTTGACGTCGGCAGGCTGCTGAGATGCCGGTTCCTTCTTGTCGTTGCCGAGTTTCCGTTCGACGTCGTTGTCGCTGGACCGAGGCTGGTCGACAGCGGCCTTCTGCTCGTCCGCAGAAGTGGCTAACGACTTGTTGCTCGGCGCCGCCTTAAACCGCAGCTCGGTCGCTGTGGTTTCGGATTTGATCTGGCGACCGGTTCGCTCGCTGTTGAGGTGAACAGGCCGCCAGCCGTCGGTGGCTTCCGTGAATTCAGGACCGTCATCGCTGGCGTCCTGAACCGCCGGACGGGGCTGAGCCGGCGATTGCAGCAGCGGCACCTCGCTCTGCGCGAGCACGTGGTTGATGGCGATGCGGATCTGCTGGTTCGGCGCCTGGCTGCCGCCCAACGTGATCGAGGGCTTCGCCAAGCTCCAGCCCGTATCGACCGGCTCCGAGCCATGCACCGCCAGCGCGATCATCAGGCAGGCCATCACCACGGCCAACCCGGCAAAGAGCGGCCGTTCAATCGACGCCGGCCGCTGACGAATAGTGCGGTGAGTGCGAGAAGTAAGAATCGAGCGTGCTCGGGTTCGGAGAAATCGGGTCGCAATGGGCTCAGTTATCTTGGCGGTGTTCGTCATAAGTAATTGATTCCTGCTCGCGTTCCGCCGTGAACTTTGCTGATCGGCTCGACTCGGTGATTCCGATGCTCTCGGCCGTCGCCGCCCGTCAGTCGGGCTGGGGCCTCGAACACTGCCACCGCCAGCATGGTAGCCGCTACTACGTGCTGGGTCACGGGGCGGCCGCGAAGTTTGCGTGCCCACCCAAAGGATATCGGGCCGCAAGTGCCGGAAGTTCAATCGTGACACGAGTTTGGTGCGGCGGGCGGGAGGCCGGGGCAAGTAGCGAAAGTCTAGGGCCGAAAAGGTTTTTTCCCAAGCCGGCCGTGCTGGCGGCAAGGGGGGATTTAGCGGCCCCACTACCGTGGCACCGTGCTCAGAACCTGGCCGCATTGCGGATCCGCTCGGCGATCGACGGCGGCTTGGGCTCGGGTGGACTCTCGCCGGCCGCCACTTGCCGCCAGGCCTTGACGTCGCCGCCGTAATGCTTGCCGGTGAGCGACTGCATCGACTGCACGCCGACGAATTGCAGCGCCGGGTCGCGGTCGTCGAGCGCGATGGCCACGGCGGCGATGGCGGTTGGATCCTTGATCTTGCCGAGCGCTTCGGTGGCGGCCAGTCGCACGTCGGTCTCCTCGTCGTCGCGGAGCACGGCGGCCAGGCTCGAAACACTCCGCACTTGGGCTCGCTGGCCGAGCTGTTGGCAACAGGCGATGCGGACTTGTGGGCTCTCGTCCCGCAAACCGGCCTCAATAATCTGGTAGGCCAGCGGCGTGCCGAACTGGCCGGTCGCGCGGATGATCGCCTCGCGGACGATTGGGTCGGGCTCGATTTGAATCTGCCGGGCGAGCTGGTCGGTGTATTCGCGCTGCTCCTGCGAGTCGGTGCCGTCGGCGCGGCTGGCGAATTGCTTGACCGTGTCGATCCGCATCGCGGGCGTGTGGAAACTGGTGTGATCGTGCTCGGGCAGCGGCCAGCCGCGGTAGCCGACGATCGACTGGCAGCCGGTGATCGCCACGAGCGCGGCCAGCGCAGGGCGCGGAGCAAATGCCGAAAGATTCGAGATCGAAGCATCGCCATCGAGTTGCTAGCGTGTCGTGACGTGGTGCGCGGACCGACGTGGTGGCCCGTGTGGCCATTGAAAAGCGGCGGGACTGTATCAAAGCGGGCCATCGGGCGGAATAGCAAGGCGAACGGCGCACGAATGTTCGGAAGACGGCGGCTGGCAGTGATAGCAGCGTTGTCGTAACTGCTCGCTCGATTTTGTCGTAAGGAACAGCGACAAAATGCGACAAAAGCTGCTGGCGCTCGGGGTTTTTCGAATTCTGTTTTCACTTGCTCGCGATGCACGGCGCAAGTCGTTGCCGGCCAGGCGTTTGCATTTTGTCGCATGTCGTGAAAACGCGTTCGAGGCGACAAATTGGATTGATTCTGTCGCATCGGGGCACGCGGAAGTCGTTGCCGCGACGCGAGTTGGCGATTTGGTGAAGCGACAAAACAGGGCTCCCTATTGATCCATTTTGTGCGCCAACGTGCTCACGACGACGGCGCGACGCGGAGGATAGGCGAAGGTGCCCGAACGCTCGAAGGCGACAGCAAATTGCCGAGATGTGTCGTGCGAATATCACGGGTTTTTCTCGAAGGTGACACGCCGGGCCGAAGGCGACAGGTTTTTCGTGGGTCCTCAAGGGTCAGCTCGGCACTGACTCTTTTGCGTCTCGTACTTCAACGCGAAAGGGTATCTCATGCTTACGATCGGCGACCAGGAAGCGGTAAGTCTCGTTCACTTCTTCGACGACTTGCCGGACCCTCGCTCGCGTATCAATCGGCTGCATCGCCTGGGGGACGTAATCGTCATCGCGATTTGCGCGGTGGTCGCCACGGCCGACGGTCCGACGGCGATCGCCCAGTGGGCGGAACTCAACGAGGCGTGGCTGAAGACGCACTTGGCGTTGCCGCATGGCATTCCCGGCAAGGACACGTTTCGGCGGGTCTTGAGCATGCTCAGCCCCGCGTTGTTCCAACAGTGCTTCCGGGCATGGATCGACGGCTTGACCGGTTCGGGAGAGGAGAACGTCGAAGCCGGTGAACAGCGCCGCATCGCCATCGACGGGAAGACGCTGCGGCGTTCGCACGACGGGAAGAACGGCCTCGGTCCGCTGCACGTCGTGAGCGCCTGGGCGTCGGATCGCGGCGTCACGCTGGGGCAAGTCGCGACCGACGAGAAATCGAACGAAATCACGGCGATTCCCGCAGTTGCTGACGATTCTCGACCTCGAGGACGCTGTCGTCACGATCGACGCGGCCGGCTGCCAGAAGACCATCGCCGCCCAGATCGTGAAGGGCCGCGGCGACTACGTGCTGGCGCTCAAAGGGAATCACGACAAGCTCTTCAACGACGTTCGCTTGGCGCTTGCTCGGTCCCTTGCAGGACGACGTGGCGACGCGCTCGGTCAGTCGGTACGTCGAGGTCGAACAAGGGCACGGGCGGCTCGAAGTGCGAACATACTATCAGATCGCCGCCCCGGACTGGCTCCACGGCCGCTCCGACTGGAAAGGTCTCAAGACGATCGGCGTGGTCGTTCGCGTCTGCGAAGAGAATGGCGTCGAAACGTCCGACACCCGTTTTTACATCAGCAGCCTGCGCCGCCACGGCCAACGTTTCGCCCAGGCCGTCCGCGCTCATTGGGGAGATCGAGAACTCGCTCCACTGGTCACTCGACATGACCTACCGCGAAGACGACAGCCGCGTCCGCAACCGCACCTTCGCCGAAAACCTCGCCTGGCTCCGCCGCTTCACCTTGAGCCTCGTCAAGCAACACCCTGGCAAACAAAGCCAAATCATGAAACGACGCATGGCCGGCTGGAGCGTCGATTTCTTGATGGCTGTTTGGTTGACGGGAGTGCAAGGCGGAGGGTTCAGGTTTCAGGTTTCAGGTTTCAGGTTTCAGGTTTCAGGTTTCAGGTTCAGCGCAGCGCCGACAATGGCCACGAAAGGGCACGAAAATCGATCGTGACTTGTTGTGGCTTCCTTCTACTTGTCTCTCACTCGCTGCATCCTGCACCCCTGTTTCTACCAGATAGTGGACAGATGTGAAGTATCTATTTTTGGACAGGGGGAAATTTGCCACAGAGATCACCGAGGGCACGGAGGAACGATGCCCGCTAATAGGCGCTGATGGCTGCTGAATGGAATTAGCGATCATTAGCGGCAATGAGCGGTTCACTCCCAAGGCGACTGATTTCGCCGAAGGGGAGAAGATTTGCCACCGAGGGAGGGAACCGCCAAGGCCGCCAAGTGCGCCAAGGCGCTCTTTGTTTCGATTCCAATGTGTCGCGGGCAAAGCACGCGGATTCCTGGTAGAAACCAAAAACATTCAACAGGAGGGCACGGAGGGGAGGCAAGAGCGGAGTGTCGAGGGCGGAGGGGAGCAACCGGAGAAAGCGATGAACGATGAGTGATAAACGATAAGTGGCGGAGGGCGGAGAGGCAATCCGTTGGGCAGCAGTGACTTGGCAAAATATCCAATCGCGGTTTGATGCTGCGCGGCTGGGCCGGTCCCGGCGGGATGGGTGGCCCCGGATCACGCCCCGGATCAGGATCTGCAGCATGCCGCGGCGTGCCAA